>NZ_CM123306.1:0-5833229 GCF_051918125.1 Rhodococcus sp. SJ-3
TGATGCGACTCGGGCCAGCACGCCCGGCTTGTCCTCGACGAGAACACTGAGGGTGTGGCTCGTGCTCACTTGGTTTCCTCCTCGGCGGCAGCCTGCTCGCTGCGCGCGCGGTCGCGCTCGATGGTCTCGTGGATCACAGTGGGGTCGTCGGCGGAGTCGTCGTCGAACAACGGACGGATGTCGCGGGCGGCCATGATCTCGTCGTTGCTGGTGCCCGCAGCCACCATCGGCCACACCTGGGCGTCCTTGCCGACGATGAAGTCGATGACGACGGGACGATCGTCGATGGCCTGGGCCTGACGGATCGCGTCCTCGACGTCCTCCTCGCGCTCGACACGGATGCCGACGCAGCCGAGAGCCTCGGCCAGCTTCACGAAATCGGGGATACGCAGGCTGTGCGTGGACAGATCGGTGTTCGAATACCGCTTCTCGTAGAACAGCGTCTGCCACTGACGCACCATTCCGAGGTTGCCGTTGTTGATCAACGCGACCTTGATCGGCACACCTTCGACCGCGCAGGTTGCGAGCTCCTGGTTGGTCATCTGGAAGCAGCCGTCGCCGTCGATCGCCCAGACCTCGGCTTCCGGCTTGCCCATCTTGGCGCCCATCGCAGCGGGCACCGCGTAGCCCATCGTGCCGAGGCCACCGGAGTTCAGCCAGGTACGCGGCTTCTCGTAGTCGACGAACTGCGCAGCCCACATCTGATGCTGACCGACGCCGGCGCAGTAGATCGCGTCGGGTCCGGCGAGCTTGCCGACGGCCTGGATCACGTACTGCGGCGACAGAGTGCCGTCGGTGTGCCGGTCGTAGGACAGCGGGTAGGTGCTGCGGAGGTCGTCGAGGTAGGCCCACCACTGCTCGTATTCGAGCCTCGTGCCTGTCGCGAGGTCGGCACGGACCGCTTCGAGCAGCTCGACGATGACTTCCTTGCAGTCGCCGACGATCGGCACGTCGGCGTGCCGGTTCTTGCCGATTTCCGCCGGATCGATGTCGGCGTGGATGACCTTTGCGTCGGGAGCGAACGTGTCGAGCTGACCGGTGACGCGGTCGTCGAACCGGGCACCGAGAGTGATGAGCAGGTCGCTCTTCTGGAGCGCCGCCACGGCTGCGACGTTGCCGTGCATGCCGGGCATGCCGCAGTGCAATTCGTGACTGTCGGGGAATGCACCACGCGCCATGAGTGTGGTGACCACGGGGATCCGGGTCAGCTCAGCGAGCTCGAGCAGCTCCGCGGAGGCGTCGGCCTTGATCACGCCGCCGCCGACGTACAGGACGGGGTTCTTGGAATCGGCGATCAGGCGCGCGGCCTCGCGGACCTGTTTGCCGTGCGGCTTGGTGACGGGGCGGTAACCGGGCAGGTGCATCTCCGGCGGCCAGCTGAACGTGGTCTGCGCCTGCAGGATGTCCTTCGGGATATCGACGAGCACCGCGCCCGGTCGGCCCGAGGACGCCAGGTAGAACGCCTCCGCGAGGATGCGGGGGATGTCGGTGCCTTCGGTGACGAGGAAGTTGTGCTTGGTGATGGGCATCGTGATGCCCGAGATGTCGGCCTCTTGGAACGCATCGGTACCGATCAGCGGACGCCCGACCTGGCCGGTGATCGCAACGACCGGGACCGAGTCCATCTGGGCGTCGGCGAGCGGGGTGACCAGGTTGGTCGCGCCCGGGCCGGACGTCGCCATACACACACCGACCTTGCCGGTTGCCTGCGCGTATCCGGTCGCGGCGTGGCCTGCACCCTGCTCGTGACGGACGAGCACATGGCGCACGCCCTTCGAGTCGAAGAGCGGGTCGTAGACGGGAAGGATCGCACCGCCGGGAATACCGAATACCGTGTCGACCTCGAGCTCTTCGAGAGCCCGGACTACGGCCTGGGCGCCGGTGACCCGCTCGGGGGCTACCGAGCGTCGGCCGGCGGGCTGCGTCGCGGCCGCTGCGGAAGTCGGGCTTGCAGACCCCGGCTTCCGCGGCGAGGGTTGAGGACGTGCGGTTGGTGCGCTCACTACGAATTCCTCTGATTCTGGCTCCGGGCAACAAAAAACCCTCGTCAGCATGGTGCTGTACGAGGGTGGCGCGTCGTGGGCGAGTTGCTATAAGCGGCTCAGGCGACGACGCGCCGGCCGATTACGAGCAACCCATTCTGATTCACGCGGTCGACGGTAGGCGCGTGGAGTAGAACAGTCAACTTGGTTCGGTCACTGTCCCAGAATGTGAGATGCCATGGCTGCGGTGAGAAGATGGTGAGGTGTCATCTCCACAGCAGCCCGTGCCACCGAGCCCATCCTCCCACACTCCCGAGCCCACGACCGAACCGACGACGCAGGTCATCCAGATCTCGCGGCTTTCATTCCTCGCGTGCGGTCTCCTGTTCCTCGCGGTGCTGTCCCCTGCAATGGCGTGGCCCGCCGCCTTCTCGTGGATGCTGGTGATCCCACTCCTCGTCGTCGCATGGGTACTGCGGGTACGCACCGTCATCGGCCCCGACGGCATCGTCGCGCGCGCGACGTTCTCGACGACGAAAATCGGCTGGGATTCGCTGAAAGGCATCCGATTCCCCAAACGCGGCTGGGCGCGTGCGACCCTCACCGACGACACCGAGGTAGCGCTTCCCGTGGTCACTTTCGGGCGCCTGCCTCAACTCGCCGAGGCCAGCGGCGGACGGATCACCGACCCGTACGCGGCGGCCCGGGCGGCTCAGCTCGCCGAAGCGGACAAGGAAGAAGCGGGCAAGGAACCGGAGGACGACGACGTGATATCCGATACACCGGCCGAGCCCGAGTCGGATCCGGGTAGCAAATAGCACGAGAGTAGATTCGAATTCGTCGCGCCCCGGCCCCGTCACAGCCCGGCAATCGGGGCGCACCAGGTCAATGCGCCGCACCACAAGCCCCGTCAAGGAAGTCAGCCCATGCCCCCGTTGAGGTCACGCACCACCACCGTCGGACGTAATGCAGCCGGCGCGCGCTCCCTGTGGCGCGCCACCGGCCTGACCGATTCCGATTTCGGCAAGCCGATCGTCGCCATCGCGAACTCGTACACCCAGTTCGTTCCCGGCCACGTCCACCTCAAGGACGTCGGCGAGATCGTCGCCGACGCCATACGGGCAGCGGGCGGCGTCGCGCGCGAGTTCCACACGATCGCCGTCGACGACGGCATCGCCATGGGCCACGGCGGAATGCTGTACTCGCTTCCGAGCCGCGAGATCATCGCCGACTCCGTCGAATACATGGTCAACGCACACACCGCCGACGCACTCGTGTGTATCTCGAACTGCGACAAGATCACACCCGGAATGCTCAACGCGGCCATGCGCCTGAACATCCCGACGGTGTTCGTCTCCGGCGGGCCGATGGAGGCAGGCAAGGCCGTTGTCGTGAACGGTGTGGCGCAGGCACCCACCGACCTGATCACCGCGATCTCCGCGTCCGCGAGTGAGGCTGTCGACGATGCCGGTCTCGACGAGGTCGAGCGCAGTGCGTGCCCGACGTGCGGTTCGTGCTCGGGGATGTTCACCGCGAACTCGATGAACTGCCTTACCGAGGCACTCGGTCTCGCATTGCCGGGCAACGGATCGACTCTCGCGACCCACGAGGCGCGCCGCGCACTGTTCGAGCGCGCGGGCACCACCGTCGTCGAGGCGGCGCTGCGCTACTACCGCGACGAGGACGAATCGGTCCTGCCCCGCAACGTCGCTACGCCCGCTGCGTTCCGCAACGCGATGGCCCTCGACGTCGCCATGGGCGGTTCGACCAATACGGTGCTGCACACCCTCGCCGCAGCGCAGGAAGGTGAGGTCGACTTCGATCTCTCCACGATCGATGCGATCAGCCGCAAGGTGCCGTGCCTGGCGAAGGTGTCGCCGAACTCCGATTATCACATGGAGGATGTGCACCGGGCCGGCGGAATCCCCGCGATCCTCGGCGAACTCCGCCGCGGCGGACTGCTCGAGACCGACGTGCACACCGTCCACACCGAGAGCTTCGATCAGTGGCTCGACGACTGGGACATCCGCTCCGGCAAGGCGACGGATGAAGCACTCGAACTCTTCCACGCCGCCCCCGGCGGAGTGCGCACCACCGAACCGTTCTCGACCGACAACCGCTGGTCGTCGCTCGACACCGACGCCGTCGGCGGTTGCATTCACGACATCGAACACGCCTACACCGTCGAGGGCGGACTCGTCGTGCTGCGCGGCAACATCGCCCCGGACGGCGCGATCCTCAAGACCGCGGGCATCGACGAAGACCTCTTCCACTTCGAGGGTCCCGCCTTCGTCGTCGAATCCCAGGAAGAAGCGGTTTCGGTGATTCTGGGTAAGAAGATCAAGCCCGGCGACGTCGTCGTCGTGCGCTACGAGGGACCGGCCGGCGGCCCGGGCATGCAGGAGATGCTGCACCCCACGTCGTTCCTCAAGGGTGTCGGGCTCGGCAAGGTGTGCGCTCTGATCACCGACGGACGCTTCTCCGGCGGTACGTCGGGACTGTCGATCGGTCACGTCTCCCCCGAGGCAGCGTCGGGCGGTGTCATCGGCCTGATCGAGAACGGCGACCGGATCCGCATCGATGTGGCGACCCGAGCCCTCGAGGTGCTCGTCGACGACGATGTGCTCGCCGAGCGGCGCGCGAAGATGGAGGCCTCCGAGCGTCCGTGGCAGCCCGTGAATCGCGAGCGCACGGTATCCAAGGCACTTCGCGCCTACGCGGCGCTGGCCACGTCCGCAGACAAGGGCGCCGTCCGACAGGTGCCGTAGGCCACTCCGCAGAAGAACAGGCCGCCGCGATCATCCGATTGCGGCGGCCTGTCTCGTCCGGCCGGTGTCAGCGACCGAAGATCCACAGACACACGCCCGCCGCGACACCGAGAAGCAGCGCGACGAACGACCCGACGAACGGCCGGGTCGCCCACTTACGCGGGCCGTCCACGGCGATCCGGCCCGGGCCGGTGAGTGTGAGCGACACCGCGGCTGCCGCGAGTAGCACCTCGAATTCGAACCCCGACTGTTCGCTCGCGAAGAACTGGACACCGGGTTCGAGCTCGTGTTTGAACAACACTGCGTTGATCATGATTGCCACGATCGCCGCCGCGGCGAGCGGCGTGAGCAGACCGAGAACGAGGAATGCTCCGGCCGCGAGCTCACCGGCCGCACCGACGATCGCAAGGATGCCCGGTTGCTGGTAGCCCGCCTCTCGGAGCAACTCCTCGTACCCGTCCAAGCCGGGACCTCCCCACAGTCCCACCAGCTTCTGCAGCCCGTGGACGATGAGGATTCCGCCGACCGCGAGCCGCAGGACGAGAAGCCCCAGGTCGAGGGTTCCGCGACGCGCTTCGACGACCGGTGCGGTCTCCGCGGGCGCAGTTCCCGATTGATCGGGCCGATAGATCTGCTCGGTGGGTGCGGCGTACGCCGCGCCCCCGTACACAGAACTGTCGTATGCAGAACTGTCGAATCCAGGGGTGAGCGCAGAATTGTCGAACCCGAGATCGTCCTCGGATTCGAGCATCGACGGACGCTCCCGACGCATCTGCAGCGTCGGTTCATCGAAGGGACTCGAGCCTGTGTCCGGCGTGCGGCCGGTCTCCTTGTCGTTGACGTCCTCCCGGCCGTGAACATCCGGGATTCCTCCTGCAGCGCTACGCGCCGCTCCGGTGGGTTCCTGATTCACAGGGACTCGCCTCCCATCAGACGGAAGGACTTACCGCCCCTCCACAAGCGTTTAACCACTCCGCACGTCCCGCGGCGTGGACATTCTTGGCAGCATTCAGATCGCGGTCGTGCACCACCCCGCACGCCGCGCACTGCCACCGGCGAACAGAGAGCGGCTTCGGACCGTCGCGCACCCCGCACGCGGAGCAGAGCTGACTCGACGGATAAAATCGGTCCACCTTCACAAACACCCGCCCGAACCGAGCGGCCTTCTCCTCCAACAAGCGGGTGAACAAGCCCCACCCCGCATCGTGCACTGACTTCGCCAACCGAGTCCGCGCCAACCCCGCGACACACAAATCCTCGACGAACACCGCTTGGTTCTCGCGGATGATCATCGTGGACTGCTTGTGCGCCCACTCGGCGCGGGCATCGGCCACCTTCGCGTGAGCTTTGGCGACCTCGAGGCGGGCCTTGGCCCGATTCCTGCTGCCCTTCTGTTTGCGCGACAAGCTCTGTTGCGCCTTGCGGAGCTTGCGTTCGGCGCGGCGGAAGAATTTCGGGGACTCGATGACCTTCCCGTCCGAGAGCACGGCGAACGTCGTCAAACCCAAATCGATCCCCACCTCCGCATCGCACTCCGGCAGTAGTACATCGGACGTCTCCACCACGAACGACGCGAAGTACCGTCCCGCAGCGTCCTTGATGATCGACACGCTCGACGGCTCCGACGGCAGGTCCCGCGACCACGCGACCTTCAGCTCGCCGACCTTCGCCACATACAGCTTCCCGTTCGAACGCAGCGAGAACCCGTTGCGGGTCAGCCGGATTGCCTTCCTGTTGTCCTTGCGGGACCGGAAACGAGGCGGACCGACCTTGCGGCCCTTGCGTGTGCCGGATATCGAGTCGAACCAGTTCCGGTAGGCGCGACGCGCGTCCTGGCAGGCCTACACCAACGCAACCGACGCCACCTCGGCAAGCCATGCCCGCTGCGGGGTCTTCTTCGCTGCGGTAACCACCTGTTTCTGCACGTCGGTGTCCGAGAGGCTCACCCCGGACGCACACGCGTCCTGCCGCGCGCGCAGCGCATCGTTGAACACCACCCGTGCACACCCGAACGACCGGGCCAGCATGTCCCGCTGGCCAGGCGTCGGATAGACCCGGTACCGGTATCTGAGCTGCATGTTCGTAACGTACAGGCACCCACCGACACCACCAGAAAGACAGATCGGCTGTCCCGGCCGCGAACGACAGGACTTGCGCCGAAGGATTGCGGGTCACCTCTCCAGCGTAGGTCCCCGGTGCCCCTCCCACCCGGCATACGCGCCGCCGCGCGTCGTCCCGGTAACGTCTGCTGCATGACGAGGGGCGCGCGGTCGGCAGGTTCGTGGAAGATGCGTACGAGTGCGGTGGCCCTGGCGATCGGGGTGCTTCTCGTTCCGTCATGCGCACGATTCGACGACGCAGCCACCACCCCGTTCACATCCGCGCCGTCGTTCGACGCGGGGGGCGTAGCGCCGGAGCAATCGCCGAGCACGACCACCACACCGAGCACACCGCCGGTCCCTCCTGGACCGTGTGTCGATCCCGATCCCGCAGTGATCGCGACCTGCCTCGATACCACCGGCGGTCTGATCGCCCTCCCCGACGGCAATTCCGCGCTCGTGACCGAACGTCGCACGGGCCGTATTCTGCGGGTCACCGTCGGTGAGGAACCCGTCGAAGTGGCGACCGTGCCCGTCGACGGCTCGGGAGACGGCGGGCTGCACGACGTCGTTCTGTCGCCCACTTTCAACGAGGACCGCCTGCTCTACGCCTACATCACCACGCCATCCGACAATCGGGTGGTGCGGATCGCGGCAGGCGATGTACCCAAGGACATCCTGACCGGAATCCCGCGCGGCACCACCGGGAACGCAGGTGCGCTCGAATTCGTCTCGCCGACCGAACTCGCGGTACTCACCGGCAATGCGGGAGATCCGGCCGCAGCAGACAATGCTTCGTCGCTGTCCGGCAAGCTGCTGTCGCTTCCACTGCCCACACCCGGCGCGTCGGCAGCCCCGACGGTGACACTGTCGGGGCTGGGGGAAGCGGGAGACGTGTGCCGGGACCCGAGCGGCAACCTGTGGATCACCGACCGCACCGTGCTCGAGGACCGGTTGCAGCGGGTGAGCATGGACGGCGCGGTAGCAGCCGGGCCCGCGTGGACCTGGCCGGAGAAGCCCGGAGTCGCAGGATGTGCCGCGTCCCCCGAAGGTCTCGCCGTGTCACTCACGAGAGGGAAGGCCGTGGCAGTACTGCCGATCGATCCCGGAACGGGTGCTGTGACGGCCGCGCCGACCGTGACGCTCGAAGATCGCTACGGCATGCTACGCGGTGCGTCCGCCGGACCCGATGGCCTGCTGTGGGTTTCGACCGTCAACAAGTCGGGCGACGAGCCCGGACCCAACGACGACCGCGTCGTCCGCATCCAGTTCCCGGCCGGTGGTGGAGGTTTCGACTGACGGGGAGGTGGCCAGGCAGGCTACGGCACACCTCGACGACCCGCCCGTCCTCTCGCGAAGCGACCCGATCACCAACCTACGAGGTCGATCGCGCACCACCAGCTACCGATCACGCGTGCGATCCTCACTCGATGGCAGTTGAGTCAAGCACCTGGTCGATGCGTGTCATCAGTGGGCGTTCTGCTCGACGAACGCCTCACCGGGAGTTGATGCCTACCACGACGCTCTCCGAGCCCGCGAGATCCGGGCGCGTGGCCGCCCGTCGACGGCGCGATACCCCCGAGCTCACCACTCACCCGATCGACCTCGGCATCGGGTGAGTGGTGATGGAAGCGACCTCCCGACTACCAGTCACCGACGACCCGCAGTACAAGGACCGGCAGACCCGCGAAATCCTCCCAACGCCCGGACGAACCACAACGATGACGGCAGCCACCTAGGGAGTGATCCGCGTACGCGCCTGTGAGCAATCCTCACCGCACTGCACGGTGGGCGATCACGCTCGACGTTGGATGAGCGCGCCACTCCAATAGTCGCGATCCGAAAGCCCAGCGAATACGACGCTGCCGTCTCGCTGCTCATCGGTCTGCAGTCGCTTGGGTCTGCAGTCGCTTGCCTGATCGAACGACTCGACCGGGGCTGATATCCGACTCGCCCCCACCGGCCGTTACATGTAACATCTGGTCATGGCGAGCACACGCGATCGAGTGGCCGAACACCGCCGGCGACTGCGGGCCCAGGGACTACGCCCGGTGCAGATCTGGGTGCCCGACGTGCGCGCAGCAGAATTTGCCGCCGAAGCGCACCGTCAGTCGGCCGCCGTCGCCGTCGGCGAGCATGAGACCGACGACCAGGCATTCGTCGACGCGATCTCCGACGACTGGGGCGACGAACCAGCGTCCGCGGAGCCGACGGAGTGAGACGCGGGGACATCTACGTTGCAGCAGCCCGCGGTGCCTACACCGGCAAACCCCGACCGATCGTGATCATCCAGGACGACCGCTTCGACGCCACCGCATCCGTCACAATCTGCCCGATGACCACCCACCCCGTCGACGCGCCACTCCTTCGTATCACCGTCGACGCGACTCCTGTGACCGGCGTCGACCAGCCGAGTCACATCATGGTCGACAAGGTCACCACGATGCCGCGTGCAAACCTGCGCGACCGTCTCGGCCGTCTCCCTGACGACGACTTGGTCCGCCTCGACCGTGCCTTGATCGTATTCCTCGGTCTCGCGGACTGACCGGCGCCGCGTCCAGCAACTCTCGTACTCTGCGGCAGACCAGGCTCTGTTGACGATGGGCAAATCATCGTTCCGACTCGCTTCGCTGCACCTTCGTCGAATCTGCCCGATTCCTACTCGGCAGCAGACCGGCCAGCGTCGGCATGACCAGCACCGTGATCGCACCTGCCGCGACCAGGATCGATGCGCTGGCAGTGGACATGTGCCCCGCCGACACCGCGACGCCCGTGACCGCGACGATGAGCGGCAGGCCGGTCGTGGAGTACAACGCGATTTGCAGCTGCTCGGACGTGTCGAACCGAGTTCCGTTCTCACCCCGATCGAATCGCGACGCGACGAACACCGGCACCCCGCGCACGAGCACCAGGAGCACGAGGAACGCGATCAGGACGCCGGGCGCATCCACGACGGCGTGCACATCGATCGCCATTCCCGACGTGACGAAGAAGATCGGGATCATGAACCCGTACGCGAGTCCGTCCAGTTTCGACTCGAGCTGCTCATCGCCTCCCGGAACGGCCCGTCGCAGAACGAAACCGGCCGCGAACGCCCCGAGGATCACATCGAGATCGAATACCGCCGCCACCGCGATCAGGCCGACCAGCAACAGCATCACCAGCCGCACCGGCGTCTGCGCAGTGGTGTCCGACGTGCTGCGGACGAACCGCAGGAACCGCGACCCTTCCCGCAGGGCCCACCGCGGCACCAACGCGACAACCATTGCGACGACGGCGAACAGCCCCAGCACGATCAGGGATCCGACGGCTCCGCGCGTCCCCAGCAGCACTGCCATGGCGATCACCGGCAGTAGTTCGCCGACCGCGCCGTGGTTGAGCACCGAGCGACCGAGCGGCGTCGCGACAAGACCGCGGTCGGCGAGGATCGGCAGCAGGGTGCCGAGCGCCGTCGACGTGAGCGCGATCGCCACAGCGACCCCGGCGTGTACGACATCCAGCGTCGCCAGCACAGCCACCGCGCCGACAGCGAGCCCGAAACACACCATCCAGGTGACGAGCGCGCGGCGTCCACCTCGCCCTGTGAGTTCCTTCGGGTCGATCTCGTACCCCGCGAGCAGGAACAGCAGTCCCAGCCCGAGTTCGCGCAACATCTCGATCTCGCTGTCGACCGTAGCTGTCCCGAGCGCATACGGACCGATCACCACACCGGCGACGAGCAGCAGCACCACCTCGGGTACGAGTCGCCGCGGAATCACGCCGGCCACGAGCGGCGCGAGGACCGCCGCCACCGTGATCCAGAGGAGCGAGGTGGCGACGGCAGCGTCCATGCATCGCTACATTAGCGACAGCTGATCAGCTGCACGCGGCGATCACGAGTTCCTTGACGCGGGCGGGATCGGCCTGCCCGCGGGTCGCCTTCATGACGTCACCCACGATCTTGCCTGCGGCCGCAACCTTGCCCGAGCGGATCTTGTCGGCGATGTCAGGGTTCGCGGCGAGCGCCTCGTCGACGGCGGCCTGAAGCTTGCTGTCGTCACGCACGACGACGAGCTCGGGGTGAGCCTCGAGGATCTGTGCGGGCTCGCCTTCACCTTCGAGAACGTAGTCGACGACCTTGCGCGCGAGCTTGTTCGTCAGCTTGCCCTCGGCGACCAGCGCGATGACGTGTGCGAGTTGCGCCGGGGTGATGGGCAGCTCGACGAGTTCGACGCCGCGGGTGTTCGCCTGCTGAGCGAGGTAGGCAACCCACCACGACCGTGCTTCGGACGCGGGCGCTCCGGCCTCGGTGGTCGCGATGACCAGTTCGAGCGCGCCCGCGTTGACGAGATCACGCATCTCCTCGTCGGAGACACCCCAGTCGGCCTGGATGCGCGCGCGGCGCAGCCACGGCAGTTCGGGCAGGGTCGCGCGCAGCTCCTCGATCCATGTGGCGTCCGGCGCGACCGGCTCGAGGTCGGGTTCCGGGAAGTACCGGTAGTCTTCGGCGGTTTCCTTACGGCGACCGGGAGACGTCGTGCCGTCGGACTCCTGGAAGTGTCGGGTCTCTTGAATGACCTCGCCGCCACTGGTCAACACGGCGGCCTGGCGACGCATCTCGTAGCGGACAGCGACCTCGACGGACTTGAGCGAGTTGACGTTCTTCGTCTCGGTGCGGGTGCCGAACTCCTTCGCGCCGATCGGCATGAGCGAGATGTTGGCGTCGCAGCGCATCGAACCCTGATCCATGCGCACGTCGGAGACGTCGAGCGCCTTGAGGAGGTCGCGCAGCGCGGTGACGTACGCTCGGGCGACCTCGGGGGCACGTTCCCCGGCGCCGGTGATCGGCTTGGTGACGATCTCGACGAGGGGAACACCGGCGCGGTTGTAGTCGAGCAGCGAATGGCTGGCGCCGTGGATACGTCCGGTCGCGCCGCCGACGTGCAGCGACTTGCCGGTGTCCTCTTCCATGTGGGCACGCTCGATGTCGACTCGCCAGGTGGTGCCGTCGTCGAGAACCACGTCGAGGTGACCGTCGGTGGCGATCGGTTCGTCGTACTGCGAGATCTGGTAGTTCTTCGGCTGGTCCGGGTAGAAGTAGTTCTTCCGCGCGAACCGCCCCCACGGGGTGATCGAGCAGTTCAGTGCGAGGCCGATTCGGATTGCGGATTCGACCGCCTGCTGGTTGACCACCGGCAGGGCACCTGGAAGGCCGAGACAGACCGGGCATACCTGCGTATTCGGCTCGGCACCGAACGCGGTCGGGCACGGGCAGAACATCTTGGTGGCGGTGTGCAGCTCGACGTGCACCTCCATGCCCATCACGGGCTCGAACTTCGCGAGCACGTCGTCGTAGGCGAGCAGGTCAGCAGACACGGAGGCAGTCATGCTCACGATTTTAGACGGCCACCGGTGTCAGCCGAAGATGACCCGCATCTCCTGGTAGCGCTCGTCCGGGACGTACTTGGGATCGGCGAGCGCCTCCTCGAATCCGACTCGGGCGATGTCCGTTCCGTGCAGGGCGACCATATGTCCCCATTCTTCGTCTGCCACCAGGTCGGTGACGGCCATCCCGAGCCGCGTGGCGAGAACGCGATCGAACGCGGTCGGGACGCCACCGCGCTGGATGTGCCCGAGCACCGTCGCACGCGTCTCGATCCCGGTGTGTTCTTCGATGAGCGGTGCGAGTACCTCGGCGATGCCACCGAGGCGGGGCCGGTCGAATCCGTCGAGTCCCTTGGTGGAATGGGCCTGCGCCATTTCGGGCAGGGTGAAGCCTTCCGCGACGACGACCATCGGTGCGCGACCTCGGTCGCGCACACTGGTGACCCATTCGCAGATCTGCTCGAGACTTTCGGGGTGTTCGGGAATGAGGATGGCATGTGCTCCTCCTGCCGTGCCCGAGTGCAATGCGATCCAGCCGGCGTGCCGCCCCATCACCTCGAGCACCATGCAGCGCTTGTGGGAGTTCCCGGTGGTCCGAAGTCTGTCGATCGCGACGGTGGCGATCTCGACTGCCGTGTCGAAGCCGAATGTGTAGTCGGTGCGGCTGAGATCGTTGTCGATCGTCTTGGGGACCCCCACGATCCGGATGCCTTCCTCGAACAGACGTTTCGATGCGGACGCGGTGCCCTCGCCACCGATGGCGACGACCGCGTCGATACCGAGCCGGTCGAGTGTGGCCTGAATGTTCTGCGCTCCCCCGTTCGGTCCCTGATACGGGCCGAATCTGCTCGTACCCAAGATGGTGCCACCCTGCTGGGCAAGGCCCCGGACCCGGCTGCGGTCCAAGGGGATCGCATCACCGTCGACGAGTCCCCGCCAGCCGTCGAGGAAGCCGACGAACTCCTGGGCGTGTACCTCGGTTCCCTTGAGGACCGCCCCGCGGATCACCGCATTGAGTCCGGGACAGTCGCCGCCGCTGGTGAGAATGCCGATCCGCGTCATCCGCAACCTTCCGATGGTGTGTGCCTTCGTGCCGTATCGCCATCCTGCCCGCATCAGGCGCAGGCGGCATGCCGATCGAGCACGACACCGGTCTTCGCGCGCTGCCGGGAAGCTGACGACCGCGCGGGAATTCTCAACCGGGGGTGACAACACCGGATTCGTACGCGAGTACCACGGCCTGTGCCCTGTCGCGGAGGTGCAGCTTGCCCAGCACCTTCCCCACATGGGTTTTCACCGTCTGCTCGGCGACGAAGAGTTTCGCGGCGATCTCCTGATTCGACAGTCCCTGTGCGATCAGTTCGAGAACCTCGAGCTCGCGCGGCGTCAGGACATCGAGCGCACGGGCGCGACCGCGTGCGGGCGTACGTCGGCTGGTGACGTCGGCGATCAGCCTGCGGGTGACCGTCGGAGCGAGCAGCGCCTGCCCTTCTGCCACCACGCGGACGGCGCGGACGAGTTCGTCGGCCGGCGCATCCTTGAGCATGAACCCGCTCGCACCCATTCCGAGTGCCTCGTACACGTACTCGTCGAGGTCGAAGGTCGTGAGCATGAGCACGCGAGTCTTCGGTTCGCGTGTGTCGGCGAGGATCCGACGTGCCGCGTCGAGACCGTTCATTTCGGGCATCCGCACGTCCATCAGCACGACGTCGGGGCGCAACCTCGCCACTTCGGACACCGCGGTGCGCCCGTCGGGCGCATCGCCGACGACGCTGATGTCATGCTGCGCCGCAAGCAATGCGCCGAAACCCTGCCGCACCATGGCCTGGTCGTCGGCGATGAACACAGTGGTGGGCGTGGACCCGGGGGTGAGGGTGGTCGGCTCGGTCACGGCCACAGCCTAATACCGCAGGCGCGATCGACGTCCTCCCCGGCCCCAGCGAATGTGAGGAGCGGGAGCCGACCGACGCTCACACATGCCCGTTCCCGCGGGCGAGCGCAACGAAGGTGCGAACGCCGTGCATGAGTGCGCGCTCGTCGAGATCGAAATCCGGCTGGTGCAGCTCATGTCGCGTGTTCGTGCCGTCCCACACGCCGAGGCGTCCGAGCGCTCCCGGTACCTCCTCGAGGTACCACGCGAAATCTTCGCCGCCACTGGACTGTTGGGCTTCGGCGAGGTTCTGGAGGCCTACGACCGATGCAATGGCGTCCCGCAGCTCCGCCGAACAATCCGGATCATTGACTACGGGCGGAACACCTTGCAGGTAGGACAGTTCGTAACGCACGTCGTACGGGGCGAGTAGTTCCCCGATCGTACGCTCCACCAGAGGCTCGAGGGTGGCCCATGCCTCGCGGGAGGCGCTACGCAGAGTGCCCACCAGTTCGCCCGCCTCCGGAACCGAGTTGCCGACCTTCCCTGCCTCCACCTTCCCCCAGGTCAGCACGGTCGCGGTACGGGCATCGATGCGCCGGTCCAGCACCGAGGCCAAACCGGTGACCAATACTGCTGTTGCGTGGATCAGATCGCCGGTCAGGTGCGGTCGCGCGGTGTGGCCGCCCGCCGACCACAGGCGCACGGTCACCGATGCACTCGAGGACGTGATCGGCCCCGTGCGGGTGGCAAGTGAACCCACTTCGAGCTGAGGATCGCAGTGCAGAGCGAAGATCTTCGACACCCCCTCCAGGGCGCCGGCCTCGATAACTTTGAGGGAGCCGCCCGGGCTGGTCTCCTCGCCGGGTTGGAAGATCAGTCGCACCCGGCGCGGTGGTGGAGTTGCCGCGAGGACCGTTGCCGCCCCCATGAGCATCGTGGTGTGTGCATCGTGACCGCAGGCGTGGGAAACCCCGGGGGTCGTGGAGGCGTAGGGCAGGCCGGTGGTCTCGGCGACCGGAAGTGCGTCGAGGTCCGCACGCAACGCCACAACCTCGTCGGTCGGCGGGCCGACGTCGCACCACAGACCGGTACCACCGGTCAGCATTACCGGTGCCAGCCCGAGGCCGAGCAGATGACGCCGCACAAGGTCGGTGGTGCGATGCTCTTCGAAGGACAATTCCGGATTCGCATGAAGATCTCGGCGCCAGGCCATCAGCTGCTGCTCGTCGATCGAACTCTGGCCGATCGGATATTGCGGCAGCCCGTGGCGAATCCGGCGCTGCGGCCCGGTGCGGCGCTGTCCGCCCGGCCGAATCGTGTTCTCGGCCTCCGGTAGACGCGTTTCGTGGCCGGCGGTCTCTGCGAGCAGCAGGTCGACCACATCGGGCAGGCGTCCTCGACGGTCCAGTGCACTGCGCTGCCTCGCCGCTGAGCTGCCTAGCGCAATCGCGTGTGCGCCGAGTTCCGAAACGAGAGCCCAATCACCCGAGTCCTCGAGTTGGGGACGCAGCGAGCGTACGAGGTGATCGACGATGTCCGCAGCCGGGCGAGGTTCGAGGACCGTCACGTCGACCAGCTCGGCTTCGAGCCCCGACCTGGCGGCCCGCCACAGAGCAGCGCGGGTCAACGTCGGCGCGATGTGAACGTCCTCGGCGCCGGCACGCAGAGCCGTCACTTCTCGTTCGACGAGTGCACGGAAAAGAGCAGCGACGAGGAGCACGGTGTCGAGTTGCGGACAGCTGTCACACACGCGCAGTTCCAGGGTCGGCAGCTTTGCCGACGGGCGCACGTCGAAGTAGGCCATCCCGGGATCGCCGATCACTCCGCTCGATACCAGACCGTCGACCAACGAGTCGTACTCGGCTGACGATGAGACAGGTGCTGCCGGGCCATTGCAAGGCCAGCGCAGCCACAGCAGCGACCGGACACTTGCGTAGCCGCTGTCCGCACCGTCAGCGCTGAACGGCGAACTCGCACTGAGAGCCAGTAACACCGGCAGGTCCGGCGCGATGCGCGCTGCGACCCGCACGGCGTAGTCCCGATCCTCGAGGTCGACGTGCACCTGCATACCGCAGACCAATTGGTCCCGCGCGAGCTGTTGATAGTTGGCGAGCATGCGTTGATAGCGAGGCGAGCCTGCCACCTGCATTTCGGTGGGCAACGCAAGGGGTACTGCTCCCGCGGCCACCACACCTACACCGAGCGCCCTGCCTGCGGCAGCGAGCAGCTTCCGGTGTCGATCCATATCGGAGCGCAGTTCGGCAAGGTCGGTATAGCCGCCGCTGTTCACCTCGACCATGCATCGCTGCAGCTCACCGACATAGGTCTCGGCGGGCAACCGCGTCAACAGCTCCGGCGCGCGGGCAGTCAGGCGCCGGGTTTTCAGATCGACGAGGTGGAACTCCTCCTCGACCCGAACCTTCCGAGGGCTGTGACCCGGCACCCACTGAGCGTAAACCGCCGACGGGGTCGGCGGGAACGAGATGATGGGACGGTGCCGGTCACGTACTCGGACCGGATCGTGTCGGCTTCACCGCGGGCCTGCATCGCCTGGGTGCTGCCCTGTCCGGCATCCGGACACGGTCGAGGCGGCGATCTCGGTGACGACGTCCTGGGCGTCACCGCCCGCAGCGAGGACTGCGCGCTGACGCATCGCCCCGTTGCCGGTGCGCACCACCGACCGGATCCCGTCGAGTACCAGTCGGTCGGATCCGAGGTCCTCGAGCGCCGGGCGCACATGCTGCACCAATGATTCGAGCCGGTGAGCCATGGGTTGACGCACAGACTCCGGCAAGGCGATCCCGTCGCCATCGAGACCGTCGTGTGCGGCCCGCCAGTACGCAGCCCGCAGAAGTTCGGGTACCACCCGGAGTGCTGTGTGGCCACGGTCCAGATCACGCAGCGCAGTGAGTACAAGACCCCGGATGAGGCTCGCGAGCAGCACCGATTCGGCGACGGTGGCGGGGACGTCGCATACGCGCACCTCCACCGTCGGGAACGTCGCCGAGGGACGTACGTCCCAATAGACCATGCCGTCGTCGAGGATGCTGCCCGTGTCCTGCATGGCCTCGACGAGTCGGTCGAAGTCCTCGACCGACTCGAAGTACGGGGGCGGTCCGGCACTGGGCCATCGGGACCAGAGGAGTGTTCGCCAGCTCGCGTATCCGGTGTCCACATCGCGATGGATCGGCGAGTTCGCCGACAATGCAAGCAGAGTGGGAAGCCACGGACGCAGGTGATTACCCACCTGGATCGCGGTCTCCCGGTCGGGCACACCGACATGGACATGGCATCCACAGATGCCCTGCTCGCGCGCGATGAGCCCGAACTCGCGTTCCATCCGCAGGTACCGGGGTTTCGCCGTGACCTGCAGTTCCCGCCAGCCCAGGACCGGGACTCCGACGGCAAGCAACCGCGAGCCGTGCCTGCGAGCAGCACCGGCAGCGATCGATCGCGTGGTGGCCAGGTCGACGCGGAGCCGGTCTGCGTCGGAGCAGACCGCCGAGGTCGTTTCGACTTGGCAACGATCGAGTTCGTACTGCAACTCCAGTCCGTGTTTCGCGGCTTCCGCGACCACGACGGCACTGTTGACCGTCGGTACCCCGGTGTCGGCGTCGACGAGCAGGAACTCCTCCTCGACCCCGACCGTGCACAGCTCGTCCGTGGTGGACATCGCGCCTCCCACTCCCAACGGTTGCACACGCCGCCGCCGGAACTCGACAACGTTGCACACGTGGAGCAGATACCCAACTCGGAAGTGCGCTACACCTCGTGTTGCTGCCGCGCGGATGCCGAATGCTGCGACCGCTAGCAGGTCCGACCATCGATCGGGGTCAGACGGCGGCGACCGCCGGCAGCACCGCGTGTACCTCGAATCCGCCGTCGGGTCGCGGATGCGCGACGAGCCGCCCACCGACAGCTGCCGCGCGCTCGCCCATTCCCCTGATGCCGCTGCCGCCGCCCCGATCCGACGGCACCATCGTGCGCGCACCCTCGGCTCCCCGGCCGTTGCTCACGTCCATTTCGACTGTGCCGAGACCGAATTCGATGCGGACGTCGACCGCCGCACCGGGCGCGTGCCGGGCACTGTTCGTGAGCGATTCCTGCAGGATCCGGTAGACCGCCAGACCCACCCCGTCGCTGACGCCCACCGGATCACCGGTGATCTCGGTGTTCAGTAGAACACCGGCACGTTGCGATGCGGCAAGTAGTTCACCGATTCGCTCGACGCCGGGTTGTGGTTCGTTCTCCGGGGTGTAGCCGTCGCTGCGCAGTACACCGAGAAGGCTGCGCACCTCGTTGAGTGCTTCGCGGGCGGTCGCGCCGAGGGAATCGAATTCGGCTCGAACCTCGTCGGTGACATCGGTCAGCCGGTAGGGGGCGCTCTGCGCCTGCACGACGACCATCGACATGTGATGGGCAACGATGTCGTGAAGGTCCCGAGCGATGCGCGCTTTCTCCTCGAGTACCGCACGGCGGGCACGCTCGAGTTCGCTGACCTCCTCCTCGTGGGCCAATTGCCGCCTCGAGATCACCAACCAGCGCACCAGTAGACCGAACACGACGAGGGCGGTGAGCCCCACCATCCAGCCCCATCCGTCGTCCCCCGGCATGTACAGGAAGAACAGCAGCACCGTCGCGATCCACACCACAAGCACGACGCGGATCTCTTCCAGAATTGACACGGCGAGGACGAGCGCGAGGAGCACGATGATGTGCACTACCTGCCACGGGTAGGTGTAGTTCCCGACCCTCTCGAACGCCAGCGGGATCACCAATGCGGCGAGTGCGGTGACCGCCCAGCCCAACGCCGGTCGGCTGAACACGAACACGAATGGGAACACTGCAAAACCGGCGACGAGCGGCATCAGCGGCGGCGTCGTATCGTGCGTGAGTTGCAGTGTCGGCCACGCAACCGAATACAGGATCAGCGTGACGACGACTGCGATGACTGTCGGCCAGCGGCCGCGTCCCAGTTTCGCAGTGGTCTTCACTGCGGAGGTCGCTCCGGTACGCATCATCGTTTTCACGACCTCCACGCTAGGAGTCCGTGTCTCGCCTGTCCTCATACCTGAGAGTGAGTTCGCAGCAACCCTGCGGTATGAGGATGGCTTCCCGGAACCACTCCCGCGCGTGATCCTGCGCGGTGGAAGTCGTTCATACCGTCTGAATCATGATCAACCGAACCGCGACACGCCGCACGGCGGCCACCGTACTCCTCGGTGCCGGGGCCGCCCTCTGCGTCGGTGCCGCATCCCCCGCGAGTACCGCTACGACGGCGGATCCGGCAGTTGCGGCTACCGTCACCGCACTCGTCGCAGACGATACCGTCGGTGCGCTCGCTGCGTTCCCGGACGGCTTCGCCGAGGTCATGGGATACCACCCGTCGATCGAACCGGGCGACACGACCGAGGGAGTACTCACCGATCCGGACGGTGACTGCTCGTCACCTGTGGCTCTGCCCTCGGCGTTCGAGCCCGCTTGCCGTATGCACGATCTCGGGTACGACCTGCTCAGGTACGCACGGGACATCGGTGGCGAACTCGGACCACAGGCACGGCGTGACCTCGATACGCACCTGCAACGGAACCTCAATGCCGCGTGCACGACCGAGACCGGCGTGGAACCGGGATGCGACGTGATGGCGGGAATCGCATCCGCAGCGGTGCAGATCAACTCGTGGCGCCAGGGCTACCGGCTTCCCGAATCCGAATCACCCATCGCCTACCTCGCTGTGTCCGGCGCTGCGGTCCTCGCGGGCAGCGCTTTCCTGAGGAGATCGAACTGATGACGATCGACCTGGCCGCCCCAGCACCGACGCCAGGAACCCGCGAGAAGAGTCCGCGGATTCCACTCCCGCACAGTTTTTTCGGCCCTTGTCTCGGGTCCACTGCGGCCACGACGGTGGCGGTTGTGGTTTCGCTCGTACCCTCGCTGCTACCGCGAGCCTCTCTGACCCAGGGGATTCTCTCAGGAGTTCTCGTCGCATTCTGCCTGGCACTGACCGCACTGTTCCGACGCGCAGTGCCGCATCGGCTTCGAGCACTGTCCGGGCCGCACGAGGCCGAGGCACGCGGTCTTGCGGTAGCGGTCGGGGCCGCAATGGTTGCAGTGAGTGTGACATGGGCACATCACTGGCAGAACGCACTTCGCGCCGCGATGGATGTGCCGCCGATCGGATTCCGTTACTGGCCCGAGGTACTCGCTGGAACTGTCGTCACGGCAACCGTTCTCGTGGGAGGCGCGGCGGGCATCCGTGCGCTGACCCGGATGGCGGGTCGCGCCCGCTCGGTTGCGGCACTGGCGGTGGCCGCGATCCTGCTGGGGTCGGGAATCACCTCGATTGCCTCTCCATCGCCGGATACGGCGTCGGCATCGGCGCCAGCGGTCGCGCTAGATCCCGGGATGTCCGGCTCGCCACTCTCGCTGGTGAACTGGAACAGCCTCGGCACGCACGGCCGGCGTTTCGTCTCGATCGAGCCCTCGGGATCGCCCGTGCGGGTCTACATCGGGTTGGCGGCAGCCGCGGACGATCAGTCACGCGCGGCGCTTGCGGTCCGCGAACTCGAACGCGCCGGAGGATTCGAGCGGGATCACCTCGTCGTTGCGATTCCTACGGGGTCCGGGTGGGTCGACGCGAATGCCGTGCAGGGATTCGAAGACCGATGGGGCGACGACGTCGCTCTCGTCGCGCAACAATATTCGGACACACCGAGCTGGGTCACGTTCGTCTTCGACCGCGACGCAGCTTCCCGGTCGGCTCGGGCACTCGTCGCGGCCGTACGCGGGCATATCGCCACGATGCCACCCGACCGGCGACCCGACCTGCATGTGTACGGGCAGAGCCTCGGGGCGATCGGTGGCAGTGCTGTGTTCGATGAAAGGAATCCGGGACCGTGTGAGGCCCTGTGGGCGGGGCCTCCGGCCGGCTCGGTGCGAACCGACGGAGCGACGGTGCTGGCGAACACATCGGATCCGGTTGTGCGGTGGCAACCTTCTCTGCTGTGGTCACCGCCGGATCTCTCTCGTGCGGAGCAAGACGCTCCGATGCCCCCGTGGTTGCCTGTGGTGGGGTTCTTGCAGACCACCGTCGACCTGTTCACCTCACTCGACTCGGCTCCGGGGCACGGGCATCGGTACGGAACCGAACAGGCGCAATGCGAACCGGCGGTGTCGTAGGCACAGGCCCACGGCACCGCCGGTCGGTCGATCGGAAACAGTCAGGCGACGATCGGCCCGCGGGCAGCTTCGAATGCCGCTCCGACACGGTAGAGCCGCTCATCGGCAAGCGCGGGAGCCATGATCTGCAGCCCGACGGGCAGTCCGTCGTCCGCCGACAGGCCCGACGGCACCGACATCGCGCAGTGACCCGCCAGGTTGGTCGGCAGGGTGCACAGGTCGGACAGGTACATCGCCAGCGGATCGTCGACCTTCTCGCCGAGCTTCCACGGAGTGAACGGGCTCGTGGGCGAGACCAGGACGTCGACCTGCTCGTAGGCCTTGTCGAAATCCTGCGCGATGAGCGAACGCACCTTCAGCGCCTGACCGTAGTAGGCGTCGTAGTAACCGGACGAGAGCGCGTAGGTCCCGATCATGATGCGACGCTTGACTTCCTTGCCGAAACCGGCGGCACGCGTCGCGGCCATGACCTGCTCGGCGCTCATCGAACCATCGTCGACACGCATGCCGTATCGCATCGCGTCGAAACGAGCGAGGTTGGATGACACCTCCGAAGGCAGGATCAGATAGTAGGACGCGAGTGCGTACTCGAAGTGCGGGCACGACACCTCGACGACCTCGGCACCGAGCTTCGTGAGGGTCTCCACGGCAGCATCGAACGACGAAATCACACCGGGCTGGTAGCTGTCGGAATGCAGTTCCTTGACGACGCCGATCTTCATGCCCGACAGGTCGCCTGCTGCGCCCTGTCGGGCGGCCTCGACCACGGGACGAACCGCTGCGTCGACGGAGGTGCTGTCGCGGGGATCGTGTCCGGCGATCACCTCGTGCAGCAATGCAGTGTCGAGAACGGTGCGTCCGCACGGACCACCCTGATCGAGTGACGATGCGCACGCGACGAGACCGAAGCGCGACACCGTGCCGTACGTGGGTTTCGTCCCGACCGTCGCAGTGACGGCCGCGGGCTGACGGATCGAGCCGCCGGTGTCGGTGCCGATGGCGAGCGGCGCCTGATACGACGCGAGAGCGGCCGCGGATCCGCCACCCGATCCGCCGGGGATCCGGGTGGTGTCCCACGGGTTGCGGGTGGGTCCGTACGCGGAGTTCTCCGTAGACGACCCCATCGCGAACTCGTCCATGTTGGTCTTGCCGAGAATCGGGATACCGGCCTGACGGAGCTTCGTCGTCAGTGTCGCGTCGTAGGGCGAGACCCAGTTCTCCAGGATCTTCGAGCCACACGTGGTGGGCATGTCGGTGGTGGTGAAGACGTCCTTGAGCGCGATCGGGACGCCCGCCAGCGGCGACGCCGGCTTCTCGCCTGCGGCCACAGCACGATCGACCTCGGCCGCAGCACCGAGCGCCTGCTCGGAACCGACGTGCAGAAATGCGTTGTACTCGCCGTCGACCTCGGCGATTCGGTCGAGGTGGGCCCGTGTGACCTCCACTGCAGAGACCTCACCGGCGTGGATACGGGTTGCGAGTGTCACTGCATCGAGCTTCGTGAGATCGGTGCTCATTCGCCCTCCCCCAGGATCTGCGGGACAGCGAAGCGTCCTTCTTCGACAGCGGGCGCACCGGAGAGGGCTTCCCCGGGAGTGAGGCCGGGCAGCACGACGTCTGGACGGGTCACGTTGGTGACAGCATTCGGATTCGCCATGGGCGCCACGTCGTCCGCGGCCACCTCGGACACCGCCTTGACGTGGCTGAGGATGGAATCGAGCTGGCCGGAGAACTCGTCGAGTTCCGCATCGGTCAGCGCAAGGCGGGACAACCGGGCGAGGTGCGCAACCTCGTCACGGGAAATGGCAGGCACCGTAGGTGGCCCCTTTCCAGTGGTGATGGATCATCTGGCGTTCGAACGTCCTGTCCAGGGTAATGCCCCACCGTGGCGGCCGTGTACTCGGTTCGGGCGCCACCCGAATCGGCCCGCCGCATTGCGCATGGGGGAAACCTTTGTTGCGTTCATGTGACGCCGCCACCTATGACCGGGCATTTTCCATCGCCACGTCACGATTCCCCCGGCGAGCGTTCCTACGCGCGCTGCGTGAGTGAAAAGATGGACGACGCCGGGGGTTCTGACTGCTGTGATGGTTGTGCGACCTGCGCCCCTGGGCCGGCGTGTTCACGCGTCGGCGAAGAATGTGGGAAAGGACGCACGTGTCGTACCTGCTACGTGTCCAGCTTCCCGACCGTCCCGGTAGCCTCGGCGCGCTCGCGTTGGCTCTGGGGTCGGTCGGCGCAGACATCCTGTCACTCGACGTGGTCGATCGTGGTGCCGGCTTCGCCATCGACGACCTCGTGGTCGACGTAGAACCGGGCAAGCTGCCCGACACTTTGATCACTGCCGCGGAGGCTCTGGACGGAGTCACTGTCGACTCGATCCGCCCCTACGCGGGCATCCTCGACACCCACCGCGAGCTCGAGCTCATCGATCAGGTTTCGGCGGCACGCGACGATCGCCTGCAGGTTCTCGTGGATGGCGCGCCTCGTGTACTGCGGGTGAGTTGGGCCACCGTCCTCGGAATCGGGGCGCACGGCGCGTACCGCATCGTCGGAAGTCCCGGAGCTCCGGAAACACGGCCCGCCGACACACCGTGGATGCCTCTCGAGAAGCCGGCACTCCTCGATCATGAAGCCGAGTGGGTGCCTCGATTGTGGCGGGACATGGACACGATGCTCGCGGCGGCGCCCCTTGGCAGATCGGATCGAGTTCTCATGCTGGGAAGGCCGGGTGGACCCGAATTCCGGCCGTCGGAGGTTGCGAGGATGGGCTACCTTGCGGGAATCATCGGCACGGTGCTCGGCTGATTTTCAGTCGAGAACCAACCGGCGAGCAACGGCGATCGCGTCCCGACGGGAATGCACGCCCAGTTTGCGGTAGAGCGACCGCAACTGGGTCTTGACGGTGTTGAGGCTGACGAACTGTGCCTCAGCGATCGTTCCAGCGTTGCCACCCGCGACCAGCGCTTCGAGAACTGCCGCTTCCCGCGGGGTCAGCCGCACCATCGGCTGTGTCGTGCGAAAAGTGCCGAAGTCGAGCGCGATCTGTTCCAGATCGACCGGGAGGTCGACACCGAGATCTGTGATGTTCCGAACCATCGACGGAGCAAGGCCGGTGAACGGCCTCAGCATCCCGGTCTGTCGGGACAGCGCGACGGCGCGGAACATGCAGCGGCGAGCATCGTTTCGCCTGCCCAGCGAGCATGCTGCTGCTGCGCCGACAACGGCCAGCTCCATCGACACCCGCGGTGGGCAACTCGGGTCGTCGCGATAGTGGTGCCCGATGGCCTCTGCGCCTACGGGATCGCCGGTGAACAGGCAGATCCGTGCGCGCGCAGCTGCCGTGAGCGTGTCGGTTGATCGCGCCACCACCCGCCGAGCCTCGTCCGGGCGACCGATCGCCAGATTGAGGTCAGCGCGGACCGCATCGAGCAAGTGGCCGGACATCCCGCCGTACAGCCGGGAGAAACGCTGAATCTCGGACTCGATGTACTGCAGGCCGTCGGCGGGCAGTCCGGCGAGAAGTGCATGCTGCCCGTTCGCATACAGAGTGAATGCCCAGCACTCCTCGTTGTCATCGGGTGATCCCAGCTCCGTGAGGATGTCGAACGCGCCATCCGGATCGAGTCGGTCCAGGGCGACGAGTGCCGACGCGACCAGGCCGGGTGGCCTCACGATCATCTCCTCGTCGGCAGGTAGCGGACCGTGCCGATGCTCCTCGTCGATCCAGAGTCGAGCCTCGGTGATCGAACCACGCAGCGCGTGGGTCAGCGCGAGCACACCTGCTGCGGTTCGCTCGACGAAGGTGTCGCCTCCGAGACGATGAGCGAGCCGGAACAGTACCGGCGCGTCATCGATGCGGCCCGCGAGCAGATAGGTGAACCCGACGTGCAGGTGATCGAGGGCGCTGGCGTTCCGCCTGGCGACGTCCGGGTCGTCGGACGCCCGCACAAGCTCGCCGGCAAAATCCTCACATGCCGCGGCCGCCTCGGCGAAGTGACCTCCGAGGCGCAGATCGATCGCTCGCATGAGCGTTGCGGCAGGCTCCGGCAAGAAGGCGGGGGGATGCTCACGTTCGCCGATCGACACAGGAATGTCGCGGGGTTCGGTGAGCCGGCGATGCAGCCGCCGGATCGCTGCCACCGTCGGATTTCTCTCGGCGACTCCGACAGGAATCCTGTTCACCAGGGCCTCGCTGAGGGTGAGAAGGAATCCACCCGAGTACAGAGTGGCCCAATGTTCCTCTACGATCGTCACCGCACATTCCCAATTGCCGCTTTCCACCGCGTGCACGAGGGCATTGTGTGCGTTCGAGTGCTCCAGCCAGAATCGGATCAGGGCGGTCCGGGCGTCCCGGAGTTCGTCGGAGCATTCGGCTTCGGCCGAGCGTAAGAGCGATTCTCGAACGGCGTCGGGGTACGTCCGCATCGACAGGTCGGTTCCCGGTTCCGATTCGACCATTCCGGCAGACTCGAGTGCGTCGACGAATTCCACGGGGTCCACCACCGAAGGCAGTACTCCCGCGGACAAAGCGAGCGGAGTCGCGATGGCGGCCGACATCAGAACGGAACGAAACCTCGACGCAACTACGGGGTCGACGGCAATGGCTCGCAGAATCGCAGTGTCGACAGCCGTGTCTACGAGGTGATCGATACGATCCTCGCCGTCCGGCACCTGCGCACTGTCCGCTTTCAACACCTCGCATACGGCTGCGATGAGCGCCGGTGCCCCTCCCGTGCGTCGCACGATTCGTCGAACCACGCGAGAACCGTGCGGCACCGCGGATGCGCGCAGAAAAGCGCGGACCTCCCCATCCGTGAAGGCAAGTGCATCCGAGGTGAGCATCAACCGGCCGGGAACGCTGTCGACGTAACGACACCATTGTCCCGCAACTCGTGTTGTGACAACGACTCTCAAGCGTGGGCACCGGGCGAGCAGATCACCGACATGTTCCTCCGCCGACTCGACCGCACCGATTCCGTCGAGAATCAGCACAATTGGGCGGTGCTGCGCGACGAGAAACGAACGCACCTCCTCGAAACCGTCACCGCAGTGGTCCGGCGGGGCGCTACCGAGGTACGCGCACACGGCGCGTAGGACGGCGGACCAGTAGTCGTCCTTCGTCACATCGGTCGGTGGCGCCTCCACGAAGACCGGAACAGCAGCGGAAACGGGATCCGCCATGAGCCATGTTCGAACCAATGTGGTCTTACCGGCGAATCGGTTGCCGTGAATCACGATCAAGGTCGCCGAACTCGACAACAGCGAGAACAATCGGCTGCGAAACAGTGGCAGTATGTGAGGCACCTATGCGAAAACCTCCTGATCAGAAGGTGCGTAACACCACCACAGGCCCGCATCTTCAATTCCGTAACCGAGCTTATGTAAAGCGTAACAACAATAACAAAGAATTGCTGTGATACGGGGCGAATGTGGAAATCCGGTTGCTCGCGGCCGATATCGAACGTATTCACCCGGCTGATACACCGGATTCCTCACAGCGGATACCGACGCGCGGGAAGGCAACAATGCGAATGACCTCCCCGCGCCGACGATCAGTGCGCGAAACCCGTTGCGGTGTGTCCCGTACCCACCCCGGCACGCAGATGCTCGACCACATCCTTGATCGACACGGCAAGCTTGTATGCGAGGTCGCGGCTGAAACCCTCCCGCAAGACCACCCTCAACACAGCAATTTCCTCAGCATCGGCGGGCATGGTGTATGCGGGAACCTGAAAACCACGGGCACGCAGTTCGTGAGAGATGTCGAAGACCGTGAATCCCGGATCACCCACCAGTCGGAATGAGAGGACGGGTATCGCCGACCCATCCGTGATGATCTCCATGTCGTCGATTCCCGAGATTTCGCGTGACAGCATCAATGCGGTGTCCCGCAGCGATTCCATGATCTGGGTGTAGCCGGCGACCCCCAGGCGGATGAAGTTGTAGTACTGGCCGACCACCTGGTTACCGGAGCGGGAGAAATTGAGTGTGAATGTCGGCATGTCCCCGCCGAGGTAATTGACCCGGAACACGAGATCCTCCGGTAGATGCTCCTTCGACCGCCAGACCACGAATCCGATTCCCGGATAGGTCATTCCGTACTTGTGGCCGCTGACATTGATCGAGACGACACGGGAAAGGCGGAAGTCCCACTCCAGCTCCGGATGCAGGAACGGGACCACAAAGCCTCCACTTGCCGCATCGACATGCAACGGGACATCCGGTCCGCCGTCCGCAGCGATCTCATCGAGCGTTGCAGCGATATCCGCGACCGGCTCGAGTTCGCCGGTGAACGTCGTCCCGAGAATGGCCACCACACCGATGGTGTTCTCGTCGACGGCATCGCGAACCTGCTTCGGAGTGATGACGTACCGACCCGCCTCCATGGGCAGGTATTTGGGTTCGACGTCGAAGTACCTGCAGAATTTCTCCCAGACGACCTGAACGTTGCTGCCCATGATCAGATTGGGCTTGGTGGAGTCCTTGCCCGCCGCGTCTCGTGCCTGCCTCCACCGCCATTTGAGCGCAAGGCCTGCCAGCATCACGGCTTCGGACGATCCCACGGTCGAGACGCCGGTCGCCGACGTCGGATCCGTCGGGGACAGACCCTCGGCATGGAAGAGTGCCGCCACCATATTCACACAGCGGGTCTCGATCTCTGCCGTAGCAGGGTACTCGTCCTTGTCGATCATGTTCTTGTCGAAGGTTTCCGCCATGAGACGGTCGGCCTGTGGGTCCATCCACGTGGTCACGAATGTCGCCAGGTTCAGGCGCGAGCTTCCGTCGAGCATCAATTCGTCGTGGATGAACCGGTAGGCCGCCTCGGGCTCGGTCTCCGTCTTCGGGAGCCGTAGCGCCGGAATCGGGTCGGTTCCGAGACGACCTGTGTATGCGGGCGCAAGCGTCTCCGACGGGGCAGCAATGTGATCTGACATCTCTTCCTCCGATACTCGGCATCGAAGATCTGTGCGATTCGATGCCTGTTGTGAACTGGATTTCGTCTGAACCGGTCACTTTCCGATCAGACCTCGATCGGCGGGTAGAGCCTTTCCATCGTGTAGCGACGATTACGTCGAACGGACAGCGCACTCGCTGACAAGGACACGAGCAGGATCCCTGTGAGGACGGCAGTCGCGATCCACAAGCGAGAATCGATCTGGTCGGCCACCGTGAGCTGGCGCAACCCGTTGACCGTGTAGGTCATCGGATCGAACGGATGGATGTACTGGAACGGTGTCGCCGTGGTCGGCACGGGATAGATGCCACCGGCGGACACAAGTTGCAGCATCAGGAATGCCAGGGTGACGACACGTCCGACCGCAACTCCGAATACCGCATTGAACGCCTGGATCATCGCCAAATAGGTCGCCGACACCAGCATCAAGAACAGCACCGTTCCCACAACGTGCTTCACATCGAGCCCGACACCGAAATGCACCACCGTGTACATGACCACCACCTGGAGCACGCCGACAAGCAGCGCGGGCCAGTACGACGCCAGCACCGTCCGGTACAGCCCGACACCGGCGACTGTCGGCCTGGACTGCAGCGGAGTCAGCAGCATCCATGTGATGATACCGCCGACGAACAGAGCCAGCGAGAGGAAAAACGGAGCAAATCCGGTGCCGAACGTCGATGCTTCGTTGGTCGTGTTCTGCTGCAGCGCGACAGGCGTCGACAATGTGTCGGCCGTCGCAGTGCGTTGTTGATCGGTCCAGCTCGGTACCTGCTGCGCCCCCTGGGCGAGCGCATCCGCAAGTTCATGCGAGCCGGACTGCAGTTCTACCATTCCGGAGGAGAGCTGACCGGCACCGCCCGACAGTTGGACACTTCCGTCGGTCAGCTGAATCAATCCCGAATGCAGCGTTGCTGCACCCGAATTCAACTCGTTGACACCATTCTGCAACTGACGCACGTCGGATGCGAGACCACCGTCTTGAAGAAGCGCCAGGCCGCTGCGCAGCGGGCTGCTCGGATCGTTCAGCTGGTACTCGAGGGCGACGGCGTCGCCTTGCAGCCGCACGATCTCGGCACGTAACGCCTCGGTGTCGTCCACGGCCTGTTGCGCAGTCATCGGCGTCAACGCGGCGATGGCCTGCGCAACGATCGGGTCCGAACTCTGTCCGAGGATGTCGATGATCTGTTGAACCGCGGCCCCCGCGGTTGCCTGCGCCGGCCGGGGTATCCGGTCCTCCAGCGCGACGATCGATGCCCGAAGGTCGGATGCCTGACTACCGACGTTCACCAACGCACCACTGTCGAGAGTGCTCAGAAGGGGATCGGTGACCCCGTCGATCGCAGTCGCAAGCTGGTTCGCCCCGGCAGCCAGTTGTGCGGAGCCATCGCGCGCGGTCACCATGTTGTCAGCGAGCTCGGTGGCGCCCGCATCGAGCTGGTCTGCTCCCTCCTTCGCGGTGTCGATCCCGGATGCGAGTGTGCCTGCGCCGGTGGCGGCCTGCTTCAGGCCCGAGCCTGCAGTCTCCAGCCCCGTGAGCACCTGCCCGACGCCCTGTGCGCCGATCGTCGAGTTGACCTGGCCGATCACCTGCTCCGACGCATCCTGTCCGATGATCGTGGCCAGGTAGTTGTTCGCATCGTTGAAAGTGAAGGTCAGATTGGCCTTTTCGGGACTGCTGCCGTTCGGCGACTCCACTGCCGCGGTGAAGTTCTCGGGAATGGTGATCGTGTAGTAGTACTTTCCGCTCGCCAGACCATCGGCCGCGTCGCTCTCCGACACCTCGTTCAAATCGAGCTGCCCGGACGCGATGAGCGACTTGACTACCTGATCACCCGCGTCGATCTGCTCGCCCGTTGCGGATAGTCCGGTGTCGTTGTTGACGATCGCGGCCGGAATCTTGTCGACCGCACCGAACGGGTTCCAGAAGGCCCACAGATACATGGCGCCGTAGAGGAGCGGCATGAGGATGATCGTCGCAATTGCGATACGCGGCATCGTGCCGCGGAAATACCGTTTCGAATCACTACCGAGGGAAATACCTGCGAGCATCGGTCACCTGCCTTCGGTCATGACGCCGATGTCGCCTGGGCCGAGGAGTCCGTGCAGGTCGACCACAGCCCGCACCCCCGAATCCGGCTTCTGCGGGTTCACATCGGCGGTGATCACCGATTGTCGCTCTCCGAGCGCGACGAGTCGCTCCAGCAAGGTCTCGCGCTCTGCATCATCGGCGACCTTGTCGATCCGCCCCACCACCAGAAGGGGCGGTCGATGGGTATTGGCGACCGCGATGCGCAGCAGCAGCTGCGCAATCTCGGGCAGATCGTCGACGAACGCGTTGAGCGGTGGAATCGGCACATCACCGAAAACTTCCGAGCACATGTCAGCGACGCCCTTCTCGTCCACGCGCGGAACGAACTTGTACCACGGTGAGTTCCAGCGTTTCTGCTCGGTCACGAGATCACGCACGGTGACGGACGGCTGGACTTCGTCGAGTTCGTTCATGCAGGCGATGGCAGAACGGGCGAACACCTTCGTCGGCTTGTTCTCGAAACCGAGGACGGTAAGAGATCCCCGCGTCAGCCGCATCCTCCCGCACAATGCCATGAGCAGCGCCGTGCGCGCGGCGCCGGCCTGCCCCGCCACCACCGTCACACCACCCTGATCGATATCCAGGTCGAGGGGGCCGAACACGTGCCCCCACGGACCGTGGAGTTCGATGGCTCGCGCGGACACGAGACTGCCCGGAATGTGCGTCCATTCGGACCGGTCCACGTCGAACGCACCGGGATCGTCGTACTCCTCGGCTCCGGATTCTTCGAGATTCGTTTCGGCCAAAGCTCATCCCACATTCCGCATAATGTTGATCGATATCCGGACCTGCCCGACCGTGCCATCGCGAACGACGCCACGTACCGAGCCCCCGGCTTCAGAGCAGGCTTTTGACGATCCGGCCGTTCTTGACGATCACGGACAGATTCTTCTCGGGGTCTGCCAGCAGAGTCAGGTCATCGAGAGGATTTCCGTCCACGAGCAGAACGTCGGCCCACGCACCCTTGCGGATCACCCCGAACGGGGCCCGCCGGTACGGGTCCCTCTCACCGGCGAGGCGGAACAGTTCCGCGTTCCCCGACGTCAGCATTCTCAGGGATTCGAGGTTGGTGTAGTGGTCACCGAGCCGGGCTGCCATCTCGCTCTGCCGAGGAGCGATCTGCGGCTCGAGCAGGAGGTCGGTGCCCCACGCCGTCTTGACACCGTGCTTCTTCGCCCACTCGTAGACATGGTCCACACCGGTGCAGATCTCCCGGTCCTTCTCCGCGCGATCGGGGTCGGGATAGTGGTGGTCGCCCAGCGCAAACGGCTGCATCGACAACCACACCTCCTTTTCCGCGATGAGCGCGATGGTCTCTTCGTCCGCGAGATGGCCGTGCTCGATGGACCGGACGCCCGCCGCGAGCGCCCGCCGGATCCCGGTGACGTTGTATACGTGCGTCGCTACATATGTGCCGTAGTCGGTCGCCGCATTCACCGCGGCCCGAAGTTCCTTGTCGATGAACTGAACCGTGTACAGGGGGTCGTACATCGAGGCCGCCCCACCACCGACCATCAGTTTGATCTGGGATGCGCCCTTCTTGAGTTGTTCTCGCACGCCGGCGAGAACCTGATCCTCTCCGTCCGCGACCCGCATGAACCCGATCTGCTCCGCGCGGCTCTGATCACCACCGAACACTGTCGGACATTGGTAGACAAACCCGAAGTCACCGTGCCCGCTGGTCTGCGAAAGCGCCGCTTGGGAAGGGTAGATCCTCGGCCCTTCGAACAGACCGCGGTCGATCACCGACTTGATGCTCGCGGTATCACCCGCCATGTCCCGCACCGCGGTGAAACCTCGGTGCAACATGTTCTTCGCCTCCGCGAGCCCGTTCAAGGCGATATGAGCCTCGGACCCCATCACCATGTCGACGTACGAATTGGCGTTGCCGACGAGGTGGACATGAGCATCGCTCATCCCCGGCATCAGCACTCGATTCGCCCCGTCGACGACGACGGTATCGCGACCCGGTTCATCGCCGATCGGCGACTCGGACACCGCGCTGATGACGTCTCCGTCGATCAGCACATCGCCACCGAGCAAGTCACCGGAGTGACCGTCGAACACGCGAACATTGCGGAATAGCAGACGTTTATCGGAATCCGGGGTTGCCGTCATGAGCCGGACGCTAATCCGCACATCCCCGGCGTGCGGCCGATCCACCCGGCCACACGAGGAATTCACCCCTCCACTTCACCCTCAACCCACTCTCCGCGGAGAACCTTTCCCGAACAGGGACTTTCGGCCCCAGTCAGGACTCCTGATACTCCGCGTGTCGTACAGCGCAGTGTTCTACACTGCCGCCATGCTGATCCGCCCGACCTTGCGCGTGCAGTCCTGGGGATTCGTTGCCGGCGCATTTCTGTTCGCGCTCGGTTCCGCGCCGGGAATTTCGAGTGCGCTGGGAACCGCGGGTGCAAATACTTCGTTCTTCGTCGGCTCGTGGTTCTTCACAGGCGCAGCGTTCGTCCAGCTGATGCTCAGCGGCGCCGCGACCGTGTCGGACAAGCAGGGCATCGGAATTCGTGCCGAATGGCTCTCGGCGCTGGTCCAGTTCCTCGGGACTCTTCTGTTCAATGTGAGCACCGGAGCAGCTCTGCACGCGCACACCGTCAAGGGCGAAGAGCATCTGGTGTGGAACCCGAATCTCGAAGGGTCGCTGTGCTTTCTCGTCTCGAGCGCGCTCGCCGTGCTGATCCTGTGGCGTGCGAAATCCTACTGGTCACCGCGGTCGAAGAACTGGCAGAGCGTATGGCTCAATATGCTCGGGTCCATCGCCTTCGGTGTGTCCGCGGCCGGGTCGTTCGTCCTCGATACCGGCAACACCCTCGACCCGAGCCTCGCCAATATCGGAACCTTCGTCGGTGCGCTGTGTTTCCTTGTTGCGTCGGCCGTCTTCCTCGGCAGGCAGGACGCACCCGAGCCGACGCGATCAGTGGCCACGTGACGACCCGTCGGCCGCCGGGATCAGGTTGCGGCGTCGTCGGGCGAACCGAGGACAGCCCCGGGCCCTTGCTCGAGAAGGACACGGAATGCGTCCTCCTCCAGAATCGGGATGCCCAGATCCGACGCCTTGTCGGCTTTGGATCCCGGATTATCACCGACCACGACGAAGGCGGTCTTCTTCGATACCGAGCCCGCCGCCTTCCCGCCCCGCGCGAGAATCGCTTCCTTTGCCTCGTCGCGTGATAGCCCCGCGAGAGTGCCGGTTACCACGATCGACATTCCCTCCAGGGTGCGCTCGATCGATTCGTCGCGCTCGTCCTCCATGCTGACGCCGGCGTCAGCCCATTTGTCGACGATCGCCACGTGCCAGTCGACGGAGAACCATTCGACGACGGCAGCGGCAATGGTTCCGCCGACACCTTCGACCGCGGCGAGTTCGTCGAGGGATGCCGACCGGATTCGGTCGAGGCTCCCGAACTCGGTGGCCAGGGCTCGGGCCGCGGTGGGCCCCACATGCCGGATCGACAGTGCGACGAGGACGCGCCAGAGCGGTTTCACCTTCGCTTTGGCGAGGTTCTGCAGCAGACGCTCGCCATTCTTGGACAACACACCCTTGCCGGTCTTGAAGATCGATGTGCGCATCAGATCGTCGGCGGTGAGCGAGAACAGGTCGCCTTCGTCTCCGATCGCCTCGGATTCGAGCAAGGCCGTCGCCGCCTCGTACCCGAGAGCTTCGATGTCGAAGGCACCCCGGCCTGCCACATGGAAGACTCGCTCGCGCAGCTGGGCCGGGCAATACTGCTGGTTCGGGCAGCGGAGGTCGACGTCGCCCTCCTTTGCCGGGGCCAGGGGGGTCGAGCATTCGGGGCACTCACTGGGCATCACGAATGGGCGTTCGCTGCCGTCGCGAAGGTCGACCACAGGCCCGAGCACCTCCGGGATCACATCCCCGGCCTTGCGCAGCACGACGGTGTCGCCGATCAGGACACCTTTGCGTCGGACTTCGGACGCATTGTGCAGAGTCGCGAGCGACACCGTGGACCCGGCGACAGTGACCGGCTCCATATACGCGAAAGGCGTCACGCGCCCGGTGCGCCCGACACTGACCCGGACGTCGAGCAACTTGGTGGTGACCTCCTCGGGCGGATACTTGTAGGCGATCGCCCAGCGTGGAGCACGTGATGTCGACCCGAAGCGACGGTGCAGTGCCATCTCGTCGATCTTCACGACGAGACCGTCGATCTCATGTTCGACGTCGTGGCGGTGCTCGCCCCAGTACTTCATCCGTTCGATCACCGCGTCGGCGCCGGTCACCCGCAAGGTATGCGACGAGACGGGCAGCCCCCAGGCCGCGAGCGCATCGTAGGCATCGGATTGGGACTCAGGACGGAACCCTTCGATCCGGCCGAGGCCGTGGCAGATCATGCCGAGTCGGCGCTTCGCCGTCACCGCCGGGTTCTTCTGTCGCAACGACCCCGCAGCCGAGTTCCGGGGGTTGGCGAACGGCGGCTTTCCCTCCGCGACGAGGCTGGCGTTGAGGGCCTGGAAATCTTCGAGCCGGAAGAACACCTCTCCGCGCACCTCGAGGACCGACGGAATCGGATATTCGTCTGTGCCGGTGAGTCGTTCCGGGATGGAGTCGATCGTCATGGCGTTGAGCGTGACCAGTTCGCCGGTGCGTCCATCTCCACGCGTGGCTGCACGAACGAGCCGTCCGTCCTCGTAGACGAGGTTCAGTGCGACGCCGTCGATCTTGACCTCGCACAGGTAGTGCAGGTTCGATCCCGCCTCGGATTCGACGCGGGAAAGCCAGGCGCGCAGTTCGTCCTCGTCGAAGACGTTGTCGAGGCTGAGCATGCGTTCGAGGTGATCGACCGCCGTGAAATCGGTGGCGAAACCGCCACCGACCAGTTGGGTGGGCGAATCAGGGGTGCGAAGGTCGGAGTACTCGTCTTCGAGCGCGTTGAGTTGCCCGAGCAGCTGATCGAACGCACCGTCGGAGATGATCGGGGCGTCGCGCACGTAGTAGCGGAACTGGTGCTCCCGCACTTCCTCTGCGAGCTGCTGCCAGCGCTCGCGCACTTCGGGTGGAGCTGTGTGGGCCACGTCCGTCGGTTCACTCACAGCTTGCAAGCGTAGTCGAGGGGACCGACGAACCTGTCAGAGCGATTCGGGGTCTTCTAAGAATGCTGCGGAGATGTCGCTCGCCAACCGGAGCGCCGTGCGGGCCCAGACGGGGTCGGCGCCGGCGAGACCGCACGCCGGCGACGCCGACACCGACCGTAGCGTCGTGCGCGGGAATCCCAGCCGGTCGATCAACGCGACGGCGGGCTCGGCCAGTTCCCTCCAGGTCGGAGTCTTCTCCGGGGCGACCGTCGGAACGAGGCCCATCAACAAAATGGTGCCCGAGTCGAGCAGTTCTCCCACTGGGTCGAGCTCTGCGCGTGTGAGCTGCGCGAGGTCGAACGAAACGGCTGCTGCGTCGCTGCGCCGGAGCAGGTCTGCGGGAAGCCTGCCCGAGCAGCAATGCACCGCCGCCGGGGAGCCGAGGCCGCCGAGCGTCGTATCGAGAACGTGCTGAATCTCTGGTTCCGGCACGGCAGGTACGGTTTCGAGCATGGTGCGCCCCTGCAGCGTGCCCGCGAGTACCGCGGGCAGGGCAGGCTCATCGATCTGAACGACGACGGAGACGCCCAGACGCCGGTGGAGCTCCGCCGAGTGCCGCGATACACCTTCGGCCAAGGACTCCGACAGGTCGCGAACCGCCCCGCGGTCGACGAGAGCACGTCTACCTGTCGCGAGCTCGGCATGCGCGGCAAGAGTCCACGGGCCGATCGACTGCACCTTGACGGTGCGATCGGCGCCGGCGCCCGCAAGCTCCCACGCTTCCTCGAATGCGTCGAGATCCTGCTTCATCAGGTCTTCGGCGATACGTGCGACTGCACCACGCCCGGCGCGCAGGCGGTAGCCGGTGGTGGTGGTGTCGAGGTGCATGTCGACGAGCAGAGCACTCGCACGACCGATCATGTCGGCACCGAGTCCCCGCGCAGGCAGTTCCACGAGGTGCGGCAGTGCAGGGAGTTCCCCGACGATCACCGCGGCGGCCTCACGAGCGTCGGTGCCCGGCCATGAGCCGATTCCGGTGGCCAGGCCTGCCCAGGGGTTCACGTGTTCCCGCGCTGCCGTCACTGGTCTCCGGTCGCTCGGGTCGCTGCGATGGTGCCGCTCCCGAGGACCATGTCGCCGGCCGGGTCCGGTCGATAGAGAACTGCAGCCTGGCCTGCCGCGACACCGGTCAGGGGTTCGCGAAGCGAAATGTCGATGCCGCCGGCGACGTCTTCGGCGACCGCTGCCGCGAGACCGCCGTGCGCACGGACCTGCACGACGCATTCGATCGGTCCGGCCGGCGCGGAACCCGATGTCCACACTGCCCGTTCGGCCCGGATCGACGACACCTGCAGGCGTTCGGCACTTCCCACCTTCACGGTGCCGGTCTCGGGTTCGATCTCGGTGACGTAGCGAGGGCGGCCGTCGGCACCGGGGCCCGCGATCCCGAGCCCCTTACGCTGGCCGATCGTGAAGCCGTGCACCCCTTCGTGTTCTGCGAGAACGTCACCCGAGTCTGCGTCGACCACAGCACCCGGTCGGACACCGATCCGCGCCCCGAGGAAGGCACGGGTGTCGCCGGACGGAATGAAGCAGATGTCGTGGCTGTCCGGCTTGTTCGCCACCGCCAGGCCACGCTCCGCGGCCTCTGCACGGATCTGCTCCTTCGGGGTGTCTCCAACGGGGAACATCGCACGCGAGAGCTGTCCGGCGGTCAGCACTGCCAGTACATACGACTGGTCCTTGTCTGTGTCGACTGCGCGACGCAGGACACCGTCGGCGAGTTGCGCGTAGTGACCGGTCGCGACCGCATCGAAGCCCAGGGCGACAGCACGATCCGCCAAGGCCGAGAATTTGATCTTCTCGTTGCAGCGCAGGCACGGATTGGGAGTCTGACCTGCCGCGTAGGCGGCAACGAAATCGTCGATCACGTCTTCTTTGAAGCGGTCGGCGAAATCCCATACATAGAACGGGATCCCGAGCACATCAGCGGCGCGGCGTGCATCCCCCGCGTCTTCCTTCGAGCAGCACCCGCGCGAGCCGGTACGCAGCGTGCCCGGCGCCGCGGACAGCGCCAGATGCACGCCGACCACCTCGTGTCCGGCATCGACAGCACGGGCCGCGGCAACCGCCGAATCCACACCGCCGCTCATTGCCGCAAGAATCCTCATTCTCGGTCACCTCCTCGTCCGCCGACGCTCGCCATCCCGGCGGCGCGCGCCCGCTCCACCACCTGCGGCAGCACCGCGAGCAGAGCATCGATATCATCTTGGGTTGTAGTGTGTCCCAACGAGAAACGTAAGGATCCGCGCGATACTGCAGGGTCGCACCCCATCGCTACCAGCACGTGACTCGCCCGCGCCACACCAGCAGTGCATGCCGAACCCGTCGAACATTCGATCCCGGCGGCGTCGAGCAACATCAACAGCGAATCGCCTTCGCACCCGGGGAAGGTGAAATGCGCATTACCCGCCAACCGATCGGCGCCGACAGGCCCGTTGAGCGCCGCGTCCGGAACGACCCGTTCGACACCGGAGATGAGCGCGCCGCGTAGGGATTCGAGTTCTGCGGTGCGCGAAGGCAATTCGGCAGTGGCGTGACGAAGCGCGGTGGCCATGCCCACGATCGACGCGGCGTCCTGCGTCCCGGACCGCACATCTCGTTCGTGGCCGCCACCGTGCGCAAGCGGCACACACGGCACTTGCCTGCCGAGCAGCAGCGCGCCGACGCCCTGAGGACCGCCGAACTTGTGCGCAGCCACCGTCAGGGCCGACAGCCCGCTCCCCGCGAAGTCGACAGGCAGGTGCGCCACCGCCTGGACCGCATCGCTGTGGATCGGGATACCGAAATCTGAGGCCACCGCAGCGAGCCCGGCGATCGGCATCACGGTGCCGACCTCGTTGTTCGCCCACATGACGGTGACGAGTGCGACCTCGTCCGCGTGGGCCTCGAGCTCGTCTCGTAATGTGCGTGGATCCACGCGCCCGACTTCGTCGACGGGCAGCCAGGTCACGTCCGCGCCCTCGTGTTCGACGAGCCATTCGACGGCGTCGAGCACGGCGTGGTGCTCCACGGCGCTCGCGATGATGCGGCGGCGCCGCGCGTCCTGCGCGCGCCGGCCCCAGTAGATGCCCTTGACTGCGAGATTGTCGCCCTCGGTGCCGCCCGAGACGAAGATCACCTCCGACGGACGCGCACCGAGATCCGCCGCGATCGACTCGCGGGCCTCCTCGATACGACGCCTGGCCGCACGGCCGGAACCGTGCAGGGACGATGCGTTTCCGACCGTCGCGAACACTTCCGTCATCGCCTCGATCGCCGCGGGCAGCATGGGCGTGGTCGCGGCGTGGTCGAGATAGACGGTGGTCTTCGAGGTGCCGGACGGACCGGCGGCGGGCAAGGTCATGACCGATCCAGGATAGCCGGTGGATCGGGCGACTGTTGCGGTCACCTGGGTGACGGTGCGCTCACCTCCGTGTCCGCGGTCGGCGTCTGCTCGGGCACTGCTGTCCGGACCAGGTGCGGGGCGCCGTCCCGTCCGGACGACCGTACCGCCCGTTCACACCGGGCAGCGAGGTCGCGACGATCGAAGCCCGGCCACTCGAGCGGTGCAACCGTCACCGACGCGACCAACCCGCGTGAGCGCACGAGCCGGGCGATCGAGGCTCCGATCGTCTCCTCACCCACAAACGCAGGCGCGGCGGTCCGCACGCCGGTGTGGTCCAGGTAAGCGAACCCGATCGGCTGCACCGGGCACTCCGCATCGATGGCGGCCTCGAACAGCGCCGATCGAAACCCCCCGTAGGCGCGACCACACCAGGTCGTCCCCTCGGGGAAGACCGCGACACGCTCACCGGCTTCCAATCGCGTGCGGACGGTGTCGACGACACCGGGCAGAGCACGCAGGCGTTCGCGTTCGATGGGAATCACGCGCATTCGCCGCGCCAGCGACCCGAGGGTGCCCCAGTCCAGCAGGTCGGCGCGAGCCACGAACCCCGCTGGAGAGACGGTCATGATCACCAGCACGTCGACCCACGACACGTGAGGGGCCACGACGAGGAGTCCCCCCTCGTACCCGCGCCTGTCACGAAGGTCCGTGACGGTCACGCGCATTCCCACGCACCGCAGCAGACCGCGGGCGCCCGCGCGCAGGACCGCCTCTCGCGCAGAGGCCGGGGCAAGCCGGGTCGCTGCGAGAATCGGGGCACAGGCGAGGAGCACCACGACGCTGAAGGCACGCATGACGACGGTCGGCCACGCGACGCGACGTGACGCCGAGGGGAGACAACCCTCGCCGCAGGGGCTCGCCGGCATCCACGCGTGCGCGCGTGCGGTCATGCTTCGCTGCTTTCCGCGGCGCTCCGAAGTCTGTCGAGATAGCGGATGTTCGCGTCGTGCAGGCTCAGCATTGCGACGAAGTCCGCTACGCCGAAGCCGGGATCGTGTGCGGGTTCACCGCAGATCCGGGCACCGAGTCGTAGATATCCGCGCATGAGCGGCGGAACGGTCACTCGCGCGGGCTCGTCGACTTCGTCGAGGCATCGACCGTCGACGGCCACCGGGTTCAAGGGACGGACCCGTCGTTCCGGCTCGATGCCGTGGCGTTCGAGCACCATGTCGCGCACACCCCGGACGTTTGCTCCCACAGCCTCGCCGGGATGGAGCTGCATCGGCACCGAGACGCAACCGATGACCCGATCGTGGCCCGTCAGCTCCAGGTAGCGAAGAATCCCGGCCCACATGAGCGTCAGGACGGATCCGGAACGGTGGGCTGCATCGACGCACGCGCGACCCATCTCGACGGCACGCAGACCGTAGGGGTCGAGGGCGGTGAGGTCGAATTCGGTGGCGGTGTAGTAGCCGCCTGCCTCGAACGCCGCGCGCGGCGGCAGCATCCGGTAGCAACCGACGAGTTCGCCGGTGCGGCTCTCGTGCGCGAGGAGGTGGTCGCAGAAGTCGTCGAACGGGTCGGCGTCGAGGTCGCTGCCGTCCGCGGGTAGTGCGAAGCCGGGTTCGGCGGCGAACACTCGGCGCCGTAGTCGCTGCGCGGCTTCCCGGTGGTGTGCCTCGGTGGAAATGCTCAGGGAGTATCGCGGACCGGACAGCACCGGAACCGTGGATTCTCGCGTGTGTGACAGCACCGCTGATGTGGTCATGGTGCAGGTGTAGCGCGGCGGTGCGGCACGTCGGCAGCGGTGCGGTGTCTCGTTCGTGAACAGGGTGGAACAACCGCGCGGCCCCACCCCGGGAGTCCGGGATGGGGCCGCGCGGAGTACTACGCGAAGGACCTTCTCAGCCCTTGTGCTTCTTGATTGCCTCGGTCAGCTGCGGTGCGACGTTGAACAGGTCGCCCACGACGCCGTAGTCCGCGATCTCGAAGATCGGGGCCTCTTCGTCCTTGTTGACCGCGACGATGGTCTTCGAGGTCTGCATGCCTGCGCGGTGCTGGATGGCACCGGAGATGCCGAGCGCCACGTACAGCTGCGGCGAGACGGTCTTGCCTGTCTGGCCGACCTGGAACTGGCCCGGGTAGTAGCCGGAGTCGACAGCGGCGCGCGAGGCACCGACTGCGGCACCGAGCGAATCGGCGAGCTCCTCGACGACCGAGAACTTGTCGGCACTGCCGACGCCGCGGCCACCGGAGACGACGATCGACGCCTCGGTGAGCTCGGGGCGGTCGCCACCGACGACAGGCTCACGCGAGGTGACCTTGACAGCGTTCTCTTCCTGCGCCGGAACCTCGACGTCGACGCGCTCTGCCGCACCGGCCTGCGGAGCGGACTCGATGGCACCCGGGCGAACCGAGATGACCGGAACCTCGCCGTTCGCCTTGGCGTCCACGGTGTACGCGCCACCGAAGATCGAGTGGACTGCCGAACCGTCGCCCTTGACGTCGACGACATCGACGAGCAGGCCCGAGCCGATACGAGCGGCGAGACGGCCGGACACCTCCTTGCCCTCGACCGATGCTGCGGTGAGGACGGCTGCGGGGCTGGTGGACTCGACGAGGGCGGCGAGAACGTCGACCTTCGGGGTCACCAGGTAGCCGTCGACGAGGTCTGACTCGGCGGCGTAGACCTTGGCGGCACCGGCCGCGGCGAGCGCTTCCTGCAACTTGTCTGCGGTGCCCGCGGGGCCTGCGACGACGGCGGACGGCTCACCGAGTGCACGTGCGGCGGTGATGAGCTCGACGCTGACCTTCTTCAGTGCACCCTCGGCGTGCTCGACGAGCACGAGTACTTCTGCCATTGCTTGCTTCTCTCCCTAGATATGTCTGCTGTGTGCCGTGGGGCGCGATCAGATGATCTTCTGGCCGACCAGGTACGTGGCGATCTGGTTGCCGCCCTCGCCCTCGTCCGCGACGCGCTCACCCGCGGTGCGCGGGGGCTTCGGCGTGACACCGGTGACGGTGGTGGCAGCGTTGGCGACACCGAAGATCTCCGGGTCGAGACCGATCTCGGCGAGCGTGAGGGTCTGCACTTCCTTCTTCTTCGCGGCCATGATGCCCTTGAAGGACGGGAATCGCGGCTCGTTGATCTTCTCGGTGACCGAGATGATCGCGGGCAGCGGAGCCTCGATGCCGAAGAGGCCCTCGTCGGTCTCGCGCTCGCCGGAAGCCTTGCCGTCGGCGACGGTCAGCTTGCGCAGGTGGGTGAGGTGGGGCAGGCCCAGGTACTCGGCGATGATCGCCGGCACAGCACCCGCCCGACCGTCAGTGGCTTCGTTACCTGCGATGACCAGCTCGACGCCCTCGATCTGACCGAGCGCAGCAGCAAGCGCGTACGACGTCTGGATGGCGTCCGATCCGTGGAGAGCGGGATCGTTGAGGTGGATGGCCTTGTCAGCACCCATCGACAGCGCCTTGCGGATCGCATCGGTGGCGCGGTCGGGTCCGGCCGTGAGGACGGTCACCTCGCCGCCGTCGCGCTCCTTGATGAGCAGGGCTTCTTCGACGGCCCGCTCGTTGATCTCGTCGAGCACGGCATCGGCTGCTTCACGGTCGAGGGTGAAGTCGCCGTCGGTGAGCTTGCGCTCGGACCACGTGTCGGGGACCTGCTTGATCAAAACGACGATGTTCGTCATGGGTCTACGTCGACCTCCTGTGTGTAGCTGCTTCGGATCGGAGAGGCGATGCCTGAACCGACTACTCGTGCCTTTCGCACGCTGCGTGCGTCAGGTTACCAAACGCTAAGTTACCGGGTGGTAACTTAGCGGAATTCACGGTTCACCATAACTGCAGACGAGGAGCGAGATGGCTGTGATCTGGACCACCGAGTCCGACGCCACACACGGTGGGTCTACTCTCGGGGCGGTGAGCGACTCCACCGTCCGCGCCGACGGCGCGCAACAGCTGCCACTGACCGGCGAACGGACCGTCCCCGGCATCGCCGAAGAGAACTATTGGTTCCGCCGCCACGAAGTGGTCTACCGCGACCTGCTGCCGCGATGCGCCGGCCGCACCGTCCTCGAAGCCGGTGCGGGCGAGGGTTACGGAGCCGACATGATCGCCGACGTCGCCACGCATGTCATCGGGCTCGACTACGACGAGAGCGCTGTCGCGCACATCCGCGCCCGCTACCCGCGCGTCGACATCCGTCAGGGCAACCTCGCAGAGCTCCCCCTCGACGACGCCTCCGTCGACACGATCGTGAATTTCCAAGTCATCGAGCATCTTTGGGACCAGGATCAATTCCTCCGCGAATGCCACCGCGTCCTGGCACCCGGAGGCGAGCTGCTCATCAGCACCCCCAACCGCATCACCTTCTCCCCCGGGCGCGACACCCCGCTCAATCCCTTCCACACCCGCGAACTCGATGCCACCGAGCTCACCGAACTCCTCGTGGACGCGGGTTTCCGCGTCGAACTCGTCACCGGCGTCCACCACGGCAGTACTCTGCGCGCACTCGATGCCAAATACGGAGGCTCGTTCATCGATGCGCAGATCGAGCGTGCCCTTGCCGGTGAGCCGTGGCCCGACGAACTCACCACCGACGTCGCGGCCATCACCTCCGACGACTTCGCGCTCTTCTCCGAGAACATCGACGACAGCCTCGACCTGGTCGCGATCGCGGTGAAGGATCCCGCTCCATGAGATCCGAAACCGCACGCGAACCGGGGATGTTCGCCCTGGTCCTCCACTCGCATCTCCCCTGGCTCGCGCACCACGGACGGTGGCCGGTCGGCGAAGAATGGCTGTACCAGTCGTGGGCCGCGACCTACCTTCCCGTTGTCGACGTCCTGCGCCGCCTCGCCGACGAGGGACGTTCACGGCTACTTACCCTCGGCATCACGCCCGTGCTGGCCGCACAACTCGACGATCCGCACAGCCTCACCGGAATGCACCACTGGCTCGGCAACTGGAAGCTGCGCGCACACGAAGCGGCCGGAATGGCCGAACCGTCCTATCGCGCACTCGGCGCCCGTGAGCATCGCGCCGCCGACCGGGCACTCGAGACCTTCGAAACCCAGTGGCGCCACGGCGGATCGCCCGTCATCCGCAGCCTCATCGACGCCGACACCATCGAACTTCTCGGCGGACCGCTCGCACATCCGTTCCAGCCGCTGCTCGATCCCCGGCTCCGGGCGTTCTCGTTGTCCGAAGGGCTGGAGGACGCACGCCAGCGGTGGCAACACACCCCACGCGGAATCTGGGGACCCGAATGCGGATTCACCCCCGGTATGGAAAAAGGTTACGCCGCAGCCGGTGTCGAGCACTTCATGGTCGACGGGCCCGCGCTGCACGGCGACACCGCACTCGGACGGACCGTCCGCGACTCCGAGGTCGTGTGCTTCGGCCGTGATCTGCAGGTCTCCTACCGGGTGTGGTCTCCGAAGTCCGGATACCCCGGGCATTCGGCATACCGCGACTTCCACACCTACTGCCACGACACGGGTCTCAAGCCCTCACGCGTGACCGGACGTTCTGTCGCATCGGAGGACAAAGCCCCCTACGACCCCGACCTCGCATCGGCGGCCCTCGATCGGCACGTCACGGATTTCGTCGACACCATCCGGAAGCGCCTGCGCAGCGAATCTGCCCGAATCGGCCGCGACGCCCTCGTCGTCGCCGCGTTCGACACCGAACTGTTCGGGCACTGGTGGTACGAAGGACCGATCTTTCTGGAACGACTGCTGCGCGCCCTGCCGGAAGCCGGGATCGAGGTCGGCACCCTCTGCGACGCACGCGACCGCGGATACGTCGGCGGACCGGTCGATCTAGAGGACTCGTCATGGGGATCGGGAAAGGACTGGCGGGTGTGGGCCGGGGATCAGGTCTCCGATCTCGTCCAACTCAACGACGAGGTCGTCGCCACTGCACTCGACACCATCGACAAGTCTCGCGACGCACTCGGATCGAATGCCCCGGCCTTGCGGAACCGCGTGCACGACCAGATTCTGCGTGAAGCACTGATGACCGTTTCGAGCGACTGGGCATTCATGGTCAGCAAGGACACCGCTGCCGGCTACGCGCGCGACCGCGCCCACAAGCACGCCCATGCCACACGTGAGATCGCGGCCGCGGTCGCAGAAGGCCGTGCTGCCGCCGCGACCCGGCTCGCCGACGCATGGAACAGAGCAGACGATCTGTTTCCCGGACTCGACGCGCGGCGCCTTCCCGGACGACACGGAGGTCCCCTGTGACAACGACGATCGCCCGCCGGCTCAAGATCCTCCTTGTGTCATGGGAGTACCCCCCGGTCGTGGTGGGCGGACTCGGCAGGCACGTGCATCATCTGGCGACCGAACTCGCCGCAGCCGGACACGAGGTGGTGGTGCTGTCACGCCGTCCCACGGGCACCGACGCATCGACCCATCCGACGATCACGCACATCTCCGAGGGCGTGCTCGTCGTCGCCGTGGCCGAGGACGTGCCGCACTTCGAGTTCGGCACCGACATGCTCGCCTGGACACTCGCGATGGGCCACGCGATGGTCCGCGCAGGAGTCGGGCTCAGCCGCGGCGGCATCGGCGACGGCTGGCAACCCGACGTCGTGCACGCGCACGACTGGCTCGTCGCGCACCCTGCAATCGCCCTTGCCGAATACTTCGACGTTCCATTGGTTTCCACCCTCCACGCCACCGAAGCAGGCCGGCACAGCGGATGGCTGTCGGGTCGCATCAACCGGCAAGTCCACTCGGTGGAATGGTGGCTGGCCAACGAATCGGATGCGCTCATCACGTGTTCGGCATCGATGCGCGACGAAGTCACCGAGCTGTACGGGCCCTCGCTGCCCAAGATCTCGGTGATCCGCAACGGTATCGATATCACCACGTGGTCCTACCGGGAACGGCAACCCCGGACCGTGCCGGCACAACTGTTGTACGTCGGCCGGCTCGAATACGAGAAAGGTGTGCAGGACGCGATCGCGGCGTTGCCGAAGATCCGGCGCTCCCATCCGGGCACCACGCTCGTCGTCGCCGGTGAGGGGACCCAGTTCGAGTGGCTGCGTGAACAGGCGCGCCTGCACCGGGTGGCACGGTCGGTGACCTTCGTCGGCAACCTCGACCACACCGAACTGCTCGGCTGGCTGCACGGCGCCGACGCCATCGTCCTGCCGAGCCGCTACGAGCCGTTCGGCATCATCGCCCTCGAAGCAGCAGCAGCGGGCACTCCGCTCGTCGCGTCCACCGCAGGCGGTCTCGGTGAAGCGGTGGTCAACGGCGCGACGGGGTTGTCGTTCCAGCCCGGCGATGTCGCAGGTCTGGTGTCCGCGGTCCGCGAGACTCTCGACGATCCGGTCGCAGCGCAGGAGCGGGCATGTGCAGCACGTGAACGACTCACCGACGACTTCGACTGGGGCGTGGTCGCCGAGGAGACCGTCGAGGTCTACGCCGCCGCGAAACGCCGGGTCCGGCATCCGATGGCGCGGCCGACGATCCCACAGCGTCCCCTGCCCGATCGCGGCTGAGCTACCGGCCGTCCTCGTCGACGTGCAGGCCCTTGCGGTAGGTTCGGACTATTTCGGGGACACATCCGATGCGGGCAGCAACGGAGGTTGCCTGTCGAACCACGGGTCGGCCTGCTCGAGTTCACCGGCGAGTGCGAGCAACAGTGCCTCGCCGCCGAGCGGGCCGACGAACTGCACCCCCAGCGGCACTCCGTCACTCGTCCAGTGCAGCGGCACGGAGATGGCCGGACGGCCGGTGATGTTGGCCAGCTGTGTATAGGGGGTGCGGCCGAGGTTGTCGTCGATCACCTTGTCGATCAACCCACTCCAGCGCGCGAGTCGTCCCATCCGGGTCGCCATGAGGGCCGAGCCGAGTGTTCGCATCCACCTCGGCGTTGCCAGTTCGCCGACCCGAGCAGGCGGATACGCCAGTGTCGGTGTGAGCAGCAGGTCGTAGCGTTCGTGGAACGCGGAGAGGTCGCGAATGTAGCCCGCCCAGCGGGCATGTGCGGCAAGATAATCCGGCGCCGACACCGATCGGCCGAGTTCGGCGAGAAATCGGGTGTCGAACTCGAACCCGTCCGGCCCACACCCGGTGCGGCGCCTGGCCTCGTCGACCTCGAGCGCGAGCGACGCGAACCACATGGTCAGGAAGTCGGCGGCAAGGCGGCGCTCGTCGATTCCGGTCTCTGCAGGTTCCACGCGGTGTCCGAGTTCGTCGAGCAGCACCACCGCGCGATCGACTGCAGCGACGGCCTCGGTATGGACGCCGGTACCGATCGGAGAGTCGGTCGCGTAACCGATCCGTAGACGCCGGGGTGGCGTCTCCAACGCTGCCGCATAGGAACCGGGAATACCAGCGGTGGCATACGGTGCCGCCGGGTATGCCCCGGCCATCACGTCGAGCATCGCGGCCGAGTCGCGGACCGTTCGGCTGATCACACCGTTCGACACGGCGCCGTGCAATGGTTCACCCCCGACCGGTCCCGTGGGTACCACGCCCCGGCCAGGTTTGAGACCGACGAGACCACAGCAGGCCGCTGGGATACGGATCGAGCCGCCGCCGTCGTTGGCACCCGCCACCGGCACCACACCTGCTGCCACCGCCGCTGCGGAGCCACCCGAGGAACCGCCGGGGGTGAGCTCAGGGTTCCACGGATTGCGGGTCGCCCCGTTCACCTCGGGTTCGGTGATGCCCTTCGCACCGAACTCCGGTGTATTGGTCTTGCCGAAGATCACCAGACCGGCACCGATCCAGCGATCCACCACCACGGAGTTCTCCGCCGCCGGCATCTCGGTGAGCGCTCGGGAGCCGCTCCCGTCGGGAGTCCCGATGACATCCTGCATCAGGTCCTTGACCAGGAACGGAACACCTGCGAATGGCCCGGACAAGGGTCCGTCGGCCCGCACGCGGGCGCGCTCGTCGAGCCGTTGCACGACCGTGTTCAACGTCGGATCGACAGCGTCGAGGCGTGCGAGCGCCGTATCGAGCAGCTCGATCTTCGATACCTCACCTCGGGCCACAAGTCCCGCGAGGCCCACCGCGTCGTAACGGCGATACTCGGCATAGTCCACGGTCGTCCCTTCCTGCGAGCCCTGTCAGGACGCAGAGTTCGCGTCGACGGGCGGGTCACCCGCCTTCTTGCGCGCGATGTCCTCCAGTGCGGCGACATAGGCCGCACGATCGGCTGCACCGGCTTCCCATGCGTCCTTCCGGTTCTTCACGACCTTGGCCGGGGACCCCACGGCAATGCCGTAATCGGGGATGTCCCCCTTGACGACAGCGTGTGCTCCCAGGACGCACCCGCGCCCGACCCGGGTGCCGCGCAGCACCGAGACCTTCGCAGCGATCCAGGTGTCAGGACCGATCCGGACGGGGCTCTTCACGATGCCCTGGTCCTTGATCGGATAGGTGATGTCCTCGGTGCGGTGATCGAAGTCGCAGATGTAGCACCAATCGGCGACCAGGGTCGATGCGCCGATCTCGATATCGAGGTAGGTGTTCACCACATTGTCCTTGCCGAACACGACCTTGTCGCCGATCCGCAGTGATCCTTCGTGGCACCGAATGGCGTTGCCGTCGCCGATGTGGACCCACTTGCCGATCTCGAGCCGCGCCAGTTCCGGTGTCGCGTGGATCTCTACATTCTTTCCCAGGAAGACCATGCCGCGCAGCACCACGTGCGGGTTCGAAAGCTTGAACTTCGCCAATCGGTAGTACCGCACCAGGTACCACGGGGTGTACGCCTTGTTGTTCAACACCCACCGCAGCGATGCCGGTGTCAGGAATCGGGCCTGTTCCGGATCACGACGCCGCGAACCACGCCACCTGGTGCTCAACGGTGCACCCCACATGCTCGTCATGGCACGAAGCCTACGGCGTCGAGACACACAGCCTACGGTCTGCCTCGCCCGGAGCGTGTAACACCCGGCCCGATACGCTGGCGTCTCGAATCCGAAAGTCGTGAAGGAGTTGAGCGATGCGGGGTGCCCGGCGAGCTGCGGTGCTGACGGCGACGGCAGCACTTGCGTTGAGCGGGTGCGGTGGCGGCGATTCCGATGGACCATATTCGGCCGGCGCGTGGCCCGGACGCCATTCGGATGGGCGCAACAGCAACACGACCGTCAGCGAGGGGCTCGACGACGTCACGTCGTCGTGGTCGCGGGCGACCGGTGGCGCTGTCGGCTCACCGGCGACGGTGGCACCGAACGGCCAGGTCACCATCACGTCGGCTACAGACGCAGGATGCAACATCTTCTCGTACCAGATGGACAACGGCCGCAAACGCTGGTGTACACGCCTCGGTCCAGGAGTGGCGGACATCAGCCCGGTCGCTGACGATGTCGCCAACGTGTATGTCGGTGAGGCCGGTGGCCTGCTCTCGTTCACCGAGAACGGCCAGCGCCGCTGGCGGATCCCGGTGAGCGGCACTCCCCGCGCCGTGCAGTTCGCCGGTGACGGAAGTCTGGTCGTGATCACACATTTCGGTCAGGTCAACATCGTCGATCCGCAGACCGGAATGCTCCGTGCACCGCTGTTCGATCTGGTCCCGATCCCCGGGGTCGAGGACGGTAGCAATATCCCGCGCCGGGAACCCGACCACGGATTGGCCGGATGCTTCGGTGGCTCCCCGGATTGCCCCGTCGCGACCACCCCCGCCGTCGACCGGGACACCGGCCGCATCTTCACGACGGTGTGGCGTCCCGGCGCCGACCGGGCCGCGCTGGTCGCTCTGCGGTACCCGGGGGGCGAGGCCCCCATCGTCACCGAGGAATGGTCGAACGTCGATCTTCCTGGCGGCGCCACGACAAGTCCGGCGCTCTCGGCCGATGGCACCACGGTGTACGTCCACGACGGCGAAGGTGCATTGTGGGCGATCGACGCCGAGACCGGACAGGCTCGATGGAGTCACGACCTCGGATACACGCCGGCGACCGGTCCTGCCGTCACCGATGACGGCCTGCTCGTGCTGTCGGCCGGTGGCCCCGGCGCGCTCACCGCCCTGCGCGACACCGGCGACGGCGCGGAGGCCGCCTGGGAGCGCGACGACGTCCGGCAGGCCGGTGTCCCGGCACTCACAGCGAACGGTCGCGGCTACACGATCATTTCGGGCGACGACGGCCTCACGGCGCTCGTGTTCGACGTGACCGACGGACGGACTCTCGACGAGGAGATACTCCCCGAGACGACCGGGTTCTCTGTGGGGACGGCTGTCGGTCCGGACGGTCAGCTCGTCGCCGCGACCGTGAACGGTGAGTTGTACGTGCTGGACGGCTCCGAGGACTGAGCCGCACCCTGCGGACAGCAGGGTGTCAGCGGCTCGCGCGGCACACGAAAGCCACAGGCGTCCGGCCCACCCGGGTGAGCACAATGCTCAGGGCGTCGGTGCCTCGTAGCTTCAGTCGCGGGCGCAGCTGGGCGGGGTCGACGTCGACCCCGCGCACCAGGATCTCGGCCGAACCACAGTCGAGTCGAGCGAGTGCCTGCCGCAGGTTCTTCTCGGAGTACTTCAGCTGCTCGAGTACCCGGAAACCGCGCACACCGTCAGGAAGCACATCACCGGTGAGATAGGCGATGCGCGGGTCTAGTTGCCACAGACCGTGTCTCGCGGCGTAATGCCGCACGAGGCCTGCACGCACGATCGCGCCGTCCGGGTCGATGATCCATTCGCCGGGAGCCTGCGCGGGGATCTCGTCGTCCATCGCATCGGTGATCTCGACATCCGCCCCGTCCGACCTCAGAACGGTGGCGCGACGACGGATTCCCGTCTCGGTCAGGCCTGGCGAGTAGAGGCAGGCCTCACGGACACCCGAGTCGAGCGAGACGACCTCGACCTCGCCGTCCCATGCAAGTTTGTCGAAATCGAGTCCGGGAGCGCACTTCACGGCGAGATCGCGACCGGAGTAGACGTCGAGCAGGTCCGGAAGCGGAGGCTGCAGCGCGGCCGGATCGTGGGTACGCTTGCCACCGGACCTGCGCGCCGGATCGGCGATCACCGTGGTTCCGCGTGTCACCGGTCGCAACGCATCGGCCCGAACCACATGGGCGCCGGGAACATTGTGGACCGCCATCGCGAGACGCACCCCGTCGAGATCGCTCCCGACAACGGTGTCGGCCACACCGACCAACGCGGCCAGTTCTGCCCCCACCGAACAGGTCACGTCGTGAACCTGCCGACCTGCGAGGCGACGCGCTCGGTGCGCTGCGACCGGCGACGGGGTCGCCTGTTGCACCGCGTCATCGGTAAGTAACCACCCCTGCGCGCCTCGCAGCTTGGTTGCGGCCTTGCGACGCGCCATCACCGTCTCGACCAGAGGCGCCGCGCGGTCACCGAAACGCGTACGAACCCAGTCGATATCCGACAGACGCGTACGCGTCGACAGCTCCCGGGCGTCGACATCGGACAGTGCTGCAACGCCGTGATCCGACGTCAGATACTCGACGTCGGTGAGCGTGAACTCGTAGCCCAACTACTTGCCGGGCTTCACGCCGGTGATCATCACGTTGTAGAAGAAGTTGCGTGGCACCACATGTTTGAGCACGTTCTCGTCGACCCAGCTGAGGGTCTTCCAGCCACCGAATGCGAACTTGGCCCAGTTCCAGCCGAGCTTCTCCTCGGGGACCGCCGCTTCGAACGTGCGAACCGGCCAACCGAGCAGTGCAGCCGCGAATTCTTCGCTCGAAGCTGCGACCTCGACCGCACCCGCCGAAGTGGCGAGCTTCTCGAGATCCGCGGGGTCGAACGTGTGCAGGTCGACGACCGCTTCGAGCGCCGCGGCACGCGAGGACTCGTCGAGTTCGGTCTGCGGGCGGCGCCAGTCGCTCAGGAACGGCAGCTTCGTGATGGTGGTGGTCGCCTCCCAGGTGATGCGACCGAGCCACCGCGCGTAGAAGTTGCCGACGGTGCTGGGCTCGCCCGCGAAGACGAAACGTCCGCCCGGCTTGAGCACACGCAGCACCTCACGCAGCGACTGTTCGACGTCGGGGATGTGATGCAGGACCGCGTGGCCGACGACGAGATCGAAGGTGTCGTCCTCGTAGGGAATGGTTTCGGCATCGGCAACCCGGCCGTCGACGTCGAGGCCCAGGTTCTCCGCGTTGCGCAGCGCGACCTTGACCATGCCGGGCGACAGGTCGGTCACAGACCCGCTCTTCGCGACCCCGCCCTGCATGAGATTGAGCAGGAAGAAGCCGGTGCCGCACCCGAGTTCCAGGGCGCGCTCGTACGGCAGCTGCTGCTCACCGGCCGCGAGATCGAAGCGACCGCGAGCGTAGTCGATGCACCGTTCGTCGTAGGAGATCGACCACTTCTCGTCGTAGGTCTCGGCTTCCCAGTCGTGATAGAGCACCTGAGCGAGCTTGGAGTCCTCGAGAGCAGCCGCGACCTGTTCGGCGGTGGCGTGCGGGTTCGGCGCGGGATCGGTCCCGTCGGTCCTGCTTGCAGTCATGACGCAGATCCTACCCGGCAGTAAGCACTCGACAAGTGTCCCGTCCCGACGACTATTTGCCCAGGAATTCGGCCTTGCCCGGCCCGTTCTCGATGAACGACTGCATGCCGATCGTACGGTCCTCGGTGGCGAACAGGCCCGCGAAAACATGCTGCTCGATCTTCAGGCCGGTGTCGAGATCGGTATCCAGTCCCTGGTCGATCGCGGCCTTCGCGGCTGCGAGTGCACGGCTCGCGCCCGTGGTGAACTGCGAGGCCCATGTGCGTGCGGCGTCGTACACGGCGTCGGGTGCGACCACCTCGTCGACGAGCCCGATCGACAGGGCCTCGTCGGCGCCGACGAAGCGACCGGTGAAGACGATGTCCTTGGCCTTCGAGGGTCCGACGAGACGCGCCAGTCGCTGGGTTCCACCGCCGCCCGGGATGATTCCGAGCAGCACCTCGGGGGTGCCGACCTTGACGTTGTCGCCGGCGATACGGCGATCCGCGCCGAGTGCGAGTTCGAGTCCGCCGCCGAGTGCGTACCCGGTGAGCGCCGCGACCGTCGGCTTCGGGATGTCGGCGACAGAACCAAGAGCGGACTGCAGATCCTCGACGATCTTGCTCATCTGCACGTAACTCAGGTCGGCCATTTCCTTGATGTCGGCACCGGCGGCGAAGACCTTCTCGCCGCCGTACACGATCACGGCCTTGACGTCGTCGCGCACGGTGGCTTCGCGCGCGGCGTCCCGGATTTCCTCCTGGACCTGCCGGTTCAGGGCATTCATCGGGGGGCGGTCCAGTCGGATCGTGCCGATGCCGTCGGAAACCTCGAGTGTCACGAATTCAGCCATGCGCCCCAGCCTAGAGGTCGTCGCAGGAGGCGTCCCGATGAGCCGAGGCAGATGTCGTCCTCGGCGAGCCGAGTCAGATGTCACTGCGATTTGCCCAGGGGTGCGGGCCGCCTCCCTCGTAGTAGCCCTCATCGCCGTCGAACGCGATATGGATTCCGGCGTCGGTCCGGCTCATGACAGGCAGGATCGTGGGAATTTCCGGCTCGGCCGCCAGGATCTCGGCGACCGTCGCGTACTTCGACAGTCCGATGAGCTGAGACCAGGTGGGGGGAAGCAGCACCGACCGCCCGGATTTCCAGTGCTCGAGCGCCTCTGCGGGAGTCTGCCAGAGCACTCGCTCCGCCTCGCTGGTCTCACCGTCGGCGTTCTGCCCGTCCGGCGCGGCAGCCACGAAGAAATGCGTGTCGTAACGCCGACGCTCCCCCAACGGGGTGACCCAGCGCGCCCACGGGCGCAGCAGGTCTGCGCGCAGGACAAGCCCTTCCCGGGTGAGGAAATCACCGAACGACAGTTCGCGTGTTTCGAGTTGCGCGCGTGCCTGCGCGTGAGAGGCGGTGTCGGCAATCACCGAATCGGGGTCCTTGCCCGCCAGGAGCACACCGCACTCTTCGAAGGTCTCACGAACCGCGGCGAGCACAAGTGCCTGCGCCCTCGACTGCGTGACGTCGAAGCGTCGCGCCCACCAGTCGACATCGGGCCCTGTCCACCGCAGCGACACCTCGCTGTCACTGCGGTCGACGCCGCCGCCGGGAAAGACGGTCATACCGCCTGCGAAATCCATCCCTACGACACGCTGCAGGAGGAAGACCTCGATGCCCCGTGCCGAGTCCCGGACGAGCATGACGGTGGAGGCGTCCTTGACCGGCACGGAGGTGGGATCGAAGACGCTTGCCGAGCGTTCGTTAGCCATTCTCGGAGCCTAATCGATCAGTCCGGCTCGACCCGTCCCGGTCTCAGCCCCGCCGGTGTCTCCCCGGCTCGCTCGTGCGGCGAGCAAAGAAGCGGTCGTCGGCCTTGTCCAAAGTGATCGACTGGCTGAAGGCAGCGCTCAGATTCTCCGCGGTGATCACATCGTCGATCAGGCCCTGCGCGACCACACCGCCCTCCTTGAGCAGCATCGCGTGGGTGAATCCCGGCGGGATCTCCTCGACATGGTGGGTGATCAGGACCGTCGCAGGCGCGTCCGGGTCGGCGGCGAGTGTCGCGAGCCGCGCCACCAGTTCCTCACGGCCGCCGAGGTCCAGGCCCGCAGCAGGTTCGTCGAGCAGTAGCAGTTCCGGGTCGGTCATGAGCGCCCTGGCGATCAGCACCCGCTTGCGCTCCCCCTCGGAGAGGGTTCCGTAGGTGCGCTGCGCCAAGTGTTCGGCGCCGAGGCTCTCGAGCATCTCGACCGCGCGGGTGTGGTCGACGTCGTCGTACTTCTCCCGCCACCGGCCGAGCACACCGTATCCGGCGGAGATCACCAGATCGACCACCAACTCATCACGAGGGACGCGATTGGCGAGCGCGGACGACGACAGTCCGATGCGAGGCCGAAGTTCCGAGAGGTCGGTGCGGCCGAACGTCTCGGCCAGCACGTGCGCGGTACCGGACGTCGGGAAGTCCTCGGCAGCCGCGACACGCAGCAACGACGTCTTACCCGCGCCGTTCGGACCGAGCACCACCCAACGCTCGTCGAGTTCCACCTTCCAGGTCACGGGGCCGACGAGGACATTTCCTCCTCGCCGCACCAAAACATCTTCGAATTCGATGAGCAGATCGGGATCAGGTTGTGCCACGCCGTCCATCTTCGCTCACGTCCCTACTCGGGACACGGCAGGATCTCCTTCGTGTCGTCATCCACTCGTGTGCATGCCTCCGCCGATCGCACGGCCGAGGCCGATCGATCACCGTTTCCCCTCGGCGCAACACCGGGCGACAGGGGTACTCACTTCGCTGTCCACGCTCCGCATTGCGACCGCCTGCAGGTCTGCCTGATCGACGACGACGATCGGGAACGCCGCGTCGACCTGCCCGACCGCACATTCGGTATCTGGCACGGCACGATCCCCGATGTCGGTGCCGGCTGTAGGTACGGCTATCGCGCGCACGGGCCCTGGAACCCCCGCGACGGCCTGCGAACCAATCCGCACAAGATCCTGCTCGACCCGTGGGGCCGACAGGTCACCGGAAGCGATGTCGGCGACACCGCGCGATTGCTCGCGTACGACGACGAGCCGTTCGGCTCGATGTCCTGTGTCGATTCGCTCGGGCACACGCCCCTGTCCGTCGTCACCCCGGCTGCCTCGTCCGAGACGGCACAGCATCGCCGACCGTCCATCCCGTGGGAGGATACCGTCATCTACGAATTGCACGTCGGTTCGTATACGGCCGCGCATCCCGGCGTACCGAACGCGCTTCGAGGTACCTATCTCGGATTGGCGGACCCGGCGGTGATCGGCCACCTCGTACACCTGGGTGTCACCGCGGTCGAACTCCTGCCAGTGCATGCATTCGTCACCGAACCTCCGGTGCGGGCCAGGGGAATGCGCAATCACTGGGGGTATTCGACCGCGTCGTTCTTCGCACCACACCCCGGTTATGCCGCGGTACCCGGCAACGAGATCGCAGAGTTCCGCACGATGGTCACGGCGCTGCACGACGCCGGGATCGAGGTGATCCTCGACGTCGTCTTCAACCACACGTGCGAGTGGTCGGTCGCGGGACCGAGCCTGTCGTGGCGCGGGCTCGATGCTCCCGGGTACTACCTTCTGAACGACAACGGCCACGATATCGATCTGACCGGCTGCGGCAACACCGTCGATGGCACGTCGCCGATCACGGTGCGGATGATCTGCGACAGCCTGCGCTATTGGGCAACGGACATGGGCGTGGACGGTTTCCGGTTCGATCTCGCGAGTGCCCTGGGCCGCCGACTCGGCGGCGCGTTCGACGCTCGCGCAGCTTTGTTCACCGCCATCACCACCGACCCAGTGCTCACCGAATGCAAACTCATCGCGGAACCGTGGGACGCGACGTCCGAGGGTTATCAACTCGGCCGGTTCGGTGTCCAATGGTCCGAGTGGAACGACCGCTACCGCGACGCTACCCGACGCTTCTGGGCGCGACGTTCCGGAGTGCGTGAGATCGCTTCTCGCCTGACGGGGTCGGAGGAACTGTATCGGCGCTCCGGCCGCCGGCCGTCGGCGTCGATCAATTTCGTCACCGCGCACGACGGGTTCACTGTCGCCGACGCAGTCTCGTTCACACGCAAACACAATGCCGCGAACGGTGAGGACGGCCGGGACGGTTCCGACCACAACGAGTCGGTGAACCACGGCATCGAAGGGCCGACCGACAATCTCGCGATCCTCACCGCGCGCGCTCGACACGTCCGCGCCTTGCTCGCCACATTGCTGCTTTCGGCGGGCACTCCCCTGCTCCTCGCGGGCGACGAGTTCGGCCACACCCAGCGCGGCAACAACAACGCGTACTGTGTCCCCGCCGGGACGCCGGTATCCGAGGCGTGGCCGCTCGACTGGGAACGCGCCGACCACGCACGCATCGAGTTCGTCCGTTTCCTGTTGGAACTGCGGCGCAGAGTGCCCGTGCTCCGGCAACGTCGATTCTTCGAAGGCCGTGCCCGCACGGTCGGTTATCCCGATCTCGTGTGGTTCGGGGGCGATGGCAACGAACTGCAGGATGCCGACTGGCACGACGACGACCGTCACACAGTGCAGGCGTGGCTGGACGGATCGGGGCTGGCAACGGTGACGTCGACGGGCAGACCTCTTCCGGACACCAGCGGCCTGTTCGTCCTGCACGCCGGCGACTCGATGGCGGTGACGTTGGCGAGCCCCGAGTGGTACCACGGCGACATCCGGTGTGTGTTCGATTCTTCCGCGGCCGATGGCCGTCCGATCGATTCGGCCGCGTACCGCGTGGGGTCGTCGTTCTCGCTGACAGGACCGACCGTACTGGTGTTCCGGGCCGCGAACTGACCAGCGCGGCGGCGAGTGTTTCGCGTCAGGACGCTGACCCGTCAGGACACGGTGGCGATCACGGTCATCGAGCCCGGTTCGACCTCGGTGAAGCCGGCGTCGCGCACCGCGACGCCTGCCCCTTCCTCGACTCCGACTGCGAGCTCACCCCACCGGCCCGGGTCGGCGTCACGAACCGCACACCGAAAGCCGGTCGCCGCCCATGCGCGCGCCGAGTCGACGTCGAGGGCCCCGGCCAGCAGCATCGAGGCATGGCCGACCTGAGCCGCGGCTTTTCCGACCGTCATTCCGAGTGCCGCGTTCACCCACAGCACAGGCACCCCCGCGGGAGCATCGACGGGATCGTCGTGAGGCAGATCCGTACCACCGATCTGCAGTCGCGCGATACGAGGATCGAGGTCGCCCACCGGGCCGGGGACGAGCGCGCGGGCCTGCGCTCCACCACGGTCGACGGTCACCCCATCGATCTCCTGCACGGCACGCCAGTGCACTCCGCGGGCGCGACGGCTCACCTTGCGAATCCGGGCATCGTTCCACGAAAGGAACGCCTCCTGCCACTCGCCCGGTCCACCGTCTTCTCCGGCGCCGACCCGAGGGTCCAGGCACAGCGCCACTGTCGCGACGGCCGCGGCCTCGAGCAATGCGCTGCGGGCAGGAGGCTCGGCTTTCGGGATGTGCAGGACGAGGGGCATCGCGAGCACTGCAGACGGATCGTCCGGGTCGTCGCGGTGTCCGTAGCCGCCCGCGAGTACCCCGTGCCTGGATCGGAATCCGGGATCGGCGAAAACCGGGTGCGGCTCAGGCACCGTGCTCGAGTGGGACGCGCCGGAGCGTTCCGTCGCCGCGGTCTGCTGCCTCGATCTCCTCCCGCGTCACGCCGAGGACGAACAGGACCGCGTCGAGATACGGGTAGGACAGCGCGGTGTCGGCGACCTCACGCAGCGCGGGCTTCGCGTTGAAGGCGATACCGAGACCGGCTGCGCTGAGCATGTCGATGTCGTTCGCGCCGTCGCCCACCGCCACGGTCTGCTCGATCGGGACGCCGGCGTCGTCGGCGAACTCCCGGAGCGCGCGTGCTTTCGCCGCCCGGTCCACGACGTCGCCGATGACCCTGCCGGTGAGCTTTCCGTCGACGATCTCCAGTGTGTTGGCCCGCACGAAGTCGAGTTCGAGGTCGTGCGCGAGGCCTTCGATGACCTGACGGAAGCCACCCGAGACGACTCCGCAGCGGAATCCGAGACGACGCAGCGTCCGGATGGTAGTGCGTGCACCGGGCGTCAGTTCGATCTGCTCGGCCACCTCGTCGATCACGCTGGCGGGCAAGCCCGCGAGGGTGGCCACTCGCTGCTCGAGCGATTCGGTGAAATCGAGTTCCCCACGCATCGCGGCCTCGGTGACGGCACGGACCTTGTCCTCGACACCGGCATGTGCGGCGAGCATCTCGATGACCTCACCTTGGACGAGCGTCGAATCGACATCGAACACGATCAGGCGCTTCGATCGGCGGGCGAGCCCACCACGCTCCACGGCGATATCGACGTCCAGACCCGCCGCGAGTTCCGCCAGTGCCTTGCGCAGGGCTTCGTCGGCGACGGCGCCCTGGTCGGTGGCGGTGACCATCAACTCGAGGCCGGTGAGCGGGTAATCGGCGATGCCGCGGATCGAGTCGATGTTCGCTCCGAGGGAGGCGAGCGTACGACCGACGGAGCGCATGGCGCGGGCGCTGACGGGGCTACCGAGCACGACAACCGCATGGGTGGAGACAGCGCGGCCGTTCACCGGCCGGGCGCCGACCTCGACATCGGCGTTCATACCGATGGTGGCCATGGCGGCCTCGACCTCGTCCTGCAGGGCCTCGGGATCACCGGGGCACACCACTACGACGCCGAGCGTGAGCCGCCCCTTGATGACAACCTGCTCGACATCGAGCAGGTCCACGTCGTGGCGGCTCAACGCGGCGAACAGCACCGAGGTCACACCGGGATGGTCCGGGCCCGTCACCGTCACGAGCACAGTGGTCTCAGACGCCACTACGTCTCCGATCTTCGTCAGTCGAATCGTGCACGGCCGAAACACGTGCGCGTCCATTGTTGCAGTCGCGTGTGTCCCTGACGTGCGGGGGTTGGGCCCCTGCGAATCGCCTCGGGCCACAGAAGGCGAAGACCCCGCCCGTGGGGGGCGGGGTCTTCGTCAAAGCTCTTTCAGGGATGGCGCGTCTAGTCTTCGCCGGCACGCGGGTGGTCGCCGGGAGTGCGGTCCGCACCCTCGAGCACGTTCACGTTGTGCTTGTGGCTACCCGGTCCGACATGCGCTTCGGCGCGCATCCGCTCCACCATGTGCGGGTAGTGCAGTTCGAATGCGGGACGCTCCGAGCGAATGCGCGGCAGCTCCGTGAAGTTGTGGCGCGGCGGCGGGCAGGTGGTGGCCCACTCGAGCGAGTTGCCGTAGCCCCACGGATCGTCGACCGTGACGACCTGGCCGTAGCGGTAGCTCTTGAAGACGTTCCACATGAACGGCAGTGTCGAGGCACCGAGGACGAAGGCACCGATCGTCGACACGATGTTCAGATTGGTGAAACCGTCGGTCGGGAGGTAGTCCGCGTAGCGACGGGGCATGCCCTCGTTGCCGAGCCAGTGCTGCACCAGGAATGTCAGGTGGAAGCCGACGAAGGTAAGCCAGAAATGCCACTTTCCGAGACGCTCGTCCATCATCCGGCCGGTCATCTTCGGGAACCAGAAGTAGATGCCTGCGTAGGTGGCGAACACGACGGTACCGAACACGACGTAGTGGAAGTGCGCGACGACGAAGTAGGTGTCGTGCAGGTGGAAGTCCAGCGGAGGGCTCGCGAGGATGACGCCGGACAGACCGCCGAAGAGGAAGGTGATCAGGAAGCCGACCGAGAACAACATCGGTGTCTCGAACGTCATCTGACCTCGCCACATGGTGCCGATCCAGTTGAAGAACTTCACGCCCGTCGGCACAGCGATCAGGAACGTCATGAACGAGAAGTACGGGAGCAGCACCGCGCCGGTTGCGTACATGTGGTGAGCCCACACGGCGATGGAGAGCGCAGCGATGCCGATCGTCGCGTAGACGAGGCCGGTGTAACCGAAGATCGGCTTGCGGCTGAAGACCGGGAAGATCTCGGAGACGATGCCGAAGAACGGCAGCGCGATGACGTAGACCTCGGGGTGGCCGAAGAACCAGAACAGGTGCTGCCACAAGAGGACACCACCGGTGGCCGGGTCGTAGATGTGACCACCGAGGTGACGGTCGACGAACAGGCCCATGAAAGCGGCGGTCAGCAGCGGGAAGACCAGCAGGATCAGGATGCTGGTGATCAGGATGTTCCAGGTGAAGATCGGCATCCGGAACATCGTCATACCGGGAGCACGGAGGCACACGACGGTGGTGATGAAGTTGACGCCACCGAGGATGGTGCCCAGGCCCATGACACCGAGGCCGAGGATCCAGAAGTCCGCGCCGACACCCGGGGAGTGCAGCTCACTGGTGAGCGGCGTGTATGCCGTCCAGCCGAAGTCGGCAGCGCCGCCGGGGGTCACGAAACCGAGCATCACGATCGTCGCGCCGAACAGGTACAGCCAGTAGCTGAACGCGTTCAGACGCGGGAACGCCACGTCGGGCGCACCGATCTGCAGCGGCAGGATGTAGTTCGCGAACGCGAACACGACCGGCGTCGCGTACATGAGCAGCATGATCGTGCCGTGCATGGTGAACAGCTGGTTGAACTGCTCGTTCGACAGGAACTGCAGGCCCGGAACCGCGAGTTCGGTGCGCATCAGGAGGGCCATGAGGCCACCGATGAGGAAGAACGAAACCGAGGTGATCAAGTACATGATCCCCAGATCCTTGGGATCTGTGGTGGTGATCATCTTGTAGATGAACGAACCCTTTGGTCCCTGCCGCGGCGGGTATGGCCTTGCTGCAGCTATCTCTGGGACTGGCTGGGGCGCTACGGCAGTCACTAATCCTCCTGAATGCGCGCTCGACTCGGGCTGGAGGCGAACGGTCTCTCTGGCTTGCGCTCATCGAATCGTAGACCGTGCGCGCACCACTCGTTAACCGGGTCCTACTCGCTGTCGTACTCGGCCGCCACACTACCGCTGAACCCGCGATTCGCACACGAGCGAATCGCCGCGTCCAGCACGTCACACACCCCGAGTGACGCACATCACTTAGCGGAGAAGCGCCCGCGTAGAGCACCGTTCTCGACGCGGCCCACTGTGGCAGGATCGCCGGGGCCGATCTGCACAAGCGATAACCTGATTCGTCCCCTCTAGAGGAAGTGGTGGAATTGCCCGCGCACCGTGTCCGCATCGTCGCTCTCGCCGCCGCCACGGCCGCGCTCACGGTCGTCGGCTGTTCGGCTCCGGCCGACGACCCGGCCTCCGAGATCGTGCGCACCACCACCCGCATCGCCGGCGCCGCCGTGGTGGGTATCGAACGCGACACGACGACGGCGTGCGCGCTGCCGAGCCCCACCGACCCGGGCCTACCCGCCGGCGGCACGCACGGAGTCATCCACACCGCCGGCGTATCCGAGGTCCCGAACGATCCGCAGCGGATCGTGGTCCTCGACACAGCGTCACTCGACGCCGTGTGTGCACTGGGACTGTGGGAACGCGTCGTCGGTGTGAGCATCGCCGCGGACGAACGTCCCGAATACCTCGGCACGGGTGTCTCGGAGATTCCCGCGATCGGTTCGGCCGGCTCCCCCGATCTCGCTGCGATCGAGCAGGCCCGACCGGATCTCATCATCGGCGCAGCGGCCGACACGGGACTCTACGACTCGTTGTCGTCCGTCGCACCGACCGTCGTCGTCGGATCCGACCAGGTGTTCTGGCGGCAGCAGTTCGAGCGCGTCGGCGAGTCGCTGGGCCGTTCCGAAGCGGCACGCAGGGTGCTCGAGGAGTACTCCGTCGCAGCGACCGAACTCGGACGCGAACTCACCTCGTCGCAGACACAAGCGTCTCTCGTGCGCTTCACCGGCGACGAACCCACCATCGACGGCACCGCGTCGTTCGCCGGTCAGGTCCTCGCCGACCTCGGGGCAGAGAGGCCTGCACCGCAGCGGTTCGGGGTCGAGGACGGCCGCGCCTTCCGACAACTCGACACAGAGGACCCATCGCCCGCTGACGGAGATGTGATTTTCGTCCGATTCGCCGGACAGAACGGCCTCGATCGGGGTACGGAGTACATGAAGCGGGACGAGTGGCTCGATCTCGGTGCCGTCACCGACAACCGGCTGTTCTCCGTCTCGGACGAGGTGTGGTCCACGCCCGGCCCGGTCGCGGCCCACGCAGTACTGACAGATCTGAGGCACACACTCAATGGCTATTCGAACTGACAACACTGCAGGTGTCCGCCGGATCGGCATCACTCTCGCGGGCGCACTCACACTGGGCACACTGGCTGTCGCGCCGGTAGCCGCCCAGCCTGCCGACCGGCCGGACATCGAGGTATTCGCCGCCGACGGTACGACTCCTCTCGGCGACGCTCCCGTCCACGAAGGCGACACGGTGGTCGTCCGCGGTACCGGGTTCGACCCCGAGGCCAACCGCACCGGCGGGCTGCCGCTACCGGTGCCGCCCGGTGTTCCGCACGGCACCTTCGTCTCGTTCGGCGGTTTCTCCGAGCACTGGCGCCCGTCCGAGGACGCCCCCACCGAGAGTCGCGCCACGGTGCGCTCCACCAACGCGTGGGTGTTGTCGGAACGTGCATTGAACCAGGTTCCGGATCGACCGTTCGACATGCGCCGCACGGTGCGGCAGCAGTGGGTTCCGCTCGCCGACGACGGATCGTTCACGGCCACGATCACCATCGACGCGCCCGAGACCGTTCCCGACGATGCCCGGTACGGCATCTACACCTTCGGCGCGGCCGATGCGGTCAACGCCGAGCAGGAGTTGTCGGTCCCGGTGAACTTCGACCCCTCCCCCGGCCCGAACGCTCCGGTTGCGCCATCCCAGGACCTCGTGTGGGGATTCGCCCCCGGCTACAACGATCTCGTCACGGGAACCACCCAGGGCTCGGTCGTGGGCCGCGACGGCGCCTCGGTTCGAGACGACGGAACGATGACCTTCGAGCTCTCCGAGGCGCGGATGGACAAGAACACCGGCCTCGGACGCATCGAGTACCGCGGCACGGTCGTGTCGTTCACGCGCTTCCATCTGCTCGAGATCGCCCTCGCGAATCCTTGGATCGAGTTCACTGCCGACGGCACCTACCTGACCGCGGAATCATCGACCGGCGATCAGGTCGGCAGCGACTCGATGAGCCGCATCACACTGGCCCGCCTCGATACACCCGCCGAGGGCGGACGCACCCAGTGGAGCAATGTGCCCGCCCGGTTCACGGTGCCCCTGCAGCCGACCGTCCTGCTGCCCTACTCGGGGCAGACCGCGTCCCCTGTGTCGTTCCACTTCTGACGTGCTGGGACGGACTCATGCCCATCCCTGATTTCGTCGCTGCCCTCCGCACTCACGTCGGCCATGATCCGCTGTGGTTGTCCGGGGTGAGCGCAATTGTGCTCGGCGACGACGGCCGTGTCCTGCTCACCCGCCGCGCCGACAACGGCAAGTGGGCGGTGGTGTCGGGCACCCTCGAGCCCGGTGAGGAACCGGCCGCGGCGGCAGTCCGCGAAGTGGCGGAGGAAACGGGGGTCGACGCCGAGGTGCTCCGGCTCACGAGCGTCGACGTCACCGAGCCGATCACCTATCCCAACGGGGACGTCGCGCAATATCTGGACGTGTCGTTCGTGATGCGCGCGACCGGCGGAGCGGCCCGGGTCGCCGACGACGAGAATCTCGAGGTGGCGTGGTTCGCACCCGACGAGCTGCCCACACCGCTCACGACCACGTCGGCGCTACGGTTGGAGAGGGCGCTCGCCGGCCGTCCCGAGGCCTGGTTCCGGAGCCCCTGACCCGCCCCGAACATCGCTGCGGCCGAACGCCGTCCGAAAAGAACGACATTCGGCCGCAGTCATACGGTCGAACCGGATGTGGCAGCCGGATCAGAAGTCCCAGTCGTCGTCCTCCGTGACGACGGCCTTGCCGATCACATACGAGCTTCCCGACCCCGAGAAGAAGTCGTGGTTCTCGTCGGCGTTCGGGGACAGTGCCGACAGAATCGCCGGGTTGACGTCGGCCTCGTCCTTCGGGAACAACGCCTCGTAGCCGAGGTTCATCAGCGCCTTGTTGGCGTTGTAGCGCAGGAACTTCTTGACGTCCTCGGTGAGACCGACCTCGTCGTACAGATCCGAGGTGTAGTGGGTCTCGTTGTCGTACAGCTCGAGCAACAGGTCGAAGACCCAGTCCTTGAGTTCGTCACGCTCGGCCTGCGAAACCTGTTCGAGGCCCTTCTGGTACTTGTAACCGATGTAGTAGCCGTGCACGGCCTCATCGCGGATGATCAGACGGATCACGTCGGCGGTGTTGGTGAGCTTCGCGCGCGATGACCAGTACATCGGAAGATAGAAACCCGAGTAGAACAGGAACGACTCGAGCAGCGTCGAGGCCGCCTTCCGCTTGAGCGGATCGTCCCCCTGGTAGTAATCGAGGATGATCTGGGCCTTGCGCTGCAGGTGCTCGTTCTCCTCCGACCACCGGAACGCATCATCGATTTGACGGGTCGAGCACAGCGTGGAGAAGATCTGCGAGTAGCTCTTGGCGTGCACGGACTCCATGAAAGCGATGTTGGTCAGCACCGCCTCCTCATGCGGCGTGACCGCGTCGGGGATCAGCGACACGGCACCGACGGTGCCCTGGATCGTGTCGAGCAGGGTCAGGCCGGTGAACACCCGCATGGTGAGCTGCTGCTCGTATTCGGTGAGCGTGCCCCACGACGGAATGTCGTTGGACACCGGCACCTTCTCGGGCAGCCAGAAGTTGCCGGTGAGGCGATCCCACACCTCGGAGTCCTTCTCGTCGGGGACGCGGTTCCAGTTGATCGCGGAGACGCGATCGATCAGCTTGACGCGTGTGCCGTCGGCCGGCGTGTGCGCTGCTGTAGTCATCGGTTACCTACCTGAATTGTGTGCTGGTGCAAGGACTGTCTCGACAGAGGTCACAACATGCAGGACACGCAGTTCTCCACCTCGGTCCCTTCGAGCGCCATCTGACGAAGCCGGATGTAGTACAACGTCTTGATTCCCTTGCGCCACGCGTAGATCTGAGCCTTGTTCACGTCTCGTGTGGTGACGGTGTCCTTGAAGAACAGTGTCAGCGACAGACCTTGATCGACGTGCTGTGTGGCCGCCGCGTAGGTGTCGATGATCTTCTCGTACCCGATCTCGTACGCGTCCTGGTAGTAGTCCAGGTTGTCGTTGGTCAGGTACGGCGCGGGATAGTAGACGCGACCGATCTTGCCTTCCTTGCGGATCTCGACCTTCGACGCCACCGGGTGGATAGAGCTGGTGGAGTTGTTGATGTACGAGATCGATCCGGTCGGCGGGACGGCCTGCAGATTCTGGTTGTAGATGCCGTGCTCCTGTACCGACGCCTTCAGCTCGCGCCAGTCGCTCTGGGTGGGGATGGTCACGCCTGCGTCGGCGAACAGGGCGCGCACGCGATCCGTCTCCGGCTCCCAGGCCTGCTCGGTGTACTTGTCGAAGAACTCACCCGACGCGTACTTCGACTCCGGGAACCCCTTGAAATGGGTGCCGCGTTCGATGGCGATCCGGTTCGATGCGCGCAGCGCGTGGAACAGCACCGTATAGAAGTAGATGTTCGTGAAGTCGATACCCTCGGCCGAACCGTAGTAGATGCGCTCGCGCGCCAGGTAGCCGTGCAGGTTCATCTGGCCGAGGCCGATGGCGTGGGACTCGTTGTTGCCCTTCTCGATCGACGGCACCGACGCGATGCTCGTCTGATCGGAGACCGCCGTCAGGCCGCGGATCGCGACCTCGATGGTCTGCGAGAAGTCGGGCGAGTCCATGGTCTTCGCGATGTTGAGCGAGCCGAGGTTGCAAGAGATGTCCTTGCCCACATGGCTGTAGGACAGGTCGTCGTTGAACTCCGACGGCGTCGAGACCTGAAGGATCTCGGAGCACAGATTCGAGTGGGTGATCTTGCCCGCGATGGGATTCGCCCGGTTGACGGTGTCCTCGAACATCACATACGGGTAGCCGGATTCGAACTGCAGTTCTGCGACCGTCTGGAAGAACTCGCGGGCCTTGATCTTCGACTTGCGGATGCGCTTGTCGTCGACCATCTCGTAGTACTTCTCAGTTACGTCGATATCGGCGAACGGCTTGCCGTAGACCCGCTCGACGTCGTACGGCGAGAACAGGTACATGTCCTCGTTCCGCTTCGCCAGTTCGAAGGTGATGTCGGGGATCACGACGCCGAGCGACAGCGTCTTGATGCGGATCTTCTCGTCGGCGTTCTCACGCTTGGTGTCGAGGAAGCGGTAGATGTCGGGGTGATGGGCGTGCAGATACACCGCACCGGCACCCTGACGTGCGCCGAGCTGATTGGCGTACGAGAACGAATCCTCGAGCAGCTTCATGATCGGGATGACGCCCGAGGACTGGTTCTCGATCTTCTTGATCGGCGCGCCGTGCTCACGAATATTGGTGAGCAGCAATGCAACTCCACCACCGCGCTTCGACAGCTGCAGTGCCGAGTTGATCGAGCGACCGATCGACTCCATGTTGTCCTCGATACGAAGGAGGAAGCAACTCACCGGCTCGCCGCGCTGCTTCTTTCCGGAGTTGAGGAACGTGGGGGTCGCCGGCTGGAATCGACCGGAGATGATCTCGTCGACGAGGTGACGGGCAAGGATCTCGTCGCCGTCGGCGAGGGTCAGCGCAACCATGCAGACGCGGTCCTCGAACCGCTCGAGGTAGCGCTTGCCGTCGAAGGTCTTGAGCGTGTACGAGGTGTAGTACTTGAACGCACCGAGGAACGTCGGGAAACGGAACTTCTTCGAGTATGCCTGCTGGAACAGTGATTTGACGAAGTCGCGCGAGTACTTGTCCAGAACCTCCGGCTCGTAGTACTTCTCCTCGACGAGATAGTCGAGCTTCTCGTCGATGTTGTGGAAGAACACGGTGTTCTGATTGACGTGCTGCAGGAAGTACTGGCGCGCAGCGGCCACGTCCTTGTCGAACTGGATCTCGCCGTTCGGACCGTACAGGTTCAACATCGCGTTGAGTGCGTGGTAGTCGAGCGACTCGTCTGCCGCGGAGCTCGTGGTCCGAGCGGGATCGGTAATGGTCACAGTGCTGCCCCTACATATCGGAAGGTATGAAAATCAGCCGCGCCGCCGGCGGGCGCGCGGTCCTCGAGAACTGCGGGTCGAGACCCGCCTGTAGCGTTATGCGGTCTGAAGGCTCTGACCCCAGAATTGCGCGAGACCATCACGGACACGCTCCACGTCGTCGGCTGTGCCCATCAGTTCGAACCGATACAGATACGGCACCTTGCACTTTCGCGAAACGATGTCGCCCGCGAAACAGAATGATTCGCCGAAGTTGGTGTTCCCCGCCGCGATCACACCGCGAATAAGACTCCGGTTGTGCTCGTGGTTCAAGAAGCGGATCACCTGTTTCGGCACGAAATTCGTGTCGCGGCCGGTGACGGTGGTGCCGCCTCCGTAAGTGGGCAGGATCAACACGTACGGATCTCGGACCTCGAACGTGCCTTCACGGTCATGCAGCGGGATCCGGACGGCCGGAATCCCGAGTTTCTGCACGAACCTGTGGGTGTTCTCGGATGCGCTCGAGAAGTACACCAGAGACGTCCGCGGGGTAGACCCCTGCGAGGTCATCGGTACTCACCAACTTTTCGGTCGATTACGAAGTCCGGCTCGGCATACGATGCCGCACTGCTGCAGCGATCCGAGTGGAATCAGGCTGCGACCGCGAGAGCCTTGATGCGATCCGGACGGAACCCGGACCAGTGATCCTCGCCGGCCACCACGACAGGCGCCTGGAGGTAGCCCAGCGCCATCACATAATCGCGGGCTTCGGGGTCCTCGGAGATGTCGACGACCGAGTAGTCGATACCGGCCTTGTCGAGGGCGCGATAGGTGGCATTGCACTGGACGCAAGCAGGCTTGGTGTAGACGGTGATGCTCATGAAAACCCCTCTTTCACACGGCCCTGACCGGCCGGACGACTGACTGCTGCGCGACGGAGGAACGCCCATCGAACCGACTCGATCCCACTTCCCCGAGAGATCGATCACGTTGTGGGCCTCCAACGGTCTAGACACTACACCTTGTGCCCGACGGATACATAGAACCCAGGATGTTGTGAGTTACATTCTTGATATTCGCAGGTCGCCTGACTTTCTCGCCTCCGGATCAGGTGCTCGGGCGGCGTGTCGGCACCCGCCTTTCACGGGCGTTTCCGCACAGTGTGACGCGACCCACCGACAAGTGCGGTGGGTCGCGTCACCATTGCGATCAGGGCAGCGCCTCGAACACGTCCTCGAGACGTGCGGGCAGATCTCTCACCCGAACTCCCGTCGCGTGCCACAACGCGTTGACGACAGCAGCTGCACTCCCGACGATGCCGATCTCCCCGACACCTCGCGACCCCGTTGGTGTGGCTCGCATATCGTCCTCATCGAGCCACCCGGCGTCGATGTTGCCGATGTCGGCGTGCGTGGGCACGTGATACTCCGCCAGATCATGATTCACGACGTGCCCGAAACGATCGTCACGAACGCTTTCCTCGAAAAGCGCCATCGAGATGCCGAAGCACATTCCCCCGATGAACTGCGAGCGGGCCGTACGTGGATTGATCACCCGCCCCACGGAGAACATTCCCAGCATTCTCGGCACCCTGATCTCACCGGTGTCGGAATCGACGTGGACCTCCACGAAATGTGCGCCGAACGACTGAGCTCGGTGATGCTCGAGTTCTCGATTCTCGCCTGCGGTCGCTGTCACTTCGGCGCCGGCTTCAGGTCGGTCTCCGAATCGTTTCCGGAATTCCTCGGCAGCCGTGACGATCGCGGTGCCCCACGACGAGGTACCCGACGAACCTCCGGCGACGGTCGCGTTGGGCAACGCGCTGTCGCCGATCTCGACGCGCACGTTCTCCACGTCGCAGCCGAGCGCGTCCGCGGCAATGAGGGTCAAGGCCGTCCACGCACCTGTCCCCAGGTCCGCTGCAGCGATCCGCACAACGAACCGGTCGTCGCCTTCGTGATGGATCGTTGCTTCCGAGCCGGGATTCACCATGTGCGGATATGTGGCGACCGCGACACCCGTGCCGGTGAGCCACGGCCCGTGACGCCGAAGCCCCGGTTCGCGATCGTCCGGATCCCATCCGAACCGTCGTGCACCCTCCTGGAGGCACTCGACCAGCCTCCGCGACGACCACGGCTTCCCGGTCTCCGGGTCCACCTCGGGTTCGTTGCGAATCCGCAGGTCGATCGGGTCGATTCCGCACGCGGTCGCGAGTTCGTCCATCGCAACTTCCCCGGCGTACATACCGGGCGCCTCACCGGGAGCCCGCATCCAGAACGGCGCGGGCACGTCCAACGCCACCGCCCGGTGGGTGGTCCTCAGGTTCGGTACCCGGTACAGGCTCCTGGCCGACACCGCGGCCTGCTCGACGAACTCCGCGACGTGCGACGACTGCGTGTATGCCTCGTGGACCATTCCCTCGATCCTGCCGTCGCGATCGGCCGCGATACGCACATGTGACGACGTCGGGGCTCGATAGCCGACGTAGCCGAACATGTCCTGCCGTGAGACCGCGAACTTCACCGCGCGTCCCGGCAGCGCGCGTGCGGCCATGGCAGCGAGCACGTCGTGCGCATGGGGCGCGCCCTTCGATCCGAATCCCCCACCGATGTACGGGCAGATCACGCGGATCTTCGCGGGGTCGATTCCCAGAACGGGCGCGAGTGCGTCCACCACTCCATGCGGGTGCTGAGTCGAATCGTAGAGCGTCAATTCGTCGTGTTCCCACAACGCCACCACCGTGTGTGGTTCGAGCGGATTGTTGTGTTCCTCGGGGGTCGAATACCACTGGTCGACAACGATGTCGGCAGCACCGAACGCAGCGCCGACGTCGCCGCGTTCGCTGTCTGCGGGATAACCGCCATTGGCTTTCTCCGGCGCATACATCGCGGGATGATCGTGCCGGAATCCCACGTCATGCGGCTGCGGCGCGTAGTCGATGCTCAACAGATCGCACGCCTGCCTGGCCACTTCGGGTGTCTCCGCGATCACAGCCGCAACCATCTGCCCCCGATACAGGACATCCGGGCTCTGAAGGACGACGTACTCGCCTTCTGCTTCGGCTGTCAGACGCGGGGCATCGAAAGGAGTGAGCACGGCCAGCACCCCGGGAACCGCCCGTGCCGCTGCCGTGTCGATGCTCCGCACACGGCCGCGGGCGATCGTCGCGGTCGCAGGTACGAGATACGCGGGATCGGAAACGTGATGCTCGTATGCGTACGGCGCGGTTCCCGTCACCTTTCTCGATCCGTCCACCCGTGCAGTCGACGTGCCGATGGCACGGTTTTCGAGGCGACTCATGCGGACTCCTCCCCAGAGATGCGGTGGGCGAGGTCGCGCAGGACAGCGACAACGGTGCGCCGCAGCAACGTCACCTTGAAGGCGTTCCCGTCGACCGGCCGGGCGGCGGCGAGTTCGGCGTCTGCTGCCGCGGTGAACGCCTCGTCACTGGGGGACTGCCCGAGCAGCGTCTCCTCGGCACGGTGTGCACGCCATGGCCTGTGCGACACTCCACCGAACGCGAGTCGGCAGCCACTGATCGCACCGTCGCTCACGGTCAGTTCGGCCGCGACCGACACCAGGGCGAACGCAAACGCTGCGCGATCTCGCACTTTGCGGTAGGCAGAGGCGCTACCCTGCGGTGCGGGAATATGGACGCCCACGACGAGGTCGTCGCGGGCGAGAGTGGTGTCCAGTTCGGGTGCGTCCCCGGGCAGTCGGTACAACTCTTCGATCGGGACGGCCCGTTCACCTTCCGGACCGAGGACGACGGCTTCGGCGTCGAGAGCGAGCATCGCCACCGCCATGTCGGACGGGTGGGTCGCGACGCATCGATCGGACGCCCCGAACAGCGCGTGATACCGCGTGTAGCCGCCGAGGGCCGAACATCCGCTGCCGGGTTCGCGCTTGTTACACGGCGTCGACAGGTCGCGGAAGTACACACACCGGGTGCGCTGCAGAAGGTTGCCTCCCGTGGTCGCCGAATTCCTCAGCTGCGGCGAAGCGCCCGAGAGCAACGCACGGGCCAGCATCGGATAGCGCTGCCGCACCACCGGATGCGCGGCGAGATCGCTGTTCCGCACGTTGGCGCCGATGCGGACACCACCATCCGCAGCCTCGACGATGTCGTCGAGCGGCAGTCGCGAGATATCGACCAGTAGGCCGGGTGTCTCGACTCCGAGTTTCAGGTTGTCGACGAGATTGGTCCCTCCTGCAAGAAATGTGGCATCGGGGTTGTCGTGGACGAGCGCGACCGCACCGGCGGGGTCCGCAGCCCGTTCGTAGCGCAGCAGCTTCATCACTCGCGCCCTCCGGTCGATACGCCCGGTCTTTCGCCCGCGACTTCGGCGATCGCAGCAACGATGTTCGGATACGCCCCGCACCGGCACAGGTTTCCGCTCATTCGCTCGCGGATCTCGTTGCCGTCGAGAGCGACAGTCGAGGCGAGATCCTCGGTGATGTAGCTGGGATCTCCGTGCGCAGCCTCGTCGAGCATCCCGACTGCAGAACAGATCTGGCCGGGCGTGCAGTACCCGCACTGGAACGCATCGTCGTCGATGAACCGCTGCTGAAGTGGATGCAACTCGCCGTCAGAGGACAGTCCGGAGGCGGTGACGATATGCGCCCCCTCGTGGGAGACCGCGAGCGCGAGACATGTCACGGCACGGCGGCCGTCGAGCAGTACAGTGCACGACCCGCACTGACCGTGATCGCACCCTTTCTTCGCAGAGATGACGTCGAGGCGATCGCGAAGCGCGTCGAGAACAGTGGTACGTACATCGACCCTGACGAGCCGTTCTGCGCCGTCGACGTGGAGCGTTATGTCGCGCTCGTAACCGTTCGAGGCAGAGGCCGATACGTTTTCCGTTGCCATGAGCGAACCTTCCGAACCGTGGGCTGTGCACTGGGCATTCCCGTCGGCGACTCGATCCAATCGTTCGCTGGCGGAATCGTGGATATCGAGCCATGGCAACCCCTCGACTTAGGTAACGCTGCCCTAACCGTAGGATTGCAATGCCGGTCTCGGCATCAGCACGCAGGAGGAAGATCTTGTCCACAACATTGCACCGCCGCAGTAGTCGCGGCGCCCGTCTGGTGGCAGCCGCCGGCGCCCTGGCTCTCGGAGTCACCATGACGGCGTGCTCGTCCGCTCCCGAGTCGAATGAGGACGCTTCGACGCCTGCCACCCAATCGAGCGGGGAATGGCCGCGCACCGTGGAGACCGCCGAGGGTCCCGTCACCCTCGACACCCAACCCGAGCGGATCGTGTCGACGAGCGTGACCCTGACCGGCACCCTGCTCGCCCTCGATGCACCGCTGTACGGCACCGCCGCGCAGCCGCCGAGCACAGTGACCGACGAGAACGGCCTGTTCACACAATGGGCCGATATCGCAGCCGACCGCGACGTCGAGACCCTCTACCAGGGCGAGCCCAATATCGAGGCGATCACCGCAGCGGCACCGGATCTCATCGTCGTCTCGTCCAGCGGTGCCGATTCCACACTCGATCAGGTCGAACTTCTCTCCCGGATTGCACCGACTCTCGTCTACGACTACTCGGACAAGTCGTGGCAGGACCTGACCATGCAGATGGCCGAGGCCGTCGGCGCAGAGGAGCGGGCTGACGAGCTTCTTGACGAGTTCGACACCAAGGTCGACGAAGCGAAGACCGCGATCGCACCCGCAATCGCCGAAGAGAACACGGTGAGCATCCTCACCTACAACTCCCCAGAGGATTCCCGGGTCTTCACCGGCGAGTCCGCTCAGGGCCGCCTCGCCACCCGGCTGGGTTTCGAGATCGCGTCCGTTCCCGAGACGGCAGGAGCAGCCGCTGCGGGACGCTCGGACATCATCGCCGTGGCGACCGAGAACCTGTCGCTGGCGCTGACCGGAGGGAACACGTTCATCATCAACGCCCTACCGGAGGACGCCGATCGCTTGAAGGCCGATCCCACTCTGGCCGAGACGAAGTCGGTCCGGAACGACTCGGTGCACGCCCTCGGCTACGACAGCTTCCGCCTCGACTACTACAGCGCCACCAACGTCATCGATCGCATCGTCGACGCGCTCGGCTGACTGTGAGCACCCCGGCGTCGACGCGCTCCGATATCGACATGGAAACGGGCCGGAAACCTCTGAGGTTTCCGGCCCGTGCCCATGCGACAGTCGTGATCAGGCGCTGGCGAGAGCTGCCTTCGCATCGGCGAGTGCGACCACCACGGCAGAAATCTGATCGGCGGTCTGGGCGTGCTCCTTGGCATGCGCCTCGCCGAACTTACCGAACGTCTCTCCGATCGTGAGCGATCCACCCTCGATGACCTTGCCACCGGCGATGCCGGCAGCCTTCGTCGTGTCTTCGAGAGCCCATTTGCCTGCATTCTGGCTCGGTGACTGGCTCACAACCGCGACCGGCTTACCTGTCATCGCACCCACACCGTACGGCCGGGAGAGCCAATCGATGGCGTTCTTGAGAACGGCGGAGATGGTGCCGTTGTACTCGGGCGTGACGAGCAGGAACGCGTCCGCGTCCGCGGCAGCATCGCGCAGCGCAACAGCAGCAGCCGGAACGGTGTCACCGTCGAGATCTTCGTTGTAGAAGGGGACGTCTGCGAGGCCCTCGTACACGGTGACCTCGACTTCGTCGGGGGAAACTGCGACGGCGGTCTCCGCAAGCTGGCGGGTGACAGCTGCGGTACGCAGGCTGCCGACGAGGGCGAGAACTCGGGTCTGGGCCATGTTCGAAATCCTTGGGTTCTGGGACGGACGTCCGGGGCGAGGCAACTACACGAGCATAAACGGACCGCGGTCCACTTATCTTCCCCATCCGCTAAAGTGTGACCTTGTGAACATTCCGGTCCCTCTCGCCGACGAGAGCATCGAGCGATGTGACGCCGCGCGCAACCGGCAACGGCTCCTCGACGCCGCAGCGCTGCTCGTCGCCGAGCGTGGACCCGACGCGGTGACCATGGATGCTGTTGCAGCTCGCGCCGGCGTCGGCAAGGGCACGGTGTTCCGTCGGTTCGGCTCACGCGCGGGCCTCATGGCCGCACTCCTCGACCACAGCGAATCCGCATTCCAGCACGCCTGCATGCACGGTCCTCCCCCACTCGGGCCCGACGCCGAGCCGATTGCGCGACTGATCGCATTCGGGCGAGCACGCATCGAACTCGTCGAAGTCCAGGGAGAACTGCTCCGCGCAGCGGAGAGTTCGACCGAGACCCGTCACGGCAACGCCCCCCGGCAGGTTTCGCTCATCCACATCGAGATGCTGCTGCGCACGATCGGGATGGGCAGCCGCTCCCGCTTGCTCGCCCACTCACTGCTGGCAGCACTGGACCCCGGCCTGATCCTGTACCAGTGGCACGAACTCGGCTATCCACTGGGACAGCTCGCCGACAACTGGGCCGACCTCGCGCACAGGGTCGTCACCGGCGACGGCATTGCGGGTACAGAGCTCCCCGGATGAGCGCCATCGGGTTCGGATGGTTTCCGCCGCTCCAGCTGGACGCGGTCCCTGCAGCGTGGGGAAATGAGTAGCGTGAGGGGATGAATCGAGTCCTCGGCGTCCTCACACTCTGTTCCGTGGCAGTCGCTGTCTCCGCCTGCAGCACCGGCGCATCCGATCCCTCCGGATCCGGTTCTGCCGACGATCTCACCGGTCGCACGTTCATCTCGACCGAGGTGAACGGCAGCCCGATTCCCGGCGGTGGGCCACTCGTCGTGGAATTCCCGGAACCCGGCCGACTCGCCGCGACCGCAGGGTGCAACCGCTTCGCCGGTGCGGCCGATCTCGCGGACAGCACCCTGCGTGCGCCTGATCTTGCGAGCACGATGATGGCGTGCCCGCCCCCTCGCGACGGAGCCGACGGATGGCTGAGTTCCCTCGTCGCCGCGTCTCCGCGGTGGAGCCTCGACGGCGATGCGCTCACCCTCACCGGCGACGGGACGACGGTCTTTCTCACCGACAAGAAGGTCGTCGACCCCGACCGGCCGATCAGCGGAACCGAATGGTTCGTCACAACCATGCGCACCTCCGACGCGGTCATGTCGTCGGCGGCGCTGGATGAGACCGCCCCCGAACTGGTGGTCACCGAGGACGGACAGGTCTCGGGCAGCACCGGATGCAACCGCTTCACCGGAACCGCCGAAGTCGGCGATGGCACCCTCGTGTTCGGTCCGCTGGCGACCACTCGCGCCGCCTGCACCGACGCGGCGCTCACCGAGATCGAGAACCACGTCCTCGCGGTCCTCTCGGGTGAAACGACCTATGTGATCGACGGGGCGGAGATGACGCTCACCGCGTCGAATGGTGTCGATGGGCTGGGCTACCGCGCCCGCTAGGCCGCCGAGTCGTCAGAACCGCTCCTCGAGCCACTGCGCGAGGGCCCGTCCGGCGACGTCGATCTGGTTCGGCCAGTCCATTGCCGAGTCGTCGGCGTGGTCGCTGACGTACTTCACCAACCGCGCTCGCGCCCCCATATGGCACGCAGCGGACGCGACCGCGAACCCTTCCATGTCGACGAGATCAGCACGCGCTGCCAACGCGTCACGAACCTCTGCGTCGGAGACGAAAGTGTCGCCCGTCGCGAGGACGGTACCGTCACCCTCATCGACCGAGAGGGCATCCGCGACCGGATGCCCGAGACTGCGCAGTACCTTGCTGCTGATGTCGTGATTGATCACTGTCGACGGCACGTAGAGTCCGCCGTGATGACCGTGCAGTGCACCCGCCGTGCCGATGTTGACGACGAGTGGCCGTGCGCCTTCGGGGTAGCGCGCAAGCGCCGCAGTGACCGCAACTGCCGCGGTGACCTTCCCGATGCCGGTGATGAGGACGTCGTATCGGTCGGCCACATGCGCCGCTTCGGCCTTCGTCGCGGACACGACGAGAATCCCCTTCATACGCTGCCCTTCCCGGTCCGATCCGTTGCGCGCGCACCACCCGGTGCAGCAACAACCAGTTTGCCGCACCGTATCGCGGCGCATCGCACGGCGGCGACATGCCCGCTAGAGTTCCCGCATGGAGAATCTTCGCGATCGCATTATCGATGAACTCGGAGTCCGGCCCACCATCGACCCGAAGGCCGAAATCGACACGCGTGTGCGGTTTCTCGCAGACTATCTGCGCAGCACTCCGGCGAGAGGCCTTGTGCTCGGAGTCAGCGGAGGGCAGGACAGCACGTTGGCGGGCCGCCTTGCGCAGCTCGCAGTCGAGGCATTGCGTGCAGACGGGCACGAAGCCGAGTTCGTCGCAGTTCGCCTCCCCTACGGTGAGCAGGCCGACGAACACGATGCGCGGATCGCGCTCGATTTCATCGAGCCCGACCGCGATTTCCGCATCAACGTCAAACCCGGAGCGGACGCGAGTGCCGCAGAAGCAGCACAGGGCATTCGCGAACTCCTCGGAGACACCGCCACCCTCCGCGACTTCGTCCGCGGCAATATCAAGGCCCGCGAGCGAATGATTCTGCAGTACGCTATCGCGGGCGAGCTCGGGCACCTGGTGATCGGTACCGACCACGCGGCGGAAGCCGTCACCGGTTTCTTCACGAAGTTCGGGGACGGCGGTGCGGACGTCACACCGCTCACGGGCCTGACGAAGAGGCAGGGCGCGGCGCTCCTGCGTGAGCTCGGAGCGCCGGACAGCACGTGGCAGAAGGTTCCGACCGCGGATCTCGAAGACGACAAGCCCGCCCTACCCGACGAGGTCGCGCTCGGTATGACCTACGCCGAGATCGACGACTACCTCGAAGGCAAGGACGTCACGGCGGAACTAGCGGAGAAAGTCGAGCGTGTGTTCCTTGCGACGAGGCACAAGCGCACCGTACCGGTCGCTCCGCTCGACACCTGGTGGCGCTGAGCGCTACCCGCCGGCGAAGGGTGGCAGCACGTCCACCTTCGCTCCCGCGGGGAAGCTCAGATCGCGGGTGAGTTCGCCACCACCTGCTTCCGGCTCGACCAGGTAGGCAGCAACCGACAGGACCCGTTCCATGTCGGCGCCGTGGCGTGCGATCAGTGCCGCACGCAGCGCCGCCAGGTCGGACCCGACGGCGAGGTCGACCGTCTCCTTCTCCCGTCCCGCAGCGTCCGCTGCTGCCGCGAAGTACCGCACCTCGATCCCGGTCGTCTGATCAGCCACCGATAGCTCCCATACTGCGTTCCGGCGGAACGAAACCCGCCGCGTCGATGCCGTGTCCGGCCCACTTGTTCCACATCGCGCCGCGCCACAACGCGGCAAGCTCGTCGTCGGTCGCACCACCACGGATCGCCGCCCGCAGATCGGTCTCCCGATCGCTGAACAGACACGACCGGACGGTGCCCTCGGCCGTCAGACGGGTGCGGTCGCAGTCCGAACAGAACGACCGGGTGACCGACGCGATGATCCCCACCGTCGCCGGTCCACCGTCGACGAACCAGCGTTCCGCGGGAGCCGACGGGTCCTCTCGCGCAGTCTCGGTGAGGGTGAACCGGGCACCGAGTACCTCGAGCAGACGCGCAGCGGTGATCATGTTCGTCCGCGCCCATTCGTGGTCGGCGTCGAGGGGCATCTCCTCGATGAACCGCAGTTCGACGCCCTCGTCGAGGCACCAGCGCAGCAGGTCGGCGGCGCCGTCGAGGGTCTCGGGCATCAGGACCGCGTTGACCTTGACCCTGGCCAAACCCACCTGCGCGGCCGCGCGGATGCCCGCGAGGACCGAATCGAGGCGGTCGCGTCGGGTCAGCCGGGCGAAGTGATCGCGGTCGATGGTGTCGAGGGAGATGTTGATGCGGGACAGTCCGGCGTCGCGCAGGCCTCGGGCGCGGTGGGCGAGTCCGACGGCGTTGCTGGTCAGGGCCAGTGGTACGTGGGGGGCGACGCGGCGGCAGCCGGCGATGATGTCTTCGAGGTCGCGGCGCATGAGGGGTTCGCCGCCGGTGAACCGTACTTCGCGTACGCCGAGGTGGCCGGTGGCGATGTCGACGAGGCGCACGATTTCGTCGGCGGTGAGCAGTTGCTCACGGGGGATCGGGGGAAGGCCTTCTTCGGGCATGCAGTAGGTGCAGCGCAGGGAACATTTTTCGGTGAGGGAGACACGGAGGTCTCGTGCGACACGCCCGAAGCGGTCGAGGAGTTCGGGTACGTCGGGGCGATCGGATACGTGGTCCGTCGCGGCGCGCACGGACGGCATTCCCACATCCACTGCTGTCACAGAATCACCGGCCTCATGCCGCCAGTATGCCTATCGAACGCGCCCGGCGGAATGAATGCCACGAACGGCACCGGTACGGTAGTCGCCATGGCAGGCGGCAGGCGGTCCGTGGAGGAACATGCACAGCACGTAGCGGAGCTTCTCGAACCGCTCCGGTCGATACCTTCTGTCCAGGTGCCCCTTGCACGGTCGCTGGGCCGGACACTGGCCGAACCGGTCCATGCACCGATCTCGCTTCCTCCGTTCCGGAACTCTCAGATGGATGGTTACGCCGTCGACGCGGCGTCGGTCGCCTCCGTGCCCGTCACTCTGACCGTGCAGGCCGTCGTCGCCGCCGGAGACGCGGTCTCCACCCTGGCCGGAGGCGCCGCACTCAAGATCATGACCGGTGCTCCGATCCCCGAGTGTGCCGATGCGGTCGTTCCGGTCGAGGACACCGAGACGGACGACGCGGCGGGTACCGTCACCGTGCATCGCACTGCCGCCCCCGGCACGTACGTGCGCGAGACCGGCAGCGATGTGCACGCCGGGGAGCTTCTGCTCCCCGCAGGCACGGTTCTCGCGGCCCGGCACATCTCGGTCCTCGCCGCAGTCGGCCTGACCGACGTGCCTGTTCGGGGCCGTCCCCGTGTCGCGGTGATCTCCACCGGCAGTGAGCTCGTCACCCCTGGCGAAGCACTCGGGCCCGGGAAGATCTACAACTCGAACGGTCCCGCTCTCGCGGCGAGCGCCGCCGCGAACGGCGCCGAGGTCGCCTCGATCGCGCACTGCGAGGACGATCCCGAGGAGTTCGCTGCCATGATCGCCCACGCAGTGGCCGTCGCCGATGTCGTCTTCACCTCCGGCGGCGTCTCGAAGGGCGATTTCGAGGTCGTCAAGGACACCCTCGAGCCTCGCGGCGGCACCTTCGTGTCGGTGGCAATGCAACCCGGCGGACCGCAGGGCACCGCCGTCGTCGATGGCGTACCGATCCTGACGTTCCCCGGTAACCCTGTGAGCGCACTGGTCTCGTTCGAGATCTTCGCCCGTCCGCTCCTGCGCGACATCGCGGGGCTGCCTGCAATCGCGTCCGGCACACGGCCGCTCGTGAGCGGACTCGAGTCCATCCCGGGCCGTCGTCAGTTCCTGCGCGCCCGTCTCGATGGCGACAATGTGGTGCCGCTACCCGGACACGGTTCTCACCTGGTTGCCGGACTGGCCAGCGCCGATGCGCTCATCGACATCGACCCCGACACCACCACCCTCGTATCCGGAGATCTCGTGAAAGTGCTTCCCCTGTGAGCGAATTGAGCCACCTCGACGATCAAGGCCGCGCGCGCATGGTCGACGTCTCGACGAAGAGCGATACGCATCGAGTCGCCGTCGCTGCAGGCGAGTTGGCGACCACCGCCGAGGTGATCGCGCTCGTCCGCGCCGACGACATGCCGAAGGCAGACGTACTGGCCACCGCCCGCCTCGCAGGCATCGGCGCCGCCAAGCGCACGTGGGAACTGATTCCCCTGTGCCACCAGCTTGCCCTGTCGACGGTGAAAGTGACGTTCGGTTTCACCGACACGACAATCACGATCGAGGCGGTCGCAAAGACCACCGGCCCGACCGGGGTCGAAATGGAGGCACTCACCGCTGTGGCCGTCGCCGGACTAACCCTGCACGACATGGTCAAAGCGGTCGACCCCGCAGCGGTACTCAACGGGGTACGTCTGGTGTCGAAGGAGGGCGGCAAGCGTGGACGATGGGTTCGTGACGATGCTCCTGACCAGAACGACGCATCAGTGCCCGCGACCGAATCGGCATCAGCGCGTTCCGCTGTCGTCGTAGTGTCCTCGACCGGTGTCGCCGCGGGCACGCGCGACGACAAGACCGGTCCGACCATCGAACAGTGGCTCACCGCACGCGGGTTCTCCGTACGAGGACCACTGATCTACGCCGACGCGCAGATCTCCTCGGGCCTCGCCGACGCCCTCACCGGCAGTCCCGCGCTGGTCATCACCACCGGCGGCACCGGAGCATCCCCCACCGACAGGACACCCGAGGCGACCCTCGCGGTACTCGACCGCGAGCTGCCCGGTGTCGCCGATTCGATCCGTCGCCGCGGGCTCGACGTCACTCCGCACGCGGTCCTCTCCCGCGGCGTCGCCGGGCTTGCCGGACACACGGTCGTGGTGAATCTGCCCGGCTCGCCGGGCGGAGTGAAGGACGGGCTCGCCGCACTCGACCCGATCCTCGATCATCTGTTGGCGCAAGTATCCGGAGGCGGAGCCCATGAGTGAGATGTTGGCACGAATTTCCTCGGAGCCGTTGGATCCCGCTGCGGTGGAGGCCGCAGTCGCCGGACCCGAGTACGGCGCGGTGGTGGTGTTCACCGGTGTGGTGCGCAACCACGACGGTGGCCAGGCAGTGGCGGCCCTCGAGTACATGTCGCACCCCGATGCCGAGGCATTCCTGCGCCGGGTCTGCGACGAGATGGCGGCGGAGTCCGGTCTTCCGGTAGCTGCGGTCCATCGAGTGGGCGAACTCACCATCGGCGATCTCGCGCTCGTCGCGGCAGTGGCTTCGCCACACCGCAAGGAGGCTTTCGCAACGTGCGCCGAACTCGTCGAACGCATCAAACATCAAGTGCCCATTTGGAAAAGGCAGCAATTCGCCGACGGAGTATCCGAGTGGGTCGGCGTCTGCTGACCGCCTCCTCTCCCCGCGCGAACGGCACCTCCGCCCTCCCGAGTCGAGCAAAGACACCGTCCGCTCCACTGCGCGGACGTGGCTCGGCAACCGGTGGGGTAGGCTGACCCAGTTCGGGTGTCACGACGACATCCACCGTCGTGGGATACCGGCGGCCCGGGATCGTGCCCGGCCCGCAAGCGCACTTCATCGGCCTTCCTCGCGGCGATCACACCGCACCATCTCGGGACCGGTCCCGTATGCGTGCACACACGCCGCAGTGAAAGGCAGCGCTGTTCTATGACCACATCCTTTTCCGATCTCGGGGTTCCCCGTCCTCTCGTCGCCGCACTGAGCGACTCGGGCATCACCAGTCCGTTCCCTATCCAGGCGGATACCCTTCCCGATTCGCTCGCGGGTCGCGACGTCCTCGGCCGCGGCCGCACGGGCAGCGGCAAGACCCTCGCCTTCTCCATCCCACTGACTGCTCGCCTCTCCGGAGGTTCGACGCGCGCTGCCGGACGCCCCCGCGGCCTGGTGCTCGCCCCCACCCGCGAACTCGCAACCCAGATCGCCGCTGTGGTCGAGCCTCTCGCCCACACCGCCGGCCTGCGGGTCACCACGATCTTCGGTGGCGTGTCCCAGAACCGTCAGGTCGAAGCCCTCCGACGCGGCGTCGACATCGTCATCGCCTGCCCGGGCCGCCTCGAGGACCTGATGCGTCAGGGCTTCGTGAGCCTCGATGCGGTCGAGCTCACCGTCCTCGACGAGGCGGATCACATGGCCGACCTCGGATTCCTGCCCGGCGTCACCCGTATCCTGAACGCCACCGCAAAAGACGGACAGCGACTGCTGTTCTCGGCGACGCTGGACAATGGTGTCGACAAGCTCGTCAAGAAGTTCCTGAGCAACCCGATCCTCCATTCCGTCGACGAGGCCAACTCTCCCGTCGCCGCGATGACCCACCATGTGTTCGACGTCGCAGGCGTCGATGCGAAGAAGGACCTCGTGCGCACCCTCGCGTCGGGGACGGGACGCCGAATCCTGTTCATGCGCACCAAACATCAGGCTCGCAAGCTCGCCAAGCAGCTCACCGACTCCGGTATCCCCGCGGTGGACCTGCACGGCAACCTGTCGCAGAACGCGCGCGACCGCAACCTGGCTGCATTCTCGTCGGGTGAGGCGCGTGTCCTGGTCGCAACGGACGTCGCGGCGCGCGGCGTGCACGTCGACGACGTACAACTGGTCGTGCACGTGGATCCCCCTGCCGAGCACAAGGCCTACCTGCACCGGTCCGGACGGACCGCGCGTGCAGGCAGCGCAGGCGATGTGGTGACCCTCGTGCTACCGGATCAGCGCAAGGACCTCGCGACCATCATGCGCAAGGCGTCGATCAACGTCACTCCGGTGAAGTCCACCGCCAGTTCCGAGCACGTCCTCGCGCTTGTCGGCGAGATCGCGCCGCACGTGCCGCCGGCTCCGAAGCAGGCCGCGACGTCCGGTTCCAACCGACCGGCGCGATCCGGCGGTGCACGCCGCGCCGGCGGGTCCCGGCAGGGCGCCGGTGTACGCGAAGGTGGGGCACGCCAGGGCGGTTCGGGCCGGCAGGGCTCGGGTGCACGCACTGGCTCCGCTGCACGCCAGGGCAGCACGGGTGGCCGTCGTACAGCGGCCGGTCAGGGTGGCGGCGCAGGGAGCGGCCAGCGTCGGGCACCACGCCGCAGCGCAGCTGCACGTTAGGCACCGCAGCGCAGCTGCACGATGAAAGACCCTCGCGGGAAGGTGCTTCAGCGTGGCGTGAACCGGTGGACGGCGTACATCGCGTCCGCCGACACCGGTTCGCCCGCCACACATCGATCCAGCTGCTCGCGAACGGCGTCAGCATCCAGATCGGCCCCGATGACGACGAGCCGGGTGGCTCCCCGGGCGTCGTCGCCGCGACCGGGTGGCTCGAATCGGATATGGTCGCCGACCGTCTGCAACAGATATCGGGTCGAGCGCAGTCCCGCGGTGACCGTCACGTACCCCTTGATCCGGAATACTCCGGCGGGCTGATTCTCCAGGAGATCTACGAGTGCGCGCGGATGCAAGGGCGCGTCGCTTTCGAAGGTGATGGAATCGTATCCGTCGTGCAGGTGCCGATGGTCGTGCTCATCGTGTTCGCGCAGAAGGTCGTCGAGGGTGAGCTGTTCGCCGGCTCGCGGTTCGGCGCGTTCGGAGAAATCGAACAGCAGACCCGGGTCGATCCGACCGCGCTCGGTCGAGACCACCGCCGCGCGTGCATTGAGTCCACACAGGCGACCGAGCAGATCGTCGTGGGTGTCGGTGTCGACGCGATCGGTCTTGTTGAGCAGAATCAGGTCGGCCATCGCAACGTGCTGGTCTAGTTCGGGATGCCGCTCCCGCGTGGTGTCGAACTCGTATGCGTCGACGACGAGCACCAGTCCCCCGTAGGTGATGTGCTCGTTCTCCGAGCTCACGATGAGCCGGATCATATTGCGCGGTTCCGCCAGCCCACTCGCCTCGACGACGATGACGTCGAGATCGGATTTCGGGTGCGCAAGTTTGTCGAGCATCGCGTCCATGTCGCTGACATCGACCGCGCAACACAGACATCCGTTGCTGAGCGACACCATCGAGTCGACCTGACCGGCAACCATCATCGAGTCGATGTTGACCGAACCGAAGTCGTTGACTATCACCCCGATTCGGGCGCCCCGCGTATTGCGCAGCAGATGGTTGAGCAATGTGGTCTTACCCGACCCGAGGAAACCGGCGACAACGACGACCGGAATCTTCCGTTTCGCCATGTGTTCCTCCTCGACCGTCGTTCGCCCGGGCAACCCATGCTAGGACGTGCCGCCGTCGGCCGAGTCACCCACCCTCGACGTGCCGTGCGCGGTTCCGGTAGCAGGCGCTACCGGAACCGTGCACGGGTGGTGTCAGCTGCCTCGCTTGATCCACTCCTCGAGATGCGGCGATTCGGTACCGATGGTGGTGCCGTCGCCGTGCCCGGTGTGCACTGTCGTCTCGGCAGGCAGAGCGAACAGCTTGTCGCGGATCGAGCCGATGATCGTCGGGAAGTCCGAGAAGGAGCGTCCGGTCGCGCCGGGGCCACCCGAGAACAGGGTGTCGCCGGTGAACAGTTCCCCGGCCTCCGGCACGTACAGGCAGGTCGAGCCCGGTGAATGGCCCGGCGTCGCGATCGCCTGGATATCGGTACCCGCAACAGCGATCCGCTGGCCGTCCTCGAGCGTCCCGTGCGCGACCCCCGGATGGGACATCTCCCACAGCATGTTGTCGGCCGGGTTCAGCAGGATCGGCGCGTCGAGGCGCTCCGAGAGTTCCGGCGCAACGGTGATGTGGTCGTTGTGCGCGTGCGTGCACACGATCGCCACGACCTTGCGACCATCGACGGCGTCGATGATGGGCTGTGCGCTGTGCGCAGCATCGATCACCACCACCTCGTCGTCGTTGCCGACGAGCCAGATGTTGTTGTCGACCTCCCATTCACCGCCGTCGAGCGCGAACACACCCGATGTGACGACCCGGTCGATTCTGATGGGGCTCGTCGCGCTCACAACACCACCACCGAACGCAGGACTTCACCGCGGTGCATCGTGTCGAACGCCTTTTCGACGTCGTCGATGCCGATGCGCTCGGTGACGAACTTCTCGAGCGGAAGCCGCCCCTGCTGGTAGAGGTCGACGTAGGTCGGGAAGTCGCGCTCGGGCAGGCAGTCGCCGTACCACGAGCTCTTGAGCGACCCGCCGTGCGAGAAGAAGTCGATCAGCGGCATCTCGAGGGTCATGTCGGGGGTCGGTACACCGACCAGGACGACCGTGCCTGCCAGGTCGCGGGCGTAGAACGCCTGTTTGTATGTCTCGGGACGGCCGACCGCGTCGATGACCACATCGGCGCCGAATCCTCCGGTGATCTCCTGGATGCGTTCGACCGCGTCGACGTTCGTCGAGTTGATCACGTGGGTGGCGCCGAGGTCGGTGGCCCACTCGAGCTTCTTGTCGTCGCGATCGACGGCGATGATCGTGCCTGCGCCTGCGAGACGTGCCCCCATGATTGCGGCGTCGCCGACACCGCCGCAGCCGATGACGGCGACGGACTGGCCTCGGGTGACGCCGCCGGTGTTGACGGCAGCACCCAAGCCCGCCATCACGCCACAGCCGAGCAGCCCGACGACGGCGGGATCGGCAGTCGGGTCGACCTTGGTGCACTGGCCTGCGTGTACCAAGGTCTTGTCGGCGAACGCGCCGATACCGAGGGCGGGGCTCAGTTCGGTTCCGTCTTCGAGGGTCATCTTCTGAGTGGCGTTGAAGGTATCGAAGCAGTACTGGGGTTGGCCTCGTTTGCACGCGCGACACCGACCGCACACGGCGCGCCAGTTCAGTACGACAAAATCGCCCACCTCCACCGAGTCGACGCCGTCACCGACCGATTCGACGACACCCGCCGCCTCGTGACCGAGCAGGAACGGGAACTCGTCGTTGATGCCGCCTTCACGGTAGTGCAGGTCGGTGTGGCACACGCCGCACGCGGCGATCGCGACAACAACCTCACCCGGTCCCGGATCCGGAATGACGATGGGCACGACCTCGACGGGCGCACCCTTCGCACGTGCAACAACTCCCCGGACTGTCTGCGACATGGTGGTGTCTCCTTCGTGACGGTGTACGGAGCCTGATCGGCCTCCGCCACGACCCTATCGACCCACCCGGCTCTCCGAACCTGATCGAAGGACGGGACCCACCTGTCCGAACGACCAGCCGCTGCTATCGGCGAAGATTCGTCGATATGTAACGCGGCAGTAAGTTTCCGCGACGTGTGTGGTGACCCGCTCGTAATTCCCGCCCGGATTCTTCCGAATGGTGAGATCGGAATGGTAATTGCCCATGGCAACTCATAACTCGTCGTCCCGACGCCGGATTCTCGCCGGCGTCATGGCTCCTGTCACGCTCGGCGTCGCGGCCATCGTCGCGATCGCAGTGGCACAGCCGAACGTGCCCACCACCGCAGACCCGGCACTCGTCGTGTCGACACAGGACTGCTACGACATGGTGACCATCTCGCTCGGCGGCAGAGGCGACGCGCCGCGTGACCAGAGCAAGATGCTGGTCACGCCGGACGGGACCACGCTGCCCGCAGCGCTGTCGGACGATTACCACAGCCATTGGGTGGACCCGGTCGTCAACGCACCGCGGAACACGGTGGGCGACGAGTCCTACGCAGCCGTCTATGTCGACTACCCGGCTCATATGGACTCATATGAGGAGGCCGTCAACGGCGGCGTGGAGAACACGAAGACGATCATCCAGGCCATCCAGGTTTCGTGCCCCGACACGAAGTTCGCGATCGTCGGGTACAGCCAGGGCGCTGATGTCGCGCGTCGGGCCGCCCAGGAGATCGGCAACCAGAAGCCGAACGAGGACGGGTCGTACGACATCATCGATCCCGATTCGGTCGTCGGCGTGGTGATCCTCGCCGATGCCGGGCGCGGCGCAGGTGAGGGGCCGTTCCCGGGGGCGGAGAACGAGTACAGTAATCCCGACGGATTCGACCGCAAGTACCAGGACGGGCAGCACAGCGCCTCCGGAAGCGGCGCACTGCCGGATACCGGCGGCGGATTCGGTGCGCTCGACGGCAAGGTCGCGTCGTTCTGCTCCGAAGGCGACCTGACGTGCTCGGCGCCCGAGAACATCGCGCTCCTGCAGCTCGCGATCAACGTCGGCAGGCAGCTCAACATCGATGCGTTGCAGCGTGACGGGCTCACTCCGGAAACTGGTATGAACGTCGCCCAGGTTCTCAGCGGCGTGGCACTGGCTGCCCTCGCCGACATTTCTGCGAACGACGAGTGGATGCAATCGGACGAGACCTTCCTCGATGTGCTGATCAAGGTGTCGGACCCGGCCTATGTTCCGAACGATCCTGCGGTGAAGAATGTTTCGGCCAGCGGCGCCGATGGTACCGAGGGGCCGATCCCGGCCGACCGTCTCGCGAACCTTGCGTACCTCCCGGAGAAACTGTTCAAGGAGGTCGTCGGTTTCATCGAGGACAACCAGAACACTCTCCAGGTGGCGCTGAGCGATCCGTACCAGCAGACCCTCGGCCCCGGCACCGGGCACCACTTCGACTACTGGCGCGACAACGGCGAAGGCAAGCCGATGACCTCCGCCGAGTACGCGGCTGCATGGCTGACCCACCTCGCCGAGCAGGCGAAGAACGGCGAGTCGGTGAAGACAGATGTCGACCCGAACACCGCGAAGCTCGGTATCGCGAGCGATGAGGTTCTTGCGGTCGAGGCCACCTCGACCACGCCCACCACATCGTCGACCGCGGTTCCTGCAACCGACAGCACCGTCCCGACCGACGGCACCGTCCCGACCGACGGCACCGCGCCGGCGCCGGGGGCAGTGGTCCCCGCACCGGTCCAGGGCACCGCGCCTGCCGGCGGCACCGCACCGGTGGATCCGCTCGCCGTACCCGCTCCCGGCGCGACCCCACCGGCCGGGGGGCTCGACATCCCGGCACCCGGGCTGACCCCGTCACCCACAGCGGCCACACCCGCACCGCCTGCGGGTGACGGCAGCGTGACCTCACCCGAGCAGCAGGTCTCGGGATCCACTGCAACAACGAAGGCACCGCAGCCGACCACCACCACCACGTCGGTGCGGGAACCCGCAGCAGCCTGACCTACGACCCGGGAATCAGAGTCCGAGTCACGAACTCGACGTCAGCCCGCGGCTTTGACACCGGCTTCCGCACCGAGTGCCGCTGCCTCACCGCGGGTACTGACGTCGAGTTTTCTCATGAGGCTCGCGACGTGGAACTTGACCGTGGACTCGCTGACTCCCAACCGCTCTGCGATCACCCGGTTGCGTCGGCCCGCGACGAGGTGCTCGAGAACCTCGATCTCGCGAGCGCCGAGTCCTGCCAGAGCATCGGTCGCGGCTCCACCGGGTGTCGGTATCGGAAGGTCCAGGGGCAACGTCGCACTCACGCGACAGCCCCACCCGTCGGTCGACTCGGATTCGATCGTGCCGCCCATGGTTTCGACCCGGTCGCGTAGCTGACGTTCGAGTTCGGCCGCGTCGACCTCGCCTCGCCCGTCGTCACGGATATCGATGCCGAGTTGCGCGCCGTCGCAGCTCCACGCAACCCTGATACGCCTGACCTCGCTCTGCGCCGACATGGCGAGGACCGCTCCGCGAGCCAACGCGCGGGCAGCGTGCGCGACCTCTCCGGGCAGCGCTCGTCCGTGGACGGGTGGACTCACCATTTCCAATTCGAGGTCGCGGTGACGGACGAGAGAGCGCAATTCACCGTGCATCCGGGCGAACGCTGTCGTTACCGCCTCTTCGGCCAGCTCGCGGTGCGCGTCGACGGCCGAGCGCAGTGCGATCAATGCTCCCGTCGCGGTTTCGCGTGCCGTGGTGCGGGCACGGCTGTCGTCGAGATCCTTCGAACGCAGGGTCGCCAGGATCGTTTCCAGGGTGACCGCGTGCGCTTCCGTGAGTTCGGCGACGGTACGCGCACGCTCTGCCGACGCTGCCCTCGATTCCGCGAGATAGGCGGGGCTCGCGCTGTGTACCTGTAGCTGGATCCCGGTCGCGACGATCGTGAACAGCGACCGCACGAGCTCGAGAGAAGCAGCGGAGGTCCGCGCTCCGCGTGGTACCAGGACGAGAAGGGTCTCGGTGCGATCCAGTATCACGCACACGTCCCGGTCTCGCCCCGCAACGCGCGCCGGACTGCGGCGGATCTCCCCCGCCGTCAATTCGGTACGGATGCGGTCGAGCTCCGCAATCGTGACCCGCTCGACGATTGTGGGATCGCCCGCGACCTTGCGCGGCCGTCCGGTGCATTCACGTGTGAACACCACGAGTGCGCTGTGCGGAACGAGGGTATCGATCAACACCGAGAAGCGCTGGCCGATCTCTGTCAGCGGGCCCACCAGTACGTCCCTCATGTCGGTGATCAGGATGTCGGGACGAGGCGGTGCAGTACTCACGGACCCACGATATCGGCCGGTATCATCCGATTCATCCCATGTCGCGGGTAGGAGGTGTTCGGGTATGGGCGCTGGGATCACTCCGAGCACCGACAACAGGCCCGGCACCGTGCCGCACCTGCTCCTCGACCGGGTACGCCGCACCCCCGACGCGGAGGCCTACACGTACCCGGACGGTGACGACTGGCGCTCCGCCACATGGGCAGATGTGCATGCCGCGGTCGTGCCGCTGGCAGCGGGGTTGATCGCCCGCGGGGTCGTCGCCGGTACGAGGGTCGCGATATGCGCCGCCACGAGCTTCTCCGCGATCCTCGCCGATCTCGCCATCGCGTGTGCCGGCGCCGTCACGGTCCCGATCTATCCGGCTACGCGGGACGACGAAACCCGTACGCAGATCCATCGGGCCCGCGCTGTGCTCACCTTCGCCGACCGGCCGGTTCTCAGCAGTCCCGTTCAACGACTCGATCGGCTCGACGATCTCGCCGCGGAAGGCCGCGCGCTGCTGTCCTCCGACCCCGAAGCGGTGCCCCGCCGGATCGCGGCACTGACCGCGGACGATCCGGCGTGGCTCATCTATACGGCGTGCGACGACGGCCGGACCAAAGGCGCGTGCCTGACCCAGCGCGCCGCGACCTACGGCGCCGGCGCGGTGGCACAGACCGGCATCGTCTCCCCAGCAGACCGTCAGCTGCTGTGGCTTCCCCTCGCGCACGTGTTCGGTCGTACATTGCTGCTGATGGGGATACAGGTCGGCTTCCCCACCGCAGTGGACGGTCGCGCAGACCGCGTAGCAGACAACCTGCGGGCCACCCGGCCGACGTTTCTCGGATCGGTTCCGCACGTGCTCACGAAGGTCTGCAACCTCGACAGTGGGGATCTCGGTGGTCGATTGCGTTTCACGATCTCGGGTTCTGCACGGTTGAGCACCGAGGTGCTCGAGCGCTTCGAGCGTCGCGGAGTACCCGTCCTAGAGTGCTACGGGATCACCGAGACTGCCGGACCCGCATGCGCGAACCTTCCCGGGATGCGGCGCATAGGTACGGTCGGTGTTCCCTTGCCCGGCACACGGATTCGCATCAGCACCTCCGGTGAACTCCTCATCCGCAGCCCCGGGGTGATGACGGGATACGACCACGACCCAGCGGAGACAGCCGCAGCGCTCGACTCAGAATACTGGTTCCACACGGGCGATCTCGCTCGAATCGATGCTGACGGGTTCGTCACGGTCACCGGACGCAAGAAGGAAGTCTTCAAGACCAGCACCGGTAAGTACGTATGCCCAGAGGCGATCTCCGAACGGTTTCGTGCAGTGCTGCCAGGTGCCGAACTCGTCGTCGACGGCGAATTACGCCCATACTGTGTGGGACTCGTGTTCACCGCACTCCCCGATCCGGCGGTCGATGCCGCCCTCGACCGGTTGAATGCAACCCTGAACCGTTGGGAGAAGGTCCGCCGGTTCGCGGTGATCCGCACACCGTTGGACACGCACGACCGGAACGAGGCCGGTAGACCGATCCGCGACCGGGTGCTCGCACGATACGCGGCAGTCGCTTCCGGCCTGTACGAGCATGGTCAGCTCCGGAATTCCGGTTGATCGAGCAGGCGTAGCCAGCTGCCGTCCGACTGCCGGCGCACGACCTGCACTCGCGCCCCGGCACCGTCACCGGGAGGCGTGCTCGTCAGCGCTATGTCGCCGCTGACCAATGTCGGCAGCGGCGCTTCCAGCTCGAATCGTGGCCGGGTGGCGAGGACCGCAGCCCACAGTTCCCGGATCGCAGCCCGTCCGACGGTTGTCTGCCCCGGCGGGTACGCCATCACCGCGCTCTCCTCGTAGAGTGCTGCCACACCGTCCGCATCGCCCGCGTTGGACCGTTCGACGAACATCCTTGTGAGGTCCTCTGGGCGGTAGGCCTTCTCGTACTGCATCTCGTGTGTCATGCCTCCAGCGTCGAGTACCTCGGTTGAGAAGTCCAACAGATTGTTCTTGCCAGAACTAGAATCTCTGGTTATGGAACTGAGGCAACTCGAGTACTTCGTAGCGGTCGCCGAGGAACGCAATTTCACTCGTGCCGCCGAGCGCGTGCACATCAGTCAGTCGGGTGTGAGCGCGCAGATCCGGCAGCTCGAACGCGAACTCGGCGCCCGGCTGTTCGAGCGTTCGTCGCGTACCGCCGGACTCACTACCGCAGGCAAAGCCGCCCTCGAACACGCCAGGGCAGCACTGGATTCCGCCAGGGCGATGCGAATCGCGGTCGATGAGGTCGGGGCGGTGATCCGAGGCGAGCTGACTGTCGGAATGGTCACCGCGTGCACGGTAACTCCCCTGTTCGACGCATTGTCGCTGTTCCATCACGCTCATCCCGGCGTCGAGATCGCACTGCTGGAGGACGCGTCCGATCGCCTGGTCGAGCGAGTACGGTCACGTGAGATGGATGTTGCGCTCGTCGGCACGGCGTACGGCCCTCCCGACGGTGTGGAGTCGATCCTCCTGATCCGCGACCGGCTCGTCGCGGTGGCACCCGACGAACATCCGCTGGCGCGGCGGCCTCGAGTCGGGCTCGCCGAGGTCACGTCCCACCCGCTGGTGTGCCTGCCCACCGGTACCGGCATCCGATCGGTCCTCGACATTGCATGCCGTACTCGCGGTATCGAACCGGCCATGGCAATGCAGGCGAGTGCGCCCGACGCGGTGATCGATCTCGCCGTGCGAGGCCTCGGCGTTGCGATCCTGAGCGAATCGATGGTGTCGCAGCGGGCAGGGCTTTCGATCACCGTCATCGACGACATCGACGTCTCAGCGACGTTGTCGCTGATCTGGTCGGCCCCGGCAAGTCCTGCGCTGGGAGCCCTGCTCACCCATCTGCGACACGCGTTCGGCTCATGACTCGGTGCTCTGGTAGGTCCGATACGCGTTTCGGTAGTCCGAGGGCTGGACACCAGCGGTCCGAGTGACGAGTTGAGGCGCGATTCCCGACTGATCGGCCACCGTGTACGGCGACTGCCCGCTGACGATCAGGACGTCACCCTGCCCGGCCCGGACCGACTCGGCCTCGTCGGGGAGCACCCACGTGTGACCGTCGATAACCATGACGAGCATCAACGGTGCGCCATCAGCGATACGAATCGACCAGCCACGGGCCATCCCGGCCCGATCGAGCACCGCACCGCGGGATCGGACCCCATCGAGAAGATCGGTCAGAAGGTCGATGTGACCAGCTTAGATCGGTGAGTTCGCCGGTTCGGTGTACGCGCGCCCCATCTGTACGAGAGTCGCAAGGATGGATCACTCTCGGCAGCGTCGTTGACTGGACACGACACTACGACCGATCGAACGGGAGGAACCTCATGAACACCATCGTGATGACCGTCGGCAGTTCAGGATTCGGAGAAGTCGCCGCACAGCTGGCCTGCCAGGCGGGCATGGATCTGCTCGTCGGTGCGCGTACGGTGTCGCCGGACTTCATTCCGGTTGATCTGGCGTGCCTCAATTCTGTCCGCACCTTCGCCGACCTGCCCCGGGAACACCTCAGCAACACTCCCCTCGACCTACTGGCTCTCAACGCGGGGTCAATCATGTACCGGGGAGAGCGCGTAGCGGGCGCAGCCGAGGCGAGGTAGTCAGGCAGCTCCGGCTCGAACTGCTATCCGTTGAGGATCCGGGCGATCCCATCGCGGTAGGTCGTGACGTCGAAGCCGGGAAAACGGGCTGCGAATTTCGAGGAGTCGAAGAGGTTGTCCTGGCGATAGCGAGGCATCAGCTCGTTCGCCTCCTTGACCGAGGCGTTGAACAGGCCGAGAACTTTGAAGGCCGCCTCCGGGACGGTGTGGTAGGGGATATTCCTGCCGATCACGTCGGACGCGATCTCGATCATCTCCGAATAGGTGAGGCGGTCGGGGTCGATCGGGAGGTGCCAGGTCTGGCCGTAGGCGTCGGGAGTATTACCGATCAGGCCCATCCCGCGGCTGGCGTCCGGGGTCCAGATGATGCTCCGCCGGGCGTGGGCGTTGATCGGGACAACGGGCCGCTTGCCCTGCTTGATCCGCTCGAAGATGGCCGTGTTGGTGAGGCTCTTGGTCTTGCCCGGTCCGTAGAACTCCGGCGCGCGGCAGATGACGGCCTCGATGGTGCCGGCGCGCATCTCGTCGAGAAGCATGTTCGCGATCCTGGCCCGCACGGTCGCCTTGCGGCCGATCGGCTGAAATGCGGTGTCCTCGATCTGCGGCGTGTGGGTGCGCGGGTACATGTAGGTGTTGTCGAAGAACACCAGCTTGGTGCCGTGCTTCCGGCAGGCGGCGATGGTGTTGGCCATCATCGCCGGGAATTGCTGCTCCCACAGCTCGGAGTCGATCGGCAGGCCGACGGTCAGGTAGGCGATGTCACTGCCCTCGACGGCTGCGGTGGTGGCATCGCTGCCGGTGGTCTTCTACATCCACGGCGCCGGTTGGGTTTTCGGCGACGAGTACACCCACGATCGACTATTTCGCGAACTCGCCGTCGGCGCCGGCGCAGCGGGAGTGTTCCCGGTCTACGATCGCGCACCCGAGAAGGGCTACCCCACCCCGGTCGAGCAGAACTACGCCGTCGGCCTGTGGGTCCTTGCGCACGGAGCCGACCACGGCCTGGACTCCTCCCGCATCGCCGTCACCGGCGAGTCGGTCGGGGGCTGCATGTCGACGGTCTTCGCCCTCATGAACAAGGACCGCGGCGGCATCGATCTCAAAGCCCAGGTCCTCCTCTACCCGGTCACCAACGCCGACTTCGATACGCCCTCCTACCTGCAGTTCGCCGAGGGCTACTACCTCACCCGCGACGGGATGAAGTGGTTCTGGGACGCCTACACCACCGACCCCGCTCAGCGGGCCGAGAAGTACGCCGCCCCGCTGCAGGCGACGCTCGAGGACTTGAAGGGCCTGCCGACCACGCTGGTGATCACCGACGAGGCCGACGTGCTGCGCGACGAGGGCGAGTCGTACGCCAACAAGCTGCGCGCGGCCGGTGTCGACGTCACCTCGGTGCGGGTGCAAGGCATGGTCCACGACTTCCTGCTCCTCGACAGTCTGCGCGACACCAAGGCCGCCAACGTCGCCCGGCACCTAGCGATCGACGCACTCGAGACGGCCCTGCAGTAGCACCCGCACCGAACAAGCCCTCCGGCCCTGGCATCACCCAGAGCCAGCGGACATCACCTCCGCCCGAAGGACCAGCCCATGCCCAAGCGCATCCTCAACGTCGTCACCAACGTAGGCCACTACGACGACGCCGACCATCCGACCGGACTGTGGCTCTCCGAGCTCACCCACGCCTGGCACGTCTTCGACGAAGCAGGGTTCGAGCAGACCCTGGTCAGCCCGGCCGGTGGGGCCGTACCGCTCGAACCGCGCTCCCTGAAGTTCCCCAACTACGACAAGACCGCAAAGGCCTGGCGCAACGCCCCCTCCAAAATGGCGCTGCTCGAGAAGACACTCCGCCCCGACCAGGTCGATTCCGCCGACTACGACGCCATCTACTTCACCGGTGGCCACGCCGTCATGTACGACTTCCCCGACAGCGAAGGACTGCAACGCATCGCCCGCGGGATCTACGAGCGCGACGGCATCGTCTCCTCCGTCTGCCACGGCTACTGCGGACTGCTCAACATCCGGCTCACCGACGGGTCCTACCTCATCGCAGGCAAGAAGATGACCGGCTTCGCCTGGATCGAAGAAGTCCTCGCTCGCGTCGACAAGCTTGTCCCTTACAACGCCGAGGAACGAGCCAAAGAACGCGGCGCGCTCTACGAGAAGGCCAAGCTGCCCTTCGTCTCCTACACCGCCATCGACGGCAACCTTGTGACCGGGCAGAACCCCGGATCGGCCAAAGCAACCGCCAAACGGGTTGTTGCCCTTCTCTGAAGCCGTGCGGTACCGAATCATGACGCCCGCCGCAGCGACCTCGTAGTTCCCGGAGCGCGCGAAATCCCCTCCGATGATGTCGGAGGGGATTCACTCGGTGGAGCTAAGGGGACTCGAACCCCTGACCCCCACACTGCCAGTGTGGTGCGCTACCAGCTGCGCCATAGCCCCATATTCTTTTTCGCACCGGGGTGACCCCTTGCGCTGAAAGAAAAACTACACCATCGCTCTCTGAGCCAACAAATCGCCTGGTCAGGGCGGCGACAAGCACGAGCGCTCGTCGCCGCCCGACGCCTTCAGCCTGCGAGTTCGGACACCCAATTGTCGTTGCCGAGCGCATCGATGACGGTTCCGCTGCGGATTACGGCAGGGGTTCCTGCTGCACCTGTGGTGGCAAGAAGCTGCCGACCGGCCTCCGCAGACACCGTTGCCTGCTCGACGCGGGCTCCGTCCGCGATGCAGGACACTGCGTCGTCCGAGGCTCCGGCGTCTCGTGCCATCTGCGCGAGCTGCTCGTTGCTGTGATCGCTGTCGCCGCCTTCCCCGGGCTGATTGTCGGGAGAGAACAGGGCGGCATGGAAGGCCGAGAATGCGATCGCGTCACCGGTCTCCGCGACACACTGGTTCGCAGCGACCGCTCGGGTCGAGTAATCGCCACTGCTCGACAGCCGGTCGAGGAACGCGAGGATGTGGTACCGCACCGCGACAGTGCCTTCGTCGATCGCCTGTGCCAGTTCCTGTCCGTGCTTGTGCTCGAGTTCGGCGCAGTACGGGCACATCGGGTCTTCGAAGATGTCGATGGTGGTAGCAGCGTCCGGCACGCCGAGCAGGATCGTGCCGTCGTCGTCGAGGGTGACGTCGACCGCAGCGTTGCTGACAGCGCCGTACCCGTCATTGCGGGAGTCGGTGCTTCCCGACTGCCACAGCACTCCTCCGATAACGAGGACCGCAATGATCACGACCGCGATACCACCGAGGATGTAGGTGGATGTGTTCGATGTAGGCTCCGGCGAATACTTGACCGGCTTGACCTTCTTCGCACTCACGAATGCTGTCCTTCGTTCATCGGTGAATTGTCCGGCTCCACTTTGCCACCGGGGTCTGAGTTCATCCTGAGAGCCACCCTGGAATGCGGACCGAGCGCAAGGGGCGTGCGCGGAAAGACGGCCAGCCACACCGACAACGCGAGGAAGCCGACATCGCGGGCGATCTCGCGGGCATAGTCTCCGCTGTCGATCCCTTCCACCACGCCGCCACCTCCGAAGCATCCGCAGTCGATCGACAGACCTCGGCTCCAGGCCGACACGATCGCACCGATGAGCACAACCAGCGTCACCCCGGACAGCACCGCCGCCGGCCGCACCGCGAGCCCTACCAGCAACAGGAGCCCGAGGACGAGTTCGACCATCGGAAGCGCCGCGGCCGCAGGTCTCACCAGGTCGGTAGGAAGAAGTTGATATGCGCGCACCGCGACAACGGTCTGCGTCGGATCGGCGAATTTGATCCACCCGGAGATCAGCCACACCGCGGCGAGGCCGAGCCGTGCCGCTGCGGAGACGATACGAATCCACACGGGCACGACACTACAGACCCACCGGTCAGCGATCCGTATCGCCGGTCACAGGCTTCTGTACGACCGGTTCGGTCGCCGGCGCATCCTGACGCGGTGCCCGCGCAAAGGCCCACGGAATCACCGCCGCCAGCATGATCGCCCCCGTCACACCGAACGCCACCGAATAGGACCAGCGCTCAGCGATCATGCCTGCAGCGATCGGGCCGACCACTGCCCCGATGTCCGAGGTCATCTGGAACGTGGCGAGCACTGGTCCCCCGCGCGCTTTACTGCCCACCACATCGGCGATCGCAGCCTGCTGCGACGGGTTGATCAGGCCGGATCCCACGCCGGCCACGGCAGACGTGATCAGGAACACCGTGAGGTCTGAGGACAAGCCCATCACGACGGTGCTCACACCGCAGACGACGAGCCCGGTGAGCACGAACGGACGCCGTCCGTATCTATCGGACCATGCACCGGACTTGACCAGCACGAGCGCGTTACCCACCGCGAACGCGGTCAGTGCGACGCCCGCGATGCCTTCGCTCTGGTTCAGGGCTTCGACGACGAACAGCGGGACCATGGCCACCCGGACACCGAACACCACCCATCCGTTGGCGAAGTTCGAGGTGAGCGCCGCGCGATAGGTCGACGACAGGAGCGCGGTGCGCAGCCTCATCACGGGAGCGCCATCAGCCGAGGCCGGTTGCGCGAGGTGAGACTTGCGAAGACTGATCCAGACCACTGAGGCCGCCACGAGCAGCGCGACCGCGTAGATGAGGAAAGGCGCTCGCAGGCCGAGGCCGACGAGAGCCCCGCCGAGCAGCGGCCCTGCAATGTTGCCGAGCAGAAAGCTCGTCGCGTACAGCGCGGACACGCGTCCACGCGCATCGGGCGGAGCGATGCGCACGAGCAGCCCCAGCGCAGCCACGGTGAACATCGTCGAGCCGATACCGCCGAGCCCCCGGAAGACCAGGAGCTGCCAATAGGTCTGGGCGAAAGCGACCGCGCCCGTGGAGACCGCGACGATGAGAACACCGGTGATGTAGATCGGCCGCTCGCCGAGCTTCTGGACGAGCAATCCGCTGGCCGGAGCAAATGCGAGTCGCATGAACGCGAACGCCGAGATGACCACCGTCGCCGCAGTGATTCCGACGTCGAAGCTCCGTGCGAATTGCGGCAACGCGGGAGCGACGAGACCGAAGCCGAGGGCGATGACGAAGCTCGCCGCGACGAGTACCCAGATTTCCCGCGGCAGAGCCACGTCACGTGTACGCATGATGCGGCAATGTTAGCGATGCGCACGACCGTGCTCGGTGCGAGCCCGACGTGCGCCGTGTGTCAGCCCAATACCGACGACACCAGTTCGCGTGCCGCGTCCTGGACCTGAGCGAGATGTTCGGGGCCGTTGAACGATTCGGCGTAGATCTTGTACACGTCCTCGGTGCCCGATGGACGCGCCGCGAACCACGCGTTCTCGGTGGTCACCTTCAGCCCACCTATCGCCGCGCCGTTGCCTGGTGCCTCGGTGAGCGTCGCGGTGATCGTCTCGCCCGCAAGCTCGGTGGCGCTTACCTGCTCGGACGACAGCTTCGCGAGGATCGCCTTCTGCTCTCGCGTCGCCGGCGCGTCGACCCGCGCGTAGGCCGGATCTCCGTACCGGCCGGCGAGCTGGGTGTAACGCTGCGAGGGCGTCGCACCGGTCACCGCGGTGATCTCGGCGGCCAGCAACGCGAGCACGATGCCGTCCTTGTCGGTGGACCACACCGACCCGTCGCGACGCAGGAAGGAGGCACCCGCGCTTTCTTCTCCCCCGAATCCGAGGCTCCCGTCGAGCAGACCCGGCACGAACCATTTGAAGCCCACTGGCACTTCGAGCAGCTCACGTCCCAGCCCGGCCGCGACGCGATCGATCATCGACGAGCTCACGAGCGTCTTGCCGACCTTGCTTGCATCCGACCAGCCCGGCCTGTTCCGGAAGAGATAGTCGATGGCCACCGCCAGATAGTGGTTGGGGTTGAGCAGACCACCGTCGGGGGTGACGATGCCGTGGCGGTCCGCATCCGCGTCGTTGCCGGTGGCAAGGTCGTATTTGTGGCGTGCACCGATGAGCGACGCCATCGCGTTCGGTGACGAGCAGTCCATCCGGATCTTGCCGTCGGTGTCGAGTGTCATGAATCGCCATGTGGCGTCGACGAGGGGGTTGACGACGGTGAGGTCGAGGCGGTGCCGGTCGGCGATTTCGCCCCAGTAGTCGACGGACGCACCACCGAGCGGATCTGCTCCGATGCGCACCCCCGCACCCCGGATCGCGTCGAGATCCACGATGTTCGGGAGATCGTCGATGTAGGTGGCGAGGAAGTCGTAGCGGCCGGCCGCCGCAAGTGCGGCGACCGCCGGTACGCGCTTGACGCCCGCGAGGCCCGCCGCGAGGAGTTCGTTGGCGCGGGCTGCGACGGCAGAGGTGGCCTCGGAGTCGGCTGGTCCGCCATGCGGCGGGTTGTATTTGAAACCCCCGTCGCGGGGCGGATTGTGTGACGGGGTCACGACGATTCCGTCCGCAGCTACACCGGCGCCGGAGTTGTGGCGCAGGATCGCGTGGCTGACCGCCGGGGTCGGTGTGTACCGATCACGCGAATCGATCACGACGTCGACGTCATTGGCGATCAGAACCTCGAGCGCGGTGGTCCACGCGGGCTCGGACAACGCGTGCGTGTCGCGGCCGAGGAACAGCGGCCCGGTCGTTCCCTGTGCTGCGCGGTACTCGACGATGGCCTGGGTGGTGGCGAGGATGTGCTGCTCGTTGAAGGCGGCGTCGAGGCTCGACCCACGGTGCCCTGAAGTGCCGAACGCCACCTGCTGAAGTGGGTTCTCGGGGTCCGGACGGACCGTGTAATAGGCAGTCACCAGATGCGCGAGGTCGACCAGATCCTCGGGTGCTGCCGGTCGCCCCGCTCGTTCATGCGCCATGGGTCCTCCTCGTCGAACGCGTGTGGTGACCATCTTGCCCGCGACGGGCGGCACCCGACCGCGAACACGACGAAGGCCCCGGACCGAATCTGTGATTCGGTCCGGGGCCTTCGTGCGTGTTGGTGGAGCTGCCGGGAATCGAACCCGGGTCCTCCGCCGCCTTGCCAAGGCTTCTCCGTGTGCAGTCCGCTATGCCTCTACTTGGATCTCCCGGTCTCGCGAACAAGCCGTGATGACGATCCCAGTCACTGTTTGATGTCCCATCCGACTCCGTGACCGAGCCGGTAGGTAGAGCCCTCTAGCTGATGCCAGTACCCGACCCGAGGGCGAGATCGGACTGACAGACACGCTTCGCTACTTAGGCAGCGAGAGCGTAGTCGCGCTGATTGGAATCGGCGCTTAATTGGTTGCAGCGACGCTTACGGTGGTCTCTTGCCTGCACCGACACGCTTCCCTTGACTCAACGTACGTAGTCGAAACCGTTCAGCCCCGTACGCGCCTGCGACGTTCGCAGGACTACCTACATTAACGTCACCCGCACCCGATGTCATTCCCTTTTCCAGGATTGTCCGGATGACGCCGCTCACAACCCCTGATGACCGAGTCGAGCGCTCAAGTCGCGGAGGTGATCATCGCGACCGACACACACGCGAGCGCCATGCCTGTGTACTGGCCGCGACCGAGTCGCTCTCCCAACACGACGAGCGCCAGCAGCACCGTGGCCGCGGGATACAGAGCTCCGACGACACTCACCAGCGAGAGCATCCCACCCTGGAATGCGAACATCATCGCGGCGTTCGACACCACGTCGAGCAGTGCGACGGCGACGACATGCGGGTACAACATCCGTGGCGGACCGGTGAACTGCCGCACGGCCACGGCAACAGCCCACACGACGGCGGTCGCGGAGAGACGTTGGAACACCAGCGGCCACAGACCGGTTCCATCGGGGACCTGGTCGAGCGAGATGAACGTGAGTGCGAACGCCACACCACCCGCTGCGGTGAGTCCCGCGACACGAATGGTGAAGGCCGGATGGTTGTCGCCACCGACGGTCTCGTGCGACTCCCTGCTGACGAGCACGACCGCCACGAGCGCGACGACGATTCCGATCCCCGCGAGCGGCCCGGGACGCTCCCCTGTGACGAGGCCCGCGAGAACGGGGATTCCAGCTACGAGCAGCGCAGTCACCGGCGATACCACCGACATCGGGCCGGATGCGAGGGCACGGTAGAACCACCACACCGCGAAGCCACCGAACAGGCCCGACGCGGCACCCCAGACCAGAGATTCCGCCGTCACGTCACCGCCCGCGAACGGTGCGATCACAAGGACGATCACCAGCGACAGCGGATACGAGGCAACGACGAACGACAGTGCGGTGGCCCGCCGAGAAGCGACACCACCGAGAAAATCGCTGACTCCGTAGCCGACCGCGGCCACGAGAGCCAACAGGACCGCGGTCAGCGCATACCTTTCACCCGCCTGCCGAGTTCGCGGGTCACCTCGCGTTCGGCGGTACGACGGGCAAGATCCTGCCGCTTGTCGTAGTCCTGCTTGCCCTTGGCGAGTGCCAACTCGACCTTGACCTTGCCGTCCGAGAAGTACATCGAGAGCGGAACCAACGTCTGGTTGCCCTCACGGGTCTTGCCGACCAGCGCGTCGATCTCCCGCCGGTGCAGCAGCAGCTTGCGGGTGCGACGCGGAGCATGGTTGGTCCAGGTGCCGTGCCCGTACTCCGGGATGTGCAACCCGCGCAGCCATACCTCCCCGTCGTCGACCGTCGCGAACGCGTCGACGAGAGACGCCTTCCCTTCCCGTAGGGCCTTCACCTCGGTACCGACAAGCGCGATGCCCGCCTCGTACGTATCGAGGATGGCGTAGTTGTGCCGCGCCTTACGGTTCGTGGCGATGACCTTCCGGCCCTTTTCCTTCACGTGCAGGCCTTTCAGGTTCAAATCGGGCGAAGTGGAACACAGTCCAGCATAGGAACCCGCACAAATCGTTATTCACGCACGTACAAGCGCAACGTCGCGTACGCGGTGATCGCCGCCATGCCCACGCCGACGAGTACGAGGAAGGGAGCGACGAGCAGGATGTCGCTGTCGGTGATTCTCGCAACGATGTTCGCGCCGTAGACCTCGGCGAGCATGTCGTCGACGAACAGCGACTTGGCAGCGAACAATCCGCCGATGGCAAGGGCTGCACCGACGATCGCGGCCACGACGGCTTCGAGGAGGAACGGCAGCTGGGTGTACCAGCGGGTTGCACCGACCAGGCGCATGATGCCGACCTCGGTGCGGCGAGTGAAAGCGGCAATCTGCACGGTGTTGGCGATGAGCAGGATCGCCGCGACGGCCTGGATGGTCGCGATCGCGAAGGCCGCGTTACGGATGCCTCCGAGCACACCGAACAACCGCTCGACCAGGTCTTGCTGGTTGAGGATGCTGTCCACACCCGGCCGCTCCGCGAAATCGGTCTGAATGATCGCGAAGCTCGACGGATCCGACATCTTCACCTTGAACGATGCGGGAAAACTCTCGGGACTGACGAGCTCGGCCAATTCGGGTTGGTCCGCGAAGACACGCTCGGTGGCGTCTGCCACCGCATCGTCGCGACTGAGGTACTGGACGGACACCACGTCGTCGGTGTTCTCGAGGTCGGTGCGCAGGGTGCTGCAGAGTTCCTGTTCACATTCCGGGTCGAGCGACGAAATGTCCTCGGTGAGGAACACTTGGATCTCTACTCGGTCGAGGAAGATCTTCTGCGTCTTGTCGGCCATCTGGACGACGAGCAGACCCGCACCGAACAGCGCAAGCGAGATGGCGGTGGTGAGAATCATCGCAACGGTCATGGTGAGGTTGCGGCGCAGGCCGGTGGTGACCTCGCTGAACAGGAAGCTGACGCGCATGGGAGTCAAGGTCCTTCGGTTGCCGGATGGACTGGTCTCGGAACGGGCGACCGGGTCAGCGACCCACGCCGTACACACCACGTGCTTCGTCGCGGACCACCCGGCCCAGGTCGAGTTCGACGACGCGGCGACGCATTGCGTCCACGATGTGGTGATCGTGGGTGGCCATGAGCACCGTGGTGCCGGTGCGATTGATCCGTTCGAGCAGAAGCATGATGTCCTGGCTGGTCTCGGGATCGAGATTGCCGGTGGGCTCGTCCGCCAGCAGAACCAGCGGCCGGTTCACGAACGCGCGCGCGATCGCGACACGCTGCTGCTCACCACCGGACAGTTCGGTGGGAAGGCGCCCCGCCTTGCCGGACAATCCGACGAGGTCGAGGACTTCGGGCACGGTCCGTTCGATCACGGAACGGGGCTTGCCGATGACCTCGAGCGCAAACGAGATGTTCTCCGCCACGGTCTTGCGCTGCAACAGACGGAAGTCCTGGAAGACGCAGCCGAGATTCTGGCGCAGTTTCGGGACCCGCCGCGCCGACAACTTGTTGACGTGGAAATCCGCTACATGGATCTCACCACTCGTGGGCGTGTCCTCGCGCAGCAGGAGGCGCATGAAGGTCGACTTTCCGGAGCCGGACGGGCCGATGAGGAAGACGAACTCGCCTTTGTCCACCTCGACGGACACGCCGTCCAATGCGGGTCTGGTCGACGTCTTGTAGGACTTGGACACATTTTCCAGGCGGATCACGACGCCATGCTAGCCGTTACCGGATGGTGACCTATTGCCCCGGCTCGCCGGTCGGTTCTGTGCCCGACTCCCCGTCGAATCCTGGGAGTCCCGGGATCTGCGGCAATCGGAAGGGATTCGCATCGGTCGTAGTGGTCTCGGGTGGCCGCGTACCGGTTGTCGGGGCGGGCGTGTCGCCCGGTGCCGTCGTGGCAGTCGTCGGTTCGGACGAGGGCGCAACGTCGGTGGTGGTGGTCGGAGGCGCCTGTTCAGTGCTCGACGCGGGTGGAACGTACGGCACGAAAGGTGTCTCGGAGATGATGACTGCTCCGGTGGGCGGAGTTCCCGTTCCGTCGGCCTGGCTCTTGTCCTGATTGAGAGTCAGATATGCCGCCCACAGGACGAGCCACACAATGCACAGCGCGAGGGTGCTGGTGCGTACGCGCCCGTGGAGCAGATGAGCCGGGATCCGGATGCGGTGCGATCGCTGGTCGTCGGTCACGGTTCCCCCGATCGTTCGACGACGCTTGCAGTGTCGAGTTGCGGACTCACTGTGATTCCCTTGGCACGAAGGGCACCGGCGATACGGGCGCGGAGCAGACGACCAACCTGGAACTGCTTCCCCGGCAGAGTTCGGGCGACGATCCGCATGCTGACCTGGTCGACCTCGAGGCTCTCGACGCCCATCACGCTCGGCTCGTCGAGCAGGAGTTCTCGCACGCGCGGCTCCTTGTACGCGGCGACGCCCACATCACGGAGGATGTCACTGACCGCACCGATATCGGCACTGACCGGAATCGGGACGTCGATTACGGCGCGCGCCCAGTCCTTCGACAGGTTGATGGCCTTGTTGATCTGGCCGTTCGGCACTGTGATCACTTCGCCGGCAGCGCTGCGGACCCGAGTCACCCTGAGGGTGACGTCCTCCACGGTGCCTACAGCGTCCTCCGACGACCCTGTGACCGAGATCTGCACGGTGTCACCGAATCCGTACTGACGTTCGGTGATGATGAAGAAGCCGGCGAGAATGTCCTGCACGATGCGCTGCGCGCCGAAACCGACAGCAGCACCCACAACGGTTGCCGGTGCCACGAGCGAACCGATCGGCAGGCTGAGATAGTCGAAAATCTTGAGCGCGGCAACGATGTAGACGAACGCGATCACCATCCACGTCACGACCTGTGCCACCGAATGGCGATGCTTGGTCGCCTCCGAGCGCACGAGGTCGTCGGACTGCCGGTAGCGATCGTCGATCCGCCGGGTCACCCGGCTGCCGGTCCACGAAACGAACCGGGCGATGATGACGGCACCGAGGATCGTCAGAGCGATCAGCAGTCCGCGGGTGGTGACCCAGTTCAGCAGGACATCGGTGGGAAACAGCGTTCTTTCCTTCGAAGAGGGACCCGGGCCGGGATCCTGCCCGCCACGGACCTACCGGCTCACGCGTTCTGTTCCTCGCCCATCCGCCAGCGGATGCCGGCTTCGAGGAAGCCGTCGATGTCGCCATCGAGAACCGAGGACGGGTTGTTGACTTCGTACTCGGTGCGCAGGTCCTTGACCATCTGGTACGGGTGCAGCACATAGGAGCGCATCTGGTTTCCCCACGAGCTGCCGCCGTCGCCCTTGAGGGCATCCATCTCGGCGCGCTCTTCCTGACGCTTCCGCTCGAGGAGTTTGGCCTGGAGGACGCGCATCGCAGACACCTTGTTCTGCAGCTGCGACTTCTCGTTCTGACAGGTGACGACGATGCCGGTAGGCACGTGTGTGAGGCGGACTGCGGAGTCGGTGGTGTTGACCGACTGTCCGCCGGGGCCGGACGACCGGTAGACGTCGACGCGGACGTCGTTCTCATCGATATCGATGTGGTCGGTGGTCTCGACCACCGGCAGCACCTCGACCTCGGCGAACGAGGTCTGGCGTCGGCCCTGGTTGTCGAACGGACTGATTCGAACGAGGCGGTGCGTGCCCATCTCGACGGACAGAGTGCCGTAGGTGTAAGGGGCCTTGATCGCGAAGGTCGCCGACTTGATGCCTGCTTCTTCGGCGTAGGAGGTGTCGTACACTTCGACGCCGTAGCCGTGCTTGTCGGCCCACCGGATGTACATGCGCATGAGCATCTCGGCCCAGTCCGCGGCGTCGACGCCGCCGGCACCGGAACGGATGTTGACGAGGGCATCACGTTGGTCGTACTCGCCCGACAGCAATGTCCGCACTTCCATCGCCTCGATGTCGGCGCGCAGGGTCTCGCGCTCGGAGTCGGCGTCGGCCAGCGCAGCTGCCTGCGCTTCGCCTTCTTCGTCCTCGGCGAGCTCATAGAGCACGGGGAGGTCCTCCAGTCGCTGGCGTAGCTCTTCGACGCGGCGCAGTTCGCTCTGCGCATGGGAAAGCTGACTGGTGACCTGCTGGGCATGCTCCTGGTCGTTCCACAGGTCGGGATCGGCCGCCTGATGTTCGAGCTCGTCGATACGGCGGCGCAGCTCTTCCACATCGAGAACCGACTCCACCGTCCGGAGGGTCGTCGCGAGCTCGGCCAGGTCTGCGGAAACATCGGGATGCACGATTCTCTAGGCTACCGGCTAGGGGCTAGCGTCTGACGCATGGCCACCGACTACACCGCCGATCTCGAACTCGCACTACGTCTCGCCGACGCCGCAGACGCCCTCACCCGCGACCGTTTCCGCGCGCTGGACCTGAAAGTCGACGACAAACCCGACCTGACACCGGTCTCCGACGCCGATCTCGCGGTGGAACGCCTGGTGCGGGAGACACTCTCCTCCGAGCGGCCCGGCGACGCGATTCTCGGGGAGGAATTCGGTGGCGATCCGGTCTTCGAAGGCCGCCAATGGGTGATCGATCCGATCGACGGCACCAAGAACTTCGTGCGGGGTGTGCCGGTGTGGGCGAGCCTCATCTCCCTGATCGTCGACGGTGTCCCGGTTGTCGGCGTGGTCAGCGCTCCGGCACTGCACCGCCGGTGGTGGGCCTGTTCGGGGGCCGGCGCGTGGTCCTCGCACGACGGCGGTGAACCACGTGCCATCGCGGTGTCCGAGGTCGGATCGCTCGCGTCGGCGTCGCTGAGCTTTTCGAGCCTCTCCGGCTGGAACGACCGCAACATTCGTGAGCGGTTCGTCGATCTGACGGACGAGGTGTGGCGCGTGCGCGCCTACGGCGACTTCTTCTCCTACTGCCTCTTGGCGGAGGGCGCGCTCGAGATCGCGCTCGAACCCGAGGTGTCGCTCTGGGATCTGGCAGCGCTCGATGTGCTCGTCCGCGAAGCGGGCGGGGTGTTCACGAATCTCGACGGCAGGGCAGGACCACACGGGGGAAGTGCGATCGCGACGAACGGTGCACTCCACGACGAGGTCCTGAGCCGACTGAAGTCCTGATGCCCACCCGACACTGCCCGCGCTGCATTTCACCTGCGGCGCGGGCAGTGTCGTCCTGCCCGGACAGCCGGGAACTTACTCGAGAGTAGACACATACCTTACTCAGGAGTAAGATTGATCTCTGTCCGCTCCGATACAAGAAACTTCTGGTGATCATGAGCAAGCAAGACAGTGTGGCCCGGAACACCCCCCGAGACACGTCCGCAGTCGGCCTCAACCCGATCAAGCGGGACGCCATGGGAGCAGCGATGCGCGTGCTCACGCGGATCACCGGGTCCGAACTCGCCGACCGCTACAACTTCCGGCAGACGATCGACCGGGTCACGTACGAGTCCACCAAGACCGGATTCAAGACCCTCGGCGCCGCGACCCGCACGTTCAAGAAGGTGTCCGGCGGCAACGGCCCCGAGCGTCTCGCCGCCGCGAAGAACGCCGACTACTTCGACCTCACCCCTACCGACGATCAACAGATGATCTCGGAAACTGTGCGCGACTTCGCCGCCGAGATTCTGCGTCCGGCGGCGCACGACGCCGACGAAGCTGCAGCCGCACCCGCCGACCTGCTCGCCCGCGCCGCCGAGCTCGGCATCACGCTCGTCAACGTGCCCGAAGCGTTCGACGGCGCCGCCGCCGAGCGTGGAGTGGTCACCAACAGCCTCGTCGCCGAAGCCCTCGCCCATGGCGATATGGGCCTGGCGCTGCCGATCCTCGCGCCGAGCGGCGTCGCCGTAGCACTGACCGAGTGGGGCACCGACGACCAGCAGAAGACCTACCTGCCCGCATTCGCCGGCGAGGACGTTCCGCAGGCATCCGTCGTCATCGCAGAGCCCCGCGCACTGTTCGATCCGTTCGCGCTGCACACGAAGGCCACGCGATCCCCGAGCGGGTACCGGCTCAACGGGGTCAAGGCCCTCGTCCCGGCGGCCGGTAGCGCTGAACTGTTCATCGTGGCAGCGGAACTCGACGGCAAGCCCTCGTTCTTCATTGTCGAGGCCAAAAGCAAGGGTGTCGTCATCGAGGCCGATCCCAGCATGGGCCTGCGCGCCGCCGGCCTCGGCCGCCTCCTGCTCGAGGATGTCGCCGTGCCGCAGTCCGCGCTACTCGGCGACGAGAACCCGGACGTTCGTGCGGAGCAGTACGCCGACGCGGTCCGGTTGTCGCGCCTCGGCTGGGCGTCGCTCGCCATCGGCACCGGGCAGGCCGTACTCGACTACGTGGTGCCGTACGTCAACGAGCGCGAGGCATTCGGTGAGCCGATCAGCCACCGCCAGGCGGTCGCGTTCATGGTCGCGAACATCAAGATCGAACTCGACGGCCTCCGTCTCGTCACCCTCCGCGGCGCAGCCCGCGCCGAGCAGGGTCTGTCGTTCGCTCGTGAGGCAGCGCTCGCCCGCAAGCTGGCGACGGACAAGGGAATGCAGATCGGTCTCGACGGCGTCCAGCTACTCGGCGGCCACGGCTTCACCAAGGAACATCCCGTCGAGCGTTGGTACCGCGACCTGCGCGCCATCGGCGTCGCCGAGGGCATCGTCCTCGTCTGAGCGGCCCTGACATACACAAGGAACCTGTGATGATCAATCTCGAACTTCCCAAGAAGCTCAAGGCTTCCGCGAATCAGGCCCACCAGGTCGCCGCCCAGATCTTCCGACCCGTCTCTCGCAAGTACGACCTCGCGGAACACGAGTATCCCGTCGAGCTCGACACTATGGCGGCAATGGTCGAGGCACTCAACGATTCCGGCCAGGGCGCAGCGGGCGCGACGCTCGGCCGCGAAGGCAAGGCGAAGGAGTCCGATGACGACAACGCCAACGGCGGAAACATGGCCGGCCTTCTCAATGTCATCGAAACCTGTTGGGGCGACGTTGGATTGACGTTGTCCATCCCCTACCAGGGCCTCGGCAACTCGGCTATCGCCGCGGTGGCGACCGACGAGCAACTCGAACGATTCGGCAAGGTGTGGGCCTCGATGGCGATCACCGAACCCAGCTTCGGATCCGACTCGGCCGCGGTCACCACCACTGCCGTTCTCGACGGCGACGAGTGGGTCCTCAACGGCGAGAAGATCTTCGTCACTTCCGGCGAGCGCTCTTCACACGTCGTCGTCTGGGCATCGGTGGACAAGTCGAAGGGCCGGGCGGCGATCAAGTCGTTCGTCGTGCCCCGCGATGCGCCCGGATTGAGCGTCGCGCGGCTCGAGCACAAGCTCGGCATCAAGGCCTCCGATACTGCGGTACTACTGCTGCAGGACTGCCGCATTCCCAAGGACAACATCCTCGGTTCGCCCGAGGTCAACGTCGAGCAGGGCTTCGCCGGGGTCATGCAGACCTTCGACAACACCCGCCCGATCGTCGCAGGCATGGCGATCGGTCTCGGTCGCGCAGCACTCGAGGAACTGAGGAGCATTCTGTCGGAGGCCGGGGTGGAGGTCAGTTACGACACTCCGGCGAACAATCAGCACGCCGCTGCCGCCGAGTTCCTCGCACTCGAAGCCGACTGGGAAGCCGCGTATCTGCTCGCCCTGCGGGCGACGTGGATGGCCGACAACAAGAAGCCCAACTCGCTCGAGGCGTCGATTTCGAAGGCGAAGGCCGGTCGTACGGGTACCGCGGTCTCGCTCAAGGCCGTCGAACTCGCCGGCACCTACGGGTACTCGCAGCGCCCGCTGCTCGAGAAGTGGGCCCGCGACAGCAAGATCCTCGACATCTTCGAAGGCACGCAGCAGATCCAGCAGCTGATCGTGGCCCGTCGTGTGCTCGGAAAGTCGTCTTCCGAGCTGAAGTGACCGCGCTGCCGTAGACCCTGCTACAGCTGCTCGGAGTTCTCTTCAGGGGAGGCAGGGAGACCCTCGCCGCACTCGAGTGAGGCGAGGGTTTCGCCTTGTCGGGGCTCTCGAGATCCCGACATTTCCCCTCACGAGGGACCCCGGCGCCGCTACCGTGTGGTGAAATTCACCGCAGCGGAGGGGGCCCCTTGTCCGAGCAGGACGTTCTGGAACGACTCACCGGGGGTCGCACGAGCATGCGGCAGATCACCGACAGTCTCGGCGCTCTCGCGGTCATGCGACGCAGCGGCCTGTTGCATTTCCCGCGCATCGACCGAAGCCTCGCGACAATGGCCGCCGCCAGGAAGTACGGCCCCTTCGCCGGCGCGGTACATTCACACGCCAGCCGAGGCCTCGACGCCACGGCGATCTCCGACGAACGCGGCGATGTCACGTACATAGAACTCGACGCGGCTTCGAACGCGCTGGTCCGCGCATGGAAGTCCGACGGGTTGACACCCGGATCCATTGTGGGCGTGATGGCCCGCAACCACCGGGGTCTGGTGCTGACGATGGTCGCTGCCGCAAAACTGGGCGCGCGACTTGTGATGATGAACACCGGGTTCGCGCCGCGGCAACTCGTCGAGGTCGCGGTCCGAGAGAAGGTGTCGGCCTTCGTGTTCGATTCGGAGTTCGCGGCCGTCGCCGCAGCGCTTCCCGCCGATGTCCGAAGATATCTCTCGTGGCAGGACAATCCCGTTCAGGGGATTCCCACGCTCGACTCCGCCGCCGCGGGTTTCGACCGCTCCGCCGTTCCTCCGCCCGAGAGCTTCGGCGGCTTCGTCCTGCTCACGAGCGGCACCACCGGTACGCCCAAGGGCGCCCCCCGCGCCCGCACGTCACCACTGGCCTCTGCGCAGTTCGTCGACCGTGTCCCGTTGCGTGAAGGACAGACGATGGTGATGGCGGCACCGGCCTTCCACGGAACCGGTGTCTCGCAGCTGGCGCTCGCGCTGGCACTCGGGCAGACGGTCGTGATGGTGCGCCGATTCTCCCCGATCGATACCCTGCGCGCGATCGAGGCCCACCGCGGGAACGTCCTGGTCGTCGTACCCACCATGCTCCAGCGCATACTTGCGCTGGGCGCGGCGACGATCGCCGAGTTCGACACGTCGAGCCTGCGCATCATCTTTTCGGCCGGCGCGGCACTGTCTCCCGACATCTGTCGCCGCACCCGAGAGTCGTTCGGCGACGTCCTCCACAACCTGTACGGCTCGACCGAATGCGCGGTCGTGACCGTCGCAACGCCCGAGGACCTTCGTCGCGCACCGGGGACCGCGGGTCGTGCACCGGTGACCTGCCACGTCGAACTGTTCGACGACGACGGTGGCCGCATCACCGCACCGGGCGAGGTCGGCAGGATCTTCGTCAAGAGCGGACTGAGCTTCGCGGGCTACACCGACGGCCGCGACAAGGAACGCATCGGCGGCCTGCTCTCCACCGGCGACGTCGGGCACTGGGACGAGCAGGGCTATCTGTTCGTCGACGGCCGCGACGACGACATGATCGTCTCCGGCGGAGAGAACGTGTACCCGCTCGAGGTGGAGAACGTGCTGGCCGAACGCGAGGATGTACTCGATGTGGCTGTCGTCGGTGTTCCCGATCCCGATTTCGGTCACCGGCTGCGGGCCTTCGTGGTGCCGGACCCCGATTCCCAGCCCACCGCCGACGAGATCAAGACATTCGTCAGGTCCAATCTCGCCCGCTACAAAGTGCCGCGCGACGTGGTGTTCGTCGACCGACTCCCCCGCAATGCGACCGGCAAGCTCCTCCGTCGAGTACTCGAAGAAATGGACGCGCGCTCACAATAGGCTGATCACACCATGAATCCCGTCGTCTGGCTGCTCGTCGGCTCCGTCTTCATCTTCATCGGGTCGTCGCGTCAGGCATGGTTCGAGCTGCAGGAGTGGCGTCGGCAGCTGGAGTCGACACTCGGGCTCTGCCGTAGTCGCGCACGACCCCAATCCTCGAGCTCTTCTATCGCTGACCCAATCGCCGGGGGTCAACAGCCAAAAAAGATCGAGGCCGGACAATGTCCGACCTCGATCTTCGTGGTAGCGGGGACAGGATTTGAACCTGCGACCTCTGGGTTATGAGCCCAGCGAGCTACCGAGCTGCTCCACCCCGCGTTGCAAGAACAAAGTTACACGAGCGGGGAAACGAAAGGCAAATCGCCTGAGCCACCGAGGTTTTGAAGTCCAATCTGGTGACCCCGGTCACTTTTTGCTCATGATCCCCAACACATAACGGATGAATAACATCTTTGTGACGAGAGTGTAATTTTTGCTCATGACCTGCGGGAACACGCCGGACTATCTCACATTCTGGACATGAGTCGAGGAAATCTGCCGGATGACGCCTCCCCCGCTCCCCTTGTACGGTCGGTCCCGGTTCGAATCCACCGAACCACCACCGGACCGCCGCCGCTGAGTCTGCCCCGCGGGAACCGGTGCCTACGAAGATCTTCGGAGGGGTAGAAGCACCGCACACCCCATCACGACACGAAGTGTCGAGGAAGTGCTGGTGCCGCGAGCGGGAGAGGACCCACAGCATGACCACACCGTTGACCAAGCGCGCCCTTCGTACCGTCGTCGTGACCGGCGCACTCGCCGCCGTTCCGCTCGGCCTCGCCGCCGGGACGGCGTCTGCTGCACCCCACAACTGGGACGGTGTCGCGCAGTGCGAAAGCGGTGGCAACTGGGCGATCAACACCGGAAACGGGTACTACGGCGGCCTGCAGTTCTCACAGAGCACCTGGGAGGCCAACGGCGGTACCGGGAACGCGGCCCACGCCTCGAAGGCGGAGCAGATCCGGGTCGCCGAGAACACGCTGCAGACCCAGGGCCCAGGTGCGTGGCCCACCTGCGGCCAGTACCTGACCACTGAGAGCGCACCGGCGGCACCCGCACCGGAGGCGCCTGGCGCCCCGGTCCTACCCGATGCCCCCATCGCCGAGGTGCCGGCTCTCCCGGTCGAGGTCCAGCAGGCCATCGACGCTGCGGGCGATCTCGCCGCGCAGCAGGGCTTCGACGCACAGTTCTCACAGCTCGTCAGCATCGCCGGACTCTGACACTGCCGATCGACGACACTGCCCGATCAACGACGAGGTCCCGCCCATGGGCGGGACCTCGTCGAGGCATGTGGCCTTGCGCCACGGTGCGTCAGAGCCGGTGATCAGCCGCCACTCGACTGGTAGCTCTCGACCGCACGCTGCACCCGCGCGAGGGCATTGCCGTAGGCGTCGAAGTCGCCACTGCGCTGCGCGTTCGCGAGCTCATCGAGCGCCGAATCCAGTTCGGTCACCGCAGCCTCACGGCTTGCCGGTGGCACCGCCACCGGGGGCGATCCCGGTTCCGGTTGCTGACCTTCGTCGGGCACCGCACCCTCGACCGTCTCGGAGCGAGTATCGTCCTCGACCTCAGCGCTCGACACCGCTGACCCACCGGGAGCCGTCGCGACGTCGCCTACACCTGGACCGAACACCTGATCCAAGGCCGCAGCCAGGGTCGGTGCGTAACCGATCCGCACGCCGCCGCCCGAACCCGGCTCACGGTAGCTGACCAGCACACGCGAGAGCTGCGGGAACGTCGATGTACTGCCCGCTGTCGGGTTGCGCTCGGTGTACATCGGCTGGACGTACAGGATGCCGCCCTCGGCAATCGGCAACGTGAGCAGGTTGCCGTACTGGATCCGGTTGGATCTTTCGAGCAGCGTCCGCTCGGAGGCGACACGAGTGTCGGAGATCATCGCGTTCTGTGTCTGCTCCGGACCGAAGGTCTGCGTATCGGTCGGTAGTTGCAGGATCGTGAACTGCCCGTAGTTCTCCGGATCTGCCTCCACCGAGATGTACGCAGACAGGAACTGACGGTTGTAGCCCACCATCGCGGACGTCAACCGGAATCTGGCGTCGGCGGTCTCCTCATCACCCATCAACAGGTAGTACGGCGGCTGATTGGCGGTGGTGTCCACCGTCGGGTCTGCCGGGACCGACCAGAACGCGTTGTTGGTGAAGAACTCGAGCGGCTCGTCGACGTGGTACTTGGCGAGCATCTCCCGCTGAACCTTGAACAGATCCTCCGGGTAGCGGAAGTGCGAGCGGAGCTCGTCGGAGATCTGATCCTGCGCAGTCACTGCATCCGGGAAGACCCCCATCCAGGCATTGAGAACGGGATCCTGCTCGTCGACCTGGTAGAGCGTGACCGTGCCGTCGTACGCGTCGACGGTCGCTTTCACCGAATTGCGAATGTACGAGACTTCCTTGCGAGGCAGCAGACGTCCGGTGTTCTGATCGATGCTGTCCTCGAGGAGACCTTCGAGCGAGCTGCGCTGGGCATACGGATAGTTGTCGAGCGTGGTGTACGCGTCGACGATCCACACGATGCGGCCATCCACTGCTGCCGGGTAGGCGTCGCCGTCGGCGGTGAGCCACGGCGCAACCTTGGTTACGCGGTCGCGGGGGTCGCGGTTGTACAGAATCTTCGAGTCGCCACCGATCGCGCTGGAGAAGAGGATATTGCGCTCGGCATATGTCGCGGCGAATGCGAACCGGTTGATCCAGTTGCCGATATCGACGCCGCCCTCACCGGTGTAGGTGTAGGTCTCGGTGTCGGTGTCGTACTCGCGCGGTGCTGCGCCCTCACTACCACCGACGATCGCGTAATCGGGATCGGCCTCGGCGATCACCTCACCGAAGTAGATGCGCGGCTGTTCGACGGGGATGACCTGGTTGCCTGCCGCCTGCGAGGCGAGGTCGCTGATCATATAGACCGGGTAGCCGCTGTTGCTGTTCGCAGCTTCTTCCGCCGAGGTACTGGCGGCGGCGTTGACCCGATTCGCAGGAGCGGCGACCAGACCGTTGCCGTGGGTGTACACGGTGTGGCGGTTGATCCAGTCGGTCTGGTTCCCGGTCAGGCTTGTCGGAGACAACTCACGTGCGGCGACGATGTAGTCCTCGACACGACCGTCGACCTCGTAACGGTCGATATCGAGAGACTCGGGGTAGCCGTAGAAGTTCTTGAGCTGAGTCTGCTGAGTAAACGTACGTGGGAGCACATTCGGGTCGAGTAGTCGGGTGTTCGCGATCGTCGTGATGTCGGCGGGAACCTCTTCGGGAGAGACGGTGCCTACCCCGGGATAGTCCTCATACGTGACCTTGTCGTCGGTGATCCCGTATGCCTCACGCGTGGCCGCGATGTTCCGTTCGATGTACTCGCGTTCCTTGTCGGCGGCGTTCGGCCGGACGGAGAACTGCTCGACCATGAGCGGGTAGATCGCGCCGACGAGAATCGACGACAGCACCAGAAGCGCCGTTGCAAGAGCGGGGATCCGCAGATCGCGGAACACGATCGCCGCGAAGAACGCGATCGCACAGATGATGGCGATCGCCATCAGGATCAGCTTGCCGGGCAGAACTGCATTGATGTCGGTGAAACCTGCGCCGCTGAACGTGGGTTCCTTCCGGCCGCTCCACAGCAGTTCGTACCGGTCCAACCAGTAGGCCACCGCTTTGAAAGCGACGAACAGGCCTGCAAGGACTGCCAGCTGAATCCGAGCTGCATTGGAGATGTGGCCACCACTACCGCCCCGCCCCGCGAGGCGGATTCCGCCGAAGATGTAGTGGGTGACCAGACTCGCGAAGAACGACAGGATGATCGCGACGAACAACCAGTTGAGGACGAAACGGAAGAACGGCAGGTCGAACGCGTAGAACCCGACGTCCAAGCCGAACTGGGGGTCGGTGGTGCCGAACGATCCCCCGTTGAAGAACATCTGGACCGTCACCCAGCTCGACTGGGCGATGAGGCCGGACAACACGCCGATGCCGATCGGAATACCGAGCCCGAAGGCGCGCATCCGGGTCATGACCGTCGTGCGATACCGCGCGATCGGATCACCGGGACCGGCTGTCGGCACGAACACCGGACGCGATCGGTAGGCAAGGAACAGTGCAAGCCACAGCACCGCCGCAACAAAAAGGCCGACGACGAAGAACAGCACAACTCGCGTCAGGAGAACTTTGACGTACACGCCGCGGAAATCGACGGAGCCGAACCACAGCCAATTGGTATAGGTATCCAGGATTCTCGGGCCGAGAAGCAGCAGCACGGCCACCACCAAGGCGAGAATCAACAGAGCTTTGCTCCGCTTCGACAGACTCGGTACTCCGGTCGGGGGCCTCATGCCCACGTGCCACGCTCCCAACTCGTACGGCGACGCGGTGATCCGCGCCGTCTCCACCTCGTGTCACAACCCGGTGACCGTTTCGCCCTACTCTACGGAAACCGCGCGCCGCGGGTGCACCCACCGCTCCGGTGGACACATCCGGGTCTTCCGGATGTCAGGATAGGCATGTGAACGATCACCTTCCTGTTCCTTCCCCCGATGCGCTCTCACATGCCGTCCACGAGATCATCGATTTCGTCGATGCGGAGGGCTGGGACCGACCTCCGGTGATGTTCGCCCTCGTCCCCACTGCCTTGCTCGCAGCCGCGGAGCCGACCCTCAGCGACCAACTCGACGACGGCCACCAGTACACGCCGGTCGTCCAGGATCTGCTGCCCGACGACATCGAGGGCGGCAGTCCCGCACTGGAGGAGTTCCTCGCGACCACAAGCTGGCCGGCTTCGGTATCCGGCTGTGCGCTGGTGCAAGAGATCGTCGTGCTCCCCCCTGCCGCGGAAACCGACCTGGATGAGGCGCTCGTCCCCCTGCTCGCCGACAGACATGCTGCCGACGATGCCGCCCTCGGCGCAGCACATGCGCACCCGGATCGCCGCGAGGCGCGTCTGATCTCGGCGGTGCTACGCGACGGCCCGTCGATGAGCCTGCTCGAGCTGCGCCCCACCGACGACGATCCGTTCGCGGGCGCCGAACTGCGAGTCGCCGACGACCTCGCGCCGAATGTCGTCGAAGCGTTGTATGCGACGCTCGAGGCGGGCGAGGACGACTGAGCGGGGCACCCCGGCCACACCCGGTCACCGGGAATCAGCCGCAGGTGGGCGCGTCGCCTCCGGAGGTGACGGCCTCGAGTGCGTCGATTGCACCGTCGAGCGTTTCCACCTCGATCAGCCGGATACCGTCGGGCGTGTCGGACAGCGCTTCGGCGCAGTTGTCGGCCGGAACCAGGAAGAACTCGGCGCCGCCCTCGGCGGCCGCGGTCAACTTGTGGGTGATGCCGCCGATCGGCCCCACGACACCGTCGGAATCGATGGTGCCGGTACCTGCGACGTGCTTTCCACCGTTGAGTTCGCCCTCGCTGAGTTTGTCGACGAGGGCGAGGCTGAACATCAGGCCCGCCGACGGACCACCGACGTCGGCGAGGTTGAACGTGACGGAGAACGGGACATCCGGGAGTTCCTCGGTGCCGATTCCGAGAAAGCCCTTGTCGGGGTCGCTGGGGCGTCCCCCCACCGTGACGGGAACAATCTCCTCGACGCCGTCCCGTTCGACCGTGATCTCCAGATCACTGCCCGGCGCGGTGTCGCCGACCACGCGCTGGACCTGGCCGGCGGTGCTGACCACCTCACCGCCCACTGCGAGGATTCGGTCGCCTTCATGCAGCAGATCCGTTGCCGGGGCGTCATCGGCCACCTGCGCAACTCGGAGCGTGACGGGCATGTCCAGATAGTGGAGCGCAGCGAGTTCGGCACTCCGCTCGGACTGCGCGAACTGTGCGTGATCTGCCGCCTTGACCTCGTCCTTGCTACGCGTCGGCGGGTACACCTGTTCGCGCGGCGCGAGACCGTAGCGTCCGCTGAACCAGGCCAGGACCGTCTGGGCGAGCGTGAGGTTGTCGGTGACCCCCACCGTGGTCATGACCAGTTCGCCGGTAGTGGGGTCGGATTCGACACCCTCGATTTCGATGACCGGTGTCCCCTCGACCTCGCCGAGCGTGTCGAAGGTCGGCCCCGGACCGAGCGCAACATAGGGCACACGCACATTGAATGCCAGCACCGCGAGGACCAATACCGGGAGCAGAACGGCAAGGGGCAGCACGAAGCGTCGATTCACCCGGCCAGGGTAGCGGGCGCGCGCTGTTCGCGTTCAGCGTGACCACACCGGCCGTTTCCGACTCCGTCCCCTTGTACCGTTGACGGTATGAGCGACACCCCCTTCGGATTCTCCAACCCCGACGACGATCCCGACCGCAAGAAGGACGGGGGGTCCGACGGCGGTGCAAGCGGCTCCGAGGGCGGATTCCCGTTCGGTTTCGGAGTTCCCGGCAGCGGCGGCGACAACCCGTTCGGTGCGCAGGGCTTCGATCCGTCCCAGTTCGGGCAGATGCTGAGCCAGTTCGGCCAGATGCTCAGTGGCATGGGCAGCGCTATGGGTACAGGTGAGTCCGGTCCGGTCAACTACGACGTGGCCACCAAGCTGGCCCGTCAGCAGATCGGATCGGTGACCCCCGTGTCGGCGGGCGCGACGGACGCTGTGCGCGACGCTGCGCGCCTCGCAGAATTGTGGCTCGACGCCGCGACCACACTCCCCGCCGGCGCCACGAAGGCCGTCGCATGGACGCCGGTCGACTGGCTCGACAACACACTCGACACATGGAAGCGCCTCGCCGATCCGATCGCGGAGCAGGTCAACGGCATGATGGCGCAGGGTCTTCCCGAGGAGGCCCGAGCAATGGTCGGGCCGATGATGGGCATGTTCGCCCAGATGGGAGGCATCGCTTTCGGCTCGCAACTCGGCCAGGCGCTGGGTCAGCTTTCGAAGGAAGTGCTGACCTCGACAGACATCGGTATCCCGCTCGGTCCCGAAGGCACGGTGGCCCTGATGCCCGCGGCCATCGAAACGTTCGGTGAGGGTCTCGAACAGCCGGCTCAGGAGGTACTGGTCTTCCTTGCGGCACGCGAATCCGCCCACCAGCGGCTCTACAGTCATGTGCCGTGGTTGCGCCAGCGCTTGCTCGGTGCGGTCGAGGAATACGCGCGCGGAATCAAGATGGATTTCTCGGCGATCGAGGATCTTGCGCAGGGCATCGATCCGGCGGCGCTGACCGACCCGTCGAAGATCCAGGAGCTCCTGGGCCAGGGCGCGTTCGAACCTCAGACCACGCCGGAACAGAAGGCCGCGCTCGAGCGGCTGGAGACGATGCTCGCGCTGGTCGAAGGCTGGGTAGAGATAGTCGTCTCCGACGCTCTCGGTGATCGCCTCCCCGGGGTCGCAGCGCTGAGCGAGACTCTCCGCCGTCGACGCGCAACGGGTGGTCCCGCAGAGCAGACCTTTGCGTCGTTGGTGGGCCTCGAACTCCGGCCTCGGAAGCTGCGGGAGGCCGCGACGCTGTGGCGACGCCTCACCACCGATGCGGGTGCCGACGCACGCGACAAGGTCTGGGCACACCCCGACCTGCTTCCGGATTCCTCCGACCTCGACAATCCCACCGCGTTCGTCGACCGGGTGATCGGGGGCGGAACCGATGCATTCGACGATCCCATCGCGCAGCTGAAGGCGACCATGGAACGCGAGAAGGCCGAACGCGACGAAAATTCGGACGACGAGAATCCCGACGCGTCGAACTGAGACCTCTTTGCTCTGGTCACAGGCGTTCAGCCCTGTGGATAACTCGGTGATCTGCCCTCGGCCGGAGCACCGCGGCTGCGATGCTTCCCGGTATGACCAGTTCCGTTCGTGCCCAAGCGCAGGTTGACACCGGTAGCGACACCGCCCTTTCGTTCGATCCCGCACTACTGGTGTTGAGACGCGCCGACGGTCGCGTGCAGGTGGGATGGGGACCCGAGACCGGTCGCGTCATCGTGCCGCCCGAGGGTCTCGACGAATTCGATGTGCGGACCGTCCTGCAGTTGCTGGACGGTGCGCACACGGACGACGAACTCGTCGAGACCGCAGTCGAGCGAGGCGCCGATGCCGCCGGCGTCCGGTTGTTGCTCGACGATCTAGTGGCAACCGGACTCGTCCGAGGGTCGGCATCGGCCAAGACCCGTGTCGCCCCGACGCCTCCGCATCGGATCAGGCTCTACGGCGATGGCCCGCTCGCCGATGCACTGTGCGCGCAGCTGTCGTTGCGGGACACCAAATGGTCCCGGTCGGGTAGATACACCGGCGACGAACGTCTCCAGGAGGGTCTCGCGTGCGTGGTCCTCGCCGATATCCAGGTGCCCGATCCGCTCGTTGTGCGCGACCTCATGCAGCACCGGGTCCCGCATCTTGTGGTCCGCACACGGGACGGGCGCGGAATCGTCGGTCCATTCGTCGTCCCTGGCAGCACGAGTTGCTTACGGTGCGCTGACCTGACCCGCACGGATCTCGATCCATCGTGGCCCGTTCTCGCCGCCCAGCTGTGGGACCGGCCCGGTCACGCGGATCGCGCGGTGGTTCTCGCCACCGCTGCCATCGCACTGGCCGAGCTCGATGTAATTCTTGCCGGGTCCCTGCCGCTCGCTGTGGCCGATCACACCGTGGAGATCGATCTGTCGTCGTTCCGGCTGTCGAAGCGCCGCTGGTTCCGTCACCCCGACTGCGAGTGTTCGATGTGACCGCCCCGGGTGGAAGATGATGTGGGGCCGGTCAGGCATGATGGTGTGCGTGGCCGACATCCCTCGCAAAAGCTCTTCCCGCACCGCCAAACTCGCGAGCATTCCGTTGGGGATCGCGGGACGCGCCGCGATGGGCTTCGGTAGGCGTCTGGCAGGGGGCGATCGCGACGAGATCGACGCCGAGATGGCGGCGAAGGCCGCGGAGCAGCTGTTCACCGTGCTCGGCGAGCTCAAGGGTGGCGCCATGAAGCTCGGGCAAGCGCTCAGCGTGATGGAGGCTGCGGTCCCCGAGGAACTCGCCGAACCGTATCGAGAGGCCCTCACCAAACTCCAGGCGGAGGCGCCACCGCTGCCCGCAAAGGCCGTGCACCACGTACTCGACCAGCAGCTCGGCACCAAGTGGCGCGAACGCTTCACCTCGTTCGACGATGTGCCGACCGCGTCGGCCAGCATCGGTCAGGTGCATCGGGCGGTGTGGTCCGACGGGCGGAAGGTTGCGGTGAAGGTGCAGTACCCGGGCGCCGACGAGGCGCTGCGCGCAGACCTCAAGACCCTGTCGCGGTTCGCGAGCCTGTTCTCGACCGTGATGCCGGGCACCGACGTCCGCGCGATCCTCGACGAACTCTCGGCGCGCACCGAGGAGGAGCTCGACTACCGCATCGAGGCCGACAATCAGCGTGCGTTCTCGAAGGCCTTCGACGACGACCCCCAGTTCTTCGTACCTCGCGTGGTCGCAAGCGCACCCAAAGTCACTGTCACCGAATGGCTTTCCGCTACCCCCTTGTCCTCGATCATCACCGGCGGGACACAGGAGCAACGCAATCGCGCGGGCGCTCTGCTCGCCGAGTTCCACTTCTCCTCCCCGTCGCGAGTGGGGATGCTGCACAGCGATCCGCACCCGGGCAACTTCATGTTGCTCGACGACGGACGGCTCGGCGTCATCGATTTCGGCGCCACCGCCGCGATGCCGGATGGTTTCCCGCCGGTATTGGGCCGGATGGTCCGGCTCGCCCTCGACGAGCGGTTCGACGAGCTGACGCAACTGCTGTACGACAACAAGTTCGTGTTGCCCGGCCGGACCGTGACGGACCGGGAGATCGCGGACTATCTCCGCCCGTTCACCGACCCCATCCGGACAGAGTCGTTCCACTTCACCCGATCGTGGTTGCAGCAGGTCGCGGGTGTGGCCACCGACTTCTCCGGTCCTCAGTTCCGGACCGCCCGCACGTTGAATCTTCCGCCGGAGTATCTCAGTGTCTTCCGGGTCCTGTTGGGCTCGGTGGGGATCTGCGCTCAACTCGACGCGTACGCGCCCTACATGCGAATACTCACCGAGTGGCTGCCGGGGTTCGTCGACGAGTGACCGGCCTGGGCGGGCGAGGCCGGACGCCTCGCCCGCCCAGGGCGGTCATGCACACACCAATTCCTTCTCCGGATCGGTGACGACGGGATGCTTGCGGGGACGCCCGCGAGGACGCTTACGTGCGACGATCGCGCCGCGGTCGAGGATCTCGCCGCCCCATACTCCCCAGGGTTCCTCGCGGTCGAGAGCGGCTGCGAGACACCGCGAACGCACGGGACATGCGGAACACAGTGCCTTGGCGCGTTCGAGGTCAGCGGGTGTGTCCGCGAACCACAGGTCCGGGTCGTAGTTGTGGCACGGCAGGATCCCGGCACGTGCACCGGTCTCTTGGTCGGAATCGTGCGGGGCGGTCGACAGGGTGTCGCTCGGCACGAGAGCTCCTTTTCGATGGTTCGGATTGAATGCGGTGCGAACCCGGCCGAAAAGCAGTGAGGCCACGGTCCGCTGGGCGGGGTCCGTGGCCTGGAATCGGAATCGTCTACCGGAGGCGAACCTCGGGCAGACCCCTGACCACGGACGAAACAGCTGCGGCACGCACACGACGGGCGCGCGGAGCAGCCACGTCGGCTGCGCCGGCGGCGGCAGCGATGAGTGCGAGCGCTGTGAAGCCGAGCATCGGTGCTACCTCCTGCCATGGTTCGTGCACGGGCTCTCCCGTGACATCGTCATCCACAGTAGTGACGTCCCCATGGATGACACAAGTTATTTTCTACCTGCGGTTTCACACCTCCGCGGCGGTTACGGTGGACGCATGACACTCGCGACGACGAGATTCATCCCAGTGCTCGATTGCCCCGACCCGCGCGCCCTCGCCGATTTCTATCGCGACCTGCTCGGCTGGCGGCTCGTGAAAGACCGCGACGACTGGTTCGAGCTTGCCCGTGACGACAGCACCGCGATCGCATTCCAACTCGCCCCCGACTTCGTTCCACGACGATGGCCGGAGGAAGGTGTTCGCGCCCACCTCGACTTCAGCGTTCCGAATCTCGACGAGGCCGAGGGAGTTGCACTCGGCCTCGGCGCCACCCGTGTTCTCGGCCCATCGACAGCCCCGACGTTTCGCGTATTCCGTGACCCGGCGGGCCACTACTTCTGCCTCTGTGCCTGCTGACAGGACTTCGGGTCGCCGAACTGCAGATCGATGACCGAGAGCCGGCCGAGACCGTATTGCAACCGACCGAACACCGTCACGCAACCCCCGCGCTCCTGTCGAATGCGACGATCGGTTGATGCGGAAGTTGTGCGTGAGGTCAATGTTACGTGTGTTGTCTGCGTCGTCGGTTACAGTACTGGCCTCGAGCATCGGGTTCGGCGGGCTCGCCGCGGCTCAGCCAACCGCGGAACCACAGCCGCCTGGAGCCAGCGCGGTGTCGGATATCGCTCCACACGTGGTGGAGACCCGGGAGATCTCCCCCACCCACACCGTCGTCGACGTCTACTCGCCCGCAATGAATCGGGTGATCTCCAACGACGTTCTCCGGCCCGCACACGGCGGCTCGCTACCTACGTTGTACCTGCTCAACGGTGCTCTCGGCGGTGAGGACGGAGTCGGCTGGATGAACAACTCACAGGTGCCCGCGTTCTTCGCTGACAAGAACGTGACCGTCGTGCTGCCGATCGGCGGACGTTTCAGCTTCTACACCGATTGGGGAAGCTCCGATCCGATCCTCGGCATCAATATGTGGGAGACGTATCTGACTCGGGAACTGCCCGGCGTGATCGACCGCGAGTTCGGCGGGACCGGACTGAACGCAGTCGCGGGGTTGTCGATGAGCGGTGGGCCCGCTCTCGATCTGGCGATCCAGGCGCCCGATCTGTACCAGGCTGCGGCATCGTTCAGCGGATGCCCTGCACCGAGCAACCTCCTTGCCAGCGTGGGTATCTCGACCATGATCGCCAGCGGACTGAACAATCCGCTCAACATGTGGGGCCCTCCCGGCAGCCGCGAGTGGCGCGCACACGACCCCGCGTCCAACGCCGCGAAACTGGCAGGCACCGCCGTGTATGTCAGCGCATCACGCGGTGCCGTCGGTGTCGTGGACCGGATCCCGGAAGGCGCGATACCGCCGATCGGCGGGATGGTCGTCGAAGCACTCGTCCACCGGTGCACCACCATGTTCGTCGATGCGCTCGAAGCAGCGGGTGTCCCCGCGACGGTGTCGTTGCGCGACACCGGCGCGCACACGTGGGCGCTGTTCGAAGATCAGCTCCGCGAAGCGTGGAGCACCACGATCGCCCCTGCGCTGCAGACAGGATGAGCCGGCCGGGTCCCGACTCGAGTCCTACAGATCGAGGGTGTCGCCTGCCCGCTCACCGCGCACGAGTGCGAGTACGTCGGCCCCGAACTGTTCGAGTTTCCTCGCGCCGATCCCCGGGATGGCGACGAGCGCCCGATTGTCGGCGGGTTGTTGTTCTGCGATCGCGACCAACGTGTTGTCGGTGAACACCACATAAGCAGGAACCGAGAGTTCCTTGGACCGGTCGCGTCGCCAGTCCTTCAATGCCACCAGCAAGTCCTCGTCGAGGTTCGATGGGCACCCTTCGCACCGGCCGAGTTTCGTGGACGTCGACGTCATCAACGGCTTGCCACAGACCCGGCATTGCGGCCGCTTCCTTTTCGACGGTGCCGGTTCGATGATCTTCGATGCCGGCGAACTGTCGGGGATCAACCCCAGCAGGAATCGTGATCGGCGCCGGGTCTTCCGCCCACCCTCGGTACGCGACAACGCCCACGAGAGCTGCAGATGCACACGCGCGCGCGTCACACCCACATACAGCAGCCGACGTTCCTCCTCGAGTCCGGCGTCGTCGGGTGCGGTGTCCTTGTCGCCGGTGACGTGCGTGATCGGCAACATGCCGTCGGTGAGCCCGACGAGGAACACGGCATCCCACTCGAGCCCCTTCGCCGCATGCAACGACGCGAGGGTCACGCCCTGTACGGTCGGTGGCTGCCTTGCTTCGGCCCGTGCCGCAAGATCGCGCAGCAGGCTCGCGAGAGTGAGGTCCGGCTCGTGTTCGAGGAGTTCCTCGGTGAGCTGGGCGAGAGCGGTGAGCGAGGCCCACCTCTCGCGCGCCTGGGTACCGGAGGGTTCGGAGTCTGTCAGCCCGAGCGGAACGAGGGTAGCCCGGACCAGATTCACGAGGTTGGTTCCGCGATCCGCGTCCTCGGGCAGATCGTCGCGAGCCGCGGTCTGGCGCAGGGCGTTCACGGCCTGGCGCACCTCGGCACGCTGGAAGAACCCTTCGCCTCCGCGAACCTGATAGGGAATGCCGGTCTCTGTGAATGCCTGCTCGTAGGCCTCGGACTGAGCGTTGATCCGATACAGGACGGCGATCTCGGATGCCGGCACACCCTCACGCAGCAGCCTGGCGATGGCCTTCGCGACAGCTTTCGCTTCGGCGGGCTCGTCGTCGTACTCGGCGAAGACCGGTTCGGGCCCCGCGGGACGCTGTCCGATCAGCTGGAGCCTGGTCCCGGCGATCCGGCCCCGAGCTTGACCGATCACCCGATTCGCAAGGTCCACGACTTGCGGAGTGGATCGATAGTCGCGCTCGAGCCGGACCATGGTGGCCTCGGGGAAGCGCCGGGAGAAGTCGAGCAGATACTTGGGCGACGCTCCCGTGAACGAATAGATCGTCTGGTTGGCGTCGCCGACCACCGTCAGATCGTCCCGGTCGCCGAGCCATGCATCGAGCACGCGCTGCTGCAACGGAGTGACGTCCTGGTATTCGTCGACGACGAAGCAGCGATACCGGTCGCGAAACTCCTCCGCCACCGTCGTGTTTCCTTCGAGAGCGCCGGCAGTCTGTAGCAACAGATCGTCGAAGTCGAGATAGATGCCGTCTTCGCCCCGGTTCTTGAGCGATTCGTATCCTGCGTAGACCTTCGCGACCCGCTCGGCGTCGGCGGGTGGCTCACGGCGTGCCCGGGCTGCGGCCGCGGGGTAGTCCTCAGGCGCGTGGAGTGACCCTTTCGCCCATTCGATCTCGGACAGGAGGTCGCGGACCGTGTCGGTGTCGGTCGCAAAACCAGCGCGGTGCGCTGCCTGCGACACCACCGCGAACTTGCGGTCGAGGAGGTGCCATGGGATGTCGCCGACGACCTGCGGCCAGAAGTAACGCAGTTGCCGAAGGGCGGCGGCGTGGAAGGTGCGCGCCTGTACCTGAGGGCCCGCCCCGCCGACACCGAGCTCCCGGAGGCGCGAACGCATCTCGCCCGCGGCGCGCGCCGTGAAGGTCACAGCGAGGACCTGCCCGGCCGAAACATGGCCGTCGGAGACGAGGTGGGCGATCCGGCGTGTGATGGTGCGCGTCTTGCCGGTACCCGCGCCTGCGAGAACGCACACCGGACCTCGGGGTGCGAGGACTGCTGCTGCCTGTTCCGGGTCGAGACCGTCCACCGCCGCTTCCACACGCATGGCCCCCATCATGGCAGTGCCGACCGACATCGCGACCCACCGGCGTCATCACCGTGAGCGCCGCCTGTGTCGGGGAACACATTTCGCAGAATCCGGAACAGATCGGTGCTCATACGACGTTGTCGCCGTCATGACGACCCTCGATAGGACATCGACCGACACGCCTCCGCTGACCATCTACTCCACCACGTGGTGCGGCTACTGCAAGCGACTGAAGAAGCAACTCGACGAGAACGGTATCGCTTACGCCGAGATCGATATCGAGTCCGATCCCGCGGCCGCCGAGTTCGTCGGAAGTGTCAACGACGGCAATCACGTCGTCCCGACGGTGAAGTACGCGGACGGCACCACCGCGACGAATCCGCCGCTGTCCGCCGTCAAGCGGGCACTGGGTCTGTAACGCCCGCAGAGTCGAGCGGGCAGCGCCGAGCGAGGACCTGCACCGCCCGGCTCATTCGGTCGGCAGTCGTTCACCGGGAGCCGGAACGGCCGACTCCGCAGCCCGGCTCACCGCCTCCCATGCCGACCAGGTATCGATGCGCCGTTGCGCTGCATCGATGGCAGCGTCGAGCACCGCGCTACCGAGAATGAGACGCAAAGGCGGCTCATCACTGTCCACGAGTGCACTGATCGCCTTTGCCGCGAGCGCCGGTTCACTGTCGATGGCGGTATCGGCGAACTGTTCGGTGATGTCGGCGCGGAGCTGCGCGTAGTCGGCGCACGGTTCGGTGAACCCCATACCCGTGTAGAGATCGGTCCAGTATCCGCCGGGTTCGACGATGGTGACATCGACGCCGAAGCCCGCGAGTTCCGCCGCAAGTGCCTCACTCGCACCTTCGAGTGCGAACTTGCTGGCGCTGTAGATTCCCGAGGTCGGTCCGGTCACGACGCCGCCGATGCTCGAGATCTGCACGAGGTGACCGCCCCGCTGACGCCTCATGACACCCGCGACCGCCTGACCGACCCACAGCGCTCCGAAGAAGTTGGTCTCCATCTGCGCGCGCACCTGCGCTTCGTCGAATTCCTCGACGAATCCGGACCACATCGTTCCGGCATTGTTGATCGCGATGTCGATGCGACCGAAATGTGCGACCCCGGCATCGACCGCCTCGAAGACCGCGGCGCGGTCTGTGACGTCCGTGGGAAGCCGGAGCACCCTGTCGTCGTCGAGATCGGCAACGGTCCCGATCCCGCGAGAAACCGCGACCACACGATCCCCTGCGGCGAGCGCTTCGTCGACGAATGCCCGGCCGAGCCCGCGGCTCGCTCCGGTGACGAACCACACGCGCTCCCCTGAATCGAATCGTGTCATCTGCGCCCTCCAGTCAAGACGAGACGGTCCGTCTCGTTGTGATTCACACCGTAGCTCCTTCCCGCATTCGCGTCAAGACGGTCCGTCTCGTCTCGTCAAACGTATGATCACGCTATGCCTTCCCTCGAACCGAACCGCTCACGACGCAACGCCGCCTCACACACCGCCATCCTCGATGCGGCCGTCGAACTCGTCGCCGAAGTCGGCTACGCCCGCCTGTCCATCGAAGCGATCGCCGCACGCGCGGGAGTCGGAAAGCAAACGATCTACCGGTGGTGGTCATCCAAGGGGTCGGTGCTGCTCGACGCATTCCTGCGCAAGCACACCGTTGAGGGACATGAGGATTCGCCGGGTCTGCCCGACACCGGCGATCTCACCGCGGACCTGCGAACGGTGATGCGCGCGACGATCGAGGAACTACACGACCCCACCTTCGAAAAGCCCCTCCGCGCGCTGACCGTCGCAGTCCTGACCGACGACGCACTCGCGAAGGAGTACCTGAAGCGATTCGAGGCACCGACGCGAGAACTCAAGAAGCAGCGGCTCCGGTCGGCGCAGGAAGCCGGTCAGCTTCCGGACGACCTCGACCTCGACGCCGCGCTCGACGCGATCTTCTCGCCGCTGACCCAGCGATGGCTGTTCCGGACCGGTCCGCTGACCCCCGACTACGCCGACCGGACCGTCGAGATCGCGCTGGACGGAATGCGACGAACCGGTTCGGTGATCAGCCGTTGACCCATCCGGAGATCAGGCCGCGCGCGATCGAGATCGAGCCGGGCAGCAACAACGGAGCCTCTTCGGAAGACGCCCAGTCTCCTGCAGCGAGCGCAGCGCGCACCTCCTCGCGCGTGAACCACCGCGCCTCCGCAATTTCACCGTCCAGAAACTCGACCCGCTGCTCCGGATCCGCCACGGCGGAGAAACCGAGCATCAGCGAGCGCGGGAACGGCCACGGCTGACTACCGAGATACTGCACGTCACGAACGTCGACGCCGACCTCTTCGCGGATCTCACGAACGACGCAGGCTTCGAGTGACTCCCCTGCCTCGACGAAACCCGCAAGCACGGAGAAACGACGCTCAGGCCACGACGGCTGGCGGGCAAGCAGGACCCGGCCATCGCCGTCGTGGACGAGACAGATGATGGCCGGATCGGTCCGGGGGAATTCCTCGTGCCCGGTGACCGTGCTGATCCGGGACCAGCCGGCGACCGTGGGCTCACTGGGGGAACCGTCGACAGCGCTGAACGCGGCCTGGTCGTGCCAGTTCAGCAGCGCCACTGCGCTGACCATCAGATCGGCATCGGAATCACCGAGATCTTCGCCGACCCGGCGAAGGTCGGCGACCGTACCGGTCTGCGCGAGGACCCGGACCGCCCACACGTGCGCACCGTCGCGAATCCCGAGGAAGACCGCGCCCGCAACCGGTTCGTGTCCCAGTTCGATCGCATCGGCGAGCACGAGAACCGATCCGTCCACAGGGGCCTGTCCACGGCGATCGATCCGCAAGAGCTTCGCTGTCGCCCATCCGGCACGAAGCGCGTCGACGTCGGATCGCAGTTCCTCGGCACGCTCGACCACGGTGCGCGACAACAGCGGTGTCTCACCCAATGCGAAAGCCCTCACACCGTGAACACTAACCACGCATAGCGCCGGAAGCCGAACCGGATACCAGCCGGATATACAGAAGCTTGTCGCCGGGCTCGATCGCATCGACTTCCGGAGAACCGATCCTCCACATGCGGCCGTCGCGCACCACCGCGAGAACGATGTCCTTGAGATGACGGGGCGAACCCCCTACTTCACTCTCGTCCACATCACGTTCGGCGATCGCGAAACCCGCCTCGGGCGTCAGCAGATCTTCGATCATCTCGACGACGTTCGGTGTGGTCGTGGCGATCCCGAGAAGCCGGCCCGCGGTCTCCGACGAGATCACCACCGAATCAGCACCCGACTGTCGCATCAGGTGGGTGTTCTCCGATTCGCGGATCGCTGCGACGATCTTCGCCTTCGGCGCGATCTCGCGCGCGCTGAGAGTCACCAGGACCGCGGTGTCGTCGCGGTTCGCTGCGACGATGACCGCGGCGGCGTGCTGGACACCCGCGAGTCGCAGCACGTCGGACTTGGTTGCCGAGCCCTGCACCGTGACGAGACCCTGCCGCTCGGCGGCTTCGAGCACGCGCGGGTCGGTGTCCACCACCACGATCTCGGACGGGGGGACCCCGTCGCCGAGCATCGCGTCGACGGCAGTATGCCCCTTGGTGCCGTAGCCGATCACGACGGTGTGATTACGCACGCGGAGCCTCCATCACTGAATCTCGAATGCCTGTCGGGGAGCATCGGCCGGCCCGGTGTGTCGTACCGGCCAGAACGGCAGCCTACGCGCCGGGCACTAGTGTGGCGTGCATGTCCACGCAACGTTCCCGCGGCCCCGCGCTGCGGCTTGCCGCGCTCCTCACCGGCGCCGGTGTCATGCACTTCGTCCTGCCCGCGCCGTTCGACGGCATCGTGCCGAAACAGTTGCCGGGCGAGGCTCGTCACTACACCTACGCATCGGGTGTCGCCGAGCTGGCCGTCGCGACGACGCTGGCGGTCCCCCGCACCCGCCGGCTCGGTGGCACCCTCGCCGCGGCGTTGTTCGTCGCAGTGTTCCCCGCGAACGTGCAGATGGCGATGAGCTGGCTTCGCAGCAAGCGCGTCTCCCCCGCAGCGAAGGCCGTGGCCGTGGCCCGTCTTCCCCTGCAGATCCCCCTTGTCACCGAAGCGTTGAAGGTCCGGCGTACCGCCCGGTGGTGACCTCCTCCTAACGGCGCGCCAGCAGGAGTTCGGTGAGCTCCGACGGACACACGAGTGCAGGCAGATGTCCGCTGTCGACAGTCTCCGGTTCGACGCCGAGCCTCTCGTTGGCCAACCTTGTGAGGAACGGAAGCGGAAAGAGCCGGTCGTGGCGCCCGGCGATCACTCTCACCGGCACGTCGGGCCAACCCTCCGCCTCCCACTGCGGTTCGAAAGCGTTGTCCGACAACCGACTCTCCTCACGCGCGAACGCTTGGTCGCGCAGCTCCACGGGCACATCATGGAAAAACAATTCCAGAGGGTCGGGTGCCGTGGCGGGATCGCGTCCGTCGAGGACGTCCTGGGTGCGCTTGGCCTCCTCGTGCCCGACGTTGCCCCACCACAGTCCGGGCGACTCGCCGGGTGCCGGGATCATCGGCGCCACCAGGACCAGTTCGTCGAGGGGAACACGCTCGGCGACGAGGACTGCGGTGAACGCCGACATCGACTGTCCCACGACGATCAGCGGTCGCTCGGCATCTCTGATCGCGGCGACCACGATGTCAGCATAGGTGCGCTGATCGGCCTGATCGTCGCCGTACGGAAGGTCGACCGGCATCGCCGTGTGTCCGCGCTGCGCGAGCAACGGCACCACCCGATGCCAGTACCACGAGTCGGAGCCCGCGCCCGGCAACAATACGAACGTCGACATCACCCTCACCTGTTCTCGGCGCCGGCAGACCGCACGAGCCGTTCGAGGAAGTCTGAGCCGGGCAGATCGCCGGGCGCCACCGTCCGGCCCGTCCTCACATAGTGGAATGCCGCACGGACCTTGTCGAGAGGGAGGTCGGCGGGGCGCCCGGTGATACGCGCGGTCCTCGCCGCCATCAATCTCGCCCAGGCCAGCCGATAGGCAGCAAGCTGCATCCCCACCGAGGCGAGCTTGTCGGCGTCCGGTTCGGCGCCGGTCTTCCAGTCGATGACCGTCCATCCGCCGTCCGGATCCTCGAAGACCGCATCGATCCGGCCGCGGATCACAGTGCCCGCCAAAGAGGTTTCGAAAGGCACCTCGACCTCGATCGGATTCCGGGCGGCCCATGGCGACCGCAGGAACGCTTCCTGCAACCTGTCGAAGTCGGATTCGTCGCCGCCTTCGTCGTCGGCGCCGGGCAGTTCGTCGAGGTCGAGCAGCCGGGTTGCACCGAAGCGACGTTCGAGCCAAGCGTGGAACGCTGTTCCCCGCCGCGCGAGCGGGTTGGGCCGAAACGGCAGGGGCCGGCGCAGGCGTGCCGCGAGAGCGTCCGGATCCGCGGCAAGATCCACGAGCTGGCTGACCGACAGCTGCGCGGGCATCACCACTTCGGCGCCGCGTTCAGCGCGCTGGTCGCGTTCCGCAAGCAGCGCATCGACGTCTGCCGCCCACTCGTCGGGGTCGTCGTCGGGCTGGTCGAGCGACTCGGGTTCGCCGGCGGCGACTGCGTCGAGGACCAGCGCGGCACCGCGTTCGACGTCGGCGCGCCTCGATCCGAGGGGGTCGCGTGGCCACACAGCGCTGCGCGGCGTCTCGGTCATCGGATTGACGGTGCCCGGCTCGGGTGCGGGTTCCCACTGATCGATGACGCCGAGTTCCGGGCGTTCGGTCAGCAGCGCATGCAGCTCTGTGAGGAACTCCGACGGGCCCTTGGGCTCCGACCCGGTATCGGCCCAGTGGTGTCCGGACACGTACAGCGCCCGCTCCGTCCGGGTCAGCGCAACATAGAACAGTCTCCTGTCCTCATCATGCTTGCGCCGTTTGAGTGCGTCCTTGTGGGCAACGATCGCATTCTCGACCATCTTGCGGTCGGACACGTCGTCGAGATCGAGCACGGGTACACCGTCGGTGCTCCCACCCGGTTCGTCACCCGGTTGAGCACGGTCGCCGCGGAGCCCGGGCGGGAGTTCGGCGAGCGCGCCGAGCCACGTCGACAGTCCGGTAGTCGACGGGAAGATTCCGGTACTCACGTGTGGAACGGCCACTACCTGCCATTCGAGACCCTTGGCCGAATGCACTGTGAGGATCTGCACCCGCTCGGGATCGACCTCGACCTCCCCCGGGGTGAGTCCCTGTTCGATCTCCTCGGCTGCCGACAGGTAGGCGAGCAGACCGGGCAATGTCGCATGGCCGCGACCGGCAAAGGACGCAACGACGTCGGCGAAGGCGTCCAGGTGTTCGCGACCTGCCACTCCACTGCGGCTGCCGACCCGGGCCTGCGCCTCGATACCGATCCCGAGGACGCGTTCGACCTCGGCCACGAGCTCGGTCAGCGGTTGCCCCAGTCGTTCGCGCAGCGAGGCGAGTTCGCGGGCAAGCGCCGTGATCCGCGCGAATCCGAATTTCGAATACTGTTCCGGCCGCCCTGGGTCGGAGATCGCATCCGCCAGCCCGGCCTGGTCGGCGTACTCGCCGGGCAATGCCGAGTCGAGAGCGTCATCGAGGGCGTCTGGATCGGTGACGGCACCGGTGACGCCATACCGGCCGGTGATCGCCAGTTCCTGCGCTCTGCGCCACAGAGCACGTAGATCCGCGGCGCCCAGCTGCCATCGCGCGCCGGTCAGGACCCGCACGGCGGCACTGCCTGCCATCGGGTCTGCGGCCAGACGCAGCATCGCAAGCACGTCGGCGACTTCGGGTGTGTGCAGAAGACCACCGAGGCCGACCACCTCGACGGGCAAACCGCGAGCACGGAGCGTCTCGGCTATCGGTGCTGCGTCGGCGTTGCGGCGCACCAGTACGGCTGCCGTGGGCGGCGGAACATTCTCGGCGCGCGCGGCCGCGTACTCGGCTTCGATCCGGTCGGCCACCCACCTGCGCTCGGCGTCGACGTCGGGGTGCATCGCGATCCGCACGTCGCCGGGCACCGCATCGGGACGTGGCCTCAATCTGCTCACGGCGACACCGCGGTCGCGCAGCGGCTCGGACGACACGTTGGCGAGTTCGAGCGCCTCCGGCGGATTGCGCCAGCTGGTCAGGAGTTCCAGCTTCGGTGCGGGTTCGCCGTCGGGGAGTGCGAAATCGGTCGCGAAGCGCGGAAGATTCGCGGCAGACGCCCCACGCCACCCGTAGATCGACTGCATCGGATCCCCCACTGCGGTGACGGCGAGACCACCGTCCTGGCCACCACCGAAGAGCGCCGACAGCAGGATCCGCTGAGCGTGTCCGGTGTCCTGATACTCGTCGAGCAGGACCACGCGGAATCGCTCGCGTTCGCCTGTCCCGACTTCCGGATGATCCCGGGCAACACGTGCCGCGAGCGACATCTGACTACCGAAGTCGAGCGCACCTTCACGGCGCAGGGTTTCGGCGAGCCGCTGCACCAGCGGGAGCAGTTGCACGCGGGCGTCCTGTGTCTCGAGGTAACCGAGGAGCGTCTTCGACGGCCCACCTCTTTGTCCCGGCCCGCCCGGCAAGGTGTGGATCAGCTTGCCGAGTTCGGTATGCGCTTCGGCCAGCTGTTCGGGATCGACGAGGTGCTCGGCGAGCTGCCCGGACAGCGCGAGGACGGTTTCGGTGACCGACGCGGGGTTCCGATCGGTGTCGAGCTCGCCGTCCCAGGCGCTGACCACCCGGTGCGCGATCTGCCACAGCTCGGTTTCCGAGAGCAACGCCGCCGACGGCTCGATCGGCAGCAACAGACCGTGCTCTCCCAGCAGGCGCCCCGCGTATGCGTGGTACGTCCCGACCTCTGGTTCGCTGCCCAGGATCCGATTGCGAAGACCGCCCGTGGGGTCGAGGTCGCGGACCAGCGGTGACCCGGCCAGTTTCGCGAGCCGCCGACGGATCCTGGTGGTCAGCTGTTGCGCGGCCTTGCGTGTGAAGGTCAGACCGAGGACCTGTTCGGGCTCCACGAAGCCGTTCGCGACGAGCCATACAACACGCGCCGCCATGGTTTCCGTCTTGCCTGCCCCCGCGCCGGCCACGACGAGGGCCGGGCCCATCGACGCCTCGATGACAGCGGTCTGTTCGATGGTCGGCGGTGGTTGGCCGAGTGCCTCGGCAAGTTGCTCCGCGCTCACCCGGGCCGGGCTCATCCGGTCACCTGCCTGCCTTCATCGTGGGCGGGACAACTCGATTGGACCGGACAATGCCGGCACCCGTCGTTGACCTGCGCCAGGAATTGCGGCCCGCGGGTCGCGGCCGCCGCTTCGTGGATCACGCCGCGCCAGTGCTCGAGTCCTTCCTCGTCGAGGGGTGGCTGAACCCGCTGAGTAGCCCCTTCCTTGTTGTGAGGCTTGGCCACGAAGACCAATCGCGCCCCGCCCGGCGTCGCGGCCGGCTCGCCCTCGACGGCACCCTCGGCGACTGCCACCTGATAGGTCGCCAACTGCGCGTGGTCGCGCGCGGCGTCCTTCGACACGGGATTCTTCGCAGTCTTGACGTCGACCACCACGGGGCGGCCCTCGGGGTCGCGTTCGAGCCGGTCGATGCGCCCACGAAGCCGGACGCGAGGCGCGCCCGCCTCACGAGGTTCGATCACGCCGTCGACGGTGACCTCGACGCCTACTTCCTCGAGTTCGCTGCGGGTTCCCTGCAGCCAGGTCGAGAAGGTGTCGAGCATTCTGCGCGTTCGTTCGAGTTCGCGACGCGCATACCAGTCGGAACCGAGGTCGACGGAACTCCAGGCGTTCTCGAGCGCCTGATCGATCCGTTCCGGAGGGATTCGTCCCGCGAGCGCCTGGACGAGGGTGTGCACGAGAGTGCCCGTGACCGCGTGCGAATTCTCGCCGTCGGATCCGCCGTGTCGCTCGAACATCCAGCGCAGCGGGCACGTGACGAGCTGTTCGACGGTGGAGGGCGACAGGCGTACCGCATCATCCGGTTCCCACAGCGACAAGGCGGTACTCGGATCTGCTGTGCCATACCACTTTTCGGGGTGAGCCCCTTGCACGCCTGCGCGAGCGAGCCGGGCGAGTTGAACGGCGGCACGATGCACGCGGTCGGGTTCGTGCTGGGCGAGCACCGGATCGCACACGACGGAACGCAATTCCGCGACGAGCGTGGGCAACGCGAGCACTCGCGTGCGCACTTCGTCGGGCACGCGCGGCTCGTCGGAGACGCTCTGGTCGTCGGACCCGAGGAGTTCGTCGACGAACCTCGACCGTACGAGTTCGGTGTCGCCGCCGACCGAGTCGACCGCGGTGACGACAAGGCGCGTGCGGGCACGACTGCAGGCGACGAGGAACAACCGCCGCTCGTCGGCGAGGAGAGGCGCTGTACGCGAGAGCCGGGTGCTGCTGCCGTCGCCTCCGTCGGCGCCGGACACCGCGTCGATGAGCGCTTCGATACCGAGCAAGGTGCCACGCGCGCGCAGGCTCGGCCACAACCCTTCCTGCACGCCGGCGACCACGACGACGTCCCACTCCCGTCCCGCCGCAGAGTGCGCGCTCGAGATGGTGACGGCCTCGGATTCTGCTGCGGCACGGCTGCGCACCGTGCCCGGGATCTCCTGTTCGGTGAGGTAGTCGACGAATCCGGAGATCTGGGCGCGCGGGAGCCGGTCTACGTAGTCGGCCGCCGCGTCGAACAGCGCCACCACGGCGTCGAGGTCGCGGTCGGCCTGCGCACCCACCGGACCGCCGCGCGCGGACGCCGCTACCCAGCGCCGTTCGAGGCCTGTCGCCTGCCACGCCGCCCACAACACGTCCTCCAGACCACCGCCGCGCAGCAACGCCGATCGCGCCTCGGCCACCACCGACAGCACCCGTTTCAGCGGAGCGGCCTCCACGTCGGTCAGGCCCCGCATCAGACGGTCGGATTCGGCGGAATCTTCGACGAGCAGGGTCCGGAGGAGCTCGGCGGAGTCCCGGTCGCCCTCGGATGCGAGTTCGGCCCGACGCAATCCGCGCCGGAGCCGACGCAGCGCGACCGGCTCGGCGCCACCGACCGGGCCCGACAGCAACGCGAGCGCTTCCTCGGGACCGAAGCGGCGCTCGGAGACCGCCCGCAACACCAGCAGCATCCCCGCGACGCTGTGCTGCCTGGCAAGCGGCAGTTCGGATGCAGCAGTGGTCATCGGCACACCGGCTGCGAGAAGTGCGCGGCGAAGTGGCGCGAGCACGCGCGGAACGGATCGGACGATCACGGCCATCTTCGACCACGGCACCCCGTCGATCAGATGGGCACGTCGCAGGGCATCGGCGACGACGGCAGCTTCCTTGGCCTGGGACGACATCACCGCCACGCGCACCTGACCCGATGTGCCGGTCGGATCGGGCAGCTGCACACTCTCGCCGGAGACGGCAGCCCCGGGTACCGAGGCCCCGCGGTGCGGCGGAAGGCCGGGAAGGCGTCCGGCTATCGCGCCCGTGACGGACGCGATTTCCGCTGCTTCACGGAAATCGGTGTCCAGGATGATGCGTCGCTGCGGATCGTGCTCGGCAAGCCCGGTGAGGAACTCCGGGTCGGCTCCGCGGAAGGTGAACACGCTCTGATCCGGGTCTCCGGCGATCGTGCTCGTACGTGTACCTGCGCCGACGACTCGCACGAGGTGCGCGGCCTGTGGATCGAGGTGCTGGGCGTCGTCGACGAGGAGATGCCGGATGCGACTGCGCTCCCCCGCAAGCAACTCGGGATCGGTCGCGAACGCCGCCAGCGCCGCGCCAACGAGTTCTGCGGCGTCGAGTGCCGGAGCCGTGGCTTCAGGAGCTTCGAGCCCTACGGCTCCGCGCAAGAGCATCACCTGCTCGTACCGCTGCGCGAACAACCCGGCCGCCACCCATTCGGGGCGTTCACGGCGTTCACCGAGCTCGACGAGGTCTTCGGGGCCCAGACCGCGCTCGTTGGCCCGCAACATCAGATCTCGCAGTTCCACGGCGAAACCGGTCATGCCGAGTGCGGGCCGGAGACGCTCCGGCCACATCGTCGCGCCGTCGTCGATGTCGCCGCGCAACAGCTCACGCAGAACGGCGTCCTGCTCGGCACCCGTGATCAACCGCGGGGGAGGATTCCCGTGGGCGGAAGCCTGCAAGCGCAGCACAGCGAACGCATAGGAGTGGACCGTGCGGACGAGCGGCTCGCGAGTGGCACGTGGGTCGGTCGCCGCACCGGCACTGAGCAGTCCCGCGGTGATCGCCTCTCGCACCGCGGTGGCGGCACGCCGAGAGTGGGTGAGCACGAGCACCGAGTCGGGTTGGGCCCCCGACGCGATGCGATGCACCGCAAGATCCACGAGCAGGGACGTCTTCCCCGTGCCCGGACCACCGAGGACCTGCCATGGCCGCCATTGCGAAGCCGGCGGAGCGTCGGCGAAGACCTGTTGGACATCCTGCGGCCACTGCCGGGCCGTGGACGTGTCCTCCGGCCGCCGGACGAGCCGCGCGGCCGGGCGGCGCGGGCGCTCGGGTGCGCCCCGCAGTCCGGTACGGAGATCGGCGTCGGTCATATCGACATCCCAGCAGACAGGTCCGACAGGGCGGCGCACCGCCTCGGTCGCCCGTGGCCGTACCCGGGATGCCATAGTGAACGAGGTGAGCGCCTCCGCATCGCCCCTCCACACACATCTGTTCGGCCCTTCCGACGGCCCTCCGATGCTGGCCCTGCACGGCCTGACCGGTCACGGCAGACGCTGGCAGAACCTGGCCGAGCGGCATCTTCCGGATCTCCGCGTGATCGCGCCGGATCTGCGGGGCCACGGCCGGTCGCCGTGGGAGCCGCCGTGGAATTTCGAATCCCACGTCCACGATCTGCTGGGTGTTCTCGACACGCACACCGGCGAGCCCGTCACGGTGGTCGGACATTCGTTCGGTGGCGCACTGGCACTCCACCTCGCCGCCGCCGAACCCGACCGCGTCCGAGCGCTCGTTCTACTCGATCCTGCGATCGCGCTGCCGCCCGACCGACTACTCGAGATCGCAGATCTCACCGTGCGCTTTCCCGATTACACGGATGCGGCCGAGGCTCGTTCGGAGAAGGTACACGGCGACTGGGGCCAGGTGGCCCCGGAGCTTCTCGATGCCGAGATCTCGGAACACCTGGTCGCACTCGATTCCGGCCGGGTGAATTGGCGTTACTGCGTGCCTGCATTGGTGGCGTCGTGGGGCGAACTCGCACGTGAGTTCGTGCTGCCGCCCAGCCACGTCCCCACGGTCCTTGCACGTGCGGGCAGGGTTCTTCCCGCATATACCTCGGACGAGTTCCGAGCAGCGCTGGCCGAGCGTCTCGGACCGCATCTGACGATGCTCGAACTCGACTGCGACCATATGATCGACCAGGCGATGCCCGCGAGTACGGCCGAATTGGTCAGGAAAGTGTTGTAGGTATGGTGACGACAGACACTCAGATCGAGCACGTACGCACGCTGGTCGCGTCGATTCCCCCCGGGTTCGTGGCAACTTACGGCGACATCGCCGACGCGGCGGGGCTGTCCAGCCCCCGCACCGTCGGGTGGATCATGCGGACCGACAGTTCCGACCTGTCCTGGCACCGGGTGGTCCCGGCGTCCGGCAAACCCGTCGCCCACCTCGCCCATCGTCAGTTGCCCCGACTCGCGGCCGAGGGCACGCCCGTCACCGGTGACCGGGTCGATATGCACCGAGCGCGTCACACTTTCTGACGGCGCACGCGCATCGTCGCGCGGTCTCGGGCAGCATGAGGGCATGTCCACGCTGTCCGAATCTGCGTCCGGGTCCGAGGCCGTCATCGTCGCGGGAGGGCGAGCGACCCGGATGGGTGGCGTCGACAAGCCCGCGCTCGTGGTCGCGGGCCGATCGATGCTCGACACGGCACTCGCCGCGGTGGCCGGTGCCGCCCGCATCACGGTCGTGGGCCCCCACCGCCACGGCCTCGACCCCGCTGTCGTCCAGGTTCAGGAGTCTCCGCCCGGTGGCGGGCCCGTCGCCGCGTTGGCGTCCGCGCGCCCCACCGCAGAGATCGTCGTGACCCTCGCGGCCGATCTTCCGTTCGTCAGCGCCGAGTCGATCGCTGCCCTGGTCGGTGCGCTCGAGGCCGCACCCGACGCGGACGCGGCGTTTGCAGTCGACAACGGCGGAAATCTGCAGTTCCTGCTCGCCGCGTGGCGTGGGCACGCGCTCGCCGCGCGTCTGTCGGCACTCGGAGCCGACCCCTCCGATCAGCCGATGAAGGCACTGCTTCCAGAGCGTTACGTCACGGCCGTCGTGCCAGGAACCGAGGACTGCGACACACCCGACGATCTGCATCGCGCCCGAGTGGCCACGAGCAGCCATGCCGACCCGGACGAAGCACGACGGCGTCTCAGGGAGGCTCAGCTTCCGCTGCCTGTTCGCAGTGTCGCGCGCGACGAGGCCGTCGGATCAACGCTTGCTTCCCCGCTGGTTGCCGCAGCGTCGCTCCCGCCTGCCGCGACGTCCGCGATGGACGGATACGCCGTGTGCGGGGACAGCCCGTGGACGCTGCGGACAGAGGTTCGATACGCGGGGGCAGCAGACGAATTCGCGCTCAGCCCCGGGGAGGCCGCCCGCATCGCCACGGGCGCGCACCTCCCGTGCGGCGCGACGTCCGTGGTACGCGACGAGTACGTCACCGTCGACGGCGGGGTCGTCACACGACTCCCGGACGCTCCGATCCGTGACGACTTCCGCCGTATCGGTGAGGAGTGGGAACCCGGATACGTACTGGCCGAAGCGGGATCGGCCGTGGCGCCCGCGGTCGTCTCGACAGCCGCGAGTGGCGAAGTGTCACACATCGACGTGCGCGGCCCACTGCGGGTCCATCTCGCACTCACCGGCGACGAGATCCGTCGCAGCGGCCCGCTGCGCGAGGGGCAGACCCGTGATTCACTCGGGCCGGTTCTTCCCCAGTTCGTGTCGTGGTGCGGAGCAGAGGTCGCAGGCGAGGTCCATCTCCGCGACACGGCCGACGCATTCGACGTCCTGCTGCGCACAAGCACCGAGGTGGACGCGATCGTGATCGTCGGCGCAACCGGTCGCGGGGCGGCGGATCAGCTGCGCGGTGCTCTCGATCGCGCGCGGGCCTCGGTGGTGGTCGAACGAGTTCGGTGCAAACCCGGGGGATCTCAGGTTGCCGCGGTACTTCCGGACGGCCGAGCAGTGCTGGGCCTTCCCGGCAACCCCGTTGCGGCACTGGCAACTCTGTTGGTGATGCTGCCCGCGATCATCGACGGGCGCACGGTCCGCACTGCGGCGATACCACTGACCGCGCCACTGGCGAACGCCGCGGACGTTGCGGGAGACGTCACCCGCTACCTCCCCGCGCGACAGCTCGCAGACGGCAAATGGATATGCGACAACATGATTCGAACCTCACATCTGGCAGGCCTCATCGGGCGCTCCGCGATCGCCTTGGTACCGCCGAATGCCGCCGACGGCGATGCGGTGGAACTCGTGCTCCTACCCCGATGACACCGTCAGCGGGTACGCGCGACTGCCGCCTCCGGCGGGAGCACCGCGGTGAACGCCGTCCGGTACCGCCGCGCGACCAGCTCGACGATCGAGTCGGTCACCCCCAGCGGTGCGGCGACTCCGTCGGCGCCGCACTCGAACAACCGGCTGTGGAACAACCCCTCGGCGAGCAGGTACGAGGCGATGAACACCCTGCGGGCCCCCTGCGCCCGCAGATCATCCACGACCTCGGCCACCCGAGGACTTCCGGTCGCGACGTAACCGATCCCGACCGCGCTTCGGGTCAGCACTTCCAGCATCCGCGCTGCCGCCCTGACGTCACACACTGCGCGCTGGTCGGACGACCCTGCCGCCGCGAGCACCACCGTGTCGCCGGGACACCATCCGGCATCCCGCAAGCGCGACACCAGCACCCTCGCCAGTACCGGATCCGGGCCGAGAGCATCCGTCACGACGACATCGCGGTGACCGCTGTCGGCGACCTCGCGGGGAACGTCGGTGTGCACGTGATAGCCCGACGCAAGAAACGCAGGCACGAGCACGGTCGGGCGGTCGCTGTCCCGCAGAATCTCGGCGGGCGACGGTCCGAGTACATCGACGAACGCCACGCGCGTCGGCCCAGCAGTCCGCGACACCTCGCCCGCGAGCCGAGCGATCATCTCGACCCCCCGAGGATTCCGGGTGCCGTGGGCGACGAGGAGCAATGCCGGAGCGGCCGAATTCATGGTTCCTCCAATTCCACCGCGAGCCGGTACCCACGTTTGACGACGGTCTGCACGAGCGCAGGCGCTCCGAGCGCCGAACGCAGCCGTGCCACCGCGGTCTCGACGGCGTGGGTGTCGCCGCCACCGCCGGGCAGGACGGTCAGCAGTTCCTCACGGGAGACCACGTTTCCCGGCTTGGCCGCCAGCGCACGGATCAGCGCCATGCCTGCGGGGGCAAGGCAGCGCACCTCGTCGTCGACGAGGACGCATCGGCCCTGCAGCCCGAGAACGTGCGCGCCGATGTTGATCCGAACCGCTCGCCGAGGCAGATCCTCCGCGATGTGGCGAGCGAGAGATCCGAGTCTCGCCCGCGTCGGCATCGTCACAGGAACCTCGAGTTCGAGCAGCGGCGCGGCGGTCACCGGACCGACGCACACTGCGGTCACTCCGGCGCGCAGCCCCTGCAGCATCGGTTCGAGCATTCCGATCGCCTTGGCCCTCATCAGCATCGACGCGACCGCCGGAGCGCTGGTGTAGGTGACGGCATCGAGTGCGCGGTCGCATATCTGCTCGATCATCCGGTCGAGCAACGTCGAATCCTCGGGTGGAGTCCAGCGGTACACGGGAACCGGTACCACGTCGGCCCCTGCGGATCGCAACACGTCGCACAGGTCATCTCCGGGTTCCCACTCGGTCCGCTCCCCGTGGAGTTGCACGGCAATCCGTTTTCCCGTGACGCCTTCGGCAAGGAGATGCTCGAGAACCTCGCTGGAGGACTCGGACTCGGGCGACCACTCCTCCCGCAGTTCCGCAGCCCGAATCGCACCCGTGACCTTCGGCCCCCGCGCGAGGATGCGGCTCGCGCTCAGTGCCCGCGACAACTCGTCCGCGAGGCCCCACCCGTCCGCCGCACCCATCCATCCGCGGAAGCCGATCGCCGTGGTCGCGATCGTCACGTCCGGCGGATCGGTGACGATGGCACGCGTGGCGTGCTCGAGTTCGGCATCGTCGGACAGTGGGATTATCCGGATCGCGGGAGCACGGACGACGTCGGCGCCCCGCCTGGTGAGCAGCGTCGCGAACTCGTCCGCGCGCCGCGACGCCGTGACTCCGATGGTGAACCCGCGTAGCGGCGTGTTCTCGGAGCTCACGAAACGACGCCGGTGTCCACGGCTTCGGCGCTCCTGCGCCCGCGGAGTGGGCTGTGAACCTGCACGACACCTGCCCACACGCGAACCTCGTAGACCGGAAGGCCCACGGTGGGGTCGTCGAGGCAGCGACCGTCGTCGAGCGAGTAGACCTGCTTGAGCAACGGCGACGCTACGGTCGGTTCACCGGCACGGTCACCGACGATTCCTCTCGACATCACAGCGGCGTGACCGATCGGGTCGATGTTGCCGACCGCACGCAACGTGCCGTCGTCGAGCAGGAACAACGCCACCTGCTCTCCCCCTCGCAGCAACACCGCCACGCCCCGCCCGGGAATGAGGTGGCTCAGCGGGCAGGCCGACGTCCATTCCAGCCGGCCGTTCAGCACACTGTCGCGTGTCGTGATCTCCGCGGTCGGCATCGCGATGACGGTCATGGGTCCTCCTCGAGACTTGTTACCCGAAATTCTGATCCTGCGGTGTTTCGACCGCGTTACCCGGCGGTTCCCGCCGGGTAATCACGTCTTACCCCGCATCCGCGGGCCTTATTGCAGGCATTCCCATCAGAACAGGGACCTTACGTGCACCGGATTCGTCGAACTGCACGGTGGGATCGGCCTCGTCGGGAGCATTGACGAACGAGACGAATCGGGCCAGCTTCTCCGGATCGTCGAGCACGCCGGCCCACTCGTCCTTGTAACCGGCGACGTGTTTGGCCATCGACGCCTCGAGTTCTTCACCGATACCGAGACTGTCCTCGCAGACGACAGCCTGGAGGTGTTCGAGCCCACCGTCGAGTGCGTCGAGCCACGGCGCGGTGCGCTGGAGCCGATCAGCGGTCCGAACGTAGAACATGAGGAACCGGTCGATGTACTTGACGAGCGTCTCGTCATCGAGACCACCGGCGAGCAACTGAGCGTGCTTGGGCGACTGGCCACCGTTGCCACAGACATAGAGGTTCCAGCCGCCCTCCGTGGCGATGATGCCCACGTCTTTTCCTCGGGCCTCGGCACATTCGCGCGCGCACCCGGACACACCGAACTTGAGCTTGTGCGGAGACCGCAATCCCCGGTAACGGTTCTCGAGGTCGACGGCCATGCCCACCGAGTCCTGCACACCGTAGCGACACCAGGTCGAGCCGACACAGCTCTTGACGGTCCGCAACGACTTGCCGTACGCCTGACCGGACTCCATACCCGCGTCGACCAGCCGCTTCCAGATCTGCGGCAATTGCTCGACGCGGGCGCCGAACAGATCGACGCGCTGGCCACCGGTCATCTTCACGTAGAGCCCGAAGTCGCGGGCCACCTCGCCGATCACGATGAGCTGCTCCGCCGTGCATTCACCGCCGGGCATCCGCGGCACAACCGAATAGGTGCCGTTCTTCTGGATGTTCGCGAGGAAATGGTCGTTGGTGTCCTGCAGGCCCGCCTGGCTGCGATGCAGGATGTGGTCGGAGTCCGTCGAAGCGAGGATCGAGGCGACAACCGGCTTGCAGATGTCGCAACCACGGCCGGTGCCGTGGCGCTCGATCAGCGTCGAGAACGTGCGAATCCCCGTGGCCTGCACGATCTGGAACAACTCTGCGCGGGATTGCTCGAAGTGCTCGCACAGCGCCTTCGACATCTCCACACCCGACGACGCGAGCAGCTGCTTGACGGTGGGAAGACACCCGCCGCAGGTGGTTCCTGCGTTGGTACACGCCTTGATCTGCGCGATATCGCATGCGCCCTCGGCGATCGCCCCGCAGATCGCACCCTTGGTGACGCCGTTGCACGAGCACACTTCGGCATCATCGGGCAGTGATCCCGCTCCCGGCTTCTCGCCGGCCGGTGAGATCAGCGACGCCGGGTCACCGGGCAGCTCACGCCCCACCAGGGGTCGCAACGATCCGTACGCTGACGCGTCACCGACCAGAATGCCACCCAGAAGGACCTTGGCATCGTCCGAGACGACGAGCTTGGCATAAGTGCCCTTTGCGGAGTCCGACAGCACCACCTCGAGCGCGCCGGGGGTCCGTGCGTGCGCGTCGCCGAAGCTCGCGACGTCGACGCCGAGCAGCTTGAGTTTGGTCGACATGTCTGCACCGGGAAACTCGGCGTCGCCGCCGAGCAAACGATCGGCGACGACCTCGGCGGTGCTGTACCCGGGCGCGACGAGTCCGTAGCAGACGCCGTCGACCGCGGCTACCTCACCGATCGCGTACACGGTCTCGTCGTTGGTACTGCGACACGCGAGATCGGTGAGCACACCGCCTCGGCCTGCGAGGTCGAGTCCGGCCTCCCGCGCCAGATCGTCACGGGGCCGAACTCCCGCCGAGAACACGACCAGACCTGCGTCGATCGTGCTGCCGTCGGACAGCGACACCCGCAGTCCCGCTTTCGTCGGTTCGATCTTCTCGGTGGCGACTCCCGTATGTGTGACGAGACCGAGGCCCGTGACGAGCCGGTCGAGCACCTTGCCGCCGCCTTCGTCGACCTGGGCGGGCATGAGCCGGTCGTTGTACTCGACGACGTGTGCGGTCAGGCCCATACCGCGCAGGGCGTTCGCCGCTTCGAGTCCGAGCAGGCCGCCTCCGACCACGACCCCGTCGGCACTGCGCCCGGTGGCCTCGGCGTCGGCGACGGTCCGTGCTGCGGCGTCGCGGATCCCGTCGAGGTCGTCGAGGGTCCGGTAGACGAAACATCCGGGCAGGTCGTGGCCGGGGACAGGCGGAACGAACGCGTAGGAACCGGTAGCGAGGACGAGCGCGTCGTAGGGCAGGATTTGTCCGTCGCCGGTGGTGACCGTGCGCGCCGATCGGTCGATCGACGCGGCACGTGTCCCGATCCGGAGATCGACGAGATCGTCACCGCGGTAGTCGTTGCCGGCAAGAGCAAGTTCCTTGCGGTCCCACGAACCGACGTACGACGACAGACCGACGCGGTCGTAGGCAGGCTCTGTTTCCTCGCACAGAACCGTGATCGACCAGGCATCCTGATCGTCGCGGGCGCGCAGCGCTTCGACGAAACGGTGGCCGACCATACCGTGACCGGCGACGAGTACGTTCTTGCGGCTCATGGTTGTTCACTTTCTCTTCGTGCAGGTGGTGCTGGTACTGGTGGTGCCGGTCAGGGGGTCGCGGCCGGCTCGCGCGCTGCGCCCTGCCGCGGCACGCGCAGAAAGACGCTCCAGGTCACGACGATGCAGAGAAGATAGAAGGCTCCGAACACCCAGAAAGCCATGGTCGCGGACTGGGCATCACCCGAATACGAGGCACGAAGGACCAGGTTGATGCCGACTCCGCCGAGACCACCGATGGCACCGGCGAATCCGATGAGCGCACCCGCCATGCTGCGCGACCACGCCGCTTTGCCGGCCCGATCCAGGTGCTCGAGCCCCTGCGCCTTCGCCTCGAAGATCGACGGGATCATCTTGTAGACCGAGCCGTTGCCGAGTCCGGACAGGAGAAACAGTGCAACGAAGCCGAGGACGAATGCGACCATGATCCCGCCGGATGCGGCGCCGTCGGTGGCGTCGTCGAGAGTGCCCGCGACGATGAGAACGCCTGCGGCAAGTGCCATGGCAACGAACGTCCAGACTGTGATGCGTCCCCCACCGATCCGATCTGCGAGTTTGCCGCCGAGCGGGCGAGCCACCGAGCCGAGGAGCGGGCCGATGAAGGCGATCTGAGCGGCGTGAAGTGCTGCCTGTGCCGGGGTGTCGCCACCGGCGAGGAAGTTGATCTGCAGTACCTGCCCGAACGCGAAGCTGAATCCGATGAACGAGCCGAATGTGCCGATGTAGAGGAAGGCGATGACCCACGAGTCACTGAATTTCAAGCACTCGCCCATCGCACGGAGATCTGCGTGCTGGTCGCCGAGATTGTCCATGAACAACGCTGCGCCGAGCGCTGCACCCGAGCAGAGAACGAGGTAGATCGCGCAGACGATCCACGGTGCGGTATTTCCGACTGTCGCAATGACCAGCAGGCCGATCAGCTGGATCACGGGGACGCCGATATTGCCGCCGCCGGCGTTCAGACCCAGTGCCCATCCTTTGAGCCGCTGCGGATAGAACGCGTTGATGTTCGTCATCGACGACGCGAAGTTTCCGCCGCCGACGCCCGCCAACGCCGCAACCAGCATGAACGTGGTGTAGGAGTGGCCGGGGTTCAACATCAGATACAGCGTGGCCACGGTCGGGACGAGCAACACCAGTGCACTGAAGATCGTCCAGTTGCGTCCTCCGAACTTGGCGGTGGCCACCGTGTACGGAATGCGCAGGACAGATCCGACGAGGGTGGGCACTGCGACAAGGAAGAATTTGCCTGCGGCATCGATGCCGTAGATCTCGGTGGGCATGAACAGCACCATCACCGACCAGATCGACCACACCGAGAAACCGACGTGTTCGGCGATCACCGACCAGATCAGGTTGCGCTTGGCGATGTCCTTGCCGCCGGCCTCCCATGCGTCGACGTCCTCGGCGTCCCACTTGTCGATGTAGTGTTTGCGCGCGAATTTGCTTCGCAACGGCTCTTTTTCGAGTGCAACGATCACGCCGGCGACCCCTCTCAGGTTTCTGATGAACCCAAGGTATGGAGCAGGTGTTGCCGCGGTGCTGCCCGCGGTGACTGGAAAGTCAAGAGTTCCTCACCGGGCGCCGACACCCGCTGTGAGGGCGTCGCGGCGTCAGAGGAGCAGGCGCACGAGGTCGGTGGTGTGTGCGAGACCGGGGAACGCTTCCTCGGTGGACCGCGGGTGCAAAGCGTGTACCGCAAGACGGAACATCGCCGCGCGCAGGAGCATCTGCGGCCATTCCGGCAAATCCTCCCACCGGCCGATCAATGCGTCGTCGGCCCCGCCCCACGACAATGCGTCGACGACGGCCACCGCCGCGGCCCACGACGCCGGTCGCCAGTAGGGAGTGATATCGGTCAGCCCTGGAGCAGCCCGTCCCGCGAACAACACCGTGCCGAACAGGTCGCCGTGGACGAGCTGATCCGGAAGATGGACGGGCTTGCGAAACGTGGCGAGCTGGGCGATCAGGTCAAGACTCTTACGTCCGTCAGGAGTGACCGTTTCCGGCGCACCGGCGGCACGTGCCGAACGCAGCGGCACCGTCTCCCAGGCGGCTCGGTCCGCCGCGACGAAGACGTCGACGTCCGCCCACGGTGCGACCGGAGGTTGCATCAGGAATCGAGGACGCTCGAGCTGGGACGTGGCTGCGTGCAGCCGTAGAGACAGTGACACCACTTCGTCGTGTCGAGGTTCGGACGTGCCGACGATGTAAGTGTCGGCACGCCAGCCGGAAACCACGTAGCGTCCGTCGGTCGCGCGGACCGGACGGGCCAGCCGCACTCCGTCCACGGTGAGGGTTTCCCGGACTTTCGCCGACCACGCTGCACGTGCATGGTCGGCGACCCTGGACAGGACCACATCTCCACACCGGTATCCTCCGTCCCAGTCGGCCCCGAGCGGGACCGGCTGGACGTCGCGGAGACCGAACGTGGAGCACACGTGTTGCGGGGGTTCGAGCGAACTCACGTGGCCAACCGTACCGTCGGCATGCGGCACCACAGGGAAGGCGCCCCGGCACTGAGGTCACAAGTTGACACCGATCCGCCGTGCGATCTTGCGCCTGCGCGCAAGAGCCGGGAGCCGGTTACGAATCGGCGCCCACAGGCATCAGTACAGCGGAAGAGACGTGTCCACCTGCTGGGCCCAGGCCACGACACCGCCCCGCAAGTGACTTGCGTCGGCGAATCCGGCCCGTTTGAGCACGGCGAGCGCCTCCGCCGAGCGGATGCCTGTTTTGCAGTACAGGACGAGCGGTGTGTTCTGAGGTAGCTCGGCGAGCGCGTCGCCGGACAGGATCCGGTCCTTCGGAACGAGTCGCGCCCCCTCGATGCGCACGATGTCCCACTCGACGGGTTCGCGGACGTCGATCAGCGCGACGTCTCGCCCCGAATCCATCATCATCCGCAACTCGGTCGCGGTGATCGTCGCATCCACCCCCGCCGTGACCGTGGGCTCCGGCACGAGCCCGCAGAACTCCTCGTAGTCGACGAGTTCGGTCACCGGTGCCCGCCCCGGGTCACGTCGTAGCGTGACGGTTCGGAAGTTCATGGCGAGGGCGTCGTAGATCATCAAACGGCCCAGCAGGGGGTCGCCGATGCCCGTGATCAGCTTGAGCGCCTCGGTGGCCATGATCGTGCCGACGGTCCCAGGAAGGACACCGAGCACACCACCTTCTGCGCACGACGGCACCATGCCCGGAGGTGGAGCCTCGGGGTAGAGATCCCGGTAGTTCAGCCCGCGTCCACCGGGAGCATCCTCCCAGAACACCGAGATCTGCCCTTCGAACCGGAAGATCGACCCCCACACATACGGCTTCCCGGCGATGATCGCGGCGTCGTTGACGAGGTAGCGGGTCGCGAAGTTGTCGGTGCCGTCCAGGATCAGGTCGTACTGCTCGAACAGCGCCACGGCGTTGGTCGAATCGAGCCTCTCCGGATGCAAGCGCACCGTGATGTTGTCGTTGATGGCACGGATGCTGTCGCGCGCGCTCTCACCCTTGGAACGCGCAACGTCCGCCTGCCCGTGGATGATCTGCCGCTGCAGGTTCGAAGTCTCGACGTGGTCGTCCTCGACGATGCCGATGGTGCCGACACCGGCTGCCGCGAGGTAGAGCAGCGCGGGCGAACCGAGACCTCCGGCACCGATGAACAGCACCTCGGCGTTCTTGAGCCGTTTCTGTCCCGCGACTCCGACATCGGGAATGATCAGGTGCCTGCTGTATCTCGCGATCTCCTCACGGGTCAGCTCACCTGCGGGTTCCACCAACGGCGGTAGGGCAAGGTTCGGTTCCACCGACGGCAGTGTGGTCACGATCTCCTCCTCTGCGGGTACGCCGCCGATTGTCCCACCGTCGACGACCTCGCTCCGAAGTGGTCATGCTCCGCGGGGAAACGGCCACGGGTTGAATCGGCAGACTTTCGCATCGGCGGGAACGATCCCTTCGGGGTCCAGTCGGGAGATATCGTCGTTCGCGGTGCCGTACGTCTGCTGCATCATGATCGGCGCGAGCCCACCGTCAGTGGTGCACCCTTCGTGTGCGGCGTAACCCACCGCGTGTCCCACCTCATGGTTGATCAGGTACTGGCGGTAGGAACCGATGTCGCCGTCGAACGCCACTGCTCCACGAATCCAGCGTGGCTCGTTGACGAAAACGCGTTCGGCACCGGGATTGAAGCACGAGCCTTCGAGTTCGATGTCGAATCCGCAGAACTGCCGGGTGGTGATCTGAGAGGTGAGCGAGATCCGGAAATCCGGCGTCTCGCTGTCGACCCGCCTGAATGCGAACGCGCGGTCGGCGGTCCAGCTCCTCGGATCGGCAAGCGTCTCGTCGACCATCTTGGCGAACGCAGCGTCTCCGCCGTACGCCGTGGTATCGATACCGTCCTCGATCTCGACCGTGTAGGTGAAAACCTGCCGCTCGCCGAATCCGGCCTGCTCGGTGTCTCCAGGAACCATCCGCCAGGTGCCCGCACCGCGCTCGGTGAAGGCGCCTCCTTCGGGCAGCGCGCCGGATTCCAGGCCGGCCGGGAAGCTTCCGTCGGCGATGGGCGACTCGGCGACGGTGGCGTCGGCCACGACCCCTGTACTGTCCTCGCCTTCCGCGCCCGCACCCATTGCGCCGCCCTGCACGGCATCCCACACCACGAACACGGTCACCGCAGTGAGCACCGGCACTGCGTAGGCGCGCCACCCGTAGCGCGCCACGAAGCGCCCGAGCCGGCTCTGCTTGCGCACATCTCGCGTCGGTCGAGGCCTGCGCGGCGGACGACGGTCGCCTTCGACCGGATCCCACTGAGCCCGGAGTGGTTGCCTGGATCCTGAATGCGGACCTGACCCGGCGGGTGACCGGCGCAGGTGAGGGCGGGAGTCCTGTGATTGCTGCGAGTCCTGCTGTGGCAGGGCCGAGCCGTGCGGTGTGCGGGTCGTACGTGCTCCTCCTCGGTCGATCACGGTTGCCAGAATGTCACACCGCGGTCGATCGGACGGGCTGTCCGTGACGGGTCCTGACTTCTCACGCAACGACCTACAGCACGATTCGAAAAGGCGGATACTCGACGGTAGGGCCGTCCGCCTGCATCGACACCGACCTGTAACCTGCAGAGATGATTCGCGTCGACGTGGCAATGCTCACGATCGTCGCTTGTGCAGATTGGGAGCAAGCATGACCGAAGTCGCCGCACGAGCCTCGGGACGAGGCAACACCAACGGCACGAAACGGGGCTCTCGCATGCCGAGGGACGAGCGACGCGCTCAGTTGCTCGACGCGGCCAGCGAAGTGTTCGTCACGCGGGGTTACCACGCCGCGGGCATGGACGAGATCGCCGACTGCGCCGGGGTCAGCAAGCCGGTCCTGTACCAGCATTTCCCCGGCAAACTGGAGCTGTACTGTGCTGTTCTCCAGAATTACGTCGACATCCTGATCAACGGGGTCCGACAGGCCCTGCGTTCGACCACCGACAACAAACAGCGCGTCCGTGCCGCGGTACAGGCGTTCTTCGATTTCGTCGACAACGACAGTCAAGGTTTCCGGTTGGTTTTCGAGTCCGATCTGATGGGTGAGCCCCAGGTGGCGCACCGCGTGGAGCAGGCCACCGAGGCATGCGTCGACGCCGTGTTCGATCTCGTCGCTCACGATTCGGGTCTCGATCCGTATCGTGCACGCATCCTCGCGGTGGGCCTCGTCGGTACGAGCCAGTTCACGGCACGTTACTGGCTCGATGCAGCACGGCCCATTTCCAAGGACGACGCAGTCGACACCACCGTCGCACTCGCCTGGGGCGGCCTCAAGCACGTCCCCTTGCAGCCCGAGCTGCAGAAGCGCTGACTCCCGCACCTAGGGCTACCACACCTGGATACGCGGAAGGGGCCGGGACGCACCCGAGTGCGTTCCGGCCCCTTCGGCGCGATCGACGTCAGTTCGCGGCGAAGCCGACCTTGCCGGCGGTACCGGGACCGATGTCGACGTACGTGACCTTCGTAGCCTGCACGAGGACCTTGCGGCCCTTCTCGTCGACCAGCGCGAGTACGCCCTTGTTTCCGCCGTTCAGAGCATCGGTCACGAGCGCTTCCACCTCATCGGGTGTCTGTTCGCTGACGATGACGATTTCGCGCGGGCTGTCCGCGACACCGATCTTGACCTCCACGAAAGACCTCCGAGATTCTCAGGCTGAACTGCTTGTCCTCGCCAGGCTAATGCAATCCCAGTACTGCCATCCGCTTGGCGTGCTCGACCTGCATACGATCGATGAGTGCCGCGATGTTGGATAGGTCTCCCGACGCGAGAATGACGAGTTCGGCCAGTTCTTCGCGCTGCGCGAGCACGTATTGAGCCTGCGTGATCGCCTCACCCAGCAGACGCCTGCCCCACAACATGAGCCGGTCCTTCTGCGTGCTGCTGCGTTCGACGACCGACCTGACCTCCTGCACTACGAACTCCGAGTGTCCCGTCTCGGCGAGCGCTCCGCGCACCACGGTGGCCACCTGCGGATCGAGCATGTCGGCGATCTCACAATAGAAGTCGGCCGCGATCCTGTCGCCGACATACGCCTTGACCAACGACTCGAGCCACGTCGAGGGTGTTGTCGACTCGTGATAGGCGTCGAGTACTTGGTGGTAGGGCTTCATCGCCTCGTAGATGTCCACACCTCGCTCCTCGAGCGCTGTGCGCAAGATCTCGAAATGGCCCATCTCCGAGGTCGCCATCTGCGCGAATGCGACCTTCCCCTGGAGCGACGGCGCAAATGCCGCTTCGTCGGCGAGCCGGTAGAACGCTGCGATCTCACCGGCTGCGAGCACCGAGAACAGTTCCGAGACACCCGGATGATCTGCCGGTAGAGGAGTCGCAGGCGGAGACAGGCGGGGTTCTGCTGCGGACGGCGATGTTTCGGCTCCCATGACGACAAAGGGTAGTACTACCTCGGCGAACGCGCCCCTCGCGGTACAATGAGCTCAGAAGACCGCGCATCGAGTCGCTCACCGTGACCCGCGGTCTTCGACGATAATGTGCGCGCACCCGTTTGAGGATCGCTGCCGCGCTCGCGGGCCCGTCTACAAGCCCGCGTGAATTCGCAGGCCGGTCGCCTTGTCCACCTCGTGCGTGCGTGCCGAGACCAGGAAGGCCAGACCCCTGAGCAAGATCACCATCGACCACGAAGACGACGCAAGCGAGAACACCGTCTCCGCACAACTCGACGACACTCACATTGCCCCCACATTCGCCGAACTCGGCGTTCGCGACGAAATCGTCCGTGCGCTGTCCGAGACGGGCATCGAACGTACCTTCGCCATCCAGGAACTGACACTGCCGCTCGCACTCGCCGGCGACGACCTCATCGGCCAGGCCCGCACCGGTATGGGCAAGACGTTCGGATTCGGCGTGCCCCTGCTGCATCGCGTCACCACCACCGCCTCCGGTACCGCTCCGCTCGACGGCACACCGCGCGCGCTGGTCATCGTCCCGACCCGCGAGTTGTGCATTCAGGTCACACAAGATCTCGAGAATGCATCGAAGTACCTGCCCGGCAGCGGCAAGAAGGGCCTAGAGGTCCTCGCCATCTACGGTGGCCGCCCCTACGAGCAGCAGATCGACCAGTTGAAGAAGGGTGTCGACGTCATCGTGGGCACCCCTGGTCGCCTACTCGACCTCGCCAACCAGTCACACCTGATTCTCGGCAAGATCGGTGTGCTCGTGATGGACGAGGCCGACGAGATGCTCGACCTCGGGTTCCTCCCCGACATCGAACGGATCCTCGGGATGGTTCCCGACAAGCGGCAGACGATGTTGTTCTCGGCAACGATGCCCGGGCCGATCATCACTCTCGCCCGCACCTTTCTCACCCGGCCGACGCACATCCGTGCCGAGGAACCCCAGTCCTCTGCGGTGCACGAGCGCACAAGCCAGCTCATCTACCGGGCCCACGCTCTCGACAAGGCCGAGCTCGTCGCTCGCGTCCTCCAGGCCGAGGGCCGCGGCGCGACGATGATCTTCACCCGCACCAAACGGACAGCGCAGAAGGTCGCAGACGACCTCGCCGAACGCGGTTTCGCGGTGGGCGCGGTCCACGGCGACCTGGGTCAGATCGCCCGCGAGAAATCACTCGGACGGTTCCGGGACGGCAAGATCGACGTTCTCGTCGCCACCGACGTCGCCGCACGTGGCATCGATATCGACGACGTGACCCACGTCATCAACTACCAGTGCCCCGAAGACGAGAAGACGTACGTACACCGGATCGGCCGCACGGGTCGTGCAGGTCGTACGGGCATCGCCGTCACACTGGTCGACTGGGACGATGTCCCGCGCTGGCAGCTCATCGACAAGGCTCTCGGCCTCGGTATACCGGAGCCCGTCGAGACGTACTCGAGCTCTCCGCACCTGTTCGAGGAGCTGGGTATCCCCGAGGGATCGACGGGCCGGATTCGTAAGCCCGCGACCATCCGCACCGAGCCCGAGGGCGGCTCGGGCGACCGTCCTGCTCGTAGCGAGGGCCCGACGCGGCCCAAGCGCACGCGGACCCGTCGTCGCACGGTGCGCGGCAAGGTTGCCACCACCGCGAGCACCGAGCAGGCGGATACCGCTGCAGCCGAGGCTCCGGCGGCGATTCCTGCCGGTGTCGAACCCAGCACAGGTGAGACCACTACGGATGGCTCCGCATCGGCCGGCCGCAGACGCCGCAGGCGCCGCCGCAAGCCGGCCGACGGCGAAGCCTCCTCGAACACGCCGTCGAACGCCGACGACGTGAAGAACGCAGTGTCGAGCAACTCGGCCCGCTAGCCACGTGCTCGCGCCCGAACGTCGCACACGGGCCGACCTGATCATTGCAGCGATACTCGTTGCCGCCGTCCTGGCGGCGGTGAGTGTCGTGTGGCTGCGGTCGGACGCACGCGGCACCACGTCGATCACCTGGGAGGGGGCGACCAGCGCCCCTCCTGTCGCGAAGTCCGTGCCCGACACCCTCGCGGAGTCGTGGCGCGCTCGAAGTGCTGCGACGGCACATGCCGTCGTGATCGCCGATACCGCTGCCACGGCCGACGGCGACACCGTTGTCGGACGTGACCTGCAGACGGGCGACGAACGATGGAGCTACCGACGCGACCGCCCCCTGTGTGCCGCGATCGGAGCCTGGGGTCACATCGTGTCGGTCTACAACGATCCACGTGGATGCGGCCAAGTGACAGCGCTCGACGCAGACACCGGTGCCCGTGGCGCACAACGTTCGAGTGATACCGATAACGAGGTGCGTCTCGTCGACACCGGGACACACTTGATCGCACTCGGCGACACCCGCCTGGAAATGTGGCGGTCGGATCTCGTGCGCACGGTCGAGTACGGCCGGGTCGATGCTCCGGTGAACCCAGGCGCACAGCCCCGCAGCGGCTGCGCGCTCCTTTCTGCGGACGCCGACAGCGGTCACCTCGCCGTTCTCGAGCAGTGTTCCAAGGAACCGGCCGCGCGGCTGACGCTGCTCGACACCACACCAGAGGACAGCCAGAAGCCCGAGGAGTTCGCATCCTCGATCCTGCCTGCCGCGGCGCCGGACGGCGATGCGCAGATAGTCGCCGTGGTCGACGACCACACCGCGGTCTATCTTCCTGCCGGCCCCGATGGCGGTGCACGTCTCGAAGTGTTCGACGGCTCAGGTTCGGCGGTCGACCGATACGAGTTGCCGCAGGTGACGAAATCCGGAGTGGACACCGGTCCGGCGGAGAAGTTCGACGATCTGCTCCTGTGGTGGACGGGTACCGACACGATCGCGCTCGACACCGAGGATTTCACGCCCCTCTGGACCGTCCAGGGCACCCTCGGGCACGGCTCCGAGATGGCCGGATCGGTGCTGCTGCCGGTCGACGACGCGATTGCGGTGGTCGATCCGGTCAGCGGCGAGATCGCCCGGACCATCGAGGTCGACCGCGACGCGGACGCCACAGTCTCGTTGTCCGTCGCGGGCGAGACGGTTCTCGAACAACGGGGAGACGACGTGGTCGCGCTGACAGAAAGCGGTCGACGTTGAAGTAGCCGATCAGCCGTTGCTGATCGGTTCCCGGCCTACGCCTCGGCTTGGACGGCGAGCGTGGCCGGCTTCGCACCGCTCGCCCAGCACTCCAGCAGGTTCTCCGCGAGTTCCCGGTATGCCTGCGCGCCCTTGTTCTTGCGCCCGGACAGCACTGTCGCGCCCGACGCCGACGCTTCGGCGAACCGCACTGTCCGCGGAATCGGGGGTGCGAGGACGGGCAGGCCGTACCGATCGGACACGTCGGCGAGCACGTCACGACTGTGCGTGGTCCGCGCGTCGTACAAGGTCGGTAGGGCTCCGAGCATCTCCAGATCCGGGTTTGTGATCTGCTTCACCTCATCGACCGTGCGCAGTAACTGCCCGACACCCCGGTGCGCAAGGGTCTCGCACTGCAGCGGTACCAGGACCGAGCGGGCGGCGGTCAGGCCGTTGAGGGTGAGGATGCCGAGGGACGGCGGGCAATCGACGATGATGACGTCGTAATCGTCCTCGGTCGCGGCGAGAGCGCGCCTGAGGACGTACTCACGTCCGGGACGCATCAACAGCAGCGCTTCCGCCCCCGCGAGGTCGATCGTCGCGGGCAGCAGCGTCAGCCCCTCCCCCGTCTCCAGGAGCACTTCCCCCATCTCGGCGTCGCCCATGAGCACGTCGTGCACAGATCGCTCGAGCCGATCCGGGTTGTGTCCCAGGGAAAATGTCAGACATCCCTGCGGGTCGAGATCCACCACGAGGACGCGCTGCCCGAGATCCACCAGGGCAGCGCCCAGTGACGCGACAGTGGTCGTCTTGGCGACGCCACCCTTCTGATTTGCCACCGCAAGTACTGTTGCCACGCGTCGATCCTCGCTCATTGCGGCACCGCGCGCGAGACTTGACGTTTCCACAGTTGCCCGGGCGAATCACCGGTGCACCGTTCGCCACGACACCAGGAGGCACCTCGCCTGTGATCCGCCGAGCCCGTCCCGATGACATCACCGCCGTCACCGACCTGATCTACGCCCTCGCCGAGTACGAACATGCGCGGGAACTGTGCACGGTGGTTCCGGAGCAGGTCCACACCGCTCTGTTCGGGCCTGACCCCTCGGTGTTCGCTCACGTCGCGGAAGAACCAGGCGGCTCGGTGGTGGGCGTCGCGCTGTGGTTCCGGAACTTCTCGACGTGGGACGGCGTACACGGCATCTACCTCGAGGACTTGTTCGTCCTCCCGGAGCACCGAGGCGCGGGATACGGGCGCGGCCTGCTCGCGGCCCTCGCCCGCGAGTGCGTCGAACGCGAGTACACACGTCTGAGTTGGTCTGTGCTGGACTGGAACGAGCCGTCCATCGGTTTCTACCGGTCTCTGGGCGCGGAGTCTCAGGACGAGTGGACGACCTTCCGGCTCAGCGGAGAAGCATTACGTGCGCTCGGAACCTGAACCGCTTCCGGTACCTGTCTCGGTGTCCGATTCCGGCGGTGCGTCCGGTGCATAGTCCTGCGCGAGCCACCCCGTCGTCGCCGGTGCGAACAGCAACACCAAGGCCGGAATCACGATCACTGCCATCAACGTTCCGAGCAGGGGCTGATGCGAGTCGGTGAGCAGCGACCACACCACGGGCAACAGAAGGATCTGCGCAACCACCGCTACAGCACGACCCCACCGCGCACCCCGCAACAATGCGATGCCCGCGGCCAGGACACCACCGAACAACAGACCCAGCCACATCGCGAACCCGTAGCCGTTCGTCACCGACTGGTCGTGTTCACCCGATGCGGCGCGAAAGATCGAGTACACCGCGAACCCCATCGCCACGGCACCCTCGAGAACGACGAGTATGCCGGCGATACGGACCGTCGACGGAATGGCGCTGCGGGAAGATTCGGTGGTCACCCGGCCAGCGTAGTGGACCCGACCAGGACCACTTAGGCTGATCTTCCGTGCGTGCACTGCTGATCGTGAACCCCAACGCGACGACGACCACACCGGCCGGTCGCGACCGACTCGCTCACGCTCTGTCAAGCCGGGTCGCGCTGACCGTGGCACATACGACACACCGCGGACATGCTGCGGAGCTTGCCCGATCGGCGCACGCCGACGGTATGGACGTGGTCATCGCTCACGGGGGCGACGGCACGGTCAACGAGATCGTCAACGGAATGCTCGGCGACCCGTCCCCTCGGGCCGCAGATCCGTCGATGCCTCTGCTCGCTGTGGTTCCCGGCGGTTCGGCGAATGTGTTCGCGCGCTCGTTGGGGATCGCCGCCGATCCGATGGAGGCCACCGAGCAACTGCTGACGCTGCTCGCCGAGCGGTCCCGCCGCCGGATCGGGCTCGGATTCTGTGAGGACCGCTGGTTCGTCTTCAACGCGGGCCTGGGACTCGACGCTCAGGTGTGTGAGGCCATCGACCTGTCGCGGGCCTCCGGAAAGAAGGTCACCTCCGCGCGGTACGTGAGGCACTCCGTCAAACAGTTCTTCGAATCGAAGAAGGTGGCGCCCGCGCTGGCCCTCGAGATTCCCGGCCGTGATCGCGTCGACTGCGTGTACTACGTCTTCGTGTCGAACTCGAGTCCGTGGACCTTCCTCGACAAGCGACCGGTGCACACCAATCCCGGCACGTCTTTCGATACCGGACTGGGTGTATTCGCTATGACCACCACACGGGTAGCCGCGAGCCTGAGAGTGGTGCGTCAATTGCTGGCCCCACACGGCGAACCGGAATCCCCACATCTGATTCGTGTCGACGACACTCCGCGGGTACGGGCAGTATCCACGCGCCCGATCGGACTTCAGGTCGACGGCGATTACTTGGGAATGCGAACTGACGTCGAATTCGTTTCGGTTCCGGACTTACTGGACGTAGTGGCTCCCGCGTCCGAAACCAAGCCGGTTATTCTGTGATTCGTCTTACATCGCCGCTGGCCAGGGTGTAAAAATGTACTTCGAGAACAACGCGGCATCAATGTCGGCGTGAGCTTCCCCACGGTCGTGGTCGATTCTATTGACTTCACGCTCGTTCGTGAAAGCATTCACAAGTAACTCCGCGGAAATACTTCGCGACTCCAGCATGAACTCGACAAGACCATCATCCGGTGCGCGCAGCACCATCGAAGGAGAGTAGAAGCATGGACTGGCGCCACAAGGCCATCTGCCGCGACGAGGATCCGGAACTGTTCTTCCCAGTGGGAAACAGCGGCCCGGCGCTCGCGCAGATCGCTGATGCCAAGCTCGTGTGCAACCGCTGCCCGGTCACCACCGAGTGTCTCTCGTGGGCACTCGAGTCCGGCCAGGACGCTGGCGTGTGGGGCGGCATGAGCGAGGACGAGCGCCGCGCGCTCAAGCGTCGCAACGCCCGGACCCGGGCACGCACCGCTGTCTGATGTAACTCCTGCGTGAGGCATCGAAGTCCGACGCACGGCCCGGCACCACTTCGGGTGCCGGGCCTTCGTGCGCTCTGAGCCACGTTCTATCGTCGGCTTCCACAAGTGGTCGTCACGTCGGCCGCTTCCCCAGCGGCAGGCTCAGCCGGGCTTCCGTTCCTCCTGAACTGCTCGTCTCCAATTCGATCGACCCTCCCAGCTCGGCTGCGACGAGAGTCCGGACGATCTGCAGGCCGAGACGATCGGAATCCTCGAGGCGGAAACCGTCGGGCAGCCCTTTGCCCTCGTCGTGCACCACCACATCGAGCACACGAGCAGAACGGTGTGCCTTCACGGTCACCGTGCCGTGTGTACCCGGATCGAACGCGTGCTCGACGGCGTTCTGCACGAGTTCGGTGAGGACCATCACGAGCGGGGTCGCCCGGTCTGCGGGAAACACGCCCAGATCCCCCTCCCGATGCACTCGTACCTGGCTGCCGACTGCCGACACATCGACGACGATCGGAATCAACCGATCGAAGACGTCGTCGAGATCGACTTCCTCGTCGACCGACATCGACAGTGCTTCGTGCACCAACGCAATCGACGTCACACGGCGGACCGCCTCGCCGAGTGCCTGCTGTGCTTCCCCGTTGCTCGTGCGGCGCGCCTGCAGTCGCAGAAGCGCCGCGACGGTCTGCAAATTGTTCTTGACCCGGTGGTGGATTTCACGGATCGTCGCGTCCTTGCTCATCAACGCACGGTCGCGCCGCTTGACCTCGGTGACGTCGCGGATGACGACCGCCGCGCCCTCGATCCGGCCCCCAGGAGTCAGAACGAGGGCACGGATCAGGACCGTTGCGCCGCGGGCCTCGACCTCCATGCGCTGCCCGTTGCGGCCCTCCACCGCACTCCTCAGATAGTCGGAGACATCACGGCTCTCGAAGGGGTCGCTGACCAGTGCCCGAGTCGTCTCGATCAGATCCTGCCCGCGTAGATCCGCGTTGAAGCCCATGCGGTGATACGCCGACAGGGCGTTCGGACTCGCGTAGACCACACGTCCTTCCCGATCGAGCCTGATGAAGCCGTCACCGGCGCGGGGACTCGACTTCGTGTCGGAACGTGCCTCGGCGGTCGGGAAACTACCTTCGCTGATCATCCGGTAGAGCGCATCGGCGCATTCCAGATAGGCGGTCTCCAGTGCGCTTGCCGACCGTCTCGACACGCGTGCGGCGTCCCGGCTGAGGACTGCAACTATGTCGTCGCCCCATCGCACCGGAACGGCCTGCCTCATGTTGATCGCATCGCCGGAACCGGGCTGCGCAGTGACGATCCGTCCCGTTTCGAACGCTTCACGAACGTACGGGTGCTCGTCGTCCGAGACGATGATTCCCACGGCGTCCTCCGGCAGCACCGTCGAGGTCGTGGTCGGGCGGCACTGGGCGACGCACACGATGCCTCCTGGCTCCGCACTCACCCACAACAGCACATCGGCGAACGACAGGTCGGCGAGCAACTGCCATTCCCCCACCACCCGCTGGAGGTGGTCAACAGCGGCGCCCGGCAGGTCGGTATGGGTTGCGAGCAGCGCGCTGAGGGTCGACACCGTCCGAATTTCCGTGCTCAGGAGATGACCGCGATGAGGTCACCCTGTTGGATGACGTCGCCGACCGAGACGTCGACCGAGGTCACGGTGCCCGCGTTCTCAGCGATCACCGGAATCTCCATCTTCATCGACTCCAGGATGACCAAGGTATCTCCCTCCGCCACCACATCGCCTTCACTGACAACCACCTCGAAGACGGTGGAGACCATTTCGGCGCGCACATCCTCTGCCATCGAAAACCTCGATTCGCTGCTCCGGAGCCCGGACGGCGGACCTGCTGACAGGGCCACTCGACCGCACGTGGAACACTGTAATCAACCAGAAAGGAGATCCCACCATGGGTAAGCGAGGTCGCAAGAAGCGCAGCCGTAAGGGTAACGCCGCAAACCACGGCAAGCGTCCCAACGCCTGACACGTAGACAGACGTCGAGGGGGCCGGAAAGCAGTGCTTTCCGGCTCCCTCGACGTCGAATTGTGCCAGGAGTCGTACTGCAGCAGTAGACGCCTCGCAGGTGTCGCCCGGCCTAGTCGGTTTCTCTGACGTTCACCACGACGGTTCTCCGGATCTCGATCATCAGGCGCTCCCGCAGCCCCTCCGGCGCGTGTTCACCCCCGCACTTGCGGCTGAGCAGGGCCTTGACCTTCTCCTCGATGCCGTACGTCTCCAGGCACGAACCACAGTCGTCGAGGTGTCGTTGCAGTCGCGTTCTCGACGCTTCGTCGCACTCCGAATCGAGGAGCAGGTACACGTCTGCGATGACCGCTGAGCAGTCGAGTTGCTCGAAATCTGCCTGCTCGCTCACTGCGAGACTCCCTTCTGACCCTCGGTACCGATGGTGGTCACCTCGTCGGAGCCGCGCCCGCGGTCGAACCCGCGTTCACGCGCGACATCGGCGAGGAGCCCCCGCAGTTGCTTGCGACCCCGGTGCAGCCTGGACATCACGGTGCCGATCGGCGTACCCATGATCTCGGCGATCTCCTTGTAAGGGAAGCCCTCGACATCTGCGTAGTACACAGCCATCCGGAAGTCTTCCGGAAGCTCCTGCAGTGCCGCCTTGATGTCGTCGTCGGGCAGTGCATCGAGCGCTTCGACCTCTGCGGACCGCAGACCGGTCGACGAGTGCTCGGCGGTGGCCGCGAGCTGCCAGTCGGTGATCTCGTCCGTCGGGTACTGGGCCGGCTGGCGCTGCCGCTTCCGGTACGTGTTGATGTACGTGTTCGTCAGGATCCGGTACATCCAGGCTTTGAGATTGGTGCCTTCCCGGAACGATCTGAACGCCGAGAAGGCCTTGATGTAGGTCTCCTGCACCAGGTCTTCGGCGTCGGCAGGATTGCGGGTCATCCGCAATGCGGCGCCGTAAAGCTGGTCGAGCAAGGGCATCGCATCCCGCTCGAACCGCTCGGCCAGTTGTTCTGCAGACTCCTCGACCACACCGATCCCTTCACTCATCCCCTCGGTGAAGGCTACCGGGCAGTCGGGATCCGGGCCGGGGGGACGGCGGGGAGGACTCAGTACTGGCACCGGTGCTCCGATCTATTTGCTTCGATATGGTTCGCTCGGCCGGACCGAACTCATCGATCTGCGGCCCACGGGGATCAACAACCCTCCGGTGCGAGTTGTTCCCGAACCCCCGGATTCGCGGGCCTCCCGAAGTCCTCTCGACATCCGCTCCTAGGCTGATACTCATGGCCTCGACGTCGACACCTGCGACCACTCTGCTGAAGCGGGAGAAGGTCGAGCATCTGGTCCACGAATATTCGCACGACCCGAAGTCCGGCTCGTACGGCGCGGAAGCGGTGGACGTCCTCGGTGAGCGACTGGGGGTCGTTCCCGCGCAGATCTTCAAGACACTGGTGATCTCGCTGTCCGACTCGTCGCTCGCGGTCGCGGTCATCCCCGTCCCCGACATGTTGTCGCTCAAGGCCGCGGCGGGGGCACTGGGCGGCGGCAAGGCCGTCCTGGCTGAACGCACGGCGGCCGAACGCGCCACCGGGTACGTACTGGGTGGAATCTCACCGCTCGGCCAACGCAAGCGTTTGCGCACCGTTGTCGATGCCTCCGCGGCGCAGTGGGAACGCGTGCTGTGCAGCGCAGGCAGGCGGGGCCTCGAGATCGAACTCGCGCCCGCCGAATTGATCCGTCTCACCGACGCTGTGGTGGCACCCGTCACTTCGGGGCGCTGACGACCGGTCGATACCCGGGCTCTCTAGAGCAAGGCCAGCTGGTCACCGCTGCCGTCGTACGGTTCCACCAGTTCCGGCCCTTTGTTCCGAACACGGTTCACCTTGTCGGATACGCGCCGAATCTCGATGCCTGCGACCACCTCTGTGCTGGGCACGATCAGATCAGGATGCCCGAGGCTGTCGGGGTCGAGCCACGCATCCCATCGTTCGGAAGGCATGATCAGAGGCATCCGGTGGTGCACATTGCTCAGCTGTTCAATCGAATCCGCGGTGAGAATCGCGGTACTGAGCAGTGGTGGTGCGTCGGGGGTGCGCGGATCGCGCCACACCGCCCACACGCCTGCCATGTAGAGGCGTGAACCGTCCCCTTGCGACATGAAATACGGAATCTTGCGGGTCTTGCCGCCGGACGCCGGTTCGAGCTGCCATTCGTACCAGCCGTCCATCGGTACCAGGCAGCGCTTGTAGCGGAGCGACTGTGAGAAGGACGGTTTGGTCGCGACAGACTCGGAACGGGCGTTGATCAACGGCGCACTCGTGCCGACCTCCTTCGCGAAGGACGGCACCAGACCCCAGCGCATGCGGCGGATTCTGCGTCGAGCGGGGCTTTCCGGATCGTCACGATCGTGTCGTGCCACCACGGTGAGCACACCGGTCGTGGGCGCCACGTTGTACTCGGGCACGATCTCGGCGTCGCCCGTCTCGGCGATCGCGTCGAGCTCGGTTGCCAACATCGCCGGATCCGCCGTGATCGCATACCTGCCGCACATGCCACGAGTGTGTCAGCCGGACCCTGCACCTCGCCATTTCACCGCGCCGAACCATCCGCAGTCGAGGACCGACCGGTCGATGGGCGAAGATGGTCGGGTGAGCCTGTGGAGAGCACCTCGAGCCGTGAACTCGATCGACGCGTCCGTTGCCCTGCCCGGATCGAAGTCGATCACGAACCGCGCCCTGATCCTGGCCGCGCTGGCCGACGGGCCGTCGACGATCACCGGGGCATTGCGCAGCCGCGACACCGACCTGATGATCGAGGCCGTGCGCGCAGTCGGTGCCACCATCGCCGAGCGCGACGGCGGCACGACACTCGAGATCACACCCGGCACGTTGCACGGCGGGTCGGTCGAGTGCGGCCTGGCAGGCACGGTCATGCGGTTCGTACCGCCGCTGGCTGCGCTGGCCGACGGCGACGTGCATTTCGACGGGGACGAGCAGGCACGGGTCCGCCCGATGGGCACCGTCCTCGACGCGCTACGCGGCCTCGGCGCCGACATCGACGGCGACGGGCTTCCGTTCACCGTACGAGGCGAGGGCAGAGTACGCGGCGGCAGCGTCACCATCGATGCGTCCGGGTCCTCACAGTTCGTCTCGGGTCTGCTGCTGTCGGCCGCTTCCTTCGACACCGGTGTCGTCGTGCATCACGACGGCAAGCCGGTGCCGTCGATGCCGCATATCGAGATGACCGTCGAAATGCTTCGGGCGGCAGGGGTTTCCGTCGACACATCCGAGGCGAATACGTGGCGCGTCGCGCCGGGCACGATCAAGGCCCACGACGTGAAGGTCGAACCCGATCTGTCGAACGCCACACCGTTCCTCGCCGCCGCAGCGGTCACCGGCGGCACCGTCTCGGTGCCGCTGTGGCCTACGAGCACCACCCAGGCCGGGGATGCGATCCGCGGCATTCTCGAGCACATGGGCGCCGACGTGTCATTGGCCGACGGTGTCCTCACCGTGCGCGGACCGCAGCGACTCGTCGGCATCGACGTCGACCTGCACGACGTCGGAGAGTTGACTCCCACCGTCGCTGCGCTCGCCGCGTTCGCGACGACCCCGTCGCACCTGCGCGGAATCGCTCACCTGCGGGGCCACGAAACCGACCGGCTCGCTGCTCTCACCGCCGAGATCAACGGTCTCGGCGGATCTGTCAGCGAGACCGACGACGGCCTGCGAATCGAGCCGACGCCGCTACGCGGCGGTGTGTGGCGGTCGTACGCGGATCACCGGATGGCCACTGCCGGCGCGATCATAGGTCTCGTGATCGACGGAGTCGACGTCGAGGACATCGGCACGACGGCGAAGACACTGCCGGGCTTCGAGGCGCTGTGGGGATCGATGTTGACGGGAGTGCGCTCCTGAAACGGCGGCAGTACGACGAGTCCGATGTCCGGGTCCGCCCGGGCAGGGGTTCGCGACCGCGTACCAAGGATCGACCGGCCCACCGCGATGCGATGGACGGAATGGTCGTCTCCGTCGACCGCGGTCGGTGGGGTGTGGTCCTCGGCGGCGACCCGGAACGCACCGTCACCACGATGCGCGCCCGCGAACTGGGCCGGACTCCGATCGTTGTCGGCGACCAAGTGGGCGTGGTCGGTGATCTGTCGGGCCGTCCCGATACGCTGGCCCGGATCGTGCGCGTGGACGACCGCACCACGGTGCTGCGTCGCACCGCGGACGACACCGACCCGTACGAACGGGTAGTGGTTGCCAACGCCTCGCATCTGCTGATCGTCGTCGCGCTTGCCGATCCTCCCCCGCGCACCGGTCTCGTGGAGCGCGCACTGGTGGCCGCGTTCACTGGTGGGTTGACGCCGGTGCTGTGCCTGACGAAGAGCGACCTGGCCGATCCCGACGAGTTCGCCGCACACTTCGCAGACCTCGCCGTTCCGGTGATGCTCGTCGGGCAGGACAACGACCTCACCGAGCTGACCGCACTGCTGCACGGCCGCGTGACGGCGCTGATCGGCCATTCCGGCGTGGGTAAGTCGACTCTGGTGAATCGGCTGGTCCCCGACGCCGCACGCGCCACCGGTGTCGTCTCCGGAGTCGGCAAGGGGCGTCACACATCCACGCAGTCCGTTGCTCTGCCGCTCCCCGGCGGCGGGTGGGTCGTCGACACACCGGGTATCCGGTCGTTCGGACTCGCGCACATCGAATCCGACGACGTCGTAGGCGCATTCTCCGATCTTGCGGTTGCCGTCGAGCAGTGCCCCCGCGGGTGCACCCATCTCGGACCGCCGGCAGATCCCGAATGTGCACTCGACAAACTCGAAGGTCAGTCGTTCCGCCGCGCGATGGCGGTACGGGAGCTGCTCGCCGCGCTCGCCACCAACGACTCCTGGTGATCTGTACTACGCACCAGAGCCCGGCTTCGTCGAAACGAAGCCGGGCTCTGGTGTTTCTGTGTGACGTGACGGTCAGCGCATCCCGAGCACACGGCGGACGAGACCACGCTTGCGGGTCTTCTCGATGGCGGTCGCCAGCCCCAGCCTGCGGCCGGTGACCGGATCCACCTCAGCAGATCCGCCGAAACCGCGTTCGGAGGCCGTCTCGGGCGCGGCGTCGCGAGTGTCTTTGAGGAACTTGTCGGGCAGCGACAGCTTGGCAATGGTCCGCCATGACTTCCAGTACTGCACCGCGAGCGGACCTGTCGTATACGGCAGGTCGTATTTGTCGCAGAGTTGACGCACCCGCACGGCAATCTCGGCGTACCGGTTCGACGGTAGATCCGGGTAGATGTGATGCTCGATCTGGTAGCTCAGGTTTCCGGTCATGAAATCCATGACCTTGCCACCCGAGATGTTCGCCGACCCGAGCATCTGTCGCAGGTACCACTCGGCGTGGGTCTCGTTCTCTATGTCCTGCTTGGTGAACTTCTCGGCTCCGTCAGGGAAGTGCCCGCAGAAGATCACGGCGTTGGTCCACAGGTTGCGGACGAGGTTCGCGGTGGCGTTGGCCTTGATCGTGGACTTCCATGCCTTGCCGGTCAGCGCCGGATAGACCACGTAGTCGCGGAGGTTCTGCTTGCCGATCTTGGCGAGCACTTCCTTGCCACGCGCCTTCGTCAGTTCACGATCGTCACGGCCCTGGATGACCTTGCCGAGTTCGAGGAGCTGAATCGCGATGCCGTATTGGAACAGCGAGGCGAGGATCGCGTTGTATGCGACGTTGCCGAGGTAGAACGGCTTCCATCGCTGATCGCGCGTGACCCGGAGCAATCCGTATCCGACATCGTCGTCCATGCCCAGGATGTTGGTGTACTTGTGGTGGTGGTGATTGTGGGTTGTCTTCCAGTGCGCGGACGGGTCGACGTTGTCCCATTCCCAGCTCGCCGAGTGCACCTCCGGGTCGTTCATCCAATCCCACTGCCCGTGCATCACATTGTGCCCGAGCTCCATGTTCTCGATGATCTTCGACAGGGACAGCATGGTGGTCCCGAGAATCCAGAGCGGACGCTTCCGCGAGCCGAGCAGCACCACGCGCCCCCCGATCTCGAGACCACGCTGCAGCCGGATGGTGTTGCGGACGTAGCGGGCATCACGCTCACCGCGCGAGTCCTCCACATCGCGCCTGATCGCGTCGAGTTCGCGACCGATAGCCTCGACGTCGGCCTCCGTGAGGTGCGCATACTCCTTGACATCCGAAATCGCCATGCACTTACCCTACCGTAGGTTACGACTCCGTAGGTTAACGGATTTCGGTCTGTGACGGGAATCACGCACTGCGGTGCGCGTGCGGCTTCCCGTGTCGCACAGCAGTCTTCATGCGTCTTCCCGCGACGGCGCCCTCCGCGTGCGCCCGCAACGCGGTGAGCAGACCTCGTCGCCGGCCCGTGATCGGATCTGTGGCAATAGCAGGCAATCCCACATTCGCTCGCACGTGCCGGAACTTGCGCTCGGACGAGGTCTCCGGCGCATCGTCGGATGTCGCCTGCAAGAACCGGTCGGGAAGAGCAAGTTTGTGAATCGTCCGCAGAGCGAGCCAGTACTGACGCCCCAGCGACCCGGTCGTGTAGGGCAGATCATATTTGCCACACAACGCACGAACCCGGGCCGCGATCTCGGGAAGCCGATTACTCGGCAGATCCGGGAACAGATGGTGCTCGATCTGGTAACTCAGATTGCCCGTCATGAAGCCCATGATCTTGCCGCCCGAGATATTCGCGCTACCGAGCAACTGGCGCAGATACCACTGCCCGCGCGTCTCACGCTCGAATTCGCCGGGAGTGAACTTCTCCGCGCCGTCAGGGAAATGCCCGCAGAAGATCACCGCGTACGCCCAGAGATTGCGGACGAGATTCGCAGTGAGATTCGCCTTCAGTGTCGATCGCCATGCAGGACCCGTGACCGCGGGGAACAACACGCCGTCCTTGAGGACCTGCTTGCCCGCTTTGACGGCGAACTCCTTGTTCGGACCTGAATTCCATTGCGTACGAGGAATACCCGAAAGTTCTTTCGCTGCCGAGAGATCGTGCAGCGCGATGCCCCACTCGAAGGTCGCAGCTAGGATCACGTTCGCCACCGGCTGCAGGAGGTTGATCGGACGCCACTTCTCGTCGCGAGTCATCCGGAGGATTCCGAATCCGACGTCGTCGTCCATCCCCACGATGTTCGTGTACGTGTGGTGCGCGTAGTTGTGGGCACGCTTCCAATGTTCGGACGGACCCGTCTGATCCCATTCCCAGGATGTCGAGTGGATCTCGGGATCGTTCATCCAATCCCACTGCCCGTGCATCACATTGTGCCCGAGCTCCATGTTCTCGATGATCTTCGATAGAGACAACGATGCAGTGCCCAACAACCACCACGTCCGCTCTCGGGACCGGAACAGCGCCAAGCGCCCGACGACCTCGAGTGCCCGCTGCAGCCGGATGGTGTTGTGGATGTACCGCGCATCGCGCACACCGCGCGACCGCTCGATATCTGTTCGAATCGCGTCGAACTCACGTCCGAGCGCCTCGACATCGGCATCGGTCAGATGCGCGAATTCGCGAATATCGCTGATAGCCAAACGGGGCCCTTCCCCCTGTGTTGAACGACCTGTGTCGAACGACGCGGTCAGGCGTCGAGCGTGCAATCGCCCGCGGCCGCAGAAATGCAGGTCTGGACACGTTCGCCCTCTGCATGCTCCTTGCCCGACCGAAGGTCGACGATGTGCCCCTTTGCCAACGGCACAACACAAGTCTGACAGATTCCCATGCGACAGCCGAACGGCATGAGAGCACCGACACTCTCCCCTGCCTCGAGCAGGGTCGTTGCGCCGTCGACGGCGACCGTCTTACCCGACTTGGCGAAGGTCACCGTACCGCCGGATCCCGACGTGTCGGCTCGGGACACCGCGAATCGCTCGAGGTGGAGTTTCTCATCGACACCCGCACGCTTCCAGAACGCAGCGATATCGTCGAGCATCGCCTGAGGACCGCAGGCCCAGACCGTGCGGTCGCGCCAATCCGGGCACACCTCGTCGAGGCTCGACAGAGCGAACTTGCCCTGTTCGCGCGTGAACTGCAGGTGCGAACGGAATTGGTCGTGGCTTTCGTCGAATCCCTCCAGTTCTGAGCGGAACATCACGCTGTCCGCGGCGGGCGCCGAGTGGACATGAACGACGTCCGAGATCGCAGCGTCTCGTTCGGTCGCGCGGCGATCGAGCGTCCGGAGCATCGACATGATCGGCGTGATACCACTACCCGCCGTGAGGAAGAGAATCTTCTCGGGGGGCGGATCCGGAAGGACGAAGTCCCCCTGAGGGGCCGCCAGCCGAACAACAGTACCGGCCGGAACACCGCTGACCAGGTGGCTGGAGAGAAAACCCTCCGGCATCGCCTTCACAGCGATCGAGATGAGCTTGTCGTCGCGAACGGGCGTGGAGGTCAGTGAATACGACCGCCAGTGCCAGCGCCCCTCGATGTGCAGCCCGATACCTACGTACTGGCCCGGCTCGTACTCGAAGTCGAAACCCCACCCCGGGCGGATGACGATCGTGGCGGAGTCGGGCGTCTCCGAACGCACTTCCACGATTCTGCCGCGGAGCTCACGTGCCGACCAGAGCGGATTGACCAGATGGAGGTAGTCGTCGGGCAGCAATGGCGTGGTCACACGCGCAACGGCGCCGCGCAGCACATTCGACAAGGACCGCTCCGAAGACACGACGTGTGCCGCCGGCTTCTCGATCCATTCCTTCAAACCCATCCGACACCTTCTCCTCGCCGACTCCTACGCCACCGTAGGTTAACAGAAGCTACGGTGGCGTAGGTTGCGAGATCTCAGAGCAGCTCCAGAAGGAAAGGCACCTCCTGAGCCGCATACCACGCGAGCTCGTGATCCTCGGCGTCGCCGAGCACGAATTCCGCTTCCTCATCACCGAGATCCGCCGCGTCGATCACCGCCACGGCCCGCGCGACATCGCTCTCGGCCGTGCCCAGATCGACGTGGACCGACGCGAGAGCCGACATCGGAACCGGCGCGTCGAGCCTGATCACCGCATCGTCGAGATCGGGGCGGGGCGTCGCGACGTCGACGTCTGCCGCGATCACGACGCGCCGAGGTCCGAACGTCCCGTCGTCGTCCTCCGCTGCGAGCAGGCGCAGCGAGGCTCTGGCGGCCTCTCCCATCGCAACCTCGGCCAGCTCATCGTCGTCGCCCGCCGTATACGCCTCACGCAACGCAGCAGTGACAGCGAAGGCCGTCCCGCTGACGGCCTCGATCCGGCCGTCGGCCACGAGCCGCTGCAACATCGCGAGCGTCGCCGGCACATAGACGCGCGTCACTTCTCACCTACTGGCATCCAACAACTCCTCGAGTGACTCGTGCAGCAATGATGCGAGGACATCCACGTCGGGCATGGCATCGCGGTCCGCATTCAAACCGTAATAGATGTTGCCGTCGTACGACGTGAGGGCAACGCTGAGCGCCTGCGTCTTGAGCAACGGCGACACCGGGTACATCGCAAGGACGCGCGCTCCCGCGAGATACAACGGGTGCTGGGGGCCCGGCGCGTTGGTGATCATGAGGTTGAACATTCGTTGCGAAAACCCCGTCGCCACCCGCGCACCCACGGCGTGCATCGTGGCGGGGGCAAAGCCCGACAGCCTGATCATCGTCTGCGCGGCGATCCGGCGACGCTGCCGCGAATACGCCTCCCCGGCGTGCGAGATGTGGGACAGACGTACCACCGCATTCGGTTCGCCCACCGGTAGATCCACCAGGAACGACGACACCTCGCCCTGGGGATGGACCTGAATGGTGTCACTCGCGGCGGCCGGCCCCTCCTGTTTCTGTATGTACACCGACATCGGCACCATCGCGCGGACTGTCGTCGCTTCGGTGAGCGGTTCTCCACGCGACAACAGCCAGTAACGTAATGCGCCCGCGATGACGGCAAGGACCACGTCGTTGATCGTGCATCCGTAGCGGGCATGGATCTTTCGATAGGGTTCGAGATCGGACTGCACAACAGTGAACCGCCTGCTGCGTGAGATGGAGGCATTCAGCGGCGATTCCGGCGCGGACTGCGCAGCAGTCCTCGCAAGCCTGCCCACCACATCGACAGTTTCGGTAACCGTCGACGCGATATCGCCCAACGCAGCGCGCACCGCTGCCACGCCCTCCCCGGGCCGCGCCACCACGCCCGCAAACGCACCCACAAGCAACGCTATGTCGGACGGCTCCCGCTCAGGCATCCAGAGTTCTTCGGCGACCTCGCGCGGCTCGGGCGTGCGATCGAATAGCACCTGCCCGATCTCGAGGGAGTCCTCGCCGTCGACGAGTGACGAGTGGGATTTGGTGAACAACGCTGCCCGGCCGTCGGCGAGACCTTCGACGAGATACATCTCCCACAGCGGACGCGTGCGATCGAGCGGACGAGAGATCAAACGCGCGATCAGGTCGAACAGCTGCTCATCCGATCCGGGCCGGGGCAGCGCCGAGCGTCGCACGTGGTAGGTGATATCGAAGTCCCGATCATCCACCCAGACCGGACGTGCCATACCGAAGGCCACTTCACGGACCTTCTGCCGGTACCTCGCGACCTCCGGGAGACGCGTTTCCACGAGGCGGACGACATTCTCGTAGTCGAGCCCGCCCTCCTGCGGTTCGAGGATCGCCAACGATCCGATGTGCATCGGGGTGTTGCTCGTCTCCAGGTAGTAGAACGATGCGTCCTGCGCCGTCATTCGGCTGGTCATTGCGAAGCGCCCCCCTCGATCCCGTCGGCATCTTCCGATGCCACACCGATATTGAAGAGTACGGCCAACTCCTCCCTCGTCGCGCGCGGAACGTGGTGGTGGACACCGACCATCCCCACCGCGGTGGCCCCGCGAACATTCACGACGAGATCGTCGACGAACACACATTGCGACGGTTCCAGCGCCAATCGTTGTGCCACGAGAAGATAACTGGCTGCATCGGGTTTCGCTACGCCGACGTCGCCGGACAGGACGACCTCATCGACCATCAGGTCCGTCCGCAGGCGGCGCAGCGCACGGGCACCGGGCCCTGCTCCACCGGGATCGTTACTCAGGATCGCCGCGCGCACACCGCGACTGCGCAACTCGGCCACCATCGTCCACAGCGCCCGAGCCTCCGTACCCGGTCCGGCGAGGACCCCTCCGAAATCCAAGATCAATCCGCGCAGCACTGTTCGCTCCTCGGCTTCTGATCACGTCACCCGAGCCTACTGCGCGACAATATGTCACGATGTCCCCGGTTCCGTCCTCTCCCGGAGCCTGCCACCGACCGGTGTCCGCCGGCCGGTACCAGCCGACGCCCCGGGAGTCTCGCGTATGTCACCTCCACAGTCCGGTCGCTTCATCCGGCCCGTTCCACATTTCGAGCCGCCGGTTCAGGAGCCCTGCACCGCGCACCGCCCGCATGCGCTACCCCGGACCACCCCGCACTCCGGGCGATCCGGACGAACTCGCACAGCAGCGGAGCGGCGTCGACCGCACCAGTGGGCGCACACGGTGCCGAACAGGGACGTCGATGCGAGCGCGCACCGGTTCGCAGACCTCGCCGTGAGGCTCGTTCTGGAAGTCGTGGACGGCCGCCGACCGGACGCGCAGCTCGCGACGGTCCTCACGCCGGCCCTGGTCCAGACCTTCGGTGCCGCGCGTCGTGCGCGAGGCGACGCGGACTCGGCAGTCGTGCTTCGCGCACGTCTGCAGACGGTCGATGCCCGCACGGCAGAACTGTTCGGGTCCTACGCGCGCGGGCATCGGGTGTTCGCGATGGCCGGACGGGTCGTACGTGCACCGGCACGCGGACACACCCGTCACGGATGGGTGATCACGACCCTGTGGCTCGGCTGAAAAGGATCAGCCTTGCCGGTTCGTCTTGGTCTTGGCGTCCTTGCGCGCAGCGGCGCGGCGTTGTCGGCGCGTCCCGCTCTGCTGGGGGTTTGCCCCTTCGCTCGGGCCGGTACTGCGGGCCACATGGGCACGACCGTCCTCCGCCGGACCGGTGTACGTCAATCGACGCTCGGTCTCGTCGAGTCCTTTCGCGCGCAGGGCCATCGGAGCAGGCTGCGGCCGCGGTGGCGCAGGCTGCTGCTGTGGCTGCTGCTGAGGCTGCTGCTGAGGCTGTGCAGGTTTGGTCAACGAGGGTGCGTTGCGGGCAGCCGCCGCAGCGGACGCGGGGGTGACGGCAACTCCGCCTCCCGGGGTCTGCGGCTGGGATGCATTCGCCTCGACCTGCAGGTTGAACAGGAAACCGACCGATTCCTCCTTGAGACCTTCGAGCATGCCGGTGAACATGTCGAAGCCTTCACGCTGATACTCGACGAGCGGGTCGCGTTGGGCCATCGCTCGCAGACCGATGCCCTCCTTCAGGTAGTCCATCTCATAGAGGTGCTCGCGCCACTTGCGGTCCAGGACGGAGAGCAATACACGACGCTCGAGTTCGCGCATCGCGCCCTCACCTGCGATGCTCTCGATCTCGGTCTCGCGGCGCGCGTATGCTTCGCGTCCGTCCTGCAGCAGGATCTCGCGCAGCTCATTGCGGTCGAGATCCTCGTTCTCCGCGACGAGCTTCTTGTAGTCCACAGCAACCGGGTAGAGCGTCTTGAGGGCGGTCCACAGCTGCTCGAGGTCCCAGTCCTCGACGTACCCTTCGGCGGCCGCACCGTCCACGTATGCGGTGACGACATCCGTGAGCATGTGCTCGACCTGGCCTTCGAGATCCTCACCACGCAGGATCCGGCGACGCTCCTCGTAGATGACGGTGCGCTGCTGGTTCATCACCTCGTCGTACTTGAGAACATTCTTGCGGATCTCGTAGTTCTGTTGCTCGACCTGAGTCTGCGCGCTCTTGATCGCCTTCGAGACCATCTTCGCCTCGATCGGGACGTCGTCGGGCAGATTGAGACGTGTCATGATCGATTCGAGGGCCGCGCCGTTGAACCGTCGCATCAATTCATCGCCGAGCGACAGATAGAACCGGGACTCACCCGGGTCGCCCTGACGGCCGGAACGACCGCGCAGCTGATTGTCGATACGCCGCGACTCGTGCCGCTCGGTACCGAGGACGTACAACCCGCCCGCCTCGCGCACCCGGTCGGCGTCGGCCTTGACCTCGGCCTTGATCTGTTCGAGGGCCGGATCCCACGCAGCCTCGTACTCCTCGGGAGTATTGACCGGGTCGAGACCGCGCTTACGCAATGCGATGTCGGCAAGGATGTCGGGGTTGCCACCGAGTACGACGTCGGTGCCACGGCCGGCCATGTTGGTCGCCACAGTGACCGCGCCGGACCGGCCCGCCTCAGCGATGATCTGAGCCTCCTGCTCATGGAACTTCGCGTTGAGGACGCTGTGGCGCACGCCCTTCTTGGTGAACTGCTTCGACAGGTACTCCGAACGTTCGACGCTGGTGGTACCGATCAGAACGGGCTGGCCTTTCTGGTGCCGCTCGACGACGTCGTCCACCACGGCGGCGAACTTCGCCTCCTCGGACTTGTAGATGAGATCGCCCTGATCCACGCGGATCATCGGGCGGTTCGTCGGGATCGGGATGACGCCGAGGTCGTAGATCTGATGGAGTTCGGCGGCTTCGGTCTCGGCCGTACCGGTCATGCCCGAGAGCTTGTCGTAGAGCCGGAAGTAATTCTGCAGTGTGATGGTGGCGAGGGTCTGGTTCTCCGCCTTGATCTCGACCTTCTCCTTGGCCTCGATGGCCTGGTGCATGCCCTCGTTGTACCGGCGGCCCGAGAGCACACGCCCGGTGAACTCATCGACGATGACGACCTCGCCGTCGCGAACGATGTAGTCCTTGTCCCTGGTGTAGAGCTCTTTCGCTTTGATCGCGTTGTTGAGGTAACTGACCAGCGGTGAGTTCGCCGCCTCGTACAGGTTGTCGATGCCGAGTTGGTCTTCGACGAATTCGACGCCGGCCTCGTGCACACCGATGGTGCGTTTCTTGATGTCCACCTCATAGTGGACATCGGCCTTGAGCATCGGCACGATGCGCGCGAACTCCGCGTACCACTTGCTCGACGCGTCGGCCGGTCCCGAAATGATCAGCGGCGTGCGCGCTTCATCGATGAGGATCGAGTCGACCTCGTCGACGACCGCGAAGCTGTGCCCGCGTTGCACGAGATCGTCGAGGGAATGCGTCATGTTGTCGCGCAGATAGTCGAAGCCGAACTCATTGTTCGTGCCGTATGTGATGTCGGCCGCATATGCGGCGCGGCGCTGGGCCGGAGTGAGTCCGGAGAGGATCACATCCGTCTCGAGGCCGAGGAACCGATGAACACGGCCCATCCACTCGGAGTCGCGCTTGGCGAGGTAGTCGTTGACGGTGACCACGTGGACACCGTCGCCGGACAGAGCATTGAGGTAGGCCGGAAGAACACAGGTGAGAGTCTTGCCTTCACCGGTCTTCATCTCGGCGATATTGCCGAAGTGCAGGGCCGCGCCACCCATGATCTGCACGGTGTAGTGCTTTTGACCGATGACGCGCCACGATGCTTCCCGAGCCGTTGCGAACGCCTCAGGCAACAGGTCGTCCAGGGTTTCCCCGTCCTCGAGCCTGCCGCGGAACTCTGCGGTCTTGGCCTGCAGCTCCTCATCGGTCAGGCTTTCGAACTCCGGGGCGATGGATTCGACGTGCTCTGCGATGTGCTTGAGCCGCTTGACCATGCGACCTTCACCGAATCGGAGCAGCTTCGTCAGCGACAGCACTGGTGTGTTCGTCCTCAATCTCGGGTACCTGCACGGACAAGAAAATCCGGCCGAGGCCTTTCGGACCCCGGCCGGATTCCATGGTAGGCGTTCTATCGAGCGGACGGCGATGGCGACTACCTCATCGCCGCCTCACACAGACGTCATCCGAGTCTGAGCAACCCGTAGTCGAACGCATGGCGGCGGTACACCACCGACGGTTTGTCCGTCTCCTTGTCGTGGAAAAGGTAGAAGTCGTGGCCCACGAGTTCCATCTCGTACAGTGCGTCGTCGACCGTCATCGGATCTGCCCTGTGTTCCTTGGTACGGACGATCCGGCCGGGGCCCTCCGGTTCCTGCTCGTATCCGTCGAGGTTGATGTCCGGCGAGATTCCGAGCGAGTCGTCTTGCGCGAGCTCCGCTGTTGCCTCTGCAACCGATACCGGGGTCTTGTCCCCGTAGGAGACCTTACGGCGGTCCTTCGTGCGACGAAGCCGCGACTCGAGCTTGGCCGTCACCGACTCGAATGCTGCATAGAAGCTGTCGGCCGCGGCCTCCGCGCGAACGACGGGTCCTTTTCCTCTGGCCGTGATCTCCACCCTCTGGCAACTCTTCATCTGGCGACGGTTGCGCTCGTGCTGTAGTTCGACGTCGAACAGGAAGATCGTCGGGTCGAACCGTTCGAGCCGAGCTAGCTTCTCCGACACGTAGATCCGGAAATGATCCGGTACCTCGACGTTGCGGCCTTTCACCACCACATCGGCGTTCACGGTCTGCGGAGCGGAGTCGCCGGTATCGGCGACCGCGACGGTGGAATTCGAAGGGGTCGTCACTCGTACCTCCCGAGTACGGCCGGCGCAGCACGCGCACCGGCAGGATCGATGAGCGCCTCGGCGCTCTGCCCGACACGAGACAGATCGAGTATTTCTACCCGTCTACCTTGTTGTTTCCGGGTCTGAGGCCGACGGTAGTACGTAACCGGAAGGTCCGCCACTGTTCCGATCGAATTCACTTTTTCGGCAGTTCGCCGCCTATCACACAGACCCGCTCAGGCATGTGCGATCGCCAGAATTCCGGACGTCCGAAACCCCTCTTTTCGGAGCACTCGGACAGCCTCGGCCGCAGTTGCGCCGGTGGTGACAATGTCGTCGATCACGAGCAAGGGAAGTCCTCGCGGTACAGAGGCGGCCCGAATCGAGATGCGTCCGGCAAGGTTGGCCTGCCGCTGACGCGCCGACAAGCCGACGGAGTCGCGTACCCCGGCATCGGTGACCAATACGGGATGTACGTGGAGCAACCGATCGTGAGAGGCCGCGCACCGGGCCATCCGGGTGACCGGGTCTCCGCCGCGCGCTCTCGCTGCCCTGGCGCGGCTCGGTGCAGGCACCACGAGCAGAGGCCCGCCGGGGATCTCACCCCATCGCCGCAATCGGGCGATCGCGACCGCCACCGCCAATCCGAGTGGTGTCGCGAGGTCGCGGCGACCGCGCTCTTTCGCAGCGACGACAGCGCTGCGCCGAGCGCCGGAGTACGCCCCGAGCGCCCACACCGGCACCCCCGGGTCGACCCGCGCATGCACCCGCGCAGGCGAGTCGTTCAAAGTGCGGGCGCACCTCCGGCACCACGGAGTGCCTGGCGTCTCACAGCCGCCACAGCGGACGGGCAGCACCAGGTCGAGGAGCGCTGAGAGCACCTGCACAGTGTGCCGGGCCGGTACGACAGGTCAGCCGGGCAACACCGGCACCGCGGTCAACCCGGCCAGGCCTGGCACTTCCCGCCAGTACCGGTCACCTGCAGGATCGCTGTTGTTCAGTTGGAAGACCGCTCTCGTGTCGGCGACGTACTCGGTGGTGGTCGATGCTTCGACCGCGACGACCGGTGGTGTCAGGTTCCGGCTCGGAAGCGCGTCCATCCGCGATCCGTCGATCGCGATCTGAACGACGGGAATGTCGGAGGCCGAGCGGGAGACCACGACTGTGTCGGAAGTGCTCCAGTCCAGCGACAAGGCGGGCCCGCCCAGATCGAACGCTATCTCGCGGGGACTCGTGAGCGAGAACTCACCGTTCGGGGTCTGCACCACGATCGCGATATACACGCGTCCGTCGATGATCATCGCGGCGCGCACACCGTCGCGCGACAGACGCAATTCGCTGATGCGGCCGCCGAGCGCGCGGAACGCTCCGGCCTCGACCCCCACGACTGTGACGCGTCCGCTACCCGGTTCTCGGACCGCCCTCACGACGGCAGTGCCATTGACGACCGCCCACACGGAATTGCTGTCGGGTGCCCACGACGGCCGGGTGATGGACGCTCCTTCGACAGCCGGTTCCGGCGTTCCGTCGTTGTAGGCACCGACCACGAGCTCCGCGGCAGGCTCGGGTGCCGGCCGACCGGTGTCCGCTACGGCCGCAAGAAGGGCTCCGTCGCGCGACATCCCCACCGAACGAAGGTTGTCGACCGAACCGAAGAAGCCCTGAACCGGCGTGACGCCGGTTTCCGCGACACTGACCAGACTGCCTCCGAGAAGCGCATGCAACCCGATCGGTGTCCCCGAAGTCGCCAGTGGATTCATCGTCGCCACATCCGCGGTGGTCCACCCGTTGGGGTAGCGCTCATCCAGAGGCTGTCCGTCCGAGAGGAGGACGTACGGCCCCGCGATCTCGGCGTTGGCCAGCGTCCAGATCACCTGAGCGGCGAGGAGTTCCCTTGCCGGTTCCGCCAGCGACGCGAGTCCGCCGAAATCCACTCGGATCCCGCCGAGGCCCACGCCGACCTGACTGGTCCGGCCGTCCGCCTTGGTGATCGGACCGAGGATCGTCGTGTCGGCCAGCTCGTTGTGCACGGCGGGCGCAAGCGAAGGTTTGGGTCCTTCGATGAGGAGCCCGATCAGCTGCGTCGCCGCTTGCTCGGGGGTTCCCGATATCCATCGCGGATCGGGAACGACGGTGCTGCCGTTGGGAGTGACGAAGTACAACGACCGACGTTGATAACTGTTGAGGAATCGAGCCTTGTCCATGATCACGCCCGGCGGCGTCTCGTCGATCCGCCATTCGCCGTTGTCCCGGACCAGCGTGAACTTCGCTTCGAGATCACCGTTGTCGGCGCGGTAGAGGCCGCCCTCCTCGAGATGTCCGACGATGTTCGCGCGCACGACGTACTTGGCGGTGTTGTCGTCACGCTCCTCGGCCAGCACATCGACCTTGTCGACGATCGTGGCACTGGCTGCGTCGTCCCACCGCGCCGACATCTCCGAGGTGAGGAACTGGCGAGCCGCGACGTGGCGGTTGGTGGGGTCGGTACTCGCCTGGAGGAAGTCTCGCAGGAGCAGGTCGGGTTCGCGTCCCGGTTCGGGTGCAGGCACCTCCGTCGTCGCCGGGCCTCGGTCGATCGTTCCGATGGCCTGGGGCGATGAGGAATCGGGAAGGCTCGCACAACCGGACGCCACCAACGCGAGCGCCGACAACAGGGCGATCACGCAACCGACCACACGTGAGCGTCGGTAGCTCATGTCGCGGCTCCTTCGGATGGTGCAGGCTCATTCGTTCCGGTGCTGTCGCTCGTTCCGGTCTTTTCTGGACCGGCCGCGTTCTCGACGCCTCCCGCGTTCTCGCCTTCCGGAACTTCCGGCGGGGGCTTGCCCTGGACCGCACGAACCGCAGTGGGCACGAGCGGGAGTGGGCTACGGCCCGCCTTGCGCCCCCGCACGCGTGGCAACGTCAACCGGAAGCTCGCGCCTCGACCCGGCTCACCCCACGCTTCCAGCTTGCCGTTGTGCAGATTCGCGTCCTCCACACTGATCGCCAGTCCCAGACCGGTGCCACCCGAGCGTCGTACCCGCGACGGATCGGAGCGCCAGAATCGGTTGAAGACGAGCTTCTCCTCCCCCGGGCGCAGGCCGACGCCCTGGTCGCGCACGACGAACGCGGCCGCATTGTCGTCGGCACGTAAGCGCAGCAAGATCGGTTTGCCCTCGCCGTGGTCGATGGCGTTGGCGAGGAGATTGCGCAGGATCCGCTCGACACGACGCGGATCGACGTCCGCGTTGACGGCATCGTCCGGCAGATCCACGATCAATTCGGTCGCTGTCTCGCGCGCGAGATGACGGACCGTCCCGATCGCCGCCCGCGCACACATGCGCAGGTCCAGCTGCTCGGAGGCGAGTTCTGCCACTCCGGCGTCGTGTCGACTGATCTCGAGGAGGTCGTTCAGCAGTGACTCGAACCGGTCGAGTTCGGCGACCAGCAGTTCGGATGCACGCTTGAGGGAAGGATCCAGCTCGTCGCTGCCGTCGTGGATGAGATCGGCAGCCATCCGGACAGTGGTCAACGGAGTGCGTAGCTCGTGGCTGACATCGGAGGTGAACCGCTTCTGCAGGTTGCCGTATTCCTCGAGCTGGGTGATCTGCCGCGACAGGCTCTCCGCCATCTCGTTGAACGACATCGCCAGGCGAGCAATGTCGTCCTCACCGCGCACCGGCATGCGTTCCTTGAGCCGACCGTCCGCGAAGCGCACCGCGATACGCGAGGCCGAACGAATCGGCAGAACCACCTGGCGGGCGACGATCATGGATATCGCTGCCAGCAACACCAGGAGCACACCGGCACCGACGAGAAGGGTTCCGCGGACCAACGCGAGGGTACGTTCCTCGCCGGCCAACGGAAATACCAGATACAGCTCGAGCGTCGAGATGTCGGACTCGGTCGGGCTACCCATGATCAGTGCCGGACCCGAATATCCGTCCGGGTCGTCGACCGTCGCGAATTGGTAGGCGATCTGATCGTTCTGCACGAACGCGCGCAGATTCTGCGGGATCTGGTCGGCTGCCCCGCTCGACGTCGGCGCTCGTGGCCCGTCGCCGGGGACGATGAGCACCGGATCGAAAGTCCCGGCGACGCCGGTGTCCTGCCCTGCATCACTTCCCCTGTTGGTCAGGCTCGCGGCAGCACCGTCGAGCCGGACTGTGAGAGAACCGGAATCGTCGGCTCCCGCGAGCTGGGCTTCCACCAGAGCACGAGAGCGTTCCATCTCCTCGGTGGCGGCATCGATCTTGACTTCGAGGAGACGGTCGGTGATCTGGCTCGTGAGGACCACCCCCAGCACGAGCATCACGATCAGTGAGAGGGAAAGGGTCGATGCAACGACCCTCAGCTGAAGTGATCGACGCCAAGTATGCGCGAGCCCACTGCTCAGCGTGCGTGACCACCTCAGCAGCGGCAGAGTTCTCCGTGTGATCCTCCGCCGCAGACGGTACCCACGGATCACGGCGGTCCGGCCTTGTAGCCGACCCCCCGGACAGTCAGCACGACCTCGGGATTCTCGGGATCCTTCTCCACCTTCGCGCGCAGACGCTGCACGTGAACGTTCACCAGTCGGGTATCAGCGGCGTGACGGTACCCCCACACCTGCTCGAGCAACACCTCACGTGTGAACACCTGCCGCGGCTTCCGGGCGAGTGCGACGAGTAGATCGAATTCGAGCGGCGTGAGGGAGATCTGCTCCTCGCCGCGGCTCACCTTGTGTGCGGGGACGTCGATCGCGATCTCGCCGATGGACAACATCTCGGCGGGCTCCTGCTCGGTGCGGCGCAACCGCGCCCGCACCCGCGCGACGAGTTCCTTCGGCTTGAACGGCTTGACGATGTAATCATCGGCGCCGGACTCGAGACCGAGGACGACATCGACGGTGTCCGACTTCGCGGTGAGCATGACGATGGGCACGCCCGAATCCGACCGGAGCACCCTGCACACGTCGATCCCGTTCATGCCGGGCAACATCAGATCGAGCAGGACGAGATCGGGGCGGATCTCGCGCACTGCGCCAAGAGCCTGAGTCCCGTCGCCCACCACGAAGGGTTCGAACCCTTCACCACGCAGGACGATCGTGAGCATCTCTGCGAGTGCAGAATCGTCGTCGACAACCAGAATCCTCGGCTTCATGACCTCTATCGTGTCACTCCTTGACCGTTGTGAAGCAGATTTGAGATCTGAACGGCGAGTTGTCGCGGGTCGGAATCCGGTCCGGCCACAATCCACTCCGACGCCCACCGGTCCGCCGCAAGCCCGTCGTACACCGCACCGGTGCGTGCCTGTAGGTCGGTGTCGCGCTCGTAGGCATCGCGCTCACGCGTGGAATCAACGGCCTCCCGCGTGCGCGCGCGCTCGGCGGCGAGATCGACGGGGACCCGCAGCAGCACTTGCAGATCCGGTCTCGGAAGGCCGAACCTGCCGAACTCCAACTCGCCCACCCACTCGACGGACGGTCCCGATGCCGACTCGTGGTGCCGGGCAGCGGTATACGCGGCGTTCGATGCCACATACCGATCGAGCAGCACAATGTCGTTGCCGGCGAGAAGCTTTCGGAGTTCGTCCACCGCGTCACGGCGATCCAGCGCCCACAGCAGTGCCATCGCCTCGATACTGGAGGCGGTGTCGCCGTGCCCGCCTCGCAGGGCCTCGGCCCCGAGGTCGGCGTGCACGGATTCCCCGTATCGAGGGAAGGCGAGCGTCGCCACCGACGCACCGTGCGCACGCCAGGTCTCGACGAGGCCGGCGGACAACGTCCGCTTGCCTGCCCCGTCGAGACCTTCGACGACGATCAGAACACCCATGCTGCTCGAGTTTCTCGTAGCTCCGGACCGTAGCCGTATCAGTAGCGGTAGTGCTCGGGCTTGTACGGACCCTCGACATCGACGCCGATGTATTCGGCCTGCTCCTTGGTGAGTTTGGTGAGCGTGCCACCGAGCGCCTCGACGTGGATCCGCGCTACCTTCTCGTCGAGATGCTTGGGCAGGCGGTAGACCTCGTTGTCGTACTCGTCCGGCTTCGTCCACAGTTCGATCTGTGCGATCACCTGGTTCGCGAACGAGTTGGACATGACGAACGACGGGTGACCCGTGGCGTTGCCGAGGTTGAGCAGACGCCCCTCGGACAGGACGATGATCGTGTGGCCGTCGGCGAAACGGAACTCGTCGACCTGCGGCTTGATGTTGATCCGCGTGACATCGGCGGCACGTTCGAGCCCTGCCATGTCGATCTCGTTGTCGAAGTGACCGATGTTGCCCAGGATCGCCTGGTGCTTCATCGCCTTCATGTGCTCGAAGGTGATGATGTCCTTGTTGCCCGTCGAGGTGATCACGATGTCGGCGCGGCCGATGAAATCCTCGACGGTGACAACGTCGAAGCCGTCCATCATCGCCTGCAGCGCGTTGATGGGGTCGACCTCGGTGACGGACACGCGTGCACCCTGGCCACGCAGCGCTTCGGCGCAGCCCTTGCCGACGTCGCCGTAGCCGCAGACCAGTGCCGCCTTGCCGCCGATCAGGACGTCGGTGCCGCGGTTGATGCCGTCGAGCAGGGAGTGGCGGGTCCCGTACTTGTTGTCGAACTTGCTCTTGGTGACCGAATCGTTGACGTTGATCGCCGGGAACGCCAGCTCTCCGGCAGCCGACAGCTGGTAGAGCCGCAGCACACCCGTCGTCGTCTCTTCGGTGACGCCCTGCACGGACTCGGCGACGGTGGACCACTTCTTCGAGTCCGCGGCGAGCGACTCGCGCAGCAACTGCAGGAACACCTGGTACTCGGTGGAGTCCTGCTCCTCGTCCGTCGGCGGCACGACACCGGCCTTCTCGAACTGGGCACCCTTGAGGACGAGCATCGTGGCGTCGCCACCGTCGTCGAGAATCATGTTGGCCGGCTCGCCGGGCCACGTGAGCATCTGCTCGGCTGCCCACCAGTACTCTTCGAGAGTCTCACCCTTCCACGCGAACACCGGCACACCCTTGGGCTCGTCAGTGGTGCCGTGCGGGCCCACCACCACGGCTGCCGCAGCATGGTCCTGCGTAGAGAAAATGTTGCACGATGCCCACCGGACCTCGGCGCCGAGCGCGACGAGCGTCTCGATCAGGACCGCGGTCTGCACCGTCATGTGCAGCGAACCTGAGATCCGCGCACCCTTCAGCGGCAGGACCTCGGCGTATTCACGGCGCAGCGCCATCAATCCCGGCATCTCGTGCTCGGCCAGCCGGATCTCTTTGCGGCCGAACTCGGCCAGCGAGAGATCGGCGACCTTGAAATCGAGCCCGTTGATCTGGTCTGCGACAAACGTGGTGTCTGACACTGTGCGGATGCCTCTTCCTATCGGCAATCGGTGGATGCCCACCAGGCTATACAACACTCGGCCGTATGACCTGCCCCAGCCCGGCTCACCGTGCACTCAATCCGCCACGGTGACCTTCTCGACGAAGGGCACGAGGATGTCGGCGAGCTCTGCCGCGACATCCGACCCCGACGTCGGGGGCATCGAAATGAAACTCAGCGCCACGCGCACGACGACGCGGGCCAGCATCGCGGCGTCCTCAGCGGGTGCCGAGATCCAGCTGTTCGCGAAAGTGTCGGCGAGTCTGCCTGCGCCCCGCTCGAGGATCGGCGCGGCGTCGGTCGTGATCAAGCGCAGCAGGTCGGGTTTGGCCTCGCCGTCGAGCAATGACCGCACGAGCGGGTCTGCCGCAGATGCGACGAAGTACGACGCGAATCCGTCGACGAGGGCTGCGCGCGCATCACCGACGTGTGCATACACCGAATCCCCCACCGTATCGGCAAATTCGTCGACGAGGCGCAGCGCGTACCCCTGGGCGAGGCCGTTCCGAGACGAGAATTCCTTGTAGAGCGTCTGCCGACTGATCCCGGCCGCACGGGCAACATCGCTCATGGTGACCGAAGACCAGTCCCGTTCGAGGAGCAGACCGCGCATGGCGTCGAGGATCGTCGCGCGCAGCAGGACCCGGCTCGCCTCGTGGAAGTGACGAGGGGACTGTCCGTGCACCGGTGCCATGACCGTGACGGTCTCACGACCGTGCGGGTGCGTCAAAGCGCACAGCTCATCGCCGGACGATCTCGATCATCTCGAAATCGGCCTTCGCCGCGCCGCAGTCCGGGCACGACCAATCGTCAGGGATGTCGTCCCACCGGGTGCCCGGATCGATACCCTCCTCGGGCCAGCCCTGTGCTTCGTCGTATTCGAATCCGCAGACGAGGCAGCGGAACAGTCGGTACGCGTCGGTCATGATTCCTTCTCGAAGTCGGCCGTCCGGTCCTGATTCGCATTCGATGTGGCGCGGTGACGGGCGAGGATCGTTTCGCGGCGCCTGGGGTGCACGTTGATCCGGGAGATATCTCCGGAGTAGTGCTCGAGGACTCTGTGGTCCATCACCCTGCGCCACAGCGGCGGGAAGTAGGCGAGCGTGAGCATCGTCGCGTAGCCCGCGGGCAGCTGAGGGGAGACCTCCATGCTGCGCAGCGTCTGGTAGCGCCGTGTCGGATTCGCGTGGTGATCGCTGTGTCGCTGCAGGTGATAGAGGAAAACATTCGTCACCAGGTGGTCGCTGTTCCAGCTGTGCGCAGGGGTACACCGCTCGTACCGTCCGCTCGCCGTCCGCCGGCGTAACAATCCGTAGTGTTCGAGGTAGTTCACGACTTCCAGCAGACTGAAACCGAACACGGCCTGGATCATCAGATACGGCACGATCCCGATCCCGAATGCTGCGATGAGCACGGCGAACAACACGACCGAGATGAGCCACGCACTCAGCACCTCGTTGCGCAGCGTCCACACGGGGTGGCCGAGACGCTCCAGCCGGTCACGTTCGAGCCGCCAGGACGAACGCAGGCTCCCGACCACACTGCGCGGCAGGAACTCCCAGAAGCTCTCTCCGAACCGCGCCGAAGCCGGATCCTCGGGTGTCGACACCCGGACATGGTGGCCACGGTTGTGCTCGACGTAGAAATGACCGTAGAAGGACTGCGCGAGCGCGATCCGCGACAGACGTCGTTCCAGCCGGACGGTCTTGTGTCCGAGCTCGTGCGCGGTGTTGATGCCGATGCCCGCGACCACACCCACCGAGATCGCGAGGCCGATCTTCGAGACGACACCGAGGCCACCGTCGATACCGAGCCACGACAGGTCCCCGGACGACCACAGGTAGCACGCCCACACCAGCGTCGCGAACTGGAACGGTAGGTAGAGGTAGGTGCAGTACCTGTAGAAACGGTCGTTCTCGAGCGCCTCGACGATCTCGTCGGGTGGGTTCTCGCCATCGGGGCCGACGACAAGATCGAGGGCGGGGACGAGCACGAACACGAGGATCGGCCCGATCCACCAGAGAACCGGTGTGACCGAGTCGAGCCCCAGCCGGTTGCCGCCCCAGACCAACGCCGTGGCCATGAAGACCGCGGTCGGTGGGACGAGACCGAGCAACCAGAGGTATCGCTTGCGGTCTCGCCATTGCGATGCGGAGGGGTTCTGGACCCCTTCTGTGCGCGTGGCCATGCCCATTCCCCTTCGAGTCGGAGGTAGATGACCTACATCACCCATTGATTGACATTACCCGAGCAGTCGTACGCGGTCTAGACAAATCTGTGCTTTTGTAATCGGTCATAGCCACGCATAAAGGGGCGCTCCCGTAGGAGCGCCCCTCATGCGACAGTTCCAATTCGTCCGAGCCGGTGCGCTCGCGAGGTCACCTGTCCGCGCGGTCCCCCCCGAGACGAGCACGGAACACCTGCACATCGACATCACCAGCGATGACGTCCAGCTTCGGATCGGACGCGGGAAGCCACACCGAGCGACCCTGCCCCAATACGATGCTCTCTCCGCCACACTCGACGGTGGCCGACCCCGACGTACACAACAGGATCTGCGGTCCGCACGGCGCCAGCGACACCGTCTCCCCCGCCTCGAGTTCGAGCCGCGACAGAGCGAACTCCGGCGCCGGCGTGCGATACCGCCATTCATGCGTGCCCACCGGGTCGGCCTCGAGGACAGGGACATCCGGTGAGCCGAAATCGAGCACTCTCAACAGTTCCGGCACATCCACGTGCTTGGGAGTCAAGCCACCGCGCAGGACATTGTCCGAGTTCGCCATGATCTCGATGCCCATCCCGTGCAGATAGGCGTGCAGGTTCCCGGCGTCGAGATACAGGCCCTGCCCCGGCTCCAGAGTGATCCGGTTCAGCAACAACGATGCGAGGACACCCGCATCACCGGGATAGATCTCGGCGAGCTGCAATGCGGTCCGCACCTCGGCAACGAACTCGCGGGGCACATCGCCTCCGGTCGCGAGATAGGTCACGCACCCATCCAGGACGCGTGGAACGAGCGCGGACAGCGCCTGCGCAGGCAACGTGATCCACGTGGTGAACAAGGCGCGGAGGCCGTCGGAGTCCGGCTGTCCCGCAAGCAGGCCCACATAGGGATCGAGTTCGGGCACGCGCAGCGCCTCGAGCAACTCGACGGTACGAGCCGCATCGCGGAAACCCGCGAGCGCCTCGAAACGCGTCAACGCAACAACCAGTTCGGGCTTGTGGTTCGGGTCGCGGTAGTTGCGCACCGACGAGTCGAGTGGCACACCGAGCGCTTCCTCGCGCGCATAGCCCTCGGCGGCCTGCACGGCACTGGGATGCGCCTGCAAGGACAACGGTTCCTCTGCCGCGAGCAGCTTCAACAAGAACGGCAGCCTCGGCCCGAACCGTTCGACGCTGTCGTCACCCAGCTGCGCGGGAGGGTCGTCATCGAGCAGGTCGAGCAATGACACCGGTGCCTGACCGTCGTCGACCACCCGAGCCGGATCCGCCGGGTGCGCGCCGAACCACAGTTCCGCTTCGGGATGATCGGACGGCACGGTCCTGCCGCACAAGGTGGCAATGGCAGTGCGCGAACCCCACGCGTAGGAGCGCACCGCACCTTCGAGACGGTGCACTACCGACCACCGGCCAGTCGCAGATAGGCCGCAGCCAATTCCAGTCTCGCGGTCAGTACGGCCACCTGTTCGAGCACAGATGGGACCTCACGGGCTTCGAACTCCCCCACAACAGACACCAATTCCATATCCGGTAGTGCCGCGGCTCGGCGTCGCGCGGCCGGTCGGTCCTCGTCCGTGCTGAGCACGAACACCCGTACCGGTGCGGCCGGCGCGGGCCCGTCCAGTTCTTCGTCGTGGAAGAACGGGTCGTACGCGTCGGGACCAGCGGTCGAGTCGAGCAGACGATTTCGTGCCACGAGCGCGTCCGGTAGCGCCGCCGGGGTGGCGATCACACCGGCAACCATCAACAACGAATCCGTGGCGTGTCGCGCCAGCACCGCGGTGGTCTGCGAATCACCCGCAATCACCACGCGGCGCGACAACATCCGCGTCGCCAGCGACTTCGCCGGGTTCTCGAAGACCTCGTTCGACGGGTGGTCACGCGCAGACTCTGCATCGACCGAATCGGCGATCATCCCGAGATCAGGGAGCGCGCTGCCGAGACGGGAGGCTTCCAGCGAGTCCAGCACCGCGCAGAACACAGCGAGGTGCCGCGCGAACGCATAGGCGGTCGGCACATGTACACGCGGCGCCAGCACCAGCGCGCGACCCGCAGCCACCGATCGAACCGGCCCTTCGTCGGGGGCGTCCACCACGACCTCCGCACTTCGCCGGAGCGCACCGTCGATGGACGCGGCGAGCGCCGGATCACCCGCGTCGTCTCCCGCCACGACGACGATATCGAGCGGACCGACCCAGGGGGGTGTGGCGGGAACGGCAACGAGTGGCACTGCACAGCGATCCGAGAAGAGAGCGACTACAAGTTCCGCTGCGCGACCGGCGCGGACGTCCCCGCCGACGAAGACGACGCTGCGTGGATGGACGCCATGAAGACGGCCGCGCACGCCCTCCTCCGCAGCAGAGACGCTCGCGCGAATCTGCGCACCCCCGAGTGCGGCGCTGCGCAGGATTCCATCGACATCGGCCTCGATGAGTGCACTCGCATCATCGAAGTCGAACAGCGGCGAGGGAGCCGTCACGACCGCGCCCCCTTTCTCTCCTCACAGAATCGAGTCGGCCCCGATACGGCACGCGCACGGGGTACTTCGATTATCACTGCCACGAATGCTTCCGTCACGCACGCACGACGGCCAGGATTTCCTCGACCAGCGCGCTGACCTCCGCGCGGGTGGGCGCCTCCACATTCAGCCGCAGCAACGGTTCGGTGTTGGACGCACGCAGGTTGAACCACGCATTGTCGGGGAGATCGACGGTCACGCCGTCGAGCCGGTCGACCGACCGAGCACGGTCGGCGAACGCGGCGAGCACAGCTTCTGTCCGTTCCGACGCGTCGCTGACGGTGGAGTTGATCTCTCCTGACGCCTCGTACCGGTTGTAGGACGCCATGAGGTCGGACAGCGAACCGTCGTGGCCCGCGAGCGCGGCCAGGACATGAAGGGCGGCGAGCATGCCGGAGTCGGCGCCCCAGAAGTCGCGGAAATAGTAGTGAGCGGAGTGTTCCCCGCCGAAAACCGCACCGGTCTCGGCCATCTGCTGCTTGATGAACGAGTGGCCGACCCGAGTGCGCACCGGCTTGCCGCCGAGTTCGGTGACCAGTTCGGGGACGACACGTGAGGTGATCAGATTGTGGATGATCGTAGCGCCCGGTTCCTTGCCGAGTTCGCGGGCCGCGACCAGAGCGGTCACGGCAGACGGGGTCACGGGTTCACCACGCTCGTCGACGACGAAGCAACGGTCTGCGTCGCCGTCGAAAGCCAGGCCGACATCGGCACCGGACTCGGCGACGAGGCGCTGCAGGTCTACCAGGTTCGCAGGCTCGAGCGGGTTGGCCTCGTGGTTGGGGAACGTTCCGTCAAGTTCGAAATACAACGGCACCAGCTCGATCGGTAGCGCACCGAACGTGGCCGGGACGGTGTGTCCGCCCATCCCGTTTCCCGCATCGACTGCAACCTTGAGCGGGCGCATCTGCGACAGGTCGACCAGTCCCCGTACGAACGACGCGTACTGCTCGAGCACGTCCTGTTCGCTGATCGTGCCGGGGGCGCCGTCATAGGCCGGCACCCCTTCGATCACTTCGGCGGAGATTGTTCCGAGTCCGGTCTCCTGGCCGACCGGCTTCGCGCCGGCCCGGCACAGTTTGATGCCGTTGTACTCGGCCGGGTTGTGGCTTGCGGTGAACATCGCACCGGGGGCATCGAGGATGCCGGAGGCGAAGTACAGCTGATCAGTGGAGGCAAGACCGATGAGCACCACGTGGAGACCCTGTGCGACGACCCCCTCGGCGAAGGCGTTCGACAGAACCGGAGACGACTCACGCATGTCATGACCGATCACCACGCGGGATGCAGCGCTGTCGTCGCGGACGAGACGTGCGAACGACGCACCGACCTCGCGGACGAAATCCTCGTCGATCTGCGTCCCCACCACGCCGCGAACGTCGTACGCCTTGATCACGGCTGCAACCGATTCGGCAGATCTCGCCACTGTTTCCGCTCCTGATCGTCGAATTGCACCGCGCCATCCTCGTGGCGCAGGTCCGCGATCAGCCTAGTGCGACGGAGTCAGCTCGTGGGATCGGGCAACACTCGAAGGTGGCCTCGGCGGCCGGTACGCGCAGCCGAAGGAACCGCCGCACGCGGCGCGACCTCGGCCACTGCCGGGTCCGTTTCGACCCGGTCGCGTTCGCCCATGCCTGCCTCGCGCACCGCTTCGGCGAGGGCGGTGAGATCGTCTTCGTCGGGGGTGGCGGTGTCGAACGCCCCCTCGTACCGGACGAGTTCCCAACCTTTCGGCGCGGTAATTCTCGAGCCGTGCGTTTCGCACAGATCCCACGAGTGCGGCTCTGCGACCGTGGCAAGGGGCCCTACAACAGCGGTCGAGTCCGAATACACGTAGGTCAGCGTCGCAACAGCAGGGTTCTTGCACCCAGGCCGGCAGCATCGACGCAGTGATCTCACGCCTCGGAGCGTAGCGTGTCACCGGCCCCGGGACTATTCGGACACACCGGGGAGTAGCCCTCCGATTTCGGTTGTCGTAGTCTCCCTGTCGTAATCTCCACTGCATGGCCCGAGCACGTCGTACTACTCCCGTGTCGTCCCGCACGGCGACGCGACGCGGTCGCGGAATCCGCGGACCGCTGTTTCCCCACGACCTGCCTGCGCGCAAGTCACGGGCCGAGAAGTTCGACCTCCTCGTCCTCAGCGCGTTCGCGCCGATCGACGCTCAGTGGCACGACCGCCTCACGAAACTCGACCTTGCGGTCGACGACGTCCCGAAGATTCGCGCGCGCGACCCCGACTCGGTGAACTGGCCCGACGAAGTCGTCGCCGACGGGCCGGTCCCGCTGTCGCGGCTCGTCCCCGCGGGGATCGACCGCAGGGGCGCCGCGACTCGCGCCCGGATCGTGTTGTTCCGCCGCCCGCTCGAGCTCCGCGCCGAGGATCCCGACGATCTCACCGACCTCGTGCACGACGTCCTCGTCCATCAGGTCGCGACATACCTCGGCATCGAACCGGAGGTCGTCGATCCGGAACTCGGCGATCTCGGCGACGAGGATTGAGGCCGGCGGGAGACGAACACGGCGAAGGCCGGGCACTCGGTCACCCGAGTACCCGGCCTTCGTCGTGGATCGTCTCCGGACACCGATGAATCAAGCCCGTACTCCCCGTACCGGGCCGGACCAGACCGTCAGACGATGCCGCGCTTGAGACGCCGCCGTTCCCTTTCGGACAGCCCGCCCCAGATTCCGAAACGTTCGTCGTGAGCAAGGGCATATTCGAGACACTCGTCACGAACCTCACACCCCAGGCAGATGCGCTTCGCTTCCCGCGTCGAACCACCCTTTTCAGGGAAGAACGCCTCCGGGTCGGTCTGTGCGCACAGTGCACGTTCCTGCCACTGCTCCTCGACGTCCGTCGAATCACCAAATCCTGTAATCAATTGCAGAATCGGTGTGCCACTGTCGGAGTCGTCGCAGACACTCTCGACTGCAGTATCGATCCGAGAGATCTCGAAAACTTCGCGCTCGTCGGCCATCCTCCGCCTCCTCACCTGCAGCGCCGCAACTTTCGCGGATCGGGATCTTTCTGCCACCCCCCGAATCTTGCTCGAATGCAACGTCGTCACAGTCGATCCCGATCCGGAAACCCGGAATGACACATATGTGATTAGACACGCCGGGCGTGTCGCGGTCAAGCGGAACGAATTTTCTCGCTTACGATCGACGACTTTGCAATTTCTTGGTTTAGGACGGCGCTCGCCGGGGTACCACGCGCACCGCATAGGCTGGCCCCGTGAATGTGACTGTATTGGTCGGAGGTGTCGGCGGTGCCCGTTTCCTCACAGGACTGCGAGAACTCCTCGGCATCGCACCGGGCTCGGACATCGACCCCGACGCGCCACATCGGATCACCGCCGTCGTCAACGTCGGTGACGACGTGTGGATGCACGGCCTGAGGATCTGTCCCGATCTCGATACATGCATGTATACGCTCGGCGACGGCATCGACTCCGAGCGAGGATGGGGCCGGAAGGCCGAAACCTGGAATGCCAAGGAAGAACTCGCCGCCTACGGCGCAGACCCCGACTGGTTCGGTCTCGGCGACCGCGATATCGCCACCCACCTGATCCGTACGAGGATGCTGCGCACGGGATATCCGCTCTCCGCTGTCACCGAAGCGCTGTGCGCACGATGGAAGCCCGGCGTGACGTTGCTACCGGCATCCGACGACCGCAGCGAGACCCACGTGGTGATCACCGATCCCGCCGACGGCATGCAGCGCGCGATCCACTTCGAGGAATGGTGGGTGCGTCACCGCGCCCAGGTTCCTACCCACAGCTTCGCCCACATCGGGGCCGACGACGCGAAACCGGCACCCGGCGTCCTCGAAGCCATCGAGTCCGCCGACGTGGTCGTTCTTGCGCCGTCGAACCCCGTCGTGAGCGTCGGTGCGATCCTCGCCGTGCCGGGCATCCGCGGCGCACTACGGACTACGAAAGCGAAGGTCGTCGGCCTGTCCCCCGTGATCGGAGGTAAGCCGCTACGAGGCATGGCCGACGCGTGCCTCGACGTGATCGGAGTCGACACCACCGCCGAGGCAGTGGGCAGGCACTACGGAGCCCGCAGCGGCACCGGAATCCTCGACGGCTGGCTCGTGCATTCGACCGATGAGGCCGACGTTCCCGGCGTCGAGGTACGAAGCGTGCCACTACTGATGACCGACGTCGACGCGACCGCCGATATGGCCCGCGCCGCACTGGAACTCGCCGGAGTGCAATTGTGATGCCCGCAGACAGCACGACCGCCACCTCCGTGCGTGACCACGCGCCGGGCGGCCCCATCGAGATCAGACCTGTCACCGGCCTACCGGAGTTCCGACCCGGCGACGACCTCGCGACCGCGCTCGTCGCTGCCGCGCCGTGGATCGTCGACGGCGACATCCTGGTGGTCACCAGCAAGGTCCTGTCGAAGACCGAGGGACGCATCGTGCCCTCCCCCACCGACCCCGATGCACGCGACGCACTCCGGCGGCGACTCGTCTCCCAGGAAGCGGTGCGGGTGCTCGCCCAGAAGGGCCGCACACTGATCACCGAGAACAAGCTCGGCATAGTGCAGGCCGCGTCGGGCATCGACGGCTCCAACGTCGACGGCGCGGAACTCGCGCTGCTGCCCGAGAATCCCGATGCCAGTGCCGCGGCGCTGCGCGCTCGGATCTTCGAACTACTCGGAGTGCGGGTCGGCGTGGTGGTCACCGACACCATGGGCCGCGCGTGGCGTGTCGGCCAGACCGACGCCGCGATCGGATCCGCCGGGCTACCGGTGCTCCACGGCTACGAGGGCTCCCACGACTCGCAGGGCAACGAACTCATGGTCACGTCGGTCGCACTCGCCGACGAGATCGCGGCCGCGGGTGATCTCGTCAAGGGCAAGCTCGGCGGAGTCCCGGTCGCAGTGGTTCGCGGCCTCGACCTTCGCGACGATGGTTCCACCGCACGCGCACTCGTACGCGGCGGAGAGGACGACCTGTTCTGGCTCGGCACCGCCGAGGCGCTCGAACGGGGCCGACGCGAAGCACTGCTGTTGCGCCGGTCGGTACGCGAGTTCTCCACCGACCCCGTCGACCCCGAAGATTTACGCGACGCAGTTGCCGAAGCACTCACCGCGCCGGCACCCCACCACACCCGTCCTGTCCGGTTCGTGTGGGTACGCACCGAGCAGGTACGACGACGTCTTCTCGACGGCATGCGCGACCGCTGGGCCGACGACCTCACGGGCGACGGACTCGATCCCGTGGCCATCGAACGCCGTCTCGCACGCGGATCGATCCTTTACGACGCGCCCGAAGTGCTGGTGCCGTTCTGGGTTCCCGACGGGGCCCACGAGTACCCGGATGCGCGCCGCACCGCCGCCGAAGCCACGATGTTCACCGTCGCCGCGGGCGCTGCCGTACAGGGTCTGCTCGTCGCACTCGCCACACGCGGCCTGGGCAGCTGCTGGATCGGATCGACGATCTTCGCCCCCGACGTCGTGCGTGACGAACTCGATCTTCCCGACGATTGGTCGCCTCTGGGCGCGATCGCGGTGGGGTACCCGAAAGACGAGCCGCTGCCTCGCGAGGTGTCGGAGCCCGGCGACTCCCTGCGGGAGCTGTAGCCGTGTCGGCCGAGTCGTTGCACGCGTCCGCACTCGAGCGGCTGGGCGCGTGGCGCACCGATTCGGAGAACGCAGAGTCCTTGAAACACACGATGCTCGCGTTCCTCGATTCCGCGCCCGGCGGCTGCCTGCGTTCGCACGTTCCCGGGCACATCACCGCGTCGTCGCTCGTTGTCGACGCCGATCATCGCAATGTGCTGCTCACGCTGCATCCGCGGGTGGGCAGGTGGATCCAGCTCGGCGGGCACTGCGAACAGAGCGACGAGACCGTCGTCGATGCCGCACTTCGTGAGGCTTCGGAAGAATCGGGGATCGACAACCTCACGATCGACCCGAACCTGCTCTCGGCGCATACGCATCCGATCACGTGTTCACTCGGCAAGCCCACACGACACCTCGATCTGAGGTTCCTCGTCACCGCACCGGTGGGCTCGGTACCGGTGCGCAGCAACGAGTCGACCGATCTGCAGTGGTGGCCGGTCGACGCGTTGCCTGCCGATGCCGAACACGAGACGATCGAACACCTCGTGCGGCTCGCTGCCGCCCGCCGCTGATCTGCCGGCGGACGGCCCCCTACAGGTCGACGGGTGCGGGGACCGGACGCTTCGGAGCGATCCCGTCACCCGACGATTCGCCGCGGACCCGTCGCCGGACCCACGGCATCAGGAACTCACGTGCCCACTTGGCGTCTGCTCGACGCTGCTCCGGGCGAGCTACGACCGCTGCCGGTCCGAGTTGCACAGGCTCGATCTCGTGTTGCGCTCCGAGCGTGTCCAACACCCTGATCGCCATGTTGCGGTGCCCTTCCGGCGACATGTGCAAGCGATCGAAGTCCCACATGCGGTAGTCCCGGTATTCGCCGAACCGCCAATAGTCGACCAGCGTCGCACCGTGGCGATCGGCGACCTCACGGACGAGTTCGTTGTAGATGGCGACCCGTCCCCGCAGGTGCCGGAACACCGGTGCCCAACCGACGTCGTACGCAGTCCACATCAGCACCCTGGCGCCGGTTCCAGTGAGCGCGGCGATCGCCTCGTCGTATTGTGCGACGAGTCCGTCGAGATCCAGACCCGGCCGCATGATGTCGTTTCCACCTGCGTAGATCGTCACCAGGTCGGGTTCGAGCGCAAGTGCGGCATCGAGCTGTTCGTCGAGGATCTGCCGCAGCAACCGTCCGCGGATCGCAAGGTTGGCGTAGCCGAACTCCTCGTTGCCACGAGCAAGTTGCTCAGCGACACGATCGGCCCACCCGCGCACACCGTTCGGGCAGGACGGATCGTCGTCTCCGACGCCCTCGGTGAACGAATCCCCCAGCGCCACGTACTTCGTGTAGGTCGCGGCAGTCTCGAAGTCAGACATCTGTGCTGAACCTGATTCCTCCATCCGGGATCTGGACCCCGGGCCATACCCGCGCACCACGTAGCAGTTCGCAGCGCGCACCGATGTCGGCACCGTCGCCGATCACACCGTCGCGAATCAATGCACGCGGACCCACCCGCACACCGAAACCCACGATCGTGCGCTCGATCACCGCACCGGCCTCGACCCGCGCGCCGTCGAAGATCACCGCACCGTCGAGGCGCGCACCCGCGCCGATCTCGGCGCCGCGGCCGATCACCGTGCCACCGATGAGCAACGCACCCGGAGCAACGGACGCACCGGAATGCACCAGCGACTCGCCGCGCTGCCCCGGCAGTGCCGGCGACGGAGCGATACCGCGCACCAGATCCGCCGAACCACGCACGAAGTCCTCCGGGGTGCCCATGTCGCGCCAGTACGCGGCGTCGACGTGGCCGAAAAGCTTCTTGCCCTCCGTCAGGAGTGCGGGGAACACCTCGCGCTCGACCGACACCGGCCGGCCCTCCGGGATCGCCTCGATGATCTCGCGGCGGAACACGTAGCAGCCCGCGTTGATCTGATCGGTCGGCGGATCCTGGGTCTTCTCGAGGAAAGCGGTGACCCGGCCGTCGGCATCGGTCGGCACGCAGCCGAACGCGCGGGGGTCGCCCACACGAACGAGATGCAAGGTGACATCCGCCTCGGTGCGGACGTGGGTGTCGAGCACGGCCCCGAGATCCGTTCCACCGAGCACGTCGCCGTTGAACACCATGACGTTCTCTGCGCGAAGCTTCGGCAGCACGTTGCGGATGCCCCCGCCTGTCCCGAGCGGCTCGGTTTCGGTGACGTACTCGATCTCGAGGCCGAGATCCGATCCGTCCGCGAAGTGTTCCTCGAAAACCTCCGCCTTGAACGACGTGCCGAGAACCACATGCTTGATTCCCGCCTCACGAATCCGCGCGAGCAGATGTGTCAGGAACGGCAGTCCCGCGGTGGGCAGCATCGGCTTCGGCGCCGACAGGGTCAGCGGGCGAAGCCTCGTTCCCTGCCCCCCGACCAGAATCACCGCGTCGGTATGCGGTGCGGCAGCACTCGTCATTGTCTCCCCTGTTTCTCGTCGAGATCGGTCCCCTCATGACCGACCTTGCCTGCATCGCGCTCGCGCACTGCCGAAGCAACCGCCATCTTGGATCGCACCGCGAGGCCACCACGCAGAGCCCAGCGCAACGGTGCCTGCCACGGATGCGGATGCCGATCTGCCTGGAACCGGTACGCACTCTCATGGTGCGCCGGAAGCATCAATTCCGGGTGACGCCCCGCGGCGTGTCCCTTCGCGTGGGTGACCTCCGCGGACGGAACATAGACGTTGTGCCAACCGGCTCGCCCGAGCCGATCGCCGAGGTCCACATCCTCCATGTACATGAAGTACCGGGAATCGAATCCGTCGACGCTGTCGAACGCGGCACGGCGAAGAAGTAAGCAGGATCCGGAAAGCCAACCTACGGGCCGCTCGCTGATCGCTTCGTTCTCCTGGCGGTAACGCTGCGTCCACGGGTTCGTGGGCCATACCGTGCCGAGCAATGCGTGGCCTGCCCCGGAAGACAGCGTCGGCACCGTACGCGCGGACGGATAGATGGTCCCGTCCGGTTCACGGATCAGCGGCCCCAGCGAACCGGCGCGCGGCCACCGCTGCGCTGCCTCGAGAAGGGTGTCCAGTGAGCCGGGACCCCACCGGACGTCGGGATTGGCGACCACCACGAACTCCGCCGACTCGTCGATCTCGGCAACCGCACGGTTGACTGCGCCGCCGTAGCCGATGTTCCCCCCGGTATGCAGCAGGGTCACATTCGAATGCGCCTTCGCCGCCGCTTCCGGCGTGCCGTCGGTCGAGCCGTTGTCTGCCATGATCACGCGGGTCGGCAGCGAGGTCGCCGTCGTGAGCGAAGTCAGGAAGTTCTCCAGGTGCTCGCCGGGCGAGTAGGTCACCGTCACCACGGCCAGCGTCGAATCCACGCGCGCAACCATAGCGGCCGAAGCAGTGTGCGACGAGTCACGGGCAGACTTCGCGGAGCTCACGCGAGCGCATCCAGCGCGCCGAGCGCCGCCTCCAACGCTTCCCGCCACGGCCGGAGCGGAGTGAGGCCGGCCGCCGACCAGGCCTGCCCGTCCAGCACCGAGTACGCGGGACGCGGAGCCGGCCGGACGAACTCGTCACTCGTGCAGGGCAGGACCCGGTGCGGGTCGGCGCCGACACCTGCGAAGACTGCACACGCCAGGTCGTACCACGTGGCCTCACCCGCGTTGGTCGCATGCAAGATCCCCCCCGGCACAGGATCGGAGGCGGCGCGAAAGGCGAGTTCGAGCAGGCCGGCAGCAAGATCGCGCGCATAGGTGGGGCACCCCAGCTGGTCATCGACGACACGCACGGTGTCACGTTCATGTTCGAGACGTCGCATCGTCGCGACGAAGTCGTTTCCCTCGCCGGTGTAGACCCACGCGGTCCGTACGACGTGCGCGGACGGCAGGATCGCACGAACGGCCTGCTCACCGAGCAGCTTGGACCGCCCGTACGCGCTTCGAGGATCGGGGCGCGCATCGACCGCATACGGCTGTGTTGCGTCGCCGGCGAACACGTAGTCGGTGGAGACATGGATCAGAGCCGCGCCGACGTCGGCGCACGCCCGGGCAAGCACGGCCGGACCGTGCCCGTTGACGGCCGTGGCCGCGTCCTCGTCGGTCTCCGCTGCATCGACCGCGGTGTATGCAGCACAGTTGATCACCACGGACCCCGGCGCGACGGCCGCAGCCACCGCCGCCTCGTCGGTGATGTCGAGTTCGGCCGAGCCCACGCCACGAACAGGAGTGCCCGAAGACGTCCCCAGGTCGATCACGTGGCTGCCGAGCTGACCGTGGGCCCCGGTCACGAGAACGTTACGCACGTGGCCGAGTCTGGCACGCCGGTGTCGAACACGCCCGTCGGGGAATTCCACCAGTAACCTTCATCGAGTACCCGGACGCAAGCCGAAGGAGGACCGCACGTGCCGTCAGAGCCGCCCCGCCGCAGGACCAGGGCGCGCCCCAGCACGGATGAGCGGCGCAGGACGCGTCCGACGCGCTCGTCGTCCAGGCCTGTTCGAGAGCCGAGCGCCTCGCGGCGCGCCGCCGGTGACCGCGCCATGCCCCAGGCCACCCAAGGTGTCTCGCGGGTGTTCACAGGGCGACCACGCCAGTTCGCCGCCGCGGTCGCCGCCGCACTCGTCTTGATCGCCACCGGCGTCGGATGGCGCACCTACGATTCGTTCGCATCGTCGCTCGCCTCGGTCGAAGGCCTGAACCTCGGAAACGGCAAGGACGGCGCCCTCGACATTCTCTTGGTGGGCACCGACAGCCGCACCGACGCGCACGGCAACCCTCTGTCGCAACGCGAACTCGATGCGCTGCGTGCCGGCGAGGAGGTCGCCAACAACACCGACACCATCATCTTGATCCGGGTACCGAACGACGGAAGCTCCGCGACGGCCATCTCCATCCCCCGTGACACGTATGTCGAGGTGCCGGACATCGGGATGTCCAAGATCAACGCCGCATATGGCGCCACGAAGGAACTCGCGCGGCTCGAGGCCGTCGAATCCGGCGAGGACGAAGCGGCGGTCGAGAAATCCTCCACGAAAGCGGGCCGGGATGCGCTGATCGAGTCGGTCGCGGACCTGACCGGCGTGACGGTCGATCATTACGCCGAGGTCGGTCTGCTCGGGTTCGTCCTGCTCACCGATGCGGTCGGCGGCGTCGATGTGTGCCTCAATGCCGCGGTCGACGAACCGTTGTCGGGTGCTCACTTCGCAGCAGGCGAGCAGACCCTTCAGGGGTCCGACGCGCTGAGCTTCGTCCGCCAGCGTCACGACCTGCCGCGCGGCGATCTGGATCGGATCGTGCGTCAGCAGGTGTTCATGGCGTCGCTCGTGCAGAAGGTCCTCAGCGCGAAGACGTTGAGCAATCCGTCGAAGGTCGGACAACTGACCGCAGCGGTGCAACGCTCGGTAGTGCTCGATTCGGATTGGGACATCGTGCAACTCGCTACCCAGATGCAGGATCTCGCGGGTGGTGCGGTGCAGTTCTCGACGATTCCGGTGCAGGACATCAATGCGATGACCGACTACGGCGAGTCTGTCGTCCAGGTCGATCCCGATGAGGTGCGCGAGCATGTCGCGGCCCTGGTGGGTGGGGACTACGAGGGGTCGGAGACGACCACCAGCGATTCACCGGCGCCCGACATCGATCCGTCGTCCGTGACCGTGAACGTCTCCAACGCAGGCAGCGTGTCCGGATTGGCGTCCGAGGTGTCGCTGGCGATGAGTTCCGAAGGCTACGGCGAAGGTGTTGTCGGCAACTACGCGGGCTCGGCGATGACCTCGACCACTCTGTATGCAGCCGACCCCGACTCCGACGAGGCGCTGGCCGTCGCGGCGGCACTCGGGGATGTCGACATCGACTCCGACCCGAGCCTCCCGGCAGGCACCGTCGAGCTCGTGCTCGCCGACGACTACACCGGCCCTGGCTCGTCGTCCTACTCCGGGTCGAGCTCGGCATACACGTCGGACACGACAGCGCAGTCCGACGTGATGCCTGCGGGTGAGTCGGCGACGCCTGCTCCGGCCGCACCGCCCATCGACGCCGGATCCGACGGGCCGCGCTGCGTCAACTGATCGATCCCGACCCAACTCCCGAGAACGAGGATTTTCCGTGACCACCCTGACCTCAGCCCTGCTCGACCCGATCCTCGCGGCCGATCCTGCCGGTCCGCGAATCACCTGGTACGACGACGCGACCGGCGCTCGGATCGAATTGTCAGCACTTACGCTCGCGAACTGGGCAGCCAAGACCGCCAACATGATCCGCGACGAGTTCGGAGTGCTGCCCGGTGGCCGGGTTTCAGTGCTGCTGCCCGCGCATTGGCAGAGCGCGGCGGTTCTGCTCGGTGCGTGGTGGGCAGGCACCGAGGTGGTCCTCGCCGCCGATCCCGACTCGGATCTCGCGCTCGTCACCCCGGACCGCCTCGGCGAGGTCGACGACGTCGCCGAGGTGGCCGCGTTGTCCCTCGACGCTTTCGGGCGTCCTGTCCCCGATCTGCCGCCGGGTGTCACCGACTACGCCACGAATGTGCGGCTGCACGGCGACCAATTCCGCCCGTCCGGCGCCGGCGGCGCCGCGCTCGACGGTCGCACGGTCGCCGATCTCCTTGCGGCAGCAAAGGAGTCTGCGGCGCGATCCGGGATCACCGGCACCGACCGTGTGTTGTCGAGCCGCGACTGGACCACCGTCGACGAACTCGTCGACGGGTTGCTCGCTGTGCTCTCCGTCGGAGCTTCCCTCGTCCAGGTGAGCAATCCCGACCCGGCCGCGATCGATCGTCGCGTCGAGAGCGAGAAGATCACCGCACGATTGGACGCATGACGCACGCCTCCGTGCTGCGCCACCGAAGTGAGGTCGGTCCCGTGCTGTAGGCTCCTCGCCGGAGACGACACGTAGGGGGATTCGTGCCGGGGGGCTCACCATCAGAAGAACTGTTCATCGACGTCGTGGCCGTGGCCATGCTCGCGTCGGCGCTCGACACGGCTGCGGACGACATGTCGGCGGCGGTCGATGCGCTCGGATCGATCAACGGCCAGGATCTCGGCGGTGCCGAATTGGATCGTGCCGCAGCTAATTTCCGTGACCGCTGGAAGGACGGCATCCGCAAGGTCGCGTCGGCCACAGACGGTCTCTCGATAGCGCTGACAGAGACATGCAACTCCTACAGCGCCCAAGCCGAAGCAACCGCTGCAGCATTGAGCACGATCGGTTCGGCACTGCCCGACGGTGGCGACTCCACCGGGGATGCTGCACCTCCACCCGCCCAGTTCCTCGGCGTACTGCGGGGAGACTTCTGATGTCCGCACCCAGCACGTCGGGCGATTCGAATACCGCGCTGTTCCCGAACCTCGGCTTCGATCCTGCCCCGGGCAACCCCGCCACGGTCGGTTCGGTCGCCACGCAACTACACACCACCACACGCACACTCGACGAGGCGCACCGAGCACTGGTCCGGATGGGGTACAGCGACGGCATCTGGCGATCGACCGCCGCTACAGCATTCCGCACTCGGAGCGCCGAACTTCCACCGGTACTCGACACCGCCGGTTCCTCACTCCAGCAGGCCGGTCGGGCGCTCGAGGCATGGAGCGACGATCTGGCCTCCCTCCAGAAAAGGGCAGTTGGCCTCGAAGAGCTTGCTCGGTCTGCGCGCAGCAATGTCGCTGCGGCAGAATCCAATCCTGCCCTCCAGGAACGCCATCGCACGTACTCCGATCCCGACCAGTTGGCAGCTGCACAGGCCCGGCTCGACAGCGCCGTCGCGGAGCTGGACCGTGCCCGCACCACACTCGACGACATCATTTCGCGCGCCGAGTCGCTCCGGATCCAGCATCGCGAACTCGTGGACGAGACCGCACGTGCGCTCCGTAAGGCCGCCGAACAAGCGCCCGACGAAGGATTCTTCGAACGGCTCGGCCGCCGCCTCGACAACTTCCTCGACGACGTCGGCGATCTGTTCGAGGACATCTGGGATTACGTGCAGGACAACGCGGATCTCATCAACGAGTTGTCGAACACCTCTCCACATTGAGTACGGTCATCGGCACCGCGGCCATTGTCACAGCCTGGCTCCCCGCAGTAAGCGGACCGTTGGCCGCCGTCTCAACAGGGCTGGGTGTTACGGCCCTCGCCGGTCATGCTCTTGCGAAAGCAGCAGGTGCAGAGGTTCACCCGATGACATTCGCTCTCGACATCGTCGGCGTTGCAGGCGGGTTGACACGTCTGTCCGACTTCGCGGCCCCGATTGCTGCGTCAGTTGTTCCCACCGCCGCACAGGCAACCGGCGCCGATGTCACCAACATCGTTGATGATGTCCAAACCTATCTGATTGCTGACACACCGTCACAAGCCATCACACAACAGGTCCTCGGCCCAGTGCTCGGCCCGCTCGCGAACACTGTGATCAGGGAAACCCCATGAATGTACGGTTCGATGCCCCGCCCGGGCTCGCCCTCGTCCCCCTCCACGAGGAGATCTCTCTGAGAAGAGCCGCCGCCGAAGAACTCGTCGCGTCGGCCACCGCACCAGACAGGCACGCCGGTGTGTCGAGTGTTCTCGCGGCAGGCGAACTTCTGTCACGCTGCGATCTGGTGCTGGCCGGCACTCTCGCCCTGCCTGATACCGAGACAAGTGAGTTTGCCGCAGTGACGCTTGCTGTTCGAGCTCTTCCTGTCAGGCACGGACTCTTCGATCGGCCCGAAGCACGGGACGAGCTCGCCCGAGCAGTCGAGAAGACGATGGCTCAGGCCAACCCCGCCGCGGCCGTTCAGTACCGCCTACTCGGATGCGGACCGGTCGTCCTGGTACTGAGGGCGTCCCTGTTCGACCTGCCGGGGGATGTCACCGTCACCGGCGAAGCGGTGGCCATCACGTCCGATTCGCTCCAGGCAATTGTTCCACCGCCCGGAGTCAGCGAGGTGGCTGTGCTCGATATCAGTAGTTCATCGCGCGTACTGTGGCCGCGGTTCGTGGAGGTTGCACTGACGATGATCGACAGCATCCGCATCGACCCCTCCGACGACGCCGATTCCGCCGGAACTACCAGGTGAGCCGTCGGCCACGCTCTGGACGGGAATTGACCGCCTTCGTTCCGACTCGTCCAGAAAGGTGAGCGATGAACCAGCTCACGATCTTCACCGAACTTGCGGCGGCGAGTGGAACCGGGGAGGTACCCGAGTGGTGGCATGCACCGCTCCTCGTCACCTTGGCAATTGCCGGGCTGGCCGTTGTGCCGATCAGGTGGGCCAACTATCGGTGGAAGGTTCATCGTGGACGGCGCCACGCCCCCTCAACCGATATACAGGAAGCACAGATTCGGGCGATCCTCGACGGCCGGCCGCTCGTCACTCTCGATCCGCGCGATTTCACCCTCACCGTAGCCCGAATCAATCGCATTGCAAACGAGTTCGGGTATCACTACGTCAATGAATGCGGAAACAGATTCGGGAGCACACGAGTGGATTTCCAACGCCTTCCCGAACCCCCACCACCCCGCATACCGCACATATCACGGCGTCGGACGCAGGGACGTGCCTTCGGATCTGCCGGGACGAACGCCTCCGTATATCTGCCACCAGAGAATGCTGAGAACCTCGGCACGCATTGGGATCCCGAGACGATCGATAGCATCCGCATGTTCGCGTCCGCGCGTTTCACAGGGGCCGACGTGGTGCGGGTGAGGAAGAAGGAGATCGAACCTCACCTCGGCCTCGCCACGATGATCGCCCGCGAATACGGGTACGTCTTCGGATGGTCACATATCCCTCAGAACCGGACGGCGTGGGATTCCCGGCCGGAGGTGTACCACTTCCGCCGCTTGCACCCGATACTGTGACTTATGAAATGTTCTGTACGTGGATAATTCATACGCTCGGGCAGTAGCCCCCGTCACCGAGCCCCGCTTCGATCTCGAACCTGTTGCGCGAACCGGGATTGTGTAATTCCTCCCACAGATAGCGCACCGCGAAACCGAGGCCGTGTCGTGCCCACTGATCGGCGTGGACGGCCTCGTGTCGAAGCAGCCGACGCGACGGCGGCTTGCGGGTGAGGAACACTCCACCGACGGTGGTGCCACCCCGCGCGAACCCTCCGCGCATGCCGGTGCTCACATAGAGACCGAACTCGTCGTCGAATGTGATCACACCACCTCGGAGTCGTGCCCAACGCAGGGCGAGCGCGGTCGCGATGCGCGCAGACGGCACACCCCGCGACGCCCGTGCCGTCCGGTACGAACGACGATCTTCTCTCGGCACACGTCGAGCGTAGCGACGTACGGTGGGCGATCCCCGAAGAGGGATCGCCCACCTGTGACCGAGTGTCAGACCCGGGCCGGGACCGGCTCGTCCACGTGGTCGAGCTTCTTCCGCTTCGCGACCGGGATGGTCAGCGTGATTGCGGCCGCGACCAGTGCGACTCCACACCCGATGAGCAATCCGGTACGGAAGCCTGCTTCGGTCGGAAGCGAGTAGTCGCCGACCTGAACACTCATCTGGGCCAACACGACACCGACCACCGCGGCCGAGATCGACGTGCCCATTGCGCGCATCAGGGAGTTGACGCTGTTGGCCGACGCGGTCTCGGACTGCGGCACAGCCCCCATGATCAGGGCGGGCATCGCGCCGTAGGCGAATCCGACACCGGTGCTGCAGATCGCGGCGACGATCATCAGGCCCCACGTGGAACCCATGAGTAATTGCGACGAACCATACGCGATGGCGATGATCACACAGCCTACGAAGAGGGAGACCTTCGGACCACGCACCGACGACAGCCGGCCGGCGATCGGCGACACCGCCATCATCATGATGCCGCCCGGAGCCATCCACAGGCCCATCGCCAGCATCGATTGCCCGAGACCGTATCCGGTTTCAGTGGGCAACTGGAGCAACTGCGGGATGATCAACGATTGCGCGTACATACCGAACCCGACGACGACCGATGCCGCATTGGTCAGCAGCACGAGCGGGCGAGCCGCAATCCTCAGGTCGACGAGAGGTTCGGAGAGCCGGAGTTCCCACCATCCCCAGACCAGCAGGACGACGACAGCGACGGCGAACAGGCCGAGAGTCGTCGAGCTGCTCCAACCCCAGTCGGCACCCTTCGACACGGCGAGCAGCAATGCCGTCAGCGCGATGCCCAGACCGATCGCGCCCACCACGTCGAAACGTCCGACGTTCGGCTTTCCGGGAACGGCGGGCACCACCTTCCAGAGCAGGACCAGGACGAGAGCACTCAGAGCGGCGGTCGCCCAGAACAGCACACGCCAGTTCGTGTTCTCTGCGACGGCCGCAGCGATGGGGAGACCGAGGGCACCACCGATGCCCATCGACGCGCTCATGAGAGCGATCGACGAGTGGAGACGCTCGGGGGGAAGCACATCCCGCAGCAAACTGATTCCCAGCGGAATCAAGCCGACACCGAGCCCCTGCATGCCGCGCCCGATGAGCATCGGCACCAGCGACGACGACATCGCACACACGATCGCACCGAGGACGAGTGGAATGGTGCAGAGCAGCAGCATGCGACGTTTGCCGTACATGTCGCCGAGCCGCCCGATGACCGGGGTCGCCACTGCGCCCGTCAGAAGGGTGACCGTGATGACCCAGGATGCGTTGGACGCGGTCGTGTTCAACATCACGGGCAGCTGCCCGATCAGGGGAACCACCAGCGTCTGTGTGAGGGCACCGACGATTCCGGTGAACGCGAGCACCCCCACCAACAGTGAGGGACGCACTTGCGGCGCCGCAACAGAACCTTGCATTGACGAACTCCGTCTTCGAGTAAAGAAAAACCCAAACCAGTGGGTAATATGTATCGAGCACATGGTATGCATGATGCATATCGACGGGTCAACACCGAGTTCGCCCATACTGGGAAAACACGACCTAGGAGTGATGAGACACACAGATGGACAAGCCGACGCACCTGATCGAGTTCGAAATGATGCTCATCGGGCGGCATCTCAACTTCTTCGGCCCCCGCAGGCGAGATGCCGGACGCCTCGACCGCAGTGCCTACACCATGCTCAGTCGGCTTTCGGCCCAAGGACCGATGAGCATCGGTCAACTGAGCGACGCCTTCGGACTCGATTCCTCTACGGTCAATCGCCAGACCTCTGCATTACTCAAGGCCGGTTTGGCCGAGCGCATCCCCGACCCCGAGGGAGGCATCGCACGCAAGTTCCAGATCACCGAAGACGGTGCCCGGCGCCTCGACCACGAACGCGCCCGAGCGATCGAGTCGCTCGAGCGCGTTCTGGCCGACTGGGATACCGAAGACGTGGCCCAATTTGCGCGGTACCTCGAACGGTTCAACTCCGACATCGAGCGAATGTCGGGCTCACCATGGACGCGGCACACGAATATCGGGCAGCCTGAGACCCCGTGACCTCACCCTGCCAGTGCAACGATCGGCGACACCCGGCTCGCCCGCCGCGCCGGCACGAGCGAAGCGACGATACCTGCGGCGCCGCCCGCGACAACGATGCCTGCCAGCTGCAACCAGGGCACCGCGTCGAGGCCGACATGGCCAGCACCGATGACCGACGCGGTACCGCATGTCCCGAGCAGCACGCCGAGTGCGACTCCCAGGACGGACGCAACTCCCGCGATGATCACCGCTTCACGCACGAGAAGGCTGCGCACTCCTGACCGGGACAGTCCCACCGCGCGAAGCATGGCCGTTTCACGTCGCCGTTCGAGGACCGACAGCGCCATGGTGTTGCCCACCCCGATGAGTGCGATCACCACGGCGACCGACAGGAGGCCCCCGACGATCAGCAGCATCGTGTCGAGGACGTTCTCGAGTGTCTGCCTCATCTTCACAGCTCCGACCACCTCACTACCCGGAAACGCTGCCGCAGCCACCCGCGCCACCTCGTCGGTGACCGCGACCAAGTCCTCCTCGGACAGTCCGTCGTCCAGTTTCAGCCACATGGTGTCGGCCGCCGCCGAATCATCGACCCTTCTCAGGTCGACCATCGAGATCATGTCCGGCGCCCCGGCGTCTGCAATGGCGACGGTCAGATCCTGCATTCCGGTACCACCTCCGACAGTGACGATCTCGCCGTCGCGCACACCCGCGGCCTCCGCCAGCGATCGTTCGAGCACGATCGTCCCGGCCTCGGGCAACCGCACATCGGCGCGGATGGTCGATGCGGCGGATGCCGGATGGACGCCGAGCACGGAGAACTCCGCACCTGCCACAGTGACCGTCGCAGACGCGACCTCGGTGCCCGCGTGAACCCCGTCGATCGCGGTGAACCCATCCGAAGCTCCGACGGGCACGGGCTCCGAAGTCGCGGCGACAGCGATATCCACCGGGAAGTTCTGGTCGACGACCTCGGGCGCTCCGGCCTTCAGCGTGCCGATGCCCACCACGATCGTCGCCGTGAGTGTCACCCCGATGAACAGGGCCGTCGCTGTCGATGCCGTTCGCCGCGGATTACGTCGCGCATTTCCGGCCGCGAGTGCTGCGATCGGCCCGCCGATCCGGGCGAAGAGCTCACCGACAGCTCCCACAGTGGCGGGCACGATCCGGCGAGAAGCCAGGACGATACCCACGAACAGCAGAAGACCTCCGGGACATGCGATCAGTACGTTGCTCACCCCAGCACCGATCGCGAGCATCGTAGAGCCTCCCGCCACCCCGAGCAGTGCGCACGCGCGGCGCAACCGCGACTCGGCCACCGGCTCGGCCTGAGCCTCGAGCGGATGCATCGCCGCGAGTGCCGGTACCCGCGTGGCCGCCCGCGCCGCGCCGTTCGCCGCGACCACCGTGAGCACAGTTCCGAGCACGAGTCCGGCGACGACCGTCGCGATCGTCACAGAGATGGACGTGAGCGGGATCGGAGCATCCGCTGCGCGTGCGGCCGCAACCACACCCATTGCGAGACCGCACCCGGCGAGCACCCCGAGAGCCGCCGAGACGCAGCCGACGATCAGCGCCTCGCCCCGTACGCTGCGCCGCACCTGGGACACGGTGACACCGACACACCGCATGAGCGCGAGCTCCCGCGTACGCGCGGCAAGCAACACTGCGAAAGTATTCGCGATGACAAGTCCCGCCACGACCACAGCGATCGCGGCGAAGCACAGCAGTACGTTGCGCAGCAAAGCAATGTCCCCGACGTACGCGTCGGCCACCGCCGTGCCACGATCCTCACCCGAGACCACCTCGGTCCCCGGCGCGGCGAGCGCAACCGCGTCGCGCACCGCATCACCGTCGCCCACGACACGTATCTCCCAGTCCGCAGACTCTCCGGACCAGGCCCGTACCTGCGCAGCGTTACCGAAGATCTGGCCCGAATCCATCGCGAGAGGCGAACCGGCCACGTCCACGACACCGACCACAGTCACGGACGCGGGCGCCGTCCCACCCGACAGATCGGCCACCGTGACGGTGTCACCGACCGCCCGTCCCGACGACGAACCCACCGCTATCTCTCCGTCGCCGGCGGGCCATCGGCCATCCGCGAGCCGTTGCCAGCGCATCGACTCGTCGGATGCGATCGTGGCCGCAGTACCGTACGCGGATGCTCCGTCCGCGTACGCGAGCCGGACGTCAGCAGTCACATCGAGGGCGACCGCGCGCACGCCCGGCACTGCGCCGACCGCGGACACCGTCCGATCGGGGTCTGTCCCCGACTCCTCCGGCACCACCACCGCGGTAACACCTTCGTACTGTGCTGCAGCCGATTTCGTGATCGACGCATTCACGGTGTCACTGAGAACGAGAGTCAGCACGACAAATGCCACCGCGACGATCACCGCGAGCGCCGTCGCGACGTACCGTCCTCGATGAGCGCGTGCCTGAGCCAGAACAAGGTGTCTCATCGCGCCGTCACCGCAGTTCCGGCGGCGCTCAGTGCGCGCATCGTGTCGATGACGGAATCAGCGGTGGGTTCCGTGATCTCTCCGGCCACGCGACCGTCCGCAAGCAGAACGACACGGTCCGAGTAGGACGCAGCAACCGGGTCGTGTGTCACCATGACCACCGTCTGGCCGGTTTCCCGCGCACTCGACCGCAGCATCGACAGCACCTCCGCGCCGGACTGCGAATCGAGATTGCCCGTCGGTTCGTCGGCGAAGATGACGTCGGGTTGCGGCAACAGCGCCCGCGCGACAGCGACACGTTGCTGCTGACCGCCGGACATCTCGTGTGGCAGATGGTCGAGACGAGCGCTCAGACCGAGGCGGCCGGTCACCTCGTCGAACCACTCCTGCGACGGTCGCGTACCGGCGAGGCGCATCGGCAGCAGCACGTTGTCGCGGGCGGTGAGCACCGGCAGCAGGTTGAACGCCTGAAATACGAAACCTATACGGTCGCGGCGCAATCCGGTCAGCACGGCATCCGAGGCAGCACTGATCTCGACATCCTCTCGGCGACCGTCACCGTGAAGAACCACACGTCCGGAATCGACACCGTCGAGACCGGCGAGGGCATGCATGAGGGTCGATTTACCGGAGCCGGACGGCCCCATGATCGCGGTGAAGCGGCCGCGCTCGAATGCTACGGAAAACCCGTCGAGGGCCCGCACCTCGGCATCACCGCGTCCATAGACACGGACCACGTCGTGAGCGGAACAAGCCGGAACGAATGTGCTTCTCGAAGTCATACATCGACGGTAGGAACGATGTGTCGCGAGAACATCGGAGCGCAGCTCCATCTTGCCCACGCCGCCCTCGGACCGCGGTGGTACCGACCTACGACGCAGATCCGACCACGGTCCTACTCATTCGCTCCGAGCAGCTCGTCGGGCCGCACCAGACCGGCCCGGAATGCGAACAGCACTGCCTGGACCCGATCGCGTGAACCGGTCTTCGCCAGAACCCTACCCACGTGGGTCTTCACGGTTCCCGCCGACAGCACGAACCGGTCAGCGATCTCGGTGTTGGTCAGCCCGTGAGCCATCGCGACGAGAACTTCGAGTTCACGAGGCGTGAGATCATCCGAAACTGACACTGCTGCAGCAGAACTCGATTGCCCGTCTCCCAACAGCGGGGTGACGTGCTGCAGCAGACGACGTGTCGCGCGCGGTGCCATGACAGCATCGCCCCGGTGCACCGTCCGCACTGCATCGAGCAGGTCCTCCGGAAGGGCGTCCTTGAGGAGGAAACCGCTCGCGCCGGCAGCGATGGCCTGAACGACGTAGTCGTCGTTGTCGCACGTGGTGAGCACCACAACTTTCGGGGCATCCGGAGCGCCCAGCAGGGCGCGGGTTGCGGAGATACCGTCGAGCCGCGGCATCTGGACGTCCATGAGGACCACGTCGGCGCGCACCCGACCGAGTTCGACGACCGCAGCCTCGCCGTCGGAGGCCTCGGCGACAACGTCGATGTCGGGTTGCGACTCGAGCACCATACGGAAGCCCGCGCGCACGAGCTGCTGATCGTCGACGAGTGCGACGCGAATGGGGTCGGCGAATTCGATCACGACGGCCAGCCTATGCCGGGACCTCAGCACGGACCCGATAGCCACCGCCTTCCCGTGGCCCGGTGATCGAGCGACCGCCGTGCAGCCGAGCACGCTCTTCGATACCGGTCAGACCCTGTCCCCCCGGCCGAGCTTCCACGAGTGCGGCGGCGCCGCGCCCGTCGTCGACGATCTCGACGACGAGCGTGTCGGTGCGCCAGTCGAGGGTCACCTCGGTGTGAGCGCGAGGCCCGGCATGTTTGAGGACGTTCGTGAGGGATTCCTGCACGATCCGGTAGACGGACAGGCCCAGGCCGTCCGAGACATCACGGATCTCCCCTGTCACAGCGAGCGTCACTTCCAGGCCGCTCGTGCGTATCTGTTCGACGAGCGTGGGGATGTCGCAGATACCCGGTGTCGTGGTGAATTCACGCGGCGCCTCCTCTCGCAGTACCGACAGCAGCGATCGCATGTCGGTCAGCGCCCGTCGACCCGTTTCGGAGATCGTCGTGAGTGCGGTCGCTGCCGCATCCGGGTCGGCGGACGCTGCGTACCGGCCACCGTCGGCCTGCGCGATGATCGCGGTGAGCGAATGCGCGACGATGTCGTGCATCTCCCGCGCGATGCGGGTGCGTTCCTGAGTAGCGGCGAGTTCGGCTTCCTTGAGTCGTTCGACCTCGAGCAATCGGTTGCGTTCGGTGAGGGCTTCCATCTCCCGCACCCGCAGACCCCGGAGACGACCGAATGCCCAAACCCCGCCCACGAACAGTGCCACCATCGTCGCCGAGGCAACCGTATCGACGAGGGTGCGCCCTTCGTACTGCCCGAAGAACCGGATCCCGGCCAGCGCTCCCCCGGTCACCGCTGCCACCAGGGCGATGCTGGCCCACAAGCGCGGGGCATACGCAGCGAGCGCATACACCGCCATGGGCACCGCGACCGGCGCCACCGGCGACATGTCCGAGGACACCGCGAGGTGACCGAACGCCGCAGCGGCCACGATCGCGCCCCCGAGCACGGGACGGGTACGGCGCCAGGCCAGAGGCACACTCAGCGCGAGGACGAGCGCCGCATCACTCCACTCCAGATCCGAGGTCGCCACGACGAGCAATCCGAACGCCGTGACCAGGCCGGCGATGACCGAGTCGACGGCGAGCACGCGGCCACGACTCCACCATTGCCAACGTTCGATCATCGAGGCGGTCTGCACGGATCACACCGTCAGCCGAGCAGCTTGCGCCGCAACGCCTCGTCCTTGTCGAGCACCATGCTCTCGAGTCCGGCCTGGAACTGCTCCATGCGTTCACGCAGCGCCGGGTCGGCAGTCCCGAGAATGCGGGCCGCGAGCAGTCCGGCGTTACGTGCGCCGCCGATCGACACGGTGGCCACGGGAACCCCAGCAGGCATCTGCACGATCGATAGCAGCGAGTCCATTCCGTCGAGGTACTTCAACGGAACCGGAACCCCGATCACGGGCAGCGGGGTCGCGGACGCCACCATCCCCGGCAGGTGGGCTGCACCGCCGGCGCCGGCGATGATGACCTTGATCCCGCGACCGGCGGCGTCCTTCGCATAATCGAGCATGCGCTGGGGGGTCCGGTGGGCGGAGACGACACCGACCTCGAATCGGACACCGAACTCGGCGAGCGCCTCAGCAGCGGCTTCCATCGTGGGCCAATCCGAATCGCTGCCCATGATCAGGCCGACCTGTGCGCCTTGCGTCATCGCGGTTTCCTGTGCCGTGTCTGTCACTCTGATTCTCCCGTGTGTTCGTTCCAGCCGTCGGTCCACTGTGCGTGCGAGAGCCAATGCGCGGCACGTTCGGCTCGTTCCCGAACCGCTGCGACGTACTCGGCGTCGTCGAGTGAGCCGGACGGGTCGCCGAGCAGGTTGACGTGCCCGATCTTGCGGTCCTTGCGTTCACCCTTGCCGTAGAGGTGTACACGCACGTCGGGCATCCGGGCGAACAGATGATGGAGTCGCTCGTCCATGCTCATCGCCGGAGCTTCCGGCGCGCCGAGGACGTTGGCCATCACCACGACGGGGGCGAGGGGGGTCGTGTCGCCGAGAGGGTAGTCGAGCACCGCGCGCAGGTGCTGCTCGAACTGGCCCGTTCGCGCACCGTCCATTCCCCAGTGCCCCGAGTTGTGCGGGCGCATCGCGAGTTCGTTGACGATCAACTCACCGGCCTGGGTCTCGAACAGTTCGACGGCCATCACACCGACCACGCCGAGCTCACCTGCGATCCGCAACGCAAGCTGCTCTGCGTCAGCCGCAACGTGCGCGGGCAGACCCGGTGCCGGTGCGATCACGACGGAGCACTGGCCTTCTCGTTGCACAGTCTCCACGACCGGCCAGCTTGCACCCTGCCCGAACGGCGAGCGGGCGACCATCGCCGACAGCTCCCGACGCCATGCCACCTTCTCCTCCGCGAGCAGCGGCACGCCGCGATCGAGTTGTTCCGAGACGATCCGCTCCAGTTCGGCCTCGTCGTCGATGATCCACACCCCGCGGCCGTCGTACCCGCCGCGGGCGGCCTTGAGCACGAACGGCCATCCGAGGTGTTCCCGAGCCGAGGCAAGGTCGCCGGTCGAGGTGATCTCCGCGAACTTCGGCATGGGCGCACCGAACGCGCCGAGCCGCTTGCGCATCGCGATCTTGTCCTGCGCGAAGATCAGCGCTTGCGGCGGAGGCAGTACGGCGACGCCCTCGCTCTGCAGAACTTCGAGGTGTTCGGTCGGAACGCCTTCATGGTCGAAGGTCAGCGCGTGGGCACCGGTGGCGGCGCGCCGCAGCGCGTCGAGATCGTCGTGGCTGCCGATTACGAGGTCGGGGCTCACCTGAGCGGCCGGTTCGTCCTCACTGCCCGCGAGTACACGCAGCGTCTGGCCGAGCGCGATCGCGGCCTGATGCGTCATCCGCGCGAGCTGGCCACCGCCGATCATCGTCACGACGGGCATCCCCGCAGTCAGCGCGCGGGGAGAGTCGGATCTGGGGAGCGAGTCAGGTCTACCGGTCACAGCTGACAATGGTGTCACAGGCCGGAGCGCCGTCGTGACAGGGCAGCAAGCCGCCCCCGAGTCGCGGGACCCGCCACTTTCGCGGCCCGGCGAACATTTCGGGACGAATATTCCGAATCGTCACTTTCCTGTGGTAAGTCTGAAAATTTTCGATGTAGTTCGTGGAAATCGCTCCACGTTTCGTAGACTCGGCCGAGTGTCCGTCGTCGATGATGCTCTGAGCCGCTTTCCCGCACCATTACGGGAGCTGATGTTGCGTCACCGCGAACTCATCAAGTTCGCGATCGTCGGAGGTACGACCTTTTTGATCGACTCCGGGATCTTCTACACCTTGAAGCTGACGGTGCTCTCGGAGAAGCCCGTCACCGCGAAGATCATCGCCGGTGTGGTCGCAGTGATCTGCTCGTACATCCTCAACCGCGAATGGTCGTTCCGAAACCGCGGGGGACGAGAACGCGCGCACGAAGCGTTCCTGTTCTTCTTCGTCAGCGGAATCGGGGTGGTTCTCAGCTTCATTCCGCTGTGGATCTCGAGTTACGTCTTCAACCTGCGTGTACCCGAGGTCAGCCTCGCCGTCGAGAACATTGCCGACTTCGTCAGCGCGTACCTCATCGGAAACCTGCTGCAGATGTTCTTCCGCTTCTACTGTTTCAAGCGATTCGTGTTCCCCGACGAAACCGTCCCGGATGTGCACACGGTGGACGAATTGGACAAGCCCGACCTCGACCGGACCTGACCGCCCTCTCACCTCGGTTCCCGGACTCCGTCCATGTGCACCGACGTCCAGTCGCGCGCCGCGCCGAGGAACAACGCGAACAGGGCTGGTCGTCGTCGCTGCAATTCGAGTCGCCCACCGTCTGCTTCCGCGAGTGCACGAGCGAGCGCGAGTCCGACCCCGGTCGATCCTCGCCCTGAGAAACCTCGATCGAAGATGTGCGGCACGAGGTCGTCGCTGACGCCGTCGCCTTCGTCGCTGACTTCGACGCACACAGTCGAATCCCCCCGCATCGCGACATGCCGCACGGATACCGTGCACGTGCCGCCGCCGTGAGCAAGAGCGTTGTCGACGAGGACAGCGACCGCTTCACGCAGACGCGATGCAGTCACGGACGAGCGCAAGGACGGGTCACCCCGAAGGACCAGATCGCGATCTGCATCGTGGTACGGACCGCGCCAGTCGGCGATCACGCCCGCAAGCTCACCTACCACGGAGACTTCGGTCCGTAATTCGGCTCCGCTGTTCCGAGACTGACGCACGAGCCCGGCGATGGCTGTGGTGAGGCGGTCGACCTGAGCCATCGCCGCCTCGGCCTCCTCGACCACTGTCGGATCCTCGTGCGTGGACAGCTCGTCGAGTCGAAGGCGGATCGCGGTCATGCGGGAGCGGAGTTGATGGGAGACGTCGCCGACCAGCGCATGCTCGCGTTGCAGGCGCCCCGAGATCTCCACCGCAGCGGAGTCGAGCACATCCGAGACCCGGTCGAGCTCTGCGATGGAATGACGCTGCGGCACCGGTTTGAAGTCTCCCTCGGCGAGCCTGGCTGCGCGCGCGGCCACATCACGCAGCGGGAAGGCCAGCCGTCTGGCGGTAGCCACCGCCACCAGCGCCCCTACTGCAACGGACAACAGGACTAGGAAGCCGACCGCGGCGAGCACCTGCCGTTGCAGCGTGCGCATGCTCTCGGAGGGGGCCTCGATCCGCAGCGACCCGGAGGTACCCATCGACAAGGACTCGACGAGGGGATTCTCCGGGGTGGCGTCACCGATGTCGAGGCGCGCTGCCTCGTTCTCAGGAGTGGGATAGACCACGACCACGCGTCCGCCGTCGGGTACGAGAAGCCGCAACGAACCGGTATCGAGTCCTCCCACCACGAGGCCGTCCGTGCCTTCCTGCGCAATGATCTCGTCCGACATCCGCTCGAGCCGATCTCGGAGGTCTCTGCGTGTGGTGTCCTCCACGAACAGATAAGCGGTGAAAGCGAGTGGGATCCCCAGCAGAAGAGCGACGAGCAGCACCGCAGCCAGAACGGCATTGAGGATGCGCCTGCGCACCGTCGGGCCCCTTCTAGTCGGTGTTCAGCCGGAAACCGACCCCGCGGACGGTCGCGATGCGTCGTTCCCCGGCCGGCCCCTCGTCGCCGATCTTCCGACGCAGCCACGACATGTGCATGTCGAGGGTCTTCGAACCTCGGAGATCTGCGTCGCCCCACACCTCGTCGAGAATTGCGTCGCGCGAGACGACCTGCCCGGCATGCTCGAGCAGGACACGCAGGAGTTCGTACTCCTTGTTCGCAAGGGTCACCTCGGAGCCGTCGACGAGAACACGCCGCGCTGCGCGTTCGAGGCGGATCCCGGAGACCTCGACAACTTCGTCCGCGTCACCGCCGCCGCGGCGGCGCAGCAGCGCGCGTACTCGCGCCATCAGTTCGGCGAGCCGGAACGGCTTACCGACATAGTCGTCGGCGCCTGCGTCGAGCCCCACCACGAAATCGACCTCGTCGGTGCGCGCTGTGAGCATCAGCACCGCCAGGTCGGAACGATTCGCTCTGATCTGACGGCACACTTCGAGGCCGTCCATGCCCGGCAACCCGAGGTCGAGGATCAGCAACTCGTAGTTCCCGGAAAGCGCTTGTTCGAGCGCTCGGGGGCCGGTGGCCTCGACGGTCACGTCGTAGCCCTCACGCCCCAGCGCTCGGGACAGAGGCGCAGCGATTGCTTCATCGTCTTCCGCTAGCAGAACGGCAGTCACTCGCTCAGCCTACGGACAGGCCGACGCGAAACCGGATCACCACGCCAGTCACCATGCCTTGCGATGTCCCCCACCTTCGCCGGAAGGTTGCGCCGCGGGACGGCCGGTGGGGGAATCGTCCTGTGCCTCGAACGCCGTCCGGTACAGCAGGGTGTGCACCTTCTGGACGTCGGGAATGTTGTCGAATTCGAGGGGGTCGTCAGCGGCCGAGACCACCACGAGCGTGCCTGTGCGCAGGATCCGGTCGACGAGGCCGTGCCGGAACTGCACGTTGCTGATGCGCCCCATCGGGATGTCGATGCCGGTATGAGTGATCACGCCCTGACGCACGAGCACCCGCCGATCCGTGACGATGAAATGGGTGGTCAGCCACCGAATCAAGGGGGCGACACATCGCCACCCCACGAGGATCGCCCACAACACCAGCACCGCTACCACCACGGCTGCGGATGCGCCGCCGTCGAGGCGGGTCTGTGCAAGCCCGACCAAGAATCCTGTGACGGCCGTGGCCGGCAGGAATACGACGACCGGAACGATCAGCATCTTCGCGTGCGGATGCCGGTGGAGCAGCAGATTCTCATCCGGTGCGAGCGCGTCCTCCGGGTATCCCATGGACACCACGATGGCACACCGGTCTACACCGGCCGCAGGTGCGTGATGTCGCCCGCGGCCACCGCGACAGGCTCACCTTCTCCGTCCGGTTGGATGACGATGCGACCCTCCTCGTCGATGTTCACGGCCCTGCCGTGCAGTTCTGCGTCCCCGGGCAGGATTGCGCGTACCCGCCTGCCGAGGGTGCTGCATCGATCCCGGTACGCGTCCGCGGCGACCGTGGGATCCCAGCCGTGCCGTTCCCACTGCCGGATGCGTTCGGCGAACGAAGCCAGCAGAGCCTCTGCGAGCCTCGTGCGATCGAGTTCGTGTGCGCCGGCGAGCAGCAGTGACGTCGCAGTGGGTACGGGCAGTTCGTCCTCGGTGAGCGTGACGTTGAGCCCCACACCGACGATGACTGTGGGAACAGGGGCTGTCGACGCCACTTCGACGAGAATGCCTGCAAGCTTACGGTCGCCGACGAGGACGTCATTGGGCCACTTGAGCTCTGCCGGAACACCGGTGACTTCACGGACGGCGTCGACGATCGCGATACCGGTGAGCAGCGGAAGCCAACCGAGATCGGCAAGGGCGACACCGGGCAGTTTCAGCAGCACCGACACGATCACCTGTGCCCGGGGAATTCCGTTCCAGGCGCGCGAGTGCCGTCCGCGTCCTCCGCTCTGGAACTCGGCGAGCAGAACGCGACGGTCGCCGGATGCGGCCTCGGCGAGCAGATCGGCGTTCGTCGACCCTGTTTCGTCGACGACGTCGACGCGTTCGTAGAACCCGTCGTCACCTTCTGCGCCGTCCACCAGCACGTGTCGCAGCTGCGATACGTCGAGCGGAACACGCAGGTCGGAATCATCGGGCAATTCGGGGTTGCGGGGCATGCGCCCCAGCCTAAAGTGGCCGAAAACAACTACTGGCGGGTAGCTCCAGTTCAATAATTCAACGCACACGGACCTCCGTGCGGCGGCGCAGATTGACGATCGCTAAGCTGACTGCCCATGACCACTGTCCAGGAGCCGTCCGCGCCCGAGGCGGCGAGTACGCCCGATATCCACACCACCGCCGGTAAGCTGGCAGACCTGCGCGAACGCCAGGCCAAGGCTCAGGCTCCGGTCGGTGAAGCAGCCATCGAGAAGGTCCACGCCAAAGGCAAGATGACCGCCCGCGAGCGCATTACCGCGCTCCTCGACGAAGGCTCGTTCGTCGAGATCGATGCGCTTGCCCGCCACCGCAGCACCAACTTCGGCCTCGCCGACAACCGTCCCATCGGTGACGGCGTCGTCACCGGCTACGGCACCGTCGACGGTCGCGATGTCTGTGTGTTCTCCCAGGACGCGACCGTCTTCGGCGGCAGCCTCGGTGAGGTCTACGGCGAGAAGATCGTCAAGGTGATGGACCTGGCACTGCGCACCGGCCGACCGCTGATCGGCATCAATGAAGGCGCAGGCGCTCGCATCCAGGAAGGCGTCGTCTCCCTCGGCCTCTACGGCGAGATCTTCCACCGCAACGTGCAGGCCTCCGGCGTGATCCCACAGATCTCACTGATCATGGGCCCCGCCGCCGGTGGGCACGTCTACTCCCCTGCCCTCACCGACTTCGTGGTGATGGTCGACCAGACCAGCCAGATGTTCGTCACGGGCCCCGATGTCATCAAGACCGTCACCGGCGAAGACGTCACCATGGAAGATCTCGGTGGCGCCCACACCCACATGGTCAAGTCGGGTGTCGCCCACTACGTCGGCAGCGACGAGCAGGACGCCCTCGACTACGTCAAGGATCTGCTCTCCTATCTGCCGTCGAACAATCAGGCTGCGACGCCGCGCATGGCGCCGACGGACCCGATCGTCGGCGCCATCGAGGACTCACTCACCGACGAGGATCTCGAACTCGACACGATCATCCCGGATTCGGCGAACCAGCCGTACGACATGCATGAGGTCATCCGTCGTCTCCTCGACGACGACGAGTTCCTCGAGGTTCAGGCCGAGCGCGCCCAGAACGTCATCGTCGGCTTCGGTCGCGTCGACGGCCGCAGCGTCGGCATCGTCGCCAACCAGCCGATGCAGTTCGCCGGCTGCCTCGACATCGATGCCTCCGAGAAGGCTGCCCGCTTCGTGCGCACCTGCGACGCGTTCAACGTCCCGATCATCACGCTGGTCGACGTCCCGGGCTTCCTCCCCGGCACCGAGCAGGAGTACAACGGCATCATCCGCCGCGGCGCGAAGCTCCTCTACGCATACGGCGAAGCGACCGTCGGCAAGATCACCGTCATCACCCGCAAGGCCTACGGCGGAGCGTACGACGTGATGGGTTCGAAGCATATGGGCGCAGACGTGAACCTCGCCTGGCCGACCGCGCAGATCGCCGTCATGGGCGCCTCCGGTGCCGTCGGATTCGTGTACCGCGGCAAGCTCAAGGAGGCCGCCGCGAACGGTCAGGACGTCGACGCACTGCGCCTCGAACTGCAGAACGAGTACGAGGACACTCTCGTGAACCCGTACGTCGCGGCAGAGCGCGGTTACGTCGACGCGGTCATCCCGCCGTCGCATACCCGCGGCCAGATCGTGTCCGCACTGCGGCTCCTCGAGCGCAAGATGGTCTCGCTCCCGCCGAAGAAGCATGGGAACATTCCGCTGTGACCGCGCTGACCGAGGAAAAGATCATCACTGACGCAGAGCTGACCGCCGTGACCGACGGTGCCCTCGAGGGCACCGAGACCTCGGCGGCTTCGGACCCGGAGCCTGCAGCTACCTCCGACGCGCCCGCGATCCGCATCGTGAAGGGAAACCCGACCGACGCCGATGTGGCAGCGTTGGTCACAGTGCTCGCGGCCGCGAGCGCAGGCAGTGTGCCTGAGGGCGACGGAAAACCGCCGGAGACATGGGGGGCACCCACCCGGATGCACAGGCAGTGGGCGCCGTTCTCGCCGTACTCCTACCCCAACCGCGGCTGATCCATGCCCCGTTTGGTCCTCGCCTCGGCGTCGCAGGCACGGTTGTCCGTGCTACGCGGCGCCGGGGTCGAGCCGTTCGTACAGGTGTCCGAGGTCGACGAGGACGCGCTCATCGCGGAACTCGGCCCCGCCGCGGCACCCGAAGCTGTGGTCACCACACTGGCCCGTGCCAAGGCAACCGACGTCTTTCGTGCACTCACCGCAGACGGCCGCGCCCGTGACCAACACGAGGATCTCGTGGTGATCGGCTGCGATTCGATGCTGTTGTTCGACGGGAAGCTCCAGGGAAAACCCGGCACCGTCGACGTGGCCCGGGCCCGCTGGAAGCGAATGTCCGGGCACAGCGCAGAATTGCTGACCGGGCACAGTGTGCTGCGTGCACGCGGCGGGCAGATCGTCTCGCAGGTCGACGACCATTCCGGCACGACCGTGCGTTTCGGCACTCCGTCCGATGCCGACCTCGAAGCCTATCTCGCGACCGGTGAGGCGCTCGAAGTCGCCGGAGCGTTCACACTCGACGGTCTCGGTGGCTGGTTCATCGACGGTATCGAAGGCGATCCGTCGTCGGTGATCGGGATCGGCCTGCCTCTCGTCCGGCGCCTCCTCCTCGATGTCGGGGTCTCCGTCGCAGACCTCTGGTCCTCGAACTCCTTCGCCGATGAGTGACCGCAGCGCGACGGAAGAAAGCTTCGAGCGCCTCCGAGCGGAACCGTTCTTCGAGGTGGTCGTCGATCTCGTCGCAGGCTACCTTGCCACCGCATTCGACGATCCGGATTCGGTCGCGGGCGAAACGTGGACGTTGCGCTGCTTCCCGGCCGTCGACGCACCCTCCGGAACGACCCGCCTGTTCTCGCTCGGCCTCGGGGCGCTCGATGTGCTCTACGTCGACCAGTACACCGAGAACGGCGAGACGGTCGACTACCACACCGTGATGGTCACCTCGACCTCCGCTCTGCTTCGACAACTCGGATGTCGGCTCGACGAACTCCCCTTGCGCTACCCGCTACTGCGTTTCCGGCCGGTCGAGAATGCGGCTGCGGAAGGGGACGCCGTGGCGATCGACTGGTTCCTCTCCGACGAGGGCGCCGACGATCAGTTCTTCACGCTGCCGCTCGACGAGTCCACGATCGGACCCCTTGCCGCGCTGCTGACCGATAGCGACGGCCACTCGCATGCTCGGTCCCACAACCCGTGGTTCGCGGAGTATGTGCTCGCCGCAATGGAAGACGACGACTGACCTACCGATCGCGCGCCAACGCCCTCGCCCTCGGTTGCCGTCCTTCGAGTCCGCTGCACCGAAGTGGTGGCCGATCACACCCCGATCGTCGAGCGTCGCAGTGCCGCGGCCATGGCGTCCGCTTTCGACTTCGCTCGGTCGGCGTCGACGCCGATGAAGAGCTCGTCGACCGAGTCGTGCCACAGCTCGCGCCAGCGCTCGAAACGCTCGGGAGTGAGCCCGTATTTCCCGTGCAATGCACGGTGAACGGGAGTGAACGCCCCCTCGTAACGCGACGTGCGGAAGAGGATCTGTTCCCAGAAATCACCGACGACCACGAGGTGCTCGTCGAGGCCGACGATCGCGAGCACCTCGAACACCGGGGCCAGCAGAGGGTCTGCCATCGCCCGTTCGTAGAAGAGCTTCACCAGCCGGTCGATGTCGGCACGCGACGACAGCTCGGCGCGGTGGGGTCGACTGGAGGTCACACCCACCGAAGGTACCGCTTAGAATCGACGACGCACCTGCCACCACTGCCTCAGGAGCCCCTGTGCCCGTCGCGCCCGATCCCCACACTTCCTTCGCTGCCTACGCAGATCCCGGCCGCCTCGTGTCCTCCGAGTGGCTGTCCGCTCATCTGGGCCACCCCGAGGTGAAGGTCGTCGAATCCGACGAGGACGTGCTTCTCTACGACGTCGGGCACATTCCCGGCGCGGTGAAGATCGACTGGCATCTCGACCTCAACGATCCGGTCACTCGCGACTACATCGACGGTGCCGCGTTCGCCGCGCTCATGGACCGCAAGGGGATCCGGCGCACCGACACGGTCGTGATCTACGGCGACAAGTCCAATTGGTGGGCCGCATACGCACTGTGGGTGTTCACACTGTTCGGTCACGAGGATGTCCGCCTGCTCGACGGCGGCCGCGACGCGTGGATCTCCGAGAACCGCGACACCACCCTCGACATTCCCGTCACGACGACCAGCGGCTACCCCGTCGTCGAGCGCAACGACGCTCCCATACGGGCTTTCAAGGACGACGTGCTCGACCACCTGGGCAAGGGTCCGCTGGTGGATGTCCGGTCGCCGCAGGAGTACACCGGTGAGCGCACCCATATGCCCGACTACCCGGAGGAAGGCGCGCTGCGCGGTGGTCACATCCCCACCGCGGTATCGATCCCGTGGGCGAAGGCCGCGGCGCCCGACGGTCGATTCCGTTCGCGCAGCGAACTCGACGAGATCTATGCAGGTATCAGCAAGGACGACGACATCGTCGCGTACTGCCGCATCGGTGAGCGGTCGAGCCACACCTGGTTCGTGCTGACTCATCTGCTCGGCTACCCCAATGTGCGGAACTACGACGGTTCGTGGACCGAGTGGGGCAACGCCGTGCGCGTCCCGATCGCCCGCGGCGAGGAGCCTGGAATCCTCCCGGCGTCATGAGTATCCCCGCACAGCTCGCCGAGATCGTGGACGACTTCGCCGCCGTCGAGGGCCAGGACAAACTCCAGTTACTCCTCGAGTTCAGCCGTGAGTTGCCTCCGCTGCCTGCCGAACTCGAGGAAGCAGCGATGGAGCCGGTCCCCGAATGCCAGTCACCCCTGTTCCTTTCCGTCGACGCAGCCGACCGGGCGCACGTGAAGCTTCATTTCAGTGCGCCCGCCGAGGCACCCACCACGCGTGGTTTCGCGTCGATCCTGCACCAGGGACTCGACGGCCTCAGCGCACAGGAGATCCTCGACGTCCCTGACGACTTCTACTCCGATCTCGGTCTGGCCGACGCGGTCAGTCCGCTGCGGCTTCGCGGCATGAGCGCGATGCTCGCGCGTATCAAGCGGCATCTGCGGGCCTGAAAGTCCATGGAGTTCACGGAGCTCGCCGACTATTCCATCCCGGCGGGGACCTTGACCGAGTGGTTGCCCTGCGCCGCGGAAGATGCTTGGCGTCAGGATCCTCGTCCGGCGTCGTACATCCACGAGGCGCACCTGCGCCGGTCTGCTGATCCGCGGACCGGCCAGGGCCGGGAATCGTGGCTGGGCACCGCTTTCGAGATTGCGGGCCCACTCGACCCGGAGGTATTCGGTCGTGCCCTCCAACGGTGGATCGACCGTCATGAGCCCCTGCGTAGTCAAGCGACGTTCACCTCGAAGGACAATCCGGCCAGCGCGCTGATCCGCCGGACGGCACCACCCGGAAAGGTTGCGGTGCGGCGGGTGCAACACGACCCGGCAGATTCCGCCACCATCCGGACTCAGCTCCATCTGTTGTACGACGACTACACGACACCCCAGCTGTGGCCCGCTTATGTCTTCGCGACACTGACCCACGAACCCGCCGATTCGCACGAGGAATCAGGTGGGCAGAGCGAACGGGGCACCGACCGGGTCTTCACGGTGTTCTTCGGAGCCGATCACTCGATCATCGACGGCTACTCCATCGTGCTCGTGGCGCACGAGATCACGGCACTGTACGAGGAAGAAAGGACCGGCCGACCGGCCGATCTGTTTCCCGTCGGCAGTTACATCGATTTCGGAGCCTCCGAGCGTGCCGACGCCAGCGACCTCGACATCGATCACGAGGCGGTGCGGATCTGGCGCACCACGCTGCAGGAGAGCGGAGGCGCGATGCCGGAGTTCCCGCTGCCGATCGGCCGACGCACCACCAGGACCTCACCCCAGGAACGTCTGTCCGAGCGATGGTTCGACAGCGAGGATGCGACCCGGTTCTCGGAACGATGCCGTGACGCCGACGCCGGGTTCTTCTCAGGGGTGCTGGCGTGTTTCGCTCAGGCCACCACGGACCTCACGGACGCCGACCACTTTCGCACCGTCGTCCCCTCGCATACCCGGACCGGACCGATGTGGGCCGGTTCTCTGGGGTGGTTCGTCGGTCTCCGGCCGATCGATCTCGACCTCGGTGGTTCGCCCGGTTTCGTCGCCCTCGCGAGCCGTGCAGCACAGGAGTCGCGACGCACCCGCGCAAGTGCGCGCATTCCGTTCGACAGGGTCGCTGAATTGCTCGGCGTACCGATCCGTCCTCGGTTTCTCGTGTCGTATATGGACGTCCGGTTCGTGCCCATGGCGGCCCAATGGCCGGAAGCGAACGCCCGGGCGCTGCGCAGCCGCAGTTACACGCACGACGTCTATGTATGGATCAATCGGACGCCCGAGGGCATCAACGTCTCTGCCAGATTCCCCGACAATCCCGAGGCGACGACGAACGTTCCGCGATTCCTGGAACGAATCCGCCTGCTCATGGAACGACTCAACACATCCGGACCGTGGGCGCCCGACCTGGAGAACGCGGGCTTTCCAGCTACTGGTCAGTAGCATTGTGCGTTCGAGTATGCGCCGTAGTGTGTAGAGGCCATCCGGTTACATCGTCTATCCGATTGGCGCTTAGACTGCCGACGACGGAAATAACCTAACGATCGATCAACAGGAGGCTCCGTGCCCAGTCATGCCAGCGCGCAGATCTCGAAGGTGCTTGTCGCGAACCGCGGCGAGATCGCTGTGCGGGTCATCCGAGCCGCCAAGGACGCAGGCTACGGAAGTGTCGCGGTCTACGCCGAACCCGACGCAGACGCACAGTTCGTGAAGCTCGCAGACGAGGCGTTCGCCCTCGGTGGCCAGACCTCGGCCGAGTCCTACCTGGTGTTCGACAAGATCCTCGACGCCGCGGCCAAGTCCGGCGCCGACGCGATCCACCCCGGCTACGGCTTCCTCTCCGAGAACGCCGACTTCGCGCAGGCGGTCATCGACGCGGGTCTGATCTGGATCGGCCCCTCGCCGCAGTCCATCCGCGACCTGGGCGACAAGGTGACGGCACGCCACATCGCCGAACGCGCCAACGCTCCGATGGCAGCAGGCACCAAGGACCCGGTCAAGAACGCCGACGAGGTAGTCGAGTTCGCCAAGCAGTACGGCGTACCCGTCGCCATCAAGGCGGCCTTCGGTGGTGGCGGTCGCGGCATGAAGGTCGCGCAGACCATCGAAGAGATCCCCGAGTTGTTCGAGTCCGCCACCCGCGAGGCCATTGCCGCCTTCGGTCGAGGCGAGTGCTTCGTCGAGCAGTACCTCGACAAAGCCCGCCACGTCGAAGCACAGGTCATCGCAGACCAGCACGGCAACGTCATCGTCGCGGGCACGCGCGACTGCTCGCTGCAGCGCCGCTTCCAGAAGCTCGTCGAAGAGGCTCCCGCGCCGTTCCTCACGGACGACCAGCGTGGTCGCATCCACGCGTCCGCCAAGGCCATCTGCAAGGAAGCCGGCTACTACGGCGCGGGCACCGTCGAGTACCTGGTGCAGGGCGACACGGTCTCGTTCCTCGAGGTCAACACCCGCCTGCAGGTCGAGCATCCGGTCACCGAGGAGACCGCAGGCATCGATCTCGTGCGCCAGCAGTTCCGTATCGCCAACGGCGAGAAGCTCGAGCTGACCGAGGACCCGACGCCGCGCGGTCACTCCTTCGAGTTCCGCATCAACGGCGAGGACGCCGGTCGCGGCTTCATGCCCGCCCCCGGCCCCATCACCGTCTACAAGGAGCCGACGGGCCCCGGCGTGCGCGTCGACTCGGGTGTCGTCCAGGGCGACGTCATCGGCGGCCAGTTCGACTCGATGCTCGCCAAGCTGATCGTCACCGGCGAGAACCGCGAGCAGGCGCTGCAGCGCGCCGCCCGCGCCCTCGCCGAGTTCGAGGTCGACGGCCTCGCCACGGTCATCCCGTTCCACCGCCACATCGTCGAGAACCCGGCGTTCATCGGTGACGGCGAGAAGTTCGACGTCTACACCAAGTGGATCGAGAACGAGTGGGACAACACCATCGAGCCGTTCTCCGGGTCCGGCGCAGCAGATGACGAGGACGAGACACTGCCGCGTCAGAACGTGGTCGTCGAGGTCGGCGGTCGTCGCGTCGAGGTGTCGCTGCCCGGTCAGTTCTCGCTCAGCGGCAACGGCGGAGGCGCTGCAGGCGTCATCCGCAAGAAGCCGAAGGCTCGCAAGCGCGGTGGCGCAGGCGGCGGCAAGGCGTCGGGCGATGCGGTGACCGCTCCGATGCAGGGCACCGTCGTCAAGGTCGCGGTCGCCGAGGGACAGGAAGTCGCCGAGGGCGACCTCATTGCAGTGCTCGAGGCCATGAAGATGGAGAACCCGGTCACCGCACACAAGGCCGGTGTCGTCACCGGTCTGTCGGTGGAGCCGGGTGCAGCCATCACCCAGGGAACGGTCCTCGCCGAGCTCAAGTGATGACGCGCTGAGCGGTCACACGCCGAGCAAGGTCGACGGCGCCCCTCCCCACCCCGGGGATCGGGCGCCGTCGTTTTCTCCACCACAGCAGTTCGGAGAGCATCTGATGGAACCTGTCGAGATCAACGCAGGCAACTGGTACCTCCTCGCGCGTGAGCACGAGGCGTGGGCCGACGACACCGCGTACAGCTGGTCGGTGTGCGAGGCGACGACCGCCGATGTGCAGGCAACCCTCACGCTGGCGCCCGACGGAGCGTTGAGCGGGACCGCGATCGACGGCCACACCGACGCATTGGAGGCGGCCCGTGCTGCAGTCGCGCGATTCGCTGAGGGAGGGCTGGGCCTGACCGTGCGCGGTGAGTGATCCCACCCCCCTCGCCCGGCTCCTACTACTCTGGGCGTATGGCCGAACTGCCCGAGATCCGGATCGGCACCGCGGAGCGCGAAGAAGCGATCGCGTTGCTCGGTGAACACTTCTCGGCCGGTCGGCTGTCACTCGTCGAGTTCGACGATCGAGTCGCGCTTGCGACACAGGCCGTCACTCGTGCCGATCTCGTTCCGTTGTTCTCCGACCTGCCGTCGGCACCGTCGTTCCTGCACACACCCGCGGCGGGAAACGTCGCCACCGACCTCCTCACGCTGGTTCCATTCGCACTCGTTGCACTGGTCATCATGATGGCGGTCCGCCATCCGATCGCCATATTGCTGGGCTTCGTAATCCTGTTCATGGTCGTCAGGCGCGGACTGCGACTGATGCGAGATTCCGGAACCGGGTGACCGCCGGGCCGACCAACGGGACGATTTCGTCACGGCAGCGAGCACTGAGCAGGAAAGTCGTGATCTAGGCTCTGATCATGGACTCCCCCGAAATCCGCATCGGCGACAACGAGCGGGCCGAAGCGTTGAATCTGCTGGGCGAGCATTTCAGCCACGGCCGCCTCAACCTGTCCGAGTTCGAGGAACGGAGCGCGCAGGCTACGTCTGCGACCACCCGCGGGGAACTCGAGATCTTGTTCACCGATCTCCCCACAGTAACGGCAAACGTTCCGGAGACCGTGCGGGAGAAGGACAGTGCATCGGGCACCCTCGATCATTGGCGAGAGATCGTGATGGGCCTTACGCCGCTCCTGGCTCTGGTGCTGTTCTTCGCATTCGACACGTGGCTCTGGTTCCTTCTCGTTCCGGCCGTATCGATCGTCCTGTATGCGGGACGAGACGACGATGACGACAAGCCCGAGAAGGAAAAGAAGAAGAACTGACCCGTGGCCTGTACGTCCCGCTATCGCTGTCGTTTCCCGTTCCGGGGTGTCTCGTATCGCGTCGTCCCGTTGGTGCTCGCCACCATCACCATCACCTTCATGCTGCTCACACCCGGCGGCACCGTCCCCAGTGGCCCGCCTCATACCGACAAGGTCACGCACGCACTGATGTTCGCCGTGCTGGCCTACTGCTCTCGATACGCCCGCATCTCCCCTGTCATCACTGTGGCGTGGCTCGCGGTCTACGGGATCGTCACCGAGATCCTGCAGTCCACGGTCGCAGTGCGACGGTCCGGGTCGGTATGGGACTGGTGCGCCGATCTGGTGGGTATCGCCCTCGGCCTTGCGATCGCCGCCGGTATCGGTCGGCGAGTTCGTGCCGGTCGGACGCAGTAGACCACCAGCCCTATTCGACAGTCCGGGCGTTCTCGGTGTCGATCATCCGGGTACGCAATGTCTGCAGGCTGTCGTCGTCGAGTCCGAGACCCGACGCGAAGTACTCGTCGATAGTGCCGTATCGACGCAGCGCCTCGTCGACGGCTGCTTCGAGGTATTTGCGCTCGACCCCGAGCAACGGGACGAGCAGCGAGCGATCTCCGCCGAGCTTCTCGAAATGTACGAACATCTCCTCGAACTTCGGAAGCAGCAACTCGTTCGTCAGCATGTAGTCGTCGAAGACGTCTTCCTCTGTCGCCCCCGCGAACATGAGCAGCGCTGCGGCTGCCCAACCGGTCCGATCCTTTCCGGTGGTGCAGTGGATGAGCGCGGGAACGTCGCCCATTGCGATATCGAGGAACATCCTCCGATACGAACACTGCGCGCTCGACAGCGTGACGAGGTCGCGGTACGTCTCGAGGAGAAACTGTTCCCCCCTCCCACCTCCGAATCCGCGCACTGCTTGCACTGGATCGGCCACCAGGTCGCCCATTGCAGCAGCAATCGACCCCGCATCCTTGTCGGCGAGGACATCGAGGTCCACACCCTTTGCTCCGGGTGGCAATCTGTCCGGAGCCTGATCACGTTCGTCCACCGTTCTCAGGTCGAACACGGTGGTGATCTTCAGCTCGGTGAGGACGTCCAGATCGGTGTCGGTGACGGCACTCAGATCTGTGGACCGGAACACCACTCCGGTGCGGATCGTCCCACCGAAACTGCTGGCGCTGCCTCCGATGTCCCGTAGGTTGGCCAACGAAGGAACCGCGAAAGCCGCCATACCGGGGTCATTGCCCACCTCATCGGTCATACGCAACAAGCTACCGCCGGCGGGGACATTCGGTAGCCGCTTGCCACACCGGGCATCACCCCCGGCCGGAATGGCCCTCGGTGTCGATCATCCGGGTGCGCAATGCCTGCAGGCTGTCGTCGTCGAGTCCTAGTCCGGCTGCGAAATACTCGTCGATCGTGCCGTACCGACGGAGCGCCTCGTCGAAAGCACTCTCGAGATAAGCGCGCTGAACCCCGAGCAGTGGGAGAAACAGAGCACGGTCGCCACCGGCGGCTTCGAACCTGGCGAACATCTCTTCGAACTCTGGTAGCAGCATCTCATTCGTCAACATGTAGTCGTCGAAGACGTCCTGCTCGGTCGCGCCGGCGAACATGAGCAGCGCTGCGGCGGCCCAACCCGTGCGATCCTTGCCTGCGGTGCAGTGAATGAGCGCCGGAACATCTCCGTGGGCGATACCGGTGTACAGCTGACGGTACGAGGTCACTGCACTCTGCAGGGTGATGAGTTCTCGGTAGGTGCCGAGCAGATGTTGCTCGGCGCGCCCGTCCCCCAGATGAGTTGCGGCAGCAGCAGGGTCGGCGACCACGTCGGCGAGGGATCCCGCGACCGAGCCCGTCGGACGATCCGCGAGCACATCGAGACCGATGAGTTTCGCGCCGCCGGGTAGCCGGTCCGGGCGCCGCTCACGTTCCTCAGCCGTCCGGAGGTCGTACACAGCTGAAATCTGCAGCGAGGTGAGCACATCGATATCGGTGTCGGTGAGATCGACCAACGCTGTCGAGCGAAAGACCACACCGGTGCGAATGACACCACCGAACGAGCTCGCTCGGCCACCGATGTCTCGGAGGTTGACGAGCGACGGAACCGCAAAAGTCGGCGTGACATCGGTCGCATCCACGGCATCGGTCATGCCACCCAAGTTACGCAACATGATCCGATCCAGCAGCACACGGTCCCACCTTTCGTTGCAGTAGATCAATTGTTCGATTTTCCTTGTATATCGCTTGTATGTTCGATAGACTTCGATCATGGGTGGGGACCTCTGGAAATACAACGACACACAACTCATGGCCGAGACGCTCGCCGTCTCCGCCGAAATCCATACCTGGCAGGCACACCGCCTGGATCTGATCATCGCGATGATCGAACGCGACACCGTCAAAGAGCACGGCTACCGCAGCCCCGCCCACTGGCTGTGCGCCGCCACCAACCTCGAACTCGGGGAATGCCACCGCATCGAAACACTCGCTCGGCTCTTACGGTTGGAACCGGAAGTGCGCGAAGCCTATTCATCCGGCCTTCTCGATGCACAGAAGGCACGGCAGATCGCCTACTTCTGCCAGCACTACCCCCGCACCATGAACCCCTGCGAGTTCGAGAAGGCCCGCGACATCCTCATCGAGCACGCCAGCAAGAAGGTCGCGACCACAGCGACCGTGCGGGCATTGATCCGCCGACTCGAACACCTCTTTGGCACCGGCGACGGACCACCACCGGGTGAAGACTCTTCACGCAACGAACTGTTCGTCTCGACCACCTGGCACGGCCGGGTCGTCATCAAAGGCGAGTTCGACGCGCTCACCGGCGCGCGTCTGCGGCATCTGCTGTCCCCGCTGGCCACACCACGACCGGAGGTAAATGGCGTCAAGGACGATCGGCCGGCGTCGAAACGCAACGCCGACGGGTTCGATCAACTCCTTCAGTTCGTCGAAGCCGCCGGACTCGCCCCGGTCGAAGGCGGCGTGAAACCGCACGTGACGGTCACCGCGTCGATCAACGACCTGACGACCAACACTGCGGTGAAAGAACTATTCGTGAACTCCCCAGAACAGGGATACGCCACCGAACCGTGGGCCGGGCCGTTGTCGATCGACGCTGCCCGGATGCTTGCGTGTGATTGTCAGGTCACCCGGATCCTTCTCGACGAACACGGGGTGCCGCTCGCGCACGGGCAGACCCGCCGCACCGCGAGTCGGGAGCAGCGACGTGCCCTGGCAGTCCGTGACGGTGGATGCGCTTTCCCGGGGTGTTCGTCACCACCGGCGTGGGCGGATGCGCATCATCTTCGCCATTGGGTCGATGGTGGTGATACCGATCTCGACAATCTGGTATTGCTCTGTGGTCATCATCATCGGTTGATGCATCACACCGAGTGGGAGGTGGAGATGACCGGCGAGCGTCGGCCGCAGTTCATCCCGCCCGTGAGTGTGGATGTGTTCCGTAAACCGATACCGGGGAACAGGCCGGATCTGGTCGCGTAGCTCCACCACAGAACACAGAATCAGCCACCGTTACCAGGGCACTCGTGTGCCCTGGTAACGGTGGCTGGCTTTACTTCTAGTTCGCCAGTGGTCTGCAGTCGGCATCACACCCAGGGTTCGTCGCGGGATGCTCGGCGGTGGCAGGCCGGTGCAGCACTCCAGAGGTCGGCCGGACATGCAGCACCGACCCATCCAGTTCCGCCTTCCCGTCGACGATCAACGAGTATCCGCCCGGGATCGCCGGTGGGTACACGAGTGAGACGCCCGGATGCACCTGCGCGTTGGCGCCGGTCCGGCGACCCGGCTCGCCGATGCGGAACACACCATCGACGAGGACCGGAGTCACCACAACCGCGTGTGGCTTGGCGTCGGTACCGGTGGTCAGCAGGTAGGCGTACTCGAAGTCACCGAGCGCGGCGTCGAGTGCGTCGAGGTCGACCTTGATGCTCATGGCGCCAAGAGTGCGCCCTCGGCGCGCCCGAGGTCAACGTCAGGACACCGGGCACGCGCTACCGAAATTCACGCCGGTACCCACAGCCACCCGACGGCCTGCCAAAAGCAGGTCATCGGTCCCGCGGGCCACAACATTCGCATCTCTCCGGGCGATGTGCAGCGAATGTGTTGTCATATCCCTTCAATGCTTCTGCAACGCCCGAGACGCCCGTCGCTGAGTGAAGTCACAATGCCGATTCGTCGAGTGATCGACGCGATTCGTCGAGCGCTAGTTCGAGGGTTACGACTCTGCGATACAACGCCTGAATTGCGGCCATGCACACACCGTTGGCGTCGACGACGGGGATATGTCGTTCGGAGAATCCGAGCCCGAACGCTGCAGCAAAATCCTGGGCCATGGGGCCGAGGTGCCGGACCGAGTGGTGGTCGAACCCGTACGTCCATACGCTGAGCGGCAATTCGCCCAGTCGAACGAGAATTTCGTCGGCACTGACCGGTGTTTGCGCCGGAATTCCACGTCTGCGGGTGGCAATTGACCGCATCCACGCAACCGGATGCCGGCTACGTGCCGAGAGTCGAGCGCGCCGGCGCCCCCGGGCCGTGGAAATCCACTGCCCGGGGAGCTCGGGGAGTCTCCTCTCGATATCTTTTCGGTCACGCTCATTCGTGAGTGTCACGGGAACTCTTCCTTTACCGCTCGACCGCCTGGACGTCGTGCTTGATGGTCGCGTCACTGGGAACCAGCAGCGCAAAGAAGTTCGTCAACGCGGTGACGATGATCGTGAACAGGTCCATGGTTACTCCTCGGACTGTACGGCGCTTGCCGCATCTGGTGAATGTGCCGGCCATTCCGGCCACGACACCAACTCTCCGCTGACAATCTGCACGGCGAATCCGTGCGGACCCCACATTTGTTCCCCGCGCGGCCACGGTCCGCCTCATCCGTGGCAGCACGGTGGAGTCGTGAGGTGCCGGAGAGGAGACTGGAACAGTTCGGTGAGGAGGCTGGCTCGATGAGTCGTCGCACGATTCTTCTGCTGTCCGGGCTCGTCATTGCGTTGGTCGCGATGGTGGTGGCATCCGTCGACTGGTCCGATATCGCACGACGCGACCCCGCGCGCAGTCTGCTTCTCGGACCGCGCGAGTCGTTCGCAGCAGCACAAGGCCCGTATCTTCCGGTATTCAGTCCGACCGAGATGGCACTGTTCGTCTGCGCTGGAGTGGCATTCCTCGTCGCCGGCGCAGTCGCGTGGACGTACCGCCCACACGATCTGACCGGACTGCTTCTCGTCGTTGCGGGTGCGCTGTGGCTTCTGGGTGGGCTACGTCGCTCCAGTAACCCAGTGGCATTCACCGTCGGTATCGTTGCAACAAACCTGTATCTGCCGTTACTTCTCCAGGCTGTGATCGGTTTCCCCACCGGTCGCCTACAGCAACGTTGGGAACGGTGGTTCGTCGGCGCCGCGTGGGCACTCGCTGTGGTCGGCGTCGCGGCCGAATGGATGTTCTTCGATCCGCGCGCCGCAGAGTCGATACAATCGTCGACCTCCACGAATCTGCTGCTGATCCGGCACGGTCCCGAAATCTCCGACGCGATCCAACTCGGTGTCGGTACGGGGGCAGTTGTGCTCACCGCGATCCTCGTCGGTGTGGTGGTCGCCCGCTTGAAACGGGGATCTCCGGCATATCGAGCGGGGTTTGCGCCGCTCGGGATCGCATGCGCAGCTGCAGGACTCCTCACAATCGCCACACTCGCCATCGCAGTTCCGGGCTCTCCCCATACCTGGATTCTGAATCTGCGCTATCCCGGGGCCGCACTGTTCCCACTCGCCGTCGCGATCGGACTCGTCCGATACCGGCTCACCCGGGCGGCCGTAACCGACGCGATGGTCGAGATCGGCGACATCCCCATCGACGTCGGTTTCGTCGATGCGTTACGCCGCGCCGTGCACGACCCGAGCCTGGCCCTGTGGACATACTCGGACGGCACCTACCTCGACTCCGACGGCGAACCGCAGACCTTGCCCCGCCGCTCCCGCACGCGGGGATTCACTCTCCTCGAACACGAGGGAACACCCGCTGGGGCGCTCGTCTACGACGCCACGTTGGAAGCCCAGCCGGAACTACTCGCCGCGGTGCGTGGCGCAACCAGCCTGGCCCTCGACCACGATCGCCTCCAGCGCGCCCTCGAGGAGCAGCTCGCCGAGGTGCGCCGGTCTCGCGAACGCATCGTCACAGCGGGCGATGTGCAACGGCGCCGCCTCGAGCGCAACCTGCACGACGGCGCTCAGCAACGGCTGGTAGCGGCCTCACTGCTGCTCCGCCGGGCACAGCGAACCGACGACGGTATGCAGATGCGCTCGTTCCTCACCGACGGCGCTGCCGAGCTGAACGCCGCACTCACGGAACTGCGCGACCTGGCGCGTGGCGTCTACCCGCCGGTGCTGGCCGAGCGAGGTTTGGCGGTCGCATTGAACTCGATGGCCGAGCGAGCACCGATTCCGGTGTGCATCGACGAAGATCTCGAGTCACGGTTGCCGAGCCACGTCGAACTTGCCGCGTACCTCATCGCATCGGAAGCTGTGACCAACGCCGCGAAGCACTCGTCCGCGACCCTTGTGAGAATCATGGTGTACCGCGAGGGCGATACGCTCCGCTTGACGGTCACCGACAACGGATCGGGCGGCGCCCGGCGGGTTCCCGGAGGCGGATTGGACGGCCTGTCGGATCGTGCCGAAGCCCTCGGCGGCAGCTTCACTCTCGACAGCCCGACCGGCTGCGGCACAACTTTGACGGTCACGCTGCAGCTTCGCGCGGACGCCGACAGCTGACCAAGCGACACTTCCGCACCGCCGCGCCGCGCGGTTCAATGGATGAGGGGTCGTCGGCGGAAGGTGCAGGCGATGGCGGTGAACGGTCGGCTGGAGGCCGGTTCGGTGTTTGCCGGATACAGAATCGAGAAGTTGCTCGGTGTAGGCGGTATGGGGGCCGTCTATCTGGCGGCCCACCCGCACCTACCGCGCACGGTTGCGCTGAAGCTTCTCCATTCCGGTCTCACCTCGGATGACTACGTCGCCGCCCGCTTCGAACGCGAAGCCGGGCATGTGGCGCGCCTCGAACACCCGAACATCGTGCAGATCTACGACCGCGGACGAACCGACGACCGCCTGTGGTTCACGATGCAGTACGTACCCGGAACGACCGCCGCCGACCTGATCGTTGCCGGCCCCACGCCGGTGGAACGAGCCCTGCATATCATCACCGAGACCGGGAAAGCGCTCGACTATGCGCACCGCGCGGGCGTTCTGCATCGCGATGTGAAGCCGGCGAACATCCTGATCGTGGAACCCGCCGGCCCCGGTGAACGAGAACGTGTCCTACTCACGGATTTCGGTATAGCAAAGGCCCTCGACGAACCGGGACGTCTCACCCGTACCGGGGTGTTCGTCGCGAGCCTGCACAACGCCGCACCAGAGCAGTTCGACACGACGGTGGAACTCGATCCCCGCGCCGATCTCTATTCACTCGGCTGCACGTTCTATCATCTGCTCACCGGACGACCCCCGTACCCGGGTGAGACGCTCCCGCAGTTGTGGCACGGACACGCCCGGGACCCGATCCCGCGGCCGAGTGCACTGCGTTCCGATCTCAGCCCGGCAATGGATGCCGTCGTTGCGCGGGTACTGGCGAAGAACCGGAACGACCGGTACGACACGTGTCGGGCGTTCTGCGACGCTGCGCGGGCAGTGCTGAACCGCGATACGGGCGCACTGCTCGATCCCACCCAGGTGTCGCCCTTACCGACCACACCTAGTGCTCGCACCGGTCCGCGGCGCCGGCGGTCCAGCCCCTTGCGTGTCGTTCTCGCCGACGACTCTGTGCTTCTTCGGGAAGGGATCCGAAGCCTGCTCACAGATGAGGGTCTCGACGTGGTCGGCGAAGCAGACGACGTCGAGACCTTGATCGATACGGTGGCACGAACTCGACCCGACATCGCCGTCGTCGATATCCGGATGCCGCCGACCCACACCGTCGAGGGCATCGAAGCCGCACGAACGATCCGCACCGAATATCCCGAGACCGCAGTGCTACTGCTGTCGCAGTACGTCGAATCCGAGTACGTGATGGATCTGTTGGCAACCGGCGCAGCAAGTGTGGGATATCTACTCAAGGATCGCGTCGGCGACATCGACGAGTTCGTGGACGCACTCCACCGTGTCGCCGACGGCGGGTCGGCGATCGATCCCGGTGTGGTGAGCCGGATGGTGTCGCGCCCTCATTCTGATTCGAGGCCGATCGACGACCTGTCGGCGCGGGAACGCGAGGTGCTCACGCTCATGGCCCAGGGCCGATCCAATCGCGCGATCGGTGCGACACTGTTCCTCGGCGAACGCACCGTCGAGGCGCACATACGGTCGATCTTCCTCAAGCTCGGGCTGCATCCGGAACCGGAGGACCATCGTCGCGTGCTCGCGGTGATACGACATCTCGAGGCAAGCACACCCTGATCACAGCACTTGCTCAGACGACAGCAGTTGTTCAGGCGACAGTGGCGAGCACCCTGTCGAGCGCGGCGATCGCCTCGTCGAGTTCCTCGGAGGTGACGGTCAGGGGCGGCCGGAAACGGATGCCGCGCTGCCCCGAACCGATCATGAGGACCTGCTCCTCGTGGTACAGACGAGCGAGCACTCGGTCACGAAACTCCTGTGATGGCAATGTGATCGCGCACATCAGCCCACGGCCCCGCGGCTCGGTGACGATCGGATACTGCGCCGCGAGCTGCCGCAACGCAGCCAGCAGATGCGCACCGGTCGTCCGCGCACGATCGACCAGTCGATCGCGCTCGATCACTTCGAAGATGCGGCGGGCACGCACCATGTCGGTGAGGTTTCCACCCCAGGTGGAGTTGAGCCGCGAAGACACCGCAAAGACATTGTCCGGAACCTCGTCGAGACGCCCACCGGCCATGATCCCGCACACCTGGGTCTTCTTCCCGAACGCAACGATGTCGGGCTCGATGCCGAACTGTTGGTACGCCCACATCGTTCCCGTGATGCCGACTCCGGTCTGCACCTCGTCGACGACCAGCAGTGCATCGTGCTCGCGGCAGAGTGCCGCGATCGCCTGGAAGAACTCCGGCCGGAAATGGTGATCGCCGCCTTCACCTTGAATGGGTTCGGCGATGAAGCACGCGATGTCGTGGGGATTGTTCGTGAAAGCAGCACGGGCCTGCGCGAGCGCGCGTGCTTCGTCCTCCTCGACGGCGCCACCGTCACGCAGGTACGGAGCATCGATGCGAGGCCAGTCGAATTTCGGGAAGCGATCGGTCTTGACGGGATCGGTGTTGGTCAGCGACATCGTGTATCCGGTGCGCCCGTGGAACGCTTCTGTCAGGTGCAGCACCTTGGTCCCCAGTGCGGGATCGCGACCGTGCGATTCGTTCAGCCGGCTCTTCCAGTCGAACGCGGCCTTGAGTGCGTTCTCGACCGCGAGGGCGCCACCGTCGATGAAGAACAGGTGCGGTAGTGCCGGATCGCCGAGTATTCGCGCGAATGCGTCGACGAAACGGGCCATCACCACGGTGTAGATATCGGAGTTGCTGGGTTTGTTGGCAGCAACCGCGGCAAGTTCGTCCCGCAGCGCAGGATCGTCGGCAATGTCGGGGTGGTTCATCCCGAGAGCGGACGACGCGAAGAAGCCGAACATATCGAGATAGCATGTGCGGTCGCGGCGGTCGACGAGGCGCAACCCTCTCGAGCGTTCGAGATCCAGGACAAGGGGAAATCCGTCGGCCACCATGTGCGCTCGGATGACGGCGTGTACCCGGTCGGGTGCCACGACTTCGGCACCGTCCCGATCACGGAATGCAGTGCTCATATCCGCGAGGGTACGCGAACATTTTCAGCCCAGCCGTAGTTTCAATTGAAGAACAAAGCGTCGATATGTCACTTCTCGTAAAATGTCTGCAGCACGACTGTGCTTCGAGTGGCAACATTCGCAGTCGCGCGGATTTCTTGGAGGAGATACTCGAGTTCCCGCGGCGTCGCAACACGCACAAGGAGCATATAGCTTTCATCGCCCGCCACCGAGTGACACGATTCGATTGCTTCGATGTGACGTAGACGTGCGGGCGCGTCGTCGGGTTGGGACGGGTCGAGAGGGGTGATCGCGACATACGCCGACAGCATGAGGCCGAGTGCTTCCGGGTCCACCTTCGCGGTGTAGCCGCGAATCACGTTCCGGGACTCCAGTCTGCGCACTCGCGACTGCACCGCGGAAATCGACAACCCGGCCTTCTCAGCAAGCACCGACAAGGTGGCGCGTCCGTCCGCAATCAGTTCACGCAACAGCAACCTATCGATCTCGTCCAACGACTCTTTCGAAGATTCCGGCACCAGCGCAGGTTAACCGAGCGACAGAGGACCCACCGATGAATGCAACGGACACTTTCAGTAATCGTGCGCGCACCGCTGTGCAGAAGTGCGGCGCCACGCTGCCCGACGGCGATGGTGCTCTGGCGGCGACCACACCCATCGACGGCACCGAACTCGCACAGCTGGAACCACACACCGCGGCCCAGATCGACGCGGCGATACACGCTGCCGCAGACGCGTTCGAGCAGTGGCGCAACGTCCCCGCTCCCGTACGAGGTCGGCTCGTCCGCCGGTTCGGTGATCTACTCGTCGAGCACAAGCACGATCTCGCCGAGATCGTCACGCTCGAGGTCGGAAAGATACCGTCCGAGGCACTCGGCGAAGTCCAGGAAATGATCGACGTGTGCGACTTCGCCGTGGGCCTGTCGCGGCAGCTCTACGGACGCACCATGCCCTCCGAGCGACCAGGCCACCGCTTGATGGAGACGTGGCACCCCCTCGGTGTGGTCGGTGTGATATCCGCGTTCAACTTCCCGGTGGCGGTGTGGTCCTGGAACACCGCGATCGCGCTGGTGTGCGGCAACCCTGTGGTGTGGAAGCCCTCGGAGACCACTCCGCTGACCGCTCTTGCGTGTGACGCACTGCTGCGTCGTGCCGCAGCGGACGTCGATGCGCCCCCCGGCCTGCATCATGTCCTGCTCGGCGACGCTACCGCGGGTGAAGCGCTCGTCGACGATCCACGGATAGCGTTGGTCAGCGCCACCGGTTCGGTCCGGATGGGACGGATCGTCGCGCCCCGGGTCGCCGCACGGTTCGGCCGCTGCCTGCTCGAACTCAGTGGCAACAACGCCGCGATAGTCACCGCCTCGGCAGATCTGGAACTGACCGTGCGGGGAGTCGTGTTCGCCTCGGCAGGCACCGCAGGACAACGCTGCACCACGCTGCGCCGGCTGATCGTGCATCGCTCCGTCATCGACAACCTCGTGGAGCGCCTCGCGACCGTATACCGCGGGCTCCGGGTAGGGAACCCGTTCGACGAGGGCGTTCTCGTGGGACCGCTGATCTCCTCACACGCCTACGATGCGATGCGCTCGGCCCTCGACCGCGCCGAACTCGACGGGGGCATCCTCGTAGCAGGTGGGCAACGGGTGCAGGTGCAGGGCGACGGCGTCTACGTCTCTCCAGCGCTCTTGCGGATGCCCACGCAGACCGACGTCGTACGTGAAGAGACGTTCGCACCCGTCCTGTATGTGCTCCCCTACGACGACTTCGACGAAGCGATCGCTCTGCACAACAATGTTCCCCAGGGATTGTCGTCGTCGATCTTCACTACCGACCAACGCGAGGCCGAGCGCTTCCTTGCGCGCTCGGACTGCGGTATCGCCAACGTGAACATCGGCACGTCCGGCGCCGAGATCGGCGGCGCGTTCGGCGGGGAGAAGGAAACAGGCGGGGGACGCGAATCCGGCTCCGACTCCTGGAAGGCGTACATGCGTCGCGCGACCAACACTGTGAACTATTCCGACGGCCTCCCACTCGCCCAGGGTGTCGAGTTCGGATGATCAGTCGAGTTCGGACGAAGTTCTGTGGCCACCCGTTGCGTCAATGGTTACGCAGCGCGTCGATGAGCTCGCTCTTCTTCATGTCGGAGTACCCGGTCAAGCCCAGCTCTTTGGCGCGCTTCTTCAAATCGGCGACAGTCCAGTCGTCGTAGGACCCGGCTTTCCCTCCCTTGCGACCGACATCGGATTTTCCGCGATTCGCCACGGCGTTCGAGATGCGGGCAGCTTTCTCCTTGGACGCACCGTCGTCGCGGAGGTCCTCGTACATCTTCTCGTTCTTGATCGACGGATTCGGCATTGCGGTCTCCTTTCGGTTCATGCCGGGTACCCCGCGGTGCCACACTCAATCGTCCCACCGGAACGGACGCTGTGGCGCGCGCCACAACCTGTGATAAACCAGGGTGCATGTACCCAGGTAACTTCGTCGCCACCTCACCGAACAAGGCCGCTATCGTGCGCCCCGCCACCGGCGAGTCATTGACCTACCGACAACTCGACGAGAACTCGCTCCGGCTCGCGAAATACCTGCGCGAACTCGGACTGAAGCCTGGTGATCACGTCGCCCTCATCTCCGACAACGACCTCCGCGTGATGGAGGTGTACTGGGCTGCACTGCGCTCCGGCCTGTACATCACCGTCGTAAACTGGCACCTCACCGCTCACGAAGCCGCATATGTGGTCGACGACTGCGGCGCGAAGGCATTGATCGTCTCCGCGAATGCCGCCGACGCGGTGGACACCTCTGCCGACGCATATCCGAACGTAGAGCACCGGCTCGCGTACGGCGGAACGCTGCCTGGATTCGAGGATTACGCGCGGGCCGTCGAACGCTTCGACACCACACCTCTTCACGATCAGCCGCGCGGTCAGGACATGCTGTACTCGTCCGGCACCACGGGCCGCCCCAAAGGCATCAAGCCGAAGCTGCCGGACGGGCAGGTCCAGGACATTCCCGACCCGTACACAGCTGTGTTCACCCCGATGTACGGCTTCGATTCGGACACGGTGTACCTGTGTCCCGCACCGCTGTACCACGCTGCGCCACTGCGGTTCTGCGGCACAATCCAGTCGGTGGGCGGCACGGTGATCCTCATGGATCGGTTCGATGCGGAAGAAGCGCTTGCGCTGATCGATCGGTACGAGGTCACCGCCAGCCAATGGGTGCCGACTATGTTCGTGCGCATGCTCAAGCTTCCCGAGCAAACCCGCCTGAAGTACGACGTGTCGAGCATGTCGGTCGCAATTCACGCTGCAGCACCGTGCCCACCCGAGATCAAGCAGGCGATGATCGAGTGGTGGGGACCGGTGATCAACGAGTACTACGCCTCCACCGAAGGCTCCGGCGCGACCTTCATCAACTCCGAACAGGCCCTCGCTCGTCCGGGTTCGGTCGGTCACGACGGCGTGATGGGGCACGTCCGGATCTGCGGTGAGGACGGCCAGGAACTACCCACGGGATCGATCGGGACGGTGTGGTGGGAGCGCGACGAGCGTCCGTTCGAGTATCACAACGACCCCGAGAAGACCGAGAAGGCAACACATCCCGATCACCCCACGTGGACGACCAGCGGCGACATCGGGTATCTGGACGAGGATCGGTTCCTGTATCTCACCGACCGCGCAGCATTCCTGATCATCTCGGGCGGTGTGAACATCTATCCGCAGGAATCCGAGAACGTTCTGACCCTTCACCCCAAGGTGTTCGACGTCGCGGTCATCGGCGTGCCGAACGACGAGTTCGGCGAAGAGGTCAAGGCTGTTGTGCAACTCGCTGAAAGTGTCGAACCCGGACCCGAGGTCGAGCAAGAACTACTCGAGTACGTGCGGTCGAAGGTGTCGAAGTTCAAGGCTCCGCGCAGCATCGACTTCTCCGACGACCTGCCTCGCACCCCGACCGGCAAGCTCGTCAAACACAAGCTGCGCGCCCGCTACGTTCCGGCTGTGTCGTGACGTCACCGCCTGCCGACCCGACGACCCTGGCCGGGCAGCTCCCGGCCGGGGTCCTCGTCACCGATCCCGACATCCTCGCGGGATACCGGCACGATCGTGCGTTCGACCCCGACGCGGCCGTGCCGCTCGCGCTCGTCCGCGCGACCTCCACCGCTGATGTGCAGACCACGTTGCGGTGGGCGTACGAGAACCGTGTGCCGGTGGTGCCCCGCGGCGCCGGAACGAGCCTGTCCGGAGGCTCCGGCGGTCTGGCCGACGGAATCGTTCTCAGCACCGAGAAGATGCGTGACATCACGATCGACCCCGCCACACGCACCGCCGTCGCTGGTCCGGGCCTGCTCAATGCCGAGGTCAAGGCAGCCGCAGCCGAACATGGCCTGTGGTATCCGCCGGATCCGTCTTCGTTCGAGATCTGCTCGATCGGCGGCAACGCCGCGACCAATGCGGGTGGGCTGTGCTGCGTCAAGTACGGGGTGACCTCCGACTACGTGCTCGGGCTCGAAGTGGTTCTCGCCGACGGCACCGCGGTGCGGCTCGGTGGCCCCCGACTCAAGGACGTTGCGGGTCTATCGCTGACGAAACTGTTCGTGGGCAGCGAGGGCACTCTCGGAGTGATCACCGAGGTGACGCTCCGCTTGATTCCACCGCAACCACCGGCGTCGACGATGGTTGCGACCTTCGGGTCGGTGAAGTCCGCGGCGGACGCCGTCATCGCGATCACCGCAACGCTTCGCCCGGCCATGCTCGAATTCATGGACCGCACCACGATCAACGCTGTCGAGGACGCCTTGCGGATGGACCTGGACCGCGGAGCCGAGGCCATGCTGATCGCACAATCCGACGCTCCGGGTGCGGCCGCGGAACACGAAATCGAGGTGATGGTGCGTGCGTGCCGGGACGCTGGGGCTCACGACGTGTTCGACACCTCCGATCCTGATGAAGGTGCTGCGTTCACCGCTGCGCGGCGGATGGCGATTCCCGCGGTCGAACGCCTCGGAAGCCTCCTCCTCGAGGATGTGGGGGTACCGTTGCCGATGCTCCCGGACCTGGTCGCCGGCGTAGCGGAAATCGCCGATCGCAACGAAGTGACGGTTGCCGTGATCGCGCATGCGGGAGACGGAAACACCCACCCGCTGGTCGTCTACGACCCCGGCGACGAGAAGATGGTGGAGCGGGCACACGCCGCGTTCGGCCGGATCATGGACCTCGCGATCGGCCTCGGCGGCACTATCACCGGGGAGCACGGCGTGGGCAGGCTCAAGAAACCTTGGCTGCCGGAGCAGGTGGGCCCCGACGTGATGGCGTTGACCCGCCTGATAAAGAACGCCCTCGACCCCCGCTCGATCCTCAACCCAGGGGCTGTCCTGTGACGAATGGCCGACCGATCGACCCCACGACAGCACCTTTCCGCACCTCGGTGCCGCCGCGGCAGGGAACACGCCATAATCGGGGCGTGAACATGCGTATGCCAGAGGCCGGTACCGATCTTCCATTGCGCGACACCCGCTATCGGGAGCTCGAGCTCTACCCTGAATTCGACTTCGTCACCGCGTGGTTGCGCGACTATGTCCGCTCGACGATCGAGAATGCACGCATCAGCGAACGCGAGTACTGGTCCGTCGTATGTCTGCCGTCGGTCGGAGCATCGGACAAGGGGCATCGGATGATCAGTGTCCATGCCGGTGACCAGGAGATCGCGTGCTTGTACGTCGATACCAGTGTCCGCGAGGACAGGCAGATCGGCGGTTTCGTGACAGTCGACGTACGCATCCTCGAGCAGTCGTGCGGCGCCGACTTCGATCGGATCACGGCAAGCTCCCCCGCGCTGAGTCTCCGCCGTCGCGGCGATCAGGTGTCGATCGGGTGGAGTGAGATACCGGCAAGTCGCGAGCAGTTCGATGCGCTCCCGTGGCGGCCTGCGGCGCACGAACTCGTCCGCAGGTTGATGCAGAACGGCAGGAACCACTGGGCGGATGTGCACTGCCCGCAGCTCGCCATGTTCGCACTGGAGTGACCGGCAACGCGTAATTCCCGAGACTGTCGGACATCGGGTGCACCATGGACTGGTGACCGACGTCCTCGCCCGTTTCTCCGCGCCCACCCGGGAGTGGTTCGGAGGTGCATTCGACGCGCCCACACCTGCGCAGCTCGGCGCGTGGGATGCGATTTCGTCGGGTGCGCACACACTCGTCGTCGCGCCCACCGGCTCAGGCAAGACGCTGTCGGCGTTCCTATGGTCACTCGACCGGCTCGCTGCCCGCCCCCTGGAGACATCCGACTCACCGCGCGAACACCGCACCCGGGTCCTCTACATCTCGCCGCTCAAGGCACTCGGGGTCGACGTCGAGCGCAATCTCCGGTCACCGCTCGTCGGCATCACCCAGACCGCGAAACGGCTCGGTCTGGCGCCGCCTGAGATCACCGTGGGTGTCCGCTCGGGCGACACCTCGCAGGCCGACCGGCGCAAGCTCGCCCGTACACCTCCCGACATCCTCATCACCACCCCCGAATCACTGTTCCTCATGCTCACCTCGGCCACACGCGAGACACTCGCAGGCGTCGAATCAGTGATCGTCGACGAGGTGCACGCTGTCGCCGGGACCAAACGTGGCGCGCATCTGGCGCTGTCCCTCGAACGTCTCGACCTGCTCCTACCGAAGCCCGCTCAGCGGATCGGACTGTCCGCAACGGTGCGTCCGCACGAGGAGGTGGGCCGCTTCCTCGTCGGGGGCGAGCCAATCCGGATCGTCGCCCCTCCAGCAGTCAAGACCTGGGAGCTCACGGTCCAGGTGCCGGTCGAGGACATGACGGAGTTGGGCACATCCGGTATCGACGACGATTCCGAGTCACCGACGCCGCAGGCCGGGTCGATCTGGCCGCACGTCGAGGAGCAGATCGTCGATCTCGTCACCGCCCACCGCTCGACGATCGTGTTCGCGAATTCGCGCCGACTCTCCGAAAGGTTGACCGGCCGGCTCAACGAGATCTACACCGAACGCACCGGCAGCGCCGTCGACCGCGAGACCGCGCCGCCGGCGCTCCTCGGCGCATCCACCGAGGTGACCTACGGCGCCGAACCGGTCCTTGCCCGTGCCCACCACGGTTCGGTGAGCAAAGACCAACGCGCTCTCATCGAGGATGATCTGAAGTCCGGTCGGCTGCGCTGCGTCGTGGCTACCTCGAGCCTCGAACTGGGTATCGACATGGGCGCGGTCGATCTCGTCATCCAGGTGGAGGCACCACCATCGGTGGCGAGCGGGCTGCAACGAGTGGGGCGGGCCGGGCACCAGGTCGGTGAGACTTCACGCGGAGTGCTGTTCCCCAAGCACCGCACCGACCTGATCCATTGCGCCGTCACCGTCGAGCGGATGGTCGCCGGGCACATCGAGGCCCTGCAGGTCCCGGCGAATCCCCTCGACGTCCTCGCACAGCAGACCGTGGCAGCGGCCGCACTCGAACCCCTCGGGGTCGACGACTGGTTCGACACTGTCCGGCGGAGCGGATCGTTCACGTCGCTGTCGCGGGGCGTCTACGAATCGGTGCTCGATCTGCTCTCGGGCCGCTACCCGTCGGACGAGTTCGCCGAACTCCGTCCCCGCCTGGTGTGGGACCGCACCGACGGCACGCTGACCGGCAGGCCCGGGGCACAACGACTGGCCGTCACGTCCGGCGGGACCATCCCTGACCGCGGTTTGTTCACCGTGTACATGGTGGGCGAGAAGAACACCCGCGTGGGAGAACTCGACGAGGAGATGGTCTACGAGTCGCGGGTCGGCGATGTCTTCGCGCTCGGCGCGACGAGCTGGCGAATCGAGGAGATCACCTTCGACCGGGTGCTCGTGTCCCCCGCATTCGGCCGCGCCGGGCGTCTGCCGTTCTGGCACGGTGACAACCAGGGACGCCCTGCAGAACTCGGCGCGGCGCTCGGTGCGTTCATCCGCGAGCTCGGCCACGCTGCACCCGACGACGCCGACGCACGATGCCGATCCGGCGGACTCGACGACTACGCGACCGCAAATCTGATCGGCCTCCTCGACGAACAACGCACCGCCACCGGCCACCTCCCCACCGATCGCACCCTCGTCGTCGAGCGCTTCCGCGACGAACTGGGCGATTGGCGTCTCGTCCTGCATTCCCCGTTCGGTCTGCGTGTCCACGCACCATGGGCTCTCGCAGTCGGGGCGCGTCTGCTGGACCGGTTTGGCATCGAGGCACATCCTTCGCCGTCCGACGACGGCATCATCGTCCGGCTACCCGACACCGAGGACGATCCGCCCGGCGCCGACATCTTCGTCTTCGACCAGGACGAGATCGAGGATCTGGTCACCGAACAGGTGGGTGGCTCGTCCCTGTTCGCGTCCCGGTTCCGTGAATGCTCGGCGCGCGCGTTGCTGTTGCCGCGGCGCAACCCCGGTAAACGCGCGCCCCTGTGGCAGCAACGTCAGCGTTCCGCGCAACTGCTCGACGTGGCCCGCCGGTACCCGAGTTTCCCCATCCTGCTCGAGACGGTGCGCGAATGCCTGCAGGACGTCTACGACCTCCCCGCGCTGCGCGACCTGCTCGGCCGTCTCGCGCGGCGGCAGATCCGGCTCGTCGAGGTCGAGACACCCACAGCGTCACCGTTCGCCGCGTCGTTGCTGTTCGACTATGTCGGTGCGTTCCTCTATGAGGGCGACAGTCCGCTCGCCGAGCGGCGCGCGGCTGCGCTGTCTTTGGATTCGACGTTGCTCGCGGAGTTGCTCGGCCGGGTCGAGTTGCGCGACTTGCTCGACGCCGACGTGATCGAGCAGGCCGAACTCGAATTGCAGCGCCTGGTGCCTGAGCGGCGTGCTCGGGATGCGGAGGGCGTTGCGGATCTGGTGCGTTTGCTTGGGCCGTCGACCGATGCCGAAGTGCGGGAGCGCAGTACCGACGACCCTGCTCCGTGGCTCGCCGAGCTGTCGGCCCAGCGACGCGTTCTGCAGGTGTCGTACGCAGGCCGGAAGTGGTGGGCGGCAATCGAAGACGCGTCACGATTGCGCGATGCGCTCGGAGTGCCGTTACCGATCGGGGTCCCCACGGCATTTATCGAACCGGTCGCGGATCCACTCGGCGACCTCGTCGCACGTTACGCCCGCACACACGGGCCGTTCACCACGGCGGCAGCGGGGACCCGCTTCGGTCTCGGCGCGGCGGTCGTCGAATCCGTTCTGCAGCGATTGGCCGACGACAAGCGCGTCACCTCGGGTGAATTCCGTCCCGGCGCCACCGGAGCGGAGTGGTGCGACAGCGAGGTCCTGCGCCGTCTGCGTCGACGTTCCCTGGCCGCGGCACGCCACGAGGTCGAGCCGGTGAGCACCGCAACCCTCGGCCGTTTCCTGCCCGACTGGCACCATCTCGGACGCGGGCCCGGCGCGAGCGCGCTCTACGGTCTCGATGGTGTCGTAGCCGTCGCCGAGCAGATCGCGGGTGTGCCGATCCCGGCGAGCGCCCTCGAACCGCTGATCCTTGCGCCGCGGGTACGCGATTACTCGCCCGCGATGCTCGACGAGTTGACGTCGAACGGCGAGATCATCTGGTCCGGCGTCGGCTCGATCTCGGGAAAGGACGGCTGGATCTCGCTACATCCCGCCGACCTCGCCCCCGCCACACTCGCTCCTGCCGAGGAGATCGAGCTGACGGGCATCCACCGGGCGATCCTGGAGGCCCTCTCGGGTGGGGGCGCATACTTCGTACGGCAACTCGGGGACGCAGTGAAAGCGCTCGAACCGGACGCGACCGATACGGCTCTGAGTGCTGCGATGTGGGATCTGGTCTGGAGTGGGCACATCGCGGGCGACACACTCGCACCGCTCCGCGCGCTCATCGGCGACACATCACGTGCCACACCCGCGCATCGTGTGCCGCGGAGGGCTCCGCGGGCCCGCATGTATCGGGCGCGTCCGACCGTTCCGTCACGGACTGGGCCGCCGACCGTTGCGGGCCGGTGGTCGCTGCTACCCGAGCGTGAGACCGACCCGACGGTGCGGGCGCACACGACTGCCGAACTGCTCCTCGAGCGGTACGGCGTGGTGACCCGGGGCGCCGTGACGAGCGAGGCCGTCCCCGGGGGGTTTGCGCTCATGTACAAGGTGCTCAGCCGGTTCGAGGAAACGGGGCGCTGCCGACGGGGGTACTTCGTCGATTCTCTCGGCGGCGCACAGTTCTCGACCCCGGACGTGGTGGATCGGCTGCGCTCGTTCTCCGATTCCCTCGAGGGTCGCCACACCCGCACCGAGGCGGTGACGCTCGCCGCCTGCGATCCCGCCAATCCGTACGGCGCCGCACTCCCGTGGCCCAAGGCAGCTGCAGCGGCGGCGAGCACGTCGAAGCACCGGCCTGGCCGGAAGGCCGGTGGCCTTGTGGTACTGGTCGACGGGAGCCTCGTAGTGTTCGTCGAGCGCGGTGGGCGCACTCTGCTCACCTTCACCGACGATCCCGGTCGGCTCCGCACCGCATTCGCGTCGCTCGCTCACACCGTCAAGAACGGTGGCGTCGACAAGATCGTGGTCGAGAAGATCGATGGTGTCTCGATCCACGGTCATGCCCTCGCGGAACTGCTCGGCGAAGCCGGGTTCTCCGCGACACCGCGCGGATATCGGTTGAGGTCCTGACGTGCCCGAAGGCGATACGGTGTTCCAGACCGCTGCACGACTGCACGCGGCGCTTGCGGGAAACATCCTGACCGAAAGCGATTTTCGGGTTCCCCGCTTCGCGACTGTCGATCTCACCGGTGAAACGGTGGAGGAAGTGGCCGCACGAGGCAAGCACATTCTGGTTCGCTTGCCGCATCACACTTTTCACTCGCATTTGATGATGGACGGTCAGTGGCACGTGTATGAGCGCGGAACACGCTGGCGCAAGCCGGGTTTCCAGGCTCGTGCGGTACTCGGCACCGAACACGTGCAGGCGGTGGGGTTCGATCTCGGCATCGTCGAAGTGCTGCCCCGAGAGAAGGAGAGCGACGCGGTGGGGCACCTCGGACCGGATCTGCTCGGACCGGACTGGGATCCGGTGCTTGCGGCCGTCAATCTCATGCGTGATCCTGCCCGCCCGATCGGGCTTGCATTGCTCGACCAGCGCATCATGGCCGGGGTGGGCAACGTCTACCGTAGTGAGCTGTGCTTCCTGCGCGGCGTCGATCCTGCGACACCGGTACGAGAGGCCGGCGACCCGGCCGGCTGGGCAGAACTCGCCCACCGTGTGTTGTACGCCAACCGGAACAGGACTTCGCGGGTCACGACCGGCGATGCGCGCCGGGGTCGTGGGCTGTGGGTGTATGGACGCGCCGGCAGGCCATGTCTGCGCTGTGGGCGGCCCATCGAATCGGGACGCCTGGCCGGTCCATCCGATCCCGATCGCGTGGTCTACCGCTGCCCTGGGTGTCAGCTCCTGCGCTGAGCGTCGTGCGCGGCGCGCTCGAGAAGCGCAACGCAGTGGTGCACGAACGTTTCCCGTGGGACGGCGATCGCCCCTTCGAGGTACCCCATGAACAAGCTGGTCAAGGCTCCGACGAGTCCTACAGCCACCATGTTGCGGACGGCGTCGTCACCGATCTCTGTGAGTTGGGCGCTGACGAGTGCGACGAACACCGGTGCGAGTTCGACGCCTCTGCCGCTGATTGCGGGTTCGCGCAGCGGTGCGAGCAGAAGTACGCGACCCATCGCCGGCTCGTCGACCATCAGGGCAACGAATGCCCGGACCGCTGCTTCCGCCCGGCGGGCATGCGCCGCTGAGCTCACTGCCGCGACGAGCACGTCGCGGGCGCGGTCACCCACGAGCCCGTACACCGCCCGGACGAATGCGTCGCGGTCGGTGAAGCTCTCGTAGAAGTAGCGTTCGGTGAGTTCGGCTGCCCGGCACACCGCGCGCACATTCGCGGCGGATCCGTCGGGCGCGCCGATGAGGGCGATCCCCGCGTCGAGGAGACGTTCCCTTCGGACACGCCGACGCTCGTCCAGGCCGATACCCGCCCAGCTTCGGCGCGTGGTGTCCACTGTGCGATTCCCGTCGTCGACTACGTGTGATCGGATCCTACTCTGGCAACATACGTAGTCAGAGTCCTTCGCCGGGAGCTGAGCCGACGTCGGCCGAGACGACAGGACCTTTCCGAACAACGCTGAGATTTTCGCCGACTCATGCCACGCTGTCGATATGGGACTCGACGCCAACGCGCTACTCCACGGGCCGTTGTTCTCCCGCGATGCGCCACTCGACCGTAACAATGCCGCCAGTCGCATCAGCGCGTATGTCTATGGCAACGTACTGGTGCTGGCAGTGCTCATCCCGATTGTCCCCGGACCGAACTACGTCGGAATCGCGATCGTCCTCGGCACCGCCCTGTCGACGTTCGTGGCGCACGCCTTTGCGGAATCGGTGGGGCACAGCGTCCGGCAGGGCAGCCGCCTCACCGCAGCCGAACGGCGGGCCGAAGTACGCGACTCCGTGCCGATTCTCACCTCTGCAGTGGTCCCGTGCGTCGTCCTCGCGATCGGTTGGCTCGGCTGGATCGAGCCGCGTACCGCTCAGCTGCTGGCGGAGCTTGCGGTCCTGGTGCGAATCGGCGGCATCGCGTTCGTGATCGGACGACTCAACGGTGAGCGTCCCAGCACTCGACTGCTGATGACTGCAGGCGCGCTCGCCCTCGTGGGGGCGACGATCGTGGTGATCAAGGTCCTGCTCACGCACTGATCACTTCGAAGACACTGCTCACTTCACAGGGACCGGTTCGAGGATCTCGGCGCGCGCCTCCGGAGCGGCCGCGCGCAACGCATCAGCGGATTCGTCGTCGAGCCGGCTCTGCGAATCGACCTCTGCCTCGACCCGGGCCCGATACGTCTCGACCTCCCGGTCGATCGCTGCCTCGTTCCAACCGAGGATCGGCGCTACGAGATGCGCGACCTGTTCCGCGCAATGCACGCCCCGGTGCGGATACTCGATCGAGATGCGGGTCCGGCGGGCGAGGATGTCCTCGAGATGGAGCGCGCCCTCGGCGAATGCCGCATAGACGGCCTCGACCTGGAGATACAGCGGGGCGTCGGTGATCGGCTCCAGCAATTCGGGCCTGCCCTCCGCGCACGCGAGTACGTCCTCGACCAGTGAGCCGTACCGGTCGAGGAGATGCTTGACCCGGTACGGGTGGAGGTTGTGCTGCTCAGCAAGGTGCATCGTCTGATTGACCAGGGCGAAGTATCCGTCCGCACCCAGCAGCGGCACCTTCTCGGTGATCGACGGCGCAATGCGGGCCGGAATGTCTTCGGCCGCGAGATCCACCGCGTCTTCGGCCATCACCCGGTAGGTCGTGTACTTGCCCCCTGCGATCGCTACCAGGCCCGGCGAGACACGGGCGACCGCATGTTCGCGCGACAGTTTCGAGGTTTCGTCGCTCTCCCCTGCCAGCAACGGACGCAGGCCCGCGTAGACACCGTCGATGTCGTCGTGGGTGAGCGGGACGACGAGCACACTGTTGACGTGGTCGAGGATGTAGTCGATGTCGGCCTTCGTCGCGGCGGGATGTGCGAGGTCGAGGTTCCAGTCGGTGTCGGTGGTGCCGATGATCCAGTGGTTTCCCCACGGAATGACGAACAGCACCGATTTCTCGGTCCGCAGGATGATCGCCGAGTCGCTCACGATGCGGTCGCGCGGAACCACGATGTGCACGCCCTTCGATGCGCGCACCCGGAATCGGCCGCGTTCACGCGACAATGCCTGGATCTCGTCGGTCCACACGCCGGTCGCGTTGATGACCACGTGGGCACGCACTTCGGTGACAGAGCCGTCCTCGCTGTCGCGCACTCTCACACCCGACACGCGGTCGGCCTCACGCAGGAAGCCGACGACCTGGGTCGAGGTTCGCACCACCGCGCCGTACTGGGCCGCAGTCCGCGCCACCGTCATGGTGTGGCGGGCGTCGTCCACAACCGTGTCGTAGTAGCGGATCCCACCGACGAGGGAATTGCGTTTGAGTCCCGGCGCCATTCGCAGTGCGCCCGCACGTGTCAGATGTTTCTGCGCGGGAACTGATTTCGCTCCGCCCATCCGGTCGTAGAGGAAGATGCCCGCCGCCATGTAGGGGCGCTCCCAACCGCGATGGGTGAGGGGGAACAGGAACTTCAGCGGCTTGACCAGGTGCGGCGCGAGCGTGGACAGCGACAGTTCGCGTTCGCGCAGCGCCTCGCGGACCAGGCCGAATTCCAGTTGCTCGAGATACCGCAGGCCCCCGTGGAACATCTTCGACGACCGGCTCGACGTGCCGGACGCGAAGTCCCGTGCCTCGACGAGTGCCACGCGCAGGCCACGGGTCGCGGCGTCGAGAGCAGTTCCCGCCCCGACGACACCGCCGCCTATCACCACGATGTCGAACTGCTCGCCGCCGAGGCGTCGCCATGCGTCCTCGCGCTGCTGCGGACCGAGAATCTGCACACCTGATCGGTTGGTCACCGCGCCACTCCCTCAGTCGCCGACATGTCCTGTACAACGCTAGTAGGTTCGACCGCACAGTGCTGTGCAGTGAACACTCTTCCGATACCTCGAGGACTCCCGTGAACCAGTACATCGCCGCGATCGACCAGGGCACCACGTCCAGTCGATGCATCATCTTCGACCACGACGGGCGCGTCGTGTCGGTTGCTCAGAAGGAACATCGGCAGGTTTTCCCGCAGGCCGGCTGGGTCGAGCATGACCCTGAGGAACTGTGGCTCAACACTCGCGAAGTGGGTGCTGCGGCTCTCGCGAAGGCGGATCTGCGCAGGAAGGACGTCGCTGCGATCGGGATCACCAACCAGCGTGAAACCACGATCGTGTGGGATCGCACCACCGGCGAGCCGGTGTACAACGCGATCGTGTGGCAGGACACTCGGACCGATCGGCTGGTGGAGCAACTTGCGGGTGATGCCGGACCCGATCGGTATCGCGCCACTACCGGGCTGCCGCTGTCCACCTATTTCTCCGGCCCGAAAGTTCGGTGGATCCTCGACAACGTCGACGGGGCGCGGGAGAAAGCCGAGGCGGGCCGTCTCGCGTTCGGCACGGTCGACACCTGGATTCTGTGGCACCTCACCGGCGGCTGTGGGCAGGACGGCAACCCACCGGGTGTCCATGTCACGGACGTCACCAACGCGTCGCGCACGATGCTGATGGATCTCGAGACCCTGCAGTGGGATCCACAGATCTGTGACGACATCGGGATTCCCATGTCCATGCTGCCGGAGATTCGTAGTTCGTCGGAGGTCTACGGATATGCGCGCGAGCGGGGCCCGCTTGCCGGGGTTCCCGTTGCCGGCATCCTCGGCGACCAGCAAGCCGCAACCTTCGGTCAGGCGTGCCTTTCGCCCGGGGAGGCCAAGAACACCTACGGCACGGGCAATTTCCTGCTTCTCAACACCGGTACGACGCCGGTGCACAGCACCCACGGCCTGCTCACCACCGTGTGTTATCGCATCGGTGACGCCGACGCCGTGTACGCCCTCGAAGGGTCGATCGCGGTGACCGGATCACTCGTGCAATGGCTGCGCGACAACCTCGGCATCATCAACTCCGCCGCCGAGATCGAGACCCTCGCGTCGGCGGTGCCCGACAACGGCGGCGCCTATATCGTTCCGGCGTTCTCCGGACTGTTCGCGCCGCACTGGCGACCCGACGCACGCGGAGTGATCGTGGGACTCACGAGGTTCGTCGACAAGCGCCACCTGGCCCGAGCCGCCCTGGAGGCCACGGCATTCCAAACACGGGAGGTGCTCGAAGCGATGCGCGCCGATTCGCACGTCGAACTGAGCACACTCAAGGTCGACGGCGGAATGGTCGCGAACGAAATGCTCATGCAGTTCCAATCAGACATGCTCGCCGTGCCGGTGGTTCGTCCGATCGTGCCGGAGACCACTGCGCTCGGCGCGGCCTATGCGGCCGGTCTTGCCGTTGGCTACTGGAGTGGCGAGGACGACATCCGACGGAACTGGGCCGCCGACAAGACGTGGGAACCCCACATGGTCACGGCCGAACGTGAGCGTCTCTTCGCCGCATGGAACAAGGCGGTCGAACGCACCTACGACTGGGCGTGATGACCTACTCGGTGACCCACATGCCGTCGGGAATCGGCGCACCGAGTCCGGAGAGGCGGACCCCGTGCACGTGGTCGCCGATGAGCACCGCCGGCGCGGGCCGGACGTACCACGCACCTGGGGTCAGCTCTGCCAAGCGCTGCTGCACGACCTCGTACGCGGCGGTGCGCTCTTCGACGGTCGTGCCGACACGACCGGCATCGAGCGCCGCATCGAGGTCGGGATCGTCGACTCCCACGATGTTCCCCTTGGACGTCGAGTGAAAACTCGACCAGAGCGAGTGATCGGGGTCCTGAATGGTCACGCCGTGCACCATCATGTCGAAGTCGCGCGTACCGAATCGCGCGAAGGCCGCGGGGAAATCGAGGACCTCGACCTCGACGTCGACGTTGTCGAATGCTCTCAGCTGTGCCTGTGCGGTCTCGGCGACCGCCTTGTTCTCCACGGTCGGGAAGGTGGTGAAGGTGAACGACACCGGCTTCCCTTCCGCCGCCAGTTCATCGAACAATTGCTGTGCGGTGTCTGCATCGTGTCGGCCCAGCGGGATGTCGGAGTACCACGGAGACTCCTCCAGGAAGAGGGTCTCGGGAACGACACCTTCGCCGTTGTAGACGGTCGTGTTCATCGCATCCAGGTCCACGGCGAGCGCCACCGCCCGTCGGGCACGCGGATCATCGAAGGGAGCGCGACGGTTGTTCATGCCCAGATACTGCCCACCGCCCATCGGCACGATCTCGACGGCCGTTCCGGCGTTCTCGGCTTTGGCGAGGGTGTTCCAGTTGCTGTCCGAGGCGAGGTCGGCACCGCCGGTGGTGATCGAATTGAGTCGTTGTGTGGTGTCGGGGGACGTACGGATCGTGAGGCCGTCCAGGTACGGCCTGGGCGCATCCCAATACCGTGGGTTCTTCTCGAGCTCGATGACGTTCTGCCGGGACCACGTTGCGAGCGTGAAAGGACCTGCACCGATCGGGTTCTCGTCGAATGCTGCCGCGCCCTGTTGCAGCGCCGCAGGCGAAGCTATCCAGTTCATCGAACTGACGATCACACTGTGTGCGTAGTTCGGGTTCGGTGCGGTCAACGTGACCTCGAGTGTCGTCGGGCCGAGCACCTCGGTCGAGGCGATCTGCGATGCCTCACCGATCGATCCCGACGCGGTGGCGGGGTCGCGCAACCGATCCCAGTTGAACTTGACCGCCTCGGCGTCGAGCGGTGTTCCGTCGGAGAACGTCACGTCGGGCCGGAGCGTGAGCACCATCGTGGTGCCGCCGTCGTCGCTCGAGAAGTCGGTGGCCAGGCCATATCCGATCTCGAGGGTGTCGACGTCGGTGGTCATCAATGTGCCGTACAGCGCATTTCCCAGCAGGGACGATCCCGCATAGGTGTTGCTCATGGCCGCGGGGTCGAGGGTTCGCGGCTCACCCATCTGGATGATGTTCGCGACACCGCCCGCCACCGGATCTCCAATTTCTGCAGAATCACCTTGTGTACCAGCAGAATCCGATCCGACACACGCGCTCAGCAGCAGGACCGAGCATACCGCGGCCGCTGCCGCATCGATGGTGCGCCCCCTCCATGACAGTCTCCCTCGAAACATTGGCACCCTTCCCGGCAGCCCCTCCTGGACGAGACCGAGACTACGTTATTACTGTAAGTCACACCATAAGATTTACAGGGGGAATGCCGACCGCTTCGCATCAGGCTCGGGCACGAGGTGGACGACCCTCGTGAGCATGTTCTCGGCGCCGACCTCTGCCGGATCGGTGAGGTAGTACTCGCGTACCGGGCCCACGGCATCGACTCCGCGCGCCGCGAGGTCTGCGAACAGGGCGTGATAGGCAACGGGCAGGAGCGACGCCGGACCAGTGAAGTCCACCGCTGCGAAAAGACCGCCTGGCATCAGAAGAGCGTCGACGCCGGCTTCGGGAGCGACTTCGATGCCCACCCCGAAGTCGACGGTCCCCTCGAGCACTACCGGATATCGACCGACCACCGGCGCCTCCGTGTCGACACCCAGCGCAAGTGCGTCCCCGAGGAGGCCTTCGATCGACGCAGCAACGGTGCTGTCGAGGTCATCCACCTCAGCACTGCCTTCGCGCCACAGCACGACCTGATCGTCGATGCGTCGCAGCCGAACCGGAAGTTTCATTGCGGCAAGCTCTTCGAGCGAACCGACGAGGGCGAGCGAGCGCATTGCCCGCTCGGCCTCGTGCTCGATACGGGCACGCTCGACGGCCAGCACATCCGCACCGCCCGCCGGATCATCGACGATGCGGCGGATCGCGGCGACAGAAACTCCGGCTCGACGGAGCAGGCCGACCCTCAGCGCCGATGCGAGTTGGGCGGGCGCGTAGTACCGGTATCCGGTGTGCGGATCGACTCGACCCGGGGTAAGCAGTCCCTCGCGGTCGTAGTAACGCAGGGCTTTCACAGTGAGTCTGCACGCCCGCGCAAACTCACCGATACTCATCCACTGCGTCGGATCGGTCATGTCGCGCCGGTGCCATCCGTGAACGGAATCACCGTGATCACATCGACGAGCAGACCGTCGGGGTCGACGGTCATGAAATGCCGTTGCCCGAAGTCCTCACTGCGCAGACTCGAGGCGATGGGCAGTCCTGCCGCCCTCGCACAGTCGTGGACCGCGTCGACGTCGTCGACCTCGACCGAGACGAGCACTCCCGCGGGCGATCCGCGGAAACCCTCCGGGATCGTCTCGTGGCCTTGTATGACGAGCCCGAGCTGCACCGATTCGGTGGTCGATGATTGCAGCTGGACGTACCAGTCGCTGTCGTACACGACGGTCAGCCCCAGGAGACCGACATAGAAGTCGCAGCTGCGGCGGATGTCGGCGACCGGGACGACGGGAAAGATGCTTTGCGTGACGGATGTACTCCGTGTTGTGAAGGTGCTCATACATCTCACCGTCTTCCCTCCCCCGGGGGGAGAGTCAAACCCCGGCGCCGCCATCGCGTGTGACCCGGCCGATCAGCCCAGGTCGTCGTGCCGCATCAACTGCCGAGCGGCTTCGGTCACCGACCCGCTCAGCGACGGGTACACCGAGAAGGTCTGCGCGAGGTCTGTCACATTGAGGTTGTTCTGTACCGCCAAGGCAATCGGCAGGATGAGTTCGGATGCGTTGGGCGCGACGATCACTCCGCCGATCACCACACCGGTCGCGGGGCGGCAGAAGATCTTGACGAAGCCGCGTCGCAACCCGGACATCTTCGCCCGTGGGTTGGTGTTGAGCGGCAACATCACTGTGCGGGCAGGAATCTCGCCCTTGTCGATGGTTGCCTGACTGACACCCACGGCCGCGATCTCGGGGCGGGTGAACACTGCCGCAGCGACCGTCTTGAGTTTGATGGGGCTCACGCCCTCGCCGAGCGCGTGGTACATCGCGATGCGCCCCTGCATCGCGGCGACGGAGGCGAGCGGCAGGAGGCCGGTGCAGTCGCCTGCGGCGTAGATTCCCGGCACCGACGTGCGCGACACACGGTCGACGGGCAGGTAGCCGCCCCGGTCGAGTTCGAGTCCTACCTTGTCGAGTCCCAGGCCCTGGGTGTTCGGGACCGATCCGACCGTCATGAGTGCGTGACTGCCCTCGACGACGCGACCATCCGACAGGAGCACCCGGACGCCGTTTCCGGTGCGTTCGACCGAATCGGCGCGCGCGTGCTTGACGAGGGTGACGCCGCGTTCGGTGAGCACTTCCTCGAGCACGAGTGCCGCGTCTTCGTCCTCGTGAGGCAAGATGCGGTCGCGACTGGAGACCACAGTGACCTGGACCCCGACCTCGGTGTATGCCGAGACGAACTCCGCGCCGGTCACACCGGAGCCGACCACGACGAGATGCTCGGGGAGCTTGTCGAGGTCGTAGAGATGACGCCACGTCAGGATGCGCTCGCCGTCGGGTTCTGCATTGGGAAGAACGCGCGGACTCGCGCCGGTCGCGATGAGCACCACATCGGCGTCGAGCACCTTGTCTTCACCTGTGAACAGCTTGGCGCGGACCTTGTGGGCGGCCATCCCGATCTCGGGATCGATCAGCTCGCCGTACCCGGACAGCAGCGAGATTCCTGCAGCCTCGAGTTTCGTGCGGATGTCGGCCGACTGTGCACGTGCGAGGCTCTTGACACGTGCATGCACCTGCGGCAATGCGACGGAGGTGCGTTCGAGTTCGATGCCGAGGTCGGCGGCGCGGCGCATGTCGGTGCGGACGCCGGTGGAGGCGATGAAGGTCTTGGACGGGACGCAGTCGAAGAGAACGCATGCGCCGCCGATGCCGTCCGAATCGATCAGAGACACCGACGCGCCGTACTGCGCTGCCACGAGCGCCGCCTCGTAACCGGCGGGTCCGCCGCCGATGATGACAATCCGAGTCATTGTTCTCCTCTGTATCGATTCCGAATAAGGGTATCGGGCCGAACTCGGGCATCCGCGGGGGTGTGCGAACGCCCGCGACAACGCTATGCCACCGCGGGTACACGGCGCAGACAGACCGTGCAACGGTGTCGGCGACTCGGTCACCGCTGGCGACGCCCGGCACGGTGCGATCGAGACCGAACCGTTAGCCTTGTGGACGTGCCGATCTACGCCGCCTACGGGTCCAACATGCATCCGGAGCAGATGCTGACGCGCTGCCCGCACTCGCCGATGTCCGGCACCGGCTGGTTGCACGGGTGGCGGCTGACGTTCGCGGGCGCCGATATCGGCTGGGAAGGCGCACTGGCGACCGTGGTGGAGGACGCCGATTCCAAGGTGTTCGTGGTGTTGTACGACGTACCCGAGGACGACGAGCGCAGCCTCGACCGCTGGGAGGGCGCCGAACTCGGCTTCCACCGCAAGATCCGCGTCCGCATCGACACCGCCGACGGGCCCGCCCTTGCCTGGCTGTATGTCGTCGACGGATACGAAGGCGGGCTTCCGTCCGCTCGCTATCTGGGCGTGATGGCCGACGCCGCAGAGATCGCAGGCGCTCCGTCGGACTATGTGATGAACCTGCGCACCCGCAACAGCCGCAACGTCGGCCCGGGGCGTCCCGACTCCTTCTAGCCGTTGCCTTCTGGTGAGCAAACGTCAACATGCTCTGTGTGCTTTCCCATCAGGCAGCCTCACCTTCCGATGAGACAGTCCCGGACTCACCCAGCAACTGCTGGTGCCGGGTTGACGCTTCCTCGCCTGCAGCGTTGACCACTGGTGTGGTCGCGGACTCCCGCGTGGCTCCACGTCCGTCCCCACCCGAATCGGTGGCGGCCGGGCTACTCCCGGTACCGGTCCCCGTAGCACCCGTGCGGTGGGTCTCGCCGAGGCGGGCGAGGTTGATCGCGGCATTACGATCACGATCGATCGTCACTCCGCAGTGGTCACACACATACATCCGGTCCGCGAGAGCCAGGTTTGGTTTTCGCCTGCCACACCCCGAACACAATTTACTGGACGGAAAGTACCGGCCGGCCTCCATCAACACCGAGCCGTACCACGTGGTTTTGTAGCCGAGCATCCGGCGGACCTGCACCAACGCCGCGTCGGACAGAGCCAGGTTCAGGCCCCTCTTCCGCGCCCCACCCGCCGACCGCATCCCACTCGCGTTCAATGTTTCCACCGCGATCACCCGATGCCGCTGCGCCAACTCGGTGGTGGCGTTGTGCACCACGTCGCGGCGCACCGCAGCGGCGTGGGCGTGGGTGCGGCCGATCCGGCGTTGCTGTGTGATCCAGCGTTTCGACGGTTTCTGCTTCGTCTCGGTGGCCACATCGTAGGGGCCGTGCTGCCGCGCGACCCTGCGCTGCAAGGCCCGCAGCCGGGCTTGGGCTGCGGTCAGGGACTTCGGTGCCGGAACCCGGTCGAGTTCGCGTCCGTCCGGCGTCGCGACAACGATCAGGGAGTCGGCTTTGACGCCGACGTCGACACCGACCACCGACTCACCCTCACCGACATGCCCCGGCACGGCGACAGCACGGTGCACGAGAACCTGAAACGCCACATGCCACCGACCCGCCGAATCCTCGGACAAGGTGGCAGACAGGATCCGGGCGGTGCCCGCCTCGATCCGGCGGGCCAGTTTCCGGGTGGACTCGCAGGTGTGGATCCGCCCCAACCTCGGCAGGGTGACATGATGCCGGTCGGTCTCGACACCGATGGTGCCGGTGGTGAACCGCACCGATCGGCGGGACCGGACGGTCTTGAAGCGAGGGAACCCGATCGTTTTCCCGGCCCGCATACCTTTGCGGGATGTCGACCACGCGTCCAATCCCCGAGCGAGCGCGTCCAACCCGGAGTTGTAGGCCTCCTTGGAGTTCTCGGCCCACCACGGCGCGACCTCGTGTTTGCGGGCGTTCCACTGCTTGCGCAGACCCGCGAGTGACCATCCCAATGCCGGTGTCAACTCGTCCTCGTCGAGGCCGTAGGTGCGTTCGGCTTGCCGCTGGTTCATGACCGCTTTCACGGCGGCGAGCATCGTGTTGTGCGCCTTACGGGCCCCGCCGGCGTGCGAGCGGAATGCTCGTATCTGGGTGGGTGTGGGGTCGAGCGCGAACGTGTAGGCCTGCGCGGTCCAGCCGTCGGGGATCTCGAATCTGGCCATCAGGATCTCGCCTCGACAGGCCGGTGATGCGTGGTGGTGACCGGCCGCATCGCACGAGTGCGCGCACGGTTGTGGCGGTAGAGGCGGGGACACCTCGAGGTCGGATCCTCGATGAGGTCCCGCACCGGATCGTCCTCGGTCTCACCATGATCGCCCGCCACGATCCGGCGGTCCTGCGCCGGCAGGGCCACCGTCGGATGCAGGGCTCCGAGCCGGACCGGACGGTTGCGGTACGTCACGATGATCATGCTCGCAGAGGGGTCCGACATGTAGCCTGTGGGTGCGCCCATTCGGTCGGCTTCACACGCATTGTGAACACATTCGGTCATGTTTGTTCACATTTGCTCACAGAATGTCGAGCAGTTCGTAACCCCTTTCTCGAAGGTGTGGTTCCGAGCCCGGATACCGGGTTCGGAACCACACCTTTCTGCATTGTCGAGCGGTGGTATAAGGTCACGCTAACCAAACTTAGGTAAGCCAATCTTGGCATCGAGAAAGAGTGTGGACCCCTCGTGATTCGCAGTAACCGGCGTGGACCCGCCACGCCCCGATCGGCGGGAGCGCGCTCTGCCGTACCCGCACTGATCCTGATTCCCGCGCTTCTCGCGGCCGCATGCGGCTCGTCCGACACGTCATCGTCCAGCGCGGACGGGCCGGCCGAAGCCGAGTCTCTGACGGTCGCCGTCGCGAAGGACACGGGACCCCTCAACATCTTCGCCGGTGCGTCCGACCAGATGACCGAACTCGTCTACGACAAATTGCTCTCCCCCTCGCCGTACGTCGCCGAACCGCAGCCGTGGCTGGCCACCGATGTCCGACAGGTCGACGCCACGACTTGGGAGGTGGATCTGCGCGACGACGTGAACTGGCACGACGGCGAAGCGTTCACCGCCGACGATGTCGCTTTCAGCTTCCACTACATGCATGCCGCGCCGACCGGACGTTTCACACACCACGTCAACGACACACCGTCGATCTCGACGGTGGAAGCGACGAGCCCGACCTCGGTGCGGTTCGTGTGCGACTACGCTTGCCCCGAACTCGGCACGGTCACGCTCGCCGATCTTCCCGTCCTCCCCGAGCACATCTGGTCGAAGGTCGACCCCGCGCAGGCGAAGGAGGTGACCGACCTCCCGATCGGCACCGGGCCGTTCAAGCTTGTCGACTACAGCCCGACCACCGGGTACAAGTTCGAGGCCAACGCCGACTACTTCCCCGGTGCTCCGACGGTCGACGAACTGGTCATGCCGGTGATCGCCGATTCTTCGGCCGCATTCACCGCCCTGCGCTCCGGCCAGGTCGACGCGGTCGATCGCGCGCTCACCCCGGAGTTGGTCGATCAGTTCACCGCATCGAACGACATCGGCACCATCACCGTGGCGCCGCTGACCTACCCCGAGCTGAAGCTCAACTTCACCCGTGAACCCTTCGCACAGGCCGACTTCCGTGCCGCACTGAACTTCGCGGTGGATCGCGATCAGATGCTCGACCTCGTCGGCCTCGGCCAGGGCCGCCCCGGCACCCAGGGCTACGTCCATCCGGATGCACCGTTCGCCGATCCGGACGCATCCACCCCGTACGACCCGGCTCAGGCCACCGCGCTGCTCGACTCACTCGGGTGGAAGGACGTGGACGGCGACGGTACGCGCGAGAACCCGGCCGGAGAAGCCGCGGCGTTCACGTTGATCGTCAACGGTGGTGACGCGCCGCAGGTCCGCGCCGCCGAATTGATTGCGGAGGACTTCGCCGAGGTCGGTATCGACGTCGTCGTCAGCCCGCTCGACGCCGGGTCGCTCTCGGACGCCTCTGCGAAGAAGAACTTCGACCTCTACGTCACCACGAACAGCCCACATGCGGTGGCCGACTCCACACAGTTCATCATGTCGCACCGCTCGGGAAACCTGTGGAAGCATCCCGATCTCGCCTACCCGGAATTCGATGCGCTGTACGAGAAGTGGCGCGTCACCGAGACCAATGAGTCGCGCATCGCGGCAATGCAGGAGATGCAGGAACTGTTCAACCGCCAGCCCACCGCCATCGCCCTGTACTACCCGGACGAGACCTGGGCGTTCCGCTCCGACCGATTCGCCGGATGGGTCGAGACCCCCGGCTACGGCATCGTCCACAAGTGGTCGTTCCTGCCCTCCGACGTCGTCGACGCCGCGAACGCGGAAGCGCCGCAGGACTGATGACCGTCCTGCGCCGGGCGGGGCAGTACGCCCTGGTTCTGTGGGCCGCGGTGACGTTGAACTTTGCGCTACCGCACCTGGCACCGGGTGATCCCGTCAACTATCTCTACGGCGGCGACCAGCAGTCGCTCGACCCGAAGTACATCGCGCAGATGCGCGCAGACTACGGGCTCGACCGGCCGATCCTCGAACAGTACGTCTCCTTCTGGTCCGGTCTGCTGCACGGAGATCTCGGAATGTCCGTGCAGCACAATCGTCCCGTTCTCGATGTGCTGTGGGAGAAGCTTCCGTGGACGATCGCACTGGTCGGCATCGGAACGCTACTCGCATTCGTCATCGGCTCTCTGCTCGGCGCATGGGCGGCATGGCGCCGTGGCTCCGCGAAGGAAACCGGGACCGTCGTCACGGTTCTCGCGATCGATTCGATGCCCGGTTTCTGGATCGGCATGATCCTCATCGCGGTGTTCTCGGTAACACTCGGGTGGTTCCCGTCGTACGGCGCGGCCTCATTCGATGCCACCGGATTCGGATGGCTCACCGAAGTCGCGTCCCGCATGGCTCTCCCCGTCGCGACGCTCACCATCGCCGGTATCGGCGGGTTCTTCCTCATGACCCGTGCGTCGATGGTGGGCGTGCTGGACGAGCCGTTCATCCGGCTCGCCCGTGCGAAGGGACTCGGCGAGTTCCGTGTCGCGGTCGGACACGCCCTGCGCAACGCTCTGCTGCCCGTGTACACCACGCTCACCCTCACCGTGGGTGTGCTGCTGTCGGGAGCTGTCGTCGTCGAGTCCGTCTTCGCCTATCCCGGTCTGGGCAAGCTCACCTTCGACGCTGTCACCGCACGTGACTATCCGCTGCTTCAGGGTGCGTTCCTGCTCGCCACCGTCGGCATCATCGCGGCGAATCTGCTCGCGGACCTGACGTATCCGTTGCTGGACCCGCGGGTGCGCAAGGACCGGACCGCAGCGAAGCGGCACGACGCTCGATCACCGGAAGGGATACCGGCATGACGCTTCTCGGCACGAAAACCCGCTCGCAGCGCCTCGCACTCGTGGGCACAGTCATTCTGGGCATCCTTCTGCTGTGTGCGGTCGCCGCACCGTGGCTCGCGCCGTACGACCCGACCGAGCGCGTCACACGGCCGTTCTCCAAGCCGTCGGCCGAGCACCTTCTCGGCGCGGACGACGTGGGACACGATCTGCTGTCGATGCTCATCCACGGCGCCCAGATCTCGCTGTTCGTCGGCGTGGTTGCCGCACTCGTCGCAACGACGATCGGCACCGTGGTGGGCATTGCCGCCGGATACGTGCGCGGAGCCACCGATGCAATCCTGATGCGCGTCGTCGACGTGATCCTGTCGTTGCCGGTACTGCCGCTGACCATCGTCATCGGAGTCTTCGCCGGCCCCGGCCTGACCACACAGATCACAGTGATCTCGGCGGTGCTGTGGGCGGGCCTGGCCCGGGAACTGCGGTCGCAGGTGCTCACCCTGCGCGAGAGGGACTACATCCAGGCGGAACGGGCAATGGGCGCCGGCCCGCTGTATGTGCTACGCCGGCACATTCTCCCGGCCATCTTCCCGCTCGTGATCCCGCAGTTCGTGCTCACCGTCAAGACCGCGATCCTGCTCGAAGCATCACTGGCATTCCTCGGACTCGGCAACATCTCGGCGGCGAGCTGGGGTTCGATGCTGTCGATGGCACACGCACGCAATGCGTTTCTCACCGACGCGTGGGTGTGGTGGGTCCTGCCACCCGGCATCGCTATCGCGGTCACGGTACTCGGGTTCGCGTTGCTCGGGAACGCTATCGAAGAGCGGTCACGCCCGGTTCTCACCCGTGCGCGGTCACGTCTGCGCCGGAAGACTCGCCCGGTCGATATCCCTGTGACCGAGGAGAATCCGACCGCACCCCTCATCGTCGACGATTTGACGGTGGTGTACGGCGAGAACGGCCGCGGCGCAACGAATGTCTCCTTCACCGTTGCGCCCGGTGAACTCGTCGGCCTCGTCGGCGAGTCGGGCAGCGGCAAGTCCACCGTGGCCGCTACCACGATCGGACTGCTGCCTTCCGCCGCACGGATCACCTCGGGACGGATCCTCGTCTCCGGCCGAGATGTCGCAACACTGTCGAAAGACGAGGTCCGAGAAATACGGGGGAACCGGATCTCCCTCATCCCGCAGGAGGCGTTGAGCGCACTGAACCCCGTGCGCACCATCGGGTCTCAGCTCGACGAGGCAATTCGTACACACCGCAGGTGCGGGCGGCGTGAGGCACGGAACCGAACCGTCGAACTGCTCACCCAGGTCGGGCTCGGAGCTGACCGTGCCGACTCGTATCCGCATCAGCTGTCGGGCGGTATGCGCCAGCGAGTGGTCATCGCGATGGCATTGGCGAACCAACCGGATGTGGTGATCGCGGACGAGCCCACCAGTGGTCTCGATGTGCTCCGCGAGGCGGAGGTACTCGCTCTGCTCAACGATCTGCGCACGCGCCATTCGCTGGCACTGCTGATCGTCACGCACAATCTGCCGGTGATCGAACGGATCGCCGATCGCATCGCGGTGATGAAGGACGGCGATCTCGTCGAGATCGGTACTGCCGCCCAGATCTCGACCGACCCGCAGCATCCCTACACTCGAGCACTCGTCGACGCCGCTCCGAGGCTCGAACCCCTCCGGGAGAAGGTGGCCCCATGAGCCCGTTGCTCGAGGTCGAATCGTTGTCGGTGGTCTTCGACGGGGTACCCGCGGTGACCGACGTGAACCTGCAGGTCGGGCTCGGTGAATCCATCGCGCTGGTCGGCGGTTCGGGCGCCGGGAAATCCACGGTGGCGCGTGCGATCGCAGGCCTCGTGACCGCGATGTCCGGCAGCATCGTCTTCGACGGTGTCGATCTCGTGTCCGCACCACGGCGCACGAGCAGGGCGCTTCGCCGTGGTATGCACCTGGTGTTCCAGGACCCGTATGCGTCGCTCCCACCCGGCATGCGGGTGGGCGACATCGTCGCGGAACCGATGGTGATCCACCGCATCGGTGACAAGGCCGGCCGGCGAGACGCTGTGCTGGACGCACTCGCGTCGGTACGGCTCGCACCGGCTGCCGATTTCGTCGATCGCTACCCGCACGAGTTGTCGGGTGGGCAGCGACAACGCGTCGCGTTCGCGCGGGCACTCGTGACCCGGCCCCGGCTCCTGCTCGCCGACGAACCCACCAGCGGTCTCGACGCGTCGCTGCGCGTGGAGATCGTCGATCTGATGTCGGAACTTGCGCGCACCCAGGATCTCGCGGTCCTCCACATCACCCACGACCTGGCGCTCGCAGCCCGCAGCTGTGACACGTTCATGGTCATGCAGGACGGGAGGGTCGTCGAGACCGGAAGTGCCACCGACGTTCTCACCAGCCCCTCGCACCAGTACACGGCGTCCCTGGTGGCCGCCGCGACCGGCGCGCTCCAACCGCCCTACAGGAGAAGAAATGTCTGCACCACTGCAACTTGTCGATGACGGCATGAAAGTCGACTTCACCGTCGACGATGTCATGAAGTACCACGGCCCAGGATTCCCCGGGGGCGTCGCCCATGCCGTCAAGGTGCTCGAGCGTGCCCTGCCGGTTCTGAGCCCCGACTCCCCAGCGGAACGTCGCGAGATCACCGTCGCCACTGCGCACCGCGGCCAAGGCGTGCGCGACACGTTCGAAGCGGTGACACGCGCCGTCACGGAGGAACGGTTCACTGTCGACTCGACGCTCGAGCGCTCCGACCGAGGTTCGACCCTCGAACGCTACGTATTCGTGCTGACCTACCGCGGCACCACCGTGCGCCTCGAGATCCGGGAAGGGTTCGTCACCGACGAATTCATCAGCCTCGGACGCAAGGCGGATCGCACCGAGACCGAGAATGCACGACTCACGGTCCTCAAGCAGGAGATGGCCGATCGCCTGCTCGCGGCGCCCGCGGATGAGGTCTACGACCTCATCGGGTAGGTCACCGTACCGTACGACCATGTCCACCACGCGCACAGCACTGACCCCGCTCGTCGTCACCACTGCATCCGCGGCGGCCTGGTTCGCGTGGCTCGGTTGGGACTCTGGCTACCGCGAACTTCCGGACGGCAGTGTGGAGGGGCCCTATTCGACGATGCAGGTGATCGCGTGCGGAGCGACGATCGCCTGCATCGTCGTCGCGGGATGCGTGGCGCTGCGCTGTTCGGTCAGGGGCAGCATCGCGGTGATCGCATGCGTCACCGCGGGGTTCGCAGCAATGTGGGCGCGCGATGCGGCATCATCGGATTCGAGCGGCTTGTGGGCAATAGGGCTGACCTTGCTGGTCCTCGGCATGATCACCGGCCTGACGATCGTCGCGGTCCTCACCCGATTCGCGCAGAACGCGTACCGGTCAAGACGGTGAGGTGGCATCGCGACAGGCGTGCGCGTTGACGCTCGGATGATCTGGACCGGCTGACGAGTCCGTCCATGGTGTCGATGTCGAGAACCGCGAGCAGGTGACCACCTGGAACGACAACGTGCGTTCGCCGTCCCCCGACGACCATGCATGCGCTGGCGCGGATACGGTCAACCCGTGATTCTGTGTCACCCCCAACCGCTAACCTCTCGATCATGACCGAGAAGACGAAGGGCCCCGAATCGTATTTCCCATCGATCGAGAAGAAATACGGCCGCCCGATCGAAGAGTGGAAGACCTTGATCCGCTCATCCGATATGACGAAACACATGGAGCTCGTGAATTGGCTGAAAGCCGATCACGGTATGGGCCACGGTCACGCGAATGCGCTTGTGGCCCATACCCTGAAGGAACCCGGAGCTCAGTAGCCGCACTCAGGTGTTGTCGACCCAACGCAGGAGCGCGTAGAGGAATCGGGTCGCGCCCGGCATGAAGTTGCTGCCGTGGTGGTACATCGGATCAAGTGTGGTCGCGATGATGCGGCCCGCGGTGGTGACGGTGTCCTCGTACAGCATCATGCCTGCGTCGTGCGGATTACCTTCGGCGTCGGGCTCTTCCGACACGAGCAAAGGCACGACGTCGGCATCGGTGTTGTAGATGCCGTGGTGGTGCCAGATGACCGACTTCGAGGTCAGGTACTGCCACGATTCGTGGTCGTGGCTGCGTGTGCGGATCATCGGATCCTCTTTCGTGAGCCACCACCAGAAATTCGTGGGTCGCTGTTCCCACTGCACACCCGGAAGCCAGTTGTGGGCGCCGCTTTCACCGAGGGCGACAACGGTGGCGCCGCGCTCGGCCACAGATCTGAACTGCGCGGCGTTCTTCGCGACGAGTTCCGGATGGAGACGCTCACCGATGATGACGGTGTCGTATCCGTCCAGATCACCATCGTCGAGTTCCGGGAGATAGAGGAAGTCCGGTTGGTATGCCAATACAGCGGGGTCCTTCATCGTCTGCAGGTGGTAGTAGGTGCCGCCGTGGACGATTGCGAGTCGCTTGCCACTCCGGAAGGCGCGGTCGGTGCGAGCAAAGGGTTCGATGGTTGTCACCGCTGCACCAGCCAATCGATGAGTTGCGTGGTCAGTTTCGAGGAGCTGTTGGGGTCGTTCGCCCAGCCGGTGAGGTCGTTGCCGCCGTGCGCGAGCACCTGACCTTCTCCCAGGGGATAGACGTAGTCGAGAGGGAGGGCGTGGCGTCCGATCCGGGTGGTGACCAGGGCGTCCTCCGGAATCTTGTCGATGTAGCCGCGCGCGTAGAACCCGGTGACGCCCTTGCGGGTACTCAGATCGACAGGATCGATGCCGTCCCAGACGGGATGCGGGTCGCCGAGAGTGATCGCCAGGTCTTTCGGCCCGGTGTACGCCAGCTTGCGCCACACACCCAGCCCCGGAAGAAAGCCGGTGAGCACGTGCCCCATGACCGCGACCCGGCCACCCGAGGTGACGAACTCGGTGAGCAGGTCCTTGTTTCGCTCGAGGAAGATCTGATCGGACCCTCCGCCGATGATCAGGCCGCGCACCGACGTGAGGTCGATGCTCGGCAGGCGGTAGATGTCGACCTCGCCGAGTCGAGGATCACCGTGGACACCACCCGCGAGGTTGTCGGAGCCCATGGTGATTCGTAGGACCGGAGCGAGTGCGGCGGAGGCAGATTCGCCTGGGCCGGAAGCGATGCGTTCAGGTGCTGACACAGGATTCTTCCGTTAGGTCGAGCATGACGCTCGTGAGGTGACGTAACGACTCCTAAGGTAAGCCTTTCTTAACCAATGGTCAACTTTCATGCACCTCCGCAAATGGGTTCACTCCAGGAGACCTGCGAGCGTCTTCCAGGTGGCGTCCCATGTCCAATTCTTCGCCCACTCCCGTCCGGCGCTGCCCATTCGGGTAGCGGCGTCGGAGTCCTCGAGCAGCATGAGCAGAGCCTTCGACAATTCCGCATCGTTCGCTGTCACGAGACCTGTGGCTCCGGCCAGGACCGTTTCCGGCGCACCGCCCGAGTCGCCGGCAATGACCGGCAGCCCTGCTGCGGACGCCTCCAGGAACACGATGCCCAGACCTTCCTCCTCGAGCCCGGCCCTTCGGGTGCGGCACGGCATCGCGAAGATGTCGGCCGCAGCGAGCACTGCGGGGATCTGAGAGTGCGGAAGACCACCCTCGAAGGTCACCGCATCGGATACGCCGAGCCGTCGGGCGAGCGCCCACAGGTCACGACGTCGAGGACCGTCGCCGACCAGCACGAGTCGGGTGTCCGGGTGACGGTCACGGATCATCGGCATCGCCCGGATCAAGGCGTCCTGCCCCTTCCTGCGCACCAGTCTCGCAACACACACGATCACAGCTCCCCGCGTCCGATCGGAATCATGCCCACTCGGCACCGCGAACAGGGCGGGGTCGACACCCGGCCGCAGTTGCGTGAAGCACGTCCGGTCGGGCACGACAGGTCGCAGCGCTGCCGCGGTGTGATCGCTGATATACGTGAAGACATCCACACTGCCAGCCATGTGCCGCAACCATGCCCGAGTCGGTGGCAATGTTGCCCACCATGTTTCGTGCCCGTGACTGGATGCGACGATGCGCTTCACACCCACCTCACGCAGCGAGTGTGCAAGAGACGAGAGCGGGGCCGCAGCGGCGAACCAGACACGATCACACCCGTGCGCGACCGCGATCGACTGCACCGTCCGTGCCACACGACGAGTGGGGACAAGCATGCGCGAACGATCTCGGATCACCCGAAACGGCATCTGGGCGTCGAACCGAGACGCGCCGGGTTCCGCAGAGGTATAGACGACCACGTCGGACGGATCGAAACGACGTACCATCTCGAACGCGAACGTTTCGATACCACCCAGCCTGGGAGGAAAATCGTTGGTCACGACCAGGATGCGGTTCTGCGTGTTCACCACGCCGCCTCCCGAATGATATTCACTGGTGCCCGCTTCGGGCGACAGGTCGATTCGAGGGCGATCACTGCGGCAACTCCACCGAGCATCAGCGGGTAGACGAAGTACCCGAACCGGGAAGTGGGCGCGAGCAGGAACAGAACCGTCAGGCCGACCGCAGCGAACCCGGAGGCGTGCACGAAGGAATCCGGAGGGTTCCGCACAAGCATGACAGCGGCACAGATCCCCACCACGACCAGAACGACCAACGCGAGCGTCGCGCCGTACGGCACCAGACGAGCGAGTGCTCCACCGACGAGCGAGTGTCCGGCCGGTGTCACAACATCCGTGCGCCCGAGCGGGAAGAACAAAGTGTGCTGCACGAATGCCGCCGGATCGGTGAAGGCCGGAACGTGAAACACTATTGCCAGCGCCGCACACGCCGACCCTGCAGACAGGGCTGTTCGTCCGCCATGGCGCGTAGCCAGCAGGGCGAGTGCGACCACGAGGACCGGAACCGCGAGCGGTTTGAGAGCGCACGCGAAGGCGAACGAGACCACCGTCGTCACTACGCGCCCTCGGGTCGCCGCCGCGAGACCGAGGAGCGCCGCACCGACAACCGGAAGGTCGACTCCGCCGACTGCCATCGGCAGTGCGATCACCGGTGACGCGATCAGCGCAGTGAGCCGGACCCAGGAGTGGTGCGTGAGCGGCCGCGCCAGGATCATCTTCGCGGTCAGCAGGACACACGCAACGAAGAACAGCGCGAACCAGATTCGCGGGTCACCGATCCTGTTCTCCGGGAACAGTTGCGAGGGTATGCCGAAGAGCGTCATCGCCGGGCCGTACGGGTTGTACTGGTCGAGCACCGACGGATCCGGAGCGTAAGGGCTACCCGTTGCGACCAGAGATGCGGCCGACTCTGCGACCACCGACACCTCGAGCTGGGCGGTGTTCGTCGCGATCAACGCCGTTCCCGGCACGAGAACAGCACCGATCGCGGCGGACACGGCAGCTGCCGTGATGCGTCCTTTCACCGTAAGCATGGCCGCGACCACGTATCCGGCGACTGCCCACAAAGCCCATACACGATGCGGATGCAAGTGTGTGAGTGCCGCGTAAGCGAAAGTGCCCACGGACATGGCCCCGTACATCAGAACCCAAGGGCGAGCAAGGAAATCCGCCGGAACGAAACGTACCGGGCGGCGAAAATGTGCGTGCTCGAGAAGCATGCGGGAAACGCTACGGCGGTAGAGTCACCCGAACATCCCCTGTGACAGCGATTTTCGATCTAGCTCGATCGAGCTACAGCAGCTCGGTCAGACTCGCCCCTGGAGATGCTCGAAGTAGTACACGACCGCCTGGGTCCGGTCGCGCAGGCCCAGCTTTCCGAGAATCCGGCCGATGTGGGTTTTCACCGTCTCCTCCGCCACCGACAACTCCGACGCGATCTCCGGGTTCGACATGCCGCGCGCCATCACCTGCAGGACTTCCCGCTCCCTCGGCGTCAACACCGACGCCCGAACGGATTCCACGACCGCAGTGCCCCTGCGCCTGGTGAATTCGGCGATCAGACGGGTGGTCACCGACGGTGCGAGCATCGACTCCCCCGCCGCGACGGTGCGGACCCCGGTGATGAAGTCCGATGCGGGCGATTGTTTCAACAGGAATCCACTTGCCCCGAGACTCAGTGCATCGTAGACGTAGTCGTCGAGGTCGAACGTGGTCAGCATCATCACCCGGGTGCGATTGTCCGGTCGCGTGAGTACCGCTTCCGCTGCCCCGATACCGTCGAGCCTGGGCATCCGGATGTCGAGGACCACGACATCGGGTTCCAGTGCCGCGACGAGTTCGACTGCTTCCGTACCGTCCGCGGCACTGCCCACCACTTCGATATCGTTCTGCGAGTTCAGAACCGCGGCGATTCCGTCACGGACGAGTGCCTGGTCGTCGGCCACGACCACTCGAATCGTCACCGCTTCTCCCCGAGTTCGTCGTGTGTTCCCGCAGGATAATCGAACCCGACATCGACGACGAACCGTCCGCGATCGTCGGGACCGATCTCCGCGGTGCCCCCGTACGCTGCGGCTCGCTCCCGCATTCCGATCAACCCGTGCCCACCACCGTCGTGCACCGAGTGACCGGACACGATGGCGTTACGCACCGTGAGACGCGCGCGTCCGGCAGCGATCCGAACTTCTATGGTCACAGGCTGCCCGGCCGCATGCCGATGCGCATTGGTCAGCGCTTCCTGGACGATGCGGTACATCGCGGACGAGATCTCCGGCGGCACGGTTTCCGGCGCGCCGACCATGCACACGTCCACCTGCCTCCCCGACGATCCGCGCCAGCCCGCTATCAGGTCGTCGAGCCGGTCGAGTACGGGGGCTTCCGATCCGCCCTCGGCTTCGGGCTCTCGGAGGACGTCGACGACGCTGCGCATCTCGGTCAACGCGGTCGCGGCAGCCGTGTGGATATCGTCGAATGTGCGGTGGACACTCACAGGCAGCTCCGGATGCGTGAACGTCGCGGCCTGTGTCTGAACAGCGATCATCGACATGTGGTGGGCAACCACGTCGTGCAGCTCTCGCGCGATACGAGTGCGCTCGCGGGTGATGGCTTCGCGGTGTTCCTGCTCACGGCGCAGGCCTCGTTCCACGACCAGATGCGTCTCGGCGGCGCGCAGCCGCCGAAAGACCGTGCCGGCAGCCACGATCCCCGTGGCGGCAACAGCGATCATCGCCACCGCATGCAGCGGCAGGCCGACCGTCCACATTGCAGGAAGGACGACCAGGATCAGTGAAGTCGATGTTGCTGCCGATACCATCCGAAGCGGCCGGCCCAACGCGAGTGCGATCAGTGCCACGCCCGCCGAGATGCAACTCGCGACCGGCCACGGCACAACTTCGTCCTGGACCAGTCCCGAGACCGTGCCCGCGACAAATCCGAAGGTCATCAGCTGCCATGTCACCAGCGGGCTCGCGAACACGAACACCAGCGGAAGCACTTGTACCGCCCCGAGCAGGTACGCGGCCACGACCCACGGCACCATGTCGGTCAGCTGCCCGACCGACGTGCCGAACAGTACGGTCAGCAACAACACGGAGCCGACGAGTCCGATCGTTCCGCTGGGCCCGCGCGGGCGCAGCGGAGCGTACGACCTCTCCGGTGTCCACGCCTCGACAGCGGCCTGGACCAAGGCACGGGAGACCACCCGGACACGTGACGACGCGGCGGCCGCCCTCGATCTCGTATGGAGCACACCCGACACTAGAGCGAGTGTTCGCTGTCGGACATCCCTCTGGAGAGCTATTTCCTTCGCGAGGGGTTCGCCTCGCGAAGGAGCTATACGGCCGAGCCGAGCACGAGGTTGGTGAGTACCCGCACACCCACAGGGAGTGCCCGCTCGTCGAGATCGAACGTCGGCTGGTGGATGTCGAGTTCCGGGCCCGACCCCGACCACACGCCGAGCCGCCCCATCGCACCCGGGATCTGTTCCAGGTACCACGAGAAATCTTCCCCGCCGCCGGATTGCGGCGTATCGGAGAGCATGCCGGGGCCGGCAGCGTGAATGGCATCCTCGAACATCCGCGCGGAAGTTTCGTCGTTGACGACGGGCGGGACACCGCGGCGGTAGTGGAGTTCGTAGCTCACTCCAGTGGGAGCGAGAAGGCCGTGCACTATCTCGCGGACCATCGGTTCGAGCAACTCCCAGGTCTCGTGGTCGCCCGTGCGCACGGTACCCGCGAGCATGCCGGTGCGTGGGATGGCGTTCGGGGCCTTGCCCGCGCTGACCGCACCCCACACCATGACGGTGCCGGTCCGCGGATCGATGCGCCGGCTGAGCATACCGGGGAGTCCGGTGATCACGGTGCCGAGCCCGTAGACGAGATCGCCCGTCAGGTGTGGACGCGACGTGTGCCCGCCGGGTGAATCGAGCACGAGTTCGATGGTGTCGGCCGCCGAGGTGATCGCCCCGACCCGCATCCCCACTTTGCCGACCTCGAGCCGCGGGTCGCAGTGCAACGCAAAGATTCTGGACACCCCGTCGAGACCTCCGGCCGCGACGACATCGAGCGCACCACCGGGCATGACTTCCTCCGCGGGCTGGAACACCAGCCGGACACCGACAGGGAGTTCGGGAACCGACGCGAGCGCCAGACCCGTCCCGAGCAACACGGTGGTGTGTGCGTCGTGCCCGCACGCGTGCGAGACGCCGGGAACGGTCGACGAGAAGGTAAGACCTGTCATCTCCTGAAGCGGGAGGGCATCCATATCGGCGCGCAGGGCGATGCGTGGCCCGTCCGTCGGCCCGAGATCGCAGATCAGACCGGTTCCCCGTGGGAGCACCTTGGGTGCGAGTCCGGCAGCGGTCAGCTCGGTCGCGACGAGTTCGGTGGTGGCATACTCCTGCCTCGCCAACTCGGGGTTCGCATGGATGTGGCGACGCCACGCGATCAGATCGCCGCCGTGCTCGTCGAGCCACTTCTCCACGTAGGGGTTCATCGGCGGCCCGCCCCTTCGAGCAGCCGCGCACGCTGAGGGGCGTCGATGGCAACTCGGGCTGCGGTCGCGGCGAGTGCACGAGCGCCATCGAGGAGAGCACGGTCGGCAGACTCGGTGATACACGCCGCCGCGAATGCTTCCTGGTGTGTGACGGCGCCACCCGAGTCGAGGCCGATGACGGGGTGTATTCCTGGCACGACGTTCGTCACGTTTCCCATGTCGGTGCTGCCCAGCGGGCGGAACCCTTCCTCTTCGACGGGCAGCGGTACGCGCCCTAGACCGATGATCTCTTCACGATATGCCTGCACCAGCCACGGGTCGGGAGTGAGTTCGGTGTAGGTGGGTGACACGGTTCGGATGCTGTGGGTACAGCCGGCGGCGAGGGCGCCGGCTTCGAAGCAGCGTCCGGCGCGTTCGCGGAGGTCGTCGAGCAGGCCTGCGCTGGTCGCGCGCAGGTAGTAGAGCATCTCGGAGTGCCCGGGCACGATGTTCGGTGCTGCCCCACCGTCGCTGACGATGCCGTGGATCTGCTGTCCCGGCATCAGGTGCTGTCGCATGAGACCTACCGCGACCTGCGCGACGGTTGCGGCGTCGGCCGCATTGCGCCCGTATTCAGGTGCCGCGGAGGCGTGCGCTTCCTGTCCGATGTAGGAGACGGCGATGTCGGCGAGTGCGAGCGAGGTGGCCCCGGTGATGTCGAAGGGACCCGGATGGACCATCAGTGCGGCACCGACACCGTCGAACTCGCCCCGCTCCAGCATGAGGACCTTGCCGCCACCGGTTTCCTCGGCCGGAGTGCCGATCACACGGACGGTCACGCCGAGTTCGTCCGCGAGCGCGGCCAGTCCGATTCCTGCACCGACCGCCGCGGCCGCGATGATGTTGTGTCCGCAGGCGTGCCCGATGCCGGGGAGCGCGTCGTATTCGGCGCAGAACGCGAGCACGAGCTCACCGCTGCCGTATCGGGCATCGAATGCGGTGGGGAGGTCGGCGACGCCGGTGCGGACCTCGAACCCGGCGTCGCGCAGAACGTCGATGATCTTGGCGGCGCTTCGGTGCTCGTCGAACGCCAGTTCCGGCTCCGCGTGGATCGAATGCGACAGTGCGATCAAGCTGTCTGAAACAGTTTCGATCGCACTGTCGGATTCGGTCGTCACATTGCCCAGTCTGTCATGTTCGGACAGGCGTGTTCGACGATGCCACGCGATCCTGTCGGGTGGTCAACCCAGGCGGAAGTTCGACTCGTCCGTCTTCGTCCGGAGTGCCTCGATCAGCGGTGCATGCAGCCCTTGCTTGATTCCGCCCAGATTCTTGCCCCGCGTCGAGGTCAGTGCCGCCGCCTTCTCGACAGCGGCGGCAAGGACACCGTCGCCGTCCACGTGCTGCTCGGCGATGCCTGCGGCGACTGCATCGACGCCCCCGAACCGGCGGCCCGTTGTCATCGCGTCGACCGCGGTCCGGATGGGGAGGCGCTCGCGCATCAGGGCGGACATGCCGACGGTGAACGGCATGTTCAGGTTCACCTCGGGCAGGCACCAGAAACCGCGGTCGGCGCGCATCACCCGGAAGTCGTGGGTGAGGGCGAGCATCGCACCCGCTCCGAAGGCATGGCCCTGCACGGCCGCGACCGTGGGTGCCTGGAAGGTCAGGAGCCGCACGAAGAGTTCGTGCACCGAATCCAGATAACCGGGGAGGTCCGCCAAGTTGCCGAAGATCCAGTCGGTGTCCAGGCCGTTGCTCCAGAACTTCCCGGTTGCGGCGGTGACGAGGGCGGTGGGGCCCTCGTGCTCCTCGACCTCGTCGAGCCTGCGGTGCAGTTCGGTCAGCATGTCGGGGTGGAATCGGTTCTCGTTGATCTCTTCGCCCTGGTTGCCGAGATAGAGGACGAAGACGTCGCCGTCGCGTTCGAGGTATGGCATGACCACGAGAATACCCCTTCCTTACTCGTGAGTAACTTCTGTTGTGCCGATAGGGTCTGACCTCATGGAAACCCCCGAGATCCTCGATCCCGCCGCCGCGGCGAAGGCCGCAGCCGATGCTGTCTCAGCAGCCAAGACCGCGGCCGACGTCGTCGCCGAACGCACCGGCATCACCGCGCACAGCATTGCCGTCGTCCTGGGTTCCGGCTGGCGCGCCGCCGTCGACCGCTTCGGCGAACCCAACGCGAGCATCCCGATGAGTGACCTGCCCGGCTTCGCACCTCCCACCGCTGCCGGGCACCCCGGTACCGTCCACTCGTTCACGGTCGGGGAGAAGGCGGTGCTCGTTCTCGCCGGACGCACCCACGCCTATGAGGGCCATGACCTGAGCAGGGTGGTCCATCCGGTGCGCACCGCGGTCGCGGCGGGAGCCCACACAGTGATCCTGACCAACGCGGCCGGTGGCATCGATCCCGAATTCGAGGTGGGACAGCCCGTGCTCATCTCCGACCACCTCAATCTCACCGGACGATCACCACTGGTCGGAGCCCAGTTCGTCGATCTCGTCGACGCGTACTGCCCCGAATTGCGCGCACTCGCCCGCGAGATCGACCCCACGCTGCCCGAGGGCGTCTATGCCGGTCTGCCCGGGCCGCACTACGAAACTCCCGCCGAGATCCGGATGCTGCGTGTGCTCGGCGCGGACCTCGTGGGCATGTCGACGGTGCACGAGACAATCGCCGCGCGTGCGGCAGGGGCGCGCGTCCTCGGACTTTCGCTGGTCACCAATGCGGCGGCGGGCATCACGGGCGCCCCCCTCGACCACCAGGAGGTCCTCGCCGCAGGGCGAAACGCTGCGATCCGCATGGGTGATCTGCTGCGCGACCTGGCAGCCAGGTCATGACCCTCCGGTTCGGGACAGCAGGGCTGCGCGGACCCGTCGGCGACGGACCGGACTGCATGAACGTCGCAACCGTCGTGCGCACGACGGCGGGCCTCGCGGCATGGCTGGTCGAGCAGGGCTGCCGCGGCGGCGCAGTAGTCGTAGGGCGCGACGCGCGCACCGGATCCGCAGAGTTCTTCGCCGCGACCACCGAGGTACTCGCCGCCGCCGGGTTCGACGTCGTCGCCCTCCCCCGACCGCTTCCGACCCCGGTCACCGCATACGCCGTTCGCGAAATGAATGCGGTTGCAGGAGTACAGATCACCGCGTCACATAACCCGGCGTCCGACAATGGTTACAAGGTGTACCTGGCGGGAGGAGCCCAGATCGTCTCGCCGGCCGACAGACAGATCGAGGCAGCGATCGACGACACGCCGGAGGCCGACTCGGTTCCTCGTGCAGCAGTGACGACCTCGGGCGACGACATGGTCGACCGCTATCTCGCGCGGGTGTCGACGCTGCCACGCTCGCCGTACCGGAGCCTGAGAATCGCGTTGACGCCGTTGCACGGCGTCGGAGGCACAACCGCGGTCGCTGCGCTCCACGCGGCAGGCTTCACCGATGTGCACGTCGTCGCCACGCAGTTCGAACCCGATCCCGCGTTCCCGACGGTCGTGTTCCCGAACCCGGAGGAATCGGGGGCCGTCGACGCCCTGCTCGACCTCGCCGCAGACGTCCACGCCGACATTGCGATCGCGTTGGATCCGGACGCCGACCGGTGTGCGGTCGCAGTGCCCACCGCGTCCGGGTGGCGAATGCTGCGCGGCGACGAAACCGGTGTGCTGCTCGGCGACCGCATCCTCGAGAACGCACCGGCCGGGTCGCTCGTGGCGACGACCATCGTTTCCTCGACGCTGCTCGGCACGCTGGCTGCCGCGCGCGGAGCCCGATTCGCCCAGACTCTCACCGGCTTCAAATGGCTCGCCCGCGCCGGTGAGGGTCTGGTCTACGCGTACGAAGAAGCGATCGGGCATTGCGTCGATCCCGAGTTCGTGCGCGACAAGGACGGAATCGGTACGGCGGTCGTGGTCGCCGACTATGCGGCCGAGTTGAAGGCATCGGATCGAACCCTCGTCGATGCACTCGACGACCTGCATCGCGAGTTCGGGGTGCACGTGGGCGACCAGGTGTCGTTCCGTGTCGCCGATCTCGCACAGATCGACACGATCATGTCCGGGTTGAGGCACTGCGCCCCGTCCGAACTGGCATCGCAACCGGTGACCGTGACCGACTTCGCCGCCGACCCGGGGCCGTTGAACACCGACGCGCTCGCTTTCGAGGGCGACACGGTCCGCGTGGTGGTCAGGCCCTCGGGCACCGAGCCGAAGCTCAAGTGCTACCTCGAAGCCGTGTCCCGAGGCGGCGATCGCGAGGCCGCGAGTGCCTCGCTGGAGGCATTACGCCACTGGGCAACCGGCCTGATTCCCGAGTAGGCGCGCGTCAGAAGCGGTGCGGTGCACCATAGGTGACGACGACATCATTGGAGGAGGTCACCGCCTTCGCATACGGCCGCAAGGTGACCGGACCGAGCGCACCGGAGACCGAACCGTGGATGCCCGCGAACCGCACTGTGGCCGTGTCGCCGTCGAATTGGTGATCTTCGATGATCGGTATGTCGGTGATACCGCCAGGCTGGAGGTCGACCTCCAGTTCCTGTTCCGGGATGATCGAGGCGTCCCAGCCGGTCGCGGTACCGAGATCGACGCCCACCGCGAGGTCGGGGATGATCTCCACACCCAGGTTGGCGGTATTGTCTCCGCCGATGTTCAGCCCCGGGGTGACGACGTGGGCGACCGCGCCGGGAAGCGCGGCCGGATAGCCGATCTGATACCCGACGGTAAGCTTCGTCCCCGTCGCTCGAGCCGCCTCGTACCCGGTGATCCGGACGGTTGTCGTTCCGTCGGCAAAGAATTCGACGCTGAGCGGTGAGCTGTCGAGTGGGGGGTACCACTGGATGGACGTGTCGGCCTGAGCCACTTCGATTGCGCGGCCACCGTCGAGCGGAAGGACCCTCGCATTGTCGACAGCGGCGCTCGCGGCTGCCGGGTTGGCGAACACTCCGAGAACCGCGGCCGCACCGAGTACGGCCACTCGGAAAGCTGGTTTCTTACATGCGTAGGACAGTCTGTTGCGCATCGCATTTCCCTGTTCCGCAGAGGTAATTCGTCGCAACGGACGTTGCGAACAGCCAGCAGCGTAACGATGTCGCAGCCGCGACATGGCAAAGCCGGTCACCGTTCAATTACGAATCAGAAACACTCTTTCGTCACACCAGACCCATCGAACACATTGGTAACATACCCCCGGCGGTATCAGCGCGGTCCGAACTGCCGGTCGCCCGCGTCTCCCAATCCCGGCACTATGTACTTCGCCTCGTTGAGCCCCTCGTCGATCGACGCGGTCACCAGACGTACCGGATGCCCCGACGCGGCAAGCGTCTCGACTCCCTGCGGCGCAGCCACCACGCACACCGCGGTGATGTCGGTCGCGCCGCGCGACGCGAGCATGTCCAGCGTCTGCACCATCGAGCCACCGGTCGCGAGCATCGGATCGAGCACGAACACCGGCAGCCCCGACAGGTCCTCGGGTAGCGATTCCAGATACGGCACCGGTTCGAAGGTCTCCTCGTCGCGGGCAAGCCCCACGAACCCGACCTGCGCCTGCGGTATCAGGGCGTGCGCTTGCTCGACCATGCCGAGCCCGGCACGCAATACCGGAACGAGCAGCGGCGGTTGCTTCAACCGGACGCCGGTCGTGACGGTGACGGGAGTGCGAACCTCGAACGTCTCGAGCGGGGCCTCGCGCACCGCCTCGTAGATCAACATTTGAGTGAGTCGGCGCAGGGCGTGCCTGAATGCAGCATTGTCGCTGCGTTCATCCCGAAGAATTGTGAGCAGGGAAGCGGCGAGCGGGTGGTCGACCACGAGCGAGTCCATGAATCGAAGGATAGAACGACGGAACCGAAGTGCCGTCCGGTGCGTCGAAACAATGTGACACACATTATGTGACACAGATCCATCGGTGAACGAGGAGACGAGCGGTGCCCCACCCACAGACCGACACTGGAACACTCCATGCTGATACAGCGGTGATCGCGGGCTTCGGTCGCGTCGCCGCGGAACTCGCCGACCAGGTCGACCAGGCCGGACTCCGTACCGGATCGAGCGACCCGGCCGCGCTCATACCCCTGCTCGGACCGGTCGGTGCCGACTTCCTCGCCGCCTTCACCGCCGCATACGACGGTCACTCTTGCGAACTCGATCGGATTCGCGAGGCTTTCTCGGGAATGAGCACGATGGCGACGCTGACCGCGGCCGCCTACGAACGCACCGAGAACGAAACCGTCATTGCCCTGCACGGCAGCACCGACGTGCTGGGCAGCTCCGAGGGCGCCCTGTGATGGCCGGGGTGGGCGCAGACACCCTCGTCTCGCCCCTTCATGATCTGCTCGGAACCCTCGGTTCCGACGCGCCTGCAGGCTACGACCCGGGCAGCGGCCTGCGCGCGGGATGCGCGATGGCAGAAGAAGCCCAAGCCGGCTGCCGGAACGCGCTCGCTGAGCTCTCGTGGGGGTGGACCGGCACCGCCGCCGAAGCGGCAATCGGCAGCGCCGAGCGGATTCTCGCCGACACCATCGGCGCCGTCGACCGAGGCATCGAGCTCGCCACGAGCGCGCTCGAGGCGACCGTCACGGTTGCCACCGGGGCGGCCGAGTTGAAGCGCATCATCGATTCGTTCGTCAGGCTCGCCCAGCAGGCAGCACCCGCGCTGGCTCTCCCGCAGGGCCAATTGATGCTGATCACCGCTGCAATCGAGCACATCGTCGAGGGTCTGGACGTTCTCACCCGAGTGACGTCGTCCCTCTCCGAACTCACCGCGAAGGTGACAGCATTGCTCCCCGAGCCACCGACGGGAGTTCTGCCTCCGGCAGAGAGTGGCACCGTACCGGCCGCACCAGGAGGACGGCCGGCGGAATACGGCGAGATCTCCACGATGAGCGGCTCGGCAGCCGAGGCCGGCGCAGGGGTCGCGGTGGCGTTGCCCGACGGCTCTGTCGCGCATGCTCCGAACCCGACCGCTGCCGAAGCCGTTCGTCGCGCGCTCGGCCAACAGGGGACGCCGTACGTGTGGGGTGGTACCACTCCCGGCCGCGGACTCGACTGCAGCGGCCTGACCCAGTGGGCATACGGGGAAGCCGGTGTCGCGATTCCGCGTCTCGCACAGGAACAGGATGTCGGTACGCCTGTCGACGCCGGGTCCGTGCTTCCGGGCGACCTCGCGGTCTGGGACGGGCACGTCGCAATGGTGGTCGGTGGCGGGATGATGATCGAAGCAGGCGACCCCGTCTCGGTGACCCCGATCCGCACCACGAACGGTGGGATGGGCTTCCAGGGCTTCTATCGGCCTACCGAGTGACCGAACCTTTCCCTGGCCCGGTGGAACCGATACGCCGCCTGATGCGTCCAACCGTGTATGGACACCAACAAGACAGTCCCGGTGACAGCAACAGCACAGAACACTGCAGGCACGATCCGAGTCCGCTCCACCGACGAAGGCCTCCCGATCGATCTGCGGATCGACCCGCGTGAACTGCGGTTCCCAGCCGCACAACTCGCCGAAGCCATCGTGGCGCTCAATCGCCAGGCAGCGCTCGAAGCGGCGATTCTGCGGCGCGAGCAACTCTCGGCACAGGGCGTTCACAGCGACGTCCTCGACCGGATGGGCATGCCCACCTGCGCCGACCTCCCCGATATCGAACGCGACCACGAAGGTCACGGCCCGCACCCGGCCTTCATCCACCGCCCTCTGTGACCGGCAACCCGGCACCACGAGTCCGAAGGACAGCAGCTCATGAGTGAACAACAGGTCGAGCAGATCGTCGACCGTGTACGCACACAGCTCGGCGCGCTCGAGCACACACTCGACGGACTCCGCACGGTGCGGGGTTCCGCGAAGAACGTGGACGGCAGCATCGTCGCGCACGTCGACGGTCGCGGCGCCTTGACACGCCTGGAACTGGCAGAATCAGTGACCCGGCGCGACGCGGCCGCGCTCGGATCCGAGATCCTCGCGACCGCTCACGAGGCCGCGCGCCGAGCCGGCGCGGAACGTGCCCGTCTGCTCCAAGACCTGCGGAGTGCACTCGCGTGACGCTTTTCTCCCCTCCCCCGCTATATCTTCGACGCCGCAATGGCTAGGCTTCGCGCCATGGCTGGAGACATCGTCCCGATCGAACTCGGTCTCACCCACGGCGACCTCGTCACCTTGTGGGCGCCGAAGTGGCGCGAAGGTGATGACGAGTGGGAGGCCTTCCTCGGCCACGGCGACGACCTGTACGGGTTCCCGTCGGTCGCGCACCTCGTCGCGTTCGTGCGTGCGAACAACGACAACGATCTCGTCGAGCATCCGGCGTGGCCTGTCGTGTCGAAGCTCGCCGCCGTCGAATTCGAGCCCGACGAGGCCCACGCATTCGATCTGGTCGGAGTCCCGGAGCTGGTGGCGGGCGACCTCGACCCGGTCTTCGTCTCGGAGCTCCAGGACACCTTCGACATCGTCAGCATTCTCGGCGACGTGTGCGAGCTCGATGTGGTCACCAAGTTCTTCGAGCGGCCCGAAGTGGACACGGTCCTTCGCTACGGTGTCGCGGCGTTCGACGACCGCACCGGCGCGGATCTGTGGAACGAGCTCGGTGCCGCGGTGGTCCAGGATTGGGACGACGTGATCGACGCACTCGACGCGGTCGTCACGACCCCCGACACAGATGAGGCAGCCGTCTCGGAGATCGAATCCGAACTGGTCGCGGTCGACGAGAACGATGTCGAGGCGGACGACGCGGTCGATGATGCCGAGGACGACGAATACGAGTACGTCGACGACGAGGCGGGCGACGACTTCTGGACGTCCGTGGGCATCGATCCCATCAAGATCATCACCAGCGAGGGCACGTGGTTCACGCTGCGGTGCTATCTCGACGATGACGCCGTGTTCCTCGGCTTCGAGGGCTCGATCCTCGTATTCGGGTCCGAACGCGCGCTCGGCCGGTACCTTGCCGACAACCACGACCATGATCTGGCACCGCTGGAGACCTACGAGACCATCAGGCACGCCGCCACCGACGGCTCACTCGAGGTCGCGGTCACCGAGGACAACGTCTACGTGCTCACAGGCATCGCCGACGACATCGTCGAAGGCGTAGCCGCGGTCGATCCCGAGCAGATGGAACTCGCCGTCGAGCTGTTCACCGATGCCGCGAACTACGTCGGCGAGGACGCAACCGACGCCGCCCTTGCCGGATCCACCGAGCTCGGCTGGTTCGTCAACTACGTGATCGAACCGGATGCAAGCAGGCCCGCGCCGAGCGCCCCGTTCGATGCAGAGGCCGTCGCGTGGCGCGACCTCGAGCGTGAGTTCGAGGCCCATCTACGCAAGCTGTGAGGCTCTCCGCGCGGACCACGCGGGGCGGTGCCTACCGGGTGCTCACCCCACGAGCACTGCGTATCCGGGCTTGATCACCTCGTCGATCAGTTCGAGGCGCTGGTCGAACGGGAGGAACGCCGATTTCATCGCGTTGATGGTGAAACGCTCGAGATCCGACCACCCGTAGCCGAACGCCTCGACGAGCCGAGACATCTCCCGCGTCATCGTAGTGTCGCTCATCAGCCGGTTGTCGGTGTTGACGGTCACGCGGAAACGCAGGCGGGCGAGCAGGTCGAAGGGGTGTTCCTCGATCGTTCGCACTGCACCGGTCTGCACGTTGGAACTGGGGCACAGCTCCAACGGAATTCTCTTGTCCCGCACGTAGTTCGCAAGCAGACCGAGGGTTGCCTCGCCATCCGAGCCGACGGTGATGTCGTCGACGATGCGTACGCCATGCCCGAGACGGTCGGTACCGCAGAATGCGACCGCCTCATGGATCGACGGCAGGCCGAACGCCTCACCGGCGTGAATCGTGAAATGTGCGTTCGCGGCGCGCGTGTACTCGAAAGCATCGAGATGTCTGCTCGGAGGATTTCCGGCCTCGGCCCCCGCGATGTCGAATCCGACGACCCCGCGGTCGCGGTACCGCACGGCCAGTTCGGCGATCTCCCGAGAACGGGCAGCATGCCGCATCGCGGTGAGCAGGCATCCCACCCGAATGCGTCGCCCACTTGCCGCTGCTACTTCCGACTCCCCGGCCCGGAATCCTTCGAGGACATGCTCGACCACACGGTCGAGACTCAGACCCCGCTCGAGATGCTGTTCGGGCGCGAACCGCACCTCTGCGTAGACGACGCCGTCGCCCGCGAGATCGACGACGCATTCCCGCGCGACCCGCTCGAGACCTTCGGGAGTCTGCATCACGGCAACGGTGTGCTCGAAGGTCTCCAGGTAACGTTCGAGCGACCCGCTGTCGGCGGAGTCACGGAACCACGAGGCGAGTCCGTCTGCGGTATCGGCAGGCAGTCGATGACCACACTCCCCGGCGAGTTGAAGGATCGATTCGGGCCGCAGCCCGCCGTCGAGGTGGTCGTGCAGGACCACTTTGGGCGCGATCCGGAGCCGCGCCCCGCTCGGCTGCTCGTTCATGTCTCGGACGGTAGTCGCCTACTCGGTGATCCGCTCGATGACGAGCGGGCGCCGCTCCGGCGGCTCTGTTCCGATCTGCACTCCGTCGCGCAAACTCGTGAGCGCGGTCGGGAACGCCTGTGGCGTGTCGGTATGGAGTGTTGCGATCGGCTGGCCCGCACGGACCGAATCGCCGAGTACCACGTGCAGTTCGACACCCGCGCCTGCCTGCACAGCGCTGCCCTGATGCGTGCGGCCCGCACCGAGCCGCCACGCGCAGAGTCCGACGGCCATGGCATCAAGGCCGATCAGGATCCCGTCCGACTCGGCGTACATGGTCTCGGTGCAGGACGCGGTCGGTAGCGACGCATCGGGGTCACCGCCCTGAGCGACGATCATCGAACGCCAGCGGTCCATCGCAGACCCGTCGCGAAGCCGATCGGCGGGGTCGATATCGTCGACGCCCGCCGCTGCGAGCATGTCGCGGGCGAGCGCGAGCGTCAGTTCGACGACGTCCTCGGGACCACCGCCTGCGAGTACCTCGATCGCCTCGCCCACTTCGAGGGCATTACCCACGGTGCGCCCGAGCGGTGTGTCCATCCGAGTGAGCAGGGCAGTGGTGCTCAGACCGGCATCGGAAGCGAGTTCCACCATCGTCCTGGCGAGCTCGCGGGCTTCTCCGAGTTCCTTCATGAACGCCCCGCTGCCGACCTTCACGTCGAGAACGAGCGCTCCCGCGCCTTCGGCGATCTTCTTGCTCATGATCGAACTGGCGATCAGTGGGATCGATTCGACGGTGCCGGTCACGTCGCGCAGCGCGTAGAGCTTCCGGTCGGCAGGCGCCAGATCCGCGCCGGCGGCGCAGACGACGGCCCCGACGGCAGGGTCGGTGAGGATCTCGGCCATCTCGGCGGTGCTCAGCTCGGCACGCCACCCGCGAATCGATTCGAGCTTGTCGAGCGTGCCCCCGGTATGTCCGAGACCGCGACCCGACAGCTGGGGCACCGCCACGCCGCACGCGGCCACCAACGGAGCGAGCGGCAAGGTGATCTTGTCCCCCACCCCACCGGTCGAATGCTTGTCGACAGTACGCAGCCCCAGGCCGGTGAAGTCGAGCCGCCGGCCCGAGTCGATCATCGCCGTTGTCCAGCGCGAAGTCTCGGTGCGACTCATTCCGCGGAAGTAGATGGCCATGGCAAGCGCGGACATCTGCTCGTCGGCGACGATCCCGTGAGTGAACGCTTCTATCACCCAGTCGATTTCGGATCCGGTCAGTTCGAAGCCGTCGCGCTTGCTCCGGATGATCGAGGCGATCTCAGGCATGGCCACCCCCCTCGGGGCCCACCGCGGCGAGGTGCTCGGGACCGAAGGCATCGGGAAGGAGTTCCGACATCGAGCGGGGACCGGTTGTGGTGTCGATGAGCAGACCGGGGCCACCGTGCTCGAGAAGGACCTGCCTGCATCGGCCGCATGGCACCAGTATTTCCCCGCGACCGTCGCACACGGCGACCGCTCGAAGACGCCCTCCACCACCGGAGATCAAGTTACCGACGAGTACGCATTCGGCACAAAGACCCAATCCGTGTGAGACATTTTCCACATTGCACCCGCTCACAGTCCGGCCGTCCACAGTGAGAGCCGCAGCCCCCACCGGAAACCTCGAGTAGGGAGCATAGGCACGAGCCATCACCTCATGTGCTTTGGCGCGCAAGGACTTCCAGTCAATTTCCGGCACGGTTTCCCATCCTTCCATGGTGGCCTACGCAACGCTTCGACGCCCCCACCGCCCGTGATCACAGTTGGAAAGGCAAACCTAACTTATGATTTCACCCCCGTACGAATCAGCCGGGAGATTAGTTCCCGGCTTTGCGATGGGTTTAGAGTCGAGCCAAGTCGGTTCAGGTTTCACGTCGGGCCCGGTACTGCGGATTTCCACAGCGAGAGCGGCTCGACGCGTCCACCATTGACGTTGGAGGCACAGCACTCGATGAGCAGCACGACTGAAGCCGCCCCCGCACCGGCGGGGCGCACACGGTCGCTATACCGGGGGGACCCCGGCATGTGGTCCTGGGTTCTACACCGGATCACCGGCGTGGCGACGTTCTTCTTCCTATTCGTCCACGTCCTCGATACCGCACTCGTCCGGGTCAACCCCGAGACCTATGACGCGGTCATCGACACCTACAAGAACCCGATCGTCGGCCTGATGGAGCTCGGCCTGGTGGCCATGGTGCTCTACCACGCTCTCAACGGCTTGCGCGTCATGCTGATCGACTTCTGGTCCAAGGGCCCGAAGTACCAGCGCGTGATGCTCTGGACGATCCTGGCGATCTGGTTCGTGGTGATGATCCCCGCGACCATTCGCATCTTCTACAACATGTTTGCGGGGCACTGACATGACCGAAGCGAAGACCCTGGGCACGTCGTACGACCGCCCGGCCAGCCTCGACAATCCGCGGTCTCCGCGTCGCGCAGCGAAGAACAACTTCGAGCTGTACGCGTGGATGTTCATGCGCCTGTCCGGCGTCGCACTGATCATCCTGGTGCTCGGCCACCTGCTGATCATGCTGATGCTCGACGACGGCGTGCACCGCATCAACTTCGCCTTCGTCGCGGGTCGATGGTCCAGCCCGTTCTGGCAGGTTTGGGACCTGTCGATGCTGTGGCTCGCACAGCTGCACGGTGGCAACGGTCTGCGCACCGTCATCGCGGACTACGCACGCAAGGACTCCACCCGGTTCTGGCTCAACACGATCCTGGTCGTGTCGATGATCCTGATCATGGGTCTGGGTACCTACGTGATCTTCACCTTCGATCCCAACATCGTTGCGAGCTAGGGGAGCCAAGACTTCATGCAGGAACATCGTTACGACGTGGTCATCGTCGGTGCAGGTGGCGCCGGAATGCGCGCCGCGATCGAAGCAGGCCCCCGGGCCCGCACCGCGGTTCTGACCAAGCTCTACCCCACTCGCAGCCACACCGGCGCCGCACAGGGTGGCATGTGTGCTGCCCTGGCGAACGTCGAGGAAGACAACTGGGAGTGGCACACATTCGACACCGTCAAGGGCGGCGACTACCTCGCCGACCAGGACGCTGTCGAGATCATGGCGAAGGAAGCCATCGACGCGGTCCTCGACCTCGAGAAGATGGGCCTTCCGTTCAACCGCACGCCCGAGGGCAAGATCGACCAGCGTCGATTCGGTGGCCACACCCGTGACCACGGCAAGGCCCCGGTCCGTCGTGCGTGCTACGCAGCCGACCGCACAGGACACATGATCCTGCAGACGCTGTACCAGAACTGCGTCAAGCACGACGTCGAGTTCTTCAACGAGTTCTACGCGCTCGACATCTCTCTGACGGAGACCCCGGACGGGCCCGTCGCGACCGGCGTGATCGCGTACGAACTCGCCACCGGTGAGATCCACGTCTTCCACGCGAAGTCGATCGTGTTCGCGACCGGCGGTTCAGGCCGCATGTACAAGACGACGTCCAATGCCCACACCCTCACCGGTGACGGCCTCGGCATCATCTTCCGCAAGGGCCTGCCGCTCGAGGACATGGAATTCCACCAGTTCCATCCGACAGGACTCGCGGGCCTGGGCATCCTGATCTCCGAAGCCGTCCGCGGTGAAGGTGGCATCCTCCGTAACGCCGATGGCGAACGCTTCATGGAGCGCTACGCCCCCACCATCAAGGACCTCGCACCCCGCGACATCGTCGCGCGCTCGATGGTGCTCGAGGTACTCGAAGGCCGCGGCGCCGGGCCGAACAAGGATTATGTCTACATCGACGTGACCCACCTCGGCGAGGAGGTGCTCGAGGAGAAGCTTCCCGACATCACCGAGTTCGCACGGACCTACCTCGGCGTCGACCCCGTCACCGAGCTCGTTCCGGTGTACCCGACCTGCCACTACGTCATGGGTGGTATCCCCACCAACGTCCAGGGCGAGGTCCTGCGCAACAACGACGAGATCGTCAAGGGTCTGTACGCGGCCGGCGAATGCGCATGCGTGTCGGTGCACGGCGCCAACCGTCTCGGCACCAACTCGCTGCTCGATATCAACGTGTTCGGTCGTCGCGCCGGAATCGCTGCCGCCGAATACGCGAACAGCTCCGAGCACGTGGATCTGCCTGAGAACCCCACGAAGTACGTCGACGACTGGCTCGACCTCATCCTGCACCAGGGTGGCAGTGAGCGCGTCGCCGATATCCGCCGCGACCTCCAGCAGTCGATGGACAACAACGCATCGGTGTTCCGCACCGAGGAGACGCTGACACAGGCGCTCAATGATGTCCATGAGCTGAAGAAGCGCTACAAGGAGATCACCGTCCACGACAAGGGCAAGCGCTACAACAGCGACCTGCTCGAGGCCCTCGAGCTCGGCTTCCTGCTCGAAATGGCCGAGGTGACCGTCGTCGGTGCCCTCAACCGCAAGGAATCGCGCGGCGGTCACGCCCGCGAGGACTACCCCGACCGGGACGACGCGACCTACATGAAGCACACCATGGCTTACAAGGTGGGCGAGGACCTGATCTCCGACATCCGCCTGGACTACAAGCCGGTGGTCCAGACCCGGTACGAGCCCATGGAGCGTAAGTACTGATGACAACTATCGAGAAGAACGACAGCGTCTCCGCGTCCGAGCTGCCTCCCGTGCCCGAGGGCGCGACCATGATCACGCTCAAGATCGCCCGGTTCAACCCGGAGGACGGCAAGGGCCAGCACTGGGACTCCTTCCAGGTTCCCGCGCTTCCCACCGACCGCATGCTCAACCTGCTGCTGTACGTGAAGGGCTACCTCGACGGCACCCTCACGTTCCGGCGCAGCTGTGCACACGGTGTGTGCGGGTCCGACGCGATGCGGATCAACGGCGTCAACCGCCTGGCCTGCAAGATCCTCATGAAGGACATGCTGCCCAAGGACGGCAAGCCGGTCACCATCACGATCGAGCCCATCCGCGGCCTGCCCGTCGAGAAGGATCTCATCGTCGACATGGAACCGTTCTTCGACGCGTTCCGTGCCGTCAAGCCGTTCCTCATCGCGACCGGCAACGAGCCGACCCGCGAGCGCATCCAGTCACAGCACGACCGCGCACGTTTCGACGACACCACCAAGTGCATCCTGTGCGCTTGCTGCACCACCTCGTGCCCGGTGTACTGGAGCGACGGCAGCTACTTCGGTCCCGCTGCCATCGTCAACGCTCACCGGTTCATCTTCGACTCGCGTGACGAAGGTGCCGCCGAGCGGCTGGACATCCTCAACGACAAGGAAGGCGTGTGGCGCTGCCGCACCACCTTCAACTGCACTGACGCATGCCCTCGCGGCATCCAGGTGACGAAGGCGATCCAGGAAGTCAAGCGCGCGCTGATGTTTGCACGCTGACAGCAGACCACCACTGCAGCCCCGACGAAGGCCCGCACACTCGTGTGCGGGCCTTCGCTGTATCTGAAACCATGTCCTCTCAGCCGGGAACGACTACGCCTCGGCCGAGGATGGTGCCCTCACGCAACCTCCGGTACGCCTCTGGACCTTCGTCGAGGGTGAAAGTCTCGGTGTGGATGTCGAGCCTGCCGGCTCGCGCGAGGGCGATCACCTCCATCAGTTCAGTACGTGACCCCCAGTACGGGGTCACGACGGAGGCACCGAACGGAACGAGGAAGAAACCGACCTTCGCGTGGGCGCCGGAGTGGATTCCGACGATCGAGATGTGACCGTCGATCGCCACGACCTGCTGGGCCATGTCGATCGTCGCCTGGGCTCCGACGAAATCGAACACCGCGGTCGCACCCTGCCCACCGGTGAGGTCGCGGATCGCAGCGGCCGCTCCCGCATCGGATCGGATCGCGGCATCGGCGCCGACGGTGCGGGCCAGTGCGAGCCGGTCGTCGTCGAGATCGACCGCGACGACCCGGGCCGCGCTGATCGCCCGCAGGATCTGGATACCGACGTGACCGAGTCCGCCGACACCGACCACCACCGCGGTGGACCCGGGTCCGAGGAGCGGCAGCACCCGGTTGATCGCGTGATATGGGGTCAGACCCGCGTCGGTCAGCGGCGCCGCGGTGACCGGGTCGAGATCACCGATGGGCACGAGGTGCCGGGTCGAATCGACGATCATGTATTCGGCCATGGATCCGGGGAAACCGAGCCCCGGCGGGGTGATCCCGAGGTCCGAAGCACGGGCGCAGTAGTTCTCGCGGCCGCGGGCACACGCATGGCAGTCACCGCACCCCCACGGCCCGTACACGGCGACCGCATCGCCGACCGCGAGGTTGCCGACGCCTGCACCCAGTTCGGCGACGGTACCGGCTCCCTCGTGGCCGAGGGTCAGCGGCAGCCCGTATCCGTAGGCATCGGTGGGGAGATCCATTACGAAGATGTCGGAGTGGCACAGGCCCGCAGCGGTGACCTTCAGCAAAACCTCGCCGGGACCAGGGGAAGGCGTGGGAATCTCTACGACGACCGGTTCCGCACCGATCTCGGTGTACTGGACGGCTTTCATGGTTTCGACGGTACGGCCGATCGGCAGCGGTGGCAGGTGATCTCACCGAATCGACCGGCCCTGTTCATCGAAGCGGTGCGTAGGCAGTCGGGGCCGCAGACCTGAATCCGGCGCCTAACCGCGCGAACGCCGGTTCCGGACCCGCGATCCGAGCAGTGCGCCACCGAGGACACCGGCCCCCACCAGCGCGATCCCGCCGCGCACCCCTGTCCCCTCGTTGACCTGTACACGCGGGGTGATGATCGCGGAATCCGGCGCCGGGACATACGCGAGTGCCAAGTTCGCCTTCGTCGACGCGGCGAATGCGGTGCAGAACAACACCAGTCGCGCAGTGATGTTTCCGAAAACCAGGATGCCGAGTATCGGACCGAACGCGACACCTGCGGGGCCCTGGAGAACACTCTCGAGGTAGATCGAGCCGGCCTGTTTGAGGATTTCGAAGCCGATTCCCGCGATCACACCGCCGAGGATCGCGCTGCGGAAGGTGACCGGCTCACGGGGCAGCCGGGCGATGACCCACGTGAACACCGCACTCGTGGCAGTGACCGCAATGAGAAGAGCGACGATACGCAGAAGCACACCCACACCGACGATGTTCTCGATGTTCAGCAGTTCCACGATCCACCGCATCACCGGCCCGCTGCTGACCGCGGACAATCCCAACGACACGACCATCGCCAAACCCAGGCTGATCAACGCACCGCCGTCCTTGAGCTTGACGACGAGAAAGTTCCCCTTCTCGCGCGGATGGTCCCACATCGCGGTGAGGGCATCCCGCAGGTTCGCCATCCAGCCCAGGCCGGCGTACGACGCGGTGATCAGACCGATGACCCCCACCGCGCCGCGGGAATCGATCGCGGAATCGATGATTCCCTGGACGGTGCCACCGAGTTCACCGGGAATGTTCTCGGTGATCGCCGCGCTTATCTGCTCGAGCATCTCGGGCCGACCGGCAAGGACGAAACCGGCTATCGAGAACCCGACCATGATGACCGGAACGATCGCAAGAACCGTGAAGTAGGTCAGGCCCGCAGCGTAATAGTCGCCCTTGTTCTCCTGATACCGCACACCGGACCGCACCAGATGGTCGAGCCACGGTCGGGCCGCACGCTGACGCTCGAGAAAACTCGGCTTCTTGTCGCCGTCCGGCTCACCGACCATCTGGGTCTCCTTACGGGTCAATTCCGGGGTAGGAATCCCACCTTGTCATAGACCTGCGTCAGCGTCCGGGAAGCGACCTCGCGTGCCCGCTCCGCTCCGTTCGACAGGATTCGGAGCAGTTCCGCTTCGTCTGCGAGGTACTCATCCACCTTCGCGCGCAGCGGAGTCACGAACTCGGTGAGGACCTCGGCGGTGTCCCCCTTCAGATCGCCGTAGCCCTTGCCGTCGTACCCGGCGACGAGTTCGTCGACCGAGCGGCCCGACAGTGCTGATTGGATGGTGAGCAGGTTGCTCACGCCCGGCTTGTTCTCCGGGTCGAATCGGATCTCACGGTCGTTGTCGGTCACCGCCGACTTGATCTTCTTCGCCGAGATCTTCGGGTCGTCGAGCAGATTGATCAGGCCGGCATCGGTGGCCGCCGACTTGCTCATCTTCGACGTCGGGTCCTGCAGGTCGTAGATCTTGGCTGTGCCCTTGACGATCTGAGGCTCCGGAACGACGAAGGTCTTTCCGAACCGCTTGTTGAAACGCTGCGCGAGGTCGCGGGTGAGCTCGAGGTGCTGGCGCTGGTCCTCACCGACGGGGACCTTGTGGGCGCGGTAGAGAAGGATGTCCGCGGCCATGAGCACCGGATAGGTGAACAGGCCGACGCTCGCATGATCGGACCCCTGCTTGGCCGACTTGTCCTTGAACTGCGTCATGCGGCTCGCTTCACCGAAACCGGTGAGGCAGTTGAGCACCCAGGACAACTCGGCATGCTCGGGAACCTGGCTCTGCACGAACAGCACTGAGCGCTCCGGATCGATCCCGATCGCAAGCAGCTGCGCTGCGGCAACGAGGACCCGCTGCCGCAGCTCCTTCGGTTTCTGCGGCACCGTGATGGCGTGCAGGTCGGGGATGAAGTAGAAGGCGTCGTTCTCGTCCTGCGCCGGAACCCACTGCTGCAACGCCCCCAGAAAGTTCCCGAGGTGGAACGAATCCGAGGTGGGCTGGATGCCCGAGAGCACCCGGGGCCTGGCGGCCGGCCGGGAGTCCTGCGCTGTGGTGTTCTGATCTGGCGTCGACATGGCCTCGATACTTTCACGCACCGGATCCGGCCGCCGCAGGAGGTGTCAGTGGAATCGGACGGTCACCGGCGCATGATCGGACCAGCGTTCCGCATACGTCGCGGCGCGTTCGACCCGGGCGTCGACGACCCGCTCCGCCAGCGCGGGCGTCACGAGGTGGTAGTCGATGCGCCAGCCGGCGTCGGTGTCGAAGGCCTTACCGCGGTAGGACCACCAGGAGTAGGGGCCTGCGACGTCGCCGTGGACGTCACGCACGACGTCGTGCCATCGGCCGGTGGCGAGCAGATCGCCCACCCAGTCGCGTTCTTCGGGCAGGAAGCCCGATTTCTTGACGTTGCCCTTCCAGTTCTTGATGTCGCGCTCGGTGTGGGCGATGTTCCAGTCGCCGCACACCACCATGTCCCGACCGGCCGAAACGACGTCGGAGGCGCGCTCTCCCAGATACGCGGAAAAACCCTTCATGAAGCGTTCTTTGTCGTCCTGCTTCGGGGTTCCGGCTTCCCCAGTGGGCAGGTAGAGGCTGCCGACCGTCACGGCCCCGAAATCCGCCTCGATGTAGCGGCCCGAGTCGACGTACTCGTCGACGTCGAAACCCACGCGGACGGCGTCCGCCGGCGTGCGCGAGAGGATCGCAACCCCCGCGCGTCCCTTCGCGGACGCCTCTGATCCCGTGACATGCCAACCGGCGTCCAGGGCGGGCGCGATCGCGGCGTGGAACTGCTTCTCGGTCGCGCGTACTTCCTGGAGGCAGACGATGTCGGCAGCGGAGGTTTCGAGCCAGGCCAGCAGGCCCTTTCCTGCCGCAGCGCGCACGCCGTTGACATTCACGGTGGTGATGGTGAGGGACACGCCGCACACCGTATCCGACTCCACAGACAGAGCGGAAAGCACGGGATGTCCCCGATGGGGCGGCCCGTCTCGTCGCGCGTACTGCTCGTCGACGCGTCGGTTCTCGACGCGGCAACGCTACTGCGAGGCGCGGGCCTTCTGCAGGTTCTCGTCGAGCGTGCCGAGGAACTCCTCGGTGGTCAGCCACGATTGTTCGGGACCGACGAGCAGTGCAAGGTCTTTGGTCATGCTGCCTGCCTCGACGGTCTTGATGACGACGTCCTCGAGTGCCTGCGCGAACTCGATCACCTCGAATGTGCTGTCGAGTTTGCCGCGGTGCTCGAGACCGCGTGTCCACGCGAAGATCGACGCAATGGGATTGGTCGATGTCGGCTTGCCCTGCTGATGTTGCCGGTAGTGCCGGGTGACGGTGCCGTGTGCGGCCTCCGCTTCGACGGTCCTGCCGTCCGGAGTCATCAACACGGAAGTCATGAGTCCGAGCGAGCCGTAGCCCTGCGCAACAGTGTCGGACTGGACGTCACCGTCGTAGTTCTTGCAGGCCCAGACGTAGCCGCCTTCCCACTTGAGGGACGACGCCACCATGTCGTCGATCAGGCGGTGCTCGTAGGTCAGTCCGGCAGCGTCGAACTCCGCCTTGAACTCGTCCTCGTAGATCCGCTGGAACTCGTCCTTGAACATGCCGTCGTAGGCCTTGAGGATCGTGTTCTTGGTGGACAGGTATACCGGGTAGTTGCGCTGCAGACCGTAGGACAGCGAGGCGCGTGCGAAGTCCTGGATGGATTTCTTGTAGTTGTACATACCCATGACGACGCCGCCGTCCTCGGGGATCCTGCACACCTCGTGCTCGATCGGTTCGGAACCGTCGTCCGGCGTGTAGGTGATGGTGACGGTGCCTGCGCCGGGGACCTTGAAGTCTGTGGCACGGTACTGGTCGCCGAATGCGTGACGGCCGACGATGACCGGCTTCGTCCAACCCGGAACCAACCTGGGCACGTTGGAGATGATGATGGGTGCACGGAAGATGGTGCCGCCGAGGATGTTACGAATAGTGCCGTTGGGTGACCGCCACATCTTCTTCAGGCCGAACTCCTCGACCCGCGCCTCGTCCGGGGTGATGGTCGCGCACTTGACACCGACGCCGTGCTTCTTGATGGCGTTCGCGGAATCGATGGTGACCTGGTCGTCGGTCGCATCACGGTTCTCGATGCCGAGGTCGTAGTACTCGAGATCCACATCCAGATAGGGATGAATGAGCTTGTCTTTGATGAACTGCCAGATGATGCGCGTCATCTCGTCGCCGTCGAGTTCGACGACCTTACCCTCAACCTTGATCTTGGACATACGCGGTTCGTGTCCTCCTTGGACGGCAGTCGAGTCCCCGAGCGGCCGCACTTCCGGAATGCGACCGCCTTCAGCTCAGGCGTCTGAGCATGGCTCCGCACGCGTCGGGTACTGAGCCAAACAGAACAAGCGTACTGCTATTCGATGCACGCACAACCCCGGCTGCGGCCCCCAAGCGCTACTGACCGGTAACTTTCTTGCTGCTCGGGCGCAGGCGGAGGGAAGGTCGAGAGCCGCGTGTCGAGCCCTAGGATCCAGCCGTTAGACTGCCGACGAGGTCATGAGTGCCAGCGCGAAGCCCCGGCTTGCTGGTCGGCAACCCTCCGGCCAGGGTGGGGTGCTCCGGGTGAGGACACGGTCGTCGGCGCACCGCAGACGACAAGCCGGCTCTTGGGAGGTTCGAAATGCTGATGGACTGTCGATACCGGCTCTCGTCCCAGTGCCCCGACATGGCAAGCAGGACACATTGACCATCACCACTGGCCTCGAGGCGGTCGCATCTTGACAACAGGTACCAACCGTCGACGGATCGAGCTTCCCGCAGAAGACGGAAAGCTCGACACCATCGACATCGGCAGCATCACCCTCGAAAGCGGTGCCATCCTTCCCGATGTCACCGTCGCTCTGCAGCGGTGGGGCGCGCTGTCACCCACCCGCGACAACGTCGTGCTCGTCGAGCACGCGCTGACCGGGGACTCACACATCACCGGACCGGCCGGACCGGATCACCCGTCGCCAGGCTGGTGGTCCGGCATGGTCGGCCCCGGCGCGCCGATCGACACCGACCGGTGGTGCGTGGTGGCCACGAACGTCCTCGGCGGATGCCAGGGCACCACCGGCCCGGGCAGCACCGCGCCCGACGGCAAACCGTGGGGCTCCCGTTTCCCGCGGATCACCATCCGCGATCAGATCACCGCGGAAGCTGCCCTTCTCGACGCCCTCGGCATCGAGACATTGGCCGCGGTGACGGGTGGATCGATGGGCGGCATGCGTTCGCTCGAATGGGTCGTCTCCCACCCGAGCCGGGTGCGGGCGGCACTGGTCCTCGCGGTCGGCTCCCGCGCAACCGCCGATCAGATCGGTGTCCAGAGCACCCAGATCGCTGCCATCATGGCGGATCCGGACTGGCAGGGCGGCGACTACTACGAGACCGGCCGCCGGCCCGAGGCCGGGCTGGGTATCGCGCGGCGCATGGCCCATCTCTCGTATCGCAGCGAGGAAGAACTCGACTCGCGGTTCGCCAACCTCCCTCAAGACGACGAGGATCCGTGGCGTGACGGACGCTACGCCGTGCAGAGCTACCTCGACCACCAGGCAGCGAAGCTCGTCAAGCGGTTCGACCCCGGGACCTACGTGGTACTGAGCGACGCGATGAACCGGCACGACGTAGGCCGCGGTCGCGGTGGCGTCGAGGCCGCATTGGCGAGCACGCAGGTACCGACGATCGTCGCGGGCGTCGATTCGGATCGTCTCTACCCGATTCGATTGCAGCAGGAGATCGCAGACGGTCTCCCCCATTGCGCCGGGCTGCGCGTGCTCGAATCACGCGACGGACACGACGGCTTCCTCACCGAGGCCGACGCGGTCGCGAAGCTGCTCGTCGAGCTGATGGAGCTGGCGAGCGCGTAACAGCGCTCGCCGGCCTGTTCCCCCTACCCTGTGCCCAGGGGGTCGATCGAGACAGCCAGTCCGACGATCGCCCCACCCATGGCGAGCATCGCTGCCACGTCGAAGCGTTTGCTTCGCACCGCGAGCACTCCCACCTGATCGGAGTCGAGAGCCCAGCGGAGAATCCCCGCGAGGATCATCGCACCACCGAACACGAAAGCGCCTCGGCGCCAGCGATCGGCCAGCACGAGGACCACCGCCGCGGCGATCACCACGGTGACCGCCAGCAGCGGCAGGTTCAGTCGTGTAAGACGCACCGAACTGTCCATCTGCTGACTGCTCAGAGACCGGCGTCGTGCTCGGCGCGTTCGACGACGTTCGTCAGCAGAAACGCGCGGGTGAGGGGTCCGACACCACCGGGATTGGGCGAGAGGAACCCGGCAACGTCGCGGACGTCGCCGGCGACGTCGCCGCGCAGGCCGTCGGCTGTGCGCGAGACACCCACGTCGAGCACTGCTGCACCGGGCTTGACCATGTCGGCGGTGATCAGACCGGGCACACCCGCTGCGGCAACGACGATGTCGGCGCGCTTCACCTCGGCGGCGAGGTCCTTGGTGCCGGTGTGGCACAGCGTCACTGTCGCGTTCTCGCTGCGACGGGTCAGCAGGAGCCCGATCGGGCGGCCCACGGTCACGCCGCGGCCGATGACCACCACATGGGCGCCGTTGATCGGCACCTCGTAGCGGCGCAGCAGGTGGACGATGCCCCGCGGGGTGCACGGCAACGCCGCCTCCTTGCCGAGCACCAGGCGTCCGAGGTTGACCGGATGCAGTCCGTCCGCATCCTTGGCAGGGTCGATCCGCTCGAGGGCGGCGTTCTCGTCGAGGTGCCCGGGCAGCGGAAGCTGCACAATGTACCCCGTGCATGCGGGGTCGGCGTTGAGTTCGTCGATCGCCGCTTCGAGCTGTTCTTGGGTGATGTCGGCGGGCAGATCCTTGCGGATCGAGGTGATGCCCACCTTGGCGCAGTCGTTGTGCTTGCCGCGCACGTACGCCGCCGATCCGGGGTCGTCGCCCACCAGGATCGTGCCGAGGCCGGGCGTGATGCCCTTGTCCTTCAGCGCTGTCACGCGGACCACCAGGTCCTCGAAGATCTCGTCGCGGGTTGCTTTGCCGTCCAGGATGGTCGCAGTCACGTCACTCATTCTTCCAGGTATCCACTCGCTCGCGGCGGGCGGTGCCACATCGTTCCGGACGGGGAACAACCGCGAGAGTCCACCTGATTGCCGTCGGGGGCTCCGGCGCGGTACAGATCTTCGAACGCCGACGCGAGACGGCGTTCGTAGTCCTCGGGGTCCGGCATCGACGAAACACTCACCAGGAACGTCAGATTCAGAGTATTTCCGAGCGATGTCACCGAATGGACGAGGGCGGAGGTCCGGCTGAGCATCGGTGTCCCCAGCGCTTCCACCACCGGGCTGCCGCCGAAACGGAGGCCCTCGACCCGGCCGCGGGGCACATTGGTCACCGCGGTGTTCGCCAGAGCGACGACGGCGCCGCTCGACTCGATCCTCCGGTTGCGGGCACGCCGAATCGACACCTTCAGGTCCACTGCGGGCGAAGCATCGACGGGTGCGGTGGTTGCCGCCGTCTCCGGACGCGCGACACGCTGCTTCTCCAAGTTCGACGATTCCCGGACGAGGCGGAGTCGCTCGAGCGGGTCCGCATGGTCGGTGGTGTGCAGGTCGACGTACATGAGCGTGACCTCGTTCGCCGCACGGGTCTTCCCTCCCTCGACGCCGGACCTGCGCCGGGTCGACCGGGGGACGATCGCCGCGAGCGACGCCGGCGGGGTTTCTCCGTGCTGCTCGAGATACGAGTGCAGACCGCCCGAGACCACGGACAGGATCACATCGTTGACGGATGTTCCGGTGGAGCGAGCGACGGCCCGGACGTCGCGCAGATCCATGCGGACCCGGCCGAACTGCCGCGACCCGCTGCCACCGGTATCGAAACGCGTTCGTGGACGGCACGGCGCCGGTGGGGTGATCGTTCCCGCTGCGGTCAGCGTGGTCAGCGCCTTCCGCGCGCGGAGCGCAGCGAGCACAGCAGGTACCATCCGCACGAACCGGAACGGCAGTGCCGATACCGCCCGGACCACACCGGGAACCGAGGAGAGCGCCTCGGTGCCTGCCGGCTTCGCGTCCGGATCGTCGAACAACGCGCGGGCGATCTCGGCTGCTCCCAGTCCGTCGGTGAGCGAATGGTGTATTCGCAACGCGACGATGGTCGACGCCGCAGGGAGCTCGTCGACCCCGCTGACATCGGTCAGGACATGCACCTCCCAGGGTGGCCTTGTCAGGTCGAGGGGCGCCTCCTTCATCGACGCCAGGCGCCTGTGCAGTTCGGTGCGGGAGGTGTGGCCGACCGTCGTGAAGCGAATGTGGTGCTCGGGGTCGACGTCCGCCTCGACCCAGTACGGGTAGTCGAGATCGGCGGGAACTCGATGCAGGCGGCGACGAAGCGCCGGCGTCCGTTCCAGCCGATCGAGGAACCAGGTCACCGCCTCGGCGTTGGTGCCGATCGGATTCGCGTCCTGTTCCGTGTCGCACACATAGAAACTCAGCATTACCGCAGGTGGGTCTTCTGGGTTCGCCTCCTCGACGAACACGTGGAGGGCGTCGCGCGGAGCCAGACGAACCCCGTATGTGCGTGTCATCGCGATGGTTCGCCTCCGCGGTCTCGCTGTGCGTCTGCCCGTCCGATTCAAACAGCTCTCGGCCGAGGCCGCATCCCCCCGCGTGTGTCCGGTCTCGAACCGGCTGGCAAGCTGGAACGAGTGTTCCGAGTGATGTTCCATGAGCCCTGTATCCCCCCGAATACGGGTAATGCGATCAGGATGGTCGCCGCGACCGGCGACGAGCTGCACCTCGTGGAGCCCCTCGGATTCGATCTGTCCGAGCCGAAGCTGCGGCGGGCCGGGCTCGACTACCACGATCTGGCGTCGGTGACGGTGCATGCCGATCTGCAGGCGGCGTGGGAAGCACTGAAACCGGAGCGTGTCTTCGCGTTCACGGCGCACGCCACGACCAGCTACGCCGACATCGAGTACCGCTCGGGCGACGTCCTGTTGTTCGGTCCCGAACCGACCGGGCTGTCCGGCGAGGTGCTCGCCGATCCGCATGTCACCACACAGGTCCGCATTCCGATGTTGCCCGGACGCCGCTCGCTGAACCTGTCGAACGCCGCCGCGGTGGTGGCCTACGAGGCGTGGCGCCAGCACGGGTTCGACGGCGCAGTCTGACCGGTCTGTTTCAGCTGCTGACCACCGGCAGAATCGCCCGATCCATGACATCGGCCAGTTCGTCCCAGGGAACGGTGATGTCCACGAGTCCGATGGCGTGCGGGCCCACTTGATAATCGCCGAACCGGATCTGCATACCCTCGGGCGTCGGGAGCCAGTCGGCGAAGTTGTTCTCCTCGGGTGCGATGCCCTCGCGGACGTAGTCCGGACCGGCCGCGGTCTCCGGAAGGAGCAGCGCCGACTGCTCGGACAATCGGTCGAGTCCGGCCTGCAGGTCCGGGAACAGGTCCTGCAGCGTGACGGGGGTGGCGTTGTCGGTGTCGACAACAACGGTGGACACGAGTGCTGTGGGGTGCGCGCCGGGTGGATTCATGTTGTAGGACGTGATCAACAGTCCGGCGACGACATGCTCACCGATCCGGGTCACCTCCTGTGTGCCCGTGGCGAGCGTGTAGCGCTCGGTCCCGCGGCCGTCGATCAGGTCCTGCAACGCGGCCTGCATGGACTCGTTGAACTCGTCGACGACCGCGGGGTCCCCGCCACCGATCTGGGGGATCTCGACGGCATAGTCGACGCGATCGGTCGATCCGGACACGAGAAGGGTCTCTGCACGATACGGCTGCTGATCGGCTTCGGTGGCCGTTGTGGTGCCGATCGAGGTCGAGGTGTTCTCCGTGATCTGCGGAGATGCCGTCGAGGATCCCGCCACTGCAGTACCGCTCTCGGCGGTGCATGCCGTCAGCACCAGAACGACTACAGCGCAGGCACCGGCAAGGAGCGGGAGGCGGCGATCACGCATGTCGAACGCACTGCCCACACCGGACCTGCACTGACGCTCAGGCACCACTCTCGACGGGGCGGCCCGACTGCTGCCAGCCGTCGGTGCCACCGGCAACGGAGACGGCGTTGATGCCGCGACCGGACAGATAGTCGGCGGCCTGCAGGCTGCGTCCCCCCACCGCACAGATGATGTACACGGTCTCGGCCGCGGGGATCTCCTCGACCCGTGCCACGAACTCGCTGAGCGGTATGTGCGTCACGCCAGGAACCCGCACCTGGATGTACTCGTCGAGTTCGCGCACGTCGATGACGGGCGCACCCTCGGCGAGTGCGGTTTCCAGTGCAGCCAGATCGACTTCACGCATCGTTGTCGGTCCTCTCGTCGGGGGCCTCGCCGGGATTTCCGGCGGAAGACCGTCCCGATCGGGCGATCCACCGGACCACCAGGTAGATGATTCCGGCGCACACGATCAGGAACGCCAACCACGGTAGCGCGATACCCGCTGCGACCACCGCGGCCCCCAGGGTCGCCCACAGGCCGTTCCACCCCTCGACGATGCCGTCCCAGAAACTGTCACTGTCCGACGGGCGCTGCTGTGTGCTGATGTCGACGGTGAGAGTCGACAGGTCGACCATGTCGGCCAGCTGCCGACGCTGGGCTTCGAGGCTGTCGAGGTCGGCCTGCCGCTCGGCAAGGGCGTTCTCCGCTTCGATGATGTCGGCTGTGTTGTCGGCCGACTCGATGAGAGTACGCAGCCGGTCGACCGAGGCGCGGAGCGCGCCGACGCGCGCCTCGAGGTCGGTGTACTGCAGGGTGACGTCGTCGCGGCTCGTGGTCAGGCTCGTGACGCGTCCGAGCTGCCGCACGTCGTCGATCACGGCGTCGAGCCCGTCCACAGGGACACGGACGGTGAGCACACTGCTCGACTCGGGTCGTTCGGTGATCGAATCGATACGGCCGTCAGAGTCTTCCACGATGGTGACCACCTCGCGACCGGCTGCGACGGGATCGTCCGCGGTGAGCATGATACGTCCGGTCACGACCTCCTTCCGGTCCGGCTCTGCCTCGTCTGCGGGCGACGAGGAACGGGCGCCGTCGGTGAGCGCCGGCGCAGATTCCGACATTGCAGGCCCCGAATCCATCGCAGGTCCCGAATCCCTCATCGGCCCCGAGCCACCGTCACCTCCCTCACCGCACGCAGCGGCGACGAGCGCGACCAGCGCGAGGAGCGCAACCATCAGCAGGCGTCTCATGGGGCGCGATGCTATCGAAAGTCGCGGGATTTCACCGGTGTCCGTAGATCCATCTGCTGCAGTCGGTCGGCCAGCACCGTCACGACACCGTCCGCGTTCTGGACTCGTCCGCGCACCAACAGCGCGGGGGCAGTGTGTGCGAGGGTCCGGTATCTCGCCCACAACCCCACCGAGCACACCACATTCACCATGCCGGTCTCGTCCTCGAGGTTGAGAAAGGTGACACCGGCTGCGGTCGCCGGACGCTGCCGATGGGTGACAGCACCGCCGACGAGCACCCGAGTCCCGTCCGGGATCTGCAGCAAGCGCGACGCGGGGATCACCCCCAGCGCGTCGAGCCGGTCGCGCAGAAACTGCGTCGGATAGCTGTCCGGTGAGACTCCGGTGGCCCACACGTCGGCGGCGGCGAGCTCGACATCGCTCATGCCGGGCAGGGTGGGGGCCGGGGCGGACGCACCGATGCCCGGCAGCCGGCCCGCGCGTTGCGTCGATGCCGGACCGGCCGCCCACAGCGCTTCTCGCCTGGTGACGCCGAAACTCGACAATGCACCGGCCGTCGCGAGGGCTTCGGTCGCAGCCGTGGAGAGTTCGATGCGGGCGGTCAGGTCGAGCAGGGAGAGGTACCGGCCGTGTGCCTGTCGTTCCTCGATGATGCGTGCGGCAAGATCGTCGCCGATGTGTCGCACCTCCCCCAGCCCGAGGCGCACTTCCTGGCCTCGATTCTCGACGGTGGCGTGGGCAAGGCTCGCGTTGACGTCCGGTCCGTGCACCACGACACCGTGTCGCCGGGCGTCGGCTACCAACGATTGCGGCGAGTAGAAACCCATCGGCTGAGCTCGGAGCAGACCCGCACAGAATGCCGCGGGGTGATGCAGTTTGAACCAGGACGAATAGAACACCAGCGAGGCGAAACTCTGCGAATGGCTTTCGGGAAATCCGAAATTCGCGAAGGCGTACAGCTTTTCGTAGATGCGATCGGCGACCTCCCCTGTCAGTCCGTGCAGCTCTCGCATGCCCTGATAGAACCGCGCGCGCAGACGTTCCATCTTCTCCGGGGATCTCTTCGACCCCATCGCGCGACGCAGCTGGTCGGCTTCCGCAGCGGTGAAACCGGCGACATCGACGGCCATCTGCATCAATTGTTCTTGGAACAGCGGGATCCCGAGAGTGCGTTCGAGCGTTTTCTCGAGGCACGGATGGTCGTAGACGACGGGTTCGAGGCCGTTGCGCCGCCGGATGTACGGGTGCACGGATCCGCCCTGGATGGGTCCGGGGCGGATCAGCGCCACCTCGATGACGAGATCGTAGAAGTGCCGCGGTTTCAGCCGTGGCAGTGTCGCCATCTGCGCGCGCGACTCCACCTGGAACACGCCGACGGAATCCGCGCGGCGCAGCATCTCGTAGACGGCGTCCTCCGACAGATCGAGCTGCGCGAGATCGACGGGGATGCCTTCGTGTTCGGCGACGAGGTCGATCATGTAGTGCAGCGCAGAGAGCATGCCGAGGCCGAGCAGATCGAATTTGACCAGTCCGGCGGCGGCGCAGTCGTCCTTGTCCCATTGCAGGACGGTGCGACCGGCCATCCGTGCCCATTCGACGGGGACGACATCGGCGACGGGACGGTCGCAGATCACCATCCCGCCCGAGTGGATCCCGAGGTGTCGCGGCAGACCCTCGATCTGGGCTGCGAGCCGAAGCACCGGATCGGGGATATCGGTCGCGGTCGCGGTCTCGGATCCGGGGCCCACTCCGCCCCAGCGGCTGACCTGCTTGCTCCACGCGTCCTGCTGGCCCTGCGCATAGCCGAGCGCCCGCGCCATGTCGCGCACCGCGGACTTGCCACGGTAGGTGATGACGTTGGCCACCTGCGCGGCATGGGTGCGCCCGTATTTCTCGTAGACGTGCTGGATGGCCTCTTCACGGCGGTCGGATTCGATGTCGAGATCGATATCCGGTGGGCCGTCACGTTCCGGCGACAGGAACCTTTCGAACAACAGACCGTTGCGGACGGGATCGACGTTGGTGATGCCGATCGCATAGCACACGGCAGAATTCGCCGCAGAACCTCTTCCCTGACAAAGGATGTCGTTGCTCTTACAGAACTGCACGATGTCGTGGACGACGAGGAAGTATCCCGGAAAACCCAGTTGCTCGATGATGGCGAGTTCGTGTTCGATCTGCCGGTAGGCGTCCCGGTAGCGTTCCGGGGGTCCGTATCGGCGCAGGGCTCCGCCGTAGGTGAGTTCGCGAAGCCATGACTGCTCTGTGTGTCCGTCGGGTACATCGAACGGCGGCAGTTTCGGTGCGATGAGGCTCAGGTCGAAGGCGCATTCGCGGCCGAGGTCAGCGGCGGCCTGCACAACACCGGGAAACGCCCCGAACAGACGTGCCATCTCCGCGCCCGATCGCAGGTGGCCGCCGCCGACCGGGGGCAGTCTGCCCGCAGCGGCGTCGAGGCTCTGCCGGTCGGAGATCGCCGCCATGGCCATCGCGAGCCGTCGCCTGCCCGGAACGGAGAAGTGCGCAGCGGTACTCGCCACGCACGAAAGTCCGTATAGTCCGGCAAGTTCCGCGAGGACGGTGTTGCGTTCATGGTCGTCGGGCAGGCCATGCCAGGCGAGTTCGACGGTGACGCGCTCGGTTCCGAAGCGGTCGACGAGTTCGCGCAGCGCACGGTCGGCGCCATCGGGGCCGTCCGCGTCGAGGGCCTGCCGTACATGCCCCCTGCGGCATCCGGTGAGGATCTGCCAATGTCCGCAGGCAGCGTCGGTGAGTGCGTCGTAGTCGTAGCGGGGCTTGTTCTTCTCCCCGCCCGCCAGGTGCGCGGCGGCGATCTGTCGCGACAGGCGCCTGTACCCTTCGCTGCCACGCGCGAGGACCAGCAGGTGCGCGTCGTCGAGACCGAGTTCGGCTCCGAACACGGTGCGCATGCCGAGTTCCCGCGCGGCCTCCGCAAACCGCACGACGCCGTAGAGGCCGTCGTGGTCGGTGAGCGCGAGGGCATCGAGGCCGAGACGAACAGCCTCTTCGACGAGTTCTTCGGGCGTAGAGGCGCCGTCGAGGAAGCTGTACGCCGAGTGCGAGTGCAGCTCGGCGTACGGCACGACGGGGCCGCGCGGCAGCTGCACCTTCCCCTCGTAGCCGGGGCGAGTACGGGACCAGGCAGGGGCGTCGTTGCCGTCGCCCGGATGCATCGGAGCGGAGCGGCCGGACAGGACACGTTCCATCTCCGACCAGGTCGGCGGACCGTTGTTCCACCCCATCTTCACCTCCCGCGACACCGACATTCCTATCGTACACATGTTCGAATAGTAGGAGCGAGCCAAATTGATGCCAAAATGAGCCATAAACCATTTCCCTGGTGCCAAGCGTGTGCCACACTGGCATCATGGATTTGAACTCGTACGTGAACAATCTCGGACGCGAATTCGCCACCCTCGCCGAAGCCGGCGGCGACGAATCCCGGGCACTGGTCGAGCGCCTGACAGGATCTCTCGAATCGGCAATCCGGATGACCATCCTCGAAGCACTGTCCGCCGCCGCCGACGAGATCACCCTCGACCTGGCTCCCGGCTCGGTGGAACTACGACTCCGCGGCCGCGATCCGCAATTCGTCGTCACCGCACCTCCCGCCGAACAGGTAACCGTGGCCGACGAGACCTCGGCACCGGCGAGCAGTGCGCCGATCCCCGAAGACGGGCCGACCGCGCGGATCAATGTGCGTCTCCCCGAGCAACTCAAGACCGCAGTCGAAGAGGCCGCGGCCGAGGAAGGCCGCTCGGTCAACGCCTGGCTGGTCCGCGCTGCATCGTCCGCGCTACAGCAACCGAGCCGCGACCAGCACACCGACATCCGGAGCAGACCGACCAAGCAACGCTTCACCGGTTGGGTTCGCTGACCGCACCACTACCACCACACCGCATCTCCGGCCTGCGGACATGCTTCACCCACCTATGACCAGGGGACACCTATGCCCACTTTCGAGACACCGGAACCGATCTCCGTCACGGTCGAACTCAGCGTCGGCAACGTACGGATCACTGCGAGCGACCGCACCGACACCGCCGTCGATGTCCGCCCGAGCAACGAATCAGATGAGTCGGACGTGCAGGCCGCGCAACGAGTCCGCATCGACCTCGAGCACGGCGCGCTCCGGATCACGGGGCCGAAGGCACGCCTCTTCGACTTCTCCAACAAGACCCGATCAGTCGAGATCTCCATCGACCTACCCAGCGATTCACGGCTGTCCGGTGAGGTGCAAGTGGGGAACCTCAGTGCCACAGGTCGGCTCGGGGAGTGCCGATTCACGACCTCCGCAGGGAATGCCCGGCTCGAGCAGACCGGCCCGCTGCGCGCCGACACCTCGGCCGGTCACATCACCGCCGACCGTGTCGCGGGGAACGCCGAGATCCGTACCGGCACAGGAGAAATCCGCGTCGGTGAGATCGACGGCTCCGCAATCGTGAAGAACAACAACGGAGACACCGTGATCGGCGAGGTCACCGGCGACGTCCGGGTGCGCTCGGCGAACGGAGACATTTCGATCGACCGGGCCACCGCACATGTCGAGGCGAAGACGTCCAACGGCAGCATCCGCCTCGGCGAGATCGTCCACGGCTCGGTCGAACTCGGCACCGCAATGGGTGATCTGGAGATCGGTATTGCCGAGGGCACCGCTGCATGGCTGGACGTGAACACCGGATTCGGGCAGGTACACAACCTGCTCGACGACGCCACCGCACCCGAACCCTCCGACGCGACCGTCGAGGTTCACGCTCACACCTCGTTCGGAAGCATCACGGCCCGCCGTTCCTGATCCAGCTCACACATCGAGGGAGTACCCATGACCACCACACATTCCGTACCCGCAATCGAGGTGACCGGGCTACGCAAGTCGTTCGGAGACCACGTCGTACTGGACGGCATCGACCTCACCGTGCCGCAGGGAACAGTGTTCTCCCTGCTGGGCGCCAACGGTGCAGGCAAAACCACCACGGTCCAGATCCTGTCCACCCTGATCAACGCCGACGCCGGGTACGTCAGCATCACGGGCCACGACGTCGCCCACGAACCCGACGCGGTCCGAGCCGCGATCGGCGTCACCGGTCAATTCTCAGCGGTCGACAACCTGATGACCGGACGGGAGAACCTGCAGTTGATGGCAAACCTGCAGCACCTCTCTCGCAGCACCGGGCGACAAGTCGTGGCCCAGCTGCTCGAACAGTTCGACCTGATCGACGCGGCCGGAAAGCCGGCATCGACCTATTCGGGCGGGATGCGGAGGCGACTCGACCTCGCGATGACCCTGGTCGGCAGTCCGCAAGTGATCTTCCTCGACGAACCGACCACCGGCCTGGACCCGCGCAGTCGCCGGAGCATGTGGAAGATCGTCCGCAACCTCGTGTCCACCGGGGTCACCGTCTTCCTGACCACTCAGTATCTCGAAGAAGCGGACGAACTGTCCGATCGGATCGCGGTCCTCGACAACGGCAGGCTGGTCGCAGAAGGCACCCCCGACGAGCTCAAACGCCGCATTCCCGGTAGCCACGTCCGCCTGCGATTCGCCGACCCGAGCAACCTCGACAAGGCCGAACGCATCCTCGACCAGGCCTCCCATGAGCAGGACGCGCTCGCCCTGCGGGTGCCCGGGGACGGCAGCATGCGCTCCCTCAAAACCCTGATCGACCGTCTCGACGACGAATCCATCGACGTCGAGGAACTGTCCGTACACACACCCGATCTCGACGACGTCTTCCTCGCATTCACCGGCGGCACCCTCGACGACAGTGCCCTCAACGACAAGGTGACCCACTGATGAGTACTCCAACACTTACCGGGAAGACCCCCGCCGATCTCTCGTTCCATCCCTTGCGTGACTCGGCAACGATGCTGCGTCGCAACCTCAGGCACATGCAACGATATCCTTCGATGACCGTAACGCTCATCGGGATGCCGATCGTGTTCCTGCTGCTGTTCGTCTACGTGTTCGGCGGCACACTCGGTGCTGGGATAGACGGAACATCCAGTGGCCGAGCCGAATACGTCAACTATGTCACGCCCGCAATCATCCTGATGACCATCGCCGCCGCGGTCCAAGGAACCGCAATTTCTGTCGCGATGGACATGACCGAAGGCATCATCGCCCGGTTCCGCACCATGCACATCGCCCGCGTCTCGGTGCTGACCGGACATGTGCTCGGCAGCCTCGTCCAGACCATGCTCAGTATCGCGGCCGTCCTCGGTGTCGCGCTGCTCATCGGCTTCCGGCCCACGGCCGGACCGGGCGAATGGCTCACCACGGCCGGCTTCCTGATCGTGGTGGCGTTCGCGCTCATCTGGCTCTCGGTCGCGCTCGGGCTGGCGAGCAAGAGCGTCGAGGCCTCGAGCAATGTCGGGATGCCGCTGATCCTACTGCCCTTCCTCGGCAGCGGGTTCGTCCCCACCGACTCCATGCCCGCGGGGCTGCGGTGGTTCGCCGAGTACCAGCCGTTCACCTCGATCATCGAAACCTTGCGCGGTCTGCTGATGGGCACCCCGATCGGAAACCACGGGTGGATCGCGCTCGGCTGGTGCGCGCTGATCGCCCTCGGCGGGTACTTGTGGTCGAAGAAGTTGTTCAACCTTGAATACACACGCTGATCGAATCGCGCTCTGGTCTTTCCTCCAGTTCCAAGGGTTTCTGCACGTTCACGACCAACGGAAACCCGTGGGGCAGGAGGAAGGTTCAGTTGACTCTCAGTACCCGGCGCTCGGCTCGACCCGAGCGAGCAGCTCCTCCCCCGCAATGAACCTGCGCACGTTCTCACGCAGCGTCGGCGCGAACGCCGCGGTCAGACCGCTTCGAGTGTTCGCAATGTGCGGGGTGATCACGACGTTGTCGAGATCCCACAGCGGGTGTCCATCGGGCAGGGGCTCGGGTTCGGTCACGTCGAGGACCGCCCCTGCGATCTTCTCCGCGCGCATCGCGTCGACGAGTGCATCCGTGTCGACCAGGTTGCCGCGCGCAACGTTGACGAGCCATGCAGTGTCAGGCATCGCCTCGAGCACAGCGGCGTCGACGAGCCGATCGGTGTCCTCGGTTGCCGGAGCCGCAATCACGAAGTGATCGGCCATGGACCACACTTCCGCGGTGCGACTCGACGGCAGTGTCACCTTCGCTCCGTCGACCGGCCGACCCGAACGGTTGACCGCCACCACTTCCACACCGAGAGCGTGCAACCGCGGGATCATGGCGCGGCCGATCCCACCGGCTCCCACGATTGCCACGGTCGACCCGTGGAGCGTCCGGACCCGCGGATCGATCTCGTCTTTCCGCCAGCTCGTCGCTCCGAGTGACGTGTGGAACTGGCGCAACCCTACGAGCAGCCCCCCGACGGCGTATTCGGCGACGTTGTCGGCGTACACGCCCGAGGCATTCGCCCAGATGCGCCGGTCGTCGATCAGCCCGGCCCGGAAGAACGGCTCGATGCCTGCGTAGGTGAGCTGCACCCAACGGATGTGATCGGGCAAATTCTTCGGGAAATCGTCGGGACCACCGTCCCACACCAGTGCGTCGGCGTCGTCGAACTCGGCGAGCGCGGCACCGCCGTCGACGATCGCGGTCGCAAGGTGATCATCGTGACCGGGTCCCAGGTGAATGCGCATGGATAGAACCCTATCGCCGCGCGGCGCCGTCATCGAGACAAGGACGCACCGGAGGTGTTCCGGACGTCCTATTTGTCGCTCACACCCAGACTCCGGCTCAGTGCGAGCACTGCGTCGCGGCGGCCCAAGGCGCCGAACGGTGAGCCGCCGGTCGGGTTGTCGGCACCGCAGATCCACGTGGGTCCATCGGACAGGTGCTCGAGCGCTTCCTCCGCGACGTCGTGGGGGTCTGCCAGATCGCGGCGCGCTTCACCCGCAGCGCCGAGCGCTCGATGCATCGACGGGGTGTCGGTCGCGCCGAGTACGAGTCCCAGAACATCGACCCCGCTACCGCGCCACTCGGCCCACAGACTTTCCGCAAGGATGAGATCGAACGCCTTCGTTGCACCGTAGGTCGCGAGGGTGGGGCCCCCGACCCATGCGGCACCTGAGGTCACGAGGACGACGGCCCCCCGACCCCGCGCCACCATCGGGCCGCCGAACCTGTAGGTCGTTTCGAGCACACTCGTGCAATTGCGATGGACCAGCGACAGGTGGGTATCGAGATCCTTGTCGAGGAACGCGCTACTGCGATCGTCACTTCCTGCGTTGTAGACGAACAGCCCGATTCCGAGATCGGCTGTCGCGGTTTCGAGCCGTGCCGGAGCGTCGGAAGTGCTCATGTCGAGCGCGACCGTGCGCACCTCGACACCGTGCCGCGCTCGGATTTCGGTGGCGCACTCCTCCAACACGGTTGTTCGTCGTGCCACCAGCACAACGTTCATGCCCCGGCCTGCCATGCCGTGAGCGAACGCGGCACCGATCCCGTCGGAACCGCCGACGACGATGCCCCAGTGCCCGTACTTGCCTGCCAAGTCTGTCGTCATCGTTCAGTCGCTTTCGGTGGACGGGGTGAGCATCTCCCGGTGTTCGGCGGTGCCGTCGAGATTGGCGTTGATCCGTTCCTCGATCCGCCAACCTTTCGGCGTACGCACCCAACGCCAACTGTTCGCAGAGACTCGCGCCACCCAGAATCGGTCGGCGTCGGCATCCCAGCGGATGTTGAGCGCGTAGCTACGGCCGGTGGCGTGGTCACCGTCGACCACGATGTGCGGCACGGTCAGGACATGACCGCATCCGTCTCGGAGCAGGCTCTGGTGGCCGTCGCCGTGAACCATGCCGACGATCTCCTCGTGCCCGCGCATCCGCCGCTGCGGAACGGCGTCGAAGATACCGTCGTCGGTCCAGAGTGCAGCCGCCGCCTCCCCTGACCCGCTGTCGACCGCGGGTCCGTACTGGGCGACCAGCTGCATGATCTCGACCTGGTCACTGAGCGCGCGAACCTCGGCGGCCAGCGCGGCGACCATCTCGCGCAGTTCCTCGACATCGCTCATCGACAGTCCTTTGCGTCGAAATGTAGGCCCGATGCGCAGATGCGACACGCCAGAGATCGGACGAGGAGTTCGCCCGATCCGGATACTGAATCGTCGACGACCCGGGTTTCGACCCTTCCATCTCGCAACCCAGCAGCACGCATCATCTTCTCCCTCCGAAGGATTCGGTCCTGCCATGCACGGTAGCGACTCCGCCTCAATTACAGAAGAGCTTCTCCTGTAATTGAGGCGGAGTCGGACGAGGACCGAGGGTTCTCCCCCAGTCGAAGATCAGGCTCCGGACCTGATGTGCTCCCGGTCTCGGACGACCACGATCAAGCACGTGAAACTACTGGTGCGGATCGTGTCGGCCCTGTTCGCCCTCGGCGTGGCGCTGATTCTCGGCGCGGCGGGTGCCGGGCTCTTCTTCTGGAACACAGCCTCGATCGACACGACAGGACAGGTGGCATTCGACCGGCCGCTGCATGTTCCTCCACTCGCCGACAGCACGGTGGCCGATGACGGCACCCGCGTGTTCGACCTGACCCTGCAGCGCGGTACCAGCGACCTCGGGCACGGCCCCGAAACGGAGACCTGGGGTGTGAACGGCAACTACCTCGGCCCGACACTGCGCGCCACGCGCGGTGAGAACATCCGCGTGAACGTGACGAACGAGATCGGCGAGACGAGCACCCTGCACTGGCACGGAATGCACCTTCCCGCCGCAATGGACGGAGGTCCCCACCAGAGAATCGAACCCGGTGCCACGTGGTCGCCGCACTGGACGATCGATCAACCTGCTGCGACGCTCTGGTATCATCCGCACCTGCACGGCTCCACGGCAGCGCACGTGTACCGCGGTCTCGCAGGCATGTTCCTCCTCGACGAGGCGAGCGGCCCCGAACTTCCCCATCGGTACGGCATCGATGACCTTCCGATCATCGTGCAGGACAAGAAGTTCGACGGCACCCGGCTCGACGAGGACAACACGATGTTCGCCAACGTCGGAACCCTGGGCGACGAAATCCTCGTCAATGGCACGCCCGGCGCTTTCCTGGACGTGACGACCGAACGCATCCGGCTGCGGCTGCTCAACGCATCGAACGCGCGGATCTACAACTTCTCGTTCGACACCGGTCTGCCGTTCCGTCTGATCGGCACCGATGGCGGACTATTGGAGGCACCGGTGACACTCCGCAGTCTTCAACTCTCCCCCGGCGAACGAGCCGAGATCGTCGTCGAGGCGCCCGCCGGAACCCGGAACGTGCTCCGCAGTACCCCACCCGATCTACGCGCCGATTTCTGGCAGACCCGATTCTCGGGCGGAGACGACAGCGTCGACGTTCTCGAACTGCGCGCCGCCGACACTCTCGAACCGAACGAACTGGTCCCGGCACCACTGGCGACGCTGGACGATCTCGGCGAACCGACCGTCACGCGCACCTTCGACCTCACCAGCGCAACCGAGATCAACGGCCTTCCGATGGACATGAACCGCATCGACGAGGTCGTCGTTGCCGGCACCACCGAATTGTGGGAGGTGACCAACATCAGCGGGATGGTCCACAACTTCCACATCCACGACGTGCAGTTCCAGGTCGTCGAGGCGACCGGGATGCCTGCCGACCATCCGACGCTGACCGGCAGGAAGGACACCGTCTACGTCCCGCCCGGCGCCACTGTGCGACTGCTCATGCGGTTCGGCGACCACGCCGACCCCGACGTTCCGTACATGTACCACTGCCATCTGCTCCGGCACGAGGACGACGGCATGATGGGCCAGTTCGTGGTCGTCGGCGCCGAGGAAGTCGATCAGGTGGGCGTCCTTCCTCTCGGCTCGGCCCACGGCAGCGCGAGGCACAGCGCAGAGGACCACAGCGGGTGACCGCGTGTGGGCCTCGTCGCACAGTGGAGGCTCCGGAATAGATCCTCGCGCGACCGCGTTGACCCATTCGGATCGGCGCGCCGGTACGCCCCGGAGCCAATGTGAATTGCCTTCGTGGAATACCGTCCGGCTGGAACCACGTTGCGCCCCGTGCCGTGAGGCACCCGACGCGCCGGTCCGCCTCTCTTCTCCGCCCCACCGACGATCACCTGCGTCCTGCTCGCGATTACAGTTGCCGTTCGGCAACACCGAGCAGACCGGGAGAACGTATGAATCGCTGGGCCGAGATCGTCGTGACAAGAAGCCGGTGGGTCCTCGCCCTCGTCCTACTCGTCGTTCTCGTTGCAGGTGCATGGGGCATCGGTGTCTTCGGCAAGCTCTCCAGCGCCGGCTACTACGTCGCCGACAGCGAAGCCATGCAGGCGCAGCAGATCATCTACGACACGTTCGGGTCGCAGACTGCCGACATCATCGCGATGTACACCGCCCCCGAGGGCAGGACCGTCGACGACATCCGGCCCGACATCGAGCAGACGCTCGCCGCGTTCGACGAGCAGTATCCGTCCGAGGCCATCACGACCTACTGGACGGCACCGCCACCGACGAATCAGCTGTTGCTCTCGACAGACCAGCAGAGCGTGGCGGCCACCATCACGCTCGGCACGAGCTCGGGTGTGACGTCGGCCGACTTCCAATCGGCCCTCGACAAACTCGAGGTGCCCGGCGTCGAGTCCCAGTTCGCGGGCAACACCGTCGTCTCCATCGAGTTCACTCACACGCTCGAGCGCGATCTCGTCAAGGCCGAGGCCATCGCGATTCCGATCACGCTCATCCTGCTCGTCCTCATCTTCGGCGGTGTCGTAGCCGCGGCTGTCCCCGTCTTCGTCGGGGTGCTGGCCATCTTCTCCTCCCTCGCGACGCTACGGCTGCTCTCGACGGTCACCGAAGTGTCGTCGTACGCCCTCAATATCACCTCACTGATCGGCCTGGGGCTGGCGATCGACTACGGATTGTTCATCGTCAGCCGATACCGCGAGGAACTCGCCTCCGGATCCGATCCTGCTGCCGCGACGAAACGAACGATGCTGACGGCGGGCCGCACCGTGATGTTCTCGGCGGCCCTGCTCATCTGCGCATTCGCGGGCATGCTCGTCTTCCCACAGGCTGTCCTCCGATCGCTCGGTCTCGGAGCGATGGCCTCGGTGTTCAGTGCCGCCGTCCTGTCGCTGACGGCGGTGCCTGCCGTGTTGGCGCTCCTCGGGCACCGCATCAACGCGTGGACCTGGGATCGCGAGGCGTCGACACGCAGCGAGGCCCGTGCACGCAAGTTCTGGGGCAGCGTCGTACACAAGGTGATGAAGCGACCCGCCCTCATCGCAATCGCCATCACCGCGGGCCTGCTGTTCCTCGCCACCCCGGTCCTGAAAGCTCAGTTCGGCGAGGTCGAATACACCGCGTTGCCCGAGGACAGCGCCGCACGCGCGGCGACCCAGACGCTTCTCGACGAGTTCCCGAGCACGGGCAACGGCCCGACACTCGTCCTGCGCGACGACGGCGGACAGGCCGTCGACGCCGATGCCCTCCGCACCGTGTCGCGTGAGGTCGCAGGCATCGAGGGGATTTCGCAGGTCGTCACCGTCGGGCAGCAGGACGACGTCGCCGTGGTGCAGGCCATCTACGCACAGGGCGTGGACGGTACCGACAGGGCCAGTGAGATCACCGACGAGTTGCGGTCGATCCCCGTCCCGGACGGCTCGGAACTGCTCGTCGGCGGCAGCCGGGCGTTGGTCGACGACGCCAATACCGCGGTCTCCGACGCACTGCCGTGGATGGTCCTGATCATGGTGGTTTCGACCCTGATCCTGCTGTTCCTCGCGTTCGGATCGGTGGTACTGCCGATCAAGGCCGTGCTGATGGCAGGTCTGAGTCTCGCCGCGACCTTCGGCGTGCTCACGTGGGTGTTCCAGCTCGGGCACGGCGCATCGCTGATCAATGTGGTGCCCAACGAGTTGGAGCCGACATTCGTCGTGCTGATCCTTGCTGTGGTGTTCGGGCTGTCCACCGACTACGAGGTCTTCCTGATGTCGCGCATGGTCGAAGCGCGTGCAGCAGGGGCAACGACTGTCGAGGCCGTCGAGTACGGCATCTCACGCACCGGACGTGTGGTCACGTCCGCGGCCCTGCTGCTGATCGTGGTGACCGGAGCATTCACCATCTCGGGATTGTCGATCATGCGATTCCTCGGTGTCGGCATGATCATTGCCCTGATCATCGATGCGACCGTCGTGCGCATGCTGCTGGTGCCGTCGCTGATCAAACTGATGGGCGAGACGAACTGGTGGGCTCCGCAGTGGATGAAGAAGGTCCACGAGAAATTCGGGCTCGGGCACTGAAAGGTTCGTCGGCCGAACTTCCTACAGTTGCGTGAGCTTCGTGGCCACCACGGGCCGCACTGGCTTGGGCGCGGCACCGCAACTCGCGGGTCGCTCCGAGAGCTCCCTGACCTCGACGTCGACCCGCCATTCCCGTCCGTCACGGTGCCGCACGAGCGGTTCGGTTCCGGTCTCGTCGACGGTGAAGGCATCGATCGACAGGTCGCCCACAGCACCCCGTACCGCGAGTTCGGCAACCTGACCTGCTGCTCCCCACGTGCTGCGGCCACGCGCACCGAGCGCGGGAACCTCACCGCGTACGGCCGCGCGCACCACCTCGACGCTCTGCTCGGCGTCGAGACGACCGTATGAGTAACCGGTAGGCAGCAGGATCATCGACGGAGCGAATCGGTGCCCGCCGGTGTGCGAGCATTCCCAGACCGCGTCCGAGAATTCTTCCTTCAGCGCCGACGCGACAGGGCGTCCGAGCACCGCACAACACTGGTCGCGCTTTCCGTGCGCGCAGACGAGTACGGTCGGGCCGGACACCGCCTCTCCCAGCCTCGGCGGGGGGCCGGCCACCACGCGCGGCACGATATCGAGTAACTCCGCCGGGTCGGTGATCTCGAGTCGTTCGCACCACGCATTGCCCGGCTCGGTACGAGCGAGGAGGACGGTCTTCGTCGGTCGCGGGACATCGCGGCCCGGACGCCGGATGAACATGATCCGCACCCCGGCCGCATCCGCGCGGGCCGAGAGTTCAGCTGCGAGCTCCGCACCGAGTGCAGTGCCGTCGAGCACGTCACGCCCCCAAGCCGACGGGAACTCCAAGCATACGTAGCCGGGGGCTGTCGCGGTGGTGCCGGGCAAAGGCTCGTCGACGGCGGACAGCGCAGAACAAGTGGAGGCAGCGGTGGTCACGCCGCCATTGTGTCCCGCCCGCACATCCGAAGAAAGTCGGGCGGCGACGGTGTCAGCGGGTGCGCCGCAGTCGCCTGATCCCCGCCTGCGTCCAGATCCTGAGGAAGCCCTGGGACAGATAGGCGAGGCAGCCGAGGGCGAGCGTCCACTTGGTGACGCTGATCGTGGATGCGGCGCGCACCGTGTCGTCGGTGATCTTGTCGCGGTGGTCGAGCAGGTACAGGCCGGCGACATTCTCCGCGTAATCGCCTGCCGCAGCGATCACGGGCGCGGTGAGCAGAATCCTGCGCACGGCCGGCGACAGCGGCCGATGGTGGTCGAGTGCGCGCGCACCGGCCCGCAACGCCACAGCGAAGGTCAGCGGATGAAACATGTCCCAGTAGTAGTGCTCCCGATAACGGGAGAGTTCGGCTGGTCCGAGACTATCGAGGATCTTCCGGTACTTCGATGCCGAGAACGTCGTCTGCACCGTACCGACGGTCAGCGCGGTGGAACCGAGGACGCGGGCGATGTTCGCCTGCGAGACGACGAACAGAGCGGAGGTCGCGAGAAGCTTCCGGTCGGGCGAGGACAAGGACATGACCCGATCGTATGCCAGTCCACTCCGAGGCGAGTGACTGAAGAGTGCCCGCGTCGGAGGGACCGTCTCGTGAGCTCGGCGCAGAGTGTGCGCTATCGTGTTCGCACTGTCAACGGCCCGGGGGGGGAGATGATGGAAGACACCATCAGAGCCGACATCGACGAGATGCGTGTGGTATCTCATTCTTTCGATTCGAATGCGGAGGTTGTCAGCCGCATCGACACACGCGGGGTGGTCGCGGGAGCGGCCGACGGATTTACCGGTGGCGCGGCAGTGGTGACGGCGCTGGGCTCGACCGAGGCCGCGATGCGGCGCGCGATCTCGATGATCGCCGATCGCGCGTGGTCGTTGGCCGATACCCTCGATCGCGTCAGTGCGGATTACGAGCACACCGACGCATACTTGGCCGCGGAACTCGCTGCGGCCGTTCCTGAATGATCCCACAGCTCGGTCACGCCCGACGCTGGGCCCCTTCCGTGCTCGCCGACTGCGCGAAAGCCGTCGACGACGCGGCCACCGGCCTCGACGCGTCCCGCACCCGACTCTCCGGAGTCTCGTCGGCTCTGTGGCACCACTGGGAGGGTCGGGCAGCCGAGGCATGCGAACGCCACCTCGACCACGAACAGCGGCACATCGGCACCGTAATCGGCGAATTCGAAGCCCTGGCCGCGCTGATCCGCAGAGCGGAGGAGTCGCTGTCATGGATGATCCTCACCGTCCACAACGCGATTGCTGACGCCGAACGTGCCGGTTTCACTGTCGACGACTCCGGTACGGTCACCGGAGGGACTGCTGATCCGGAACCCGGTGAGCGCACGGCCGCGGAGCACTCCGACGCAATTCGCACCCACCTCGTCGGCCTCGGAGAGATCGACGACCACTATGCCGCGCTCATCGTTCAGGCGGTCTCCGAACTGATAGACGTGACACCACGAGCCGCCACCTTCTCACCGGACGAAGCAGCGCGCGACTGGAAGATGTTCGACGACGGCGAGCTCACCGACGGGGAGGTCGGCCGCCTGCTATCCAACCTGACGGCCGCAGGACTCGATCCTTCTGCGCTCGCCGACCTTGCGGCAGGGAAGGAGATCCGCACGCTCCCCACCGGAGCAGTCCAGTACCTCGAAGACCTGTATCGGGAGGGCGGTGTCGACGGATTCCTGGCCCTCCATCGCGCCCTCACGGACGACGGTGGGCCGCAGGCGGTAGCTGCCGCGGAAGCCTTGAGTTCGGGTGTTCTGATCGTGTCGCACGAGCAGGTCTTCGACGCGGACGGCGCACAAGGCGGCTGGGAGCGACTCCCGGACGATGTGCGAGCGCTGACCCAACTGAGGCCGTCCACACCAGCTGCCACGACACTCGGCGAATTCCTCGAATCCGTGTCGCCGTTCGAACGCGAACGACTCGAATCCGTACCCGGCGCAGCCGCAGCCGCACACGCCGAACACCTTCTGGATCCCGACGGCACCTACGCCCGCCGGGTGGGGCAGCAGAACGATTTCTGGGCGGCCGTCGCGGCGTCCGAGGCGGTACCCGGATCGCGCCTCGGCGTCGAACTCGTCCAGGCGGCCTCCACACAGGTGGGTTTGTTCGATGCGCCGGACCACACTCCGTTCGCGTCCACGTCACGATCGGCACCGGCCGGTCTCGGCGAACCCCTGCTCGATGTGGCCACCCGCAACAATGACGTCAACACACGAATCCTCACCGGAGATCTCGACGGCGACGGTATCGCTGACACCCAACGCGACGACATCCTCACCCCGTTGTTCACCCACGACTGGGAGGACGACGGCGCAGCACTCGGCCGAATGACATCGTGGATGACGGATGAGGCCATCGGTGCGACCGACCCGAATGACGCCGACACGGTCGCACGGCGAGACCAGGCCGACCGCGCCGCACTCGGACTGGCGCAGTACATCTCGCACGCCGAGAATTACGAGCGGCTCATGGATGTTCACGGTTCCGACACGTCCGATCTGGGTGAGGCGAACCCTGCCCTGCTTCACGCCATGAGCAGCGGTCTTGTCGGCTACATCCCGCACCTCGCCGGAATCGATACGGACAGCAGCGAATGGACCTTGCGCGCAGTCGAATCCAGCGACGACGGAGACAAGCGGTTCGTCCACGCTCAGCGCGTCTTCTCACTGATGTCGACCGGAGCCGATGCCAACACGACATTCATGGGTGGTGCGTTGACGTTCCAGGAAGCATACGACCGGGAGTTCGTGCGCAGCCTCGTCGAACCCGACAAGTACGGCATGATTTCACCGAATACCGCCGCGGCCGGGAACACCGCCCACATCCAGGCTCTGATCGACACCGGCATCTACAATGCCGCCCTCGAACAGACCCGAGACCAAGAGAACATCCAGAATCTCGTCGCGGAACGCCGCAATCAGGCATACGACACCGGCTACACGATGATGCGCAACACGATCGCATCGTTCGTTCCCGCAAACTTTACAGCCGGCTTGACGATGGACATGCTGAACCCGATGGTGCGCGACCACTTCACTATTCCCGAAACACCCACAGAGAACAGCGCGTTCACGCTGAACGACTCGACAATATCCGCGGAGAACGATATGAGAATTACGCGCTATCTTGTCGAAACAGATGGAATCCCCTCACATCCGTCCGCAGTCGAGAATCTCGCCGCAGCGGGGATCCTCTCTGCCGACGGAACACCAGCTACAGAACGCACTGATCCCCTCAGTCACCCCACTCAGGAAATTCGAAAGATGATCACGACTGCACTGAATGCCGAATACGGCACTGACTATTCGAACAATTACAACGAGGAGTATTTAATCAGTTACCGCGATGTTGCGCCCACCGTCAACTTTGTCCGGTAATTCCACATGAAGTGGATCGTGAAAGTTTCGGGTACCTGCGCAGTTCTCCTTTGCGTTGGATGCTCCCCGGTCGAACCCCCTCCAGGGATTCCATCGAAGCCCTCCGATACTGCGGGTTTCGAAGCACAGAACCTCTCGCACCGATGGACCGCCGGCCCTGGAGTCAGTTTGGAATCCCCTGAGATCCAGACCGTCCGTGCGTTCCAGGAGTCGGAGGATTTCTACTACAGTTCAGGAAGCGCCTCTTCCACATATCCCGGCTTCGTCGACGCCGCGCCATACAATGTGCCCGAAACTACGCAGGCATTTCCCCGAACCGGAACCATTCACAATCATATCATCGACATCAGGGCACTCACCGACCGGATGGGACGTGATACCACCCGCGTCACCTTCTGCGAAGATCGGTCGGGCACGGCCGAACCCACGCAAAATACATGGACCGTGCGAGATCCGGGCAGCAGCATAACGGTTATCGCAGTCACCCGAACCGATCCCCCGAACGTGGTACCAATACTCGATCACAATATGAGAACTGCCCATCCGAATTGGAACGCACTGAAAGGATGGACCATCGAACAATCTGTCGATTTCGACGACTGGTTCTTCGATACCCGCGATCCGGTCGACCGACAGCTGGTCGACTACTGCACAGACGTATTCCAACGGTCCGACCCGCTCGCCTTCCCTGGCGACGTCCTCACCACCGCGCCGGAGGTCGAGCCCTTCACACCGGGTTGGCCAACCGCCCTCGACAGCACCACCGAATGAGCAGACCGCCACACCCGGATGGTCAGTCGGCGAGAAAGGGCAGCACCGTCGCCGCGAATTCTCCCGACCGATCGCGATGGATACTGTGTCCGCACAGAACCTCCCGCACCACACCGTCCGGAAGCAGCGCAAGGGCCTCGGTGAGCAGTCGCGGGTCGACCATGCTTCCACGGCGCGCACCGCGCAGCAGCATCGTCGGAGACTTCATCGACGGAAGTTGTTCCCACCACACCGGATTCGACGTGTGGAACTGAGATACCACGGAGTCGATCATCGATCGGTCGAACGAGAACACTGCCCGCGGGTTGAGCACCATGCTGGTGGCGGCGTGCCACAGTTCGGCGGGCGTCGGGCGGTGCGCAGGAACTTCGGGAACCGGATCGCTCGCGCGCAACGGTAGCGGCGCCTCCTCCAGGACGAGCCGTCGCACCAGCCCGGGCTGCTGCTGCGCCACCAGCGAACCGGCGTGGCCACCGAGGGAATGCCCCACCAGATCCACAGTGTCGAAACCCAGGTGCTCGCACAGGCCTGCGATATCGGCGGCGAACTCCGAGAACCGGTACGACGTCGCGCGAGCGCTGCGGCCGTGTCCGCGCAGGTCCACAGCGACCACCCGGCGCCCGGCGGCGGTGAGCCGCCGGGTGAACCCGTCCCAGGTGCGCGCGTCGCCGCCCATGCCGTGCACCAGCACGACCGGCACCCCCTCAGCAGTTCTGCGAGGCGCCGAATCCCGGTAGGCGATCGCGACATCGTTCGGCGTCGCGGTGAGCACTGAGGTAGCCACGATATCCAGCCTAATCAGCCGGTCTGCTCAGTCGTAGACACCCTCCACACTCCACCCGTCTGCTCCGTGGACGATCAGCAGGGCCCGGCCTCCATCGAGCTGCACCTGCAGTCGCGCGATGTCGCGGGCGGTCTCGGGATCCCACCAGTATTCGTCCACCGGCCAAGGTCCCGCCCATCCGGTCACCTGCCAGCTGCGACTTCCCCATCGCAACTGCGTCGGCCGACCGCTGAGCAGACCCCGTTCGGTGATCGTCACCTCCTCACCCACGTCGTCGTCCAACGCGATCGGCGGCGGCACGTGCATCACCATGGCCGGGGCCGGGGGCGGTAACCGTCCGGGCCAGGGCGCGTCCGGATCCGACGAGGGCACCGCCTCTTCCCCCACCGGGACGAGAGTGATTCGCTCAACGGGTCCGCGTCCACCGCTGAGCACCCCCACCCGGACCGCATCACCTCCGAGCAGACCCTGCACTCGGACCAGTGCCCTCCGTGCCCGTTCGTCCTCCTCGCCGATACCGCCCCACAGGCCCAACTGCAAAGTGCCGGAATCCACCACTTCCACGGGCTCGAGACGCAACATGGTGATTCCAGTGGTGGCGCGATCGGCGCTGCGTCCGGTAAGCCAGCCGTCGAGTTGCCAGCGCACCCGGTCCGCGGTCCCTTCGGGGGTCAACGGCCCGGCGCAACGCCACGTCCGCGCCAGTTCTTCACCGCTGCCGGCGTGGGCCGACACGAGGAGCCGCGTGCACGCCACACCGGCCGCAGCAAGTCGGGTGTGCAACAGTTCGGCGAGCATCCGGCCGAGGAACGCCGCGGTGTCCACCCGCTCGATCGGGGGATCGCACACGTGCCCCACCGTGAGATCGGGAGGCACCGCACGTCCCGACGGCGGACGCTCGGGTAGTCCACGCGCACACCGGTGCGCCACCACTGCGTCAGCGCCGAACCTCGACGCCACATCGGATACCGGCAGCGCCGCAAACGCCCCGATCGTGCGCACCCCCAGCCGACGTAGCAGATCGACCAGGTCGGCACGCTCCGGCGCAGCCAGCGCCGGTTCCACTGCCAACTGAGAAATCGGCAGCGGAGCAAGGAACGCAGGGCCGTCGCCGCTCGACACCAACGCAGCCCGACGGGCAGCGAGCACTGCGGTGGACAGTTCGTCGGCAACACCGACCTGGCATTCCACTCCCACGGAAGCGACCTCGTCGACGAGACGTTCTGCGGCGGCCTCTTCCGATCCGAACCATCGCACGACGCCGCGCGCCGCGAGTACAACGAGGCCCGGGCGCAGCACCTCGGCGCCGGGAGCGGCCGCATCGATCGCCGCGACCACCGGCTCGAAGAGCCGAGCATCCCGATCCGGATCGTTTTGTGCCACATGAAGTTCAGGGCATCTTCCTTGAGCTTCACGACGCACCGAGCCACGGACCACACCGGCCGCTCGGGCCGACGCCGAACATGCGACCACCCGATTCGCGGACACCACAGCGATCGGTGTGGTGGCAGGAATGCCTGCCGCCGCAGCCGCAGCCACCGCGGGCCAGTCCGGGCACCACACCGCCACGACACGCGACGTCGACCGGCCACCTCTGGTCACTGGATCATCCCTGATCACTGGGCCACCACGAGGTTCGGAACGGAATCGACGGTCGACACCGCATCTGTTCGCCGCCGCTCACCGGATACCCATCGCACGCCATCGGACTCGGCACAGACATCGATACGCGCAGTTCGGGGACCGGCGGCACGTCCCGAGGCCCGCACCGACAACCCGATACCGCACAACCGCGCCCGTCCCGGTCCTGTCAGTCCTTCGTAACCACTCACCTGTGCCTCGAGGCGCACCTGCGCGCCGTCCCAACGCCCGTCGGTGACCACCAAGACCGCACCTTTGCTCCGCACACGAGCCGCGACGACGCGGGTCCGCGACGGCGGAACCGACCTTCCTCCCAAACCGAGCACCACCAGGTCCAGCCCATCGAGCAGCACGGCCGCGACCTCCACCGGATCGGGCCCTGGGTCGGGGATCATCGCCACCCGGCTCAGCCGGGCTCCCATTTCCGCCGCCGCGAGCAATCCGAGTCGCCGCTGACCGATGACGGCCGCGTGCCCACCCGCTGCGGTCACCGCCGCCACCATGCCCAGCAGCAACGATGCCGACCCCGACACGGACACCACGGTGCCGCGAACCAATCCTCCACGTGGGAGCAGTTCGGTGAGAGGTTCGGGCACCGGCAGCACCCGCTCGACCGGACTGTGCACCGGAGCAGGCGCGGAGGTCTCCCCTTTCGCCGGAACCGCGGAGATCTGGCGCCTCAGCGCCTCGATCCGCTCCGTTCTACTCGGCCCTCCACTGTCGCCGACCGTTTCTTCATCGACCGGAAATTCGGCCACTTCACCCACATGCACCCCTGTCATCCGCCTGCCGCATTCGCTCACGACCTGCCGACCACGGGGAAGACGTGGCCCAGCCCGAATTGAATTCGAACGTATTTTCGAACTTGTCCAGTAGACCCGATGCCGGCACCTGCCGTCAAGTGATCGCCCCCACCGTGATCCGTCGACCCGCCGAGGTATCCGGCGGGATCGATTACCCTCGTGAGGTGGCAGAACGGGAACGAGAGGGAAGGGTCGTCGGTCCGGATCACCTGGTGGCCGGACGATATCGACTCGATTCCAAGCTCGGTGGCGGAGGCATGGGCGCCGTATGGCTCGCCCGCGACAATCGACTCGGGCGGAACGTGGCCGTCAAGCAGGTGATCTCCACCGCAGATCTCGACCCTGCCGCCGCCGAGGAGATCCGCAGGCTCGCTCTCCGCGAGGGCCGGGTCGCCGCCCAGCTCACCCACGAGCATGCGATCTCCATGTACGACGTCGCACTCCACTACGGCGAACCGTGGCTGGTCATGGAGCACCTGCCGTCCCGCAGCCTCGCTCAGGTCATGAACGCGATCGACATCTTGCCGCCGTACGTGGTCGCGCAGATCGGTGCCGATGTCGCCGATGCTCTCGCAGCCGCCCACGAGGCAGGCATCGTGCATCGCGATGTCAAGCCGGGCAATATCCTCATCGCCGAACGCGGCAACGACGCAGGCGTCGTGAAGATCAGCGACTTCGGCATCGCCCGCGCCAAGGGCGACAACGATCCGTCCAGTGTGATCATCGGTACCCCCGCCTATTTCGCACCCGAGGTCGCCCGGGGAAGCGATCCCACCGAGGCGAGCGACGTGTTCTCCCTCGGCGCCACCCTCTACACCGCAATCGAGGGACAGCCACCGTTCGGCTACGAAGCGGACTCGATCGCACTCCTGCACCGCGTCGCCCGTGCCGAGATCATCCCTCCGACCAGAACCGGGCTCCTCACCGACACCCTGCTCGCCATGCTCGAACCCGACCCGGCACGCAGGCCGACGATGGTCGAGGCACGCAATCGCCTCACCGAAGTGGTGCTCGGCCCAGGCGGAAACCCGGCTGTGCTCCGCGGCAGGCCCATCGTGTCCCAGGACGGCACCGTTCCGTCCTGGGCCCAACGTTCGACTCCGGCCGACGACCAGACACGCCCCCGAAGTTCGTTCATGGATCAGCCTTTGACCATGCCCACGACACCGAGGGCCGGAGGCACCGGCTCGCCGTCCTCGTGGCCGGCCTCTGTACTCGACCGTCTGATTCCCAAGGGTGACCTCCCGGAATCGACGCAGGAGAAGGTTCTCGCATATGCACCCATGGCGATGGCGGTGATGGGGGCGATCATCCTCATCGCGCTCGTCATCGCGCTGGTCATCGCGTTCCTCGTGGCCTGATCCCCGCCGTGGCCTGATCCCCTGCAGCGTGTCGGTGCCGTGTGCCACTGTTCGTCAGCCCGGCGAAACCAGCACGAGGAGACCCAATGACCACATCCGATCCGACCACACCCGATCCGACCATGGCCGCCATCACCGAAGCCGTCACCACGGGCCGCTCCGGCGACACCGTCGCCGCGCGTGTCCGTCTCGAAACTCTGTGGGAGGAAATCGGACCCGAAGGCGACGCGCTGCACCGCTGCGCTCTCGCGCATTTCCTTGCCGATCTCTACGACGATGCCACGATTTCCCTCACGTGGGACGCCCGGGCACTCGAGGCCGCCGATTCTCTCGACGACACCCGAGTGCAGCAGGAGCACGCGTCGCTGCAGATCCGTGGGTTCTACCCGTCGCTGCATCTCAACCTTGCCGACGATCACCGCCGCCTGGGCAATTTCGATGCCGCTACCGAGCACCTCACCGCAGCACGGATCTACCTCGACGCCCTCGCCGACGACGGGTACGGCGCCACCGTCCGATCCGGCATCGACAACGTGACACGAGCGCTCGCGGAGAGGAGCACCGAACGCCTCGTCACACATTGACGGGCTTGACCGACTCCCCGCCCTTTATCAGTCGATACGCCGTCGATGCGCCCACCGGGTAAGCGCATTGCGGTTGGACTGCTGGGTTTTGCGCAGCACATTCGACGCGTGCGTCTCGACGGTCTTCACCGAGATCACGAGTTCCTCGGCAATCTCGCGGTACGTGTATCCGCGGGCGAGCAGTCGCAGCACCTCGAGTTCGCGCGGAGTCAGTGAATCGAGTTCGGGATCGAGCGGGGGCTCCGGCGCAGTCGACCTGCCGGTGAACGAATCCAGCACGAACCCGGCCAAGCGTGGGCTGAAGACCGCGTCTCCCCCCGCCACCCGTCGTACCGCGTCGGCGAGATCCGGGCCGGAGATCGTCTTGGTGACGTAGCCGCGTGCTCCCGCCCTGATCACCGCGATGACGTCCTCGGCGGCATCGGACACGCTCAGCGCCAGGCACACCGACCCCGGATCGATACGGCTGAGCACTGCGACACCGCCACCGTCGGGCATGTGCACGTCGAGCAGCACCACATCGGGTTTCGCGGCGCCGATCCCTGCGACAGCCTCCGCAACACCGCCGGCCTCACCGACGATCTCCATGTCCTGTTCGCGTCCCAGTTCGGCTCGGACGCCGGACCTGAACACCGCGTGGTCGTCGACGAGAAAAACCCGGAAACGCCGGGTCGGTTCGGAGATCTCGGACGGTGTCGCCGAAGTCGAACTCACTGGGGCTGCTCCTCGTGGTGGGGCTGTGTCGCCTCCCACTCTAGGGTCGCCTCCTCCGTACCTGCCCTCTGCGGGGTCGTCTCTGTGGCGTGTCCCCCACCGGATCGGGGCATATGAATGCGGACCTCCGTGCCCTTCCCGAGCGCGGTCTTGACCACGGTGCGTCCACCGCGTCGCTCGATCCGCGCGGTGATCGACCGCGCCAGGCCATGCCGGTCTTCCGGCACCGCGTCCGGGTCGAAACCGACACCGCGATCGCGGACGAACACACTGATCTCGTGGGGTTCGACCTCTGCGAACAGGTCGATGTTGTCCACTTGCGCGTGCTTCGCTGCGTTGACAAGGGCTTCCCGTGTGGCACCGAGCACCGCTGTGAATGCCTCCGCTGATACGTCCTCGTCATCGGGCGCCACGTCGCCGACGATCACGGGAGCCACGGACACGCCGCGCTGGTCCTCCACTTCCCCGGCGATGGTGCGCAGTGCTTCGGCCAGGGACGTACGCGGAGTTTCGTCGCCGCCGAAGAGCCAGCGCCGCAACTCACGTTCCTGGCTGCGCGCGAGCCGCACGACCTCCTGCGGACTGTCCGCCTGTTTCTGGATCAGCGCCAACGTCTGCAACACGGAATCGTGCAGATGCGAGGCGATCTCGTCGCGTTCCTCAGTGCGGACCCGTGCCGCGCGCTCGGTCTCGAGGGCTCTCCACATGCGAATCCACAACGGCACGGACAGCAGGGCGGCCCCGACCAACGTGACGATGACAGCGAGCAGCGACGATCGCAGCGCCTCGACGTCCACCTGAGCGAGGACGACGACACCGAGGCCGGTGACCACGAGGGTGAGACCTCCGAGGACGCGCGCCCACGCGAGCACTGTCGGTTTCGCAGGCAGACCGAACACCGAACGGGGCCCTTCGGCGTCGAACTCCCGCCAGACGAGGGCCGCGCCCACCGACACGACGACGACCGGCGCAATCGCCGAGGCCGCACCTCCGCTGAACAACCACGACAACCCGATGGCAAGCGCGATACCCATGACTGCGAGTCCCACGGCGCGACGGCGTTCCGTTCCGGACGGCCGATCCGTGTCGGCTCCGGGCGGAACGAACATCCACAGCAGTCCGTAGGCGACGATGCCCAGTCCGCCGAGCGCGGCGAGCACCGTGAATGCGACACGTACCTTGGTGACGTCGATATCGAGATGGTCGGCGAGGCCGCCTGCGACCCCACCGACGACTCGACCGCCGACCCTCCGTTGGAGGCGATCGACAGGCACGGGTAATCCGGATACAAGGTCCACTCGTCGATACTGACACGATGTAGCGCCCCGGGGCATCGGGGAACGACCCTGAGGTCGAAGCCTCCACCAACGGTCACGAAATCAGGGTTCGCCCCTGATGTGCGGAACGACCCGGACCGACAGGATGGAGGCCATGACCACGCGAACCTTCCCAGAACAACTCACAGATATGTGGCGCACCCGCCCTGTGCGGTTGCCCGAGCAGGGACACGTCGCCGGTGTGTGCGCAGGTATCGGTGTGCGGTACGGCATCGACCCCGTGCTGGTGCGGATAGCGTTCGTCGTGTCAGCGCTCTTCGGTGGTGCAGGCATCGTGCTGTACCTGGCGGCGTGGGTACTGTTCACCCGGCACGGCGACCAGGTCTCGGCGATCGAATCACTCGTCGGCCGCGGCCACAGCTCCGATTCGAGCAGCAAGGTGATCGTCCTTCTCGTCGCACTCGCCATCGCTGCGAGCGCGGTCGGCCCGGTCGGTGTCGGCTCCGGCGGGTCCGGCTTCATCAGCATGGTCCTGATGCTCGGTGGTTGGTGGTTACTGTATCAACGCCGACCCGAGCCTCCCGTCCTTCCGCCGCCGGCCACCGGGTTCTCGTTCCACCGCAACATGTTCCCGGCGCCGCCGTTCGGTCAGCCGTTCCAGATGCCGTTCACAGATCCGACGTTCACCCCGCCCTCCCCGTCACCGGACACATCCGAAACGACGACCCGGCGTGACGACATCGGCGGTACCACCGACGGTCCCGGCCCCGGCATCCCGGAGAACGACAACACCGTCTCGTTGTCGAAATCGAAGGACGCCCCCGCGCCGGAGGGCATCACACAGACCCGGGGGGAACAGCCGTTCCAGTCCGGCAGTGCCACACCACCCGCTTGGGATCCGCTCGGTGTCGCGCCGTTCGCGTGGGACCTCCCCGAACCGGCACCGACGCACTCACCTGTCCCCGTCGAGAAGAAGCCGCGTTCGCGTCTGACCACGACAATCCTCGGGTTCGCCGTGTTGGCAGCGGCAGCTGCCGGGACGGTCGCCGTCTCCACCGACGTCCAATGGCTGACCCCGGCACGGATCGCGGCGATCGCTCTTGCGGTGATCGGTCTGGGTCTGCTGCTCGGTGCGTTCCTGCACCGCGGATACGGTCTCCTCGTGGTGACCGGTCCGCTGATGGGGTTCGTCATCCTCGGATCATTGGTCGGGCCGCTCGACATCCAGTCGTCGGGCGAGCAACGATTCGAGGCGCGTACGGCCGCCGAGTTGAACTCGGAGTACTCCGTCCAGCTCGGAGACCTACAGCTCGATCTGACGAACCTCGATCTGACGCAGGACCACGCGATCTCGATCGACACCCGGCTCGGCGACTCGCAGATCTTCTTGCCACCGAACCTCGACGTCGACATCACGTGCAGCTCGACCGCCGCGTCCCCGTGTGCCATGCAGGGATTCGACGGTGGAGACGACGGCCCCGGAGGACCGGTCCTGTCCATCGACATCGACACCGTCATGGGAAACACGGAGGTGCATCGTGGCTGATTTCGACACCACATTCGACGCTGGAACCGACGCCGGCGCAACCGACAAATCACGACGCGGGCCTTCGATCCTGCTTCTGCTCTCTGCGATCGCAGCACTGGTGGTCAGCGGATGGGCCCTCATCGGTCCCTTCTCCCTCGACTTCCTCGGCGCATTCGACACCGGATGGATTCTCGTCGGTGCCGCGATCGTCATCGGCGCAATCCTCGTGCTGATTCCGGGGCGCCGGAAGAACCACCACTAGGGACGACAATGCCTGTGCCCCGGACCGTGACGGTCCAGGGCACAGGCATATCTCACGACACCTGCGGTGTCGTCACTCCCACTCGATGGTTCCCGGCGGCTTGCTCGTCACGTCGAGGACCACGCGGTTGACGTCGGCCACCTCGTTGGTGATGCGCGTGGAGATCCGCTCGAGGGTTTCGTAGGGCAGGCGCGTCCAGTCGGCAGTCATCGCATCCTCACTGGAGACCGGACGCAGCACTATCGGGTGACCGTAGGTGCGTCCGTCGCCCTGAACGCCGACGCTGCGCACGTCGGCGAGCAGCACCACCGGGCATTGCCAGATCTGACCGTCCAGACCTGCAGACGTCAGTTCCTCGCGGGCGATCGAATCGGCATGGCGCAAGATCTCGAGACGCTCGCGGGTGACCTCACCGATGATGCGGATACCGAGACCGGGGCCCGGGAACGGCTGACGGCCCACGATCTCCTCGGGCAGACCCAGCTGACGACCGACCGCGCGCACCTCGTCCTTGAACAGCAGGCGGAGCGGTTCGACGAGTTCGAACTGCAGGTCTTCGGGGAGCCCGCCGACATTGTGATGGCTCTTGATGTTCGCGGTTCCGGATCCTCCGCCGGATTCGACGACGTCGGGGTACAAGGTGCCCTGTACAAGGAACTCGACCTTCTCGCCCTTCGAGGCACCTTCACCCAAGACCTCCGACACTGCACCTTCGAAGCTACGGATGAACTCGCGACCGATGATCTTGCGCTTCGTCTCGGGATCGGTGACGCCGGACAGTTCACTCAGGAACGTTTCGGACGCGTCGACGGTGATGAGCCGAGCCCCTGTCGCTGCGACGAAGTCGCGCTCGACCTGCTGCCGTTCCCCCTCACGCATCAGACCGTGATCGACGAACACACAGGTCAATCGGTCACCGATGGCGCGCTGCACGAGCGCCGCAGCCACTGCGGAATCGACACCGCCGGAGAGCCCACAGATCGCGCGTCCGTCACCGACCTGCTCGCGAACCTGCTCGACGAGTGCATCGGCAATGTTGGCGGCGGTCCACTCGCCGGGGATGCCCGCGATCTCGTGCAGGAACCGGCTCAGAACCTGCTGGCCGTGCGGTGAATGCAGCACTTCAGGGTGGTACTGGACGCCGGCGAGACGACGCGCACGGTCCTCGAATGCGGCGACGGGTGCGCCTGCACTCGTGGCGGTCACCTCGAATCCCTCGGGTGCCACGGTCACGCCGTCGCCGTGGCTCATCCACACGGGTTGCGTCGCGGGCAGACCGTCGTGCAACACACCACCGGACACGGACAGGTCGGTGCGGCCGTACTCACGGGCTCCGGTGTGCGCGACAGTGCCGCCGAGCGCATTCGCCATGGCCTGGAAGCCGTAGCAGATGCCGAACACCGGAATGTCCAGGCCGAACAGTTTCGGGTCGAGTTGCGGAGCACCGTCCTCGTACACGCTGGAGGGACCACCGGACAGGATCACCGCAAGGGGTTCCTTGGCCGCGATCTCCTCGATGCTCGTGGTGTGCGGGACAACTTCCGAATAGACATTGGCCTCGCGCACACGTCGTGCGATCAGCTGTGCGTACTGGGCTCCGAAGTCGACGACGAGTACGGGTCGGGACTGCTGGGTTTGCGACACCCGAACAGTCTAAGCGGCCGCGCCCGGACATCCGGACGCGGCCGCTCAGGTCCTGCACAGATCACATCTGCCGTGGCGCTCAGGCCGCTCCCGAACCACCGGTGATCTCGACGATCGGCAGGGACAGCGCGCCGGGCGCACCTTCTGGAACGACGGGGTTCTTCGGCGCGATCGGCTGCAGCCGACCGTACGATTCACCCTGTACGGGACGCAGATCCTGCTCACCCTTGTTCGGCCACAGCGACGCCGCACGTTCTGCCTGTGCCGCAATGGTCAGGGAGGGATTGACGCCGAGGTTCGCGGAGATGGCAGCCCCGTCGACGACACTCAGCGTCGGGTAGCCGTACACGCGGTGGTACGGGTCGATGACACCGTGCTCCCGGTCGGCTCCGATGACTGCGCCGCCGAGAAAGTGCGCTGTCAGGGGGATGTTGACGATTTCGCCCCAGGTGCCGCCGGCGATACCATCGATCTTCTCCGCCATCCGGCGGGTCGCCTCGTTGCCCGCCGGGATCCACGTCGGGTTCGGCTCCCCGTGGCCCTGCTTGCTGGTCACCTTGCGCCGTCCGAACACATTCTTCTTGGTGTAGGTAGTGATGGAGTTGTCGAGGTTCTGCATCACCAGCGCGATGATGGTTCGCTCACTCCAGTCCTTCACCGAGAGCATCCGCAGCATCCTGGTGGGGTTCTTCGCGACCTGACCGAGGAACTTCACCCAGCGCGGGACCGGGCCGTCGCCGTCGGTCATCAGCGTCTGCAGCAGACCCATGGCGTTGGAGCCCTTGCCATACCGGACGGGTTCGATGTGAGTGTCCGAGGTGGGATGGAACGAGGAGGTGATCGCGACCCCGTCGGTCAGGTCCATCTCGGGATCGACCTTCAGTTTGCCTGCTCCGACGATGGACTCGGAGTTGGTGCGGGTGAGCTGCCCGAGGCGGTCGGACAGTTTCGGCAGGGCCCCGGTGTCCTTGAGATGGTGCAGCAGATGCTGTGTGCCCCAGGTCCCTGCAGCGAGCACGACGTGCGATGCTGTGAAACTCCGTTTGCCCTTGCGCACCAACGCGCCGGTGCGTTCGGTGTGTACTGTCCACGTGCCGTCCGCCCCTTCGCTCAGATCGGTCACGGTGGTCATGGGGAGGATGTCCGCACCCGCACTCTCGGCAAGGCCGAGGTAATTCTTGACGAGGGTGTTCTTCGCTCCGTGGCGGCACCCCGTCATGCATTCGCCGCATTCGATGCAACCGGCACGATCCGGGCCTGCGCCGCCGAAGTACGGATCCGGGACAGTCCTCCCGGGTTCACCGAAGTACACACCCACCGGCGTCTGGATGAACGTGTCGCCCACGCCCATGTCGTCGGCCACTTCCTTGATCACCTTGTCCGCCGCGGTCATACGGTGGTACTGCACGACGCCGAGCATGCGTCGCGCCTGGTCGTAGAACGGGGTCAGTTCGTCGTGCCAGTCGGTGATGTCCGCCCACTGCTGGTCCTGGAAGAACGCGGCGGTCGGCTTGTACAGCGTGTTGGCGTAGTTGAGCGATCCACCGCCGACACCCGCTCCGGCGAGGATCAGGCAGTCGCGGAGGAGATGGACCCGCTGAATGCCGAAGCATCCGAGTTTCGGTGCCCAGAGGAATCGCTTCAGATCCCAGCTGGTCTTGGCGAAGTCGGCGTCGGCGAACCGGCGACCGGCCTCGAGAACGCCGACCTTGTATCCCTTTTCCACCAGTCGCAATGCGGTGACACTGCCACCGAAACCCGACCCGACGATCAGGACGTCGTAGTCCGTGACCCGCTGTCTACCCATTGGAGTACCTCCGCCGAACCTGCATTGTTACCGGCCAGTATGCACGCCCCGCATGTGACTACGCACACAAGGGCATCCTAACTGTTACGGATGGTTGCAGAAACTGCAGGTCACTCGAGGCAAAAGTGGCCGGATGCGACATCTGTGCACTACAACGCACAGATTGTCACATCCGGCCACAACGGCACGGCGGATTCGGTCAGGCGCGCACAGACAACCCGACCTTCTGGAATTCCTTGAGATCCGAGTATCCCGACTTCGCCATCGCCCGTCGCAGACCACCGACGAAGTTCAGCGAACCGTACGGATCGTCGGACGGCCCGGTCAGCACGCGCTCGAGGCTCGGCCGCTCGTCGAAGGCGACCTGGAGTGCGGTACCCCGAGGAAGGGACGGATGTGCGGCTGCGGATGGCCAGTACCATCCACTGCCCGGCGCCTCCGCAGCAATGGCGAGCGGGGCACCCAGCATCGCAGCATCAGCACCGCAGGCGATCGCCTTCGCGAGGTCGCCGGAGGTCTCGATGTCGCCGTCGGCGATGACGTGGACGTACCGGCCCCCGGTCTCGTCCAGGTAGTCGCGGCGGGCCGCAGCAGCATCCGCGATCGCGGTGGCCATGGGGACACCGATCCCGAGCGATGCACTCGTGGTGGTGGCTCCGTGCGTCGACCCGAAACCGACGATGACGCCCGCGGCGCCAGTGCGCATCAGGTGAAGAGCTGTGCGGTGATCGCTCACGCCCCCCGCGACCACCGGCACATCGAGTTCCGAGATGAACGTCTTCAGGTTGAGCGGTTCGCTCTCGCCGTGCGCCACATGCTCTGCCGAGATGATCGTGCCGTGCACGACCAGAAGATCGACACCCGCCTTGACCAGCTCCGGCGTCAGTGCCCGGGCATTCTGCGGACTCACACGCACTGCGGTGGTGACACCCGAGTCGCGCACCTGCGCGACGGCCGCGGCAAGTAGATCGCCCTGCAACGGCGCTGCGTGCAGCTCCTGCAGGTATGCGATCGCTGCGCTCGGATCCGGATCGCTCTCGGCGATGTCGACCAGCCGGGCGATCACGGCATCGACATCGGCGTGCCGCCCCCACAGCCCCTCACCGTTGATCACACCGAGGCCGCCGGCCTTGCCGAGTTCCACCGCGAACGCCGGGGACACGAGCGCGTCTGTCGGATGTGCGAGCACAGGAATGTCGAACCGATAGGCGTCGAGCTGCCACGCTGTCGACACCTCCTTGGACGAGCGGGTACGACGCGACGGCACGATGTCCACATCGTCCAGCTCGTACGTGCGGCGGGCTGTCCGGCCCATGCCGATTTCAACGAGGTCGCGCACGCGCGCCCCTTTCTCGTGAGAATGCGGTTGCCCCGTCGACCGAGACGAGACCTACTGCGAACGCACCGAACCTAGCGGGCAGCGTAGTTCGGTGCCTCCGCAGTGATGGTGATGTCGTGCGGATGGCTCTCCTTGAGCCCCGCGGCGGTGATCTGTACGAACTGGGCGCGCTGCAGTTCTTCGATGGTCGAGGCCCCGGTATAGCCCATCGCGGCGCGCAGACCACCGATGAGCTGATGGGTGACCTGCTGCAGTGGCCCCCGGAACGGAACGCGGCCTTCGATTCCTTCCGGAACCAGCTTGTCCTCCGACAGGACGTCGTCCTGGAAGTAACGGTCCTTGGAATACGACTTGGCCTCGCCGCGGCTCTGCATCGCGCCGAGCGAACCCATCCCGCGGTAGCTCTTGAACTGCTTGCCGTTGACGAGAATCAGTTCGCCCGGCGATTCGGCGGTACCAGCAAGGAGAGAGCCCAGCATCGCGGTGGAGGCGCCTGCAGCGAGAGCCTTCGCGACGTCGCCGGAGAACTGCAGGCCGCCGTCGGCGATCACAGGAACGCCGAGAGCGTTCGCAGCCGCGGTGGCCTCGAGAATCGCCGTGATCTGCGGTGCGCCGACGCCGGCAACGACGCGGGTCGTGCAGATCGAGCCGGGCCCGACACCGACCTTGACTGCGTCGACGCCTGCTTCGATGAGCGCCGTGGCTCCCTCGCGGGTGGCGACATTGCCGCCGATGATCTGGACTCGGTCGCCTACCTCTGCTTTGAGCTTCGAGATCATGGACAGCACTCCGGCGGAGTGTCCGTGAGCGCTGTCGACCACGAGCACGTCGACGCCTGCGTCGGCGAGCGTCATCGCACGAGACCAGGCCTCGTCGCCGACACCGACCGCGGCACCGACGAGAAGTCGCCCGTCGCGGTCCTTCGTGGCGAAGGGATGTTGCTCGGTCTTCACGAAGTCCTTGACCGTGATCAGACCGGTGAGCTTGCCCTGTCCATCGACGATCGGCAGCTTCTCGATCTTGTGGCGGCGCAGGAGCCCGAGTGCGGCCTCCGCGGTCACGCCTTCGCTTGCGGTGACGAGCGGAGCGTGGGTCATCACCTCGGCGACCTGGCGGTTCTGGTCCACCTCGAACCGCATATCGCGGTTGGTGATGATGCCGACGAGCTGACCTGCGTCGTCGGTCACCGGAAGGCCCGAGATCCGGAATCGCGCGCACTTCGCGTCGACCTCGGCGAGGGTGTCGGTGGGCTTGCAGGTCACCGGGTCGGTGACCATGCCCGCCTCCGAGCGCTTGACGGTCTCGACCTGCGCGGCCTGTACCTCTGCAGGCATGTTGCGATGCAGGACGCCCATGCCACCGGCGCGTGCCATCGCTATCGCCATACGTGATTCGGTGACCGTGTCCATGGCAGAACTGACCAGGGGAATCCGGAGGCGGATTTCGCGGGTGAGCTGACTCGAAGTGTCGACCTTGCTGGGGACGATGTCCGAGGCCGCGGGCAGCAGCAGCACATCGTCGAAGGTCAGACCGAGCATTGCGACCTTGTTCGGGTCGTCACCGCCGGTGTGCACGTGCCCTCCGGTACTACTCATGCGGTTCGGACCCTCCGTGATGATCGATGGGGGCGGACGGACGGACCGTCCGACAGTGGGATTGTGTGAACGACAACGTCACAGATGGCGAAGCCGTCGACGACCATGGTATCTGTTTGCAACCGCGTGACTCGCCGCAACCCGTGCAGGCGTGGTCGAGATCTCCCGAATACCCCCCGTTCGTCGGCGTGTCCACCCCCGACGGCTGGCGCGGACCCCCTCGAACTGCGTACCGTGGTGGCGTGCGTGATCAGTTGCCCCCCGGTCTGCCACCGGATCCGTTTGCAGGAGATCCCGACGATCCGTCTGCCGCATTGGACGCGATCGAACCGGGTCAACCCTTGGACTCTGCCGAACGCCTCGCGGTCGAAGAGGATCTTGCCGACCTCGCGGTGTACGAAGCGTTGTTGGCTCCCCGCGGTGTCCGCGGACTCGTCGTATGTTGTGAGGATTGCCACCAGGAGCACTACCACGACTGGGACATGCTCCGCGCAAACCTGCTCCAACTGCTCGTCGACGGCACAGTTCGCCCGCATGAGCCCGCATTCGACCCGTCTCCCGACGCGTACGTCACGTGGGATTACTGTCGCGGCTACGCCGACGCATCGATGAACGAGGCGATGCCGGTCGACCCGTACGGACTCGATCCCTGACGATCCGAACGTCACAGCGAAGAACGACAGATAGGCCCGGCAGCGCGCGCTGCCGGGCCTATCTGTCGTTCTTCGCTGTCAGGCGCCCCCCGCCGTCGACTGGTCGACGTTCAGGTCGGCCGACGAAGGTTGCGCGGTACTCGACCCCTGCGTATCCGCTGCGGTCGAGGTACTCGGCTCCGGCGCGGACACCGTGGTCGTCGGAGCGGGCTGGGTCGTGCCGGTCGAGCTGTCCGGGGCGGGCGTCCCGGTAGACGGCGGCACGGATGGGGAAGTGGTCTCCACCGGCGACGTAGGCGCGTCCAGGATGGTCGGATCGACGCTCGAACCCGGATTCGTCGTGGGTTCGACGGGCGCCGACGGCTGCGGTGTACCCGGAACGCTCGGCTGCACGGACGGCACTGCTGCTGCTTCCGGCCCGGCAGGCAATGGCATCCCCGGCAGCGGCGGCGGCACCGGCAGCGGCGGAATCGCTCGGTTCATCTCTTCGGTGAGCCGCTGCAACCAATCGCCGAGTTCGTTACGTTGGCCCGCATCCCTGACCTCCGACGACCGCACTTCCGCCGATCGGAGCAGTTCGGTCGCTGCCTCGGTCTCGCCGCCTGCGATCAGTTCTTCGGCCTTCTGCAAGGTCGAACTGGTATCGATCCTCGCCATGGTCGACTCGGCCTGTTCGCTGAACACGACTTCCTTGACGCCCCACAGTGCGTCTCCCGGCTCCGCACTGTAGGAGACGGTGGCAGCACCACCGAGGGCAGCCGCGATGAGTGCGGCGGCTCCGGCAAGTGGACGGATCAGCCGGAGCTGACCCTTGGAACGCGCCGGCGGTTGCGCCGCCAGGGCCTCACGGGCACCGAGCTCACGGTTGACTGCAGCGACGACCTCGTCGAAATCAGGGCCTGCGGGTAGCGGATCTGCCAGGATCTCGGCTCGCCACCCCGCGAGCATCGTGGCGAGCTCGTACTCTTCGGTCGACTGGGTCTCCACTGGACCATCGCCCGAGATCGCATCGATGAGGGCGTCATCGCGCCGCACTGCCGCGATGTCCACGGGGGTGCCGTCGTCGGGAAAATCGTCGGATATGCCGTGCCCCGCGCCGCGCCTCCTACCCATTCCTCTCACCTGCTCTCGTCACTTCCTTCTTGAGTTTCGCGATGGCCCGGTGCTGGGCCACCCGGATCGCACCTGCAGTACTCCCGAGTGCAGACGCCGTCTCTTCGGCCGACATCCCCATGACCAGACGCATGATGAGGATCTCCCGTTGTTTCTCGGGCAGCGTGCCGAGCAGATCCTTCATCTGCCTGCTCGCTTCGGAGTTCAACGCGTGGTCTTCGGGACTGTCGTCGAGCGACATCACCTCGGGTACATCGGCTACCGGATCCGCACGATTGCGCGCGGAGTTGCGATGCGCATCGGCGACCTTGTGTGCGGCAATGCCGTACACGAACGCCATGAAAGGACGCCCCTGATCCTGGTAACGGGGCAACGCCGTCATCACCGCCAGGCACACCTCCTGCGCCACATCGTCTGCCGAAAGCTGTCCACGCTCGGCAGATCCGACCCGTGCCCGGCAATACCGGACGACGAGAGGCCGAATACTTGCAAGTACTCGAGCGAGAGCAGCCCGATCGCCCTGCGCAGCCGCAGCAACGGCGGAGCCCAACTCCTCACCCATAACAGTCATCGAATGCGCAAGTCCTGGCGTTACAAGTGGCACGGTCCCCCAACCGGGCGTGCTTCCACCTGGCAGTGGAACGTCTCCAGAGTAACGACACCCCGTGACGAACAATCGCGGGCGGGCACCGAACTAGGGCCGGATCGTTGCGAACCGGCCTCCACCGCGCGCCACGGCGGTAGCGCATTCATCACGCATGCGCTCGGCGCCGGCCCCCGCACCCAGACCGACGAGCAACATCGACGCTGCCCACTGCAGCGGAATCAATCTGTGCACAGCGGCCCTGCCACACACCTCGGTCGCAAGCTCGAGGGCTGGAGTCGGGTCCGGTGCATCGGTGAGTGCGGCAGCACGAAGGAGGTCCGACTTCACTTGATGGCGTACCGACGCGAAAGTTTCGGAGGCGGTCGCAGCACGATCCGCGAACACACGCGCGGTCTCGAAGTCGCCGGATGCCAGGGCAGTCTCCGCAGTGACCCACGACAACCGGATCCGCTGACGCAACAGTGTGTCTTCGCCGTGCAGTTCGTTGTTGCCCGACCGTGGCCTGGCGAGAACCTCCGAGCATCGCTCGAGTAGTCGACGCGCCTGTGCGAGTCTCCCCCGGCCGAGCGCGTCAGCGGCCAGACCGGTCAGTGCATCGCAACGTGCCTCCGCGAGTCGCACGCCCAGATCGGCACTGCGGGTGTCAACGGGTATTCCTGCGACTGCGGCCAGGGCGCGACCATCGTGCACTGCGGCAGCGCGGTGCCATCCGAGTTGCCTCAGGAACGATGCTTCGGTGCTTGCAGCGAGCGACGCCCACACTCCTCGCGAACCCGACCGATTCACCACTGCCAACTCCGTCCGGGCGGCGCTGTAGCGACCTTGTGCCCCGAGCGCGACCGCACGCATCCAGCGTTCTTCGATCACAGGAGTAGCCGCTGTGGGCACGTGAGCCGGGCTCCCGCCGAAGGCCGCCACACGAAACGAAGCTGCATCACCCGGAGGCGCCGCGCCGATTTCGGGTTCCGAGTTGCTGAGGATCGACATAGGGAGAATCATTGCACTGCCACTGCAAAGTTTCCCATTCCCTCGGATTCGAGAATTTCGCACTGAGGGCGCAACAATTCCCAAACAATGGATTCAGGCATTTCTCCAGTCCTGAAACCGACATCCAGTTGAACAAAAAATGAATTGCATACATGGTGCATGTAGGTTTGCGTGAGGTGAATCGTGATATTGCACGTCGATTATCACAGCCCAGCACACCCCGCATCCTGAACGAAACCCCTGTTCAGGGTCCTTAACCGGTCGGCATCCCGGCGCAATCTCAGCCTTGCGCCCGCCGTCGTACCCGTACTGCGATCATGATCACCGGCCAATGTAAATATTTTCGCCGTTAATTCTTTCCATTTTCGTTATGGACTTCCCCACTGACCGAAGGCATTGACGAATAATCGATACCACTTTTACGGTGAGAGAGCCGGACATTACTGGGGTCCGGTTCGGAAGGACGCCTTTCCGAACGATGGTCCGCTCCCCTCCTCGGGTGAGCACGCTGCAAAGGAGTGCACATGCCCGCACCTCACACCCTGCCCGGTCCGAACGCCGACCTCTGGGACTGGCAGATGCATGGTAAGTGCCGAGGCGCGGACTCCTCCGTCTTCTTCCACCCGGATGGCGAGCGCGGTCGCGCCCGAAGCCAGCGCGAGAACCGTGCCAAGGAACTGTGCCAGAGCTGCCCCGTCCTCATCCAGTGCCGCGAGCACGCCCTTCGGGTCGCGGAGCCGTATGGCATCTGGGGCGGAATGTCGGAAAGTGAACGTGAGCTGTACACGCGACACCATCGCCGTAAGGTGGCGGTGTGAGCGCCGCCTGGGCCGAAACTCCGCCGCGCCCGCTGCGGGGCTGACAGCCGGTTCCTGGATGTATGCCACCGAGATACGACGAAGCCCCGCACGGAGAAATCCGTGCGGGGCTTCGCACATCGTGGCCTCCCGAAGCTCTTCGGAGGGCCTGTACTACCTAATGGGCGTGTCCGTGCCCGTGGCCGTCGTCCTCGACCGGCTCGGGCTTGTCCACGACAGCACTCTCCGTGGTCAGAATCATCCGGGCCACCGAGGCAGCGTTGACGACCGCCGACCGGGTCACCTTCACGGGGTCGACTACACCGTCGGCGAGCAGGTCGCCGTAGGTGAGCGTAGCCGCGTTGAAGCCGTGCCCCTTGGTCGCCTCGGCGACCTTGCTCACCACGACCGCACCATCGAGTCCGGCATTCGAGGCGATCCAGTAGAGCGGTGCCGTGAGGGCGGTCCGCAACACTGCGACACCGGTGGCTTCGTCACCGGACAGCGAGGCCTCGAGCTCGGCGAGCGCCAACGACGCCTGCACCAGCGCGGAGCCACCGCCGGGCACGATGCCCTCCTCGACGGCAGCCTTCGCGGCGTTGACAGCGTCCTCGACACGGAACTTGCGTTCCTTCAGATCGGTCTCTGTGGCAGCACCGACCTGGATGACGGCGATTCCACCTGCGAGCTTGGCGAGGCGCTCCTCGAGCTTCTCCCGGTCCCAATCGGAATCGGTGTTCTCGATCTCGCGACGCAGCTGAGCTGCGCGGTTCTCGATGTCCTCGGCCGAGCCTGCACCGTCGACGATCGTGGTGTTGTCCTTCGTCACCACGACACGACGGGCCGAGCCGAGCAGATCGAGTCCGGCTTCCTTCAAGGACAGGCCGATGTCGGAGTTGATCACGGTACCTGCGGTCACGACGGCAAGATCGTCGAGGAACGCCTTACGACGGTCGCCGAAGAACGGGGCCTTCACCGCGACAGCCTTGAGCGTCTTGCGGATCGAGTTGATCACCAAGGTCGAGAGCGGCTCGCCCTCGATGTCCTCTGCGATGAGCAGAACCGGCTTACCGGATTCGGCGATCTTCTCGAGCAACGGCAGGAAGTCGGGCAGCGAGCTGATCTTCTCGCGGTACAGCAGCACGAGGGCGTCCTCGAGGACTGCTTCCTGAGCGTCGACGTCGGTGATGAAGTAGGGCGACAGGTAGCCCTTGTCGAACTGGACACCCTCGGTGACGACGAGGTCGGTGCTCAGGGTCGAGGATTCCTCAACCGTGACCACACCGTTCTCTCCCACGACGGTGAGCGCTTCGCCCACCATCTCGCCGATCTCGGCGTCACGGGAGGACACCGTGGCGACCTGAGCGATGGCCTTCTTTCCCTCGACGGGAGTCGCCGCGGCCACAAGCGCCTCGGAGACCTTCTCGGCCCCCTTGGAGATCCCCACGCCGAGTGCGATGGGGTTGGCACCCGCGGCAACGTTCTTCAGGCCGGCCTTGACGAGCGCCTGCGCGAGGACGGTGGCAGTGGTCGTGCCGTCGCCTGCAACATCGTTGGTCTTGGTGGCGACACTCTTGACGAGCTGGGCGCCGAGATTCTCGAACGGATCCTCCAACTCGATCTCGCGAGCGATGCTCACACCGTCGTTGGTCACCGTGGGACCGCCGAACGCCTTGGCGAGCACCACATGCCGCCCACGGGGGCCGAGGGTGACCTTGACGGCGTCGGCGAGCTGGTCGACACCGCGCTCGAGGGCACGGCGCGCGGTTTCGTTGAACTCGATTTGCTTGGACATGTTCTCCGACTACTCCTGGGTTCGGATGATCCCCAACAGATTCCGCCCCGGGTCCGTTACGGAACTCCGGGGCGGAACAGTTGCGGCCTACTTTGCGACGACAGCCAGAACGTCGCGGGCCGAAAGGATCAGGTACTCCTCGCCGGCGTACTTGATCTCGGTTCCGCCGTACTTGCTGTAGATGACGACGTCACCTTCTTTGACGTCCAGCGGGATGCGCTTGTCGCCATCCTCGTCCCAGCGGCCGGGGCCGACGGCGACGACGGTGCCCTCCTGGGGCTTTTCCTTCGCCGTATCAGGAATGACCAGGCCGGAGGCAGTCGTCGTCTCGGCCTCGTTGGCCTGGACGAGGATCTTGTCCTCGAGCGGCTTGATGTTCACGCTCGCCACGATGAGCCCTCCACTTTCAGGGGTACTTGGGTCCGAGGCTCTCGTCGTCCTCGAACTCGGTTTTGTTCAGTCACCAGAGTGACTCCTCGCGCAGTCCCGTCGTCGCGGGTGCCGGGCCGACGCTCGGTGTCACTAGCACTCTATACATGCGAGTGCCAGCGCTCAAGGGCTGCGGGTGCTGACACGCGGAGAGCGAACAAGACGGCTCGCATGTTACGGTTCAATAACGGAAACCGAGAGCGTGACCATTCGGTGATCACGGCGGCGAGCGAACCTCGCCCCGACGATCGCCAGTCACGCACGAGAGGTGAACAATGCCAACGTCGCTAGGGATCTCCGTCGGCGCCTCCGGCGTCGGCGCGGCCCTGCTCGTCGACACTGCCACCGGGCTCACATCCGAGTACCGCAGGCTGGCGGTCGATTCCGACCACCACCGTGATGTCGGCGATCTCGTCTTCGATGCAATCTCGTTGATGACCACACAGGTCGTGGATCAACCGGTCCCCGACGCCATCACCGTCGCCTATCGCACCGAAGAGCAGGCAGACGCGATCCGTACCGCTGCAGAGCGCCGAGGCAAGCTCGTACGGCTCGTTCCTGAGACCACCGCCCTCCTGACGTACCTCCGCACCGTCGGAGTGCGCACCGAGCCCGGCTCGATCGCTATCGCCGATCTGGGCGCGTCCGGCACCACCGTCTCGGTCCTCGATCAGGAATCCGGCACCGTACTGCGATCTGCGCGGACAGACGACGTGAGCGGCAATGCGATCGGCACCGTGATCTACGACCACGTCTACCGCGCGACCAAACGCATGCGAACGCGCATGCAGGTCGATCCCGCGCTTCTGAAAGCACGCTGTCAGGGCGCCCAGGAAGTACTCACCACAGCCGAACGCACCCGGATCGACATTGCCGAAGCAGGGCCCGATGCCTCGGTGACCCTTACCCGCACCGATCTCGCGACGCTCGCCGCCGACCTGTCCGCTACCGCCGCAACGTTCACCCGTCAGGTCACGACCCAGTCGTTGCCACGTCCGCGCACACTCGCCCTCGTCGGCGGTACTGCGGCAGTTCCCGCGTTGACCGACGCCGTCACCGACAGCTTCGACGGCCACGTCATCACAGTTCCGGAACCCGCGTCCGCAGCCGCTCAGGGCGCTGCGCACCTGTCGGGTTCCGCGCACTTCGGCGGTTACGACGTCGTCGGTTCAGTGAACGCTTCCTCGACGTCGGCGGGAGCGCGCATGTCCGGCGCTGTGGCAGCCGCCCTGGTGCTCGCCGCAGTCGTCGCCGGATTCGCCACCGACAAATTCACCGACCGGTCCGCCAGCACACCGGTGTCCCCTGCCGGAACCAATGGTGTGGTCCTCACGGAAGACCCGTCGCAGCCACCGCATCCGGAGGAGACCGACATCCCGTCGGCCGATCCCGACCCCTCCCTCTCATCGACGCGGAGCACCGAGGGCCGGCTGGAGGGAACGCCACTTCCCACTCCGCCACCGTCCACTGTTCCGCAAACGGATATCCCGGTGTCGAACAGCAACCCCACGGCAACTCCGACCCCGATCGACCAGGTCCAGACACTCGAGGCCGCACCCGACGAGACCACCGACAGGTGGCAGCCGCACCGCCCCGGCGACTCGACGACCTCACCGCAACCGACCCCCACCGATCCGACCGGTCCCACAACCCCTACAGATCCGACGGATCCCACGACACCGACGGACCCAACCGATCCGACCGATCCGACCGATCCAACGGACCCCACCGATCCGACCGACCCCACTACACCCACAGACCCCACGGATCCCACGACACCGACCGAGCCAACAGAGACAACAGAGCCCGACCCGGCGCCGGGCGTCTCCCCCGCGCCGTCATCTCCGGCACTGACCACCCGGCCCGGACTCATCTCGACGACACCGGCCATCGAGGGACAGTCGACCCCCGAGAGCAACGACACCAGCGGAGATCCGACCCCCTCGGACACCTCGACAACGACCGGGTAAGAAGTCCGCCGCGCCGTTCTGGCTGAGATCAGGCCGATACCTGTGCCACCGACACCGACAGCCCAGGGTCCGTTCCCACGGACAGCGACGAGGGAGTCGCTCCCCCCGCGATGAGGTGCGCGCCCAGCGCCGCGATCATCACGCCGTTGTCGGTGCACAACCGCGGCCGGGGTACACGCAGGGTCATGCCGGCTTCCGCGCAACGTTCCTCGGCCAGCGCACGCAATCGAGTGTTCGCAGTCGCGCCTCCGCCGAGCACCAATGTGTCGACACCGAGATCGCGGGCCGCACGCACCGCCTTCATCGTGAGCACATCGGCCACGGCCTCCTGGAAGCCGGCTGCGACATCGGCAAGTGGCACCGGCTCACCGGCACGTTCCTTCGCTTCGACGAACCGTGCGACAGCCGTCTTGAGCCCGGAGAACGAGAAGTCGTTGCGGGCATCGCGCGGGCCTGTCATACCGCGCGGGAAGACCACCGCGTTCCGGTCTCCCTCTCGTGCGAGCCGATCGACCTCCGGGCCTCCGGGATAGCCGAGTCCGAGCAGACGCGCGACCTTGTCGAACGCTTCCCCCGCCGCGTCGTCGACGGTGGTACCGAGCTCGACGATCGGCTTGCTGAGGTCCTCGACGTGTAGGAGGTGCGTGTGCCCGCCCGAGACGAGCAGTGCGACACACGGCGGCATCGGCCCGTGTTCGAGCGTGTCGACGGCGACGTGTCCGGCGAGGTGGTTGATCGCGTAGAAGGGAATGTCCCACGCCGCTGCATATGCCTTGGCTGCGGCAACTCCGACGAGGAGCGCCCCCGCCAAGCCGGGGCCGATCGTGACGCACACCGCGTCGGGCTTGGAGATACCGGCCGAGGCGAGTGCCCGCTGCATCGTGGGCACCATCGCCTCGAGGTGTGCGCGGGAGGCGATCTCGGGAACCACACCACCGAATCGGGCATGCTCGTCGACGCTCGAGGCGACCTCGTCGGCGAGAAGCTCGAGCGTGCCGTCACCGACGAAACGGACAATACCGACTCCGGTCTCGTCGCACGAGCTTTCGATCCCCATCACGATCGGTCCGGTCACCGTCGTAGCTCCTCTCGCCGATCCGGGCGACGCATGGTGTACGCGTCGGCCCCACTCGGCTGGTAGTAACGTCTTCTCGTCCCCACGACCTCGAAACCCTCACCCCGATACAACGCAATCGCGGCGTCGTTGTCGGTGCGGACCTCGAGGAACACGGGCCCACCCCATCGATCCGCGACGTGCAGCAGCGCGGTCAGCAGTGCGCCACCGATCCCGCGGCGCCGGGCGCCGGGATCCACGCCGATCGTGTGCACCTCGGACTCCGGGTCGACTCCGGTGCCGAGCCGTGCCAGCCCGGCGTAGCCGAGGAGAGTCCCCGACTCGTCGCGCGCAGCTACGTAGTAGTTGTGGGACGAGGCCAGTTCCGAACGAAACGCGTCTGCGCTCCACGGGTCGTCTCCCGGGAACAATACGGTTTCGAGTTCTGCGCACCTGTCCACGTCGTCGCTGCGGAGTGCATCGATCCGCACACTCATCTGTGACGATCCGCAGTCGCAACGGCATCGGGCCGGCGCAGGTACAGCGGTACCAATGGCTCTGGATCCCGTCCCGCACGCAGAGCCGGCGAGACCGCGGCAACCAGACCCGCAGGCGACGGCGAGTACACGGGTACTGCGGGAAGCGCGAACAGAGCAACGTGCTGGGCCGACCCGGCAACCCGGCGCGAGGGCTCGGAGGGCACCTCCGCAGGCTTGCGTACATCAGGGCCCTCGGTACGGCGGCAGAATCCGTCGTACCGAGCGAAGTACACCTCCCGGCGTCGCGCGTCGGTGACCACGAGCAGGTCGCCGCCGTCGGGTGTTTCGCCGTGCACATCCTGCGCGAGTGCGTCGAGGCTGCAGACACCGTGGACCGGAATGCCGAGGGCATCACCGAACGCCGCCGCGGTGACCATGCCGACCCGCAGGCCGGTGAACGGACCCGGTCCGACACCCACGACGATGGCGTCGAGATCGGCGGGTGTGTATCCGGCCTCGTCGAAGCACTCGAGGATCTGCGGAGTGAGGATCTCCGCGTGAGCCCGGGGGTTGTCGGTCAGGCGCACGGCGAGCGTGGAGATGTGGGCTGCGTCTCCCTCGCTGCCGAGTCGGACGAGACCCGAGGTCACGACGGGCGTTGAGGTATCGACGGCGAGCACAAGCACGATTTCCCAGGATACCCGGTCCCCAGCCCTCTCGAGTTTCGAGCCGTCCCAGCGTCCCGGTCCTCTCCCGGTTCCGGCCCTATCCGGATCTCGGAGCGTGTCGGCCCACCCAGGTCCATTCCGCACGGCGCACATCGGACTCGGGATCACGACGCAATCGCACTCGCAGGTGCCGGTCGGTGAGCTTCTCGACGAGCCCTCCACCCCACTCGACCACCACAACGGCCGCGTCGAGGTCGGTGTCGAGATCCAGTGCATCGAGTTCGTCGAGGGCGTTCGGGCCGTCGCCCAGCCGGTACGCATCGACATGGACCAGACCCACCGGTGGCGCACCGTCGCGCTGTCCCGGCCGATGCTCGCGAGCGATGACGAATGTCGGCGATGTCACGCGGCCCTGTACCCCGAGCCCGGCTGCGAGTCCTCTCGTCAGTGCGGTCTTGCCCGCCCCGAGCGGACCGTCGAGCACAACGAGGTCCCCGGCGCGGAGATCTTCTGCCAGTCGGCGGCCGAACGCTTCGGTGTCCTCGACTGTCGGCAGTTCGACGTGCTGTGCCGAATCAGACAAATGCGGCTCGTCTGGTAGAGACGTCATGCGCGAAACCTCGCTGGATCAGTCGGTCGATCGCACTGTTGACGATCTCCGGGAACTCGAATTGGACGAGATGCCCGCCCCCACGGACCCGCTCGAGTTCGGCTCCGGGAAGCGCCTCGGCCAATGCCTCCGAGCTCGAGAACGGGATCACCATGTCTGCGTCGCCACAGAGCACGAGAGACGGCACCGACCCCAGCACGGGGAGCGCAGCGGATTCATCATGCAGTTCGAGAGTGCGCAAGAAGTTCACGATCGTCAGGACCGAAGTCTCGTCGAGCATCCGGTCGGACAACTCGACGAGTCGCGGGCTGACCACCGTCCCATACGACGCCGCACGCAGGATCGGTGTGACCACCGCGCGCGCCATACCGCGTGCTGCCTGCACGAATCCGGGTGCGGTCCGCGCGGCGTACCGAAACGCGTCGATGACGGGGTTCTCGAGGTTGCGGCCGAGCCCGCTCTTGTTCAGGCCTGCTGCCGTGGTCGCGAGCAAACCCACGCCCACGATCCGGGACTCGAACAGGTCCGGCCGCTGGGACGCAAGAGCGATCGTCGTCATGCCGCCCATCGAGTGACCGATCACGACGACCGGCCCGCCTGGGGCGCTCTCGTCGATGACCTGGCCGAGGTCGCGCCCGAGTTGCGCGATGGTGCACGAATTCCGGCCGGGCATACCGGACTCTCCATGACCGCGCTGGTCGTAGAAGACCATCCGGACATCCTCGCCCCACCGCTCGAGCACGTGCCGATACTGCAGATGCCACGACTGCATGCGCAGGCAGTAGCCGTGGACGAAGACGACGGTCAGCGGAGCGCGTGGCGATCCGGATTCGCGCACCACGAGGGGGATGCCGTCGTCGGTCAGGACGGTCCGCTGGGTCAGCCGCAGCAGAGCGTCGAAGTCCTCACCCCGGTACATCTCGTTGGCGGGCATTCCGGCGCTCCGCACGGCATACAGACCCGCCGATGATGCGAGTGTCACCAGACTGGCGCCCAACAGCCCCATTCGACCCATCAGCGTCATCGCAACACGCCTCCTTCACCACCTACATAGGTGCGGACGGTTCGGCCACCGATCCCGGTCACGATCTCGTAGTTGATCGTGTCCAAGAGCTCGGCCCAGTCCTGGGCTCCGGGTTCTCCGAGACGTCCGTCACCGAAGAACAACGCTTCGTCGCCCTCCTGTACTCCCCCGCCGTCCGGGCCGAGGTCGACGACGACCTGGTCCATGCACACGCGGCCCACCTGGGGGCGACGCCGCCCGCCGAGCAGAACATCGATTCGGCCACTGAGATTGCGTCGGATCCCGTCGGCGTAGCCCATAGGCAGTAGCGCCACCGTTGTGTCGGCCGGGGCGACCCAGCGGTGCCCGTACGACACGCCCGAACCTGCCGAGACCTTCTTCACCAGCGCCACCCTCGTTCGCAATGTCATCACCGGCCGCAACCCGAAATCGCCCTGCTCCGGGATCGGCGTCAGCCCGTATATCGCAATTCCGGGCCGAACCATGTCGAATCGCAGGTCAGGTCGGGTAACGGTGGCAGCAGAGTTGGCCAGATGGACGACCTCGGGAGTCAGCGCGGAGCGCCGGAGGTCGTCAGCGGCCTGGTGGAGCCTGTCGCGTTGCACATCGATCTCGGGATGGCCGAGTTCGTCGCCGTGGGCAAGGTGTGAGAACAGTCCGCGCAACCGGACTGCGCCGCTCGCCTGCGCACGGGCGACATCGCGCACGAACTCGGGCCACTCGTTGCGTGCCACACCGTTGCGGTTGAGCCCCGTGTCGACCTTGGCGGTGATGACTGCGGTTTCGCCGATGCTTCCCGCGGCGGCAACTATGGCCGCGAGGTGGCGCGGCGACGAGACACCGAGTTCGATCCCGGCCGCGATCGCCGGTGCGTAGTCTGCGTCGACCGTGTGCAGCCATGACAGGATGGGCGCGTCGATTCCGGCGGCGCGCAACTCGAGCCCTTCGGCGAGCGTGGTGACGCCCAGTTCGCGTGCGCCGGCGGCGAGCGCCGCGCGGGCGACAGGGACTGCCCCGTGGTTGTAGGCGTCGGCCTTGACGACCGCCATGATCGCTGTGTCGCCGACGTAGTCCCGAAGGCGCCTGACGTTGTGCGCGACCGCGTCCAGATCGATGATCGCTTCTGCTTGAGGAAGCGATCGGCCGGTGGACGGGGTGCGTTGTAGGGCGGTCACATGAATTGATCCTGCCACCGCGACGATCGGCGCCTTCGGGGAGCCCGGGTGTGTCCGATCACGATTCGGATGCGTGGGTCCGCAGAATTCGCACCGCGGCGCGAAGATGTTCGGCGATGGTGCTTGCCGATACCGGTGCGGTTCCGACACTCTCGCCGTCCTCACCACGCGCTGCGAGATTCGCGGCAAGTGAGTGCGCGCGTGCGCCCGCAGCGGCAGCAAGCTCGATCGGCATGCCCGACGACACGAGCGCTCCTACGACTCCGGCCAGCAGATCCCCGGCGCCCGCGGTCGACGCCCACGATCCACCCGCATCGTTGACGAACGTGTGTCCGTCGGGTCGGGCGATGAGCGTGGTGCGTCCCTTGAGAAGCACGTGCACCTGTAAGTCCGCAGCGAGGCTGCGCGCAGCACCGAGCCGGTCCGACTGCGGGTCGCTGCCGGTGAGACGCGCGAACTCCCCGGCGTGCGGAGTGAGCAGGGTCGGCGCGGGACGACCCCGCACGAGTGACGGGTTGCGCGCGAGGATCGTCAGGCTGTCGGCGTCGACGAGTACCGGTAGATCGGTCGACAGAACGTCGCGCAGCGTGTTCTCCGCACGTGCGTCCGTGCCGGCGCCCGGCCCGATCACCCATGCCTGTACCCGGCCCGCAGCATCGAATGTGGGCGCCGCGACGACCTCCGGACAGTGCGCGAGTACCTCTGCTCCCGCGCTGCCGACGTAGCGCACCATGCCGGAGGTTGCGGCCACCGCAGCGCCCGTGCACAGCACCGCGGCCCCGGGATACCGCGCGCTGCCTGCCACGATGCCGACCACGCCCTGGCTGTACTTGTCGTCGTCCGCCCCGGGGACCGGCCAGATCGCGCCCAGCTCGGCGGGGTCCGCCGATACCAGGTCCGACGGCGGCAGGTCGAGACCGATGTCGACCAGTTCGACGCGACCGCATCGCGTCGGGGCAAGGACGTGCACAGGTTTGCGTGCACCGAACGTGACTGTGAGCGCGGCGGTCACCGCCGGGCCGTCGATCACCCCGGTGTCGGGATCGACACCGCTCGGCGTGTCGACCGCGACGATCGGCGCAGTGACCGCATCGACGAGGGCTGCCGCCGCCGGACGCAACGGGCCGCGGCCCGATATTCCGACGATACCGTCGAGCACGAGGTCGGGATCGCCGAGATGCTCGGGCGTCGCGGTTGCCGTGCGGCCCCCCTCCGCGCGCAATGCGGCGAGTCCCGCAGGATGCGCACGATCCGGAGCGAGCAACATTGCGGTCACCGCGACCCCGCGCCGACGCAGGAACGCACCGGCCCACAGAGCGTCGCCGCCGTTGTCGCCCGAACCCACGAGCAAGGTCACCGCCCGCCCCGCGACGGCACCTGTGCGCGCGCGAAGTTCCTCGGCCACCAGTCGCGCGAGCCCGAACGCGGCTCGGCGCATCAGCGTGCCCTCGGGCAGGACCGCCAGGTGTTGCGCCTCCGCGGCACGAACCTGCTCACATGGGTAGTAGCTGCGCATCGGGACTCCCGATCGATCGGTCTGCGCTTCTCGCGACTATTCGACGGTGACGGACTTGGCGAGATTACGGGGCTTGTCCACGTCGTACCCGCGCGACTGCGCAACTTCCGCAGCGAACACCTGCAACGGCACCGTCGACAACAACGGCTGCAACAACGACGGCGACGCGGGGATCTCCACGAGATGATCCGCGAACGGACGCACCGTCTCGTCACCCTCCTCCGCGATGACCACGGTCACCGCACCACGGGCCTGGATCTCCCGGATGTTGCTGAGCAACTTACTGTGCAGAACAGCACGCCCCTTGGGCGACGGCATGACGACGATGACGGGCAATCCGTCCTCGATCAACGCGATCGGCCCGTGCTTGAGCTCACCTGCGGCGAAACCCTCCGCATGCATGTACGCCAGCTCTTTGAGCTTGAGCGCACCCTCGAGCGCCACCGGATACCCCACATGCCGACCCAGGAACAGCACCGCAGGCGACGCCGCCAACTCCCGCGCCAACTCCCGCACCGGCCCCATCCCGGACAGCAACTGCTCGATCTTCGCGGGCATCGCCTCGAGATCCTGATACTCGCGCGCCACCTCATCGGGATACTTGGTGCCCCGCGCCTGCGCCAACGCCAACCCCACCAACAGGTTCGCCGCCATCTGCGCCAGGAACGCCTTCGTCGAGGCAACCCCGATCTCCGGACCGGTCCGCGTATACAACACCGCATCGGCCTCACGTGGAATCTGCGCACCGTTGGTGTTGCACACCGCAAGCACCCGTGCTTTCTGATCCTTCGCGTGCCGCACCGCCTCGAGCGTGTCGGCGGTCTCCCCCGACTGCGAGATCGCTACCACCAGCGTCGACCGGTCCAGCACCGGATCCCGGTACCGGAACTCCGATGCCAGCTCGACCTCGACGGGCAACCGCGTCCAATGCTCGATCGCGTACTTCGCCACCAGACCCGAGTGATAGGAGCTGCCACACGCAACGACGAACACCTTGTCGATGTCACGCAGTTCCTGATCCGAGAGCCGCTGCTCGTCGAGCACGATCCGGCCGTCGACGAAATGCCCGCGCAACGTGTCCGCAACCGCGGCGGGTTGCTCCTCGATCTCCTTGAGCATGAAGTAGTCGTGACCGCCCTTCTCCGCGGCCGCGAGATCCCAGTCGATGGTGAATGGCTGCGTCGGCACATCGGTATTGCCGTCGAAGTCGGTGACCACATACGAATCCTTCGTGATCACCACGACCTGGTCCTGGCCCAGCTCGACGGCGTCGCGGGTGAACTCGATGAATGCCGCCACATCCGAGGCAATGAACATCTCACCGTCTCCGACGCCGACGACCAGCGGCGTCGAGCGGCGGGCCGCGATGATCGTTCCCGGATGATCTGCATGCACGAACACGAGCGTGAACGCGCCTTCGAGGCGGCGCAGCACACTGCGGGCGCTCTCGACGAAATCACCGGCCGTAGGCCCGTGCGCGTACGCGCGGGCAACCAGGTGGACCGCGACCTCGGTGTCGGTGTCGGATTCCAGTTCGACGCCTGCCGTTTCGAGTTCGGCACGAAGCGGCGCGAAGTTCTCGATGATGCCGTTGTGGACCACCGCGATCCGGTCGCTCGCATCGCGATGCGGATGCGCGTTGCGGTCGGTGGGACGACCGTGCGTCGCCCACCTCGTGTGTCCCATCCCTGCCGTACCGTCGAACCGGTCCTCACCGATCTCGGCGAGTTCCGCTTCCAGGTTCGCGAGCCGGCCGGCCTTACGTTCGACGGCGAGCCCACCCTCGCCGTCGAGGACGGCGATACCGGCCGAGTCGTAGCCTCGGTACTCCATCCGCCGAAGCGCCTCCACCACGACGTCGAGGGCACGGCGGTGCCCGACATACCCCACGATTCCGCACATGGTTAGCAGGGTACTTGGCACGCTCGGCTCATCGACAATGCGCTGGTGACCAGGTTGTGCACGGTACACAGAGCAGCTGCGGCACGCCCAGCCCGATCACCGCACCCGTCTCCCACGACGATCGGCTAACGTTCTCGCCGTGGCGGCGAACCCGAAATCCCTGGCTCGGCAACTCTCGAAGCGCGGCCCGCACACGGTGCTGCGCGGCGACCTCGCGCTCGCCGGTCTCCCCGGCATCGTCTACACCCCTGCGGAAGGCTTCAACCTTCCCGCGGTGGCGTTCGGTCACGGCTGGCTGACCGGCATCGGCAAGTACTCGGGGCTGCTCGAGCATCTCGCCTCATGGGGGATCGTGGCTGCAGCGCCCGGCACCGAACGCGGCCCGATCCCTTCCTCCGTCGGATTGGCCACCGATCTGCTGACCACCCTCGACATCTGCACGGGCGTCCGACTGGGCACCGGTCGCATCAGCGTGCATCCGCACCGGCTTGCTCTCGTCGGGCACGGCCTGGGCGCCGGTGCCGCGATTCTGGGCGCGGCGCAGCGCAGGGTGGGCGCTGTCGCGGCGCTCTACCCCGCCCCCACCTCTCCCTCAGCAGCCGAAGCCGCCGCCCGCGTCACAGCACCCGGGTTGGTGCTCGTCGGAGAGAAGAGTTTCGGCTCGATGAACAGCGACGCGGTGTCGGTGGCCCAGAATTGGGGCGGCGAGGACGTGCAATTGCGCGTCGTCGACAAGGCCGACGACCAAGGGCTCGTGGAGGGCCGTCGCCTACTCGGCGCTCTCGGGTTCGGCGGGGCCGAGCGGAAGACACAGGAGCGCACCCGGGCGCTCCTGACCGGATTCCTTTTGAATCGACTCACCGACGACAAGACCTACGCGGTGTTCTCCGATTCCACGACCGAAATTCCCGGTTCCACCGCGATCACGGATCCCGCTCTGGTCGAGGAGGATCTCGGTAGCCGCATAAACAAGCTGCTCAGCGGCTAGATCCCGCGACGTCACAACGGTCCCGCCTCGGCGAGCACGACTCCGTCGTCCTCGGGCGACTCCGTGTCGACGGGGTCGGTTGCCGCGGCACCCGAATTCACGCCCGTTCGACGGTTGGCAGCTCGGCTTTCGGTCGGCGCCTGAGCGACCATGGGCCCGGCGGGTGGCCACGCATCCTGCGACGAAGGCGGCTCCTGCGGTGTGGACGGCGGCTGTGGAGCCGGGCCGGACTCTGCCGACTTCGGCACGAACACCGCCGGGCCGGCCGGCCCTGCCTGCACCCCCGCGTCCGCCGGCCCTGCCTGCACCCCCGCGTCCGGTGGGGGCTCGAAGCCCTCGACGCCGGGCCGGGAGATCCCGGACGCGACAGCCTCGGTGAAGACGGCTGCTCCCTCTGCCGCGGCCGTCGCGAGTTCGGCTACTGCGCTGGTCAGATCCGCAACGGCACCGACCAGCTCTCGACCGGCATCCACGAGGTCTGTCGCCGCTCCGAGGATGTCATCCGGCCCTCCGGTGGTATCGGCCGTACCGAGGGGGCCACCGCCGAGCTGTCTCGCCGGCTCGGACGCCCGTACAGGTGTGTCAAGCAGGTCGAAGGAACGGGCGATCGCGCCGAGGTGGCGGTCGACGGTGTCGTGGGCGCTATCGCACACCTCGATGAACCGATCGATCCTCGACTGCATCGTCGGCGCGAACACCTCGTCCAACCAGCGCTCGCACCACGCCGCGACTCCGGCCGGCTCAGGAGCGGGTGTGCCTGCCTCCGCGCACCACAGTGCCACCTGCCCGATAGTGGGGCCGCCGTCGCCGCCCGTTCCGGCGATGATCGTGCCGATGTCCTCCGGGGTCCGGCCGGCGACCGACATATCCGCGAACCGTCCGATGGCGTTCGCCTTCTCGTCGACCGCACGGGTGATACTTTCGACCGCATCCGTGCAGGTTCGGGCCAGCGCATCTACCGTGTCGTGCAGCATCGCACCGCGCTGCACGGCTCGATGCAGATCGTCGTGGGCGAGATCGCCGACATCTCCCTGCCACGCCGAACGTAAGGCGCGCACTCCGTCCGATTGCTCCGTAACCAGGCTGTCCAAGTCGCTCGCGAGTCGGGTCAGCACGGCCGCGTCGTCGGCGAGTACCGACATGTCGAGTCCGATCTGCTCTTCGTAGCGTGCGCGCAAACCTTCAACGGTGATCCGGTCTGCGATGCCGGCGCTGTGAGCGTGCGGCAGGTAAGCGGCGAAGAAATCCAGACCGCGTGCACCGGCCTCGAGCGACGCGGTCGGACCTGTCCTCGGTGAGTTCACCGAGGGAGGTCCATCCGGGTGCCGCAGAGTGCGTCGAAGGTGGCCTGTTCCTGGTCGCGGTATCCGTCCGCGGCTCTCGCCGCGGCATCGGAAGACCGGTTGGTCTCCGCCGTCCATTCGTCGAGCGCACGCCGCAGGCGCCGATACCCCTCTTCGACGGCGACCCCTCGCGATCGATACGACTCGCCTGCGTATCGCGGCCCGAATTCCATGGCGCCGAGCGCACGGCGACATGTCCTGTCCGCTGACATCGCAGAACCGGTCACCGTCGAAACGACAGCCCGGACAGCTGTGCCGTCGAAATACAGCTCGCCTCGTGGCTCCACGCCCACTCCTTCACGTGTCGGTCGACACCGTCACAGAGTTTGACGCAGCGGCAGCCGATCCGGTTCCCCGTTCGACGAAAAGAACTGCCCCCGCCGCTCGGCGATCGTCTTCTCCTCAGACGCCGGCAACGACCTTCGCCAGTCGATCGGCGACAGCCTGTGCGTGCGTGTTCTCCGACGCCTCGACCATGACGCGGACGAGCTGCTCGGTGCCGGATGGGCGCAAGAGCACTCGTCCGGTATTGCCGAGTTCCCGTTCGGCTTCGGCAACAGCATCGGCGACCGCCCGGTTCGCCGCGACCGCGGCTTTGTCCGATACCGGGACATTGACGAGGACCTGCGGGAGCGACCGCATCACCGCGGCCAGGTCTGCCAGTGACGTTCCGGTCACTGCCATCCGTTCCATCAACCGCAGTCCGGTCAGAACGCCGTCACCGGTCGTGCCGTGTGCGGGGAAGACGATGTGTCCGGATTGCTCTCCTCCGAGGGAGAAGCCGCCACGACGGAGTTCCTCGAGCACATACCGGTCGCCGACTCCAACTGTCACGACCTCGATTCCGGACTCCCGCATCGCCAGGTGCAGACCGAGATTGCTCATGACGGTTGCGACGAGTGTGTCGTCACGCAGCTCGTCGCGGTCTCGCATACTCAGTGCGAGCACTGCCATGATGGCGTCACCGTCGACGACCGCGCCGGACGCATCGACCGCGAGGCAACGATCCGCATCGCCGTCGTGTCCGAGGCCGAGATCGGCGCCGTGCTCGATCACGGCTTTCTGCAAGGACGCGAGATGCGTCGACCCGCAACCGTCGTTGATGTTGAGGCCGTCCGGTTCGGCGCTGATCGCGATCACCGTGGCGCCGGCCGCGGCATAGGCGGCGGGACCGACGTGTGAGGCCGCGCCGTGCGCGCAGTCGACCACCACTGTGACACCGTCGAGGGACACGCTCGTCGCGCTCGCGAGGTGCGCCAGATAACGATCTGCCGCGTCGTCTGCGGTTCGGATCCTGCCGACACCGGCTCCGGTCGGGCGGGCCGGAGGCGTCTCGTCGTGCAGTGCCGCCTCGATCCTGTCCTCGGCTGCATCGTCGAGTTTGTGACCGCCTGCGGCGAAGATCTTGATTCCATTGTCCGGCATGGGATTGTGTGACGCCGAGATCATCACACCGAGATCCGCAGCGTAGTCACCGGTGAGATACGCGACTGCCGGAGTGGGCAGCACACCGACCGACACGACGTCGACGCCGGCTGCGGCAAGCCCCGCGGTGACGGCGGCTTCGAGCATCTCGCCACTCGCACGCGGATCACGACCCACCACGGCAACCGGGCGACGACCGGCACGGGCGGGCGCGAGCACGGTCGCCGCCGCTCCTGCGAGCCGCATCGCCAATTCCACCGTCAATCCGGCGTTCGCCATCCCGCGAACCCCATCCGTGCCGAACAACCGGGCCATACACACGTCCTCACGTCGAGTCTTCGGAAGACAGGACCCTCATGGACACTGTCACCGGAATCAGAATGCACGAAAGCAGGCACCGGTAGTAGTTCTCTACCGGCGCCTGCTCTCGTGGTCGAACAGGTACCGAAGCTGACGAGGTCAGCGCCGGCGACACATCAGCGCTTGGAGTACTGAGGTGCCTTACGGGCCTTCTTGAGACCGTACTTCTTACGCTCGGTCGCACGCGGGTCACGCGTGAGGAAGCCTGCGCGCTTGAGCGCCGGGCGATCCTCGGGGGTGACCTCGGTCAGCGCACGCGCGATGGCGAGACGCAGAGCGCCGGCCTGGCCGGACGGTCCGCCGCCGTGCAGGCTCGCGTGGATGTCGAACGACTCGACGCGCTCGACGGTCACCAACGGCGACTTCACGAGCTGCTGGTGCACCTTGTTCGGGAAGTAGTCCTCGATGGTGCGTCCGTTGAGCACGAACTTGCCGGAGCCGGGCACGAGGCGGACGCGAGCGACCGCCTCCTTACGGCGACCGACGGTCTGGATCGGACGATCGAACACGATCGGCGCGACGGGTGCCTCGACGAAGTCCTCGGCAACCTCCTCGACCACGTATTCGTCCGCGGCAACCTCGACGTTGTCGGCGTACTCTTCGGGGTTCACGTTCTGCTCCTCCGGCGCCGTCACTGGGCCACCTGCTTGATCTCGAACGGCACCGGCTGCTGCGCGGCGTGGGGGTGGTTCGGGCCCGCGTAGACCTTCAGCTTCTTGGCGATGGCGCGGCCGAGCTTGTTCTTGGGGAGCATGCCGGTGACGGCCTTCTCCACGAGGCGGTCGGGGTTCTTCTCGAGAACCTCACCCACGGAACGAGCGCGGAGACCACCCGGGTGACCGGAGTGGCTGTAGAGGAACTTGCCTTCGCGCTTGTTGCCGGAGATGGCGACCTTGTCGGCGTTGATGATGACGACGAAGTCACCACCGTCGACATGCGGGGCAAAGGTGGGCTTGTGCTTGCCGCGGAGCAGGTTTGCCGCCTGCACCGCGAGGCGGCCGAGCACCACGTCGGTGGCGTCGATGACGTGCCACTGATGGGTCACGTCGCCGGCTTTCGGTGTGTACGTAGACACAGATCTTCCTCGTCTATCGTTTCGCTGCTGGCCCGCGTGCCGCGCATAGTCGACCTCGGCGGCCAGTTGAGACCCGAGAGACGACGCTTGCCGCGCACATGGCTACGACAGCGTGCGACACGCCGATCGCACACAATACCCGTCGGAGGGCGGCAGGGTCAAAGCGCGGCAGCTCCGACTTCCCGGGCACGCAATGTCCCGGCGGCCTCTCCACCCCCGGGACATCGCGCAGCGGGGTCTCCCCGCCCCGCCTGGCGGGCAGGTTTCACCCGGGGAAACGTCCCTTGTTCAGCACCTCGGTGTCGCGCATCCTGTCGTTGCCGCCGGCAACGGCAGTGTTGATCTCGAACAGGACCTGATTGAGTCCGAGTTGCGCCTGATTCCAGCGTTCCTGTGTGCCTCGGTAGGTTTCCTGGGCGTCGCCGCCCCAGGTTTCGATCAGTGGAGCCACCTGGCGCGCAATGCTGTCGAGCGTGTCGTTCATGTTCTTCTGCAACGTGGAAAGTCCCGCGTGCAGATCATCTATGCCGCCGAAATTCTGATAGATCTCGCCATCGGGCATGTGGGGTTCCCTGTCTGTTCGAAGTGGTCCCTGCTGGAATTGCCGTCCAGCGGGCTGCCGACGTACGTCGGTCGATCAGTAAGATCCGTTCAGTGCCGACCCGGATCCCGGATCGACGCGGTTCAACGCCGCAGATTGCTCCTGTACTGCTTCCTCGTAGGACCGGCCACTGCTTCGAATACCTTCTGCCAGTTCGTCGAGTGCCAGGTTCAGCTGTCGGCCATTGCGATCCCAGCGCTCCATGATTCCCGCGAATTGATTCGCTGCCTTGCTTCGCCACACTTCGTCGACCGCCGCGACCCGCGCACGAAGCGCCTGGATCGTGCCTTCGAGTTCGGTTCGCGAGTCCTGCAGCTGACTCGCGACCACTTCCATGGTCACGACGTCGGTAGTGACCTGCCCCCCGCTGCCGGTTCCGCCCTCGCTCATCGCGTACCCCTCCATTGTTCCGCGTTGCGGTTCCCTCGGCCCCCGTTGGTCCGACCGCTTCGCCCCTACACCTGATTCGACGCAGCCCGCGCCGGATCGGTTCCGCTCGATCCGAACTATGTCGAAGATTTCTCACACCGGCTCCACTGTGTGCACAGCCTGTTCGCATTCATTTCTGATTCCGGTCCATTCGTCGGCGAGGAACTGGCAGCCGATCGAAACCTGAATACCGGGCATGACGACGACCGACCACCGCACCGTGGAGAACTCGTCGGGCACCTCGACGTAGGAAATGACCGGACGATCACCGAAGCGTGTGTCCGACTCGATATCTCGGATGACATCGCTACGCGCCGCCGCGCGCGCCGCAAGACTGATCGCCACCGCATCCGAATCCATCCCGTCCGCGAGATGTGAGTACACGACCACGATCCTTCGGTCGGGCCCCGAACCCGGCAACAGCTCGATCCGTCCCGGCTGCTGTACGTCGGAATCACGTATACGCCAAGACGATGGGAGGTCCAGGCGCACGGGCCCCAGATCGATCGTGGCGAACTCGGGGTCGTCCGCCTCCGGCGAGGCCGGGGCGGAAGGACTGTCGGAAGCTTCGGCCACGCCGGCACTGCCGGAGACACCGGTGTCCGCGACGGTCTCGCCGGTGCCCTCACCACCCGATGTGAGCACCATTGCGGCAACGACGACGACCACGAGCAGCGCCCCCGCGAGTGCCCAACCCAGGACCGGGGCGCGCGACGGCTCGGGCATCGGGCCACGGACGTCCCGCAGCCATTGCGCCGTCGACGTCCCGGCATCGCTCTCCGCGGCCCCGGCCTGCCCCTCTCTCGGCTCGGACACCCGCGTGAACGGTGCAAGCATCTCCGATGCTGCGACGGGAACAACCCGGATCCCGCGTCCGATCCGCACGCCCAACCGCGTGCACAATTCGACACCCGCAGGTTCACCTGGAACGCCCGTCACCAGCAGGACATCCGGATCGACTCGTCCGGAGACCGCTTCGATCAGAGATCTGAGGCATGTGGTGCCGTCGTCGGAATCCACCTCCCCGGCCGCCAGCCCCGGATCCCTCGCAACACGGTCGATGACAGCACGCCCACTGCCACCCGGTTCGAGCGAGGTCGCTGTGACCCCGTCCGTCTCGACCTCGAGCGTCACACATCGTTCGTCCGTAGCCACCTCGACTGCGTCGCATGCCGCGACCGCAGCCGGTATCAACTCCGCATTGCGTGCAACGTTCCGAACGGCGGTGTACAGCGCGTCACGCCGCCGCGCACTCCACTTCGTCGGATGCACCGCGACGACCGTTCCCGTACTCGGGGGCGCACCGACCGCTGCAGCGGCATAACGCATCAGTCCTGTGAGCATCTCGACGGAGTCATCTGCAAACACGTCGGTCGTCTCCAGCGCCGCCGCGGCGTCTCCGAAAACCCACCCGTCGCCCAGCCTCCCAGCGATGGCAGGCACGTACCGGATGCGTTCGCCACGGCGCGCACACACGCCTGACGATCCGATGTGGAGTCCCAGCACATCCGTGCTCACGACGGTTGTGGCCGTGCTGTCTGGATGAGTTCGTTACCGTTGCGTCGCACGAGGATTCCTCGGCCGGGCGGCATCGGACCGGGCCGTGCAGTGCCGATGAGCGCGCCTTCGTCGCGACTTCCGCACATGATCAGGCCCGGGGTGGACAGTTCCCGCAACCGTGCGATGACCGGTTCGTACAGCGCGCGACTCGCACCGCCCGCGCGCCTCGCGATGATCAGGTGCAGACCGATATCCTTCGCCTGCGGAAGATACTCGAGCAGCGGCGTCAACGGATTCTGACCGGATGACGCAACCAGGTCGTAGTCGTCGACGATGACGAACACCTCGGGGCCCGTCCACCATGTGCGGTCGCGTAATTGCTGCTGGGTGGTGTCGGCGCCCGGAAGCCGTCGTTCGAAGATCCCGGCGAGTTCGACGGCCATCGTCGACAACACGGACGCGCTCGGCGCGTAACCGCCGAGATGGTCGCCTTCGACTACTCCGAGCATGGTCCGGCGGTAGTCGCCGATGATGATCCGTGCCTGCGCCCCGGTGTTCGACTCCATGAGGCTCCGGCAGATCCCGTGGAGCAGCGTGGTCTTCCCGCACCCGGAATCTCCGAACACCAGCAGGTGGGGACTCTCGGCGAAGTCGAGGGCCACCGGAGCCAGCTCCGCCTCGTCGATCCCGATCGGCGTGTGCAACCGCTGCGCGACCGGTGCGCTGGTCGAGACCGGCCAGCCGCCGGGAAGCGCAGCGAGCACGGCCGCGCGGTCGACCTCCTCGGGCAGCATCCTGACAGCGGGCGCATGGCCGCCCGGAGTTGCAGCAGCGATCGCGGCGACAGCCGCGGCCACGCCCTCGCTGAGATCGTCGACACCTGCACTGCAGTCGACTCGTGGCAGTGCAGCCAGTACGTGAAGTCCGTCCCGGTCGATTCCTCGGCCGGGCCTGCCCTCGGGCACCAGCGCCGCCTTCTTACGCCCGTATTCCGAATCGGCCGGGTCGCCGAGACGGAGTTCGAGGCGCGTTCCGAGGTGGTCACGCAGCGCCGGCCGGACGTCCCACCACCGCGGTGCACTGATCACGACATGGATTCCGTAGGACAACCCACGCGACGCCAGGACACCGACACTCTGCTCGAGTGGCTCGAAGTCCTCCCGAATGCTGGGCCAGCCGTCGATCACGAGGAAGACGTCGCCGAATGGCTCTGCGGAGACATGCGGGGCACCTTCGGCACGCAACCGTCTCATCTGCGACATCGATTCGAGCCCCCAATCGCCGAACTGCTGCTCTCTCCGACGCAGTAGCCCCATGAGTTCCGCAACGGTGCGGCGAACCCGGTCCGCGGCGAGACGATTCGCCACGGAACCTACGTGTGGGAGACCTGAGATCCCGGCAAGAGTGCCGCCACCGAAATCGAGGCAGTAGAACTGGATCTGCTCAGCTGTGTGGGTAGCGGCCAACGACACGATCAGGGTGCGCAGCAACGTCGATTTACCCGATTGCGGACCTCCGACCACGATGGCGTTGCCTGCAGCTCCCGACAGGTCGACGACCAAAGGGTCCCGACGCTGTTCGAAGGGCCGGTCGACGATCCCGATCGTCGTCCGCAAAGTGGACTGGCGCAGCACATCTCCGGTGAGCAACGAGTGTGACAGGACTCTGTCGAGGCTCGGAGATTCGTCCAGCGGCGGAAGCCACACCTCGTGTGCTGGGGTGCCGTGACCACGGACCCTGCCGACCACGACGTCCAGGACAGTGCGGCCCCCGTCGGCCGTGGTCGCCCCCGTTTCCGGGGTCGGATCGCCTGCCGTCGGGACCGGCAGGGGGGCTCCCCGATCGGCAGGTACATCGCGTGCCGTGAACACGCGCGGGCCGGCAGTTCCGGCAGCCGCCGTCCGACTCCTGCGCGCCGGCCTGCCGGGTTCGTACGGTCCCGAAACGTAGGCTGCATCGAAACGCACGATCTCCGCGGAATCGCATTTGAGGTAACCGGCACCTGGTGTGGGTGGCAGGCTGTATGCATCCGGAACACCGAGAACACTGCGGGATTCGTTTGCGGAAAAGGTCTTCAGTCCGATGCGATAGGACAGGTGGCTGTCCAGACCACGCAATTTTCCTTCGTCGAGCCGCTGGCTCGCCAGCAACAAATGCATGTGCAGCGACCTGCCGAGACGGCCGATCGCCGCAAAGAGGTCGGCGAATTCGGGCTGCTGGGCGAGCAGTTCCGAGAACTCGTCGACGACGATGAACAATGCCGGCAACGGTGCGAGCGGAGCACCTGCACTCCTGGCTCTTTCGTAGTCACCGACATTCGCGAAGTTGCCTGCCGCTCGCAACAGCTCCTGCCTGCGGGTCATCTCGCCCTCGAGTGCGTCTTTCATCCGTTCGACCATCGCGAGCTCGTCGGCCAGGTTGGTGATGACTGCTGCAACGTGCGGACTCCGATCGAGCCCGAGGAAAGTCGCGCCGCCCTTGAAATCGATGAGTACGAGGTTGAGTGCATCCGGTGAGTGCGTTGCGACAAGGCCGAGCACGAGAGTCCGCAGGAACTCGCTCTTTCCCGAACCCGTGGCACCGATGCACAGGCCGTGCGGACCCATCCCGTTCTCCGCAGACTCCTTCAGGTCGATCTCGACCGGAGCGCCGTCCACACCGACACCGATCGGGACTCGCAGCCTGTCGCGACCGGATCTCGGTGCCCAGGCCTGCAACGGATCGAGTCGTGCGATGTCGCCGAGTCCGAGCAGGTCCTGCCAGTTCTCGATACTGCCGGTGTCGGCTCCGTCGTCCGTCGCGAATTGAGTAGCGGCGCGGTACGGGGCGAGGCGGCGCGCCAAGGCCTGCGCTTGCGGGGCACCGATGCCGTCGGCCTCCGCAAAGGTTTCCACCGAACTGCCCGTTCTCGCGCCGAGACGACCGTTCTCCACGACCAGCTGCAGCCCACGATGCGCCGCGAGCCGCGGCGCGAACCCGGAGAGGTCGAGCAGTGTCACCGAGTCGAGCCCATCGTCGAGGAGCCCGGAACCGGATCCGGAGACCCCGCCGTCGATGACGATCAGCAGTTGCGGAACTGTTTCGACGGCGGGTGTGTTGCGGACGAACCGTCCGCGTGAGGACAGGTGAACACCGAGGACCGTCTCGAGTTCGAGTACGGAACCGAACACCATGCGGGCGCTGCCTGCCCCGTCGCGCGCCTCGGGATGCTGCGCGTGAGGGAGCCACTTGACCCACTCCCATTCCGCAGCGGTGTCCGGTCCGCATACGACGGCGACCTGGAGTACATCGGGTGCATGAAAGGTGCACAGTTGAGCGAGCATCGCCCGGGCCAGCTGCTGCGCGGCCTCACGGTCGCCACTGATACCGACCGACGCGAATCCACGCATCGATACAGCCGTCGGGAGCGCAGGCACCACCGAGTGCGCGCGCACGAAGCGGCGCAACGACACCGCGGCGACCGGTTCGAGATCCTCGACCGGGCCGGTCTCGGGAGCGATCAGCTTCGTCGCGAGTCGCTGTCCCCCCAGGCCCACCCGCACGTGGCAGAAGTCCGCGTCGGAAGTGCGGCGTTCCCACATCCGGACCGTCCCGACGAGAGTCCACAACAGCGCCGGGTCCGGGTGGGTCCACTCGAGGGACCGCCGCTGCGCCGAACCCGTCTCGGCGACGTCGCGCCGCAGGGTGTCGAGGTAGCGCAGGTAGTCTTTGCGATCCTCGTTCGCCTCGGCAGTTTTCGCGCCGCCTCCGCGACCGCTGTTGGCGAGCATGCCGATCATCGACACCATCATCATCAGCGGGAAGACCAAAGCCATGGGACTGCGCGCCATTCCGGAACCGAACATGAGCGCGACCATGCCTATCATCGCCGCAACCATCACCAGAGGCAGCAGCTTCATGAGCAAGTTGCCCGGTGTGGCTCTCGGAATATCCGGCGGTGCCTGCAGACTCACTTCCCCACCGGGTGCGCGTGGCGCATCCCGACGCACTCGACGCGCAAAACGAACCGTGCTCATTCCCCAACCCCCCGTACACACCGGCCGCCGACAACGACCTTCCCCCCCACGGTCGTGGAAGAGTAGCGCACCGCAACAACTACATCCACGGCGATGTCGTAAGGTCTGCGTCGTCGAAAGGTCCGCGCCGCCTTCGGTCTCCGGGTCGGTGCACGAACGACGGGGGGAACAATCGATGACGGCTGCACCGACGAGCCCGAACGTACCCGGTGCGGTAGCGGCGCCGGAACTGTGCCGGATCACAGTGCTCACCAAACATTCCGAGGTCGATCTGGCGCTGCCACTCGGCGTGCCGGTTGCCCTCCTTCTGGCCGGAATCGTCGACCTGGTGGCTGCTCACCGTCCCGACAACGACTTCGACCGCACCCCCGAACGGGTCGAGCCGGAAACCTGGACTCTCGCCCGGATAGGCCAGGCGCCGCTCGCAGGTGCGTTGAGTCTCGACGAGCTCGGGATCCGCGACGGCGAGGTGCTCGTCCTCGCAGAATCGTCCGCGCCCTCGTCGCCGCCATTGTTCGACGACGTGATGTACAACGTGGCGGTTGCGGGCCGCGACAGATTGCATCGTTGGTCCGATCGCACCGCGGCTGTGGTCGGGGCCGCGGTCGCGTCGGCCGCGATCACCCTCGGGTGCGGCGTGTTGCTCCTGTTGCCGTCGTCCGGAAGCGAGCGAATGGTCGCGGGAATCGCCACTGCCGTGCTGGCACTCCTGCTCGTGACCGCAGCCGCTGTCATCGCACGTATCTACCTCGACCGGCAAATCGGGCTGCTGCTCGCGGTCTGCGCGGCCCCCGCGTCCTTCGTCACCGGGATGCTGTTGGTTCCCGGCGATTTCGGCGCCCCCCACCTGCTGTTGGCCACGATCCTGACCGGCGCGGTCGGCGTGGTCACGGTGAACGTCACGACCGTCGGACTCTCGACGTTCACTGCGATCTCGACGATCTCGGGGGTTGCGACGATCGCACTGATCGTCGCCACGGCCACCGACACGCCGGTACATGCGCTCGGCGCAGGTATCGTCGTGACCGCGCTGCTACTGGTGACGTTCGCCGCCCGCGCGGCCGCGCTCCTCGCCCGCCTCCCCCTTCCCCCGGTTCCGGCGCCCGGCACCTCCCTCGACCCCGTGGTTCCAGATCCGGATGACGAGAATCCGCCGCCCACGTTCGAGGAGCTCGAAGCGAAAACCGCGCGTGCGCGAGCTCATCTGACAGGGTGGATCTATGCGGTGGTCGTGCTCGCGGCGGCCGGTGCATGGTGCGCAGCGTGGCCGATGCAGGAGGCAGGTGTCTCCTGGCCCGGGGTCGCAGTGGCGGTCGCGACGGGGATCCTCCTGATGTTCCGAGGCCGCACGTACATCGGGGCAGAGCAGGCGGCGCCGATGATCGTCGGTGGTGCAATCCTCCTCCTCGGCCTGGTGGTCGGTGCCGGGCTTTCCGGAAGCGTTGCCCCACAGGTGCTCTTCGGAGTCACTGTCGTCATGTTCGTCGGCGCCCTGGTTCTCGGGGTCGTTGTTCCGCGCCGCACGTTCACGCCGGTGCAGCGGCGGATCAGCGAACTCACCGAGTACACCGTCATCGCCACGATCGTGCCGCTGGCCTGCTGGGTTGGCGGCCTCTACTCCGCGGTCCGTGGGTTGTGAGCGACCTCCCGGCGCTCTCGCGGCGGGCGACACATCGTCGGCGGCTCACCGCTGCCTCACTCGTCACCGCTCTGATCGTCACGATCGCGGCTGTCGGACCGGCCGCGGCAGCTCCCCCCGTCCCCGACAGCGCACTGCTGCCCACCGCAGGCGAGCCCGCTGCCCCGGAAGCGACCGAGCAGCGCAATCTGTGCACACGGGGCAGGCCTGTCTCCGACAGCCTGCAACGACCGCTCGCACAACGCATCATGAACTTCGAGCGGGTGTGGCCGCTGACGCGCGGCGCAGGTCAGATCGTGGCTGTGATCGATACGGGAGTGAACCCGCATCCGCGACTCCCCCACCTCACCCCGGGCGGCGACTACGTGGCTACCGACGACGGCACGGTCGATTGTGACGCGCACGGGACCCTCGTCGCCGGTCTCATCGCGGCGCAACCGCTCGCGGGGTCGGGATTCGCGGGTGGTGCGCCCGACGTCGAAGTCATCGCCATCCGTCAATCCAGTCGCAACTACTCCGACCGCTCCGCCGGCGACGAAGACGCCGCGCAGAACTCCCCCGGTTACGGTGACGTGCTCACCCTGGCGTCTGCGGTGCGACATGCCGCAGACCTCGGGGCCACCGTCATCAACATTTCAGAGGTCGCGTGCACGCTCGCGAGCGACGGGATCGCCGACGGACCGCTCGGCGCGGCAGTCCAGTACGCCACCGACGTCGAAGACGCGGTGGTGGTCGCGGCGGCAGGGAACAAGGATGTGTGCCGGGCGGGGAACCCCCCTGCAGCGAATCCGCTCGACCCGCTGGCAGATCCGTGGGATTCGATCACGACGATCGCCTCCCCCGCCTGGTATGACGACTATGTGCTCACAGTCGGCTGGGCCGAAGCCGACGGCACACCGTCCGACGAGAGTGTTCCCGGGCCGTGGGTGGATGTCGCAGCGCCCGGGACCGGCATCATCTCGCTCGACCCGTTCTCCGACGGTCTCGTAGACGCACAGATCAGCGCCCAGGGCCCGGTGCCGCTGTCCGGAACGAGTTTCTCCGCACCACTGGTGTCTGCAACAGTCGCGTTGGTCAGAGCCCGCCATCCCCACCTCGACGCTCGCGCCGTGATGGACCGCATCGAATCGACCGCCCACGCCCCTGCGGAGGGCTGGAACCCGCGGGTCGGGCACGGTGTGATCGACCCGTTGGCCGCGGTCACCGCACCACTACCGGCCGAGCAGGACAACCCTGCGGCCCCTAGAGAGATAGCCGGTCCCGCGCACGTAGAACCTCCCGACCCGACCGCACGACTCATTGCATGGAGAGGCGGTGCCGCGGTCCTCGTCCTACTCCTCGCCGCGCTGCTCGCCGCACTGCCCCTTCGGGAGCGTGCACGTAGGCGGAGACATGCGAGCAACCCTCATTCTCCTGTCCCGATCGGTGCAGGTCGTGGGTCCGGGGCGACACCATCGTGAGCGAGTAACGCCTCGGCGCGCCCGAGCGAAGGCCCGGGGGCGAGCAAGCCGACGATCTGCCACGGCGCTCTAGCCGGGTCCCCCTCCAACCCGAGTGCCTTGGCCGCCTCTGCATCGGCTACGCCGTAACGGACACCTGTGTCTGCGACGTAGAACAGCGCATCCCGGCGTTCACTGTCGGGGACGACCGACGTCGTCTGCACGAATGTGCCACGCCCCGGAGGGATATGGACGGCATCCACGTTCGGTCCCGGTCCGTCGGCCTGTGCGGGTTCGACCGGGATCGCGTCCTCGGCAATCGGCAGGACCTCACCCGCCGACAGCACCAGACCCGATCGTCGCTGATCTTCGGGTCCCGCTTCCGGTTCCCATGTCAGACATCCGACGGGCCTGTCAGCGGGCCCGAGGATCGTGGGCACGACCGTGGGAAACGTGCCGACCGCAAGGTGCTGTACCGTCGGCGCGTCCTTGAGAGTGTCGGGCGGAACGATCGGAATCTCGGCGATGCCTTGTGAATCCGACGCATGAATGATCTGTGCAGTCGCGCTCGACACCTCCTGCACGCCATCGCTCAGTACGACGTAATAGCGCTGGCCGTTCGGTTCCGCGAGTCCGACAACAGATCCGACGCGAACACCACCTACCGGCACTCGCGGCATGCTCCCTGCATCCGGGATGACGGGTGCGGTGAGCTCCGGTAGTTCCGGGAGTGCCGCGAGCAATCCTGCGCCTACGGGCCTGGCCGACCCGAGATCGAGTCCCAGGACCCGCGTCAGTGCGCGATCCTGCGGATCGATCTCGGCCCTGCCGTCTCCGTAGACGAGGTGATATTCACCGTCGGAGGTCATGAGGAGCGCTTCGTCGTCGTCGAGCGGACCACCTACACCGGAATACTCGGGCACGCCTGCCGAGACCGCAGTCGTGACGAACTGCCGTCCGCCTGCATCGACCGTGTCGCACACCGTCCAGGGCGTGTCGTGTCCGACGTACGCCAGGGACGACGGAGCCCCAGGAATGCCGACGAGCGGCCCTCTGGGGCGGGCCTCCAGTTCCTCGTCGGCTACGACTGTCGGTTCGACAGGGTCGTCGAGCACAAGCCGCGCGGATGCGAGATTCATCGCGGGATGGAATGTCCCGTCGATCGCAACGTAGAGCGCACCGGAATCCCTGCCGACCACGAGCTTCGCATTACCGATCTTGTCCTGGGGCCGGAACAGGGCCAACGCGGCGCACCCGGCAAGGACCAGGCAGGCGATCACCACCCCCACCATCAACGACCGCGACTGTGAGCGCATGGGGTCATGGATCATGCGCACGTCTCGGCGAACGAGCGCATGCTCCATCCGTCTCATCAGAAATCGGTAACCGCTTACCTGCCATCGAGTGGTGGGTTGCGATGCCATATGTCCTCCCCCGTGCGGCACGCTCACTGCCGCAACACAGTACAGTTGCAACTCGGGAAGTTCGGGCGCGCACCCACAGGGCCGCCCGATCGGTGTCGGGGGGAGTGCTGTGCATCGAACTGTGTCCGAGGTCGTGCGGGAAGGGTCCGTGTACGAACGGCCCCGCCTCATCTCACGGATCGTCATGGCGCAGTGCGCTGCACTCGCGGTCTGGATCGCAGTGGCCGCATCGGGTGCGCCCGCATGGGCGGCAGCGGCCGCAGCGGCTGCCATCGCGGTTCTCGTGCTGCTCCGGGTCCGCGGCCTCAATGCGATCGACGCTGCGATGACGCTGTTGCGGTACAGATTTCCGAGAGCACACGTCCGCGCGGAGATCCGCGATGCAGCACAGCCGACCGGCCGGCCGATCGGTTTACGGTGGGACGGAACACGCGTGACTGCGGTCGTCGAGGTGCTCGCACCTGCTGGGCTCGTCACACTGCTGGGACGAGATCGTGCCGACTCGTCGCTGCCCCTGCCCTTGGGCGCGCTTTCCGGCTGCCTGCGCCGACACGACGTGACCCTCGACGGAATCGACGTCGTCGTCCACGGCCGACGCGTATTGGACGCAACGCCCGCGGGTCAGGTCTATGCCCAGCTGATCGGCCCCCTGCCCGCTGCCGCGATGCGCACGGTGTGGCTTGCGCTACGCCTCGACGCGTCGACGTGTCGCGACGCCGTGGACCGGCGCGGCGGTGGCGTCCGAGGCGCAACCCGCACGATCACCGCGTCGGCCCTGCGAGTGGTGCGTGTGCTGAGTGATTCCGGCTGCGAGGCAAGGCTGTTGACCGCGCAGGAGATCCGATCTGCTGCCCTCCGGATCACTCACGGCGCCGATCCGCTGACGGCAGAGGAGTCCTGGCGTCATGTCCGCCTTCCCACCGGCTACAGCACGGGCGGGGTACTCGATCCGCGGCGATTCGACGCGAGCACCCTGACCCGGGTCTGGACCCACCCGTCACTGTCGTCGACGGTGACGGTGCGCATTCGCCCTGGATCCTTCGGCACGACACGGGTCGGAGGCCTCGTCCGGTACACCACCCGCACCCCCGACGGCCCGCTCACCTCCGGTGTGCGCACTGTCCACGGGCGCGAGCGTGAGGTGTTGCTCGCATCCCTGCCGTATGCGGCGGACGGGCTCGAGACCGTCACCGATCTGCGCAGCGTCAGCCGCGGATATCTCGACGAGTTGGCACTGCCCGTCGCAGGCTGCGGTCAGCTGATCGGCTCGGACGAGTCCGGGCAAGCAGTCGCGGTACGCCTCACCGGCCCCGGAGTGGACTCGGTCCATGTGGCGGGCGAGTTGTATCTCGCACAGCAGATCGTGTTCCGCGCGGTGGCGGTCGGCGCGCGCGTGGTGATCCACACCGATCGCGTCGATGCCTGGCGCCCCTTGCTGAACGGTGCCGCATCACCGGATCGGCTGCGAATTGCCGGCGAGTATCCCGACGACCGCGAGTTCGACACCGTCGTCTTCGACGGAGTGCGGCCGACCGGCAGGCGGCACCCCGGCACCATCCACGTGCATGCGCATCCGGATCAGTGGCCCCGCGAATCTCCCACCGTTGCCATCGAACAGCCGAACGGATTCGGCAATCGGGTTGTGCTCACCACACATCGAAAGCGGATGACACTGACGCTCGTCACCATCGCGGCCGAGTCCGCCCACATCGGACGCCCCCGCACCATGGAGTCCGTTTCGTCGCGTTGAGTGTCGCGCGGCATGGGTCGTCGATCCATGTGACGACGCTTCGAACACTGTTCTGGACCTCCTCCCGACCGAGAGCGACCGGGCTTGCGCCGAAACAGCGCGGTCAACCCGGGTAGGTGCATAATCGCCGGCCACATCTGACCGCGTGCACCCACCACTCCAACTGCCGGAGCATCCGCTCGGCGGCGTCGATGGCCGCACCATCGCGCGTCGTACCGTCTGCGGCGAAGGCGTGCTTGACGCGGTGGAAACTCACGGACTCCCGCACAGGCACCATATGAACCTCCACGACGACCTGCCGTAACTGCTCGACCGCACGGAGCCCACCGGACAACCCGCCATAGGACACGAATCCGACCGGCTTCGCGCGCCACTCGTGCTTGACACTGTCGATAGCAGTCTTGAGCGCTGCCGGATAACCGTGGTTGTACTCGGAGGTGACCACGACGAATGCTTCCGCCGCGTCGATCCGCCGCGCGAACGCCTCGACTTCGGATCCTCCCGAAAGCTCCTGCGGCAACGGCGTCCGAGCGAGATCGATGATATCGATGTCGAATTCCTGAGCATCTGCCGTCGAATGGTGTCTCGCCGTCTCCGCGAACCAGTTCGCGACGACAGGGGCGACCCTCCCCTCACGCACACTCGCCACGATGATCCCGAGCCGGATCGGTGCCTGCAGCTTCTGGTCCATGCCCCGATCGTAGGGTGCCTCAGGTCGTCATACCGTGGGTCAGAAGCGCCGCGAGTTCACGGTAGGCCTGTGCGTCGTCGAGACCGGTCTGCTGCGCCACCTGCCGCTGCTGGATACGCACCATCACTGCAGCAATGACGTCGGCAACAAAGGCCGCGTGCACGTCGCGCAGCTCGCAGGCATCGACGCCGTCCGAGATCAGTGCCCGGATCCGGTCGGCTGCGAGACGTGTGTTGCGCTCGTACACTTCCCGCGCGACCGGTGTTGCGGCGATGTCCTCCATGAAGCGGACCGATGCGGGTTCGAGCTGCCTTCCTACGGATTCGAGGTAGGTCCGGATCCGCGTCTCGGCTCCTGCGGCGTCCGCGATGTCGGCCTCGACACGCTCGGTTGCGCCTCGAAAAAAATGGACGGTGACGGCGTAGACGAGTCGGTCCTTGTTCTCGGCGAGGGCATAGAGCGTCGATTTCGAACACCGCAGACGGGCTGCGATGTCGTCGAGAGTGAAGTGCGCGAATCCTTCGGCCAGGAACAACTCGACAAGCTGGTCGAACAGTTGCGCCTGCCGTGCAGTGGTGCGCCGTACCCCTACTCTTGCCATACTCGCTACAGTACTGCAGTATCGCTGTTAGTACTATCTTGGTGAATCCGTCTTCTGCGAGGAGTTCTGCCGTGCCCGTCGAGCGCCTGTTACCCACCCCCGAGGCCCACGACCTGATCGAGCTCACACGCGACGTCGCCGACAAGGTACTCGCACCCCGCGTCGTCGAACACGAACGCAACGAGACATTCCCGGAAGGCGTGTTCCCCGCGCTCGGCGCAGCCGGGCTGCTCAGCCTCCCCTACGCGGAAGAGTTCGGAGGTGGAGATCAGCCGTACGAGGTGTACCTCCAGGTTCTCGAGGAACTCGGCGCACGGTGGGCCGCAGTCGCCGTTGCCGTGAGCGTGCACGGCCTGTCGTGCTTCGCACTCGCGACGCACGGCACCGACGAGCAGAAATCCCAATGGCTACCCGACATGCTCGGTGGCGAGACCATCGGCGCCTACAGCCTGTCCGAACCTCAGGCCGGCTCCGACGCAGCGGCACTGACATGCCGGGCCCAGGCCGTCGAGGGCGGATATCGAATCAACGGCTCGAAGGCGTGGATCACCAACGGCGGCAAAGCGGACTTCTACACCTTGTTCGCGCGGACGAGCGACACCGGCAGCAGCAACACTGGCAGCAAGGGCATTTCCTGCTTTCTGGTGCCCGACGGTACCGACGGCCTGACCTTCGGGAAGCCCGAGGAGAAGATGGGTCTGCATGCGATCCCGACCACCGCAGCCCATTACGACGATGCTTTCGTTCCCGCCGAGCGTCGCATCGGCGCCGAGGGGCAGGGTCTTCCCATTGCGTTCAGCGCTCTCGATTCAGGACGACTCGGCATCGCTGCCGTCGCGACCGGACTCGCTCAGGCCGCTCTCGACGAAGCAACCGCATACGCGAAGGAACGGAAGGCCTTCGGCAAGGCGATCATCGACCATCAGGGTCTCGGTTTCGTTCTGGCCGACATGGCTGCCGCCGTCGACTCCGCGCGCGCAACATACATCGATGCCGCTCGACGTAAGGACGCAGGTCTTCCCTATTCACGTCAGGCCTCGGTCGCAAAGCTGGTAGCCACGGACGCCGCGATGAAGGTTACGACCGACGCCGTACAGGTCCTCGGTGGGTACGGCTACACGCGTGACTTTCCCGTCGAGCGGTTCATGCGCGACGCGAAGATCACCCAGATCTTCGAGGGCACGAACCAGATTCAGCGCCTCGTGATTGCCCGGTCGCTGGCCGGTTGACCTGCGCTGCAGCCCCGTCGGACAGGAGTTCACGGAACGAGACAGCCCGCCTCCCTCCAGATTTCGACGCGACCGAGGATTGATGCCGCCAAAGCGGGGTATGTCTGTGGTGGGCGACCGAGGCCCTCACCCCCCATCGGGGGCCGAGGTCGCCCCCTCAGGTCCGGAACCGGGCCGAGGCTCACCGAACGAAGGAGAAGACCATGGTTCTCGGATCACTCGGCGCCACCCTGCTCACTCTGCTCGCCGGTCTGGGCATCCTCCTCTGAGGGCTCACCACAACTCCTACCCGCTCGGGCATGAGTATTGCTCACACGAGCACGATTCATCCTCCAGACAGGACTGTCTCGGCACACGGGCCAGCACCGATGACAGCTGACAGCCGCGTCCTTCTCCCCCTGTGAATGACGCACCCGTGACCGGAGCCGAAAGTCGGCGTCCTGCTGTGGGATTCGCATTCTGCCCTGACACGGACAGCGGCGTGTCGCCTCATCCCGCGAGGTGACACGCCGCTGCGTGCGGGCCACAGGGTCGAGAACACCGGTGGACGGGCGAGCGTGTCAGGCGCTCATGGCCTCCGAGAGCAGGGGCCAGGATTCATGCAGCGCGTCTTGCCAATATCCCCACGTGTGGGTTCCCTCGACACGGGTCGAATAGGTCGCCTCGATCCCGAGCGCATCCAGCTCGGTGCGCAGCCTGTCCGTGCACCTACTCACCGCGGTCTCGATCACCCCGAGCAGCGCTATGTCCGGTATGACTGCGGGTCCGTGTTCATCCCACGCGCGGGCTTCGTGCACACCGGGCAGTCCTCCGCTCGACGACACGAACACCGCAGTTCCCCGCAGCCGCTCGGCATTGCGGATCACATCCCGCTCCATCCAGTACGGACCATCGATCGGCCCCCACATGTTCTCGACGTCACCACCGCCGAGGCCCACCACCATCTCGACGTAGCGGCTGCCCTCGACCGTCGCAGTCTCGGCACAACCGCTGTACGACGCGACGGCCGCGTACAGATTCGGCGCGTGCTCGGCGAGCGCGAGCGCCGATGTCGCCGACATGGACACACCCGCGATCGCATTTCGCCCGCTCGCGCCGAGGGCAGCGTCGACTATCGGCGGCGCTTCTTCGGTGAGGAAGGTCGTCCACTTGTTGCGACCCAGCTCCGGATCGTCTGCAAGCCAATCGGTGTAATAACTGAACGCGCCGCCTACCGGGGTGACGACATTGACATCCTTGTCGCCGAAGAAATCCATGACATCGGTCTGTTTGCGCCAGGTGGCCTCGTCGACACCACCACCGGCACCGTTGAGCAGATACAGCACCGGACGCGCGGCGCTGTTGTCGGCGGGACGGATCACCTGAAGCTCGATCGTGCGCTCCATCGCTGCGGAGTAGACGAACAGTGACCAGTCACGGTCGGAACGCCGGTCCACACGCTCGAGTGTGGCGACACCGTATTCGGCGGTCCCGGTCTCCGTTGCGGGCGGAGTCTCGGCACGGACGGTGCCGGGGGCGGGTCCGCCTGTCATCGCGACGACCGTGACCGCAACAGCCGCTGCGAACGCATACCGTGAGCCAGCCAAAGTCGTTCCCCTCATCCGCAGCAGCCACGGGCAATCGGCCCGCGCGTCTCCCGTGTCTCCGAATTGCGTGCAGCAAGATCCTCATCAGCAGGGTAGTCGACGCGAACGAGTGAGAGACCGTGTGCGGGAGCGACTGCGACAGACGCGGCGCGCTGACGTTCGTCGAGGAGAGCGGTCATCCATTCGACCGACCGGCGCCCCTCTCCCACCGCGAGCGCCGCGCCGACGAGACTGCGAACCATCGACCAGCAGAACGCGTCGGCGCTCACATGCGCGGTGAGAATGTCACCGGAACGGATCCAGTCGTAGCGCTGGAGTTCGCGAACCGTGGTCGCGCCTTCGCGCCGCTTGCAGAATGCTGCGAAGTCGTGAAGCCCCAACAATGACCGGGACGCGCTCTGCATCGCGTCGAGGTCGACGTTCTTCGGCCAGGCAACGGTGTCGCGGGCACGTAGCGGGTCGGCTCCGTACACGGCCGTTGTCACGCGGTACTCGTAATGACGGCGGACCGCGGAGAAACGCGCATCGAAATGCTCCGGGGCAACCGATATCCCCGTGACTCGGACATCGCGTGGGAGGAACCGCGCGAGACGACGGATCCAACGCGACGGGTCGTCGGGCAGCGCCTCGGTGGGCACGTCGACGTGGGCAACCTGACCCCTCGCATGTACACCTGCATCGGTGCGTCCGGCAACGGTGAGGAGCAGAGGTGCCCGCACGATGGCCGACAGCTTCTCTTCGATCTCACCGCACACCGTGCGGCGGCCGGGCTGACGAGCCCAACCCGAGAAATCGGTTCCGTCGTACGAGATGTCGAGCCGAAGGCGCGTGAGGTGCTCGCCGGGAGTGTCCGATGCGACGAGCCCGCCGCCCCTGAACGGGGCGACGGGCTCGTTCGATTCAGCTGGTGCCGAAACCAAGTGGACTAGTCCTTCTTGGCCTCGTCCGCCTCGGTCGCGTCAGCGGCCGTTGCGGTGGTGTCTTCGATCCCCTCGACGACAGCATCAGCGTTCTCGACCTCGGCGTCGGTGGCGTCGGCCGTGGTGGCCTCCACCACGTTCTCCTCGGCAGCCGGTGCAGCCTGCGAAGCCGCCACGCGCCGAGCGCGATCGGCTTCGGACGAGACCGTCTTCTCGCGCACGAGCTCGATGATCGCCATGGGCGCATTGTCGCCCTTGCGCGGCATCGTCTTGATGATGCGCGTGTATCCGCCGTTGCGGTCCTCGAACGAGGGACCGATCTCCGCGAAGAGGGCGTGCACGACGTCCTTGTTGCGGATGACTTTCAGCACCTCACGACGCGAAGCCAGCGTGCCGGTCTTTGCGTGCGTGACGAGCTTCTCGGCATACGGGCGCAGGGCCTTGGCCTTGGCCTCGGTGGTGGTGATGCGGCCGTGCTCGAAGAGCGCGGTGGCCAGGTTGGCGAAGATCGCCTTCTGGTGCGAGGCCGACCCGCCGAAGCGGGCGCCCTTCTTGGGCTTGGGCATGATTTTCTCCTAGTAACGGACCGTGAGCTGCTACAGCTGCTCGGTCTCGGCGTAGTCCTCGTTGCCGTCGGTGTCGCCGAACCCGGCGTCGGTGTCGCTCCAGGTACCGGTGGCGGCGTCATAGCCGGCAACACTGCTGGGATCGAAGGACGCGGGGCTGTCCTTCAGCGACAGGCCGAGCGAGTGCAGCTTGACCTTGACCTCGTCGATGGACTTCTGACCGAAGTTGCGGATGTCGAGCAGGTCGGATTCCGTGCGTGCCACCAGCTCGCCGACGGTGTGAACACCCTCGCGCTTGAGGCAGTTGTAGGACCGGACCGTCAGGTCCAGATCCTCGATCGGAAGTCCGAAGGAGGCGATGTGGTCGGCCTCGGCAGGCGAGGGACCGATCTCGATGCCTTCTGCTTCGACGTTCAGCTCACGAGCCAGACCGAAGAGCTCGACAAGAGTCTTGCCCGCCGACGCGAGTGCATCGCGTGCAGCGATCGAGTTCTTGGTCTCCACATCGAGGATCAGCCGATCGAAGTCGGTGCGCTGCTCGACGCGGGTGGCCTCCACCTTGTACGTCACCTTGAGCACCGGCGAGTAGATCGAGTCGACCGGAATACGGCCGATCTCGGCACCGGATGCCTTGTTCTGGACGGCGGGGACGTAGCCGCGACCGCGCTCGACGACGAGCTCGACCTCCAGCTTGCCCTTGTCGTTCAGGGTGGCGATGTGCAGGTCGGGATTGTGGATCTCGACACCGGCCGGCGGAACGATGTCCGCTGCGGTGACGACGCCCGGGCCCTGCTTACGGACGTACATGGTGACCGGCTCGTCCTCTTCCGAGCTGACCACGAGGCCCTTGAGATTCAGGATGATGTCGGTGACATCTTCCTTGACACCGGGAACCGTGGTGAACTCGTGGAGCACGCCGTCGATGCGAATGCTGGTGACGGCGGCACCGGGGATCGAGGAGAGCAGGGTGCGACGAAGCGAGTTGCCGAGCGTGTAGCCGAAGCCGGGCTCGAGCGGCTCGATGACGAACTTCGACCGATTGTCGGCGAGGACCTCTTCGGTCAGCGTGGGTCGCTGCGAGATGAGCATGAGTTGCCTCCTTGTGGGCGTCCGCTATTTGACGCCCTAGTGGTGGTGTGGTGTCCTCCCGCCCGAGAAGGCAAGGAGGACACCACGGCACGAAGTGGCTTACTTCGAGTAGTACTCGACGATGAGCTGTTCCTGCAGCGGGATCTCGATCTGCGCGCGCTCGGGCAGCTGGTGGACCAGCACCCGCAGACGCGGACCGACGACCTGCAGCCACGCAGCGACCGGGCGCTCGCCCTGGGTCTCACGCGCGATCTGGAACGGCAGCGTGCTCAGCGACTTCTCACGGACATCGATGATGTCGTACTGGGAGACGCGGTAGCTCGGGATGTCGACCTTCTTGCCGTTGACCAGGAAGTGTCCGTGGGACACCAGCTGGCGGGCCTGGCGGCGGGTGCGCGCGAGGCCGGCACGGTAGACGACGTTGTCCAGGCGCGACTCGAGGATTGTCAGCAGAACCTCACCGGTCTTACCCGGGCGGCTGGCTGCTTCCTCGTAGTAACGACGGAACTGCTTCTCCATGATGCCGTACGAGAAGCGTGCCTTCTGCTTCTCCTGCAGCTGGAGCAGGTACTCGCTCTCCTTGATCCGCGCGCGGCCGTGCTGACCGGGCGGGTAGGGGCGACGCTCGAAGGCCTGGTCGCCTCCGACCAGGTCGACGCGGAGACGACGCGACTTACGGGTAACGGGACCGGTATAACGTGCCATGACTTAGAACCTTTTCCTTTCCCGTTGTTAGACGCGACGACGCTTGGGAGGGCGGCAGCCGTTGTGCGGCTGGGGGGTGACGTCGGAGATGGTGCCGACCTCGAGGCCTGCGGCCTGGAGGGAGCGGATCGCGGTCTCGCGGCCCGAACCCGGACCCTTGACGAAGACGTCGACCTTCTTGACGCCGTGCTCCTGCGCCTTGCGGGCAGCGTTCTCGGCGGCGAGCTGCGCGGCGAACGGAGTCGACTTGCGCGAGCCCTTGAAGCCGACGTGGCCCGAGGACGCCCAGGAGATCACGTTGCCCTGAGGATCCGTGATCGAGACGATGGTGTTGTTGAAGGTGCTCTTGATGTGAGCAGCGCCGTGCGGGACGTTCTTCTTGTCCCTGCGCCGTGCCTTCTGGGTCTTCTTCGGACCGGTGGTGCGTGACTTGGGAGGCATTACTTCTTCTTTCCTGCGACGGTGCGCTTCGGGCCCTTGCGGGTACGAGCGTTGGTCTTGGTGCGCTGTCCACGCACGGGCAGACCACGACGGTGTCGCAGGCCCTGGTAGCAGCCGATCTCGATCTTGCGACGGATATCCGCCTGGACCTCGCGACGAAGGTCACCCTCGACCTTGTAGCTCTCCTCGATGTACTCGCGGAGCTTCGAGAGATCCTCGTCGGACAGATCCTTGCTGCGCAGGTCCGGGCTGACGCCGGTTGCCTCGAGGATCTCCTTGGAGCGGGTACGGCCGATGCCGTAGATGTAGGTCAGTGCGATCTCCATCCGCTTTTCGCGGGGAAGATCAACACCTGCGAGACGTGCCATGTGGCATTCCTATTCGGTGTGCGGAGGTCTGCTCCCAGCCCGTCCCCTGCGTAAGAAACTGTGTAGTGACAAACACAGTGGGGCCCCGGCCTCCGAACCGGGGGTATATCGCACAGCTCCGCGACGAATCGTGGATCGTAACCGTGCGACTGGTACTGGAAGGTCTTCTTGCTTGTTGCCAAGCAGATCTTCGCGAGGAAGGTAGATCTAGCCCTGACGCTGCTTGTGACGCAGGTTCTCGCAGATCACCATGACCCGACCGTTACGACGGATCACCTTGCACTTCTCGCAGATCTTCTTGACGCTAGGCTGAACCTTCACGTGCGTCCGATCTCCTGTATGTGCGCCTCCGAATTCGGCGTAGGCCGTTCCGGAGACATGTTTTTCCCCGACCGTCCGGCCGGGGAAGCCTGTTACTTGTAGCGGTAGACGATGCGTCCACGCGTGAGGTCGTAGGGCGAAAGCTCCACGACGACCCGGTCCTCGGGAAGGATACGAATGTAGTGCTGCCGCATCTTGCCGCTGATGTGGGCCAGCACCTTGTGGCCGTTCTCCAGCTCGATGCGGAACATCGCATTGGGAAGCGGTTCGATAACCCGACCCTCGACCTCGATTGCGCCGTCCTTCTTAGCCATATCCTCCGCGATCCGTTGTTCGACGTGTGGTTGCATCGGTATCCGATACCGTGACGCTCGGCATCCCCGGATCTCCGTTGCGAAGACCACGTCGACGCAGACCGACCGGAGCGCAGCGCGCACCACCGATCGATATTACGGGAACTTTCTCACCTGGCCAAATGGCAATGATGTAAGGAGGCACACGTGCGTGCGCTGATTCAACGGGTCACCACTGCATCCGTCGCGGTCGACGGAGCGGAGGTCGCGCGGATCACGCCCCCGGACGGTGGTCACGGTCTGCTCGTCCTCGTCGGCGTCACCCACGACGACGACGCAGCGAAGGCCGCGACACTCGCACGCAAGGTCTGGTCGATGCGGATTCTCGAAGACGAGAAGTCGGCCTCGGACCTGAATGCTCCGCTGCTGGTCGTAAGCCAGTTCACCCTTATGGCAGATACACGGAAGAGTCGGCGTCCGTCGTGGTCGGCGGCAGCGCCCAGGCCCGTGGCCGAACCTTTGATCGACGAGTTCATCTCGGCGCTGCGCACCCTCGGTGCACATGTCGAATCGGGAGTGTTCGGTGCCCACATGGAAGTGACTCTCGTCAACGACGGCCCGGTCACCCTGCTCGTCGAGGTGTGACTACTCCGCGCGAAGAGTCAGGATACGAGGACCGTCCTCGGTGACAGCCACGGTGTGCTCCCAGTGCGCCGCACGGCTGCCGTCGGTGGTCACCACGGTCCACTCGTCCTCGAGGACGACGGTCTCGTGGGTGCCGAGGGTGAGCATCGGCTCGATCGCGAGCACCGAACCCACCACGAGCTGCGGACCCTTGCCGGGCTTGCCCTCGTTCGGGAGGAATGGGTCCATGTGCATCTCGCGGCCGATGGCGTGTCCACCGTAGCCGTCCACGATGCCGTACGGACGACCGTGCAGACGCTCTGCGGCGTGTGTGCCCTCTTCGATCGCGTGGGATACGTCGGTGAGGCGGTTACCCGCGATCATCGCGGCGATGCCCGCTTCCATCGACAGGCGCGTCGCGTCGCTGAGGTCGGAGTCGGCAGCGGACAGCTCCCCCACCCCGAAGCTCCAGGCCGAATCGCCGTGCCATCCGTCGAGGATCGCTCCGCAGTCGATCGACACCAGGTCGCCCTCGGCAAGGATCTCGTCTTCCGAGGGGATGCCGTGCACCACGCGGTCGTTGACCGACGAACAGATCGAGCCGGTGAACCCGTGGTACCCCAGGAACGACGGAACGGCACCCGCATCACGGATCACCGCTTCCGCCACCCGGTCGAGCTCCAGGGTGCTCACGCCCGGCTTCGCCGCATCTCGCACCGCGACGAGCGCGGCGCCCACGATGGCACCAGCGGCCGCCATCGCGTCGAGCTCGCCGGAAGTGCGGAACGGAACCACTTTGCGCTTGCGCCCGAAACCCATACCGAAAATTCCTGTGTCTACTTGCCGAGCGCCGCGAGTGCGCGCGCGTTGATCTCGTCGACCTCGCCGACGGCGTCGACCGTGATGAGGACATCTGCATAGTGGTCGAGCAAAGGCGCGGTCTCTTCCCGGTAGACCCGGAGACGGTTGCGGATGACGTCTTCGGTGTCATCGGCACGACCGCGAGCGAGCATGCGCTCGACGACGACATCCTCGTCGATGACGAACGACAGCACACCGTCGAGAGAGGTGGACAGGTTCTTCAGGATGTTGCCGAGTTCCTCGGCCTGCTCGACGCTACGAGGGAACCCGTCGAGAAGGAATCCGTTGGCGGCGTCGGGCTCTGCAAGCCGTTCGCGCACCATGTTGTTGGTGATCTCCGCGGGGACGAGATCTCCGGCATCGATGTACTTCTTGGCCTCCAAGCCGAGCGCGGTGCCCTGCCCGATATTGGCGCGGAAGAGATCGCCGGTCGAAATGGCGGGAACGCCGAGCTTCTCGGACAGGATTGCGGCCTGTGTGCCTTTGCCGGCACCGGGAGGACCGAGGAGTACAAGTCTCACTTGAGGAACCCTTCGTAGTTGCGCTGCATCAATTGACTTTCGATCTGCTTGACAGTGTCCAGCGCGACACTGACGAGAATGAGCACCGCTGCGCCGCCGAAGATACTGCTGGCGGTCTGGCCGCCCGACAAGAAGAAGTTCGGAAGTACTGCGATGAGACCGAGGTAGATCGAGCCGGGAACCGTGATGCGGTTGAGCACGTAGCTGAGGTACTCGGCAGTGGGCCTGCCCGGCCGGATACCGGGGACGAAGCCGCCGTACTTCTTCATCTCGTCGGCGCGTTCTTCCGGATTGAACGTGATGGCGACGTAGAAGAACACGAAGAACACGATCAATCCGAAGTACAACGCGATGTAGACCGGGTTGTTCGGGTTGACGAGATATTCGTTGATGATGCGCTGCCACCAACTCGGCTCGGGGTTGGTGGTCGCGCCGGTGAGCTGAGCAATCAGGTTGGGCAGATACAGCAACGACGACGCGAAGATCACCGGGATGATGCCGGCCTGGTTGACCTTCAGCGGCAGGTAAGTCGACGAACCACCGTACATACGGCGGCCCACCATCCGCTTGGCGTACTGCACCGGGATACGACGCTGTCCCTGCTCGACGAAGACGACGCCGGTGATGAGGAGCAGCGCAACAACCAGCACGATCGCGAAGACGAGGCCACCTCGGGATTCGAGGATCGTCCGGCCTTCGCTCGGCAGCGCGGACGCAATACCGGCGAAGATCAGGATCGACATGCCGTTGCCGACACCGCGTTCGGTGATCAGTTCGCCGAACCACATCACCACCGCAGCACCCGCAGTCATGACGAGGACGATCACGACCATGCCGAAGACGCTGTCGTCGGCCAGGATCGGTTCGGCACAGCCCTGCAGCAGCTGCCCTCGGGCGGCGAGCGCCACGATTCCGGTCGCCTGCAGGACGGCAAGCGCCACAGCCAGATATCGCGTGTACTGCGTCATCTTGGCCTGACCCGCTTGCCCCTCCTTGCGGAGTTCTTCGAATCTGGGGATCACGACGGTGAGCAGCTGCACGATGATGCTCGCGGTGATGAAAGGCATGATGCCGATAGCGAACACCGACAGCTGAAGGAGGGCACCACCCGAGAACAGATTGATCAGGGAGTAGATGCCGGCCTGTTCACTACCGGCGAGCTGGTCGACACACGCCTGGACGTTTCCGTAGTCGACGCCCGGGGACGGCACCGAGGCGCCGAGACGGTACAGAGCCACCAGCCCGAGGGCGATGAGGATCTTCCGCCTCAGGTCCGGTGTCCTGAGGGCCGAGACGAAGGCGGAAAGCAAGAATCCTCCTGGCAGGCCGATCGGGAGCGACAGGCCGGATAGGCCCGTCGGACAGTAGACAACTCTAGAACTCTAACAGTGCGCACCCCGACAGCCACCGGTCAGGATCATCGGCGGGACGACGCGGAGGACGCAACGCGCTGCAAGTACGTCACAAGCGTACGGCAGCACAGAGATACGCGAACGGCCGCGGCGCAGTCATCGACTGCACCGCGGCCGTTCGTCAGCCGTGATTCATACAGAATCGAACCGGTCAGGCCAGTTCGGTTGCAGTACCACCGGCAGCGGCGATCTTCTCCTTGGCGGAGCCGGAGAACTTGTTCGCGGATACCTGAACGGCAACCGCGATCTCGCCCTCGCCGAGGACCTTCACGAGCTGGTTCTTGCGAACCAGGCCCTTGGCCACGAGCTCGTCGACGCCGATCTGGCCACCCTCCGGGAAGACCCGGGCGATGTCGCTGACGTTGACAACCTGGTACTCGGTGCGGAATGCGTTCTTGAAGCCCTTGAGCTTCGGCAGACGCATGTGCAGGGGCATCTGGCCACCCTCGAAGGCTGCCGAGACGTTCTTACGCGCCTTGGTGCCCTTCGTACCGCGACCAGCGGTCTTGCCCTTCGAACCCTCACCGCGTCCGACGCGGGTCTTGTCCGTCTTCGCGCCCGGAGCGGGGCGCAGGTGATGCAGCTTGATGGTCATTCTCAGACCTCCTCAACGGTCACGAGGTGACGCACCACGTTGATCAAGCCACGGTTCTGCGCGTTGTCCTCGCGGACCACCGACTGGCGGATCTTCCGCAGGCCGAGGGTGCGCAGGCTGTCACGCTGATTCTGCTTGGTACCGATGGTGCTCTTGATCTGGGTGATCTTCAGCTCTGCCATTACTTCACGCTCCCAGCAGCCAGTGCACGGGCGCGAAGCATGCCTGCGGGAGCGACGTCCTCGAGGGGAAGCCCACGGCGAGCCGCAACTTCCTCCGGACGCTGCAGGCCCTTGAGAGCTGCAACCGTCGCGTGCACCACGTTGATGGCATTGTCGGAGCCGAGCGACTTCGACAGGATGTCGGAGATGCCCGCGCACTCCAGCACAGCGCGCACCGCGCCACCGGCGATCACACCGGTACCGGGGGAAGCCGGACGCAGCAGGACGACGCCTGCAGCAGCCTCACCCTGAACCGGGTGGGTGATGGTTCCGCCGATGAGCGGAACGCGGAAGAAGTTCTTGCGAGCTTCCTCGACACCCTTGGTGATGGCCGCGGGAACTTCCTTGGCCTTGCCGTAACCGACGCCGACCACACCGTTGCCGTCTCCGACGATCACCAGCGCGGTGAAGCTGAAGCGACGGCCGCCCTTGACGACCTTCGACACACGGTTGATCGAGACGACACGCTCGATGTGGTTCGACCGCTCGGCAGCGTTGCCGCCGCGCGAGTCGCGATCGCGGCGGTCGCGACCACCACGGTTGTCCCCGGTGTTGGGGCCATTCTGTCCGGCGGGGCCGTTTCCGCCGTCACGCCGCTGACGTCCCGGCATCAGACGTTCCTTCCGTTCGAAAAGATGATCATCAGAACTTCAGCCCGCTCTCGCGTGCTGCGTCCGCGAGGGCCGCGATGCGGCCGCTGTAGGTGTGTCCACCGCGGTCGAAGACCACGGATTCCACGCCGGCAGCCTTCGCGCGCTCGGCGATCAGCTGTCCGACCTTGGCGCCACGCGCCTTCTTGTCGCCCTCGAGCGCACGCACGTCGGCCTCGATGGTCGACGCAGCGGCGACGGTCGTGCCGGTGAGGTCGTTGATGACCTGCACGTGCATGTGGCGCGACGAGCGGTTGACGACGAGACGCGGACGCTCTGCCGTTCCGGCGATCTTCTTGCGGAGGCGGAAATGACGACGCGTCTTCGACAGCCGACGCGTCGTGGACGCATCCTTGCCGCGCGGGATCCGCTTGGCCTTCTGGTTCTCGGTCTGGCTCATGATCACTTACCCGTCTTTCCGACCTTGCGACGGACCTGCTCACCCTCGTAGCGGATGCCCTTGCCCTTGTACGGGTCGGACTTACGCAAACGGCGAATGTTGGCCGCGATCTGGCCGACCTGCTGCTTGTCGATACCCGCAATCGAGAACTTCGTGGGCGCCTCGACGGCAAAGGTGATGCCTTCGGGGGCCTCGATGAGTACCGGGTGGCTGTAGCCGAGCGAGAACTCGAGGTCCTTGCCCTTGAGCGCAACGCGGTAGCCGACGCCGAAGATCTCCATCTTGATGGTGTAACCCTCGGTCACACCGACGATGAGGTTCTGCACCAGGGTCCGCGACAGACCGTGCAGCGCACGGCTGCGACGCTCGTCGTTGGGGCGGTTGATGTTCAGTGCCCCGTCGTCGCCCTTGGCGATGGAGATGGGCTCAGCGATCGTCAGCGACAGGTTGCCCTTGGGGCCCTTCACTGCGACATTCTGGCCATCGATGTTCACCTCGACACCCGAGGGAACTGCAACGGGGAGTTTTCCGATTCGCGACATTGTGGTGGCCTCCCTTACCAGACGTAGGCGAGGACTTCCCCGCCTACTCCCTGCTTGGCCGCCTGGCGATCGGTGAGCAGACCGGACGACGTGGAGATGATCGCCACGCCGAGTCCGCCCAGGACCTTGGGCAGGTTGGTGGACTTCGCGTACACACGAAGGCCGGGCTTCGACACGCGACGCACGCCGGCGAGGCTGCGCTCACGGGAAGGCCCGTACTTGAGGTCGACGACGAGGGTCTTGCCCACCTCGGCGTCCTCGGTGCGGTAGTCGGAGATGTAGCCCTCGCGCTTGAGGATCTCGGCGATGTTCACCTTGATCTTCGAGGACGGGAGCTTGACCTCGTCGTGGAACGCCGTGTTGGCGTTACGCAGACGCGTCAAGAAGTCTGCGATGGGGTCGGTCATGGTCATGGTCTGACCTGTACACCTTTCTCGGAGCGGTTCCCATGCAACACCGGAGGAATCCGGTCGTGGGCCTGCAGCGAATTTGGTTTCAATGCGAGCCGGCCCGAAATGAGCCGGCCCCTGACAGCGTGACGGTGGGCGGAGGCACGAGGTCTCCGCCCACCCGCTCACGTCACCAGGAGCTCTTGTGAACTCCCGGAAGCTCGCCTGCGTGTGCCATCTCACGGAGGCAGACGCGGCAGAGACCGAACTTGCGGAACACCGCGTGCGGGCGACCGCAACGCTGGCAGCGCGTGTAGGCGCGAACCGCGAACTTCGGCTTCTTGTTGGCCTTGTTGACCAGTGCCTTCTTAGCCATGGGCTCAGTTCTCCTTGAACGGGAAGCCGAGGTGCTTGAGCAGGGCACGGCCTTCTTCGTTGTTGGTAGCGGTGGTCACGACGGTGATGTCCATGCCGCGCGGGCGGTCGATCTTGTCCACGTCGATCTCGTGGAACATCGACTGCTCGTTCAGGCCGAACGTGTAGTTGCCGTTGCCATCGAACTGGTTGCCGTTCAGGCCACGGAAGTCGCGGATACGGGGAAGCGCGATGGACACGAGACGGTCCAGGAACTCCCACATGCGATCGCCGCGGAGCGTGACGCGCGCGCCGATGGGCATACCCTCGCGAAGCTTGAACTGCGCGATGGACTTACGGGCCTTGCGGATCTCCGGCTTCTGACCGGTGATCAACGCGAGGTCGTTGACCGCACCGTTGATGAGCTTCGCGTCGCGGGCCGCGTCGCCGACACCCATGTTGACGACGACCTTGACGACGCCGGGGATCTGCATGACGTTCGCGTAGGCGAACTCCGCGTTCAGCGCGTCACGGATCTCCGCGCGGTAGCGGGTCTTCAGACGCGGCTGGATCTTGTTCTCGGTGGTGGTCATGTCAGATGTCCTTCCCGTTCTTCCGGGAAATCCGAACGCGCTTGCCGGTTTCCTCGTCGGTCCGGTAGCCGATGCGAGTGGCATTTCCGTCCGAGTCGACGACCGCAACGTTGGAAACGTGGATCGGGGCCTCCTGCGTCACGATGCCGCCCGAAGAGGCGCCACGCTCGTTGGCCGAGACCGCGGTGTGCTTCTTGATCCGGTTCACGCCCTCGACGAGGACACGGTTCTCGCGCGGGAAGGCCGCGATGACCTTGCCCTTCGCGCCCTTGTCCTTACCCGAGATGACGAGCACGGTGTCGCCCTTGTGCACCTTCATCACAGCACCTCCGGAGCGAGCGAGACGATCTTCATGAACCGCTTGTCGCGAAGCTCGCGACCGACGGGTCCGAAGATGCGGGTGCCGCGCGGATCGTTGTCACCCTTGATGATGACTGCGGCGTTCTCATCGAACTTGATGTACGAGCCGTCCGGCCGACGGCGCTCCTTGGCGGTGCGCACGATCACGGCCTTGACGACGTCGCCACGCTTGACGTTGCCGCCGGGGATGGCGTCCTTGACGGTGGCGACAATGATGTCGCCGATACCGGCGTAGCGACGGGACGAACCACCGAGAACGCGGATGCAGAGAATCTCCTTGGCACCCGTGTTGTCGGCGACGCGCAGTCGCGACTCCTGCTGGATCACTTACGTCTCCTTGACCTGGATTGGTGTGTACGTCAGATTTCCGACCTGGACGTACGCGGTCGTCGGCTACTCACGGCGCACGCGCGCAAGACACACGGGTCCCGCGAAGCAACCCGTCCAGGGTAGGCCATATACCGTACCCAGGGCAAATTAGCGAACTGTGCGCTCGCTCCCATCCCGGGCCCCGGATGGAAGGCACGAAACTCGGCGCCAGCGCCTGTACTCCGAAGACGACCTCGGCCCGGCGTCCGAAATGGACACCGGGCCGAGGACTTTCGTCACACGAAGTGTGAGAAGACTACTTGGCCTTCTCGAGCACCTCGACCAGACGCCAGCGCTTCGACGCGGACAGCGGACGGGTCTCCATCAGCTGCACGCGGTCGCCGATGCCGGCGAGACCGTTCTCGTCGTGTGCCTTCACCTTGGTCGTACGGCGGATGATCTTGCCGTACAGCGGGTGCTTCACGCGATCCTCGAGCTCGACCACGATGGTCTTTTCCATCTTGTCCGAGACGACGTAGCCGATGCGGACCTTGCGGCTCGCGCGCTCTTCGTTCTGGGTCACTGCCTTTTCCTCACTCATGCCACGTCACCCGCATCCGGGCCGGTGGCCAGACCGAGCTCACGCTCGCGCAGAACCGTGTAGATACGAGCGATCTCGTTACGCACGGTGCGCAGTCGTCGGTTGTTGTCCAGCTGACCGGTAGCCATCTGGAAGCGGAGGTTGAACAGCTCTTCCTTGGACTCGCGAAGCTTCGAGGTCAACTCTTCCTCGGTGAGCTCGCGGAGTTCTGCGGCGGGGGTTTCGGTAGCCATCAGAACTGCTCCTCCCTCGTCACGATCCGGCACTTGCACGGGAGCTTGTGCATCGCGCGGCGCAGGGCCTCACGAGCGGTCTCCTCGTTCGGGTAGCTCATCTCGAACAGCACGCGACCGGGCTTGACGTTCGCGACCCACCACTCGGGCGAACCCTTGCCGGAACCCATGCGGGTTTCGGCAGGCTTCTTGGTGAGCGGGCGATCCGGGAAGATGTTGATCCAGATCTTGCCGCCACGCTTGATGTGCCGGGTCATGGCGATACGAGCGGCTTCGATCTGCCGGTTCGTGATGTAGGCCGGCTCGAGAGCCTGGATGCCGTACTCGCCGAAGGCGACCTGGGTGCCGCCCTTGGCGTTACCCGAACGGCTCGGATGGTGCTGCTTGCGGTGTTTGACCCGCCGGGGGATCAACATTGCGTCAGCCCTCCTTGTTCTCTGCCGAAGCCGGGGCGTCGGCTGCCCGACCCGCTTCGGTGCTCGTCGCGGTGGTGCCCGAGGCGCCGGAACGACGCGGGCGGCTCGGACGCTCACGACGCGGGCGGTCGGCGGGAGCAGCTGCGGCAGCAGCGAGCTCGCGACGGCCACCGACGATGTCGCCCTTGTAGATCCAGACCTTCACGCCGATGCGGCCGAAGGTGGTCTTCGCCTCGTAGAGGCCGTAGTCGATGTCCGCGCGCAGCGTGTGCAGCGGGACGCGACCTTCACGGTAGAACTCCGAACGCGACATCTCTGCGCCACCGAGGCGGCCCGAGCACTGCACGCGGATGCCCTTGACGTTGGGCTGACGCATTGCCGACTGAATGGCCTTGCGCATCGCCCGGCGGAACGCCACGCGGTTCGAGAGCTGCTCTGCGACGCCCTGCGCCACCAGCTGAGCCTCGGACTCGGCGTTCTTGACCTCGAGGATGTTGAGCTGCACCTGCTTGCCGGTCAGCTTCTCGAGCTCGGCGCGGATGCGATCGGCCTCGGCGCCGCGGCGGCCGATGACGATGCCCGGACGCGCGGTGTGGATGTCCACACGCACACGGTCGCGGGTGCGCTCGATCTCGACCTTCGCGATGCCTGCACGCTCGAGGCCGGAGGCCAGGAACTTACGGATCGCGACGTCTTCCTTCACGTAGTCCGCGTACTGCTTGTCTGCGTACCAACGCGACTTCCAGTCGGTGGTGATGCCCAGACGGAAGCCGTGCGGGTTGATCTTCTGGCCCACTACTGAGCTCCCTTCCGGCGGTTGCGAGACGAGTTCGAGCCGACGCTCTCCACGATCACGGTGATGTGGCTCGACCGCTTGCGGATACGGAACGCGCGACCCTGTGCACGCGGCTGGAACCGCTTGAGGGTTGCGCCCTCGTCCACGTACGCCGTCGCGATGACGAGCGTGCTGGGGTCGAGGTTCAGGTTGTTCTGTGCGTTCGCAGCTGCCGAGGCGATCACCTTGGCGACCGGCTCTGCAGCGGCCTGCGGCGCGAACTTCAGAATTGCGAGGGCTTCCTCGACAGACTTTCCGCGAACGATGTCGACGACGCGGCGCGCCTTCATCGGGGTCACACGCACGTGGCGCGCAACAGCCCGAGCGCTCGGGTTTGTGGTTTCAGTACTCATCGACGCTTGCTCTTCCGGTCGTCCTTGATGTGGCCCTTGAACGTACGGGTCGGTGCGAATTCACCGAGCTTGTGGCCGACCATCGAATCCGAGACGAACACCGGAACGTGCTTGCGTCCGTCATGGACTGCAAACGTGTGACCGATGAAATCGGGCAGGATCGTAGAACGGCGCGACCAGGTCTTGATGACCTGCTTGGTGCCCTTTTCGTTCTGGGCGTCCACCTTAGCCAGGAGGTGGTCGTCGACGAACGGGCCTTTCTTGAGGCTGCGTGGCATTCTCTAACTCCCTCCTTGACTAGCGCTTCTTGCCGGTGCGGCGACGACGAACGATGAGCTTGTCGGACGCCTTGTTCTTGCGGGTGCGGCCCTCGGGCTTGCCCCACGGGCTGACCGGATGGCGACCACCGGAGGTCTTGCCCTCACCACCGCCGTGCGGGTGGTCGACCGGGTTCATCACGACACCGCGGACGGTAGGACGCTTGCCCTTCCAGCGCATACGGCCGGCCTTGCCCCAGTTGATGTTCGACTGCTCGGCGTTGCCGACCTCGCCGACGGTTGCGCGGCAGCGCACGTCGACGCGACGGATCTCACCGGACGGCATACGCAGCGTGGCGTAGGTGCCTTCCTTACCGAGGAGCTGGATGCTCGCGCCGGCCGAACGGGCCATCTTGGCTCCGCCACCGGGACGCAGTTCCACCGCGTGAATGGTGGTACCGGTCGGGATGTTGCGCAGCGGCAGGTTGTTGCCCGGCTTGATGTCGGCCGTCGGGCCGGACTCGACCGGGGCGCCCTGCACCAGGCCCTTGGGGGCGATGATGTAGCGCTTCTCGCCGTCCACGTAGTGGAGCAGCGCGATGCGGGCGGTGCGGTTGGGGTCGTACTCGATGTGAGCGACCTTGGCCGGGATGCCGTCCTTGTCGTTGCGACGGAAATCGATCAAGCGGTATGCGCGCTTGTGTCCGCCACCCTTGTGCCGGGTCGTGATACGACCGTGCGCGTTGCGACCACCGCGACCGTGCAGCGGGCGGATCAGCGACTTCTCGGGCGTCGACCGAGTGATCTCGGCGAAGTCCGACACACTGGCGCCACGACGGCCCGGCGTAGTCGGCTTGTACTTACGGATTGCCATGAGTCTTCTCGTCCTCTATCTCTCGCGAGTTCCGGCGCCTAAGCGACCGGGCCTCCGAAGATCTCGATGGGCTTGCTGTCGGCGGTCAGGGTCACGAGCGCGCGCTTGGTGTCCTTGCGCTTGCCGTAACCGAACCGCGTCCGCTTGCGCTTGCCCTGACGGTTGGCGGTGTTGACGCTGCTCACCTTGACGCCGAAGACCTTCTCGACGGCAATCTTGATCTGCGTCTTGTTCGAGTCCGGGTGGACCAGGAAGGTGTAGGTGCCCTCTTCCATCAGCCCGTAGGACTTCTCGGAGACGACGGGAGCCAGCAGGATGTCGCGCGGATCGGCGATCGTGCTCACTTGCTCTCCTCCTTGACTTCCTGAGCCGACTCGGCCGGCCCGTGAATGAACGCGTTGAGCGCCTCGACGCTGAACACGACATCGTCGCTGTAGAGGACGTCGTAGGTGTTCAGCTGATCGGGTGCGAGCGTGTGGACGTTCGGCAGGTTCTGCACGCTCTTCCACGCGGCGACGTCTGCACGTCCGACCACCAGGAGCACGTTCTTACGCTCGGTGAGCTCACCGAGGAAAGCGCGCGCCGACTTCGTCGACGGGGTCTGACCCGCGACGAGCTCGGTGATCACGTGGATGCGCTCGTTGCGCGCCCGGTCGGAGAGGGCACCGCGCAGGGCGGCTGCCTTCATCTTCTTGGGGGTGCGCTGGCTGTAGTCGCGCGGCTGCGGGCCGTGGACGGTGCCGCCACCGACGAACTGCGGTGCGCGGGTCGAGCCCTGACGTGCGCGGCCGGTGCCCTTCTGGCGGTACGGCTTACGACCACCGCCACGGACCTCTCCGCGCGTCTTGGTCGAGTGCGTGCCCTGGCGTGCAGCAGCGAGCTGCGCGACAACCACCTGGTGCAGCAACGCGATGTTGGCCGGGGCGTCGAAGAGCTCCGCGGGGAGATCGACGGTGCCGGTGGACTTGCCACCCGCAGCCTTGACGTCCAGCGTCAGCTTGGTTGCGGTCTCGGTGCTGGTCATGCCCGTGCACCACCCTTCACTGCAGTCTTGACGATCACGAGGCCGCCCTTGCGGCCGGGGATCGCGCCCTTGATAAGCAGCAGACCGTTCTCGGCGTCCACCTTGTGGACGGAGAGGTTCTGCGTCGTGACGCGGTCGCTACCCATACGGCCGGACATGCGCGTGCCCTTGAAGACACGGCCCGGGGTGGCGCAGCCACCGATGGAGCCGGGACGACGGTGCACAGCCTGCGCACCGTGCGAAGCGCCCTGACCGGCGAAGCCGTGACGCTTCATGGTGCCGGCGAAGCCCTTGCCCTTGGAAGTGCCCGTGATGTCGACGAATGCGCCGTCTTCGAACACCTCTGCGGTCAGTTCCTGGCCGACCTCGTACTCCGAGGAGTCCTCGACACGAAGCTCGACGAGGTGGCGGCGCGGGGTCACGCCTGCCTTGTCGAACTGGCCGCGGACCGGCTTGTTGACCTTGCGCGGCGCAATGGCACCGAAGGCGAGCTGCACAGCGTTGTAGCCGTCGCGCTCCTCCGTGCGAATCTGCGTGACCACGTTCGGTCCGGCCTTGACGACGGTCACCGGAACGACCCGGTTGTTCTCGTCGAAGACCTGGGTCATGCCGAGCTTGGTGCCCAGGATTCCCTTGATCTGGTTAGTCATCTGTTCTCTCCGCTGCGTCTTCTACAAGCTCGCTGTAAGTCACTGAATGTTGACGTCGACGCTCGCCGGGAGGTCGATGCGCATGAGTGCGTCGACCGTCTTCGGCGTCGGGTCGAGGATGTCGATCAGCCGCTTGTGAGTACGCATCTCGAAGTGCTCGCGCGAGTCCTTGTACTTGTGCGGCGAGCGAATGACGCAGTACACGTTCTTTTCAGTGGGCAACGGCACCGGGCCGACCACACGGGCACCCGTACGGGTGACCGTCTCGACGATCTTGCGCGCAGATGCGTCGATCGCCTCGTGGTCATAGGCCTTGAGCCTGATGCGGATCTTCTGTCCCGCCACGCTTAGTGTCCTTTTCTTGCCGCGTTTCGTAGCACCCGATCTGATCGGGAACCACCTCGTCTGCACAGTTCCGAACGGAACAGGCGACAGAGAACAGCACTCATACACATCGCGAGCCGGGCTCACCCGATCCGCTGCCGCTGTTCATCTGTCATTGTTCTCCGGTCCACGCGGTCGGGCGTGTCGCTCCGTCGCTCATTCCCCGGCGCCGAAATCTGCATTTCGACACCGCACAGAACGGGACCGGATGCGCTCATACGAGCGCACGCTGGTACTGCTTCCGTCTTGCATGTGGCCGCGACCTGGCCTTAAGGCTCGATCCGCGACTGTCACTACTTTCACCGTTCCGAGCCGCGAAACATCCATGGCCCGGTCAAGGCAACCCGACCAGTATGCAGCAATCCGCCGCCGAGTACAACTCCGCCGAACTCATCCCCCGTCGGGACGGACCTTCAACCTATTGCGTTCATCGGTGGCGTACGCAACGGCGCGGCCGCATCCACGGTGTTGGTCGGGTCGGGGCCGGGACCGGGCGCCACCTGAACCACCTCGGGCGCAACTCCCGGTGCAGGCACCAGAGCGGGCAAGTCCCTCCACACCGGAAGCGTTTCCTGCAGCTCGAGGCCGATCTGGATGATCTGTTCGTCCTGCCACGGCCTCGCGCCGAGCTGCACACCGAACGGCATGCCGGTCGCCACCGACCGCCCCACCGGGAGTGTCACAACCGGCGCACCCGAGTAGTTGGCCCACTTCACCTCGCCCGGTGCGCCTTCTGTCACACTCACCCCGAGAAACTCCTCACGCCGGGCGCCGTCCACCTTTGTGCCGGGGATCATCACCGCGTCGAGATCGTTGTCGGCGAAGAGCTTGTTGTAGTCGTACTGGTATCGCAACCGGTCTCGCTCGAGCATGAGGTAGTCCACGACGGGGACTGCGAGAGACGCCACCGCAGTCCCGACACTGGATACCCGCTCCGGGCGGTACAAACCGATCCGGTCGGCGAATTGCCGGTGATACGAGCCCATTTCGACGACATCGCCGGTCGCAAGAGACGTCGGAGTCGGTGGCATCACCACGGGGACCACCTCCGCGCCGAGCGAACGTGCAAGCTGGACCGCGTCGTCGAAAAGGGTCTGCAACGGCGGTGGAAGATCCGACGGCGGAAGTCCCAGCCGAATCCCGGCCAGCGGCGACGCGCCGCCCTTCGCTGTCAGCGGATAGCCACCTGCCGGAACCGCAGGCCCGAGCGCAGTGATCGGATCGTCGACATCGACGGTCGCGAGGATCGACAACATCAACGATGCGTCGGCAACGCTCCGTCCCATCGGCCCGACGTGGTCGCGGGTCCAGGTCAGCGGAATCATGCCGTGCGAAGTGATTCGGCCGTACGTGGGTTTGATCGACGAGATCCCGCATGCGCTCGCAGGCAACCTCACCGATCCCCCCGTGTCACTGCCGACCGCGAGCGGAGCGAAGCGGGCGGCGAGGACCGCGGCACTGCCACCCGACGACCCACCCGGTGACATCTCGGTGTTCCACGGATTTCCCACCTGCGGCGTCGCGATACCGATTGCGAACTCGTCGGTGTGCGCGTGTCCCATCAGGATTGCCCCGGCGTCTTCGAGCTTGCTCCAGACACCGGAATGACCGGCCGCAATGTTGCCTTCGAGCACTCTGCTCGATGCCGTGAGGGGAAATCCCGACACCGCGAACAAGTCCTTCAACGCAACCGGCAGGCCACAGATGTCGGGGACCGGGATTCCTTCGCTTCGAGCCCTTGTGAGCCGCTCACCCGCGGCGTCCGCACCGGCATACGCGAACTCCGGATACAGCCGGACCCACGCACCGATCGCACCGTCGAACCCCCGGGTTCGCGCAAGACATGCATCGAGCAGTTCCCTCGGATGCAACCGACCGGAGTGCAGGAGGCTCGCGGCCTCGACTGCGCTCAGAAGTGCAGGGTCCGTTGCGTCGACCGCGCCCGGATCCGGAAGTCGCCGCACCGGTCCGGCATGACTACGCTGCGCGGTGGCTGTCCCCAGAAGCAGAGCACCTCCCGCGAGCGAGCCCAACATCCTGCGGCGGGAGAGCGCACTACTCATTTGCCCAGAGAAGCACGAATACTCTGCGAGCGCAGGGTTGACATGCCGCGAACCGACGAGCGGTCGCCGCCATCGGGAGGTTTCACATCACGTGGCGTCGTCCGTACGCGATAATCGCCCGGATCGACGAGTCCACCGTCGACGAAGCCCGGCACCGATGACGAATACAGGAGAAGCCGATGTCCCCGTTCGAGCGGTCCGGCTCTCCCCGCGGCCTTGGGCGGCGGCCCCAGCTGTCGGACGATGTGGCGTCGTTCGTCCGCAACCGCATCATGTCGGGCGACGTGCGGCCGGGCGATTTCGTCCGGCTCGACGAGACCGCCGCCGAACTCGGGGTCAGTGTGACCCCGGTTCGTGAAGCTCTGCTCACCCTTCGCGGCGAAGGCCTCGTCGAACTCGTTCCACATCGGGGCTACGTCGTCGCACCGCTGACCCGATCCGACATCGACGACGTGTTCTGGCTGCAAGGGCGCATCGCCGAGAAACTCGCCGCGCGCGCCGCGGAGACCATCGGTAGCGACACGATCGCCGAGCTCGACGACATCAACGTCAAGTTCACCGACGCGGTACAGACCGGCGACGGAGCACGAATCGAAGCTCTCGAATTCTCCTTCCACCGGACACTCAACCGGGTCGCCGCCGCACGCAAACTCGCGTGGTTCCTGCACAACGCCACGCGGTACACTCCCGCACATTTCTATTCGTCCGACCCGGAATGGGGGGTCGAGGCCGTCGCGGCACATCGCCGAATTCTCGATGCTCTCCGTGCGCATGATCCGAGCACGGCCGGGACCGAGACCCGGGATCATTTCACCGATGGAGCACGCCGTCTCGTCCGGCATCTGGACGAGATCGGTATCTGGTCCTGATCTCGTCTCGCAACGGCCGTTCGCAGACACCCGGCCGGGAACACCTCGGAGCGGTAGCATCTCGACGAGGGAGGCGGGGACACCCGCTGGACTGGCCATGACCGAGTCCCGACAGGGACCGAGTTCGACGGTGGGGTGCGGATGCGAAGCAACCACGACCATGCAGTCCTCGTGGAGGATGTCCACAAGTCGTTCGGAGATGTTCATGCACTCGCCGGCGTCGATTTCTCGGCTCCGGAAGGCTCGGTCCTCGCGATCCTCGGCCCCAACGGTGCAGGAAAGACCACCATGGTCAAGATCCTGTCGACGCTCATCCACGCCTCGAGCGGCCGTGCCGTCGTTGCAGGTCACGATGTCGAGACCAACCCCGCTGCGGTTCGACGCTCGATCATGATGACCGGACAGTTCGCTGCCCTGGACGACACCCTCACCGGACGCGAGAATCTCGTACTGTTCGGGCGCTTGATGGGGCTCGACAAGACCTCTGCAAAGCTGCGCGCGGACGAGCTTCTCCTCGAGTTCGACCTCGTCGAAGCGGGACGCCGACCGGTCAAGGGTTATTCGGGTGGTATGCGCCGCCGGGTCGACATCGCATGCGGACTCGTGGTCCGGCCCGAGGTCGTGTTCCTCGACGAGCCGACCACCGGACTCGACCCGCGGTCGCGCCAGGGTGTGTGGTCACTGGTCGAGTCCCTGAAGAGACAGGGCATCACGACCCTGTTGACCACTCAGTACCTCGAAGAAGCCGACGTACTGAGCGACAACATCATCGTGATCGACAGAGGAACGGTCATCGCGAGGGGGACGGCGAACGAACTGAAGGCTTCGACCGGGGGCAGCTACTGCGAAATCGTCCCTGTCGACCCTGCGACGGTGCCCGGGATCGTGCACGCGCTCGGTTCTCTCGTCCCCGATTCCGTACGTGCCGATCTCTCGTCGCCCGGCGACATCGACCGGGTCTCCATCCCAGCGCCCGATGGAGCAGCTACCCTCACCGAAGCGCTGCGCCTGCTCTCGCCCCTCGACATCGAACTCGCCGATATCGGTTTACGGCGGCCGTCCTTGGACGACGTCTTCCTGCAGCTGACCGGTCACAGCGCGTCGACGGCATCCGCCGAACTCGATGCAGCCACGGCGGGAGAGGGCCCGTGACGGCCCGCACCGAGCGTCTTCCGGCGGGTCGGCCCCCAGACGACACGAGTGCGAGCCTTCCCGACCGACGGTCGGGCACGCACCGCCGTATCCATCCGAGCTCGGTGTCGCAATGGTCGGCGCTGACCGGACGCACCCTGCGCACGATGGCGCGGTACGGCGAACTGATCGTCGCTGTGATCGCACCGTTCGTCTTCGGTCTCGGGTTCTATCTCCCGCTGAAGTTCGTGATGCAGATGCAGGGCATCGACTACGCGCAGTTCCTGATGCCGATCATCGTCCTTCAATCGATGGCGTTCACCGCTATCTCGGCGGCCCAGATGGCCGCGCAGGAGGCGACAACCGGACTGACGACCCGGTTGAAGACAATGCCCGTCGGCCCGACCGTACCGCTGCTTTCTCGCATGTCGGCGGGGATGACAAGATCGGTGATTTCCCTGTTCGCCGCGATCGGATTCGGATATCTGATCGGTTTCCGGTTCACCGCCGGACTCGGACAAGCTGTTCTCTTCGGAGTGACGGCACTCGCCATCAGCCTCGTGCTGTGTCTGGGAGCCGACGCGATCGGCAGCCTCTCCAAAAGCCCCGAAGCGACCTCGCAGGCGCTGACACTCCCCCAGCTGATCCTCGGGATGCTGTCGTGCGGTTTCGTTCCCGAGCAAGGTTTTCCCGAATGGATTCGTCCGTTCGTGCGCAATCAGCCGATCTCGCAGTTCTCGTTCGCTATGCGCGACATGGCAGACGGAGGGGTCACGTGGGAGGGGTTCTACCCGAGTCTGCTGTGGCTGGTCGGGTTGACCATCGTGTGTCTACCTCTCGCCGTGTGGGCCAATACGAGACGGAGGTGACCGGATGAGTCAGAGCACTGCGCTGGGGACAGGGTCAGGATCGTTCGGGTATCCGGCGCCGAACGCCGTGGTCGCCGAGAACTCTCTCGCCGCGCTGTGGCAGCACAGCCGCCTCCAATGCGGCCGGCTCCTCCTTCGCTGGGCGCGCGATCCGGCGACAATGATCCAAGCGCTGATCTATCCCGCACTGACACTGGTGATGTTCAGGATCGTGCTCGGCGACAGCATCACCGCCGCAACGGGGCAGCCGTCGATATTCGGGACAGTACCGATGATCGTGCTGGTGGGTGCGATGTTCGGTTCCGTCGTCAGTGCAGTCGGGTTGCGCGCCGAACGAGAGTCCGGTCTGCTGAGCCGCTTCTACACGCTGCCGATCCACCGATCAGCGGGGCTGGTGGGACGCCTGATGGCGGAGGCTGTTCGCGTCCTCGTCACCTCAATTGTGATTTTCGCCGCAGGCGTCGTCATGGGCTTCCGGTTCACCCAGGGCGTCCCGGCGACATTGTTGATGTTGGTGGTACCCATCGTGTTCGGGATGGGATTCGCCATGATGGTGACCGTCCTGGCCACCCTGTCGACCAAGATCCCTCTCGTAGAGATGGTGTCGATCGTGTGCACCCTCCTGATGTTCTTCAATTCGGGATTCGTGCCGGTCATGGCCTATCCGACCTGGCTGCAGCCGATCGTCGCGAACCAGCCGATGTCGTGCGCGATCGACACCATGAGGGCACTCGCGATGGGTGGGCCGCTGGCCGAGCCGATGGTCAAGACCCTCGCGTGGTCGGTCGGGATGTTCGCCTTGTTCCTGGTGCCTGCCATCCGCGGCTATCGTCGCGCGGCCCAACAAGGGTGACCTCGAGCTTGCCCGACGATCATGGTTTCCGCTGCTAACCTCACTCCAGACCGATCAGGTACGGATACGCCACGACCCCGGCGGTCCGCACGAGGAGCCTCCATGAAATTTGCGCGCCGGATCGCTGTGGCCACAGCCACCGCTGCCCTTGCTGTCTCGGCGTCGCTGGTCACCACACCGGCGATGGCGTCTGCCCAGCCCACCGTCGACCCGCCCTCGAGCGAAACCGCCCCGAGTGAGAGCCGTCTGGCCGGCATGCTCGCGACGATGGGGCAGAGCCCCGAGGGAGCAAACGACCTCGACTGTGTGCCGTCGCCGGAACATCCGCGACCGGTGGTACTCGTGCATGGAACCGGGTCGGGAATGATGCAGACGTGGCCGATCGTCGCGCCGCAGCTCGCCGACCTCGGCTACTGCGTATATGCGCTGAACTACGGCGGCGCGAAGGCCGTGTTCGATCCCGACAAGACGATCTGGGGCGTCACCGACATCGAGAAGTCCGCAGTCGAGGTACGGGACTTCGTCGATGCTGTCCTCGAGCACACCGGCAGCGACAAGGTCGATCTGGTCGGACACTCGCAGGGCGGAATGCTATCGCGGCAGTACCTGAAGTTCGAAGGTGGAGCCGATCTTCTCGTCCCGGCACGTAACAAGGTCGAGAACCTCGTCATGCTCGGTGCAACGAATCACGGCACGTCTTTCAACGGGCTCCAGCAGCTGTACGCGGCGCTGGCGATCTTCGGCCTGACAAACGGCAACGACATCGTCGCGCAGGCACTGTTCGCCGGCACCAACCTCGGTGTCGCCGGGCAGCAACAGCTCATCGGTTCCCGGGTGCTCGCAGCGCTCAACGACGGCCCCGAGACATTGCCTGGAATCACCTACACGTCGATCGCGACGCGCCACGACGGAATCGTGACACCGCCGGAGAGCTCGTTCCTCGAGCCCGATGCTGGCGCCGCGGTCCAGAACAAGTGGGTCCAGGACCTGTGCCCGGCCTCGCCCGCAGATCATTCGACGATGTTGATGCTCCCCGAATCGCTGTATCTGGTGAAGTCCGCCCTCGATCCCGCTTACGCCGAAGCCCACGAAGCTCCCTGCACCGTTCCGGATGCACCCGACGCCGGGTAAAGGTCGCCCGAACGACAATGCCCCTCCTGTCATCGACAGGAGGGGCATTTCACTTCATGCGCAGGAAGGGCCGATCACAGTCCGAGTGCGCGCTGGAGCACCGGCCACGAATCCTTCAGATCGTCCTGCCAATACCCCCACGAGTGGCTACCCGAATCGCGGAAGTTGTAGGTGGCGGGGATGTCCAGTTCGTTCAGTCGGTTCTGCAGGTTGTGCGTGCAGTAGTTCGTCGCCGCCTCGATAACGCCGCCGACGACGATCTGATTCGCGAGCACGTCCACCTGGCCGTCGATCTGCGGGCCGTCGAGCGTGTCGTACGGGCCGGGCAGACCGTTACCGTTCGAGATGTACAGCTCGAGGCCGCGCAACTGCTCGGCGTTGAGGTAGGGGTCCTTCTCGCGCCACATCGGGTCGTCGAGCTCGCCCCACATGTTGCGGGTGTCGCCGCCCCCCCAGGTCTCCGTGGTGACCTTCACGAACTGCTGACCGATCGGATCCGAGGTTTGGGCACAGCCACTGTAGGCTGCCACACCCTGGTAGAGGTCGCCGCCTTCAATGGCGAGCTGGAGAACCGATGTGCCCGACGAGGAAAGACCCGCGATCGCGTTGACGCCGTTGGTTCCCAGTGCAGCATCGATCAGCGGCGGGATTTCCTTGGTGAGGAAGGTCTCCCACTTGTTCACACCGAGAACCGGATCCTCGTTCTTCCAGTCAGTGTAGTAACTCCATTTGCCACCGACCGGCGAGACGACGTTGAGGTTCTTGTCTTTGAAGAAGTCGATGGCGTCGGTGCGGAACCGCCACGTCGCGCTGTCCTCACCGCCGCCCGCACCGTTCAACAGGTACAGCGTCGGGCGGGGCTCGCTGGTGTCTGCCGGACGCCACACATCTAGGAGAACTTCCTTGTTCATCGACGCCGAGTGGACGTAGACGAGGAGTTGCTGCTCGCCGTACTGCTCGATACGCGTGATGTAGGAGCCGTTCTCGGACTCGGCGACCTCGAGAGGCTGCTCGCTGTCCCAGACCGGGTCGGCCGCGGCCGTAGCTCCACCGAAGAACAACGGCAGTGCTACGACAGCTGCCGAGAGCGCGGCGAGTCTCGTCCTTCGAGTGCATGTCCGCGACTCGACAACCTTCATTCGCTTGAACCTCCTCAGGCCCGTTTCCGGGACATGATTTTTCAGACCTCGGATGCGTCCGAGGTGCACCGACCGGCGCAGCAATACGTATATCTACAGGTCAGGCATGCACGTTACCGTGGATCGCGCACCCGCGACCGGCCAGTCCTGCGCGAGCACACCCTACCTGGAGATCACCGCGGATCAAGATCGACACGACCAATGCCCAGAGCAGGCACGATGACGTCGAGGGCGAGCGGTTCCATCATCTCCCCGTGTCCTCCCGGCACGAATCGGGTACGAACACGTCCCGTGACGAACGGCACCCACAGGTCCGCGGCGTCCGCTTCGGTCGGGTGCTCCGCAACCGCACTGAAGAACTTCACGTCACCGGCGAACACTGCGGGTTCGTGACGGTTGATCAGATCCGGTGACGTCATCGCGGCAGCGAAGATCCGCTGCACTCTCTCGACATCGAGGTCGATCAGCTCCGCCGGGATCGCGCCCACAAGCGCTTCGGCCGCCGCGCGCGGAAGCTGCCCGTCGAGCGTCACAGGATCCACCTCCACGCCGAGCGTCCGTAGGTTCTCAGAGATCTCCGATTCGAAACGGTCGGTGTCGATCTGCGGGATGCTGTCGATCAGCGCGAGTTCGTCCACACTCAGACCGCGGGACTGGAGTTCGACTGCCACCGCATGCGCAAGCACACCGCCCAAAGACCAGCCGAGCAGACGGTACGGTCCGTGCGGCTCGGTGGAGACGATCTCGTCGGCGTACCTGCGGGCGAGATCGTCCAGTGACGCCCCGGCAAAATCGGGTTCGGTCAGCGCGGGGGTCTGAATCCCGTACACCGCGCCCCGTCCGTCCAGGCGTGCCGCGAGCGGTGCGTAGGACCAGGCGAGCCCGATCATAGGGTGCAAACAGAACACGGTCCCCGCAGCGTCACCCGCACGCAACGGCAAGATCACCGAGAGGGCAGCGTCCGGTCCCGTGGCCGCTTCGCCGTCGACACCGAGCCGAGCAGCGAGATCTTCCACCACGGGGGACTCGAGGAGCCAGGGGACACGCACGGCTACGCCGGACTCGTCCCGTAGCCGTGCTACCACCTGGGTCGCGATAAGGGAGTTCCCCCCGACGTCGAAGAAGTCGTCGTCCAGTCCGACCCGGTCGATCTCGAGAGCGTCCGCAAACACGCGTGCGACCAGCTCTTCACGATTCGTGCGCGGCGCGCGGTACGGCCGAACCGACGTAGCAGGTTCGGGCAGGGCCGCCCGATCGAGTTTGCCCACCGGAGTCAGTGGTACGCCCTCGAGGACGACAATCGCGTCCGGAATCATGTGCCGAGGCAGCGCGCGCGCAGCCGCACGGAGGAGTTCCTCCGTTTCGACAGCCCGTCCGGGCACCGAGGTCACGTAGGAGACGAGCCGCGCGGTGCCTGCCTCGGACGTCCGGGCGATCGTGACCGAGAAGTCCACCGCTTCGTCACGCCGAAGCACTGCATCGATCTCGTCGAGTTCGATTCGGAACCCACGGATCTTGACCTGAAAGTCCGATCGACCCACGTAGGCGAGGTCGCCGGAATCGGTCCAGCGGACCAGGTCGCCGGTCCGATAGAGCCGGGTCCCCGACCCGAACGGGTCGGCGACGAAACGGTCGGACGTGAGCGCCGCTCTTCCCAGGTACCCACGCGCCAGTTGTATCCCCGACACGTAGAGCTCGCCGGCAACTCCGACCGGGGCGGGTCTCAACCGGGCGTCGAGCACGACGGCACCGACGCCTCGGATCGGTCCGCCGATCGTCACATCGTCGCCGGGAGTCAACGGTGCACTGATGTTGGTCATGATCGTGGTTTCGGTGGGACCGTAACCGTTGTGGAATGCACGCCCGGACGCCCAGCGCGACACCAGTTCGGGCGCCACCATCTCCCCTCCTGCCACGAGGACACGCAGTTCGTCGAGTCCCTCAGGATCGAGCGAGGAGATCGCCGCCGGGGTGATGAACGCGTGTGTGACGCCTTCGGTGCGGATGAAGTCTGCGAGATCGCGACCGCCGTAGATGTTCGGCGGTGCAATCACGAGCGTCCCTCCTGAGGCGAAGGCCATCAACAGCTCCAGAACCGACGCGTCGAAGCTCGGTGATGCGAAATGCAGCGCCCTGGTGTCGACGCCCAGCGTGTACCGATCGCGTTGCTCGGCCGCGAAATTCGCCAGCCCGGAGTGGGTGACGACAACTCCCTTGGGCAGCCCGGTCGAGCCGGACGTGTAGATGATGTACGCGCTGTTGTCAGCGCGTACACGGCGTACGCGCTCGTCCGCCGTGATCGGACCACCCGGCCATGCGTCCATCCGAGCGATGGTCTCGTGCGCCATCAGGTCGATCCATTCGACGTCGTCCGGCAGTTCGACGAGATGCGGCGTCACGGTCAGACCCAGCACCGCCCCTGAGTCCGAAACCATGTGCGTAATTCGGTCAGCAGGGTAGTTCGGATCGATTGGAACGTACGCAGCACCGGTCTTCGCCACCGCCCACACCGCAGCGATCGACTCGATCGAACGCGTAAATCCAAGCGCCACAACATCTTCCGTTCCCATCCCGCGTCCGATCAGCAACCGAGCCAATCGAGAAGAGAACGCGTCGAGCTCCGCGTAGGTCCACTCGCGGCCGTCGTCGACCGCAGCGATGCCGTCGGGGTTGCCCTCGGCGGCGGCCGCAAGAAAGTCTCCGAGCGGAACCGGCGATTCAGCCGCACCGCCGTGCCTGTGAGTCAGACCTTCGAGCTCGGCAGCGTCGAAGTACGGCAGGGCATCGATGCGCGTCGCGGGATCGGCGATGATGCCGTCGAGGATTCGCAGGTACCTGGTGGCGAGCACCGTTACGGTGTCGGCGTCGAGAATGTCACTACGATACTTGAATCCGAGGGCAACCGTGTCTTCGGAAGTGACGGCGACGGTCAGCGGATAGTGCGTGGCGTCGCGAGTATTCACACCCGCAACGACCAGTCCGTCGATCGATCCCGCGTCTGCGATGCCGCTGCGATCCACCGGATACGACTCGTACACGAGCAGAGTGTCGAACAGCGCTCCCAGACCTGTCTGTTGCTGGATCTCGGCGAGGCCCACATGGTGGTGGTCGAGCAGCGACGCCTGATCGATCTGGATGCGCTGGAGTAGGTCCTCGATCGTGGCCGACTCGGACAGCCGTACGCGGACGGGCAACGTATTGATGAACAACCCGACCATCGATTCGACGCCCGGAAGGTCCGCGGGGCGACCCGACACCGTAGTGCCGAACAGGACATCCTCTCGCCCCGTCATGCGGCCGATGAGCGTCGCCCACGCTCCCTGCAACACAGTGTTGACGGTCACAGCGAGCCTCGCTGCGACGTCCGTCAGAGCATCGCTGCGTTCGCGACCGAGATCGACGTGGTGCTCGGCCGAGCTTGCACCGGTGACGTCGGCCTCGGTGCCTGCAAGCAGCGTCGGTTCGTCGACTCCTTCCAGCACTCGAACCCACGCGTCGACCGATTCTCGATGGTCACGACCACTCAGCCACTCGAGATAACCGCGGTAGGACGGCACCCGCCCCAGTACCGCAGCATCACCCGAGGTCGCGTAGAGCACAAGCAGGTCCTTCATCAACAACGGCATGGACCAGCCGTCGAGGAGAATGTGATGGCTCGTGACCGCGAGTGTCCACGAGTCGACTCCGGTCCGGACCATCGTGAAGCGGATCAGGGGCGGCGCCGACAGATCGAAGGCCGTGTCCTGGTCGGCACGCAGCATCGCATCGAGTTCGACGGCATCGGCTGCGCAGGTTCCCTGCCGGGTGAGGTCGAGCTCTCGCCACGGCAGTGCGACATCGTCGACAACGACCTGAACCGGTTCACCGGACTCGGCAGCGACGAAGGCGGTCCGCAAGTTGGGATGCCGGCCGAGGAGCGCAGTGGCAGCGACTCGAAGTCGCGCAGGGTCGACAAGTCCTGCGAGATGGATCAGCACCTGGGTGCTGTAGACATCGGACTGCCCTTCGGCGAGCTGCGCGTGGTAGAGCAGTCCGGATTGCAACGGTGCGAGCGGCCAGACGTCGGAAACGTTGGGGTACTCCGCTTCCCAGGCGGCGATGTCGCGTTGGGTGACGTCGACCAGAGGCAGATCGGTCGGCGTGCGACCGCCTGCGTCGGGGCGAGCCGCGTGGGTGGCGAGCGCTTCGAGTGCGCGCACCCACCATTGTCCGAGTTCCTCGACGTCGTCGCGGCCGAGCAGCCCGGAGGGAAAACCGAGGTTCGCGCCGAGCTCTCCGCCGATCACCACTGCGTTGATATCCACCGAGGTGAGCGCGGGGGCGTCACTGTCGTTGCTGCCGGACAGGTCGCCGAGGTCTCCGACGGGAAGCCAGCCCAGTTCCGCGGCCTGGTCCTGCGACACCTCACCGGCGTCGAGGCGTCCGAGGTAGTTGAAGCTGACCTGGGCGGACGGCAATTGCGCGAGTTGCCCACCCGTGTCGTTGTTGCAGTAGCGGAGCAATCCGTAACCGAGCCCCTTGTGGGGGACAGCACGCAATTGCTCCTTGACGAGTTTGAGCGCGGCGCCCGCAGCCGGACCACCGTCGACGGCGTCATCGAGATCGATACCGAGCAAGTCGAGTCGAACCGGGAACATGGCAGTGAACCAGCCGACGGTGCGTGAGAGGTCGGCCCCGAGGACCAGATCTTCCTCGCGACCGTGCCCTTCAAGTGCGATCAGCGCGGACAACTCGTCGGTGCCGCGGTCGCGACGCCAACCGGCCAGCGCCAACGCAAGCCCCGTGAGCAACACATCGTTGACGCTGCCGTGGTAGAGCTCGGGCAGCGTGGTGAGCAGCGTGTCGGTGACCTCGGCTGCGACTCTGACCTGAACTTTCTCGACGGCCGACGCGAGATCGACTGTGGGATCGAAGGCACGCGCACCCAGCAGCGGATCGGGTCCTGTCAGGATCGACGTCCACAGCGGCAATTCTGCTGCGTGATTGTCGGCGCTGCGAACGAGGGCATCGGCCCAGGTCCGGAACGACGTTCCGACCGATTGCAGCACCACAGGCTGTCCGTGATCGATCTGTGCCCACGCGGTCACGAAATCGGGTACCAGAATTCGCCACGACACGCCGTCGACCACGAGATGATGTCCGACAACGATCAGCCGTCCGTTGCGGCCTGCTCCGGGCGCAGGGTCGAGCCAGACGAACTGCAGGACGATGCCCTGCGACGGATCCAGTCGCCCCTCGGCAGTGTCGAGTTCCTCGGCCGCGATACTGCGCCACTGCGCGTCGTCCGCATCCGCGGACACCTCCACACGGGACACGAGAGAATCGACATCGACAGTTCCTGGCGCGGTTGTCGAGAGCACCCATTCGCGGGCATCGTTGCACCGCAACGATGCCCGCAGAATATCGTGCCGATCGACGACAGCGGCGATGGTCGCGACCACATCCCGTCGCGCGATGTTCTCGGGCAACTCGAGCGCGATTGTCTGGGTGTAACGGTCGAAGGAGCCGCCGCGCTCAACCATGTATCGCAAGATCGGAGTGAGCGGGATCTCGCCGACCCCTCCCCCGTCGAGTTCGGGTAGCGACGGCACCGCGTCGGTCCCGATCCGCGCCACCTCGGCAAGTCCGGCCACGGTGCGCTGCTCGAAGACCTCCCGGGGCGTGAACACGATACCGAGCGCCTTGGCGCGCGAGACCAACTGGATCGACACGATGCTGTCGCCTCCGAGCGCGAAGAACGAGTCGTCGACACCGACCTCGTCGATGCCGAGCACATCGGCGAAGACCTCCGCGATCGTCACCTCCGCCGGTGTCGAGGGCGCACGGAATTTCTTGTCGCCGACAAACACCGGCGCGGGGAGCGCTTTCTTGTCGAGTTTGCCGTTCGGGGTGAGTGGCAACGCATCGAGGATGACGATCGCGTCGGGCACCATATAGCCGGTCAGGAACTGCCCGACCTCCTCGAGCACTTCGACAGGAACAACCCCGGCGCCTGCGCGCGGGACGACGTATCCGACGAGTTTGTCGCCGGTGTGCGAGTCGGTCCGCACCACAGCGACCGCATGCGCAACACCGTCGACTGAGGTCAGGGCGGCCTCGATCTCCCCGAGTTCGACACGGAAACCGCGCAGCTGCACCTGCGAGTCACTGCGTCCGACGTATTCGAGTTGCCCGGAGGCCGACCAGCGCGCGATGTCGCCGGTTCGGTACATGCGGGTTCCCGACGAGCCGAACGGGTCGGCGACGAATCGTCCCGAGGTCAACGCACCGCGGCCGAGATACCCGCGAGTGAGCTGATCACCGCGAACGTACATTTCACCGGGGACCCCGACAGGCACCGGTTGCAGTCGCGGATCCAGGACGTACACGCCGAGTCCGGGGATTGCACGGCCCACGAGGCTCGCTGTGCTCTCACTGTCGGCCGACGACAGTTCGAGGCGGGAGACATGCACCGTGGTCTCGGTGATGCCATACATGTTCACAAGGCGCGGCGCATCGTCGGCATGCCTGCCGTACCAGTCGGTCAGGCGGCGGAGGTCGAGGGCCTCACCGCCGAAAACGACGTACCGCAGCGCGAGTCGGCCCGTGCCCTGGGCCTGCGCAACACGATCGGCCTCGGCAAGTTGATAGAACGCCGACGGTGTCTGGTTGAGGACCGTGACCTGCTCCCGCATGAGGAGGGAACGGAAGTCCTCCGGCGATCGGGACGTGAAGTGGTCGACCACGACGAGCCTGCCACCGTGGAGCAGCGGGCCCCACAATTCCCACACCGAGAAGTCGAAAGCATACGAGTGAAACAGGGTCCACACGTCGTCGCCGTCGAATTCGAAGGCTCCTCGGGTGTTCTCGAACAACTCGAGGACCGTCCGGTGCGGAACCTGCACCCCTTTGGGGCGCCCGGTGGATCCGGAAGTGTAGATGACGTAGGCGAGGTTGTCGCTGCGCAACGGTGCGGTGCGTTCCTCGTCGCTCACGGGTGCATCGCTGTGCGTCGACAGATCTGTCTCGTCGAGGTCGATTACGGGTATACCAGTGCTGGGCAGTTCGTCGTGGGCGCCCGAGACGAGTACGACGACCGGTGACGCATCGGCGAGCATGAACTCCAAGCGCTCGGCCGGATAGGTGAGGTCGATAGGCAGATATCCGCCGCCGGCCTGCTGCACCGCCAGCAGCGCGACCACGAGGTCGTCGGAGCGGGTCATCGCGACCGCGACCAGGGAGTCAGGTCCGACACCCTGATCGATCAGTACACGTGCGAGCCGGTTCACGCGGGCGGCAAGTTCGCGGTACGTCAGGTGGCGATCACCGAACGTCACGGCAATTGCGTCGGGAGTGAGCGTCGCCTGATCGACGAAGCGCTGTACGAGCGTGTGGTCACTTGCACGAGTACCGGGCTCGTTCCACGCGTCGAGCAGCATCGCGCGTTGTTCATCGGAGAGCAGCGGCACGTCGCCGATCACCACGTCGGGGTCGGCGGCGACAGCGCTGAGCATCCGGCCGAGTCGATCGCCGAATGTGCTCATCGTGCTCTCGTCGAACAGATCCGTGGCGTAGTTGAGCGCCACTGCCATTCCGCCTGGGTCCCCGTCCGGACCGAAGGATTCGACGACGGTGACCTGCAGGTCGAATTTGGCGTCGGTGATCGGGAAATCCACAGGATCGACGGCCAGCTCTGGAAGGTCGAAACGGGAATGCCCCAGATTCTGGAACGTCAGAGCGATCTGGAAGAGCGGATGCCGAGCCTGAGAACGTTCGGGATCGAGTGCCTCGACGAGGCGCTCGAACGGTAGGTCCGCATGCCCGAATGCGCCGAGGTCGGTTTCGCGGACGCGGGCGAGCAGATCGCCGAAGGTGTCGGATGGGTTCACCTCGGTGCGCAGCACCAGTGTGTTGACGAACATCCCGATCATGTCGTCGAGCAGCTGTTCACCGCGGCCCGCGATGGGCGAGCCGACGACGATGTCTCCCGTACCGGACAGCCGGGCCAGCAGCGCCGCCAGTGCACTGTGCACGACCATGAACAGCGTCGTTCCCCTTGTGCGGGCAAGTCGTTCGAGGGCTGTGTGGGTCGACGCGTCGATTTCGAATGCGGTGTTCGCTCCGCGGTACGACGTGACCGCGGGACGGGGTCGATCCGCGGGCAGGTCCAGCTGGTCGGGGATTCCCTTCAGCCTCTCCCGCCAGTAGGCGAGCTGCCGAGAGATCGGCGACTCAGGATCCGATTCGGATCCGAGGACGTCGCGCTGCCACAGCGTGTAGTCCGCGTACTGCACCGGCATCGGTGACCAGTCGGGCTCATGGCCGTCCACACGCGAGGTGTAGGCGAGCATGACGTCCCGGGCGAGCGGCCCCATCGAGAATCCGTCGCCGCTGATGTGGTGCAGTACCACGACGAGCACGTGCTCGTCGTGACCGAGACGCAGCAGACAGATGCGCAGCGGCACCTGCTCAGTGACATCGAAACCTTCTGTCACTGCCGCCTCGACGTGTCGCGACACATCCGCATGGTCGGCGTCGACCACCACGATGTCCGGCACGGCGGACACTGTGGGAAGGATCACCTGCTGTGCAATACCGTCCGATTCGGGGTAGACGGTCCGCAGCGACTCGTGTCGTCGGACGAGGTCTGCGACCGCGGCGCGCAGGGCGTCGACGTCGAGCGCTCCGCGCAGGCGGATCGCGAGTGGCAGGTTGTTCACGGACGAGTCGGGCTCGAACCGGTTCAGGAACCACATCCGCTGCTGCGCCAGCGACAAGGGGATCCGCTCCGGCCTGGTTTGCGCTGCCAAGGGTGCCACGCGCAAGTCGCCGGACATGGACTCTACATGTGCAGCAAGGGTTTCCACGACCGAATACTCGAACAATGCACGTACCGGAACACGAGTGCCCAGAGCAGTGCCGAGGCGCGACACGACCTGGGTCGCCACGAGCGAGTTACCTCCGAGGTCGAAGAAGTCGTCGTCGCGACCCACCCGATCGACGCCGAGGACATCGCCGAAGACACCGGCGACGATCTCCTCGACAGGGGTTTGTGCCGCGCGGAACCCCCGCGATTCGAAAGTAGGTGCGGGCAGCGCTTTCCGGTCAAGCTTGCCACTCGTGTTGAGAGGGAACGCATCGAGCACGACGGTGGCCGACGGCACCATGTACGACGGCAGGGTCTCCCGCACGGCGGCCAGGAGGGCCTGCCGATCGACGGACTCGCCGACCACGTAGGCGACGAGCTGGTCGCCGGTCGACGTGGACGTCACGAGTGCGACAGCTTGGGTGATTCCGGGGTGGGCGAGCAACGCGGTCTCGATCTCGCCGAGTTCGATCCGCTGTCCACGGAATTTGACCTGGAAGTCACTTCGACCCAAGTAGTCGAGCACGACGGTGTCGCTGCCGGTGCGGATCCATCGAACGAGGTCGCCCGTGCGGTACATCCGCTCACCTGCCTGCCCGAGCGGGTTTGCGACAAACCGGTCGGAGGTCAGGTCCGGTCGGCGGACGTATCCGCGCGCGAGCTGGACGCCCCCGAGGTAGAGCTCGCCCGGTGTACCGAGTCCCACCGGCTGCAGACGCGCGTCGAGGACGTACACCTGCACGTTCCATTCAGGTATTCCGATGGGAACGACCCCAGTCGCGTCGTCGGCCGGTCGGTACGTCGCCGAGACTGCAGCTTCGGTGGGACCGTACAGATTGTGCACAGCGGCACTCGTGCCGAGACGACGGAAGGCGGCGACAGTCTTCGGTGGGAGCGCCTCACCGATGACGAACACGTGGCGTAGATCGGCGCAGCTCCCGGCCGGAGCCTGCGCGGCGAACACGGTGAGCATCGATGGCACGAAATCCGTGAGGGTCACACGGTGGCGATCGATCATGTCGGCGACGTACGCCGGGTCGCGGTGCCCGTCGTGGTCGGCGACGATCAGGCGGGCACCGCTGCGCAGCGGCAGGAACCACCCCCACAGCGACACGTCGAAGGTGGTGGCGGTTTTCTGCAGGTACACATCGTCTGCACCGATGGCGTATTCATGGACCATCCAGGCGACCTGGTTGACGATCGCCTCGTGCGACACAGCGACGCCCTTGGGGCGTCCGGTCGAGCCGGATGTGAAGATCACGTACGCGGGGGTGCCCGGCCGAATCGGCCCTCCGAGTTCGCCATCCTGAACTGATTGCACTGCATACAAATCCAATTCGAGGGTGTCGACCTCGACGGTGTTCGCGTGCGGAGGCAGATCGGCAGCGTCGGCGCCAGTGGTGAGCACGCATACCGGCTGCGCCGTGTCGAGAATGTGCCCGATCCGCTCCGAGGGATGGTCCGGATCGAGTGGGACATACGCGCCCCCAGCGGTGATCACCGCGTAGATCGCCACCACGAGATCGACTGAACGACGGATACCGATCGCGACGAGCGCTTCCGGCCCTACGCCCGTGCCGATGAGATACCGTGCGAGCCGGTTGACCCGCGCGTCGAACTGCGCGTAGGTCAGCATCTCGTCGCTGAAGACGACAGCGGGGGCATCCGGGGTGCGGCGGACCTGGGCGCGGTATTCCGAGAGGAGCGTTCCGCTGTCCACGGCGCGCTCGGTGGCGTTGACAGTGTGGACGAGTGCTCGGCGGGTGGCGGGTGCGAGCAGGTCGACATCACCGACGACGGTGTCGAGATCGGACACCAGTGCCTCGAGCGTCGCGACCAGCCCGTCCGCAAAGCCTCGCACCGTGTTCTCATCGAAGAGGTCGGTGGCATATGTGAACTGCGCGGACATTCCGCACGGTTTACCGGCGTCGAGTCGGGGAGTGACGGTCAGCTGGAGATCGAACTTGGCAACGGCACCCCCGAGGTCGACGGTCTCGATGTCGAGCTCCGGCAACGACAAATCCGGCCGGTCCATGTTCTGAAAGAACAGCGCCACCTGAAACAACGGATGGTGCCCGGTCGAGCGCACAGGGTCGAGGACCTCGACCAGCCGCTCGAAAGGCAACTCGGCGTGCGCGAACGCGTCGATATCACCGGTGCGTACTCGATCGAGCAGTTTGGCGAACGTATCGCCCGGTGCGACAGCAGTGCGCAGCACGAGAGTGTTCACGAACATGCCGATGAGGTCGTCGAGGGCTTGTTCACCTCGACCGGCTACAGGGGTTCCGATCGCGATGTCCGTGGTCGACGACAACCGCGCGAGCAGCGCTGCGAACGCAGCATGCACGACCATGAAGGGTGAGCACCCCGTTGCCTGCCCGATTTCCGCGACCGCCGCGTGCAGGGAGGTGTCGAGTTCGAACACCACGGAGCCACCGTGCCCGGAGGGCTCGCCCGGACGCGGCCGGTCGGTCGGCAGGTCGAGGCGGTCGGGCAGTTCATCGAGGGCTCTCGTCCAGAATTCGATCTCCCGTGCTGCGACCGAGTCGCGGTCCGACTCGTGGCCGAGGACCGCTCGCTGCCACAGCGTGTAATCGGCGTACTGCACCTCGAGTGGTGACCATCCGGGGGCCTGCCCCGCAGCGCGAGCGAAGTATGCGGCGGCGAGGTCGCGTACGAACGGACCGGTAGAAGCGCCATCGGCCGCGATGTGATGCACGACGAGCACCAGGACATGTTCGTCGTCGGTCACCTGCAGCAGTTCCACGCGAAGCGGTACTTCTCGGGCGACGTCGAACCCGGTGGTGACAGCGCGGACGACACGATCGGGTACCGCGGCAGAATCCACGAACTCGGCCTCGACGGCAGGCGCGACCCGAGCTGCATCGAGAATCAACTGACAACCCACACCGTCGCGATCCGGGTAGACGGTGCGCAGTGATTCGTGTCGTTCGATCACGTCGTGGACGGCCGCGCGAAGCGCCGAGATGTCGAGTCTGCCCCTCAGTCGCAGGGCCACGGGGATGTTGTCGGCGGCCGAGGCCGTATCGAAGCGGTTGAGGAACCAGATCCGCTGTTGCGCGGGCGACAGCGGGATCGGATCGGGTCGCAGCCCGGCCACAAGGGGTGTCCTTGCGGTATCACCGGTAAGCGCGTCGATCGACGCGGCAAGTTCCGCCACGGTCGAGCCCTCGAAGACCAGACGAGCGGGCACGCGCGTGTCGAGACGCTCACCGAGCCGAGCGGCGACCCTGGTCGCGACGAGGGAGTTTCCTCCGAGATCGAAGAAATCGTCGTCCAGACCCACCCGCTCGACACCGAGCACATCTGCGAACACCGCAGCGACCGCAACTGCCGTTGCCGACTGCGGCGCCCGGAACTCGGTGACCACCGGCCCAGGATCGGGCAGTGCGTCGCGGTCGAGCTTCCCAGTGGGTGACAGCGGAATGGCCTCTAGCTCGACAATAACGGACGGAACCATATGCGAGGGAAGATGTTCGGATACCTCGCGGGAGATTGCGCGAACATCGAGGCGCGTTCCCGCGGCGCCATGTACATACGACACCAGCTGTGTCTCACCAGCCGCAGTCGAATGCCCCACCGTCACCGCAAAATCCACCCCTGCACACGACGACAACGCCGCATCGATCTCACCCAACTCGATACGGAAACCACGCACCTTAACCTGAAAATCGTTGCGCCCCACATACACGATCCCCGACCGCTCATCCCGTGGACCCCGCACCACATCCCCGGTCCGATACATCCGAGCACCGCCCGGGGCCGCCACGAACCGCGACGCCGTCAAACCCGCACGACCGTGATACCCACGCGCCACACCCGGACCCGACAGATACAACTCACCCGCCACACCCACCGGAACCGGATGCAACCGCGAATCCAACACGTGACCGACCGACTTCCGAATCGGCGCACCGATCGTCACCTGCTCACCAGGCATAAGCGGATCCGACATCGTGATCACGATCGTCGTCTCGGTGGGACCGTACACATTGAAGAACCGGCGACCCGGCGCCCACCGCGCTACCAGTTCCGGCGGACACGCTTCCCCACCGACGGCCACACACTCGAGTACGCCCAATCCCTGTGGATCCACCGACGCCAATGCAGCCGGCGTCACGAAGGCATGGGTAACTCCATGACGCACAATAAGATCTGCAAATTCCACCCCGCCGTACACCGAGGTCGGCGCCACCACCATCGTCGACGATGCACCCACCGCAAGCAGCAGTTCCATCATCGATGCATCGAAACTCGGCGACGCGAAATGCAACGTCCGGGATTCCGGGCCCAATCCGTACCGTTCCACCTGCTCAGCACAGAAATTCGCCAAACCCGAATGTGACACCACCACACCTTTGGGCTTCCCCGTCGACCCGGACGTATAGATCACATACGCCGTATTCTCGAGTCGCAATGCCCGGACACGCTCGTCGAACGACACAGGCTCGGCAGGAAGGCCCGACAGTTCCGCCACCGTGGCAGGATCGTCGAGCGCAATCCAATGCGCCGTCATCGGCAAGGTCGGTGCTGTGTCGGAGAGGGTCAGTCCGAGGACCGCGCCGGAATCCACAGTCATGTGCTCGACCCGGTCGGCAGGGTAGTTGGGGTCGACGGGCACAAAAGCGGCACCGGTTTTGGCGACGGCCCAGGTCGCGACGACCGACTCGAGCGAACGAACGAACGCGAGCGCGACCACGTCCTCCGGTCCGACGCCCTGCCCGATCAGCAGCCGGGCGAGCCTCGAGGACGCCTCGTCGATCTCCGCGTAGGTCAGCGAGCGATCCTCGTGTACGAGCGCGGTGGCCGACGGATCGCGTTCCACCGCAGCGGCGAGCAGCTGCGGGAGCAGGAGCGCGCGAGGTTCGCGACGCCGCGTCGGGCGCTGACGGGTGCGGACGCGTCCGGAAGCCGACGGGCGCTCGCCACGGGGATCATCGAGATTCATCCGTGTATTGTCCCCTTGCTCCGTCCCGTGCTCACGCCAGGCGTCACTCACCACTGTTTTCCTCGCACCTACGTCCATGTCCGGTCCGGCGGGCTACCGGACGGTATCGAGCCCCATTAGACCATCGGGGCACGATTCCTCACGTTACGGGCGAGTCGGGCACAGCAAGGTGGGGTGACCCAGGTTGCGGACCACCCCACCTCAGGAGCTGTTCAGTTGTCGCTGGTCAGGAACGTCCCGTCAGCCAGCGGCCGAGCACCGGACCGATGTGATCCACGGCATCTCGCGAGAGCATCTGCCAATGTGTCGCCGGGACCACCTCCGCGACCACCACTCCGCTCACATGGTGGTGCCAGCTCTCAGCGGCCGACGCGCCCCGATCGTCACCTGCGACGAAGATCAGCAGATCACCGTCGAACTCGCTGGGCCGATGTGAGGCCAGCACGTCGTAAGAGTGGCGCACTCCGTCGAACATCTGCTCGATGCGCCGGGGGGTGAGATCCCCCAGTGGTCCAGGTAAAGATGCGGCCAGGTCCGATGCGGCTTCGGGTGTGAGGTCCGCAATCGACATCGACCCGACGGGCGTTCCGTTCATCCGCCGATCGTCGATGCTGTCGCCGAACATGTCACCTACGGTCGGCGTCGGCTCCTGCCCACCCGTCTTCGTCTCGATCTCGGCATCTGCGGGATAGGTGTCGAGCACGGCGAGAGTCGAGATCTGTTCGCCCTCACGTTGCAGCGCGACCGCGACGGCGTGGGCGAGCACCCCACCCATCGACCATCCCACCAGGTGGTAGGGACCGTGCGGTGCGATGGTGCGGATGCTCCGTACATATTCGTCTGCCCAGGATTCGATGTCTGCAGGCAGGTCGGCGCCCTCCCTCAGTGCGGGCGACTGCAGGCCGTAGACCGGGCGGTTCTCGCCCAGGTGACGGGCAAGACCCGCGAAGCTCCAGGACAGGCCGGTCACGGGATGGAAGCAGAAGACCGGCGTGCCTGTCCCTCCTGTCTTGAACGGAAGTACGGCGTCGAATGGGCCGGTGGCATCTGTGCCGGCGCCGACCGTCTCGGCGTCGACGCGGGCGGCCAGCTGCTCCACTGTGGGATGCAGGAACAGCCACGGCAGCGGTACCTCGGCGAACAGGTAGTCGCGCACGCGCGCGACCACTTTCACCGCGCTGAGCGATGTGCCACCGATGTCGAAGAAGTCGTCGTCGAGGCCGACCTTCCCTGGTGTGTCGAGCACGTCTGCGAAGGCAGCGGCGACGGCAGTCTCGGTCGTGGTACGCGGTGCTCGGTATGCGCGCGGGGCCACCTCAGGTTCCGGGAGTGCCTTTCTGTCGACCTTGCCGTTGATGTTCAAGGGCACCGTGTCCAGCGTCACGAAACCCTGCGGAATCATGTAGGACGGCAGTATCCGGGTGAGTTCCGAGCGCATCGCGGGAATATCCAGCTGGTTCCCGGCGGGTACGACGAATGCGACGATGCGGTCGCCGGACTGCGCGGAGGCCCCCGGCTGTACCGACGCGACGGCTTCACGTACCTGGGGCAGCGAACGCAGGGCGACCTCGATCTCACCGAGTTCGATGCGGAATCCCCGAACCTTGACTTGGAAATCCGCACGTTCGAGGTATTCGAGGGTGCCGGAGCCGTTCTCGTAGTGCGGCCGCCACCGCACGATGTCACCCGTTCGGTACAGCCGGGACCCCGGTTCACCGAACGGATTCGCGACAAAACGTTCGGTGGTCAAGCCGGGCCGTCCGAGGTAGCCACGGGCAAGCTGAGTGCCGGCGAGGTACAGCTCGCCCGGCACCCCCGGCGGCACCGGGTGGAGCCGTTCGTCGAGGACGAACACCTGAGTGTTCGATACGGGCTCGCCGATCGGCACAGACGTCGAAGGCAGCTCGAGAACCTCGTGGGCAGTCACCGAGACCGCAGCTTCCGTCGGGCCGTAGAGATTGACCAGTCCGGCGTCGGACCGAGCGAGGGTCCGCTCGGCGGTATCGATCGGCAGCGCTTCGCCGATCGCCAGGACCCGGCGAAGCGTGTCGGGCAACTCACCGCCGGCATCGTCGAGCAGTGCGTCGAGCATCGACGGAACCACGTGCAAGGTAGTGACGTGTTCACGCCGAATCAGATCGTTGAGGTAGGCGGGGTCGCGATGTCCGTCGGGTGCCGCGATCACGAGCCGTGCGCCTGACGTGAGCGCCGACCAGAATTCCCACACCGACAGGTCGAACGTCGCCGCGGTCTTGAGCAGGACCGCATCGGACGGAGTGAGGGCGAAATGTTCACGCTTCCAGACGAGCTGGTTGACGATCGCGCCGTGGGACACCACGACGCCCTTGGGGCGGCCGGTGGAGCCGGAGGTGAAGATGACGTAGGCAGCGTTGTCGGAGCGCAGGGGTGCGAGCCGGTCGGAGTTTCGGATCGGCCGGCCGTCGTATGGATCGAGATCGAGACGATCCAGCTCCAGAACGAAGGGGACGGCCGGTAGGGCGATCCGATCCCGAGAGGTCGTGAGAACACCCACCGGGGACGCCGTGTCGAGGATGTACTCGATGCGTTCGGCCGGATGGTCGGGGTCCAGTGGCAGATACGCTCCACCCGCCTCGGCCACCGCGTACATCGCGACGACCAGATCGGTCGAACGTCGCATGGCGAGAGCCACTACTGTCTCCGGTCCGACTCCGCGGTCGATGAGAAGCCGCGCCAGCCGGTTCACGCGTGCCGCGAAATCCCCGTAGGTGATCGTGTCGGCTCCCTCGACAAGGGCCACCGCGTCCGGTGTCGCGCGTGCCTGATCGTCGAACAGGTCGGCCAATGTCCGTCCGGGACCGACGGCACGCTGCTCGGCTTCCCATGCCTGCAGCATGGCTTCGAGTTCGTGCGGATCGTGCAGGTCGATGTCGCCGACCGGAACCGATGCCTCGTCGACCACTGCAGCGAGGATGCGCACATAACGGTCGAGCATCCGCTGAACCGACGGACGATCGAACAATTCTGTGGCAAAGCCGAATTCGATACCGAACCCGCCCTGCCCTCCGCCGGCGCCGTGGTCGACGACGGTCACGTGCAGATCGAACCGGACGGACGTCGATGCGGCTTCGAGCTGCTCGACCTTCAGCCCCGGCAGGGCGAGTGAATCGACGGTGAAGTTCTGGTACGAGAATCCGACCTGGAACACGGGATGCTGCGCGGGCGATCGAACGGGATCGAGCACCTCGACGAGTCGTTCGAACGGGATGTCGGCGTTGTCGAATGCGGCGAGATCCGATGTCCGCACCTGGTCGAGCAGTTCGCTGAATGTGCTGCCGAGATCCACCGGTGTGCGGAGCGCGAGCATGTTGACGAACATCCCGACGACATCGTCGAGTTCGGGTACAGATCGCCCGGACACCGGGGTTCCGACCACCACATCGGCAGTGTCGGACAGTCGCGCAAGGAGGATCGCGAGGGCCGCGTGCATGACCATGAACGGAGTCGCACCGCCTCGACGCGCCAGTTCCGAGATCTTCCGGTACATCTCGGGGTCGAGCATGGCACGCACCCGGTCGCCGGCAGAACCGAGGATCGCAGGACGCGGGCGATCGGTGCAGAGCTCTAGGGTTCCGGGGATTCCCTCCAGGGTCTCGGTCCAGAAGGCACGTTGTCTGCCTGCGACAGACCGTGGGTCCTCGTCGGATCCGAGAAGCTCACGCTGCCAGAGGGTGTAGTCCGCGTACTGGACCGGCATCGGGGCCCAGTCCGGCCGAGTGCCGCTGCTGCGTGCGGTGTATGCGGAAACGAGGTCGCGCACGAGCGGCGCCAGCGACGAACCGTCGCCGGCGATGTGGTGCATCACCAGGGCGAGGACGTGTTCGCTCGGTCCGGTCGCGAGAATGCGTGCGCGCACGGGAACCTGAGTCGTGACGTCGAATGGTCCGCCTGCGAGTTCGCCGAGCTTCTGTGGAAGGTCCTCCGCCTCCACGGCCTCGACCGCCACATCGAATTCCAGAGCGCCCCACTCGAGGATCCGCTGCTCACCGACACCGTCATTCTCGGGGTAGACCGTACGCAGCGTCTCGTGCCTCGCAACGATGTCGGCGAGCGCAGCGCGCATCGCCGCTACGTCGAGATGTCCGGTGAGCCGTACCGCGAGCGGAACGTTGTAGAGCGGAGACTGTGGTTCGAGTCGGTTGAGGAACCACATGCGTTGCTGAGCGTAGGACAGAGGTAGGTGATCGGGACGAGTTCGCGGGGCAAGCAGCGACGGCCCAGCAGACGGCAACATATCCACACGCGCGGCGAGCGACCCCACCGTCGGAGCATCGAACAATGCGGCGGCGGTGACGGTGGTGCCGAGCACCGAGCGGAGGTGACCCACCACGCGCGTCGCGAGCAGTGAGTTTCCGCCGAGGTCGAAGAAGTCGTCGTCGAGACCGACCTGTGCAACCCCGAGCGCATCCGCGAACACCGCCGCGACCGCGACTTCCGTCGCCGACTGCGGCGCCCTGTACTCGGTGACCATCAGATCGGGCTCGGGAAGCGCCGAGCGGTCGAGCTTGCCGGACGGAGTGAGCGGAATCCGGTCGAGGGGCACTATCACCGAGGGAACCATGTACGTCGGCAGGAGCCCTGCCGCACGCTCGGCGAGTTCACGAACATCGAGCGAGAGGTCGATGCCGTGCACATACGACACCAATCGGGTTTCGCCGGCTGGAGTCGAGTACCCCGACGTCACCGCGAAATCCACTCCCTGCAACGACGACAGCACCGCATCGATCTCACCCAACTCGATACGGAATCCGCGCACCTTCACCTGAAAATCGTTGCGCCCCACATATACGAACCCCGGCCGAGCATCTCGCGGGCCGCGCACCAGGTCCCCGGTCCGGTATGTCCGCGCACCACCCGCCGCCGCTACGAATCGTGATGCCGTCAGTCCAGGACGACCGTGATATCCCCGCGCCATCCCCGGGCCTGACAGATACAACTCACCCGCTACGCCGACCGGAACCGGATTCAACCGCGAATCCAGCACGTGCCCCGCCGAATTGCGGATCGGCGCGCCGATCGTCACGTCCTCGCCCGGCGTCAACGGATCGGAGATGGTGATCGCGACTGTCGCCTCGGTCGGGCCGTACGCATTGAAGAACCGGCGACTCCGTGCCCACCGCGCAACAAGATCGGGTGGACACGCTTCCCCTCCTACGACCACACACTCCAGCACGTCCAACCCCGCGGGATCCATCGAGGCCAACGCAGCCGGCGTGACGAACGCGTGGGTGACCCCTTGTCGAACAATAAGCTCCGCCAGTTCGACACCGCCGAACACAGTTGTCGGCGCGACGACCATCGTCGACGATTCACCCACCGCCAACAGCAATTCCAACACCGATGCATCGAAACTCGGAGACGCGAAGTGCAACGTCCGCGCACCCGGACCCACCCCGTAGCGCTCCACTTGCTCAGCACAGAGGTTCGCCAGCCCCGTATGCGACACCACGACGCCCTTGGGCTTACCTGTGGATCCCGAGGTGTAGATGATGTAGGCCGGATGCTCGAGCCGCAACATCCGAACCCGCTCGTCGAACATCACAGGGTCCGACGGCAGTACCGCAAGCGCCGATTCGGTCTCGGACGCGTCGACGACAACCACATCGGCATCGGTCCTCACCGATTCGGCATGAGCCGACAGGGTCAACACAAGAGCGGACGCGGAGTCGGCGAGCATGTATTCGATTCGGTCGGCAGGGTAGGTCGGGTCGACCGGCACGAATGCCGCACCGGTCTTGACTACTGCCCACGTCGCAAGAATCGACTCGAGCGAGCGAGCCATCAGGATCGCAACGCGGTCTTCCGGCCCGACACCGCGACCGAGCAGCAACCGCGCCAATGTCGACGATGCGGCATCGAGCTCACGATACGTGAGGACCTTGCCGTCGGACACAATTGCGGGCGCGTCGGGATCACGCTCCACTGCCGCGGCGAGCAGATGGGGTAGCAGGGGAATGGGGGCATGGCGCCTGGTTCGCCCGGAACGACCGTTCCGGCGGATCACCTCACGTCCCGTACTGCTCGTATGTATATCCCCGGACTCGATGACCTCGATCGCCATACCACTCCCCGTTTCACATCGGGGCGGAATGCGGTCGTGGGCAGCACGTTCGGCGATACCCGCGGGCCGAGTGCTGTTGCGTGAACGAGGCCCCCGACAAACCCAGTCACGCACACCGACCGGTTTCGAGTCTTACATGAGAACACCGTCGTTTCCAGTTGAATGACAATTGAACTATTCGATTTCGGCTGAAACAGTGAACAATTCGGACATTTCGTGAATAGCGGTCCAGGCTCCCACGAGCGGACCGAGCACTTTGCACGCATGGGATCCCGTCAGTTCCCAGTGGGACACCTCGACCTCACGGCGGTGCACCTCACCCACCACGAAGGGGGTCCAGTCGAGGCGGGAATGATCCGCTCCCGGTTCCGATCCCCGCGCTGCCACGAAGAGGAGGTCGCCGGCGAACCGTCCGGGCCGATGATGCGCGAGAAGGTCGAACGAACATCCGATTCCGTCGAGGAAATCGATCGTCGCGAGCCCCCCGACCGCGCCCTCATCCAGCTCCCGTGTGATTTCCGCCACCAATCTGTCCGTGTTACCCAGACCTGCACAGACACCGCCCTGCAATGCGGCGAGGGCAACCTGCTCCGCGTCGACGGGGGGATCCGACGGGGCAGGAACCTGCGTGTCGAGCAGTGTCAGCGATGCCACCGTTCCCCCGTCGCGCTGCAGCTGTACGGCCATTTCGTGGGCAATCACCCCGCCCATCGACCAACCCGCGAGGTGGTAGCGCCCGTGGGGCTGGAGACGGCGGATCTCGGACACGTAGAGTCCGGCCCACTCTTCGATCGATCCGGGCATTACGCCGCTACCGGACAATGCGGGAGATTGGAGCCCGTAGACAGGCCGTCCTTTCTCGACGTAGGTCGCCAATTCCGCGAAGCTCCACGCGAGCCCGACCACCGGGTGCACGAAGAAGACCGCTTCGAGCTCTGGATCTCCGGCACGGAGCGGGATGACCATGTCGAATGCACCATCGGTGACGGGCTCATCCGAGCCGACCAGTGTTTCGATCCGGGCAGCCAACTCCTCCACCGACCCCACCTCGAACACCACCGACACCGGCACCCGCACACCCACCACCGACGACAACCGCGCCACCACACGAGTCGCCGCCAACGAATTCCCACCCAAATCCACAAACGAATCATCCAAACCGACCCGCCCCAGACCCAACACCGACGCCACCACCGACGCCACCGACTCCTCCACCACCGACCGCGGCGCCCGAAACTCCCGCACCGCAAACACCGGCTCCGGCAACGCCCCCCGATCCACCTTCCCCACCGGAGTCAACGGCACCTCATCAAGCACCACCACCAACGCCGGCACCATATACCCCGGCAACACCCCCGCCACCCGCTCACGCACCACACCCGACTCGAGCACCACACCCGACTCCGCCACCACATACGACACCAACGCCGACTCACCCGACGCCAACACCGACCCCACCGTCACCGCAAAACCCACCCCCGGCAACGACGACAACACCGCATCGATCTCCCCCAACTCGATACGAAACCCCCGCACCTTCACCTGAAAATCGCTACGCCCCACATACTCCAACACCCCATCACCACCCCGACGCACCAGATCCCCCGTCCGATACATCCGCCCACCCGACAACGAAAACGGATCCGCCACAAAACGAGACGACGTCAACCCCACACGACCGTGATACCCCCGCGCCACCTGCGCCCCCGCCACATACAACTCCCCCACCACACCCTCAGGCACCGGACGCAACCGCTCATCCAGCACAAAACACCCCACCCCCGCAATCGCCGACCCGATCGACACCACCGAACCCGCCACCAACTCCGACGAACTCGTCGCCAAAATCGTCGTCTCCGTCGGACCATACGCATTGAAAAAACGCCGCACACCCGGAACAGACCACCGCCGCACCAACTCCGGCGTAAACGACTCCCCCGCCACCACCACCGTCGACAACGAATCCAACCCCACCGGATCCATCGACCCCAACGCACCCGGCGTCATGAACACATGCGACACCCGCTCCGCCGCAATCAACTCCGCCAACTCCGGCCCACCACCGACACCCGCCGGAGCCACCACCACCGACGCCCCCGCCGAAAACCCCACCAACAACTCCAACAACGACACATCGAAACTCGGCGAACACACATGCAACACCCGAGACGACCCATCCACCCCGAAATGCTCACGCTCAGCCGAAATCAACGGCGCCACACCAGCATGAGACACCACCACACCCTTAGGCCGCCCCGTCGACCCCGACGTATAAATCATCCACGCCGCATCAACAAGCTCCACCGACCGCACCCGATCCGCATACGACACCGGACGCGACGACAACCCCGCCACCTCCGACACCACACCCGCATCATCGAACACCACCACCGGCACCGCAGGCGGACACGACACCGACACCACATCCACCACCGACGACACCGTCACCACCAACACAGCACCCGAATCGGACACCATGAACTCGACACGCTCAGCCGGATACCCCGGATCCACCGGCACAAAAGTCGCCCCCGACTTCACCACCGCCCACAACACCACCACCGACTCGAGCGAACGCGGCACCGCCACCACCACCGCATCCCCCGGACCCACACCCCGAGAAATCAACCACCGAGCCCACCGCGACGACACCTCATCGAGCTCCCGATACGACAACGACCGCCCACCAGCAACCACCGCCACCGCATCACCACACGACTCCACCGCCGACACCAACAACTGCGGCAACACCACACCCCGACCACGCCCACCACGACGTTGTTTCGAAGGATTCTTCCGTCCGGTCCGTGTGCTCCGGCCGCTATGTCGCAGTTCATCCGCTTCGGCCTGCCCAACCGAACGCGTCCCCCGGTCAGCGCTCACCACGAAATCGACTCCTTCCGGTCGAACAGCCCCGACGCTGCCCGACCGGAAGTAAAGTTACCGAACAGTTACCTTTCGTGCAGTACCCAGGGATCGGCCAGGGTGGCACTCTTGCCTGCCAGGGAGCCTGAAACGCCATCGTTCGCCCCGGCGTGTCGATCGGTGATGATCACAACCTCGAGGTCCACGGAATCGGACAATGCGGATACCTCAGCGGCCGGAACGAAAGCGTGGCTGATCCACTCTTCGAGAGCGAGTTCGCCGAGATCATCATCGCGACCAGGAACGACGACCACTGCACCGGCAATTGCCGCGGCCAACACGGCGAAGACCGTCCATCGATCGGCGTCCGCGCCGCCAGGAAGGATGCGCGAATCGTAGGTCAGGGCCAGCTGATCTTGCCCCCGACGCAACGCGGCAACTCCTTCACCGTGGCTGAGACACACATCACCGAAGCACAGTGCCCGGTCACCGGGACCGAGCACCTCGGGGCGATCGGTGTAGGCGAGTGAACGGCCGGACAGGTCCGCCACTGCCGCATCGACCGCAGGGTCGTCGATCGAGATCCACGTCGTCTCGGCAGCAACCGTCGACTCCGTGAACTCGGCGATCCGGTCGCTCGTGGTCAGTCCCCAGCGGGCGGGCACCTCCCGGTCGACCGACACGGCGGCACCTGATTTCGCCACCGCCCACAGTGCGACCACCAGATCGACACCGACCGGAAGATCCACGGTCACGACATCGGCCGAGGTCGCTCCGCGGGAGATCAGGTACCTCGCCCACTGCGATGAGCGCATCTCGATCTCCCCGAAACTCGACTCCGCGTCGCCGAACACGACGGCCGGAGCATCCGGATCCGATTCGACGGCAACCTGGAGTTCCTGCGCAAGTGTGCGATCCACACTCATCGGCGTCGTCGCCGGCACAGACGGCGCGACACTCGTAGCGACCGAACGTTCACTGTCCGTACGGATATCGATGTCGCCGACCACCGTGGCGGGGTCGGCCGCTACCGTATCCAGGAGCATCACGAACCTCTCTGCGAGGGTCTCGATCGTGTCCGGGTCGAACAGGTCGGTCGCGTACGTGAACGCGAGTGCCATCCCTCCGCCCGCACCGTCGGCGCCGTCCTCGGGTTCCGCGGTCACCTGCAGGTCGAACTTCGCTGCCAGTTCGCCACCGTCGACAGCTTCGACCGTCAACCCGGGAAGCTCGAGGCGTGCCGGTTCGATGTTCTGGAACGACAACACCGTCTGGAACACGGGATGCCGCGCCGCCGATCGTGCTGAGACAACCTCATCGACGATTCGCTCGAACGGCACGTCGGCGTTCGCGAACGCCTCGAGGTCCACAGCGCGGGCCGCGTCGAGGACCGACCCGAAGGTGGCGGAAGGGTCGATGTCGGTGCGCAACGCCAGCGTATTGACGAACATGCCGACGACATCGTCGAGCGCGCGAGCACCGCGCCCGGCCACGGGAGTGCCGACGACGATGTCGCGCGAGTTGCTCAGCCGCGACAACAACACAGCAAGAGCGGAGTGCACGACCATGAACAACGTGGATCGGTGCGCCGCACCGAGCTCGTCGAGACGACCGCGGGTCTCTGCAGTCACCCGGGTCATGTGAGTGGCGCCACGCAGGCTCGGAGTTGCCGGACGCGGCCGATCGGTGGGCATGTCGAGCAGGTCGGGAACCCCGGCGAGATTCGCACGCCAGTACGCAAGCTGAACGCCCGCAGGCGAGTGTGGGTCCTCGGCGTCACCGAATACTTCCTGCTGCCACAGAGCGAAGTCCGCGTACTGGATCTCGAGAGGGCCGGCAGCGGGAGCCTTCCCCTCGAGGCGAGCCACATACGCCGACATCAGATCGCGGGCGAGCGGCGGCAGGGACGCGCCGTCGGCCGAGATGTGATGAACCACGAGTGCAAGGACGTGGTCGTCAGAACCGATGCTCACGAGACGACCGCGGACAGGCACCTCGGTGGCCACGTCGAATCCCTGCGAGACCACCTCGACAACGGACGCGACGGCCTCTGCCTCCGAGTCCACGGCGACCGTCGCGAAGGCATCCACCGTGTCGGCGTCCAGAATCCTCTGGTGCGGCCCCTGCTCGTCCTGTGGATATACGGTGCGCAGCGACTCGTGGCGCTCGACGATGTCGTGTACCGCGGCAGCCAGTGCCGCGGTGTCGAGGTCGCCGCGCAACCGGATGGCGAGTGGAATGTTGTATGTCGCCGACCCCGGATCCAGCTGGTTCAGCACCCACATGCGCTGCTGCGCAAGCGACAACGGGATGCGGTCCGGCCGGACCCCGGCAACCAGGTCGGGGAGCGTCCGGCCACCCTGCCCGGAGTCGGCCCGCGCTGCCAGACCTGCAACGGTGGGGTCCTCGAACAATTCACGGATCGCCAGGTTCGAACCCAGTGCCTCGTTGATCCGCGCGATCACCCGTGTCGCGATGAGCGAGTTGCCGCCCAGATCGAAGAACGAGTCGTCCGCTCCGACCTTGTCGACGTCGAGGATCTGCGACAAGATCTGTGCCACTGCGCGTTCGGACTCCGTCACCGGTTCCCGGTAATCGTCACCGAGAACATCGATCCGCGGCGCGGGGAGAGCCCGACGGTCGAGTTTTCCGTTGATCGTCAGGGGCAGTTCGTCGAGCACGGTCACAATGTCGGGCACCATGTAGCCGGTCAGGAACTCCGACACCCGGGCGCGCACATCTGCCGAGACCACGGTCTCACCGGCTCGGGGCACGACGTAGCCCACGAGTCGTTCGCCGAGACCATCGTCGCGAACCATCGCAACGGCGTGGGCAACACCCGATGCCTGCAGCAGAGCCGCCTCGATCTCGCCGAGTTCGATGCGGAAACCACGCAACTGCACCTGGGAGTCACTGCGGCCTGCGTATTCGAGGACTCCGGCCGAGTTCCAGCGAGCGATATCCCCGGTGCGGTACAGCCTGCCCCGGCCGAACGGATCTGCGACGAACCGCACTGCCGTCAGGTCAGGGCGTCCGAGATACCCGCGCGACAACTGGTCGCCGGACACATAGACCTCACCGGGCACACCCTGGGGTACCGGCTGCAACCGTCGATCGAGCACGCGCACCGCGAGTCCGGGCAGGGATCGCCCGATCGCGCTTGCCGCCCCGGCCTGCGCATGGGTGCGCTCGACAGGGTGGAAGGAGACGTGCACTGTCGTCTCCGTGATGCCGTACATGTTTATCAGACGGGGCGTGACGGGATGCCGGTCGAACCAGCCGTCGAGGCGTCCCGGATCGAGCGCCTCGCCGCCGAACACCACGTACCGCAGTCTCGAAGGTGCGGCCTCGACCTCACTCGAGGCGAGGGCACGGTCCGCCTCGTCGAACTGGTAGAAAGCAGAGGGCGTCTGGTTGAGGACGGTCACGCCTTCGGTGCGCACGAGACCTGCGAACAGCTCCGGCGACCGCGAGGTCGGGTAGTCGACGACGACGAGCCTGCCACCGTGGAGTAGTGGCCCCCACAGTTCCCACACCGAGAAGTCGAAGGCGTACGAATGGAACAGGGTCCACACGTCGTCCGATCCGAAACCGAACAACGGGTCCGCATTCTCGAAAAGAGTGAGAACGTTGCGGTGAGTGACACCGACACCTTTCGGACGACCCGTGGAGCCCGAGGTGTAGATGACGTAGGCGAGATCGTCGGGTCGCAGCGGTGCCCGACGGTCCGCATCGGTGAGCGGGTCTGCCGCGAATTCTTCAGCGGTGTCCGCACTCTCGGTGCAAAGGATGTCGATCCCGCTGTTCCACAGCACACTGGCACCGTCGTCACGCCCGATCACGCCCGAGGTGACGATCGCCCGGGGGCGCGCATCGTCGAGCATGTACCGGATGCGGTCCTGCGGATAGGTCGGATCGACCGGCAGGTAGGCGCCGCCCGACTCGATCACGGCGATGAGCGCGACAACTAGGTCGATCGAGCGTGGCAAGGCCACCGCCACGAGCGCCCCCGGGCCGATACCGGCCGCGACGAGCCGACGTGCCATCCGGTTGGCCCGAGCCGAGAGTTCGGCGTAGTCGATGGTAGTGCCGCCGAAGGTGACGGCAGGCGCGGAGCCGTGACCGAGCACAGATTCCGACAGACGACCGGCGAGTGTGTCCGGAGTTCGCGCCGGAGAACCGGCGCCGAGTGAACTCCAGGTGGTCAGAATCCGTTCACGCTCGCTCTCGTCGAGGAGCGGCAGATCCGCAATGGCGGTCCGCTCGTCGGAGATCACCGCGCCGAGGATACGGACGAACCTCCCCGCGAGGCTCTCCACCGTGGTGGTGTCGAACAGTTCCGTCGCGTAATTGAATTCGACGGCGAAACCACCGGGTGCACCATCCGCCCCTACAGTGTCGGCGACGGTGATCTGGAGGTCGAATTTTGCTGTTGCCGTGTCGAACTCGACACCAGATATATTCAACCCGGGCAGCTCGAGGTTCGACACCGGCATATTCTGGAACGTCAGCATCACCTGGAACAGCGGGTGACGGGCCTGCGAGCGCGGCGGGTCCAGCACCTCTACAAGACGTTCGAACGGCACGTCCGCATGTACGAATGCGTCCAGATCCGCGACCCGCACCCGAGCAAGCAACTCTTCGAACGATCCCCCACCGTCGACCTCGGTACGCAGCACGAGAGTGTTGACGAACATGCCGATCACATCGTCGAGGGCAGCCTCCCCACGCCCGGCCACAGGCGTGCCGATCGCGATGTCCTCGGTACCGCTCATCCGCGCGAGGAGCACTGCGAGCGCAGCGTGGACAACCATGAATTCCGTTGCGCCACTGCGTCGTGCCAGATCAGCGATACCCGCGCGCACGTCGCGGTCGAGGTCTACACGCAGCGAGGCACCTCGGTTGCTCGCCACTGCGGGTCGCGGGCGGTCGACGGGAAGCGGAAGCTCTTCCGGCAGTTCGGCGAGGGCGTGTCGCCAGAACTCCACCTGCTGGGACAGCAGAGACTCAGGGTCGGACTCGTCGCCGAGCACCTCACGCTGCCACAGTGTGTAGTCCGCGTACTGCACTTCGAGTGGAGTCCACGAGGGCGCATTCCCACCGACGCGGGCGTCATAGGCGGTCACCACGTCACGCACGAGTGGGCCGATCGAGTAGCCGTCGGCGGAGATGTGGTGGACGACCACAACCAGCACGTGCTCGCGCTCCGACACCTCGAGCAGACGCACTCGAAGTGGAACCTCACGAGTGACATCGAACCCGGCGGTCACGATCTCCGCGATGCGATCGGGGACCTCGTCTGCAGACAGCGGTTCCGGTGACACAGCGAGCCGGGCATCCGATGCCGGGAGTACCTGCTGGTATCCGATGCCGTCGATGTCCGGATAAACGGTGCGCAGCGATTCGTGCCGGGCAACGACGTCATCCATTGCTGAGCGCAATGCCGCACGATCCAGATCTCCGGAGAGCCTGATAGCCATCGGGATGTTGTCGACGAACGACTCCGGGTGCAGGCGGTTGAGGAACCACATCCGCTGCTGGGCCGACGACAACGGAACACGTTCGGGACGCTCACGGGCCGCCAACGGCACCGAGTCGCTTCCGGACACCAGTGTTTCGATCCGGGCAGCCAACTCCTCCACCGACCCCACCTCGAACACCACCGACACCGGCACCCGCACACCCACCACCGACGACAACCGCGCCACCACACGAGTCGCCGCCAACGAATTCCCACCCAAATCCACAAACGAATCATCCAAACCGACCCGCCCCAGACCCAACACCGACGCCACCACCGACGCCACCGACTCCTCCACCACCGACCGCGGCGCCCGAAACTCCCGCACCGCAAACACCGGCTCCGGCAACGCCCCCCGATCCACCTTCCCCACCGGAGTCAACGGCACCTCATCAAGCACCACCACCAACGCCGGCACCATATACCCCGGCAACACCCCCGCCACCCGCTCACGCACCACACCCGACTCGAGCACCACACCCGACTCCGCCACCACATACGACACCAACGCCGACTCACCCGACGCCAACACCGACCCCACCGTCACCGCAAAACCCACCCCCGGCAACGACGACAACACCGCATCGATCTCCCCCAACTCGATACGAAACCCCCGCACCTTCACCTGAAAATCGCTACGCCCCACATACTCCAACACCCCATCACCACCCCGACGCACCAGATCCCCCGTCCGATACATCCGCCCACCCGACAACGAAAACGGATCCGCCACAAAACGAGACGACGTCAACCCCACACGACCGTGATACCCCCGCGCCACCTGCGCCCCCGCCACATACAACTCCCCCACCACACCCTCAGGCACCGGACGCAACCGCTCATCCAGCACAAAACACCCCACCCCCGCAATCGCCGACCCGATCGACACCACCGAACCCGCCACCAACTCCGACGAACTCGTCGCCAAAATCGTCGTCTCCGTCGGACCATACGCATTGAAAAAACGCCGCACACCCGGAACAGACCACCGCCGCACCAACTCCGGCGTAAACGACTCCCCCGCCACCACCACCGTCGACAACGAATCCAACCCCACCGGATCCATCGACCCCAACGCACCCGGCGTCATGAACACATGCGACACCCGCTCCGCCGCAATCAACTCCGCCAACTCCGGCCCACCACCGACACCCGCCGGAGCCACCACCACCGACGCCCCCGCCGAAAACCCCACCAACAACTCCAACAACGACACATCGAAACTCGGCGAACACACATGCAACACCCGAGACGACCCATCCACCCCGAAATGCTCACGCTCAGCCGAAATCAACGGCGCCACACCAGCATGAGACACCACCACACCCTTAGGCCGCCCCGTCGACCCCGACGTATAAATCATCCACGCCGCATCAACAAGCTCCACCGACCGCACCCGATCCGCATACGACACCGGACGCGACGACAACCCCGCCACCTCCGACACCACACCCGCATCATCGAACACCACCACCGGCACCGCAGGCGGACACGACACCGACACCACATCCACCACCGACGACACCGTCACCACCAACACAGCACCCGAATCGGACACCATGAACTCGACACGCTCAGCCGGATACCCCGGATCCACCGGCACAAAAGTCGCCCCCGACTTCACCACCGCCCACAACACCACCACCGACTCGAGCGAACGCGGCACCGCCACCACCACCGCATCCCCCGGACCCACACCCCGAGAAATCAACCACCGAGCCCACCGCGACGACACCTCATCGAGCTCCCGATACGACAACGACCGCCCACCAGCAACCACCGCCACCGCATCACCACACGACTCCACCGCCGACACCAACAACTGCGGCAACACCACACCCCGACCACGCCCACCACGACGTTCACCGCGGGCAGGACGCTCCGCGCGGGCAGGCCGGGGTGCCCGGGGTGCCCGAGGTGCACGGGCACCGCTGCGATCGACAGTGCCGCCGCGTACACCGTCGGCCGGATGCTCGGTGCTCGATTCGGGTACCGACGGCTGTGGCTCGTTCGACTGCGGGGCATTCATCGGAGTAACCCCATCCGAGCCGCCGTCGTGTCGTGAACGCATGTAAAAGCCCACACCCTTCGCTTTCGGTACCTCAAAGCTCGCCTGATGCGAACCGAGCCAGCATAGTCATCCGTATCGGCGAGCTTTCCTTACCCGTTAGTAACCTCTTGGTTAGATCTCTCCGGGCAGCTTCGACGTTACCGTCGGCCGAACTCGACACCTGCAGACGAACGACCGTGGGGCCGCCTCTCGGCGACCCCACGGGCATCAATGCTGGTCAGCAACGATGTGCACTTGATGTGCACTCTGCCACTGCGTGAGCACTCCTGCCGGAGCTTCGTCGACCACCACGACCACCGCGAGGTCTTCGAGACCGGGTTCGAGGGTCTCCAGGGACGCCGCAGGCAGGTGGGCATGCGTGACCCATTCGTTGTAGAGAAGCCCATCGAGGTCCGCGCCACCGAGGATGCCTTCGGGAACGAGCACGACGGCCGCCCCCGTCGCGGTGACGAGCAACTGCTCGAGCGCCAGTGCCGTCGCTCCCGCACCGTTGATCCCCGCACGCGAAACCGCCGCGCTCCGGGACTCGTAGGTCATCGAGTACCGGTCGCGCAGGGTAACGAGCAGATCGACCAGTTCCGCGTTGGAAAGCGTTCGCGAATCGAGGACCACCGCCGGGTCGGACGGCTCGACCGGGCGCACACGATCGGCATATGTGACCGGATCCGCCGGCATCGCTGCACTTTCTCGCGTGAACGCCTCGTCGTCGATCACGAGCCAGTCGCCGGCCGGTGCACTTGCGGTCACCGCCGCAACAGTCAAGCCCAGCACCGCACCCGACGGCAGACTTGTCGTCCACCGCTGAGAGTCGACAATCGCAAGGGCCGCGCCGGTCTTCGCCACGGCCCATTGCGCGACCACCGAAGCCACCGACCTCGGTATCGCGATGGCCACGATGTCCCCCGTTCCCAGACCGCGTGCGATGAGCACACGGGCAAGCTGCGACGACTGCTCGTCGAGTTGCCGGTACGAGAACTCGCGTCCTTCCTCACCGGTGGCGGCATCCGCAGGTACCGCCAGAGCCGGAGCGGACGGGTCCTCCTCGAGGACCTCACTGAGGACGGTGGCCAGGGTGCGTGCCGCGGATGTGACGACCGGAGTCACCGGTCCCGATTCTTCGACGATGCGAGCCGCCTCGTCGGCACCGAGCAGATCGATGTCACCGACCGGATCACCCGGGTTGTCGACGAACGCGTCGAGTACCCGGACGAACTGCTCGGAAATCCTCGAGATCGCCACCTCGTCGAAGAAGCGCTCGAGGTACTTGAAGGTGAAGTCGATCGCCGTGTCGGCAACGGTGAGCAGCGTGATCGGGTAGTGCGTCGCGTCCTTGACACTCACCCCCGTGATGGTCATCCCGTCGATCGACCCTGCCGCATCGGACAGTGCTTCGCGGTCGATCGGATACGACTCGAAGACCAGCAGCGAATCGAACCCGATCGGGATGCCTGCGCGCTGTTCGATGTCGGACAGGCCGACGTAGTGGTGATCGAGGAGTCCGGCCTGCTCCGCCTGCAGACGCGTAAGCAATGCCTCGACCGACTCGTCCGGTTCGGCGTTCACCCGCACCGGCAGCGTGTTGATGAACAGACCCACCATCGACTCCACGCCGGGCAGGTCTGCGGGACGCCCGGAGACGGTCGCGCCGAACACCACGTCGTTCCGTCCGGTCAGCCGGCCTGCGAGCACTGCCCACGCCGCCTGGACCAGCGTATTGACCGTCACCCCGAGTTGCCCGGCGAACGTGGTCAACCGCGCGGTCCGTTCGGCGTCGTAGAGCACCGACACCGTGGAGATCGTGTCGTTGTCCGCGTCGCGGACGGCCGGTGCCAGGATCGTCGGCTCCTCCATACCGCGGAGGGTGTCCGCCCACGCATCGAGGGAGTCGTTGCGATTCTGCTCCGACAACCAGGACAGGAAGTGGCGGTACGAGCGGACACGCGGCAGCAACGACTGATCTCCGCGCAGCACGTACAGGGCCATCAGGTCCTGCATGAGCAGCGGCATCGACCAGCCGTCGAGCAGTATGTGATGGCTCGTGACTGCGAGGTGGTACCGGCCATCGGATTCCTTGACGAGCAGGAACCGCATCAGCGGAGCGGTCTCCATTTCGAACCGGCGAGCCTGCTCGGCTGCAAGCACCTCCGCAAGCTCCGTCTCGCGACGGTCGGCAGGAAGATCTCCGAGATCGACCTGTTTCCAAGGCAGTTCAACCTCGTCGAGCACCAACTGAACCGAGTCGCCCTTGTCGTCGGTGACGAACGCGGTGCGGAGATTCGGGTACCGGTCGAGCAACGCCTGACCTGCGCCGCGCAGGCGATCCACGTCGACCGCGCCTTCGAGGTCGAGCACAGCCTGCATTGTGTACACGTCGACGTGACTCTCGTCGATCATCGATGCATGGAACAGCAGACCGGACTGCAGAGGTGAGAGCGGCCACACGTCGTCGAGCGCCGGGTAGCGGCGCTCCCAGTGTTCGATCTCGGTCTGATCGAGGTCGACCAGCGGCAGATCCGAGGGGGTGAGTCCACCTGCCTGCGGCCCCGTCGCGTACTCCGCGAGGGCGCTCAGCGCAGCAATCCAGTGCTGGGAGAGTTCGTCGACGTCGTCGCGATCGAGCAGTCCCGCCGGGAACGCGATGTTCGCGCCGAGCTGCGGACCCTCCGGCCCGTCGCTGACCACGGCGTTGATATCGACCGCAGCGTTCGCGGGCATGTCCGCGTCCTGGACCACGTCGAGCTTGCCTAGCGCATCCGTAGGCGCCCACCCGATCGCCGCCAACTCCTCCGGCACATCCGCAGCAGACACACGCCCCAGATAGTTGAAACTGATCTGCGGCGACTTCGCCACCGCACCCAACCGCACCGACGACTGCCCATCCAGATACCGCAACAGGCCATACCCCATGCCCCTGTCCGGAATCGCCAGCAACTGCTCCTTCACAGCCTTGACCGCAGCACCGACCGACACACCACCGGCGAACGCATCATCGACATCGACACCCGCCAGATCCACCCGCACCGGATACGCACTCGTGAACCACCCCACCGTCCGCGACAGATCCGCACCCGGAACCACAGCCTCTTCACGACCGTGACCCTCGAACTTCACCAACGCCGACGATGACTCCACACCACGATCACGACGCCACCGCACCAACGCCAACCCCAACGCCGCCACCAGACCATCGGCGACACCACCACGGAACAACGACGGCACCGACGTCAGCAACGCCTCGGTGTCCGAGGCGGGCACGCTGACGTCGAAACGCTCCACGGTGGACGCGGTGTCCACGGACGGATCGAACGGCCGCTCGCCGAGTAGCGGATCGGGACCCTCGAGAATCTGTTCCCAGAGCCCCAGTTCGTCGCGATGCGACGGTGCCGCCTCGACGAGACCGTGCGCCCAGCGCCGCAACGACGTCCCGACTGCGGCAAGCTCGACCTTCTCCTGGCCGGAGACGATCTGTCCCCACGCAAGACCGAGGTCCGGCAACAGGATTCGCCACGACACTCCGTCGACCACGAGGTGATGGGCAACGACGGCGAGCACCCCGGCACGCCCGGCCGAACCGAAGTCGAACCACACGAACTGCAGCATCGCCCCGGCGAACGGGTCGAGTCGGCCGAGGGCCGCATCGATCTCACGTCCGGCGAGGGCGGTCAGGTCCTCGTCGCTGATGTCTGTGGGAGCCTCGACGCGGGTGAGAAGGGACCCTGCGTCCACGTCACCGGCAACGCGCACGCGGAAGGTGATGCCGGCGTCGTCGCGGTCGAGGATCGACCGAAGCGCATCGTGGTGATCCACCACAGCACCGATCGTCCGCTCGAGCACGTCCGCGGTGATGTCCTGCGGAAGGGTCACGGAGACGAACTGGGAGAACCGGTCGATGCCGCCGGGCCAGCCCAGCACCTCACGCATGATCGGCGTCAACGGAACATCACCGGCACCACCACCGGGTAGTTCGTCGAGCCGCACGAGGCCCTGAGACTCGTCGCTCCGAACAGCAACTTCGGCCAGCCCCGCCACCGAACGCCGCTCGAACACATCCCGCGGCGTGAACACCACACCACGAGCCTTCGCCCGCGACACCAACTGAATCGACACGATCGAATCACCACCGAGCGCGAAGAACGACTCGTCCACACTCACCTTCTCCAAGTGCAGAACCTCCGCGAACACCTCCGCGATGATCTCCTCGACCTCGCTACCGGCACCGCGATACTCACGCTCTTCGAACACCGGCTCCGGCAACGCATCACGATCCAACTTGCCCACCGGCGTCAACGGCACCTCATCGAGCACCACGATCGCCGACGGCACCATATGCGGCGGCAACGACCGAGCCACGAACTCCGTCAACCCCGCCACATCCACAGTCCGGCCCACCGCGGGCAACACATACGACACCAACACCGTCGCACCCGACGCCGTCGAACGGCCGAGGGTTGCGGCAAAATCGACGGTCTCATGTGCCGCCAGGGCTGCGTCGATCTCGCCGAGTTCGATACGGAAACCGCGCACCTTCACCTGGAAGTCGCTGCGCCCCACGAACTCGAGCTCGAGACGCTCCCCGCCGGCCCGCCACCGGACGACGTCGCCCGTGCGGTACATCCGTGAACCGTCCGGACTGTAGGGATTGGCGACGAACATCTCAGCGGTGAGGGCGCTGCGGCCGTGGTAACCGCGGGCAAGCGCCGCACCTGCCATGTATAGCTCACCGGCGACGCCCTCCGGGACGGGACGCATCCGTGCGTCGAGCACGAGCGCGGACACCCCGTGAGTGGGGTGGCCGATCGTGATGGGGCGTCCCGGCTCGAGCCGAGCGAAGGACGAGATGATCGTCGTCTCGGTGGGGCCGTATCCGTTGAAGTACTTGCGGCCCGGTGCCCACTTGGCGAGCAGTTCCGGCGTGGTGACGTCGCCGCCGACCGACGCGACCTCGAGGCTGTCGATCCCCGTCGGATCCATCGTGCCGAGCACCGCAGGGGTGATGATCGTGTGAGTCACCCGCTCGGTGCGCAGGAGGTCCGCGAGATCCGGGCCACCGATGATCGTCGACGGCACGATCACCAGCGTCGCACCACTGGTGAACGCCGCCATCCACTCGAGCACCGACGGGTCGAAGCTCGGCGAGCAGATGTGCAGGAAACGATGTCCGGCACGCAGGTGGTACAGCTCGACGGCGGTGTCGACAACCCCGCCCAGACCCTGGTGTGTGACGACGACGCCCTTGGGACGGCCCGTCGAACCCGAGGTGTAGATGACGTAGGCCGGGTGGAACAGCGACAGCGGACGCACCCGGTCGGAGGCGCCCACCGGCAGCTCCGACTGCCTGTCGAGCTCACTGGTGAACGTCGAATCGTCGAGCACGATCCAGTCGGAGTCCCCGGGTAGTCCGTCCCGATAGGTCGAGGACGTGATACCGAGGACCGCGCCGGAATCGGCCAGCATGTACCGCACACGCTCGACGGGATAGGTGGGGTCGACCGGCAGGTGCGCGGCACCGGCCTTCGCGATCGCCCACACGCTCAGAACCATCTCGTACGACCTCGGATACGACACCGCGACGATGTCCTCCGGGCCGACGCCCTGTCCGATGAGGATGCGCGCGAGCTTCGACGAGGTCTCGTCGAGCTCGCGGTAGCTGATCGAGCGCCCCTCGTAGCGGACCGCGGTGGCGTTCGGATCCAGCGTGACCGCCGCCGTGAGGATATCGGCGAGGGTTCCGCCCGCTCCGACGCGATCCCCGTGGACGTGCGTGAGCCGGCCGAACTCGTCGCCGCCGAGCAGCGGGAGATCCCCGACCGGTGCCTGTGGATCCGCGAGGAGGCCGGAGATCAGCAGTTCGAACCGATGCGCGAACTGTTCGACGGTACCGTGATCGAACAGCGCGCTCGCGTAGGAGAACTCGGCCGATATGCCGGCAGGTGCACCGTCTTGCCCGATGCCTTCGCGCAGCGTGAGCGACAGGTCGAACTTCGCGGTGTCCACATCGAAGGGCACGCCGGACACACTCAGCTCCGGAAGCTCGAAATCCGCGGACGGCAGGTTCTCGAACGACAGGGCCACCTGGAACAGCGGGTGCCGCGCCGTCGACCGCTCGGGCTCGACGATCTCGACGAGCCGCTCGAACGGGATGTCCGCGTGGGCGAACGCCTCGAGATCGATCTCACGGACCCGCGCCAGCAGGTCGGTGAACGGCTCGCCCGCCTCGACACGGCTCCGCAACACCAGGGTGTTGACGAACATGCCGATCAGGTCGTCGAGTTCGGACTCGCCGCGACCCGCGATCGGGGTGCCGATCGCCACGTCGTCGGAGTCGGACATGCGCGCCAGAAAGATCGCCAGCGCGGTGTGGACGACCATGAACATGGTCGTGCCGGTCCGGCGGGCCAACGCAGCCAGTTCACGATGCGTGGACGCATCGAGCGCGAACTCGACCCGGCCACCGGCGAACGACTGCACCGGCGGACGCGGACGGTCCATCGGCAGATTCAGCTCGTCCGGAATGCCGGAGAGCGCACGCTTCCAGTACTGGGCCTGGGTCGACAGCAGACTCTCCGGATCGTCCTCCGAGCCGAGAACCTCACGCTGCCACAACGCGAAGTCCGCGTACTGGACCGGCAGCGGAGCCCAGGCAGGTTCTTCGCCGTTCGTACGGGACACGTAGGCGGCCATGACATCACGGGTGAGCGGTGCCATCGACCAGCCGTCGGCGCTGATGTGGTGGACGACGAATACGAGCACGTGATCAGAGACCGACGCCCCCAGCCTGTACAGGACCGCACGCAATGGAACCTGTGTCGTCACGTCGAACCCAGCGCCCACGATCTCCAGGATCCGTGCGGGCAGGTCCGCTTCGTCGACCTGCACAGCGTCGAGGTTCGGCATCGCCTCGTCCACCGACAGAATCTGCTGGTAGGGACGACCGTCGTCCTCCGGGTAGATCGTGCGGAGCACCTCGTGTCGATCGAGCAGATCACGCACGGCCGCCTGCAGCGCATCCACGTCGAGGGCGCCGGTCAGCCGCACTGCGACGGGGAGGTTGTCGGCGCTCGACGTCGCATCGAAGCGATTGAGGAACCACATGCGCTGCTGTGCAAGCGACAGCGGCACCCGATCCGGGCGCTGCTGCGGCACCAGCGGTGCACGACGCGTCGACCCCGTGTGCTGCTCTGCCTGCGCGGCGAGGGCATGCACGGTCGAGGACTCGAACAGCACCCGCACCGGAATCCGAACATCGAGTGCCGACCCGAGGCGCGCAACGAGTTGCGTCGCGATCAGTGAGTTTCCGCCGAGCGCGAAGAAGTCGTCGTCGAGGCCGACACGTTCGACACCGAGGACATCGGCAAAGGTCGTCGCAACGATCTCCTCGATCGGTGTCGTCGGAGCCCGGAACTCCCGCGCTTCGAACGTCGGAGCGGGAAGCGCCTTGCGGTCGAGCTTGCCAGACGTGTTGAGCGGGAACTCTCCGAGCACGACCAACGCGGACGGCACCATGTACGCGGGCAGCGTCTCCGACACGAACTCGACGAGTTCGCCGGTGTCGATGTTCCGTCCCGGTGCCGGCACGACGTATCCGGCGAGCTGGTCGCCGGTGGGTGTCTGCACCACCAGTACCGCGGCCTGGTTCACCGAATCGTGGGCGAGCAGCGCGGTTTCGATCTCGCCGAGCTCGATGCGCTGGCCACGGAACTTCACCTGGAAGTCGGTGCGGCCGATGTATTCGAGTTCGCCATGCTCGTTCCACGTCACGAGGTCGCCCGTTCGGTACATCCGGTCGCCGGACTCCCCGTACGGATTCGCGACGAACCGGTCCGAGGTGAGGTCCGGGCGGCGCACGTACCCGCGTGCGAGCTGGACACCTGCGAGATAGAGCTCTCCCGGGACACCGACGGGAACGGGGCGGAGCCGGCCGTCGAGGACGTACACCTGCACGTTCCATTCCGGGACACCGATCGGCACCACGTCGACCGAACCCGCTGCCGGTGCTTGCCAGTAGGTGGCGGACACGGCGGCTTCCGTGGGTCCGTAAAGGTTGTCGATGTCCGCAGAGCTGATCCTGCGGACACCGTCGATCGTCTCGGGCGGCAGGGCTTCACCGATCACGAAGATGTCGCGCAGAGTGCGGCATTCTTCGGCGTCGGCGTGGGCGGCGAACACCGTGAGCATCGACGGCACGAAGTCGGTGATCGTGACGCGCTCGCGTGCAATGACTTCGGACAGGTACGCGGGGTCGCGGTGACCGTCCGGGGTGGCGATCACGAGACGGGCACCCACGCTCAAGGGCATGAAGAAGCCCCACAGCGACACGTCGAACGTGGTGGCGGTCTTCTGGAAGTACACGTCGCTCGAGGTCATCTCGAACTCGTGCAGCATCCATTCCGTCTGGTTGACGATTGCGCGGTGCGTCACCGCGACGCCCTTCGGGCGTCCTGTCGAACCGGACGTGAAGATCGCGTAGGCGGTGTTGTCAGGACGCAGCGGTGCGATCCGGTCCGCATCGGTGACCGGTGCGATCGAGGTGTTCGACAAATCGAGCACGTCGATGGCGATCGACCGGATACCGAGATCCGACGGCACCTCGAACTCGTCGCGCGCTGTGGTCACGATGCAGACCGGATCGGCCGTGTCGAGGATGTGCCGGACACGATCGATGGGGTGGTCGGGATCGATCGGCACCCATGCGCCGCCGGCGCGCACGATCGCGTACATACCCACCATGAGGTCGAGAGACCGTCGGATGGCCAAGCCCACCAACGACTCCGGCCCCACACCGTGCGCGATCAGGTGTCGCGCGAGGCGTGTGACGCGAGCGTCGAACTCGGCGTAGGTGAGGGAGTCACCTTCGTAGACGAGTGCGACAGCGTCGGGTGTGTGAGCGGCCTGCGCGTCGAAACGGTCGGTGAGCAGTGCCGACGCGTCGAGCTCGTGCGCCGAGTCGTTCCAGTCGTGGAGGATCCGGTCGAGTTCCGCGGCATCGAGGAGCTCGATGTCACCCACATGATTGTCAGGCCGCGCAGCAAGCGACTCGAGTGCACGCACGAAGCGGGCAACGAGCGTGGATACCTGATCGCGATCGAAAAGTGCACGCTGATAGCGCAGTTCGACTTCCATGCCCGTCTTGATGTGAACGAACAGGCTCAACGGGTAGTGCGTGGCGTCGTGTGTACCGACACCTGTGACGGACATGCCGTCGATCGACGAGGCCTGCTGGGCGAGGCCCTCCTCGTCGAGCGGGTAGGACTCGAACACGGTGAGGGTGTCGAAGGCCACCGCGGGACCCGAGGCCCGCTGGATGTCGGTCAGTCCGAGATGGTGATGTTCGAGCAGCGCGGCTTGTTCGCTCTGCAGACGACCGAGGAACTCGCCGATCGGCTCGTCGGGGTCGAAGGTCACCCGCACCGGCAGGGTGTTGATGAACAGACCCACCATCGACTCCACGCCGGGCAGGTCGGCGGGGCGTCCGGACACGGTCGCGCCGAACACCACGTCGTCGCGGCCGGTGAGACGTCCGATCAGCACGCCCCATGCGGCCTGCACGAGAGTGTTCACGGTGACGCCGAGGCGCGCCGCGGCATCGCTGATCGCGGTCAGGCGCTGCGCGTCCAGTTCGATCTTGACGCGGTCGTCGCCCTGCTCCTTCGGATGACGGGGCGACTGCGGGGCGAGCAGTGTCGGTTCGTCGAATCCGTCGAATACGTGTGACCAGGCGTCGCGCGAGGCCTCCAGGTCGCGTGTGCCGACCCATTCGAGGAACGAGCGGTACGACCGCGCACGCGGCAGCATCGACGTATCGCCGCGAGTGGCGTACAGGGCCATCAGGTCCTGCATGAGCAGCGGCATCGACCAGCCGTCGACCAGCACGTGGTGCGTGGTCACGCCGAGCTGGTAGCGATCACCGCCGAGCGAGACGAGTACGAACCGCATGAGCGGTCCGGTGTCCATGACGAATCCACGGGACTCCTCGTCGCGCCAGAACGGGACGGTGGCCGTCACTCCCGAAGACGCGACCTCCGACGACATGTCGACTGTGCGCCACGGCACCTGTACGTCGTCGAGCACCAGCTGGACCGAGTCGCCGTCGTCGTCGGTGACGAAGACGGTGCGCAGATTCGCATGCCGATCGAGCAGCCCCTGAGCAGCCCGGTGCAGACGGTCCGCGTCGACCGCGCCTTCGAGGTCGAGCACCGCCTGCATCGTGTACACGTCGACGTCATCGTCGGCCGTCATCAGCGCGTGGAACAACAGACCGGACTGCAGCGGCGAGAGCGGCCACACATCGGCCACCGGCCGGTACCGCGATTCCCACCGTTCCAGGCCGGACTGGGTCACATTCACCAACGGAACGTCCGACGGTGTCAGCCCGCCGGCGTCGGGTGCGTCGACGTGGGCGACGAGCGCGTCGAGAGCCGCGCGCCAGTGCTGCGCGAACTCGTCGACATCGTCGCGATCCAACAGTCCGGTGGGGAATGCGATGTTCGCGCCGAGCTGCGGACCCTCCGGCCCATCGTTCACGATCGCGTTGATGTCGATCGCGGCACTGGCGGGCATGTCCGCATCGAGCGCGGCGTCGACCTGGCCGAGTGCGCCGGTGGGCGCCCACCCGATCGCCGCCAACTCCTCCGGCACATCCGCAGCAGACACACGCCCCAGATAGTTGAAACTGATCTGCGGCGACTTCGCCACCGCACCCAACCGCACCGACGACTGCCCATCCAGATACCGCAACAGGCCATACCCCATGCCCCTGTCCGGAATCGCCAGCAACTGCTCCTTCACAGCCTTGACCGCAGCACCGACCGACACACCACCGGCGAACGCATCATCGACATCGACACCCGCCAGATCCACCCGCACCGGATACGCACTCGTGAACCACCCCACCGTCCGCGACAGATCCGCACCCGGAACCACAGCCTCTTCACGACCGTGACCCTCGAACTTCACCAACGCCGACGATGACTCCACACCACGATCACGACGCCACCGCACCAACGCCAACCCCAACGCCGCCACCAGACCATCGGCGACACCACCACGGAACAACGACGGCACCGACGTCAGCAACGCCTCGGTCTGCCGTGAATCCAGTGTCAGTTCGATGCGTTCCACCGTGGAGGTGACATCGACCGCGGGGTCGAAGGGACGCTGCGCGAGCAGCGGGTCGGGTTCACCGAGAACCCGCTCCCACAACTCCAGCTCATTTCGATACGACGGCGCCGCCTCGACGAGGCCGTGCGCCCAGCGCCGCAACGACGTCCCGACCTCGGCGAGCTGGACATCCTGCCCTGCGACGATCTGCCCCCACGCAAGACCGAGGTCCGGCAACAGGATTCGCCACGACACACCGTCCATCACCAGGTGATGCGCGACGATCAGCAACACACCCGGCCGGGCGCCGCCGGCGAAGTCGAACCACACGAACTGCAGTACCGACCCCGATACCGGGTCGAGGCGCCCGAGCGCGGAATCGAGTTCGCGCGAGGCGATCTCGGTGAGATCGGCATCGGAGATCTCGGCCGCGACCTCGATCCTGGTGATCAGGGACGACGCGTCGACAGTGCCCGTGGCGCGAATGCGCAGTGTTGCCGCGTCATCACTCCGGTCGAGGATCGACCGCAGCGCATCATGGTGATCCACCACAGCACCGATCGTCCGCTCGAGCACGTCCGCGGTGATGTCCTGCGGAAGGTTGACAGCGATGGTCTGCGAGAATCGGTCGAAGCCACCGGGCCAGCCCAGCACCTCACGCATGATCGGCGTCAACGGAACATCACCGACACCACCACCCGGAAGTTCGGCCAGCTTCTGGGGCGCATCCGCATCCACACGCGAGGCGACCTCCGCCAGCCCCGCCACCGAACGCCGCTCGAACACATCCCGCGGCGTGAACACCACACCACGAGCCTTCGCCCGCGACACCAACTGAATCGACACGATCGAATCACCACCGAGCGCGAAGAACGACTCGTCCACACTCACCTTCTCCAAGTGCAGAACCTCCGCGAACACCTCCGCAATGATCTCCTCGACCTCACTACCGGCACCGCGATACTCACGCTCTTCGAACACCGGCTCCGGCAACGCATCACGATCCAACTTGCCCACCGGCGTCAACGGCACCTCATCGAGCACCACGATCGCCGACGGCACCATATGCGGCGGCAACGACCGAGCCACGAACTCCGTCAACCCCGCCACATCCACAGTCCGGCCCGCCGCAGGCAAGACATACGACACCAACACCGTCGCACCCGACGCCGTCGAACGACCGACCGTGGTTGTCCAGTTGACGGTGTCGTGTGCCGAGAGCACAGCGTCGATCTCGCCGAGTTCGATACGGAAACCGCGCACCTTCACCTGGAAGTCGCTGCGCCCCACGAACTCGAGTTCGAGACGATCCTCGACAGCACGCCACCGCACCACATCACCGGTGCGGTACATGCGTTCGCCGGCTTCGCCGTACGGGTTCGGGACGAATCGTTCGGCGGTGAGAGCGTTGCGTCGGTGGTAACCGCGCGCAAGGGCACGGCCCGCCACGTAGAGCTCACCCGCCATACCGGCCGCGACCGGCCGCAGACGTGAATCGAGCACCAGGGTGGTCATGCCGACGATGGGCTCACCGATCGTGATCGGGCGCTCCGGCACCATCTGCCCGAAGGTCGATACGATCGTGGCCTCGGTGGGCCCGTACGCGTTGACGTAGGTCGTGCGCTTCGACCACTCCGACAGCAGTTCCGGCGTGGTGACATCGCCACCGACCGACAACACTTCGAAGCTGTCGACGCCGTCGGACTCCATGGTCCCGAGCACCACCGGGGTGATGATCGTGTGCGTCACCCGTTCGGTGCGCAGCAGCTCCGCGAGATCCGGGCCACCGATGATCGTCGACGGCACGATCACCAACGTGGCACCGAACGAGAAGGCAGCCATCCATTCGAGTACCGACGGGTCGAAGCTCGGCGAGCAGATCTGCAGGAACCGCGACTCGGACGTCACGCCGTACAGATCGGTGACCATGTCCTTCAAACCGGCCAGACCCGAGTGGGTGACGACGACGCCCTTCGGCTGCCCCGTCGAACCCGAGGTGTAGATCAGGTAGGCGGGCTGGTACACGTGAGTGGGGCGCACGCGATCCGTGTCGCTGATCGGTGTGGACGCACGTGCGTCGACCTCCGCGACGAAGTCGGGGTCGTCGACGAGTAGCCATTCCGCGTCGTCGGGCAGACCGGTGGCGTACTGCGACGACGTGATACCCAGTGCTGCACCGGAATCGGACAGCATGTACCGCACGCGCTCGGCGGGGTACGTGGGGTCCACCGGCACATGAGCGGCGCCGGTCTTCGCGACAGCCATGACGGTGACCGCCATGTCGTACGAACGCGGGAACGAGACGGCAACGAAGTCCTCGGCCCCGATTCCCCGATCGATGAGCATCCGGGCAAGTCTCGACGACGCTTCGTCGATCTCCCGGTAGGTGATCGAACGTCCCTCGTAACGCACTGCGGTGGCGTCGGGATCCATCGTCACACCGAGAGTGAGGAAGTCCGCGAGGGTCTTCGGCTCGGTCAGGACGTCGTGCCCGCGCATGCTGGTGAGCTGCGCGAATTCCTCATCGCCGAGCAGCGGCAGGTCGCCGACCGGTGTAGCTGTTCCGGACAGGATGCCGTTCACGAGCCGGGTGAATCGCTCCGCGAACCGCTCGACCGTACCGTGGTCGAACAGTGCGCTCGCATAAGAGAACTCAGCGGACAGCCCGTCCGGATCACCGCCGGCGTCGACGTGTTCACGCAGCGTCAGTCCGAGATCGAACTTCGCGATGTCGAGTTCGAACGGCACACCGGACACACTCAGCCCCGGGAGTTCGAGGGCGGTTTCGGGCATGTTCTCGAACGACAGCACCACCTGGAACAGCGGGTGCCGCGCGGTGGACCGCTCGGGCTCGAGTACGTCCACGAGCCGCTCGAACGGAATGTCGGCGTGTGCGAACGCGTCGAGGTCGGCGGCGCGCACCCGCGACAGCAGGTCCTCGAAGGTCTCACCGGTATCGACATGGCTGCGCAACACCAGGGTGTTGACGAACATGCCGATCAGATCATCGAGCTCACGCTCGCCGCGACCCGCGATCGGTGTGCCGATCGTGATGTCGTCGGAGTCGGACATACGCGCGAGGAACACTGCCAACGCCGTGTGCAGGACCATGAACATGGTTGTTCCGGTCCGGCGGGCCAGCGCCGCGAGTTCACGATGAGCGGACGCGTCGAGTGCGAACTCGACCTTTCCTCCGGTGAACGACTGCACCGGAGGGCGCGGGCGATCCATCGGCAGGTTGAGCTCGTCCGGGACGCCGGCGAGGGTGCCCTTCCAGAATTCTGCCTGAGCCGAGAGCACACTCTCCGGATCGTCTTCGCTGCCGAGCACCTCGCGCTGCCACAGTGCGAAGTCCGCGTACTGCACGGGCAGCGGCGCCCAGGCCGGGGCCTCGCCCGCCGCGCGGGACACGTAGGCGGTCATGACGTCGCGCGTGAGAGGTGCCATCGACCAGCCGTCGGCGCTGATGTGGTGCGCGACGAAGACGAGCACATGATCGGTCGCGTTCTCGGCGTCGCTTCCGCTGTCCGCCAGCGCGAACAGCGCAACCCTCAACGGAATCTCGGACGTGACGTCGAAACCGGCCGACACGACCTCGCCGACACGCGCGAGGAGGTCGTCCTCGGTGACGGTTTCGGCGACGACCTCGGGTGCGGCCTCGGCTGCGGGAACGATCAACTGGTAGGGATGCCCGTCGATCTCCGGGTAGATCGTGCGCAACACCTCGTGCCGCACCAGCACGTCCCGCACAGCATCCTGCAGCGCGGACCCATCGAGTTCCCCGGTCAAACGCACGGCGACCGGAATGTTGTTGACCGACGAGTCGGTGTCGAAGCGATTGAGGAACCACATGCGCTGCTGCGCGAGCGACAGCGGCACCATGTCCGGACGCGACTGCGGTACGAGTGGCGTCCTCGAATCGGTGTCAGCATGCTGCTCCGCAGCGACAGCGAGCGCACCGACATTCGGAGCGTCGAACACGATCCGAACCGGTACACGTGCACCCAACGCTGTACCGATGCGCGAGACCACCTGCGTTGCAAGCAACGAGTTGCCACCGAGTTCGAAGAAGTCGTCATCGACCCCCACCCTCGACACACCGAGTACGTCCGCGAACACACCCGCGACGATCTCCTCGACCGGCGTACGCGGCGCTCGGAACTCACGCACCTCGAACACCGGCTCCGGCAACGCCTTCCAATCCAGCTTGCCGTTCACATTCAACGGCAACCCGTCGAGCACCATGAACACAGCGGGCACCATGTACGACGGGAGGCGGCGGCCCAGCGCCGTCTTCAGTTCGGCCGTATCGAGTTCCACGCCCGACTTCGGCACCACATACGCCACCAACTGCGCACCGGTGCGCTCGTCCTCACGCGCGATCACCGCAACGTCACGGACCTCGTTCTGTTCCCGCAACGCCGACTCGATCTCGCCGAGCTCGATCCGGAAACCACGCACCTTCACCTGGAAATCGGTCCGCGACAGGTAATCCAACTCACCCTGCGCCGTCCACCTCACGAGGTCGCCGGTGCGGTACAACCGCTCCCCCGCCCGGAACGGCGACGCCACGAAACGCTCCGCGGTCAGATCCACCCGACCGTGATAACCGCGCGCCAACTGCGCACCCGCCAGATACAACTCACCCGGCACACCCACCGGCACCGGATGCAACCGCTCATCGAGCACATACACCCGGGTGTTCCACTCCGGCACACCGATCGACACCGACGCACCCGACGGATCCACGACCTCACCCGCGGTCACCGACACCGCAGCCTCGGTCGGGCCGTACAGATTCACCAACCGCGCTGTATTGCGCTCGACGAAACGCTCCGCGGTCGCCACCGGCAATGCTTCACCGATGGCAAGGACACGGCGCAGCGACCCCGCCAACCGGCCGTCGCCCTCGATCATCAACGCCTCGAGCATCGACGGCACCACGTGCAACGTCGTCACGGCCTGTTCCGCCATCAATCGGTTCAGGTATGCCGGATCGCGATGGCCGTGCGGTGAGGCGATCACCACCCGGCCGCCGGAGACCAGCGCCGACCAGAATTCCCACACCGACAGGTCGAACGTCGCGATCGTCTTGAGCAACACAGCATCGTCCACGCCGAGACCGAAGTATTCGCGCTTCCACAGCATCTGGTTCACGATCGCCGCGTGCGGCACCGCCACACCCTTCGGCCGGCCGGTCGAACCCGACGTGAAGATCACGTACGCGGTGTTCGACGACCGCAACGGTGCACGCCTATCTGCGTCCGTCACAGACTTTGCAGAGAACTCGGGCAGGTCCGCTGCGTCCACCAGGACGGTGGGGACAGAGACCTCCCCGGGTACGACGAACTCGTCGCGCCCGGTGGTCAGTACCAGCGCGGGCGCAGCCGCTTCGACGATGAGGGCGTTGCGCTCGTCCGGTTGATCCGGATCCACCGGCACATACACGCCACCCGCCTTGGCTACGGCATACATGCCCACGAGCAACTCGACCGAACGACGCATGGCGAGGACCACGGTCACCTCGGGTTCGACGCCCATCGAGACAAGTTGCCGGGCAAGACGGTTGACTCGGGAATCGAACTCGCCGTATGTCAGCGATCCGTCTTCGGACACCAATGCGACGGCATCCGAATTGCGTCGCATCTGCTCGTCGAACAGATCGACGAGCGTGGCCGCACCGTCGACCTCGTGCGCCGTGTCGTTCCACGCTACGAGAATTCGGGTCTTCTCGACGGGGTCGAGCATCGGCATGTCGCCGACCGGCAGAGCCGCGTCGGTGACCACGGAATCGAGTACCCGGACGAACCGGTCGGTGAAGCCTGCCACCGTGGACTCGTCGAACAGATCGGTCGCATAGGTGAAGAAACCGGTGATGCCCGCTCCTACACCGTCGGCGTCGTATCGATCGGTGACGATCAGGTGCAGATCGAACTGCGAGATCGCCATATCGGCGTCGATCCCCGAGATCGTCAGCCCGGGCAGTTCGAGCGACGACTGCGCGAGGTTCTGGAACGACAATCCCACCTGGAACAGCGGGTGCCGCGCAGTCGAACGCGTCGGGTTGAGGACCTCGACGAGACGTTCGAACGGTACGTCCGCGTTTGCGAACGCGCCGAGGTCCGTCTCGCGGGTCTGCTCGAGGAGTTCGGCGAAGCTCACCCGGCCATCCACATGCGTGCGGAAGACCAGGGTATTGGCGAACATGCCGATCAGGTCGTCGAGTTCACGCTCGGCACGACCCGCGATCGGCGTACCGATCGCGATGTCGTCGCTCGCCGACATCCGCGCGAGGAAAACCGCGAATGCGGTGTGCAGCACCATGAACAGCGTCGTGTTGGTCTGCCGACCGAGATCGGTCAGGCGCTGATGCAGCGCGGCGTCGACAGTGAAGTCGACCCGTGCACCGTGGAACGACTGCACTGCGGGGCGCGGACGATCGGTCGGAAGATCAAGCTGATCCGGGAGACCCGCGAGGGCCTGCTTCCAATAGCCGACCTGCTTGGACGCGATCGAGTCGGGATCGTCCTCCGAGCCGAGTACCGTTCGCTGCCAGACGGCGTAGTCCGCGTACTGCACCTCGAGCGCCTCCCACGTGGGGACACCGCCCTCGGAGCGCGCCACATACGCCTGCATCAGGTCGCGGGTCAACGGGCCCATCGACGAGCCGTCCGCCGAGATGTGGTGGACGACGAACGCGAGCACGTAGTCCGTAGCGCCGACCTGGAAGAGTGTCGCAGCGAGCGGTACCTCCTTGGTAACGTCGAACGTGGTGGCTCCCACGGCGATCACAGCGTCGATGATTTCGTGTTCTGCCACCCTCACCGGGAGCAGATCCGGGGTGGCGTCGGCGGCCTGGACGATCACCTGGACCGGGCCGTCGACGGACTCCGGATAGTAGGTGCGCAGCGATTCGTGACGCGTGACGACATCGGCTACAGCAGCCTGCAGCGCACCCACATCGAGGTCGCCGCTCAGCCGAATGGCCATCGGAACGTTGTACGCAGCCGTGTCGGTATCGAAGCGGTTGAGGAACCACATGCGTTGCTGAGCGGGCGAGAGCGGGATCCGGTCGGGCCGGCGACCGGCTTCGAGCGGCACGCGGATCTCTGTGTCCTGCGACTCGACCACCGCGGCAAGTGCCTCGACCGTCGGTGTTTCGAACAAGGCTCGCACCGGGACCTTCGTGCCGAGCGCGAAGCTCAACCGCGACGCCACCTGGGTGGCGAGCAGCGAGTTGCCGCCGAGCTCGAAGAAGTCGTCATCAAGACCCACCCGGTCGATTCCGAGTACCTCGGCGAACACCGCCGCCACCGATTCCTCCACCGGCGACACCGGTGCACGGAACTCACGAGCCTCGAATACCGGCTCCGGCAACGCCTTCCGATCCAACTTACCGTTCACATTCAACGGCAACGCTTCGAGCACAACAAACGCCGACGGCACCATGTACGACGGCAATTCGGCCGTCAACGCGGTCCTCACCGACGCCACGTCGATTTCTGTGCCCGACTTCGGCACCACATACGCCACCAGCTGGGCACCCGCACGCTCATCTGCACGAGCAACCACCGCCACGTCACGGACACCGTCCACACCACGCAACGCCGACTCGATCTCACCGAGCTCGATCCGGAATCCACGCACCTTCACCTGAAAGTCGGTGCGGCCCACGTAATCCAGTTCACCCTCAGCAGTGAACCGGACGAGATCACCCGTGCGATACAGCCGCTCCCCCACCGCAAACGGCGACGCCACGAAACGCTCCGCGGTCAGATCCACCCGTCCGTGATAACCCCGCGCCAACTGCACACCCGCCAGGTACAACTCACCCGCAACACCTACCGGCACCGGATGCAACCGATCATCGAGAACATAGACCCGGGTATTCCACTCGGGCACACCGATCGACACCGACGCGCCCGACGCCTCGACCACCTCACCCGCGGTCACCGACACCGCAGCCTCGGTCGGACCGTACAAGTTCACCAACCGCGCCTCGTTCGACGCCAGGAACCGCTGCGCCGTCGACGGCGGCAACGCCTCACCGATCGCCAACACCCGACGTAACGACGACGACAACACGCCCGACGACTCGACCAGCAACGCCTCGAGCATCGACGGCACCACATGCAACGTGGTCACGCCCTGCTCGGCAATCAGCGCATTCAGATACGCCGGGTCACGATGCCCATCGGCAGACGCGATCACCACACGACCACCGGACACCAGCGCCGACCAGAACTCCCACACCGACAGGTCGAAAGTCGCCGCGGTCTTGAGCAGCAGCGTATCGTCCGCGCCGAGACCGAAGTACTCGCGCTTCCAAAACATCTGGTTCACCACCGCGGCGTGCGGCACCGCCACGCCCTTCGGGCGGCCGGTCGAACCCGACGTAAAGATCACATACGCGGTGTTCGACGACCGCAACGGCGCACCACGATCCGCGTCGGTCACCGGCTCCGCGGACAGCTCGGACAGATCCACAGCATCGACCTCGATGGTGGAGACGGAGTTGTCGCCCGTCCTCACAAACCCGTCACGGGTGGTCGTCAGCACCGCCACCGGAGCGACCGTGTCGAAGATGTACGCATTGCGCTCGTCCGGCTGAGCCGGATCCACCGGCACATACGCGCCACCTGCCTTCACCACGGCGTACATGCCCACCAGCAGTTCCACCGACCGACGCATCGCCAGCACGACCGTCGACTCCGGCCTCACACCCAACCCGACGAGATGCCGGGCCAGACGGTTGACGCGAGCGTCGAACTCGCTGTAAGTCAGGGTCTCACTCTCGAACGCCAACGCGGACGCGCCCGGGTTGCTCCGTACCTGCTGGTCGAACAGATCGATCAGTGTCACAGAGGCTACGACCTCGTGCGCGGTGTCGTTCCACGCGTCGAGCATCCGGGTCTTCTCGACCGGATCCAGCAGTTCGATGTCACCGATGGGCAGGGTGGGATCCTCGACAGCCGTTTCGAGGACTCGCACGAAGCGGTGCGCGAAACCCGCGACCGTGGACTCGTCGAACAGGTCTGTCGCATACGTAAAGGTGGCATCGATCCGGTGCGGAGCGCCGTCGTCGTCATAGTGATCGAAGACGGTGAGCTGCAGATCGGTCTTGGCGAGCTGGAGTTCGAAGTCGGTCGAGCTGACCGTGAGTCCGGGAAGCTCGAGCTCGGTGCGCGCCAGGTTCTGGAAGGACAGTCCCACCTGGAAGAGCGGGTTACGCGCGGTCGAACGGACCGGGTTGAGGATCTCGACGAGACGCTCGAACGGGACATCCGCGTTCGCGAATGCACCGAGATCGGTCTCGCGGGTCTGCTCGAGGAGCTCGGCGAAGCTCGTGTGCCGGTCGACTCGCGTACGGAACACCAGCGTGTTCACGAACATGCCGATCAGATCATCGAGCTCACGCTCGCCGCGGCCGGCGATCGGCGTACCGATCGCGATGTCGTCCGTGCCGGACAAGCGCGCCAGCAGGGTCGCGAAAGCAGCATTGACCACCATGAACAGGGTGGCGTTCTTGGATCGCGCAAGGCTCTGCAGACGGCCGTGAAGTTCAGGATCGATAGTGAACTGCAGGGATTCACCGCGGAAACTCTGGCTCGGCGGGCGCGGCCGATCTGAGGGCAGATCGAGCTGGTCGGGCAAGCCGTCCAGCGCGGCCTTCCAGTGGTCGACCTGCTTCGCAGCGAGCGACTCGGGATCGTCCTCCGACCCGAGAATCTCACGCTGCCACAGCGCGTAGTCCGCGTATTGCACGGGCATCGGCGCCCAACCGGGAGCCTCCCCCCGCGAGCGGGCTGCGTATGCGCGCATGAGATCACGGGTCAGCGGACCGACCGACGCTCCGTCGGCCGACACGTGATGGACCACGAGAGCCAGGATGTGTTCGTTCTCACGCACTCGGAAGATGCGGACGGCAACCGGAACCTGTTGTGTCACATCGAATGTAGTGGACATGAACGAGACGATCGCGGGCTCGATCTCCTCGTCGCTCACGTCCTGTATCGCGAGATCCGGATTCGCCTGATCCAACGGGAGCACGATTTGGTGCGGCCCGTCCGCCGAGTCCGGATATACCGTACGCAGCGATTCGTGGCGGGCGATCACGTCGTGTGCAGCAGCTTGGAGCGCCGCGACGTCGAGGTCACCGACGAGGCGTACCGCGATCGGGATGTTGTCGACCGCGGACGATGCGGGATCGAACTGGTTGAGGAACCAATAGCGCTGCTGAGCCAAGGACAGCGGGATCTGTGTGGGGCGCTCGGCCGCAATCAGCGGGAGCCGGGGACCGACTGCCGCGCCGTGCTCCAAACGGGCTGCGAGAGATTCCACAGACGATGCCTCGAACAGCAGACGCAGCGGCACCGTCGAGTCGAGCGCTGCGCCGATCCGCGACACAACTTGTGTCGCGATGAGGGAGTTGCCGCCGAGCGCGAAGAAGTCGTCGTCGAGGCCCACCCGGTCCAGACCGAGCACCTCTGCGAACACACTTGCGACGATTTCTTCGATCGCCGTCGTGGGCGCCCTGAACTTCTTGACCTCGAACACCGGGTCCGGGAGGGCCTTGCGGTCCAGCTTGCCGGACGCGCCGAGCGGCAGCACGTCGAGCACGATGTAGGTCGTGGGGACCATGTATGCGGGCAGTAGTGAGGACAATTCCGTACTGACCGCGGCGTCGTCGAACGTCCGGCCCGAAGCGGGTACGACATACGCGACGAGCTGATCCTGACGAACCAGCACCACTGCCTGATCCGTGTCGTCCCGCTCGAGCAGTGCCGATTCGATCTCGCCGAGCTCGATGCGCAGACCGCGCAACTTGACCTGGAAATCGGTGCGGCCGATGTACTCGAGTTCACCGTCGGCGCTCCACTTGACGAGGTCTCCGGTGCGGTACAGCCGCAGGCCCGATCCGAAGGGCGATGCAACGAAACGCTCGGCTGTGAGATCCGGCCGGCGGACGTAACCGCGGGCCAGCTGGACACCCGACAGATACAGCTCACCCGCGACACCCAGCGGAGCCGGCCGCAGCCGGTCGTCGAGGACGAATACCTTCGTGTTCCAGATCGGAGCACCGATCGGCACCGCGACGGTGTCCGCGTCGGTCACCTCGTGGTAGGTCACATCGACGGCCGCCTCGGTCGGGCCGTACAGATTGTGGATCCCCACTGTGGGCAGTGTCGTCCGGACCCTGGCGGCGAGCGCCGCCGGAAGCGCCTCACCGGACGCGAAAATATACCGCAGCTGCGACAGTTCCGACACTGCGGGTTCGGCCGCGAACACCGCAAGCATCGACGGCACGAAGTGCGCCACCGACACCGACTTCTCGCGTATCGTCGCCACCAGGTACCGCGGGTCGCGGTGACCGTCAGGTACAGCGATCACGAGACGAGCACCGACCTGCAAGGGCCAGAAGAACTCCCATACCGACACGTCGAACGTGAAGGGCGTCTTCTGGAACACCACGTCGGAGGGCGTGAGGTCGTATTCGTCCTGCATCCAACGCAGGCGGTTCACGATGGCCTCGTGGGTGACGGCCACGCCCTTCGGACGGCCGGTCGACCCCGACGTGAAGATCACGTATGCGGTACCGGATGCCCGCAGCGACGCGGTGCGTTCCGAATCCGTGATCGGCCCGGGCGCCACCTGCGAGAGATCGACCGCGTCGATCGATACGACAGGGACAGAATTCGCCTCCCGCGGGACCTCGAAGCCGTCACGCTCGGTGGTCAGCACCACCACGGGTGCCGCAGTCCCGAGAATGTAGGCGTTGCGGTCGGCAGGCTGATCGGGATCGAGCGGCACATACGCGCCACCGGCCGTGGTGATCGCATACATGCCGACCAGTAGGTCGACCGAACGCCGGATTGCCAGGCCCACATGAGATTCCGGACCCACTCCGAGCCCGATCAGATGACGCGCAAGACGATGGACACGGTCGGCGAACTGCGCATAGGTCAGCGTCTCGCCGTCGAATTCGAGAGCTATGGCATCCGGCGTGCGCAGTGCCTGAGCCTCGAACAGCTCGACCAGGGTCGAGGAGGTGCCCGACGGGTGGTCCGTGTCGTTCCACTCCTCGACCATCCGGGCGCGCTCGTCGGCGTCGAGCAGGCAGACGTCACCGACCGCCACGGACGAATCGGTGACCACCGCGTCGAGGACCCGCACGAAGCGGTCGGCGACACCGGCGATGGTGGCCTCGTCGAACAGGTCGGTCGCGTAGGTCAGACCCACCGAGTACGTTGCCGACCCTTCAGAATCCGGAGCCTCGGTGACGACGAACTGAAGGTCGAATTTGGCTGTGGTGGTGTCGATCTCGATACCCGACACCACAAGTTCCGGGAGTTCGACGCGCTCGGCCGCAAGATTCTGGAACGAGAGCATCACCTGGAACAACGGATGCCGCGCCGTCGAACGCTCCGGATTCAGCACCTCCACGAGACGCTCGAACGGCACATCCGCGTGCCCGAACGCATCCAGATCGCTACCGCGAACCCGGGAAAGCACCTCGTCGAACGACTCACCACCGTCGATGCGTGCCCGCAACACCAACGTGTTGACGAACATCCCCACCACGTCGTCGAGTGCGGCCTCACCGCGCCCCGCGACCGGCGTCCCGATCGCGACATCATCGGTACCGGCCAACCGTGCCAGCAACACCGACAACGCAGCGTGCACAACCATGAACGGCGTCGCGGCGCGCTCACGAGCAAGACGCAGGATTCCGTCGTGAATCCGTGAGCCCACCGTGAACTCGTACTGGGCACCACCGTTGCTGGCGACGACGGGACGCGGTCGGTCCGCAGGCAGATCCAACTGCTCCGGGATACCCGCGAGCGTGTCGCGCCAGAACGCCACCTGCGACGAGATCACCGAGGCCGGATCGTCCTCCGAACCCAGCACCTCCCGCTGCCACAACGCATAATCCGCATACTGCACGGGCAGTGGTTCCCATACGGGCTCGCCGCCTGCAGCGCGCATCGAGTAGGCCGTGACCACATCGCGCGTCAGCGGACCCATCGAGAAACCGTCGGCGGCGATGTGGTGCACCACCAGGACCAGGACATGTTCGGACGCCGAGAGGGCGAACAGCCGGACGCGGATCGGCACGGTCGCCGACACGTCGAACCCTGCCGAGATAAGCGACTGCACATGCGACACCAGATCGGACTCCGAGACCGCCACCGGCGACAGATCAGGAGCGACCTCCGACACCGGCAACACCCGCTGATACCCGACACCGTCGACGTCCGGATACACCGTCCGCAACGACTCGTGCCGTCCCAGCACATCCGACACCGCAGCCTGCAACGCGGCCACATCCAACGACCCCGACAACCGGATCGCCACCGGAATGTTGTTCACCGCAGAATCGGGCTCGAACCGATTCAAGAACCACATCCGCTGCTGAGCCAACGACAACGGCACCCGCTCCGGACGCACCTGCGCCACCAACGGCGCACGCCCGTCACCCCCGGCTCGTTCCACGCGGGCAGCAAGATCTTCGACACCGGACGCTTCGAACAAGGCACGAACCGGAACGGTGGTCCCCAGTGCTGCGCCGAGGCGGGCCACCACCTGAGTGGCGATCAGCGAGTTGCCGCCGAGGACAAAGAAATCGTCGTCGAGGCCCACCCGGTCGAGGTCCAGCACGTCAGCGAAGACGCCCGAGACGATCTCTTCGATCGGTGTCGTGGGAGCGCGGAAACGGCGGGTTTCGAAGACGGGCTCGGGCAGTGCCTTACGGTCGATCTTGCCGGAGCTGCCGAGCGGCATGACATCGAGCACGACGAACGTCGTGGGAACCATGTACGCGGGCAATACCGAGGACAAGGCTTCCTGGGCGCCTGCGCTGTCGAACGTGCCCCCTTGCGCGGGAACGACATACGCGACCAACTGCTCGTGACGTACGTCGGCCGCAGCCTGGGTCGCGGGGGTGCGTTCGAGGAGCGCCGACTCCACCTCGCCCAGCTCGACGCGCAGACCGCGCAGTTTGACCTGGAAGTCGCTGCGGCCCAGGTATTCGAGTTCACCGGCCGATGTCCACCGGACGAGGTCGCCGGTCCGGTAGACGCGTGCGCCCTTCTGGAACGGCGAGGCCACGAAGCGTTCGGCGGTCAGTTCCGGCCTACCGAAGTATCCGCGTGCCACCTGGATACCCGACAGATACAGCTCACCCACCACACCCGTCGGAACGGGCGCGAGGCGGTCGTCGAGGACATAGGCGCCGGTGTTCCACACCGGTGACCCCATCGGCACGGAGCCCGCGGTGAGGTCGCCGACCGGCCGGGCGGTCGCGTGCACGGTCGCCTCGGTGGGACCGTACAGGTTGTGGAGTTCCGCATCGCTCACACGCGCAAACTGTTCGGCCACCGAGACCGGGAACGCCTCGCCCGCCACGAGGACGACGCGGAGTGAGGTGCATTCGGCGGCGGAGACGGCACCTGCGAATACGGCGAGCATCGACGGCACGAACGATGTCGCGGTCACGGCCCGGTCACGGATCACCTGTCCGAGATAGGCCGGATCGCGGTGACCGTCAGGCGTGGCGATGACGAGGCGGGCGCCGACTGCCGGCGCACCGAACAGTTCCCACACCGACACGTCGAATGTGAACGGTGTCTTCTGCAGAACGACGTCTGCCGCGTCGAGGGCGTATTCGGTCGTCAACCACAGCACCTGGTTGACCGCGGACGCATGGGACACCGCGACGCCCTTCGGCCGGCCCGTCGACCCCGACGTGAACAACACATACGCCGCATTCGACGACCGCAACGGCGCCGAACGCTCTGCGTCCGTCACCCCCGCATCGGAGAACTCCGACACATCGAGCACGTCGAGTTCGACCGAAAGCACACGATCGTCGGCAAACGCGTCACGCGAGGTCGTCAGCACGACCACCGGAGCAGCAGTATCGAGAATGTACCCGTTGCGATCGGCAGGCTGATCCGGATCCAACGGCACATACGCACCACCGGCCTTGACGATCGCATACATCCCGACCAGCAGATCCAACGATCTGCGCACAGCCAGACCCACCGTCGACTCGGGCCCCACACCCACCGAAATCAAATACCGCGCAACCCGATTCACACGAGAATCGAACTCCGCGAACGTCAACGACCGACCCTCGAACTCGAGCGCCACCGCACCCGGAGTCCGGCGCACCTGCGCCTCGAACAGATCCACCAACGTCGACGACGACTCGACCTCGCGCGCGGTGTCGTTCCACCGCTCCAACACCAGAGACCGTTCATCACCATCGAGCAGATCGATGTCACCGACCTTGATCTGTCGGTCTGCGACGATCGCTTCGAGCACTCGCACGAAACGGTCGGCGAAAGTCGTCATGGTGGTCGGGTCGAACAGGTCGGTTGCGTAGGTCAGATCGACGAGGTAGCCGTCGGCAGCGTCGTCCGACACGGTGACCTGCAGATCGAACTTGGCCACCGCAGCGTCGGCGTCGAGCGCCGATACGGTCAGACCGGGAAGCTCGAGTGTGCCGATGTCGAGGTTCTGGAACGCGAGCATCACCTGGAACAGCGGATGCCGCGCAGTCGAACGCTCCGGATCGATGACCTCGACGAGACGCTCGAACGGCACATCCGCGTGCCCGAACGCCTCCAGGTCGTTGCGTCGCACCTGCGAGAGCACCTCATCGAAGGACTCATCGCCGTCGACCCGCGTGCGCAACACCAAGGTGTTGACGAACATCCCGATCACGTCGTCGAGTGCAGCCTCACCGCGACCCGCGACCGGAGTACCGATCGCGACATCATCGGTGGCGGCCAACCGCGCGATGAGCACCGACAGTGCAGCGTGAACGACCATGAAGTCGGTGGTACCGGTGCGACGCGCGAGGTCTGCAATATTCGCACGAAGATCGGATCCGATCGTAAACTGCTGCGCCGCACCGCGATACGATTCCACCAGCGGGCGGGGCCGATCGGACGGCAGGTCCAGCTGTTCCGGAGCTCCCGCGAGCGTGTCGCGCCAGAACGCCACCTGCGACGCGAACACTGAGTCCGGATCGTCCTCCGAACCCAGCACCTCCCGCTGCCACAACGCATAATCCGCGTACTGCACCGGCAACGGCTCCCAAGCCGGCGCACTGCCTGCTGCGCGGGATGCGTACGCCGTGACGACGTCGCGCGTCAGTGGGCCCAGCGAGAAGCCGTCGGCCGCAATGTGATGCAGAACGAGAACCAGGACATGCTGGTCGTCGGACAGTTCGAACAGCTGCACGCGGACCGGCACCGAAGAGGTGACGTCGAAGCCCGCCGAGACGAGCTCGGTGATCTTCTCGACCACGCCCGACGGGTCGACCGGCACCGGCGACAGATCAGGAGCGACCTCCGACACCGGCAACACCCGCTGATACCCGACACCGTCGACGTCCGGATACACCGTCCGCAACGACTCGTGCCGTCCCAGCACATCCGACACCGCAGCCTGCAACGCGGCCACATCCAACGACCCCGACAACCGGATCGCCACCGGAATGTTGTTCACCGCAGAATCGGGCTCGAACCGATTCAAGAACCACATCCGCTGCTGAGCCAACGACAACGGCACCCGCTCCGGACGCACCTGCGCCACCAACGGCGCACGCCCGTCACCACCGGCAGCGATCGCGGTGTCGACAAGGGAGGACAGTTCGGCTGCGGTGGGCGCGTCGAAGAATTCGCGGACGTCGATGCGCACCTTGTGATCGGCGTTGATTCGGGCCACCACGCGGGTCGCGCTCAGGGAGTTACCACCGAGCTCGAAGAAATCGTCGTCCACACCGAATTTCTCGACACCGAGCACCTGCTCGAAGGCCGAAACGACGGCGTGTTCCGTCGGCGTGCTCGGTGCGCGGTATTCGCGTGCGAGGGAACTGAAGTCGGGCTCAGGCAGAGCGCCCCGGTCGAGCTTTCCGCTTGCGCCGAGCGGGAATTCGTCCATCTCGACGAACAGCGACGGCACCATGTAGTCGGGCAGCCGGTGACGCACTGCGTCGGCGAGCTCGGTCCGCTCGATGTGTCCGCCGTCGGTGACGAGGTAGGCGACGAGGTGATCTCCGAGGCCGGGGTCGGAATGCACGACCACAACGGCCTGCCGCACACCCGGATGATCGAGCAGAGCGGATTCGATCTCGCCGAGTTCGATCCGGAGGCCGCGCAGTTTGACCTGGAAATCTGTCCGGCCGATGTAGACGAGTCGGCCTGCGTCGTCGAGTTCGACGAGGTCGCCGGTGCGGTACATCCGGTCGCCGGGTTCGCCGAAAGGATCAGCGACGAACCGGTCGGAGGTGAGGTCGGGGCGACGGAGGTAGCCGCGTGCGAGCTGTACACCCGCGAGATACAACTCTCCCTCGACACCTGCTGGTACGGGCCGCAGTCCTTCGTCGAGTACGTACAGCCCGGTGTCGGCAACCGCGTCACCGATCGGCACGACGGTGTTGTCGGCGGCGGTCGCGAAGTAGGTGACGTCGACCGCGGCCTCGGTCGGGCCGTAGAGATTGTGCAGACCCGCGGAGCTGATCTCATAGAAGCGGGCGACCGTCTGCGGAGGCAGAGCTTCACCGGATGCGAAGACGTAGCGCAGGGTGGTCACCGATGCCGCGGTGGGTTCGGCGAGGTAGACCGCGAGCATCGACGGAACGAAGTGCGCGATGGTCACACCCCGGTCGATCATCGTCCGGGCGAGATAGGCGGGGTCGCGGTGCCCGTCGGGGACCGCGATGGACAAGCTGGCGCCCACCTGGAGGGGCCAGAAGAACTCCCACACCGACACGTCGAACGTGAACGGCGTCTTCTGCAGTACGACGTCGTCGGCGCGCATCGCGTATTCGGACTGGCGCCACGCGATGTTCGCGGTGATCGCACGGTGCTCGACCGCCACGCCCTTCGGCCGGCCGGTCGAACCCGAGGTGAAGATGACGTAAGCGAGGTGGTCGGCGGTCAATGCGCCGTTCCGCTCGTCCTCCCCGATCGGACCGTCGGCGTAGCCGGACACGTCGAGGGTGTCGATCTCGACGACCGGCACGGTTCCGGGTAGGTCGACGGCATCGCGCGCGGTGGTGACCACCGCGACAGGTTCGGCGATCTCGAGCACATAGGCGCTGCGGTCGGCGGGGTGATCCGGGTCGAGGGGGACGTACGCTCCGCCGGCCTTGACGATGGCGTACATGCCGATGAGCAGATCGAAGGACCGGCGGATCGACAGGCCGACCCGGGTGTCCGGTCCGACACCGAGCTCGATGAGGTGACGAGCGAGGCGGTTGGCGCGGGCATCGAACTCGCGGTAGGTGAGGCTCTCGCCCTCGAACTCGAGTGCGGTGGTATCGGGAGTGGCCGCGACCTGCGCGTCGAAGCGCGCGACGAGCGTGTGCGGATCCGCTGTCACGGGGGCAGACGCGTCGTCACCGAGGACCTCGGATGCATCGGCAAGCAGGGTATCGACCACCGCGGGGAGACCGGCGCCTCCCAGTAGTCCCGGCGCCACGTTGGACAGCACGACGGGAAGAAGCGCGTCGAAACCGAGCACACCGCCCATCGCACCGTCGAGAGTGGTGATCTCCTGCTGCAACCCGGCATAGGTGAGGTGCGTGTCACCATCGGAGAGCGCGATGCGGTCGGGGTCGACGTCCACAACTGCGGCGAGCAACCGGGGAAGATCCTCGATCGTCAGCGCCGGCTTGCCCGCCATACCACCCGTCATCTACGTCATCCTCCTGAAAATAGCCTGCGACCGGCGTATCACCGCGCGCTCTGCTGTTCGACGCCGTCCGGGGACGGTACGCCCCCGGACGTCCGAACGACAGTCGATCCTCCATTATCCCGAACCGACCGACAGGCGGCTAATCCGTGCCGGTGACCGCCTCCGCGGAAGCGATCACGTCGCGGATCAACCGACCGAAACCGTCGGCGCCGAGTTGCGGCAGCATCCCCGGGACGAGCCCGTTGAGTACTACCGAGACCAGTGCTTCGGCGGTGAGTGCACCGCCCGTCGTCGAGGCCATCGTCTCGAGCCGCTGCGCGAACTCGCCGAACGTGACGTCGCGGTCGCCGTGGCCGAACGCGACGGTATCCGGTGCGGCCGCAGCCGCTCGAGCCGCCAGATCCGGCAGGTCGGCGACCGTCCGGGCCTTCCGCGGGCGGACGGCGCGTGCGCGTTCGTCGTCGCTGCGTAGATCGATGGAGCGCAGCACGACCTGCGGGTCGTCGGTCACGACGTCGAGAACGCGGCGGAACCGTTCGATGAACACCTCGATCGTGCTGCGGTCGAACAGCGCAGTCGCGTAGGTGAACGTCACGTCCATGTCGCCCAGGAGGCCGCCGTCGGTGAACCGTTCGACGACGGTGCACTGCAGATCGAACTTGGCCTGATCTGCACCGGTCTCGAGCGGCTGCACCGCGAGCCCCGGAAGCTCGAGGACACCGGTGTCGATGTTCTGGAAGGTGAGCATCACCTGGAACAGCGGAGTGTGCGCGCTGGTGCGACGCACCCCCAATGTGTCCACGAGCCGCTCGAATGGGACGTCGGCGTTGCCGAATGCCGCCAAGTCCTTTTCCTTCGCGTGCCCGAGCAGGCCGGCGAACGTCGAGCCGCCCGCGACGCGGGTGCGCAACACGAGGGTGTTGACGAACATGCCCACGAGGTCGTCGAGTGCCTCTTCCCCGCGGCCCGCGGTCGGGGTACCGACCGTGATGTCCTCGGATCCGGACAGCCGCGACATCAACACCGCGAAGGCCGCATGCATCACCATGAATACGGTGGCGCCCTGATCACGCGCCGTCTTCTCGACACGTTGCGCGAGCGCCTCCCCCACGGCGAACGTGATCGACTCGCCCTCGGTCGACTGACGCGCAGGCCGCGGGCGGTCGGTGGGCAGCGCGAGCACCTCGGGCGCACCGGAGAGTTCGCCGGTCCAGTACGCGAGCTGGCGCGCGAGTTCACTGTCCGGATCCGCGTCGTCGCCGAGTACCGACGACTGCCACAACGTGTAATCGGCGTACTGGACGTCCAGCGGAGCCCAGTCCGGCGTCGTTCCTTCCATACGCGCGAGGTACGCGACCATCACGTCGCGGATCAGCGGGCGCATCGAATAGCCGTCCGCGCTGATGTGGTGGGCGACGACAGCTAGCACGTGCTCGCCCTCATCGGCGATCCTGAACAGCGCGACCCGCACGGGCGGGGTCTGTGCGGTGACGTCGAAACCGGTGCCGAGCACCTCGGTGAGTCGTCCGACGAGATCACCGGCCGACACCGCGATCGGTTCGAGATCGGGCATCGCCTCCGCGACGGGGAGCACGACCTGGACCGGACCGTCCTCGGTGTCGGGGTACACCGTGCGCAACACCTCGTGCCGGGCGACGACGTCTGCGACCGCGGCACGGAGCACGTCCGTGTCGAGGGCGCCGGTGAGCCGCACCGCCACCGGGATGTTGTAGACACCCGACTCGGGGTCGACCCTGTTGAGGGTCCACATGCGCTGCTGTGCCAGCGACAGCGGGATCCGATCGGGCCTCGGCCCTGCGACGAGCGCGACCCGTGCCCCGCGCCCGACGGACGGCTGGATGTGCGCCGCGAGGGCCACGATCGTCGAGGCCTCGAACACGGTGCGCACCGCGACACGAGTGTCGAGGGCCACGCCGAGCCGAGCGGACAGCTGCGTCGCCAGCAGCGAGTTGCCGCCCAGTTCGAAGAAGTCGTCGTCCAGTCCCACTCGTTCGATACCGAGCAGTTCCGCCACGGTCGCTGCGACGATTTCCTCGACCGGTGTGGTCGGCGCCCGGAAGGTACCCGCTTCGAGGTCCGGTTCGGGCAGTGCGCCACGGTCGAGCTTGCCGTTGGTGTTGAGCGGCAGGGCATCGAGAACGACGAACACGGACGGCACCATGTACGACGGCAGGCGCGCCCCGAGCCGCACCCTGAGGTCGTCGACGTCGACATCCTCGTTCGACGGCACGACGTACGCGACGAGACGATCGCCGACGTGGGCGCCACTGCGCACGAGCACCGCGACGTCGCGCACTGCGTCGAGGTCGCGGAGAACTGCTTCGATCTCGCCCAGTTCGATGCGGTAGCCCCGGACCTTGACCTGGAAGTCTGCACGCTCGAGGTATTCGAGGTGGCCTTCGCGGTTCCAGCGCACGATATCGCCGGTGCGGTACATGCGGCCACGGCCGAACGGATCGGCGACGAACCGGTCCGCGGTGAGGTCGGCGCGGTCGTGATAGCCGCGTGCGAGCTGGATGCCCGCAAGGTACAGCTCACCGGCGACGCCCGGCGGGACCGGCCGTAGCCGGTCGTCGAGAACATACACGGCGGTGTTCCACTCGGGCACACCGATGGGCACCGATACGGTGTCGTCGTCGCGCACTTCGTGGACGGTGACGGAGACCGCGGCCTCGGTCGGACCGTACAGGTTGAACAGGGCCGCCTCGTTCGATGCGCGGAACTGCTGGGCGACGGGCGCCGGAAGCGCTTCACCGATGGCGAGCACCCGTCGCAACGACGGCGATACTTCGTCTTGTGCGACGGTCATGAGCATCGACAGCATCGACGGCACCGTGTGCAAGGTCGTCACACGCTGCGCGCGCAGCAGAGTCAGCAGATAGTCGGGGTCGCGGTGACCGTCCGCCGTCGCGACCACGAGACGCGCCCCCGAGGTGAGGGCGGACCAGAACTCCCACACCGACAGGTCGAACGTCGCGATGGTCTTGAGCAGCACCGCGTCGTCCGGCCCGAGATCGAACGCGGAACGCTTCCACTCGAGCTGGTTGACGATCGCAGCGTGCGGCACCGCGACGCCCTTCGGCCGTCCGGTCGAGCCGGACGTGAAGATCACGTAGGCGGTGTTGTGTGCCCGCAGCGGCGACGTGCGGTCGCGGTCGGTGATCGGCGCGTCGGAGTAGTCCGACAGATCGAGGTCGTCGAGCACCACCTGGGGCACCTCGGGATGCTCGATCCTGTCTGCCGCCGTGGTGACGACCGCTGCGGGAGCCGCGGTGCCGAGGATGTACGAGTTGCGTTCGGACGGCTGGTCCGGGTCGACAGGCACGTAGGCGGCGCCGGTCTTGGCGATCGCGTACATGCCGATGAGCAGCTCGGGTGAGCGGCGGGCGGCGAGCGCCACGCGGTCCTCCGGCCCGACTCCGAGACCGATCAGGTACCGGGCGAGACGATTGACGGCCGTATCGAATTCGGTGTACGTCCACTGTGCGCTCTCGTACACGAGTGCTACCGCGCCGCCGTCACGCCGGACCTGCTCGTCGAACAGGTCGACAAGCGTGCGCGAACCGTCGAGGTCGTGGTCGGTGTCGTTCCATGTGGTGAGCACGTCGTCGCGCTCGCCGGGGAGCAGCACCGCATGATCGCCGACGGGGGCGTCGGGTGCCTGCAGGACGGCACCGAGGAGCTGTTCGAACCGGGCGGCCACACCGCGAGCGGTGTCGTCGTCGAACAGATCTGTGGCGTATGTGAGGATCGCGTCGATGCCGGCGGGTGCGCCGTCGTCGTCATAGCGATCGGCGACGATCAGGTGCAGATCGAACTGGGCCGTTCCGCCCTCGAGATCGAGCGGAGCCACCGCGAGTCCGGGCAGTTGCAGCTCCGTTCCGGCCTGGTTCTGGAACGAGAAGCCCACCTGGAACAGCGGATGACGAGCCGTCGATCGCGCCGGGTTGAGCACCTCCACGAGTCGCTCGAACGGCACATCGGCGTGCGCGAACGCCTGCAGGTCCGTCTCGCGTGCCGCTGCGAGCAGATCGGTGAACGATGTACCCGCGTCGACCTCGAGCCGGAGCACGAGAGTGTTGACGAACATGCCGATGATGTCCTCGACGGCCTGCTCGTTGCGGCCCGCGATAGGGGTGCCCACCGCGATGTCCGAGGTTCCGGACAGTCGTGCGAGCAGCGCCGTGAACGCCGCGTGCACCGCCATGAACACGGTCGCATTGTGGCTGCGCGCCAGATCTCTGAGTCCGGCGTGCACATCGGCGCCGACAACGAACTCGATGCGGTCACCGCGGAAGGACTGCTGTGCAGGCCGAGGACGGTCGAGCGGCAGGCCCAGCTGATCGGGCAGATCGGCGAGCGCATCTCGCCAGTAGCCGAGCTGCTGCGCCGCAATCGATTCCGGGTCGTTCTCCGAGCCGAGTACCTCGCGCTGCCACAGAGCGTAATCGGCGTACTGCACCTGTAGCGGCGCCCACACTGGGTCAGTGCCGGAGGTGTGCGCCGCGTACGCAGTGACGAGGTCGCGCACGAGCGGAACCATCGACGAGCCGTCGGCACTGATGTGATGCACCACGACCGCGAGCACATGCTCGTCGTCGTCGACGCGCAGCAGTTGCATGAGCACCGGCACTTCGGAGGTCACGTCGAAGGTCGTCGCGGCGATCTGCCGCAGGCGTGTCTCGAGATTGCCCGCGTCGATGTCCACCGGGGTGAGGTCGACGTGCACCAGCGAGGCAGGAAGGATTTTCTGCGCCGGACCGTCGCCGGTCTCGGGGTACTCGGTGCGCAGCGACTCGTGTCGCGCCACCAGGTCGGTGACAGCGGACTGCAGTGCTGCGGCGTCGAGTTCCCCGGTCAACCTCAAGGCAAACGGAATGTTGTACGCCGTCGACTCCGGATCGAACCGGTTCAAGAACCACATCCGCTGCTGCGCGGGCGACAACGGCACCCGCACCGGACGCGGCCCCGCCACGAGCGGAACCCGCCCACCACGACCCGACTCCTGCTCCACCCGCGCCGCCAACGCCGACACCGTCGACGCCTCGAACAACGCACGCACCGGAACCTGCGCATCCAACGCCGCACCGAGCCGCGACACCACCTGCGTCGCGATCAGCGAGTTACCACCGAGAGCGAAGAAATCATCGTCCGTGCCCACCCGCTCGACACCGAGCACATCGGCGAACACACCCGCCACGATCTCCTCGATCGGAGTGGACGGCGCACGGAACTCACGCGTCTCGAACGCCGGCTCCGGCAGTGCCCGACGATCCAGCTTGCCGTTGACCGTCAACGGGATCGAATCGATCACCACGAACGCGGACGGCACCATGTATTCGGGCACCACCGCACCCACACCGTCGCGCAGCGCTTCCAGCTCGACCGAAACACCCTCGGCAGGAACCACATACGCAACGATCCGCGCAGCACCCGGCGCATCCTCACGCACGATCACCGCAGCCTGCGCCACCTGGGCCTGCGCCAACACCGCCGCCTCGACCTCACCGAGTTCGATACGGAAACCACGGATCTTGACCTGGTCGTCGGCACGCCCCAGATACTCGAGATCTCCCGAGACCACCCAGCGCGCCACATCACCGGTGCGATACAACAACGCACCGTCCGAAGAGAACGGATCGGCCACGAACCGCGTCGACGACAACTCGGACCGGCGCAGATAACCACGCGCGAGCTGACCACCACCGACGTACATCTCCCCCGCGACCCCCACCGGTACCGGCTGAAGACGCCTGTCCAACACATACACACGCAGACCCGCGATCGGCACGCCGACAACACTCGCAGATCCCACCTCGGCGAGCTCAGCACCGATCTCCCGGTACGACACATGCACCGTCGTCTCGGTGATGCCGTACATATTGACCAAACGCGGCGCAGTGCTGATCTCCGGTCGCTGCGCTCGCCCGGCATCCCCGTGTCGCTCGAACCACCCCGCCAAACGACGCGGCTCGAGTGCCTCACCACCGAAAATCACATACCGCAGCGCGAAATCCGCACTATCGGAGGCCACACGATCGGCCTCGGCAAGCTGATAGAACGCCGACGGCGTCTGGTTCAGCACCGTCACCCGCTCACGAACCAGCAACTCCCGGAACGCTTCCGGCGACCTCGACGTGAAGTAATCGACCACCACCAAGGTCCCGCCGTACAACAACGGACCCCACAGCTCCCACACTGAGAAGTCGAACGCATAGCTGTGGAACATCGTCCATACATCCGACGAACCGAACCCGTACACCGACTCCGTGTTGACCATCAACCGCACCGCGTTGCGATGCGGAATCAACACACCCTTCGGCCGGCCCGTCGAACCAGACGTGTAGATCACATACGCGAGGTTCGTCGAACCGAGCGTCGCTCGACGCTCCGCGTCGAGGATCGGCGCATCGTCCACCCCGGACAGATCGACCCGGTCGAGTTCGATGACCGGAACACCGCTCGGGAACGAAACATCCTCACCGGAATGCGTCACGACCGCGACAGGCCGCGCATCCGACACCAGGAACTCGATGCGCTCGGCGGGCGAGTTCGGGTCGACCGGCAGATAACCGCCACCGGCTTCGAGCACCGCAAGCAGCGCCACCACCAGATCGGCCGACCGCGGTAGCGTCACCGCCACCAACGACTCAGGCCCAACCCCGACGTCGATCAGATGCCGCGCCAGACGACGCACCCGCGAGCCGAGTTCGCGATAGGACACCGACTCGTCACCGAACCGCACCGCCACCGCATCACCACGTGCGGCGACCTGCGCCTCGAACATGTCCACCAGCGTCACATCCGCCGGCGCCACGTCATCGCCCAGCGAATTCCACCGCGACACGACGAGCTCGCGCTCGAAGTCATCGAGGATCCCGATGTCACCGACCACAACCGCCGGATCCTCCACGACCGCCCGCAGAATCCGCAGCAGCTGCTCCGCGAACGCGGCGACACGCAGGTCGTCGAACAGATCGGTGGCGTAGGTGATCGCGAAATCCATTCCACCTGCGCCGTTGTCGGCAGTGATCGATCCTGCACCGATCGCGTCGGCGAAGGTGAACTGCAAGTCGAATTTCGCCAAGGGGGCTTCGTACTCGAACGCGCTCGCGGTGATCCCATCGAGTTCGAAATCCACCGCGCCCGTGTTCTGGAACGTCAGGGCCACCTGGAACAGCGGATGCCGCGCCCGCGACCGTTCGGGATCGATGATCTCCACGAGCCGTTCGAACGGAACGTCGGCGTGCGCGAAAGCGTCGAGGTCGGTCTCGCGGACCTGGGCGAGCAGCTGCTCGAACGGCACGTCGTTCTCGAACGTGGTGCGCAGCACCAGGGTGTTGACGAACATGCCGACCAGGTCGTCGAGTGCTGCCTCGCCGCGGCCGGCGATCGGTGTGCCGATCGAGATGTCGTCGGTGTCCGACAGCCTCGACAACAGCACGCTCAGGGCCGCGTGAATCACCATGAACAACGAGGTGTTGTGCTCGCGCGCGAGCGTATGGAGGCGTGCATGCAGCGTGGGGTCGATCCGGAAACTGCTGGTCCGGCCCTCACCGGTCGCGGTCTCGGGCCGCAACCGGTCGGAGGGAAGATCCAGCTGATCCGGAATTCCGGCGAGCTGCGAGGTCCAGTACTCGATCTGCTCCGAGAGAACCGATTCGGGGTCGTCCTCGGAGCCGAGCACGTCGCGTTGCCACAGAGAGTAGTCGGGGTACTGAACTGTGAGCGGCGGCCAGGCGGGCGGCTCGCCGTGCGTCCGCGACGCGTAGGCCACCATGATGTCGCGCGCGAGCGGACGCAGCGAGAATCCGTCGGATGCGATGTGGTGCACCACGAGGAACAGCACGTGGTCGCGTGGGCCGAGTTCGAACAACACCACCCGCATCGGGACCTCGGCAGTGACGTCGAATCCCGTTGCGGTGAGTTGCTCGGCTCGCACGAGCAGCGACGCCTCGTCGACGCTCTCGGTGATCAGCTCCACAGCGTGCGAGGCAAGCACGGACTGGTGCCCGACACCGTCGACGTCCGGATAGATCGTGCGGAGCGATTCATGACGCTCGACGACGTCGCCGAGCGCGGCGGACAGCGCCTCCAAGTCGAGAGTGCCGGTAAGTCGGACACCGACCGGAATGTTGTTCACCGCAGAGGCGGTGTCGAACCGGTTGAGGAACCACATGCGCTGCTGAGCAGGAGACAGCGGAATCAGCTCGGGGCGGGAGCGGCGGACAAGCTCGGGCCGGGTTGCGGTTCCGTCGGCGTGCTCGGCGCGCAGCGCGAGCGCTTCGACGGTCGGGGCATCGAAGAGCGCGCGCACGGGTATCCGTGTGCCCAGCGCTTCACCGAGACGAGCGACCACCTGCGTCGCCACGAGCGAGTTACCGCCGAGCGCGAAGAAATCGTCGTCACGGCCCGCTCGGGGAATCCCGAGTACCTGCGCGAAGACTCCCGCGACGATCTCCTCCACAGGAGTGCGCGGTGGCATGAACTCGCGGACCTCGAAAGTCGGGGCGGGCAGCGCATTTCGATCGATCTTGCCACTGGCATTGAGCGGGAACGCGTCGAGGGCCACAATCGCCGACGGGACCATGTAGGACGGCAGCACCTGCGCGAGCTCGGTCTTCATGTCGAGTGGGTCGACGGTGGTCCCGGAGGTAGGCACCACATACGCTACGAGCTGCGGGCCGGCGCCGGGGTCATCGCGGACGATCGTTACGGCCTGCCGCACCCCGCTCACTCCGACGAGGGCGGACTCGACCTCGCCGAGCTCGATCCGGAGGCCGCGCAGCTTGACCTGTCGATCGGTACGTCCGAGATATTCGAGTTCGAGCGTCTCGATCGACGGAGAGCCGGGCTCCCCGGACGTAACCGGAACCCATTTGACGAGGTCGCCGGTCCGGTACATGCGCGCACCGACCGTCGAACGCGGATCTGCCACGAATCGCTCCGCGGTCAGATCCGCCCGGCCATGGTAGCCGCGGGCGAGCTGAACACCGGTGAGATAGAGCTCTCCCGCCACGCCGACCGGAACCGGACGCAGTCGCGAGTCGAGCACGAGCACATCTGTGTTCCACACTGGGCGACCGATCGGCACGACCCGCTCTTCGCCTGCCTCTGCGGTCCGAAATACGGTTTGCACCGTCGCTTCGGTCGGCCCGTAGACGTTGTGCACGGGCGCATCCCCGAGTTCCGCGAACCTGGCGGTGCTGTTGGCCGAAAGCGCCTCGCCGCCGCAGAACACATGGTTCAACGAGGCCGCCGCTGTCTGCTCGAGATATTCGAGGACCGCGTCGAAGACAGTGGGCACGAACTGCACCACGGTGGTGGCGGTATTGGCGATCTCCGCCGCCAGTCGAGCAGGATCACGGTGGAGATCCGGGGATCCCACGACGATGGAGGCACCGGTGTGCAGCGGAAGGAATATTTCCCAGACCGACGCATCGAAGGTCACGGGAGTCTTGAGCAGAACTGCGTCGGACTCCGTGAATGCGAACCGGTTCTGCATCCACAGCATCTGGTTGACGACCGAAGCGTGGGTCACGCCGACACCCTTGGGCCTGCCGGTGGATCCTGACGTGTACAGCACGTACGCGAGGTTCTCGGCGCGTAGGGGCGCGAGGCGGTCGGCGTCGGTCAGCGGCGTGTCGTCGAATCCGGAGAGGTCGAGTGCGTCGACATCGCACGTGGCAGCCGAGGTCTCGGCGCACACAGATGCCGCAGACCCAGCGGTGAGGAGCAGCGACGGCGCCGAGGACTCGAGAATGTACTCGATGCGTTCGGAGGGCTGGTCGGGATCGACCGGTACATACGCACCACCCGCGGCGATCACCGCGTGTATGGCGACAACCAGGTCGGCTGAACGGCTCAGCGCGACCCCCACACGGGTATCGGGACCGACGCCGCGGTCGACGAGGTAGCGAGCGAGCCGGTTGACGTCGCGCCCGAACTCCCGATATGTCCGCGGTGCGCCGAGTGCGTCGGTGCCCGGGATCAGCGCCTGAGCATCCGGAGTTCGTGCCACCTGCCGGTCGACCAGGTGGGGCAGCGTGACCGCGGAGTCGATGTCGTGTTCGGGTCCGTGGGATGCCGACTCGACCGCCGCGAGTTCGTTGCCGGTGAGCAGCGGAAGGTCGCCTACCGGCAATGCCGGTGTGCCCGTGACCGCCTCGAGCAACGAGAGGAAGCGCTCGCCCATGCCTGCGACGGTCGAGGCATCGAACAGATCTGTGGCATAGGAGAATTCGACCGAGTATCCGCCGTCCGAGCTGTTGTCGAGCGGGACGTCGAGAACGGTCACGACGAGATCGAACTTCGACATGCCGCTGTCCAGCGGAATGTTGGACACAGCCATGCCCGGTAGTTCGAGCGACACCTGGCCGACGTTCTGGAATGCGAGCATCACCTGGAACAACGGATTGTGGGCCTGGCTGCGGACGGGCGCGAGCACATCGACGAGCCGCTCGAACGGGATCTCGGCGTGCGCGAAAGCGCCCAGATCCGACTCACGCACGTGGGCGAGGAGTTCGCCGAAGGTTTCCGCCGGATCGACACGCGTGCGTAGTACGAGGGTGTTGACGAACATGCCGATCAGACCGTCGAGGGCCCGGTCACCGCGACCGGCCACCGGGGTACCGATCGTGATGTCGTCCGATGTTCCGAGTCGTGCAAGAAGTACTGCGAGCACAGCGTGGACCACCATGAATTCTGTGGTGCGCTGCTCGTGTGCCAACCTGTCGATCGCGGCTCGCAGATCGGCACCGATCTCGAATCGGTGCACCGCCCCTGCGTTGGTGGCCACCGCCGGGCGGGGACGGTCGGTGGGCAGTTCGAGGCTCGCGGGTACTCCGTCGAGCGCGTCGATCCAATACCGGATCTGCTGGGAGATCAGCGAGTCCTGATCGTCTTCGGACCCGAGGACCTCGCGTTGCCACAGCGTGTAGTCGGCGTACTGCACCTGCAGCGGTTCCCAAGCTGGATCGTCCCCGGTCGAGCGTGCCGCGTAGGCGATCATGATGTCTCGCGTGAGCGGAACCATCGAGAACCCGTCCGCGGCGATGTGGTGCAGGACCGCCACCAGCAGATGCTCCTCCGGTCCGAGCTCGAGCAGGCAGACAGCGAAGGGAACTTCATGCGCCACGTCGAACGCGATGCCTGCGAGCCTACGCAGCGCATCGGGGGCGTCGGCTTCGGTCGTGGGAACGGTCTCCAGCGCGATCGCGACGTCGCCCGGTGCGAGGATCTTCTGGTAGCCGTAACCGTCGACATCCGGGTAGATGGTGCGCAGCGATTCGTGCCGCGCCACGACGTCCCGCAACGCCTCCTCGAGCGCAGGGACATCGAGCTTGCCCGACAACCGCACCGCAACCGGGATGTTGTTCACCGAGGAGTCGGGGTCGAAACGGTTGAGGAACCACATCCGTTGCTGCGCCAGCGACAGGGGCACCCGGGCCGGGCGATCCTGCGCGATCAACGGGATCCGGTCCGCCTCGGCGGAACCGGACTCGGCGGCGACGGCCAGAGACTCGACGGTCGACGCCTCGAAGATCGTGCGCAGCGGCAGGCGATGACCGACAGCCTCACCGATCCGCGACACTACCTGCGTCGCAATCAGCGAGTTACCTCCGAGCGCGAAGAAGTCGTCGTCGAGTCCGACTCGATCGAGCCCGAGCACCTCTGCGATGACCGTGGCCACGATCTGCTCGACGGGTGTGCTCGGGGCCCGGAACTCCTTGACCTCGAAAACGGGCTCCGGCAGGGCTTTACGATCGAGCTTGCCTGCGGGGCTCAACGGCAGCCGGTCGAGCACAACATACGCGGTGGGCACCATGTACGCGGGCAGCCGAGTCGTCAGAGACCGCGAGATCGCCGCAGTATCGAGCGCAGCCTCGGTCCCACCGACGAGATATGCGACGAGTTGCTCACCCGAACGCGGATCCGATCGCACCAGGACCACAGCGTGGGTCACGTCCCCGGTTTCTACGAGGGCAGCTTCGATCTCACCCAGCTCAATCCGCAGTCCCCGCAGTTTCACCTGGAAATCGGTACGACCGATGTATTCGAGTTCCCCGGAACGACGGCCCCACTTGACGAGGTCACCGGTTCGGTACAGTCGCTCCCCCGCCACATACGGCGAGGCGACGAACCGTTCGGCAGTCAGATCCGGGCGCGTCACGTATCCCCGCGCCAACTGCACACCCGCCAGATACAGCTCGCCCGCAACCCCCACCGGGACAGGTCGGAGCCGACCGTCGAGGACATAGACAGCGGTGTTCCACACCGGCAGGCCGATCGGGACCGACACCGTGTCGGCCCGGGTGACCTCGTGATAGGTCACATCGACCGCCGCCTCGGTGGGCCCGTACAGGTTGTGCAAGCGCGCCTGGGGCAGGGCCGTGCGCAGACGAGTCGCGACGGCAGCCGACAGCGCCTCCCCCGAGGCGAATACAGCACGCAGCGTCGAGACGTTCTCGACACCGGATGCTGCTACGAACACCGCGAGCATCGACGGCACGAAATGCGCCACCGACACCGAAGTCTCGATCATCGTCCGCACGAGATAGTCCGGGTCGCGGTGACCGTCGGGGGCCGCGATCACGAGCCGTGCGCCCACCTGCAACGGCCAGAAGAATTCCCACACCGACACGTCGAATGTGAACGGCGTCTTCTGCAGAACGATGTCGTCGCCGCCGAGTCCGTACTGGTCCTGCATCCACAGAAGGCGGTTCACGATAGCGGCGTGCGAGATCGCGACGCCCTTCGGCCGGCCCGTCGACCCCGACGTGAACAACACATACGCCGCATTCGACGACCGCAACGGCGCCGAACGCTCTGCGTCCGTCACCCCCGCATCGGAGAACTCCGACACATCGAGCCCGTCGAGTTCGACCGAAAGCACACGATCGTCGGCAAACGCGTCACGCGAGGTCGTCAGCACGACCACCGGAGCAGCAGTATCGAGAATGTACCCGTTGCGATCGGCAGGCTGATCCGGATCCAACGGCACATACGCACCACCGGCCTTGACGATCGCATACATCCCGACCAGCAGATCCAACGATCTGCGCACAGCCAGACCCACCGTCGACTCGGGCCCCACACCCACCGAAATCAAATACCGCGCAACACGATTCACACGAGAATCGAACTCCGCGAACGTCAACGACCGACCCTCGAACTCGAGCGCCACCGCACCCGGAGTCCGGCGCACCTGCGCCTCGAACAGATCCACCAACGTCGACGACGACTCGACCTCGCACGCGGTGTCGTTCCACCGCTCCAACACCAGAGACCGTTCATCACCATCGAGCAGATCGATGTCACCGACCCGCGCTGTCGGATCCGCGACGACCGCTTCGAGCACTCGCACGAAACGGTCGGCGAATCCCCGCGCGGTAGCGGCATCGAACAGATCGGTCGCGTACGTGAACGCAGCTCCGAGTCCGTTGGGCGTACCGTCGCCGTCGAACGCCTCGGTCAAGGTCAGTTGCAGATCGAACTTCGCGACGGCCGAGTCGATGTCGACGACGTCGAGGGTCAGTCCCCGCAGGTCGATGCGCGACGCACGAAGGTTCTCGAACGACAGCATCACCTGGAACAACGGATGCCGCGCCGTCGATCGCTCCGGATTCAGTACCTCGACGAGACGCTCGAAGGGCACATCCGCGTGCCCGAACGCACCGAGCGCACTGTCGCGGGCCCGAGCAAGATGGTGGATGAACTCGTCGGCCGCGTCGACCTCGGTGCGCAGCACGAGGGTGTTGACGAACATGCCGATCAGGTCGTCGAGTGCCTGCTCACCACGGCCGGCCACGGGGGTACCGATCGCAATGTCGTCCTGCCCGGACAGACGCGACAGCATCACCGACAGGGCAGCGTGCACCACCATGAACAGCGACGCATTACGCGTGCGCGCGAGATCGACCAGACCTCGGTGCAATTCGGGATCGATCCGGAATTCCACCATCGCCCCGGCGTACGACTGCTGACTCGGCCGCGGCCGGTCCGCAGGAAGGTCGAGCTGGTCGGGGATTCCGGCCAAGGTGCGACGCCAGTAGTCGAGTTGACGCGAGATCAGCGACTGCTCATCATTCTCGGAGCCGAGGATCTCCCGCTGCCACAGCGTGTAGTCGGTGTACTGAACGGGCAACGGTGCCCACGACGGTTCTTCCCAGTCGGTCCGCGCCGTGTACGCAACCATGATGTCGCGCGCCATCGGACCGATCGACCAGCCGTCCGCAGAGATGTGGTGCACCACAACGACGAGGACATGCTCCGAGTCGCCGAGCTCGAAGAGCTCGGCCCGGATCGGGACATCGGAGGTCACGTCGAGACCCGTGGAGGCGAGGCGGCGAACAGCCTCGGGCAGTTCGCCGGCCGCGATCACGGTCGGGGTCAGGTCGGGAACGACTTCAGCGGCGGCACGAACGACCTGGTGCGGACCCTCGGGCGAGTCCGGGAAGACGGTACGCAGCGACTCGTGACGGTCGATGACATCCATGATCGACACCTGCAGGGCAGCGACGTCGAGTTCGCCGCGCAACCGCAGCGCCATCGGCAGGTTGTAGGTCGCCGATTGGGTGTCGAAGCGATTGAGGAACCACATGCGCTGTTGTGCGAGCGAGAGCGGGACCCGTTCGGGCCGAGGCATCTTCGCCAGCGCGATACGCGCACCGCGGCCGGCTTCCTGCTCGACCCGCACGGCGAGTGCAGCGACGGTGGTGGACTCGAACAGAGCTCGCACCGGAACCTGAGCGTCGAGCGCGACACCGAGTCGCGAGACCACCTGCGTCGCGAGTAAGGAGTTACCGCCGAGTTCGAAGAAGTCGTCGTCGAGCCCGACGACCTGCAGGCCGAGGACGTCGGCGAACACCGTTGCGACGGTCTCTTCGATCGGGGTGGTCGGCGCCCGGAACTCACGGTAGGTGATGACGAGTTCCGGTTCGGGCAGTGCCCGCCGGTCGAGCTTCCCGATCGGAGTGAGGGGAACCTCGTCGAGAACGATGATCTGGGCCGGAACCATGTAGGAGGGCAGCGAGAGACCCACGTGGCGTGTGAGGTCTGCAGTGTCGACACCGGTGGCGTCGATACCGGGAGCGGGATGCACATACGACACCAGAGCCGTTTGACCCGAGGGCATTTCGTGTCCAACGGTGGCCGCGAAGTCCACCAGGTCGTGGGTCAGCAATGCCGCATCGATCTCACCGAGTTCGATGCGGTAACCGCGGACCTTGACCTGGAAATCGGATCGGCCGGTGAAGACCAGCCGATCGTCATCGTTCCAGCGCACGATGTCGCCGGTGCGGTACATGCGGTCGCCGAGATCGCCGAACGGGTTCGCGACGAAACGGTCTGCCGTGAGCGACCCGCGACGATGATAGCCGCGAGCAAGCGCGTGCCCTGCGAGGTACAGCTCGCCCGACACTCCGGCAGGCACCGGCCGCAGACGTCGATCGAGTACGTAGGCGACCACTCCAGCAACAGGAGTGCCAACGGTAATCGGACCGTCGGCCGTCAGCTCGGCGCGGGTGGAGACGATTGTCGTCTCGGTCGGCCCGTACGCATTGAAGAAACGGCGACCCGGCGCCCAGCGGGCGACGAGATCCGCGGTGGAGGCGTCACCACCGACATTGAGGGTGCGGAGCGACTCCAGACCGGCCGGGTCGACCGATCCGAGTACCGCCGGGGTGATGACGGCGTGGGTGACCTTCGTGGCCTCGATGAGCGCGCGAAGCTCACCGCCGCCGTAGATCGTGGGCGGAGTGACGACGAGTTCGGCGCCTGTGGCTCCCGTGAGCGTCCAGTCGAGCACCGACGGGTCGAAGCTCGGCGAACAGATGTGGAGGATCCGCGAATCCGCGGTGACCTCGTAGAGCTCGACGGATTCACGGACGAGTCCGGACAGCCCGGTGTGGGTGACTGCGACGCCCTTCGGTCTACCCGTTGAACCCGAGGTGTAGATGACGTACGCGGTGTGGTCCGGACGGAGCGTGCGGATCCGGTCAGCGTCCCCGACGGGAGCACTGGAGAGGGTCGCGCATTCTGCGACGAACGCGTCGCTGCCGAGATCGATCCAGTCGACGACGGCGGGGAGCATGCCGATTCGCTCGGCCGTCGTCAGACCCGACAGAGCTCCCGAGTCGTCGAGCATGTGGGCGATACGCTCGGCCGGATGTTCGGGATCGACGGGCAGGTACGCTGCACCGGTCTTCGCCACCGACCAGACACCGAGAAGCATTTCCCAGGAGCGTGGAAAAGCCAGCGCCACAATTTCTTCCGGTCCGGCACCTCTCGCGATGAGGTAGCGTGCGATCCGATTCGACATGTCGTCGAGCTCGCGGTAGGTGATCGCCGTATCGCCGTCGCGCACCGCGATGCGGTCTGGATGGAGCCGGCCCCCTTCGACCAGGAGGTCGACGAGGGTGACGTGCTCGGTGACGACGGCGCCGTGGGTCGCGACCAGGCGGTCGACCTCACCGGGAGACAAGATCTCGAGGTCACCCACTGGGGTTGTGGGGTCGGTGACGACACCATCGAGAATGCGAACGAATCGTTCACCGAACGTGGCGACGGTGGCCTCGTCGAACAGGTCGGTGGCGAACTCGAAGACCGCTCCGAGCCCCGCCGGCCGCCCGGCGTCGTCGAGCCGCTCGGTGACCCAGAGCTGGATGTCGAATTTCGAGATGGGCATGTCGAGTTCGGTGCCCACAGCATGAACACCGGCGAACGACACGTCACGCGCGTGCGCCGGTTCGAGCGACAGCGCCGCCTGGAAGAGCGGGTGCCGAGCGGTGGATCGTGTGGGGTTGAGTACCTCGACGAGCCGCTCGAACGGAACATCGGCGTTCGAGAACGCGGTGAGGTCGGTTCCACGGACGTCGCCGAGGAACTCTTCGAACGAGGAACCGGGATCGATCCGGCTGCGCAACACGAGGGTGTTGACGAACATGCCGATCAGGTCGTCGAGTTCCTTCTCGCCACGACCCGCGACAGCGGTGCCGATCGCGATGTCACCGGACCCGCTCAGCCGGGAAAGCAGCACCGCGTAAGCGGCGTGCACGACCATGAACAGTGATGCGTGGTGAGTACGTGCGAGATCAACCAGGCGCCTGTGGGTTTCGGCGTCGATGTCGAATCGGTACTTGGATCCGCCGTAGCTTGCGACCGCGGGTCGCGGCCGATCGGACGGAAGATCGAGCTGATCGGGAAGCCCGTCGAGCTCCTCGATCCAGTAGGCAATCTGCTTTGCAGCAGCCGATTCCGAGTCGGATTCGATGCCGAGCGCGTCACGTTGCCATATCGCATAGTCGGCGTACTGGATCGGCAGCGGCGCCCACTGCGGCGCGTGCCCCTCCGCGCGCGCCGAGTAGGCGGTGACGACGTCACGAGCGAACGGACCGAACGACGATCCGTCGGACGCGATGTGGTGCAACACCATCGCGAGGACGTAGGTCGCCGACCGGTCACGGCTGTCGGGAGCGATCCGGTACAGGGCCACCCGGAAAGGAACATCGGTCGTGACGTCGAAACCACGGCCTGCCATCTCGAGGACGGCAACCTGGAGTCCCGCTTCGTCGACCTCCAATGGTTCGAGGACCGAGGTGACCTGATCGGCAGGCAGGATCACCTGGCGGGGTTCACCGTCGACCTCGGGGTAGACGGTCCGCAGCGTCTCGTGCCGATGCACTACGTCAGCGAAACCATCGGACAGCGCGCGTGGGTCCACATCACCGGTGAGGCGAACTGTGAACGGCAGGTTGTATGCCGCGGTCGTGGTATCGAACCGGTTGATGAACCAGATGCGCTGCTGCGCGGTCGAAAGAGGCAGGACCTCGGGCCGTGGCCGCGCCACCAACGCACGCCGTGCACCCGATCCGATCTGCTTCGCGACCCGGGTGGCGAGACCCACCACGGTCGATGCTTCGAACAGTGCGCGCACCGGAATCCGAGTGTCAAGCGCGGCACCGATGCGAGAGACGACCTGGGTGGCAACGAGAGAGTTTCCGCCGAGTTCGAAGAAGTCGTCGTCGAGACCCACCCGCTCGACACCGAGGACCTCGCCGAACGCAGCGGACACCGCCCGTTCCGCAGGGGTCCGGGGTTCGCGGAAGGTACGGGTACTGCTGAAGACCGGCTGCGGCAGCGCTTTACGATCGAGCTTGCCGCTGGTGTTGAGCGGCAGTTCCTCTAGCACCATCAGCGACGCCGGAACCATGTACGACGGCAACGCGCGCTCTGCGTGATCTGCGAGGTCGGCGACCTCGATCGTCGCTGCCGGGGTGGGCACCACATACCCGACGAGCTGATCCCCGGTGGGCGTCTGCACCACGAGCACGACGGCTTGCGAGACGTCGTCGTGCGAGAGCAGAACCGCTTCGATCTCACCGAGTTCGATGCGCTGACCGCGGAACTTCACCTGGAAGTCGGTGCGCCCGATGTAGTCGAGGAGGCCGTGGTCGCCCTCGGGCGACACCCAGCGCACCAGGTCGCCGGTTCGGTACATCCGGTCGCCCGGCGCACCGAAGGGATCGGCAAGGAACCGATCGGAGGTCAGGTCCGGCCGGTCGAGGTACCCGCGGGCGAGCTGAACTCCGGTGAGATAGAGCTCTCCCGGACGCCCCACCGGGACGGGACGGAGGCGCCGGTCGAGGACGTAGGCACGGCTGTTCCACTGCGGAATACCGATCGGGACACTGTGCACGTCGCCCGGTCCGGCGCGGTGATAGGTGATCGACACCGCGGCTTCCGTTGGCCCGTAGAGGTTGTGCAGGTCTGCAGAGCACAACCCGGCGAAGTCGGCAGCCGTCTCCGAGGGCAGCGCCTCGCCGATCACGAAGACATGGCGCAGCGTGTCGCAACTGCCTTCGGGGGCATTGGCCACGAACACGGTGAGCATCGAGGGCACGAAGTCGGTGAGCGTCACCCGGTGCTCGGCGATCTTGTTCGCGACGTAGACGGGGTCGCGGTGCCCCTCAGGGGTGGCGATCACGAGAGTCGCGCCCACTCGCAACGGCATGAAGAAGCCCCACAATGACACGTCGAACGTGGTTGCGGTCTTCTGCAGGTAGACGTCAGTGGAGACCACGTCGTACTGGTCGTTCATCCACTGGATCTGGTTGTCGATCGCAGCATGACCGACTGCGACGCCCTTGGGGCGGCCCGTGGATCCGGACGTGAAGATCACGTACGCGGTGGTGTCGGGCCGCACGGGTCCGAGACGTTCCGAATCGGTGAGCGGACCACCGTCGCGCGAACGATGGTCGAACGTGTCGATCTCGACTATCGGCGCTGTGTCGGGGAGCCCGGCGCGGTCGCGCGAGGTGGTGAGCACTGCCACCGGTTTCGCGGTATCGAGAATGTACTCGGTGCGGTCGGAGGGGTGGTCGGGGTCGAGTGGTACCCACGCGCCGCCCGCTTCGAGGATGGCGTACATGCCGACCAGGAGCTCGAGAGACCGGCGAACAGAGAGACCGACGAGCGATTCCGGGCCGACGCCACGGTCGATGAGCTCGCGGGCAAGTGAGTTTGCCCGCTGCGCGAACTCGCCGTAGGTCAGCGACTCACTCTCGTAGACCAGTGCGGTCGCGTCGGGAGTTGCGGCAGCCCGGTCCCGGAACTCGGCGAGCAGTGTGCGCTGTTGGGTCGCGTGATCGGTGCGGTTCCAATCGACCACGACACGGTCGAGTTCGGCGCTTGCGGCGAGCGGGATGTCCCAGACGAGCCGATCGGCGTCGGACGCGACGAAGCGGTCGAAGAACTCGACGAATCGCGCATGGTTGGCACGTGCCTGTTCGGCCGCGTAGAGGTTGGGATTGGACTCGAAGTCGATGTGAACGCGGTTGCCGTCGCTCTTGTAGACGTTGACTCCGAGGTCTTCGATGAGACCGGTCGACAGGATATTGATGTGCCCGACCATGTCGCCGAGGCGAATCTCGTTCTCGAACAGCATGATGTTGACCCACGGACCGAAGAACGTGGACTGCGCCCCGGCCGAATTGTCACGATCGCGGACGATGTCCTCGTGCCGGTAGCGCTGGTGCCTCAAGGCTCCGGACACTGCGGCACCCGAGGCGGCGATCAGGTCGTGGACGGTGGTGTCGTCGGTGACATCCAGGCGCAGCGGAACGACGTTCGAGACCATGCTGCCGGACCGGCGCAGCACCGCGGTCGTCCTCGCGGCGACAGGCAGACTCAGCACGACATCGGTACGACCCGTCATCTGCGCGACGTACGCCGCGAACGCAGCCACGACGGCCGTCGCGAGACTCGCCCCCTCACGCTCGGCGAGTACGTCGACGTGGTGTTCGGTGTCGTCGGTCAGCGCGGCGCTGTCGATGCGGCTGACGGGGGCCGGCGCTGCCGCGCGGTCGGCCAGACTCGACGGTTCGTCGATACCCTCGATCTGTCCCGCCCAGTACTCGCGATCGTCGGCGAACCGTTTCGAGTCGCGGTAGTCCATCTCGACGTCGTAGACCTTGCGCAGGTCCGACGCGCGGTTCGGGCTGGCCTCGATCCCTTCCACGGCCGCGGTGTACAACTCCGCGATCCGGGTCATGAAGGTCGCGGCAGCGAACCCGTCGAGTGCGAGATGGTGGACGCGGTTGTACCAGAAGTAACGGGTCTCGCCGATGCGGAGCACCGTTGCGGATATGAGCCGATCACGGAGTACGTCGACGGGCCGACTGCGGTCCTCGCGCATCCACGTGAGCGCAGCCGAACGAGGATCTTCTTCGCCCCGCAGATCCACGTATCCGAGCGGGGCGTCCAATGCAGGATCGACGAGCTGATAGGGATGCGCGTCCACCTCGATGAAGCGGAGGAACCCCGACCCGGTTTCGAGGGCGGCACGGGCACTGGATTCGCGAAGTACGTCGAGATCCAGATCCCCATCGAGTTCGACATACTGGGCGATATTGGCTGGCACCGTCGGGTCGACGTGCTGGGCGAACCACATGCCCAGCTGTGCCGGCGAGAGGGGAAACGCACCGGGCGGCACCGCTGCCGCACTCGTCCTCTTCGTTTCCGCGCCGCCGATACCCAGCGAGTCCAAACCCCAACCTTCCTCTCACCGTCGGACGACGACCGACCTGCGCACCGACCTGCGGAGCACATCACCGTACCCCGCGTATATCTGCAGATCAGGTGAGGATCGTTACGGCGAGCCCGGCAGCGGGATGCCCCACTGGCCCGACGACGCAGCCCACAAACCCTACCGATCGGCAACAACCGTTCGAGACAGGTTACTCGCTGGTCATCTCAGGCGCCCTTCGCATACACACCGGCCCAATCTACAGGGTTCGGACCAGCACACGAGCGGTCGCAGGCAGGACACGGCGCCGTCGCCTGGACGATGAGAGGAGGATCACCACACGACCGCGATGATCACGTTGAGGATGCCGAGTCCACCTGCCACGTGGGCGAGCGCAGCAGTGGAACCGGGGTCGCGCTTCTCCTTCTTCAGGCCGACGACCGCGACGGCGAGGATCACCAACGCGATCACGAGCTTGATCCCGATCTTCATGTGGTTCACCTCGACCGTGTCCTGCGCTTCACGCAAGCCCACGAGGGCGATCCCCGTCACCACCTGAAGGATCGCGCCGTGCAGCATGCCCATCACGACACGCGGCTCCTTGATGACCGCGAGCCACGAGCCGATGATTCCGGCGAGGCCGATGAAATGCAGGATCAGAAGGATCTTGATGGCGACGTCCATGGCCGCAATCCGAACATTTCAGGCGCTACCTGTCCAGTAAGGCAGCACTCACGACGTGGTGTACTTCACCCCTGATCGCGGTACCACTCGAGGAGTTCCGGAACGTCGATCGCTGTTCGCTCGACGGTCGCCGCGGCGTCGGCTCCCTGCAGGATCCGCTTGATCGGAACCTCGAGTTTCTTACCGGTTCGGGTATGTGGGACGCCCGGTGCGGCAAGGATCTCGTCCGGTACATGCCGGGGCGAGACCCGAATCCGAAGTTCATTGCGGATCCGCTCGCGAAGAGCCTCGTCGAGGGTCACCCCGTCGGCGAGGACGACGAACAGGGGCATCCAGTATTCGCCGTAAGGTCGCTCGACTCCCAGCGCGAGCGCCTCGACGATCTCCGGCAAGGCTTCGACCACCTGATAGATGTCGGCTGTACCGATCCGGACCCCGTGCCGATTCAGCGTCGCATCGGAGCGCCCGTGCATCCGAACAGAGCCGCGCTCGGTGATGGAGATCCAGTCTCCGTGCCGCCACACACCCGGGTACACGGAGAAGTACGCCTCGCGGAGCCGGGTGCCATCAGGATCGTTCCAGAATCGAACCGGCATCGACGGCATCGGCGCGGTGATCACGAGCTCGCCCACCTCGCCGCGCACCGGACGACCCGCGGCGTCGAATGCATCGACGGCGACGCCGAGGCACGGCACCGACAGCTCCCCCGGCCACACCGGCACGGTCCGGACCGATCCGATGAACGCCGACACCACGTCGGTGCCGCCGGTGATGGACATGACCTGGACCCGCTCACCTGCGTTCTCGCCCAGCCACAGCGAGGATGTGGGCGGCAACGTCGAGCCGGTGATACCGACCCCGCGGAGAGCGGAGAGGTCGTGTTCTCGACGCGGGACGATGCCCGCTTTGATGCACGCGAGGACGTAGCCGGGGCTCGTCCCGAAGACTGTGACGTGTTCGTCGGCCGTGATCCGCCACAGCCGGTCGACGTCCGGGTAGGAGGGGGCGCCGTCGTAACAGACGATCGTGGCGCCGACCAGCAGTCCCGCCGCGAGGAAGTTCCACATCATCCAGCTCGGGCTCGTGTACCAGAAGAATGTGTCGCGGTGGCCGATGTCGAGGTGCAGCGACAGCGCCTTGAGGTGCTCGAGCAACACTCCCCCGTGCCCGTGCACGATGCCCTTGGGCAGACCCGTGGTACCGGACGAGAACACCGTCCACAGCGGGTGGTCGAACGGCACCGGGACGGGCTCGAGTTCATGTTCGCCTGCGGTTGCCTCTTCCCAGGTGAGAATGCCCGGATCGAGCAGGGTGTCACCGGAGGTCTCGCTGCGGGCGACGAGCACCGTCATCTCGAGGCCGGGCATGTGTTCACGCAACCAGACGATCTCGGCGATCCGATCGTGTCGGCGACCGTTGTACCGGTAGCCGTCCGCGGTGACGAGGACCTTCGGTTCGAGCTGGCCGAGCCGATCGAGCGCGGCGGGGGCGGCGTAGTCCTGCCCGCAGGCGGACCACACGGCACCGATTCCTGCGGTGGCGAGCAGTGCAATGATCGCCTCGGGAATATTGGGCAGGTAGCCGACGACCCGGTCTCCTGTTGTGACCCCGTACTCACGGAGTGTGGCTGCGAGGGCTGCGGTCTCCCGGTGCAATTGTGCCCAGCTCGTCTCTCGACGCTGTCCGTCCTCGTCGATGTGGACGATCGCCGGGCGATCCTCACGAGCGTTGCGGAAGACGTGCGCGGCGTAGTTCAGCCGGGCCCCCGGAAACCACACTGCTCCGGGCATCGTGGCATCGGCGAGTGCAGGTCCGGGGTAGGTGCCGCCGCGGATTTCGAACCAGTCCCACACGGCCTGCCAGAACTCGCAGGAGTGCTCGATCGACCATTGCCAGAGTGTGTCGTAGTCCGGCAGCTGCACAGCGTGTCGTTGTTCGACGAAGCGGCCGAATGCCGTCACCCTGGCTTCCGCGAAGTCCACCTCGGTGGGCACCCACTGTTGCCGGACCATCACCGTCACCTCCGTTCCGGCTCGACCTCGGTACGGTCCGCTCGGTAATCGTTGGCGCGCGCCTCCACTGATCGGTGAAGGATCTGTTCGGCGTGACGCAGCACGGGCGCGTCCACCATCTGTCCCTCGAACCGGAATGCGCCTCGCGACTCGGGCACCGCCGCGAGGACTCCGCGAGCCCACTCGACCGACTCACTGCTCGGCGCGTATGCGGCGCGGATGACGCCCACCTGATCGGGGTGGATCGCGACCTTCGCATCGAAACCGACGGCGGCCGCATCGAGTGTCTCGCTGCGGAGTCCGGCATGGTCCCCGAGGTCGGGACAGGCAGCGTCCAGCGCCCAGCGGCCATACGCTTTCGCCGCAAGCAGAACCGAGGACCTGACATGCTTTGCGACGTCGCGGTAGGTGCCGTCCGCGTGCCGGATACCCTGCCCGCCGAGCGCAACAGCAAGCGCCTCCGCACCCCACATGACACCGATGGTGCCCATCGCCAGTGCGATCTCGGCGACCGCGAGCGCGCCGCGTGGCGAATCGACGAGCGCGATCACCTCGAGCGGGGCAAGTGCCGTTACCTGCTCCGGTGATTCGCATCGCGCGAGCATCACCCGGGTGTACGGGGTGTCGGCAAGGGCCCGCAGGTCGCGGCGATGCTCGTCGGTGCCGGATGGGCCGACGCGGACGACCGTGCGCGCCGGATCGAGCGACCGGTCGAGAAGGGACCGGCGAGCGTAGTCCTTGTCGGCCGGTGCGACCGAGTCGCCGAGATCCAGGACTACGACATCTGCGGTCGCGGCGGCCTTGCCGTAGCGCTCCGGGCGATCTGCGGGGCAGAACAACCATGCGGGTCCCGGGATCATGCTCATGTCGTCGCCTTCCTGTGCGTCCATTGTGCCGGTGGGGCACGGTGCGATGGTGCGGTTCTGCTCACCTCCCGTGGCCCGGTGCGCGGCATGTCCTCGAAGACGACGATGGCCCCGACCCGGACTTCTCCGGCGGGGCCATCGGCTCGATGCCGTCAAGCGTTGTAGATCAACTCCTCGCCCTGGTCATCGATGTGTAGATCAGGGTAAGGACCACTGCGGCCGCGATACTGATAATCCAGCGGATCCAGTCGATACCACCTGTGTCCTCGTTACCTTCCGACGAGATCGCGCCCCAGACCCAGTAACCGATGAGGGCGCCGACGATGCCGATGATGACCGTGATGATCATGCCCATCGACTGCTTGCCCGGGATCACGAGCCGGGCCAGCACACCGATGACCGCACCGAAAATTATGGTGCCGACGATTTCCCAGAACATCGCGCGCTCCTCTCGTAGATGATCTTGCCGCGACGAACTGTCTTCCAGTGTGTGCGTCCACGTAGTGACTACGGGGCGAATTCGGAAGATCGACTACCGAAAGTTGCGGGGACGGGACCTGATCACGAGGCGTGGATGATCACACCTCGAAGGTTCTTGCCGTCCCGCAGATCCTGGTATCCCTGATTGACCTCGTCGAGTGTGTACCGGGTGGTGACCAGCTCGTCGAGTTTCAGTTGTCCCGCGTCGTAGAGGCGCAGCAGCCGCACGATGTCGTATTGCGGGTTGGCCGAACCGAACAGCGAGCCCTTGATGGTCTTCTGGAACAACGTCAGGTCGGTGCCGGACACGTGCACGGTGAGTTTCTCGGGATCGGCCAGGCCGGTGATCACCACCGTGCCACCCTTGCCGATGACCGCGGTTGCCGCCGACACGACTTCCTCGTCGACGGTGCCCACCAGGATCAGCGCGGCATCGGCACCCTGTCCCCAACTCAACTCGTTGACCTTCTCCGCGGCCTCCGCTGCGGTGGAGAAAGCATGCGTTGCTCCGAACTTCAGGGCAGCGTCGCGCTTCATCTCGACGGGGTCGACCACCACGACGTACTTCGCTCCGGCGTGGACCGCGCCTTGGACGGCATTGATCCCGAGGCCTCCGATGCCGTAGATGACGACGATGTCGCCGGCACGCACATCACCGGCGTACACCGCGGTGCCCCATCCTGACGGTACACCGCAGCCGACGAGGACAGCGGTCTCCAGGGGCAGCCAGTCGTCGACCTTGACCACCGAGTGCTGCGAGATCGTGGCCCGCTCGGAGAACGTGCCCAGCATGCACATGGCTCCGAAATCAGTGCTGCCCGAATGGAATCGGAAGGATCCGTCGGGCATCGATCCTTCGAGGATGGTCGCGCCCATGTCGCACAGGTTCTGACGGCCCGTCGAACAGTATCGGCACGTTCCGCAGTTGGGAATGAAGCTGCACACCACGTGGTCTCCGGGCTTGACCTTGGTGACTCCGGGACCGACCTCCTCGATGATGCCGGATCCTTCGTGGCCCCCGACGATCGGATAGCGCGGTGGGAGGTCTCCGTCGGTCAGATGCAGATCGGAGTGGCACAGGCCCGCAGCGGTGTACTTGATCAGGACCTCTCCTGGGCCGGGTCCGTCGAGTTCGAGCTCCATCAGTTCGAACGGCTTGCCCGCTTCGAGCAGTACTGCGGCTTTGGTCTTCATCTCGTCCTCCGTTGTCTCGCTGTTGTTTCAGCACGTGTGGGATTCGGGGCGCCTTCGGGTTCAGAGCGCAATGTTCACAGCTTTGGTCTGCGTGTAGAGGTCGATCGCGCTCGCGCCGAGTTCGCGTCCCCAGCCCGACTGCTTGAACCCGCCGAAGGGCATGGCGGTATCGAAGCCGTTGTACTGGTTGACCCACACCGATCCGGCTTTCAGCCGGCGGGCAGTGCGGTGGGCCTTCGACAGGTCACGTGTCCAGATCCCCGCGGCGAGACCGTAGATCGAGTCGTTGGCGGCAGCGTCGATACCACCTTCGGCATCGAAGGGCATCGCGGAGACGACCGGTCCGAAGATCTCTTCTCGCACCACACTGAACTCGGGCCGTACATCGACGAGGACGGTCGGTTCGACGAAGAAGCCCTTGTCACCCCAGCGTTGTCCGCCGGTCAGCGCACGTGCTCCGTCGGTCAGGCCTTCGCGCAGGAAGCCGGTGACGCGATCCAGCTGTTCTTGCGAGACCAGGGGTCCGAGCTGGGTGGCCGGATCCATGCCCGGACCGATCTTCACCTTGCTCGCGGCATCGGCCATCGCCTCGGTGAACTGATCGAAGATGGGCCGCTCGACGAACAGGCGCGTTCCTGCGACACAGCATTGACCGTGATTGAACAACCATGCATCGAGCGACCCTGCGACCGCCGCGTCGAAATCCGCGTCGGCGAACACGATGTTGGGGCTCTTGCCGCCGAGTTCGAGCGAAACCTTCTTCAGGTTGCCCTTCGCGGCATCGACGACCTTCTTCCCGACCTCTGTGGAGCCCGTGAACGCGATCTTGTCCACCCCGTCATGCGCGGAGAGCGCGGCGCCCGCATCTCCGAACCCCGTCACGACATTGACGACGCCGGGCGGGAAGCCGGCCTCCTCGAACACTTCGGCGAGGAGCAGTGCGGTCAGCGGTGTCTGCTCGGCCGGTTTGAGGATGACGGTGTTGCCTGCTGCGAGCGCAGGCGCAAGTTTGAACGCGGCCATGAGAAGCGGGAAGTTCCAGGGCACGATCAGTCCGCACACGCCGACCGGTTCGCGCAGGGTGTAGGCGTGGAATTCGCCGCCGGGCACGAACGGCATCGACACGTTGACGGTGCTGCCCTCGATCTTGGTGGCCCAGCCCGCGTAGTAACGGAAGATGTCGGCGGACCAGGCCGTATCGACCGCCGCAGCGATCGCAGCAGATTTGCCGTTGTCGAGTGCTTCGAGCTGACCGAATTCCTCGGCGCGCTCGGTCAGCAGATCGCCTACCCGCCAGATCATCCGCTCACGTTCGGCTGCCTTCATGCTCGGCCACGGACCGTGGTCGAATGCGGAGCGGGCCGCGCGGACGGCTCGGTCGATGTCTTCCGGGCCGCCGTGAGCGACGTCGACGAGCTTGTCGCCGTTGGCGGGGTCGCAGGTGGCGAACACGCGACCCGACGCAGCATCGACGAACTCGCCGCCGATGTAGAGGCGTCGGGTTGCGGAAAGGAACTCTCGGACGCGCGGGGCGACGGTGTATTCGGCCACGGCAGTCATACGAACCTCCAGAAGTAGTGTGACACGAGTCATACTTCCCCGGAGGGGTGTCTCCGAACTGTCCAAGGTTTGGACACTCGCCAGGGCCCGTCACGACGTCAGACGATGCCGAGTGCCTTGATCCGGCTGTACAGCGTGGTGCGGCTGATACCGAGTCGCGCCGCGGCATGAACCTTGTTCCCGCCGCTGTCGCGCAACGCGTCGATGATTGCTTCACGTTCGGCGCGTTCGAGGCCACCGAGTTTCGCCACTCGGCCGCTGCTGCGGTATTCCGGTGCGAGATCTTCGGCGCGGAGCGGCAGCGACGACTCACGTTCCGGAATTCCGGCGAGCACCGCGCGGAGTTCGGCGAGGTTGCCCGGCCACGAACGACCTGCCAGCGCCGCGACCGCCCCCGGACCGAGACGGATGTCGGGTCTGCCGAGCTCATCTGCAAGTGCCGCCGCGAGGTCGCCGATCTCCCGGATACGTTGGCGCAGTGCAGGAATTCGCACTTGCCTGGCGCATCGTGCGAGGAGTTCACGGACCGGCTCGCGCACCGTGTCGAGGGGGTCCGATGTGAACACGAATCTCGGTCCCGATTCCAGCACGGAGACGAGCAATCCCAGGACGGGGTCCGGAGCCGAGTGCACATGCTCGACCACCACCACGTCCTCGCTCGTTGCCCCGTCGACGGTCGCCAGCAGCGCTGCCGACCACTCCCGTTGCCCTTGTGCGACGATGCGCGCAGCGTCGACGAAAATTCCACTGTGGCCCGAGAATTCACGGGCCGCCCAGGTACGTCCGCTGCCGGGTTCGCCGACGACGACAACGCTGCCGGCGCCGGCGCGGGCACGCCCGAGCTCGCCTCGGAGACTGCTCGACGTGGTCTGGGCCACCGCAGTTCGACGCACCGGCTTCCGGTCTCCTGTGGCGTCGAGGAGGAACAGCGCGCTGCCGTCGATACCGGGAATGCGGTCGACCCTCAGGGTGGTGCGACCACCCGCGGTGAGTGCGAAGTCCATGGTTCGCGACTCACCGGAGGGTAGGTCCATCGCGATCGCGCGCAACGCTGCATGATCCGCCGGAACGAGCAGATCCACGGCGGCCTTGTTGGTGAGCATGATGTCCTCGCCCATCGCCGCAACGGCGAGCCCGCGCCGCTGCGCCGCGCGTTGGAATGCCTCGACCACTCGCTGGTCCGCTTCGCGGGCACTCTCGAGCAGGCGCGCTTCGATATCGCGTGCCGCGCGGGCCACAACTGGCGCGAACAGGGGATTCGCGGTCTTCCCGACCGCCGTGATGTCGAGAATGCCCTCGATCCTGCGGGTGACGGGGTGGACCAATGGATGGCCGTAGCAGCTGAATCCCTTGAGCGGCTCGAGAAAGTGTTCCTCCCCGTGCACGACGAGCCCTTGCCTCACCTCGAGCGGCGTTCCGAGCGCATTCGTGCCGAACGTCTCTTCACTCAACTCCGCGCCGGGAAGAACACCGAGATCGTCCATGGCACGTTGCATGGTTGCAGAGTCGAACACGCGGGTCACGATCCGGCAGTCACGATCGACCAGAATGATGCAGCACTCGGTCCCGGACAGTTGCACACCGAGTTCGTCGAGCACCGGCCGAGCCGCGCTGCGCAGCCGACCGGAGGTGTCGGATGGGCCCAGCAGTGTGGGCTCGGGAAGGTGCCCCGGATCAAGACCGCTCAGCTCGGAACGCTTCCAGGACAGCGCGATCTCGGGCCGCAACGGGTTCACCTGCGATCGGCCTCCTCGAGGAGCGCGACCGACACCTCACGCATCTCGACCTTGCGGATCTTGCCGGTGACCGTCATGGGGAACTCGTCGACGATGTGGACATAACGTGGGATCTTGTAGTGCGCGAGTTTGCCGGTGCAGAATTCGCGCAGCGCGTCGGCGTCGAACGCATCGGCGCCCTCGCGCAAGCGCACCCACACCATCAGTTCCTCGCCGTACTTCTCATCCGGAACACCCACGACCTGGGCATCGAGGATATCGGGGTGTGTGTAGAGGAATTCTTCGATCTCACGCGGATAGATGTTCTCGCCGCCGCGGATCACCATGTCCTTGATCCGGCCGGTGACGGACACGTAGCCGTCGGAATCCATCACTCCGATATCGCCCGTGTGCATCCAGCGCGCCGTGTCGATGGCTTCTGCAGTTTTCTCCGCCTGCTCCCAGTACCCCAGCATCACCGAGTATCCGCGCGTGCACAGCTCCCCCGGTTCACCGCGCGGCACGGTGAGCCCGGTCGCGGGGTCGACGATCTTGACCTCGATGTGCGGTCCGACCCTCCCGACGGTGGACACGCGCTGCTCGATGGTGTCGTCACTGCGGGTCTGCAGCGACACCGGCGACGTCTCGGTCATCCCGTAACAGATGGACACCTCGCTCATGCCCATTCGCTCCATGACCTGCTTCATCACTTCCGTCGGACACGGCGAGCCTGCCATGATGCCGGTGCGCAGGGAGGACAGATCGACGGTGTCGAAGGACGGGTCGGCGAGTTCGGCGATGAACATCGTCGGCACGCCGTACAACGACGTGCAGCGTTCTTCGGCGACGGCCGCGAGGGTGGCGGCCGGATCGAACGCCGGCGCGGGAATCACCATGGTCGCACCGTGACTCGTGCACGCGAGGTTGCCCATGACCATGCCGAAGCAATGGTAGAACGGCACGGGGATGCACACCTTGTCCTGCTCGGTGTAGTGGCACAGCTCCCCGACGAAGAATCCGTTGTTGAGAATGTTGTGGTGACTGAGGGTCGCCCCCTTGGGAAATCCGGTGGTTCCGGACGTGTACTGAATGTTGATCGCGTCGTCGGGGGACAGTTCCGTCCGGGCTGCATCGAGCGGTGACCGATCGGTTTTCAGCGCCGCCCGACCCCCGGCGACGAGCTCGTCCCACTCCGAACGGCCGATCAGTACGACCTGCTCGAGGTCTGGGCACTCACCTCGCACCTGATCGATCATCGCGGCGTAGTCGGAGGTCTTGAACTCCGGTGCGGAGATCAGCATCCGGATGCCCGCCTGCGCAAGCACGTACTGCAGTTCGTGCGAGCGATACGCGGGGTTGATGTTGACGAGCACCGCGCCGATCTTGGCGGTGGCATACTGCACGAACGTCCATTCGGCGCAGTTGGGAGCCCAGATTCCGACACGGTCGCCTTTGCCGATTCCCGCGCGCAGCAGTCCGAGGGCCAGGGTGTCGACCTCGGCGGCGAACTCGGAGTATGTCCAGCGCCGGCCGGTGGCTCGCTCTACGAGTGCGTCGCGGTCGCCGTGCCGGGCGACGGTGCGGTCGAGGTTGTCGCCGATGGTGTCGCCCAGCAATGGGACATCCCATGCCCCGGAGTCGTAGCTGGGCAGTGCGGGGGTGGCGATACCGGTCATGATGACTCTCCTGCGGTGGGCGCGGCCGGACAGACGGGTTCTTCCACCATCCTCGTCTTTTCACGGCCGCAGGTGTGCGGATTCTGGACAGCTGCTGACGACTGACAGCGCCTTCCCCGAGGACCTCGGGGAAGGCGCCCGCTCCTAGAGCGCTCGGTCGCGGGTCTCGACGAGGGCCGCGGTGCAGACGAAGCTCACGAGACCGATCACCATGAGCATGACGCCGATCGCGATACCGCCGTACGCAGCCGCGAGCGGGGCGGCGATCATCGGCGGGATGGCGCCGCCGAGCACACCGGCGAGGTTGTAGCCGAGTCCGGCGCCGGTGTAGCGGTACCGGGTGTGGAACATCTCGGGCAGCAGCGCACCGCACGGTCCGTAGGCGATACCGAAGATCGCGAGGGTGACCATCATGCCTACGACGAACGCGACCGGGGAGCCCGTGTCGAGCAGCGGGAACAGTGCCAGAGCCCAGACAACGGAGAATCCGCACGACACCATGATCACGCGCCTCCGGCCGAACCGGTCGGAGTAGAGCGCAGACAGCACGATCGCCGCACCGAAGACCACCGATGATGCGATTCCCACCATGAGAACGAACGGCCGGTCGAAGCCGAGAGTCGACGTCGCGTAACTCGTGAGGTAGGCGGTGCCCATGTAGAAGAAAGCGAACATGATCGCGAGAGCACCGGCCGAGAGGAGGATTTCCTTCGTCTGGTGGCGCAGGGCGTCCAGGAAGGGCAGGGAGCGCTTCTGCTCGGGCTCGGCGGCGCGGGCTTCTGTCTCGGCGCGGAACACCGGTGTCTCCTCGATAGCGAGGCGCATGTAGAGGCCGATCGCGACGAGAACGATGCTGAACAGGAACGGGATCCGCCACCCGTAGGTGAGGAACGCCTCGTTGGTGTCGCCCAACGCGAGACCGGTGAAAAGGAAGGTTCCGCTCGAGAGCGCGAACGCGATAGCCGGACCGAGCTGCGGGAACATCGCGTAGAGCCCGCGTTTGCCCGGCGGGGCATATTCGGCGGTCAGCAGTGTGGCACCGGCCCATTCACCACCGACCGCGAAGCCCTGTGCGAACCGCAGAAGCACGAGGATGATCGGAGCCGCGACACCGATGGTGTCGGCACCGGGCAGAAGGCCGATGAGCAGCGTCGCGATGCCCATGAGGAGAAGGGTCGAGACGAGCGTCTTCTTGCGGCCGATGCGGTCGCCGAAGTGACCGAAGAGCATGGCTCCGACAGGGCGGGCGACGAACGCCACCGCGAAGGTAGCGAACGACGCAACTGTGCCGGCGGTGGCACCGAGCGCGGGGAAGAACACGGTGGGGAACACGAGCGCTGCGGCAGTGCCGTAGATGAAGAAGTCGTAGAACTCGATCGTCGTGCCGATGCAGCTCGCAATCGCGACACGACGTATACCCGGCCCTCCCCCGTTACCGGTTGATGCGGTGGCAGTGGGACCGGGACGACCGGCCTCCACCGCCTGTTCCGCTGAGGGCTCGCCCGCCCCGGGTGTCGACACAGTGGTCACGTGGATCCTCCGTTGTCCGTCCTGACCGCGGTCGGCTACGTCGCCGCGGATTGGGAGGAAAACTAGTGATCCGCCTCACCCCCACACCACCCCCGAAAGGGGGTGGCTGTGAAAAGCGTCACATAGTGAGTCGAACGAACTATCTCCGGTCAGTTCCCGGATGCCCCTTCGAGCTCGGCGCGCATCTCCCGCCACACCGTCGCGTACGAGTCGATACTGCCCGCGGTCGCCCACGCCAGTGAGCCGCCCTTGATCTTCTCGAGCGCCTCCGCGAAGAGATCCTGGTATCGCGACAGACGAGGAACGAATGCCGACACGTCGTCGAACAGGTTCTGAGCCTTCCGATCGACGTCGAGCAACGCGTCGAGGAAGCCGTCGGAATCCGGGTCTTCGAGCAGCTTCGACAGCGTTTCGTCGAGCGGGCCGAACTGCTCGAACAGCTCCGCGATCGAATCTTCGTCGATGGACACACGCTCCGCATCGAGCTGGTCGGACAGCTCCGCGAAGCCTTTGTCGGTCAGCGAGACACCGCCGTCCGACGATGCAGCTTTACCTTGCTCGACGAGCGCTGCGAGCGCCGCCTGCCCCGACGAGACCGACACACCCAGATGCGCGGCCAGCACCTCCGCAGAAACCTGCTTCTTCAACCGCACCGTCTGCAGCAGTGCCAACTCGTCCACGTTGCCCGCGAAGGCCATATCTCACTCCTCGTCGCCCCGTCGGGGCTCTGACCAGGCGGGCCGAACCCGCCTCACGTATGAACCGGGACCGGTTCGGCCTCGATTCTCACCCACCGGGTCCGAGACCGGGGCTGCCACCCTGCGCCACGTCGCGCACACTGGTGTCCTCGAGATCGATGCCCGAGCGCCCCAAGCGCCGTGCTCCGCCGACCAGGTTCGCCACCACCCGCGCGGCTTGCGAGTGCCCGAGACCATCCGGAGGATGCACGTTCGACACACAATTGCGCTCGGAGTCGGAACGACCCGGCCGGGGGTGATGCGTCAGGTAGACACCGAGGCTGTCGGCGAACGACAGTCCCGGGCGCTCACCGATGAGAACCACCACGGTCTGCACACCGAGCGCGGCACCGATATGGTCACCGAGCGCGACCCTCGCCGACGTCGCGATCACCGGGGATGCAACCGACAGGTGGCGCGGCAGCGCGTCCACGATTGCCCGGGCCGTGGGTACGCCGTGCGCTTCGAGCGCATGAGCCGAAAGCCCGTCGGCAAGAACGAGTCCGACGTCGGCGCCTGCGGTAGGCAGGTGCGCCAGGTTGCCGGGGAGCCGTCCGAGATCGGGGCGACGCAGATACTCGTTGCGGTCCCGGACCCGGCTCGCCACGAGCACCGGTGAACCGAGATCCGCGTCCTCCACCTGCTGCGTCAACGCGGCGACATCGAGTTCACGGTGCACTGCGTCGCGCGCCTCTGCGTGCGAGGCGCGGAACTCCAGAACCCTGGGCGTGGAGAGGGCATCGCCGGCGCGGCCGAGCCCGATGCGTGCCCGCGTCGACGTGCGCAGCGCCGTCCAGAAGTCGCCCGCGCCACCGGGACCACCCGAGCTACTGGGGTCGCCCCAGCTACTGCGGGGACCGATCGCGCTCACGTCACATCTCCGGTGAGTGCACGCAACGGCGACGATGCGACATCGACCGGCAGGATGCGACCCGCGTCGTCGGCCATGCCGAGACCCTGCAACCACGATTCGAACTCCGGCGCGGCGCGGAGCCCGAGAACTCTCCGCGCGTACAACGCGTCGTGGAAAGACAGAGATTGGTATCCGAGCATGACATCGTCGGCGCCGGGCACCGTGATCACGAAGGACACCCCGGCGACACCGAGCAGGGTGAGCAACGTGTCCATGTCGTCCTGGTCGGCCTCGGCATGGTTGGTATAACACACGTCGACCCCCATGGGCAGGCCGAGCAGCTTGCCGCAGAAGTGGTCTTCGAGGCCGGCCCTGATGATCTGCTTGCCGTCGTAGAGGTACTCGGGACCGATGAAGCCCACGACAGAGTTGACGAGCAGTGGATCGAATTCGCGCGCCACCGCATACGCTCGCGTCTCGAGGGTTTGCTGGTCGACGGGCCTGCCGTCCGTCCCCAGGTGGGCCCCCGTCGACAACGCCGAGCCCTGCCCGGTTTCGAAGTACATCACGTTGTCACCGACGGTCCCGCGTTCTTGCGACCTGCCCGCGGCGTTCGCCTCGCTGAGCAGACTCAGATCTATTCCGAATCCGGTATTGGCGCCCTGGGTGCCCGCGATCGACTGGAACACCAGGTCCACGGGTGCGCCCGCCTCGATCAGAGCGACCGTGGTGGTGACATGCGAGAGCACGCACGACTGCATCGGGATGCCGAACCGTATGCGGATGTCATCGAGCAGGTGCAGCAGCTCCGACGTTGCGTGTCGCGAGTCGGTGGCGGGATTGATGCCGATGACGGCATCGCCGCATCCGAGGAGCAGACCGTCGAGGGTCGCCGCGGCGATACCTCGCGGATCATCGGTGGGATGGTTGGGCTGCAGACGGGTCGAGAGGCGTCCGGGCAACCCGATGGTCGTGCGGAAAGCAGAGGTGACCTCGATCACGCGGGCGACCGCGACGAGATCCTGATTCGACATGAGTTTGCTGACAGCCGCGACCATTTCGGGCGTCAGTCCCCGCGAGATGGAAGCAAGGACAGAAGCGGCACCGGGCCTGGAGGCAGAATCGAGCAGCCAGTCGCGCAGGGCACCGACGGACAGGTGCGCGACGGGGCGGTACGAGTCGGCGTCGTGCCGGTCGAGGATCAGCCGGGTGACCTCGTCGCTCTCGTACGGCACGACTGTCTCGGTGAGGAACGTGCCGAGGGAAACCTCGGCGAGGGCCCACTGCGCGGCGACGCGTTCGGCTTCCGTCCCGGCAGCGCACCCGGCGAGTTCGTCCCCGGATCTGCGCGGCGTTGCTTTCGCGAGGAGATCGACCAATCCGTGGAACTCGTAGGTGGTCCCCGCCAATCGCTGACGATAGGTCGTCATCAGCATCACCTCCGCGTTCGTCGACGGTTCGGACCCACATCGTCGCGCATTCCGTCTCGTCAGGCGCGGCGACGCGGTGTCCGTGTCGAACGACGTTATGCCGGTGGCGTCGCTCCCGGTACGGGACAGGCGTCGGCGGCCGTCGCGACCACGAGCGGCTCGGTAGCAGGCACCGGCCGAACGCCCGCGTCCCAGTGCTTGCCGAGCAGGAGTTGCTCGTCGTCGAACAACACGTGTTCCTCGGGGGTGAAAGCGCGCCCTCGACTGAGGAATCGGAGGCCTTCGGGGGTCTCCAAGCTGAATCCGGACCCACGTCCGGGCACCACGTCGACGACGAGTTGCGTGTGTTTCCACGCCTCGAACTGCGAACCCGAGATCCACACCGGAACCGCGTCTTCGCCGGACGGAAGATCGGGGGCGATCTCTCCCACTTCGAGCCGCAGATCGAGGACACCGAGCAGTACATCACGGTCGCCGACGATGAAATCGCCGTCGGGATAACACATCGGCGCAGATCCGTCGCAGCAGCCGCCGGATTGGTGCATCATGAGCGCCCCGGACCGATTCGACAATCGTCGAAGCAGATCGACGGCACTTCCCGTCGCGATCACGCGAAGCGGAGCGGGCATGTGAACCTCCCGTTGTCGGCGGATGGATATCTCGGGCGCATGGAACCGGCGCCCGCCCCGCCGGAGCGTGGCAGGCGCCGGGGTCGGGTCAGAAGAATCCCTGCGCCTTCGGGGCGTAGGACACGAGGAGGTTCTTCGTCTGCTGGTAGTGATCGAGCATCATGTGGTGGTTCTCGCGACCGATGCCCGACTGCTTGTATCCACCGAATGCGGCATGTGCGGGGTACTGGTGGTAGGTGTTGGTCCACACCCTGCCCGCCTGGATCTCGCGACCGGCACGGTAGGCGACGCCACCGTCGCGCGACCACACGCCTGCGCCGAGACCGTAGAGCGTGTCGTTCGCGATCTTGATCGCGTCGTCGAAGTCACCGAACGACGTGACCGACACGACCGGACCGAAGATCTCCTCCTGGAAGATCCGCATCGAGTTGTCGCCCTGGAAGATCGTGGGCTGCACGTAGTAGCCACCCGAGAGATCGCCGCCGAGGTCGGCCCGCTCACCACCGGTGATGACCTTGGCACCCTCACTCTTGCCGATCTCGATGTACGACAGGATCTTCTCCAGCTGGTCGTTGGACGCCTGCGCACCGATCATCGTGTCGGTGTCGAGCGGGTCGCCTTGCCTGACCGCCTTGGTGCGGACCGCCGCGAGCGACAGGAAGTCGTCGAAGATGTCCTGCTGGATGAGGGCACGCGAGGGGCACGTGCACACCTCGCCCTGGTTGAGGGCGAACATCGTGAAGCCTTCGAGGGCCTTGTCCTGGTAGTCGTCGTTCGCCGAGAGGACATCGGAGAAGAAGATGTTGGGGCTCTTGCCGCCGAGTTCGAGCGTGACGGGGATGAGGTTCTGCGACGCGTACTGCATGATCAGGCGTCCGGTCGTGGTTTCGCCGGTGAACGCGATCTTGCGGATGCGGGGACTCGACGCGAGCGGCTTCCCGGCCTCGACACCGAACCCGTTGACGATGTTCAGCACGCCCGGGGGCAGCAGATCGCCGATGATCGAAACCAGGTGAAGAATCGACGCGGGAGTCTGCTCGGCAGGCTTGAGGACGATCGCGTTGCCTGCGGCCAGAGCGGGCGCAAGCTTCCATACGGCCATGAGAATCGGGAAGTTCCACGGAATGATCTGACCGACGACGCCGAGTGGCTCGTGGAAGTGGTAGGCGACGGTGTCGGAGTTGATCTCCGAGATCGAACCTTCCTGCGCACGAATCGCACCCGCGAAATAGCGGAAGTGGTCGATCGCGAGCGGAATGTCCGCGTTGAGGGTCTCACGAATCGGCTTGCCGTTGTCCCACGACTCGGCGAGCGCGATGGATTCGAGGTTCTGCTCGATGCGGTCGGCGATCTTGTTGAGGATCACGGCGCGCTCGGCGGGCGAGGTCTTGCCCCACGCCGGTGCGGCGGCGTGGGCGGCATCCAGGGCGAGTTCGATGTCCTCCTCGGTGCCGCGGGCAACCTCGGTGAACACCTGGCCGGTCACCGGGGTGACGTTCTCGAAGTACTCTCCCTTCACCGGCGCGACCCACTGACCCCCGATCCAGTTGTCGTACCTGGACTGGAAGGACATCAGGGCGTCGGGTGAACCGGGGCGCGAGTACACGGTCATGGTGCATCTCCTACAGCGTCGTATGGCCGGGTGGTGTGATTCGAAACACTACGATCGCCGAGGTTGCAACTACGTTGCGAGCCGCAGATCCAATCGATCGATCTTTGCCTTGACCTGTGCGTACTGCGGAGAAGTCGGAGCGAGGGTGGTCAGATACGCCGACCACGCCGCCAGATCGTCACGTCCGTGTATCGAGGCTGTCCACCGGGCAAGCAGACCCGGGTCACCGCCCCGCAGCAATGCTGCCTGCACCCGGGTGCGCAGATCCTCGCGGATCTCCACGATGCCCGGCGCATCGGAACCCGGCAGCACCGGGCCACTGTAGAGACGGACGGCCGACTCGGCGTCACCGCGATCGAGCGCGCGGCGCACTTCCGTTACGTCCGTGTCCAGTTCCGTGAGCAACCGATACGGCCGAGACCCGAGATGCTCCGATCCGAGTACCTTCCGCAGACGGGACATTTCGGCTCGAATCGTGACGGAGTCCAGCTCGTTCTCGTCGAGCAATACTGCGAGCCGGTCCGAACTCAGCCCTTCGGGATGGTCTGTGAGGATCAGCAGGATCTCGGCGTGCCGCTGCGACAGGTGAATCCGGTCGTCGCTGTTGCGGAGAGTCGGCCTGCCCGAGCCGAATGTGTCGAGTCGCGGTGCCGAGGAGGCGAACAGGTGCGGCGAGGTCATCATGTGCAGCCGAAGCTCGGCTTCGGCTGCAGCCACGGTCGCGCGGACCAGCTGCAGGACTTCCGGGACCGCCACCCGCGAGCCGCCGGTGATGTCGATGGCCCCGAGAATCCTGCCGCTGGCCGGGTCGTGCACGGGCGCAGCCGAACAACTCCACTCGTGCACCGCGCGATTGAAATGCTCGGCCGCGAAGATCTGCACCGAATGATCCAGTGCCAAGGCAGTTCCCGGGGCGTTGGTGCCCACGCGATCCTCGCTCCAGTCCGCACCCTCGACGAAACTCATGGTCTGCGCGCGGTCGCGCGCGCTGTGATCACCCTCCACCCACAGCAGCCGGCCCTGTCCGTCGCTGATGGCGACGAGCAGACCGCTGTCGGCGGCATCCTCGACGAGGAGCTTGCGCACCACCGGGCGGATGAGTGCCATCGGATGGCCGGCACGGTACTGCTCTAGATCGTGTCCGGTGAGGAGCGCAGGCTGCGCGACCAGATCGGGGTCGATTCCCCGCTGCAGACTCCGGAGCCACGAGTCGTGCACGATCGATCGCACTCCGTCGGGCCGGCCCTCTCCGGCCGCACCGACAATCGTGCCGTGTGCGCGGAGCACCGCTCGCGCATGCGCAGCTGCATCCTCCCCCGGGGGCAGCGCCACCCACGGGTTCGTCGTCGCAGGGCTGGTCGTCGCGGTCTCACGAACGGTCATCCGGCAGCGTCCTCCATGCGGCCACTGTAGTCCGAATCACAGCAGAAGTGTGTGGCCGGATCCTCGGTTCGGTTCGGCTGTGACTCGGTGGGCCAACATCACCGCGGTCGCGTGCGGGCCGCGACTGGGCACTTCGGGGAACACCGAGGTGTCGACGACGCTCAGCCCGTCGATGCCGTGGACTCTGCATCTCTCGTCGACCACAGAGCGCTCGTCGTCTCCCATGCGGCACGTGCCGGACAGATGCAGCGACGTTCCCAGGTGCGATGCGAGCCACGCGTCGCTGGGTCCTCGCTCCCCTGCTTCGACAGCGACACTGCCAGGTGCAACGACATCCGTCATGTCTGTCAGAAGGTCGACGGCAGTGCAGACACCGTCGCGCAGCGTGGCGCGGTCGTCGGGGTGCGCGAGATAGCGGTAGTCGAGTACGGGCGGCGCAGACGGATCCTGCGGATCCAGCATCACGCTTCCGCGACTACGTGGCCGTGTGAGCACAACACCGAGCACCGGGTCGGCAATGCCGCTGCCGGGTATCGCCACACCGAACGGCACCGTGTATGCGCGGAATTCGAGCGTCTCGGTGTGCAGCACGGTTTCCAACAGCGGTGCCCGCATCGGGATGCCGTCCCGATATCGGTACGGTACGGCGATTTCGGGGTGATCGCTGAATCCTTCCCCCACTCCGGCAAGATCGTGGACGACGTCGATTCCCAGGCGCCGCAGTCGGGGCTCAGGTCCGATCCCCGACAGCATCAAGAGCTGCGGCGAGCACACTGCGCCCGCACACACGACGACGTGCCCGGCGTCGATCCTCCGGACACTCGCACCGTCCACGACCTCGACCCCGGTCGCGCGCCCCTTCGACAGTACGATCCGGACGACCTTCGCTCCCGTTCGCACCGAAAGGTTGGGCCGGTCCATCACGGGTGCGAGATAGGCGAGCGAGGGGCCGTGGCGTACGCCGTCGCGCACATTCATCGGCACGCACCCGACCCCCACCGGCCCCGGCGCATTGAGATCGGCGACCGGCCGGTGCCCGGCAGCCACTGCTGCGTCGTGGAATGCCGCGGAAGCCGGGTGGAGCCGGTCCTGCGGCGTGCGCACGACCGGGATGGGGCCATCGCTGCCGTGTATCCCGCCCGGGAAGTCGGCATCCGATTCGATCGCCCGAAAATGCGGGAGTACCTCGTCGTACGACCAGGATCGTGGCCATGACTCGAAATCGCCCGGGCGTGCACGGACGAAATACGCGCCGTTGACCGCGCCGGAACCTCCGAGGCCTCGGCCACGCACGACAGTCGCATCGACCCCCTTCGTGAGGCGCGCGGAATACGCTGCAGCCCAATGACTCTCGGGCCCGATCGGGAGTTCTGCAGCAGAACGCAGCTCCGGCGGAAGCGCGTGCCCCGCACCGTATCCCCGGCCGGCTTCGAGCAGCAACACCGAACGCTCGGGATCGTCGCTCAGCCTTGCGGCGACCACGCAGCCGCAGCTGCCACCGCCGATCACCACGACGTCGGCTCGCTGCGGGGCCATGTCAGCTCCGGATGTCGGGGATCAGCGCCGACGGGTCGCGGGCGTCGATCACACCCTTCCACAACCCTGCGCCATAGGCCAGGTCGTCCAGTCGCTTGTAGAGAACGTACCTGATCGGGTCGATCCCACCTTCTTCACGGTGCCCCATCCAGTCCCAGATACCCTCTGCCACAGCAAAAGCCAGGACAGCACGCCGCACCTTCGATGAAAAGAGCGACGCGACCACCGTCACCGGCCAATAGTGCCTGCATACCGCCGACGCGACCTGCCACAAACCACCTGCGAACCCCTGAGCAGTCAGGACCGCGGCGATCCGTGTCGGCTGATCGAGCTCGGCGAACATGCGGCGCAATCGCACGAGCGTCGCCACCTGGGTCAGCAGTGCACCGACCACTCCGATCCGGGTGAAGGTCGCCAGTGCGAGACACGCGAGCAGCGTCCAGATCGACATCACCATCGGCGGCACCGACCCGGGGTGCCTGGCAGCCAGCGGAGCCGCGCCTGTTCCGTAGAACGCCTTGCGAGTGATCCAATTCCGGAACTTGGTCCGATGGTCGTGCGCGACACGCGCGATGGGTTCGTATCGCAGTCGCCATCCGTCGGCCTGCAGCCGCCAGCACAGATCGACGTCTTCCGCGACCTGCATCGACTCGTCGAATCCACCGCACGCCTCCAGGGCGTCGCGGCGCACGAGCAGAGCCGCACTCGGGACGTAGGAGACGGGACCTCCCGCCACCACCGCGGCCTCGCGCCGGCCCAGATCCAGGGACGAGCGTGCGTGCTCGTACCGTGCGAGCGCGCCGTTGTCCGGGTCGAGTGCGACGATGCGCGGGGCCACCAACGCGACCGCCGGGTCGCTGAAATGCCCGAGTCCGGCTTCGAGCCATCCGAGCCGAGGTACGACATCGGAATCGAGGAACGCAACGAACTCCGTTGATGCGTCACGTAATCCGGTGTTCCGTGCGGCGGCAGGACCCCGCGACACATCGTGGCGGAGCACGCGAACCTTGCCACGCTCCGGCGTCTTGATCGGAGTATCGGACCCGTCGTCGACGACGATGACCTCGTGGCCGTGCAATGCCTGTAGCAATCGACGAAGGCCCGCTTCGTTGTCCTTGGTGGGAATCACCACCGTGACGTCGGACATCGACGGCAGTACGACGGGCCGGGGGTTTCCCACACCGGAGTCCAGCAGACGCCTCGCCACCACCGCCGTCTGCGAATCGACGACTTTCAGGAAATCTCCGTCGATCATCGACGCCGCTGCGGGCGCGAGCTTGAGCATCCGAGTGGGCGAACCGCCGATCAGGACACGACCAGCGGCGAACTTGCGTACCCGCGGGTCGAGACGCACCCCGAAGCCGTCGGGAAGCCTGGCCAGTCGAGTGTGCGCGACCCGAGATGATGTCGCCTGACTCACCGAAGTCTCCCCTCCGTCCCCGGTTGCCACCGGGCGACCTGCGCGGTCGCCCGCTCCACCAGATTCGCGAACAACTCGGCCCCGAGTTCGGCGGTGGATCCGGCCGGATCACCCAGCACTCCGTTCGCAGACACCGAAACGATACCGGCTTCGCGCAACCGCGGCATCAAAGTGCGGATCGATTCGGTCGCGCCCGCTACAGCACGATTCATGTCGACCGTTTCGGGAGCAAGATGCAGCATCAAGCTCGTTTCGGTGATGCCTGCGTGCGCGTCGGAACCGGGAACCGCGCACGGCAACCATGCGACGTCCCTGCCCTCGTAACGCAGCAGCGCGACAGCCTCGGCCAGCGGATACGCATTGCCGCCGTGCCCGTTGACGAACAGCACCCGCTGTGCCCACCGGCATGCCGAGCGGCCGTATTCGACGAGCATCGCTTTGGTGACGTCGGCGCCGATCGACACGGTGCCCGCGAACCCCTCGTGCTCGCCACTCGCGCCGTACGCAAGGGGCGGGGCGAGCGCAACGTCGGGCAAAGCCTCGGCCACGGCCACGGCGATGCGGGTGTCGGTATCGAGGGGCAGGTGGGGGCCGTGCTGTTCGAACGCGCCCACTGGTACCGCGACCGTCACCCCGTGGGGTTCGACGTCCGGCCAGTAGGCGGTGGAAAGCTCCCGTGTCACCGCTCCGATGCTAGGGGGTGACACCCCCCGCCATGTAACCCGGTCGAGCACCCGCGGCCTTGCCTGCCGTTCCGACCTGCAAGGGCGGGCCGGGCCGACGAAAACTCATACCAGGCGACGAGGGATCGAGCGATTCCAGTTCTCCGAGTGGATGCGCCTTGTGCCGTGAAGACGGTCGAATTCGTACGCATCGAGTTGGGCGGTGATCACGAAGTCCTCGGGGGTCGAGGTGAGAACCGTGCGTGTCCTGACCTCGGTCTGCCAGTCGCCCCGGCCCAGATACCGCACTGTCTCGGTCTCGCCGCGGGCCGAATCGACCTCGTTACCCTGGAAACTGAACCACTCGGTGGTGGCTCGCCGCAGTACGGTTCCGGTTTCATCGATGACGAACTCGCCCTGATCGTCCTTGATCTCCAGGGTTGTCACCGCAGTCTCGAGGTCCCGCGTCGTACGCCAGTGGTGCTCGCCCGTCTCGACTTGTGTCACGCTCAGCGGCTCGGCCGCCTCGGGTTCCCCGAACGGCCGAAGCGCCGCGTCCTCGGCGACACGACCGGGACGGGTGGGCAGTATGAGCCGACTGTCGCCGGTCACCAACGTGACCGTCGCCGCCTCCGGTGACGGCCATACGAGTGGGAAGTACGACGTCGAGATCGACAACCTCACACGGTGTCCCGCCGGGAACTCGTGAGCCATGCCGTTGAGTTTGACCCGCACCTCGTATCGGCGACCGGGCTCGACCGGTTGCGGGTCGGCGCTGCCGTCCCGATGTGTGAGGTTGAGCAGCCCGTAGGTCACTCGAGTGGCCTGTCCGTCAGGGGCGATGTCGCTCAACCGAGCCGCGACCATGGCAACAGGCTTGTCGGCCGACACCGTCAGGTCGAGCTTCGGCAGTCCCACAACGGTGAGCGATTCGGTGAGCGGATCCGTTTCGAACACCAGGGCACCGCCGTCCTCTTCGCGCTGGTCGGACGGCAGGTCGGGGGTCGCGGCATAGGATGCCCATTTGCCGCCTGCCATCCCGACACTCATCGGCGACCGCACGGTCAGCTCCCGGGTCGCGGACGACTCTCCCGCACCGAGTTCAGGGTCGAGGCCGAACCGGGTGATCGTGTACTCACGATCCTCCACCTGCGGCGATGGCCAGCACGGCTCGGCGATCCATGTTCCGGGTCGTTCCGGGTAGGACGGATGCGGCGGGACGCTGTCCTGACGCCACATGCGCAACATCGGTTCGTCCATGACCCCGTTGTCCACACCCTTGAGCCAGTGGTCCCACCACCGCACGACTTCCTGGAGGAATCCGATCGCGGGGCCGGGGACGCCCAGGTGCGGGTACTTGTGGCCCCACGGACCGATCAGTCCCTTACGTGGCACGTCGAGATTCTCCATCAAGCGAAAGATGGCGTTCGTGTAGCCGTCCGCCCAGCCACCGACGGCGAAGACCGGACACGCCACATCGGAATAGTTCTCGTTGATCGACGCGCGCTTCCAGTAGTCGTCGCGATGCTGATGCTCGAGCCATTTCTCGACCCAGAGGCCACTTCCCCGCAGTCGCTCCAGCCACATGTCGCGCCACCTGTCGCCGACGATCTCCGGGTCGGGCGCCATGCTGTTGAACGCGAACATCACGGTTGCCTCGGAGAGATTGTCGGACAACAGGCACCCTCCCATGTAGTGCATGTTGTCGACATACAGATCGTCGGTGGCGGACGCCGTGATGATCGCTTTGAGTGCCGGAGGCCGCTTCGCGGCGACATGCAGGCTGTTGAAACCGCCCCAGGAAATCCCCATCATGCCGACGTTGCCGTCGCACCACTGTTGTTTCGAGAGCCAGTCGATCACCACACAGGCGTCGTCCTGTTCCGCCGGGAGGTACTCGTCTTCGAGCACTCCGTCGGAGTTGCCACTGCCACGCAGATCCACCCGCACGCTGGCATACCCGTGGCCTGCGATGTAGGGGTGGTTCAGGTCGTCGCGTGCGCGAGTGGTGTCGCGATGACGGTATGGAATGTATTCCAGCACAGCAGGAACCGGATTCCGCTCGGCGTCCTCCGGCAGCCAGATCCGTGCAGAGAGCCGCGTTCCGTCGGGCATCGTGATGAACGTGTTCTCGATGACGCGCACGTCGTGGGGAAATGACGTCACGGTCTGCATACAGACCCTCCTATTCCGGAACGGGTTCGATATCGAAGGGCAACAGCTCGGTGGCAAGCTCGAAGAACTTCGCGAGTTCGTCGGTAGACCCGGCTCCGATGGACAAGGTCGCCAGCTTCGTGCGGTACCCGTCCTGGTTCGGCAGCTCGGAGAGCCGATCGCCCGGAGCGACCTTCAAGGAAACGACGGTGTCGGGGATTCGTTCGAGGAGCCGTGCGATGTCGTCTTCCCCTGGAATCTTCCGCACGATTCCGTCGGAGTAGTAGCCGATATGACATTGGGTCGCCACCGCGTAGTTGCCCTGGCGCGGAACGATACGTGGTTTCCGGCCCAACGCGATGTCGATCGCCACCTCGTGGTTGGACGTTCCGTCCACCTTGATGAAAAGGTCGCTGTGCGACTGAGAGATTCGTGTGTTCACCTCGATGATCGAAAGCGTGTCCGTCTTCTCGTCCCACATGAACTCGCTGTTGAAACATCCGTTGTCGAATCCGATGTGCCGCAGGTAGCGCTCGGTCAGGTCGATCATGCGGTCCTGCACCGCCTCGGGTACGGACGACCCGGGATAGTCGAGACGATCGAAACTGTGCCCCTCCGCGTCCTTGCGCATGTCGAACACACCGTGGATCTGGTATTCGCCGCGGAACATCGTCCCTTCCGGAGCAATCTGGACACCGGTGATGATCTGTTCGGCCAAGCAGGACTTACCTCCGCTGCCGCCCAGCTCATCGGGGAGGTCGACCATGGCCAGGACTTCGTCGAATGCGTCCCCCACCAAACCGATGTTCTCCCGGATCTCCTCGAGTGCCGCCTCGAACTGTTCCGCGTTGCGGATCTCGAACCCCATCTGTGACGAGTGGGACTTCACGGGCTTGACCCAGAACGGGAAGTCGAGCTCGAGGGTCTCGAGAGGGTTGTCATCGAACGGGTCGAACATCGAAAACGCCGGAACACACTCGGGGATGACCTCGCGTTGGGTCAGCCGGCTCCATGCCTTGTGCTCGCACTCGAGCACACTGCGCAGACTCGGCGCGGGCAGCCCGCGTTCGGCAGCGAGAATCGGGGCGAGAACGCTGGTCGGGAAGTCCCAATGGGCGATGATCGCGTCGACGCTACCGGGGAACTCGTCGAGTTGGCGCCGCGCTTCGTCGAGCAGGTCCGCGAACACGTAGGAGTCGGGGTCTACAAGAGTGTGATAGTCGAGCAATCCGTGAAACTTCAGTTCTTCCGCGTCGCTGACCGTGCCGAGCTCTTCACGCTGCTGGTCGGTCACGCCGAGGACGAATACGTTCTTTGCCATCATCGATGGGTGCCCGATCGGCGAGAGTGCAAACATCGGGCAGTCCGGCAATGAGTACGCTCCTGACGTGCAGATCGAACCTGACGTGCAGATCGAACACCGTCCGCTCGACGACCCGGACGCGCAGGAACTCATCGGCGAGGTCCAGCTCGAGTACGTCCGGCGCTACGGTGGGCCCGACCACACCGAACTGCTGCCGGACGAGTTCGCTCCCCCACAGGGTGTCTTCCTTGTCGCATACGCTGACGGAACGCCCGTGGGCATCGGCGGCTGGCGAGCGAAGGACGCCACCCATGCCGGCCTGCGCGACGGGGACGCCGAGCTGAAACGGATGTATGTGCGCAGCAACGCACGGCGGCGAGGTATTGCACGACGGATGCTCGGGGCGCTCGAACGCACCGCGGTCGACGCAGGTCGTCGACGAGCGGTTCTGGAAACCGGCACCGAGCAACCCGAGGCGCTCGCGATGTATGCCGCGGCCGGGTACGACCCGATGCCCGAACGTTTCGGGCTGTACGGCGACGCCGACTCGTCACTGTATTTCGCCAAGGAGTTACCGCCCGTCCGGTTGGCGACAGAGCTGGATCTCCGCGCCATGCAGGACATCGAACGTGCTGCCGGACAACCGTTCGCCGACATCGGCATGACGCTCGTCGCCGAGGACGAACCGCCGACCCTGGATGAGCTTCGAACCTATGTGGATGCAGGCCGGTGCTGGGCCTGGCTGGACGAGGCAAACCGACCTGTGGGATATCTGATCGCAGAGCTCATGGACGGCGCAGCCCACATCGAGCAGGTGTCGGTGCACCCGGATGCCGCACGTCACGGAGTGGGTCGTGCGCTCATCGATCACGTCGCGGGGTGGGCACGCGATCGCGGCTGTACCATTCTGTCCCTCACCACTTTCCGCGACGTACCCTGGAATGCGCCGTACTACGAGCGGATCGGCTTCGAGGTCGTGGAAGATTCCCAACTCACACCCGAGCTGGAGGCGATCCTCGCCGACGAACGGGCACGCGCCATCGGGCAGTGGCCACGCATCGCGATGGTGCGCGAGCTCGACTGATCGGCGCTACCGCCGCGCCACCGCCTGAATACCGCGGGTCTCCTCCGATGTCGGCGCACAGAGTAATCCCTCCCACGCATCGATGAGTGCGGGCACCTCGGTCGGCGCCAGTTCGGTTCCTGTGCGGATGTACTGCGCGAGTGTTCCGAGCACACTTGTGTACACCATGACAATCCGTTGTCTTCGTGCACCTTCCGGAAGTTCGTAGATAACGCCGCGCAGTACCAAGTCGATCTCGAATCCACTCGCGGTGCCACCGGGGTCTGCCGCAGTGAAGGTCTCGCCGATGACCTCCGCTTCGAGGAGCCTGTCGAGCAGAGCCACGTAGTACTCGCCACGGCGGACGCTGTCGGCCAAAGGTTCGACGAGACACCACAATGCATCCCGCGCAGTGAATGTCGCGCCGACCGCGACCCACTCTCGGATCAACTCGCCGCGATAGGCGCTGATCCGAGGCAGGCGATGATCCAGGATCGCAGTGAGCAAACCCTCCTTCGAGCCGAAGTAGTACCTGACGACCGACGCATTGTTCTGCCCCGCGGCCGCCCTGACGTCTCCCAAGGTCACCGCGTGATATCCCCGCACCGCGAACAGACGTTCGGCTGTCTCGACGAGCAGCAGTCGTGTTTCTTGTCCTGAGCTGTACCGGCCCCGTCGGCTCGTCACGACCATCCACCCCGAGTCTGAAGTCGTGCGGCGATTGCCGCGGTACGGACCTCCCGGATTCGTAGCTCTACCGGACTACCCGCCCGATGTAAACCCTTCGACGCACACCGATCGTATGCGTACCCAACTTAACTATTCGGAATTACTTTGGCCCTCGTTGAACCGCCCGCCATGCGTCGAGAGGCCCGATCGATGACCACGCTCGAACAACCCATTGTGACCGTTGTGCCCCTCACGGGGACCATCGGCGCCGAGATCCACGGACTACGTCTGGACTCGCTGACGGACGCCGACGTCCGCACGATCAGAGACGCGCTCACTCGGCACTGTGTGTTGTTCTTCCCGGGCCAGGGTGTCGATCCGGCCGTCCACCGGGACTTCTCTCAGCATTTCGGCGAAGTCGTGTATCCGCACCAGCATCTGGCCAACCTCGAAGCCGAGGGCTATCGCGAGATCAGCGTCATCGGCACCGACAACGGAAGTGCCTATCAGGCGAATCGCTGGCATTGCGATGTCTCGTGGCGGGCCGCGCCGTCGCGGTTCTCCATCCTGCACATGCAGGTGCTGCCTTCGGCAGGTGGTGACACGCTGTGGTCGAACCAATACGCCGCGCTCGAAGCGCTGTCTGCCCCGCTCCGCGAGGCTTTGTACGGTCTGACCGCAACACATCGGATCTCCCCCCGGCCGGATACAACCGAGGCAACGCACCCCCTGGTGATCCGTCATCCCGAGACCGGCCGCGAAGCGTTGTTCGTCAACGATCTGTTCACCTCTCACATCAACGAGTTGTCCGCAGACGAGAGCCGAGCACTTCTCCGACTCCTCGTATCGGTCTCGATCCGCCCGGAATTCACGGTCCGGCGCCGTTGGCAGGTCGGCGACATCGCGATCTGGGACAACCATTTCGTCCAGCACAACGCGATCTACGACTACGGCGACGAACCGCGCCGCATCCATCGCATCGAGGTGGCACCCGAGACACCCGTCCCCGCCCGCTGACCCCGTTGTCCACTCACTTCACATCACACGAGGAGATACACATGACCACCGTCGAAACCCGCCCCAGCACCGCCACCGACATCTATGCGGCCGGCGGAATCACCGTCACCAAGCTCGGCGAGAACATCGGCGCACTCATCGAAGGCGTTCATGTCTCCGGCGACATCTCGCCCGACACCGCCTACGCAATCCGCTACGCGCTCGCCGCCAACAAGGTGGTCGTCTTCCGCGGCCAGCATCACCTCACCGACGACATCCAGTACCAGTTCGCCGGAACGCTCGGGACGCCGACCACCACTCACCCGACGCTGACCTCGGAGGACAACCGGACCCTGATCCTCGAAGGCGCCGCCAACAGCTGGCACACCGATGTCACCTTCATCGATCGGATTCCGAAGGCCTCGATCCTCCGTGCGGTCGAGATCCCGCCCTACGGTGGTGCCACCACCTGGGCGTCGACGACCGCCGCGTACGCGCAGCTTCCCGCTCCGTTGAAGGCACTCGTGGACAACCTGTGGGCAGTCCACAGCAACGAATACGACTACGCCGGGGTCCACGCCGACAAGCAAGGCATCGCCGCGCGGACGAACGAGACGATGAAGGACTTCACCCGCACGGTTTTCGAGACGGAACACCCCGTGGTTCGCGTCCACCCCGAGACCGGTGAGAAGTCGCTCGTGCTTGGCCATTTCGTCAAGAAGTTCGTCGGGCTGAAGAGCTCCGAGTCGACGGCCCTCTACCAGCTCCTTCAGGAACGGATCATCAAGCTCGAGAACACCCTGCGGTGGGCCTGGACGCCGGGCGACCTCGTCATCTGGGACAACCGCGCCACTCAGCATTACGGCATCGCGGACTACGGCGACCACAAGCGCAGCGTCCACCGGGTGACCGTGGCCGGCGATGTCCCCGTCTCTGTCGACGGTGAAGCCAGCCGCATCATCACCGGTGACGCATCGCACTTCTCCGTCGTCGACACCCCCGACCGTTTCCCCGGTTTCGAATCCTGATCCACCTCGCCCCTGTCGGATCCGGTCACTCCCTCATGAGTGACCGGATCCGCTCCCGAAAGGAACCTTCCGTGTTCAGCCGCCCCGCACACCTTCGGCGCCACTCCATGCTCGGAGCGATCACCCTGTCCCTCGCCGGTGTCCTCGCCGTTGCGGGATGTACCTCGGCGGTCGACCAGGCTGCGGCAGAGGCCGGCAGCGCAGAGGTCACCGAAGGTGGTGTGCTCCGGATCGGAGACGGCGGCGACCTTGTGCCAGCCTCGTTCTATTCCGGTGCCCTGGCGGGAGCCACCATCACCGGACTGGTCTACGACACCCTCGTCAGCTACCCACCGGACGGTTTGGAAGCGGAACCCGTACTGGCCGAATCCTGGGAGGTCTCTCCCGACGGCAAGTTGGTGACCCTCACGTTGCGACCCGACGTGACCTTCCACAACGGTAAGCCGTTCACCTCCGAGGACGTCGAGTTCAGCTTGCGCACCTACGCGGACCCCATGCGGGCCGGTCAGCTCGCGAGCACCGCTGCGCTGATCACGGAGTACGACACCTCGAACCCGCACGCCATCACCCTGACGCTCTCACAGCCTGCCAGCAATATCCTCGACCTGCTCGACATCGTGCCGATCATCGACGAAGGCACCATCGCCGACTTCGACGCCGGTTCGGGCTACAACGGCACCGGAGCGTTCCGCTTCGTGGAGTGGAAGCCGAGTTCATCGATCACGTTCGAGGCCAACGAGAGTTACTGGGACGGAGCTCCTCACCTCGACGGTGTCGAGTACATTGTCATTCCCGATGCCCAGACGCGAGTCTCCCAACTGCGCTCCGGTCAGCTCGACCTGCTACTCGCCCTGGCTCCTCGCGATGCTGAACAGCTCGAGGGCGACAATCGCTACCAGCTGGTCGATCAGGTAGGGGTGGAACGCAACTGGTACATCGGTGCGAATGTCCAGGCACCCGGGATCAGCGACGTCCGGGTCCGTCAGGCCATCGCCTACGCGGTGGACAACGATCGCATCCTCGCTGACGTCTACCAGGGCTACGGAACCGCCGGCAGTCTGCCCTGGCCGGAATACTCCCCGGCCTACGACGCGGACCTCAACGTCACCTACGCCCAGGACGTCGACAAGGCCAAGGCGCTGGTTGCGGAAGTCGGCGCCATCCCGGTCATCCCGATCACCTACACAACGGGCTCGAGTGAGTCCGAGGCCGTTGCGCAGATCATCCAGGCGGACCTCGCCGCAGCCGGGATCGAGACCAGGCTCGAGCCGGTGGACCAGGCAACCAATCTCAAACACCTGATCGGCGGAACCTACGGCGGGCTCTGGATCACGGCCCACACCTACACGCAGTACACACCGGCGACGCTTCCGACCAGTGCCTACCCGTTCAACTCGAAGAAGAACACGTCGAATTTCATCGATCCGGACTATCAGGCCGCAGTCGCGAACGCGTGGCAGATCGTCGATCCGACCAGCGCCGAGGCCCAAGCCGCATACAAGGTCCTCAACACCGAGTTGCTCGACAACGCGTTCCTCATCGAGTTGTTCGCCTCCGAGAATTGGCTTGCCATGTCAGGAAACGTCCACAACATCGACTGGTCGAAGAAGGCCGAGCTCGACCTCAGCGACACCTACCTGAGTGAGTGACCGAGTATGCTTAACTACGCTCTGCGACGGATACCCTCCGCACTCGTCGTCCTCGCCGTCGGATCAGTTCTCATCTTCGCGCTGCTCCGATTGGTTCCCGGTGATCCCGCCATGGTTCTCGCCGGACCGGACGCTCCTCCGGAAGCAATCGACGCACTGCGCGCCGAACTCGGGCTCACCGGATCCCCCATTGCACAGTACTTCTCGTGGCTGTCCGGGATCGTCACGTTGGATCCGGGAAGGTCACTGGTCCTCGGCGGTGAGATCGGTTCGCTCCTGCTCGATGCACTGGGCAACACCCTCGTTCTCGCGCTGTCGGCCCTGGTCCTCGCTGTTGCCGTAGCGCTCATACTGAGCACCGTGTCGGTGATCGTGGACCGCAAATGGCTTGGCAGCATCGTGACCACTTTCGGCACCGTGGCCGTGGCCATTCCGAACTTCGTCACCGGCGCTGCGCTGGTGGTCCTCTTCGGTGTCGTGTGGGCTGTCCTACCCGCAGGCGGCATACCCCGCAGGGGATTCCTCGACGACATCGGGATATCGGCGCAGTATCTGATACTGCCCGCGGTGTGCCTGGCGTTGCCGATCGCGGCCTCACTCACACGATTTCTCACCGAATCGCTGCGCACCCAGCTCGAGGAGCCCTACGTCACGACCGCGCGAGCACTGGGGATCTCCCGCCGCCGGATCGTGCTCACCCAGGCCCTCCCGAATGCACTTCCTGCATCGATCACCGTCCTCGGTATCCAGATCGGCCACCTGCTCGGAGGCGCCGTGCTGGTGGAAGCGATCTTCGCGTGGCCCGGGCTCGGCCACCTCATCGAGCGCGCCATCTCGAGCCGGGACTATCCGGTGGTGCAGGTGATGCTGTTGTTCTCAGTGGCACTGTTCGTGATCATCCAGTTGGTCACCGACCTGGTCAATGCGTCGCTCGACCCTCGAATCCGGCTGGGAGACAAAATATGAGCACGACGACTCTCACCGCTGACGCGACCTCCCCGGTGGGCACGAACCGCGACAGCGTCTGGAGCGCACTTCGTCGCGGCCGCGGTCTGGTCGGTCTGATCCTGGTCGGAATCGTGGTCCTGGCCGGGGTGTTCGCGCCGTGGCTCGCCCCGTTCGCCCCCGACCAGCAGATCCCGGGCTCTACCCTCCAGCCGCCGGGCGGCGAACACCTCCTCGGTACGGATTCCGTCGGCCGCGACGTCCTGTCCCGCACCCTGTACGGCATCCGCATCGACCTGCTCGTCGTGTTCCTCGCCGTTCCGGTGGGCGCGGCACTCGGCTCGCTGCTCGGCCTGGCTGCAACGCGGTTCGCCTGGCTCGACACTCTGGTTCAGCGGTCGTTCGACCTGATCCTCGCCTTCCCGACCATCGTGCTGGCCATCGCGCTGACGATGGTGATCGGCCCGGGTGTGTGGACGATCGCCACGGTGATCGTGCTCGCCGAGATCCCCGTGTTCGGCCGCCTGATGCGAACGTCGGTGCTCACGGTACGTCAGGCACCCTTCGTCGAGGCAGCACGATCCGTCGGCGCCGAGGAGGGATGGATCATGCGCAGGCACATCCTCCCGAATTGCCTCGAACCACTCACGGTGCAGCTAGCGCTCGCGATGTCTGTCGGAGTGTTCATCGAGGGTGCGATGAGCTTCCTCGGCCTCGGAATCACACCGCCCACGCCGTCCCTGGGATCACTGATCAAGGAAGGCACCCAGAACGCCTATCACTCACCGTTGTTCGTCGTAGGTCCGCTGGTCGTGGTGGTCGTTCTCGTCCTCGGCCTGCTCCTGATCTCGCAAGCACTGGCCGCCCGTTCGCGTCGCCGCTGACACCGGCCGCACTCACCAGCAAGGACCTTCCTGTGACCACACCACTGCTCACCGTCTCCGGTCTCACCATCGACTTCGGAACCGGGCATCCCGCCGTCGACAACGTCTCGCTCCAGGTCGAGCGTGGCGAGGTCGTCGCGCTGGTCGGCGAATCCGGATCAGGCAAGTCCATGACCGCGCGGGCGATCCTCGGCCTCCTCCCCGCGACCGCGTCCGTAGCGGGCTCGATCCTGCTGGACGGAAACGAGGTGATCGGTGCCGACGAGGGCGACCTCGAGCGACGCCGCGGCTCCGACGTCGCACTGATCTTCCAGGAACCGCAGAGCGCATTGAACCCGGTGCGCCGCATCGGCTGGCAGTTGCGCGAAGCCATCTGTGCACACCGGAAGGTCTCGAAGGCCGAAGCGAGAAAGCTCGCGATCTCGCTTCTCGACCAAGTTGAGATCCCCGAACCCGCGAAGCGGGTGGACCACTTTCCCCATCAACTCTCCGGCGGGCAGAAGCAGCGTGTCGCGATTGCGCTAGCACTCGCCAACGATCCAGATCTGCTTGTCGCCGACGAACCCACGACCGCGCTCGATGTCACCGTGCAGGCCGAGATCCTCGCCCTTCTCGTCCGCATTCGTCAGCGCACCGGCATGGGAATTCTGCTCATCACCCACAACATGGGCGTCGTCGCGCAGCAGGCCGACCGCGTGGTCGTACTGAGGCGCGGAGAGGTCGTCGAAACCGACACCACCCATTCGCTCTTCGATGCACCCGAGCACCCGTACACCCGGGCGCTGCTCGCCGCTGTACCTCGATTGCCCGAGCACGCGAGTGCACCAGCCCCGGCGAAACCTGCATCCGAGGTCGTTCTCGAACTCGACTCCGTGGGCGTCACCTATCCCGGGCGTCGCGGCACCGAGGCGTTCCGCGCGGTCGACGCGGTCGACCTGACCGTCCACACCGGCGAAGTGGTCGGCCTCGTCGGCGAATCCGGTTCCGGCAAATCCACTCTCGGTCGCGTCGCAATCGGTTTGGTGCAGGCAACGTCGGGGCGGGTGTCGGTCGAGGGCCACGACCTTGCCACGATCTCCGCTGCGCAGCTCCGCACACTGCGTCGCGATGTGGCGTTCGTGCAGCAGGATCCCGCAACCTCACTCGACCCGCGGCTCTCCGTCGGAGCCAGTGTCCGGGAGCCGTTGGACGTGCATTCCGTCGGCACACCGGCGGAGCGACGGAAGCGGGTTCTCGATCTGTTCGACGCGGTGCGCCTGCCTGCGGCCCTCACCGTCCGTTTCCCACACCAGCTCTCCGGCGGACAGCGGCAGCGTGTCGCACTGGCCCGAGCGCTGGCTCTGGCGCCGCGCTTGCTCATCGCGGACGAACCCACCAGCGCTCTCGATGTCTCGGTGCAAGCCGAGGTGCTCGACCTGTTCGCCGAGATCCAGATCGAACTCGGGTTCGCGTGCTTGTTCATCAGTCACGACTTGGCTGTGGTGCACCAGGTCGCCGACCGCGTCGTGGTACTGCAGTCGGGGTCGGTCGTCGAGACCGGTCCGGTCGATGCTGTCTTCACTTCACCGCGCGAGCCGTACACCCGGGCGCTCATCGACGCGGTACCGGTTCCGGATCCGGCCCGCCGACACGGCGACACCGTGCTTGCGATCTGACACCTTCTCAGCACCGCAACGACATGTAGAAGTCAGAAACGACGGTAGGTGCCGCGTATTTCGATACACCAACCGACATCCGCGACACCTACGTCAGACTCCCACTTCCAGCGCCGCACGGTCGCCTTCGAGGATCGCGGCGTGGGCTCGGCGCGGGGTCACGGCATCACCCACTCGCGACACGCGGATCCCGCTCTCCGACAGAGCTGTCCACAGTTCGTCGACGGGTTCTTGGTGAGTCGCGACGACCACGCCGTCGACCGTGAGCACACGGGTTCGTCCGGTGGGGTGATGTGCCAGCGACACGTCGAGTCCTTCGTCGCGGGCCGCCACCCCCGTCACAGTCACGTCGGTGATCCTGTCGATGCACTTCTCGTGTGCACGACGCAGCCAGCCGTCCATGTCGAGAGTGAGGCCGAGGTCCTGGCCGACGATCATTCCCGGGGTACACACCGTCACGTCGCAGCCGCGGTCGGCGAGTAGTTCGGCGACCGACGTCGCCTCGTGGAATCCGAGATCGTCGACGACGAGTATCCGGCCGGACGGCGTTGCGCGACCTTCCAGCACGTCGCGCACGTCGATAACCTGCTGAATCGCAGCCGCCCATGCGGGACGGAGTGGACGTGCGCCCGTCGCCACGATCACCGCGTCGGGCCGCAGTTCGCTGACGACATCGACATCGACGTCGACGTCTGTACGGATCTCGACGCCTGCTCGCAGGCATTCCGCTTCTAGGCTCGTCACCATCGAGAGAAGTTCACCACGGTGGGGTGCGGTTGCTGCGTCGCAAATCTGGCCTCCTACCCGCGCTTCCCGCTCACACAGGGTGACGATGTGACCTCGACGGGCAGCGGTCGCGGCGGCCTGGAGACCGGCCGGTCCCCCACCCACCACGAGCACGCGGCGGCCGGGCACGCGAGGCTCGGGTAGCGGCACCGACTCCCGGCCCGCACGCGGGTTCACGGTGCAGCCGATCCACCGGCCGAGACCGACGCGGCCGATGCATTCCTGGTTGCAGCCGATGCACGGGCGCACCTCGTCGTCGCGACCGGAGAGCGTCTTTCCGGCGAAGTCCGGATCGGCGATCTGTGCTCGCACCGCGCCGACGAGGTCACACACACCGCCGGACAGGGCTGCCCGAACCTGGTCCGGTCTCGTGAACCGCCCGACACCGACGACCGGCAGGGACACCGCGGCGCGGATTGCACTGGGCACGAACAGGGAATAGCCGTGCGGGGTCGCCATCGGTGCCTCGATGAGGTGCAACGTTTCGGTCGCGACACCCACTGAGGTGTTGAGGTAGTCGACGTGACCGGTGGTCTCGAGCATCCGGGCAACCTGCACCGCGTCGTCGACGTCGATACCGCCGCCGGTGCCGTCGTATCCGCTCAGCCGCACCCCGACCACATGGTCCGGCCCGATCTCGGCTCGAACTCGAGCTACTACCTCGAGCAGCAACCGCGCTCGTCCACTCAGGTCGCCACCGTATCGGTCGGTGCGCGGATTGGCACCGGACGCCAGGAAAGCACGCAGGATCGAGGCCTGCGAACATTGGATCTCGACACCGTCGAATCCGCCGTCGATGCATCGACGCGCGACGTCGGAGTATCCGTCGACGAGTTCACCGATCTCGGGTTCACCGATTGCCATCGGCACTTCCCGGAACAACGGGTCGGGGTCCGTTCCCGGCGACCACAGCGGACGTCCGGTGTACATCGAGCTACCTTGCGCTCCGTTGTGGTTGAGTTGCGCGAGGATTCGGGTCCCGTGTCGATGCACCGCGGCGGCAAGCCGCCGGTAGCCGGGTAGCACCGCTGGATCCCATCCGCGGATCAGCTTCTCGTAGGGCCGGTCCGAGGGATGCACGGTGTGTTCCTCGGTGATGATCATGGCTGCACCGCCGCGCGCACGCGCCTCGTAGTAGGCGATGTGCTGATCGGTGATCATGCCGTCGACCGCGAAGTTGGTGAGGTGGGCGGGGAAGATCATGCGGTTGCGCAGCGTGAACGGCCCGATCCGCAGGGTGTCCTGCGGATCGGCTCCGTCCGCGTCGCGCGACATCGGTTCAGACCTTGGAGTTGCCCTGGTCGAGCGCCATCTGACTTCCGGTGATGGTCTTCGCACGGTCGCTCGCGAGGAAGAGCACCGAGTCGGAGATGTCGTCGGGATCGGCGATGGGCTTCTCGGTGAGGATCGGGACGAAATTCGGCCCCCATGCAGGGTGCTTGTCGAACAACTGCAGGACGGCAACATCGGTGCCCATGGGGGTGTTCACACCGTACGGGTGGATGGAGTTGACGCGGATGTTGAACTCTCCGAGTTCCTTCGCGGCGGCCTGGGTGATGCCCACGAGGCCGAACTTGGCTGCTGCATAGTTGATCTGGCCCGGCATTGCCTTGAGGCCCGCGACCGAGCTGACCACGATGATCGATCCGCCGTTGCCCGCCTCGATCATCGCGGGTGCCGCAGCCTTGAGGGTTTTGAACACGCCTGTGAGGTTGATGTCGATGAGCTCTTCGAACTGGTCGTCGGGCATTTCCCAGAATCGGTTCCATGTGCAGATACCCGCATTGGCCACCACGACGTCGAGCCGGCCGAATTGCGCCACGCCCTCGTCGACCACGGATTTCAAGGCGGCGCTGTCGCGGACGTCCCCGATTCGGGCAACGATCTTGCCGCCCACCTCCTCGACCAACCGGACGGTCTCGTGGAAGTCGTCCTCGGTTGCCTGCTCGTAGGTGGCGTACTCCGTGACCGGTTTCGCGACGTCGATCCCGATGATCGATGCGCCTTCGCGCGCGAACCGCAGGGCATGGTTGCGGCCCTGCCCCCGCGCGATACCGGTGATGAAGACGACTTTGCCGTCGAATTCGCCCATTGCAGCCGTTCCCTTCGATCGTCGAGTAGAACTTGTTTCAGTTTGCTCAGATTACAGCGTGCGTCCCAGTTCGTACCCTTCCTCGACCGCTGAACGGACAGTTCTCGGTGCGACGCAGTCGCCGATACGCATCGTCTTCGGCCGCCTGGGCGAACCCGGACGCAGCGGGGCGCAGTCGACGAGGGTCGCCTCCGCCACCACCACCGAGTCGTCCGCATGGCGGCACCGGAGGTGAACACCGTCGCTATCGACCGCACTCACCGTGACGTCGAGGTGCCGGGTGATACCGGCCTGCGCGAAGCGTGTACCGGCCGCAACGAGATCGCCCGTGGGCGCCAACCTGGACCCGGCAATCGGATCGACGGTCGCGTAATGTACCTCGGCCCCGAGTTCCGCGACACGTTCGGCAACCGCGACGGCGGCCGGGCCGCCTGCAGGGTCCCACACGACCACCCGGCCCGAGGTTCGGCAGGGCTTCGCCAGCGCCTCGGCTGCCGTGAGGTACCGGCTTTCATCTGCAACGGGAAAAGCCGGGCGGCGGGGTTCACCGCCGGTGGCCAGCACCACCGCGACGCCCTGTGCGACTGCCGACCCGATGTCGGCGTCGACGGCTTCGGTTCCGCTCCGAATCTCGACTCCGATTGCACGACAACGACTCTCGATCCAGCTGGTGAGTGCGGAAAAATCAGCACGCCCCTGCCCGGCCGAGATCAGCGCCGTCAGGCCTCCGACACGTTCGTCCCGCTCGGTCAATACGACACGGTGCCCGCGTTCGGCGAGCACACGCGCAGCTTCGAGACCGGCCGGTCCGCCGCCGACGACCATCACGTCGCGGGTGTCGTCTGCGTGCCGAACCGGCGGCCGGGTCTCTCGCCCTGCCTCCGCGTTTCCGATGCATCCGACGATCGGGTTGCGGAAATCCCGGACGAGACACGCTTGGTTGCATCGCACGCACGGTCTCGGCCGTCGACCGTCTCGGATCGAGCGCACGAGATCGGGATCGGCGATCTGCGCACGCGTCATCTCGACCATGTCGCAGATCCCGTCGAGCGCGAGTGCCGCACGCTCGGGGTCGACGACACTACCCTGCAGGACCACCGGGCAGGCGCCGTCGACAGCGTTGCGAATCCCGCGACACAGGTCGCCGTTGAATCCTTCCGGAGTGTGCGCGTCGGGGCGGTAGGCCTCGGGTGTGTAGAGACCACCGCGCACGACGGTGAGCAGGTCGAGATGCGGGGCGAGGCCGCGTGCCCACTCGGCCGCAACATCCGGGGTGATACCCGCCCAGGGAGCGTTCTCGTCGCACGACAGGCGTAAGGCCACTATTCGCGTCGCACCCAGCTCGGCGCGAACGGCGGCCAGCACCTCGCGCAGCAAGCGCAGCCTGTCGGCGCCGTATTCGTCCGCGCGATGGTTGGTGAGCCGGGACAGGAACTGGCGCAACAGCGCGGTGGGTCCGGCATCGAGTTCGACTCCGTCTGCATCCGACGCGACTGCAATCGCGGCTGCACGCCGGAATCCCTCGATGACGGCATCGATGTCGGCGGCGGTCATCTCGGCGGGCAGTTCGCGGGTCGCCGGGTCGGGTACACGCGACGGAGCCCACAGGGCCGACTGCGACCAGGCGCTGGACCCCTGCAGGCCGCTGTGTCCGAGGCCGACGAGGACGAGAGAACCAAGGGGACGGCATGCGTCGACGATTCGTGCCCACCCGGTCCCGCTGTCTTCCGCGAGGGGCGCGCGCTCGTAGGGATGATCGAGACGGTGGACCGATGCGACCTCGGTGACAACGATGCCGGCGCCGCCGCGCGCACGCCGCTCGTAGTAGGCGACGTGCTCAGCTGAGAACGACCTTCCCTCTGCGAGATTCGTCTCATGGGGACCGAAGATCACCCTCGCCGGAGCAGTACGTCCGGCGAGGGTGATCGGATCGGTGAGCCTGATCGGGCAGGCACGCCCTGAGCTCATCTGTGTCGGAACGAGATTCGTCTCAGATGCCGAGGTCGCGGCGGAACCCGGCCGGTACGAACACGTCGTCCGGGGTCAGCTCGTGGATCGAGTTCTTACCGAGACCCATGAGAGCGGAGCCGATCCCACCACTGAGGATGTCGAGGACGTTCTCGACACCGGCCTGACCGTTCGCGGCGAGACCCCATAGGTAAGCGCGTCCGATGAGAACGCCCTTGGCCCCGAGCGCCAGTGCCTTGACGACGTCGCTGCCGCGGCGGATACCGCCGTCGAGCAGCACCTCGACGTCCTTGCCGACCGCCTCGGCGATAGCAGGCAGCGCGCGAATCGGCGCGGGAGTGCCGTCGAGGTTGTTACCGCCGTGGTTCGACACCGAGATCGCGGTGACTCCGGCATCGACTGCCCGCTTGGCGTCGTCGACGCGCATGACGCCCTTGAGCACGAACGGTCCGTCGCCCCACTGCTCACGCAACCACGCAACGTCTTCCCACGTGGGCAGCGGGGTGGTCATCCATTCGCCGTACGCACCGAAGAACGTGGGCGCTTCTCCGCCCGGGAGCGTGAGGTTCGGTGTGGTCAGATCGGGGACTCCGCCCGTCTTGGCCCACTCGAGCAACCACTTGGGACGTGTGATGCCCTCGGGACCGAACTTGATCATCGCGTCGAGATTCATCTTCTCGGGGATGGCCGGGCTGCCCCAGTCGCGGCCGTTGGAGAACGACCAGTCGAGGGTCATGATCAGGCCCTTCGCCCCGGCTGCACGGGCACGTTCCATGCGCTGGACGAGCACCTCGCGGCTGCCCACCCAGTACATCTGGAAGAACGTCTTGTCGTTGACCGCGGCGACATCTTCGATGGATTTGCTCGCGAACGAGCTCAGTCCCATCGCTACACCTCGGGCAGCCGCGGCGCGAGCCACCGCGACCTCACCGTCGGGATGCACGGCCTGCACGCCGGTCGGGGAGATCATCACCGGCAGTGACACGTCCTGCCCCAGGATGCGGGTGCCCATCTCACGTTTGTCGGACAGCCCGGCAACGTGCGGAGCGAAACCGAGTTCGCGGAACGCGGCCGTGTTGTCGTCCACCGTGAGACCGGCTTCCGACCCGGCAACCAGTGCGCCGTAGACGGACTTGGGCAGTCGTTTGCGGGCGCGCTCCTGCGCGATCGCGACCGTTTCGAACCAGGGGTCCTGGGCCCACGGGTTCTTCAGCCAGGAGGGCTTGGCCATCTGAAGTGGTCTCCTCGGGATCTACAGACCTGCGAGCGGATTCTCGTCGCAGAACTTGGCGGGGGGTTTGGTGAGCAGGGTCAGGGGCACCGGCGCCGCAGGGGTGCGACGCTCGGCGCGCTTGCCGGTACGCGAGTGGTCGACGCTGGACTGCGGCACGGTGCGTTCGCCTTCGAGTGCCGATTGTCCGTATCCCTGAACACATTCGGGATCCGGTCCGTCCATCGGAAGACCTGTGAAGAACTTCGCGGCCATGCATCCGCCGCGGCAGGAGTCGTAGAAGTTGCACGACGCACACGCACCGGCGGACTGCGGTTCGCGCAGCGAACGGAACAGTTCCGAGGTCTTCCAGACCTGTGAGAATCCGCCGTCGGTGAGGATGTTGCCTGCAAGGAAGTTGTCGTGAATCGCGAACGGGCAGGCGTACACGTCTCCGATCGGGTCGATCAAGCACACGACACGGCCGGCGCCGCACAGGTTCAGGCCGGGCAGCCCACCCCCGCCGTCGGAGCCTCCGAAGGCGGACAGGTGGAAGAACGAATCGCCGGTGAGCACCCCTTCGCCGTGCGCGACGAGCCAGTCGTAGAGCTGTCGCTGCTGCTCGTGGGTGGGGTGCAGGTCGTCCCACACGTCCACGGCACGACCGGAGGGGCGCAGCCGCGTGATGCGGAGTGTCGCGCCGTACTGATCGGCGAGAGCCTTGAACTCGTCGAGCTGATCGACATTCTGGCGGGTGACGACAACGGAGATCTTCGCGTCGCGGAAGCCGGCCTCGGACAGATTCTCGAGCGCACGCACGGCCATCGCGAAGGAGCCCGGACCGCGCACCGCGTCGTTGACCTCGGCGGTCGCGCCGTCGAGGGAGATCTGCACGTCGACGTAGTCGGAGGCGGCGAGGCGCGCGGCGACCTTCTTGTCGATGCGCACGCCATTGGTGGAGAACTTCACGCCCACCTGATGCTCCGTGGCGTAGTCGACGAGCTCCCAGAAGTCGGAGCGCACTGTGGGTTCACCGCCGCCGATGTTGACGTAGAACACCTGCATGCGCTGGAGCTCGTCGATGATCGACTTGCACTGCTGCGTGCTGAGTTCGCGGGGGTCGCGCTTACCGGAAGACGACAGGCAGTGCACGCACGACAGGTTGCAGGCGTAGGTCAGCTCCCAGGTCAGGCAGATCGGGGCGTCGAGACCTTTTTCGAACTGGTCGACGAGGCGACCCACCTTCGGTGGTGCAGAGGTTACGGGCGGTTCGAGCAGAGACGTCATGGCGAATCCTTGCTGGGTCGGAACGTCAGGCGGGAACGATCATGTTCGAAGCGGCCAGCGTGCCGAGGGCACGCACGTAGGGTCGCTCGGCGCTCTCGTCGATCCCGTGGGCGCGCAACGCCTCTTGCACCGATGCATGACCATCGAGCGACTTGACGACCTCGACGATGACGGTGTTCTTCAGGAACGACAGCTTGCGGGTGCCGAAGTGGTAGAGCAACGCCCCGAAAGGTTCGGGGCGAAGCGCTACCTGCGGATGGAGCCGCCAGGTGGCACCCGGGTCGAACGTTTCGGTGTCCATAGCTTCGGGGGACACGTCGGTGGCTCCGGGCGCGGTCATGTCAGTACACGCCGCACATACCGTCGATGGACACCTCTTCGACGAGAGACTCCTCGATCAGATCGGACTCGATCACGGCGTTGTCACGATCGGACATGCTTCCTCCTCGGTTCTTTCGCACTTCGGTTTCTTCACACTCCAGAACTGGAGCCCGGTGTCACACCACACTTGCACTGTGACCCGGTTAACCACTCTAATGGCATCGAGTGCAGAATGTCACGTGAGGGAGGGCACAACGATGCGAAGCCGACGAAAACCGTCCGCTCGGGTAGGACGACGCCCGTCCACCACGAAGGAGAGCCTGTCCGCGATCGGCATCGAGTTGTTCCAGAAGGCGGGCTTCGACGAGACCAGCGTCGACGACATCGCTGAGGAAGCAGGCATTGCGCGGCGTACCTTCTTCCGGTACTTCCCTTCCAAGAACGCTCTGGCCTGGGGCGATTTCGATGCGCATCTCGATCACATGCGGGACCTCCTCGCAGCGATCCCCGACGATGTCCCCCTGGCCGAAGCACTCACCACCGCGATACTCGACTTCAACACCTTCCCGGATTCGGAGACCGATCGCCATCGCGCACGAATGAGCCTGATCCTGCGCACGCCGGCACTCCAGGGGTACTCGGCGGTGATGTACGAAGGGTGGCGGCGCGTGGTAGCCGAGTTCACCGCACGTCGCACCGGCGCATCTCCGGACGATCACATGCCGCGCACGCACGGGTACCTGCTTCTGGGTGTGGCTCTCGCCGCGTACGAAGAGTGGCTGGACAACCCCACGGCGAATCTCCGAGAGCTGATCGCCACCGGAATGCAGCCCCTCACAGCAGGACTCGACTACAGTGATCTCACCGTCGCTCCACACTCCACCGAGGTTGGCCTGCCATGACCGTGCTCGATTCCCTCGCCCCGTGCCCTCCCGGACGCTGGTCGCATGACCACGTGACGGTCGAGCACGTTCCGAGCGGCGTTCTCACCCTGCGTCGTGGCGACGACCGGTTGCACGTGACGCACTCACTCACCGCCGACCAGCTCAGCGAACGGCTCGTCGCCGAAGTCACCGCCTCGGTGCAGGACGCCGCCTTCGGACAGGAGGAGTTCGAACTGACCATGGTGGGGCTCGTCCGCTCCACGGTCCCCGGCGCACTCGACGCGTGGGTCACCTACTACCGCAATTCACTGAGCGAACTCCTCGACGGCACGGCAGAATTCGCCCCGATCCACGACAAGGCCGAAAAGCTCGTCCGGGGCCATATCCTCGACCTCGGGTCGTGCTTCGGTTTCCTCCCGCTCCGCCTTGCTCGCGCAGGTAGCCGCGTGACGGCCACCGACATCCTGCCCGGCACCATGCGCCTCCTCGACGCCGTCGCGCCCGAGCTCGGCATCGAACTCGACACGATCGTGTGCGACGCCGCGCACGTGCCCGTCCCCGACAACAGCTACGACACCGTCACCGCCATCCACCTGCTCGAACACGTCGACGGCGAGATAGGCGACGCCGTGCTGCGCGAGGCACTGCGGGTCGCACGTGAACGCGTCGTGGTTGCCGTGCCGTTCGAGGACGAGGCAACCGCGTGCCATGGGCACGTCCGGACGTTCGATCTCACCGCGCTCGAGGCGCTGGGTCTCGGCACGGGACGGCCCTACGAAGCGTTCGAGCACCATGGCGGCTGGCTCGTCATCGATGTGCACTGACGCACATGAACGTCCAGTCCGCCGTCACCGGCACGGACCTGCGGCGACAGCACGTGATCGGCGTCGTAGTCGCCGGAGCGTAGCGGCCGGAATTCGATCGCAGGTTCGGTGCCGAGGCGGTTTAGCCGAGCATGCAACCGGCGCTCCTCCACGTCGAAACCCTGCGCGTCGATGAAGTTCGCACTCGCGATCAGATGCGGTCGCAGCACCCGCATTCCGGTGTAGAAGCCGGTGCCGTGGAGCAGCGGCCACAGCACGTGATCGATGGAACCGCTGATTCCTCTCGGACCCAGCGCAGACTCCCGGTCACCCGCGGTCACCACGACGAGGAGCGTCTTGCCCGCGAGGCCGCCGTCCCCGTACTTGACGACATGTCCGTGCTCGTCGTGCACTCCGAATGCGAACCCATTGGTGAACACGCGGTCGAACCAGCCTTTGAGTATCGCGGGCATGCCGTACCACCACAGCGGGAACTGCACGACGATGTACCGTGCCGCCCGCACCGCATCCTGTTCGCGACGAATGTCGGCAGCGAGCCCTCCGGTTACGGTGGCATGCTTCTGCTGCGCCGACAAGGTGTCGTCCACCGGATCGACGAAATCTGCGCCGGAGAGCACCGGATTCCAGTTCTGCGCATAGAGATCCGAAATCGACACATCATGGCCGACGCAACGCAGTCGATCCGTACCGGACCGGAACAGCGCGTGATTCAACGAGGTTGGATCGGGATGCGCGTGCACCCACAGCACGCTTTCGTTCGACGTCATACTCCCATACTGTGAGCCTGCAGCCCTGATGTGAAGTACGCACATTTGTGTCCGATAGTGACAGAAACGTAAGTATTGGAGGTCCGATGCACAGGAAAGCGGTGGCAACGGCGCTGCGAGTGTGTCCGGTCGAAGTGGCGGTCGCGGTCCTCGGCGGGTCGTGGAAGCTGACGATCGTCAAGTACCTGCTCGACGGACCGCGTCGATTCGGGGAACTCGGACGACTCGTCGGACCTGTCAGTCCACGGGTCCTCACCCGGCAGCTCCGCGACCTCGAAACCGACGGCATCGTCACCCGTACCGTCTTCGCCGAGGTGCCGCCGCGGGTCGAATACACATTGACCGATCTCGGGCGGACACTCGACATCGCAGTCGCCTGGCTCGACGAGTGGGGCAAGAACTTCGAGGAGCAGTTGCCCTCGCCCTGACGAGGTCAGATCAGGCCCTGCTTGCTCGCCGCATACACCGCCTCCGCACGCCGGCTCACTCCGAGCTTGCGCATGATGTTGCTGACATGGAATTTCACGGTGGTCGCCGAGATATACAGCTGCTCACCGATCTTCGCGTTCGACAGGCCACCCGCGAGCAGTTGCAGCACCTCGAGTTCCCGTCCGGTCAGTTGTTCGACCGAGACGCCCTGACCGTTGAGGGACCGCACGACCGCCGCTGCACTGCGCGAATCGAATGCGCTCTCCCCACGCGACACCGCGCGAATGGCACGAACGAGTTCGGTGGTGTCGACATCCTTGACGACGTAGCCGCGGGCACCTGCATGCACCGCACGGACGACGATCTGCTCGTCGAGGAAGGTAGTGAGGACGAGCAAACCGGTGCCGGGGTGGGACGCGGACAACTGCCCGCACAGGGCCAGACCTTCGAAGTCGGACCCGGCCGACAGTTTCAGGTCGAGCAGGACGATGTCCGGACGCATCCGGTCGACCAGCGCGACCGCCTCCACATCTGTGGACGCCTCCCCCACCACTTCGAGGTCGGGTTCCCGATCGAGGATCGACCGCAATCCTTGTCGCAGGATCGCGTGATCGTCGACCAGCGCGATCCGGATCGTGCCGGAGGGCGCCCGCTGCGGTTGTTGTCGGGTCGCGGTCATGGTGTCTCTCCCGTGGTGGCCGGGTCGGCCGGGCGCCGAACCGGAATCCGGACGGCGACGCGAACCCCGCCGATCCTGGCTCGGCGCACCTCGAGGGCGCCGCCGAGTTCGTGTGCGCGGGCCTTCATGTTGGCCAGCCCGCGATGACGGCCGTCGAGATCGTTGCCCGCCGCCAGCTTCAACATCAGCCGCATGCGCGCGGGATCGCCGTCACCGTCGTCTGCTACGGACAACAGCACCGAGTCGGGGCTGTAGGTCAGGCGCAGGATCGCCCGGGTCGCGTTCGCGTGCACGGCGGCATTGAACAGGGCCTCACCCGCGATCCGGAGAAGGGAGTGTTCGGCGTCGCCGGACAGTTCGACGGGTGTGCCGCCCACCCGCACCGCGATGTCTAGTTCGGCGGGCGTGTGCGCCACCCGGAGTTGCTCGAGCATCTCGGGGAGCGACGAGCGATCGGCGTCGGAGGTGCGGTTGAGGGCGTAGATGGCGGATCGGAGTTGTTCGACGGCGCGGCGGGTCAGCTCCTTGGCCAGATCGAGACGCTCGCTGCGCTCTTCGGTGGGAATGTCGCTGCGACACACTTCTATTTGCATTCCGGCGGACAGCACGGCCTGGGTGACACTGTCGTGGAGTTCACGTGCGATACGGTGGCGTTCCTCGTCGAGCGCTTGATGCCGGTGAGCGGCGCCGAGCCTGCGTTGGGTCAGTGCCAGCTCGCGCAGCGTCGCCTCGAGTTCTTCATTGCGTGCTTGCAGGTCGGCCGCCGAACGATTGGCCTCCTGGTATGCCAGTTCGGCGCGGTGGAGCAGCAACTGTCCCCGCTGATACAGCGCCGAGTTCTGGAGCGCGACCGCGGTCTGGCTCGCCAGAATCGACAGCACCGCACGATCCGTGGTGTCGAGGACGCGATGCTCGGGTGTCCACGCCGCGATCGCTCCGGCCACACCCCCGTCGAGGACGATCGGCACGAACGCACGGTGCGGCGCGACCTCGGTGTCCTGCTCGATCGATCCGCGGCGGATGTCCTCGAGGACGGAGACCACCTCGTCGGGTAACGGTGGCCCTTCGACGTTGTCGACCAGGAACGGGGTGGCGTCGGGCCCGAGCACGAGTCGGCGCGGACCTGCGTCGGGCAGGGTGCCGTCGGTGAGCGCGAACGCCACCCAGCGGGCGCTCAGATGTGCGCGAGCGGCCTCCGCAACTGCGCAGATCAGTGTCTCGGGGCCCTCGACGGTGCGGACCAGGGCTCGGGAGATCAATTCGAGCGCATACACAACCCGTTCGAGACGTTCTGCCGCACCGCGATATTGAGGATAGAACGTCGGCTTTCCCGACCTGAGGCCGGTGAGCGCCGAGAGATCCGGCGCGCTCACAGTGCCGTCCGGAACAGTTCGATCATCTGCTCGTGGGTTGCGGTACGCGGATTGGTGGACATGCAGGCGTCGCGGAGTGCCCCCTCGGCGAGCCGCGGGAGGTCGCCCTCGGTGACTCCGAGCTGCTTCAGCCCTCGTGGCACACCTACCCGGCGGGAGAGGTCGTCGATCCGCGCGGCCACCGCTTCGACTGCGTCGGCGGCGGGTCCACGTGCTTCGTCGAGTCCGAGCGTCGCGGCGATGGTGACGTACGGATCGGGATCGGACGCGCCGTTGAATCGGATGACATGCGGGAGCAACACCCCGTTGATGACGCCGTGGGGCTGATCGAGGAGACCACCTACCTGATGGCTCATCGCATGCGTGGCACCCAGAATCGCGTTGGTGAAGGCCAGCCCGGCCTCCAGACTCGCCTGTGCCATCGCCGCGCGCGCCGCCATGTGGAGTGGGTCGTCGATCGTCCGGACGAGTGTGCCGGTGACCATGTCGATCGCCCGCAGCGCGTGATGGTCGGTGAGGGGATTGTGTGCGAGGGAAACGAATGCCTCGACGCCGTGCGTCAGCGCGTCGAGGCCGGTTGCCGCGTTGAGATCGTCGGGCATGGTGGTGAGCAGTCGCGGGTCGATCACCGTGAGATCGGGCACCAGGGACCGCCCGATGATGGTGATCTTGCTGCCGCGTGCGGTGTCGGTGACCACACAGAACTGGGACACGTCGGCACCGGTACCGGACGTCGACGGCACCATCACCATCGGTGGAATCGGCAGGCTCGCACGGTCGACTCCCTCGTAGTCGAGGATGCTGCCGCCGTTGGCGGCGAGGATCGCGATACTCTTCGCGGCATCGATCACCGAGCCGCCGCCGAGCGCGACGAGTACATCGCAGCCGGCCTCTCGGTACACCTCGTGTCCGGCCGCGACCTCGTAGTCCTTGGGGTTCGGAGTCAGGTCCGACCAGATGGTAGGACTCAGGCCCCGGTCGAGGAGGTGGCGGCGCAACTCGTCGACCCAGCCTGCTGCTGTCAGGCCCGGGTCGGTGACAAGCATCGGCCGAACCCCGCCGAGGCGCGCCGTCGCGTGCGCCGCCTCGACCAGCGACCCCTCCCCGAACACGATCTCGGGGGCGTGGAACTTCACGACGCCGGGGCGGCTCCCTTCGCCGATGTGGTGGCCCACCCCTGCATACCCGGGTTCCGGCACGACGACGGCCACGGCTCACTCCTGACGATCCGGACGAAATTGCTGTGATCCAGCTTACGTGGGCATCCCAAGCCTAGGACGCTGCGGACAGGCACGCACCGGGCCTGCGGACGGGCGCTGAACCTACCCGAACGGGTAGGTCCGGTTGCGTCAGGTCTCGTCGGTGCAGGTCGTGGTCACTGACCGGTGTCTCCCATGACGGCACCTTCACGGCGCGGATCGGCGCCACCGATCCAGCCGTCGCCGTCGCGCTGGAGCGCACTGAGCCCGCTGGATTGCGGCGCGACCGACACCTCGTGCCCCATGTCGCGGAGTTGTTGCACGAGGGGGTCGTGTGCGCCGTCGTCCGAGGCGTCGATCGCGGGGTGTTCTCCACCGACTCCGGTGACCGGTGTGTTCGCAGCTCCGAACGACACCGCAGAGACGGCCTGCTGCGGGTCGAGTCCCCAATCGAGCGAGTTGACGAGGGTCTTGACCACGAACTGGATGATCACCGAGCCACCGGGTGATCCGACGACCATCTGCAGATCGCCGCGTCCACCGTCGGGGGTGCGGTCGAATACGAGGGTTGGGGCCATCGAACTGCGCGGACGCTTACCGGGTTCGACGCGGTTGGCAACGGGCATGCCGTCGTCGTCGACAGGCTCGGCGGAGAAGTCGGTGAGCTGATTGTTCAAAAGGAATCCGTCGGTCATGTGGAACGACCCGAACGCCGACTCGATCGTCGTCGTCATGGATGCGACGTTGCCGTAGCTGTCGGCAACCGAGATGTGGCTGGTGCCGTGTTCCGGCGTCTGATCGGGAACGCCGAGCGGCACGGGACCGAAATCACCCGGTTGCGCTTCGCCCATGCTCTTTCCCGGATCGATCAGGCCCGCACGTTCTGCGAGGTAGTCCGGGTTCACGAGGGTGTCGAGCGAACCTCCGGGCAGCGGAACGAAATCGGAATCGGCGACGTACTTGTCGCGATCCGCGTAGGCGAGTCGCTCGGCCTCCGAGACCAGATGGACGGCATCGGCGTCCGGCACGCCACCGTCGGAATCCACGGTGCCGGGCGGCAACCCGGCGAGGTCGAAGTTCTCGAGGATGCCGAGTGTTGCGGCCACCGTCACACCGCCGGACGACGGATTCGGCATCCCACAGATCTCGTAGTCGCGGTACGGGGTGCACAGGGGCGTGCGCACCTTCGCCTCGTATCCGGCGAGATCGTCGAGGGTCATCGTTCCGGGCGTGCGCCCACCCGAGTCCGTTGCCGTCGCGTCGACGATGGCCTGCGCGATGTCACCCGTGTAGAAGGCGTCGGCGCCACCCGTGGCGATCGCGCCGAGGGTCTTGGCCATGGCCGGGTTCGTGAGCGTCTCCCCCGCCGGTTTGGGGCTCCCGTCCGGGAGCAGGAAATACGCGCGGGCATCGTCGTCGACCGCAAGTTGCGCCGCGGAGTCGGCGATCGAATCGGCCATGCGATCGCTGATCACGATTCCCTGGTCGGCGAGTTCGATTGCGGGGTCGAACAGGTCGGACCAGCCCGTCGAGCCGTGTTCGGCGTGCACCATTTCGAGCATGCGCAACACGCCCGGCACTCCGATAGACCGCCCGCTGGCGCGCGCGTCGGGCTTCGGTTCCGTGCGGTCGGTGTCGCTTATCCAGCGTAGGTAGTTCTCGGTCGCGGACATCGGGGCCGTCTCGCGGCCGTCGTAGGCCTCGACCTCTCCGGATTCGGCGTCGTAGTACACGAGGAACGCGCCACCACCGATGCCGGACGACTGGGGCTCGACCAGTCCGAGCACCATCTGCGCGGCCACCAGCGCATCGGCCGCAGTGCCACCGTCGCGGAGGACTTCGCAGGCCGCTTCGGTCGAGACCGGGTTCGCAGTCGACACCGCATACGAATCGGCGGTCACCGCGGTCATGCCCGTGCGATAGCCGGTGGCAATCTCGGGATTGGTCGAGATATCGCGGTCACCTGTCTCCGGCGACGGGGGTGCGCCCATGAGCGGCGTTCCGTTGGGCCCCGCAGTACAGGTCGCGGCAGCACTCTGCGTGTCGTCGCTGTCCCCGCCCTCGGATCCCGACGCGCACGCGCCGACGAGCGCGAGCGACACCGCCGCTACAGCAGCGACCCTGATTCCCGACCGAATTCGCTCCCCCGAGATCATCCTCCGACGGTAGCCGGGCGAGCGCGGCACCGTCGGCATTCGCACGACATCGAGTTTCTCCGAGTGCCCTTGACAGACGGCACATACGAGCGCATTCTTTATTCAACCAGATGGTTGATAAACCTGAAGGTTGCTAAAAATGGAGGCTCGACCGTGCACGACGACGCGAACGACGACCAACTCGACCTGGCATTCACTGCCCTGGCCGACCCGGTCCGCCGCCGCATCGTCGCCCGGCTCAGCCGCGGGCCCGCCACCGTCAACGAACTCGCGGAACCGTTCGCGATCACCAAACAGGCGATCTCGAAGCACATTCAGGTTCTGGAACACGCCGGACTCGTCACGCGCACACGCGACGCCCAGCGCCGTCCCGTCCATCTGAATCCCGCGCGGCTGGAGATGCTGACGGCCTGGATCGACCGCTACCGGTTGGTCAAGGAACAGCAGTTCCGCGATCTCGATGCCGTGCTGGCCGGGGAATCGGCCGACCCGAAACCATAAGGGTTCCCCAGAGGAACCTCCCTCGGAAAGGTTCGTCATGAGCAACGCCCTGAACGTCACCGTCCCCGACGGTGTCCCCTTCATCGACTACGCGCGCGAATTCGACTTTCCTGTCGCCGACGTGTTCCGCGCCCACAAAGACCCCGACCTGATTGCGCAGTGGCTGGGCCCACGCGGCATGGAGATGACGATCGACCACTACGATTTCCACACCGGCGGCAGTTACCGGTACACCCACACCGACAACGATGGTTCGTACACGTTCACGGGAGTGTTCCACACCGTGCGCGAGAACGAATTCGCCGTTCAGACATTCGAATTCGACGGCTTCGCCGATGTGGTGAGCATCGAGTTCCTCACTTTCACCGATCTCGGCGGCGGGCGCTGCAGGCTCAGCGGCCACGCCGTGTACCCGAGCATGGAAGCTCGCGACGGAATGGCATCGTCCGGGATGGAGACCGGCATGAGCCAGGGCTACGACCAGCTCGACGAAGTTCTGGCACGCGTGTCGGCGCCGTGAACAGCCGAGCTCGGCCACGCACCGATCACCGAAGCGCGTGGCCGAGTTCCGCTGCGTGCGAAAGCAATTGTTCGCCGTCACGCGCAACGACCACGTGATCGCACACGTCCGCGTAGTCGGGCATCGCGCATGTCGCCTGTGCCCAGTACCGCTTCGGTTCGGGCGTGATCCATGCCAGGCGGTGAACCCGCCGCCGGAGTTCTTCGAGCCGATCGACCCGCGCAGGCAACCCGTTGCACCGCCCGTCCCCCACAACCAGAACCGAGGTCCGGTTGTCGATCGATCCGGCGTGCTCGACCAGCAGCTCGTCGAACACCCTGCCGTAGTCGCTGCTGGCCTCGAGATCCACGCCGGGATGCGCGAGCACCGCCGCGAGCGCGCCGTCTCCATCAGCAGCGAGCAGCCGCTGCGTCACGTCCACCGGGCGATCCACGAACGCGACCACCCGGCAACGATGCGCGCGACCATGGATCGCCTGTGCAAGACGCAACGTGAACGCGGTGATCGGGCGGACCGACAGCGACACGTCGGCGAGCACGAGCAATCGCACGCGATCGGGACGCGGCGCACGGACCACGAGGTGGAACGGCACTCCGTCGGTGCGCATCCCGGCGCGCGCGGTACGGCGCATGTCGAGCCGGCCGCGGGTCAGTTCACGGGGGCGTGGTCGCGCGGGACCGCGCATCCGCCGCAGTACCTCGTGGCACGCGAGCTCGATCTCGGCACGATCGACACCCGCCGCGTCACGGGACTCCGGAGCTTCGACTTCCTCGGTGCCGGACGGGCTCACCCCGGCCAGCGATGCCACGAACGCCTCGACTGCGTCGACGAGACGGCTCAGTTGCGCCTCGCTGAGTGGCCCGTCGAGGACGTCACCGCCGTACATTCGGTGCGGATCGTATGCATCGAGCCACGCGAGGATGGATGTCGGGTCGTCCCACGACAACGACCCGACGACCGCGGCACCAGGATCCGCGGACAGTTCGCCGACCGTCGTCGAACCGGCACGCTCGACGTCGACCGTGTAGGTCACGCCGCGCCGGCCCGAGTCCGCACCGGTGTCGACCGACAGCTCGGCATCGGACGACGTCATCGACACATCGTCGTCGTCCTTGTGCGGATTGAAGCCCTTCTCGGCCTCGGGAGTGTCGAAGTGGTCGCCGACTTCTGCAGCACGCTCGTTGTATTCGGCGTAACGGGCGATGCTCGGATCGTCGTCGATCTCGAGGGCGGTGGGAAGGGAGTCGGCGAACTGGGCACGTAGCGGGTCGTGAGAGTCGGCCGTGGCAGCGTCCACCGCACCGAACAACTCGTCGAAAGCACGCTCGAAACCGGCACGTTCATGCGGGTATTTCGCGCACACCGCGCGCAGGCACGACCGCAGCGCCACGCGATCACGGGCCCCCACAAGGCCGAACACCCTCCGCACTTCGATGGTTTCGGCGGGTGAAGCCGCGACACCGTGCTTACGCAGCAGCAGACCGAACACCGCGGACACCACGTCCAGCGGGTGCCGGGCGCGCCGGCGCTCGGGAGCACTCACATACATGACGCGGTCACCGCCGCGCACCGCTGGCGGCCGCGTCGCGACCGCCTCCACCACGACCCCGGAAGACCGCAGTGGTGGTGTTGGCAGGATTCGACGCCACGGTCACACGTTCCGCCGGCACCGTCGCGGCAGCGGGTGCCGGTACCGGCGTCGTACCATCGAGGCGATTCTTGACGAGGTCCACGTCGCCGGTGTATTTGAGCAACGTCGACAACAGTACGTCGCGCATATCGACTACCGGATTCGAATCGGGTACACCACTTTCCATCACCGACGCGGCACGAGCCGCATCGATCACCTCAGAGATGGACGGGCTCTTTCGCAGTGGCAGATCGCGCAGTGTGCGCGCCAGTTCGACGACCTGCCCCGCGGTACCCGAGGACACCTCGGGTGCGCGGGCGGTCACGATCTCCCGTTCGCGCTCGAGGGTCGGGTATCCCACGTGATAGTGCAGACAGCGGCGTTTGAGAGCCGGGGACAGCTCCCGGGTGTCGTTGGAGGTGAGGATCACCCACGGCATCGAACGGGCGGTGAATGTGCCGACTTCGGGAATCGTGACCTGACGTTCGGCGAGAACCTCGAGCAGCAACGCCTCCATGGACTCCTCGGTCCGGTCCACCTCGTCGACGAGGAGCACCACCGGCTCCGGTGACAGCACGGCATCGAGCAGCGGGCGGACCGAGAGGAACGCCTCCGAATAAAGACCGAAGTCCTGTTGGGCGAGAAATCGGGACGCGTCGGCAATGTCGGGGTGCTGGCCGAGAAGTTCACCGATCCGGTCGCGCAGCATCTGTACATGCAACAACTGTTTGGCGTAGTCCCACTCGTACAGCGCGCGGCTGTCGTCGAGTCCCTCGTAGCACTGGAGCCGGACCAGCCTGCGACCGCCGACGGCGGCGAGCGCCTTGGCGAGCTCCGTCTTGCCCACCCCGGCCGGACCTTCGAGCAGCAGCGGTCGTTCGAGTGCGGTGGCGAGGTGAACGACGGTCGCGAATTCGTTGTCGGCGATGTAGTCGTGCCGGCGCAGCGCGTCCTGCAGTTCGGCGCCGTTGGAGAAGGTCGTCATGGGTCCTCCGGTGCGTGCGGGCTCGGGCCCGGGAGCGGGCAGTGAGTGGGATCGCGCCCGGGAGCGGGCAGGGGGCAAGCCGCCCCCGGGCGCGGGGTCTTGTCGGGTCAGTAGGACCGATTGATGCAGTGATCGACGACGGGGATCATCGACTCGACCGTGACCTCACGGGGGTTGCCCGGGGTGCACCAGTCACCCTGGATGTGCTCCGAGATCGCCCGTACGGTCTTCTCGTCGCCCGGGATCGTCTCGCCGCGACCGGCGTACTTGCCGGTGTTCATCCGGTTCTTGTCGTACGAGTCGGTGCGGACCTGTCCGAAGTTGTCGGGAATCCCGACGTCCTGCGCCAGCCGGATCGCGGCCTCGACTGCGGCGTCGGCAGCCTGCACAGTCGTCATGTTGCGGGTATCGACGCCCATCGCCGTCGCAATGCGTGCGTAGTTCTCGTACCGCGATGGCAGGTTGTACTCCCACACCCGCGGAAGCGCGATCGCGTTGTTGAGCCCGTGGTGGCTGTCGAAGAACGCCGACGTCGCGTGCGAGATGGAGTGCACGATCCCGAGACCACCGGAGTTGAACGCCTGCGCAGCGATGTACTGGGCATTCATCATTCCCTCGCGCGCCTTGAGGTTGCGGGGCTCGTACACCGCCTCCCGCAGGTTCTTCGCGACGAGTTCGATCGAGTACAGAGCGTTACCGAGCGACGGCGCGAAGTCCAGGCGCGAGACGTAGGGCTCGGAACCGTGAGCGAGGACGTCGAATCCGCAGTACGCCGTGAAGTGTTGCGGGCAGGTGTAGTAGAGCAGCGGATCGTCGATGGCCAGGGTGACGATCGTCGCCTCGTCGAAGCCGACCCATTTGTGCGGGTGATCCATGTCGGAGGTGTCGGTGATGACGTAGGCCCAGGAGGTCTCCGAGCCGGTACCGGCCGTGGTGGACACCGCGATGTGGGGCGGGTTCTCCTTGTTGGTCGATTTCGCGAAACCCTCGAACTCGTTGATGTTTCGGCCGTCGTGGGCGATGACGACGCGGGCGCCCTTCGCGGCGTCGTGGCTCGACCCGCCGCCGACCGAGATGATCGAGTCGCACTTTTCCTTCTGGTAGAGCGCCGCTGCTTCCATGACGTTGTAGTCCTTGGGGTTGGACTCGACCTTGTCGTAGAGGACGACCTCGACACCCTGGTACTCGATCTTGCCTACGAGTTCTTCGATGATCCCGGAACCGCGCAGGCCGGTGGTCATCAGAAGGGTGCGCTTGAACCCGAGATTCTTGGCTTCGACACCGATGATGTCGTGCGCCCCGACGCCCATGAGAGCGCGCGGGAAGGGGTGGAACTCCTTGATGGGAAAGTCCCAGATCTGGTTGAGCTCGATTGCCATCGTGGTTCTCCTCGATTATCGGCGGGATGATCGGCGGGTGTGATGTACGCCTCATGCACGAACAACAATCGACCAGGGAGTTCACCCGGAGAAGGTCCGCACACGGAAACCGTCCGGTCGCGGCGGCAGGACCGTCCGATCGGGCAGGCAGGCCGGGACCGAACGGGTGGGCAGCACATCCGCGGCCCACTCCCGGTAGCGTGTCGGTGCCACACTACGGCTGGTATTCTTCAAACTAGAACACGTTCTAGAATTGTGGTGCGCAGCACACTGCCGCCCCACGTTTGCACGAGAGGACAATTCCCATGACGACAGTCGAGGTGCCGCACGGGTCACGATCGGTGATTCTCACCGTGTCTGCCGTCATCGAGGAGACGCCGGACAGCCGCTCGATCGTCTTCGCCGTGCCCGAAGAACTGCGCGAGAAGTTCGCCTACAAGCCCGGCCAGTTCCTCACGCTGCGCATCCCGAGCGACCGAACGGGATCGGTCGCTCGGTGCTACTCCCTGGCGAGCTCGCCGTTCACCGACGATGCCCCCAAGGTAACGGTCAAGCGCACCGTCGACGGGTACGGCTCCAACTGGCTGTGTGACAGCATCTCGGCGGGCGACGAGGTCGAGGTCCTTCCTCCGTCCGGGGTTTTCACGCCGAAGTCCTTCGACCACGACTTTCTGCTCTTCGCAGCAGGCAGTGGCATCACCCCGGTCATCTCGATCCTCAAGTCCGCGCTGACGCAGGGCTCGGGCAAGGTCACACTCGTGTACGCCAACCGCGACGAGAAATCCGTCATCTTCGCCGAAGAACTGCGCGCACTCGGTGAGAAGCACGCCGACCGGCTCACCGTCCTGCACTGGCTCGAGTCGGTGCAGGGCCTGCCCACGGCGACACAGCTCGCCACCGTCGCAGCGCCGTTCGCCGACCGCGAAGCATTCATGTGCGGACCCGGCCCGTTCATGGACGCGGTGCACCGGGCGCTACACGATGCCGGAATGCCGCGCACCAGCGTGCACGCCGAGGTGTTCAACTCGCTCGCCGGAGATCCGTTCGCCGACCACGAGCCCGTCGAGATCAGCGACGACGAGGCCGCCGACGCAGCGACCGTCGAGGTCGAACTCGACGGAGAAGTCCACACCCTGTCGTGGCCTCGCAAGCAGACGCTCGTCGACATCATGCTGGCCAAGGGCATCGACGTGCCGTACTCCTGCCAGGAGGGCGAGTGCGGATCGTGTGCGTGCACCGTGCTCGAGGGCAAGGTCGAGATGGAACACTGCGATGTGCTCGATCCCGAAGACATCGAGGCCGGATACATCCTGGGCTGCCAAGCGCGCCCCGTCACCGACACCCTCAAGATCGAATTCTGATCATCCTCGAGGTGTCTGCGGCTCCTACGCCGGCGTGACCTCCTCGAGGCGCACCGGCGCACGCTTCGGCTGCCGCAGCACCAGCGCGATCCCGGATGCGAGTGCGAGGGTCGCGACGATCGCGCTGTAACCGACCGCGGTGGCGGTGAGCCCGAAAGTGCCCGTGGCCACGCCGGCAGCGATGGCGGGAACCGAGAACGCGAGATAGCAGACCACGAACATGGTCGCGAAGATCTGTGCCCGCTGGTTGGGGCGACCCAGGCCACTCACGATTCCCATGGCACCCAGGAACGTGGACCCCCAGCCGAACCCGGCAACCGCGGTGCCCACGAAGTACAGCACCACCATGCCCGACAGCAGGGCAGCCGCAACCACGACGACACCGGCCGTAAGCAGGACCACGCCCGTCACGACCACGCGGAGTTCGGCGAATCGTCGCATGACCACTGCCGCGACCGAGCCCGCTGTGAACAGGGTCGCGACGGCGAGCCCGGCAACGAGCCGGTCATCGATACCGAACACCGCATCGACGATCGACGTCCCCAAGGACATGTACAGGCCGCCGAGCGCCCACGCCGACATCAAGCACGGCAGAACCAAGAAGAACTGTGCACGCACTCCCTGCGGGAGCGCGACACTCGGCTTCAGGGCACGCAGCGCTTCCCTCCGAGAGGAGAATCCTTCGGGCTGCGAATGCTCCGGCACGAACGGGAGCGCGATCACGATCGCGATCGCGAGGGCCGCGACGAGCGCATAGCTCAGCACCGTCGGGAACGGCGCGAACTGAACCAGCAGACCGGCGCCCGCCGCACCGAGCCCGAGCCCGAGCGACGGTGCGATGCTGTTGATCAGCGGGCCGATCCGAGGGTTGGGTTGCAAGTCGATCATCCCCGCGGCGACGGCGCCCGTGGCTGTACCCACCGCCAATCCCTGGATGATGCGCGCCACGATCAGCCATCCCGCACTGTCAGCGAGAATGAACACGACCATCGAGATCGCGAGAATCAGCATCGCGGCGCCGACGAGCGGACGGCGGCCGATGCGATCCGACAACGACCCTACGGTGAGCAGGGTCGCGAGCAGAGAGACGACATAGATCGCGAAGACCACGGTGAGCACGGCCGCCGAGAATCCCCACATCTCCTGGTAGACGGGGTACAGAGGTGACGGTGCCGACGACGATCCAGTGAGGGTGAACGCCCCCACCCCCATGACCGCGAATCCGAAAACACGCGATCCGGCATCGGATGGGGCGGACGGAGCCATCGAACCTCCAGCAGTCGAACCGGCGACAAGGAAACAAGGAAACAAAACACGAGCAGCAGCGCCGCACATAACGGCGCTGCTGCCTGTGCAACATCGTCGTCCGGAAAAATATTTCGCTTACGTCACGATCAACACCGACAACCGTGCTGGGCTGCAGAAAGGTTTATCACTTGGCAACTCGACCGGTCATTGACCGACCGGTCGATCAGGCCTATACCGAAAGTGAGGGACACATCCTCACAGACACATTTCACAAGGAGGCCACCATGTTCTCCGACAGCCGGCTGCAGGACTACGTAGCCGTCGTTCTGGGCGTTTTCGCCGCCCTCTCACCACTGTGGTTGGACACCAATTCCAACGCCATGTGGTCGCTCATCGTCCTCGGTGTGCTCGTCGCCCTGTGCGGCATTGCACAGATCATGAGCCCGGCAACAGCTGCGATCGACTACGCCATGGGCATCTTCGGCGCACTGCTGTTCATCTCGCCGTGGGTGATGTCGTACACCGCATTCAGCGGAGCGTCGTGGACCGCATGGGTCGTCGGTGTCCTGACCGTGGTCGTCGCGGTCGCTGCGCTGCCCGCCATGAATACCCGCATGCACGGAGGCCGCTTGGCGACACATCACTGAGACCACTGTCATATCCGAAACCGATCACTGTCCCGGTGGAAAAACCGGCAAGCGTCCGGCGCTGCCATCGGGACGGTGACCCCTCCAACTCTCGGAGGTGATCGGTGAGTACTCGGCGCGCCACTGCGCACCCCGCCACCCGCAACCGCATCCTCGACGCCGCCGAGGACTTGTTTGCCGAGCAAGGATTCGATGCGACCGCGACCACCGCCATCGCGACTGCAGCACACGTGCCGAAGGGTCTGATCTTCTACTACTTCCCCACCAAGGAGGCGATCCTCGACGCACTGATCGCCGAACGGCTCCCCACCGAACCGATTTCCGACGTCATCGCACTCGTTGCACCGGGAGATCCGGCATCGAGCCTGGTCAACCTGGATACTGCCCTGAACCTCGAACGGAACGAGTCCTCGGTACTCCGCGTGATCATCTGGCGGGAGGCCGAAACACACACCGACGTGCGCACTCACGTACAGCGCCTTCGCACACACCTTCATGACACCACGATGCGCGTCCTCCAGGCGAGTTCACCGGTACCGGTGTCGGTGAACGCCCTGCGCACTGCAGCGACCGCATGGGTCTCGGCGATGCTCTCCGCAGCCACGACCGACCGACTGTTCGGTCGCGACGGCCTGCCTCGTGCCCACGAAGAACTACAGAACATTGCACGCTTGATCGCGGCAGGGATGTCCCGGATGACGCCGCTGCCGGGGATGCTGGCCCGGATCCGGGGGTGACGACAGCTCTGCCGCCACGCGGGGCCCCGGACTCAGCCGATCGGGCCGGACTCAGCCGATCGGGTTCGGAGCCGTCCCGAACAACTCGCGTCCGGCGGCGAATGCGCCGGCACCTGCCGGAAGGGTGCCACGCTCGCCGCTGAGAAACACCTCGATGCGCCCCGATCCCGGCGAATCACGGCCGAGCGCGTCCATTCTGCGCAGTGTCTGCTGCGCGACGGCCTCGGCGCTGTCGAACAAGCGCACCCCCGCGGGCAACTGCGCGACGATCGTGTCCGCGACAAGCGGATAGTGCGTGCACCCGAGAACGACTCCCTGGACATCGTCGGGCGTGCGCTCGACGGCCGAAGCAATCGCGGCAGACGCGCCGTCGCGGTCGCCACGATCGATCGCATCGGCGAGACCGTGGCACGCGACTCCGACGACGTCGCTGCCGTTTGCGAACTGTGCGATCAGATCAGCCTGGTACCGACTCGCAGTGGTCGCCGCGGTCGCCCAGATCGCAACCGACCCGCACGCGGCGGCCGCCGGCTTGATGGCGGGAACAGTGCCCACGACGGGCACATCCGCGCCGAGGTCGGCGCGCACGTGCTCGAGGGCGGTGACGGACGCGGTGTTGCACGGCAGCACCACAACCTCGGCTCCCCGCTCCACTGCCCGCCGGGCTGTTGTGACTACACGCTCGATGACCCAATCGGACGGCTTCGGACCCCATGGTGCGCCTGCGGGATCCATCGACAACATCAGGTCGAGGTCGGGGCGCAGGCGCCGCAACCACGCGGACGTCGGAAGCAGCCCGAAACCCGAGTCGATAAGAGCAACCATCACCCTACGAATCTAACGGGTCCGGGCTACCGGGCTCACGCCATGGTGGCGAGCAACTCCTCGATGGGTGCGCCCGCCGCGATCTTCATCCGGTTCTTCATGACCTGAGCCGGCATGCCACCGCCGACGACACCGACGAGCCGGCCATCACGTTCGTAGAAGGCCAGGAACTTGCGGCCGTCGTCGCGCACCACGTGCACGGTGTCGTCGCCACGTACCGCACCGAGCCCCTGGATCTTGATCTCGTACTGGTCGCTCCAGAAGTAGGGCACCGCCGAGGCAACTCCCACATCGCCCGAGACCAGAGCCTTCACGAGCACGGTGGCCTGCTCACCCGCGTTGGTCCAGTGTTCGATGCGCTTACGACCCCCGTCAGGAAGCTGCCAGGATGCGACGTCGCCGACCGCCCAGACGTGGGGAGCCGACGCGCGACCCACCTCGTCGCACACGACACCGTTGTCGAGCTCGATGCCCGAACCGTCGAGCCACGCGGTGACAGGGATCGATCCGATACCGAGCACAACCAGGTCGACAGCGACTTCGGAGCCGTCGCCGAGCACGGCGGAGGTGACGCGCTCGTCGCCGCGGAGTTCGGCCAGACCGACTCCGGCCCGCACATCGACCCCTTCTTCGGTATGAAGTCGCGAGACCAACGAACCGACCTCGGTACCGAGAACGGACGCCAGCGGAGTCTCCTGAGGCTCGACGAGCACGACCTCGACGCCTTTCGCACGCAGGCTCGCTGCAACCTCGCACCCGATGAACCCGGCACCGACGACAAGAGCACGTGCTCCCGGCACCACGTCTTCACGCAGCGCGCGACTGTCGTCCATCGATCGCAGTACGTGCACGCCCGCGAGTTCCTTCAGACCCGGGATCCGCCGCGGACGAAGGCCCGTCGCGATCACCAGTTCGTCGTAGCCCAACTCGGTTCCGTCGGCGAGCGTGACAGTCTGCGCAGCCGTGTCCACCGACGCGGCCGGGCTGGCGAGCCGCAGATCGATCCTCTGCTCCTCGAAGAACTCCTGGGGGCGCAGCGTGGTGTCGTCGCGGTCACCGCGGAGGACGTCCTTCGACAGCGGAGGGCGGTCGTACGGTAGGTGCGTCTCGTCGCCCACGAGCACCAGTTCGCCCTCGAACCCTGCGCGGCGCAATTCCTCCGCGGTTCGCACACCGGCGAGTCCCGCTCCGACAACGACGATCCGATCAACTGCCACCTGAGTCCATCCTCCTGAAGTCGTGACGTATGCCACGTGATTGCTTCGGGTCTTCATACCAAATACAAGTGGCGGTGAACAGAGCGCCGATCTGCTCTGCGCGGCACATCTCCCCCCGCCTGGCGGATACTTAGAGTCGAAAGCACAACGAAGATCTCCATACGCGACCGGCACAGCCCCACACGACACAGCCACGAGGGAGTTTTCATGACGAGCGACAGCGGCGCAGGACTCAGCCGCGTGCAATTCGGAGCCGGTTCGTCTCACGGCCCCGTCGACACCCAGGGACGGACGATCATCGCGGACGCCGTCGTCGCAAAAATCGCCGGAATCGCAACACGCGAGATCAGCGGGGTGTTCGACGTCGGCGCAGGCACCGCACGCGTCGTCGGCGCCCTACGCGACCGGATTCCGGGAGCTCGGATCAACCACGGTCAGGGCGTTGCCGTCGAAGTCGGCGAGAAACAGGCCGCGATCGACATCGGTATCGTCGCCGAATACGGCGTTGCGCTCCACGAACTGGCCGTCGCCATCCGCCACAACGTGATCGTGGCAGTCGAGCGCATGACCGGGCTCGAAGTCACCGAAGTCAATATCACTGTGTTCGACGTCGTCCTCCCGGACGAGGCGGTGGAGGCCGGGGCGGAGCAGAAGCCTCGCGTGCAGTGACCGTGAACGGCCGGACTACGAACGGTGACGCCTCCATGCGTGCTGCCGACCGCAACGAGGCCGATCTCGTCGACGACGTCGCGAACACGGTGCTGAGCATCGCCGGAATAGCCGCTCTGCACGGTGGTGAATTCGGTGAGATCGCCACGTACCTGCCCGGCAGGCGCGTCTCCGGCATCCGGCTGGGCCCGGACGTGTGCGAGGTCCACGTGACTGCTCTCTACCCCGCCGACCTTCCCGCGCTAGGCGAAGCAGTGCGGCGATACGTCGAACCCCTCGTCGACGAGCCGGTCCGCGTGGTGTTCCAGGACATCCGACGGCCCCTCGCCGACCAGATCTCCGCAGAAAATCAGGTGACATCGTGAACCACAACCCTACGACCAACACCGTTGTCGGACTCATCGCAGGCCTACTACTCGCCCTGGCAGGAATTCTGGGCGGATTCAGCGGGCTCCTTTTCGCGGTACTGCTGGGTGCACTCGGCGCCGCCATCGGCGCGCACCGCGACGGCATCCTCGACCTGGGTGCGCTGTTGCGAAGCCGTGGCCGTGGCTGACCCTGCTCCTTCGGCCGCACGCTCCGACTCAGAATCCTCCGATCTCGCGGGGGCACGCGGAAGCCTCACCGTCAAGGACCGTGCTATCGAGCGGATCGCCGCTGCCGCCGCGCTTCAGGTACCCCACGTCGTCCGGCAGAGCAGCAGCATGAGCCTGCTCACCGGTCGCGAACTGCCCCGCGCCGAGGTGATCACCGCGGGCAGTGCCGTGGCGGTCAATCTCTACATCGCGGCGGAATGGCCCTACGATGCCGCTGCGCTCACACGGCGTGTGCACGACGCCGTCGCATGGCACCTGCACGAGTACACCGGACTCGTGGTGCACGAGCTCAACGTGTTGATCGTGTCGACCGCGCGCGCAGTCGAAGACGAGCCGGTCGAGCAGTCAGTGCCCGTCGAGTATCTGGAATCCGACATCGTCGCCGGACATACCGGACCGCGCTCCGACATTCCCGTGACACCGCCGCTGCCACCGCTCGCCACACCCGCGGCCGCACCCGCCGCGGCGCTCATCGCAATCGGCGCGCTCGGTCTCGCGTTCGTCGCCGCACGGGAGTTGTTCATCGTCCGCGGCACCTACGACGGCGCGCCATGGATCCGCAACTCGTTCGAATGGTTCGGACGGCTGCACTGGCATCCGTGGATCGCACCCGTTGCAGTAGTGCTCGTTCTGCTCGGGGTCGCCGCGATCGCGGTGGCACTGAAGCCGCGCAGGCGCACCCACCTACCGCTGACGCAGTCCGGCACCGTTCCGACCGTCTGGATGCGACGGACCGACATCGCCCGAATGTGCAGCGCGCGCGCATCAGCCTTGCCCGGTGTACTCCACGCGCGGACCGTCGTCGACCGCAGGCGCGCGCTGATCCGCGTCGTCGCGGCGCCGGACAGCGCGATCGACGATCTCAGCGCCACCATCCGCGCGGAAGTGGAACCGCGGCTGGCACTGCTGGCAGACCCGATTCCGCTGGTTCTGAAGGTCTCGCGCCACGAAGCGCCTGCCGCCACCACCGAAACGGGAACACTGCCGTGAAACTCCGCACCGTGCTCGTCAACCGGTTCTTCGCCTTCGTGGTCGGATGTGCCTTCCTCAGCGCAGGCGCATTTGCACTGGCCTGGGTGTGGCGGGTGCCGTTCGCACGCGAGCGACTCGCCGATCTCGACCGGCCGCTCATCATGGACCTTCCCGATCAGCCGTGGTGGACACCGGCATTGTGGACCGTCCTGGCCGCGGGCTGCGCGATCGGGATCGTGCTGCTCGTCGTGAACCTGTCGAGGCGCCGGACCTCGACCGTGGAGCTGTACGACGAGGTGACCGATGCGACACTCGGCGTCGACCTCGGTCCGGTCGCAACAGGGGTGGCCCGAGAGCTCGAAACATTTCCCGGTGTCCGGTCGGTGCGTAGCCGTGCGGTCGTGGAACGGCACCTGCCGACACTGTCGGTGACCGTCCAGGCCGAATCCGGCATCGATGTCTCCGAGTTCACGGCCTGCGCAGAGGATGCGGCGCGTCGGGCCGCCGCCGCAGTCGGTGGTGCCCGTGTCGCGACCCAGATACTGCTGCATCTGGACCCAGCGGGTGAGGTCCGCTGAACGATCCTTCACCCTGACCTGCTCGCGGCACGACACTTCTTCACAGAAACGCCGAACGGCGCCCACCCCGGAGGGTGGACGCCGCTCGAGCGTCAGTGAGTACTAACTCACGCGATGATCTTCGTGACGCGACCGGCGCCGACGGTACGGCCACCCTCGCGGATCGCGAAACGGAGGCCCTCGTCCATGGCGACCGGCTGGATCAGCTTGACGGACATCTCGGTGTTGTCACCGGGCATGACCATCTCGGTGCCCTCGGGAAGGGTCACAACGCCCGTCACGTCCGTGGTACGGAAGTAGAACTGCGGACGGTAGTTGTTGAAGAACGGCGTGTGACGGCCGCCCTCTTCCTTGTTGAGGATGTAGGCCTGGCCCTCGAACTCCCGGTGGGGAGTGGTGGTGCCGGGCTTGATGACGACCTGACCGCGCTCGACGTCCTCACGCTTGATGCCACGGACGAGCAGACCGACGTTGTCGCCTGCCTGGCCCTGGTCGAGCAGCTTGCGGAACATCTCGATGCCGGTGACCGTGGTCTTGGTCGACGTTTCCTTGATGCCGACGATCTCGACCTCTTCGTTCACGTTGACCACACCGCGCTCGATACGGCCGGTGACGACCGTGCCGCGACCCGTGATGGTGAAGACGTCCTCGACGGGCATGAGGAACGGCTTGTCGGTCTCACGGACCGGATCCGGGATGGAGTCGTCGACGGCCTGCATGAGGTCCTCGACCGACTTGACCCACTTCTCGTCACCCTCGAGAGCCTTGAGAGCCGAGATCGGGACAACCGGAGCGTCCTCGTCGAACTCCTGCGAAGCGAGGAGCTCGCGCACCTCCATCTCGACGAGCTCGAGGATTTCCTCGTCGTCGACCATGTCGGCCTTGTTCAGGGCGACGAGGATGTAGGGCACGCCGACCTGGCGAGCGAGCAGCACGTGCTCGCGCGTCTGCGGCATCGGGCCGTCAGTGGCGGCGACAACGAGAATCGCGCCGTCCATCTGAGCAGCACCGGTGATCATGTTCTTGATGTAGTCCGCGTGACCCGGAGCATCGACGTGCGCGTAGTGGCGCTTGTCGGTCTGGTACTCGACGTGGGAGATGTTGATCGTGATACCACGAGCCTTCTCCTCGGGAGCCTTGTCGATCTGGTCGAACGCGAAGCTCTCGTTGAGATCCGGGTACTTATCGGCCAGCACCTTGGTGATCGCAGCCGTGGTCGTCGTCTTGCCATGGTCGACGTGACCGATGGTGCCGATGTTCACGTGCGGCTTGGTCCGCTCGAACTTCGCCTTCGCCACTGGAATGTCCTCCTGGACTGTTGTTGCGTGCAGTATGCAGCAGTGCGGTTTGTATTACTTGGTCGTGCAGACGACCGGTTCCAACCCGAAGGTTACTCGCCGGTGGCCTTGGCGATGATTTCCTTCGAGACGTTCGACGGAACCTCTGCGTAGGAATCGAACACCATGGAGAAGTTCGCGCGGCCCTGGGTCTTCGACCGCAGGTCCCCGATGTAACCGAACATCTCCGAGAGCGGAACCAGCGCCTTCACGACACGGGCACCACTGCGTTCCTCCATGGCCTGGATCTGGCCACGGCGGGAGTTGAGGTCGCCGATCACGTCACCCATGTACTCCTCGGGTGTCGTGACCTCGACGGCCATGAGCGGCTCGAGGATCACCGGGGCAGCCTTGCGGGCCGCTTCCTTCAGCGCCTGAGAGCCGGCGATCTTGAACGCCATTTCGGACGAGTCGACGTCGTGGTACGCACCGTCGAGGAGCGTGACCTTGACGTTGACCAGCGGATAGCCCGCGAGCACGCCGTACTGCAGAGCATCCTGGGCACCTGCGTCGACCGACGGGATGTACTCGCGCGGAACGCGTCCACCGGTGACCTTGTTCTCGAACTCGTAGGTCGCGCCGTCCTCGCCCGTGAAGGGATGGAGGGCGATGATGACCTTTGCGAACTGGCCCGAGCCACCGGTCTGCTTCTTGTGGGTGAACTCGTGCTTCTCGACGGCCTTGGTAATGGTCTCGCGGTACGCGACCTGCGGCTTACCGACGTTGGCCTCGACCTTGAACTCGCGACGCATGCGGTCGACGAGGATGTCGAGGTGGAGCTCACCCATACCGCCGATGACGGTCTGGCCGGTCTCCTCGTCGAGCTCGACGGAGAACGTCGGATCCTCTTCGGCGAGCTTCTGGATCGCGGTGCCCAGCTTCTCCTGGTCGGACTTGGTCTTCGGCTCGATGGAGACCTGGATGACCGGGTCCGGGAACGTCATCGACTCGAGCACGATCGGGTTCGCCTGGTCGCACAGGGTGTCGCCGGTCGTGGTGTCCTTCAGGCCGATCATCGCGTAGATGTGGCCTGCCACGGCCTCGTCGACCGGGTTCTCCTTGTTGGCGTGCATCTGGAAGAGCTTGCCGATGCGCTCTTTCTTGCCCTTGGTGGCGTTGAGCACCTGAGCGCCCGGCTCGACCCGGCCCGAGTACACGCGGACGAAGGTCAGCTTGCCGAAGAACGGGTGCGCAGCAATCTTGAAAGCCAGAGCCGAGAACGGCTCGTCCTTGCTGGGCTTACGTGTGAGGGTGGTCTCCTCGTCGTTCAGCTTGTGGCCGATGACCTCGCCGATGTCCAGCGGAGTGGGCAGGTAGTCGATGACCGCATCGAGCATGGGCTGGACACCCTTGTTCTTGAACGCGGTGCCACACAGAACCGGGTAGAGCTCGGAGTTGACGGTCAGCTTACGGATGGCGCCCTTGATCTCGGCGACCGTGAGCTCCTCACCACCGAAGTACTTCTCCATCAGGGCTTCGTCGGACTCGGCGACGGTCTCGAGCAGCTTCTCGCGGTACTCGGCGACCTTGTCGGCGAGATCGGCGGGGATCTCCTCGACGGTGGCCTCTGTGCCGATCGGGGTGGTGCCGCGCCAGGTGAGCGCCTTCATCTCGACGAGGTCGACGACACCGTCGAAGTCGTCCTCCGCACCGATCGGAATCTGCAGGACCAGCGGCTTCGCACCGAGACGATCGATGATCGTCTGCACGGTGAAGAAGAAGTCCGCGCCCATCTTGTCCATCTTGTTGACGAAGCAGATGCGGGGAACGTCGTACTTGGCAGCCTGGCGCCAGACCTGCTCGGACTGGGGCTCGACGCCCTCCTTGCCGTCGAACACGGCGACCGCGCCGTCGAGGACGCGCAGCGACCGCTCGACCTCGACCGTGAAGTCGACGTGGCCGGGGGTGTCGATGATGTTGATCTGGTTGTTGTTCCAGAAACAGGTGACCGCAGCGGAGGTGATGGTGATACCTCGCTCCTTCTCCTGCTCCATCCAGTCGGTGGTGGAAGCACCGTCGTGGGTCTCACCGATCTTGTAGTTCACACCGGTGTAGAAGAGGATGCGCTCGGTCGTGGTGGTCTTACCGGCATCGATGTGCGCCATGATGCCGATGTTGCGGACCTTGTTCAGGTCGGTCAGCACTTCCTGTGCCACAGGTAAACCCCGCTCGTAGCTCGTGTCGGTCCTTGGGTGCGGACCACATGTTCTTAGGTTGTCAGCCGGCCTTTACGGGACCGACACAGATGTGCGAGCAGCCGATCGGGGGATCATATGACGATCCACCCGACCGGCGTCGACTCACCAGCGGTAGTGCGCGAACGCCTTGTTGGCTTCAGCCATCTTGTGCGTGTCCTCGCGACGCTTCACAGCGGCACCGAGGCCGTTGCTGGCATCGAGAAGCTCGTTGGCGAGACGCTCGACCATCGTCTTCTCACGACGCTGACGCGAGAAGGTGACCAGCCAGCGCAGGGCCAGCGTGGTGGAGCGGCCGGGGCGAACCTCGACCGGCACCTGGTAGGTGGCGCCACCGACACGACGGCTACGCACCTCGAGGGCAGGCTTGACGTTGTCGAGCGCGCGCTTGAGAGTGACGACCGGATCGGTGCCGGTCTTCTCCCGAGCCTGCTCGAGCGCCTGGTAGACGATGCGCTCGGCGGTGGACTTCTTGCCGTCGAGGAGGATCTTGTTCACGAGCTGGGTGACCAGCGGCGAACCGTAGACCGGGTCGGCGATCAGGGGGCGCTTCGGAGCGGGTCCTTTACGTGGCATCAGCCCTTCTCCTTCTTCGCTCCGTAGCGGCTACGTGCCTGCTTGCGGCCCTTGACACCCTGGGTGTCGAGCGAGCCACGGATGATCTTGTAACGCACACCGGGGAGGTCCTTCACACGACCGCCACGCACGAGCACCATCGAGTGCTCCTGGAGGTTGTGGCCCTCACCCGGGATGTATGCGGTGACCTCGACCGAAGTGGTCAGGCGCACGCGAGCGACCTTACGAAGTGCCGAGTTCGGCTTCTTCGGGGTGGTGGTGTACACGCGGGTGCACACACCACGACGCTGCGGGCTGCCCTTCAGGGCCGCGCTCTTGACCTTGGCGGTCTTGTCGCGGCGACCCTTGCGGACCAGCTGATTGATAGTGGGCATCTATCGGCTTTCTCGTTGTCTGGAGCTGCTCAGGCGAGCAACACTGGCTGTTCTGAAATTAGGGATCCATCGGTTGGAGCAAGGAAGCAACTGCTCCGCACTCGCACCCCGTGCGCACACGAGGTCGGGTGTGTCGCGTACCCCCACACAGGCAGCCGGGGACTCGCACCTGCAGATATCTACAGACCGCGCGTACGGCATCGCCTCGCATAGGCACACAGATCGGCCCGGGCATGCCGGACACGACCCACAACGATACCCGGCGGCGGCGCATGCGGTCAAAGCGAGACGCGACGAATGACCGCGCACGTCGGCGCGGCATGAGCGAGAAGTCAACTGCTGAGGTTGAGGGTGAGCCGTGCCAACGTAGCAGCAGCCTCACACGGGTCCGTACCTCCGGTCGTGTACTGCACCCACCATCCGAAGATCCCCGTGGTTGCCGCACCGGCGGAGATACCACAGGACAACGGGTCGTTCGGTCGACGCATCTGCAGCGCCCGCCTCCCTTCGACGGTGGTGTCCTCGACCGTGTAGCCGAGCTCGTCACCCGCCTTACGCTCGTGGTCGAGCGAGCCGGTCTCGAACCAGTTGAACGTGACCTTCACTACTCCCGACGGACCGTCCCCCTCCCACCGGCAGATGGCCCCGAAAAACCCTCGGTACACCGCCGCGGCACCCACCGTCTCTGCGATCTTCTCGTCGGCGACGGCGTCGCATTCGGTGAGCAATTTCGTGAACTCCGCCGACAGTCCCGGGCCGCCGCCCGCGCCCTGCGGCACGGCACGGCCTTCGATGCTGCGCGCACATCCGGTGATCAACAGAAGGGCGGCGCAGAGCGCGACGATACTCACGACGATCCGACGAGGCCTGGCGTGCTCGCTCGCTGTACGCCGGCCGGGCCGAGACATGCCCGCTCTCATGACTGCGCCCTCTCCACGCTCAGTTCGGCGAGGTCCCGCGCGACAGCGCACGAGTCGGCCGTTGGCGTGAAGTTCGCGTACGTGACCGACCAGTGAATGAAATCGCCGCCGAAATCCACCCCGATTTCGCACAGGACGGTCTGCCCCAGCTCGTTCTGAGCCGAGCCCATGAATCCGGGCCGACCGCCGATCTCGACGTCCACGGCAGGTCGGCCGATCAGATCCGACCCCGCGCGCTCACGGCCGATCGGACTGCCCCGGTACCACGAGAAGCTCACGCTCGGGCCGCCGACGTAGGTCTCCCACTCGCATCCCACCGAGTTCCGGGTCACCGTGGAGAAGTCTCCGAGCGCGAAAACCTCTCGGACCTCATCGTCCGAGAGCGCACCGCATTCGCCGAAGAACGGTCCGGGCTCGGTGGCTTGCAGCGCCGTCGTCTCCGGGCCACCGCCACCCACATCGTCCTCGGATGACCCGCACCCCGCCACGAACACTGCGGCGAGCGCGGCCATTGCCACGGTCGCCGTGATCCTCCCGGTCCGCCCGGTCCCCTCGACAGGCATGTGCACAGACACTACCCAGCCGTACGTCCGCCCGCTTGTCGACTGCGCGCATCGACCAGTACGGCATCGAGCTGAGCGGCCCAGTGCCGCACGATCTCGGCACGCCGGCGCGAATCGTCGGTCAGGACATCGGCAAGACCGAGGCCCCGCGCAAGGTCGAGGGTCGCTTGAACCATGCGGTGTACGACCGGGTCGGTATCGTCGGCTCCGAGTTCTACGATCGCGGCGCGGTGTGCGACCCGTCCGAAACGTTCTTCGAGAGGGACGATGCGTTCACGCAGAACGGGATCGGCTGCGGCCGCCGTCCACACCTGCAGCGCCGCCTTGAACAGGGTTCCGGAGTACTGCTCGATGATGCCCGCGACGACCCGCTCGGTATGTGCAACGCCCGAGACGGGGGCGACGTTCTCGTCGCGGACCTGATCCATACGGCTGTCGAACATGACCTCCAGCGCCGCAGTGATGAGGTCTTCCCGTGTCGGGAAGTGATGTTGGGTCGCGCCGCGTGACACGCCCGCACGCTGCGCGACGACCCCGACCGTCGTAGCGGCCCACCCTGATTCGGCCAATGTGTCGATGGTGGCCTCCAGCAGACGCTGCCGTGTCGCTCTGCTGCGGTCCTGCTTGGGTTCGCGCGTCATAAGTGCCTTCTCCTGATCCCGAGACCGTCCGTTCATATCGCGGCTCCGTACACTCGTACCCCAGGACGAGACGGAAAGGCAGTTTCACTGTGGCAACGTTGGTGAGACGCGAGGACTATTTCGACGCTGCGATCGAGCTTCTCTCGTCGGACGATTACGGGGCGCTCAAGCAGGCGCAATTGTGCGCACACCTCGACGTCACCACGGGGTCCTTCTACAACTACTTCGCCAGCTGGGCGCAGTTCCGCAAGGAATTCCTCGAGAACTGGCTCGAACAGCAGACGATCCGGCTCGTCGCGACTGCGCGCCTCGAAGCCTCCCCGGTCCGGCGCCTCGAGCTGCTGATCGACTTCGCGTGCGGTCTCCCCCACCACGCCGAGTCGTCCATCCGAGGCTGGGCACACACCGACGCAGAAGTGCGTTCGGTGCAGGCCACCGTCGATTACCAGCGGTACCTGGTGGTAGTGGAAGCGACGTCGGCGATCCTGGACGATGCCGGGGCCGCCGAGGGCTTCGCCCGCACGGCGCTCTACTGCCTCGTCGGTTACCAGCAGACGGTCCCGCTGCCCGAACTGGACACGCTGAGGTGGGGACTCGGACGAATTCTGCACGAGCTCCTGGCCACCACGGATCGCTGATTCGAACGATCCGGGACTGTCCGGGCGGTCGGTCACCGACGGGCCCACGAGGGGGGTCGCCGTTGGAGGAAGGCCGTCATTCCCTCGACTGCCTCGTCCGAACCGAACAGTTCGGCCGATTGCGCTGCGAGTTCAGCTCCGTGCCGATCGAGATCTTCCAGCATCTGCCGCGTGAGCAGTTGCTTCGACGCCGCGAGGCCCTGCGGTGAGCACTCACGGAACTCGGCGAGCAGTTCCGCTACGGTATCGGCGGGGTCATCGGCGGTGATCGTCACCAGACCGTGCGCGCGGGCCTCCTCGGGACCGAAACGCTCTCCGGTGAGGAAATACCGTGAGGCGGCCCGCGACGACAGTCGCGGTAATACAGTCAGGGAAATGATCGAGGCAGCCAGCCCCAGACGTGCCTCCGTGAGGGCGAAGGTGGTGCGCGGGCCCGCTACGACGATGTCGCACGCACCGACGATCCCCATCCCTCCGGCCCGGACATGGCCGTCGATCTGCCCGACAACGGGTTTGGGGGTTTCGAGGATCTGCCGCAACAGACCGGTCATCTCGCGGGTCCGGCCCGCGGCCGCTTCCTCCGGTGCCCCCTTCGAGTCAGTGCTGCCGGCCTCACGCAGATCCGCTCCGGCACAGAATGTTCCGCTGGTGTGCGTGAGGACGATCGAGCGTACCTGAGGATCCGCGGCCGCATCGTCGAGCCGTTTCTGCAGTTGATGCAGCAGGGTCGACGACAGGGCGTTGCGGTTGTGCGGCGAGTCCAATGTCAGTGTCGCGGCACCGTGGGCGACGTCGTAGCGTACGAGCGGATCTTCGGGTTCGGTGTGCGTCATGACATCTCCTGCCCTAGTAGGAACGCGGCAGTCCCAGCGAGTGCTGCGACACGAAATTCAGGATCATCTCGCGGCTGACCGGGGCCACCCTCGCGATCCTGGCGGCCCCCAGCATGGCGGCAAGACCGTACTCCTGTGTGAGCCCCCCTCCGCCGTGCGTCTGGATGGCCTGGTCCAGGCTTGCGATAGCAGCTTCGCCCGCTGCATATTTGGCCATGTTCGCGGCCTCGGCTGCGCCGAAATCGTCCCCGCTGTCGTAGAGGGACGCGGCCTTCTGCATCATCAGCTTCGCGAGCTCAACCTCGATCTTGCGCTGCGCCAACGGGTGTGCGATACCTTGATGCGCACCGATCGGTTCTTTCCATACGGTGCGTTCGCCTGCGTATTTCACTGCGGCATCGAGCGCGTAGCGACCCATGCCCACGGCCATGGCGGCGCCGAGGATGCGTTCGGGATTGAGTCCGGCGAACAACTGCGCGAGTGCCGCGTCGGGTTCGCCGACGAGTGCATCCGCCGGGAGACGGACGTCGTCGAGGAAAAGGGTGAACTGACGGTCGGGTTCGATGATGTCCATTTCCATCGGGGTCTTGGTGAACCCGTCGGTATCGGTAGGCACGATGAACAGTGCGGGACGCAGTTTCCCGGTGCGGGCGTCCGTGGTGCGGGCGACGATGAGAACAGCATCTGCCTGATCGACGCCCGAGATGAACACCTTGCTACCCGACAGAATCCAATCGTCGCCGTCACGCTCGGCCACGGTGCCGATCTTGTGGGAGTTCGAACCGGCGTCCGCTTCGGTGATTCCGAAGGCCATGATCTTCGATCCGTCGGCGAGCCCGGGCAACCACTGCTGCTTCTGCTCCGATGTTCCGTACTTGGAGATGATGGTTCCGCAGATGGCGGGTGAGACGACAACGAGCAACAGGCCGCATCCGTGCGCCGCGAGTTCTTCCTGCACCAGCGCCAATTCGTAGATTCCGGCACCGCCGCCGCCGTACTCTTCGGGGAGGTTCACACCGAGAAATCCTAGTTTCGCTGCATCCGACCATAATTCGGTCAGCGGTTCGTTCCTACGAGATCTCGGAAGTACGTAATCGACGTAGTTGTAGCGTTGGGCCAGAGACGCTACGGCTGCTCGGAGTGCTTTCTGCTCTTCCGTTTCGATGATGTTCATTCACGTTCTCCTGAGATAGCGGATTGTTCCTCGCCCGACGCCTGATCGTCGGCGGATACGACGGCAAGCACTGTGCCGACGTCGACCTGCGAGCCGACGACGACCGCGAGCTCGGTGAGCACTCCTGCCCCGGGCGCAGTGACCGTGTGCTCCATCTTCATCGCCTCGAGCCACAGGATGGGCTGGCCTGCAGTGACAGTGTCCCCGACGGCCGCGCCGAGTCCGATCACTGTGCCCGGCATGGGGGCAAGGAGTGATCCCACGGCGCGGTGCGATGCGGGATCCGCGAAACGCGGTACCACCTGCAACCGGACCGGCCCGAGCGACGAGTCGACGTGGACAGTGTCGTCGTACCGCGCGACGGCGAACTCACGGCGCACGCCGTCATGGTCGAGGACCACACGTTCGGGCATGCACTCGACAAGGACGACACCGGGGAATTCGTCTGCCACCAGTCCGGCCCTGGTACGGCGATACCGGATTTCATGCTCACCGTGGTTGCCGAGATACTTCTTGGCCTGAGGCACCGAGGGTAAGTTACGCCATCCTGCCGGAAGACCTGCGCCGACGGTCGCCGTGGCACGATTGTTCGCCGAGTCTGCCAGGGCAGCCACCAGCGCGGACATCGCTTCCGCTTCCGGGGACGCGACCGCCGCCGACAGCGCGCCGAGACCGTGTGTGCCGAAGAACGCGGTATCGGTGTCGCCTGCCAGGAATGCCGGATGACGGAGCACGTTCACCAGCAGGTCGCGATTGGTGTGGATTCCGTGGATCTCGGCTCCGACGAGCGCACGTGCAAGTATCCGTGCGGCGGTCGTCCGTGCCGGTGCAAAAGAGATCACCTTTGCGAGCATCGCATCGTAGTGAATTCCCACCTGCGACCCGTCGACGACACCCGAATCCAGTCGGACACCGACGCTGCAGAGTGCTCCGAACTCGATGATTGTGCCCGGCACCGTAATCCGGTGCACCACCCCGGTCTGAGGCTGCCAGTCACGGGCCGGGTCCTCGGCATAGAGCCTGACCTCGATCGAATGTCCACGGACCGGGGGCGGTTCGGGGTCGAGCCTGGCGTCGTCCGCGATGCGCAATTGCAGATCGACCAGATCGAGCCCGGTCACACATTCGGTGACGGGGTGTTCGACCTGCAGACGAGTGTTCATCTCGAGGAAGTAGAATTCGCCCGCATCTCCGGATGCCAGGAATTCGATGGTGCCCGCCCCCTCGTAGCCGATGGCTTCGGTGGCACGACGAGCGGCGTCGAACAGCTTGTCGCGCATGCCTGGAACTGCCTCGACAAGCGGTGAGGGTGCCTCTTCGACGACCTTCTGATGCCGGCGTTGAATAGAGCATTCTCGCTCTCCGACCACCCAGACGGTGCCGTGCCGATCCGCGAGCACCTGCACCTCGATGTGTCGGCCTGTGTCGAGATAGCGCTCGCAGAACACGGTCGGATCGCCGAACGCCGACTCCGCTTCCCGGCGGGCCGCCTCGAGCTGGGCGGGCAGCTCGCCCGCTGACCGCACGATCCGCATCCCACGTCCACCACCGCCCGCGGACGCCTTGATCAGCACGGGCAGGTCGGCGTCGGTGACCCGGTTCGGGTCGAGTTCCGCGAGGACCGGTACGCCTGCGTCCGCCATGATCTTCTTCGCCTCGACCTTCGATCCCATGCGGGAGATCGAGTCGGGACGCGGTCCGATCCAGGTGAGTCCGGCATCGAGAACCGATTGTGCGAACTCGTGGTTCTCGGAAAGGAATCCGTATCCGGGGTGGATCGCATCGGCACCGGCGGCGTGCGCCGCCGCGATGAGCGCGTCCGCATCGAGATACGTGTCTGCGGGTGAGGTTCCCGGGAGCCGCACCGCAACGTCCGCGTCGGCCACGTGTGGACTGCCCGAATCGGCATCGGAGAACACCGCAACGGTGCCGAGTCCTGCCCGGCGGCACGACGCGAACACTCTCCGGGCGATCTCTCCACGATTGGCGACGAGAACGGTCTCGATACCCGCCCGGAACACCGCGTTGCTTCCTGTGTCGGTCACGGTCTGCCTCACATCCGGAAGACGCCGAAGCTGTCGGCGCCCTCGATCGGCGCGGTGGCGATGGCCGAAAGGCACATGCCCACCACGGTGCGGGTGTCGCGGGGGTCGATGATGCCGTCGTCGTAGAGCCGTCCGGACAGGAACATCGGCAGTGATTCCGCCTCGATCTGGTTCTCGATTGCGGCCCGCATCGCCTCGTCCGCAGCTTCGTCGAACGCCTGGCCCCGGGCCTCGGCTGCGGCGCGTCCGACGATCGAAATGACGCCGGCAAGTTGCGCACCACCCATCACCGCCGATCGTGCACTCGGCCACGCGAAGAGAAAACGCGGGGCGAAGGCACGCCCGCACATGCCGTAGTGCCCTGCTCCGTACGATGCGCCGAGCAGGATCGAGATGTGCGGCACGGTCGAGTTGGCGACCGCGTTGATCATCATTGCACCGTGTTTGATCATTCCGCGTTCCTCGTACTCGCGTCCGACCATGTACCCGGTGGTGTTGTGCAAGAACAGCAGTGGCGTGTCCGCACGATTCGCCAGCTGGATGAACTGGGCGGCCTTCTGCGATTCCTCGTTGAACAGCACACCCCGGGCGTTGGCGAGTATGCCGACCGGGAATCCGTGCAGCTGTGCCCATCCGGTGACGAGCGACGACCCGTACAGAGGTTTGAACTCGTCGAAATCGGAGTCGTCGACGATCCGGGCTATCACCTCGTGCGGGTCGAAGGGCCGCTTGAGGTCGCCGGGCACGATCCCGATCAGCTCTTCCGCGTCGTACCGGGGTTCGAGCGCATTCGGAACGGCCGCGGGCCCGCGCTTGCGGTGGTTGAGTCTCCGCACGATGTTGCGCCCGAGGCGCACCGCATCGTGTTCGTCGACCGCGAAGTAGTCGGCCGAACCTGATGTGCGGGCGTGCATTTCGGCACCGCCGAGTGCTTCGTCGTCGGATTCTTCACCCGTGGCCATCTTCACGAGCGGGGGTCCGGCCAGAAAGACCTTGGACCGCTCCTTGATCATGACGACGTGATCGGACATCCCGGGTATGTAGGCGCCACCGGCAGTGGAGTTGCCGAATACCAAGGCGATGGTGGGGATACCGGCGGCAGACAAGCGCGTGAGGTCGCGGAAGAGTTGGCCGCCGGGAATGAACACCTCTTTCTGGGTAGGTAGATCGGCCCCTCCCGATTCCACGAGTGAGATCAACGGCATCCGGTTCTGGAGAGCGATATCGTTGGCGCGCAGACTCTTGCGCAGGGTCCACGGGTTACTGGTGCCGCCGCGCACCGTCGGGTCGTTTGCGACTATCACGCACTCGACACCTTCGACGACGCCGATACCCGTGACCACACTGGCCCCGACGGGGAACTCGGTGCCCCAGGCCGCGAGAGACGAGAGTTCGAGGAAGGGCGAATCGGGATCGACCAGCAGTTCGATCCGCTCCCGGGGCAGAAGTTTGCCGCGATCGTGGTGCCTGCGGACGTACTTCTCGCCGCCGCCCGCAAGCGCCTTGAAGTTCTCGGCGTCCAGGTCTGCGAGGCGCTCGCGCATCGCGTCGGCGGCAGCACAGAATTCGACGGAGGCGGGATCGAGGGACGATGGCAGTATGCTCACCCGTGGTACCCCAATCGCTTCGCGGCAAGTTCGATGAGGATCTCGCTGGTACCTCCGCCGATACCGAGAATGCGCATGTCGCGGTACTGGCGTTCCACTTCGGACTCCGCCATGTAACCGAGTCCACCGAAGAGCTGGACCGCCTGGTGCGCAACCCATTCACCGGCGTCGACCGCCGTGTTCTTCGCGAAACACACCTCGGCGATGAGGTCCAGGTCGCCACCGACGGCCCGTTCGACGAGTGCCCGCGAATAGACGCGCGCGACGTCGATCCTGCGCGTCATGTCGGACAGGGTGCGCTGCACGGCCTGGCGAGTGATCAACGGGCGCCCGAACGTCTCCCGGTCGCGGCACCATGCGACGGTCAGATCGAGGCACCGCTGGGCGCCCGAATAGGCCTGGGCAGCAAGCGCGATCCGTTCGGACACGAAACCTTGGGCGATCTGGAAGAAGCCGGAGTTCTCGGCGCCCACGAGGTTGGTGACCGGAACCCGGACGTCGACGAATGACAATTCGGCCGTATCGGAGGCACGCCAGCCCATCTTGTCGAGCTTGCGGGATACCGTGAACCCCGGTGTGCCCTTTTCGATCACGAGCAGCGAGACGCCACTCGCGCCCGATCCGCCGGTCCGGACGGCGGTGACGACAAAATCGGCACGGCAGCCGGACGTGATGTACGTCTTGGCGCCGTTGACGATGTAGTGGTCACCGTCGCGCACCGCGGTGGTGGTCAGGTTCCCGACGTCGGATCCGCCGCCGGGTTCGGTGATCGCGAGCGACCCGATGAGCTCGCCCGCGAGTGTGGGCTTCACCCATCGGTCGATCTGGTCGGGATCGCCCGCAGCAATCAGGTGAGGCAGGGCGATGCCGCAGGTGAACAGCGACGCGAACGCACCGCCGGAAGCGCCGGCCTCGTGGAATGCCTCGCACACCGTGAGGGTGTCGGCGCTGTCTCCCCCGGAGCCGCCGACCTCTTCGGAGAAACCCACGCCGAGTAACCCGAGTGCTGCCGCCTTCTTGTGGAGTTCACGAGGAAGTTCGCCGTCGCGTTCCCACTCGTCGAGGTACGGCAGTACGTCGCGTTCGACGAAACCGGCCACGGTCTCGCGCAGTGCACGACGTTCGGGGGTGTTCCAGATGCTCACGTGTGGTCCTCCAGGAAGGTGATCGGGATATCGAGGTAGCGGGCCCGCAACCACTCGCCGAGACCCTTGGCCTGCGGGTCGAATCGCGCGCGGGATGCGACACCGCGGCCGAGGATTCCTTCGATCACGAAGTTCACGGCCCGCAGATTCGGCAGCAGGTGGCGAGTGACGGTGAGCGGTTCGGTTTCGGGGAGAAGTGCCTTGACGGCCTCGACGGTGAGAGTGTGTGCAAGCCAGCGCCACTCGTCGTCGCTACGAACCCACACGCCGATGTTGGCGTCTCCTCCTTTGTCGCCGCTGCGTGCGCCGGCCACTGCGCCGAGCGGTGCGCGACGGGTGGGACCGTCGGGGAGCGGCGCAGGCAATTCAGGTGCATCGAGTGGGTCGAGTGTCCGGGTCTGCTCTGCAGCCGGCACCTCGACGCGTGCTCCGTCGGGAAGAACGGCCACGTGGGGAACCTGTGCGGCGTCGACGTAGCCAGCCGTGTACACGCCGTAGGCATTGCCGGATCCGGGTGGCGCGGTGAGAAAGAAGCCGGGGTACCCCGCGAGCGCGAATTCCACTGCAGTGGATGTGAATCCGCGTCCAACGACCTTCGGGTCGGGGTCGCGGGCGGTGCAACGCAGCACCGCACTCGCGGCTTCCTCGGTGTCGGCGTCGGCGTGGTCGGTGCGGGCGAGCGTCCATTCCAGCTCTGCGGGGCGGGCCGGAAGATTCGCTTCGACCTGGCGTCGCACGAGTTGCGCCTTGGCCTCGATGTCGAGTCCGGTGAGAACGAACTCGGCCTGATTGTGGAATCCGGCCAGCGCGTTGAGGCACACCTTGAGCGTGGGCGGTGGTGCCTCACCGCGCACGCCGGAGAGCCTGACGCGGTCGGGGCCGACCTGATCGAGCCGGACCGTATCGATACGTGTGGTGACGTCGGGGCCTGCGTAACGCCCGCCCGTGACTTCGTACAACAGTTGCGCTGTCACGGTTCCCACGGTGACCGCGCCACCCGTCCCGGGGTGTTTGGTGATCGTCGACGATCCGTCGGCCTCGATCTCGGCGATCGGGAATCCCGGCCGGTCGAGATCGTCGAGTTCGGTGAAGAACGCGTAGTTACCGCCGGTGGCCTGGGTTCCGCATTCGATCACGTGTCCGGCCGCCACCGCACCGGCCAGTGCATCGAATCGGTCTCGGGCCCAGCCGAAGTGCGCAGCGGCGGGGCCGACGATGACGGAGGCGTCGGTAACGCGTCCCGTAATGACGATATCGGCTCCGGAGTTCAGGCAGTCGACAATGCCCCACGCACCGAGATACGCGTTCGCGGTGAGCGGCGGAGGATCGGTGGTCAGGCCGAGATCGTCGACGCGGGCGATGAGATCGTCACCTTCGACGTGAGCGATGTTCGGAGCGAGTCCGAGCGTGTCCGCGAGATCGCGCAGTGCTGCAGCGAGACCCGTGGGGTTGAGTCCACCCGCGTTCGCAACCAGACGCACACCCTTGTCCAACGCAAGACCCATGCACTCTTCGGCTTGACGCAGGAATGTCTTGGCGTAGCCGGTGGCGGGATCCTTCATCCGGTCGCGGCCCAGAATGAGCATGGTCAGTTCGGCAAGGTAGTCGCCGGTCAGGTAGTCGAGTTCACCGCCCTCGAGCATTTCACGCATCGCCGACAAGCGATCTCCATAGAAACCGGAGCAATTACCGATTCGCACTACGGCGGAGCGCTCTCGATTCACTGTGCTTTCCCACTTTGTTCGCGTCCGGATCCGGGCGGTCCCGCGAATGCCTGCGCGATGTCGAGCCAGGCGTCGGCGTCCGGCCCGCGTGCGACGAGCGCAGTGTCGCTGCGGTGCACACGCTGCGTGACGAGCAGGCAGAAGTCGAGAGCCGGACCGGTCACCGATTGCGCAGCCTCGGTCGGCCCCCAGGTCCAGGTGCTGCCGTCCGGTGCGGCGAGCTCGACGCGAAACGGCTCCGCCGGGACCGCGCGGTCGCGGAGGACGAACGCGAAGTCGCGAGTGCGGACACCGATGTGCGCAACGTGTCGCAGGCGTGACGTCGGCCTGGGTGCCGTCCCGAGCGCCGCCGCGACGTCACCTCCGTGCGCCCAGGTCTCCATGAGCCGCGCCGTCGCCATCGATGCCGCCGACATAGGCGGCCCATACCACGGGATCTTCACCGCCGCGGGGACGTCGGCAAGGGCACGGCCGAGGGATTCGCGGCAGTGCCGCCACTCGGCGAGTAGGTCCTGAGACGGCAGGGCCGCATACTCACCGGCGCCTTCGTCGACGAATGTCGTTGCGTCGGTGATTTGCGCGATCTCGGCGACGAACGCGGCGGCATCGGTGACCGCGGTGAGTGCCGCACGATCGGTCCACAGCAGGTGGCCTATCTGGTGCGCCACGGTCCATCCCGCCGCCGGGGTGTCGCGACGCCAGTCGTCGTCGGACAGATCGGTCACGAGTGAATCGAGGGCATCGCCTTCGGCGCGTAGGTCGTCGAAGAGCCCGGGCAAGTCCGCCATGCGACCAGCGTCACATGAGCCCGCAGATAAATCAAGCACTCTTGATTGTTTTTTGCGAAGGCATCAGGCCCGAGCGGAAATCAGACCCCGTATCCACCGTCTACGTCGAGCTTCTGCCCACTGATGAATCCGGCGCGATCGGAGGCGAGGAACAACACCGCCTCAGCAATGTCGCGAGCGTTCCCGAAGCGGCGCAACGGAATGTTCCGCCTGGTCACTTCGAGAGCGTGTTCGTCGAGATCGCCGGACGAGATGAGCCGGTCCGCCATACCGTCGACGAGCATTCCGGGCCCCACGCTGTTGAATCGCACCCCGAATCGGCCCTCCTCCGCCGCAAACGCCCGCACGAGTGATTCGACCGCAGCCTTCGGCCCCGCAGAGAGCCCGTCCCGGACCGGGTAGCGTGTTGTCGCCGCAGTGGTGACGGCCACGACCGCTCCCTTCGTGCGACGCAGCGCCGGAAGCACCGCGGACACGAGGTTGAAGAACGCCTTGGTCTCGCCATCCACCGCCGCACCGAATTGCGCTGGCGATACTCCCGACAGGTGCATCATCGGAATGTGCGGGCCTGCAGCATGCACGACGATGCAGACTCCGTCGAACTGTTCGCAGACGCTACGCACCCAACGGACGGTTGCCTCGGAATCGGACAAGTCCAGGGCGTCGGCTCTGCTGACGACGCCGAGACCACGGAGTTCCGCGGCCAACTGCTCGGCCGCCTCCACCCGGCTTCGATACGTGAAGGCCACGTCATGGCCGGCTGCGGCGAAACTTCGGCAGATCTCGGCACCGATCCCGCCGGTGCCACCGGTCACCAGGACCGTCCCCCGCCCCGCCTCGCCGCGGTCCGCAGTGCTCATACCCTGCTCAGTCGACACTGATCCTCCGGTGTGTGAGCTGCCAACCACTCGCGGTGCGGACGAAACGGTCGCGATAGACACCGCTCGACCGGATAACCGGGGTACCGCCGACCCCCGTGACGAAGTGCCAGTACGCCATCGATGTCGCATCGTCGCCGGCGGGATCCACCGACACATTCGTGATCACGTGCATTGTTCCCGTACCGGGCCCCTGGACACCGTCGGCCCGCCGTTCCCTGGCGCCTGCCAACGCATCCTCGCGTCCCCGTCGCACCTGGGCCACGAGCCCGGAGCCTCCACCACCGGGAAATTCCCACACGATGTCCGCCGAAAGGAGCGAGCCGTATTCCTCCAGAGTTCCGAAATCCGCTGCCTGGGCAAGGCACGAGATGGCATTCGTGACGACGGTGATCCGTGCGGCCCGTTCCACATAGTCCACGGCGATGCTTCCTCCTGTGTCGTTCGGGTGCGGCCGGCATGAGCCGCTGCGACCGTACAAGGAGTACAACGGGACTTCGGGAGCAAATCCCACACAGAGGTATTTCCGGCCGGATTCCCTGGAAAGGCCGGTCCGTCACGGTGCGTCGGTGCTCCCCCGGGCCGCTCCGGTCCGCCTGGACCGGACGATCATGCGCAGGAGTTCGCCCGCGGGACCCTGGAGAACGCGCGGAGGTCGCCACACCGCGCGCAACACCCGCGAGAGATCCAACCCCTCTACACCGACCACTTTCAGCTGCCCGGACGCGACATGGTCGGCGACGGCGAAGGTACTCAGCACGGCCGGCCCCACCCCACCGAGTGCGCTGGTGCGCACCGCCGCTCCGCTACCCAGTTCGAGCAGTGGAGGCGGGCGCTGGTACTCCTGCAATGCGAGGTCGAGGGTGCGTCGTGTGCCGGAACCTTCCTCGCGCACCACCAGGGGCGTCGCAGCGAGTTCGGCCACCGTGAGTGGCCGACGACGGCGTGCCCACGGATGGCCCGGTGCCACCACGACGACCAGCTCGTCGCGCGCCACTTCCACACTGTGCAGACCGGTGGGGACACTGGGACCCTCCACGAATCCGACGTCGCATCCGCCCGCCGCAGCGATGTCGCACACCTGCATGGAGTTGTGTACCTGCAACTGGATCTGGACGTCGTCGTGGACCGCACGGAAGGCACCGAGCCATGGCGGGATCAGGTGTTCCGCGACGGTCATCGAAGACGCGACCACGAGTTCGGGATGATCTTCGGCGCTGAGCGCCGCTGCCGCATCGAGCAGTCGGTGCGCGTCTGCGAGAACTTCCCTGGCCCAGTGCACAACCACCGTGCCCTCCGGGGTGAGAACCGATCCGGACCGGCCGCGCTTCACGAGCACGGCACCGAGTTGCTTCTCGAGACGCCTGACCGATCGCGTGGCGTTCGGCTGCGCGATCCCCACCATCCGGGCCGCGGCCCCGAGACCCCCGTGGTCGTCGATGCCGACGAGCAACTCCAGCGCTGCGAGATCCGGCCACTCGGTCATGCAGAAACGATATGCCAGCCATCCGTCGCTGAGGCAGAATGCGGCCATGTCGTCATTCGGTATCGAGCGGGCCCGAGACGTCCTCGCCGCGCAACCGTTCAGCGTCCTGATCGGCGCACAACTGTCGGCCTACGGCCGGGAGGGCGTGTCGCTCGAAATTCCGCTGCGACCCGAACTGCTCCAGCAGTTCGGATTCGCACACGGCGGAGTTCTGTCGTACGCAGCGGACAATGCGATCACATTCGCCGCAGGCACCGTGCTCGGACCGTCGATAGTCACAACCGGATTTTCCATCGACTACCTGCGTCCCGCACAAGGCACTCTGCTGCGCGCCCACGCTCGCGTCGTCGAATCCTCGAAGCGCCAGGCGCTGTGCCGGAGCGAGATCATCGTGGTCGCCGAAGACGGTTCGGAGAAGGTGTGCGCGGCGGCCCAGGGTAGCGCCCGACTGATCGAAATTTCACGCTGAGAGCAACATCAGGACCAGAGCACAGCTCCCGAGAGTTGCAACGGTGCCTGCGAGCAGCAGGTTGCGCCACAGAAAGTAGATGCCGTTGCCGCTGTCCATTCCACGCACCCGCGCGCGATGCCCCTCTCGCGAGGTGAACAACAACACCAGGACCGGGACCAGGCACGCCAGCCCGATCGCGGCCACTACGGGACCCGGACCAGGCGCCAATCGCATGAAACCCAGGATGATCGCACCGAGCACGATCTCGGTGCGAAGCCACGCCAGGGAACTGCGTTCGGGCTGCAGGCCCGGGTCGTCATGGCGCACGCGCGATCACACCACGATCGCCACGGCCAGAACTATCGCGGCAACTGCGAGCAACCCGGCAAGCAGATACGCGATCCAGGGGAACGGCAAGGGCAGACCGGCCCGCATCGCGCTTTCCACGCTGATCCAACGCATCACCGAAGCAACGACGAGCACGACCGCGAACGCCAGCAACACACACGCGACTACCGTGCGCAGGACCGGGTCGATGATCTCGCCGGCGAAAGTCTCCAGCGCCACCGCCGCTGCGATGAGACCCAGAGCGGTCCGGACCCACGCGAGGAAGGTGCGTTCGTTGGCGAGCGTGAACCGCGGGTCGGGATCGGCACCCTCGCGCAGGGCCCGCGGCCTCCGGTCTCGTTGTGTCGTCCTCACACGGCGGACTCTATCCGGTCCTTCCGCGGCAGGTCAGCCGACGACCACATCCGCACCGCGGGCCTGCGCGGGACGCGACTTCAACGGCCTCTTCGCGGGCCCAGCCACCGGTACCCCATCGAGTGCGAACTTACTTCCGTGGCATCGGCACACGATCAGGTCGTCCTCCACTTCCGTGATGTTGCACCCCTGGTGGGTACAGATCGCGACGAACGCGTGAAAGTCGCCTGCCGTCGGCTGGGTGACAACGAGTCGTTTCCCGTCGAGAAACACGCCACTGCCGACCGGCACGTCGGTCACGGCCGCGACGACCTCGGCTTCCGGCCCGGGAGGCGCGGTGGTCGTTGCGACCGGCTCCGCCTCCGGTTCCTGCGACGTCGATGCACCGCACGCGGTCAGTGTTCCCGCCACCAACGCGGTGCCTGCGCTCGACAACACGGCTCGCCGGGACATCGGGGAGAGGTCGCTACTCATTCACACTGTCCGTTCCGATCGCTGACACATCCCGGCTCAGGGTAGTCGCGCGACGACGACGGGGGCCGCGACATACATCACGACCACCGTCGACTTCGAACGACTCAGTGCATCAAGAACGACTCAGTGCATCGAGACAGCCGTCGGATCGATCGGCTGGACCGACTTCGTACGCGGCAGGAACGCCGCGGGAATCAACGCGACCACCATGACGAGCGTCGCCACCAGGAAGGTGTCGCCGAAGGCATCGGCGAGTGAACCGAGCACGGTCTGCTGCACCTCCGGCGGAAGCTGCGCGAGCATCTCCGCGTCGGGTTGACCGGTCGTCCCTTCCGGTGCCCCCTCGGGGGCGATGATCCGGCTCGTGAGGATCACGGACATCGTGGCCGTACCGATCGACCCCGCCGCCTGCTGGACGATGTTCATCAACGTCGAGCCGCGCGCGATGCTGTGATCGGTGAGTGTCTGCAAGGCAGCGGTCATCGTGGGCATCATGGTGCAGCCCATGCCCATTCCCATGACGAACAGCGCCCCGAGCAGGAGCGGATAGCCGGTGTCGACACCGACCTGCGTGAACACGGACATGCCCGCGATGATGAGCACAAGACCGACCAGCACGATCTTGCCGGGCCCGATGCGGTCGACCAGCTGTCCGGCGATGGGCATCGTGAGCATCGCGCCGAGTCCCTGCGGCGCGAGAAGCAGCCCGGCCATGAGTGTCGTTTCGCCGTGCACCTGGAGGAAGTAGCTCGGGAACAGCAGGCCGGCACCGAAGAAGCCGATCGCGAAGACCGTCATGGTGAGGACCGCAAAGGTGAGCTGGCGGTTCTTGAACAACTTCAGGTCGATGAGCGGGTGGTCGGTGCGTACCGCGTGGTACACGAACGCGCCGATGAGCGCGACCCCGACTATGCCGGGAACGAGAACCCGAGCCGATGCGACCGTGCCGGTCTCCGGCAGCGACGACACGCCGAACAGGAACAGCGCAAGGCCCGGCGACAGCAGCAGCATTCCGACGAAGTCGAACGATTCGGACTTCTTCGGTGAATCCTTCGGGAGCACGACGAAGGCCGTGATCAGCGCGACGGCACCGATCGGGAGGTTGATGAGGAAGATCCAGTGCCAGCTCGCCACGTCGATCAGCCAGCCACCGAGGATGGGGCCGCCGATGGGACCGAGGAGCATCGGGATACCGAGGACCGCCATGACGCGACCGACGCGCTGTGGACCCGCGGCCCGCGTCATGATCGTCATGCCCAGGGGCATGAGCATGCCGCCGCCGAAGCCCTGGAGGACGCGGAATCCGATCAGCGAGGTGACATCCCACGCGAGGCTGCACAGAACCGAGCCGGCCACGAACAGAACGAGAGCGGTGAGGTACAGGCGCTTGGTACCGAACCGATCGGCCGCCCATCCAGTGAGTGGAATCACACTGGCGAGGGCGAGGGTGTAGCCGGTCATCGTCCATGCGACCGTCGCATAGCTCGCCTGGAATTCCGACATGAAGGTCGGAAGCGCGACAGAGACGACGGTGACGTCGAGGATCGACATGATGGCACCGAGCACCACCACCGATGCGATTTTCAGGACTGCAGCGTCGAGCTTCGTGTCCGAGGCCGAAGAACCTGCAGGTGGCGCTGTCATAGGCTACTCCGATGAATGCAAAGGCTTCCGCCTGATTGGAATCGAGGTGGCAGGCCCGCGCGAGAGAGCGCCGGTGGTCGTGGCAGATACCGGAACGCGTGCGCGCCGTGTGCCGATCTTAGCGACGATGAGCCAACGCGCCCAACGGATTTATCGCCGCGCGGCCCCGATCAGAGGAAGACGACGGCGGCGACGACCGAGTTCGACGAGTGCAGCCCGCTCCGTGATCTTGATTCGTGGCCGGCCGCTCGCGCGACCCGCAGCGCGTTCCGCAGCGTCGATGGCCCGCCACCCATCGAGGTCGACGCGGTCCGGGCGCCGCTCGGCCAGAAGCTTCCCGAGACTCCGGCGGTCGCCCCGCGGCGGTGCCAGCCGACCCGAGTCGAAATCGGCGAGTAACGTCGCCACGGTTTCCTTGGCGCAGGCCTTGTTGGTGCCGATGACGCCGCTCGGCCCGCGCTTGATCCAACCGGTGACATAGACACCGACGTCGACGCGGCCACCGGTACTGGGGACGACGGCACGCCGGTCGTCGAACGGCAGATCGGGAACGGGCACACCTCGATAACCGATCGACCGCAGTACGAGTCCCGCGTCGATGTCATCGACGTCATCGGTCACCCGCGCAACGAGCGCGCCCTCGGAATCTTCGACCAGCTCGGTGCGCGCGACCCGGACGCCGTCGACGCGGTCCGTGCCGAGCACCTCCGCGGGCACGGCGCGGTAGCGGAAGACTATGCGCCGATTGCCCTCCCGCACCTCGCTCCCCGCGTACTCACGCGCGAGCTGCACGCGCATCGCCACGGCGGGATCGCTCGCCACAGCGTTCGCGCCGGCCTCGTCGAGTTCCAGGTCGGCTTCGTCGATGACGATGTCCACACCCTCGAGCTCGCCGAGCGCGAGGAATTCGGGGTTGCTGTACGCGGCCTGCGCAGGCCCTCTGCGGCCGAGGAGAACGATCTCACGGATATTGCTGTGCCGCAGCGCCTCGAGGGCGTGATCGGCGATGTCGGTGCGCGCGAGGTCCTCGACGTCCATCGCGAGGATACGGGCGACATCGATTGCGACGTTGCCGTTGCCGACGATGACGGCGCGTTCACCGGACAGATCGAAGGTGCGGTTCGCATAGTCGGGATGGCCGTTGTACCAGGCCACGAATTCCGTGGCTGCGTGGCTGCCCTCGAGATCTTCGCCGGGAATGCCGAGGCGACGGTCGGCGGAGGCGCCCACCGCATACACCACCGCGTGGTGGTGGTCGAGCAGCTCCGCGTGGGTGAGGTCGCGGCCGATCTCCGTGTCGAGGTGCAATGCGAAGGCGTCTCGGCGGAAGGACCACTCGAATGACTCGGTGACCGCCTTCGTACCGGGATGATCGGGCGCGACGCCGGCGCGAACCAGTCCGAACGGGGTCGGCAGCCGATCGAACATCTCGACCTCGACATCGGATCGTTCGAGCAGTTCCTGCGTCGCATAGCAGGCCGCGGGACCGGCGCCGACGACCGCGACGCGCAGTGTTCCGCGATCCCGCGGCGCAGCCGGTGTCGGCACGAGAGGATTCCAGCCCTCCGGCATGGGATGCGCGCGGTAGTAGTCGGCGTTGATCTCGGCGAACCGGGCCTGGGACGGTTCGAGCTTGTCGTCGGGAAGGATGGCTTCGACCGGGCATGCGTCGGCACATGCACCACAGTCGATGCAGGTCTGCGGGTCGATATGAAGCATCTCCGCCGACCCGAATTCACGCTCGTCGGGGGTGGGGTGAATGCAATTGACCGGGCAGACGGCGACGCAGCTTGCGTCGTTGCAGCACGTCTGGGTGATGACGTAGGCCATGGCGAGATCCTCGAGGGGTGGGCGGCACAGCCGCATTTTCATGTAACACGCTGTAACAGTTATCTGAACTGTAGTCGTGCATTCGCACCCTCCGCAAGGCCGGTCCGCCGGATCGACATCAAAAGCCGGAGTCGACGTTCCGGTTCGGGCACGCAGCCCCTACGGTGGAGCGATGATGCCCCGCACCCTGATCCTGCTTCGCCACGGGAAGTCCGCGTACCCGGACGACGTGGACGATCACGAGCGCCCCCTCTCTCCACGCGGCCGCCGAGAAGCAGGTCTCGCCGGTCGATGGATGCGAGCCAACCTGCCTGAAATCGACGCAGTGCTGTGTTCCGACGCGACACGCACGCGCAAAACCCTCGCCGAAGCGACGATCGACGCACCCGTCGACTATCGCGCGGCGCTCTACGGGGCCACTCCCGAGGCCGTTGTCGCGGAGATCCGCTCGATGGACCCGGAAATTCACACCTTGCTCGTGGTAGGGCACGAGCCGTCGCTGTCCGAGACGGCTCTGAGCCTGGCCACAGACCACAGCAGCGACATCGCCCAGCAACTCTCCGAGAAGTTTCCGACCTCAGCGCTCGCGGTCCTCACCGTTCGAGGCAGCTGGGACGACCTCGAGCCGGGCCGCGCCGAGCTGACGGACTTTCACATCGCACGCTGAGCGTTTTCACATCGCACACTGAGCGGCACAGCAATACTGCGCGTCAGAGCGACGCTCCCTACGGACAATATCCCGGAAACCACAAAGGTCCCGCCCTGAAGAGAGAGGGCGGGACCTTTGTGACTACGGCAGCGAACTACCGGTAGTCGTTGGAGTAACCGTAGTCATCCAGAGGCACTGCAGCACCGGTGTTCTGGCCGAAACCGTCCGGTGAGTAGTACTGGTCGTCGTACGCCGGGATGGCGTATGCGGCGGCACGAGCCTCCTCGGTGGGCTGAACCTGGATGTTCCGGTACTTGTTGATGCCGGTACCGGCCGGGATCAGCTTGCCGATGATCACGTTCTCCTTGAGACCGATCAGCTTGTCCGAGCGGCAGTTGATGGCCGCATCGGTCAGCACACGAGTGGTCTCCTGGAACGACGCCGCCGACAGCCACGAGTCGGTGGCCAGCGACGCCTTCGTGATGCCCATGAGAACGGGGCGACCGGCAGCCGGCTCGCCACCTTCCTGGACCACACGACGGTTCGCGGCCTCGAACTCGCTGCGCTCGACGAGCGAGCCGGGCAGGAACTCCGTCGCGCCCGAATCGATGATCGTCACGCGACGCAGCATCTGACGGACGATGGTCTCGATGTGCTTGTCGTGGATAGACACACCCTGGCTCCGGTAGACCTCCTGGACCTCGTGGACCAAGTGGATCTGAACCTGGCGGGGACCCATCACGCGCAGCACCTCGTGCGGATCGGCAGCACCTTCGAGGAGCTGCTGACCGACGTCCACATGGTCGCCGTCACCGAGGACGCCCTCGGTGCCGTCGGCCTTGCGGATCACGTGCAGACGCTGACGCTTCGACAGCTTGTCGTAGACGACCTCTTCGCCACCGTCGTCGGGGACGATCGTGATCTTGTAGAAACGATCGTCGTCCTCGAGGCGGATACGTCCGGAGACGTCGGCGATCGGAGCCTTGCCCTTGGGGATACGGGCTTCGAACAGCTCCTGGACACGGGGCAGACCGCCCGTGATGTCCTCACCGACACCACCCTGGTGGAACGTACGCATCGTCAGCTGCGTACCGGGCTCACCGATCGACTGGGCAGCGACGATACCGACGGCCTCGCCGATGTCGACGAGCTTGCCCGTTGCCATCGAGCGGCCGTAGCAGGTCGCGCAGACGCCGGTGCCCGTGTCGCAGGTCAGGACCGAGCGGACCTTGACCTTCTGGATACCGGCCTCGAGGAGAGCCTCGATCGCGGGATCGCCGAGGTCGGAGCCGCGCTCGACCACGACGTTGCCTGCCGCATCGATTGCGTCCGTCGCCAGCGTGCGAGCGTACGTGCTCGTCTCGATGTGAGCATCGCGGACGAGCCTGCCGGTCTCGTTGCCCTGTGCGTCACGCTCGGGCTCGGCAATGATCATCTCGATACCACGCGGCGTGCCACAGTCGACCTCGCGGACGATGACGTCCTGCGAGACGTCCACCAGACGACGGGTCAGGTAACCCGAGTCGGCGGTACGCAGAGCGGTATCGGCCAGACCCTTACGCGCACCGTGCGTGTTGATGAAGTACTCGGCGACGGTGAGGCCCTCACGGAACGAGGACTTGATCGGACGAGGAATGAACTCGCCCTTCGGGTTGGTCACCAGGCCCTTCATACCCGCCAGCGAGCGGATCTGGGTCATGTTGCCCGCGGCTCCGGACTTCACGATCGTCGGGATCGGGTTGTCGTCCGGGTAGTGCGCCTCCATAACCTGGCCGACCTCTTCGGTCGCTTCCTGCCACAGCTTCACGAGTGAATCGCGACGCTCGTCCTCGGACAGCTTGCCTCGGTCGTACTGCCGCTGGATCGAATCGGCCTGACCCTCGTAACGCTCGAGGATCTCCTTCTTCTCCGGCGGAACCAGCACGTCCGACATCGCGATCGTCACGCCCGAACGCGTGGCCCAGTAGAAGCCCGCGTCCTTGAGCTTGTCGACGGTCTGTGCGACAACGATCATCGGGTAGCGCTCGGCGAGATCGTTGATGATCCCGGCCTGACGCTTCTTCGGCATGATGTCGTTGACGAAGCCGTAGTTGGCCGGCAGCAACTCGTTGAACATCACGCGACCGAGCGTGGTCTCGGCGAGCCAGTCCTCGCCGTAGCGCCATCCCTCGGGGAACAGTTCGTTCTCGATCTCGCGCGGCGGACGCTGCTGCGACAGACGCACCCGGATGGGGGCCTGCACCGAGAGCACGCCCCGGTCCACAGCCATGATGGCCTCGGCCGGCGACGAGTACACGCCCTGCTCCGGCTCGTCGGCGGACGCAGGCTTGTACGCGCCTACCCCTTCCTCGACGAGGCGGGTCAGGTGGTACAGACCCGTCACCATGTCGAGACGGGGCATAGCGAGCGGACGGCCCGATGCCGGCGACAGGATGTTGTTCGACGACAGCATCAGGATGCGTGCCTCGGCCTGAGCCTCTGCCGACAGCGGCAGGTGCACGGCCATCTGGTCACCGTCGAAGTCGGCGTTGAAGGCCTCACACACGAGCGGGTGCAGCTGAATGGCCTTACCCTCGACGAGCTGCGGCTCGAACGCCTGGATGCCGAGACGGTGCAGCGTAGGTGCACGGTTGAGCAGGACCGGGTGCTCGTTGATGACCTCTTCGAGGACATCCCACACCTGGGGGCGCTGACGCTCGACCATGCGCTTGGCCGACTTGATGTTCTGCGCGTGGTTCAGGTCCACGAGACGCTTCATCACGAACGGCTTGAACAGCTCGAGAGCCATGAGCTTCGGCAGACCGCACTGGTGCAGCTTGAGCTGCGGACCGACGACGATGACCGAACGGCCCGAGTAATCGACGCGCTTACCGAGCAGGTTCTGACGGAAACGACCCTGCTTGCCCTTGAGCAGATCGGACAGCGACTTGAGCGGGCGGTTGCCCGGACCCGTCACCGGGCGGCCACGACGACCGTTGTCGAACAGCGCGTCGACGGACTCCTGGAGCATCCGCTTCTCGTTGTTGACGATGATCTCGGGAGCACCGAGGTCGATCAGTCGCTTGAGACGGTTGTTCCGGTTGATGACGCGGCGGTACAGGTCGTTGAGGTCGGAGGTCGCGAAGCGACCGCCGTCGAGCTGCACCATCGGGCGCAGCTCCGGCGGGATCACCGGAACGGCGTCGAGGACCATGCCCATCGGCGAGTTGCCGGACTGCTGGAATGCCGCCACGACCTTGAGACGCTTGAGCGCACGGAGCTTCTTCTGCCCCTTGCCGCTGCGGATGATTTCGCGCAGCAGCTCGGCCTCGGCGTCGATGTCGAAGGTCTCGATGAGCTTCTGGATGGCCTCTGCACCCATCGCGCCGGTGAAGTACTCGCCGTAGCGGTCCTGCAGTTCGCGGTAGATCAGCTCGTCGACGATGAGCTGCTTGGGAGCGAGCTTTGTGAAGGTCGTCCAGATCTCGTCGAGACGATCGAGCTCACGCTGAGCGCGGTCGCGCAGCTGACGCATCTCGCGCTCGCCGCCGTCCTTGACCTTGCGACGGACATCCGACTTGGCGCCTTCGGCCTCGAGCTCGGCCAGATCGGCTTCGAGCTTCTGCGCGCGGGCCTCGAGGTCTGCGTCGCGCTGGTCGGCGACGCCCTTCTTCTCGACCTCCATCTCGGCCTCGAGCGTCGAGAGCTCGTTGTGACGGAGCTCGTCGTCGACCGACGTGATGACGTACGCAGCGAAGTAGATGATCTTCTCGAGATCCTTCGGAGCGAGGTCGAGGAGGTAGCCGAGACGGCTCGGCACGCCCTTGAAGTACCAGATGTGGGTCACGGGTGCGGCCAGTTCGATGTGGCCCATCCGCTCACGACGCACCTTGGCGCGGGTCACCTCGACGCCACAGCGTTCGCAGATGATGCCCTTGAAGCGGACGCGCTTGTACTTACCGCAGTAGCACTCCCAGTCCCGGGTGGGGCCGAAGATCTTCTCGCAGAAGAGGCCGTCCTTCTCGGGCTTGAGCGTGCGGTAGTTGATGGTCTCCGGCTTCTTGACCTCGCCGTACGACCAATTACGGATGTCGGCCGCAGTGGCCAGACCGATCCGGAGTTCATCGAAGAAGTTGACGTCGAGCACGTAACTTCCTTTCCCCTGTGCGGGCTTTGTTGCTGCTAGTTGTCGCTATCGCTGCCGGGGCCCGATGCGGTACGCGGCCGGTGTGACTCGGTGGCGTACCGCATCGGTTCGGCTCCTAGTTCGCGAGGTCGTCGACCGTGGCCGACTCGTTGCGGGAAAGGTTGATGCCCAGGTTGGCTGCTGCCCGCTCCAGGTCCTCATCGTCGCTGTCGGCCATCGCAATGGCAGCGCCGTCGCTGGACAGCACCTCCACGTTGAGGCAGAGGGACTGGAGTTCCTTGAGGAGCACCTTGAACGACTCGGGGATGCCGGGCTCGGGGATGTTCTCGCCCTTGACGATCGCCTCGTACACCTTCACGCGACCCACCACGTCGTCGGACTTGATGGTGAGCAGCTCCTGCAGCGTGTATGCGGCGCCGTACGCCTGCATGGCCCAGCACTCCATCTCACCGAAGCGCTGACCACCGAACTGCGCCTTACCGCCGAGCGGCTGCTGCGTGATCATCGAGTACGGACCGGTCGAACGCGCGTGGATCTTGTCGTCGACCAAGTGGTGCAGCTTGATGATGTACATGTAGCCGACCGCCACCGGGTACGGGAACGGCTCACCCGAACGACCGTCGAACAGCGTCGCCTTACCGTCGGGACCGACCATGACCTCGCCGTCGCGGTTCGGCAGCGTCGACGACAGCAGACCCGTGAGCTCCTCCTCACGAGCACCGTCGAACACCGGCGTTGCGATGTTCGAGTCGGACTCGGCGGCGAGCATCTCCTCGGGCAGGTTCTGTGCCCAGTCGGGACGTGATCCGTCGTCGGCGACCTGCACGTTCCAACCGGCCTTGCCGATCCAGCCGAGGTGAGTCTCGAGGATCTGGCCGATGTTCATACGACGCGGAACACCGTGGGTGTTCAGGATGATGTCGATGGGCGTGCCGTCGGGCAGGAACGGCATGTCCTCCTGCGGGAGGATCTTGCCGATGACGCCCTTGTTGCCGTGTCGGCCTGCGAGCTTGTCGCCGTCCTGGATCTTGCGCTTCTGCGCGACGTACACGCGGACGAGCTCGTTGACACCCGGAGGCAGATCGTCGTCGTCCTCGCGCGAGAACACGCGCACGCCGATGACCTTGCCGGTCTCACCGTGAGGAACCTTGAGCGATGTGTCGCGGACCTCGCGCGCCTTCTCACCGAAGATCGCGCGGAGCAGACGCTCCTCGGGGGTGAGCTCGGTCTCGCCCTTCGGGGTGACCTTGCCGACCAGGATGTCGCCGTCGCGAACCTCGGCACCGATACGGACGATGCCGCGCTCGTCGAGGTCGGCGAGGACCTCGTCCGAGACGTTCGGGATGTCGCGGGTGATCTCCTCGGCACCGAGCTTGGTGTCGCGGGCATCGATCTCGTGCTCCTCGATGTGGATCGAGGTCAGGACGTCCTCTTCCACGAGGCGCTGCGACAGGATGATCGCGTCCTCGTAGTTGTGGCCTTCCCACGGCATGATCGCCAGGAGCAGGTTCTTGCCCAGCGCCATCTCACCGTTCTCGGTGCAGGGTCCGTCGGCCAGGACCTGGCCGGCCTCGACACGCTGGCCTTCGTCGATGATCGGACGCTGGTTCGAGCAGGTGCCCTGGTTGGACCGGTCGAACTTGCGCAGACGGTAGGTGCGGCGGGTGCCGTCGTCGGCCATCACCGTGATGAAGTCGGCCGACACCTCCTCGACCACGCCGGGCTTCTCGGTGACGATGACGTCGCCCGCGTCCACTGCGGCACGCAGCTCCATGCCGGTACCGACGACCGGGGCCTCGCTACGGATCAGGGGAACGGCCTGACGCTGCATGTTCGCGCCCATGAGGGCGCGGTTGGCGTCGTCGTGCTCGAGGAACGGGATCATGGCCGTCGCGACGGACACCATCTGCCGCGGTGAGACGTCCATGTACTCGACGGAGTCGGCACCGACGTACTCGATCTCCGCGCCCTTCTTACGGACGAGCACGCGATCCTCGGCGAACGTGTTGTCCGCGCTGATCGGCGAGTTCGCCTGCGCGATGAGGAAGCGGTCCTCTTCGTCTGCCGTGAGGTAGTCGACCTGATCGGTGACGACACCGTCGACGACCCGGCGGTACGGAGTCTCGATGAAACCGAACGGGTTGACCCGCGCGTACACCGACAGCGAACCGATCAGGCCGATGTTCGGGCCCTCAGGGGTCTCGATCGGGCACATGCGGCCGTAATGCGACGGGTGGACGTCGCGGACCTCGAGGCCCGCGCGCTCACGCGACAGACCACCGGGGCCGAGAGCCGACAGGCGACGCTTGTGCGTCAGGCCCGACAGCGGGTTGTTCTGGTCCATGAACTGCGACAGCTGCGAAGTTCCGAAGAACTCCTTGATCGCGGCCACAACAGGACGGATGTTGATCAGGGTCTGCGGCGTGATCGCCTCGACGTCCTGGGTCGTCATGCGCTCACGAACAACGCGCTCCATGCGGGACAGGCCCACGCGGATCTGGTTCTGGATCAGCTCACCGACGGTACGCAGGCGGCGGTTACCGAAGTGGTCGATATCGTCGACCTCGACCGGAACCTCGACACCGCCCGGAGCGGTCATCCAGTTCTCACCCGCGTGCAGACGCACGAGGTACTCGATGGTCGCGACGATGTCTTCCTCGGTGAGGGTCGACGCCTCGATCGGCTGGCCGGTGTTCAGGCCCAGCTTCTTATTGATCTTGTAACGGCCCACACGCGCCAAGTCGTAGCGCTTGTCCTTGAAGAACAGGTTCTCGAGGAGCGTCTGTGCGCTCTCCTTCGTCGGCGGCTCGCCCGGACGAAGCTTGCGGTAGATGTCGAGGAGCGCCTCGTCGGTGCCTGCGGTGTTGTCCTTCTCGAGCGTGGACATCATGATCTCGGAGAAGCCGAAGCGCTCCACGATCTGCTCGGTGGACCAGCCGAGTGCCTTGAGCAGCACGGTGACGGGCTGACGGCGCTTGCGGTCGATGCGCACACCCACGGTGTCGCGCTTGTCGACGTCGAACTCGAGCCATGCACCGCGACCGGGGATGACCTTGACGCTGTGCAGGTCCTTTTCGGTGCTCTTGTCGACGGACTTGTCGAAGTATACACCGGGCGAACGCACGAGCTGCGACACAACGACACGCTCGGTGCCGTTGATGATGAAAGTGCCCTTGTCGGTCATCATCGGGAAGTCACCCATGAAGACCGTCTGGCTCTTGATCTCGCCGGTGTTGTTGTTGATGAACTCGGCCGTGACGAACAGCGGAGCCGCGTACGTCATGTCCTTGTCCTTGCACTCCTCGACGGAGGCCTTGACCTCGTCGAATCGTGGATCGGAGAAGGAAAGGGACATCGAGCCCGAGAAGTCCTCGATCGGCGAGAGCTCGGCGAGGATCTCTTCGAGACCACCGGCGACGCTGCCGTCACCACGATCAGCAGCCTTCGCGCGCCAGCGCTCCGACCCGATCAACCATTCGAAGGAATCTGTCTGTAGATCGAGGAGCCCGGGAACTTCGAGGGGTTCGCGAATTTTCGCGAACGAAACCCTCTTCGGGGCTCCGGGGATTCCGGCAACTGCCTTGGTCTGGCTAGAGACTGCCAAGATGCGTCCTTCCAGCACCTCACGCGGGTCGCTCCAACCGGTGCGACCGCCGCTGTACCTGCTTCTTCATGTGGGGCGTTTCGGCTGGTCGCAACCCGAACTGAAACCCAGCCGAAGAATCCGATGAAGTCGCTCTCGGCGAACGATTCACGGGCTCACAGGTCAGGGGGTGGACAGGAGGCAGCCAGCGCAAAGAACCAACTTACACCGAACACACGGAAATGTCCACGGGGGTGCCTCAAAGAAACCTGGAGGCGACGTTGCGGGGTCGGTATCGCACAGGCGTACCGATAGAGTGACGTCTCACGTCGTTCTCGTCAAGAGTCATCGGCCCCCGGTGTCACACCCGCAACGCGACCGCCCCGGGCGCGACGCGTCTACTGATCGCGGATCTCCGAGACCAGCCAACGGCCATCCGCCTTCTCCATCCGCACCAGCAGCGGCGCTGCCGCACTCCCCTGTGCCACTCCGTCACCGGTCGCGCTGACATTGATGTACGCAGCGACCTCGGCGTGGACCTCGTCGATCATCCGTGCGCCGATGTGCGCCACATTCACCTCCGTCACGGTGCGGGTCTGTACCGCGGCGTCCTTGGTGACCTGGGCCGTCGAGTCGAACTCCACACGGCGCTCGTCTGTGAGCAGTTCGCGTATCTCGGCGAAATCCTCGTCGATGGTCTCGAAGTTGTACCCGTGCATCGCCTCGATCGCGTGCGCAGCAGCCTCGGTCACCGCAGCCGTCTCCGCCTGGTCGACCCACGCGACATTGCTGTCGGACGCTCCGGGGCGGAAGGCTGCGACTACGGCGAGCGCGCCCAGCACGACGGCGACCAGGGCCACCGCGAGCACCGGCATCCAGCTCGAACTCGGCCGTTTCACGTCGCCGGCCGGTAGCCCGGGGCCGGAATCGAGCGCAGGGGTGAGATGCGGCCGGTCGTCGGCCGACGGCCGAGTCTCGCCTGTTCCCGCGGCAGAGGCCCCTTCAGAATCGACCGTATCGATCTCGGTCTTCTCGTCGGCGCCGTTCGACGGACCGGAACCTACCGCTCTGTCGGGCCCGTCGGTGACCGCACCGGTCGAGCCGACCGGCTCGACCCGATCGGATTCGCTACTCGAAGAAACGGGGCCGGGGGTGACCGGACCTGCGCTCGACTCGGTCCTCGGACGGGACGCACCGGCGATCTTGGGTCGACGGCGCGGCGGCCCGGGATTGCGTCGCTGCGGTGGCACTAGGCGTTCTCCTTCGTCGGCTCGCTACTACTGTCGTTCGAGCCGTCACTGCTGGTCGAAACGTTCTTGCGGGTCACGGTGTCGCGACACCATTCGGCGCGGGAGCCTGCTCCGCGGGCGCGGATTCGGCAGGTGCAGGTCCTGCGGGTGCAGACCCCTCCGGTGCCGGCTGTGCGCCCGGAGCAGGCCCCTCCTCCATGCCGACCGAGCCGAGAGGCTCGATCGTCACCGCTTTCCAGACGTCGCCGTCCTTCGCCATCGAGGCGTTCACCGAAACCTTGTTGACCGTGAAGTACTCCGGGGTGGTCGTGCGCACCGCGAGCACGACGAGCGCTTTCGCCTGATCGTCGTCGGTGTTCAGTTCGGTCAACGACCCGAAGAGCACCTCCGCCGACATGCTGGTTCCCGTCGCAGCGACCTGATCGCGGATCTGCTGCTCCGTCGCGGCGAGATCGCCCAGCAACGCGTCTCCGGTGATCGACGAACGCATGTTGTCGAGCGACGCGTCGACATTCTGTGCATCGACACTGTTGAGGTTGATCGTCGCTTGGAAGGCGCCCTCCAGCGCGGCGTCGCGCGTGTCCGCCACCGAACGATCGACGATCAGTGCCTTCGCCCAGCCGAATCCGAACCACGCGACGGCCACAAGGGCGACCACCGCCAGCGCGCTCACTATCGAAAGGGCGACGGTTCTTGCTCTCACTCCACTAACCTACTCACTGCTCACTTCGGGGTGACTCCGAGAAGCGGCGCCAGCTGCGTCGCCACCGGATTCAGATTGAGCTTGTCGGGATCCTTCTTCGGCGTGAAATCCCACGGCTGGATGGTCGCGGGGTCGGCGAACACGATCCGGTCCGCGCTGCGTACACCCGTCACACTGCCCTGTGGTGCATCACAGGAAGCTTCCGTGTTGAACGGGAAGTCCTGGGCGTGATCGTCGAAGTTCGGGTTCTCCGCACGCATCTGCTCGATGATCTCGTACGTGCCCTCGTATCCGAGGGTGCACGACGGCGGGTTGTTCGTCTCCAGCACGATGCCCTGCCTCACCGTACCGTCGCCCGGGGCAACGGTGCCTGCGCTGGCCGCAACGGCAGGAAGGAATGCCAGCAGCGGCTGCAGTGCAATGGCCTGAGGTGCGAGGGTCTCGCCGAGCGCAGCGAGGTTGGTCAAGTCCGCGGTCAGGCCCGGTCCCGAATCCGCGATCAGCCGGCCCAGCTCTTCGCTCGCAGACGTACCGGTCTCGATGAGTCGGCGGATGTCGGGGTCGCTGTCGCGCAGCTGCGCGGTGATCAGGTCGAGATCGGAGCTGAACTGCTCGATTGCGGACGACTGCTCGGACTGGGTGTCGAGCACGGTCCTGCTGTCGCGGATCAACGTGACCGTCTGCGGCAGGTATTCGACACCCGAGTCACTGAGCTGTGCGAGCGAATCGACGAGCACCTGCAGTTCGTCGCCGCGGCCGTCGAACGCGTCGCCGAGTTCGGTGACCACCGTGTGCAGTGCATCCGTCGGCACCGACCGGGTCAGTTCGTTGGTGCTCACAAGCAGGTCTTCGACAGGCACCGGAAGGTCGTCGGCAGTCGACTCGATGATCGAACCGTCGACGAGATAAGGACCTTCGTCGGTGGGCGGCCGCAGATCGACGTACTGCTCGCCGATCGCCGACCGGTTCGCGACCACGGCCTGAGCCGATGCAGGGATCTCCGGCCCTCCGTCGTCGAGTTTCAGTTCGACGTCGATGCCGTCGCTGGTCAGCGAAAGGTCGCCCACCCTGCCGACCGGCACGCCTCGGTAGGTGACTTCTGCGTTCTTGAATACACCGCCCGAGCTGGGGAATCGGGCGTTGACGGTGTACTGGCCGAAACCCATGAGATTGTCCAGCCGGACGTAACGGGCCCCCACGAACACCACGCCGAGCAGCGCGATGACGACGAATGCCACGAGCTGAATCCTCACCAGTCGTGATCTCATCGGCCACCCCCGATTCCGAGCTGATCCATCAAGCCTTCGAGCGGGTTGGGCGGCGGGGCCGGTGCGGGCGCGCGGCTCCCGCCGGCCTCACCGATACCGGGAATTTCGACGCCCTCCGGCAGCGCGACACCTTCGGGAAGGGTCAGGAGATCGGGCAACGTCGGGGTCGGCAGTACCGGCAGCAAGGACACTGTCGGCCATCCCACGTGCGGCCCGTTTCCGTTGTAGTAGGGATTGGACGGGTCGACGACCGGCTTCGGGTTTCCGAATTTCGGCTGCCGGTAGACCGGCTCGCCCTGGCCCACGCCGAGCGAGGCGAGTGCGTCGCCGATCTGCAGGTCGACGATGAGGAACAGGTTCATCGAACCGCCGACGATGATGTCTTCGACACTGTCCGGGAACGGCACCGTCGGAACGAACGACAGGGACTGTACGAGGTCGTCGCCCGACGCGGCGAGTGCCTGAAGGGTCGGACGCAGAGCGAGCAGGTCGGCAATGAGATCGTCCTTGGACTGATCGAGGATGTCCGTCCCGACCGTTCCGAGCCGATCGAGCTGGACCAGGAGTTGCGTGAGTTCCGGCCGCTGCTGTTCGAGCACCTCGGTCGCCACCGGCAGGTCGTCGAGAATCGCCGCGACCTGATCGTTCTGCACGGCGACCCGCTCGGACAACGCATCGAGACCATCGATCGCGCGGGTGATGTCGTTTCGCTGCTGTTCGAGTCCGGTGATCAGGGATTCGGCTTCCTCGATGAGGCTGCGCGTCGTGCCCTCCCGACCGTCGAATGCCGTCGACAACTCTTCGATGACCGGGGCGAGCTGCCCGACACCACCACCGTTGAGCAACAGCGACAGTGCTCCGAGCACCGGTTCGATCTCGGTCGCATGCCGTGTCCGTTCGAGGGGAATGGTGGCGCCGTCGACGAGCTCACCCGTCGCCGGCTCGTCCGACGGAGGCGCGAGCTGCACGAACTTCTCGCCCAGCAGACTGCTCTGTTCGACAACCGCGAACGTGTTCGCGGGCAGGTCGGCTGCAGAGTTGAGAACGATCTCGACCTCGGCGGTCCATCCCTCCCCTGCCACGTCGATCGACTCGACGCGGCCCATCGGCACGCCGTCGACCTTGACGGTCGACTGCGGCACCAAGTCGAGGACGTCGTCGAATTCGATGCTGACCCGGATCGGCTCGTCGCCGAGATCGGCCCCGCCCGGCAGCGGAACGTCGTAGATGCCGCCACAGCCCGAGACCGTCACCGCGACAACACATGCCCCCACCCCGACGACCGTCGAACGCGGCAGGCTCGTCCATCCATGGGCCACCGAGCGCCTCACAGGCCGCCTCCCTCTCCGCTGACGTCCAGCCGAGGCGACACGACTCCCGGCACCGTGCCCGGGACGACCTGCCGCTGAATGTTCTCACCGCTCATGATTCCGAACGGCAGAATCAGATCCGGCGACCTCGTGTCCTCGGTGATCTGTCCCATGATGTCGCCGCAGCGGTCGATCACGGGCTGCATCTGCCGTCCGAGCGCTTCGAATTCGGGATCGCCGGGCATCAACTGGCCCACGTCGATGAGCTTGCAGAGGACCGCTGCCGGATCCTCCAGGTCGGGCAGGACGAGGCGCGAGGACAACGACCCCGATTCCGCGTCGTACGAATTGACGAGGTTGCTCACCGCGAGCGGAAGCAGCGTCAAGGAGTTCACCAGTGACTGACGATTGTTCGCGAGGTTCTCGGTGACAGGAACCAGCGCGTCGACATTGTCTTTGACCGCCTCCTGGTTGTCGCGCACGAACGTCGTGACGTCCCCGAGCGTCATGGAAAGCTGCTCCAGCGCTTCTCCGAGGTTCTGGCGTTCCCCGGCGAGAAAGCCGGAAAGGTCGGCGAGCTGGGTATTGAACTGCCGTACCTGCTGGTCGTTGGCGGCGAGCGCACTGACGAAGACCTGGAGGTTCTCGATGGTTCCGAAGAGGTCTCCGCGCGACTCGTTGAGTGTGCGAGCGGCAGCGGACAATTCGTCGATGCTCTGGCCGAGAGCCGCACCGTTTCCTTCGAGGTTCTCGGCACCGACCTCGACGAATTCGGTCAGCGCACCGTCGGCGTTCGCGCCCTCCGGCCCGAGCGCCCGCGCCAGTTCGTCGATGCTCGCGTACAACTCATCGACCTCGACAGGGGTAGCCGTTCGTTCCCGGTCGATGACGGCGCCGTCGCTCATCGTCTCACCACCGGAGTAGGCGGGGGTGAGCTGAACGTAGCGATCGGCGACGACGGACGGGGTGATCTGCACTGCCCTGGCGTCGGCCGGGATGTCCACCCCACGATTGACGCGCATGTCGACCTTGACGACCTCTCCCTGAGGTTCGACCGAGGTGACGCTGCCGACCTCGACACCGAGGACCCGGACGTCGGATCCCTCGTAGATGCCGACGGCCTTGTCGAAATAGGCAGTGACAGTAGTCGTTCCAGCGCGGGTGAACACCCACCACAGGGCGCCCGCGACCACGAGTACCACAGCCACTGCGAGCGCGATGAACGCAATGCGTCGACGACCGGCCTGGTTCGGGGAGTCGGCGTTGTCTGCGTGTGCCATCAGTTCCCCCCTCCCAGGGTGCGACCCGGCTCGCGGTATCCCGGAATCTCGGGCAGACCGGGCGGCGTGAGATTCACGACCACCTGGTCGAACCAGCGCCCGTTGCCGACGACGTTGGCATACAGACGCACGAACGGCTCATACAGCTTCATGGCCCTGTCGAGGTTGTCGTTGTTGTCCTGCAGGATCTGGACGACTCCACGCAGGTTTTCCAGGGCGGGACCGATCTGTTCCTGGTTTTCGACCACGAGGGCCGAGAGTTCCGTCGAGAGCCGCTTGGTCCCGTCGAGCAGCTGCGAGATCGCCTGCTGACGGTTGTTGAGCTCGGTGATCAGCAGGGCTCCGTCGCTGAGCAGACGATTGAACTCGGTGTTCCGGTCGGCGAGAATCTGCGACACGTTGCCCGTGGCTTCGAGCAGCCGCTTGAGTTCCTTGTCGCGGCTCGCGATCGTCTCCGACAGCCTGCTCACACCGTCGAGTGACGCGCGAATGTCGTCGGGAGTCTCGGAGAATGCGCCGGCCAGCGTCTCGAAACTCGTTGCAAGCTGGTCGGAGTCGATGTCGCCGAGCGTCGTGGCCGCAGACGAGAACGCCTCGATCACGTCGTACGGCGAGACCGTGCGGTCGAGCGGAATCCGATCGTCCGGGTCGAGGACCTCGGCGCCACTCGGATTCAACGCGAGATACTTCTGCCCCAGGATCGTCTTGATCTGGATCGATGCCGAGGTATTGTCTCCCACCCACGCGTCCTGAACCCGGAAGGACACGACGACGCGATCCCCTTCGAGTTCGACGGCACTGACCGTGCCCACCTTGACGCCCGCGATGCGCACCTCGTTGGTGGGCTTGAGTCCGGCTGCCTCGCTGAACTCGGCCTTGTAGGTCGCTCCGGCTCCGATGATCGGCAACGAATCGAGGAAGAATGCGGACAGTGTCGCCAGCAGAATCACGACGATGCCCAGGGCACCGGCGGCTGCCGGACTGCGGCGTTTGCTCATCGTCCCTGCAACTCCTGCATCCCCTCCTGCGTGCATCGCTGCGCCGCATTCGTATAGATGGGCTGGTTCACGGTGGGTAGCCCTGTGGGGAGATTCAGGTACGGCACCGAACCGGGCCCAGCGATGATGTCGATACCGCACAGGTAGAACTGGAACCACGACCCATAGCTGGCGACACGGCCGAGCTTCTCGAGCTTGACGGGCAGGTTGGCGAGCACATCGTTCACCTCACCGCTGTTCGCGTTGAGGTTGCCGGTCAGCTCGTTCAGGGCGGTGATCGACTGGGTGACCGACGAGCGTGTCGGCTCCAGCACGTCCGCCACCGCATCGGTCAGGCCCGCGAGGGACTGCACCGACGAACCCACCGTGTCGCGATCAGCGGCCAGCCCACTGACGAGTGCCTGTGTATTCACCAGGAGCGAGTCGAGTTGTTCGTCCCGCTCGTCGATCGTGGTGAGGACGGTGTTCAGGTTGTCGATCACGGCACCGATCACCGCGTCCTTGTCGGCGATCGTGTTCGTCAGACTTGCAGTGCTGCGCACGAGATCGTCGATGGTTCCTGCTTCGCCTTGGAATACCTGGATGATCTGGAACGACAGTTTGTTGACGTCGTCGGCGCTGAGCGTCTGGAACAGTGGACGGAATCCGTCGAACAATGTGGTGAGGTTGACGGCAGGCCGCGTCCGTTCGATGGGAATGGTCTCCCCTTCGGTCATGCGCTGCCCCTGGTCGCCCTCGCCTTGTCCCAGCGCGATGTATCGCTGGCCGACCAGATTGCGGAAACGCAGAGCTGCGGTCGATGTCGCGGGAAGCCAGTCGCGTTGATCGAGGGAGAACGTCACGCGGGCCTCACGTTCGTTCACGATCGCGATCTCGTTCACCTGCCCGACCTTCACACCGGCGATGCGCACATCGTCGCCCTCGTTGAGTGAGGTGACGTCGGAGAACACGGCGTGGAACTTCGTTCCTCCGGCCCCTCCGACGCTCGCGATGGTGGCTGCAAGGACACCGGTCGCGAAGATGGTGACCACGGCGAACACGATCAGTTTGGTCAGCGGTGCAGCAAGACCTCTCACTGGAAGCTCACCTCCGCACCGCGGAGTGCAGGAGCGCCCAGCCGCGTCGTCCACGCCGGGACATCCTGCGGTGCAATACCGGTGGCCTGGCCGTAGATCACGTCGAGGGTGTCCTGTTCGGCACGTGAACCTTCGTACGAGACCGGGGTCGCGGAGTCCGAACCCGAAAGTCCGATGATGGTGCTCACGTCGTCGGGCACCCCCGAGCCTTCGGGGGCCGGGAACATCGGGATCGACGCGGGTCCCGGATTACGGGAGGGAACCTGATAGGAACCGTCGTTGATCGAGCCGCCTGGATACTGCGGGAAAAATCTACCCGGCTCCGTCACCTGGTCGTAGCAGGCCGGACCGCGGGTGTCGAGCAGACGCGGTTCGTCCTGGTTGGGCAGGTAACGACCCTTGGGATTGGTGAACTGGATGTTCGCGCGCGCGGCGGGGAACGGGTCGTCGGCGGCAAGCAGTTCCACCGCGGCGGGCTTTGCTTCGGCGAAGCCCCGGAACGTGCACTGGAACGACGGCGAGTACCGAGCGAGCAACTGCAATGCTTCTTTCGAATCCGCGGAGATACTGATCAGGGAGTTCGCATTGGTCTGGAGGAAATCTGCGGTCGATGCGGACGCGCCGGTCGCGGTGGCAAGCAGGGTCTGGATCTGGTTCTGCTCCTCGACGATCGTCGCGCCGGTGGTCCGGAGGTTGTCGAGCGCGTTGATGAGGTCCGGGGCTGCCTCGGAGTAGGTCTGTGTGAAATCGGCGAGGCCGCGCAGGTCTTCCTGCAGCGTAGGTAGTTCCACGTTGACCTCTCGGAATATCCGCTCGAGGTTGTCGACCGTCCGGCCGAGGGTCTCGCCTCGTCCGCTCAACCCCTGCGCGAGTGCGCCCAGTGTGTTCGCCAGATCCTGCGGGGGGATCGCCTGCAGGAGGGGCAGCAGGCCGTCGAGCACCTCCCCCAGCTCGGCGGTCTTCTCGCTCGTGTCCTGTACCAGGACGTCGCCTGCCTGCAGCGCACGTCCGGGATCGGCCGGGATCATCAGAGAGATGTAGCGCTCCCCGAAGAGCGTCTTGGGTAGCAGCTGCCCGGTCGCGTTGGCCGGAATGAGCTCGGCTTTCTCGGGCTCGATCGCGAGGTGTGCGGTGACCTGATCACCCTCAGCGCTTGTCGAGCGCACCTCTCCCACGATCACACCGCGCACCTTGACGTCGGCGTTCTTGGGCAGGGCGTTGCCGACGCTGTCCGTGATGAGCTCGACCTCGACGACCTTCTTGAACGTCTTGTTGTACAGCGCGATCGTGCCTGCGATGAACAGCGCCAAGACGAGGAAGAACACCAATCCGAGTGTGCGCCGACGAAAAACCGAGGTGTCGCTCATCCGGCCACCCTCACCGTCGTGCTCGTGCCCCAGATAGCAAGACTGAGGAAGAAATCGAGAACCGCGATCGTGACGATTGCGGTCCGTACCGCACGCCCCACGGCCACGCCGACTCCTGCGGGGCCTCCACTCGCGTGGAATCCGTAATAGCAATGGATGAGGATCAGCACGAACGCGAACACCAGGACCTTGGCGAACGAATACAGCACGTCCTCCGGCGGCAGGAACAAATTGAAGTAGTGGTCGTACGACCCCGGAGACTGCCCGTTGAACAGGGTGCTGATCACTCGCGTCATCAGATACGCGGCGAGCAGACCGACGATGTACAGCGGGATGACAGCAACGAAACCGGCGATCATCCTGGTGGTCACGAGAAACGGCACTGACGGAACCGCCATCACTTCGAGGGCGTCGATTTCCTCACTGATCCGCATCGCGCCGAGCTGGGCAGTGAAACCGCAACCCACGGTGGCGGACAATGCGAGGGCCGCGACGATCGGCGCAAGCTCACGAGTGTTGACGTAGGCGGACAGGAAGCCGGTGAGTACCGAGGACCCCAGCTGTTCGAGTGCCGCGTAGCCCTGCAGACCCACGACGACGCCGGTGAACCCGGACATCATCGCGATCACGCCGATGGTCCCGCCGATCACAGCGAGCGCACCGCTGCCGAAGGTGACCTCGGCGAGAAGCCGTAGCACCTCCTTGCGGTAGTGCGTGATGGTGCGGGGAATCCATCCGACCGCCCGTGCGTAGAACGACATCTGCTCGCCCGCGCGGTCGAGCATGTTCAGGGGTGCGCGCAGCACTTTCCGGCCACGGATCAGTACGAGATCTCCGCGCCCTTTGGCGATTGTCATCGCTTCACGACCCCTTCGCCGGAACGACCTGCAGATACACCATCGTCAGGATCAGATTTGCAAAGAACAGCAACAGGAACGTGATGACGACGGTCTGGTTCACCGCCTCGCCCACGCCCTTCGGGCCGGGACCCGGATTCAGTCCCTTGTACGACGCGACGACACCGGCGATGATGCCGAAGACCGCAGCTTTGAGTTCCGCCACGTAGAGGTCGGGAAGCTGCGCCAGGGCAGAGAACGACGCGAGGTACGCCCCCGGAGTTCCGTCCTGGAGGATGACGTTGAAGAAGTACCCGCCCGCGATACCGACGACCGAAACCAGTCCGTTGAGGAGCAGAGCTACCAGCACCATCGCGAGCACGCGCGGCACCACCAGTCGCTGTATCGGATCGATGCCCAGCACCCTCATCGCGTCGATCTCTTCACGGATGGTTCGTGATCCGAGGTCTGCGGTGACCGCGGAACCTGCCGCACCCGCGATCAGCAATGCCGTCACGATCGGGCTGCCCTGCTGGATCACCGCGAGAACACTGGCGGCGCCGGTGAACGACTCCGCGCCGAGCTGCTTGATCAGCGACCCGGTCTGCAGCGACACAACAGCACCGAACGGGATCGCCACCAACGCGGTGGGGAGGATCGTGACGCTGGCGATGAACCAGGCCTGTTCGATGAATTCCCGGAACTGGAACGGACGCCGGAAGGTGTTGCGAACAACGTCGACGAACAGCTCGAAGATGTTTCCGGCTTGGGTGAGCGCGCCGTGCACGGGGCGCACGAGCGAGGTACTTCCCCCCATCTATTCTCCTACTTAAGGCCGTGAGGCTGGTCGTATCCCTGGGATGAGTACGCGGGGATCACCTGAGTGTCGTCGTCTCTGTAGCCATGCTCGGGGTAGGCCACCCCCGTGCTCTCTTCCTCGAGCGATTCCACGATCGCAGCCTGGGCCGCGGGCGGGAGCGTGTGCAGGATCTGACGGACTCGATCCTGGCGTCGGTGCACCGCCTGACGCACCGGCATACCGGGCGTCGCCTGCATCTGCGGAATGATGCCTTCCACGTCCTCGACACCGCCTGCGTGGTGCCCGGCGTCCACGAGTGCCTGCTCGTGCGCCATCTGCGCTTCGTCCTTCTCTTCGGACATACCGATCGGACCGATCATCGTGCCGTTGAGGAACTGCTTGACCACCGGTTCATCGGATGTGAGCAGCACCTCGCGCGGACCGAACATCACCAGCTGCCTGCGGAACAACATCCCGATGTTGTCCGGCACCGTACGAGCCAGGTTGATGTTGTGCGACACGATCAGAATCGTGGCATCGATCTCCGCATTGATATCGATCAGAGTCTGCGAGATGTAGGTCGTGCGCACCGGATCGAGACCCGAGTCCGGCTCGTCCACCAGAATGATCTCCGGATCGAGCACCAGCGCGCGGGCCAGGCCTGCGCGCTTGCGCATGCCGCCGGAGATCTCACCGGGAAGCTTGTCCTCCGCACCGAGCAGACCCACGAGTTCGAGCTTGCTCATCACGATCTTGCGGATATCCGACTCGGACTTCTTGGTGTGCTCACGCAGCGGGAAGGCCACGTTGTCGTACAGGTTCATCGACCCGAACAGAGCGCCGTCCTGGAACAGCACCCCGAACAGCTTCCGGATCTCGTACAGATCCTTGCTCGAGCACTGCAGGATGTCGGTGCCGTCGATGACGATCGAACCCTGTTCGGGTCGCAACAGACCGATCAGTGACTTGAGGAACACCGACTTACCCGTACCGGACGGACCGAGCAGGGCACTGACTTCACCGGCGGGAAGCGTCAGCGATACGTCCTGCCAGATCCGCTGCGAGCCGAAGGACTTGGTCAATCCCTCGACAGAAACCTCTACACCCACGATTACCTCCACACTGTTTCGACGCCATCCACCCCTGTGGGTTGGGCCACTCTATCGCATCGAAGTGGTAACTGTGACAGTGAATACTACTCGTGAGTAAGTTGGCAAATCAATGCCACTTACATAGGCAGACTTATCCGATGACCTGCACAGATGCACAGTGGGTACGGTATTCGGAAATCGAGCGCGATGTGCCGTAACACGCGCGCGATTCCGAATAGGAGAAGATTCGCCACGCACCACAAAAAAGCCGCCCCCACGGATTCGAGATCCATGGGGGCGGCTTCGATGTGCGCGCCACTACGCGCGGGAAAATCCCGCGCGAGTGTGGTGAACCGTCTTACTTGACGGAAACCTTGGCGCCGGCCTCTTCGAGCTTGGCCTTGGCAGCATCGGCAGCGTCCTTGGCGACCTTCTCGAGGATCGGCTTCGGAGCACCCTCGACGAGGTCCTTGGCTTCCTTGAGGCCCAGGCCGGAGACGAGCTCGCGCACGACCTTGATGACCTGGATCTTCTTCTCGCCGGCACCTTCGAGGATGACGTCGAACTCGTCCTGCTCGGACTCGGCCTCAGCAGCAGCGGCCGGCGCACCGGCGGCAGCGACGGCAACCGGAGCAGCAGCGGTGACCTCGAAGGTCTCCTCGAACGCCTTCACGAACTCCGAGAGCTCGAGCAGGGTCAGTTCCTTGAACGCGTCGAGCAGCTCTTCGGTGGTGAGCTTCGCCATGGTGGCGGTCCTTCCTGATAAGTCCCATGTCGCTGATCCGCGACCGATTGGGAGGGTGCATGCCGGGGCATGCCTGGATGTATCTGTTTTCGCGGTGATGCAGATTCGCGGTGATGCGGATCAGCGTCAGGCGGCTTCTTCTGCCGCCTTCTTCTCCTGCAGGGCGGCCGCAAGGCGAGCCACCTGGGAAGCGGGAGCATTGAACAGGCCTGCAGCCTTTGCCAAGTTGCCCTTCATCGCACCGGCGAGCTTGGCCAACAGCACCTCGCGGGACTCGAGGTCCGCGATCTTGTTGACCTGGTCCACGGACAGCACGTCGCCGTCCATGTACCCGCCCTTGATGACGAGTGCCTTGTTGTCCTTCGCGAACGCCTTGATGGCCTTCGCAGCGTCCACCGGCTCGCCCTTGACGAACGCGATGGCGGTCGGACCGACGAACAGGTCGTCGAGACCCTCGACGCCCGCCTCAGCGGCGGCACGCTTGACCAGGGTGTTCTTGGCGACGGAGTAGGTCGCACCCTCTCCGAGCGCGCGACGCAGCTCGGTCAGACTTCCCACCGACAGGCCACGGTATTCCGTGACCACAGCGGCCGTCGAGGTCTTGAACTGCTCGGTGATCTCCTCAACTGCGGAGACCTTCTCGGGCTTTGCCATACTTCGCCTCCTCTCAGTTTCAGTCGTTTTCCCGGCGTCCCGAACGGGACGTCCCACCTGCGACAGGCGTTGGGCCGAGAAACGACGAACGCCCCGGCGCAGGGCACACGGGGCGTAAAGGAGAAGGCGGTGGAATTCGGCTCCGGCCCGAAGGCTCGACGCAGATTCTCTCGCACTCCCTAACCTCGTCCTCCTGCGTGGGCCGCCGGACAAATCCGGACCTTCAACCGATTCCATATACGGAAAAGGTGACCAACGGTCTTGGGTAGAACATGATCGGGGTGAAGATCGACACAATGCCGAACTACGATGTAAAGAATAGCGGACGGCAGGGCCGGAATGCAAAACGGTCGGCACGGAGAAACTCCGTGCCGACCGCTCGTTGCGTTCGCAGAACGTCTGAAGGTGCTACCGCAGCCTATTCGGCAACTTCGAGGAGGTTACGGGTACGCGCCGGATCCACCGGGATGCCCGGTCCGGTGGACGTCGCGACAGTGACCTTCTTGATGTAGCGGCCCTTCGCACTCGACGGCTTCGCACGAAGCACCTCGTCGAGAGCAGCAGCGTAGTTCTCGACCAGCTTGGTCTCGCCGAACGACGCCTTACCGATCACGAAATGCAGGTTCGAGTTCTTGTCGACGCGGAAGTTGATCTTGCCGCCCTTGATATCCGTGACGGCCTTCGCAACGTCCGGGGTGACCGTACCGGTCTTCGGGTTCGGCATCAGACCGCGCGGGCCGAGCACACGAGCGATGCGGCCGACCTTGGCCATCTGGTCCGGGGTCGCGATGGCGGCGTCGAAGTCCGTCCATCCGCCCTGGATCCGCTCGATCAGATCCTCGGCACCGACAACATCCGCGCCGGCAGCCTCGGCCTCTGCGGCCTTCTCACCGACAGCGAAGACGACGACGCGAGCGGTCTTGCCCGTGCCGTGCGGCAGGTTCACCGTGCCGCGGACCATCTGGTCCGCCTTGCGCGGATCCACACCGAGGCGCATCGCGACCTCGACCGTGGCGTCGTAGTTCTTGGACGACGTCTCCTGCACCAGCTTCGCCGCATCGAGCGGGCTGTAGAGCGTGTCCGGGTTGATCTTCTCGGCGGCGGCGAGGTAAGCCTTGCTGCGCTTTGCCATGTTGATTCCTAACTTCTCACCGGTGGGTGAATGTTTCGGGAGTGGTGCGGGCCTGGCCGGCCCTCCCACGCTTGCTTGCTGAGTCGACTCGGCGGGCGACGCCGCCAGGGTCAGCCCTCGACGGTGATACCCATCGAGCGTGCCGTGCCCGCGATGATCTTCGCGGCGGCCTCGACGTCGTTCGCGTTGAGGTCTTCCTGCTTGGTCTTCGCGATCTCGCGCACCTGATCCATGGTCACCTTGGCAACCTTGGTCTTGTGCGGCTCGCCGGAGCCCTTCTGCACACCGGCAGCCTTGAGCAGCAGCTTGGCGGCAGGAGGAGTCTTCAGCTTGAAATCGAACGACCGGTCTTCGTAGACCGTGATCTCGACGGGCACCACATTGCCGCGCTGCGACTCGGTCGCTGCGTTGTAGGCCTTGCAGAACTCCATGATGTTGACGCCGTGCTGACCCAGCGCGGGACCGACCGGCGGGGCCGGATTGGCCTGGCCGGCCTGGATCTGGAGCTTGATGAGCCCGGCGATCTTCTTCTTCTTGGGGGGCATCTCTATTCCTAGTTTCTTGCTCGGTGTGGTTCTTGCGTATTCCTACTGCAAGCTTTCGTGTGTCGAGACGATCAGCTGATCAGAGCTTCGAGACCTGCGTGAAAGACAATTCCACGGGAGTCTCGCGACCGAAGATCGACACCAGGACCTTGAGCTTCTGCTGCTCGGCGTTGACCTCGCTGATCGACGCGGGCAATGTCGCGAACGGACCGTCCATGACGGTGACCGACTCACCGACCTCGAAGTCGACCTCGATCGCCGGCTTGCCTGCGGCTGCAGGCGCCTGCTCGCCTGCAGCGGGTGCACCTGCGGCGGGCTTCTTCTTCTCCTGCTGCGGAAGGAGGAACTTCACGACCTCCTTGATCGTCAGCGGCGACGGCCGAGACGTCGCACCGACGAAACCGGTGACGCCGGGCGTGTTGCGCACGGCGCCCCACGATTCGTCGTTCAGCTCCATACGCACCAGGATGTAGCCGGGCAGCACCTTGCGGTTGACCTGCTTACGCTGACCGTTCTTGATCTCGGTGACCTCTTCGGTGGGCACCTCGACCTGGAAGATGTACTCGCTCAGGTCGAGGTTCAGCACTCGGGTCTCGAGATTTGTCTTCACCTTGTTCTCGTAGCCGGCGTACGAGTGGATGACATACCAGTCGCCCGGCTCGAGACGCAGCTGCTTCTCGAGCGCTGCCGCAGGATCGACATCGTCGGCGGTCTCAGCGGCGACCGCAGCGTCCGCCTCCACCAACTCTTCGGTCTCGGGGTCGTCGACGACCGCCTGGTCGGCAACTGCCTCGTCGACGACTGCCTCGTCGACAACGACCTCGTCCGAAACGCGCTCGTCGTCCGAGGGCTCGTAGGAGTCGTTCTCGGGGGTGCTCACCGGGGCACTTTCCTCTCGTCGATCACAATTTGCCGGCGCGCGTACGCGCTAGCCGAACAACCAGTTGACGCCCTGGGCGAACGCCAGGTCCAATCCGAAGATGAACGCAGTCATGACGGTCACGAACGCAATGACGACGAGCGTGTAGGTCGTCAGCTGTTTGCGATTCGGCCAGATCACCTTGCGAAGTTCCGCGATGACCTCGCGGAAGAATCGACGCAGGCGCTTGAAGATGTTTTCGGACTTCTGCGCAGCGGGCCGGTCGGCCGATTCGGCAACGGACCGGCGGGCACGTGAGCCCTCTACGTCGGCAGAAACCGATGTCTGCGCGGCGCCGGAACGGCGAATTGCGCGCTTACCACTCGGACGCGGGACCGAGGAGGAAGCGTCGGGGGTTGCGCCGGTTTCCGTTCCAGCGTCACCGGGTGCAAACCCTCCGGTGCCGCCGTCGCGCCTACCGCGCTCCTCGCTCACATCGTTCCTCTCGATCGCTGGGCAGTCCGGGTGCAGGGGCGACAGGACTTGAACCTGCAACCTGCGGTTTTGGAGACCGCTGCTCTGCCAATTGAGCTACGCCCCTTTGGCCGACCATGAGTGTCGAAACCTCGACACCTCGCAGATCGGCCGATCTGCGACCACATGACACGCGCGCCACCCCACCGGTACATCACAAGTACCGAAGAGCAGCGCGCTGCGCTATGCGATCCCAGAAGCCCTAGTGTACTTCATTGCCCCGGGACTACCCAATCCGCAAGGCCGTCAGGCCAGGCGGACCGTTGCAGTGGCTCGCCCGAAGATCTTACGCCCTTCGGACTTCGCCACGATCGCGACCACTGCTGTCTTGCTGACCGGGTCCACCGACTTGACCTTGCCGGTGAACTCGATTGCGGCGGCCTGATCGGCCTCCACGAACACCGGGCTCGTGAAACGAACATTGTATTCGTTCACGGCACCCGGATCGCCGAGCCAGTCGGTGACGAAGCCGGCGGCGATGCCCATGGAGAGCATGCCGTGTCCGACCACGTTGCGCAAACCGGCAAGTTCGGCAACCTTGTCGCTCCAGTGGATCGGGTTGGGATCACCCGAGACACCGGCGTAATTGACCAGGTTTCCACGCGTGAGCGTCACGACACGCGAAGGAATTTCCTCGCCCGCCGTCACGTCATCGAAGCTACGGAGCGTCATGCATCATCACATCCTTGACAGCCTCCGCGATGTTCGCGTCGACCTCACCGCCCGTGCGGCCGACAAGCGTGGTCCACGTGGTGAGCACGAGATTGTCGTACTGATCGGTGATGACGTTCTTCGTGGTGATGATGTCGCTGCCTGCCACCTGACGGAAGTCGTCGAGGTACACGTCACAGAACAGTCGATCGCCGACCTGGATCGGGCGGTGGAAGACCAACCGCTGATCGGTCTGCATGATCTGACTGAGGTCGTATCCGGTGACGATCTCCTCGAACAGCTTGCGCTGGGCAATCATCCCGATGATCGACACGAAGGTCAGCGGCGCGATCAGGCCGTCGTATCCGAGACCTTTGGCAGCTTCTTCGCTGTGATGCGCGGGGTGAGTATCGAGCACGGCGCGGGCGTATTCACGGACCTTCTCGCGGCCGACTTCGTAGAAGTCGTCGACGCGGTAATGGTGCCCGACCATGGACGCGGCGTGAGCCGCAGCATCGAACGGGATCCCGGCCCGTTCGGTCACGTCCACGGGTTGCTCATTCATGAGAGTGCCAGTCATACGCAAAACCTCCGCAATTCCGCTCAACGCCTAACGGCGTGGGCGGCACTGCGGAGAGCTCACGCGTCGACGTCGATCCCGAACAGACTACTTCGACTCGCGATGCGCCTGATGGGTGCCGCAGTTCGGGCAGAACTTCTTCAGCTCGAGGCGGTCGGGATCGTTACGACGGTTCTTCTTCGTGATGTAATTGCGGTGCTTGCACACCTCGCAGGCCAGGGTGATCTTCGGCCGAACGTCGGTGGAGGAGGCCACGGGATGCCTTCTTTCGCGTAAATCTGATCGCTTCGGATCAGGGTGGTTCGTTCTACTTCGGTAGCGGTGACCGGACTTGAACCGGCGACGCAACGATTATGAGTCGTTTGCTCTACCAACTGAGCTACACCGCCTCGGTGTCGAGTGTCGCATGTATCGGCGTCACTCCAATCCAGCGAGCCCCCTGACGGAATCGAACCGTCGACCTTTTCCTTACCATGGAAACGCTCTGCCGACTGAGCTAAGGGGGCGCGGCCACCGTGAGCATCTCTGCTCCCTGCGGCCTCCAAAAGATTACACACACTCGCCGTGAGTACAAAATCGGCAGGTCGGTGCACGTAAACGTCCTACGGACACCACGAGAGCGCTACCGGTGCCCGCACGGCGAACCATCCGGGCGAACGGTCCGTCGACGAGCACTTGCCGATAACCCCGGAGTCCGCCACCTACAGCAGTACCTGTTAATGCGGCAGTACCTGTAAATGCAGAACAACCCCGGTTCGAGGAACCGGGGTTGTTCTGTGTGGCAGATGTAGGATTCGAACCTACGTAGGCATACGCCGACGGATTTACAGTCCGCTCCCATTGGCCGCTCGGGCAATCTGCCGGGTGCGATCGGGATTGCTCCTCGATGCGTTTGGAAGAATACAACGCAGACCCCCCTCAATTGCAAACCGGGTGGTGACGGGGTTGCGCGAAGCGATAACGTCGGCTGCACAAGACCCCTACCGACCGATCCGAAGTGGAGATTCTCAACGTGGCTGATTCGTCGTTCGATGTGGTGAGCAAAGTCGATCGCCAGGAGGTGGACAACGCCCTCAACCAGGCAGCGAAGGAGATCGCGAACCGCTTCGACTTCCGCAACACCGGCGCCTCCATCGGATGGGCAGGCGAGGAGTCCATCACGATCACCGCCGACACGGAAGACCGCGTCCTCGCAGCACTCGATGTGTTCAAGGAGAAACTGATCCGGCGCGATCTCTCTCTCAAAGCCTTCGACGCAGGTGAACCGGCCCAGTCCGGAAAGACCTACAAACTCACCGGTTCACTCGTGGAGGGCATCTCCCAGGAGAACGCGAAGAAGATCTCCAAGCTGATCCGCGACGAAGGCCCGAAGGGCGTCAAGGCCCAGATCCAAGGCGACGAACTGCGAGTGAGCAGCAAAAAGCGCGACGACCTCCAGTCGGTGATCTCACTGCTGAAGAACGCAGATCTCGATATCGCATTACAGTTCGTCAACTACCGCTGAGAACGACGCGGACCGACCCCATTTCCGTCCCCACACCGGACGCGCGGGCGCCTTCTGTGAGCTCGAAGAAGGCACCCGCGCTGTGCCTGCAGGCTCAGAGCGGACCCGCCATGCGTTCGAGCCGAGCGATCCGATCGGCCATGGGCGGGTGAGTCGAGAACAGCCGGCCCATCTTCTCGCCGGCCCGGAACGGGTTCGCAATCATCATGTGCGACTGGGCCGCCAATTTGGGTTCCGGTGGCAGCGGTGCGGCCTGGGTGCCGCGTTCGAGCTTACGCAGGGCCGAGGCCAGCGCCAGCGGGTCGCCGGTGAGCTCGGCCCCCGATTGGTCGGCCTGATACTCGCGTGAACGCGAGACGGCGAGTTTGACGACGGTCGCCGCGATCGGGCCCAGCAGCGACACCAGCAACAACGCGAGGGGGTTCGCACCACCCCCACGGTTGCCGCCGAACGCACTCGCGAAGAACGCGAAGTTCGCCAGTCCCGAGATCACCGCGGCCATCGCACCTGCGACCGACGAGATCAAGATGTCGCGGTTGTACACATGCGACAGCTCGTGACCGAGAACAGCGCGGAGTTCGCGTTCGTCGAGAATCTGCAGGATGCCCGATGTACAGCACACCGCGGCATTGCGGGGGTTTCGTCCGGTCGCGAACGCGTTGGGTGCGTTGGTCGGACTGATGTACAGCCGTGGCATGGGCTGGTGCGCGGTCGTCGCGAGTTCGCGCACGATGCGGTAGATCTGCGGTGCCTGTACCTCGGTGATCGGCTGAGCGTGCATCGCCCGCAGTGCGAGCTTGTCGCTGTTGAAGTACGCGTAGGCGTTCATACCGACGGCCATCACAACCGAGATCACCAGGATGGTCGTGTTCTGGAACAGCGCACCGATGAACACGATCAGCGCGGACATCCCGATCAGCAGCCCTGCCGTCTTCAGGCGGTTGGCATTTCCGTGCACGTCACGCCTCTCCCCGGAGATCGCTCGTGTCGGACAACGCTTCCGCTGCCCGACCCGGCGACATCTGTCCCATCTACCTGCCCGTGCAACGGACGAGCGAACCCGGAGGTTCCCGGTGACTACCCGACGCGAGCGACCGTGAAATCGACCAGGCGACGTAGTGCCTCGTTGGCAGGTCCCTGCGGTAGCGCATCGAGCTCGGCGTGCGCCTGATCGACGTAGGTCTGCAAGGTCTTCTTGGCGGCATCCATCCCCGGCGACCGCCCGAGCAGCTCGAGCGCTTCCGCGATCATTGCCTCGTCCTCGAGGGGACCGACGAGAAGTTCTCGAAGACGATCGGCATCGGGTCCCTCGTCCTTCAGTGCATACAGCACAGGCAGGGTGTGGACACCCTCGCGCAGGTCGGTGCCGGGCGTCTTACCCGAGTCCGTGGTATCCGACGCGATGTCGATGATGTCGTCGACGATCTGGAATGCGACGCCCACCGCGTCACCGAGACGCTCGAGCCGCTCGATCTGCTCGTCGTCGGCACCCGAGAACGTGCCTCCGAACCGGCCGGCAGCGGCGATCAACGATCCGGTCTTCTCCCACACCACCCGCAGATAGTGCTCGATCGGGTCCTTCTGCTCGCTCGCACCGATGGTTTCGCGCATCTGACCGGTGACCAACTCGGCGAACGTCTTCGCGATGACCTCCACCGCTGACGGCCCGAGTGTGGAGGTGAGCCGGGACGCGTGGGCGAACAGATAGTCGCCGGCGAGAATTGCCACGCTGTTGCCCCATCGCATGTTCGCACTGGGAGCTCCGCGCCGGACGGTCGCTTCGTCCATCACGTCGTCGTGATAGAGCGTGGCGAGATGGACAAGCTCCACCACAGTCGCGGCCGTCACGATCGACGGGTCGTTCGGCTTCGGCCCCAACTGCCCCGTGAGCAACGCGAACAGCGGCCGGAACCGCTTCCCTCCGGCTTTCGCGAGATGCAGCGCCGCTTCGGTCAGGAAATCTTCACCGTCGGACAGTTCTTCGACCATCAACGTCTCGACCGCGGCCAACCCGTCCCGCACGTTCTCGGCCAGGACCGGGTCGCCGAGTTCCACACCTGCGACCATGGTGTTCGACACCGTGCCGGCGGCCGGCGCCGTCCCCTCAGTGCTCACAGAAGTACCCATCCTGTCTGTCGGCTCGGCTCCACGGTAGTGAACCTAGCCGCTCGTTTCGTCGCCCACCTCGTCGAGGCGCAGATCCGCGCCTGAGAAGATGGACTCGTGGTGGCCGACAATTCCGCGGGAGAACCGCACCGATCCGTGTTCTACATGCCCGACAGTACCGACGTACTCGTCATCGGCGCTGGTCCAGCAGGTTCATCGGCCGCGGCCTGGGCTGCCCGATCCGGACACGAAGTGCTTCTGGTCGACTCGGCCACGTTCCCCCGCGACAAGACCTGTGGCGACGGACTGACTCCGCGGGCGGTCGCAGAGCTCGATCGGCTCGGGCTGGGCGAATGGGTGCGCACGCGCACCGTCAACCGCGGACTGCGGCTGGAGGGTTTCGGAGGCAGCTTCGAACTTCCGTGGCCGTCGGGGGCGTTCCCGTCGTCGGGCAGTGCGGTCCCTCGCACCGAACTCGACGATCGGATCCGCCGCACCGCGGTTCAGGCAGGTGCACGGATGGCCGAGGGCGCGAAGGCGGTCGACGTGGTGCGGGACGGTGATCGGGTGACCGCTGTGGTCTTCCGCACGGCCGACGGCCCGCGCACCGTCGCCTGCCGACGCCTCATCGTCGCCGACGGTGTCCGCTCTCCGCTCGGCAAAGTACTCGGCAGGCAGTGGCATCGCGACACGGTCTACGGCGTCGCGGCCCGCGCCTACGCGACCTCCCCTCGCAGCGACGATCCATGGATCACGTCACATCTCGAACTTCGGGACGACTCGGGGGCCCTGCAGGCCGGATACGGATGGGTGTTCCCGTTGGGGACCGGTGAGGTGAACCTCGGCGTAGGAACCCTGGCGACCGCCGCACGCCCCGCGAACGGGTCGCTTCGTCCGTTGATCGAGCTGTACGCGTCGAAGCGTCGTTCCGAATGGGAACTCGGCGAAGTGAATCGCGTCGCATCGGCTCTGCTCCCGATGGGTGGTGCGGTCTCCGGTGTCGCCGGGCGCAACTGGGCCCTGATCGGGGATGCCGCGGCCTGCGTGAACCCTCTCAACGGCGAAGGTATCGATTACGGACTCGAAGGCGGCCGGCTGATAGCCGATCTCCTCGACAGCGACGACCTCACCGAGACCTGGCCGGCATTATTGCGGGAGCACTACGGCCGGGCGTTTTCCACAGCTCGGCGACTCGCCGGCCTGCTCACACGACCGAAGTTCCTTCCCTCGACCGGGCCCGTGGGAATGCGCTCACGCGCCTTGATGACGGTGGCCGTGCGGGTGATGGGAAATCTCGTCACCGACGAGGACCACGATCTGGTCGCCCGCGTGTGGCGGACCAGCGGGCAAGTCTCGATGAGATGGGATCGGCAGCCCCTGTTCTCCTGAGAGATCGGCTCTTCTGAGAAATAGGCTCCTCTGAGACGCGCGGTGTTACCGCACGGCGTGATGCAGCACGGTGATGCCGCCCGTGAGGTTGCGCCACCGCACGTCGCTCCAGCCGGCGGCCTCGATACGCTTGGCGAGCTCTTCCTGCGCTGGCCACGCACGAATCGATTCCGCGAGGTAGACGTACGCGTCGGGATTGCTGCTCACCAGCCGGGCCACTCCTGGAAGCGCCTGCATGACCACTTCCATGTACACCGAGCGCAACGGCTCGTGCACGGGCGTGGAGAACTCGCACACGACGAGACGACCGCCCGGCTTGGTCACCCGCGCAATCTCCCGCAGTGCCGCGTCGGTGTCGGCGACGTTGCGCAGACCGAACGAGATCGTGGCGGCGTCGAACACGGCGTCGGCGAACGGGAGGCGCATCGCGTCGCCCGCGACCATGGGCACCTTCCGGAACTCACCGGCGTGGAGCATCCCCTTGGAGAAATCCGTCGCGACGACCCACGCGCCGGAGCGGCCGAGTTCGACCGTCGAGACACCTGTTCCGGCAGCGAGATCGAGCACTCGCTCCCCCGGTTCCAGATCCAGTGCCGCTCGGGTGGCACGACGCCACTGCCTGTCCAGCCCGAACGTCAGCACCGTGTTGGTCAGGTCGTAACGCGCGGCGACCCCGTCGAACATGGACGCGACCTCGCGCGGCTCCTTGTCGAGAAATGCGCGCGATCCGTGAGTTTTTGCCACGGCCGAAACGTTACCTTCTGGTGGGACGGGCCCTGCCGCGACACCACCCCGCGTACCGGTGCTGTGAGACCACGGTTACGCGGTGCGCGGGAGCATGCAGGATGTGTCCCCTTGCACTTCCCTGTAATGCTCGAGGAGCTGGTCACAGATCACGGGCCAGGTGCGGCCGAGCACACTGCGACGGGCCGCACGACCGAACTCCGACCGCAGCTGCGTATCGGCAAGCGCACTGAGCGCCCCCGGCAGGAGCTCGGCGAACCGGTCAGTGGGCAGCCGGTACCCGTTGCGACAGTGTGCGACGAGATCCCGGGGGCCACCCGCGTCGGGGACAACGGTCGGCAGACCGCTGGCCTGCGCCTCCTGTACCGCCTGGCAGAACGTCTCGTGCTCGCCCGGATGGACGAAGACATCGAGGCTGGCGTACGCCCGTGCCAGATCGTCGCCATCGAGTTGTCCGGTGAACACTGCCTCCGGCATCAGTGCTTCGAGCCGAGCGCGCTCGGGGCCGTCCCCCACCACCACGAGCCGGAACGCCCCACCTTGCGCGACGTCGACGAGTCGCTCGACGTGCTTCTCCGGTGCGAGCCTGCCGACGAACCCGAGGATCGGACGCCCGTCCGGTGACCACTGCGCGCGCAGTGTGTCGTCTCTCTTCGACGGCGCGAACCTGTCGATGTCGACGCCTCGCCCCCACCGATGAACGCGAGGAATGCCGTGAGCGACGAGCGCGTCGACCGCAGACGACGACGGGGCGAGAGTCCGGTCACATCCACTGTGGAGTCGACGCGTCCACCGCCATGAGACCCGAGCCGCGACCCCCAGTCCGTAGCTTTCCGCGAATCCTGCGACATCGGTTTGATAGATCGCGACGGTCGGCACGAGCAGCCTCTTCGCCACTGCGAGTCCGCCTGCTCCGAGGAAAAACGGCGACGCGAGGTGAATCACCTGGGGATCGAATGCGCGCAACGCGGCAACCATGTCGAGCTGAGGCACCCCGACAGGAAGCGAACTGATCTTCGGCACTCGCACCGCGGGGACCCTGTGAACGGGAACACCGAGATGCTCGGCGGGGGCGGGAGCGCGTCCCGCAATGGTGTCCGGCGCCACGATGATCGCGTCGTGACCCCCGCGATCGAGATGCTCGAGTACCCGCAGTACCGAGTTGGTCACGCCGTTGACGTTCGGGAGGAAGGATTCCGCGACGATGGCTACTCGCACCACGCCACCATGAACGACGCGCCGGTCGACGAGGTGCGCGGGAGTTGACCGGCCGACGAAGACGAAGCGAACGTTTCGTACCGGGCGGCGTCGCCGCCGTCCGCGGCGGACGTCTCCCGGCTGCCTCACTCGAGGGGGGACGGCTCCGGCTCGGTCCGGGAGAACCTTCGCAGGTACACGAGAAGCCCACCGGCGATCACCCAGGTGACGACTATCACCGACCCTGCAGGCACGATCGCGATCCGCGCATCCCGGCCGGTGACCCGGACCAGATCCGGATCACTGCGCGCATACTCGACTGCAATGCGCTGCCCGGTGGTGAGACCTGTGGGGTAGAGCACACCCAACTCGGGGTTGTGCGTCACCCCATCGGGGGTGACGAAGCTCACCGCGGATCGCAGTGACCCCGCCGACAACACCTCGGCCGAGGCGGTGCCCATGTCGGATCGGATCGTGTGATCGTTGCGCCACGCCCCGAGCACCAGGATCACCGACAGTGCGGAAATGCCGATGGCGATGGCGAGAACAACCCGCCGGGCGCGCGTCACCGCCGCCACCGTGCTGTTTGCACCCGCTGTGCGCCCGCTTCGAACGCCGGACTCTGTCGTCACAGTCGCGACCGCACCGCCGCGTGAAGATCGCGCAATCCGGCGCGGTCGGTCGTGACCTCGATGACCCGGATGCCACCGGCGGGTGGGCTGACGTCGGTGAGCGCAATCGCGAGTCCGTGAAGATCGACTCGGCTGTGCGGCACGCGATACGCCGCGCAGAGCGCCGCCAGATCCATTCCGTGAGGAGTCCCGAACACACGCTCGAAGACGCCCGCGTACTGGGGATCACCCTGCTCGAGGAGTTCGAAGATTCCACCGCCGTCGTCGTTGGCCACGACGATCGTCAGGTCGCGAGGTCGAGGTTCCGGTGTACCGACCAACAGACCCGAAGCGTCGTGCAGGAAGGTGAGGTCGCCCATCAACGCGATGGTTCGTCCTTCCTCGTAGGCGAGGGCTGCGCCCACCGCTGTCGACACCGTCCCGTCGATGCCTGCGACTCCGCGGTTGGACAGCACCTTCACACCCGGTTTCGGATAGCTCACGAGTGCCGCGTCGCGTACCGGGTTGGAGGCCCCGAACAACAACTGGTCGCCCTCGCGCAGCGAATCGGTCACCACTGCCGCGACATGCAGACCGGTCGCGTCCGGATGGGTGTCGAGTTGGGTCCGCACCGCCTTGTCGGTGGCTGCGGACAATTGACGGCATCGTTCCAGCCACGCGTCGTCCGGCGAACCTGAGATCACTGCGCGGGTTCCCGTCGCGAGGACATTTCCGGAGACGTCGGGCCAGCGTGGGCCTGTTGTCAGCGCATAGACGGCCACGTTCGGGTCGGCGAGCAGACGCGACACCGGCCGATGCAGGGTGGGCCTACCCGTGATGATGGCCTGCTTCGGCGCGATCTGCGTGAGGGCAAGGGGGTGAAGCGGAAGCCCGTGCAACGGTGCGGTGGGCTCGGCGACAGTCGGGAGTCCTGCAAGTTCGGGCCGGAATGCTGAGCCGTGCCCCGACACCACGACGGTGTCGGCGGTGATGTCGATCTCCACCGGCACATCGAGGGTTGCGTGCACCGTCGTGGTCCAGGCCTGGCCGTCAGGCCGACCCTCGGGCACGGCACCTTGTGGTCCCGGATCCGGCACCAGCGGTTCACGCAGCGGGATGTCGAAGTGCACGGGGCCGGCGTTGCCGGACCTGGTTCCGCGAGCGGCGGCAAGAACACGGCTCACCGCCGACCGCCATTGGCTGTTCTGGGCGATCCCCTCTGCGAGTCCGAGGCTGATGGTGGCGCGGACCTGGCTGCCGAACAATCCGAGCTGCTCGACGGTCTGATTCGCACCCGACCCGAGCATCTCGTACGGCCGGTTGGCGGAGAGCACCACGAGAGGGATGCGCGCGTAGTTCGCCTCGAGGACCGCGGGCCCCAGGTTCGCCACGGCGGTGCCGGAAGTCATGACGACGGGCACGGGCCGTCCGGAAGCGAGCGACAGACCGAGTGCAAGAAAACCCGCGGTCCGCTCGTCGATGCGCATGTGCAATCGCAGGCGGCCCGCATTGTCGGCGGCCTGGAGAGCGAACGCGAGCGGTGCGTTGCGTGAACCGGGGCACAACACGACATCCCGGACACCGCCCCGAGCAAGTTCGTCGACGACAGCGGTGGCCTGGGCGGTGGACGGGTTCACGACGACCAGGGTAGTGCGGGCCCGGCGAGCACCCGGTCGCAACCCGAGCCGGGCCCCGCAGGGGCATCCCGAGTCACCGGGCCGACAATGGTGTGATGCGCACCGTCTTCGAGCCTTCCGATCTCAGCGCCGGACGGTTCTATCGCCTGCTCACCGCCACAATCGTGCCTCGCCCGATCGCATGGGTGTCGACGGCGTCCGCGGACGGCGTCGCGAACGTGGCCCCGTACAGCTTCTTCACTGTGACGAGCACCTCCCCTCCCGTCGTTCAGTTCACGTCGGTGGGAAGGAAGGACAGTTTGCGCAACATCGAGGAGACCGGCGAATTCGTCATCAACGTCGCGTCGGTGCCGCTGATGGACCAGGTGAACGCGTCGTCGGCACCGTTTGCGCATGACGTCGACGAATTCGCGGCGGTCGGTCTCGACGCCGAGCCGAGCGAACGGGTACGCCCGCCACGGGTCGCGCAGTCGCCCGCCTCGATCGAGTGCACGCTGCATCGGGTGATCGAGGTCGGCGACTCATTCGTCGTCATGGGCGACGTTGTCGCGGTGACCGTGCGCCAGGACGTCCTCGCCGAGGACGATGCGCCGGACTTCGCGCTGCTCGCCCCTGCGAGCCGGCTCGGACGGATCGAGTGGGGGCTCACGCCGGCCGTTCGGAGCATCGATCGACCGAGGAGTTGACTCGCCGAGCCCTCCGGAATTTCCCCGGGTGCTGACCTACTGACGGCACACTCGCGATATGGATGAACAGCTGAGGCTCGGCGCCAGCGCGATATTCCTCGGCTTCGTAGCGGGCACAGTCATGCTCGTGCCTTTCGTTGCAGCGAGTTACCGTCGGCACGGCTCCTTCCCGATCGGCCGGGCCCTCACCTGGGCCGCCGCCCTGACCTACGGCTGGGGAATCTGGACCTACACTCTGCTGCCGCTGCCCGATCCCGCGACGCTTCAGTGCGCGGACGTCAACACAGATCTGTTCGCGTTCACCCGTGATATCGACAATGCGTGGTCGGACGCGGCAGGGGGTCCTGTCGCACTACTGGCAGACACCGCGTTCATGCAGCTGGCTCTCAACGTCCTGTTGTTCGTCCCCCTCGGCTTCTTCTTGCGCACGCTCGGCGGACGAGGGATGGTCACCGCGGGTGCTGTAGGGCTCGGGCTGTCGGCGTTCATCGAATTCACTCAACTGACCGGCGTGTGGGGCCTTTATTCGTGCGCCTACCGTGTCTTCGACGTCGATGACCTGCTCACCAACACCGTCGGCGCAATCGCGGGCTCGATGGTGGCACTGCTGGTACCTCGCAGGCTTCGCGGTGCGGCCGAAAACGATGCACCAGGACTACCGCGGCCGGTGACGAAACCGCGGCGTCTGCTCGCAATGGTGTGCGACCTGGTCGGTTACTTGGTGGTGACTGCTGTCATGGGGACCGCAGTCCAGGCCTACATCCTCTACGTGGCCCAAGACCGCGCGACGGTCGTCGAGGGGCGGGTCGCCGAGGTGCTTTCGACCGCGGTGGCGATCACCATGTGGTTTGTCATGACGATGCTCACCGGTCGGACACTCGGCGATCAGGCGGTACGGCTCCGCTACACGGGTGGTTCGCTTCCGACTGCGCTGACACGCCTCGCTCGTTTCGCAGGCGGCATCGGCGGATACGGGATACTCGCGATACTCCCCGGTTCCTACAGTGGCCTCGCTCCGGTCTTCGCGTTCGTGGCTCTGGTGACCGCGCTGAGCACACGGAACGGACGTGGTCTTCCGGGTGTCCTTGCGCGCCAGGGCTTGTCCGACAGCCGAACCCGAAGCCCCGATGTGCGTGTGGCCGACAGATGACGATCGTCAGGTTGCACTGGCATCGTCAGGTTGCACTGACACAGCCGGACGAAGCCCGGAAGACGACGGTGCCGCCGCGGCCGAAGCCGCAGCGGCACCGTCGACGAAAGTCCAGGCCTACGCAGCGTGCTTCTGGATGAGGTCACCCAGACGCGGCAGAGCCTCGACGACGTGCTTCTGCGCCGAACCGCGGAGCGAATCGTAGACCTTCTTGACGGCGGCCTTGTCGCTACCCGCGATCTTGTCGTCGGTCACGCCCAGCAGCGCGTTTGCGACCTCGTCACCGCGTGCGGTGAGGTAGTCGGCAAACGAGCCGTTGCCTGCGAAGTCCGCCCAGAACGGCTGGAGCCGCTCGACGAAGTCGGGCAGGAGACCTTCGACGGCACCCGGCACGATCGACGGGCCGACCTTCTTCACCGCGGCGTATCCGCCCTTGAGTGCGAGGCCCGACGCGCCCTTCTTGTCCGACACCTCAGCGTCGATGAGTGCGAGGACGTCGCTCTGGACCGCCGGGAGTTTATCGGCGCCGAGCAGGGCATCACCGAGAGCTGCAACCACTTCCATGCCTCCGTTTTGTGAAGAATGTGACTGTTGGGACGCCCGAACGATATACGACGACGCACACCGCGCCTATTCCGCAGTCACTCGAGCAGGGCGTGGCATCTGCGCACTCGATCGAGCCACCATCGCTCCCGCTCCGCATCGACGCGCACGGCGTCGAGTCCGGACCGGCTCGGCGCAACCCTACCGACCGGCAGTGTGCCGTTCGACATGGCTCGGGGGGTCGCCACGTCCGCCGTGAAGAAGCCGCCGGTACCGAGGCCGCACGCGAACGGGAGGTCCGGCAGTGCCGCGGCCGCCGCAAGTCCGGCTCCCATTCCTACGGCCGAGTCGAGGGCGCTCGACACGACGATCGGCACTCCGCAGTCTGCGAGCTCATCGGCCAGTGCCAGTACCCGGCGGATGCCGCCGAGCGGAGCAACTTTGACGATCGCGACGTCCGCACCACCTGCCCGAACCACACGCATCGGGTCGTCGGCCCGCCGAATGCTCTCGTCGGCCGCGATCCGGATCCCACCCGGAATGCTGCGCTCCAACCTGAGACGGAGTTCGACGAGTTCAGGCACCGTAGCGCAGGGTTGTTCTGCGTACTCGAGAGGAACCTGGGCAACCAGCTCGGTCAAGGCCGTCACTGCGTCGTCGACACTCCACCCGCCGTTCGCGTCGACCCGCACGTGGGGAACCAATTCGCGCACAGCACGGACCCGGGCGAGATCCTGTTCGAGATCCTGACCGCGTTCGGCAACCTTCACCTTCGCCGTACGCGCACCGGGAAACCTCGCCAATATGCCGGGGACCTGCTCGGGATCGACGGCAGGCACCGTGGCATTGACGGGAACGTGTGCTCGCAGGGGTGCGGGGTCGTCGAGCCATGCCGATTCGAGCGCGGAACGCAGCCATTCGGCGGACTCGACGTCGTCGTACTCAGGGAACGGCCCGAATTCTCCCCACCCCGCCGGGCCCTCGAGGAGGACGACCTCCCGCGCGGTGATACCCCGGAACCGCACCCTCATCGGGAGCGACACGACGACCGCGGCTGCCAGCACCTCATTCAGTGGTGGGATCGCCGCGGTCCCGGACGGCGTCACGGCTGTCCCGGGAGCAATTCGATCATCAGCGCCTCGGAGTCGGCGAGCACAGTGCCGTCCAGGGTGCGCAGCTCGGCGCTGCAGAACGCCTTTCGTCCGTCGACGCTGTCCACGCGACCCTCGACGACGAGTTCGTCCCACAGCGGCGTGATCTTGCGGTAGTTGACATGGAGATAACCGGTGCGGGCGATGGGCCGTCCGGATGCGTGGATCACCATCCCGAACAGGTCATCGAAGAGCAACGGAATGGTGCCACCGTGCACAGCGCCGTTACCCCCGAGATGGTAGCGGCGGAAGTGGCCTCGTTCGCGCACACCGCCGGCATCGAACTGCTCGATCGTCCACGGCGGGAGCAGCAGACTGCCCCGTCCGGGGAGATCGACGTTGAAACCGGCCGGGGACTTTCCTTCCCGGACCTCGTAGGACTCGAGCAGGTCCCCGAGAGCCTCCGCTTGCGCGATGGCCTGGTCCACGACGTCATCAGGTGCGTGTGTGGAAACCGCGAGGTCCTGCAACCGGCGGAACGCATCGACGAAGCGACCGAAGTTCGGTCCCGCTTTCACCGGTTCGTAGACGGGGAAGCCACCGTGATGCTCGTATGCGTCGTCGCCGCCTCGATTGTTCTGCTCGCTCATGATCCTGCACGTTATCCGCCCGACGCGCGCACATCGGCACTACCCGGCCTTAAAGTGACGACGTGACCTTCAATCCTGAACTGTGGCGCCCCGTTGCGGGGTTCGAGAACCTCACCGACATCACCTATCACCGTCATGTCACGCAGGGCACCGTCCGTGTCGCGTTCGATCGGCCCGAGGTGCGCAATGCATTCCGCCCGCACACCGTCGACGAGCTGTACACCGTGCTCGACCACGCACGGACGACCTCCGATGTGGGGGTGGTGTTCCTCACCGGCAACGGCCCGAGCAGCAAGGACGGCGGCTGGGCGTTCTGCTCGGGCGGCGACCAACGCATTCGCGGACGCAGCGGCTACCAGTACGCCAGCGGTGAGACCGCTGAGACAGTCGACAAGGCCCGTGCGGGTCGCCTGCACATCCTCGAGGTGCAACGCCTGATCCGGTTCATGCCGAAAGTCGTGATCGCCCTCGTCAACGGCTGGGCCGCGGGGGGCGGGCACAGCCTGCACGTGACATGCGACCTGACTCTCGCTTCGCGGGAGCATGCCCGGTTCAAACAGACCGACGCCGACGTGGGCAGCTTCGACGGTGGCTACGGCAGCGCGTACCTCGCGAAGATGGTCGGACAGAAGTTCGCCCGGGAGATCTTCTTCCTCGGCGACACCTACACCGCCGAGGACATGCATCACATGGGCGCGGTGAACCGTGTCGTCGCCCACGACGAACTCGAAGATGTCGCGCTCGAGTGGGCCGACAAGATCAACGGCAAGTCGCCGCAGGCACAGCGGATGCTCAAGTACGCATTCAATCTGCAGGACGACGGGCTGGTCGGTCAGCAACTGTTCGCCGGTGAAGCCACCCGCCTTGCGTACATGACCGACGAGGCAGTCGAGGGCCGCGACGCATTCCTCGAAAAGCGTGAGCCCGACTGGTCCCCCTACCCGCGGTACTACTGACCTGCCGAGGTACTACTGACCTGCCGAGGTACTACTGACCTGCCGATCGGGCCGAGCATCACTCGGCCCGGCCGCGGCGATTCAGGGCCGCGACATGCGGCGGTGCGGGCAGGTCAGGCGCAGTCGAGACAGTAGGGATCCTCTGTCGGCGACGACGCCCTCCGGTTGTGATGATGGACGAGGAAGCATCGATAGCAGGTGAACTCGTCCTCCTGGATCGGCACGACATTCACGCTGAGTTCCTCGCCCGACAGATCCGCTCCGGGCAGATCCGGCGATTCGATGACCTCGGCTTCGTCAGCGTCGGCGAGTCCCGTCGGCTTCAGGTCGAGTTCGTCGATCGCAGTACCGGTGCCTGCAAGCTCGTTGGTGCGTCGGACGTCGTAGTCGGTGCTCATCGTGGTCTCCTGGTCCGTGCGGGGCATTATGTCCCGCCCCGAGGCCGGGGCGTCGGTGCGTCGGGGCACCTCGGCGGTAGTTATGTCCAGGAGTTTCCGGCTTCAAACATCTGATGTCGGGCATGACCCGTTTCGACGTGATACTGCGACTCCGGCTACGCCGCTTCCGGCAAGGTCACGTCGAGTGGATGTGGAAGGCCTCGTTCGAACTGCTCACCCGCGGCAGTTCCGACCGGGCGAAGACGAACCTGCAGAGCATCGGGTCGGGCACACTCGAAACATGACCGATCGCGAGCGTCCCCATCCCTCGCACACGCGGCCGGACGGCGTCACCGATGCGACGGTCGCGGCCGTCGGGAAGCTGTCCGAGGCACTCGAAACCGTCGAGCGGGCACGCGGACACCTGTACGGATTCCATCAGCTGATGGGCCACGCCGATTTTCAGGTCGAGCAGGCCGCAGAGATGCTCCGCGCCGCGGGCAGCTCCGAGCTTGCCGACCGGATCGAGCGCGAACTCGTGGGCCGTAACGTTGCCGAAGGGCGCTGGACGTTCCAACTCGTCGAGGAGTTCGACGACGGCTACTGGACCGAGCTACGCACCCTCGACGCGGAGGTACGCGACACGTTGGTCGCAGGACGCAGACATCTGTTCGAGGCCGAGTCGAAAGAGGCGCGTCGTACCCACGGATTGCGGGGGCACGAGGCTCGTCCTGTGCCCGAAGGATAGGCGCGGCGGCGAAGGTGCAGACATGGAGATACTGAGCAGCCGGACGATCCTGCGTCCACGCGACTACGACGCCAGCCTGAAGTTCTACGGCGGGACCCTCGGCCTCGCCATTGCCCGGGAGTATCCGGGCGGCACCGTGTTCTTCGCGGGCCAGGGCTTGATCGAGATCGCCGCGCATGGCGAACGCGACGGCACTCAACGCTTCCACGGAGCGCTGTGGCTTCAGGTCCGAGACGTGTATGCCGCACAAACGGAGCTCACGCTCGCGGGAGTTGTGATCACCCGAGCCGCGCAACAGGAACCGTGGGGGCTGCACGAGATGTGGATCGACGATCCGGACGGGATCCGTGTGGTTCTGGTGCAGATTCCGCCGGACCACCCGATTCGCAAGGATCTCCGCTGAACCCGTCGGCGTGACGTTGCACACGGTGGGGAACCGCCGACCTCCCGCTCGAGTGCGAATCGCCCTCTGAGCACCCGTGGGAAACCTCCCATTAGCTGTACATTCACCGCCTATTTACCCCACAATCGGAAGACGTGACCGCAGAGTTCGTTGTCCTACTGGTAGTGGTCGTCACTGCCCTCGCATTCGATTTCACGAACGGCTTCCACGACACGGGCAACGCGATGGCCACCTCCATCGCCACCGGGGCGCTGAGGCCGAAAGTAGCTGTCGGCCTGTCGGCCGTGCTCAACCTCGTCGGGGCATTCCTGTCGGTCGAGGTCGCCGCGACTGTCGCCAAAGGCGTGGTCAATCTCGACAACACCGGCGGCTCGGCACTGTTGCTCATCGTGTTCGCCGGACTCGTCGGCGGCATTCTCTGGAACCTTGCGACCTGGCTGTTCGGCCTCCCATCGAGTTCCTCCCACGCTTTGTTCGGCGGTCTGATCGGCGCCGCCATCGCCGCTCTCGGTATGAGTGGCGTGGTGTGGGACGGTGTTCTGGGCAAGGTGATCATCCCGGCTCTGCTCGCACCCGTCGTCGCTGCACTGGTCGCAACAGTGGGCACCTGGTCGGTTCATCGCCTGACCCACGACATTCCCGAAGAGTCCCGCGGTAAGGGCTTCAAGATCGGCCAGATCGGCACCGCCTCGCTCGTCTCACTCGCGCACGGCACCAACGACGCACAGAAGACGATGGGCGTGATTTTCCTGGCGCTTGTGGCATACGGGACGATCACGCCCGAAACCGAGATGCCGTTCTGGGTCAAGTTCACGTGCGCTGTCGCGATTGCGCTCGGCACCTATCTCGGGGGCTGGCGGATCATTCGCACCCTCGGCAAGGGTCTGGTCGAGATCACGCCACCGCAGGGAATGGCGGCGGAGTCCTCCTCGGCTGCAATCATCCTCACGTCGAGCCATTTCGGGCTCCCGTTGTCGACGACTCACGTGGCCACCGGCTCGATCCTCGGAACAGGCCTCGGCACGAAAGGCGCCGAGGTTCGCTGGGGCATCGCCGGCCGAATGGCCGTGGCGTGGCTGATCACCTTGCCGTGCGCGGGTGTGGTCGGTGCCGTATGCTGGCTGATCGCTCACCTGATCGGCGGCCTCCCCGGTGTCCTCGTGGTATTCGCGATCCTGTGTGCGCTCGCTGGCCTGATGTATCTGCGGTCGCGCTTGCAGCCGATCGATGCGTCCAACGTCAACGCGTCATGGGAAGGTGACGGGGGCACCGAACTCGATCCCGTCGCCCAGGAGGGACGTCCGTGAATCTGCTGGTCTCCACGCTCGATTCTCTGTGGCAGGTCGTGTTGGTCGGTCTCGTACTCGGGGCCGGTCTGCCCACCGTCTTCGCACTCGGAATGCGGTCGGCGGCGCTCGGGGACGACGGCACCGGAACGGTCGACCCCGGCCGGCGGGCATTGGGCCGCATCGGAGCGGTCATCTGTTTCGTGATTGTCGTCGTCGCGATCATTGCGGGGATACTCCTGTTGACTGCTGACTTCCTGTCCAGCAGCGTCGGTATCCAACTGTTCTGATCACCACCGAAGAGAAGGATCAACGATAATCTTGCCTCGGTATTCTCTTCGCTCGGTGTTGGACTGGCTACGGGCCGGTTATCCCGAAGGAATCCCTCCCAAGGACCACTTCGCCCTGCTGTCCGTCCTCCGACGCAGGCTGACGGACGAAGACATCGCCGAGATCCTCGAGCTGTCGGTCGCAACGGCACACGAGCACCCGCAGCGGAAGGTGGACTACGACACGCTCCGGAAGATCATCGCGGGGGTGCTGAACGAGCAGCCGACCGACGAGGACATCGAACGGGTCACCGAACAGCTGGTCGCGGGAGGTTGGCCCGTTGTCGGGACCGACGAACAGGCCGGCGACATCGAACAGTCCGTTACCGACGACACCCGAAACGGTCACCCTGCCACCGGTGACGATCAGCCCACCGGATCGTACTGAGGAGCGTCCGCGATGCTTCCTCCGTTCCTCGCTTCGATCATCGAGTGGTTGCGCGCCGGTTATCCGGAGGGTGTACCCGAACAGGACTACGTGCCGCTGTTCGCACTCCTGAAGCGGCGGCTGTCCGACGACGAGGTCGATCAGGTCGCTGATGCTCTTGTCGACGAAGGCGATCTGCCGATCAGCAAAACCGACATTGCCGTACTCATCACCAAGATCACCAACGAGATGCCGCTCGGGCACGACATCGACCGGGTCCGGGTGCACCTCGAAGCCGGGGGTTGGCCACTGACCGGGCACGACTTGTGAGGACAGATCTCACCGTCCTCGAGGTTCCGGTCGGAGGCAGGGCCCACGACGTCGTGCCGGCGCTGCAGCACATGCTCGACGGCCAGGGCCCTCCCCTGCTGCCGGTTCCCGCCGGCGATCACCGGGAGATCCGCCGCCTCACCGATGCACTGCATCCCGGTGAACCGATCGACGACACGGTAGGTCTGGTTGTCGCGACCTCGGGGACGACCGGAACTCCCAAGGGCGCTCAGCTCACCGCGGCAGCTCTGCGCGCCAGCGGAAACGCCACACACGAACGAATCGGCGGCACCGGCTCGTGGCTGCTCGCGCTGCCTGGGCATCACATCGCCGGGATGCAGGTACTACTGCGAAGCATTCTGTCGGGCACCGAGCCGGTGATCATGGATGTGTCGCACGGCTTCGACCCCACCGTTCTACCTTCCGCGGTCGCGGCGATGCGCGGGCCGCGACGCTACACGTCGATGGTGCCGACCCAGCTCATCAAGGCCCTCGACCATCCCGACGCGGCCGCAGCGCTCGCAGAACTCGACGCAATCCTGCTCGGCGGTGCAGCCACCCCCGAACCTGTGCTGCGTCATGCCCGCGCGGTCGGCGTGAATGTGGTGCGCACCTACGGGATGAGTGAGACGTGCGGCGGTTGCGTTTACGACGGTATACCGCTGACCGGCGTCGATGTCCGTGTCGACGCGGAGAGCCGGGTGTGGCTCGGCGGTACGGTGCTCGCGTCCGGGTACCGCGGCCTGCCTGACCACGGCGCGTTCGCCCAATCGGGTTGGTTCCGCACCGACGACGCCGGGCTGTTCGACGACGGGGCCCTCCGCATTCTCGGCCGGCTCGACGAGGCCATCTCGTCCGGTGGGCTCACCGTGGTGCCGCAGGTCGTCGAAGCCGTTCTCATCGAGCACCCCGCAGTGCGGGAGGTTGCGGTGATCGGACTGCCCGACGACCGGCTCGGGCACAGGGTGGCAGCGGTGGTCGTTCCCGAGCACGGCAGCGCCCCCACACTCGGTGAACTACGGGAGTGGACGTGCGCAACCCTGGACGCGACCGCCGCTCCGCGCGAGTTGCATCTCGTGGACGTGTTGCCGCTGCGTGGGCCGGGAAAGATCGATCGTCGCGCCCTGCTCGCCAGGTTCTCTTGAGCGACAGGCCGGGTCCCACCCCGGACGAGCGCACGCCCGAGTGCGAAGATCGACGAATGGCAACCGCTGGTCAATGGCTCGAAGGAGCCCGCCCCCGCACCCTTCCGAACGCGATCTCTCCCGTCATCGTGGGTACAGGCGCCGCGGCGGCACTCGATGAGGCCGTGTGGTGGAAAGCGCTGCTCGCCCTTGTCGTGTCGCTCGCCCTCAACATCGGAGTGAACCTCGCCAACGACTACTCCGACGGGATCCGCGGCACCGACGACGAGCGAGTCGGGCCGATGCGTCTGGTCGGTTCGGGTGCGGCCTCACCCGCCGCGGTCAAGCGCGCCGCCTTCGCGTGTTTCGGAGTGGCCGCAGTCGCGGGTGTCGCGCTTGCTCTCACCAGTGCGTGGTGGCTGATCCTGGTGGGCCTGGTGTGCATCGTCGGCGCGTGGTATTACACCGGAGGCCGTACGCCGTACGGCTACAGCGGCCTCGGCGAAGTGGCCGTGTTCGTGTTCTTCGGTCTGGTCGCAGTGCTCGGCACTCTATTCGTACAGGCACAACAGGTGACGCTGGCGGGGCTGGCGGGTGCAGTGGCGATGGGCTGCTTCTCCAGTGCGGTGATGGTGACGAACAACCTGCGTGACATCCCGACCGACACCGAGAGCGGCAAGCGCACGCTGGCCGTCCGGTTGGGTGACCCACGTACCCGCACACTGCATCTGGGATTGCTCACGACGCCGTTCGTCATGTCGCTCGCGCTGGTGGCGGCGACGCCGTGGGCGTTGGCCGGGTTGCTTGCGGCACCGCTCGCGGTGCGCGCACACGCGCCGGTGCGTTCAGGTGGGCTCGGGCTCGAGCTCCTGCCGGCGTTGCGCGACACCGCGCTCGCGATGCTGGTATGGGCAGTAACAACGGGTATCGCGCTCGCCTTCGGCTGAGGCCGCCGCGTCCCAGCGGGTCGTCAGTCCCGGTCGGGCACGACCAATCCCAGAACGAAGTTGACGATGGCGATGATGAGCCCACCCCAGAACGCCGCCCAGAAGCCCGAGATCGTGAGGCCGCCGTCGAAGAACTCGGCCACCCACGACGTCAGCCACAACATCAGCGCATTGATGACGAGCAGGAACAGTCCGAGGCTCAGGATCACCAGTGGGAGTGACAGCAGCTTCACCAGCGGCTTCACCAGGGCGTTGACGACGGTGAAGATCGCGGCGAGGATCAGCAGCTTGATCGCCGTCTCGCCGGTGAACTCACCTCCGTCGACACCGACGATATCGACGCCGGTGACGAGTCGGGCCGCGAGCCACAATCCGATCGCGTTGATGATCAATCGCAGGATCAGTGAAATCATGCAGTCACTGTGACATACGCGCCCCCGAGAGGCGGGCGTGGCTCAAGCGGCAGAGTCGAGTTGCTCCATCAGCACTTGCCGGAGACGGTCGCGGGTCACGTGCGCCTCGATCAGGGAGATGATCTCCGTGTCGTCGCTCCGGATCGTTCCCAGGACGATGTGCTCGGAGCAGATCGTGCGGTCATGGTGGGCGATCGCCTCTCGCAGCGACAGTTCCAAGGCCTTCTTGGCATTCCGGTCGAACGGGATGTGACCACCGAACAGATCGGAGAACCACCCGCGCTGCTCCTTGCCCGTTTGCCTTTCCGGCCTGTCGAGCACGCCTTCACCGAAGGTCTCCTCGAGCCGGGCTCGTACGACGTCGAGATCGATGCCGATGGCTGCGAGTGCGGCAGCGTCGTCGAGCCCGAGCGGATCGTGCTGGTTCAGCGCGGCCAGATGCGCGCGAACGCCGTCGGCCGTCAGACCGACATCCGCTAGCAACGCACGCAGATGTTCCTCGGCGGTGACGAGTACGCCGAGCAGGACGTGCCCGGGCGTGATCCGATCGGCGTTCAGGCGTAGGGCTTCGGCCTGGGCAGCTACGACGGCGGCGCGAGCGCTGCCGGAGAATCGTTCGAACATGGCTCTATCTGCGCTTCCGGTTGTACTTCTGATGGACGGCCTGTCGGCTCACGTCGAGCGCATCTGCGATCGCCTGCCAGGACCAGCCCTGCTGACGCGCACTCTCGACCTGGATGGATTCGAGTCGTTCGAGTAGGCGCCTCAGGGCAACGACAGCGCGCAACCCTTCGGCAGGGTCGGGACTCGCAGCAGATGCCGCAAGCGTGGTTGCTTCGTTGTTCATGATGTCAATTTAAGTTGACATCATGAAAATGTCAACGAAAATTGACGGCACTGTTTGTCAGATGCACTGCTCGTCAGAAGGTCGAAGGGGTGAGCGGTCAGCCGTTCTCGCGAGGCTCCCAGCGACCGGTCGCGGCGAACCTCTCCAGCACCGCGCCCCACTTCGACGCCTCCAGCCCTTCCGCCGCGAGCCACTCGTCGGAGTAGTACGTACCGGTGTAGCGCTCACCGCCGTCGCACAGCAGGGTCACCACACTGCCGTCCCGACCGCTGGCCAGCATCTCGCCGATGAGGCCGAAGGCGCCCCAGAGGTTGGTTCCGGTAGATCCGCCGACCCGCCTACCGAGAGCAGTACTGCCGTGACGCATGGCTGCGATGGACGCAGCGTCGGGCACCCGGACCATCCGGTCCACCACTTGCGGCACGAACGAGGGTTCGACGCGCGGCCGGCCTATTCCCTCGATCCGCGATGGCATTCCCGTGGCGTAGTCGGCGGCACCGGTCTCGTACGCTCCGAAGAACGCCGAGTTCTCCGGATCCACTACGGCGAGCCTGGTGCCGTGCCTGCGGTATCGGATGTAGCGGCCGATCGTTGCACTGGTTCCGCCGGTACCGGCGCCCACGACGATCCAGTCGGGCACCGGGTGCCGCTCGAGGCGCATCTGCTCGAAGATCGATTCGGCGATGTTGTTGTTTCCCCGCCAATCGGTGACCCGCTCGGCGTTCGTGAACTGATCGAGGTAGCAGCCGCCGAGTTCGTCGGCCAGTCGCTGCGCCTCGGTGTAGATCTCAGGAGGACGGTCGACGTAGTGACACCGCCCGCCCTGCGCCTCGATCAACGCGACCTTCGCGGGCGAGGTCCGCCGGGGTACCACGGCAACGAAATCGAGGCCGAGCAGTTGCGCGAAGTACGCCTCGCTCACGGCAGTCGAACCGGACGATGCCTCGATGACCGGAGTATTCTCGCCGATCCATCCGTTGCACAGGCCGTACAGGAACAGCGACCGGGCAAGTCGATGCTTCAGACTGCCGGTAACGTGCGTCGATTCGTCCTTCAAATAAAGGTCGATGCCCCACTCTGCAGGTAGTGGATACCTCAGCAGGTGCGTGTCGGCACTGCGCTGCGCATCGGCCTCGATCAACCGGACGGCATTGTCGACCCAACCGCGGGACGCGCTGCGATCGACCACGCCCGGACCTGCGTCGGTCACCTCTCACTCTCGCCGCGGAGGCGGCTTTCGAGATCAGCGCGAGTGGTGCGACGCCGTTCGTCGACCGAGGCAATGCCCTCGTTGACCCGTCGGCGCAGCGGAGCGAACAGGACGAGAGAGAGCGGCAACGCGATGAGAACCGCGAACAGTGCCGCGACGAGCAGCGGGATCTCCACACCGAATGCCTGCGGGACGTACAGGATGACAACCGCAAGGACGACGACGAGCGCAAGCCTGGCCAGTGAATACAACGCGACATCACGCACGAGCGTGCCGGTGCCCGAATTGCTCGCATTCGGGGTGTTTCGGCCGGGGCCGGACGGGGTATTCGCTGGATCGGAGCGGTGTTCGTCGGTCACTCCCCCAGGGTAGCCGTCGATGCCGATCCGGCCGCTTCCGAAGGCTCGGCGATAGCTGGACATCCGTCCGTTTTGTCCATTACTTCCGCTTTACCAACCACTGACCGTTCGAGCAACCAGGGGTTCCGGTGTCAACATGGCGTGGGACAACCCGATCGAACAACCCGATCAAGACAAAACAACCGGGAGGACATTCACAATGAGCGCACCCACCTTCAACGGCGCCAAAGAATCCCTGCTCACCCCCGGCCAGGTCGCCGCCCTCTTCCACGTGGATCCGAAGACCGTGACCCGTTGGGCACATGCAGGCCGTCTCGGTTCACTGCGCACACCCGGCGGACACCGTCGATTCCGCGAGTCCGAAGTCCTCACGCTGCTCCGCTCCCTCACCACCGAAGCCACCCGCTGAGGCGAACCGCCCGGCCTCGGAAACGAAGCCGGGCGGGCCCTGTCCTGCCCCACCGCACTCCGGGCGATCGCGAAACAGCCTCGATGCACCCGCGTCGATGTCACACTCGGACAGGCCGCATAGACTGGGGGGAAATCGGACAGTACGACGTCGGAATCGAAGCGGCGCCGAACGCGGCCAGGAGGTGCATCGTGCTTTATCTGTTGGCACTCATCGGTGCGGTGACGCTCGTCTTCCTGCTGTGGAAAGCATTCGGCCCCGACCTGAACAAGACCCCTACGCGCGGCCTCGGCCCCGACGACGACCCCGAGTTCCTCTGGAAGGTCGATCGCGAGGTGCGCCGTCGGCACACCGACGAGTCCGGCCGGACCGACGGCCCGGGCCAGGAGAACACCGACTGACCCGGGTGCCCGCCTACCGCGCGAAACCCGCCGCCACCTCGGCGGCGAGTTGCAGCAGCGCACGTCTGGTGGGCGCCTGCAATCGCTCCAGGTCGACTTCGGCGCCTTCCTCCAAATGAGGATCGAACGGCAATAGATGCACCGCTCGGCACCGCTGTTCGAAGTGCCCCACGAGCCGATCGAGGTCGACCTTGCCCGATTTCGGGCGGACAGCGTTGACCACCGCCACCGACCCGCTCACCAGGTCTCGGTAGCCGTGCGCGTCGAGCCAGTCGAGCGTGGCCGACGCACTCCTTGCGCCATCCACCGAACCCGAACTGATCACCACCAGCGCATCCGTGTTCTCCAGGATTGCGCGCATCGCCGAGTGCATCAGTCCCGTGCCGCAATCGGTCAACACGATGCTGTAGTAGCGCTCGAGCAGCGCGAGGGTCCGTTCGTAGTCCTGCGCGCTGAACGCTTCGGAGACAGCGGGGTCGCTGTCGGAGGCAAGCACTTCGAGCCGGTGCACATTCTGCGAGGTGTAGGCACGCGCATCGCTGTACCGCTCGATGCGCTCCTCGTCGCGCAAGAGCGTCCGCACCGTGGCGGACGTTTCCGTCGGCACCTTCTGGCTCAGCGTGCCACGATCGGGATTCGCATCCACAGCGACCACCCGGTCGCCTCTGAGCGACGCGAACGTCGAACCCAGGGTCGCCGTCGTGGTCGTCTTGCCCACACCACCTTTGAGACTGAGCAGCGCGATCCGATAGCACCCGCGCAGTGGTTGTGAGACCTGCTCGACGAGCTCCCTGCGCCGCTGATCACGTGCGCTGTCGCCCACATCGATCCGTCCCCCGGTAGCGTGGAAGAGCGCACGACGCCATCCTCGTTCGGGCGCAGGGGTGGCCCTGCGGACGAGAAGCGACGAGTCGAGATCCCGAGCCGACAGGTTCCCGGGGTCTGCACCCGACAGACTTGCCCCTGGTAGCCGTCCGGATCCTTCCGACATCCGCGTTCCCCCCGATCGCAGTTCCTCACGCCGCCGAGGACGATAGCAGGATCAGTTCAGGCCGGCGTACGAGTGCAGACCGGACACGACCATATTGATGATGAACAAGTTGAACAGCATGGCCACGAAACCCACGACGTTGATCCACGCCGCACGCGTATTACGCCAGCCCGAGGTCGCGCGGGCGTGGAGATAGGCAGCGTAGATCACCCACGTGATGAACGAGACGGTTTCCTTCGGGTCCCATCCCCAGAACCGGCCCCATGCGGCCTCCGCCCAGATGGCGCCGAGAATGATGCCGATGCCGAATAGCGGGAAGCCGACGATCGTGGTCCGGTAGGCGAGACGGTCGAGCACCTGAGCGTCGGGCAGTCGCGCTGCGACAGCACCGAGGATGCCCTTCTCGGAGCCCTTGGGCTGGCGGATCCGCAGCAGGAACAGCACGCTCGCAGCGCCGGCGAGAAGGAAGATTCCGCTGCCCACGCTGATGATCGTCACGTGGATCGGCAGCCAGAACGAACGCAGGGCCGGCACCACCGGTGCAGCGTCGGCGTAGAGCACTGTGGCCGCCACGAACATCAACACTGCGACAGGGGCCAGCACGTACACCCATAGGATGCGGTAGGCAGGCTTACGCAGCATCACCAGACTGAACACGACCGCCGCAGCGCAGGCCATCGCAACGAACTCGTACATGTTCCCCAGCGGAAAACGTTCGGTGGCCAGGCCGCGCAGCACGATCGATGCAATCATCAACGCCGCGGCCACCACGACGAGGGCGCGGCCCATATTGCCGAAGCGCTCCGACAGGGTCCTTCCCGTGGCATTCTCCACGCGTCCGGGGGTCGCCTCGTCGGATCCGACGCCACCGGCAGCGACGAGCTCACGTCGGGCGACCACATTCGAGCGATAGGTCGCGTACTCGACCACGAGCAGGAGCATGGCCAGCACTACGACGGCGAATGCCGCTTCGAAGCTCCAGTCGCTGTACTTCGCGAGGGTGTCGTTCAACGTCATGCTTTCTCCTCCTGTGCCTCGCCGTCGGGCACACGACCGCCTGCTGCGTTCTCACCGAGAAGTCGGGAGACCAGCCGATCGAATTCGTCGCCCCACCCGGCCTGGTCGGTGCGAGCGAGGCCACCGAGCTCTACTACAGTTCGTCGTTCACCGTCAGCAACTGTACCCGTCCGATAGACGCGCACCCACACCCTTCGCCGTTTGACCAGGAGGGACAGCAGCAGACCCGCCATCATCGCGACTGCCGAGACCAGCACCCATGATTGGAATGGGTCGTGGGAGACCTGCAGGTTGACGAAGTCGACGGCCCCGTCGAACTTCACCTCGGTGCCATCGGCCAGTGTGACGCTCTCTCCCGGCTTCAGGTTGACGCGCTCCTGCTTGACCAGTCGACCTTGATTGATCAACTCGGTATTGAGCGAGAAGAGCGACTGCGGGCTGCCGGTGTCGAGACCGGAATCGCCCTTGTAGATGTCGATGGCAACGGCCGGGTCCATCATCGCCGGGAACGCAGACGACAGCAGCGTGCCGTGGAACGCAGCGGTCGGGGCGAAGAGCCCTTCGAGCGCGATCTGATTCTTTCGTCGTTCGTCTGCGTCCGGGAACATCCCGCCGGGCGGATCGAATCGCATCGCACCGCTGCTCAGAAACGTCGTGGCGTCCTCAGGTGCCCACTGCAGCGTTTCGGTGCGTGTCTCACCGTTCGGCCAGGTCACCGTGAAGGTCGGCGCGTAGCCGTGGCCCTGGAGATAGACGCGGTCGCCCCCCACTCTGAGCGGATGGTTGACCTTCAGTTGCGCGTCGCTCCAGACGTTCGCCGCGACATCCTCCCCGTACTGGTACTCGATGTTGGAGGTGAACATCTCGGCCTGACCGTTGTCGAGATAATCCGCAACGAAGTCATGCACCCGCACGCAGATCGGTGTCAGTCCCGTGCCGTCGAGTTCGATACCGGCGATGAACGAGTCGAACGAGGCGGGCGATGTGGTGCAGAACTCCTCGCCGTTTGCGACCAGGATGCGCTGGCCCTCGTAACCGAAAAGTTTGCCGAGGGCAACCGTGGCGAGCAGCGCGACCAGCGAGATGTGGAAGACGAGGTTCCCCGCTTCGCGCAGATATCCCTTCTCCGCCGAGAGCGTCAGCTCACCGTCCCGGCCCTTCGCGGTTCCCTCGCGCCGCTCGACGCGCCACCCGCGTAGCTCGCCGCTGATCCGGTCGAGCACCGCATCGGGCTCGTCCTCGAACGTGGTCTCGACGTGATGCGGCAGACGCGACAGATTGCGCGGTGTTGCGACAGGCCGGGCACGTAGCGCGCGGAAATACTCGGCGCAGCGCGGCAGGATGCAGCCGATCAACGAGATGAACAGCAGGGCATAGATCGCGGTGAACCAGAAGCTACCGAACACATCGAACAGTTCGAGCCGGTCCATGAAGGGCCCGAGCGTCGGGCGGGCGGCGATGTACTCGTCGACCTTTCCGACATTGAGGTTTCGCTGGGGCAGCAGGGCACCGGGAATGGCGGCGAGCGCCAGGAGGAACAACAGGACCAACGCCGTGCGCATCGATGTCAGTCCGCGCCACGTGTTACGGACGAACGCCACGGCGCGCCCCGTCGGGCTCTGTTTCGGGGCGCCCGGCCGAGGCGCCGAGGTCTGCGTGTCGGTGGCCGTCATCTGATGTTCGACGCGGATCCTCCCTCGTTCACCAGGGAGTACAAGCGCCGACCTCCTTCCAAAGGGTGGGGGCTACGTGGAGCGACCGGATCGGGCCGAGAAGGACATGTGGGGCGGCGTCACACAGGCAAGGTCACGTCCGAGATGAAGGAGTCCCGCACCCAGGACACGAACAGGTCCCACGCGCCGGTGACGAGGGCGATGCCGACGGCAATCAGCATGATGCCGCCGAACAATTGGATGGTCCGGGCATGACGTCTCAGCCAGCCGACTCCGCGCAGCGCCCGGGCCGAGCCGAACGCAAGGACGACGAAGGGCAGCCCGAGTCCGATGCAGTACGCCACGATGAGCGTGACCCCGCGGGCAGCCGTCGCGCCTTCGGTGCCTGCGGCGAGCGAGATCACTCCCGCGAGGGTGGGTCCCAGACACGGGGTCCATCCGAGCGCGAAGACCGCGCCGAGCAGCGGCGCACCCGCAAGACTCGAAATCTGCTTCGGCGCGGTACGGGTGTCCCGCTGCAATGCCGGGATCAGGCCGATGAACACCATGCCCATGACGATGGTGACGACACCACCGATCCGCATCAACAGCTCACGGTTGACCGAGAGCAGGGAAATCGCGCCGAACACCGACGCCGTTGCCAGGACGAACACGACGGTGAATCCCGCGACGAACAGTCCTGCTGCTCCCGCGACCCGCAGTCGGCCGTCGTCGCGAACCGTGGTGGTACGTGAGCCGGCCTGCGCTGCGGTGACCGCGGGTGCCTCGGCGCCGACGACGCCCGCAAGATACGACAGGTAGCCGGGCACGAGCGGGACCACGCACGGCGAAGCGAACGACACCAGCCCCGCCAGGAGACACGCACCGACAGCCAGGAGAAGCGGGCCGGACGCTGCGGCATTCTGGAAGGTATCGCCGATACCGGAAGCGAGAACTGTCGTCACTATTGGTCCTCGGTGGGTTCTGCGGCAATGCGCTCGACGACCGGTTGCAGGTCGCTCGCGAGAAGTTCGGTCAGATAGACCGCCGCGACTCGATGGTCACGGTCGAGAACGACCGTGGTCGGCACCACGGAGGTCGGATAGTTGCGGCCGAGTGCGAGCAACGAACGCATCGCCGGGTCGTAGATCGACGGGTAGCCGATCTGCTGATCGGTCACGAAGTCCTGTGCTTTGTCCCGCTGGTTGTCGCGCACGTTGATGCCGAGGAAGGCAACTCCGAGGTCCTTGGTCGCCTCGTAGACCTGCTCGAGGTCGTCCGCTTCGCTACGACACGGCGCGCACCACTGGCCCCACACATTGAGGACCACGACCTCGCCGGCGAAGTCGTCGAGTGAGATCGTCTGCCCCTCGTTCATGAGATCCTCCCCCGTCAGCGTGCCGAGGGTGCCGCGGTCCGCGGGCGGATCGTAGAAGATGCGAGTCTCGCCGCCGGGCGAGACGAAGTCGAACGTACCGCCGGTCGCGACCGCGTCGGTGCCCGTCGCGCAGGAGGACAGGAGCAGTGCGCCGCACAACAACCCGCCTATCGCGTGAAGTGCCCTTCTCATGCGCCGTGGACGTTCGGGTCGGAGGCGCCCGCCGGCTCCGAATAGACCAGGTCCACCAGAGTTTCGCCCTCGTACACCAGAGACGTGAGAGAGGCGAGGCTGCACTGCCGGTGACGCGGGTCGTGCCACAGGCGTTCGCCTTCGAGGAACCGGCGCAGCGTCCACACCGGCAGTTGATGGCTCACACACACGGCCTCGCGACCTGCCGCAGCGGCGCGCGCAGTATTGACCGCGGCCAGCATGCGATGCGCGATCTGCAGGTACGGCTCACCCCAGGACGGTGTGAACGGGTCGCGCAGCTTCCACCAGTGCCGCGGGCGGCTGAGGGCTCCGTCGCCGACAGCGACCTTGAGACCCTCGAAATCGTTGCCCGCCTCGATGAGGTTCTCATCGGTGCGGATCTCGAGACCGTGCTTCTGCGCGATCGGCGACGCGGTCTGCTGGGCACGCTCGAGCGGGGAGGCGACCACGTGCGCGATGTCGTGGTCCGCGAGGGAAGCCGCCACGGCCCGAGCCTGCGCCTCGCCGGTAACCGACAACCGGAAGCCGGGGAGGCGGCCGTAGAGGATGCCGGACGGGTTGTGCACCTCACCGTGCCGCAGCACGTGCACGATGGTGCGGGTCTCGGACGGGGCGGCTTCGGTCACGTGCGTGTTCCTCAGGTCGTTGAAGCGGGTGGATGTCGGGGCGCTCGCGGTCAGGCCCTCGCTGTCAGGAGGCGGTGGCGGCTGCAGCTGCCTTCGCCGCGTGTGGAAGTGCATCGGCGATCCGGGAGAACGCGTCGTCGTCCAGAACCGAGGAGACGAACCAGGTCTCGAACGCGCTCGGAGGTGCGTAGACGCCGTGCTCGAGCAGGGCATGGAAGAACGCGGGGAATCGCCAGGTCTGCGCGGCCTTTGCCTCGTCGTAGTTGGTGACGGGGTCCTCGGTGAAGAACACGCTGAGCATCGTCCCGGCGTTCTGGATCCGGTTCGGAACACCCTCGGCGGTCAGCGCGTCGCCGAGAAGGCGGCCGAGGGTTGCGGCGTTGCGCTCTAGGGCGGCGTACACGTCCGCGTCGGCCGCGCGCAGGCTCGCGAGGCCTGCGGCCACTGCGACCGGGTTACCGGACAACGTTCCCGCTTGGTAGACCGCGCCCGCCGGCGCCAGGTGCGCCATGACGTCGGCCCGACCGCCGAACGCGGCAGCGGGCAGGCCGCCGCTCATCACCTTGCCGAAGGTCATGAGGTCGCCTGCGACACCGTCGATGCCGTGCCAGCCCGTCGCGCTCGCGCGGAACCCCGTCATGACCTCGTCCATGATCAGCAAGGCGCCGTGGTCGTGGGTCAACGCGCGCAGCCCCTCGTTGAACCCGGGTGCGGGCGGGACGGTCCCCATGTTTCCGGCGGCGGCTTCGGTGATCACCGCGGCGATCGCCCCGGGATGCGCGTCGAATGCCGCGCGCACGGCTTCGAGGTCGTTGTACGGGACGACGAGGGTGTCCTCGGCCTGTGCCCCGGTCACACCCGGCGACGTGGGCAGACCGAATGTCGCGACCCCGGAGCCCGCATCTGCAAGCAAGGCATCGACGTGACCGTGATAACAACCCGCGAACTTGATGATCTTCGTGCGGCCGGTGAATCCGCGCGCGAGACGCACCGCGCTCATGGTGGCCTCGGTGCCGGAGTTGACCAGCCGGACCTGCTCGACCGGCGTGATCCGGGCGACGATTTCCTCGGCGAGTTCGACCTCACCGGCAGTAGGGGCGCCGAAGGACAGACCCGATGCGGCGGTGGTGCGTACGGCGTCGACGACAGCGGGGTGCGCGTGCCCGAGAATCAACGGTCCCCAGGAACACACCAGGTCGACGTAGGAATTGCCGTCGACATCGGTGAGTGTGTATCCGGATCCCGAGGCAATGAACCGCGGGGTACCGCCAACCGAACCGAATGCGCGGACCGGGGAATTGACCCCGCCGGGAGTCACCTTCGACGCCCGGGTGAACAGTGCCGTCGAATCGGCGTCGTGGACGGAGGAAGCAGCGGGAGTCGCAGTCACGACGTCCAGTGTCCCAGTTTCCCCCGATTTGCCAAAAAGCCGATCGGTGTGCGATAGGAGCTGTGATTCGGATCTCACTACAGTCCTCATCCGCGTCGAGGCTCCGTGAAGCCCCCATGGGACGGCGTTGCGGTCATAGGGTCGGAACCATGGCGACTACAGGTGAACATCTGAGCAGGGCCCTCGACGGTGCATGGCACAGCGCACGCGAGCGCGCCCGGACGAACATGGCCGACCCGGCATTCGCGCCGCACTACACCCCCGACCTCGAACAGGCCCGCGACATCACCCTGAAACAGATGCGGTTGCTCGCCGAGCACGGGTACGCCGCGTCGGGTTTCTCCGTCGAATCGGGTGGTACCGGAGATGCCGGAGGCGCCGTCGCCTCGATCGAGATGCTCGCGATGTCCGATCTGTCCCTGATGGTCAAAGCCGGCGTGCAGTGGGGCTTGTTCGGCGGGGCGATCGAGAATCTCGGCACGAAGCGCCACCACGACAAGTACGTCACTCCCCTGATCGATTTGGATCTGCTCGGTTGCTTCGCCATGACGGAGACGGGCCATGGCAGCGACGTGCAAGCCCTCGAGACCACCGCCACCTTCGACCCAGCCACTGATGAGTTCGTGATCCACTCCCCCACGCCGTCGGCCCGCAAGGACTACATCGGCGGTGCCGCGCAACACGCGAAGGTTGCTGCAGTGTTCGCGCAGCTCGTGACGAACGGCGAGTCGTATGGGGTGCATTGTTTCGTCGTTCCTCTCCGCGACGATGAAGGTAACGATCTTCCCGGTGTCACCACCTCGGATTGCGGATACAAGGGCGGACTGCCGGGCGTCGACAACGGCCGGATCGTGTTCGACAACGTTCGGGTACCGCGCGAGAACCTGCTCAACCGGTACGCGGACGTCGAGGCGGACGGCACCTACACCTCCGACATCGAGAGCGCGAGCCGCCGCTTCTTCACGATGGTCGGCACTCTCGTCCGCGGGCGGGTCACCGTCGGCGGGTCGGCAGGCTCCGCGGCCCGTGTCGCGCTGTCGATCGCGACGCGGTACGCGCTGCTACGGCGTCAGTTCGATGCCCCGGGCCGTGACGACGAGGTGCTCCTGATGGACTACCTCGTCCACCAGCGGCGACTGCTGCCGCACATAGCGAAGTCGTACGCGCTGGGTTTCGCTCAGAACGAGCTGATCTCGGCGATGCACCGCATCCAGTCGGTGCCGCTGACCGACGTGGACCCCCAGGAACAGCGCGAACTCGAAGGCCGCGCCGCAGGCCTCAAGGTGGCCAACACCTGGCACGCGGCCCGCGCTATCCAGGAAGCACGCGAGGCGTGCGGCGGCGCAGGCTACATGGCCGAAAATCGGCTCACTGCCCTGCGCGCCGACGTCGACGTGTTCACCACATTCGAGGGCGACAACCACGTGCTCACGCAACTCGTCGCGAAGGAATTGCTCACGGCGTATGCCGATGAGGTTCGTGGCATGAGTCCTGTGGAGTGGATGAGGTTCGCCGCCGACACGATCTCGGATGTCGTGAAGAAGCGCACCGCGGCGCAGCAGATCATCCAGACGATCCTCGACACACGTCAGGACAACGAGGAGGACGGCAGCCTTTTCAATCGGGGCACCCAGCTGACGATGTTCGAGGACCGCGAGCAGTATCTGCTCTCGACCGCAGCGCGACGCCTGCAGGCTGCCACCAAGCGCGAGGACAACCCGTTCGACGCATTCAACTTCGTGCAGGACCACGTGCTGCACGCCGCGCAGGCCCATATCGACCGTGTCGTCCTGGAGGCCTTCGTCGCGGCCATCGACGACTGCAAGGACGAAACCGCATGCGGGCTTCTCTCCGATCTGTGCGATCTGTTCGCGCTGACGGTCATCGACGAGGACAAGGCGTGGTTCATGGAACACCGGCACCTGTCGGTCGAGCGCTCCAAGGCGGTGCTGCGTGGGATCAACGAGCGATGCCGCACATTGCGGCCGCACGTGATGACTCTCGTCGAGGGCCTCGGCGTACCCGAGTATCTGCTCGGGTCGGCCATGCTCGACCGTGAGGGAGCACCCCACTCCTGAGTATCGAGAGGGCCTCAGGCGCCGACCAGTTCACCGAGACGCACGCGGAGCCGGTCGGCGTCCTTGGCCCACGCTCGTACGAATGTCCCGCCCCGCAGCCGCAAGCCGACGGCGGTCCGCCCGCGGGGAACGTTGGCGAGTTCTCCGAGTACACGGGCGCTCTCCCAGCGCTGCGGTTCGTCCCACGAATCCATCGCGGGAGGCAGTACCGCCTCGATCTCGCCGACCTCGAGTTCCTCGGTTCCCTGCCGCAACGCAGTGCGAGTGAGTTCGACGCTGACGTGACGCCGCGCCGCGGTGACCATGACGTAGGCGAATCCGGCGAGCACGATCGCGAGCACCGGCAGTGCAACCCAGTGCACGACGGGACCTGTCGTGAGTTCGACGATCAGCGCCACCGCGCAGAACACCGGACCGAAAGCGACCGTGCGCCATCTCGCGCCCGGCTCGTAGAACAGCGGCTCGGATACGCCTCGAGGTTCGGTCTGGCCGGTCAAGCGGTGAGCGCCCCGGGAATCACGACCAGCAGCGTTGTCACAACACCGAGTACGGCAATCAGACCGATCAGCACAAGTTCGCGACGACGACCGTAGGGCCGGGGTTCCACCTGCATGACGTCCTTACGCTCGACGGAGTGCGGCCACGGGCCGACGATGGTGAGCCCACCGTACTCTGCACTGCGCGGTGCGCAAACCCGGCACTGCGCGGTGCGCAAACCCGGCACTGCGCGGTACGCAAACCCGAGTGCCGTGAGGTCAGTTCTCCGGTAGCCGTAGAAAATACGCGTTGGACTCGCGCCGATGCATCAGCACGATCGCACCCACCGTGAGCACTGCCGAGGCGATGGAGATGATGCCGAGCGCCAATCCGGATCCCCCGGCACCGACACCCACCCCGAACACGGTCGGCAACGTGGACAGGGTCATGAACACACCGATCAGGGTCAGTGCCATGCGTGCCCAGTTCTTGCCCTTGTACATCTGCCGGACCACGAGATAGAGCATGCCGACGATGACAAGTCCGAAGACCACGGTGAGGACAACGACCATCGGGATCGCGGCATCGAGGTCGGAGCGGGAGAGTTCCTCCGTCCCCGTGTCGGCTGTCATCTCGACCATCATGTCGACGAGTTCGGTCCGCCCGCTCCAGAGGTCGAATGCCCCGAACAGCAGGGTGATCACGGTGAGAAGCAGAACTCCGCACCACAATTGGTAGGCGGTGACGACGTCCTGCGGGGCCGGGCGGGCTGCGTGTGCGGAAGGGCCGGGCGTCGGGGGTAGTGGAAAGCTCACGACAACCTGCCCGCAACTTCGGCGGCCCAGTACGTCAGCACGATGTCCGCCCCTGCGCGACGAATCCCGAGCAGCGATTCGTGGATCGCAGCGTCCCGGTCGATCCAGCCGTTCGCCGCCGCCGCGGTGATCATCGAGTACTCCCCTGAAATCTGGTATGCGGCAACGGGGACCGGCGACCGGTCGGCCACTTCGCGCAGGACGTCGAGGTAGGACATGGCCGGTTTGACCATTACCATGTCGGCCCCCTCGGCCAGGTCGAGGTCGAGTTCGTACAGTGCCTCGCGCCGATTCGCCGGATCCTGCTGGTAGGTACGGCGATCGCCTTCGAGCGACGAGCCGACCGCTTCACGGAACGGCCCGTAGAACGCGGACGAGTACTTCGCGGTGTAGGCGAGCTGGGAGACGTCGGCGTGACCGGCAGCGTCCAGCGCCGCCCGGATCGAAGCCACCTGCCCGTCCATCATGCCACTGGGCCCGAGTACATGAGCGCCGGATTCAGCCTGTGCCACCGCCATTTCCGCGTACCGCTCGAGTGTTGCGTCGTTGTCGACGACACCCGACGCCGTGAGTACCCCGCAGTGCCCGTGGTCGGTGAACTCGTCGAGGCACGTATCGGCCATGATCACCGTTGCATCGCCCAGTTCGCTGCGCAGCGCAGCAAGCGAACGGTTGAGCACTCCGTCCGGATCCGTTGCGCCCGAACCGCGCGCATCCTTGTCTTCGGGTCGCGGTACACCGAACAGCATGAGACCACCGACACCGACCTCGACGGCAGCGGTCGCGGCCGTGAGCAACGAGTCGTCGGTGTGCTGGTACACGCCCGGCATCGACGGGATCTCCCACGGCTCGGTGCGCCCGTCGGCGACGAACATCGGAAGCACCAGGTGCCTGGGTTCGAGCGAGGTCTCCCCGACCAGGCGACGCATCGCCGCGGTCGTACGCAATCGGCGGGGACGGATATCGGGGAACATGTCGTCAGGACCCTTTCGGAGCTGGATACAGGTCGTGCGCGGTTCCGGTAGCGGTTACTACCGGAACCGCGCACGAGTGGGTCAGCGGCGGGCGCGGGACTTCTTACGCGGCGGAGGCAGAGCTCCCTCGGCACGCAGTCGCGCTGCGTGCTCGGCGAGCGCCTCGACCAATGGACCGACCTGCGCGGTCTCGGGTCGCACGTCCACCCGCAGCCCGAATTCGATCGCGGTCTCGGCGGTCTTCGGACCAATGCACGCGACGATGGTGCGCGCGTGCGGTTTCCCGGCAATACCGACGAGATTCCGGACCGTGGACGACGAGGTGAAGCACACCGCGTCGAAACCGCCGGTCTTGATCATCTCGCGGGTCTCGGCCGGCGGCGGAGCAGCCCGGACGGTGCGGTACGCAGTGACGTCGTCGATCTCCCAGCCGCGTTCACGCAAGCCCTCGGCGAGCGTCTCGGTCGCAATGTCCGCACGGGGCAAGAGCACCCGGTTGACCGGATCGAACACGTCATCGTACGGCGCGAACTCGGCAAGCAGACCCTCGGACGACTGTTCGCCCGCGGGGACGAGTTCAGGGGTGATACCGAACGAGCGCACCTTCTCGGCGGTGGCCTGGCCGACGCAAGCGATCTTCACTCCGGAGAACGCGCGAGCATCGAGTCCGAACTCCTCGAACTTCTCCCACACGGCGCGTACGGCGTTCGTCGAGGTGAACACCACCCACTGGTAGCGACCGTCGACCAAGCCCTTGACGGCCCGTTCCATCTGGGCGGGGCTGCGGGGAGGCTCTACGGAGATCGTCGGCACCTCCATCGGAATGGCGCCGTGGGAGACGAGCCGATCGCTCATCTCACCTGCCTGCTCCTTCGTCCGGGGAACCAGTACGGTCCAGCCGTAAAGAGCACGCGATTCCCACCACGACATCTTGTTGCGCTGCGACACGACCTTGCCGACCGTCACGACCAGCGGTCCGACGAATTCGGAGCCTGCGTCGTTGAGGGTCGCCAGCGTGGCCTCGACGGTGCGCTGCTGACGCGTCGTGCCGCGCACCGTGATGGCTGCGGGGGTCTGCGGAGCAATACCGTGCTCGACGAGCGCGCTCGCGGTCTCGGCGAGATGTCCGGACGTCGCGTGCAGCACCAGCGGACCGGGAGCGGCGGCCAACGCCGCCCAGTCGACCTCGCCGCGGACGTCGGCCTCGGTGTGGGACGACCCGAGGGCCATACCCGCGTAGCTCGGAACTGCGGAACCGGCGGGCAGTCCGGGAAGCACCTCGAACACCACCTGCGTGCGGGCCACAGCGTTGACCTCGGCGATCACAGAATCGGTGGTCAACGGATCGCCCGCGACGAGACGCACCACGTCGTGACCGTTCTTCGCTTCGGCGACCAGCGTCTTGGCGACCTCCGCGGGCTCCCCCAGTGCGGGACGCACGTCGGCGATCGGCTCGCCTGTCTCCGGGTCGGTGCCGAGGTCGGTGCCGACCAGAGCCACGACATCCCTGTCGACGTCCGGGTCGGTGAAGGCGATTGTGGCACCCGTGAGGGCATCGCGCGCTCGGACGGTGAGCAGCGCCGGGTCGCCGGGACCCGATCCCACGAACAGGATCCGTCCGGGAGTGTTCTTACGGACTCGGCTCATCGGTTGTTCTCCAGTGCAATCAAATCTGCGGTAAGGGAAATTCGGGGCTGAACGGAAACGTCAATCATCGGCGGCCCACTGCTCGTCGTCGACGATCAGTTCTTTCGCACCGAGGTCGAGTAATTCTCGGGCGAGTGCCCTTCCGAGTTCCTCTGCGCGGTCGGGTGAACCGACGATGCTCGCGCGGAGCACGTCCGATCCGTCATGTGCGGCCGCGCACCCGCGTACGGACAGTTCCTCGAAGACACGGCCGTCGTCGTCGAGCGACTCGACGATCTCTGCGATCGCGCCGACCGGCGCGGTGCACCCTGCTTCGAGCTCGGCGAGCAGTGCACGCTCGGCGACAACCGCCGCGCGACTCGCCGGATCATCGAGACCGGAGAGGATTTCGATCAGGACGTCGTCCTCGGCGCGGCACTCGACGGCGAGCGCTCCCTGAGACGGCGCGGGCAGCATCTGGACGGGCTCGAGCGCTTCGGTGACCCGGTCGAGCCGCCCGATCCGCGACAGACCGGCGCGGGCGATGACGATCGCGTCGAGCTCGCCCGAATCGACCTTGCCGATGCGGGTGTCGATGTTGCCGCGCAACGGCTCCAGCTGCAAACCGAGGCCCATCGCTGCCAGCTGGGCGCGGCGCCGCGGGGCGGACGTGCCTACCTTCGATCCGGCGGGTAGTTCTCCGAGTACCAGCCCGTCGCGAGCAACCAGGGCATCGCGCGGGTCCTCACGAGGAGGAACCGCCGCGACGACCATGCGCGGATCCTGCTTCGTGGGCAGGTCCTTGTACGAATGCACCGCCACGTCCACTTCGCCGGCCAGCAGGGCCTCGCGGAGTTCTGCGGTGAACACACCGACACCGATGCGCTGCACGGGCCCCGGCGTGATATCGCCCTTCGTCGTGATGACCACGAGCTCCGCTGGATGCCCGGCCGCGATCAGGGCGTCGCGGACAGTGCCTGCCTGCGTGGTGGCGAGCACGCTGCCCCGAGTACCGATGCGCAATGTGCGCTGCTCGCGCGATGCGTCGATCCGGGTGGCTTCGGCGCTCATACCTTGCCGTCCTTTCGTGGAGCACGCAGCTCCGTCGTGATGACCGGATCAAGTGCGGCGGACAGATCCGCCGACGTGGTCGGGTCGGCCAGTGACCCCAGTTCCTTCGTGGGAGTCGCAACTGCTTCGACTGCCCCCGGTCGCAGTTCGAACAACTCCCGCAGCGCCTCGGCATACTGGTCGCCACCCGGCGTCGAAGCAAGCTGCTTGACCCGCACGGTCGGTGCGTGCAGCAACTTGTCGACGACGCGGCGCACGGTACGCGCGACCTCGTCGCGCTGACCGTCTCCGAGATCAGGGAGCCGGGAATCGAGACGCATGAGTTCGCCCTCGACAACTTCCGCTGCACGCTGTCGCAGCGCGGTGACAGTGGGCGTCACCTCCGCGAGCCGCTGCGTGGTCAGGTATCCGGCGAGCTCCGACGCGACGATGGCGCGCGCTGCCTCGGCATCGGCGGAGGCAGCACCCGCGGCGGGGTCGCGCTGCAATGCCTCCATGTCGAAGACCGTCACGCCGGGGAGCCCCGACACGGCGGGTTCGACGTCGCGGGGAAGTCCGAGATCGCAGATCGCCAGCGGGCGTTCACCGCGTTCGGATTGCGCGAGAGCACGGTGGGCGTCAGCGAGGGTGACGACCGTGCCGACCGCTCCGGTGCAGGTGACAGCGACATCGGCCTTGGCGAGAGCTGCAGCAAGATCACCGAAATCGACGACCTGAGCGTCGACGCCGTTGCCGCGGGCCGTGGCGGCGAGGCGTTCGGCGCGGTCGCGGGTGCGGTTCGTCAGAATGATCTCGGCAACGCCCGAACGGGTCAGATGCGCTACCGCGAGACCGCCCATTGCGCCCGCACCGATCACTGCGGCGGTGCGCCCCTGCAGGCCGCCGTTACCGAACAGTGCACCGGCCTTGTCGAGTGCGACCGACACGACCGACGCGCCTGCTGCGTCGATCCCGGTTTCCGAATGCACACGCTTACCGACTCGCAACGCCTGCTGAGCAAGTTCGTGCAATGCACGCCCCGCAGCCTGCTGCGCATCGGCGGTGGCGTAGGCAGTGCGGATCTGACCGAGAATCTGCTGCTCACCGACGACCATGGAGTCGAGGCCGCTGGCCACCGCGAAGAGATGCTCCGCCGCAGCTTCGCTGTAGCGCACGTATGCGTGCTTGTGCAGGTCCGAGAGAGTTAGTCCGGCGTGCTCCGACAGCAATCCGCTGACATCGGCGAGCGCACCGTGGAAGGCATCGACGACGGCATAGATCTCGACCCTGTTGCAGGTCGAGACGATCATCGCCTCGGAGATGTGATCCGACGCCATCATCTTGTCGGTCAGCTTGGGTCGATCGGTGTCCGCGACGGCCACCTTCTCGAGAACCGATACCGGGGCGCTCCGGTGCGAAATGCCAACGAGGAGGACACTCACGGCGCAATCACCGATCCGTTTCTGGTCACGGCCGAACCCAAGGGGCCCGCCTTGCCTGTTCTGGATCGCCGAGCCGGACTCGGCGTGGACACAGCAGACCCGAGCGGGCCGCGGGCGGGCTGAACGCTCGTCGTGTGCGCTCCCCCGGCAACCCGGAGAAGTTCGTCGTTTCGTGCGCTGTTGAACGAGAGCACCTGTAGTTCGACCGCGAGGTCGACGCGGCGCACCTCGACGTGTTCGGGCACCTCGAGCTCGATCGGCGCGAAGCTCAGGACGCTGCGAACGCCGGAACGCACGAGCACATCGCAGACGTCCTGCGCGGCATCCTCGGGCGTGGCCACGACACCGATGGTGGCGCCCAGTTCGTGAGCGTCGGATTCGAGCCGGTCGACGCCCCGGACCACAAGGCCACCCACGGTCGTCCCAACCAGAGCGGGGTCGGCATCGAACAGCCCCGCGAGGGTGAATCCGCGACGATCGAAACCTGGATAGCAGGCGAGAGCGCGACCGAGACTGCCCACTCCTACGAGAACGACATGGTGGCCGCGATCGAGCCCGAGTGCATTCTCGATGCGCGCCTGCAGGCGGATGACGTCGTAGCCGACGCCGCGTACGCCGTTGGGGCCGAGGAACGAGAGGTCCTTGCGGAGCTTCGCCGAACCGACCCCGGCGGCGCTCGCCAATTCTTCACTCGAGACGATGAGCGTGCCCGCTTCGGAGAGGCTTCCGAGGACCCGCAGATAGTTGGCGAGACGCGTCACAGTAGCCTGGGGGATATCCCGGTACTGAGAACCAGGAGCGACACGCTCGGAACTCCGAGTGGCACCCTCGCCGGTCCCGGCGCTGCCGCGGGCGTCGTCGCCCTGCGGTGGGTGCGGTTGCGTCACGTTCGTGGCTCCTCGTCCGGCCGGTGGACACGTCCGGCCTCACGGTGATCCGGGATTTCGTCCTCACCACGGTAACCGCTTGTGAAGCCATGCACAAAGTTGCTCGAAGGCCCCCGAATGTGCTTCCCACCTGCGCCACGACCTGGCGCGACAGCCTCACCGGGCGAGATCTGCGCGCAATCGCTGCTCGTCGACCTCCCAGTAACTGTGCTCCTTGCCGTCGAGGAGCACAACAGGAAGACGGTCCCCGAACTCGGCCCGCAATTCGGGGTCGGTGGCGGCGGCTTCGTCGACATCGATGCAGGTGACCTGCACCCCGAAGTCCGCGCACAGTGCTTCGAGAACGGTGCGCGCAGGTCCACAACTACCGCACCCGGCACGGATCAGGAGCGTCACCTCGTGTGCAGATACAGGGGTTCCGGCCGGGCCGGAGTGTCGATCGGTCATGTCCTCCACTGTGCGACATGGGGCCCGGAGACGAACGTCACACCCGCAAAGGGGGTGACCGCCGAACCCTGATAGCGCGTCCACCACGGGCTACGCTTGCGGCGGGTCGTGCATTGGGGTGTGACGATAGGTCGGCACGACCGTCACGACACGGGAGGTGCGAGTGCCTGAACGTTCGTTGCCATACGGGCGGGGTATGGGTGAAGCGTGGGCACGGTTCATCCGTCCCGGCAGGCGCCTGTTGTCGCGCAAATTCGGTCCGAGCGAAGAAGAGGTCCGCGCGAACCTCGCCGGCGAAGCGAGTGCCGACGCTGCACTCGCATTGCACGGTGCACGGACAGAACCGGAAGCAGCGCCCGAGCCAGGAGCCGAACCCGAGGCCCGCGGCGCGATCGATCTGACCGCAGCCGCCTTCTTCGACGTCGACAACACGATGGTGCAGGGCGCGTCGATCATCCACTTCGCCCGCGGCCTCGTTGCGCGCAACTACTTCCGAAAGACCGACCTCTTCGAGTTCGCGTGGCAACAGGTGAAGTTCCGGATCACGGGTAAGGAGAACAGCGCCGACGTCGCAAGCGGCCGCGACAAGGCACTGTCCTTCGTGCAGGGCAGGTCGACAGCGGAACTCCGCCGACTCGGCGAAGAGGTCTACGACGACATAATCGCCGACAAGATCTGGCCAGGCACCCGCATGCTCGCGCAGATGCATCTCGACGCGGGCCAGCAAGTGTGGCTCGTCACGGCCACCCCGGTCGAACTCGCCGACGTCATCGCCAAACGCCTCGGCCTGACCGGCGCCCTGGGAACCGTTGCAGAGTCGGAGAACGGGGTGTTCACCGGCCGTCTGGTGGGCGACATCCTGCATGGACTCGGCAAGGCCCACGCGGTGCGCGCCCTCGCGATCCGCGAGGGCCTGAATCTCAAACGGTGCACTGCGTACTCCGACAGCCACAACGACGTACCGATGTTGTCGCTCGTGGGTACGGCGGTTGCGATCAATCCCGATCCCGATCTGCGGCAGGTCGCACGCACCCGGGGGTGGGAAGTACGAGACTTCCGCACGGCACGTAAGGCAGCCAAGGTCGGAGTGCCGACGGCCCTCGGCCTCGGCGCGGCCGGCGGCGCAGTCGCCATTGCGCTCGGACGGCGCCGCGACCGAGCCGCCTAATGGGAGCTGTCGGGTCGTAGAGACTCGGTGCCGTAGCCGCCAGCAGGTGAGCACTTACGCCGCCGGAAGCATTCGACTTCTGAGGTCAGATCGTGCCCCTGCTGGTCGGCCGGGAGGCCAGACCGCTGATGGGGTGGCGTGCCCGCCGGGCAGTGGGGCGTGAGCACTGGATCCATTAGGCCGCGTGCCGCGCCTTCCGCAGGCTGCATGGGAAGCGAAGTGCCTGACCGAGGAGGATGAGTTGCTGCTGATCGGTGATGACTGGGCCGAGGACCACCACGACGTCGAGGTCCAGGACGCGACCGGCCGGAAGCTGGCCGCCGCGAGGCTGTCCGAGGGCGTAGAGGGGATCGCGAAGCTGCACGAGCTCGTCGCGAAGCACGGCGGCGCGGACCTGGACGCGGCCGTGGTGGTGATCGGGATCGAGACCGACCGCGGCTCGTGGGTGCAGGCCCTGATCGCCTCCGGCTACCAGGTGTACGCGATCAACCCCCGGCAGGTCGCACGGTTCAAGGAGCGGTACGGCACCTCGGGCGCCAAGAGCGACAAGGGTGACGCGCACGCGCTGGCCGACATGGTGCGCATCGACCGCGCCCAGCTGCGGCCGGTGGCCGGGGACAGCGAGCAGGCGCAGGCCGTCAAGGTCGTCGCCCGTGCCCACCAGACCCTCATCTGGGAACGCACCCGCACCTTCCAAAGGTTGCGCACCACTCTGCGCGAGTACTTCCCCGCCGCCCTGGCCGCCTACGCGGACCTGTCGCTGACCAGCACGGATGCGCTGGAACTGCTGACCAAGGCGCCCACCCCCGCGGCCGGTGCGAAGCTGACGCGCACCCAGATCACCGCCGTCCTGGCCCGTGCCCGCCGGCGCAACCGGGATGCGAAGGCGGCTACGATCCAGGCCGCGTTGCGCACGGAGCAACTCGGCCTGCCCGGGCCGGTCACGGCCGCCTATGCGGCCACGGCGGTGGCCCACGCGAAGCTGCTGATCGCACTGAACGAGCAGATAGCTCAGCTGGAGGGGCAGGTGAAGGCACATTTTCGAGCGCACCCGGACGCTGACATCTACCTCTCGATGCCCGGCATCGCGGAGATCACCGGTGCCCGGGTGCTCGCCGAGTTCGGAGACGACCCCACCCGCTACGCCTCCGCCAAGGCCCGCAAGAACTACGCCGGCACCAGCCCCATCACCCGGGCCTCCGGCAAGAGCCACACCGTCCAGGCCCGCTTCGTGCGCAACAACCGGCTCGCCGACGCCTTGCAGACCCAGGCGTTCTCCGCCCTGCGGGCCTCGCCCGGGGCTCGCCGCTACTACGACAAACAGCGTGCCCGCGAGGCCGGCTACAACCCCGCCCTGCGCCAGCTCGGCAATCGCCTCGTCGGCGTCCTCCACGGCTGCCTCAAGACCCGCACCCGCTATGACGAAGCGACCGCATGGTCGCACCACGCCCACCCGGAACCCCATGCGGCTTGACACCAAACGACATGGGGTGTCTGACCCGGCCTGCCCTCAGCCGAGGAAAACGTTTCTGCGGCGAGTGAGCAATTTGTAGAGCGTCTGCTGAATCACTTCACGAACGTGGTCGGTGACCTCGAACAACACCATCGGATCGTCGGCCGCGACTTCGTCGTGGACGTCGGTCGCAATGGGCGTACCGAATTCGATGTACCACTTGGATGGCAACGGCACCGCACCGAGCGGGCCGAGCGCGGGAAAAAGCGGAGTGATCGGGAAGTAGGGCAACCCCAACAACCGTGCAAGCGAGGTGAGATCGCCGATGTTCGGGTAGATCTCCTCTGATCCCACGATCGAGCACGGAATGATCGGTGCATGTGTCTTCAGCGCTGCCGAGACAAAACCGCCGCGTCCGAAACGCTGCAGCTTGTACCGCTCCTTGAACGGCTTGCCGAGCCCCTTGTACCCTTCCGGGAACACGGCGACGACCTGGTCTTGTTCGAGAAGCCGTTCGGCATCGGGATGGCACGCGAGGGTATGCCCCGCCTTACGCGCCACGGTGCCGACGACCGGCATGTCGAAGGCGAGATCGGCCGCAAGCATCCGCAGCGGCCGGTGTGCGCGGTCGTGCACGGCGACGGAGGTCATCAGGGCGTCGACGGGCAGAGTGCCCGCGTGATTCGCGACGATGAGTGCTCGCCCGTCGGCCGGAATGTTCTCCACCCCCCGCACTTCGACGCGGAACCACTTGTCGAACAGTGGACGCAGCGCGGGCATGAGGATGTTGTCGTTGAAATGCGGGTCGAAACCGAAGTCGTCGACCTCGTAGTCACCTGTGATCCGGCGCCTCAGGAACTCCGCACCCCCTGTCACGTGCCCGATCAGTGCGGTACGCAGATCGTCGAGGAGTCCGTCGACGACGGTGTGCTGCGATGCGACATCCCCGGCCGGGGCGCCTTGCGACGGGTGCACTTCGAAGGACTCCGCGGGCCGGCCCGAAGCGGTGCGCCGACTTCCTCCGTGCAACGGTATGACCTTGGCAACCTGAGTCATCGCACCTCCGTCCGCTCCCCGAGAGTGGAAAGCAGCATCGATTCGGCCTTGTCGATCCATTCGGACTTCACGATGCGGGACATCCCGATTCCTCGCGCGAAGTCGTCGAGGGCTTCCTTGGTGGTCCAGCGTGGTTCGAATCCGAGTTCTTCGCGCATGCGTGTCGTGTCGAGTCCGCATCCGAAGTGGAAGTAGTCGAGTTCTTCCTTCGTGAACGACTTCATGACCGATCCCACAAGGGCGTGACCCACATTGCGGAACAGGCTGTAGGGCATCGGCACGGTCAGGCCACCTGCCCGTCGGACGGCCTGTGTCATCATCACGATGCCGTCGCCTGCCACGTTGTAGGTACCGGACGGACCGCCGAGCGTTGCGCACTCGAGAGCGCCGAGCGCATCCTCCTCGTGCAGCAACTGCAATCGTGCGTCGCGACCGAGGACATTGGGAACCAGCGGTGAGGTGAGGTAGTTCGAGAGCGAACCGGGCAGGCGGTTCCCGACTGTGGGCGCAAGACGCAGGATCGTGGTGGCGATGTCGCTGCGTCGCCGGGCCAGACCTCGCAGGTAACCCTCGATCTCGATCATGTCGCGGGCGAACGCGCCGGTGGGGCGGCGCCTCGCGCTCATCTCCTCCGTGAATTTCACGGGGTCCTTGGCGCTGGAGCCGTAGACGACCGACGACGACCGCAACACGACCTTGCGCACCGACGGCGCCTTCTGGCACACCGCGAACAGTTGCATCGCGCCGATGACGTTCATGTCTTTCATCGCGGCGCGTGCTCCGGATTTGGGCGCCTTGGTGACCGCCGACGCGTGCACGACGGTGTCGACGTTCATGTTTCTGATGACCTTGCCGATCAGTGGATTCCTGATGTCGGCGAGGACGAATTCGGCGCGCCCCATGCGTCGGTGCATGTCTTTGGTGGGCGACTGGGTATCGACTGCGATGACCCGTTCGATGTCGGGGTTCTGAGCCAGCCGGGTGACGAGGAAGCCACCGAGAAATCGGCTCGCACCCGTCACCAATACGACACCTGGCGGCTCGGCCTGTCGCCCGTGTGAAGTCACAGCACCCCCTGCTTGCAGAACATCTCCGTCGGCGGTCCCACCTCGGCCGCAGGACGGTATGCGCTACAACGATACGGTGACATCGGCAACATCGCATGACACCCGGGTAAACGTCCGGTTGCTCGCCGTGCAGAAGCGTCGAATGCCCGCCACCATGGGTGACGGGCATTCGTTCGGCAGTACTGCTACCGGCGGCAGCTCGGATGCCGATGATCGACAGTGGCCTACTTGCCGAGTTTCCTACGCTGCACGCGAGTGCGGCGGAGCAGCTTGCGGTGCTTCTTCTTCGACATGCGCTTGCGGCGCTTCTTGATCACAGACCCCATGTGGGTTCCCTCGCGTTCTTATAGCGTTCCTGCGCACGCCGGTGACGTACGCCTTCTTCTGTCGGACGCTGGGCCTCGTGGTGACGAGCTCAGCGCCTCACGACACCGGCTGACCGGTACGACGAATTGCAATCGTACCGGTGCAGGAACGACCGGATGAAATCGAGGTCCGCTCCGTGCTCCCACAGCCTTCCGAGCCAGGTTCACCCGACGTCGAAATACGATGTCTCGAGATAGTCGTGAACCGCCTTTGCGTGCACCCGGAACGAGCGTCCGACGCGCACAGCAGGCAGTTCACCGCTGTGTACAAGCCTGTACACGGTCATCTTCGATACCCTCATCAACGACGCCACTTCGGCGACCGTCAGGAATTGGGTGCCTGCGAGGACCGACTGTCCGTCTTGGGGTTGACCCTTCGACGGTGTATTTCCTGAAACCATTACACACCTCCGGCACGTCCGCGCCGCCGGCTTCCCCTCCGGCGGAACAGACACGCACGTGCTCATTCGAGCTTAGCGTGACGAATGGTTCCTGTGCGACGATGACGGCCACCAATTCCACTTCCGTCACACCAGTACGGCGTGTCGCGAGGCCCGTCCACCTGATGTTCGGCTAGTCGGAACGTGCGCCTAGCTGCGCCGATCGTTGCCGCGCGGCCTCGAGCGCGTCGTAGAACGCGGTGCGGATCCCACCTCGCTCGAATTCTCTGATAGCTGCGGCCGTCGTACCTCCGGGCGACGTCACGGCTGCACGCAGATCCGCCGCGTTCTCTCCGGATCGGGCGAGCATTGCCGCGGAACCGGTCATGGTCTGCACCACGAGATCCGTGGCGACGGCACGGCTGAGCCCGAGCGCAACGCCTGCGTCGATCATCGCCTCGGCGACGAGGAAGAAGTACGCGGGGCCGGAACCCGACACCGCGGTGACCGCATCCATCTGCGATTCGGGTACGACCGAAACGGTGCCCACCGATCCGAGCAACTCGCGCACGAGGTCGAGGTGTTCACCCTTCACGTGGCGTCCTGCGGCAAGCACGCTCGCGCCCTGCCCGACGAGCATCGGGGTGTTGGGCATCACTCGGACGACGGGAGCACCTGCGGGGAGTTTGTTCTCGTACTGGGCAGTGGTGACGCCCGCGACGAGCGAAACGACGATCTGCTCGGTGTCGTTGTCGAGATCCGCCGAGGCCACGTCGGCGATTACCGGGTCGACGTCGCCGGGTTTGACCGCCACGACGATCACGTCGGCACCCTCGACCGCGTCGGCCGTGCCGTCGGTGACGCGGATCGCATACGCACGCGCCAGTTCGTCTGCTCGCTCGGGCAGCTTCTCGACCACCACGAGGTCCTTGGTGGCGTAGCTGTTCTGCAGCAGCCCCGAGATCAGGGCCTCACCGATTCTGCCGCCACCGATCACCGCAATTCTCGTCATGGGTGACAGCGTGCCACGGGTCCCCCGTGTGGCACGCATCGCAGTCCCGCGGTCGACAGGCCGACGCTTTCGACGGCGGAACGGGTCAGCGTGGAATCATCGCGAGCTGGCGGGACTGCACCACCACTGCCCCCGACGAATCGACCACGGTGTGATCCGATTCGAACCACGTCTGCCCGAGCACGATGCTTTCATTCGTCAGGCGCAGCCAGCCCGGCGCGGGAAGCGCGCGCAGATATGCGGTCAGCTGCACGGTGGGTGCCCACCCGAACATGCCGCGGTTCATCGTCACGGGCGCCGAGATGTCTCCTGCCATGAGCGCGAACAGGGCCAGCGTGTCGAGGTCCGCCTCGTCGGCGGGGCGGAGCTTCGTCCACATCGCGATGCGTGGATCGCCGTCCTGGTCGCCGCGGAGGAATCCGGCAGTGGACTCGTCGACACGGATGTCGACGGACCCGCACAGGTTCACGATCTGGCCCATCGGGTGGTCAGGAGTGACCACCACAACGTCCTCGGGCGGCGAAGCGAGCATCTCGGTGGCGGGATGCGGTACGACGTACCGCGGGTCGCCGCCGTCGGGCACGCCGAGCGTGATACTCGCGCGTACCGCGACGCGGCCACCCTGTCCGAGGGTGGCATCCACGACGGAGACCTGCTTGCCCAGCTTCCGGACCACGGTGGTGATCTCGACCTCCCCCGGGTCGGGCGCGGATACGAAAGACGCGCTCACCGCGAGAGGTTGAACTGCGGGGTCGGCTCCGGCCTCTATTCCTGCGCGGCGGGCTGCGGCTGCGCTCACTGCGAGCATGCAGCCACCGTGCACCTTGGGTCCGATGGTCCAGGTGGGTGCGATGTGCGCCGACCAGGCGCCCTCGCCGTCGGCCGTGAGTGTGGTCAGGTCACGGAACGGATGGTCGGTGGTCACTGGATCTCCTGCGGGTTTCGAGCGGGTTCTGTGTTTCGAGCGGGTTCTGTGGAACCTGTCTGGTCGGCGTCTGCCGCCGCGGCGAAGATCCGGGCGGCGCGGTGCTGGTGCGCGAGACGCCTCATCGCGGCGAGTACCGGCTCGTACAACGCGGTGCCCAGCACGGCAGCTTCGACGGTTTCCTGCCGAGTGCTCGTCGGAAGGAGATCGACGTCGAGGTCGGCGATCTCGCGGATGTGCTCGCCGTAGACGTCGATACGTCGGTCGGACATGGTCAGACCGGCCGAGTCGAGTGCTGCGAGCGCAGCTTCGAGCTGGGCGACCGCGGTGAACTTCGGGTCGTACAGCTGCCCGAGCCGTTCGAGCAGTGCGCGAGTGCGGGGATAGTCGGCGTCGGGTGGGTTGTCGACATATGGCGGGAGCGCCATCACTGCCTTGCCGAGAGTGACGAACAGATCCTCGTCCGGATTCTCCGCGAGCGCCACCACTGCCTTGATCTTGTCGAGCGGCAGGCCCTGACCTGCGAGCGCACGAATCAAACCGAGCCGGCGTACGTGCTCGTCATCGTATCGGGCCTGCGTAGCACTCGTTGCGTGGCCCGGCATCAGCAGCCCCTCGCGCAGGTAGTACTTCACGGTGGCCAGCGGCACACCACTACGCGCCGCCAATTCCGAGATTCGCATGTCACCTCCGATTTGCTGTTGACATCAGATACTACAACTATCCAGTATTGGATAGTTGTAGTATCCAATCCGAAAGGAAGGGGCCTCCCATGCATCCCGTGCTCGTCATCGCCGTCGGGGTCACTCTGCTGACCGTTGCAGGTATCGCCTTCGGGGGAACCTTCCTACTGCGCATCGCGAACGGCGGCGTACCCGTCAACGACCTTCAGAAGTCCTTCTTCCGCGCGGGCCACGCGCACGCCGGAGTCCTCGTGACGCTCGGCACCCTGATCGCCGTCACCACCTACGTCACGGGTGCATCACCGGAATGGGGAGCCGCGGGTTCCATCGCCGTGCTGACCTCCGCGATCCTCATCCCTGCCGGATTCTTCCTCTCGGTGCTCGGCGCGGATCCCACACGTCCGAGCCGGATGATGGCATCGGTGTGGCTCGGCGCCGCGTCACTGACCGTCGGTGTCGCGATCTCAGGTGTCGCGGTTCTCTGCGCCGGGATCGGCGCTCTCTGACACTTCGGAGCTACCCGGTACCCGGGCTGCGTCCGCATGCGGGACTCGAACGACACCTGCCGCACGCGGGTGCTCGGGACCAGGGGCGATCGCGCTCTGCGCGGGGCGGTCGAGATGCTCTCGCGCGAACGAGAGCGCCCGGCCGAGCATCACCGACCGCTCGGACCGGGTCCGCGCGCTCTGCGTACTCACTTCGAGCACGACCTGGCCCGCGTAGTCGCTGCCGGCGAGTTGCCTGCACACGTCGGCGCACGGCTGTTCCCCGTCCCCCGGGATCATGTGTTCGTCCATCGACGACCCTCGGCCGTCTGCGAGGTGCAGGTGATTGAGACCCGCTCCCATCCGGCCTGCGAGCGCGAGCGCATCCATCCCCGCGGTGGCGGTGTGCGACAGGTCGAGCGTGTAGTGATCGAAGCCGGTGTCGGTCGGATCGAGCGACGGGCTGTAGGCCGACACTGCCGGGCCTGGACCACCACGGCGCCGCAGACGATCGGTCCCCCGGTCACGGAACAACACGTCCGCACGCATCGGGTACATGTTCTCGACAGACACAGATACGTGGCTGCCCTGCTCGAGTGTCTTCACCTGATCGACGAATCCTTCGGCGTACCGACGTTGCCAGCGGAAAGGCGGATGTACCACCACGGTCGATGCACCGAGGATCTCGGCCGCTTCGACCGACAGTCCGAGCTTCGCCACCGGATCCGCACCCCAGACCCGTTGAGAGATGAGCAGGCACGGCGCATGCACCGCGAGGACGGGAACTCCGTACTTGCGCACGAGCCTGAGTACCGACCCCGGATCCTGACTTACCGGGTCCGCCCACACCATGAGTTCGACCCCGTCGTAGTCGAGGTCGGCGGCGAACCGGAACGCCGCCTCGGTGTTCTCCGGATACACCGAAGCCGTCGACAACCCGACCGGGATTCGCCGCGCTGTCACCACGACTGCAGCCTCATCCGTTGGGTAGTAGGAACAACAGCGGACCGAATGCCACGAACGCCCCCACCCCGACAGCGATCAACTGGCTGGTGATGTCGTCCGTACGGCGCAGAACCCGCACCAGTGCCACGAGGCCGACGATCACAAGCAATGCCAGACCGAACGCCACCCACGGCATCATGTCCCACAGCTTCTCGAAGCCCTTGAACAACAGACCGCCGACGACGATCGCGGCGATACTCTCGCCGACGAGCAACATCCACTGTTTGGCACTGCTCCCTGACCCGTCGACGACGTCGTCCGAATCGGTGTCGGGCTTGGCCTTGCCGGATGCGCTCTTGCCGGAGGTGCCCTTGGAGGAGGTGCCCGACGCCCGCGCCCCGTCCTTCGCTGCTGTCCCACTACCCGAAGCGGCCTTGCCCGAGGACTTGCTCGGCGCAGCCTTGTTCTTCGACGGGAACTTGCTCTTGGAAGGCGACTTGCCGCCGCCCTCGTCCTTGGCCACGCCGATGGTGGCGGTCTCGTCGCCCTCGTTGTCCGCGCCGGTTCCTTGGAGATCGCTTGCCGGGCCGGAAAGCAGTCGAGGCTCGGGGGTCTCGGATGCACGCGGAGACGGCGATGCTTGCTGGACCACAGGGACGGACCCGGTCACATTGTCCAGGTGCGCCCTGGCTCGACGCGGTAGAGCCTCCGGACGGATGACCTCGGTCGGCGATTCGACCTTGGCGCCATCCGCGATCGTGGCCGGACGGTCCGGCGCGGCGGTCTGCCCGAACTCGGTCTTGCCGACGGCGGGTTTGCGGACCGCCCGCGTGCGGACCACGGGCTCGGCAGCGACCGGCTCGACGACAGCGGGCGTCACCGTCGTCGCGTCCACGTCGGCCACAGTCGAGGTGATCGTCGTCAGCTCGTTGGCAGACGGTGGCGCCGGGGTCGACAACTCCGGTGCCACTACCTTCGGAGTGGCGGGCACGACCGGCTCGACCTGCGGTGTCTCGGGAACGACAGGCTCCACTTTCGGCGTCCTGGGGGTCGCCACCGCAGGCGCCTGCGGGCTGCGATCGTCCCCGGCCGGACCGCGCCCGGACTCCGGCGTCGCGGTCGGCTGCGCTTCGGTGGCCGGCCGGGTTATCGGTATTTCGCCGGTCAGTTCCGCAACCGAGATGCCACCGGTGGTGCCGCGGCGGCGGCGGCCACCGCCGCTGCTGCGTGTACCGACCTTCTTGCCGTTACGCGCGAGCAGTTCCGCTACCGATATCTGTCCGGTATCCGTGCCCTTGCTGTCGGTCACTTGGATGCCACCACCAGTTCCCCGCCCATCTCAGTGTCGAGCTTCCGAAGAATCAAACCCTCACGCAGCGCCCACGGGCAGATCTCCAGGGTCTCCACCCCGAGCGCCCGCATACTTGCTTCGGCCACCAGTGCACCTGCGACGAGTTGCTGGGACCGGTCCGAGCTCACGCCCTCGAGCTCCGCGCGGTCCGAGGTGGTCATCCGCGAGATGAACGCGATCAGCTGCCGCAGACCGCTCGCCGTCAACGTTCGCCGGACATGAATACCCGCCGACGAGGGTGCTGCACCCGTCAATCGTGCCAGTGTACGGAAAGTCTTGGAAGTCGCGACGCAAAGATCGGGGTCGCCTGCACGACGCAGATGTTTCGTCGGCCCCGCGAGTTCGGCGTCGAGCCAGTCGCGTAACGCCGCGATACGGCGCTTGCCGGGAGGATCGTCCCGGAACCAGTCCCGGGTCAGGCGTCCGGCACCCAACTGCAGCGAGTACGCCACATCAGGATCCTCGTCACCACCGAAGGTCAGCTCGAGCGAGCCGCCACCGATATCGAGATTGAGGATGCGACCGGCACTCCATCCGTACCAGCGGCGCACCGCGAGGAACGTCAGTCGGGCCTCGTCGACACCGGACAGCACATCGAGGTTCACCCCGGCCTCGTTCCGGACCCGGGCCAGAACCTCCTCCGAATTTCCGGCGTCGCGGACCGCCGAGGTGGCAAACGCCATGAGTTCCCCGCATCCGGAGGTTGCGGCGATGCCTGCGAACTCCTCTGCCGTCTCCACGAGCCGATCGGCACCGGACATCGTCAGGTTCCCGTCGTCGTCGATGTTCTCGGACAGCCGCAGTGTTGCCTTGGTCGAGCTCATGGGTGTGGGATGGCCGCCACGATGGGCGTCCACCACCAGCAGATGAACGGTGTTGCTTCCGACGTCGAGTACCCCTAGGCGCACATTGATACGGTACTGGGTCTACCGTCAGGGGTTGTGACAGCAGGTATGTCCGGAACTCGGCCCAAGCTCGTTCCGGCCCCAGAAGTTCCCCTCGACTTTCCACGCGAATGGGTCGAGTTCACCGACCCCGACAACGACGAACACATCATCGCTGCAGATATGACTTGGCTGCTCTCCCGGTGGACTTGCGTGTTCGGGACACCCGCATGCCAAGGCATCATCGCCGAGCGACCCGACGACGGATGCTGCTCGCACGGGGCGTTCCTGACCGACAGCGACGACCGGAAGAAGCTGGCCGGCGCCGTGAAGCATCTCACTCCGGACGACTGGCAATTCATGGAGAAGGGCCTCGGGAAGAAGGGCTATCTCGAGGAGGACGAACTCGAGGACGAGCCCGCGCTGCGCACCCGCCGCCACAAGGGCGCGTGCATCTTCCTCAACCGCCCGGGATTCTCAGGCGGCGTGGGCTGCGCGCTGCACAAGATGGCGCTGCGCCGCGGAATCGAACCGCTCGAGATGAAGCCGGACGTGTGCTGGCAGCTCCCCATCCGCCGGACCCAGGACTGGGTCGAACGACCGGACGGCACCGAGATCCTGCGCACCGCGATCACCGAATTCGACCGGCGAGGCTGGGGTGAAGGGGGCCACGATCTGGACTGGTACTGCTCCGGCTCCCCCGATGCACATGTCGGTGCGAAGCCGGTGTGGCAGTCGTACGCACCCGAACTCCGGGAACTGATCGGGAAACCGGCCTACGACGAACTCGCCCGGCTGTGCAAGCGCCGCGAGGGTCTTGGTCTGATCGCGATCCATCCGGCCACCGCGGCCGCCGAGCACCACCGTTGAACCCGCGCGTGGTTTCGATGGCTCCGGCTACCGAAACCACGCGCCGGGCGCCTCGGGCGTCAGCCCTCCGGCTTGTATCAGCCCTCCAGCTTGTAACCCAGCCCCCGCACGGTGACCAGATGCTGTGGCTTCGCGGGATCGGTCTCGATCTTCGAACGCAACCGCTTGACGTGGACATCGAGGGTTTTCGTATCGCCGACGTAGTCGGCTCCCCAGACTCGGTCGATGAGCTGCCCACGAGTCAGTACGCGCCCCGAGTTGCGCAGCAGGTACTCGAGCAGATCGAATTCCTTGAGCGGCAGGGCCACGTCCTCACCGTTGACCTGCACGACGTGCCGGTCGACGTCCATGCGCACCGGACCGGCCGCAAGCACCGCGTCATCCTGCCCGATCTCGACGTCCGGGTCGGCGCCTCGCCGCAGTACCGCACGGATCCGGGCGATGAGCTCCCGCGCCGAGTACGGCTTGGTCACGTAGTCGTCGGCGCCGAGTTCGAGTCCCACGACCTTGTCGATTTCGCTGTCACGCGCGGTCACCATGATGACCGGCACGCCTGAACGGTTTCTCAGCTGCTTGCACACATCGGTACCGCTCATGCCCGGAAGCATCAGGTCGAGGAGGACGATGTCCGCCCCGCCCCGGTCGAACTCTGCCAGCGCGGTGGGCCCGTCCCCCGCGATTGTCGTCTCGAAACCTTCCTTGCGCAGCAGGAATGCGAGCGGATCCGCCAGCGACTCCTCGTCTTCCACGATCAGCACACGCGTCACCGTTGCGTCCTCCGTTGCTTCTCTGTCCTATGCCACCCGATTCCGGGTGCGGTTCCGATCGGACTCATTGCCCGACCGTCGTATCGTGCCGCGTTGCGGCGGGCTCGTCGTCGCCCTTCTCGAAATGGGCGGGGATGAGCAGAGTGAATGTCGAGCCTGTTCCCGGCTTGCTCCACAGCACTATGTCGCCGTGGTGGTTCGCCGCGACGTGTTTGACGATCGCAAGACCGAGGCCGGTACCACCCGTTGCCCGCGACCGCGCCTTGTCGACGCGGAAGAAGCGCTCGAAGACGCGCTCCTGGTCCTGACGCTCGATCCCGATCCCCCGATCGGTGACCGCGATCGCGACACAGCCGTCGCGCAGCGATCTGCTCACCGTCACCGGACTGCCCGGCGGGGAATAGGCGATCGCGTTCTCTATCAGATTGGTCAGCGCCGTCACCAGCAGGAGATGATCGCCGAGCATCTGATATCCGTTCGGACGGTCGGTGTTGATCTCGATGTTCGCGTTCTCGGCGGTGAGCCGGGTGCGGTCGAGGGCGTCGTCGATCACCGTGTCGACATCGACCTCTTCGAGGTCCGGGAGCTTTTCGGCGCCCTGCAACCGCGACAACGCGATCAACTCGGTGACCATGTTGCCGAGCCGGGTCGCTTCGCTCTGGACCCGCTGCCCGAAGTGGCGCACGCTCTCCGGGTCGTCGACGGACTCGAGCAGGGCCTCGGCCAGCAACGCCATCGCCCCCACCGGAGTCTTGAGTTCGTGGCTGACGTTGGCAACGAAATCCCGGCGGGTGGCTTCCATCCGGACCTGCTCGGAGTCGTCGTACGCGTAGAGCACCACAAAACGCGGATCGTCGTCGAGCAGCTTCGTGGCGACGCAACGCACCGCGACACGGTCGCGTCCGTGCGGGCTCTTCCGGCTGAGGTCGATTTCGACAGTGGTCCCGTCGTCGAGGACCCGGCCTGCGGCGGTCCAGGCGCGTTCGTCCAGCAGCCGCCGGCTCACGAGGCCGAGTTCCTCTGCGCGCGGGTTGTAGAGGATGACGTCGTGGAACTTGTCGACGACCGCGATACCGGTGGAGGCACCGTATACGACGCGGTCCAGCACGGTCGCCATCGTGAGTTCGTCGTCGCTGCCACGGTCGCTACGTCGGCGCGACCACATCACTGAAGCGGCGAGCAGTGCGCCCAGTATTGCGGCGACAACGGCCACCAGGACGATCTGCAGAACATTCACGATTCGAATCGTAATGACACCTGTCCGTGCAGCCACAGGGGGTCGTCAACACTCTCTGCACGTCACAAGCCATTTTTCAACGGTTGGCCCGGTGTTCACCCGAAATTTGCCGAACCCCGCGCGACGAAGAGTCACGCGGGGTCCGGTTTGTCTGTTCACACCTATTTCGCACCCTGGTTCGCGACGGCCGCAGCGCCCGCCGCGGCAGCCTCGGGGTCGAGGTAGGTTCCGCCGGGATTGAGCGGACGCAGATTCTCGTCGAGGTCGTAACGCAGCGGGATACCGGTCGGGATGTTCAGGCCGGCGATGTCGTCGTCGGAGATTCCGTCGAGATGCTTGACCAGGGCCCGCAGCGAGTTTCCGTGCGCGGTGACCAGCACCGTCCTCCCCGCCAGCAGGTCCTTCGAGATGGTCTCTTCCCAATACGGGATCAGCCGGGTCACGACGTCCTTCAGGCACTCGGTCAGCGGCACCTCGTCGACGTCTGCGTAGCGCGGATCCTGGTCCTGGCTGTACTTCGAACCGGGCTCGATCGCAGGCGGAGGGGTGTCGTAGCTGCGACGCCAGAGCATGAACTGCTCGTCGCCGAACTCGCCCTTGATCTCGGCCTTGTTCTTGCCCTGCAGGGCGCCGTAGTGACGTTCGTTGAGTCGCCAGTCGCGCACCACCGGGATCCAGTGGCGGTCGGCAGCGTCGAGAGCGAAGTTCGCGGTGCTGATCGCACGGCGCAGCAGCGAGGTGTAGAGGACGTCGGGGAGGACGTTCTGCTCTGCAAGCAGGGCACCTGCGCGCTTGCCCTCGGCCACACCCTTGTCGGTGAGGTGCACGTCCACCCAGCCGGTGAACAGGTTCATCGCGTTCCATTCGCTCTCGCCGTGGCGGAGCAGAACAAGTGTTCCGATACTCATGGCTCCAATCCTGACACGATCGCGTGGGCGATTCCTCCACGGGCGCGTCGAATGTCCGCTATATCTGACAACGCGCGTTGCCATACCTGTCGGGCGCCGCCCGACAGGTGCCACTGCGAACCGGGGGTATCCACTTGACCGAATTCCGCATGACCCGCCGCACCGTCCTGACCGCATTCGGCGCACTCGGCGCTGCGGCCGCCTTGCCCGGGATCGCCGACAGCCGGCCACATGCCGGGATCACACCCCGCTCCCCCGCCCTCCGTTCGACCGGACATCGTGTCGCCGTCCTCGGCGGCGGGATGGCCGGGCTCGCGGCAGCCCACGAACTCATCGAGCGCGGATTCGACGTGACGGTGTTCGAACCGACTGCCCTCGGCGGCAAGGCCCGCAGCATGCCGTCTCCGGGCACCGCGGCAGGCGGGCGTCTCGATCTTCCCGGCGAACACGGATTCCGCTTCTTTCCAGGCTTCTATCAGCACATCCCCGACACGATGCGCCGAATCCCCTTTCCGCACAACCCGAACGGAGTCTTCGACAATCTGGTTGCAGGCCCGGCGTTCCGCATGTCGATCCCAGGAGGACCGGATCTGACGGCACCGAGTGCGCTCGACCGGCTCGATGTGTACGACGCCGAGTCGCTGCAGCGTTCACTTGCCGCCGCCTTCTCACTCGGCGGCGCCATCCCACCGCACGAACTGTCCGTCTTCCTCCGGAAGCTCACGATGTTCTTGACCAGCAGCATCGAGCGCCGTGATCACGAATGGGAACATCAGACCTGGTCACAGACACTCGAAGCCGAAGGGAAGTCGAAGGGCTATCACGACATTCTGGTATCGGCACTGACCCGGCAGCTCGTGGCCGCGCGTCCGGACAGGGTCTCCACCCGCACTATCGGCATCATGGGGCAGGCCTTCGTCTGGAATGCGATGGGTGTCGTGCCGACCTACGGACACCTCGATCGCCTACTGTCGGCACCGACGAACGAAGCGTGGATCGACCCGTGGGCCCAGCTGTTGCGAGACCTCGGAGTGAGGTTCGAAATGGGCTGGGCAGCAGAATCGTTCGACATGTCGGGCGGGAAGATCACCGGCGCCCGCGTCGTCGATACGGCAGGAAATCGCGCACAGGTCGACGCCGACTGGTTCGTCGCCGCGATGCCCGTCGAACGCGCCGTTCCGCTGTGGTCGCGCGAGATGCTCGATGCCGAACCACGTTTGGAACTCATGCAGCACCTGACCACCGATTGGATGGTCGGCATCCAGTACTTCATGCGAAGGCCCACTCCGATTGCCGCGGGACACGTCGCGTATCTCGGGACACCGTGGGCGCTCACGTCGATCAGCCAAGCACAATTCTGGCGTGGATCGTTCGCCGAGCGGTATGGCGACGGCAACGCGGTCGACTGTCTCTCGGTCGACATCTCCGATTGGGACACCCCCGGAATCCTCTACGGCAAGACCGCGAAGGCATGCACGGGCGAGGAGATCGCTCGCGAGACCTGGGCGCAGATGAAGATGTGTCTCGACGACACCGGCGAACAGAATCTCCGCGAGGAGGATCTCGTGTCGTGGTTCATCGATCCCGGCGTGCGCTGGAATGCGGCGGAAGGCCGCAATGCCAACGACACCCCGCTGCTGATCAACACGGTGGGATCACACGCGAATCGGCCCGATGCCCGTACCGCGATCCCGAATCTGTTCCTGGCGGGCGACTACGTGCGGACCGACATCGACCTGGCCACCATGGAGTCGGCGAACGAATCCGCCCGTGCCGCAGTAGGCGCTCTGCTCGATGCCGCCGACTCCCCTGCGCCGCCACCTGCGATGTTCACGCTGCACGAGCCGCCTGAACTACAGCCGCTGAGACAGATCGACGCCGATCGCTATCGCTCCGGACTGCCACATCTGCTTGCGTGAGCATGCGAAGCGCCTCGGACTCCTGGGCGAGACGAGCGCCCGCCCCCAGCGGCCCTGCCTCCAGCGCCCCTCAGAGCACTGTCCCGCGCGTACCGGGTACACGCGGGACAGGCCACAAATCTGCTGGAGCGATCAGATCAGAGGTGATCGGATCAGAGGTACTGACCACAGACCGGCCACGCACCGGCGCCCTGGCCTGCGAGAACGTTCTCGGCAACGCGGATCTGCTCGGCCTTGGAGGCGTTGCTGGCAACACCGCTGCCGCCGTATGCCTCCCAGGTGCTCTGGCTGAACTGGAGACCACCGTAGTAGCCGTTACCGGTGTTGATGGCCCAGTTTCCGCCGCTCTCGCACTGAGCGACGGCATCCCAGTTGCCGGACGCTGCGCTCGCGGTGCCGGTTCCCAGGGCGAAGGGGGTGACGACGAGGGCAGCCGCGGTTGCGACGGTGCCCAGGGTGCGCTTGATGTTGAACTGTGCCATGTCTGGTGAATCCTCTCGGCTGCTTTTTGCGGGACCCGGGACCGAATGTCGGTCGGATATCGATCGCCGGATTATCGGCGACCCGATTTGTCTCGCACTGCCCCTCGGGTATGGGTTGATCCGGATTTCCCGCGGGGCAGATTCAGCGGCTACGGGTCCGGTGTAACGACCTGTTCGTTGTCGGTCGATAACAACGTTAAATGCCAATCACGAAAAGGTCACGGACCGGTTTACTGGCACATTCGTGCAGAAAAAACCTTGATCAACAGGGGTTTCACCAGGTGAGCAAATGGAAGAAGCTGTCTTCCGACATGGAAGCACACGCTCATGTTGTGGGGATCGTCACAATTGGATCCTGTGCAGACCTCTCGAATCGGACAATATAAATGCGTCCGAATCGCGCCGAATCCGAAGTGTGACGTTATTTGCCGGTACTACTCGGCGGTTCGAAATCGGTCCCGGTTTCCTGCTCGATGAGGTGCCGGAACGGTTCGAGATTGCGCAGGGATTCACCGCGGGAGATGCGCCACTCCCATTCGCGCTTGATCGACGTGAGGAAGCCGATCCCGAGAATGATGTTGAAATCGTAGTCGGCGGCTTCGAGGACCTGACCGAGCACTGCGTCCAGCTCCTCCGCGGTGACGGATTGCTCCGAGATCCGGCCGACGAGATAGATGTCGCCGATCTTGTCGAGGGTGTACGCCACCCCGTACAGGCGGCGATTGCGCCGCAGCAGATACTTGTAGACACCCTCGAAGTTCTCGTCGGGCTTGCGGCACACGAACGCCTCGACGCGGAGACCGTGCGTGCCGACCGTGAGCAGTGTGGTGGTCTTGAGCTTGTTCTCACCGGGCAGTTCGACCACGAAGTGGCCGCCCTCCTTCCTCGAGAACTCCAACTCGCGATCGCGCAGTGTCGCCTCGATCAGTTCGCTCAGCCGTTCACTCACGCCTTCACTCCGCTCGTACGACGCAACTTCCACAATCCCCGCTGCCTGCGCAGCGAATACTCGGTCGAACCGGACACCCGGTTCCGACGCATACCCGCGCGCCGGTAGCTCTCGAGCAGGCCCTCCGCGGTATGTTCCCACGAGAAGTTCTCGGCATGCTTCGGCGCGGCCGCCGCGTATGCGGCGAGCCTGCCCGGGTCGGAAACAAGCGACCCCAGCGCGGCCGCCCAGTCGTCGATACGATGTCCGCGCACGAGCACACCGGTCTCACCGCCCCGCACCGCGACACCGAGTCCGCCTACATCGGCCGCGATGACCGGTGTCCCGCAGGCCTGCGCTTCGATCGCCACGAGCCCGAACGATTCCGAATAGCTTGGCACAGCAACGAGATCCGAGGCCCGGTACACCTGGGCGAGACGTTCGGACGGCTGGGGAGGCATGAACGTCACCTGCGCGGCGATCCCGAGATCACGGGCGAGTTCGATCAGTGAATCCGGTCGTTCGAGCCCGCTTCCCGACGGTCCGCCGACGACGAGCACCCGCAACGGAATGCCGGGCGCATCGGCGATTGCCTGCGCCGCAGCGCGCAGTAGTACATCGGGAGCCTTGAGCGGCTGGATCCGGCCGACGAACGTCACGATCGTCTCTCGAGGATCGAGCCCGAGCTCGGCCCGCGCAACATCCCGTTCGCCCGGACGGTAACGCGACAGATCCGCTCCCGGCGCGACGACGTCGATCCGCGACCGATCAGCACCGTAGATTCGTTCGAGCGCGGCAGCCTCGTCGGTGGTGTTCGCGACCATACGGTCCGACTCGGCGACGACCTGCTGTTCCCCGATCTGGCGCGCGGCGGATTCCGGCTTGTCGCCTGCGGCAAGGGAGGCGTTCTTCACCGCCGCCAACGTGTGTGCGGTGTGGACCAGCGGCACTCCCCAGCGATCGCGGGCAAGCCACCCGACCTGGCCCGACAGCCAGTAATGCGAGTGCACCAGGTCGTAGTAACCCTGGGGGTGGCGGGCTTCCTCCCGCAGGACGCCCGCCGCGAAAGCGCACAACTGCGTGGGCAGATCGTGCTTGTCCAGGCCTTCGAACGGTCCTGCCTCGATATTGCGTACCAGAACGCCGGGAGCGGCATGCTGCACGGCCGGATCGGCCGACGACGTCGCGCGGGTGAAAATCTCCACTTCCACGCCGCGACGCGCCAGCTGGATTGCGGTCTGGAGGACGTACACGTTCATGCCACCGGCGTCGCCTGTGCCGGGCTGCGCCAGCGGCGAGGTGTGGACCGATATCACGGCCACGCGGTGCGGGCGGCTGGGCTGGGACGTCACCCCTCCATACTGCCTTGCGGGTCGTTCCCGCCGGGAATCGACCTCCATGCCGGCTATGCGTCGACCGACTCGGCGAACTCGGTCACCTCGGCCACGAACCGCGCGGGATCCTCGACGAACGGACCGTGATCGACCCCCTCCCAATAGGACGTCGACGCGTTGGGGAGCAACGACTCGGCATGGCGTGCTGCGGAGACATCCACCACCGAATCCGCGGTGCCGTGCAGGAGGAGAACCGGGATGTCGAGGCTGCGGAGCAGATCGTCATTGCTCACGGACCGGTCGAACAGCGCGGCACGCACGTGGGGAGCGGTGCCCAGAGAGGCACCGAACAGCGCCTGCGACGCCACGCCCTTTCCTTGGGGCGGTCCGGTCAGAGCGTTCCCGAACGAGCCGAGCGCCGCGATTGCCTCGCGCGGCTTCTCCGACATCGCAGCGGGGATCGCGGCACGCATTGCCGCGCCGACCTTTCCGCCTTTTTCGCCGCGTCCGATGCTCGTGATCGCGCCGACGAGCACCACACCGGACACATTCGCGGAGCCGTGCATCGTGAGGTAGTCGCAGATCACCAGGCCCCCGTAGGACCACCCGAGCAACACCGCATCGTCCGCGTGCTCGGCCTCGAGCACCGCGTGCACGTCTGCTGCCCAGTTCTCTGAGTTGTCGTAGCCCTCGCGCGGAGCCCCGCTGTACCCGTGACCGCGCAGGTCCAGCGCGATGACCCGGAAGCTGCGTGCGAGATCGCCGAGGACTTCCTCGCCCCAGCATCGCGACGACTGCGCCCAGCCGTGCAGGAGAACGAGCGGGCGCGCGGATTCCGGTCCGAACGTGCGGTAGACGATCGGGGTGCCATCGCTGCTGGAGACTTCACGCACTGTCATGGCGGTCACTGTAGCCGCGCGCGCAGGTGGATCCCGGCCGCGCATGCCACCGCGATCAGGCCTGCCACGGCACCGACCCCGTATCCCGCACCTGCATCGACTCGATCGATGACCTGGCCGACGAGGGCCGACCCCGCAGCCACGCCCACACCGAGACCCGCGACAGTCCAGGTGATTGCCTCCGTGAGCCGATCTGACGGAACGATCTGCTGGGTGAGCGAAGTCGCGACGATCATCGTCGGCGAAATCGCCGAGCCCGCGAGAAAGTACAGCACCGCAAGCACGGGTACGGATCCGGCGAGCAGCAGCGGCCACAGCAGCAGTGCGACCAGGGTGGTCGCGATCAGCAGTTGACGGGTCAGCGACGATGTCGTCGCTCGTGCGCCGAAGATGATGCCGCTGAGCGCCGAGGCGAAGGCGAACAACGCCACCACGACCGTCGCTGCTCCGGGCGCACCGTGTTCCGCGGTGAACGCGACCCCGACGACGTCGACGACCCCGAAGATCACACCCATCGCGAACATGACGGCGATGAGCGCGACGAGCACCGGCAGCCGTAAGAGGTTGACACTCGGCGTCTCGGCCGTGCGGGACTGCACCGGCGGCTCCGTTCCGCGCAGCCCTGCGAGAACGAACGTGCCCACCAGAAGCAGGATCGCGCCCAGCAAGGGGCCCGCCTCGGGAAACAACGCGATGCTGAGTCCGACGGACAGGACCGGGCCGACGATGAAACACAACTCGTCGATCACCGCTTCGAGTGCGAACGCCGTGCGTAACTGCGGTGTCCCGCCGTAGAGCTGGGTCCAGCGGGAGCGCACCATCGCCCCGATCGTCGGCATCAGACCTGCCGGGATCGCACACAGGAACAGCAGCAGCACAGGCCACTCGAACCGCACACCCAGGAGCATCGTGAGGGTGGCGGCCGCACTGATCGTCGCGGCCGCAGGCAGGACGCGGTACTGACCGAGCCGGTCGACCGACCGCGACACCAGGGGCGTCAGGAGCGCGTACGACAACGCGAATACCGCCGACAGCGCGCCACCGAGCGCGTAGTCGCCGCGCAACTGCGAGAACATCGTGACGATGCCGATCCCGATCATCGCGATCGGCAGGCGCGCTACGAAACCTGCCGCACAGAATGCGATGGAACCCGGCGCAGTGAACAGATCGCGGTAGGAACCGCCCGATTTCTGTGACACCTCTGTGGGATTTCCTCTCTCGGTACCGCGCACGGCCGCGCCGTGCCAGCATGCAGAATATGAGCGTTCTGGTCTGCTTTCACGCGCACCCCGACGACGAGGTCTTCACTACGGGTGGAGTGATGCGACTCGCCGCCGACGCGGGGCACCGCGTGGTCCTCGTCGTCGCGACGGACGGGGCGGCCGGTGAGCACCCCGCGGGGCTGCTGTCTGCGGGTGAATCGCTCGCGGATCGTCGGATGCGGGAGCTCGAACGATCCGCGGAGGCACTCGGAGTGGCGCGGCTCGTGCAGCTCGGATATCCGGATTCCGGAATGGCGGGGACCCCGGAGAACGGCAACGCGGCGGCCTTCGCGAACGTCGATGTAGGCGAGGCGGCCGCGCGGTTGGCATCGATAATCGAAGCCGAACGCGCCGACTCGGTCACCATCTACGACCCCAACGGCGGCTACGGGCATCCCGATCACATCCAGGTCCACCGTGTCGGGGTTCGGGCAGCGGAATCGACCGGTCACGATGCGGTGTACGAGTCGGCCATGAATCGCGATCACCTGCGGCGGCTGCTGGCGGCGAACCCCGAGGTGACGAGCGAGGCACAACCGCCCGACCTCGACACGTTCGGTCTACCCGAATCGGAACTCACCACCGCCGTCGATGTCACCGGCACCATCGCCGCGAAGGTCGCCGCCATGCGTGCCCACGAGTCTCAGGTCGGCGATTTCGGTCCGATGCTCGCCATGTCCGAAGACCAGTTGAAAGCCGCGTTCGGAATCGAGTGGTTCCGGCGACGCGGCAGCGCCCCGGGCCTGCAGGAGACGTCGCTGCGTTTGTGAACGGTAATCCCCCACGAAAGGCGAATCTGTGGAACAACGAATCACTCTCACGCGATCGATCGCTGCGCCGCCGAGCGCGGTGTGGGCTGTTCTGACCGACCTCGAGTCCGCTCCCGAGACCCTCAGGGGCGTCACCGCCGTCGAACGCGTCGATGGAGGTGGCGAGTACCGGGTCGGAACCCGGTGGCGCGAGACCCGGGTGATGTTCGGCAGGTCCGCGACCGAAGAGATGCAGGTGACCGAGTCCGTGCCCGAGCAACGCACTGTCATCACGGCCGAATCCGGACGCGCGCGCTACCGGACGGTCTTCGAGCTGTCACCCACCGCTACAGGCACGGATCTGACGATGGACTTCTCGGGCGACTCCGGCCCGCTCGGCGCCGCGGCACAACTGGTGATGACGCTCACCGGCCCGCTGGCGAAACGCGCGACGGTCAAAGCTATGCGTCAGGACCTCGAGGACGTCGCTGCCGCCGCGGAACGATCGGTCTAGGCGAGTGCAGCTTCTCCGGCGGTACCGCGAAAGTGGCGCGACCCTCCCGTTCGGCGATCTTCTCACCGCGCACGGCGTTGCCATGGAGGGATACTTCTGGCGATTCACCCAACCCGAGACCGGGCGCGTGGTCATCGCGCTGTGCGGTGTCAACCAGGCATCCGACGGGAACTGGGCGACTCTCGGGCTCGCAGCCCATCCCGGCGGCTTTGTTCGCACCGAGGCGCACCCGGAGGGCACCGCGCATCCGGGCAGGCTCGGTGCGATCGCCGGGACCGCGTTCAGCGGTGGCGCAGAACGTGTCCGGATGGATCTGGGGCGCGACGCGCAGCTCGACGTCCGTATTACCCCGACGCTGCCGTGGCCGCGGCGCCGATTCGGTGGTTCGAGCGTGTTCCAGTCGGTCCCCGCATTGAATCAGTACTGGCATCCGTGGCTGCTCGGCGGGCGCGCGGAAGGGCGCGCCGTTCTCGGCGATGAGGTGTGGGATCTCGGCGGTGCCCAAGTGTACGGCGAGAAGAATTGGGGACGAGGTGGTTTCCCCGACTCCTGGTGGTGGGGGCAAGCGCAGGGATTCGCGGATTCGTCGGCGTGCGTCGCGTTTGCCGGCGGCGAGATCCACACCGGGCCGCTGCGCACGACCGTGACGGCGGTCGTGGTGGTATTGCCCGATGGGCGTGTCGTCCGTCTCGGCAATCCGGTGGTGTCCCCGATCCGCGCCGACGTCACCGACGAATCGTGGTCACTGCGCGGTGGTAACCGATGGTGGCACGTCGAGATCGAGGGGTACTCTCCGATCGGGCGTGCGCACGTGCTGCCGGTACCGCTTCCCTCGGAGCGTCGCAACGTGGCCGGCTCGATCGAGCACCTGGCCGGGACACTGCGCGTGACCGTCCGGGAACGGGGCGCAGTGGTGTGGGAGGACGAATCCGCGCTCGCCGCACTCGAACACGGAGGACTCGAACCGGCGGGGGCCGAACTCCGTCGCCGGAGGTCGAAATCGGACGCAACAGACGCACCTCCCACGCTGCAGTAACGAATTCGTAACTGTCGCTAACAGATACACGCACATCGACGACGATCCACATGAGTCCACGGCCACGTCGGGGAAGGAAGGTGAGACATGACGAACCGCCGGATCAGCACATCGATCGCACTTGTTGCTTCCGCAGCCCTGCTCACCGCATGCGGTGGCAGCGACACCACGACGCTCACAACGACGACTACAACACCGATCACGACTCCGGCCGACGCCGATGACCTGCAGAAACCGGAGCCAGCCGAGCGAACGACGACTCCCGGAGCGGCGGAGTTCGTCCCGGCGCCCGCACCGGCGGAGGGCACAGCCCGGCCTCAGGCCACACCCGCGCCCGACAACCCCGTCGCTTCACCGGTTCCGGAGGACAGCACCGGCCCGTGCCTGGATCCGGCCTCGTCGGTGGTCTCCGACGCTCTCGCCTCACTCGGAAACACCACGCCGAACGGGGACCCCTGGGTCGCGGGAGCCTCCACCGATGCGGCCGGAGAATGCCCGCAGCTGCTGTGGATGATGGCCGAAACACCCGGCGGAACAGTCAGTTCCCCTTCGCAGGTGCTGTTCTTCCACGACGGCACCTACCTCGGTACCGCCACCTCGGACTTCTACGCCTACACCCGTGTGGTGGGCGCGAACGATTCGACGGTGTCGGTACAGTACCGGTGGCTCGCTCCGCAAGACGCGAATTGCTGTCCATCGGGTGGCCCGGCCGTCATCGACTTCACGTGGGACGGGACACAAGTGGTGATGGAGCAGCCCCTGCCACAGGAGATGCTCGACTCCTACGGTTCGCGGTGACCGACGCCGTCCCGATCCTCATACCGTGACTGGTCGCATGACACCGAGCGGATCGGAGTACAACGAACTGAGCGACACGGCACCGGCGGCATGGGCCTGCACCCTGTTTCCGAACCCGGTGATGTGAACATTCTTGTGTGGCAACGACGATGCGCGCTCGAGCGCTCTTACCACATACGTGATTCCCTCGGGATACTCCGTGAAGGCCTGCCCACCGAGAACGACGCGATCGGGGTTGAACAGGTCGCGCAGAAGCGCCACGGTCCGTCCGAGCGTGGATGCGCGGTCGGCGAGAATGGCGCGTGCCGTATCCGACCCTGCTCGCGCCACTTCGTACAGTGCCCGCATCGACCGGTCGCCAGGTGTGAGCACTCCTTCGAGGTGGGCACGCTCCAGCACTGCCCGATCACTGATCGTCGCTTCGAGGCATCCGGTGCCACCGCAGGTGCACCGCGCCGACGAACCGGTGGGCAAGTGCGAGATCGACCCTGGCCCGGTCGCCGGCGTATGGACCTTGCCGTCGAATGTGATGGCGACACCCGCTGTTTCCCGTGCATAGATGTAGAGGTGGGCACCTGCCGTGCCACCGGAAGTCTTGTTCGGGGTCAGCAGCAGTTCCGCTGCCGCCATCGCTTCGACGTGGGCCGCCACCGACACCGGCAGGTGCAGACCACTGCTCACCGCCTCGCCGACTCGGGCCTGCGACCAGCCGAGGCGCGGATGGTCGACGAGTCCGGCTGCGGAGTCGACGCGACCGCCGATCGCGACACCCGCCCACAGCGCAGTGCGGCGGTGCCATCGGGAGACGAAGGCCTTGGCACTTGCCGTGATCGAGGCGAGTGCGAGGCTCTGCTCTCCGCTCGGGGTGGGGATCTCCACAGCACTGATGATTCGGCCGCGCAGGTCGGTGGCGACGATCCCGGTGACGACTGCGCCGATGTGGATTCCGACGGTGAGGAACCGGTCGTGCTCGACCTCCACCGGAATCCGCGGACGACCGACGGCACCGGATTCGGTGAGGTCGGCGCGTTCGCGCAGCAGACCGGCCGCGAGTAGAGCGCTCACCTGCCGGTTCACTGTGGCGATGCTCAGGCCGGTTGCCTTGGCGATCACGTCGCGGGAGACGGGACCGCGGTCGGCCGCGACACGGAACACCGATCCTGTGGCGCCGTCGGCGATACGCAGATCCGGAACGACGATCCGCGCACGCGTGGCGGCCGGGGCGAGCGAAAATCGGGAGAAATCCGGACGGGACAGGGTGGGAGCTGACACGTGTTTTCCTTGGAAACTCGGTCCCGGGCATCTCGACGCGAGCGTGACGCTCGAACGTGAATGATCTGACCCGGAGATGGCACGATTCGGACATCGACGCGCCTGACCTCGACGTGCACAGCGCACGCAACTGAAGGATCCCGGACCGGAGCCCCGAATCGGCGCGGATCTACCTACCGCAGAGGCGACAACAGAGTTCGCGCGCCAGGGGAAGCCGGGAGCCCAGAGCGGCGGTCACGTAAGTGACACGCAGAGCGGAAACTCGACCGGACGACATGCCACGAAGGTTATGTCACGGTTCGGATTGTCCACAAGCCGAAGGGAAATAGGCCCGTGACGGGCACCGCTGACGCCGGGAAGGACTATGCTTTGCTGGTGTCTCGTGCACCGTCCGCGGTGAAATCGCTGCTGCTCGGCAAACCGTTCCGCAGCGACGCGCTCGACCATATGTTGCTCACGAAACGCATCGCACTTCCCGTGTTCGCGTCCGACGCATTGTCGTCGGTTGCGTATGCACCCGAAGAGATTTTTCTCGTACTGTCTGTTGCCGGCCTGTCCGCCTACGCGTTCACCCCGTGGATCGGAGTCCTCGTCGCCGTCGTTCTCGCGGTGGTGGTCGCGAGCTACCGGCAGAACGTCCACGCGTATCCGTCCGGGGGTGGAGACTACGAAGTGGCGACGAAGAACCTCGGTGCCACTGCGGGCTTGACCGTCGGCAGTGCCCTGCTCGTCGATTATGTGCTCACCGTCGCCGTGTCGATCTCCGCTGCAGCATCGAACGTCGGGTCTGCGGTGCCGTTCGTGGCACACCACAAGGTGTTGTTCGCCGTGGGCGCCGTCGTGATCCTCACCGCCGTCAACCTCCGCGGACTGAGGGAGGCGGGGATCGCGTTCGCCGCACCGACATACGCATTCATGATCTCGATCATCGTGATGCTCGGCTGGGGGCTGACACAGATCTACGTCCTCGGCCGCGATCTTCGTGCCGAATCGTCGTCTTTCGAACTCGTCGCCGAGCACTCCCCCGCGACGGCACTCGCTTTCACGTTCTTGATCGCACGGGCGTTCTCGTCGGGATGTGCGGCGCTTACCGGCGTCGAGGCGATCAGCAACGGGGTGCCTGCCTTCCGGAAACCGAAATCCCGCAACGCCGCGACAACGCTTCTCATGCTGGGCGGGCTCGCGATCACCCTGCTCCTGGGGATCATCGTGCTCGCCGAGAGGATCGGAGCGGTGATCGCCGAGGATCCTGCCACCCAGTTGCGGGGCGCTCCGGAGAACTACCATCAGAAGACGCTGATCGTGCAGATGGCGGAGACCGTCTTCTCCGGCTTCCCGCCCGCCTACTATCTGATCACCGCACTGACCGCCTTGATCTTGGTGCTTGCGGCAAACACCGCGTTCAACGGCTTCCCTGTGCTCGGCGCGATTCTGGCTCGAGACCGCTACATGCCGCACCAGCTTCACACCCGCGGCGATCGGCTCGCGCTCAGCAACGGCATCCTCTTCCTCGCAGCTTCGGCGTGCGCGTTCATCGGGGTCTTCCACGCCGAGGTCACCCACCTGATCCAGCTCTACATCGTCGGGGTGTTCGTCTCGTTCACATTGAGCCAGACGGGGATGGTCAAGCACTGGACACGGCAGCTTTCGGCAGAAACCGACTCCCGTGTGCGAGCGCGAATAAGGCGATCACGCGTAGCGAACCGGGTGGGTGCGGCACTGACCGCCTCCGTCCTCGTGATCGTGCTGATCACGAAGTTCCTCGCAGGCGCATGGATCGCTATCGTGGCGATGACAGCGGTCTTCGCCACGATGAAGGCAATCCGTCGCCACTATGACAGCGTCGCAATGGAACTCTGGCCGGTCGAGTGGGACGATGTCCTGCCGAGCCGGACGTATTCGATCGTCCTCGTCTCGAGCCTCCACGCACCCACCCTCCGCGCTCTGGCCTATGCGCGTGCGACCCGGCCGGACACCCTCGAAGCCGTCACGGTCGACGTCGATACCGACGACACCAGGGCGCTGGTGCAGGCGTGGGATCGCAGTGACGTCACCGTCCCGCTGAAAGTGATCGATTCCCCCTATCGGGAGATCACCCGCCCCGTTCTCGACTACGTGCGGCGCATCAGGCGGTCGTCACCGCGTGATGTCGTGACAGTGTTCATCCCCGAGTACGTCGTCGGGCATTGGTGGGAGCAGATCCTGCACAACCAGAGCGCGCTGCGCCTCAAGAGCCGGCTGTTGTTCCAGCGCGGTGTGATGGTGACAAGCGTGCCGTGGCAATTGCGCTCCTCCGCACACATGAGAGAGCACGACGCGCGGCCAGTTCCTGGCGCGATGCGCCGCGGAACAGGCACCGGCGACTGCCTCGGATGAGCGCTCAGCGCACCTCGCGGGCCGCCTGTGTTTCCTCGGACAGAGGTGCCACGAGCACGGCCTCCCACGCGTCGACCAGCGCCGACAGCTCAGCGTACGTGGGGGGCCTGCCTACGGCGTCGCACCGCGACAGGGCTCGAACGATGCTTTCGTAGACGAGATCGAGACGCTGCTCGGCCACATCGGCCGGCAGGTGCCCGGCCGATGTTCTCAACGTGTTGTCGGCGAGGTAGCCGTTCGATGTCGCCATCGCGGCGGCCACGTGCTCGGCCAGCCGCCCTTCGTCGAGCAGCCGGTAGAGCATCGCAACATAGTGATTGTTGCGGCCGAGCGTGTTCGCGAGCGGTTCTGCAACCGCCCACAGGGCGTCTCGGGTGGACAGTGCGTGCCTGTCCTGAAGGAATCGCCGAACGAGCGCGCCACGCTCGGCATCGACCGCGGGGAACCGATGGTCGGCCACCGCGTCCAGCAATCCGTCCTTCGTACCGAAGTAGTAACCGATGACCGACGAATTGTGCTGGCCTGCAGCCTTCCGTATATCGGCGAGAGTGACCCCGTCATATCCGCGCCGCGCAAACAGCTTCTCCGCGGTTTCGATCAGACGGATGCGAGTCCGCTCTCCCGAGCTGTAGCGCCCGCGACTCGTCGTCATAGCAGACGACGTTAGTGTCGGTTACGACGATCCGCATGGCAAGCATGCTGCTCGGAGCTGTCGGAGAATCGGCCGGGCACGCTTGCACCACCCGCACTACGATTCGGCGTATGACCATTACTGCCGAGTCCCGCATTGCCGTCGTCACCGGAGCTTCCTCCGGCATCGGAGAAGCCGCCGCGCGCACCCTCGCGGCGCAGGGCTATCACGTGGTGGTCGGCGCGCGACGCCTCGATCGTCTGCAGAAGCTGGCCGACGAAATCGGAGGCACGGCCCTCGAACTGGATGTCACGGACGAGGACTCCGTCGAAGCATTCACGACGGTACTGCCGCGCGTGGACGTGCTGGTCAACAACGCCGGTGGTGCGAAGGGCCTCGCCACGGTCCTCGACGCTGTCGAGGACGACTGGCGATGGATGTGGGAAACCAATGTCATCGGCACCCTGCGCATCACCAAGGCTCTGCTTCCCAAGCTCATCGATTCGGGTGACGGACTGATCGTCACGATCACGTCGGTCGCCGCATTCGAGGCGTACGACAACGGCTCCGGATACACAACGGCCAAGCATGCGCAGGCGGTCCTGCACCGCACGCTGCGCGGGGAACTGCTCGGCAAGCCCGTCCGCCTGACGGAGATCGCGCCCGGTGCCGTCGAGACGGAGTTCTCGCTGGTTCGCTTCGAGGGCGATCAGGAGCGTGCCGACAAGGTCTACGAGGGCATCACGCCGCTCGTCGCGGAGGACATCGCGGAAATCATCGGATTCGTCGCGTCGCGGCCGTCGCATGTGAACCTCGATCAGATCATCGTCAGGCCCCGAGATCAGGCAAGTGCGGGACGGTTCAACCGCACCGCCGACTGACGGTCGTCTCGCGGCAGTAGTCTCGCGAGGTATGCAGCAACAACGCCTGTCTCCCGGTCCCCTGCTCGACGAGAACGGCATCCTCGCAGAAGCCGGCTGGGCGACGAGCGAAGTCCGTACGTACGAGCGGAAGCGTGTCGCGGCCTCGAAGCTGCGGATCAAGGAATGGGACTACTACTGCGTCCTGTCCGATGGTGACGCGGGCCCATACGGCATCGCGCTGACCGTCGCCGACAACGGATACGTCGGTCTGCTCGGTATCAGCTGGCTCGATCTGGCGGGCCGCACGGAGGTGACCGAGAACAAGCTCGTCCCGTTTCCCCTCGGACGCATGGGCATGCCGGGCAGCGCCGATACCGGAGACGTCGTGATCCACCGCGGCGCGATGCGGATCGAGTACCGGAACGAGGGGCAGGCGCGGCGCCTGATCGTCGATCATCCGGGCTTCGACGGTGGCCGCGGGTTGTCCGGTGAGCTGCTGCTGTCACAGCCACCGATGGACCGGATGGCGATCGCCACTCCGTTCCCACGCGCACCGAAGGCCTTCTACTACAACCAGAAGATCAACTGCCTGCCTGCGTGGGGGTCGATCAGGGTCGACCACGTGACCCACGAGTTCGACGCTACGAGCGCATTCGGGGTTTTCGACTGGGGGCGCGGGGTGTGGACCTACGACAACACCTGGTATTGGGGTTCGGCATCCGGGGTCGTCGATGCCGCCCCGTTCGGATTCAACATCGGCTACGGCTTCGGCGACACCACGGCGGCGTCCGAGAACATGGTGTTCCACGACGGAGTCGCCCACAAGCTCGACCGCGTGCATTTCCATCGCCCTGCCGACACCTACGACGGCGCACCGTGGCGGTTCACGAGCAGCGACAACCGCTTCGAGATGGAATTCGATCCCATCCTCGACCGCGCCGCAGACGTCAATGCCGTCGCCATCCGCTCGACACAGCACCAGGTTTTCGGCCGCTACACCGGATTCGTACTGCTCGATGACGGCACCCGCATCGAGGTCGAGAACCTCCTCGGGTTCGCCGAAGAGGTCCGCAACCGCTGGTGAGGTCAGATCACGCAGTTGACGGTCACGGGTTCGGGGTGCAGCCGCACGCCGAACACATCCTCGACACCGTCGCGCACCTCGCGGGCGAGGGTCACAAGATCCGCGGTGGTCGCTGATCCTCGATTGGTCAACGCCAGCGTGTGCTTCGTCGACAAGCGCGCAGCCGCCTCGCTCCCCGGGAAGCCCTTCACGAACCCGGCGCGTTCGATGAGCCATCCCGCCGACAGTTTCGTTCCCCCCACCGCGTCGTACCGTGGAATTCGAACGTCCATGCCGACGTGCTCGGTGATCGCCGCGAGAACCCCCGGCAACCGGTCGTCGGGGACGATCGGATTGGTGAAGAACGAACCTGCACTCCACGTGTCGTGGTCGTCGGGATCGAGCACCATGCCCTTGCCCCGACGCAGCGCGAGCACCCGGTCACGCACCTGTGCGGCGGGAAGTCGGTCCCCTTCGTCGGCGCCGAGCGACGCCGCCAGTTCGCGGTAGCCGAGGGCAGCGCTGGATCCGTCGGAACGCACCTCGAGTTCGACTTCGAGAACGAGCGCCTCATCGGAATGTTTGAGGATGCTCGTTCGGTACCCGAGCCCGAGAGCCTCCGGACCGACCCACTCGGCGTCGCCGCTGCACCGGTCCAGGAGTCTCACGCGCCGCAGCACCGACCCGACCTCGACGCCGTACGCCCCGACGTTCTGCACGGGGGTCGCGCCGGCGGAGCCCGGGATGCCGGACAAGCATTCGAGACCCCCGAGTCCGGCCGCGACGGTGCGTGCCACGACGTCGTCCCATACCGCTCCCGCCTCGGCGCGGACCGTTCCGCTCCCGAGGTCGACACGTGGGTTCGAGATCTTGACGACCACGCCGTCGAATCCGCCGTCACCGATCACCAGATTCGACCCGCCCGCGAGAACGAGGACCGGGATCTTCTCGGCGTCGAGACAGCGCATCACGTCGATCAACGTGTCGGTCGAGGTGCAGTCGGCGAGGTAGCGGGCGGGCCCGCCGAGCCGCAATGTCGTCAGCGTCGACAGAGGCACGGATTCGGTGACTGCAGCTCCCGCGTCGACGAGCCGGGCCCTGATACGTGGATCAAGCACCTGCAAACGGTAGCGTGCCGGATATGGGCAGCCCTATCGACCACTCGACGCACTACTCGTTTCCGCCTGCGGCAGTGCATGCGGCATTCGTCGACCCGCGGTACTGGGACAGCCGCCTCGCGGAGGCCGGCGGCCCTGGCGCGGCTGTCGAGAGCGCAACGACCGGTGACGGCACGATCGAACTCGACCTCCATCAGGCGATCCCCGCGGAGCATCTCCCCGCGGTGGTGACGAACATCCGTCCGGGCGATCTCGTCATTCGACGCCACGAAGCGTGGGGCGCTCTGGAGGGTGATCGGGCGCAGGGCCGATTCTCCGCCGGTGTCGAAGGGATGCCCGGCAAGGTCGAGGGCACCCTCATGCTCATTCCCGACGACGCCGGGTCCATAGTCCTGATCGAGGGCACGGTCGAGGTGAAGATCCCGTTCCTCGGGTCCAAGATCGAGGGCATGATCGTCGACGAACTGGTCGGATTGTTCGACGCAGAGAAAGCCTTCACCGCCGACTGGCTCGGTCGCGCGCAGCAGTCCTGACCTAGGGCTCGATCGACCGGTCTGCGCCCGCGGACGATTTTCCGGACCGCGCGCAGGCCGGTACGCTGGCCTGCCGTGGCACGCCATAGCGACTACTCTGCCCGCTTTCCGTATTCCCCGGAGCGGGTCTATTCGGCGCTGTCCGACCCCGATCATTGGGAAGCCCGCATGTCGGAGATGCGGAAGTACTCGGAGAACCACGTGGAGGAGTTCACCGTCACCGACAGCGGTATCGATCTCGTCCTACACCACGTGATACCCCGGTCGGAACTGCCGGAGATCGCGCAGACGGTCATCAAGAAGGACATGATCATCACGCGCACGGAGTCGTACGGCCCGTTCGATGGCACGGCGACAGGTCGCTACGAGGCCTCGATCCCCGCGGGCCCGGGAAGCCTCTCCGGCACCATGACGCTGTTCGAGAGCGCGCCCGGGTGCACACTGCGGACCTCGTCGGCCGCGAAGGTCGATCTGCCGTTCATCGGCGGCAAGCTCGAAGAGATGATCCTGCGCAATCTCGTCGAAGTGTTCCGCACCGAGGCGGCGATCACCGCCGACTGGCTCGCGCGGCAGTAGGACGGTGCGGTCACAGAACACAGCGGTCGGACGGCCCCCGGAAGGCGTCGTCACCCGCGGTACCACGGGGATCAATCGCTTGCGGCGCAGCGATCGCTGGACGGTGCACGAGCCCGCTACGACACGCATGCTGACGCAGACTCCGAACCCACTGGCGGTCGATCTCGGCTACGGAGCGATGCCAGTGACCACTTTCGAATGGGCTGCGCGTCTGCGCACAGTACGTTCCGACCTGCGCGTGGTCGGCCTCGAAATCGACCCCGAGCGCGTGGTTCCGGGACGGAACGGGGTGGAGTTCGCCCGTGGCGGCTTCGAACTGGCGGGCCTGCGGCCGGCGCTGATCCGTGCATTCAACGTTCTTCGCCAGTATCCGGAAGAGGCGGTGGCCCCGGCGTGGGCGCGACTGCGCGCGGGACTGGCACCTGGTGGGTTGATCATCGACGGCACATGCGACGAACTGGGTCGCCGCTGCGCGTGGGTGCTGCTCGACGAGCAAGGCCCACGTACCCTGACCCTGGCGTGGAGCCCGTTTCACGTCGACTGTCCGTCGGACCTCGCAGAGCGACTCCCCAAAGCGCTGATCCACCACAATGTGCCGGGTGAGCCGATCCATGAACTGCTCACGGCTGCGGACCGCGCGTGGGCGACCTCCGCACCGCACTCGGCGTTCGGTCCCCGCCTTCGGTGGCGCGCGACGTTGGATCTACTCCGAAATCAGGGATTCGAGGTGCAGGAGCAGCGACGCCGGGTGCGCGACTGTATTCTCACCGTGCCGTGGAGCACGGTGGCGCCGCACTGAACCGGGATGCCGGTCAGTCCGCCGAGAGCAACGCCAGTTCGATGCGATCGGCGACGGCGGTCGGCTGGCCGGCAACGGCAGCGTGCAGATCATCGGCGTCTGCCCGGCCGAGAGTGATCGCGTCTCCGACGAGTTCGTCGAGAACCTCCTGCGACACACCACCGGCGGCGAGATCCACGGCAGTGCGGGCAGGCGTGGTGACCCGGAAACACCCCACCAGTTCGACGTCGGAAGAGGCGAGTTCGCGATGATGCAAGGCCAGTCGGTTGCTCGGCACCGTCCGCTGGTCGACCGTCGACAGGTGCAGGAATCTGGGCTGCAGGTGTCCCATTCCGTGGAGGTCTGCGGCGCTCTGATGCGAGACCACGGCGGTGCCCTCGTACCATGCGCACCATTGCGCGAACTCGTCGAACTTGGTCGGTGGGCTGTCGCCGAGGCGGAAAAGTTCGCACTCCACCCGCAGCCACTGCCCGGAATCGACCCGCGTGGAAAACTGCTCGGCCGTGATGCCGTGCCCCACGGCTTGGCGGGCGGTGAAGAAGCCGGCCTGCGTCACCGCCAGGCGCCGAAGCAGCTCATCTGCATCCGCCCGCCCGGATGCGCCGTACTCTGAATCCGTCCACCCAGTCATGGCGCCCACAGTACCCAACGAATGTGTCGAAGCTCACATTATTCACCCAGTTGGTACGTGTCTGCTCATGGGAATTTCAGACTCGTCGGGAACAATCGGCCCCATGACGCAACCGAAGCGCAGCCGCCTCGCCATGATCGCCGTCATCGTCATCGCCGCGCTTGTCGCGGTCCTGGTGGGCGCCGAGGTCTACGTGCGCAATCGCGCAACGACATGCCTCGCCCAATCCTTCGAGAGCGAACTCGGCACCGGGGTCGACGTCGACCTGAGCTGGAAACCGGTGCTCCTGCAACTACTCGATCGCCAGGTGCCGTCGGTGAGATTCGACAGCGACGACACCGCGTTCGGCCCCGCGCAGCAGATGCAGGTGCACGCCGAGGTTCAGGACGTCGATCTGCGCGATTCCGCCGAGGGCGCAGGGACGATCGGTAGCTCCCGCGCCGAAATCGATTGGCCTACGAGCGGGATCCTCGCGACGGTGCAGAGCCAGTCGGTGGGCGCACTCGTCACCGATGTCACCGCCGACGAGTCGGCGGGCACGTTGACCTTCACCGTCGGCGGGCAAGGGCTCGCCGAGTTCACCGCGCGGCCGGTGGTGAGCAATGGAACGGTCGCGGTGGAAACCACCGATGCGTCGCTCTTCGGGATCGGCCTGCCGACGGCACTCGTCGACGGCGTGGTGGAGATCCTCACTTCCGGCTTGCAGCAGTATCCGCTGGGCATGCAGGCCACCGAGGTGAAGGTCGCCGACTCCGGCGTACAGATGACACTCGAAGGCGGACACTTCGTGATGCCGGAGGCACCGGAGGGCCAGCAGCAACCTCAGCAGCAGGGAAGCTGCGGTCTGCTCTCCTGACCTGCGCGAGCAGGACCTTCAAAAAAAGAGTGTGACTCTCGCCATAAGAAGTACTACATTCTTGTCATGGCGAAATCACATTCTACTTCTTGCAGGACAAATGGATCGAGGCGTGTCGTATGACCATCGCCGTTCCCGACACCCTCGACGAAGCCCTCTCCCCCCGGTGGCTTACAGCGGCGCTGCAGCCCAGGTTCCCGGGGATCGAAGTCACGGCCGCGAAGCTCGGTCCGATCGTGGACCGCGTATCCACCAATGCGCGCTTCACGATCGAGTGCGCCGGAGGACTCCCCGAAGGCCTGCCCTCCGAGCTCTGCGTCAAGGGCTACTTCAACGAAGAAGGCCGGACCACCCGCGCCGCAGGCGAACCCGAAGCATTGTTCTATCGCGATCTCCGCGACCACATCGGAGCGCGCACCCTGCGAAGCCACTACGCGGACTTCGATCCGGACACCCGCCATGGCGTCGTGATCACCGAGGACATCGTCAGCCAGAACAGCATCTTCCTCGATGCCGCCAGCAGCTACACCGCCGACCAGGTGGCAGAAAGCCTCGGAGAGTACGCCACACTGCACGCCGCCACGTGGGGTAAGCCGAAGTGGGAACACCAGCAGTGGCTGGCACCCCGACTCACCGGCGCCATCCGAGCAATGGGCACCGAGGAGATCACCGCACGTATCGACCGGAACTTCCACGGACCGAACGGCATACGAGTTCCCGCCGAACTGAAGGACGCCTCTCGGCTCGTCTCCGCCTATCTGGGCCTCGTCGACGCCCTCGCGGCCGAGTACGAGACCTCCGACTGGTGCGTGATCCACGGCGACGCGCATGTCGGCAACATCTATCTCGACGGACAGGGCCGACCGAGCCTCGTCGACTGGCAACTCGTCCAACGTGGCATGTGGTACATGGACGTCGGCACCCATATCGCGACCGCACTGTCGCCGGAGGAACGGCGCCGCACCGAGGACGATCTTCTCGTTCACTACCTCGATTGCCTTGCCTCGCACGGTATCGAGCCACCACAGGTCGATGCCGCACGACGCGCGCTCCGACGAGGTATGGTGCGCGGCCTCTACCTCTGGGGTATCACCGTCAAGGTGGAGCCACGGCTGATCGAAATCCTCCTGCACCGCCTCGGCACCGCGGTTGCCGATCACGACGCCCTCTCCCCCGATTTGTTCTCGACTCCTCACTGACACACCGACCCGGTATTGAATCCGGATGAGAATCATGGCAGTCTGAGCAAGAATCACGTTCTACCTCGACATGCATCTATTGCGCATACGCGGCAACAGCCTCTCTCTATGCCGCGCGCTGATCTCGACCATGCATCTGTGAAAGGTGTTGTGAAAACGTTGGTTACGAATCGACTGAGTTCGATTGTCCGCGAAATCCCCCCGCCTCTGCGCAGCCACTACGAAGAAAACGGGTGGTGGACCCGCGAGACACTCGGAGAAATTCTCGCAGACGGGCTGAACAAGCACCCCGACATGGGATTTCACGTGCATTCGGACGTCCGTCCGTACAAGGGGACCTTCGCCGAGGTCGAACTCGTCGCACGCAGACTCGCGGCGGGCCTGAAGGCCCGCGGGATCGGTCCCGGCGACGTCATCGCAATGCAATTGCCGAACTGGATGGAAGCCGCCGCAACTTTCTGGGCATCCGCCCTGCTCGGCGCGGTGACGGTGCCGATCGTCCACTTCTACGGTTCGAAGGAACTCGGCTTCATTCTCGAAGATTCCGAACCTCAGGTGTTCATCACGGCATCCCAGTTCGGGCGCATGACGTACTCTCCGGAAGCGAGCGCGCACGTACCGATCGTCGGCGTGGTCGGGCTCTCCCCGTCTCTTCGCTCACCGCAGAGCCGAGACTTCGACGATCTGCTCGCCGATGAGCCGTTGCAGGACGTCGCCGAGGTGGACCCCGCAGCCCCCGCGCTCATCGCATACACCTCCGGCACCACCCGGAACCCCAAGGGCGTCATTCACACTCATCAGACACTCATCTGCGAGACGCGGCAACTGATGTCGAACTACGAACCCGGTCGCGGGCGCCAGCTCACCGCCCTGCCTGTCGGGCATTTCATCGGGATGCTGGGCGCGGTTCTGTTCCCCGTCCTCGACGCGATCCCCGCCGACATGTGCGACGAGTGGAACCCCACCCGGGTCATCTCGCTCATGGACTCCGATGGCGTAGCGATCGGTGGTGGCCCACCGTATTTCGTCACCAGCCTGCTCGACCATCCCGATTTCGCGCCAGACCATCTACGCTTCTTCGGCCCGATCGGCCTAGGTGGATCCACCGTACCCGCGTCCGTCCCACGCCGCCTGACCGATCTCGGTCTCGTCGTCACGCGCTCGTACGGGAGCACCGAGCACCCCTCGATCACCGGATCCGCCACCACCGCACCGGAAGACAAGCGTCTTCTGACGGATGGTTGCCCGCGGCCGGGCGTCGAGATCCGCCTGACCGAGGACGGCGAGATCGTCAGCCGCGGTCCCGATCTGTGCCTCGGATACACCGACGAGTCCCTGACCGCCCGCGCATTCGACGACGAAGGCTGGTATCACACCGGAGACGTCGGAACTCTCGACGACGACGGTTACCTGACCATCACCGATCGCATGTCCGATCTCATCATTCGCGGTGGTGAGAACATCGGCGCAGCAGCGGTCGAGGACACACTGCTCACCATGTCCTCCGTCGTCGAGGCCGTCGTCGTCGCCGCACCGGACCCGCGTCTCGGCGAGCGTGTCGCAGCGGTCCTGCGACTCGGAGAGGGACAGTCGATGCCCACACTCGACGAGGTCAAGGCACACTTCGCGGCCGCGGGTGTGGCACGGCAGAAGTGGCCGGAAGAACTGCACCGGGTGGACGACTTCCCGCGCACCGCGTCGGGAAAGGTTCAGAAGAACCGAATTCGGAAGCTCGTCGCAGATGCTGCACTACAAGATGTACCGGAGACGACACATGCCTGAAGAACAGTACGTGGTCGAACTCGATCGTGAGATCTGTATGGGATCGGGGGTCTGCGTTTCGTATGCCGCAGACATCTTCGCCATGGGCAGCGACGCTGCTGCCCAGGTGACGAGCCCGATCGTGACGGATGTATCGGATGTCGAGGTCGCCGCGTCCGGTTGCCCTACCGGCGCCATCACCGTCACGTGCCGCACCCTGGGAGCAAAGAGCAATGATTGAGCAGGAAGCGAATACCGCGCCGCGTGCATTCGACGGAGTCCGCGTCGTCGAGCTCGCGCAATGGGTGTTCGTGCCCGTCGCCGCGGCGCTGCTCGCCGACTGGGGCGCCGATGTCGTCCGCATCGAGCCACCCGAGGGCGATCCGTACCGTGGCCTCGCGACCCAGGGTATCGGTGCTGATCGAGGTGGCCCCAACCTTTCGATGGCACTGGCCAACCGGGGTAAACGCTCCATCGCCCTTGATGTCCGGAGCGACGAGGGGATCACTGTCCTGCACGAACTCCTCTCCTCGGCGGACGTGTTCATCACCAGCCTCCGTCCGGGTGCACTCGTTCGCCTCGGCCTGGACGCGGAGACCCTTCGTCGGCGCTATCCGCGCCTGATCTACGCGCGCGGGCACGGGTTCGGTGCCCGCGGACCCGACTCCGACAAGCCCGGATACGACAGCTCCGCCTTCTGGGCACGCGGCGGAGTCGGTCACACGCTCACCCCCACTGAACGCGACTACCCCATCAGCCAGCGCGGCGCGATGGGTGACCGCAACGGCGCGATGGCCCTTGCATTCGGAATCTCGACCGCGCTGCACGAGCGGGAGAAGACCGGCGCGGGCACCGTCGTCGATGTCTCGTTGCTCGCCACCGCGATGTGGATGCTGTCGTCCGACCTGCTCGTCGCGCTCAACGGCGGCGACGTGATGCCGGTTACAGACCGTGGGCCGCAGGTCAATCCGCTCACCGGGACATACCGGACCCGGGATCTTCGGCACATCCAGCTGATGTTCCTGCAGGGAGATCGATACTGGCCGGCATTCGCCCGCCTCATCGGACGCGACGACCTCATCGACGATCCCCGGTTCGTCGACATGGCCGCACGGCGGGAGAACAGTGCGGCGTGCGTCGAGGAACTGGACGGAATCTTCGCGAAGTACACGCTGGACGAGTGGAAGCAGATCCTCGCCGAGCTCGACGCCCCGTGGGCGCCGGTGCAGTCGGTGCACGATGTGATCGACGATCCGCAGGTCGCGGCCAACGGCTACGTCGGCGAGGTCCGGCTCGATGACGGGCACACCTACCGGTTGCCCGCGGTCCCGGTCCAATTGGATCAGGAGCCTCCCATCCTGCGACGGGCCCCCGAGCACGGTGAGCACACCGAAGCCGTACTGCTCGAACTCGGCTACGACTGGGAACGGATCGGGTCGCTCGCCGAGAAAGGTGTCATCCCGTGACGGCACACGAAGCGAAGACACACCGCCCCCTGCCGGTGGCCGACGCGACGTCGGCACCGTACTGGGCCGCGGCAGCGGAACATCGTCTCGAGTTGGCGCGCTGCCGGGAGTGCAGCGCTTTCGCTCACCCGCCCGACAGCGTGTGCCCGAACTGCGGATCCACCGATCCCGCTTTCGAATTCGTTCCTGTGAGCGGGCACGGCACCGTACGATCGTGGACGACCGTCCGCCAATCCTTCCTCCCCGGATTCGACGACCTCCCGTTCGTCCTGGTCGACGTCGAACTCGCCGAGCAGTCCGAACTCCGGTTGATCGGCCGGTTGCTCGACGGACCCGACGTCGAACTCCGAATCGGGACGCCGGTCGTCGCAGCGTTCGAGCAGCTGACCCCCGAGGTGTCGGTTCCTGCCTTCGAGGTCGCGTCATGAGCGGTTTCGCTCGCAACGAGGTGGCGATCGTCGGCTACGCGCAAAGCGATATTCGACGCACTGCCGGTCGCACGCTCGGTGCCCTCACCGTCGACGTGGCCCGCGCAGCCGTCGCAGATGCCGGACTCGAACTCGCGCAGATCGACGGTTATGTCAGTTCGAGTCTGTTACCGAGCGCGAGCGGTCGCCTCGCGGAGGACGGCGTCAGCACCGTGTCGTCCGCGTGGCTGGCAGGGCGTCTCGGCGGCACCCCGCGCTATGTCGCAGGGTTCGACGGGATCGGCCAGCTGACCGGCTCGGTGTCGATGGCCGTCAACGCGATTGCCAGTGGCGCCGCCGACTACGTCATCGTGCACCGCACGCTGCACAACCCCACGGGGAGTTATCACGGTAATCCGATGCAGGAGGTGCACGGCCCGCAGCAGTGGACCGCGCCCCAGGGTTTCTTCGGTCCGCTGGCCATGATCGCCCTGCCGTACAACGAGTATCTGCAGCGGTACGGAGCCAAACCGGAATCCATGGCGGCCGTGGTCACCGAGGCCCGGAAGAACGGGGCGCGGATCCCGTGGTCGTACTGGTACAACCGTCCACTCGACCGGGACGACTACCTCTCTGCGCCAGCGCTGTTCGACCCGGTGTGCAGGTTCGACTGCGATATCCCCGTTGACGGCGTGGCCGCATTCGTGCTCACGAGCGCCGAGCGCGCGAAGGACCTCCCGCACCCGCCGGTGTACATCGCCGGATATGCGAACGGAATACCTTCGCGACGACGACTCCCCCTCCACTGGCCGCTGGACGACATCCTCGGCGCAGGAGCCGAGTTGGTACGTCGCCTCGAGGAGTCCTCCGGGATCGGCATGAGGGAGATCGATCTACCCCAGGTCTACGACGGTTTCTCCCCGTTCGTATGGTTCTGGCTCGAATCCCTGGGCCTGTGCCCAGCGGGCGAGGCTCACCGATTCGTCGAGGAAGGCGGTATCGACAGCGACCGGCCCGGTGCGATTCCGGCACTGTCCGGGGGCGGTGCGCTCGGCAACGGCCGGATGCACGGCGTGCCGCAGATGCTCGAGTGCTATCTCCAACTCTCCGGGCGCGCAGGTGTTCGGGGACGCGAGGGCATGACAACCGCTGTCGCCTGCCATTCTTCGCCACACTACGGCGGTGCCGTCGTGTACTCCGCCGAACACTTCTGACACATCATCGTTCAACAAATTGCAATCATGCTGTTGTCCTAACGAGAATTATGTTCTACTACTAGCAGGGAAAAGGGGGACGAATTGAGTATCCTCACCGAACGTCGTACCTATGTGGCCGGTGAATGGGTCACCGGCGACCAGGTCATCGCAGTCGAGAATCCGGCCGACGAAACCCACGTAGCCGATGTCAGCGCGACACCCGTCGCCGAAGTCGAACGCGCGATTCTCGCCGCCCGGACCGCCTTCGACGACGGAGTGTGGGCGCAGCGCACACCCCTCGACCGAGCCCAGGTTCTGCACACACTGATCGACCACCTCGAGGCGAACCACGAGACCCTGGTCGACACCCTGGTCGCCGAAGCCGGGCAGCCCGTGCGGTTTGCCGACGAAACCCAGTGCCGCACGGGAATATCCATCGCCCGTCAGACCATCGACCTCTATCAGTCGATGCGACACGAAGAGGCCACGCCGGTTCCGGTCGACGATCTGACACGGGGACGGGTTGCACTCAGTATCCTCCGGCACGAACCGGTCGGAGTCGTCACCGCGATCACCCCGTACAACGCGGCACTGATCATGGCCCTGCAGAAGCTGATCCCCGCACTCATGGCAGGAAACTCGGTGATCCTGAGGCCGAGTCCCCTCACTCCGATCTCGTCGCTGATCTTCGGACATGCCGCCGACGCCGCAGGCCTGCCGCCCGGCGTACTGAGCGTGGTCGCCGAGGAAGGCACCGAGGGCGCGCAGTTGCTGACGACCCATCCCGCGGTCGACATGGTCTCGTTCACCGGATCCACCGTCGCCGGACGCAATATCATCGCGCAGGCGGCCCCGACGGTGAAACGCCTCTCCCTCGAACTCGGCGGCAAATCGGCACAGATCTACCTGCCCGACGCGCTCGAGCGGGTCGGCATCGGCGCCATGGGCGTCGTGGCACGCACCGCAGGGCAGGCGTGCGTCGCGGCGACACGCATGCTCGTCCCTGAGGAGCACAAGGAAGAGGTACTCGAGCGCGTTGCCGCCGCGTACAACTCGATCAAGGTCGGATCCCCCACCGATCCGACCGCACTGATGGGTCCGGTGATCAGCGCAGCGCAACGATCCAAGTGCGAGCAGTTCGTGCAACTCGCAGAACAACAGGGCGCCAAGGTCCGGACCGGCGGCAAGCGACCGGAAGGATTCGATCGGGGTTACTACTTCGAGCCGACCGTCCTCGATCTGCCGAACAACGCCAACCCGGCAGCGCAGGAAGAGATCTTCGGACCCGTTCTCGGGGTGATCGGCTACCGAGACGTCGACGACGCAGTGCGGATCGCCAACGACAGCGTCTACGGGCTGTCCGGCCAGGTCTACGGCGCCGACACCGCTACCGCAGTCGCAGTCGCTCGCCGGATCCGCGCGGGCGCCGTCAACGTCAACACCACCGTTTTCAGCGCACTCGCACCCAGCGGGGGCTACAAGCAGAGCGGACTCGGACGCGAACGTGGCCCCGAGGGCATCCGCGAATTCCAGGAAGTCAAGCACATGTCGATTGGAGAGCTCGCACAATGACCACATCGAACGGCACCCCGAACCTCAACCTGGACTGGCTCGTCTCGGTCGACGACCACATCCTCGAACCCCCCAACCTGTGGGTCGATCGCGTCGCCAAGAAAGACCGCGATCGTGCACCCCACATGATCAAGGACGACAAGACGGGGATGGACGTCTGGGTCTACGACGGCAAGAAGTTCCCGAGCAGCGGTCTGAGCGCTGTCGCAGGCAAGTCCAAGGAGGAGTTCAGCCCCGAACCCCTCAACTACGACGAGATGCGCCCCGGTTGCTACGACCCGCTCGCCCGTGTGGAGGACATGAACAAGGCCGGCATCCTCGCGTCGCTGTCGTTCCCGACGGTCACCCGTTTCTGCGGTCAGATGTTCATGGAAGCCAGCGACCGCGAGTTCGGATTCACCTGTCTGCAGGCCTACAACGACTGGCACCTCGAGGAGTGGGCCGGCGCCGCTCCGGGCCGTTTCATTCCGTTGATCCTCATCCCATTGTGGGATCCCGCCCTCGCGGCGAAGGAGATGGAACGCTGCGCCGCCAAGGGCGCCACGACCTTCGCCTTCTCCGAGAACCCCGAACCGCTGGGTCTGCCCACCATTCACGACAAGGACCGCTACTGGGACCCGGTCATGGCTGCCGCGAACGATCTCGAGATGGTGGTCTCGATGCACGTCGGCTCGTCATCCACGGTGCCGCGAGTCTCGAAGGATTCGCCGTTCCTGGCCAATCTTGCATGGGGCGCGACACGGACTTCGGGAGCAATGCTGACGTGGCTGTTCAGCAGCATGTTCCAGCGCTACCCCAACCTCAAGATCGCGTTGTCCGAGGGTGAGATCGGCTGGGTGCCGTACTTTCTCGAACGTGCCGAGCAGGTACTCGACAAGCAGCGGTACTGGATCCAGCGCGGTGCGCAGTGGAGCGACCACGGCAACAACGACCTGGATCTGGACAACCTCGATGTTCGGGAAGTATTCCGAAAGCACATCTTCGGTTGCTTCATCGAGGATCATCACGGAATCGCCAGCATCGACGAGATCGGCGAGGACAACATCATGTGCGAGACCGACTACCCGCACTCCGATTCGACGTGGCCCAACTGCATCTCGGTGGTCAAGAAGCAGATCGAGCATCTGACGACCGAACAGCAGTACAAGATTCTGCGTGGCAATGCCGAGCGGCTGTACCGCTTCACTCCGGCGCAGCCCCCGGTCCTGGCCGGAGTCTGACCTTGCTCCGCCCGAACAAGGAACCGAACAGGAATATGCCATGAATCGATTGCTCGAAGACAAATCCGCCATCGTTACGGGAGCGGGCTCGGGAGTGGGCCGCGCGACCGCCTTGCGCCTCGCCGAAGAGGGCGCACGGGTCGTGTGCGCCGACATCGATGCCGATCAGGCGAAAGAAACCGTCCGTCTAGTCGAGGCCGACGGCGGCGCCGCAACGGCGGTCGGGGCCGATGTGTCCGACGAAGACCAGGTCGAAGCGATGGTGCGGGCAGCGGTCGAGCAGTACGGCCGACTCGACATCCTCGTCAACAATGTCGGGATCCCCACTCCACGACTGGGCGCAACCTTCGAGGAACACACCCGCGAGGACTTCCAGCGCCTGGTCGGGGTGAATCTGGGTGGCGTCTTCTTCGGGAGCAAGCATGCCGTCCTGCAGTTCAAGAAGCAGGGTTCGGGCGGTGCGATCGTCAACACCGGGTCGGTCGCCGGACTCGTCGCGTGGGGCGGTTCGGTGTACGGCGCAACCAAAGGTGCCGTACACCAGTTGACGCGCGCGGTGGCAATCGAGGGCGCACCTCACGGTATTCGGGTCAACGCCATCGCCCCCGCGGGGATGCCGCTGACCGGATTCATGACCGCGGGCGGACTGGATCCGGAAATGGGTGCACGCTCCGAGGTCACCGACCGTATCGCCACCCAGCATCCCCTCGGGCGGTTCATCACCGCCGAGGACTGTGCGGAAGCGATTCTGTATCTGGCATCCGACATGTCGAAGAACGTCACCGGTGTCGTCCTGCCCGTCGATGGAGGGTACGTCGCACGATGAAAACCACATCGCTCGACCGAGACCGGGTACGCGAGTTGTTCGACCTGCAAGGGTCGTACAACGAGGCCACCGGCGGAAAGTTCTCCGAGGATCCGTACCCGATCTGGCATCGACTCCGCAGCGAGAAGCCGGTCCACCGAGGTACCGTCCACGAGCTCACCGGGATATCGGATCCACTGATGTTCCAGGGGCTCCCGTTTCCCGACCGAGACCACTTCTCGGTGTTCAGCTTCGAAGCATGCAACGAGGCATTTCGGAACCCGAAGGTGTTCGCGTCTTCTCCCGAGGCCGTGGATGTCGATCCCGAGTCCGGTTCGCTGCTGCACAAGAGCATGTTGTCGATGGGCGGACGCCAGCACCGGCAGTACCGCAGTCTCGTCCAGCCGTCGTTCCTCCCGTCGAATGCCGAGTGGTGGATCCGGAACTGGATCGAGGAAGCGGTTCACCTGCTCATCGACGGCTTCGTCGACGATGGACACGCCGAGCTCAACGTCGACTTCTGCGCTGCCATCCCGGTTCTCACCATCACCGGCAGTTTCGGTGTGCCGATCGAGCAGGCCCTCGACATCCGCGAGGCCCTGACCCGCGACCGGCAGAAGATCATCGATATCCTCGATCCGATCATCACCGCCCGGCGGGAGGAGCCGCAGGACGATCTGATCAGTGTTCTCGTCCAGGCCGAGCGCACCGACGAATCCGGTGCCACACAACGCCTCTCGGACGAAGAGATCCACACCTTCTCGCAACTGCTGCTCGCGGCGGGCTCGGGCACCACGTGGAAGCAGATGGGCACCACGATCACGGCACTGGTGCAACGTCCGGACGTGCTCGAGGCGGTGCGCGACGATCGTGGCCGGTTGCGCGCAGCGATCGAGGAGACGCTGCGGTGGATGCCCACCGACCCGATGTTCTCACGGTGGGTCACCGAGGACATCGAGTTCTACGGGCAGGACATCCCGAAGGGCTCGGTCGTCCACCTGTGCGTCGGTGCGGCGAACCGCGACCCCGAGCGATGGGAACGACCCGACGAATACGACATCACCCGGCCCACGAGGTCGACGCTCGCATTCGGTCAGGGCGCCCACATCTGCCTGGGAATGCACGTGGCGCGCGGGGAGATGACCGTGGGCATCAACGCCTTGCTCGACCGGCTCCCCGGGCTACGGCTCGATCCGGCCGCCGAACCGCCGCGACTCGTCGGGATGTACGAGCGCGGAGCCACCGCGATCCCAGTCCTCTTCGATACGAAGTGAGGTGCCCATGGCCGAAACCGAGTACACACAGACGGACATCAGCCTCCGCGGCGACGAGCACATCCGCGTCTACCGCGAGAGCGGCGGACAAGAGGGTTACATCTGGAACGGTGTGCCGACGCTCCTCCTCACCGTGACGGGCCGACGTTCGGGCGAGCCGAAGACCTCCGCGCTGATCTTCGCCCAGGACGGCGACGACTACCTCGTCGTCGCGTCGAAGGGCGGCGCACCGAAGCACCCCCTCTGGTACGTGAACCTGCAGGCCCATCCCCATGCCGAGGTGCAGGTACAGGACAGGACGATGTCGGTGCTGGCGCGGACAGCTACGCCCGAGGAGAAGCCCCGGCTCTGGAAGATCGTCACCGACACGTGGCCGAACTACGACCTCTACCAGTCCCGCACCGACCGGGATATCCCGGTCGTGGTCCTGTCACCAACGTGATGATGTCTAGAATCGGACACCATGTCCCGGGCTGAGGAACGAGCGGTCGAACGATCCGTGGCCGTACAACGGTCACGTTCGCGCGTCGAGAATCAGATCCGGGCGATTCTCGACGCGGCGCACCGGCTCGTCGAGGCGAAGGGCGACGCGTTCACCACCCAGGAACTCGCGAAGGAAGCCGGAGTGGCCCTCCAGACCTTCTATCGCTACTTCGCGAGCAAGGACGAGTTGCTCCTCGCCGTCATCAGCGACGGGCTCAGCGACGCATGCCGACAGATGACCGCCGCTGCCGACGATCTCACCGACCCATTGCAGCGACTGCGCTTCTTCATCACTGCATCGTTGGGGGGCCGGTCGAGAGACCCGGAACGCTACACCTTGGCCCAGTTCATCGTGGCGACCCATTGGCGGTTGCATCGTGTCTTCCCGAAGGAGCTGGCCGAGGCCGACCGCCCCCTGGTCGATCTCATCCACACCGAGATCCGGGCGGCCGCGAACGCCGGCCTGGTGACGTCCACCGACACCGAACAGGACGCATGGTTCATCGTCGAGCTCACCCGCTCGGTGTACCACCACTATGCGTACGCGGCAGGCACCGTCGCGGAGGTCCAAGAGCAGTTGTGGCAATTCTGCCTCCGCGCTCTCGGTGGTTCGCTGCGCTGACCTTCGCTCCTCATCGGATCCGATAGGGCCGACGCCCAGTCGAATTCGAGGCCGTCCCCGGCCGCAGATCTTTCCGCTCGATTCGTCTCGTCGCGCGCACTCACAGCCGGCATCCGAGTCGTCACGAGAACCATCGGGCATCGCTCGTCGAAATCTCCCAACCCACAACCTGATCGAGAGGTCGTCGATGATCCGCCGTAGACGAATACGGAAGTTACCGGCCGCACTACTGTCCCTCACGTTGTTCACGTTCGTCGCCGCGTGTGGCAGTGGCGACACCTCCGGCGCGGACGCCACCGGCAACGACGGGGAACCCGTCGCCGGCGGCTCCGCCACGATCCTCGAGATCGCAGAACCGCCGACGCTCGACCCCGCCAAGCTGTCGAACACCTGGGCTCATATGGCGCCCTTGGGAAATGCTCTCTACGGCACCCTGATGGTCAACAGCACCGAAGACTTCGAAATCGAATACAAGATGGCCACCGACTTCTCCACAACCGACGGCGGAACCACTTTCGATCTGAAGCTGCAGCCCGGTCTGACCTTCACCGACGGCACGCCTCTCGACGCCGCGGCGGTGAAGTACAACTGGGACCGGCTGAAGGAACCGGCGACAGGGTCTACTGCGATCCGGGTCGCCAGTCAGATCGCGAACACCGACCCGATCGATGCCGAGACCCTCCGCGTCACCCTGGTGGCGCCGAACCTCCAATTTGCCCAGGGAATCGCTGCGACGTCGCTGAACTGGATCGCTTCTCCCACCGCGCTGGAGAAGGGCGCAACGGCATTCGACGATGATCCGGCCGGGGCCGGACCGTTCAAGGTTGTGCGCTGGACGCGCCAGGGCGAGATCGAAATGGAGAAGAACCCGGATTACTGGGACGCGCCCAAACCGTACCTCGACACATTGACGATTCGCACCGCCCACGAAGCCACTCAGCGTATGAACGCAATGACCACCGGTGCAGCAGATCTCGCATCCGAGTCCAGTGCCAACAACATCACTGCTGCCGAGGCGCAGGGATTGAACACCGAGGTAGTTCCGACCGGCGGTGGTCAGATCATCGCAATGAACCATCGTCGAGCTCCGTTCGACGACATCCGTGCCCGGCAGGCCGTACAGCTCGCGCTGGACACCGACAATCTGAATCTCATCGTCTACAACGGTGAGGGCGTCGTGCCGGAAACTCTGTTCGCAGAGGAATCCCCGTACTATCAGGACCTTCCCTTCCCCGAGACGAACTCCGAGGAGGCGCAGAAACTGTTCGACGAACTGGCCGCCGAGGGCAAGCCCGTGTCGTTCACGTTCATGTCGTATCCGGCAAGTGAGAGCAAGACACTTGCCGAAGCCGTCCAAGCCCAGCTCAGCGCCTACGACAATGTCGATGTGAAGGTCGAGATCCACGATATCGCCAACGCCCAGGCGCGCACCGCGGCACGCGACTTCGACATGTCGATCACCTCGGCGATCATCCAGGACCCCGACTACGGCCTGTGGTCGGCCTTCCATTCCACGTCGCCCGGCAACTTCATGGGCGTCAGCGACCCGGAGCTCGACGACGCACTCGACCGCGGGCGCGAGTCCGCATCACACGACGAACGCGTTGCGGCCTACAACACGGTCGAGGAGCGTCTCGCGGACCTCTCGGTCGGAGTCTTCTACACGAAGGCAACACCGGGCATCATCTACGGCGAGAATGTCCACGGTGTGGAGCTCTATACTCTGGGTTCGCCGCTGGTGGAGGAACTCTGGGTCAACTGATCCGACAGCCTCTCCGGAGTCAATCGAGTGGGTCACTCGCGAGGTCATCGAGCACCGCGCGGCTTCCTGATAGTCCGAGCCGTGTCGCTCCGGCTTCGAGCATCCGCACCGCGGCCTCCGCGGTGCGGATGCCGCCGCTCGCCTTGACCCCGAGTCTCCCACCGACCGTTTCCGCCATGAGCTGCACCGCGTGCTCCGATGCGCCCCCGGCGGGATGGAACCCGGTGGAGGTCTTGACGAAGTTCGCGCCGGCTTTCTCCGCCGCTCGGCATACTTCGACTATCGCTTCGTCGGAGAGCGCAGCCGACTCGATGATCACTTTGAGCACCGGATCGAATCCGATCGCCTCGCGGACGGTGAGAATGTCGGCGAGCACAGCGTTGTAGTCGCCTGCGACCGCAGCTCCGACGTCGATGACCATGTCCACCTCGCGGGCACCCTGCTCGACGGCGAGGCGCGCTTCGGCACCCTTGATGAGCGAATGGTGCTTACCTGACGGGAAGCCCACCACCGTTGCGACAACCACACCGTCCGCACGCACCGGCAGCATCGACGGTGAGACACATACCGCGTACACACCGAGATCCCGGGCTTCGTCGACGAGGGCCTGCACGTCCGCCGTGGACGCTTCGGGCTTGAGCAGGGTGTGGTCGATCATCGAGGCGACCTGTGAGCGGGAGAACGTGAGATCCGGCATGCTGTCAGCTTTCCACACGTCAGAATCGTTCGAATGTCGGCGAGGTGTCGTGGTGTACTACGAACTCGACCGACGTTCCGGTCACTGCCCTTCCGGTGACGCTCCGAGCGCTCGGAGAATGAACGGGAGCGTCCGGGCCACTGCCTCGTCCGGTCGACCCCCGGCGATCAAGGCCGAGCGTTGCGTCTCCAGACAGGCCATGACGAGCCGGCCCGTATCGGTCGGGTCCGCCTCCTCGAACACTCCATGGTCCATGCCGTCGCGCAGGAGTGCTTCGACAAGTTCGACCAATGGTGCGATATGGGTGAAGAACTGTTCACGATCCTTCGGGGGCAGCGCCGAAGCCACCGACTCTCCGACACCCCGTTGCAGCGAGAACTCGATCAGTACGAGCTTGATCAGCACCTGCAGCCGGTCGAGAGGGTCTGCCCGGTCCTCCAGTTCTCGCTGTGCCAGCGCCATGAAGCGCGTCATCTCCCGCTCGGACCATGCCATGAGCAGCGTGGTCTTGTCGGGAAAGTAGTTGTACACCGCGGTCCGCGCGACGCCCGCCTTCTCGGCGATCGTCTGCAATTTGACGCCTTCCCAGCCATTTTCGTGGAACTCGACCGCGAACGCATCGAGCATTGCCGCCCTGGTGACGGCTTTGTGTTCCGCCACTGTGGCACCACCGGTCAGTTTCGGCATGGCAATACCCTCGCACTCGCTTGTCGTCGGCAGATCGAACAGATCGGCCACCACCCGATGATCACCTTGCCACGCAGCAACGTGGTCGAGAACCAGCACCGATGACAGGCGGGCCAGTGATTCGGCTACGGTGTCGACCTCGGCGGCACCGAGTTGTGTGCGTCGGGTGAGGCGCTCGAGTTCGGCGGTGATGGTCCGTCGCACTTCGTGCTGTACGAGGTGGACGATTCCCGATGGGCTGGTGCGCACGTCAGCACACAGCAACGTCGTCGCTTCGGCGCGCGCTGTCGAGTACGGTGCGCACCACCTTGATCGCCAATACCGCGACCACCGCCGCGTTGGCCCAGGACAGGATTTCGATCGGCGCGAGGCCGGAGGCGTGCCGCTGCAGCACCGGCAGGAACATCGACGCGGTGAACAGTGCCAAGGACAGCGCGGTCACCCGCTCTCCCACTTGTGCGATCACCACGAGTGGCAACAGCACAAGCGCCGCGAACCGCGCCGTGTGGCCGAGGTCGTGCAGTAGCTGCGTACTCGTCGCCCCTTGCCCGCTGAGGACCAGAAGCGCGGTTGCGACCAGCGCGGCGGTCGCTGCAGCGGTTGCGATACCGAGCAACGCACTACGACGAAGTAGTGCGTGCGCACGCCCGTTCCTCGCCCCGCCTCCCTCGGACTGGATTACCAGTAGATCCACCGACTCCTCCTTTATGATGACGTGTCGTCACATAAACCTCGCGGCACGAACAAAACGGGCGCCGAAATGCGAATTCGGCCCAGCGCGATCTCAGCAGACAGTTCGGCGCTACACCACCCCGGGATGTATCCCGCACGGAGTTGTGACCACGCCCGCATCTCGCACGGAATCCGGCCGTGTTCTGCATCATTACCGCGATTCCGGAAACCTCACACAGCCGTATTATTGTGACGAATTGTCGTCAAAAACACACTTCCGAGCGTCCCCCTCGCGGAGGGTGGGACGGGCCCGCACGTGTCGCCGAAGCCAGTAGATTGACGAAATGAGCGACAATCCGGCAGAGACGGCCCGCACATTCGACGACGCGAGCCTCACCTTCGACCTTCTCACCGACACGGTATGGGGCCCGGCCGGAAACGCATTGTCCTTCCAACTCGGACTCGGTCCGGGCGCGACGGTGCTGGACGCATGCTGCGGCGCGGGTGCGTCAGCACTCCCCATCGCGGCAGCAGTCGGCCCGTCGGGCCGCGTGCACGGCGTCGACATCTCTTCCGACCTACTCGAAAAAGCCCGGTTGATCGCCGAGGCACGAGCATTGCAGAACATCGATTTCGTGTGTGCGGACGTAACGACCTGGGAGGCGCCGTCGAACATCGCCACCGACGGGTACGACGCCCTCGCGATCTCCTACGGCGTGTTCTTCCTTCCGGACATGCACCGGGCGTTCGCACGCCTCGCCGGTCTCGTGCGACACGGCGGCCGCGTGGGTGTGACAGTGTGGCGAGAGGGATCGCTGGAGGAGTACTCACGGGTCGTGTTCGATGTCGCATCGCGCTTCGACCCCGACCTCGCCGAGCGCGGATCACTACGTGCGAGGACACCCCTCCGCGAGATCGACACTCCCCACACGCTCGAAGCGTGGCTCACTGACGCAGGCACCCACTCCGTGGAAGTGCGTGTCCTGTCGAATCTGTTGCCCGCCACCGACGAACTCTGCTGGAATCTCGTTACCGGCACCGGTTACCGGGCGGCGCTGAACGGTCTCGACGCCGACGAGATCGCGGCGGTCCGGCGCGGCATCGCCGACGAGGTGACCGCGCGCGGTATACACACCATCGACTTCACCACGCTGGTGGGCACCGCCACCGTACGACGTCCCCCGACAGCCGCTTCCAGGCACCTGAGACAATCGCGACCATGACTCGTTCCACCTCGACCGACGACCGCCGTTACGTGTTGACCCTGGGCTGCCCCGACAGCACCGGGATCGTCGCGAAGATCTCCACTTTCCTCGCAGAGGTCGGAGGGTCGATCGTCGAGGCTGCCTACCACGCCGATCAGGACAGCGGCTGGTTCTTCACCCGGCAGGCGGTGCGGGCCTCTTCCATCCCGTTCGGCATCGACGAACTGCGGGAGAAGTTCGCCGTGGTGGCGGACGGAATCGGTCCGAACACCGAATGGACGCTGTCCGACACCGGCCAGCGCAAGCGCGTGGTGCTGCTCGTCAGCAAGGAAGCGCACTGCCTGCACGATCTACTCGGACGGGTCGCGGCCGGCGAGCTCCAGGCCGAGGTGCGCGCGGTCGTCGGCAACCACCGCGACCTCGAGGAAGTCGCGCGCCGCCACGGCATCGACTACCACTACGTCTCGTTCCCGTCCGACCCCGCCGAGCGCGGCCCCGCGTTCGAGCAGGTTCGCAAGATCGTCGACGCACACGATCCACACGCTGTCGTCCTCGCACGGTTCATGCAGGTCCTGCCTGCAGACCTGTGCGAGCACTGGGCCGGACGCGCCATCAACATCCACCACAGCTTCCTGCCGTCCTTCGTGGGCGCCCGGCCGTACCATCAGGCCTTCACCCGCGGTGTGAAGCTCATCGGCGCGACGTGCCACTACGTGACGGCAGAACTCGACGCGGGCCCGATCATCGAACAGGACGTCATTCGGGTGAGCCATCACGACAGCGTCGGAGACATGGTTCGGCAGGGACGCGACGTGGAAAAGCTCGTCCTCTCCCGCGGCCTGCGCTGGCACCTCGAAGATCGAGTGCTCGTGCACGGCCGGAAGACTGTGATCTTCAACTGAGCATTCGTCGTCCGGTCTAGGAGACCACGGCTCCGGCGCGCTCGACGAGGTGCAGCACTTCATCGTCGAACGCGTCGATGGCTTCGACGGAACTCATGTGGCCGACGCCGTCCAGCACGACCAGGCGCTCGAGATTTCCGGCCTCCTCCAGGCCGGCCGCGAGCCGTCGCGCATGCACCGGAGGTGTGAGCCGGTCGGCGGTGCCGACGAGCACCGTCGTGGGAACGTTGAGGTTTTCCAGGCCTTCGTGGATGTCGAGGGTACTCAGTGCGAAGCCCCAGCCGCCCCGCGTGCGCGGAGGGCACCCGAGCACGATCTTCTCGCAGAAGTCGACCTCTGCCACACTCGCCGATGGGGAGAGTGCCACGTATTTGAGGGCCCGAGTCGTGAACTTCGATTCCACCAGCGGCACCTGTGCACCCAGCAGCGGACGTGCCACCTTCACCGGCACCCGCGGGAACCGTTCGGGAAGCGCGATCAGAGCGGCGTGCGCGACGAGGTTGTCCATCCCGGTACTGGCCAGGAGCACACCCGCGGCCTTCTCCGAGACCTGCTCGGGGAACCGCTCGGCCCACGCGATGATGCTCATTCCGCCCATGCTGTGCCCGGCGAGCACCGCTTTGCGACCGGCCGGGACCACCGCGTCGAGGACCGCAGCGAGGTCGTCGGCCAGGACGTCCGGTCCGAGTGGGCGCGTGCCTGCCTCACTCGAGCCGTGTCCGCGCTGGTCGTAGACGACAACTCGGTATCGGTCGGCGAATGCGTTGATCTGCGGCGCCCAGTACATCCCGCTGCACGTCCACCCGTGACTGAACACAAGCGGTTGCGCGTCCGGATCGCCGTAGGCGAGCACGTGGAGCCGGGCACCGTCGTCCGTCCGGACCTCGATCTGCTCGGCTTCCAGGCTCGGGGTGGAAAGCAGTGCGTGGGGAGCCACATCCGTTGTCCGCACCACGGTGGAGCGGGAGCGACGCGCGGCGACGATGCCCGTCACGACACCGGCGAGCGCACTGGCGCCTGCCGCGAGAAGCATGGCCTGACGACGGGTGGGCTTGTTCACGTATGTTCTCCTGCGTGCATGTCCGGGTAGTCCCGGTGATCGGTTGTCGGTGTGGTCGAGTCAGCGTGGGGTGGGCACACGGCTCACAGCACGTGGGCCTTGCGAAGCAGGTGCGCCGACGGACCACCGATCAGGCCCACCGAGTCGAGGAACTCGACCGTGCGTCGCGTACCCTGCCGCAGTTTGTCGTGGTAGTGCGTGTTTGCGCGTACGGCGGCCTTCGCCTCGGCGATGTCCAGGCCTGCCGCCGCGTACACCTGGTCGTTGATCAGGTTCGTGACGATCAAGTAGCCGGATACGCCCAGATGCATGCGGACGTACGCGCGCTGGGCTCGCGTGGCCGTGCGCATCCTGCGTTCGGTTTCCTCGCGGGCGTACCGAATGTGCCGCGACTCTTCGACGACGTGAATATGGCTGACGGTGCGGGTGAGTGGCTGCACCCGCTCGTCGCGCATGAAGTCACGCTGCATCATGTCCAGGATCTCTTCGGCGAACAGCGTTGCACCGAACGCAAGTGCACCCGACGCGACGGCCTTGAAGCCCCGTCCGCTCACGCGGATCCACCGCTTCGGGCGGTACGACGGCACGCCGAGTCGCTTCGCCGAACGCGCGAACATGATGGAGTGACGGCACTCGTCGGCGATCTCGGTGAGACCGAACTGGACGTACGCGCTGGAAGGATCCTGCTGGTAGAGGTCTCGGATGAGCATCTGCATGAGGATCATCTCGAACCAGATGCCCGTGCCGGCGATACTCGCTGCTTCGTGCGTGGTGAGAACGATCCGCTGCTGCTCCGACATCCGTTCCCACAGGTCCGTGCCGTAGAGACTGGACCATTCGGGAGTCATCCCGTATTTGTCGCCCGGGATCGGAGCGTCCCAGTCGATCTCGAATGCGGGGTCGTACGACTTGCGTGCCGCTGAGTCGAGGAGTCGTTGTGCTGTGCCCTGCTTACCGTCGGTTGCGTGCGACCCGCGTACCCGACCGGGCGCACTCTCGATCGACCCGTTGGTTCGAGTGATGGACATCGCGAACCACCTCGTCTCGAATGATATCCGTTACTCGAAGTGTCATTATCTGAATCGCACTTGTCAAGGGGTGGGTCGAGACGATCGCAGATCGAGGCAATCTGGCGTCACCAGCGCGGCTTCTGCACCTCTTCCACGCGCGGGCGGACATCGACCAGGTATACGCAGACCGCAACCACGGCGATGATGCCGAGCATCCCGACGGCCCCGAAGAGCAGCAGGACGATCAACGCGGCCACGAGAATTCCGAGCCATACGGGTTTGGTGAGCTTGTCAACCGCAGGAAACGCCTCGGCGGGTTGACGAACTGCATGGAACAAAGCGAAGCCGGCTCCTACAAGCGCAAGGACCTGTAGAGCGAGCATGATCAGACCGGCGAGAGAATCGACGTTGGGCACAAGACCCAGTCTACGAGAATCGGCTCCCGCGCAACTTCGTGCGCGAGAGCCGATCCGGATCGACCCGGTCAGGGCCGAGTTGCTGCAGTCAGTTGCCGGTGGTCTTGCGAGGCGCAGCCGTCTTGGCGGGCGCCTTCGCCGCAGGCTTGGCAGGCGCCGCCTTGGCCGGGGCCTTCTTCGCGGGTGCCTTCGCCGCGGTCTTGGCCGGGGCCGACTTCACGACAGGCTTCGGAGCCACCGCGTCCTGCTTCTCCGTCACAGCCTCCGCTGCCTCGTCCACATCGTCCTTGACGGACTCGACGCGCGTTGCCGCTTCGCTGCTCGCTTCTTCGGCCTGTTCACCGAGCTCGAGGACGCGGAGGGCAGCGTCATCACCCGCATCGGCGATCACGGTGCCGACCTCGGTGGCCGTGTCGGAGATGCGGTCCGCGGTGAGTCCTGCGAACTTGGCGGCCTGTTCGCCGACCACGCGCGTCTGCCGTGCGACGGTCCCCAGAGCTTCTTCGGTGAGATCGACGACGTCGCCGAAGGCGGCCTCGGCGCGACCGAGGCGCTCTTCGACGGCCGGCTGCTGACGCAGACGTTCGATGGTCTCTTCGCCCCGCTCGGCGAATGCAGAGTAGAGATCGGAAGCGACCTTGAGGTACGCCTCGGCGACCCTGCGCAGCTCCTCGCTGCTGAATCGTTCGCGCAGGTCGGCGATTTCCTCGGGAAGTTCCGAAGGCAGTTCGCTCAGACGGGCCCGCAGCGACTCGATGGTCTCGGTCAAATCGGCCGGGACCGACGCGATGCGCTCGCGGGCCGTCTCGACGCGGCCGTTCACATCGGTCTGGGTGTTCTCGGCGCGCTCGCGCACCTGAGCCACGACATCGGCAACGGCCTGGACGACGGCGTCGCCGGCACCGACCGCTGCGTAGAGGGATGTTCGGAGTGCAGCGTTGGGATCGGTCATGTCAATTCTCCTCGTCTAGGTCAGTGGGATTCGCGCGATCTGCTGGAACCACACGGGCGGCGACGCTCCCGGGCGCCGATTCCGGCGGTACCGACTCGTTCTCGCGGCAGAAAGAGTCGTAGATGTCGAGCAGGACCTGCTTCTGCCGCTCCGACAAGGCGGCGTCGGCAAACAGCGCGTCGCGCACCGCGCTGTGAGGTCGCTCCTCGAGAATTCCCGCTCGCACGTAGAGAACTTCGGCCGACAGCCGCAGTCCCTTCGCGATCTGCGCAAGCACTTCCGCGGACGGTTTGCGCAGCCCACGCTCGATCTGACTGAGGTACGGGTTGCTCACCCCGGCCAGCTGCGACAGCTGCCGCAGCGACACCTGGGCGGCCTCACGTTGTGAGCGAATGAAGCCTCCGATGTCCTGGGCGGCGTTGTTGACCACTCGCGCAGCGATGTCAGTAGGCCCTGCATTCTCGGTGAACCCTGCGTTCCCGTCCTGGTCGTCCCCGGCCGACGCGGCCGAATCTCGAATCGTGGACATGGCACCCAGCGTACGCAGAGGTGCTAGCTACAGCAAGCGCTCTGCTAGCACGTGACGCAGGTCATGCGAACAGCAGCTCGGAGATCGTGTAGATGGCGAGCCCCGCGAGTGCCCCGACGACGGTGCCGTTGATGCGGATGAACTGCAGATCGCGTCCTACCGCGAGCTCGATCTTGCGACTCGCCTCCTCCGCATCCCAGCGTTCGACGGTCTCCCTGATCACCGAAGTGATCTCGTCGGCGTAGTTTGCGGCAACGAAGCGAACACCGGCGAGCAGCCATCCGTCGACCTTGCCGCGCATATCGGTGTCCTCGCACAGCCGGATACCGAAACGTTCGACGTTCTCGGCCACTTTCCTGCGCAGCGTGCTGTCCGGGTCGTCCACCGACTCCAGGATCATCCGCTTGGCGACCTTCCACGTCGCCGAGGCCAATTGCGTGATCTCTTCGCGGCCCATGATCTCGGCCTTGAGTTTCTCTGCCTTGGCGATCGTCACCGGGTCGTACTGCAGATCACGGGCGTAGTCGACGAGGAACTTCTCGACCGCAAGCCGGACCTCGTGCTCCGGGTTGGAACGGACCTTCCAGGTGAAGTCGACCAGTTCCCGATGGATCTTCTCGCCCAGCATCAGGTCGACGAACTTCGGGGACCACGCCGGCGAATCCTTCGTGATGATGCGGTCGATGGTTTCCTGACTGCCGAGCGCCCACTGATGTGCGCGTTCTGCAAGCATGTCGATCAGCGGACGTTGCCGCCCCTCGGCGAGGAGCTCACCGAGAATGCGGCCGAGGGGCGGCCCCCACTCGGGCTCGGCAATCCTCTTGACGATGGTGTGGTCGATGATCTGGGCGATATCGTCCTCGCGGAGGATGCCCACCACCCCGCGCAGGATCGTCGAGGTCTCTTTCGCAACCCGCTCGGCGTTCTGCGGCTGCGCCATCCACCCACCCAGCCTCAGCGGAATCCGAGCGGATTCGACCTTCGCCGACACCACGTCGGGCGCAAGGAAGTTGGTTCCGACGAAGGAGCTCAGGCTCGCGCCGAGCTGATCCTTCTTCCGCTTGATGATCGCAGTGTGCGGGACCGGAATCCCGAGCGGATGACGAAAGAGCGCAGTCACAGCGAACCAGTCGGCGAGGGCGCCGACCATACCCGCCTCGGACGCAGCACGAACGTATCCGACCCACGCACCGGCACCCTGGGTCTCCTGCCACCGGCAGAACAGGTACACCGCTGCGGCCACGATCAGAAAGCCTGTCGCGACCGTCTTCATCCGGCGCAGATCCCGGCGTTTGGTGTCGTCCTCGAAATTCATGTACTGCACCGGACCATTGTGCCGAAATTCGATCGTCGCCACCGGACCCCGCGCGTCGCGGCGCCACCGACTCTGCGTAGACATCACCGGGCACACCACCGAATCGCCCGAGGAGCACGCGCCCGTAGACTGAGCGGACGATCGAGACCGAATGGATGTGCCGAAACAGATGCCTTCTTCCCCACCTCCCGCGACCGACACCCCGCCCACGAAGCAGGACGGTCGCAAACGTCGTTGGCACGAGCACAAGATCGCGCGGCGCGAAGAACTCGTCGAGGGCACCATCAAGGCCATCCGCACCCGCGGACACGAGATCGGGATGGACGAGATCGCCGCCGAGATCGGTGTATCCAAGACCGTGTTGTACCGGTACTTCACCGACAAGAACGATCTGACGACGGCGACCATGATGCGGTACGTCGAGACAGTTCTCGCGCCGCGCATCTATTCGGCGGTGTCCGAGGACCTCGACGAGTACAACCTCGCCCGGGTCGCGATCGCGACGTATGTCGAGACGGTTGCCGAGGATCCTGAGGTCTACCTTTACATCATGTCGAACAGCTCGTCGGCGAGCCGCGACGTCGTCGCCGATTCCGAGCGAATGATCGCAGAACTCGTGTCGGCGGTGCTCGGCGAGCGGCTGCGGTTGCTCGAGATGGATTCGGGCGGCTCGGTACCGTGGGCGTACGGAATCGTCGGCGCGATCCAACTGGCGACACACTGGTGGATCTCGAACAAGTCCATGACGGCCGAAGACCTCGTCGACTACCTCACGATGATGGTCTGGGGTGGGATCACCGGAATCGCCCAGGTCTCGGGATCGCCCGGACGGTTCAAGTCGCGGCCGCACCCGCTGCTCCCGACCGAAGAATAGTGACGCCATTCACGTTACTGTGAGTTACGTGTAATCTCGGGTCATGCCTGATACGACGTCGCCGCACGGAGACGAGAACGCGCACGAACAGACCGACCGCTACAAGGGACCGGCCGACGTCGCGGTCGGAGAGCAACACGCCACCGTCGAGGTCGAATTGTCCGGGCACTTCGATCCGATCGTGGGTCGGCATGTGTGGCGCGGTCGCCTCCGCGAGTTCGGCGCGGCCCTCACACCAGATACCCCCTCGGGCCCGGGCACCGAAGTGACGCTCCGGATCCCGGCAGCCGACGGCAGTATCGCCACGGCCACCGGACGCGTCACCGAGATCGACCTGTGGGGAAGCCACATGATCGACGGCATCTCCGCACCGCCCTACTGAAGCCATACCGAATCCCCTCAGGGACCCTCTCACCGAACCCTCTCACCGAACACGGACGAAGGAACGGACCGAACCGACGTGCGTGTGGCACGCTCATCGCCATGGGAAACAACGGCGACGGATGGCACACCCCGGCAGCGGCGGTACTGCGCGCGGGACCACACAACCAGGTCGCCGACCTCGACACCAACGGCACACCGGGCTTCAGCGGAGGCAAGGAACTCGGGACGACGCTGATAGAGGAACGTGGCGCCGTGCTCTCCGATCTACAGGAGATGCTCTTCGCGAACGGGCGCCTGGGCGACGAACGTTCGGTGCTCCTCATCCTGCAGGGCATGGACACCGCCGGCAAAGGCGGGATGGTCCGCAGCGTGATCGGACACGTGGACCCCCAGGGGGTCGATCACAAGGCATTCGGTGTGCCGACTCCGGAGGAGAAGCGTCACCACTTCCTGTGGCGTGTCCACAAGGCTCTCCCCCGGGACGGCCAACTCGGGGTATTCGACCGATCGCACTACGAAGACGTCCTCGTCGCCCGCGTCCGCAATCTGGTGCCCGAGACCGTCTGGCGTAGGCGCTACGACGAGATCAACCGCTTCGAGAGCGACCTCGCGGCCAACGGCACCACCATTGTCAAGGTCGCGATGTTCGTCTCCCTCGACGAACAGAAGCATCGATTGGCCGAGCGGCTCGAGCGTCGGGACAAGCACTGGAAGTACAACGCCAGCGATGTCGACGAGCGCGCACTGTGGCCCGAGTACCAGCAGGCCTATCAGGACATGCTCGACAAGACCAACACCGAGCACGCTCCCTGGTACGTCGTGCCGTGCGACCGGAAGTGGTACAGCCGAATCGCCGTCATGGAGCTACTCATCGACGCCTTCGAGAATCTCGACCTCGATTGGCCGGAACCGAACTTCGACGTCGAGGCCGAGAGAAAACGACTGGAAGAATCTTGACCGGTCAGAACAAGTGCGGAGTCTCGATATGACGATGGTGATCTCGCCGGATGGTGCCTGCCACCATGCCGAATGCGAGGAGCAGGGCCGCGGCTGCCGCAATTCCGCTGGCGAGTGCGAACGCGGTATGTCCGGACCCCGCTGCAACCAGTGTGAATGCGATCGTGATCACTGCGATCAGCGCGAGCGCGTATCCCGACCACGCGACGAAGAGATTGAGCTTCATAGCCTGTCTCCTTCCCCGAGGACTGCGTTTCGGTTGTCCCCGACGGTACCCTCGAGTGCCGTCCGTCACAAGGTCGGATGGTCGTCGCCGGAGGTCAGCGGTCCGGCGTGACAGGCGGTTTCACGCGATAGGTCGCGATCGCGAACTCCCCGTTGCGGGTGAGATCGGTCAGTTCCAGTTCGAGATGCCTCGGCAACAGCGGCTTACCGGCACCGATCGTGACCGGAGCAAGGGACACGATCATCTCGTCGAGCAGGCCGTGATCGGCGAACTGACCTGCCAGGTCTCCACCTCCGATCATCCACAACTCACGATCACCGGCGGCCTCGGCCATCTCGGCGTAGACCGTGCGAACATCGTCCTGCGTGAACCGGATGTCGCCCGGCCCGTCCGGCCCCTGCGCCACCGGCATGCCATCTCGGTGCGTGAAGACCCAGCAAGGAAACGTGTACTCCCACTTGTCGAGCCCTTCATGGTCCAACACCCATTGATACGTCGAGGCGCCCATTGCAGCCGCACCGATCCTGGACATGAATGCCGAACCCCCTCCGGGTCCGTCGTGGTCGATGTGACGCGACAGCAACCAGTCGAGGCTGTGATCCTCCGTCGCGATGAATCCGTCGAGTGTGCTTGCGGTGAAGAAGGTCATCCGAGTCATGTCGCGCTTCCTTCCGGCTCGTCGCCGAGCGTGAGTGGGGAAAGTCCGCGCTGCCATTCGAGCGGGTCCCCGTTGTCGATGTTGCGGCCTGCATTTCGCAGCATGTGACGCACGAGCTGCCGTCGATGCGCCGCGAATGTGAGCACGTGGGAGATGACACCACCGAGCATGAAACTCTCCGGCGGGTCACACAATGCGTCGATCAGACGATCGCTCCAAGCATTGCGACGATCGATGTCGCGTACGGCTTCCGCCCACTGCGGCGCGATCACTTCGAACTGCTTGCACAATGAGGCCGCGTCCCCGTCCGAACGCATGGGTTCGTCGGCACCGATCATCGATGCGAGCCACATCTGCTTCGCCCACACCAGATTGCCGAGTACCTGTGCGATCGACTCTTCTGGGCCGTCCCATTCGAGCACCACGAGGTCCGGGAATCTCACTCGTTCGTACTCGACCACGTCGAGATCGGTCGCGACGTTCAGCAGCGCCCGTGTGTCGTCGAGATCATGATGAACCATCTGCGCAGTCACCTGACCTGTTCCTGCGCGGTGTCCGTATCCGCCGGCGTCATCCTCCACCCACAGATGCATGGGGGGATGAAAGTGGACTCCGTTGGGAGCGGGTAGCCAGTGCGAGTAGCCGGAGGGCGCGAGTGTGCGGCCCCCGGTCGCGCTCGGTGGATATCCGTACGCTCGGGAGAACGCGCGGCTGAACCCCTCCACCGAATTGTATCCGGCAGAGAAAGCCGCATCGGTGACACCGCAGCCGTCACGCAACTGCCACGCAGCACGCTCGAGCATCACCCTTCGTCGCAGCGCAACCGGGGATTCCCCTGTGCCCATCGAGAATTGGCGACTGAAATGCCATGGCGAGGCGAAGGCGCCACGCGCCATGTCACCGAGGTTCGCGTGGTCCTCGTCGAGGACGGCATCGAGCAGTTCGCGTAGTCTGTCGCGTCCGGGTCCGGTCATGAATCCAGTGTCACCCAGAGGGTGTGGCCCGCGCTTGACCGTTCTTGCTCGCCTCGCAGATCAACCGGGCAACGTCTCGCCGCCGATGGGCGCCAGCACCTCGCCGCTGTAGTAAGACGACATCGTGTCGGACGCGAAGAAGACATAGGACGGTGCGATCTCGTCGGGCTGTGCGGCGCGTCCGTACGGCGCTTGCTGTCCGAACTCCGACACCTTGCCGGCATCCATGGTTGCGGGAATCAACGGTGTCCAGACAGGTCCGGGTGCGACGCAGTTGACGCGAATTCCCCTGTCCTGGAACGTCTGCGCGAGCGAATACGTCAAGGCGATGATTGCGCCTTTGGTTGCGGAATAGTCAATGAGACTCTTGTTGCCGCGCAGGCCATTTATCGAGGCGGTGTTGATCACCGCAGACCCGCGAGGCAGGTAGGCCAACGCTGCCTTCGTCACGTGGAAGAAGCTGTCGACGTTGACTGCGAACGTGCGGCGCCACTGCTCGTCGCTCAGCTCGGCCAGATCGTCCACCGGTTGCTGGGTGCCCACGTTGTTGACGACGATGTCGAGCCCACCCAGCCGGTCGGCTGCCTCGGCGACCACGGATCGGCAGTGCTGCGCATCTGCAAGGTCCCCGGGCAACAGATGACACGAACGACCCGCCCTACGCACCAGAGCGGCGGTGTGTTCGGCGTCGGGATGCTCTTCCAGATAGGCAATAGCCGTGTCCGCACCTTCCTTCGCGAACGCCACCGCCACCGCTCGTCCGATACCGGAGTCACCGCCCGTGATCAGCGCTTTTCGCCCGACGAGGAGGTCTCGTCCTCGATAGTCCCGCATCTCGTCGCGCGGGCGTTCTGCCATCTGCCCGGTCTCTCCCGGGTAGTCGATGGTGTGAGGTTCCCGTTCCCTACCGTCGTCCATGGCGGTCGAGTACCCCCACCGGGGTGAGATACACACCATCGCGCTGCGCGATCTGGCCGAATCTCACCGGGCCGAGCCACTCAGTCCGAGGTGCGACGCCGGAAATTGAAGGCGATCATCACTCCGCCCACCAGGAACACGACGATCCCAGCAATGATTCCGAGAGTCGCCCAACCCTCGAAGCCATCGCCGGCCGCGGCAAGCACGAGGGCGATGAGTGCAATCCCGACGAGGACACAGCCATATCCGACCCATCCGGCCGCGCGACTACCTGTGGTGGGTCGGTTGTGCTGGGGTGCGTTGGTCATGCCTCGGGTATACCCACCTCACCTCCACGGTGAAACACTCACTGCGAGCCAGGTACGCGCCTACGGCGGGATCCGCCTATCGATCGGTCCGCGCTCGACGAGTGTCGCCGCCGTCTCGCGCACGGTACGCGTACGCAGCACCGGGCTCGGTGTCCCCGCACCGGACCGCATCCCGCTCACCGTTTCGTTCCACACCTGTGGACCGTCGTAGGCGGGCTTCCAGGCCAGCATGCTCATGGCCCGACTGCAGTCGAGCATGGGGGTCGCATACGCGAGCTCGATCCACCCGCCCTGGACAGGCTGAATGCGCAGGCCCCAGGTCGCATCGGCGATTGCTGCCAGGGCACGCCACGGAACCGGAAGCGCTGCGCACTCGAAGGGCGCCACGAAGTCGGCCGCCAGCACCGCGCGCTCGGAACCCAGGTTGAAAGTTCCAGGAACACGTTGTTCGAGAGCGGATACTATCGCCGCTGCCACGTCATCTGCGTGCACAGCGGGAATTCTGAGACTACGATCGATCGGCAACAGCGGCAGATGCCGGAGTACCACACCGGGCAGGAAGTCGGGAGATACGTAGCGTCGCAAGGCCGTTCCGGCAGCTCGCTGGCCGATGAAGCCGGGCCGGAATCGAGTTAGTGCAGGGGCGTCGGCATCGGCGGACAAATCATCGAGGATCTTCTCGGCCTGCACTTTGTCGGCGCTGTAATCGCAGGAGCTCACCCCGGTCACAGGCCAGGATTCGTCGACGAACCGCTCGTTCGCGCCTGCTGCGTACACCGCGCCGGATGACATGTGCACCACGTGCGGCACTCCGGCCTCGGCCGCCGCAGTGAACACCGCTCTGGTCCCCCCGAGCGCAGTGCGGCGAAGGTAATCACGGCGGTGCGACGGTTGAAATCCCCACGCCAAGTGAACGATCGCATCGGCGTCGCGCACGATCGACCGAAGCTGGGCGTGACAATTGGGATCCGCGAGGTCCAGACTGTGCCAGCGGGCCGACGCATAGACGTCGCGCGCCGGAGGAATCCGGCGCGCGACGGCAATGATCTCAGGCCGCACGGCACGAGACGCGAAACGCCGGAGCACTGCAGTGCCGACATTTCCGCTTGCTCCCGTGACGACGATCCGATTCAGCGGCTTTGCCATGCCTCTTCGATCTGCGGGTAGGCAGCCGCAATACGGTCGAGCGTCGCATCATCGGCTGTATCGATCTCCGCGCGGTGTCGCTGGGCGGTCACCAATACACCTTCCGGACGACCTGTTCCCGCAGTCTCTTCGTCGATCGGCGCGTCTGCTTCGAGTTCGTGAATCACTTCGTCGAGCCGGAGCGCAACGAACTCTCGTTTGCTTTCACTCATGATTGGTCGCCTCGCTGATCAGCGGGCCGACTTCGCGGCCTTCTTCTCGGTATGCGCATCGGAATTCGCCAGCGCTCCGGAAGCGTTCTCGAGGTGGGCACGCACGAACCACTGGAACTTCTCGAGCTGGCCGGTCTGCCCGATGAGAATGTCCTCCGTGATGGGGTCCAGCTTGCCGACCTTCTCGATCGCCTTGCGATTGTCGGTGATCACGCCGTCGTACACCAGATCGAGGGCGGCAAGGTGTGCCTGCGCCGTGTCGCGAACCACCGAATAGTCGTCCCACGTGCGGTACTTTTCGATAGCACCGGGTGTTCCGAGCGGCGATTCTCCGAGCGCAGCGATTCGCTCTGCCACCTCGTCGGCATACCCGCGGACAAGCTCCACCTGGGGATCGATCATCTCGTGCACACCGATGAAGTTCGGACCCACCACGTTCCAGTGGATGTGCTTCAACGTCAAGTGCAGATCGTTGTAGGCACTGAGGCGTTCCTGGAGTGCGCGCGCCACAGCGGCGCCGTCCTTGTCGCTGAGACCGGGCACCGTGTATTTCGACATGTTTCGTCTCCTTGGGGGGTGCTGTTTGTAGGTGACCACCGCATACCCCGGATGTCGCTCATCCGAAACCTCCTAAAGACAGAACCGCCCACACCCGCGCCGTTCTACGCCACGCTCTGAAATCGGTGCGTTCCGCCCGATATGCGCCCGGCGCCGATCCCCTGTGTTCGGCGGGGACCTCCGCGTGTTTCTTCTCCGCGAGCCGGGGCACCCACTCGGAGAAAGACAACTTCACCGACTAGGAGGAACCATGATTTCGGTCGAACCCGGCACCGTTGTGGTGTACACGGATGTGGTGTGCGGCTGGTCCACCCTTGCGCTCGCCCGCTTCATACGGGAACGGGATGCCGCTGGGTTGTCGGACAGCCTCCGGCTCGACCACCGGCTGTTCTCTCTCGAGGACATCAACAGGTTTCCTGTACCGAAACGCTATCTGGACGCCGAGTTTCCTGTGCTGGGAGCATGCGAGCCGGATTTCGGCTGGAAGCCGTGGCAGAGAGACTCTGCAACCTGGCCGTGTACGTCGCTACCGGCGAACGAGGCTGTGCACGCCGCGAAACTCCAGTCGTTTCAGGCCGCAGAGGAGCTCGATATGGAAATCCGGCTGGCCTTCTTCCGCGACAGCCGGACGATCTCGTTGCATCACGAGCTTGTCGACATCGCGACGCGCTGTCCGCACGTCGATGTCGATGTCCTTGCCGAAACGCTCGACGCGGGCGCGGCTCGGGCCGCGATGATGCGCGACTACCGCAGGAACACAGCAGAGGTACAGGGTAGCCCCCATTTCTTCCTCGCCGATGGAAGCGACGTCCACAACCCCGGGATTTCGCTGCACTGGGTCGGCGAGCCTGGCGCCGGTTTTCCCGTCGTCGACCGCGACGACCCACAAGCCATCCGCACACTCGTGAAACGAGCCTCGCAGGCCTGAAGGCCGTCGACCGGTCGAGGTGGACCCGTATGCTCCGGTCCGGTTCAGCTGTCCGGATCGATGTCTTCCTCGTCCAGTCGGTGTACAGCCGCTTCCTCAGCGGAAGCAGCACCGCCGTCGATTCCGACGTCGTCGCCGACCAGGTCCTTGTCGACATCCTCGCCGGTTCCCTCGTCGGGCGCTACGAGCCGGCCGGACCGTTCGCCGCCCACTTCGTCGCTCCTGGACGGGTAATCCAGTCGGGCGTCGTCCGGCGCGGCGGTGGCGCCCTGCATCGCGGTCAGAGCCGAGTCCGGTTCTTCTTCCGCGAGACGCGATTCGAGGCTCTCGTGAGGTTCCATCGCGAGCGGACGGTCCGGCGGCGAATATCCTTCGTCCAGAACGTCGTCCTGGCCGCGGTCGATGAGGGTGTCTTCGGGCTGCAATTGGTCTTCGTCGTCGACGCTGTACTCGCCGGGAACGCTGGCGCCGGGGTTTTCCGATGTAGGCATATCTCAGACGATGCCACTCCGACTCGAGCCTCGCCATCGTTTGAGGCTGTGGGAATCTCCCCGCGGAAATCGGGTTTTGCAGTACGCGTGTACGGGTATTCGGAACTCAACCTCCGATGCCAACGGGCGACGGATAACACAGCGAGGTGACGCGATGATCATTCTGGGATTGGTTCTGCTGGTGGTCGGATGGCTGACAGGAATCTCGATTCTCACCACGATCGGGGTAATTCTTCTGGTGGTCGGGGTCATCCTCGCCATCCTGGGTGCAACGGGTCGAGCCATCGGAGGCCGCGCCCATTGGTATTGACCCCCATCGGCATGACCTCCAGGTTGGCATCGACCTCCGAGGAGCGGCCTGGAAGGGTTCACTTCTGGGTTGACAGCGGGCCGAGGCGTTTCGACGCTTCGGCCCGCTGTTGTCTCATCGAGCCGTACAGGCGTCGAGTTCGCTCACTTCGGAGTCGGACGAGATCTGCGGTGGCTGGTGTCGCACAACGGATATGTGTCACTGCGTCGGCATCGGCATACCGCGACCATGAACCGATCGGATACGGTCTCGTTGCCGTCTTCCGTCACAATGCGCACGGGCCCTTCGACAAGCGCGGGCCCGCCTTTCACCAGACGCACCACCCGCAGATCCCGCGTGACGTCTTCACTCATCTGGGAGACGCTCACTCTCACCGCCGAGGCGCATTCTGTCTGCACGGATCACCACCACTTCCTCGTTGGTGACGTTCTGGCCTGCCAGACGCGCTTCCTGGAGATATCGCATCCTGCTCTGCAGCACGGGACCGAATGGAATACTCTGCCGGGCAACAACTGCCGCTTTCAGGTCCTTCCCACGCAGCCGGTCCAGGGTAGCGTCGACGCCGCTGAATCCAGAATGCACGATCAGCGCGAATCCGTCGGCCGACAACAAATTCGGTAGTTCGTCGCACAACGGATCGATGACACAGCGGCCGTCAGGACCTGCGTCCCATCGTGGGTCGGCCTGCCCGCCCTCGTGCGGGACATAAGGCGGGTTGGACACGACGATATCGAACGGCCCGGACCGGGTGGCGACTTCCAGATCTCCACGGAACACTCGCACTGGCAGCCCGCGTGTGCGGGCGTTGAATCGTGCTGTCAGCACCGCACGGGACGCGATATCGACGGCTGTCACCGAAGCAGCGCCGAGTCTGGCCGCGGTGACGGCAAGAAATCCGCTACCTGTGCAGAAATCGAGCACGTGTGCATTGCGAGCACCACCTGCCTCGCCGAGAGCCTGCGCGAGCAGAAACGAATCTTCCTGCGGTCGGTATACGCCCGGCACTCGCCACACTCGGGCAGGCTGCCTATGGATGGGCACTGGTGGAGCTGTCACGACATCATCACCTCGGATCCTAGGGGCGCACGGGGAATACCCCGTGGTGATGCGATCAAACCCCGCCGGTGCGCCGATCAGAGTCCGGAGGCGACATCACGTCAGCAGTCGCCGGGTCAGTCCGTGCAGCCCACGACGCAGCCCTCCGGTGGGCTTCATGTCCTCCAGCGCTGCCCGGGCAGCGTTCCATCCGCACATCCCGTGCACTCCGCCGCCGGGGTGAGCACCGGCGCTCGCGAGGAACAGACCGTCGACGGGGGTGCGTGGACCCCCGAAACCGGGAAGGGGGCGTAGGAAGAGCTGCTGGTGGATCTGTGCTGTTCCCCCATTGACAGCTCCTCCGACAAGGTTCGCGTCGGCAGCCTCCAGATCGTGCGGTCGTTGCACGGTGCGCCCGACAATCGATTGCTCGAATCCCGGCGCGTACGCCTCGAGTTGGGTATCGACGCGTTCGGCGAGAAGATCCGCCGAGTTGTTGTCGGTGATTCCCCGGGGCAGATGGGTATAGGCCCAGCAGCTCTCCGTTCCTGCTGGAGAGCGCGACGGGTCGGTGGCGGTCATCTGCCCGACCAGCATGAACGGCGATTCGGGCACCACACCGGTCTCGAGGTCTGCCACCCACCGCACCATTGCACGCGAATCGGCACCGACGTGCACTGTTCCGGTTCCGGCCAGAGATCGCGACCGCCAGGGCACAGGCCGATCGAGTGCATAGTTGACCTTGACGACAGGGGTGTCCCATTGGAAACCCCGAAGATCTGAACGGATCCGATCGCTCACCGCGTCCGACGGAAGCAATTGCCCGTACAGTGCGGGCGCCGAGACATCGGCGAGCACTGCCCGACGAATACGGATGCGCTCACCGGACGCGGTTTGCACTGCCACCGCCCGTCCACGCTCGACCTCGATGCGGGTGACCTTCTGCCCGCACAGCACACGCGCACCTGCACTCTCTCCGCGGCGCACGAGCGCGTCGGTCAACGCCCCTGCGCCTCCCGCAGGCGCCGGAAACCCGACGTCCTGAGCGAGCATGGTCAGGACATACCCCATGACTCCGCTACCGGGTGCATCCGGTGGGGCGTCCGCGTGCATCGCATTACCGAGCATCAGCAAGCGCGCCGACGATCCACCGAAGAGTTCCTCGGACATTCGTAGAACCGGCAGCGCGAGCATCCTCGCGAAACGCACTGTCTCCCCGGTTCCCAACGCGCGGACCAGCGATGCCGCTCCGGCCACGGGAGGAAACGGCCGAAGCAGCGCATGCAGGAACGGTGTGCGGACCCGCTCCCACTGTTCGACCAGTGCCAGCCATGACCTCCCGTCGCCGGCGCACCGCCGTTCGAGGTCGGCCGCTGTGTCGGCGGGGTCCGGTCGTACCACCACCGCGTCGTCGTCCTCCGGTCCGTCCGGGTGACCGAATGCCGCCGCAGAACGGCACCAGCGCAGGCCGTGCGATTCGAGGTCCAGCGCGCGGAAGGCAGGCGATGCGGCAGCAAGCGGATGGAACGCGCTGAACAGATCGGCGATGAAGCCCGGATGCAGTTCGGCGCTGCGAACTGCACCACCCGGCGTCGGTTGCTCTTCGAGTACGACCACATCCCAGCCCGCGTCGGCGAGCGCGGCCGCCGCGGTCAATCCGTTGGGCCCGGCGCCGATGACGACCGCGTCCACCGTTCCCACTCCTGTCTCTTGTCGGTGATCGATGTCGGCACTCATGCTGTCCTCCCCTCCGGTGTCGCGCGTTCGGCGATCAACGCCAAGCGGTGCAGACACTCGCGATTGCGCGGACGAACCAGCTCTGCTTGGAGCACACCCGGGATGATGCGTGCAGGGCCGCCGACGACGCGTTCGGACATGGTGATCCGGGATCCGCTGCCCGAGGGGTCGACGGTCAATCCGATTTCGGCACGGCCGAAGAACCACGCCCGCGCAGAGAGAAGGAGTTCGTGCTCTGCAGTACGCGCGATCACCTCCGTGAAATCGTGAAGCATCGCGGGCCACAGGCCCACCGAGTGGTGGATCCGACTCCCCACCTCGGGCCAGGTGGCATCCACCTGGCGAATTCGCGAGGCACCCACGACCCATCCTGCATACCTCCACCCGTCGGCAAGCACATCCCAGACCTCTTCGGGCGAAGCAGCAGTTTCCTGCCAGGCGATTCGCGACATTGCATCCTCCATGGTCGATCGTTCGTGAGCCGACGTCTGCGTATCTGCGAACTGCGGTTGGGCGTACCCATTCGGGGTTCGATGCACACGACCGGAGATCGGGTGTGACGCAGCACCGGCGCGGGTACCAGAAGAACATGAAATCTGCCCCCGGCAACACGACCACGTCCGATGCTGATGACGCCTCTCCGTGTGCGTTCGTGTTCGCTCCTTCACCACTGTTGACGGTCACGATCGAGACAGCGCCCGACGACGGTCACGAATTGCATGTCCACGCGGGCGGACAGGGGTTCTGGATCGGCCGGATGGCAGCGATCCTCGGCATGGACGTACACCTGTGCGGACCGTTCGGCGGCGAAGCGGGACGTATTCTCGTCGACCTCATCAACCGCGAAGGCCTCACGGTCCACCCTGTGACGACCTCGCGAGAGAACGGCTCGTACGTCCACGATCGCCGGGGCGGCGAACGCAAAGTGGTGGTGGAAGTACCGCCCCCTCCCCTGACGCGGCACGAGACGGACGACCTGTTCAGTGCGTCGCTCGCTGCCGCCATGGCCGCCGACGTAGCGATCATCGGTGGCCCCCACTGTGACGAGGCGGTTCCGGTCGAGGTCTACCGGAGACTGTGTGCGGATCTGTCCGCGTTGAACATTCCGGTGGTGGCCGACCTTTCGGGTCCGACTCTGACCGCCGCCCTGGAAGGTGGAGTCACAGTACTCAAGGTGAGCCACGAAGACCTCATCGAGGACGGTCTGGCACCGTCGGACCACGTCGATGACCTTGTCGCCACGATGCGCAGGCTGCACGACGAAGGGGCGGAGACCGTTGTGGTCTCCCGGGCAGGCGACCCCGCCATCGCGCTGTGCGACGGCGAGTTGTGGGAGGTCGAGACGCCACCCGTTCAGATCGTCGACCACCACGGTGCGGGAGATTCCATGACGGCGGGCTTCGCGGCGGCCTTCGCGACCGGAAAGCCTGACGTCGAAGCACTTCGGCTGGGGGCCGCAGCAGGCGCCGTCAACGTGACCCGCAGGGGGCTCGCCACCGGACATGCCGGTGCGGTCGCGCGGATGGCAGAGAATGTGCAGGTGCGGCGGATGAAAGAGGGGCAACGATGAAGGCACTCATCGTCAACGACGACGGCATCGACAGTCCGGGCCTCACAGTATTGGCACGGGTCGCAGTGGAGGCCGGACTGGACGTGAGCGTGGCCGCACCGCACCTCGAGCGCAGCGGCGCGAGCGCATCGTTGTCCGCACTCGAAGAGGACGGCACGTTGTCGATGTCGCGGCGGGCCCTCCCCGGTTTTCCCGACATCGAAGCCTTCGCTGTCGAGTGTTCCCCCGCGCTGATCTCATTTCTCGCTGCGGAGGGCGTATTCGGCCCGCCACCGGACATCCTGCTTTCAGGCATCAATCTCGGCCCCAATACCGGTCACGCAATCCTGCACTCGGGCACTGTGGGCGCCGCGTTGACCGCCGCGAGTCACGGAGCGCGTGCCGTCGCATTGTCGTTGGACGGGACGACGCCTTCCCGATGGGAGACAGCAGAATCAGTGGCTGCCCGTGCCGTGCGCTGGGCAACCGATCATGCTCCTGCGGGACAGGTACTCAATGTGAACATTCCGGACATCCCTCTAGAGGAACTGCAGGGCTTACGGACTGCTCCCCTGGCCGAATTCGGCGCCGTGCAAGCGGAAATCGGCGAGGTACGGGAGGACGGTCGCCAGGCCCGCAGCGTCGCGGTGACCTTCCGAAGCGTCGTCATCGACGAAACTCGAGAGAGCGATGCCGCACTGCTGCATCGCGGCTGGGCCACCGCGACAATGCTGACGATGCCGTTCGAAGTGTCCGGGACCGATCTCAGCGCGTTGACGTTCTCGGCGGCGTGACCGGCCGCCTCCGCGCCCGGCCGGTCCTCGACAACCCCGACGTGGATGGTGGATTCCATGGGGAAAAAGAGGGTACGCACCGACCCATGGAACTCATTGTGATCGTCGCGCTCGTTGCAGTAGTGGCTTTCGTTGTGGCCCGCCGCCGAATCAATAGACGCCCCTGACATGCGTCAGCCCTTCACTTCACGCGGATCGCTTCCGTAACTGTTGCGTTCCCCGATGGTTCCGTCGAGGTTGCGGATGATGTGCTCGGTGCGACGTCTGTGCGCCTCCTCGATGCGCGAGGATTACGGGGCACGAGTCCCGGGTAGCCGCCAGAGCATGGATCAGTCGGAAACACCGTTGCTCACAGCCTTGGAGCAGTATCACCGGCTCGACCGCTACGGGTTTTCCCCACCCGGGCACCGTCAGGGTCGCGGGGTCGACGAGCATGTCACCCGAGTACTCGGCGGTGACCCATTTCGGTCCGACGTGCTCGCATCCGGCGGGCTCGACGACCGGAGAACGCGCAACGGCTACCTGCCCCGAGCCGAGGCACTCATGGCCGAAGCCGTCGGAGCCGAGCGGGCTTTCTTCTCCACCTGCGGAAGCTCACTGTCGGTGAAAGCCGCAATGATGGCAGTTGCCGGCGATGACCCCGGGGGGTTGTTGCTGGGGCGCGATTCACACAAATCGGTCGTCGCCGGATTGGTCTTCAGTGGAGTCACTCCCCGATGGATCACGCCGCGCTGGGACGACGAAATGCATTTCTCCCATCCGCCGTCGCCGGAACAGGTCGAGCAGGCGTGGGAATCACATCCCGATGCCGCGGGAGCGCTGATCGTCAGCCCGAGTCCCTACGGCACGTGCGCAGACATCGCCGGTATCGCGGAGGTATGTCACGACCGGGGCAAGCCGCTGATCATCGATGAGGCGTGGGGTGCGCATCTGCCCTTCCACGAAGATCTACCGACGTGGGCGATGGATGCGGGCGCCGACGTGTGCGTGGTCAGTGTCCACAAAATGGGAGCAGGCTTCGAACAGGGATCGGTTTATCACGTGCAGGGCGATCTGGTCGACAGCGTCCACCTGTCGGCCTGCGCCGATCTGCTGACCACCACGAGCCCCAATGTGCTGATCTACGCGGCGATCGGTGGCTGGCGGCGTCAAATGGTCGAACGCGGCACCGAATTGCTCGGTAATACACTCGGTCTGGCCCAGCACGCGCGAGATCGGATCTCCGCGATCGATGGCCTCGACGTTCTCGAAGACAGGTTGCTCGGAGAAGAAGCATCACACGAACTGGATCGACTGCAGATCCTCGTCGACGTCTGCGCGCTCGGCGTCTCGGGCTACCAATGCGCGGACTGGCTGCGCGAGCACTGCCATGTGGATGTGGGAATGACCGATCACCGCCGGATTCTTGCGACGATGTCGATGTCCGACAACGAGACGACCGTGAACCGGCTCGTCGAATCCCTCGAGCGGTTGGTGCTCGCCGCGGAGTCGTTCGAGTCGCCGCCGAAGATTCACTTACCCACTCCGGACGAGATCCAACTCGAGTCCGTCATGTCGCCACGGGAAGCGTTCTTCGGCCGCACGGAGATGGTTTCCGGCGATCGCGCCGCAGGACGGGTCGCAGCAGAACAGATCACCCCCTACCCACCGGGCATCCCTACCGTGGTGCCGGGCGAGCGATTGGACCAGTCCGTCATCGACTATCTGCGGAGCGGCCTGGACGCCGGGATGAACCTCCCCGACGCAACCGACTCGTCGCTGCAACTATTTCGAGTAGTGGCCCAGGATCGATCCTCGGTCAGCTGATGTCCGGATGGACGGGTTCGTCCGCGCCCTCCCCGCCGGTCCGCGTGAAGAACGATACGCGTCCGTTGGTCTCGAGGACTGCGAGTTCGATCTCGTCGAACCGGCGGATGCCCTTCTGGCGTGCGCTGCTCATCAGATCGTCGAGCGACATCCTTTCGGTGCGCAGTCGGTCGAGATCGGGAACTCCGTCGCGGACGATGATGACAGGGATTCCGTGCGTGACACCCCGCATGCGGGGAAACCGGGAATTGATCCATGACAGTCCCATGGTGAGCAAGGCGAACACGCCGACCGCCAGGACAGCCGCAGTGACGGAGTAATCCTGCTGCGTGACTCCTTGCTGGATGAGATCGCCCATCGCGATGTAGAGGATCAGCTGGAAGGTACTCAGTTCGCCTACCGTCGACCTCCCGACGATCCGCGTGACCACCCACAGGAACAGAAAGAGAACCGCCGCGCGGATGATGATCTCCATCAGGGCAACACCCACGTCTTGAATTCCACAGTGACCACATCGATTCCGTTCTCGTGTACGGATGCCGAGCCCGATGCTCCTGTCTGGCTGGACGGTTGGATATACGCGTCGAACCCGAGTGAGAGGGTGTCGCCGGGAGGTGGGTCGAGGGTCATATAGGTGCGATCGGCGTCGGAGGTCTCCGCCGACGGCTCAGGCGTCCACCCCTGACTTTCGAAGATATCGAAATAATCGGACTCGACGACGATCACCACCGGCTCCGTGAAACCCCCTGGTTTCCGGACCGTCAGATTCCAGGGGACGTCCAATCCTGGCCGAGCGACCCGCGGGTACTCGAGGTCGAGTTCGTATCCGCCACCGGATGCATGTGCGGTCGCACTGTAGACCCCCAGACGCCCGGTGAAGCCGACTACGACCACGACGAGGAGAAGACCTATCGCACCTCGCCGCAGCCAGGCGACAGCCGGGGAACGGGCGACGGTCCCGACATCGTCCAGTACCGAGTCCGGGATTCGATCGGAGGCGTCCATCGTCCGAATCTCCCACGATCATGACCCACGCGCCGGGCTTCGTGTGAAATGCCCACAGGCGGCTACGCGGTGGCGGTACCGGGTACGCGAGGCGCCCTCGACTTCGATGGCAGCGAGGGTTCGGTGCCGTGCACTGCGGGTACGCGACCTTCATGAACACACGACACACCACTTTGATCGCGACGGTGTCACTGACCGCGCTCCTGGCTGTCGGCTGCGGCGACGACGAAGCGACAACCGATGACGCCACCGTCGAGACACCACCCCTGACCACCGCCGAAACAACAACCGACGACATCCCCACGCCCGCGCCCGGTATGGCAGGCGGATTCCAGGTACCCGGAGAACCCAGCGACGACGACGATGCCTTCACCTACGACGAGGCCGCCGTGCCCGTCGGCTCCGTGGTGAGAGTCGACTCCGAGGAGGAGGACGGCCGCACGACGATCACCCTCGACGCGACGGGCCTGGCACCGATGCGTGACTTCGGCGTGCACGTGCACACCCAGCCGTGCGGGCCGCAGCCATCGGACGCGGGGCCTCACTATCAGAACGAGGTGGACCCTGCCGCGACCCCGGATTCGCCATCGACAGACCCTGCCTACGCGAATCCCCAGAACGAGGTCTGGCTCGACATCACGACCGACGACAACGGCGCAGCCCAGGCTTCGACGACCGTCGACTGGGAGTTCCGCGACGATGAGGCCAATTCCCTCGTGCTCCACGCGCAGCACACCATGACCGGGCCGGGTGAGGCCGGGATGGCGGGCGATCGGCTCGCGTGCATCGACACCGATTTCTGAGGTCCGTCGCCGCCGATCGAGATGCGGGTGATCGGAGTTTCGGATAGTTCGTCCGAGGTACCCCTTCTTCCATGACGGGATTGTTCTCCACACTGGAATCCGCGACCGTCCTCGACCGTCCGTCGAGGACCATCCGCGATGCTGTCCGCCGTGCCACGTCAGGTATAGCGGGTGACCTGTTGCGCGGCGACGTGGCGCCGGGGCATCCGCTTCACCCCGCGCTGGTGGCGATTCCGATCGGCGCTTGGTCGTGCGCTCCGTTGTTCGACTTCGTATTCCGCAAACCGGAAACCGCACAGCAGCTGATCGGCATCGGATTGATCGCAGCTGTTCCCTCGGCGTTGACCGGCTGGGCCGACTTCGCTGAATGCGATACCCAGCAGCGACGGGTCGGTCTGGTCCATGCAGCAGTCAACGGCACCGGCATTGCGCTGATGGGGCTGTCCTATCTGGGCCGGCGTCGAGGCAGCAGTCCCGCGGCGAGGGCAGCGAGCACGGTCGCGACCGCGATGATCGGCTTCGGGGGCACCCTCGGCGGGCACCTGGCATTCGCGCTGGGTGCCCGGGTGGAGCGCCGATCCCAGCAGCCTCCGGCCGCTGGGCCGGCGTTCGATCCGGTCCTGGCGTAGATCGCGGGCGATCGCCCCCACGGGGACTTGCGTCCGGTCGGTCGGTCAAGGCGTGAAGACGACCTTCACCGCGCCGTCCTGCTTTCGCTGGAAGATGTCGTATGCATGGGGTGCCTCTGCCAATGACAACCGGTGGGTGGCGAACGTATCCACTCCGAGTGGGTCGTCGTCGGTGAGAAGAGGCAATATCCGGGGCACCCAGTGCAACACATTGGCCTGGCCCATGCGAAGCCGAATCTGCTTGTCGAACATGGTCAGCATCGGCATCGGATCGCTCATTCCGCCGTATACACCGGACAGAGAAATCGTTCCTCCGCGGCGCACCACGTCGATCGCGGTGTACAGCGCATTCAGCCGGTCGACTCCCATCCGCTCCATCATCGGGGCGGCAATGGCCGACGGAAGGTAGCCGGTGGCCGTCTGCGCCAACTTGGCGACGGGTGAGCCATGAGCTTCCATACCTACTGCGTCGATGACCGAATCGGTGCCCCGGCCATCGGTGCGGTCCCGGATGAGATCTGCGAGTCCGGAACCGACGTCACCGAGATCGATGACGTCCATGCCCCTTGCGGCGGCCCGCGCAAGCCGTTCCGGCACGAGGTCGACGGCGATGACCCGAGCGCCACGGTGCATCGCGATACGACCTGCCATATCGCCGATCGGGCCGAGTCCGAGCACGGTGACCGTGCCGCCCTCCGGGATCTCGGCGTACTCGACGGCCTGCCATGCGGTCGGAAGTACGTCGGAGAGATACACGAATCGATCGTCGGCGGGGCCGTCCGGGACTTTGATGTGGGTCGTGTCGGCGTGGGGAACGCGCAGATACTGCGCTTGCCCGCCGGGAATGCTGCCGTACAGCTTCGAGTATCCGAACAACGCGGCCCCGCTCCCCTGCTCACGCACCTGGGTGGTCTCGCACTGCGAGTAAAGACCGTGATCGCACATGAAACACCCACCGCACGAGATCTGGAAGGGGATGACTACCCGGTCGCCGGGCGCCAGTTTCGTGACGGCAGAGCCCACCTCTTCCACGATGCCCATGGGTTCATGACCGAGGATGTCGCCGGGAGTCATGAACGCACCGAGTACTTCGTACAGGTGCAGATCGGAGCCACACAGATTGGTGGTCGTGACCTTGATGACAGCGTCGGTCGGTTCTTCGATTCGCGGGTCGGGGACGGTATCGACACTCACGTGACGTCGTCCCTGCCATGTCACTGCTTTCATCGTTCCTCCGCTCGTCGATAGGTGCACACCGGCGTACCCGCAGTCCGGGAAGGCAAACGGACTGGGCAGCAGAAGAATCCGGTCAGCTGTTCGGGCCGGCCCGGCACCGACTCACGCGCGGGTGTCACGTTTGCTCACCAGCTGGCAGCGGGTATGCGGGAACCATCGACTTCGAAGAAGGGGTGACCATCATGGACACAGCACAGCCTGGACGTCTGACCGGCCGGACCATCGCCATCCTCGCGACCGACGGCGTCGAAGAAGTGGAGCTCGTCGAGCCTCGGCGCGCGGTTGAGCGGGAGGGTGCCACGGTGCGGTTGCTGTCGCTGGAGAACGGGGAGATCCAGGCGATGGAGAAGGATGTGCACGCCGCGGGCAAGCACTCGGTGGACCAGCTTGTGGCAGACGCGGCGGTGGACGACTTCGACGGTCTCCTCCTACCCGGTGGTACAACCAATCCCGACCAGCTCCGTCAGGACGCAAAGGCGGTCGCATTCGTCCGTGATTTCGTCACATCGGGCCGACCCGTCGGCGTCATCTGCCACGGTCCGTGGACGCTCGTCGAAGCCGACGTCGTGCGCGATCGGACGTTGACGTCGTATCCGAGCGTCCGCACCGACATCCGGAACGCGGGTGGCACGGTGGTGGACGAGGAAGTGGTCATCGACAAGAACCTGGTGTCCAGCCGTAACCCTGCAGATCTGCCCGCGTTCTGCTCGGCAGTGATCGACGTCTTCGCCGATCGGCAACCGGCCGGGTGAGGGGCCGGAGCTACAAGCATGAGAGAAGCAAGGCCGAGCGATTTCGTCGTGGTGGCGAACCGCCTTCCCGTTGATCTCGTCGAGCAGTCCGACGATGGTCCCGCACGATGGCAGCGCAGTCCCGGTGGACTCGTCACGGCTCTCGAACCGGTCCTCCGCTCCGTCGAAGGTTCGTGGGTGGGATGGACGGGTACCGCCGGTGTCGCACTCGATCCGTTCATCGAAGACGGACTGGCCCTCCATCCGGTGCCCCTGGACGAACACGAGGTCGCCGAATACTACGAGGGGTTTGCCAACTCGACGCTCTGGCCGCTCTATCACGACGCCCTGGTTGCCCCGACCTTCCGCCGGGAATGGTGGCATACCTACCAGGAAGTCAACCGCCGCTTTGCCCGAGCCGCCTCGCTGGCCGCCGCACAGGGTGCCACCGTGTGGGTCCACGACTACCAGCTCCAACTCGTTCCGCATATGCTCCGCAAGTTGCGGCCGGATGTCAGGATCGGTTTCTTCTTGCACATTCCGTTCCCACCGCCAGAACTGTTCCTGCAACTGCCGTGGCGAAAGGCGATCGTGGAGGGCCTGCTCGGCGCCGACCTCGTCGGATTCCACCTTCCGGGAGGCGCCGAGAACTTCCGGTATCTCGCACGACGACTTTCCGGCCCGTCCAGCACTCATCTGTCCGCGGGCGGCCGCATCGACCTCGGTACACGGAGTGTGCGGGTAGGCGCCTATCCGATCTCCATCGACTCGGCGCGGCTGCGCGACTCCTCCGCCGAGCCGAACACCGTGATGCGCGCCGAACAGATCCGGGCGGAACTCGGTGATCCCGAGATCTTTCTGCTGGGCGTGGATCGGCTCGACTACACCAAGGGCATCGAGCTGCGTGTCGAGGCCTTGCGGGAGTTGTTCGTGGAGGGAGAACTCGATCCCGAAAAGACTGTGATGGTGCAACTCGCCACCCCCAGCCGCGAACGTCTCGAAGCCTATGCCTCGTTGCGGGACGACGTCGAGCGGGAAGTGGGCCGGATCAACGGCGAGTTCGGTCGTCTGCGCGGCCCTGTCGTGCACTACATCCATCGTCCGGTCGCACGGGACGAGCTCGTTGCGATGTACACCGGCGCCGACGTCATGCTCGTGACACCGCTGCGCGACGGAATGAACCTCGTCGCGAAAGAATACGTGGCCTGCCACGCCGATGGTAGAGGTGCACTTGTCCTCAGCGAATTCGCCGGGGCCGCGGCAGAATTGCGCCGCGCTTTCCTGGTGAATCCCCACGATCTCGAGGACGTGAAGAACGCGATACTCAGCGCCGTCCGATTCGACGATCCCGGGTTGACTCGGCGTATGCGCACGATGCACGACCACGTCATGAAGCACGATGTTGCCCGGTGGGCGCGCACCTTCCTCGACGATCTGCAGACGGCGTAGCCCACCACGGCGCGTCACGCCCCGTATGTACCTTCCGGTGAACCATCCCGGTAGGGGGTGAAGCATAATCTGACCTATGAAGGAAAGCGTCTCTTCTCCCGACACGGCTGCCGTAGCGCGCCGCTTCGAGGGCACCCAGTCCCCGCATGTCGGAAGCTTCCGCTACCTGCTCGCCGACGACACGTGGGAGTGGTCCGACGCGGTGGCGGCGATGCACGGCTACGTGCCGGGCACAGTTCATCCCACCACCGCATTGCTGCTGCATCACAAGCATCCCGACGACAAGAAGAAACTCGCAAAGCTGCTCGAGGCGGTCCGGACCACGGGAGAACCGTTCAGCAGTAAACATCGCATCATCGATACCGGTGGCAACGTCAAGAGCGTGGCGGTGATCGGCGACCGGCTGTTCGACAGAGATGGCACCATACTCGGCACCAGCGGGTTCTATCTCGATCTTTCCGAAGCCATCGAGGAAGACATCCGGGAAGGCGTGGATGTGGCTGTGTCGGCCCTCGCCGGGGCCCGCGCCGTGATCGAACAGGCCAAGGGGATCTTGATGGTGGTGTACGCCGTATCCGCCGAACGCGCCTTCGAGGTACTCACCTGGCGTTCCCAGGAGACCAATGTCAAGGTGCGAGCACTTGCGGAACAACTGGTCGCCGAGGCAGCAGGCGGTTCCGGCGCACAGCCGATCGCGCGCACCGAATTCGACCATCTCCTGATGACGCTGCACGACCGAGTGCCCGAGGCCTGATCCAGACCCCGGGCACCCCCCGACAACTACGGGTGCGAGCTACTGCTGTGACCGCTGCCGCGCTTCGTCCGCCTCGGCTTCGGCGCGGGCCTTCTCCGCCTCGGCTTCCTTCTGGGCCACTTCCCGCTGGCTTTCGGCCTTGTCCTGCTGGGCGCGTCCCTCGCGAGCGAGGTCGTCGTTTCCGACCAGAGCTCCGGCGGCTTCCTTGGCCTTACCTTTCACTCCTTCGACTGCACCTTTGATGCCCTCGCTGGGGCCGCTCTTGTCATCAGTCATTGCGATTGATCCCTTCTCGTGTGGATTCAACTGCTGTGAATTCACCTGTTCGGGCCCGTGTCTTCCGCTCTCCGTGACATGCCCCGGTCCACCGCTGCTCAGAGCAGCAGTCCGATGATCAGAGCCACGAAGATCAGGACGATCACCACGACCGCAGCGAGCGAGAGCCACCCGGTGGGTGGAAACCTGAAGCTCGTACGCGGTTCCGGCGCAGACAGACCCGAGGTGCCCGACGACTCGGGCGGTGTCGATCCAGGGCGTACTCCACCGCCCTCATCCAGATCGGGAGTGCTGTCGGGGCTCGGGTCTGTATTACCGTGCGGTTCAGGATCGGAGACGCTCATGTGCCCTCCTCTGGTCGTTTCCGCATCGTGTCGGACGAGTACCCGAACTCGGCAACCGCAACCCTCGGGTCGCGGATTCTGTCGGCCGGACCTACACCGGATGCCCGATGCCGGCTGTTCCAAACCATCGTTCGGGGCGATCCGGGTTCCTCCGTGGGGAACCTGGGTTTGCTCAGCCACGAGGCGGGGCATCCGGTGGATACGGAAGTTCACACGAAAGGAGCTTCGGCATGCCTACGTGCGATACATGCGGCAACAACTACGACAAGACCTTCACGGTCACTCGAGAGAACGTGACCGGCACATACGACAGTTTCGAGTGCGCGGCGGTCGCGATGGCGCCGGAGTGCGCCCACTGTCATTGCAGGATCCTCGGACACGGAGTAGAGGCGAACGGCGTGATGTTCTGCTGCGCCCACTGTGCCCGTCAAGTCGGTCAGGACCAGCTCACCGACCGCGTCGGAAGTTGACCTTCGGTATGAGCCAAGATGTGGAGAAACGCTGGCGCGACCCGAAGGCCTTCCGAAGCGCCGTTCGGTATGCGGCTGCGGTGATCGTGATCGCCCTACTGATCATGTTCGGAGTGATCGTCTGGTCCGCCATGTCAGGTGACAGCTGCGCGGACGCAGAGTTTGCCGTGTGCACCGATCCCGCCCGCCAGATCCTCATGTTCGGCCCCGTTGTCGTGCTTCTTCTGGGGGGACTCGGTGCCTTCGTACGCACCTATCAGGTGTGGAAGGCCGGCGGCCGGTGGCCTATCTGGCACGGAACCGGTTGGGCGCTCTTCGTTCTGATGGTGATGTACGCCGGTATCTCGGCGACGGCAGCGACGTAGCCCGACTTTCGAACAACCTGCGCCTCGGCGCCCGGGAAGGAAGCCGATGCACATCTCCATGGTGTCGGAGGATGCGAGTCCGCTCGCTGCTCTCGACGATGCCGATGTCGATGGACGACACGTCCACATCGCCGAACTGTCTTCTGCCTTGGCTCGCGCAGGGCACCGCGTGGTGGTCTACACCCGCCGCGACAGCAGCGACCTTCCCGAGCGAGTGCGCACCGAAGCGAACTACGAGGTAGTGCATGTTCCGGCCGGTCCGCCCGAGCCGCTCAGGAAGGAGGAACTACTTCCCTTCACGGGTGAGTTCAGTTCGTTCCTCCGGAAGGAATGGTCACGCGAACTTCCCGACATCGCACATGCCCATTTCTGGATCTCGGGAATCGCGGCACAGTTGGCAGCGAGAGAACTGGGAGTTCCCACCGTACAGACCTTCCACGCACTGGGAATAGTCGAACGCAGACATCAGAACGGCCGGCCTCGGAGCACCGGGGATCCCGGCCGGGCGGATCGGATCCGGCTGGAGAAACTCGTCGCCCATGGGGCCACCAGAGTATTGGCAGCCTGCTCCGACGAAGTATCCGAACTCGCTCGCATGGGGCTTCCTCGCACTCGTACGTCCGTCATTCCTTGCGGCGTCGATGTGAGACGATTCGAACCTGTCGGGCCCACGCTCCTCCCCCGCCGAACGAAGTACCGCATCGTCACCGTCGGAAAGCTCATGCCTCGAATGGGTTTCGACATCACGATCGAAGCCTTGCGGGCACTTCCCGAGACCGAACTCGTGGTGGCCGGGGGCACTGCGGGCGGTGAACTGTCCGACGACCCGGAAGCAGCACGGCTTGCCGACGTCGCACGCCGGTGCGGCATAGCCGACCGCGTGCGGATACCCGGCCGGATCGCGCCCTCCCAGGTGCCCGCCCTGTTGCGTTCAGCGGACATCGTCGTGAGCACCCCCTGGTACGAGACGTTGGGCGTTGTGCCTCTCGAGGCCATGGCGTGTGGACGACCCGTGATCGCGGCTGCAGCAGGCAGCGTGCTCGATATCGTGGTCGACGGTATTACGGGCATTCTCGTACCACCCCGCCTTCCCGAGGCACTCGCGAAGGCCGCACGGCGGCTACTCGGCGATCCCACGACGCGCGACACCTACGGGATCGCGGGCCGCGACCGCGCCGTCGCACGGTACTCGTGGGATCGCGTCGCAGCAGACACAGCACGGGCGTACGAGCGGATTCTGCCTGTGCCGTGCAAAGAATCCCCGCGCGAAGAATCCCTCAGCGGCATGAAAGAGAAATAGCGTGCCGGACGCCTACCATCGCAACAGTATCGGCGTAGAAAAACCGTTGCCGTGCAAGCCTCCACCCTGCACGGCAACGGTGTCGCGACACACTGACCACTTCAGTCTGCCGCGCTCTTCGGATGGCATCAGGCGGCGAAACTCAGCGATCTCATGGCACTTTCGAGAGAGAGATGCTGAGAGATCCGCTTGTCGGGGTCGGCGATACGCAGCAGTCGCTGAACCGGTCTCCCGCCAACGAGTGCCCAACGTGCATCGCTCTGGCGGCTTACCTCATCGAGGTCACGGAACACCGTCAAGCCCGCCGTTCCGTAGAACCCTACTTCGGACAGATCCAGGATCATCCGCTGCGAGGAGCGAAGCTGTCTACAGGCGTAGTCACTCAGTGCAGAAGCGTTACGGAGGTCGATCTCTCCGGTGACGCCCAAACGAACCAAGGCCGAACTGATCTGTTGCGCGCGAAATTGTGCACCGACGGCCCAGCTGATCGCGGCAAGGCTCGGAACGGCGCGAATGGTGTGGCTCGGCTCGATAGGGCTTTCTGTAGCAGTCATTGCACTTCCCAACGTCTGAGGAATTTCAAAGGCGCTACAGGCGCGGCAGCAGCAACAGTTCGTCCGCCGGAATACCACCCATAAGCGGCACCTTCGACTTCAGGCTGTGTGCTCAACCGGACTCAACACTAGTGCAGATGCGCCCGGCACTCAACTGGATCAGTCATCTCCAACTCGCAGCGGAGCAGCGTCGGAGGGCGGTGTTTCGAGAACTCATAGGCTGGGTAGTCTTCCCCTCGAAGAAACTGGAAGAGGACACTCAGCACCGCTACATGCAGTCACGGAGAACAGGCACTCATGGCGAAATCCGCGTCGGTAGATTCGGCACACAAAGATGCTTCACCCACAGTCGAGCTGCGGGTGAAGGCCGATGCCGACCAGCTTTCGGTGCTGCGCGCTGTCGCAGCAGCGATCGCCTTGCAACACGACCTCGATCTCGACACCGTCGAGGACATCAAACTCGCGGTCGACGAGGCAGCAACACGGTTGATCGTGAATTCTGTTGAGCTGTCGACCCTTCTGTGCAGCTTCCAGGTCTCACCGACCGGAGTGAAGATCAGCTTGTCGGCCCCCACCCGCCCGGACGCTCCTACCCGGCAGCCCCGCTCGTTCGGATGGCATGTTCTGAATTCGCTCACCGATTCGGTGGCCGTATCGTCGGGCGTCGACGAGCGCGGCGACACAGTGAGCACTATCGAGATGGCCATCTCCGACCGTAGCGCGGCTCGGTGAAAGAGAAGAACCGACGGTCGAATGACGATTACGCCGATGTCTTCGACGATCTGAAAGGGCTCTCTGTTCTCGGCGAGAAGGACGCGGCACGATCCGTGATCCGCGAACGCGTCGTCGAACGCTGCCTCCCACTCGCAGAACACATCGCGCGGCGTTTCGACGGGCGCGGTGAGTCGTTCGAAGACCTGCTGCAGGTCGCGCGTCTCGGGCTGGTCAACGCGGTCGACAGGTTCGATCCCGAGCGCGGCGCCGACTTCGTGTCGTTCGCGGTGCCCACGATCATGGGTGAGGTCCGGCGGCACTTCCGCGACACCGCGTGGGCGGTGCGGGTTCCCCGCCGCATGAAGGAACTGCACCTGTCACTGAGTCACGCCACCGCAGATCTGTCGCAGCGTCTCGGACGCGCGCCCTCAGCGAGCGAGCTCGCGCAGGAGTTGGGTATCGACCAGGAGGAAGTGCTCCAAGGGCTGGTCGCCGGCAATGCCTATACCACGATTTCTGTGGATCGGTCGTCGTCGCAGACCGACGACGGTCTCACTCTGGCCGAAACACTCGGCGAGTACGACACGGCCCTCGACGAGGTCGAGAACAACGAAGCACTGCGCCCGTTGCTCGACGCGCTACCGGAACGCGAACGCTCCATCATCATGCTGCGATTCTTCGGAAACATGACGCAGACACAGATCGCCGAACGCGTCGGAGTGTCCCAGATGCACGTCTCCCGTCTACTGGCGAAAACTCTGGCACAGCTGCGGGATCAGCTCGGCGACAACTTCTGAGCCGAGCCGATCCCTCCGCCTCGGCTCAGAAGGTCGCGGCATCGATGACGAATCGGTACCGCACGTCGCTCGTCACGACCCGGTCGTAGGCTTCGGCGATGCGATCGGCGGAGATCAGCTCGATCTCTGCGGCAATGCCGTGCGCTGCACAGAACTCGAGCATCTCCTGAGTGGACGCAATCCCTCCGACGTTCGATCCCGCGATCGCCCGGTCGTTGTTGCCGAGTGAGAACGCCCGCAGCGACAGTGGATTCTCGGGTAGCCCCAGTTCGACGAGAACACCCTGCAGCGACAGCAGCGACAGGTACCGGTCCAGGTCGAGGTTGACCGACACGGTGTTGAGGATCAGGTCGAACTTGCCGCGAAGTTCCTTGAAGATCTCCGGGTCGGTGGTTGCGCGATAGTCGACGGCACCGAAGCGCAAGCCATCTTCCTTCTTCGCCGAGGAATGGCTGAGCACGGTCACCTCCGCGCCCAGCGCAGCGGCGATCTTGACGCCGACGTGCCCCAGCCCGCCCATCCCGATGATCGCGACCTTGGTGCCGGGACCTGCCTTCCAGCGCTTCAACGGTGAGTACAACGTGATACCTGCACACAGCAACGGTGTCGCCGCAGCAGGATCGAGCCTGTCCGGCACCTTCAGTACGAAGTGCTCCGTGACGACGATGTGTGTCGAGTAGCCGCCCTGGGTGACCTGGCCGTCGCGGCCGACGGAGTTGTACGTCGCGGTGACTCGCTCGAGGCAATGCTGTTCGAATCCGGTCGCGCACGGATCGCACTGACCACACGAATCGACGAAGCATCCCACGCCGACCCGGTCGCCGACGACGTGCTTCGTGACGTCGTCGCCGGTCGCCGCGACGCGCCCGACGATCTCGTGTCCGGGCACAACCGGATACTTGGTACCGCCCCATTCGTTGCGGGCCACATGGATGTCCGAGTGGCAGATACCGGCGAATTCGATCTCGATCAGAACGTCACGCGGACCCAGCGGACGCCGCTCGATCGTGGTCTTCGTCAAGGGAGCATCTGCAGCGGTGGCAGCGAACGCCGTCGCGGTGATAGCCGGAACAGGAACAGCAGAGTCATTCATGTTCCTATACCTACTCCCCCACGAGTGACAGCTCGCCCGCGGGTGCACGGCGTCAGAGTCGTTCCGAGGATTCCGCCGTGGCTACGGCCCGGCGACGCAACCGACGCGCCGCTGCGACGAGGTTGCGCAGCGATGGCTCGACCTGCCAGCTCCGCCGGGATTTGAGTCCACCGTCCGGGTTCGCCCACAGCCGGTCGAGGTCGACGGATTCAGCTGCTTCGGTCAGCAACTCGTCGAGTTCGTCGATGTCGGGAATGCGCGCCGAACGCGACTCGTAGACGCCCGGCCCGACGCCGTGCGTCAGGGCCCGATCCTCGAGCGCCCCGAGCACCCAGCTGATCGACCTGGTCGCGACGATCGCGGTGACATCGGCATCGAGTCGTTCGATGGCGTCGACCACCGATTTCTGACCCGAATACGTCAGGTGTGTGTGGATCTGAGTCTCGGGTTGGGCCCCGCCGGTCGCGAGGCGGAACGCATCGACGGACCAGTCGAGGTACTCGGCGCGCCCGTCCTGCCGCAACGGCAACAATTCACGGATCGCCGGTTCGTCGACCTGGATGATTGCGATCCCCGCCTTCTCCAGGTCGGAGATTTCGTCTCGGATCGCGAGTGCCAGCTGGTCGGCCGTCTCATGACGCGGCTGGTCTATCCGGACATAGGACCGCGCCAGCATCGTGACGGGTCCGGTGACGATGCCCTTGACCGGTTTTTCGGTGAGGGACTGAGCAAATGCGGTCCACTCCACCGTCATCGGTCTCGGCCGCACGATGTCGCCGTACAGGATCGGCGGGCGTGCGCAGCGCGACCCGTAGGACTGCACCCATCCGAAATGGGTGGTCGCGAAGCCTTCCAGCAGTTCGGCGAAGTACTGCACCATGTCGTTGCGCTCGTGTTCGCCGTGCACGAGAACGTCGAGGCCGATGTCCTCCTGCAACCGGATCGTCGACTCGATCTCGGCTTCGATGAGCGCGGCGTATTCCGCGTAGGACAGGCGTCCCTGGCCGAGCTCGTACCGCGCCGTGCGCGCCTCCGCGCTCTGGGGGAACGAGCCGAGCGTGGTTGCGGGGACGGGTGGAAGCGCCAAACGCTTCTGCTGGGCGACACGACGTTCCTCGTAGGGCGCGCGGATACGATGCTCGGCGGTGAGCGCGTTGAGTCGGGCCCGCACGGTGTGCCTCTGCTTGAAATGCACCGAAACGGGCGGCCGGCGCCACTTCTCCTCGGTCCCGCTTGTGAGAGCCTTCGCAAGCGAGACGACCTCACCGACCTTCTGTTTCGCGAACGCCAGCCGATCCGCGACGTCGCCGGGGATGTCGTACTCGACCAGGAGGTCGTACGGCACGTGCAGCAACGAGGAGGATGTGGAGACGACGAGATCAGGCGCGACTGCGGCGAGCGAATGCAGGTAGTCGAGAGTACGGCGCCGATCGACCTTCCACACATTGCGTCCGTCGACGACGCCGGCGTAGATCCGCTTGCGTTTCAGGCCTGGCACGGCGGCGAGCTCGTCGGGAGTCATCCGGCCGTTGACGAGGTCGAGACCGAGTGCTTCGATCTTCGACGCCGCAAGGATCGGTAGTGCCGCACCGAAATGGCCGTACGGCCCGGTCACGAGGATGCGGGGTCGCAGCGGTGCGTGCGAGAGCACGTGGTAGGCCCGTTTCAGGGCCGCGAGTTCGTCAGCAGTGCGGTCCTCGGTGAACGACGGCTCGTCGAGCTGCACACAGGTGGCACCGCGCTTCGCAAGTTGCTCGAAGAGTCGCTTGTACTGTTCGAGCAGCGGGTCGAGCAGAGCGAGTGGCGAGAACCCGTCCTGTTCGGAGGTCGGCGCAACCTTCGACAGCAGCAGCAGCGAGACCGGGCCGAGTACGACGGGCCGCAGTTCGACACCCTCGGACATCGCCCGATCGAACTCGTCGAGCAATGCGTCCGAGTTCAAATGAAAGGAGGTGTGTTCGTCGAGTTCGGGCTGACGATAGTGGTAGTTGCTCCCGAACCAGCGTACGAGTTCGAGGGGCGGGAAGTCTGCGCGGCCCCGGCACATCATGAAGTAGAAGTCGAGCGGGTCGAGTTCGTCGACGAGCGGGCGGAACCGTTCCGGAACCGCACCGAAAAGCAGTGCATTGTCGAGCACGTGGTCGTAGAAGGAGAACGTATTGCCGGGGACCTGCGTCAACCCGGTAGCGGACAGTTCACGCCACAAGTTCTCCTGTAGCTCACGGCCGACTTCGAGGATCTCCTTGCGGGTGCCGTCGCCGTGCCAGTAGGAGTCGAGAGCACGCTTGAGTTCGCGACGGGGTCCGATGCGCGGGTACCCGAGAATACTCGAGCCGTGGCGTGCCATGCCGGAATCGACCTCTCCCTCAATACCCATCACGGTAGGTGTTGCCTGACTAACCGGCTTTCTTGGCCGCGCGGCCGTTCTCTGCGTACTCGTAGAATCCGGCGCCCGACTTCTTGCCGACGAGCCCCGCCTCGACCATACGGAGAAGCAGCGGAGGTGCCGAGTAGAGGGGCTCCTTGAATTCGTCGTACATGGAGTCCGCGATCGATTTGACGGTGTCGAGCCCGACGAGGTCGGTCAGTTCGAGCGGTCCCATCGGGTGGGCGCAGCCGAGCACCATCGCCTTGTCGACGTCCTCTTTGGTGGCGAAACCGGATTCGACCATCCGGACCGCCGAAAGGAGGTACGGCACGAGCAGGGCGTTCGCGATGAATCCTGCCCGATCGGACGACCGGACGACCTGCTTGCCGAGGATGTCGCCTGCGAAGGCCTCCGCGCGTCCGGATACCGCGCGGCTGGTTTTGAGGGTGGTCACGACTTCCACCAGGGGAAGTACCGGGACCGGGTTGAAGAAGTGCATCCCGATGACACGTTCGGGTGCCGTTGTCGCAATTCCGAGCTTCATGATCGGGATCGACGACGTGTTGGAAGCGAGCACGGCGTTGGGATCGGTGACGACCTTGTCGAGCTCCGCGAAGATCTCGGCCTTGACCTTCTCGTCCTCCACGACCGCCTCCACCACGAGCTGCCGATCCGCGAAGTCCTCGAGGTCCGAGGTGAAACGAAGCCGCCATGCGGCCTGCTCACGCTCGCGTTCAGTGATCTTCCCGGTACTCACACCGCGGTCGAGGGACCGGAGGATCCGCGCACGTCCGGCCGCTGCGAGCTCGCGAGTCTGCTCGAACACCAGCACGTCCACATGAGCCCGCGCACACACCTCAGCGATACCCGATCCCATGATGCCGGCGCCGATCACACCGACGCGCTGAATCTTTTCACTGGTCACGTCGAATCTCCTCAACTACCTGTGCTCGGCGACTACGGATTCGGCGAGTACACGGGTAACTCACCGGGTACGGCCAAAGCCCCGGATTCCGGACAGGCGGCCCGCAATGCTGATTGCGGGCCGCCTGGCTGGTTCGCTGAAGCCCCGGAGAGGCGGTGCGAGCTCCTAGTGGAACTGGCCTTCTTCGGTGGAGCCCTTCAGGGCAGCCGTGGAGGTGTTCGGATCGACCGTGGTGGCGATCGAGTCGAAGTAGCCTGCGCCGACCTCACGCTGGTGCTTGATGGCGGTGAAGCCGCGCTCCTCCGCAGCCTTGAACTCGCGCTCCTGCAGGTCGACGAAGGCGGTCATGCCTTCACGGGCGTAGCCGTGGGCCAGGTCGAACATGCCGTAGTTGAGCGAGTGGAAGCCGGCGAGGGTGATGAACTGGAACTTGAAGCCCATCGCGCCAAGCTCCTTCTGGAACTTCGCGATGGTCGCGTCGTCCAGGTGAGCCTTCCAGTTGAAGGACGGCGAGCAGTTGTAGGCCAGCAGCTGGTCGGGGAACTCGCTGCGGACTGCCTCGGCGAACTTCTTGGCGACCTCGAGATCCGGCACACCGGTCTCCATCCAGATGAGGTCGGAGTACGGTGCGTATGCCTTGGCGCGGGCGATGCACGGCTCGATGCCGTTCTTGACGCCGTAGAAGCCCTCGGCCGTGCGGGTGCCGTCGAGGAACTCGCGGTCGCGCTCGTCGACGTCGGAGGTGAGCAGCGTGGCAGCCTCGGCGTCCGTGCGGGCGATGACAACCGTCGGGACGTCCGCGACGTCGGCCGCAAGGCGCGCCGAGGTCAGGGTGCGGATGTGCTGCTGGGTCGGGATGAGCACCTTGCCACCGAGGTGACCGCACTTCTTCTCCGACGCGAGCTGATCCTCCCAGTGCGAACCGGCGACGCCTGCCGCGATCATGGCCTTCTGCAGCTCGTAGACGTTGAGCGCGCCACCGAAGCCTGCCTCACCGTCGGCGACGATCGGAGCGAGCCAGTTGTCGACGGAGGTGTCACCCTCGACCTTGGCGATCTCGTCGGCGCGCAGCAGCGCATTGTTGATGCGACGAACGACCTGCGGCACCGAGTTCGCCGGGTACAGCGACTGGTCCGGGTAGGTGTGGCCGGACAGGTTGGCGTCGCCCGCGACCTGCCAGCCGGACAGGTAGATGGCCTTGAGGCCTGCGCGAACCTGCTGAACGGCCTGGTTGCCGGTGAGGGCGCCCAGCGAGTTGATGTAGTCCTCGTTGTTCACGAGGTCCCACAGGATCTCCGAACCACGACGGGCGAGGGTGGCTTCCTCGACGACGGTGCCCTGCAGCTTGACGACCTGCTCGGCCGTGTAGTTGCGGGTGATCCCCTTCCAGCGGGGGTTTGTGTCCCAGTCCTTCTGGATTTCTTCAGCGGTCCTCGGGGTGCCGGTGGTCGACATCAAAGCTCCACTCTCTAGATCTACTCCGCTCGGCGTCAGGCAGTACATTCGTACTACTTCACATCCTTTGCGGCCCATTCGGATGTACATGAAGACAATGACACACCAGAAAACGCCCCGCTACCTGTTGCTAATGCCAATCTCGGCAATTTTTACCGGCAGCTTTGCAAAGATTGCTAATCAATGGTGAGACCAACAACCGCGTCGCAAGATATGAAAGTTACCCGCCAGTAGCACTGACCTCGACTTTTGCTCCCCGCTTGCCGTTGCCCGCCGCACAACACCCCGCGACGCCCGCCACCTCGCAGAGACCCGCTACGGTTCCCCGATGTGACCTTCTTCACAACACCTCCAGGCCTGCACACGCCATGTAAATGACCTTGAAAGCACCCTGCTCAGTCGTACGATGTGCCGCACGACCGGATCGGGGCCGGTCGCGCAGAGTGCTGCGCGCCTCCTGCTTCGGTTGACATCCGCACAACCGAGGAGCAGTCATCCTTTCAGCCACGTCGCGTCCGATCGTCGAGATGACCCTGCCCGTGGTCGGGGCACACATCGGCGTGATCTCCGAGGTCTTCTACGAGAAACTGTTTGCCGCAGTCCCCTCTCTGCGCACAAACCTGTTCAACAGCGCGAATCAAGCCGATCGCTCGCAACAACAGGCACTCGCGAGCTCCGTTGCCTCCTTCGCAACGCTGCTCGTGACGCAGGAACCCGACGATATCGACGCGATCATGAGCCGAATCGCCGCCAAGCATGCGTCGCTGGGCGTGACATCCGACCTCTACGAGGTCGTGCGCACCCACCTGTTCGCTGCGATCGTGGAGGTCCTCGGCGACGCCGTCACGCCCCAGGTCGCAACGGCTTGGAACGAGGTCTACTCCCTGATGGCCAACTCCCTGGCCGAACAGGAGTCACAGCTGTACCGGCACGCGGGTGTGGCCGCCGGCCAGGTGTGGAGGCAAGCGCTGGTAGCCGCGCGCGAGTACGACGGCCAGCACTCCGCAACCCTGTTCCTGCGCCCCCTCGATGGCAAACCGTTCCGCATACATCGTCCCGGCCAATACACCTCGGTCCGCATCCGCTTCGCGGACAGGACGGAACAGATCCGCCAGTACACGGTGACCCATGGTCGCCAAACCGGTGAGTGGGCCCTGTCCATCAAACGGGTGCCGGGCGGGCTGGTGTCACCGATCCTCGTGGACCAGGTGGAGGAAGGAGACCAGCTCACCATTTCACAGCCGTTCGGCGGAGTCGTCGTCGACAGCGACGACAACCGCCCGTTGCTCCTGGTGTCTGCCGGAATCGGCGTCACCAACACCCTCGCGACACTCCAGTATCTGGCCACGTACAACCCCGGCCGGGAGGTGACCATCATCCACGTGGAGAGGTCCGCATACGAACACGTACGGCGCATCGAGTTCAGCGCGGTGGCGAAGTCACTACCCAACTCGCAGTTGTTCCTGCGCTATACCGATTTCGACGGGGAGCACGAGGACGGAAGGAACCCGCTCACCCGCGTCCCGTTACCTTCGAACGCGCAGACGTATGTGTGCGGACCGATCGACTTCATGCGGTCGATCCGTCGTGAACTGATCGGCGCAGGTCTGTCCCCGGCATCGATCCATTTCGAAGCATTCGCGCCCGGCTCATGGCTCGGCCTCGAGAGCGAGCACGCACCTGTTCCTTAGCCGTGTTGCGAACCCTACATTGCAAAGCTGGTAGAACCGCCTTACGCTGGGCGAATGGCCAAGACCTACGTCGGCGCCCGCTTGCGCCAGCTACGGACCGAGCGTGGACTCAGCCAAGCCGCACTCGCCAAGACACTCGAAATCTCTGCGAGCTATCTCAACCAGATCGAACACGACGTCCGTCCCCTGACCGTGCCGGTGCTGCTACGGATCAGCGAAGTGTTCGGCGTCGACACGACGTTCTTCTCGTCGCAGGACGATACGCGCTTGATCGCCGAGATGCGTGAGGTCGCGCTCGACCAGGAAATGGGGATCGAGGCCGACGCGCAGGAGATCGCCGAGATGGTCACCGCTCATCCCGGTCTGGCACGCGCGATGGTCAACATGCACCGCCGATTCCGCAACACCACCGCGCAGCTCGCCGCCGCGACAGAGGACCGCTACAGCGATGGCAGCGGAAGCGGTGCGATCACGATGCCGCACGAAGAAGTTCGCGACTACTTCTATCAGCGACAGAATTACCTCCACGAACTCGACACCGCCGCCGAGGAGCTCGCCAACCGGATCCGATTCCATCGAGGTGATGTCGGCGGCGAGATCGCCAAACGCATGGCTGCACTCCACGACGTACAGGTCGTCAAACGAATCGATCTCGGCGAGAACGTCCTGCACCGCTACGACCCCGAGACCCGAGTCCTCGAGATCGCACCGCAGCTGTCGGGAGGACAGCAGGTGTTCAAACTCTCGACCGAACTCGCCTACCTCGAGTGCGGCGATCTCATCGACAAGCTCGTCGACGACGGCGGCTTCACCAGCGACCCGTCGCGCACCCTCGCACGGCTCGGACTCGCCAACTACTTCGCAGCAGCACTGATCCTCCCCTATTCCCAGTTCCACGAGATCGCCGAGGACTTCCGCTACGACATCGAACGTCTCTCGGCGTTCTACGGACAGAGTTATGAAACGGTCGCGCACCGCCTTTCGACCCTGCAACGCCCGAAACTGCGCGGTGTGCCGTTCTCGTTCGTACGCGTCGACAGGGCAGGCAACATGTCCAAGCGGCAATCCGCCACCGGTTTCCACTTCTCGACGAGCGGTGGCACCTGCCCGTTGTGGAACGTGTACGAAACCTTCGCGTACCCGGGCAAGATCATGACGCAGATCGCGCAGATGCCCGACGGTCGCCGCTACCTGTGGGTCGCACGCACCGTCGAACGCCGTGCCGCGCGCTTCGGGCAGCCGTCGAAAACTTTTGCGATCGGCCTCGGCTGCGAACTACGCCATGCGCACCGGCTCGTCTACGCGGAAGGCCTCGACCTCGACGAATCGAACCCCGGCACTCCGATCGGTTCAGGCTGCCGCGTGTGCGAGCGGATGAACTGTCCGCAACGTGCGTTCCCGCCCCTCGGTAAGGACATCGACATCAACGAACACCGCAGCTCTGTCTCGCCGTACCTCGTGCGCTGAGTACTCTTTCTCCTCATGGCACGCACCCCCGACACGCTGGGCGACAAGGCCCTCGAGTTCCTCTCCGAGTACCACCTCGCGACCCTGACGACGTCGCGCAAGGACGGGACCCCGCACGTCGTCGCGGTCGGATTCACGTGGGACGCCACAACGAGGTCGGCGCGAATCATCACGTCCGAGGGCACACAGAAGGCTCTCAACGCCGAGCGCGGCGGATACGCTGCCGTCAGTCAGATAGACGGTCGACGCTGGCTGACTCTGGAAGGCCCGGCACGCGTGGCCCGCGACGCCGACTCCGTCATCGACGCCGAGCGCCGGTACGCGGCCCGCTACCGGCAACCCAGACCCAATCCTCGACGCGTCGTCATCGAAATAACGGTCGAGCGGGTCATGGGCTCCGTCCTCGAGCCTGCATAACTCCTCGCACGTAAGTTTGCCTGCCACGATCGCATTCGAATCGTGGCAGCGATGAACAGACGTAACAGCGACCGGCTTCGGACTCGCGCATCGGCCTGCTCGACACTCGCGGGCCGATGTGAGCATGTCGTAACACCGGTGTCATCAACTTCACGGAACGGTCACTGGAAGACACTCCGGCGCAACAACACCCACCTAGGGTATGGACCCACGGATACAGCGCTGTATACGCCGCCCGGTCCCCTTCCACGAAGGACACCCCATGACAGTTGCCCGAACCAAGTTCGCCACGAGCGCCGCAGCGCTGGTCGCCGTCGGCCTCACCCTCACCGCGTGCGGAAGCAAGGCGGCGGACACCTCCACAGCGAATGCATCCGTCTCTGACGGGACATCGTGCGTCGACACCTCCGGTGACAGCATCAAGATCGGTTCCTTGAACTCACTGTCCGGAACCATGGCAATCTCCGAGGTCACCGTGCGCGACTCGATTGCGCTGGCAGTAGAGCAGATCAACGCCGACGGCGGTGTGCTCGGCAAGCAGATCCAGATCGTTGCCGAAGACGGCGCGTCCGAGCCCACCGTGTTTGCCGAGAAGGCGGAGAAGCTCATCAGCTCCGACTGTGTCGCGGCGGTGTTCGGCGGTTGGACCTCGTCGAGCCGCAAAGCGATGCTTCCGGTGTTCGAGGACCGGAACTCGTTGCTGTACTACCCCGTCCAATACGAGGGGCTCGAGTCGTCGTCGAACATCTTCTACACCGGGGCGACAACCAATCAGCAGATCGTCCCCGCCCTCGACTACCTGAAGGAGCAGGGCGTGAAGTCCCTGTATCTGGTGGGTAGCGACTACGTTTTCCCGCAGACGGCCAACCGGATCATCCGCGCCTACGCCGATGCGAACGGCATCGAGATCAAGGGCGAGGACTACACCCCGCTCGGCTCGACCGACTTCTCCACCATCGTCAACAAGGTTCGCACCGCCGACGCCGATGCCGTGTTCAACACGCTCAACGGTGATTCCAACGTCGCTTTCTTCCGCGAGTACACGAACGCAGGCCTGAAGGCCGCTGACATGCCCGTCGTGTCGGTCTCGATCGCCGAAGAAGAGGTCGTGGGTATCGGCGCGCAGAACATCGAGGGCCAGCTCACCGCGTGGAACTACTACCAGACAGTCGACACGCCCGAGAACACCTCGTTCGTCGAGGCATACAAGGCGAAGTACGGTGACGCGAAGCCGACGTCCGACCCCATGGAAGCCGCCTACACCTCGGTGTTCCTGTGGAAGAACACCGTCGAGAAGGCCGGATCGTTCGATGTCGCAGCGATCCAGGAAGCGGCCGACGGGGTGAGCTTCGAGGCACCCGAAGGCACCGTGACGATCGACGGTGACAACCACCACATCACCAAGACCGCCCGCATCGGTGAGATCCGCGGTGACGGTCTGATCTACACGATCTGGGAGTCCGACGGACCGGTCGACCCCGACCCGTACCTCGAGACCTACGACTGGGCCGCATCCCTCTCCGGGAACTGACCGGTACCACCGTCGACGAGGAGTACCGATATGGATATTGTTGCAGGACAGTTGTTCACAGGATTGAGTATCGGTTCGATCCTGCTGCTGGCAGCACTGGGGCTGTCGCTGACGTTCGGTCAGATGGGCGTCATCAACATGGCCCACGGCGAATTCATCATGGCCGGTAGTTACACCGCTTTCGTGGTGCAACAGGTGATCTCGTCCGCCGGAGTCTCCCTGTTCGTTTCTCTCCTCGTCGGTTTCCTCGTCGGCGGCGCACTCGGAGTCCTCCTGGAGGTCACCCTCATCAGGCGGATGTACCACCGCCCGCTGGACACGCTGCTCGTCACCTTCGGCGTCGGTCTGCTCCTCCAGCAACTCGCCCGCGACATCTTCGGCGCACCCGCCGTCAACGTTGTTGCACCGGAATGGCTTTCCGGCGGTATCGAGATCCTCGGCGCGGTGGTCCCGAGAACCCGCCTGTTCATCCTCGTTCTCGCCACAGTGTGTGTGGTCGCCCTGATCACCACGATGAAGTACACATCGATGGGACGGCGGATCCGTGCGGTCGTGCAGAACCGCGACCTCGCGGAAACGGTCGGGATCTCGTCGCGCCGCACCGACCTGACCACCTTCTTCATCGGATCCGGACTCGCGGGCCTCGCCGGCGTGGCGTTGACGCTCATCGGATCGACCAGTCCGACCATCGGGTCCGCCTATCTCATCGACGCGTTTCTCGTCGTCGTCATCGGTGGTCTCGGCCGAATCGAAGGTGCCGTCATCGCCGCAGTCGCCCTCGGCCTGCTCAACTCGTTCATCGAGTACTCGACCACCGCCTCGATCGCGAAGGTGATCGTGTTCGTGCTCATCGTGATCTTCCTCCAGGCCCGCCCGCAGGGCCTGTTCGCGGTCAAGACAAGGAGCCTGGTCTGATGTCGATGACCTTCCACGCCCGCGACCTCACCCGCCCCGGACCCGTGCGCACCGCCGCCGGATTCACTCTCGCCGCACTGATGCTGTTCGGCGTCGCCCCCGCCGCGCTGTCCGACTTCCGCCTCGGACTGCTCGGCAAGTTCCTGTGCTTCGCGATCGTGGCCGTGGGCATCGGACTCGCGTGGGGCCGCGGCGGCATGCTCACCCTCGGTCAAGGCGTGTTCTTCGGACTCGGCGCCTATATCATGGCGATGCATCTGAAGATGGCCGACGCCGAGCTCCGCGGCGACACCGTCCCCGATTTCATGCAGATCGCAGGCATCCGCGAACTACCCGCATACTGGGTTCCGTTCTCCTCGCCCCTGGTGACCATCCTCGCGATCGCCCTGGTCCCAGCCCTCGTAGCACTGCTTCTCGGCCTCGGCGTCTTCAAACGACGCGTCAAGGGTGCCTACTTCGCGATCCTCTCGCAGGCGCTCGCCGCCGCCTTCGCGATCCTGCTCGTCGGTCAGCAGTCGACCGGAGGATCCAACGGCCTCAACCGTTTCCGAAGTTTCTTCGGTTTCGACCTGGCCGATCCCGTGAACAAACGGATGCTCTTCTTCATCGTCGCCGCGATCCTGCTCCTCGTCGTTGCCGCGACCCGGCAGCTCATGCAGTCCCGCTACGGTGAACTGCTCGTCGCAGTCCGCGACCAGGAGGAGCGAGTCCGATTCCTCGGATACGACCCCGCCAACATCAAGGTGGTCGCTTACACCGTGGCCGCATTCTTCGCCGGGATCGCAGGCGCGATGTTCGTTCCGATCGTAGGCATCATCTCCCCCGCCGACATCGGGATCGTCCCCTCGATCGCCTTCCTCATCGGTGTCGCGATCGGCGGCCGCACCACTTTGCTCGGCCCCGTCCTCGGTGCGATCGGGGTCGCATGGGCCCAAACCGCCCTGTCCGAGAGCTTCCCGTCGGCTTGGACCTACGCTCAGGCACTCCTGTTCATCGTCGTCATCGGTTTCTTTCCCGCGGGAATCGCCGGGCTCGCCAAGCTCCGCCGACGTCGCGCGAAGGCGGATTCCACCGACGACCCGACGACGTCCTCGTCCGAACCCGAATTGGAGCCTGCCCGATGAGCGCACCCGAATACGGCGGCAACGCAGGTATGTCCGCCGAGTACCTCGAAATCCGCGACCTGCGTGTCGAATTCGACGGGTTCACTGCCGTCGACGGCGTCGATCTGACGCTGTTCCAGGGCGACCTGCGGTTCCTCATCGGCCCCAACGGGGCAGGCAAGACGACACTCGTCGACGCTGTCACCGGTCTCGTCTCCGCGACCGGGTCGGTCACCAGATCCGGTGTCGAACTGCTCGGCAGAAAGACTCACAAGATCGCGCGTCTCGGCGTCGGCCGCACCTTCCAGACCGCGTCGGTGTTCGAGGAACTGTCGGTGCTGCAGAATCTCGACATCGCCGCAGGCGCAGGCCGCTCACCGTGGCAGCTGCTCCGCCGACGCAAGGAGATCCTGCCCGAGATCGAGCAGGCCCTCGAGACGATCGGCCTCACCACACACCGCGATACACCCGCAGGGATCCTCGCCCACGGCCAGAAGCAGTGGCTCGAGATCGGGATGCTGCTCGTGCAGAACGCCGACGTGCTCCTCCTCGACGAGCCTGTCGCAGGCATGAGCGGCGAGGAACGCGAAGAGACCGGGCAATTGCTCCGCCGAATCGGCGCGCAGCGCACCGTGGTCGTCGTCGAACACGACATGGACTTCATGCGCGCGTTCGCGACCTCGGTGACGGTGCTCGCCCGCGGAAAGGTCATCGCCGACGGCACCGTCGACGAAGTACAGAACAACCCGCAGGTCCAGGAGGTCTACCTCGGGACCACCGCCGCAGCACAGGAGGCGTGAGATGCTCGAATTCGTCGACGTGCATGTCGCATACGGACGCACAGAGATCATCCACGGACTGTCCCTCGAAGTCCCCTCCGACGGAGTGGTCGCGGTGATGGGCCACAACGGCGCAGGCAAGACGACGCTGCTGCGTGCCGCGGTCGGGTTGTTGCCCGTCACGCGAGGAAAGATCCTCTTCGACGGCGAGGACATCACAGGACTGCGCCCCGCCGCCCGTGTCGCGCGCGGACTCGCGTACGTGCCGCAGGGCCAGCAGTCGTTCGGTCAGCTCACCTGTTCCGAGAACCTGCAGGTCGTCGCCGACGGACGCAGGAACGGCAGGAACCTGATCGCGAATATGCTCGATCTCTTCCCTGCTCTCGTCCCGCTTCTCGACCAGCGCGCAGGTCTTCTATCCGGCGGCCAGCGACAACAACTCGCCATCGCCCGAGCGCTCATCACCGAGCCGCGCATGCTCATTCTCGATGAACCCACCGAGGGCATCCAGCCGTCGGTCGTCGCGGAGATCGAGAACACCATCGTCGAGCTGAGCCGCTCGGGCGACCTCGGCGTGCTGCTCGTCGAACAGCACATCGGATTCGCGCTCGACAACGCCCTGCGCTACTACGTCGTCGAGTCCGGCCGCGTCACTTCCACCGGCGCCGGTGGCACCGAGGCCGCACGCACCGTGCGTGAAGCGATGGCGATCTGATGACAACCGCAACTCACCGCGATCGGGTATATCGATCGTTGCGCGACGACCTGATGTCCGGCGCCTTGGCAGCGGACGAGCGACTCGGCGAGGAGAAGCTCGCGGATCGCTACGAGGTATCGCGGACACCGGTACGGGAGGCGTTGGCCAGGTTGGTCTCCGACGGGCTCGTCGAACGGCGCGCCGGTGGACTGTTCCCGTACCGTCCGCGCTTCGACGACCTTGCCGACCTGTACGAACTGCGCATCACCCTCGAACTTCACGGAATCCGCCGGGCACTCGACAATCCGGCGATCCGTCACGATCCGGCCGTCCTCGGCAAGGAACTGGACTTCTGGCACACGCTGCGTGCCGACCCGCCCGCGCCCGATGCCGGTTTCGTGGCCCTCGACGAGCGGTATCACCTGGCAGTGCTCGCAGCATCCGGAAACCGCGCGTTGTGTGACGCCCTCGCTACGGTGAACGGCAAGGTCCGGCCGGTGCGAATGTTCGATTACCTTACTCCGGACCGCATGACTGCGACCATCGACGAACACATCGAGGTGGCCGAACTACTTCTCGACGGGAAACTGGACGAAGCTCACCGGGTCCTGCTCGGCCACATCGATACCTCCAGGGCCGTCGTGATCCGACGGGCCGAGGAAGCACGCGCGATGGCCCGCTTCGCGCAAGCACTGCGGGACTGACGAGCACGTGTCGCACGTGACTGATGCGCGACGTTCGTGCACACTACGACCGTGACGCCACGAATCCAGCCCGGACGGTTGAAGGAACTCGGCCCGATCAACTGGGTTGCGTGGAAGGCACTGTCCCGCGTCGCGGGCACGGACGACGCGCATCTGTTCAGCACTCTGGGCCGATCGGGCCGGCTGTTCCGGGGCTGGCTGCACTATTCGGGCATGCTGATGCCGTTCGGCAAGCTGAGCCGCTTCGAAGCGGAGATGGTCATCTTGCGTGTGGCTCACTTGCGGGCCTGCGACTACGAATTCGACCATCACACGCGCCTCGGCGCGCGAGCCGGAATCACCGACGAGATGCGCGAACGGATCGTCACCGGGCCGTCCGCAGAGAGCCTGAGCCGACGGCAGCGCGCAGTCCTGACGGCCGTGGACGAATTGGTCGGCACTCGGAACCTCACCGATGAGACGTGGTCGGCGCTCGCGCAGTTCTTCGACGACCGGCGCATGATCGAATTCTGCCTCCTTGTCACCCAGTACGACGGCCTCGCCACCACCATCGGTGTGCTTCGACTCGATCGCGATTTCGGCGGCGAGTAACGCTTCCCTCTCCTGACGTGCGGGCTATTCCTGCATCGTGCGCTCCACCCGGTATCAACGGTGACAGCTCTTCCTAACCGACGCTTTACCGCAGGAAACCGGGACGAAACACCGGGCTCATAGCGTATACAACAGTGTCCACAACGGCGGATACAGGGGTGGCACAACCACTTCTGCATTTCTCGATGTGAATCCTGTTCGCCCGCCAATTTCGAAGGAGCACGCCGTGGCATTCGGATTCGATACCCTTCTGGTCGCGAATCGCGGTGAGATCGCCTGCCGCATCATGCGCACCGCGCACCTGCTCGGGCTGAAGACGGTGGCGGTCTATTCGGATGCCGACGCATCCGCCGCACACGTCGAATCTGCCGATATGGCAGTACGTCTCGGCCCTGCGCCTGCCTCGGAATCTTATCTCCGGGCCGACCGCGTGATCGAGGCGGCACTCACTTCCGGTGCCGGCGCGATCCATCCTGGCTACGGCTTCCTCTCCGAGAATGCCGAGTTCGCCGCCGCATGCGAAGCCGCAGGCATCGTGTTCGTCGGCCCGACTGCCCACCAGCTGAGCGTGTTCGGCGACAAACACACAGCGCGCGAAGCCGCACGCGCGGTGGGAGTTCCCCTGGTCGCCGGAAGCGGGCTCCTCGCCTCCCTCGAGGACGCGCTCGCCGCGGCCGACGAAATCGGGTATCCGGTGATGCTCAAGGCCGTCGGTGGCGGCGGCGGTATCGGAATGCAGGCCTGTCACCACCCCGACGACCTCCGCGAAGCATACGACCGCGTGCTGCGACTGGCGTCGGCGAACTTCTCGTCCTCGGGAGTCTTCCTCGAACGGTTCATCGTGCACGCCCGCCACGTCGAAGTGCAGGTCTTCGGCGACGGCCTGGGCCGCACGGTCAGCCTCGGCACGCGCGACTGCTCACTGCAGCGACGCAACCAGAAGGTGGTCGAGGAAGCACCCGCACCGAATCTGCCCGACGAACTCGTCGAGCAGATGCTCTCGTCGTCGCGGGCGCTTGCGTCATCGGTGCAGTATCGTTCCGCAGGCACGGTCGAGTTCGTATACGACACCTCGCGCGACGAAGTGTCGTTCCTCGAGATGAACACCCGCCTGCAGGTGGAACATCCGGTCACCGAAGAAGTGACCGGAGTGGATCTCGTCGAGTGGATGCTCCGGCTCGCCGGTGGCGAGGCGACGTTGCTCGACGCAATTCCGGATTCGGGGCCCGAGATCACGGGACACGCCGTGGAGGCCCGCGTGTATGCGGAAGACCCAGGACGGGAGCACCGGCCCAGTTCCGGCTTGCTCACGCACGTCGAGTTCCCCGCGCACACCCGCGTCGAGACCTGGGTCGATACCGGTACCGAGGTCAGCTCTTTCTACGATCCGATGATCGCGAAGGTGATCGTACGCGGCGAATCACGCCGCACCGCGTTCGCCGGACTGGCAGAAGCCCTCGACGACACCAGCGTGTACGGCGTGCAGACGAATCTTTCTCTGCTGCAGCAGGTCTGTTCCGATGAATCGGTCCTGCGCGCCGAGCACAGCACGGCAACACTCGCGGGTGTCTCCGGCATCGGACGTCGGATCGACGTGCTGCGCGCAGGCACCATGACCACCGTTCAGGACTTTCCGGGGCGAACGGGATTGTGGGAGGTCGGGATTCCCCCGTCCGGGCCGATGGACGACCTGTCGTTTCGCGCTGCGAACATCGCGGTCGGCAATGTCGAAGGTGCTCCGGGATTCGAATGCACGCTCCAGGGACCGCGACTGAGCTTCTCGGACGAGACCATCGTGTGCGTAACCGGAGCGCCGGCCGACGTCACGCTCGACGGTGAGCCCGTGCCCATGTGGGAACCGATCGCGGTCTCCGCTGGTGCGGTGCTCGACGTCGGAACCCCGGCCGACGCTGGCCTGCGCACCTATGTGGCGGTGCGCGGCGGCCTCGATGTGCCACTCTTCCACGGCAGCGCCGCCACCTTCACGCTCGGCGGTTTCGGTGGACCGACCGGCGCGGCGGTCGCTACCGGTGACGTGCTGGGCCTTGCGGACCCCACCGCAGCCGCCGCTCCGGCACCCGTACCCGCAGACCGCCGACCCGAGTTCGCTCACACCTGGCATCTTGCTGTCACCGAAGGCCCCCAGCCCGCGCCCGACTACTTCACCCGCGAGGACATGGCGCAGTTCTACGACACGACATGGACGGTGCAGGCGCACGCGAACAGGACAGGACTCCGGCTGGATGGTCCCAAGCCCGCCTGGTCGCGCAGCGATGGCGGCGATGCCGGACTGCATCCGTCGAATCTGCACGACAATCCGTACAGTATCGGGGCACTCAACGTCTCCGGCGATACACCGATCCTGTTGGGACCCGATGGGCCGAGCCTCGGCGGTTTCGCGTGTCCCCTCACCGTGGTGTCGGGACATCGCTGGAAGCTCGGCCAGATCCGTCCGGGCGATTCGGTGCGGTTCGTGCCGGTCTCCGATGAGGACGCCATCGCTCTCCGGCACGGCGCGAACTGCACCGTCGATGTGCCACCGTTCGCACCGCGCACGACTCTCGACGGCGGACGCCTCGGCCACTTCGACTCGATGTTCGACAGGCCCGAGGTGGTGTACCTGCGCGGCGGCGACGACAACATCCTTGTCGAGTACGGCGAGAGGACTCTCGATCTCGGCCTGCGTATGCGGGTCCACGCATTGTCCGAAGCGCTCACCGCAACGCAAGCGTCCGGCATCATCGACGTCACCCCGGGTGTGCGGTCGTTGCACATCCATTTCGACCCGGACGTCCTCCCCCAGTACCGGTTGCTCGGCGTACTCCAGGATCTCGAAGCCGAACTGCCGCCGACCCATGATCTCGTGGTGCCCAGCCGCACCGTCCGGCTGCCGCTGTCGTTCGACGATCCGTCCATCTCCGAGGCGCTGTCCCGCTATCGCAGCGGCGTGCGCGACAGCGCGCCGTGGCTCCCCTCCAACATCGAGTTCATCCGCCGCATCAACGGTCTCGGGTCGGTGGACGAGGTTCGCGACACCGTGTTCGATGCCGAGTATCTCGTTCTCGGTCTCGGTGACGTGTATCTCGGTGCGCCTCTGGCAGTTCCGCTCGATCCTCGGCATCGGCTCGTGACCACCAAGTACAACCCGGCCCGGACGTGGACACCGTCGGATGCCGTGGGCATCGGTGGCAAGTACCTGTGCGTCTACGGAATGGAGTCGCCGGGCGGCTATCAGCTCGTCGGCCGTACGGTGCCGATCTGGTCCGGCTACCGGCAGTCGGGGCCGTTCGAGGACGGCAAACCCTGGCTGTTCCGGTTCTTCGACCGCATCGTCTGGGAGCCCGTCTCCCCGGAGCAATTGCTCGAGTACCGGGCTGCCTCGGCGGCCGGACGCTTCGACGCCGACATCTCGGAGGGAACGTTCGCATTGGCCGACCATCTCCGATTCCTGGAGAACAACGCCGAGTCCATCGCGGAGTTCGACGCGAAGCAGTCCGCCGCATTCGAGATCGAGAAGAAAGCGTGGCACGACTCCGGCGAGTTCGACCGCATCGAAACCGTGCCGATCGAAGTCTCCACCACGGTCGACCCGCTTACCGGAATGCCCGACGGGTCCACCGTCGTCGCGGCGTCGCTCGTCGGCAACGTATGGCGCGTCGAGGTCGCCGAAGGTGAGATCGTCGGCCTCGACACCACCGTCGTGATCCTCGAGGCCATGAAGCTCGAGATGCCCATCCGCAGTGAGCGGGCAGGAACAGTCCTGAAGGTACTCGTCACACCGGGCGCGAGGGTCGCGCCGGGCACCCCCCTTCTCGTGATCGGATAGAGCCCATGACCACCGATTTCGTCACTTCCACCGCGACCGACCGCGTGCGACGCGCGCTGGCCAGGATCGAGGAGGTCGACCGCCCGGAGGTGTGGATCACCCTGCGCGATGCAGCCGACCTCCTCGCCGACGCCGCCGCTGTGGACGCACGTGTCGCGGCCGACGAGTCGCTTCCACTCGCGGGCCTCGTGGTCGCGGTGAAGGACAACGTGGATGTCGCCGGCCTGCCGACCACCGCGGGATGCCCCGAGTTCGCGTACACACCGCAGACGACTGCATCGGGCGTCACCCGGCTCGTCGACGCGGGTGCGGTGGTGCTCGGGAAGACCAATCTCGACCAGTTCGCAACGGGTCTCGTGGGAACCCGCAGCCCGTACGGTGCGGTGCGGTGTGCATGGGATACCGAGCGCATTTCCGGCGGGTCCAGTTCGGGTTCTGCGGCTGCTGTGGCCCTGGGCATCGCCGACATCGGGATCGGCACCGACACCGCCGGTTCGGGGCGCGTGCCTGCGGCCCTGCACGGCATCGTCGGCATCAAGGCCACGCTGGGAGTGATTCCGACCCACGGTGTGGTGCCCGCGTGCGTCGACTACGACTGCCTCACCGTCTTCGCCGACTCGCTCGACCTCGCGACACGCGCAGCTGCCGCGATGGCAGCACCGGACGAACGCGACCCGCGTAGCCGCACGTGGCCCGCTGACGTACCGCTTGCAGCTCCCGCACAGATCCGGCTCGCGGTGCCCCGGCCGGAAGACCTCGTCGCCCTGTGCGCCGAGTACCGCGACGCGTTCGACGCGACCGTGCGCGAGGCCTGCCGCTCGGGCATCGAGGTCACCGAGGTCGACATCTCACCGCTCCTCGAGGCCGCAACCCTGCTGTATGACGGAGCCCTGGTTGCCGAACGGTATGCGGCAGTAGGCAGGTTTCTCGAAACCGAGCGGGCAGGTGCCGATCCCACGGTGGCCGCAATCGTCTCGTCTGCAGCGCGCCCCTCCGCACACGAACTGGTCTCCGATCTCGACTCCCTGGTCTATACGCGGACATATGCGCGCGTGCTGCTGGACGGCTTCGACGGCCTGTTGCTTCCGACCACTACCGAGCATCCGACGATCGCTGCGGTTCAGAGTGAACCGGTGGCCATCAATCGCCGGATGGGTACGTACACCAACTTCTGCAACCTGCTCGACATGGCTGCGGTTGCGGTGCCCGGCGCCGTCACATCCGAAGGCCATCCGTTCGGGGTGATGGTGGTGGTGCCCGGGTTCGACGATCAAGTGGCGATCGACATCGCGGCGCGCCTCACCGGTGTGGAAGCACCGCAGTTCGTCGACGCAGGCGTCGAAATTGTGGTATTCGGAGCCCACCTGCGGGGTCAGCCATTGTACTTCCAGCTGGAGGCCATCGGCGCCCGCTTCTCCGAGCAGGTGCACACCTCGGACGCGTACCGGCTGATGGCGCTGAACACCACCCCGCCGAAGCCCGGCCTGGTGCGACACGGCGGCGGTGAGGGCGCCGCGATCGCCGGTGAGCTGTTCCGCGTGTCCGAGGCCGGGCTCGGCAGGTTCCTCTCGACTCTGCCCGCACCGATGACTCTCACGAGCGTCGAACTCTCGGACGGCCGCTGGGTCGTCGGATTCGGTTGCACCCACGACGCATCCGCCGATGCACTCGACATCACCGGATTCGGCGGTTGGTTGGCCTATACGACGAGCTGACGGCCACGCCGTGTCGGTCTCATGTGCCGGTCGTACGGTCCGAGGCAGGCCGCTCGCCGTTGTTCGAGCCAGATGACGACCGCGGTGGAGCGAGCGGACTATCGTCGACCAGGTACGCGAAGAAGGGTGATGGGCGATGTCGGATCAGGACGAACGATTGAGCGGGATCATGGCTGAGCTTGCTCGGTCGATGACAGACGCTACCGATCTCGAGTCGTCGCTCGAACGCCTCACCACGGCCGCGATCGCACTGATTCCGGGTGCGGATTCTGCCGGGGTTCTCATGGTCACCGGACCGTCCGAGTTCGAGACCCACGCCGCCACCTCCGAACTGACGAGGCGGGTGGACAAGATTCAGGCAGAACTCCGGGAGGGCCCGTGCGTCGATGCTGCGCTGGAAGCGGAGATGACACACACCGCCGACCTGCGATCGGAACCCCGATGGCCGCAGTTCTCCGCAGCCGCGGTCGAGGCGGGCGTATTCAGTATGTTGTCGTTTCGCCTGTTCACCCACGGCAACGAGTCCGGTGCCCTCAACCTGTTCGCGTCCGAAGCCGGGGCATTCGATGCCGAGTCGATGCACGTCGGCGGGGTCCTCGCTGCGCATGCGGCCATCGCGGTCCTCTCCTCCCGCAAGGAACTGCAGTTCAAGTCCGCGCTCGCCAGCCGCGACCTGATCGGCCAGGCGAAGGGCATGCTCATGGAGCGGTTCGCTGTGGGAGCCGAACAGGCGTTCCAGATGATGGTTCAACTGTCGCAGGAGACCAACACGCCTGTTTCAGTGATCGCGGCCCGGATTGTCGAATCCGGTCCGGGCCACCGCTGAGCCCCACTTGCGATGCGCCGAATCAGCGCAGGATCGTCAGCATCACGACGGAGTCGGTGTTTGCAACGAGTTTGTGCATGATGCCCTCGTCGACATGCACCGCGGTACCCGGGACGAGCGAGACCGTCTCGTCGGCGGTACTGAACGACACGTCGCCACTGGTTGCCTGCACGAGAATCGGTGCAGGCGCGCGGTGGTCCTTCAGGATCTGCCCCGCAGCGAAACCCATTCGGATCACCGTGGCACCCGGCCGCGACACAAGCTTCTCGAGGCGCGGGGCGTCGCCGTCCTTGACGTCGAGATGCGTGAGTCCTTCGATCACGGTCATCGTGCCGTCGGAGTCGGTTGCGTCGGTCATCATGCCGCCTTCTTCTTCGCGATGATCTCGATCGCGACGAGGTGCTTCTTGTATTTCGTGAAGGTGGACCGCATCTGCAGCACACGCGCTCGCGCGTCGGAGTCCCGTAGTACGTTGCCCACGAATTTCACTGTACCGACGAGCCCTTCGTCGGCGAGGATGCGCTGGGGTTCGAGCAGTGCCATAGGTGCGAAGCCCACGGTCTCGACCTCGAATCCAGCGTCGGTGAGAAGCTTCGTCCATTCGGCCGCGGTGAGCGGACGCGCGTTGACCTTGATGGACCGCGCAAGAGACTTGCGGATCTCGGTCTTGACCTCGTCGTCGACCTCGTCTGGCTCGATCGCCAATTCGTGGATCGCGTAGCGCCCACCCGGTCGCAGCACGCGTAGTGCTTCCTCGATGATCTCGCTCTTGTGCTTGTCGGTCTGCATGGTGAGCATCGCCTCACCGACCACGACATCCGCGGACGCATCGTCGAGCCCTGTCTTCGACGCCTCACCGCCGACGACCGTCCCGGAGAAATTGATGGCCTTGCGGGTCAATTCGGCTGCACTCTCGTCGGATTCGACACCCACATAACTTTTGGGAGCGAACTCCAGGATGTTCTGCGCCGTGCGGCCGAGGCCAGGCGCGAACTCGACGACGTCGACGCCGCGCAATTTCGCGTCGGACAGCATCCGTTCCGTGAGTTCTTTCCCTCCGGGACGCAGAACGCGCTTTCCGAGGCGCGCGAGCAGCCAATGGCCGGGTAGATGGGCGGCATCCCGATCGGCCAACGGCAGTGCGTCGTCGGCTCCGTGCTTGTCGTTCATGGTCGACCCTTCTCGGTGCACATCCTATTTACAGGAATAATGTACGGTAAATCCCCATGGTGGTGAATATGTCGGTGATCTCGTGGGCGGTCATCAGCACGCCTGCCCCCTCGGCCGCGGCCCGCCCCAGCGCGACGCCCACCGTCTTCGCCGATGCAGAGTCCAGGTGCGCGAACGGTTCGTCGGCGAACACCACCGAGGGGCACGCGAACAGTGCCCGGGCGAGAGCCGCGCGGCGCTGCATCCCGCCGGACAATCGGAAGGGCGGCAGATGCGCAACATCCCTGAGCCCCACCTCGTCGAGCGCGCGTTCGACGTCCGGGCGGGGCCCGGACCTCCACACATCACGTCCGGGCGCACCGAGCAGAACATTTCTCCCCACGGACATCCACGGCAACAACCGTGCCTCCTGGAAGAGGATGCTCTGCCGTTCGATCCGACGGGTGACGGTGCCCGTCGAGGGCTCGAGCAGTCCGGCAGCGGCGTGCAGGACCGTGGTCTTGCCCAGACCGGATTCACCCAGTATCACCAGGATTTCGCCTGCGTCGAGCCGCAGAGACACATCGTCCACGATGACCTTGTCACCGCGGGACAGACCTACCCTGTCGAATTCGATCAAAGGATCTCCGTGAACCGTCATCATCTCCCCCCTGAAATTCGTGCACTGAAGGTTCGCGCATCGAGGATTCGCGCACCGAAGGTCGGCTCCCTGCTGCTGGCATTCGCTGTGGCCACCGCTGTGCTCACGGCGTGCAGCAGTGACGACGACACCTCGGCATGTGGCACCACGGACTCCGGGACCGATGCCGCCTCGGGCCTGCCCGACTCGCTGAACGTCGGAGTCGCGAACAACGTGGCGATGGCGGCGCCCCTGACCGGACTCGGCGACCTCGGCGTCGACGACACCTCGACGAACACCGCGAGTACCCCGGAAGAGTTGCGTACCAACTTCATCGCCGGCAACTACGACCTCGCGGCGATGCCGATCAACATCGCAGCGAACCTGTGCGCGCAAGGCATCGACCTCGTCCTCGTGGGTACGGTCAGCGGCAACATCGTGTACCTGATGGGTCCGGACGGCACTACTCTCGACGATCTGCGCGGGCAGACCGTCCACATCCCCTTCGAGAACGACATCATCGATCTGGTGACGCGGCAGATCCTCGACAGCGCCGGAATGACCTACGACGGTGAGAATCCCGATGTCACGCTGCAGTACCACCCCACACCGCTCGATATCGCGACCGGCCTGACGTCGGGGACGATGCAGTACGCGATCCTGCCGGAGCACCTCTCGACGGTGGTGGCGGGAGCCACCGAGAACATCGTCGAAGCACAGAGCATGCAGGACCTGTGGATCGAGCAGACCGACGCCTCGTCCCTGCCGTTCGCGGGATTCGTGCTGCGCGGCGAGGTCGCGCGCGAGTACCCGGATCTTCTCGGTGCCCTGCAGACGAACCTGCTGGGTTCGGTCGTCGACGTCGTCTCCGACCCGCAGGCCGGGGCGTCGGCGATCGCCGACGTGGTGCCGATTCCCGCCGAGGTGGTCGCCGAGGTTCTGCCCGAACTGCGCCCCACCTACCTTCCGGCCGCGGACGGTCGCGCCGACACCGAACTGCTCTACGAGTCGCTGATGCGGACGGTCCCGGAGTCCATCGGCGGAGAGTTGCCCGCCGACGGCTTCTACGGAGTGGGCTGACGAACGCGATGGGAACGCCTGTGAAGCAGGGCCGCTCGCCGCAGTACGCTCTCGGCGCCGCTCTGTGCGTCGTCGCGCTGCTGGCCACCTGGCACTGGTTGTCACTGGGTCAGTCCCCCGCCGTGATGCCGAGTCCGGCACAGACGCTCGAGGCGCTGTGGGAGATCACCGCGGACGGCTCCCTCGCCACCGAGCTGGCGATCACGCTGCTGCGCGCGGCCACCGCGACGATGCTCGCGCTCTGCGTCGGCCTGCTGTTCGGCTGGGCCGCGACCGTGTCGCGGTTCGCCGACGGCGTCCTCGCGCCGGTGCGCGCGATTCTGCAGGGGCTTCCCCCGATCGTGCTGATCGTGTGTCTCGTGCTGTGGATGGGCAGCGACCCCTCGATCACGATCATCGTGTGCGCGACCGTGATGGTGCCGCTCATCGCTGCGGCCACCGCGTCGGCGCTGCAGTCGATCGACCCGCATCTGCTCGAACTCGGCGCCGGGCTGCAGTTGAGCCGCACACGTCGGCTGGTATTCATCGTCGCGCCGTCGATCCTGCCCCCGATCGTGGCGGCGACGGGCGCAGTCGCGTCCGGGTCGGTGCGTGTCGCGGTGATGGCCGAACTGCTGTCGGCCCCGGACGGGGTGGGCGCGGCGATCGCGCAGACCCGGACCCTGTTGCAGACACCGAAGTTGTTCGCATGGACACTCGCGATCATCGTCTGCGCGCTGCTGGTGGATCTGGCCATCCGAGTCGTCGTCAAGAGATGGACCGCCCTGTTCTCACCGAGTGACCGTGCCGCTACCGCACGTACCCGGAAGGGCACGCGAATCCGTTGAACGACGCCACATCGCACACACTGCGCGCCGACAACTTCCACGTCCCGTCGAGGTACACGAAGGTCAGGCGCAGCGGGGTCTCGGGACCGGGGGCGCCCGCGAAGGTCACCTGGAGACGACCCGAGGCCTGCGTGCCGTCGAAGTCGATCGGGTCGATGACGCGTGGCCGGACGACCTGCAGCATCGTCCCGGCGCGTGCCCCAATCTGTTCGAGCACCGCTCCGGCCTCGGTACCGCGTTCGACGTGGGACTGGCGGTACGAGAGCGAATTGGACGGGGCGACGGCCGAGTGCAGCGTGGCCGTGAGTTGTTCGGCGCTGGGCGCGGGCACCTGCGGTGTCGCGGCGACAGGGTCGGACGGCGGGGCAGCCGAGACCTGGGGTGCAGGAGCAGGGCCAGGTGCCGGAGCCGTAACGGCGGGGGAAGCTGCCGCGGGAACAGGCCCTTCTGGAGCACCCACGTCCGGGGCAGGTTCGGCCTGGCCGGTGGGCGCTGCTTCACCGGCCGGGACCTCTGCAGCGCCGGCGCCCCGATCGGCGGCGAGTGACTGGAGCGCGGCGAGGATCGCGGCGTTCGACGTCGACTCAGCGACCGGCTGCCGGCCCTGCTCACGCACCTCCACGGCAACGAACACCGACGCCACCGCAACCACGACCGACGCCACGGCGATAAGTGCGAGAGCAAGGGTAGCCGCAGTTCCGAGTCGGTTTCGACCTGGTCGTACCGTGGACGGTGAATCGGTCGTAGCCTTCATGGGGACGACTATAGAGGAATTTCATCATTTTAATAAGGTGAGCCTCACCTGAGGTCACCCGGGATCGTGACAGGAGTGCGAGTTGGCAAAGCGGGTGAAGCAGCGCGAGCGCGTACTCGACATGCTTCGGGATTCGACGGGCCCCCTCGACGCACACCACCTCGCGGCCGCGCTCGACCTGCACGTCACGACGATCCGGTTCCACCTCTCCGGGCTCGTCGAGGAAGGACTCGTCCGCACCCAGGCGCTGCCCGCCGAGAAGGTCGGCCGGCCCCGCATGGGCTACATCGCGGTGAAAGAGCCGTCCTACACCGATCTCGTCGCCCTGCTCGCGGCGCGCATCGGCGGTAGCGCAGCCGAGCGCGAGCTCAAGGCCTTCGAGGTCGGCGACGACTGGGCCGGGATGCTCGGGCTCGTTCCCGCCCCCACGACCGACGCCGGCGCACTCGTCATCGAGTCCCTCGAACAGCTGGGCTTCGAAACACAATCGGCCACCAACGCATTCGGCACGCACAGCATCACCCTCTGCACGTGCCCGCTCGCCGAGATCGCCCGCAGCAATCCCGAAGTCGTGCGCGGAATCCAGCGCGGCCTGATCCAGCGGGTCCTCGACGACCACGCCGCCGCGCTCGGAGCTTCCTACACCGTCGACGTCTTCCCCGATCCTCAGGACGGGAACTGCCTGGTCGAACTGGTGTTGCGCCCGGCACGACACGGGCCCGGAACGACAGCAGCTCGCGGCGACGGTCGAGTCGACACGAGCTGAGTCGGTACATCCGAGCGGGGATCCACCCGCGCGGAAGATCAGAAGTTGATCATGTGTCCTGCGAGGCCGTGAATGGCTTCCTGAAGCGCTTCCGACAGGGTCGGGTGCGTGTGGACGTTACGCGCCAGTTCGTTGACGGTCAGGTCCCACTTCTGTGCGAGGGTGAGCTCGGGCAGCAGCTCGGAAACGTCAGGGCCGATGAGATGTCCACCGATGAGTTCACCGTGCGTCTTGTCGGCGATCAGCTTCACGAAGCCGTTCGGATCGCCGAGACCGTGCGCCTTGCCGTTGGCGGTGAACGGGAAGGTCGCGACCTTGATGTCGTAACCTTCGGCCTTCGCCTGCTCCTCGGTCAGACCGAACGACGCGACCTGCGGCTGGCAGAAAGTCGCGCGCGGCATCATGCGGTAGTCGCCCAGCTCGAGGGTCTCGGCGTTGCCGATGGTCTCGGCGGCGACGACGGCCTGGGCCTCGGCGACGTGCGCGAGCTGCAGCTTGGCGGTGACGTCACCGATGGCGTAGACGCCGGGGACGTTGGTACGCATGCGCTCGTCGATCGCGATCGCACCGCGATCGGTCAGCTCGACGCCGGTCTTCTCGAGGCCGAAGCCCTCGACGCGCGGGGCGAAACCGACGGACTGCAGCACCTTGCCGACGGTCATCGTCTCGACGTTGCCGGTCTTGTTGTCCTTGATTTCGACGGTGACGTCCGAGCCGTTGTCGGTGATCTTCTGGACCGCAGCACCCGTCTTGATGGTGATGCCGAGCTTCTTGTACGCCTTGGTGATCTCCTTGGAGATGTCGGCGTCCTCGTTGGGCAGGGCCCGGTCGAGGAACTCGACGATCGTGACGTCGACCCCGTAGTTCTTCAGGACGTAGCCGAACTCCATGCCGATGGCACCGGCGCCGACGATGACGATCGAGTCGGGGAGGTCGCGGGTGAGGATCTGCTCCTCGTAGGTCACGACGTTGTCGCTGAGTTCGGTGCCGGGCAGCAGCTTGGTCACCGAGCCGGTGGCGATGATGACGTTGTCGAAGGTCACCCGGTCGGTGCCGCCCTTGGTGAGCGCCACCTCGATGGTCTTGGCGTCGACGAACGACCCCTTACCGTCGTACTCGGTGATCTTGTTCTTCTTCATGAGGAAGTGCACGCCCTTGGTGCGACCGTCTGCCACCTTGCGGCTGCGGTCGAAGGCTGCACCGAAGTCGAACGACACGTCCCCCGAGATGCCGAACGTCTTGGCCTCTTTCGTGAAGAGATGTGCCAGTTCGGCATTGCGGAGAAGCGCCTTCGAGGGGATGCAGCCCACGTTGAGACAGACACCACCCCAATACTTCTGCTCGATGATGGCGGTGCTCAATCCCAGCTGTGCCGCGCGGATAGCAGCGACGTACCCACCGGGGCCGGCTCCGAGGACAACGACGTCATAGTGTGAGGTCACAGCCATAGAGGGTAGTCCTGCCCGATCCGGCTGTCTGCCGATGGTCCGGTTACCCGCCGGTAGGGAGAGTTTTCGCACTCAACGCTGCGCGCCGTACCGCCTCACAGCGAGGGGCACCGTCACCGCGAGGATCACCGCGATCCATCCGAACGCAGCAGCGGCAGGATGGTGCATCGGCCACGCCGAGTCGGCTGCCACCACGGTTCCCGAACCGAACAACTCCCGCAGTGCAGCCACCACCGAGCTGATCGGATTCCACTCCGCGATGATGCGGACGACGGACGGCATTGCCTCCGTGGGTGTGAACACGTTCGAGAACATGATGAGCCCGAAGATCATCGGCGCCGCCTGCTGGAGCAGCTGCTCGTCACGGATCGCCATACCGAGGAGGAGGCCGAGCCAACTGAGCGCCGCCCGGAACGCGAACAGCAGCACGATCGCCAGGGCGACGTCACCTGCGGGTGCGTCGATACGCCACCCGGCGAGGTACCCGATCCCCATCATTGCGGCGAGGGCAACCGCACCGATCACCGTCTCCGCGAGCGCGAGCCCCGTCGGCACCCCGGACCGTGCGATGGGCAGCGCGCGGAACCGGTCGGTGAGCCCGCTGTTCATGTCTGCATTGGCAGTGCTCGCGGTGCCCATCAGGCCCAATGCGGCGACGAGGACGAACACACCCGGCATCAGGTACGACCGATACACCGAGGGGTCGGAGTCACCGGCGAGCGCGCCGCCGAAGACGTAGCCGAACAACACGACCATGCCCAGCGGCGCGGCGAGCGAGACTGCGAGCAGCGCCGGCGAGTGCCGGTATGTGGCGACGGTGCGACCGAACACCACGCGTGCTGCCGCGACCGTACCTACTGAGGACTGCACCGGGTGATCGATGGTCACGATGCCGGGGTCCTTTCGGTGAGCGCGAGAAATGCCTCGTCGAGGCTCGCGCGGCGTCTGCCTATGTCGTAGACGTCGATTCCGTCGGCGTCGAGGACCCGCAGGATCGGGAGCAATTCCGGTTCACCATCCATACCGAAGGCCAGTCGGATCGAGTGTTCCTGCACCACAGCCGATCCCACTTCTCGTGCACCGAATTCGTTCAGAATCTTCACAGCCCGGCCACAGTCGGCAGATGCGACGACCAGGTCGACCCCCGCGCCGACCGCGGCGGTGATCTCGGCAGGCGTACCGGTGGCGACGGTGCGGCCGCCGTCGAGGATCGTGATTGCGTCCGCGAGCCGTTCGGCCTCGTCCAGATACTGGGTGGTGAGCACCACCGTGGTGCCTTCTGCGACGAAATCCAGGATGTATCCGAATATGTCGTTGCGACTGTGCGGGTCGAGGCCGGTGGTGGGTTCGTCGAGGAACAGTACTGCGGGGCGTACGACGGTTCCCGCGAGGATGTCGAGACGGCGCCGCATGCCACCGGAATAGCTCTGGACCTGCTGATCGGCCGCGTCGGCAAGACCGAAGCGCTCGAGCAGGTCGCGGGCGTGACGCCGGGAGTCGCGCGCCCGCATCCCGGAGAGCCGCGCGAACATCGTGAGGTTCTCAGAGCCGGTAAGCCGTGGATCCACGGAGTGGAACTGGCCGACCAGTCCGATGCGTCGTCGCACCTGCACGGCGTCGACGACGGTATCGAAACCGAGAACCCGCGCCGACCCGGACGACGGGCGCAGGAGCGTCGACAGCATCCGCACAGTGGTGGTCTTGCCAGACCCGTTCGGCCCGAGCAATGCGTGCACCGTCCCTTCCCGCACGCGAAGATCCACCCCGTCGACGACCGCGCGTTCACCGTAGCGGCGGGTCAGGCTTTCCGTTTCGATGACGTTCACGCGCATCTCCTCATCTGTAAACAGCGTTCGCAGATTTAGTGTAAGCATCTGCGAACACTGTTCGCAACTGGCTTCTCGAGGCATGCTGAGGTCATGCCGACCTCACTGTGGCTGAGATCCGACGAACCGAAGCGCGGACCACGCCCCACTCACACGCTCAGCGATATCGCCGAGACCTGCGTCGACCTCGTCGATCGAGAAGGTATACGCGCACTGTCCATGCGCCGCGTCGCCGACACCCTCGGCACCTCCGCCGCATCGCTGTACCGGTACGTGTCCGGAAAGGATGATCTGCTCGCTCTGATGGCCGACCGCGTCGCAGGTGAATACGAGTTCGCACCGCTCACCGGCGACGTGCGCGCCGATGTCCTGGCCATAGCGGAACAATCTCGAGCGCTACATCGGAAACATTCGTGGCTACGTGAGATCCCCACCACCGACATGGGACCGAACACCATCGCCTATCTCGATCACCTCATCGGTGCACTCGCCCCGGCGAAACTCGCCCCGACGGCCACCATGATGGGTGTCGCGCTGCTCAATGGGTGGGTGGCGAACTTCGCCCAACAAGAATCCGCAGGGATGGTCGCTTCCCGGTCGGGCGGCGGCGCCGGACATCTGGCGGCCATGCTCGCGCGCGGTGACTATCCGCACTTGGCAGCGCTGTTCACCGGCACCGGCGAAGACTCTCCCGCCGCTCCACTCGACAACGACGCGGCGTTCGTCGCGGGCATCGACGCGATGCTCTTCGGCATCGCACCACCGCACGCCACCGACACGACTCCCCATGGCCGAAGGTGACATTCATGCAGTCCAACGGCATCGAGGTGACGTTCGGCCATGCGGAGTTCAGCCGAGGATTCCGCGCTCGTAGGCGGCAGCCACCGCCGCGGCACGGTCCGACACGTCGAGCTTCCCGAAGATGTGGATGAGGTGTGTCTTCACAGTCGCCTCACTGACAAACAACACCCGCGCGATCTCCCGGTTGGATGTCCCCTTCGCCACCAGCACCAGAACCTCACGCTCGCGGGCACTGAGTGACCGTGGAGCGCCCGCACCGCGCACCCGCGACATCAGACGCGACGCGACCACCGGCGACAGGACCGTACGTCCTTCTGCAGCTGCCCGCACCGCGGCGAACAGTTCGTCGCGCGGTGCATCCTTGAGCAGGTACCCGGTGGCGCCTGCCTCGATCGCGGGAATGGTGTCGGAGTCCGAGTCGTAGGTCGTCAAGACCAGAACGCGACTGCGGGCACCGCTCGAGGTCAGCTCGGCGATCGCCTCGACACCCCCGCCTCCCGGCATCCGCAGATCCATGAGTACCACGTCGGGATCCAATCGGGCGACCAGCGCCACCGCTTCCTTCCCGTCCCCGGCTTCACCCAGGATCGTGAATTCATCCGAGGCAGAGAACATTCCGCGCAGTCCATCACGGACGACGGGATGATCGTCGACGATCAGTACGGTGATGCCCTGTTCGTCGCTGCTCACGTCACCGACCCCGCCTTCACCAGCGGCACTCGCACCGATACTGCTGTTCCGGCGCCGATTTCGGACTCGACGTCCAGAACCCCGGCAATGCGGGCTATGCGGGAACGCATGCCCCTCAAACCGAATCCATCCACCGTCTCCGCCGACAGGTCGAATCCGCGCCCGTCATCACGGATATCGATGCTGACCTCGTCGTCCATGTACGACACGGTGACACCCACGCGGTGCGCCGACGCGTGTTTGGCGACGTTCGCGAGCGCCTCCTGCGTGATCCGAAACAGCGTGGCGGCGATGTCGTCGTGCAGGTGTTCCACAGTTCCCGTCACCGTGAAGTCGACCCGGATCCCGTGCTCGGCGGACCAACGGTCCACGCATTCGGCCAGGACTGTTTCGAGTGTGTCGTGCTCGAGCACTTCCGGCGCGAGATTGTGCACAGAGCGTCGCGCCTCACCGAGGCTGCGTCGGGCAAGGTCCGCGGCCTCGGCCACGTGACGTCTCGCCGCGTCTGGATCAGGAGTGGCGCCAGCGGCCTGCAGCTGGGTGACGATTCCGGCGAGGCTCTGCGCCAGGGTGTCGTGGATCTCCGCTGCAAGACGACGCCGCTCGTCGTCGATTCCGGCTTCTCGTGCATGCCTCAACAATTGCGCATGCAATGCCTGGTTCTCCGACAGCGCCTGTTCGAGACGGGCATTCGCACGTTCGAGCTCGGCGATCGCGTCGATCCGTTCTTCGGTCCTACGCAGGTCGCGCTCCCCGATCCGGTACGCCACCATCGCTATCGCAGCGTTGAGGAAGAACAGCAGGACGAAGACGATCCAGATCTCCGGATCTCGTGGAGGCAATCCCCCCGCTTGCGAGCCGGCCAACGTCACCGCCGTCGCGACCAACCCGGCACGGGCCCACCGTTCCCCGACCAACCAGGGCGCATCGAAGTAGCCCATCACGGCGTAGATCGCGAAGAACGGGTTGAACAGGCTCAGGACGAACGCCAGGACCGTGCGGGCGATGTAGTAGATCGTGCCGGACCCCTGATGACCACGCAGCCGCCGGATCTCCCAGCCCGTCAGCACCACTACCAGCAGCGACGCCGGGATCCGTTGATCGGGGGCCATCAGCAACGATGCGGTGCCTGCGGACAGTAGTGTTCCGGTCGCGAGCAGCGCGATCGGACCCCACCGGTGGAAGCGGCTCCACGGGTCGTCATCCAGCTCGTGCGTCGTTGTTCGCTCTGTCGCCACGGTGTCCAGGATGACGGCTGGAGGCGTCACTGCCAACGGAACCAGCGGATCGCTGCGGCGGTGAGCACCACCGCCCACGCCGTGACCACGGCCAGCCCACTCCAGGCGGGCCAGTCGCCCGCTGCAGCCTGGTCGAGAATCTGCGCGGCCGCCCCGAAGGGGGTGAGTTCGACGATCCGTTGCAGTACCTCGGGCATCGCCTGCACCGGAAGCCACACCCCCGCACAGAACATCATCGGGAAGAACACGATCGTGCCCAAAGTCTGCGCTACACGCTGCGACGACGACAACGCCGAGATCGCGGCGCCGAGACTCAGTGCCGCAGCGAGGGTCACGAGTACCGCGAGAGCATAGCCCCACGGCTGCGCGGGAAACGTCACATCGAACACCACACGGCCGACGACGAGCGCGAGGACCACCGACACGGCAATCGCCACGGCGTGCACGACGATCTGTGCCGCCAACAGGTACGCCGGGCGTGCCGGAGTCACAGCCAACCTGCGGAGAATGCCCTGCTCGCGGTATGCAGACAACACCGTGGGCATCGTCTGGATACCACCCACGATCATCGCCAGCAGCAACGTCACCGGCACGTACAGGTCGATCACCCGCAAACCACCGAGGTTGGGATCGGGTTCCCGGAACGACGGGATCAGACCGAGAATCGTCAGGAGCAGAACAGGGAAGACGAGGATCCAGAACAACGCCGCGGGTTGGCGTGCGAACAGTCGCGTCTCGGTGCGCAACACCGCGATCGCCGGCGTGGTCGTCGCGCTGCCCATGATCGAGGTGGTCATGATGTGCCTTTCGATCCGGTGATGTCCAGGTAGGCGTCGTCGAGGGTTGCGTCGGCCACACGGAGTCGTTCGGCGCTCAATCCCGCCCCGGCGAGCACCGAGAGCACGGCCACGACCGATTCCTCACCGCCTTCCACCACGACCCGATCGTGATCCGTTCGTACTGCAGCAACGCCGGGCAACGACTCGAACCTGCCGACGTCGAACGGACCCGAAGGGCGGAACGAGACGACGACAGCGGTGGACGACCTGCCGATCAGTTCCGTAGGTGTGCCCAGCGCTTCGACCCGGCCCGAGCGGAACACGGCGACCCGGTCGCACAGCCTCTGGGCTTCCTCCATGAAGTGTGTGACGAGCAGGACGGTGACACCGGCGTCACGGACTTCCTCGATCAGCTCCCACGTGTCGCGACGTCCGCGGGGGTCGAGGCCGGTGGTGAGTTCGTCGAGCACCACCACGCGCGGTGTCCCGATGAGCGCAAGAGCGATGAACAGACGCTGTTTCTGCCCTCCCGACAGTTTCGCGAACTGGGTGCGGAGCAGAGCCCCGAGCCCGAGACGTTCGGCAAGGGCCAGACCATCCGCAGGCCGCGTGTAGAACGAGGCGTACAGCTCGAGGGCCTCACGCACGGTCAGTTTCGGCTGCAGTTGACTTTCCTGCAATTGGGTTCCGAGCAGTTCGGTGACGGCGCGGTGGTCACCGATCGGATCGAGTCCTGCGACGCGGACGGTACCGGAGTCGGGTGTGCGTAATCCGGAGAGGCATTCGACGGTGGTGGTTTTCCCCGCGCCGTTGGGGCCGAGAATCCCGAAGATTTCACCGTCGTCGACGTGGAAATTCACGCCGTCGACGACGGTGCGCCCGCCGTACGACTTGCGTAGGTCTGTCACTTCTACGATTGGCATGCGTCGAGCGTGCCCGCCGGCACGGGTCGTGCACATCGACCGAGCGGGTCGAATCCGCATCAACCGATCGGTTGATGCAGGCCGGTACGCGATTGTGTCAAGGACGGAACCGGAACATCTGCAGAATGTACCCGGGAACTCCGCTGAGCGGAACGGCAACGGGCCAGTCATCCGAGCGGAAGTACGCCTCGGTTCCGCCGTCCACCGTCACGATACTTCCCACCATGAAATCTGCTGCGCGGGAAAGCATGAACTCGACCCACTCGGCGATCTGCTCGGCGTCACCGAAACCACCGATCGGTACTGGAAAGCCCTCGACCCGCTTCGCTTGCGGACCGGCCAGCTGCGTTTCCAGCAATGGTGTCGAAATTGCGCCCGGTGCAATGACGTTGAGACGAATCCCGGAACCGGCCCAGTCGTCGGTGACCGCGATACGACGAGCCCACCGGGTAACCGCGATCTTCGTCGCCGCGTACGTGAACGGGGCTGCCGCAGCGGAGATGCGTCCTGCACGCTTGACACCCTTGTCGAGGTCTCCGGCGAGAAAGGCCTTCACCGCAGAGTTCGGCACACCGGGAGTCGCCGTCGTCGAGTTCGATCCGAACACCACCGCTTTGCTGTTGCCGGTCGCGGCGAGGGCGGGTCGCCAGCCGACGAGCAGATCTATCACACCTCGCACGTTGACCTGGGCGATCACCGCTTCCTTTCCTGCCACGGGTCCCAGCCCGGCGGCGAGCACGGCGCCATCGAGGCGTCCGCCGGCAAGCTCGAGCGTCTGCCGGATCGCCGTGGAGCGACCCTGCGGCGTCGACAGATCCGCGACGACGTCGGCGTCCGATCGGTCGACCCCGATGACCGTGTGTCCCTTCGCGCGCAATCGCTCGGCGCTCGCCTTGCCCATCCCGGATGCCGCCCCGGTCACTACATAGATACCCATGTGTCCCCCTTCACTGCGTGCGGACCAGTACAACATGTGGACCCGGCCCGCTCATCGATGGGAGATGATCTCGGCAAGGACGGCTCCGGCACGCAGCAGCGCAAGTGTTCGCGCTGCGATGTCGTCGATCCTCGAGTCCAGCGCCGTCAGCGACACGTCGATGTCCTGGAGGTCGCGAAGATCGGTGAGGGCTCTGTGGACGTCGGGTATGCGATAGCCGGCGGCACGCAACGCCGCGACGATACGAGCCTCGCGGATCGCCGCGAGCGGGTAGCGGCGGGCGGACCCCGCGTTCGTGACCACCCGCTGTGGCGTCACGAGCCGCTCTTTCTCCCAGAAACGTAGCGTCGAGGTACGAACACCGAGGGCGTCGGCGAGTTCGGTGATCGTCATGGTGTCGCTCTCGGTGGGCTCGACGTCGATCTCCGCCTCCGTGCGGATGAGGAGGAGGGCCCGCCGTGCTTCGAGTGCCTGATCTCGCTCGCGAGCGAGTTCGACGTGGAGCAATGCCACCGGGGCAGGCGCATCGGACGGCGCGAGGAAGCGGATCTCACGCATCACTCTCCGCGCCTCCACCGGACCGACGGCCACTGCGAGGTCGCGGTAGGCGTGCAGGTCGCGAACGTGTCGCGCGGAGAACACCCGGTATCCGTTGTGCCTCCTGGGTGCAGGGTCGATGACGCCGTGTGCTTCGAGGTCTCGGATCTGCTGTACCGAATAGCACGTGGCCTCGGCGACAGCGGCGGTGCCCAGGTCGACCACCTCGCCACGCGCCATTGCCGAAACCCTCCATAAGCACTTCAACTACACACTTGAAGTATGAGTATGGAGCAGATTCTCGAGACGGTGCGCGGCTTCGAAGGGATTCTCGAGCTCGCACCCGCCGAAGGCAGTGAGTTCCCCGAGGTCGCGTGGGGCGATCATTTCTTCTATTACGCCCCCGACGGGCAGGTCCCCCAGCGCGGGCAGCCGTTCGCGACGATCGTGACGAAGGACTATCCCGGCGACACCGAGTCCGAGCTGGATTCGCCGGACCGGTGGAGACTGAACATCCACGTCGGCCGGGCGAGGCTTACCGAACTCACCGGCGAGGAACCACGGGCAACGGAATCCGCGGTGGACTTCAGTGCCGCCGACACCGTCCTTCCCCATCCGGTCTATCGAGCTCAGGGGTGGATTGCGATCGTCAACCCCGGTGCCCGGACGTCGGCCACCGCCGGCGATCTTCTCCGCCGCGCGCACGAGGACGCGCGACGCCGGAAGACACCACAGAGCCGCGACTCGCACGGATAGGAACACCGTGCCGACAAGGTGCGCGTGTCTTCCGAGCGTGCGTATGTCTCGGTCACCCACCGAGTGCGACCCGAACCTCGATGATCGCCTCCCGCAGCATCGACTCGTACTCGTCGACATCGGGCACCGCACGGGGGCTCGAGTTGATACCGATCGTGACGGTGTCGCCGAGGCCGTACACACCGTGCGTCAGTGCCATCACCGGTGACAACCCCGGAAATCCGGCGCTGAACACGACCGGGGCACCCGCGAGTTCGAGGTCGGCACGGCCGCGGTTCACGCTCGATACCACCGTGTTCCCTGTGACGGTCTCGGGAACCTCGCCCAAAGGGTACCGATCGATCCCGAACTTCAGCAGCGGCGCGGGAACGAACTCCTTCGCCGAATCACGTTGCGCCAACAGCGGGCTCGACAGTCGTGCGCGGCGATCGGCGATGTCGTCAGCGATCAGCGCGGCCCGCGCGGACAGATCAGGTTCGGTCACGAACAGGTCGACACCGGCGTTGCGGTAGTTGTTGCGCGACACCCCTGTCGCGTCGACCGCGATGGTGACCTCGGCGCCGAGCCGATCCGGCACCGTCTCACCGCGCAACACCAGGAAGCGGGACAGGGCGACGGAGATCGCAGTCAGCGCCGCCACGGTGACGGTGACGCCGGTTCCGCGGAGTTCCTCGACGGGGCACACCACCATGCGCACGGCCCGCTCGTCGCCGGGGGCGGTATTGATACCGACGAGGGGACGCCCCGCGGCCGGCTCGGGAATCTCTCCTGCGGCAGTTGCGTCCGTCAACCCTCGATCAGCAGCGGCGGCTCGGCGGCCTGCCGCGACGAGTCGCGCGAACTGGACCGGGAACCGGAAGGATCGTGCCAGCATCAAGGACATCGAGACAGCGTCCGGAGCCGACGAGCGCGGTGGTTCCTCGGTGCCGAACAATGCGCGCACCAGTTCCGTCGCCCGAGCCCCGTCGGCGAAAGCGTGCGACACCTGAAACACCACAACAACGGCGGTCCCGTCACAGCGAGGAGCGTCGCGCACACCGGTGAAGACGTGCACCCGCCACGGGCTCGTCCGCGCGTCGATCGAGGTGGCCACCAGCGACCCCAAGCGTTTCTGAAGCTCGGCCCACGTGTGGTCGGTCAAGACGTGCTCGACCACCAGGTCGTCGCCGTACTCCCTCGGCTCCCAATACGGGTAGTCGAGGTTCTTCGGAACTTCGCGGATCCTGCACCGGAGTTCCCCCACCCCCGCGACACGTCGCCGAACCGCGACACGCACCGCATCGGCGTCGGCGTCACCTGCGAAGCAGTACAGCAGGAACTGATCACTGCGGATCCGCTCCGCGAGCCAGTACATCTGCGCGTCGGAAGGGGTGAGCTGCACGGCCGCGAGCGTACCGTCGACCCATTCACGGGGCCCCACCGTCGGCACCCCACCGCTCCGGTCCAGGTAGAAATAGGGCATGAGCGATACCACCGACCCCTACCTCTGGCTCGAGGACGTCACCGGCGAAAAGCAACTCGACTGGGTGCGCGCACGTAACGACCGCACGGTCGATGCGTACACCCGCACCGACGATTTCACGACGCTGGAATCCCGGATCCGGGAGATCCTCGATACCGACGCGCGCATCCCCTACGCGCGACGTCGCGGCGAGTATCTCTACAACTACTGGCGCGATGCCGAGCACGTGCGCGGACTGTGGCGACGCACCACTCTCGACCAGTACGTCCTCGACAATCCGGAGTGGGATGTCCTCGTCGACCTCGACGCGGTGGCCGCCGACGAGAACGAGAACTGGGTGTGGTCGGGTGCTCAGGTTCTCCGTCCTGACCAGAACCGCGCGCTCATCAGCCTGTCGCGGGGCGGTGCCGATGCAACTGTGATCCGCGAGTTCGATCTGGTCACACGACGGTTCGTTTCGGGTGCCGACAGCTTCGAACTCCCCGAAGCGAAAACCGACATCAGCTGGATCGATGTCGACGCCGTCTTCGTCGGAACCGACTTCGGCGACGGCTCCCTCACCGATTCGGGATACCCGAGGATTGCGAAACGCTGGCGCCGCGGCACACCGATCGCCGACGCCGAGACCGTGTTCGAGGGCGAGACCACCGACGTCGCCGTGGGCGCCGGATACGACAACACTCCCGGGTACGAACGCAGCTTCGTCGACCGCGCCATCGACTTCCACGCCGCATACCAGTACGAACTGAAGCCCGACGGCACCCTGATCAAGCTCGATGTCCCCGACGACGCGCGGGTGAGCGTGTACCGCAACCACATGCTCGTCCGACCCCGATCCGAGTGGCTCGGGCACCCCGCCGGTTCCCTGCTCGCGGCCGACTACCCCTCGTTCCTCGACGGTTCGCGCGAGATGACGGTGCTGTTCACACCCGACGAACACACTTCTCTCGAGCAGTACACCTGGACGCAGAACCATCTGCTGATGGTGACCCTGCGCGATGTCCAGACCCGCATGCGTGTCCTCACGCCCGGACCCGACGGATGGACCGACGAGGAACTCGAGGGATTGCCCGACGCGACCTCCACGGCCATCATCGACGTCGATCCGCGCGAGGGCGACGAATTCTTCCTCAACTCCAGTGGTTTCACGACCCCCGCTACCCTCCTCTCCGGCACGGTCGGACAAGCACTCGAGCCGATCAAGCAGGCGCCGTCCTTCTTCGACTCCGACGACGTCACCGTCACACAACATTTCGCGACGTCCGACGACGGAACGCAGGTCCCCTATTTCGTCGTCGGTAGCAACACCGATACGGCATCCCCGACCCTGCTGTACGGGTACGGCGGATTCGAGAACTCGATGGTCCCGGCGTACAGCGGCGGTGTGGGGCGGGCATGGCTCGAACGCGGAAACACCTATGTGATCGCGAACATTCGCGGAGGTGGAGAGTACGGCCCCACATGGCACACCCAGGCCCTGAAAGAGAACCGTCACAAGGTATTCGAGGATTTCGCCGCGGTCGCCAAAGACCTGGTCGCGCGGGGAATCACGACTACAGAGCAACTGGGGATCCAGGGAGGCAGCAACGGCGGCCTGCTGATGGGTGTAATGCTCACCCGCTATCCGCAGCTGTTCGGCGCCATCGTGTGCCAGGTCCCACTGCTCGACATGAAGCGCTATCATCTGCTGCTCGCCGGCGCCTCGTGGATGGCGGAGTACGGCGACCCCGACAACCCGGACGAGTGGACTTTCCTGTCCGAATATTCGCCGTATCAGAACACGGATCCCGATGCGACATACCCGCCGATCCTGATCACGACGTCCACGCGTGACGACCGTGTGCATCCCGGGCATGCCCGCAAGATGGTGGCGCTCCTCGAGGAGCAGGGCCACGAAGTCTGGTATTACGAGAACATCGAGGGCGGGCACGGTGGTGCCGCAGACAACGCGCAGGCAGCGTTCAAATCTGCGCTGACCTTCACGTTCCTGACAGAAGTGCTCTAGCAAGAAGTGGATCCGAGCTCGGTTCCGGGCTCGGATCCACACCGTCGGTCACCGGTCGCGCAGCCAGGCGACGATCCGCTCGATCGTATCGTCGTTGTCACGGATCCAGCCGTTGTGACCGAGTGCTCGTTCCAGGTGCCACGTGGTGACATCGGCCGCAGGCAACTTTTCCACCAGGTGGCGTGCCGACATCACCGGGGTCATGTCGTCCCCCTCGACGGTGACCGACAGAACCGGAAGGTCCAGCAGGGCGAGACGCTCCTCGTAGTCGATGTCGGCACCGGCCGGCTCGAATCGGCCACTGCGCGCCAGCCTCGCCCAGTCGGAGATCAGGGGACGCGACTGCCGTCCGAAACCCGCGACGCCCAACCGGTCGCCGGGCCAGAATCCGGCGACGCTCGCGGTGAGCGACATCGCCGTCGAGCCGAGCAGGAGGCGGGGGGCGTGTACCCCGGGGAATTGGCGGTAGTACGGGGTTCCGGAGGCCACGAGCACCAGCCCACCGAGGCGACCACGACTACGCGCTGCGTACATCACACCCAACTGACCGCCCATCGAGTGCCCGAGCAGGAATGGCGTCGAATCGGGGAATCGTTCGCGCACCACCTCGAACATCGCGGGGAAGTGCACTGCGACGATCTCCTGGTAACCGTACGCGCTGTCGGGCCCTGGTCTGGGACGACTATCGCCCTGACCTGCGAGTTCGCAGATCGCCGCATCGAATCCGCGTTCGGCGAGGGCATGCGCGAACGGTTCGTAGTACCCCGCGGAGATACCGAGGCCCGGAACGATCGCCACCACCGCCCGCGACGAGTCGAGCCGGCTCTCATGTTCGTGAGCCGGCCCCGGAAACAAGCGCACCGCGGTTGTCGTGCCATCTGGAAGCTGGATCGGTACGGTCTCCACCAACTCAGACTAGGCCCGAATCACCGTCCTGGTCAGCAGACCGAGATGCGGCGGTTCCGAGCCCCGCAGCGTCGAGCGCGGTCTCGGTGAGCTCCCGACCGAGGGCGATCATCTCGACAGCCTTGTGGAAATCGAGACTGCGGCAAGCCGTGCGGGGGACTTCGACCAGCACGTCCGGCGGATACGCCGCAAGCTGGTGGCGAGCGAGAGCGGACTGCATGATGTCGAGCGAACGGTTCATCACTGCGACCCGACTGAACTTCGGCGCTGCGGCTTCCCCATGGCCGACGTGGATTTCGGAGGCGGCGCCGTCGGGGGACTCGGGGTGGAGATCGTCACGGCCGAACTCTTCGTCGGTCGCTCCCGTACCGAACCTGCCGACGACCGAACGGACGATGTCACTGTCGAGCAGCAGCGACGCCGACCGCCGGAAGCGTCCGACCCATTCTTCCGCGGGACGCGGTTCCGCACTCGCGTTCTCCGGCGCGTGTGTACGACCGCGTTCTTCGGCTCCGAGGCTCACCCCGATCGTCAGATCTGACGGGACACCGACTGTCGGGGCCACCGGTAGCGGAGCGAGTGTGCCGCCGTCGGTGAGGACGCGGCCGTTGAGAACATACGGGGTGATGACACCGGGTATCGCGATCGACGCGCGGATTGCGACGTCGACAGGTCCCCGCTGGAACCACACCGGGCGGCCCGCCGCCAGGTCGGTTGCCACAGCGGTGAACGGGATCGGAAGGTCTTCGATGACGACGTCTCCGATGAGATCGCGCACTTTGTTGAGAACCTTCTCTGCGTGGATGACCCCCGGAGACGTGACGGACACGTCCAACAACCGGACAACATCGAGCTGGGACAGACTCTCCGCCCACTGGGTGTATTCATCGAGCTTTCCCGCAGCACGGACACCGCCGACAAGCGCGCCCATCGACGACCCCGCGATACCGACGATCTCGAAGCCGCGCTCCTCCAGGACCTGGATGGCTCCGATGTGGGCGTAACCTCGGGCACCCCCGCTACCGAGAGCGAGTGCGACGCGTTTCCGATCGGCCATGGCCCCGATGGTGCCATGGCCGGACGCTCTGCAGTGCGGCGGGACTCTGCACTGTAATACCGCCGCAGCCGGCCGAGCGGAGATACCCTGACACCATGATCAGGCTGCTTGCCACCACAGTTGTTGCGTTGATCGCCAATGCGATTGCCTTGATCGTCGGCGCGTGGGTCCTGCCCGGCATGACGCTCAGCTCGTTCGCGTTCGTCATCGCCGTGGTGATCTTCACCGTGGCCACGGTCCTTCTCGACCCCCTGATCCGTCAGGTTGCGATGACGAAGACCCCGGTACTCATCGGGAGCAGCGCGCTGATCTCGACACTACTCGCGCTCATCGTCACCGCGATTTTGAGCGACGGCCTCCGGATCGACGGCCTCACGACCTGGATCCTCGCTACCGTGATCGTCTGGGCTGTCGCACTGATCGCCCGCTTGTTGCTGCCCTATATCGTCTTCAAGAAGACACTCGCCAAACGCAGAGCTGCCTGACAGCTGCCCCGCATCATTTCGCAGACACCCGCACGGGACAACCCCGTGCGGGTGTCGTCGCAGAAAACCCTGAAAGAAGGTTCAGGGTACAGACGGGGGTCTGTCCCCGATGTGCCCGACGTGGTCTGTGGCGCACGATCGATACATCGATTCAGCGAGCCTCACAGACTTCGGGAGAGTCCCCATGCGTAAGACGATCATGACCGCACTGCTCACCGGCGCCGCAGCACTGACGATCGGAACAGGTGTTGCTGCAGCAGAATCCGCTCCCAACGTCGTCGGGATGGAGGAGCACGTAGCCGCCTCGACGCTCTCCGCCACCGGTACGCCGTACTCGGTCACCAACCGCTCGGGGAACATCGCGGGCACCTGCGCGGTAACTGAGCAGCGCGACCGTGGCTACCGGACGGAGACCGAATCAACTTACAACTCCAGCACCGGCAACTGGGATCGTAAAGAAACGAAAGTCTGGCGCGGCATCGGACTGACCATCGTATGCCGCTGACATCCAGCGTCATTCAATACGCACCGGACCTCAGCCGCTCGGCTCGACACACATTCGACAGGGAGAATGATCTCGTCATGACCTACGACAACAATGCACCGCGACCTTTCACCCGCTCCACCTCACAGCGCATGCTCGGTGGCGTGTGCGGCGGAATCGCGGAATACTTCGGCATCGACACCAACCTCGTACGAGCCGGCGCCGTACTTGCAGCGTTCGTCACCGGTGGTACCGCCGTCCTGCTGTACGTGGCGCTCTGGATGCTCGTGCCCGAATGAATGGACGAGTTCTCGGCACTGCCACACGCTGCTCGCACCAACCCGCCGGCTGCACCCCGAGAAGAAGATCAGGGTGAAGATCGGGGCACCACCTGATGTGCGCACGCACGACGAAAGGCACGATCAACCTATGTCCTTCGAAAGCAACGAACCTCGCATCTTCACCCGCTCGACCACGTCTCGCATGCTTGCCGGTGTCTGCGGAGGGATCGCTGAATACTTCGGCATCGACGTCAACATCGTCCGGGCTGCTGCTGTTGTCGCCACCTTCATCACCGGCGGCACCGCCATCTTGATCTATCTCGCGCTCTGGATGCTGATTCCGGAGTGAGACAGTGAACGCCGTGGATCTCGATCCGAGACCCACGGCGTTCGAACACTCAGGGCTACAGCGAGCCGGTGAGGAGCGCCGGCCCGATCGCCAGCAGCAACCCGACGAGCTGGTTGATCACTTCGAGACCTGCGGTGATGCTGCCCATCTTTCCTCCTGTGCTTCGCCGGAGGTCTCATACCTCCGGACATCGGAATTACCTGGATATCAACAGATTCAGCTGAGGAACTCTGCACTCTGCGACAGCAGAGAGAAGATGAAGACGATGATTTCGGTGATGGTGGTGCTACCCATTGATCCTCCTACGCCGGGACGGTCGAGCTGATACGGCACGCACTTCGAGATCGCATCGTGCCGTAACTCACATTACGACACGGTCTCAGTCCCCGACAGTGTTATTGCGTTGGAAGATCTTTGAAATCTTTCGTACTGATACTGTTGCAACACAACAGCATTCATTGATGACGGCAGGATGCCGACCGCCCCTGGGCCAGGGGCGGTCGGCATCCTTGTCACAAACCGATAGAACTCGCAATCATCGGCCAGGAAGTGTGCAGGTCATCCTGCCAATAGTCCCAGGAATGCGTTCCCCGCGTCCGGAACTCGAAGGTGGCAGGAATACCGAGTTCATCGAGACGAGAAGCCAAACGGTGCGTACAGTCGTTCACCGCAGCCTCGATGACACCCCCGACGACGATCTGGTTCAGAAGAAGACCCGGATCCCCGTCGACCGACCTCGCGCCCAAGTTCTCATGCGGACCGGGCAAGCCCGTCGCCGACGAGACATACAGTTCGATGCCCCGCAACTTCTCCGCGTTGACGTACGGATCGTTCGCGGCCCATCCCGGCCCATCGAGCGGACCCCACATGTTCTCGACGTCTGCGTCCCCCCGACTCTCGACAACGGTACGTACATAGAGCTGCCCCAGCTCCGTACTCGTTTCGGCACACCCGCTGTACGCACCCACGGCCTCGTACAGCTCAGGCGCAGCGATCGCAAGACTCAACACCGACGTACCCGACATCGACAATCCTGCTATCGCATTGACCCCCGAGGCACCGAAGGTCGTATCGATGATCGGCGGCAGCTCCTGGGTGAGGAACGTCGTCCACTTGTTCCTGCCCAGCGCGGGGTCGTCCTGCTCCCAATCGGTGTAATAAGTGAAAGAACCATCCAACGGCGTGACGACATTGACATTCTTATCGGCGAAGAACTCGTCGATGTCAGTTCGGGCATCCCACGTGGCCTGCCCTTCCCCACCTCCGGCTCCGTTGAGGAGATACAGCGTAGGTCTCGGGATGCTCACATCCGCCGCCGTCCGCACCCGCAGAGGGACGACACGGTCCATCGCCGCCGAATAGACGTGCGCGACGATCGTGCGATCGTTCTCGACCTCGATGCGGGAGAGCCCCGACACTGTCTGCGCAGCAGCTACATTCACCCACAGGGCAGAGGGAATCGACGTCAGAGCGACCACGGACAATGCCACGCAAGCCCGCCGGAACGACACCACCCGACCGCCTCCCGAGTCTTGGAAACCGGCCGGACAAACCTCGATCTCAAGGCCTCCCCGGCCGGGATGAAACCATTTCTACACCAGAAAACCACCCAACGGTCACGAAACGGTCAAAATTTCGGAATCCGAGTTGCGGACACCGTGCAAGGAGGGCCGACTCATCGGAGCCGGCGTCACCGAAGGCACGACACCACTGTCACAACCCGATGGCTGCCGCCACCGTCACAACCCGATGGCTGCCGCCACCGTCACAACCCGATGGCTGCCGCCATCATGGGCCACGACTTGTGCAGATCGTCCTCCCAGTAATCCCACGAGTGCGTCCCATTCCTCCATTCGAAGTGCGCGGGAATCTCCAACTCCTCCAGCCGATCCGAGAGGCGCGTCGTGCAGTGATGGACGGCCGCTTCGATGGTCCCGCCCACGACGAGCTGACCCACCAGACCGAGGGGGTCGTAGTTGATCGACCTCGAACCGAAGTTATCGTGTTCACCCGGCAGACCCGTAGCCGCCGACACGTACAACTCGATCCCTCGGAGCTTCTCCGCATTGAGGTACGGATCGTTCTCGATCCACCCCGGCCCGCCGACCGGCCCCCACATGTTCTCGGGGTCTCCTCCCTTGACCCGCACCACCGCCTGAACGTAGGCCTGCCCCACCGGTGTGCTCGTTTCGGCGCAACCACTGTACGCACCGACAGCGCGATACAACTCGGGCGCGGCTGTTGCCAGGCCGAGCACCGATGTACCCGACATCGACAGACCCGCAATCGCATTGGCCCCGGTGGTTTCGAACTGCTCATCGATGATGGGCGGCAACTCCTCGGTGAGGAACGTCGTCCACTTGTTCCTGCCGAGCTCTGGGTCGTCCCGCTCCCAATCGGTGTAATAGCTGTAGCGTCCGCCCAGCGGAGTCACCACATTGACGTTCTTGTCGGCGAAGAACTCGTCGACATCCGTCTGTTCGTCCCATGTGGCAACACCCTCGCCACCACCGGACCCGTTGAGCAGATACAGCGTGGGTCGCGGCTCACTGGTGTCGGCAGGCAACCGCACCCGGAGCGGCACGACGGTATCCATCGACGCCGAATACACGTGCGCAATGACAGTACCGTCGTTCTCCACCTCGATGTGCGAAAGTGCCGAGACCCGCTCCCCCACTGTCGGCGACCCCGGAACCGGCTCGGCCGATACCCCTGCGGGCACACACACCGCAGCCGCCAATCCGACCGTCACGACACCACACGCACGCCGAAACCACATCGACAAAAGACCCACACCCCTCGAAAAACCGTCCCGTCCCACGGCGAGTCCAACGCTCGCCCCGGCGGCGCTCCCCGACCAGCCCCGAATAACACCATCGTTCTTACACGATTCCGATGTGAAGGTCACGAGAAGGTCAAGATCTTGGTATGCAACACAAACCACGCTTCGAACATGCAGCGAGGCCCGACCCCACCGAAGTGGGATCGGGCCTCGCTGTGCAGCTCGGGTGGAGCAGTCAGGACCGGATCAGAAGTCCATGCCGCCCATACCACCGGTCGGGTCGGCCATGGGAGCGGCGGCCTTCTCCGGCTTGTCGGCCACAACGGCCTCGGTGGTCAGGAACAGAGCCGCGATGGATGCGGCGTTCTGCAGCGCCGAGCGGGTGACCTTGACCGGGTCGTTGATGCCGGCTTCGAGGAGGTCCTCGTAATCGCCGGTGGCAGCGTTGAGGCCGCTACCTGCGGGCAGGTTACGAACCTTCTCCGCGACGACGCCCGGCTCGAGGCCTGCGTTGAACGCGATCTGCTTCAGCGGAGCCTCGAGGGCGACCTTGACGATGTTGGCACCCGTGGCCTCGTCGCCCTCGAGCTTGAGGTCGTCGAGAACCGGGGCGGCCTGCAGCAGGGCCACGCCACCGCCGGCGACGATGCCCTCTTCGACAGCAGCCTTGGCGTTGCGCACGGCATCTTCGATGCGGTGCTTACGCTCCTTGAGCTCCACCTCGGTCGCAGCGCCTGCCTTGATGACTGCAACGCCGCCGGCCAGCTTGGCCAGGCGCTCCTGCAGCTTCTCGCGGTCGTAATCCGAATCCGATGCCTCGATCTCGGCGCGGATCTGGTTGACGCGGCCTGCGATGGCGTCGGGATCGCCCGCGCCCTCGACGATGGTGGTCTCGTCCTTGGTGACGACGACCTTGCGGGCCTGGCCGAGCAGCTCGAGGCCTGCGGTCTCCAGGGAAAGGCCGACCTCTTCGCTGACGACCTCGCCACCGGTGAGGATGGCGATGTCGGCGAGCTGAGCCTTGCGACGGTCGCCGAAGCCCGGAGCCTTGACGGCGACGGACTTGAAGGTGCCGCGAATCTTGTTCAGGACGAGGGTGGACAGAGCCTCACCCTCGACGTCCTCGGCGATGATGACGAGCGGCTTGCCCGACTGGATGACCTTCTCCAGGAGCGGCAGCAGGTCCTTGACCGTCGAGATCTTGGAGCTGACGAGCAGGATGTACGCGTCCTCGAGGACGGCTTCCTGGCGCTCGGCGTCCGTAGCAAAGTAGAGGGAGATGTAGCCCTTGTCGAAGCGCATGCCCTCGGTCAGCTCGAGCTGGAGGCCGAAGGTGTTCGACTCCTCGACGGTGATGACACCTTCCTTGCCCACCTTGTCGATGGCCTCGGCGATGAGCTCACCGATCGCGGGGTCGCCAGCGGAGATACCGGCGGTCGCAGCGATCTGCTCCTTGGTCTCGACTTCCTTGGCGGTGTCGAGCAGCTTGGCGGTGACGGCCTCGACGGCCTTCTCGATGCCGCGCTTCAGACCCAGCGGGTTGGCGCCGGCAGCGACGTTGCGCAGGCCCTCACGCACGAGCGCCTGAGCGAGAACGGTGGCGGTGGTGGTGCCGTCGCCCGCGACGTCGTCGGTCTTCTTGGCAACTTCCTTGACCAGCTCGGCGCCGATCTTCTCGTACGGATCCTCGAGCTCGATCTCCTTGGCGATGGACACACCATCGTTGGTGATCGTGGGCGCGCCCCACTTCTTCTCGAGCACGACGTTGCGACCCTTGGGGCCCAACGTCACCTTGACTGCGTCGGCGAGGCTGTTCAGGCCACGCTCGAGGCCGCGACGGGCCTCTTCGTCGAACGCGATGATCTTGGCCATTGCGAAGTGATCCTCCGGATATCGGGGTGACACCTAGGACGGCCGCTCGTCGGGACGCCCCGTTGTTGTGCATTCGGTCGGAATCAGTGCCCGCGACGGACGACCAGGGGTGTCGATATTTCCCGGTCTCACCCTCCCGACCTGGCACTCCCTCATTGCGAGTGCCAACTGCATTTTTAGCACTCGAGGGTGGCGAGTGCAAGGTTACCGGCACTCGACCACCCTCGTCGCGGTGCAGAAGTTTTCTGCACGCATCAACTGACGACGCTGCAGCGACTAGCGACGTGTAGAGCCGACCCCCACGGCACACCACTGCCCCGTGGCGGTGTTGACAGCGAACGACTGGGCACCGACGCAGGTGACACCGGTCGTGTCCGCCGTCGCTCCCGAACCCCAGCCCGCCACCGACAAAGTCGTCGCCGGACCCTGCGCCCACGAATGACTCAGGCCGCCGCCGAGCGCGAACGCGTACGACCGCCCACCGTCACGCGCTGCGCTGAGTGCAGTACCGAACCCGGTTGCCTGGGACTCGGCCGTACCCGCGGACTCGGCGACCGACACCGCAGTGCCGCTGTCGGCTGCCGACGCCCGCGCAAAACCCTCACCGGTGGTCGTCGCACCACAGCTCGCCGTATCCGACACCAGGATCTGATTCTCGGACGGCGGCGACACGCACGTCACCGGCGCGGCCGACGCCGTACCCGTGCCCACCAAGGCAAACGATGCTGCCCCGACTGCAACCGCTGCGAAGGCCTGCGCAACACGACGACCGGAAAGGACGGACCGGAGAGAACGAATGGACAAGAAGTGCTCCTCTGCGCTGGAAGAAGGAGGGAGAAAGCCCCCGCGCGCAGGGTACCGGGCGTGAGGTGCAGCACGCGAGAGCCCGATCACACCGCTCGAAGCAGCTCCGGAAGATCGGCGACCGAGTCGAGAACGTGGTCGGGCCGGTCGAGGGCGAGCTCGAGCACGGACTGCCGGAATTTTCCCGTACGCACCAGCACTCCTGTCATTCCGAGCCGCTGCCCGGGAAGCACCTCGCCGTACAGATCGTCACCGACCACGACCATGCGGGACGGGTCGACATCCATGATGTCCGCAGCTGCAAGGAAACCCTGCATCGATGGCTTCCCCACCGCCACCACCGACTGACCGCTGAGCTCCTCCAACCCGGCAAGGTAAGCACCCGTATCGAGATGCAGCCCGTCGGTTCCCTGCCAGCTCGCCGCGCGGTGCATCGCAACGACGGGTACACCGTCGAGCATCAACTCGGCAACACGACTCAACGTCCGATGCGTGAACACCTCCCCCGCACCGCCGAGCACCACCACCTCAGGCTCGTCGTCGTCCCGTTCGACCCCCTCTAGGTCGGCATCGACATTGCCGTCGTTGAGCACCCAGCACCGGCGCCCCGGATAGGTCTGCTTCAGATACTCGGCCGTGAGCGATGCGGCGGTGACGATCTCGCTCGGCTCCACGGGCATGCCGAGATCGCTGAGCGTTGCAGCGATCTCGGCACACGTCCGTGACGTGGTATTGGTCAGGAAGGCTCGCGCCACACCGTCTTCCCGGAGACCCGCGAGGACGTCGGCGGCGCCCGGGACCGGTTCCCACGACGTCACGATCACGCCCTCGATGTCGAACAGCACTCCCGCCACGTCACTCATACCCCCGAGCCTATCGCCCGGAGAGAGCCTGCTTCAGACCGTGCGGGCGAGCCGGTCTGCGAGCAGATGAGTGAAGCGTGCGGGATCGTCGACCTCGCCGCCCTCGGCGATCAAGGCCATCCCGTACAGCAACTCCGCGGTCTCGGCGAGAGCCGGATCGTCCGGATTACCGCCGTGCGCCGTGCGCAACCCCGAAACCAGAGGGTGACCGGGATTCAGCTCGAGGATTCGCTTGGTCTGCGGCACCGGCTGGCCCGACGCCTTGTACATGCGCTCGAGCGCAGGCGACATGCTGAAAGTGTCGCCCACGATGCACGCAGGCGACGTCGTCAGGCGGGACGACAGACGCACCTCCTTGACGTACTCGTCGAGGCTGCTCTTCATCCACGTCAGGAGATCACCGAACTCTTTCTCCTGCTCCTCACGTTCGGCTTCGGCCGCCTTCTTCTCGTCCTCGGTGTCGAGATCGACCTCGCCCTTCGCCACCGACCGGAACGCCTTGCCCTCGAACTCGGGTACCGAGGTCACCCACATCTCGTCGACGGGGTCGGTCAGCAACAGCACCTCGATTCCCTTTGCCGTGAATGCCTCCATGTGCGGGGAGCTCTCCAGCAGCTGACGGGACTCGCCGGTGATGTAGTAGATCTCGTCCTGGCCGTCCTTCATGCGCTCGACGTATCCGGCGAGCGTGGTCTGCTCGTCGGCGCTCGCCGTGGAGTCGAACGACGAGATCGCGAGCAACGTGTCGCGGTTGTCGGTGTCGGAGATCAGACCTTCCTTGAGGACGCGTCCGAACTCGTTCCAGAAGGTCCGGTATTTGTCGGCGTCCTGGCTCGCCATGTCCTTGACGGTGGACAGGACCTTCTTCGTGAGACGACGACGGATGGCCCGGATCTGGCGGTCCTGCTGCAGGATCTCCCGGGAGACGTTGAGCGACAGGTCCTGCGCATCGACGACACCCTTGACGAAGCGCAGGTACTCGGGGATGAGGTCTTCGCAGTCGTCCATGATGAACACGCGCTTGACGTAGAGCTGGATGCCCGTCTTGCGTTCGCGGGCGAACAGGTCGAACGGCGCATGCGACGGAATGAACAGCAGCGCTTGATACTCGAAGGTTCCCTCGGCGCGCATCGGGATGATCTCGAGCGGTTCGTCCCACGCGTGGGCGACGTGCTTGTAGAACTCGTGGTACTCGTCGTCGGACACCTCGTCGCGCGAGCGTGCCCACAGGGCCTTCTGCGAGTTGAGGGTCTTGGTCTCGAAGGTGACCTCGTCGGTGCCGTCCTCGCCCTTGGTGGTCCGGGAAACCTCCATGCGGATGGGCCACGCGATGAAGTCGGAGTACTTCTTGACGATCTCCTCGAGTTTCCACTGCGAGGTGTAGTCGAAAAGATGATCGTCGGCATCCTCTGGCTTGAGATGCAGGGTGACCGATGTTCCCTGCGGCGCGTCTTCGACGTCTTCGATCGTGTAGGTGGATTCGCCGCTCGACTCCCACCGGGTTCCGACGTCCTGCCCCGGCTTGTGGGTGACGAGCGTGACCTTGTCGGCCACCATGAACGCCGAGTAGAAACCGATGCCGAACTGGCCGATCAGTTCCTCCGATGCCGCGGCGTCCTTGGCCTCACGAAGTTTCTTTCGCAGCTCCCCGGTGCCAGACCTCGCGAGGGTTCCGATCAGCTCGACGACCTCGTCGCGCGACATGCCGATGCCGTTGTCGCGGATGGTCAGGGTGCGGGCGTCCTTGTCGACATCGAGTTCGATGTGCAGATCGGACGTATCGACGTTCAGGTCCTTGTTCTGGAACGATTCCAGGCGGAGTTTGTCCAGCGCGTCGGACGCATTGGAGATCAACTCACGCAGGAAGGTGTCCTTGTTGGAGTAGATCGAGTGGATCATCAGATCCAGCAGCTGGCGCGCCTCGGCCTGGAATTCGCGCTGTTCGACGTGTGTACTCAACTCACTGTCCCCTTCGACAAGCAGATTTCCCCCTCGAATATTAGGACGGCCCGCGACACGCGTGCAGAAGCCCCCGATAGAGCCATGATGGAGGGACGTACCTCTGCATCGACAGGAGTTGGTCATGACGATTCGTCGAGTGGCCGTGGCAGGTGCCGGCATCGTGGGGCTGTCCACCGCATGGTTTCTGCAGGACCGAGGTGTGGCGGTCACCGTCGTCGACCGGGCAGGCGTCGCATCGGACGCCACTGAGGCGACCGAACGCGCGTCGTGGGGCAACGCAGGTTGGCTCGCGCCCGCCCTTACCCTGCCGCTACCCGAGCCGTCGATCCTGAGGTACGGGCTGCGAGCAATGCTCACGCCGTCGTCACCGGTATACGTGCCGCCGACGCTCGACTTCAAGCTGATCCGCTTCCTCGCGGACTTCGCGCGGCACTGCACCACACGTCATCAGATGGCGGCGCTCGAGGTGTTCGGCCAGGCCAACAGGGTTGCACTGCAGGCTTACGACGATCTCGCGGCCGGAGGCGTTGCCGAACACACCCGCGACGCCGACCCCTTCCTCGCGGCGTTCATCGCGGAGACCGACCGCGACCACCTCCTCGAAGAATTCGATCACGTACAGGCCACAGGGGGCGAAGTCGACTACGACATCCTCGATGCCGACGCAGTGCACTCGCTGGAGCCTCTGCTCGGCGACAAAGTGCGCGCGGGGTTGCGGATCCGCGGCCAGCGATTCATCGATCCACCTCGATTCGTCGCCGCCCTCGCCGATGCGGTGCGCGCACGCGGCGGTCGGATCCTCACCGGTTTCGATGTCACCGACGTACGAGACCCCGGCAACGGCGTGGTCGACGTGATCTCCGCGAGCGGGGACGCCGTGTCCGTCGATGCGGTGGTCCTTGCGACGGGAGCGCGGCTGAACGCGCTGGCGCATGAATTCGGTGTGCGCACCCTCGTTCAGGCAGGCCGGGGGTACAGCTTCAGTGTCGTGCCCGACGAACTACCCAAGAATCCCGTGTATTTCCCGGTGCAGCGGGTGGCCTGCACTCCCTTGCGCGATCGGCTCCGCATCGCCGGGATGATGGAGTTCCGCAGTCCCGACGCACCGCTCGATCCACGACGGGTCCGCGCGATCGTCGATACGACCCGCCCGCTCCTGCGCGACGTCGACTGGGCCGGCCGGAGTGAGGAATGGGTCGGTTCGAGGCCGTGCACGGCGGACGGGTTGCCGCTGATCGGTGGCACCCGATCACCGCGCGTGTTCGTTGCGGGCGGTCACGGTATGTGGGGTGTCGCGCTCGGACCGCTGACCGGCCGGTTCCTCGCGGATGCGATGACAGGTGACACCGACCCGTTGCTACGGCATTTCGATCCTCTGCGGTGACGGTTACCGCTTGTTCGCGAGGCGCTGGTCCATGCCGTCCAGCCATGTGAGCACTGCGCGCTCGTACGCGATACCGAACTCGACGGTGGCGGCCGAGAAGTCCGGTAGCCCGTCGTCTGCGACGAGGTCTTCGTAACCGGCGAGCTGTTTCTCGTGCGCTGCGCGGTAATGCGCGAGTATCTCTGCGAGCCGTTCCGGACGCAGGTGATCGGCGAAGGCGACGGTGAGAAGCAGGGGATGCCGGATGTTCTCCGGTCCCGGGTCGCGATCGATCCATTCGGCGAACGCCTGCGCTCCTGCGTCGGTGAGGGTGTAGGGCTTGCGATCGCGCGGGCCTTTCTCACCGGGCACGATCAGGCCGTCTCGTTCCATCGCGGCAAGTTCGCGATACACCTGGCTGGTGGTGAGCGACCAGAACTTGCCGATGCGCTCCTGCGCGGTGGTCACCAGGTCCCAGCCCGTCTTCGGGCCCTCGTGCAGAAAACCCAGTAGCGACGCTGCGGTCGCGTTGAGCGGACGTCCGGCCATCACGCGCTCCCTTCATCCTGCCATCCGGAAAACCGTTGACATTCCACTGTGTCATATCCATCATGGAAGCAACGACGTTCCACAATGGAAGCTCTTCAGGGCAGGAAATCTCCGCTGGAGGAAGACCCCCATGGCCACCGAGAACCCCTACATTCCCGATTCCGAGAGGATCTCCGATTCCGAACGCGAGCAGTTCGTCGACGAACTTGCACAGCACGTCGGCACCGGACGCCTCACCATCGACGAGTTCGACACCCGTGCCTCGGCCGTCTACGCATCGACGAGCGTCGACGAGGCGCGCGCGCAGTTCACCGACCTTCCGCAGTCCGCTCCTCCAGCGCCGACCACAGCACGTGCTCGTCGACGACTCCCCGTCCATCAGAGGATCGAGTGGACTGCGTGGCTCGGCGTAAGCGCGATCAACGTGCTGGTCTGGGCCTTGGTGTCACTCGGGACGGCATCGATGGTCTACCCGTGGCCGCTGTGGGTCATCGGCCCGTGGGGCCTGGTACTCCTCGGCCGGACCGTACTCGGAATCGAAGGAGGCGGATGCTCCTCGCGCGCACACGACCCACGACGAGACGCCGCCCGGGCAGCAATGCTCGCCCGCCGGGAGGCGATGCGCGCCCACTCGATCGCGCACCGGGAGGCCATGCGCGCCCACTCGATCGCGCACCGGGGACAGCTCCGCTGCGCACCGCTCCCACGGACACGACCGCTCGCACCGCTCGCAGCGACCTCGCATCGGCGTTGGTAACTCCGTCCGCGAGGTAGCCGTCAGCTGTCACCCGCGTCTGCCATAGTCGGGCAACGACACCACGCGGGAGGCGGCGCCGATGTTTCTGCTCGACGATGTGCTGGTCTACAGCTCGCGCGATCTGGCCGATGCCGCCCGGTGCGAGTTCTCACTTCTCAGCACGGTCGACGCCGTCCTCGGTCGCGGGCCACGACCCACTGCCGTCGACGATCCGATGCTCGATCGCACCGCCCGTCTCGGTGGCGCCCACGAGCAACGCGTCCTGGACCGGTACCGTGCCGAATTCGGCGACGGTGTCGTGCAGCTCGCCCGCCCCGATCACACCCGCGAGGGCTACGACGCTGCTGCCCGCGCCACGATCGAGGCCGCTCGATCGGGTGCCGACGTCATCTACCAGGGCACGTTCTTCGACGGCCGGTTCGTGGGCTTCTGCGATTTCCTCGTCCGCACGGGCGACACGTACGCCGTGTACGATACGAAACTCGCGCGGCACGCGAAAGTCGAAGCGCTCCTGCAGCTCGCCGCCTACGCCGATGCCCTCGCACACACCGGAGTCCCGGTCGCGCCGCACGCACACCTGATCCTCGGCGACGGCACGACCTCGTCGTACCCCCTCGCCGACATCGCTCCCGTCTACTCGCAGCGCCGGCTTCATCTGCAGCGCCTGGTCGACGGCCATCACGACTCTGGAGTTCCCGTGGGCTGGGCCGACGCGGGGCACACTGCGTGCGGCCGCTGCGACACGTGCGAACCTCAGGTGGCCGCCCACCGCGATCTGCTGCTGGTCGCGGGCATGCGGTCCATACAGCGCGCCCGCCTGATCGCCGGCGGCGTCACGACGATCGACGATTTCTGCACGCGGGAAGCGCCCGTGCCGGGAATGTCTCATCGCACATATGCCGCACTGCGTGCACAAGCGCAGGTACAGCTGCGGCAGGAGCAGACCGGCGAACCGGTCGTCGACGTCTACGAACCGGGTTCCCTTGCCGCACTGCCCGAGCCGGACGACGGAGACATCTTCTTCGACTTCGAGGGCGACCCGCTGTGGTGCGAGGACGGTGGCCCCGACTGGGGACTCGAGTACCTGTTCGGTGTGCTGGAAGGACCAGGTTCGGGTCCGAGTGCGACCGATCCGACGTTCCGCCCGTTCTGGGCTCATACGCGCGCCGAGGAACGACGCGCACTGCTCGATTTCCTCGAGTACGTCGAACAGCGCCGCCGAACGCACCCGAAGATGCACGTCTACCACTACGCACCGTACGAGAAGTCCGCACTGCTGCGCCTGGCGGGCCGGCACGGCGTGGGCGAGGAGCAGGTCGACAGCCTGCTCCGCGACGGCGTTCTGGTCGACCTGTATCCGATTGTGCGCGCTGCTCTTCGGGCCGGCGAGTCGTCGTACAGCATCAAGAAGCTCGAGCCGCTGTACATGCCGGCGCGGCAGGGTGAGGTGCTCGATGCCGGTGCGTCGATAGTCGCGTATGCGGACTATTGCGATCTCCGCGACGCCGACCGGACCGAAGAGGCCGCGAAGCTGCTCGACTCGATCGCGTCGTACAACGAGGACGACTGCGCATCGACGTGGCGGCTGCGCAACTGGTTACTCGACCGGGCCGCAGAGCACGGTATCGCCACCACCGGGGTCACACACGAGGAGTCCGCGCCCCCCTTCGAACCGCACCCCGCAGAGGTCACGCTCTGGGAGTTCGCGGGTGAGGCAACGAGCGAGCGCACCGACGACCAGCAGGCCGCAGCATTGATGGCGGCCTCGCTCGGCTACCACCGGCGGGAGCGGAAACCGTTCTGGTGGGCCCACTTCGATCGCCTGTCGAATCCGGTGGACGAATGGGCCGACACCCGCGACACGCTCGTCGCGACCTCCGTCGCGGTCGAGGCCGACTGGCACCTGCCGCCGCGCAAGCGCAAGGCCCGGCGCCATCTGGCCGTCACGGGTGATTTCGACACCGGGAGCACGGTGCGCGCGGGGGATTCTGTGTTCGTACTGTACGAAGCGCCGGCACCGCACGGACTACCCGACGGCGGCCCGTGGACGCGGGCGTGGTCGGGCGGGAAGATCCTCGAACGCCGGTCCGGCAGCGATTTCCACGATGTGCTCGTGATCGAGGAGTTGCTGCAGACCGACGACGAATATGCGGCTCTGCCGATGGCGATCACGCCCGGTTCCCCGATCGGGGCGGCCAGCATCGAGAAGGCGATCGAATCGGCGGCGGGCGCCATGTGCGCGTCATTACCGGATCTGCCGTCCACGGCCGGCGTCGACATCCTGCGAAGGACCCCGCCGCGCACGCGTTCCGGCGCGCTCCCTCCGGTCGGCGACGGCGGGTTCCCTGCCGCGATCACTGCTGCCGTCCTCGACCTCGACGACTCGTACGTCGCCGTGCAAGGTCCGCCCGGCACCGGGAAGACGTACACGGGATCCCGCGTCGTCGCCGCACTCGTCCGCGAGTATGGCTGGCGGGTCGGGGTGGTCGCGCAGTCGCACTCCGTGGTCGAGAACATGCTCGACGGCATCGTCAGGGCGGGCGTGCCAGGCGAGGCCGTCGCGAAGGCCAAGGCAAGGACCGCCGAGCCGACATGGACACCCGCGAAGGACACCAAGGCCCTGACGGGATATCTGGACGGACTCCACGACGGCTATGTCGTCGGCGGCACCGCATGGGATTTCACGAACACGAACTGCATCGCACCGGGCAGCCTGGACCTGCTGGTCATCGACGAGGCAGGGCAGTTCTGCCTGTCCAATACCGTCGCCGTCGCCACCAGTGCACGGAACCTGCTGCTCCTGGGTGATCCGCAACAACTGCCTCAGGTCAGTCAGGGCACGCACCCCGAACCCGCCGACGAGTCGGCCCTCGGCTGGCTCGCCGAAGGTCACGGTGCACTGCCCGCCGACCGTGGGTTCTTCCTGTCGCGAACCTGGCGCATGCATCCCGACCTGTGCGCGCGGGTGTCGGACCTGTCGTACGACGGGCGGCTGCTGTCCCAGTCCGGCCACACCACGGCACGCGCCCTCGACGGCCTCGCACCCGGCGTGCACACGGTGACCGTCGACCATGTCGGCAACGCGACGTGCTCGGTCGAGGAGAGCAACGAGGTGATACGGCGGGTGCAGGCACTGCTGGGCACCGGGTGGCGCGACGACACAGAAACCGCACCGAGACCGATCGAGGAAAAGGATGTGCTCGTCGTCGCACCGTACAACGCGCAGGTAGCGATGATCCGGTCCGGGCTGTCCGACGTCGGGCTGACCCGGGTGGATGTGGGCACGGTCGACAAATTCCAGGGTCGTGAGGCTCCAGTGGTGCTGATGTCGATGACGGCGTCGGCGATCGAGGACGTACCGCGCGGGATGTCGTTCCTGCTCTCACGCAACCGGCTCAACGTCGCGCTCTCACGAGGACAATGGTGTGCGATCGTCATCCGCTCGCGTGCATTGACGGATCATCTCCCGGCAACACCCGACGAACTCGTCGACCTCGGAGCGTTCCTGCGACTGACCCGGTGACCGCCACCACATCATCGGATACGATCGACGCCGGATCATTTTTTGTAACCTCGAGTACCACACACCGAGCAGGAGCAGACATGTCGAAGACACTCGAAGCCACCATCGACGTCGCAGCAGACCCGAACCGGGTGTGGAGTGTGGTCTCGGATCTGCAGCGGATGGGCGAGTGGAGCCCTCAGTGTCGCAAGATGATCATCCGAGGGGGCAGCGTCGGCGCAGGAACCTCGACGATCAACATCAACCGCAAGGGTCTGCTCGTGTGGCCGACCACATCGAAGGTCCTCACGTTCGAACCCGGTCGCGAATTGCGTTTCCGCATCAATGAGAACCGCTCGATCTGGTCGTTCGTCCTCGAACCCACCGCGACGGGCACCCGGATCGTGCAGCGTCGCGAAGCCCCCACCGGCACCAGTAAGGTCTCGCAGACCCTCATCAAATACATCCTCGGAGGTCAGGAGAACTTCGACGACGACATGGTCGTCGGCATGAATTCCACACTCGCCCGGATCAAGAACGAAGCCGAGGGGCGCGCATCCGTCTGACCACGCGCGTCTATACTCACGTACTCTCGGGTGTCCTGGGGGCAGCCCGGCCGGGCAACCCGATGAACGTGAGTGAAGAGGAGCCGTGGCACGTAAGCCCACACCCGTCGGAACACCACCGACCAGCGGTGCAGCACATGTCGTCGACCTGATCAAGAAGGCGATTCCGCCGCTTCACCCCGGTGGCGTGCCGTTCGTCGCTGCACCCCTGGTGGTGGCCGCACTCGGCCGCAACCGCAAGTGGGTCCGCCGCGCCGGCCTCGCTTCCGCCGCCGCGACGGCGACCTTCTTCCGGCACCCACACCGAGTGCCACCGAACCGGACCGGCATCGCAGTCGCACCCGCCGACGGTGAGGTCGCGCTCGTCGACACGGCCGTCCCACCCGCCGAACTCGGACTCGGCACCGAGCCGCTCCCCCGCGTGAGCATCTTCCTGTCGGTGCTCGACGTGCATGTACAGCGCAGCCCCGTCGGCGGCATCGTCCGTAAGGTCGTACACCGCCCCGGGCAGTTCCTCTCCGCTGATCTCTCCGACGCGAGTGAAGTCAACGAACGCACGAGCATGTTGCTCGAGATGCGCGACGGCGCGCTGGTCGGGGTCGTGCAGATCGCCGGTCTGCTTGCCCGGCGCATCGTGTGCGACGCACAGGTGGGCGACACGGTTCCCATCGGCGACACGTACGGACTCATCCGCTTCGGTTCCCGCGTCGATACCTATCTGCCCGCGGGCAGCACGCTGCTCGTCGAGCGTGGTCAGCGCACGATCGGAGCCGAGACGGTCATTGCTGCGCTTCCGTCCGCTCCGGTGCTGTGACCCCCCTCAAACCGAACGTCCCCGTAGGGGACGACAACCACGCGACCCGAAGTCGCCCGGCAGCAGTGCGCCTGCTTCCGAGCGTGATCACGATTCTTGCGCTCTCTGCTGGGTTGTCGGCCGTGAAGTTCGCGCTCGACGGGGAACTCGGCATCGCCCTCGGCATGATCGGCGCCGCCGCGGTCCTCGACGCGCTCGACGGTCGCATCGCGCGCTTGCTCGATGCGACCAGCAAGATCGGCGCCGAACTCGACTCGCTTTCCGACGCCATCGCATTCGGCGTCGCACCCGCGCTAGTGCTGTATGTGACGTTGCTCGACGGCAGCGCGTTGGGCTGGATCATCGCGTTGCTGTACGCGGTGAGCATCGTTCTGCGTCTTGCCCGCTTCAACACCCTGCTCGAGGACGACTCCGTCCCCGCGTACGCCCGCGAATACTTCGTTGGCGTGCCGTCACCTGCCGGCGCCATCATCGCGTTGAGCCCGATTGCGGCGTACGTCCAGTGGGGAGACGGATGGTGGACCTCGTTCCCCCTTGTCGTCACGTGGACGCTCATCTCCGCCGGCCTGATCGTCAGCCGGATCCCGACCCTCGCGATGAAGTCCGTATCCGTACCGCCGCGTCTCGCGATCCTTCTCCTGGCGCTCGTGGCCGCCGGTGCGGCAGCGCTGGTCACCTACCCGTTCGTCCTGATGCTGGTGCTGGTGGGCGTGTACCTCGTGCACATTCCCTTCGCGATCCGCTCGAAGCGGTGGGTGGCGGCACGCCCGGCGACATGGGACATCAAGCCCTCCGAACGTCGGGCGATCCGCGCCGAGTCCCGCGCGCTGCGGCCCGGCCGCACCGTCGGCCGGCGCATGCTCACAGCCACGGGGCGTTCCTCGGCGCGCCTCGGGCTGCGTCGCCCGCGCGGAGGCTGACCACGATCTAGGCTCGTGCGGGTGACCACCCCACAACTCGCGCTGACCGTCCGGCTCAACACTTCCGCGGCCGATGCCCGCCGCGGACTCGTCCGCCTGCACCCGGAGGTGCTCACCGCGCTCGGACTCCGCGAATGGGATGCGATCGCACTCACCGGGGCGCGACGCACCGCGGCCGTCGCGGGGCACGCACCGGCGGGTACCCCCACCGGGACGATCCTGCTCGACGACGTGACTCTCTCCAATACCGGGCTACGCGAGGACGCCACGGTGGTCGTCGGACCGGTCACCGTGTACGGAGCACGCTCGGTGACCGTCTCGGGCTCGACCCTGGCCAGCACCGCGATCCCCGACGCAACCTTGCGGCAGGCGCTGCTCGGCAAGGTCGTCACCGTCGGCGACGCGGTGTCGCTGCTGCCGCGCGATCTCGGCCCCGGCACCAGCAGCGCCGACACCACGCGCGCACTGTCGCGGACATTCGGCATCGCCTGGACGACAGAGTTGCTCACCGTCGCGGCGGTCGATCCATCGGGGCCGGTCAGCATTCAACCGAACACCGCGGTCTCCTGGAGCCACGGGGGTAGCGCCGTGCCTCTGTCCGCGGAGGCAGCCACCATGTCGGTCACCGCACCACTTTCCGGACACGTATCCGAGTCGGAGCCCCAACGGCTGTCGTCGCGTTCCGTCGAAGACCTCGTCGGGCTACAGGCGCAGGTGAGCAAGCTCTCCGAATGGCTCGGCCTCGCCCTCGACGAACCGGAACTGTTGCGAACCCTCGGTGCATCTCCGCACCTGGGTGTGATGGTCACCGGCCCCGCGGGGGTCGGGAAGACCACATTCGCCCGGGCGGTACTCGCGAAGCGTCGCGTCGTCGAAGTCGACGGCCCGAGCGTCGGCGCCCTCGCCGCCGCCGATCGGCTGGCGCGGATCACCGCGGCCGTCGACGCGGTGCAGAGCGGCGGTGTCCTGCTCGTCACCGATGTGGACACCGTCCTGCCTGCCGACGCGGAACCGGTGGCGGCACTGATCGTCGAGCAGCTCCGCCGCGCGGTCGAGACGGACGGTGTTGCACTTGTCGCGACGTCCGCCGCACCCGACGGCGTCGATCCGCGGATGCGGACACCCGAGCTCTGCGACCGCGAGTTGTCGCTGCCCCTGCCCGACGGGGCCACCCGCCGGGCCCAGCTCGAGGTGCTGTTGAGGGCGGTGCCGTCCACGGGTCTCGACCTCGATGCGATCGCCGAACGCACTCCCGGCTTCGTGGTCGCCGATCTGGCAGCGCTGTGTCGCGAGGCTGCACTGCGCGCCGCGTCCCGCGCGAGCCGCGACACCGACGAGCCGAAGCTGACGCAGGACGACCTGGTCGGCGCGCTCGAGGTGATCCGGCCGCTGTCCCGCTCGGGCTCGGAGGAGCTGGCGATCGGCAGTGTAAGTCTCGACGACGTGGGCGACATGGTCGAGACGAAGCAGGCGCTGACCGAGGCAGTGCTGTGGCCACTGCAGCATCCCGATTCGTTTGCCCGACTGGGTGTCGATCCGCCTCGCGGGGTGCTGCTGTACGGCCCGCCCGGCTGCGGCAAGACCTTCCTCGTGCGCGCACTGGCGAGTACCGGGCGATTGAGTGTGCACGCCGTCAAGGGCGCCGAACTGATGGACAAATGGGTCGGCGCGTCGGAGAAAGCGGTGCGAGAACTGTTTCAACGCGCGCGGGACTCGGCGCCCTCGCTCGTGTTCCTCGACGAGATCGACGCCCTCGCTCCACGCCGCGGCCAGAGTTCGGACTCCGGGGTGTCGGATCGGGTCGTGGCGTCTCTGCTGACCGAGCTCGACGGCGTCGAGCCGCTGCGCGACGTCGTCGTGGTCGGGGCGACCAACCGCCCGGATCTGATCGACCCGGCATTGCTGCGTCCCGGGCGGCTCGAGCGCCTGGTATTCGTGCCGCCGCCGGATGCCGAAGCGCGCGCCGCGATCCTGAAGACCGCAGGCCGGTCGGTGCCGTTGGACGAAGACGTCGACCTCGAGGCGCTCGCCGAGGAGCTCGACGGCTACTCCGCGGCCGACTGCGCGGCGGTGCTGCGCGAGGCCGCGCTGGCCGCGATGCGGCGGCGGGTCGATGCGGCCGCGGTGACCTCCGAGGATGTCGCCGCCGCCCGCGAGGCGATACGGCCGTCGCTCGATCCCGTCCAGGTCGAGCATCTACGGGCGTACGCGGACGGACGCTGATATGTCGCCGACCTCGACGTCCGTGCGAGCAAGCGCGCCGGCTGCGCTCGCTGCGGCTGCGTGCGCCGGCGCGGTCGCGGTGTTCGTCCTGATGGTCGGTGAGGCGGCGCTCCCGACCGGCACCCGCAGTGTTTTCTCGCCGATGATCACCGCGGTGCTCGCTGTGGTGTCGGTGGTGGGTCTGCAACGGTCGGGGTCCCCGCGGACTGCGTGGTCGTTGGGCGCAGGCGCCGTTCTCGTGCTCGGCTCCCTCCGGTACCTGGTGCCTGCAGGCGCGTCGGCCGACACCTCGACCACCGTCGGGCTGGTCGCTTCCGGTACTACCGGAGTACTGCTGGGCACGGCCGTCGCCGGTGCATGGGCGGTGCCGAACGGACCGTGGGCACTGCTCACAGGTGCGTGGTCTGCGTTCCTCACCGCGGCAGCGGTCGGCACCCAGGTGCCGATCGATTCGGTGCGGTGGACGATCACGCAGTGGCTGCTGGCGCTCGCATTGGTGACGCTCATGGCCGCGGCACTGACCGCAACACCCGGTGGTCGTACCCAGCGGTTCGATCCGCAACTTCTCACGGTCACGGCGCTCGCCGCGGGCGTGCTGGCCGTCGGTTGCCGCTTGCTCGGCGAACTCGTGACCTCCGAGTCCGGTTCCGGCTGGGCAAGGATGTGGGTGGTGGCGGTGGGAGCTCTCGTGGCGGTGGTGATCGGCGCCGAGGTCACCGCCCGTGTCGTGCCCGCCGGAGACGACCGGTTCGTGCTGACGGTCATCGGGGCGGTGGCTGCGGGATACCCGGTGATGCTCGACCTGTTCGGTAGCGAGCAGTGGTGGCTGCCGTTGCTCGTGGTCGCGGCCGCCGCTCTCGGCGTGTGTTGTTCCCCATACATTCCGTACGCGGCCGCGGGTCTCGCGCTGGCGCTGGCGGTCTCGACCGCCGCGGTGTTGTGGCCACAGTTCGCCGACAACGTTCCCCTGCCGGTTCGCCTGGCCCTCATCGCCGCGGGCACAGGCCTGGCCCTCGCGTCGTCGCTACCCGGATCCGCGTCCGTTGCCGCACTCGGCTTGTCGCTGCCGGTGCCACTGACCGCCGTGATCGGAGCAGTGTGGTTGCTCCCGGCGGACACCATGTGGACGGCGCTCGCACTCGCCGCGACGGGCGCCGTCTGCGCCTGGCAGGTGCGCTGAGCCACACTTCCGTGCACGCAACCCCCGATTCGCAACGATGCGAAGCCTCTCGTTAGTATGGGGTCATTCCGGTTTGCCCATTAAACGGCGAACGGCGCGCATGTCGGGGCGTCCCGCGTTTCGGCTCTTGTGTCGAACGCATTGTCAATTCTGCGACGGTCATCGCCGCTGCAGATGCTGAGAACAGAACAGTTTCACGCCGCCGCCTGGCCCGACCCCGACGGAGTGCCTTTTGCTCGCCATACTCATCGCTCACGCGGTCGCCGCGATCCTGGCACCGCCGCTGGTCAGAGTCATGGGGAGAAATGCTTTCCTGCCGTTGGCGGTCGTCCCGCTCGCGAGCCTCGGCTGGGTCTTCGCGAACTGGGGTACCGAGCAGGAGTTGAGCATCCGATGGGCATCGGCGGTGTCGATGGACATCGACATGCGGTTCGATTCCCTCTCCGCGATCATGTGCCTGCTGGTGCTGGGCATCGGCGCACTGATTTTGCTCTACTGCGCGCGCTATTTCGAGGACGACGAGCCGCGTCTGGGGATCTTCGCAGCCGAGATGGTGGCATTTGCCGGCGCGATGTTCGGCCTGGTCACCAGCGACAACATGCTGGTGCTCTACACGTTCTGGGAATTGACCACAGTCTTGTCGTTCCTGCTGGTAGGCCACTATGCCGAACGTGCGTCGAGTCGGCGAGCTGCCACCCAGGCGCTGCTCGTGACCACTGCCGGTGGCCTCGCGATGCTCGTCGGCATCATCATCCTCGGCCAGCTCGTGGGCAGCTACAACCTCTCCGCGGTGATCGAGGCGGCACCCGAAGGCTGGCTGGCCGGTGTTGCCATCGTGCTGGTGCTCATCGGTGCGCTGTCGAAGTCCGCGGTCGTGCCGCTGCATTTCTGGCTTCCCGGTGCGATGGCCGCCCCCACACCCGTGTCCGGCTATCTGCACGCCGCCGCGATGGTGAAGGCCGGCATCTACCTGGTGGCACGATTGGCACCGGCGTTCGCCGACGCGGCGCCGTGGCGCCCGATCGTGATCACCCTGGGCCTCGCCTCGATGATCCTGGGTGGCTGGCGCGCCTTCCGTGCGTTCGACCTGAAACTGATCCTCGCGTTCGGCACCGTCAGCCAGCTCGGATTCCTCACCGCGCTCGTCGGCATCGGCAGTCGTGAGGCCGCGCTCGCCGGACTGACGATGGTGATTGCGCACGCAATGTTCAAGGCGTGCCTGTTCATGGTGGTCGGGATCATCGACCACTCGACGGGCACTCGCGACATCCGCAAGCTCGCCCACCTCGGCTTGCGAACTCCGATATTGGCGGTGGTGGCGGCCATGGCCGCTGCGAGTATGGCCGGACTGCCACCGTTCATCGGTTTCGTCGGCAAAGAAGCCGCGCTCGAAGCAGCGCTGTCCGCCGACGTGGTCCCGGACTGGGCGCGCATCGCCATCGTCAGCGGCATGGTGCTCGGCTCGATCCTCACCCTCGCCTACAGCATCCGGTTCATCTGGGGAGCCTTCGGCCGCAAGCAGCTCAAGCGGCCCAGCCCGTCGGTGCAGAATTTTCACGCTCCCGGCGCGTTGCTGCTGTCGGCACCCACTCTGCTCGCGGTCGCCGGTCTTGCAGCCGGTCTTGCGGCGCCGTGGGTCGACACCCTCGTCGCGCCCTACGCCGACACACTGCCTGCCTCACTCGCCGAGCCCTACCACCTGGCGTTGTATCACGGCTTGACGTTGCCACTCGCCCTCACCGCCGTCGTGATCGTGGCAGGAATCATCCTCTATCTCGCGCACCGTACGGTTGCCCGCCTTCGTTTCGAGCACCCGCCACTCGGTAACGCCGACCGCATCTACGACGCAACGCTGCGCGGCATGGACAACATGTCGACGAGGTTGACGAGTTTCATCCAGCGCGGTTCGCTACCACTGACACAGGCCACCATCCTCATCACGCTCGCGCTGCTTCCCACCGTGCTGTTGTTCGTCTTCGGTGCAAGGACCACACCGGAGCTACGCGCGTGGGACACGCCGTGGCAGTTCACCGTCGGTCTGATCATGATCGGTGGGGGACTGGCCGCGACGGTAATGCGGAACCGGCTCGCCGCAGTCCTGATGGTCGGTGTCACCGGTTACGGTCTCGGCGTCCTGTTCGCATTGCAGGGCGCCCCCGACCTGGCGTTGACGCAGTTCCTCGTCGAAACCGTCACCCTGGTGATGTTCGTGCTGGTGCTACGGAAACTGCCTCCCGAAAACGATCGACAAGCCGAGATCGGCAAGCGCGGCCCCCGGGCCCTGCTCGGCATCGCGGTGGGTTCAGTGGTGACCGTTGTGGGAGCGTTCGCGGTGGCCGCGCGCACTGCCGACCCGATCTCACTGCAACTTCCCGAACTCGCCTACGAACTCGGCCACGGCAAGAATGTGGTGAACGTACTACTCGTCGATATCCGCGCATGGGACACCCTGGGCGAGATCTCCGTGCTGCTCGTCGCCGCGACCGGTGTCGCGAGCCTGGTATTCCGGACCCGCAGGTTCGGTACCGCACCGCGTGTCTCCGACGCACCCGCCGCCCAGCTCGATGCGGCGGGGGCCAACTCCGAGATCACGTGGCTGCGCGGCGGTGATCTGATCGATCCGCGCTACCGGTCACTGGTCCTCGAGGTCACCACACGGCTGGTGTTCCCCACGATGATGGTGCTGTCGGTGTACTTCTTCTTCGCCGGCCACAATGCCCCGGGCGGCGGATTCTCCGGAGGCCTCGTCGCGGGGCTGGCTCTGGTCCTGCGCTATCTGGCAGGGGGACGATACGAACTCGGAGAGGCGGTTCCCATCGACGCGGGCAAGATCCTCGGACTCGGCCTGACATTGTCCGCAGGCACCGGATTGTTCTCGTTGTTCCTCGGAGCGCCGGTGCTCTCCTCTGCGGTTCTCGAGGTGACACTGCCGTTGATCGGCGACATCAAACTCGTCACCGCACTCTTCTTCGACCTGGGTGTGTATCTGATCGTCGTCGGCCTGATCCTCGATGTGCTCCGAAGCCTCGGAGCCCGGCTCGACGCCGAGGTCGTGGGTGAACGCCGATGACCACCAATCTGACCCTGGTCGTCATCGTCGGCGTACTCGTCGCCTGCGGTGTCTATCTCCTGCTCGAGCGCAGCATCATCAAGATGCTGCTCGGCCTGCTCCTCATCGGCAACGGCGTCAATCTGCTGATCATCGCCCTCAGCGGCCCGGCCGGGGACGCCCCGGTCGTCGGGTCCGACAATGCGAGACGCGAGGACATGTCCGATCCGCTCGCGCAGGCCATGGTGCTCACGTCGATCGTGATCACCATGGGTGTCGCAGCCTTCGTGCTCGCACTGACGTACCGCTCGTACTCCATCCGCGCACGCGACGAAGTCGAGAACGACCCTGAGGACACCATGGTGTCGCAGCGGCGGACCCTTGCCGAGGCCCCGGGCCGCGACCGGTCCGACGACCCGGTCACCGGCGTACCGAGCATGAGTGGCGACGCGTTCGACGCCGAAGGCAATCCGATCCCGCTCGATGCCCTCACCAACATCGAGGACCTCGAGGTCTACGAGGATCTGCACGACGGTGATTTCGACGATCCCACCGATTCCGCCTATGACGATCCCCGCAACCCCGGCAGCGGCAATCCGCGGCACGCGCCGAAAGACAAGCACGCACCGAAAGACAAGGGCGAAAAGAAGCCACAGGACAGGGGCACCGACGAGGGGGACGGCGTCAGCGAAGTCGAGGCAAGGACCGAGGACGACGGGAAGGAAAGCGACCGATGACCTTGGAAACCGCCGTTCTCATTCCCCTGCCGATCCTCATTCCGCTGCTCGCGGCCGCGGTCACCCTGATCCTGGGCCGGCGGCCACGGGCTCAGCGCTTCGTCACCATTTCGGCCCTCGTCGCGTCGCTCGCGGTAGCAGTGGCACTGCTCTACTTCGCCGATCAAGATGGCATCGAAGTGGTGCAGGTCGGGGGATGGGAAGCACCGTTCGGTATCTCTCTCGTGGCCGATCGGCTCGCCGCACTGATGCTCGTGATCGCGGCGATCGTGCTGCTGTCGGTCATGTGGTTCGCCGTCGGTCAGGGTATCCACGACGGCAACGAGCAACAGCCGGTGTCGATCTTCCTGCCCACCTACCTCGCACTCACCGCGGGCCTGAACATCGCGTTCCTCGCGGGCGACCTGTTCAACATGTTCGTCGGATTCGAGGTGCTTCTCGCCGCGTCGTTCGTGCTGTTGACCTTGGGTGCGAGCGCCGATCGCGTCCGCGCCGGGGTCTCGTACGTCATGGTCTCGATGGTGTCGTCGATGATCTTCCTGATGGGCATGGCGTTCGCCTACGCCGCTACAGGAACGTTGAATCTGGCGCAGATGGCACTGCGGATGGACGACGTGGATTCAGGCACCCGTACGGCGATCTTCGGTGTGCTGCTCGTGGCGTTCGGCATCAAGGCCGCGATCTTCCCGCTGTCGTCGTGGTTGCCCGACTCCTACCCCACCGCACCCGCCCCCGTCACCGCGGTCTTCGCGGGCCTTCTCACCAAAGTGGGTGTGTACGCGATCATCCGTGCGCACACCTTGATCTTCCCGCAGGGCGAGCTCGACGACGTCCTGCTCATCGCCGGTCTTCTGACGATGGTTGTCGGGATCCTCGGTGCAATCGCGCAGAACGACATCAAACGTCTCCTGTCGTTCACGCTCGTCAGCCACATCGGCTACATGGTGTTCGGAATTGCGTTGTCGAACCAGACCGGCCTCGGCGGCGCAGTCTTCTACGTCGCACACCACATCCTGGTGCAGACCACGCTGTTCCTCGTCGTGGGCCTGATCGAACGACAAGCGGGGTCTGCGTCACTTCGTCGACTCGGCTCCCTGGCCGTGACCAGTCCACTCCTGGCCGTCCTGTTCCTCATCCCTGCACTCAACCTCGGCGGCATCCCACCGTTCTCCGGCTTCATCGGAAAGATCGCGTTGTTGCAGGCCGGGGCAGAAGACGGATCCGCTCTCGCGTGGATTCTCGTCGCCGGTGGCACCATCACCAGCCTGCTGACGTTGTACGCGGTGGCCCGTGTCTGGGCCAAGGCATTCTGGCGGGCCCGCGCCGACGCGCCAGAAGGTGAACTCGCCGACATCGGGCCGTCGGCACTGATCGACGAGTCCGAAGCCGACATCGCGTTCGAGGAGCGGGCGGACGTGGGGAAGATGCCCATGGGCATGGTGGTCCCCACCATCGCGCTCGTTGTGATCGGGCTCGGGCTGACCGTATTCGCAGGGCCGCTGCTCGACATCAGCGGCCGCGCCGCCGAGAATCTGCGTGACCGCTCGGTGTACATCGAAGCCGTGTTGGGAGAGACTCCATGATCAAACGCGGCAATCTGCTACGCGTCTCCGTGGTGCTCTGGATGGCGTTCGTGTGGGTGATGCTGTGGGGCACCTTGAGCGTCGCCAATGTTCTCGGTGGGCTCCTCGTCGCGGGACTCCTCGCGATACTGTTGCCGCTGCCGAAAGTTCCGGTGGAAGGCCGTGCCCATCTGTTGTCTGCCCTGCGGCTGGGCGGGTACATCTTCTTCGAGTCGATCAAGTCGACGATCTCGGTCGCGTGGCTGGCGATCCGGCCCGCCGCACCCCCGGTGACCGGGGTGCTGCGCTGCCGGTTGACGATCAAGTCCGATCTGGTGCTCACGCTCTGGACCGACATCATGAACAACATTCCGGGCACCATGGTGCTCGAGATCGACCAGGTTCGCCGAATCGTCTACGTCCACGTGCTGGACGTCAGCACCGACAAGGCCGTCGCCGACTTCTACCGCTCGGCACGGTTGATCGAACGTCTTCTCATCGACACATTCGAACGGGACTCGGAATGGCAGCCGAGCCCGTGGCGAAGCGGAACGGAGTAATGATGACCGTGATGCTCGTGATATCGGGCGTTCTGCTGTTCGCGTCGGCCCTCCTGATCGGATATCGGGTACTGGCAGGACCCAATTCGCTCGATCGCCTCGTCGGAGTCGACGCCCTGCTGGCCATCGCGATGTGTGGTCTGGCGGCGTGGATGGTGTACACCCGCGACACCACGATTGCGCCGGCCGTCGTCGCGCTGGCTCTGGTCGGGTTCATCGGGTCCGTCTCCGTCGCACGATTCCGGGTGCGTGACGAAGAATGAGTCACTTCTTCGACGTCGTCGGACATGTCTTCATCCTCATCGGTGCGATCATCTCGTTGACCGCGGCGATCGGAGTCGTCCGCTTCCGCGACACCCTCTCGCGCATGCATCCTGCAACGAAACCTCAGGTCATCGGCCTGCTGTTCGTGCTCGGCGGGGCGATGCTCAACCTGTGGGGCTCGTTCGACGTATGGATGCTCGCATTGGCGGGCATGTTCATGGTGCTCACCGCACCCGTGATCGCGCATCGTGTGGGCCGCATCGCGTACCGGGAGCAGCTCGGTCGCGACGGACTCCTCGACGACGATGACTTCCCCCCGTACCGCGCCTAGACCTACTGCGCGACGAGCTGGAAGTACTCAGCCGCGTAGTTCTTCGACCAACGAATCGACGACCGCGAGCAGGCTTCCCTCATGCCCCTCCGCGACACGTCGCTGACGCTGGTACGACGCACCCCGAACGGGGATCTCGGCGACCGCAGCGAGTTCGTCGGAGCACCCGAGCCGCACCGCCGTCGGCGTGAGTTGCTCGAGTAGATCGTGCAGATCGTCGGTGACGAGGCGCTCATGGCACGCGGGGTCGAGGATCACCTCGGCGTCGAGACCATAGCGGGCCGCTCGCCACTTGTTTTCCTTGACGTGCCACGGCTGGAGCGTCGGTAGTTCTTCGCCGCGATCGAGGCATTCGTCGTAGTACACGACCAGACAGTGGACGAGCGCGACAAGCGCTGAAAGTTCGGCCGCGTTGGTGATGCCGTCGAAAACCCGGACTTCCAGCGTGCCCCACTTGGGTGCGGGTCGGATGTCCCAGTGCATCCCACCGGGTTTACTGATGACACCCGATCTGAGCTGATCTTCGATGAACCGGGTGTACTGCTCCCAGTCTGCGAAATGGTACGGCAGCCCCGCGGTGGGCAACTGCTGGAACATCAGTGCCCGGTTGCTCGCGTACCCGGTGTCGAGCCCCGCCCAGATCGGCGATGATGCCGACAGCGCCAGCATGTGGGGATATTTGACCAGCATGGCGTTGAGGATCGGAATGACCTTGTGCGAGGACGACACTCCGACGTGCACGTGCACACCCCAGATGAGCATCTGTCGGCCCCACCAACGGGTGCGCTCGATCATCTCGTCGTATTCGGGCGATTGGGTGACGACCTGGTCGGTCCATTGCGCGAACGGGTGGGTGCCCGCGCACATCAGGTCGACGCCGAGCGGATCGGCGGCGCGCCGCAGCAGATCCAACGATTCCTTCAGATCGTCGACAGCCTCACCGACCGTGTCGTGCACGTCGGTGACCAGTTCGACGGTGTTGCGCAGAAACTCCTTGGTCAGCCGCGGCGTGTCGCCCGGAAGCTCACCGACGGCATCGAAGACGACCGCTGCAGTATTGGACAACTCACGGGTGGTCTTGTCGACCAGCGCGATCTCCCATTCCACACCGAGTGTCGGGCGCGGAGAACCCGGAAATTCGACAACCACCACTCGATCCAACCACAGGGCCCACTCGACCGAGTGCCGGTCGGGTGGGCCCTGTGAGAGGAATTACGGCTGATGCACTCAGGCCACGACACCGCAGGCGAGACGGTCGCCGGCGTTGTCCTGATGCACGACCACCGAGGTGCCCCGCTCGCCCTGGAGATCTTCGAGAGTGAACTCGGCGGTGGTGACCGTCGCGGTCGCGGAGCCGTCTTCGTGGACGACGACGGAAAGCAGATCGCCGCTCTCCGGAATCGCGGTGTGGCCCGGAACCTGGAGGTGGCCACCGGCCGACAGGAAGGCACCCGGTTCGCCACCGGCGGGAGGCGCGGACTCGGGCTCGCACACACCGAATTCGTGGATGTGGACGCCGTGGTATCCGGGCTCGAGACCGTCGACCTCGATGGTGACCTCGACGTTGCCGTCGTGCTCGGCAAAGCTGACGGTGCCCGCGGAGTCGCCGGCGACGTTCTGCAGGTCGGCGGTGAGCGATGCACCCGAGCCGCCGGACGCACTGGCCCCTGCCTCGCCACCCTGCGAATCGGTGCCGTGCGCATCGCTGCCGTGCGATTCGCCTTCCGGCGCGGCCGACCCCGTCCACACCGGCGGCGTCGTGCCCGGCACGGTGGTGGCTTCCTCGTTGTTCGAGCATGCACTCAGGCCCACCGCGGCAATCGCGACGATCGGGGCCAGGGCACGCCAGGTCATGCGACGAGTGGAACTGGGGGCCATCAAACCGCTCCTTCGAAGTACCGAAAAGTCATCTGATCATAGCCGGGCCCGATTCTGCGCCCTGTCGTGATGGTCCTGTCGTCCGTCTCGACCGGTTTCACGGCTCCGCGACGATGACGATCACGCCCGGCGCAGAATCCATGATTCCCTCGAAACGCGGCTGCGCGGTGACGCCGAGGGCGGCTGCCACGGACTCAGCGGTTTCCTGCTCACCGGAGCCGGTGCCGTAGTACACGGAGGTCTGCGCCAGAAGTCCTTCGCTGTAGTTTCCGGTCTCGGCGATCGTGAAGCCTTCGTCCTCGAGCAGGGTTGCGGTCTGCGCAGCGAGCCCGGCGATGTTGCTGTTGTTGTAGACGCGGACGCTCGCCGACGACGCAGACGCACCCGAGAGCGAACCCGACGATGCAGTGCCCGGCGATGCAGTGCCCGATGCTCCTGTACCTGTTGCCCCTGCACCGGGGGCCGACCCCGGCGAGGTTGCCGAAACCGCGGGCGCCGATGCGGCGCCCGCAGCGCCGGGCGCAGAAACGGGAGGCCGGGTGGTCGCCGGCGCCGGCGCAACCGCGGAGGTGGTTTCGGTGGTGGCCGCAGCTGTCGACGCTGCGTCCTCGTCCGAACCGCCGAGTGATGCGAATCCGAGCCCGGCGAAGAGGATCGCCAGGGAGATCAGCAGCATCGCAATGGCTCGTAGCGGTAACCCGGAGGATCCCCGGTTCGCGTTCTCTGCGGTTCTGCTCACGTCTTCGACCATAGTTGCCCGATCGGCCGACACGTGTCGCGCGCTAGCGTGTCGTCTCGAATCCGAGGCGTCGAGCAGCGCGCGCCTTCTGCCTACTGGACCGCAATCGACGAAGGCGTTTGACGAGCATCGGGTCTGCGGCGAGGGCTTCCTGACGGTCGATCAGAGCGTTGAGCACCTGGTAGTAGCGGGTTGCGGACAACCCGAACAACTCCTTGATCGCCTCTTCTTTGGCACCGGCGTACTTCCACCACTGCCGCTCGAACGCCAGGACGTCGTGCTCCCGACGGCTCAGGCCGTGCTCGCCGATATCGTGCGGGCTCCCGCTGTCGATCGGGCTGCTCTCGGCGACCTGACGCGCATCGTCCGCTTCGGATGGGTCCGTACCGTGCGCTGCTGCGCCGTCCATCTCACTCCTCGACTGCTCGAATCACACCGCAACGACAATTACACCTGTGTGTTTCCGCGAGTCATTCAATCATGGGGGTGCGACACATACCGGCCGGACGAAGGGACGACTCGCGCGCATTATCCTGGTTCACCATGGCCATCCTTCCCATCGTCATCACCGGCGACCCCGTTCTGCACAACCCCACCGAGCCGGTGACCGAAACACCCGCGGAACTCGCGCAACTGGTCGCCGACATGTACGAGACGATGGACGCCGCGAACGGCGTCGGGCTCGCCGCGAACCAGGTCGGGCTCGCCAAGCGCCTGTTCGTCTACGACTGCCCGGATCGCGACGCATCCGGCAATGTGGTCCGCCGCCGCGGCGCAGTGATCAACCCGGTGCTCGAGACCTCCGAGATCCCGGAGACCATGCCCGACCCGGAAGACGACCTCGAGGGTTGCCTCTCGGTCCCGGGGGAGAACTTCCCCACCGGGCGTGCCGACTGGGCGAAGGTCACCGGTACCGACGAGAACGGTGAGCCCGTCGAAATCGAGGGCCACGGATTCTTCGCCCGGATGCTGCAGCACGAGGTCGGTCACCTCGACGGCTTCCTGTACGTCGACGTCCTGATCGGACGCAACGCGCGCGCCGCCAAGAAGACGATCAAGCGCGCGGGCTGGGGTGTACCCGGCCTCACGTGGCTGCCGGGGAGCGTCGACGACCCGTTCGGGCACGACGACGATGACGACTGACAACCCGGCGACGACCGACAACCCGGCAGGGGCGGCGATCCCGCTCGGCACGCGCGTCGTCGTCCGGTATCGCCTGCCCGCGGGGTACAGCCATCCGATGACCGACGTCATCGGTGATCTGGTGTCGCTCGAACCGGTGGTGGTCGTGCGTACCGCCGAGAAGAAGCTCGTCCAGGTCTCTCCGAGCACTGTAGTGGCGCTCAAGGCGCTGTCTGCCCGCCCGATCCGCATCGCCGAGATCCGCTCGCTCGAACACGCCACGGCCGCGGGGTGGCCCGGTCTCGAGCAGGCCTGGGTCGATGGCTGGTTCCTGCGCGCCGGTGGCGGGTTCACCGGACGGGCCAATTCCGCGACACCTCTCGGACCACGCGGCACCGTGGGGGACCCCAACGATCCCGACGTGCGGGCACGGCTGCGTGAATGGTTCGCCGAGCGTGGGCTGCCTCTGCGGTTGCTGCTCCCCGACCGACTCGCCCCGGCTCCCCGAGGTTGGGTGCCCATCGGCAACCCGGTCCAGGTGATGGCAGCAGACCTCGACAATGTTCCGCTCCCCCCGGGTCTCGGCCCGGTGGTCGTCTCTCCGGCTCCCGACGGTGACTGGCTCTCGCTCTACCGTGGCGGCGACCTTCCGGATGTCGCAGGCGTGGTTCTCGGCGCGGTCGTTGCGGGCACGCTCGGTTTCGGCCGCATCGGTCCACCCGGAGCCCGGCCGGTCGCGATCGGGCGAGCCGCGATCACCGACGCTCCCGACGGCCGCCGTTGGATCGGCCTGAGCGCGATCGAGGTCGCCCCCGAGCATCGCAGGCGAGGCGTGGGCACCTTGCTGAGCGGATCACTGCTGGGGTGGGGCCGCGAACTCGGCGCCACCCACGCCTACGTCCAGATCGAGGGGGACAACACGGCCTCCCGGGAGCTGTATTCAGGGTTGGGTTTCGTCGATCACCACCGCTACGGGTACGTGACGGAGCCCGTCGGCTAGGTCGCCTACAGTGGTGGCCGTGCGCCTCGCTACCTGGAATGTGAACTCGGTCCGTGCCCGTACCGATCGGATCGTCGATTGGCTGCAGCGAACCGACACCGACGTGCTCGCGATGCAGGAAACGAAGTGCAAGGACGAGCAGTTCCCGTACGCCAGGTTCGAAGAGCTGGGCTACAGGGTGGCGCATGTCGGCCTGAACCAATGGAACGGTGTCGCGATCCTCTCGCGCGTCGGACTCGACGACGTCCAGATCGGTTTCGAGGATCAGCCCGGCTTCTCGAAGGATCCGGACCTCTCCCCCGCGCGTGAGGCGCGCGCGATCGGTGCCACCTGCGGCGGTGTCCGAGTATGGAGCCTGTACGTGCCCAACGGCCGCGAGCTTGCCGACCCCCACTACACCTACAAGCTCGATTGGCTCGCGAAGCTGCGCGCCGACGCGCAGGGCTGGCTCTCTGCCGCCCCCGATCTACCGGTCGCGCTGGTCGGCGACTGGAACGTCGCACCCACCGACGAGGACGTGTGGGATCCGGCATTCTTCGAGGGCAAGACCCATACTTCGCAACCCGAGCGCGACGCATTCTCGGCGTTCGCCGAGACCGGGTTCGTCGATGTGGTGCGCCCGCACGCGCCCGGGCCCGGTGTGTACACATACTGGGACTACACGCAGCTGCGCTTTCCGAAGAAGCAAGGCATGCGCATCGACTTCGTGCTCGGGTCACCGGCCCTCGCGGCGAAGGTCACGTCCGCGTCGATCGACCGCGACGAGCGCAAAGGCAAGGGCGCAAGCGATCACGCACCGGTGATCGTCGACCTCTCCGAGTGAGCCGGAGCTCTTGCGTCAAGCCCTCCTCGCCGATGCGATCGGCACGATCACGTCGCGATAGCCCGGATTCGACGTGAGATACCGCTGCACGTACGTACACACCGGCCGGACTCTCCAGCCCCGCCTCCGTGCAATGTCGAGCGAACCGCCGACGAGAAGGCCGGCAAGGCCCCGGTGCCCGAAGTCCTCGACGATCACGGTGTGCAGGAAATCGACCACGGGACGCCCCCGCCCGGGGATGCCCGCCGGATGCTCGGAATCGAAATACCCGAGAATGCCCACGAGGTCACCATTGAGACGCAACTCGAATCGGTTCTGATCGGCATTGTCGGACACCTCCGCCGTCGACAAGTTGATCATGAACGCCTCCCCGACTTCTTCCGTAGTGTGACGCACGCCACTATAGAGCACACGCGCGCGCCTCCGGGATGGCACTCCCACCGACGAAGTGCTGACACCGGCAGCTGCCCGAACGACGACCGGTAGGGTCACCTCCGTGCAGCTGCTTCCCCTGGCCGAACAAGGCCATACCCCGATTCGTGTGCTCACCATCGCCGGCACGGACTCCGGCGGAGGCGCAGGTATCCAGGCCGACTCCCGCACGATGGCGATGTGCGGTGTCCACGCGTGCGTCGCGGTGGCCGCGGTAACCGTGCAGAACTCGGTCGGGGTGAGCGGCTTCCACGAGATCCCCCCGGAGACGGTGGCAGCCCAAGTGCGATGCGTCGTCGATGACATCGGGGTGTCCGCGGCCAAGACAGGCATGCTCGCGTCGACGGAGATCATCGAAGCCGTCGCTGCGGTGTGCTCGGAAGTCGGCATCGGCCGCGACACCGACGTCCCACTCGTCGTGGACCCCGTGTGTGCGTCGATGCACGGCGATCCCCTCCTCCACGCGAGCGCACTCGAGGCCGTCCGCTCGGCGCTGATCCCGCTGGCGACCGTCGTGACCCCCAACCTCGACGAGATCAGGCTCATCACCGGCATCGAGGTGGTCGACGACCGCACTGCGAGACAGGCCGCGGAAGCGCTGCACACACTCGGCGCACAGTGGTCGATCGTCAAGGGTGGCCATCTCCGCACTTCGGAGTCGAGCACCGATCTGCTGTTCGACGGCGACCGTTTTCTCGAGTTCCCGAGCCCGCGCCTCGCCACGGGCAACGACCACGGTGGCGGCGACACACTGGCTGCGGCGATCGCATCAGCGCTCGCCCACGGCCGGTCGGTGCCGGATGCGGTGGCGTTCGCGAAGGAATGGGTGACGAAGTGCCTCGAGTGGTCGTACGACCTCGGCCACGGCCACGGCCCGGTCAACCCGCTGTGGCGACTTCACGGGCAGCCCTGACGGACTGAGGTCTCGCGGGTCCGGCTACTGCGTGAATGCCTACTCCGTGAATCCCGCGCGTGCCTCGGTGCGCGCAGGCCCGCCCGGGACTCCGTCCGGGCCGTCGAGCGAGTCCGCGTAGACCGCGGTGCTGTAGGCGACGGACGCCGCTGCGACTGCGAAGGCGTCGCGGTCGATGTTGTCCACTGTGTCCTCAGGCCGGTGGTAGTTCGGGTCGTACTCCTGCTCTGCGGTGCCGCCCCACTTGTCGGCCTCTTCGGGGGACTTCACTTCATCGGCGCCGGTGAATGTGCCACCGGCGGGGATGCCGACTGCCATGAACGGGCCATAGTCGGAGCGACCGTCGAAATCGGTGCCGTCGGCATCGATCCCGCGCTCGGCGAAGAAGCCCGAGATGGTGCGCTCGATACCGGCCGATCCCTCGGGCCCCGGTCCGGCACCTTGCGCGTCGGAATCGTCGCCGTCCAAGAGAAGATAGCCGGGGTTCGGCGAGCCGATCATGTCGAAATTCAGGTAGAGGGCGATCGCCTCGTGCTCTTCGGGAGACAAGGACTCGACATACTCGGTCGACCCGACGAGCCCTATCTCCTCGGCGCCCCAGAACGCGAACCGCACAGCGTTGGTGACGCCGGGGTCGCTACCGATCTGCAGTGCGGTCTCGAGGACGGCCGCGACACCGCTGCCGTTGTCGTTTATCCCCGGTCCTTCGGGCACGCTGTCGAGATGTGCACCGACGACCACGACATCGTCGGTCGAGCCCGTTTCGGTCTGCGCAATGACGTTGCGGGAACGCTGCGTCTCGGTCTTCGTGTCGAGGACGAGATCCGCCGACGGTGACGCCGCAACCCGCTCGCCGTCTGCCAGGCCGATTCCGCCGACGGGAATCCGTCGCGGCGCGGTCTCGTCGAGCGTCGCCCCGGCGAGGGGACCGTCCTCGGTGTTCACGACGAGCAGTGCCGCAGCACCCGCATCTGCAGCGACCGTCTCTTTCGTCGAGAAGGTGCATACGCCGCGGTCGACCACCACGATCGCTCCCGCCACGTCGAGACCGTCGTAGTCGGTGGCCTCGCATCCCGGGGTGTCGTCGGTGGGTACCCGCACAACGGGCGCGGTCAGCCCTTCGGGTCCGGTCGTGGGCGAGTGGCCCAGCGCCCGCACATCGAGGGGCCGGCCGCCGACCTCGAGGGTCTGGTCTTCGACCTCGAAGGTGGTGGCGTCGAATTCGGGTGTCTGCACGTCGAATCCGGCGTCGCGCAACGCGCCTGCCACGTAGTCGACGCTCGCGTCGTAACCGGCGGTGCCGAGCGCGCGGTTACCCCCGTGCTCGGTCGCTATGCGCTCGAATTCGGTGAGGTGGCCCATCAGGGCATCGATCGGCACGCTGTCGGCGAGAGCGGCCGGATCGACGGGCGAGGAGTCCGTGCGAGCGTCGTCCGCGCAGCCCGCGATCACCACGGCCGCCACCGTCAATATTGCGATGCGGCGGCCGACCACCGTGTCGATCATTGCCCGAGCATACTGACCCGGCACAGTTCAGGCGTCGCGTTTACCGACCACCGCGAGCGACACACCGAACACGACTGCCGTGAACAATGCGAAGTACAGCAGCGAACCCCACGGCCCCCAATGGAAGTCGACCCCCTGCTCCATACCGAGGAAGTGGTTGATGTTGGCGAACGGCAGGAACGGCTGAATTTCACGACCGACCCGGCCGAACAACGAGAACAACGATTCGATGAGCAAGGGCCACAACAGTAGGAGCGCGATCGTGCCCGCCGACTGCCGCAGCAATGTCCCCACACCCACCGCGAGGAACACCGCCAGGAACGCGTAGAACGCAATGCCGTAGATCGCGCGCCACGTGTCGCCCTCGAGCACGAGGTCGCGGCCTGCCTCCGAACCCGCGAGCGCTTTCGCGACGTACACGGCGATCAGGCCCACCACGCCGGTGACGACAGCTCCGATCACACCGATGAGAACCGATTTCACGGTCAGCACGAGAGAACGGTTGGGATTGGCGATGAAGGTCGTCCTGATGACGCCGAAGCGGTACTCGCTCGTGACCGACAGTGCCGCGAGGATCATCAGCACCATGATGCCGAAGCCCGTGACACCGGTAGCGGCGACATCGGGGGTCAGATAGAACCGGGCGGCCTCGTCGTCGATCGACATGGAACTGCGGGCAACCGCGCCCATCATCGCGGCGAAACCGATGCCAAGGGCGACGATCACCGCCAGGCACCAGAACGGAGACTGCACCGACGTCAATTTGATGCGTTCCGCACGCAAGGTGTCCAATGCTGGTGATGCCATTACAGGCTGCCCTTCATCACGTCGTCGAAACCGGTGCCGTGGAACTCCACGTCGCCTCCGGTCAGTTTCATGAACGCATCCTCGAGGGATGCATGGCGGCCCGCCAGCTCGTGCAGGACGATCGAGCGTGCCGCGGCGAGCTCACCGATCTCTGCGGCACCGGCACCCGAGACGTGCAACGCACCGTCCTCGTCGATCACCGTGTGCCCGCGTTCGGTGAGCGCGCTGCGCAGCTCATCGAGTTGGGGGCTGCGAACCACCACGAGGGATTCCGACGCCCGATCGACGAACTCCTCGACCGACATGTCGGCGATGAGCTTGCCGCGTCCGATCACAATGAGGTGATCGGCGGTCTGGGCCATCTCCGACAGCAGGTGACTCGACACGAGCACCGTGCGGCCCTCCGCAGCAAGGGCTTGCATGAACCGGCGGATCCACACGATGCCCTCGGGATCGAGACCGTTGACGGGTTCGTCGAACAGCAACACCTTCGGGTCGCCGAGCAGCGCACCTGCCAGGCCGAGGCGCTGCGACATGCCGAGCGAGAAGCCGCCGGCGCGTTTGCCTGCGACCTCCGTCAGCCCGACCTGACGCAGTACCTCGTCGACGCGGGAATCCGGCAATCCGTTGGAGGCGGCAAGCCACCTCAGGTGTGCGCGAGCTGAGCGGTTCGGATGCACCCATTTGGCGTCGAGCAGCGCACCGACGGTCTGCAGCGGACGTTTCAGGTCCCGATACTGCTTGCCCTCGATGAGCGCGGTGCCCGATGTCGGACGGTCCAACCCCAGGATCATGCGCATCGTCGTCGATTTGCCTGCCCCATTGGGGCCGAGGAATCCGGTGACGATCCCCGGGGGGACAGTGAACGTCACGTCGTCGACAGCAGTGGTTGAACCGAAGGTCTTGGTCAGTCCGGTCACTTCGATCATGGACCATAGACTGCCGGAAAATGGGTCCGAGCGCAGCATCACGCCCGCGACCAGGGCCTCAGGGATCCAGGGGCGACGATGCCTGGGCCCAGAATCGCTTGGGAATGCGTCCGGCATGCCGAGCACGGAAGCCGGCTTCGACCGCGTGACGCATCGCTGATGCCATCAACGCCGGGTCCTTCGCTCGGGTGACCGCCGTGGCGAGGAGCACCGCGTCGCAGCCCAGTTCCATGGCGAGGGCAGCATCCGAGGCAGTACCGATACCGGCGTCGAGAATGACGGGTACCCCAGCGGATTCCACGATCATCTCGATGTGGTGTGGATTGGCGATACCCAGCCCCGTCCCGATCGGCGATCCGAGCGGCATCACCGCGACACACCCGACATCCTCCAGGCGACGCGCGAGCACCGGATCATCGGTGGTGTACGGCAGGACATTGAACCCGTCGTCCACGAGCTGCTCTGCAGCAGAGACCAATTCGATCGCGTCGGGCAACAGGGTTCGTTCGTCGGCGATGACTTCGAGCTTGACCCAATCGGTTTCGAGCGCTTCCCGGCCCAGTTGCGCGGTGAGGACCGCCTCCTTCGCTCCGCGGCACCCCGCGGTGTTCGGCAGCGGCGCGATCCCGAGCCGAACCAGCAGGTCCAGCACGCCCGTTCCCGACGTCGCGTCGACCCGACGCATCGCCACAGTGGTCAATTCGGTACCCGAGGCAACGAGCGCGTCCTCGAGCACTGCAAGGTTCGCAGCACCTCCCGTGCCGGTGATCAACCGGGACGAGAACGATCGCCCGGCGATGGTCAGCGGGGGGAGATCCTGCCCCGGGTCCACCCGCGCGAGTGCGTGTTCAGCCACCCTGCACCGCCGTGAGGATCTCGATCTGCGCACCCTTGCCGATTTTCTCGCTCCAGCGTCCCCGGGGGAACAACACCCCGTCGACGGCGACCGCGATGCCCTTCTCGGGCAGTCCCATCTCGGCCAGCAGGTCCGTCATGGTCGGTTCGTCTGCAAAATATTTCTCCTCACCGTTGACGGTGATACCGACCGAAATCTGATTCGTCATCGCACGCTCTCCTTCGCGAATCGTTGGGGATCTGCATGTGCCACCTCGGCGAGCGGGTCGTCGGCGAGCTCGGCGAGCACCGAGTCGACCGTGATCGCGGTGAGCAGAATTCCGTTGCGGCCGTGCCCGGTAGCAGCAATCACCCGATCCGACAATCTGCCGATCAGCGGCAGATTGTCAGGACTCATCGGGCGCAGCCCCGCGCTCGCCTCGTGCAGTTCGTACTCACCGATCGCGGGAAACAGCATTTCGGCGTCGGCGATCAGGTCGCGCACTCCCGCGACCGTGACCTCGGTGTCGTCCGCTTCGTACTGGGTCGCTCCCACGACGATCCCGTCGGCGCGTGGCACCAGATACGCGGGGCGTCCGTGCACACTGCCGCGCACGGTGTGCTGCGGCGGCGGGGTTGCTCCGGGGCGTACGCGCAGCCGCAGGATCTCACCTTTGACCGGCCGGACCGGAAGGTCCGGCCACAGTCGCGCCGATGCGTACCCCGCGGCGAGCACGACGCGGTCGTCGGACAGTTCGTCGAGGTCGCCGACGGAAGCCTGGACGAACTGCACACCCGCGGCGACGGCAGCGCGATGCAGCGCTTCGACGAGCCTTCTGTTGTCGACGGACAGTTCGGTGGGGGCCAGCAGGCCGAGCCTGATCCGCGGACCCAGCGACGGTTCGAGATCACGGATCTCGGCCCGGGTGAGGATGCGCATCTCGTGGCCCTGCTCCGCCACCCAGGTTGCGATCGTGCGCAGGTCGGCGGCGTCCGCGGCGTCCAGAGCAACGGTCAGCGATGCACCCGCGGTGAAGACGTCGATGCCGGTCTCGCATTCGAGGTCGTGCGCGAGTGCGGGCCAGCGCTGCAGCGAGGCCGCCCCGAGATCGAGGACGTGCTCTTCCCCGGGCCACCCTTCCGACAACGGTGCGAGCATTCCGCCCGCAACCCAGGATGCGCCGGTGCCCGGGGCACGATCGTGGACGGTGACCGTCCATCCCGCGCGGGCTGCACGCCACGCGACGGCCAGACCGATCACGCCACCACCGATGACCGCTACTGTCGACACGACATCCACCTCACTCCCTGCGCCGGCATGATCCGGTTCAGGTCATAACGGTCGGGGCCGGCAGGCCCCCTCTCAGCCCCGCGTTCCTCGGGACTCCCGTGTTGTCACTTTCGAGGTAGAGGCTACCGTCTTGTCCGTGACGACCTACCCGACCACCTACCGCGGCAGCCATCCCGACCCCCGTGGACGCCTCGCGACCGCGCGGTTGTACCTGTGCACCGATGCCCGTCGCGACACCCGCGATCTCGCCCGGTTCATCGAGGAAGCCCTGGTCGGCGGCGTCGATATCGTGCAGTTGCGCGACAAGGACTCCGCAGGTGAGAAGAAGTTCGGCCGCCTGGAGGCCGGTGAGGAACTCGCCGCGCTCGAGGTGATCGCCGATGCGTGTGCACGCCACGGGGCACTGTTCGCGGTCAACGACCGCGCCGACATTGCGCTCGCCGCAGGCGCCGACATTCTGCACCTCGGACAGGGCGACCTGCCGGTGAAGCAGGCGCGGAGGATCCTCGGCGACGACATCGTCATCGGCCGGTCCACGGCCAGCCGCGCGCAGGCCGTGCTCGCCGACGGCGAGGACGGAGTGGACTATTTCGCGTCCGGTCCGGTGTGGGACACCCCGACCAAGCCGGGGCGCACAGCAGCCGGACTCGACGTCCTCCGGGAGGTACACGCTTCGCATCCGCAGCGACCGTGGTTCGCGATCGGCGGTGTGGATCTCGAACGTCTCCCGCAGGTGCTCGACGCGGGCGCCCAGCGCATCGCGGTGGTGCGCGCGATCACGAAGGCCGACGACCCGCGCGCTGCCGCGGCAGCGCTGAAGGCTGCGCTGCCTGTCTGACGTCCTACAGCCAGCCGAGTACTGCCGACGGGGACAGCGTCATCGTGCCGTGGGGCAGACGCGCACGCAGTCCCCGATCGGCGGTCACCACCACTGTCACGGCCGGATCGAGCGCGGTCGCCGTAGCGGGAACAGCCGAAGTATCGGGAGCAACTGCTGCGGCAAGCCGCGCGAGTTCGTCGTCGCCACTGCCGTCCGCGGTGTGCACGCGGGTGCGGTCGTTGTCGACGATCGCGCTACGCGCACGGCCTTCGAGCACCGCCTCGACCCGCGACACCCACCCGAATGTTCTGTCGGGAAGTTCGACGGTGCGTGGGAGGGCCGCCGCGATGCCGGTGAGCAGGGCACCTGTCGCACCGGGACGGTCTCGCCACCATCCGGACGGCCCACCGGCTCCGAGAACGTTCGCGGTGTCGAGCAGCATCCTCACCGGGCGGGTGCGCAGAGCAGACCAGGCTTCGGCGAATCCCGCGTGCAACGGCAACGATTCGACCTCGTCCTCGCCCACCCACCGCAACTCGGTGCTCTCCCCGTTCATGGTGGTGTCGAGCGGTGCGGGCGCATCGGCCACCACGGTCGTGTAGGACCAGGAGCCGGGCCTTCCCGAGGTGACCCGTTCGGCACGTACCGCGACCGACGTACTGTCGATTCCCGCCTCCTCCTGCGCCTCGCGTACCGCGGCGTCGACTGTGGATTCGTGACTGTCGCGGGCGCCACCCGGCAACGCCCATGTACCGCCCTGGTGGCTCCACGCCGCGCGGAGCTGGAGCAACACCGCAGGGGTCCCGTCACTCCGCGGGGCGCGCAGCAGCAATCCCGCTGCACCGTGCACGCCCCATCGACGTCCTCCGTCCGGCCCTACTGCCCAGCCGTCCCCATCACCGCGCATCGAATCCGCCCTCCTCGCCCTCGGCCGTCGCGAGGGCACGACGTCCCCATTGGGGGTCGGTACCGGCGCTTTCGAACTCCGGATGAACTCCGACGATGTGGACGCCTGCCAATACGTCCCATTCAACTTATATGCTCGCCACAATCGGGTTTCTCGAGGAAGGGGTTGTGCCGTGAACGTGCGCATGACCCCTCCGATCGATTCCGTCGGCGGGTCGGGAGGCTCGGCCGAGGATCACGACGGGCGGCGTGACCGCAGCGACGGAGTACGTGAGTTGTTCCGGTCGACACCGGCCAAGCTGATTTCGCTCGGGTTGATACTCGCAGTACTGCTGGTGATCTCCGGTGTGGCATCCGCGCAGGTCGCGAGTAGCCGGAAGGCCACCCATGATCGCCTTCTGGCAACCACCGAGCCGCTCGCGAACGCCGCCCAGAACCTGTACAGCGCGCTGTCCATCGCCGATGCGGCTGCCGTCACCGGATTCATCTCGGGCGGGATCGAGCCTGCCCCGGTGCGCGACCGCTATGTCGAGGCGATTGCGGAAGCGTCCGGGCAGCTCGTAGTCGCCGCAGCGGGGCTCGCAGAGCAGGACGAGCTCGGCGCAGTGAACGTTGCCGCGGTCGCGCGCATGCTCCCTATGTACACGGGGCTGATCGAGACCGCCCGTGCCAACAATCGCGCAGGCAACCCGGTCGGCGCCGCGTACCTGGCCGAGGCATCGAACATGATGCAGACGTCGATGCTGCCGGTGGCCCAGGAGCTGCACACGCAAGGCGTGATCGCAGTGAACTCGACGCAGCGCGCCGCAGTGGCCCCTCCGTGGGGTGCGATCGGGCTGCTTCTGGTCACCCTGGCGGCGTTGTGTGCAGCACATATCCTCGTGAGCCGAAAGACCCGACGCACCCTCAACCCGGGTCTGATCTTCGCGATCGGTGCAACCGGGGCGTTGCTGTGCTGGCTCCTCATCGCCGGCCTGGTGTCCTCGAGCGCAACCGAACGCGCCATCGAGCAGGGCGCGGAGCCGCTTGCAGATCTCACGGCGAGCCGCATCCTCGCGCAGCAGTCCCGCACCGCCGAGACACTTCTCCTCGCGCGGCGGGACGCGAGTGGGGCATATATCGGGGTCTACGACGAGACGATCACCCGTCTCGGGGATCGGCTCGACGGTTACACCAAGGGTGGCACCGTGGAGATCGGCACCGACGCCGCGTCCCGGGCGGAAGCAGCCAGACAGGCGTGGATCAGGTCGCACTCGCGAACCGTGGCGGCGCTCGAACGCGGCGATTTCACCGCTGCTGCGGTGCTCGCCACCGGCCCCGGGCCCGATGAGGCAACCGCGCAATTCGCCCGTCTCGATGCGGCGCTGAGCGAAGGCATCGAGGACACCCGTCACGAACTCCGCGACAACGAGTTCCGTGCGTCGCGCACGTTGTCGGGTCTCGCTCCCGTGGCGATCGCCCTGATGGTGCTGTCGCTGACCGCTGTCATCATCGGACTGTGGCCACGACTTCGGGAGTACCAGTGACAGCGCGGCGCCCTGCGGGTGTGTGGATCGCGGCCCTGTGTGCGGTCGCGGCGGTTGCGGCAGGGTGTTCAACCGAGGTCCCGCCCCGCGAGTCGACCACCGAGACCTCCACCGTCTCGCTTCCGATGCCCGAGGACGCCGCCTTCGCGCCCTCCCCGTCTGCGGTGCCCACGGCGCCGCAGTGCGGCGATCCCACTGCGAGTCTGCGTCCCACCGGCAACGAGACCGGGCCTGCCCTCGACGCCATCCGCGCCCGCGGCAGGCTGATCGTCGGACTCGACACGGGCAGCAATCTCATGAGCTACCGCGACCCCGCAACCGGCCGCATCACCGGATTCGACGTCGAGATCGCCCGGGAGATCGCCCGCGACATTCTCGGCGATCCGGAGGCAGTGGATTTCCGAATCCTGAACTCTTCGGAACGCGAGCAGGCCCTGCAGGATTCAACCGTCGACATCGTCGCGAAGACCATGAGCATCACCTGCGCACGACGCGAGCGCGTGGATTTCTCCACGGTCTATTTCCTCGCGCAGCAGCGAGTGCTCGTCGTCAAGGATTCCGATGTCCGAAGCGCCGCAGATCTCGCGGGCCGACGGGTGTGCATCGCTGCGGGCACGACGTCGCTCACGCGCATGCAGCAACTGCAACCGGCAGCGTCGATACTGACCGTGCCCTCGTGGGCCGATTGTCTCGTCGTCCTGCAACAGCGACAGGTCGACGCTGTGTCCACCGACGACACGATCCTTGCCGGACTCGCCTCCCAGGACCCGTATCTCGAACTGGTCGGACCGTCGTTGGGATCCGAACCGTACGGCATCGGGATCGCCAAGGGCAACGACGATCTGGTGAGAGCGGTCAATGGCACCCTCGCGCGGATCCGCGCCGACGGCACGTGGACCGAGTTGTACAACCGGTATCTCGCGGTTCTCGGCCAGGCGCCTGCCCCACCGGCCCCGACGTACGTCGATTGAGGATGTCATGACACGCGACGAATCAGCCGATCCACCCGACTCCGGGCCTGCGACCGAGCGTTCAGCTCCCGCCACCGAGCGTTCAGCTCCCGCAACACAGCGTTCGGCGCCCGCAACGCAGCGTTCGGCGCTTCCCGATTCGGCTCCGCACAGCAGCACCCCGTCGGGGCGGTCCTCGACTCGACGCTCCCGCACGCGCGGACATCTGCACCGACGGGTCGCCGATCTGGTCGACGTGCCGGTGCCCTCGCCGATCGATCCCGCGTCCGCAGTTCTACGCGATCCTCATGTGGCCGAGGGGAAACGGTTCTGCTGGAAGTGCGCCAACCCGGTGGGACGCAGCAGCCCGAAGGGCCCCGGGCCGACGTCCGGGAACTGCCCGAAGTGCGGCTCGCGGTTCGAGTTCACACCTGCCCTGCAGCCCGGAGAGCTCGTCGCCGGACAGTACGAGGTACAGGGTTGTATCGCCCACGGCGGCCTCGGGTGGATCTTCCTCGCGATCGATCGAAACGTCAGTGACCGGTGGGTCGTTCTCAAGGGACTTCTGCACACCGGCGACGCGGAAGCTCAGGCGGTGGCAGTCGCCGAGAAGCAGTTCCTCGCCGAGGTGAGCCATCCGAGCATCGTGCGGATCTACAACTTCGTGGAACACCCCCGGCCCGACGGCACCCCGATGGGGTACATCGTCATGGAATATGTGGGCGGACATTCGCTCCGCGAGGTGCTGCGCACGTGCCCCGACCAGCGGATGCCCGTCGAGCAGGCCATCGGGTATCTCTTGGAGACCCTTCCCGCACTCGGGTACCTGCACGAGATCGGGCTCGTCTACAACGATCTCAAGCCCGAGAACATCATGGTCACCGACGAGCAGCTCAAACTCATCGATCTCGGTGCGGTCGCCGGTATCGAGGACTACGGGTACCTGTACGGCACCCCCGGCTACCAGGCACCCGAGATCGCACGGACAGGACCTACGGTCGCCAGCGATATCTACACGGTCGGACGGACTCTGGCGGTGCTCACTCTCGACATGCCCTCCGACAAGGGGCGATACCTCGACGGTTTGCCTACGCCCACCGAACAACCGATTCTTGCCGAGCACGATTCGTTCCACCGGTTGTTGCTGCGCGCCACCAACACTGATCCGAACCGGCGATTTGCGTCGGCCGATGAACTGGCCGGCCAGTTGACGGGGGTATTGCGCGAGATCCTTTCGCAGAAGAGCGGCACCGAACATCCCGGTCTGTCGCGTATGTTCAGCCCTCCACGCACCACGTTCGGGACCGACGAGGCGGTCGCAGAAACCGATGTGTATGTCGACGGAATGGAACGTGATTCCGCCATCGAGGCACGTAATGTCGCTGCAGCGCTGCCTGTTCCGTTGCTGGATCCGAACGATCCGAGCGCGGCGTTGCTCGCTGCCGCAGTGCACAGTGAACCGCAGCAGACCCTGGACTCGCTGCGGCATGCTCGCGAGAGCGGCATCGAACGCGTCGTCGGCAGTGCGGATGTGGCGTTCTCCCGCGAGCTGACCCTCGCCGAGACGCGCGCCTATCTCGATCTCGGAGAAGCCCAGCATGCTGTGGAGCTCCTCCAGCGTCTGGAGAGCGACATCGGCTCCGATTGGCGCATCGACTGGTATGCGGGACTCGCCTCGATGCTCATGGAGGAATTCGAGGTTGCGTTCGGGCGATTCGAGAAGGTGCTCGAAGCGTTGCCGGGAGAGCTCGCCCCGAAGCTCGCGCTCGCCGCGACCGCCGAGTTGATCCTGCAGCATTGGGAGAGCGACGACCCGTCCGCGTGGCGCCAGTTCTGTGAGGAGTCCTATCGCACGGTGTGGCGTACCGACCACAACATCGTCAGTGCCGCGTTCGGTCTGGCACGTCAGCTCACCGCGCGCGTGAGTCTCTCCGCGGCTGTGGAGATTCTCGATCAGGTGCCCGCCACGTCGCGCCATCACAGCGCCGCGACGATGACGAGCACGCTGATCCTGTTGCGCGAGGGCGATATCGATTCGATCACCGAATCCGATCTCCGCGAGGCCGCGCGACGGGTGTCCGCGCTACCACCGGACGAGGGGCGAGCTCTTCAGATGGAGGCGCTCGTTCTCAGTACTGCGCTCGACTGGGTGCGTGCAGGGAACCACTCCCGGCACGAGCACAGCAGGTTCCTGGATGTACCGTTCACAGAACGAGGGCTGCGACGGGGAACCGAGGGAGCGTTGCGTCAGCTCGCAAGACAAGCCCCGGCGCGCATGCATCGCTATACTCTCGTCGACCTCGCCAATGCCATCCGTCCCCGAAGCCTGTTGTAACGACGTCCGCGCACGGGGGCGGGCTTCCGATGCCGTTCGCAGTCCACCGAGTTACACGAATGCCACTGCGGCGCGCGCGATCGCGAGTTCCTCGTTGGTAGGAATCACGAGTACCTCGACCCGGGAGTCGTCCGCCGAGATCCTGCGCTCACCACCCCCGGATGCTTCGTTGCGCTCCCGGTCCAGGACGATGCCGAGCCTATCCAGTCCCGCGAGACTGTCGCGGCGGATATCGACGTTGTTCTCGCCCACCCCACCGGTGAACACTATGGTGTCGGTGCCGCCGAGGATCGCGAGGTAGGCACCGATGTATTTCTTCAACCGATGTACGTACACGTCGTAGGCGAGTTTCGCGTCGGCGTCACCGTCGGCGATCAACCCGAGAAGCGCCCGGAAGTCGTTGACGCCCGAGAGACCCTTCAGCCCGGAACTGCGGTTGAGGATGCGGTCGATCTCGTCGACGTTCATACCCGCGGCCCGGTTGAGATGCATCAGTACGCCGGGGTCGATGTCGCCACTGCGTGTGCCCATCACGAGCCCTTCGAGGGGCGTCAGACCCATCGACGTGTCGAGCGGGCTGCCACCGGCGATCGCCGACGCGGACGCACCGTTGCCGAGGTGCAGCACCACCTGGTTCAGCTCGCCGTAGTCGCGGCCGAGGAACGCGGCGGCACGGTTCGAGACGTATTCGTGTGAGGTGCCGTGGAATCCGTAGCGGCGAATCCCATTGTTCCGTGCGATGTCCCGGTCGATTGCGTATGTCGCCGCAGCAGCAGGCAATGAATGGAAGAAGGCCGTGTCGAACACTCCCACGTGCGGGACGTCGGGCAGCTCTTCGCGGGCAACCTCCATACCGACGACGTTCGCCGGGTTGTGCAAGGGCGCGAGGACGGACAGGTCGGAGACAGCCTGCACCACCGCGTCGTCGATGAGGGTCGGCTCGTAGAACCGGTCGCCGCCGTGGACCAGTCGGTGTCCGACGGCGACGATCCCGACTTCTTCGAGTGGGCGCCCGAGTCCTTCGAGCATCTCGAGAACTTTGCGCAGGCCGAAGCGGTGGTCGGGGATCTGTCCGATGTGTTCGTCGGTGCCAGTGGTGTGATGGAAGACGATGCGCCCGTCGGGTTCACCGATCCGTTCGATGAGCCCGTGTGCAGGTGCTTCCGCGGTCTGGGGGTCGACCAGCTGGAACTTGATCGATGACGATCCGGAGTTGAGCACGAGGACGGTGCCCGCCGTGAGCGGATCGAAAGTACTCACTGGGCATCTCCCTGAGCTTGAATTGCGGTGATCGCCACGGTGTTGACGATGTCCTGGATGAGTGCGCCGCGCGACAGGTCGTTGACGGGTTTGTTCAGTCCTTGGAGCACGGGGCCGACCGCGACCGCGCCCGCGCTGCGCTGCACCGCCTTATAGGTGTTGTTACCGGTGTTCAGGTCGGGGAAGATGAATACGGTCGCTTTCCCCGCCACAGCGGAGTCGGGCAGTTTCGTACTGGCCACCGAAGGTTCGATCGCAGCGTCGTACTGGATCGGCCCTTCCACCGGCAGGTCCGGTCGCCGCTCCCGCACGAGAGCCGTTGCGGTGCGCACCTTGTCGACGTCGACACCTGAGCCGGACTCGCCCGTCGAGTACGAAAGCATCGCGATGCGCGGTTCGATACCGAATCGTGCTGCGGTGGCCGCCGATGAGATTGCGATGTCGGCGAGCTGGTCGGCGGTCGGGTCGGGCACCACGGCGCAGTCGCCGTAGGCCAGTACGCGATCCGACAGGCACATCAGGAAAATGCTCGACACCGTCGACACGCCCGGTTCGGTCTTGATGATCTCGAAGGACGGCCGGATCGTGTGCGCGGTGGTGTGTGCAGCACCGGAGACCATGCCGTCCGCGATCCCGAGGTGCACCATCATGGTGGCGAAATAAGAGATGTCACCCATGATTTCGCGTGCCCGCTCCACGGTCATGCCCTTGTGGGCCCGAAGCCGCGTGTACTCTTCGGCAAACGTGTCGATGTGTGCGGACGTGCGCGGATCATCGATGTTCGCCGCCGAGATGTCGATGCCGAGTTCGGAGGCACGCTGACGCACCGCGGCTTCGTCGCCGAGAATGGTCAGATCGGCGATGCGCCGCTGCAGGACCCGTCCGGCGGCGCGCAGGATCCGGTCGTCGTCCCCCTCGGGCAGCACGATGTGGCGTCGCTGCTCGCGGGCCCGGTCGACGAGCTGATATTCGAACATCTGCGGGGTCGTCACCGAAGGGCGCGGCAAGCGCAGCCGTTCGAGCAGTTCCGACGCGTCCACATGCCGCTCCATCAGCGCGAGCGCGGTCTCGATCTTGCGCTGTGCCGACAGCGCCATGCGTCCGCGTGTGCGGTCGGCCGCCGAGGCCGTGTCGAAGGTGCCCAGCGCGGTGGTGAGGATCGGCAGGCTCGGCTTGAGACCTGCGACGAGTTGCGCGATGGCCGGGTGAGGCAGCAGCCCGCCGTTCATGATGATTCCGGCGAGCGTCGGGAACCCCTCTGCCGCATTGGCATTGACGAGCGCGAGGATGACGTCGGTGCGGTCGGCGGGCACGATGACCACGACGCCTTCGGTGAGGCGCTCGAGGATGTGCTCGGCGGTCATACCTCCGACCATGATGCGCAGCACCTCGCGTTGCAGCAGGTCGGGGTCACCGCTGTAGAGCTCGCCGTCGATGGCCGTCTGCAGCTCACCCATTGTGGGAGCCATCAGGATCGGGGTCTCGGGCAGCGCCCATACAGTTTCGGTGCGGTCCGCGAGCGCCGCAGTGACGTCGTCGAGGCGGTCCGGGTCGCAGCGGTTGACGACGGTTCCGCCGAGGTGCGCGTGGTGCGCCGACAATTCGTTCGCACACACCGCGGCCAATTGGGCGATCTCGTCGGGGGTACGGCCCGCACCGCGCAGGACGAGCAGCACGGGTGCGTCGAGGTTCGCGGCGATCCGCGCGTTGTAGGACAACTCGCTGGGGTTCGCGATCTCGGTGAAATCGCTGCCGACGATGACGACGGCGTCGCACCGATCGGCGACGAAATGGTACTTGGTGACGATGTCGCTGAGCGCCGCTTCAGGGTCGGCATGGACATCGTCGTAGGTGACGCCGATACAGTCGTCGTAGTCGAGGTCGACGGTCGTGTATTCGAGGAGGAGTTCGAGGATGTAGTCCGTGTCGCTGTCGGAGCGGGCGATGGGCCGGAACACCCCGACACGTGCGGTGGAGGCGCACAACATCTGCAGTACGCCGAGCGCAACGGCCGATTTCCCGGTGTCGCCCTCGGGTGCCGCGATGTAGATGCTCGACACTGACCCTGCGTTGGCGCTCATGGATCTCACCCTAATGCGGGCCGCACTGATGTGCGGAGTGCGGGCCGCACTGATGCGCGGAGTGCGGGCCGCACTGGTGTGTGGAGCGGCCCGCTCGATCCGGACTCAGGCGAGAGCGCGCAGACGCGGAGCCAGATCCCGCTCGAACAACTCCAGAAAACGCCTCTGATCATGACCCGGCGCGTGAAAGACCAAATGGTTGAGACCGGCATCGATATACGCCCTGACCTGTTCGACCGCGGCATCCGGATCCGACGCCACAATCCACCGCTTCGCCACCTGCTCGATCGGCAGAGCGTCGGCAGCCGCCTCCATCTCCACCGGATCCTCGATCGAATGCTTCTGCTCCGGCGTCAACGACAACGGCGCCCAGAACCGCGTATTCTCCAGCGCCAACTCCGGATCCGTGTCATACGAAATCTTGATCTCGATCATCTTGTCGATCCCCGCCACCTCACGCTCGGCCTTTGCCGCACCCTCGGCCACCGCAGGCAACAACTTGTCGGTGTACAACTCCATCCCCTTACCCGAGGTACAGATGAACCCATCACCCGCCCGACCCGCATACCGCGCCACCACCGGACCACCCGCCGCGACATACACCGGAACACCACCGTCGGGCACGTCATAGATCGACGCCCCCACCGTCCGGTAGAACTCCCCCTCGAAATCCACACGATCACCGGTCCACAACGCCCGCATCAACCGCACCGACTCCCGAAGACGAGCAAACCGCTCCTTGAACTCCGGCCACGCATCGCTGTACCCCGTCGCGATCTCATTGAGCGCCTCACCGGTCCCCACACCCAGCATCACCCGCCCCGGATACAAACACCCCATCGTCGCGAACGCCTGCGCGATCACCGCCGGGTTGTACCGGAACGTCGGCGTGAGCACCGACGTCCCCAACTGCAACCGCTCGGTACGTTCCCCCACCGCCGTCATCCACGCCAACGAGAACGGCGCATGCCCACCGTTGTGCCGCCACGGCTGGAAATGATCCGACACCGTCGCCGAATCCATCCCATGCGCCTCGGCGAGCACACCGAGCTCGACCAGTTCACGCGGACCGAACTGCTCGGCCGATGCCTTGTATCCCAACTTGAGTGCCTGTGCCACCGAACGTCTCCTGTTTTCGTCTGCAGTTGCCTCGAGTATGCCCGCATCCCGTGTTGCCGAAGGGGAGGTTGTGTACGAATATCTTCGATTCTGCGCGCACAACCTCCCCCTGGACCCGCTGCTGCGGTGCTCATCTGTGGATAACTCACGGCGGTACACAGGTTCGTGCACAGGGGATTTCGTCGTATCTCGAAACCGTGCACGCTGTGGGACATGATCGACGAAGGTGAGCCTTTCTCCGGCACGGCAGCCGTCGCCGCCGGACTCGTGACGAGACACCGGTTACGGCACCATTTCGTCCGTCTACACCGCGACGTCTACATCGCCCGGGAAATACAGCCCACTCCCCTGCTCCGCGCGAAAGCTGCTCGACTGTGGGCCGGTTCGAGCGGAGTCCTCGTCGGGATGTCTGCAGCAGCAGTGCACGGTACCCGATGGCTGGACGCGACCGCACCGGCAGAACTGGTGAGAACCGGGCATGTCCGCTCCGTGCCCGGAATCGTCGTGCGCAAGGCCTCCTGCATCGAGACCTGCACGGTCGACGGCATGATCGTCACGACCCCCTCGCAGATGGCATTCGACCTCGCACGACGGGACGACGGTCTCCAGCGGAGGGTGGAGATCTTCGATGCACTGTGCAACGCCACTCACCTGTTGGTACACGACGGCGCCGATTTCGTAGCGCGCCGACATGGGCTGGAAACAATGGCGCGTGCTGGTCGAATACGACGGTGCGCACCACTGGACCGACGCAGACCAGCGCACCCGCGATATCGATCGCTACGCCGGGTTGTCCGAACTGGGCTGGACGGTCATCCGCGTCGGCGCTGATCTGCTGTATCGGCGCCCAGGTGTACTCGTCGAGCGGGTCCGAAGCGCGCTTCGTCGAGCGGGGGTATCCGGATAGCGACCGAGGTGAAGGTTGTGTGCGGTTTCTGGGCGAGAACCGCACACGACCTCCCCTTCGGCGCGTGAAAGCGATCCGTAGACTTCCCCCGGTGACCCCGCTCGAACTGTTTCTCATCGCCCTTGCCGGGCTCGGGGCCGGGGCGATCAATTCGCTCGTCGGCTCCGGCACCCTCATCACGTTTCCCACCCTGATCGCGTTCGGGGTCCCGCCCGTCACTGCGACGATGTCCAACGCGATCGGGCTGGTTGCGGGCGGCGTATCCGGCACATGGGGGTACCGGAAGGAACTGAGGGGTCAGTGGCCGCGGCTGCGCTGGCAGATCCCCGCGTCTTTCGCGGGAGCCATTCTCGGTGCGTGGCTGCTGTTGCACCTGCCCGAGACCGTGTTCGAAACAGTCGTGCCGGTGTTGCTGATCCTGGCGCTGCTACTCGTTGTTTTTCAGCCGAAGATCCAGAAGTGGGTCCTGCAACGCACCGGGGACAACGCCGACGGCGACCTCGGTCCGGTGCGCACGACCCTGCTGATCGTCGGCACCTTCGCCGTCGGTATCTACGGCGGCTACTTCACCGCAGCTCAGGGCATCCTGCTCATGGGATTGTTCGGGGCGTTGCTGCAAGACCACATCCAGAGGCAGAACGCGGCGAAGAACCTGTTGTCCCTGATCGTCAACATAGTCGCAGCGACGGCGTACATTCTCGTCGCGTTCGACCGGATCAACTGGACCGTCGCAGCGCTCATCGCGGTGGGCTCCTTGATCGGCGGGTGGCTCGGGTCCCATTACGGCCGGCGCCTGTCGCCCGTCGCGCTGCGTGCGGTGATCGTCGTGGTCGGACTCATCGGACTGTATCGACTGCTCGCCTGAGGTTCCGGTGAGAGACTGGGCGGGTGAGTTCGGAAGACGATGCTCCCCCTACTGCGCCTGTCTGGAACTACCTCATGGACATGGACGGTGTCCTCGTGCACGAGGACGTCTTGATCCCTGGCGCCGATGCCTTGCTCGAAGAACTCCGCGTGAACGAGATCCCGTTCATGGTCCTCACCAACAATTCGATCCGCACCCCGCGCGATCTGAAGGCCCGTCTTCTGCGGACGGGCCTCGACGTACCCGAGGAATCCATCTGGACCTCGGCCCTCGCCACCGCGACATTCCTCGCGAATCAGCGTCCCGGCGGAAGCGCTTATGTGGTGGGCGAATCGGGCCTGACGACGGCGTTGCACGACATCGGCTATGTGCTGACCGAAAGCGATCCTGACTACGTGGTACTCGGCGAGACCCGAACGTACTCGTTCGAGGCGATCACCACCGCGATCCGGCTCGTCGAGCGCGGTGCGCGGTTCATCGCGACCAACCCCGACCCGACGGGCCCGTCGCCCGAAGGGTCGCTGCCCGCGACCGGTTCGGTCGCAGCGCTGATAACCCGTGCCACCGGCCGCGCCCCGTACTTCGTCGGTAAACCCAATGCTTTGATGATGCGTTCGGCTCTGCGAGCGATCGGCGCGCACTCGGAACACACGCTCATGATCGGCGATCGTATGGACACCGACATCGTCTGTGGCCTCGAAGCGGGACTTCAGACGTTGCTCGTGCTCACCGGAATCAGCACCCGTGCCTCGGTGGAGATGTATCCCTATCGTCCGACGCGAATCATCGACTCGGTTGCCGATCTGGTGGGCCGCACCGGAAACCCGTTCTGACGCTGACGCGAACAGGCATCCGGTCCAAGCTTTTCCGCGTGCCCATCGCGCACTCGAATCCCAGCGTCAGCGAATGATCTTGCCGCGGCGGTACTCGTGGCCACCCCACACACCGGACTGCTTGTCCTCGGCAGCGTAGGTGCGGCAGGCATCGAGGATCGGGCAGCGCGCGCAGACGCGTGCCGCGTAGTCGAAGTCCTCGCTCGGGTCCGGAAACCACCGATCGGGGTGTGCGTCACCGCGGCATGCGGCGACGTCCCAGTCCGGGGCATCGTAGGTGGGAGCAAGCAGGTCTGCCAAAGTCATGGTCATCGGTCTGTCTCCTTCCGGGCCGTCGCGGCACAGGTGTGTCCCACACAGGCAGCGGGGACGTCATGTCCTTCTGGGATTGCACATTCTCGAAGAGTGAACGGCCCGGGGTGTCACCGTGAGGCGACTGGCAACCCGGGGCGCACACACCCCGGGAATCGGGGTGTCAGCAGCTGAATCCGGTTGGTCGACCGGACTTTTCGACTTCATGGTCGAGGAGTCGGATCATCGATCGCGATCCATTCCACAGATATGGGTTGGTACGCATCCGAGTCCTCCTCTCCACATTCCGGCCGCTGGCACCGAGGATCCAGTGTGCCACGATTCGAGGCCGGAAACTAGGAAATGTGGCCCACGTCCAATTTGGATGCGTGCGTATCAGCGCAACGGCATGGGGATGCCGGCAACGACCATCGTCACGGAATCCGAGACGGACGCAACCGACGCGTTGAGTCGGCCGAGCAGATCACGGAACAATCGCCCGGAAGCAGTGGCAGGCACCACTCCGCTGCCCACCTCGTTGCTCACCGCAACCACGGGCACACGACACGCTTTCCACGCGTCGAGCAGTTCGTCGATGTCGGCGTCGACCGCCGCGACATCCCCGCCGTTCCACACATCGTGCACGTCGAGTCGCGCGGTCAGCCACGTGCCGAGACAGTCGATCAGCAGCGGCTCGGTGGCCTCACGCAACACCTGCGCGACGTCGACTGTTTCGATGGTTGCCCACGTATCGGGTCGCCGCTCACGATGCAGCGCGACACGGCGTGCCCATTCCTCGTCCCCTTCGCGAGCGCCCCCGGTCGCGACGTACGTCACCGATTCGTATCCTGCGGACAGTTCCTCCGCGTGACGCGACTTACCCGAGCGAACCCCGCCCAGCACGAGAGTGCGGGAACCCGACGATCCTGACGATCCGGATCCCATGCGCAGAACCTCCCCATCGGTTCCCACGCGGGCACCGCAATGCCGTAACCGTTCACGAAGCTGTGCGATCGGCGGGTTGTGATGTCCCAGGTGCACTGCGACGACATCCGTCGAGTCCCCCGCTGCGCCGCATCCGCGCAGAGACTCGACGGTCTCGGCGAATTCGGGCAGGCCCAGGTGCCCGGAAGACAGGTCGGATCGGTCCCCGAAGGTCTCTTCGAGAAACACCGCATCGAACGCGGCGTCACGCACCGCCTCGAACCAGGACTCCGATAGCGGCCCGGTGTCGCAGGCCCACAGGATCCGCGACCCGTCGGGCCCGGTGATGTCGTAGAGCACGGCATCTCCGTCACGGAACACCTTGTGTTGCGCCTCCAGTACCCGCACCGTGTACTCACCGACCTGCAGTTCGTCGCCGGCCTCGACCGGCACGAACCGCACCGGGTCCCCGGGCCCGACCCACGGCAGGCACTCATCGAGGGCGCCAGGTGGGCCGACAACATCGATGACATGCCCCGCGTCCACCCACGACCGGAACAGCAGGGCCTGCGGTCCCAGGTGATCCGGGTGCGCGTGAGTGAGCAGGACGTGGCGCACATCCGCGAGGGTCCGGCCGAATCGCACCGCCGCGCGGGGTGCCTCCGGTCCGCAGTCGAGCATCAGCACACCATCGACCAGTGCTGCCGTCTGCCCGCGAACCTCGTTCCTGCGTGCCGCATCCCCACACGAATCGCATCGGCAGAAGGGGTTGGGCCACCCGTCCGCAGCACCGGTGCCCAGCAGCAATACCTCCATCACAGCTCCTGTGGTTCGACGGGTTCGGGCCGGTCACGCAAGGGCAGCACCGCGCGACCCGCGGGGCGGTCGAGCACCTCGACGCGGGCACCGTAGATCTCGGCGATGCGCTCGACGGTGAGCACTTCGGCGGATAGTCCGTCAGCGACGATCCGACCCCGGTCCAGCAGCACCAACCGCTCGCCGTACTGACTCGCCGACGTCAGGTCGTGCATCGCCGCGATCACCGTGAGCTCACCTTCGCGGCGCATCGAGTCAACGAGGTCGAGCACCTGCTGTTGATGTCCGATGTCCAACGCGCTGGTGGGCTCGTCGAGCAGCAGCACCTGCGGTTGCTGCGCAAGCGCCCGGGCCAGCACGACCCGCTGCAGTTCACCACCCGACAGCGCGGTCGCGAGCCGCGACGCGAAGTTCTCGAGTTCGAGCCTCGCGATGACCCGTTCGACGATCTCGCGGTCGCGCGGTTGTTCACTTCCGAAGCGCGGAACATGAGGGGTGCGGCCGAGGTGGATCAGCTCACGCACGGTGACGCCCTCGGGAACGATCGGTCGTTGCGGCATCAACGCGACCGCACGCGCGATGGCGCGACGACCCGAGTGCCGAGGTGTCACCCCCGCGATCTCGACATCGCCGGCCACGGGCACCAGCCCGGCGAGCGCGTGCAGCAGCGTGGTCTTGCCCGACCCGTTGGGCCCGACCAGCGACACCCACTCCCCCGCGCCGACGACGAGATCGACGTCGTGCAGCACCTGCACGCCGCCGCGCTCCGCGCACAGACTTCGGCAGGTCACGCCGTTCATGCCACACCCCGGCTCCGCCGCAGCACGACGAGGAAGAACGGCGCACCGATCGCCGCGGTCACGACGCCGATCGGCAGTTCGGCCGGGGACATCACCGTGCGGGCCAGGACGTCGGCGAGTACGAGGAACGCTGCGCCGACCATCAGCGACAGCGGCAACAGCATGCGGTGCCCCGGACCGATCAGCAACCGGACGGCGTGGGGAATGACGATGCCGACGAACCCGATCAGGCCGCTGGCAGAGACGACGGCGGCCGTGCCGAGCGTCGCGATACACACGAGGATCAGCCGGACCCTGGCCGGGTTGATGCCGAGGCTCGAGGCTTCGACGTCCCCGACCGACATGACGTCGAGAGTGCGCCTGTGCAGCATGATCACGACGACCGAGACGATCACGTACGGCAGCACGGTCCGTACATCGGACCAGCCGTCGGTGGCAAGACGTCCGAGCATCCACGAATAGACCTGGCGCAGCGTGTCGTCGTGGAGCTGCATGAAGAACGTCTGGATGGCGTTGGCGAATGCCGCGACCGCGACACCGGCGAGGATGATGATCACCTCGGTGCGACTGCCACCGACGGTGCGCCCCAGGGCGTAGGTGGCTCCGACGGCGAGCATCCCGCCTGCGAACGCGGCCACGGGCACCCCGGCGAATCCGGCTGCGCCCCCCACGACGATTGCGAGTGTCGCGCCGAGGCCCGCACCGCTCGACACACCGAGCAGGTACGGGTCGGCGAGCGGGTTACGGAAAACGCCCTGGTAGGCGGCTCCGGCGATCGCGAGCATCGCGCCGACGATCACGCCGAGCACCACCCGAGGCATGCGAATGTTCCACAGGATCGCCTGCTGTCGGGTGCTCAGGCCCGAGTCGACGTCGACGAACGGGATCTTGTCGAGCACATCGAGCAGGACGCCTTGGGGGGTGAGCCCGGCCGGACCGACGAGGATCCCGACGAGCATCGCCGCAACGAGTGCGACCACCGCGCCACCCAATACGACTGCGCGGCGACGCGATGTGATCACGGTGCAGGCTGGTCTGCGGGGACGGCGGCGACGATCGCGGCGAGTTCACGCACGAGGTCGACGACGCGTGGACCCCACCGGCTCGCGATGTCCTCGTCGAGGACATGGACCTGTCCGTCGCGGACTGCGGTGAGTTCTGCCCAGCCGGCCCGTTCAGCGACCGTCTCGGGTGTCACACCGCAGCACTGCGAGTCGGCGAGGAAGATCAGATCGGGGTTCTGCTCGACGATGAACTCGGACGACAGCTGCGGGTATCCGTCGCCGCCGGTCGCGATGGAGGTCAGTCCCAGCAGCGAGTAGATCTCGCCGATGTAGGTGTCGTCGGTGACGCTGTAGTACGTGTTGTCGAGTTCGTGGTAGTACCGCAGAGGTGTCTCACGCTCGGGCACGGAGGCGACGAGTTCGCTGATCTCGGTCTGCATCTGCGCGACGAGTTCCGCGGCGTCCCCCACATGGCCTGTTGCAGCACCCACCTGTTCGAGCTGGTCGTAGGTGTCGTCGAGGCTGACCGCAGCGGGAAGGAGCAGCACGTCGACGCCGGCGTTCCCGAGTCCGGCGACGAGGTCGCCGTTGTCGTCGGTGGCGACGACGAGATCGGGGTCGTAGCCCAAGATGGCCTCGACGTTGGGGTTGTAGCCGGACAGATCGGTAACCGGCACGCCCTCTGGGTAATCGGACTGGTCGTCGACGGCGACCACCTGGTCGCCCGCACCGACCGCGTAGAGCATCTCGGTGGTGGTCGGACTCAGCGACACGATGGCCTGCGGAGTTCCGGATTCAGCAGGTGGAGCACTGTCGGACGCGGCATCGTCACCGCTGCCGCAACCGGCGATCACCAGTGCGAGGGCAGCGACACCGGCGGTGAGAAACCTGCGGGAAGTGAGGGACACAACCATCCTCCGTGGCTCGGAGGACGAAAACAGCACGGCTGCAACGAGAAGTTGCGGCACGACACCGTCCTTCGTCCGAGGACCAGTACGTGCCCGCGGCGCCGGCTGACCTGACTCACCGGTCGAATACCGGTCTCACAGTTGCGGGACAGCGCCGGATTCTCACCGGCTTCACCGAAACGCTGCGGGTGCCCTGCCCGATTGGCAGAGCACCCGCAGCGTATCCCACAGCGTTTCGGGATCAGGCGAGCGCCTGCTCCAGGTCTTCGAGCAGATCTTCGGGATCTTCGAGCCCCACCGACAAGCGCACGACGCCGTCGGACAGGCCGATCGCGGCGCGTCCTTCGGGGCCCATCGCCCGGTGGGTCGTGGTCGCGGGGTGGGTGATGAGCGACTTGGAGTCGCCGAGGTTGTTGGAGATGTCGACGACGCGCAGCTTGTTCAGCAGCTCGAACGCCCGTTTCTTGCCCTCCCCCTCAGCGGCGGCGAGTTCGAAGGTGAGGATGGTCCCGCCCCCGCTCATCTGGGACCTCGCCAGCTCGTACTGCGGATGCGATTCGAGGAACGGGTACTTGATCCAGCTCACCTCGGAATGCGACTCCAGGAACTTGCCGATGCGCAAAGTGGAATCGACCGCGGCACGCAACCGGACGGGCATCGTCTCGAGACCCTTGAGCAGGGTCCACGCGTTGAACGGGCTCAGCGACGGGCCTGTGTGGCGGATGAGGTTCTTGACCGGGCCGTCGATGTAGTCCTGGGGCCCGAGGATCGCTCCGCCGAGCACCCGGCCCTGCCCGTCGATGTGCTTGGTACCCGAGTACACGACGATGTCGGCGCCGAGATCGAGACTGCGCTGCAGCAACGGGGTGGCGAAGACGTTGTCCAGCACCACCTTTGCACCTGCCGCGTGGGCCATCTCGGACACCTTGCGGACGTCGACGAGGGTCTGCATCGGGTTCGACGGGGTCTCGAAGAACACGGCTGTGGTGGGCACCGACAGCGCCTTCTCCCACTGGTCGAGGTCTTCACCGTCGACGAACACCGTCTCCACCCCCCACCTGGGCAGAATCTCGTTGCACACCACGAAGCATGATCCGAAGAGGCTGCGTGCTGCGACCAGTCGATCACCCTTGCCGAGCAGCGCGGCAAGCGCCGTGAACACCGCCGACATGCCCGATGCCGTGGAGTAGCAGGCTTCGGCACCGTCGAGCAGGCGCAGCCGCTCCTCGAACATCGTCACCGTCGGGTTGCCGTACCGGGAGTACACGAAGTGGTCGACCTCGCCGGTGAATGCCTGTTCGGCGGCTTCCGCTGATTCGTAGACGAACCCGGAGTTGAGGTAGAGCGCCTCGGACGTTTCCTCGAAGCCGGATCGCAGCACGCCACCGCGCACGCCGAGCGTGGCGGGACGCACGGAATCGGGCAGCGCCTTGCTGAACGCACCGCCCTGGGGAATTGCACTCACGACTGCCTCCACGGCAGGCCCGCGGCCCGCCAGCCCTGTCCGCCGCGATGCTTGTCGGCATCGAGCGGCCCTTCGAATCCTTCGAGAACGTTGTACGCAGGGGCCAGGCCCGCGGCCGTCGCAGCTTCGGCGGCGCCGATCGAACGCTGACCCGAACGACACAGGAAGATCACCGGACCACCGCTGATCCCAGCGTCCTTCAACTCGTCGACGAAGCGCTCGTTGGGGGCCCCGGCCGGATACGACACCCATTCCACGAACAACGTGCGGCGCCCGATCGATGCGGTGTCGGGCACACCCACGTATTTCCATTCGGCGTCGGTGCGCACATCGACGAGCACGGCATCCTGATTTTCCTGCAGCAGCTCCCAGGCGTGCTGCGGCGTGATATCACCTGCGTAGCTCACGGGAATACCTTTTCACAGGTCAGACCCGAGCGATTACGCGGGATAGTGGGCGGTCCACGACCCGCAGGATCGCACCGGGTCGATCAGGCAGTGCAGACGCGCCAGACGTCGTCGACGAGAGTCAAGTGCCACGTCTCGGTTGTCGACTCCCCGTCGATCGCGGTGGTGACGTCGACGGTGGCCTTGTCGCCGTCGATGACCACGTTGTCGCTGCGCTGCAGGTCGATGTCGCCGTCGGCCCCAGCGAGCGGCCCCTCACCGCGGCTCAGTTCGCCGCAGCGGAGAATGACGAGGACGTCCTCGTCATCTGCGTTGAGGGCCTTGACGTAGTCGCTGGTCGTGCGTGTGATCCGTTCGTTGTCGTCGAGGTTCTCGCCCTCGGGCGAGAGGATCTGCGTGACGACGAGCACCAGCGCGAGGACGGCGATCACGAGCACGGCCCCGATGAACGGCCAGGGCGTGCTGCGAGTGGGCCCGTCCGGGTCGAGACCGTCGGGGTCGGGTTCGGGATCACGCCGTTGTGCCATGCGGATCATCCTATCGTCGGCAGATCCGCGCCGGTCGGCCGCATTTGCGCCAATAAACCCTAGTGAGGTAGGAATTGACCATGGCCACCACTCCGCTCGTTCGACGCCTCGCCGTCGACCTGTGCCGCGTGAGTGCCCACATGTGTTGTCGCTGAAGCGATTCTCCCGACGTTTCCCGGAGTTCTCATCCACCGTCATCCCGCGCGACCTGCGCGCGCCCACTGAGGGCAGCCTTAATTTAAGCTGGATATGTCCGTCCGCACATCGAAGAGGTAGTTGATCCCCTGTGACTGATCAGAGCCGTCCCCTTCGCGTCGCGATCGTCGGTGCCGGCCCCGCCGGTATCTACGCCGCCGATGCACTCATGAAGTCCGACACTGCGCAGGATCCCGGGGTGAGCATCGACCTGTTCGAACGCATGCCGGCCCCGTTCGGCCTCATCCGCTACGGCGTTGCGCCCGACCATCCGCGCATCAAGGGCATCATCACCGCACTGCACAAGGTGCTCGACAAGCCGAACGTGCGACTGCTCGGCAATCTCGACTACGGCGTCGACATCACGCTCGACGACCTCTACCGCTTCTACGACGCGGTGATCTTCTCGACCGGCGCCAACGCCGACCGGGAACTGAAGATCCCCGGCATCGATCTCGACGGCAGCTACGGCGCCGCAGACTTCGTGTCCTGGTACGACGGCCATCCCGATGTTCCGCGCGCCTGGCCGCTCGAGGCCGAGAAGGTCGCAGTCCTCGGCGTCGGCAACGTTGCGCTCGACATCGCGCGCGTGCTCGCCAAGACCGGCGACGAACTGCTGCCCACCGAGATTCCGCCGAACGTCTACGAGGGCCTGAAGAACAACAAGGCCGTCGAGGTCCACGTCTTCGGGCGTCGCGGACCGGCCCAGGCCAAGTTCACCCCGCTCGAGCTGCGCGAACTCGACCACTCGCCGACCATCGAGGTCATCGTCGACCCCGAGGACATCGACTACGACGCAGGCTCCGAGGCGGCGCGCCGCAATTCCAAGCAGGTCGACATGGTCGCCAACACCCTGCAGGACTGGGCCATCCGCGACGCAGGCGATCGCCCGCACAAGCTGTTCCTGCACTTCTTCGAGTCGCCCGCCGAGGTTCTCGGCGAGGACGGCAAGGTCGTCGGCCTCCGCACCGAGCGCACCGAACTCGACGGCACCGGCAACGTGCGCGGCACCGGCAAGACCCGCGACTGGGACGTGCAGGCCGTGTACCGCGCAGTGGGTTACCTGTCTCAGAACATCGCGAACCTGCCGTTCGACGACCAGGCAGGCACCGTCCCCAACGAGGCCGGACGCGTGCTCGCCGACGACACCGTCGACGGTCCCGACCGGTTCATGCCGCGCACGTACGTCACCGGCTGGATCAAGCGCGGCCCGGTTGGCCTGATCGGCCACACCAAGGGCGACGCCAACGAAACCGTCGCGAACCTCCTCGAGGATCGCGCGGCGGGCCGCCTCTCCGCTCCTGAACTTCCGGGCGAGGACGACGTCGTGAAGTTCCTCGAAGAGAAGAACCTGCCCTACACCACGTGGCAGGGCTGGTACCGCCTCGATGCGCACGAGCGCAGCCTCGGTGAGGCGGAAGGCCGCGAGCGCGTCAAGGTCGTCGAGCGCGATGACATGTTCCGCGCCTCGGAACCCCACAAGTAGACGCTGCGCACTACCGCGTCTCCGGCCGGATGCCACATCTACTGATGCGGCATCCGGCCGGTCTCGTTCTCAGGCGAACAACACCGCACCCAGCCACGCGCCTGCAGCTACGAGCCCACCGAGCAGTTCGACGAGCATCGACAAGCCGACCGCCTTCGTCGCTTCCACCGTCGAGCGCCACGCGTCCTTGTGCGTCCGATGCCGCTGTGCCTCCGACGCGTACATGCCGAGCAGGAACCCGAGGAACAGGCCGATCACCGGGATCACGAAGAAACCGACGATGCCGACCACCCCGCCGATGATCAGCGACCGCGTGGGCACCCCCGACTGCTGAAGTCGCTTACCCGGCCAGGTGTATTTGACGACCCCGGTGACCAGCAGCGCGACCGTTGCCACCGCGAATACAGCCCAGGCCACGGTGCCGCCGGTCATGAACGCCCATACCGCGATCGCCGCAAAGATCAGCAGCACACCCGGCAGGATCGGCACGACGATCCCGACGAGCCCGACGAGGATCGCGAGACCGACGAGAAGCTCGCCCCCTGCGCTCACGGCGCGACCGGGCGAACGAGCGATGCGGCATGCGTCGCGCGTTCGCGGGCGCTGTCGACGTCCGGGCCGGTAGAGACGGCCACTCCCATCCTGCGACGCGGGAACGATTCGGGCTTACCGAACAGGCGCACATCCGTCTCCGGTGTACGCAGTGCCTCGACGAGTCCGTCGAATGCGATACCGGTCGCGTCGAGTCCGCCGTAGATCACCGCGGAGGCACCCGGACGCAACTGCTCCACGTCCACCGGCAGCCCGAGGATCGCGCGGGCGTGCAGTTCGAACTCGGAGTAGCGCTGGCTGCCCATGGTCACGAGGCCGGTGTCGTGGGGGCGGGGACTCACCTCGGAGAAGTAGACATCGTCGCCCTTGACGAACAATTCGACGCCGAACACCCCGCGGCCCCCGAGCGCTGTCGTCACGGCCGCCGCGACCTCCCGCGACCGGAACAGCGCGGCGTCGCTCATCGGCTGCGGCTGCCACGATTCGACGTAGTCGCCGTCGCGCTGCAGGTGGCCGATCGGTTCGCAGAAGTAGGTCTCGACCTCACCCGATTCGCCGACGGCGCGCACGGTGAGCTGTGTGATCTCGTAGTCGAAGTCGACGAACCCTTCGACGATGACGGTGCCGTAGTTGATGCGTCCCCCGGCCAGAGCGTATTCCCACGCGGCGTCCAGGTCGTCGGCCGAACGCACCGTCGACTGGCCTTTACCGGACGACGACATGACGGGTTTGATCACGCAGGGGAAGCCGATGGTCTCGGTAGCTGCTCGGATCTCGTCGAGGGAGTCCGCGAACCGGTACGGCGACGTCGGCAGGCCCAGTTCCTCTGCGGCGAGCCTGCGGATGCCTTCCCGGTTCATCGTCAGCTGTGTGGCCCGCGCGGTGGGGATCACCTCGGCGAGGCCGCGTTCTTCGACGGTGGCGAGCGCGTCGGTGGCGATGGCTTCGATCTCCGGGACCACGAGGTGGGGTCGTTCGGCCTCGATGACGGCGAGGACTGCGTCGGGGTCGCCCATGTCGATGACGTGGGCGCGGTGCGCGACCTGGTGGCCGGGGGCGTCAGCGTAGCGATCCACTGCGATGACCTCGACACCGAGTCGCTGCAATGCGATGGTCACCTCCTTGCCGAGCTCGCCCGACCCGAGCAGCAGGACACGGGTGGCGCCCGGCGACAGCGGAGTGCCGAGACGTGGAGATATTCGGGGACGCGGTGGGACCATGGTGGGACTATATGTGGCAACCGTCGCCGCGCCCGGAAGGAAAGCGATGAGCAGTGCACCACAGTCGAGCAGCACAGGGCGGCGCACCATGATTGCGCGTCCCGATCACGCTCGCGACGATGCCCACCGCGCTCGCGCTGATGTCCACCGGTTCACGACACCCGGGGTCGATCCCGCCGACGAGGTGACCTGGCAGCGCCGCGACGCCCGCATCGTCCACCACGGCACCGGTGAGGTCGTCTTCGAGCAACCGGGCGTCGAGTTCCCGGAATTCTGGTCGCAGAACGCCACGGATATCGTCACGCAGAAGTACTTCCGCGGGCAGCTCGGCACCGCCACGCGCGAACATTCGCTGCGTGATGTGGTCGCGCGCATCGTCGACACGATCACCGCGTGGGGCACCTCCGACGGTCACCTCGACGACCCGACCGCGTTCGCCGCCGAGCTCACACACCTGCTCCTGCATCAGAAGGCGTCGTTCAACAGCCCGGTGTGGTTCAACATCGGCGTGCCCGACACTCCTCAGCAGGCCAGCGCTTGTTTCATCCTGTCCGTCGACGACAGCATCGACTCGATCCTCGAGTGGTACCGGCAAGAAGCAGTGATCTTCAAAGGTGGCTCCGGGGCCGGCGTGAACCTCTCACGCATCCGATCGTCCGTCGAGCATCTCGGAGGAGGTGGCACGGCGTCGGGTCCGGTCAGCTTCATGCGCGGGGCCGACGCATCAGCGGGGACCATCAAGTCGGGTGGCAAGACCCGCCGCGCCGCGAAGATGGTGATCCTCGACGTCGCGCATCCCGACATCGAGGAGTTCGTCGACTGCAAGGCGATCGAGGAACGCAAGGCGCGAGTGCTCGCGGGCGCCGGGTTCGACATGGGGCTGAGTGGTTCCGACATCCATTCGGTGCAGTATCAGAATGCGAACAATTCGGTGCGGGTCACCGACGAATTCATGCAGGCCGTCGTCGACGACGCGCAGTGGCCGTTGCGCGCGGTGACGACCGGCGAGTCCGTCCGCACGGTCCGAGCGCGAGACCTCCTGCAGCGCATCGCTGCTGCCGCGTGGGAGTGCGCCGACCCGGGCATGCAGTACGACACCACGATCAACCGTTGGCACACCGCTGCGTCGACCGGCCGGATCAACGGCTCCAACCCGTGCTCGGAATACATGCACCTCGACGACTCCGCATGCAACCTGTCGAGCCTGAATCTGCTGACCTTCCTGCGGGAAGACGGCGTGTTCGACGTTGACGGTTTCCGTCATGCCGTCGCGGTGATGCTCACCGCGCAGGAGATTCTCGTCGGTCGCGCCGACTACCCCACCGAGAAAATCGGTGAGACGTCCCGCCGGTTCCGGCAACTCGGACTCGGATACGCGAATCTCGGTGCGCTGCTGATGGCGTCGGGTCTTCCGTACGACAGCGACGCCGGTCGGGCATATGCCGCCGCGATCACCGCGTTGATGACGGGGCACGCCTATGCGGTGTCGGCTCGTCTCGCGGAGCGAATGGGGCCGTTCGATGGGTACGACGAGAACCGCGACTCGATGCTCGGCGTGCTCGCACGGCACCGCGGTGCGGTCGACGACATCGATGCCGCACTCGCCCCTCCGGCCGTGCTGGCCGCGGCCCGCCAGGCGTGGGATCGTGCGGTCACCGACGGCACCGAGCACGGCGTGCGGAACAGCCAGGTCACCGTGCTCGCTCCCACCGGCACGATCGGCCTGGCGATGGACTGTGACACCACCGGAATCGAGCCCGACCTGGCCCTGGTCAAGACGAAGAAACTCGTGGGCGGGGGCAGTTTGTCGATCGTCAATCGCAGTGTGCCACGAGCACTGGCGCGACTCGGATACGGTCCGGCCGAGGTCGCCGATATCGTCGCTCATCTGGATCGGGAGCACACCCTCGCGGGCGCTCCGCATGTACGCACCGAGCATCATCCGGTGTTCGCAACATCGATGGGCAGCAATGCCATTGCGCCGCGCGGACATGTGACGATGATGGCTGCAGTACAGCCCTTCCTGTCGGGTGCGATCTCGAAAACCGTGAATCTTCCGGAGTCCGCCACCGTAGACGACATCGCCGACCTGTACCTCGATGCGTGGCGGCTGGGGCTCAAGGCGCTCGCCGTCTATCGCGACAACTGCAAACTCGGGCAGCCACTGTCGACGTCGATACCGTCGTCTCCGGCAATTGCTCCGGTTGCGACTGCTCGTCGCGAGCGTCTGCCGCGCACCCGCAATTCGCGCACGTTCGAGTTCCGGGTTGCCGACTGCAAGGGTTTTGTCACGATCGGCGAATACGACGACGGGCGTCCCGGCGAGATGTTCCTCCGCGTGTCGAAGCAGGGCTCCACCCTCGCAGGCATCATGGACGCGTTCTCCATGGCGGTCAGTTACGGCCTGCAATACGGGGTTCCGCTGCGCACATTCGTGCGGGCGTTCACCAGTACACGATTCGAACCGGCGGGCATCACCGACGATCCGGATCTGCGGATCGCGTCGTCGATACTCGACTACATCTTCCGCAGGCTTGCGGTGGATTATCTCGACACCGAGGAGCGGATGGAACTCGGTGTGCGTACCGGTGGTGAACGCGCCGCACACGACGGACTCGCACCCGAGCTGCAGGCCTCGGAGGAGGCACACGTCACCGCCGACACCCGCGAGGGGCACGTTGCGTCGGGTCCTGCGCGGTCCGGCTCCGGTTCGGATGCGCCGTACTGTATGCAGTGCGGCGTACAGATGCAGCGGTCGGGATCGTGTCACGCCTGCCCGTCGTGTGGGAACACCAGTGGCTGCAGCTGATCGGCGCTCGTATCGCATACTGGCCGGATGGACTTGGGGGTCGACACAGAACTGACGTTGCTCGCGGCCGGATCGATATTCCTGCTCGCGCTGGCGCTGGGCGTGTGGAAATACCGCCAGATGGCAACATCGGAGACGCATCTCGCGCACCCGTATGTGGACATCGCGCACCGTTCGGCGTTGATGTATTCCTTCGCGACGCTGCTCGTGGCTGTCTTCGTCGAGCTCAGCGCGTGGCCGACCTGGGTGAATCTTGCGGCTACCGCCGTGCTCGTGGTGTTCTTCGTCGGCGCGATCGCCAGTTACGTCCTTCACGGTGCGTGGCGCGACACCACCAACCAGTTCGCGCATCCCACGCGAGGTCTGGGCGTCGCGATGGCCGCGCTCATCGTCGGCGAGATGGGCGGGTTCGCGGTGCTGCTCGCCGGGTTCGTGAAGGGGAGCTTCCTGACGTGACCTGGGTCAGGCGTGATTCTCGATGAGCGAGAGTACGTTGCTGTGCGGGTCGCGGAACCACGCGACCCGCAGCCCGTCGGGCGCGGTCCACGCATCGTGGTCGTCCTGATCCATACCGGTGTACCGAATGAAGTCGACGCCCTTGGAGCGGAGTCGTTCGACGGTCTCGTCGAGGTCGAGCACCCGCCAGCCCAGGGCGGTGTAACCGGTCTCGCCGCGCGACTGCACGAGGGTGACCCGCACGGGGGCTCCTTCGCCCCCGTCGATCACCAGCGTGAAGTTGTCCCGATCGATCTTCCGGAAGCCGAGGGTGTCGACATAGAACATCTCCGAGACATCGAGATCGGTGCTGGGCACGAAGCTCACGAGTTGGCCGCTGATCGTCATGGCACCACTCTGCTCCGTACGCGCCTCGGTCGGCAACAGATCGGGTCACATTCGTGTTGACACCGACCGCGTTCACCTAGTCTTGGACCTATGAGCACCTCGGAGATCGCGACCGTTCTGGCCTGGCACGATGCCGTCAACAGCAACGACATCGAGACCCTTGTGGAGTTGTCCAGCGACGACATCGTGTTGCCCACCGATGACGATGATCCCGACCAAGGCCTCGACGAACTGCGCGAATGGGCGACCTCGTCGGGCGTGACCCTCGAGATGGGACGTATGTTCGTGCACCACGGCATCGTCGTCGTCGAAGAGACGTCGACCTGGGCGTCCGACCCTGATACGCCGGTCGAGGAAGCCATCGCCTTCCGTGTGGTCGAGGACCAGGTCGTCACGGTCGTACGCCACGCCGACCTGCAGGACGCCTTCGAGGCGACCGGGCTCGGCGAAGCCGACCTGTACGAGCAGTGACGCAACCCATATGTTGAACGCTCGCTAAGGTACTCTCCGAGGCGTTAGTCCCTACGCACCGGAGTGAGGTTCGACGAGTGTCAGCTGAAGCAGTTGAGAAGAAGGGTCCCCTCGCGAGTATCCGCGTCGTCGAGTTCAAGGGGCTCGGCCCCGGACCGCACGCTGCGACGCTGCTCGCCGATCTCGGCGCCGACGTCGTCACGGTCCAGCGTCCCGGCGGCATCCCGCCGGAAGGCGCACGCGATCCGATCCAGCGCAACCGCCGCATCATCGAGGCCGACCTCAAGAACCCCGATGACATCGAGAACGTACTCTCGCTGCTCGAGCGCGCCGACGTGCTCATCGAGGGCTTCCGTCCCGGAGTGACCGAACGCATGGGCTTGGGCCCCGACGTGGTACTCGAACGCAACCCTCGGATCGTGTACGGCCGGATGACGGGGTGGGGTCAGGCAGGTCCGCTGGCGAACGCGGCCGGCCACGACATCAACTACATCTCCCTCACGGGCGTGCTGCACGCGATCGGCCGTAAGGGTGAACGTCCGGTGCCGCCGCTGAACATGGTCGGCGACTTCGGTGGCGGTTCGATGTTCCTGATCTTCGGCATTCTCTCCGCGCTCGTCGAGCGAGGTGTGTCGGGCAAGGGGCAGGTCGTCGATGCGGCGATGGTCGACGGCGCGCTGGCACTGTCGCACATGATGTGGGCGTTCCGCGGCCGCGGTGCATGGTCGGACGAACGCGGTGTGAACATGCTCGACACCGGCGCCCCGTACTACGAGGTGTACGAGACGAAGGACGGCAAGTACATGGCCGTCGGATCGATCGAACCGCAGTTCTACGCGCTGCTGCTCAAGGGTCTCGACCTCGACGCAGCCGAGCTGCCCGCCCAGAACGACATGTCGTCGTGGCCGGAGATGAAGAAGTTGTTCACGGAGAAGTTCCTGTCGAAGACGCGCGACGAGTGGTCGGCGATCTTCCTCGGCACCGACGCGTGCGTCTCCCCCGTACTCACCTTCGCTGAGGCACCCGCGAATGAGCACATCGCTGCACGGGGGTCGCTCATCGAGCTAGAGGGCATCACCCAACACGCTCCCGCTCCGCGGTTCTCCCGCACCCCGGCGGGCACACCGGCCGCGCCTGCCGGCGAGGCCACCGACATCACGACCCTCTGGGTCTGACCAGACGAGCGCAATGATTCGCTGCCACCCCGGATCAGTCGCGATCCGGGGTGGCACCGTGCTTTTCGCACTCTTCGACGAGTTCGAGAGCACGCTGCGCGCGGTGCAGGAATCCGCGTTGCTGCAGCAACACGAACCACTCGCTCGCCCACCGGTGGGCGAGCACGACGTGCTCGGGCGAGGGATCAGTGAGTAGCAACCGGATCGCGGTATCCTCCTCGATCTGGGCGGTGTGCAACGCAATTCCCGTCTCGGGACGGGGTCGGCCGTATTCGGCGACCGGCCGTGGATGTGCGATCGGGTACCCCAACCGGACACGTTCGTTCTCGACGGCCGCAGCAAGACGGTCCAGTTTCATCGTCGCGGCAGCGCGCGCACCGTCCTCCAATCGGGTCGCCGCGATGTCATGCCTGCCGCGCAGCGCCTTCACCCGAGCACCGATCACATACCGCGCAATCTTGAAATCCACGACGCCGCCCTCGGCCCCCAGCTCGTAGCCGTCGTCGAGTAGTCGTTCGGCCTCGTCGAGATCTCCCTGCTCGTACAGGTACTCCCCCAGCACCGACCCGGCGAGCAAGGCCGACGACGAGTGCGGTCCGCTGCCGAGTCGCGACAAGCGCCAGGCCTCTCGCAGTAGATCGCCCGCCGCATCGAGGTCGAGTTGTTCGCGTGCGGCGAGTCCGAGGAGCGCGTTGCCGTGCATGAGGTTGTACGGCCCGGCGTTGAGATCGTGGTAGGGAGCTGCGAGATCCTGCAACTGCCGCGCCTTCGAGAATTCGCCGCGGTAGACGGCGTCGAACGTCGCGGCGTTGAGACCCGACGACACGACGATCGGTGCGAGTGTGTCGGCGCGATCCAGGAGTCTCTCGACGAGCCCGTCGGCGGCGCCGGTTCGGTCGCGCCGCACGTCGAGGATGCTCCGCACCACTTCCACTTCGATGGCGGCGTCGACGGCTTCGTCGCCGATGATCCGGTCCGCGTCGAGACCACGTTCGACCCTCGCGAGCGCACGCTGACCGCGTTCGGTGTCGTGGGTGACGACGTAGGCCCACGCCAGGGCCAGCTGCAGCAGCGGCCGGACCGCCACGGCCCCGCGCGGAAGCTTCGAGACCAACCCCACCAATGTGGTGGCGCGGCCATCGGCCAGGAGGTCTCGGGCGTGACGTTCGACGATGTCGACCGCGTAGTCGCCGTCGGCAGCCGCGAGGGCATGGTCGACGGCTTCACCGGTCATCGCATGCTGTTCGAACCACTGTGCTGCAGTCCGGTGAAGTCCGGGCATGCGCTCCGGAAAGTCGCGTTCGAGTCGTTGTCGCAGGAACTCGGCGAACAGCGGCTGGAAGCGGAACCACCGTCCGTCCTCGTCGACGCGGTGCAGGAACAGATCGCGGTCCTCGATGTCTTCGAGCATCGCCTGACCGTGCCCGTGGCCGCTCAATACCGACGCCAGGCTCCCGCACGTCTGTTCCGTCACCGCCGCGGTGAGCAGGAAGTCGAGGAGTTCGTCGTCGAGTGAGGTGAGGACATTTTCGGTGAGGAACTGCCCGATACCGCGGTGCCGACCGGACAGGTGCGCTACCAGATGCGCCGGATCGTCGTGCCCCTGCAACGACACCGATGCCAACTGCAGGGCCGCGGGCCAGCCTTCGGTTGCTGCGACGAGATCGGCGACGGTGGCGTCGTCGAGCTCCGTATCGAGATGTCGCCCAAGGAACTTCTTGGTCTCGTCGATGTCGAAAGTGAGCATGCGGTGATCGATCTCGACGAGCTCGTCGAGCACCCGCATGCGACTCACCGGCAGCCCCGCACGGGTACGTCCGACCACCATGACCTGGAGGTGATGGCACCCGTTGTCGAGCAAGAATGCCAACGCTGCGATCGTCGCCGGGTCGGTGACACGATGCCAGTCGTCGATTATCACCACGAGTCGTTCTGCAGCGGTGTGGATCTCGTCGATCAAAGAGGTGAGCACGTAGCGTTCGGCATCGTCGCCGTGTTCGTCGAGCGCCTGACCCAGTTCCTGCGCGAGGGTGGGTCGCACCTGCCTGATCGCCTCGATCAGATGCGCGAGGAACCAGACGACGTTGTTGTCGTCGTGGTCGACGTTGAGCCACGCCACCGCGACACCCTGATCGTCGAGTTGATACCGCCATTCGATGGCGAACATCGTCTTCCCGAAGCCCGGCGGCGCATGCACCACGACGAGCCTGCGGCGGTGCTGCTCACCGAGCAGATCCAGCAACGACCAGCGTGCGACGAGACGCTTGGACGGAACCGGCGGGCGGAACCTCGTCGCCGGGGCAGGCGGAGTGGTCGATCGACTGCCTGTGCGCCGCGTGCGCACCCGCCCGCTCGTCGCGGCGGACGCTGCCGTGTGAGCCGCAGCCGTGCCGGAGTCCTTCAGGGCGTCCGCAACCGCGAGATCATCGACACGCAAACCGTGTTCGGCCTGCACAGTGCGCAGGATCTCGCCGAATTCGGCCGCGGTCTCGGGTCGGGAATCGGGGTCCACCGACATGGCCTGCTCGATCGCCGCGCACAACTCGCCTGGCACTCCATCTGCCCGCAGATCCGGAATCGGCTGTGTGGTCAGGCGTACGAACTGTGCGACGACGCGCTCGCCACTGCGGCGTTCGAACGCCGCGTGACCGGTGAGTGCACAGAAGGTCGTCGCTGCAAGGCTGTAGACGTCGGAGGAGGGGGTCGGGGCGCGACCGGAAAGCACTTCCGGTGCGGTGAAGGCGGGCGAACCGGTGACTTCACCGGTCGCAGTCTCGAATCCCCCGCGTATTCGGGCGATCCCGAAATCCGTGAGCTGCGGTTCACCGAACTGGGTGAGCAGGATGTTCGCGGGTTTGACGTCGCGGTGCGCGATGCCGAGCCGGTGGGCGGTCTCCAGGGCGCCTGCCAGTTTGATGCCGAGCTGGAGTGCGTCGTGCCAGTGCAGCGGGCCGGACCGGCGGATCAGCGCGTCGAGTGAATCGCGGGGGTGATACTGCATCACCAGGTACGGCCGTCCCGAATCTGTGGTGCCTATCTGCAGCACGTTGACGATGTTCGGGTGGCCCGACAGTTGCCCCATCGCGCGCTGCTCGCGCAGAAATCGTTCGAGGTTGTCGATGTCGAGATCGGAAGTGAGGACCTTGACCGCCACGATCCGGTCGAGCGCGACCTCCCGGCAGCGATAGACGATTCCGAACCCGCCGCGGCCGATCTCTTCCGCCTCGACGAATCCGGCCGCAGCCAACTCCGCGGCGACGTCGGGTCCGGCGTCGCGCTGCGTCTGCAGCGGATCCTGCGCGGCCACGATCGACCCTCACTTCGTCGAACACAGACCCGGTCTCGAGTCCTGTATCCACGATATCGCCGACCACCGACACAGCACGGCGGGTCCGCGAGACCGACCGGTAAGGGCGCCACGCCCGTGCGAGCGGTGACGGTGTTCCGTCCGACAGCATCGTGAGCAGCTCCTCGGAGCAGTACCAGGGTCTGAGCAGCACCAGGGTCGCGGGGCCGGACCGGTCGGCCCTACCTACAAGAACTGTGCATTGCCTCGACGTGGCCGACCAATCTTCTCGGGCTTCTCGGGCCCGACGCCGGGCTACAGGTCCTGGACGTCAGCGACCCCGCGAATCCCGTTTTCACCCGCCTTGTTGACCGAGCCCGCGATGATCGGCGGGACCTGGGCTGTGCGAGCCCGGGCGCTGTCGATGGTCGACGAACAACAGCAGGAAGCTGTGTTGATCTCGATGTTGCTCGACAGGCGGGGCGCGTCGTTCTCCCCTATCCATGAAGCCGAACATTCACTCGAAATACTAGAACAAATGTTCGCACTTCTCCTTGTAATTCGAATCTGCGTTCTATAGAATTCGATCATGGGTGGGGACCTCTGGAAATACGACGACACACAACTGACGGCCGAGGCGCTCGCCGTCTCCGCCGAAATCCATACCTGGCAGGTACACCGGGTGGACCTGATCATCGCGATGATCGAACGCGACACCGTCAAAGAGCCCGGCTACCGCAGCCCCGCCCACTGGCTGTGCGCCGCCACCAACCTCGAACTCGGGGAATGCCACCGCATCGAAACACTCGCTCGGCTCTTACGGTTGGAACCGGAAGTGCGCGAAGCCTATTCATCCGGCCTTCTCGATGCACAGAAGGCACGGCAGATCGCCTACTTCTGCCAGCACTACCCCCGCACCATGAACCCCTGCGAGTTCGAGAAGGCCCGCGACATCCTCATCGAGCACGCCAGCAAGAAGGTCGCGACCACAGCGACCGTGCGGGCATTGATCCGCCGACTCGAACACCTCTTTGGCACCGGCGACGGACCACCACCGGGTGAAGACTCTTCACGCAACGAACTGTTCGTCTCGACCACCTGGCACGGCCGGGTCGTCATCAAAGGCGAGTTCGACGCGCTCACCGGCGCGCGTCTGCGGCATCTGCTGTCCCCGCTGGCCACACCACGACCGGAGGTAAATGGCGTCAAGGACGATCGGCCGGCGTCGAAACGCAACGCCGACGGGTTCGATCAACTCCTTCAGTTCGTCGAAGCCGCCGGACTCGTCCCGGTCGAAGGCGGCGTGAAACCGCACGTGACGGTCACCGCGTCGATCAACGACCTGACGACCAACACTGCGGTGAAAGAACTATTCGCGAACAGTCCCGAGCATGGATATGCGACCGAGCCGTGGGCCGGGCCGTTGTCGATCGACGCTGCCCGGATGCTTGCGTGTGATTGTCAGGTCACCCGGATCCTTCTCGACGAACACGGGGTGCCGCTCGCGCACGGGCAGACCCGCCGCACCGCGAGTCGGGAGCAGCGACGTGCCCTGGCAGTCCGTGACGGTGGATGCGCTTTCCCGGGGTGTTCGTCACCACCGGCGTGGGCGGATGCGCATCATCTTCGCCATTGGGTCGATGGTGGTGATACCGATCTCGACAATCTGGTATTGCTCTGTGGTCATCATCATCGGTTGATGCATCACACCGAGTGGGAGGTGGAGATGACCGGCGAGCGTCGGCCGCAGTTCATCCCGCCCGTGAGTGTGGATGTGTTCCGTAAACCGATCCCGGGGAACAGGCCGGATCTGGTCGCCTGACCGACAGGTCAACGAACCCAGCGATCAGACGACGAGCCGGGACGTCTCGATGTCGCCGCCCTGCGCTAGCTGTACATACGCGTCGGCCACTGCCGCCACCGCGTTCCGCAGCATGCCTGGGTGCTGTGTGTACGGCAATCGCACGAATCGTTCGAATGCCCCCTGCACTCCGAAACGCGGTCCGGCCGCGAGCAACACACCGTGGCTCGGTGCGATGGCCGCAAGTGCCGTCGACACCGGCTCCGGCATCCTCACCCACAACGACATCCCACCCTGGCCCGGGGCGTACTGCCACTCGGGCAAGCGGTCGTCGAGTTCCTGACACAGCGTCTGCCGCTGCTCTCGGAGCTGCGCGCGCCGTTGCTCGAGAAGGTCGTCGACGTCCGACAGCAGGTGCGCAGCCGCGAACTGCTCCATGACGGGCGTGCCGAGGTCCACACCCGATCGGGCTCCGGCGAGCCGCACGATCATCTCGCGGTCGGCGCGAATCCATCCCACGCGCAACCCGCCCCACAGGGATTTGCCGGTCGATCCGACCGTCACCACCGAGGAACCGGCCGGGAACGACGCAACAGGCGGGGGCGGCGGCGCGTCGAGCCACAGGTCCACCATCGTTTCGTCCACCACCAGGGTCATGCGGGCGTCGTACATGATGCGCGCAAGTTCGGCGCGACCGTCCTCGTCGAGACACAGACCGGTGGGGTTGTGAAAATCGGGGACGAGAAACGCTGTGCGCGCGGCGGTCTGGCGGGCGGCACCGGCGAGCGCTCCGAGGTCCCACCCGCCGGAGGGCCCGGCCTCCGGTCGCACCGGCACCGGGATCGGACGCGCACCGTGCCGCCGGATCGCTTCGAGCGCATTCGGATAGGTCGGATGATCGACGATCACTCGGTCGCCCGGATCGGTGAGCACACCGAGCAGCAAACGCATCGCGTGCTGGGCGCCGCTGGTGACCATGATCTGTTCGGGCGAGGTAGGAAGCCCGCGTTCCCGGTACCGGCGCGCGATCACCTCGCGCAGCGCTATCACACCGATCGGTTCCATGCCGTGTGACGACAGGTACGCCGACATCGACCGCAAAGCCAGTCCGTACGCGGCCTCGATTTCGGCGGCGGGAGCGGGGAGCGAGGCATTGCTCATGTCTATCGCGTCGTTTCCGGGTGCTGCCATCACCTTGACGGCACCGCGAGCACGCGACCCGGCAGGCATAGCAACGGTGCTGCGCGCGCCTTGCCGGCTGCGCAGGTAACCCTCGTCACGCAGCGCCGAATACGCCGAGGTGACGGTGGTGCGGCTCAGCGACAACGCAGATGCGAGTTCGCGCTCGCTCGGCAATGCCACACCCTGTGGGACCCTACCGTCGTGCACCAGGAGGCGGATGCCGTCGGCGAGGGCCCGATAGGCCGGCCGAACATTGCCGGCGTCCTGCCAGTTTCCGAGGTCGCGGACGAGTGAACCGGCCCCTATCGCACGCGTAATCACCGGTCCAGTATCCCGCATACTGGCCTTCCTAGGGCAAGCCAGTGCCGCAGGTGCCGGACAACAGGTGCCGGACACTCAGGCGGGCGGCTCCAGGACCTGGGTGAACAGGATGGCACCGGTCGCGTCCAGAAGGTCCACCCGCAGTTCCCGCGTGTCGCCGTCGATGAACACCTCACCGAAGTGTTGGAACCCGTCCAGCGGTGACGAGTTGCTCTCCGGCGGCGCATGCACGAACACCGCTTCCGGGCCGAAGGTGCCGTCGAGATCGTTCGGCCCGAACCCACCCGCATTGAGGGGGCCGGAGACGAACTCCCAGAACTCCACGAAATCGGTGAACGCCGCCCGCTCCGGCGAATAGTGGTGTGCCGCGGTGTAGTGGACGTCCGCCGTCAACCACACCGTCCCGGTGACCCCGCGAGCCTTGATCGCCGACAGGACCTGGGCGATGTCGTTCTCACGACCGGACGGCAGCCCGTTGTCGCCGTTGGCGATCCCTTCGAATGCGGTGTCGCCGTCGGGGACGACCAGACCGATCGGCAGGTCCGCCGCGATGATCTTCCACGTCGCGGTGGACGCAGCGAGCGAGTCGATGAGCCAGCGCGTCTGCTCCGCACCCAGAATCTGCCCTGCCGCAGCGGTATTGACACCATTGACGTCCTTGTAGGTGCGCATATCGAGGACGAAGACGTCGAGCAGCGGACCGTACGGGATCGACCGGTACACGCGCCCGTCGACGGCTTCGGTGGGGTCGAGCGGGTTCCATTCGTGGAACGCCTGGAACGCACGGGCCGCCAGGACGTCGACGTTCTTCTCGGTGTACTGCTCGAGGTCGAGGATTTCCCCCGGATACCAGTTGTTGACGGTCTCGTGGTCGTCCCACTGCACGATCTGTGCGACCGAAGCGTTGAAGCGGCGGTAGTTGTCATCGGACAGGTTGTAGGCGTACTGGCCGCGATACTCGTCGAGCGTCTGGGCCACCGCCGATTTCGCCTCGGTGACGATATTGCGCCAGATGCGGCCGTCCGGCAGCGTCACAGTCTCCTCGAGCGGCCCGTCCGCGTACACGACGTCGCCGGAATGCACGAACAGGTGCGGGTCGCGCTGGGCCATGACGTCGAACACCGCCATGCCTCCGACGTCGGGATTGATCCCGTAACCCTGACCGGCGGTGTCGCCCGACCACTGCAGCCGGATATCGCCGGGCGCACTGGGTGCCGTGTGGAACATGCCGGTGACGGGTTCGGAGGTGGCACCGTCGTCGCCTTCGAGCGTCACCCGGTAGAAGACCTGTTCACCGGACGGCAGACCGGTGAGTCGTAGGCGTCCGGTGCCGTCGGTGTCGGGGGTGAGTAGCCCGCCGAGATGCCGGGTGGGATTCGTGAACGAGTCGGAGCTCGCGGTCTCCACAATCATGGTTGCCGGGCTGTCCGAGCGCGCCCAGATCAGTGCGCCGTCGCCGCGGACGTCGCCGGCCGCGACGCCGTGAGTCAGCGTCGGGCGCTGTCGAACCAGCGCCGGCGAGGAAGCCGGTGCCGATCCGGATCCAGCAGACGAGCAGGCCGCTGCGGGAACCGCCAGCAGGCCGATGGCCGAGCTGCGGAGCAAGGCACGTCGGGACAAGTACACGTGTTCTCTCCTCGGGAGGGTACGACAAGGCGAGAGCGACGGTCCCGTGTCGATGCCAACATGCCGTGAACACGACATGATCCTCGAGAGTCAAGATCAGGAATGATGCAGCGTTCGGTCGAGCAAGTGGTCGACGAGTTCGACCGCGCGCTCGCCGGTGTAGACGCCCGACAACATGCCCTGGGCGAGACCACCGACCGCGGCGAGGACGAGTTCGGCATCGAGATCGGTCGTGCCGTCCGGATTCCCAGCCCGCCTCAGATGGTGGGTCACGATCGTGACGAGCGCGCGCGGTGCCGCATGGGTCTCCTCCGCGGCGAGACCTCGGCCGACGATCGCCGCCGAATTGAATGCTCCGAGCACGATCGCCTCTTCTCGGCGTCGATCGTCGAGCGGAAGCAATTCGGTGAGAACCGTGCGGATCGCTTCACGCGGCGCCGCAGCAGTGCGTGCCGCCAGTCGTTCACCGAACCTGACGCCGGCGTCTTCCATCACCGATCTGTGGGTAGCAAGGAGAAACTCGTTCTTGGTTCCGAAGTAGTACTGGACGAGCCGCACGGAAATCCCCGCTTCCGCCGCGACCGATTGGAAGGTCACTCCTTCCATTCCGCCCGAGACGATGACACGGCGTACGGCGTCGGTGATCTCCCGTCGCCTCACCTCATGGTCGACCAATCGTGGCACGGGTTGCTCAGCCTTTCGTTCCGGACGTTCCTCATCTTGCTGGTATGTGCGTATCATAAACGTGATACGTACATACCATGAAAAATGGAGGGGACGCATGCCGAAGATCGGGCAGTTCAAGAACAACGAGGCCAGGGACGAATTCATGCGCGCGTACGACACCTTCGCGTCGCGATGGCCCATACCGTCGACCGAGATCGACATCGAAACACCCTTCGGCACAACGTATCTGCGCCGATCCGGGAACGGGGACGGTGTACCGCTGCTCCTACTCCCGGGAATCTCCGGCAACGGGCAGATCTGGGCTCCCTTCATCGAGGACCTCGCCCGCGACCATGTCGTCTACACACCGGACGTCGTCGGCTGGGCGGGACGCAGCACACAGACAGCACCACTCGGGAACGGCGCAGATCTGGCCCGGTGGATGGTCGAACTACTCGATGGGCTCGGTGAAGAGCACATCCACCTCGCCGGAAACTCAATGGGCGCCTGGATAGCGATGAACATCGCCGTACACCATTCCGAGCGATTGGCGAGCGTGACGCTGTTCGAACCGGGCGGCGCGACTTTCGCCCGGCCGCGCGCGAGCGTCCTGTTGAAGTTCCTCGTCATGGGAATCCGGCCGACGCCCGAGCGACTCCGGAAGTTCAACAAGTGGATGATGCCCGGATACGAGCACACCGACGAGGAATTCGCGATGATCGTGGCCGGACTGAAGTATCGGATGGGCGTGCCGTGGGAGCGCACGATCACCGACGACGAACTGGCCCGTGTCGCAGCGCCGCTGCTGGTCCTGTTCGGCGCCGAGACGATCACCAACAACCCCGAGATCCAGGCAGCGCGCGTCCGCAAGCACATCCCGTCCGCCGACGTCGAGATTCAGCCGGGAGTGGGACACGACCTACTGTGGGCGAATCCCGACCAGGTGATCCCGCGCTTCCTGAGTTTCGTCGAGAAACACGACCGGACCGAGAATCGCCTGTAATTCCTTGTCTCCCTCGAAGATTCGCACTCAGGACGCCGTGAACTCGCCCCCGCCCGGCAGGTGCGGTGTCGACGGGGAGATAGTGACCTCCACGCGTCCCGGACCGGGGTCGAAGTAGCGCACGGTGCCCGCGGTCGGCCCATCCCAGCCGGACAGCGCCCAGTCGTCCGACCCGGAGGCGCCAGTGTCGATGTTGTGCCACGTGAATGTGCCATCGACCATGCACACGGGTGTGACACCGACGAAGTTGCTCTCGAACCGCACCACGTACGGCTGCGGGCCGTCCGCGGACGGGTACACCTCGAGATCGAGCCGGCCGATACATATCGCGATCGACCCGAGTGATCCGTGGCCGATCGTGTAGGCAGGCGAGAGCGGCGTCGATTCCGGTTGTGCATGCGCGGTGCCTTGCCCCGCCGCGATCAGTCCCGCGGCGGTGACGGCGACCATGAGAGCTCTCGAACGCGCCCTACCCGGCCCCGCTGCATTCACCTCTGCTGTACGAAACATGCACTCCACTGTCGCGCGTCCATCCTGGTCGCGTCCAGCATTCGGCGTTTCCGGGCAAATGTTCCGGTCAGGCGAGGATGTCGCGCCGGACGATCGTTTCGTCGCGGCCCGGCCCGACACCGATGCACGAGATGAACGCGCCGGACAGCTCCTCGAGACGCAGCACGTAGTTCTGTGCGTTCTTGGGAAGCTCTTCGAAGGTGCGGGTATGGGAGATGTCCTCCCACCAGCCGGGCATCTCCTCGTAGATGGGCTTGGCGTGATGGATGTCCGTCTGCGTCATCGGCATGTCGTCGACGCGCACACCGTCGACCTCGTAGCCGACGCAGATCGGCACGGTGTCTAGACCCGACAGCACGTCGAGCTTGGTGAGGAAGTAGTCGGTGATGCCGTTGACGCGCGTGGCGTAGCGGGCGATGACTGCGTCGAACCAGCCGGTGCGGCGCGCGCGACCGGTGGTCACGCCGACCTCACCACCCTGCTTGGCCAGATATTCGCCGTGGTTGTCGAACAGCTCGGTCGGGAACGGACCGGAGCCGACACGCGTGGTGTACGCCTTGAGGATCCCGAGGACCGTGGTGATCCTCGTGGGTCCGATGCCCGAGCCCACAGCCGCGCCGCCTGCGGTCGGGTTCGACGACGTCACGTACGGGTAGGTGCCGTGGTCGACATCGAGCAACGTGCCCTGCGAGCCTTCGAGCAGCACGGTGTCGCCGCGTTCGAGCGCCTCGTTCAGCTGCAGACGAGTGTCGGCGATGCGGTGCTTGAATCCTTCGGCCTGGCCGAGGACCTCGTCGACGACCTGCTGCGGGTCGAGAGCCTTGCGGTTGTAGATCTTGACGAGCACCTGGTTCTTGAACTCGAGAGCCGCCTCGACCTTCTGGGTGAAGATCTTCTCGTCCAGGACATCGGCGACGCGGACACCGACACGCGCGATCTTGTCCTGGTAGCACGGGCCGATACCGCGGCCCGTGGTGCCGATCTTCTTCGCGCCGAGGAAACGTTCGGTGACCTTATCGATGGCCACGTGGTACGGCATGATCAGGTGAGCATCGGCCGAGAGCAGCAGACGCGAGGTGTCGACGTCGCGCTCTTCGAGGCCTGCGAGCTCGTCGAGCAACACGCCCGGGTCGACGACGACACCGTTTCCGATGACGTTCGTGACGCCCGGCGTGAGGATGCCCGACGGGATCAGGTGCAGCGCGAACTTGTCACCGTTCGGCAGCACGACGGTGTGGCCTGCATTGTTCCCGCCCTGGTAGCGCACGACCCACTGCAGACGTCCGCCGAACAGATCGGTTGCTTTGCCCTTGCCCTCGTCGCCCCACTGGGCTCCGATCAGGACGATTGCCGGCATCTCGCGCTCCTCAAGCAGGTTGTTCGTGCGGGCGGTCTCGCCTGCAGGGTCCTGCCCGATTCCGGGCAGCAGCCGGGACCACAGTGTAGTCCACCTTCGACCGAGCTCCGGTTTCGGTATCCGATTACTCTGCCCGGCCCGCCACGATCCGGGGTCCCCACGACCGGCACCGGTTCGGATTACAGTGGACGCCTGACCGACGGCCGCCCGATCGTGACCAGCAAGGAGATCAGTTGACCCCGGTAGTGCTCAGATGCGGCGATGTGCCACTCCCCTTGGCACTCACCTCAGTAACCGCGCTGTCGGCTCCTGCGATTCCGGAGAAGGACGACTTCGAGGATGTGTTCGCCCACATCGAGTCGGTGGACGATCCCCGACTGATCATCGTGGGCGACGACGCTGCATTCGCGGCAACACTGACACGGCTGATGCGCACCGACCGCCTCGGGGTCGAGGTCGCGTTCGTCCCCGAGTCGCGGACACCCGCGACGGAAGCCTACGGATTGCGCACCGGTTCGAAGGCCGCGTCCATTGCACTACAGGGTGAGGCCAAGTCGATCCCGCTCATCCGCGACGACGCGGGGGTGGCTCTCGTGGGGCGCGCGCTCGTCCGCGGCGACGAGAACGGGCTCGTGGGTGAGGCATACGTCGACGACACCCGCTTGTTCTCCGGCACGGTGCCCGGCATCCGGATCGAGCCGACTCCACAGATGCCGGGACTACGCGCCGCCGTCGACCGGGCCCGATGGTTCGGCGGCTACAAGTGGCTCACCGGCAGGGCCGTCCAGCTCGGTTCTCCCGAGGCTTTCCTCACCCGCGACGGTGTCCCCAATTCTCGCGCGCTCAAGCGGTCGACCTTCTACCGCCACGAGACGAAGTGGAAACTGGTGCGCTGAGACGAGTCCACTTCTATACGCTTGCGAATCCCGGTAGCCGCACTGGATTGTCGACCACGGAATAGGACGAGGCGTCGCCCTCACGGACTCGGCTGGTGTTGCCGTGCACGTCCACCGGCACGTCCCCCGCAAGGGTCGTTCGTCGCAGCTCCCGGGGATGGTCGCCGTAGTCGGCCACACCGTAGTGCTGAGTGTTGCGGTTGTCCCAGATGGCGACGTCTCCGTCCGCCCAGGCCCACCGCACTGTGTTTTCGAGTTTCGTGATGCGATTCTGCAGCAACGAGAACAGGACGCTGGTCTCCGAGGCCTTCAGGCCGACGAAATCGCGGACGAAGTGGCCGAGGAGCAAGCTTCGCTCCCCCGTTTCGGGGTGTACACGCACCACCGGGTGCTCGGTCTCGAACGGCAGCCTCGCGAATCCACTCCGGAAGTCCTCCTTCGACTTCGAGTAGTTTCCGCTCAACTGTTCGGGAGCGAGCGCTGCGGCATAGTCGGAACGGTTGGAATGCACCGCCCGCAGATTCTCGACGAGCAGGCGCAGCGGGTCGGGCAACTGCTCATAGGCGGCAGTGGTCGACGCCCACGTCGTGGCACCTCCGTAGGGCGGCACTTTCACCGAACGAAGAACCGATGCCTTGGGGATCCTGTCGACGAAGGTGACGTCGGTGTGCCAGCCACTCGCGGCTCCTTCGAGGACCAGTGTTTTTCTGTCGTCGGCGCCCAGGGACGGATGCGCTGTGGTCGGAACGCCGATTCGCTCACCGAACTCGTATTGGATCTCGTCGGTCAGGTGGTGCTGGCCACGGAAGAAGATCACCTTGTTCACGGCGAGCGCATACCTGATTGCGAGAGACGTTTCGTCGGAGACGTCTCCGGAGAGCGTGACGCCGTCGATGACGGCCCCGAGTCGGTGGCCGACCTTATGGACCGTGATTCCCCCGTTCGCGTAGATCTCGAATGCGGCGTCGGCGGATGTTCCTGTGGAGACGGGGGTTCCTACGGACGAGTCGATCATGGTGCGACTTCCTTTCATCGGTATTGTCAATCGATCTGCATCGCGAATCGGATGACGTCCTTCTCCGCTACCGGTCGGCTTCCGGTCGTTTCGACGGTGATTCGATGGAGCACGCCGTTCCACGCGAACGGCGGTTCGTAGTCTTTGCACACGGGCAGCCCCCTGTCGTGTCCGAGGGTCAACGATGCGCCACCGTGCTGCCACGCGTGAGGCAGTTCGTGGTTGCTGTCGGCGGCCCCGACGACGGCATCGTCGATGACCGCTTCGACTCTCAGCAACCCGTTCGGTGCGGGCCGGAATGCACATCCGACGCTGTGCCGTCCTGCCGTCAGCGGCCGATCCGCGACCACTCGGATCTCTCCGCCCGGTGTCGCGGCGACCACCGTCAGGATGCCGCGGTCCACGAACCCGGCGAATCCGCCGGTCCAGTCGCCCAGCGCGAACAGAACCCCCTCGGCGTCTCCTGCGAGCACATCCACGTCGGCGAGGACACGACCACCACCGGTCATCCGTGGCAGCGAGTCGTCGGAGATGGGCCCGCCCTCCGGGTACAGGGTGAGCACCGAGGGGACCGGATAATGTCGCGGCCTGATGCCCGCCCCTCGACCCCTCAGGCTGTCGGCGAGCGGGGTCACGTTGTTGCGGTCTGCCTCGATGAACCACTGGCGTTCGAGGGCCAGGACGACGGCCGGGTGTTCGCCGGATACATCGTGCGCCTCGGAGAAGTCCTCGTCGAGGCGGAACAACGACCAGGCGTCGGTGTCGAAGTCCCTGCTCCCCTCCATCAGGAGTTCCTCGTCGAGAACACCTTTCGATACATGGTCGGTCGTGGCCTTCCATCCGTCGGCGATGATCGAGCGGGATCCGAGCATCTCGAAGTACTGGGTCGTTCGGGGCGGCGGCGACGCAGCATCCTCGAACGACGGGAGCAGACTCGCGCCATCGACCGGGAGTTGATCGACACCGCCGACCGTATCCGGCATCGTCACGCCGCACGCGTCGAGGATCGTGGGCAGAATGTCGATCGCATGGGCGAACTGATCACGAACCCCACCGGCGTCGCGGATTCCGCTGGGCCAGTGCACGATCATGGGAACGCGGGTGCCGCCGAGCCAGGTGTAGCGCTTCCACAGCCGGAACGGCGTGTTGCCTGCCCATGCCCATCCCCACGCGTAGTGCGGATATCCGTCGAGTCCGCCCCAATCCTCCAGGAGTGCCGCACTTTCCGAGACGTCGTCGCGGATGTGATGCGTGAACCTGTGCTCGTTGTGCGTACCGCCGACCCCACCTTCGGCGCTGGCACCGTTGTCGGACATCAGGAAGATCAGTGTGTTGTCGAGGACCCCGAGCTTGTCGAGACTGTCGACGACCCGCCCGATCTGTGCGTCGGTGTGGGTGAGGAAGCCTGCGTAGACCTCATGCATCCTCGCGTAGACCCGGCGCTCCTCATCGGTCAGCGAATCCCAGTCGGGTACCCACGACGGCCGGTCGGTCAGTGTCGTGCCTGCGGGTACGACCCCGGTTGCGAGTTGCCTCTCGAACACCTCCGCTCGCCAACGTTCCCAGCCGCCGTCGAACTGCCCTGCGTAGGCATCGGCCCACGACCGTTCGACATGATGCGGCGCGTGCATGGCCCCGGTCGCGAAATACAGGAAGAACGGCTTCCCGGGCGCCGACTCCTGCTGGCTGACGACCATCCGAATTGCCTCGTCGGCGAGGTCTTCGGTCAGGTGGTACCCATCTCCTGGTCCGCTCGGAGGGGCGACATAGGTGTTGTCGCGCACCAGCTCGGGCGCCCAATGATTGGCGTCGCCGCGAAGGAAACCGTAGTACTTCTCGAAACCCATCCCGAGCGGCCACCGATCGAACGGCCCCGCGCTGCTCCGTTCGCCCGGCGGCGTCAGGTGCCATTTTCCCACCGCCATGGTGCTCCAGCCGGCGTCCCGCAAGATCCGCGGCAATGCCGCGGCCGTCGGAGGGATACTCGCGGTATACCCCGGTTCGGTAGTGGGAATGTCGGAGAGGAAGCCCATCCCCACGGCGTGGTGGTTACGGCCCGTGAGCAGCGCCGCACGAGTGGGTGAGCACAGTGCCGTCACATGAAAACGATTGAATCGCAGCCCACCCGAAGCGAGCCGGTCGATGTTCGGAGTCGCGATATCGGACCCGTAGCAACCTATCTGCCCGAATCCGAGGTCGTCGAGGAGGATGACGACGATATTCGGTGCCCCTTCGGGGGCCCGATTCAGGGGAATGCTCATGAAGTTTCCGATCGGTTCTCGTGTGCGCGCAAAGCAGCGGCCGTCGCTTCCGACAGGGGTGTGGCAAGCGCCTGCGCGGCAGTGTCCAGCAGGTCGGTGACGAAGACGTCGAACGGCAGCTCCGGAGTCTCACCGTTCGACAGTTGTTGTTCGAAACTCGCCAGAGCGAGCAGGCAGTTGGCAAGAACGATGTGAATCCGCCGGTTCCGGAGGGCCGCCGGTACGTACGACATCTGCGCCCTGATCATCTCTGCCACGCGAATCGCGATCGGACTGATCGGCCGTTCGCCGCCGCCGAACCACGCTGGAATCTCGTTGAACCGGTACAGGAACACACGAGTGAGGAAACCGACGTATCGGCTGTCCGGGTCGGGTACCTCGTCGGCCAAGGGAAGAAGCACGACGTCGAGGCACTTCCTCACCGACGGCTCTTCTCCACTGGACATCGCGCTTTCGAACAGTTCGGCACGCACCGCATCGACGCGCTGGAGACGATGAGCGAATACTGCGTCGAGCAATCCTTCTTTGCTTCCGAAGTGATACTGGACCGCGTAATTGTTGGTCTGCCCGGCAGCTGCCGCGATCTGTCGTGACGACACGCCTTCCGGCCCGTTCTCGGCCACCAGCTTCTCGGCCGCCGAGATCAGAAGCAATCTGGTCTTCGATCCGTCGACAGGCTGCAGAGGATTCGAATCCTGCATGCTCTTCGAGTCTTTCACAGTTCCGGTCTCCGGTTTCAGTCGATCGATTCTCGCAAGCTATCCCCGGTTCACAGTTAAGTCAACCGTTCGAATCGAGAAATTTCTATTCCGGGAAATTTTCAGCAGTTTGGGTTCGAACGGTTGACTTAACCGGAGTTCGAGGCTTACTTTCGGATCGATTCCGACGCGTCCGGCATCCGCCGTCCGCCCTCTGCGCTTCGCCCGTTCGGTAAGCCGCCCGAGAGGTTGATGATGATCAGACCCCATTTCGCAACGACCGTGCTCTTCACCACCCTCTCGGTGCTACTCCTCACCGCGTGCGGCTCGAGCCCGAGCGAATCACCCGCTCCGTCCGTCGCAGGCGACCCGGTGCCCGGAGGGCAATTGAGCGTTCTGCAGATCGGCGAGCCCAGAACACTCGATCCCGCCGGTCTTTCCAATACATGGGTGCACCAGCCCATGCTGGGTAACGCCCTCTACGGGAACCTGATGATCAATGATCCCGACACCAACGAAATCGAATACACCATGGCGTCAGGATTCGACAGCACCGACGGTGGTACCACCTACGAGCTCACGCTTCGGCCAGGTCTCATGTTCACCGACGACACGCCGCTCGACGCTGCCGCCGTCCAGTTCAACTGGGAGCGGCTCCGCGACCCGGCACTCGGCTCCACCGCCGTCCGCCAGGCTTCACAGATCGCAACTACCGAAGTGGTGGACGCGACCACGCTGAAGGTCGTTCTGCACGAACCGAATCCCAGCTTCCCGCAGGGGATGCTGGCCACATCCATGAACTGGATCGCATCACCTGCCGCGCTCGAGAAGGGCCGAGCAGCATTCGACGAAGCGCCTGTCGGGGCCGGACCGTTCGAGCTCACGCGATGGATGCGGCAGGGTGCAATCGAACTCGAACGCAACCCGGATTACTGGGATGCGCCCAAGCCCTACCTCGACGCGATTACGATTCGTTCGGTATCGGACACCAACCAGCGGGTGAACGCGATCACCACCGGCGACGCCGACCTCTCTGCGGAAACCAATCCATCGAGCATCACCAGGGCCCAGAACTCGGGAGCACAGGTTTCCACCGTGTCTGCCGGCGGCGGGCAGTACCTGGGAATGAACTTTCGACGCGCGCCGTTCGACGACGTGCGTGCTCGCCGGGCGGTCGCGCTGGCCGTGGACCGCGACATGATCAACTCCGTCGTGTTCAACGGTGACGGCGAAGTGCCGCATACTCTCTTCCCGGCGGACTCACCGTTCTATTCCGATATCCCGCTACCGGAGCAGGACAAAGCGACCGCTCAGGCGTTGTTCGACGAGTTGGCCGCCGAGGGAAAACCCGTCGAGTTCACGTTCACGACATACACCGGCGTCGACAATGTGGCCACCGCCGAATCCCTGCAAGCACAGCTCGGCGCCTACGACAACGTCTCGGTGGAGGTCGAAGTGGTGGACTTCCCCACGGGCGCCGCGAGGGCCGGTGCGCACGATTTCGACATGATGGTCTCGTCGGCGATCACCCAGGACCCGGACTACGCGCTCTGGACAGCGTTCCACTCCGAGTCGACCGGCAATTTCATGGGGGTTTCCGACCCTCGACTCGATGAAGCACTCGATGCAGGCCGAACCGCGGAGACGATCGACGAACGCACCCAGGCCTATGAAGTCGTCCAGCAACGGATCACCGAACTCCATCCGGGAGTCTGGTATGTCCGGTCCACGCCGTCCGTGATGATGGGCGAGGACGTTCACGGGCTGCGGCTCTACACCCTGGCCTCGCCGCTACCCGAGGAGCTCTGGATCGAGGACTGAGCCCGGCCGAAAACGACGCGTGGGGTGCCCGGCAGACGCCGGGCACCCCACCTTTGCCTTTCCGTCCGCGCGCTCAGCCGATGTTCACGCCGTAGTCCCGCGCGATACCCGCGAGCCCGGACGCATAGCCCTGTCCGATGGCACGGAACTTCCACTCGCCGCCGTGCCGGTACAGCTCACCGAACACCATCGCAGTCTCGGTGGAGGCATCCTCGGTCAGGTCGTAGCGGGCGAGTTCGCGGTCGTTGGAGCGATCGACGACGCGGATGAACGCGTTGCGGACCTGACCGAAGGACTGGCTGCGCGCGTCGGCGTCGTGGATCGACACCGGGAACACGATCGACTGCACGTCCGCAGACAGGGCGACGAGGTCGACGTTGATCGATTCGTCGTCGCCGTCGCCCTCACCCGTGAGATTGTCGCCGGTGTGCTCGACAGCGCCGTCGGGCGAACGCAGGTTGTTGTAGAACACGAAGTGCTGGTCGGAGAGCACCTTGCCGCCCGCTCCCGCGACCAGAGCGCTGGCGTCGAGGTCGAAGTCGGTGCCTGTGGTTGCGCGGACGTCCCAGCCCAGGCCGATCGTCACTGCCGTGAGGTTCGGTGCCTCCTTCGAAAGCGAGACGTTTCCACCCTTGGCCAAGCTGACACCCATACCGGTCCCTTCGTTCGATGGTCGTTACCTGCCACCCTAGCCAGATCACCCGAATCGGGCATGAGTGCGGCGGTACTACCTCTCCGGTGTAGAGACCCGTCGGCCCGGGTATCCCGTTCGAAGACCAGGAGCAGCAGAAAATGCGCCCGCGCGCAGTCGCCGAGAGGGCGCCCCAGAAGAAGGCAGGTTCGTGTGACAGTTCGTGTTGCGTCCGTGCCCGCCTCGCACGTCTACGTGCGGCACCTCGCATGTCCGGACGGCGACGACGTGACCCGGCTTGCAGATCCGGTGCCGGAAGATGGACGCAAGATCCCCGGGAGCTGGTGGCCGCCGTTGATGCTCGAACCCGGCTGGGTGAACGACCACCACACCGAATTCGACGTCTTCCATCTTCACTTCGGGTTCGATGCGGTGAGCGCGGAGCAATTGCAGGATGTGGTCGCCGAACTCGCCCGGCATCGCAAGCCGCTCGTCTACACGGTGCACGATCTGCGTAATCCTCACCATTCGGAGCCCGGGGACCACCATAAGCAGCTCGACGTGCTGATCCCGTCGGCTGACGAACTCGTCACCCTCACCCCGGGGGCGGCCGACTACATCCACCGGCAGTGGGGTCGACGCCCGACGGTCCTGCCGCACCCTCACGTCGTCGAACGGCGTTGGATGGAACGTCCGCGCACGCCCGGCCCGTTCGTCGTGGGAGTGCATGCCAAGAGTCTGCGCGCCAATATGGATCTGTTCCCGGTGCTCGACACCCTCAGCGAAACCGTAAGGACGCTGCCCGGCGCGGTGTTGCAGATCAACGTGCACGACGAGGTCTTCGACCCGGACAACAAATACTGGTTCAACCCCAAGGCGGTGCGCACATTCAGCGTTACGGCGACGATGCGCAAGTCGACGTCCGCGTACACCGATACTTCTCCGACGACGAACTGTGGCGATACCTCTCCGGCCTGTCGGTCTCGGTGCTTCCGTATCGTTTCGGAACCCATTCCGGTTGGCTCGAAGCATGCTTCGACCTCGGAACCGCCGTGGTCGCGCCGAGCTGTGGATTCTACGGCGAACAACGTCCGTGCGGGGTCTACACCTTCGACGAGACGAGGTTCGATCCCGCCTCCCTCGACCGAAACGTGCGAGAGCTCCACCACAGCAAGAGGTTTCCGCGCGGGTCATGGACTGCGCGCATGGACGAACGTCACGACCTCGCGTGCGCCCATCGGAACATCTACGAGCGGGCCATCGCCAGGTGCGGTGTGCTGTGACGATCAAGCCACTTCGGATCGCGCTCATCGCGTCGAACCGGTATCCCATCCGGCAACCGTTCGCGGGCGGCCTCGAAACGCACGTGTGGCACCTGGCACGCGCCCTCGGCAAGGACGGACACGAGGTGACGCTCTATGCCGCGCCGGGTTCGGATCCCGACCTGCCCGCCTCCTTCCTCGAAGTACCCGAGCTCGACGTCAGCGCAGCGGCCTGCCGCGACGAATCGATGCCTGCGCGCGGGTTCCTCGGCGACCACCACGCCTACCTGTCGTTGATGCTCGCATTGGCAGGATCTGCGGGCGATGCATACGACGTCGTCCACAACCACAGCCTGCACTATCTTCCCATCGCGATGGCGCGCACACTGCATACCCCGATGTTGTGCACCCTCCACACCTCACCCACGCCATGGCTCGAGTCGGCCATCGCGGCACCCGGCGGTTGCCCCGGCACATTCGTCGCGGTCAGCCGGCACACCGCATCAGCGTGGGAGCACGCGACCGGGCCCATCTCGGTGGTACCCAATGGCGTCGACCTGTCTGCCTGGCCGGTCGGACCGGGTGGAGACGACCTGATCTGGTTCGGCAGGCTCGTGCCCGAGAAGGGGGCGCACGTCGCGATCGACGCGGCCCGGCGCGCCGGATACCGGTTACGGCTTGCCGGACCGATCAGCGACCCCACCTACTTCACCACCAACGTCGAACCACGTCTCGGCGCGGACGTCACCTACCTGGGGCACCTCCCCCAGCAGGAACTCGCTGCTGCAGTGGGCAATTCAGCCGCATCGATCGTCACTCCACAATGGGACGAGCCATACGGGCTCGTGGTCGCCGAATCCCTCGCATGCGGAACCCCGGTCGTCGCGACGGCTCGCGGTGGAATCCCGGAGTTGGTGGACGAGACCAGCGGTTGCCTGGTCGGCCCGGACGATGCCGCGGCACTGGCCGCAGCGATACCGCACGCCGTGACGCTCTCGCGTGCCGCCGCCCGCGCACGCGCAGAGCAACGGTGTTCCGAACGCACGATGGTCGATGCCTACGTTGCTTTGTACCGGCAACTCGCGGGGGCCACATGATCGGCTATTACATTCATCACCACGGGCACGGGCACCGCACTCGTGCGGCGAGCATCTGTGCGCATCTGGAGACCCCGGTGACAGCGCTGTCGTCGGCCCCGCTCGGGTTGTGCGCCGACGTCGTCGACGATGTGGTGGCGCTGCCTCGCGACGACCGGTCCGTGGACACCGCGCACGACCCCACCGCACACGATGTCCTGCACTGGGTGCCGACACACGACGATGGCCTGCGCGAGCGCATGCACGCGCTCGGTTCCTGGATCGCCGAGGCACGTCCGCGCCTGCTGGTGGTGGACGTGTCCGTCGAGGTGACCCTTCTCGCCCGCTTGTACGGGATCCCCGTGGTCGTCCTCGCGATGCCGGGTGATCGCACCGATACAGCACACACACTCGCTTACCGGGTCGCCGACCATCTGATTGCTCCGTGGTCGCGGGAGGTATACGACCCGCCGTGGCTGCATCCGTACGCGGACAAGACGACGTACGTCGGCGGCATCAGCCGTTTCGACGGACGGCCCGCTCCCTCCCGGACCTCGCGCATCCGTCCGCGGGTGGTGGTGATGAGCGGCAGCGGGGGGGTCGTCGATCACGAACCGCGACCTGCACGGATACTCGACGCGTTTCCCCGCCTACGAGTGGCGTGGACTCGGCCTGGAGGGCGGGTCCTGGGTCGACGACCCGTGGCAGTTTCTCACCGGAGCCGACGTGGTGATCGGACACGCCGGACAGAACACGGTCGCCGACATCGCCGCTGCCGCACGACCGGCCGTCATCATTGCGGAGCCACGCCCCTTCGACGAACAGCGCTCGAGCGCTGCCGCTCTCGACGCCGAAGGCTTGGCCGTGGGGCTCGACGGCTGGCCCGACCCGGGACAGTGGCCCGAGCTGATCGGACGTGCGCGCAACCTGGACCCGATCGAATGGAAACGGTGGCGGGTCGAGGGCGCGGCGGCAAGGGCCGCGGCGGTCGTGGACCAGCTGGCAGGCACATCGTGACCGTCGCGGTGATCACCGTCGCCGCAGGCCGGAGTGTGCATCTGCGTCGGCAACTCGAAGGAGTGGCCCGGAGCGGGTACGTACCCGACGAGCACATCGTGGTGGCGATGGGTGATCCCGCGGTTGCCGGGGTCGTTGCAGCGGCAGGAGCACCCGCGCAGGTCGTGCCGATGGATGTCCCAGGAGCGACACTCCCGGTCGCGGCTGCACGGAACCTGGGCGCGCAGGCGGCGACCTCAGATCTGCTGGTGTTTCTCGACGTCGACTGCATCCCCGCACCCGGCCTGCTCGGACGGTATGCGGACGCTGCCGAATCCCATCCCGGGGCTCTGCTCAACGGGCCGGTCACCTATCTTCCGGAACCCGGCCCGCAGGGGTACGCCCTCGACCACCTCACCGATTCGGTTGCACCGCATCCGGCTCGTCCATTTCCGCCCGACGGCGAGATCGTCGTGAACACGGCGCATGACGTTTTCTGGTCGCTGTCGTTCGCGGTACGAGTTCCGGTGTGGCAACGGATCGGCGGGTTCTGCACCGACTATCACGGCTACGGCGGCGAGGACACGGACTTCGGACAACTGGCTGCGCGAGCGGACGTACCGATGGCGTGGGTCGGCGGCGCGCACGCCTTCCACCAGTACCACCCGGTGTCGAGCCCTCCGGTCGAGCACCTCGATGACATCCTCGTCAACGCGGCCTTGTTCCATCGGCGGTGGGGGTGGTGGCCCATGCGGGGCTGGCTCGACGAGTTCGAACGCATGGGTCTCGTCGAACACGATGTCGCTGCCTGCCGGTGGGTTCGCGCCGCGGTGGAATCCCCGCTCAGACGGTTGTGCTAATTTCAGCGCGTCATTGTGACGACAGATGAGGAAGCCGGTGCGAATCCGGCGCGGTCCCGCCACTGTATCCGGGAAATCCCGGGAGCCAGATACTCACGTTGCCACACCTCACTGTCCGGGGCGGATCTCCCCGAGAGAGGCGTCATCGCCATGCGTGTGCGCGCAGCATCTCCGAAAGTTCTCGTGTCACTGGTAGCTGCAGGCGTGGTGCTGACCGCCTGCTCGACCGCCACGACCGCACCCGAGATGGACACCACGGCGGACGGGTGTATCACGGACTTCGACGCGACAGTCGACTACTTCCCCGACAAGTCCGAGATCGTCGATGCCGAGAACTTCTCGATCACCTACGAGAACAGCTACCAGGTACTCACCGTGGAGGAACCGTTCCCCGGCGGCTCCCCCGAATCGTACGTGCTGGTCAAGTGTGGTGCACCCGCTCCGGAACTGTCCGCAGAACTGGCCGATGCCCAGCAGATCACGGTGCCGATCTCGAGCTTGTATTCCGGTTCGACCACGCACCTTCCGCTCGTCACCGAACTCGACGTGCTCGACGTCCTCACCGGTGTGTCCAATGGATCCATGGTCAGCGACACCGCGGTCGTCGACCGCATCGCCGCCGGTGATGTCACCGAGTACGCGTCCGGCGGCACGATCGACACCGAAGCCGTCGTGGTTGCCGCACCCGACGTCGTGATGACCGGCGGAATGGACGACCCCGCATACACGCAGCTGCGTGAAGCCGGGATCGGTGTGGTCGCGAACGCCGAGTGGCTCGAATCGTCACCGCTGGGTCGCGCCGAGTGGATCAAGGTGATGGCCGCCCTGACGGGCACGCAAGCCCGCGCCGAAGAGGTCTACGACGGTATCCGCAGCGACTACCTGGAGGTCGCCGACAAGGCTGCGGGAGCAGAGCCCGCACCGGCGCTGCTCGGCGGTATGTCGCAGGGCACCTGGTACATGTCGTCGGGCGGCAGCTACATGGGCCGCCTGTTCAGCGATGCCGGGGCCACGTGGCCGTGGCAGGACGTCACCAGCACCGGGTCGCTACCCCTCGACTTCGAAGCCGTGATCGCGGAGTCCTCCGACGCCCCCACCTGGCTCGTCGTCAACAGTTGGACCTCCATCGGTGACGCCCTCGCCGACGACGAACGCTACGGCGAACTCGCAGCGGTCGGCACCGGTCAGGTATGGAACGCGAACAAAGCCCTCGGGCCGGGCGGCGGCAACGACTACTACGAGCGTGGCGTGCTCCGACCCGACCTGGTCCTGTCCGACCTCGTAGCGATCCTGCATCCCGAACTGCTGCCCGATCACAAGTTCACGTTCTACCAGCAATTGCCGGCATGACCACCGTGCTCGGCGCAGCACCTGCGGTCGCTGAGAACTCTGCTCCCCCCGTCCGCGCCCGGCGGGTGGCGGTGGCGTTCTCCGCGCTCGTCGCCGCGCTCGTGGTCGCCACCGTGGTATCGGTGACGGTGGGGTCGGTCACGGTGCCTCTCGACGAAACTCTGCGCGTCCTGATCGGGCAGGACGCGCAGAATCCTCGCTGGGGCATGGTCATCCACGACCTACGGCTGCCCCGCACGCTCACCGCGATCGCGGTGGGCGCGGCACTCGGCATCGCCGGTCTGCAGATGCAGACCCTGTTCCGCAACGCCCTCGCCGACCCGTACATCCTTGGCGCGAGCTCGGGTGCGAGTCTCGGTGTTGCGATCGTCGTCGTGGCCGGTGGCGGCGGAGCCAGTGGATTCACAGCGAATCTCGCCGGGCTCGGCCGCACGGGAGTCGTCATCGCTGCAGCGCTCGGCGCAGCGGCCGTGTTGATGCTGATCGTGGTGTTGTCGCGGTGGGTGCGTTCGGCAGTGACACTGCTGCTCATCGGTGTGATGCTCGGATCGGCGACCACAGCGGTCGTCTCCGTACTCCTGGTCTACGCCGACCCGCAGCGCGCTCAGCAGTTCCTCGTATGGGGCCTGGGCAGTTTCACCGCGACCACATGGTCGGATCTGAAGTTGCTGATACCCGTGGTGATCGGGGGCACAGCCGTGGCGCTCCTGACGGTGCGGGCACTGAACGCGCTGCTCCTCGGTGAGGGATACGCCCGCTCCATGGGCATCGATATCCGCGTCGTCCGGTTGACGACGGTGGTGTCGGCCGCACTGCTCGCAGGCGTCACCACTGCCTTCTGCGGGCCCATCGGATTCCTCGGTCTCATCGTTCCGCACCTGTCGCGCATGGCATTCGGCACTTCCGATCATCGAGTACTGCTGCCCGGAGTCGCACTGTTCGGTGCGGTGGTGGCGTTGGTGTGCGGTGTGGCCAGCCAGATGCCCGGCACCGACACGGTGTTCCCGCTCAATGCGGTGACCGCACTCGTCGGCGCGCCGGTCGTCATCATCGTCCTCGTGCGCAGCCGGCGTGGAGCGCTGGGAGCGGCCTTGTGAACAGACTGACGAACGGTGTGGAACTGCGCGAGGTGACGATCGGCTACACACGCCGCCGCGCGTTGCGGAGCAGCGGCGTCACCGAGATCGCGACCGGTCTCGATGCCGTCGCGCGCCGCGGTGAACTCACCGCGCTGGTCGGCCCCAACGGAGCAGGGAAGTCGACGTTGCTCCGCACCCTGTGCGGACTGCAACCGGCGCTGCGCGGGCAGGTCCTGATCGACGGCGACGACTTGTCGTCGATCCGTCCCGCAGACCTCGCGACCCGCATCTCCGTGGTCCTGACCGAACGTATCGATCCCGGTCTGCTGACAGTGCGCGAACTCGTGTCCCTGGGACGCACACCGCACCTCCCGGCCAACGCACGGCTCTCACCGGAGGACAAGGCCGCGGTCGACTGGGCGCTCGACGCGGTCGGCGCGGCAGAACTGGCGTCCCGGCAGTTCAGCGAGCTGTCCGATGGGCAACGGCAACGCACGCTCACTGCCCGCGCGCTCGCTCAGGATCCCTCGCTGCTCGTACTCGACGAACCGACATCGTTTCTCGACGTTCCCTCGAGGGTCGAGCTCGTCGACGTGCTACGTCGGCTCGCTCGTGAACAGAACCTGGCCGTGATCATGTCCACCCACGAACTCGAACTCGCGCTGCGTGTGTCGGACCGGATGTGGTTGCTCGACGGCGACCGGACACTGACCTGCGACTCCCCCGCTGCGCTGGCCGAATCAGGGCGTATCGGGGCAGCATTCGATCGTGGGCGGATGCGCTTCGATCCGCGCACACTGGTGTTCGACCTCGAACCGGAGGACAGCCGTGCCTGATGCTGCTGCAGTACTCGAACGCATCGCCGCGCTGAGTCCCTACTTCGCGGTGAGCACCGGTCCGGTATCGGACAGCCGGTGGCAACCGACCTCTGCGCTGCGCGACTGTACGGTTCGCGATCCTCTGGTGTCGGACACGGCGCACCGAATGGGAACCGGGGAGACGCGAGTGGCCGCGTCGACTCTGTTCTTCGGCTACGCCGCACGAATGTGGTCCGTTGCGTTGGGCTCGGTCGTGGACTCCGGCCGATGCATCCGGCTCGACCCGGAGACGTTGCTGTGGCGCAACGACGGGGGTCTGCGTCTGCACATCGTCGACCCCGAATTCGGTTCGGCCACCGGTGAAGTTCTCGATGACCAGCTCGAACCGCTTATCGAGGCGTGGAGCGACATCGTCGCCCCCGGGTTGATGTGGGGGAACTCCGCGTCTGCGCTCATCGGGGCCGGACGAGTGATCGGTGAAGCAGCGCAGACACACATCGACACGCTCTTGGACGATCCCCGTCTGGCCGGCGCGCTGGTTCGCTCGACCGGCCGGCGTCGCAGTTGCTGCCTGTACTACCGCGTCCCCGGGGGCGGAGTGTGCGGCGACTGCGTCTTCCCCAGCCCACCGAAAACATCGACGAAGGAGATTCTGTGACAGTCGTATTCGACCCCGAGATCGTCGACACCGAGGACGGCGGTCGCGAACAGCGCTGGGCACTTCCCACCGACGAGGACTCACTGCTGCGTCTGATCCGGCTGCTGTTCGACGAGTACTGGAACGACATGTGGTTCGGCCTGCTCATCGAAGGTTCGGCGCTCGAGGTCGCCGCGCCCAACGCTCCGAAGAAGATCTCGATGTACGACGGGTATGCGACCGTCGACTTCGGTCGCTGGCATTTCCATCTGTGCATCGGCGAGCACACCGCGAGCGGCCCGGAACTCGGCCGTATCCGCCGCTGCAGCCGCGCCGAGTTGTACCGCAGGATCGGCAAGGACGACGCCCCGACATCGTGGGGTGTACGCCTGTTCAACGGCCGCGACGAGCAGATGCTCACTGTCATGTTGCCCACCCCGTTCCTCACCAACATGCAGCAACTGACCGAGGCACCTGTGTGGGAGCACCTCGAGGCGTGGGATCGGATCCGCTCGGAGTTCCTCGGCCTGGAGCCGGATCCCCGCGACCGCACCGGTAAAGGCTTTCGCCACTCCTGACCAGCACAGCCGACAGGAACGCACCGACGAAACTACAACCCGCGCAGACAGATACAACCCTTGGGAAGGGCGGTATCTGTCTGATTGCGTTGTAGCCGTTCCGCTTCAGCGATTGCCCATTCGAACGAGGACGTGGCTATACTCCGGGATGTAGTTGGTTCGCCGTGCCGGTCGTGAGGAGCCCCGAAGACCGTGGCGGCGTCGACGCATCCTCGATCGGGATGCGGAGAGGGAACCCGGTGAGAATCCGGGACTGTCCCGCAGCGGTATGCAGGAACGACCGCCGTCATCAGCACTGGGCATCATCCCGGGAAGCGACGGCCACTAGGTACGGGCCCACAGGCCCGGGCGCTTGCAAGTCCGAAGACCTGCCATCTGCGCCGGGCACGCCGTGCCCGGCGGTGTGCCGCCTCGTGGACAGGGCGCGCGGACCGGCATCGCATTCTTTCGCTCCGGCTGGATCGGAGTCGACTGGGCTCGGTCGGATTCGTGCACCCAACGGGCGGTAGGCCACCACGGACCGACCACCGGAGTACCACCAGTGTCTACATCCTCTGCACCGGCCTTCCACGCCACCGTTCTCGGATCCGCACGGATCGGACCGAACCGCGAGCTCAAGAAAGCCGTCGAATCCTATTGGGCCGGAAAGATCGATCGCGACGCCCTGGATAAGGTCGCTGCCGATCTGCGCGTCGACACCTGGGCCGCACAGCGCGATGCCGGGCTCGACTCGATCCCTGTCAACACGTTCTCGTACTACGACCACGTTCTCGACACCGCAGCCATGCTCGGCGCACTGCCGCCTCGTGTGTCAGGAATCGCCGACGACCTCGACCGCTATTTCGCCGCAGCGCGAGGCAACGACGACGTCGCACCGCTCGAGATGACGAAGTGGTTCGACACCAACTACCACTACCTCGTGCCGGAAATCGGCCCGGACACCGTCTTCGCCCTCGACACCTCGAAGGTTCTCGGCGAGGTCGCCGAGGCCCGTGCGCTCGGTATTCCTGCCCGCCCGGTTGTCGTCGGACCACTGACGTTCCTGCTGCTGTCGAAGGCCGTCGACGGGCAAGGCCCGCTGCTCGACCGCGTCGGTGAACTCGTCCCGCTCTACCGGGATCTGCTGGCGCAGCTCGCCGCCGCCGGGGCCGAGTGGGTGCAGCTCGACGAACCCGCACTCGTCCGCGATCTCGACGACGCGACCGTCGCCGCGGTCGAGCAGGTGTACGGCACGCTCTCGCAGGCGCAGGACCGTCCCGCAATCCTCGTCGCCTCCTACTTCGGCAACCTCGGTCCGGCGCTCGCTGCGCTCGCCCGCACCGGTGTCGAAGGCCTCGCAGTCGACCTCGTCGCAGGTGACGCGGCCGGCATCGCCGGACTGCCTACTCTGTCGGACAAACTGATCGTGGCGGGTGTGGTGGACGGCCGCAACGTGTGGCGCACCGACCTGGAGAAGGCGCTGGCGGCCCTCGCGACACTGCTCGGCTCGACGGGTTCGGTGGCGGTGTCGTCCTCGTGCTCGTTGCTGCACGTTCCGTACACGGTCGAGGCAGAATCAGGCCTCGACGAGTCGCTGCGCGCGTGGCTGGCGTTCGGTGCGGAGAAGCTCGCCGAGGTGGCCACGCTGTCGACCGCGCTGCGCAGTGGCCGCGACGCCGTGGCGTCCGAGCTCGACGCGGCTCGTGCCGCCGCCGAGCTGCGCGCGTCCGATCCTCGTCTGCGCAACAACCAGGTGCGCGGCATGCTCGACTCGATCACGGGGGATCGCAGTCGCACGTCGGCCGATCAGCGCCGCGAGATCCGGCAGCAGCACCTCGACCTGCCTTTGCTGCCGACCACGACGATCGGGTCGTACCCGCAGACCACCCGGATCCGCGTTGCCCGCGCTGCACTGCGTAAGGGCGAGATCGAGCGGGCCGAGTACGTGCAGCAGATGCGTGACGAGATCGCCGAGGTGGTCTCCCTGCAGGAAAAGCTCGGAATCGACGTGCTCGTGCACGGTGAGCCGGAGCGAAACGACATGGTGCAGTATTTCGCCGAGCAACTGGACGGTTTCTTCGCAACCGAGAACGGCTGGGTCCAGTCCTACGGCAGCCGTTGCGTGCGTCCGCCGATCCTCTACGGCGACGTCGCGCGCCCCGACGCCATGACCGTCGAGTGGATCACCTACGCTCAGTCGCTCACCGAGAAGCCGGTCAAGGGCATGCTCACCGGTCCCGTGACGATCCTTGCGTGGTCGTTCGTCCGCGACGACCAGTCCCTTGCCGACACCGCCGATCAGATCGCCCTGGCCATACGCAACGAGACGGTGGACCTGCAGGCCGCAGGAGTCCGCATCATCCAGGTCGACGAGCCCGCACTGCGAGAGTTGTTGCCGCTCCGCGTCTCCGAGCAGGCCGAGTACCTGAAGTGGGCTGTGGGAGCCTTCCGGCTCGCGACGTCGGGCGTGGCGGATTCGACCCAGATCCACACCCACCTGTGCTACTCCGAATTCGGCGAGGTCATCGAGGCTATCGCCGAACTCGATGCCGACGTCACCTCCATCGAGGCTGCACGTTCACACATGGAGGTTCTCGACGACCTCAACGCAGTCGGATTCGATCTCGGCGTGGGTCCCGGCGTCTACGACATCCACTCACCGCGTGTTCCGAGTGAGGACGAGATCGCCGAGTCTCTCCGTGAGGCGCTGCGCGCTGTTCCGGCCGAGCGCCTGTGGGTCAACCCGGACTGCGGCCTCAAGACGCGCGGCACCGACGAAGTCACGGCGTCGTTGACGAACCTCGTCGCCGCGGCGGCAACAGTTCGATCCGAGCTCGACCGATAACGATTCCCAGAAAGAACTCGATCACCATGAGCACCAAACACATTCGCACCACCCACGCCGGGAGCCTCCCTCGCACCGACGAACTGGTGGCCGCCAACCGGGCACGCCGGGAGGCCGCAGACGGGTTCAGACTCGACACGACGACCGAGTACTCGGAACTACTCGCCGGACAGGTCGAGGCCTTGGTCCGTCGCCAGGTCGACCTCGGGATCACCACTCCCGGCGACGGTGAGTACGGAAAGGCGATGTCTTCGGCCGTCGACTACGGTGCCTGGTGGTCGTACTCGTTCCAGCGCGTGTCCGGGCTGGAACTGGCCGAAGGTGGGCCGTTCGGCGGCGAGCCTGCCCGGTCGACTCCGGGCAACGTGCAGCTCACGACGTTCCCGGACCGACGCGACTGGACGAAGTTCGCCGACGCGTACGGCGACCCGAGGAGCGGTGTCTCCGTCGGCGACGAGGCACCGGTGTTTCCGACCGCGACGGGCCCCGTCACCTACACCGGACATGATGCGATCGCATCGGACATCGCGAACCTGAAAGTCGCCCTGTCCGCGTCCGGTGCAGACAACGGCTTCATCACCTCGCTCTCGCCCGGTAGCGCATCGCGGATCGGGAACGAGTACTACAAATCCGAAGAAGAGTTCATCTGGGCATGCGCGGACGCGATGCGCGAGGAGTACCAGGCGATCATCGATGCCGGAATGATCCTGCAGATCGACGATCCGTCGATCGCCGAGAACTGGGATCAGATCAACCCGGAACCGACGGTGGAGGACTATCTCGCCTTCACCCGCATCCGCATCGAGGCACTCAACCATGCACTGCGCGGATTGCCACAGGACCGGATCCGTTTCCACCTGTGCTGGGGCAGCTGGCACGGGCCGCACACCACGGACCTCGAGTTCAAGTACCTCGTCGAGACGATGCTGACGATCGATGCCGGTTCGTATTCGCTCGAGGCCGCGAACGTCCGTCACGAGCACGAATGGCGGGTCTGGGAAGACGTGACGCTACCCGACGGCAAGCAGATCGTGCCGGGCGTGATCAGTCACGCCACGAATGTGGTCGAGCATCCCGAACTCGTCGCGGACCGGATCGAGCGGTTCTCGAGTGTCGTCGGCCCCGAGAACGTGATCGCCTCGACGGACTGCGGTCTGGGCGGTCGAATCCACCCGCAGATCGCGTGGGCGAAGCTCGAATCGCTCACCAAGGGTGCAGAACTGGCATCCGCGCGTCTCTGGTAATCGGTGCGGCTCCTGCGTGGTTCCGGTGGCGACTGCCACCGGAACCACGCACTGCGGCGCTTCTGCACGTGAGCGCGTGTGACCCTTCCGACCCACGTTCCGCGTGGGCGTTCAAGCAGAACCGGTTCCCGGGCGGATGAGACCCGTTTCATATGCGGCGATGACGGCCTGGACCCGGTCACGCAGGGAGGAGGGACACCGCGATCTCCGCATTGGACAACCCCGCACCCAGCAACCGCAGCGTCTCGACCTCACGGGCGGTCAACAGACCGAGTCGCGAGGGCTGTAGCGGGAGGGCGGCCGCGCCGGAGGCGAAGGCCTCGATGAGCGTGCGGGTGACAGACGTGCCAGGAGCGACTCTGCTGCCGCAACCCGTAGAGCATGTACACGAGGTCGTCGCGTCTGACGTCCTCGAGGAGGAAACCACTGGCGCCGGCACGCAGCGCATCGACGATGCACTCGTCCTGATCGAACGTCGTGAGCATGACCACCCGCGACGGAGTCTCGGCGCAGACGATACGCGCGCCTCCATTCCATCCATCCCCGGCATGCGGATGTCGAGGAGTGCCACGGCCGCCGTTCCCGTCGCGAAGGCGCTTCGGTCGGCGGCGTTCCGCCTGTTCCAGAACGGCAAGCGCCAGCTTGACGTGCGCGGCGTCGACGAGCTGCCCGTCCACGCTCGTCGCCGAGACCCTGAGCTTCCGCCTCGCGTTCGTATCCGTCGGCGTCCGCGAAATCGGGATACGGGCGTCGATGGCGAGCAGCCCACCATGCAGCACCTCCTCCATATCACGCAGATCCCGCGTATCCCGCGTATGCTGGTAGACGAGCAGATACAGGAGATGGGTGGGATGACGACACACATGACAACGACCCCGATTACCACACTGGAACAAGTCTCGCAGGCCGTAGCCGACGCGGTCACCGAGGCCAAGATGGGTCTCAGCGGGACGCTCCGGAGGACGCTCAGTCAGTCTCTGGTCGATCACCTGCTCGCAAGCGTCCCTGCGCTGCAGGTCGACGCCGAGGACGACTGGGGACCGAGAATCTCGGCCGAAGAGGCCGCAGCGCTCGAGCAGGCCAACCTGGCACTACAGGTCGAGCAGCGGCGCGCCGAGCTGAGCGTGTCCCTGTCGCGAACCCAAGCCGCTGACGTTCTCGGCATCTCCCCGCAGACAGTGTCCGAGTGGGTTGCTCAGCGTCGCCTGATCGGCCTCAAGGACGGTCGCGAGTGGCGTTTCCCGGCGTGGCAGTTCACTCCGGACAATGCCGATCCGGTTCTACCCGGCCTGACGCGACTCGCCGATACCTTCCCCGGCGGGGAGGTGAGCCTGTCGCGGTGGATGAGCCGGCCGAACGACAACTTCGACGGTCGTACACCCGCGCAGGAGATGATCCGGAACAGTGACCACGTGTTCGCTGTCGTCCGGACACTGGCAACCGCCTGATGGCCAAGCCCCTCGATCCGCCTGCCCGTCCACTGCCTGCCGCGAACCATCTGTGGACATGGACACCCGCTGATGGTGCCGCGGCACCCTGGTACCGGATCTACCACCACGATCGGTTCACCTCCGGTGGCGCAGCGTTCAAGCCCTACGGTCCGAGCGGCCGGTTCGATCACCACACCCCCTCGTTCACCGACCCGTCGATCGATCCGGACGGTCGTTCGGTCCTCTACCTCGGAATCGACCTCGCAACCTGCGCCGGTGAAGTGTTCGGCGAGGCCGGGGTCGCGGCACTGTGCTCGAAGTGGCGTGCCGCCCAGGTACGCCCGCTACGCGAGATCGTCACGTTCGACCTGGACGAACCCGGTGCTGCGATGGCAATCGGCGCGTTGCCCGCGCTCGCTTCCGGCAACGAGAACCGCGAGCTCACCCAACAATGGGCCCGCGCGATCTACGAGGATCAACCCGCCGCCACGAAGATCGAAGGGATCCACTACCGATCTGCCTACCGTGGCGACCGCGCCCTCGCACTGTGGGATTGCTCCGACGACGTCGAGGTCGCCGTCGACCGACACAACCGGCTTCTGGATCTCCCGCTCGATCACGGCCGGGGCCGGGCTCTGATGCTGAAGGCGCTCGAAAGCACCGGTATCCCGTTAACCTCGATCCCGGACGCCGACTGCGTCGCGTGCCGCAGGGCATCCAAGACGTAATCGCCCTGATCGCACATCGTGAGCATGACCACCCGCGAAGAATCCCAGCGAGGCGAGGAAGGCCACGTGCCCGACGGTCCAGGCGATACCGGGCACACGCTCACCGTCGATCCCGTCCAGCAGTCGCACCACTCCGTAGACGACGGTGAGCAGTTCAGCGTCGCGCCCGCTCCGCCTGTTCCAGAACGGCAAGCGCCAGCTTGACGTGCGCGGCGTCGACGAGCTGCCCGTCCACGCTCGTCGCACCGAGACCCTGAGCTTCCGCCTCGCGATAGGCCTCGAGATTCCGCTTCGCCTGGCCGATCTCCTCCTCCGTAGGTGAGTACACCTCGTTGGCGATGTCGATCTGAGACGGGTGGATCGCCCATTTGCCGCTGAAACCCAACGCCGATGCACGACGGGCCTCGCGTTCGTATCCGTCGGCGTCCGCGAAATCGGGATACGGGGCGTCGATGGCGAGCAGCCCACCGATGCGTGCAGCGGTCAGCACGGTCATTCGCGCGTAATGCCAGAAGTCACCGGGGTATTCGTCGCGCGGCCGGAAGTTCGTGTCGACCCGGGCTCCCTGCGACACCGAGAGGTCGCCTGCGCCGAAGATCAGTGCGTCCAACCGGGGGCTGGACAGCGCGATCTCCTCCGCGTGCGCGACACCGGCGACGTCCTCGATGAGCACTTCCAGCCGGATACGTTTCGTCATGCCGAGGGTGTCCTCGACCTGCGTGAGGAGGGTGTCGACCCACCACACGTCACGAGCGGCGGTGACCTTGGGAACTATGACGACATCGAGGTTCTCGCGCGCTCCGGTGACGACCTCGACGATGTCTCCGTACGCCCAGCGGGTGTCGATACCGTTCATCCTGATCGCGCGGGCGGTGTGTCCCCAATCGAGTTCGTTGAGCGCACGAACAGCTTTGCCGCGGGCCTCTTCCCGCTCCGCGGGGGCGCAGGCGTCCTCGAGGTCGAGGAACACGAGGTCGGCATCGGAAGCGGCAGCCTTGGCGAACATCCGCTCGTTGGACGCCGGTGTCGCCAGTTCCGACCTTCGGATCGGACGGGGCTGGGAGGTCATGACGAATTCCTTTCCGACGTGATGATGTTGCGTTCACACAGATCGACGAGTTGCTCGTCGCCGAGACCGAGGAGTTCGGTGAGGACCTCTTCGGTGTGGGCGCCCAATGCCGGCCCGAGACCGTCGACGATTCCGGGATTCCCCGAGAATCGCGGAACCGGCGCCTGGACGAGCATGCTCCCGAGGTCCGGGTCTTCGACACGGACGAACACCTCACGGGCCTTCATCTGTTCGTCCTCGACGAGCTGGGAGATGTCGTAGACGGGCGCTGCGGCGATCTCTCCGGCCTCGAACACGGCCATCGCCTCGTCGAGCGTGTGCTGCGCCACCCATTCGGCCACGATCTTGTCGACCTCGTCCACATGCGCGAGACGCCGTTGCGGATCGGAGAAATCGGGATCGTCGACGAGGTCGTCGCGCCCGATCGCCCGGAACACCCGCAACGCGATCGTCGGAGAGCTTGCCGACATCGCGAGCCACTGGTCGTCCTGCGTCCGGTACGTGTTGCGGGGTGCGGAGATCCCCCACCGGTTCCCCGTGCGCTGCGCGATCTCGCCGGTCTGGTCGTAGGTGAGCAGCGACTGTTCGAGCAGACGCGCCAACGGGTCGACCAGATTCACGTCGATCAGCTGACCGTCCGCACCGTGGACATCCCGGTGGTACAGCGCCATCATGATCGAATACGCGGCATTCAACGAGGCCACCCCGTCGGCGAGCATGAACGACGGGAGTGTCGGTGGGCCGTCGGATTCGCCGACGGTGTGGGCGAATCCGCTCATGGCTTCACCGAGCGTCCCGAATCCCGGTCGCGACGACTTGGGTCCGGTCAGGCCGAACCCGGTGACGTGCAACATGACGATCTTCGGGTTGACCGCTCTGAGAGACTCGTAGTCGAGCCCCCATCGGGTAAGGGTGTGCGGCCGGGTGTTCGCGACGACGACGTCGCACTCCGCAACGAGACGTCGTACGAGTTCTTGACCGTCCTCGGTGCGGAGATCGATAGTGACGGAACGCTTGTTGCGTCCGAGGCTCTTCCAGACGAGTCCGATCCCGCCCTTCTGCACACCCCATCCCCGGATGGGGTCGCCGCCCTGCGGTTGCTCGACCTTGATCACGTCGGCGCCGAACTCGCCGAGATACGTGGCCGCAAGTGGTCCGGCCGCCAGGGTTGCGAGATCGAGAACCCGGATACCGTGCAGCATGGTGCTGCGCGACGGTTCGGGATCAGGCATGCTCGACCACCCGGTCGTCCACAAGTTCGGTCTGCGCGCTTGCAGTCATGAGGTTCTCGGGTCGCTCGAGCCCCAGGTTCTCACGCAGCGTGGACCCGGTGTACTCCTCACGGACGAGTCCGCGCGCACGGAGTTCAGGCACGACGAGCCGCACGAAGTCTTCGAATGCGCCAGGGAAATGAGTTGCAGCGATGACGAATCCGTCGCACGACCGCGACTGGAACCATTCCTCCATCTGCTTTGCGATCTGGGGGCCGGTGCCCACGAAGCGAGGTCCCTGCAGCAGGGTGGCGCGGTGGTTGGCGAGGACGCGCAGGGTCAGTTCCTGGTCTCCGATGTGACGCTTGACGCCCTGCACAAGGCCCCGGATGCCGGATACGCTCTCGATCAGCTCGTCGGTGACGACGTCGTCGAGGCTGTGACCCGAGAAGTCGTGGTTGGTGACCTCGGACAACAGGGTCAGCGACGCCTGGGGGTGGACGAGGTCGTGCAGGAAGATGCTCTCCTTCTGTTGCGCGATCTCCTCGGTCTCGCCCGGGATGACGTAGACCATGGGAAGAACCCTCACCGTGTCCGCCGCCCGGCCGTACTCGGTGACGAGCGCCTTCTGATCGGCGTAGTGCTCTGCAGCGACGGCCTGGCTGGGGTCGCCGGTGAAGATGAGATCTGCCCACTTGGCGGCGAACTGGCGGCCGCGACCGGATTGGCCGGCCTGGATCAGCACGGGCCTGCCCTGCGGCGTCCGCGGCACGGTCAGCGGGCCTTGGACATCGAAGAATTCACCGTGATGATCGACTTCGTGGACCTTCTCCGCGTCGGCGAAGATACCCGACTGCCGGTCGGCGACGATCGCATTGTCTTCCCACGAATCCCACAGTTTGGCAACGACTTCCACGAATTCTTCGGCGCGGTCGTAACGCTTGTCGTGGTCGAAGTGCTTGTCCACACCGAAGTTGCGCGCCTCGGCGTCGTTCACCGACGTGACGATGTTCCAGGCCGCGCGTCCACCACTGAGATGGTCGAGTGTCGCGAATGTCCTTGCGACGTGGAACGGCTGGTAGTAGGTCGTGGAGTAGGTCGCTCCGAGTCCCAGATGCGTGGTCGCGGCTGCGGCAGCACCGAGAATCGCGGTGAGGTCGAGCTTGATGGGCCTGGCACCGTAGCGGACGGCGTCGGCCACGGAGTTGCCGTAGATACCCGGCATCGCAAGCCGGTCGTCGAAGAACATCAGATCGAAGTTGCCCTCTTCGAGGACCCGTGCGATCCGCTGGTAGTAGTCCAGGCTCAAGTAGTCCTGCGCCGAGTTCGGGTATCGCCAGGATCCCGAGTACACGGACACGTTCGACGCCTGCATGAACGCCACGAGCGTCATCTGGTCGGTTCTGCGCTCTGCCATGGAAGGCTCCCTTACCGGAAATAAACACATCTGATGTCAACTGATATATTTAATGCTCGGTGATAGATTGTCAACACCAAAAATGCGCACAGGGAAGGGCGGTCACGATGACGGAGACCGACCGGGGTCCGTGGATCGTCGGCGAGACGTCCGATGAGACATCGTCGAAGCAGACTGGCCGCGAGCGTGTGCGCGCAGCGCTACGTCACCGGATCCTGTCCGGCGACCTCTCCCCCAACGATCGCATCGACCTCGACGCTGTCGCAGAGGAGTTCGGAACGAGCCGCACCCCCGTGCGGGAGGCGTGCCTGGCGCTCGCGCAAGAAGGCCTGGTCCGCGTCGCGCAACGCAGTGGCATCACCGTCATCGGGGTCTCTCCGGAGACCATCATCGAGAATTTCGCGCTGATGGCCGCGTTGTCCGGGGTCGCATCTCAGTGGGCAGCAGGTCGGATCACCCACCAACAGCTCCTCCGCGTACGCGAACTGCATCGAGAGATCCGCGTCGCCGCAGCCTCCGGCGACGACATCGCCACCCTCAACTGGCTGTTCCACCGCGAGATCAACAAGTCGTGCGGGTCGACACGCCTGCAGGGAATGCTCAGCGACGCCGGGCGCATGATTCCCCAGCGATACTTCGAACTCTTTCCCGAACGCGTCCCCTGCAGCCTCGACGAACACGACGCCCTCATCGGAGCGCTCGCCAGAGGCGACGGCGCCGAAGCCCGGCGCATCACCGAGCAACACTTCACTGGAGCGGCACAGATGCTGAGCACCTACATCGCCCAGGCCACCCGCAACGGCACCCCGCCCCGATAGTTCTTCCTCCTCGAGCGCTCTTCCTACTCGAGCCGCGAGTGGTCGCCGAGGCTGTGCCACCCGCGGTCGTGGTAGACGAGCGGTGCACTGGAGTGCCCGCCCATACGGTCGTCGACGCCGGACATGTCACCTTCCTGCACATCGACATCCATCGCCTCGACGACGATCACCCACGCGGCCCCCGCCTTCACGCGTTCCACGGCCCGAGCACGGATACGGGTGTGCACGTCGCGGAAATACACCTCTCCGGTGGGCATCCTCTCCCAGAGCGACACATCGGCGAAGCGATCGATTCCGCTGGTGGCGCCGAGTTTGGCGAGGTGCAACTGTTCCGCCCTGAGGAGGTGCACCACCACGGTGTCGGCCACAGCGATCGTCGGCGAACTCGACGAAGCGTCGGAGACCGAGAACATCAGCATCGGAGGGTCAGCGCTCACCGATGCCACCGACGTGGCCGTAAGCGCCACCGGCCCGCCCCCTGCGTCAGCGGTGACGAGTGCGACGCCCGCCGGGTGAGCGCGGAACGCAGCGGTGAAACGGCTCGGGGTTGAAGTCGTGGACACGACCGTATATTACTCATAATCAGATACATCAGTACAGTCTGAATATATGAAAGGTGTCCCATGAGCACCCGCACCATCCGCCCGAGGCGCAGCACCCTCGCAGTACCCGGATCGAATCCCAAGATGATCGACAAGGCCCGCGGGCTGCCCGTGGATGCACTGTTCCTCGACCTCGAGGATGCGTGCGCGCCGAACGCGAAGGCCGCAGGCCGCAAGATCATCGTCGAATCACTCGAGGCCGGCGGATTCGGCGACAAGATCCGGACGGTGCGCGTCAACGACTGGACAACGCCCTGGACCTACCGCGACGTCGTCGACGTGGTCGAAGGCGCAGGCGCGAATCTGGACTGCATCATGCTCCCCAAAGTGCAGGACGCCGCGCAAGTGCGCGCCCTCGACATGCTCCTGACCCAGATCGAGAAGTCGGTCGGGCTCGAGGTCGGCAGGATCGGAATCGAAGTACAGATCGAAACCGCTTCGGGACTCATCGCTTTGGACGCCATCGCTCAGGCAAGCCCGCGAATCGAAACGCTCATCTTCGGCCCCGCCGACTTCATGGCGTCGATCCACATGAAGTCACTCGTAGTCGGCGAGCAGCCGCCCGGATACGACGTGGGCGACGCCTACCACCACATCCTCATGTCGATCCTCATGGCCGCGCGCGCCCACGGAAAGCAGGCCATCGACGGCCCCTACCTCGCTATCAAGGACCTCGACGGACTCGGACGCGTCGCCGGACGGGCGGCGGCACTCGGATTCGACGGCAAATGGGTACTCCACCCCACCCAAGCCGACGTGATCAACGAGACTTTCAGCCCCGATCAGGCCGACTACGATCACGCCGAGAACATCTTGGACGCGTACGAATGGTGCACCTCGGAAGCAGGCGGATCCCGCGGCGCGGCGATGCTCGGCGACGAGATGATCGACGAGGCCTCCCGCAAGATGGCATTGGTCATTTCCGGCAAGGGACGCGTGGCGGGCATGACACGAACGTCGGTATGGCAACCTCCGCAATGACCTGAAGTGGCCCCCACCGGGTCATCGGTGGGAGCCACTTCAGGAATGCGTCCCGGGTCAGGAGACGGTGACGGAAACAGCCCGGGGCGCCGCTGCGGTGGGTATCAGGCCACGACGGACCGTTGCGGGACACCCGTGTATTCGCTGAGCGGACGGATCAGCGCGTTGGATTCGCTCTGTTCGATGATGTGGGCCGTCCAGCCGGTGATGCGGCTCATGACGAAGATCGGCGTGAACACCTCGATGTCGAAGCCCATGAGGTAATACGCAGGCCCCGTGGGGAAGTCGAGGTTCGGTTTGATTCCGGTGGCGTCGGCCATCGTCTTCTCGAGGATGTCGTACATCCGTGCCCACTTGTCGCCTCCGGTGTGCGCGGCGACGTCGAGGAACGCCTGTTTCATCGTGGGCACCCGCGAATCACCGTGCTTGTAGACGCGGTGGCCGAAACCCATCACCTTCTCCTTGCGAGTGAGCTTGCCGCGCATCCATTCTTCGGCACGTTCCGGTTCGCCGATCTCGAGCATGTCGTGCATGACGGCCTCGTTGGCACCGCCGTGCAGCGGACCTTTGAGTGCACCGATCGCCGCGGTCACGGCACTGTAGATATCCGACATCGTCGAGGTCACCACGCGCGCTGCGAACGTGGACGCGTTGAAACTGTGCTCCGCGTACAGGATCAGCGACACCTCGAACGCCTTGACGATCTCGGGCTCCGGCACCGATCCGAAGCACATGCTCAGGAAGTTCTCGGCGAAGCCCAGAGAATGGTGCGGCCGGATCGGGTCGAGACCATGGCGACGTCGATGGTCCGCTGCCACGATCGTCGGCAGGACCGCCATCATGCGCAGCGACTTGGCGCGATTCGCGGCGGGAGTGCTGTCGGCCTCCGCCGGATCCTCGGCACCGAGATAGCTGATCGCAGTCCGCACCACATCCATCGGGTGACAACTCTCCGGCAACTTCGCGACAAGCGCGAGCAGTGAGCGGTCCGCGCGGCGTTCGGCGCGCTCACGCTGCATGAACAACGCCAGTTCGGCGTCGGTCGGCAGTTCACCGTTCCACAGCAGGTAGGCGACCTGCTCGAAACTGCAGTGGGCGGCCAGATCCTGCACGGCGTAGCCGCGGTAGGTCAGCGAGTTGGTCTCGGGCACCACCTTGGAGATCGCGGTGGTGTCGACGACGACGCCGGCCAGGCCCTTGTAGATCGTCGGAACAGCGGTGTCCGTCATCACTGCCTCCTTCGGAGGTCTCGTGGACGCTGCCTCCAGCGGAGGCCAGTCGTCACTGCTTGGTCGAGAGAGTGAAATTGAATATGCCGGAATCGAATTCGTTGTAGCGCTCGTACTCGAGCAACTCGTAGAGACGTGAGCGGGTCTGCATCTCGTCGACGAGGGTTTCCTGCGTCCCCTCCTCGTGGATGACCCGTAGTCCCTTCTCGATGGCGCCCATGGCCAACCGAAGAGTGGTCACCGGGTAGATCACCGCGTTGTAGCCGATCTTGTCGAGGACCTGCGCCGGGATCAGCTGCGACTTGCCGAACTCGGTCATGTTCGCGAGTAGCGGGACATCCACTGCCGCACGGAACTTCTCGAAGTCCGACGCGGTGTGCAGTGCCTCGGTGAAGATGAGATCGGCACCGGCGTCGGCGTACGCCTTCGCACGGTCGATCGCAGAATCGATTCCTTCGATGCCTGCGGCGTCGGTGCGGGCGCAGATCACGAAGTTCGGGTCGCGACGAGCCGCCACCGCAGCACGCAGCCGGCGCACCATCTCGTCGGTGCCGACGATGGCCTTGCCGTCGAGGTGCCCGCACCGCTTTGGATTGACCTGATCCTCGAGGTGCAGTCCGGCGACCCCCGCGTCTTCGAGGACGGTGATGGTACGGGCCGCGCTCATCGGCTCACCGAAGCCGGTGTCGGCGTCGACGAGTACCGGCAGATCGGTCACGCGGGCGATCTGGGCGCTGTGCGCGGTGACCTCGGTGAGGGTGGTCAGCCCGATATCGGGAAGCGCCAGTGCGGCCGAGAAGGCCCCACCGGAGATGTAGACGCCCTCGAACCCGATCTCCTGGACGAGTTTGGCCGTGAGCGGGTTGACAGCGCCGGGCAGACGCGTGATGCTGCCCGATTCGAGGCTCTTCCGGAAAGCGATGCGCTTGTCCGCGGGCGTGGTGGAGGCAGCGATCAGACCCGTCATCAGAACAGGCCCTTCGGCAGCTTCGGTGCACGCGCCAGCACGTCGTCGGACACGGTGAACGTGAGTTGGTTCAGTTCGCCGGCCTTCAGTTCCGCGACACGCTGGGCTGCCTCGAGGAAGCGCTCCTGCTCTGCTGTCGCGACAACACCCTCGGCGAGGATCCGGAACTTCTCGATGTATTGGGTGCGGGCGAACGGGCGCGCACCGAGCGGGTGAGCGTCGGCGATGGCGAGTTCGTCGACGATGACCTCGCCGTTCTTCAGTGTGACCTCGGCGCGGGCACCGAATGCCTTCTCCGCCGGGTCGGTGGAGTGGTAGCGGCGCGTCCACTCCGGATCCTCTGCGGTGGAGATCTTGTTCCAGAGCCCGATCGTGTCGGGGCGCTGCGCACGCTCGGGTGCGTAGGAGCGCTCGTGGTGCCACACGCCGTCCTGCAACGCGACCGCGAAGATGTACATGACCGAGTGGTCGAGGGTTTCACGCGAGGCCTGCGGATCGAACTTCTGCGGGTCGTTCGAGCCGGTACCGATCACGACATGCGTGTGATGGCTGGTGTGCAGCACGATCGACTCGATCTGTTCGAGGTCGCCGATGCGCTCTCGCATGCGAAGGGCGAGGTCGATCGGAGCCTGACTCTGGTACTCGGCCGAGTGCTCCTTGGTGTAGGTGTCGAGAATGGCGCGCTTGGCCTCCCCCGGCGCGGGCAGCGGAATGTGGTATTCGGCCTTCGGTCCGCCGAGCAGCCACGCGATCACGCCGTCCTCACCCTCCCAGATGGGAGACGGCGCACCCTCGCCGCGAAGGGCGCGATCGACGGCCTCGACCGCCATCTTGCCTGCGAAAGCGGGAGCGTAGGCCTTCCAGCTGGAGATCTCGCCCTTGCGGGACTGTCGCGTGGCCGTCGTCGTGTGCAGAGCCTGCCCGACGGCCTGGTACACGGTCTCGCTGTCGAGTCCGAGGAGCGTGCCGATCCCGGCTGCGGCGGACGGGCCGAGATGTGCGACGTGGTCGATCTTGTGCTCGTGCAAGCAGATCGAGCGAACCAGGTCGACCTGGATCTCGTAGCCGGTGGCGAGGCCACGGATCAGATCGACACCGCTGCGTCCGGCGTGCTGGGCCACGGCGAGGATCGGCGGGATGTTGTCGCCCGGGTGGGAGTACTCGGCGGCGAGGAAGGTGTCGTGGAAGTCGAGTTCGCGCACCGCAACCCCGTTCGCCCACGCTGCCCACTCCGGTGAGTAGGTGCCGCCGATACCGAACACCGTCGAGCCCGGTGCGTACGGGTGGGTCTGAGCCTGTGCCCGAGCGTTGGACACGGGGCGGCGGGTGAGCGACGCCGCCGCGACTGCGGCGTTGTCGATGATGCGGTTCACGATCATGTCTGCGGTGTCGTCCGGGACCTCGACCGGGTCGGTCGCAACCTCCGCGATCCGCCAGGCGAGGTGCTCTTCCTTCGAAAATTCTTCCGCGGACCGATGGGTGCGTACGAGATGTGTCTTCACTGGATCCTCCGAACGTTGACGCTTCGATTTGCACGCTACGCAGGCTTCGCCAAGTTGGAAATCCCTTGCATATGCCTATTGTTGCGGAACACATCGAGCAAATTTGTAAATCTTGCGAATGTTGGAAATGTTAGATTCACAGCCATGCAGAAGATGTACGCCGGTGCGCGGCTACGCCGCCTGCGAGAGGAGCGCGGCCTGACGCAGACCGCGCTTGCGCACACGCTCGGACTGTCGACGAGCTACGTCAACCAACTGGAGAACGACCACCGCCCACTCACGGTGCCGGTACTGCTACGCCTGAACTCGATGTTCGACCTGGACATGACGTTCTTCGCTGCCGACACCGACGCGCGACTACTCGCCGATCTACAGGATGTGCTCGCGGAGAGCCCTGAGGCCGTGGATGTTTCACCGTCGGAGATCGACGAATTGCTGTCGCGGAATCCTTTCGCCGCGCGGGTACTCGTCGGCCTTCACAGGAGACTGCGCGGCGTCACCGAGCAGCTCGAACAACTCGCCCCGGGCGATCCGGGCGTCGTCGCCGACCAGTCCGCCACGACACCCTACGAGGAAGTCCGCGACTTCTTCTACGACCGCCGCAACCACATCGCCGAACTCGACGATGCCGCCGAGGAACTGTTCACCAGCCGGGGACTGACAGTCGGCGGGCTCGATCTGCAGTTGAGCGGTCTGCTGCACGACGAGCACGGCATCACAGTGGTCATCCGCACCGATGAACCCGACCGGATCGGGCCGAAGCGCACCTACGACCCGGTCACGAAGGTCCTGACCCTCGCGCGACGCCTGACCCCCGGTCAACGCGCATTCCAGCTGGCCACGCAACTCGCGTTCATCGCGCACGCCGGCACTGTCGACGCAGTTGTCGCAGATGCCGAGGGCTTGCCCGAACGCTCACGTGCCCTTGCGCGTGTAGGCCTGGCCAACTACTTCGCCGGGGCACTGATCCTGCCGTACACCCAGTTCCTGCGCTCCGCCGAGGCGATGCGCTACGACATCGACCTTCTCGGCGCGAAGTTCGAGGTGGGTTTCGAAACGGTGTGTCACCGGTTGTCGACTCTGCAGCGGCCCGGGCAGCGTGGGGTGCCGTTCTTCTTCGTCCGCACCGACCGTGCCGGAAACATCTCGAAGCGCCAGTCCGCCACCGCTTTCCATTTCTCCCGTGTGGGCGGCAGCTGCCCGCTGTGGATTGTGCACGATGCGTTCACGTCGCCGGGGCGCATCCTGACGCAGGTGTCGCAGATGCCCGATGGCCGTACCTACCTGTGGATCGCCCGCACCACCCATGAGGGCGCCCCCGGATATCTCGCCGCCAAAAGGGATTTCGCGGTCGGTCTGGGCTGCGATATCGGCTACGCCGACAAACTCGTCTACTCGCGAGGGTTGCGTCTCGACGATCCCGACACCACGGTGCCCATCGGCGCGGGTTGCAAAGTGTGCGATCGTCCGTCGTGCACCCAGCGGGCATTCCCGCATCTGGGCCGCACCATCCGGATCGACGAGAACAACGCGGGCCTCGTGCCCTACTCCGCCACCGAGAGCCGGTGAGATGCACGAGCGACACCTCGATCAGGATGTGGACTGGTGGGCGCAGGCCGATTGCCGGTTCTTCGGTCCCTCGGCCTTCTTCGGGCCCGACTCGGAATCGCCCGCCGAGCGACTCCGCCGCGAGAACCACGCCAAGCGGATCTGCGCCGGTTGCTCTGTCGCCGACAAGTGTCTTCAGTACGCGGTCGACAGCGGCGAACAGTTCGGGATCTGGGGTGGGACCTCGGAACGGGAACGTAAGTCCCTGACCCGTGCGTGATTTCGGTATCCGGAACTAACAGAATCACGCACGGGCAGCCGGGCTGCGCAACCTGTGGTAACGGATCACGGGAACTCCGTCATCGACCTCGACCGTTGCATGAACGCCGTACACCTGCTCGACCAGGTCAGCGGTGAGCGCCTCGACCGGCGTGCCGTGCGCGACGATCCTTCCCCGCGACAGCACCACCACCCGATCGCAGAACATCGCCGCGAGATTGAGATCGTGCAACGCCACGTAACTGGTCACCGGAAGAGCCGCGACCCGTTCGAGAATGTCGAGCTGATGCTGAATATCGAGGTGGTTCGTCGGTTCGTCCAGCAACAGTTCTTCGGGTTCCTGCGCGAGGGCCCGGGCGATCTGTGCTCGCTGACGTTCACCACCGGACATCGAGCGCCACAACCGGTCGGCGAACTCGACCATCCCCGTCACGTCGAGCGCCCGGTCGATAGCGGCGCGTCCGCGCTCGTCGCGCCCGAATGCGTCGGTGTGCGGAATGCGGCCGAGCCGCACCACATCTCGCACCCGAATGTCGACCTCGGTGTGTGCATGCTGCCCGACCATCGCAACCCTGCGCGCCAGACCTCGCCGGCCTAGGCTCCCGATATCGGTTCCGTCGAGAGTCACCGTCCCGTCGTCGGGACGATCGATGCCGGCAAGCAGGCGCAGCAGCGACGATTTTCCCGATCCGTTCGGTCCGAGCAGCCCGATAGTCTCCCCCGGCACCGGGTCGATCGTCACGTCGTCGATGACGAGGTTTCCGCCGCGGCTCCACCGCAGCGACTGCGCAGAGAGTGTCACGGCGTACTCCTCGTACGGAACAGGATCAGCGCGAATGCCGGGACGCCGATCAGAGCGGTCACTACACCCACCGGAACCTCCTGTGGCGCAAACACAGTGCGGGCCACCGCGTCCACCCACACCATGAACACCGCGCCCACCACCGCGGTGACGGGCACGAGATGACTGTGCCGGGGGCCCACCAGGAATCGTGCTGCGTGCGGAAGGACGAGACCGACGAACCCGATCGCACCCGCGGCACTGACCAGCACGGCAGTGATCAGAGCGGTCACCAGCAGGAACATCAGACGGGTACGGCCCACCGAGATGCCGAGTGTCGCGGCGGTCGACGAACCGAATGTGAATGCGTCCAGGGAGGATGCTTTGATCAGACACACGACGATACCGAGCGCGCACACCGTGCCGCAGAGCGCCACATCGCTCCACGTGGCGCCCGACAGCGATCCCAGGAGCCAGAACAGCACACCGCGGGTGCGTTCCGCATCGGCGGACGAGATCACGATGAACGACGTCAATGCCGAGAACAGCTGGGTTCCCGCAACTCCTGCGAGCACCACACGCGAGGTGCCGCCACCTGCGCCGGTGGCGAGCAACAACACGAGCGCGAACGACGCGAGCGCACCCAGGAATGCGCCACCCGACAGCGACACGGCGCCGCCCCCGATACCCAGCACCGCAATCATCACGGCGCCCGTCGAGGCACCCGACGAGATCCCCAGAACGAACGGATCGGCCAGCGGGTTGCGCAGGAGCGACTGCATGATCACGCCGCACACCGCGAGACCGGCGCCGCACACCGCGGCCAGCAGGGTCCGCGGCAGCCTCAGCTCCCAGACGATCCCCTCACGGATCGCGCTGACCGAACTGTCAGCGAGCCCCAACCGGTCGAAGATGACGGCGTAGACGTCCGGCACGGACAGTTCGGCCGGGCCGATCGTGACCGTCACAGCGATCGAAAGCGCCAGTACCACCAGTCCGATCGCAACGACGACTGCTGCGACAGGGCCGCGCTCGGTAGGCGACCGATCCTTCGTCGCCGACACCATCAGCCCGCGAGATTCCACTCGCGCAGTGCGGCGGCGACCTTCTCGATTCCGTCGATCGTGCGGATCGACGGGTTCATGTCGGCACCGTTGACGACGATGTACCGCTGGTTCTGCACGGCCGTCAGACGCTGGGTCACCGGATTCGTTTCGAGGAATTCGATCTTGCTGTCCAGCGCGTCACCCGCAATGCTGCGCCGGCTCAGGTCTCCGAGTACGAGGGCCGTGGGATCCCGATCGAGGACCGACTCCCAGCTCACCTGCGGCCACTCGTTCGTGGTGTCGTCGAAGACGTTCTTCGCGCCGACGGAGTTGGTGATGATGCCCGACGAACCGCAGCACCCCGCGACATACGGGGTGGCCGTGTCGGCGAACCAGTACGCGAGAGACACCCCGGAGGCGTCGATCTCACCCGCGGCCGTCTCGTACCGCTGCTGGAGTTCGGCGACGAACTCTTCACCGCGCTCGGTCACGTCGAAGATCGCGGCGAGTTCGCGAATCTCCTTGTACACCGCGTCCATCGTCAGTGGCTCGGTGCGGTTGCCGTCGGAGTTGACGCTGTTGTCGTCCTTGCCGTCGCAGTCGGTGGGCGAGAGGTAGGACGGTACCCCGAGCTGCTCGAACTGCTCCGCCGTCGCGACGCCGCCTTCGCCGAGGGTGCCGCCGAACGATGCCGACACGAAGTCGGGTTCGGTATCGAGCACGACCTCGAACGACGGATTGTTGTCGGCCAGGCGCGGGACCAGCTCGTTCTCGGCCGCGAGGTTCTCGCGCACCGGATCGGTCCACGTCGCGGTGCCGACCATGCGCTCGGCCAGGCCGAGCGACAACAGGATCTCGGTCGACCCCTGGTTGAGCGATACGGCACGCTGCGGCGCGGCGTCGACCGTGACCTCGTGGCCACAGTTCTCGATGGTCAGCGGGTAGTTCGTCGAGCCCGCCGCGGCGCTGCTCTCCTGCCGGTCGGCGGCATCGGAGTCCGCATCACTCGACGAACAGCCGGCGACGGTCAGTGCAACCGCGACGAGCGCGACGCCTGTGCGCAGCACCGTGTGCCGCCCCGTACGGGCGGCGAAAATCGAAATACTCATGTCCATCCTCGTGGTAATGCCTCGGCCGACGCAGGTGTCCTGGCTCCCGGATCGACGCTTTCCCCCGGCCTTCCAGCCCATACGGGCCGTGACCGTGAATTGGGGGATCGCTCCTCGGTGACAGTTGCGGGACAGCCCCGGATTCGCACCGGTGTTCCCTACGCCGAGTCACACAGTACAAGACCTCGTCCGAGGTCAGGCGAATGGCACACCACCGGTCACCGCAACGACCTCGCCCGTGACATAACTCGATTCCTGTGATGCGAGAAAGACATAGGCGGGGGCAAGTTCGGCCGGTTGCCCCGGCCGGCCGAGGGGGACATCGGCACCGAAGTGTTCATAGGCATCCCGGGTCATCGTCGCCGGGATCAGCGGAGTCCAGATCGGACCTGGGGCTACCGCATTGACGCGGATTCCCTTGGACGCGACGTCCGCTGCCAGCCCCCTGGTGAAGTTCACGATGCCCGCTTTGCTGGTTGCGTAGTCGAGGAGACCGGGTGACGGGTTCGTGGCCTGGATCGACGTGGAATTCACGATCGTCGACCCCGGAGGCATTTCGGCGACTGCGTACTTGCAGAGCCAGAACAGCGCATACAGGTTGGTCTTCATCACGCGATCGAACTGCTCGGTCGTCATGTCGGCGATGCCGCCCGGCTCCATATGCTGGTAGGCGGCATTGTTGACGAGGATATCGAGTCCGCCCAATTCCAGAACAGCGGTGTCCACCAGCCCACGGCACAGATCTTCGGAACGAATATCGCCGGGGGCGAGCACCGCCCGGCGCCCCGCATCCTCGATCAGCGTGGCCGTCTGCCGCGCATCGTCGTCTTCTTCGAGGTAACTCAAGACGATATCGGCGCCTTCGCGTGCGAACGCGACCGCGACGGCCCGCCCGATACCCGAGTCGGCACCGGTGACGAGGGCACGCCTGCCTTCGAGACGGCCGCTTCCCCGATACGTCCGCTCTCCGTGATCGGGTGCCGACACCATCTCGGAGGTGCGACCCGGATACGGGATCTCCCCCTGGTCCGCAAGTGGTGGCGTCGCGAATTGCTCTTTCGGATTCTGCATGCGGTGCTGGTCTGGCATCGGGTCCTCCGGACGTCGGGGTGACTCTCGGCATACCCGGTCCGCCGAGGCGGCACACGCGGTTCGTCGCGACGCTGTCTGGGTATGACGCTGTCTGGGGATGCAGAAACGCGACACCCCCCGACGAAAGGACGAGAGATGAACGCAGAGAAGGATCCGAAGACGGACGGAGCGACACGCAAGGAGAACGGTGCTGCTCCCGATGTGGTGTCCGACCCCGCGCAGTCGACGGAAGACCGGTCCTCCGACTGGACCGACGAAGGCGGCGCGACCCCGTCGGGTCCCGCGACGGATACCGACGAAGACTGACGCCTCTACCGATTCTGGGTTTACCCTGGTAGTCGACACCTTGTACCGGATCGTGCGCGGACGTCCATAATGGCCTCTCGTGTGGTCGAACGAGGAGGCGTGCCCGTGAGTGAAAACCTGTCGGCGTACCGGAGCGACTTCGCGCGGATCGAGAAGCGGATCGCCGGGGAGTTCGATGCCGGGAAGCGGCGCTGGGTGCTCGCCGGGTTCATGACCCTGTTGGCCATCGGGCTACTGCTGCCGTTGACGTCGACGCAGTGGTCGTGGATGGCGCTCGCCGACTGGTTCGGTGGGGGCGCCCCCGTCTCCATGCCGCTGCGGATCTTCGTGACGCTCGCGGCGGTGTTCGGGGTGCTCGTGTCGTCGATAGCACTGGCCCGGCGCAGCTGGAGGTTCGCGGTTGCAGCGACGCTCGGCTGCGGTCTCGGCTCGTTCTTCGGCCTCTTCGGCTACTGGTCGCAGACGGGAATGATCATCGACGGCCCGCACGCTCCTGGGATCGGGATGGTGATCGCGTGGGTGTCGATGGTCGCGCTGACTTCGCAGTGGTTACCGATCGCGCTCAGCAAGTCGCCCACCGATCCACGCCCACGACCGACTCTGATTCGCTCGCACTGACCCCGATCGTTTCTGCGCGGCTCAACCAGCGCGGCGCAGCAGATAGGTGTCCATCACCCAGCCTCGCGCGGACCTGGACCGCGTCCGGGCCACGTCGATGGCGTCGAGCACCTCATGCAGACGTCCCGCGACGAGTTCCTCGTCTTCCGTTCCGAGGTTCGCGCCCCACCAGATGTCCCAATCGCCGTCGAGTTCCCGGCAGGCAAGCTGACCGTCGAGCATGACGATGAGATTGTCCGCTCCCGATGCGACCTCCTCACCGAGGCGCCGACCGGTGGTGATCGTGACCGGGCCACCGATTCTGTTGAACACCAGACGATGCCGGGCAGCGAGCAGTTGAATACTGCTCACACCTGGCACGACGTCGTAGTCGATGTCGAGCACACCGCGATCACGGATCCGCTCTACGACACGAATGGTGCTGTCGTACAGACTCGGATCGCCCCACACCAGAAATCCGACCGTCTCCTCGTCACGGATCTCTGTGCGCAGCACCGCCTCGTACGCCTCGGCACGGGCCGCATGCCAGTCGCGTACCTCCGTCCCGTACTGCTCCGGTGCCCGGTCGCGCGGGGGGTCGGGCACCACGATCGTGCGGTATCGCCCGGTGGTGTGACGACGCAGGATCTGTTCGCGCACCGACACGAGATCGTCCACGCCGCGCTGCTTGTCGGCGACGACGAACGCGTCGACGCTCTCGAGTGCCTTGACGGCCGCGACTGTGAGATCGTCCGGACCCCCCGGCCCGATCCCGATCAGTCGCAACCTCATCCTCGGTCCTCGAGATCACCCTCGACGTCGAGGTACGCCTGCTGCAGTGCATTCAGGGTTTCCGGATCCGGCTCTGCCCACAGTCCACGATCGGCCGCCTCGGTGAGTCGTTCGACGATACCGCGCAGTGCCCACGGGTTGGCCTCGCGCAGAAACTGCTGGTTCTCCGGGTCGAGCGCATAGTTCTGCGCCAGCGACTCGTACATCCAGTCCTCGACAACTCCGGCGGTGGCGTCGTAACCGAACAGGTAGTCGACGGTCGCAGCGAGTTCGAACGCGCCCTTGTAGCCGTGCCTGCGCATCGCGGAAATCCAGCGCGGGTTGACGACACGCGCGCGGAACACGCGCGCGGTTTCCTCGCTGAGCGAGCGGGTGCGCACCGTGTCGGGGATCGTCGAATCACCGATGTACGCCTTGGGATCGGTGCCGGTGAGTGCGCGCACCGTGGCGACCATGCCGCCGTGGTACTGGAAATAGTCGTCGGAATCTGCGATGTCGTGCTCGCGCGTGTCGGTGTTCTTCGCTGCCACTGTGATCCGGCGGTAGTTGGCGCGCATGTCGTCGGCTGCGGCAACACCGTGCAGGTCGCGTCCGTACGCAAACCCGCCCCACGCGGTGTACACCTCGGCGAGGTCGGCGTCGGTACGCCAGTTTCCTGAGTCGATGAGCTGGAGGATTCCGGCACCGTACGAACCCGGCTTGGATCCGAAGATGCGGCGCACGGCTCGCTCGGCGTCACCGTGTTCGGCCTCGTCGCGCTGCGCGTGGGCACGCACGTAGTTCATCTCGTCGGGTTCGTCGAGGGCGGCGATCATCCGGATCGCGTCGTCGAGCATGCCGATCACGTGCGGGAACGCATCGCGGAAGAATCCGGAGATGCGCACGGTGACGTCGATGCGCGGACGGCCGAGTTCCTCGAGCGGCACGATGGTGAGTTCGCGGACGCGACGGGATTCGGGGTCCCACTCGGGGCGGACGCCGATGAGGGCGAGTACCTCGGCGATGTCGTCGCCGGCGGTGCGCATCGCGGAGGTGCCCCACACGGACAGACCCACGGACTGCGGGTACTCCCCGGTGTCAGCGAGATACCGCTCGATCAGTGCGTTCGCGAGCGCGACTCCCGTGTCGTAGGCGAGTCGGCTCGGTACGGCTTTGGGGTCGACGGTGTAGAAGTTGCGGCCGGTGGGCAGCACGTTGACGAGGCCGCGCAACGGCGAACCCGAGGGGCCTGCGGGAACGTATCCGCCGCCGAGAGCATGCAGGACGGCATCGAGTTCGTCGGTGGTCTGCGCTAGGCGCGGCACCACCTGTTCGGCGGCGAAGGCCAGCACCCGCGACACCTCGCTGTCGGCGTGGCCGAGTACCGATTCGACTGTGGCCGGAGCGCTATCGACACTCCATCCGCCGTCTTCCATCGCCTGCACGAGCGCGCGAGCCTGGGTTTCGATCGCATCGACCTCGGCAAGCGGCGCGTCGGTCTTCAGTCCGAGTGCGGTCCGCAGCCCGGGCACCGCGTGACTCTTGCCGCCCCAGACCTGGGCGGCGCGCAGGATCGACAGCACGAGGTTGACGCGTGCTTCACCTTCGGGAGCGGCCCCGAGCACGTGCAGCCCGTCGCGGATCTGAGCATCTTTGACCTCGCACAACCAGCCGTCGACGTGCAGCAGGAAATCGTCGAACTCGGCGTCGTGCGGCCGGTCGTCGAGGCCGAGGTCGTGGTCGAGTTTCGCGGCCTGGATCAACGTCCAGATCTGTGCGCGGATGGCGGGCAGCTTCGCCGGGTCCATCGCCGCGATGTTGGAGTACTCGTCGAGCAGCTGCTCGAGCCGCGCGATGTCGCCGTACGATTCCGCGCGGGCCATCGGCGGAATCAGGTGGTCGACGATCGTGGCGTGTGCGCGGCGCTTCGCCTGCGCGCCCTCACCGGGGTCGTTGACCAGGAACGGGTAGATCAGCGGCAGGTTCCCGATGGCGGCGTCGGTCGCGCACGACGCAGACATCCCCGCATTCTTCCCGGGCAACCACTCCATCGAGCCGTGTTTCCCGAGGTGGACGACGGCATCGGCACCGAAACCCTGCTCGACCCATCGGTATGCGGCGAGGTAATGGTGCGACGGAGCCATGTCGGGATCGTGGTAGATCGCAACCGGATTCTCCCCGAATCCGCGCGGCGGCTGGATCATGAGGACGACATTGCCGGCCTGCAACGTAGCCAGGACGATCGCGTCACCATCGACGAACAACGAACCAGGCGCGGGCCCCCACGCCTCGGTCATCGCGTCGGTGAGCTCGGCGGGCAGGTCCTTCGTCCACTCCACGTACTCGGATGTGGTCACTCGCACCGGGTTACCGGCCAGCTGGTCGGCTGTGAGCCATTCCTCGTCCTGACCACCTGCATCGATCAGCGCGTGGATGAGGGTGTTTCCGGCTTCTGTGTCGTCGTCGACGTCCATCCCGGGGAAGCCTGCGCCGAGGTCGTATCCGAGATCGCGCAGTGCTCGCAGCATCTTGATCGCCGACACGGGAGTGTCGAGACCGACGGCGTTGCCGACGCGTGAGTGCTTGGTGGGATAGGCCGACAGCATGATCGCGATACGCCGGTCCGCGGGCGGGACATGCCGCAGCCGCGCGTGCGCAACCGCAATACCCGCCACGCGACGGCAGCGTTCCGGATCGGTGACGTAGCGGGGCAGGCCGTCGGAGTCGAGTTCTTTGAACGAGAACGGCACCGTGATGATGCGGCCGTCGAATTCGGGAACCGCGATCTGGGTCGCGGAGTCGAGCGGGGACACGCCGTCGTCGGAGTCTGCCCAGCTGTCGCGGCTCCACGTCAGGCACAGCGCCTGCAGAATCGGAATATCGAGCGCGGCAAGGGCTCCCACATCCCAGGCCTCGTCCTCGCCGCCTGCGCTCACCGTGGCGGGCTTGGTGCCACCGGCGGCGAGTACGGTCACGACGAGCGCGTCGAGGCTGCCGAGTTCGGCGAGCAGGTCGTCGGAAGCACCACGCAGCGAAGCGCAGTGCACGACCACTCCCCGGGCCTTACCCGTCGCGTCGATCGCGTCGGCCAGATCATGCGCGAACTGCACGTTTCCGCTGGTGTGGTGGGCGCGGTAGAACAGCACCCCCACCCGCGGCAGCGACTCGTCGACCGGCGTGGGCCGGTCGAGTACACCCCATTCGGGTAATTCGGCGGGCGGCTCGAAGCCCTCACCGCCGAGCAGCACGGTGTCCGACAGGAACGCGTGGAGCTGCGCAAGGTTGGCAGGGCCGCCGTGGGCGAGATAGCGATGCGCCTCGGCAGCGGTCCCGATCGGCACCGTCGAGTAACTCATGAGCTCGGCGTCCGGTGTCTGTTCACCACCCAGGACGACGACCGGAACACCCCGTCCGAGGACGGCGTCGAGCCCGTTCTGCCAGGACCTGGCAGAGCCGAGAATCCGCACGATGACCAGGTCGGCGCCGTCGAGGAGTCCGCCCAGGTCTGCGTCCACGTCGAGGCGCGACGGGTTCCCGACCACCCAGTCGGCGCCGCTCGAGCGGGCCGACAACAGGTCGGTGTCCGATGTCGACAGCAAAGCGAGGCGCGTCACGACGCAACCCGAAACTCGAGGCACACGGCCATGTTCAGTCTCCAAAACCCTCGTGGACGTACTCATGCCGTGGCCGGTCTCCTGGCTGACGGATCATCGCTACTGCGCCGACCTTCCCGGACTGCCGTCCAGTGGTCTCCGTTCCGGCAGGCCGGTACGGACGAGGGCGAGCAACTACCCGCTCACAGTGGCGAGGGCCGCGCCGGTTTCTCACCGGCTTCCCGTAACCACGGCGTCGCCAGCGTAGCGCACCATTTTCTGAGGATGTGCAACCATGTGGTCCTGTGGAGCACGTCTCGCCCGATCTTCCCCCCGACCGCTGCCCCGGGCTGCTGCGACCGCACGTCGCAGCCGACGGGGCGCTGGTGCGTCTGCGCGCCCCCGGGGGCCGTCTTCCCTCCGGCGGGCTCGGTCGACTCTCAGCCGCGTCGCAGGAATTCGCCGACGGTGACGTGCACCTCACATCCCGCGGAAACCTGCAGATCAGGGGAATCTCTCTCGACGCGTGCGGCAATGTGCCCGCCGGTCTCACCGACGCAATCGCGACCGCCGGTTTCCTGCCGTCACCTTCGCACGAGCGGGTCCGCAACGTGGTCGCATCGCCGTTGTCGGGGCTCGTCGGCGGGGTCGCCGACATCAGGCCTCTGATCGGTGCACTCGATACTGCGCTGTGCGCAGAACCGGCGCTCGCCGAGCTGCCCGGCCGATTCCTGTTCGGTCTCGACGACGGCCGCGGCGACGTCGCCGGGCTCCGCTGCGATCTCGCCGCTGTCGCCGTGGACATGGCAACCATACGGATCGTGATCGGCGATCTGGCCGGGCCGACGGTGCCGATGTCGCAGGTCGTCGACACGCTGATCGGTCTTGCCCTCGACTTCGTGCGGACACGCGGGACGCTCTGGCATGTGCGGCAACTACCCGGGCGCGGCACCGAACTCGGGGGTGACGGCCGGACTCCCGCGCTCCCGTCGTATGCGATGCCCTACGGAATGCTCGCCGGTGCGGTATCGGCGCTGGTCCCGCTGGGAATCCTTTCGCCGTCCATGGCTACGGCCCTGCCCGACGACGACGTGATCGTCACCCCGTGGCGCGGCATCGTACTCCCCACCGGCGCCGATCCGGCCGCGCTGTCCGACGCCGGATTCGTGTTGTCGGACGACTCCGCGTGGCCCCGGGTCACCGCGTGCACCGGATCCCCCGGGTGTAGCCTCGCCCGAGGTGATACCCGGGCTCTGGCCCGTCGCGCCGTCGCTTCCGGCACCACAGCAGACCGCCTACATGTCGTGGGCTGCGAACGCGCCTGCGGTGCACCGAATTCCCCGCACACCCTTGTTTTCGCCAGCCGCTCGACGTCACACAGGAGCTCGACGTGACCCTTCAGCCACCACCCCGCCGCTACGAGTACGAGACGGACGGCGCGCATATCTATGTTCGTTCGTTCGCGACGATCCGCGCCGAATCCGACCTCGCGGCGATCCCGGACGATGCAGAGAAGGTCGCGGTGCGGATGATCCACGCGAGCGGGCAGACCGACCTGGCGAAGGATCTGGTGATCCATCCCGATCTGGTGTCCGCGGCCCGCACGGCCCTGAACGCGGGCGCACCGATCCTGGCCGATGCGAACATGGTCGCCGCCGGGGTGACCCGTACACGGCTGCCCGCCGACAACGAGGTGCTGTGCCTGCTCGGCGATCCTCGCGTGCCCGGCCTGGCCCAGCAGTGGAACACCACGCGCTCGGCTGCGGCCGTGTCCCTGTGGACGGAGCGGCTGGAGGGATCGGTGGTCGCGATCGGTAACGCGCCCACTGCACTGTTCCACCTGTTGGAGATGCTCGATGCCGGCGCACCGCGACCCGCAGCGATCATCGGTGTGCCGGTGGGATTCATCGGCGCCGCCGAATCCAAGGATGCCCTGATCGAACATGATCTGCAGATCCCCCATCTCGTGGTGCGGGGTCGGCGGGGCGGGTCGGCAATGGCGTCGTCGGCGCTCAACGCACTGGCTCAGGAGGCGGAATGACCGGCAGGATCTACGGGGTCGGGCTCGGACCCGGCGACCCGGAACTCATCACCCGCAAGGCCGCTCGCCTGATCGCGGAGGCCGACGTCATCGCCTACCACTCGGGCACGCATGGCCGGTCGATCGCGCGCGGGATCGCGGCCGGACTGATCCCGGACGGCGTGATCGAAGAGAAGCTGGTGTACCCCGTCACCGTCGGCACCACTGACCACCCCGGCGGATACGACGGGGCGATCGCCGATTTCTACGATGAGTGCGCTGCGCGCCTTGCCACCCACCTCGACGCCGATCGCACCGTCGTCGTGCTGTGCGAAGGCGACCCGTTGTTCTACGGGTCGTACATGTACCTCCACGACCGGTTGTCGAAAGAGTATGTTGCCGAGGTGATCCCCGGGGTCACGTCGTTCTCGGCTGCGGCAGCCGCGGCCGCCGAGCCGCTTGTGCGCCGCACCGATGTCCTCACCATCCTCCCGGGAACCCTTCCTGAGCCCGAACTGGCAAGGCGACTGGCCGATACCGACGGCGCGGTCATCATGAAACTGGGCCGCACCTTCGAATCGGTGCGAAACGCCCTGGAACAGTCCGGACGACTCGGCGATGCCGTGTACGTCGAGCGTGCAACCATGGGCGGGCAACGCATCGTCGCAGCCGCAGACGTGGATCCCGATACGGTCCCGTACTTTTCGGTGATCCTCACCGCCGGCGACAAGGCTCCTCGCAATCGCGGAGTGCTCGACCGATCCCGCCCCGCCGCGCCCGAGACGGAGACCTCGGTCGAGACACACGAATTGCTGGTGATCGGACTCGGCCCCGCCGACGACAGATGGCTCACTCCCGAGGCATCGTCGGCTCTCGCGTCGGTCGATCACGTCGTCGGATACGGTCCGTACGTCGATCGGGTTCCGGTTCGCTCCGGCCTGCAACGACATTCGAGTGGGAATACCGTCGAGGTCGATCGCGCCAGATTCGCACTCGACCTGACATTGTCCGGCGAGAAGGTGGCCGTGGTGTCCGGCGGTGACGCCGGGGTGTTCGGGATGGCGTCGGCGGTGTTCGAGGCCGCGCAGGATCAGAAATACGCGTCCGTGCCGATCCGTGTGCTGCCGGGAGTGTCGGCGGTGCAGGCCGTCGCAGCCCGGGCGGGCGCACCCATCGGCGGGGATTTCGCAGTCATGAGCCTGTCGGATCGGCTCAAGCCGTGGAAGGTGATCGAGAAGCGGCTCACCGCAATTGCAGAAGCCGATCTCGTGCTGGGGATCTACAATCCCGCGTCCCGGTCGCGGACGACGCAGGTCGCCGACGCGCGTTCGCTGTTCCTGCAGCATCGGCCGAGCGACACCGTCGTCGTGATCGGAAGGGACGTGGGAAGGCCGGGTGAGTCGCTCGAGGTCACCACCCTCGAGAAACTGGATCCTGCGAGCATCGACATGAAGTGCCTGCTCATCATCGGCGCGGCAGGCACTTCGACGTTGCCGTCCGGTTCTGTGTGGACGAAACGCTCGGTCGAGTAGACCCGGCGTCGCCCCTGGGCGCCCAGGAGTCAGAGTTCGGTGTCGTCGACGATCTGCTGCACGAGCGCACCGTACGCCTCGATCAACTTCGCGCTGTCGATCACCTGGGGCGTCAGGATCTCGAAGGTGCGCAGGCCGCTCGCCAGGCCCAGCAGCAGCGTCACGACCATTCGGGCACGCGCCTTGTCGGGCGTCTGCTCGCCGATCACCGCTGCGATCCGAGGCACCACTCGTTCCGTCATCTTCGCGCGGGCAGTTTCGGGATCCGGGGCTTCCTGCACGAGATACGGGGCCATTGCCCAGAATTCGTAGTCGCCCGAGTTCCGGCGTTCGACGATGGCCCGCACAAGCCGGTATCCGGGCGGTTCCTCCGCGGGATCGAGATCGGCGAGTCCCGGAGATTCGGGCGCAGCGGCCTGGAAGAGTTCGGCCTTGCTGCCGGTCAGCTTCATCACCAGGGCGGGCGAGACACCGGCCGCCTCGGCGATCTCCCTGATGGTCGTTCCGTTGAAGCCCCGCTCGGCGAACAGCGGCCGGGCGGCGTCGAGAATGGTGTCGCGAGTCGTCCGTTCGATCATCGCCGCCTCACGCTGCCTCGGTCGGATCGGCGACCGGAGGCGTGCGCACCGACCGATCTTTCGGCAGGAGAACGGCACACAGCATGGCGACGAACGTGGACGAACCCGCGATCACGAAGATCACGATGATGGCGCCGTGCGCGGGGAAGGTCGCGCCGGACGCTTCGATGGTGATACTCGTGAGCAACGCGGCGACCACCGCGCTCATACTCGACATCCCGATGGTGCGCAGGAGGCTGTTGAGGCCGTTCGCGGCCGCGGTTTCGGTGACCGGAACAGCAGCCATGATCAGTGCCGGCAGGGTCGCATAGGCCAACGCGTTGCCGATGCTCACCATCGCCGCACCGATGATGATCAGGGCGACGGTGTCGTCCCAGGCGATACGGAAACTGTAGGCCGCGGTCATGACGATCGTCCCGAGCATGAGGGTGAAGCGCCCACCGAACCGCATGGTGAGCCTCCCGGCCACCGGCGCGGTCACGAACATCGCCAGGCTGCCGGGGATCATGCACAGTCCGGCCGTTGCGGCGCTGAGCCCGAATCCGAAGCCGGTGATCTCGGGTAGCTGCAACTGTTGTGTGGTCGCCAGCAGGCTGGCGTACGCGGAGAATCCGATGAAGAGTCCTGCAAGGTTGGCGAGTAGCACCGTGCGCCTCGCCGACACGCGCAGGTCGACCATCGGGGCCTTCACTCGCAACTGGTAGGGCACGAAGGCAACCGCGATGGCGACGGCCGCGACGAAGCACGCGACGGTCTGCGCACTCGACCAGCCCCACGCCGGGCCCTTCGAGATCCCCAGAAGCAGAGCGGTCAGGGCGAGCGACAGCAACAGCGCACCGAGAATGTCGAAGCGGCCCCGAGTTCCCGTCGCGGAGGCGGGAACGACGAGCAGGATGCCCAGCGTGAGTAATGTGCCGACTGCCGCAGACACCCAAAAGACGGACGTCCAGCCGAAGTTGTCGTACAACGCGCCCGCCGCCGGCATGCCCAGTGCACCACCGATTCCCATGGTGGAGCTGGTGAGCGCCACAGCACCGGCGACCTTCTCGCGCGGAAGCACATCGCGCAGGACTGCCATCGCCACCGGGATGAGCGACGACGAGAACCCCTGCAGGCCGCGACCGATGAGCACGAACAGATAGTCGCCTCCGATCGCCGCGATCAGCGCACCGGCGACCATCATCGACAACGACAGCACCATCATCCGGCGCTTGCCGTACATGTCGGCCATCCGGGAGACGATGGGCGTGGCCACCGCTCCGGTCAGCAAGGTGATCGTGATGAGCCAGCCGACATCACCCGCGGTGACATCGAGCAGCTCCGGGAGATCCGGTAGCAGGGGTACCACGAGGGTGGTCTGGAGGGCTACGACGAGACCCGCCGCACTCAGCAGCGCCGTGATCACGCCGCTGGGCACCGGGTTCCGCGACGCGGCCGCTGCATCCATCCCGATCCTCCATCACCTTCGGTGAACGCCGTTCACCCCAATGCAGTGAACGTCGTTCATCCCACGAGTGTCAAATGCCCTGCGCCTCACATTCCGCGACGTCACACGGCACGCCGGGGCCTCATGCCAGTGAGAAGCACGTGCTCACTTTGGGAGAATGTGATTGACACCTCACTTCGCGGGGTGCTAGACACTTGCTCAGCATCCACCGAAGGCCGAGGTGAGTATTTCTGTGACAAGGCCCAGCATTTCCGCTTACGTCGGGACTCGCATCAAGCGAGTCGAAGACCCCCGACTCCTGACCGGCGCCGGCATGTTCGTCGACGACGTGACACGTCCCGGCATGCTCCACGCATGCTTTGTGCGCAGCCCGTTCGCACGCGCCCGGATCGTCGACATCGACATCTCCGAGGCTCTCGCACTCGACGGGGTTCATGCGGTGTACGTCGCCGCCGACCTCGCACCCGGAATCCACGAGCAGACCTACGCGCTCGACGGGCCGTACATGCCGGCCCTGAACTGGCCCCCGCTCGCCGAGGACGAAGTGCGGTTCGTCGGCGATCCCGTCGCACTGGTCGTGGCCGACGACCGGTACATCGCGGAGGACGCGGTCGAACTCGTCGCCGTCGACTACGACCCGCTGACACCGGTCGTCGACTACACCGCCGCCGATCGGGCCGACGAGCTGGTCCACGCCGCGCACCCCGCGAATATCGCCGCGGCCATGGGCGGTCCACTCCCCGACGAGCTGGCGAAGACGTTCGACGAGGCAGCCCACGTGGTCTCCCGGACCATCCATCAGCAGGCCTACATCGCGGTCCCCATGGAAACCCGCGGCCTCGTCGCCGAATGGTCGGCCGGCGAGATGACCGTCTGGGCCTCCACCCAATCCCCACACGAGGTCCGCGGCTTCACCGCCCGCCTGCTCGGGCTCGACGAGCACAGCGTCCGGGTGATCATGCGCGACACCGGTGGCGGCTTCGGGCAGAAGGTCGTTCCACAGCGCGAGGACATCGCCGTGCTGCTCGCCGCCAGGAAACTTCCGGCCGCAGTGAAATGGATCGAGGACCGGCAGGAACACATGATGTCGGCCGGCATGGCCCGCCAGGAATGTGGCGACGCGCGTTTCGCGTTCGACGCCGACGGCAAGCTGCTCGGCGCCTCGATCGACCACGTCCAGAACGTGGGCGCCTACCCGATCCCGTCGCCGGTGACCTCCGGGGCGGTCGTCGGGATGCTGTTCCCCGGACCCTATCGCGTGCCCGCCGCCGCGTTCTCGATGAAGCTGACGTATACGAACACCGTCGGCCGGGTCGCGTATCGCGGGCCGTGGCAGTTCGAATCCCTGGCGCGCGAGATGCTGCTCGACGTCGCGGCACGTCAGATGGACATCGACCCCGTCGAACTCCGGCGACGCAACATGCTCAGCGCCGCCGATCTACCGCTCGCCAACCCGCTGGGCATGCCGTACAACGACTCGACACCGCTCGAGACATTCGAGCACGCTCTGTCGATCCTCGACTACGACGCATTCCGCCGGGAGCAGGAACGCGCACGCGCCGACGGACGCTACATCGGGGTCGGCACCTGCACCTACATCGAACCCACCACGGGTGCAACGCCGTTCCACGCCACCGAGGGTGCGACGATTCGCATCGAGCCCTCGGGCAAGGTGAACGTCTACGTTGCCGGCGGGTCGTCGGGCAACAGCCTCGAAACCACCGCTGTGCAGCTCACCGCCGATGCGCTCGGAGTCGATATCGCCGACGTCCACACCATCCAGGGCGATACCGCGATCACCCCGTTCGGTGCCGGAACCGGCGGTAGCCGCTCCGGGTCGATGATTGCGGGAGCAGTGCGGGACACCGCGTCGGTGCTGCGCGACCGGATCCTCGCCATCGCGGCGCACAAACTCGAAGCCGCGGTCGAGGACATCGAGTTCGTGGACAGTCGCGCGACGGTGCGGGGCGTTCCGAACGTCGGGATCACATTGAAGGAGATCGCCGAGATCTCCTACTTCCAGGCCGAGACACTGCCGCCCGGAGTACCTCCAGGGCTCGAATCCAGCGGCCGCTACCATTCGCCGTCGATGATGTTGTGGGCCAACGCCAGCCACGTCTGCACGTGCGAGGTCGACATCGAGACGGGGGCCGTGAAGATCCTCCGATTCATCGTCGGTGAGGACTGCGGTCCGATGATCAACCCCGACATCGTCGAAGGCCAGATCTACGGTGGCACCGTCCAGGGAATCGGTGGCGCTCTCTACGAGCACCTCGCATACGACGACGACGGCAACCCCGTGACCACCACGTTCATGGACTATCTGCTTCCCACCACCGACACCGTCCCCGACATCGAGATCGGGCACGTCGAATCCCCCAGCGCCGGGCCAGGCGGCTACAAAGGTGTCGGTGAGGGCGGCGCGATCGGAGCGTCCCCGGCCGTGGTCAACGCGGTCGCCGATGCCTTGGCACCCTTCGGAGTGGAAGTGACCAGTTTGCCCCTGTCCCCCGCCACGATCATCAAAATGCTCGACGAGGTCCAGGCGGTGAAGGCATGAAGCCCTCGGCGTTCGACTATCACGCACCCGGCACCGCTGCCGACGCGGTCGCGCTCATCGCCGAACTGGGCGACGAAGCAAAGTTCATCGCGGGCGGGCAGAGTCTGATGCCGATGCTCAACCTGCGACTCGCCGTGTTCGACCACCTCGTGGACCTGCGCAAACTCACCGAATTGCGCGGCATCGAAAAGCGCGGCGACTCGATGTGGATCGGGGCAGGCACCACTCACTCGACGGTCGGCCGTTCCGCCGAACTCGCGGCCGCGGTCCCGCTGTTGTCCCGCGCGACCCCGTTGATCGGACACTTCCAGATCCGCAACCGCGGCACCCTCGGAGGGTCGATTGCGCACGGCGACGGCGCAGCCGAATACCCCGCGGTCGCATTGGCGCTGGACGCCGAGATCGAGACTTTGTCTCCACGAGGATGCCGCACGATCCCGTCGTCGGAGTTCTTCACCGGGATGTGGACCACCGATCTCGAAGCCGACGAGTTGCTCACCGGCGTGAGCTTCCCGACGTGGAGCGGGCGCTCCGGATTCGCGATCGAGGAATTCGCCCGACGCGCCGGCGACTTCGCACTCGCCGGCGCAGCCATCGCGATCCGCCTCGATGCCGCGTCGACACTCGACCGATGCGCGATCACGCTGTTCGGTGTGGCCCCGACGCCTGTCCGCGTCACCGCGGTGGAGTCGGAAATTCTCGGTCGGACCATCCACGAGATCGACGCCGACGAGATCGGGCGGAGCGCACTGAACTCGCTCGACACGGTCTCCGACGACCTGCACGGCCCCGCCGCCTACCGCCGGCGGGTGGGAGCGACGATCACAGCACGTGCGTGGCGTCGCGCGGTGGACGAGGCAACTTCTCGGGAGGGGTCCGAATGACCAAGATAGACATCGAAGTTCATGTCAATGGGAGCCCGCGTCGCCATTCGGTGCCGCCACGACTGACTCTCGCCGACTACCTACGCGTCGACTGCGGCCTCACCGGAACACATCTCGGCTGCGAACACGGCGTGTGCGGTGCGTGCACCGTCCTACTCGACGGAGAGGCCGTGCGTGCGTGCCTCGTCTTCGCGGTGCAGGCCGACGGCGCCGAGGTCACCACCGTCGAAGCAATGGCATCCGAGGACGGCACGTTGTCGCCCGTCCAAGCCGCATTCCGCGATCATCATGGTCTCCAATGCGGTTTCTGCACACCAGGGTTCATCGTCTCGGCCACGGCATTTCTGGAAGAGAACCCGTCGCCGACCGATGGAGAGATCCGGGAGGCACTGTCCGGGAACATCTGCCGATGCACCGGATACCAGGGAATCATCGCGGCAGTGAAGGCTGCCGCGGCCACCACAACAAGCACAGGGGAGTGACATGACAGGACGGGTCGAAGGCAAGGTCGCGTTCATCACGGGCGCAGCACGCGGTCAGGGACGCAGTCACGCGGTCAGATTGGCAGAAGAAGGTGCCAACATCATCGCGGTCGACGTCTGTAAGCAGCTGGACGGCGTGCCTATCCCGATGTCGACTCCCGAGGATCTCGACGAGACCGTGTCGCTGGTCGAGAAAGCAGGCGGCAAAATCTACGCCGCCCAGGCCGACGTCCGCGACATGGCCGCCATGCAGGCCATCGTCGACGACGGTGTCGCGCAGTTCGGTCGCCTCGACATCATTTGCGCCAACGCGGGTCTCGCGAGCTCGGGAGATCGTCTCGATGCCCTCGACGAGAAGGGCTGGCGCGACATGATCGACGTCAATCTCACCGGTGTGTGGGTGACGACGCGCGTCTCGGTGCCGCACATGCGCGAAGCCGGCAACGGTGGATCGATCATCCTCACCAGCTCGGTCGGCGGCATTCGGGCGTTGCCGCAGGTCGGTCACTACGTCTCCGCGAAGCACGGCATGATCGGCATCATGCGTACTCTCGCGATGGAGCTCGGCGAAGAGAGCATCCGCGTCAACGCGATCTGCCCGACGCAGGTGAGCACCCCGATGCTCCTCAACGAGTCGACGTTCAAGATGTTCCGCCCCGACCTGGAGCACCCGACCAAGGACGACTTCGCCCCGCTGTCGCAGATGATGCATGTACTGCCGACCCCGTGGGTCGACGCGATCGACATCAGCAACGCGGTGCTGTTCCTCGCGTCCGAGGAGTCCCGCTTCATCACCGGCGTCACCCTGCCCGTCGATGCGGGCGCGATGCTCAAGTGAGCCGGTCGCGTGCCGGATCGTAGAGATGCGAGCACGCTACGTCGGGCGTGTCCCGGACACCGAGGGCACGCCCGACGAGTATCACTGCGGTGTGTTTCAACCCGGCCGCCTCGGTCTGGTCGGCGATATCGGCGAGCGTGCCGCGCAGCACGATCTGGTTCGGGCGCGAGGCGAATGCCACCACCGCAGCGGGGCAGTCGGGTCCGTAGGTCTCGGAAAGCTCGGCTGCAAGCACACGTATCCGGGTGATGGCCAGGTGCAGAACCACACTCGCCTGAAGGCCCGCGACCCGCGCGAGCGCTTCGGTGTCGGGCATCGACGTCGACCGCGCTTGCGTGCGCGTGAGCACGACGCTCTGTACGAGTTCCGGCACGGTCAGTTCCGCGCCGAGCGTCGCCGCAGCAGCCGCGTAGGCCGGCACACCCGGCGTGACGTCCCACGCCACGCCCGCGGCGTCGAGGCGCCGGGTCTGCTCGGTGAGCGCCGAATACAGCGACGGGTCGCCCGAGCACAACCGCACCGCATCGTGGCCGCGACGGTCGGCGTCGACAAGGTGTGCAGTGATCTGATCGAGGTCGAGATGCTGGGTGTCGATCAGTTCGGCGTCACCTTGGCAATGCGCGAGGATCTCTGCATCGAGATACGTGCCCGCATACAGCACGACCGGCGCCGTGCGCAGCAGATTCACGGCACGTAGCGTCAGCAGATCTGCTGCGCCGGGGCCCGACCCAACGAAATGCACTGTCATTTCTTCCCTTTCGTGACACTCCATTGAACCACCGGGCGCAGCGACCGCCATCCGGTGAATGTGCCGATCGAGGAGGCCTGTTCGACGGACAACCGCGACAGCTCACCTCCACATTCCTTCCACCACTGCACCAGCACTGCCTCGGTCTCCAAAGTCACCGCGTGCACGACGAGCCGGCCGCCCGGCCGCAGCGACTGCCAGCAGGCCTCGAGTACTCCGTCCCGACTTCCGCCGCCTCCGACGAAGATCGCGTCGGGTGCAGGCAATCCGGAAAGAGCTTCGGGCGCCCCGGCTCTCACAACTGTCAGCGACGGGACGCCGAGCCGGGCGGCGTTGGTTACGATCGTATCGGCCCGTGCCGGATCCTTCTCGACCGCGATGGTGCGGCAACGTGGATCGGTGCGGGCCCACTCGATACCGACCGATCCGGCACCGGCACCCACGTCCCACAGCAGTTCTCCGGGCCGGGGCGCGAGTGCACACACCGCGGCGGCCCGGATGGGCCGTTTGCTGAGCTGACCGTCGTTCTCGAAGCAATCGTCCGGGAGTCCCGGGATCGTGGACAGCCCCTCCGCCCCGACGCAGTCGATACACAGGAGACTGAGCTGCGGAGCCGTGACATTCACGAGATCGGCTGCGGTACCGCCGATTCTGCTCTCCTCACTACCCAGGTCGCCGAGTACCGTCACCATCGCGTCGGCGAACCCCTCCCCCACGAGCAGCCGCGCGATCTCCGGAAGGCTCGACGAGTTCGAGGTCAGGACGATCAGCCGGCGACCTCGAGTCAGGTAACGACGCAGTGCGTCGATGTCGCGGCCGACGAGGGTGACGGTGTCGCATTCCTCGGCGGACCACCCCATGCGGGCCCGGGCGAGTGCCACGGACGACACGGCGGGGATCACCTCTACCGCGTCGCTGCCCAGGCGACGGATGAGGGTCGAGCCGATACCCGATACCAACGGGTCGCCGGACGCAAGCGCCACGACCCTGCCGGGGTGCCGGGCCAGCAGGTCGTCGAGACCGCTGAGCAGCGGGGACGGCCACCGTTCGAAGACCGCGTCGGTCGGCGGGATCATCGCGAGGTGCCGCTCGCCGCCGAGCAGGACGGCGGCGCCGAGCACGTGCTCGCGGCCGGTCGCCGACACGCTGCTCCAGCCGTCGGCGCCGATTCCGACGACGGTGATCCGTGAACCCATGGCCGTGAACGATAGCCCGTGGCCCGGGAGACGTGCGGGTGTGGATAGACTCGGCGACGGCAAGACACATCGAAGGTGCCCTTCACAGGGATAATCGGGAAGCCGGTGAGAATCCGGCACAGGCCCGCTGCGGTGACCCGGGAGTCGTCGATCATGCGCGTGAGCGCAGCCACCGGAGAATTTCGGGAAGGCGATCGCACGACGCTCGACCGGGAAGTCCGAAGACCGGCCTTCGATCGGTTGCCGAAGTGGACATCCCAGCGGGAGCCTGTGGAGGTTGGAGTGCTCGTGTATCCGTTCAGCGCTGTCGTCGGTTCCGACGACCTGGCGCTGGCCCTGACCCTGTGCGCGGTGTCGCCGTCGATCGGCGGTGTGCTGGTGCGCGGCGAGAAGGGCACCGCCAAGTCGACCATGGTGCGTGCGCAAGCGGGGCTGTTGCCGCAGGTCGCAGAAGTCGACGGCTGCCGGTTCGCCTGCGACCCGTCCTCCCCCGATCCGCACTGCCCCGACGGCCCGCATCCGGCCGACGCGCCGTCGCACATCCGGCCGGCACGGCTCGTGGAGTTCCCCGTCGGCGCGAGCGAAGACCGCGTCACCGGATCCCTGCACCTCGGCAAGGCACTGTCGGCTCGTACCGCCGAATACGAGCCGGGCCTGCTCGCGCTCGCACACCGCGGCGTGCTGTACGTCGACGAGGTGAACCTGCTGCACGACCACCTCGTCGACCTGCTGCTCGATGCCGCTGCCATGGGGCGATCGACGGTGGAGCGAGACGGCGTGTCCGTCAGTCACGCCGCGACGTTCGTGCTGGTGGGAACCATGAACCCCGAGGAGGGCGAGCTCCGTCCGCAGCTCCTCGACCGGTTCGGGCTCGCCGTCGACGTCGCAGCGCCCCGCGACCCGCAGTTGCGCGTCGAGATCGTGCGCCGCCGCCTCGCATTCGACGCGGATCCCGACTCGTTCGTCGCGCAGTGGTCCGCGGCCGAGCAGGATTTGTCCCGGCGGATCGCATCGGCGCGCGAACGCGTGTCGGCGGTGCGCCTGGGTGACGACGCTCTGGTGTCGATCGCCGAGATATGCGCGGCGTTCGACGTCGACGGTATGCGTGCCGATCTCGTCACGGCCAAGACGGCGGTCGCGCATGCGGCGTGGGCCGGCCGCGACGAGGTGACCCGCGACGACGTGGCGGTCGCCGCGAAACTCGCGCTGCCGCATCGGCGGCGCCGCAACCCGTTCGACAATCCCGATACCGATGACGATCGTCTCGACGAATTGCTGAATCGTCCCGATTCGCAGCCTGATCCTGACCTCGATCCCGACGACGACCCCGACGGTGGCGGCGCGCCCGACCCGGAGGACTCCCCTGCAGACTCACCGTCCGGCTCGAACGCAAGCGTTCCGAACTCGGTGGATGCACCGGCCGATCCGTACCGGACACGGCTGTTCTCCGTCGACCGCACCGGACGTGGCGTCGCGGGCAGGCGATCGAAGGCGGCCACCACCATCGGGCGTACCGTCGGCGACCGCGCCGGCGACACCGGCGCAATCCATCTACCCGCGACGATCCGCGCCAGCGCGCTGACCTCACGCGGCTGGGACGTGCGACGCAAGGTCGTCGAGGGCCGGGAAGCGAACCTCGTGTTGCTGTGCGTCGACGCCTCCGGGTCGATGGCAGCCAAGCAACGGATGACACAGGTCAAGACAGCGATCCTGTCGCTGCTGCTCGATGCGTACCGTCGTCGCGACACCGTCGGACTGGTGACGTTCCGTGGCAACAGCGCCACCGTCGCATTGCCCCCGACCAACTCCGTCGATGTCGCCGCAGCCCGGCTGCGGGAACTCCCGGCCGGGGGGCGCACGCCCCTCGCCGAAGGCCTTGCCGAGGCCGCCGAGACGATCCGGCGGCATCGGCTGCGCGACCCGGACAGGCGGGCGCTGCTCGTCGTCGTCACCGACGGACGCGCGACCTCGGGCACCGACGCGGTCGCCCGTTCACTGGAGGCCGCCGATGTTCTTCGAGCCCAAGGGGTCGCGGCGGTCGTCGTCGACTCCGAGACCGGTCGCTTCCGGATGGGACTCGCGGCGCAACTCGCCGACCGGCTCGGCGCCGAATATGTACAAGTGGGCGAGGTTCACGCCGACGCCCTCACCTCGATCGTGCGTGGGAGGGCAGCCTGATGCCGAAGGGACAACCCGAGGTCGTACCGAACGACGGACTCACCACCCGCCAGCGCCGCAACCGGCCCCTGCTGATGGTCAACACGGGCGACGGCAAGGGCAAGTCCACCGCCGCGTTCGGGTTGGCCTTGCGCGGCTGGAATCAGGGCTGGTCGGTGGCGGTGTTCCAGTTCGTGAAGTCGGCGAAGTGGCGGCTCGGCGAGCAGACGGCGTTCGAAACCCTCGGTGAGCTGCACGACGAGCGCGGCACCGGCGGTGCGATCGAATGGCACAAGATGGGCTCGGGCTGGTCGTGGTCGCGCAAGGAAGGCAGCGACGAGGATCACGCCGCCGATGCTCTCGCAGGATGGCGCGAGATTCAGCGACGTCTCGCCGCCGAACAACACGGCTTGTACGTGCTCGACGAGTTCACGTATCCGATCAACTGGGGTTGGATCGACGTCGACGAGGTCGTCGAGACGCTGACGTCGCGGACCGGACATCAACACGTGATGATCACCGGGCGCCGCGCCGACCCCAAGCTGATCGAGGTCGCCGACCTGGTCACCGAGATGACGAAGATCAAACACCCGATGGATGCGGGGCAGAAGGGCCAGAAGGGCATCGAATGGTAGCGGGTGCAGCGTGGTAGCGATTCCGCGCTTCGTCGTTGCCGCGCCGGCATCCGGGCACGGGAAGACCACCGTGGCAACAGGTCTCATGGCCGCCTTGCGTCGCGCCGGCCACACGGTGTCGGGGCACAAGATCGGCCCCGACTACATCGACCCCGGTTACCACGCGCTCGCGACCGGTCGGCCCGGACGCAACCTCGATCCGCATCTCGTCGGCGACGATCTGGTTGCGCCGTTGTTCCTGCACGGCGCGGACGGCGCCGACATGGCGGTCGTCGAGGGCGTCATGGGTCTCTACGACGGGATGCTCGGCACCGACGGGTACGCATCCACCGCCCACGTCGCAGGACTGCTGGGCGCACCGGTGATTCTCGTCGTCGACATCTCGCATGCGTCGCGCTCCATCGCCGCCGTCGTCCACGGCATGGCGTCGTACGACCGGGGTGTCCGCATCTCCGGCGTGATCTTGAACAAGGCCGGGTCGCCACGACATTCGGACGAGGTGATCGCCGCACTCGAATCCACCGGCATCCCCGTACTCGGCGTACTGCAACGCGACGACGGGATCTCCGCACCGTCGCGGCATCTGGGACTCGTCCCGGCACAGGAACGTGCCGAGGCAGCTGCGCAACTCGATCGTCTCGCGTCGCAGATCACCGAGCACATCGATCTCGACGAGGTCGCGCGCATCGCGCGTTCCGCACCCGACCTGGCCGACATACCGTGGGCCCCGCCCGCCTCGGGCACCGACGGCCCCGTGATCGCCGTCGCAGGGGGGCGGGCATTCACGTTCCGCTACACCGAGACCGAGGAGATCTTGCGCGCGGCAGGATGCCGGACGGTCACCTTCGACCCGTTGCGCGACGAGACCCTGCCCGAGGACACCGCAGGCATCTACCTCGGTGGGGGCTTCCCCGAGGTGCACGCGGCAGACATCTCGTCCAACGCTCCTTTGCGCGAACACCTTCGGAACGCCATCACAGGTGGTGTGCCCACCGTCGCGGAATGCGCCGGACTGCTGTATCTGTGTCGAGACGTCGACGGCGCCGACATGGTCGGTGCACTGGACTTCTCCGCCCGCATGACACCGCGTCTGACGCTCGGCTACCGCACCGCGATCGCGCCCGCCGACAGTCTGCTCGGCCCCGCAGGAACCCGAGTGACCGGTCACGAATTCCACCGCACCACAGTCGAACCCGGCCCCACCCCCGCGTGGTTACTGAACGGACGGCCCGACGGATTCGCCACCGCGACGCTGCACGCGTCGTACCTGCACACGCACTGGGCCGGTCACCCTCAGCTCGCGGAGCGCTTCGTCGCTGCTGCACGTACGGCCACGCCTGTGGCCTCGCCCCCACGGATCCCTCGTGTCGCGGTACCGGACCTTCATCATCACGGGGATCGCGACGTCGCCGACGGCCTGATCGATCTCGCGGTGAACGTGTCGCGGCGGCCGCGGCCGGGATGGCTCGACGAGGCGCTGCGGTCGTCGCTCGATGCGCTCGACCGCTATCCCGACCCCAGTGCGGCACGCGCCGCACTGGCCGGACGACATCGGCGCAGCGTCGACGACGTACTGCCCACCGCGGGCGGCGCCGAGGCCTTCACCTTGATCGCGCGTGCACGCTCCTGGCGGATGCCGGTGGTGGTGCACCCGCAGTTCACCGAACCCGAAGCTGCGCTCCTCGCTGCCGGTCACGAGGTGCGGCGCGTGCTGCTGCGTGCCGGCGACGGGTTCCGGCTGGATCCGGCCGCGGTGCCGGACGACGCGGATCTGGTGATCGTCGGCAATCCCACCAATCCCACCTCGGTGCTGCACCCCGCGTCGGCGCTGCGGTCGCTGGTGCGTCCGGGCCGGGTCGTGGTGATCGACGAGGCGTTCATGGATGCGATACCCGGAGAAACAGAATCGCTGTCGAACGAGAGCATCTCCGGATTGATCACGGTGCGGTCGTTGACGAAGACCTGGGCGATCCCGGGCGTGCGCGCGGGGTACGTCGTCGGCGATCCCGAGATAGTGACCGATCTCGCGGCGCAACAACCGCCGTGGTCGGTGTCGACACCCGCCGCCGCGGCAATGATCGCATGCGCCGCACCGAGAGCGACGGATGAGGCGACCGTGATCGCCGACGGGCTCGCCACCGATCGTGCCGCGCTCGTGGAAGCGCTGACCGCTCTCGGGCTCGAGGTCGCGGGAGATCCGACCGCTCCGTTCATTCTCGTCCGGGCGGTGCGGGGAACACGGGAGGCGTTGCGTTCGAAGGGGTTCGCGCTACGCCGCGGCGACACGTTCCCGGGTCTCGACGACGGGTGGGTGCGGATCGCCGTCCGCGACCGGGCAGTGACCGACGCCTTGACGGATGCGTGGCGGTCGATCCTGTGAGCGGCACGTCGAGAGCCGCGGGCCTGGCGCTCGGGTACGCGGCCGATCAGGTGTTCGGCGACCCCCGTCGCTGGCATCCGGTGAGCGGATTCGGCAGGCTCGCGCGCGCCACGGAGAAGATCCTCTACGCCGATAATCGCCCCGCAGGTGTGGTGTTCACGTCGCTGCTCGTGGGGTCTGCGGCGGCGCTCGGAGGTGCGACCGATCGCGCCACCCGTTCCCGGCCCTGGCTCGGTGTCGCAGTCACCGCTCTCGCCACATGGGTGGTGCTCGGTGGTCGCTCACTCGGACGCGAGGCCCGTACCATCGACGCGCAGCTGCGTGACAATGACCTCGCGTCCGCGCGGGTTCAGGTGACGCACCTGGTGGGGCGCGATCCGTCACAGCTCGACGAGAACGGCGTCGCTCGGGCCACCATCGAGTCGGTCGCGGAGAACACCTCGGATGCTGTTGTCGCACCGCTTTTCTGGGGTGCACTGCTCGGCCCTGCCGGACTACTGGGATATCGCGCAGCGAATACGCTCGACGCCCGAGTCGGTCACCGCACCCCCCGGCTGGAGAAGTTCGGGTGGGCCTCGGCACGGTTCGACGACCTGCTCAACCTCGCTCCCGCACGATTGTCCGCGCTGCTTGCCGCCGGCCTGGGTCCGCGTCCGGGCGCTGCGATACGCGCGTGGCGACGGGATGCGCATCGGCATCCTAGCCCTAATGCAGGGCCCGTCGAATCGGCGTTCGCAGGTGCGCTAGGGGTGCAGCTCGGCGGCATCAACGTCTACCACGGCGACACCGAAGACCGCGGCACGCTGGGCGACGGGCCGGCACCCACACCTGACGACATCGGTCCCACTGCGCGGCTCGCTTCCCGCGTGGGGCTGGGTGCACTGGCAGTGGCCGCGCTCGTCGCCTGCGCCACTCGGTGATTCGAGTTTGCGGCAGTAATAGACAGCCACAACCGTTTCGAACGGTTGTGGCTGTCTACGCGCGTTGTTTCTATATCGCTGCGAGCGCCTCAGTGCGCTGCTGAATCCAGGTCCGCATCGAGTCGACGCTCGACTGCAGGCTTTCCGCGGCCAGACCGTCGCTGACCGGGACGCTGGACGCGAGACCGTCGAGGATCTCGAGTGCCTGCCCGCTGCCGTACATCTGCTCGTACAGATCCCAGTAGGCCGCCTCGTAGACGTCGGTGAAGGCGTCGGACGCCAGGAACCGGGTCTTCAGAGTGTTCCCGCCCATCGACGGCCCACCTCCGTCTCCGCGGTTCGGCCGGGCCATCCCCTCAGGCCGGGCCATCCCCTCAGGTGGTGCCATCCCTTCAGGTGGTGCCATGCCGCCGCCCATGGAGACGGTGTCGTTCGGTCCGGCCGTCGTTCCGCCCTGCATGGCCATGTTGAGATCCCACGACACGACCGAGATCTTCTCCGTGTCGAGGTCGTACCAGAGGTAATAGTTCTGACCGGGCCCGGACATGTCGTCGCTGTTCACGAGGAGGTTCTGCGTGGCGACGTACCGCGCGAACGAGTCGACGTCGACCCAGTCTGCGAGATGTGCGTCGAACTCCTCGTCGCTCGCCGAGTCCATCCACTTCAGAAAGCTGATGATCGGCTGTACGTCGCCCGTGCCCTCGGCATTGAGCTGCTTGAACTGATCAGTGTAGTCGGCCTGGTCGTCGCCGACGTACGCGAACTTCGACGACGCATCGGCTTTGTAGAGATACCCGTCGGAGTCGAACAGGGAGTTCGCGTACGACTCGTCCGGGTGCTCGAGCAGTAGACGCGTCGCGGTCGCACTGTCGTTGACCGAATACACCGAGTAGGCGTAACGCTGCGTCGCCTGGTCGGTTGCGGCCGTGAGCGACAACGCCATTGTTTCGTTGAGTACCGGTGAGCCCGGTCGCACCGACAGCTGGGTCATCCCTTGATATGCCCGGCCGTCGACATTCTTCGAGAAGTCGATGAGCAGCGGCAGCGACGTCGGATCGTCCACCGAAATACTGGTGCCGCCCAGCCCAGGCATACCGCCACCTCCGCCGAACATCGCTGCAGGGTCGAAGTCCTCGGGGATTTCGAATCCCTCCGGTGGTTCCATTCCTTCCGGCGTCCGGAACCCGCCGTCCTCGCCACCGGGGCCGCCTCCCATGCCACCTCGCAACGCCGAGAGTGTCGAGTTGCCCTTGAGTCGGACGCCGACGTCGGTGATCGATGTGCCGTCGATGGTGATGTCGGCGGTGACCCACTCCTTCTCGCCGTCGTCGACGTACGAGTCGACCATGTCGTTGTATTCGACATCGCTGATCTCGAGCGACACCTCGTGCTCGACCGACGTGTCGAACAGGTCGACGGCGCCCGCGATGTTCTCGGTGATATCGGACGTGATCACGGTGGCGTCGCCGGTGATGTAAGGACGGATGCGGGCGGCGCCGAACACCGTCCCGACGATCGCGACGAAGACGGCCAGCGCTACGACAACCTTCCAATGCTGACGCAGCGACGTCGGAATTTTGTGCCGCAACCGTTTTCGCGGCCCGGTCGTCGGCTCGTCCATCAGATGTCCGTCTGGTCGTATCCGGTGAGGACAGTGACGCGTTGGCCGGCGTTGACCTCGTTCAACGCGGCGATCAGATCGCTGGACTGCTTGCCCTTCTTCAGCTGTGCCGTGTAGTACAGCTCGGTGAGGGCACCGCCGCGGACGGAGTCGGTGGATACCAGTTCGAACTCGGTGCAGTACTGGATCAGCACATCGGAGACGAGGTCGGTGTATCCGGGCTCCGGCGGCACCTGGACCTTCACGACCTGTCGCTGCACGTCGAGCTTGAACCAGTTGAACTTGTTCATCAGCACCAGCACCAGGCAGATCGCGATGGTCGCGGCGATCGCGAGCACATAGAAGCGAGTGCCGGTGGTCATGCCGATCGCCATCACCAGGAAGATGAACCCCACGTCGCGGGTTTCCTTGATGGCGTTGCGGAATCGGACCACCGACAATGCACCGACGAGCGCGAATGCACGGGCGATGTTCGATCCGACGACAAGCATGATCAGTGCGACGACCATGCCCACCATGACGAGGGTCTGCACATAGGACTGGCTGTAGGAGACATTCTTGTGGGTGTAGCGATAGACCCAGCCGATGATGGCCGAGAGAACAAACGACAACGACAGCGACATGATGATGTCGAGTGTCGTGAACGTTCCACTGAGGTCCTGGAAATCGAAGTTCATGAAGTTGTCCTGTGTCTGTGGATCAGTGGGCCGGAACGGCACGGAAGACGTCGGTGGGCAGAGAGGCGTCGACCTCATCGGGCACGACGAGTTCGGGTGCGCCCAGTCGGGAGCGCGGTGCGAGACCGAATGCTTCGACGGACTGGCAATACTTGGAAATCCGATTCACCGACATGTCGAGACGCGCGGTCATATCCGTCACCCAGTACGGGACACGTTCGTTCGCCTTGATCTCGACGATCGCAAGCTTGGGGGGAATCGTGAAGCGATTCTCTGCGGGCGCAGCGAAATGGAAGTCTCGGTCGCGGCCGTGGATCCTGTGGTCGATGGTCACACGCAAGCCCAGATCGGCGTCGACGCCGACGAAAGCCTCCCGCAGATATCCGGTCGTCACGATCGGCCGCAGATCGAGGTTGCCGATCAGGGTGGTCACTTCGTTGACGAAGGGTCGCTGCGAAGGTTCGCACCGGATGGCCTGACGGTCGTCGAGCCAGCTTCGCGCTGTGCCGTAGGGCAAGGCAATGCGTCGCTTCTGGGTCACTCGGTTGACGCGCTGCTTGATCTCGATCTGCACGGACGAGTCCTCGGTGCATTCGTGCGGCGCGCCGTAGAGTCGCATCCGCACCTTGCGGCGGAACTTCAGCCCCTCGATCTTCTCCCAGTAGAAGCGCAGGCTCGGGGTGTCGTAGTAGACCGACGTCACCGGATAGCCCCCGCGCGGGGAGAACGGGTCGTTCTCCATACGCGCGGCCAGTTCCGCACGCAGTTGTGGGACCCGCATCTCGTCGACGAGGTATTTGATCTCGTATCGATTGAAGGAGTGCAGTCTGCTCGCGGTCTGCTGATAGCCGGTGGGGCGGGTGGGAACGTCTTCGGCAGGCGCCGCACCACCGGGCGAACCTCTGCGGAACCGGTCGAACACACTCATGGCACACCCTTCGTCTACGCATCTCGATGAACGAATCGAGTACAACAAGCGGCGCTCGAGGAAACGTTCGATCAACCTGGCAGTTTGCTGTGAGCAGCCACTGCGGTGAACGTCTGCTGCAGGTCGGATGGCCCTGCCACACTGCCCGTATGGCCGAGAACAAGACAGCGAACAAGACACAGCCCACCGACGCCTCCGTCGCCGAGTTCCTCGACGCGGTCCAACATCCGGTCCGTCGTGCCGACGCGTGGACCTTGCACGACATGATGACCGAGGTGACCGGGCAGGGTGCCGTGATGTGGGGACCGTCGATGGTCGGTTTCGGCCGCTACCACTACCGCTACGAGAGCGGACGCGAAGGTGATGCGCTCGCGGTGGGTTTCTCCCCGCGTAAGTCGAACCTCGCCCTGTACGGGCTCACGATCGCTCCTGAAGCCGAACAACTCCTGGGCACGCTCGGTAAATACAAGGCCGGCGCGGCGTGCCTGTATGTCAACAAGCTCACCGACGTCGACCTCGGTGTGCTGACCGACCTCGTCCGCCGCGGATTCACATACATGACGACGGTGCAGCACCGGCTGTGACCGGTCAGGGGTCGCCCGATCGGATGTGGCGCCGATCACGTATCAGTGCAACACTGTAATCAGTGCAAAACTGCACGTCGATCTGTCCGAGGAGGACGATCATGCGAAATCCACACATGCACTCACGTGGCTTCGGCCGCCCCGGCGGATGGCAACAGGCCGATGTGCCCGACGCGAGCGACGCCGACGACTGGTTCTCCGGCCGACTACCCGATGACTGGTTCACCGGTCCCGCCACGGTGGAGGTCGATCGGGAAGAGATCATCGTGACCGGCGAGCTTCCCGCACCCGACGACACCTCCGACGCAGTCGTCGAAGGACGCATCTCGCGGTTCCGGGAAAGCACCCGCCCCGAACGGATGCGCATAGCCGACGAAGCCGAGGCCCGCTACGGTCGCAAGGTCGCGTGGGGTGTCACGCTCGGCGGCCACGACGTTTTGTTCACCCATCTCGCGGTGCCGGTCATGACGCGACTGCGTCAACCCGAGCGCAAGGTTCTCGACACTCTCGTCGACGCCGGAGTGGCCCGATCACGCTCGGACGCGCTCAAGTGGACGGTGCGACTCGCCGGCCAGCACACCGACGAGTGGCTCACCGAACTGCGAGAGGCGATGAAGAAGGTCGACGATCTCAGATCGGAGGGGCCACAGATCTGAGGACCCAGTCGACAGCCTCGTCGACCGATGCCACCGTCGCGACCCCGGGCGGCGCTGAGGGGCGACGCACCACGATGATCCGCACCCCGAGTTCATCGGCGGCAACGAGCTTCGCCCGGGTGAGTTCGCCGCCCGAATCCTTCGTGACTAAGGTATCGATCTCGTTGTCCTGCATGATCTTTCGCTCACTTTCGACGGTGTAGGGGCCGCGGGCCTGCACCACCGCCCAGGACGGCGGGACCGCGTGGTCCAGGGGGTCGACCACGCGCACCGTCACCCGACGTCCAGCCAGCGGACCGGCGAAACGGCCCAGTGTCTGACGTCCGGTACTGAGAAAAATACTTTCGCCCGTCGAGGCTGCCGCAGCAGCGGTGTCGTGGTCGTCGACCCAGGTCCATGAACCGTCTCCCGTCCACCCCGGGCGCTGGAGCCGCAGAAGCGGTACGTTTGCGTGTGCACAGGCGGCCGCCGCGTTGGCGCTGATCCCCGCCGCGAACGGGTGAGTGGCATCGACAATCGATTCGATACTGTTCTCGCGCAGATAATTCGCGAGTCCATCGACACCTCCGAAACCACCGATGCGGACCGGCCCCACCGGCAGTCGCGGATTCCGGACGCGCCCTGCCAGTGACGAGACGAGATCGACTCCCCTGTCCTGCAATGCAACCGCGAGCGTTCGCGCTTCCCCGGTGCCTCCGAGAATGAGCACGGTCATCTCAGCGTTCCCGACAGAATCGGCAACACCGGCGCATCCGTCAGCGTCGTCAACAGTGCATCGACGTCGAGATGCTCGTCGACCATATCGGCGAGAAGCTCGATCCTCTCCTCGCGTGCCGAAGCGAAACTCACCGTGCCCGTGCGGATCTCACGACCCGAGGCCGCAGCCACCTCGCGCAGCCAGGCGGCGCGCAGTTCGTCGCCTTCGAGACTGCCGTGCCACATCGTTCCGAAGACGTTGCCGCTGCGCGCACCCCCGAGAAACTCGTCGGCGCTGCCGACTTCCACGCGTCCGTGGTGGATCTCGTAGCCGGACGCAGGCGCACCCAGCGCGGCGCCCGAAGGCAGCCGCAGCACTTTGTCCGGCCCGAACTCTGTTCGGACGTCGAGCAGGCCGAGCCCCTGCGCCACCGCGCCGGGGCGTCCCTCGACTCCGTGCGGGTCGCTGATCTCGCATCCGAGCATCTGGAATCCGCCGCAGATCCCCAATACGGCGCCACCCGCACGGGCGTGATCGACAATGGCGACGTCGAGGCCACGCGACTGCAGCCACTCGAGGTCGGCGAGGGTGGCCCGGGTGCCCGGCAGGATCACGATGTCGGCATCCGCGAGAGCCCGCGGGTCATCGACGAAGCGGACCCGCACATCGGACTCGAGGCAGAGTGCGTCGACATCGGTGAAGTTGCTGACGCGGGGCACCATCACCACCGCGATCGTGAGGGCACCGTCGGCGCCGTGTGAGGGTCGTGAGGCGAGGGCGAGCGAGTCCTCGGAATCGAGCCACAGGCCGCGTTGCCACGGTAGAACGCCGAGGACGCGACGTCCGGTGAGCTCGTACAACGAATCGAGCCCCGGTTTCAACAGATCCACATCGCCGCGGAACTTGTTGATCACGAATCCTCGGATCAACTCCTGATCAGCGGCGTCGAGCAATGCCAACGTGCCGTACATCGACGCGAATACGCCGCCGCGGTCGATGTCGCCCACGACGAACGTCGGCAACCTACCGTGCTGAGCAAGGCCCATGTTGACGTAATCGTGGGTGCGCAGGTTGATTTCGGCAGCGCTTCCCGCGCCTTCGCACACCACTATGTCGAACCGGCTGCGCAGGTCGTCGAAGGCCGCGAACGCCGCCTCCGCAAGATGTTCTCGTCCGCCCGCGAACTCGCCGGCCTCGAGAGTTCCGGCGGGACGACCGTGCACGACGACGTGGCTGCGCCGGTCGCTGCCGGGCTTGAGCAGCACCGGGTTCATCGCGGATTCGGGTAGGGCTCGCGCGGCGACGGCCTGGATCCATTGGGCGCGCCCGATCTCCACCCCGTCGCCGGTCGCGGCATCAACCGCGACCATCGAGTTGTTCGACATGTTCTGCGCCTTGAACGGAGCGACCGTCAGGCCCCGCCGCGACAGTGCCCGGCAGATGCCGGTAACGACCACGGACTTTCCTGCGTCCGAAGTCGTCCCGGCGACGAGAATGCCTTCGCCCACGTCGTCAGGCCACGGTCCGAACGCGCGTCGCACGTTCGGTGAGAAACGCGAAGATGAATCCGAGGGCCGCCCACAGGGTGACCTGAACGGTGAACGACGCGACGCGGAACTGCCACAGCAGGCTTGCCGGAAAATCGTCACTCACTTCGTCGATGGTCGGCATGACGAGGTATCCCAGAATCACCACGACGAGGAACGCGATCACCGGACCCACGAGGCGGACGGTGTGCAGACCCTGGTTCGCGAGGGCCTTCGCGACGGCCACCGCCACCGCGATGGCGATGAGACCGAGCACGACGGCGGCAAGCCACCACAGCGTGCGCTCGTTGATGGTGTCGGGATCGCCGACTGCGGGCGGGTTCGCCGGGTATTTGAAGAACGGAACCGCTTCGATCGCGAGCCATGCCGCGCCCGCACCGGCCAGTGCCAGCTTCCATCCCGGCATGTCGGTGTAGCGACGAGCGAAGTGCAGCACCGCAGCATACAGCGCACCGAGAGCAAGCCCGGCCAAGCCGGTCGCGAGGAACAGTCCGGCCTTCTGCCCGGTACGACTCACCTCGGCGTCGTCGCCGTGACTGTGTGATTCCTCCTCGACGACTGCGGCACCGCCGTGATCATGATCGGCTGCTTCACCTGCGGCTTCTTCGATCGCGATGGCGGAGTCTATGTGGGGCTCCCCCACGACGAACGCCACCGCACCGGCCAGCAGGCCGGCGAGGAGGCCCGCGAGGAGGCCACGCAGCAACAATTGGACGAAACTTCCGGACAGGCTCGCTTGTCCACCCGGCGACGTCGGCCGGGTTTCACTCAGTGACACGGGAGGCCCAGCAGATGCCGACCGTCGTGCATGAGTTCGTGCATGAACATGCCGGTACGGGATATCGCTCCCTGATCGAATCCGACCAGATAGAGCACGACGAAGGCGAGGATCACCGTTGCGGCCACCGCTACAGCGAGCGCGGCCGAGCCGAGTGAGTCGTCGGGTGTATGGACTACCGCCATGACAACCTCCTGGGATTACGCGTCCCATCCGAAAGGTCATGTGCCGTGGGAGTTCCCTGACTTCCTGAGATCTGCGATCTTCGGTTCACAGTGGCGCGACCGCTCCGGATTCTCACCGGATTCCCTGCACCTCGGCACATGCGTACCGACGAACTCTGGCACCGCAGGTCAGTCGGTGTCAAGCGGAGAGCGCTGCACCTCGAGGGACACTGTGCCCGTGCCGCGCCTGTTCCTGATCTCCCACGCCTCCACCCACGCGCAACAGCATGTGCGCTTCCCTGCCGACGATCCGCTCTCCGAACGCGGACGACGTGAACTCGACCGTGTCGCGGCACCGGTGATCGATCGCGCGCTCACGGCTCCCGAGGTCCGCACCGTGGACACCGCAGCGGCTCTGGGCTGGTCGGCGACCGTCGAACCCGCACTGCGCGACCTCGACTGCGCGAAGTGGTCGGGCGTGCCGATGGACAGCATCGCGGAGGTCGAACTGGCTGCGTGGCTGACCGATCCCGTGTCCGCTCCGCACGGCGGCGAGGCGATCGTCGACCTGATCGCGCGCGTCGGTGCGTGGCTGGACACCTTCGACGAGTCACCCGAGCGAATCGGGGTCGTCACGCATCCGGCGATCATCAAGGCAGCGGTGGTGCACGCACTCGGAGCGCCGGCCTCGGCATTCTGGAGGGTCGACGTCCGTCCGCTGAGTGTGACGCGGCTCAACGGCCGTGTCGGGCGCTGGACCGTGCGGCTGGGCTGAACCTCACCACGTCACGTCCTCCTCGCACTTGCGTCCGTCGATCGTCCGTTCCACCTGCACGGTCGCGTGGTCGAGTCCGTGCGACGACAACGTGGTTCGCGCCGAGTCGAGCACCCAGTTCGCGTCGTGGTCGCTCACCAGGTGCACGGTCGCCACGTCCATACCCGTGGTCAGTGTCCACACGTGCAGATCGTGAACGCCGGAGACGCCGGGCAGCGCAGCCAGATCGGCGCGCACCGCGTCGACGTCGAGGTGGCTCGGCGACGCCTGCGTGAGGATGCGAAGCGATTCTGCCGCGAGCCGCACTGCACGCGGCACCACCCACAGGGAGATCAGCACACCGACGACGACGTCGGCGAAGCTCCACCCGAACGCGAGGACCAGCACACCCGCGATGAGGACTCCGACGGAGCCGAGTGCGTCGGCGAGGACCTCCATGTAGGCCCCCCGCACCGCGAGGCTTCCCTTGGCGTCGGCGCGCAGGAGCAACATGACGACAACGTTGGCCCCGAGCCCGGCCGCTGCGGTGAGAATCAGCGGGGCGCCGGGGATCTCGGGAGTGTCACCGATGCGGTCGATCGCCTCGTACATCACCCATGCCGCGACACCGAGCAACAGGATCGCGTTGGCCATCGCGGTGAGCACTTCGGCGCGGTGCCAGCCGAATGTGCGGGCTGCCGCGGCACTGCCGCGACGGGCGAGAACGAGCGCCACCATGCCCATCGATACGCCGACGACGTCGGTGAGCATGTGCCCGGCATCCGCAAGCAGTGCAAGCGATCCGATCCACAGTCCGACGCCGGCTTCGAGCAGGAGGAACACGCCGAGGACCGCGAGAGAGATGGCCATCCTGCGGATGGTGCGATCCGACGGTCCTGCGCCCTGCCCATGGCCCTGGCCGATGCCGTGTGAATGTCCGTGCCCCGAACTCATGGCCCTCCCTTTCAGGTCCGGGCCATCGTATGCATAAATGCGCATGTGTACAACCGCTACGTCCCTACGTCAGGATCACCCACAGTTCCCGCGACCGTTCCTGCTTCGCACACCGGTTGCAACGGGTGTCCGAAACAGCGATCGTCGCGGGACGAACCGGCCGCACCAGGGCCGATCTCAGTCCTCCGGCGGATAAGCGGGCTTCTCGACCGTGGGCGGCAACGTTGCGAGTGCCGAGATGCGTTTGAGCCCTGATGTCTGCAACAGGTCGACGAGCAGAGAGCGGATCTGCGCGAACACCACTGTCGCCGACACTCCGGCTCCGTCGATCAGTTCCGGGCTCATCTTCCTTGCCACACTGCGCAACACACGGGCGGCCTCGGCCGCGTCGGGTTGATCGCCGGGTTCGGCAAGCACCATCTCGCGAAGCACTTCGACCGCGTTGGCGAGTTCTTCGACGATGCCGACGAGCCGGGAATCGAGAATCTCGTCGTCACGGACCAGAGTCAGCGACCGTCGCGCGAGGACGCGGATATTGCGCATCGCGTTGTCGATGGGGTCGGCGGCGGCAGTCAGCCGTGCGAGCCGCGGACGACTGTTCCAATAGAGCGGGGAAATCCGGCTGACCTCGTGGCCACCCTGGAGGTTGCTCCGCATGGAGTCGATCGCGGATTGCGTGTCGCGGGCTTGCCGCAGGGCAGCTTCGATGGGCTTCGGATTGTTCTCGACGAGGCCGGTCTCGACCTTCCGCAGAACCTCGGCGGCGGTCTTGAGAATGTCTGCGGCGTTCTTCCTCGCGCGCCGGACCGGATGAGTGGGGATCAGCGCTACCACTGCGATCCCGACCAGGCCGCCGACGAGAGCGTCGACCATCCGGTCGATGCCGCCCGTGCCGCCGGGGGGTATCAGCGTCGCAACCAGGACAGCCGAATTGCCTGCCTGCATCGAGAAGATAGGCCCGCTGTTGAGCGCCACCGCGGACGCCATGGCGATCGCCACGACCAGAGCGATCTGCCAGGGCCCACTGCCGATCAACGAGACGAGCAGGTCCCCGACGCCGATTCCGACGGTCACACCGCACACGAGTTCGACGGAGCGGCGCAGCCGGGCACCCAAGGACAACCCCAGGGACACCACGGCGGCGATCGGCGCGAAGAACGGCTGCGGGTGACCGATCAGTGTGGTCGCAACCCACCAGGCGATACCGGCAGCGAGCGCGCATTGCACGATCGGCAGCGCGGACGAGCGCAGTCGCAGCGACGACTTCCGCAATTTCGTGCGGAAGTCGTCGCGGGTGGGTAACGACCTATTCGACGCCAAGTTCCTCCGCCGCGCGGGGATCGCAGTCCTCGAGCAGATCGAGGCACCGAGCGTGCTCGTCCGCTTCGCCGATCGCCTTCGCTGCCTTGGCGAGCACGGCGACGCAGCGCAGGAACCCGCGGTTGGGCTCATGGCTGTAAGGCACGGGGCCGAAGCCCTTCCAGCCGTTGCGCCGCAGCTGGTCGAGACCCCGGTGGTAGCCGGTGCGGGCATAGGCGTACGCGGTGATCGTCTCGCCGGAGTCGAGCGCTGCCTCCGCGAGGTACGCCCACGCGATCGATGCGGTCGGATGCTCGGCCGCAACCTTCGCCGGCTCCTTGTGATCGAGCAGATCAGATTCCGCTTCGTCGTCACCTGGGAGGAGAGTGGGCTGGGGTCCGAGCAGATCACCGAATGAGGTCATGGCGCCCATTCTGCCCCTCCACCGTCGAGCCTGGATAAGCTCCCCACATAATCACCCATCATCCGAACGAGGTGCAGCGAGTGCCGGACCCGAAGAACGAAGACCCGACCGAAGACTCGACGGAATCGTCAGCAGGCGAGGTCGCGGAGAACGGGCCGGCCGATACGCCCGACGACGTAGACACCTCGGGGAAGGTCGACGACGCAGACACGTCGGGGAAGGTCACCGAGGCGGCAGACGAGAAGGCCTCCGAGGACGAGGCGCACGACGATGCAGCGCCCGACCGGGTCGAGGACAACGCGGACGACGCTGCCTCGGGCACCCCGTCGGAGGAGACCGAATCCTCAGTGGATGACAATGCAGCCGCCGCTCCGGAAGATTCCCGGCCCGACGACAACGAGCAGGACCCCGGCGCAAGAACCGACGAACCCGCCGACCCGGATCCGGTCGAGTCCGAGACCGTCGCCATGCCGATCGTCGAGAAGACCCCGGACCCTGCCGACGCAAAGACCGTCGCTATGCCGATCGTCGAGAAAGCCGAGCAGCCCGACGACGGCAAGCAGCCCGAGCCACCCGCAACGGATCCGTCCGAGGCACCGACGACTCAGATCCCGGTCAGGAGCCACGCCCCGAAAGCGGAGCCGCAGCGCATCGCGCCGCGCGTGCCCGAGGCCCCGCGCCCGGAGCCTGCGCCGTTCCAGCCCACGCCTGCCCCTACCCGAATCCCCCCGTCGCCTCGAAAGAAGCGCGCGGGTTGGATGGTCTTCGCCGGTGTCGCCGCTGTCGTGGTGATCGCCGTCGTCGCCGTCATCGCGTTCCTGCAGTACCGGGAGAGCAATTCCCCCGAGTCTCACATTCGCGCCAGCGTCGACGAGTTCGTGCAGGCACTGAGTGCAGGCGACCTTGCAACACTGCAGTCTTCGACGTGCGGCGGGCTCGCGGAGTTCTACGCGACGGTCGCCCCCGAGGAGTTCGACAGCATTCACACGCTGGCCGTGGAACAGGGCTCTGTGCCGGTCGTGTCGAGTATCGACAAGGTGCAGATCACCGACGACACCGCGATCGTCGAGGTCACAGCTCACCCGATGGGCGATCCGTCCGACGTCACGGCACGCACCTTCGACCTCGCGCTCCAGGGGGAAGAATGGAAGGTGTGCAGCGAATAGCGCGCAGACCCCTCGCGACGACGAAGGGCGCCGGCTCGCGCCGGCGCCCTTCGTCGATCGTGATACCTACTTGGCGGACACCGAGCGTCCCGCGGACTTGAGGTCGTTGCACGCCTCGACCACGCGAGCGGTCATCGCCGCCTCGGCCTTCTTCAGGTAGCTGCGCGGATCGTAGACCTTCTTGTTTCCGACCTCGCCATCGATCTTGAGCACACCGTCGTAGTTGCTGAACATGTGTGCCGCGATCGGGCGGGTGAACGCGTACTGGGTGTCGGTGTCGACGTTCATCTTCACGACGCCGTAGCTCAGGGCCTCGTCGATCTCCGACTTCAGCGAGCCCGAACCGCCGTGGAAGACGAGGTCGAACGGCTTCGAGCCGTCCTTGAGACCCAGCTTCTTCGATGCGGCCTTCTGGCCTTCGTCGAGGATGCCGGGCTTGAGCTTGACGTTGCCCGGCTTGTATACGCCGTGCACGTTGCCGAACGTCGCGGCGAGGAGGTACTGGCCCTTCTCGCCCGCGCCGAGCGCCTCCACGGTCTTCTCGAAGTCCTCGACGGTGGTGTAGAGCTTGTCGTTGATGGCGTTCTCGACGCCGTCCTCTTCACCGCCGACCACGCCGATCTCGATCTCGAGGATGATCTTGGCGGCAACCGCGTCGGCGAGTAGCTGCTGAGCGATCTCGAGGTTCTCGTCGAGTGGGGTGGCGGAGCCGTCCCACATGTGCGACTGGAACAGGGGGTTCTTGCCTGCGTCGACGCGTTCCTTGGAGATCGCGATGAGCGGGCGGACGAAGCCGTCGAGCTTGTCCTTGGGGCAGTGGTCGGTGTGCAGAGCGATCGTGACGTCGTACTTCTCAGCGACGACATGCGCGAACTCGGCAAGCGCGACCGCACCGGTCACCATGTCCTTGACACCGAGGCCCGAGCCGAACTCTGCGCCACCGGTCGAGAACTGGATGATGCCATCGCTACCGGCGTCCGCGAAGCCCTTGATAGCGGCATTGATGGTTTCGGACGAGGTGCAGTTGATGGCCGGGAACGCGAAGGAGTGTTCCTTGGCGCGGGCAATCATCTCGGCGTAGACCTCGGGAGTCGCGATAGGCACAGCGGCTGTCCTCCAGATGAGAGTGGATCGGCTACCCGCTCGGGTGTGGCAGGTGCTCTTTCGTCCCTGCAGTATGTCAATAGCCACGGCGTTTAGATACTCGGGCCGCTCGCCCGAGGCCGCTGCGATTCGAGCGCCCTCTGATGCGCCGGTACTCTGGGCATCGTGAATTTGCTTGAAGCCTCGGAATCCGCGACCAATTTGGCCCTGCTGCCGGGCTTCCTCGACCCGGTGAATCTGCTGAACTCGTTCGGCACCTGGATGCTCCTCGGGCTCCTGCTGGTGGTGTTCATCGAGTCCGGTCTGCTGTTTCCGCTGCTTCCCGGCGATTCGCTGCTGTTCACCGCGGGCCTGATCGCCGCATCGAAATCGACGGAGGTCGAGCCTTTCGCACCATTGTGGGTGCTGATGGTGACGATCCCGATCGCGGCGATCCTCGGTGATCAGGTGGGCTACTTCATCGGTACCAAGGGCGGCGCAAAGCTGTTCAAGAACGACGACGCGAAGCTGTTCAAGAAGAAGTACCTCGACGAATCCCACCGGTTCTTCCTGCGCCACGGTCCCGCAATGATCTTCCTCGCCCGATTCGTTCCTATCGTCCGCACCTACGCGCCGCTCGTCGCGGGTGCGGCGAAGATGCCGTATCGCGTATTCATCACCTACAACGTCATCGGCGGCATCGTGTGGGGCGCGGGCGTGACACTGCTGGGCTACCTTCTCGGACAGATCTCGTTCATCGCCGACAACGTCGACATCATCTTCCTGCTGATCGTGTTCGTCTCGGTGCTCCCGATCATCAGCGAGGTCGGCAAGCGTCTCCTCGCGTCACGCAAGAACGCCGGAGGCGAGGGCACCACTGCAGCAGAAACCGCGTCTGCAGATGAAACCGCGCCGGGGCAGGACAACTCTGCCGCTGCACTGCCCGGCACCGACCACACGCCGACCGCCCCGATCCCGACCCGGTCTGCGGCACAGACCTCGGCACCGACCACGCCGATCCCGTCGCTCGGTTCGGACCCGAACACTCGGCGATGACGTCGTAGTTCAGGGAGATGCGACAACCGCGTTTGCGGCTTCCATCAGCATCCAGCCACCGAGTTGCACCGACAGGTCGCGTTCTGCGATCGACGATGAGCGCACGGTGCCTCCGGCGAACTGCGCGACTGTGCCCGACGAGCCCGGCAGTTTCGCGGGCTGAGCCCAGTCACTGCCGAACAGCGGCAGGCCTTCGATCTGCAGGCGGTTCTCCCACGCCGCATCTGCCGAGGCGAGCACGATGCGACGTGCCGTAGCTCGCGCTCGCACGTCGTCGGAGTCCTGCACCGGCAAGGTGGTCGCGACCACCGCGAGATAGCGCGCGAGGATACCGTTGAACAAGCCGCCGTCGCCTCCCCCACCACCTGTGACGATGCTGCGTTCGGTGAGTTCCTCGTCGACCGCGTCGACGAGTGCATGGACCCGTGCGCGATGACGCGGATCGTCGCATCGGGTCGCGAGTTCGGTTTCGACTCCGAGCACTACGCCCTGGCAGTACGAGTAGACGGCGCGTTCGAGCACACCGTGGCGGATTCCGTCGAGAACGAGTCCGCTGTCCGGATCGACAAGACGCTCGTGGATCCAATCGGCCATCTCTTGCGCGCGCTCCAGCTTGCCCGAGCGCGCGAGTAGCAGCGCTGCCGGACCGTTCGCGGGGGCGTTGAAGAAGTCGTCTCCGCGGCGCCACGGGATACCACCGCCGTGCTCGGGTTGCCACGCGTCGTGCAGTTCACCGACGAGGGTCGTGATCGCAGCGCCATGGTCGACGCGCAGGTGCCGCCCGGCGCGGTCGAGGGCCAGACCGAGCCAGGCCATGTCGTCGAAATAGTTGTTGGTCCAGCCTGTGATGTTGCGAATGCGGTGGCTGCGGGTCAGCTGCACGACGCGGCGCCGGCCGCGCTGGGTACCGTCGCCGGCCTTCGCGTGCCGCTCTGCTGCATCGACAGCGAGATCGATCAGGTGCGCCTGCCACCAGTAATGCCACGATCCGAAGATGCGCTCGCGCCGCGTCGCCGGCCAGCCGACGACACCGAGTTCGGTGCCGGGTAGTCCCCAAAGTCGACGCACGTGCCTGGCCACGACGGCAGCTTCGGCTGCATCCGCCCGGCCCGTCCACATTTCTGGCATGCAGTAATCATCCTCGTCCCACGACAGCGGCGTGGCCACACGGCCCGCGCTCATACATCCGCGCAGCCCGAGTTGGTGTTACTACCAGCCCGGACGACTACCAGGCACGGTCCAGGTCGGCGTGTTGGCCGATCCAGGCGTGCATGGCGATTCCTGCCGCGACACCTGCATTGATGGAGCGGGTCGAACCGAACTGTGCGATCGACACCGTCATGGTCGCCACCTCGCGCGCCCGCTCGGTCACGCCCGGCCCTTCCTGCCCGAACAACAGCAGGCAGTTGCGGGGCAACTCTGCCGTCTCCAGTGGCACGGAACCGGGGGTGTTGTCGACTGCGACGATGGTCAGATCGTGCTCGGCCGCCCAGTCGATGAGCGCATCGACGTCGGAGTGATGGTGCAGATGCTGATAGCGATCGGTGACCATCGCCCCCCGGCGGTTCCACCGCCGTCGCCCCACGATATGGACAGCAGCGGCTGCGAACGCGTTGGCGGTGCGCACGACGGTGCCGATGTTGGCGTCGTGCGCGAAATTCTCGATCGCCACATGCAACGGATGCCTGCGGGTGTCGATGTCGGCGACGATTGCGTCGCGCGTCCAGTACCGGTAGGCGTCGACGACGTTGCGCCGGTCTCCGTGTTCGAGCAGTTCCGGGTCGTACTTCGGGTCGGTGGGTGGGGGCGTGTCGAACTCGTCGGTCCACGGCCCCATACCGTGCGGGTGCTCCCCCCACTCGGTGGGTCCGGCAACAGTGAGCGGGTCCTGCTCCTGATCCGGTCTTTCCTGAGCCGCCACCGTCAGAACGTCTCGTTCGAGTCGGATGCCACGGTGAATCCGTGCCCGGTGCTGTCGTTGGTGCAGGTCACGTCGGCCTCGGTGGTCTCGCACGTGTAACCGAGCTGCGAGAGCGGCGATCCCGCGGGCAGTACCTCCGCAGATCCCTCGACGGGCAGGTAGACAGGCCCGCCCGAGCACAGGAATTCACCGGGACCGCTGTCGACGACGCGCATCCCGTGGCCCCAGTTGACGACGCAGCTCTCGGGCTGCGGCGGCACCGGATCCGTGACGCCTTCACAACCGGCTTCGGTACGTCCGGGGAGCTGCACGATGCCGCATGCGAATGCGCCGCCGGGGGTCGTGAAGTAGTAGGACTCGCCCTGCTCGAACGCAACGGCCTCCAACGTAGGCGGCACTTCGGGAGCCGGCTCGGTCGTCGTCTCCGCAGGCGCGAGCTCGGGGGCCGGCGCTTCCGTGACGGCCTCCGTCGTGGGAGCTTCGGTCGCGGTCGGAGCAGCAGTCACGCTCGAGGTTGCGGGCGTGGTGGAGGTTTCCCGAGCTGCGGCATCCGGTTCGTCTCCGGATCCCCCGCACCCGCTCAGCACAAGTACAGCACCCAACACAACCGCAGCGGACGACACACGCACCTTCACACCGTTCCCTCCGACGAACACAGAAAGTGCCACTCTATCGATCGGCGGTCGGAGCGCAGACACGCGCTAGTCTGGGAGACGGAGGAGCCATGAAGCACACGCGCATCCTGCGCACGGTCGCATTCATCACGACCGGATACTTGATTCTGCTCTCGCTCTGGCTGAACCTGTTCTACCCGAACTCCGCCGAAGGCACCGAAGGATTCCAGGTGATGTTCCTGGTCTGCTTGTACGGTGCGGTGCTCGGCGCGGGCATGTTGATCGCCGATCGCACCACCCGCGAAGACCGGAAGATCGAACGCGACGGCCTCGAAGGCTGGGCCACGATCCGCTCCGCCACCCCACTCGGCTCTGTGGTCGGTCATGTGCAGCGAACCGAGCTGGATTTGGATCTGATGGTGCCCGGATCCGAGCCGTACAGCGGCAAGGTGGTGTTCGAGGCCGAACACCGCGACCTGCCGCGACTGACGGCCGGCCAGGTGGTCTCGGTGCTCGTCGACCCCGACGACCGCACCAGGATCCTGATCTTCCCCTGACTGGTCACCTGCGTCGGGCGAGCGCGAGCATCCCCTCGATCAGAAGCAACTGCGCACCCGCGTAGGTGGCGAGTACGAAACCCTCCGCCGCCGCCCGTGCGGACTTGCCTCTCAGCAGGGTCCGCCGCTCGACGATGGTGCCGTCGGACAGGGTGAAGACCAGCCCGCCGAGCCCGAGCCAACTGCGCCGGTCGGCGCTCGGAAACACGAGCCCGCCGGAGGTCTTCGCACCCGGCGCGAGGGACGGGTCGGCAGCCAGTGTCGCGGTGGTCGCAAGCACCGTGCCGTACGCGGTGAGCGGCACTGCCACCGAGCGACTCCGCCATCCGAGCAGGCAGGCGGCTCCCAGCACCGCGGGCACGCGCTGTAGCACCGCGGTGCGGGTCGGGCGAGCACCGTGCCGGGCGAGCACCGTCGAGTACGACATCTGCATCACCGCGAAAGAGCCTGCACCGCGCAGGATCCGGCTGTCGTCGTCGGGGTCGATCATGAACACGTCGCCCACGGTCGCGGCAGTGAGACCTGCGAGGAGCAACGCGGTGTCGGCACGGTCGAGATCGCGAGAACGCCGCAGCACCCGGACGGCAAGCGACGGCGCAAGCAGCGGCTTTGCAGCTTTCTGCACCGCTTCGTTGCCCAGCGCTCCGCCGACCACCGTCGCCGCGCTCGCGGCCACGAACACGGCGTGCTCGATGCCCCATCTGTTCCGAGTGAACCAACCCATGCGCGCACAGTACCCGGGTTGCGCATCAACAGCGGCGCGCACCATCGGACGGTGTGGCGCGCAGGAACACCGGCGACGGAAAGTCCCGGGCCGCGGCCGCCGCAGTCACCGACATCTGGATCCTCTGCACGTCGTTGTTCTCGCACAACGCAATTGCCGATCCCCCGAAGCCTCCCCCGACCATACGCGCGCCGAGCGCACCTGCCGCAGTCGCAGCGTCTACGGCGCTGTCGAGTTCGGCGCAGCTGACCTCGAAATCGTCGCGCAGAGACCGATGCGACGCATCGAACAGGGGGCCGAGATCGCGTACGCGACCGGAGCGCAGTGCATCCGCGGCGGTACGGACGCGTGCGATCTCGGTGACCACGTGTCGCGCGCGGCGCTGCAACATCGCGTCATCGAGTGCAGATACGGATTCCACTTCGCGCAGTGGCCTACCCAGCAATCCGGCCGCTTCCTCGACGGCGGCTCGCCGTGAACCGTACTGACCGTCGACCAGGCGGTGCCCCGTCCCGGTATCGACGACCAGCACCGTGAGGCCCGCAGCAGCGGTGTCGACGGGGATGTGTTCGACGTGCCCGTCGGTGCAGTCGAGGAGCAACGCGTGGCCCGCCCTGCCTCTCAGCGCGATCTGCTGATCCATGCCGCCGGTCGGCGCCCCCACATAATCGTTCTCCGCACGCACACACGCACGCGCGAGGACATCGCGTCCGTCGTCGTCCACGGGAAGTCCGCACATGTCGGCGAGCGCCAGCGCCACAGCCCCCTCGAGCGCAGCGGACGACGACAGACCCGCTCCCACCGGAACTTCCGACGCTATCGCGATGTCCGCCCCGCGAAAACCGGGTGGATCGAGCGACCGGATCACACCGGCGATGTACGCGCCCCATCCGTCGACGCGGTCGCCCTGCTCCACGTCGACGACGCCGAACCCGGGGCTGTACAGGCGCAACCGCCCATCGGTGCGACGGCGCACCGCAGCGGCCGTGACCTGGGGAATAGCCATCGGGAGGCACAATCCACCCGCGTAGTCGACGTGCTCACCGATCAGGTTCACGCGACCGGGTGCACACCAGATGCCGTCCGGGCCGCCACCGAACTCCGTCGCGAACGTACGCGACGCCTCGTCGCACACCGCGCCCTGTGGCGACATCACGGTGCGAGCTCACGCAGTCGTTCGGCGATGAGTTCGGGGGTCGTGTCGCTGATCCACGCGCCCATGGCCGATTCCGAAGCTGCCAGGTACTTGAGCTTGTCGCGTGCACGACGCAGCGAGAAGATCTGGCAGAACAACCGCCCGTACTCGCGTCCGTCCCCGACGGGCGCCTGATGCCATGCCGCGATGTACGGAACGCGGTCGAGGTCGTCGAAGAACCGGTCGATGCGTCCGAGTAGATCGCGGTAGGCAAGGGCGAGTTCGTCGCGTTCGGCGTCGACGAGCGCGGTGAGATCGGGGACGTCACGATGCGGCGCGAGGTGTACCTCGATCGGCCATCGCGCCGCATCGGGAACGTACGCGGTCCACCATTCGCCCGACCACACGACACGAGTCCCGGCGCGTCGTTCGGTGTCGAGGATGTCGCGCTGGAGCGACCGGCCGGTTCGTTCGTGGTGGTCGCGGGCGCGGGCGAGCAGCGTCCGCGTGCGCGGCGGGAGAAACGGGTAGGCGTAGATCTGACCGTGCGGATGTTCCAGTGTCACACCGATTTCGACGCCGCGGTTCTCGAAGCAGAACACTTGGGCCACCCCCGGCAGCGACGACAACGTCGCCGTGCGCGACGCGAGGACGTCGATGACAGTGCGGGCCCGTGTCGCGGTCAAGTCCGCGAAGCGGGCATCGTGGTCTGCGGTGAAGGCGACCACTTCGCAGCGGCCGCCCGAGGAGAACGCGGGGAAGCGGTTCTCGAAGACTGCGACGTCGTAGTTGTCCGCAGGGATTTCGGTGGAGGCGCCCGGGCGGGTCGGGCAGAGTGGGCAATCCGCGACGGAGGGGAGGAATGTGCGTTCCATGCGGTGCGCGGCGAAGGTCACCGGGTCTCCGGTGAGTGGGTCGATGCGGACCTCCGACGCCGCCACGACCGTCGGGAGTTCGCGACGGTCGTGTGCGACACGGGTGGCCGATCCCCCGACGTACGGTTCGGTGTCGTCGAAGAAGATCAGTTCGCGACCGTCCGCAAGGTGTGTGACGGTCTGCCGCATCCGTTGGTTCACGGTGTCAGGAGTTGTCGAGGCCCAGGTCGGAGAGGCCGAGCAACGACCGGTATTCGACGCCTTCCGCCGCGATGACCTCGTCGGCTCCGGTGGCGCGGTCGACGACCGTTGCCACACCCACGACGATCGCGCCCGCGTCGCGCAGTGCCTTGACTGCGGTGAGCGGCGAGTTCCCAGTGGTGGTCGTGTCCTCGACGACGAGCACTCGTTTGCCCACGACGTCGGGGCCTTCGATCTGACGCTGCATGCCGTGCGCTTTGGCTGCTTTACGGACGACGAACGCGTCGATAGGACGTCCGGGCGCGTGCATGACGGCCATCGCGACCGGGTCGGCGCCCATGGTGAGCCCTCCGACCGCGTCGAAATCCCAGTCGGAGACGAGGTCGCGCAGAAGTGAGCCGATGAGCGGAGCTGCACGATGATGCAGGGTCGCCCGACGCAGATCGACGTAGTAGTCGGCTTCCTTGCCCGACGACAACGTCACCTTGCCGTGCACCACTGCCAGCTCACGTACCAGTGCACTCAGTTCGTCGCGGTCGCTCATTTGCACTTCCTCACCGTCGTCTCGTCCACCGCCGGTGGCGGAACCGGCGCGAACGAGCCTAGTCGCTGTCGGTGCGTCCTCAGGCGGCGACGGTCCCCGAGTCCTTGTCGTCGCTTTCGACAGTGGTGGACGGCCGCATGTCGGGCCGCTCCTCGGGCACCGGAACCTCGGTCGCAGTATCGGTCACCAGACCGGCCGGTACCTCGAAGACTGCGACCGGCCGCACGCCGGCCAGCGTCGCGTACAGCGATGTCGGGAAGCTCGACACCTGGGAGTTGAGCTTGTTCGCGAGATCGTTGTGGACACGAACTGCACCTGCAATGCGCTGCTCGCGAGTGTGCAGTTCGCGGGCGACCCGGATGAACGGCCAGTGGTTGACACCGTCGAGGACTCCGATGAGTTCGTGCAACGCGGCAGAGAGCGCGTTCTCGGTGGCCGCACGTTCGGGAAGATCGAGGCGTTGATCGCGCATCGCGATGGCGAGGGAGCGTGCTCCCACCACCGGGCTGATGCGGCTGCGTTCGACGCCGGCGCCCGCCGATGCCGCGATCAGCGCGGGAATCAGGTCGTAGCGATCGTCGAGTTCGTTCAGGAGCAGATTCAGGCCGTCTCGGCGTCGGGTGCGAAGCGTCCGCAACCGGCGCATCCCCAGCCGTATCCAGAGCAGCGCAACGGCCACCACTGCCACAACTATCACCAGAGCCACAGGTGTCACGGCGTGAAATGTACAGACCCCGATCAGTTCGCACGACGAAGGATCCGGCGTGTCATCCGGGGCGTGTCCGTACCGTGACCTGACGAGCGGGGACTAGCGTTGCGCGGAGGGGCGTCCCGGGTCGTGGAAGCTGCGATCGACATCATCGGGGTCGACCACGGGCGGGAGGACATGCAAGATGCCCGACAGGCGCGCCACGGTCTCGATAGCCGCATCCCATTCGCGCCCGTTGCTTCCCACCGGGATCGAACCGAGAGTCCACGGACCCTCACTCCACAGCATCTGGACGTGCTCAGGGATCGCCTGGGTGAACGAAACCATCCGCTGGTCGCACACGCGACGGGCGATCTCGAGGTCGGTGGAGAACACGATGCGCGGGCCGATCGACCCGAGCAGATTCATGTCGGAATCCTTGGGAGGTGGCGTCGACTTGAGCCGCAGATCGATGTCGACGTCGGATCCGACCTTGCGGCGTACCGCGACGATGGTGGCGGTTTCCTCGATGTCGAACAGGATGAAATCTTCACCCCGGCGCACCCCGCGCACGACGTCTATCGCGCCCAGGTACTCCTGCTTGGCCAATGCCGCGCGATGCCAGTTGGAAGGCAGCCGCTCGTCGGAGTCGGTGTACTTGTACCCCTGGGCACGCGCCCAGATCTCCCGCACACGCCCGGACTGTTCCCTCCGCGTGCGGTCGACGTACAGGAGCGCGAGCGCGCCGAGAAGCGCGATCGCCGCCAGACCGAACCACATGAATGTCATCGCGATCAGCCTAGCGTCTTCAGTTGCCCGGGCTGCCGAACGACGGGAGCGACGCGCTGATGACGGTTTCGGCCGTCATCTGTCCGTTCTCGACGGGACTGCCTGTCGCGACCACCGTCGCGCCGATCTCGAGCGCTTCCGGAGACGACCCCCTCAACGTGATGATCTGGGTTTCCGGCGTGAACAACACCGTGGTGAGCGACCCGCCGATACCGCTGAGAGTGATGCTCGTGCCGTCGTTGGCCGTGATCGACCCCACGACGGCTCCGGTGCTCCCGATGGCCTCACCGAGTCCGCCGGGAAGCTGATCCAGCGGTAGCCCCGGCGCTCCGTCCGGCTCGGCGGCCGGTGGCGGTGTCGTCGTCGGTGCGGGTGGCATCGTTCGGGTCGTGGTCGGGCCGGTCGCGACGGTGTCGGGCTCGTCGTCGCCTCCGCTCAGGAGGAAGCCGACGATCCCCCCGAGCACGATGAGGACAACTGCGGCGAGAGCCACCAGCCCCCAGCGCGGACCGCGGGGGGACTTCTCGGGCTCGGGGTGCGGCCCGTATCCGGGCGGGGGTGCGCCGGGCGGTTGATATCCATCGCCGGGGTGACCGGCCTGTGGGTATTGCCCCTGCGCATACTGCGTCTGCGAGTAGTCGGCTGTCGGGTACTGGGCCGTCGGATACTGCGCGGCCGGATACTGGGCGGCCGGGGGCCCGCCCTGCGCGTACTGCCCCAGCGGTGCACCGAGCTGCTGAGTGGGGTTCGGTGGGGGCGCCGCCGAATCGAAGCGCGGGTCGTACTGCGGGTACGCCAGGGTCGGGTTCGTCACCGGCCGGCCGTACGCCTCCGTCGGATCGTCGGTGTGCAGTACGCGCGTCTCGTCGTCACCCGGCTCGTCGTGCGGATAGGCACGCTCCTGCGGTGTGCGCGGATCGTTCGGATTCGTCATGGCATTTTCCAAGGTACCGATACGGGGCCGGTCCCGGTGGTCGTTGCCACCGGGACCGGCCCCGCACTGGTGTCAGACGCCGAGAACCAGACCGTCGGCATTGTCGGTGACGCCGACCTTCACGGTGTCGCCGTCGCGGACCTCCCCCGCCAGCAGCTTCTTGGCGAGCTGGTCGCCGATCGCCTGCTGGATGAGCCGGCGCAGCGGACGCGCACCGTACTGCGGGTCGTAGCCGCGGACCGCGAGCCACATCCGTGCCGCTCCGTCGACGTCGAGCGTGAGCCGACGTGCCTCGAGGCGCTTCGCCAACTGGTCGATCTGGATGTCGACAATCTTCTCGAGCTGCTCTTCCGACAGCGGATCGAAGATCACGACGTCGTCGAGCCGGTTGATGAACTCCGGCTTGAACGCCATCCGCACCGCCGCCATCACCTGGTCCTTGTCCCCACCCGCACCGAGGTTCGAGGTGAGGATCAGGATGGTGTTGCGGAAGTCGACCGTGCGACCCTGACCGTCGGTCAGGCGCCCGTCGTCGAGCACCTGCAACAGCGTGTCGAACACGTCGGGGTGCGCCTTCTCGACCTCGTCGAACAGCACCACCGTGTACGGACGACGACGCACAGCTTCGGTGAGCTGACCGCCCGCGTCGTAGCCGACATAGCCGGGAGGTGCGCCGACCAGACGCGCAACGCTGTGCTTCTCGCTGTACTCCGACATGTCGATCCGCACCATGGCGCGTTCGTCGTCGAACAAGAAGTCGGCGAGGGCCTTGGCCAGCTCGGTCTTGCCGACGCCGGTGGGTCCGAGGAACAGGAACGATCCGGTGGGACGGTTCGGGTCGGCGACACCGGCCCTGGCGCGGCGGACCGCATCCGAGACGGCCTGCACGGCCTCGGCCTGACCGACCACGCGGTGGCCGATCTCGTCTTCCATCCGCAGAAGCTTCTCGGTCTCGCCTTCGAGCATGCGGCCGGCGGGGATACCAGTCCATGCAGCGACGACCTCTGCGACGTCGTCCGGGCCGACTTCCTCCTTGAGCATCACATCGCCGTCGGACGCCGCCCCCGACGCCTGCGCTGCGGACTCGAGCTTCTTCTCCAGTTCGGGGATGCGGCCGTAGCGCAGCTCGGCGGCCTTGCCGAGGTCGCCGTCGCGTTCGGCGCGTTCCTCTTCACCGCGCAGCGCTTCGAGTTGTTCCTTGACCTCACGGACGGAGTCGATGGCGGTCTTCTCGTTCTGCCAGCGTGCAGTGAGCTGATTGAGCTTCTCGCGTTCGTCGGCGAGTTCACCGCGCAGCTTGTCGAGTCGTTCCTTCGACGCAGCGTCGGTTTCCTTCTGCAACGCCATCTCCTCGATCTCGAGGCGACGGACGATACGTTCGACGGTGTCGATCTCCTCGGGACGCGAGTCGATCTCCATCCGCAGCCGCGACGCGGCCTCGTCGACGAGGTCGATGGCCTTGTCGGGGAGGAACCGCGACGTGATGTAGCGATCGGACAGGGTCGCGGCGGACACAAGCGCGGAGTCGGTGATGCGCACACCGTGGTGCACCTCGTAGCGCTCCTTGAGTCCGCGCAGGATACCGACGGTGTCCTCGACGCTCGGCTCACCGACGAGCACCTGCTGGAAGCGGCGTTCGAGGGCGGCATCCTTCTCGATGTACTTGCGGTACTCGTCGAGAGTGGTGGCTCCGACCAGTCGGAGTTCACCGCGCGCGAGCATGGGCTTGATCATGTTGCCTGCGTCCATTGCGGACTCGCCGGTCGCGCCTGCGCCGACGATGGTGTGCAGTTCGTCGATGAACGTGATGATCTGCCCGGCGGATTCCTTGATCTCGTCGAGTACTGCCTTGAGTCGTTCCTCGAACTCCCCGCGGTACTTTGCGCCCGCGACCATCGAACCGAGATCGAGGGAGATGACGGTCTTGCCGCGGAGCGACTCGGGAACATCGCCCGCAACGACACGCTGGGCGAGGCCTTCGACGATGGCGGTCTTGCCTACGCCTGGTTCACCGATGAGCACGGGGTTGTTCTTGGTACGACGCGACAGGACCTGAACGACACGACGGATCTCGTTGTCGCGACCGATGACCGGGTCGAGCTTGCCTTCGCGGGCACGCGCGGTCAGGTCGGTCGAGTACTTCTCGAGAGCCTGGAAGGTTCCTTCCGGGTCGGCGCTGGTGACGCGTCCGGTGCCGCGCACCGTCGTGAACGCGTCGCGCAATGCCTCCGGGGTCGCGCCCTTGCCTGTGAGGAGCCGGGCGATGTCGGAGTCGCCGCTCGCGAGGCCGACGAGAACGTGCTCGGTGGAGACGAATTCGTCGGTGAGTTCGGTCGCGAGTTTCTGCGCGACGGACAGCGCAGCGATCGCTTCGCGGCCGAGTTGTGGTGTGGTGGTCGCGCCGGTCGCGGTGGGCAGTTTGTCGACGAGGTCGTGGGCCTCGCCCCTGATCTGGGCTGGGTCGACGCCGACCGCTTTGAGCAGCGGGCCTGCGATGCCGTCGGTCTGGTCGAGCAGTGCGACGAGCAGGTGAGCGGGCCGGATGTCCGGGTTGCCCGCAGCGGATGCCGACTGCAGTGCCGCCGTCAAGGCCGCCTGGGTTTTCGTCGTGGGGTTGAACGAGTCCACTACGGGCTCCTTCCGTTCTCGAGTGGGTCTGTGTCAATTCTGTACCCGCAGACTCCGGTCCGCGGGCACTCGATCGATTCAACGACCCCAAAGTTGAGTTTGTTCCACTCAACTTTCATCAAGTGAGTGATTCACATCACAATTATGACGTCCGGCTACATGTCCGGAACTCGCATGTGGCCGACCCACGAGGAAACGACTACAGTGGCGGCGTCCGAATTGGCGCAGTACGTGGGAGGATGGCGTGGAGGCGTTCGCCATCGCCCGAGTGCAACTCAGCTTCGCATCGATCACCGCAACCCCGACGGGGCCCGAGCGGCTCGCCACGGCGTTCTACACCGCACTCTGGAGCGAGACGTCAGGGACGCGCGAACTGTTCCCCGCCGGCATGGAGAACATGCGGCAGCGGTTCACGACCGCAGTCGGGTGGGCGGTCAACAAACTCACCGACGTGGACGGCCTGGACGCTTTCCTCGGCCAACTGGCCCGTGATCACCGCAAGTACGGAGTCCGACCCGAACACTTCCGCGCCGCCGGCCACGCACTGCTCACCGCGGTGCGCGAATGCACGCCGCTGATCCTGTGGACCGCAGCGCTCGAACGCACGTGGGCCGAAGTCATCGCGCACTTCACCGAGACGATGGCTGTCGCCGCAGCCGAGGACGATCTGCCCGCAGCATGGGGCGCCACCGTCGTCGGCCACGAACGAGTTCTCGCCGACCTCGCGATCATCCGGCTCGAAACCGACACCCCCATCCCATACCACGCGGGCCAGTACATGAGCGTCCAGATTCCGCAACGTCCCCAGATGTGGCGGTACCTGTCCGCAGCGATCCCTCCGAATCCCCAGGGGCAGATCGAATTCCACGTCCGACGCGTCTCGACGGGATGGGTCAGCGGGGGTCTCGTCAGCGAGGTCTCGGTGGGTGATCGTTGGACGATCGGCCCACCGCTCGGAGGCCTGCAGGTCGACCGTGACAGCGGCCAGGACGTGCTCATGATCGCGTCGGGCACCGGCCTCGCGCCGCTCCGCGCCCAGATCATGGAGATGGCGATGTGCGGCACGAATCCGCGCACCCACTTGTTCTACGGCGGGAACTACCCGTGTGATCTCTACGATCTGGAAACGTTGTGGCACATCGCCATGACCAACCCGTGGCTCACGATCACCCCCGTCACCGAGGAGCTGGAGAACCCGTATTGGCATCCGGTCCCCGTACGCGAGACACCGCGGGGTCTGCAGGAACCGATTCAGGGGAAGCTGGGCAAGGTCGTCGCAAGTTTCGGATCGTGGTCCGATCACCAGATCCAGATCGCAGGGTCGCCGTCGATGATCCGCACGACGCTGTACGCCTTGTCTGCCGGGGGCACGCCCCGGCAGAACATCAGCTTCGACCCACTGTAGATCACGCCCGCGAGCTGACAGCGCGCGCGAAGTCCGGGTGCGCGTCGCGCACCACGAGCGCCGAACCATCTTCTGCAAGAGTCACTCCTACGCCACCTCGCCGGTGCTCGATCATCCGCAGCGCGACGTAGAGGGGGATGAAAGACACCGCGAACACCCCGAGCAGCGCGAACCCGTAGGGACGAGGCGCGCCCTGCAGCAGCGCGAAGACCAACCCCAAGAACAGCACCGCAAGCGCGGTGAAGAGTGCGGCGGCAGCGATCTGCCAGCGCAGACGTGCGGTGACACATCGTGCACAGACAGGCCACTCCACTGCCGCCACCTGCACCGTGTAGGCCGCAGCGAGTGCGGATCCCAGGCGGCTGTCACTACCGTCCGGCTGCGACCGATCCGACTTGACCGTCACCCGCACCCGGTCGGATTCCGGGTCTCCGTGTCGCGAGCAGATCGGCGGCACCGGCTCTACCGGCCGCAGTGCGCCTTCTCCACTGAACGCCGATCCGAAGAGAGCCTCGTCCGCGCTCTCCACCGGCACTCGCACTTCCACCCGCTGAGGGTCCCCGTTCGCCATGCGACGCAGTATGTCAGGCGACACCCGCCCTCGACAGATCGGGCATATCGCGCGAAATCTCGGGCCGTCCGCAACCTTCCACCCGTCGTGCGACTTTCCGTTGGTTCACGACCCGAGGAAACCCGTGCGGAATGGGGAAGCTTCCTTCACAAGGCCGACTACTCAGCTCGGCAGCCATTTGTCGGGACCGAACACCTCGTAGTGGATGTCGCGTTCCGAAACGCCGCGTTCGACCAATGTCTCTCTGACAATCTCCATGAAGGGCAACGGACCACACAGATAGACGTGCGTCCCGGGCTTGATCTCGACCTCGCTCAGATCGATCCGGCCGACTCGGGTGGTGCCTGCGGCGGGCCGCACCCCCAGGTTCTCATACCAGTGGTGGAGGCCGGCGCCCGGTAGTCGCTCGACGAGCTCGGACAACTCCCGCCGGTGGGCGTGCCGTGACGGCGCGCGGTCGGCGTGGAGCACGGTGACATATCGGTCCGACTCCGTGCGAGTGAGGTAGTGCAAGAAGCCGATGATCGGAGTACAGCCGATACCCGCGGAGATGAACAGCAGCGGAGCATCCGTGTCGTCGAGCAGGAGATCACCGTACGCCCGCGATACCCTCACCTCGTCGCCATCGAACAGATTGCGGTGCAGATAATTCGACACCTCGCCCTCCGGGACGACGCTTCCGTCCTCCGAGCGGATCTCGGGGATTGCCTTGACCGTGATTCCCCAATACTCGCGCTGCGGCGCGCGGGTCAGGCTGTACTGCCGGATCTGCTGAGCTCCGTCCGGTAATCGCACAGCCACCGAGACGTACTGACCCGGCCGCGCGAACGGCAATGTCGACCCGTCCGGCAACGCCAGTGCGAACGAGACCGTGTCGGGGGACTCCTGAGTCCGCTGCCGGACGACGAGTTGCTGCCACACCTCCCCGGGTTCGACACCGGACTCGCGATACAGTTCGCTCTCCATCGAGACGAGGGCTTTCGCCATGTCCCAGTAGACCTCGTCCCACGCTGCTCCGACCTCCGGCGTGACGGCGTCTCCGAGCACGTCGGCGATCGCCTCGAACAGGTACTTGTGGACGATGTCGTACTGGTCGGCGATGATGCCGAGCGACGCGTGTTTGTTCGCGATGCGCGACAGCAGATCGTGCGGTTCGGCGACGTTCTCCGAGACCAGAAGAGTTGCATATGCAGCTATCGCGCCGGCGAGAGCTCGCTGCTGATCGCCCTGTGCCTGGTTCCCGCGGTTGAACAGATCCCTCTCGAGTTCCGGATGCGCGGCGAACATGCGCCGGTAGAAGACGGGGGTGATATCGCCGATGGCGCCTCCGACGACGGGAAGAGTCGCGCGCACAACCTCAGCGTTCTGTGCAGACAACATGATCCAACGGTAAGCCCGCCACACTCGAGGTGACTCGACTTCGAGCGTTTCACCAGCAGAAACGAGCATGCAGGATGGTTCTCGGCGGCCTGCCGTGCGGCGTGGCCACCGAGAAACCGTCTGGGGACCTCCGGCTCTTCTGCTTACCTACCGACGTCAGCGGTCCACCCATCATGCCGCCGACGAGATCCCGATCGGACAATCCTGTGCAGGACCTACTCAGCGGATCCCGACGAGATCAGTTCCAGGATGACGCCCACGAGCACGTCGGTGAGCAGCGATGCGATGGAACCCATTTCATTCCCCCTCCGATGGTTGACGCCGTGCACCGCTGGTCGATGCACAGCGGTGATTCAGGGTGATTCGAAATCCCCGACCACCGGAAACAATGGTCACTCGAGTCGACGAACTCCGCTTGCCACGTGACCGATCTCACCCCGTCACACCGGGAAAGTCATTTCCTCGCACAACCTTTCGTGCGTTAACTATCGATACGACGCGCGCAGCGTCTTCTTGTCGAGCTTGCCGAGCGGCGTCAGAGGCAGGGCGTCGAGAAAATCCACCGACTTCGGAGCATGCACCGATCCCTTCGCTGCGCGCACCTTCTCGATCAGTTCGCCGGCCGGAACATCCTGCCCGTCGCGCAGCACGACGCACGCCTTCACGGCCTCGCCCCACTTCTGATCGGGGACACCGACAACCGCGACCGATGCGACGGCAGGGTGCGCCGAGATGACGTCCTCGATCTCGCGGGGAAACACATTGAAGCCGCCCGTGACGATCATGTCTTTCTTGCGGTCGACGATGGTGAGGAATCCGTGCTTGTCGGCGCGCGCGACGTCGCCGGTATGCAGCCACCCCCCGCGCAGGGCCTCGGCGGTCTCCTCTGGCTTGTTCCAGTAGCCCTTCATCACGAGCGGTCCCCGCACACAGATCTCCCCGAGTTCACCCTGCGGCACCTCCTGGAGGTCGTCGTCGAGCAGGCGGACATCGAGCCACGGGACCGGCCGGCCACACGACGCGAGGCGGCCGGGATCGTCGGCGAGGTGCTCTTCTTTGCGCAGCACCGCGATGGTCATGCCGCATTCCGACTGACCGTAGAACTGGAAGAACACCTGCCCGAGACGCTCGATGCCGTCACGCAGCCGTGCAGGCGACATCGCGGAGGCCCCGTAGAAGAGGGTCTGCAAGCTGGACAGGTCACGAGTGTCGAAGTCCGGGTGGTCGAGCAGCATGTAGATCATCGTCGGGACGAGCATGGTGGCGTCGATGCGGTGCTTCTCGATCGTCTCGAGGACGAGGCCCGGTTCGAAATAGGGCAATACGTAGAGGCAACCGCCGCGCAGCAGTGTGGGAATGAAGAACGCGGCTCCCGCGTGGGAGAGAGGCGTGCAGATCAGGAAGCGAGGTTGATCCGGCCACTGCCACTCCGACATCTGGATCTGCGGAAGCGCGACACCGGATCGGAACGAGCCCATCACACCCTTGGGCTTTCCGGTGGTACCACCGGTGTAGACCATCGACGACGTGTCCTCGGCATCGACATGCGCCGCGACGAGTCGCTGCTCGGTGAAGGTCTCGGCGAGGGCGAGGATATCGGTGGCGATCTTCGACGGGCCGAGCGAGAACAGATTCTTCAGAGTCGGCACCTGCGCCTTCAGTTCTTCGGCACGCTCCTCGAAGTGCACGGGATCGAAGACGAGGGTCTCGATCTCGGCGTCGGCGGTGATGTAGAGATGGTCGTCGAGTGACCCCATGGGATTGAGGGCGCTGTTACGGCACCCGGCGATCATGGTCGCGCCCATGTTGATGAGAACTTCGGGACGGTTCTTCGACAACACTGCGACCGACGAGCCCTGCCCGACTCCGACCGATGCGAGTGCCTGCTGGTAGCGGCTGATGGCCGCGCGCATCTCCGCGCCCGTGAGGACTACGTCGCCCAGGTGCAGTGCGGGGCGGTCGGCGCTGCGGTCGAGCGCGGTGATGAGCAGATCCGGGTTGTAGACGGGTCGATGCAGGTCGGCGTACTCCCCGGACTCTACGGACTTCTCAGCCATCGGCATCCTTCCGATCGTGGTGGCGGCGTCGGTGCGATGGCCGAGAGGTCGTTATGGCGACCATCACATGCTGCCCGTCACGATAACCGCTCGAGGCCAAAAACTGAAACATGTTCCATTCTGTGACCTGTCCGAATTCTCGCCTAGAGTTCATGGCAGCACCGAGCCCTCCGCACCACCGCGCGCCCACCACCCAAGAGGATTCCCACATGCAGTCGGCCACGTCGCCAGCGTCCGAAACCGAGATCGCCGTGTCGGCGACCGTCGTCGAGCACCACCGCCTCCGACACGATCTCGCCGTCATCCGACTCGAATGCACCGACAGCATGGTGCCGTTCCGTGCGGGCCAGTACGTCGACGTGACGGTTCCCCAACGCCCGAATCTGCCGCGACGCCTGTCCCCCGCGCTGCCACCATCGATGGACGGCAAGCTCGAATTCCACGTCCGTACCGTCCCCGGCGGCTGGGTCAGCGGCGCCATCGTCTCCGACACCCAGCCGGGCGACGTATGGAGCATCACCTCACCCCGCGGCGGGGATCTCCATCTCGACGACACCGGACGTATCGCCATCATGATCGCCGCAGGAACGGGCCTGGCGCCGATGCGCGCATTGATCCTCGACGCGGCCCGACGCGAGAATCCTCCTCGCACGTTCCTGTTCGTCGGCGCGCGGTCTCCCCGCGATCTGTACGCCGCCGACATGCTCTCTCTCATCAGTGAGGCGCTACCGTGGCTGACGGTGGTCCCCGTCGTCGAGTCCGTCGAAGACCCGTCGGTACCCGACCCGTGGCACCAGCGGATCCTCTCCCGCATCGGCGATATCGGCGCCGACCCCGACGAACTGCTCGAGGGCAGCCTCGACGAAATCGTCACGTCCTACGGGGCATTCGGCGATCACCAGGTGCTCGTCTGCGGACCCGGCGCGATGGTGCAGACGACGGTGCAGCGGCTCACCGAGTCGGGTACCCCCATCGAGAACATCCGCTTCGACCCGTACTGATCCTTCGGTCGCGGTGTGATCGGCTACAGGCCGATCACGCTACGATCGCCGAGTTCGCCGCGGATTCGGACGGTACGCGCCGCAAGCCGCCACCCATCAGCAGTGCGACGCCACCGGTCGTCGTAGTCGCCCATGCATTCGTAGGTGGTGCCGGTGAGGTCGCCGATCCCGGTGTGGAACGCCCGGAAACTACTGCGTACCGCGACGTCGCTTCCCGCCTGCTCGATCCGGACGTTGCCGATCAAGTGCTGGGTGGCACCGCACGCGTCGAGGCAATTCCGGACGCGTGCAACAGTTTCCGCAACACCGACAACACCGTACGACTGTGTGTCGTCGGTGAGCGATGCGGCGAGCGTCACCCAGTCCTTGTCATCGAGACAGGTCGCCAACGCGAACAGACTGTCCGCGATGGCGACCCGGTCCATGCCCATCACCTCAGCGAGCGACCTTCGCGTCGGCGGCGTCGTGTGCTGCGATGTAGCCGTACACGAGTCCTTGGCCGATCGTGGCACCTGCACCCGGGTAACGGTTTCCGAACGCGTTGGCGGCGGTGTTGCCGATCGCGTACAGGCCGTCGATTGCGGCGCCGTCCTCACGCAGCACGCGGCCATGCTCGTCTGCGCGCAGACCGCCGCAGGTGCCGAGGTCGCTGAGCGTCATCTTCACGGCGAAGTACGGGCCCTGATCGAGCGGTCGCAGGTTCGGGTTGGGCTCGATCGTCGGATCACCGTAGTAGCGATCGTAAGCGCTCCCGCCACGGGAGAACTCCGAGTCCGTGCCTGCCGCAGCGTCTTCGTTGAACCGGCGGAACTGCTCGGTGAACGCGTCGACGGGTACGCCCATCGATCCTGCAAGCTCGGCCGCCGACGCACCGCTGTGCGCGATACCGGCCTTGAACCACGAGCCCGGAATCGGCTGGCGCGGCATCAGCCCCGCCGCGAACACGTAGCTGTTGCGGTACTTCTGGTCGAACACGATCCACATCGACTCGATCGGATCCCCCGCGCGCTCTCGCTCGAGAACCAACTGCCCGAAAGACATGTAGTCCGACGACTCGTTGGTGAAGCGGCGACCGGTCTGATCGACGATGAACGACCCCGGAAGCGAACGCTCCGCGAGCATCACCAGCGGCGGCCTGCCCTGCTTGGCCGGGGCGACGGCGGGGAACCACCACGCCTGGTCCATGAGGTCGACATCGGCGCCGATCTCCTGCGCGACCTTGATGGCGTCGCCGGTGTTGCCTTCGGCGCCGAGGCTCTCGCCCGCGACGAGCGACTCCGACTGGAACTTGTGACGCCACTCCATGTCGTGATCGAAGCCGCCTGCCGCGAGGACGACACCACGGCGTGCGGTCACCGTCACCTCACGGCCGTTCTGCTCGAGAACCGCACCGGTCACCCGATCGCCGTCCTTGACGAGCCGCACCAGCGAGGTCTCGGTCCACACCGGGATCTTCGCGTTCAGCACACCCGCGAAAAGACCGGCCGCGATCGCCTGACCACCCGCGACGTATTCGCGCTTGAGGGCGAGTCCAGCGACACCCTGCGCGAGGCGACGGAAGATCCGCGAGAAACCCTTGACGGGCATCCTCGCCATCAGGTTCATCCACTTGTAGTCGGCACCCGTGGTGGGCATCGGCAGGCCCGCGTCCATCAGACCGGGACGCAACCGGCCCCGTTCCGCACCCAGCTGGGAAAGATCGAAAGGCTTGCACTCGCAGGTGCGGCCGACCGCAGCACCACCGGGACGCTCCGGATGGTAGTCCGAGTAGCCCTCGGCCCAGAAGAACTTCATCGGCGTGGTGCGCTGCAGCATCGAGACGGTCTCGGCGCCGTTGTCGACGAATGCGTCGCCGCGCTCGACCGGCGCGGTGCCGTCGACCACTGCGCGCACATAGGTGCGGCCGCGCTCTTCCGTGTCGCCGGTGCGTGCTTGCTTCAGGACCGGGTTGGCAGGCATCCAGAACGCACCACCCGATCGGGCCGTGGAGCCACCCACGTACTCGGTCTTCTCGACGATGAGCGACGACAGGCCGCGCTCGTTCGCCGCCAGGGCCGCAGCCATGCCCGTGCCCGCGCCGATCACGAGCAGGTCGACGGTGGTGTCTCGGGCGGGAGTCAGGGGCGGTACGGCGCGTTTCGCCATCGAGAATTCTCCTTGTACCTGATTGTCACAATGTGTTGGGAGACGCTAGGCCAGCCGCTTCACCATCGGAGCGGATGATCCCGGCCACCGGGACACCTCACGGGCCGCATCCCTCGCGTCGATGGCGGCACCCGGATCACAGCGGTGCGCTCCGACCGCGACTTCGCACCGAGCCGACCGAAACCCCGGCGGATTCATACGTCGATGTTGCGGTCCGCACCGACTGGATGCGCGTCGATTCCAGGTTCGAACAATCCTGTTCGTGGTGATGACACCGCACCCCAGCGATATGTAGAGTGCATTCGCGGCAACGTGATCGATGCCATACGCATGGCTGCCACCTGCCGCCTCCGAGCTCCGCGACGAACTCGGAGATGAGTGCAGATCGCATGTCCCGCAGTCGATTCCGGGACGAGCGCCCCTCCACTCAGACAGATCGAGGTACATCGCTTCCATGAAACTCGTCATCCTCAGCGCCGGTTCCATCGCCAGCTCCGTCGCGCGAATTCTCGCGCCGTCCGGCAGCTACGACGAACTCGTCATCGCCGACCTCGACCTCGACAAGGCCAGCGCAGTCGCCGATGAGCTCGGCGCCAAGGCCGAGCAGTTCGACGCAGCGGATCCTGCCAGTATCCGAGAGGTCATCACCGGCGCCGACGTCGTGTTCAACGCGGTCGGCCCGTTCTACCGCTTCGGCATGCCGATCATCCGCGCCGCCGTCGCGTGCGGTGTCGACTACATCGACGTCTGTGACGAATTCGATGTCGCCGAACAGCTCGTCGCTGCCACCGACCTCGACGAGGAAGCCAAGGCTGCAGGGGTGAGTGTCATCTTCGGTATGGGCTATGCACCCGGTATCACCAGCCTCATCGGTCGTTGGGCCGTCGAGTCACTCGACTCGGCGCACAGCGTGGACGTCGCGATGGCGATCCCCTACATGGTCGACATGGGGATGACCATCAACGAGCACATGCTCCACTCGATGTCCGGCGAAGTCGTGCAGTACATCGATGGCGCCATGAAGCGTGTTCCTGCATGGGGCGAGCCGAAGCCGTTCTCGTTCGAGACACCGTTCAACGTCACCGCCCACACCGGCTACATGGGCCACCCCGAGGGCATCACACTCGGAACCTACGTGCCGGGCCTGCGCAACGCGACCGTGCGCTTCACCTGGTTCGAGCAGGAAGGCAACGAGATGTGGCAGCTCTTCGAGAGGCTCGGCCTGACCAACCCGAACAAGCTCGAAGGCCTGCCGATGTCGCCGCGCCAGTACCTTGCCCGCTTTATGACTACCCCTGAAGCGGAGCAGGGTCTCGCCGTCCGGGCGGCCGGCCTGCCTGGAACCGCGATGCAGATCATCGCCGAGGGCGAGATCGGTGGCGAGCCCGCTCGCGCCGTGTTCGAGATCCAGATCATCGACACCGGGTCCGATCCGACGCCGCACGCCGCCGCAACTGCTGTTCGCGAGGTACTCGAGGGTCGAATCACCCGCAAGGGCGTCATGTCACCCGAAGCATGCATCGATCCGGAGCCCTTCGTCCTCGCGGTGCTCGATGCCAGCGGCGTCAAGCTGAGCAAGCGGATCACAACGACCACCACCATCGGCTGACACCCGCGAGCGATCACCCACTTGCGGATACTCGAACTCGTCCGTCCGCGCGGGCAGGGCAGTACACTGCCCTGCCCCGATACCCTGCCCCTGCCCCGATTCGTTTCCGACGACAGTGGGCGGTTATTTTCCTCGATACGAGTAGAACGACGGCGTGTGATCGACCCGCAGCCTCGTAAGATTTCGGTAGCTGATCAACCACGTCCCGTCCACCCTGCGGTATTCCTCGTGGTAGTGACCCCAGCCGTGCAGGTGCTCCTCCACATCGCCGTTGGTCCACCACAGCACGTCCTCCATCGCCCAGATGCCGGTCGCGGTGGTGTCGGAGGTGAGCGTGATCTCGGGGTTGTGGCCGTGGTGGGCCGAGGTGACGGTGACCCCGCCGTCGAGGAATTGCTGGATCATGTTCTTGAGCGGCTCGCGGCCCACGACCGCGCCGGGACGCTCTGCGGGCGGCAGGTGACTGTGGTCGCCGCCTTCGAGGCGGAACGTCTCACTGACGACGTCCTCGGTGTGCAGCGTCGGGTAGAGCTCCCACTGTTTGTTGTCCATCACCCGGAGCCGAGCGGCGAACACCCGCTTGATCTCCTCGATGGCCATCGCCTGCTCGGCCGCGGTGAGTGTCAGTTCTGTGCCGGGCATCAGAGTTGACGCATGTCGTCGGCAGACCAGAACGCGCGCATCGAGGTGATGCGGCCCTGCTCGTCGAAGGTCATGACGTCGATCGGCTCGACCTCGTAGGTGGCCTCGCCCATCGGGGTGGTGACCCGGAAGTGGAAGGCGGCGCTCGACCCGCTGATCTTCACAGCGAGCAGTTCGGTCTTCTGCGACGTGCCGTCGAGTGCGCTGTAGAACTTCGTGATCGCCTCACGTCCGACCTTCGGCTCGGAGCCGACCGGATCCTCGAGGGTCGCGTCGTCGGCGTACAGTGCGGCGATCGTCGCCGACGTACCGGACTCGAGTGCGGCCATGTATCCGGTGATGGTGGCGCGGACAGTATCCGCAGACGGAATGCTCTCGGTTGTTGACATGTGCGCGACGCTACGGCGGCCGGATCTCCGCGCGGATACAGTTTCCCGTTGAGCGAGAGGCCGGTATTTCACGCCGTGTCCGACCACTGATCGGGAGCCCCATCCACGCTTGTCGATCGAGTACCGGACACTGGAGGAACGACGATCTCGGAACGGAGCTGAGTATGACCGCGGAACATGCAGTGCTGGATCCACGCACGATGCGCGATGTGATGGGAAATTTCTGCACGGGAGTCACCGTGATCACTGCCCTCGACGGTGACGAGCCGCTGGGCTTCGCGTGCCAGTCCTTCACGTCGGTGTCGCTGGAACCACCGCTGGTGTCGTTCTGCCCGGCTCGCACCTCGACGACCTGGCCCCGGATCCGTGAGGTCGGCACACTCGCCATCAACGTGCTCGCCGAGAGCCAGCGCACGCTGTGCGGGGCGTTCGCGACGAGCGGCGGAAACAAGTTCCGCGGTGTCCGCTGGTCTCCGGGTGACAACGGTGCGCCCGCCATCGACGGTGCCCTCGCTCGCGTGGAGGCCGTCGTCGAATCTGAACACGACGCAGGCGACCACACCATCGTCGTCGCCCGCGTCACCGGATTGACCACCCTGGATCCGAACAGCCCGCTGCTGTTCTACCGCGGCAATTACGGCACATTCGAGCACATGTGACACACGAGGCGGAATAGCGGTCGTCGGGAACGGGTTGCACCGAAGGTGTGCCCGGCGGCCGGTGCCGGGCCCCGACGCGAAGGATCTCTCGGTGACCGTTCCCCTCTCCATTCTCGATCTGGCACACATCGGCAAGGGCGAAACTGCACGCGACAGTTTCGAGGCCAGCGTGAGGATGGCCCAGCTCGCGGAGAAGTGGGGCTACCGCCGGATCTGGTACGCGGAGCACCACAACATGCCGACGATCGCGTCGTCGGCGACCAGTGTGCTGATCGCGCACGTCGCCGCGCACACCTCGACGATCCGGCTCGGCGCGGGCGGCATCATGCTCCCCAACCATTCGCCGCTCACCATCGCCGAACAGTTCGGCACCCTCGAAACACTGCACCCGGGTCGTATCGACCTCGGTCTCGGTCGCGCACCCGGCAGCGACCAGAAGACCATGCGCGCGCTGCGCCGCGACCCGTCGTCGGCGGACAGCTTCCCGCAGGACGTGCTCGAACTTCAAGCGTATCTACGTGGTGATTCCCGCATCCCCGGCGTCGACGCGATCCCAGGTAAGGGCACCGACGTGCCGCTCTACATTCTCGGATCGTCCCTGTTCGGCGCGAAGCTCGCGGCGCTCCTCGGGTTGCCGTATGCGTTCGCGTCGCACTTCGCGCCGCAGGCCCTCGAAGAGGCGGTGCAGCTGTACCGCAGCGAGTACCAGCCGTCCGAACAGCACCCGGAGCCGCACGTCATCGCCGGTGTCGGTGTGATCGCAGCCGACAGCACCGCCGAGGCCGTCGACATGTTCGAGAAGGCCAAGCGTCAGCGCGTCGTGCAGATGGTCGGGCGCGGCCGCACCTTCACCGAGGAAGAGATCGACATGCTCCTCGACTCCCCCGCCGGGATGCAGGTGCTCACGATGCTTCGGTACACCGCCGTCGGCACCCCCGACGAGGTGCGCACGTATCTGGACGCGTTCACCGAGCGCGCGCAGGCGGACGAGTTGATCGTCGTGTCGACGGCGCCGGGTCGCGAAGCGTGGCTGCGGTCGCTCGAACTGGTTGCACAGGTCAGCGGACTGGTTCCTGCCTGACGATTGACCGAACGTCACCTTCATGCACCTCGAGTAGCCGAGGGTGACATTCGGCCGTCGGGGCCGGGCACGGGAAACGGGAAAGGAATCTCCCCGCGAAACGTACTCGCGGGTACACTTTGTCGGCCGGCCGGTCGCCGGCCGCAGGCACCCCGACAACCGCAGGAGCACAATGAAACTTCGCACCCGCGTCCTTGCCGTAGCCGTTTTCGCCACCGCGACCCTCACCGCGCCCGCGACCGCGGGTGCCGATGGACTTCCCGACGACGGTCCCACCATCGTCATGACCGTCACGAACACCAGTGACGCGCCGATGATCTACTCCGGCGACAGCAACGAGTACGGGCGGTGGGTCGACAAACCCGCCACGGTGATTGCAGCACATGCGACCGAGACGATCAGTGCTGTCGCTACGGACCGGCGCGGGCTCGGAATCCAGGTGACCTACACGATGCCGGGCGACGGGCACGTGACCTTGATGTCGAGCAACTACGGCACCGGCCCTGCGAACGCCGACGGAACGCGGATCGATGGCGGCAACCAGCACGGCTATTCCATCTCGTCGCACGTCGGCACGGGCTTCCCATTCATGAAGGTGGCATACACGGTCGCCCGGCCCTGAAACGACACCGGCCGAACGTCACTCCCCCTGTGAGGTGAGTGACGTTCGGCCGCTTGATGCTCGGTCGGCGCCCGTCAGCGGGTCGCAGCATCCTTCACGGCCAGATGCGCGAACAGCGCGCTCGCGCCGATCGGGTTGCCACCGCCGGGGTAGACGGTGCCGCTGGGCGCCGCCATCGTGTTTCCTGCCGCGTACAGCCCGGTGATCGGGTTGCCCGCGGTGTCGAGGACACGGCCGACCGTGTCGGTCTTCAGGCCGCCCTTGGTGCCCAGATCGGAGATCCCGAACTGCGCGGCATGGAAGGGCCCCTTCTCGATCGGCACCAGCGCCGAACCGCCACCGGTGAACGCGAGGTCGTACGCCTCGTCACCGCGACCGAAGTCCTCGTCGACGCCCTTTGCGGTGAGCTCGTTGAACCGTGTGACGGTCGCCTCCAGCGCCTCGGCGGGAACGCCGATCTGCTCGGCGAGCCCGGCGAGCGTGTCGGCGGACTTCCACAGGCCCTTCTCGACGTACTCCTCGGTGTCCGAGAACGGAACGTTCGTCGCGGCGATCGGCGGCACCGCACCGGCACGGTCGTCGTAGATCATCCAGAACGGAAGGGTCATCTCACCGGCTTCCATGCGGGCGATGACCTCACGGCCGAGCCGGTCGTAGGGCGCGTACTCGTTCGTGAACCGCTTTCCGTCCTGATCGACGAAGATGCCGCCCGTGAAGCACAACGCGAACGCGGATCGGCCGTCCGGATGTGTCAGGCCCGGTGACCACCACGCCTCGCCCATCAGGTCGACGTCGGCGCCCGCAGCAATACCGGCCTGGTGCGCCTTGCCGAGGTTCGACCAGGGCCCCATCGAATCCTGCGCGGCCCCCGGAACCCCGTACTTCGCCCGCATCTCGTCGTTCTGATCGAAGCCGCCGGCCGCGAGAACGACGCCCTTGCGGGCGCGGATCGCGCGGCGCGAGTCTCCGTTCGAGACGATCGCACCCACCACGACGCCGTCTTCGACGACGAGCTCTTCGAGCGGGGTGTTGCGGTACAAGGACACGTTCGGGTATTTGCGCAGCGCAATGAGGAATCGGCCGATGAGAGCGCGTCCGCCGATCAGTACGTCCGGCAGCGCGTCCCCGTTGCGTTCACGTCCCAGCGGACCGCGGATGGACTCGTTGAGTTCCGGATCGTCCGCGATCGGTCGCGGCTTGGGGGCGATGTGGCGTCCCTCGGCGCGGGCCTTGGGAGCTTTGCCGAAGTAGTCGGGCCACGGGTACGCCATGAACTCGATTTCGTCGTCCGACTCGAGGTAGTCGATCAGCGGCGCGCCGCCGCGCACGTAGGCATCCTGCAGCTCACGGGGGGTGCGGTCGCCGACGACGGCATGGTAGTAGGTGAGCGCGTCGTCGATGGTGTCGTCGTCGCCGGCGCGCTTCAGGACGGCGTTGGTGGGGAACCAGACGCCTCCGCCCCCGGAGTAAGCGGTGGTTCCGCCGAAGTACTCGGATGCCTCGACGAGGGTGACCGACAGACCTTCACGCGCTGCCGTGTAGGCGCCGCAGCACCCTCCGGCTCCCGATCCGACGACGAGTACGTCGGTTTCTTCCGCCCAATCCACCATGCTTGATGCCTTCCGCTGATCGGTCCTGTGGAACACGCCACAGTGTGCCCGTGTGGAGGGCTTTCCGGTCGTGGGATTCCGCTGATCGGGAGGCTGACGTGGCAGCGGATACGGTCAGGAGTCGCGCTGTCCGCGCGGCTTCCACACCACCAGTGCATTGCTGCGCGGGATGGGAACAAGATCGCGCCGGGCGGAACGCAAGCGGGCGATCTCCACCGACATCTCCGATACCCGTTGCTGCAGGGCTTCGACCTGGTTGGTCAGCTCGATGATCCGCTTGATGCCTGCGAGGCTGACACCCTCGTCCTGCGAGAGTCGCTGCACTTCACGAAGCAGTTCGACGTCGCGCGGCGAATACCGGCGACCGCCACCGCTGGTGCGGTGTGGGGTCACCAATCCGAGCCGGTCGTAGTTTCGCAGGGTCTGCGCATGCATCCCTGCGAGTTCGGCCGCGACCGAGATGACATAGACACGTGCATCCGGGTCGGGCGGGTTACGGAAACCTGGTGTCTCGCTCATCGTGCACCTGCCCATCCTTCACGCGGATCGAATCCACCGGCCTCTTCGGCCTGAAGATATGTGCGCAGCGCCTCGGTCGCCTTGTCGTCGAGGTTCTGCGGGATGGCCACTTTGAGGGTCACCAGCAGATCGCCCGAGCCGCCGCCGCGCTTCGCGACACCACGGCCGCGGACACGCATGACCCGACCGTCAGCGGTGCCCGGCGGAATCTTCAGCCCGACACGACCTTCCAGCGTCGGTACCGATACGGTGCCGCCCAACACGAGTTCGCCGTAGCTGACCGGCAGCACGAGGGTCAGGTCGTCGCCTTCGCGACCGAACACCTTGTCGGAGCGCACATGCACCGTCACGAACAGGTCTCCCGACGGCGCGCCGCGCAGTCCGGCCTCGCCCTGCCCGGCGAGACGGATCTTGGATCCGTCCTTCACGCCCGCGGGAACGCGGACGGTGATCGTCCGTGTGCGGTTCTGCACGCCGGATCCGTGGCAGTCGTGGCACGGATTGTCGATGATCGAGCCGCTGCCGCGGCAGTCGTCGCACGGCTCCGAGAAACCGAATGCGCCCTGGTTGCGCGAGACGATGCCACTTCCGTTGCAGCGCGGGCAGACACGCGGGCTCGTGCCCGGTTCGGCGCCGCTACCGTGACACGTGGTGCACGGCGCGGGGCTGGTCATGCGCAGCGGAACGGTGACGCCGAGCACGGCGTCACGGAAGTCGAGGGTGGTCTCGGTCTCGACATCGCTTCCGCGGCGCGGACGCGATCGGGTTGCCCCGCCTGCGCCTCCGCCGCGATTGAACATGCCTCCGAAGAGATCGCCGAGCCCACCGTCGCCTGCCGCACCTCCCCCGAACAGGTCGCCGAGGTCGAAGGTGCTGCTCCCGGAGAATCCACCGCCGCCTGGCTGGAAGCCGCCGCCACCGGGGAAGCCTCCCGAGGCGTACAGGCGACGGGTTTCGTCGTATTCCTTGCGTTTGGCAGGGTCGGACAGCACGGCATTGGCTTCGCTGACCGCCTTGAAACGCTCCTCGGCGGCGGAGTCACCGGGGTTGGCGTCGGGATGTAGGTCCCGTGCCAGCTTGCGGTAGGCCTTCTTGATCTCGTCGGCCGATGCGGACGAGGAAACGCCCAGATCCTTGTAGAAGTCCTTCTCGATCCACTCCCGTTGGCTCACTGGGCGCCTCCTCCTTCCGCTGTTGTTGTTCTTACTCTGCGCCGGACTCGTCCGACGACTTGTCCTGCGGTGTGTCCGACGGATCTCCATCGGTCACCGTCACCATCGCGTGTCGCAGGATCCGCTCGTTGTAGCGGTACCCCTTGCGCAGGACTGTCCCGAGAACGGGATGGTTTCCGTCGCCCTCCATCTGAACGGCTTCGTGGAGTTCAGGGTCGAAGGCGTCGCCCTCGACTCCGAATCCGGCCAGCCCGAGCGAGTCGAACACCGTGGTCAACTTGTCGGACATGGCCTTGAGCGGGCCCGACTCGAGATCTCCGTGTGCTCGCGCACGGTCGAGATCGTCGAGCACGTCGAGGAACTTCGCCGCGACCGAGGCCTTGGCTTCCTCCACCGCTGCCGTGCGCTGTGCGTCGGACCGACGCCGGTAGTTGGCGTACTCGGCCGTGACACGCTGCAGATCCGCAGTGCGCTCGGCGAGTTCGTCCGATGCCGGAGTCTCCACCGGCGCCTCGGTGGACGCTTCTGTGTCGCCCTCCGAGCCGGGAGCCGACTCGACCACATCGCCTTCGAGAGGCTCGGAATCACGAACCTCGAAGGTCTCGGGGTCGATCCGCCGCTTGTCGGTGACGGTGACCGGTTCCTGCTCGGGGGTACTCGACGTCACTTCTTCTCCGTGTCGTTGGGCTCGTCGACGACCTCGGCGTCGACGACATCGTCGGCTCCGGCGGCTGCACCGTCACCGGCTGCGCCTTCTGCGCCCTGCGCCTCGTAGATGGCCTGGCCGAGAGCCTGCGACTCGGTCGCGAGCTTTTCGACGGCAGCCTTCACCGCGGCGATGTCGGAACCGGCGAGCGCGTCGTTGGCTTCCTTGATGGCAGCCTCGACCTTCTCCTTGACGTCGGCAGGCACCTTCTCCTCGTTGTCCTTGATGAACTTCTCGGTCTGGTGCACGAGCGACTCGGCCTGGTTGCGAACCTCGGCCTCCTCGCGACGGGTCTTGTCTTCCTCGGCGTGAGCCTCGGCGTCCTTGACCATCCGGTCGATCTCCTCCTGGGACAGGCCGGAGCCGTCCTGGATCTTGATCGTGTTCTCCTTGCCGGTGCCCTTGTCGCGGGCGGTGACGTGCACGATGCCGTTGGCGTCGATGTCGAAGGTCACCTCGATCTGCGGCACACCGCGCGGAGCCGGCGCGATACCGCCGAGCTCGAACGAGCCGAGCAGCTTGTTGTGCGCTGCGATCTCGCGCTCACCCTGGAAGACCTGGATCTGCACGGACGGCTGATTGTCGTCGGCCGTGGTGAAGGTCTCCGACCGCTTGGTCGGGATCGTGGTGTTGCGTTCGATGAGCTTGGTCATCACGCCGCCCTTGGTCTCGATACCCAGCGACAGCGGGGTGACGTCGAGCAGCAGGACGTCCTTGACCTCACCCTTGAGGACGCCGGCCTGCAGGGCAGCGCCCACGGCCACGACCTCGTCGGGGTTGACACCCTTGTTGGGCTCGCGGCCACCGGTGAGCTCGCGCACCAGGTCGGTGACTGCGGGCATACGGGTGGAACCACCGACGAGCACGACGTGGTCGATGTCGCCGACAGCGATACCTGCATCCTTGACGACCTGCTGAAACGGCGCGCGGGTGCGCTCGAGGAGATCGTTGGTGATCTTCTGGAACTCCGAGCGGGTCAGCTGCTCGTCGAGGAAGAGCGGGTTCTTGTCTGCGTCGACCGTGATGTACGGCAGGTTGATGGACGTCGACTGCGAGCTCGACAGCTCGATCTTCGCCTTCTCCGCAGCCTCACGCAGACGCTGCAGGGCCATCTTGTCCTTGGTCAGGTCGACGCCGTGCTGCGACTTGAACTTGTCGACGAGCCACGTCACGACGCGTTCGTCCCAGTCGTCGCCACCGAGGTGGTTGTCGCCGGAGGTGGCGCGCACCTCGACGACGCCGTCGCCGATCTCCAGGAGGGACACGTCGAACGTGCCGCCGCCGAGGTCGAAGACGAGGATGGTCTGTTCCTTCTCGCCTTTGTCGAGACCGTAGGCAAGCGCGGCCGCGGTGGGCTCGTTGACGATGCGCAGGACGTTGAGGCCTGCGATGGTGCCGGCTTCCTTCGTCGCCTGACGCTGCGAGTCGTTGAAGTACGCGGGCACGGTGATGACCGCGTCGGTGATGTCCTCACCCAGGTACGCCTCGGCGTCGCGCTTGAGCTTCATCAGCGTGCGAGCGCTGATCTCCTGCGAGGTGTACTTCTTGTCGTCGATCGCGACGGTCCAGTCGGTGCCGATGTGGCGCTTGACCGAGCGGATCGTGCGGTCGACGTTGGTGACCGCCTGGTTCTTGGCGGGCTGGCCCACCAGAACTTCGCCGTTCTTGGCGAACGCAACAACCGACGGGGTGGTGCGTGAACCTTCAGCGTTGGCGACCACGACCGGTTCGCCGCCCTCCAGAACGGAGACGACCGAGTTGGTGGTCCCGAGGTCGATACCGACCGCACGAGCCATGATTTCCTCCAAATGCTTTCGAGATGTTCCTTGCTCAACCTGAGCCTGTCCGACTCACACTGAGCGCGGTCGACTCGACTTTGCACCTGTCGGCATCTGCCTGTCAAGCAAGTTGAGTCATATGCGCTCAAGTTGTCTGATGGGTCCAACGGCAAGTAACGAGAATATGTTCCGGATGTGATGCACATCACTCTTGCTTACGGGACATGCGGACAAATACACCATTCCCGACGCGCGGTATCTGTCCGGAGGCGTTGCAATCGTGGTTGTCCACAGGCGACCGCGTTGTCCACAGATCCAGCCCTCCGGCCCCGGATTCGCCCTATCTCGTCGTAGGGGGTCGCGACGCTGACAGGCATGACCGAACCACCCCTGAAACGCCGATCCGATCTGCTTGCCTCCGGCACCACCGCCGACGAGATCCGACACGCGCTGCGCAACGGATCGCTGAAGCGCATCGCACGCGGAATCTATGTCGACGCCGCCACCGACCTCGACCCCCTCGCCGGGCACCGTGCCCGCCTGACGGCCCTCCGAGGCACCTTCTCCGACGACGAAGCGATCAGCCACGTCTCGGCTGCCGTCCTGCACGGATTCGACCTGTGGGGCGTCGATCCGAGGTGCGTCCACCTCACCCGCGACCGCGCCTCCGGCGGTAGCCGACGCGAGACCCGGCACATCCACACGGCGTCATTACGGCCCGAGGAGATCTGCCACGTCGAAGGCCTGCCCGTCACCTCCGTCGCTCGCACGATCGTCGACCTGGCGCGCGCACTACCCGTCGACCAGGCGGTGATCGCCGGAGACTCCGCGTTGCGGATGCACCCGAACGTCGCCCTGTTGTTACCCGAGATGCTTGCGGCAGGACGGGCGCGCCAAGGGATCGCGAAGGCACGTCGAACAGTGGAGTTCCTCGACGGCCGCAGCGAGAGCCCCGGCGAATCGCTGAGTCGGCTCCGGATCCACACCGCAGGACTCCCCGCTCCCGTACTTCAGCACGAACTCCGAACCGATTCCGGAGTGTTCGTCGCCCGACCCGATTTCTTCTGGGAAGACCCCGGCGTGGTCGGTGAATTCGACGGACGCGGAAAGTACGGCTCCGACGAGCCCGGCGCGACCGCTGACACCATCCATCGCGAGAAACTTCGAGAGGACACGATCCGAGCACTCGGCTACGAGGTCGTGCGATGGACGTGGCGAGAGCTGTTCGAGTTCGACGCGGTGCGCGCACGTCTGCTCGACGCAGCAGGCAGGGCACGTCGACGGTGATCACCACAGCAACGGACAGATACAACCTTCGCAAACGTTTGTATCTGTCCGTTGCTCCGCTTCTACGAGGACCGCGCCTCGTTTGCCTTCGTGATGAGAATCCCCTCCGCGCTGCGCGCCGCCACCGTGGCCGCCCGGGCGGTCGCCGGATCGAGCAGCGGATGCTCGGCGAACTGACGCCACCGCCGGACCGCAGCAACACCTGCTTCTCGAATCTGGGCGGGTGGGGCGTCACCGGGCAATCCGAGCCGCTGTGTCGCCTCGATCCCGAAACCCCCGATCAGGCGTTGCAGGTCTGCCAGGTCGTCATCGCCCAGCGAAAGACGCGCCGACCGCAGACGGCCGAGGAGCCGCAACTCGGCGAAACCGTGCCCGTCGGCCAGCTCCCGCTGCACCGCCGCACGCAACTCCCGGTCTCCGTATGTGCGCACCACCTTGTCGAGCGCGAGCAACGCCGAGTGCGCCTTGAGCTGATCTGCCCGCTGACCGAACTGCACGTCGATCACCTGGCGCAGCTCGTCCAGGCCACTGCGGGCGACGAGCTCAGCAGCGAGCGACGGCGAATCACGGATCCCGAGCTGGACGAGCGCGACGGCCATCCGGATACCGAAGAGCCCGAAACGATCTGCAAGCTGTGCGCGCATCGCAGGGTCGACGGGGAGCTCGATGTCGGGTCGTGAGAACCGGTCGGCGGAGAGCATCGCGATGTGCAGCTGCTCCCCCGGCACCTGCGCGAGTGCCTCGAACGCCGCAAACTCGGTCTGCCGGAGCGTGCGCGCAGCCAGCGCGAGGAGGCCGGCAACGGGAACGACGGCCTGACACAATCCTGTTCGTTCGAGCTCGCCCGTGAGCCGCGACGCGACATCTCGCGCGGAGGCCATGGCGTCGGCGCGCCCCGCCCCCACTTCGTCGGCCCGCGACACGACACCGATCACCCCGAGGGGGCCGGATTCGCCACCCACATGCCTGCCGATCCGGTCGAGGAACTCGACGTCGGCGGCACCGAGGGTGCGCATGAGATAGACCACCGCATCGGCGCCGGACGCAGCATCGTCGGGGGCCAGCAGAGCCAGGGTGCGCGCTGAGACGTCCCGCGACAGCGACGATGTGCCGGGAGTATCGACGAGCGTGGTGTGCGCGAGCGCGCTGGCAGGCCATTGCACGTCGATGTAGTCGACGCGGTCCGCCGTGAGCGAGCCGAGGTCGAATGTGAGCCGGCGATCATGCCGCTGCACCGGCACACCGAACTTGCTTCCGCCGTCGTACCAGGCGGTCACCGTCGGGGTGGGACCGTTCCGATACCACGTCACGACGCGAGTGCACTCGGTCGCGTCGGTGGGGGCAATATCTTGTCCCACAAGCGCGTTGAGCAGAGTCGACTTTCCCGCCTTCAGCGACCCTGCAAGAGCCACGCGCAGCGGTTGATCGAGACGGTGCGCACAGGCGGAGATCGACTCGGCCACCGCTGGGTCTGCACCGTATCGTGCGCGGGCAGCATCGACGAGACCGCGCGCGCGGTCGAGTGCCGCGCTCACGCTTCGGCCCCGGCGAATCGGGCCATGCGGTCGCGCAGGCCGGTCAGTTCGGTCACCTGTCGCTCGAGGTCCGCGACCCGCCGATGCCGTTCCTGCTGTTCGACGTTCGCGGCGTCCTGCGCAACCTTCATCGATTCCGACAACGAGCGAAGGGTCTGGTCGGCGATGTCCGTGAAGTGATCTCGCAACTGTCGTTGAATGACCCGCAACCGATCTTTCGATTCCTTGCCCACCTGGAAGCTGACGTCGTCGGTGAACTTTCGGACGGCGATCTTCGCGTCGGCCCGCCGCTTGACGACACGCGCCTGCTTGTCGTCACGATATGCCTTGGTGCCCAACACCACTCCGGCACCAACCGAGATCGGGTTGACGAGCGCCATCCCCATCAGAGTGGTCACCAGTCCGAACATGAGCACACCGCCGTACGAACCTTTCATCCCGACGAGCACCTTCTGCCCGACACCGATACGTCCCGATTCAAGATCCGACAGGTCGCCGACGGGTGCGAGCAGCCCCGACAGGTCACCGAGGCGCAGCGCCGGCAGCTGCACGTCGTCGAGAGCGAAGTGCTCGGCGACGGTGCCTGCCAGCGCCAGGGCCCGTTCGTGCGCCCACACGAAGTTGTCACCCACCGATTCGGCGACCTGCTCTCCGAGCCACTGACCGAGCCTGGGCCATTCGCGGCCGGGATCGCATTCGTCGACGGACTCCTCCGCTGCGCGAGTGACGCTCCGCAGCCGGTCGCGCAGATCGTGGTCGACGTCGGCGGCCAGGTCGGTGATGCCGTCGGCAAGCGTGATCTGCCACCGCGCGGCGCGTGTCCGCAACGTCTCGGCCGCTGTCTTGGCACGCTGCAGATCCTCGATGGCAGCGGCGCCGGCTGCCGGATCACGGAGGGCGGTGAGTTCGCTCTGGACACCGAGCGCGAGATGCTCGATCACGCGCCGCACGTCGCGCGCGACCGACACCCGAGCCGCGTCGGCATTTCGCTCGACCACGCGTTCACGCAGGAAGTCGTACACCGCTGAGAACCCCGATTCGGCCTGCAGCGACGCATCGTCGGTACGGAGAGCGTACTCGCGCAACAGCGACGACACGGGCACGAGCGGCACGTCGAGACCCGCATCCCGCAGATGTGTCCGGTCGGCGTCGAGAATCCGACGCCAGTGCGGATACAGGTCGGTCTTGGTGAGCAGCACCGCCGACGCCGGGCACAGCGTGTGCACCTGACGCAGGAACGACATCTCCGGGGCGGTGAACTCCTGACTGGCGTCGGAGACGACGAATACCGCGTCGGCACTTGCAAGCAAGGTCAATGTTGCTGCGGTGTGCGGGTTTCCATGACCGCCCACACCGGGAGTGTCGACGAAGACCAGCCCGTCGGCCAGCAGTGGGCTGGGCGCGCTGACCTCGAGTCGCTGTACGGTTCGTCCGTCGGCATGCGGGGTTGCCGGAGTGACGCGGGCGAGGTCGCCTGGTGGGATCTCGATGCGCTCCGCCCCGTCCCCTGTGAGCACGAGGTCGGCGCGAGGCCGGTCGCCGTGCTGCACGAGCGTCGGGACCGCGGTGGTCTCGTCGTCTCCGACGGAGCACACATCGAGTCCCAGCAGCGCATTGACGAATCTGCTCTTGCCCTGGTTCAGCGGACCGACCACGACGACACGCAACCTCGGGTCGGCCACCCGGGTACGGGCGGCAGCGAGCCGCGCATCGAGGTCGACGCGATCGGCGGCACGTGCCGACACAATCGTCTCGTCGATGAGATCGACAAGCGCCGCGCGGCGGGTGGCGGCATCTGCGGGTGAGAGTGACATGGCGAGGTGTCGCACCGCTTTCTGTCGTGGGGCCGGCTCCGGCCATTATGGCCGGAGCCGGAAGACGGATCAGGGCATCGGGTCGTCCAGTGCTGCCGGGTCGCCGGCCACCGTCTCTGCCGGGTCGGCGCCGATGGTTCCGAACAGGCCACCGCCGAGGCCGCTGTCGGCCATGAAGTCGCCGGAACCGAACAGACCACCGGCGCCTTCGGCCGCACCGAACACGTCGCCGTCCAGCGACGACCAACCACTCACAGCCCCGTCGACAGCGCCACCGAGCGTCCCGGTCGCGGTGCCGTCGAGGTCGGTGACCGACTCGAGTCCGCCCGACAGGTCGGCACCGAGATCTGCGCCGACATCGCCTGCGCTCTCGACCGCGGTACCGAGCCCACTGCTCAGACCTGCACCGAGACCACCACCGAGGTCGGCACCGGCACCGAAGGTCCCCTCGACCGCGGTACCGAGCCCACCTGCCAGATCTGTTCCCGGACCCACGCCTGCCCCGAGCCCCCCGTCGATTCCGGTCGCGATGTCACCACCGACGCCGGCGACGAGACCTGCACCCGCATCGAGCGCTCCGTCGAGGGCGTAACCGAGCTGGCCCGTCGCGTCGGCTCCCGCTCCGAGTCCGGTGCCGATCGTGGTGGCGATCCCGGTCGCGAGGTCACCGCCCGCTTCGAGCGACCCACCTCCGGTCTCGAGTGCACCGCCGAGCTGCGCACCGAGGTGGGCACCGGCTTCTCCGCCTGCGGAGAATGCCGAACCGAGCACCGCCGACAGGTCCCCGCCTGCGGTCGCACCGAGGTCTGCGCCTGCGCCCACCCCGGCGTCGAGCGCACCGCCCAGTGCCGCGGACAGCTCCGTCGTCGCCGTTGTGTCCAGCCCGAGCGCGCCGCCGAGTACGCCACCGACGACCGTGCCGAGATCGAGGTCCGTCTCCCCCGAGCCCGAGAGGAGGCCACCGAGATCGATGCCGCCCACGAACCCGCCGTCGGCACCGCTTTCGATTACGGTTCCGAGTGCAGCGCCCAGGTCTCCTGCGGTCTCACCTCCGGCGCCGAGCAATGCGGACAGCGACGCACCCAGGCCTGCCACGAGGCCGATGCCCGCGTCGGCTTCGAGCCCGGTTCCGAGTACCGATTCCACGGCACCGCCGAGTGCGCCGCTGAGTTCGGCACCGGCGCCGAGCGCGCCACCAAGGCCGACGCCGAGTGCCGTACCCAGCTCCGCTCCGCCGGCGAGTGCCCCGTCGAGCGCCGCAGAGAATTCGCCGCCTGCGCTGATCGCGTTGTCGAGGAGACCGCCGAATGCCACGCCGAGATCGGCACCGAGCGCACCGCCCACACCGAACGCAACCTCTAGGGTGGCGCCGAGGTCGGCCCCGAGTCCGCCGACCGCAGCGACGGCAGCATCGAGGGTCGCGCCGAAGCCTGCGGCGGCACCAGCGCCGAGGCCGAGTCCGGTCGTGATCGCCGTTGCGACATCGAGTCCGAGATCCGCCCCGAGATCGAGTCCTGCACCTGCACCGAGAGCACCGCCGAGTGCGGCGCCGAGGTTCGCGCCGAGGTCACCACCGATTTCGAGCGCGGCGCCGAGCGAGCTCGACAGGTCAACGTCGAGACCTGCACTTGCGCCCGCCCCGGCTGTGACGCTCCCCGCGTGTCCGGCACCGAGGCTCGCGCCGAGGCCGAGTCCGGCAGCTCCGCCGAGTCCGAGTGCACCGCTCCCCGCAAGGCCCGCTGAACTCGCCAGCGCGCCCCCAGCACCTACGGCACCGTTCAGTACGGCGGTCAGGTCCGCCGTGGATCCTGCGAACAGGCCGGTATCGGCGACAAGCGGCGCGACGGCAACGATGTCGGCGTGGCAGACATCGTTCAGTCCTGCCTCGGCGAGCACGGCCTCCGGGTTCGCGCAGTAGCGAGCAAGTTCGTTCTCATCGCGGAACAGATCGAGGATGAAGTCGAGCACTGCATTGGACATCGCGTCTCTCCTGGGTTGTCGAATCTGCCTTCGACGCTACGAACCCCGACCCCAGCGCCCAAGGGGTCCACGCCCCCTACCTACGGCGCCCGGCCGGTTGGGGGATCGCGGCGCGTTAGGGGATTCGCCCCACTCCGGGTGGGCGCCGCTAACAACACGGCCGCGGCGAACGACATAGGAGCCGAGATACGTGCAGGTTCCCTGCACCCACGTCGGAGAGGCCTCCGACCGGATCAGGAGTATGCGCATGGCATCAGGACTCGGCGTCACGGTGGGGTCGGCGAACGCGGTGGCGCTCACCGTGCACGAGCCGGCCGGCCATCGGGCACCGGCTGTGCTGGTCCGCGCGACGGAGCTGCACCTGCCCACCGACGGCGCCCCGTATCTCGATCACCTCACCGGTCCGGGGCCGCGGGCCCTGACCGGGTTCACGGCACGCGTCGGCGATCCCGTCGGCATCCTCACGGAAGACGGCGAGGCATACCTGGGCGAAGACCTCACCGCGACCGCCGTCGCGTGCCTGCTGCGCGACGCGGTGGATCCGGCTGCACCGACGCCGGCGACCACGCTGACGTATCCGGCCGCGTGGTCGGAGCACTCGGTCGCTTCCTTGGAGGCCGCGCTCGACCGCGCGGGAGTGAGCGCAACCCTCGTTGCCGAGCCGGTAGCGGCCGTGCGGTGGCTCGACGGCGCGCGGGAGGCACTCGCCGATGACGATGTCACCGTCGTGTACGACCTCGGGGCTCGAACCCTCGACGTTGCGGTGCTCCGCGGTGGCAATGCTCCCGCGATCCTGGGACGGCCGGTGGTGAACGTCGAGGTCTCCGGCGACCTGCTCGATCACGCACTCACCACGCACGTACTCGACCAGGTGCGCGACGCACTACCCGACACCGACCTGCTCGCACCGGCGATGGTGGCCTTGCTGCGCGATCTGCGCTGGAACTGCCGCGCCGCGAAGGAAGCGCTCTCGTCCGACACCGAAACCACCGTCACGATCGACCTACCCGGCGTCCGGCAGAGCGTGCGGGTGGTACGCGACGAATTCGAGGAGCTCACGCGCGGACCACTGGAGGCCTCGATCGAGACGGTGCACGACGCTCTGCGTGCCGCCGGCATCGATGTCTCCGACGTGGGCCGGGTGTTGCTCACCGGCGGCGGAGCGTCGATACCCCTTGTTGCCGAATTGGTTTCGTCTCGATTCGGCCTTCCGGTCGTCGCATCCCCGCAGCCCACGTTCACCGCTGCGCACGGCGCAGCGCTCTTCGCTGCAGACGCGACCCCGGCCCCGATCCCGGCACCTGCACCTGCACCTGCACCCATGACGAACGACGATGCCGAGACCGTCGTGCTCGCCGCGGTGTCCGGGGTGCACCGTCCCGCCGTGCTCGATCCGGCGCCGAACGAACCGATACGCACCCGCGCTCGCAGGGCCACGATCATCGGCAGTGCCGCTGCCGCGATCGTCCTGCTCGCAGGCGGCGGCCTCGCCATCGGCACCCTCGGGAGCAGCGGCGACAGCGGAACGAACAACATGGTGCGGGAGGCAGCGACGACCAGCACCACCGATACCCCCTCGTCCGGGTCGGCCCCGGCACTCGACCCGTCGTCTGGCGTCACCATCAGCGACGCCGGGCGATCCGCCACGGCAGTGCCCGCGGGGGCCACCCACGCAGCCACGACCGGGAACGGTGTCGCCACTCCGGACGCACCGGCCGGAACCGGCATGCCCGCGGACGGCGCCGATGGTGCACCGGCACCCGCGCCGACCGACGCAGCGCCGGTCCCCGTTCCCCCTGCAGCTCCGGTGGAGCCGGCGGCTCCCGCACTCCAAGCTGCGCCTCAACCAGCGCCGCAGCCCGCACCACAACCCGACGGCAGCGGCGTCGGTGACGCATTGCAAGGCGTCGGTGAAGGCACTGGCGCTGTCGTGGACGGCGTCGGTAGCGGAGTCGGCAAGGTCTTGGACGGCACGGGCAATGTGGTCGGCGGCGTTCTCGACGGCACCGGAAACGTCGTCGGTGGTCTCCTCGGAAACTGATCACGCCTCGATGTCGTCTCTTCTCGGGCGTCCGCGCCCCGTGCCGCGCGCGGTCACGCGTGCGCTCGCAGCCGAACCGCCGCTGCTGTTGCTCGTCGGTGGGGCGGGGACCGGCAAGTCCGAGATACTCGCCGCCCTGCGCGACACCGATATTGCCGGACCCGCGCGGATCGTCGATGACGCCCACACGCTGACCGTTGACGTCGTCGAAGACCTCGCCCTCCTCGCGCGGAGCGGCACTCACGCGCTCGTCGTCGCGACCGAACCGCGGGCGCACCGCCTCGATCTGCGTGCGCTGGCTTCGGCGTTCAGTGCCCGTTCGGCACTCGTCGAACTTCGACCGTGGACTCCTCGTGAGATCGCCGGTCGCGCCTCCGCACTCGGCCAGAGCCGGTCGCCCGAGACCATCCAGGCGGTGCACCGTCTCACCGGTGGCGTACCCGACCTCGCCGAGGCGGCATTGTCGGCGTTACTCTCAGGCGCCGATCCGCGGCAGGCGGTCGCAGCCCGGGTCCGTGAACGTGTTGCGGCCGACCGGGCACTCGCCTCAGTGCTCGCGCTCGCCGACCTCGGAATTGCACTCGACGCCACCGAACTCGCCGCCGTCCTCGGGGCCGGCCCCCAGCAGGCGCGCGACACCATCGACGCGGCACATGCCAGCGGTCTTCTCCTCGGTGACGCCCTCCTTCCCGGCGCTGCCGGGGTGCCCGCCGCGCTGCTGGGAGCTCACGCAGTACGCGCACTGGCCCGGGCTCTGCTTGCGGTACGCGCACACGAGGGCGCGCTCACCCTCGATCTCGCCGTGCGACTGGCCGCCACCGGCATCACCGAACCGGGACTTTCCGAATATCTGGTCGCGCAATCGGATTCGGCAGATTCCGCCGTCGCTGCAATGCTGCTCGATACCGCGGTCGAGACCGGCGCGGACGCAGACACCCTCGCCAGCAGGCGTGCCGAGGCCGCGATCGCCGCCGGCGATCTCGCGACCGCCGAACGACTGACCGACCGCATCCTCGAAGACGCGGCGTCACGGCCCGTCGCCGACGTGCGCACCGCGGTCCGCATCGCCGCGACCGCCGCCGCGCAGCAGGGCATGCTCGGTCGCAGTGCCGATCTGTACGAATGGCTCGGCCCCGGCCGGGCGGGCCCCGACGCACCGATCGGCGCGGCAGTCCTCCTCGCGGCCGGGCGCCCCGACGCGGCCGCCCTGCTACGTTCCGCCGAGCCGGGTGCGCCCACATCGTCGGCAGCGGCCGCGCAACTGTTCGAGGCGGGGCTCCGCGAATCGGTGGGCGGCGACGGACGGATCGCGATGAACCGTCTCACCCGCGCCCTCGCCACCCGGGGCGCACAGCCGGGGCGCATGCAACCCGACAGTATCGAGGCGGTCACCGCGCTGTTGTGTCTGCACGCGGGCGAACTGTCCCATGCCCGGACCGTCCTCGCCCACCACTCCAGCGTGCGTCACCGGCTTCTCACAGCGTGGGCGTCACTACTGGGAGGAGACATGGCTGCCGCGGCGGCCGAGGTGGCAGCAGTGTCACCGGAAGTCGTACGCGCACGCGACCGACTGTTCCTGCATGGACTGCGCGTCGGACTCGCGCGCCGTACGGGCGACCTCGGTTCGTTGCTCACCGAATGGGCTGCTGCTCAGGAGGTGGTCGCCGGATACTCCGTCGACCTGTTCGGCCTGCTACCACTCGGCGAGTTGTGGCTTGCAGGGGTGCGCGCCGGAGATTCAGACCGGATCGCGCACTTGGTGACGCAGGCGCACGATCTGCTCGCCGCACTCGGCGAGCCCCCGCTGTGGGGCGCTGCTCTGCACTGGTACGGGGTCCAGGCCGCGATCACGGCCGACCACCCCGCCGACCTCGTCCCCCATGCACGAGCCCTTGCCACCGCCGCGGAGTCCTCTTCTTATGCAGCAGCGCTCGCCCGCGCCGGACACGCATGGCTCACCGTGCTCAAGGGGGACGTCGACGCCACACGGATACGAGACGCCGCGCAAGCGCTGGCCACGATCGGGCTGCCGTGGGACGGCGCACGGCTCGCGAGCGAAGGCGCGCTCCGGGCATCCGACACCTCGACAGCGACGGCGCTCCTGCAACTCGCGCGCACCGTCCGGCAAACCTCCGGTGCGACGCCGTCACCACCCGATTCTGCTCCCGACGCGGCCTCGGAAAAGGACACATCGAGCGACCGGCCGGCCTGCGGACCGTTGTCGGATCGCGAGGCAGAGGTTGCCGACCTCGTAGTTTCGGGCCTCACCTACCGCGAGGTAGGGAATCGCCTGTACATTTCCGCGAAGACCGTGGAACATCATGTCGCCCGGATCCGTCGCCGCCTCGGCGCCGGAAGCCGCTCCGAGCTACTGTCCATGCTCCGCGCAATGGGCTACGGCGTCGATGTTCGACGACGTGACACGACCTACCAGAATGGGGGAACTTCGGCATGTCCGTAGGCGTAGGCCTGAGGGTCGGCACCACCGTGTCGTCGGTCGCCGTTACTTCCCCCTCTCCCGGACGGCCGGACCCGGACCCCATCGAGCGGCGCACCGCGGTGCATCTGCACTCCGACGGCACCGCCACGCTAGGCGAACACCATGTCGCCGATGGCAACACCAGTTCGTTCACCGACTTCGTCGACCGGCTGGGTCGCTCCAATGGGGTCCGGGCCAACGACGGCGCCCTGTCCCGTGCCGAAGACCTCGTCGCAACGGCAATGGAATGCCTCATCGCCGACGCCGGGACGATGATCGGCGATGCGAACTACACTGTCGTGGCTTCCCACCCCACCGACTGGCCGCCCTCGACCGTCGCGCTGCTCCGCAACGCCCTCGACTATGTGGGCCTGCGTCACGTGTCCTTGATCTCCGACGCCGAGGCCGCCGCCGCGTGGTTCGAGTCGCAGGTGGCGCACCAGACGGGAAGGCTCGTCGCGGTCTACCACATCGACCCTCACGGTTCGACCGTCACGCTCGTCCGTTCCGGTGTCGTCGCGGGTAAGGCCTTCCGTTTCGCCGAAGGCGATGCCCCGTCGGTCTCCGCACAGTTGTCGACTGCACTCGGAGCGTTCGGCTGGCTCGTGACCAATCTCGATGCGATCGTCGTGACCCTCGACGAAACGGTCGATACGAGCGCCGCGCAGATCGTCACTCAGTCCATCAAGGCCGGTCTCGGCGTGCGCTGTGCGCTTGCACCCGATCCTCACCAGACGATGGTTCGCGGTGCGGCACTCGCTGCTGCCGCAGGGTCGGTGGATCTCCTCGGATCCACACAGGTGCTTCCTGCCACTCGCCCGAGCGGCCCGAAGCGCGCCGACCTGGATCCCGAGACCACCGCGGTGATCGCCAAGATCACGCCCACCGCTCCCCCCGCTGCCACACCCGCAGACGCAGGCAGAAGCGCCGGCGTCGCGAGCGCGGGGTCGCCCACCCGGGTGACTCCCGTCAAGTCCACCGATGCGGCAGGTTCGGAAGCCGACATCGATGATCCCGAGAAGAAGTCGAAGTTCGGGGTCTGGGCCGCGGCCGCTGCAGTCGCATTGATAGTCGGCGTCGGCGTCCTCGTCTTCACGCTGCGCGACACGTCCACTGCAAACGCGAACCCTCCGACCTCGACCGTGCCGAGCGCGATCGTCCCGACGGGCACACAGCCCCAGCCGCGATCGACGTCGGCGACGCCCACGCCCTCGCCGACCACCGCAACCTCGACGACCGCGGAAGCCGGACAGGTCGAGTACACAGCGCCCGGATATGTGGCCACGAACATCCCGCAGACGCCGGACGAGACCGGAGGCTCGAACGCCGGTCCTTCGTCGTCCGCGGAAGAGAAGACGTCGACGACCACTGCGCCGACGAGCAGCAGCACGGGATGGTCGCGTCGCAATCCGCCGAACGAGCCGAGCATCGGGTCGGGGGGAAGCTCCGGTGGTAGCACCAGTACGCCGTCACAATCCTCCCCGGAGCCGACGACCCCCACCGAGCCTTCCCCCGAGCCGACCGAGCAACCCGAGCCGACCGAGACGACGGCAGCACCCTCCGGAGAGGCCACAACTACCACAGCGTCCCCGCAGATATAGGCGAATCGGCCCTTCGACCCTTTCAAGATCAATACCCGGTGCCGTACGCTGTCCCAGGGCCGTTCGGACCCAACGACGAAGTTCACAAAACAGCTGTTCACGTACAAGATCGACCAACTACGAAGGGCCTTCATGCGTCACTCGTCGGCGTCGCGCGCCGCAGTCCGTACCACCATCCGTCGTGCCGCAACGGTTGCGGCGTCAGCGGTGCTGCTGATCGGACCGCTGACCGCAACCGCGAACGCCGCTCCCGCGGACCAGACGCCCGAACTTCCGGCGGAACTCGTCGAGGCCGTGCAGCGAGATCTCGGGCTCACACCTGAGCAGTACCTCGAGCGCGCAGCCCGCGCCCAGGAGCTGAACACCTACGCGCGCGACTTCCGCGCTGAACGACCCTCCGACTTCGCAGGCGCATGGATGAATGCCGACGGCAACCCCGTCGTCGCCGTCACCAACCGGGACGCAGCGCGCCAGGCCGAGCAGGACGGCTACCACGCCACGGTCGCACCCATCTCGGCCGATGGCCTCGAGCGGGCCCTCGAAGAACTCAACCGGTGGGTCGCTGCACTGCCGCGTGAGGTGTCGTCGCAGATCAACAACACCTCCATCGATGTGCTGAACAACCAGATCGTCGTCGACGTCGTCAACTCCCCTCTCGGCCGAGCCCTCAACCTGCCCTCACTCATCGCGAACATCCAGGTGCAGCTGTCGCCCGGCATGCCGCCCAACGATCCGGCTCCGCTCGGCGGCGACACCTACGTCACCGCCGATGGCGACGTGCGCGACACACCGCTCGAGCGCATCGGCATCTGCTCGTTCGGGTTCAACGGTGTCGACGCGAACGGCGATGCCGTCAACATCACGGCAGGTCACTGCGACGCGGTGGCCCGTGAAGACGGCGGGTCCACGGTGTACTTGCCCAACCGCGGGAACATCGACGAAAGCGTGCAGATCGGTTCGTTCACAGACTCGACGGCGGGCACCGAGAGCACCCTCGACTACGGCATCATCTCGCTCAACGATGCGGGCGTCGACGCAGGTCTCGACCGCCCGACGGTACGTGGTGGAAATGGTTCGACACTGACGGTCACCGGAACCGCGCGTCCCGTGGTGGGCGCTCCCGTGTGCAAGTCCGGGCAGTCGTCGTCGTTCACGTGCGGTGTGGTTGCCGCCGACCATGTCGAAACCCAGCTCGTGTACGCCAACGGCACCGCCAGCACTGTTCGCGGCTTCGCGACCACCGCATGCACCCTTTCGGGCGACAGCGGCGGCGCGATCGTCACGGGCACCCTGGCGCTCGGCGTGATCTCGGGCTCGAACAGTGCAGGCGCCCCCGACTGCGTCGAGGCCAACCTCGTGCTCGCCACCACGGGTGGGACGTCGAGCCTCGGGATTGCGGTTGGCGACATCACGGACGCCACCGGAACTCGGGTGCGCACAGCATCCGCGCCCGAATAATCACACAAGTCACATGCGACACACTGGCAACCGGCGATCCGCGCCGGTTGCCGCCCTCAGCCCATAGAATCGTGTCGCCGATCCGCTCCGATCGGCCTCTCCACGTCACGCGTGGAGGTCACTGAGAAAGGTATCCATGCGACGCTCCTTCGCACGTCGGGCGGCCGTCCTCGGCTCGGCTGCTGCACTGTTCATCGGACCTGCTGCGCTGGTAGCCCAGGCCGACCCGGCTCCCGCTCAGACCGCGGACCTGCCCGCCGAACTCGTCGAAGCGTTGGATCGAGATCTTCAGATCAGCCCTGAGCGATTCCTGCAGGACGCCGCGCGCAGCCAGGACCTCGCACGGTTCGCAGAGACGGCACGCGAGCAGTTCGCGGCCGTGTTCGCCGGTGTGTGGCTCGACGACCACGGCACGCCCACCGTCGGGCTCGCAGACGGCGAGCAGTTCGATGAGGCGCGCACCTCCGCCGAGGACGCCGGGTTCGCCGTGCAGCGCACCGAAGACAGCGAGAACGCCCTCAACGACGAACTGAAGGCCCTCAACGACTGGCTCGAAACGCAGCCGCCTGCCATCGCCGATGTGGTTCGCGGTGTTGCCATCGACGTCATCAACAACGACGTCATCGTGCGCGCCGAGAACGTCGCCGGGCTGGAACTGCCTGAGTTCCTCTCGGGTGTGCGGGTGCTGTTCGCTCCGGCCGACCTCACCCCGCAGCCTGCCGCAGACCTGCATCCCGTGGCAGGCACGGCCGCACCCGACGCGCTGCTCGGCGGCGACGCGTACGCCTCGCTCGGACAGGGAACGGGCCTGCGTTGCTCGCTCGGTTTCAACGCTGAGGACCGCCGCGGTCCCGTCAACATCACCGCGGGTCACTGCGATCCCAACCGTGCTCAGGCAGGCACCCAGTGGGCGTCCGATGTGTACCAGCTCAACGGTGAGGCGCTCGGTCAGCACCTCGGCAAGTTCGAGAAGACCAGCCTGGACGACAGCGATTACGCGATCATCCGCCCGACCGGAGAGGCAGAAGGCCGGTTCGAGAACAACGGCGTCCGCGTGCCCGGTGCGGCTCCCCTGCCGATCACCGGCACCGCCGACCCGATCGTCGGCACACCCGTCTGCAAGTCCGGTCTGCGTACCGGCTACAGCTGCGGCCTCGTGACCGCGACGAGCCAGAACGTCGAGATCGGCCATCGCATCCTGCAGAACGGCTTCTCGACGAACCTGTGCGCACTCCAGGGCGACAGCGGCGGCACCCTCGTCACCGGCACCCTCGCCATGGGTATCTCGAGCGCCTCGAACGTCGGCCAGTACGGCATGTGCGAGATCGCGACCATCGTCAGCGGTCTGCTGGGAGAAACCCCCGAACTGTTCGCGACGCCGATCAACTCGATCCTCGCCGAGAACCCGGGACTGACGCTCCGCACCAGCTAGTCCCTCACGTAACCGCGTAAGCATCAGTGCCCGCCTTCCACACGGAAGGCGGGCACCGATGTTTTCTGACGCCGCTTTCCGCCTGCATATTCGCTCGGCCAGACGGGGATGCGGGTGGGGCCGGGACGTCGGGGTGACGGGTGCGGAGTGTCGACGCGGCATCAAGATCGAACCGGGTTACGCTCGGAAATCTCGTTCGGCCGCAAAACGAACGATGGGGATGTTCCCGCATCGGCGGCGGATCATAGGGAGGACGCGTAAATGTTCGGATCACTCACGGGAAGCGTTGAGGTGCTGACGGGGAGCCCTCAGTTCTGGTGGAATCTGATTGCGGCGCTTGTTCTGAGTTGACGTCCCTTCAGCAATGACTTCGGCCCCACCACCCATTCCGGGTAGCGGGGCCGAAGTGTAAAGCTAGCTGTCAGTTAGCCCACTGTGTGGTGCCAGGAGCTGCCGTGAGATCCTGCACCAGTCCGATTCCCGCAATAACTGCGGCCGGTCCGCCGGTCACGAACGCTCCGATCGTGCCACCGGTCGCAGCACCTGCGCCGCAACCCAGGATGGTGCCAGCACCGGGAACAATCGAGCCCGGGATCGCACCCACAATGCAACCGATAATCGCGCCTGCAACAGTACCGATTGCGGTGGCGACACCGAGCTGCGAGACGAAGTTCTGCTGAGCCTTGAGGTTCTCCTCGGGCGATGCAACGTCCGTCACCTTGAGCGCAACCGGCGTAATACCCGTAGCGACCTTGTCCTCGGGAGCAACCGGGGTTGCCTGCGTCAGATCAGTGGTCGGGGTCAGGGTGAGAGTCTTGCCGTCCTCGCTGATCTCACGCTCGAAGGGCAGCTGCAGATCACCGAGCTGAATAGCGAGCGGCAGGCTCATGACCGTGTTGCCGTCGTCATCCTTGAGCTCAACACTCGTGCCGTCGCCCGAGACCTGGAAGGCGCCGGCGTCGATAACGGTCACGACCGAGTCGTCCTCGCCGCGCACCTCGTAGTTGATCTTGTCTTCACCCTGGGCCGCCGGGGCCGCGTAGGAGGTTCCGGCCGTGATTCCCATAGCGGCGATGGTCATCGTCGCTACGGCGGCAAGCTTCCTGAGCTTCATGTGTTTCCGTTCTGTGACATGGCGCACGCCCCGAGGACGCCCCCAATTTTCCCTGTAAGCGTGAGACTTTCGAACCCCCGACGTTCGTTCTTTTTGTCCGAAAGTCACGTCCGGATCGAAATCATAACCGACGCCATGACAATTTGTTATCCCGGTAACGCCTGATAGATGCCGAATCGTGCCCTGAAGCGTTCCCGCGCCGTATATCGAGCGTGGCGCGGTAAGGGCAGCCTGGCTCATTTTGACGAATTACTCGTCTATACGGTGACTGCCGCACAGGCTCTCAGCACCGCAACGCCTAGTTACTCACGAGTAGACTCGCTCTAGTTACCAGCGGGTAACTTAGCGTGCGTTACGATGCGGAGGCTTATACCAGGCGGGCTGTCCGCCCCCGACACGAAAGGCCACGTATGAATGCCCTGACGATCACGTTGGGCACGATCGGCGTGCTGCTCAGCCTCGTGTGTTGGTTCGCGTTCATCAGCGGTGCGTGGAAGATGGTCAGCGCGATCCGGATCGGCCAACCGGCCCCGGATCGCTGGCGTCCGTTCTTCCCGCGTTTCAAGCAGATGCTCGTCGAGTTCATCGCGCACACGAAGATGACCAAGTTCCGTACCGTCGGCTGGGCGCACTGGCTGGTCATGGTCGGCTTCATGCTCGGCGCAATCGTTTGGTTCGAGGCCTACGGCCAGACGTTCAACCCCGAGTTCCACTGGCCGATCATCGGCAACACCGCCGTCTACCACTTCATGGACGAGGTGCTCGGCCTCGGCACAGTGATCGGCATCGTCGTGTTGATCATCATCCGCCAGTTGAACCATCCGCGTCAGCCCGGACGGATGTCCCGGTTCAGCGGCTCGGATTTCAAGGCCGCTTACTTCGTCGAAGCGGTCGTCCTCATCGAGGGCCTCGGCATGATCTTCGTGAAGGCAGGCAAGATCGCCACCTACGGCGGTGGCCACATGTCGACCGACTTCTTCACGATGAATCTTGCGAAGCTTCTGCCTGCAAGCCCCGAAATGGTGTCGGTCTTCGCGTTCATCAAGTTGATGTCCGGCATGGTGTGGCTCTACATCGTCGGCCGCAACATCACGTGGGGCGTTGCGTGGCACCGTTTCGCCGCGTTCTTCAACATCTACTTCAAGCGTGAGGACGACGGCGGCGTGGCCCTCGGTGCCGCGAAGCCCATGATGAGCAAGGGCAAGGCCCTCACCATGGAGAACGTCGACCCCGACACCGACACGCTAGGCGCCGGACGCATCGAGGACTTCTCGTGGAAGGGCTGGCTGGACTTCAGCACCTGCACCGAATGTGGCCGCTGCCAGTCGCAGTGCCCCGCCTGGAACACCGGTAAGCCGCTGTCGCCGAAGCTGCTCATCATGTCGCTGCGCGACCACGGCAACGCCAAGGCCCCGTACCTGCTGGCCGGTGGCCGCACGGACATGGGCGGCGACGAGGTCGGTCTCGTCGACAGCGAAGGCAATGTCAACGAAGCTGCACTCGCAAAGATCCCCGAAGCGGCGCGCGCCGAAGCGGGCCGCAAGCTCGTCGGCGAATCGGCCGAGCTCGTCGAGGCCGGCGAACTCGCCCCCGTCATCGACACCGAGACGTTGTGGAGCTGCACGAACTGTGGCGCGTGCGTCGAGCAGTGCCCCGTGGATATCGAGCACATCGACCACATCATCGACATGCGTCGCTACCAGGTGCTCATCGAATCGGACTTCCCGTCCGAGCTCGCAGGTCTGTTCAAGAACCTCGAGAACAAGGGCAACCCCTGGGGTCAGAATTCCAAGGACCGTCTCAACTGGATCAACGAGATGGACTTCGAGATCCCGGTCTTCGGTCAGGACGCCGACAGCTTCGACGGCTACGAGTACCTCTTCTGGGTCGGCTGCGCCGGCGCCTACGAGGACCGCGCCAAGAAGACGACGAAGGCCGTCGCCGAACTGCTCGCCACCGCGGGAACCAAGTTCATGGTCCTCGGCGCAGACGAGACCTGCACCGGCGACTCGGCTCGCCGTGCGGGTAACGAGTTCCTGTTCCAGCAGCTCGCGCAGCAGAACATCGAGGTCCTCGACGGCGTGTTCGAGGGTGTCGAGCCGAGTAAGCGCAAGATCGTCGTGACCTGCGCTCACTGCTTCAACGCGCTGAACAACGAGTACCCCGAGGTCGGTGGCAACTACGAGGTCGTCCACCACACTCAGCTGCTCAACCGCCTGGTGCGGGCGAAGAAGCTGGTCCAGGTCGCGCCTGTCAGCGAGGACGTCACCTACCACGACCCGTGCTTCCTCGGTCGTCACAACAAGGTGTACAACGCTCCACGTGAGCTCATGGCGGCGTCGGGCGCAAAACTCGTCGAGATGCCTCGCCACGGTGAGCGGTCGATGTGCTGTGGCGCCGGCGGTGCCCGCATGTGGATGGAAGAGCGGATCGGTAAGCGCATCAACGTCGACCGTGTCGACGAAGCACTGAGCACCGATCCCAAGAAGATCGCAACCGGCTGCCCGTTCTGCCGCGTGATGCTCACGGACGGTGTCACCGCGCGTCAGGAAGAGGGCAAGGGCGAGGGTGTCGAGGTCGTCGACGTCGCGCAGCTGATGCTCGAGTCGATCTCACGCATCGAGGCGGACAAGCTCACGGAGAACCTGAAGGTGATCCAGGAGCCGAAGACCCCGGTCGAGGCCGAGGCCGTCGCCGAAGCCGTCGAGGAAGAGCGCGTCGAAGAAGTCGTGGAAGCTGCGGCGACCCCCGCGGCGCCCAAGACGACGGGCGCACCGAAGGCCGGCGGTCTGCAGATGAAGGGCGGACTCAAGGGCCCCGGCGCCAAGAAGGCCGCGGCGCCTGCCGCCGCTGCTCCTGCCGAAGCCGCTGAGGCTCCGAAGGCCAAGCCCGGCGGCTTGCAGATGAAGGGTGGACTCAAGGGCCCCGGCGCCAAGAAGACGGCCGCTGCTCCGGCAGCACCTGCCGCTGCTGCTCCCGCTGCCGAGTCTGCGTCGGCCGAAGCCCCTGCCGTCCCGAAGGCCAAGCCCGGCGGACTGCAGATGAAGGGTGGACTCAAGGGACCGGGCGCCAAGAAGGCAGCTGCGCCCGCAGCAGCCGCGCCTGCAGCTGAGCCTGCCGAGGCGTCTGCACCTGCCACCGAGTCGGCACCTCCGACCGCCAAGCCCGGTGGTCTGCAGCTCAAGAGCGGGCTCAAGGGCCCCGGCGCCAAGAAGGCAGCTGCTCCGGCGGCAGCGCCTGCACCCGAGGCTGCTCCTGAAGCTGCGGTTTCAGAGGCTCCTGCCGAAGCGCCGAAGGAGACCGCGATCCCGAAGGCGAAGCCCGGTGGATTGCAGCTCAAGAGCGGGCTCAAGGGCCCCGGCCCGAAGAAGGCCGCACCGGCAGCAGCACCGGCGACGGAGTCGGCTCCTGCTCCGGAGGCTGCGCCTGAGCCCTCCGCCGAGCCCGAGGCGAAGCCCGTATCGGAGGCACCGGCTCCGCCGAAGGCGAAGCCCGGCGGACTGCAGATCAAGGGTGGACCCAAGCCACCCGGCCGTAAGTAGGTAAGCAACCAAGAAGTGAGGCTCGCAACGCTGGTGGTCAACCATCGGCGTTGCGAGCCTCACTTCTGTGTTGTGAGCCTTCGGACCTTGAACGTTCCCGTCGGCCCGCTCCCCCGCTGCGCCAACGCGATCGCCCCGCGAATCTTCGCCGCGACCGCACCGGGCGTTTCGACGTCGCCCCATGTCCACCGCACCACGACCCAGCCTGCGTGACGGAGTCGGTCCTCGCGCAACTTTTCTCGATAGACGACATCCTCGGCGTCAGTTGTGGCCACGCCGTCGCGTCGGTACTTGATCCGCCCGTCGAACTCACCGATCACGCCGTGGTCCGGGAGCAGGAAGTCGACGCGAGCCAACCAACGACCGGTCGCGTCGAACACGTCGACTTGTTCCAGGGGTATCGGCAATTGTTCACCGATCATCAACACACGACTGCGCGACTCACCCACGCTGTCGCTTCGGTCGCTCATAAGACGCACTGCCCGCAACATGCGAGGACGGCCAGAACGACTTCCCATCTTTCCGACCTCACGCTCCAGTTCGCCGATCTCCGTGAGTCCCTGACGCAAGGCCTGGTCGCCGAGCGCCACCACATGCTCCAGCGGCTCCGACGCCGCAAGATCGAGGATGCTGCGCGACACGGCCAGAACCCGTACGCCGTGGCTCTCCCTCACCTCACGCTCATCCACCCTTGCCACGTGCATCACGCGCCTGTCAGAAGTCCTGCTTCCACTCGCCCGGTCACGGGTCAGGTGAACGGCGGCGAGCGAGATGCGCCAAGGACGCAACCCGTGCAGCACTGCAGCCGATACGTGGCTGAGGGCGGCGTCCGGTGCTGCCATCTGCACCACGGCACGTGCATGAAATGCATGGCGGCCGTATTCGTCGGCGGCGTCGTAGTCCTGGCGGGGAAGGAAGACCCCGGCAGTCAACCGCACCCACCGTCCACTCGAGACGAAGCCGCGTATCTCTCCCGGGGTGTAGCCGAGCGCGAGGGCGTCGCTGCGTCGGATGAGTGGCACATATCCCATGCGAACAGCGTCGCGTACCGATAGAGCCGGGTACCGCGAATGCCCCGTGCCGGAACACATCTGTGGATGAATCGATTGCCTGTGGATGAAGAACTGCGAAGCGAGAGCAGCCCGAACGTAGGTTGACAGCCCTCCTGCTGGGCCAGCCGTAGGAGGTTCCGCTGCGTTCTACAACTCCATCGACTCCGCCAGCTGCGGCCAGGAACGCTGAAGCTCGTCCTCCCAGTACCCCCAAGAGTGCGTACCGTCGGGCCGGAAGTGGAAGGTCGCGGGGATGTCGAGTTCCTCCAACCGTTCCTGGAGTCGATGCGTGCAGATATTCGTGGCGGCCTCGATCACGCCGCCGACCACGACCTGGTCGAGCAGCGGCGGCGACTGCGGCGTCCGCGGTAGTTCCGGATTCTCGTACGGGCCGGGCAGACCCGTTCCGTTCGAGATGTAGAGCGAGAGGCCGCGTAGGCCTTCCGCGTTGACGGTCGGGTCGTGCGCGACCCAGCCTTCTCCGTCGTACGGCCCCCACATGTTCGTCGCGTCGGTCTCCCCCATCCCCTCGATCACCGACCGCAGATAGGTCTGCCCAAGCGGGTCGCTGGTCTGCGCGCACCCGCTGTACGATGCGACACCGCGGTAGAGGTCGGGAGCGTGGATCGCAAGGGACAGCACCGACGTCGCGGCCATCGACAAACCCGCGATCGCATTGACGCCCGTTGTACCCAGCGCGTCGTCGATCACCGGGGGCAGTTCCTCGGTCAGGAACGTCTCCCACTTGGCCACGCCGACGACCGGATCTTCTTTGATCCAGTCGGTGTAATACGTGAACATTCCCTCGGCGGGGATGACGACGTTGACGTTCTTGTCGGCGAGGAAATCGAGAATCTGGGTCTGGTTGAGCCAGTTGGCGCCGTCCTCGCCGCCGCCTGCCCCGTTGAGCAAGTACAGCGTCGGGCGCGGAACGGATGTATCTGCTGGCTTGATGACCTGCAGGGGAATGTTCCTGTCCATCGACGGCGAATACACGAGCATGTCCGAGTGCCGATCGTCGACCTGCTCGACGCTGTCCACGTGAGCCGCGGGTTCGGCGGACGCAGGTACGGCAGGGACAGCCAGGGCGAACGCGACCGCAGCGCACAACGCTGCTCGGCGCAGAACGTACTCATTCATGTAGCGGATTCGCCCTCATCGGTAGTCGGGTGCAGTTCGATGACTCTACGCACCGTCGGCCCGACGACAGCAAGGGCCTCGGGCGAAGTCATGTGCCAATGCGTCACGGGCACTGAATGATCATGGATCTTGCCCGTGACGGCGGCGGCCCAGCCTGCGGCTCCAGGGCGTCCGTCGGCAGAAGCGGTGAAGTAGAGGACGTCTCCGTCGAACACTCCGGGCCTGTGCTCGCTGAGCAACATCGAGTTGTGTTCTGCGGTGGCGATCAGTCGCTGCACCATCGCTTCGGTGTCGTCGACCGAATTGCCGGTCAGCTCTGCGACGGCCGAGACGAGCCCGGCGACGTCCTCCAGCTCGTCTCCGTCGAAGCCGAATCCCGCGAGCAGATCATCCATGGACACCGCTGCCCGTTCACCGGTCGGAGGCTCGGACGACCCGTTCACGAAGCTGTCGAGCATCATGAGATGGCCCACCGATTCGCCTGCGGCCTGCAGCTGCACCGCCATCGCGTGGGCGATCACACCGCCCAGCGACCAGCCGAGCAAGCGGTACGGTCCGTGCGGCTGAACGCGGCGAAGTTCCTCGACGTACCGCGCGGCGAGTTCGTCGAGGGTGGCAGGCGCGAAGTCGGCTTCGGTCCCGGCCGGCGTCTGCAGCCCGTAGACATCAGTGGCGAGCTGCTGCGACAGGCCGGTGTAGCACCACGACAACCCGACGATCGGATGCACGCAGAACAACGGTGTGCCGGAGCCCTGCGTGCGCAGCTGCAGCACCGGGCGGAGAGCGTCCGACATGCTCGTACCGGAACCTTCGGCGATCAAACGGGCGAAGCCTTCGACGGTCGACTCCTGGAACAACCACTGCAAGGGCACCTGAGTGTCCAGCTCCGCGCGCAGACGTGAGACGAGTTTCGTCGCGACGAGGGACGTACCGCCGAGCGCGAAGAAGTCGTCGTCGAGACCGACCGACACAGCCCCGAGCACATCCTCGAACACCGACGCCACAGCCTGCTCGGCCCGTGTGATCGGAGCCCGGAACTCACGCGTCTCGAACACAGGCTCCGGCAACGCCTTCCGATCCAGTTTGCCATTCACCGTCAGAGGAAGAGCGTCGAGCACCATCACGACATCGGGAACCATGTACGCGGTCAGGAACTCCCCGACCTCGGCACGTACCTGCGCCGACTCCACCGGCGAGCCGGCCCTCGGCACCACGTATGCCACGAGGAGCTGATCTCCACGTGCGTTGGCCCGGACAATCGCCACTGCATGCGCCACTTCGTCGCACGAGGTCAGCGCGGCCTCCACCTCACCGAGCTCGATACGGAAACCACGCAGTTGCACCTGGAAGTCGGAACGTCCCGCATATTCGAGCTCGCCCTCGTGGTTCCACCTGGCGAGGTCGCCCGTACGATACATCAGGCCACCGCCGAATGGATCGGCAACGAAACGCGACGCGGTCAGTGTCGCCTGACCGACATATCCGCGCGACAACTGGTTACCGGCAACGTAGATCTCTCCTTGTACACCCACCGGAACCGGATGCAGACGCTCATCGAGCACATACATGCTCAGCCCCGGCAGCGGACGCCCGATTACGCTGGAACCCGACTCGCGCACCGATTCCTCGGTCAACGCCAGGAACGACACATGCACGGTCGTCTCGGTGATCCCGTACATGTTGACCAACTGCGGCTCGTCGTCACCGTGACGGCTGTACCAACCGGCGAGCTTGCCCAGGTCAAGTGCCTCACCACCGAAGATGACATACCGCAGGCGCAGTTCATCCGCAGCGACACGATCCGCCTCGTCGAACTGGTAGAAGGCCGAGGGCGTCTGGTTCAGGACCGTGACACCGTGCCGTGCAACCAACGCCCGGAACTCGTCCGGCGACCGCGACGTCATGTAGTCGACGACAACCAGCGTGCCACCGAACAGCAACGGCCCCCACAGTTCCCACACCGAGAAGTCGAAGGCGTACGAGTGGAACATCGTCCACACGTCCGACTCGTCGAACCCGAACTTCGATTGCGCGTTGTCTATCAGTTCGACGACGTTGCGATGGGTGACCGCGACGCCCTTGGGCCGCCCCGTCGAACCTGAGGTATAGATGACGTATGCCAGATCCGACGATCGCAATGGCATCAGACGGTCACTGTCGGTGACCTCAGCGGGCGAGAACTCCCCCAACGACAGTTCGTCGAGCACGAGAACCTCGGTGCGCCCCATCTGAGGAAGATCTTGCACCTGGCCCGACGACGTCACCACAACGGTAGGTGCGCCGTCTTCGAGAATATACGAGATCCGACTCTTCGGAGCAGTGACATCCACCGGCAGGTACGCAGCGCCCGCGGTGACGACCGCGAGTAGTGTCACAACCAGCGACTCGTCGCGGGGAAGCGCGACACCCACCAGGGATCCGGGACGCACGCCCGAGTCGATCAACTTGCGAGCCAACTGGTTCGCGCGCGCGGATAGCGCCGCATAGTCCAGCGACGTCTCACCCGCCACCGCAGCAATGTTCTCGGGCCACGCTCGGGCAGCACGCTCGAACAGCATCGGCAAGGTCGTCGAAGTATCGGTCTCGACCCCGGGCACGGTCCACGCGGACAACACCCGCTCACGTTCCTCGGCTGTCACGAAGTCGACGTCTCCGACTGACAGCGACGGGTCAACCACAAGTCCGGTGAGTAGCCGTTCGAACCGCTCCGCGAGCGATGCCATCGTCGCCCTGTCGAACAAATCCGTTGCGTAACCGAGTGCGACGAGCCACTTGTCGTCCTGCTCCACCATCGTGACCTGCAGATCGAACTTCGCAAGATGCGCGTCCGCCTCGACGGCAGACAATGTCAACCCGGGCAACTCGAATCGCGTCGGTGCGAAGTTCTGGAATGTCAGCATCACCTGGAACAGCGGATTCCGCGAGCGCGACCGAACCGGATCGAGAATTTCGACCAACCGCTCGAACGGCACATCTGCATGCCCGAACGCACCGAGATCCACGTCCTTGACCCGTGACAACAAGTCCTCGAACGACTCGCCCGGATCGATCCGAGTACGCAACACCAAGGTATTGACGAACATCCCGATCAGGTCGTCCAAAGCCTTCTCACCGCGCCCCGCCACGGGTGTCCCGATGGCGATGTCGTCCGTACCGGACAACCTGGCCAGCAGAACTGCCAGAGCCCCGTGTACCACCATGAACGGTGTCACGCCGTGCGCTGCGGCCAACGAACCGGCCGCGGTCCGGACTCGAGAATCGAGCACGAACTCGTACGTCGCACCCCGGTTCGATGCCACCGACGGCCGAGCACGGTCCCTCGGCAACGGCAATTCTTCGGGCAACTCCTCGAGCGCGCCGGCCCAGTAGGACAGCTGGCGGGATGCAAGCGAATCCGGGTTATCCTCGGAACCGAGCACCTGCCGCTGCCATATCGCGTAATCCGCGTACTGCACTTCGAGCGGCTCCCACAGCGGCACTTCGCCCATCGACCGCGACGCGTACGCCGTCATCACGTCCCGCGACAACGGGCCCATCGAGAAACCATCGGCCGCAATGTGATGCACGACCACTACCAGCACATGCTCGGCGTCCGCGACTCGGAGCAACTTCACGCGAACTGGCGGCGCCAGCGTCACATCGAAACCGGCACTCACCTCGCGAGCGACCGCGCTCAGCAGATCGGTCTCCGCTACAGCTTCCACCGCCAGACCGAGCTGCCGGTCAACCGTGGGAAGTACGACCTGGCTGCCGATTCCGTGGATCTCGGGATAGTAGGTACGCAGAATCTCGTGCCGCTCGACCACGTCATCGATTGCATGCGACAGCGCGTCGACATCGAGTGTTCCCGACAATCGGATCGCGGCAGGAATGTTGTTCACGGCAGATTCGGGGTCGAACCGGTTGAGGAACCACATCCGCTGCTGGGCAACGGACAGCGGAATCCGCTCCGGACGGTTCTGGGGCACCAGTGGCAGAGCACCGCCCGCTCCCGTCAGCCCTTCGACTGCCGCCGCGAATGCCCCCACCGTCGACGACTCGAAGAGCACACGCACCGGAACCTTCGCGTCCACCTCGGCACCCACCCGCGACACCACCTGGGTGGCGATCAGCGAGTTGCCACCGAGCGCGAAGAAGTCGTCGTCCAGCCCCACGCGTTCGAGGTCGAGGATCTCGGCGAACACCGCTGCCACGGCCTGTTCCGTCGCGCTTTCCGGGGATCGGAACTCACGAGTTTCGAACACCGGCTCCGGCAATGCTTTGCGATCCAGCTTCCCGGACGCATTGAGTGGCAGTGCGTCGAGGACGACGACTGCCTCCGGCATCATGTACGACGGCAGACGGGACGACGCCGCGCGCAGCACGGGTTCGGTGGCGGTGTTGTCGTCTAGGAGTACTACGTAGGCGACGATCCGGTCCCGCATCACGGCAACGGTGGACGACGACACTGCGGGGTCGTCACGCAGCACCGCTTCGATCTCACCGAGTTCGATTCGCAGACCACGCACTTTCACCTGGAAGTCACTGCGCCCTATGTACTCCAGTGCGCCGGAGCGGTTCCGCCGGACCACATCACCCGTCCGGTACATTCGAGCACCGACGACGAACGGGTCAGCCACGAACCGATCTGCAGTCAGATCAGCGCGACCCGCATATCCGCGCGCCACCTGACGACCCGACAGGTACAACTCGCCCGGCACCCTCTCGGGAACCGGCCGCAACCGGTGATCGAGCACATATGCACCGGAATTCCACACCGGCGAGCCGATCGGCACCACAGCGTTGGCGCCGTCGACCACGGTCTCGGTCGCATGCACGGTGAATTCGGTCGGACCGTACAGGTTGTGCACCGAAGTAGTCGGCAACGCCGTCTGCAATCCGGCGACTGTCGCCGGCGCCAATGCCTCACCCGCAACGAGTACGGCCCTAAGGGAACCGCACGCATCACCGCTCAACTGTCCGACGAACACGTCGAGCATCGACGGAACGAACGACACCAAACTGACCGCATGCTCGTCGATCGTCTCCGCCAGGTACTGCGGGTCCCGATGTCCGTCCGCGGAGGCCACCACGAGCCGTGCACCGCTCGACAGCGGTGCGAACAGTTCCCAGACCGACACATCGAACGTGAAGGGGGTCTTCAGCAGAACTGTGTCGTCGGCGCCGATCCCGAATCGATCCGCGATCCAGGCAATCTGATTCACCACAGCCGAATGGCTGACCGCGACTCCCTTCGGACGCCCGGTCGAGCCTGACGTGAAGATCACGTAGGCGGTGTTCTCCGGCCGCAACGGCGAAGAGCGGTCGGCATCGGTGACCGCGGTTCCGGAACGCGTGGACAGGTCCATGTCGTCGACACATACCGTCGGGATGCTGCCGGACAACGCGGCGCGTCCACCTACGGTGGTCAGGACGAGCACGGGTGCTGCAGCCTGCAACACGTACTCCGTCCGATCGACAGGATGCTCGGGGTCGAGTGGCACGTATGCACCACCGGCCACGAGGACGGCATAGACCGATATCAGCATGTCCACCGAGCGCGACATGTACACCGCGACATTCGATTCGGGTCCGACACCGCGGGTAATCAGTTCGCGTGCCAGACGATTCACCCGATCGCCGAACTCCGCATACGACAGCGCGACCGCTCCCGTGAGTACGGCGGTCGCGTTCGGAGTCCGGGTGAGCTGCGCCTCGAACGCTTCGAGGACCGAATCCGCGGAAATCGCATGTGTGACACCGGCCTGGACGGCGCGTACGTGCGCACGTTCGGAGTCGGTGAGAAGGTCGAGGTCGCCGACAGCAACCTGCGATCCGGCAGCCACCTCGTCGAGCAACCGCACGAACCGGTCGGCGAACCCGGCTATCGTCGCGGGGTCGAACAGGTCGGTTGCGTAGTGGAATCGCACGCCCAATCCGTCCGATTCAGCGGATTCCACGACTGTGATCTGCAGATCGAACTTGACCGGCATCTCCCCGACGTCCAGCGCGGAGACCGATAGTCCGTCCAGTTCGAAGGACGTCGCGCTCTCGTGTTCGAATGCGAGCATCACCTGGAAGAGCGGATTGCGCGCCTGCGACCGGGGCGGGTCGAGTATCTCGACCAGACGCTCGAACGGCACATCCGCATGCGCGAACCCCGCGAGGTCCGTGTCGCGAACCTGCTCGAGAATCTCCGAGAAGGTACTTCCGCCGTCGACGTCGGTGCGAAGCACCAGGGTGTTGACGAACATGCCGATGAGATCATCGAGTTCGGCATGCCCGCGTCCCGCGACGGGGGTGCCGATCACGATGTCGCTGGTGCCGCTCAGGCGGGCCAGCAGCACCGCAAGCGCAGCGTGGACGGCCATGAACATCGTGGCATTGTGCTGCTGCGCCAGTCGGTTCAGTGCGTCACGCGTCGATGCCTCGACGTTGAAGTCATAAGAAGCTCCGCGATGGGTCGCCACCATCGGTCGCGGCCGGTCGGCAGGCAGATCGATCCGGTCCGGAACCCCGTCCAGAGCGTTCGTCCAGTAGGCCACCTGCTGCGACACCACACTCGACGGATCGTCTTCGGTGCCGAGCATCGCCCGCTGCCAGAGCGTGTAGTCGGCGTACTGGACGGGAAGCGGTGTCCACCGCGGCGACTCGCCCTGCGCGCGCGCCGCGTAGGCAGTCATGACGTCCCGTGCCATCGCGCCCGTGGAGAACCCGTCACCCGCGATGTGGTGAACGACGAGAACGATCACGTAGTCGGCCTCGCCCACTTCGAACAGCCGAGCACGCAACGGAACCTCGGTCGTCACATCGAATCCGGCACCCACCACACCGGTCACCGCATCGACGACTTCGTCCGATCCGACCAGCTTCGGAGCCAGGTCGAGTCGAACCGCTGACACGTCGAGAATCTGCTGGACTCCGGCACCGTCGTTCTCGGGGTAGACGGTACGCAGAACCTCGTGTCGGGCGATGATGTCCGATACGGCCGCCTGCAACGCGGCCACGTCGAGAGGACCGGAAAGGCGAATGGCCATCGGGATGTTGTAGGCCGCCGACTGCGGATCGAATCTGTTGAGGAACCACATCCGGGTTTGGGCCAGCGACAACGGAATCTGCCCCACCCGTGGCTGGGGCTCGAGCGGAATGGCGCCGCCGGAGCCGGCCAGCTTGTCGACTGCGGAAGCGAGCGCAACCACGGTCGGCGACTCGAACAGCATTCGCACCGGCACCCGCGCATCCACTGCCACACCCACTCGCGATGCGACTTGAGTCGCGCTGAGGGAGTTGCCGCCGAGTTCGAAGAATCCGTCGTCGAGGCCGACACGTTCGACGCCCAGCACGGCACCGAAGACCGACGCCACGATCTCTTCGGTCGGCGTCACCGGTGCCCGGAATTCCCGCGTCTCGAATTCCGGCTCCGGAAGTGCCCTGCGGTCGAGTTTGCCGGAGGTGTTGAGCGGCATCGCCTCGAGCACGACGAGGGCATCCGGAATCATATACGACGGCAACTGATCTGCCGCTGCATCACTAACTGATTCGACGTTGACGTCCGAACCGGATGCGGGAACGACATAGCCGACGAGCCGATCCGACACCACCGCGACCGCCGCCGCCGCGACCATGTCCATCGCCTGCAGCACTGTTTCGATCTCGCCGATTTCGATGCGCAGGCCACGTAGTTTGATCTGATGGTCGCTGCGGCCCAGGTAGTCGAGTTCTCCCGCCGTCGTCCAGCGCACGACGTCGCCTGTGCGATACATCCGTGCGCCGCGTGCGCTGTAGGGGTCGGCGACGAAGCGCGACGCGGTCTGGCCGGTGGCGTTCTCGTAGCCGCGCGCCACCTGCGGCCCCGCGACGTAGAGTTCGCCGCGCACACCGACGGGAACCGGCTGCAGACGCGCATCGAGCACCAGCAATGTCGTGCCCGCTACCGCCGTGCCGATCGGTACGCTCTGTCCCGCACGGGATGTCCCTGCCCGGTGGGCGACCTGGATCGTGGTTTCCGTCGGGCCGTACAGGTTGTGGATTTGCGCGCCGAGCGCATTGCGGACTCGTTCGGCGGTAGCCGAGCGTAGTGTCTCACCACCCGAGAACACATGCTGCAGAGACGGTCCGGGATCCTCGTCGACGACAAGGTCGAGTACCGACGGCACGAACTGCGCGACCGTCACCTTCTCCGCGGCAATCACCGATGCGAGATACGCGGGATCGGCGTGGCCTTCGGGGTGTGCCATCACAAGGCGCGCGCCGATACGTGTGGGCAGCAGCAATTCCCACACGGAGGCGTCGAAGGTGACGGGTGTCTTCCACAGGATCACGTCGTCGCAGGTCAGCCCGAGCGTGTGCTGCATCCAGTCGAGCTGGGTGTTCAGCGCGCGATGTGTGACGGCGACGCCCTTGGGCATGCCCGTCGACCCTGAGGTGAACAGCACATACGCGAGGTGGTCGGGGCGCAGCGGTGCGAGCCGGTCGTCGTCGGTGATCGATGATGTGTCGTTGGATGCACCGACGGAATCGACCGCGAGCATCGGAATCGGAAGTCCGGCCGCGGAGGAGCGGACAAGCGCGAGAGCAGGTTTCGCGGCATCGAGGATGTGCGCGATACGCTCGGCCGGGTGGTCGGGATCGAGCGGGACGTACGCGCCACCGGCCTGCAGGATCGCGTGGATGCCGACGAGCAGGTCGATACTGCGCTCCATGTGCACCGCGACACGTGTCTCCGGGCCGACGCCACGCGCGATCAGAGCGCGGGCCAGCGCCGCGACACGCTCGTCGAATTCGCCACGGGACAAGGACACGCCCGCCGAAGTGACTGCGGTCGCCTCCGAATCGACGACTGCAACCTCCTCGCCTGCAGCGACGTCCGGACCGACTCCGAGCGCCAGCACTCGGGTCCGTTCGGCATCGTCGAGTAGCGGCAACGCCGCTACCTGCAGGTCCGGATCGGCGACGATCGCGGACAGGAGCCGTGTGAAACGTTCTGCGAACGTGACGACGGTCGTGTCGTCGAACAGGTCTGTCGCGTACGTCCAGGCCGCGTCGATGCCGGCGGGTGCGCCGTCGTCGTCGAACTGTTCGATCGCGGTGACCTGCAGGTCGACCTTGGCTTCGCCGAGGTCTGCGTCGATCGGTTCGATCCGGACGTCGCCGAGTTCGAAGTGGCGGCGCTCCATGTTCTGGAGGGTGAGCATCACCTGGAACAGCGGGTTCCGTGCCTGCGACCGGGGCGGGTCGAGAACCTCGACGAGGCGCTCGAACGGCACGTCTGCGTGTGCGAAGGCGCCGAGGGCGATGTCGCGGGAACGCGACAGCAATGTCGAGAACGGCTCGTCGGGATCGATCCGGGTGCGGAGCACGAGGGTGTTGACGAACATGCCGATGAGGTCGTCGAGCGCCTGGTCGCCGCGACCGGCGACGGGCGTTCCGACGGCAATGTCGGCGGTGCCGCTCAGCCATGCGAGTTCTGCGCTCAGGGCGCTGTGCAGCACCATGAACAGCGTCGCGTTCCGTGACCGGGCAAGGTCGAGCAGGTGCTGATGCGTCGAGGCATCGAGATGCACACGATGGGTTGCACCGCGGTACGACGCCACTGCCGGACGCGCACGGTCGGCGGGCAGTTCGAGAACGTCGGGGATGTCGTCGAGAGCGCCGGCCCAGTAATCGATCTGCCGTGAGATCACGCTTGTCGGGTCGTCCTCGGACCCGAGGGCGCCCAGTTGCCACAGGCTGTAGTCGGCGTACTGCACGTCGAGCGGTGTCCAGGCCGGAGTTTCCCCTGTGGACCTGGCTGCGTACGCGACCATCACGTCGCGCAGCATCGGCCCGATGGAGAAGCCGTCGGCGGCGATGTGGTGCACGACGACGACGAGAACGAACTCGCGCTCACCGATGCGAAGAAGGCGTGCCCGGACCGGGACGTCCGCGGTCACGTCGAAACCGGCCCGGATCGCACAGGTGACGACCCCGAGGGCCCTGTCCGGTTCGACGTCCTCCTCGCGCAGGTCGAGGGTGACCTCGGAGACCGGCCTGATCACCTGCATTCCGGCGCCGTCGACCTCGGGGTAGACGGTCCGCAGGATCTCGTGGCGTGCGAGGAGGTCTCGGACGGCACCGCGCAGCGCATCGACGTCGAGATTGCCCGTGAGCTTGATCGCCGCGGGGATGTTGTAGGTCGCCGACCGGGGATCGAATCGGTTCAGGAACCACATCCGCTGTTGCGCAAGCGACAACGGGATCCGCTCGGGGCGCTCTTGCGGTACGAGGGCCGGGTGGCCGGCGGGTCCGAACCGGAATGCCTCGGCGGCCAGGCCTGCCACGGTGGGTGCTTCGAAGATCGCACGGACCGGCACGGTGGTGTGCAGGGCGGCACCGATACGGGCGGCGATGCGGGTAGCGACAAGGGAGTTGCCGCCGATCGCGAAGAAGTCGTCGTCCAGCCCGACTCGCTCGACACCGAGGACATCGGCGAAGACCGACGCGATGGTCTGCTCGACGTGTGTGACCGGTGCACGGAACTCGCGTTCCTCGAACTCGGGATCGGGCAGCGCCTTACGGTCGACCTTGCCCGACGGGTTGAGGGGCATCCGGTCGAGCACCATTACGGACGTGGGCACCATGTAGGACGGAACTCGCTGCGCCACCGAGCTCTTCATCTCGTCGATGTCGAGGTCGGCCTCGTCGTGTGCGACGAGGTAGGCGATGAGGCTGTCGCCGATGTGGGGGTCTTTCCTCAGGACCACGACGACCTGACGCACCGCGGGGTGCGCGCTGAACGCGGCTTCCACTTCGCCGAGTTCGATGCGCAGCCCGCGCAGCTTGACCTGGAAGTCGGTGCGGCCCACGTACTCGAGTTCGCCCGCACTGTTCCGTCGCACGAGGTCACCCGTGCGGTACATGCGAGTGCCATCGGGTCCGTACGGGTCTGCGATGAACCGCTCCGCGGTCAGCTCCGGCTGCGACACGTAGCCTCGACCGAGTTGCTGCCCCGCGAGATACAACTCGCCCGCGGTGCCGAGGGGAACGGGCCGCAGCCTGCTGTCGAGGACGTACGCGCCTGCGTTGCCTTGGGGCGTACCGATGGGCAGCGATGGCACGCCCGTATCGGACGCAACGTGACGGGTGATCGAGAGCGTGAACTCGGTCGGGCCGTATTCGTTGGACACCTCGGCTCCGCTCGCCGCGTGCACGGCCTGCGCAAGCTGCGGGGTCAGCACCTCGCCGGAGCAGTACACCTGTCGAAGCGAGTTCAGTTGACCTTCGCGCGCGACGACGACCACTTCGGTCAGCACCGACGGAACGAAGTACGACGAGGTCACGCCGTGTTGCTCGATGGCTGCGGCGAGGTAGTAGGGGTCGCGGTGTCCGTCGGGTGAGGCGAGGACGAGGCGCGCACCGGCGGTGAGCGGCCACCAGAATTCGCGCCCCGACGCGTCGAACGTGAATGCGGTCTTCTGGAGCACGGTGTCGTCGGCCCCGAGCCCGTACCGTTGCTGCCGCCAGTCGATCGCGACCGCGATCTGCCCGTGCGGCACCGACACGCCCTTGGGGCGGCCGGTGGAGCCCGACGTGAAGATCACCCACGCGGTGTTCTCGGGACGCAGCGGCATCGCGCGTTCCGCGTCGGTCACCGGAACGTCCGATACATCCGCCAGCTCGACGGTATCGACGCGCAGCACCGGGATATCGCTACGCCCGGTGACGGTTTCGCCCGAGGTCGTGATGATCAGGACGGGCGCAGCCGTCTCGAGGACGTACTCGTTGCGCTCGTCGGGTAGATCCGGATCGATCGGCACATAGGCACCTCCGGCTTTGACGGTCGCGTACATCGCGACCAATTGGTGCAGCGACCGCGCCATCGCCAACGCGACGTGGGTCTCGGGCCCGACGCCCAGGGAGATCAAGTGACGCGCCAGCCGGTTCACGCGCGCATCGAACTCGCGGTAGGTGAGGATGACATCGTCGGCCACCACTGCGACCGCGTCGGGAGACCGCTGCACCTGCGCATCGAACAGGCTCACGAGGGTCTCCCGCGGCGCGGTGCCGTTCCAGGTGGTGAGCAGCTGCGCGCGTTCGCCGGGGGTGAGCACGTCGATGGTGGAGACGGTGCGATCCGGTTCGTCCGTCACGCTGCGCAGAACACGCTCGAAGCGCTCCGCGATGGTCTCGATCGTGGACGCCTCGAACAATGCTGTCGCGTAGGTGAATTCAGCGACCATACCGGTGACGTCCCCGGCGTCGTCGTAGGTTTCACCCATCGTCAGCTGCAGGTCGAAACGTGCCTCGGCGAACTCGACATCGAGAGCGCTCATCCGCACGTCGTCGAGCTCGAGCGCGGTGTGCTGCATGTTCTGCAGAACGAGCATCACCTCGAACAGCGGGGTCCGCGATTGCGACCGGGTGGGGGCGAGCGCGTCGACGAGGCTTTCGAACGGGACATCTGCGTGCGCGAACGCGGCGAGGTCGGTGGTGCGGACGGAGTCGAGGAACTCGCTGAACGACCGGTCCGGATCGACGTCGGTGCGCAATACGAGCGTGTTGACGAACATGCCGATGAGGTCGTCGAGTGCGGCCTCGCCGCGGCCTGCGACGGGAGTACCGACGGTGAGGTCGCGGCTGCCGGACAACGCGGAGAGCAACACCGCGAATGCCGCGTGGATCACCATGAAGAGCGTCGAATGATGCTCTCGGGCGAGGTGTTCGAGTCCGGCGTGCAGGCCGCGATCGATTGTGATCCGGTGCAGCGCACCCTGCTGGGAGCGGACGGCGGGTCGCGGACGGTCGGTGGGCAGGTCGAGTTCGGCGGGTGCTCCGGCCAGGGTCTCGGTCCAGTAGGCGATCTGCCGCGATGCGAGGCTCTCGGGATCGTCCCCGGAACCGAGAAGTTCACGCTGCCAGAGCGCATAGTCGGCGTACTGCACGGCAAGTGGAGCCCACGCCGGGCGTTCACCAGCGACGCGAGCGGTGTACGCGACCATCACGTCGCGGATCAGCGGCGCCATCGAGAAACCGTCGCCCGCGATGTGGTGTACGACGAAGACCAGGACGTGCTCGCTGTCGCCGAGATGGAACAGCCGTGCCCGTACCGGCACGTCGCGGGTCACGTCGAACGCGCGCGTGATGAATTCGGTGGCCAGCGACACCACATCGTTGTCGGAGGCCTGCACCGGGGTGAGATCGAGGATCGCCTCGTGCGGCGGCAGGACACGCTGGTGGGCGGCGCCGTCGGCCTCGGGGTAGACGGTCCGCAGGATTTCGTGGCGCTCGATCAGGTCGGCGACCGACGCGTCGAGCGCATCGACGTCGAGAGCGCCGGACAGACGCACCGCAATCGGGATGTTGTAGGCAGCCGAATCCGGAACGAACCGGTTGAGGAACCACATCCGCTGCTGCGCGAACGACAGCGGCACGAGTTCCGGCCGTTCCTGCGCGACGAGCGGGTTCCGGGCACCGCTCGTCGTGAGACCCGATATCGCCGCCGCGAGGGCTTCGACGGTGGGGTGTTCGAAAAGGGTGCGCAGCGGCACGTCGATTCCGAGCGCCGCACCGATCCGCGACACCACACGCGTCGCGACGAGTGAGTTTCCGCCGAGCGCGAAGAAGTCGTCGTCCAGTCCTGCACGCTCGACGCCGAGGACCTCGGCGACCGCGTCTGCCACCGCACATTCGACGTCGCTGCGGGGTGCGCGGAATTCACGAGCGGCCACCTCGGGTTCCGGCAGGGCACGTCGGTCGAGTTTGCCGGAGGCGTTGAGCGGCAGTGCGTCGAGCACCATGATGACATCGGGAACCATGTACCGCGGCAACGCCCGGCCGACGGTTCCGCGGACCACGTCGGTGTCCACTACGGCGCCCGCGGTGGGGACGACGTAGGCGACAAGTTGTGGCCCGCGGTCGTTGTCGTGCACGACGACGACGGCACGTGCCACCTCACCGACAGCGACGATCGCGGATTCGATTTCCCCGAGCTCGATGCGCAGACCGCGGATCTTGACCTGGAAGTCGTTGCGGCCGAGGTAGTCCAGGGTGCCGTCGGACATCAGCCGCACACGGTCGCCGGTGCGGTACAGACGCTCGCCACCCGGAGCGGCAACGAATCGTTCGGCCGTGAGATCGGGCCGGGCGTGATAGCCACGTGCCAATTGGATTCCGCCGAGGTACAGCTCACCGGGGATACCCACCGGCGCCGGGTGCAGCCGCGTGTCGAGGACGTGGGCGGTGGTGTTCCGGATGGGACGGCCGATCGGCACCGTGTCGCGGTAGTGGCCGTCGCTGCGCAGCACCGTCGAGGTCACGGTGGCTTCGGTGGGGCCGTAGGTGTTGTCGAGGGCAGCATCGGAGCGCGCCGCGACATCGGCGGCGAGGTCGGCGGGTAGCGCTTCGCCACCGACCGACAGGTACCGCACCGAGTCGGGGAGTTCGAGTTCCGGGTCGGCGAGGAACACCGCAAGCATCGACGGTACGAATTCGAGGATGTTCACGCCCTCGTCACGCGACAGTTGCGCGAGGTAGACGGGGTCGCGGTGGCCGCCCGGGATGGCGAGGACGAGTCGCGCGCCCACCTGCAAGGGGTAGAACAGTTCCCATACCGACGCGTCGAACGTGATCGGTGTCTTGTGCATCGCAGCGTCGCCGGGGCCGAGGTCGTAGCGTTCGCGCATCCATGCGATCTGGTTGGCCACCGCACGGTGTTCGACAGCGACACCTTTGGGCCGTCCGGTGGATCCGGACGTGAAGATGATGTAGGCGATGTTGCCGCCTCGCAGCGGTGCGAGCCTGTCTGCGTCGGTGAGCGGCGCGTCGGACACCTCGGGCGGTGCGCCGTCGACCTCGACGATCCGGTGCTCGCCCGGAAGCGTGGACCGTTCGGCCGAGGTGGTGAGCACGACCACGGGCTGCGCGGTGGCGAGCACGTACTCGGTGCGGTCTGCGGGATGCTCGGGGTCGAGCGGCACGTAGGCGCCGCCGGCCTGCAGCGTCGCGTAGATCGCGACCATCATCTCGACCGAGCGTGCGGCATAGATCCCGACGAGCGTATCGGGCCCGACGCCGGCTTCCACGAGGTGCCTGGCGAGCCGGTTCACGCGGGAAGCGAAGTGCCCGTACGTGACCGTGTCACCCTCGAGCACGAGTGCGGCCGCGTCCGGTGTGCGCGCTGCCTGCGTGGTGAATCGGGTGAGCAGTGTGTCGGTTTCCTCGCAGTTGCCGGGGTCACGTCCGGTCGCGGTGTTGTTGACCGCCTGCGCGAGTGCGCGCTCGTCGGGTCCGCGCAGGTCGATGTCGCCGACCGTGGCACGAGGGTCGCGGATCGCGGCGTCGAGCAGCGCAACGAGGTGTTCGGACAACCGGCCGACTGTGTGGCCGGTGAACAGGTCGGTCGCGTAGGTGATGGACCCGTCGATGCCGGTGCGCTGCCCGTCGGCATCCACGCGTTCCCCGAGGTGGATTTCGAGATCGAGTTTCGCGCCGACCGCGCCGGTGTCCACCGGTGCGACGGTCAACCCGGGCAGCGTCACCTCGGAGCGGGTGAAGTTGTGCACGACGAGCAACGTCTGGAACAGCGCGGAATAGGCGGTGGACCGTGCCGGGTCGAGGAGTTCGACGAGACGTTCGAGGGGGACGTCGGGGTGTGAGAACGCGGCGAGGTCGACGTCGCGGGCCTGTGTGAGGATGTCGTCGAACGTCGCCGCGGGATCGACCTGCAGGCGCAACACGAGTGTGTTGCCGAACATGCCGACAAGGTCGTCGAGCGCGGGTTCGCCCCGACCCGCGATCTGGGTGCCGACCGGAATGTCTGTGCTGTCGGACCACCGGGCGAGCAGCACGGAGATGGCGGCGTGCGCGAGCATGAACAGCGTGACTCGGCGCTCGCGGGTGAACTGCTCGATGCGGTCGGCGAGTTCGGTGTCGAGTGAGAACTCGACGGTGGCTCCACGCGACGACTGCACGGCCGGACGCGGATGATCGGTGGGCATCTCGACGAGGTCGGGCAGATCGGCGAGGGCGGCGGTCCAGTAGGCGAGCTGCCGCGCGAGGAGGGACGACGGATCGGTCTCGCTCCCGAGCAGGTCTTTCTGCCACAGTGCGTAATCGGCGTACTGCACGGGCAGCGGCGCCCAGCCGGGGGCTGCACCGCCCGAGCGTGCAAGGTATGCGGTGACGAGGTCGCGCGACATCGGGGCCTGCGATCCACCGTCGCTGGCAATGTGATGGGCGACGACGGCGAGCACGTGCTCGTCGGCGGAGACTCTGAACAGCCGCGCGCGAACAGGCGTTTCGGCACTGAGATCGAATCCGCGGGAGACGAATTCGACGAGGTACGAACCGATGTCCTCCGCGGAGACATCGACCGTCGCGAACTCGGTGACCTGCCGATCTGCCGGCACGATCTTCTGCGTCGGTCCGGTGTCGGTGTCGGGGTACACGGTACGGAGGGATTCGTGGCGTTCGAGAACGTCGGACAACGCCGCCCGCAGCGCCGGTTCGTCGAGAGTGCCGGTCAGCCGCAGCACGATCGGGATGTTGAACGCCGCCGATCCGGGATCGAACCGGTTGAAGAACCACATCCGCTGCTGCGCGAGCGACAGCGGGATGGTTTCGGGTCGGTCGTATTTCACCAGCGCGGGCCTCGATCCCTCCCCCGCGGTGTGTGCGACGACGGCAGCGAGCGCGCTCACCGTCGGGTTTTCGAACACGGCACGCACAGCCACCGTGGTGTCGAGGGCCGCCCCGAGTCGTGCGACGAGCTGGGTGGCGGTGAGCGAGTTGCCGCCGAGTTCGAAGAAGTCGTCGTCGAGCCCGACGCGCGCGGCGCCGAGCAGGTCGGCGTAGACGGCGGCGACGGTCTGCTCGACGGGGCTCTCGGGCGCACGGAATGCGCGGGCTTCGAAACCGGGAACGGGAAGGGCTTTCCGGTCGAGCTTGCCGTGCGCGGTGATCGGCAGAGCGTCGAGGACGAGGATCTGCGCGGGCACCATGTAGGCGGGCAGTTCGTCTGCGAGTCGGTCGCGGATCTGCTGCGGATCGACGGTGACGCCGGTGGCGGGCACCACGTATCCGATGATCCGGTCGCCGGTGTGCGGGTCGGAATGCACGACGACGACTGCCTGTGCGACGCCGTCATCGCGGGTGAGGGCGGCTTCGATTTCGCCGAGTTCGATGCGCAGGCCACGGACCTGGACCTGCGCGTCGCTGCGGCCGATGAAATCGAGTTCGCCTGCGGGGGTGCGCCGCACGAGGTCGCCCGTGCGGTACATGAGGTCGCCGGTGAACGGATTCGCGACGAATCGGGACGCGGTCTGGGAAGGGCGCCGGTGGTAGCCGCGCGCGAGGCCTGCCCCGGACAGGTACAGCTCACCGATGACGCCGTCGGCGACGGGCTTCAGCCGGTGGTCGAGCACCACGGCGCCGGAACCTTCGATGGGTGTGCCGATGGTGATCTCGTCGCCCGGTGTCAGAGGCGCGGTGGCGGTGATGATGATCGTGGTTTCGGTGGGGCCGTAGCTGTTGATGAACCGGCAGGCCGGGCCGAACCGTTCGACGAGTTCGGGAGGGCACACGTCGCCGCCGACGACGACGGCTTCGAGTTCGGGCAGTTCGCCGGTGGTGAGGGTGCCGAGGGCGGCGGGCGCGGTGAGGATATGTGTGACGCGCTCGCGCCCGAGCAGGTCGGTGAGCTCGCCGCCTCCGACGATGTCCGGAGGCGCGACCACCATGGTGGCACCGGCGGAGAACGCGGCGATCTGTTCGAATACCGATGCGTCGAAGCTCGACGACGAGAACCGCAGCAGCCGCGATGCCGTGTCGAGGCCGAGTTCCGGTCGGTGCCCGGCTGTGAAGGCAGCCAGACCACGGTGGGTGACCACGACGCCCTTGGGGGTGCCGGTGGAGCCCGAGGTGTAGATCATGTATGCCGCGGACAGTGCCGTGATTGCCGGTGCGAGTGGAGTATCGGGCTGGTCTTCGGCGTCGACCGACAGCCATGGGATGCCGGACGGTCCGGTGCCGACCCCGATGTTCGCGTCCGAGTCGGACAGCAGGTATTCGATGCGTGCCGTGGGCAGCGCCGGATCGATCGGTACGAACATCGCTCCGGTCTTCACGACCGCCCACAACGCCACGATCGCGTCGATCGAGCGTGGGAACGACAGTGCCACTGCGGTTTCCGGTCCGGCGCCGTGGGCGGTCAGTTTGTGCGCCAGGCGGGTGGAGGCGCGGTCGAGTTCGGTGTAGGTGAGACGCCGGATGCCATCGGTGGCGGCGATTCCGTCGGGATCGGCTGCCACGCCGGCAGCGAAGATCTGCGGCAACGTCTGCGGGGGCAATGCGGCGGGCACCGCGTGAGCGAGTGCGCGGGAGGTCTCTGCGTCGTCGAGTACCGGCAGGTCGCCCACTGCGAGGGTCGGCTCGGACGCGATCGCACCGAGCAGTCGTGTCCACCGCTCGGCGAGAGTCACGGCGGTGTGTTCGTCGAACAGGTCTGTGGCGTAGGTGAGCGATGCGGCAAGCGACTCGTCATCGCCGTCACGGACGGTGAATTCGAGATCGACCTTGGCGACGTCGATGCCGGGGTCGAGGGGCTCCACGGCGAGGCCGGGCAGCTCGAGGGTTCCGGTGCCCTGGTTCTGCACCGACAGCGACACCTGGAACAGCGGTGCATGCGCCTGCGAACGGACGGGGTCGACGGCGTCGACGACCTCCTCGAACGGCACGTCGGCATGGCCGAATGCGGCGAGGTCGGTGTCGCGGACCTGTTCGAGGAACTCGGCGAATCCGGTACCCGGGTCGATGCGGGTGCGCAGCACGAGGGTGCCCACGAACATGCCGACAAGATCGTCGAGTGCGGCGTCTCCGCGCCCGGCGATGGGCGTGCCGATGCTGATGTCGTCGGTGGATCCGAGCCTGCAGAGCAGCACGGCGAGCGCCGCGTGCAGCACCATGAAGCGGGTTGCGCCGTGGCTTCGGGCCAGGTTGTCGAGCGCGCGCACGGTGTCGGGGCCGATGCGGAATTCGGTGCGGGCACCGCGCTGTGAGGCGACGGCAGGGCGCGGGCGGTCGGCGGGCAGATCGAGCACCGCAGGCTTGTCGGCGAGCGTGTCGGTCCAGTACGCGAGCTGACGCGCCGCGATCGATGTGGGGTCCGAGTGGTTGCCGAGCAAGGCGCGTTGCCACAGCGCGTAATCGGCGTACTGCACGGCGAGGGGGGCCCACGCGGGTTCCGTTCCGGACAGTCGCGCCTGGTAGGCGACGAGTATGTCGCGGGCGAGCGGCATCGTCGAGGCGCCGTCGGCGGCGATGTGGTGCACCACGACGACGAGGATGTGCTCGTCGTCGGCGAGCCGGAGCAGCGCTGCGCGAGCAGGGGTCTCGTCGGTGACGTCGAACCCGTGACCTGCCACGGCGACGATCTCGTCGCGCACCGTGTCTACGGTGGCTGCGCGCGGGGTGAGATCGAGCGGTGCGGCGTCGAGCACCACCTGATGCGGGTCGGTTGCGGTCGCAGGAAACACCGTGCGGAGGGTCTCGTGCCGTTGCACGACATCGTCGACCGCCGCCTGGAGCGCATCGATGTCGAGGTGGCCGGTCAGGCGCACCGCGACGGGAATGTTGTAGACCGGTGATGCGGGATCGAACCGGTTGATCAGCCACATCCGCTGTTGCGCAGGCGAGAGCGGGATGTGCTCGGGCCGAGTACCTGCGGTCAGTGGCGGGCGCTGATCCGCGGCGCCTTCACGGACGGCGAGCGCGAGCGCCGCGACCGTGGGGTTCTCGAAGAGCGCACGCACACCCAACGACGAGTCGAGCCGCGCGATCACCCGCGTCGCAGACAGCGAGTTGCCGCCGAGTGCGAAGAAGTCGTCGTGCGCACCGACCCGGTCGACGCCGAGGATCTCGGCGTACACCTCGGCGACGCGCACTTCGTCCGCGCTGCGAGGTTCGACGAACTCGGATGCGGCGAAGACAGGTTCGGGGAGCGCGCGGGTGTCGATCTTGCCTGCACCCGTGCGGGGGAAAGTGTCTACGACGGTGATCGACGACGGCACCATGTACGCGGGCAGCACCTGCGCGGCGTACACCGACAGCTCGGCCGGATCCGGCGCGCCGGTCTCCTTCGATGCCGTCACATAGGACACGAGGGTGCCGGTCGCTTCGTGCGACACGGTGACCGCCGCGTCGATTCCGTGGTGGCCGGCGAGCACCGCGTCGATTTCCGGCAGTTCGATGCGGTGACCACGCACCTTCACCTGGAAGTCGGTGCGCCCCAGGTAGTCGAGGTGGTCATCGACCCATCGGACGAGGTCGCCGGTGCGGTACATGAGTCCGCCGTGCAGCGGGTTCGCGACGAATCGGGATGCGGTGAGCGCAGCCTGATCGTGGTAGCCGCGGGCGAGGCCGGCGCCGTACACGTAGAGCTCCCCCGGGACTCCTGCCGGGACAGGACGCAGCCGCGTGTCGAGCACCACTGCGCCGGTACCGAGCACGGGCCGGCCGATTCGCACGGGCTCGCCCGTCGTCATCGGTCCGAAACGGGTGGCCATGATGGTCGCCTCGGTCGGGCCGTAGGCGTTGAACATCTCGCGTCCCGGTGCCCACCGCTCGACGAGCGATGGCTCGCATGCTTCGCCGCCGACAACGACGACTCGAACATGTTCGAGGCGTGCAGGGTTCAGCGTCGCGAGGGCAGCGGGGGTGAGGAAGAGGTGAGTCACACCCGTGAGGTGCTCTTCGAGTTCGGTGCCGCCGTAGACGTCGGCGGGGATCAACTGGAGTGTTGCTCCCCCACCGATGGCCATGAAGATCTCGAGTAGCGACGCATCGAAACTCGGCGATGCGAACGCCGCGACCCGGTCACCGGGTTGCACCCGATAGTGGCGTTGCTGCTCGGCGACGAATGCGGCGAGTCCGCGGTGAGTGACGACGACGCCCTTGGGTACGCCCGTCGACCCTGAGGTGTAGATCAGATAGGCCGCCTCGTCCGGGCGCGGCAGGCGACCGGTGATCGGCCGATCGTCACCGCCGGTGTGCGGCGCCACCCAGGTGAGGCCACCGGGCAGTGCAGTGTGCGCGACACCGAGACGCGCACCGGAGTCGGTGATCATGTGCTCGATACGCGCGGCGGGATAGCCGGGGTCGACGGGCAGGAACGTGGCGCCGGTCTTCGCGACGGCCCACAATGCGATCACCGAGTCCACCGACCGCGGCAGCGCGACCGCGACGACCGACCCGGGCACTGCCCCGGCCTCGATGAGGTTGCGGGCGAGGATGTTCGAGCGCAGATCCAGTTCGCGGTAGGTCACGGTCGCGGAACCGGAGACGAGGGCGAGAGCCTCGGGGTCGGCTGCGGCGTCGGCGAACAGAACGGGCAGGGGTCGGTAGGGGGCGGATTCCGGGGCCTGCATCAGAGTGAGGTGTTCGTCATCCGACAGCAGCTCGACGTCGCCCACTGCCGACTGCGGGTCGGCTGCGACACCGGAGAGCACGCGTACATACCGCTCGAGCATCATGGCGGCGGTGCGGTCGTCGAACAGGTCGTGTGCGAACGTCAATGCGACGGTGGCGTGGTCGTCGTGCTCGGTGACCGCGAATTCCAGATCGAACTTGGCGATACCGAAATCGACGGGAAGAACGTCGATTTCGAGACCGCGCAGCGACACGGAGGCCGGGCGCGGCACCTCGAGTGCCAGGACGGTCTGGAACACCGGATGGTGTGAGGTGGCGCGTGACGTACCGAGGGCGTCGACGAGCCGCTCGAACGGCAGATCCGCATGTGCATAGGCAGCGAGGTCGACATCGCGTACCCGCGCGAGCACATCGGTGAACGATTCACCGGAGGCCACCGACACGCGCAGCGGAAGCGTGTTGACGAACATGCCGATGACATCGTCGAGGTTCGACTGTCCGCGCCCCGCGACCGGTGTGCCGATGGTGATGTCCCCGGTGCCGCTCAGCCGGGCCAGCAGCACCGCGAGTGCGGCGTGCAGCACCATGAACAGTGACGCACCGCGCACGCGCGCGAGTTCGTCGAGCTGAGAGTACAGCTGCGAGTCGAGTTCGGCCGACACGGTGCCGCCGCGGAACGACGGGACCGCGGGACGGCGGCGGTCGGTCGGCACATCGGATACCTCGGGCGCACCGGCGAGGGTGTCGCGCCAGAAGCCGAGTTGACGGGCGCCGAGCGAGCCGGGGTCATCGACGTCGCCGAGCAGGTCGTGCTGCCAGATCGCGAAGTCTGCGTACTGGACGGGCAAGGGCTCCCAGGTGGGGGCGTTACCGAGGACGCGGGTGCCGTAGGCCGCGACGAGATCGCGGGCAAGTGACTGCATGGACCACCCGTCGATGGCGATGTGGTGCACCACCAGCACGAGCACGTGGCTGTCGACGAGTGCGCCGTCGGCACTGCTCTCCCGCAGCACCGTCAACGCGACGGGCGGCGCGGCGGTGACGTCGAAGCCGCGTCCCACCACCGCGCGCAGTCTCTCGTCGAGCGGCCCGTCGAGTGGCTGGGCCGCCGGCACCCGTCCGGGCTCGGAAACGGGCAGGATCTGCTGGTATGGGCCGTCGCCGGAGTCGGGGTAGCGGGTGCGCAGCGTCTCGTGGCGCCCGGCGATGTCGATCACGGCGGCGCGCAGCGCCTCCTCGTCGAGTACACCGGTGAGCCGCAATGCGACCGCGACGTTGTAGGCGCCTGAGGTGGGGTCGAAACGGTTGACGAACCACATGCGCGTTTGCGCGGGCGACAGCGGGATCCGCTCAGGGCGTGGTCGCGCGGCCGGTTGCGTCCGCTGATCGTCGCGGCGGCCGTCGATGATCCGGGCCAGTCCTGCGACCGTGGGGTTGTCGAACAGGTCGCGTACCTGCAGGCGGGTGCCGAAGTGGTCGTCGAGCCGGGCGAGGAGCCGGGTCGCGGTGAGCGAGTTGCCACCGAGGTCGAAGAAGCTCGTCGTCGCTCCGACACGGTCGTGGCCGACGAGTTCGGCGATCACCCCGGCGACGATGTGTTCGGTACCCGACGCCGGTGCTACATGCTCGGCCGATCCGAATTCGGGTTCCGGCAGGGCCTTTCGGTCGAGTTTTCCGTTCGCGGTGACGGGCATCGCGTCGAGGGACACGGCGAGGGTCGGGATCATGTGTCGTGGGAGCCGCGACTCGGCGTGTGCGAGAGCCGCATCACGGTCGCCCACCACGTACGCGACGAGATGTTCACCGTCGGCATCGTCGCGATGCAGCACGACGACGGCCTGGGTCACGGTGTCGGGCTCGAGCAGTACGGCTTCGATCTCGCCGAGTTCGATGCGCTGGCCTCGGAGCTTGACCTGGAAGTCGCTGCGGCCGAGGTACTCGAGCGCGCCGTCGGCGCGCCACCGGACCAGGTCGCCCGTACGGTACAGGCGTCCGTTGCCTGCGGGGTCGGCGACGAACCGTTCCGCCGTCAGCCCTGCGGCACCGTAATAGCCGGTCGCGAGCTGTACGCCACCGAGATAGAGTTCGCCTTCGATTCCGATGGGCACGGGACGCAGTCGCCGGTCGAGCACCCGCACCGACGTATTCCATACGGGCGTACCGATGGGGACCGGGGTTTCGCCGGGCACCGTCTCGTGGGCGGTGACGTCGACGGCCGCTTCGGTCGGTCCGTACAGGTTGTGCACGGGAACGGCGAGCGCCTCGGCCACCCGCGACACGCTCGCCGCGGTCAGCGCCTCACCACTGGTGAAGATCTGCCGCAGGGCGACGCACCGCGACAGATCACCTTCCGCGAGGAAGACATCGAGCATCGATGGAACGAAATGCACTGTGGTGACATGATTTTCGGCGATCACTCGCGACAGGTAACGGGGGTCGCGGTGCCCGTCCGGGGTTGCGAGCACCACGGCGGCACCGGTGAGCAGTGGCCAGAACAACTCCCAGACCGACACGTCGAAGGTCGCAGGGGTTTTCTGCAGGACGACGTCGTCGCCGGTCAGCGGGTAGCGGCCCTGCATCCATTGCAGCCGGTTGACGATGCTGCGGTGCGAGATCGCAACGCCCTTGGGCCGCCCGGTGGAACCGGAGGTGAACAACACATATGCGAGGTCGTCGGAGTGCAGGGGGCGACGGCGATCGGCGTCGGTGACCACGCTGTCGGAGAACGACAGTGCGTCGGGCAGCACGTCGAGCACACGAGCGGGGCGTGCCGTGTCGAGGACGTGCGCGGTGCGCTGCTCGGGCTGGTCGGGATCGATGGGCACGTAGGCCGCGCCTGCGGTGACGACGGCGTGTATCGCGATGAGCTGCTCGAGCGACCGCGGCATCGCGACCGCCACGAGGTCGCCGGGGCCGATCCCGTCGGCGATCAACGACCGCGCGACCCGATTCACGCGTCCTGTGAACGATGCGTAGCTCAACGCGCCGCCGCCGTCGACGACGACCGCGGTGCCGTCGGGGGTGCGTTCCGACTGCTCGCGGAGCAGGTCGGGAAGTGTCTTGGCCGGAAGCGCGACGTTCTCGCCGCGCTCGAAGTTCGCGATCACGCCGAGTTCGCCCGGCACGAACACTTCGACGTCGCGGATGTGCGTGTCGGGATGGGCGACGAAGGTTTCGAGTACGCCGAGCAACCGCTGCACGAGCCGCTCGACGGTGGCGCGATCGAACAGGTCGGTGCGGAAACGCACGCTCAACCGCAGGGTGGGTTCGAGGATCGCCATCACGGTGATCGGGTAGTGCGTGGCGTCGCGGGCATCGATGTCCGTCACGTGCATCCCGGCGAGATCGGTGGTCTCGTCGAAACCTGCCCGGTCGACGGGGTACGACTCGAAGACGGTCAGCGTGTCGAAGAGAGTTCCGGCGCCGACGCGCTCCTGGATCTCGCCGAGTCCGATGTGGTGATGCTCGAGCATCGCGACCTGGTCGTCCTGCACGCGCCGGAGCAGGCCGACGACGGTGTCGGACTCGTCGAGCCGGACCCGCACCGGCAGGGTGTTGATGAACAGGCCGAGCATGGACTCGACACCGGGCAGTTCGGCCGGACGCCCCGATACGGTGGCGCCGAACACGACGTCGTCGCGGCCCAGCACGCGCCCGAGAACGAGCGCCCACGCCGTCTGCACCAGGGTGTTGACGGTGACATCGGTGTCGCGGCGGGCGACAAGTCCCGTGCGGAGCCACGCGGGCAGTTCGACGTCGATCTGCTCGGGATTGACGTCGAGCACTTCCCCGGCATGCGGGGCGACCAGCGTGGGGTCGGCGAGCCCCGACAGCGCATCACCCCACGCCTGCAGCGACCGGCCGTGGTCCTGGGCGTTCCACCACCGCAGGTAGTCGCGGTAGGGCACCGGCTCGGCGAGCGCATCGGGTGAGACATAGCAGGAGAGCACTTCTCGCACGAGCAGCGGCATCGACCAACCGTCGAGGACGAGGTGGTGGTTGGTCAGCACCAGCACGGCGTCCGCGCCGGTACGCACGAGCACGGCCCGCAACAGTGGCGGACGCGCACTGTCGAACGGCGATGTGCGTTCCGAATCGAGGACTGCGGCAAGAGCGTCCGCGTCCACTTCGACCTCACGCCACGGAACGTCGACCCGGTCGAGCACGAGCTGGGCGGGCACTCCGGTCTCGTCGTGGACGAACGCGGTGCGCAGGTTGGCGTGCCGGGCGACCACGGTCTCGATCGAAGTGCGCAGTCGTGCCGCGTCGATGCTGCCGGTGAGGTTCAGGGTGAGCTGAGCGACGTAGACGTCGAGCGACCCGGCGGCGAGCTGCGAGTGGAACAGCAGTCCCGACTGCAGCGGCGGCAGCGGCCAGATATCCTGCACACCTGGGTATTCGGCTTCCCACCGTTCGATCTGATGCTGCCGCACCGACACCAGCGGCACGTCGGACGGGGTCAGACCGCCCGCCCCGTGACCCTCCACATGCGCGGCAAGGGCTTCGAGAGCGGTGTGCCAGCGGGTCGCGAGGTCGGTGACGAACTCCGCCTGCACCACCCGCGGCACGTACGCGAAGGTCGCGGTCAGGTGAGGCCCGTCGGGGCCGTCGATCACCATGGCGTTGATATCGACGGCCGCGGACACCGCGAGCTGCGAGGTGCGTGTCGGGTCGAGATCGACGTCTGCCGGGACCCAGCCGATATCGCGGATCTCCTCCGGAATGTGCCCGGAGGTCAGGCGTCCGAGATAGTTGAACCCGATCTGCGGAACGCGCGATGCGGCGAGGACGGGGCGCGATTCGTCGTCGAGATGACGAAGAATGCCGTATCCCGCACCGTGATTCGGGACGGCAGCGAGCTCCTCCTTGATTGCCTTGAGCACCGCTCCCGCGGCGGGACCGCCCACGAATGCATCGTCGAGGTCGATCGACTCGGGCACGGCGGGACGCACCGGATAGACACTGGTGAACCAGCCGACGGTGCGCGCGAGGTCGGCACCCTCGTAATCGCGGCCGTGGCCTTCGAGCAGGATCGGCACTGCGCGGCCGTACCTCGACAGCGCCAGCGCAAGCGCGGCGATGAGCCCGTCGGCAGTGCCCGAACGGAACACCTCGGGCAATCGTGTGAGCACTGCGGCGGTGGTCGCGGGGTCGAGGTCCACCCGTATGCGTTCGGTGGTCGCGAGTGTGTCGATCCGCGGGTCGAGTTCACCGATTCCCGGAAGAGGCGTCACTGCATCGAGGGTGCGCTGCCAGAATCCGAGTTCGTCGGCGTGCACGCCGTCGCGGGCATCGGAGTGCAACGCGTGCGCCCACCGGCGGTAGGAGGTTCCGCCCTGGGCCGGCACAGGTTCGGTGTTCGCGACGATCTGCATCCACGCCTGCGCGAGATCCGGCAGCAGCACGCGCCACGAGACACCGTCGATGACGAGGTGGTGCGCCACGAGCAGCAGCCGGCCGTGCCCTTGCGCGGCGTCGAACCACACGCACTGCAGCATCACCCCGCTGGAGGGGTCGAGACGCTGTGCAGCCGAGTCGCATCGGGCGTCGACGAGGTCGCCGATCGACTCGGCATCCGGAACGGTGATCCGTTCGATCGCCACCGCACCCGCGGGAATTCCCTCCGGGACCAGCCACGTACCGGCGGTGAACATCGAGCGCAAGATGTCGTGGCGACCGAGGAGTGCGGTGACCGCGGCGGTGAGCTGGTCGTGGGTCAGATCGACCGGGGTGGTTACCAGCACTGCCTGAGCGAACGTCGAATAGTCTCCGCGGCCGAGCATTTCGTGGACGATCGGGGTGAGCGGTACCGGCCCCACGCCCCCACCGTCGAGTTCACGCAGGACCGAGTCGTCCGACACCACCGACGCAACCCTGGCCAGTGCCGCAATCGTCTTGTGTTCGAAGATCTGCCGCGCCGTGATGTACAGGCCCACATCCTTCGCGCGGGCCGCGAACTGCATCGCGACGATACTGTCGGCGCCGAGCGCGAACAGCGAATCGTCGGCACCGACGCGTTCGACATCGAGCAGACCCTGCGCCACTTCGGTCAGCAGGCGCTCGGTGCCGGTGAGGGGAGCGCGGAACTCGGCCGACGCGAACCTCGGCGCAGGCAATGCGGCACGGTCGAGCTTGCCTGCCAGAGTGACGGGCACTTCGTCGAGTTCGACGACGGACGCGGGCACCATGTGCGACGGCAAAGTGCGTTCCACGCCGCGGATGAGCGACTCGGCGTCGAACAGAGCCCCGGGCTCCATCAGCACGTACGAGACGGGGACTACGGAATGCCCCGCATCGTGGACGACGGTGACCGCGTACTCCACTCCGTCGAGCGCACGCAACGCCGCGTCGATCTCGCCGAGTTCGATACGGAAACCGCGGATCTTGACCTGGAAGTCGGATCGTCCCACGAAGTCGAGTTCGTGATCGGCGGTCCAGCGCACCTCGTCGCCCGTACGGTACAGACGCGTGCCGGGGTCGAACGGGTTCGCCACGAACCGATCTGCGGTCTGCCCCGGACGATTCAGGTAACCCCGCGCGAGGCCGGCGCCGCCGATGTAGAGCTCGCCGACGAAGCCGACCGGGACCGGCCGGAGCCTGCGGTCGAGGACGACGGCCGTGACACCGTCGATCGGGCGGCCGATCGTGATCGGTGCGCCCACTGTCAATGGTTCACCGGCGGTGACGATGATGGTGGTCTCGGTGGGCCCGTAGCTGTTGACGAAACGGCACGTGTCGCCGAAACGGGCGACGAGATCGGGGGTGCACACGTCGCCACCCACCACAACGGCCTCGAGATCGTCGAGTCCAGCGGGGTCGACGGTGGTGAGCACCGTCGGTGCCGACACGATGTGCGTGACGCGGTGACAGCGCAGCACCTCGGCGAGGTCGTCTCCGCCGAGCACGTCGGCGGGGGCCACGACCATTACGGCGCCCGCGCTGAACGCCTGCAGCATCTCGAAGATCGACGCGTCGAAACTCGCCGACGAGAACCGCAGCATCCGCGACTGCGACGTCAGGCCCAGCTCCGGCCGCGCCTCGGCCGCGAACGTCGCGAGCCCGGTGTGACCGACGACGACGCCCTTCGGTGTTCCCGTCGAACCGGACGTGTAGATCATGTAGGCCGCGTGGTCGGGGTGCAGCGACGGCGGAACGAACGAGGCCGCGGACTCCTCGGCCGTGATCGGATCGTCGACTGCGATCCAACGCGGTCCTTCCGGGAGCCCGTCGATCCGTGCACGCACGGTAAGACCCAGTCGCACACCGGAATCACGCACCATGTAGGCGACGCGCTCGGCGGGCAGCGCCGGATCGATCGGCACGAACGCCGCCCCGGTCCTCGCCACCGCCCACATCGCGATGATGGCCTCCGCGCTGCGGTCCATGCTCAGCGCGACGAAGACCTCGGGCCCGGCGCCCGCGGCACTCAGCACCCCGGCCAGCAGGTCGGCGCGCCGATCGAGCTCGCGATACGTCAGGGTCCTGGCACCGTCGATGATCGCGGGACCATCGGGATTGCACGCGACACCGTCGGCGAGCAGATCGCGCAGGTGCCGCACCGGGCGGGTGGACGGCCCGTGCGCGGGAACGAGTGCGGCGCGCTCGTCGTCGTGCAACACATCGAGGGCTCCCACCGGACCGGCCGTCGAGACGAAACCGTCGAGGAACTCCACGAAACGTGCGTGATGCGAACGCAGTTCCGCTCGCGAATACAGATTCGGGTTGGCCTCGAGGTCGATGTGCGCGGGATCGTCGGCGTCGCTCGGATAGATGTTGAGCGAAAGATCCTCGACAGGGCCGGTGCTGAGCACGTGCAGCTTGCCGATCGCATCGCCGAGGCGGACATGCCCCTGGAACATCATGATGTTTACAGCAGGCCCGAAGAATCCGCGGTCGGCACTGCCGTACCCGGTGTCGCGGCGCATGTCCTCGTGCCGGTACCGCTGATGACGCAATGCCCCGGTCAGTTCGAGCTGCACGCGACGCATGAGATCGGCGGCGGTGTCGTCGGGTCCCACCGTCATCCGGATCGGGACGACATTGGAGACCATGCCGCCGGACCGGCGCAGTTTCGCGGTGGTGCGTGCGGAGACGGGCAGGCTCAGCACCACTTCACGTTCGCCCGTCACCCGCGACAGGAACGCTCCGAATGCCGCGACGACCACCGTTGCGAACGTGGTGCGTTCGTGTTCGACGAGCAACCGGTCGACGGCCTCGGCCACACGGTCGGGTAGCGGAGCACTCCACCGCACCGGGTGCGAACCCACGGGGGCCGCGCGACCGGCGAGGCTGATGGGGTGCGGGAGGTTGCGGATACGCTCGGCCCAGTGGTTGCGGTCGGAGTCGAACCGGGTCGACGAGCGATAGCGGGCTTCGTCCTCCACGATGTCGGGTAGCGCGCTCACGCCGAACGGCTCGGGGTCGCGGCCTTCGACCACCGCGGTGTAGCGCTCGGCTGTGCGATTACTGAAGGTCATCGCGCCGAAGCCGTCGAGAGCGATGTGATGAATACGGGTGTAGATGAAATGTCGCTGCTCGGCGACACGGAGGACAGCGCACACGATGAGCCGGTCGCGGAGCATGTCGAGCGGTGCGATCCACTCGGCGCGGATCCATTCGATCGCGGCCGCCTCGGGGTCGTCCTCGCCGCGGAGATCGAGGATCGTGGCCCGGTCGTGGAGGGTGTCGTCGATGGCTTGGAGCGGCTCGCCGTCGATCTCGTAGAGCCGCAGCATGCCCGTACCGATCTCGCGAGCGGCTTCTGCGCCTGCGTCGGCGAAGATCTCGGGGTCGAATTCGCCGTGGACGTCGAGGTACTGGGCGATCGTCAGCGGCACATCGCCGAGTAGGTGCTGCGCGAACCAGATGCCCCGTTGGGCGGTCGAGAGAGGAAAACCGTCGAGCGAGGCGTTGCCCCCGTGATGTCCATCAGGTCCCGAATCCGCTGACACTAGCCTCCCACCCGCGCTCTCCCCCGAGTCGCGATCCGATCGTTATCGCAAACTCATCTTCCTGTTACAGGATTACCGGGCTGTCCGTACCGCGCAAGCAGTGCATCCACTTTGTCCGGATCCATGTTGATACGACTCAGATCGTAGTCGTAGTGCTCGAGAAGTTTCGGATCGATGACGCGACGCCACAGCGGCGGGAACAACGACAAGATGATCAGGACGGCGTATCCCGCGGGAAGCTGCGGCGCATCCTCCATGGACCGCAATGTCTGGTAGCGACGCATCGGGTTGGCGTGGTGGTCACTGTGTCGCTGAAGGTTGTACAGGAACAGGTTGGAACACATGTGGTTGCTGTTCCAGCTGTGTTCAGGTGCCACCCGCACATACTTGCCGTCGTCCCGCTTGCGACGCAGCAGCCCGTAATGCTCCAGATAGTTGGCGCCCTCGAGGAACATGATCGCCATCACGGCCTGCACGACGAGCCACGGCGCGATCTGCCAGCCGAACACGGCAATGAGGGCGGCGTAGAGCACCGCGCTCAGCAGCCACGCGTTCAGGACGTTGTTGTGTTTCGGATTCCACGTCGACACACCGCGCCGGGCCAGTCGCGCGCGCTCGTATTTCCACGCCGACGTCAAGCTTCCCATCACGGACCGCGGAAGAAACTTCCAGTAGCTCTCACCGAAGCGTGCGGTCGCGGGATCTTCCGGGGTCGCGACACGGATGTGATGACCGAAATTGTGCTCGACGTAGAAATGGCCGTAGAACGACTGGGCGAGGGCAATTTTCGCGAGTCGTCGTTCGATTTTCGTTCGCTTGTGGCCCATCTCGTGCGCCGCGTTGATTCCGACGCCACCGACGATGCCGAGTGTCGCGGCCAAGGCGAACTGTTCGGCCCAGCCCATCGGTTGTGACACCCACAACCAGCAGCCGAAGACCAGTCCCGCGTACTGCAGTGGCAGATACACATAGGTGCAACGCCGGTAGTACCTGTCGTTCTCGAGGTCCTTCATGACCTCGTCCGGCGGATTACTGGTGTCAAGTCTCGTGTAACGGTCCACCAGCGGGCAGATGACGGCGATCATGATGGCGCCGGTCGCCCAGAAAACTCCGAGATGCAGATAGTGGACCAAGAGCCACGCGAGAAAAGGACTCAGCGGGATGGCCAGGCCGTACAGCCACAGATATCGCTTGGGGTCACGCCATTGCCGCTGGTTGCTGCGCCGCTGCTGGCTGTGCGCAGCAGAGCTTCCTCCCCTTGTCACTGACACGATCAACCCGCTCCAAGCCACCCGGGAGAATCCCCCGAGCACGATCCCTGCTTGCCCACAGAAATAAGCTGATCTCTGTGACCCCCCCGACGCGGGTAGATGTTACCGAAACTCACCCCATCTGCAGCAATCCCCTGCAGGTTTGTGCCCCAACGCACAGGGGCCACCACCGACCACGACCTACACGACGACGGCGCCGCATCTCACGATGCAACGCCGCCGACAGAAACTGTGGGTCGAGTCAGATGACGCGGACGCCCTGAGCCTGCGGCCCCTTCTGCCCCTGTCCGATCTCGAACTCGACGCGTGCACCCTCGTCGAGGCTCTTGAAGCCCGAACCCGAGATCTCGGAGTAGTGCACGAAGACGTCAGCTCCGCCACCGTCCTGCTCGATGAAGCCGAACCCCTTCTCTGCGTTGAACCACTTGACTGTTCCCTGCGCCATTCCGAGTACTCCTAAATCGTCCCGCTTCATCTCCCCGACGAAGCAGATCTTGCATGGAGCCCCAATCATTGCACTGATACGGACAAACGTCGCCCCCGAGTTTCGACAAATTTCGCGTGTCGTGGAAAACCGGGTGAAAATCGTTTGCTGGGCAGTGGCACGATGGTCCCCGTGAACAACGAGGATCAGGGCCAACTTCATCATCGGATGACACGCACACTCGAACAGTCGTCCAAGCTCCAGAACGTGCTGTACGAGATCCGTGGGCCGGTACACGCCCATGCCTCGCGGCTCGAAGCCGAAGGTCACCGCATCCTCAAGCTGAACATCGGCAACCCCGCTCCGTTCGGATTCGAAGCCCCCGACACGATCGTGCAGGACATGATCGCGTCGCTCCCCCACGCGCAGGGCTACTCCGAATCACGCGGTATCGCCTCCGCGCGCCGCGCGATCGTCACCCGCTACGAGCTGGTGCCGGGCTTCCCCAAGTTCGACATCAACGACGTCTACCTGGGCAACGGCGTGTCCGAGCTCATCACCATGACGATGCAGGCGCTGCTCGACGACGGCGACGAAGTCCTCATCCCCGCGCCGGACTACCCGCTGTGGACGGCGATGACGTCGCTCGCAGGCGGCACTCCCGTCCACTACCTGTGCGATGAGACGAACGACTGGAACCCGGACATCGACGACATCGAGTCGAAGATCACCGAGAAGACCAAGGCTCTGCTCGTCATCAATCCGAACAACCCCACCGGCGCGGTGTACTCGGCGGAGGTCCTCACCCGGTTGGTCGCACTCGCCCGCAAACATCAGCTGCTGCTGCTCGCCGACGAGATCTACGACAAGATCCTCTACGACGACGCCAAGCACATCTCGCTGGCGACGCTGGCTCCCGATCTGCTGTGCTTGACGTTCAACGGCCTGTCGAAGGCCTACCGGGTAGCCGGGTACCGGTCGGGATGGATGGTCATCACCGGTCCAAAGGAGCACGCGTCCGGGTTCCTCGAAGGCATCGATCTGCTCGCCTCCACTCGCCTGTGCCCCAACGTCCCGGCACAGCACGCGATCCAGGTGGCGCTCGGTGGCTACCAGAGCATCGACGATCTGGTGCTTCCCGGTGGGCGTCTCCTCGAGCAGCGCGACGTCGCGTGGGAACGTCTCAACGCCATCCCCGGCGTCAGCTGCGTCAAGCCGCGCGGCGCGCTGTACGCGTTCCCGAGGCTCGATCCCGAGGTGTACGAGATCCACGATGACGAGAAACTCGTCCAGGATCTGCTGTTGCAGGAAAAGATCCTCATGGTGCAGGGCACGGGCTTCAACTGGCCGAACCACGATCACCTGCGCGTCGTGACGTTGCCGTGGGCACGTGATCTTGCGGTGGCGATCGAGCGATTCGGCAACTTCCTGTCCAGCTACAAGCAGTAGGAATCGTTGCCAAACGGATATCTGGGCAGTCCTGGCCCAGAAAGTACCAGGTCGCAGGAGGTTCACCCGAATCGACGCAGGCGAATTGCCCTAGGGTGACCAGACCCACACGGTAAACCGCTTCCCCGATTGGTGAAACTACAAGTAACTTGGTGATCGGCACCTCGAGTGCCGGGCTCCCTGGCTCACGCCATCCCCCCTGTGCGAAGCCAGGTGAAGGTGGCGGGGACACCCCCTGCTCCCCGCCACCACCAGCCCTTTCTCCCCCAACGCGGATCTTCTTCCCAGTCTTCTTCCCAGCTATGGCTAGCCTGTTGCGGTGAGTCATGGACACGGGCACGGACACGGCCACTTCGAGGGACCCGCTCCACTCGCTCCCCTTGCCGCCAGGATCGTCGTCGGCCTCCTGGTCGCGATCGGCGCTGTGGTGCTCGTCGGCACAGCGATGCTCTGGCCGAGCGAGCAATCCGTCGACATTCCCGCGCCGTTCCAGACCTCCGACGGCGGCGCCGTCGTCACCGAGGCCGGAACGGTCGTCGAGCAGACCAGCGGGTGGTGCGGAAGCGCGTCGATGGGCCGGGTGTTCACGGGTGAGCCCACGCCGCCGCCGACCGAGTCGTTCGAATGCGAGCGCAGCGTCATCGACATCGAGTCGGGCCCCAACGCCGGTACCCGCACTCTGCTCGAAGTCATTCCGGGCCCCGGCCAACCCGAACTGCACAGCGGCGATTCGATCCGTCTGGTACGTCAGACCGATCCGACCGGCGCGACGGTGTACTCGTTCTACGACTTCGCCCGCGGACTGCCGCTCACGCTGATCGTCGCGGCGTTCGCGATCGTCGTCGTCGCGGTCGCCCGGTGGCGCGGTCTGCGCGCCCTGATCGGGCTCGGTGTCGCATTCGGCGTGCTCGTGATGTTCATGCTCCCGGCGTTGCTCGACGGGCAGCCTGCCGTCCCGGTCGCGCTGGTGGGTGGTTCGCTGATCCTCTACGCGGTGCTGTATCTCGCACACGGCGTCAACCTGCGGACGAGCTCCGCCCTCCTCGGCACCCTCGCGTCGATGGCCCTGGCTGCGGTGTTGTCGTATGTCGCGATCGAGATGACGCACCTGACGGGCCTGTCGGAGGAACAGAACACCGACGTACAGCTCTATATCGAGCAGGTGTCGATCACAGGGCTGCTGCTCGCCGGATTCATCATCGGTTCGCTCGGTGTGCTCAACGACGTGACGATCACCCAGGCGTCGTCGGCGTTCGAGCTTGCAGGCCTCGACCCGCGGGCCTCTCGTCGAGAGATCTTCGTGTCGGCGATGCGCGTGGGCCGCGATCACATCGCCAGCACCGTCTACACCCTCGTCCTGGCCTACGCAGGTGGTGCGCTGCCGCTCCTGCTCCTGTTCTCCGTCGCGGGCCGGTCGGTGTCGGATGTGCTCACCGGCGACGCCGTCGCCATCGAGGTGGTTCGCGCGTGTGTCGGTGGTATCGCGCTGACGCTGTCGGTGCCGCTCACCACCGGTATCGCCGCGGTGCTCGCTCGCACCGGCACCCCGGCCGCACCCGCCGGCCGTCACTCACGGTGACGAACCTTCCTCCGCTTGCTCGGGTTTCCTCGGGTCGTGAGGGAAAGGGAAGACGGGGTGGTGGGGGAAGAATTATCCACAGGCGCCGGAGTTATCCACAATGTCGCCTTTGCTCGGTTTTTGGGGCGCGTATTGGTGCAGGCTCACTGCATGCCGGATCCCATACCGCTCACCCGCGCCCTCCTTCGTTCACGTGGCGTCTCCGACGACCGCATCACCCACGCGATTCGGAGCGGAACTCTCGCATCGATAGCGCGGACTGTATCTCCGCCGGGTCGACTACGACGCGCTCGATGCCATCGGCCACCATCGCGTCCGCGCCAGGCATGAAGGGTCCCGACTCCAGCCCGGTCACGCGCTCAGCCATGTCTCGGCGGCCCTCGTCCACGGCTTCGACGTGTGGGATGTCGACCTGCGCCGGATACACGTTTCGGGGAGCAAGGGGCGGATCACCGAAAGCATGTATCGGCACCAGACCCAATTCTCCGACGGGGACCTCGTCGACGTCGGTGTTCCTGTCACCTCGACCGAGCGGACCATCGTCGACCTCGCCCGGTCACTGCCTTTCGAGCAGGCAGTGGTTGCGGGAGACTCCGCGCTGAGGCTCGATCCCTCCGCCCGCGATCGGCTTCCCGGCGCCGTGGTCTCCGCATCGTGGGGCCATGGTGCGGCGGCTGCCCGCGCGGTGGTCTCGTTTCTCGACGGGCGCAGCGAGAGTGTCGGTGAGTCCCGGTCGCGGGTACGCATCGCCGAGTGCGGCCTACCCACGCCGATCCTGCAGCAAACCGTCCGGGCTCGCGATGGGCGCACCTACCGTCTCGACTTCTTCTGGAAGGACAGCGGAGTAGTCGGTGAGTTCGATGGTCTCGGCAAGTACGACGACCGTCGCGACCTGGTGGCGGAGAAGCGGCGCGAAGACGCTCTACGCGAGCTCGGATTCCAGGTCGTCCGCTGGACATGGCGCGACCTGGACCGATTCGACGCCGTCGCCGCCTGTATCACACGCGCGGGCAAGAGCCGAAAGCATGCGTGAGGCAATTCTTCCCCCGCTACCCCGGCTTCCCGTTCCCTCACGACCCGAGGGACCCCGGGCAAACGGGGGAAGCTCGCTCAGAGCCCCGGAAGCTGGATCTGCGGGAGCGGAGGCAGCTCAATCGTCGGTAGCTGAATGACGGGAAGCTGGACTCCTGGGAGCAGCTGTGGTGGCTGGGGCGGCGTGGACTCCGGGGAAGGAGGAACCGGGCGCGGTTCATTCTGCGTCACCGTCGTGGTGACGGGAGGTGTGGTGGTGACGGTCGCCGGTGCGACGGCAGGCTGCGGGCGCGGGACGCTGCGCGACGTCGTGGGCGTCACGAACGTCTCGGTGGGGCTGGTTCCATCGTCGTCGGATGATCCGGAAAACAGGCCGTTGCCTGCACCGAGGCTCACGCCGATCACCGCGACCACGGCCAGCGCGGTTCCGGCGAGACCGGCGCCGGAGATCTGCTTGCCGCTCACCTCGGGTCCTCGATGGCTCAGCGCGCCGATCCACGACTTCTTCACAGTGGCGGCAGGTTCCGGCTGAGCGGACGGTTGCACCGGCGCGGTGACCACCGGGATCTGCTCGGTGACCGCCGACATGTCCGCCGAGGGGGGAACGATGCGGGTCAGGGAGCTCACCGGCTGCGAGGATGACGGTTTGCCAGCGAGAATCGCGCCGCCCTTGGCGAGCACGAGTTCGGGCTCGTGGGGCACGACCAGCGGAAGTCCGATCCACGAGCGCAGCACTTCTTGCACGAGCGGGATGTGAGCGCCCCCGCCCAGCAGGACGACGGCTTCGGGATTGCGGCCCGAACGGGCGATGACGTGATGCACGAACTGCGCCGACGACTCGACGCACTGGGCGATGAGAGGGTCGAACGTGTCGCGCGACATCAGCACGACACCGGCGGCACCGGGCACGGCGACGCTGTCGGTCGCCGACAACTTCTCCTTTGCCTCCCGGCATTGCGCCGACAGTTCGTCGTCGGTCGCCGGGTCGTCGGGTCGCCACACACCGTTGGTGTCGAGCTGGTGCTCGCGGATCACCTGATCGAAGATGCGGCCCCCGATGGTGTCGGTGCGTTCGGCAAGGACCTCACGGAGACCGAGATCGACGACGGTGACGGTGAGACCGGAATCGCCGAGGTCGTAGAACACGGCGGTGTCGCTGCCCAGCTCACCGGTCGCCTGCAGGTACGCGAGCGCTGCTTCCGGCTCGGAGACGAGCGTGAAATTGCTCAGGTGCTCGACGGCCAGCGCCGCGCGGATGCGCTCGGCCTGAGCCTCGTCACGGTAGACGATGCCCAGCGCATCGATCGGCTCCCCGGCGATACCGGTCTGGCTCAGCACCCCGAGTGTGCGGGCAGCGAGCCGAGTGGGCTCGTCCTTACCCGTGTCCACCACTTGGAATTGGAATCCCGCCGACGGTGCAGTCCGGTCGATCGGACGCACAATCCGGACGGCGCTTTCCCCCACGGTTACCCCGAGAACCGAACTCATCAGCCGCCTTCGACAGTCGTTTGTCGCGCCGGCTGTCAGCCACCCCCGGCACCTCGCACCCGGACGATGGTACCCAATGGGATTTTCCATATCATTCGGGTTGGCATCGCGCCGGGTTCGCCACGCCGAACCTCGCGTGACAGTTACGTGAAGTAACTATCAAACTGCGACGCCCAGCCTCGAATAGGTCCATCCGGCGCTTTCCCACGTTTCTCGCTCGAGGCACGCCCGACCGTCGAGCACTGCCTTGGTGTTGACGACCGACGCGATCACCGTCGCGTCGAGGTCACGGAATTCGGGCCATTCGGTGAGCACGAGCACCGCGTCTGCCCGAGCGCATGCCTCGATGGCGCTCGTCGCGTAGCCGAGGGTCGGGAACACCTGCCGGGCGTTGTCCATTGCCTGCGGATCGAACACTGTCACCGCAGCACCCTCGAGTTGCAGTTGACCGGCGACGTTGAGTGCCGGGGAGTCACGGACGTCGTCGGAGCCCGGTTTGAACGCCGCTCCGAGAACCGCGATTCGTGCGCCGAGGACCGAGCCGCCACACGCCCGTCTCGTCAGTTCCACCATCCGTGTCCGTCGACGCATGTTGATGCTGTCGACCTCGCGCAGGAAATGCAGCGCCTGATTGGCGCCCAGTTCACCCGCGCGGGCCATCAGGGCACGGATGTCCTTCGGCAGGCATCCGCCACCGAATCCCAGCCCGCTGCCCAAGAAGCGCCGGCCGATCCGTTCGTCGTGTCCGAGGATGTCGGCGAGTTCGACGGCGTCGGCCCCGGCGACCTCGCAGACCTCGGCGATTGCGTTGATGAACGAGATCTTCGTGGCGAGAAAAGCATTCGCCGACGATTTCGCGAGCTCCGCAGTCGCGAGGTCGGTGACGAGGAAGGGCACGCCGCGGTCGATCAGCGTCGCGTACACGTCGCGCAGGATCGCTTCGCCGCGTCCTGCTCCCTTTCGCTCCACCCCGCACACGAGACGATCCGGCGACAGGGTGTCCTGCACCGCGAATCCTTCGCGGAGGAACTCGGGATTCCACACGAGTTCGACGTCGGCGTGCGCCGCAGCGCGCACCCGTTCCACGAGGTCGACTGCCGTCCCGACCGGTACCGTCGATTTACCGACGATCAATGCGGGCTCGGTCAGGAGCGGGCTCAGTGCGTCGACGACTGCGTCGACGTGTGACAGATCCGCCGCGTATTCCCCCTGCTTCTGCGGAGTCCCGACACAGATGAAGTGGACTTCGGCAAACGCTGCCGCGTCCTCGTACGAGGTGGTGAAGGCAAGGCGACCGGCGTCGAGATTGCGGCGGAGCAACTCGGCCAGGCCCGGTTCGTAGAACGGCACCTCGCCTGCTTCTAGCTTCGCGATCTTGCCGGCGTCGATGTCGACTCCGAGCACGTCGTGCCCGAGTTCGGCCATGCAGGCCGCGTGCGTGGCTCCCAAATACCCTGTTCCGAACACTGCGCAGCGCATACCAGACTTGTTACGCAACGGATGTGAGCGACGGGCAAACCGCGAGAAGCACCGCGCGAACGGCCGGTGTACATCCCGCCCGGGCGAACTCAGCCGGACGCCGGCATCCTCGACAGGAGGACACGTGCTCGACGTTCGACGAACAACGGCACGAACTCTCTGATCTTGCGACCATCGAATTCGGCCCTGAGGTCGGCGACCAGCGTCTCGATATCTGCGACGGGAACTTGAGGAAAACGGCTGCTCAACTGCTGGATCACTCGGGATATACCCTGCTCCTCCGCGGTGGCGCTCATGTGAATATCATCCCCCTCGACCCATCTCAGTCGAGCAGGTTCACTACATTTGCCACCACGAGACTGAGGATGACGATCGACAGAAGCGACTGCACCGCCATCGTGAGCTTCGCCCATCGCGCCAGCGGCATGACGTCGGTCGGACTGAACGCGGTCGCATTGGTCAGGGCCAAATACAGATAATCGACGAAGATCGGCCGCCATCCCGGCCGCGCGAGGCGTGGGTCGAGCTGCTGCGGGAAAGCCAGATCCGGGTGGACCGGCGGCCGCAGATGCCGGGTCACGGGTCCACCACCGTCGAGTTCCCAGTACAGGAAGGCGAACGCAAGCACCGTCTGCAACCACACCAATGCTCCCGCCACGAGCAGCTCGATCGGCTCCGGCGTCTGCGGGGCGCCGTGGAGCAGATCCCAGACGAGTCGCCCCGCACCCCACGCCGCGCCTGCGGCGATCGCCACCACGAGCGCAATCGACAACGCCCGCACCCATCGTCCGGGCCGGTCGATTCGGCCCGGATCGACGACAATCAGCGCGAGGAGCACGAAACCTTCGATCGCTGGCAAGAACCAGTCGGTGCCCGGCGAATAGCGCGCAGGCAACAGGAGCGGCACGGCCATCGCAACCAGGACGAACGCCGATGCGGCCCAGCGGCGCTCCGCGCGAGACGAGCCGCCCTCAGGTGTGAGCGAATCGTCGCCCATGCCGAACCCTCGTTCCTGAATGCGGAGCTCGCGTGTGCGAGAGTCCGTACGTTGTCCGATGGTGGGTGTACGTTGATGCGTCTGAGCTTCCGTGGCCGGGTGCCGTTGATCGTTCCGGACGATTACCTTGCTCGCCGGTCGCCGATACGAAACGAACGGTGAGGAACAGCGCGTGACCGATACGAGCCAGCAGCACACCTACGCCAGGCCCTGGCCTGCGCTGTGGGCGCTGTGCCTGGGCTTCTTCATGATCCTCGTCGACACCACCATCGTTGCGGTGGCGAACCCGGCAATCCTCGAAGCCTTCTCCGCCGACATCAACAGCGTCGTCTGGGTCACCAGCGCCTACCTCCTGGCGTACGCGGTGCCCCTGTTGATCACCGGGCGCCTCGGCGACCGCTACGGCCCGAAGAAGTTGTATCTGACAGGCCTTGCACTGTTCACGGTGGCGTCCCTGTGGTGCGGCCTGTCCGGCAGCATCGAGATACTGATCATCGCGCGGGTGTTCCAAGGCTTCGGCGCCGCCATGATGACCCCGCAGACGATGGCCGTCATCACCCGCACCTTCCCCCCCGACAAGCGCGGCACCGCGATGGGCCTGTGGGGCGCGACCGCAGGCGTCGCAACACTGGTCGGTCCGCTGGCGGGCGGCATCCTCGTCGACGGTCTCGGCTGGGAATGGATCTTCATCGTCAACGTGCCGGTCGGCGTCATCGCCTTCCTCGCCGCGATGCGGTACGTCCCCGCCCTCGAAACACACCCGCACAAGTTCGACATCCCCGGTGTCGTACTGAGCGCTGCGGGCATGTTCCTTCTGGTGTTCGGTCTGCAGGAGGGCAACACCTACGACTGGTCGCTGCGGATCTGGCTGATGATCGGGTCCGGACTCGTCCTACTCGCGCTGTTCGTCTGGAACCAGTCGCGCAACAAGGACGAGCCCCTGCTCCCCTTGGTTCTCTTCCGCGACCGCAACTTCTCGATGGCCAACATCGCGATCACGTCGATGGGCTTCTCGATCACCTCGATGATGCTGCCCCTGATGTTCTATGCGCAGAGTGTGCGCGGACTGTCCCCGACGGGGTCCGCTCTGCTGATGGTGCCGATGGCTGTGCTGTCCGGTGTGCTCGCGCCGGTCGTCGGAAAGTTGGTGGACCGCACGCATCCGCGTTACATCGCGGCACCCGGGTTCCTGATGCTCGCAATTTCGCTGGCCTGGCTGGCACTGGTGATGACCCCGCACGTAGCGATCTGGGAATTGCTGCTGCCGATCTCGTTGATGGGCATCGCCAACGCCTTCATCTGGTCGCCGCTTGCCGCGACCGCAACACGCAACCTGCCGCCGCATCAGGCGGGCGCGGGCTCGGGTATCTACAACACCACCCGGCAGGTCGGTGCTGTCCTCGGTAGCGCTGCCATCGGCGCTCTCATCACCGCGCGCCTGTCTGCCAACGGGCTGTCCGGTGGGGGCGGTGGTATGGAGGGCATGGCCGGCGAGATTCCGGAATTCGTCCGCGACGGTTTCAGCTCGGCGATGGCCGAGTCGACACTGCTGCCCGCGGCGGTGCTGGCCGTCGGGTTCGTTGCTTCACTGTGCTTCGCCCGGCCGATTCGTGCGGACGAAGAGCCCCCGGCCGAGCAGCCTGCGGCCGAAAGCACCGAAGCGAAGCCGTAGACCGGCAGCTACATGCTCCGCCCGTGTGCGTTTGACGCAGAATATCGATAATCGTCAATATAGACACATGTCGAATCAGTCGAGCGTCAGCGAACCCTGCTGCGCTCCCCTCGTCCGCGAACCACTCGATTCCGGCTCGGCGACCGACCTCGCCCGCATGTTCAAAGCCCTCGGCGACCCCGTGCGATTGCGCATGCTGAGCCTCATCGCCAGCCACGAGAACGGGGAGAGTTGCGTCTGCGATATCGCGCCGTCGTTCGACCTGTCGCAGCCGACGCTCTCACATCACCTGAAGGTGCTACGCGAGGCAGGAATCCTCGACTGTGACCGTCGCGGCACATGGGTCTACTACCGGGTGATCCCGTCCGCGCTAGAGCAGCTGTCGGCCGTGCTGGCGATCGAAACCGGTGTGATCGCAGGATCGGCGTGTGCACCGGAGGTGACCGCGTGAGCACCTCGACCCACGACCCGGTCGTCGCCAAGCTCTCGACGCTGGATCGATTCCTGCCGGTGTGGATCGGTTTGGCGATCGTCGCCGGACTCCTGCTCGGCCGGATCATTCCGGGTCTGGGCGACGTACTGAGCATCATCGAGATCGACGGCATCTCACTACCGATCGCTCTCGGCCTGCTGATCATGATGTATCCGGTGCTCGCGAAGGTCCGCTACGACCGCCTCGACACCGTCACCGGCGACCGCAAGCTGCTGATCTCCTCGCTGGTGCTCAACTGGGTGCTCGGCCCCGCATTGATGTTCGCGCTGGCGTGGCTCATGCTCCCCGACCTGCCCGAGTACCGCACGGGCCTGATCATCGTCGGTCTCGCCCGCTGCATCGCCATGGTGATCATCTGGAACGACCTCGCCTGCGGAGACCGGGAAGCCGCCGCCGTGCTGGTCGCGATCAACTCACTGTTCCAGGTGATCATGTTCGCCGTGCTCGGCTGGTTCTATCTGTCGGTGCTGCCCGGCCTGCTAGGGCTCGAACAGACCACGCTCGACGTGTCGCCGTGGCAGATCGCGAAGTCGGTGCTGATCTTTCTCGGCATCCCTCTGGTCGCCGGATTCCTCACCCGCCGTTTCGGTGAGAAGGCGAAGGGACGCCAATGGTACGAGGACCGCTTCCTCCCGAAGATCGGGCCGTGGGCGCTGTACGGACTGCTCTTCACGATCGTGATCCTGTTCGCGCTGCAAGGTCGGCAGATCACGTCGCAGCCGTGGGACGTCGCACGCATCGCGCTCCCGCTCCTCGCGTACTTCGCCCTGATGTGGGGCGGTGGTTATGTGCTCGGCAAATCGATCGACCTGGGTTACGAACGCACCACGACCCTCGCGTTCACGGCCGCAGGCAACAACTTCGAACTCGCGATCGCTGTCGCGATCGCGACGTTCGGTGTCACGAGCGGGCAAGCGCTCGCCGGGGTCGTCGGCCCGCTCATCGAGGTGCCCGTTCTCGTGGGCCTCGTCTACGTCTCCCTCGCGCTGCGCTCCCGGTTCTCTCCGAAAACACCAGACCCGAAACGGATCACCTCATGAGCGAGACACCGTCCGTCCTGTTCGTCTGCGTCCACAACGCGGGCCGGTCGCAGATGGCGGCAGGCTTCCTCACCGCGCTTGCCGGGGACGCGATCGAGGTCCGTTCCGCCGGGAGCGCCCCGGCAGAGAGGGTGAACCCCGCCGCGATCGAGGCGATGGCGGAGGTGGGTATCGATATCTCTGCAGAGAACCCGAAGATCCTCACCGTCGACGCTGTGCAGACCTCCGATGTCGTCATCACCATGGGCTGCGGCGACACGTGCCCCGTGTTCCCGGGCACGAGCTACCGCGACTGGGTACTCGAGGATCCCGCAGACAAGGGCGTCGAATCGGTACGTCCGATCCGGGACGAGATCAAGACCAAGGTGCAGTCCTTGATCGCGGAACTGCTTCCTCCACATCGCGATCGATGAATCCGGCCCCGGGCGATGACTCGTCTCACAGGCCGGGTCGGGCGGTGATCCTTCCCTGACCGATCGCGTCGATCAGCAGCGCATGATCGTCGAGATTGCGCGCCGCGTACGTTTTCGCGAAGGCCACCATCGACTCGTCGAATTCGGTGCCGGATCCGAGGTATTCGGCGATGGCGATGCGGTCGCCGCTGCGGGCGTGCGCGTAGGCCAGGGTCCGTCCGCACAGCCGTCCGTACAGGGCCAGTCCTTCCGGCGACATCACCTCGACCGCGGCCGACCCCTTGCCGTCGCGCAACTGCCGTAGGTAGAAGTCGCGTCGCACACCGTCGACGCCGGGACCCTGTTCCCAGCCGAGGAAGATGTCGCTGGTCGCCTGCATCAGCCGCTGGCCGTTGACGACCCGTTCACCTTCGTTCTGGAACGTCGGGCCGTCGACGTATCCGGACAGCACCGACTTCTGCGCTTCTTTCGCCTGCAGGAACAGCGGGTCTCCGTCGTCGGCGCCGACCAGCAGGAAGATGAACGCCCGGGTACCGACGCTGCCGACACCGACCACCTTGCGCGCTGCCTGCACGAACTCGAACTGTTCGAGCAGGACGCGACGGTCCCACTGCAGCGTCGACCGGTACGCGCACATGCGTTGATGCAACTCTTCGTACAGCGCCGCGGTGTCACCAACGGCCAGGGCTTCCTCGAGCGGAACGATCAGCGGCGGATTGTGGATGATCTTCCGCTCTCCGTTCACGACCTCGGTGAGTTTGCTCAACGCCTGGACGCTGTCGCGGGTCTTGGACTTCTCGAGCATCTTGCGGGTGCGTTTCTTCATCGTCGTGTCGAGTACGTCCCGCAGCTCGACGAGATCGGTCGTCGGCTCGATGTGCGAGTACCACACCGCGAGATTGCCGCGCCCCGCCTGGACGAGCATCGTCTCCCGATACTCGGCGGCGCACGCCCGTGTGATCCGTTTGATGTGCTTTCGGCGGTACCCGTTCTCGAGACCCGCGACGGCCAGGCTCGCCACCAACCTCTTGACGTCCCATTCGAACGGGCCGGGGTAGGTTTCGTCGAAATCGTTGACGTCGAATGCCAGCTTGCGTTCCGGAGTCGCGAAGATCCCGAAATTACTCAGATGCGCGTCTCCGCACAGCTGCGTGTGCAGACCTGAGTTCGGGGTGCGCGACAAGTCGTCGGCCATCACGAGGGCCGCGCCCCGATAGAACGGGAAGGGCGAGGCCGACATCCGCCCGTACCGCACCGGCACGAGCTCTCGGACTCGTGACATCGCCTGCTGCTCGAGCAAACCGATCGGGTCGCGTGCGGAGTCCGTGTCGACTTCGGCGAGCGCCTCCAACGGAGTCATCTTCCGGGCAGCACGACCGCGCCGTGCTCGCTCTTCACGGGACGGGTGCGCGACCACACCGGAAGCGGACATCGGCACTCGCCTCGATCAGACCCGGCCGGAATCGACCCGGTCGGAGCTGACCCGGTCAGGGCTCCATGTCGCGATTGCCCAGATGACGACGACATCGAGTGCGATGATCAGGATCGACCACCATGGGTAGTAGGGCAGCCACAGGAAGTTGGCGACGATCGACAAGCAGAGGATGCAGATCGCCGCGAACCGCGCCCAGAGAGCGCCCGTGAACAGAACCAGACCCGTCAGCGTGACGAGGATGCCGAGGATCAGGTGGATCCATCCCCACGTGGTGAAGTCGAACTTGTAGATGTACTCGATGCCGGTGACGAACACTTCGTCCTTGGCGATGGCCGCGATGCCCTGGAATATCTGCAGGACACCGACGGTGACAAGAAGAATTGCTGCGCCCATGGCGGTTCCCTTGGCGACAGCCTGCTTGGTATCCGGCTCTCCGGCCATGACTGTTCCCGTCTCGAATATGTATTGGACGGAATCAAGTGTGCGCCTTTGTGGACGGTTCGACGGCATAACGGCACAATTCCGACGTAACACGATACTCGGATAGCTACCGTGGGCCAGCGTGCGAGAGGTGGGCCGGCATGCCCGAAACTCTGATCATCGAGAACGGAACACCCGGTCGACGCTGGTGGGCGCGTGCCGCCTTCGCCCTCGCATTCCTCGCCGTCGTCGTCCCCGTGCTGTTCGCCGGTCTGCTGAGCACGATGGGAATTCTCCTCATCGGGGTCGGCGGTGCGGTGGTTTTCGCGGCCGCGCTGTACTGGTTCCTCGCCGGCCGTGGTTCGCTGCGCTGGGCGGCCTTGGCCGTAGCGGTGCTCGCACCGCTGACGGTATTCGTGTTCTTCATCCGGGCGAATCTGCTCGCGGTGGTGATCGCGGCGCTGGCCCTCGCAGCCCTCGCTACGGCCTGCGCTCGTGCAGCGTTGCGACGCAAGGCTTCTGACGAGGTGATGTTGGAGATCCCGGCAACACCACCGAGCCACCCGTTCCTCATCATGAACCCCCGATCCGGGGGTGGAAAGGCCACGCGGTTCGATCTTCAGCACAAAGCGGAGAAACTCGGCGCCGAAGTGGTTCTGCTCGACGAGACGAACTTTTCCGCCGTCGATGAACTCGCCCGCCGGGCAGTCATGAACGGCGCAGATCTGCTCGGCGTTGCCGGCGGCGACGGCACCCAGGCACGTGTCGCTGCGGTCGCCGCCGAGTTTCGGGTGCCGTTCATGGTGATCAGCGCCGGGACACGCAATCATTTCGCGATGGACCTCGGGCTCGATCGCGACGATCCCACGCGGTGCCTCGACGCGCTCCGCGACGGCGTCGACATTCGCATCGATCTCGGGCGGATCAACGGGCGGGCATTCGTCAACAACGCGTCGTTCGGTGTGTACGCCGAGGTGGTACGTAGCCCCGCCTACCGAGACGACAAGACTCGGACCGTGCTGAAGATGCTTCCGGATCTGCTTGCCGGACAGTCCGGTCCGAACCTGGTCGCGCAGATCGGCGACGTCACCGTCCGCTCCCCGCAGGCCGTGCTGGTGAGCAACAACCGTTACGGCGGAAGCGACCTCGCGGGCATGAGTCGCCGGGACCGGCTCGACCGGGGGCTGCTCGGCGTCGTGACGGTGTCGGTCGCCGGTGCCGGCCAGGCAGTCTCCCTGCTACGACGGACTCATGCGCGCGGCCTGACCCAGCACGAGACGTCCGAGGTGATCATCGACGCCGACACAGCCGAGATCTCGGTGGGGGTGGACGGTGAGTCTCTCCTGTTGACCACGCCGGTGCGGTGCACGATCGAACCGGGGGCGCTGCGGGTGCGGGTGCCACGTGAGCGTCCGGGCACCAAACCGTCACCGCCTCCGGTCGATTGGGTGCGGTTGCGTGCGCTGGCAAGGTTCGGATCGGCGCCCCGGCCTGATGGCCGGCCCGAGTAGCCGCCAGGCGCCCGAGCGCGGGCATCACGCTCAGATCCACCCGTTCTGCTGGGCTCGCCGTGCCGCTTCGACCCTCGTCGTCGTCCCCGTCTTCCCGATCGCCGACGACAGGTAGTTGCGCACCGTCCCCTGCGACAGGTGCACAGCTGAGGCGATCGCGGCGACGGGCACACCGTCCAATGCCGCGCGCAGCACGTCGCGTTCGCGGTCGGTGAGGGGGTTGTTGCCACCGGCGATGGACTCGGCGGCCAGCGCCGGATCCACGACACGTTCGCCTCGCCGAACTCGCCTCACCGCTTCGGCGAGTTCGGCGGCGGGCGTGTCTTTGACGACGAACCCCGACGCACCCGCTTCGAGGGCAGAGCGAAGGTAACCGGGTCTGCCGAAGGTGGTGACGATCAGCGACCGCACGTCGGGTAGTTCGCGGGCGAGTTCCCCGGCCGCCGTGATCCCGTCGAGCCCCGGCATTTCGATGTCGAGCAGGCACACTTCGGCGTTGCTCGACCGTGCTGCGGCGATGACCTCGTCGCCTCTGCCTACTTCGGCGACGACCTCGATGTCCCCTTCGAGTCCGAGCAGGGCTGCCAACGCGCCGCGCACGAGTGCCTGGTCGTCGGCCAACAACACGCGAATCATCCGAACTCCACTTTCAGCTCTGTGCCTGCCCCCGCGGGTCCTGTACCGACGGTGAACTTCCCGCCTGCCGATCGGACTCGATCGCGTAGACCTCGCAGGCCGTTGCCCTCGCGAATGCCGTCGGTGCCCACACCGTCGTCGGTGACGCGCAACGAATGTCCGTCGAGGTCTATCTTGCAGTGATACGCGTTGCTGTGCCGCACCACATTGGTGACCGCTTCTCGCAGCACCCAGCCGAGCACAAGGCGATAGCGGGGGTCGACGACGGAGGCGTCGCCGCGTATTTCGACGTCGATCCCGGCGTCGCCGAGTGCGGTGCCTGCGCGGTCGAGTTCGTCGCCGAGCCGCGCGACACGCAGCCCTGTGACCGTGGCCCGCACTTCACCGAGGGCTTCGCGGGTGAGGGAACGGATCGCAGCGAGCTCCGCTTTCGCTCGTTGCGGGTCGACGTCGACGAGTCGTTCGGCCAGTTCGGCTTTCACGGTGACTGCGGTGAGGCTGTGGCCGAGGACGTCGTGCACGTCGCGGGCGACGCGGTCGCGTTCGTCGGCGATCACGAGTTCGTTGCGCAGTGCGTTGTATTCGTCGTCGCGGTCGCCGACTGCGCGGATCACCGCGGTGATCCCACCCACCAGCACGACGATCAACGTATAGAAGAAGTCGTCACGAAGGGTGCCGTTCCACCACGGCACCAGCAGGCATACAGCGGCGACGACAGCGAGGACGATCATCCTCGGCACGAACGTCAGCGTGAACATCGCGAAGGACACGACGAAAGCACCCATACCCAGTGCGGCCGTACCGATGTGCAGGCTCACAGCGCAGATCAGCAGCACCAGTAGCGGTAAGTGGATGGCCGCGATACGGGCCGGGGGTGCCTTCTCGGTATAGAGCGAACGGAAGCCGTGGATGTACACGATCGCGAATGCGGCGATGCCCGCACTGCCGAGCGTCCTGCCGAGGGCCGATCCTGTGGTCACCACCTCGGACAGGGGGTAGATCAGGAACAGTAGCCACACGGTGGCCATGAACCATCCGAACCGAGCCCACGGGTCCTCGTCCGTTCGTCCGCTTTCGGTCACTGCCGGCCCCGCCCTCGTTTCACCAGGTAGGTCGAGAGAACCACGAAGATCACCGCCCACACCGACAAGTTGAGCGCCGGTACCCACAGCGGTTCGGCAGGTAGGGGGTTGCCGTTGCTGTCGATCAGGACGCCCTCGGTCAGAGGGTACCGGGCGAGCGCCACGTAGCCGTAGAGCGGCGTGAACTTCGCGATGGCGAGCATGGTGCCGGAGAGCGGAATGAAGATGTTGCCGAGGAATGCGAGAACCACCAGGCTGCCGCTCGCGGCGCCGACAGCGGCCTCCGATCGGAATGCGAGGCCGAACATCAGGCCGTACACGGAGAACACGGCGGCACCGACTAGCACGGCGATCGAACTCAGGATCCAGGCCTTCCACTCCCCCGATGCTCCCGTGAACACACCCAGGATGAAGATCAGTGCGATGGGAATGGCGGCGAACACCAGCGCGACGGTCGCTTTCATCGCGACGAATCCCGCATCCGTCAGTGGCGTCAGACCGAGTTGACGTCCCCACCCCTGCATGCGTTCGACGGCGGCCATCCCGCCGATGCCGGTGGTCGCGGTGACCGCGCCGTATGCGGCCATCGAGATCATGATGTACATGGCGACGTTGCCGTGGCCGGCCGATTCGGACGAATACGACTGCGATGCACCGAAGATGATGTAGAAGAAGGCGGGCAGGATCGCGATGAAGAAGACGCTCACGTAATCACGGAACTTGCGGCGCAATTCGAGGCGGATGAACGTAGTTGTCATGCGGGCACCTTCTCGGTGAGTGTGAGGAACGCGGTTTCGAGCGAACCACCGGTGATTTCGAGGTTGGTGGCACCGAGGTCGACAAGGAGCGTGCGGGCCACCCCGTCGGAATCCGTTGCCCTGATTTCGATCCGGTTGCCCATCACGGAGATACCCGCGACACCGGGGTGCGACGCCAACACCGCGCGCACGTCGTCTTCGCGTCCGTGGGCGATGTCGGCGGAGACGATCCGTCCGGTCGCGAGCGCACGGATCTCGGAGGTCGGGCCATCGGCGACGACGCGCCCCCCGGCGACCATCACGATGCGATCCGCGAACGAGTCGGCCTCTTCGAGGTAGTGGGTGGCGAAGACAACGGTGCGTCCTCGGTCGGCCTCGGCGTGCATCGTCGTCCAGAAGTCGCGGCGCGCTCCGACGTCCATCCCCGCGGTCGGTTCGTCGAGGACGATCAGGTCGGGGTCGGGTAGCAGGGCGAGGGCAAAACGCAATCGTTGCTGTTCACCGCCCGAGCACTTCGACACCATGCGGCCCGAAAGTGTCGCGACCCCGGCCCGCTCGAGGACCTCGTCGACGTCGCGGTGCTCGGGGAAGGTGGAGGCGATCATCTGCACGGTCTCGCGGACGGTGAGGTCGCGCAACAGCCCTCCGGTCTGGAGTACCGCAGAGACTTGGCCTGCGGCGATGGCGTGCCGTGGCGGTTTCCCGAAGACCGACACCACTCCGGCGGTGGGTTCGGTGAAGCCCAGCACCATGTCGAGGGTGGTGGTCTTGCCCGCGCCGTTCGGGCCGAGCAGCGCGACGACTTCGCCGCGCTGCACGGTCAGGTCGAGGTGGTCGACGGCGCGTACTTCGTCGCCGCCACGGGGCCGGAAACTCTTGACGACGCCGCGCAGCTCGATGGCTGCGCCATCCATGTTGTCCATGATCAGGAGTCTGCTGCGTCGCGGGGTGCGCCGCGATCCCCGCCTGTCACAAGATCACGATGACAAATGTCAGACGGGACGCGCGGTACGAGCGCCCCTCATCCGGACACAACTCCCGCCTCCGCGAGGTGCAAGCGGACATCCTGGGGCACAAGCTGACCCGCCTCGACCATTACACTGCGGGCCGCAACGCCGTCGCCCGACGCCATGAAGGGCTGCTGTCCGACCTCGAGCAACCCGGAGGGTTCCGACTGCCGGGCACCAGCCCGAACAACACCCACACAGCGACGCCGTCATCGAGGCCATGCGCAAAGTCGACATCGAATCGAACATCAGCTACCCGTGGCCGGTGCACACCGAGCGGATTCCGGCATCTCGGCTACCACGAAGGCGACCTCCGCGCGCCCCCGCGCCCGCGGCGGCGATCACAGTGCTTCCCACCGGCGCCCGCACTGCGCCTGCCGGCAGCGGTCCAGGTACCCGGCAAGGTCAGGTGGGCTCAATGACAGTGGGAGCTCTTTCCGCGCGCTGCCACTGCCCGATCAATCTACAGTAGACTTCTATATAGAATCGTGTTCAGGGCACCCGTCCGGGCACCGAGGAGGGACATGGCACACAAGACCTCAGGCTCGAGCTACCAGCCAGATCCACAACCACAACGCAGCAGCACAAGCGACCACGAATTCATCGCCCGGATGCGAGCCGAGCTGTACAGGAGACCAAGCATGCGCCTGATCGCCGACAGGGTCACCCGCATCATGCTCGCCGGACGGATCGATCGAGACGACCCGATCCTCGAACTCATCGAATCGGACGACATCCTCGACGAAAAGACAGTCCTGGGCGACGCCGTCGAACACATCCTGTCGTTCCCGCACCTGTCCGCCAAAGAGGTCGCAAACCAGTACAACAAGAACTGGACCAACCCCAGCGATGCGCTACGCAAACTCAGCGCCAAAGGCGAAGTCATCGGACTCAAACGGGCCGGGAAGTTCCGGTATCCGGAGTTTCAGTTCTCGCAGTCCGACGAGGCGAATCAGGTAGCGCGGAAAGGCAACGTGGATCTCGGTGCCCGAGATGACCCGTGGGGTGTCGCGTCATGGTGGCTCTCACCCAACCCGTCGGCCGAAGACCGCAAGTCTCCAGCCCAACTTCTGAACGAGGGATCGCTCGACGCCGTGCGCGCGTTGCTGGATGCCGAGATCGCGGACGACATTGCCTAACCGCCCACCACCGGCATCAGTCACCGCGCACATCGGGTCGCTCACCGCCGGAACCACGCTCTGGCGTATCCACTCCGGCGACCCGAACCGGGGAGCCCTGACCCTGAATCCGACCCCGGCGGGAGCGGGAGGCGGACGGTTCGACTCGTCCGACGGGTCGTACCACTACAGCTATTTCGGGGAGGACATCTCCACGTGTATAGCGGAGACCTACTGCCGGTCGCTGCCGTTGGATGATCACGTTCCCAGAATCCTGAGGAAGGCCAAGCTGGCCGGTCGAGTCCTGTCCCAGGTCACCGTCACCGACGATGTCCCGGTCGCACTGCTGCACGGCTCTCATCTGGCAGCGATCGGCCAAGACACCTGGCCGACGAAATGCGACCCCGTCGACTACCGGACCACCCGAGACTGGGCAGCATCCATCCTGCGCGGGACCGACGGCGTGCTCGGCATCAAGTACCGGGCACGCAATGACGAGGACAAGTTCTCCGTCATCATGACAATCACATCCCATGCAGGCGTGAGGCTGCATGACCTGATGACCGTGTCCCGGGGCCCGATCACGCTCGATGACCGCGCCGGGACGGAGTTGATCAGATCCCACCTCGCGGCATACAACGCAACACTCATCTGAGCGTCCACATCTATCTCCCACTGTCCGCAATCGACGTTGGGCGGCGAAGATGCCCCCTGAAAAGCCGACCACCAGCACAGCATTGCCACTGCCTATCAACGAGACCACCACAGACCACCTAAATGCACGAGGCAGCGAGCTGATCAGGGCACATAGGGATCTTCCTGCACATGGCGACGCTACCGACACCCGAATCAGGACAAATGTCAGACGGGGGCGGTCCGATACCTCTCCAGCACGTCGTCGGTGTGCTCACCGTGCGCCGGCGGCGCCGAACGCAGCGGTGGACGCGCTCCCCCGAAGTTGACGGGGAAGGCGATCTGCTCGAGCGGGCCCGAGGGGTGCTCGACGGTGCCGATCATGCCGATCGCGGCGGTGTGCGGGTCGTCGTAGATCTCGTCGAGGTGTCGTATCGGCGAGACCGGCACCGCGTGTTCCTCGAGTACCCGGCACCAGTACTCGACGGTATTCGCGGCGAATGCCTCGGTGAGCACCTGCTCGAGTTCGTCGCGGTGCTCGATGCGGTCTCGGTTGCGGTGGAACCGCGGGTCGATCGCAAGTTCTGCGCGACCCATCGCCCGGCACAGGGCATCCCACAATCCGTCGTTGCCGACGGCGACGACGAAATAGCCATCGCTGGCCGGATATGCCTGGTACGGGGCAAGATTGGGATGCGCGGAGCCGAGGGCATGCGGGCGCTGTTTCGTCGCGAAGTAGTTGGTCGCCCAGTTGACGTGCATCGCGAGCTGGCATTCGAACAGCGATGTGGTGACGTACTGGCCACGTCCCGTCCGGCTCCGTTCGACCAGGGCCGCGAGCACGCCGATCACACCGAACAGGGCTGCGCCGAGGTCACCCATCGCGTAACCGGACTTCATGGGTGCGCCACCCGGCTCGCCGGTCAACGACATCAGCCCGCCTGCGGCCTGCGCGACCATGTCGTAGCCCGGCTGGTCCGCCAAAGGTCCTTCGTCGCCGAACGCCGAGATGTGCAGGACGACGAGATGCGGGTGCCGTTCCGACAGTGCGCGATAGTCGAAGATCTTCTGCAGTCCGCTGCCCGGTTTGAAGTTCTCCACGACGACGTCGGCGTCCTCGAGCATCCGGTGGACGATCCGCTGCCCTTCCTCCGATTTCAGGTCGAGGGTCACCGACTTCTTGCCGCGGTTGACCGCGAGATAGTAGGTGGCGTCGTCCCCGACGAAAGGGGGGCCCCACGTGCGTGTGGGGTCGCCGCCGTCGGGATGCTCCACTTTGGTCACGTCGGCGCCGAGGTCGGCGAACGACATCGTTGCGTACGGTCCGGCCAGGATCTTGGACAGATCGACCACTTTGACTCCGGCGAGGGGCGCCGGTCCGGTGACGGGATTCTCGGTCATCAGCGTGCTCCTGCAAGTGAGTCCGTCGCCGCGGCGTGCGCAACGGATGGGTCGATGTCGGTGCCGTCGACGACGGCATCGAGGTGTGCCAGCGCGACGGCATTCGGTTCGCCGGCAAGGCCGCTGAGATAGGCGTTCGCCACCAGCAGCGACCGGTATCCGCGACCACGCGCGATGCGGTCGGACGCGAGGTCGACGAGCAGGGTGGCCATCACGGTGCGCGCGAGATCGTCCGTGTAGGTGGCGCAGAGGGTTTGAGCGCGCACGTCGTCGCTCGCGAGCAGTTCCTCCCCCTTGGCTTCGAGCGCATCCCACCGTTCCCACAGTTCCGCGACGGCGGGTGCGCAGTCGCCTCCCGCGGATTCTAGGATCGCGCGCATCGCTACCGCCAGGACTCGGTGTGCACCGTTCTTGCGCATGGAGCGCAGGACGTCGAGGGCGATGACGTTGCTCGAGCCCTCCCAGATGGACCCGAGGTGCGAGTCGCGGACGAGCCGCGCGAACACCCTGTCCTCGATGTACCCGTTGCCGCCGCGGATCTCCATCGCCTCGCCGGTGACAGTGCGCGCACGCTTGCATATGTAGTGCTTCGCGACGGGGGTGAGGATCCGGACGATGCTGCGTGCAGCGTCGTCACCGCGGTCGGCACGGTCGAGGGTGGCTCCGCTGTAGGCGACGAGTGCGAGTGCTGCCTCGGCGTCGAGTGCGAGCGGCAGCAGTGTCGCGCGCATGAGTGGCTGGTCGAACAGGGTCTTGCCGAACACTTCCCGAACCCGGGTGTGTTCGACCGCGTCCCGCAGCGCGCGGCGCATGAGCGCGCTGGAACGCATCGCGTTGGAGAGCCTGGAGGTGTTGAGCATCTCGGTCATCTGACGGAAACCGCGGTCGAGTTCGCCGACCTGCAGGGCGTATGCGCCGTGCAGCGTGACTTCACCGCTGGGCATCGAGCGGGTGCCGAGTTTGTCCTTGAGGCGGTCGATCGTGTAGGAGTTCCGCGTTCCGTCGGGAAGTCGCTTGGGCACCATGAACATTCCCACGCCGCGCGTGGAGTTCTCGGTGCCGCCGGGGAACCGAGCGAGCGTGACGATGACGTCGGCGTCCGGGTTGGAGGCGAACCATTTACGGCCCGTGAGGCGCCACGCCGTGCCGTCGCGCTCGGCGCGGGTCTCGGTCTGCGCGATATCGGTTCCGGCCTGCGTCTCGGTCATGAACATCGCGCCGGTCAGCGCCGCGTCCGGGTCGGTGGAGGTCAGTCCGTCGATGTAGGGCCCGAACACGTCGGGATCACCGAACATGCGCAGCGTGCGGGCAGCGGCATCGGTCATCGACACCGGGCATGCGAGCCCGAACTCGGCCTGCACGAACAGGTAGGACGCGAGGTACTTGACGAGATGCGGGGGCACGTCCGTCCAGCCGTGAACAGGGCGATGCGAGAGCGCAGAGAGTCCGTACTCCGAGTACGCGGCGCGGCACAGTTCCAGATAGGCGGGGTGGTAGTCGATGGTGTCGATGCGCTCGCCGTCGCAGTCGTATTGGCGAAGTGTCGGGGGGTGCGCATTGGCGGTGGCGGCGAGTGCATCGAGTCGCTGTGCGGCGTCGGCGCCGAGGCGGTCGAGGAGACGCTCGGTGAGTTCACGGTCGGGTTCGTCGATCCACCGGTCGAGCACTGCCCGGAGTGCGGGATCCTCGTGTGCGTAGTTCATCGTCGTCCTTTCGGCAGTGTGTTCTCGGCGGAAGTCAGTGGGTGGCAGCGGGTGCGCGGGCGGGCGCGGGGTCCGCAGGTTCGGCGTCGGCACCGGACGCGGTGGCCGATCGGCGCAGGAGCGCTGTCATGCAGACCAGCGAGAGCAGAACGTATCCGAGCCCGAGTCCGACGACCGGCCAGATCGTTCCGGTGCGATTGAGCAGGAACTGGCTGACCATCGGAGCTGTACCCGCGAAGATTGCCGTCGACAGCTGGTACGACAGCGAGATTCCCGTGTAACGGATGTGAGTGGGGAACACCTGCGCGAGGATGCCCGCCAGCGCCGCGTAGTACATCGCGTGCGGCGCCGTTGCGAGGACCATGCCGATGATCGCCCAGGTGAGCGAGCCGGTCTGGATGAGCACGAACATCAGCGGCAGGACGACGAGCTCGGGGATCAACATCCACAGCACTGCTCGACGCACATCGATCCGGGTGGCGAGGATGGCGCCGAACGGCTGCACGATGACCTGCGCGACCAGCGCGAGGGTGATGACGAGCAGAAGGTCGCCCCGGTCGAATCCGAGATCCGTCGTGGCCCAGGCCAGCGCGAAGGTCGTCTTGACGTAGGTGATCGCGACACCGGCGACCACCGCACCGACTCCGAGCAGCAAGACCGTCTTGTGCGTGCTGAGCACCTCGGCCAGCGGAAGACGCTTCTTCTCCTGGGACTCGACTGCCGCCTTCATCTCGGGGGTTTCCTGGATCCGCAGCCGGATGTAGAGGGCCACGACCACCAGTGCGGCGGAGGCAACGAACGGGATCCGCCAACCCCAGCCTTCGAATGCGGCATCGGACATCGCGGTCAGGCCGAGGAAGGCCACTGTCGCAAGGAGATTGCCCACAGGTGATCCTTGCTGCGCGAACGCGCCGTAGAGCACCTTCTTGCGTGGTGGAGCGAATTCCGTGGCGATGAGGACGGCACCTCCCCATTCCCCGCCCATCGCGATGCCCTGCAACACGCGCAACAGGACCAGGAGAATGGGCGCCCAGATACCGATCTGGGCGTAGGTCGGCAGCAGGCCCACGCCGACAGTGCCGATGCCCATGATCGCGAGGGTGGTGATGACGGCGTTCTTGCGTCCGAACTTGTCGCCGAAGTGGCCGAAGACGACGCCGCCGAGTGGTCGTGCGATGAATCCGACCGCGAAGGTCGCGAATGCGGCCAGCGTGCCGATTGCCGGGGAGACATCGGGGAAGAACAGCTTGCCCAGCACCAGCGCGGACGCCGTGCCGTAGATGTAGAAGTCGAACCACTCGATCGTGGTGCCGACGAAGGCGGTCACGCCGGCTCGGCGCGCAGCTTTTGTGTCGTGCGCGGTGTGCTCTGGGGTTGGATTCACGATGCACTCCGAGGCGTGTCGTGCGGGCCATGTCCGCGAATGAATGAGGCGTGTATCACTATCGACGGACGATCGTGTAAAGTCCAAGACCTAATTCGACATGATTATGTTGATATTCCACTGAGTTGAGGGCGACATGGAATTCCGTCAGCTGCAGGCGTTCCTCGCGGTTGCCGAGGAACTGCATTTCGGACGCGCCGCGGAACGACTGCACATCGCACAGTCGCCGCTGAGCCAGATGATCCGCACCCTCGAACGAGAGCTCGGCGCCCGATTGTTCGAGCGCACCACCAGATCGGTGCAGCTCACCGCCGCGGGCACCGCATTATTGGCCCCCGCGCGGGTAATCGCAGCACAGCTCCAGGTGGCACGCGCGGTAGTGCGATCGACCGCGGCCGGAGAGACCGGCGTGGTCAGCGCCGGATTCGGCGGCGCGAGCGGTTACGCCGTGCTGTCCGAACTGACCCGGGCGCTCGCGGATCGCCATCCCGGCATCGAACTCGATCTGCGTCCGCAGACCTATTCGGGTGAGGTGCTCGATCTCGTCGCCCAGGGCCTGCTCGACATGGGCATCGTCGGTCTCCCCGTCCCCGGTGACTTCGCCACCGAGACCGTGCGACACGAATCCCTGATGGTCGCGGTACCGGCCGGGCATCGACTCACCGACCGCGACACTCTCGAACCCGGCGATCTCGCAGGTGAGCGGCTGGTGGTCTATCCCGCAGCGCACGGCTCACTCGTGCGCGACGCCACCTTCACCGTGTGCGCCTCAGCGGGATTCGCACCGACCATCGCTCGTGAAGCCCCCGACCCGTACAGCCTCCTGGCCCTCGTCGGCGCGGGGGTGGGGATCGCCGTCGTCGTGTCGTCGACCGCGCACATCACCGTCGACGGCGTGCAGTACATCCCGCTCGACGGCGGCCCGGTACTTCCGATCGCGCTCGCGTGGCGACGCGACAACATCGCTCCCGCACTCCACCGGGTATTGGAGGTGCTGCGCGGACTGCCCCGGCCCCGATAGCGCCGAACGTCTCCGGTCGGGTAGACAGAGGTCAAGTCGCAGCACGAGAGCACTGAGGAGAAGTTGTGTCGGAATCGATCCTGCTCGTCGAACAACGCGGTCCCGTCCGCGTTCTCACGTTCAACCGACCGCAGCAACGCAATGCGCTCAGCTCGGCGCTCATCGACACCCTGCGCGCGGAACTCGCCGCAGCGGACGCCGACGACCGGACAAGCGTCGTCATCCTCACCGGCTCCGACCCCGCCTTCTGCGCGGGCCTCGACCTACAAGAACTCGGATCGGGCGGCAACACGCTCCTGAAGGTGGAGGACGACGACGTTCCCGTCGGGCATCCCTGGGCGCCCCTGACGAAGCCGGTGATCGGTGCGATCAACGGCGCCGCCATCACCGGCGGCCTCGAACTCGCGCTCGCCTGCGACATTCTCATCGCCTCGAAGCGGGCACGATTCGCCGACACCCATGCCCGCGTCGGTGTACTCCCGGGCTGGGGCCTGACGTCACGCCTGCCCGCCGCGGTGGGTCGCGGGTTCGCCCGGCGCATGAGCCTGTCCGGAAATTTCGTCGGCGCCGAAGAAGCTCTGCGCGTGGGGCTGGTCACCGAAGTAGTTGAGCACGACGCCCTCCTCGACACCGCCCTCGAACTCGCCACGACGATCGCTGGCAACGATCAGCCCGGTGTCCGCACCCTGCTCGCGTCGTACCGCCGGGCCGAAGAGCACCTCGTCGACCCCGCCCTGCGGGTCGAGAACGCAACATCGCGGGCGTGGTTGGAGAGCTTCACGCCCGACCGTGTCGCGGATCGGCGTGCAGACGTCATCGGGCGGGGACGCTCGCAGAACGTCGCTCGCTGAAGCTCGCAACCTGGCTCCGATTCCGCACGTTCAGGGCTCGTCTGTGAGCGCCAGCAGTTCCGCACGCGCGAGAGCGAGGTCGTCGCTGGACAGATACGGGCTCGCCGCGGCGATGGCCAGTCCTTCCGCAGCCGCTCGGATGACCAATACACGTGGCCACGGCAAGCCGTCGGCAGCGAATGCGGCGTCCCACTTCTCGGCATCACGCCCATACAGCGCTTCGACCTCGGCGGAACTCCCGAGCGTCGCGATCAACGTCCCAGGATTGAAGATGTCCATGAGGTAGTCGCTGCCGCCGGTGAGTGCACGCACATAGCCTCGGGTGAATTTGCCGGACTTGTTCTCCGACAACTCGATGTGGGCGTGCACCTCCTCCCACATGCGCACGATGCCGTGTTCGATCACGCCGTAGACGAGGGCATCCCGATTCGGGAAGTGGTGCATCAACCCGCTCTTGGTCACCCCCGCGGCAGCAGCGATATCGGCGAGACTTACCTTCGACCCACGCTCGGAGAACATCTGCTCGGCAGCGTCGAGGATCGCTCGGCGGGTCCGTTCCTTGTCTCGGGTGACCACCTGATCAGTGCGCTTCATGGGTCCCTACTGTCGCACCCCGCGGAGAAGGGATCACACGCCAGGCCACCACGGCCGACACCGCAAGGATCACCGCGGCGACGAAAGACGTGGTCTGCACCGCTGTCGCGAACGCGGACCGGGCATGGTCGACCACGATCGGGTCGAGGACGGTCGCGACAGTCGAAACCAGCGAATCTTCGGCGGTCGCCGCGTCGGACGGGTCGGTGCCTGCGGGCAGATCCAGATGCGACCGGTACATCGCCAGATGAACGGATCCGAGCACCGCGATCCCCAAGGCTCCGCCGAGCTCGTAAGCGGTCTCCGCGATCGAGGATGCGGCCCCGGCACGTTCCGCGGGCACCGCGGAGACCACGGCGTCGGTCGACAGTGTCATCGCGATACCGACACCGAGGCCGAGGAGGACCAGCGAGATACCGAGGCCCCAATAGCTGGACATCGAAACGGTCAGGCCGAGCCCGGCGAGGCTGATCGCCCCCGCCCCGAGCCCGAGCCCGATCGCGCGACCGGTTCCCATACGTGCCACGAGTGCACCGACAAACAGAATGACGATCATCGATGCGATCGTCGACGGCAATTCGGCAAGGCCGGCCTTCAGCGGACCGTATTCGCGGACGAGCTGCAGATATTGCGAGAAGAAGTACAGCAGCCCGAGGAACGCGAAGATGGCCATGCCGTTCGCAGCCACCGCGCCCGAGAATGCGGGCATCCGGAACAGTGAGAGGTCGAGCAGCGGATTCGGCAGTCGCATCTGCCTGCGCACGAAGAAATATCCCATGATCAGCCCGAACACCGCGGTGACCGGAACACTCCAGTCCAGTCCACTACCGGCCCAGTGTTTGACGGCGTACACCACCGGAACGATGGCGAGGATCGACAACAATGCGGAGAGCACGTCGATCGTCTGAGCGGAGCTACCGCGCGACTCGGTCAGCAGGATCGGCCCGGCGACCAGCACGATCACCATCACCGGCACATTGATCAGGAACACCGAACCCCACCAGAAGTTCTCGAGCAGGACACCGCCGACGAGCGGACCGATCGCGGCGCCTCCGGTGGCGCCCATCGCCCAGATGGCGATCGCCGTCGTGCGTTGTTTCGCGTCGAGGAATGTGGCACGAATGATCGCCAGCGTCGACGGCATCAGCGTCGCGCCTGCCACGCCCAGCAGAACGCGTGCAGCAATGAGGGTTTCGGGGTTGGGTGCGAACGCCGCGATGACGGATGCGACACCGAACCCTGCAGCACCGATGAGCAGCAACCGTTTGCGACCGATGCGATCGGCCAGGTTGCCCATCGTGATGAGCAGACCTGCCAGCACGAACGAGTAGATGTCGCCGATCCACAGCAATTGCGTCGAACTGGGGTCGATGTCGGCGGCCATCGACGGCACGGCCAGGTAGAGCACTGTGTTGTCGACCGCAATCAACACCACGACGAGGACGAGGACGGTCAGGGCCGACCATTCGCGACGTCCGGCGCGGGAAGGAAGAGTCTGTTCTTCGGTCACGCACACCACTGTAACAATCCATATGGACGGTTGTAGAATCCGGAAGGGTGGTAGTGGGGGGTTCGCGTCGGCACTCGGCTATGTCGTCGGCAACCAGGTTCGTGCTGCGGTGACCAAGGCCGTGACCCCGATCGTCATCGTCGGTTCGATGACCGGCGCATAGTGCGGCGAGTGGTTCGAGGGCACCTGGAGCAGCGCGGGATCCGCCATGTCGCCCGTAGTGAACAGTGACGGGTCGGCTCCGCCGAGTAGCCAATATGCCAGGGGCACACCCGCACTCGTGGCGAGCACTCCGACGTCCTCGCTGCCCGCGCCCGCTCCCGGGTCGAGGATCTTGTCTTCCCCCAACCACGTAGCGAAGGCATCCAACGTTTTGTTCAGGGCGGAAGGATCGTTCGTGACCACCGGGAACCGCTCGATCGAGGTAATCTCAGGTTCTTCCGGGGCTCCCGCTGTCGCAGATTCACCGCGAACAATACGGTCGACGCTGTCGAGGATCTTTTGCCGTACCCCCGCGTCGTAGCTGCGGATGTTCAGTTGGAGCTCCGCCTCACCGGGAATGACATTGGCCGCATTTCCGGCATGAACGGAGCCGACCGTGAGCACTGCAGTCGCCGTGCTCGGGATCTCACGCGAGATGATCGTCTGCAGACGCAGGACCACCTCGGCCGCTATGACAATGGGGTCGATGGATGCCTCCGGCATCGACCCGTGGGCCCCTCTACCCACGACCCGCACGCGCAGCGAATCCGACCCCGCATACGAAAGCCCCGGGTGTCCGGCAATCTTCCCTGCGGGAAGCGGCGCCACGTGTTGACCCAGGACCACATCCGGCTTGGGGAACCTGACGAACAGCCCGTCGTCGACCATTGCCTGGGCCCCCGCGCCCAGCTCTTCGGCCGGCTGGAAGACGAGCAGCAGAGTGCCTGACCAGCTCGCAGTGTCGGTGGAGAGAATCTGCGCTGCGCCGAGTAGGCACGTCGTGTGCATGTCGTGGCCACAGGCATGTGCAACCGGTGTCGACTCGCCGTGCTCGTCGACGGCGGTAGCGGTACTGGCGTAGTCGAGACCGGTTTCCTCCTTGACGGGGAGGGCGTCCATGTCGGCCCGAAGCAGCACGGTCGGGCCGGCGCCGTTCTTCAACACCCCGACAACTCCGGTCTTCCCGACACCGGTGGTGACGTCGAACCCGAGAGCACTCAATCGCTCGGCCACGATCGCAGCAGTGCGATGTTCTTGGAACCCGAGTTCCGGATGTCTGTGAAGGTCCTTGTACAGGTCGATCAGAACACGATCGGTTGTCATGTCGTCGGAGCTGGTCACGATTCGGTCCTTCGGTCGAGGTGAACTCGGACGCTCTCCAGTATTTCCGGGTCCGGGATTCGGCGTGTGGGTATCGGCGGTCGAGTTGTTCCGTCGCAGGCCGATGAGTTCTGTGGTCGAGTCGGGTCTCGCGCAGCAGCGGAGGTCGCGCGGCGGCTGGGCGTCGAGCTCACCATGTTTCCCGGCGGCCACGCCGGGTTCACGGCCGACGGATACGGCACCCCCGGTGACCCGGAAGGCTTTGCCGCGGTGTTGCGGGAGTTGCTCGGCTGAGGCTCGCACCCTTTATCTCAGGCTCGCAACGTTAATGGTCGACCATCGGCGTTGCGAGCCTCACCTTTGCGTTGCGTGCTTCACGGTCACGACGTCAGCCCTCGAGGTCGGCCAACGCTTGCTTCCCCATGGCAAAGGCGCGGTTGCTGTTCGGCACACCCGCGTAGACGGCGGTGTGGAGGAAGACCTCGATGAGCTCGTCGGGATCCACGCCAGCACGCAGCGCGGCACGAATGTGCATGTCGAGCTCGTGCTCGTTCCCCACTGCGGTGAGGATCGCGAGGGTGAGCAGCCGTCGGGTGTGGTGATCGAGGCCGGGTCGTGCCCAGATATCGCCCCAGGCGGTGCGGGTGATGAAGTCCTGGAACGGCTGTGTGAACGCGGTGGCCTGCGCCATCGCACGGTCCACATGCGCATTCCCGAGCACCGAACGTCGCATCCGCATACCCACCTCGACCGCTGCCGAACGATACGCACCCACCTGCTCCGAACCGGTGATGTGCGCACGGATCAGCGCCGTCACGCGACCTGCCTGCTCGACGTTCACCAGATGGGCGCCCGGGTCGAGGATGTGGAAGTCGGCGTCGGCGATACCGTCGGCAAGTTCACGCATGACCGCGGGCGGGGTCGCCGGATCCTGGGCACCCGCGATCACAAGCGTCGGTGCGACGATTCGCGCGAGGTCGGCGCGTCCGTCGAACTCGGCGAGCGCCTCACAACACCCGGCGTATCCGTCGTTCGATGTCGCCGACACCATCGCGACGTGTCGCTGGACCAGATCCGGGTCGCGCTCCGCCAGCTCGGCCGTGAACCAACGCCCGACGATTTGCTCGGCGATCGACCCCACTCCGTCCGTGCGGACCGTCGCCGCGCGGTCACGCCACTGCTGCGATGGTTCGAACGCGGCGGCCGTGCACAGCAGGGTCAGCGACCGCACGCGCTCCGGGCGGTGGGCGGCGAGCCATTGGCCCACGGCACCACCCAACGACAGGCCGACGACGTGCACCGCGCCGGCACCCAGCTCGTCGAGCAACGCCAGCACATCCCCCGCGAGTTCCGCGACCGTGTAAGCGCCTGCGACAGGATCGGATTCACCGTGTCCGGGATGGTCGACCGCGATGACGTCGGCGATCGGCGACAGCGCCACGATCTGCGGCGACCACATCCGCCGGTCGGAACCGAGCGATCCCAGCAGCAGCACCGAAGGGGCCGCAGGATCACCATGTCGTTCATAGGCGAGTGAAGTCATGACCGTCCTTCGTGTCGGGCCAGGGCACGGTCGACGACATCGGCGGCGTGCCCGAGATAGCGGGTGGGATCGAGAAGTTCGGCCAGTTCGCCGGCCGACAGGTGCGCGGTGATGCGCGGGTCTGCGTCGAGCGGGATTCCGGAGGCGGCGGCGTCGGTGACGACAGCTCGTGCATCGTCGACGTGTCGCGACAGTGCGCTCACCACTTTCTCGGCGAGCACCGCTCCCCCGGTGAGCCCGAGGTTGCGATCAAGGGCGTCGACATGCACGCGCAGTCCACCGAGGCACACGGAAAGTCTTTGTGCAGCGCCGCCGGTCAGGCGCAGCAGGTCGGTCACTGCTTCCCACTCCGCATGCCACGCCCCTGCGGCGCGAGCGAATTCGTGATCGGCCGACGACAATACGGTCGCGACCAGCCCGGGCGCACGACGTGCAGCTGCCCGCGCCGCAACGGCCGCCACGGGATTTCGCTTGTGCGGCATGGCCGATGAACCACCGGGCGATCCTTCGGATACCTCACCGACCTCGGTCATGGCCATGAGCACCACATCGGTCGCGGGTTTCGACACCGCGCCTGCCGCAACACCGAGCGCCGCTGCCAGTCGCATCACCGGAGTGCGCACCGTATGCCAAGGAACAACGGCGCGCGCGAGTCCGAGCCGGTCGGCGAGGTCGTCGGCGAAGTACATGCCGTCGGGTGCGACAGCGGCGAGCGTGCCTGCGGCGCCACCGTACTGCACGGGCAGCGCCGACAGTGCGCGGTCGAGTTCGGTGTGGGCGTCGTCGAGTCCGGTGAGCCACCCGGCGGCGAGGGCGCCGAATGTGGTGGGCAGGGCTTGCTGGCCGAGGGTGCGCGCGATCATGGGTGTCGCGCGGTGCGCTCGTGCAAGATCAGCGGCCGCGTCGGCAGCGGCAGCGAGGTGGTCGAGGATGCGTCGTCCGGCACGACGCGCGAGGAGTACCAGCGCGGTGTCCATGACGTCCTGGCTGGTTGCACCGACGTGGACGGCAGTCGCGGGGGCATCGGCGCGATCGCGGAGCAGCTTCACGAGCGGGATGACGGGATTCCCGCCCGCCGCGGCGAGAGCACCGAGCTCGGCGGGGTCGAGGTCGCGGGCGAGTTCGGCGGCGACGACGGCCACGGCAGCGGCGTCCGCTTCGGTCGCACGCCCGATCCCGACGGCGCCCGCGGTGATCGCGGCCTCGACTTCGAGCAGAGCTCCGATCCACGCGCGGTCCGACACCTCGGGTGCCATGTCGTCGGCCCCGAAGACGGGATCGAACAACGGCCCGCGGGTGGATTCCTGGTGGGGGTGTGACATCGGAGACCTCGGGATCGGTTCGGGTGCGCTCGGAAAAGCTGTGCCAGAACGTGGTTTCACGTACTGACTGTTCGATGGCCGGCTCGGCGCAACAGCGCAGCAACGTCGTCGACGATAGCGGACGTCGCCGCAGCCGAGCGGATGACACCGATCGTTTCGGCCGTGCCGACGGTGTCGACGGGAAGCCGAATGAGCCGCCCATCGGCGATGTCCCGCTCGGGGACACGCTCGGGAACGGCCCATACGGCATCGGATTCGCGCACGTACGCGGCGGCGACCGTGACGTCGATGGTCTCGACGGTGCCCGGTGGCAATTCCAGGCCGTGCCTGCGCAGGAGCACGTCGGCGTGGTGTCGCGGAACGGTGCCTGCAGCCCCGACGATCAGCGGGTATTCGCACATCGCGGGGAACGTTGCCCGCGTGCCCTCCAGCGGATGACCGGGGCGGACCACGAATGCGAGCGCCTCGGCATAGAGCAGCTCGAACGACAGGCCGACCATGGTCTCGGGGTCGCTCATCCGCCCGATCATCACGTCCACGTCACCCGCGCGCAGCGCCGCGAGCAGTTCGGTGTTGGTGGCGGTGCGCAGGCGGACGTCGAGTTCGGGGTGTTGCACGCGCAGCTCTCCGAGCACCCCGGGGAGCAGCACCGACGCCGCCGACGGCAACGTCCCGATACGCACGGCGGTGTGCTCGGATTCGCCGGCGCCCGCCAATCCCGCGACCGCGGTGTCGAAGGCCTGGACGACGCGTTCGGCGTGGTCGAGGAACCGTTCACCCGCGGCGGTCGGGACGGCGCCGTGACGGCCTCTGTCCAGCAGTTTCATCCCGGCGAGCAGCTCGAGTTCGTTGATGGTCTTGGTGACGGCGGGCTGGCTCAAATGCAGGCGTTCAGCGGCACGACCGACGTGGCGTTCGTGCGCTACCGCGACGAAGCAGGTCAGGTGCCGTAACCGGACACGGCCGTGAAGATCCATCACCTCAAGTTATGCAACTCGACCCGAATCGTCAATTTACATGAGCGTTCGGCGCACATAGCGTAGATGCAACCCACAGCCCACGACAGGAGCGGCTCCATGAGCATCGCTGGAAGAAGCGCCTACGGCGAGTTCGTCGAGCGCGACCACACGCAGCATCCCCCGGCGCTCACGCCGGGTTACCGCACGTCGGTCCTGCGTTCGCCGCGCAATGCGCTCATCTCACCGCGGAACACGGTGTCGGAGAAGACCGCTCCGCTGATCACCGCACGCGAACTCGGCGAACTCGACAACGACCTGATCCTCAACTTCGCGCACGGCGGTCTGCCGATCGGCGAGCGGATCATCATGCACGGCTATGTCCGCGACGAGTTCGGAAATCCCGTGAAGGGCGCGTTCGTCGAAGCATGGCAGGCCAACGCCGGTGGCCGCTACCGGCACAAGAAGGATTCGTACCATCTCGCGCCGATCGACCCGAACTTCGGCGGTTGCGGCCGGATGCTCACCGACGACAACGGCTACTACTTCTTCCGCACCATCAAGCCGGGCCCGTACCCGTGGGGCAACAGCACCAACGCGTGGCGTCCCGCGCACATCCACTTCTCGATCATGGGCGACGGCTGGGCGCAGCGCCTGATCACGCAGTCGTATTTCGAAGGCGACCCGCTGATCGAGCAGTGCCCCATCGCCGCGACCATCCCCTCCCGCGACCAGGTGCGCAGCCTGATCGCCCAGGCCGACACTGCGAACGACGCCCCGTTCGACGCCCGCGCCTACCGGTTCGACATCACGCTGCGTGGCCGCCGCGCCACCTTCTTCGAGAACGCATAGGGAGCCACCATGAACCAGCCGCTCACCCCGTTGCCCATGGTGCAGCGTCGCCCCGAGACCCCCTCGCAGACCGGCGGGCCGTACGTACACATCGGTCTTGCGCCGCAGCAGGCCGGATTCGACATCTTCGAGAACAACTTCGGCAACGTGCTCGTCACCGACGACACGCGCGGCGAGCGAATCACGCTCGAGGGACGCGTATTCGACGGTTCCGGAACCCCGGTCCGCGACGTGCTCATCGAGATCTGGCAGGCAAATGCCGACGGCAAGTACGCCCACCCCGGCGACACCCAGGACAAGGACGTCGATCCGTCGTTCCGCGGGTGGGGCCGCACCGGGGGTGACTTCGACACGGGCGTCTACACGTTCGAGACCGTCAAGCCCGGCCCCGTGCCCGGCAACAACGGCCACACCCAGGCCCCGCACGTGCTGATGGTGTTGTTCGCGCGCGGCATCAACGTCGGCCTGCACACCCGTCTCTACTTCGACGACGAGCCCGACGCCAACGCCGCAGACCCACTGCTGAGTTCGATCGAGTGGGAGGTCCGCCGCGATACGCTGATCGCCACGCGCAGCGAACGCGACGGAAAGCCCGTCTACACCTTGGATATCCGGTTGCAGGACACCCCGGACGGCGGACGCGAGACCGTCTTCCTCGACATCTGAACAGGCCCGCTTACTTCGCTTCGGCGAGCGTCGTCGCGGGCTTCCGGATGAAGAACGCCGCGACCACCGCCAGCAGCGACACGATGCCACCGCACAGGAACGCCGTGTGGATGCCGTCCTGGTTCGCAGCGAGCTCGCTGGCACCTTCGGATGCGGCGGACGTGGCGGTCACCGTCATCACGGTGATGAACAGCGCTGTACCGGCCGCACCCGCGAGCTGCTGGACGGTGTTGAAGATCGCGCTGCCGTACGAGTACAGCTCCGACGGCACCGATCCCAGCGACGACGTCATCAGCGGCGTCATCACCGATGCCAGACCGAGCATCAGCATCACGTGGACGCAGACGATCAGCGGCGTCGACGACTCCGCGTCGAGGAGCGTCATCAACCACAGCGACGCACTGACTACAGCGGCGCCCGGGATGACGAGGGGGCGCGCACCGATGCGGTCGTAGACGCGTCCGACGAACGGCGACAGCAGACCCATCGCCAGGCCGCCCGGGAGCAACAGCAGACCGGTCTCGAGGGTATCGAGACCGCGCACGTTCTGCAGGTACAGCGGCAGCAGGATCAAGGCGCCGAACATCGCCATCATGCTGACGACGACCATGCCCAGGCCGATGCTGAACACCGGGTAACCGAACGGACGCATGTCGAGCAGCGCGCGTCCGTCCTTCTGCCGCGACAGCTGGCGCAGCACGAAGACAGCCAACGCCACCACACCGACGACGAGCGGCACCCACACCGGGATGCTCGACTCCTCCGCCGAATGACCGATACTGCTCAGGCCGTAGACGATGCCGCCGAATGCGAAGACCGACAGGATGACCGACAGGACGTCGAGGGGGACCTTCTTGGTCTCGGTGAAGTTCTTGACCAGCACGACACCGATGGCGAACGCGATCAGTGCGATGGGCAGGACGATCCAGAACATCCAGCGCCAGTCGAGGGCGTCGAGGATGATCCCGGAGATGGTGGGGCCGATAGCGGGAGCCACGGAGATGACGATGGAGATGATGCCCATCATGCCGCCGCGCTTGTGGGCGGGCACCACGCGCAGCACCGTCGTCATCAGCAACGGAAGCATGATGGCGGTGCCTGCGGCCTGCGTCACGCGACCGGCGAGGAGCAGTTCGAATCCCGGTGCGGACGCTGCGAGCAGTGTGCCGAGGCTGAACACGCTCATCGACGCGATGAACACCTGGCGGAGCGTGAACCGCTCGAACAGATAGCCGGTGATCGGGATGACGACCGCCATGGTGAGCATGAAGCCGGTGGTGAGCCACTGGGCGGTGCTCGCGGTGATGTCGAGATCCACCATGAGCGGCGGCAGCGCGACGCTCATGATCGTCTCGTTGAGGATCATGACGAATGCCGCGACGACGAGGACACCGATCAGCACCTTGCTGCCCGGCTCCAGATCGCCCTCGCGACCGACGTCGGCCTGGTCTTCCAACTGAGGTGACTGCATATCCGATTGCTTCCTGAATGGGTATATCGATCGCGAATGCGACAACCGTGAAAGTCTCGCCCGGCTTGGAAGTGACTGTCAACTTGATTTTCACTGTTAGATTGACGCGGACATTCAACGCTGCGGTCCGAGGTGAAAGGAACCCACCGATGACCCCGAAAACCCAGGCACGTGTCCCGGACCTGCGAGAACGGCGCAGGCAGGAGACGCGTCTCGAGATTTCCGAAGCCGCACTGACGCTGTTCGAACGCCAGGGATTCGCTGCTACGACCGTCGACGAGATTGCCCGAACAGCCGGTGTGTCTTCAAGCACATTTTTTCGATGCTTCGCCACCAAAGAGGAATCGGTGTGGGGTCCGGACCGCGAACTCGAATCCGACATCGTCGAATGGCTTCGGTCGGTTCCGCAGGAAGACATCAACCTGTCGGGCATCGAAGCCTTCTACGAGCGCTCACTGCAGCGGCTCCTGACCGGCTCCGAGACCACGCGGGATCGCATTCTGCGCACCCGCCGGCTCATCGCCTCCGACGACCACTTGCGCGCCGCCGCGTTCACCGCCGATGCCCTGGCCATGTGCCGCATCACCACGAGCGTCGCCGAACGCCTGCGCGGACTCCGCTCCGAATCGTTCGCGCGGCTACTCGTCGAATCGGCCGGTGTGGTCTCGCGTATCGCGTTCGACACCTGGGTCCGGCGCATCGAACGCGGCGAAGATGCCGACCTCGTGGAGATCTACCGCACCATCCGAACCGACCTCCGCGAAATCGTCGTCACCTGATACTTCGACGGAGCGGCCACTCGCGTGCAAGAGTGACGTAATGCCTGACAGGTTGCGAGCCCGGTTCAGCCGGTCCGATCAGCTCACGGAACGCCCCGACTTCGCTCTCGTCGGTGTGCTGAGGGTCCCCCAGATGTCGACCAGCCCGGCGCGCGCGATCGTGCGGCGCATCGGCTACGCCCTGGTCGCCCTGCTCGTGATGGTCGCACTCGTCTACATCGACCGCGACGGCTACCGCGACGCCCAGGACAACGAGCTGTCGTTGCTCGATTGCTTCTACTACGCGTCGGTGTCGCTCTCGACCACCGGCTACGGCGACATCACGCCGATCACCCCGTCCGCGCGACTGATGAACGTCCTCGTCATCACGCCGCTGCGTGTCTTCTTCCTCATCGTGCTGGTCGGTACGACGCTGGGTGCGCTCACCGAGACGTCGCGTCAGACGTTCCGCATCCAGAGCTGGCGACGCCGAGTCCGCGACCACACGGTCGTCCTCGGGTACGGCACCAAGGGCCGTTCCGCGGTCGACGCGATGCTCGGCGACGAGGTTCCGCCGTCGCGGATCGTAGTGGTGGACACCGATCCCGTGGTCCTCGAGAGTGCGGCGGGGCAAGGTCTGGTGACCGTGCACGGTTCGGCGACCAAACAGGACGTGCTGCGTGTCGCGGGGGTACAGCGTGCGGCATCGGTGATCGTCGCAGCAAACCGCGACGACACCGCCGTACTCATCACGCTCGCTGCCCGCGAGATCAATCCGAACGCGAAGATCGTCGTCGCGATCCGCGAGTCGGAGAATGCGCATCTGCTGCGCCGCTCCGGCGCGGATACGGTGGTGGTTTCGTCGGAGACCGCAGGCCGGCTCCTCGGTGCCGCGCGGAGCTCTCCCCGCGTGGTCGACATGATCGAGGACATCCTGACTCCGGAGGAGGGGTTCACCATCGCCGAGCGCGCTGTGGACCTCGAGGAGGTGGGTCAAGACCCTCGTCATCTGGGTCAGATCGTGCTCGGGATCGAGCGCAACGGAAGTCTGTTCCGTGTCGGATCACCCGAGGTCAGCGCCTTGGCTGCGCGCGACAAGCTCCTCTACATCCGGCTGGCGGCCGACGGGTCGGGGCACCGCGGCTGAACGTAGCCCTCCCGCTACGCACACTTTTATGGAAGAGTCATTTCCATGAATGAGAATGGCATTTCCGCACTGGGAGGGATGACCGTGTCCGCAGACCACACTTTCACCTCGGATTTCGGCATCAAATCGCTCCAGGTTTCGAGGGACCGCGCGATCATGGGCGCACTCGTCACCGAGAAGCTGTGCAACCCCAGCGGCACGGCATCGCTCGGTTTCCTCACGACACTGGTCGACATCGTCGCGTCGTCCCCGGCTCTCGTCGTGGGCTCCCCCGACTGGACCGCGACACAGGATCTGTCGATCCATGCCGCCGGCTTCCTGCGTCCCGGGCCGATCGCGGTCGACGCCAAGCTGATCCGCGTGGGCAAGAAGACGATCCTGGTGGAGACCGACGTGTACGACACGCACGGTGTCACCGATCTGCGTGAGATCGCGAACTCGATCGACACCCCCGGCACGGGCGGCCTCACCCTCGCCGCACGCGGTCTCGTCACGTTCGTGCGGCTCCCCCGCTCCGCCGCGACCCACGGTGATGTCGCGTCGTACACCCCCGAACAGTGGGTCGGGACGATTCGCGAATACCCGCCGGTCCCTATCGACGACGACGTCTTCTCCCGCCTGAATCTCCGCGAGGTGGACGCTGCCAACGGCGAGTTCGAGCTCGATCTCACCGGATTCGTCGCCAATTCCATCGGCACCATCCAAGGCGGCGCACAGGCCCTACTCGGCGAGGCCGCCGCGCATGCAATGCGGCCCGGTCTCGTCGCCACCGACATCCAGGTCCACTACCTGGCGCAGGTGAAGACGGGCCCGGCGCGGTCGCACGGCACGATCGTCCGCGACGCCGACGACCACTCGGTGGTCAAGGTCGCACTCGTCGATTCCGGTGCGGAAGACAAGCTGCTCACACTGCTGACGATCACGCTTCAGCGACCGAAGCGCTAGTCCGCCGAACACCGCACGCTGTCTGATCCCAATTTTCCCCAAGCCTCGTACACTGCGAGTTATGCGCAGTATGCGGGACAGACCGACGCGCGAGGTGCCGGACGTCGTGGGATTCGACGCCGACGATGCCAGCACGATGGTGCTCGGAGCCGGATTCACGCCGGTGGGCCCGGACGGCGAGCCGGCCCCGACCACCGGCGTGATCATCGCGCAACAACCGAACGGAGCCACCGACGCCGAGCCGGGCTCCGAAGTGATCTTGTGGAATCAGAACAGCGGCAGCCGATCGCATTCCCCGGTACCCGGCCTCGACGAGTCCGCGGCCCTCGATCCGGAGTAGTCGCCCTTCCCGCGCGCCCGTCAGTTTCCGACAACGACAATCGGTGACGCGGGAAGCTGGTATCCGCGCGGGAAGACCGCACGATCGCTAGCGACGCCTCGCCCGCTCAACTGCCCGATCGAAGCGGGCACGCACGACGTCGAACCGGGGCAGTTCAGCCCACGTCCAGCGGATCACTTGGAAACCCAGATCGCGTAGCGCGTCCTCCCGAAGCTTCTCCCGACGAAAAACGTCGGGGGCGTCGTCTCTGTACTTACCCATGCCGTCGAACTCTCCGATGATCCGATGCTCCTTCCAAGAGAAGTCGGTGCGAGCAACGAATTCTCCGTCCGGGGTGTGCACAACCTCCTGCAGTGAGGGGGCGGGCAACCCGATCTGTTCCATCCGCAACCGGCTCAGCGACTCACCGGGGCTTTCGCTACGTCCGTCGAGAAAAGCGATGATCCGTCGCGCTGCGGCGATGCCTTGCCGTCGGCCGAGGGCTTCGAGGGCCTCCGGTAGTGCCGCCTTCAAGACGGGTTTCCCGCCAACGCCGAATCCCCGGCGATCACGACCTCGTCGATCGGTGCCGTACAGGCGAGGTCCGCGACTGTCCGCGCAATGGTCGTACACGGCACTCCGTCGACCTGGACCACGTCGTCGGCGCCGAGTTGTACGACATTCACATGACGTCCGGCGCCGCGACGGCCACCCGATCGCCCGTCACGGGTCACGTGGATGCGGCTCAGGTCGGGACGCCACAATGCCAGTCCGTGCAGAACGGCGGCAGACACATGGCTGATCGCGGTCCCGTCGGGCAGTCCTGTTCCCGTGGTGTGCGCTCGGATTCGATGTCGTTCGATCGCGTCGAGGCCCTCGGCGGTAGGGCCGTCCAGATAGATTCCGGGAGCGAGGCGTTCGAGTTCGCCGGTCCGGAGGGCACGACGGACTTCGGAGTCGCTCAGACCTGAGCTGAGAGCGTCGCTGCGGCGGAAGGGTTTCGGTGAGGTCATGACACCGAAACTCTCATCGCGGTACGTCCACACCGTGCCGGATCCGGCGGAAGCCGCAAATCTGTGGATGGTTCCGGTCACTGTGGATAACTCCCGCGACGCAATTCGCTTCCCACAACGCCTATTACGGGTGTGGGAAGCGAATTTCTGCGCGGGAAGCGGACTATCGGGTGGTCAGTGAGCTCAAGAAGTCTCGGGTGCGCTGGACCGATCCGCGCACATCGTCGCCGACGGGGAAGATCGCGGCCCAGATGTCGGTGGCGCCTGCGTCGAGCAGGTTCTGCAGTTGGGCGCGCACGGCTTCCTCGGTGCCGACGATGGCGACGTCGGCCGGGGTGCTCGCTCCCCCGACCTCGAGGACCCGCTGATAGTTCGGCATTCCGGCGTACATGGTGGCCGTGGCAGCGACCGCGGCGCGCGCTTCGTCGGCGTCGTCGTGCACCGCGACCGGCAGCCCCGCAACAATGCGCGGCGACGGGCGGCCCGCGTTCTCCGCTGCGGCGCGGATCGCGGGTGAGATGACGGATTCGACGACCTTCGCCGACGCCATCCACAGCACCGTGCCGTCGGCGTATTGCCCTGCGACACGCAGCATCCGAGGCGACATCGCCGACAGCAACACGGGCACCTCATGCGCGACCCGCGCCATCCGGCCCTCGCTCCGGGTACTCCACTCGCCGCCCTGGAAGTCGATGTCCTCGCCCCGCAGAAGTGCGGTGACGATGCGGACGTATTCCTCGGTGTTGCGCCCGGGCCGGTCGTACGACATGCCGTACACGTCACGCACGAGAGATTCGTGGGACGGACCGAGACCCAGGGTGAAACCGGGGCGCCCCATAGCTTCCGCTACTGCCGCAACGCGGTTCGCCTGCAGCAGCGGGTGGACGGGGTAGGTCTGGAGCACAGCGGTACCGAGTTCGATTGTGGACGTCTCGCGACCGGCGATGGCGAGCGCCGTGAGGGGGTCGCCTGCGACCGTGCTGGCGTACCAGAGCGACGAGAAGCCGTCGGCCTCCGCTTTCTGTGCTTGTTTCACGATCTTGTCGGTGGTCGATGCGCCACCTGTCAACCCGATCCGCACCACGAGCCTCCTTGGAGAACCTTACTTATACACAGCGAGAATAGTACTCTCCTAATAAGACTATCTACTTCTTGCTCGACCTGGAGGCCGCACCTTGTTTGCCGACATCACCCCCATCTCCGAAGAAATCGGCGCAGAAATCACCGGCGTCGCAGGCCACACCCTCAGCGACCCGAAAGCCGCCGCGCGCTGCCAGGAACTGGTCGACGAGTACGGCGTCGTGGTGTTCCGCGAAGCGAGGATCACCGACGGCGACCTCGTCGAACTGAGCCGCATGCTCGGTGAGGTCGTCGTACCGCCGATGGGCGGCCAGGAAGACCACCCCGAGGTGTCCGCGATCAGCCTCGACCCCGCGAAGACGGTCCTGGCGTCGTACAACACCGGCACCTTCTACTGGCACATCGACGGCGCCACCGACGAGGTCCCCCAGAAGGGCACGCTGCTGACCGCGCTGCAGGTGTCCGACGAGGGCGGCGACACCGAGTTCGCGAACACCTACGCGTCGTACGAGGCACTCTCCGACCAGGACAAGGCCGAGTTCGAGACGCTCCGCGTGGTGCACAGCTTCGCCGCCGCCCAGCGTCTGGCCAACCCCGAGCCGACGGAGAAGCAGGAGGCCGCGTGGGCTCGGGTACCCGAGCGTGAGCATCCGCTGGTGTGGACGCGGCGCAGCGGACGCAAGTCGTTGCTGATCGGCGCGACCGCCTCACACGTCGTCGGCATGCCGGAAGAAGAGAGCAGCGATCTGATCCGCAGACTGCTCGCGTGGTCGACGCAGCCGAGGTTCTCGCTGCGTCATCACTGGCAGCCCGGCGACCTCGTGCTGTGGGACAACACGGGCATGCTGCACCGCGCCGTGCCGTATTCAGCGACGTCACCGCGCCTTCTGCACCGCACCACCCTCGTGGGCGAGGAGGCCGTGGCATGACCGATCTCGCCGACCTCGAGCGCAACGTGCAGTACCTGATGGATCGGGCCGCGATTCTCGACTGCATCGCGAACCACGCGCGCGGGTGTGACCGACACGACACGGAACTTCTCGGCGGCACGTATCACGACGACGGTGTCGACGAGCACGGCGCGACCGTCAACAGCGGGCCGGACTATGCGCAGTGGGCCAATTCCGTCCATGCCGCGACGGCGGACGCCCACACCCACAACATCACCACTCACACGTGCGAGATCGACGGCGATACCGCACACTGCGAGAGCTACGTCATCGTCGGCCTTCTCGGAAAAGGCTCGTCCACAGTGCAATTGATGAGCGGTCGATACATCGACCGGCTAGAGAAGCGCGACGGCACGTGGCGGATCGCGGTGCGCAGGTCGACGGTGGAGTGGAGCGCCTCGGCCGATGCGTCGCTTCTACAGTCGCCGTACTTCACGAAACAGGCCTTCCTCAAAGGCACCCGCGACACGTCCGATCTGTCCTACCAGCGCCCCCTCGAGGCGGACTCCGATGCCCCCGCCCGCTGGCGAAATCGTCTCGATCAGCGGCAATGAGCTTTGACAAGGGCCCATGTTCCCTGTTCGGATAGCAGGCATCCCCTTGCGTGAATTTGGAGAACACCGACGATGATGGACTCGCTCGACACCTTCCGGCTCTACGTCAACGATGGGTTGTCGGACGAAGAAATCGCAGCTCAGGCCGCGCGCTATCAGCCGCTGGCCCAGGATCTGCGCGACCTGATCGTGTTGTCCATCCAGTCTCGTGGGGGCGACGACGAGATCCTCGAGGCTCGCAAGCACCTCTCGGAGGCCAGGTCGATCCTGGAACGGGATCGGGAATCCGGTCCGTACGGCACCCGCTTCAACGACTCCGGCGGCTTCCGGACCTGGGGGAATGCCGCGATCGGGTTGCGCAACCCGATTGCGCCGCCGCTCGAGTTCCAGTTCGAGGACGACGGTCGTGTGTGGGCCGACTTCCATCTCAACGCCGCCTACGAGGGTCCCGCCGGTTTCGCGCACGGCGGAGTCTCGGCCATGGTGCTCGATCAACTCCTCGGCGACACGGCTCGTCATGCGGGCGCTCCGGGGATGACCGGCACGCTGACGGTCAAGTATCGGCGCCCCACCCCGCTCGGCGATCTGCACTGCGAGGCGCGACTCGATCGGATCGAGGGTGCGAAGGCATTCGCGACGGGCTTCATCTCCGGCCCCGACGGGGTGTGCGTGGAAGCCGAGGGTGTCTTCATCGCCCCGAAGTGGATGATCGAGCAGCGCGAGCGCACCGGGCTCCAGGGCTCCGCGCAGTAACCCAGAACACTCGCGCTGCTACGGCGGGCGTGGGGGCGCGCTGAGTAGAGTGGTGCGGGTACGCAGCGCGAAGGACGGTGACCGCCCGTGGAGAATGTCGAGTTCTATTCTCTCGTCGCGATGTGTTCGCTCTTCGCCGCGTCCACGTGGTGCCTTGCCCGTCCGCATCTGCTGTCGAGCCTCGCCGCTGCAGTCGCTTCCGGTTTGTGGGTGATCCTCAACGGCCCCCTCGAAGGCCGCGTCCTCTATGTGGTGACTCCCAATCACGGCTTGACCGAATCCGATCTGCTGTCGGCCGTGGGGCTGTGCATCGCCGCGTGGGGCTACTGGTACAGCATCCGGGCCCGGCGTCGGCGACAGCGTCGCCGACCCGCGAACAGAACCGGCCAGCGACGCCCCGAGGACACTCGTGCGGTACCCGTCCGTGTCGGCGACTAGACCATAAGATCGCCTATGTCCCCGCGTTACATCACCATTCGGTCTCGATCCTGGACGAATCAATCAGGCTCGCTTAGACTTGCCCACGGCCACTTCGCGTGGCCGTATCTCCCTGAAGTCCTCCCCGACACAGGAGATGCAGCGCAGAGCCCCGCTGGCTCCTCCCCCCTCAATCCGCCGGCGGGGCTTTCCTGCGCTCGCCCGTCGTCAGACCCGCGACGACGCCGTCGAGGATCTTCCCGACAAGCGCATCCGACGTCGCGAAGTTGATCCGCACGTGGTTTCGGGATTCCCGCCCGAACCGCGCACCTCCGTCGACGAGAACCCCGCTCTCGCCGATGCGGGCCACAGGGTCGTCGATGCCGAGTGGACCGGCATCGATCCACGACAGGTAGGTCGCTTCGGGGACGTGATGCCGGGCGGCGGGAACCTCGGTGCGCAGCACGTCGTGCACGCGTCGGCGATTGCGTTCGAGCACGCGCAGCAGGTCGGACTGCCAGGCGTCGCCGTCCTGCCAGGCGGCCAGTGTGGCCACCACTCCCGGCACCGACACCGCCCCGTACAGATCGAACGGTTCGCCGTCGCGCCGGGACAGCAGCCCGGCCGATCCGTAGTGCACGACAGCGCATCGCAGTCCGGCGAGATTGAACGCCTTGCTCGCCGACGTGATCGTCACAGTGCGCGCGGCGGCGTCACTACTGATCGACGCGAACGGGATGTGGCGGTGCGGCTCGTAGATCAGTTCGGCATGGATCTCGTCGCTGACGACGAGAATGTCGAATCGTTCGGCGAGGTCGGCGATGCGCTCGAGCTCGTCGCGGGTGTGCACGCGTCCGGTCGGATTGTGCGGGTTCACCAGGACAAAGACGCGCGGACGATAGCGCGAGACCGCCTGCTCGAAGGTCTCGAAGTCGAGTTCCCATCCGTCACCGGCATCGAAGAACGGAAAGTCGATCTGCTGCAAACCCATTCGCCTGATCGTGGCGAGGAACGGCGGGTAGTTCGGGGTCTGGATCGCGACGGAGTCGCCGCGGGTGGTGGCGAGATGCAGGATGATCTGCAACGCCTGGATGAGGTCGGTCTGCTCGCGTACCGCATCCGGATCGGGTTCCCACCCGTATCGCGCGGTCATGCGCCGAGCGAATTCTGCGCGGAGCGGTGTGCCGCGGAACCAGTCCGGGTACCCGAGATCGCTACTTTCGATCCGTTCGAGTAGCGCGCGCCGAATCTCCGGCGCTACAGGGAAATCCATATCTGCGACCCAGGAGGGAATCAATCCTTCCGCTGTCGCTTGCGCCCATTTCGCCCCCGCGCGGGACGACAGCGCATCGATCTCGAGATCGTCGAAACCGGGGACACCGGCCATCGATCCTCCGAACACTTCCGCTACGGACAACCGCGCGCTGCAGGCAACGCGCGGCTGCCTTCGCAGCACGCGGTGACGTCAGTTGCGTCGGTCTACTGCCATATCGTCGCTCTGGACGTCTTCATCCATCCGCGCGAGGTGGGCTTTGATCCACTCGGTGCTCCCCGGTGCGGCGGAGCTGTCGAACGTCGAATCGGTGGTGCAGGTGCTCAAGTCAATCCTCGTCGCACTCGACGCCGGTATGCCCGGCGGACGCAGGTCACAACCACCCCGTGTGAGTGACCGACGTCACTATAGCTCTGGAATCGGGCTCTGCCAAACCGGCTCGTAGCGACCCGGCGGTGCCAGCAGAAGACGGCACCGCCGGAACTACGAGCTCAGCTCACGGCTGCGAGGACTGCGGGGCCAGCAGGTCACGAATGAAGTCCAGGAACCACTGGATCGGATCGATGGGCAGTTCGTCGAGGGGCGGTTCCGGCGTCGTCACCGGCTCGTCGGAGACAGGCCCGGCCTGCGCCGGAGCCGCCTCGGGAGCAGGAGCAGGCGCGGCCTCGGCGGGTGCAGCTTCGCCACCGCCGACGGTCACCGTGATGGGCTCCTTCGCGAACGGGCGACCCGACGCGTCGAAGATGTTGTCGTAGGTGGCACCGGCGGCGTCCTGGCAACCCCAGTAGACCTCGTAGGTGCCCGGCGTCAGCGCGCGAGCACCGGTCTGCGCGGGTGCGCCGTCCTTGACATAGGTGGCCGAGGACGTCTGGGTGTTCTTCACCGAGAACTCGGTGCCCGCGGGCTGGTTGTCGATGCGGCCCGACGGGGTCGCGGTATCGACGGTGCCCGGCTCGAGGACGTAGGTGACGCAGGTGGCGCCGAGTTCCACCGAGCCTTCGGGCAGATCGAAGTCGACGGTGATCGAGGTGTCGTCCGCGGAAGCGGACACGTTGGGGCCGGCAGCGGATGCGACACCCGGGACGGCGAATGCCAGCGCAGCGGCGCCGGCGGCAGTGAGGGCAGCTTTCTTCGCGACAGAATTCATAAATTTCCTCCCCGAAATTTTCTGGTGCGCCCGCGTCGTGAGCGGCACGCGAAACCGACCTCTGTCAGGCACAGCTTCATCTGCACGTTATCGCAGGTAACGATCCGTGTCGCGACGAAGAGGCACACGCGTCGGGAAGAACCGAAATGTCCCCTTTTTCGAGGAATCGGGAAGGTCAGTTGAGCAGCGGCGGCCGCGCATGATCGCGTTGATCACGCTGCAATTCGACGAGCTCTTCTTCTCGCTCGGCCACCCTCAGGAACACCCCCGCAGCGAACGCGACAGCGGCCGACACTGCCAGCCACGCCACCAGTCCCACCGCGATCCACCACCACATGAGCTCAGTGTGCGCGAAATCGAGGGGCCTGCCAAACACCCTTACCGGACGTAACGACAACACTCCCGTCACGAAACGGACACACCTCGTCGCTCACCTGGACTTTCTTTCGCAGCAATACAGCTCGCGCGAAATACAACATGTTTGCAACACCACACAGCGGTGTCCCACACCCGACACGCCCGGCAGCGTCCCCTACGATCGCCCAATGCGGATCTTCTTTGTGTGCACCGGAAACGTTTGCCGCTCTCCCACCGCTGAACGCCTGACCTCCGCATACGCGGCAGAGGCCGGCCGGGCCGATCTCACCGCGCACAGCGGTGGAACCCGCGCAATGGTCGGGTACGGGATGGAACCCACGGCAGCACTCGTGCTGCAGCAACTCGGTGGAGACCCCGAGGGCTTCACCGCCCAGCGCATCACACCGGCGCTCGCGGAAGATTCCGACATGGTTATCACCATGAGCGAACGGCAGCGCAACAAGGTCGTCGAGGTGGCACCGCGCATGATGCGCGTGACGTTCACACTCAAGGAAGCGGCCCGCCTCATGGAGGCGAGCAGCGCCACCACCGTCGCAGAATTGGCAGCGGCCCGGGCTCAGCACAATGCTGAGCCCGGGCCGGAAGACATCACCGATCCGATGGGCCAGGACGAGGAGACGTTCGTCTCGGTCGGTTCGGAGATTGCCGATCTGTTGCTACCCCTGCTTGCCCGAATCCGGGTCTGATTCGTCGACCGGGCGTCGCGGTGCTTGGATCACCGGCCGCGACGCCTGGTGCTCGGCTGCATGACCGTTGTTGGGTCCGAATCCGTGCACGGCCGAGTACGCCTGCGGCGGATACTGCTCGTCGCCGTGACGTGCCGGCGCCTGCGGGAACTCGGATACCCGCCACGAGTCGTTGCCGTGGCCGTTGCTGCGCGGATGGTCACCGCTGCTGGTGCGGTACGGCATCGCCTGCGTCGCGTCGGGCGTCGCATGCTGACCCGAATCGGAACTTTCCTGGTGCTGGGGGGCCGCCCGGCGCGGGGACTGCTCGGTCTGACGCTGGGGAACGGGCGGATTCACGACCCGCTGCGCCGCGACCGGTGCCGCAGGCGTCGCCTTCGCGCCGCCGTCGGCCGGCTTGTCGGTCTCGTAGTAGTACCGGTACTCGTACGAGCCGCCGCGACCCTTCGCCGGGGTCATGTTGAGGATCGTGCCCAGCACGGTTGCGTTCACCGAACGCAGGTTCCCGACCGCCCGGGAGAGCTGTTCCTTGGTGGTCTTGCCGTGGCGCGCGATGAGCAGAGCGCCGTCGGTGATGGTGCTGAGCACAGCGGCATCGGTGACGGGCAGCAGCGGCGGCGCGTCGATGATGACGTAATCGAACCGCGACCGCAGGTCTTCGAGCACATCGCGGGCGTGGTCGGAGCCCAGCAGTTCGGACGGGTTCGGCGGCAACGCACCCGCGCCGAGCACCCACAGGCCGTCGTACTTGGTGGTCTGCATGACGTCGGCGATCGAGGCCTGGTTCGCGAGCACCGTCGACAGACCGGCGCCGCCCATCACTCCGAGATACTTCGACACGCGGGGACGACGCAGGTCGCCCTCGATCAGTGCGACGGTGTGCCCGGCCTCGCTGAGCACCAGCGCAAGGTTGATCGCGGTGGTCGTCTTGCCTTCGGTGGGCAGGGCACTGGTGACCACGATCGAGCGCGGCGGGTGATCGACCTCGAGGAACTGCAGGTTGGTGCGCATTTCCCGGTAGGCCTCGGCGTCGCCGCTGTTGGCGTCGACGAACGAGATGGGAGGCGTTTCCTGCCGCGCCTTGTCCATCGGGATCACACCGACCACACCGGCTCCGGCGATCTCCTCGATGGCTTCGCGGTTCTTGACGGTGTTGTCGAGGCGGTCGCGCAGCACCGCGAGGGCAATGCCGAGCAGCACACCGACGGCCAGGCCGAGCGCGACGTTGCGCATGGTCTTGGGTGTCACCGGCGCAGCCGGGGTCGCGGCGTGGGTTTCCACCACGACACGCGCCGTGGGAGGGCCACCGTTCTCGGGGGTTTCGAGTTCCCGGACCATGGTGACGAACTCGTCGGACATCGCGTTGGCGATGTCGCGCGCCCGCTCGGGCGACGGGTCGGTCACGGCCATGTCGATCAGAACGGTGTCGGGTGCCGACGCCGCCGTGACCTTCGAGGCCAGCTGGTTGGGTGTCATGTCGGTGAATCCGAGCGTGTCGATGGTGCGCTCGGCGAGGTTCGTGCCCGTCAGCAGCTTGGTGTACGACGCGACTCGCTGCTGTGAGAACAGGTTGCCCTGGTAGATCTCCTGCACGGATCCGCCCGACGACGTCGACACGAACATCCGCGTCTTCGCTTCGTACTGCGGAGTGGTGAGCAGTGACGCACCGAGCGCGGCGAGGACCGCGACGACCGTCGTCACGGCGACGATCTTCCACCTCGCCTGCAGAATTCGCAGGTAATCGTGTACTTCCATCAGGGCGTCTCCCTCGTTGCGGTTACTGCGCACCCAGCGGGCACGGTGGGACGGTCGTCACGGTCTGCCAGCGCACTGGCAAGGGCCGGGCCGATCGAACGGACTGCGTCCGAACCGGTCAACTCCGAGTGCGTGTACGGCACAGGGTGTTCGACGACGAGACCGCGCACGTATCGCTGCCAGGTCGCAGCGAGCTCTGGGTGCCGGTCGAGATCGGGGGTGGCGACGAACAGATCGATGTCGCCTTCGTAGGTACGTGGGGTGTGGCGCAGCGCGGCGGTTTCGATGGCTTCGGCTGCCGCGTCGACCCGGCGGAGCACGTCGCCCGCGAGGTCGTCGGGCAGCGACGCGGTGTCGACGGCGGTGTCCGGCTCGGGGGTGTCGCCGAGCGGAAGGGTTTCCGGGGTCAGGGTGTCGAGCAGTGCCAGCACCCCCACCTGGTCGCCGCTTTCTCGTAGCTGCACAGCGATTTCGTGAGCGATGGTGCCGCCGACCGACCATCCGAGCAGGTGATAGGGGCCATCGGGCTGTACTTTACGGATGGCGTCGATATACCGCGCGGCGAATTCCGGAATGCTGTGCGCCATGTCCCCCGATCCGGTGGCCTGCACCCCGTAGAGGGCGCGGCCGTCCAGGTAGTCGCCGAGCCCGCGGTAGGTCCACGAGAGCCCACTGATGGGGTGAATGCAGAACAGCGGCGGCCGGGCGTCGCCCGGGGCGAGTTCGACGATCGTCGCGAACGGGTCGGGTACGTCGCCGCCGCGCTCGATGAGCCGGGCCAGCTCGTCGACTGTCGTTGCGGTGAAGAGCCATTCGAGTGGAATGTCCCGATCGAGTGCGGTGCGCAGATCACCGGCCAGCGCGACGGCGGTGATGGAACTTCCGCCGAGATCGAAGAATCCGCGGTCCGCCGAGACGTTTTCGACGGGCACGTCGAGGTGCCGCGCGAAGAGGGCGGCGACAGTCTGCGCGACCGGCCCCACCGGTGCCACGAACTCGGTCGCGGCTGCGTCGGGCGTCGGCAGCGCTGCGCGGTCGATCTTGCCCGAGGACGTGAGCGGCATGGCGTCGACGAGGGTGATGCTCGCGGGCCGCAGGTGGCGTGGGAGGTGGGCGGCGACTCGTCGTCGCAGGCTTTCGATCGTCGCGGTGCCCTGCACGTAGGAGGCGAGGGCGGCAGCGCCCGCGATCGGGACGGTGACGGCGGCGTCGACCTGCGGGTCGGCGAGGAGCACGGCGTCGACCTCTGCGGGTTCGACGCGGATGCCGTGGATCTGCACCTGGTCGTCGGCCCGGCCCATATGTTCCAGTTCGCCGCGGACGACCCGCACGAGATCACCCGTGCGATACAACCGCCCGCCGGGCGCCCCGTACGGATCGGCCACGAAACGCATTGCAGTATCGGCACTTCGGTTGCGATACCCGCGCGCGAGTCCGGTGCCGCTCACGTACAGCTCGCCGACCGCGCCTGCGGGCACCGGGTGCAGCCGCGCATCGAGGACGTGCACGGTCGCACCCGCGACCGGGATTCCGATGCCGGGCTTCTCGCCGCCGCGCAGCGGTCCACTCACCGACACGCCGACCGTCAGTTCGGTGGGACCGTATCCGTTGAACAGCCGGTGCCCCGACCACTTCCCGGCGAGCGACGCGGGCAGCGACTCCCCCGCAGCGACGAGGGTCAGCTGTTCCACTTCCGGCGACAGGGTCGCGAGCACGGTGGGCGTGAGGTTGGCGTGGGTGATGCGCTGTTCGACGATCAACTGCTGCAACGGTTCCCCGGCGAAGGTGTGCTCGGGTGCTGTCACCAGCGTGCCTCCGTGCGCGTGCGCGGTGAGCAGTTCGAACACCGCGGCATCGAAGGTGTGCGATGCCGCCTGCAGCACCCGCGCGCCGGGCGCGGCGCCGAGACGTTCGCGTTGCAGGTCGACGAGGGCGGTCAGTCCGCGGTGCGTCACTTCGACGCCCTTCGGGACGCCCGTCGTCCCGGAGGTGTAGATGACGTAGGCGACGTCGTCGACGCGCACGGTCGGTGACGCGGGCACCAGCAGGTCGTCGCGGTCGGCGGTGAGGTCGAGCCAGGTGAGGTTGCCTGGGCCGTGCTCGCCGACGGTGAGTCCGAAGACGGCGCCGCAGTCGCGCAGGATCGCGTCGACGCGCGCGGCGGGCTGCGCCGGATCCACCGAGACCCACGCGGCACCGCTCTTGGCGACCGCCCACACCGCGAGCGGCCAATGCTGATCGCGCGGCGACGAAATCGCGACGACATCGCCGGGGCCCACGCCGCGCCGGGCGAGGTCAGCGGCGATCTCGTCGGCGCGGGCGGAGATGCCCGAGTACGTCCACACCACGTCTCCGCCCTGCACAGCGATCGCGCCGGGTTGCTCGGCGGCGGCGGCGTCGAGCAGGTCGACGAGGGTGCGCATCTCGACGGCGGGTGACGACAGCGGTGCGGGTGCGGGGACGTCGAGGTCGCCGACGGGCAGTTCCGGACGCTCGACGGCAGCACCGAGCAGCGACACGTAGTCCGCGAGCAGCGACTCTGCGGTGGCGGTGTCGAAGAGGTCGACGGCGTGCACGAGGCGCAGGTCGATGCCGTCGCGATGGCCGCGCTCGACGATCTCGAGCACCAGGTCGAACTGCGCGGGCGGTGCACCGGCCTCGGCCTCGGTGATCTGCAGTCCGGGCAGTTGCGGCAGCGTCTCGCCGGCCACGCCGCGGTGGGTGAGCAGCACCTGGAACAACGGGTGGTAGGCCCGCTCGCGGGTCGGCGCGACCTTCGCGACCACTTCTTCGAACGGCACGTCGGCATGGGCGAAACCGCCGAGGTCCACGGAGCGCACATCGCGCAGCAGGGCGTCGAAGGGCTGGGCGGGGTCGATGACGGTGCGCAGAGGCACGGTGCCGACGAACATGCCGACGAGACGCTCGAGCCTGCGGTCGCCGCGACCGGCCACGACGGTGCCGACGGTGATGTCGTCGCGTCCGCTGCGGCGCGCGAGCAGCGCGGCGAGCACGGCGTGGGCCAGCATGAACACCGTCACGTCGTGGCTGCGTGCCGTCTCGCGCAACCGGCGGTGAAGCTCGGCATCCAGGCGCACGACGGTCTGCTCGCCGCGGTGCGTCGGGCGCGGGGGCCGCGGCCGGTCGGCGGGTAGTGGCAGCGGGCTGTCGGGGACGCCGTCGAGAGTGGTTGCCCAGTAGTCGAGTTGCCGTGCGGCGAGCGCGCCCGGGTCGGTGGGGTCGCCGAGCAGCTCACGTTGCCAGCGGGCGTAGTCGCCGTAGGTGACGGGCAGCTCCGCAAATCGGGGTGCGTCCCCCGCGAGGCGCGCGGTGTAGGCGCACGACAGATCGTCGAGGAGCGGGCCGACCGAGCCGCCGTCGAACGCGATGTGGTGTACCGCGGCGGCGAGGATCCACTTGCCGGGTTCGACGTCGAGCAGGCGGATCCGCAGCGGCGCCTCGGTGACCAGATCGAAGGGCGTCGTGACGGTCTCGACGATCGCAGCGGCGATATCCGTGGGTGAGAGGTGTTCGAGCACAGGGGGATCGACAAGCATCTGGCCGGTGTCGAGGTGAGCGGTGCGCAGGGGCCGGTGGCGGTCGATCACGTCGCCCACTGCCGCAGCCAACGCGTCGATGTCGAGTTCACCGGTGAGCGAGAGGACGACCGGCACGACATACGCAGCGGTGTCGGGTTCGAGACGGTTCAGCAGCCACAGTCGTCGCTGCGCGGGAGCGAGCGGCGCGGGTTCGTCAGCGCTGGACCGTTGCAGCGGGGCCCGGGTGTCGTCATCGCCCCGGCACCCCCCGTCGCTCCGCTCGCCCCCGATTCCGTGGGCCAGCGCCGCGAGTGTCGGTGCGTGCAGCACCGCGCGCACGGGCACTTCCGTGCCGAACGCGTCGGTCAGGCGCGCGGCGAACCCGACGGCAGACAACGAGTCGCCGCCCGCCGCAAAGAAGCTGCGGTGCGCCGACGGCCGGGTGCCGAGAACGTGTTCGGCGACCGTGACGACGAGATCTTCGGCGTCGGTGAGCGGGCGATCGTCGATCACGACGTCGTCGAAGGGTTGCGCGGCATCGAGTGCTTCGAGCGCCGCGAGGTCGAGTTTGCCGTTGCCGGTCAGCGGTAGCGCGTCCACGACACGCACCCGGCCGGGCATGCGCTGCGGCGGCACCACCAGCGACAGCGACGCGTGCACGTCATGCGCGGTCAGCTGGTGACCTGCGACGAATGCCACCAGCGTGCCGCCGAGCGCGAGGACCGCGGCGTGCCGCACGTCGGGCTGTGCGAGCAGCGAGGTTTCGAGTTCGCCGGGTTCGATGCGCACGCCGCGCACCTTGAGCTGCCGGTCGGTGCGGCCCCGGTAGGCGAGTGAGTTGCCGGTGCGGTGCACGAGGTCGCCCGTGCGGTACATGCGGGCGCCGTCCGGTGCTGCGACGAAGCGCTCGGCTGTGAGCGCGGGCGCGTCGAGGTAGCCTGCGGCCAATCCTTCACCGGCGAGGTAGAGCTCGCCGACGGCCCCGTCGGGTACCGGCTGCAGTCGGGCGTCGAGGACGTGGGCGACGGTGCCGGGCACCGGGCTTCCGATGCCTGCCGGTGCGTCGCCGGTGATCTCGACGAGGGTCGAGACGATCGTCGCTTCGCTGGGTCCGTATGCGTCGAGCATCGTGCGGCCTGCGGCCCACCGCGCGGCCAGCGCGGGTGCGAGCGATTCGCCGCCCGACGCGACCACGCGCAGGTCGGGTAGCCCGTCGGGGTCGAGGGTGCCGAGCACCGTGGGCGTCGACAGGTAGTGGGTGATGTGTTCGTCGACGAGCAGGTGGTGCAGGTCGGGCCCCGCATACACGTCCGGCGGCGCGACCACCAGCGTCGCCCCGGTGGTGTGTGCGAGCAGTAGCTCGAGCAGCGCTGCGTCGAAGGCGGGTGAATAGCCGTGCAGCACACGGTCTCCGGGATTCACCCGGTAGCGTCGCCCGACTTCGGCGGCGAGCGGAGCGAGTCCGCGGTGCGTCACCGCGACACGTTTCGGGGTGCCGGTGGAACCGGACGTCGCAACCACGTAGGCGACGTCGGGCGGGCACTGCTCCCCCACGCCGGCGGGTTCCATGCCGGTGGACGACGTGAACGCCGCACCGGTCTTGGTGACGGCCCACAGCATGCGGATGTAGTCGGCGCTGCGGGGCAGGTCGATGTGCACCACCCGGCCCGGCCCGGCACCGGATGCGCGCAGGTCGGCTGCGAGGGCGTCGGATTGTTCGTCGAGTTCGCGGTAGGTGAGCGAGGTGCCGTCGCCGCGCAGCGCCTCGCGGTCGGGATGCGCCGCGGCGGTGGCGCGCAGCAGTTCCGGCAGGGTGCGCGCCTGTGCAGGAGCACCACCGGCGAGAGGCTCGGCTACCGGGGCGAACTCGGCTTCTCCCACGGCGGCATCGGGTGCGGCGGTGAGTGCGTCCAGGATCGTCACGAATCGCTCGGTGAGTCGCGCGGCGGTGGGCTCGGCGAAACGGGACGCGTCGAACAACAAGGTTCCGGCGTAGCCGCTGGGTGACGCAGCCAGCGAGAACTGCAGATCGAATTTCGGTGTGTCGTCGACGCTTTCCTGCGCTTCGAGGGTCAGCTCACCCACCTGCAGGGGCTCCGTGCCGAAGTCCTGCAGCGCCAGCGCCACCTGCGGGGTGCCGTGGATGTCGGCGACGACCTGCTCGAACGGCATGGCGGTGTGATCGAAGGCGGCGACGTCGAAGTCGCGCACCTGGGCGAGCAGACCGGCGAACGGCATATCGGCTGCGACGCGTGCCCGCAGCACGAGGGTGTCGAGGAACGGGCCGACGAGGTCTTCGAGCTGCGCCCAGTGGCGTCCGCCCGTGACAGCGGCGACCGCGATGTCGTCGTGCGCGCCGAGGCGGGCGAGCAGCACCGACAGCGCGGCATGCAGCACCATGAATTCGGTGGCACCGTGTTCGCGCGCCAGCTCCGCGACACGGTCGCGCACGTCGGCGGGGATCTCGAAATCGACGCGTTGCGCGATGCTCTCGGCTCCGGTGTGGTCCGAGGGCAGTTCGGTGACGACGAGACCGTCGAGGGCGCGCCGCCAGTGCTCGACATCGGCTGCGGGCACACCACGGTTCTGCTCCCACAGTGCGTAGTCGGCGTACTGCAGTGGCAGCGGCGGCCACTGTGGGGCCCTACCTGCGATCCGTGCGAGATAGGCGACGGTGAGGTCGCGCAGCAGCGGGCGCAGCGACGCGCCGTCGGCAATCGAGTGGTCGACGTCGAGGTGCAGCACGTGCAGGTTCTCCGCGACGGGTTCGAGCCGGCTCGACCACCGTCCCCGTCCGGTCACCACCTGCTGCACACCGTCGCCGTCGACGACGTAGTCGGTGCGCAGGATCTCGTGGCGTTGTGTCACGTCGTCGAGTGCTTCTTCGAGGGCCGACACGTCGAGCGGGCCGCGCAGCCGGATGGTGCTGTGCAGGCGGTATGCCTCGGGTGCGAGGGTGCCCAGGCTCCACAGGCGACGCTGGGCGCGGCTGAGCGGGATGCGGTCGGGTCGCGGCGACACGGCGACCGGCCCGTCCTCACGTGCGGGACCACCGGCGTCGATGATCGCGGCGAGCGCGGCGACGGTCGGGTGGGTGAACAGCGTCCGCAGCGACACGCTCACGCCGGTCTCGTCGCGCAGACGACCGACGAGGACGGTCGCGAGCAGCGAGTTGCCGCCGATGCCGAAGAAGTCGTCGCCGCGACCCACCGTGTCACGCTCGAGCAGATCGCTCAGGATCCGCGCCACCGTGATCTCGGTGGGGGTCACGGGCTCGGACGACTCCGGCGACGACAACGCGGGCAGCGCCGCGACGTCGAGCTTGCCGTGCGCGGTGAGGGGGATCGCCTCGAGCGGCACGATCACCGTGGGCACGAGATGCGCGGGCAGCACGCTGCGAAGGGCGCCGCGGATCTCGTCGACGTCGACCTCGCCGGGTGTGACGTACGAGGTGAGGATTCCGTTGCGCGGCAACGTGACAGAACGATCGACGGCACTCAGGGCCGACAATGCCGCGTCGATCTCGCCGGGTTCGATGCGCACCCCGCGCAGTTTGAACTGGCTGTCGCTGCGGCCGTGGAATTCGAGGCTGCCGTCGCGGCGCCACCGCACCAGATCGCCGGTGCGGTAGCGGCGGGTGCCGTCCGGTGCGGCGATGAACCATTCGGCGGTGCGGGCCGGGGCTGCGCGGTAGCCGGTGGCGAGACGTCCGCCGCCCACATACAGTTCGCCGATCACGCCGACGGGCACGGGCTGCAGCCGGTCGTCGAGCACGACCACCGACGTCGCGCGCACAGGCTTGCCGATCACGATGTCGTCGCCCGAATGCAGTGGCCGCGAGTTGGTGACGAACATGGTGGTTTCGGCGGGGCCGTAGCTGTTGATCAGGGTGCGTCCCGGCGACCAGCGGTCGACGAGCGCGGACGTGAGCCGGTCGCCGCCGAGCATGAGCACCCGCAGGTGCGGCAGGTCGCGGAGCGGCACGGTCGCGAGGGTGGACGGGGTCATCACCGCGTGGGTGATGGCGTCGCGGTCGAGGAGGTCGCCGAGCGCGGCGCCGCCGTAGCTGTCGGCGCCCGCCACGATCAGCGTCGCACCGGCGATCCCGGCGGTGAGGATCTCGAGCATCGCCGCATCGAAGCTGGGCGCGGCCACGTGCAGTACCCGGTCGCCGGGCGTGGCAGCGAGATCCTGGGCGATGTCGTCGGCGAAGGCACTCACACCGCGCTGGGTGATGGTGACACCCTTGGGGTTTCCGGACGTGCCGGAGGTGAACACGTAGTACGCGGGCGAATCGGGCGCAGGCTCGAACACCGGGGTCGGATCGTAGTCGGTGCCGTTGTCGACGGGTATCCACGTCACCGCGGTCGGCAGGGTGTTGCTCTCCCCCACTCCGACAGCGACACCGTCGAGCATCGCGGCGAGGCGCCCGGTGGGCTGGGCAGGATCGACGAGCATCGGGGCGGCCCCGGCCCGGACGACGCCCCACACGGCGAGCACCGATTCCAGCGACCGCGGGTATGCGCACGCCACCGCATCGCCGGGTCGCACACCCTCGTCCTGCAGGCGTGCGGCGAGATCGTCGGCGTAGAAGACGAGTTCGGGGTAGGTGAGTTCACGGTCGCCGTCGCGCACGGCCAGGTTGTCGCCGCCGAAGTCGGCGCCCGCGGCGAGGCGCTGCCGCAGCGACCGGGTCGAGGCGGCGAAGCGTCCCTCCACGACGGGGGTCTGCCCGTCGATGAGGTCGATGTCGCCGAGGCGGACATGCGGGTCTCCGGCGGCGGTCCGCAGGATCGCGGAGTACCGGTCTGCGGCAGCGGCGATGGTCGCCTCGTCGTACAGGTCTGTGCTGTAGAAGAATTCGAGATCGAGCCCGGTTTCGGTCGGGGTTGCGGTGACCTGCAGGTCGAGCTGCGTGTAGCGGGTGTCGATGGGCAGCACCGAGACCTCGACGCCGGGCAGTTCGGCGCGTCCGGCCGCGGGGCGGCTCAGCGACAGCGACACCTGGAACAGCGGGTGACGCGCCGCGCTGCGCACAGGGTTGAGGTGTTCGACGAGCATCTCGAACGGCGCGTCGGGATGCATGTAGGCGGCGACATCGCGGCCGCGCACCTGCTCGAGGAACTCCGCGAACGTCGCATCGGGATTCACGTCGGTGCGCAGCACGTGGGTGCCGACGAACATGCCGACGAGGTCGTCGAGTTGCGGCTCACCGCGACCCGAGACGACGGTGCCGATGGGGATGTCGCGTCCGGCGCCGTGTCGTTGCAGCAGGGTCGCGAGCGCGGCGTGCAGCACCATGAACAGCGTCGCGTGGCCGGTACGGGCGAGATCGTGCAGACCGTCGACCAGTTCGGCATCGAGCGACACGACGTGCGCAGCGCCGCGCCCGGTGGGTTCGGACGGGCGCGGCCGGTCGCCGGGCAGGGTCGTTTCGTCGGGCAGTCCGGCCAGTTCGGCGAGCCAGAACGGGAGCTGGTCGTCGGCGATCGCGCGTTGCCGTCGCGCGTAGTCGCTGTACTGCACGGGCAGCGGCGCCCACGCCGGCGGTGTTCCCGCGCAGCGGGCCTCGTAGGCGACGGCGATGTCGCGCAGCAGCGGGGTGAGCGACCATCCGTCGGCGGCGATGTGGTGCAGCACCACCACGAGCACGTGCCGCCCGGGGGCCGTCCGGTACAGGCGGGTGCGGATCGGCCGGTCGACGGTGAGATCGAATCCGGCAGCAGCGAATTCGGCTGCGGCGTCGTCGAGCGCGTCGGCGGGAATCGCGATGGGGTCGGCGGCGACGGGTTCGGCGGGCAGCAGCACCTGCTCGGTCGCTGTGGGGTACACGGTGCGCAGCGTGCGGTGCCGCTCGACGAGATCGCTCAGGGCGGCGGCGAGCGCGTCGACGTCGAGATCACCATCGAGCTGCACTGCGAACGGAAGGTTGTAGCCGGGCGAAGCCGGGTCGAACCGGTTGACGAACCACAAACGCTGCTGCGCCGCCGACAGCGGAGCGGGGCCCTCGCCGGCCACCAGTGGCGGACGCGAGCGTCCGGCGCCGGTGCGTTCCGCGACGATCGCGGCGAGCCCCGCGACGGTGCGGGCGTCGAAGATGTCGCGGACGGTGACGTCGACATCGGTGATGTCGGTGAGTCGACCGGCGAGGCGGGTGGCGAGCAGCGAGTTGCCGCCGAGGTGGAAGAAGTCGTCGGTCGCAGAGATTTTCGCGTTGCCGGCGTCGAGAAGATCGATGACGACCTCGGCAACGAGTTCTTCGACAGGACCGTGTGGGGCCGCTCCCCCACCACTGACGACCTCGGGCGAAGGAAGCGCGTCGCGGTCGAGTTTGCCGTTGGCGGTGCGCGGCAGCGCACCGAGCGACACGGCAGCCGCGGGCACGAGATAGTCGGGCAGAGTGTGGCGCAGTTCGTCCAGCACAGCGGCGCTGTCGCCGCCGACGAGGTAGGCGACGAGCTTGTCGTCGCGCAGCAGCACCGCGGCCTCGGACACGCCATCGCATGCGAGCAGTGCCGCCTCGATCTCGCCGGGTTCGATGCGGTAGCCGCGCAGTTCGATCTGGTGGTCGGCGCGACCGAGGTAACGCAACCCGCCTGCGCGGTCGCGGCGGGCGAGATCACCGGTGCGGTAGCGGCGGGCGCCACCGGGGGCGGCGACGAACCGGGTGGCAGTGAGCCCGGGCCTGCCGCGGTAGCCGCGGGCCAGCTGGTCTCCGGCAACATACATTTCGCCGATCGCGCCGGGCAGCGCCCGCCGCAGCGACACGTCGAGGACGTCGACGCCCATCCCCGCGAGGGGGCTGCCGATTCCCGTTGCCGTGGCTTCCCCCGCGGTGACGTGCACGGTGGTCTCGGTGATACCGAACATGTTGACCACGTGCACGTGCGGGTGCCGCCGCGCCCACGGCATCACCCGCGCCGGATCGAGTGCTTCACCACCGAAGATCACGAGGCGCAGGCCGGGCAGGGCCGCGCCGAGGTCTGCGAGTTGGTAGAAGGCGCGCGGGGTCTGACTCAGGACCGTGACGCGCTCGCGGCCGAGGAGGTCGGCGAAGGCGGAGGGATCGCGGACGGTGTGGTGATCGATCACGACGAGGCGCGCGCCCGTGGTGAGCGCTCCCCACATCTCCCACACCGAGAAGTCGAAGGCAGGCGAGTGGAACATCGTCCACACATCGCCTGGGACGCAACCGAGATCGAACGTGGTAGCGGCGAGCAGCGTCGCGAGGTTGCGATGGGTGACGAGCACGCCCTTCGGGGTGCCCGTCGAACCGGACGTGTAGATCAGGTAGGCACCGCTGTCGGTGTGGATGGCCGAGTCGAAATCGGCGCCGTCGTCGATGCGGGCGGCGATCACGGGGTCGTCGATGTGCAATGCGGGCACAGGTGAGTCGAAACCGCTCTGCGCGAGCACAACCGAAGGCGACGCATCCTCGAAGAGAGCCTGCAGACGCGCCGCGGGGTGAGTGATGTCGACGGGCAGGTAGGTTGCCCCGGCCCGGGCGACGGCGAGGAGCGTGACGACGAGATCGAGCGAACGCGGCAACGCCACGGCCACCACATCGTCGGTGCCGATACCCCGCTCACGCAGGATCGCGGCGAGCCCACCCGAACGCGACCACAGTTGCCCGTAGCTCAGGGACTGCCCGTCGGCAGAGAGCGCGACGGCCTCGGCATCGTCGGCGACGCGGGCAGCGAGCAGATCGATGGGCGAAGCGGCCACCGGGGGAAGCGTGACGCCGACGGGGGTGTGGTCGGCGCCACGCAGTGGAATACCGCCGACGGGCAGAGCCGGGTCTGCGGTAACCGAGTCGAGGATACCCACAAACCATTTGCGCCACTCAACCACGGTGTCCATGTCGAACATTTCCGCAGGAAAACTGAAGGTTCCGGTGAGACCCGCAGGCGTGCCCGCGTCGGTGCGGTGATCGCGAAGGTTCAGTTCGAGGTCCACCCGCGCAGTGCCCGACGGCAACTCGCGCACCGTCGCACCGGGCACCGTGAAGGTGTCGATGCCGAAGCTCTCGTAAGCGAGGATCACCTGGAACACCGGGTGATGCCCGCTCGCACTCGCGTCCACCCCGGCGACGATGCGGTCGAACGGCACGTCGGCGTGAGCGAACGCATCGAGATCGGCGCGGCGTGCGTCGGCGAGCAGGTCGGTGAAGCTCTCCCACGGCCGCACCGACAGGCGCAGCGGAACCGTGCCGACGAACATGCCCACCATGTCGTCGAGCGCGGCATCGGTACGTCCCGAGACCGGCGCGCCGATGACGATGTCGTCGGTGGCGGCGAGCGACGACAACAGCGTCGCGAATGCGGCGTGCACCACCATGAAGGGCGTGACGTCGTTGGCGCGGGCGAGTTTGTCGATCGCCGCGTGCAATTCGGCGGGCACGGTGAAACCGACCTGCCCTGCCGTGCCGGTAGTGACATTGCTACGCGGGCGGTCGGCGGGAAGTTCGAGCAGCGGCGGAGCGCCTGCGAGCGTCCGCCTCCAGTGCGCCAGCTGCGTCGCGGCGAGGCTCGCAGGGTCGTTCTCGTCGCCGAGCACGGCGGCATGCCAGCGCGCGTAGTTGCGGTAGGTGGCCGAGCGTCCGGTGGCATCGGTCCGGGCGAAGTCCGGTGTGCGGCCGTCGCGGCGGGCGAGGTAGGCGACGGCGGCATCACGACCGAGCGGGAGCAGCGACAGACCGTCGGCTGCGATGTGATGAAGCACCACAGCGAGCGTGAACCCGTCGCCGGTGCGGTAGAGCCTCGCGCGGATCGGCGCGTCGGAGGTGAGGTCGTAACGTGTCCGCGCGAACTCGGCCATCCGATCGTCGAGGTCGGGTGCATCCAGCGGCTCGAGGTCGAGTTCCACGGCGTCGAGCAGGTGCTGGCGCGGGCCGTCGCCACTGTCGGGATAGATGGTGCGCAGCGTCTCGTGCCGGGCGATGACATCCGACAGCGCGCCGCGCAGGGCGTCGAGGTCGGTGTCGGACGGGAGGTCCACAGCGAACGCGATGTGGTCGCCGCCGTCCGTCTCGGCAGCAACGTCGAACCGGTTGACGAGCCACATCCGCTGTTGCGCGGGAGCGAGCGGCGCGTCGGCGGTGTCGTCGATCCCGGGTTCGTCGCTACCGATGAGCGGGATACCCGCTACCGCGACGGACGATCCCACCACGCGCGCGAGATCGGCCACCGTCGGGTTCTCGAACACGTCGCGCACACCCATGCGCCGGCCGGCGACCTCACCCAGCCTGGCTGCGAGGGTGGTAGCGAGCAGCGAGTTGCCGCCGATCGCGAAGAAATCATCGTCGCCCGACACAGCAGGAGCACCCAGCACATCGGCGACGATCCCGGCGACGAGTTCTTCGGTGACGCTCCGGAACCCGTGGACGGTGGATTCACCGGCCGGTTCGGGCAGTGCAGCACGGTCGATCTTCCCGGTGCTGGTCAGCGGCACCGCGTCGAGCACGGTGACGGTGGCAGGCACCATGTGACGCGGCAGGCGCGCGGCAAGCCGATCGCGGATCTCGCGGCCGTCGAGTTCGGTGTCGGGGCTGTGGACGTAAGCGGCGAGCGCGCCATCGCGGACGAGGGTGACGGCGGTGCGCACGCCCGGCTGATTGTGCAGCACGGTGTCGATCTCGCCGAGTTCGATGCGGAACCCGCGGATCTTGACCTGGTGGTCGGCGCGTCCCACGAATTCGAGGGCGTGGTCGCGAGTCCAGCGGACGAGGTCGCCCGTGCGGTACATGCGTCCACCACCGAAAGGGTCGGCGACGAAACGCTCGGCGGTGAGAGCGGGCGCGTCGAGGTAGCCGCGCGCCACGCCCTGCCCCATGAGGTAGAGCTCGCCGGTCACGCCGTCGGGCACCGGCTGCAGTCGGTGATCGAGCACCGCCGCGGTGACCCCGACGAGGCCGGTGCCGATGGTGAGCTTGTCGCCGGGCCGCAGCGGGGTGCTGGACGTGGCGATCACCGTGGTCTCGGTGGGCCCGTACACATTCAGCATGATGCGGCCGGGTGACCACCGCGCCGCTGTGTCCGCAGGCCACATTTCGCCGCCCACCGCGAGGACTTCCAGGTCGTCGAGACCTGCCGCATCCAGCTGGGTGGGCACCGACGGTGTGGTGAACCAGTGCGTGATGCGTTCACGTCGAAGTAGTTCGAGCAATTCGTCGCCGCCGAACATATCGGGCGGCGCCACCACGAGCGTTCCGCCCGCGGTCAGGGCCATCACCTGTTCGAGGACGGCGCCGTCGAAAGCCGGGTTCGCGAAATGCAATACGCGGGCGCCGTCGTGCAGCGCGAAACGCTCGATGAAGGAGTGTGCGAGCGGCCCGAGCCCGCGCTGCGAAACCGCCACGCCCTTCGGCTTACCCGTCGAACCCGAGGTGTAAACGAGATAGGCGAGATTGTCGAGATGCACCGGGCGCACGCGGTCGGGGTCGGTGATCTCGCGGGTGTTGCCGTCGAAAGTGAACGGCACGATCTCCACACCGGCCGGGACGGGCACATCGGGGCCCGCCACGGCGAATTCGACGCCGGAGTCGGTGAGCAGCGCAGTGATGCGCGCGGCGGGCTGACCGGGATCGACGGGCACGAACGCCGCCCCGGTCAGTGCCACCGCGGCGGCCGCGATCACCGACGACGCCCCGCGCGGCAACATCACCGCCACACGGTCTTCGGCTCCCACTCCCCTGCCGATCAGCGACCACGCGAGCGGACGCGCGGCAGTCGCGATATGGAGCGGCTCGCCACCCGGCTCGAGCACCCGCGCCGCAGACCGTTCGATGATCTCGGCGAAGGTCGCTTCGGGTCCGGGTTCGGCCACCGTCACCGGCACAGCACCGAGGTCGACGTCGCTCACCGGCGCGGTAGGGTGCTGCGCCACATGTTCGAGCACCACACCCAGTCGCTGCGACCACGTGGCGATGGTGGCGTGGTCGAACAGTTCCGTGTCGTAGACGAGCCGGCCCGTCAAAGACCCATCGCGCATGGCGCGTATCGAGATCTCGAGGTCGAACCGTGCTTGCGCCGAGCCGATTTCCTGCGGCCGCACCGTAAGGCCCGGAAGTTCGAGATCGGGGACGTCGACGTTGTCGTAGGCGAGCATCACACTGAACGGGCTGAAACCGAGTGCGTCGACGACCTGCTCGAACGGCACGGTGGCGTGCGCGAACGCGTCGAGGTCGGCGCTCCTGGCTGCGGTGAGCAGCGACGTGAACGGCGCGGTGGGATCGACGTCGAGACGCAGGGCGACGGTGCCGACGAACATGCCGACAAGGGCGTCGAGGTCGGGGTAGTCGCGGCCGGCGGTGCCCGTGCCGATCGCGATGTCGCGGCCCGAAGTCCACACCGACAACCACACCGCGACCGCGGCGTGCACGGCCATGAAGACGGTGGCGTCGTGGGCAGCGGCGATCGCGCGCAGTGCGTCGACCTGTTCCGCGGGCACCGTGAACTCCACCGTGGAGGCCGGGCCGAACCCACCGCCCCTGGGCCGGTCGGTGGGCAGCGGCGTTGCGGAGTCGAGTCCGTCGAGAGCCGCGTTCCAGTAGGCGAGTTCGCGGCCCGCGAGGCTCGCAGAATCGGCGGGGTCGCCGAGGCGGTCGCGGTGCCAGCGCGCATAGTCGCGGTACTGCAACGGCAGCGGCTCCCACGCGGGTGCGTTCCCTCCTGCGCGCGCGGCGTACGCGGCGGCGACGTCGATGGTGAGCGGCACGAACGACGCGCCGTCGAGCGCGATGTGGTGCGCGACCACCGCGAGCACATGCCGGTTCTCGCCGACCCGCAGCAGCCGGACGCGGAACGGGATGTCCACAGCGAGGTCGAACGGCGCTGCCGCCCACGCCGCGATCAGCGACTCGACGGCATCCCCTTCGGCGTCTTCGAGCGAGAAGTCGAGCGCTGGCATCGCGCGGTCGAGGTGCAGTGCCTCCTGCACCGGCCCGTCGGAAGTGACTGTGAAGACAGTGCGGAGAATGTCGTGGCGGCCGAGCACATCCGAGATCGCGGCCCGCAGCGCCTGCACGTCGAGGCTGCCGTCCAGGTACAAGGCGAAAGGCAGATGGTAAGCCGCCGGGTCGCGGTGTGCGCGGGCGAGAAGCAGCAGTCGCTGCTGGGCCGGGGCGAGCGGCGCCGGTCCGGTATCGGCCAGCGCGACAGGCGTCGAGGCCGAGAGCGGACGGGCTTCGGCTGCAACGGCGAGGCGAGCGACGGTGGGATGCTCGAATACATCGCGGAGCTGCACGTCGCGGCCGAGCGCAGCGCCGAGGCGCGCGGCGAGCTGCGCGGCCCCGAGCGAATGGCCGCCGAGTTCGAAGAAGTCGGCGTCGCCGCCCACGGTGTCGGCGCCGGTGAGATCGGAGAACAGGCCCGCGACGAGGGTTTCGGTGGGGCCGTTCAGCGGTTTCGAACCTGCGGAAACGGCCGCGGGTTCCGGCAATTCGCGATGGTCGATCTTGCCGCCCGGGGTGAGCGGCAAAGCGTCGAGCACAGTGATCGACGTGGGCCGCAGGTAACCGGGGAGCTGTTCGGCGAGGTGGATGGTGAGGTCTGTGACGAAGGTGCCGTCTGCGACGGCGGGCGTATCGACGTCCCCCACCACATAGGCCGCAAGATGCTCACCGCGCACCACCACGGTGGCGGCGCGCACGGCGTCGAACGAGGTGAGTGCCGTTTCGATTTCGCCGAGCTCGATGCGGCGGCCGCGGATCTTCACCTGCTGATCGGCGCGACCGAGGAAGACGAGCTGACCATTGGAATGCCAGCGCACCACGTCGCCCGTGCGATACATCCGACCACCGAACGGGGATGCCACGAAACGTTCGGCGGTGAGTGCGGGTGCACCGAGGTAGCCACGGGCCACGGCATCTCCCCCGAGATACAGCTCGCCGGACACACCGACGGGGACGGGGTGCAGGCGAGAGTCGAGGACCACGGCGGTCATGCCGTCGATGGGTCGCCCGATGGGGACACCCGAGCCGGGCTCGAGCGGCGCGCTCAGCGTTGCGAGGACGGTGGTTTCGGTCGGCCCGTAGGCGTTGAGCATGGTGCGCCCGGGCGACCAGCGGTCGGCCACGGCCTGCGGCACCGATTCACCACCGGCGTCGAGCATCGTCAGATCGGGCAACCCGTGCTCCGGGGTGACGGACAGGACCGCGGGCGCGGTGATGACGTGGGTGACGCGTTCGGTGCGCAGCAGTGTCGCGAGAGCGGGACCGCCGACGGCATCGGGCGGGCAAACCACCACGGTCGCGCCCGCGTCGAAGGCCAGCAGTAGCTCCTGCAGCGATGCGTCGAAGCTGGGTGCGGCGAGGTGCAGCACACGCGAGCCGGCGTCGGCGCGGTAGCGGTCGCGCAGAGTGGTCACGAGCGCGGCGATGCCGCGGTGCCCGACGGCGACGGCCTTGGGTGTGCCAGTGGAACCGGAGGTGTGGATGACCCACGCGGGGTTGTCGAGGTGCAGGGGGCGCAGCCGGTCGCCGTCGGTGAACGCCACCGTCGCATCGTGCTCGCGACCAGGCATGATGCGGGTGATGTGCGCTGGCAGATGCGGGTGCTCCCCCGCGACGGCCACCTGAATGTCGGCGAAGAGTTCCGCGAGGCGAATCGCGGGAAGTTCCGGGTCGATCGGGGTGTACGCGGCGCCGGTCTTCGCGACGGCCCACAGCGCGATCACCGAGTCGATGGAGCGTGGGAGCAGCACCGCGACCCGGTCTTCGGGGCCTGCGCCCGCGGCGACGAGGCGGTGGGCCAGTTCGTCGGACCGCGCGTCGAGCTCCCGGTAGGTGAGCATTTCGCTGCCGTCGCGCACAGCCACCCGATAGGTCTGGGCGTGTGCGGTCAGCAGGTCGGGCAGCAGCGCCGGTGCGGGTGCTTTTCTGCCACGCGCCGGGGTGAGCCCATCGAGTTCATCGGCGGTGGCGAACGGTAGGTCGCCCACGGGAGCCGACGGATCACTGACGAAATGCGCCAGGAAATCGAGGAATCTGCGGTGCAGGAAATCAAGGTAATCCTGCGAGTACAGGTTGGGGTTCGCCTCGAAATCGACGCGAAGAGAGCGACCCGGGATTCCCGCATACACGTTCACCGACAGGTCGTCGACCGGTCCGGTCGATTGCACGTGATAGTCGGCAGGCACGTCGCCGTAGACGATCGACTGGTGGAAATTCATGACGTTGACGACGGGCCCGAAAGCGTTGCGCGTCTCGGTGTGTTCGCGGCCGAGCGCGCGGAGGTCGGCGAGCATGTCGGCGTACGAATATCGCTGGTGGCGTAGAGCTCCGTTGAGCTCCACCTGGATGTCTCGGATCAGCGCTGTCACCGGGGCGGCCAGGTCGAGGCGCACCCGAAGGGGCACGACGTTCGACACCACGCCCGCCGAGCGGCGCAATGCAGCGGTGGTGCGCGCCGATACCGGAAGCGACAACACCACATCGGTGGTGCTCCGAGTGCGTGCCAAGAATGCGGCGAACGCGGCAAGCACAATCGGAACGTCGGTGGCGTTCACTTCCTGCGCCCGTGTGGTGATCGCCTCCGCAAGCTCCGAAGAAACTGCAGTCGCAGACCGGCGGGCAGGCACCGTGGGTGGCGCAACGTCGTCGATCAGAGAAAGCGGTTCGGGCAGGTCCGCGAGGCGGTCGGCCCAGTGCTCGCGGTCGCCGGCCTGCCGTTTCGATCCGATGTAGGCGGACTCGAATTCGATGATCTTCTCGATCTGCAACGAGGTGACCGGCGGGGTTTCCTCGCCGGCGAGCCACGCGGAATACAGATCCGCGGCTCGACTCAGCAGAATCATCGCACCGTGACCATCGAGCGCAATGTGGTGGACATAGCTCGACAGGAAATACCGTTCGTCTTCGACTTGCAGCAGCGAGCTGGCAATCAGACGGTCGCGAAGCGGATCGAGCGGCTTCGAGAAGCGCGTCGTCATCCAGCGGTGCGCGGCCGCTTCGGGATCATCGAAACTGCGGAAATCGACATATGGGACATCGTCGTCATAGTCGGCGTCCACGAATTGCTCAGGAATACCCGCACGCTCGGCGAGAAAAAGAAATCCCGATTCCACGTCGCGCGCGGCCTGGAGCATCGCCTTCGCCACAAGGCCGTGATCGAGACTGCCCCGAAACTCCAAGTACTGGGCAGTAATGAAGGGTACGTCCGGGTTCAACGCCTGCGCGTACCACAGACCCCGCTGACTTGGGGACAGCGGAAGTATTTGCACCACGCTCCCTCGCCTCACCCGACAAAACACGTACTCGAGGCTCGACAGCTTTGTTGCATCCGCCCCGACAGATCGCGAACAGTGCCTCCCAACACCATTGCCACGATCAACCGCACAAAGTGTATCTATGGTTACGGAAGCTCACCACTTGAACGGACGGCCAACTCGAAGTCGGTTATCGTCTCGGCGGGAGAACACGAAGGGGGCACAAGCCGCGTGAACAATGTTACCGGTGAGTCAGATTCGTCAGGCCAGCGTCGACGCAAGGTGCGGCGACGTCTGTCCGACGAGGAGATTGCAGCACGCCGCAAGAAGCGGCGTCGCGTGCAGATCGGCTGCGGTGTCGGCGTTCTCGCGGTGGTCGGATTCGTAGGCTGGCTCGGATACGAAGGACTCCAGGCGAAGTCGAGCCTCGAGAAGGCGCAGGACTTCGCAATGCAGGCCAAAGATGCGTTGCTGTCGGGTGATACAGAAACAGCAACGCGCGCGGCCGGCGACGCCGACCGTTACGCTCAGGACGCGCAGGGGTCGGTCGATTCGTTCCCGTGGCGCGTCGCCGGTGCCGTCCCATGGTTGGGCAGCCCGTTCGACACGACCCGGCAAATGACCACAATTGTGAGCGGTCTCACACACGATGTGTTGCTTCCCGCGGTCGACGCGGGCAGTGCGGTGTCGCCAGATCAGTTGATTCTCGGCGGTGCGCGCATCAATCTCGCGGCTCTTCGTGATGCTGCTCCGGTGCTCGAGACCACTTCCGCCGCGGCCACCGACCTCGATGTGCAGGCCCAAGCAGTCGACAGCACTTATATCGACCTGATCGATGACGCGCGCCTGGACCTTCAGAGTCAGGTGTCCGAATTGTCTGGGCTGCTGAACAATACGTCGACGGCAGCGCAAATCGCGCCGGCAATGCTGGGTGCGGACGGTCCGCGCAGTTACTTCATCGGGTTCCAAACCAACGCGGAGGCGCGCGGGACTGGCGGGTTGCTTGGCGGCTTTGCCATCGCGCAAGCCAACGATGGTGCGGTGACTATTGACGACGTCGCCAGCAACCGGGAGTTGAAGTTCGATTACGAACCTCTCGATCTCGGGCCCGACTTCAAGCAGGCCTATGGCCACAGCCGCGCCACCCAGGATTTCCGCAACAGCAATGTCAGTTCACACTTTCCTTACGCGGGCCAGATCTGGCAGTCGATGTGGCAGCAAGAAACCGGCGAGCGTGTGGACGGCGCAATTGCGACAGACCCTGTCGCGCTGAGCTATGTACTGGAGGTCGTAGGCGACGTCACGCTGCCGACCGGCGAGAAGATCACCGCAGACAACGTGGTGGAATTGACCGAATCGACCGCGTATTCCCGTTTTGGCGACAACCAAGCAGCGCGAAAGGCATATCTCGAGTTGGTCGCCAAGACGGTGGTCGAGAAGCTGACCGGTAGCATTTCCCGTCCTCAGGCACTTCTCGAAGCCTTGGGGCGGGCTGCGAGCGAAGGTCGGCTTGCGGTGTGGAGTTCAGTCCCTGAAGAGCAGGAAGTCCTTGCCGGCACCGCGCTGGGACACACCGTCCCTGATGATCCTGCCCCGTACGCGGGTGTGGTGATCAACAACCTGGGTGGCAATAAGCTCGACTACTATCTTGAACGGGAAATCGAGTACACCGCTGGCTCCTGCGAGGGCGAGACCCGCGAATCGACCGTTACGGTTCGGCTTACGAATAATCTCCCAGCAGGTGACCACACCAACTATGTTGCGGGAATGTTCGACAATCCTATCGGTGCACCGGTTGGCACAAACCTCGCTGACGTTGCGCTCCTCGCTACCCAAGGTGCCAAGCTGAACAAGTCGTCAGTCAACGGGGTATCTGGTTTCGTGTTCAACAGTACCGAGCGTGGGCATCCTATGTTCAACGCGCAAATTCCAATACCACGAGGCGAGACAGTCGAGATAATCTACAACTTGACCGAGCCCACTGCTCCAGGATCCCCAAGCGTTCCGAGGCAACCGCTTATCGACGACGCAACAATTCTTACCGATGTCCCGACTTGCACGTAACAAAATCGAAACACACAACGTGGCAGAGCAAGGGACGTAAAAATCCGCACAATTCCCAGTACTACAAAGATATATGGTTAAACCACAAACAACCGATCCATTTACACAGCCAGGAGACCTCGTGGCCTATATCGAGCAAATGCGGAGAATCGCCGAGAACGCATATAATGAGGTCTACCAGGGAGTCCGCGAACTCGTTTTCACAGATTTCCCGGACTATCCCAATGTCGGGGACTCGGCGATCGCACTAGGTCAATTGCGCTATTTCGCGACAGCTTCAATATCCGTCAAATCGGCATATTGCATTGCGACGCTACAATCATCCGTGTTCGAGTCCAAAATACCCGTCATGATCAACGGCGGTGGAAATATTGCCGGTCTATTTGATGGAATCGACGACCACCGAAATTCGATTGCCCAAAGACTCAACTCAGACACCCTTCTGATCCAAGCTCCGCAATCAATACACTTCGCAACCGACCGTGGGCGCTCAAGATTTATACGGGAATTTTCTTCGAGACAGGCCCTTCGCATGTGCGTACGCGACGCAACCGCTGTCGAAGATCTCACTGGGATCATCGCCCACCCGATTCTCGCGCCCGATGCTGTCCATCACCTCGGCCAGATAGCATCGCCCCCGCCAATCCAATCCAGACTTGTCCTTGCACGTAAAGACCAAGAGTCGAACGCAAATGACATCCCAGCCGAAGCGCAAGACTGGAAGAAAGACACATTTCGGCCAGCAATATCGAGCTTTATTCGATGGAAATCTATGCGCCTTCCACCTGCAGGTAGGTTTCTGAATAAGTCGATATCCGGCTGGGAACGCATCGCTCAACAGCGTCTCGACCGTGGCATTGCAATTCTCAGCCAAGGTGAGACCGTCATCACGGATCGCCTCCATGCCATGTTGATATCGCTTCAGATGGGACGCCGAGTGATCGCAGTAGACAACAAAAACAAGAAACTCACGAAGTACGCGGAGACCTGGTTCGGGCACGCACAACCAGATATACGGTTCGCCAATTCGTTCTCAGACGCAATTAATCTAACGTCATAGGCAAAGCAAACAGGGAAGGCGCCATGAAGGATCTCATCTGGGCGTTCCTTGAACGCGTCTTCCCTCGAGCAGCGTCTGCCCTGGTAATGCTGGGAATGACCTTCTTCATAACCCCATCAGCGGTCGGCGTATACGCAATCGGAATCCTGATCCTGACACTATTTCAGGCCGCAACCGATTCCGCGATCCGCCAGGTAGCAGTGCCAGCACTCAACACCCCCTCAGGCCGGAGATTTCTGGACAGGTACAAGCTCATTACACCGATCATAGGTGTGGTAGCTATTACGCTAGCACTCGCCAGCGTATATCTTGCACTGAAGCCACAAGATCGCCAGAGTCTAGTTCCACTCTTGCTATTTGCATTCATACCTCCCGTCACGGCCTTCCGCGTGACTGCAATTGCCCGCCTACAGAAAGCAGGAAAGTGGAAAGCTCTTGCCAATTATCAATTAATTGCCGCAATTTCATCCTTCGCAGTGAGCGTCCCCGTACTACTAATCGCACAGTCTCTACTAGCACCGACACTCCAGCTTCTAATCACCGAACTATTATTTACAATACAATCCCGTAGAAAATCAAACGCGATATCCGGCGGACCAGACGGGAATCAGGAGACCTCGACCAAAATTGCGCACGAGTTTGCGCATCTATCACTATATTCCGTGATAGCTTGGACTCAAAGTCAAGCCGACAGAGTACTACTCACGCCGATTGCCGGCACCGACAAACTGGGCGAGTACACCGTCGCAACGTCAATTGCACGCAGCGCTGGCGACGCGATTTCTACCTCAACAGCAAATGTTCTACGCCCTAAACTTTTTGACAGCACGGTTCGCAGCCCCGAGCGCGTAAGTCAGACCGCCGAGGACGTCTTGAAACGTGCAACTCCTGTCGCATTCGGCGCGACAATTGCAACAATCGCCGGGGTACAACTTTTACTTCGACCGTTACTCGACGCGACCTGGGACAATTCACTAGACGCCGCCGTCATACTATCCCTAGCCACAGGACCCACCCTATTTGCGTGGTGCATGACGGTGATCCTTATCGCCGCAGAGCGGGTCAAATGGGCTGCCCCTGTGAAAATGATTGGAGCGCTGTGTTCCGTCCCCATCGCTATTGCAGCCGTCGACTCAATTCAATTCGCTGCTGGGCTAGCAGTGATGCGGGAGGTAATCGTAATGTTAATTCTTGTTTCCGTCGCTGGGAAATACGCCCCGCTAAAATCGTTAGCACTTGCCTGCGCGTTGTATGCGGCACTTTCGTTCCTGATCATTCCGCTCGTGTCGTGACCAGAGACCGCCAAGCTCTTGCCTGAGTTAAGACATTACCGACAGGTAGATAGGTGCCCGGCTCCGTGACCTGTGTGTTTGCTATTCCGGTCGGGTGGATCGGGGTACTAATCAGGTAGCGTTCCGGCGGTGACATACGTGCGGAAGGTGCGGACCGCGTCGGGAGCGGTCGCGGTGCAGGTCGCCCGCAAAAGCCGTGGCAGGGTCGAGATCATCGAACACCTCGGGTCGGCACACCGATGGCTAACTCGGTGTGCTACTCCCCCGGGCCCGCCGCATCGTCGACGGCGAGCAGGACGTACTCGACCTGGAGGTCTCCACCTGACTTGGCTCATTTCGATTTGACGATATGAGGGGCTGGGCTGGGACCTCATATCGACTAAGCTGAGCGGATTCACTGGTCAGCCGACTTTACTTCTTCCAAGCCACGACGTCACACCGAGTCCTCCTCCGGGTCTTCGACTGCATGCCGCTCTACACACACGGTGAAATCAAGCGGGGTGCCCCACGGGTCGTGCTGGATTTCCGGCTACCACCGCGTTGTCGTCCACGTCCCGAACGACCACGCTCCCAGCGCCGACTACCGCAGCCTCGCCAATCCGAACCCCACCAATGATCACGCTGTTCGGACCAACATCCACCCCGTCAGCCAGCTCAGGAGCTCGACCATCGCGCTTTGCCCCCAAGGTTGTACAGTGCCGCAACGTCACTGAATTGCCAATGACCGACCTACTGTGCACCACAAGTCCCATTCCATGGTGTATGGCTAACCCTGGGCCGATGCGAGTCGAGGTGGGTATATCAATCCCGAAACACCCAATCCCGAATGCCCGGTAGATAGCCGATGTAGGGAATCCAAATAGAATCCGAATCAGTTTCCGGTCTGACCCGCGAAACGCCTGACTCGCTCGGAGAAGAATTAGGACCAGCTGCAGGTGAGGGCGTCCTCTATTAGCATCGAAGTCTTGAAGAATTGCCCGGATCATTCGGCTGCTCCTGGTGAGGTGGATACGAGATTTGCCGGGCGTGCGTTACTGGTTGAGTCATAATTTCTGAATCCGCGCCCTGCAAGTAAGAATCCAACAAGGGCAACTGTCAAGTACAGCGCCGCCATATAGCCAAGAAAGTTGCTTACAATTCCGTTTACAAATACAAACCCGAAAAGACCAACAAGAGTGGGACCTTCCCAACCATCTCCGTTTGCATTCCTCCTGGCCTTTCTCCACCAGTACACAAAGATCACCGCTAACGCCAAAATCCCGATTATTCCCATATCAACGAGCGTCTGAAAGTATAGGCTATGTGGCGGCCCCCCCAACGGCATCACCTCATGGTTTGAAGCACCCAGCCCAAAGCCCAGTATGGGATTTTCCCGCCACTCAACGACGAGTCGGCGCCAATTCTCAATACGCCACTGGAACGAATCTGGGTCCGATGACGAGATAGTGACGGCACCTCCGAAACTAAACTCGGCAATTCTGTCCGATAGTCCCGTGAGGAAGTATGCCACCACCAGAGAGCCAAGAACTCCGACTGTCTGAATAATCCTCCTCATCGGCCAACTGGCTCGTCGTGACCAAACGAGAAGAAGAATGCCCGCAACAGTACCTGCAATTCCGCCTAGGCTGCCAGTCAGTAGCAATGCAACAAACGAAAGCAATCCCACGGCGGCGAGCAACTTGGTTCGACTTTTCAACCACAAGGACAATACGGCGATTAGCGCTATTCCATAAAACGCAGCGGCAGCGTTTGGATGGCTAAATGTACCGGCAAGACGACCAAATCGATTGACAAACCCTTCAAGAGAAGCCAACCCGCCAATAACACCCAAAAGCGCCGCTGGTCCGACCATCCAGATAACTGCAGTTCGCGGCTCAGGCACCTCTGCGTACGCGTACGCCAGCACGAAGACAGCGGCGGCAGACAAAATCCGTACTGAGTCGATAAGAAGATCCAAATTAATACCGTAGTGAAAAATACCAACGAGCGTCCAAAGGGCGATTGCTCCAAGCATCAATTGAGCCACAGCTCCCCATCGCCGATGTCCTTGCCAACGCGACGCATGCAGCACCAGGGCATAGATCGCCACAAATGACACAGCAAGACTAACCGCACTCAAGATAGCTGGACGAGTACCCGTAGAAATTCCATAGTCGGAAAGTGACCTGATTATCACTAGACCGACCACCAGAACACTCACCGGAACTACGGGTACAACCGTTACGCATAAGAAAACTCCAAATATCACCGCGATGATCATGCAGGCTCCAATCGACGCCTGAGGGCACGTCTAACTTCTCGAATCCGACGGGCCAAATGAGCGTTTCCAGCGACGCGGGTACTCTCATGAATTCCGCGGTCAATTGTGTCCACCATATCTAACGAGCGCTGCAGCGCGTCATTCGACGCCTTCGGATCCCGTAAGCCGGATAGAGTATCGCCAAAGCGCCCGATATGCGCGTTTACCAGTTCAGTGTGGGACTCTAGGAGGAGAGGCTCGACCCGAGACTCTGCAACCCACTTCGAGTTCACGGTGATCTGCTCGCCATGATGCCGATAAATCAGAACCGGAAGTTGTGACCGCCTAATTTGGTATTTTTCGCAGGCTAATCGCAACCACAAATCGTAATCCTCGGAGCGCACACTTCGGTATCCACCGACAGACTCCACAGATTTCCTTCTAAAAATGGCGGTTGAGTGCGCAATAGGGTTCTCGAGAGCCAACATGAGGGGAACGATTTCTGAATCAAAGGGTCCAGGACGTGTGGGCACCAATGTATAGGGCCTAGGCCCTAGGTGAATCACTGGAGAGAACACAAGATCTGAGTCATCTAGTAGTCCACTCTGGTGACGGAAGCGCCACGGCAGTGAAATATCATCCGCGTCCATTCTCGCTACGAATTCGCTGTCCGTTGATTCAATAAGAAAGTTCAGCGCGTTGGAGAGACCGCCACAGCCAGATGATGTTAGAATTCTCATTCGAATATCAAGAATCGATTCTAGGACATCCTGAGTCATGTCCGTACTGCCATCATTCAGCACCACAAGTTCGGCGTCCCGAGGCAGGGCACGCAGGGTCGATACTATTGCACTCCGAACATATCGCTCACCATTCTTGACGGGCAGGATCACCGATATCTTGGGCATAATTGGCCTAGGCTCTTCTCTCCAGGACCCGTAGTATCACGCGTCAGGAATGGCTGGGATCCAGCTCGGCATCACATCCGCCGAGTTAGACGACGAGATAATGCGTGCCGGCACCCCTGCGACTACCACACCGACCGGCACGTCGGTATTCACAACCGCGTTGGCAGCGACCACAGAGCCAGCGCCGATTTGAATTCTTCCGTACGCCACGGCACCCGGTCCAATGTAAACACCGTCGCCCAGATTTGGGGCGCTGCCTCTATGCTCGCCCAGATTAGTGCCCGAGTGAATCCGGCAGTACCTTCCTGCCCGCACCTTGTCATTGACAATGACACTCCCGTAGTGAGGTATCGACAAACCACGGCCAAACACTCCCGGCGGCACGGATATACCCAGGACTATTCCAACGAGTTTAAGGTACGCATGCCTCACCAGCGCTGCGCGCCGCCATTTAATGGCATATAGTAGCTCTACGCTTCTCAAAATTCTCTGATAGTATAAACCTGGGTAAACGAGCCGATAGTGAAAACGCCACCGCGTCACGTTATATGCTTCTAGATCGGCCCTTCGAAATAGGCGGAAATCTCCCAGGCCCGAAATGCGATCAAATTTTGTTTTACTCGACATTTCCCAGCTCCTTCGCCCACTCGAAGTGACGACGAAGTCCTTCCGTAATTGGAACTACAGGCTCCCAACCCAGAGTCTTTTTTATCCTGGATATATCGCCACCCGTCCGGAATACGTCTCCCTTCACCACCGGCTCACGACGGACTTTCAAGGGGCGCTCAGCAAAGCCTTCGATGATAGCCAGCGCACCATTAACCGATATATTGCTACCACCAGCAACATTGAAAACTGAACCCGGGTCCACAGGATTATCCGATGCAGAAATATTCGCAGCCACAATATCGGATATATAGGTGAAGTCTCTGATCTGATCTCCGGTACCGAAGAGCGAAATCTCTGTGTCGTTAACCGCTGCGCGAGTGAATCGTGTGAACGCCATATCAGGTCGTTGACCAGGGCCGTATACGGTGAAATAGCGCAACGAAACGGTCGGCACGCCAAAGTTCGACGCATACAGACTGCATAAGTGCTCTGCAGCGAGTTTTGTTACCCCGTATGGACTTCGAGGCTGTGGGCGGTCAACTTCTGACGTCGGGTAGCGCTCTGCCTCCCCGTAGATCGAAGACGAGGAAGCATAGACCAACCGCTTGAGGCTCGAACTGTCACGTGCGTGTTCTAACAGCCTTTGGGTCGCCGATACGTTTGCATCCACGTACCCGCCGAAGTCTGCCCCCCACGACTTCCTAACCCCAGGTTGCCCAGCCTGGTGGAAGACGACCTCCACCCCGTCCAGTAACTCCACAAGGTCAACGGAGTTCAGATCCGCGTGTAAGAATTTGAAACGCTCATGGCTCAGTCGATGCAAGTTGGCGAGCTTCAACGTCGGCGAATAATAGTCGCTGAGGCTATCGATGCCGACAACCGTGTCTCCTCTTCGGAGTAGTTCGCTCACAAGATTCGAACCGACAAAACCAGCTGCGCCCGTAACCATTGCCTTCAACTTCTTGCGCCTCATTTCCTATTGGAAGTTGCCGGAATCAAACGCCAATTTGTGATTTGAAAATGCGAGCTACGACTGCTGGAGCCTCTAGGTGTTCGACAGACCTGCGCGGTGCCTCGCCACTGCAGGATGCTGCTTTCGCGATCAGAGTTGCAAGCTCTGCAGGATCGCGACTCTCGGCGGTGAACCCGTTCGATCCGTTCCGCACAAGAGCACCCGTATCTGCACCGGTAGTGACCACCGCGGCAGCACCTGAAGCTAGCGCCTCGACCAATACCCGGGGATATCCTTCGTATCCCGGATGCGATGTCATCAAGAAGACTTCGGACCTTGCCATTATCGACGCTACGGCCTCCGGCGCGACTCGTCCATGCACTGTGACTCGATCAGATCCGACCATTTCTGTCGCGTAACGTCGCGTTTCGTTGAGTAGAGTGCCGGTACCTAGAATGTCTAAGCTCCAATTCTGGTCTGGATCCAACCGAACTAGCTCTTCAAAGGCCCGGAGCGCGAGAATTGGGTCTTTCGGTTCTTCGAGCCTTCCCACCCATACAACGCGGTTGGAGTCGCGGTCAGATTTCTGGAGATCTATTATTCGAGGGTCGAACCATGTAGGTGAGAATTCTGCAGCAGGATTCCAGGAGCTCACCAATTCTGCGTAGTCTTCGTTGAACACAAACACCTTGGACGACCGCCTAACCACAAAACGCTCCAACTTCGCATGAATTCGCCCTGCGTGGCGCCACATTGAATCAGAGGTGCTTCCGGTGAGGCCTGATTCTTGAGTATGAACAAAATAGGCGAGTGGCTTCCGCATTAGAGCTCGTATCGAAAGTGCTGTGTCCATTCGGTGCGCTTGAATAACCGCAGAGCGCGGCACCCGCGCGCGGTATTTCAGTAATCCACCCACCAATCGTACTGAATGTGGAACTCGACGTACCTGATCTGCCGGATCGAGGTGAGCAACCGGCATAAACCAGAAGTCGCTCCCTCCTAGGTTATGCTTCTCCCAATTTCCACACCGGTTGCCCGCCGATGACGTATCGACCCCAATGACGCCTATCTTCAGATCCGTTGGCGCGTACGCGAGCAGACCTCGAATACAGGTATCGATACCACCCGGCGACGGCCGAGCCGGGTCAAACTGATGGATGATGAGGCGATCAAACCGAAGTCCTTCTGTATTCACGTCTGCCGCTATCCCATTCTTTTTCCGGCTCCTGCGAGCCTTTTCTAAAATTACAATAGTGACAAAGTATGGCGCAGATAACATGTATCTCCGTGCGAGTTTACGCGGCTCTACCATCAACCTGAAGAACCACTCCATACGATACTTTCGAAGAATGACCGGCGCTCGGCGTAGTGTTCCTGCCGCAAATTCAATCGACGCACCGACGCACATGATGACACCTTGATCAATGGTGTCCAGCAACTCAAGGCCAAGCGCTTCCTGACGTGGAGCACCTAGGCCAATGAAGATAATGTCCGGCGCTGATTTCCTAATCCGTGCAATCAAATCAGCTCTAGCGTGCTGATCCTCCAACTCGGCACGCGGTACGGGCTCAGTTAAGGCAACCCGCAAATCGGGGTTCTCAGCAGAGAGTCGTCCAGCGGCGACAGTTGCCGAATCTCCAGAACCGCCGATAAGCGCCACCGAGACCGGCTCCTTACAAAGCGCCAGTAGAAGGTCGGAGCCAGCGACGCGCTCAACCGCTAGCGCCTCATCTGCAAGCAACCGGATCGCAGTGACTACTGGCCATCCATCCGGAGGCGCGAAGTCAGCACTTTCATACGCCTGGCAGAGTACTTCGTCGGCCCGGCTTTGGTACACGTGCGCGATGTTAGGGGTTACAACAAGGTGGGGTCGGTCGTCCTTCGCCAAAGCGAGAATTCGTTTGACCGATCCTTCGAATGTCTCTGGGTTGGAGTGAATTCTCCCGATCGAGATCGATTCCATCAGTTTTCCCGCCTGTATCAAACGCCCGTCTTGATTCGTCGAAAATCAGGTTCGATACCCAATCCTGTGCATAGAGCGATCATCTACCAAGCCCCCGGTATGTCCAGTTGCTGTTCTCCCAAGTTCCAGGATTCAGACAGTTTCGACCATCCACAATGCGCCGGTTTCGCACCACCGAATCGAGGTCCTCCGGTATCAATGCCCGAAACTCTTCCCACTCAGTGAGGACCAACGTAACGTCAGCTCCCTGACATGCTTCTTTGGCACTTGTGGAATACTCAAGTGTCGGGAATATTTTCCTGGAATTTTCCATGGCTTTTGGGTCATAAACACTGACGGAAGCACCCTGGAGCTGAATCTGACCAGCAATATTTAGGGCCGGAGAATCCCGGACATCATCAGAGTCAGGCTTGAATGCCGCGCCGAGTACAGCAACCCTAGTCCCAAGCAGTGAACCGCCGACGATGTCGCGGACCAGCTCCACCATGCGTGTGCGCCGTCGCATATTGATGTTGTCTACTTCTCTGAGAAAAGTCAGAGCTTCGTCCGCCCCAATTTCACCGGCGCGTGCCATGAAGGCGCGGATATCCTTGGGCAGACAGCCACCGCCAAAGCCAATCCCCGCGTTGAGGAACCGTCTCCCAATTCGAGCGTCGTGGCCGATGGCGTCCGCAAGGACCGAGACATCGGCACCCGCCGCCTCGCATACTTCAGCCATCGCGTTAATGTAGGAAATCTTCGTCGCCAGAAACGCGTTCGCAGCAGTTTTCACCAATTCGGACGTGGCCAGATCCGTAACGATGAACGGTATCCCCTCCCCCAGAAGGTCCTCATAAACGTCGCGTGCCACCGCCTCTGCATTTCCTGGCCGAGCGCGATCGATCCCCAGCACCAGCCTATCCGGGTGGAGGGTGTCCTTAACGGCATACCCCTCACGTAGAAACTCGGGATTCCACGCGAGTTCTACTGCGTCCCCTGCCGGCGCCAACATCCTCGCACGTTCTCCGAGACGATGGGCAGTGCCAACGGGCACTGTCGACTTGCCGAATATGACGGCAGGTTGAGTCAATAACGGCGCTAAAGTTTCAATAACCGAATCGACATATGTGAGATCGGCAGCAAACTCGCCTTTTCTTTGAGGAGTTCCCACGCCAATGAAATGAACATCAGCAAAATCAGCCGCGGCTTCGTACGATGATGTGAAACGCAGGCGCCCGTTCGCGAGATTCCGTTTCAGTACTTCTTCGAGGCCAGGTTCGTAAAACGGAACCTCACCTGCTTCAAGTTTCGCTAGCTTCGCGGCGTCAACGTCAACCCCAAGCACATCGTGCCCGAGTTCAGCCATACAGGCTGCATGTGTTGCTCCGAGGTACCCAGTTCCGAACACTGCGATACGGCGACTCATAGCAATCCCGACTTTCTAGATCGTAATAAGAAATCTGCTGCCCTCGGAAAAGCCCGAGAACCTAATAGGCGCCATCGCTGGCAAGGACAGCTTTTACCGTCTTTCCGATGATCAGGACGTCCGAGATCATTGACCAGTTCTCCACATACGAAAGGTCCAGTCGCACCGACTCATCCCATGACAGATCCGAACGCCCCGACACCTGCCACAGCCCGGTCACCCCTGGTCGTACCAGCAACCGTCGCTTTACGCGTCCGTCGTAGTTCTCGACTTCGCGCCGAAGAGGCGGTCGGGGGCCGACCACGCTCATCTCGCCCCTCACAACGTTGATGAACTGCGGCAGTTCGTCGATGCTGAAGCGACGAAGCACCCGTCCGATCCTTGTAACGCGTGGATCCTCGCGCATTTTGAACAACAGGCCGGCGCCTTCGTTTTGCGTCAGCAACGTCTCGACCAATCTGTCTGCGTCCGTCACCATTGAGCGAAACTTGATCATTCCGAACGGATTGCTGTCCAGGCCGATTCGCTCAGACCGATAGAACACCGGCCCCTTGCTGTCCAACTTGATCGCTAATGCCACCACCGCGAAAATTGGCGCTAGGACCAAGAGTGCTGCTACAGAGAATGCCAAATCGAAAAGCCGCTTGCCGCTTCGCTTCGCTCCGTGATAGCTCGGCTTCTCGACATGAATCAACGGAAGTCCAGCGACCGGGCGCATTTCGAGTCGCGGACTGGATACGTCCACCACTCCTGTAGCCACCACAAGATCGGTGTCGTGCGGCTCTAGCTTCCACACCAGATCCTTGATGCCGTCGTGGCCCAATGTCTCTGTCGCGGTCACTGCCACAGTGTCGGCTCCCGATGCTGCCAGCGCCTCGAGAACCGAGTGCTCGTCTCCAAGGATCGGCACTGCCCGGCCATCCACATCGATCTCATCCCCGACCACACCTGAATATGCAGGGACACACACACCGACAACCTGGTAACCGTCGGTGAACTGTCGATCGAACGTGCGGCTCAGGTGCCGCACTGCTCGCGCGCCGCCTACGACAAGGACAGACGTCGTGAACTCACCCCGGCGACGCTTCCGCGCCACAGCTTTCCGCCACATCCAGCGAGTAATCAGCAACCCCGCTAGACCAACAGGCAACGCAATTGCGAGATACCCTCGGGCAAGCTCCAAGCGGAAGACCAATGCCACGATCGCGATGAAGCCGAACAGCCGGAAAGTGCTGGACACAATGCGCTGGTACTCGTCGTAGCCAGCCCCTATCACTCGACGCGATCGCGTACGAAACACCCGTAGATTCACCAGCCACGCAACTGCCAACCCCACCGAAATCAGGGTGTAGTTGAGTGTGCTGACCGGCTCCATAGTCAGCAAGTTCTCTTGGCCGAATCGCACGACATGTGCCAGCAAGACAGACAGGACAACCACAAGGGCATCCGTCCAGAACAAGCTGCGCACGTATTTGGACTGCCACTCCCACCGCGTCGCGTTCGAGCTTGAACGGTTTGGGACGAGTGTCGGTTTCGTGCTGCTTGCGCCGATTTCCGAAGCGGATTGCCGCTTTTCACCGACCGCGGTCACGACGGGTTCACCCTCATTGTTGTCTCCTCCCCGAGACATGCACTGCGTTCACTTAGTACGGCGCAGTAGAGTTTGCGGCCCTCCCAAGCCACATAACCCCACACTTGCCGCTCGAGCACTCAGGCTCGTCGTTACCTGGACGACTCGGTCTTCTCGCCTCGACATCCCTGGATGAGACTGTAACGTTACTTACCCGGATCGGCAGCTTGGACGCTCGACCAGTTCCGGGGTTCAGGCTTCCCGCGACGTTGCAACTTTTTGGCGGTACTGAAGGGCACAGCATTAGGGCGAGCGTAAGGCCGGAGGCGGAATACGGCTGGCTATCCGACCTTTTCGACGCTGCATCGACTCGCGCACTGCGACAGTCAGGCATAGACTTCGTTCCAACGGAGCCCGTAGGTATGGCGTTCGTCGGCGTAAACATATTGTCGGTGAGATTCATATCACATTAGCCTGCGACGGAAATTGTTTCCGAAACGCGGGGTACCGGACAAAACACACTCGACTGGGGAGGCGAGGTTCCACAATGGAAGGAAACGCGGGGGTGCACAAGGCATTCCGCACGGCGGTAGTACCGGCAGCTGGAATGGGGACTCGATTCCTGCCTGCCACCAAGACCGTCCCGAAAGAGCTCTTGCCGGTGGTCGACACCCCCGGCATCGAGTTGGTCGCCTGTGAAGCTGCGGACTCGGGGGCATCACGGCTATTGATTGTCACCGCGCCAGGGAAAGATGGCGTCGTAGCCCATTTCGTCGATGATCTCGTGCTCGAGAACCACCTGGAGGCCAAGGGCAAGCACCGGCTGCTCGAGAAGGTTCGTCGCGCCCCTAACCTGCTTGAAGTCGAATCCGTCATTCAGGACCGCCCACTGGGCCTCGGCCACGCGGTCGGGTGTGCCGAGCAATCGTTGACGGACGACGAGGACGCGTTCGCCGTCCTACTTCCCGACGACCTCGTCCAGCCCTCAGGAATTCTGGAAACGATGGCGAGTGTCCGCGCACAACACGGTGGCACCGTGCTGTGCGCGATCGATGTACCCAAGGGCCAGGTGAGCTCTTACGGGATCTTCCACGTCGAAGAGGTCGCCGGTATCGCCGATCCGGATGTAATGAAAGTGCTCGGTATGGTTGAGAAGCCACAGCTCGCCGACGCACCCTCCACTTTGGCGGCAGCCGGCCGTTATCTCCTCGATCGGCAGATCTTCGATGCACTTCGTCGTATCAAGCCGGGCGCCGGTGGAGAATTGCAGCTGACAGATGCCATCGCTCTGATGATCGAGGAAGGCCATCCGGTCCATGTCGTCGTGCATCGCGGGACAAGGCACGACCTCGGCAACCCCGGCGGTTATCTCCGTGCCGCCGTCGACACAGCACTCAACAGCGATGAGTACGGGCCCGATCTACGGAAGTGGCTTTCCGAGCGTCTGGAAATGAACAACAAGGGCTAATGCTCGCAGTCCCGAGGAGTCAAGCGTTCCCCGGATCAATATGATCCGGGGAACGCTCTCGTTCATATTCCAGGCTGTGTCGGACTCGTTCACAATACGGTTCATCAGCTGCCGGCAGCGATGAACACCTGCGAATCTGCGCCGACCGAAGCAAAACCAACCGTCGCGCCGGCCGGTACCCAGATCGATTCGCCCTGCGCCACCACAAACTCGGGCTGAGAGCCGATGACCTCTGCGTTTTCGATCGTGATCCTGCACGTACCCTTCGTGCACAGGAGAATCTGAGGACCACGTGCATAGTTCCGCGCCCCGTCGGATCCCACAGCACGGCCCCCGTCGATTTCGACACGTCGCAATCGAAACTCCGGCGCGGGCGTGGGGTAATGCAAGATCTCCGCGTTCCACGACGAATCCGCAAGCGGGTCCGCTCGCACGATCGGGGGCGCTATGGGATCGAACCGGAGCACGCGCATCAACTCGTCGCGGTCGATTTTCTTTTCGGTCATCCCCCCGCGTAATACATTGTCGGAGTTCGCCATAATTTCTATGCCCGTGCCGCGCACGTATGCGTGCAAATGTCCAGCATCGAGGTAGATCCCCTCGCCTGGATTCAGTGTCAGGCGGTTCAGAAGCAGGGCCGCAAGCACACCCGAATCACCCGGATACTGTTCTGCCAGGTCGATCAACGTTTGGACTTCGTCCACAAAGTCGCCCGCCGGACGCTCATCAAGGTATCTCTCGCAGCCCTCTACCAGTGCCGATAGCAAGGCGGCAGCGTCTGACTCGCCCAGCTTCAGCCACTTTTCGAACACGTCGCGTAACCCACCGACCAACAGTTCCTCTGCGAAATCCACAAGCGCCGATACACGGAGGTCCCTGATCAAGGCAACGGTCGTATGTACGTCACGAAAACCCGCCAGGGCGTGAAATTCTGTGAGCGCAACGAGGAGCTCCGGCTTATGATTGTCGTCGCGATAATTCCGCACGGGCGAATCGACCGGGATGCCGGCCGCGTTTTCGCTTGCAAAACCTGCGCGTGCCTGCTCGAGCGTCGGGTGTGCTTGCAACGACAGCGCAGACTCGGCTGCCAATACTTTGAACAAGAACGGCAGCTGTTCACCGAATCGCGACAGGGATTCAGGTCCCAGGGCTGCCTTCGGTGACCGCGAAATCGCTTCGGCCAGCGAGACGCCACACTGCAGTACCGAAGGCCCGTTCGGATGCGCGCCCAGCCAAAGTTCGGCCTCGGGTTCTTCACTCGGAGACGTTCTTCCCGTCAAATCTGCGATGGCAGTTCGAGATCCCCAGGAATACGGCTGGACAATGCCGTGTAAGCGCTGTGCACAATGCAGCACGTCGCCGGAAACCTCGTCCGATTCTCCAACGGTGTTCGTTCTGACGCTACTGATTTCGATCGTCTCCCCTCGGCGTCGGATACATCCATCTTGCGTGGGTGCTGGCCGACCGACCTGATTTTCCGAATCTTTCGCGACACCATGCGGTTCGCGCGCCGGACGTGGTAGCTGCCTCTGCACGTCTAGGGGAGGATTCCGTGCAGACGCTGCTCGTTCGGATCAGCGGTGACAGTCTCATGCTGCCCATGTTCGAGAAGATCCTATGTGCCCCGTTGCACCATCGCGAGCCGAACGGATATGAGCAAATCGTTGACGCCCGCCGCCGCCGGTGCCAAGATGATCAACTACGCGCACGAACACGTGTGCGAATAATTGAACAGAAGGCCCGCCGCGACTGGCATCGCGACGGGCCGGATGTCCGACTGTATAGGAGTCGAACATGCGTCAGCATACCTATGTGCAGGTGCCATCGTGAGTATCGAAGCGATCGCCTGGGCACTCAAATACGCTGCTATCCCCTCCCCCACTCCACCCGGCATGCCATCTGCACCGGCATTGACCTTGGTGCTCCTCGGATTGGCGAACCACGCCTCACGACAGGGCGAAGGCGCGTACCCGTCGGTGCGCACCCTCGCCGGATACGCCCGAATGAGCGAACGCCAAGTGCAACGCTGCCTCGGCGCACTCGTCGAACTCAGGATCATCGGCCTCGGCGATCAGCGGCAGGTCGCGGCCACTATCTCCCGTGAGGATCGTCGCCCCATCTGCTACAACATCCGCATGTCGCGGCGTGGCGGGCGGTCCAACGGCGCCGCAAGCCCGGTTCACCGGCAACCAGGCAGATCGCGTGTCGAGCTCGAGCACCATGCGGCCGCCGTCGAGGTTTTCGGTGAGGCCCAGTCCGGCATCACCATGACCGATGATGCGTTCACCTCGCGCAAGTCCTGGACGACGGACATCAGCATCGACCATCAGGGGGTGACGGTGGTGATCGAGTATGACGGAGCCTACTGGCATCGCGCGGACGCGAAGATCCTCGTCGACCAACGAAAAAGCCTGGATCTGCTTGCTGCAGGGTATGTGGTGGTGCGTCTGAGGGAATTCGATCTGCCCGCCCTCGAGATCGAGCACCCGCGGTACCGGGAGATTCGGGTGTACCCGGCTGCGCCGCGCCCCCGCTTGGTCATGGAAGACATTCGCAACTGGATCGACGATCTACCAGACGATCTACTAACTGCCTGACCTCACGCGGCTGTCAATCTCAACCGCGCTGGCGGTGCCACGACCGCCGTATGAACTGGGATATCGCATTCGGCATCGGCGCAGTGGAGTGGCTGATCGAACGTTACAGCGGAGTTCTGGCACCGCTGTAACGTTCGATCGTCGCGGCAGCGGGTGGCCTGGCACGTCGTGGATGCCGAACCCACCTTCAAAAGCGGCGTTTTCAGCACCCTCGTCCTCAGGTCCATTCCGTCGAGGTACACGGTCAGCAACTCTGAGATTATTTCCATGGAGCGGATTCCCGATAAAAAGTGCACATCAGGCACCTGCGTCGCCGGTGCACTGATTCGATGCAGGAGTGATGCTGCGTTACCCGGAGCGACCGTCCAGATCGACATCGACGAATGGCTCACCCAGGTGCCGCAACACTCGCAGGCACGTGTCGATATCGGTGTCCGTGAGGTTCCCACCCACTCCTTCCAGCACAGCATGTTCGCGGTCGAGGGTCGACGCCATCGCCGCTCGCCCCTTCTCCGTCAGACCGATCAGCGGCGAGCGCTGATGACGTGGGTTGTCGAGGGTTTCGACGAACTCGTGCGTAAGAGCGTCGTTGACCATCCGCTGAATGAACTGCCGGCTCGTTGCCAAAGCCCGCCCCATCTGCGGCACGGTCATCGGCTCGTGCGCGGTGAGCAGATCACACACCGCGCGCACGCCGACCGACATCCCCGGCGGTAGCGCGTCCTGCTCGAGCCTGCGATAGACGCGTCGGTACAGAACCCCGACTTGAGCAAATACCTCCATCAATCGCGGTGCCAATTCGTCTGGTGCCAAGGACTCGTCCACGACCCCATCATGACACCTGGGTTGCCGAAACACGCCCACTATGACAACTTGGTTGTCATGTTTGCGGCGGACGATTCCTTCACCTCCGACACCGACGACGGTGCTCTTGCGTATCGCGACACCCACGGCGAAGGCCCACCCGTGGTACTCCTGCACGCCGGCTTCCTGGACTCCACCATGTTCGAACCACAACTGTCGGCGTTGAACCGATACCGGGTGATCGCCCCCGATGCCCGCGGACACGGCAACTCCGCCAATGCCACCCGCCCCTTCCGGCAAACCGACGACGTCGCAGCACTCCTCCATCACCTCGGCCTGCCGTCCGCCGTACTCGTCGGCGTGTCAATGGGTGCCATGATCGCGATCGAAACCGCGGTAGAGCATCCGGCACTGGTCGCAGGGTTGATCGTCGGTGGACGTGGCCTCGGTGAACCTCAGTACCGAGACCCGTGGTCGCATCGCGTCGCGCACGCCCAAGAAGCTGCACTGACACGCGGCGATATGGCCGCGTGGATGGACGCGTTCACCTCGTGGGCTGCAGGCCCCACCCGCGCCCTCGAAGAGGTCGACCAAGGTATCGTCGACAAACTACGACAAGCGGCGACTCGAACGCTCTCCAAACACACTGCCCCCGAACCTGATTACCTTCTTCCGGTTTCCGATCTCGCATTTCGCGCACGAACTATCGACGTTCCGGTCTTCGCCATAGACGGCGCCCTCGACTCACCTGACCTGACAGCAACCGTGGACCGGTTCCTCGACGCGATACCTCATGCTCGCAGCGCCGTACTCGACCATGCGGCGCACTACCCGAACATGGAACAACCGGCCGCCTACAACGCGCTCGTCGAGAGCTTCATCGACCGGATTCACTGAACCGAACGCAGCGGTAAATCTCCTGGCCCAACGTCGTCAGGACGCCTGAGGCTCGAGATTCCACAGCATCGACATCGTCGTTCCGGTGGCGCTCTTGTGCACAGCGTTGTCGGCGGTGAGTTTGTCGATCAGCGCGAGGCCGTGCCCGTGTGCGTCCAGGTGGGCGGGCGGGATGCGCCACCGCCCGTGATCTCGGACGAGCACGGTCAACCGTTGATATGCACGTTGCATCGTTGCGTGCAGCTCGATGGGGCCTGCTTGGTCGAGGTAGGCGTGTTCGAAAGCGTTGACCACCGCCTCGCCGGTGGCAGACAGCACTGCGGCGCACATCGGATCCGACCCGATCACAGAGTCGAGCCATCGCCCGAACTCGTGGCGCACGATCGACATCTCGGAGTTCTGTGCGTGGTCGAGCCGTCGAACGAATTCGACTCCGGTGGCGATGCTGTGCATGTGGTGTGCGCTCTCCTGATCGTCATGCCCGGATCCCCAATGGATCCGGGCACGTACGCTCACATACCCGCTGTCTGGAATTTCATGCGCAACCTTCGATGATCAACTCGAGAAGCGAACCATGACGACCGATCCCGGCAACCTGAACCCGGGCCGCGCGTGCGATGCCGAAGACCGTGCTCAGCAAGCAGGGTCCTGGTCACGACGCGATCGCGTAGTTGAATCCGCCGTAGCTGTCGCGACTTTCTTCCCTGGCGATGAGGGTGTACTGCGGTGATGCGCCGGAGCTTCCCGAGAACAAGGGATAGTGGACCTCGTAGATCGCGGCGTAGACGTAGCTCGAGTGATCGTTGTCGATCGAAGACCAGACGAAGGAGTCGGGCTCGATGCCGACCTCGAAAGCCGCACAATAGAGATTCGAGTCGGTCTTGTTGTTCAGGCTTACGACTTTGTCGACCATGCCGTACCGGTCGTAGTAGGTGATGTTGTTGCCGTGTTGGTTCGCACTGCAGAACACATACTTGGCCGTACTGCTGGAGATGGTCGCGGCCTGCACTGCCGGCGCGGTGAGCACAGCCGCTCCCGCAGCGAGTGTGGCAGCGCCAGCGAGAGCCGCAATCAACTTCTTCATGGGGTCATACTCCTTGTATCTACTGTTTCGAGAATCGTCACATCCGCTCGCTTGCCGACTGCGGATCGACAGCGGACGAGACAGTGGCAGTGGGATTCAGCAAAGCCCTTCGGCGGTGACGCGGGTTGGAACCACAAGTCGGCGACGAGCAGTTCCGATCAAGAATCGTGATGGGTGGTGACGACAGCGGAAAGTCGGCTCAGTGGGAGTACCTTTGCCGCCCAGGCGAGTCCAGTGCGAGCACATGGCCCCGTCTCGGTAATGGTCGCGTCGTCACTTCTGCAGATTACTTCGTCGCATCGGCAGAAATACGAATTGCCCCAGGCTATGTCATCCGAATGAATGACATAGCGAATTCCTGATGTGCCGCAGTCGGGCACTGAGGTGTTTATCCCAGGAGTCCGGCCCCACTGCTGGCCACCACATCGATTGGCGCCCTCAGCGAACTAGCGAGACTCCACATCATCGACTCCGGTTGCATCTGCTCTCTCTTCGACGTCTGCAACGAATTTCGCGATCCGTCGAGCTCGGCTGGAAGCGCTGTTCGCAATGAGAACGTGGTGGATGATCGCAAAGCGACGACCACGATCCAGCTCAGCAAACCGCTTCGCCGCGGTGGGTGAGCACTCCAACGCCGATGCGAGGTCAGCAGGCACCTCGGCCGCGGCCGGGCCAGGGTACGCCCGCTCCCAGCGACCGTCGGCTTTCGCACGGTCCACCTCGGCATGTCCGCGAGCCCGCATCCTTCCTGACGCAATCAGAGCGCCGACGATCTTCACGTTCCGTTGCGACCAGATCGAGCGGGCACGCCGTGGGGTGAAGAGCTGCTGGAATGTGGAGTCGTCGATTGCATTGCGTCGCCCATCGATCCAGCCGCTGCAGAGGGCCTCCTCGAGGGCTTCGGCATAGGACAACGACGTCGGAACCGTCGTGCCTTTCTTCGCCAAGACGAGCCGCACACCGTCGGCCGAATCCTCGTGCGCGTCCAGCCACGCTCGCCAAGCAGCCGCATCGGCAACGACCAGCCGTGGCGGCAATTCTCTGTCATCCATGACCACACCGTCCCATTCATCGCGGTCAGTTCTTGACCTCATTCGGTAGTCACTTCGGCGCCGCCGTCGCCGCATCGAGTCGTCGCGCAAGCGGACCTACGGTCTCCCGCAGCTGTTCAGGACCGACGACGGTGAAGGGGGCATCGAAGCGCAGCACGAAGGCGAGCAGGCCGGTCCAAGACCAGGACCCGACAACGATCCGACACGACCGATCTGTCAATTCTTCTACCTCGCCATCGCCGATCCAGGGTGCCACTTCGCTGACCGGTAGGTCTATGACGATCTCGCCGGTACACGGCCATTGATTCTCCGTCTCTGCCCCTTTCGCCCTTGCTTCGAGGAACGAGCGCGCGTCCGGTGCAGGAAGAGGACGGGGAGTGAATGGGCCGCCACCGGGTATTCGAGGAACGAGACGGTCCAGGCGGAGGATCCGCCAGTCGTCTCGATCGAGATCCCAAGCGACGAGATACCAGCGCCCGGTCCTCGCGACGAGTGCGTGTGGTTCGGCCCGACGCGGTGGGCAGTCTCTGTTGCCGTAGTCGAATCGCAGGATGCGCTGATCGCGAATCGACGTGCTCACCGCTTCCAGAACCTTGGGATCCACGCGAGTGGCCTGCTCCGTAGCGGTGAATTGGATGCCGTCGGCCCTGTGGCGGAGCCGTGACGGCATTACCTGCCGCGCGGTTGCCAGCGCTCGTGCTGAAGCATCGGCGTTATCTATGCCACTGGAAGCGACTCCTTGCAATGCGACAGCGATCGCCACAGCCTGTTCATCGTCGAACAGCAAGGGCGGGAGTTCCGATCCCGCAACCAGCCGGTATCCGCCGTCCGGTCCCTTCGTCGACCCGATCTTGTAGCCGAGGTCGCGCAGCCTGCCCACGTCTCGCCGCACCGTACGAGGGGTGACGCTGAGCCGTGCTGCCAACACATGCCCAGGCCAGCTTCGCCGCGTCTGCAGCAAGGACAAGAGCGCGAGCATTCGCGATGAACTTCCAACCATGGAAAGAGTGTGCTCCGAATAAGGGACCTCCCCTGTCCTCTACTGCCGCGATCGTGGATCCGCGGCACAAACGCCGCTGAGAATCAGCAGCAAAGGACGAAGCATGGGTATCAAGACCACGACTCACCTCAACTTCCGAGGCACCGCACGGGAAGCGCTCGACTTCTACCAGAAGGTCTTCGGCGGGCAGATCGTCGCCACGACCTACGGCGACGTCGGCATGCCCAAGGATCTTCCCGGCGCCGGCAAGATTGTTTTCGGGGAGGTCGAGAACGAGGACGGTTTCCGCATCATGGCCTACGACATCCCCGGCAAGGACGATGCGGACATCACCGAAATCGCCGGGCATACCCGCCGCGAGAACGGCGCCACCATCACTGACCGGACCTTCTTCCAGTCCGTCCGCGGCGAGACGCTCGACGAGATCCGGTCGTACTGGGACGCGCTATCGGACGGCGCCGAGATCATCGAACCGCTGGCCGAGTCGGCGTGGAGTCCCGGATTCGGCATGCTCACCGACCGCTTCGGAGTTACCTGGGTGCTGGACGTGCAGGCTTCCTACACGAGCTGACCCGCGCAGCGAGTTGGGCTCGCAGACGGCATGTCTGCGAGCCCAACGTCCTCAGTACGCACCCTCGCGCGCGAGGACGGCCTTCACGGTCTTCACGATGATCAGCACATCGGTCACCATGGGGATAGCCCCTGCGTGGTGGACACGCTGAGACTGGCCCATACTGGGCCGGAGAATGCAGGACATCACCATGACGAAGAAGAAGTACTCGGATGAGTTCAAGTCGATGCTGTCCGACTTTACTAGACTCGTCCGGATGCGTCGTACTCGACGTTGGCCGCGGATCTGGGAGTCGCTCGGGGGTCGTTGAAGACATGGGTGCACCAGGCGCGGAAGAAGGCCGCGTCGGCGCAGTCCGAGGCCACGCCAGACTGCGGGGCCTCCGAGACGCCGCAGGAGCAACTCGGGCGCATACAAGCCGAGATCGAGCAGTCCGGGCGCGCAACCAGGCTCTGGCCGCAGCAAACGACAAGCTCAGCGAGGCGCGGGACATCCTGCGCAAGGCCACGAAGTATTTCGCGGCAGAGACGTGCGCCACGAGGCGCTGGGTTGGTCGAGAGGTGTTGAGAGACCGCTTCCCTCGGGTCGTCGCAGCAGCCTGAGGAAGCTGGGGCAGCCCTTGCCGGGGAACGCCGGTCAGGGGTGGCAAGCGGCCCCGACGAAGGTGAGTCGCGCCGGAACTGCCAGACGGTGCGGGCTCGCTCAGCAAAGTCAGAAGGTACAGCGCGAGTGAACCAGTGGTGGAAGCTCCGTAGCAGCGAAGCCGGCTCAAACCTGGTGGATATCGGGCCGGTATGCAGCGCACGAGAATCGGGCCATTCGACCCGGATCTCGACTCCGAAGCCGTGTGCCTCGAACGGTCAGGAGGCCGCGCCGAAGGTCTGCCGCGTAAGCGCGGCGATGCTGCCGGAGTACAGCTTGGGTGTGCTTCCCTGACCGATCGATCACCCGGTGAACGTGGGAACCACCTTGTATGTGTGTCTATCTCGCCCGGGCAGCCGGTCCGGGTGGGTGGAAGGTTCGTGTCCGTCCGAGCAATACAAGGTGGGGCGGAGGCCCCGTAGTAGTCGCGGGCGTGACGACCCGCTTGTAGAGGTCGCGAGAGGCGACCACAGGGCGAAGGGGCCAACCAGACATGCAGTGGAGGAACTGGAAGGTCAGGAGGGAAGGTCGCCGGTGAATACCGACGAACTCGAGCACGTCCTGTCTGGGGTCGAGCGACGGATACTGAAGATCCAGACGAAGCTGCACCGTGAGCTCGCGATGATCCTCATCGCAGGTTCGACGACCTGTTCAATCTCGTTGCAGATCCGCCGTTCTTGTTGATGGCGTCGGGTCGGGTGAGCGGGAACAAAGGTGCCGGCTGCAAGCGATGTCCATCAGCATTGCGAACACCGGCGTCGGTGTCGTCACTGTGGCCGCACCGTTGATCTCGGGCTTCATGTTGGACCGCACCGACGTGTCCGCGGTGTTCTGGTTCTCCTTCGCACCGTGCGCCGTCGGCGGCCTGCTCACCCTGTTCTTCGTCCCGGAAGCACCTCTGCGCGCGAAGGTTTCCGTCGACTGGATCGGCGCCTTCCTGCTGACCGTTGCACTGTTCACCATCATGCTTGCGCTGTCCCTCGGTGCGGGTTGGGGCTGGCTGAGCGCCAAGACACTCGGCACCCTGACCGTCACTGTCATACTCGCGCTCGCCTGGGTGATGTGGGAGCGTCGCTGCGCCGAACCGCTCATCAGCATCGACATCCTTGCGAGCCGCAAGGTCGGTATCACGCTGCTTGCGGGTGGTAACGACTACAGCGCAACAACACTCATCGCAACACTGATTCCGATCCCGCTTCAGACACCGAAGGATACCGCCGACTACGGCTTCGGCCTGTCTGCCACCGACATGGCGCTGTGGATGTCGCGGCGGCCTGCTGATCCTATTGGGTGGAGTGTTCGTAGGCTCCACCGCCAAGCGGATCGGATTCCGCCAACACCTCATCGGCGGGTCCATCCTGATTGCCCTCGGCGCCGCTCTGCTGGCCACCACCCCCGACCAGGCGTGGCAGATCGTGTTCGGCTACGGCCTCATCGGATTCGGCTCGATGATCTACGCCGCCATCCCCAACCTGGTGATGATGGCACTGCCGCTTGACCAGCGTGCCATCGGCGCCAACTTCACCGGTCGCAGTCGATGTTCGGCGGCATGTTGTCGTCGGTCGGCTTCGCCTTCCTGGCGCAGAACTGACTGCGCTGCAGTTTCAGCGGAGGATCGCGTGACGGCGGCGCGATCCGCCAGGGCTCATCACACGTCATGCCGCCGTCAGTCGCGCCATCGTTCCGGCGCTGCAGCGGCGTGCTGTCCCGCCAGGAACCCGAACGTCATCGCCATGGCAATCGGTGAGCCACCCGAAGGATAGAGATACCCGAACACACCAGCGGCCACGGTTCCAGCCGCGTACAACCCCGGTAGCGGCATCCCGTCGTAACGCAGGACCTCTCCGCGACCACTGATCCGCGGGCCACCGGTAGTGCTCAACATCCCCGGGTACAACCGGAGCGCATAGTAGGGCGCCGACCCGACCGGCCCCAGCGAACGTCGGCCGAACTCCGGATCTGCGCCGCGCTCGGCCAGCCCGTTGTACTCCGCAATCGTTGCCGCCAACGTCGCGGGATCCACGTTGAGTTTTCCGGCAAGCTCCTCGACAGTGGCCGAAGGGTGCAGCCACGCAGGGGTGGGATCGCCGGGAGCCACGGAGAGCACGGCCACCTGCGACCGCGCCGTGGCATCGAAGATCAGCCAGGCTGCACCGAGGTTGGGCAGGCCCGGACCTTGGGTACTGAAATTGCCGAACGCCTTTGGGAAGTCGTTGTACCGAGTGTGTTCGTTGAGAAACCTCTTTCCGCGCCCGTTGATGATCAACGTCGCAGGATGAGACCGGATCGGCAGCCCGGCCTGACCTGCCTGAACGGCCGGCGAGCCGCCGTCGTCCGACGTGGGGTCGTAAGCGACAGCAGTGCCGAAGTAGGAACGCATGTTCGCCACCGCGGCCCCGGCCTCCAGAGCCATCTGCAGTCCGTCGCCGGTGTTGGTAGCCGCGCTCACCGGCACGATGTCGTACCCGATGAAGCCGCGCACCATTTCGCTGTCCCACTCGAATCCGCCGCTGGCCAGCACCACAGCACGTCGAGCACCGATGCTCACACCACCACTGCGGACGCCGACCACCTCGTCGTCCGCGACGACCAAGCCGTCGACTGGGCTGGAACGCCGGATCACGACGCCGCGATCTACGAGGCCACGGAGCAACCGCGCAACCAGTGCGACACCTTTGACGCGCACGTCGTCGGCTTTCCGCTGCGCGACGAGTGCTACCAGCTGCTGAGGATCCTGCGCGGTCCGCTCCTGTCCGTGAGTAGTCCGCTCTCCCAGTATGTTCAACGTCGAACGCACCGGAAGTACGTCCGCGTAGTCCGGCAGTTCGGTCCGAACGGGGAACGGCAGCGCCTCCACCGCGCGTCCTCCTGCAGTCCGTCCCGGTAGATCTTCGAGGTGCAGGTAGTAGTCGGGGAAGCCCGGGATCGCGGCCACCTCCAGCGGAGTGTGTTCTTCCAGGTAGGCCAACATCTGTGGCGCCGTGGTGACGAAGAGTTCGATCAATGCAGGATCCGGTGCGTCGTCACCGCACAGAGCCCTGATGTAGGCGAGTGCGTCGGCTTCGGAGTCGGTACCGCCCAGCTCACCGACGTGGCTGTTCGCCGGGATCCATGCGGCGCCGCCCGAGAGCGCCGTCGTGCCGCCCAGTTGATCGCTCTTTTCCAGCAACAACACCGAAGCTCCACCGTCTGCGGCAAGAACCGCAGCAACCAATCCGGCCGCACCACTCCCGACGACAACGACGTCGAACACTTCTCGCCACGGATGGGTTGCCCCATCGTCGCTCACATGGTTGCGCATCAGTGGCTCTCCTCGGCCGATTGGATCTGTGGTCGCGCATGCGCCGCCGCAGCCCCCGCACGGCGACCGAAGAAGGTGCAGTCACCCAGAGACGCGCCGCTCACGTACCCGGTGGCGGGAATTCCGGAGGTGATTCGGCCTGCCGCATAGAGACCGGGCACAGGTACATCGTGGTGGTCCAGAACCTCCCCGTCGACGGTGGTCTTGAGACCGCCGAGCGTGAACGTACGGAATCGACGCCGCGCATCGATAGCCGCAAATGGCGGACGTAGCGGTCCGAGCCACCGCACGGCCTTGCCGTACAACTCGTCATGACCGGCCTCGGCGGCACGGTTGTACGCCGCGACCGTCTCGGCGAGGGCATCCGGTGGCAGCCCGGTTTCTGCCGCGAGTTCCTCCACGGTCTCTGCGACGTGATCGGGTTGTACCGGGCCTCGGAATTCCTCTGCGCTGTCGAAGATTCTCTCGTCGAAGATCAACCACACGCGGCCGTCCTGGCGGAAGAGACCGTGCTGTCCGACTCTGCCGAGATACGAATCTTCGTTGATGAATCGTTGGGCGGCGGAGTTCACCAACAGACCAGGCTTGACCAGTGCAGGAGGAAGCGAGAACGCTGCCTCACCTGCATTCATCCGTACCGTTGCAGCGCCGGCTACCATCGCCGCCCGGAGCACGGATCCGTCGTTCTCCTCCACACCCAGTTTGTCTGTGCCTACCAGCGCCGGCGCGTGGTCGGCAAGCATATGTTCGTTGTAGATGAAACCACCGGCCGCCAACACCACCCCGCGACGGGCCGCGAGGTAGCGGTCTTCTCCGAACCTGCGGGCGACGACTCCGACCACAGTCCCCCGATCGTCGATGACGAGGTGCCGGACTCTGGTGTTGTTGCTCTGCTCGACACCGAGTTCGGCTGCACGTCGCGAGAGCACGTCCATCAGCAGAAGTCCCCCGGCGCTACCGTGCCGCGACGCCGTCGGCGAGGCGGGGCAATGACCGCGAGGGACCGGAACCGCGACAGCGTCGTACGGTGCGGCGTCTTCCCCTCCGGAGAACATCAGACCGTCGTCGGTCCACGGCTCCGCGGTGGGAGCCTGCCAGAAGGCCGGCTTGAACGGCACACCACATTCGACGAGCCAGTCGTAATGCGCCACACTGCCCTCGCAGTACAGACGGACCTTCTCTTCGTCCACATGGGGCCCGCAGGCCGCGATCAGGAAGCGGGCCATCTCCTCGGGCGAATCCTCGAACCCGCACGCAGTCTGCAGATCGGTGCCGCCACCGAGATAGATGAGGCCACCCGACATCGCGGAGGTGCCGCCGGGGCCACCGGCGGCTTCCAACGCAAGCACCTCGGCGCCTGCGGTGCGTGCCTCGATCGCGGCAGAGACACCTGCGGCACCACACCCCACGACGATCACATCGACCTGACGGTCCCAGGACTTGACCTCGGAACTCTTCACGGCTGCACTGTTGTTCACCGGACTCCTGCCTTAGGGATCAGTCCGAAGAGGGCAAGGGCCGTGCCGCACGTTCGGGAAGCACACGTCCGTCCAGGCTCAGCGAGCCCGGCCCGGCCGAAGTACACACGACTTCCAAGCCGGTGTCCTCGTCCCAGTAGCGTTTGCCGATCACGGTGCCCAGGTCGTAGCCCTCGGCCGGGCCGGGCTTGGAATCTGCATTCGTGCCGGCCGGCAACATCGCGGTCCCGCCACACCGCAGATCGATGTCCGACGGCGGTCCCTTGACGACGACAATCGATGTCGCACACACCGCGCTGATGTAGCGCTGACCCGAACGAACCTGCATTTTCATACCTCCGAATTCACGCCACAGATGTCACTGGGCTGGTCAGGATCCATCACCACGCGCCAACCGCGCGAGTTTCTCCGTCGTCACCCGATGGCCGCAACCGGAGAATCGGCCTCGACCTGCAGGGCGGCGCCGTGCGTCAGATGCTTCCCTGCCAGGTAGCCGAAGGTCATTCCCACCGCGATCGGCGTACCCCCGCCCAGGTAGGCCCCGCTGAGAGCCGACGCGGCCGTGTTGCCGGCGGCATACAGCCCACGGATTGGCCTGCCCTCGTCGCCGAGGACCTGCGCATGCTCGTTGATTCGACACCCACCGCTGGTGCCGAGCGTCCCGGGCCACTGTTGAACGGCGTAGTAGGTCGGGCCGAGAATACGTCCTGCCTGTCCGTCGTCTCCGGTCTCGTCGGCTGCGGTGTTCTCGGCTGCGGAGTTCTCAGCTTCGATGCTCGCAGCAAGTCCTGCCGGGTCGACCCCGATGATCTCCGCGAGCTCTTCGATCGTGTCGGCGCGGGTGATCCAACCGGGCGCATCGTCGGTCGGTGCCACGGAGAGGATCGCCTTCTCCTGCTTCAGATTCTGTCCGAACACGACCCAGGCAGGTGGCAGGTTCGGATATCCGGGCAACGCCGGGTCGAAGTTGCCGAAGGTCTTGGGGAAGTCGTTGTAGGTGAGCGCGCCGTCGGCGAAGCGTTCACCGGCGCGATTCACGATGATCGAGCCAGGTCCGAGTCCACGCATCATCTGTGGGAACGGCTCTCCATCCGCACCGACGATCGCCGGGTCGAAACCGGCGCCTTGGCCCCAGTAGTGGTTCATCTGAGCCAGCTGTGCACCGGCCCTCATCGCCATCCGGTGCCCGTCCCCCACGTTCCCTCCGGGTGACAGCGGCTGTACGTCGTACCCGATGTGCGCACGCATCATGTCGCGATCCCACTCGAAGCCGCCGCAGGCGAGCACGACACCGCGGTGCACGCGAATGTTCAAAGGGCCTTCCGGCGACGATGCCTGGATGCCGATCACCGCATCGTTCTCGTCGACGACGAGGCGCTGGGCCGGAGTCTGCAGCCGGACTTCAACATCGTGATCGAGGAGCGTCTTGAGCAGAGCACCGACGAGCGCAGCGCCCTTCACCCGGATTCCGCGCCGTTCCCGTTCGGCGACAGCCTCGAGCGTTGCCAACGCGCCGCCGCGCCCCCGAGCGGCCTCGTCCTCCTTCAGTGTGGTGTCGGCGCCCAGAGAGAGCAGACTGCTGCGGGTCGCCAACCGATCCGACCACTCCCCGAGTTCATCGACGGCAGGGAATGGAAGCGGCTCGACGCTGCGCGAGAAGTCCTTGCAGCCCGGCACTCTCTCTCGGATCGCCTCGTAGTAGTCGTGAAGGTTGGCCACCGACTGGGTTTCCAGCGGTGTCACCGATTCGAGGAAGTCCAGCATCCGGGGAGCCGTGTCCACAAAAACGTCGATGAGGTGCGGGTCCACCACGCGACCGCCGGCGATGTGGCGAATATAGGAGATGGCATCCTCGCGACTGTCCTGCAGTCCGGCCGGCGCGAGATGACGATTGTTCGGGATCCAGATGGCTCCGCCGGAGACACCGGTGGTGCCACCGAGGACGGATTCCTTCTCCAGGACCTGAACCCTTGCTCCGTCAACGGCCGCGGTCACTGCGGCGCTCAGGGCAGCGGCACCTGAACCAACCACCAGCACATCGCATTCCGCATTCCACCGACTCATCTGATTGTTCATGTGACGCGTTCCTTCCGTTCGGACGGTCACAGACCGCACCGCGGTCCGTGTCTGGAGGCGTGAGCCCTAGTCGAGGGCGTCACGCAGTTCGTAGAGCCGGTCGTAGCCTGTCGAGAGAATTCGCCAGCCCTCGTCTGTTCTCACGTACTCGTCTCGGTAGTACGCGGCTCCGCGGAGGACGGTCTTCTTGCTGCGGTCGACCACGGTGTCGCTGAGGGCCCAGGTCGCGACCGCGCGATCGTCGGACTCGATCGTGATGACCGGGTGTGAGACCAGATGCAGCGATGAACTGTCCGGCTTGGCGAGGCTGGTGTTCTGCAGGAAATCCAGGACCGCGGCCTTACCCTCGTGTTTGTGCCGGCCCGAGTCGTACCAGCAGACCACGTCGTCGGCCAGGCACTCCGCCAGGTCGTCCCAACGGTTCAGATCCACAGTCCGCATGTAGGTGTACTTCAATTGCTTGATTTCTTCGATGTCGTTTAGACGCGAGACCATTTCGGTCATGCTCACTCCCTAGGCTTCCGAGTGGGTTGACAGGCGTTCGATCTGCTGGTGAACAGCATTACCCGACCAGAACCGCCCGGTCCTCCTGGCGCGGCGAGGCACCCAGATGCTGACCACAGTCCAGATCCAGGAAGCTCCCCGTAATACCACTGGCCCGCTCTGAACACAGGAAGATCGCTGTCTCCGCGATCTCCGCGGGAGTGACGATCCGGCCCAGCGGCGACCGCCCTGCCCGCACGGCGAGTTCGTGCTCGGTGGTGGTGCCCAACGTCTGAGCTCGTTCGGCGGCCCACTCCCGCAGGCCGTCTCCCTGGATCGACCCGGGGAGGATGCCGTTGACCCGGACGCCGGGTCCCCACTGCAGAGCCGCGGATGAGGTCAGCGAAGTGACGGCGGACTTCGCGGCGGCGTAGGCGGCCAGCGTAGCGGAAGGTTTCGTGCCGGCCTGGGAGCCGATCGCGACGATCGCTGCACCCGGCTGGTTCAAGTGCGGGTGCATGGCCGTCATCACCCGCCAAGTGCCCATTACGTTCACATCGAGGCAGCGGAGCCAGTCTTCCTCGGGTGTCTCCACCATGGGCGCTTCGGGTTCGGTCCAGAAAGCCGCGTTCACCACGGCGTCCACCCCACCTCCGACCTCGGCGGCAAAGTCACCGAACGCCATGCAGGATCCCAGATCGGTGACATCGACGCACTGCCACCGTGCCTTGCCCCCCAGTTGTTCGACTTCGTCGGCGAGCGCCGCGAGCCGCTCGGCGCTCCTGGCACCGAGCACCACCACCGCGCCCTCGCGGACGGCCGCCTTGGCCACAGCGGAACCGACACCGGGTCCGGCTCCAGTGATGACGACGGTCTTGTTCTCCAGCAGCATCGGGTCTCCTTGGTTGCTCATTGGTGTCACAGTGGTTGCCGCAGCGGGACGCGGCGCAGGTAGGAACTGGTCGGAAGCACGTCGAGTCCGGCCGCGTGGTCGATGAAGGTGCGGGTGCTGGCCGACATGCGACCGCGGTTCTCCTCCAGCTTCCGGGGATCTCCATCGGTGGCATAGAAAGCGTGCCGGTCCGTCAGGGCTTCGAGCGGGAAATCCTCTTCGACGATTGCTGCCCAGGCGGGGCCATCATCTTGCAGGGCATGGACCACAAGGTTCTGGCGGTAGCCGAACGTGCTCTGGGTCTCGACGGCGACGGCGGTGTGGTGGTCGAGCCACCTACTTCGCCAGGAGTCGGCGTCCTGGTTTTCACTGCGCTGGATGAAGGCAAGTTGCGTGAACCCCGCGCCGCGATCGTCCAACGGCGCCGCCTCGACCGGTGTGCGTAGCGGCTCCGACTCCAGGACGGCGTATCCCGCGATCCGCTCGCCGGCCTCGCCTATCGCCTCGGCCACCGCAGCGAAACGGTACGGCGTGGCCGAGTGCACCCAGAGGCTGACGACAGCCTCCATCTGCGGTTCGGTCGCGATCCGGCGCAGTCCGTCGGGCACCTGCGCCATGCCTGGGAGTACTGCGGCATCGATGACATTGATACGCAGTCCGAGCACCGGCAGCTCCAGGAGCCGGTCGGCGAAGGACGTGCGGAGCCGGCCGGCGAACACCGCAGGATCTTCGCCGGGACTTCGCCACACGGCGTACATCAGTTTCTGCACGTGGGCCCCTCCAGGTCGGCCGCCAACCGCTCCATGTGCTCGATCACGTCGCCCACGTCGTCGGAAGGCACGCCGTCGGGTGTCGGCCGAACCGAGACATGGGTGACTCCGAGGTCTGCAAGCTGCGCCAGTCCGGCGGCACTTCGATCCGTCTGCCCACTGGCGTGCACCTCATACCCCTGCCAGTCGAGGCCCGCTTCAGCGCGCGCCGACCGTACGGTCTTGATCAGACCGGCCAATGTTTCGTGGTCGGTCGCTGCCGCGATCCATCCATCACCCAGCGTTGCCGCCCGGCGCAGGTTTGCGGCCCCGTGCCCGCCGACGAGTAGCGTGATCGGCTGCACCGGGACCGGGTTGAGTTTGATCGAATCGAACGCGTAGTGGTAGCCACGGTGATCGTGGTAGCCCTCTGTGACCAGAGAGCGAAGAATGCTGAGCGCCTCCTCGAACCGGGTTCCGCGCCCCTGCTCAGGGACGCCGAGAACGGAGTAGTCCTCGGGCCACGGACTCATCCCGACGCCGAGTCGGACACGGCCTTCGGCGAGCACCGCCAGCGACGCTGCCTGCTTGGCGACCAGAACCGGGTGTCGCACGGTCACTTTGGTGACCGAGGTCTGCAACCGGATCCGTTCGGTGACCGCAGCAAGATGCCCGAGCAGCACGAACGGGTCGGGCATCGCAATGGTCTCGAGGAACGTGCGGTCGCCCGTGGAGTTGTAGGGATAGCGCGAATCCGATTCCTGCGGATAGAAAATGCTGTCGCCGACCGACAGCGCACCAAAGCCGAGCCGATCTGCGGCCTGCGCCAAGGGCACCAACCATTCGGTCCGCACCCCGGTGAGGTTGATCGTGACCTGTTCTGCACCGATGCCCGGCGCAGTCTCTGTGGCGGTCATCGATCTCACGCCACGGATGTGGTTGGGCGGGTCAGGAACTCCATGACCACGCGTTCGAACTGCACACGCTTCTCCGTCATCGCCCAGTGACCGCAACCGGAGAAGACGTGGAGCTCCACCTCGCGCATCTGACGCAGCGGAAGCCAGGCCATCTCGAGTGGGGTCACTCGGTCGTCTCGGCCCCAGGTGATCAGGGTCGGCGCGGCGATCTTGGGCACCTGCGCCCACAGCGGGATCTCCTCGGTGGGGCGCTTGCTCTTGCCGCCCACGTGGGAGAAGAAGAGTTGGAGCCACTCAACGGCCCCAGGCTCCATGGCATTACGCCACCGCTCCTCGATCAGCTCCTCGGTGATGAACGACTTGTCGCTGACCATCGTCTTCATCCACGCGACCAACCGCTCACGCGTGGGGTCGTGCGCGAACTCGACCAGACGGGAAAGTCCCTCCGGCGGGGACGGCGCCAGGATTCCGGCGCCGACACCTCCCGGTCCCATCAACACAAGCTTGTCGAGACGGTCGGGATTGTCGAGCGCGAAACGTGCAGCAACGCTGCCGCCCATCGAGTTGCCCAGCACGTGTGCCTTCTCCACACCGAGGTCGTCGAGGAGCGTGGCAATCGCGTCCGACGAAATCCGGTGGTACGGGCGATCCATTTCCGGGCGCGGGCTCAGACCGAACCCGGGCTGATCGGGGATCACCGTCTGGAAATGCTGGGAGAACAACGGCAGGTTGGCGCCGAAATTGCCCCAGCCGGAGACGCCGGGACCCGAGCCGTGCAACATCACCAAGGTCTCACCCTCGCCGGCAATGTGGTAGCTCAGCGGAGTAGCGGCGTTCAAGGTTCGCCGCGTCCCTTCACGGGTAACGTCTACCGTCTGCAGCATCTGGTCTCCTATCGAAGTGGCGGGGTGGATCAGGACGAGGTCGTCGACGCGGTAGTGGCCACAGCGACAACCGGAAGCAGTACCGCCGAAGCGGCGAGCCCTCCGGAACGAACGGTTTGGGTGCGTACGACGCCGTCGATCCCGCCGACGATCGGGTGGCGCGGTGACGAACTACCAGCGATGTGCACCCGGATCCGGTGCCCGGCCAGGAAACGTTGGGCGGTGGCCCCCAGTTGGACCCGCACGGGGGCCTTCGGAGTGGCGGCCCCCGCAGGCACGTGCACGTAACCGTCACACACGTTGTAGCTTCGGCCGTCCTGGTGGACGTCGCTGACGGTGATCGAGTAGTCCGCCTCGGCGCTTCCGTCCACCCACAACTCTGCTTCGACCCAGCCGATGACGTCCAGATCCTCGGCAAGTTCGGGACCGGTGTAAACCAGGACATCGTCGCGTTGCTGCACCTGCGTCTGTTCCACCGGTCCGGCCGGGCAGACTGCCTCGGGGGTCATGTGGGCACCGCCGGCCGTCGGCACGGGGTTCTCCGGATCGTGCTGCCAAACGTCGGAGACCTCTACCTCGGGCGCGTCCCAGGAAAGCGTGCCGTCCTCACGTGTCGCGGCACCGTTGCCGACCAGATGCAGACGAGACAGCTGTGCCTCGGCAGGAGGCCACTGCGGGTAGTCCCGCCACACGTTTTCGCCCATCATGAACAGTCGGACCCGCTCCGGGTAGAGCCAGGTGACCGGCTCACCGGCCAGAGCGCTGCGGAAGAACCGAATCTGCAGAGTGTCCATGTCGAACATTGCGCCGGTACCGAAGTAGAGGTCGCCGATCTTGAGCTGGCCGACCGTGCTTCCTCGCGGCACCCGGTGGGCCCACGGACCCATCAGCAGGAACTGCTGGTCTCGCACCGATTCGGGTGCGCGGACCGTCATCCCCTCGAAGTTGCGCAGCGTGCCCACGTGAGCCTGGTCGTACCAGGAACTCAGGTGGAGAACGGGCATCTCGATGTCGGGATAGCACGACTCCACCGACAGCGAAGTCCACGCGTCCGAGGTCGGATCGTCATCGGCCGCCCAATCGAAGAAAAATGGGGCGATGTCTCCGAGCACGGTCTCGCGCAGTTTCTCGATCGGTGCGGTCCGGGCCCACGGAGCAAGGTCGTTGACCGCTTCCCGTGCCTCGCGCGCAGCCGAGGGACGGAGCTCACCGCGCTTGATCATCCGATGCGCGATGCCCCCGCCCAGCGCGTTGAGGGAAACACCGAGGAGCGCACCGAGTTCGAAAGCGCCTCCGCGGTAGCTACGGCCTTCGAAGTAGTCGCTGCTGGCTTGGAACGGGGCGAGAGCCATCAGGCCTTCGGGCGCGCGCTTGGCTGCCTGCCAGGCGGACGCTGCCATGTACGAGCTGCCGTACATGCCGACTGCACCGTTACACCAGCTCTGCGCGCGTACCCAGGCGACGGTGTCCTCACCGTCCACGGCCTCGGCGGTGAACGGATAGAAGTCGCCGTCCGAGCGGCCGCGCCCTCGAACATCCTGGATCACCATGGCGAATCCCGCGGCGGCTGCCTTGATCGGATCGAGCACCACCCACAGGCCGGGGTTGAAATCCTTGCTGTACGGCGTGCGCTGCAGCAGCGTCGGGAAGGGTCCCCCTCCCGCCGGCCGATAGAGATCGGCCCTCAGGATCGTGCCATCTCGCATCGGCACCTCGACGTTGCGCTGGACGATCAATTCCGCACTGTGCGTTGTCATGTGAGGAAACCTAGAAGCCGGCGAGTGCTGACGGAAGAGCCTCGTGCCGGGGGATGGAACCGAATCCTGCCGATTCTCGACAGCCCACCCCGCACGACGTCGCGTGCTCAGACATAACCGCCGTCGAGACGCAGCACGGCACCGGTAGCGAAGCTCGACGCAGCGCTTGCGTAGTAGAGCGCAGCCCCGACGATCTCCTCGGGACGTCCACCGCGTTGCAAAGCCATGGTCCGACGCGCCCGCTCCTCGAATTCCTCCATGTCCCATGCCTCCGCGACCTCGGTCAGGAACGGGCCACACAGGATCGCATTGACCCTGACCGTGGGCCCGAATGCGTGAGCGAGACCTTCCGTCACGGCGTTCAGCCCGGCCTTCGCGGCCGCATACGGCAGGGCATGTGGACGCGGCTTGATCGATTGGGTCGAGGTGATGTTGATGATCGAACCGCCGCGGCCTTCGGCCATCTTCGTGCCGGCCAGCACCGAGAGCCGGAACGGGCCACGCAGATTGACCCCGATGACCTTGTCGAACAATGCCTCTTCGAGCTTGTCCAGACTCGGATACAGCGGCGACAGCCCCGCATTGTTCACCAGCACGTCGAGCTGACCGAACCGCTCGTGTACCACTGCCATCAGGTCATCGCACTGCGACCACTCACTCACATTGCAGGCAAACGCACTGGCACGGACCCCGTAGGTGTCTCGCAGTTCGGCCGCAACCTCCTCGCATGCCGCGAACTTTCGGCTGGCGATGATCACGTTCGCGCCCCGCGCGGCAAAACCGTGAGCCATCTGCAGCCCCAATCCGCGACTGCCCCCGGTGATCAACACCGTCTTGTCTCGAACATCGAAGATCGGATCGGTAGTGCTGTGCGGCGAGACTGCGATGGTCACGAGATGATTCTTTCTGCGCGGCGGAAGAGGGCTTGGCTCATCCCATGGAGGCGGACGCCGACGGCCGGGTCGGCCAACCCCGCGCGCGAACGTGCATGGGTGCCTTCGAGGATGACCCCGATCTTGAAGCAGGCGAGCACGACGTACCAGTCCACGGCACTCACGTCGAGTTCACTGGTGGTGCAATACCTGTCCACCAGCTCGCCTGCGAGGGGAAGACCCTCGGTTCGGTAGATGGGCCCGGCGATTCCGATCGGCTCGTCGGCCGATGGCCAGGTCGCCAGGAACCGGCCGAGATCGAGGAGCGGGTCACCGATGGTGGCCATCTCCCAGTCGACGACGGCCAGGACACGAGCGTCGTCCTCGGAAAAGATCAGATTGGCGAGATGGTAGTCGCCGTGCATGATGCCCGGCCGGAAAGTCGCGGGCCGATTGGTCCCGAGCCATGCCACGATCGACTCCAGCCCAGGCAGCTCGACGCCGTCGTAACCATCGAGCGCGAGGAACGAGTCGATTTCTCGCAACCATCGGGGGACCTGACGTTCCAGGAACCCCTCCGGCTTACCGAACTCTCCGAGGCCGATGCTTCGGTAGTCCACGTTCCCCATGGTTGCAAGTACGTCCATCGCGCGGAACGCAAGATCTCTTCGTAAGTCCCGGTTCTCGGCGAACCGCGGTGGGACGACAACGGCCGGGTTGAATCCGTCGACCATCTCCATGACATAGAAGACACATCCGGCGACGCTCTCGTCGGTGCAGGCAGCCACCAGCTCGGCATGTGGGACAGCGCTACCGGCCAGCGCACCGAGGATCTCGATCTCGCGCCGCAACACCACATTGCTGCTCTTGCGCAGGTGCAGCGGAGGGCGACGCAGCACGAGCTCGTCATCCGCGTGCGTGTAGCGGATCAGGATGTTCTGGGTGCCGCCGGCCAGCACGTCGACCGGGCTGCCGGGGTCGGGCCCGATCCCCTGGGAGTCGAGCCAGGACGAGATCCGATCCCAGTGGGCAAGTCGCTGATCAGGCTCTCCCGGTGTGCCCACACCGACTGGGGGCGACGGCGACAGTTCTTCCGTCCTCACGTCTGCGCCTTCTCGACCATGTGCCTGGCAGCGAGGTAACCGAAGACCATGGACGAACCGATCGGCGCCCCCGGCCCCGGATAACAGGAACCGGTCCAGGAGGCCATGATGTTGCCTGCTGCGTAGAGACCGACGATCGGTTCGCCCGATTCGTCGAGAACCCGTGCGTTCGGATCTGCGCGCAGACCTCCCTTGGTACCCAGATCACTGAGCACCATGGGCAGCGCGTAGAAAGGGCCCGTTCGTACCGGTGCGAGTGCCGAGTTGGGATACACCTCGGGATCGGCGAAGAACAGGTCGAAGGCATTGTCGCCGCGTCCGAATTCGTCGTCGACGCCGGTTGCAGCGAACCCGTTGAACCGCTCTACGGTCGCTTCGAGGTTCTTCGTAGGTACGCCCAGGGCAGCAGCGAGCTTGCCGATGGTTTCTCCACGATAGGCGAAGCCTCCGGCGAGCCACTCTTCCGGAACCGGAGCACCCGGCGGCTCACCGTTGAGCCCGTAACGGTCGACGTACGCCTGATCGACGATGAACCAGGCGGGTAATGTCAAGGCGCCGTTCAGGATACCGGTCCGGAACGCTCGACCGATTCGGTCGTACGGCAACGACTCGTTGCAGAAACGACGACCGTCCTGATCAACGACGATCGACCCCGGATGCCCGCGTTGATGGACCCGGAATGACGGGCCGAGCGGGGTATCGAATGCAGGAGTCCACCATGCCTCGTGGAGCAGATCGGCAGCAGCGCCGATGCGGCGTGCCTCGGCGAGTACTTCGCCGGTGCTGCCAGGGGCGCCCATCTGCCAGCCCGACTCCACTGGATGCCCCTCATGCTTGCGCATTTCGATGTCGTGGTCGAAGCCGCCGGCCGCCAGGAGCACCCCGGTTCGGACACGAACGTTGATCTCACCGTCGCGACTACCGAGGCGGGCACCGATGACCTCCCCGGAACGAGTGTCAAGCTCACGCAACGGTGCCTCGAGCTCGATCAGCACCCCGGCACGCACGCACGCCTGAATGAGGCGGCCCAGCAGCGCGCGCCCACCTTGGAGCCGGTTACCCGTGTCGTGGCCGCCTCGGATCAACGGCAGTTCCGGCCGGATCAGGCGAACCAGATCGTTGCCGACGGCCCAGTCCGGCAGGGGTTTCGGGAAGATCGCCCGGCCGTTCGGCATATACCCTGGGGCATCGGGGTAGTAGTCGGGGAAGGCACGCCAATTGAACTCGATGGACGGGTCCTGGAGCAGGAAATCGACCATCTCCGGCGCAGCGTCGAGATATGCCTCACGCAGGTCGGCGAATCCGGTGCCATCCGTCGTCGCAGCAATATATGCATCGACCTCCTCCCGCGTATCGTCGAACGCAGCCGCCGAGACGGAGTTCAACGGCAGCCACAGTCCGGCCCCGGCGTAGGCGGTGGTGCCCCCGAGGTACTCGGTCTTCTCCGCGAGGATCACGTCAAGACCGAGGGTGGCAGCGGTGAGAGCGCCCGTGAGCGCGCCCGCACCGCCACCCACCACGAGGACATCACACTCGAGCAAGGAGGTCATGCACTTACCTTTCTGTGACCCCAGTAGCTGGTAGCAGTGGTTTCGTACGTGGGTGTCCCGGGTTCGACGAGGCGTCCCTCGCAACCCACCTCGACGGTGAAGCCGTCAGGAGTCATCGAGTAGAACGAGACCATCCCGTCGTTGCTGTGCCGACCGAGCGTGAGACGCTGCTGGATACCCGAATTCAGGGCACGGTCGTAGGCTCGACCCACATCGTCGATCGAGCCGACTTCCACCATGAAGTGGATCAGCTGGGCCGGACCCGGCCGCTTCATCAACGCCACCGTGTGGTGGCGACGGTTGCAGCCCAGAAATGTGATTCGCTCATCTCCCCGCTTGCCATCGGGACCCATCGCACGCATGGTGTTGCGATCTACGAAGCCGAGAGCATCCCGGTAGAACTCGAGCGCCTCGTCCGCCTCCGGTCCCCCGACGACGACGTGCCCCATACCGAGGTCTCCTGTGACGAATTCCCGCACATGGAGGGTCTCGAGCGGGTCGTGCACCAGCGACGGTCCGCTGTACAACTCGAGCGGCATACCGAACGGATCGCTCATCATCCGCAGGTCCCGAACTCGCCGTGCGTCACACTCGGCGGAAGTCCCTGTGCGGATGCCGATTCCCCGTTCATTCAGCGATATCGTCAGGGAATCCAGTGCATCCCGGTTCTCCATCTCGAACCCGATTCCGGCGACCCGCCCGGACTCACCGGGCATTATCTCGAGCCGTGTGGCGTGCTCGTCCATGCGGAAGGCGACTCCGCCCTCGGGAAGCCGATCAGCGGTCATCCCCAGAACCTGGGTCCCGAACCGGGTCCATGCAGCGACGTCGACCGAAGTCAGCCGGAGGTATCCGAGAGAGTGGATTGTCATCGAGGGATTCCTGTCACCGTGCGAGAGTCTGCATGGCGTCCTGGAACCACTCGCAGTCCTTCGGGTAATCCTCAGGCGCGAGTGGCACCTGGATCTCATCGGGGCTGGGGCCGACACGCTCGGCGATCTTGTCGAGCTTCGCCAGATCGAAACCGTAGAGGTTAGCGCAGGTCTCACCGAGTAGACGACGGGCATCCGCCTCTTCGACGTCCGCCAACGCGACCCGCAGGTGCTCGCGAGTGTATGGCGCGGTTCCCTCACGGTGAGGGTAGTCGCTGCCCCACATGACGTTTCCGGGCCCGAGACCGAGGGCCGGTTGCACCTCACCTGGCCTGATCGTGCTCGCGCCGACGAAGCAGTTACGGGCGAAGTACTCGCTCGGACTCAGCGACAGCTTGTCGAATGCCTGCTTGACGAACATCTCCAGCCACGGACGATCGGACACGGCCGCGAACTGCACCTCGAGCCTGTGCAGCGTCTCGAGGACCCACTTGACACCCTGCTCAGTCATCGAGAACTTCAGATTCGGGAACTTCTCGAACACGCCACCGATGAGCATGTGCGACAGCGTGCGGTTGGTGAACAGACCGAATTCGTACAGCATGACCGCGGAGGTGGCCGGATCGTCCGGGTACTCGGGCTCACCCGAACCGGAGTGCGTACCGACGACCAGACCGGTCTCCTCGACGGCACGCCAGACAGGATCGTAGTAATCGGTGTAGTGAGGCAGGGCCGTCGGGTGGTTCGGCGGGCTGGCAGGGATGACCACGCCACCGATGACGCCGGTCTCGGCGGCCCAGTGGATCTCCTTGACTGCGTCCTCGATTTGGTGTGGGAACACCTGGATCATGCCGCGTCGCTGTACCGGAAGCTCGGAGCAGAAGTCGACGAGCCAGCGATTGTGCGCCTGGATACCGGCCCAGCGCTTGTCGTAGTCCTCCTTGTTGGTGGGAAGCGGGACGACATTGACAATGGAGGGGAAGAAAGGCGGGATCGTGTTGGGGAAGATCACCTCACCGACAACGCCGTCCTCTTCCATATGGGTGCGGCGCAGTTCGCTGTCCCAGTTCCGAGCGGCGGTGTCGTTGACCAGATCGTCCCACGGGCTCGCGTATGCCTTGGCCCACGCGTCGAACTCCTCGTGCCAACTCGACGGAAGGTATTTCTTGTATTCCCAGAGATCAGCGCCGGCGTGGGTGTCGGCAGAGACGATGGTGTAGTTTTTCTTCGCGCTCATTGTGCTTGTTCCTTCTGCTCAGACTACGGATTCGCTTGGGCCCAGCCCCATGGCGTTGTGGGCCCAGCTGTGCAGGGTTCGTTCGTTGGTGTTGACTGTGTGGTGCTTGGCGGCATGGGCGTCGCGCCAGATGCGCTGCATGGGGTGGGTGTCGCTGATGACGGCTGCGCCTGCGCGGTCGAAGACATCGTCGATGGCAGACACACATCGCACGGTGCCCAGGACCTGATCGCGGCGAGCGGTCGACCGCTGCTCCATCGTCGGAACTCCGCCTGCTGCGAGGGTGGTATGGATCTCGGAGATGTTGCCGAGCAGTTGGCGACGGCAGGCGTCTATCGTGCTTGCTGCGGCGCCGAGAGCTGCTACCGAGTACGGGTCGGCATCGAGCATTTTGCCGTGGGCGCGACTGACTCGCTTGCTCTGATAGTCGACGGCAATGTCCAGCAAGCCCTGAGCCATTCCGATCACGGGGGCGGTAATGACGCTGGGGAACATCGTCGCGAACGGCATACCGTAGAGCGGCGAAGTGTTGCTCACGCGTCCGGGGGCGTCATTCGAGTAGACCTGGGTCTTCGTCAGCGCACGGTGAGAGGGTACGAATGCGCCGTCGATCACGATGTCGTTGCTACCGGTACCGCGCAGTCCGACGGTGTGCCAGACATCCTCGACCACATAGTCGGTCCGGGGGATCACGACGTTGTAGGTGGTGGGAGGGCCGTCCTCGTTCACCTGTAGCGCGCCCAGAATGGCCCATTGGCAATGGTCACTGCCCGAGGAGAAGCTCCACCGTCCCGTGAGTTCGAACCCTCCGGGTACGGCTGTAAGTTTGCCTCCCGGCATATAGGACGAGCTGATCCAGGCATCGGGGTTCTCATCCCAGATTTCGTGCTGGAGCTTGGCATCGAAGAGCGCGAGCTGCCAGTTGTGGACGCCGACGACCCCGGTGACCCATGCCGTCGAACCACAGTGTTCGGCGATCGTGAGCACCGCTTCGTAGAACGCCGCGGGTTCTGTCTCGTAGCCACCGAACGCTTTGGGCTGCAGCATGCGCATCACCCCGGCGTCCGTGAGCTCCTTGACCGTGGAATCCGGGAGCCGGCGATCGGACTCCGCTTGCGCGGCACGTTCACCGATTCCGAGGAGCAGATCGTGCACTGCCCCGAGCACTGCGCCGACCGCAGCCTCGTGGCCGGTTCCTGGACCCGGATGTGGGCCGCCTTTGCTTGGCATCTTTCCTCCTGATGTTCCGGGCTGCGCGATAGTTGGACACTAGGCGCATAGAACATGTGTGGAGGAGGGTCAGGTGCCACTGGATGAGATCCGCTTCACAGGAAGTTCGTACTACCGGCCGAGAGCCGAAAACACTTGCATACCTAGGGTGAATCCGGTACTCAGACCCATTCGATGACGGAGTCCAGCGTCATCGAATAGTGCGCTTCGACGTACTCCGCAAGACCGGCCATGTGCTGGCTCATAAGCTGTTCGGCACGGGCACCGTCCTCGGCTGCGACGGCCTCGGCGATGGCGCGGTGCTCAGCGTGGACCTCGGGTCGGTCGGCCGGCTCGGTGCGGGGTCCTGCGGCGCGGATGAACTCTCGGTAGATCTGGCCGACGGCGCGGGCGAAGAGACTGAGTACCGGGTTGGAGGCCGAGTAGCTGGAGATCACATCGTGAAAGTTGCGGGCCTGCGCCCGGAAAGCGGTGCCCGGGCCCATCTCGTGACTGGTGACCTCTAACAGCGCTGTCTGCAGCTCGGAAGTACCACCAATTGCCAGTTCTCGTACCAAGACCGGTTCGAGCGCCTGCCGAGCCGCGATGATGTGCCGATATGTGACACCCATGATCTGGCAATACAGCCTGATCACGGAACTGAACTCTGCGCCGTCGCGATCGTTGACGACCGGGCCCCCGTTGGGACCCGGCCTCACGTGGATCAACCCGATCGACTCGAGCATGCGCAGAGCTTCCCGGACCGAGGCGTAGCCCACACCGTAGTTCTCGGCCATCGACGGCACCGAGGGCAGCCGGTCGCCGGCACCGAGACCCGCGTCGATGATGTCGGCCACCACCTTTCGCGCGGTGTGTTCCGACATCTTCTGTGGACGTCGCAGCGTGGTGGCGGGGCTCGACTCGCGGCGGACCGACTTTCGCGGGGCGGGGTCTTTCGCCTCGTCAGCAGGCATCTCTCTCCTCTGGTCGCACGAGCGACCAGGGTGAAGTTCAGGTCGACAGAGAGTTGAGAACCTCTGCAGTGTGCTCTCCCAGAGTCGGTCCGGGACCGGTCTTACGACCCGGCGTATCGGACAACCTGACAGTCGAGCCCACCTCCCTGATGTACCCCCAGTCCGCGTGCTCTAGGTGCTCGAACACGTGGCCCGATTCCACTGCCCATTCCTGCCAGAAGAATTCCGGCATGAACGGCGTCTCGCGAGCCACCTCGTTGGCGATCCTATGCGAGTCGAGCCATTCTGTTGCAGAAGGCGTGTCGAGAGTAGACAGATAGATCTCCAGTGAAATTCCCAGCGCCTCCTCTGAACGGAGGTTGTTGACACTGGCGCCGGCCGACTGCAGTCCCTCCCGCAGACGGCACTGGGCGCTCTCCCCCACTGCCGCGACACAGACCCATCCATCGGCGGTCTCGAACAGACGGTACGTCGGCGAGAGCCCGAGTTGTCTGGCATCGAGTCGAGCGGTATCCAGCGGCTTGTGCTCACCGTCGGTCATATGCTCGCTCACCGCGAACAGGCTGGCATGGAGTTGCGGTGCGAGAACGGACTGACCTTCACCGGTGCGGGCCCGGTGTTCGAGTGCCATCAGAATGCCGGTGGCCCCGAGGAATCCGCCGTAGTAGTCCTCGCTCGCGCGTGCTCGGCGCACCGGCTTGTTACCCGTGCCCGACGCGACGTACATGAGTCCCGTCAGCGCCGACAGTAGCGGCGCAAAACTCTTCTCCATGGCGCACGGGCCATCCGCGCCCCAGCCCGGCTGATAGCAGTAGATGAGATCGGGCTTGTACTGTCGCAGTGACTCGTAGTCGACGCCGAGCCTCTCCGCCTTGCCCGGCCGCAGATTGTGCACGACGATATCCGCAGTATCCAGCAGACGCAGGAAGCGACTCTTGCCCTCCTCCGTGGTCAGGTCGAGCACGATGGCCCGCTTACCGCGCTGACACGCTTCGAAGGGGTCGGGCAGGGACCGCATCGTGTCGCCGATCGGCGGCTCGATCTTGATCACGTCCGCACCCAGATCGGCGAGGTACTTGGCCCCGTACGCGGCGGCCATGAACTGGCTCAGATCGAGAACGCGCAGCCCCGACAACGGATGGTCGAGATGCTCACCCGCGACCTCGATTTTCGGTTCGAGCGCGAGCAAAGTGGGAAGCTCCGACTGGTGCAGGCCCACAGTGGGCGCCGGCTCGGGCAGCGCCGGATTCACGGTGGAGAACTTGATCACCGGAGCAACCTGCCGCACCGTTCCGTACTCGGCATCGGGCATGTCCATGACCAGACCTGCGTGCCGAACCTGCTCGTGCTCGAGAATCTCGCCGGGACGCAGCACCGGCACCACCGCGACGTCGCGGGCGCGGAGCAGATCGAGCCATTCGTCGCGAGGTCGTGTCTTCCAGATCGTCGGCACCTCGTGTCGTGCGATCCGAAACTCCTCCTCGCTCAATGGCACTGCCATCTCTACCTTGCCGGTGACAGCCCTGAAATATTCACCTACGCCGAGAACCTCCATGGCGGCTTTGAATGCCCCGTTGCCGCCGGTGTGGATCATCAGGTACTCGCCGTCTCCGCACTCGAACAAGTCGATCAGCACGCGCCGGTGACCGAAGTGGCCTTTCTCCTCGGTGTCGAGGTACGACTCGTCCTTGGTGGTGAACCACCAATTCATGGGCGCCTGCCCGAGTACACCGTCCAGAATCGAGACATCGACGCGTTGCCCGCGCCCCGTGATACGACGGGCACGCAATCCGGCGAGAACCCCGATGGCACCGAGGAAACCGGTGGTGTACCCGACGCTCGGATGCCCCAGGAATATAGGTGCCTTGCGATGGCCCGGTTGCTCGGCCATGAATCCCATACGGGCGGCGACCAGCGCGTCGTAGCCCGGACGGTCCTGCCACGGCCCGGAGCGACCGTACGCGGTGGTGGACAGGTGCAGCAGGCGTGGATTGAGGACGGAGGTGTCCTCGTAGTCCAGACCCAGCTCCTTACTGCGCGCGACACCGTACGACTCGATGAAGACATCCGCCCGTCGCAGGAGCTGACGCAACGTGTCGGCATCACCGGGATTGTCGGGATCGAGCACGATGCTCCACTTGCCTCGATCCCACATTTTGCGCTCCGGAGCGGTGGCATCGATCCCACCGCCCGGCCGCTCGACCTTCACGACATGCGCGCCATAGTCGGCCAACAGGAGCGAGGTGATGGAGGAAGGCATCCCCCACGAGGCGTCTATGACGAGTAGTCCGTCGAGCGGCCCGGGCATGTGAATACTCCGTTCTTACTTCGAGACCAAGGTCGGGATCTGGGCGTCGCGAACCCAATCCGGAATCTCGGGGACCGTCCAGTTGAACATCTTCTCTGCGTTCTTGTAGAGAATCATTTCCGCTTCGTCGTCAGGAACATCCTTGAAGAGTTCCTCGACCGTCGGCTGAGTTTCATCCCAGATGCAGTTCGCGTGCGGGTAGTCGCACTCCCAGAAGATGCGGTCCAGACCGATCTCATGACGATTGGCCAGACCGTACGGCTCGTCGATCATGCAGAACCACATATTGCGCTTGCAGATCTCCGACGGGGTCAGGCTCTGATCCAGGTCTCCCCAGTACTTGTGCAGGCCGTATTGACGGTCGGCGCGCTCCAGCGTCACCGGAACCCAGCCGATGCCGCCCTCGGAGTACACGAGCTTGATCTTCGGGTACTTGCGGGCTACCGGTCCGTACATCATGCCGACGGCGTGAGTGATGGTCTGCGTCATACTCAGGGCGATCTCGAGTGCCGGCGACGATTCCGCCGGACGGAACGCCTTCCATCCACTGGACGCGATGTGCATGCAAACCGGAATTCCCTCGGCCTCACAGATTTCCCAGATCGGGTTCCAGTAATCCGTGTAGTAAGACGGGAGACCGAGGTTGCTCGCTTCCTCCGGTATAGTGATCGCCCGGAAGCCACGCGCAAGGTTGCGCTTGATCTCCTTGACCGCAGCTTCGATGTCCCAGAGCTGGATGATCGCCATCGGCACGTACATCTCGGGGGCGACGAGGTGCCAGTCGTACATGAAGTCGTTCCAGGCCTTCACGCAGTAATCTGCGAGTTCCTTGTCCTGGAAGCCGATGAACAGAGCACCACCGAACCGCGGCAGCGTCGGGAAGCTCAAGCTCGACATGATTCCGGCCATCTCGAAGTCCTTTTTACGAGCAGCCGCGTCATAGCAACCCGGGATCATGTCCTCGAATCGCATGGGCTCCCTGCCCCACTCCTCCTGAGGCTTGCCAGCGACGGCGTTGAGGCCCAAGTAGGTGTGCCGAGTATCTTCGTACATCCAGAACTCGGCACCGTTCTCGTCCTCGAGAACACGTGGGGCACGGTCTTTGAACCGCGCGGGAACCCGCGAAGTCCAGGTGTCGCGCGGTTCGACGATGTGATCGTCGACGCTGAACAGTTTGCGCATTGACCTTCCTTCTTCCTTGGTTGGTTCAGACGGAGCTAATTGGCTCGATGGGCAGGCGCGGTCTCGAGCTCTGCGACCAGGTCCTGTAGTCCGAGTTCGTCGAGCACGTCTGCGGTATCGGCGCCGAGTTCCGGAGCTGCCGTGAGGCCGGCCCCCCGTTCCCGGCGGCGACGAGCCATCGTCTCGATACCCGGATATCCGCCGTCTACGGGAACGACGGCTACTGGAGTCAAAGGGGCTGTGTAGATTCCCTCAGCGAGGACCACAGGATTACTCACGCCGAGGTGCCGGGCGTGGTCGGTATCGACCGCCTCCCGAACAGTACGCACCATCGCTGCAGGAACTCCGGAGGCAGCGAAAAGTTCTTCCCACTCGTCGGCCGGGCGGGTAGCGAGAGCCGCTGCAACAACTATGGTTTCGTCGTCACGGTCGGCCCCGTAGTCGGCGCCACGCTCCCACGAGCCGATCTTTCGATAGGACTCATGGAGACCTACGATGTCCACGAATCGTTCCCAGTACTTACGTTCGATGGGGCAGACCAATAACACGCGCCCATCGCTGCAGGCATACATCCGATAGCGCGAACCCATCGCCTGGAACGCGGGGCGGGAAGGCAGATTGTTGAGTCCCGCCTGGGTTTCTCGCCACATCCACGACAGAGCTGCTTCCCAGAGGGAGACAGTGACAACCTGGCCGGGCTCTCCACGCAGCCGCCGCAGGAGTGCCGCCTGGATCCCCAGGGCCGCCCAGATTCCAGCAAGGGCCGCGCCGTGGGCATGGTACGAGGACGGCACCCGGGGCATCCCGTCGTGCCACTCGACCTCGACGAGACCCGCCATGACATCGGGCTGCAGGCCGTGGGCGGGCATCTGTGACCACGGGCCGTCGTCGCCGTACCCGGTTACGGAGCAGTACACCAGTCCCGGGTTGTTGCCCAGGAGCGTCTCGGCGTCCACGCCGCGCTTGCGGGCATCCTCCGGACGGGCGCCCACGATCACGACATCGGCCCATCGGGCGAGAGCGTCGACGACGAGCGGCCACGCCGCAGAGCGCCGGTCGAGTGCAATACTGCGGGTGCCCGCATTGAGTGCGTGGTGCACATCGGAGGCGTCTGCGAACGGATTGCCGACCTGCCGATTGCCGTCTCCCCTGACCGGGTTCTCGACCTTCACCACATCGGCACCGAGGTGTACCAGCGCACGACTCGCCATCGGGCCACTGAAATGGGTTGAGAAGTCGACGATCCGCGGCCAGCCACGACTCGACCCGTGTTGGCTGCTTGTCGGTGAATCATGATTGTTCATCGGCTATTTCGACCTCCTTCCGGGTTCGGCGAGATGTCTGTGGATCGGTTACACGTGAGTTGTAGCAGTCGAGGAGGGCCGGTTTCACCAGGTCTGTCCCACCCCGTGACATCGAGTTCCGAAACGGCTGTAGAACGAGGCAGTCCCGGCCACCGAAGTGACCGGGACTGTCTCGTCGAGGGGCTTAGTGTCAGTTCGCGATGAATGCCTCGTCGAGCAGCATGATTCCATCGGTGGAGGGGGTCACACCGTAAACGTCGGGCGCCCACGGAACGAAGGCCACCCCGGCGCCCCAGACGAGGAAGGGCTGGTCGGTATTGATTAGGCTCTGCACCTCACCGAGCGATTCACGCTTGGCATCATCGTCCGGAGCCGATAGCACGCCCGTCAACAATTGGTCCATCTCCGGATTGGTGTAACTCATGATGTTGTTCGTGGAATCGCTGTACAGCGCACTGTACAGGCGGATTTCGGGGTCGACATCCGTGAGGCTGTATGCGCCGAAGCTCATGTCGAAGTCGCGATCCACGTAGCGGCGTTTGACCAGGTCGGTGGTGCTGCTCGCGTACTCCACAGAGGTATCGAATCCGACGGCGTTCATCTGGGCCTGTACCGCCAGCGCCAGTTCCTGGGAGTCAGGATTATTGACACTGAGGAACGTGATCTTGCCGTCATACCCGTCGGCCTTGGCCTCGTCCAGCAGTCGCGTGGCCTCCTCCGGAGAAGGTTCGATTCCAGGAACGCTGTTCCATTCCGACCACGACTGGAACATCTCCGTGCCGGGCATTCCCTTACCCTCACGCACGCGCTGGTCGAGCACCTCGGGATCGACAGCGTAGGCGATTGCTTGACGGACGCGTGGATCCGCGGCCGGGCGCCCCTCTGCGGCGTTCAGCTGGCCGACCATTTTCAGACTCAATGCCTCCGCATAGCCTGGGAATTCCTCCAGGGCAGCATCCACCGTCTCGGCGTTGCTGACGTATGCCATGTCGATCCCGCCTGTGCGGAGTGCATCAATCTTGGGCTGGTCGCCGGCGATGGCGACGAACTTCAGACCGTCGAGGTTCGGAGCGCCACCCCAGTAGTCTGGGCGGGCCGCCAGCTGCAGCTCCTGCTGCGGTTGCAGGCTGACCACCGTGAACGGGCCGGCCCCGATCGGGGTGAACGTATCGCCCTGTTGTGCAGTCGGTGCCACGATCATTCCGTGCCCGTACGACAGCATGGCGGGGAAGGTTCGCCACGGCTGGTTCAAGGTGAACACGACGGTCGACGGGTCCACCGCCTCAGTGCTCGTCACGACCTTCTCATAGAGTTGCGAGTGCGCGCCCCCCTGAGTGTTGTACCGGTCGATACTGGCGACGACCGCATTGGCATCGAGTGGAGTGCCGTCGCTGAACGTGATGCCATCTCTCAGCGTCATCGTCCACGTCAGGTGATCGTCGCTCGCCTCCATCGTCTGCGCAAGCTGAGGTTCGAAGGTCTGCGATTCGATGTCATACCGCATCAGAATGTCGTACACAGCTGCCATTTCGGTGCCGCCTGTCGAGCCGGTGGCCTGCGTCAGCGTCGGATCGAGGTTGGTGACGGGCGCCAGACCGGCAAACGTGAGGGTGCCGCCCTGCACCGGCGTTCCGGGCTCCTCCTGGTCTCCGACGATGCCGTATGCCAGATCCTTCGGCTCGGATTCCGAGCCTCCACCTGAATCGTCGGAGCCGCCGGTCGTGGCACAACCGGCGAGGGCAACGGCACCGACCGCGACCATCGCCAGTATTCGGCCGGCTCTCTTCGAGTACCTGCTCATGAACAACCTCCTAGGTTGACGATCGGCCCGTGCCCTGACAGCGCTGCCGCCGATCCTGCGTCGATGAACTACGCCGCGCGCCCAGCTCATGACGCCGACGACTCTATCCATCAATGTTGTTGCGCCACAAGTATTTCTATATTTCACAGATATTCGATTCCACGGCCACGCGATCTTCGTTACCGAGCTGGGCCGCCGCTGAGGGAGCGAGGGACTGCCGATATCACGGGCTCCTGGCGATACGGTTCATTCCGACAATGCGTACAACGGTGTCGCCAATGCGTACCGCATCGTCACCCCTGCGTACAACACCCGAGCTACCCCCCGCAGCGGTGCGCTCGCACAGTCCGCACCGCGACCGTGTCCGACATCGCGTGGCCGGCACCGGCGCGACCGCAGGCCATTGGGTACGGTTCCGGACACGGAGGCACCGCGCACCGCCGTCACCATCGCAGGACGCGGTCCGCGGCGCATGCGACGGACACCCCGCCGGAACACCCGTACCGGGGAGGACCACCCGGCCTCCAAGATGGCGCTCACCAGGAGTTTCATCGAGCACCGCAGGTACGGTCGGCGCTCGGCAGGGCAGTGCCCGCCCGGTTGCCGCCCGGCGCAGCTACCGGAAACCTCATCGCCGCCCGGCGCATCCGCAGCACGCAGATCTCTCTTCGGCGCCCGCGCGACACACGGTCGTCGCCCCGCACCCGAGTCCACGGAGCATCCCATTCGGGGCCCGAGGAAATCGATGCCATTCAGTGGGACCTGAGCGCCCGATCCACCCGATCCCGAAAGCTACATTCGATCCACTCCCGGTCAGGTGGTGATCTGCGATTCATTACGAGCAACCGGATATCTCGTATCCCGCCGAAAGCAAGCTTCGGACACTCATGAACAGAGGAAGGAGGCGGTGACACGGTGGCGCGAACAGTGATCGAGAAGGTGATCGAACTGGTCGTCGTGCTCTTCATCGTCAGTCTCGGCACGTTCGCCCTCGTATCGCTCATCCCGGGCGATCCGTCGGTAGCCGTTCTCGGCGAGGGCCGCTCGGCCGAGGAGTACGCACAGGCCCGCGCAGCGATGGGCCTCGACGACCCGTTCCTCACCAGATACTGGGGATGGCTGTCGGGGGCTCTGCAGGGCGATCTCGGCACTTCCATGGTTCCACCGCAAGGCGCGGTCACCGACAGCATCGGTGCGGCACTTCCGGTCAGCGTGCAGCTGGCAATCATGGGTCTGCTGATCGCCATCGCAGTGTCGATCCCGCTGGCGATGTACTCCGCCCGGCACCAGGGCGGCTGGATCGATCGCGTGATCAGCGCCGGAACCTTCGGTGTCCTGTCGATCCCCAGCTTCCTGGCAGGCCTACTGCTGATCATGGTGATGGTCAACTACCTCGGCTGGTTCCCACGATCGCAGTGGGTACGTATCTCGGACTACCTGGGCCAGAACCTCTATCACGCCTTCCTTCCCGCCTTGACCATCAGCCTGCTCGAAATGGCGATGTTCACACGCATCCTGCGCAGTGACCTGGTGTCGACGTTGAAGGAAAATTTCATCCTCGTAGCGAAGGCGAAAGGCATGTCGAACGCCCGGTTGCTGTTCAGCGATGCGCTCCGGCCCTCGTCCTTCTCTCTCATCACCATGGTCGGCGTCGTCATCGGTTCGATGATCGGCAGCACCGTCATCGTCGAGACGCTGTTCTCGCTACCGGGGATGGGTTCACTCATCGTCCGGGCGGCACAACAGGGAGACATTCCGATGGTGCAGGGAGCCGTACTGGTGATCGCCGCGATCTACGTCGTGGTGAACGGAGTCATCGACATCTCCTACGGATACCTCGACCCAAGGAGCCGACGAGCCCATGTCTGAGACGACCATCGAAAAACCCGTAGGCACCCGGCTCCCCCCGGACGACACGCTCCCGAAGAACACGGTGGAGTCGTCGGACGCGGACGAACGCCGAAATCTGTACCGCGTGGGAGCGGCCCTCGCTGCCGCGGGTGTGATTGCTCTGGCCATCGGCCTGAGCCCCCTGCTCATCACGATGGCCCGCGTGCTCGTCATCCTGGCCGCCCTGGCAGCGCTCTACATGGGCCTCCGCAGACTCGGACTGGCCCGGTTCGGATCCGACTTCGACCTGACCTTCATCCTGTCCTGCACGTGGCTGGCCGTGCTGATCGCAGTGGCCGCACTCGCTCCGCTCCTGCCGTTCGCCGAGCACGAGGACACCGCCAAGACACTCACCGAGCCGAGTTACTCCCCGCCCGCCCTCTTCTCCGTGCATCCGCTCGGCACCAACAACTTCGGCCTCGACATGCTTGCCCGATCCATCTACGGGGCCCGATACTCGCTGGTGGTCGCGCTCTCCGCAGTTCTTCTCGGCATGATCATCGGTGGCGCGATCGGTATCGTCGCCGGCTATTTCGGTGGCAAGGTCGACCGCGTCGTCGGCGTGCTCACGAACTCGCTGCTCGCCGTCCCGTCGCTGATCCTCCTCATTGCGCTCGCATCGGTCCTCGAACCGAACCTCCGCAACATCTCGTTCGCGCTCTCCGTCCTCGCGATCCCCACCATGGCGCGGATTGCGAGGGCCAACACGCTGGTGTTCGCGCAACGCGAGTTCGTGTTGGCGGCCCGAGCAATGGGCGCCACCCGGCTGCGGGTGATGTTGCGGGAAATCGCACCCAATGTCGTCCTTCCCCTCGCCTCGATGGGCATGGTTCTCATCTCGGCAATGATCGTCGCGGAAGCGTCACTGAGCTTCCTTGGATTGGGAATCCAACCCCCTACCCCGACCTGGGGGAACATGATCTCGGAGGGCCAGGGCACCGTCTTCGAGCAACATCCGTACATCGTGTGGGTTCCCGGTCTGTTCCTGTTCCTGACGGTGTTCTCACTCAACATCGTCGGCGAGAAAGCGCAGAAGCGCACCGGCGGCACCCGGGAGGTGAAACTGTGACACGCGCAGAACCGCTACTGACGGTAAACGACGTATCCACACGGTTCCGCACCAAGCGAGGCCGGCTCAGAGCAGTCGAGGAGGTCAGCCTCCAACTCGGGGCAGGCGAGACACTGGGACTCGTGGGCGAATCCGGATCGGGGAAATCAGTTCTGGGACAGACCATCATGGGACTCGTCTCGCACGGCGGCAACACCTCCGTCACGGGACAGGTGCTCTTCGAGGGCCGTGATATGCAGACCCTCACCCGCAAGGAGCAACAGAAGCTCTGGGGCAACGACATCGCGATGGTGTTCCAGGATCCGATGTCGGCGCTCAATCCGTTCAAGAAGATCGGAACGCACCTCACCGAATCACTGCGCGCCCATCTCGGACTCGACAAGAAGCAGGCTCGTGAGCGGGCCATCGAATTGCTTCGCAAGGTCCGGATCCCCGAACCCACCCGGCGCATCGACCAGTACCCGCACGAACTGTCCGGTGGGATGCGTCAGCGCGTGGTGATCGCGATGGCCCTGGCATGCGACCCGATGCTGGTCATCGCCGACGAACCGACGACAGCCCTCGATGTGACGGTCCAGAAGCAGATCCTGGAACTGCTCGAGTCGCTGCGCTCCGACATGGACATGGCGGGCATTCTCATCAGCCACGATCTGGGAGTGGTTGCCGGGCAGACCGACCGGGTCGCAGTGATGTACGCGGGCCGCATCGTCGAGACCGCTCCGACCCAGCAGTTGTTCGCAGGCCCACGGCACCCCTACACCGAGGCGCTGCTCGCGGCGGTCCCCCGCCTCGAACAGGAACCTCACACCCGACTCGAATCCATCGACGGCGGCCTCCCCGACATGACGCGACCTCCGGAGGGATGTGCGTTCGCTTCCCGCTGCAAGTACGCGCAGCAGACGTGCCGGGAAGTCGTGCCCACCCTGACCGTACCCGCCTTGACACGATCCTCGGATGCCGCGGCGACCGCTCCACACGAAGTGGCCTGCCACTTCCCTCTGGACGGCTCCGGCACGGCGGATCTCGGAATGCCCCACGTCGCAGATGTCGACGATCGCGTGCTGGAAGTGGAGAGAATCTGATGGCCGGTAGCGGAGTTGCACACCTGCGCAGGGACGACGGTCCCGTGCTGTCCGTCGAGAACCTGGTGGTCGAGTTTCCCGTCGGCCGTCATCAGAAGGTACAGGCGGTATCCGAGATCAGTTTCGATCTGCTGGCCGGCGAAACCCTCGGAATCGTCGGAGAATCCGGCTGCGGGAAATCCACGGCCGGTCGGGCCATCATGCAGTTACCCACCCCGAAAACGGGTAGCGTCGCGATCGACGGGACGGAGCTGACGACGCTGAGTCCGGCTGCACTGCGCAGGATCCGGGCAAAGATGCAGATGATCATGCAGGACCCGATCTCATCGCTCAACCCGCGCCGGAAGGTCAAACACCTCGTCACCGAGGGGCCCCGGATGTGGGGGCGGCAGAACCGGGAAGCGCTCGAGAAGCGGGGGCGCGACATGCTGCACGCAGTCGGGCTGGATCCCGACATGGTATGGGACCGTCTGCCCGGCGAGTTGTCGGGTGGGCAGTGCCAGCGCGTATGCATCGCACGGGCGATGATGCTCGAGCCCAAGGTACTGATCTGCGACGAACCGGTGTCCAGTCTGGACGTCTCTGTGCAGGCACAGATCCTCAACCTGCTCGAACAGACCAAGACCGAGTTCGACCTGACCATGATCTTCATTGCCCACAACATGGCCGTGGTGAAGAACATCAGCGACCGGGTGATGGTGATGTATCTGGGCAAAGTGTGCGAGATCGCGCCCAGCCGCGAGATGGAACATCGGGCACGGCATCCGTACTCACGTCTGCTGCTGGCATCGATTCCCGACCCCGACGTTCGCCGGGCCGATACCGAGCCGACTCCACAGATCGAGGGTGATCTTCCGTCACCACTGAACCCACCGTCGGGATGCCGATTCCGGACCCGCTGCCCACTTGCCACGGAACGGTGCGCCGAGGAGGAACCGCTACTGCGTGAAGTAGAGGACGGCCACTACGTCGCCTGCCACCACGCCTGATTCGCTCTCGGTGGCCGAACATGCGGCCACCGAGACCGGCTCACATGACGCCGGTACACATAACGCCTATGCGTAGTACAGATTCGCTATCGTGGCGTCGTCACCGAAGCGCTCTTCGAGCATGCGCAGGATCATATTCCGGCCGGCCAGAACCTCACGCCTGGCCACCTCGACCTGGTCGCGGCGATCGACAGTCCTCGACCACTTGTCCCACCACGTCTCGAGGGACGGCTCCGGGGCACGGACGGCCACAGAGAAGAACAGGTGGACGACGTTGATCTGCGCTGCAGGCCGGCTCTGCACCACGAAATCGGACTCCGGGAACAGAAACCACAACCGGTCGTCTGCGATGTCGATTCCGCAATCCTCGGGCAATTCGACGCCCCTGCGGAACGATTCGGCCAGCTGGGCATCCAGGCTGACCGACACGGAACCAGAAGGACAAACCATGATGGCGAACCTCCGAACGAGAGTGAGTGAATCGAGATGTCGGGGGCGCGAAAAGCACCCGAGGATGTGTCAGCCGGCCAGATCGGTGCGTAGCGGCTCCGCCAGCTCGCCGACGCCTCGGACTCCGCCACCGCGGCTTGCCGGGACCGCGGGAATCAAGCAGCTCGCGATGGACTCGGCCGTCTGTTTGACGACACGGGCATGCGTCTGCAACGTCGCTCGGTTGGTGCTGATCGAGCCGGTAATGGAGACCGCGCCGACCACTCCCGACGAGGAGATAATCGGGGCAGCAACACATGCCAGCCCTCTGACGGTGTCGCCGAAGTCGCTTGCAATCCCGGTACGCCGCGCGGTCTCGAGAATCGACTTCAGGCTGTGCGCACCCGGGCGGGTGTACATGGACGCCGCTTGGGCGACGATGCGCTTCCATGTCTTCTCCGGCTGCGCGGACAGGAGTGCCCTACCGATCGCGGTGTGATGGGCGGGCAATCTGCCACCGACACGGGTCGGTACGTCGCTACGGGCCGGGCCGACCTTGTCGATGTAGACGACCTCATCACCGTCCAGGATGCCCAGGTGCACGATCTGGCCACACTGCTGCTGTGCCTGGAACAGCCATGTACAGGCTTGGGTGCGCAGTCGCGCGGCATCGGCGGCAAGACCGCCGACCTCGAAGAGACGCAACCCGATTCGGTAACCGGCCGCGACTCGTTCGATCCAGCCGACATCGCGTAGCTGTTCGGCGAGCCGGTACACCGTGGAGCGAGGAAGGCCGGTCCGTGCGGTCAGGTCGTCGAGCGAGAGCGCACGGCCGTCGTCGAATGCGTCGATCACCACCGCGGCGCGCCCGAGTACCGATCGGTGCCCGCCCGAGCGACGCGGAACGGTGTCCAGCTCGAAATCTTCAGGGGTGTTTTGCAAGACAGTCATGACCACTCCTAGGTAATCATTAACATTGCTTCGATATATGCATAGAATATGCGGATTGGACTGTGGGTCAAGCCATCGATATTCGAGATGGCTTGTGCACGTGGATAAATCGTTGGACGGACGCTATCTGAAAGCAGGGCACCGGAAGAGCGGATACATTGCCGCGCGGGCGCGGCTTCTGCTACCCGTCGATCGCCTCCCGTCCACCTCCGGGCGGCGCGTCGCAGGACCACAGGACGAGTTCGCCGGCGAAACGCTGAAACAGGGTTGCGAAGTCGATGATCTCCTGCTCATCGAAGCTCGACAGACGGTCGGTGATCAAGCCCCGAAACTGCTCCTCGATCTTGCATACGGCGTTGCTACCTTCCGGCGTCACCGCCAGGATCGTCACGCGACGGTCGCCTGTCGGGACAGTGCGCTCCACCAACCCTTCCCGGACGAGGTTCTCCACCTGGCGGCTGGCATGGGACACACCGAGATTGGTGGCCGACGCCAGATCTCCCAGCCGACGCGGCCCGCGTTGGTCGAGCTCGCGGAGCATCGAGAAGGCGGGACGATCGAGCCGGACACCGGGGATTCCGGTTGCCACGGGATACACCCCTGCGGAAGCGAATGCCCTAGCAGCGCGTACCCAGGCATCGAGGACACCGGCAACTGCAGTGTCGCGATTCTCAATCTGGGTGAATGTGACGGAGGCCATACATAGAGAAGACCACACCTTGTTCTCCATAGCAATTATTGCGGGTAGAAACTTTTACCGGTTACGAATGTTCCGTCTTCTACAGCGCGAGGTGCGTACCGAACACTCTCCGGTGATAGGTCAACGGAAAGCCCTCACATGCCTCCACAGACGCCACCGCACCCAGCGCAATGAGGTGGTCTCCACCCTCGACCACCTCGACCACGTCGCAGGCGAGCCAGCTCAGGGCCCCGTCGATCCGGGGAAGCCCCGCATCGGGTCGCCACTTGACCCCCTCGAACTTCCCCACTCCACGACCGGACGCGAACCGCGACGCCGTGGAGGCCTGGGAAGCCGCCAGGATGTTGAGCCCGAACCGGCCCGCAGACCGCATTGCGGTGAGAAGCGCGGAGCGCTTGTCGAGTGAGACCAGGACCATCGGCGGATCCATGGACAGCGAGGAGAACGCACTCACGGTCGCCCCGTAGTGTTCACCCTCCCAGGTCGTGGTCACCACGGATACAGGTGTCGCGACCGAGGCCATCGCCTCACGGAAGTCCTGCTGGATGTCCTTTTCTAGTGGTGCAGTCATAGCTGTGCCTTCCTTCTCGTCTTCTCGACGTGCTGCGGAAGCGCATGCCCTCCTACCGCGACACCGATGCGGCTAGCGCCATTCGATGACCCGGTCGAGGAGTTCGGGGACCCGCGCTTCGCAGTAGTCGTTGATGTCCTGTTGATGTTCGAGAGACAGCCGATGGGCGTCCTCGGGACGCCCCTCGACGATTGCGTCCGTGATCTGGCGATGCGCGTCGAAGAAGTCGTCGTGTTTGGGCGCGAGATCGATCGCTGCAAGCACCTGCTCACGGAAGATCGCCGACATCGCGCTCGCCGACGTGCTGAGCACGAGGTTCCCGCTCAGTGCGTAGACCGTCTCGTGGAACTGCGGAGTCGCACGCCAGATCCCGCGCGGTTGCACCGCGTCGTCGACCGGTTCGGCACCACCGAACGTGGCCGTCAGGGCACTGCGCGCCTGTTCGGGATCGGAACGCCGCGCCGCGAGATCGGCCAGCCACGGTTCGAGCGCAACCTTCGACTCGGCCAGCTCTCGATAGGTGGCGCCGGCGAGCCGGTAGTAGAGCGCCGACGTGCGCCCCAGATCGGAGGCATCCACCGCCGCCATGACCGGGCCACCACCTCGCCCCTGCTTGACCACGACGAGCCCCTGGGCTTCCAGTATTCGCAATGCCTCACGCAGCGTCGTTCGGGCCACCCCGTATTTCGCCATCATCGTGACCTCGGAGGGCAGCACATCCCCCGGCTCGACTCCGTCCTCGAGCATCTCCTCGACGATCTCCCGCGAGAGCACCTCGGCAAGCTTGAGCGGACGCATCCTCCGCGGCAGCGGATTCAGTAGCGTCCGGTTGCCGCGCCGTACGCGTTCGCCTTCGACTCCGGTGGGGTGTTTCATGTGCGCGACTCCTCGCATCGATTCCTCGTCCCACCCATCAACGTCTCATGCGTTGAGCGCAACCTGGTCCAGGAGGTCGGCAAACTTCTCCTCGGCGTCGACCCGCCGGGTGGGTACGTGCTCGGTAGGAACCTCACGCGGCTCGTACTCCCGCATGAGCAGGCGGGCGACGGTGACCTTGTGTACCTCGTCCGGGCCGTCGTAGAGACGCGCGGCACGAGCACGCCGGTACATGTACTCGAGCGGGAGATCCGACGAATAGCCCAGCGCACCGTGGATCTGGATCGCGCGATCGAGGACGTCGTACAGGACACGGCCGCCCCAGAACTTGATCAAGCCGATATCCAGTCGGGCGTCGCTGTACGGTCGCCCCTCGTCGTGGAGGCGATCCATCCGCCACGCCGCCCGCAACGTGAGCAGACGCGCGGCCTGCATCGCCGCGTACGACTCGGCGACCCAGTCCTGGATCATCTGTTTGTCGCGCAGGAGTGAGCCGTGCGCAGTTCTGCTCACTGCACGCTCGCAGAGCATGTCGAACGCGCGCTGACTCTGACCCACCCACCGCATCGCGTGGTGAATCCGGCCGGGGCCGAGGCGACCCTGCGCGAGCGCGAATCCGCCGCCGCGCTCGCCGATCAGATTCGATTCGGGCACACGAACATTGCGGTAGATTACCTCGGCGTGGCCGCCGTAATCGTCGTCGCGGACGTCCGGCTCCGCCATCGTCGGAATGTTGCGGACGACCTCGAGACCGGGTGTATCCGAGTCCACCAGGATCATCGAGAAAGCCTTGTGCGGGCGGACATCGTCGCCGAATTCGGTTCGGACCATGACGATGTGGAAATCGGCCAGCGCCGCATTGGTGATGAACCACTTGTGTCCGTCGACCACCCATTCATCGCCGTCGAGACGAGCCGTGGCGGACATCAGTTTCGGATCTGCACCAGCACCGGGTTCGGTCATCGAATAGCTCGAGGTGAGCTCACCCGCGAGAAGCGGTTCGAGGTAATCCTTACGCTGGCGTTCGGTTGCGCCCAACGCCAGTAGTTCCGTGTTGCCGGAGTCCGGGGCATTGTTGCCGAAGATGTAGGGCGCCAGGTGTGAGCGTCCGAGGATCTCGTGCATGAGACCGAGCTTGACCTGACCGTAGCCGGCCCCTCCCAGAGACGGGGGAAGATGAGCGGCCCACAGCCCCTGATCCTTGACCTGCTGTTTGAGAGGTTGCACGAGGCGCAGATAGCCGGCCCGCCCATCGCGGCCCCGGAAGCGCTCACCGAGCGTCTCGAGCGGGAGGATCTCCCGTTCGACGAACTCTCGCATCCAGACGAGTTTCTGTTCGAAATCAGGGTCGGTGGAGAAATCCCAGGCCATCGCACTGTCCTCATCGATACGGGTGGCTCACGCGCCACGAGGAAAAGTCATGCCGCCCCATCTACGGCTGAGCCAAACGTACACAAAACCTCTAAACATGTCTATGTTTAGATAGAACTGTTCGACAAACTTTCCTTTTCATGGCCCAACCCCGACATCTCCGGAGGCCCACATGAATCTGACGACAATCCTGGACATGGCACTCGCCGCCCACCCCGACCGTGCGGCCGTCGGCCCCCTGCGCTACAGCACCACCTACCTCGAACTGAACGACCACGCCGCTCGCGGCGGCCGGGTCCTCACCGACCTCGGCGCCCATACAGTCGTGTTCATCGGCACCAACGGGCCGGCCCTGCCGACACTGGCCTTCTCCTCCGCGTGGGCGGGAATCCCCCTCGCACCGTTGAACTACCGGCTACCCGACGACCAACTCCTCGCGCTCGTCCAGCGCCTCGACCGACCGGTCGTCGTAGTCGACGACAGCTACCTGCCCGTGTTCACAGGTACCGACATCACCACGTTGTCCACCGGCGAGTTCACTTCCCGCCTCACGACCGTCGAACCATTGAGCACCCCCGCGGAAGTCGAGGAGGATGCGGTCGCCGTCATTCTGTTCACCAGCGGCACCACCTCGGCCCCGAAAGGCGTGCTGCTTACCCACTCCAACCTGGCCTCCTACGTACTGCAGACCGTCGACCTGAGCAGCGCCGACGAAACAGATGCCGCACTGATCAGCACCCCGCCGTACCACATCGCCGGTATGGGCACGATTCTCACGAACGTCTACGCCGGACGTCGCATGGTCCACCTCGACGATTTCTCCCCCCGGGCATGGCTCGAACAGGTCCGCACCGAGCGGATCAGCAGCGCGATGGTGGTTCCCACCATGCTCACCAGGATCGTCGACCACCTCGACGGCAAACTCGCCCGCACCCCCGAACTACGTTCTCTCGCATATGGTGGCGCCCGCATGCCGTTGCCGGTCCTCGAACGCGCCCTGGTCGCCTTCCCCGACACCGGCTTCGTCAACGCATACGGATTGACGGAAACCAGTTCGACGATCTCACTCCTCGGCCCCGACGATCACCGTGCAGCACTGGCCTCGGACGACCCCGACCTCCACGCACGGCTCACCTCCGTGGGACGTCCCGTTCCCGGCATCCAAGTCGCGCTCCGCAACGAGGACGGCACTCCCGCCGCACCCGGACATACGGGCCTGCTCTGGGTCCGCGGGGCACAAGTGTCCGGGCAGTACCTGGAACAGGGATCGGTGCTCGACAGCGACGGATGGTTCCCCACCAACGACCGAGCCCGCCTCGACAGCGACGGCTACCTGTTCATCGAAGGACGCGCCGACGACACGATCATCCGCGGCGGAGAGAACATCGCGCCCGCAGAGGTCGAGGACGCCGTCCTCACCCATCCGCATGTCGCCGATGTCGCCGTGGTCGGTCTCCCCGACGACGAATGGGGCGAACGCATCGTCGCAGCGGTGATACCGGTAACCGGTAGTGCTCCGACCTCCGACGACATCCGGTCCTGGACACGAGCCCAAGTACGCGGGTCCCGCACCCCCGACGACGTCGTGTTCGTCGACGACCTCCCCCGCACCCCCACCGGCAAGGTCATCCGCAGGCATCTGATCGCGGACCTGACTGCGACCTCGCTCGGCTGATCGGATCCCACTGGTCGGCACAACACCATATCGACCCAGGTCAACCCTCAAATATGTTGCCTCTCATCACATCAGGCGACCCGAATCGAGGTGCCCCGACCATGGACACAGCAATGTCCGCCGGGCCGGCGGTGGTCGAGATCAGCAATCTCAGCAAAAGCTTCCAACGCCGGGACGGCGCCACGATCACTCCCGTCGACAACATCTCCCTCGAAGTCCACGCCGGCGAGTTCGTGGTGCTGCTCGGCCCCAGCGGCTGTGGCAAGACCACCCTCCTGCGGTGTGTCGCCGGACTGGAACAACCCGATCGCGGCCGGATCGACATCGGCGGCAGCACCGTCTTCTCCTCCGATCGTGGCGTACTGACCCCACCCGAACGACGCTCCGTCAGCGTCGTCTTCCAGAGCTACGCACTCTGGCCGCACATGACCGTGTTCAAGAACGTCGCGTATCCCCTGCGCCGCCGTCGCCTGAACGCCGCGACCGTCACCGCCCAGGTGTCGCACGTGCTCGACCTGGTCGGGGTGGGGCATCTGGCCCAGCAGTATCCGGGGCAACTCAGCGGAGGACAACAGCAGCGGGTCGCGCTCGCACGTGCCCTCGTCGCGGGCAACGATCTGGTTCTCTTCGACGAACCCCTCTCCAACGTCGATGCCAAGGTCCGAGACCAACTCCGCGGCGACCTCCTCGAGATGCAACAAGAACTTCGATTCGCGGCTCTCTACGTGACCCACGACCAAACCGAAGCCATGGAACTCGGGCACCGGATCGCCACCCTCCGCGACGGAGTCGTCGAGCAACTCGCCTCCCCTCGGGAGATCTACCTGCAACCGGCCAACCGCTACGTCGCGAACTTTGTCGGACGCACCAACGAGTTCGACGGACCCGTAACCCGCATCGACGGCGACACAATCGAATTCAAATCGGCACTCGGACCGATGCTCGGCGTGTCGACACGCACATTCGAGACCGGCAGCCATGTGCTCGGAGTTGTTCGACCCGAATCGATCCGAATCTCCGACGAACAACCCGCCGCGGGACAGAACCGGCATTCCGGCACCGTCAGCAGCGTCGTCTTCGGCGGCGCCCAAGTACGGATCCACATCGAATTGGACGGAGACACGGTCGAGGTGTGGCGTCCCAGCGACACCCCGACACCTGACCTCGGTGCCACCGTATGGGTCGGTTTCGATCCGGCCAACTGCTGGCTCATGGATGGCTCCGAATTCGCCCCCGTCACCGGACAGGACGGCCGATGAGCACCGCGCCGCCGCTCACCGACCGAACCCCGCCGACGCCCCCAGCCGACAGCTCTCCTACCCCCGGAAGACCACCGCGGCATGTGCGCTGGTCTCGGCAACTACGTTACCGACCACTGCACGCACTCACCGCCCTCGTCACCCTCGTCCTCTGCTCGCTCCTGCTCTATCCGCTGACCATCATGGTCTGGCGCACGTTCATGCTCGACGGCGACGTGATCGGACTCAGCGACCTCGAACGCGTCTTCACCGATCCCCGTACCCGCTCGGCGATCACCAACACGACCATCATCCTGGCCGTGGCAGGACCCCTGGCTCTCGCCATCGGAGGCATGCTCGCATGGCTGAACGAACGGACCGATGCCCGATTCGGACTCATCGGCGAATTGCTCCCCATCGCCTCATTACTCGTGCCCCCGATCGCCGGTTCGATCGCCTGGACCTTCCTGCTCTCACCCAACAGCGGCTTCGCCAACTTCCTCATCCGCGACGGACTCGGCGTCGTCGGAATCCACATGGACAGCGGCCCGTTCGACATCTTCAGTTGGTACGGAGTGATTCTCGCGTACACAGCCTACATGGTTCCGTACGCGTATCTGCCCCTGGCCGCGTCGCTGCGATCTCTCGACCCCGCACTCGAGGAAGCAGCACGAATATCGGGTTCCTCCCCGCTGCGCACCTTCGTCACCGTGACGCTGCCCGCCATCAAACCCGCTGCGTTGTCGGCAGTTTTCCTCGTCACGGTGGTCTGCCTCGGCATCTATTCGGTCCCGAGCATCCTCGGGACCCGATCCGGGATCGACGTGGTATCCACCCGCATCGTGCAGGCGATGAAATTCGCCTACCCGCCGGACACCCGCAGTGCCCTGCTGCTCGGGCTGGTCATGCTGATGGTGATCGGCGTGGTGTGGATACTCCAGGCGCGCAGTGTCCGCAGCGGACACTACGCCCGCATCTCCTCTCGAGGACACTCGAACGCAGTCGTCACATTGGGACGCTGGCGAACCGTCGCGCGCCTCGGCATGCTCGGCTACCTGTTGATCATGTCGCTGGTACCACTCACCGCGATCCTCTTCGTCTCGGTCCAGAAATACTGGACCCCGGATGTGAAATGGGACGAACTCGGGCTGCAAAACTACCGGGCGCTTCTCTCGAGCAGCGGTCCGGCCGGCAAAGCACTGGCCAACAGTCTGTGGCTCGGCACGGTCGGCAGCATCATCGGCGTCCTCGCCGCCGTGTTCGCCGCGCTCTACCTGCACAGCAGCCGATCATGGATCGCCCGGACCGCCGACGGCGTACTCAAGCTGCCCGGCAACATGTCGCACATCGTGCTGGCCGTCGCCTTCGTCCTCGCGTTCGCCGGTGATCCGTTCCGGCTCGGCAACACCCGCTGGCTGCTGCTGATCGCGTTCATCGCCGTCTACCTCTACCAGGCGGTACTGCAGTCGTCCGACGCGCTGTCCCGCGTAGGCAACGACCTCACTGATGCGTCGTTCACCTCCGGCCACAGCGAAGGCCGCACGCTGCGCTGGGTGACACTCCCGCTGATGGCACCCGGTCTGGTCTCCGCCGGAATTCTGTTCTTCGTCCATATCCTCGGAGATGTCAACGCTGCCGCGATCCTGGCCGGCTCACGGAACCCGGTTGTCGGATCCACCCTCGTCGACCTCTACGAAGGCGGCGACCACGCACAACTCGCCGCGCTCGCCGGCATCCTCAGCCTGATCTCGGTCGTATTCGTACTCGCCGCACTCTCGCTAGTCCGATTCGTGAGTCGACGCCGATAGGCATCGACCAGCCCACCCCCAGAGAGGTACACATGATGTCGTCACCGACCCGACTCCGACTCCGCTTCGCCGGCGCGCTCAGCACCATCACCCTTCTGCTCGCCGCGTGCGGCGACAGCGGCGTCGACAGCCCCACCGAAGCGATGGACACGTACGACGCGGTCGTCGACGCTGCACAAGAGGAAGGCAGCGTCGTCATCTACAGCGCGTACAACGCCGAACTCACCCAAAGCCTCGCCGACGCATTCGAAGACGAATACTCCATCACCGTCGAGGTGGTCCGGCAGGCCAGCGCCGACCTCAACGCCCGCTTCGCCGCCGAATCCGAAGCCGGATCATCAGGAGCCGACGTCCTCTGGCAACCCGACCCGGTCTTCGTCGAATCCGCGGCGGACAACCAGTGGCTCGCATCGTTGGACCCCGCACAGATCCCCAACCTCGACCGGGTCGACACTGCCGACCAGACCGAGAATTCCGTGCCGATTCTCGAACAACCCTGGGGCATCGCCTACAACACCGACCTCATCACCGGCACGCCCCCGGCGACGTGGGAAGACCTCGCCACCGGCAACCCCATCGAACGCGGACTGCTCGTCGCGGCACCACAGAACAGCGTCGCCACCGCCGGCGTCTACAACTTCTGGCTCAACACCTTCGGTGAGGACTACTTCACCGATCTCCAGACAATCCAGAACTACGCCGTGGGAGACTCCGTCAGCAACGCCATCCAGCAGGTCGCGGCCGGTGAAGTCGGCGCGTTCGTACCCGCCCCGCTCAGCACCGTATCCACGGTGAAACAAGCCGGCGCTCCCGTCGAAGTCGTCGTACCCGACAACACCACAGGTTTCGCGATGCTCGCATCGATCAGCAACACCGCCCCCAACCCGAACGCGGCGCGACTGTTCGTCGACTTCCTCCTCTCCGATGCGGGACAGGCGATCGCCGTCAGTGATCTCGCGGTCCCCGTCATCGACTCTGTGACCTCCGGTGTCTCACGCCCCACCGAGTACGTGCCCACCGACAACGTGGAGACCGTCGTCCGCTTGGACGAGATCAGCGGACTGGTCACGCCGTGACCGCAACCGCGATCACCTTCGGGGTCAAGCTCCCCAACCTCAGCCCCCTCGCCTCGAGGAAATCGATCCTGACCACAGGGATGCTGGCCGAATGGCTCGGATTCACCGCGGTGTGGACAAGCGATCACGTGGTTTTCACCCCGACCACCGAGCACGACCATCCCGACCGCCGCTTCCCCGTCGCATTCGACACCCCGGCCGTCGACCCACTCGTTGCGCTATCGGTCGTAGCGGGGGCCACCGAACGAATCGAACTCGGCACCTCCGTCCTGGTACTCGCCAACCGCAATCCGGTGATCGTCGCCAAAGCATGGGCCTCCCTCGACCTGCTCGCACCCGGCCGAGTACTCGCCGGCATCGGAACCGGCTGGCAGGAGAACGAATTCCGCGCGCTCGGCGCCGGCAACCGGTACCGTCGTCGCGGTTCGGCCACCGCCGAGTTCATCGACATCCTGCGAACCTGCTGGAGCGATCCGTCCCGCGGCTTCCCCGGCGAGTTCTATTCGTTCGGACCGCTCTACTTCGAGCCACGCCCCGCCACCGCAATTCCGATCCTGCTTGCAGGCAACAGCGCGCGAGGCCTGCACCGTGTCGCAACCCACGGGGACGGCTTCCACGGCACAAACCTGAACCCCGCTGCCGCGGGAGTAGCGATCGCACAGATCGAGAAGTACGCTGCGACCTGTGGACGCGCGACGGTACCGCGCCGCTACACCACCCTGTGCGAGCTCGACCTGCGAGACCGACCGATCCGACCGGAGCAGGACCATGACGGAATCCACCTCGTCGGCACACCAGAACAGGTCGCCGAACGGATCCGCGCATTCACCGGTTCGGGAATCACTCACATAGCACTGCGAGTGCGTGCACTTTCGGGAAGCACCCGCAAGGAAATCTCGCCCAAGGTATGTCTGAGCGCCGGATTGGATCAGCTCGAGCGGTTCAGCGCCGAGGTCATGCCGCTGGTCGAATGAGTACACAGCCTCGGTCTGCGTTGATTTTCGACCTTCCTGACGACCCCGGCTGGTTATTTCGCGATACGGTCAGCGCGACTGGCAGATGCTGGGCGCGGGTACGCCCGCTCCCAGAGCCCGTCGGCTTTCGCCCTGCCCGCCTCGGCACGCCCCCGTACATGCATCCTTCCTGACGCAATCAGAGCATCGACAATTCCGACGTTCCTTCGCGACCAGATGGAACGGGCGCGCCGTGAGTGAAGAGCTGCTGGAAAGGGAGGGCGTCGATTGAATTGCGTCGCCCATCCGATCCAGCCGTTACAGCGTGCCTCCTCCAACGCTTCGGCGTACGACAGCGACGTCGGGACCGTTGTACCCTTCTTCGCCAAGACGAGGCGCACCCCGTCGGACGAGTATTCATGGTCGTCCAGCCACGCGCGCCAAGCAGCCGCGTCAGCGACAACCAACTGTGGCGGCGGTTCCCTGTGATTCATGGCGCGCACCGTCCCACTCATTGTGGTCAGCTCTTGACCTCTTTCTCGGCAATCATGTCGGTATTTTCCATCGACACCCAATCGAATCGTTGTGCAAGCAAAAACCCAGCCGAGCCAACGAGCTCGGCGTTTACGTTCAGTATGGTTCCAGCATCGAGGTACTCGACCAGGGATCACTACTGCGGCGCTCAAGCAGGGTCGACCAGCGACCGATCTCCCGGTACATGCGCGCCTGGGCCTTGCTGTGTGCTCCATAAACGCAGGCCGCTGAGGGTGCCGTTCGATTTGGACACCTCGCTTGCGCTCTCATTCCCTGCTGAAGCTTGCCCATGCTGCGGAGGATACGTCAGACACGCCGTCCTGACCGTGGCACCGGCCATGGAACCCGCCCGTAGCGACAGGGGCTCGCGTCGTCTTCGTCAGTAAGCGCCCTCGCGCGCGAGCACGGCCTTCACGGTCTTCCCGATGATCAGCACATCGGTCGCCATCGACCAGTTCTCCACGTACGACAGATCCAGCCGCACCGACTCGTCCCACGACAGATCCGACCGACCCGACACCTGCCACAAGCCCGTCACACCGGGACGAACCAGCAGACGACGCTTGACCCGCCCGTAGTAGTTCTCCACTTCGCGCCGCAACGGCGGACGTGGACCCACCACGCTCATCTCACCGCGCAACACGTTGATGAACTGCGGCAGTTCATCGATGCTGAACCCTCGAAGCACCCGGCCCACGCGCGTGACCCGCGGATCCTGTCGCATCTTGAACAATGGTCCGGCGCCTTCGTTCTCGGCCAGCAACGCCTCGACCATCCTGTCGGCTTCGGTCACCATCGACCGGAACTTGATCATCCCGAACGGCTCGCCGTCGAGACCGATCCGCTCAGCCCGATAGAACACCGGCCCCTTGCTGTCCAACTTGATCAACAGCGCCACCACCGCGAACACCGGCGCTAAGAGCAACAGCGCCGCCAGCGAGAACGTCAGATCGAAGATCCGCTTCCCGGAACGCTTTGCACCGTGATAGCTGGGCTTCTCGACATGGATCAGCGGAAGGCCCGCGACCGGCCGCATTTCCAACCTCGGTCCGGCCACGTCGACCACGCCCGTCGCCACCACGAGATCAGCGTCGAGCGGCTCGAGCTGCCACACCAGATCCTTGATTCCCTCGGGGCCGAGTGTCTCCGTCGCCGTCACTGCCACGGTGTCGGCATTCGACAACTCCAACGCTTCGGCCACCGAATGCTCATCGCCGAAAATCGGCACCTCCCGGCCATCGACATCGATCGTCTCGCCGAACGATCCCGAGTACGCGGGCACACACACTCCGACCACGCGGTAGCCGTCCGTGAGCTTGCCCTCGAATGTCCGGCCCAAGTGCCGCACCGCCCGTGCACCACCGACCACCAGTACAGATGTGGCATACTCCCCGCGGCTACGCTTACGCGCCACTACTTTTCGCCACATCCAGCGACTGACGAGCAGCGCCGCAAGACCGGCAGGCAATGCGATCGCGAGATACCCCCGCGCCAGCTCGAGACCGAACACCAGCGCGACGATCGCGATGAAACCGAAGAACCACAGCGTCGCCGACACGACGCGCTGATACTCGTCGTATCCCGCACCGATCACCCGCCGAGAACGAGTACGAAACGCTTTCAGAGCGGCCAACCATGCAACAGCGAACCCGACCGAAATCACGGAGTAGTTCAGCGTGCTGATCGGCTCCACCCTCAGCACGTTCTCGTGGCCGAACCGCACCGCATGTGCCAGCAATACCGCCAGCACGACGACGACACTGTCGGTCCAGAACAAGCCCCGCGCGTACGCCGACTGCCACTGCCAACGGTTCGCCGCGGCGTGCCGGCGATTCGGCAACATGCGCACCGCCGATGCTCCGCAACCATCGGCTCCCCGTTCTTGGATCACGACCACTTTCTCACCATTCTCGCGCCGGCCTCCTCGGAGACCAGCTCAGTCCTCCCCAGACATGCCCGCAGCCTTGGAGCGCAACAAACCAGTACCCACATGCCCCTCGCATGTGCGCAGTGGTGAAGCAGTGCGGTCTCCAAGGCTCACGGTTGTTCTGCGACGATTCCCGCCATTCGGATATCGCCACCCACCACATCTCACAAATGTCCTCCATCGTTACCGACGGAACGTAACCAGCGCGGATTTGCTCGCATTGGTCACTCCGAGGATGGGGCCATCGGTCCCGAACCGAATTTATCGCCCGCCCTCGTCACGCTTCACGTGGACCGAAACATAGAGTCATCGCGCATGTTTCGCGGCCCCTCCGGCTCTCGCGAGCGCGGCACCCATCTCTGCCCAGCTCGTCACCCGTATAAACCTGTTACTAAAAGATTCATCTAATAGAAGGACAAGGAATCGGTAACAACGCCCAAATCAGGCTCGATCATGTGGGCATGGTCCTCCGTTCTCGAGCTCCCAGTCAGCGGCGACGCCGACGCAACATCGCATTCTGGTCGTTCCTTGTAGCGGCCGCCGTCGCCGCGGCACTGATGTATTCGGCGATCGAGGGTCGCGAGCCACCTGTCGCGGGCACGGCGCCGGCATACGAACCGATCAAGCCGACGATTCCAGCGCTACTGCCCCCGCTGCACCCGCTTCCACTCGACGAGAGTCCCGGGCCTGCTGTGGTGCCCGCGAAACGCTCTTCCACCATTTCTACTGAGTAGCGCCCGACAGTCGGCGCGGTCCTCAGCACAGCGCGGTGCCGTCGATCCCGACTGCGCCCAAACAGGGGGCGATCGTTACGGGGCACTCCTTCCCGCGCGCTTCCAGCTTTCCGCCCAACGCGTCTATGACTTCTCGTCAACTTCACTGCGGACTCGAGCCTCGGACACACCGAGGCAACCATCCGCACTGCCCAAATGTGCGTCACTACACCTCGACCGGAATTCTGTTCTGGCGCTTCGCCAACCGCGCAGCAATCGAAGCGCATACGAGAAGCTGGAGTTGATGGAACAGCATGAGCGGAAGAACGATCAGCCCGATCGACTGGCCGGCGAACAAGACCGTTGCCATCGGCAGGCCGGTCGCCAGCGACTTGGTCGAACCGCAGAACAGAATCGTCACCCGATCCTCGAAGTCGAATCCGAGGCGTGGCGCCGTGTACCAGGTGAGAGCCAGAACGATGGCGAGGAGCACGACACACACTGCGACGAGCGCGAGCAATCGCGGTATCGAAATGCTCGACCAGATCCCCTCGTTCATGCCGCGACTGAAAGCGACGTACACCACGAGCATGATCGAACCTCGGTCCACCATCTTGAGAGGCCCGCCGTGCTCCTTGACCCACCCGCCGATCCAGCGGCGCAGCAGCTGCCCGGCAATGAACGGAACAAGCAGCATGACCACGATGTCGATCACGGCCGCCGCGCTCATATGCACACCCTGCGAGGTCATCAATACCGCGACGAGGAGCGGCGTGAGAAAGATTCCGAGCAGACTCGACGCCGAAGAGCTCACGATTGCGCCGGGGATGTTTCCGCGAGCCACGGACACCAGAGCGATCGACGACTGCACCGTTGACGGCAGGACACAGAGATACAGAAGTCCGAGGTAGAGCGGGTCGTTGAGGAACCAGGGCACGAGCACCTTCGCGGCGATACCCAGCAACGGGAAGACGATGAACGTGGTGACGAGGATGGTCGCGTGCAGACGCCAATGCTTGAGACCGTCCAACGCCTCGCTTGTCGACAGTTTCGCGCCGTAGAGAAAGAACAACAGTCCGATCGCGATCTTCGACGCCCATCCGAACCCGGTCAGGACGGCGCCGTCTGCGGGCAGGAGCGCGGCAATGCCGACAGTCACGAGAATGCCGATCAGAAAGGGGTCCAGTCGATTCAGCAGGGGGATCTTGGTGAGCATGGTTCGACATTAAGCGAGCCATGCTCATTCAAGAAGACGATCGCCGTGGTTACTGCTATCACGAAACGTGATTGAATACGGGGGTGTTCGATCCCATCCATTTGCGCAGCTTCCTCGCGGTCGAGCGCGATCGCAGTTTCAGCTTCGCCGCCCGGCGACTCGGTCTGCGGCAATCGACGGTCAGCCAGCACATCGCCAAGCTCGAGCAGGCGATCGGTCGCCGGCTCTTCATACGCGACACGCACTCGGTGGAGCTGACCGCAGACGGCAGCGTGATGGTCGGATTCGCCCAGGAGATCCTGGACCGGCACGAGACCGCACGACGATACTTCGCGGAATCGGAAGTCAGTGGCAGGCTCCGGTTCGGGGCCTCGGAGGACCTCGTCCTGCACGAGTTGCCTCTGATCCTCGCCGAATTCCGGCGTAGTCACCCGCGGATCGATTTCGAGCTCACCGTCGCCCTGAGCGAGGAACTCCATCGGAAATTGGACGACGGCGAGCTCGATCTGATGTTCGGCAAACGCCGACCGGGCGATCGCCACGGCGAGCTGGTTTTCCGCGATCAGCTGGAATTTCTCGCCGCCCCAGGGTTCGCGTGGGAACCGAACGGTCCCGTTCCGCTGGTCACCTATCCCCCGCCGTCCCTCACACGGGAGATCGCACTCGACACATTGCACCAAGCCGGTCTGAGCACTCGCATCACCTGCGTCGCAGACAGCCTGAACGGTCTGCGAGCAGCCGCCCTCGCCGGCCTCGGGATCGTTCTCCACGCCGGCCGGCTACCGCCGAGCGGGCTCGAGCAGGTTCGCACGGCCGGCCGTCATCTGCCGAATGCAGGCGAGCTGGAGTTCGTTCTCGCCTCCCGGAGGAGTGTGCTGAACGAACCGGAGCGGGAACTTCGGGCTGTGATCATGGCGAATGTCGACCGGCTCGGGCACTGAGCACGTGTTACCGCTGCTGGTCGTGCGGACGCTAGAACATCAACACCGCGAACACCGTCGACAGGACGAGCCCGGAGATGACGGGGATGAAACACTTCCGGGCGAGATCGAGGACGGGCACGCGAGCGAAACCGGCGACCGCAACGAGCGACGACCACGCGATGATCACTCCGCCACCTGCCCAGATGTTGCCCATCTGCCCGATGGCCGCGAGCGTCGACGGATCGACGTCGACCGCAGGACCGAGCGCACCCGACAACGCACCCGTGAGCGGAAGTCCACTGAATCCTGAACCGTCAAGCCCCGCGACCAAGCCGATGAGCAGGATCCCGAACGACGTGACGAACGCGTTCTGCGGTAGGTGTGCCTGGATCGCGGTGACGAGATCGAACAAGATCGCAGGGGCAGTCTCACCCTTGGGAGTACCGAGGATCGCGCCCGCGAAGTCGGGGTTGCCGATGAAGAAGAACCCGGCGATAGGCAGCACAACGCCCATGGCCTTGAACGCGAACACCAAGCCGTCGACGAGGTGGTCCGAAGTCGTCTCGAGGAAGCCGCCACGATCGGTAGATGCTGCGGCGGCGAACAGGACCAGTGCCGCGATACCGCCGACGATCGCAGCGGCGTCGCCGCCCTGCAGGGGTGGTACGACCTCGGTGAACTTACCCAACATCAGGTAGACAATGAACGCCAGGTAGGCCAATGGCACGAGCATCGCGAACGCTTTTGCGGTGCCGCGGCGTTCTTTCTCCGCGTCGGCGACTTCGGCGGGGAACGGGTTCGTGGCGGGGACGAGCACGGCAGTCGTCGTGACCGTCTGCGAACCTCCACCCGTCGGCCTGCCGGTCGGGTTCGTCGGCACCGGCTTCGACGTTCCGGCGCCACCGGAAAGATCATCGGACGCATCACCACGCGAGCGTGAATCGCCGATTCCCCGATCTGCTTCGGCTTCCCACTCGACGAGCAGGTCAGGCGACGGCGTGCGCCAGGTCTTCTTCTGCATGAAGTAGGTGATCAGGAGAGCGGTACCCCCGACGATGAGCGAAAGCACGAGCGCCTTGTCGGCCACCGAATCAGTGTCGACACCCGCGGCGGATGCGGAGATGCCCGGTGCGACCTTGATGATGTAGTCCGACGACAACGCCATCCCCTGGCCGCAGATCGCGATGACCATGCCCACCGAGAGCGGAGACATGCCTGCCCGAATGGCGACGGGAATCAGCACCGCGCCGACCAGGGGGACGGCGGGAGTCGGCCAGAAGAACAACGAGATCACATACGTGACGGCGGCGAGAACCAGGAAGCTGCTCGTCCCGGCACGCATCACACGCCGGAACGGCGCGACCATCATCCGGTCTGCGCCGAGCTGACGCAGCGCGCCGAGCATCGCAGTGACCATCGCGATGATGAGGAAGATGTTGAAGAGTTCCTTCGCTGCCACCAGGCTCGCGTTGAAGATGGAAGACAGGCCGGTGACGATGCTGCCGGAGAACACCAATGCGGTCAGGAACGTTGCGACGATTGCGGGCACGACGATGTTCTTTCGCATCGCCATGATGACCAGAATGACCAGAATGCCGCCCAGATAGACCCAGTGGGCGGCGGTGAGTTGTACGTCCAAGGCATGTCCTCCAACAGGAGAGCGGAGCGGATCGAGGGCTGTATTCGAGGAACTTTCCGCGTTCCGTGATGCTTGGTCAACGAGAACCATGCACAGTGCCCGGAACGCTACATGTGCAATGTGTTCCACTTTTGCGATTTCGTGTCATCGGGTCGCACGAATGTGGAAGATTGCTACGAACATGTGTCGCGCGTGAGGCGTCCTGGTCATTCGACAGCCTGCTGTGCACAGTGTCCATACCAGCAGCCCAAGCATGTGCTCATTGCCCCCACGACGCTGATGCACACGCTCGGTCGACGGTGGGAAAGTGGAGCGACGGCTCGCACAGGGCCGTGCAGTTCGACTGGTTCAGGAGCTCGATGACAACATCCACCACGGTGCCTGCGGCGTCGCCGGACGCATCCGACACCGGTACCCCCCTCGCACTGTCCGCGCTCCTCGCCGGCACTCTCGTCGGAACTTTGAGTAACAACATCATCAACGTTCCTCTTGTCCAGATACTTTCGGATTTCGATGCATCGTTGGAGGACGGCGCTCTGCTTGCCGTCGCTTTTCTCCTCACCTTCGCAGCGGCAATGCCACTCGCGGGATACATCGGTGACCGCTTCGGACGCCGGCGTGTGTACTGCGCCGCCCTGCTCGGAACCGCAGTGTGCTCCGCTGGAGCGGCAACGGCACCGAGCCTCGAAGTCCTCATCGCGTGGCGAGCGCTCGGCGGTGTCGCGGCAGCAGCCTTCGCTCCGGCGGTGATGGGTCTGATCGCGTGGCTGTTCGATCCGCAGCGTCGCGCGCGTGCCGTGGGGGCCTGGGCAACCGTCAACGGGATCGGTCAGGCGATCGGCCCGTCGCTCGGCGGGTTCGTCGCGGGCGGCTGGGGCTGGCGGTGGGTGTTCGTCCCCCTCATTCCGATCGCCTTGGTCGGCTTCGCTGGAACACTGCGGTGGATCCCCGCGTTCCCTGGGCGACCCATGCGTCTCGACGTGGTCGGCGCGGCGACACTCACAGCCGGAGCTACAGGGATCATTCTGGGTCTGAGCATGTTCGGCCAAGGCGGGGTGGCGCCCGCTGCGCCTCCGGTGGTGCTCGCCGCGTCCGTGTTGCTACTCGGGTGGTTCGTCGCGCATTGCCTGCGCGTATCTGTCCCCTTCGTCGATGTGCGTCTGCTGGTCGAAACTCGCTTCGCCCGGAGCTCGGTTGCTGCGTTCACGCAGATGTTCTGTCTCGGAACGGCTTTATTGGCGGTACCGATCCGATTGACGGCGACGGGAGAGTCCACTGCGACGTCGGGCATGGTCCTCTTCGCGCTCCCGGCGGTGATGGCCGTACTCGCACCGCTGGTGGGGCGTACGACAGATCGGATCGGCGCACGACGCGTCCTGCGGTTCGGCTTGGCCGTACTGGTGGTGATGCAGGGCGCGCTCGGGGCCGTCTTGTCGAACGACGAGCCGTACCTATGGCTCGTTGCCGTCGTACTCGCTGTCAGCGGAGCGGGAATCGCCGCCGTTCAGACACCGGCTGCGGCCGGATCGACCCGCTCCCCCGCCGGCGCACACGGCACCGGACTCGGGGTCTTCAACCTCATCCGCTTCGGCGGCTCCGCCGTCGGCGCGGCATGGGTGACGATCGCGCTCTCGGCGTGGTCGATCGGGGTCGTATTCGTCGTGTGCGCTGTCGTCGCCTGCCTCGGACTCGCCGTCTCGTACCTCGGACGCGATCCCGAAGATGCCGCCGAGCTTCGCCCCACCGGAGATACCGATGCGCACTCTCAACGGTAGTTGATCTCACGATCGACAGAGGTGTGCAGGCGGTCGAGCAGCTCGAGCCTGACCGCGAGCCAGGCTGTGAACTGGTTCTCCGGTACCCGCACGTCCATCGACATTGCACGCGAGATCCGGTCGAGTTTCGAGAGCATGGTGTTGCGGTGCACGCTGAGTTCGCGTGCGGCAGCATTGACGTTCCCGCCGGCACCTAGATACGCGACGAGCGTGTCGTATAGATCGCTACCGGGCCGGAGGGAGCCGAGCACGTCGTCGACGAATCGTCGACTACGGTCCGATTCGGCGACGAGTTCGAGGACACCGTACCCACGCAGATCGTGGTACGACACCGAACCCGACATACCCATCCGCTGCCCGATCCCGAGCGCCACCCGGGCCTGCCGGTAGCTTTCCCGGATCTGGTCGGCACCCAGCGCAGGGACCCCATGCGCGACCGGGACCGGACTACCCCTACGGCGCGAAAGGTCTTGTGCCACAGCATCTGCAAACTCATCGATCTCTGCCTCGATGTCGGGAGCATCGCGATACCGGAGTGAACGCACCACAACGAGAGCGTCGCCGATCACGGTCACATACGACCGCACCGAAGGGTGCGGCAGGACACTGGCCGCGTACCGGGCCAACCGCAGCAGCCCGCTTGCTTCCTCACCACCCGGCGCCGCGGGGTTCCCGCTGTAACCGGGGGCGACGAACACCGCGAACGTCGAGGTGAGATCGATGTCGTGATGTTCGGCGCGAGCCTCCATGTCGTGCCGACTGGAGAAGCTGCCGTGCACGAGCGCTTGAACGAAATCACCGCGCGCACGTTCCTCGGCCTCGTCGACGCTGCTTTGGCGCAACATCTCGGAGCCGATGATGGCGGAAGCCTGCTCGGTGACCACCGCGTGTTGAGCGAGGTCGTGTGGTCCCGGAGCCGGGTCGGGAGCGAGGATCACCACCCATCCCTCGAATCGCCTACCGAGCCGGATGGCGCCGGCGGTGCAGGTCCAGCGCACGCCGCCCGCAGTCTCCTCCACTACGCGTGTGTCGTGGTGCTGTTGTCTGCTTGCTCCCGACGTGCCGGCAAGAGGACCCCGGAGTTTCTGTGCGATCTCGTCGACCATCTCCCGATCGATACCGTGATGGGCGACTGCCTGACCACGGGCGTCGAGGACCAGCGCAGGATGCTGCGCGAGTGACGACACTTCCTTGATCAACAGGGCCAAGCCTGCACCCCGGTGGAGCAGCCCGGCGAGCGTGGAGTGCACGAGCGCGGAGTAGCGCATGACGTGCACTTCCTGTGTCAGCGACCGTTCAGCGAGCAACCTGTTGAGCGCAGCGAATCCGACGGGAATGTCCAGTTCGATGACGGGGAGGCCCGATGGCAACGGAGCGTCCAGGGTGGGGAGCGCACCGTCGACGATGAGCGCTGCCGCGCCGCGCGCCGCCATCGCTGACACCGCATGCGTATTGGCCGCGAGCGACTCCGGCCGCGCATACACCGCGACGCCGGAGAGGTCGTCGTACCGGCCCATGACCTCGCCGATCGGCAACACCCAGGTGAGAGCACGATCGAGATGCACTCCGCCCGGTGCGACGTGCGCACCGGCCATGAGCGATTCGTCGAGCAGACCGCGGACGGTCAGGCGCGGACTCGGTTCCACAGCAACCTGCTTCCCTCGTGGACGGCGACGCTGCGCGGGAACGGAACGTCATGCACTTCCCTACATCAGATACCAGAGCTAGAAAGCCCCCGAACATGTGCACACTGCCCACGATATTCCGATAAGTGGGGTTACATTGTCCATCCCGATTGTGTCGTCGCGCTGTTAGAAATAAGCCAGGCCCGACACCACGGAGACACCGGCCGAACAAGCCGAACCATTCCCCGACTTCGAAAGCGGAGACCAATGCATCGAATTCATCGGATCGACCTCGACGACGCACTTCCACTGCTCGCCGCCGGCCGCGCCAAGGCCGAGGAACTCGGCGTCAAGCAGACCCTGTGCGTGTGCGACGAAAGCGCGAATGTCATCGCACTGCAACGACTTCCCGGGGCGCGGCTGACCGGAGTCGACATCGCGATCGCCAAGGCTTTCACAGCTGCCGGCCACGAGCGGGCCACCCACCTGTTCAACGAACCGCCCAACGGCCCCGCACTGCCCGGCAACGAAGCCTTCGGCATCAGCCACATGCTGCCCGGCAAATTCGCCGTCTTCGTCGGTGGCTTCCCGCTCGTCCACGACGGCCAGATCGTCGGCGCAGTGGGAATCAGTGGCGGAAACGGTGAACAGGACAAGGCCGTCGGCGCCGCGATGCTCGCCGAGTTCGAAGCGCTCGTCTCTGCACCCACCCACTGAACCCGTGCACATCGACCCTGACGAGCCGCTCCCTCCGTTCATTGTGACCGTGGCAGCACACCCCACCCGCACTTAAGGTCGATGACACCGAAACGAGCTGCATACAAGCCACTTTCGGACCGCACTGTCGCGGACATACCGCAAGCCCGACATCGCCCGCACGATCAACGTGAAAGGCATATCTCATGACCGAACTGCTCGGACGCGACGAGTTCCGCGCCGCACTCGAAAGCGCCATCAAGGGCCGCGAGGCCAAGAACGCATCGTTCAGCAAGGCGTGGGCCGAAGGCAAGCTCGAGAAGCACCACTTCGCCCGCTGGGCCGAGAACCACTATCACTACGTCGGCCCGTTCGCCGACTACCTCGCCAACATCTACTCCAACACCCCCGACCACTACACCGACGCCAAGGACTTCACCCTCCAGAACATGTACGAGGAGGAACTCGCCGACATCCGGCACACCGACCTCCTCATCAAGTTCGCCGAGGCATGCGGTACCACCAAGGAACGCATCGAAGACCCGAACAACATGAACGCTGTCACCCGCGGCCTTCAGGCCTGGTGCTACGCGGTCTCGCAGCGCGAGCACTTCGTGGTCGCCACCGCTGCACTCGTGGTCGGCCTCGAATCCCAGGTACCGAGTATCTACAAGAAGCAGATCATCCCGCTGCGAGAAGTGTACGGATTCACCGAGGACGAGATCGAGTTCTTCGATCTGCACATCACCTCCGATGTCGTCCACGGGGAGCGCGGCTACCAGATCGTGCTCGACTGCGCCGATACCCCTGCGCTGCAGCAGCGTTGCCTGCAGCTGGTGCGGTGGGGTGCGGAGATGCGCTTCTCGTACACGAAGGGCCTGTACGACAGCTACGTCGCGCCCGACTTGGAGCTGGCGTCGGCCTGACCCCGACGAGCGTGGGCGGGAGCCCCGAATAGGCTCCCGCCCCGCAGCACACGAGCGAAGGAGTAACAATGTCCGCCCCACAGACTTGGGTTGCTGTCGCCACCGTCAAAGAGGTGACTCGGCGCCGCAAGCTCCGCGTGGACGTAGAGGGCGTGGCGATCGCGCTTTTCCACGCGAACGACCGCATCTACGCCTTCGCCGACCTCTGCGTCCACCAGGACCGCTCCCTCGCCAAGGGCACGTTGCTGCACGGCCGCGTCATCTGCCCCGGTCACCAATGGCGGTTCGACCTCGACACCGGGTACGAAGAAGACCAGGACCTCTGCCAGCCGACGTACGCCGTGCACGTCGACGGCGACACCGTCCACATCGATCCCACACCGCGTTCCGTGTCCGGAAGGGAGTGCACATCATGACCGTCCGCACCGTGGTCACCATCGGCGCCGGCCAGGTTGCAGCCGTCGCCGCCCGCACCCTGCGCCGCCGCGGCTTCGACGGCAGGATAATCCTGCTCGGCGACGAACCTCACGCCCCCTACCAGCGCCCCCCACTGTCGAAAGAATTCCTCGCGGGACGCGAAGGGGCGGAGCCACTGTCGCTTCTGACTCCGAAGTGGCTGGACGCCAACGACATCGACATCCGCACGGGCATTACCGTCCGACGGGTCGACACCGCCTCCAGCACGATCGAATTCGACGGCGGAACACTCACCGCCGATGCCGTACTCCTCGCCACCGGAGGCCGACCGCGTCGCATTGCGGCGACGGGACCCCGCCCCGATCTCGTCCACTACCTCCGCACCCTCGACGACGCAGTGGCCCTCGCCCCGCGCCTCACACCGGGCCGAACGCTCGCCGTCGTCGGTGGCGGATTCATCGGACTCGAGATCGCTGCGACCGCCAGTTCTCTCGGTGTGAATGTCACGGTCATCGAGCAGGCAGAGAACCTACTCGGCAGCATCCTCGGAGTGCGGGCCGGGAACCACTGCGCGGATCTTCACCGCCGCAACGGCGTCGACCTACGCACCGGCACGGGCGTCGCCGCTCTCGACACCTCCGACCGAGGCGTCCGAATTACGACGACCACCGGCGATACCATCGAAGCCGACGCGGTGGTGGTCGGTATCGGAATCGTCGCCAACGTCGAAGTCGCCGCTGCGAGTGGCTTGGCCGTCGACGGTGGGATCGTAGTCGACGCCGTCGGTCGCACATCGGTGCCGAACATCTATGCCGCGGGCGACGTTGCCAGTCGACACTCACCCCGCGCGGGCCGACACATCCGCGTCGAACATTTCGACAACGCCAACCGGCAGGCGGGTGTGGTCGCCGATACGATCGTCGGACGCAACTCGCTCTCCGACGATCCTCACTGGTTCTGGTCCGATCAATACGACACAAACATTCAGTTCGTAGGAAACGCCTCCGGTGCAACACGCTTGGTTGTCCGCGGCGACATCGATACCGGCGAGTTCACCCTCTTCTATCTCTCGGACGAGGTTCTCACTGCTGCATTCGCGATGGACCGAGGCGAAGACATCATGGCCGCCCGCGAACTGGTCGGAGAGCGCGTCGACGCTGCCCTGCTCGCCGACGAGGACACCGACCTGTGGGAAATGCACGAAGAATTGGAGCAGGCATGACGATCATCGGATCGAACTTCATCGACGGCAAGTGGGTACCATCCGATTCCGGAAAAGTGTTCGAACGACGCAACCCCGCAGACAATTCCGATCTGATCGGCACCTTCCCCGCGTCGGAACACATCGATGTGCAGAACGCCGTCGATGCGCTCGACAAGGCTGCGCCCGAGTGGGCCGCGACCCCACCGGAGCGACGAGCCGCCATCCTCGACGCTGCCGCCGATCAGCTCACCGCGAATGCAGAAGCACTCGTCGAGGAGTTGATCCGGGAAGAAGGAAAGACCCGTGCCGAGGCAGCAATGGAAGTAAGCCGCACGCCGATGAACCTGCGGTTCTACGCCGGCGAGGCCCACCGGGCAACCGGCACGGTCTACCCCGGTGGTGGCTCGACCACGGTGTACACCGTGCGCGAACCCATCGGGATTGTGGGCGCGATCACGCCGTGGAACTTCCCGCTCAACATTCCGTCCCGCAAACTCGGGCCTGCTCTCGCCGCTGGAAACACGGTGCTGTTCAAACCGTCCGAGATCACGCCGCTCATGGGCCAACGCCTCGTCGAAGCCCTACTCGCCGGCGGACTACCGGCCGGCGCGATCGCCCTTGTCCAGGGTGACGGCAGCGCCGGTGCCGCGGTGGTTGGCGACGAACGTGTGGCGGCGGTGACATTCACCGGTTCCACCGAGGTCGGCAAGGCAATCCACCGGGGAATCGGTCCCGAACGCCGCGTTCAACTGGAGATGGGTGGAAAGAACCCCGTCGTCGTGCTCGCCGATGCCGATCTCGACGCCGCTGCGGCACTTATCGTCAAGGGCGCGTTCGGATTGTCGGGACAGGCATGCACCGGTACCAGCCGCGTGATCGCGGTCGACGAGATTCACGATGCGCTGCTGGGAAAGGTGATCGCACTGACCGAAGCTCTGACGGTGGGGCGCGGCTCGGACCAGGGCGTGTCCATGGGACCGCTCGCCTCCGCAGCTCAGCTCGACAAATTCCTCGAATACGTCGACATCGGTGTCGGCGCAGGGGCACGACTAGTCTGCGGTGGACCGCACAGTGACGGATTGTTCGTGCGTCCCACCATCTTCGCCGACACCGCTCCCGGCATGAGGCTGCTGACCGACGAGATTTTCGGCCCCATCCTCGCCTTCCAGCGCGCGTCCTCGTTCGATGATGCCCTCACTCTGGCGAACGACACCGCGTTCGGCCTCAGCGCATCGATAGTGACGAAGAACCTGCCGGATGCACATCGATTCATCGCGGGATCGAGGACCGGGCTGGTGAAGGTCAATCAACCCACCACCGGAATGGCCATGAATGCGCCGTTCGGCGGCTACAAGCAGTCGAGCACCCAGACGTTCAAGGAACAAGCAGGGCCGACCCTCATGCAGTTCTACCAATCCGAGAAAACCGTCTACCTGTCATCCGAAGCCTGACTGTTCGGCCGATACGGCACACCTACCTGGAGGAAGACCATGGAATTCAAGCGAGTGGCCCGTTCCGGGCAGGTAACCGAAGGGATCGTACGCCGTTTCTACGCTGAAGAGTACGAATTCGCGATCTCGCGACTCGACGGCAAGGCATACGCGACATCCAACTACTGTTCTCACCTCGACTGCTTGTTGTCATCCGGCAAGCTCGTGCAGGACGGAATCGGATGTTCTTGCCATGGGAGCGCTTTCGACCTCGAGACCGGCGAACCGATCTGCCCGCCCGCGACCGAGCCGATCAAGACCTACCCGTGCGAAGAACGCGACGGCGAGATTTTCGTCGGCATTGATCCCAGCGAACCTCCGGAAGGCCCGCGCCGACGCAGAATGAGGTCGGCATGAGCGCACGGCGCCCCGCCACGCTGGCGACCGGAGGCATGGTTGCGTCGAGTCACCCACTCGCGAGCCAAGCGGGAGCGCGAGTACTCGCCGACGGCGGCAACGCGGTCGATGCAGCACTCGCGATGGCGGCAATGACGTGGCTGACCCTGCCCGGACAATGCGGCATCGGAGGCGACGCCTTCGCGGTGGTGCGAGATCCGGATGGATCCGTATGGACCGTCAACGGCAGTGGATACGGACCGGATGGAGGCACTGCCGGCTTCTATCGGGATCGGGGACTCGACGCGATTCCACTGGACGGCGCACTCGCCGTCGCCGTACCCGGCGCCCCCGCCGCCCTCGCTGCCCTGCACTCGTGCGGGGCGAGCATGCCGTTGCCCGACCTGTGGGAGCCTGCCGCGCGCATCGCAGAACACGGACTGCCGTGCTCCGCGAAGACCCGCGCTGACATACAAACAGCACTCCACGCCATCCGGGCCGACGCCGGGCTCGCATCGGTGTACACGGCGTCCGGTGACGCTCCCCATATGGGCGACCGGCTCCCGCAAGTCGATCTGGCGCACACGATCCGCACCATCGCATCGGATCCTTCGTCGTTCTACACGGGAGTGCTTGCCGAGCGATGTGTAGCGGGGCTGCAGGAATTCGGTGCGCCGTTCAGCGGTGACGAATGGGAGGAGTGCGGGACGGTTCTCGTCGAACCTGCACTGACCGGTGTGTACGCGAAGGAGACCATACACCAGACTCCGCTGCCGACCCCTGGATGGATGGTGCTGCAACAGGCCGCGCTGTGCGATGGAGAGCTGAACGCGGGGCCGTGGCTGAGTGCTTCGGCGATCGACCGGATGTCGCGCGCCGCAGCGCTCACGTTCGAGGACCGATTGCGCTGGTGCAGTTCGGACAACGAGGGCGTCGATCGCGCACTGTCCGCCACGAACATCGCTGCGGGCCGGTCTCGCCTCGCATCTCGCGCACCTGTGGGTGCCTTCGCGGTATCGGGCGGCGACACGACGTCGCTCGTCACGGTCGACTCCGAGGGGAGAGCCGTCTCGTTCATCCACTCCCTCGCCTTCACATTCGGGGCGAAGTTCACGGTGCCGGGAACCGGCGTCGTCCTCAACAACCGTCTCGGTCGCGGGGCATACCTGATCGACGGCCACCCAAACGAGGTAGCGCCGCGACGCAAACCGTTACACACACTCAACGCGTGGATCGTCACCGGTAACGACGGCAAGCTCCGGCACGTCGGCAATACCCCGGGTGGCGATGGACAGGTCCAGTGGAACATGCAACTGCTCTCGCACCTCCTCGACCACGGACTCGACCCCCAAGAGGCTGTGGAGGCCCCACGATTCACGGCATACCCCGGATCCGACGCGAACACCCTCGGCGATGCTCCCGAGCTTCGCGTCGAGGGACGCGTGGGTGATGATGTCCTGCGAGCACTCTCGGACATGGGCCATCAGGTGCAGGCGCTCGATGCTTTCGGTGCCGAGGGCAGCGCACAGATCGTGTCGGTCGACGAGCGCGGGGTCATGAGTGGTGGGAGCGATCCACGGCAGGAAGGGGTGGTGCTCGGTGTCGAGTAGTCGTCGAGTTCCTGTACCGCAGGGCCGTTATGTCGCTGCGGTACTCGCAGGCGACACGATCCGCACCGCTGGCATGACGCCACGCCTCGATGGTGCACTCACCGTCACCGGCCGAGTGGGCGCAGAGGTCAGCGTCGAGGAAGCATTTACGGCAGCGGCACTGGCCGCGCGCAACGCACTGGTGGCGGTGCGGTCGGTGTTGCCTGCCGGTTCACGTCTTCGGCCCGCGGAGATGGTGGTGTATGTCGCGGCCGCGCCCGGGTTCACCTCGCTGTCCACGGTGGCCGACGGGGCCTCCGACGTGATCGCGGACGAACTCGGTGTCGACAACCTGCCCGCGCGCAGCGCTATCGGCGTGTACACGCTGCCGGGCGGGGCGTCGGTGGAGGTTGCGCTGACTGCTGTGGTGGTGGCCGAACAGTGAAATCACGCAGCACTCGGAACAGCATGCCCACGACGCGCTCCGAATGCACCGGCCGGTTGCGTCGTCTGGCATGCGTCGGTTCGCCTGGCGCCCTCGAGCGCACTGGCGGAATCGAACGCAACAGCGGAACATCGACAGTCGCAACGATGCCCTCCGACCGCACAGCATGGTCGACGTCAACGGTGTGAGTAAAGCGCTCCGGGCGACGGCGCCCAGGAAACTGAAGTGGCTCGAGGTCGGGTGCTGGAGGAACGCGATACCGTGGAGACGATTCGGGCGGGTCGTGCAGCCACCGAGAGTGAGGGATGATGGACTCCCGAGTGTTGATGTTCGAGGCCAGAGGCCGTAGTTCGCGGTCGGCGGCGATCGATGTGCAGTCGGTCGAGGCCGACAACCCGCGAGTCCAGACAGGCCCACACGGGCACAATGATCTTGAATTGCTTTACTTCCGCACCGGTTCGGGACCACACATGGTGATGAACCGGATGGTGCCGGTCGCGCCGGGCGATGTGGTGCTGCTTCCTCCCGGCGTGGTGCACGATTTGTCGATGGTGCAGGACGCCACCGGATGGGCAGTGGAGTTTTCTCCGACGGTGTTGGAGGGCATGACCGGACTCGGCCAGTCGTTGCAATTGTGGCGATCGAATCCACTGCTCAGCCCGTTTCTGGCAGCGGAGTCCCAGACCGACGCCGGTCTCTTCCATGTAGAGGAGGCCGACCGACCCCGTTGGGAGCGCCTCCTACAGGAGCTCGACGCTGAGTTTCGTGGCATTCGCCCCCAAAGCGATCTGGCGGTGCGGGCGTACCTGCTGTTGATACTGCTCGAGGTGGCCAGGCTGGGCGGCGATGTGGAAGACGAGTTGCGGCATCGTCAGGAGCCGCTCCTGGCCGACACATTCGGAGTGATCGAGAAACATTTCGCCCAGGAACTGTCGGCTCGGGACGTGGCCGAAGTGGTGGGGATGTCACCGGGACATCTGACCACGGTGGTCCGCGAGCGGACCGGCCGGACGATCGGCGAGTGGATCACCGAACGACGGATGGCCGAAGCCCGACTGTTGTTGTCCGGCACGGACCTGCCGGTGGAGATGATCGCTCGCCGAGTCGGGTTTCGAGATCCGGCGTACTTCAATCGTCGATTCCGGCAGGTGCACGGCGAGTCGCCGGGGGCCTGGCGCAAGTGATCTCACGACGAGATCATCACTGTTTCCGGCACACCGGGCGGTGCGCCGGAAACATGTGAGCAGTGTCAGGCAAGCACGGGAGTACTGCGATGGATCTCGTCGACCTCGGCGAGTCCCCGCTCACTTCCGCTGACGGGATCCTTGTGGAACGCGCCTTCCTTCATGATGCCGACGATGCGGTCCTTGTCCTGCAGGACAGTGATGTCTGCCAGCGGGTCGCCGTCGATCAGGACCAGATCAGCGCAGTATCCGGGCTTGATCTGGCCGAGTTCGTCAGGCATCCCCATGATTTCGCCACCGAGCTTGGTTGCCGACAACAGGGCGTCCTTGGGGCTGAAATCGAGGAGGTTCACGAAGTGGGCGAGATCGCGGGCGTAGGTTCCGTGAGGCGTCCACGCGAATCCGTAGTCGCCGCCGGGGAGCACACGAATGCCGCGAGCCTTCATTTTCTTGAGTCCTTCGATGGCGCACTCGAGTTCGTAGCGGTAGCCCGCGGCTTCGGCCGCTTCGGGCGGGTAGCCGAACGCTCCGGCATCCTCGAGGGTTGCCACGAGCCAGTTGATTCCGGGTGCAACGAAAATGCGGTCCTTCTGTGCCTCCATCATGTCCAGGCCTTCCTCGTCAGTGAAGGAGGCGTGGTAGATGATGTCGACGCCGTTGCGCAGCGACATTTTCACACTTTCGCCGGAGCGGGCGTGGCTGCACACCCGAAGTCCCCGGCGGTGTGCTTCGGTGACGGCCGCGGCGGTTTCCTCGTCGGAGAAGTAATTGTCCTTGGCATGCTGGTTTCCGGTGATGTCTTCGCCGGACATCGACAGCTTGACGAGGTCTGCGCCGAGTTCGACGTTGCGGCGCACCGCTTTACGCATTTCCTCCGGCCCGTCGGCAAAGGCGGTGATGCCATTGACCAATGCGCCGCCGGTCACGGCGATCTCCTGGCAGTTCGCCAGGTAGCGTGGGCCGGGAATCTGGCCGCTGTTGATGGCGTCTCGGATGACCACATCCAGTCGTGGCTTGGCGGCAGCGGCACCGACGCACATGGTGTAGCCGTGGTCGATGTAGGTCAACGCGGAGCGGGCCGAGAGCAGGGTGTGTTCCTCGACGCCCATCGTTCCGAGGCCGGGCAGATCGGCGGAGTTCGTCCAGGAGAAGTGGGTGTGGGCATCGCACAGGGCGGGCATCAGGAACTTCCCTCCGCCATCGATGATCCGCGCGCCGGTGCGGTCGACGGCGCCGGTGCGGGCGGTGACCTCGGTGATGCGGCCGTCGGCGACGCGGGCCTCGCCGATGTAGGGATCGGCATCGGTGGCATCGAAGATACGGACGTTGGTGAACACAGTGGTGGACATCGGTCCACCTCCTTTCGGGAAGCGCAATGGGGTGAGCGAGAAGGTGGCGCCCGGGGCGAGGCTGTCCCACAGGGGGCAGGGTCGGCTCCCGCCCCGGCGTGCGCCGGTCGGTTGGCTGCAGGAGTGTGCTGGTCAGCGGCTCAGGAAGTCGACGAGCATCGCCGTGACGCGGGCGGGGTCCTCGACGGTGTGCCAATGGCCGACGCGGTCGAGAATCTCGAGGCGGGAGTCGGTGATCGACTCGGCCAACTGCTCGTTGACGGCAGTGGGACTGACCTTGTCCTCGTCTCCGGTGATCAGCAGGGTCGGTGCGACGATGTCGGTGAACTTCGGTTCGGTGGCGGCGGCGAGGGCTTCGCAGGCGTTCGCGTAGCCGGCCGGATCCTGCCCGAGCAGCAGCTCTCGCACTGCGGCGACGGCAACCGGGCGGGCGACCTTGGTTTCGGTCGAGAGTGCAGCGGCGACGATGGTGTCGGCCACTGCCTGCATGCCGCCTTCTCGGACGGTGCGGGCGCGGGCTCGTGTGGCGGACTGTGCCTGCTCGTTTTGGGCCCGCACCGCGCCCAGCAGCGCCAGATGCCCGACCCGGTCGGGATGGGTGGCCGCGAATGTGGTGGCGACCAGGGTGCCCATCGAGTGAGCTACGAGGTCGACTCGGTCGAGTCCTTCGGTGTCGAGCAGCGCGACGAGTTCGTCGACCCAGTTCTCGATGCTGTTCGGCCCGAGCGCCGGGGAACGTCCGTGGCCGGACAGGTCGTAGCGCAGCACGGTGTGTTGCTCGGCCAGAGCCTCGACCTGCGGTTCGTATACCGTACTGGCGCCGCCGAGTCCGTGGATCAGCACCACGGCCGGGCCGCTTCCTGTCTTCTCCACGAACAGCCGGCCAGAGCCGATTCGGGTGAGAGCCTCGGGTGCGTCGACACCCGCGATCACATTGCGTAGTTCACCGAGCCCGGGGGCAGAGACGATCATCTCGTCGCCGGGGGCCAGATACTTCGGCGGGTCGAATCCGATTCCGACTCCGACGGGTGTGCCGGTTGCGATCACATCTCCGGGTTCCAGGGTAATTCCTGCCGAGAGGGTCTCGATGATGGTGGGCACATCGAAGATCAGCTGGGCAGTGTTGGCGTCCTGACGCAACTCACCGTTGATGCGGGTCTGCAGCTGCAGGTCGTCGATGTCGATCTCGTCGGCAGACACGGCCCACGGCCCCATCGGACAGAACGTGTCGAGCGACTTGCCGATGAACCACTGCTTGTGAGAATGCTGCAGGTCACGGGCGGTGACATCGTTGATCAGCGTGTAACCCCACACGTAGTTCATCGCCTCGTCCTTGGAGACCTTCGAGGCGCGCTTGCCGATGATCACGCCGATCTCACCCTCGTAGTCGAGGGTGGAAGTGATGTCGACGTGCGGGTCCACCAGCTCACCGGAGGCGATCACCGACGCTGCCGGCTTGGTGAACACCACGGGATGCTCCGGGACGGGGTCGGTGTTGTTGTCGGTCGCGTCGAAACCGCTGCGCGCGAACTCTGCGGCGTGTTCGGAGTAGTTGCGTCCGACGCAGAAAATGTTGCGGTGCGGGGTGATCGGGGCGAGCAGCGAGCCTGTCGCGGCGGTGTCGTCCGCCTTGAGGCGAGAAAGTGCCGCTCTGCCGCCGGAGATGATCTGCTGCAACGTTTCCACCGGGGCACCGGTGTCGGTGAATGCGACCGGGCGTGCGGCGCCATTGTCATCGACCACGCAGATGCGCGCGCCCTCGGGAGTCTGGATTCGGGAAAAACGCACGGAAGTCCTCCTGTAGAACCAATGCCAACCAATCAGTGCAATCGGTGGCAATTCCCACGCTAGTGACAGCAAATGTGACCCACAACACACGACCTTGCAGGGAATTCGGCAGAGATTGGAGTATTTTTGGTTCTAATTGGTTGAAAGGCAATGATGTCTCCCGTCGGATCTGCAGCGCACGCGTTGCGTCACATCGAACAGCTCCTCGGTGAGGGTGCCTATCTTCCCGGCGACCGACTCCCCACCGAACGAGAACTCGCCGCAACAACCGGGCTCGGTCGAAACGCCGTCCGGGAAGCGCTGCATCATCTCGCCGATGCCGGAATCGTGACCCGGCATGTCGGCCGAGGCACTTTCCTGTCCACCACTCACACACCCGAAGTAGAGGCGAACGCCCCCAGCCCCTCCGACATCATGGCCGCACGACTGACGATCGAACCGTCGCTCATGCCAGCGGTGGTACTTGCCGCATCCGGTGCAGACCTCGCCGAACTGGAAAAATTTCTGCGCGAAGGTGAAAACGCGGCGTCTGCTTCGGAGTTCGAGCAGTGGGATGTTCGCTTCCATCACGGACTGGCCGCGGCGACCCACAACGAGGTGCTCATCGGCGTGAGTCGCTACCTCGTCCGATGCAGGCAAAAGCCGATCTGGGGCAGCTTGAAAAGCCGCACCTTCAGCACAGACACCCGCGATGCGTACTGTGCCGAACACGCCGCAATCTTGAACGCTGTCAAAGATCGTGACCCCGACGCGGCGGCCGAACATATGCGATCCCACCTCGTCCACGTTCAGCGCACGTTGACCGACCTTCGGCATCAGCCACACGCCGGCCGCCGAGTTCGCCCTCTCACCGATCGCTGATTTCAGGATCGACGACCGCAGACGTCAGGCTCGGACTCGGTTCCACGGCCACCCGCTTCCACCGAGGAAGGCGACGCCGGCGGACGGGTCGCCGGTAGAGGTTGCCCTGACCGATGCAGTGGCGACCGACCGACAGAACCTACGCAGCACTCGCTCGGCACGGGACCCACATGCGACTCCCGTTCAGCGAGACCCGCGGTGTGTTCCGGATCACCACACCATATGTTCGGCAGCGCCAGGAGGAACGGCACTTCGGTATCCGGTTGTCCTCCTGGTTTTTCTGTGGACGTACATGCTTCAGGAGGATCACCATGTCGATTGCGTCGAGAAGAAGTTCGACGGCCCGGTGGGTGGTTGCGCTCACGGCCTGCGCCGCACTACTGAGCGCCTGCGGCACCGCGACGACCACAAACTCGGGTGTCGCAGATCCCTTGATCCCCCTGCACTACGCCACCGTGTACGGGACGTCGTCGTTCGATCCGCACAAGACGACCATGACCAGCGACGCAACGATGCTCGCGCTCGTGTACGACCGCCTCGTCCACCGCGACCACCAGGCCCAGCCCGTACCGGGCCTCGCCGAATCCTGGGAACTGACCGACACGGCACTGACCCTCCACCTGCGCGAAGGTGTGACGTTCGCCGACGGCGCCCCACTCGACTCCGCCGCGGTCGTCGCAAACCTCGAGCGCGCGCTCGAACCCGATTCGATCACTGCACCGATGCTGCAGTCCGTCGCCGGGGTGTCCGCACCGGATGCACAGACCGTCGTACTGGCGCTGGATGGTCCCGGCGCGCAACTCGTCCTCACCCTCTCCGACTTGCCCGGGATGATCGTGAATCCCGATGCTTTCAGCTCGCCGGAGAAGGCCGGGGCACTCGCGCTGAGCCCGGCCGGAGCAGGCCGGTACACCGTCACCCGGTCGCAGCCCGGCGCCGAATACGAGTTCACCGCCAGGCCCGACTACTGGGATCCCGAAGCCATCGGCACCGACACCTTCGTGTGGACGGTGATGACAGATCCGCAGGCACGGCTCAGTGCCGTCTCCACCGGCGACCTCGACGTAGCCATCACTACGCCGCTGACCATCGACGCGGCGGAGCAGCAGGGGCTGCAGGTACAGACAGCGCTGCGACTCGACCATATGGCGATCAACTTCAACCGTAGCCGCGGCGAGTTCGGCAAAATCGAAGTGCGCCAGGCCATCGCACACGCCATCGATCGCCAGTCGATTGCCGACAGCGCGATGGAAGGCCACGCTGCGCCCGCCAGCCAGGACTTCCCGGAAGGCTACTTCGCCTACAACCCGGATCTCGCCGACGCCTACGCATACAACCCTGACGAGGCGCGTCGTCTGCTCGCTGCAGCGGGGCTACCCAACGGCTTCTCCTTCACCGCGGTACTCCTGAACCTCCCCGAGAACGTGCAGGTAGCGCAGATCGTGCAGCAGCAGCTCGCGCAGGTCGGCATCGACATGCAACTCCAGCCGCTGCCACCGTCGGACGCTTCCCCCACCTTCAATCGCGGCGACGCCGACGCGTACGTCACCACTTTCACCGGACGCTCCGATCCGTCCCTGCTCCTGTCGTCCCTGTACGGCGAGAACTCGCCTCAGAACCCCTCTCGCGCAACTGTTCCCGGATTCAACGAGGCACTCGACGCGGCCAACCGCGAGTCCGACCTGCAGGTACGCGGCGAGTTGCTGGGAGACGTCTCGACCCTCGTCAGCGACAACGCCCTTTCCGTACCGCTCGTGTTCTTCGAGCTCGGCTCCACGCTTACCGACCAGGTGGTGGGCTACGAACCGAACATCCTCGTCGACGAATGGCGCGGAGTCGGTATTGCCGGCGAATGATCCCCGCAGGTGTGTCGTCGTCGATGACGGCGACGCACCTGCGTCGGACACCCACCGACAGAACAGGACGTAAACGATGCTCCGCCTGATCGGGCAACGACTGCTCGCGGTGATCCCTCTGCTGTTGATCGCCACCGCCATCACCTTCGGACTCATCCTCCTCATCCCCGGCGACCCGGCCCAGCGCATCGCAGGCGAGAACGCCACAGCGGAGCAGATCGACGCCATCCGCCTCGAGCTCGGCCTCGACAAGCCCCTGGTCGTGCAGTATTTCGACTTCGTGACCAGCCTGCTGCGCGGTGACCTGGGGACGAGCTTCACCTACCAGGCACCCGTCCTCGACATGATCGTCGACCGGTTGCCCGTCACGCTCTCCCTCACTGTCGTCGCCGTCTTCATCGCGCTGCTCATCGGCATTCCCGCGGGTATCGCAGGCGGCAGTCGGCCCGGCAGCCGACTGGACCGCACCACCGGTGTCGGCACCACGCTCGGAGTCGCCACCCCCAACTTCGTGCTGGGTTTGATCCTCGTGATGATTTTCTCGCTCACCCTCCGCGCATTGCCGTCGACCGGGTACACACCGCTGGCAAAAGGATTGTGGCCGTGGCTCAGTCATCTGCTGCTCCCCGCTGTCGCGTTGGGTCTCGCCGCAGCGGCCGAGATAGCGCGGCAACTCCGTAGTTCCATGATCGACGTCTTGCAGCAGGACTACGTCCGCACGGCCACCGCGAAAGGACTGGGACGACGACGGGTGCTGTGGAAACACGCCCTGAAGAACGCGTTCATCCCCACCGCTACCGTCCTCGGCATGCAGGTCGCGTTCCTGCTCGGCGGCACCGCTGTCATCGAATCCGTTTTCGGCCTCAAAGGGCTGGGAGACTTCGCCGTGCAGGCAGTGCTATCCGGCGATCTCCCTGCGATCCAGGGCATCGTGATCTTCGGCGTCCTCGCGACGGTCGTCATGAGCCTGCTCGTCGACATCTCGTACGGCTATCTCAACCCGAGGATGAGGAGCGCCGCATGAGCGACACCGTCCAGATCGCAGCCCTGGCCGACGAGCAGTCCGTGGTCGCTGCCGAAAGCCCGCGACGCCGGTTTCTGCGGCGGTTCCGTGGGCGTCCCGCCGCGATCGTCGCGGCCGTATTCCTGTTGCTGCTGGTGCTCTTCGGTCTGTTCGCGTCCGTGATCGCCCCGCATGATCCGCTCGTCCAGGACCTCACCGCTCGCCGGCTTCCGCCGCTGTCCGACGGCTATCTGCTCGGCACCGACAATCTCGGCCGCGACACCCTCTCGCGACTGCTCTACGGTGCCCGCGTCGCGGTCTTCTCGGCAGCGATCTCCGTCACGGTCGGACTCGTCATCGGTGTGGTGCCCGCACTCGTCGCCGGATTTCTCGGCGGCTGGTGGGATGCCGTGCTGTCGCGGATCGCTGACGCCTTCCTGAGTTTCCCCCCGTTGCTGCTGGCCATGGCCATCGTCGGAGTCATGGGGACGAACCTGACCAACGCGATGATCGCTATCGGAATCGTGTTCGGACCCAGATTCTTCCGCGTGGTCCGAGGATCTGTCATCGGCGTTCGCGAGAACACCTTCATCGAAGCATCTCGCAGCATCGGCACCCCCACCGCGCGCATCGTCAGGGAACACATTCTGCCGCACACGCTCTCACCGCTGATCGTGCAGATCAGTCTCGCGTGCGGATTCGCGATGCTGGCCGAATCCTCCCTCAGCTTCCTCGGGTTGGGTGTTCAACCACCCGACGCCAGCTGGGGACGGATGCTGGCCGAAGGCCGCGAAGCATGGAACTACACGATGTGGCCGGTCGCGATACCTGCGCTCGCGATCATCGCGGCCGTGCTCGCCTGCAACACCCTCGGCGACGGCATCCGCGACTCCGTTGGCCGCGAGAACAGGAGCAACCGTTGAACGAGCCGCTACTGAGCGTCGAAGGCCTCTCCGTCGAGTTCGCGACCGCCACAGGCTGGTCCCCGGTATTGCAGGACGTGTCCTTCCGCATCGGCGCGGGCGAACTCGTCGGACTCGTCGGCGAATCCGGATCCGGCAAGTCCGTCACCTGTTCGTCGGTACTCCGTTTGCTCCCCGAACGGCAGTCCCGCATCGGGTCGGGCACCGTCCGGTTCCGCGGTCGCGACATGCTCACGATGCCCGAGCGCGAACTCGACGGCGTGCGCGGCAACGACATCGCGATGATCTTCCAGGAACCGATGACGAGTCTGAACCCCGTGTTCACGGTCGGCGACCAGATCTCCGAAGTCGTGCGCAGGCACCGCCGTGTCGGGAAGAAGGCCGCGACAGCGCGCGCCGTCGAAGTCCTCGATCTCGTCGGGATCCCCGACGCCGCACGGCGCGTAGCGCAGTATCCACACGAGTTCTCCGGCGGCATGCGTCAACGCGCGATGATCGCGATGGCCCTCGCGTGCGAGCCGTCCCTGCTCATCGCCGACGAACCGACCACCGCACTCGACGTCACCATCCAAGCGCAGGTCCTCGACCTCATCCGCGAGATGGCCGAACGTTTCGACATGGGTGTGCTGTTCGTGACCCACGATCTCGGCGTGGTCGCAGACCTGTGCACCGACGTCGTCGTGATGTATGCGGGTCAGGTCGTCGAGCATGCGCGCGCCGAAGACCTCTTCTCTTCACCCCGCCACCCGTACACCGAGGGTCTCTTGCGGTCGGTACCCAGCATCGACGGCCGCAGCACCCTCCACACGATCCCCGGATCACCACCTGCGCCGAGCGCCATGCCTCGCGGTTGCCGGTTCGGGCCGCGCTGCGAGCATCGCATCGACAGCTGCCTGACCGAGGTGGCGCTCGCCGATGTCGATGACGGACGCAGCGCGCGGTGTGTTCGTACCACCGAGCTGACTCTGGAGAGAAGTCGATGACCGTGACCGTCGGAACTGTGTCGCCCACTCCGATCCTGAGCGTGCGCAACCTGCGCGTCGAATTCTCCGCCCCGCGAACACGCGGACGGAAACGGCGTGTGGTGCGCGCCGTCGACGACGTCAGCTTCGATCTCCGGCCAGGCGAAACCTTCGCGCTGGTCGGCGAATCCGGATCGGGAAAATCGACGACTGCGCGCGGCATCCTGCGGCTCGTGGACATCGCCGACGGAACGGTGCTGCTCGATGGTGTGGACATCACCGCGCTGAAGGGTCGCGAGCTGCGATCGGCCCGCCGCAACATGCAGATGGTGTTCCAGGATCCGTACTCGTCGCTGGATCCGGCGCGCACGGTCGGCGAGGCGATCGCCGAGCCCCTCGAAGTCCACACCGACCTCGATGCGGACGCGCTGCGACGCAGAATCAGCGACCTGCTCGAGCAGGTCGGGTTGCGGCCCGAGCATGCGCAGCGGTATCCGTACGAGTTCTCGGGTGGTCAGCGTCAACGGATCGCGATCGCCAGGGCCATCGCCGTGGAACCGAAGGTGGTGATCGCCGACGAAGCCGTCAGCGCGCTGGACGTATCCACGCAGAATCAGGTGATCGCGCTGCTCGAACGGCTCTCGACGGAGCTGGGTATCGCGTTCCTGTTCATCGCACACGACCTCGCGGTAGTGCGGCACATCGCCCACACCACCGCGGTGATGTATCTGGGTCGCATCGTCGAGTGGGGACCGACCGATCGTCTCTTCACGGAGCCTGCTCACCCGTATACGAAGGCGTTGCTGTCGGCGGTCCCGGTTCCGGATCCCATGCGTCAGCGCACACGCGACCGTATACGGCTCACCGGTGAGCTACCTGATCCGGCGAACCCACCGGCGGGTTGCGCCTTCAGTACCCGTTGCCCGGTGGCGCTCCCGGTGTGCCGCAGCGAACGACCCGAGGCGACGGGTGTCTCCAGTGGCGGCCAGGCTGCGTGTCACCTGCTGACCACCTGAGCGCCGGACCGCCATGGACGAGTGGCAACCCTGCCACAGACACGACGGTCGACCGACTTTCCATCGCTACCACGGGTTTCCACAGGTTTCGAACCATAGGAAACCCGTGCAAGTGGGGGAAACTTCGGCGCAGACACTGCACTTCAGGGAAGCTTCCGGAACACCGGAGCACCCTGGGGTGAGTTCTCGAGAGCCGCGAGCGTTTCCTCGGACGGAGGCGTCGTCAGGATGCTGACGAGCAAGTCCAGCAGTTGACTCACATGCAGCGCGTACGGCGCCACGGCGATCCCCTGCATGCGCATCCGGTGCCGGTCGGCGGAGATGGACACACATACTGCGGATGCCTGATGAATGCGCATGTCGCGGACAGGCTGCGGGATGTAGTCGAGCAGACGATCCAACCGGTCGTAGTAGTTGCGCTTGGACTCACGGTGACTTGCGGTCAGGTCATCCATCGGGTGGCTTTCCCGCAGCAGGAGCTCCAGAAACGGCAGGTAGTAGCAATCCTTGTCCTCCGCGAGTTCGATCAGCGGGAGTTGGTGAGCTTCGAGAATTCGTCGCACGTCGCCGTCGGGCAGTCTTGCTTCGAGTAGCTCACGACGATGCGTCAGTCCGTCGATCCGGTTGATCAGGATGGCCTGGATGAGATTCTCTTTGGTGCCGAAGTGATATTGCACCGCGGATTTGTTGGCCATGCCTGCGGCAACACTGATGTGGCGGAGTGGGACACCGTCGAGCCCGTGCAAGGCGTAGAGACGTTCAGCGGTGAGCACCAGCTGCTGCTTCGACGACGGCGCGACGGCGTGGTTCCGCTGTTCTGACATGCACCAAATGTAACCACCCCTCGACAAGTTAAGTCTTAGGACTTACTGTTCAGTTCACCGAGCGAGATTGAGCACTTCGTGGAGCACCGAACAACGCTCCAGCACGTCGACGAACGTACGAGTGCACCACCCGAGAGGTGCAGCATGAGCCGAGCCATTGTGTTCTCCGGTGACGAAACGTGGGAAGAGCGCGAATTCCCGGAACCCGACCCGCCTTCCGGGGGTGCCGTGCTACGGGTCGAATCGACAGGCCTGTGCACAGCGATGTCGATCATTTCCGCGGAAACATCCACACCTCGTGGGGAGGCGCATTTCCATCCGTGCCCGGTCACGAGATTGTTGGCCGCATCGACAAGATCCGGCCTGCCACCGCCGCACAATGGGGCGTCGAGGAGGGCGACCGCGTTGCGGTGCGCGAACTTGTGATCACCCCCGACGGAAATCGAATCTACGGACACGACTTCTCCATCCATGAAGGTTCCGGCCTGTACGGCGGGTTCGGCGAGCATCTCGAGCTGCTCCCGGGTTCGAAGGTCTATCGGCTGCGCGATGACCGCCCCGCCGACGAACTGACCTTCTTCGAGCCCCTGAGCTGCGCGGTGACCTGGGTGAAACCGGTCCGCAAGGACGACACTGTCGTCATCGAAGGGCCGGGCCACATGGGCATGGCCACCATCGTGGCCGCACGCGCTGCGGGTGCCTCGACGATCATCGTGACCGGGACCGCACGCGACCGATTCCGCCTCGATCATGCGCTGCGAGTCGGCGCCGACCACACCATCGACGCCGAGAACGAAGACGCCGTCGACCGGGTCCGGGACATCACGAACGGACAGATGGCCGATGTCGTCATCGATGCCGCATCGGGAAGCCCCGTGACGGTCAACCTGGCCATGGACCTCGTACACAAAGGCGGCCACGTAGTTCTGGCGGGGATGAAGGACGGGCCGCTGGAGGGCTTCCATCCGGACTGGATCCCCACCAGGCGCATCACCCTGCACCCGGGGGCGGGTATCGACACCGAGCAAGCGGTCGAACTCATCAACGCGGGAAAGATCCCCACCGCCGACCTGCTGGGCGACAGCTACCCACTCGACCGGTTCGCGGACGCGTTCTCGCACATGACCGAGCGCACGCCCGCACACGACTCCATCCGAATCGCCTTGACCCTCTGCTGATCACCGCGCTGCCACTTCCCAACGAAGGAACTCGAATATGAGCAACGACTTGGCCGACGAGACATTCCGCACCGTCCTGCGCCGCGAGCCCACCGAGATCACCACGCCCTTCCAACAGGTTTCACGCGACTTCGTTTTCGGCGACGTGTGGTCGCGCCCCGGGCTGAGCCGCAAAGACCGTCGGTGGATCGCTTTGGCCTGCGTCGCCGGCGCGGATGCGCCAGGACCCATCGAGGCGTATGTGCGCGCCGCCCTCGACAGCGGTGACATCGAACTGGAAGAGATGCTCGAATTCGTCCTCCACTTCGCCGTGTACAGCGGGTGGCCCAAGGCCGCGCATCTCGAAGGTGCCGTCATCAGGCAATGGACACAGATTCACCACGACCGCGGTCAAGAACCCGGGCCGTGGCCGGAACTGTCGCACGACACTCTCGGACCTTCGGACTGGGACACACGATTCGAGGCCGGCGCGCAGGAGTTCCTCGACGTCAATCTCATTCCCGCACCTCCCCACACCACGCCCTACCGGCACGCAGGCATCCTCAACTTCGTCTTCGGCCATGTATGGCAGCGACCCGGTCTCACCCGACGTGAGCGACGTATCATCACCGTCGCCTGCGTCGCCTTCGCCGACGCTCCCACTCCGATGAAGAGCCATGTCACCGCCGCGCTGCACTCGGGTGACATCACCAAGCCCGAGATGGACGAGATCGTCCTCCAGTTCTCTGCGTACTACGGGTTCGCGAAGGGTGAAGCGCTCAGCGAAGTCGCCGAAACAGCATGGGCAGAAAGGCCTGCCACCGTCGCGAAGGCATAGCCGACCAGCCTCCCGCATCACCGACACCCGAAAGTTCAACGATGATCCGACACTGGCGTGCCCTCTCCCGATTCGCAGCAGTCTGCTCCGCGGTGCTCATCCTCGGCGCTTGCGGTGGGACATCCGATCCCGGGGGCTCCGACGGCGAGCCGATCGCCGGCGGGAATCTGAATGCGATACAGATGACGGAGCCGCGCACACTCGATCCCGCGAACATGTCCAACAGCTGGGCGTTCCAATCACTGCTGGGTAACGCTCTTTACGGCACGCTGATCACCAATGACGTCGAGTCGCTGGAGATCAACCACGCCATGGCCACCGAAGCCTCCACGAGCGACGAGGGCCGGACATTCACGTTGACCCTCCGCCCTGGACTGTCCTTCACCGACGGCACTCCCCTCGACGCCGCCGCGGTGAAGTTCAACTGGGATCGCCTACGTGATCCGGCACTGGGTTCGACCTCCCGCCGCCAGGCCATGCAGATCACCGCAACAGACGTGGTGGACGAGACCACCTTGACAGCAACTCTGGATCCACCGAATCCGCACTTCGCGGACAGCCTCGTCCAGTCCTCGATGAACTGGATTGCGTCTCCCACGGCACTACAGCAAGGGCAAGCCGCCTTCGACGCGAACCCCGTTGGAGCAGGACCGTTCACACTTGTCGACTGGGCACGGCAGGACAGAATCGATCTCGCGAAGTACGACGGCTATTGGGATGCGCCGAAGCCCTACCTCGACAGCATCACGCTACGTACGTCACCCGACACCAATCAACGACTCAACGCCGTTGTGTCGGGCGCCGCAGACCTGACCGCCGACTCGAACTGGTCCACCATCGCACGCGCAGAAGACGGCGGACTTCACGTCGAGACAGTCCCCATGGGCGGCGGCCAGTTCCTCGGAATGAACATGCGACGCGCTCCCTTCGACGACGAACGCGCGCGGCGCGCAATCGCTCTCGCTGTCGATCCGGCCACCATCAACGCCGCCGTGTACCCGGGTGCTGGTGACGAGCAATTTCCGCGCACCGTTTTCCAGGAGTCGTCACCGTTCTACAGCGATCTCCCGTTCACCCGACCCGACAAGGACGCCGCTCAGCAGTTGTTCGACGAGTTGGCAGCCGAGGGCAAGCCGGTGTCGTTCACGTTCGTCGGCTACTCGTCGGCCGAGAACAAGGTGGCAGCCGAGGCATTGCAGGCCAATCTCACGGAGTTCGACAACGTCGAGGTCGACATCGAGATCGTGGACAATACAGAAGGCGTAACGAGGTTGACCGGCCACGACTTCGACATGATGATCACCTCGGCCCTGGTCCAGGATCCCGATGCTGCGTTGTGGTCGGCATTCCACCCCGATTCGTCAGGCAACTTCATGGGTGTCGACGACCCTGCCCTCACCCAGGCCCTCGACGCCGGCCGCAACGCCGACACCGTTGAGGTGCGACGCGAAGCATACGACGTTGCGCAGCGCCGGCTCGTCGACCTGAATGTCGGACTGTGGTACGTCCGAGGTGCGCCGTCGGTGATAGCCGCGACCGACCTCGAGGGAATTCTGATGTACGGGTCGGGGTCACTCTTGCCCGAGGAGCTTCAGTTCACAAAGTAGCGTCGGCACCCAATAGCGAACAGCACTCCCGTGGCGGCCGATGTCGAATGGGATTCCGACATACCGCATCGGCCGAGAGTGCCGTTAGAATCCGGCATGCCTTACGCCGTCCCGCCCGCCGATCCCAACATCCGACTCGAAATCAACGCCTACGCTCCCACTGCACTTCAGGACGTAGGAATCGCGTATTGGCGGCTGGACGGACTCGACCCGGAGACCGGCGAGCCGGTATGGGAGCACAACGTCGGGGCACTCCCCTACAAGATGTGGTCGGGTGGAGCACACTATGCAGCCGCCGCTGCCGTCGCCGCAACGCTCCTCGGCTACTGGTGCGCTTCTTGTAAAGGTGAGCTGGTCTTGACGTCGAGGCAAGCGCTGTCCGATGCCCTCGTCGGGAAAGCCGTCGAGTGCCGCCGATGCAATACCCGTGTCGACGATCAGGCAGCCGGGATTCTCAATCCACGCGCGCTCACGGCCAGCGCCCGACGCGCGATCGAGGCACAAGGGCACGTAGCCGTCGAACAGGCGCGCCGCGAAGTGATCGCTGAGCAGTATCCGGTGGAGTCCGTCGACCCGGAGCAGCTGCTCGCCGACGCTTCGCTCCCGGCGAAGCTCGGAGCGCTGTCGGTGATCCACGCGGTGGGCGACACGGACGGGTTGATCTATCCCATCGAGATCAACGATCGGACGATCGCCCCGAACGCATCACTCAGCAAGGACCTTTTCATCGCAGCCTGGGACGGAGGGCTGCTCCAGGTCCATCCGACCTCACCGACGAGTTCGTTCACGTGGGACGGCGGCACCGGTCTCGGCGAAGGTTTCTACACCAACCGCGCCAGGTTCTTCGTTCCCGGCGAAGAGCCCGTCGAGAGCCGACTCGCGCGCTTCGTCGATCTCCTTCTTGCACAACTGGACCCAGATCGCATGTCGTCGTCCGACCGCACCGAACTGGCTGAGCTCGCGCAGCATCTCGTCGCCGAGGAATCGGGTCGATACTTCATTCGCATGCTCAGCGAGCACAATCTGCCCGAGCTCACCGAGACCCAAGAAGAGGAACTGCGTGCTGTCACAGCGCGCGGCGCGGGGCTGTTCCCGATCGGGCATCTGGACCGGATGGCATGGGGAGCCACCCGCGATGCAGCCGGCGCCTTTCATCGCAACGCCGGTATGCCGGGAGCCAATGCGAACACCTACGGGTTGAAACAGTTCGAACGCTGGATTCAGGGCGCTACCGACAATCCGAGTGTGCTCTCCGAACCGTTCAGCGAAGAGGAACGAAACCTCCCCCTTTCGTCGGCCACCGGCATCGTGTTCCGCACCGTTCTCGGTCTCGACCCGATGAGCGCGAGCCCCAGCGATATCGCCGGAGCACTCACCGAAGCCCCCACCGACATCCCTGCCGCCGAGCCGCTCGACGACTGCGACGCGAGCATCCCCGATCACCATCAGCTGATGGAATGGCTCAGGACCTCGCCCTACTACTGGGAGGACGGTCAGTTCCGGAAGGCGCTCGGCCTGATCGAAGGCTCGCCTCCCCAGGTCTGCGCGCCGGGCTGCGCGCACGAACGCATCGCGCATGTCGCCCGTGAATGCGGTGGCGTCTACGATCGCATCGTCTCGATGCTCGGGGATGCCGACGCGGCCATCCTCACCGCTGAGGCGACTGCCGTGGCCAACGCGCTCGATGACGAAGTGCGCGCCGGCGACGCACTGCTGACTGCGGTGGTCCACGCGCTGCAGGCTCAACCCTCTCCTGGATCGAACTGACCCCGACCTACCAACACCGTCGGCGAGTGTCAGTGTGGCCGATCGCCGCTTTGTGCTCGCCTCCAACCTCCGACATGAGAAATGTTCCGGAGACCGCGTCGGCTTCGTATCGTGTGCACCACGGGAGGATGTGCACCGGCGTCACGCCCGGCCGAGACGCCGGAACCTCGCGTGTCCAACAGATTCCGTACTACGAGGATCTGTCCCGGCTCCAGCTCCAGCTATCGAGATCGAGGAGATGCACCGTTGACGAGCAACACCCGGCGGTGGAACGTCCACCCGTCAAGGGCCGACACGGTCCGGAACGACCTGGTCGCGGCACTTCACCACAACACCTACCCGTGAGCGGAACGCCAGGCAGCCCACACCTCGGGGCGGAGCCGACCACGATCAGGCACATCGAAGCCTTCCCCGCGAGCCCACGCGCGCACCTGCGCGGTGGACGGTTCTGCGGCGGCAGCGTCGTTCTGCTGCGGTGTGATGCGTTCGCGGGCGGTGTCTTCGATGCCCGCCCACTCGTGCGCGGCAGCAAGGTACCGGTAGGTCCACTCCTCGGCGAGCTGCCGGGTCTCACAGAACACGATCGGCACACTCGGGTAGCGGACCTGCAGTTCGGCAAGGCCGTCCGCGATCACCGCGGGCCTGACCCGTTCGAACTTGAACACGGACGAGTAGCGGTCTTCCACCACCACCGAAGCGCGCGGAATAGCTGCCAGTTCGGCCATCGCGAAACGCAGCTTCCCGCTGGTCAGACTGCCCACCAGATCGGCCAACGACTTGCGTTCGACCGACGCCACCAGCTTGTCGTCGACGACAAGCCCGTAGTCGCCACACGGCAGCGCCCGCGTCAACGTGGCGACCTGCTGCCCGGGGAATTTGTATGCGTAGCGCTCGTGGGAATCGACGACGATCGTCAGATCGGGGATACCTGCGGCCCGAGCGACCGGGGTGCGCACGTTCGGACGCGCCTGTTTCCTGGTGCGCGGCGACTGCCAGAACACAGCGTCACGGCCGCGGGCTTTGGTGAATACGATCTGGGACCGGTTTTCTCGTCCCCGATCCAGCACCACGTCGATCGCGGCGCCGCGGCGCACACAGGAACGCAGCGCCACCTGCTCGACGATCTCGGGGTTGCCAGGCCACTCGTCGGTCGAAACTGGATAGCAGAACAACGCTTTGGTGCGCGGCCAGGTATCGGAAGTGCGGAACACCAGTCCGCCCGCAAGCGGGAGTCGCAGCAGGAACGGCAACCGCGAGGCCTGGTCCGGATTGCGGGCAATCACCATGTCCACAGTGCTCAGCAGCCTCCCACTCGGCGGTTCATATCGAGCAGTATCCGATACAGCGTGTGCACCGACAACCTTTCCGCTGTTGCAGCGCGACGCTCGCGACTCGATGGCACATCAGATCGGTTGAAGGCGCCCAGCGGCACGTTCGCTCGGACTCATTCCTCGGGGCCGCCACCTTTCCGTATCAGGGTGTGGTGAAATCGGTGGTCTGTGAGGCACTCTTCCAGCGAGTGTTCCAGCTTCCCACAGCTGCACTTGCGGCAGCGGGAAGCTGGAATGTGCGCGAGTAGCATTCGCGCACATCATGTCTCGTCGGCCGACTCCGAGTCGCGCGTTCAGTGGTCGTCGTAGTGGCCGTCGTGGGCAGCGTGCCGATGCCCGTCGTGGATGTAGTCGACGTGATCGCCGTGCGGGACGGCGACGTGCCCACATTCCGGGCCGTGGGCGTGATCGTGCCCGTCGTGAACCCGATGCTCGGTCGGCTCGCATTCGTCGAAATGCCCGTCGTGAGCGCGGTGCAGGTGCCCGTCGTGGACGTAGTCGACGTGATCGCCGTGAGGTACGGCAACGTGCCCGCAGCCATCGGCGTGAACATGGTCGTGGTCGGAATGTTCCTGGTGAACGCTCATCATCGAACTCCTCGGTGGAGATGCAGTCGAAGTTCCGTGTCTTCCAGTCTCCCACTTCATGAGCATCGTGCGTCCAGGTCCCGCCGCAAGCCTTGAAACGTGCACTTACTCCCGTTGGTCGTAGGGTGCGCACATGACGCGTCGGTGTGCTCGCGCAGAACACGACGATGCCAATGGTGGTGCACGCGCTCCCGGTTATCCCAACGTCAAGTTGAAGTCGTCGAGGAGCGAAGCGGTAACTGCATCCCGTGCCCATCCGCCGGTGTCGAGTGGTGCCGAGCGCACAATCGTCAGAGCGGGTGCCGTTCGACCGTCGATCAGCATGAGCGCAAGTTCGTTTCGTCCGTGTCGACACTCGTATCGAAGACCTTGCACCGCAGTGGTATTGGTCAGAATTTCGATCGCGGTCGGGCGGGTCTGACCATAGTCCCGCCAAGTACAGGCCGTCAGGGAGGCATCCTGGCCGAGCCGGATCAGATTTCGCTGACCGTCCAGAACCGCAATGTCGACGTCGTCGTCCAGTACGAGTTGGGCCAAGGACTCACCCGCCAGCAGGCGCTTGCGGATGATCAAATCCGGTGGAATGTCCTGACCACGGAGGATACCCTCGGCGACCACCGATACTCCGAGATACAGGTAACCGCCCAGTGCTGCCCCACCCGGGCACACGGCAGGGTCGTGAACTGGCTCGAAACGCCCCTGCGTCGGAATTGCCGCCGTGCGTACGTCGAGGGTACGCGCATCAACCCAGGGAGCGATGTTGCTGCGGTTGAACGCATTCGGAGGATACGTGGACGACGTCCAGTGCACTCGCCACACCGCGTACCCGCCGCGATGGTGTCGATGTTCGCTGGATTGCCGTTGTAGGCGCCCACCCTCCTACATTCCCCGCTCGGCAGCGCTGATCATGTTGTCGACGGCGACCTCGGTCAGATCACCGTCCTCGAGCTCCTGCAATGGCGTCTGGTCGTCAAGGATGTCGGAAGGAGTGCGCCACCAGGACATGACCCCCCATGGGTCCTCGGCGGCCCCCAGTCTGCTGTTGGCGTACGCCACAATCGGCCATACCCGATGATGCACGGTGTCGAATTGAAACGCCGGATAGTGGTAGTCGGGACGGCGTCCCAACGGCAAACCGAGCAACACACCCTCGTCACGCAGCTTCTTCACCAGGGTCCGCGATTCCCCCGCCCGCGGCGCCAGCACCCGGCCGGCCTCCCCGGCTTTGAGAGTGTCCACTTTCCCGAGCAACGACCGCCGCCGCCTGGCCACTGCCTCCGCCGCGCCTCCGGCACCAGTCTCCACCGGGCCGGTGAACGCCTCATCGAGAAGCAGCTTCGCGATCAACGCCCATTCCTGTCGCGGAGCATTACGGGTCACGTATTCCACAAACCCGCTGGCCACCTCACCGCGACGACGTCCGGGGTGAGCCGCGCTCAATCGATGGCTACGGCCTGCGACCACGCGCGGCCCACCGCCTTGCGAGGTATGCGGCTTGATCACCTTCCGCCGGATTCGATTCTCCGCCATCCTGCACCTCCGAGTACGTTAAGTACGTTTTTCAATCGTACTCAACGTAACTAGCATTAGGCAAGGCGACCGCAGATCGGGGCGATGAACCGCCTCCGTGTAAAGACGATCCACTACTCCACCATCAACTCGTGCACCAATGGATCGACTCGGAGCCGCTCCACCGTGTAGGACGGGTCGAGTGCCTCTGCTGCCAGGTGGACGCCAGGTGAGACTCGCCCGTTTAGGATGTGCTCGGCAGCGAGAGCGACCACCGAACCGCTGAGACCGTACGAATCCTCGGCGCGCAGGACCACCCGCGTGGTGCCTCGAGGATGGCCCTGGGCTGGCCTGCCCGTGAACAACATGATGTAGAACGATCCGAATTCGTCCTCGTCGGCGATGGTGGCCTCGACAATCGACGGAATGAACGGCGCGAGTTCGGCGTGATCCGGGGACGCCGGCAGCTGTGCCCACGCGTGCGCCATCGCGCGAGAAAGACGGTCGGAGGCGAAGACGTTGTACGAGCGCACCTCGGCGACTCCCGGTAACGCTCCCAGGGACTGTGCTTCGGTCGTCAGATACGGCCACGCATGCACCGGACGCGGGAAGCCCGGAAGCGTGACGTCGTGGAGCGGCGGCACCGAGTTGGATGCGATCTGTCCGTCTTGCATCGACGCCATCGACTCGCCGAAGCGCTCACCGCGGGTCAGGAGCCCATCGGCGGCCGACAACTCGGTGAACCGGGCCACCCCACCGACGTACGTGTCCAGCCGGCGCAATGGCCGGTCTCCGGCAATCAAGCGCGGCAGCAGACCGGACAGGCCCGGCATCGCACCTGCCGAGAAGATCGCAGTCCGGTCACGCGCGGTGTCCGCAGCCCGGAGCGCATCGGCGGCGGGAAGTTCCCCACCGATATCGACATAATCGGCACCGACGGAGAAGGCGGTCCGCGCAACCGAATCCAGTACGAGATAGGAGGGTCCGGCGCAGTTCACCACAATGCTGCAGCCACAGCAGAACTGTTCGAGATTCGTCTCGTCCGCCAGGTCCAACCTGACCGCCTCGGCTTCTCCTGCGCATTCCTCTGCGACAGCTGCTGCTGTGTCGAGGTTGCGGCCACCGATGCGGAGAGATCCGAGTCCGGCTGCGGACATGCGCAACGCCGCAGTGCGGCCCACCGTCCCCGACCCGCCGATCAATCCGATGACCGGTGCGGCAATACTGTCACTCACTGAATGACTCCCAATCGCAGCCGAACCGCCGAGGCGGCGCCCGCGACGGTGGGATCGTCGAGGAAGTCTCGAATGGCAATGGCTGCACCGGTTTCCTTGGCCAGCAACGACACCACACGGACCGCCAGCATCGAGTCTCCGCCGAGGGCGAAGAAGTTGCCGCCGCGATCGAGGACCGGAACGTCGAGGAACTCTTCGAACACTTCGCACACGGTGTATTCGAGATCGTCGATGGGCGGTCCGCTGTGCTCAGCAACCGGAGGGTCGGGCAGCAGACCCAATCGCATCCGGTCGTCGGCGACCGGGTCGCCGTCGCGCGGAAGATTCGGGGCGGCGTCCCACCCTCTGCCTGCAGCAAGTTCATGAACGGTGGATACGAACTCCTCGAAGGCCACCGCCACTTCCGCTTCGTCGAAGATCTCGTCGACCAGTGAGAACACGGTCACCACTTCGTCGCCGAGTTCGAAGCAGCGAACTTCCAGAGCGACCTGCGGAGTGCGGAGCTGATGGAAGTAGTCCGCGATGTCGACCGTTCCCAGCGGGCCTGCGTCCGTCGAGGCCGTCCCGCCCATCGCAGCGTCGACTCCCAGAACGCTTTGGAAGACGATCGGTGCCGGTGGGCGTCTGGTACCGCGCCTGCGGGCGAGCTCGCGGCCCGCTTCGACACCGGAGACGAGATTGTGCGACGTGTATTCGCTCGACACCGACTGCACCGACGCCGCCAGCTCGGCGAAACTGGCATCGGGGTCCAGTTCGAGTGGAATGAGCATGGTGGCTGCGAATGCCCCGACCACCCGGTGCACGTCGGGATGCAGCGGCAAACGGTTGAGCTGCAGCGCATTGAGGAGCAGGTGCGAGTGCCCGGCCCACCGCGCGAGCACCGTGCCGAAGGCCGTGAGCATGACCGTCGACGCTGTGACGTCATGTGCGGTGCACTGTGCTCGCAGCGCCGCCCACTCGTCGGCCGAGAACCGTGCCTCACGGTTGCCCATGGTGACCGGCCGGACGGACTTCGGGTCGGCGACCAGCGGGAGCGCGGGCGGCGCGGGCAGCTGATCGAGACGAGCCCACCACCACTCGCGGTCTGCCAGCCATGCGTCGGTGCGGCTCAGCCCGGACACGTGACGACACCTCCGGCGCGAGAGCGCGCAGACGATCGGGCAGCAGCCGCCGGGTCGATCGTGCCGGCCGGTTCCGGCCGCTGCCCCGGCGTCCTGACCAGCTGTCCGGCGGTCAAAGACAACGTATCGCGATTGCTCGGGCACTCGCGGGCCGTCCACGCCTTCTCATCGCCGACGAAATGACGGCGTCGCTCGATCACAACACGGCGGCGCTGATCATCGACCTGCTCGACGAACTCAGACACTCCCACACCGAAACCGACTACGGCCTATCGATTCTGGCCACAACACACGACGAACATCTGGCCGGCCGAGCCGATCGTGTCGTCGAAATACGCAGAGCCTCCATCACCGAAATCCCATCGCACACGAGGAGCGCGCACTCATGACCGACACCGAACTGCCCTGGTACAGCGATCTCGACGCAGCCGTCGGCGCTCTGTCCTCGCACCCGTGGATCGCGCGCGTCGATTCCGATGGAGACGCAGGAGTACGCATCGTGGTATCCGACGGCGCTGTGGCGACGACGAGAGCAGAGGGTGCAGCGGTGGTCGGTGGCCTCACCCATGAGCATCTGACGCACTGGGCCGAGGTGTACGACTGGACCTACAGCTCCGCACACGACGCGAAGACGGAGAATCGGGACGACGATTTGGCCGGCTGGCGCGCCACCGACACCGGCGAGCCGCTTCCGGCCGTGCACATGATGGAATGGGTCGAGCGCACAGTCGAACTCGTTCTCGCGCACCATCCTCGCAATGTGCTCGAGCTCGGTTGCGGGACGGGATTGTTGATGCGCAGACTCGCCCCGCACGTCGACAGCTACCTCGGTACCGACGTCGCAGGCGAGGTCGTGGACAGACTTGCCGCGCAGCACATCGCCGGGACCAGCTTCGTCAAGGCTGCCGCGCACGAACTGCGAGGACAGCTCGTGCAGGACGCCGTCGCGGCCACCGGAGCAACACCGGACTGCATTCTTCTGAACTCCGTCACCCAGTGCTTTCCTGACACCCACTATCTCGCTGCAGTCGTACTCGACGCCATCGACTCGGTCGCTCCCGGCGGCACCGTGATCGTCGGCGACATCCGCCACTCGGGACAATTGCGCGATTTCGCGCGCTGGGCGGAGATGGCCAAGAATCCGGGCGGAGACCCGGACACTCTGGAAGTCCGGGTGGATCGGCGTGCGGCTGCGGACAGCGAATTGTCGGTGGACCCGTCGACGCTCGCGTCGATCGCGGCCGCGTCCGATCGAGAGGTGTCGGTACTCACATACGCGAAGACCTTGCGCGACGATTCCGAACTCACCCGGTATCGGTTCGATGCGGTTTTCACCGTCGACGCCGAAATCTCGGAGAGCGGTCCGCCCTCCACGGCCTCGTGGCACGATCCCGATTGCGACGGCAACGCGCTGACCGATCTGCGGGTTCGCGTCGAGTCCGAACCCACCCTGATCACCGACATCCCTCGATCCGTCCCGGCAGCGGCACTGCGTTCGGCGCTGACCGGTACGAATGCGGTGGTGCTGATCGATCCGTCCGATACCGCCGTGTTCCGGGTGGCCTCGCCCGCGGCAGTCGGCGCGATCACTGCGACCGACCTGCCGAAGGCCGGCACGCCTCACGAGCCGTTGGGCGCGTTCGCTCGCAGCCGGATGCTCGATATCGCCCGTACACTGCTGCGCCGAGCCGATATCACCCGCCCGGAACGCATGACCGTCGAACTCCCCTCCGGCCGAGGTCTCGACATCGTGGCAGCGGAACGTCGCCGACGCGAAATCGATCGTGCGGGACGGTGTGCTGTATCGGGAACATCGGAACCGATCTCCGACTCAGCACTTGCCCGCGTGCCGGGCGCTGTCGAACAGTTGGATGGCATAGCTCTCGGTGCGCTGGCGGGCTTCCTGTGCTCGGAAGCCGGGGCTCGCCCCGGCACGGCATCGTCGATCGGTCGAGTGGCGGCGACACTGCGAGTCGCAGAACGACACCGGTGGATCCTGCGTCGGTGGATCGAGGTGCTGTGTGCCGAGGGACGCGCACACATGCAAGGAGTCGACGATTTCGTGCTTGCGGAGCCCGTTCAACCGTCGACGACCGGTATCGACGACCGCGCACTCGCGCGCGCGTGCCGTGCCCTGGGGTATCCGTCCGCGATGGCCGAGTTCTACGCGACAGCGCTGTCCTCGCTCGGTCCACTGCTGCGCGACGAGATGTCGGCACAGGCATTGATGTTCCCCGACGGGGACATGACCACGTCGCTGAGCAAGGACGAGAGGAACATCAGCAACCGGTACCTGCACGGCGCGGCGGCCCAGGTCATCGCCGAGGCCGCACGCACCCGGCCTGGCCCGCTCCGCATTCTGGAACTGGGTGGCGGCGCCGGCGGCGGCACACAAGCCGCGCTCGCCGCACTCGGCGACCGCGAGGTCGACTATCTTTTCACCGACATCTCTCGTTTCTTCACCACGTCTGCAGTGGAGCGATTCGGTGGCCGTCCCGGATTTCGCACCGCAACAGCAGATATCGATGTGCGGCTGACCGATCAGAACCTACCGGCACATGCATTCGACGTGGTGCTTGCCGCAAACGTCCTTCATTGTGCGACCCACGCGGGATTGTCGGTTGCAGCTCTGAGTGAAGTACTGGCAGCGTCGGGGATGGCTGTCGTGATCGAGGCCGTCCGTGAACACTACCTCGTGCTGGCCACAATGCAGTTTCTACTGTCGCCGCGATCCGGCGCGGTGGCTCCGGTCGGGGTCGACCGACGGAACGGGAGCGTCTTTCTCTCCGATGCCGATATCCGGCACTATCTGTCCGTCAACGGTATTCGTCCTACCATCGAGCTTCCCGAGGAGGGAACTGCGCTCGCCTCACCGTCACAGCGCCTGTTCGTCGGCCAAGCGCTGTGACACCGAAACGGCTATCAGGCGAATGTGTCGCTGAAGAGATCCTGCTCCAACCACACTGCGGCACGGACACCGTCTGCGGCAGCAGGAGCCACCAGTGTCACCGGGTCGGGGACGGCTGCGAGATGTGCGGCGTCGCCACCGGCGGACACCCCAGGAACGGTCGTCTTGCCGAACTCGTCGATCCGCACACACCCGTCGTCGAAATGCTCACATCCCAGCGCGCGAGTGAGCGTCGTATTGGGCGTCGTCGGCGCCCGGTGATAGAGGGCTTGACGCTCGAGAAGGGTGCCGTCGGCGAAATGCACTTCCAGCGAACGGTGTTCGCCCGTGATGCGGTCGATCGGCGTCTCCACCACTCGTGCGCCCGTCTTGTCCAGCATGGCGCGCAACGGCTCCGGGATGGTCGATGGGCCGTTGGTACACACCGTCACGTCGTCGGAATAACGGTCGGCGACATAGGCCCCGAGACCCGCGTCCGCCCCGTTGGCCAGGACGGCGAGCGCCAGACCGTCGGTCTCGAATCCGTGGCAGAACGGGCAGTGAAAAACCTCCGATCCCCAGCGTTCGGCCAGGCCCGCGATCTCCCACGGGACGTCGATGACACCAACTGCGAAGAAGAGTTTGCGGGCCTGCACTGAAACCTCGTCGTCCACCGTCACCGTGAATGCGCCGTCGGTTCCGTCGACGGCGCTGACCTGCCCGGAAATCCGCTCGACCGTCGGATATGCCTCGATTTCGGCACGTCCGTCGGCGAGGAGTTGGGCCGGCGCGCCGCCGTCGCGTCCGAGGTACATGTGCATTTCGGCAGCAGGTGCATTGCGTGGCCGTCCCCCGTCGACCACAAGAACGGATCTCTTCTGGCGCCCGAGTACCAGTGCGGCGCTGAGACCCGCAGCACCTGCGCCCACGATGACGACGTCGTACATGAGGCATCTCCGATCAGCGGTCCGACGACCGCTACTGTTGAATGTGATTGTCGTTAGCGATAGTAGCCGACCCCCCTCGGCTCGAATGGCCGGAAGGAATCACGTGCCCCTGCATCCCGACCCGTACACCCGCTCCGCGGATCACCTCGACCTCCTCAGCACGGGGCCGTGGCAACACATGGCTCCCAGCGTCAGCGCGGCCTTGACCGGCCTCGACGACGCCGAGGCCACCATCGTCGAACTCGGATCCGGCACCGGACTCGGAACCTGCGTCATCGCACGCTCGGTGCCGAACGCACGAATCGTCGCGGTCGAGCCGTCCAGCCACCTTCGTGCGGTGTTGCTGCATCGAGTCGCGTCCGACCACGACCTACGCTCCCGGGTGACCATCGAGAACCGGCCGTTCCCGTCCTCCCGTCTGCCGGAGAAGTTCGACGCGCTCGTCATGATCAATTCGCTGGGCCACCTCGGCGCCGAGGAGAGAACGGAATTGTGGCGGGTGATCGCAACCGGACTGCTACCGGGAGGGTTCGCCGTGATCAATCTTCAAACGCCCACCAAATCCTCGGACGTTCCGGAATTCGAAATGGCACGCGAACGCGTCGGCAATCGCGAGTACCACGGCACTGCACGGGCCGAGCGCGTGGATGAGCAGACTCTGGCCTGGTACATGACCTACCGAACGAGCGAAGACGGCCGCGAAATCGACGCGACCGAAGTCGAGTACCGGTGGAACGTCCTCGCTACCGACGCACTCGAAGCCGAACTTGCGCAACACAATTTGCTCGCCAACGCAGTGGGCGACGAAGCGTTCGGGGTGTTCCGTATCGAACCGAGCGCTAGAGGTCGATGACGGCCGCACCCGAGAAAGGGGACGGCGCGTGTCCGGCGGAGTTCGCTAGCGAGGTGCGCCGGACTCCGAGATCGAAGATTGCGGCACCGAGGGCGCGGCTTCTGCTGTCGCGACCCCCCAGGCCGCGAACGAAAGGGCTGCGATCGCGGTGATGACGAGTGCGCGTTTGGCGTCGGCGGAAAGCGACCGAGGTGCGTTGGCCGAGGCGCCGTCGGCGTCGGACTGCACATCCGAGCGACGGAGCCGTTCGGCACGGGTCCAGTCGTGGCCGTTCCACCATCGTTCAACCCGGCTGTAGGACGGGTCGGGATACCACCCCGGGATCCGAGGTCCGGATGCGGCACCATTGCCGCTCGACGGGCCTGCTACCGCAGAGTGCCGATCACCATATCGGACAGTCACAACGCTGTCCTCCTTCATTTCGTGCGGACGCCAGCACGTATGCCGTCGCCTGAGTACCTTGCTGCGGCACAGCGGTGCGCCCGCCCCGGATCGGACGGGGCGCACCCTCAGCCTGCGATCAGAGCAGGATGCCGAGACCCGCGAGCAGCGTGAAAAGGGTAGCGCCGAGCGATCCGAGAATCATTGAGAACTCCTCTTGGTGTGTGGCCCTGCCCGGGCGGGCAGGGGATCGAGGCACATGGCAATGCATGCCCCTCAACCGTCCAAGACATCGGTCCAGGTCTTTCGATTGTTACACGTGGGAATTAAGCCCCTTGTGATCATGTGACACTCTATGATTCATCTGCGTTCCCACAGCGTCACCAGAGGGGACCGCGACGCATGTGCGGCCCAGCCTCGGCATGGGCCGCATTTGCTGTACGAGGTGGAGTTGTTTCTACACAGCGTCACGACGACGCCGCGTCACCTCGAGGGTGAAACTAAGGGTGAATGACGAATCGCCTGGGTGGGGTGGTGTGCAATGACAGTTGTCCCGGTTTTCCTAGGTGCTCGCTGACAACTGCACCGCGGCGGCCGGACGAACAAGCGCAACGGGAGGGCGCTCTGAATGGACAGTACGAATCGAAGTCGGTCGGCGGTGCCCACCGTGGTTCGCCCTCGGCTCTTCGAAATATTGTCCCGCCCTTCGGCGCTGACGATGGTGTGCGCCCCCGCCGGCTTCGGTGTGCGCACGTTGCTGACGACCTGGCTGCAACATGGCCACAGTGGAACGCCACCGACGACCTGGGTCCCGCCTCCGGCAACACCCTATGATCACGATCGATACTGGAGTGCGGCGCTCGACGCGGTTCATACCGCCGGAATTGCACCGCGCTCCTTTCCTCGCCACTCCGGCCCCCGAAGCTCGGATGCGGCAGACACCTTCGTCGAACTGTTCGGCGCCCTCGGCGCGGAGTGCGTGCTCGTGCTCGAGCGCCCCGACACGCTTTCAGGTCCGGTATCGGCATTCGCCGAATGCCTCTCCCGCTTGGCTCGCGTCTCGCCGCGTCCGACCGTCCTGGTGACGGTGGCGCCCCGGTCCCCGTGGTCCGAAGTGCTCGGCGAGATCGTCGACACCCAGGTGTCGGCGGAGGAGATGCTGTTCACCGAGGCCGAGGTGGTGGATCTGTGCCGGACGGTCCACCTGACACAACCGAAGATCATGGGACGAAGGATCCATGCAGTATGCGACGGCATTCCCCGATGGGTGGGCAAGGCCGTCGACATGGCGGGCCGGTGTTCCGGACCGATAGTGGATGCGCACGGACGTCCTGCTGCCGAACTGGTCGGCACGGTCGCGACAGACCTCGACGACATGCTGGGGACCCTCGGCGCCGACCTCGAGCGTGAACTTGCCCGGACGCTGGCTCCGGCGCACACCTTGAGTGTGCCTCTCGCACAGGAGCTGCTTCCCGCGCTATCGGTGAGCGAAATCCTCACCGACACGTACCGTGCCGGACTGCTCGTTCCGGCTGAATCATCTTCTGAACTGCAGCAATACTGGCGCTTTCCGGGGTTGGTGCGACATGCCCTGCTCGAGCTGGCCCGAAAGGCCGATCCGGAACATCTCGAATCTGTATTGACGCTTCTGGCCAGGCGCGCGCTGAGCAACAAGGATCCGGCAACCGCGGCCCGCTACGCCGCAGATGCCGGCGATTGGCCGTTGGCATTGGATATCTGCGAACAGCACTGGGTGACGATGGTCATCGGAAATATGAACCAGTTGCGCGAACTCCTCGATAGCGTGCCCGAGCAGTACCTGCAGGATCGGCCGAGCGTGAAAGCCGGCAAGTCGGTGTTCGTCGGACTATTGGCGCATGCCCCGATACTCGGGCCCTCGCTCCCGGACAGCGATACCGAATTGTTCGACCTCGCTGATTCGCCGACAGTGACCGCGAGCATTCATGTCGCCACGGTGCAGTCCATCGGGCTACGTGTCGCAGGGCGTTACCGCGACGCGGTGAGTTTGACACGGAGAATCGTGACGCTGGCCACCGCCGCACTCGACCGGCAACCAGAGCTCGTCCATGCGCAACTTCCCGTTCTGCGTCTGCAGTGGGCACTCACCTTCCAGCTGGCAGGCGCCGACTTCGATGCCATCTCCGAATTCATGATCGCCTACCGCGGCGCCGTGGCGGAGGGCATCGACTTCGCTGCTCGTAATTCCGCAGGCAACCTGGCATTGCTATGGGCGATGACCGGGCATGCTCCCCGCGCCCACGCATGGCTCGCCCGTGAAGTCGACTTCGGCGACGGTGGGGAAGCGCTGGCTCCGATGGTGCGGATGGGTGGTTCGCTCGCTACCGCGTTGACCTCGTTGGATCGGCTCGACTTGGCCACAGCCACCACGGCGCTCGAGACGCTCGGCGAACCGAGCCACCGCGAGGAACTCTGGGCATACATCGCTTACGTGCAGGCCCAGTGCGCGTTGTTGCACGACAGCGCGTACGCCGGACTGATGCAGCTGCAACGCCTCGCCGCCGAGCGACGCGTCCAGTGTTCACCGAGCTCGTTCGCTACCGTACTGATCACCGCGGCGCGGGTCGATCTGCACTTGGCACTCGGACAGGGCAACCTCGCTGCCACCACCGTCGCCGATGCGGTCCTGAATCACCCGCTTCTGGTACTTGCTTCCGCTCGCGTTGCCCTCTACACCGGGTGTCCCGACGAGACACTCGAGATCGTGACGCGCTCGCTGTCGTCGGAAGCCGGCGCGCCGCGTGAACACATCGAAGGCCTTCTCATCCGAGCAGCAGCCCATCACAAGCTGGGAGACGTGGAAGTCGCGGCTAATTGCTGGCGCACCGCGTGTGCGCTGGCGGAACAGTCGGACTGCTACCGCCCGTTCACCACCGTCTCGCTGCGCTTGCGGCGTGCGTTGGCCGACGCCACCGGCATCGCGCCCACCCTCGATATCGACAGGTCGGTGTTCCCCGAGACAGTTCACCACGTCCAATTGACTGCCCGAGAGCACTCGGTGCTGTCCTGTATGGCGCGCGGCTTGTCGCAGCAGCAGATCGCCGACGAACAGTTCGTGTCGGCCAATACTGTCAAATCACAGATGCGCAGCCTCTACCGGAAACTCGGCGCGCATTCGAAGGCAGAAGCATTGGCTACCGCACGCAAGCTACGACTACTCGAGACCGACACGAGCACACCGCCGCCCGAGTCCGACCATTCCCCGTGATCATGAATGCGTGCAGTGACACACCTGATCCAATCTGTGTCGTATAGTGAGTCCATCGTCACAGCAGGGGATCCGATTTCACCCGTTCCTTCACCCCGAATCGGCCGACCCCGCAGCCGGGACAGCGATAGCCTTCAACAGCGACCCGATTTCCCCCCGACATCGGGTCGCTCGTGCGGCCCGAATCCTCCCCGACAGCGGGCCGCAGCGCGGCCCGGATCCCCCGACTTCGGGCCGCCCGACGAACGCCCCCACTGTCGCACCAGCACGAGGGTGGGGGCGTTTTTCTCGGCACACCGTGAAGCCCGGAGACTGCAGCGGCTTGCACACACATGCCCCTCGCATATGTGCACAGGTGATCGCGCCATCTCCAGGCTTCACGGTCGCTCTTACCACGATTCCTGTGGTTCGGAATCGCCAACTGGTACATCCCATCGAAAGCCAAGATCGTTACCAATGGAAGGTAAATCTCTTCCAAAGCTCGCTCCGCGGGGCAGCCAGGCCGACGCCGTCGCGGTGCCACGTACGGCCGACTTCGTCGAAAAGGGTCGCGGACATGCACGATTCGGACAAACGTCCAACTTCACCGGCAGGCGGTGCCGCACCTCGGATCACAAGCACGCGACATCCGCTACCACCCTCGCTCGCCCCGCCGACCCACTGAAGATCCGTACCGCGAGCACGATCCGGAATACCTTGGAACAGAACAACTTCAGTGCGTCCGGCCCTCAATCAACGAGCGCTTCACGGGCATGAGCGCCGGAGCTGGAGAACCTGAAAGGTCGTCGCTGCCCATATTTCGGTTCGGCCCGGAAAGCCGCACTTCGAGGGCTACCGTTGATACACACTGCGCCGAGGTCAGGAGTTGTCGTGCCGAAACTGGAATTCAAGAGGAAATCCGACCTCTCGCGAGAGGAAGTGTCGGAAAAGCTCATAGCACTCGGACACGCGCTCGCGCGCGGCCGCGAGGTCGCACTCGAGTCGGGGGACGACTCGATCGAGATCGTCGTCTCCGACCGGGTGCGGTGGGAACTCGAAATCGAGGTCGACGGCAACGAAACAGAGATCGAGATCGAGATCAGCTGGCGCGACGACCCCTCCGAAGAATCCGAAACCGAGGCGGAAGCCGAACCCACGACTCCCCCGGCCAAACCGGCGCGTCGCGGACGTCCCCGCAAGAACACCGTCGGCTGATCAGCTCACGCGGTCGGACTATCGCGGCGACCGGATATTCTCGTCACCGACCCTTACGGCGTGAATCTCGCATAGCGCCTCATCATCGGGGGCAAGCATCGCTCAACGGTGCACGGGATGCAGCAACTCCGGTGTGTTGTTGCGAGGAGAGTTGACAGCGGAGCTCACCTCGTACAGATCGAGATGTGGTTCGGGAATCGAGTTCAGTAACGCATCGACGTCGTCTCGATCGGTGAGTGCCGGATCGAGCCACGGACCGACGAATGTGTCCGGCAGGAGCACCGGCGAGCGATCGTGGACCTGGCCTGCCGCATCGGTGGCCGCCCTGGTCAGTACCGTGCACGTCCACAACCAGCGCTCCGGATCGTCTTCGGGTAGATCCGGGTTCGGCCACAGCTCGTAGAGGCCGGCCATCGAAACCGGTCCGTCGGCGTGCAGGAAGAACGGGATCTTCTTTCCGTTCTCGTCCTTCATCCACTCGAAGTAGCCGTCGGCAGGCAACACGCAACGACGCCGGGCCGCGGCCGCCTTGAAGGCGGGCTTGCTCGTGATCGTCTCCGAACGCGCATTGATCATCCGTGATCCGATCTTCGGGTCTTTTGCCCACGAGGGCACCAAACCCCATTTGACCTCCGACGAGACCATTCTCTTCGGTTCGGTATCCGGCTCGCCGCGCGGCGCGCGTTCGAGCACGACGTTCACATGCTGCGTCGGGGCGATGTTGTAGGAGGGCGGTAATTCTTCCCCGACCGTCTCGACCGCGTCGTAGACCGAGACCAGATCATCGCGGGTGCTGGTGCTTGCATACCGTCCACACACGCTCGAATCCCCTCGTCGCAGTTGTACCGGGACGATAGCGTCACCCACCGACACGCGAGCGGAAAAGGCTCGGGAGGGATTTGCCAGGTGTCGTTCAGAGGGTTCCGCAGCCGCGCGCATTTCACTCGGCGCGGGCTCTTTCAGCAAGGCCGCAGAACCTATTCGGTGAGCGCGTCCGGTTCGTCCCGCGCAGGCATATCAAGGAGATAGTCGAGCAAGTCCACCGCCTCGGTCAGCGCGTGAACTCGTTTCTCCGGATCGGATACATACACAACGGGCCGAAGTCGCCGGTGGCCGCGTAAGGCGTCTCCGCCGAGGTAGTCGGCGATCGCTCCCCACACGTGACATGCCGGGGACGGGAGCTCCGCGATAGTCAAGTGCTCTCCCTCAGGGGTTCGCAGCATCAACACCTTGTCGGCAACTGCCCCTGAGGCGATCGGGCCCATCTTGTCGGCGATCACGCCGGCTATGGCTGTGACCGTCCATTCGAGGACTGCGCCGTAGCTGTCTCGTTCGGTGAGACTGTCTCCGCGGACCAACGAGGACACCGTGTCGGAGAGAGCGGCGCGGTCACGGTCGCCGGCCAATGCAAGCAGATGGCCGCCCAGTCTCGACGCGGGGTCGGCATCTCGTCGATTCGATTTCATGAAGGAGGTATTCCCCTTCATTTCGGTGTTACACCTGGCATGTTCGAGTGGCAGGCCAGGCACCGATGAATTTCGAACACATGGGAGGTCTATCCCGCCATGAGGAAACTGATCTACGACTTCGGCGTCTCCCTGGACGGCTACATCAACGACCGCGACGGCAACATCGACTGGACCGAACCCGACGAGGAGCTGCACCAGTTCCACAACGACAGGTTTCGCAGCCTGGAGATTTCGCTGCACGGCCGTCGGATGTACGAGCTGATGGCGGAGTACTGGCCATACGTCCCCGACGACGCATCGCCCATCGAGCGGGAGTTCGGCGAACTCTGGACCCGGACACCCAAGGTGGTCTTCTCGCGGACACTCACCGAGGTCCACTGGAACAGCACTCTTGTCAGCGAGAACGCAGTCGACGAGGTCCGCAGGCTCAAGTCCGAAGGCGACGGCGTCATGGAAGTCGGCGGCGCGAACCTCGCAGCTTCATTGATTCCGCACGGACTCATCGACGAGTATCAGCTGTTCGTCTCACCCATGGTGCTCGGTGGCGGCACGCCGATGTTTCCAGAGCTGGACAAGCGCCTCCCGCTCCGACTGGAAGAAACGAGACATTTCGAGACCGTGGTGATGCTGCGTTATCTCGCGGAGTGACGAGCATCGGCGGCACATTTCTGTTGCACAACGGACGGCCGAGGGTGCGGACGGGGCACGCCGCTCGGTCGCTGCAGTGCCCCATCCGTCACACACTCGAAGGTCAGCGGCCCACCGCGTCGGCCGGACGATTCCAATGCGCGATTGCATCCTCGCGCGCACGCTCCTCGCGGCTGGAAGTCACCAGCAGCAGCGTGATCGGCAGAGCCAGCGCGATCATGCCGAGCACGAAACCGGGGAACAGCAGCGACAACACGCTCAAGCCCTCAGGTTTCGCAGCCGCCGGATCGACGGTGGCATGTACCCCGGCCATGCCGGTGTAGTGCAACGCCACCACCGCGCAGGCCATGATCAGCGCTGCCGATATACGTACGACTATCCGTTCAGCGTGTGCCGAGAGCCACAGCGCTGCGATGGACGCGACGATTCCGATGATCACGGATGCAACGACGAAGCCCGAATTGTGTCCGAGTACGCCTTGGATCCGGATAGCAGCCATCCCACTGTAGTGCATCGCGCTCACTGCCAGGCCCATGACCAGTCCACCGACCGCCAGCGGTGCGATACGCAGCATTCGCCACTTCGAAGTGAACGGCAAGTACATGAGCCAGAGACCGAAGAACGTCGCCCCGACGGCGAGTACGACCGAAAACGCCGTCAGTCCTAGGTCATAGCGGATGACCGTACCGGGTACGGCAAAACCCATCATGCCGATGAAGTGCGTCAGCCAGACTCCGATCCCGCCGATCGACAATGCTGCCATCGCCAGCCATCGCGCCTTACCCGAACGGGTGGGGTCCTTCGCTGCCTGCCGAACACAGGACAACCCGACATAGGAACCCACAGCAGAAGTGGCATAGACCTGGAAGAAAACCCAGATTCCCATGCTGAAGTGGTGTAACTCGTGCGACATTCGAATCCTCGCGTACGGCGCGCCCCGACTTATCGCATCCGGACAGCAGCGCGCCACACCAGTACCGAAGCGAGCTGCAACCCCGGCCCCCAAGCAGCATAACGGACCTTATCGTATCCCGAATCACATCACCAACACGAACGGATCGGCAGGCGCACTGTCAGATCCTGACCCCAAGAGAATCCCTGCTTCTCATGAAATGATCTTGACATCAGTCGCTTTCAGGTTTTTCTCGTAGTTGCCGAAGGGGCGGTTGTGTGCGATGTCGCCGGGCAATTCGCACATAACCGCCCCCTCACCGAGAATCGGGAAGCATCGGCCCTGCCTACAACCTTTGTGAAAGATCGAGCATGCGAACGTGGATGTTGTTACTGTGCGCCATCATCGGTGAAGTTGCCGCTACGCTCTCACTGAAGGCAGCCCTGGATCGGCCCCCGTTCTACGCCGTCGTCGTAATCGGCTACATCGGCGCATTCGGCTTCCTGTCGCTCGTCCTGCGCCGCGGGATGGCGCTCGGGGTCGCCTACGGAATCTGGGGTGCAACCGGTGTAGCTGCGACGTCAGTGTTGTCCGCCCACCTCTACGACGAACCGATGAGCAGCGCCATGGCGTGCGGGCTGGCGCTCATTGCCATAGGGGTGCTGGTCGTCGAACTCGGTTCGCACACGGCGAACGACCCGGCGAAGGAATCCCAGTGACGGCGTGGATCTTCTTGATCGGCGCGATCCTCACCGAGGTCTGCGCCACCCTCTGCCTGCGCGTTGCCGCCCTAGGAAATCCACGCTGGTACGGCGCTGTCGGCGTCGGCTACGTGGCGGCCTTCACCCTGCTCTCCGCGGCACTCGCCGAAGGACTCGCGCTGGGTATCGCGTATGGTATCTGGACCGCCATCGGCATCGCGCTGACCACGCTGGCGGGACGAATTCTGTTCCAGGACAAGCTCAGTCCCATCATGGGTGTCGGAATCGGCTTGATCATCGCCGGCGTGCTACTCGTCGAGTTGGGTGCGGCGCACTGAACCACGGTGCCTCACTGCAACGTCCACATGGACCGCATAGTCCGTAATGACCTTTTTGTCCGAGTTCGATGCTGGCACACCGACATTCCCGAATCGCCGCCGCCGCCGAGCCCCTGCCGTCCCGTTCCGCTTCGTGCGCGCTCCCGTAATCAGACCGTTATAGTCGGCTTCATGACTTCAGTTCTCGGTGTCTCGATGGGGGCCAGCGCTGTGCGCTTCGCAAGCTGTGATGCCGAGACGCCCGACGGTTCGATCTTCCGATCACGCCCCATCACCGCGACTCTCGAACGCCCCGGGGAACTGGCAGGCGATTCCATCGAGTGGATGCTTGCCGAAACCAGGGAGATCGAGCAGGTAGAGGCCATCGGAGTCGCGTACCAGAACGACGCGCAGGCCGGTGCCGTCCAGGCCGCGATGACCCGGCTGGAGATCGGCCACTTCCAGCTGGTCCCCGAGGTGACGGCCGCGCTCCAGATGCTGGAGATGTCCGGGGAGCTCGGTGAGAACGAGACGCTGGTGTTCTACGACCTCGGCAGCTCCGGCCTCACCGTCACCGTCGTCGACCGAAGCACCGGAAGGGTACTGAGCACCACACGTTCGGACCAGATCAGCGGCGACCTCGTCGACCAGCTCGTCCTCGACGACCAGCTCCACCAGCAACGCTTCACGCGGCCTGCCGATACGGCAGCCCAGCTCGCCCTCACCGCACGGTGTCGTGACGCGAAGGAGCAACTGTCCACCAAGGGCGCAGTGTGCTTGACGGGCGAGGGCGGCCTGTTACTGCTCTCTCAGGACAGCTTCGATTCGCTCATCGACGGCGCCGTGAAGACGTCGGCCCGCCTCACCCGCGAGGTCATCCAGCGCTCGGGATGCACCCCGGATGCTGCAGTGCTGATCGGCGGTGGTGCGAATATCCCGCTGATCGCCTCGGTGATGGAGTCGTGGCTGGACCTGCCGGTGATCGTGCCCGAACAACCCGAGTTGGTAGCGGCAGAGGGCGCGGCGCTGCTGGCGCGCCCCGCAGCGGTCGAGTTCGCCGACCACACACTGTCGCAGACGGAGGTGCTGCCGACCGCACTGCCCGCACTGCCCGCACTGCCCGCACCGAGCAACGAACCCGGCAACGTCGCCGCTGTCGTCACCCATGAGACGCCACCGCCTGCGCCGAAACGTCGCGCCTTAGCGCTTACCGGCGGTGTCGTCGCTCTCGCAGCTGCGATCGGCCTCGGCACCGTCGTGCTGCAAGGCTCGGAGGACGACGTACAACCCGCAGTCACTCAGCAGAGCACACAGCCACCGGCCGCGCGGCAAACAGCACCGCCACAACCCGCGCCGACCTCGGAGATGATCCCGACCCCTGAAGCAGCCCCGTCGGCAAGCGCCGTACCGCCTGTAGCGCCGGCACAGGCCGAGGAGCCCATCACCTACCAGCCGCAGACCCCGGTACCGGCTCAGGCGCCCACCGCCGAGACAGAGAGTGCCGCGCCGCCCGCCACACCGGACGCACCCGAACCCGCGCCGCTCATTCCCGGCCTGCCCGAGATCCAGCTGCCGACGCTCCCTCCGCCGCCGGCGCTTCCCTTGCCCGAGCTGCCCTCGATACCCGGATTCTGAGTCTCGGGCCGTCGCCTGCCACTCACCGCTGCACCGAACTCCCGGCGTCGGCGGTGACTGTTTCCGGCACTGGTTGAGTGCCCCGCTGCGCTGCTCAATCTGCCTGCCCCCGCAATTCCGGAGCAGGATTCACTCCTCTCGAGCATGTCGCTGATGCTTGTTCGAAGCGTTGTAACAAACCACTCCGCCCATACGACGTGCTTGCGGAAGTTTCTCTTCAGAAATAAATCAAGCATGAATCCTCCCGCCGCGTGGCATCCCGACCCCTACGATCCGTCCCTCGATCGTTACTGGGACGGGCAGCAGTGGACGAACCAGACACGGCCGAAGGACAGCGATGTTCCTACCCGCGCATTCGCTCCCGTTGAACCGACCAGTACCCCATCCCCGACAGGAGGAAAGAAGCGTCGAAAGTGGCCGTGGATGCTAGGAGCCGGTCTCGTCGGGTTCGTCGCGCTCGGGGCAACTCTCGGCGATGGCGGGGCGTCGGCCTCCAACCCAGGTGTGTCAACCACAACCAGTTCGGCGGACTCTACAACAACCACGACTACGCCCCCGCCCACCACATCGAGTCGCGCCCCGAGCATTTCGCCTTCCACTCAGACACAAACAACCACCCCATACGCCCGTACGACGCAAGCCGCTCCGGCCCCAACTACTACTTCGTCGCTCGAGTACTCGTGCAGTGATGCCGCGTGGCGAGAATCGATGGGTACCGAAGGCGACGAGTTGTGTGGTGCGCCTTGGACACCTCGGAATCGGCCGCAGCCTCCCGTGGACACCGCGCCTTCGACGCCGGAAAACACGGTTCCACCTCCGGCAACTCAGTACACGCCTCCACCCGCTCCCCAGTCGCCGTCCGTGTCATACGAGAACTGCAAAGAGGCAAGAGCAGCCGGCGCTGCTCCCATCCTCAGAGGCGAACCGGGCTATGGAACCCATCTCGACAGGGACAAGGATGGGATTGCCTGCGATGAATAGCCGCGCGTCGGAATGGCCTCCGTTCCAGGAGACGGCTCATCCTTCCCGTCGCTGATCACGCCTGCAATGATGTGGCCTGCGCCTTACGGCGCAGGCCACATCATTGCTCGGAGTGCTTCGGTCAGCTACTCCCGAAAGGTGCGAGCCCGGCATCCGGAGCCGGCAGACCTGGAGTCGGGGCAGGCACAGTGACGACCATCGACGCCTGCTGCACCGCGAAGGTGTCCATCGGGAACAGATCGAGAATCTCCCCGATTCCGGGATAATCCGATGCCCACATCGCGGTGTTGTCGGCGTTGCCACACGTCGCCAAGGCAACGTACGAGCCGTCGGGAATGTCCGTCACCGTCTGCGTGGTGGTGCCCGGCTGCACTTCGCTCGACGCATAGAGAGTCTGGCCCGGTCCCGTCACTTCCCAGATGGGTGGCAGAATTCCTCCCGGCGCAGAAGCTAGCGAGGTCGTGCAGATCAACACGCCACCGGTGTTGTTGGTGATCGTGTTGGTCACGTTGGCTCCGTAGACCCCGAAGGCATAGGTGACGTCGTCGGCGTCGGCCGCTGCGGCCAGTGCCGGTGCCGCTACGGACAGCGGGACAATTGCCATGGTGATCAAGGTGGCGCGGACTATCGATCGCATGAAAGTTCCTGACGGTCAAGGGACATGGGTCCTCATGATCTTGTAGGAGACCCGGGTGCAACGTAGGACTATCGGCACAACAATCCGGACACTCGAAGTCCCGCTCCGACGCACGAGTGCCATTGCGGAGCCGCGCCCGGACACCGCAACTACTCACCGTGATCTGCACCGCTGGAGAACCACAGGGATCGCCTCCCAGAAGGCCTGGATTCTCACCAAGATGACGGGGCCGGGTAAGCGCGGCAATGCACGCAACCGCAAACTCACATAGTCTGTTCTATGCCCCCGCCCCTCCCCGAACGGGGGCACAGTTCGCGCACACCTCCCCCCGAGTGCGCGGACGACCAGGGTTCCGTCGGCGCCATACGCCGACGGAACCCCTCGGGTCAGAACGATGAGGACCCCCCGGTGCAGACCTCACCGTCTTTCGTCCCGTCACAGCCGCCGATCTACCACCCGTCGATACGTCGAAGTGCTTTCGCAATTACTCGTATCGATGCCCTCCCCGGCAAACAATACCAATCGACCGGTATTGCTCGGTGGGTGAAGTCTACCGCATTTCCGGCGACACATGCATCCCGTCGGACGAAACCACCCGGAAACGGTCTCTGCCAGTGAGAACATGGGTGAACCGCACCTGAAATGATCCATCGATCAGGGATCGGTGGCCAGCTCGGTATGTGCCCAGATTCGAGTGCTGGCGTAGTGGTGATCGTGTCCGATCAGGTCGATGTGACGCGCTGACAATCCGCGCTCCAGCCCCACGTGCAGCGCCTGTTCGTAGCTCACGGAAGCGGTCGGGGGAGTGAGCAACCCTTGGGCGGCAGCGACGTGGACGAGATCATGCACGCTCGTGGGAGTCCGATCGGCGACGTGGAGCATGCCCCCGCGCATCGCGTCGGGAAGCGGGCGAACCGCAAGAGCGGTGGTGAGCCGACCCACGTCGCGGCGCGAGATCACCGACTGCCCGGCGACACCGTTGTCGATCCAGACCCCGAGAGTCGACACGATACGAGCAAGCCCGGGCAGGAACCACCGGTCCCCCGGTCCGTGGACGAACCCGGGACGCAACACGAGCCCGCCGTGGTCGCGCACAAGATTCTCGGCGGCAAGACGGCTGGCACTCAGCGCCGTGACCGGGTTGGGCTCGAGTTCCCCCTCACCGACGTTCCGGTGCGGCCCCGGACCGTAGACGCCGATCGTGCTGAGGTAGAAGATTCGATCGATGCCTTGCGCCGCAGCTGCAGCCAGCAGGTTCCGGGTGCCGAGAACGTTGATCTGCTCGTACTGGGCCTCGTCGGAGCCGGTGTAGGACGCGGCGTGCACGATCACGTCGACTCCGGCAAGCGCGGCGGTGAGTGCTGCCGGATCACCCAGATCTGCGGCCACCCCCGTCATCGATGGTCCTGTGGGCGCCGGTGGGCGGCGCGCAATCGCGGTGCACGTGACACCCCGGGCCAGCAGCACGTCGAGCACTGCCCCACCGAGGAAACCGCTGGCACCCACCACCGCGACATGCAGTGCCGGTTCCGGGGCCGATGCACGGTCTGCGGTTTCCTCAGGGTCGGCTGGTACCGTGCGCTTCGGGGGAGGCCGATTGTCGGGGTTCGTCACGACTCGCCTTTCGGGACATCATCGAGAAAAGGACACGGGGTGTGGTCAGACAAGCCCGCGCGGTAGCTACGCGGCAGCAGATCGTCGTCGCAGCCGCGGCGACATTCGATCGACTGGGGTTCGAGGGTGCGAGCCTCGGGGAGATCGTGGAAGCGAGCAGTGGGCTCACCAAAGGCGCCCTGTACTTCCACTTCAAGTCGAAGGACGACCTGGCGCAAGCGGTCATGGATCGGCAGCACACCATCTCCATCGCCGCGGTGGAAGCCATCTCCACCACCAACGCCTCGGCGCTCGAACAGATCGTCATGCTTTGCCACGAAATGGGCCGACAGATCGTCGAGGATCCGATCGTGCGGGCGGGAATCCGGCTGACCCTCGAGTTCAGTGCGAGCGCTGTACCCGGCAAACCCGGGCCGTACCAGGACTGGATCGAAGCCTGCCGAGGTCTCGTCGAGGAAGCGATCGTCCAGGAAGATATCCTTCCCACGATCGAACCACCGGTGCTGGCTCGCTTTGTGATCTCCGCCTTCACGGGCGTCCAGATGGTCTCGAACGTGCTGGATCGGCGCACCGATCTCGAACAGCGTATCGACCAAATGTGGCAGTTCCTGTTGCCGGGCATCGTGGCACCCGAGCGCCGACTCGACAGCGACAAGATTCGAGGCGCTCGTTGGGTCCGCGACCCAGCGATGGCCTGACGCGCGTCTACACACCGGACCGGGTTCCGCGCCCCGAACGTACATCGACCGCAGAAGCCAACGTCAGCGTCGCCGAGGCCATCGACGTTCCGTGCTGTTCGAATACGACATGCGCGCGCCCGGGCTCATCATCGACGCACGAGACGACCACCTCGGCTCGACGGTCGAGTTCCACGAACCGCTGGAACTGCACGCTCATCGACACCAGATCCGCATCCGGAAGCCCGAGCTCCGCTCGCGACGCCTGGCGCGCAGCTTCGAACATGAGCATCCCGGGAAGATGATCGGACGGATGGTCGAACAGCACCGGGTGGGACAGGTCGGGTAGCACCTGCCATCGCCCGCGTCGTGCCGTTGCCCCGATGACGACATCGCCGTCGGCCACCATGCCCACCGCGGCCGCATCGAGGGGTACACCGTCGGGCACGGAACCTATTGCCCGCGGCCCGCTCTCACCCCATCGAGCGGTGTCGTACTCGACCGGGGTGAGCACCGAAGCACGGCCGTGGCCCGATCCGACTCGGCGGCCCGCGACCTCGAACGTCAGGGCAGCGCTGAGACCGGTGACATGCGAGCCTCGTCGCCGCACATTCGACACCACGACGGTGACCGCGACCTCGGCCGCCCCCGCACCGATCTCGAGCTGATCGAGTTCAGCGGTGATTTCGATCGTCTGCATCACGAATCGCTGACCGAGCGAGACGCGATAGCGGGTGTGTGCCAGGTAGATCACGCTTTGCCGCAGGGTCTCCGCGAGGAGCATCGGGTCGTACCGGCCGGCCCGGCCGCGGTAGAAGCCGTGGAGCCGCGGCCATTGCGCGCCAAGAACGAACCGGTCGGGTTCCGGGCCGGTGACGCAATCGGTGAGGAAAACCTCCGATACGGACTGTCGATGCACATACCGTCGTGGCACCGTCGACTCGAACGACAACACCGAAAGATCAGCCTCCACGCTGGTAGACATACCGGACGAACTGTTTGTTACTCCCATACCGTTCTTATCGCACTCACAGTACGGCTTGACGTCCTCCCGGCCGTGAACGACCGGGCTTGCGTCGAAGATAATTCCCTCACCCGAGACCGAGCCCCTCTTCACGTGCTCGCACGATGGCGGTCGCCCGGTCCGCCGCACCGATCTTCCCCAAGATGTTCGAAACGTGGTTCCGCACCGTCTTCTGGCTGAGTACGAGACGACGCGAAATCGTCCCGTTGTCGAGGCCCCTGGCCACGAGATCGAGGATCTCGCGTTCCCTGCCGGTCAGCTGCGGGAACACCGTCGGCGCCAGGGCACGTGACGAAGCCATCGCACCGAGCGCCTTGGCCGCAACCGCCGCTCCGACGATCATCTCGCCGTCGGCGACCGCCCGGATCGCCCGCTCGACACCCGCCGGATCTGCGCCCTTGACCAGATATCCGTGTGCCCCCGCCCGTACCGATGCGACAAGTGTGTCCTCGTCCTCGTGCATGGTCACCACCAGAACACGAAGGCCGGGGAACTTCGAGAGCAGGCTACGGGTGGCGTCGATGCCCGACCCGTCACCCAGTTCGATGTCCATGAGCACGACGTCGACGTCGCCCGTCACGACGTCGAGAGCGTTGCGAACAGAGCTGGCCTCGCACACGACATCGATGCCGTCCAGCGTGCCGAGCAAGGCGACCATGCCCAGTCTGAAGACGGGATGGTCGTCGATCACCGCAACCCGGATCTGTTCATCGTTGTTCATGGCCCGCACCACGGTAACCGGGCACGCACGACGGTGCCGCGCGGCTCGGCGTTTTCGACCCGGACAGTGCCTCCCACTCCGCACGCCCGCTCGCGCATACTCTGCGTACCGACTCCGACACGCGCGTCCGGCGCGGGTCCTGTTCCGTCGTCACAGATGTCGATGACGAGGAAGTCGTCGTCATGGCCGACGCGCACCCGGCAGCCATCGGCGCCCGAGTGTCGACGGGCGTTGAGGATCGCTTCCGACGCGATGCCGTACGCGGCCACCGCGACCGGTCCCGACGCGTCCGCAGTGGTCTCGAGTTCGACGCGGAAACCGGCGCGCGCATGATTCGCGGCGAGCTCGTCGAGGGCGGCGGTGAGCCCGAGTTCGTCGAGCACCGGCGGAAGAAGGCCACGCGACAGTTCGCGTACGCCGTCGACCTGCCTGTCGAGTTCCCTCGACAGTTCGTCGACAAGATCACGGGCCGCGTCGACGTCGGTGCCGATGAGATTCCGGGCACCCTGCAAACCCAGCCGAACGCCCGCGAGGGAAGGCCCGAGTCCGTCGTGCAATTCGCGGCGGATGGTGCGGCGCTCCTCGAGTCGCGCCTCGGTGAGACGACGCCGCGTGGTTTCGAGATCCTCGGCCGCTCGCAACACCACGAGACCGGCTTCCACCACAGACGCCAATTCGGTGAGGGCATCACGAGTGCGAGCCCCGAGCGTTTCCCCGGGCGGGGCGGTGACCGCGAGCGAACCGTCACGCAGCGGCACTTCCTCTGCCGGCCTCGACGGTTCGCCCCAGCGCGCGATCGTCTCACTCGCCCGCCGCACCTCCACCGATTCGAGACGCAGCGCGGTACCGATACCGGCGGCGAGCTCACCGAGCAATACCTCCGGAGATTCGGCCCCTGCGAAGTGCCTCCCCAGGGTCCGTACGGCACGAGCAGGATCAGCACCGTCGCCGTAGACCAGGCGATGCACTCGGCGGGTCAGCCATGCCCGGACCGGCTGGACGGCGAGCGCTACAGCTGTCGCCGCAACGGCCTGAGCGAACACGGAACCGTCCGTCGGAAGCACCAGCGACACCACGACGGCCACCGCCACATATCCCGCGGCGAGAACAGCGACGAGACTACCGGCCAGGGCCGCACGGCTGACCGCCAGATCGAGCCCCCACAGGCGTTGCCGCAACACCACCGCGAGGATTGCCACCGGATAGAACGCCTGTGTCGCGAGATGTAATAGCGGCGTGAGCATCCAGGGAACACCGGGCACCGCGAGCGGGATGTAGGAAGCGGTCATCAGCGCGCTGCCGAAGACGAGCCATCCCATCCCGGCACGTTCGTCTTCCGGCCCCCGCCGCCACCGCCACGCGACATACCCGGCCGTCGCGAAACCCGTCACGACGACCGGGCCGACGAACCAGACCGCCGGTATCTCGGTGTAGGTGCGAGCCCAGAAGAACCATGCGGTCGCGGCAGCCCCGACGCCGAGACCGATGCGGGTGGCGGTGTCGGCAGCCTGGTCGCGGATGAGCCACGGCACCACCAGGAACAACGAGAGTGTGCCCGGTATCCACGCGGTGTTCTGGCGTGGCTCGAGGATTCCGAGTGGGAGTTCGGGACGCACCAGGGCCAATTCGGTCCAGCTGTACGACAACGCGGCGATACCCACGCCGATGGAGGCAACCGCCAGCAGGATCGGCACGGGGTGCGCGCGACGCGCGAGCACCACCCCCGCCACCGTGCCGTACACGGCCGCCCCGACGACGTCCACGAGAAAGAACAACTGGTCGGCGTCGAGCACGGGACGTGCGGCCATGAAGACGACGACGGCTGCGCAGGCGAGCAGCCACGAGGCGACAGCAACGATGGCGGCGGACACCGGTGCTCCGGTGCCCGCCGCTTTCCCAGTGGCCGAGGCGTCGTTCATGGTGCAGTGAGTATGCACCCGCGGACCACCGGGCGTCGCGCTATCGTTTCACTCGCTCGGAGAGCGCGAATCCGATGCCTGCCAACAGGACCCACACCGGTCCGACGAATCCTGCCATGTACTGCAGTGGGGACACCCCGAGCAGGGTGGTCAATCCGCCCAGCACGAGACTCGTCCACCCCAGCCAGCGCGGTACGGCGCGGTGCCGAAGTGCGGCCACCGCGACGGCGAGGCCGCTGAGTCCGGCACCGACCCACAGCCACGGAATCGTGCCCATCCAATGTGACGCGAACACCGCCACCTCGGGCACCATCTTGTCGGTGTCGGACAGGCCGAACAGCAACTCGGTGTCGAGGCCGGTCCCGAGCAGGGTCCCCGTCGAGGTGAGCACCAGGCCGAATGCCGCGACGGTGGGCAGAAGGCTGAACTCCGGCAGCCCCGCCTGCAAGCGCCGGTACAGGCCTGCAGCGAAGATGAGCAGTAGCAGCGTCGAGATGGTGAGACTGAGGTGCATCACGAGCATCGCGGTACGTTGCTCGGCGAACGCGGCGGTGATCGCGACGGCGTTGCCCGCGTTGTTCTCGTCGTAAGCTGCGCCCATCGCCATGCTGGCCTGGATACCGACCACACCGGCCAGACCGGCGACAGCGCCGGTCCATGCCCACACCGCGCTCGGCGCCGAGGGCACCGACGGGGTGTCCGCAAGGACCGCTGGTGTCGATTCATCTTCTCTGATATTCGGAGTGCGCATTGTTGCCCCTTCCACTCTCGATCCCGCAACGTCAACCGCCATGCGGAAAGATTGCGACGCACGGAGTCCCGACGGAAAGGGACAGCTGTCCCGATTCACCGGGAACACTCAGCCGAGCCCGGTCGAAGGATCGATCGCCAGCGACAATGTGTCTTTGACCATGGACAGGGCTGCCCCGAGCGGACTCGATCGACCACCGGAGACGGTGATGTCCCCCGCATCGCCACATCCGAACGTGACCGCCTTGTCCGGGCCGGCCAGAACCCCGAAGGGCGGCTCGGATCGTGCGAACTCGTGAAGTGCAACGACGACGCGGCCTGGATCATCGATGCTCACCGACGCGACGTGCCGCAGAACCGCGCCGCGTTCACTCACACGCGCGGCGCGGTCGGCGGTGGCAGCGGTGATCGGCTCCGCTTCGACTTCGCAGGCGCTGACGTCCCATCCCCATTGCAGCCCTGCCAGCAGACGTAGCTTCGTCGCGGCATCGGCTCCGGAGAGATCCGCCGAGGGATCTGCCTCCGCGATACCTCGGTCCTGCGCGATCGCGATGGCCTCGGTGAGGGCCGCACCATCACCGAGCTGATCGAGTACGAAACTTGCGGTGCCGTTGACACACCCACGGATGGTGCGCACGTCGAAGCCGCGCAAACCGGCACGTGCGATGTCTCCGGCAGGCAACGCAGCGCCGGTTGCACCTGAAATACGCACCCCGCGACCATGTTCGAGTGCAGCATCCCGTAGCCGCGACCATCCGGTCAGCAGGGGCGACTTCGTTGCCGTCACCAGGTGGGCGCCGTGGGCAAGTGCGGTGAGGCCGTCGTTCAATGCCTCTCCAGCACCCTCTGGGTGGGAAGGGACCGCCTGCGCAACGACGACAGGTGAGGTACGCGTCAACAGGTCTGCCACTGACGTGCGTGGAGTCCACAATTCCCGTGCGGGTGGAGCTTCACCGTCCGGCAGGAGAACCTGCCGGGTTCGTCCCCGAATCGCGACGACGCGGGGTTCCACCCCGTATCGAATCCGGAATTCGTCACGGCGGGCACGGACAGTGGCAGCGTACTGCTGCGCAACCGGCCCGAAGCCGATCAACATGATCGGCAACGCGATCGGCTCGTTCATTTCGGATACCTCGAATAGTCTCAGCAGTAACGTCTTTCACTGGAGGCGCTTGGGTGAAGCCCTCACCTCCTGCCTCAGATGTTCTGGGCGGACATCCGGAACCAGCACTGGCCGCGAACCGGTGACGAGCGATTCCGCACCTGCCACACCGACCAATGATGCCGCGACGGCGCGATGCACCGGAATGAGCGGTGCAGTGCCGTGTTCCACTGTCGCACGGAATCCTTCGAGCACCACGACGGTGCCCTCTGCCATGCGATCGATGGGTTCGTCGTCCGCAACGTAGGGGTCGGGTACGCGGATCTGCTCACGCACCAGCCCGTCCGCCTGCGCCCAGCCCTCCAGACGCACTCGCACGGACCACGCCTCTTCTCCTGTGACGCGCTCCGACCCGGCCATGCCATGGGAACCGCGCACCGATACCCAACTCCAGTGACTACCGGTCTCGCCGGCGAGAAAACCGTGGCGGGCCACGGCCAGGGTGCCGTCGGAGAGCCTTATGGCGAGAACAACGGCGGCGGGGCGAGCATCATCCGGTCCGATGGAGAAGGCGCTGACTTCCACGGGCCACGCTCCGGTGAGGTCGAGTAGCGGTGAGACGGTGTGCGTGCAGTAAGCGGTCGGCGGTATACGTCCACGCCAATGTGCAGGGTCGCCGATCAGAGCGGCTGTGTCCTGGGGCGACAGACTGTGCAGATAGTCGGCTTCCACCAACGTGAGTGCGCCCAGCTCGCCGGAATCCACTGACTTCCGAAGCAGCCGAGTATGCGGATGGAAGACATAGTTCTCCGCAAACGAATAGGTTGCCGTGGAACGCTCGGCCGCAGCGATGAGCCGGCGTCCTTCGTCTTCGGACGCGCAGGCCGCGGTCTCCGACAACACATGAATCCCGTGATCCAGGAACGCGATGGCCAATTCCGCGTGCGCGTCGAAGTCGTTGGCCAGCACAACACCGTCGAGACCGGCACCGAGCAATTCGGTCCAATCCCCGGTTGCCCGCGCCTCCGGAAACTCTGCGCGTGCGTCGGCCATACGTTCGGAGTCAGCATCGCAGACCGCGATCACCTCGATGCCGATCCGGCGTGCCAATCCGGCCATGTACAGGCCCCGAGACAGGCCGACGATTCCGATACGCATGTGACAGATATACCCGCCATCGATCCGACGCCGCACTCGACCGGGACGCGTCGTCGTGGCTCACGGCGACCACGACCGCCATCTCAGCTGGTCGATGGTGATCACCGGCCCCGACGGCCGCTGCACCCGATACTGCGTGTACTTCCGGACCAGCGCGTCGAGTCCGGCCGCTCCGGCGTCCGTATCGGCATCGTGCACGGTGGCGATGCCCTCGACACGGACCCACCACAGCTGGGACCAGTCATCCTCATAGTGGTCTACGAGCACACTCACCCGAGGATTCTCTGCAATGTCGGCCAAGCGTCGCAGTTGCCGCGTCGTCTTCGGCTTGTCGTCGACACAGGTGTGGATCGTGTCGCCGTCGAAAGCGAACACGATCGGCACCACGTGCGGCACGCCCGATCCATCCGCTGTGGCGAGCCGGGCCACGCGAGCGTCGGCGACGCGGCGGCGGATATCCATGATCGTGCGCCCGGGTTACGAGGCCTGTGCTGCGCGTGTCAAAGCTACTGTGGCCGCACGTAACTCAGCAGCGGAATCGAGCGGTGACAGATATCCGGCGCGGGTCAGTGCCCGACCGCGCGGCGTGGTGACATCCAGATCCAGACCGTAACGGTCGGCTCCGACGCACGTGGCCTCGGTGGCGTCAGGGAATCCGCCGAGATTTCGGGCCATCGCCAGCAGCGCATCAGCATGGTCGTCGTTGAGATGCGCGATCGCGCGACCGGCCGCCGGGATCACCGGATCCGGCAACGCTTCGGCATAGGACTCGGCGGTGGCCGAATCCATCCGTCCGTACCCGCCCACCCAGCGCACGCGCTGAACCCGAAGAACCCAGAGCGAGAAGTCGCTGAAATCGATGTAGACGCGCGCCGCAGGCACGGCGGCCAGATGCGCCTCGCGCGCGGCGGTCAGCTCCTCACCCTCCGGACGTTCGACATACCCGGCGAGGGTGATTCGAGTGCTGGCCAATGGGTCGGACTGCGGGTCCGGTGCCACGATCGCGATGCTCGCTCGTGGATCGCGCGCCAGATTGCGTCCGTGCTCGGCCATGTGCGACACGCACAACACCGGTGAGCCTCCGACGAGCCCGTACGTCACGAACGACGCCCAGGGGTCGCCTTCCTTGGTGAGGGTTGCGAGAGTACCCGTGTTCGTCGACGCGGCGACCGTCCGCGCTTCCTCGGCGGCAGAGGGCCGGGCCGCGTTCACGATCTCCGTCAACGGCGGCGGCACAGTGGGAGCGTCGCCAGGGTCTCCGTGGTCCAAGTTCGTCATCCACGAGACGGTACCCGCACGCATCCTGGCCTGCCGTGAGATGACCGGCCGACTGTGCAAACCGCTCACGGCAAACACCCAGCGACGACACAGGGCTCCCCCGGCGTCGGCTGGGACTGTGGTTATCACTGAACCCCTGAGCGACGCACGGAGGAGACGAACATGAGCCGCGTTCCCGAACCCACTGATACACCGGACGGACCCGCATACCAAGGCCGCCTGCTCGACCGCCCCACAGAGGACGTCGTCGATCAGGGTGCGGGCTTCGATATCGCAACTCTGATCACCCGCCGCCGAGTGCTGAGCGTCGTCGGTGCCGGTGCCGGTGCATTGGCGCTGGCCGCGTGTTCCTCGAGGATCGGCAGCACCGCCGTCACCGTGAGCACACCCGCCGGCGAAATCCCCGACGAGACCAACGGCCCCTATCCGGCCGACGGCACGAACGGGGTCAACGTGCTCGAGGAGTCCGGGATCGTCCGCCGCGAGATCACGTCGAGCCTCGATGGAGGCACCACCGCCGACGGTGTTCCACTTTCCCTCACCTTCACGGTCACCGACATGGCGAATGACAACACCCCGTTCGATGGGGTCGCCGTGTACGCCTGGCAGTGCGACGCGCAGGGCCGGTACTCGATGTACACCGAAGGTGTAGAGGACGAGACCTACCTGCGCGGGATTCAGGTGGCCGATGCCGACGGCAAGGCAACCTTCGAGACGATCGTGCCCGGCTGCTACACCGGCCGCTGGACCCACATTCACTTCGAGGTCTACCTCGACGTCGATTCCGCGACCAACGTCGAGAACGCGATCGCGACCTCTCAGATCGCGTTTCCCCAGGACATGCTCAACGAGGTCTACGAGCTCGATACCTATGCGGGGTCGGCCGAGAATCTGGCCCGGATCGGAAGTCTCGACAACGACAACGTCTTCGGCGACGGATACGACCTGCAGATGGGCACATTCTCCGGCAGTACCGACTCGGGATACGTGGGGTCGCTGGCAGTCGCGGTCGACACGACGACCGAACCCACCGGCGGTGGTGCTCCGCCGGAAGGTGCGCCGATGGGCGGCGAACCTCCCCGTGGAGCAATGCCGGGCATGGGCCCGGGCACACCCAACTGATCACTCATCCAACCCATTCAAGGACAACACCATGCTGAACAACCTCACCGGCTGGCACGCTCTCATCATCCTCGCGATCGTCCTCCTCGTTTTCGGCTCGACCAAGCTTCCGGCGCTCGCCAAGAGCGTGGGCCAGTCGATGCGCATCCTCAAGGACGAGGTGAGTGATCCGACCATCGACGCGGAGACCGCGGACCTCACCCAGGTTCCGTACCGACGCGCATCATGACCGCGACCACCGCCGCGCGAGGCACGATGCCGATCGCCGGACACCTGCGCGAAGCGCGACGTCGCGGGGTTCGCGCGGCGGTGTCGCTGCTCATCGGCGTGATCGTCGGCTTCGCTCTCTCTGATCAGATCCTCGACGTCCTGCGCGAACCTGTCGAGCAGCTGGCGCTCTCTCGGGAGGCCAGCCTCAACTACGACACCGTGACCGGTGCGTTCGACCTCCAGCTGAAGATCGCACTGTTCTCAGGCGTGATCCTGTCCAGTCCGATCTGGCTGCGAGAGTTCTTCGCCTACGTCACCCCCGGTCTGACGCGCCGGGAGAAGAAGTATGTCGTCGGGTTCTCTGCGGCGGCCGCCCCGCTCTTCGCAGCCGGGTGCGCCTTCGGATTCCTGATCTTTCCCCGGATGGTGAGCGTGCTCACCGCATTCTCGTCCGATCAGGACAGCACGATCCTCAATGCGTCGTATTACGTGGACTTCGTGATGAAAGTTGTTCTGGCGACCGGGATTGCCTTCGTTCTTCCGGTGTTCCTGGCGATGTCGAACTACGTCGGGATCGTCTCCGCAGCCAAGCTCCGTAGCAGCTGGCGCGTCATCGTCGTCGTCATCACGCTGTTCAGTGCCCTGGTAACGCCGGCCGCCGACGTCCTGTCCATGTTCGTGGTCGCGTTGCCGATGTCGATATTGTTCGGCGCCGCACTCGTCATCACGACGCTGCACGACAGGAGATCGTCCCGAAATGAGGAATCCACACCATGTTCGGCCTGACCTTCGAGAAACTGTTCCTCGTCGCCATCATCGCGGGGGTCGTGCTCGGCCCCCAACGGCTTCCCGTCTACGCCCATCGGCTCGCCCGCACTGTGCGGGCACTGCGCGACTTCGTCGAATCGACGCGCGGAAGCGCCGAACGTGAAATGGGGCTTACGACTTCATTGGACCTGAAACAATACGACCCACGACGGATCGTGCGCGACGCACTCAACGAACCCGCCATTCCTGCAGTCACGGACGAGATAGCCGATCAGGCCCGACGCGTGCGTCCCGGTCAGAAGTATCTGGCGGCGGGCTCTGCGGCGCACCCGCGACGCATCCTGATCGAATCGCTTCCCGACGACGATCCTCGTCGCATTGCGGCTACGCCCGCCCGACCCGATGCCGAGCTCGATCGAGCGGCAGACTGAGGCGCGTCAGCTCGCAGATCCGACGGGCTCGTCGTCATCCTCGTTCGAGCGTGTCGGCCTGTGGCGAAGAGTACTCGGACGGGTGGGCGCGCGGCAGTCGGTACCTCGCCAAATCGCCTACAAGATCACGATATTGCAGCTACAATCATCTCGATTAGAGGGGAAATCGCGAATGAAGCTGTCACTGTTCGGATCAGGCAAGCGTCGTAGCGAGCGATCGAAGCTCAACGCGATGCAGAGGTGGATCGAGGTCACCGACCGCTCCGTCGAGGTGAACGAGGCACTTCGAATCTCCCTTGCATCCCGTGGAGTTCGACTGAGAGAGCGCGGCGACTATCGGATTATCGACGCGAGTTGGCCTTTGACAGAACTGAAGTCGCTGAATGATCAGTGCGCTCTTGCTACCGAACTTTGCAGTGAGAGCGAATCCATCGCAGCCGAACTGGACGACATCAAACCTTCGGGGTCCAGCCAGCTGGAATCGTTCGTCGCACTGTCGGCCGTTGTCCGACGCGCGCTCACAGAGGCGGAGCGTCGCGCCCGGCACACTCGGCCCTGAACACGACCGTGGCGATCGAGGGCCGCATACGCAGATGCACCTCTTCTTCCGAAGAGGTGCATCTGTCGGTATTGCTGTGTTCGTCGCCTACTGCGCAGCCTGAGCGGTGGCCCACCGGTAGTCCGCCTTGCCGGCGGGGGTGCGCTTGACCTCGTCTACCACTACGATAGAGCGCGGAATCTTGTATCCTGCCAACGATTTACGGCAATGTTCCTGCACCTCTTCGAGCGTCAGTTCCCCAGCTTCCGGGTAGGTGGCGATGACGGCCGCGACAGCCTGGCCCATGCGTTCGTGCGGCACGGGCACGACAAGAGCGTCGGAGACCGACGGATGCGCATGAAGTGCCGACTCGACCTCTTCGGCGAAGACCTTCTCGCCTCCGGTGTTGATGCACTGCGAGCCGCGACCGAGAAACACGATGGTGCCGTCGGCCTCCACACGACCCATGTCTCCGAGGATCGACAAGCGCGTGCCGTCGGCGCGAGTCGGGAAGGTCCGGGCTGTCTTCTCTTCGTCCTTGTAATAGCCCAGCGGCACGTTGCCGATACGGGCGATGTAGCCGACATCGTCGGAGCCCGGGGCGATGGGCTCGAGCTTTTCGTCGACGAGGATCATGTTGGGACTCGGCGGCATCCGCAGGTTTCCGTCTTCGTCGACGTCGAATGCGCCGTCGTTGCCGGTTTCCGAAGCGCCGAAGTTGTCGCGCAGCAACAGGTCGGGTTTCACGGCGAGCATGCGGTCGCGGACGCTCGTCGACCAGATGGCACCGCCGGAGGTGATGGAGAACAGCGAGCTGAGGTCGGCGTCGTCCTTCCGACGTTCCATCTCGTCGACGAGGGGCAATCCCATGCCGTCGCCGACGATGAGAATCACCTGCACCTTGTCCTTCTCGACAGCCTCGACCACCGTCTTCGGATCGAAGTCGCGCCTCAAGACCACCCGGGCCCCGAGCGTGAAGAACGTGAACAGTGAGTAGAGGGCTGCACCGTGCATGAGGGGCGCCGCGATGAGGAACGCCAGGCCCGGGAACTCCGTCGCTCCCGCTGCGACTTCGGCGAGATCCTTCCGCGGCTCAGCACCATAGGGATTGCCGCCGGAGAGCGGCTTGCGGAAGAAGTCGTTGTGCCGCCACATGACACCCTTCGGGTATCCGGTGGTTCCGCCCGTGTACAGCAGATACAGGTCGTCGCCCGAACGCGCGGGGAACTCTGCTGTCGCGGGCAGAGCATGCGCATCGGCGAAGGAGACCACGGCGACAGAGCGCTGCTCGGCGGCCTGCTTCAGCTCCTCCGTTGCCTCGCCGACGACGAACACCGTGCGGATCAGCGGACAGGCATCGAGCAAGGACGCGAGGACCTGCTGATGCTCGGGAAGCTCGACGACGACCGCCACCGAATCCGAGTTGGTGAAGATGTACTCGAGTTCGCTGGGTGTGTAGCGGTAGTTGACGTTGATGGGCACGGCGCGGATCTTGATGAGACCGAGAATGCTGGTGACGTGCTCGACGCAGTTCTTGAGGAATACCGCGACGTGATCGTCCTTGGAGATGCCCGCCTGGGAGAAGAGCTGCCCGGCGCGGTTGGCTTCCGCGTCCAGCTCCGCGTACGTGAGATTCAGATCTTCGTACGTGAGCGCGATGCGATCCGGTACCGCAGACGCGGTTGTCTCGAAAACATCAGCAAGGTTGAACTCCACTGTGCATCCCTCCACTCCGACGAACCCTGCCCCAGAATCTAGAACACGTTCCAGCTTAGGGGAAGGGTTCGCGCAGAATCGGGCAAACCTTCCCCAGGTTCTCCGGCTTTCCGCGGGTCATGAGGCAATGGCAACCCGAGGCGGCAGGGGAAAGATTCCGCTCTCCAAGTTGCCGCACGCGGGCCGATGCTTCCCAGGCATGACACCTCACCGACCCGCGCGCTCCACACCCTACCTCGAGTCGAACACATGTTCCCATCGATCGCGATGACTCCCACTCGCCTACGGTCATCGATCCCCTCGCGTCGCGGCGCCGGTAGGCCACCAGCGTGGCCCCGCCGTCGGTGATCGCAACCCTCTTGGCAGGCAACGCTTATTGATAGACAATGCGTCCAGTAGATGGATGCCATGACGTCGAACCCTTCGAGATGCGAGAGTGCTTACATGTCTTCAGAACTCACCGGCAAGATCGCCGTTGTCACGGGCGGTGCCACAGGGATCGGCCGCGCGACGGTCGAACATTTCGTCCGCGAAGGCGCCCGGGTGGTGGTAGCCGATGTGAACCGCGACGAAGGTAAGGCCCTCGCCGACTCCCTCGCCCCCGCCACGGTGTTTCGGGAAACCGACGTCTCGGACATCGACGAGGTGCGGGCGCTGGTGGACTTCGCGGTGCAGACGTTCGGGGGACTCGACGTGCTGGTCAACAACGCAGGCATCTCCGGGCCCATCCACGCCAGTTTCCTCGACGACGACCTAGAGGCCTTCGACAAGATCTTCGCCGTCAACCTGCGTGCCGTGATGGTGGGGACGCAAGCAGCAGCGAAGTACATGGCCGAGCACGGTGGCGGTTCGATCATCAACACCTCCTCGATCGGCGGCATCATGGCAGGCAGAGGAGTGATCACGTACCGGGCGTCGAAGGCCGCGGTCATCCACTTCACGAAATCTGCGGCCATCGACCTGGGCGTCCATGGAATCCGCGTGAACTGCCTTGCACCGGGGAGCATCCCGACGACATTGCTCGCGTCGTCGACCACCGAACTCGAGGGCGAGGAGCGTGAAGCGATGATTTCGAGCGTGCGCACCACGCAGTCGAAGAAGCGGCCCCTCAACCGCGAGGGGACCGTCGACGACGCGGCCGAAGCCGCCGTCTATCTGGCCAGCGACCGCGCCCGCTACGTCACCGGCGCCGTCCTTCGCGTCGACGGCGGCACTGCCGCGGGAAGCACGATGACGACGCCGGGTCAGAGCTGACACAGGGCCGCAGGTCTACTCCCTGCCGGTCACCAACTCACCGGCAGGGAGTAGACACCGTAGGCGAGCCGGTCGTGTTTGAACTCGATCTGTTCGATGGGCACGGCAAGCTTCAGGGTCGGGATGCGGCGGATGAGCGTGGCAAAAGCAACCTGGAGTTCGACGCGGGCGAGCTGCTGGCCGATGCACCCGTGCGGTCCGAATCCGAACGCGAGATGCTTGTTCGACACCCGTGCCACATCGAAGTGCCGCGGATCGTCGAAGGTCCGGGCATCCCAGCTACCGGCGGAATAGTCGAGAACGACCCCCTCGCCGGCGCGGATCACGACATCACCGATCTCGATGTCTTCCAAAGCAATGCGGCGTTGCCCGTTGTGGACGATACTCAGATACCGCAGTAGCTCCTCGACCGCTGTGGCGATGGCCTTGGGATCGTCGTTGTGGCGCAGGTACTCGAGCTGTTCCGGATTCTGGAGGAGCGCGAGCGTTCCGAGCGAGATGATGCCTGCGCTCGTCTCGTGACCCGCCGACAGCAGCCCGTTGGCAAGCGCAACGCCTTCGTCGATCGTCATCTCGCCCGCCCGGATGTTGTCGGCGAACTCCGAGATCACACCTGTCGACTCTTCCGTCGACGCAAGCCGCTCTTCGATGACCTCGCGCATGTAGCCGCGCATCGCCGTGAACAGCCGCTCCTGCAACTCCGGTGTGGCGTACCGATCCATCGCGGCCGAGGCATGCTCCTGGAAGAAGTCATGATTGTCGTAGGGAACCCCGAGCAGCTCACAGATCATGAACGACGGAAGCGGTAGACCGAATGCGGGCACGAGGTCGACCGGATTCGGCCCGGCGAGCATGTCGTCGATGAGCTTGTCGGTCACCTGCTGGATCTTCTCGCGCTGCGCTTCTACGCGCTTGTACGAGAAAGTGCGTGTCATCATGCGGCGGAGCCGCAGATGACCGGGGCCGTCGGTGTTGAAGATGCTGTCGGGTCGCATCGGGGCGATGGCGGCCCGGCCCGCGTTCCAGTGCGGGAAGCCTGTCAGGCGATCGTCGGTGCTGATACGCGGATCCAATGCCAGTACACGCAGTTCGGCGTTGCCCGTGATCAGCCACGGCGTGCTGCCGTCCCAGATACGGACTCGCCGCACAGGTTGATCGGCCGCCGAATCGATAAGTGCAGCAGGGACGTCGAACGGGCAGCGTGCGTCGCGTTCGACGGGAAAGCTGAGAACGGCCTCGTCGACGTCGGTCGTGGAATTTTCTGACATGTCTGTTTCACTCCTCGAATGCGATGGCGACCGCGGGGCACGATGCTGCTGCCTGACGAACCGAATCCCAGTGTTCTTCGGACGGATGCGCATCCATCAGGACCACGACGCCGTCTTCGTCACGCTGATCGAACACCCCGGGCGCTATTGCGGCGCACTGGCCTGCAGAGACGCATCGCTCTTCGATGATCTCGACTCTCATTGACAATCGACTCCGTAACCGTGACTGGAACCAAGGACGCTAGGTGAGCGTGACGCCTTCCATCTGCCCGCTGTCCCGCCATCGGGCCAGTAGGTCGAAGAACTGGATCGGTCCGCCGCCGTAGTTGGCTGCGACGAGGCCGTCGGGATTGCCGCTGTCGCCCTCGTTGTCGAGATAGCTGGGGGTGCAGTCCGCGTAGAAGGCCTGGCCCGCCTTGCCGAGTTCCTTCATGGTGGCGACCCAGCCGTCCTCCGCCTCGAGGTCTGCCTCGATGGTGGTGGCTCCTCGCTCGATGCGCTGCGTAAGCAGGTAGACGAGGTGGCGGGCGCGTTCCTCGGCGGTGTGCGTGTAGTTGTTCGCGATGCCGGTCTGCGTGTACCCGAGGAAGAAACAGTTGGGGAATCCGTGGGACTGCAAGCCGTGGAAGGTACGCGGTCCACTCTTCCACTTGTCGCTCAGGTGGATTCCGTCGCGACCGATGATATCGAATCCGGCGCGGCGGGTGTAGCTGCTGCTGACGTCGTATCCCGTTGCGAAGATCAGCGCGTCGACCTTGTATTCGGTGCCTCCGACGACGACCCCGTCGCGTGTCAGCCGCTCGATTCCGCGGCCGTCGGTATCGACGAGCTCGACGTTGTCGCGGTTGAACGTGGGCAGGAATTCGTCGTGGAACCCGACTCGCTTGCAGAGCCGCTTGTACCAGGGCTTGAGTGCTTGGGCGGTGGCCTTGTCGGTGACGACGGAGTCGATCCTGGCACGCACCCGTTCCATGGACCTGTAGTCGGCCTCGAACAGGAACTCGCCGATCTCCTCCGGCGTCATCGGTGTGCCACGGCGTTCGTTTTCCTGCTGGATCGCAGTCTTGGTGACCTCGGAGGCGACCCGGGTCCAGCCGTCGTCGACGAGGTCGACGTGGCTTTCCATGCCCGCGGTGTAACGGGTGAAGTTCTCCATCCGCTCGCGCTGCCAACCGGGCTCGAGATTCGCAGCCCAGTCGGGATCGGTGGGTTTGTTGCCGCGTTCGTCGACGGCGTTCGGTGTCCGCTGGAACACGTAGAGTTGCTGGGCCCACCTGCCGAGGTGAGGCACCACCTGCAGTCCGGTGGCACCGGTGCCGACGACGCCCACCGACTTGTCCTGCAACCCTGACAGGCCACCGAATTCGTTTCCGCCGGTGTAGCTGTAATCCCATCGGCTCGTGTGGAAGGTGTGCCCTTCGAATTCGTTGATACCGGGAATGCCGGGCAGTTTCGGACGTACGAGCGAGCCGGGCGAGACCACCACCGCCCGGGCGCGGATACGATCGCCGCGATCGGTGTGGACGTTCCAGCGTTGTTCCGTCTCGTCCCAGACCATCTCGGTGACGGTGGTGCGGAAGAGCGCGTCGCGAACCAAGTCGTAGTGGTGGGCGATCGCTGCAAGGTGTTCGCGGATCTCGGCGCCGTAGGCGTATTTCTGAGTGGGGATGTAGCCCAGCTCTTCCAGGAGCGGCATGTAGATGTACGACTCGATGTCGCATTGGATGCCCGGGTAGCGATTCCAGTACCAGGTTCCGCCGACGCCGCCCGCCCGGTCGAGCAGTCTGATGCCGTCGAGGCCCGCCTCGCGCATGCGCGCCGCGGCGATCAGGCTGCCGAGACCGGCACCGATCATCAGGATCTCGACCTCGTCGTTCACGGGATCGCGCGGGGTCCGCTCGACGTAGGGATCGTCCTCCCAGTGCGAGAATTCGGCCGTGACTTCGACGAACTGCTCGACTCCGTCGCGCCGGAGTCGCTTGGCACGCTCGTAGGCGTGTTTGGCCCGCACCCAATCCGGGTCGAAGCCTTCGGGTTTCGGGCCCGGCGGCGTCAACGTCTCCTGCATGCTCGGTTCCTTTCACCTCGCGGCAGTGCACGGCTCACGCGAAGCGCTCCCGCAGCGGCCGGTCGTCGGGGGTGGATCGGTAGATGCCGCGATCGATCATGCGCGGAATCACCTCGTCGATGAATTCGCGGATCGACGCCGGGCCGACGGGGAACATGAGGTTGAAACCGCCGACGTTGCCGTCGCTCCACCAGGCCTCGAAATCGTCGACGATGTCGTCGTACGAGCCGACGAACTTGCGGTGCTGCGCACCGCCTCGGCCGAGGGACTGCGCCGTGACCTCGCGGACGGTGGCGCCGGGGTGCGCCTCGATCCAGTCGTAGAGACCGACGTAGTTCCCGAAGGTGCTCTTGATGGTCTTCTCGACGTCGGCGGGCTTCGGCATCTTCTCGAACGGGAACCGGTCTTCGACGCTGTCGAACGAGATCGGCTCCAACCCGAATTGCACCAGCACCTTCGGCGCGAGGAGTTCCCACGGAACGAACTCGTCCAGGGCGAGCATCTGCTCTTCGGCCTCCTTCGCGGTGCGTGCGACGTAGGGGATGAGGCCGGGAACGGCCGGGACACTCCCGACGGGGCGTCCCGCGTCGGCGAGCGCCTTGTCGAGGTCCTCCCGGTATGCGGCTGCGCGCTCCCGGTTGGATGCCGCGGTGAACACCATGTCGGCGTGCCGTGCGGCGACCTTGATACCGGGTCCGGACCCGCCCGCCTGCGCGACCAGCGGTCGGCCCTGTCTGCTCGGTGCAACGTTGAGCGGGCCGATCACGCTGAAGGATTCGCCCTTGTGATTGATCGGGGAAGCGTAGTACCGCGTGACGCCATCGGGATCGCGGCGCACCTCACGATTGGCCCAGAGGGCTTCGGTCACGTCGAGGAATTCCGTGGCGCGGCGGTATCGGGTCTCGCGGTCGGGGTGGCTGGTCTTGCTGTAGTTCAGCGCGAGTGCGTCGCCGACGGTGGTGACCGCGTTGAGTCCGGCCCGGCCGTCGGACGCTTGGTCGAGCGAGGCGATGAGACGCGCGAGTGTGTACGGGTCGTAGAACGTCGTCGACGCGGTGGCGATGAGCCCGACGTGCTTGGTCTCGCGGGCCATCGCGGTCAGCGCGGTGATCGGCTCGGCCGGTCCGCCGTCGAAGGCAGGCGAGTTCGGCATGCCGGGTACGTCGCCGAGGAAGATCGCGGTGAAGAACCCTTCGTCGCCGAGGTGCCCGTAGGTCATGAGCCGTTCGAATGGATCGACGAGGGCTGTGTCGGCGTGGTGCTGCTGTTCGTAGGCGGGAGCCCCCATGTGGAGGTTGACGTCGTTGCCGACGAGGTTCAGGTGGAGGTAGCGCCGAGTCGCCATGGCTGTCCTTCAGATCAGAGGTGGCATCGAGAGTCGTCCTGTAATCCCAGTCACACGCTATAGATGGATGGTCCGGCAAGTCAATAGACGATGCGTCCATCTTTTGACCGAATCGGCTTGTCCGTGCGTTCACTCAGGTCTGCGCCACTTCGGAGCGCGCCGGAACCTTGTCTGCGACAGCCGCCCGACCTGCGGCGATCCCCCACACCCCCGCGACCGCGAGGGTGGCTCCGGCACCGCCGTACACCATCCCGCTGGGATTGGCCATGACATTGCCCGCGGCATACAACCCCTCGATCACGTCGCCGTCGACATCGAGAACCCGCCCCTCGACGTCGGTGCGGGGTCCGCCTTTCGTGCCGAGCGCCGAACTGATCACCTCGACGGCATAGAACGGTGCCGTTCGGACCGGACCCAATGTGGCGCCAGGGGAATCCGGATCGCCCATCCTTCCACCGGGGAAACGATCGAACGCACTACTACCCCGCGAGAAATCCGGGTCCGCACCTTGCGCCGCGTGGTCATTGAAGCGAGCGACGGTGTCCGTCACCGCGTCGATCGGAAGATCCAGTGCTGCAGCCAGTTCCGAGATGGACGATGCTCGGGTGACCCACTCGGGAACCGGGGCCCCCGGGCGAGCGCCGAACACGCCGAACCGGTCGACGGTGGACTGGTCGAAGATCATGTACGCCGGAAGATTCGGGTAGTCGAGCCGTGACTCGTCGAGATGATGGAAGGCACCACCGAAGGCGTTGTAGTTCGCGGCTTCGTTCGCGAAACGGCGACCGTAACGGTTGACCATGATCGAGCCGGGGAGCGCGCGCTCGCGTGACGACAGCATCGCGACCGGCGACCCGTCGCGCCGGATGCCGGGGCACGGCACCGAAGGAGACCACCACGCCTCACGCATATTGCCTAGGCGGGCACCGACTCTCATAGCCATTCGCAGGCCGTCACCGGTATTGGTCGGTGCACCGATGGGACGCGTCAGCGGGCCGCGCAGAAAGTCGCGCACGAGGTCCGGGTCGTATTCGAATCCTCCCGTCGCAAGGACGACAGCGGAGGCCCCGACTGCGCGCACTCCGTCGGCGGTCTCGACCTCGACACCGTCGACGACATCGTCGTCGGTACACAGCCGCAGTGCCCGGGTTCCGGTCCGGAGGTCGACCCCGCGCTGGAGGCACGCCTTCAGGAGGCCGCCGACAAGTGCGCGGCCCAACCCTTCTTCCTCTGCTTCTGCGCGGGCAGCGAGAATCTCGGGTGCGATGACGCCCGTCCCGCCGCCGAGCGGCATTTCGACGAGCATGATGCGTTGGATGTCGCCGGCGATACGGTCGATCCACTCTTCGATCCCTGCGAATGAGAACAGTCCGGGCTCGAGGGTCCGGCCACCGCCGGGTTTCCCGCCGGGGTGTTCGGGGTGGTAGTCGGGATAGCCCTCGACGAGCTGAAGCCGTAGATCGGTGTACTCGTGCAGAAATTCGACGAAGCCGGGGCCACCGGAGATCAGTGCTTCGGCCAGCTCGGGCAGGATCATGCCGTTGGACAGGCTGGACAGATACGTCATGCCTTCCTCGAGCGAGTCCTGGACGCCCTTGCCTGCCGCGACGGGGTTTCCGGGAACCCAGATTCCTGCTCCGGAGAGGGCAGTGGTGCCGCCGACCAGGTCGGACTTCTCGAACACCGCGACGTCGGCACCCTCGAGTGCGGAGGCGAGCGCCGCTGTGAGACCGGCGGCTCCGGACCCGAGAACGATTACGTCGTACGTCTCCCGCATAGGTAACTCGCCCATCATCTCATCGCGTCGTGTTGTAATTATTGAACACCTGGTCTCTATTGATGCACGTTCGCTATGGTAAGCGGGATCACACCACCCCACAAGAGCCCACTCGAACCGGAGGCCGGAGTGTCCGAACCCGAAACATACGATGTCATCGTCCTCGGCAGCGGCGCTGCAGGACTCACCGCCGCATTCACTGCAGCACACGAAGGTGCGCGAGTCGCAGTCGTCGAGAAGAACAACCGGATCGGCGGCACCACCGCGTGGTCCGGAGGCCACCTGTGGATCCCGAACAACCCGTACATGCCCGGCATCGGCGCGACGGACAGCACCGACGACGCGATGACCTACCTGATGTCGCTCGGACGCGGCATCCTCGACGAACGCCTGGCACGCGCCTTCGTGGACGCCGGACCGAAAATGGTGCGTGCACTCGCCGACGAGGGCGGCGTCGAGTTCTTCGCCGTGCCAGGACTTCCCGACTACCACCCGTCCAATCCCGGCGGCAGGCCGGAGGGTGGCCGGACACTCGGGCAGGAACTGTTCCCCTTCTCCACTCTGGGCGAGTGGCAGGACAAGGTCGAGGTGACCCCCTACTACTCCCCCTACCTTCGGATGGACGAGACCGCGATCGGGTGTGCAGTCCCCAAGGCGCCCACCGACGAGGAGAAGGCACGTCGTGAGGCCGAAGACCTACGGGGCATGGGCGGGGGGCTCGTCGGCCATCTCCTGAACGCGTGCCTGCGCGTCGGCGTCACAATCGAGTTGTCGACAGCGGCACACGACCTGATCGTCGAGAACGGTCGGGTGACGGGTGTGGTCGTCGAGACCGCCGAAGGACGGCAAACCCTCCGCGCCACCCAGGCTGTCATCCTCGCCACCGGCGGATTCGAGTGGAACGAGGAATACCGCGCCGCATTCCTCCGCGGTCACGTCACGAAGCCCGCCTCGATCCCCACCAACACCGGCGACGGCCTGCGCATGGCGATGCGTGCCGGAGCTGCACTTCAGAACATGCGCGAAGCCTGGTGGATCCCCATCACCGAACTCCCCGCGGGCATCAATTCGATGAACCTCGAAATGATCAACGGTGACCGCACACGACCACGCAGCATCATGGTGAATCGCACCGGGCGGCGCTTCACCAACGAAGCCGTCAGCTACAACTCGGTCGTGGGTGCCTTCCACCAGGAGGACGTCACCGCATTCCAGTACGCCAACCTGCCCGCGTGGCTGATCTTCGACCACACCTATCTCACCACCTACGGATCTACCGGTCGGCCCTACACCGGCGCCACACCCCCGTGGCTGACAGAGGCTCCCACCCTTCACGACCTCGCTCTGGCACTCGGCATCCCCGGCGACGAACTCGAACGCACCGTCGAACAGTGGAACGCGAACGTCGCGGCGGGCAAGGACCCGCACTTCGGCAGGGGCGAGAGCGCTCACGACCGGTGGTGGGGCGACCCGTACAAGAAGGGCAGCATCGAAGGCACCCTCGGCCCGATCACGGACGGACCGTTCTACGCCATGGAACTGACCGCAGGCGTCATCGGCACCAAAGGCGGACCCAAGGTCGACGAGTATGCCCGCGTCATCGATCTCGACGGTGACGTGATCACGGGTCTGTATGCGGCGGGCAACGTCTCGTCGCCGACCGGCGCCTCGTACGGTGGCCCCGGCGGAACGCTCGGCCCCGCAATGACATTCGCCTGGATCGCTGGCCGGCACGCAGTCGGCGCGGACCGGTGACCGTGTCCGGCTCGATCGTCGAGGCGTGGCGCGAGCGGGTCGCCGCCGGACCGGGCCGCGCGGCGATCCGGTACTTCGACGGCGCGATCGATACCGCCGCCCTGGATTCGCTGACCGATGCGCTGGCCGCCGAGCTGCAAGCGCGGGGTGTGCGCTCAGGCGACCGGATCGGTATCTATCTGCAGAACATCCCGTACTACCCGCTGAGTCTGCTGGCCGTGTGGAAGGCCGGGGCCATCGCCGTGCCCCTCAACCCGATGTACCGGGGCGAGGAGTTACGGCGGCTGGTGGAGGACTCCGGCACCACGGGGATCATCGTCGCCCGTGGTACCGACGAGGCGACGCGCAACGCGCTGGTAGGAACCCCGGTACGGTGGCTGCTCTCGGCGTCGTCGCGCGACTTCCAGACGCGGAACGACCCTCGAGTGTTCACCGAACCGGATCCCGCGCCCTCCCCCGACGGCGACCTCACCACAGTTCTCGCTGCACGACGCGGTCAGCGTCCGACGCGAATCATGCACGACGGCGACGACATCGCGTTCATCACCTACACCTCCGGTACGACCGGGCCACCGAAAGGCGCGCTCAACACCCACCGCAATTTTCTGTGCGCGGTGGCGGGTTACGCCGAGTGGATCCGGTTCGCCGCCGGCGACGTCTCCTACGCGATCGCTCCGATGTTCCACATCACCGGGCTCTCACTCAACGCCGGGATCGCACTCATGAGCGATGCGACCCTGAGCATGAGTGGACGGTTCGAGGCGTCGGTCGCGCTCGACACCATCCGCGAGCACGAGGTCACGACGACAGTCGGTTCGATCACCGCGTTCAACGCCTTCTTCGGCGTCCCCGACGCAGGTACCGACCATTTCGCGAGCGCGAAGCGCATCTACTCCGGTGGGGCTCCGATCCCGCCCGCGACGATCGACGCCTTCCGCGACCGGTTCGGCGTGTACCTCCACAACATCTGGGGCATGACCGAGACGACCGGCGGGGGTATCGCTGTGCCGCCCGGTGTTGCGGCTCCTGTGCACAGTCCGAGCGGGACGCTCTCCGTCGGCGTCGCGACACGCGGCGTCGAGGTGGTCACGGTCGACGCTCAGGGACGCGCGCAACCACCGGGGCAGGAGGGCGAACTCGTCGTCACCGCGCCGCAGGTGATTCCCGGCTACTGGCAGAACGAAGAAGCAACCGAGCGCACGCTTCCGGGTGGGCATCTGCACACCGGCGATGTCGCCATCATCGACGACGAAGGCTGGGTCTATCTCGTCGATCGCATCAAGGATCAGATCAACACCTCGGGCTACAAGGTATGGCCGCGCGAGGTGGAAGACGTTCTCTACGAGCACCCTTCGGTCCTCGAGGTCGCGGTGGTGGGCGTGCCCGACGAGTATCGGGGTGAAGCAGTGGTCGCGTATGTGTCGCTGCGAGAGGGAGAGACGACCGATCCGGCCGAACTGGTCGCATTCGCGGGTGAACGTCTCGCCGCATACAAGCGGCCCCGCGAGGTCCACGTGCTCGAGGCACTCCCGAAGACTGCGACCGGCAAGATCCAGCGAGGCGCGTTGCGCGGACGATGAACTTCGGTGTTCTCGACAGCGATATACGCCGTTGAGAACACCGAAGTTCGGGTCGAGCCCTACGGCTTGCGGGTTTCCGGATCCATCGGCTCGATGCCCTCCTCTATCGCTTTGATCAGCAGCGCCGTGAATCGGGTGTAGAAGCGCGCCATCCGGATGAATCCTGTGCCGAACCAGAGTCCGGGTTGCGCCGATCGGCGCCAGGTGTTCGCGTACTCGCCGTCGGCGGCACGGCCGTACGCCTTGTCGATCTTCGCCGCCGCGGATCCGAGGACCGGCTTCAAGTGGCCCCAGAACTGGTGGTAGCCGGTCGCGAAGACGATCAGCTCGACGTCGTGCAGCTCCGACCCGTCGGTGAATACCACCGTCGTTCCGTCCTTGATTTCTGCTACCTCGACGCCCTGCTTCAGGCGGACGCGACCGTCGGCGATCAGCTGGGATGCCCCGATGTCGATCTGGTAGCTGTCCTTGCCGGACATGTGTGCACCGATGATCCCGGTGCCGTCAGGCCCCCAGTTGAGCTTGAATCCCTGGGATTCGAGTGCATCGAGCAGCTCCTTGTCGGCCGCCTTCGCGAGCTGCACGAGTTCCTTGTTGAACTCGTCGACCCGTTCGTTGGGCAGGGCGTAGGTCATCTGGTCGGCGAAGTCCGGCGTCAGCGTCATGTCTTCGGTGAACAGCGTCGACCAGTACTTGTGGTAGCTCGGGTAGGTGACGACGTAGGTCGACGTGCGCTGCACCATGGTGACGTCGGCGTCGTGTTCCCAGAGGTCGTGTGCGAGTTCGTGTCCGCTGACCCCCGACCCGATGACAAGCGCCTTCTTGCCCGCGTAGCGTGCGCCGTCCTGGAACTCGTCGGAATGCACTGCGACACCGCGGTATTCCGAGAGTCCGTTGATCTCCGGGATGCGCGGTGAACCGAACATGCCACCCGCGACGATGAAGTGGCGCGGGTGCAATGCGCGGATCGATCCGTCGCCCAGTTGCACACGTACGGTCCACCGCTCGGCTTCCTCGTCGTAGTGACCGCTCAGAAAGGTCGTGCTCGTCCACACGTTGAGGTCGAGTGTGGTGGCGTATGTTTCGAGCCAGTTCGCGAACTTGTCCTTCGGGGTATGCGCAGGCCAGGTCGCGGGAAGTGGAAGATACGGCAGGTGGTCGCCGTAGACGGTGCTGTGCAATGCGAGCGATGCATAGCGTTTGCGCCACGTGTCGCCGATACGCGCTTCCTTGTCGATCACCAGTGTGTCGACGTCGAGGGCGCCCAGCCTCGCCGCGAGGGCAAGGCCGTTGTGTCCTGCGCCGAGCACGAGCACGGTGGGGTCGCGGTCCTCGAACGACGTCTCGCCTCGGCGATCGTCGGCCCAGCGCGTGCGGCCCGGGACGACGCCGTAGACCTTGCCCTCGGGGCGGCGGTGACGGGTGGCCTCCGGAAATGCACTGAGCGCTTCGACCTGGGTTTGCAGCGTGAACGCGACGAACCGCGACCCATCACGTACGAGCCGGACGAATCCCCGGTCGATCCGGTCGTTGGTGGTGAAGTCGAAGAATCCCATGACGTCGTCGCCGGAGAGGAAGGGCTGCTGCTCGTTGTTTGCCGAGAAGCCGGACGCGCTCCACTCCTTGGCGAGCTCGATCAGCCGACCGGCAGTCTGCTCGCCGCCTACGGCGTGGTGGAAGTCCCACGGGAAGGCCATGAAGTCGCGCCACGTGGCATCGGGATGCAGGCATGCCCCCAACTCGACCTCCGAGCCGTTCTCGATCGCTGCGGCGAACTCCGCGAGCCAGGCCGCGAAGACCTCCGTCGCATTCGGAGCGTCGATCTGAGGGGCTGAGTTCTGCCGAGCTTCCGTCATGACGTGCGGCTCCTTCTCGGTCTGATGAGTGATCCGAAGGCTTGTGTATTTAACGAACACTTTGGTTCTATATACACACATACTGGTCGAGTGGTCCGCTCTCCGTCAAGAGTCACGGGCGGAACCTTGTGGCGCCCAATGCCATCAGATACCGTCGAGTTGCATTTACTACACACTGTTGTGCACTATTCGAGACAGGGGATGGGATGGCGAGCAACGACTCCCATGAGGTGGGGGCCGGGCTGATCGTCCGAACCTTCGCGTCGCAGCATGCTCCCGCGGGTCGATTTCTGCTGCTGATCCTGACCCGCGACAATTCGCACACCTACCGCGAATTCGCCGACGACGGCCTCGTGGTGGTCGAAGTCCCCGTTCGCCCCGACAGCGCACTCGACGACAGCGACCGCGCCCTGCAATGGGCCCGCTCGGTGGCCGCCGATCACTTCGGTGCCGATCCGAGCCGCATCGCCGTCCTCGACGCGCCGGAAACGCATCCTCTTGCCGCCGAACTCGCAGAGCGCGTACGGGCCCGACATGAACCCGCACTGGTCGTCGACACACTCGGCCATACCGACCTCGCCGGATTCGCGACGGGCCTGCACACCCGCATCTCCTCGCTTCCGGTGTTCGAGGGCCCCACCGAGCCCGCCGTCGCGGTGCATCGCAGGGTCGAACCGGCAACACTCGCACAGCTCGACCACCTGACCCGGTGGGACACCACGAGCATCGACACCATCCGCGCTTCCTATGCCAAGGTCACTCCCCCTAGCGTCCCGGCGAACGACCGAGTCGAGCGGGTCGACGACGTCGTCCCCGGCACCGCCGAGCGACCAGGAATCCCCGTCCGCTGGTACCGGCCTCGGGACACTCCGGGCCCTCTCCCCGCGGTCGTGTACTTCCACGGCGGTGCGTTCATCATGGGTGGCCTCGACGAGAACGATGATCGGCTCGACCTCCTCGCCACCGACATCGGTTGCGCGGTCGTGTCGGTCGACTACCGTCTGGCACCCGAGAATCCCTACCCCGCGGGGCTCGACGACGCCGAGACGGTCTGGCGTCACCTCCTCGCGAACGCCGACGCACTCGGCGTGGACCCGAGCCGCCTCGTCATCGGCGGCGCAAGCGCAGGCGCCGGACTCGCCACCGCGCTGTGCATCCGCCTCGCCGAGATGGGCCTGCCCCAGCCCGCATTGCAACTGCTGGTCTACCCGATGCTCGACGACCGAGAGCACGGTTCCCTCCTTGCCCTCGAGGGCGGCGCCGGGCATTGGGGTCTGTGGCGACTCGAGGCCGAACGTCACTCGTGGCGGGCGTATCTCGGCGAACTCTCCGGCACGACACCACCGGCAACAGCCGCGCCCGGCCGAGCCGAAGCAAACGAATTGCGCGGCACAGCACCGGCATTCATCGGTATCGGCGACGTGGACGCGCTGCTCGACTCCAACCTGCACTATGCCGCGCAGCTGTCCCGCGCCGGCACTCCCGTCGAACTCCATGTCTACCCCGGGGTGATCCACGGCGGGTTCGTCGCCCGCCCTCGCACACGCCAGACCCGGCGTTTCCTCGACGACGTCTACGCCGCCTTGCGCACGGTCTTCGAGACCGATACCTGACCTCAGCGCATCGCGGCCAGCAGTGCATCCGACATCGCGTCGATCGCGCGCTCACGCTCGATCTCCCACCCCTGGATCAGCCAGAGATGCATGAAGTAGTCGAGCATCGAGTAGAGCATCGCGGCACTGAGACGCAGCTGCTCCGTGGTTGCCGACGTCTTGGTGCGCGACCATTCGACGACCAACTCCTCCATCGTGCGCATGTGTTCCGCGGCGAACTCCGGATCGGCTGCGCGCGCCTCGTGCAGCGTCTTGTAGAGGATCGGCGCCTCGAGATAGAAGTCGACCATCCGCTCGAAGAATTTCCGCACCGATGCAGCCTGCTTGTGTCCCCAGTTGAAGCCGTCCTTGGTCTGCCACTCGACCATCCGCGCGTCGCGAAGATTGCGCAACACGGTGGCCTTGCCGTCGAAATGCAGGTAGAAGGTTGCTCGCCCGATGCCGGCCCGCTGCACGATGTCGTCGACCGTGGTGGCGAAGTAGCCGCGGTCGGCGAACGCCTCCAGGGCGGCATCCAGGATGCTCTGCCGGGTCAGGTTGCGTTGACGCTCGCGCATGGACAGTCGTGGAGTTGTGCTCATGAGTCGGTGATCCTAACCGGGACCGCAACAGTGACTAGGGGCGCAGCCGTGCGGCCTTGCTGAGCCTGAACTCGGGGGGAAAATTCTCGTCGTTCGCCTTCACCGAATTCGTCAGCCCCGCCTCCATCATCTCGGCATCGAGATGGAACTCGTGCTCGTCCGGACGGACGAGCCGCCCCATGGACTCGACCATACCGGTGAGGAGACTCCCCATGTACTCACCTTGATGCTGCTTCATCATCCGGAAGAACATCTTCTGGATCACGACGGTGTCGGTCGGACGGTTGCGCGCGCACGCCTTCGCGTACGTCTGTACCTCGTCCTCGAGGTCTTCGCGGGCCACGACCTTGTTGAGGAAGCCGCACTCGTACATCTCGTCGGCGGTGAACGGTCGGCCGGTGAACACCATCTCCTGAAAGCGCCGTATTCCCATTGTCATCGCCCATGTCCACATGCGCGGGCCCCAACCGACGTAGCGGAACGCTGCGTGTCCGAACAGTGCGTCGTCGGACGCGATGACGAGGTCGGCGTCGGCTGCCTGGTAGAAGTGCCACCCGTAGCAGTAGCCCTTGACCTCGACGATGCTGATCTTGTTGAACTCCTGCAGGCTCCGGCAGCCGGATTGCGCGTCGGCGAACCACGGCCCGTAGTTGCCCATGTTGCGGTACGAATCCTTCGGCGGATAGACGACGTCGGGGTCGTCGATCCGGAACTCCTTGAGGCGCTCCGCCGAGTCTCCGTCCTCGATACCGGCCATGAAGTCCGGCAGGTCGACCCCACTGCCGAAATCGTCTCCTTCGGCCCGCACCACCAGGACTTTCACGTCGTCGTCGATGCTCGCCCGGTGAAGAAGGTCGGCGTAGCGCAGTCGCGCTTCGACGGTCGGAGCGTTCAGACGGTCGGGCCGGTTGAACGTGATGGTCGCGATCTTCGAGGCCGGATCCTTCTCATAGAGGATGATCTCTTCGGCCGACGGCGGTTCACTGTTCGACATGTGCGCTCCTCGAGTTCAGTACTTGATTCACCGAGCGGGAGCCCGGCCGATCACGCCGTCTTGTTCCAATGCGCGCAGGTCGTCGTCGGTGACACCGAGCGCTTTCAGTTCGTCTTCGTTGTGTTGCCCGAGCAGCGGTGCCGGTCGCTGCGTAAGACGGTCGGGCAGTCCGGTCATGGTGAACGGCAGGGTGCTCTGCCGGTAGCGACCGACGACAGGATGTTCCATGTCCTCGAAGAACCTCCGCGTGCTCAGCTGCTCGATCTCCGTCTGGCGGTGCGGTTGCATCATCCGCGCAACAGGGACACCTGCACTCCACAGGAGGTCGACGATGAACTCGGAGTCCCGTTCCTCGCACCACGCCTGTATGAGTTTGTCGATCTCGTCGTGGTGCTCGAAACGCCCTGCACGGTAGGAGAACCGAGAATCCTCGAGCTCCGGGATCTCGCTCAGCGCTTCGACAAGCGCACCCCACTGAGTGTCGTCCTCGACGGCGAGCGCAATCCAACTGTCGAGCCGGCCGAACTCGTCGACGTCCTTGGTCCGGTACAACCCTTGCGGAGCGGCGTCCGGCCCTCGGTTGCCCTGTCGCGTCAGGATCGACCCGGTCGCGGTGTACTCGATGATCTGCTCGGCGGTGATACTCAGTGCCGCATCGATCATCGACGCTTCGACGAGCGCGCCCTCGCCGGTGGCCGCTCGGTGTTCGAGCGCCAGCAACAGGCCGTACACCGCGTGCATACCGGCATTCGGGTCTCCGATGCAGGAGGGTTCGAGAGGGTTGCTGTCGGGGTATCCCGTCATCCAGGTCAGGCCCGCGGCGTCCTCGATCGAGTAGGCGAATGCGGCGATGTCGCGCCAGGGGCCGTCGAGTCCGAAACCCGGCATACGCACCATCACGATGTCGGGCCTGATTTCCCGTACCCGCTCGTAATTCAATCCGGCCTGATCGAGGACTCGCGGTGTGAAGTTCTCCACGAGGACATCGCAGGATTCGATGAGACGCTCGAGCAGTGTGCGCCCTTCATCGGTGGTGAAGTCGATCGTGACGCTCTTCTTGCCTGCGTTTCCGCCGAGATGGATAGGTGAATGCTCCCACCACATTTCGGTGTCACCCGACACACCGCCGACGAGTCGGCCACCGTCCGGCCGCACAACGGACTCGAGGTGTATGACATCGGCGCCGAGCAAGGCCAGCAGATGAGTCGAGGTGGGGCCTGCCCAGAAGGCCGTCATATCGAGCACCCGCAGTCCGGCGAACGGCAAGTCGATACCGTCGCCGTCGTGGTGTGTGCGCATGCGTCCGGTCAGGTCGCCGTGTGCACCGAGAGGCGGAGACGGCTGTGGCGCAGACCAAGTGAACGACGAGATCCGGAAGGGCTGGCGAGGCTGCAGGAACTTCCCGTACGGGTTTTCGACGAATACCTTGCGCACTTGGAAGTGGTCGAGTGCGGCAACGTTGCCGGGATCAGCGACGGGAGCGTTCGGGATTCGAAAGGCGATCGCCAATTCTCGGATCTCGTCGACGGTGCGCGCGGCGACCCATTCGGCAATCAGGGGCGCCACCTCGGCCGGACGGGACATGATGGCGTCGTCCTCGATCCATTCCGCATGATCCATCATCACGTAGAGGTCTTGACGCTGTTGCAGCGTGCCACAAGCCATTCCGACCAGGCCATCGGCAGCCTGCTGCACGCCGGGGAGCACCAGTGCCCGCTCGGTGCGCCACGGTCGCTCCATCACGTCGTGGTAGGTGACTGGGTAGTACGTCAGGCTCAGCACGATCGCCTCGAGCATCGACAGGTCGATGAGGCACCCACGACCCGTGAAACGCGAATTCACACGTCCGGTCAGTGCCCCGATGGCGGTGTAGGTGCCGGTCACGAACTGCCCCACCCGGCCACCCACCTGAACCGGCGCGCGATCAGGCGCGCCACGGCCAAGGCCGACGATCGCACCGGACCACGCTTGGAGCGTGAATTCGGTTGCAGCCCTATCGCTCCACGGGCCTTCCAGCCCGAAGGGGCTGATCGACACGACGACGAGATGCGGATGGTCGGAGTTCAGCCGCCTCGGATGCAGTTCTGCGATGCTCGCGAAGGGCGAGTCGGACGACCAGATGACCGCATCGGCGCTCGCAAGCAGACACGCGACCTGCTCTGCGGCATCCGCTCCCCCGGGGTCGATGACGAGGCTTTCCTTGCCGCCCGCCAGGAACTGGAACAGCGGACCGCTCTCGCCGTCCCCGATCTCGGCACCCGAACCGGACCAGCGTCGCAGCGGGTCGCCGTCCGCGGCTTCCACTTTCAGAACCCGTGCACCGCCGTCTGCCAGGAGCCGGGTCCCGTATCCGCCTGCGACACCGACGGACAGGTCGACGACGACGAAGTCCTCGAGCGGAAGCTGTTCGGTGCGGCTGTCCTGACCCTTGTTCATTCCCGATTCCTCACGCCCGTCGGATCAGCGGCCACTCAGTTCGATAGACGATGCGTCTTGTCATTGGACACTGTTCCCCAACAGAGGCACCACCGTCAAGCAAATAGTCGAACCCTCTACCGAAATGTCGGCGCTCGTCAGCCCGCGGCGGCGCCCGACGGGCTGTCGGCCACGAATTTCTCCATGTGCAGTGCGCTCAACAGTCGCGTCGACAGCAGACTCGCGTCCTGCGCGATGCCTGCGGCAGCGACGAAGCGGTCGGGCCGCAGGAACAGGACCGACTCGCGGTGCACGTCGAACCACGCCTTGAGCTGCCCCGGATCGCCGACCACCGTCACGCTCTCGTCGTACGAGGTCTGCCCGATCTGGGCCGCAGGAACGACGGCGACGAGTCGCGCGCCGATCTTGCACCACGCCTCCACGCTGGGCTTGTCGAGCACAGCGGTGGGATCGTTGTTCCAGCAGAGCACCGCGAACCAGTTTCCGAGCGCCTCGTCGAGCAGGCACCGGCCGTTCTCGGTGACGACCTCGGGTTGGATGAACATCCGGCCGACCGGCGAATCCTTACCGGGAAGCGGCACCACCGCTCCCGTCTCGTATCGCGGCATAGGCTTGAATCGCATCTCGAGGATGTAGCGCTTGAGAGTGGGGAGCGCCGCCGCCGCGCGAAGCACCCGGTCGCGCAACCAGGCAAGACGCGTGTCGCGCACCGAGATCACCCGTCCGACCATGGTCGACAGGTCGATCATGGCTCGGGCATGCCCGCGTCGCTCCGCGTCGTAAGTGGTGAGCAAGTCGGGGTCGGCCTGCCCGGCGCACACCGCAGCCAGCTTCCAGCCGAGGTTGACCGCGTCGCGCACACCGCTGTTGTATCCCTGCCCTTGCCAGACGGGCATCAGGTGGGCTGCGTCGCCCGCGATGAAGATGCGGCCGCGGCCGAACTCGCCCGCGATCCGCGAGTGGTGGGTGTAGATGCGGTACGCGATTATCTCGGCATCCTCCGGGCGGGGGATATGCAGACCCAGAAGTGTGCGCACGAATCCGATGTCGTCGACCTCGCTGTCGTGTTCGTCGTCCATGAGCATGAACTCGAAGCGCCGGATGCCGTGGGCAATCGAGATGGAGGCATACGGCCGCTCGGGGTCGGCGCCCACATAGCTGTTCGGCGAGCCGAGGGGATCATGGGCAAGGTCGACGACGAGCCAGCGCGTGGACGAGGTGACACCGTCGAATGCGGTTCCGATGATGTGGCGGGTCCGGCTCTTCCCTCCGTCGCAGCCGACCACGTATCGCGCACGCACCTCGCGAAGTGCGCCGCCGTCGAGGAGTTCGACGACGACTCCGTCGCCGTCTTCGCGCAGGGACTGCATCGGAGTGGACCAGCACACCTCGACGGTGTCGAAACGTCCGAGACCTTCGAGGAGTTCTGCGTCCACGAGCGGCTGGACGAAGCCGTTGCGTCGCGGCCAGCCGAACTGCGCCTGGCTCGGTGCCATCTCCGCGAGAAGATCACCGTCGCCGTTGACGAATCGCAGAATCTGATTCGGAATCAGGTGTTGTTCGACTTTTCCTGCCAGCCCGATGCCCTGGAAGGCGCGCATGGACTCATCGTCCAGGCCCACTCCGCGCGGGTAGTCGATGAGGACATCGCGCTCCTCGGCGATGAGAACCTGCAGGCCCCGGGCACCGAGGATGTTCGCCAAGGTGAGCCCGACGGGCCCTGCTCCCACGATGAGCACATCGACGGCAGCCAACTCCGACGCGGATCGTTCTCGACCGTCGATCACGGGCATTCCCCTTGCATCAGTGTGTTGTAATTATCGAACACCGAGCTTCTATATACACACGTACTATGGCGAACGCGGCGCTGTAGTGTCAACACCGCCCGACGCAGCTGAAGTGCATATACTGAGTTCCATGTTGTATTTGTTGCTCACAGGTCTGCGCTGAATGACTACCTCGAACGGGCGCGAGCAGCCTGCACCCCAGGTCGGAAGCCGGACGCTGGCTCGCGGACTCACCGCACTGCTCGCCGTGGTGGACTCCCCCGACGGCATGACCGTTGCGCGCCTCGCCGCTGAGCTCGACGTCCACCGCTCCATCGCCTACCGAATCCTGCAGACATTGCGCGACTTCGGATTCGTGACACACGGATCCGACGGCAGCTACCGTCCCGGAGCGCTCCTCGCCGCCCTCTCGACGTCCTACCTTCCGGCGTTGCGCGAGATCGCCACCCCGGTGATGCGGCGCCTCGCCGACCAGGCCGGCTGCACCGTGCACCTGTTCGTCGTCGAGGGTGAGGAGGCCGTCTCGATCGAAGTGGTGGAGCCTGTGACCGTGCTTCAGCACATCGCTTTCCGCGCCGGAATGCGGACGCCGCTCGATCGCGGAGCCGCCGGTTACGCACTGCTGGCAGCGGGCCCCGCACTGGCGGGCGAGCCCGAAGCTGTCGCCGAAGCACGGCGGCGCGGATACGCAACGAGCTCCGGCGAGGTCGAGTCCGGTGCCTACGCCGTCGCCGCCCCGATCGCGAACTCACACCCCGCGGCGTGCCTGACACTCATGAGCCATCGCGAGAATCAGCTGGCCACGGCAGCGCCTGATGTCGTGCGTGCCGCAGGCGAGATCGCCGCGGCCGTACTCGAGGGCTGAACGACTTCTACGCGTCGCCGGCGAGGAAACCGATCACGGCCTTGTCGCAGATCTCCTGCTGCTCCCACTGCGGCCAGTGCCCGGCACCGTCGATGAAGAGGAACCGGCCGTTCGGCATCTTGTCGGCCATGTCCATGCCTGCACCCGCAGGACCGGACGGATCGTCGCTGGTCCAGATCACCAGCGCAGGTGCAGTCACCGCTGCCAGGTCGGCGTCGGTGACCATGTTGCGCCGGCGCACCTGGGGATCCTGCAGGCACAGGACGTGTCGCATCGACTCGGCGAACCCCGGCTGCGAATAGATCGCGCGACGGCACCCGACGAGTTCGTCGGTCACACTCGCCGGATCGGCCATGAGCCACTCGAGACGCGCTCGAATGCGTTCCTCCGAAGGATCGTCGGCGGCAGCCTGACTCAAGTCCCTGATCCGCGCCATCACCTCCGGCGACGCCATGGTTCCCCCGGGCGTGTTGAGCACGATGCGGTCCAGTCGCTCGGGGTGCCTCACCGCGAATTTTATTGCCACCCAACCACCGAGCGATTCGCCGGACACGTGCACACGATCCAGACCCAAGTCGTCCAACAGCGCGGCGAGGTGCCCGACATAGGCATCGATTTCGAGATCGCGATCGGTCGGGGTCGTGTAGCCCTGACCGGGAAAGTCGTATGCGATGACGGTGAAATGCTCGGAAAGCGCAGGTATGTTGCGCGAGAACGCCTCCAGATGCCCGCCCGTTCCGTGCATGAGCACAAGGGCGGGCCCGGCACCTGCGCGCAGTACACGGGTCCGCCACCCGTCGATCTCGCGGTACTCGATCGTGTGTGCCACCGTGCCGAGGTCGTCCCAGATCGTCATTGCGCAGATAGCTCCTTCGGTATTGCAGTGGTGACCGGTATTGCAGTGGTGACCGGTATTGCAGTGGTGACCGGTATTGCTGTGGTGACAGCGAATCCCGCGAACCACTCCTTGACGGGGCGGTAGTAGCGACGCGTCATCGCGTATTCGCCCTGAGTGGACAACGCGGCGTACGCGGCAATCCAGGTGCGGATCTCATGGGCAGAGTGGCCGCCCTCCTCCGCGAACCAGTCGGTCGACTTCCCGTCGAACGCGGTGGTGTCGCCGGACTCGAAGGCGTCGAGAACGAAGGCATCGAACTCGGGATTGAGGTCGTGGAAATCGGTTGACCCCGACGAGAATGCGCCTGCTGCCGCCACCGTGCGGGATTCCCGGATCCGGCGTTGCTCGGCAGTAGGATTGCGCCCGTGCGTGATTCGTTCGGCAACTTCCGGAGACGCATTTTCCATACGGGGCACGGGCGGGTCGTGCGAGAGGCCACCCGACCCGACGATCAGCACACGTCTGCCGGACTCCGCCATGGCTCGCCCTGAAGCCTCTCCCAGCAGGCGTGCGCGACTCGCCGGGCCGAGCGGCTCGGCCACACAGTTGATGAACACCGGAACCAGGGGCGGGAGCTTGTCCATGGAACCGAACAGGAACAGCAGCGGCTGAACGAAGCCGTGGTCGACATGCATCGACTCCGACAAGGCAACATCGACACCCGACTCGAGTGCGTGTCGCGCGAGGGCGTAGGCGGCGTCGCGGTCGACGGGCAACGACCCCTCGGGTAGCCCGTAGTCACCCACGGATGTCGCTGCCGCACCCACACAGAACGGCGGCATCAGCTCGTACAGGAATCCGTTGTAGTGGTCGGGGGCGAAGACCAACACGAGCTCAGGATCGAATTCCTCCACGAAGGCGCGCGCGCCCGCGAGCTGCGCGTGCACTTCGCCGACGATCTCCGCCGCTGGATCGTGCAGGCCGATCAGCGGCGAGTGCGACGAAGCGCAGAGAGCAAGCGGCATGGCCACTCCGTTCATCGTCCAGGCGAATCCCAATGTGTGCGATATGTACACACTGGATCTCGGTATCTACACGCGAGACAGTAACACTCGCCCCGTGGACGTTCAACGAAAAGGATCCGGGCGACCTCCGGACAATTTCCGCTTCTAACTCAGGACCGCATCGACCGCCTTCTTCAACGCCGACGGCTGCACAGGAGAGGTGGGCGCGTTCTTCCTCAATTCGATCATTCGCTCACCGATCTCCTGAAGTTTTTTGCGGCCAAGGGCTTCCCGCACCTTGGGGAACCACTCCTGCTCCTCTTCGTCGATATGGTGCTCGACGTTCTCGATCAACACAGTCGTCTTCGCGGTGAATCTCTCGTCCTCGGGCTCCATCGTCGCCAATTCCATCACCAGCACATCCGCGACGTGATGCTCCTCGTAGGATTCGAGAATGTCGTCTTCGACGTCGGGGACCAGCTCCCGCACTTGCGGATACATCCCTTCGTTCTCGATGTAGGTGTGCACGGTCAAGACTTCGATGATCTTGTCGACGATCCGCCCCTTCTGCGCTAGCGCGTTCGGTCCCGCAGCACGAAAATCGCGAAACAACTTCCGGATCTCCTTGTGCTCCTCTTTCAGGAGCACGATGGCATCGGTCGTCATGAGCACCTCCACACGAATCGCTCGGCCACGCCGGGCTGCGACGGGCATTTTCATATTCCCCGGAGCCCCGCCGCCGAAACACATTCGCATCCCCCGCCTCCCGACGAGGAACGCCGGCCCGAGTCACCCGAAGCTGAACGGTTGTCCGAGTAGCGAAGTGTGAACAGGTGATATACAAAAGCCTACATACTTGTGAATCGCATCACATCTTGACTCGAGAAGGTCCCATGACGAAATGCGCCCCTGACATGCCCCTGCGCGTATTGTTCCTCGGCATTCCGACCGACCCTGACGAGCTCACACGGTGGACACAGCTCCGCACATCCATTGCCGTCGCCGGCATCGAAACCACATGCAGTCTCGAACTCCACGACGCGGATTGCGTCATCGTCACCGAAGATGTGCTCGACGGTTTCTGTACCGCAGCCGAAGCAGCCGCGCTACAGAGACTACGAGGTCAAGGCGTCACATTCTTGTGCGCAGCGAAGGATCAGGCCGGCATCTTCTCCGCACTCCACGCACTTTCCACAGAGCTCGACGAACCCGGAGGCTCGCTACCGCAGAGTCCGGAAACCCGGGTGTCGTGAGGGCCCCTCAACAGAACGGGTGAGGCCGGCTGCGCTGCTGAACCGACTCACCCTGACCGGCGCACCTTCGGCCGAAAGCGTCCCGGCTACAGAAACTGATACCCGAACTACGTCCGAATACCTACGTCCTGGCACATTTATTTGTCACCGCGCATGCCCCTCTGAGCGGACTCGACCCCGGTCGGCCAGGGGATACATCACGAGTTTGCCGACATGCCTGCGGCGGCCGAGCTCTTCCTGGGCCCGGGCCGCCTGGGCCAGCGAATAGGTTTCCGCGATCACGGGGCGGACTCCACCCTTCCGAGCGAGGTCCATCAACATCGTGAAGTGAGTGGGAGTGTGCATGCTGGAGCCGATGATCCGAGCATTGTGAAGATAGAGACGGCGCACATCGAAAGCGACGTCGTGTCCACCGAGCGCTCCGGCGACGACCCATCTGCCGCCCTCACGAAGCAACGGGAGCCCCGCACCGAGAAGATCCCCCGCCACCACGTCGAGCACTACGTCGATCCCCTCACGAGAAGCGGCACGGACCTGCGTGACGACGTCCTTCGCGCGGTCGATGACCTCGTGAGCTCCCGCTCGCCGTACGGACTCGACCTTGGATCCGCTACTGACCGCGAGCACCCGCGCACCGCGGGCATGTGCGAGTTGCACGAGCGCCAGGCCCACACCTCCGGAGGCGCCGGTTACGAGGACGGTGTCGTCACCGGTGACCTCACCTCGTTCGATCATGCCCAGCGCGGTGCCGTAGGCAGTGGGGAGTGCGCAGAGCTGGGCATCCGAGAGCGGCGAATCGGTGACCTCGTGCACCTGACTACTCAGTGCAGTGACGTACTCGGCATATCCACCGTCGCGTTCGCTTCCCATCAGTCCGATCGGGTGCGCGTCGGGGCCCTCGCCGTCGTAGATCGCCGGGTCCACCACCACCCTGCGACCGATCTTGCCCGAATCCCCGCCGGGCCCGACCGAGACGACCACACCGGCTACGTCTGCGCCCTGGATTCGCGGGAAGTCGATGGGACCCCGCCAACCCGAGAGTGCGTCCGGGTTTCCCGGTGCACCGTAGGAACCTTCGCGAGTCCACAGATCGGTATTGTTGAGCGCCACCGCACGAACCTCGACCAGCACTTCCCCCGCGTCCGGCACCGGTACCGGGACCCGGGCGACCTCCAGCACCTCGGGTCCACCGTGCTCCCTGATCCGCACCGCCGTCATTTCATCGGGAACACCCATATGCCACACTCCGTTCCAGTACCGACTCGTTCATCTTCGGGGAGGGATCACCTCGGCCGCGTCGGCTTCCCGATATGCACCGACTCGGACTCCGGCATTCCGGTCACAAGCATCATGTCTACCGGCTCGTCCTCGTGATCGGCAGCCGCAACCGGACCTCGGTGCCGCGGGGTTCGTTGGTGAGGAACCGGATATCGCCGCCGTGCCGTTCGACAATGTGTTCCGACAGGATCAAGCCGAGCCCCGATCCGTCCTGCTTCGCCGAGAAGGCACCCGAGGCCAGCCGATTCCCCGGGGCCCTCTCCATCCCTCTGCCTTCGTCCGACACCGACACGCACGCCCACTCCTCGTCGCGCCAGGTGTTGATCTTCAACTCCTTGACCGCAGTAGTGGGCAGCACTATCTCGTCGATCGCGTTGAAACACAGATTGATGATGACCTGTCCGATCAACACACTCTCACCCTGAACGGGCATGGGCTCGTCCGTCGGATCTACGCTGACGTCCACGCCTCGCTCTGCGGCCCGCAGCCGGACGAAGTACAGACTCTCATCCACCACTGCGTTGAGGTCCAGTGCAGACATCGTCGACTCGATGCGCCGGACGTAACGTTTGGCAGACGCCACGATCTCCGCGGCACGGCTCAATTGCTTCTCTGCCATGTCCAATCCGTACGAAAGCTGCTCGCGATCGAGTGTGCCTCCCGCGACACGTGCCTTCAGTCCGCTCAAGTAGTTCGACGAAGCCGCGAGGGGCTGCCCGAGTTCGTGAGCAAGGATCATCGCCATGTCGCCCATCGCGTTGTAGCGGCTCAAATACTGGAGGTTGGCCACCTGGTACTCGTGCCGCAGTTCGAGTTCGACGCGTTCGGTGACGTCGCGGACGGCCAGGACACGCGAGACGATGCCGTCGTGCACGACGTCCTCGAGCTCACCGGCCAGCCATGTCACGCTCCCGTCCGCTTTCGTGATCTTCTGCGTGATCTTGACCGATCCGTTTCTGGACGCAAGTTTCGCTACCACCGGCTCGGAGTTCAGCGCAGGATCGCACCGACCCAGGTCTTCGAGATGAACCCCCGTCAGCCGATCCGGTGTGGAATGGAACAGCCGCGCGGCGAGCGGTGAGATGTCTTCGATGCAGTTGTCGTCGTCGAGCACCAGAATTCCGGCCGACGTGTGCGTCATGATCCGCTGCAGGGACTGCGACACCCAGCTGAGTTCCTGCTGGATTTCGACCTCCTCGGAGATGTTGCGGAACTCGACCATGATCACCGGACCATCCTGGAACTGCATGAGCGACGCGGTCGCATCGGTGAGGAAGTCGACACCGGCCTTGGTGCGGTACTTCCACTGTCGGCGACTCGACCCGTGCACCACGGCGGACTGCAGCCATGCGACACCGAGCGCTCGACGGTACTGCCGTTCCTGGCTACTCATGTGGTGCGCCTTGAGCGGACGCAACTCCTCGAGCGTGAATCCGAACATCCGGCATGCGGCGGGATTCGCCCACAGAATGTTCTTCGACGCGGCCTCGTGAATGAGAATGCCCGTCTGCGTCCGTTCCGCCATTGCCTGGAAGTCGCGCCGAGTGGGGAACATCGATCGACACCTCCTGGACCATGACGGCCCATCATCGAACGCGATGCGTCCCATCCGCCATAAGGAATTACCTTATGCCCTCGGGAGAAAACCCCGATACCGCCGTAGCCGCCGCGTCCATAGCGTGTTCATCAGCGCGAACACGAGCGAACGGAGACGACATGACGATCCCCAGCACCACCGAACGGATCGCGGCCGAGCCTGTGGGCGCGGCACGGGACCGTGCATTCGACGATGCGCTCGAAGTCCTGCGCGACCGACGCGACGAGTTCAACAAGCAGCACTTCGTCCCACCCGATTACATTGCCCTGCTCAAGCGTGCCGGGATGTATCGGGCGTCGACACCGGCGCAGTTCGGTGGTGAACCGATGGATCCGTCGTCGTTCATGGAGCTCGTCGAACGGATCTCCGCGGTGGACCCCGCCACGGGCTGGGTCGCGAGCTTCGGGTCGTCTCTGGTGTATTTCTCTGCGCTGCCGATCGCGACGCAGGCGAAGATCTACGCCGACGGACCGGACCTCGCCTACGCCGGTGGCCTGTTCCCGATGCAGGAAGCCGAGAAGGTGGAGGGCGGCTACCTGTGCAGTGGGCTCTGGCAGTTCGCGAGCGGATGCCGCGGCGCCGACATTCTCGGCATCGGCCTCGCCGGCGGCCCGGATTCCAACGGTATGCCACTCACCGCGCTCGTGGACCCGGCCGACGTGGAGATCGTGGAGAACTGGGATGTTGCCGGAATGAAGGCAACCGGCTCCCACGCCGTCCGCGCAGACAGGCTCTTCGTGCCCGAAGAGATGACCTTCGTGCGCGGCGGACTCCCGCAGGTGGACGAGCCGATCACCCGCTACCCGATGCTCCCGTACGCGGCACAGGTCCTTGCGGTGGTGACACTCGGGGCGGCACGCGGCGCCCTCGACTACGTGCGTGAGGTGGGTTCGGCCCGTTCCAGCATCACCGGCGGAACAGCCAAGGGGAACCGCCCCGCATACAAGACGGGCCTCGCGAAGGCCGAGGCCGATCTGCGCTCGGCGCGGGCGTTCTTCTACGAGGTCACCGACGAGGTCTGGGAGCTCGCCGTATCGGGCGCCACCATCACCGACGAACACAAGGCGTTGCTCCGATTGGGTGCGACCCAGGCCGCGCATGTAGGCCGTGATGTGGTGCTCACCGCATTCGATCTCGCGGGCACCGGCGCGATCTACGAGAGCCATCCGCTCCAGAGATATCTGCAGGACGCGCTCGTTCCGGCCCAGCACGCGATGCTCCAGACCAACACCTTCGAGGCCGCCGGTTCGATCCTGCTCGGACTCGACGCCGGTATCCCCAGTTTCCCCTGACCGGGCTCGACCCCAACCGAAAGGACGCCGTCATGGCCGAACCGTTGCGCACACTGTTCTGCATCGGCAACAACCAGAATTTCTTCGATCTGCCCAAGGCGGAGATCGGCCCGGTCTGGGTCGGCATTTCCACCATGCTCTCGAACCTGAAGAACATGGACGGCATCGACATCATCGGCACGTTCGATGACGACGCCCACATGGTCGGTCCGTCCGATGGGTGGCCGTGGACCTGCTACGTCCTCGCCGATGCTCGGGATCAGGAGACGGTGAAGAACGCATGCAACCTGTTGCGCACCACCATGATCGGCGAATACGCACTGTGGAAGTACTTCAAGATCGAAGCGCGGATGGGTCGTGAGCTGACCATTCGGGACGACGTGGAGTTGTAACCCGATGACCGCCCTCGAACGCCGTCTGGCAGTCCTCGAAGCGAAGGACGCCGTCCGCGACTGCCTGACACGCTACATGGACCTGTGCGACATACCCGGGCCCTTGGAGAGCACCGACCAGATCGGACTGCTGTTCACCGCGGACGCGACCTGGGAAGGCGTGGGCCCTGAGTACGCCGGCAAGTTCGGGATCGCCCGAGGTCGCGCCGAGGTCGTTGCGCTCGTCTCTCGCTATCTTCCGCCTGCGGAGCACTTCGTCCGCAACGTTCATCTGCTCGGCAGCGAACAGATCCGGGTGGACGGTGACGGTGTTCGGGGCCGCTGGATCATGCAGCAACTCTCGCTCTACACCGATGGCACCGCCGAGTTGTTGTGCGCCCGACTCGAAATCGACTTCGATATCGAACAACTCCCCCATCCCACCGCCCGGATGAGCCGGTTCCGTACGCAGCGGATGTTCGCGACACCGCTACCCACCGAAGCAATGGCCCACCTGCACTGAGCGGACGCCCGCACGACACGAATTTCGAAAGAAGAGCACCATGACAACGGTCGAGCATTCGATCCAAGAGAATTACGGCGACCTCGTCGGCACCGATCGTGTCGCCGGCCGGCTCTACACCGATCCGGAAATCTTCCGCGTGGAGATGGAAAAGATCTTCTACCGCACGTGGGTGTGGGTCGCGCACGAGAGCGAAATCCCCGAAGCCGGATCGTTCAAAACCACGCAGGTCGGCGATCAGCCGGTGATCGTCACCCGCGACCGCAAGGGCAATTTCAACACCCTGCTCAACCGGTGCCGGCATCGCGGCGCGACAGTGTGCGACCAGCGCAGCGGCAAGGCGAACGGTTTCACCTGCCCCTACCACAACTGGTCGTACGCACTCGATGGTCGCCTGCGCGGCATCCCGTACCCGGACGGGTACGAGGGTGTCATCGACAAGAAGGACTACCCGCTCCAGACCCTCCGCACCGAGAGCTACATGGGAATGATCTGGGCGACGTTCAATCAGGACGCGGAGCCGCTCGAGGATTTCCTGGGCGACTCCAAGATCTGGATGGAGCGGTTCTTCAAGCAGAGCAACGGTCTGCCGACCAAGGTAATCGGCGTGCACAAGTTCCGATTCAAGGGGAACTGGAAGATCCAGCTCGAGAACACCACCGACGGTTACCACTTTCCGATGGTCCACAAGTCCTGGATGGCCTCGGTCGATGCGGAAACCGCGAACATGATGTCGTTCATGGACGATCCGAGCGCTGAAACGCACTCGCTCGGCAACGGGCACAGTGTCGCGATCATGGCAGCTGCCCACATGGACCTCGACATCGACGACGGCACCGAAGAGATCCAGCCCCGATTCCGGCATCTAGTCGACGAACTCGCCGAAGCCGGCGAAAGTCCCGAGCGGATCCGCCGATACATGCGCTCGATGCACGGATGCGGATTCAACCTCAACACGTTCCCGAACGTGGCGATGTCGTCGTCGTTCTTCCGCGTGCTCATCCCCATTTCCGTCGACGAAACCGAGATCTGGCACATGGCCATCGGCATGGACGGCGGACCCGAGAGCGTCAACCGGGAGCGGCTGCGCATCCACGAACATTTCCAGGGACCGTTCGGTTTCGGTAGCCCCGACGATGCCGAAGGCTGGACCCGGGTTCAGATCGGTGCCGGTGGCAATCCCGACATGCCGATCCTCGTCAACCGTGGCGAGGGACGTGAATACCTCACGAAAGAAGGCTGGCCCACCTCCCACGTCACCGACGAAACGGGAATGCGTGAGGCCTACGGAATGTGGAAGAAGTTGATGAGCGATGACTGACCTCACCTTTACGGATCCCCGCGTCCTGCGCGCCATCGAGCTCATCTGGAAGGAAGCCGAAGCGCTCGACGACAAGGACTACAAGTCGTGGGAGCAGATGTACACCGACGATGGCCACTACGTCGTTCCGATCGACCCGGACACCGACGATTTCGGGTCGTCGCTCAACCTGGTGTACGACGACAAGCGCATGCGGCGTCTTCGTGTCGAGCGCATGCTGCAGGGCTATTCACCGTCTGCGGTAGCGGCGGCACGCACCGTCCGGGTCATCTCCCGCTTCACCGTGCGCGAGCTCACCGACACCTCCGTCACCATTCGCTCGGCCCAGATTCTCAACGCGTTCAAGCGGAACGAGTTCCTGACACTCGGCGCGAACCTGACCCACACCGTCGTCTTCGGCGACGAGGGTGACGACAAGATCTCTCTCAAGGTGATCCGTCTCGTCGACAGCGAGGACGCGGTCAGCGCCTCCGGTTACCTGCTGTAAGGAGCTGGTATGACCACCACCAACGGCATCGCGGTCGTCACCGGCGCCGCCGGCGGAATGGGCGCCGTCATCGCCCGGAAACTGCACACCGACGGCCGGCGCGTCCTCCTCGCCGACCTCGACGGTGGCGCCGCCGACGCGCTCGCATCGGAGCTGTCTGCGGACGGATCCACCGCGCGCGGCGTCAAGCTCGACGTCGGTCACAAGAGCGGGTTCGAGGAGGGACTCGCGGTGTGCGAAGAGCTCTGGGGCACACCCACGATCCTCGTCAACAATGCCGCGGTCACCCAGGCCGCCGACCTGATGACGCTCGCCGAGGATGATTTCACGAGTGTCCTGAACACGAACATCAACAGCATCTTCTTCGGATGCCAGGTGTTCGGGGCCGCCATGGCCGACGAAGGTTTCGGACGGATAGTCAACATGGCGTCACTCGCGGGCCAGAACGGCGGCACGGCCACCGGCGGCCACTACGCCGCGTCCAAGGGCGCCATCCTCACCACCACCAAGGTGTTCGCGCGTGAGCTGGCGAGCCGGGGCGTGACGGTGAACGCCATCTCCCCCGGCCCGCACGACCTGCCCGTGGTACGCAGGACGGTGCCCGCAGACAAACTCGAAGGCATCATCGCGGGGATCCCTGTGGGGCGCCTCGGAAGCCCGTCGTTCATCGCCGACACGGTCGCGTTGCTGACCTCCGACGACGCCTACTTCGTCACCGGCGCTTGCTGGGATGTCAACGGCGGACTGTACGTCCGCTGACTGTTGCTACACAAGGAGAAACGGACATGGCACTCATCGACGTCATCGTCTCCGACATCACCCAGGAAACTCCGACCATCAAGTCGATCAGGTTGGAGAAGCCCGACGGGTCGCCGCTGGGTACCTATCTTCCGGGTGCGCACATCGACGTGGAAGGGCCGACGGCCATCACCCGGCAGTACTCGCTCTGCAGCACCCCCGACTCCGCGGACTCGTTCGCCTTCGCCGTCAAACGTGAGGCGAACTCCCGCGGCGGGTCTGCCGCCCTGCACGAACTCGCGGTCGGCGACAGACTCCGCATCAGCGAGCCCCGGAACCTCCTCGGCATCGCAACCAGCGCTCGACACCACGTACTCGTCGCCGCAGGCATCGGCATCACCCCGATGCTGAGCATGGCCCGCTACATGGATGTCCACGACATCAGCTTCGAACTTCACTACTTCGCCCGCACCGAAGCCGAAGCGGCGTTCCTGCCGTTGTTGAACGACCGCTGCCCCGAGAAGCTCCACGCACACATCGGAGTTTCCCGCGACAGCCAGGAGCAGATACTCGACGCGGCCTTCACGACATTGCCGGTAGGTGCGCACGTCTACACGTGCGGACCGGACGGATTCATGGACAAGGTCGTCGCGGTCGCGGGCCGGCACGTCGCCGCCGACGCCGTCCACCTGGAGAACTTCCACGCCGCCGAACAGCCCGACGCGTCCGAGAACGCGGCCTTCGAAGTGGAACTGGAAGGCGAGACCTACGAGATCCCCGCCGACAAGAGCATCGTCGAGGTGCTCCAGGAGAACGGTTGCGACGTCGACACCTCCTGCCAGGAAGGAATCTGCGGCACCTGCATCATGCAGGTACTGGAAGGCTCGCCCGAGCACCGCGACAACGTGCTCACCAAGGGCGAGAAGGAATCGGGTGAGGTCATGGCCGTATGCGTGTCGCGCACGAAGAGCCCCCGGCTCGTGCTGGACTACTACTGATCGGAACTAGTACCGATCGGCGTCCGGGACCTCCACTCCGTACCGGAGGAGGTCCCGGACGAAGGTTCCGATGCTGTCGGAATCGGTCTTGCTCTTGATTCGGGCGCGATGAACATCAACCGTCTTCACGCTCATACCGAGCCGTCGAGCGATGTTCTGGCTGGGCAGCCCTTCGACGACCAGAGCGAGAATCTGGCGCTCCCTCGGAGTCAGGCACTCGAGCTTCTCCTGCACGATCGTGCGTGAAACATGTTCGGCAAAACGGGTTCTGGCTCTCTCCGCGCCGGACTGCACCGCGTCGAGCAGTCGCTGTGGATCGTAGGGCTTCTCGAGGAAGTCCATCGCCCCCTTCTGCAATGTCGAGACGGACATCCGGATGTCGCCGTGCGCTGAAACGAAGATGATCACAACGTGCGGGGCGAATTCGTTGATTCTCTCCTGCAGGCGTGTACCGCTCATTCCGGGCATCCGCACATCAAGCACGATGCACGCGGGCATCGAACCGTCGTACACGTCGAGGAAAGCGTCAGCACTGTGGCAGATCACCGGCTTGATACCGATGCTCTCGAGAATCCAGTCGACGGAATCGCACAGCGCGGGATCGTCGTCGACGACGTACACCGTCGCCTCGGGAATGTCCCCGGTCGCGTGTGCGGTGGTCATTCGGCGTCTCCTCCCACCTCGATATCGTCTCCGGGCTCGGCGCCCTCTCCCCACCTGGCTTCAGCAGTCCAGTACCGCGCTCCCACCGCGCTGAGCTTGGGCTCCCACGGCGTGGTGCGCCTCAGCAATGGTTCCTCACCGCGCACCGATCGGTCGGCTGCGTCCGGACCGTCCGCCTCGACCGTCCAGTGCACCCAGTTGACCTCGCGACCGTACTCATCGTGCACGAAAAGGTCGACGTGATGCCACCCGTAGTTGAAGGTGTCCTCGTAACATGTGAGGAACATCCGGTGATGATCGACCGGTCGCGGTGTCAGTATCCCGACATTCCCAGAAATCACGCTGTCTCCTGAATCCTTCGGTGTTGCAGTCGCTGTCAGCCGTCCATCGGGGAAAGCTCACGCAGTGCGGCCTCGAGCTTCTCGCCCACGTCGAACAGATACTCCTCGCCTCCTGCAGATCCGATCACCTGCAACCCCAGCGGAAGGCCCGACACGGTGCGGGCACCCGGCACGACCACCACAGGCGCTCCCAGCAGTTGCCACGGACGACTGAGGATCGGCGAGCCGGTCACGGACAGGCCCTTCGGCGCAGGCCCCGTGGCGGCAGGACCCACGATCACCGAAGGCCCCTCGAGAATCTCGCGCAGGAGGTCGCGCGACCGATCGCGCCGAATCAAGGCCGCGGAGTACGCCGACTCGGGCATCTCGCGACCCTGCAGCAGCAGATCCCGAATCTGGGGACTCAGGTCGTCGCGATGCGTGTCGAATTCATGGGCACGCTTGCGTGCGGCTTCGTACCCCATCACCGTGACGTGGTCGTCGGCGAGGGTCTTGACGTGGTCGTCCCAGTCGAGCGGTTCCGATCGGAACCCCAAATCACCGAGGAGAGCGGGAAGTCGACCCAGCAGTGCAATCATCGTGGGATCCAGATAGTCGAGGTAGCTACCGCCCCAGACGAACACACTGGTTTCCTCACTGGACGGATCACTCGGTCGCCCGCTGACGAACGCGTCGTACACGTAACGCAGGTCGGCGACAGTTCGGGTGAGAAACCCCAGGGAATCCAGCGATTCGCTCAGGCCGAGGATTCCCGACATGTCGGTGGTGCCGTGTGCAAGGACCATTCCCGCTGCACCGCAGTACGACGCGGGACGAGTCAGTGATCCTGCGGTCTGAGTGCCGAGCGCCAGCGGTACAGTGCCTGCGCCCACTGCCGCGGCGGAACCGCTCGACGACCCGCCGGGCGTGTGATCGAGCGCGCGCGGGTTACGTGTGGGGCCGGGACGGAAGTAGCCGAACTCCGTCGTCACGGTTTTCCCCTGAATGACGGCGCCGAGCGAGCGCAGTCGGGCGACGCAGGGCGCATCGGTGGTGACCGGCGAGGAGGGCGTGACGGACGAGCCGGCCCGTGTGGGCATACCCGCGACGTCGATGAGGTCCTTCACGCCGACAGAGACACCCCGCAGGGGGAGGTCGCGTCGGTCGCGGTCGACGTCCGCTGCCTCTGCCATTGCCGACCGGGACAGCTGCACCCAGGCCTCTAGTTCCGGCTCATGAGCCTCGATCGCCGCCCTGGCGTGCGAGACGAGTTCCACAGCGGTGGTCGAACCCGCTCCGATCGACCGCACCTGATCCTCAACCGAGAAACCGACCGCGGGTGCGTTCACATCTTCCTCCTACGTTCGCTGGCCTCCCATTCTGCCCAGTGAGCGCGGCCGACGACAGTAAAGGTTTCTCTCCTACCCGAGCCCGGACAGGCCAAATATGTTTTCCACACCGTCGGCCCGATGTTGTCTTCGAGTGTTTCCCGCACCATTCCCAGCCCACAAGAAAGGCGGCTGCACATGGCTTCGTCCGTGGCACCGGACAAGATCATCGATTCTCCCCGACCGGGGACATCGAAGAAGATCGATTTCGGCAGAATGAACCGCAAGGCCTGGCTCGTCACAGCACTGCTCGTCCTGTTCCAGATCGTCGCGTTCGCCGACAAGGCAGTGCTGGGACTGGTTGCGTCCGAGGCGATTCCCGATCTGGGTATCTCCGCAGTCGAATTCGGCTTCATCGGCAGCGCCTTCTTCTTCCTGTACGCCGTGGTGTCTGTCGTGACCGGCTTTCTCGCAGCGAGGTTCTCGGTGCGGTGGATCATCCTCACGATGGGCGTCGTGTGGGCGGTCATGCAGTTCCCCATGCTGCTAGGTGGCGGTGCCGCGATCCTGCTCGTGACCCGCATCGTGCTCGGCGGTGCCGAAGGGCCGGCCACGGCGATGTCGCTGACCTCGGTCCACTCGTGGTTCGAGCCGCGCCGCCGTGCTCTGCCGTCGAATCTCGTGGCTGCCGGCTCCACCCTCGGTCCTGTTCTCGCCGCGCCCGCACTGGCGTGGGTCATCGGTGAGTGGGGTTGGCGCTGGGCCTTCGGTGTCCTCGGTATCGTCGGCTTCGTCTGGGTGGTCGCATGGGTGTTGCTCGCTGGCGACGGCCCGTACTCGGGTCATGGCAAACACGGCGAGGACGGCGTGCACGCTGAACCTCCGGCCGAGATGGACACCGAGGACGTCGACAAGCAGAAGCCCGTTGCTCTTTGGCGCGCATTCGCCAGCCTGACCTTCCTCGCTGCGGTCATCGGCGGCGGCTCCAACTTCTGGGTCCAGGGTTTCGTGACGACATGGCTTCCGCAGTACCTCGGCACGGTCGTCGGGCTCTCCCTCCCTCAGGTCGGCACGGTCACTACCATTCCGTGGATCCTGGGCGCGATCGTCCTGCTGTTCCTCGGTTTCCTCGGCCACCGGCTGATGCAGAAGGGCTTCGATTCGCACCGGTCGATCGCGATCCCCTTCGGGATCGCGGCACTCGTTGCCGGTGTCTGCTTCATCCTCGTCCAAACAGCATCAGGTGTCTTCGCTGTGGCGCTGCTCTGTATCGCAGCCGGTTGCAGCCTCGCCTACCCCATGACCGCATCAGCATTAACGTTCTCCGTGGGCAAGAAACAGCGGCCCATCATGATGGCCACGCTCGGTGGGGTCGCCTCCGTAGGAGCGATCATCTCCCCCACACTCGTCGGATGGCTGATGACCCGAGCCGGGTATGTCTCGCCGCCATCCGGATCGGAACTCACTCCCGAGATGGCGAACAACATGGCCCACGGTGTACACCAGGCATTCACGATCACCGGTGTCGTCCTCCTTGTCGGCGGCGCACTGTGCATCCTGTTCCTCCGCCCCGAGGCCCTCGGACGCAAGCTCCAGGCCGGCTACAGCAAGTAATCTCCCCCGAGCAAGGAGGGCACTCATGTCCACCGATACCACCATCGACATCGACATCGACAGTGACATCGACAAGGGCCTGTTCCGCGAGGTGATGGGTCACTACCCCACCGGCGTCGCGGTAGTCACGGGTCGCGCTGACGACGGCGAACTGCTCGCTCTCGTCGTCGGAACATTCAGCTCGGTATCGCTCGAGCCTCCACTCGTCTCATTCATGCCGATGAAGACATCCAAGTCGTTCGACAAGCTCCGCCGATGCGACTCGGTATGCATCAACATTCTCGGCGGGGAGCAGGAAGACCTGGTCTCCACGATCGCACGACGATGGGAGAACAAGTTCGACGGTATCGACTGGTTCAGCTCACCGTCCGGCGACCCGGTGCTCGAACAGTCCGTTGCGTGGATCGATGCGCGCATCACGAATTCACTGGACGCCGGTGACCATTGGATCATCCTCTGCAGCGTCAACGACATGGCTGTCACCAATCCTGTTGCGCCGCTGCTCTTTTTCCAAGGTGGCTACGGCAGTTTCGTCAGTACCTCGCTGATGGCCCGGATGGATCACGAGATTCTCGACGAGATTCAGGATGCCGAGATCGCGCGTGCCGACGTCGAGGCCCTCGCCCGAACCGTCGGATGCGAGGTCATCCTCTACACGGCAATCAGCAGAGACGAGATGGCGACGGTCCTGTCCGCAGTAGGGGCCGGGGTCGATCGGGAGAACGGCCTTGCACGGCGCATACCGATCGTGCCGCCCATCGGCGACAGTGTGGTCTTCGACCGTGCCGACGACGAGCTGGAACACTGGCTGGCCAAAGCCCGCGGCGTCGACGAATCCGTGAAGGAGCACTACCGGCAGCGAATCGTGTTCCTCCGCACCCACGGGTATGTACTGTCGCTGCTTCCGCAGGAGGGCATCGCCGCCTACGACACGATGTGTGAGGCGACGCGTCGATACCAGTGCGGACGCTTGACACCTGTACAGGAACGTGACATCCGGGCCTCGATCGTCGAATCGACCGTCGACTATCGCCCACGGGAACTCGATCCCGAGCTTCACTACAACGTGGGCTCTGTGGTACTCCCCGTCCGCGATCGGGACGGTCACCACACCCGGACGCTACGTCTGGCCCAGCTTCCGACACATGCGTCCGGAGCGACGGTCGAGGAATGGATTTCCGGGGCCAAGGCAGTCGTCGCGGTGTTGGAAGGACGATCCGGTCGTCGGTAGATGCAGCTGCACTACGCCTTCAGCACCAGCAGGAACCCACCACCACCTGCATCGATCTGGGTGTCGAACTGCATGTCGGGTTCCAGACGCGACAGTCGGTCGAGCAGCCACGCGGAAGCGTCTTCGGCATCGGATTTCGCGGGGCACCGCGCGACGGCGACGCGCCCACCCTTCCGTCTCAGCTGCTCGACCACGCCGATTATGGGCGCGGGGTCGACGACGAACAGATGATCGGGCCACGGTACGACAGGCTTGACAGCGCCTTTCTTGGTGTTGCAGGCACGGTGCGCGAGCCGCTCGGCCCCGCCCTTCCCCTTGGCGCCCTTCTTGGCAGCATTGATGTTGTCGATGCTGGGGCCACGCGGGTCGTTGACCGACATCTCGGAGTCCACCGGTTCGTCGCACAACCAGCATCTCCACGACTCGCGGTCGCCGACTTCCTGAAGGGTGCTCATGGCGTCGAACGCTACCCGTGGAGTCGACGGGGAAGGTCACCGGAGACTGTTCCGCACCACACGGTCGATCAGGTCGCCTTCGTCGACTCCCGACGCGGCGAGCCCCAGCGACCCCGTCGACGAGAGCACCGCAATCCCGTGGACACCGGTCCACAAGGCCGCAGCCCGCTGATGCGCATGATCCGTGCCTGCAGACTGCTCGATCATCGTGACCAGCCACGCGAACAGCGGTTGCGACACGCTTCTCAGCTCAGCACCGGAGCCTTCGAGCAGGTCGTGCCGGAAGATCAGGGTGAACATTGCCCGCCTGCGCTTGGCAAAGTCGACGTAGGCAACTGCCAGCCCGGCAAGATCGCTGTCCGATCCTGCCGCCGCGACGAGTACAGCCGAGAGGTCTTTCAAGCCGACCTCGGCGATCGCAGCGAGCAGGCTCCTGTGCGTAGGGAACCATCGACGCGGCGCACCGTGCGAAACCCCAGCGCGCCGCGCGATCTCTCGGAGACCGATCTCAGCCGACCCGGTTTCTTCCAACAACTCGACGCCAGCTTTCACCAGCGCCGATCTCGTAGTCTCCGTCTTCACGTAGACAGTGTCTCCCATTGCGTGTAGACACTGTCTATGCGTTTGTGGAGTGCATGCTTCTACCGGCTGTGTCGGCACGTCCTGATCGGACCGGTCCTGCACCTACCCAGGCGTCCGAAGATCGTCGGTCGCGAGAACCTCCCCCGGCACGGGCCGGTCATCGTGGCAGCCAACCACCTTGCAGTACTCGACTCGTTCTACCTGACGCTTGCCGCCCGGCGGCAGATCACCTTCCTGGCAAAGCGCGAATACTTCGACAGAAGCGGCCTCGTCGGCAACCTCCAGAAGTGGTTCTTCTCGACCATGGGCCAGATTCCGGTCGATCGCCGAGGAGGATCCACGGCAGCGTCCGCCCTCGAAGCCGCAACCGGGATCATCGAGCAGGGCGGAGCGTGGGGGATCCACCCGGAAGGCACGCGCTCACCCGACGGACGTCTCTACCGGGGACGAACCGGCGCGGTCCGGGTCGCACTCGATACCGGGGCTCTGCTTGTGCCGGTGGCGATTACGGGTACACGGTCGGCCGGCTCCGTCCCGTGGTGGCGACGCAGAGTCACGGTCGAGATCCTCGAGCCATTGGACCTGACGCCGTTCCGGGGTACCGGAGCTGCGGGTGCGCGAGCAGCCACAGACGCGTTGATGCTCGAACTCGCCGCTCACACCGGCCAGGAGTACGTCGACGCGTACGCGAAAGAATGGGCGACGCTGCGAGCGAGCTCGTGACCGGTCGAGTCGCGGCCCGGGTGCCCTCCAGCGGCGATAAGCTGGCCGACGACTGAGAGCGGACTTCGAATCGGGGACACATGGCGGTCGACGAACAGCCTGGGAAACTTCGACGGATATCGCTGACCCTTGCTGGAATTCGTGACGGCACCGATGACGACAAACTGTCGGCCGGATTTCTGCTCGCGGCCACCGTGGTGGCGTTGATCTGGGCCAACGTGGGTGACTCCTACCAGGCGTTCTGGCACACACCACTGACCATTGCGATCGGCGACTACGGCATCACTCTCGACTTGAAGCACTGGGTCAACGACGCAGTCATGACCCTGTTCTTCTTCGTCGTCGGTCTGGAAGTGAAACGCGAACTCACCATCGGAGAGCTCACCGACCGCACCCGGGCCGCAGTCCCTCTGCTGGCTGCGATCGCCGGCCTGGCGGTGCCCGCTGCGCTCTTCCTGCTGCTCAACCCCAGCGGGGAGGCTGCCGGTGCGTGGGGCGTGGTGGTCTCCACCGATACAGCCTTCGTGCTGGGCGCACTTGCATTGGTCGGGCCGCGGTGCCCGGCTCGACTACGCGTATTCATCCTCACCCTCGCAGTAGCCGACGACATCGGCGCTCTCGCGATCATCGCCTTCTTCTACACCGACGAGCTGCGACTGGGTTATCTGCTGCTGGGCGGCGTGGGACTGCTTCTCATCCTGCAGTTTCGCCGGCTCGAGGTGTGGCGTGGCATCGCCTACTTCATCGTTGCGGCAGGAACGTGGGTGGCGTTCTACGAGTCGGGTGTGCATCCCACCCTCGCCGGGGTGCTGATCGCGCTGATCCTTCCCGTTTACCCACCGAGACGAAACGAGGTGGAACGTGCGGGTGAGCTCACACGAGCCTTCCGTCAATCCCCCAACTCCGACTATGCGCGCGCCGCACAGCTCAGCGTGCTTCGGGCGGTATCCGTCAACGAGCGGCTGCTGCGGTTCTATCAGCCGTACACCGCGTTTCTCGTGGTGCCGATCTTCGCGCTCGCCAACGCCGGAGTCGTGATCACCGGGCAGACGGTGAGCGACGCGCTCAGGTCGCCGATCACGTGGGGCGTCATTCTCGGTTTGGTGCTGGGAAAACTGGTCGGTATCACCGCCGCCACCGCGGTGTTCTCGCGGCTGCGCCCCGGTGCCCTCCAACCGGGCCTCACGTTGTCGCAGATCAGTGGAGGCGCTGCCCTCGCAGGCATCGGATTCACCATCTCCCTTTTCATTGTGGATCTGGCATTCGAATCTCCCGACGCTGCCAACGACGCCCGCATCGGCGTGCTCGTCGCGGCCGTTCTCGCGACCGGACTGGGGTGGGTGTTGTTCAGGCGCTCGGATCACCGCCGCCCGCCCGAAGGCGTCACCGGACTCGTGCTGTTGAGGCCGGTCGACCCGGACAGAGACCACCTGCGTGGATCGGTGGACGCGCCGCTCACCCTCGTCGAGTACGGCGATTTCGAATGCCCGTTCTGCAGCGAAGCCACCGGAAGTATCCGAGAGGTGCACGGGCACTTCGGCAATGAGCTTCGCTATGTCTTCCGGCACCTACCGCTCGACGAAGTGCATCCGCACGCGCGTTTCGCAGCCGAGGCCGCCGAGGCCGCGGGCGTGCAAGACCGATTCTGGGAGATGCACGATCACCTGTTCGCCCACAGCGACGCTCTGACCGAAGACGAAATCTACGAACATGCCGAGCAATTGGGGCTCGACATGGAGCGATTCGCCGAAGACTTGCGGCTGGGACGGTACCGGCATCGGGTGGAGGACGACGACCTCGACGCGGCCTCCAGCGATGTGCACGGGACACCGACGTTCTACATCGGCGCCACCGGCTCGGATCTCACCCTGCACACCGGGCCGTTCGATGCGGCGACCTTGATCCGGAAACTGGAAGAAGTCCGTGATCGGTAGGGACCGCACACTCACCGAGTGATGTGCCGGATGCAGCGCCGAAGTTGCCCGCTCCGCTATTCGGTCACGACGTCGGACGGATCAGCCCTCGGCTGTTCGGTCTGCTTGGGTGCGGCCGGAACGAATTCACGCAGTTTCTGGACGACCGTACCGTAGAAGGCATCGGTCGACGATGTCACGCTGCTGATGAAACTCGCCGATGTTCCCGAACGCCGACTCCCCATCGGGAAAGACTGCTCGAGACAGAACGACACGATGTCGCCCGAACGGCCGGCGGTCAACACCTTCGGGTCGGCCCGCACCGCATCCAGATGGTCACACGCCTCATTTCCACGCTCGGAGAACACCGCCTCGAGTCGGACATCGCCAGGCGCATCAACGAGTTGCTTGAGCAACCACGTCAGGCGTCGGCCCGCGGTCCCCTCGTTCGGCGCGTCGATAGTGGTGCGGCAACGAATCTTGTTCGTCCGCACATCCGCAGTCACCGTCAGATCCCCTGCCGTATCCGGAATGCGGAGGACTGCCTCGAATACCCCGTCGGTTGCCAGTCTCGCTGCGACCGCGGCATTGCGAGTAGCCGGGTCGGCACTGAACTTTCGGGGCAACACGTGTTTGACGTTGACACCGAGTTCGGCGGTCAATCTCAAAGCGAGGTGCCGCGCGAGCGACACCCAGGTATCGGCGACGGCAGCAGCCTTGTGATCGCCACCGCGCAAGGTGCCTGCGATCACGGAGTCGCGCACCGTCACCCAGTGCCTGCCCATATCGACGAACTCGACCACACCCGAGCGCGGATGCTCGAGATAGCGGAGAAACTCGGCGAGAATCCAGGACTGGAGGTCATCGTCGATTCCACCGTGCGAGAGCAACATTCGTGCCTCGTGCGCGACCTCGGCCCACGACAGGTGCCGAAGCGCCACTTTGGCAAGCTTACGGCGGTCCACCTCGACGGGCAGTTCTCCCGCGCTCGCGGGAACATCGTTCGAGAGGCTGACCACTACGTCGTATTTCTTCTTGCGCGCCACGTCGAGGTAGTTCTCGAGCTGTTCTTTCCTGAGTTTGCCGTTGCCTGTCTTGACCTCGAGCAGGCCCGTCCACAGCCGGCTCCCGCGTGACACCTTCAGCACACCGTCGGGGATGACCTTCGTCTCTCCTCGCTCGTACTGCACCTCGACATAGCCCTCGAAAACACCGGCTGGTGCGCCCATCCGAGCGCATACCGCGCGCGCAAAGGGCCGTACGGCCTGCATGGTTGCGACGAGAGCCGATGTCGCGCGCCGCTCTTGCTCTTCTCCCGCTCCGATACCGGCTACCGAGAACAACCGCGCGGGTTGCCACATTTCATTCTCGGCGAGAGTGAATTCGATCGGTTTCGACTTCTTGACCGCACGTTTGGCGGTGCGCACACCCCGAGTCCTTGCCTTCTCCGACGTTGCACTCAGCTGAGCAGATGCCGCGACGGGTACTTCGACCGGAACGGGAGCGACGATTGCGGGGTCGTCCGATGCTGCACCATCGAGGGCAGGTTCGTCGTCGATATCGACACCGAAATCGGCCGCCAATCCGGACAGACCGGAATCCCAGCCTTGTCCTATTGCTCGGACCTTCCATTGATCGCTTCTTCGGTACACCTCGCCGAACAGAATGCCGACTCAGTGGTCGCATCTGCGGTCACGTATTCCGCCATCGTGTGCCCTGCCCCGTCGACGACCCGCAACGCGAGCTTCCCCAGATCACCGAAGCTCCCGGATCCGACGCTGCCCGCGAGAGCAACCGTATGTACATCCTCGGGAATCGAGGACAGTTCTATCGCGATCCGCGCCTGCGCACCGTCTTCGGTTGCACTCGTACCCAGGAAGCGGACGGAGCCTTCCAGCGACTCGGGCTGGTTGTAGAAGACGAAGTCGGCGTCGGAGCGGACTCGTCCATCCGCACCCAAAAGTAGCGCTGATACGTCGACTTCGATCTCCGATTCGGTCCACCCGAGCACCACATCGAACTGCTCCGCTTCTGCAGGCAGTGTCATGTTCTGGCCCTTGGACAGCAACGGGAAATCCATCGAAACCACCTTTGTCGACCGAATCAGCAAAGCCCGCACGGGCACCGCGAGAGCCGGGCTGCGCGACGATCGGCTTCGATCTGCCCAGAGACCTTCGCCGAGCTACCGACCGTACGCGTCAGTATCTCCGATGCTGCCTCAGCCCGGTGTCGTCTGCACGAACGACACCGCGACGATCGTCTCGGTTTCGGCTGCGAACTTCGAGCAGCTCACGACGACCTACGTCTTCTTCAGCGCGTCCCCCTTGTGCATGGCGATATGACCGGTCTTGTCGCTCTCGATTTCGTACTGCGGGTCGTCCTTACTGCATCGGCGCATGTGGCCCTTGTACTCGACGTCTTCGGTGTGCTTCTCGGTGATCACACCCTCGACGTAACCGGCTTCGGAATTCCATCGGACGTGGTCGCCGACACGGAAGTCGTTCGTCATTGCCGCACCCTCCATACGTTGATGTCTACGGGGTCGCCACGAGACATATCCGCGAAACCAGCGGATAAACAAAAACAGACATTCTCCCCACAAACGCCGAGTCGGTGCGCGCACCACCTGGTCATACAACGAATCGTTGTCGGGTACGTCGCTGACGTGTTGGCGGCACATCGGAGGCCGTTGTTAGCTTTCTCACACGCAGCGAGGAAGCGCTTGCGGATGCAGATCTTCCATGTTCCCACGCACTTCCTGTCGAAATCAGAAACGGAAACCAGTGAGCGAGTACATGAGTAATACAGGGTTCTCCGCCAAGGAATTTGTCGACCTGGATCGAGGTCGCGTCCGCAAGACGGCCTACTACGATCCCGAGGTCTATACCGCCGAGACGAAGCGCATCTTCGAACGCACGTGGCTCTACATCGCCCATGCGTCCGAGATCCCCGAGCCCGGCGATTACAAGACGACGGAACTGGCGGGCAGGCCCGTCATCGTCGTGAGAGGCGCCGACGGCAGCATCCGGGTGCTGCAGAACCGGTGCCGACATCGCGCGGCCAGCGTCTGCCAGGCACCGAAGGGCAACGCACGGTTCTTCCGCTGCGAGTACCACGGGTGGACGTACAAGAACAGCGGTGAGCTGGTGGGCGTCACGTATGCAGACGCCTACAAGGATCTCGACAAGTCCCAGCTCGGCCTCCAGGAAGTCCCCCGTGTGGATACCTATCAAGACTTCGTGTTCGCGTCGTTGAACGCAGAGGTGGAACCTCTCGTCGAACACCTCGGCGAGGCAACGAAATACATCGATCTCTTCGTCGCGCAAGGAGCGGGGCGTCCGCTCGAAGCCGCGTACGGAACACAGAAGATCAGGTATGAGGGCAACTGGAAATACCAACTGGAGAACGGTTGCGACGGTTACCATCCGAACTTCGCGCACCGATCCTTCTTCCGCGTGATGGGCGAACGTACCGGTGAAGACGGTCTCGGTTCCTATATGGACGGCTCCGCTGCTGCGGAGGCGCTGAGCCTCGGACGCGGGCACACACTTCTGGATCAGCGGAAGACGGCGACTTCGCACTACGCGGAGCGCTACAAGGCCTCGCCCGATGTCGACACAATCCTCGAAGAGCTCCGTAAAGACCTGTCCGAGGCGCAGATCGGCGAACTGCTGGCGACGTCGACGAGCCCGGGGTTCAACCTCACGGTCTTTCCGAACCTGCAGTTGATCGGCCTGCACATCCGCGAGATCCGCCCTGTCTCCGCGAACGAAACCGTGGTGCATTACACGCCTCTCGCGGTGAGCGGTGTACCCGACGGCATCAACCAGCTCCGGATGCGAAACCACGAATTGTTCTATTCGGCTGCCGGTTTCGGTGTTCCCGACGACGGGGAGATGTTCCGCCGCGTATCGGTCGGCGTCGGCGCGGATGCCGATTGGGTGCTACTCACACGCGGCCTGCATCGCGAGGAGACCAACGGCGAGGTTGTGACGTCGCAGATCACCGATGAAGTACCTCAGCGAGCCGAATGGGCGCGCTGGGCGGAACTGATGGATGTCGAGGCGTGAGGGATACCGATATGTCGACCATCGAATTGATTCACCGCGAAAACCTCCTGCTCGACGAACGCAGATACGACGAGTGGCTCGAACTCTTCGCTCCCGAAGCTCGGTACTGGGCTCCCTACCGCTGGGACGCACCCGAACCGATGAACGAGATGAACCTGCTGTACGACGACTTCGCACGACTGAAGGAGCGGGTCTCCCGTCTGACCGGCGGAGACCTGCACTCACAGGATCCGGCGTCCCAGACCGTGCGGCTGCTGGGTCAGCTCTCGGCGCCCACATCGGATGGGTGGGCTCCCCCGATGCCATTCGACGAGGTCGTCACAGCGCCCTTCAAGCTGGCGGAATACCGGACGGAGCGGACCACCGAATACACCGGCCGCTACACCTACTGGGTCACCGGCACCGGTGACGACTCGCGCATCGCTGCGAAGAAGATCCAGCTCCTCGGCGCCGAGGGCCCCCTGGGCAACGTCACCTTCCTGCTGTGAACCGACACGGCGCGAACCGACACTGTGTAAGACCGGCACGGAGGCTCGGATGAACCAGCCACAGATCAACTTCGGAAACGAATTCGCCAGTATCCGAATCTCACTCGAGAACACGAGGTGCGGGGTCCGTCTCCTCGTCGAGGATCGGGAAACCGGTGGGCACGCCTACCTCGACCCCATCGAGCTCGCGAGCCTGTGTGTCTGGCCCGAGGAACGGCGGGCCGAACTGCTGCAGGTCGGAATCTACGAGTACAGCGACACGAAAGGACACGACGTCGATGTCCGCTCCTGACATCTCGGCACAGGTACTGACCGCACCGCGCCGTTTCGAACGCCGCACCTTCACCCGACCGGCCCTCGGTGAGGACGATGGCCTGTTGGAGGTCCTCGCGTGCGGATTGTGTGGAAGCGACGTCGCGAGCTATCTCGGGGAGAAGCACCATGACGGCCCGGTGATCCTCGGACACGAGGTCATCGGCCGGATCTCCGATATCGGTTCTGCCGCTGCCGGCCGGTGGGGCGTGAAGGCCGGGGACCGCGTCGCGATCGAGGAAGCGGTGCCGTGTATGTCGTGCACCGAGTGCCGAGGCGGCTACCAGCGTCTCTGCGTCCGGTCGGGTGTGCGGTACGGCTACACATCGATCGACACCGAACCGAGTGTGTGGGGAGGCTTCGGACAGTTCATGTATCTGCACCCGGGCACGCAACTGCACAAAGTGCCTGACGGAGTATCCGACGAACTGGCCACGTTGTACATCCCGCTGTCGAACGGCCTGGCCTGGATGCGCGAGAGCGGCGAACTCCGGGCAGGCGAGCGAGTAGCGATTTTCGGTGCCGGCCAGCACGGCATCGCCTCCGGCGCCGCTGCGCTGCACCTCGGTGCCGCAGACGTCGTCGTCGTCGGCACCGAACACGATCAGCACCGGCTGGATGTCGCTCGCGAGTTCGGTTGCCACGTGGTTGCCTCGACAGAGCCGGACGAGGTCGAACAGGCTGTGGGTGCCGCCCTCGGTGGTCGACCCGACGTCGTCCTGGACATGACCCCTCGCGCCGCGCTGCCTGTCGAGGCCAGTATCCGCCTCGCCGCTCCACGCGGTCGTGTGTTGTGGGGCGGTATGAAGCGTGGCGCGTCGCAACCCCTGATCGATACCGATCTCGTCGCGCAGAAAGAACTCATGATCCGCGGAGTCTGGGCACGCCCCAGCTGGGCGATCGCCGCAGCCTTCGACTGGCTCGCAGCCGACTCCGACCTCGGCAAGCTGTGCGAGCGCACCTACAGCATCGCGGACCTCGAGACCGCCTTTCGAGACGCAACCGGTGAGGGGCAGGACCCGGCGCCGCTTCACGCTGCCATCACAGTCAACTGAGATTGGACAATCATGGAAATCCATATCGACCGTGCCAAGTGCGCTGGTCATGCGATCTGCACAATCCTTGCCCCCGATGTTTTCGAGATGGACGATCACGGTAAAGCCATCGTCCTCCCGACGGTCTCGCAAGCATCCGACGCCGAGATCCGTGACGCCTCGGACGCTTGTCCTGCCCTCGCAATCAAGTTGAAAGCGACCGTCGACAATGGCTGAGAGCACCGTCATCGTTGGCGCGTCTCTGGCGGGTGTCCGGACCGCGTCCGATCTACGCAAGGAGGGCTACAACGGCTCGATCACGCTCATCGGTGACGAGTCCGAGAAGCCCTACGATCGTCCCCCGCTGTCCAAAGGTTTCCTCTCCGGGAAGGACTCGGCCGAGTCGATATCGCTGTGCTCGGACTCCGATCTCAGAGATCAAGAAATCGATCTCGTACTGGGCACGAGTGCCCTGAGTGTCGACACAGACCGCCGGATCGTCACGTTGGACTCCGGAGACTCACTGCACTACGACTCTCTTGTCGCGGCCACCGGCGCAGGATGCATCCGGCCGCCGTGGTACCGGCAGCTCGCCGGCGTCCACGAGCTCCGCACCCTCGCCGATGCCGAGGCTCTACGGAAAACATTGCTCGGCACAGGTTCTCTCGTAGTGATCGGTGGAGGATTCGTCGGGACCGAGGTGGCCGCGACCGCCCGCGCACTGGGCGTGTCCGTCACCATGGTGTTGCGCGAATCACATCTTCTTGCAACGGCACTGAGCAGTGAAGTCGGGTCTGCAGTGACGGCGCTGCACGAGCGCAACGGCGTCGACGTGCGGCCCTGCAGCGACGTCGAGGCCTTGGTCGGCGAGCACGCGGTCGCGGGGGTCCGACTCGCCGACGGCACAACCGTTTCCGCGGACGCGGTTCTTGTCGCCGTGGGTGTGCGGCCACACGTCGAATGGCTCAGGTCTACCGACATGTACGACCGGCGCGGTGTAGCAGTATCGCCACAGGGTCGGGCGGGCGCCCACCTATGGGCTGCAGGCGATGTCGTCCAGAATTCGAATGGCCACTGGGCCGCCGCGCTCGCACACGCCAAGGCTGTGGCCCGAGACATTGTCGGCAAGCCCGCCCTTCCGGTGGCGCTACCCGACTACTTCTGGTCCGACCAGTACACCCACAAACTGCAGGTCCTGGGACACACCGGCCCGGAGTCGACCCTGACGCCCGTTCACGGATCGCTGGCCGCTATGAACTTCGTCGGAGCATTCGGATCGGCAGACAAGATCTCCGGCGCACTGCTGATCGACCAGCCCAAGCATCTCGGGCGGATGCGTCAGTTGGTGTCGGCGGAAGCGTCCGTCGCCACTTGCCGCGACAAGACGATGTAACAGCCGTCCGCACTTATTCGCGGATCAGCGTGAACTCGGGTAGGCCGTCGAAATGCGATGCCACGTCGCCGGTGATATCCGGGGGGAGCCACTGCGGCACACCGGGTCGTATCGGCCGGTCCCACCGTTTCGCGGATCGGACTTCCAGAGCCGTGGCATAGAACGCGAGTACTTCCGAGCGTGCCTCGTCGCGTCTGATGGAGATCGCCCATGGGTAGTACGGCTGGACGTCGACGAAGTATTGGAAGAAGAAGTGGTCGGCCTCGGCGTACTGCTCCATTCCTTCGAGCACCAGAACGGGGGGTACATCACCTTGAATCATCTGCTGTCCGATTGCCTCCAGCATCGTGATGTCGTGCGGGAGGAGTTCGAGTTCGGCTCCGAACGCCGGAGCAAGATGCATGCAGAACCTCTGCCAGCTCGAAAAGTGCCGTCCCACTGCCGTATACCCGATTCGATGTTCGCGCAATGTGGGAACCTCCATTTCACGGAGATGGAAGCACTTGACCGGGTCGAGTCGCAGCAGGCTCGTCCGGATCTTCGGTTCCACACGCGCAACCGAGTGCATCGCCACGTCGACCTCACCACGGATCAATGCGGCGATCTGCTCATCTCCGGTCAGATCGGTGAAGCTGACCTTGTCGTTCGGACGACGCTGACGATGCTCGCGCCAGATCTCCTGCATCATCTTGCGATTGCGGATTTCGGCCAGCCGGATAGGTCTGTCCATTCCGGTGGCCCGCTCGAACAGGGCGTCCGTTGCCGCGATCACCTGCTCGGCGTAGGACACGATGCTGTTGCCGGCCGGAGTCAGGCCGACGCCGGAACTCTGTCGCGAGAACAGCCGGGTCCCCAGTATGCGTTCGAGTGTCTTGATGTGACCGCTGACCGCCTGTTGTGTCAGCCCGAGCCGGGCGGCAGCGCGGGTGAAGCTGGATTCCTGCACTACCGCGACGAACGTACGCAGGAGCCGGGAGTCGATGTCTCTGCGGTCGTGTCCCGGTTCCACTGTGCTCATCCTCCACCTATATCGAACCGACCTCGACAAGTCCAAGACTCCCGATGCCTCCCGTTTGTTCCTCGTCCCGCCCCCAAGGATTGAAGAAATGACCATAGACGCACTTCACGCTACGTCCGTCGATCGAGATCGAGAACATCGGCGAGTCCTCGCCTCGAGTTTCCTCGGTTCTGCAATCGAATACTACGACTTCCTGCTGTACGGCACTGCCGCCAGCCTGGTCTTCGGGCCACTGTTCTTCAGCAATCAAGGTCCTGCGGTCGCTCTCGCAGCTTCCTTCGCCACCTTCGCCGTCGGGTACCTCGCCCGCCCCATCGGCGGAATCGTCTTCGGCCAACTCGGTGATCGCATCGGACGTAAAGCCACACTGGTCACCACGATGGTGATGATGGGTCTGGCATCGTGCCTGATCGGGCTACTACCGACGAGCGCACAGATCGGCGCTCTTGCGCCGATCCTGCTGGTGCTGTTGCGCATCGTCCAAGGACTGGCAGTGGGCGGCGAGTGGGGTGGTGCCGCGCTCATGGCGCTCGAACATTCACCGAAAAAGAAACGCGGGTTCTCCGCGTCCTTCGCCAACATGGGCGGCCCTGCAGGTGCGCTCCTGGCCACGCTGGTGTTCGCGGCCTTCAGCGCGCTTCCGCGTGACGAGTTCCTGAGCTGGGGCTGGCGCATTCCCTTCCTGCTCTCCGCAGCGCTGGTGATCGTGGGCCTGTTCATCCGCATGAGGGTTTCCGAATCGCCACTGTTCCTGGAGGCGCAGAAGCGCATGGACAAGCAGAAGGACACCAAACCGGAACTCGCCATCGTCACAGTTTTCCGAAAGTTCCGGAAGCCACTGATCCTTGCCTCGACTGCTGCTGTCGCCGCCTTGGCCTTCCAGACCTTCATGGCCACGTTCGCGATCTCGATGGCAACAGAGACGGGGCTGAGCGCCACTGCTGTGCTGCTCTGCAAGGCTGCGGCAGCTCTCGTCCACATCTTCACCATCGGATACTTTGCACATCTGTCCGACAAGCTCGGACGCAAGCGAGTGCTGATCGCCGGAAGCGTCCTGTCGATCGCCTTGTCCTACCCGCTGCTGATGCTGCTCGGCAGTGGCAGCGTTCCGTTGGTTCTCGCCGGTTTCCTCTTGGGTAATTCGCTTCTTCAGGCATCGATGTACGGACCGCTCGCGGCGTACATCTCCGAGATGTTCGGCACGTCTGCCCGCTACACAGGTGCCGGGCTCGCGTACCAGCTCGGTGCCACCGTCGGTGGATTCACGCCCTTCATCGCGGCCGCCTTGTGGGAACTGGGCCGGAACCACGTCGCCACATCCGGCTGGCAGCAGTACTCCATGGTCGGTGTCTATCTCGTCGGCGCGTGCGTCGTCACCATTATTTCCGTGGCACTCGGGAGGGAGACGAAAGACACCGAACTCGACGGTGATTCATCTGCGCGCTCCGTTTGAGCATCGTGCCCCCACTCGCTCGAACATGATCACTCCACACATTACGAGGTAAACCCTTGACCACCATCGAAATTCCCGCCTACACCACCGACGCGTTCTTCGGACTCGAGGACAAGTGGCTGCGCACCGCAGACGGCGAGCTCACCCATTACCACGAACTCGGTGAAGGTACACCCATCCTGTTCCTGCACGGGTCCGGAACAGGTGTCACCGCCGCCTCCAACTGGTGGTTGAACCTGCCGGCCCTCGCCGAGCACGGCCGTTGCATCGCGATCGACTCGATCGGCTACGGGCAGACCGTTGTCGCCGAGAACACCGACTACGGCATCAAGGAATGGGTGCGGCACACGGTTCGTGTGCTGGATGCTCTCGGCATCGAGAAGACCTGGATCGTGGGCAACTCGCTGGGCGGTTGGCTGGCGTTCCAGTTCGCACTCGACTTCCCCGACCGACTCCTGGGTATCGTCTCGATGGGAACCGGCGGCGCCGCACTCACCGGAGCCCTGGCAGGACACTCGAATCCGACGCTGACCGAAGCCGGGATCCGCCGGACCCTCGAACTCTTCGTGGTCGACAAGTCCCTCGTGACCGACGAACTCGTCGCTCTGCGCTACAAGTCCGCGCTCAACGACACCGCGTCCGACAGGCTCGCTGCAGTCGTTGCTGCCCGCGACCGCGATCGCCATGAGTTGCCTCTCGACTTCGACCGGCTCGCAGAACTGGACATCCCCGTACTGCTCGTCCACGGCGTCCAAGACGTCGTCATCCCACTGTCCCGCACATGGGATCTACTGAACGCGATCCCGACCTCGGATGCCCACGTCTTCAACCGGTGCGGCCACTGGTCGCAGGTGGAGAAGGCCGACGAGTTCAACACTGTGATCGGCGACTACCTGCGCCACCACACCCGCATCGGGGAGTGAGGCATCAACGATGGCCCAGGCTCTCCTGTGCATGTCCCATAGCCCGCTGCTCGACCATGCCGATCCTCCTGCGGAGGTGAAAACGGTTGTGGACGAAGCCTTTGCACGAGCCCGCGAGTTCGTCGAAGCATTCGATCCGGATCTCGTGGTGAATTTCGGTCCCGACCACTTCAACGGTTTCTTCTACGACCTGATGCCGCCGTTCTGTATCGGTTATCGAGCTCACGGGACCGGCGATTACGACTCGTTCGCCGGAGACCTCGACGTACCCGAGGGCATCGCCGCCGACCTCGCGCAATTCGTTCTCGACCACGGAAGCGATGTTGCCATCTCGAGGCAGATGGAGGTCGATCACGGTGCCGTACAGCCGATGGAGATCCTCCACGGTGGCGATGCCGCTGCCCGTCCGGTCCTTCCGATCTTCGTGAATTCGATTGCCCGTCCGTTCGTCCCGATGTCGCGGGTGCGCGCATTCGGACAGACGGTAGGTGAGTTCTTCAAAGCCACCGACAAGCGGGTTCTCTTCCTCGGCTCCGGCGGCCTCTCGCACGACCCCCCGGTCCCGCAGTTCGCCACTGCCACCGCGCCCCAGCGCGAGTTTCTCACCTCGGGGAGACACCCTTCTTCCGAGGCCCGTGCGGCGCGCCAGGCACGGACGATCGAAGTCGCTCGCCGCTTCGCGGCGGGTGATGCCGACATCATGGACCTCAATCCCGAGTGGGACCGAGCGTTTCTCGATGTGTGCAGGTCCGGACGCGTCGAGGACTTCGACGGGTACACAGCCGACGAGATGGACGCGGTGGCCGGACACTCCTCTCACGAAGTCCGGACCTGGGTTGCCGCATACTCCGCGCTCAGCGCCTGCGGCGACTACGACGTGACCTATGAGTTCTACAGGCCCATCAAGGAATACATTGCCGGGTTCGCCGTGACCACGGCGCTCCAGGCAGGTTGATGCCTGATCGATTCATGACGGTCGAGATCGGGGCGAGCGCTCCGGCCACGGATCGGGTTCATCATCGGAACCCTCCGTGGCCGGACCAACCGCTCAGCGCGACCCGCGACGCTTCTGGCTCAACTTGGTGAGCAGTTCCTGAGCTTTGCGCTGATTCTCGGGCTTGGACGCCTCCCGCTTGATGACCTGGACGGCCTTGATAGCGACGCCACTCTTGATGACCTTGCTGAGCATTCCCATCGTGCACCCGTCCATCGTTGTTCGCGAAAGTTCGATACTTCCACGATACGAGGCTTCAGGCACCGCACCGCCTACGATGCAGGGCACCCGCGACCTATCGGAGAGCGGGCTCTTCGACAGTCGAACGGAGCAAGGCCCTGAATCGGGAGGGGGCTTCCAGCCACGGAAAATGACCGGCGTCGGACAGAATCGAGACGCTGCATTCGAGGTGCTCGCCCCACCGGGTCAACGCGTCTGCAGGCCGGGGGTCGCCCGCACCGCCGATGATCACCGACCCCGCAGGCACCAGCTCTCGCAGTACGTCGACGTGTGAGTCGAGCGGGTCGGCCCTCTTCTCGACTCCCAGCTCGCGGTTCATCCGATAGTTGATCGGACGCCGGACGCGCGCGGCCTCCAGCGCCCACCGCCACGCGCGACGCCGGTCGGCGTGGTCGGTGAACCACGACAGCGCGAGGAACTCGATCTCCTCGGTCTCGGACCTGGCCTCCATGGCGTCGAGGATTTCGAATCTCGATTGCTGATGGTACGTCCGCCGCGACGTTTCCGTCGCCCTGCACGGCTCACGCCAGTCACCTGTGAACGGTCCGGCCAGGTGCACGATCCGCGCGACGCGCTCGGGGTGCGCGAGCGTGAAATAGCTGGCCAGGTCGGAACCGTACGAATGCCCCACCAGCACGACCTGCTCGTGACCCCATCCGTCGAGGAGACGCAACAGGTCGGCGATGTGTCGGGTGAGGGTGTGCGGGCCGTCCCAGCGCGATTTGCCCGTGCCACGCTGGTCGTAGCGGTGGACGACGGTGACGTCGTCGAGCATCTGCGCGACCGCCTGCAGATAATCGGGGATCCCCGGGCCACCGTGAAGCAGGACTACCGGCGGCGCGGATCTACGCAATCCGGTCGTCCAGGTGCAGAGCGTGGCATCGTCGTCCATCCCGACCATGCACATCGCCATGCCCTCAATCTAGAAGGTTCGTCGACGCTCCGCTGCCGGACCGAAGAAGAAGTCAGCGCGACGCGCGGGCCAGCAGCTCGCGAGCTTCCTCGCTGCCGTTGAGGACACGTGCGGTACGACGCTTGATCTTCCATTTTCCGTGGATGCGCGCGAGGTCGAAGCGGTTCGCGGTCACGCGCCACACCCGGTAGGAGTCGGAATCGAGGTTGCGGCGAAGCAGCAACGAGTGGCACGTTGCGGCGGCGGTGTCGCCGTCGACGCGGATGTGGACGGGGTCGAGGAGGTGGCCGCACCCTTCGTTGATGTAATCCTGGTGAGGGCGCGTGCGCACCATCTCGGTGATCGCGTCGCGGCCTTCCATCACCCGGATGTCGATGTCGTAGACCGCGTCCTCTGCCCAGAGCTCGCCGACAGCGTCCGCGTCGCCGGCATCCACGGCGGGGCCGTATGCCGTCAGCACTTCCTGAATCGCTGCTTTGTCCTCGAGAAGCTGTACGCGCTCGAGCAACGAGGCCACCAGTTCTGCAGTGTCGGTCATGTCGCTCCGTCCTGGATGTGCGGGTACATCGCGTGTAGCGATGCCAAGGGGCGGATCTTGTTCTACTCGTCGCCGATGAGCGGTGTGGTGTACATCCCGTTGAACGGAAATTCGGGGGCGGAGGCACACACTCCCTGGGACTGTTCGAGCAAGCACATCCGGCCAGATGCGTAAGCCATATTGTCGAGTTCCCCGGAAGGTTTCCTCATGGGCATCACGTTGGACAGAATCATGCAGCACGCGGACGAGATCCGCGCCGACGGCGCAGTGGGCGACACTCTGATGCGCCTGCCCGACACCTCCGCGAAGCGCCTGCGCGAATCCGGCGTCATCCGCATGTTCCAGCCGAAGGAGTTCGGCGGACAGGAAGCGCACCCGCGCGAATTCGCCGAGACGGTGATGGCCATCGGCGGCCTCGACGGCGCAACCGGCTGGGTCGCGGGCATCGTCGGCGTCCACCCGTGGGAACTGACGTTCTTCGACAAGCGAGCCCAGGAGGAGATCTGGGGCGAGGACCCCGACATGTGGATGGCTTCGCCGTACGCACCGATGGGTGTCGCGGTCCCGGTCGACGGCGGTTACGTGCTCAACGGCCGCTGGGCATTCTCGTCGGGGACGGATCACTGCGGCTGGATCATGATCGGCGCCGCTGTCGGCGACAAGGACGGCAACCGCACCGACAAGGTCCTGCACGTGCTGCTACCGCGCTCCGATTACGACATCGACCCCGACAGCTGGGATGTCATCGGCCTGCGGGGCACCGGTTCCAAGGATTTGATCGTCAAGGATGCGTTCATTCCCGAGTACCGCACGATCGATGCCGATATCGTCCTGAGCGGAAACGGCTGGCGTCACGCAGGCCGGGACGAAACCCTGTACAAGTTCCCTTTCTCGTACATCTTCCCGCTGGGTATCACGTCGTCGTTGATCGGCATGACCGAAGGCGCGCTGGCCTGCTACATCGCCGCACAGAAGGAACGTGTGCAGGTCACGGGCGTCCCGATCAAGGAAGACCCGTACGTGCTCTACGCGATCAGCGAGGCCGCGTCGGAGATCGAGGCCGCACGCATCACGCTGCTCGAGACGGTCGACCGGTTCTGGGACAAGACCGACCGCGGCGAAGAGATCAGCTTCGAAGAGCGTGCCATCGGCCGGCGCACCCAGATCTCTTCTGCCTGGCGTGCAGTGCGAGCGATGGACGAGATCTTTGCCCGCGCCGGGGGTGCGGCGGTGCATCGCAAGACACCGATGCAGCGCTTCTGGCGTGACGCGCACGTCGGTCTCACCCACGCGATCCACGTGCCCGGCACGATCTACCACTCTGCGGCGCTCACTCAGCTCGGTGGCGACCCGCAGGGCGCCTACCGTGCAATGATCTGATCCCCCTTTCACTTTCGAGGAAGAAGACTATGACCGAATTGAGAGGCCTCGGGTACCTCCGCATCCAGACTCAGGACGTCCCGCGCTGGCGCGAACTCCTCATCGACGGCCTCGGCATGGCGGTGGGCTCGGGCCCTGAGACCGATGCCCTCTACGCGCGGGTCGACGAGCGTCGCGCCCGCATCGCGGTGCTGCCCGGCGACTCGGACAAAGCCCTCGCCGTCGGCTGGGAGGTGCGCGACGAGTTCGCGCTGCAGCGGGTCCGTGAGGCCGTCGAGAAGTCGGGACGCGCGGTCGAGGTGTTGTCGCGGAAGGAGGCGACCTACCTCGATGCAGAAGGCGCCATCGCTTTCGACGACCCCGCGGGGACCCGCCTGGAGGTGTTCTACGGTCCGGTGCTCGACCACAGCCCGGTCGTCACGCCGTTCGCCGGACGCTGGGTGACGGGCGGTCTCGGTCTAGGCCACGTGGTGTTGCCTGCGACGAATTTCGATGAGGCGTACGAGTTCTACACGCAGGTGCTGGGTTTCCTTCCTCGCGGCTCGATCCGGCTCGACGAGGAGGGCCTGAACCGAGTGCGGTTCCTCGGTATCAACGAGCGCCATCACGCTCTCGCACTCTGTCCGGCGCCGCCGACCGAAGAGCCGGGCCTGGTGCATCTGATGACCGAGGTCGACAGCCTCGATGCGGTGGGGCAAGCGCTCGATCGCGTCAATCGGATGGATTTCTCGATTTCGTCGACGCTGGGTCGTCACACCAACGACAAGATGATCTCGTTCTACGTTCGCGCACCGGGCGGGTGGGATCTCGAGTTCGGCACCGAGGGCATGCTTGTCGACGAACGGCACTACACGTCGGAGGAGATCACTGCCGATGCCTACTGGGGCCATGACCAGACGGGGTCGGAGCCGCTGAAGGCATTCATCCCGGCCGGCTGATGCCGGAATGCCTCACCTGGTAAACGGGTAGATGCACCCCGCCGAGGGTGCATCTACCCGTTTCGTTTGCTGCTCGTTGGTCCCCTCTTCCAATTCGCGTTCCTCGGCGCTAGATTCGTCACAGCCTCTCCATTGATCATCTGATCAATCCCCCCCGACAGCCCCGGAGGAGATCTTCGTGACCATCGCGTCCGAGAACCCCAACACCGTCATGGGACGGGTCACCGCCCTGCTCGAACCCTTTCGCGACACCGCAGGCCTCACTCTGACCGAGCTCGCCCGCCGCACAGGGTTCCCCCGGTCGTCGACGCATCGGATGCTGCTCCAATTGGTCCAGGTGGGCTTGGTCCACCGCAACGGAACGACGTACTCGCTCGGCCCCAAGCTGCTCGAGCTCGGAGCATCGGCGCGCGACCACGACCGCGTCCACCAGGCCGCGCTCCCGACCCTGTACTCCCTCCGACGCGACACGGGCCTCGTCGTCCATCTCGCCGTCCTCGAGGGCGAGAGCCTGCTCTATCTCGAGAAGATCGGCGGCCGCTGGTCCACCGACCTGCGCACCCGCGCGGGTGAGCGGCGGCTCGCGCGCGAGACGATCGAAGGTGCCGCCATGCTCGCGTTCCGCGAGAGCGCGGACCGAACTGTCACCTGCGGTGGCGATCGCATATGTTGCGCCGCAGCCGCATTCGATTCCGGCCGAGGCGAGATTGCCGCCCTATCGGTGGCAGGCCCACGCGAACACGCCCCGGCGGATCTGGTTCAGCGCGTCCGCGATGCCGCCGACACCGTGTCCGCCCGCGCAACACACTGAACTCTCGTATAGCGCCCTTCCTTCATCGAGAACGGACTGCTACAGTTCTGCCGTATTGATTGATCGGTTGATCAATGGAGGCTTGAATGAGACATGAGTTCGACTCCCCCGCCGCAGTCATCGACCGCGTCGCAGGCCTGCTCGACGAATTCCACGCCGGCGGACACCTCACCCTGTCAGAATTGTCGGAACGCACCGGCGTGCCCCGGTCGTCCGTCCACCGACTCCTGAATCAGATGATCGAAGCGGGTTGGGTTCGACGAGAAGGACGCACGTACGCGCTGGGGCGCAGCATGTTCGAGTGGGGTGCCCTTGCGCAACACCACGACGAACTACACCGCGCCGCACACAACGTTCTGCACGAACTCCACTCCGCCACCGGGTTGGTCGCACACCTGGCAGTCCTCGAGGGACACGAGGTGCGCTATCTCGACAAGGTCGGATGCGAAACGGTTCCGCTACCCTCACGCGTCGGCGGCCGCCAGCCCGCATACCGTACAGCCCTGGGAAAAGCCCTGATCGCGCACACGCAGCTCACCCCCACGACCGCCGCGCTGCCCGGCACCGACTCCACACGGCTACGCGGCGAGATCGCCCAGATTCGCGAACGACACGTCGCACAGGAGCGCGAGGAAACCGTGCGAGGAGTCGCGTGCGTTGCAGCCCCGATCGGAGACGGGCGTACGTGCGTCGGCGCGCTGTCCGTCACGGGATCCGTCGACACCGTGGACGTCGTGTCCCTCGCCACCCCGGTCCGGGTTGCAGCGCGTGCGGTGTGGCGCTCGCTCTCTCGCAATCACAAGGGATTTCAGCGCACGAGCGCCTGACCTCCATCAACTGCCAAGGTATGCCCGGTGATGTATTGCGATGCAGCGCTGCACAGGAAGACCACCGCTGGTCCGATATCGGTCTCGGGATCCCCGAGCCTGCCCAGCGGCACGGTCGCGAGGTAGCCCGCAGCCGCATCCGGTTCGAGACGGAACCATTCCTTCATGGTGTCCGAATCCGCCAGCGGCAGAATCGCATTGACCCGGATCCCGTCGTCGGCCCATTCACACGCAGCGGTGCGCGTCAGCACCCGCACCGCCTCTTTCGCTGCGGCGTACGCCCCGGCGCCCGACGGGTCCCACCGAATTCCTGCCGCCGAACCCAGGTTGACGATGCGACCACCTCCGCGGAGGTGGGGGTGAGCGGCGCGCATCATCCGCCACGTTGCTGTCGGTCCTGATTCCATCGCTCCGCGGTAGGCCTGTTCGTCCACTTCGAGGAGAAGCCCGTGCGCCGCAGTCATGGCATTGTTCACCAGCACGGTGAGCGCGCCGAACCTCTCGACCACCGCGGGGACGACACCCTCGACCGCCACGGCGTCCGTCACGTCACAGACGAAGGGCTCGGCACTACCGCCCCGACCGGTGATCTCGTCGGCGACCGCCGCGATGGTCGACGAAGTACGCCCGACCACCGCGACCTGCGCGCCTGCGGCTGCAAGGGCCAGCGCAATACCCCTACCGATACCCTGACCGGCGCCGGTCACGATCGCGGTGTCACCCGCGAGTACCGCCTGCGCGTCTCGGACCATGATCACGCATACTCCCTGTCGAATGTCGAATCCCATTGATCGACTGATCAATGGATGTGGCAGACTGGCCCCGGCCATACCGGCGCCGACGCTCAGCAGAAAGGCTGCAATGGATCCGCAGCAACGCCGCAGGCAGATCCTCGATCGGTCTGCCGAGATCTTCGCCCGCAAAGGAATCAACGCCACGACGATCCGCGACATCGCGAAAGCGGTAGGCGTCCATTCCGGGGCGCTGTATCACTATTTTCCGTCGAAGGAAGCCATCGTCACGGAACTCATCCGCGAGTACATCGACGACATCTCCGAACGCTGCCGTGAGGTGATGGCACTGGCACTCTCACCCCTCGAGCGAATGGAAGCCCTGGCCGAGATAGCGCTGGATTCCAACGTGCAGTATCACGGCGCCACATCGATCTGGCGACGCGAAGGCGAGTACATGCGCGAACGCGTTGTGGAAGCCGACATGGTCACAACCGCCGACGAAATGGAAACCGCGTGGCGCAGCACCATCGCCGACGGCGTGGCCGATGGCACCTTGCGCACCGACATCGAGTCCGAGTTCCTCCGCGAAATGCTCTACGACGTCTTGTGGCACGCGACGCGCTGGCACCGCCCCGAACCGGGTGAATCGATGGCCGAGCTCGCGCACACGATCATCACTGTGTTCGTCGACGGGATGCGTAGCCGACCCGAATGACCTGTTCCGCCCGATCCGGACGGAACAGGCCCGACCTCACTACCGTGCAGCCAGGTTCTCCTCGACCTCCTTGTGCCACGACTCACGGGCACGGGTGGTGTCGACCTCGAACTCGAAACGCTGCGTCATGTCCGGTGTAACGTCTTCGACGTCGACGTAGAACTGGCTGTACCAGCGGCGCAACTGGTAGACCGGCCCGTCCTCCTCGGTGAGAAGCGGGTTCTCGATGCGCGACTTGTGTTCCCAGATCGCGATGTCCTGCTGGAACTGCTCTTCGAGACCGTCGGTGAACAGCGTCGCCATCTCCGAGGCCTGCTCGTCGGACATGCCTTCGATCTTCTTCACGATCGTGCCGAACTGCAGAACGAACGAGTTCGACGTCACGGGATAGTGGCAGTTGATGAGCTTGGACTCGATCGTCGCGCCCTCCGCCACCGTGTAGATCGTGTCGAGCATGAAGGACGGCCCGTAGTAGAACGCATCCGAAATCGTCTGGGCTTCAGGAAGGTCCATTTGAACGCCGGTCTTGATATCGTCGCGCCCGTACGAGCGCATGTGCTGGCCCGCCACGTGCCCGTCGAAGACGTTCTTGAAGAACTCGGGCATCTGGAAGTGCACGTAGAAGAAGTGCGCCATGTCGACGACGTTGTCGACGATCTCACGGCAGTGCGAGCCCTCGACGTGGATGGTCGTCCATGTCCACTCGCTCCACTCGCCGTCCTCGTAACCCTCGATCTCAGGGATCGTCACGTTCTCGGGCGGGGTTGTGCCCTGAGGACAGTGCCACACGAAGAGAACTCCGTTGCGCTCCATGGTGGTCCATGACTTCGTGCGCGCGAGCTTCGGGGTGCGGCGAGCGTAGGGAATCTCTTCGCAGCGACCCTGACCGTTCCAACGCCAGTCGTGGAACGGGCATGCGATGGTGTCGCCCTTGATCTCGCCGCGGGCGAGGTTGCCACCCATGTGCCTGCAGTAGGCGTCGAGCACGTGGAGTTCACCCTTCGTGTCGGCGAAGACCACGAGGTCGGTCCCGAAGGCCTTGACCTGATGCGGCTTTCCATCACGGAACGATTGTGCAAGGCCGATGCAGTGCCACCCGCGGGCGAATCGAGTGGGATTGCTACCGGCTTCGATAGTGCGGATCTCGATGCGATCCTGTTCGACGGTCATGGAGTCCTCCAGGGCTGAGTTGGCTGAAAACGGCGGTCACCGCGAGGCGGTGACGGCTTCCTCGGAAGTCGGAGATTCCTGGGATGAGAGGGGCCGCACGGGTGGCTCGACCCGCGCGGTCTGGAGAATCTCACCCTCGGCGACAGCCGCATCGACCGTGCGGTCCAGCGCCGCACAGCGCAGGAGATACGTGTGGGGGTCGATCTCGCGAGCAGCGGCGAATTCTCGACACGCATCGGAAGCCGATTCGCACCACTGGATACTCGTGTGGGCTGGGCTGTACTTTGCGACGAGTACGCGGGTGCCACAGGTGTGGCAATCGAGCGACTGCATTCTGGCCGTTCCCTTCCTCGGATGACCCGAGGCTACGAAGGGGATGTGGCGGCAACCACAATGTTTCAGCCCAGCGGGACACTCGGTGTTCCCGCGCGAATGCCGTCAGCCGTTCGCAAGCACACCCTCGAGCACCCGGCGCAGCTCGCCGAACCCAAGGCCGCCGACGCCCATCGCGTCGAGAATCCCCGGTGCCCGCACGCTCCTGCTACCCGAGGCCGGCCACGACCTGCGCGAGCAGGCCTGGGTTCCCTGGCCGAGGCGACACGCGAACTCGCCGACACGCCCACGCGGCTCTGACGTCGTACTCCTTCGAGAGGTCGAGCGGGCTCGGGTGTGTGGGATATGGTCGGGCCGCTGGACCACAGAAGGTGCAGTAGCTGGACACGGGGGATCGGATGCCGCACGAACAGCACTTCACGATGGGATTGTGGGTGCCGTACCTGGCATTCGTCACCGCCGCGGTCGGCTGCTACGTCGGATTGTGCTGCGTGCAGCAGTCCCGCAAGCACCTGACGTCCCCTGCCGGTGTGCGCTGGCTCGTGATGGCTGCCCTGTCGATCGGCGGTGTCGGCATCTGGCTCATGCATTTCATCGGCATGTCCGGTTTCTCGGTGCCGACCTCCCCCGTCCGTTACGACCTCAGCGCCACCCTGTTCTCGGTGGTGCTTGCGGTAGGGGCGACATTGTTCGGGCTGTTGATCTCGAACGCTCGTCTCTCCGCCGCCCAGCGACTGTCTCGCTCCGCGTCGATCACGCTCGGCGGCGCAGTGATGGGCACGGCCATCGTCCTCATGCACTACAGCGGCATGGCCGCGGTCAGGATCCGGGGCACCATCGAGCACGATCCGAAGATGGTGGCGGTCTCTTCTGCCATCGGCATCCTCGGGTCTGCGGCCGCGATGTGGATGTTCGAAAGGCCCGGGAAGCTTCACGTGCGTGTCGCGTCGACCGTGCTGCTTGCCTGCGGCGTGGTAGCGCTGCACTACACCGGCATGGTCGGCATGAGCGCACAGGTCGACCTCGAGGCGCAGGCACCCGAGGGCATGACGGTGCTATCGCTGCTGTTCCCGGCGTTCGTCATCGGCACCGTCCTCCTCGCGGTGCCGATCGTGGCGCTGCTGCTCAGCGCCGAGAGCGACCATGGCCTAGACGATGGGGGGCAGCTGAACAACCTGTCCCGCGTAGGCAAGCCCGGCACCGAAACCGACGAGTAGCGCGGTATCCCCCGGTTTGGATACGCCGGACCGGAGAAGCTCCTCCATTGCCATCGGGATCGACGCAGCGCTCGTGTTGCCGGTCTCTCCGATGTCGCGCGCAACCGCAACGTTCTCGGGCAGATGCAGCCCTTTGATGAGTGCGTCGGTGATACGGCTGTTTGCCTGGTGCGGGACGAAGGCATCGAGGTCGGCAGCCTTGACTCCGGACTTCTCCAACGCGTCGGTGCACGCCTTCCCCAGGAAACTCACCACCCAGCGGAACACCGCCGATCCGTTCATCCGGATGTACGGGCGCACTGCCGGAGCTCCGCCCGCGGCCGCTGCTTCGACTTCGTCGAAGTAGGACATGAAATCCTTGTCCTGTTTGATGGCGTCGGTCTGGCTTCCGTCCGAACCCCACGCGACCGGACCGATCCCCTCCGACTCGGACGGGCCGACCACGGCCGCACCTGCACCGTCCGCGAAGATGAACGCGCAGGTCCGGTCGGTTGGCTCGAGCAGATCGGACAACCGTTCGACCCCGATGACCAGTACGTTCCTGGCCTGCCCGGCACGAACGAGTGCCGCAGCATTGCCGAGCGCGTAACAGAAGCCCGCGCAGCCGGCCGAGATGTCGTAGGCGGCGGTGTCCTTCATACCCAGTTCCGTGGCCACCACAGCTCCCGCAGACGGCCCCAGCACCATCAGCGACGACGTGGCGAGGACGACCGCGTCGATCTGATCGGCCTCGAGACCGGCCGCAGCAAGCGCGTCCCTGGAGGCGGCGACACTCATCGAGATGATCGTTTCATCGTCCTCGGCCCATCGTCGCGAGGAGATACCCGACCTCGTCTTGATCCATTCGTCGGAGGAATCGATCCGGTCGACGATCTCTGCATTGGGCACGACGCGTCGCGGTCGGTACGCACCCAGGCCCAGCAGGGCAGCATGAGCGGCGGGTGCGGCGGTGGCGATCTGAGCGGGCATGACTTCCTCTCCACATGAACCTGGTGGTTCACCCTCGTATTCAATTGTGTGCAGTGAACGGCGTCCCGCACCCCGACAATGCCGGCAGCCTGCGTGCGGCGCCCATTTTCTTCGGGAAGGTTCACGTTGTCACCTTTGAGTCCAGGTTGCTCAGGTGACACGCGGAGCGTCGTGGACGTAGGTCGCCGACACGGGGGTCGATGCCCGATATATCGGTACATCGATCGTCATTTCGGACACCTGCTGCGGGCCTCCTGCGCTTTCTCGATCTGATCAACTCGAGTTAGCTTGTGGAAGTGCCATACCTCGGATTGATCATCACCCTGCTGTGGCTGGGTTGCCTCGTCGACGTGATCTGCTCCGATGAGGAGCGCGTCCGGCACCTGCCCAAATTGTTGTGGCTGATGATCGTACTTCTGCTGCCGCTGGCGGGGTCGGTGCTCTGGCTGATCCTCGGCCGACCTCAGGGCATCGTGGAGATTCTGGCGTCGAAGTCCGCTCCCGAATACCCCCGACCCACCCGGCCTGTGCTCGATCCCGAGCACGACGAGGACTTCCAGCGCCGCTTCCGTGCGCGCGTCGAAGAGCAGCGGCGGCTCGCGAAGGAACAGCGCCAGCTCGAAGACGGCAACGAGAACGCCGGCTGACTCCCCCGGGTCAGAGACGTTTGACGACCGCGGCGGGCACTCCCGCGGCAACGACGTTCGGCGGAAGATCCTTCACGACGACCGCGCCCGCACCGACGACGGTGTTCTCCCCGATCGTGACATCCGGCCCGACGATGACGCCACCGCCGAGCCACACGTTGTCTTCGATGGTGATCGGTTCAGCCGATTCCCACTTGGCGCGGCGCAGCTCGGGGTCGATCGGATGGGTGGGTGTCAGCAACTGCACGTTGGGACCGATCTGCACGTCGGCGCCGATGGTGATGCGCCCTACGTCGAGCATCACGGCCCCGAAGTTGACGAAGGTACCTGCCCCGATGGTGATCTGGTACCCGTAATCGACGTACAGGGGCGGGCGGATCTCGACCCGCTCGCCCAGGTCGCCGACCAGTTCGGTGAGGAGCGTACGCCGCGCATCCGGTTCTGCGGCGCTCGTGGCGTTGAACTTCTCGCTCAGCGTGGCCGCGCGCAGTGCATCGGCCGCAAGTTCGGGGTCGTCGGCGAGGTACAGCTCGCCGGCCAGCATGCGGGCTTTCTGTCCGGACATCAGCACTCCCGTCGGTTTCGATGTCCTTACGAAACTACCCCCTGAACGGCTTCGCGCAGTTCGGCTGCGAGGTCGTCGGTAGCGGCGACGATGCCGCTCCACCGTTTCGTCAGGTCGGTGTCGAACACGATGGGACGGTCGTACGCGTCGATCACCGCACCGCCGGATGCCTCGACCTGAACGACCGCCGCGGCGATGTCCATCAGGCGGTGCGTGTCGCTGCCCGCGTCGACGAACGCGTCGGTCGACCCGGTCGCGACGAACACCGACTCGAGGGTGCTGCAGCTGAGTATGCGGATGCGAGTGGCCTTCTCCGCGACACGCCACCAGGCGTCGCGGTTACGTTCGTGCGGGCGGAGCATCGAGACCGCGGCGGACGACAGGGACGTGCATCCGCTGGTCCGGAACGCGGACTTACTGCGCGAGGCCCACCAGGTCTGTCCGGTGTGCAGCCAGGTCGTCGACGCCTCGGTGAACTCGCCGTCGATCACCACAGCAGCACTGAAGCATGCCAGCGGGATTCCCGCGGCCGCGTTGGCGGAGCCGTCGACGGGGTCGACGACGAGGGTGACGGCGGATCCGGCGTCGACCCAGCCCCGCTCCTCCGAGAGCACGTTCGCACCGGCGGCCGTGGCGGCCGAGATGATGGCGTCCTCGACGAGGACGTCGATGAGCATCGTCGGCGTACCGTCGGCACCTTCCATGGAGATGGACTTCAGTTTCTCCCGTGAGAACGTCGCGACAGCATCGCGATAGGCGGTGAGCGCGGCGTCGGACGCGGCGGTGAGCATGCGGCCGGCCGCGGCGGTCGAGGATTCGGTGAGATTCATATGGTTTCTCCAGTGGGTAGGAATGGCCGAACGTCACCTTCGGCCACCTCGAGTAGACGAAGGTGACGTTCGGCCATGCTCGCGGCGGGGATCAGGACACGACCCGGCGAACCCAGATGGCCAGACCCTCCACGACCATGACCACCGCGAAGATCATCAGCACGATCATGGTGACCACGTCGAACTGCATGACGCGGGCCGCGTTCATCAGGTAGAAGCCGAGTCCGCCTGCGCCGACGACACCGAGCAGTGTCGCGGCACGGATGTTGGTGTCGAGCTGATAGAAGATGTGCGCGATGATCGCGGGCCCGGACTGGCGGATCGTCGCGGCGATGAGGACCTGCATGCGTGTCGCGCCGCCGGCAACCACCGCCTGTTGCACGCGAATGTCCGTTTCCTCCACGGAGTCAGCGATCAGCTTGCTGAACAGGCCGATTGCGCCGACCGACAGCGCGATCGCCCCCGCGGTGGCACCGAGGCCGGTCACGACGATCACGATGATCGCCAGGATCAGATCCGGGATACCGCGGACGACCACGATGAAGACGCGGAATCCCTTCGCGACACCCCGAGTGGGTGCGACATTGCGGGCCGCGAGGAGACCGACGGGGATCGCCACGATCAGGCCGATCAGGGTGGCTGCGAGAGCGATCTGCAACGTGACGACCAGTTGCGCCCACAGTTCGTCGCCGATACCGCCGGTGCCGGGCGGGAAGAACAGCGAGAGCGTATTCCACATCGAGCCGAACCCCTCGGCCATACGGGACAAGTCGATGTTCGCTGACCAGACCGATGCCAGCAGTGCCAGCACGAAGAGTGCGACGTAGGCGGTGCGTGCGAGACGCTCGCCCGTCCACGGCGGACTGATCCGATACCGGCCGTCTGCGGCGCGCCCAGCGGTCGGCACCCGCGTACCGCCGGGTTCACGATCGACCCAGCCGTCCTGAGCGCTCGAGATACGGTCACGAAGACGTGAGAGCAGGTTTCTGCGGGCAGGCGCCTTGTCGCCGAGAACCATTCGCCGCAGTGCCCCGGAGATCAGTTCGACGATGACGCACAACGCGACGATGAACAATGCCAGCGCCATACCCCGCTGATAGTTCATCGTGCGCAGCGCCGCCGACAACTCGAGCCCGATACCACTGACGCCGACGTATCCAAGGATGACGGAGGCACGGAGGTTGATGTCGAACCGGTGCAGGGCCGTGGCGACGATCGCGGGCATGACCTGCGGCAGCACCCCGCCGGTGATCTGCTGCCACCACGTGGCGCCTGCGGCGCGCAGTGCGTCCCGAGGGCCGGGGTCGGTGTCTTCGATCGCGTCGGCGTACAGCTTTCCGATCATGCCGATCGAATGGATGCCGAGCGCGAGGATGCCACCGATCGCGCCGAGGCCGAACAGACGCAGGAACAGAATCGCCAGCACCAGTTCGGGAATGGCACGGGTGACGACGATGATGGTGCGCGCAGGCATCCGAAGTGGCGTGCGGGGTGCGGTGTTACGGGCGGCGCCGAGCGCGACGGGGATGCTCAGCAGCACGGCCAGTACGGTCGCGAGAAGCACGATCCCCAGGGTCTGCCCGGTCATCGCGGCGAGCTCACCGAGGGACGGGAAATCGAGTGGGAAGATCCGCGACAGGAACTCGGCTGCGTTACCGATACTGTCGACGATCGTCGCGACATTGATCTTCAGCGACGCGATCGACCACAGGGCGGCCGCGAACAGGCCGAACAGGATGACCTGCGCGCTGATGGTGTGCCACGTGGGGCGTGGCAGCGTCTTCACCGGTGGCGCGGTGATCGTCATCGGTTTGCGGTGGCCTGAGCGGACGCGACCGGCTCGACCGCCGAGTAGATGCTCATCGTCTCGCTCCTGTCGATCGCCGACACCGGCTTGTCGAGCACCAGTTGGCCGCCGCGCAGACCGACGAGTCGGTGCCCCCACGACAGTGCGAGATCGACCTGGTGCAGGCTGCACACCACCGTCAGGTCGTCTTCGGATGCAATCTGCGAGATCAGCGCCATGACCTGCGCCGACGACTCGGGATCGAGCGAGGCGACAGGCTCGTCGGCGAGGAGGATCCTCGGCTTCTGGATCAGTGCGCGCGCCACCGCGACACGCTGCTGCTGCCCGCCCGAGAGCGTGTCGGCGCGCTGGAACGGACGGTCGGCGAGACCGACGCGGTCGAGTTGTTCCATGGCGGACAGACGCACCGACTTCGGGTACATCGGGAGACCGAACCTGGGGCCACGCAAGGAGCCGAGAGCACCGGAACACACGTTCTCGAGCACCGACATGTTGCCGACGAGGTGGAACTGCTGGAACACGAATCCCACCTTGCGTCGGAGTTCCCGTAGTTCACGGCCGCGGGCGGTGCCCACCTCGTGCCCGAGGACCCGCACGGCACCCGATGTGGACGGGTGCAGACCGTTGAGCAGACGCAGCAGAGTCGATTTGCCGGATCCCGACAGGCCCAGCAGCGCAACCACTTCGCCGGGATACACCGTCAGCGACACATCGTCGAGTGCCCGCAGCCCCGGGCCGAACACCTTGCTGACGTGATCGAGTTCGATGGTGGGCCGAAGGATCTTGTCGATGGATGCGCCGAGGCGCACATGGTCGGGGTCGGTCATGGCGGACTCCAGATGTCGAGGGGTTCGTATTCGGGTCAGGCTGCGCAGGAAGGGGATTGCGTGATCTCACAGACCTTGCGGACACCGTCGTAGAAGTCGTCGGTGACGGGAATGAATCCGTACTCGGTGCCCTCGGGAAGCTCACACTCCTGCTCGCTGGCGCAGTAACCGGCCTCGACGAGTGCGGGGCGGTTGAGCTTCGTCGCGTAGATGTCGGTGAGCTGGTCGATGAGGTCCTGCGGCAGCGTGGTCAGCACAGCCGAGGGGCTGGCCGCGATCATCTCGGACTCCCAGATGACGTCGAGGTCGCCCTCGGCGAGATCGCCCTTCTGGACGAGAGTTTCGGTCACCATCGTGTCGAATGCGAAACCGGCGTCGCATTGGCCGCTCTCGACCGCGAGTGCGGAGGCGTCGTGGCCGCCCGCGAAGACCGGGGTGACGTCCTTCTCGGGGTCGACGCCGGCCTCGAGCAGACCCGCTGACGGGTACAGGTAGCCGGAAGTGGACGTGGGATCGACGAAGCACACCGTCTTGCCGCGGAAGTCTTCGAGCGACCGGATCTCGGATCCCGCGGGGACGATCGCGTACGACTGGTAGCCGGGTTCCTCGTCGGGGCTGTCGGCGAACACACCCAGTGGCTGCACAGGCACGCCACCGTCCTTTGCGGTGGCGTAGGAGAAGGGGCCGTAGTGGCCGATATGAACCTTGCCTGCGCGCTGAGCCTCGCTGACGGCCGCGTAGTCGGTGGCGTTCTGGAACTCGACCGGGATACCTGTCTCGTCTTCGATGACCTGCTGAATCAGCGAGAATTCCTGCGCCAGGCTGGTGCTGTCCTCACTCGGGATGGATGCAAGCACCAGCGTCTCCGGGGCGCCCTCGCTTCCGGTCGCGCCCGCGGAGCTGTCTTCGTCGGCACTGGAACCACACGCGGACAGCGTCAGCGCGGCCGCCGCGGCCACAGCCACCGCAGACCAAGTACGGGAAGAGGAAATACGCATGAGGGGAAACTCCTTGTCGAACACGCGGAAGCGAGTCGGGGCACGAGGGGACGACACCTTATCGGCATCGTTGGAGTCCAGACTGTCTGTACGGTGCATCGAATCTCCCAACCCGAGGTGAACTCCTCCCCTCGACCGGACGACGTTCGCGGTGTGTTGTGCGATCAATGCACCTCGGCCCCGCAACCGAATGGGTGCGGGGCCGAGGATTCACGATGCGCGCAGTACCGCGCGGGTCACCGGGTGACCGTGTTCGAGCGAGACCAGGACGAGGTCGGCGCGCTGGCCGGTGGTCAGCGCGCCCCGGTCGGCAAGCCCGACCGCGGTCGCGGGACCGCTCGTGACGAGTCCGACCGCCGCGGGCAACGCCATGCCGCGCTCCGCGAGGGCGAACGCCGCACCGAGCAGCGACGACGGCAGGTAGTCCGACGCCAGCGCCGTCACCAGCCCCAGATCGGCCAGTTCCCCAGCGGAGACATTGCCCGAGTGGGAGCGTCCCCGCAGCACATTCGGACCCCCCATCACCACGGACATGCCGCGGTCCCGTGCTTCCCGCGCCGCCTCGACGGTGGTGGGGAACTCGGCGACGTTTCCTCCGCGTGCGGCCAGGTCGGCGATCTCGACGGCCGATTCGGGGTCGTGCCCGAAGACACGGGCAAGACCCATGCGGGACTGTTCGGCCAACCACCCCATCGTCTCGTCGCGGATCCCCGCGTTGGCCTCTCGTTCGGCCGCCAGCCCGTCCACCACTCGGCGCGCATCTTCCGCCGAGATGCCGCGGACTCCTGCGATGTGGTTCTCGTAGTAGGTGCGGTCGGCATACTGGCCGATCCCCGGTGTGTGGTCCTCGTGCGAGATGACCGCGGGGGTTGTGGTGGTGACGACACCTGCCGCAACCAGCCGGTCGAATTCCTCACGCATGGCGGCGAACCCGGGCGCAGACCGTACGTCGAGGCGATGCAGAACACGGTGGTCGACGAGTCGCGCGTCCGTCTCCCGGGTGTTCCAGTCCTCGATCGACTCGCACATCTGCTGCGCAACATGAACGCTGCGGCCCGTCGTCGCGGTGGCGCGGTCGGAGAACGACGCACCGTGGAACACGGTCGTCACACCCGCTGCCCGCACCTTGCCTTCGAACGACATGAGGGAGAACGCCCACGGCAGTTCGACACCCGGTCGCGGGAGACGCTCCTTCTCCAGTCCGTCGGAATGCACGTCGACCAGGCCCGGCACACACAGGAGACCGCCGCCGTCGACGTCGGACCGCACTCCGGGGGTGGACGGGCCGATCTCCTCGATCATGCCGTCGCGCACCACGATGCGTGCGTCGTCGAGAATGCGGTCCGGCAGCACCGCCCGGACGTGGCCGACCACGTAACTCTGCGGTGCGCACTGCAGCGTCCATGCTGCGGTAGCGGGTGCGGTTTCGATTCCGGTCATGCTGCGTCTCCCAACACGTCTGCGGCGGATCCGATTCGGGCAATGTGACCGTCGGCGAACCGCACGACACGTGTCGCGAGACGGTGCATGGCTTCGAGATCGTGGAACACTGCGAGCACCGCGACACCGGACGCCGACAGCGACGCGATCAGTTCGAGTGCACGTTCACGGTTGACCGGGTCGAGCGCCGAGACGGGCTCGTCGAGCAGCAGCAGTCGCGGTGGGTGAACGGTGCCCGCGGCGAGATTCACACGCTGGCGCTCGCCACCGGAGAGGACGCTGCAGTCGACGTCCCACAGTGCCTCGTCGAGCGAAAGCCGCTGCAAGGCTTCCGCTGCAGCTTCGCGGGCGTCGGCACGACTCATCCCACGTCGCCGTGCGGAGGCAGCGACCACTTCGAGAGGCGCGGTGCGAGGAGGTGCCGACAGGAACTGTGAGACGTAACCGAGTTCGCGTCCGCGCAGCCGAGCCATCTCCCGGTCGGACAGCTCGGTGAGTTCGACGGGGCCTTCGTCGGTGTGCAGCACGATCGAGCCCGCGTCGGGCAGGTAGCTGCGGTGCACACAACGCAGGAAGCTCGACTTTCCGGCACCGGACGGTCCTGCGAGCGCGACGTGTTCACCGCGGCCGACCTCGAGGTCGACGCCGTGCAGCGACGTGACGGTGCGACCGTCGATGGTGTGAAGGGTGAAGGATTTGCGCAGGTCGCGGACGGTGAGGACCGGATCGGCAGTGGTGGATACGGGCACGGTGGACACAGACATGGTCACCTCCGTGCGGCTGCAACGAGCCGCTGAGTGTAGGGGTGGTGGGGGTCCTGGAACAGCTGGTCGGTGAGCCCGCTCTCGACGACGCGGCCGACGTTCATCACGAGGGTGCGGTCGGTGAGTGCCTCGATGACCGCGAAGTCGTGACTGACGACCACGGCGGCGGTGTCGCGTTCGGCGAGCAGATTCCGCAGCAGATCGAGCACACCGGCCGCAACCGACGCGTCGAGACCTGTCGTGGGTTCGTCCAGCAGCAGTACACGCGGATCGGTCGCAAGCGCCTTAGCGATCTGCACGCGCTGACGCATACCGCCGGAGAACGTGTGGACGGGATCGTCCATACGCTCGAGCGGCACCTCGACCTTCTCCAGCAGATACGCGGCACGGTCGCGGATCTCGTAGTAGTTGCGCCAGCCCGCGGCGGTGAGACGCTCGGCGATGTTGCCACCCGCGGAGACCGTCATCGTCAGTCCGTCGGCGGGATTCTGGTGCACGAGTCCGAGGGTGTCGATGCGCAGCGCGCGGCGTTCGGTGTCGTCGAGGGTGAACACGTCGGTGGTCCCGCCCCCGACGGTGGTCAGGAACATCGAGCCGCTGGTGGCCTTGTCGTCGCCGATCAGGCAGCGCAGCACCGTCGACTTGCCCGACCCGGACTCGCCGATCAGGCCGAGCGCCTCACCGGGCGCGACGTCGAAGCTGACATCCCACGCCGCGACGACGGCACCGGTGGCCGGGCTGATCGCGGTGCCGGTCTCGGGACCGGTTCCCGGGACGGCGTCGGCACCACCGGGGCCGTGCACCTTGCCGACGTCCCGCACGGCGAGGGTCCAGCCGTCGGGGTGGGCGGGCACGGGCCGGTCGGTGAGTTCGGCCGGATCACGTCGCGTCACGGCGTTTGCGACGCGGACCCGCCGCTGTGGGTCGGGCAGGAAGCGCGTCGGGGCGTGCGCGCTGTGGAGCGCCGCGTCGATGTCGGCGTCGACGACGCGGGTACACCACTCGACATCACTGCACATCATCCGGCCGGGCGACGCCTCGACGAGGAACGTATCGGACGAACCGCAACGTACGCAGGCCTGGTCGTCGCTGCCTTCGACCTCGAACGGGACGTCGTCGAATGTGAGCGGTTGTACCGGGGTGTAGGGCGGGACTGCGAAGATGCGCTTCTCACGTCCGGCCCCGAGCAGCGTCAGATGCGGTGAATTGTGCAGGCGCGGGACGTCCCACCGCGGGATCGGCGACGTGATCATCACGTACCGGCCGTCGACGAGTACCGGGTAGCCGGTGGTCTTGGTGATGACACCGTTGCGGACGAGGTCCTCGTAGAGGCTGACCCACATCATCGAATAGTCGGCCTCGGCGTGCATGCGGGCACATTCGGTCACCGATTTCTGCACGGCGCGAAGGGGTTCCGAGTTGGGCACCTGCAGCACGAGGATCTGATCCTCGCTCATCGGTTCCTCGGGGATGCGGTGACGCGACTGGATGATCGTCGACTCGCGGGTGTCCTTTGTGGAGGCGCACCGCTCACTCGACTCGATCAGGCGCCGCAGGTTGGTGGCATTGACGCCGTCGTCGTCGCCCTGATCGATGACCTTGACGACGTCGGTACCGCCGACGAGCCCCAGGGTGACCTGCAACCCGCCGGAGCCCCATCCGCGGGCGACAGGCATCTCGCGCGAACCGAACGGAGTCAGATAGCCGGGCACGCACACCGCTGTCAAGGTCGCGCGGCGGATCTCGCGTTTGGATCCTTCGTCGAGGATGCCGCGTTCACGGGTGGCGGCGTCGATCGCGTCGAGGGTGTGGGTCACGCGCGAGCCGGTGTCCGGCCGAGCATTACGGGTGGTGAGCAGGTCGGTCATCAGCAGGTCCTTCCGAGAGGTTCGGTGTTGCGGTCCGCGGCGTCGCCGGCGCCGGCCTGCACGGCGAGCTTCCGATCGATCATCGAGCGGAAGGTGACGTAGTGCGGAAGCTTGAGATGTTCGAGGAAACCGCAGGAGTCGAGGCCGTCGGTGGTGAGAAGCAGGGTCTGCTCGAGACCGGCGGTGTCGCCGAAGCGGCGGCATGCGATATCGAGGTTCGCCATCGCGATGGCTTTGCGTTCGTTGTGCCCGAAGCACAGTCCGTAACCGACGTCGAAGCGGCCGCGATCCTCGTCGGGGCCGTTGAGATCTTCGATCGCCTCACATTCGGTGACCCGAACGTCGCCGACCGCGAACGCATTTCCGGTATGAGGATGGCACACGCGCACCGGTACGCGGCCGTGTCGCACCTCGCCGAGGGTGACCTCGTGCAGGTTGCCTTCGGTACCGCGGATCGAGCGGTACCACGTGCCGATCAGCGAACCCGTTTCGGCGCGTGCCATCGACGCGAGCACCGCCGAGCGCGGCGCAGGAGGCGCAGCGGGGTGTCGGGAGATGTCGAACGGTTCGGGGTCGGAGCCGTCGGTCGGGCGGCTGTCCGCGAGCAGGTCCATTTCGCGCAGCAGTTCCGAGAAGCGCTTGGGGTGGCGTTCCGCTTCGGTCCGGTCGGGGGTGGGGGCCCCGTCGATGACGGTCGGCGGCACGGGCGCATCGTCGCGGACGAGCATACGTCCGGTGTAATCGCTGGTGCGGCCGAGTAATTGGGGTCCGTCCGGTGTACGCCACGCAGGCACGATGCGGCGCAGCACTGTCATCTCGTCGGGGTCGACGGGTTCGCTGACCGCCAGTCGCGGAAGGGTCGATTGGTGGGCGCGGACGAGGTGGGTGGCCTCGATGACGTCGCCTTCCGCCTGGCGGAGCGCGTCGGCTGCGGTTGCGGGGTCGTAGAGCGACCCTTCACCCATCACGCGGTCGACGGCGAGGCGCATGCGGCCGGTGATCTGTTCGGTGGTCAAGCGCGGTGAATCGTCGGCTTCACGTGCGCTGCGGACGAGGCTTTCGGCGGCGAGGATCGCGTCGAGTCCGCCGCGAGCTCCGGAATATCCCATGTCAGTTCTCCTGTGCGGTGCGCGAAGACGAGGTGTCGATGCGGGTGGTGCGCGACAACCCGAGAACGGTGCCGTCGTCGGCGACGAGCAGAATGTCGATGCCTGCGGGGAAGTCGGCGACGGTGACAGCGCGGGCGTTGCGCAGCGTGTCGTCGAAGCCCAGCGGCGCGATGGTTTCGGTGCCGTTCACACCCGGCCCGGTGAGTTCGGCGGGTACTCCCCCCTCGAGGGAAGGCACCGAGCAGACCACCGTCGAAGCGGATTCCGGTGACAACGCGGTGCCGCGCGCAGCGGAGAGCAGTTCATCGGCGGTGAGGGGACGAAGCGCGGTGATGTACTTCGCCTCGTCGAGGACCGCGACGGGGGCGCCGGTCGCGACGGTGAGTACCTCGATCCAGTCGGAACCGTCTTCGAGTACGGCGACACCGGTTTCGAGGTCGGCGAGGGCGAGCGCGGGAAGCAAGGCTGGCGGGAAGTCCGTCGGCGGAAACGTCTGCGGCAGGCCGGGGCGGCTGAACGCCTGAAGCATCGCACGGTAGACCTGCTGTGCGACAACGGGATCGAGGCCGATGCCCAGGACTTTGTCGGTGGCGGAGAGGGTCACGTCAGCTCCTCGAATTGAACGATGGTGGGGGCGATGTGCACCCATTCCTCGGCGTCGGCGCGAGCGAGCTCGGCTTCCATGCGGGCGCACAGCTCGAGCACCTGACCGGCGTTCGGCCGGTTTCCAGCGACCTCGGCGTCGCACACGGCTGCGGCGAGCACCGCAGCGCGGTCGTCACCCATGCGCATGGCCCAGCCGCGGGTGCCGTCGAGCCGTACTTCTGCGTGGCATGCCAGGACATTGCCGAGGAAGAAGCGGGCGTGACCGATGGGTTCACGAACCTGGGTGGCGATGCACCCGATTTCCGGGGTGGTCAGGACGGTCAGGGCCGCACCATCGGACAGGCACGCGTCGGCTGCACCCACCAGATCCTGTTCGGGGGCCGCGGCGAGCAGCTCAGCGAGCCGCTCCCGGGTGTAGGTGTGGGTCGTCATCAGTTTCCTTCACAGGTCGAAACGGGAGGATGGTCGCCGATCTCCATGACCACGCGGATCATGTCGGCGCGCGTCCAGGAGGAGCTGTAGGTGACGGCGACGCCGGTTTCGGCGTCACGGTTGATGCTTTCGATGATCCAGGTGGGAGCGACATAGGTCATCTCGAGTGCTGTGCAGATCTCGGGTGGCGGCAGTTCCATCGAGGTGCGGCACCACGACCGCACGACGTCGAATCTGCCCATCTGGCGTAGGAGTTCGTCGAGCGACTCCTCCACGCGCATGGCGGAGCCGAGCTCGGTGACAGCCTCACACCGCACCCACTCCTCCCCGAGCGCGGCCACCTGGTCGTCGACGTAACGCAGGCGGCGCATGTAGTGGGCGGGAGTTCCGGGTTCGATTCCGAGGTAGTGCGCGCTGGATTCCGGAATCGGGCGGACCTCGGACAGCAGTACGGTCGAACGCGGCACCGCTCCTGCCGCTTCGACGGTCCGATGCCACGACGGTCGTTTCTCTTTGGAGACGACGTAGTCGATGCGGCGGTTGACGTAGGTGCCCGAGCCGCGGAGCCTGCGGACGAGTCCGCGACGCTCGAGCTCCTGGACCGCCGAGCGGGCAGATGCCCGTCCCACGCCGAACCGTGCCATCAGCTCGTGCTCGCTCTCGAGTTTGGTGCCCGGTTCCAGCTGGGCGATCTCGTCTGCGAGCTCACCGGCGATCTTGTGGTAACCGTTGCGCTCCGTCACGCCATCGACCATGGTCGAGCAAGTTGTACGGGCAACTTCACGTCAGGTAACCGGAATGGAAACGCAGCTGAACGACTGGGTCAGTTGTTCGCGCCGATGACGCAGGCACGAATAGTTGTGGCGCTAAATATCATTTCGGCATCGGAAGTGGACGGGACCGGTTGCGCTCCAATACAGTGGCGCCCGTCGCCTTGACGCGACGCTTCTTCCTGGAAGTCCTCCCCGACACAGGAGATGCAGTTCAGGGCCCCGCCGGCTCCTCCCCCTCAATTCGCCGGCGGGGCTCCCCTACCAGTCGCCCGGCCTCCCCGCCGGCCTGCGCAGCGGCTCAGAACCTCCCCGACTCCGAACCGGCCGCTGGCGGCGACTGCCGTTCGACCATAAAACAATCTGCTCACTCGTGTGCACTGAACGGCAGTCACCGTTCGTCGAATGCACGAAGACGGCACTTCGATCCCATCGGCGGAGAGTAGACGGTTGCGTTGCACGCTCGGCAGGTATGTGTGCGATGCCTGCTGCCGCAATTACACACTTGCGATCCCACCAGCACCCGATCGGCGCCGAGTTCATGCCCGTTCGGACAGTGCGAAGGCGCAGGCTCCGCCCATCCGCCGGCAGTTCGATACAGCTTCACCTATCGATCATACGTTCGATAGCCGTTGCGTCACCTGCACGTGGCGTTTCCGGGGCCGCATGCGGGATCCACCAGGGTCCGGACACGGCGCTCCAGCGCGCCGACATCGGGAAACCCCTTGTCCACTGCGCGATCCCACGCCGTCACGTCGTCGATCCGAACTCCGACAACGACCTGGAGACGAGGTTTCGCGGATGAAGGAAGCCCCGCCGATCGTGGTGGGGATCGGCGGGGCTTCGACGCAGGCCGGAGATGGGGGTACCGGCCCGCGCGGTCGTCCTCGCAGGGGGGACAGGAGGACGACTCGTTTCGGAGTCTATCGACCAAGATTGCTACTCGCGAGTATTACCGAAAAACTACCCGACTGGGCAGGTAAGTCGTCCGATCTGCGTGGAGTGCCCGAAACCGGGTCACCAACCGGAAACAAGATCTTTCACTCGGCCAGCGAACCGAGCCCGGGTCTGCTTATGTGGCACTTGTGACGGCTGACAACACCCGCAGGTTCGGCATGCGGCCCGTGCTCGCGACCGCATCGGCGGCGATGATTCTCCTCGCGAGCCCGGCTCTCGCATTCGCGCAGGACCCGTCCGCGCCTGAATCCGACGCCGCCACAACGGACACCGCCGCGCCCGGCATCCAGACATTCGGTACAGAAAGACTCGGCTTCGGCGAGACGATCGACTTCCGCGGTAGCTCGGACATCGTCACACTCACTGTGCCCGTCCCGGACGGGCTTCGCCCCGAAGCGCTCGACACCACAATCGAGTTGCCCGCGAACGTCGCGCGCGGCTCGATCGATATCGAATCCGGCGGGCGTCTGCTCGGACGTGTGGACATTCGACCGGAGGACGCTACCGCACCCGTCTCCCTACCTCTCGGTGCAGCGACCGTCGAGAACCGGGAAGCAGTGGTATCGCTGCGGATGAACCTCTTTGCCGTGGACAACATCTGCCCCGAAGACTGGGACACCCGCTCGATCACCCTCCGCGATGGTGCGGTCCGCTACGTGGGGACACCCACCGAACCCACCGTGCTCGCCGACTTCCTTCCTCCGGTCCTCGAACGCCTCGACGTGTACCTGCCTGCTGAGCCCAGCGCGGTCGAATCCGACACCGCAATCGGTCTCGCCTCCTCCATCACTGCCCGCTACACCGGACGTGCGCCTGCCGTCGAAGTGCGCCCGACCCCACCGAACGGAATCCCCCCGGCCGCCGAGAACCCATTCGTCCGGCAGATCGTGGTCTCCGAGACCGGCCCGCCCGACGGAACAGCCGAATTGGGCGATATTCCCGGTGGTCCTCCCGCCCTGTATCTGCGGGGTGACAGGGATGGCCTCGCGACCCAGACCCGCATCATCACCTCGCTGCTGTCCGACCTGGCAGTGTCCAGCGACGTCTCCGTCGGAGCCATCACCGCACCTCCCCAGCTCAGCCGTGACATCACCACCCTCGACGACCTCGGCATCGGTGGACAGACAACGACGTCGGTGGGTGTCGCCCAGGTTCGGCTGTACCTCGATCAGGCCCGGTTCGGACGACCGGTCGGAAACCTGGAACTCGACCTGAAGGGGTCGTACACCCCGCTTCCCGATACCGAAGGCGGGCTCCTCACGGTCGAAGCGGGTGAGACCGTCCTCGCTTCGTGGGCAGCCGAGTCCAGCGGCATCATCGACCGAGCCATCGCCGTTCCCGCAACAGCAATGCAACGATCCACAGAACTGACCGTCTCACTCCGTACCACCGGGGGACAACGCCAGTGCGGAATCGAGCACCCCGTCGCTCTGAGTGTCGACGGCGATACTCACGTCACCAGCACGATCGCCGACCCGCCCGCACCCGACGGATTCGCATCGCTACCCCAGACGCTCATGCCGCAGGTCGACGTCGCCGCGACCGGCACCGGGATCGTCGACACGGCACGCGCCGTCGACATCATCGCCGGCCTGCAATCGTTGACCCCAGCGCGGCTCGACCCCGAATGGGTGTCGTTGGACGAAGCGCTGGGGTCGTCGAGACCCGCGGTGATCGTCGCGGCGGAAGGAAACCTTCCCGAGGACCTCCCGCTGCGGCTCACCCGGACCGAGGACCGTCGATTCGAGTTGGCCGGTGCCGAGGGCGCATCCACGAGCCTGACGTTCGGCACGGATGTCTCGTACGCCTCGATGCAGGTACTTCGCGACAACGACCGCACCGTCCTCGTCGCCACCTCCACCGATGTACCCGCAGAACTCGACCGCACCCTGCGCTGGCTCGCAGCCGATCCCGAGCGGTGGCCCGGACTGAGCGGACATGTGCTGTTCACGACCGAGGGACGCGATCCCGTGACGCTCTCGGACCCTCGGGGCGATGTCCTCGCAGCTTCCGAGGAAGGGATTTCCGCGCCGGTCCGCTGGGCGCTCGTGGGCGCCGCAGCACTTGTCGTGATCGGTGTGGCCGGGGGCGCAGTCCTGATGGTGCTGCGCCGCAACCGGCGGAAGCCCCGGTGATGCTCGCGGCGACGACACGAGCGCCGTCCCGTCGAGGCGCGTCGTATCCGTTCGTCCACACCTCCGTCCGGTGGGTGATGATCGTCGCGGCGACACTCGTTGCGTTCCACTCCACCTGGCTTCAGCTGTTCTACGAGCTCCGAGCGGGCACGACGGGCGGTTTCGTCCTGATCGTTCCTCCTCTCGCCGCGCTCGTGGCCGTCGGCATCACTCACCGGCGCAGAAACGAACTTCCCATCCACGACAGGCAGACGGACACCATCGTCGCCGTCCTGCTGCTGGCGGTATCGCTCGCGATCAAGGCATTGCTGATGCCCCGCTACGCCACGACCTATCAGCTCATGCACCTCGATGTCCTGGCCGCATGGGTTTTCGTATCCGGGGCATGCGTCGCGATGTTCGGGCTGCGCACCACCTCGAGGTACTGGCTCGCATGGCTGATGCTGTTCGTCACCTCCCCGATCCTCTACCGGCTGTTCCTGGTCCAGCTGGGCGGCACGAAGTTCTCGGCGGGGATGTTGACGCTGCTTCTCGCAGCTGCGGCTGCCGGTCTCGCGACACGCACTTCCCATACCCGCGGTTTCATCGTCGGCGTCGTCACCTTCGCAGTCGGAGTTGCTGCGCTGACGGTGATCACGATATTTCGGCCTGGCGCACCGATCGGCCTCTACCAGTACGCGCCCACGATTGCCGCGCTGCTCGTCGGTGCCGGTGCATATCTGCTCCGATTCCGCGGACCGGCGCCGCGCGCGCTACCACCGAATCCCGTGAAACCAGCGCAGGCGGCCGTCGCTGCGCTCTACATCGTGCCGGTCTCGCTCGCGCTCGCATTCGTACCGTTGCCGGACCAACATCTCACCCCGGTCTCACCCGGACCACCACCGTCCGGCACTATCACGCAGACGGTTCCACGCGGCTGGGGGCAGATCAATTCGGTCGATTACGACTGGCCCCGTTCCTATTTCGGGAACACCGCCGCACTCCGTCGTCAGACGATCCGGGCCGACGAACCCCGGGCCGACTGGGACCGGTTACTCCGCCCCCGCACCGTCGCAGTGCAAACCCTGCAGGTCCGGCGTGCAGGTGTGCTCGAGGTCTATCCCACGCAGACGATGTACAGCATCGGCCGAGGACGTGTGAGCGCGAAAAGCTACATCGAACTCGGCTACGGAGTCACGGCCGAGTACTTCACCGTCGTCGACGACGACCTGTTGGTCACCTGGAACCTCCTGAGCTTCGTGTGGACCCGCGGCAACGACACAGCGCAACGCGTCAGCCTGCTGACCGTCGACAACCACGAATTCGATGCTCGATTCCCACAACCCGAACCGAATTCGGTCGCCAATATCCGGACGCTCATGAGAGTCCTGCTCCGAGGCAATTCAGCCGTCTCCGACACCTCACCCGAAGACAAGGATCGGGACATGCTCACCGAGCTCGGGCGCGATTTCGTGGAGACACAATGGCAGCAAACGTGAGCAGTCGGCCGCTCGTACCTGAGAAGGGAACCGAAGCGCACGACGAATACACGCGCGCGGCGTTGCACGACGCGGTGTTCGGCTTGCGCGAGCGCAGTCCCGTGTCGTCGGCGTCCGTTGCGTTCACTCCTGTGCAGAAGTGGATCGGCCTGTCGCTGCTCGCGATCCTCGTGGTGGCACTCGTCGTGGTGACGAAACCCGCGCTGATCGTCGTGACCACCGTGTGCACCCTCGGCTACATCGCGACCCTCGCCGACAGGCTCCTGTTGTTCTCGCGGGGGCTGGCCCGCGACGCGTTGCTCATCGTCAGCGACGAGGAAGCCCTCGCGCTCACAGACGAACAACTTCCCCCGTACACCGTGCTCGTACCCGCCTACAACGAGCCGGAGGTGGTCGGCGATCTGGTCGCGGCGATGAGTGCGCTCGACTATCCCACCGAAAAACTTCAGGTCCTGCTGTTGCTCGAGGAAGATGACACCGTCACCATCGAGGCTGCCGAAGCCGCCGGGCTGGGTGCGAGTGTGGAGATCCTGACGGTGCCACCGGCCGATCCACGCACGAAACCCAAGGCCTGCAACTACGGTCTGCACTTCACAACCGGTGAGATCGTCACCATCTTCGACGCCGAGGACCTTCCGGATCCGCTGCAACTGCGGCGGGTGATCGTCGCCTTCGACCACGTCGGTGACGACGTCGCCTGTGTTCAAGCGAAATTGGCCTTCCACAACGGTTCGCAGAACATGCTCACCGGCTGGTTCACCGCCGACTACGCACTGTGGTTCAACTTCATCCTGCCCGGACTGATGTCCTCGCATTCCCCTATTCCCCTCGGCGGCACCTCCAATCACATCCGGCGCAGCGTGTTCGACGACATCGGGGCATGGGATCCGTACAACGTCACGGAGGACGCGGACCTCGGTGTGCGTATCGCGGAGTCCGGCTACCGCACCGCGGTTCTCGATTCCACAACGCTCGAGGAGGCGAACAGCGACCCCATCAACTGGGTTCGCCAACGCTCTCGCTGGTACAAGGGCTACCTCCAGACATGGCTCGTACACATGCGCAGACCGGTCCGGCTGTGGCGGGCCATCGGCACCGTCGGTATGTTGCGGTTCACCACGTTGCTCGCGGGGACCCCGATCATCGCGTGCTTGAACATGGTGTTCTGGCTGACCACCATCTCGTGGCTCCTCGGGCAGCCCGAAGTCATCGAGGAGATCTTCCCGGTGTACGTGTACTTTCCTGCACTGGTCTCGCTGGTGTTCGGCAATTCCGCTGTGCTCTACATGAATCTGATCGCATGCCGGGAAACCTCGAATTCGGCGTTGTGGTGGCCGTGCCTGACGGTGCCGATCTACTGGCTGCTCATGTCGATCGCCGCCCTCAAGGGCACCTATCAGCTCATCCGCAATCCCTCCTACTGGGAGAAGACCTTCCACGGGTTGTCCTCATGACACCCCGGACGGCCAGGGTGTTCTGGGCGACGTGTGCGCTCTACGTCGCGGTAGGCCTGTGGTTGGCTCTCGAAGTCAGGTATTACCAGGGTGATTCACTGAGTCGGGTCTCTGCTGCGCGCACCGTGCTGTTCTCCCGTGACCCGCACCTTGCGGCCATCGGATTCGTGTTCACTCCGCTGACCGCGATCGGGCAGCTGCCACTGGCAGCATTGTCGGGCTGGTTCCCGGACCTCACCCGCTTCGGGATCACCGCTGTCGCCATGTCTGCGCCGTTCATGGCGGGCGCTGTGGTGCAGATCCACAAGATCGCGTGCGACCGAGGGTGCGCGACGTGGCTGGTGTGGACGGTGACCGCGTTGTTCGCCCTCAATCCGATGATCGTCTACTACGGCGCGAACGGCATGAGCGAGGCACCCTTTCTGATGCTGCTGTGCTGGGCCGTCCGCCGACTGATCCGCTGGTCCAGCACGGACGACGTGCACGACCTCACCTTTGCCGGTGTCGCGATCGGCATCGCGTATCTCGCCCGGTACGACGCACTCGCGGCCGGGGGCGCCGCGACGGTGTTCGTCATGCTCCTCGCTCGGTGGCGCACTCGCGCTTCGGACCCGCGCAGTGTGCACCCGCCGATTCTGGACGGCATTCTGTTCGCATCACCGGTCGTGTTGTCCTTCGTCGTGTTCGCCGCGACGAGCTGGCTCATCACGGGCGACGCACTGGCACAATTCTCGTCGTCGTACGGCAACGCAGCGATTCTCGAGCAGAGCGGCGGAGGGTCGACGGGAGGACTGGCCGCGATAGCGTTCTCCGTTGCCGAAGTTGCGGTGCTGGGGCCTGCGCTGCCACTGCTGATGCCTCTCGTCGCGGCACTCGCGTGGCGTCGCCGGGATCTCGAACCCGTCATCCCCTTCGTCGTGTTCGGGGCGGTCCTCGGCTTCGCAGCGCTGTCGTACCTGCGCGGAATGACCTTCCCGTTTCTGCGCTTCTACCTGTGCGCGGTGCCGCTGCTTGCCGTGTGGGTGATCCAACTGGCGCCGCGTCGCGGACAGTTCGTGTCGCGCAGACCGGGTGCCCACGCCGTGCCTCGTCGCACAGATGAGCGCGGTCTCGCTCCGCTCGGTGCCGCACTGCTCGTGTTGGGTCTGCCGATCACGTTCGTGGCGATGCTCGATCCGAACCTGTCGCAGGAGCAGCACGCTTTGCGTACCGTGCTGTTTCCCGACTCCCAGGACACCTCTGATCTGAGAGAGCAGCAGGAGCGGGTGGTCGCGTCGTTCTCCACCGAACGTCGTCTCGCGCAGTATCTCGACGAGCAGAACCTGCCACCCGGCTCCGTACTGATGGACACCGTGTACGGATTCGCGGTGATCACCGCGACAGACAGACCCGGCACCTACGTCGTCCCGTCCGATGCCGACTTCACCGAAATCCTGAACCGTCCCGCCCAATACGGAGTCAAGTACATCCTCACCGTTCCCAACGAAGGGCGTGGAGCATCCGACGCCATCAACAGGCGCTACCCGACGATCTTCGAAACCGGCGGCGAGATCTCCACCCTCGAACTCGAGATCCCCAACGACGGAGACAACCAGCCGATGTGGCGGCTGTGGCGGATCGACGACTGACTGCCGCGACTCACCCGACACTCAACTGTCGCCCGAGGACCGCACGCACCGGATCCTTCGGACCGATGTCGAAAGTGCACTCCGTGAGGCGGGGATCCGGCACGTACGCCCACATCACGGCCCCTGCCGTCCCGAGTTCGCGGTAATGGCTGAGCCTTTCGTCGACGATCTCGGCGCGTTCGTCCAGCGCGAGGCAGCTTCCCGCCTCGATTCCGAATTCACCCACGAGGAGCGGCTTGTCGGTCTCGGCCAGACGTAGCGCGAGGAATCTGCCGTCGTCGTAATCGTGGTATTGCGCGACGTCGACGGACGGAGATCCCATCACGATCACGAATCCCTCCCCCGCCGTGCCGCATTGGTTTCCGCCGATTGCTCCCAGTGTGATCGGGTGATCGCGGTCGCGATCGCGCACGATCCGGCCGGCTTCGTCGGCCCATTTCCTCAGGACGATGGCCGCATCGGGAGGACATTGCCGATGTTCGAGTGAGCAGTCGCCGCCCGGGCACGTCGCGGCCTCGGGCTCACCGAGTAGCTCCCACATTGCGAGTGCCGGTGAGTCACGCCAGCGTTCGACGGACTTCGCTACCCACTGTTCATAGCTCAACGCATGGCCGTCCTGGACTTCCCTCCAGCCATCGACGTACCAGTCGCGTTGTTTGTAACCACCCGCGTCGCAACCGCTGTCCTGCGGTGCCAGTACCGGAACGACCAACTGGTGATGGCGCGCAGCGGCATCGAACACCGCGTCGATCGCCGTGAAGTCGACCGTCCCCGTGTCGCGATGGATGGCGTGTGATTGGAACGCGTCGAAGCGAGTGAGCGAATTCGGCGGAAGTGAACCGAAGAAGGCATCCAAGTCGACCTGAGCACCGCAGCCCTCGTTGCGCGACCAGTCCGTAGCCAGTTGGTAGGCGTTGACTCCGGTCGGCCACCAGGAGCGTCCGTCGAGCGTGAGGTTGTCGCCCATGACCGCGACCCTCGATCCTTCCGGAGGGGACTGGCGCGGTGAGAGATCCTGCCCACACGACGTCATGAACAACACGATCGCGACGAGCACTGCCAGGCGCATCCATCGACGGTAGCCCGAGACGAACGTCGGCGCCGCCGTATTCAGCTGGGACGTGCGTCGGGATGTTCGTGCACGAAGTTCAGGTACGCCTTCGACGGCGTCGGGCCCCGCTGACCCTGATATTTCGAGCCCACCTTCGCGCTGCCATACGGGTGCTCGGCCGGACTCGTCAGCCGGAACAGGCACAGCTGCCCGATCTTCATTCCCGGCCACAACGTGATCGGCAGGTTCGCGACATTCGACAGTTCGAGGGTGATGTGGCCGTCGAAGCCCGGGTCGATGAATCCGGCCGTCGAGTGCGTGAGCAGGCCGAGGCGCCCGAGCGACGACTTACCTTCGAGCCGGCCCGCGAGATCGGACGGCAGCGAGCAGCGTTCCATCGTCGAACCGAGGACGAACTCCCCCGGGTGCAGCACAAATGACTCGTTCTGGGGAACCTCCACCAGCGAGGTGAGCTCGTCCTGCTGTCTTGCGGGGTCGATGTGGGTGTAGCGGGTGTTGTTGAAAACGCGGAACAGACTGTCCAGGCGCACATCGACGCTCGACGGCTGCACGAGGTCCGGGTCGTAGGGGTCGATCCCCAGATGTCCGGAGGCGATCTGGGCGCGGATGTCGCGATCGGAGAGCAGCACGGATAGAGGTTAACAACCTCACTCGTGGGAGCTCAGCTCCTGTTCAGGTGGGAGGCCATCGCGAGGAGCAGCTCGGTGCACTCCTCGATCACGTCGTCCCGGCTCAGCGGCACGGTTTCGTCGAGCCACGCGGTAAGCGCTTGGGCGAGACCACCGACGACGTAGTGGGCGGCCAGATCCAGGCGCGGACTCGGTTTGACCTCGTAGAAGTCCTCGGCTTGCAGCATCACCAGGCCCGCGAACATCCGGGTCGAGTCGAGTCGCCGCTTCGCGAGCTGGGGGTTGGCCTGACTGACGGAGAACAGCATGCGGCCGAGTCTGGGATCCTCGCCGATCTCGTGGACGATGTTCTCGACACACGCCCGGACGAGCGCCCGGTCCTCACGGGGCGCCGCGGCTATTGCCGCCAGCGTGCTTTCCGCGATGCGCTGGACAACGTAGTCGTACACCGCTCCGGTCAGCTCGTCGCGGTCGGCGAAACTCTCGTAGAAGTATCGCGATGCGAGGCCTGCGAGCTTGCAGACGCCGCGGACGGACAGAGTTGCGTCGCCGTCGGCAGCTCCGAGCAGGTCGAGGCCGGCGTCGATCAGCTTTGCCCTTCGGTCTGCCAATCGTTCGTCGCCCGCGCGTCCACCGTAGATCCGTCCTGTCGCCATGCAGACATCATCCCAGCAAAGGTCCTTTACGCCCGACTTTCATCTGAGTACAGTCGTAAGCAATTTGCGATCTCAGAGGAGAGCCCAGCATGACCACGATCGAAAAACCCACAGGTCTCGACGACGCGATGGACGGCGTCGGCCTTGCCGCAGGCGCCGCGAACATCATCATGCAATTGTCGTGGCCGGGTGTCGGCTACGGCGTCTTCGAAAGTCGCGTCGAGTCGGGTCGCCTCTTCGACCACCCGTACAAGCGGAGCCGCACCACCCTCGGCTACCTCGCTGTCGCAGCCAAGGGCACCGACGAAGAGAAACGGCTGTTCCGCAACGGCGTGAACAAGGCGCACGCCCAGGTTCGCTCGACCGGAGCAAGCCCCGTCAAGTACAACGCGTTCGATCCCGAACTCCAACTGTGGGTGGCCGCGTGCATCTACCGCGGATTCGAGGACGTGCATCGCGCGCTGTACGGGCCGATCCCCGAACATGCCATCGACCACTTCTATCAGCGCGGCGCAACCTTCGGCACAACACTGCAGGTCAAACCGGACATGTGGCCCGCCGACCGCGAACTGTTCGAGGAGTACTGGAATGAAGGTCTCGCTAAAGTCCACATCGACGACGTCATCCGCGAACACCTGATCTCCATCGCACGGATGGAGTTCCTCCCCAAACCCGTGTCGCTGGTGGCGGGACCGATCAACATGTTCCTGACCGCAGGATTCCTGCCGCAGCGATTCCGCGACGAGATGATGCTTGCGTGGACACCTCGCGACCAGCGTCGGTTCGACCGCGTGATGCGCGCCATCGGCAAGGTCAACAAGCGACTTCCGCTCGCAGTGCGCGAAGCGCCCTACCGGCTGCTTCTGGCCGACATGCGGTGGCGAATCAAGACCGGACGCGCATTGGTATAGCGGTGTGCGGTAGTCGCCGGAGAGTCTGCTACAGTTTGCTCCGAGCGTGGGCCGGAGCCGGTGAGAATCGGCAGAAGCCCAGCGTGCCGATGTAGTTCAATGGTAGAACATCAGCTTCCCAAGCTGAATACGCGGGTTCGATTCCCGTCATCGGCTCCATCTCTCCCATCCTTCAACGCCTCGTATCGTGCGTGTACACCTACTTCTGACCTGCCCTCGCCATGGCGCCAATCCCCGCACGGTGCCGAGAAGGCTCCGGTGCAGTGGGAATCAACCCACCCGCGCCTGATGGGGACGTACTTGCCCCTGTCAAGATCGGGATCGGATGACGCGGCCAGCAGACACCTGATCCCGGTCCCGGGAAGCTCAGGCCGCCTCCGCTCATGCGGCCAGCGTGAGTCCTGAAACGACACCCGCGCGCCGCAGTTCTATTTTATCCAGATCCACTTCTGGATAAAATAGTCCATTAGGGCAACGCCACTAAATGATGTGCAGACGGGGGGCAGACCTGATGGCATACAGAACCTTGAAGTCGGTCTTTCACCAGCGAGATCGCGCTGGTGCCGATGCGGAGGAGTGGGCACGGCGAGAGTCGCCCGCCGCCGTCCACTGGGACCTGCTGATCGGCGAACACTCGATGTTCGCGCTGATGACACCCGAACTCGCAGCGCTGATCGAACGGATCATGAGCTTCGAGCCCAAGATTCAGGCCGAGTGGAACGGGCTGCCAGTCCGCGCGCGCAGCCACTACCTGCATCGCATGGTGATCGACGAGATCCAGGCAACGAACGAGATCGAACAGGTCCGCTCGACCCGGAAGGAGATCAGCGAGGCAATCGAAATGGTGCGGTCGGAACAGAGTCTCGCGAACAAGCGGTTCGCGGAGATGGTGCGGCTCTACCTCGACATCGGCAACGACCAGGCCGAGAGTCCGCAGACGCTCGACGGCATCCGAGCCGTCTACGACGCGGTAACTCGGGGCGAGATTCGCGAGGAGGACGCCCCCGACGGGAAGCGGTTCCGGCAAGGACCAGTGTCGATCACATCAGGAATCAAGGTCGTGCACAGCGGCGTGTTGCCCGAATCTGCGATCGACCACGCCCTGACGCTCATGTTGGGCCAGGGGCGCGACGACTCGATCCCTCGGCTGATCAGAGCAGTGGTCGCACACTTCATCTTCGAGTACACGCACCCGTTCTACGACGGCAACGGCCGAACCGGGCGCTACCTTCTCGCACTGGATCTCAGACAGGTGCTGGCTCCGTATGCGAGCCTGGCATTGTCGGCGACCGTCGCCGACAACAAGGATCGCTACTACCGAGCGTTCTCCGGCGCAGAGAATCCTTTGAATCGCGGAGATCTGACGCCCTACCTGATCGACATGCTGGAGATTATCGCCGAGGCGCAACATCGCCTGCTGCTCGACCTCTCCGAGCGCAGGCAGAAGATCGACACACTCGCGGCGCGTATCCGCGTTCTGCTGGTGGATGAGCAATTTCCGCTGAACTTGGGACTCGACCGCGAGTCGACGCCGCCGATTGATGGCGACGCCATCGGTGATGTCCTGTTCACCCTGGGCCAGGCCCGCTACTTCGATGCGAACAGCGCCGTCAAATTGCACACCCTGGCCGAGGTGGTGGGTCGATCCAGCCAGTTCATACGCCCGCGGCTACGTCACCTGGACGATGCCGGGATTATTGAGACGGTCACGAAGAAACCGCTGCGCTTCCGGCTTACGGCGCGGGGCGTATCACTCCTCGAACTGGATGGGAAGTGATTCGAGCCAGGTCGCAGATCGCCCGGCAGGCCTGTAATTCTGTGCACGCATCTGATCGACGAACTGGCAGATGCCCCCAAGCACCTGCGGTGCAGGGGGTGCCCCCGCGGCGGCGAGATGGGGGTACCTTCCGCGCGGGGAACGAGCTCCCTCGCGAAGACATCGAGGCGACCTTCAGGATCTCTTTGACTTCCTTGATATCTCGATTCCAGCGCCCGAGTTTCATGACCTCGACTACTCCACGGACGTTGCACCGGGACGCCTCGGCCTGCCGGGATCAGAGTGTGACGACGGGAAGTTCGATGGTGAAGCGGGCACCGCGACCGAGTCCGTCGCTGTGCGCCCGGATTCGGCCACCGTGGGCGTCGACGAGCGCGCGGGTGATGGTCAACCCGATGCCGCTGCCGCTGCGTCCGTTGCGGCGGTCGCGGGCGGTGTCGACCCGGTAGAACCGGTCGAACACATGGTTCAAGTGCTCGGGTGCAATGCCGTCCCCGGTGTCGGCGACGCCGATCTCCACCCGGCTGGGGCCTGCGAGCGCACTGGTGACGGTGACCGTCCCGCCCCGGGGGGTGTGCCGCAACGCATTGTCGAGCAGATTGCCCAGCACCTGCCCGAGCCGGTCGGGATCGACCACCACCGGCACCGAATCATCGACGTGGACGCGCAGTTCCACACCCTTGTCGTCGAACTGCTCGCGCGCGCCGCGGACAGCCTCTGCGACCAGCGCTCCCGTGGCCAACGGCACGGGCCGCAGACGGGTGAGGTGTTCTTCTGCGCGCGACACGGCCGCGATGTCCGCCGCGAGTCGGTCGAGCCGGTGGGTGGCGGCGCGCAGGACCTGCACAGTGGGGTCGTCGAGACTGCGGACACCGTCTTCGAGTGCTTCGAGATAGGAGTCGAGAGTAGCGAGGGGGGTACGCATCTCGTGGCCGAGATCGGCGAGCATGCGTCTGCGAGTGGTCTCGGTGTCCTCGAGACGCCGGGCGAGTTCGTTGACCCCGGCAGCGAGTTCGTCGAACTCGCGACCCAGGCCCGGGCCGGCCAGACGGGTATCGTACCGGCCGCCGGTGATCCTGGCGGTGGAGGCGGTCACGGCGGAGACCGAACGTTGGACCCGGCGAGCGATGTACCAGCTCATCACAAGCGCCAGCAGGACCGCGATGGCGACTGCCAGGCCCCAGGCCAAGATGATCGCCCAGGTGAAGGCCTCCTCGACATGAGCGGCTTGGCTGGAATTGTGGTCGATGCCTGCCTGACCCAGATGATCGTGGAAGATGCCGGGCGCAAGCGCGGAAGCGACGAGCCAGGCACTGACCGCACAGCCGATCACCACCGCGGTCAGCGCGAGAAACATACGGGTGCCGAAACTCGAACCGGTCAGAACCTGCCGCGGCGACGGCCGGGACTCGCGGATTCGGCCGGTCATCGTCCGGTACCCATCCGGTAACCGACACCACGCACGGTGCGCACATAACGGCCGCGAGCGGCGTCGTCGCCCAGCTTGCGGCGCAGATGACCGACATGGACATCGACCAGGTGTTCGTCCCCCATCCAGTTCGGCCCCCACACCGTCTCGATCAATTGCGCTCGGGTGAGCACCACGCCGGGGTCACGTGCCAACGCGGCGAGGACATCGAATTCGGTGCGGGTCAGCGCTATCGGTACTCCGTCGACGGTGACTTCGCGGCCGTCGATGTCGAGAACCAGGCCCCCGAAGCTGCGAGGCGGCGCGGGTGGGGCCGGATCGGCCGGCGCGACGGTGGTACGGGGGCGGCGCAGCATCGCCTGGATGCGGGCTATCAACTCGCGGGGACTGAACGGCTTTGTCAGGTAGTCATCGGCGCCGACGGACAGCCCTATGAGGGTGTCGACTTCCTCGGTGCGGGCGGTGAGCATCACTACGTACGCGTCGGAGAAAGTGCGCAGCTGCCGGCATACCTCCACACCGTCCAAGCCCGGCAGGCCCAGATCGAGGACCACGACGTCGGGGTCGACCTGCCGCGCAAGAGCGACGGCCTCGGATCCGTCGCCGGTGATCGCGACCTCGAAGCCGTCCCGTTCGAGATAGGTGCCCACCAGAGCGGCCAGCGGCGCCTCGTCCTCGACGACCATCGCTCGCAATCCGGTCGGTGGTCGTCGCGACACCACCGGATCGCGGGCCGTGGCTGCAGTGTGAGTAGAAGGCGCCATGGCATCCATCATCACCAGTTCCCCTTGCCTTCGCGCCGCGGTGTGGCTTCTTGAGCAAATCTTCATACGACCTCGACCGAAACCCAGTGGTGCGCGCGCGAGGCTGGAGGTGCCGTGCCCCGAACCATGGGGGTCACGGCGGGTATGTGACCGTTCGAGAAAGGAACACATTTCATGGAACCCAAGAAGTTTCTTGCCGTCAGCGCAACCGCACTCGCGGTGGTATTCGCTGCAGCCGCGTGCAGCGACTCCGGCACCGACGCCACAGCCACATCGTCTCCCGCCACGTCCTCGGCTACCACATCCGCCGCCGAAGAGGCAGCAGCGCACAACGACGCTGACGTGATGTTCGCGCAGATGATGCTCCCGCACCACGCTCAGGCCATCGAGATGAGCGACATGATGCTGGTGAAAGAGGACATTCCGACGGAGGTGACTGTGCTCGCCGAGCAGATCAAGGCTGCTCAGGGTCCGGAGATCGAGCAGCTCGAGTCCTGGCTCGAACAGTGGGGTGAACCTACCCTGATGCCACAGGAAGACCATGACATGCCCGGTATGGACGACAACATGAGCGGGATGGAGGGGATGATGAGTGAGCAGGACATGCAAGCTCTGGCGGATGCACAGGGCACGGACGCTGCACAGTTGTTCCTTACTCAGATGATCGCCCACCACGAAGGCGCAGTCGCCATGGCCCAGAACGAGATCGACGACGGACAGTTCCCCGACGCGGTGAGCATGGCCCGTGCCATCGTCGAAACCCAGCAGCAGGAAATCGACACCATGCGCCAGTTGCAGACCACCCTGTAATCGCCCACCCCTCGCCTCTCGGTCTGCCATGGACAGGAGCTTTCTCGATGTCGCACCCGGAGCACGAACACTCGCATCCGTCACCGGCCGGGCACGACCACGCCACGTTCACCCAGAGTCGGCGCTACGACGAGCGCGGTCCGCGCATCAGGCCAGGTGGGCACAACGGCCACGACAAGCACGCCGGACACGGCGCGCACGGGGAGATGTTCCGCCGCCGATTCTGGATCAGTCTGATCCTGTCCATCCCGGTCGTCGCGTTCAGCCACATGGTCGCGGATCTGCTCGGCTACCACATCCCGGATTTCCCTGGCGCCATGTGGATTCCGCCCGTGCTGGGCACGGTGATCTTCGCCTACGGGGGCAGTCCCTTCCTCACCGGCGGCTGGTCCGAGCTCAGATCCCGGCGGCCCGGGATGATGCTGCTCATAGGGATGGCGATCACGGTCGCCTTCGTCGCCTCGTGGATCACCACGCTCGAGCTCGGCGGCTTCGACCTGGACTTCTGGTGGGAACTGGCGCTGCTGATCGTGATCATGCTGCTCGGCCACTGGCTCGAGATGAGAGCGCTCGGCTCGGCTTCCGGCGCCCTCGACGCACTCGCCGCGATGCTGCCGGACACCGCCGAGAAGATCACCGACGAAGGCAACCGTGAGGTGCCGTTGACCGAATTGTCCCGAGGAGACCTGGTACTGGTCCGCGCCGGGGCCCGGATGCCCGCAGACGGTACCGTCGTCGACGGCCGCGCCGAGGTCGACGAATCGATGATCACCGGAGAATCGAAGACCGTCACCCGCGAGAGCGGCGACTCCGTGGTGGCGGGCACCGTCGCTACCGACAGCACGCTGCGAGTGCAGGTCACCGCGGTCGGGCAGGACACCGCTCTGGCCGGAATCCAGCGCATGGTTGCCGACGCTCAGGCCTCGTCCTCGCGCGCGCAGGCGCTGGCCGACAAGGCCGCAGCGTTCTTGTTCTACTTCGCGGCGACTGCAGGCGTTCTCACCTTCGCGGTGTGGTCGGTACTCGGCAATGTCGACGAGGCTGTGGTGCGCACCGTCACCGTGCTGGTCATCGCCTGCCCCCACGCCCTGGGGTTGGCGATCCCGCTGGTGATCGCGATCTCCACCGAACGCGCCGCCAAAGCCGGTGTGCTGGTGAAGGACCGACTCTCCCTCGAACGCATGCGCACCGTCGATGTGGTGCTCTTCGATAAGACCGGTACCCTGACCCGAGGTCGCCACCAGGTCACCGGCGTCGCCGCCACCGCCGAGGTCAGCGAAACGCATCTGCTGGCCGTCGCGGCGGCCGTCGAGAGCGACAGCGAACACCCGGTCGCCCGCGCCCTCGTGACTGCGGCCGAGACACGTGTGCCCAGCGATCAGCAGCTCATCGCCACCGACTTCCGATCACTGCCCGGGCGCGGGGTTCGCGCATCCATCGACGGCACCGACGCCACGGTCGGTGGTCCCACCATGCTGAGTGAGCTGGGACTGTCTGCACCCGAGGACGTCACCGCTGTTACCGACGGATGGGTGCAGCGCGGCGCATCCGTGCTGCACGTTGCCCATGGTGGTCGGGTGCTCGGCGCGGTCGCGCTGGAGGACGCCGTCCGCGAGGAGTCCCGCCAGGCCGTCGACGCTCTGCACGCCCGAGGCGTGAAGGTCGCGATGATCACCGGTGACGCCCAGCAGGTGGCAGACGCTGTAGCCGCCGATCTGGGTATCGACGAAGTCTTCGCGCAGGTGCTGCCCGAACACAAGGACGCTGAAGTCGCCGCGCTTCAGGACCGCGGCCACAAAGTCGCGATGGTCGGCGACGGTGTCAACGACGCTCCCGCGCTCGCCCGCGCAGACGTGGGGGTGGCGATCGGCGCGGGCACCGATGTGGCCATCGAATCCGCCGGTGTGGTGCTGGCGGCGAATGACCCGCGGGCGGTGCTGTCGATCATCGAGTTGTCGCACGCCAGTTACCGGAAGATGTGGCAGAACCTGCTCTGGGCCACCGGTTACAACATCATCGCCGTGCCGCTTGCTGCCGGGGTGCTGGCATTCGCCGGTGTCGCGATCTCCCCGGCTGTCGCGGCGGTGCTCATGTCGGTGTCCACCATCGTCGTCGCGCTCAATGCACAGTTGCTGCGTCGCCTCGACCTCGATCCTGCCCAGGAGAAGCAGCCCGCGGGGGTCTCTCCTGCGTAGGCAAGTCGGATGAGCCGGTCGGTCGACACGTCTGCAGCACCGCCACAGGGGTTTCCGTGGCTACTGCGTGGGTATTCCGAGGTATCGGATGAGGCACAGCGTCCGCGGGCCACAGGAGGTTGTCGTGAAGGACTCGGAGTTGGCAGGCGGAGCGGCCGATAGAACCCACACTGGTACGAGCATCCGCTCGCTGCTCGTGCGCAATGCTGCGCGAGTGCTGGCGAAACCCGCTGTAGGTGTATGGATGGCGCGTCCGGACCTCGCGTGGCCTCTCACACTCGTCGACGACACTGCAAGCCTGCTCCCGAAGCCGAGCGGTGCCGAGTACGCCGATGTCGACCTCGGTTCATGCAGCGCGGAATGGGTGCACGCCGAGTCGAAGAACGATGAGCAGGCGGTGTTGTACCTGCACGGCGGCGCTTTCCTCATGGGCGGGCTCAACACGCACCGACCTCTGGCAGTGACGCTGTCCGAGCGTGCGGACTGCCCGGTGCTCAACGTCGACTATCGGATGTTGCCGTCGGCTCCCGTCGCACATGCCGTCGAGGACGCAGTTCGAGGGTACGAATGGCTGTGCGACAAGGGATATGACGGAGAGGATATCGTGATTGCCGGCGATTCTGCCGGCGGCTACCTGGCCTTCATGACGGCGCTTGCCCTCGCGGAAGCAAAGCTACCGAAACCTGCTGGAATACTGGCTCTTTCACCACTAGTGGACACCGATGTCGACCGACGAGCCGGACGCGGACGACACACGGAGTGTCCGTTGTTTCCCGAAGCGGCAGTGGATTCACTGGTGGACTACATAGAAACAGCTCAGACGCGCCTGGTGGTGAACGGCGATGCCGCGCTTCCGATCTGCCCTCTCGACAACGATCTCAGTGTTCTGCCTCCTGTCATGATCCACGCTGGCGAGGACGAACTGCTCAGGACCGATGCAGAGGCGATGACCGAAGAGGTGCGTGCCTCAGGAGGGCAGTGCGAGCTGCATCTGTGGCGGAATCAAGTCCACGCTTTCCCTGTCCTCGCGGACGCGCTACCGGAGAGCCGTCGCGCTCTCCGGATAGCCGGGCGGTTCGTGAAGACGGTCACGCGCGGTGAGGATCCCGCGGTGATCGAGCCGCGACATCGTCGTTCTCCTGAGCAGGGCGCGGTGGCATGAGGGCAGAAGCGCATCCCAGCAGTTGATCTCGCATGATATCGGCTCGGGCAGACTCCCGCGGCGGACGTGGGATTGAAATCCTGCGAAACGGGAACCCTCGATTCGTCGTTCCGATTGAACATCGGGTTTTTCAGTGCGCCAGGAGGCCCGCCATGATCCCCTCACCGAACTCCGACAGCTGCGATGCACTGTCGACGATGCCATCACATGTGAAGGGACGCTTGTCACTGTTCGACCGGTTTGCCACGTGGGCCGACGGGGTCGTTTCTCGCGCCTGGTTCTTCGCTGCCTGCGTGCTCATCGTCGCGGTGTGGGCTCCCTCCATTGCGGTGATCGGCAACATCGATACCTGGCAACTGATCATCAATACCATCACTACGATCGTGACATTCCTGCTCGTGGCGCTACTGCAGAACACCCAGAAGCGTGCCGATGATGCCGTGCAGCACAAACTGAATGCCATCGCCGACGGGTTGGCGGACCTGATGGGAAAGCTTGCCGAGAACTATCCGGATCTCGAAGTCGATTGCAAGGAATTGCGCTCCGCTGTCGGCCTGGAGGATCGGGAAGGCAGCTGACGGATTTCGTCCAACCCGTGCTTCACGTCATCGAGGTCATGGGGATCGACCACGAAGGCGCGCTGCAGTTCGGCAGCGGCCCCGGCGAATTCACTGAGCACAAGCGCTCCGCTGGGTGTGGCGAGTTGCACCATGACGACGCTCTCCGGATCGAGGATGCCGTCGCTGAGTAACTCGTGCAGCGCCTCGAGCCGCACATTGGCCCCCTTGGTGTAACCGAGCCGGTCGACTCCGAGCAGAACCCGTTGCGGGATCTCCCATCTCCATACGGATCTATTTGGCGCGCAACTGGATATCGGTGGACTCGGGCTGATCCCGGAAGTGTGCAGAATCGATGGAGATGGGAAATGCGCCTACGCGCACCCGCCGTTCACCGACGTCGATGAAGCCACCGCCGGTGGTGCCCCTCGGAGCGCTCGGAAGGTCGAACAACCGCCGGGCGAGATAGAGTAGAAGCCTGCGACCTCGTCGCTGCTCAAAGGCACGGGGCGCAGGGCCAACCCGCCCTCGACGAACGGTGCGATGTCGACATCGGGTGCGCCGGGCCAGCCCACCCAGGCACCGTCGGCGGATCGGAGCACCGGTTCGAGCGCGGTGACCAGACCTCCTGGGCTGCGTCGCCAGACGTCGGGTCCTCCGTCCTGCCAAGGCTCCAGGTCGACCCGCAATCGGTTGTCGACCACGACGAATTCGTTCACTATTGCCTTGCTCATCACTGTTCCACTTTCGAAGGAGTACACCGGCGGACAGCCGGGCAGCACAACATCGCAGGAGTCAGCGCTCCTGTGTCTGTACCTCGCCCGACGGCGCGCCGTCGAACATCGCGTCGATGCGACGCTTGATCTCGGCTGTACTGAAGTGAACTCCGGACGAGACCGGGGACGGGTGTGACCTCTCGGTGGTTCCGGGGACCGCACCAGCATCGAACATCGTCAGGGATCCTTATCTGTTGGCAATGGAGACATCGACGGCCTAGAGACCAGGCCCCGAGTCGTAGCGGTGGGAGTGGCGGGAGCGTATCCACCTGATGTGTTTCGTCCTTGCGCTCTTCACGTTCCGTACTGGGTGCCGCCTCGCGGACGGGTTGCCCCTCGGCGGCGTGCGTCGCATATACGGGGTGGCAATGGTGGACGTGCCCATCGGACGGTCGCCGCTGCAGTCATCTTTGTGTGGCCTTTCGCTTACAACTATCTCGGACTACCCCAAGACTCGGCTTCCGAAACGTCACACGGCAGTAAAACCGGGACGGCTGTTGCCTCGGCCGGGGCCGGACGGTCAGGCCGGGGGTTCGTCCTCCCCAGGGACGCCGGTATCGGCTGGGGGCCGGGCGTCGACCCCCAACAGCGTCAGCACGATCAGCAGTCCCGCGCCTCCGACGAGGGCTACGTCGGCCACGTTGCCCACGAAGTATCCGTTGTAATCGATGAAATCCACGACGTGCCCCCTCGCGAACCCTGGTGTGCGGAACACGCGGTCGCCGAGATGACTGAGTGCTCCCCCTAGGAGTGCTCCGACACCGAGCGCCCAGAGCGGATTGAGCACCCGGGTGGCAAAGACGCAGAGTGCGACGACGGCTACGGCCGCGATCGCGGTCAGAATCCACGTGAACTGTCCGCCGATACCGAAGGCGGCCCCCGGGTTGTAGACGAGTCCGAACTGGAGGAACTCGCCGACAACCGATATTGTCCGCCCGTCGTTCAAGGTCGACTCGGCCCACCACTTGGTGAGCTGATCCAGCACCACCACCGTGGCAGCCACCGCAAGAATCCACGGCAGATACCGGTGTCGAAGTAGTGGTACCGGATTACCGGACGGGGATGCGGAGGTCATGAAGCCATGGTCCCCGAACTCCGACCGTCATAGCGATCGGACCGCTTTCTCCCGGTCGAGATTGCTTCACAGGCACGTGCCATCATCGTCGGATGGCAATGAGGAAGTGGAGTACCGTCGCGAAGATCGTCGCAGGTGCGGCGTTCGGCTTTCTGCTGGTGGTCGGGGCACGGGTACTGCAACGGCTCGATTCCGGTCCGGCAGTCGGTGCCGTCGAATGGGAGACCGATCCGATCGGTCCGGACGAACTGGCCGGATGAAGGCGGATCAGTCCCGCCGCAGCAGGTGATGAACCATGAGTCGGCCGCCGAAACAGCAAGACGGTATCGGCCTCACAACTGAGCCGCGAGTTTCGGGGCCAGCTCGCCGCGTTCCCCGACCAGGACGTCGGAGAGCCCGAGCCAGTTCGCCATCGCGCGCAACTCGACCGCGAGTGCCTCTGCCACGGCGCCGGACTCCACATCTTCCTCGGCGAAGGCACCCGGAACACACAGCGCATCCCTTGCCCTGTCGGCTTTGAGATCCACGCGCGCAACGAGTTCGCCGTCCATGAGAAACGGGAAGACGTAGTAGCCGTGCACGCGTTTGTGCGCCGGGGTATAGATCTCGAGGCGGTACCGGAAGCCGAAGATCCGCTCGGTGCGGGGCCGGTAGAACACCAATGGGTCGAACGGGCACAGAAGCGCGGTGCCGCGTGCGCGGCGCGGGATGGCCGTACCCGAGTACAGGTAGGCGGGGTCCTTCCATCCGCGGACCGTGACGGGAACGAGAGTCCCTTCGTCGACGAGGTCCGCGACAGCGGGCTTCGTCTGCTCGGCGGAAAGTCGGTAGTAGTCGCGCAGGTCGGCGACTGTCGCGATGCCGAGCGCCCGCGCAGATCTGCGGAGCAGCTCCCGGACCGCGTCCGGCTCGTCGATGCGAGCGGCGAGCACGTCGGCGGGCAGCACCCGCTCGGCGAGGTCGTAGTGCCGAGTGAATGCGGCGCGCCGGCCCACCGACAACTCCCCGGCGGCGAAAAGAAGTTCGCAGATCACCTTGACGTCGCTGCGGTCCCACCAGGGACCGCGGGCACCCGACGGTTCGAGCTGAAGTTGTTTTTCGATCTCACCCGCAGACACAGCACCGACCGCCGTGATCACGTCGAGGATGTCGCGGCCCAGGGTGGGGTTGCGTTCGAGAACGCGACGTTCACCTGCCCACCGGCCCCCGGAGTAACGCTGCATCCGCCACCGCATCAGCGGCCAGTCTTCGACCGGGATCAGCGCAGCTTCGTGCGCCCAGTACTCGACGAGCGCTCGCGGTGCTCGCGCACTGTGGCGCCATGCCGCGGCGTCGAGGACCTCGCGGTCGTAGGCGCCGATCCGGCTGAACACCGGCATGTAGTGCGCGCGAACAGCCACGGACACAGAGTCGATCTGCAGGAGGGCTGTGCGATCGACGGCCCGGAGCACGTGCCGCCGAGTGGGCAGCCCGGCCGGGCGTCGGTCTGCGAAGCCCTGGGCGGCAACGGCGGTGCGCCGGGCCGCTGCGGCGGTCATCTCGAGCATGACCGAACCTTGCCACGTACCTCCGACAGCCACCCGCCCCGCAGACCGGCGCGAGTTCGGGGGCGAACTGTCTCAGCGAAGAGTCCGGAGGGTCTCCGCTCTGTTGGCAATCGGCGATGGTCCTCTGTCGCCGGAGGTGTGCGGCTAGGACGAAGCGAGCAGGTCGTCGATCTGGCCGATCGCGGACGTGGCACCCTCGACCACTCCCATGTCCAGCACCTTCTGCAATGCGTCGGCCGATTCGAATGTGCTCACGTACGTCGCCCGGGTGCCGCCTTCGTGTTCGACGAAGGTGTAGTGGTTCTCGGACACCGGCAGATCCGGAGTCGGATTGAAATCCTCGTCGGCAAATCCGTCGGCGAACGAGAAACTGCGCGGCCGGTCGACGGTCGCGACCTGCCAGTACCCGGCGTATTTCTCGCCCTCGGGTCCGGTCATGTAGTAGGTCGTCCGGCCACCGGGCCTCAGATCGTGGTCGACCACGGTCGCGGGGTAGCCGGGCGGGCCCCAGATCTTCTCCAGCTGACGTGGGTCTGCGTAGATCTGCCACACCCGCTCCACGGGCGCCGCGAAATCCGCAGTGATGGTCAGGGTCAGATTGTCGAGATCTTGATCGACGTCGATAACAGGCATGGTTCAGCCCTCCTCGGGCGAGTCGGATGCGATGAGTTCATCGATGCGCGCGATGCGACCACGCCACACTTGTTCGAGCTCGGTGAGCATGGACGCCACCGACCGCACCGCCTCCACGTCGCCGCTCGCCAACTGTTCGCGACCATTGCGTCGCTTCGTCAGCAATCCTGCCTTCTCCAACACGGCAACGTGTTTCTGAACCGCGGCGAAACTCATCTCGTACTTCGCCGCGAGTGCGGAAACCGAGCTCTCCCCTGCCAGTACCCGACGCATGATGTCGCGGCGGGTTCGGTCGGCGAGAGCGTGGAACAGGGCATCGGCCCGGTCCTCGTCATCTCCGTTCACGACCCCAATATACAACCGAATGGTTGTACGTTGTCAAGGGTGTGGACACCACGTTTCGGCGAGTGACGCACACCTCAATTCTTCGGTGTAACACCGTCGGATCCAGTCCGGATAATTACCGGACGAAAGGATCCAGGAGCTCATGACCACCCCGCCGCCCGGCTGGTATTCCGACCCCGAGACCGCCCGCCTCATTCGCTGGTGGGACGGCGAACGGTGGACCGCGCATACGCACCTCGCCACCAGTTCCGCACCGCCGGCAGCCGTGGTCCGAACGGAAGCTCCGCCGACCGCAGGCGACACTCCACGCGGCTGGCTGATCACGGCCGTGAAGATCGCGGGCGGACTCCTCGTCATGCACCTGACTCTCGCCGCGTGCGACCACCTCACCTTCGGCCCTCTCACGATTCCCTGACAGCCGGTCGCGCGCCAGGCACGGGACTACGGTGGTACCCATGGCTTCCATCGAGTCTGTTGTCCTCGAGGTATCCGACCCCTCCGCTGCGGAGGCGTTCTACACCGGAGTGTTCGGTTTGGGCGATCGTGTCCGAGTCCGCGAGTCCCAAGCACCGACGTCCGGCTTCCGCGGCTTCACTCTGTCGCTGGTGGTGGCGCAGCCGAGTGCCGTCGACCACCTGGTCGCCGGCGCGCTCGACGCCGGCGCGACGGAAGTGAAACCCGTCAAGAAGAGCCTCTGGGGCTACGGCGGAGTCGTGCGGGCCCCGGACGGGACGATCTGCACGCTGGCGGCGTCTTCGAAGAAAGACACGGGCTCGGCCGAACGAAAAGTCGAGGACGTTGTGCTGCAACTCGGAGTCGAAGACGTCAAGGCGAGCAAACAGTTCTATGTCGACCGAGGCCTCACCGTCGCGAAGAGTTTCGGTGGCAAGTACGTCGAATTCGATATGCCCGGTGCACCAGCGACGTTGACGTTGCTGGGACGCACGGCACTGGCCAAGAACGCAGGGGTCGCGCCCGAGGGGACCGGGTCGCACCGTGTCGCCATCCGCAGTACAGCCGCGCCCTTCACCGACCCCGACGGGTTCTCCTGGGAATCCCCGTAGTTCGGAAATCCCGGTGACCGTCGTTGCACTTCCGTAACCAGTGGCATCACAGCAGAGACACCGCGCAAGCCCTCCGGTTACAGGTCCCTTGCGAACCCCGGAGTTCGCAACACCGGCCTCCGGCCGCACCGCACATGATGGAAACGGGTCGGAGCAAACCGGACCGGAGGGACACCATGGATGCACGACGGATTCTGCGCGGACTGATCACGCTCATTGCACCCTGTGCACTGTTGGCGAGCATGGCGCCGATCGCATCCGCAGATGACGATACGACTCTGAGTTGGTCGGTCTTCACCAGAAACGACTCGGTACTGGTCCGGTTCAACTATCACGATGTCCCTGACAGGGACGCGCCCTACACATGCACAGCCGACATCGTGGGAACGAAACGATCCGTCGACATGAATACGGTCACGTACGGCACGGTCGAGTTCACGGGAGTCGCCGAGGGGACGCACACCGTGAGCGCAACGTGCGAGAACAAGGGCGGAACCCAGAGTAGTGTCGGACGCATCCTCTTCCAGTTGCCGGGCCCGGACAAGTGGCATCTGGTCCGTACCCAGCACGCCATCATCGATTGACCGTCACGGAACCAGCCAGGGTCGAAAGAGGTACAACGTGCGACTGCACCACATTCCGCTCCGCGTTGCGACGGGAGCATTCATCCTCAACTCGGGTCTGGGTAAACGGAATCTCCCTGCCGAGAACGCGACCGCCCTGCAGAACATGGCAGGGAACGCATTTCCGTTCTTGAAACAGATGGATTCCAAGACGTTCGGTACGTTTCTGAGTACATCCGAAATCGGAATCGGTGCCGCACTCCTCGCTCCGATCGTGCCGCCGTTCGTTGCCGGCGCCGCACTGACGGCATTCGGCGGTGGGATGATGACGATGTACTGGCGAACGCCGGGTATGCACGAAGACGGCTCTCCGAAGCCCACTCAGGACGGTACGGCACTCGCGAAGGATTCTTGGCTGCTCGGTGCCGGGCTGACCCTGCTCCTCGACGGGCTCAGGAAGTAATACCGATCGAAAGTGTCACCGCTACAGCACTTTCAGAGGATCGTCGGTTACGTCCGGATATCGATCAAGATCGGTTCTGCGGAACGGTGGTTAAATGCCTCCATCTACGGTGAAATGGAGCGATGAACATCGCTGAAACGCCTCCCACCGAACGACGCCGAAAGGCTCTCCAGGCCATCAAGGAACTCGGGCGACAACGCAGCGATCACGCTGTCCTGAAAGTTCGATGCCCCAAGAGCCACACGGTCGCCGCCGTCTACAAAACGGAGGAAGGGCCAGTGGTGGTGTGCGGAGTCGGACCGGGCGGCCACGGCTCCCGCGACCGCGAAGCCAACAACCGCGGCAACGACTCACTCGACGACAAGTTCATCGACACCGTCGAAGCCACCCAATTCGAGGACGACGAACTTCCCGCAGGCTGCGGATGCGGGCCGCGCACACTCTCACGCAAGAAGCTCCAGGCAGCAGTTGCGGGGCACGAACACATCGTCACCCTGACCTGACCACCCCGTCACTTCACTACTCCGTCACTTCGATCCGACCTGAGCGGCCTTCGGTCCAGGTCGTCCACCTTCGCCAGGAGGAGCGCACATTCGCGATCATTTCTCGTCAGCTCGACCGCGGCGAGCAGTTCGGTCCGTGCCTCCTCGATCCTCCCCAGCTGCGCGAGCAGATCTCCCCGCACGCTCGGAAGCAGGTGATATCCCGCGAGCTTCCCTGACGCGACAATGTTGTCGACGTATTCGAGGGCAGGACCCGGCCCGTATGCCATCGAGACCGCTGCTGCATGGTTGAGATCCACCACCGGCGACGGCGCCAGCCGCTGCAGGGCCTCATACAGCAGGACGATCCGTTTCCAGTCGGTGTCCGAGAATTCTGCCGCCCGGGCGTGGCACTCGGCGATGGCTGCCTGCAGTCCGTAGGGTCCGCGACCGCGACCGATCGCGTCGGCTCGTTCCAATGCCGCGAGACCGCGGGTGATCTGCCCACGGTCCCACTTGGTGCGGTCCTGATCTGCCAGCAGAATCGGCTCCCCCGAAGCGGTGGTTCGCGCCGGGAAGCGCGCTGCGGTGAGCTCCATCAGCGCGACCAGCCCGTGCGCCTCCGGCTCGTTCGGAACGAGCTCGGCGAGAATCCGTGCGATCCGCAACGCCTCCGCGCTGGTGTCCGGGCGCAGCCACTCGTCCCCCGAACTGGCTGCGTATCCCTCGTTGAATACGAGGTACAGCACGCCGAGCACGCCCGAGAGACGAGCAGCGAATTCATTGCGTCCCGGCACCTCGAACACCGCCTTCGCGGCTGTGAGTGTCTTCTTCGCCCGGACGATGCGCTGCTGCACCGTCGACGTCGGTGTGAGGAACGCACTGCCGATCTGTTCGGTCGTCAGACCCCCGACCAGACGAAGCGTCAATGCCACTTGCGCTTTCCGTCCCAGTACCGGATGGCACGTCATGAACATCAGGCGCAGGACGTCGTCGTCGATCCGATCGGGATCCGACGAGGGATCGTCGAAGTGCGACGCATCGTTCTCGAGTTCCCGCGCCATGTGCGCGTGGCGTTCGTCGAGACGTTCCTGTCGCCTCCACGTGTCGATGGCGCGGCGAGTGGCGACGGAGGTCAACCACGCGGCCGGGTTACGCGGTACTCCGACGGCGGGCCACTGCTCGATCGCTTCGAGCAGAGCCTGCCCCGCGAGATCCTCGGCGAAATCGAGATCCCCGACCTTGCGGGTGAGGGTCGCGATGATCTTCGCCGATTCGATCCGCCACACCGCATCCACCGCACGTCGTGCGCGCAGCGTCACCTCGTCCGTCATCATTCAGCCGGTCATCACTCAGCCGGCGACCGGGCGATCGGTGCCGAGTTCCTCGCGCCAGACCTGTTCCTTCTGGACGTACTCGTTGTCCTGGTCGAAGTCCTCGTTCTCGTGCACTCGACGTACCTCGAGCTTGCTGCCCGGCCCGAGGGGACACCGCTTCGCCCACTCGGCAGCTTCTTCCTTGGTGGAGGTCTGGATGAGCCAGAATCCGTTGAACAGTTCTTTCGTCTCACCGTAGGGGCCATCGGTGACGAGCGGTGTCTCGGAGTCGAAATCGACGACGAAGCCCTCCTCCGCCTCGGTGAGACCTTCACCGCCGAGCAGGACGCCTGCCTTGATGAGCGACTCGTTGTACCGGCCCATCGCGTTGATGATCTCGGTGAAATCCATGTCCTTCGACGCTTCGATGGCGGCGTCGGTGTCGCGCATGATCAGCATGTACTTCATGAGAATCTCCCTCGTTCGGTGAATCCTGCGGACCGTGTTTCGGTCCCTGATGTCTACACGTCGAACAACGCAGACCCCGATCGACACGACAGACGAAAAATCTCGAGAAAGTTTTTCGGAGCGCTCACACGCCACGGCGGAGGAGGCGACGGAACACGTCGAGCACCTCGTCGGCCCACCCCAGGATCGAAAGCGCACTGTCGATGTTCTGCGGTGGACTCTGCACGAGGCTGTCCTGACGGATGAGGCGGTCGAAGTCGACCGTCGTGTCGGTGCGCACCGTGCCGTTCGGGTGGCGGAACTCGACGCCTGCGCTCGCCATGATGGAGATGATCTCCTGCGCGAGTATTCCGTACCCGACGGTGGTGGGGTGGACGCCGTCGAGTGAGAACAAGCCACCGGTCGCCCGTCCGCCTTTCCCGTCGGCGGTGAGGAAATGGGTGTCGGGCACGGGGTCGAGCGCCGCGAGGACCGGGGGTAGCGGGTACGGCGTCCACCAGGCGGGCCGGGCCTGCAGGTCGTCGTGATAGCGGCGGGCGGCGAGACGTTCGAGGATGCCCGCGACATCCAGCAGATACCAATCGCGTCCATCGAGTCGCGCATCGGCAATTGCCCGCTGGATGGTGTTGTTGTAGTGGTCGATCGCGGTGTCGACCGCCCGTGCTTGTTCGCCGGTGATGTGTTCGTCGCGTGCCGCGTCGAAGTGTTTCTCGTCGATCCACGGACGTGTGTAGTAGGTGAAGTAGCGTGAGCCGCTCTTGCCGCCGAGGCCCCGGGCGATCGGCGCGATCGTCACGTGCGGAATCGTGCAGAGGAGGACGTGTCGCGCGGAGATGCGGCGCACCTGTTCGACTACCTCTGCGAACTCGGCGTCGAAATGTTCGGGACGCCAGATCGTGTAGGAGTTCTTGCGGTCGAGGTCCTTGTAGTCGGCGCCGCTCCATGCGACACGCAGCTGAGTGACGGTGCCCAGAGCGTTGTTGGAACCGAGGAAGACGACGAGTGTTTCGATACCGCTGTCGGTGTCGTTGCCGTGGTCGTCTCCGAGGGCTGCGGCAGCGTCGAACAACGTCATCGATTCTTGCTCGGGCGCCCAGTGCGGGTAGACCCGCATCGCGGCGCGGTCACCGTTGTTCTCCACGATCTGGTCGAGGAGACTGTCGCTGGGTGTCGCGATGCGGGCCGCACAGTAGGCGGCGGTTTTCTCGAGGGCATCACGCAGATCCCACCCGTAGCACGACAGATTGTCGTTGTAGGTGCCGATGACCGGAGCGATCGCGCCCGGACCGCGTTCCCAGTAGTCCTCGACCTCGTCCATGAAACTACGCAGTGTGAACAGTGCTGCCGGAATCTCCCACGGTTTCAGTTCCGGGCCGTAACGTTCTTCGAGGCGGCGCAACATGAGTTCGACGTTCAGCGGCAGCCCACCCGGCCCGCCGTAGCGTGGGTATCGGAAGGTGTCGAGGACTCCGAGTTCGTATGCCACGATCGCGGGCACCGACACTTCGGTCCGGTAAATGGCCGCGCTCTGGAATCCCTGTAGGAGCGAGTCGCCGATCGCCACGAACTTGTGCGGCGGTGTGCCACGGAATGCGCCGCTCACCGTCACTCCGACGGTGGGATCGAATTCGGGCACACGCGGCGGTTCGGTTGCCTGCGCGACAACCTCTTTCGGTGTTCCCTCGGGAAACCCCACACCACGAGCGTGAGCGGTCCAGCGGGCTGTGTCAACGGGCGATGGGCGGGCCGAGGCGTCAACGACGGATCATGGTGGGGACACAGGAGGTGCAGACATGAGCGACGCCGACTTCGCCCACACCGATCGGGCGGAGAAGAATCGTCGGGACAAGGCACTGGGGCTCGCGCGGTTCGCGTGGCATCGGGGTATCACCGGCGCCGACCTGCTCGCGATGACCGACGACAACCGCCGCAGGTTGGCGCGCGCGGCGGACGCGCACCCGCCACGGTCGATGGAGACGTGGACGCTGGTGGCGTCGCTGCTCGACGAGAAGACGTCGTGGGCTCGGACGCATGCGAATCATCCGTCTGCGGCGCGTGATCATCTGGACGAACGGATCATGTGGGTCAAGCCGCCGACCCGGTCGTGGTTCACCTGACACACATTTTTTGCACTCCTAAGCAAACGAGTGCAAGATTGCACCTTGTGAGCGAAGGTGCAATATCTGCGTGTGGCCGGCGGAGCCGGCGTATGCAACGCACGTACGATGCCCTCGTTTCACAGGCGCGCGCACTCACGGCCGAACGAGGCCTGTCGGGGTTCACCGTCGAGGAACTCTGCGACCACGTCGGTATTTCGCGGCGCACCTTCTTCAACTATTTCCCCACCAAGGAAGACGCCGTCTTCGGCGAACACGAAGTCGGATTCCCCGAAGAGGAGCAGGACCGCTTCGTCGCGCGCGGGACAGGCGCTCACACCGGATTGTCCCCGACCCTGCTCAGTGACATCACCCGGCTCGTGCTCACCCGCGCCCGCCACAACGACTTCACCCGGCAAAGACACCAGCTGTTCCGGGACATCGTCCGCACCGAGCCGCAGTTGCTGGCCAAGCTCCTGGCCGTCGGCGAAACACAGCAGCGCGAGTTCGCACTTCTCGTGGCGCGGAGAGAAGGCCTCCCGCCCGACGATCCGCTCCCCCGCGCGATCGTGGGCGTCACCCTCTCACTCACCTTCAATACCGTCGACGAATTCTTCAGCGACGACAACACCAGCTCTTTCGAAGAACTGCTGATACGCAACATCTCCATTGCCGCACAGCTCTTCGGACAACCGCTCGACCTCGCCGATTCGACAGGAACCCCGTGACCACCACCACCGACGAACCCTTGGTTCTGACCCAGAGACGCATCTGGATCATCTTCAGTGCGCTGATCGCCGGGATGCTCCTGGCCAGCCTCGACCAGACCATCGTCTCCACCGCGATGCCGACGATCGTCGGTCAGCTCGGCGGAGTCGAACACCAGGCGTGGATCACCACCGCATATCTGCTCGCCACCACGATCGTCATGCCCGTATACGGCAAGCTCGGCGACGTCTTCGGTCGCCGCCACCTGTTCCTCATTGCGATCGCGGTATTCACACTCGCGTCGGTGGGCTGCGCGTTCACCGACGACTTCTGGACCTTCGTGGTGTTCCGCGCGATGCAGGGGCTCGGTGGCGGCGGTCTGATGATCCTGTCGCAGGCGATCATCGCCGACATCGTTCCCGCGAGCGAACGCGGCAAGTACATGGGCCCTCTAGGCGCGATCTTCGGTCTCGCCGCTGTCGGAGGACCACTGCTCGGCGGGTTCTTCGTCGACCACCTGTCGTGGGAGTGGTGCTTCTACATCAACATCCCGATCGGCATCATCGCGTTCCTCATCTCGTGGTTCATGCTCACTCTGCCTGTCAAGAAGCCCACCAAGAAAATCGACATTCCCGGTATCGTGGCGCTCTCCGTCGCGACGACCTGCTTGATCTTCTTCACCGACTTCGGCGGCAGCGCGGATCGCGGCTGGACCGATCCGATGACGTGGATGTTCGGTGCCGGGCTCGTTATCGCCGTGTGCCTGTTCGTGCTCATCGAGTCGCGCGCAGAAGACCCGATCATCCCGCTGTCGCTGTTCCGCAACTCGATCTTCGTCAACGCCACCGCGATCGGATTCGTCATCGGCCTCGGCATGTTCGCGGCGCTCGCATTCATGCCGACGTTCCTGCAGATGTCGTCCGGTACTTCTGCGGCGGTGTCGGGCCTACTGTTGCTTCCGATGATGGGAGGCATGATGCTGACGACCATCGCGTCGGGTCTCGCGATCACGAAGACTCAGCGATACAAGATCTATCCGATCGTCGGCACCGCGGTCATGGTGGGCGGGATGCTGTGGCTGACGACCCTGCAGGGCAACACCCCGCTGTGGGTCGTGTGCGCGATGCTCTTCGTCTTCGGCGTCGGTCTGGGCCTGGTCATGCAGGTCGTCGTGCTCGTCGTGCAGAACGCCGTGCCCGTCGACGAGATCGGCACCGCCACCAGCACCAACAACTACTTCCGCGAGGTGGGCGGCGCGCTGGGCGTCGCGATCTTCGGCACGATCTTCACCAACAAGCTCGCGGAGAACCTGACCACAGTGTTCACCGAGGCCGGCGCCGACCCCGAGCAGGCAGGTCAGGCCACCGCAACGCTCGACCCCGCGATCATGAAACAGCTTCCCGAGCCGATCAGGGACGGCATCGTCAGCGCCTACGCCGACTCGCTGGCACCCGTGTTCTGGTACCTCGTGCCGTTCCTGGTCATCGCGTTCCTGCTCGCGTGGCTCATCAAGGAGATCCCGCTGTCCGACGAAGCGGGCATGATCGCGCGCGGTGAGGCCGTGGCCGACCCGAACAAGGTCCATGCCTCCGATGCAGCGGCGGAAACCGTGCACACCGAGGTTGCGCGGACCGCCCACGACACGGATGCGCAGGAGCGCAGACCCTGACGTCCCGGTTGCCTGCGGCCGAACTAGGCTTCCGTCACAGGCAACCAGCGCAGGAGTCGATGATGGGTGAAGCGATCACACCGGTCCGTGTCAAAGGTGTGACGATCGGCGAAGGCACCCCCAAGGTGTTCGTGCCGATCACCGGATCCGCCCCCGATGCGCTCCGCGGCCAGGTCGAGGCCCTCACCGGCCGCACCGACCTCGTCGAGTGGCGTGTCGACTTCTTCACCGCTTTCGAAGACCCGGATGCCGTCGTCACGCAGGCACGTGCCCTCGCCGAACAACTCGACGGCGTGCCGCTTCTGGCGACGTTCCGCACCGCACACGAAGGTGGTGAGGCCGCGATCAGCGACGACGATTACTCGGCACTGAACGTCGCGCTCGCGGCGTCGGGGGCGGTCGATCTCGTCGACGTCGAGTATCGCCGCGACCCTGCCGCCGTGCGACGGGTCATCGAGGCCTCCCACGCGCACGGTGTCGCGGTGGTCGCGTCGAACCACGACTTCGACGGCACCCCCGGGCGCGACGACATCGTCGCGCGGCTGTGTGCCATGCAGGATCTGGGCGCCGACATCTGCAAGATGGCGGTGATGCCGAAATCCACCGCGGACGTTCTGACGCTGCTCGATGCCACCCGCCTCATGCACGAGGAGCATGCGACCCGCCCGATCATCACCATGTCGATGGGTGGGCTCGGCGTGATCTCACGGCTGGCGGGCCAGGTGTTCGGGTCTGCCGCGACGTTCGGGATGGTGGGCACCCCATCGGCGCCCGGACAGGTCGATGCCACCGAACTGAAGACGGTGCTCGCTCTGCTCGACCGATCGCGGTAGGCCGGGCGACGCAGCGGATCAGTGCTCGGCGGCGTCCCACAGTTTCAGCACGGTCGTGAGGATCTCCTCCGACGCACCGAGCCCACCGAGATGACTCTCGCCGGGCAGATGATGGAACTCGGCATCGGGCAGCAGATCCACCATGTGCAGACCGTGCTCGAAGGGGATTATGTGGTCGGTGTCGCCGTGCCACCACCGCACCGGAGCCTTCACGTCGGGCACCCGGAAACCCCAGTCACGGGTGAACGCGACGATGTCGGCGAAGGGTGCCGCCATCTGCTTCCGACTGCCGTTGAGCAGGTCGTCGAGGAACATCGCCTTGAACTCGGGGCGTGCCAGTAACCGTCGATCGGCTTCCGGCGACAGCCGCCCGTACAGGTCGATGATCGGCGACGCGAACGGCCTGACGACGCGGATCGCGGCGCTCGTCGCCGCGCCGATGGGCACCCCGCCCCTCGCAAGCAGCGGCGCGAGGAGGGAGCCGAGTTGCATCAGACCACCCGACATCGCGTCTGGACCGACGACCGGCGCGACCCCGCCGAGCACCGCGACCCCGACGACACGTTCGGGCATCGCGTAGGCCGACGCGAGTGTGTAGGGGCCGCCGCCGGAGAGACCGACAATGCCCATGCGGTCGACACCGAGGGTGTCGGCGACGATCCGGAGGTCGTCGGCGAACGAGAGCACGCGGTCGTAGGTGTGGGGTGTCGACGAGCCGATTCCGGGACGATCCAACCCGATCAGCCGCACGTTCTCCCGTTCGGCGTATGCCCTGGCCTCGATCGGGATCTGCCTGCGTGCACCCGGGGTGCCGTGTAGCCAGAACACCGCGCGGCCCTGCGGGGACCCGAATTCGGCGAATCCGAGCCTGCGCCCTCCCCCAACCGCGACTGTGCCTTCCAGCTTCGGACGTGCGACGTCGACCATGCCGGTCAGCATGTCATGTGCCCTGCATCACGGATGCGACCGGGGCGCGCCTGTCGATCGTGCTGCATCTCCGATGGCAAGCAAATGCCCTCAGATAGATGTGATTCGAGTTACAGTTATCTGACAACACGCTATGTCAGATGCGAACCGTGGAGTCGACCGTGACGAAGACGCTTGCCCCCGCACCTCCCGGGCTCACGCCCGTCCCCGGCGACAAAGGACTGCCCTACATCGGGTACGCCCTCGACTACATGCGCAACCCGCTCGAGGCGTACGACAAGCGCTACCGCGAGCACGGGCCCGTGTCGTGGTTCCACTTCGCAGGCAACCCGTGGGTCGTACTCCTCGGACCCGACGCGTGCGGCGCCGCTCTCCAGAACCGCGACCGCGCGCTCGTCAACGGTGCCGGATGGCGCGTGCTCATCGGCCCGTTCTTCGACCGGGGGCTGATGCTGCTCGACGGCGACGAACACACCGCGCACCGGCGAATCATGTCGCAGGCCTTCACTCGCGACCGCATCGCCAGGTACACCGAGGCGATGCACCCGGCGATCGAGAAGACCCTCGACAACTGGACGCCCCGAGAAGACTTCCGCGCCTACCCCGCCATCAAGGAACTCACCCTCGGCCTCGCCACGTCGATCTTCATGGGCGGCGCCGAAGGCTCGTCGGCCCGCGAGATGGACGAGGTCAACAAGGCATTCATCGGGTGCGTACAGGCATCGACGGCCATCGTGCGTTATCCGCTGCCCGGCAGCAGGTGGCGGCGCGGGGTCCAGGGCCGCGCGCGACTCGAAGAATTCTTCCGACGCTACCTGCCCGCGCGGCGCACATATGAGGGCGACGATCTGTTCTCGGTGCTGTGCCATGTCGAATCCGAAGACGGAGAACGGTTCTCGGACGACGATGTCGTGAACCACATGATCTTCCTGATGATGGCGGCGCACGACACCTCGACGATCACATTGTCGACCGCGCTGCAATATCTCGGGCAGTTCCCGCACTGGCAGCAGGCGTGCCGCAACGAGTCGGAAGCCCTCGGCACGTCGGCACCGACGTTCGAGCAACTCGACCAGCTCACCACGCTCGATCTCGTCATCAAGGAATGTCAGCGTCTCGTCACCCCCGTGCCCGGCATCGTACGCCGCGCGGTCGCCGACACCGAGATCCTCGGGCATTTCATTCCGAAGGGCACCCTGATGAACGTCGGCCTGCACTACAGCCACCACATGCCCGACCTGTGGCCCGATCCCGAACACTTCGACCCGGGACGGTTCTCCCCGGAGCGCCGCGAGGATCGCGTACACAAGTACGCGTGGTCGCCGTTCGGTGGGGGCGCCCACCGCTGTCTCGGCATGCACTTCTCCGGAGCCGAGATCAAAACGGTGCTGCATCACCTATTGTTGCGCTACCGATGGCATGTTCCCGCCGATTACGTCGCGCCGATGAACTTCACGTCGTTGCCCTTTCCGAACGACGGTCAGCCGATCGACCTCCGGGTGCGCTGAGGCCAGCGTACAAATTGAGGCATGACGGCAGAGCCGCTCGACGACCATTTCCTCACGGCGCTCCGGGCCCTCCCGACGAGGACTCCCGACCGCAGGGTCGACGACGCGCTGGTGCTCGACTGTTTCGACGCGCAACTGCAGTCGCGGCACCTCGACTTCGCGGCTCGCGAGATGCAGCGGCGCGGTGCGGGCTTCTACACGATAGGTTCCGCGGGGCACGAATCGAATGCCGCGCTCGGCCTGCTCACCCGACTCACCGATCCCGCTCTGCTGCACTACCGTTCGGGTGGCTTCTATGCTGCGCGCGCGTCGCGTAAAGACGGCACGACGCCGATCCGCGACGTGCTCGCGGGGTGCGCCGCATCCACTCTCGATCCGATCTCCGCGGGACGGCACAAAGTGTTCGGCAATCCCTCGCTGAGCATCCTGCCGCAGACCTCGACGATCGCATCGCATCTGCCGCGTTCCCTCGGCCTCGCACTGGCACTGGGACGCATGCAGAAACTCGGCCTCGACTGCCCCTGGCCGACGGACTCGGTGGTGGTGTGCAGTTTCGGCGACGCCTCGGCAAACCATTCGACGGCGACGGGGGCAGTCAACGCCGCCGCGTACTGCACATATCGCGGCCTGCCGGTGCCGCTGTTGCTGGTGTGTGAGGACAACGGCCTCGGAATCAGCGTGCGCAGCCCCGACGGATGGATCGAGCAGACGCTCTCGCGGTATCCGGGCGTCGAGTACCGCGCGGTCGACGGCGCCGACACGGTCTCCACACTCGTCACCGCCGGCGAACTCGTCGAGCAGGTCCGCGCGACACGCTCCCCCGCAATCCTCCACCTGAAGACAGTGCGGTTTCTCGGCCATGCCGGATCGGATGTCGAGAGCGCCTACCGTAGTCGCGACGAGATCACCGCCGACTACGCACTCGACCCGCTGCTCGCCACGGCCGCCGAACTCGTCGCACGGGATCTCCGCACCCCCGCCGAACTCGTCGCACGCTACGAATCGGTGCGCGCTGAAGTGGCCGAGGTTGCCGACACGCTGCATCATCCCCCGCGGCTCGAATCCGCAGCCCAGGTGATGCGTCCGCTGCATACTCACGCCAGGGGGCATGCCGTCGACGACCCGCATCCGCGCCCACCGGAGCCGCTTACGCTCGCGCAGGCCGTCAACCGCACCCTCGGGCATATCCTCGAGGAGTTTCCGGAGGCATGCGTGTTCGGGGAGGACGTGGGCGCCAAGGGCGGCGTGTACGGGGTGACACGCGGTATGCAGGAGCACTTCGGTGCGCTCCGGGTGTTCGATACGTTGCTCGACGAACAGACGATCCTCGGCACCGCCCTCGGGTTCGCGGTGGGCGGGATGCTGCCCATCCCCGAGATCCAATATCTCGCCTATCTGCACAATGCAGAGGATCAGTTGCGCGGCGAGGCAGCGACCCTGAAGTTCTTCTCCGACAGCTGTTTCGAAAACCCGATGGTGGTGCGCATCGCCGGTCTGCCGTATCAGCGCGGATTCGGCGGCCACTTCCACAACGACAATTCCGTTGCGGCACTACGCGACATTCCGGGCGTGGTTCTCGCCGTGCCCTCCGATCCGGCAACGGCCGGTGGCCTGCTACGCGCGTGTTCGACCCTGGCCCGCACCGAAGGTCGCGTATGCGTGTTCGTCGAACCGATCGCGCTATACCATCAGCGCGATTTGTACGACGACGGCGACGGACAGTGGCAGCAGTTCCCCGACCCCGCGCCGATCGCGCCGGGCACGGTGCGCACCTACGGTGACGGCCAGGACGTCCTGGTGGTGACGTTCGGCAACGGTGTGCGGATGAGCCTGCGTGCCGCACGCCGCGCGCCGCGTATCTGTGTGACGGTACTCGACCTGCAGTGGCTCGCGCCGCTGCCGCTGACCGCGCTCACCGAGCACGCGATGCGGTTCCCGCGAGTCCTGGTCGTCGACGAGACGCGTCGCAGTGGGTCGGTCTCGGAATCGGTGATCGCCGCGCTCGTCGACGCGTCCTACCCCGGACGGATCGCCCGCGTCACGAGCCGCGACAGTTTCGTGCCGCTGGGTCCGGCGGCGGCACATGTGCTGCTGTCGGAGGACGAGATCGTCGACGCGCTTCTCGACTGAACGAAAGACACCCATCGCGGCCTGCGAAAGATCCGCAATGGGTGTCACAGATCGTTCTGTGGGAAATCAGACCTGCAGGGACCCCAGCGCGTCGTTGAGGGTCTTGCTCGGCCGCATCACCGCGTCGGCCTTCTCACGGTCGAGCTGGTAGTAACCACCGATGTCGACAGGGGAGCCCTGTACCTCGATGAGCTCGCGGACGATGGTCTCCTCGTTCTCGGCCAAGGTCCGGGCGAGCGGGGCGAAGCGCTCCGCGAGCTCCTTGTCCTCGGTCTGCGCAGCGAGTTCCTGGGCCCAGTACAGCGCGAGGTAGTACTGGCTACCCCGGTTGTCGAGCTCGCCGGTCTTGCGGGACGGGTTCTTGTTCTCGTCCAGCAGCTTGCCGGTCGCGGCGTCCAGAGCGTCCGCCAGGATCTTGGCGTGCTCGTTGTTGTTCTTGATGCCGAGGTCTTCGAGGCTGACAGCCAACGCCAGGAACTCACCGAGCGAATCCCAACGCAGGTGATTCTCCTCGACGAGCTGCTTGACGTGCTTGGGAGCCGAACCGCCCGCGCCCGTCTCGTACATGCCGCCGCCTGCCATCAGCGGGACGACGGACAGCATCTTCGCGCTGGTGCCGAGTTCCAGGATCGGGAACAGATCGGTCAGGTAGTCGCGCAGGATATTGCCGGTCGCGGCGATGGTGTCCAGTCCGCGGATCACCCGTTCCAGCGTGTACCGCATCGAGCGCACCTGCGACATGATCTGGATGTCGAGACCCTCGGTGTCGTGATCCTTCAGGTACAGCTCGACCTTCTTGATCAGCTCGTTCTCGTGCGGACGGTACGGGTCGAGCCAGAACAGCACCGGCATGCCGGAGTTGCGTGCACGAGTGACCGCGAGCTTGACCCAGTCGCGGATCGGCGCGTCCTTGACGGTGCACATGCGCCAGATGTCGCCTGCCTCGACGTGCTGGGTGAGCAGCACCTCGCCGGTGTCGGCGTCCACGAAGTTGGCCTCGCCGTCCTCCGGGATCTCGAAGGTCTTGTCGTGCGAGCCGTACTCCTCGGCCTTCTGCGCCATGAGCCCGACGTTGGGGACGGTGCCCATGGTGGTGGGGTCGAACGCACCGTTGGTCTTGCAGAAGTTGATGATCTCCTGGTAGATGCGTGCGAAGGTGGACTCCGGCATCACTGCCTTGGCGTCCTTGGGCCGACCGTCGGCGCCGTACATCTTGCCGCCCATGCGGATCATCGCGGGCATCGAAGCATCGACGATGACGTCGCTGGGCGAATGGAAGTTCGAGATGCCGTTGGCCGAGTCGACCATCGCCAGCTCGGGACGGTGCTCGTGGCACTCGTGCAGGTCCTTGATGATCTCTTCACGCTGTGTGCTCGGCAGCGTCTCGATCTTGTCGTAGAGGTCGACGAGGCCGTTGTTGACGTTGACGCCCAGTTCGTCGAACAGCGCCTGATGCTTGGCGAAGGCGTCCTTGTAGAAGACCTTCACTGCGTGACCGAAAACGATGGGGTGCGAGACCTTCATCATCGTCGCCTTGACGTGCAGGGAGAACATCACGCCGGTCTTGCGTGCATCCTCCATCTGCGCCTCGTAGAACTCGAGCAGAGCCTTCTTGCTCATGAACATGCTGTCCATGATGTCGCCCTCGCCGAGGCTCACCTCGGGCTTGAGAACGATGGTCTCGCCGCCCTTGGTCACCAGCTCCATGCGGACCTTGCGTGCCTTGTCGAGCGTCATCGACTTCTCACCGTGGTAGAAGTCGCCGTGCTGCATGTGCGCGACGTGGCTGCGCGACGCCATCGACCACTCACCCATGCTGTGCGGGTGCTTGCGGGCGTATTCCTTCACTGCGCGGGGTGCACGCCGGTCGGAGTTACCTTCACGCAGGACCGGGTTGACGGCGCTGCCGAGGATCTTGCCGTAGCGCTCCCGGATGTCGCGCTCTTCGTCGGTCTTGGGGTCGTCCGGGAAATCCGGGATCGCGTAGCCCTTGCCCTGCAATTCCTTGATCGCTGCGAGGAGCTGCGGCACGGAGGCGCTGATGTTGGGCAGTTTGATGATGTTGGTTTCCGGCAGCTGCGTCAGACGTCCCAGCTCTGCAAGGGTGTCCGGAACGCGCTGCTCCTCGGTGAGGCGGTCGGGGAACGCGGCCAGGATCCGCGCCGACACCGAAATGTCGCTCGACTCGACCTCGATGCCCGCGGCACCGGCGAAGGTGCGCACGATGGGCAGGAAGGCGTGCGTCGCAAGTAGCGGCGCCTCGTCTGTCAACGTGTAGATGATCTTCGGTTTATCGGCGCTCATGGCGGTTCTCCCACGTCGTATCGGTCCGATTCCGAACAGCACCGGGTGTGGCCACCGGAATCGCGTCGCGTCTCAGGTTACGTGCGACACAACGATGATATTCAAGTGCTGTGCGGGTGGGTGAAGGCCGTCTGTGCTCCCGTGCACCCGGGCGCCGGATCAGCAGGAAGCGAGGACCCGGGACATCGCCTCGCGCTCGGCGGGCGTCACCCATAACTGGTAGACGGTTTTGACCTCGACCTGCTGCGCCACGTAGTCGCAGTGGTACGCGGCGTTGGGCGGAAGCCACTGCGCGGCGTCGGAGTCGCCCTTCGACTGGTTGGTGGGCCCGTCGACCGCGATCAGGTTGCGAGGATCGTTCGCCAGATTCCTGCGCTGCTGCTCGTCGAGTTGCTGCGCGCCGGTCTTCCACGCGTTGGACAGGGCGACGACGTGGTCGATCTGGACCTGCGACGACGTGGCCGTGCCACGCCGGAAGAAGATCTCGTTACCGGTGTACGGGTCGTGAAGCGTGCCCGTGCGCACGGTGCAGTCCTTGGTGGCAGGCTCGAGGGAGATGTGCACGAGGTCGCGTTTGAGGATGTCGTTGCGCGTGTCGCAGCCGTTCTTGCCGAACTCGACGGTGACGCTGTCGGTCCACGCGGAGCCGAACTCTTCCCGTTCGTAGCCGGACTGCGAGGCGGCATCACGCACCGGAAGCGCGGCGAGTGCCTGCAGCGCGGCGGAACCACTGTAGGTCGAGGATGGCCCGGGGCCACCCGGGGAGGTGACAGCTCCCGACGAGTCGGAGTCGTACGGTTCGAGAAGAACCACGGCCACGGAGACCGCGACGAAACACAGCAACCAGAGCCATCGAGGGATCGATGGCTTCTTCTCACCGGCCATGAACTACTGGGCCAGCGGCGGCATCTTGACTACCTGGCCCGCGAAGGACAGGCCGGCGCCGAAGGCGAGCAGCAGCGCAGTGGCACCCGGCTCCACCTGCCCGGTACGCAGCATCTTCTCCATGGCGAGCGGGATGGACGCCGCCGAAGTGTTGCCGGTCTCGATGATGTCGTCGGCGACCGCCACACTGTCGGGCAGTTCGAGCTGACGGACGATGACGTCGTTGATCCGCAGGTTCGCCTGGTGCGGCACGAAGGCGTCGAGATCTTCGAGTGCGATACCGGCCTTGTCGGCGACCTGACGCACGTACTTGCTCATCTCGAAGGCTGCCCAACGGAACACCGCGGTGCCCTCCATGATGATCCACGGACGCGGTTGGGTGGGGTTCTGCGCGAAGTCGACCCAGTCGGGTTCCTGCCGGATCGCGTTGCCCTGGGAGCCGTCGGACCCCCACACTGTGGGGCCGATGCCCACTTCGTCGGATGCGCCGACGACCACGGCGCCCGCACCGTCACCGAAGATGAATCGCACGGAGCGGTCGGTGGGGTTGGTGGCGTCGCTCATCCGCTCGACGCCGACGACGAGCACGTTCGTCGCCGATCCGGCGCGGACGAGGTCGGATGCGACACCCAGCGCGTAGCAGAAGCCTGCACAGCCTGCCTGGATATCGAGCGCGGCGGCGCCGTTCGTGCCGATCTTGTCGGCGACGAGCGCAGCGGCCTGCGGAGTCTGGAAACCGTAGGTGGAGCACGCGACGATCACGGTGTCGATCTGCGCGCCGGTCAGCTTCGCGGCCTCGAGAGCTTTCCCAGCGGCGGAGACCGACATCTCGACGATCGTTTCCTCGGGGTGCGCCTTCGCGAATCGACGCTCCTTGATGCCGGAGCGCGACTGGATCCATTCGTCGCTCGAATCGATCAGCCGGCAGATCTCTTCGTTCGTGACGACACGCTCCGGGCGGTGGACACCCAACCCGAGCAGCACACTGTTCCGCAACGGCGCTGGAGCGGCGATCTGTGCACCCATCCGGAAAACTCCTCTACATCGTCATGGCGCTGCTGTCCTAGCATCGCCGTCGGAACACGGTATCGCGGGTCGAGAAAACCGTCCGCGACACCCCTATTGGAACTCGTTCCAGTGCAGGCGGGCCGAGGTCGCGGACGACTACCTTTCCCCTCATGGATGCACATGAGTGGGATGAGAAGTATCAGGCTGCCGAACTGGTGTGGGGGGCACCGCCGAACCCCGTCGTGGTCGAGTTCGCCACCGCCCTTCCGCATGGTCGCGCACTCGACCTGGGGTGCGGCGAGGGCAGGCACTCCCTCTGGCTCGCGACGCGCGGCTGGGAAGTACTGGGTACGGATTTCTCCGAGGTGGCCCTCGACAAGGCCCGGCAGGTCGCGGCGCAGGCGCCGAAACGGTCGCGTGATCGCTTGCAGTACACGCATTCGGATGTGACGCAGGGCTCATTCGAGGGCCACTATGACCTGATCCTCGCCGTATTCCTGCACTTCCCTCCGGCGGAGCGCGCAGCACTGCTCGACAATGCGATCAATTCGCTCGAACCTGACGGAATCCTCATATTTCTGGGACACGACAGGACGAATATCGACGAGGGAGTCGGCGGACCTCAGGACAGTGAAATCCTTTACACCCCAACCGATATCGTCGACGAAATCGACGGAAGGCTGGAAATCCAGGTAGCGGAACGGAGATTCCGAGAAACAGTTTCCGGAACCGCCATCGACGCACTCGTGGTTGCCCGTAAAATCGGCCTTGGCAGTTAGTTGCCTGGCGAGTAACATAGAGATGTTACCGACGAGTAATAAACTTGGGCGGTACTAGGCAGACACCGGACCGCACTGGGGAGACAGAGCACAGACATGGGCCATTACAAGAGCAACCTCCGCGACCTCGAGTTCAACCTCTTCGAGTTCCTGAAGATTCAGAAGGTCCTCGAAGCCGGCAAGTTCGGCGACCTCGACGAAGAGACCGCACGCGGCATCCTCTCCGAGGTCAAAGCCCTCGCCGAGGGTCCGGCCGCCGAAGGCTTCGCCGACGCCGACCGCAACCCCCCGACCTTCGATCCCGACACCCACTCGGTAACCCTCCCCGAGCCGTTCAAGAAGGCCTTCCGCGCCTGGTGGGACGCCGGATACTGGTCCATGGGCATCCCCGAGGAAATCGGCGGCACCGAGTCGCCGCGCAGCCTCCTGTGGGCGGTCAACGAAATGATGCTCGGAGCGCAGCCCGCCGCCTTCATGTACGCGGCAGGCCCGGCATTCGCCGGCGTACTCTTCGACAACGGCACGGACGAGCAGAAGAAGTGGGCCACCACCTGCGTCGAGCGCGGCTGGGGCGCCACCATGGTCCTCACCGAACCCGACGCCGGCTCCGACGTCGGCGCTGGCCGCACCAAGGCCATCAAGCAGGACGACGGCTCCTGGCACATCGAGGGCGTCAAGCGGTTCATCACCTCCGCCGACTCCGACGATCTGTTCGAGAACATCTTCCATCTCGTGCTCGCACGCCCCGAAGGCGCAGGGCCGGGCACCAAGGGCCTGTCGCTGTTCTTCGTCCCGAAGACCCACTTCGACTTCGAGAAGAACGAGATGGGCGAGCGCAACGGTGTGTTCGTCACCAACGTCGAACACAAAATGGGCATCAAGGCCTCCGCGACCTGCGAGGTCACCTTCGGTGGTCACGGCGTTCCGGCCCAGGGCTGGCTCGTGGGCGAGGTCCACAACGGCATCGCGCAGATGTTCGACGTCATCGAGCACGCCCGCATGATGGTGGGCACCAAGGCCATCGCGACGCTGTCGACCGGCTACCTCAACGCACTCGACTACGCCAAAGAACGCATCCAGGGCGCCGACCTGACCCAGATGTCCGACAAGGCCGCGCCGCGCGTGTCGATCATGCACCACCCGGACGTCCGCCGGTCGCTCGCCATGCAGAAGGCCTACTCCGAAGGCCTGCGCGCCGTGTACCTCTACACCGCCGCTCATCAGGACGACGTCGTCGCCGAGCAGGTCTCGGGCGCCGACGCCGCGCTCGCACACCGCATCAACGACCTGCTCCTGCCGGTCGTCAAGGGCTGCGGCTCCGAGCGGGCCTACCAGTACCTCACCGATTCGCTCCAGACCTTCGGCGGCTCGGGCTTCCTGCAGGACTACCCGATCGAGCAGTACATCCGCGACGCGAAGATCGACTCCCTGTACGAGGGCACCACCGCAATCCAGGCGCAGGACTTCTTCTTCCGCAAGATCGCCCGCGACCGCGGCGTCGCCCTCGCTCACGTCGCAGGGCAGGTCAAGAAGTTCCTCGATTCCGACACCGCCGACCAGCGCCTCAAGCCGGAGCGCGCGCTCCTGGCCACGGCACTCGAAGATGCGCAGTCGATGGTCGCGACCCTCACCCAGTTCCTCATGGGCGCGCAGGAACAGCCCACCGAGCTGTACAAGGTCGGTCTCGGCTCCGTCCGCTTCCTCGAGTCGTTCGGCGACCTGCTCATCGGCTGGCTGCTCCTCGAGCACGCCGAGGTCGCGCTCACCGCTCTCGACGCGGGACCGGACGCGAAGGACAAGGCGTTCTACGAAGGCAAGGTCGCAGCAGCATCCTTCTTCGCAAAGAACGTGCTGCCCACCCTGACCACGTCGCGAGGCATCATCACCGACGTCGACCTCGACATCATGGAGCTCGACGAAGCCGCGTTCTGATGATCGCGTAGAACAACACGACAGGGCAGAACACGACAGTGGCTCCCGCCGAAATCGGCGGGAGCCACTGTCGTCGTAGCGCGGTCAGAACAGGACGACCCCGCGCAGGTTCCGTCCCTCGTGCATATCGGTGAAGCCCTGAGCGATGTCGTCGAACTTGTATGTGGACGTGATCAGCTCGTCGAGCTTCAATACGCCCGAGGTGTACAGGTCGATCAACCACGGGATATCGGCCGTCGGCGCAGATGCGCCGAACAACGAACCTTGCAGCCGCTTCTGATACAGCACCAATTCCATGGGGCTGATGGGGATTCCGACGTCGGCCATCGAACCCAGCCCGGTGACCACACAGGTGCCTGCCTTGCGAATCGACGAGAACGCCTCCGCGATGTGGTCCCCTGTCGTGACGCCCACCGTGACAATCGCCGCGTCGGCGCCCTGCCCGTTCGTGAACGACCGTGCGATCTCGGTTGCCTCCGCCATGTCCGAGACAGCGTGCGTGGCACCGAACTTCAGGGCACTCTCGCGCTTGAACGGCACGGGGTCCACAGCGATGATCCTGGCAGCGCCTGCGTGTGCTGCGCCCTGGACCGCGTTTATACCGATGCCGCCGATGCCCTGCACGATGATCGTCTGTCCGGGATACACCTCAGCGGAATTGACGGCAGCTCCCCAGCCCGTGCCCACGCCGCACCCGAGCAGACACAGTTTGTCGAGCGGTAGATCCTTCTCGACCTTGATCACCGAATCGACACTGACAGTGGTGTATTCACTGAAGGTGGACAGCCCGCACGTCTGCGCGACGGGCGCGCCGTCGAGACTCATGCGGAAGCTTGCCGGATCGTCCGGCCGGGTTCCGGTCATGATCGCGGCACCGCGATCGCACAGATTCTGCAAGCCCTTCGCACACCACCGGCACCGCCCGCACGCGGCAAGGAAGGAGAACACCACATGGTCGCCCTCACTCCAGCCGTACGTCTCGGGCCCGACCTGCACGACGATGCCCGCACCCTCGTGCCCACCACAGATGGGGTAGCTACCCACAGCATGATCGCCGGAGGAGATGTGGTCGTCGGAATGACATAACCCGGCCGCGACCATCTGGACCATCAGTTCACCGCGCCGCGGCTCGTCCAGATCGAGTTCGGCGATCTCGTAGGTACCGGGCGCTTGCCGGATGATCGCTCCGCGAGTTCTCATTCCGCCGTCACCTGCGCAGACATTGCCGCACGGTACCCGTCGGCGTGCGGGGGAAGCATTCCCCACTCACGACGAGGATCCTGCTCCGATGCCACGAACACGGCTCGGGCATGGCTGAACTCGAGGAAACCTTCGCGGCCGTTGTAATGACCCATACCGGATGCCCCGACACCACCGAACGGCGCATCGAGCAGCCCCGGATGCATCATCAACTCGTTGATCGTGACCCCGCCGGACGTGGTGGATTCGACGACGGCGCACTGTTCCCGCTCGTCCTGCCCGAAGTAGTACAAGGCCAAAGGTTTCGGCCCGGCATTGATCTGCCCGAGCACCTGCTCGACGTCGCTGTAGGTCCGGAGCACCATAGCGGGACCGAAGATCTCCTCCTGCGAGATCGCTGCCGACAGCGGTGGATCGATTACCACTCGCAGTGGACGGCGACGATCGGCGGTACCGATCGGTTCATCGGGAACCGTCTCGATACGCGCACCCAGCTCCGTTGCCTCGCGGACATACTCGTCGATGCGCGCGACATGCCGATCGTCGACGACAGCCGTCACGTCCGGATTACCCGTAGCCGTGGGCAGCAGCTCGCCGTACGACGCACGAATCGCGTCGACGAATGCTTCGAGAGACTCGACCGGTACGTACACAGTGTCAGCGCTGACACAGATCTGGCCGCCGTTGGTGGCCTTACCGACCGCGATGCGAAACGCCGCTGTCGCGAGATCGGCGGAGCGACCGACGATCACCGGTGACTTACCGCCGAGTTCCAGGGTGACCGGTACCAGGTTGCGTGCGGCGTTCTCGAGCACCGAACGGCCTGCGGCCTGGCCACCCGTGAACACGATGTGGTCGAACGGCAGAGCTGTGAGCGCCTGCGCGGTCTCCACACCACCGGTGATGACGGCGATGTCGGCGGGATCGAGGAACTCCTCGGCTGCGTCGGCCAGTACCTGCGCGGTGCGCGGTGCGATTTCGGAGGGCTTCAGCACCGCCCGGTTCCCCGCCGCGAGCACTCCGGCGAGGGGGCTCATGAGCGTGTACACCGGGGCGTTCCAGGTCCCGATGATCAACACGGAGCCCTTGGGCTGGTACTGCACCGACGCGGTTGCACCGAGCTGATCGTAGGGGGCGAACATTTCGCGCGGCTCGGGCTGCATCCACTGTTCGAGGTGGTCGCGCGCGTACTTCAGGGCCGTCAGCGATCCGAGTACGTCGTTGACGGTCGAGTAACCCGGGTGACGGCCGCCGAAGTCTTCATCGATCGCGTCGACGATCTCGTCGCGTCGAGCTACGAGCATGTCGATCACTCGCTGGATCCGCGCGCGACGCTCGTCGGCAGAGCTCAACCGTTGCGCCCGGTTCTTCTGTTGCTGATTCCCGAGCAACTCGCTCATGTCGGAATCTGCTCTGATCACATTGGTCATTGCGGGGATGCTATGAGCGCCGTCACAGCGCCCACAGCGAGTTCCCGCTCAGCGAGATCCCCTCTCGACGAGCCCTTCTACTGGTCGTCGACGCCCGGGAAACCCGAGAAGTCCGGCACGAAATCACCCGCAGACGGACGCGCCGCTGCGGGCTCACCTGCCTGTGGTGTGTCTGCCTGTGGTGTGTCGGTCTGTGGTGTGTCGGACTCGGGTTCGGCCGGCGCAGGAGCCGGTGCGTCGCCGTTCCCCGGCGGGGATGCAGGCGTCGACGGACCGTCGCCACCGGACGGCTCGTCGCCAGGTTCCGGCTCTGGGCTCACACACTTGACGATGGGCACCGGGTCGTAGCGAACGGTGCGCGTCTTGTTCGAGATCTGGGCGCCGGTGTTCACGTCGGTGACGATGCGCGTGTCCGTCACGGTGAATCCCTGCGCACCACTGGAGGGGATGCAGGACGCACCCGCGGGCAGCGTGATCGTATTCGGCGACGTGTAATTGGTGCGATCGCCGGTGATGGACTGCACGTCGACCGTCTTCGTGCCCCACAGGCGCACCGTGATGTCGGAGTCGGTCCAGATCGTCTGGATCAGCACTCCGGTCGTCTCCGACGGGTTGCGGAACGCCAGATCGATTGCGCCCTCGTAGACCGTTGCTTCACGCGCAGCCGGATACCGAGAGATGTAGTAGCTGTGCTCGGTGTGGTCGACGTCCTCCATACCCGCGAAGTACGACGCGTTGTACAGGGTCGTCGCGAGCTGGCTGATACCGCCGCCGACGGCTTTACCCGGCCGGCCCGCCTCGATGATGCCGGATTCGACATAGCCTTCCGCTGCACCGCGCGGGCCCGTGTACCCGTTGAGCGAGAAGGTCTCTCCCGGCTTCACGAGCGCACCGTTGATCTCCGAGGCCGCGATCCGGATGTTCACACCGGACGCGTATTCGAACCCACCGGAGCTGAACTCACCGATCACCTCGTTGATCCCGAGCTTCTCGGCGGCTTCCGTGGTGAGCTCCGGATCGGCCGACTTGTACAGGGCTTCGACGGATCGTCCGTTTTCCGTTGCGAGCAGCTGCGGCAGCGATTCGAGGGTCTTCTCCCAATCGACGAGATTGCCTTTCGTTCCCGGAACGACTGCGGGACGACCTCCGTCGAGCACGATCTGGGCGTCCTTCGGTTCCGTCTCCGTGTCGGCGAGCTGCGGCGCGAGGATCCCGATGGCAGCCTCGGGGTGGTACTGCGGATCGAGTCCGCCTTCGCCGTCGGGTGCGAACGAGAGCACTGCGCCGATGTCCTGACGTGGCAACGTCGCGACCGCGCCGTCGAGACCGGTGACCACGAGGTCCGATGCGACCGCGGGCACCGCGATCTCGGCGAGTGCACGATCGAGGCCCTCACGGGTGACGGTGACTTCCACACTCTCGACCGGCAACGACACATCACCGAAGGGCCACCGCTCGGCGAACACGTCCGACGCTGCTTCCGCGTCGAGACGTTGGCCGGGCTGCGGGGTCACGGGGACGGGGGTGCCGTCCTCGAACACGATGTTGCCTTCACGCGGCTCGTGCGCTGCGGCGGCGGTCACCAGATCGATCGACGCGGCGAGAGCAGCGTCGTCGCGAGTGGAGGCCACACCGACTTCGTCGTTACCGAAGAACGACGCCAGACGTACGAACGGATTGAGCGGCTGCTCGCCCACCCGGGCGAGCGTCGCATCCCAATCGATGCCCAGGCCCGCTTCCGACGGCACGATCTCACCGCTGGTGTCACCGGCGGTCACCGCAACAGGAGCGTCGAGCCGCGGACCCAGTTCGTCGCGAAGAGTTGCTTCGGCATCGTCGAGCGATTCGCCGCCGATCTCGACACCGGCCACAGTCACGCCACGGGGCACCTCTCCCGAACTCATAGCGACATCCACGGCGTAGAGGAGGACGAGGACCGCTGCCACACCGCCGAGGGCGAGCGCGATCGTGCGCTTCGGGAGGTTCGACCACGGCTTGTCAGGACCCGACGGGCCACTCGGGCCGTCCCCGGGAGGCGGCGCGACCGGCGGGGGTCCCGCCGGGGGCGGGGCAGCGCCGGTGGGCGATGTGGGCGGCATCGCGGCGGTCTGGGCGGGCGGCACCTTGATCTGCGACATCTGTTCGGTGGGAGCGTCCGACGGAGGCGGATTCTGCTCGGACGGCATCTTCGTCACCGGAATGACCGCGGTGGGAGCTTCAGCTGCCTCAGAAGTCTCAGCAGTCTCGAACGCTTCAGATTTCTCGGACGGTTCAGCAGCCGGTGCGGTAGGCGCAGCACGGAAAACAGGCGTCGTTGCCGCCTCGGATCCGTCGATATCGGCTTCGCCACCGGGGGCACTCGTCTCCGGGATCCGATCTTCCGGTCCGGGCTCGCTGTCCCCTGTCGAAGCCGTTCCGCTCAGGTCCTGTGTCGCAGCGCCTCCGTGCTCTGCGACAGCATCGACCGGCGCCGCAGCATCGGCCGAGGACGCCGCCTGCGATTGCGGTTCGGTCGGGCGAACGTCGTCGTGTGTAGCCTCGGGCTCGTTCGTCCCGTTGTTGCCGCTCACCGATGTCCCTTCAGACGGGGCACGCTTGTCGTAAACCGCGCGCCGGATACCGGTTCTCCAGGGTAACGCCCGGACTTGAACGGTTTACGGGCGGAATGCGCAAAAGACCCTGCTGGGCTACCAGGTCGGGGGTCAGGTAGCCCAGCAGGGTCGTATGTTCTATCGCCGTGCCGGCAGGGGTGTTACACGCATCGGAAGAAAAAAATCCGAATGTGTTCGGCGCCCCGCAACGTCACGCTTCGAGGATGGCCGTCACGCCCTGGCCACCGGCAGCGCAGATCGAGATGAGGCCGCGAACGGGCTTGCCCGTCTCCTGCTTCTTCTCGTGCAGCATCTTTGCGAGAGCAGCAACGATACGGCCGCCGGTCGCGGCGAACGGGTGGCCCGCCGCGAGTGAGGATCCGTTGACATTGAGCTTGCTGCGGTCGATCGAGCCGAGCGGAGCATCGAGGCCGAGTCGCTGGGTGCAGTACTCCTTCGATTCGAACGCCTGCAGTGTGGCGAGGACCACCGACGCGAAGGCCTCGTGGATTTCGTAGAAATCGAAGTCCTGCAAGGTGAGGCCGTTGCGCTCCAGCAGCCGCGGGATGGCGTAGGTAGGTGCCATGAGCAGTCCGTCGCCGCCGTGCACGTAGTCGACGGCGGCGGTCTCGGAGTCGACGAGGTACGCGAGGACCGGCAGATTGCGCTCGGCCGCCCATTCCTCGGTCGACAGCAGGGCCGCCGACGCACCATCGGTGAGCGGGGTCGAGTTACCCGCCGTCATCGTGGCGTCGCCGAGTTTGTTGCCGAAGACCGGCTTCAACGTCGACAGCTTCTCGACCGACGAATCAGGGCGCAGGTTGTCGTCGCGGGTGAGCCCGAGGAACGGGGTGACGAGGTCGTCGAAGAATCCGCGATCGTAGGCGGCGGCCATATTGCGGTGGCTCGCGACGGCGAGTTCGTCCTGGTCTTCACGACGGACACCGAATTCCTTGGCGGTGATGGCAGCGTGCTCCCCCATCGACAGACCGGTGCGCGGCTCGCCGTTGCGCGGAATCTCGATGCCGAGCATCGACGGACGCACGTTGCCGAGCAGCTTGACCCGATCGGCGGTCGTGCGTGCGCGGTTGAGCGAGAGCAGGAATTCGCGCAGCGGGTTGCTCACCGCGATCGGGGCGTCCGAGGTGGTGTCGACGCCGCCACCGATGCCGGCTTCGATGCGGCCGGCGGCGATCGCGTCGCCGACCGAGACGATCGACTGCAGGCCGGTGCCGCATGCCTGCTGCAGGTCCCACGCGGGGGTGTAGGGGCTCAGGGCACTGCCGAGCACGCTTTCACGGACGAGGTTGAAGTCGCGGCTGTGCTTGAGCACCGCCCCGCCCACGACGGCGCCGAGGCGCTCGCCCTGCAGGTTGAAGCGGCTGACGAGACCGTCGAGGGTCGCGGTGAACATGTCCTGGTTGGACGCGCGTGCGTACTTGCGGTCGGAACGCGCGAACGGGATCCGGTTGCCACCGAGGACGGCGACACGACGCGGCTGCGTGGAACGCGCGATATGACGCTGCTGCGTGGATCGGGCATTGGTGGTCACTGGTATCTCCCGCATTCAGATGGACTCGAACTGTGGCTACTATTCTTACTCAGGAGTAAGTTAGTTGTCGACTACAGCATCGACGACCGAATTCGAAGAAGGTGGAAACGTGGCTGACGCCAAGGGCGCCCCCAAGCTCTATTCCCAGCTCATCTCGTCCGCACCCGGCTCTTTCCTCGCGAAGCAGTTCGGTCTGCCACAGCCCGAGAAGCTTCGCCGCTACCAGCCCGGTGAGCCCGCATTGCCGGGGCCCGTCCTCGTCGGCGGCAACGGCCGCCTGGTGGAACCGATCCGCACGCTGCTGCACGACTACCCGCTCGCCGACCCTGCCGACACCGAGTTCGGTGCTCTCGTGTTCGACGCTACCGGCATCAGCGACGCCGCGGGTCTCGAACAACTCTTCACGTTCTTCCAGCCGGCCATCCGTGGCCTCGCCCCCAGTGGGCGTGTCGTCGTTCTCGGTACCACGCCCGAGGAAGCGGCGTCCGTCGACGAGCAGATCGCGCAGCGCGCCCTCGAAGGCTTCACCCGCAGCCTCGGCAAGGAACTCCGTCGCGGCGCCACCATCCAACTCGTCTACGTCTCACCGAAGGCCTCGACCGGCCTGTCCGGTGTCGAGTCGACGCTCCGATTCCTGCTTTCCGCCAAGTCCGCGTTCGTCGACGGCCAGGTCGTCCGGGTCGGTGACGGCGACGCCACTGCTCCCGCGTCGTGGGACAAGCCGCTCGCAGGCAAGGTCGCAGTCGTCACCGGCGCCGCGCGTGGCATCGGCGCGACGATCGCCGAAGTCCTCGCCCGCGACGGCGCAACAGTCATCGCCGCGGATGTGCCGGCTGCCGGTGAGGCGCTGTCGCAGACCGCGAACCGCGTGGGTGGCACGTCCTTCCCGCTCGACGTCACCGCGCCCGACGCGGGTGACAAGCTCGCCGCGCACCTGCTCGAACGACACGGCGGCGCCGACATCATCGTGCACAACGCAGGCATCACCCGCGACAAGCTGCTCGCCAACATGGACGACAGCAGGTGGAGCTCCGTAATGGCCGTGAACCTCATTGCCCCGCAGAAGATCACCGAGGTCCTCGTCGAGAAGGGCGCACTCGCGGAGGGCGGCCGGGTGATCGACGTGTCGTCGATCGCAGGCATCGCGGGCAACCGCGGCCAGACCAACTACGGCGCATCGAAGGCAGGCGTCATCGGCCTCGTACAGGCCACCGCGCCCTTGCTCGCGAAGAAGAACATCACCATCAACGCTGTTGCGCCGGGATTCATCGAGACCGCGATGACCGCCGCAATTCCGCTCGCGACCCGCGAAGGAGGCCGCTTGATGAGTTCGCTGAGCCAGGGCGGCGAGACCGTCGACGTCGCGGAGACCGTGGCATGGTTCGCGAATCCCGCGTCGAGCGCCGTCACCGGGCAGGTCGTGCGCGTCTGCGGCCAGTCCATGCTGGGGGCTTGATGAGCGAGATCGAACTGACGGGGAGCCCGTCGATCCTCGACGTCTACGGACGCGCCGTGCTTTCGGCGCTGCCGGTCGTGGGAGCCTCCGGCGATAGGTTGCCCGACGACACGCTCGTCCTCCGCGGGCTGCGGGTCGATCCCGACAACCTCGCCGAGTACGCGAAAGTGTGCGGACTGCGCTTCGGCGACACTCTGCCGCTGACCTACCCGTTCATTCTCACGTTCCCGCTCGTGATGAAACTGATGGTGTCGAAGGGATTTCCGTTCGCCGCGATCGGCTCGGTCCACGCCGAGAACGTGATCGAGCAGATGAGGCCGATCTCGGCGACCGAGCCTCTCGATCTGCGTGTGCACGCCGAGAACATGCGTGAACATCGCAAGGGCCTGCTCGTCGATCTCGTCACTGACGTCAATGTGGGACGCGAGACGGTGTGGCGTCAGACCTCGACGTTCTTGCACCAGCAGCGCACGTCACTCTCGGGTGAGCCGAAGCCGGAACCGAAGACCGAGGAGATCCCCGCCGTTCCCACCTCCACGCTGCGCGTCGACCAGAAGACGATCGACAAGTACGCGTCGGTATCGGGTGATCGCAATCCGATCCACGTATCGTCGCTGGGCGCCAAGGCCTTCGGGTTCCCGAAGTCCATTGCGCACGGCATGTGGACGGCTGCAGCCACACTGTCGGCGGTGGAGGGCCGGATCCCCGGGAAGGTCACCTACTCGGTGCGGTTCGGTAAGCCGGTGCTCCTGCCGTCGTCGCTGAGTGTCTATGCGCAGCATGACGGAGATAGCGGCGGTTGGGATCTGGCGGTACGGCACCCGAAGAAGCAGTACCCGCACCTCACCGCGACCCTGCGCTGAGTTTCGGTGTGCTCCAGACCCTGTGTGCCGGGGCGCGATGGGGGCGTCCCGGCACACATTCCGAAAGATGAGGTCCGATCAGCCCTGCTGGTCGGACCTCTTCTTTCCTGCAAGACCGCGCCACGCGAGGTTCTCGAGCAGGTCGGCGGCCTTCTCGACCTCGATCTCACCGCCCGCGACACGATCGGCGACGGCTTCACCCGCACCGACGAGCGCGACCGCCATGATCTGGAAGTCGGTTCCGGGCTCCGGGTCGCGTGTGCTGGATTCGAGGAGATGCGCGGTGAGCTCGATCAGCTGGTCGCGGCTGTTCTGCACCTGCCCCGCGAACGCCTGCTGTCCGAATGCCTGACGGTAGAGCACCATCCACGAGTTGCGGTGGGCGTCGACGAATCCGAGGAACGACTCGAGTGCCACGCGCAATTGTTCGCGCGGCGACAGCGACAGGTCGCCCGCGGGCTTGAGAGCCTCGACGAACGCCTGCCCCTCCCGGCTGATGCACGCGGCGAACAGTTCGTCCTTCGACCCGTAGTAGAGGTAGAGCATCGGCTTCGAGATCGCTGCGCGCGCTGCGATCGCATCCATCGACGTGTCGTGAAAACCGTTTTCGGAGAACACATCCACCGCGGCGTCGAGCATCTGCTGCTCCCGCACCGCACGGGGCAGTCGCTTGGTACCGCCGGCCATGACTCCTCCAACACCTACGTGACGAACAGTTTCTTACTCTACGGTAGGGAATCGGAATCCACCGCTCGATCGAAGCGTTCAGCAGTCGAGCGCGCCCTTGGCACGCGCGACCGTGCGCACCGACTCGTCGACCTGCGCCGCAGGCAGATCACCCGAGACCACCGATTGTTCGAGGTGGTCGAGAACCGCCGGAACCTGATCGGTGGTCAGCCACAACGCCTGGTCGACACCTGCGACCAATGCTGCTTCGACCGCCTCGGTGATCGGGTAGGAGTCGGTGATCGCCTGCATCCCCGAGAGATCGTCGGTGAAGATCATGCCGTCGAACGGAGAGCCGCCGTAACCGGTGCCCGTGCGCAACAACTCCACCGCCGCAGGGCTGATACTCGCGGGCAGACCGTCGGTCAGGCCGGGAACATCGAGATGGCCGAGCATCACCGCGACATCGGGCGAGACGAGTTCCCGATAAGGAACGAGATCCTTCGCGACGAGTTCATCGAGCGGTGGGGTGGTCACGGCACCGGTGTGCGAATCACCCGACGCCGAGCCGTGTCCGGGGAAATGCTTGAGCACCGGCATGATGCCCGCGTCCTGCAGCCCTCGCGCATACGCCCCGGCGTAGTCGGTCACCACGGCCGGATCGTCGGAAAAGGAGCGGTCGCCGATCACGGAGTTGTCGGGCTGACTGCTCACGTCGACGTCGGGGGCGTAGTCCACGGTGATGCCGAGCTCACGCAGTTCCTGTCCCCGTTCGAGCGCCATCCGGTAGGTCTCGTCGACAGTCATGGTCTGCGCGGCGACACGCGCCGACGGATCGGGGCCGAGCAGTTCACCCACCCGCGACACGCGGCCGCCTTCTTCGTCGATCGTCACCATCAGCGGCAGCGGGCTCTGCGCCGCCACCCCCGGGATCTGGCGTTCGGAGAGCATTGCCGGGTCGGTCCAGCTGCCGACGAAAATTCCGCCGATCTGTTCTGCCTGGATCATCGCGAGCGCATCGTCAGCACCGGTGACACCGACGTTGAGCAGCTGTGCGAGCTTCTGGCGCAGGGACAGCGACGCGAGCAGTTCGTCGCCGCACACCGCGGCCGGGGTGGCCGACGCAGCCGTCGCAGAGGACTGCAGTGCCGCCGACGACTGATCAGCCGTCGATTGCGCCGTCACGGACGGCTTCGCTGACGGAGCGTCGGCGGTGTCGCCTGCGCCGCAGGCCGTGACCGCGAGTGCCGAGGTGAGCGCGACGGCGAGGCTGTGTCGGATCTGCATGATCCTCGACGGTAGTCGACTCACGTGAGGGACCTCCCCACCACCCGCTGAGCGGGGTATCGTGCAGCCAACCACCGCCATACGAGAGCTTTCACGTACACGACCTGGAGGAGTGCACGTTGGCCGCAGACCTGATCCTCATCGCCTACGACGGATCCGAGAATTCCAAGCGCGCCGTGCAATACGCGGGTCGCTTCCTCGAATCGTGCCGTGCCATCGTCGTCACCGCGTGGGAGCCGATGGTCCGCCAGGCCGCGCGGATGTCCGGGCTGTCGGGTGTGATGCAGCCGGAGTGGGTGCCCGACGAAGAGAATGAAGACGTTGCCCTCTCCGACGCGAAGGTGACCAACCGGGAGGGTCTCGAGCTCGCCAACTCGCTCGGCCTGCATGCCGAGGGCCGCACCGTCGAGGTCGTCAACGCGGTGTGGGCGGCGATCATCGAGGCCGCCGACGAGTTGGACGTCGACATCATCGTCACCGGCACTCGCGGCACGACAGGGCTCCGTTCGCTGCTGCAGTCCTCGGTCGCCGACCACGTACTCCGCCACAGCCACCGGCCGGTCCTGATCGTCCCGCCCGGCCGCTGACGCTCACATCACAGAATCGCCCCGCACTACATGGACAACGCTGTGCGGGCGATATCGTCGTCTGACCATGGACGGATTCCTGCTCTCGCGCGCCGATCGCTCTGTACACGCCGTCGGAACGCGGCGTCTGTTCTCCGATATCACCGCGGCGTCGACGGCTCTGCGTCGAGGCAAGGCCGATCTGATCGCCGGAGCCCTGCCGTTCAACCCGGACCGGGCGGTCGCGCTGACCGAACCCGAGACCGTCGATATCACCGACGGGCCGTGGCAGGCCCCCGCAGGCCTCCCCGATCTGCCTGCGGTGCGGATGACCGCGCAGATCCCCCTGCCCCGCGTTCATGTCGCGCGGGTGCGGTCACTCATCGAGCGGCTCGAACTCGGCGAGTTCGACAAAGTGGTCGCCGCCCGCCGCGTGGCACTGGAGGCCGACGAACCGATCGACCCGTTGGCGTTGGCCGCGCGGATGATCGACCGTCACCCGGACGCGACGACCTACGCACTCGATCTCAGTGCCGCAGAAGAACGTTACTGGGGCCACACTCTCGTCGGCGCGACCCCGGAACTGCTGGTCAGCGTGCGCGGCGAGACCGTGACGTGTCGTCCGCTCGCCGGCACCGCCGCGCGGCACACCGATCCGGATACCGACCGCAAGGCCGGTGACGAGCTACTGACGTCATCGAAGAACAGAGCCGAGCACGCATTCGTCATCGACTGGATCCGGGCGCGGCTCGGCCCATTGTGCCGCGACCTCGACATCCCCGCCGGACCCGAACTGACTTCGACTCCGGATGTGTGGCACCTCGCTACCCCGATCATCGGAACACTGCGCGATCCGGGCACCGACGCGATCTCCGTTGCCGCAGCCCTCCACCCGACACCTGCGGTCGCGGGGACACCCACCGAGGTGGCTCTCGCGACGATCAGGGCAACGGAAGGCGACCGCCGCTTCTACGGTGGCGCGGTCGGCTGGTGCGACTCGAACGGCGACGGCGACTGGCTCGTCGCGATCCGCTGCGCCGAGCTCAGCGCCGATGGGCTGCGAGCCGTCGCATGGGCCGGTGGCGGCATCGTCGCGGAGTCGGACCCCGACGACGAACTGGCCGAGACCACCGCGAAGCTGCGCACACTGCTGGGCACCATCGGACTCTGAGCGGTTCGGACGGTGCGCTGGCACCGTCTCCACTATCCGGGGTGATACCTTGACGCGGAACCAAACGACGTGAGTCGATCGATGATGGGGAGTTGGGCATGGGGAAGTTCCTGGGACCAGGCTTGATCAGCGCGGTGGCCGGTGTCGTCGTCGGCGCGGTCGCCGTCTTCGGAGTCACGGCTGCGGTATCCGAGAACTCTCGTCCCGAGATCGATCGCAGCGGCAACGCTGATTCGTCCCTCTTGAACCAGGTTGAGTACGGCAGCCGCTGACGGCGCCGGCAACGCTTCGAGTTCACGTACGCGCGGCGCTGCGGAACCTTCCGCCGCCGAGTCTTCACCGAACGCGGAACCACTGTCGCGGCGGTGGCTGTATGTCGTCACCGCCGTCGCGTTCGTCCTTTCGTTCGCGCAAGTCCCCGGCCTGATCGTTGCCGACACCAAATACGACCTGACGCAGAACCCGGTCGGTTTCCTCACGCGCGCCGCCCACCAGTGGAGCAGCGTGGCACCGCTCGGACAGGTACAGAACCAGGCGTACGGGTACTTCTTCCCGCACGGTTCGTTCTTCGCTCTCGGGCAGGTTCTGCACATTCCTCCGTGGATCACGCAGCGTCTGTGGTGGGCGCTGCTGCTCGTGGCGGGTTTCTGGGGTCTTGTCCGGCTCGCCGAAGCACTCGGAATCGGCAGCCGTGGCTCGCGGGTGATCGCGGCGACCGTGTTCGTGTTGTCGCCGCGCGTCCTGACGACCCTCGGATCCATCTCGTCGGAAGCACACCCGCTGATGCTCGCGCCGTGGGTGCTGCTGCCCGTGGTGCGCTATCTCAACGGTCGGGATGCGCGCTCGCACCGTGTTCTCGCTGCGCAGTCCGCCGTCGCCGTCGCGCTGATGGGCTCGATCAATGCCGTCGCCACCGCTGCGGCATGCCTCGTCGCGGCCCTGTGGTGGATCGCGCACCGGCCGAATCGACGCTGGTGGCGTTTCACCGTGTGGTGGCTGCCGCTGTGTGTGGTGGCGGTGACGTGGTGGATGGTGCCGCTGCTGCTCCTGGGCAAGGTCAGTCCTCCTTTCCTGGATTTCATCGAGTCATCCGGGGTGACGACCGAATGGACGTCGCTGGCCGAGGTGCTGCGCGGCACCAGCAGCTGGACGCCGTTCGTGTCGCCGGAACGCATCGCCGGTGCCGTGCTGGTCACCCAGCCCGCCGCGGTGCTCGTCACCGGACTGCTCGCCGCCGCCGGTCTCGCGGGTCTGGCAATGCGCACGATGCCCGGGCGCGGCCGGTGGACGCTGATCCTGTTCGTCGGTGTCGCGGGTCTCGGCGCGGGATACGTCGGCGAGTTGAGTTCCCCGTTCGCCGAACAGGTCCGGCTGTTCCTCGATTCCACGGGCGCGCCGCTACGCAACGTGCACAAACTCGAGCCGCTCGTGCGGCTTCCACTCGTCCTGGGACTGGCGCATCTGCTGCGTTGGGTGCCGTTGCCCGGTTCGGTGCCGTGGCGCCGCGCCCGCACCGCATTTGCACATCCCGAACGCAACCCGATGCTCGCCTTCTCCACCCTGGTACTCGTCGCTGCCACACTCGCGACGTCGCTCGCGTGGACCGGGAAACTCGCACCGCGCGGGGCATACGACGAAGTGCCCGAATACTGGCACGAGACCGCACAGTGGCTCGACGAGCACACCGACGAACGCGGCGAGCGCGCCCTGGTCCTGCCCGGAGCACCGTTCGGAAGCCAGATCTGGGGTCTGACCCGCGACGAACCGATCCAGGCTCTCGCGTCCACACCGTGGGCTTCACGCGACGCGGTGCCGTTGGTGCCGCCGGGTGCGATCCGTGCCCTCGACTCCGTGCAGCGACTCATCGCCGACGGCCGTCCCTCGCCCGGGCTCGCGGCGACGCTGCGCAGCATGGGTATCGGCTACCTGGTGGTGCGCAACGACCTCGATCCCGACACCTCGCCCGCGGCACGTCCGGCGCTGGTGCATCGGGCCGTCGAAGGGTCCCCGGGCATCGAACAGGTCGCCGAGTTCGGCTCGGAGATCGAACGCGTCCTGCCCGACGACATCGTCGCCGACGCCGATCTGCGTCCGGTGTATCGGGCTGTCGAGATCTACCGGGTCGGGGAGCCTGCAGACGCCCCTGTCGGACCGTACGTGGTCGACGCCGCGTCGGTGCCCGTCGTGCAGGGCGGACCCGAGTCGCTGCTGAGCCTGAACACCACCGACCCCAGCCATGTGGGTCCGCGAGTGTTCGCAGCCGACAGCGCACGCGCGGGACGAGAGCCTGACGCCCTCACCGTGACGGACACCCCCACCGACCGGGAAACCGATTACGGACAGGTCGACCACCATTCGTCGACGATCCGCGCCGACGGCGACGAGCGACGCACCCACAACCTGGTACCCGACTATCCCGTGCCCGGCACCGAACTCGTGCAGACCGAATGGGACGGAGCACGCATCAGCGTGTCGAGCGCGGCGTCGGACGCCACGCAGCTCGGCGGAACATCAGTCGGCAGTGGTCCTGCGGCAGCGATCGATGGTGACCCCACCACCGGCTGGCACAGCAACGGACTCGAATCCGCGATCGGGCAATGGCTGCAGCTCGACCTCGACTCCCCGATCGACGCGGGCATCCTGCACCTGACGACAAGTTCGGGTGCATTGGGTGCGCCCGTGAAATGGCTCGAAGTGACCACCGACCGGGGAAGCACCGCCGTCCGCGTCGAGAAGCCCGGCACCCCCCAGACCGTGGCGTTGCCGCTGGGCACGACGACGTGGATCCGGATCACCGCGACGTACGCCGAGGGAGGTAGCCGCGGCAACCAGTTCGGACTGTCCGAGGTCGCGCTCGAAGACCACACCGACCGCTCCGACCCGCAGTTCCTCGACATACGGCGGCGCATCGTCGTGCCCGGCCCCGCCGACGGGACCTCTGTGCGCGGATGGGATCTCCGGCAGGAGTTCCCGGGTCGCGGTAGTTGCATCGACACGCCCGACCGGGTGCGGTGCGCGTTCGGCCTGGCGACCGCGCCGGAGGAACCGAACCTGTTCACCCGCACCCTGAACGTTCCGACGGAGTCGTGGGTGACGCCGCAGTTGTGGGTGCGCGCCCGCCCTGGGCCGGCACTCGACGACCTGATCGACCGATCCGATCGGGTCGTCGCCCGCGGCGCTGCAGACGTGGTGGACCTTCAAGGCTCGGCGTTCGCCGCCACCGACGGTGACCCGCGAACGTCGTGGACCGCGGAGGAGAGTTCGCTCGAGCCCGGGGCGCAGCATCCCACCCTGACCCTCGAATTGCCGTCGCCGCAGGTGGTGACGGGTCTCGATCTCGCAACCTCGCTGGGGGCGCTCCCCGCCGCGCCCACCCGGGTCGCGGTGAACCTCGGAAACGGTCCGCAGGTCCGGGAACTCGACGAGGATTCCACCGCGACATTCGGTGCCGGCGGCACGGCGATCGAGGTGACCCCGCACCTCACCGACGAAGTGCAGATCACCATCGTCGATCACGTCGACACGATCGATCGCACGATCCTCGGGTTCTCGAAAGAGACACCCCCGGGCCTCGCCGAGATCACCGTTGTCGGTGAGAACGGTCCGATCGGTGCGCAGGATCCGGTCTACGACCGCGTGGTCACGATCGGGTGCGACACCGGACCGGTGATCACGATCGACGGCCGCGACTACCGCACCTCGGTGACCGGGACCGTCCGCGACCTCGCGGAAGGCGCGGAAGTGCCTGCGACCCTGTGCGACACGGACGCGGCCGGGATGCGTGCGGGCCGGGTCGATGTGGACGTCGAGCCGGGCACCGCCTTCGTGGCGTCGAGTCTGCAGTTGCCTCTGGTGGGGACGGAACCCCCGCGTACCGATCCTGTGGAACTCGAGATGGGGACGTGGACGGAGAACCTGCGTGAACTGCACGTGCCTGCGTCCGACTCCGATCAGCTGATCGTGGTGCCGGAGAGCACGAACGTCGGATGGGTCGCGTCCGCGCCGGACGGCACCGAGCTGACGCCGCTCGTCGCGGACGGATGGCAGCAGGGCTGGATCGTGCCCGCGGGAACGGAAGGCACCGTCACCCTCGAATTCGCGACCGACCGCTGGTATCGCCTGGGGATCTTCGGGGGTCTTCTGCTGCTGATTCCGTTGTTCGCACTCGCGTTCCTGCCCCGCCGCCGCCCTGTACCCGACCCCGGTCCCGCACCGCGGACGTGGCATTCGACGACCGCTGCGCTCATCGGGGTCGCACTCGCCTCCTTCGTCGTAGCCGGCGCTGCGGGGATCGCAGTGACGGCCGTCGGCACAGCAGGTGCCATCGCCGTGGCCGCGCGTCGGGGTCCGACGACCGCGTCGCGGATGCTCGTCGGCATCGCAGGTGGGTCGACGATGCTCGCGATGGCCTTGCTGTCGACGGGGCCGTGGCGCTCACCCGACGGCTACGTCGGACATTCGTACCTGATTCAGTTCGCGGCGCTGGTCGGATTGGTCGCAGTCGGTGTCGCGGCGGCCCGCGCTGTGGAGGTACCCGAGTTCTGGTGGCGGCGTTCCCAGCGACGGAACGTCCGTCGCGCAGGTTCTTCGACGAACGCGTAGCTCACGGACGCCACCGCGACACTCAGCACGACCGTCACGGTCAGCACGAACCAGAAGCGTCCCTGGAACGCGGGAATGCCGAACACCGGCAGGACGACCGCAAGCACGGCGAGATGCCAGATGAAGATTCCGTAGGACCAGCGACCGATCGTCAGCGCGAGGGGACTCGCGAGGATGCGGTGTTCGGTGCGCGGCGCGAGCACGAGCGGAGCCAGCAACGCGAAACTGACGAGAGCGCCCAGCACGATCTTGCCGTTGTACTCCCACGGTTCGAGAGTGGTGAGGGTTGTCGGGCCTGCGAGCGGTGTCGTCGCGAGACCGAACGCAACGAGTGCCGCGATCGCCATGATGTGCCGCTTCGCGGCGAGGCGATGCATCCACGTCGGGGGGTGCGCGGCAAGTTCGGCAAGGATCATGCCTGCTGCGAACCACGGCAGGTAACCGGGCAGCCAGTTGTCGTGGTTGATGTGGTCCTGCGTGGACACGGGTACCCACACCCACGCCAGCGACAACACGGCCGCGCCGAGCAGGACCGGAATCCGGAAGCGGGCAGCGTGACCGCGCAGACCGCTGACCGACCACGCGAGCAGCGGCAACACGAGATAGAAGGCCACCTCCACCGACAGACTCCACATCTGGGTCAGTCCTTCGGTGAGGGTCAGCGGAACGAACACCTGCACCAGCGCGAGATTGGCCCACCACACCGTCGGCCCACCCCCCGCGCCGGGCAGCAGCCACAGGATGAGGATCACCGCCACCCAGTAGGCCGGCAGGATCCGGGCCGCGCGCGAGAAGAAGTAGCGGCGAGTCGACGGAGGATCGGTTTCCTCGCGTGCCGCAGCCGCATGCGGGCGCCACAACAGGAAACCCGACAGTGCGAAGAACAAGGCCACCGCGAGATCCAATCGGCCCCACACCCTGCCGAGCCAGGGGTCGTGAACCGCTCCGGTCTGGAATGCGACATGAGTGATGAGCACGCCTACGGCGGCAATACCTCGCATACCTTCCAGCGCGGGGAGAAAACCCGACGCGGAGCGGGACGGAATGTTGAGAGCGGTCATCGGCGACCAGTGTGCCGTGTAGTGCCCGATACGAGAAGTGTGGGCACCCCGGCGTGCGGGCGCGCATCACCGAACCCCGGACTGTTAGTGTCTGGGCTCACGTGGTGTTCGCGGGTCGGATGCCAGGCGATCCGTGCAGCCCTGCTGCCGGTGGGGGTACTCGATGAAACCGTTGAGTGAGGAGAAACAGCATGGCTGAGCGTTCCAGCTCGGGCCGGATACTGGCGATGATTCTGGTGGGCCTGGGAGCATTCCTCCTGGCCATCGCAATTCTGATCCCGACGTACACAGTCGGGAAGCTGAAGAAGACGCCGCTCGACCTCGAGGTGACGACGGTCGCCGAAGGCACCGGCGACATTCTGAATTCGCGTGCGCTGCTCGCCGGTAACGCTCAGGTCGATACCGACGTCCCGATTGTGGCCCAGCGCTTCGTGACCGTCGAGGATCCGGCCGACAGCGAGATCATGACGCTCCAGGCCGGTCAGACGGTGCGCCGCCTCGATATGCAGGGCGATACCGGACTCGTGTCCGCGACCGTCGACCGCCTCACGATCGACCGGGTGTCGTCGATGCCGGTGTCGAAGGAGGAGTACCCCGATCGGGTGAGCACGATCCAGACATCTGCGGATTCACCGGGCGAGGAGATCGACAACCGCGAAGGCCTTCAGTACAAGTTCCCCTTCGACGTCAAGCAGGAGTCGTACCCGTACTACGACATCAATGCACGTGAGACCTTCCCCATCGACTTCATCGGTGAGGAAGAGATCAACGGCATGCCTGTCTACCACTTCAAGCACGAGATCGGCCCGGTCGACATGTCGGAGGCCGACCCGAGCTCTCCGACCTACAAGCTGGAGCTTCCCGCCTCGACATGGGGCGTCGGTGAAGGCGACGAGCCTGTCGAGATGACCCGCTGGTACAACAACGTCCGAGACCTGTGGGTCGACCCGATCACCGGTGTCGTCGTCAAGGGTCAGGAACAGCAGGACCAGTACTACGCACGCGAGGCGAACACCCCCGAGGTGACCGTCCTCGACGTGACGCTGCCGTTCGACGAACCGACCATCGAGTTCCAGCTCGAGCAGGCACGCGACGGTCAGGACCAGCTGTCGCTCTTCGGTAAGACCCTGCCGATCATCGCCGGAATCCTCGGCGTCATCCTGTTGATCGTCGGCTTCGTCCTCGGTCTCCGCGGTGGTAGCGGTGGTCGCCGTGCCGCAGCGACTGGGCGCCCGGCTCCCGCAGGTCCGGCCTCGGCCGCAGCTGCCGGTGCAGGTGGTGCGCATGCCGCCGACACTCAGCGCGACTTCACGGACGACCGCACCGAGGTCATTCCGCGCTCCGATCTCCCTCAGGAGCCGGAGCAGCGCGACTGGACCACCGACCAGACGCAGGAAATTCCCCGCACAGACCTGAACAAGCCCCCCACTCAGGACTGATCAAGGCCGAACGAACGCCGCCTCACACCTCACGGTGCGGGGCGGCGTTCGCATGTTCGAGCCGAGATGACTTCGTCGCCGCGGATGCCCCGCGGACAGCGAGCACCGACACCACCGCTGCCGTAACGCCTGCGACGCCGACGGCCACCGCGACGAACTGCTCCACGGTCGACGCGATCGTCGCCATCAGCACGGCTTCGACAGCAAGGCCCACCCACGCAACAGCGGCCGGCGCGGTGCGATCCCCGGCAATCGCGGACAGCAACGCGCCCTGCAGCACCGCGAGGCACGCACCCTGCAGCGCGAACAACCACAGTAGGGACTGGACGGGCTCGTAGGCGTCGCCGACGAGAATGGGCACGAGGGGCGCGCAGATCGCTGCTGCCGCGACGAGCGCCGCGCCGAGACCGACGAGGACCGCGAGCGCCGAACGCACCGCAGAGGCCGACTCCGCCGGGTTCGCCATCCGCGGGTACAACACCACGCCTACGGCCTGCGGCAACCAGAACGCGACCTTCGTCGCGACCGCCCCGAGCGCGTAGAGGCCGGCCGAGTCGGCATCGAGCAGTATCCGCGCGAGCATCAGATCGAGCGACGTCAGCGCGATCAACGCGAGCTGGACCTGCGATGCGCGCAACACCGCGGCCGCTCCGGGTATGCGGGTCGGCGCCTCCGCGACCTCACTGACAGGTCCGGGTTCGCTGCGACCGACGAACACCGCCGTGGCCATCGCCACGATGCCCGTACCCGCCGCGCCTGCGAGCAGCGCAGGTCCCGGACCGCCGCCACCGGCAAGCACCGCGACGGCAGGGACGACCTTTGCAATTCCGGCAGCAGCGAGAACGACGCTCAGCGCCGCGAACCGGGCACGCCCCTGCAACAGTCCCTGTTCGGTCGCGAGGAGCACCAGCAGAGGCGCCGTCACCAGCGACCCGAATGCGCCCGCAATGCTCGTTTCCAGTGCCCACGACACCACCGGTACGAGAACCACAGCGACAGCGGCGGCGATCAGTGCGCATCGGTAGCCGAGTCGACGCAAAACCGCGGTGCCCATTCCGTGCACGGCTTCACGCGCAATGACGGTCTGCAATGCCAGCGCAGGCACCGCGAGCACCAGCTGGGCTGCCAGCAGGCTCGCGAACTCCCCGTAGCCTGCGGGACCCAGCCACCGCCCGGCGGGCAGATGCAGCAGGTAGGACGCGATGTTGGCGATCATGGCACCCACGGTCACCATCGTCATCCCGGCCACCGCGGTGCCGGTCCCGGAACGGCGCAGCGTGTTCTGTGGCGGCATCCGCCCATCCTTGCACCCGTGCGCACCGTAGTCTGCGGCCATGTCCATACGGGGTTTGCACCGCGAGCGCACGACGACATCCCCGTCGGCTCCTGCGCCGACGTTCGTGCCTGCGCTGTGGTCGCTGGCACTCACCGTCGTCGTGCTCGGTCCGATGTTCACCTCACGCGGCTATCTCCTGCTGCGCGACGCGGTGAGCACGCCCCGTTCGTATCTCACCGATTCGGCGCTGGGGCTGTCCGACGCCGCGGCGCGGGCGGTCCCCCAGGATGCGTTGCTCGCGTGGGTGACGACTGTCGTCGACGGTGGTGTCGCCGTGACGGCCCTACTCGCTGCATCACTGTGGGCGGCGGGATTCGGCGCGGCGCGGCTCGTTTCGGTTCTCCTACCCGGCGCCGGGGTCCCCCCGCAGGTGGCGGCCGCGACCGTCGCGATCTGGAACCCGTACGTCGGTGAACGGTTGTTGCAGGGACATTGGAGTCTCCTCGCGGGCTACGCGGCGTTGCCGTGGGTCGTGTGCGCGGCCGTCGCGGTACGTCGACGTACGGGTGGTGGCTGGTGGGCCCTCGCGTTCTGGCTCTCGGTGGCAGGACTGACGCCCACCGGTGTGCTCCTCGCCGCGACGACCACGGTCGTGGTCCTCGCGATGCCCGGGGGCCGCGCATCTCGGGTGGGGCGGCTCGCGGGTGCCGTCGCTCTGACGGTGGCGGTATCGGCGCCATGGCTCGTCGCAACGGCCCTGTCCGGTGGCGGCACCGAGGCCGATCCGGCAGGGGTGAGCGCATTTGCGGCCAGAGCGGAGCCGCTGCTGGGCACGATCGGGTCGGTCGCCGGCCTCGGCGGGATCTGGAATGCCGATGCGGTACCGGGCTCACGCACGACGCCGTGGGCACTCATCGGGACCCTGCTGCTGCTCCTCGTCGTTGCATCCGGACTGCCCTCGCTGTGGCGCAGGCGCCGCAACCCGGTGATCTTCGCTCTCGCTGTCGTCGCGGTCGTCGCCGTGCTCGGCACGGCTCTCGGCGCCACCGCGGCGGGTCTGCAACTCGGGGAGTGGGCGATGGTGCACGTCCCCGGAGCCGGATTGCTGCGCGATACCCAGAAGTGGGTGGCACTCGCGATGCCGCTCTACGCGGTGGCCGCGGCCGCCGGAGTCGGGGCATTGCGACGGCACTTCACTCCCGGCCGAGCCCGCAGCGATATCGCGTGGGCGGCGCTGGCGGTCGTCGTCGTGGTCGGGGCGCTCCCCGACCTCGCATGGGGTGTCGGCGGCCACGTGCGACCGATCCGGTATCCGGACGGATGGCAACAGGTGGCGGGCATCGTCACCGCGAACGAGGGTGACGTCGCGGTGCTGCCCATGGGCATGTTCCGCCGATTCGACCATTCCGGCCCCGTGGCGGTACTCGACCCGACACCCCGCATGCTGCGTGCCGACGTGCTGCAGACCGGAACCCTCATCGTCGAAGGTGGCGCCGTGGAGGGAGAGGGCGCACGTGCCGTCGACGTCGAACGACTCCTGCAAGGCGGTGCGGATCCGTCCGAGCTGGCGGCTCGGGGCGTCGGCTGGGTCCTGGTCCAGCACGACACTCCCGGAGACCACGGCCGTTCCGAGGAGACCCTCGACCGGCTCACACAGGTCTACAGCGACGACGATCTGTCCCTCTATCAGGTCGACGGAGCCTGGGTTCGGGAGACGTCCGGTCGGAGCGTGGCGATCCTCGCGCACCTGCTGCTGATACTGGTGATGGCTGCCGGGGCTTCCGGCATGCTGGGAATTCGTCTACGCGCCCGCGTATCGAAGCTGCTGGGCGCCCTCGCCGATCTCCTCCGGCGTGATCCGGGGAAACAGGCCTGACGCCCGCTGCCCCGACGCGACGGCGGTCAGCACTGCGAGCACACCGGATCCGGTGGCCTCCCACGAGAACTCACCCGCCCGGATCCGGGCCTTGTCGCCCAGCTCGGTTCGACGCTCGGAATTCCCGAGCAGTTCCGCGACGGCCGCGGTGAGGTCGTCGGCGCAATCGACGAGGACACCCGTGACACCGTCGACGATCGAATCCGTCAGGCCCTTCGAACTGCGGTATCCGATCGTCGGGACACCGTGCTGCGCAGCCTCGATCACCGCAAGTCCCCATCCCTCCTTGCGGGACGGCATCACGTGTAGCCAGGACCGTGCGAGCACCTCGTGCTTGCGGTCTTCCGAGACGTGGCCGTGGAAGGTGACGGCATCGTCTATTCCCAGCTCCCCGGCGACGTCGCGCAGGTTCTGCTCCCACCAGCCACCGCCGACGACGTCGAGGTGCAGGCCGGGAATGCGGTCGCGCAAGGATGCGATCGCACCGAGTGCGTCCTCGATCTGTTTGTGCGGCACGAGCCGAGACAGCACGCACACGCTCGGGTGCGCAGTGCGGGTGTGATCGCCGCCCGGGGTCACACCCGCCGGGATGGCGTCGGCACCGTTGCGGACCACCGCGATGCGATCGTGGTCGACACCGAGCATCCGGAGTTCGTCGGACGACGGCAGCGACACCGTCAGGTACTGGTTGCTGCGGTGCACTCGCGGCGACAACGTGGATTCGATCCACCATCCCAGCTTCGCCATCGCACGGCCCGCGACGGGCCACTGCTCGCGATGGCAATGGTGCACGAGCACGGTGACGGGCGCGCCTGCAACGAACCGAGAGAAGAAGGGGATGCCGTTCTGGGTGTCGATGACTGCATCGGGGCGGATGCCCCTGAGGGGGCCGAAGCCGAGGCGCCCGGCGGCGATGGCAGCGAGAGCCCGGGGGTACACACCGAGACGGCCGCCTCCGCGGCTGACGTCGATACCGTCGATGGTGTCGCGCTTGCTCGCGCCCGGATACGACGCGGTGCGCAGGGTGACTTTGATACCGCGTGCGGCGAGTTGTGCGCCGACCTGCTCGAGGTAGCGCTCACTGCCGCCTCCCTGCGGGTGCCCGCTGTCACGCCAGCAGAGCAACAGAACCTCCCGCACGCGGATTACCCCCCGGTGATAGCTGGCGCACGCCCGTATGGACGCTGTGGATGTCACGGACACACTAGCGGGTGCGCACTCGATGCAGGTGCACGACGGCGTTCCCTACGGGCACTACTGTGGTTCGACGTGCCCCCGAAGACCACGACCGCCCCCCATGTGACGCGGCTGTTCGAACGCCGTGCCACCCTGCGGCGCTCCATCGGTCTGCTCGGTAGTTTCCGGTTCGAGCAGACCGCACCCGACAAGTTCTACGGCGGTCTGGCCCGCGACACCGTCGACCTCGTCGACGACCTCTACACCGGTCTGACCGGGAACAATCTCGCGGACACCACCGTCGTCGATGTCGGAGGCGGGCCCGGCTACTTCGCCGACGCCTTCGCCGAAGTGGGATCGCGCTACGTGCCGATCGAGCCCGATCCGTCCGAGATGCACGCGGCCGGCCTGCAGGTCGGTGGCGCCGTCCGCGGGTCGGGTCTCGCGTTGCCGCTGCGCACCGGGTCGGTGGACGTGTGCTTGTCGTCGAATGTCGCAGAACATGTTTCGCAGCCGTGGGTGATGGCCGACGAGATGTTGCGGGTCACACGACCCGGAGGGCTGATGGTGCTCTCGTACACGCTGTGGTGGGGCCCGTTCGGTGGGCACGAGACCGGCCCGTGGCACGCGTTCGGCGGCGAGTACGCGGCGCGTCGCTACGCCAGGAAGTACGGGAAGGAACCGAAGAACCGATACGGTGTGTCGCTGTTCGAAGTGGGCTGCACCGACGGTCTCGGGTGGGCCCACTCCACCCCCGACGGTGAGTTGCTCGCCGCGTTCCCCCGGTACCATCCGCGGTGGGCGTGGCCGCTCGTTCGAGTGCCAGGGGTACGCGAGTTCCTGGTAAGCAACCTGGTGCTCGTGCTGCGGCGCCGCGGATCGGCCGAAGTCGCGTCATGACCGGCTTGGCTCTCGATGTCGGCGGCACGAAGTTCGCCGCCGCATTCGTGGCGGACGACGGAACACCCGTCGAGCCGAAGACCGTGCCCGTACCCGAGACCGGCGTGTGGGATGCCTGCGGCGCGCTGTTGCGCGAGGTGGCCGGAGCCGAGCCGATCACCTCGGTGGGGATCGCGGCGGCAGGGCCCGTCGACGCACGCCGCGGCACCGTCTCCCCCATCAATATTCCCGAATGGTCTTCGAAGTTTCCGCTGGTCGAGGCTGTGCGCAGCGTGTTTCCCGGCGCGCGTGTCACGTTGGCGATCGACGGCGCTGCCGCCACATTGGCCGAGCATCGATTCGGCGCGGGGCGCGGAACGGACGATCTGCTCGGGGTGGTACTCGGCACCGGGATCGGCGGCGGCATCGTCCTCGACGGTCGCCTCGTATCCGGCCGCACGGGGAACGCCGGTCACATCGGCCACATCGTGTCGGCGTACGGCTTCGAGAAGTGCACGTGCGGCGGCTCGGGATGCATCGAGACGGTGGCCAGCGGGACCGCTGCAGTGGGGTGGGCGAGGGCACGCGGCTGGCAGGGTCGGGACGGCACTGCACTGGCGGCAGCAGCGCAGGACGGCAACGGAATCGCGGCAGCTGCGCTCGAACGCGCAGGAACGGCGCTGGGCCAGGTCATCGCGTCGGCGGCGGCGCTGACAGACGTGTCACTCGTCGTCGTCGGCGGTGGCTTCGCGGAGTCGGGAAGACCGCTGTGGCGTCCGATGCTTGCGTCTGCTGCGCGACAGGCCCGGCTGGAGTTCATCGAGGAACTGCGAATCGTGCCTGCATCGTTGGGAGCACTGGGAACGCTCGTCGGGGCCGCTGCGCTCGCCCATGGTCACGAGTAGGTAACCAAACGGCTGCGCACGGGTTCCGAGGACCTACCCTGACTGGACCAGCGCTACCTCGACAAGCCCAGCACGGTGGGACGGATCGGTGGTATCCGATGAGGATTGCCGAAATTTTGCGGAACAAGGGTTCGGCGGTGCAGACGGTTCCCCCTGGAACCACCGTCTGTGAGCTGATCGGAGATTTCGCGCGCCACAACATCGGCGCGATGGTCGTCGTCGACGGCACCGACGTCGTCGGAATCGTCACCGAGCGCGACATCGTCCGGCAGCTCCACGAACGAGGTCCGTCGATACTTGTCGCCGCGGCGTCCGAGGTCATGACGGTCGATGTGGCAATATGCCGGCCCGCCGACAGCGTGGACAGCCTGGCCGCGACCATGACCGAGCGACGCATCCGGCACCTGCCGGTCGTCGTCGACGGCAAGCTGCTGGGGATCGTCAGTATCGGCGACGTGGTCAAGAGCCATATCGACGAACTACAGGCCGAACGCGACCAGCTCCGGTCGTACATCCGCCACGGCTGACCTCGGACCTTGCCCGGCTCACACGGTCCGGGTCACTCGGTCGTCGAGTCCGTCCGGCGGTCGAGCACGCTCACGCTCATCCCGAATGGCAGGAATCGCGTGGATCGCGCCGGGTCGGTGTTGCCCTTGAGGCTGCGCAGCGCTTCGAGCTCCGACGGGAACACCTGGTCGATGCGGGCCACACCGTCTGCGTCTGCGGTGTAGACGACCCATACGCCGTCTCCGGCCTCGCCGGTGGTCTCCGGCCGCGGCTGCTGCCGTGACGTCGGCGCGGCAGGCTGGTCGAGAAATGCGAAGACCCGGTCCTTGAGTTCGCGCAGTTCTTCCCCTGCCTCACGGACTACCCGGTCGATGTCGTCGGGATCGAATCCGAACGGATTGTTCTCTGCCATGTCTGCTCCTGACGGTCGGCATCTTCCAGTGTGGGCATCGCTGCGCCGCCGCGCCACCGTGAGCGTGAATCGACCCTTTCGAAAATGTGGAACGTGTTCTAGTGTCGGGGTGATCCGGCGTGAACCGAAGAGGGGCGAATGATGACCGACTACGACAAGGTGTTCATCGGTGGCACGTGGGTGGCGCCGTCGACCGACGAGAGGCTCGAGGTGTTCTCCCCGGCCACGGAGGAACGGGCCGGCTCGGTACCCGTCGCCGGACCGAAGGACGTCGACGCCGCAGTCGCCGCGGCACGCACCGCGTTCGACGACGGACCGTGGCCGCGGATGAGCCCGGCAGAGCGCGCAGCAGTGATCGGCAAGGCCGCGAAGATCATCGAAGAGCGCGGCGCGCAGATCGCCGAGGTCGTTTCGTCCGAGATGGGGCAGCCCGCCGCATCCGTGCAGATGATGCAGCTGACCCCGTCACTCGCGACACTGAATTTCTATGCAGGACTGGCCGATTCGTTTCCCTGGGTCGACGAACGCAACGGCTCGTTCGGGCGCACCCGAGTCACCCGCGAACCCGTCGGCGTGGTCGGCGCGGTCATCGCGTGGAATGTGCCGCTGTTCCTGTGCGCCAACAAACTCGGTCCGGCACTGCTCGCCGGTTGCACCGTGGTCCTCAAGCCCGCACCCGAATCCCCCCTGGCCGTCAACGTGATCGCCGAGATCTTCGCCGAGGCAGGCCTCCCCGAAGGGGTGCTGTCGGTGGTGCCCGGAGGCGCGGAGACCGGCGAACACCTCGTCTCACATCCGGACCTCGACAAGATCACTTTCACCGGGTCCACTGCCGTGGGCAAGCACATCGGCGAGATCGCCGCACGCAACCTCAAGCGCTGCTCGCTCGAACTCGGCGGCAAGTCTGCCGCAATCATCCTCGAGGACGCCGATCTCGACTCCACCATCGCAATGCTCGTCATGTCCGGTCTGATGAACACCGGGCAGGCCTGCGTCGGCCAGACCCGCATTCTCGCACCGCGGTCCCGGTACGACGAGGTGGTCGAGAAGATCGTCGCCACCGCCGCGTTCTTCCCCGTCGGCCCGCCGTCCGACGAGAACGCCCAGCTCGGCCCCCTGATCTCCGCGAAGCAACGCGACCGCGTCGAGGACTACATCAAGAAGGGCGTGGAAGAGGGGGCACGCCTCGTACTCGGTGGCGGCCGCCCTTCCGGCCTCGACAAGGGTTACTTCGTCGAACCCACGGTTTTCGCCGACGTCGACAACTCGATGACCATCGCCCGGGAAGAGATCTTCGGACCGGTCCTGTCGGTGCTCCCGTACGACAGCGTCGACGACGCCATCAAGATCGCGAACGATTCCGACTACGGACTCGCAGGATCGGTGTACACCACTGACGTGGAGAAGGGCCTCGCGGTCGCTTCGCGTGTCCGCACGGGCACGTACGGAATCAACTGGTACGCCTTCGATCCCGGATCACCGTTCGGTGGATACAAGAACTCCGGCATCGGCAGGGAGAACGGCCCGGAAGGGCTCGAAGCGTTCTGCGAGACCAAGTCGGTGCTGTACCCGCCCGGCTACCAGGACTGACCGCCGGCCCCGCCGAGGGGGCGGTTGTGTGCGCTTTCCTTCGATGAAGCACACACAACCGCCCCCTCGATGCCGTTCGGCGACACAGTCTTTGCGGCCGAACAGGGGTGCTGCATCTTCAGATGTACATCGCCGGATCGATGTAGGTGGTCGGATCCACCAAGGGCTCATGCTTCTTCCGCGATCGGACGGTGGCGGGAATACCCGTGGCGATGGAATCGGCCGGGACGTCGTGCGTGACGACCGCATTCGCGCCGATCGCGCTGTCGGCGCCGATCACCACAGGTCCGAGAACCTTCGCTCCTGCGCCAACCGTGACGCGATCACCGAGCGTCGGATGCCGTTTCTCCTTCGCGAGCGACCGGCCGCCGAGCGTCACACCGTGATACAGCATGACGTCGTCACCGATCTCCGCTGTTTCACCGATGACCACGCCCATGCCGTGGTCGATGAAGAAACGCCGGCCGATCGTCGCCCCGGGATGAATCTCGATTCCGGTGAGGAACCGAGTGAACTGCGACAGGATCCGTGCCGGGCCCTTCAAGGCGGGCACCGCCCACATCCGGTGCGCGACACGGTGCGACCAGATCGCGTGCAGACCGGAGTACACGACCGCGTTCTCCACATCGCTGCGCGCGGCGGGATCGTTGCCGCGCGCAGCCTGCAGGTCCTCACGGAGAGTACGGAGAATGCTCACAGCGACGGTCAGTCCCGGATGTGCTCGAAGAGCGGCGTCGAGATGTAGCGCTCGCCGAAGTCGGGAACGACCACGACGATGAGCTTGCCTGCGTTCTCGGGGCGCTTCGCGACCTCGAGGGCTGCCCACACGTTCGCTCCGGCCGACACACCGCCGAGGATTCCCTCGTCGGTGCCGAGCGCACGACCCGTCTTCACGGCGTCGTCGAACTGGACGTCGATGATCTCGTCGTAGATCTCCCGGTCGAGGACCTCGGGAACGAAGTTGGCGCCGAGACCCTGGATCTTGTGCGGGCCGGGATTGCCGCCCGTGAGGATCGGCGAATCTGCGGGCTCGACACCGATGATCTTCACACCTGGCTTACGTGCCTTGAGGTTGCGGCCGACACCGGTGAGCGTGCCGCCCGTGCCGATCCCCGCGACGAAGATGTCGATCTCGCCTGCGGTGTCGTTCCAGACCTCTTCGCCGGTGGTGTCGTGGTGGATCTGCGGGTTGGCGGGGTTCGCGAACTGGCTCGCCGACACCGCGTTCTCGGTCGACTCGACGATTTCCTTGGCCTTCGCAACCGCACCGGACATGCCGTCGGCACCCGGGGTCAGGACGATCTCGGCGCCGTAGGCGCGGAGCATGACGCGACGTTCGGTCGACATCGTCTCCGGCATCGTGAGGATCACCTTGTAGCCGCGGGCTGCGCCGACCATCGCGAGTGCGATACCGGTGTTGCCGGAGGTGCCCTCGACGATCGTGCCACCGGGCTTCAGTGCGCCGGACTTCTCGGCGGCGTCGATGATCGCCACGCCGATGCGGTCCTTGACGCTGTTGGCCGGATTGTAGAACTCGAGCTTGGCAGCGACGGTCGCGTCGAGGCCTTCGGTCAGCCGGTTGAGCTTGACGATCGGGGTACGACCGACGAGCTCGGTGACATTGTTGTAGATCCCGCTCATAGCTGATCCTCTCCCGGCCACCAGGGACCGGCTGTGGTGTGCGATATACCTATTGCATCATGTTGCCGACGACGCACCATGTCGGGTTCCTTCAATACAGGTGCGGCCCTCAGGTCCAACACTGGGGAGCATGACGAATTCCGTGAATCCCATTCCCGACGGTTACACCGCATTGACGCCGTTCCTCGTCGTGGACGGAGGGACGAAAGCGATCGAGTTCTACACCGACGCGTTCGGCGCGAAACTCGTCGACCGCCAGGACGGCCCCGACGGAGCTGTCATGCATGCCGAACTCGATTTCGGCCACGGCCGCATGCAGCTGAGCGACCCGCATCCGTCGATGGGGCTGCACGCCCCCGACGGCACGAACAACGTCAACCATTCGTACGTGCTGTACTGCGCGGATGTCGACGCGACGTTCGCTCGCGCGGTGTCGCTGGGTGCACAGGTCTTCGAGGAACCGTCGACGTTCGTCACCGGAGATCGCTTCGCTTCCCTCCTGGATCCGTTCGGGCATCGCTGGGCCGTCATGACGCGCGTCGAGGATGTTCCGCCAGAGGAGGCGAAACGTCGGCTCGATGAGTGGGTGGCTACACAGAACGCCTGAGCACGCCGATCTCCGCAGACACCGAATGCCCCGTGCACATCAGTTGAACTGACTGCACGGGGCATTCGGCTACAGGCGGGTGCGGACTCAGCCGAGGCGCTGCTTCAGTGCCTCGAACTCGTCGCGGATGCCCGAGGGCACCTTCTCACCGAGGAACTCGAACCACTCGGCGATGCCATCGATCTCGGCCTTCCACTCGTCGACGTCGACCTTCAGAGCCTCGTCGACGTCCGCGGCGTCGACGTCCAGGCCGTCGAGGGTCAGGTCGGCTGCGGTCGGTACGTAGCCGATGGCCGTGGACTGCGCGTCGGCCTTGTGCTCGATGCGATCGACGATCCACTTCAGCACGCGGGAGTTCTCGCCGAAGCCGGGCCACAGGAAGCGGCCGTCGTCGCCACGACGGAACCAGTTGACGTAGAAGATCTTCGGGAGCTTGGACTCATCGGCATTCTTGCCGAGATTGATCCAGTGGTTGAGGTAGTCGCCGGCGTTGTAACCGAGGAACGGCAGCATCGCCATCGGGTCGCGGCGAACGTTGCCGACCTTGCCTTCGGCTGCGGCGGTCTGCTCGGACGACAGCGTCGAACCGAGGAAGGTGCCGTGCTGCCAGTCGAACGACTCGCTGACCAGCGGGACCGTCGTCTTACGACGTCCACCGAACAGAATCGCGGAGATCGGCACACCCTGCGGGTCGTCCCACTCGGGGGCGAGGATCGGGCACTGCGACATCGGCGTGCAGTAACGCGAGTTCGGGTGAGCAGCCTTCGTGTCGGACTCGGGAGTCCAGTCGTTGCCGAGCCAGTCGGTCAGGTGAGCGGGCTTGTCGCCACCGATGCCCTCCCACCACACGTCGCCGTCGTCGGTCTTGGCGACGTTGGTGTAGATGGTGTTGCCCGCCTCGATGGTGTGCATCGCGTTCGGGTTCGAATCGGCACTGGTGCCGGGGGCGACACCGAAGAAACCGAACTCCGGGTTGACGGCGTAGAGACGGCCGTCCTCACCGAACCGCATCCACGCGATGTCGTCACCGAGGGTCTCGGCGCGCCAGCCCGGGATGGTCGGCTGGATCATCGCGAGGTTGGTCTTGCCGCACGCCGACGGGAAGGCCGCGGCGATGTAGTACGGCTTGTTCTCGGGCGAGATCAGCTTGAGGATGAGCATGTGCTCGGCGAGCCAGCCCTCGTCGTGGGCCATTGCCGAGGCGATACGCAGCGAGTAGCACTTCTTGCCGAGCAGTGCATTGCCGCCGTAACCGGAACCGTAGCTCCAGATCTCCCGGGTCTCGGGGAAGTGAGTGATGTACTTCGTGTCGTTGCACGGCCACGCGACGTCCTGCTGACCGGCTTCGAGAGGCGCGCCCACCGAATGCAGGGCCTTGACGAAGGGACGGTCGGTGCCCATCTTCTCGAGGGCAGCGGCACCCATGCGGGTCATGATGCGCATGGAGACGACGACGTACTCGGAGTCGGTGAGCTCGACACCGAGCTTCGGATCGTCGGCACCGAGGGGGCCCATGCAGAACGGCACCACGAAGAGGGTGCGTCCGCGCATGCTGCCGCGGTACAGGTCGGTCATGATGGCCCGCATCTCGTCGGGCGCCATCCAGTTGTTGGTCGGGCCCGCGTCGATCTCGTTCTCGCTGCAGATGTAGGTGCGGGATTCGACACGCGCGACGTCCGACGGGTCGGAGTTCGCGAGGAACGAGTTCGGCTTCTTCTCGTCGTTCAGACGAGTGAAGGTGCCGGATTCGACGAGCTGGGCAGTCAGCCGATCCCATTCCTCGTCGGATCCGTCGGCCCACACGACGCGATCGGGCTGAGTGAGCTCGGCAACCTCCTGGACCCACGCAAGCAGCTCGGCATGCTGGGTCGGGAGCTTGTCGTCGGTCCCGTTCAAACCGGGAATGGTTGCTGAGGTCATCAAACTCTCCTGGGGTGTGCCCGGAACCGGGATCTGCCCCGACCTGCATGGTTATGCCTGATCAGAGGCGAACCCGGGCCTTCCCCTCTCGGCAGGGGTACCACCCGCTTCGTCCGTGGCCGTACGGAGGACGCGGGCGCCGGATGTCCTATTCATAGAGGTTAACGCCGGACATCGGACCGGGAACAATCGGGTCCGGTCGGAAATGTCACAGAAACGATTCAGAGACGTGGAGACTACCTCCGTCCTTCCTGTTCGTACAGGCGATACACCTCACTTGCCTTCGGAAATGTGGCATTCGTCTCTGCCGAGAATACCCGCATCGAGCCGGACCCAATCCGGTGCACCACCCGCAGTTCGCCGGAACTCCCACACACCGAATTCTCCCTCGTCGCCGACGGCCGTGAGCCGGTCGGTGGAACCGTCCAGATCGCTGTCGGTGGCAACGACCAGGGCACCGTGGCCGTTGTCGAAAGCGACGGTGTCGAGGAGCCCGTCCCCGTCGAGATCGGTCGTGGCGCCGACGGAGTCCGCCCACGCCGCGGTACTCGCCGGGTCGAACACGTCGAAACCGCCGAGGCCCCGGTCGTCGAACCCGCCTGCGCCGAGAAATGTGTCAGCCATGTCTGCCCCCTGAGATCTTGTTCCTGCGTTGTCGGGCCTCTCCTACGCCGTCCCTCAGCTGATTGGACGCACCGGAGCCGACCACGGTTCCACCTGCCTCAACATCGCCAGGTCCCGCTCACAGGCCGCGATGCGGGCGCGCTGTTCCCCGAGGCGTCGACGAATACGGTCGTCGATTGCTGCCACCTGCTCGCGCAATTCGGTGGTGCGTGCGAGCTCCCGCGCAGCCGTGTCGCGCGCGAGCTTCGATTGGGCGTCGAGGGCCATCGCGCGGATCCACGCCTCGAGGTCCGCGCGAAGCGAGGTCAGTTCGTCGACGACCCACCGTCGCATCAGCTCGCGGTGCGCCACCTGTCTGCGCAGACGAACGAGCCACCACGCGGCTGCTGCCCCGCACACAACCGTCACCAGCACCGAGACCGCCACCGGAATTGCTCCGAGCAAGGTGGCCACCATGCGGCCGAGGCCCGCGCCCGCAGAGGCCCCCAACACGAGCGCGAGGCGATCATCGAGACGACGACCGGGGATCCGCGGCGCAGGAGCCGGTTCTGCACTCGGCAGCTGCGACACGATTCCCAGGCCGCGTTCGACCGCTACCGCGACCGCTTCTCGGATTCGCTGCGAATGCGCGGTCAGCAGGATCTCGACACCACGCGGATCGACCGAGCCCTCGTCGAGGACACCGTGCAATTCCGCCGATGCCTCCCGCACGCGCACCGCGAGGTCCCGCCTCAACTCCACCCGGACTCGGTGGGAGTCCGGGCGAGGTTCGGGGCCGATCCGTCGCGTCGCGAGACGTTCGCGCTCGGCACGAAGATCAGCGGTGTCATCGGCGGCCGAGAGCGCAGCGATTTCCTCGACGATCATGCTGCTCGTCTGTGCGACCACCGCGGTGCGTGTCGACCGGGCCTGCGCGGATGTCCTCGCCGCGGCGAGAAGCGCGTCGTGCACACCGACCAGCCCCGATTCGAGCGCCAGCACCCGGCCGGCATGGCCACCGAGCTCCCTGGCCCGGGCCGCTGCGACGACGGACACCGGAATCAGCACGACCCGCGCGAGCCTCGGCATGTGCCGATGCAACAGTTCTATGTCACGCTCGCTGATCGACCGCCATCGCGGATATCGGTCGATTCCGGTGAACGCGAACACCACGTCGGCTGCGTCACGCGCCGCTGCGTCGAGCACGGCCAGTTCTGTGCGCCCGAGAACCGAGGATGCATCGAGCACCATGAGCACCACGGGAGCATCCCCGTCCTCGACGTATTCGACACCGCCGAGCTCTGCGAGTTCGGCGGTGAGGGTAGTGCGGCCCGAACCCGCAACCCCCGCGACCCGCACCACCGCAACACCGCGATCCGGGGCCGGCGATCGGTGCAGCCGTGCCCAACCGCGCGGGTTCCAGCGCCGTAGGACATCATCGGCGCCGCTCACCGGACCGGAACACTCGACGCGGGAAGTTCGGACCCCGAAAACCCGGTTACCGACACTCCGGGCGCGGCAGGATTCTCGAGTGCCGCCTCGATGACGTCCCTTGCCTGCGGCGACGCCGCGATCCCCGCCACCGTAGTGACGAAATCCTCGAACCGACCGGAGTCAGCACGGTCGAGTCGCTCGAGGAGCACCGCCTCCAGATTCGGGTCGTCCCGCGTGAACACCGATGCCACGAGACCCTGGACTGCCGTGTCGCCGGCGACCACCACGATGACGCGCCGGGAATCGAGCGCTGCGAGGGCGCGGCGGTCGGCCGGATGCACCGAGACCGGATCGAGCCTGGAGGGGAGCACATAGATCACCACATCGGCGTCGAGAACCGGATCGGGTGTTCCGGGGACGTCGATGACGGCGGCTTCCGAGGAGGCGGGCAACCCTGCCAATGTGCGCTGCACATCTGCGCGTCCGACACCTGCGCGTCCTGCGACCTGGATCCGCAGCGGTGCGGTGCACCGGGCGAGCGCAGAATGCAGTGTGCGTCCGGCATCCGGATCCAGCCGATCCACTTCGTCCGCGATCCGGTGCCACGGATCGGCCCCCGGATACCGCGTGCTCGATTCCCCCGTCATGATCCCCCGATCGTCGCGAAGGAATTGTGTCAGAGACCACGTTCCGACACTGCCCGAGCACGCTGTCCGGGGTCCTCATCCTGAGAAAACCCTGTGGTCACACCGGTCACTCCTGCCACGCACTCTGGCGATACGTGACAATGGTCGAGTGAACCACTCCGATCAGGACACGACCGACACGCTCGACGAGCAGCAGTCCAGGGGGAATCGCCTGTACCCGCGGGTGACGAGTTTCCGCTCTCGCCGCGGATCTCTCACCGATCCGCAGCAGGACGCATGGGACCGCCGCTGGCCCGAACTCGGTCGCGATGTGGGCGATGATCTGCTCGACACCGAGGCGTGGTTCGGCCGCCCGGCGCCCCTGGTGCTCGAGATCGGCACCGGCACCGGCACCGCTGCCGTCGCGATGGCGCAGGCCGAACCCCACATCAACCTGATCGCCATCGAGGTCTACCGCCCGGGTATTGCGCAGACATTGCAGCGGATCGAGCGCACCGCAGACACCGACGCGCCTGTGACCAATCTGCGGATCTTGCGTGGCGACGCCGTCGAGGTCCTCGAACACATGGTCGCGCCCGAATCTCTGACCGCCGTCCGGGTCTTCTTCCCGGACCCGTGGCCGAAGGCACGGCACCACAAGCGCCGGCTGCTGCAGCCCAGGACCTTCGCGCTCATCGCGACCCGGCTGAAGCCGGGCGGCGTGTTACATGTCGCAACCGACCACGCCGAATATGCGGAGTGGATCCTGGAAGCCGGTAACGCCGAACCCCAGCTCACAGATGTGACGTGGGAGTCCCCCGTCAGCCACGATCGTCCGGTCACGAAGTTCGAGGACAAGGCTCACCAGGTGGGCAGCCACATCGCCGAGATGATCTGGGGGAAGATCGGAGCATGAGCGTCCATGAAGAAGTGCCCGGTGCGACCGACACCGCCGTGATCGAGAGCACCGAGCGACCCGGGCGCGTGCTGCTCGTGTGGGACGCACCGAACCTCGATATGGGCCTCGGGGCGATCCTCGGCGGCCGCCCGACTGCCGCATACCGGCCGAGGTTCGACGCGCTGGGCCGTTGGCTCCTCGGCCGCACGGCCGACCTGTCGCGTCACCGCACCTCGCCGCTGGAGGCCGAGGCGACGGTCTTCACGAATATCGCACCCGGCAGCGCCGACGTCGTGCGTCCGTGGGTGGAAGCTCTGCGTAACGTGGGTTTCGCGGTGTTCGCCAAGCCCAAGATCGACGAGGACAGCGACGTCGACTCCGATATGCTCGAGCACATCGAGCTGCGGCGCGGCGAAGGCCTCGCCGGTGTGATGGTTGCATCCGCCGACGGGCAGGCATTCCGGGAACCCCTCGAGGAACTTGCCGCAGCAGGCGTCGCGGTGCAGGTGCTCGGCTTCCGTGAGCATGCAAGCTGGGCGGTGACCTCGGAGATCCTCGACTTCGTCGATCTCGAGGACATCCCCGGCGTGTTCCGTGAGCCGCTGCCGCGAGTCAGCCTCGAAACGCTGCCGGACGAGGGTGCGTGGTTGCAGCCGTTCCGACCGCTCTCAGCCCTTCTTGCGGGGCGCAAGAGCGTCGCCGAATAGGAGATTTACGTGTTCGACCGTTGGGGAGAGCTCGTCGTCCGCGCGCGTTTCACCGTCATTGCGGTGATGGTCGCGGCGCTGCTCGGGCTCGCCGGGTACGGCCTGAGCCTGAACGACCATCTCAGTCAGAGCGGCTGGGACGACCCCGGCTCGGAGTCCGTCACGGCCGCGAAGCTGGCCGACGGCACATTCGGGCGAGACACCAACGGCGATGTCCTGGCACTCATCACCGCACCCGAGGGCAAGACCGTCGACGACCCCGAGTTCACGGCAACCGTCACCGCGGGCCTGAACTCGTGGTTCGCCGACAACCCCGACCAGATTCTCAAGATCAACGGTTCGTATTGGCGTACGGACAGCGCTCCGGCGCTGCCCGCCCTCGCCGACGAATCCAAACAGCACGGTGTGGCCTCCATCGCGATCGCCGGTGACAACGACACCGAAATCGCGAACAACTTCCGCGACGTCAAGGATTCGCTCCGAATCGAGGGCGTCGACGTCAAGCTCGCCGGACTCCAGCCGGTCACCAACGCGCTCAACGACACGATGGCCAACGACATCAAACGCATGGAGATCCTCGCGATCCCCGCGGTCGGTGTGCTGCTGTTCTTCGTGTTCGGTGGTGTGATCGCCGCGGCACTGCCGCTGATCACCGGTGGCCTGACGGTTGTCGCTGCCAACGGCATCGTCCGTCTGATCACCAACTTCACCGAGGTCAACTCGTTCGTCGCACCCGTGGTGTCGTTGATCGGGCTCGGTCTGGCCATCGACTACGGCCTGTTCATGGTGTCGCGGTTCCGAGAAGAACTTGCCGAAGGCTACGAGACGGCCGCCGCGGTGCGCCGCACGGTGATCACCTCCGGTCGCACCGTCGTGTTCTCGGCGACGATGGTGATCACCAGCCTCGGCGGGCTCCTGCTGTTCCCGCAAGGCTTCCTCAAGTCCGTCGCCTACGGTGCGATCGCGACCGTGTCGCTGGCTGCGCTCACATCGGTGACGGTGCTTCCCGCCATCCTGGCGATCCTGGGCAGACGGATCGACAAGTTCGGCATGAAGCGGTTCGGCCAGATCCAGTCGAACGAGCAGATCGAGAACAGCTTCCTCGGTCGCCTGACCCGTTGGGTGATGCTCAACCCGATGAAGGTGACCATCCCCACGGTCATCGGTCTGCTGCTGCTCATCACTCCGCTGACCGGTATCAAATTCGGCGGCATCAACGAGACGTATCTTCCACCGGATCACCCGACCCGGGCCGCGCAGGCGCAGTTCGACGAATTGTTCCCCGGCCAGCGAACCGAGCCGGTCAAGCTCGTGATCCGAGGCGCCGAGGGCGGCGACCTCAACAAGATCATCGAGACCGGGAGTGCTGCACCGGGGCTGGTCGAGAAATTCTCCATCGAAGGTCCCGCGAAGGACGGGGTCCGCGTCCTCAAGGCCGGGCTCGTCGACCGCAACATGACCTCCGACACGATCGACTACCTGCATTCCGCGTCGTGGCCCGACGGCGTCGAGGTCTACGTCGGTGGCACGCCTGCGATCGAGCAGGACTCGATCGCGGCACTGCTGGACACGTTGCCGCTGATGGTCGTCTTCGTCGTCGTACTGACGACCCTGCTGATGTTCCTGGCATTCGGGTCGCTGGTACTGCCGATCAAGGCCGCATTGATGAGTGCGCTCGGGCTCGGCTCGACCCTGGGCATCCTCACCTGGATATTCATCGACGGTCACGGCGCGAGCCTGCTGAATTTCACCCCCGGTCCCATCATGTCGCCGGTGCTGGTGCTCATCATCGCGATCATCTACGGCCTCTCGACCGACTACGAGGTGTTTCTGCTCTCGCGCATGGTCGAAGCCAGATCGCAGGGAGCGAGCACCACCGAATCGATCCGTATCGGCACTTCCCACACCGGTCGCATCATCACGGCCGCAGCGCTGATCCTCATCGTCGTCACCGGAGCGTTCGCGTTCTCCGAGCTCGTGATGATGAAGTACATCTCGTACGGCATGATCGCGGCGCTGATCATCGACGCGACCGTGATCCGCATGTTCCTCGTCCCGGCGGTGATGAAACTGCTCGGCGACGACTGCTGGTGGGCGCCTGCATGGATGAAGCGAATCCAGGAAAAGGTCGGCCTCGCCGAGCCGATCCTGCCCGACGAGCTGATGCCCGAGGACGTTCCCGAGCTCATCACCGTCGGCATGTTCGGACCTTCCACGATCACGGCAACGGGATCGCACCGGTTCCCGAAGGGCATGTTCGGCGATGCCGGGAGCGAGAACGACCTGATGACGCAGCCGATGCCCACGATCGCCGCACCACGGCCGGCATCCGAGCAGCGACGGTCACGCGACCTTCCGCCCCCGCGCCGATCGCAGGGACGTCCGACGGCCTCGCGCCAGCCGGGACAGCCCGGGCAGCCGGGGGGCCCGGCACCGCGCGGCGGCGCTGGACTTCCGCCTCGCCGAGGCGACCAGGTTTCCGCGCCGATCCGTCGTGGACGGCCAGGCCATCCGCCCGTGCCGCCGCAACAGGGTCCGGCGCAACAGGGTCCGGCGCAACAGGGTCCGGCGCAACAGGGTCCGGCGCAGCAGGGTCCCCCGCCGACCCGCGGAATGCCCGCGCCCGGTAACGCGAGCGGCCCGCTCCCCCGCCGGGGGACTGCAGGCCCGCAGCAGCCGGTGGCGCCACGTCAGCAGGGTCCTGCACAACATGCCCAGTCCCCGCAGCAACAACCGCCTACCTCAGCGATGCCGCCGCTGCCACGGCGACAGCGTGGATCGGTACCTCCGCCACTGCCCCGGACCGACGTGCGCCCTCAGGCTCCGACAGGCAACACCGGCGAGAACACCCAGGCTGCCGGGGGCCGCCCCGCCCCCGTGCAAGGGCAGGCCCCCGCAGCCCAGGCTCGTGATCCGCAGGCCATCGAAAGCTGGCTTTCGCAGATGCGGAGGGCTCCCTCGACCGCCGAGCGGGCTCCCGGGTCCCAGCAGCAGCGCGAAGGGCAGGGCCCGAACGACCCCGCCGCGAACGCGCCTGAGGACAGGCCGGAGTTGCCCCAGCGCGACAACCATCGCCGGCCGCCCGTAGACCGAGCTTCGCGCGGTCCCGACACGCAGGGCCGGCGGCACCGCGAGGACGATGCCCAGACGATCAGTGTCAGTGAGCTGATCGCCCGGCAACGCCGCCAGTGAGAACTGTTGACGTCCTCCCGGCCGTGAACGACCGGGATTCCTCCTGCAGCGCTACGCGCCACTCCGGTGGGTTCCTGTTTCACAGGGACTTACCTCCCGCTAGGCGGCAGGATTTACGGTCCCTCCGCAGGCGTTTCGCCTCTCCGCCCGTCCGGCGGCGAGGATGTTCTTGGCGGCGTTGAGGTCGCGGTCGTGGACCGCACCGCACGCCGCGCACTGCCACTCCCGCACTGAGAGCGGTTTCGGGCCGTCCTGCACTCCACACGTCGAGCACAGTTGGCTCGACGGGTAGAAACGGTCCACCTTCACGAAGGTCCGCCCATACCGGGCGGCCTTCTCCTCCACCATCCGAGTGAACATGCCCCACCCGGCATCGTGCACCGACTTCGCCAACCTCGTCCGCGCCAGCCCGGTGACACACAAGTCCTCGACGAACACCGCTTGGTTCTCGCGGATGATCGCCGTGGAGTTCTTGTGCGCCCAATCCTTGCGGGCGTCGGCCACCTTGGCGTGAGCCTTCGCGACACGAACGCGTGCCTTGGCCCGGTTGTTGCTGCCCTTCTGCTTGCGAGAGAGTGCCTGTTGCGCCTTGCAGAGTGTGCGTTCGGCGCGGCGCAAGAACTTCGGTGTGGTGATGGTCTTGCCGTCCGACAGGACCGCGAACGTCGTCAGGCCCAGGTCGATCCCCACCTCCGCATCGGACTCCGGTAACGGCACGTCGGTCGTCTCGACCACGAACGACGCGAAGTACCGACCCGCCGCGTCCTTGATGATCGACACACTCGAGGGTTCCGAGGGTAGGTCGCGTGACCAGGCGACTTTCACCTCGCCAACCTTCGCGATATACAACTTCCGGTTGCCTCGGATACTGAAGCCGTTGCGGGTGAGCCGGATCGCCTGCCGGGTGTCCTTGCGGGACCGGAACCGCGGCGGACCGACCTTGCGGCCTTTCCGCTTCCCGGCCAGTGAATCGAACCAGTTCCTGTATGCCGTTGCCGAGTCGCGCACCGACTGCACCAACACCACCGACGCCACCTCGGCCAGCCACGCCCGCTCCGGTGTGCGTTTCGCGGCGGTAATCACCTGCTTCTGCACGTCGGTGTCCGACAGTTTCACCCCGGCCGCGTGCGCGTCCTGCCGTGCACGCAACGCATCGTTGAACACCACCCGCGCGCATCCGAACGACCGGGCCAGCATGTTCTGTTGACTCGGTGTCGGGTAGACGCGGTACTGGTAGCGGAGCTGCACAGCGAGACCATAGCCACGACCACCGACATGATTGATGCGCTAACCCGCCCTGAAGGACCGGGCTTGCGCGCCACGTTCTCCGGTCAGGTACCCCGGAGAAACTTGCGCAGTCGCGCACCCATCGGGTGCGCGACCGTCAGGCTTCCGGCACGCATTTTGCCCGTCACCACCAGATGCAGCGGGCCGTACGGGGCGCCCGCGCCCACCTTCGAGGTCGCCGACGAGGCCATCGCCTCCAGTCCGTTGATGTCGGCTGTCGCCTCCATCGGAATGACGATGCTGATCGAGCTGAGGTAGTCGCTGACCTCGATCCGCACGACCTGCGTCTGCATCACCGCCTCGGTGAAGTCCAGCGACACCGACGACGCCACGGTGTCGATCTGCAACACCGGCGGCACCTCCCAGCGACCCTTACGCGCGATCGTCGACATCCGGCCCTTGAGTACCGTCCCGGTGCCCCCGGAGTACATCGACGGAGACACCGCGGCGGCCTGCGGCTCGTACGCCCTAGCGGGCGGAAACTGCGGCTGTTGCTGGAACTCCGGTCGCATCTGGATACCAGGCAGATCGACGAGCACCTGGTTCAGATCTCCGCGGGTCTTCGCGACGAGCACGGTGTCCATTCGTTCGGTGAATTCACCGAGCGACAGCATGCCCTGACCGACTGCGCGCTGCAGCAGTTCACCCACGTGTTCACGTTCTGCGTCCGAGACTCTCAGATCCTTCGGGTCCATGCCGACCACTTTAGAGTCGTCCGTGCACGATGCAGAGTTCCGAGCACGATGCAGGGTTCAGAACATCAGTCCAGACCCTGTTCGATTGCATACCTGGTCAGTTCCACCCGATTGGCCAGTTGCAGCTTGCGCAGCGTCGCCTGCACATGATTCTCGACGGTGCGGTGGCTCAGTACCAGGCGGGACGCGATCTGTTTCGCCGACATTCCCTTCGCGACGAGTCGCAGGACCTCGGTTTCGCGGTCGGTGAGGGTCGGCGCAGACGATTCACGCAGCTTCGACACCGACAGCTTCCGATACTCACCGAGCACGAGCCCCGCCAGGCCGGGGGTGAACACGGCCTGACCCGCAGCGGTCTTCACTACGGCTTCGACGAGTTCGACGGCCGACGCGCTCTTCACCAGATAACCGGACGCCCCTGCTTTCACCGCACCGAGCACATCGGCGCGTTCGGACGACGCCGACAACACAAGTACCCGCGACCGCGGCGACACCTCCAGCACGGCCCTGGTCGCATCCGTTCCGCTGCCGTCGGTCAACGACATATCCATGAGCACGACGTCCGGCTCGACCACGGCCCGCGTTCGGGCCGTTCGCATGCTGTCGGCCTCCGCCACCACGCGGAAACCGGCGTCCGTAAGATCGCGGGCCACGGCGGTGCGCCAGATGGGATGGTCGTCGACCACCATCACGGTGATCTCAGCCATGTGGTTCCTCCTTGGGCACGCGTATCTCCCACTCGGTGCCTTCGCCGGGTGCTGTCTCGAGCTCTGCTGTCCCGCCGAGCCACTGTGCCCGGCCGATGATCGATTTCGATACGCCGAGACGTCCCTGCACACAGGCTTCGGCCAGTCGTCCGGGGGCGATACCGACGCCGTCGTCACGGATGGAGAGGATTATCTCGTCGCCGAGGTCTTCGAGCAGCACGAACGCTCGTGCGTCGCGACCGGCATGATGCTCGACGTTGTCGAGTGCGGTGGTCGCGAGCGCCACGAGTTCCCCGGCGCGTGGCCGCTCCATCACGATGGGGTCCGCGGGCGCAGCCACGGTGACGTCGCCGTCGACCCGCATTCGCAGCATCGCGGTCAGGTCGACGTGTTGCCCACCTCGATCGACCTCGGTGTCCTGGTCGGAGATCAGGCGGCGCAATGCCTCCTCTTGTTCACCGGCCAGCCGGGCGAGTTCGGTCCGGCCGATACCGACTCCGGAGCTCTCGTCGGTTCCTCGCTGTACGAGCGCGAGTACCTGCAGCACGCCGTCGTGGACCTGCCGGGCGAGCCTGTCACGTTCCTCTGTTGCCGCGGCGATCCGCACCGCTTCCTCGAGGCGGCGATGCGCGGTCCGGGCCGTCCTCATCGCGAATCCCATCGCGACACCGCAGGCGACGAGAACGGGCGCGGTCGCGTCGGACCACAGGTCGAGGTTGACCTGGTCGCGCACCACCGCGCTGACCGCGGCCATCACGATCGCCGAAGCGATTCCTGCGAGCGGGCCGGCGAAGAGCGCAGCCGAGATGACAGCGTTGGCGACCCACAGCGTGGTCGGCATCGTCTGATGGTGGCTGTACCAGTCGTGATCGGAGATCAATCGGGTCGACGCCATCAGTGCGATGGCTGTGAACTGGTCGACGGCAACGACCACCCGACGCCCCCGAGGTCCGCGTGAGAGCAGTAGCGCCGAGGTCAGCGACCACGCCACGAGGACGCCGATGAGGAACCAGCTCAATGTCTCGTCGGTGTAATTCGGGACGGTCGAGACGTGGGAGCTGACCGCGTAGACGACCGTGACCAGCCGGAACACCTGCGCGGCACGCCACAGCGGGGCGTCCGGGTCTGCCGTGCGCGAGAGCTCGGATATGGATCCCCCCATCTCCGCGCTCCTCGCCTTCGTCGTCGCTTTTGCGGTGAATCCAACCATTCGGTGACCCCCAAGTGCGACCACAAGGTCATGTGACCGTCCGCACAGTGGTTTGATTTGAAGTCGTGTTGAGGTCATATCGAGCAGTCGCGGCGACTTTGCGAAGTCGCTGGCCGCTCTACATGGTCTCGATGGGCGCTTCGAATCTGTTCGGGGCCATGCTGGTGTTCGCCTTCGTTCGTTACGGGCTGCCGATCGAGGAGTCGGAGAACATCATCGCGGACAGGGTCCGCAATTTTGCCGTCTTCGCCGTCTACCTGGCGTTCGCGGGGGTCGTGAGCCTGAGCGCGGCAGCGCTGATGCTGCGGTCCGTGGTGCGGTGGCAGCTGCGCGGGGGCCCGCCGACACGGTCGGAGCAGATGGCTGCCCTGCACGCACCGTTGCGGCAGGCGATCGTGCATCTCGGGCTGTGGCTGCTCGGTGGGGTGTTGTTCGTCTTCCTCACCGCTGAAGAGATGCCGTCGCTCGCGGTGACCGTCGCCGTCACCGTCGCGATGGCCGCGACAAGCACGTTCGGTTTCACCTACATGCTCGGCGAGCGCATCCTGCGCCCGGTGGCCGCGCGGGCGCTGAGTGAAGGTCGTTTCGATCGGACCATGGCGCCCGGTGTCGGTACCCGTCTCGCAATGACGTGGGGCCTGGGCACCTTGATGCCGGTCGCCGGGATCGTGTTGTTGTGCGTCACCCAGTTGACCACAGACAACGAATTCGGCTCCGACGCGCTCGCGTGGTCGGTACTGGCGTTGGCGGTGATGTCGATCGGGCTCGCACTCGTCCTGTCGCTGCTGACCTCGTCGCAGATCTCCGATCCCATCAAGCAGCTTCGGTGGGCCATCGAGCGCGTCCAGCGCGGCGCCTCCGGGGTCCAGGTCGAGGTGTTCGACGGCAGTGAGATCGGTCGGCTGCAGGTGGGCTTCAACCGGATGATGTCCGAATCGGACGAGCGGCGACGGTTGCGGGAACTGTTCGGTCAGCACGTCGGCGAGGACGTCGCTCGCCGAGCTCTGCAGTACGGCACCGAGCTCGGTGGTGAGACGCGCTATGTCGCCGTGCTGTTCGTCGACATGGTGGGGTCGACGGCCACTGCCGCGGAGCGGCCCCCGAACGAGGTCGTGGAGTTGCTCAACGAGTTCTTCCGCGTGGTCGTCGACGTCGTCGACAAGCACAACGGATTCGTGAACAAGTTCATGGGTGACGCCGCACTGGTGATCTTCGGTGCACCGCTGGACCGTCCCGACGCCCCTACCGCTGCGTTGGCGGCGGCACGCGAGCTGCGGTTCGCGCTCGACGAGATCACCGGGCTCGACATCGGTATCGGGGTTTCCGCCGGCCTGGCGGTGGCCGGGAACATCGGTGCGGCGGAGCGCTTCGAGTACACGGTGATCGGCGACCCGGTCAATGAGGCGTCCCGGTTGACCGAACTCGCAAAACTGCGCCCGAGCCGGGTACTCGCCTCGTCCAGTGCGCTGTACTTCGCGGACGACGAGGAGCGCGGCCACTGGGAGTTGGGCGATGAGGTCCAGCTGCGTGGACGGGGGCGCATGACACAGCTGGCGTGGCCCGTTCGATCACCCGAACCGGTCTCTACCAACGGATAACCATACAAGTGTTTCGACGGTGTTCGATACGCTGGCCGAGTGGCGCAGCCGCATGAAGACCCATCTGGCCCCGACGCTACACCGCGACGGGGCCGTTTCAGGTGGATCAAGTGGGTGTCCGCGATCGCCCTGATCGCCCTCCTCGTCGTCGAGGGGATCTACCTGTGGCCATCGATGAGCGAATCCTGGCGAGCTCTGACGGAGATGCACTGGGGGTGGGCCGCGGCGGCGGTGGTCGCGCAACTCCTGTCACTGAGCGCGTTCGCCGGGCTCCTCCGCAAGGTGCTGCGTGCGGGCGGAGTTCAGGTGAGTCTGCCCCGGTCGACCTCGGTGGTCTACGGGAGTACCGCGATGGCAGTGACACTCCCCGCAGGTCTCGTCTTCTCCACCGCGTTCACCTACCGGCAGACGCGCCGCTGGGGCGCAACGCCGATGGTCGCCTCCTGGCAGCTCGCGGTGTCGGGGGTCGTCTCCACCGCCACGCTTGCCGCCATGGGCGCCGTCGGCGCTTTCGCTGTCGGCTCGTCGATCAGTCCCATCACCTTGCTGCTGTCGATCACTGCGGCCGGTGCGCTACTGCTCGGACTCCGGTACGTCGCGCAGAATCCGTCGTCGATCAAGACTTTCGTCACGTGGAATCTGGAACGATTCAACCGCCTGATCAGGAGGTCGGCCGACGCCGGGATCGAGGCGTTCGAACGTGCCCTGTCCCAGCTCGAAGCGGTGCACCTCCGTCGACGGGACATGCTGGCCGCGGCGGCATGGTCTGGTCTGAATCGCGTGCTCGACATGATCTGCCTCGGATTCGCGTGCTGGGCGGTCGGCGGCACACCGTCGTTGGCCGGTCTGATCATCGCGTTCACCGCCGCGAAGGCGGTCGGCAGTGTCCCGCTTGCCCCCGCGGGTCTCGGATTCGTCGACGGCACGCTGATCGCCACCCTCACCGCAGCAGGATTGAGCGCATCTCAGTCTCTCGCCGCAGTGTTCGTCTATCGAGCGGTGAGCGTCGCGTTCGTTGCGGTGATCGGGTGGATCACCGTGGCGGTCCTGTACCGCGGTGTGAGCGCCGGGGCCGACATCGATCCCGTCGCCGAACGGACCGTTCTTCAGCCGGACTGAATCTTCTTCCGACAAAGTAGTTGCGAACTCAACTAGATTGTGTCATCCTCGATCTGTCAGCAGTTGAAGTTTCAACAACATATCCGAACATCCAAGGAGCGCCTCATGACCGCAAGCACCACCGTCTTCCCCGGCCTGACCGCAGGCACCTGGACCATCGACCCCGTCCACTCCAGCGTCGGTTTCTCGGTCCGCCACCTCATGGTCAGCAAGGTCCGCGGCACCTTCGAGAGCTTCACCGGCACGATCGTGGTCGCCGAGGACGGAACTGCCAGCGCGAACGCAGAGATCCAGGTCGACTCGATCAACACCAAGAACGCCGACCGTGACGCGCACATCAAATCCGCCGACTTCTTCGACACCGCGAACCACCCCGTCGCGACGTTTGCCACCACGGGCGTGCGTGCCGAGAACGGCGACCTGCTCCTCGCAGGCGACTTCACGCTGCACGGTGTCACCCGCCCGATCGAACTGAAGCTCGAGTTCAACGGCGTCAACCCCGGCATGGGCCAGGGCGCTGTTGCCGGCTTCGAAGCCACCACCGTGATCAACCGCAAGGACTTCGGCATCAGCATCGAGATGCCCCTCGAAGGCGGCGGAGCAGTCGTCGGCGACAAGATCACCCTGAACATCGAGATCGAGGCCCTCGCTCAGGCCTGACACCGTCGGCCGGTCCCACGAGCATCGGGGATACCCTGGACGGGTGAGAAAGTACGCACCCGCGCTGGTTCTCGACGTCATTCTGGTCATCGTCTTCGCCACAATCGGACGATCCAGCCATGACGAAGCACTCGACCTCGTGGGGCTGGCCGGAACGGCCTGGCCGTTCCTCGGTGGACTGACCATCGGGTGGTTCCTCACCGCATGGCTCTACCGCGACAAGTTCGACGCCTACGCCGCAGTCCCCACAGGATTGATTCTGTGGGTGAGCGCCCTCGTCGGCGGAATGCTGCTGCGGGCACTGACCGGCCAAGGCACCGCGACCGCATTCATCATCGTCGCGACACTGTCCCTCGGACTTGTCCTCGTCGGATGGCGTGTGATCGCTCAGGTGATTCTCCGCCGGCGGATCACCACGCAGTGAACGTCACGCCGGTGGGTCGACACGACGATGATCGACATAACGGGTGATCGACATAACGGGTGATCGATACGACACGCTTTCGATGAATTGAATCACCCACACCGTCCGCTCCTCGGTGCAACAGTGACACTCATGAGCGACACTGTGCCTCCAGACGAATCGAGAACCGATCACCGGTTCTTCGGACAACCGCTCCCCCTCGCCAACCTCTTCGGTGTCGAGATGTGGGAGCGGTTCTCGTTCTACGGCATGCAGGGCATCCTGATCTACTACCTGTACTACTCGGCGGCAGACGGCGGGCTGGGTCTGAGCCAGGTCGCCGCCACCTCGATCGTCGGCGCCTACGGCGGCACCGTCTACCTGTCGACGATCGTCGGGGCATGGATCGCCGACCGCCTGCTCGGCGCTGAACGCACACTGTTCTACAGTGCCGTGCTCATCATGATCGGCCACATCGCGTTGGCACTGCTGCCCGGACTCTTCGGGGTCGGCGTCGGCCTGATCTGCGTCGCGTTCGGCAGTGGCGGGCTCAAAGCGACTGCGACGTCCATGGTCGGCGACCTGTACGACGAGAACGACGACCGCCGCGACGCCGGATTCTCGATCTTCTACATGGGCATCAACCTCGGTGCACTCGTCGGCCCACTGCTCACCGGCTTCATGCAGACGCGCTACGGCTTCCACTGGGGCTTCGGCCTCGCAGCAGTCGGCATGTTCCTCGGTCTCGCGCAGTACACGCTCTATCGCAAGCAGTTCGGCGACATCGGCAGTACACCACCGCATCCACTCCCGGCCGACCTGCGACCGCGAGTCGCAGGTGGCGCGGCAGCAGCCATCGTCGTTGTCGGCCTCCTCGCGGCCACCGGCGTCATCACCTCGGGCAACATGTCCGACATCGTGGTCGCGCTGACGATCGTTGCGGCGGTCGTCTACTTCTTCGTCATTCTGACCAGCAAGCAGATCACGACGACCGAGCGCAGCCGGGTCTGGTCGTTCATCCCGATGTTCCTTGCGAGCGCCGTGTTCTGGTCGCTGTTCCAGCAGCAGTTCACGATGGTCGCGGTGTACGCCGATTCACGCCTCGACCGCAACCTGTTCGGCTGGGAGTTCCCGCCGTCGTGGGTCCAGTCCATCAACCCCGTCTTCATCATTCTGTTCGCCGGCGTGTTCGCCGCCGCCTGGACGAAACTCGGGCCTCGGCAACCGTCGTCACCCATCAAGTTCGCGTGCGGCACCATCATCATGGGCATTGCGTTCCTGTGCTTCATCCCGATGTCCGGGGGCGGCGCCAACAGTGCACCGCTGCTCGGGCTCATCGGCATCCTGCTGCTGTTCACGCTGGCGGAGTTGTTCTTGTCACCGGTGGGCCTGTCGCTGTCGACGAAACTCGCACCCAAGAACTTCCACACCCAGATGGTCGCCCTGTTCTACCTGTCGGTCGCGCTGGGAAGTGCAATGGCGGGCACCCTCGCCGGTTACTACGACCAGAACAACGAGGTGCCGTACTACCTGTGGATCGGCGGCGCTTCGATCGCCGTGGGTCTGATCCTGATCGCGTTCACTCCGCGGATACGAAAGCTCATGCAGGGAGTGCACTAGGACCGCGGCACGCGGATTGCGGACGCGTGAGGTCGGGTACAGGATCCGTATGAATCAATCGGAAGCTCCGATCCTCGATGCGCTGGAGAGCTACCACCGACTCGACCGATACGGATTCACGCCCCCGGGACACAGGCAGGGCCGCGGGGCGGACGAGCGGGTCCAGCGGGTGCTCGGCCGCGACCCGTTCCGCGCGGACATCCTTGCCTCGGGTGGACTCGACGACTGGCCGTCGAGCAACGGATATCTGTCGCGTGCCGAACAATTGATGGCCGAGGCCGTCGGAGCCGATCAAGCGTTCTTCTCCACCTGCGGAAGTTCCCTGTCCGTCAAGGCCGCAATGATGGCCGTCGCAGGTAATCACCCCGGCGGCCTCCTCGTGGCCAGGGACTCACACAAGTCCATCGTCGCCGGCCTGATCTTCAGCGGGGTCGTGCCACGCTGGATCACCCCGAGGTGGGACGAAGCGATGCACCTGTCGCATCCGCCGTCTCCTACACAGGTACGAGACGCGTGGGACAGGCATCCTGACGCAGCCGGAGCATTGATCGTCAGCCCCAGCCCGTACGGCACGTGTGCCGACATCGCCGGTATCGCCGAAGTGTGCCACGAGCGGGGAAAACCGCTCATCGTCGACGAGGCCTGGGGTGCGCATCTCCCCTTCCACGAGGACCTGCCCACCTGGGCGATGGACGCGGGCGCGGACGTCTGCGTCGTCAGCGTCCACAAGATGGGGGCCGGATTCGAGCAGGGCTCGGTATTCCACGTGCAGGGTGACCTCGTCGACGGCTCCTATCTTTCGGACTGCGCCGACCTGCTCACCACCACGAGCCCGAATGTGATGATCTTCGCGGCCATCGACGGATGGCGTAGGCAGATGGTCGAGTGCGGTTCCGAACTGTTCACCGATGCGCTCGACCTCGCCCATCGCACGCGTCGTCGCATCGACGCCCTGGACGGGCTGGACGTGCTCGACGACCGGCTCGTCGGCGCGGAGGCGTCCCACGACCTCGACCGGCTGCAGGTGCTGATCGACGTCAGCGCTCTCGGCGTCACCGGCTATCAGTGCCGCGACCGATTGCGCACCCACGAGCGTCTCGATGTGGGAATGGCGGACCACCGCAGAATCCTGGCCACCATGTCGATGGCCGACGACGACACCACCACCGATCGCCTCGTCCGATGCCTTCGGTCGCTCACCGAGTCGGCGCCCTCCTTCGACCGCGCCGGGAAGATCCATCTGCCGTCACCGAACGAAATCCAGCTCGAATCGGTCATCTCCCCGCGGGACGCGTTCTTCGGAACAACCGAAATGGTCGATGCCGACCGAGCACCGGGCCGTATCGCAGCCGAGCAGCTGACCCCATATCCGCCGGGCATACCCACGGTCGTCCCGGGAGAGCGCCTCGATCACTCCGTCGTCGAGTACCTGCGCAGCGGACTCGCCGCAGGAATGGTCCTGCCCGATGCCACCGACGCGACCCTCGAACAGTTCCGGGTGGTCGTCGAGTGAACAGCAGTCGAGTGAACAGCAGTGGAGTGAGGGCCGTCGCCGTGCCCGAATCAACCCAGCGCCAGCCACCCGGCGAGCCCGAAACCCGCCACGGCCACCGCGACCCGCAGCAGGTTCGGCGGAATCCGCTTCACCAGCGGCGGACCACACCATCCTCCGGCGAACGCGCCCACCGCCATGGCCGCCGCAGCAACCCAGTGGACCGGTCCGAAGAACGCGAAACCGATCGCCGCGACCAGATTGGCAACGCCGAGCAGATAGCTCTTGAGGATGCTGGCGCGCCAGATCGACTCGGACGTACAGATCAGAGTCAGAGCAAGGAAGATGACACCCGCACCCGCCCCGAAATAGCCGCCGTACACCGCGACCACGAACAGCGCTGCCGCGAACACCCGGGGAAGATCACGTCCACCGGCCAGTTCACGAATCTTCGGCTGCAGCAGCAGGGCGAGTGACGCGAACGCAACGAGAAAAGGCACTGTCGCCTCGAACGATCCGGCAGGCGCGACCAGGAGTACCACGGCGCCGGTCAGGCCCCCGAGCGCCGCATATGCCGTCCACCGCCACACTCGCGGCCCCGTGTCGACCACCTCGCGAGCAGAGTTGCTGAGCGCGCCCACGCCGACGCCGACCATCGCGACGGTGTTGGTGACATTCGCAGCGACCGGTGACAACCCCACCGCGAGCAACGCCGGGTACGACACGAGCGAAGCGAGACCGGTGACGAACCCGACGACGCCGGCGAAGAACCCGGCGACGACGAGCAGCAGTACCTCGACAATCGTCACGATGGTCGAACGTACCTGTGCCGGATCTCCGGCGGTGGTCAGGGCAGGTGCGCAGGCCCGATCATGTGGGCGGCTTCGCCAATTCGGTGAGGAATCGGTCGGCCATCTTCACTGCCCGGTCGCCGCCGTCGGCGTCGGCGACGAACACTGCGAACGCCACGTCGCCGGTGTAGCCGAAGAACCACCGGTCGTCCCCGGCAGCGGCAGCGATCCCGGCGAGACCCGGATGCCCCTTCAGGAAGGACGCGGGGCCGTTCTGCACATTGTCGATCATCAGACCACGCAGAGCGTCGGTCACATTCGCAGGCAAGGGTTCGGGCGCATCGGTGACAGTGGCGGGCTGGCCCTGCACCAGCATGGGTGCGGGAGCCTCACCTCGCGCGATCGAGGCGGCGAGTAGTGCCGCACCGAGCGGACTGACGAGGGCATCGTCGTCGCCGTCGCCGGTGAACTGCACCACTCCCGACCGACCGTGCCCGATCTGTGCGGTCTCGAAATCGAAGCCCGGAACCAAGTACTCCACACCGAGCCCGAGGCGACGCGCGGTGTCGGCGACATCGTTCGTGCTCACCGAATCGGGAGCGACACCGCGGTCGAGTCCGGCCGCCAAGCGCACAGGATCGAGGACGGAGCCCGCCGAGTAGAGGCCACGGGTGGCCACCGGGCCCAATTCCATGGCCTGGTTGTTGACGTCTGCGGCAAGGATTCCACCGGTCGACGGCTGGATCGCGACGAGCGCCGCGGGGGTACCCGCCGTGACGACGGCTTCCTTCGCTGCGAGCTGTACGTGGGAGTCGACCGTGGCGGTCAGATCCGGAGGCGGCGGCCCTTGGAATCCGGCGACCTGGATCGGACCTTGTTCGGGGTCTTCGAGCGTCACGGCCCACCCGGCAGTGCGGTCGCGTTCGAGCTGCCATGCCGAACGGAGCGAATCGAGCAGCGGCGTCGAGACGCGCCGGTCGGAGCTGATCAGCGTGGGAGTCTTGATGACCTCGACACCGGGGACGGCGACGATGTCGTCTTCGAGGAACTGGTAGTCCTGGTCTCGGAGTTTGACCGCGGTGATCCGGGCCCCCGGGTCGGAAGCGAGCCGTTCCTGCATGAGTTCGGAGGTGATGACGGGCGCCACCGGAGCGAGGATCTCGGCGAGCCGTGTCGTGCTGGCGACCTGGTCGGGCATGAACTGGGGGTTGAGCACGACCGCGTTGATGGTCTGCTCCTCCATCAGAGGTTTGCCCGTGCGGTCGAAGATCTTGGGCGGCGCGGCGTCCGTGCGCACGTGATGGACGGTACGGCCTGCAAGGTCGGGCGCGACCACGTTGGGGCTCCACGACACCCGCCAACCGACCGCCAGCTTCCGGACGGAACCGTCGACCTGGTAGCGCCAGTCCTTGTTCTCTCCGAAGCTCCAGTCTGCGGTGAGTGTGAAGTACCCGGAATCCTCGTTGAGCTCGACGAGCTGGGTGACGTCGTAATCGACGCTGCCGTCGGAGAGTCCGTCGAACACCTGCGCCAGCACGGGCTCCGCGGCGTTCGGGTACGAGGTGAGTTCGGCGGCGACGCCCGGTTCGCGGTCGTTGAGTGCCTCGACGAAATCGTCGACCAGGATTTCGGCGTCGCTGCGCGGGTCGTCGAATACGAACGTGTTGAGACCCACTGCCGCGGCCACGGCCACGGCAGCACCGAGGGCGACAGTGCGAACGCCGCGACGGCGCTGCCACTCTCGAAATCCCATACTTTCCAACCTTCACTCCAGCAACATCGGCCACAAGCACGAGTTGTCTACGATGCCATCACGATTGCGCTACATCCGAGAAGGTCACCCCCTCAGCCACTGTCCGGCCGTCTCCACAGCCGGAGCCGAACCGTCCGCCCCTGCGATGAATACTGCGAACGCCAGATTATCCTGCGCGCCGATGAACCAGCCGTGTGCCCCGCCCGCGGTACCTGCTGCCCCACTGCTGCCACCGTACTCTGCGGTTCCGGTCTTCCCGATGAGTTCGGGAAAGTCGCTCAGCATGCTCGCTGTACCGTCGGTTACCGTCTCGCGCATCATCGTTCGCAGCGCTGCGGTCGTGTCGTCCGGCGCCGGTGCAACGTCCTGGTCGGCGGTCGCCGGTTGTCCTTCGACGATCATCGGCAACGGCGTCGTGCCACCCGCGATCGACGCGGCGACAAGCGCCATCCCGAACGGCGATGCCGTCACCTGTCCCTGCCCGATCGCACCCTCGACACGTGCCGCCACCGACTCCATCGGCGGGACGTTGCCGGTCACCGTCACGAGCCCGGGCGTGACGTAATCGACCCCGAGTCCGAACTGCAACGCGGCGTCGGTCAGCTCCGTCGGCGGCATGTCGACGGCGAGCCCTGCCATGGTGGTGTTGCACGAGGACGCGAACGCTGTGTGCAGTGGCACCTCGCCCAGTTCGAAGCTCTCGTCGTTGGGGATGGTGCGGTCGCCGATCGTCGCGACCCCGGGGCACGGGAGCACCGTGTCGGGCCCGGCGAGTCCTGCCTGCAGCGCGGCCGATGTCGTCACCGTCTTGAACGTCGAACCCGGGGGATACAGACCGGTGAGCGCGACCGCGCCTTCCCGATCGGCTGCAGCGTTCTGCGCGACGGTGCGAACCGCGCCGGTGTCGGCGTCGATCCCGACGATCACCGCCGGCTCCTCGCGCGACGCGAGCGCGGCTTCCGCCCGGGCCTGCAGATCCGCATCGATGGTGGTGTGCAGATCGGGGGCCTCGGTGGCGTCCACGCCGGCGATCGATCGTACGGTTCCGTCAGCGGCCACCGACTGCACTGCCCAGCCCGCGGTCGCGGCCTGATTCTCGTGCCACATCTCGTCGAGGCCCGACCACACGGGCGAGGAGAGATCACGGTCTGCAGTGAGCAGCCGCGGCTGCGGCGCAAGCGTCACCCCGGGCAGCGCCGCGAGTTTCTCCTCGATGGGCGCCAGGTCGGTCTCGCGCAGGACCACCGCGGTCACCGGCGCACCTTCCGCCTCCTCGAGGTCGACGGCGAGAGAATCCGCGGTGATCGTCGGTGCAGCCGTGGCGAGAAGCGGCGCCACCGCGGCGGGGTCCGCGGACGAATCGAGGTTGACGAGCGTCACGATCTGCTCGCTCATCAGCGGCTGCCCCGCGCTGTCGAAGATCGTGGGCGGCGCGCCCGTCGTCGGGGTGTAGCGCAGCGACGTCCCCGAGCTCAGCTCCGGCGCGAGCACGGCCGGGTCCCATCGGATCCGCCACCCGTCGTCGTCATCGGACTCTTCTGCCGCACCTTCGATCGCGGAGCCTGTCGTGCGATACGACCAGTCCTTCCCCTCCCCGAAGTTCCACGACACATCCAGGTCGAACGTGTCGCCGTCGCCGACCCCTGCAAGCGTCACGGTGGGATCGTCGTTCCTCAGCCCCTCGAACAGGCTCGAAATCATCTCCTGCGCGGCAGTCGGATCTGTGGTGAGCGCGGCAGCGGACGCCGCGTCGCCTGTGTCCAGGGCTGCTGCGAACTCCTCGGCGACCGTGTCGGGCTGATCCGGGCCCGTCGCGCAGCCCACCGCGCCGAGCGCGACGGCGAGCGCCGTCATGAACGTGCCTGTCCGTCGACCGATATGCATGGTCACGATCATGCCGGAGATCGGAGAACGGTGCCGCTGCCCGAGGCCACGGACCGGTGAACGGTGCGACAACCGACAGAGCGTTTATTCGCTTGCACGATCTGCAACACTGCGCTTACCGTAGTGGACGACTTTGTTCCCGGCGTTCGGAGAAGGCATTGCTCCTGTAGAGGTTCTCGACCCGCCGCACGATACGTGCGGGCGCTCTCTTACCTCCAGGAGTTTCGTATGTCTACACCCATTTCCGAATCCAGCAGTGTCACGCTGTCCGCTCTTGCATACGAGCATCCCGACGGCACCCATGTCTTCGAAGGACTCGACGCGACGTTCACCGTCGGGCGCACCGGACTCGTGGGCCGTAACGGAAGCGGCAAAAGCACCCTGTTGCAGCTCATCTCAGGCGATCTGCAACCGGCACGCGGATCGGTGACGACATCCGGCCGTGTCGCGTATCTGCCGCAGGACATCACCCTCGATCCCACCGTGTCGGTTTCTACCGTCCTCGGTATCGATGCAGTTCGAACGGCGTTGCGGCGAATAGAGTCCGGAGACGGCACCGGTGACGACTTCGATACCGTCGGCGACCGCTGGGACGTCGAGGAACGTGCACTCGCGACCGTGCACCGGCTCGGTCTCGGGCGAATCCTGCACGACGAAAACGACTTCGACCGCACAGTGGGGACGTTCTCCGGCGGCGAGACCGTCCTACTCGGACTCACCGCTCGGCTGCTCTCCGAACCCGGAGTGCTGTTGCTCGACGAGCCGACCAACAATCTCGACACGGCCGCCCGTGCGCGCCTGCAGGATGCTCTCGACCGGTTCCCAGGGACCGTGATCGTTGCAGGTCACGATCGCGATCTGCTCGATCGGATGGATACGATCGCCGAACTGCGCGACGGCAGTCTCCGCATGTTCGGCGGTGGTTACAGCGACTACGAGCTGATCATCGAAGCCGAACAGGAGGCAGCTCAGGCCGCGGTGCGGGACGCACGCAGCGACGTCCGCAGGCAGGCCCGCGAACTCGCTGCCGCGCAGATCACACTCGATCGGCGAGCGCGCTACGGCAAGAAGATGTTCGAGAACAAGCGCGAGCCGAAGATCATCATGGGCATGCGTAAGCGGCAGGCGCAGGAGGCCGCCGGTAAATATCGGCGCGAGCACGAGGGAAACCTCGAATCTGCTCGGACCCAGCTCGATCGGGCACAGGATGCGGTGCGCAACGACCGTGAGATCCGGGTGGACCTGCCCGGCACTTCGGTGCACCCGGGACGACGGATCACCGACGGCCCGCTCGACATCGTCGGACCCGAACGCGTCGCGGTGCGCGGACCCAACGGCTCGGGCAAGACGACGCTGCTGGGCAGGATCATCGACGCCGAGCCGCTTGTGCCCTATGCGCTGCTCCCCCAACGCCTCGACATCTTCGACGACACGAAATCGGTGGTGGCCAACGCCGAGATGCGCGCGCCACATCTCCCTCCTCAGGAGGTGCGGGCACGCCTGGCGCGCTTCCTGTTCCGAGGGTCCGACGCCGACGTGTCCGTCGGAGTCCTGTCAGGAGGTGAGCGGCTCCGCGCAGCGTTGGCCATTCTCCTCGCGGCCGACCCGGCCCCGCAGTTGCTGATCCTGGACGAGCCGACCAACAACCTGGACCTGCCGAGCCTCGCGCATCTGACCCAGGCATTGCAGGCGTTCGAAGGTGCGCTCGTGGTGGTCTCGCACGACGAGCGGTTCCTCGACGAGATCGGTGTGACACGGTCGGTTGTTCTGGGAGACGCAACGACTCCGGAGGAGTGTGTGAAGGTGGACGAGTGAGCTACGCGATCAATCCTGCGGACGGCACGCGCATCGCGTTCTCGTCACAACCCGCCCGGTCGGGTGACGAGAACGCACCGGTGCTGATGCTCGTGCACGGCAGCGCACTGTCGTCGGCCGTGTGGCGCGGGCTCGGGTACGTGGCGGCGTTGCGGGAGCACTATCGACTACTCCTGCCCGACCTGCGCGGGCACGGGCGCAGCGACACACCGCACGACGAGGATGCCTACGCAATGGAGGCGATCGTCGGCGATCTGGTGGCTGTTCTCGATGCCGCCGGTGTGCAGCACGCGCACTACCTCGGGTATTCGTTCGGAGCGCGAGCAGGCCTGGCGCTGGCGGTTGCCGCGCCGCAGCGGCTCCACAGCTTGATCTCGCTCGGCGGGAGCGCGCGTCCACAACGCGGGGCAATGGACTCGTTGTTCTTCCCGGGCTGTGTGGGTGTGCTCGCACAGAAGGGAATGGAGGGGTTCCTCGCGGAGTGGAGTACTCATCGGGACGTGCCGGTCGACCCTGTCACCGCTGCTGCGTTCCGCGCCAACGACACCGACGCACTCGTCGCGTATTTCCGGCGGTCCGATCGCGAACCGGGGATCGACGACGCAATACTCGGCGAAATCGAGGTGCCGACACTGGCGGTCGTCGGTTCCGAGGATCATCTACGGGTGGACGACACCCGCTCCTTGTCACGCACGATTCCGGGTGCCCGACTCGCGATCCTTCGTGGCTTCGACCACGCTGGCACAGTCGCGGCAGCGCCCGAGGTGTTGTCGGTCATCGGACCGTTCCTCGCGGCGCATGCCGTTCCGTGAATCACTGGTCGCCCAGGAAGAATTCGCCCGACAGGGTCGAGCAGGCAGGGTTCGATCAGACAGGTAGAGGCTGCGCCGCAGGAGACATGATCGACTCCACCAGAGCGCTGATCATCCGCTTCATCACTTCGATCGCATCCGGCACCGACAGCCCGACGACGTCGCGCAGCGAGACCCACGTGGGCCACGTCGACGCGATGGCGATTGCCTGCACGACCTGAACACGTGCCGTGTCGTCGGAGCGGGCGAACTCTCGTGCGAAGAGCATCCGCACCTCGATCTCCGCTCGCTCGAGATAGCGATGGCGGTTTCGTCGCAGCTCCTCCGAGAACGGCGCCCGAACCTCCGAGGACCGCGAGAAGGGTGCGATGTACTCGAGCGCCTCGGCACGCTGACGGCAGTACCGGTCGATGCGCTCCGCAAGCGGCAGATTCGGATCCACCGGTTCGTGCGCATCGTCCTGCCGACGCATCAATTCGGCCCCCGTTGCCGAAAAGAGCGTCTCGAGGTCCCCGAAGTGACCCCATAATGAACGCAGCGATACTCGTGCCCGTTCGGCGATCTGCGCGCCCGTCGGCTTCAGTTCACCGTCGCGGATCAACGCGATATGGGCGTCGATGACCGCTTGGCGCGTGCGTTCGGCGCGTGCCGACCGGCCGTCGATGCTGATCGGCGCGGTAGGCCTGTCGTCGAACCGGATTCTCGGCCGGTCTCGCGGCCCATTCTCTCCCCCGTGCATCGTGATCCTCCCCGATACTTGTGCACATCATTTTATGGTTATCGCCAGTCACAGGTAAAACGCCTCCTGTGCGTCGACGCACATGCCAAGATATGCGAAGACACCGGGTAATTACCACTACCCGGTATCCGTCGGCGCGGTTCTCGCGTTACCAATCGCATCAACACACTGAGGGAATTCACCCCAAAACAGTCATTCCGGTCAGTCGGCCAGCAACCCCTTCGCAATGTGGGTCACCTGGATCTCATTACTCCCGGCATAGATCATCAGCGACTTCGCGTCGCGCGCGAGTTGCTCGACACGATATTCGGCCATGTAACCGTTGCCACCGAAGAGCTGCACCGCTTCCATCGCAACCTCGGTGGCAGCACGCGACGAATACAGTTTCATCGCCGACGCCTCCGACAGACTCACCGGCTTTCCCGCTTGCGCCCGCTCGATCGCGCTGAACACCATGTTTCGCACGTTGACCCGCGCGATCTCCATCTCGGCGAGTTTGAGCTGGATGAGCTGGAACTGCGCGATCGCGGTACCCCACAACTTGCGCGACTTCGCATACTCGGTGCACAACGTCAGACACTGCTCGATGATCCCGAGCGACAGATAGGCGATGCCGATGCGCTCGGCCGCGAACGATTCCTTCGCACTGCTCTTACCGTCACTCTTCCCGCCGTCCTCGGTCTCCCCGAGCAGACGATCACGGGTGATGCGCACATTGTCGAAGAACAACTCGCCGGTGGGCGAGGAGTTCATGCCCATCTTCTTGAACGGCACACCCTGGGTGAGGCCCTCCATGCCCTTGTCCAGCACGAACGCGAGAACCTTGCGATCGCGGCGGTCGATCGTCGCGTCACCGTCGTCGAGCTTGGCGTAGACGATGATGACATCGGCGTACGGACCATTGGTGATGAAGGTCTTCTGGCCGTTGAGGATGTAGTCGTCGCCGTCGCGGCGCACGGTGGTCTTCATGCCGCCGAATGCGTCGGATCCGGAATCCGGCTCGGTGATGGCCCAGGCGCCGACCTTTTCGAAGGTCACCAATTCGGGTAGCCAGCGCTTCTTCTGAGCGAGCGTGCCGCGACCACGGATCGTGCCTGCGGTGAGTCCGAGGCTCACACCCATCGATGCGACGAGGCCCAGACTCACGCCGGCGATTTCGATGTTGAGCAGTGCCGCCATGCCCGGCGACCCGCCCATACCCCCGGCTCCACCGGACGCGCTCTCGCCCTTCTCCTCTTTGTCGAGGGCCCGTTCGAGGGACTCGCGTGCCATCTCGTCGATGCCGAATGCGGCAAACAGCTTCCGGATGATGTCGAACGGCGGAAGCCCACCGGACTCGAGTTCATCGACGTGGGGGCGGATTTCCTTCTCGATGAATCCGCGCAGCGCGTCGCGGAACATGAGGTCTGTGTCGGACCACTCGTACATGAAGGAAATATAGAACATGTTCCTTTTTGTGTATACGTTCGACACGGAATCGACGCGGTGAAAGTCGCTCGAGAACTTGCATACCGGCGCTACCCTTGCGCCCACGAACGTGAGATGGGGGCGCCGTGACCGTGGAGACCCTGGCAGTGGACACACTCGCCATGCACATGAGCGACGGACTGATCACGCCGCGCGCATCGGTGCTGTTCTACATGGTGGCTGCGATCGGAATCGCGCTCGCCGCATGGCGCGCACGGACCGAGCTGACCGAAAAGTCCGCCGCAAGCGCGGCACTCGTGACCGCACTCGTCTTCGCGATGCAGATGATCGATGTACCGCTCCTACCCGGAGTGAGCGGCCACGTCCTCGGTGGCGTCGTGGCAGCGCTGCTCCTCGGTCCCTTCACTGCCGCCCTGTGCCTGACGTTCGTACTCACCGTCCAGTCGTTCCTGTTCGCCGACGGCGGCCTCACCACTCTCGGGGCCAACACCACCGTCATGGCTCTCGTAGGAGTCGCAGGCGGATACGGGACCGCGGTCGCCCTTCGCGCATGCCTTGCCCGCCGCGACACTGACCGTCACGACACTGACCGTCACGACACTGACCGTCACGACACGTGGTCGCCCACCGCCCGCACCTTCACCGTCGCATTCACTGCGGGGTGCGCTTCGGTGTTCGCGGCGGTCACCGGCTTCGTGGTCGTGTACGCGATCTCCGGCGCTGCGCACATGCCGCTGTCGACGCTCGCGTACCTGTACGGCGCCCACACGCCGGTCGCAGTCCTCGAAGGGCTCGTCACCGGGACGGTCGTGGTCGCCGCAACGGGCGCGGCACACATCCGCCTCGTGACCGCGCTCGGTCTCGCCGCGTTCGGCGTCGCGGGCATCCTGTCCACCCTCGCCGTATCGACCTTCACCGCAGGCACCCCCGACGCGCTCGAGGCCGCGACGCTGCGAGGGTGCGACACCACGCAGACATCACAGACCGGGCAGACATCACAGACCGGGGAGTGCATGGCCCGTGGTGTTCGGGAGCATCGCCTCGCGGGAAGCGCGCTGGCCGACTACAGGGTCGGAGGCCAGGAGGGCTCGACCGGCGCCGCAGGCACGATCGGAGTGCTCGCCACCGTCGCGGTCGCAGGCACCGGATTCCGTGCGCTCACACGTCGGCGCGAGTCCGCCGTTCGCCTCGAGCTGCCTCGATGAGTGCCTCTGCGAGGTCGCGACCACGGCGGATCGGCTCTATCGAGTGTTCGAACTTCGAACCGGCGAGCGCCCCGTCGTAGATCAACCGCACACGCTCGGCCGTGAGATCGGAGTCTGCGGCACCCGACCGGTCGAGTAGTTCCACGACGGTGTCGAGGAGCCACGCGCGATGCGCAAGAACCGGCTCGATCCGCTCTTCCGGAAATTCCGTGGCCGCATTCGCGTACTGGCATCCTCGGAAGTTCTTGCCGGGCGCCGAAGCCGATGCGAGATCGAAGAAGGTCAGGATCCGCCGCACCGGGTCGTCGATCTCCGAGACCGCCTCGCTCCACCGGGCGCGATCGCGATGGTCGAGACGATCGAGATAGGCGTGGACGAGCCCGTCCTTCGACCCGTACGACGAGTACAGGCTCGCGCGGGCGACGCCCGACTCGGCGAGGATCCTGTCGACACCCACCGCACGAATACCGAACTCGGCGAACAGCGTGCTGGCCGTGTCGAGGAGTCGTTCCGCGGGCGGTCGCTTGGCGAGAGTTTCGACTGTGGTGCGCACGCAGAAAAGACTAACGGATCGACGAGATAGACAGATCGTTCTATCCAGATGTATCGTGGCCCCTGTGACACGCTGTCTTCTGACCCGTCGCCTGCACGTGGATCTCGTGCGGGTGGCCGGTGCTGCGTGTTGTCGTTTCCCGCGCTGACCGGCTCATATCCCGCCTCGCCCGTCGCCTCCTGACGTACGCCTGCGTTCACCCCTGCCGTCAGCATGCCCACCCAGCTCTACCCGGAAGGTGACCCCATGTCGCTGTATCTCTACGAACTCGTACCCACCGAAGGCCAGGCCGAGGCCGCCATCAAGGCATTCGACGACGCAGTCGTCGCCGGCGGCGGGGAACTGATCGAGTCGCAGGTGACCGCCGGTGGCACGCGTATCTTCGCTGTCGCCGAGTTCAATGCATGCCGCGCAGCACAGCTCGAGGCAACCACCCTCGACGTTGCAGAAATCGTGGGCCCCAACGAAGTTCGCCTCGTCGGCGCTGAGCTCGACCAGATCAAGGCCGCGCGCCCCGTTGCCGGCTACCTCGTCGAGTGGGACATCCCCGATACCATCGACATGGACACCTACCTCGCGCGCAAGAAGGCCAACTCGCCGAAGTACGCGAACGTTCCCGAGGTGAGCTTCCTTCGCACCTACGTCCGCGAGGACATGGACAAGTGCCTGTGCTTCTACAACGCTCCCGACGAGGACGCCGTCGTTCGCGCTCGCGAAGCCGTCAGCACCCCGATCAACCGCATCCACTCCCTCGAAGGATAAGCAACCCGATGACCGCGGCCACCCAGAACCCGAACGAGCAGCTCGCCACGATCGCCGAATTCGTCCGCGACCGTGCCGCAGCTCTCGATCGTGGCGAGACCGACATCCGCACCGACCTCGCGCGCATCGGCGAGCTCGGCCTGCTCGAGAACGGGCTGGGCGGAAAGTGTCTCGACCACATGGTCGCGGTCATCGATGGGATCGCCGCCGAATCCCTCACCGTCGGATTCTCACTGTGGGCTCAGCGGATGACACTCGAGTATCTCGATCGCGCACCGGAACACCTGCGCGCGAAGTACTGTGGCGAACTTTCCTCGGGCCGGCTCGTGGGCGTCACCGCCATGGCTGCTGCGCTCAAGTATCTCGCAGGGCTCGGCGAACTCCCCCTGCTCGCGGAGCGTACCGACGACGGACTCACCGTCTCCGGTCCGATCCACTGGGCTTCCAACGTATTTCCGGAATCACTGATCGTGTTTCCCGCCCGCACCACCGACGGCGGACACGTGATCGCGTCGGTACACGCCGATGCGGCGGGCATCCGCATCAACTCGTCACCCGAATTGCTCGCCCTGGGCGCCACCTCGTCGACGTCGCTGACATTCGAGAACGTCCGGATTCCGTCGTCCGACATCATCTCCGAGGATCTCGTCGAATTCTGCGGTGCCATCCGCCCCACCTTCCTGCTGCTGCAGACCTCGTTCTGCCTCGGCATCGCTCGCGCCTCACTGTCGGAAGCATCGTCACGCCTGCACGGTCTCGGTGAGCAATTCGCCGACGAGTACCGGCTTCTCGCACAGCAGGGGGAATCGCTTCGGGAGCGCCTGTACCGATTCGCCACCGACCCGTCCGCCGTGTCCGGAGCCGATCTGGTCAGGCTGCGCCTCGATGGCTCGATCGTCGCAGTTGCCGCGACACGTCTCGAAGCGACGCTGCGCGGCGGCGCCGGATACGCTTCTGCGAGCGCAACGAACAGGCGCTTCCGCGAAGCCGCTTTCCTACCCATCCAATCCCCCTCGGAAGGACAGTTGCGGTGGGAACTCTCGAAGTTCGAGTAGCGGGCGCCTACAAGAGTTTCGCCGGCCGGCGCGAACCCGTCCTCCAAGGCCTCGACCTCGACGTCCCCACCGGCGAGTTCCTCGTGTTGCTCGGCAGCAGCGGAAGCGGAAAGTCGACGCTGCTGCGGATCATTGCGGGCCTCGATCACCTCGATCGCGGAGAGATCGACTGGCCCAGCACCGAGGGCGACACCCGTCCGCACACGGGCGTGGTATTCCAGCAGCCGTATCTCATGCCGTGGCTCACCGTCCGCGAAAACATCGCTCTCGGTGGACGTTTCAAGAATCATCGCGATCGGTTCGACATCGAATACGCCGACGGGCTGCTCACCCGGTTCGGGTTGTCCGGGCTCGCAGGCTACTACCCCGATCAGTTGTCCGGTGGGCAGGCGCAGCGCATCGCCGTGATTCGCGCTGTCGCGGTGCGTCCACGCCTGCTGCTTCTCGACGAGCCGTTCAGCGCGCTCGACCCCGCGACACGCGCCGATCTGCAGTCGTGGCTCAGCGACCTCGCACGAGACCTCGCCTTCACGACGGTGCTGGTCACACACGACATCGACGAAGCACTTCGCCTCGCCGACCGGATCGCGTTGTTCGGCCGAGGCGGCACGGTGCGGCAGCAGTGGCGCATCGCCGACGTCAACCAGAACGAACGCGCACCGCTGCGCACCGAGATCCTCGAACACTACCGCGATTCGTCGCTGACTCCATCGTGAGCGGAAACCTGACCCGGCGAACCCTGATGCAGGGCGCGCTCGGACTCGCCGCTGCCGGTGGGATACTCGGCGCAGCCGACCTGGTGCGCACCGCGGCAACCGACCGCACCAACACCACAGGGCAACTCCGCATCGGCTACCTGCCGATCACCGACGCCGCGCCACTGCTCGTCGCGCACGGCGCCGGCCTGTATCCGAGCGGCGTCGTCGACAGTGCGAAACCGGTGCTGTTCCGCAGCTGGGCGTCGCTCGCAGAGGCATTCGTCAGCAGGCAGGTGGACGTCGTGCATCTGCTGATGCCGCTCGCCGTCCAATTGCGGTACAGCCTGGCAGGTTCCGCGCGCGTTCTCGGCTGGAACCACACCAACGGGTCCGCGTTGACCGTCGCACCGCACATCACCGACCTCGGACAGCTCGCGGGCGAGACCATCGCAATCCCCTTCTGGTGGTCGATCCACAACATCGTGGTTCAGCAGTTGCTGCGCGAACACGGGCTGACACCGGTGGTCCGACAGGCTCCGTCGAAATCCGCGCGCACCGTCGGCCTCGTCGTCATGGGCCCGTCCGACATGATCCCGGCATTGGCCAACGGCTCGATCGCGGGATTCACCGTCGCGGACCCGTTCAACGCGGCCGCCGAACTCCGGGGCGTCGGCCGGATCCACCGCTTCCTGGGCGATCTGTGGCGCGATCATGCGTGCTGTGCGTTTCTCGTCCACGAGGACGTCATCGAACAGAATCCCGCGGCAGTGCAGTCGCTCACCGATTCGGTGGTGTCCGCACAGTTGCAGATCGGGACAGATCGTCCGGCTGCGGCAGCAATGCTCTCCGAACGGTATCTGCCGCAGCCACTTCCCGCGATCACGACGGCGCTGACCTATCCGGGGCGCGATGCCGGAACCAGGCATCCGCAGTGGGCGCCGCAGCAGATCGGCTACCAGCCCTTCCCATTCCCCAGTTTCACCACTGCGCTCGTCGAGTCGATGCACGGCACGGTCGTCGACGGCAACACGGATTTCTTGTCGCGGGTCGACCCGTCGACCGTGCACCACGACCTCGTCGACGACCGGTTCGTCCGCACGTCGCTGACCTGAATTCCCGGCATCGACGCCTTCGGGCTACCCGCAGATCTCACCCGCATCGAGGAGGTCGACCCCACGTGAGCACCCCGACCCGGTCCGCCCGGAGTGTTCCGCTCCTGCCGCAGACCATCGCGATAGTCATCGCCGTGGCACTGTGGTGGCTGGTCACCACCGTCGTCGCCGGACCCGACTCCCTCGTCCGAGAATTCGCACCACAGTATGTGGGGCCCGCCATCGTGGATCTGTTCGCCCGCGGAGTGCTGCTGCCCGACATGCTCGCAAGCCTGTGGCGGCTTCTCGTCGGCCTGCTGATCGCCGCGACATTCGGTATTCCGCTCGGGCTGCTGATCGGACTCAACCCGGTCGTCGAGAAGGCGACCATGCCGGTCATGCAGTTCCTGCGGATGATCTCGCCACTGTCGTGGGCTCCGATCGCGGTGGCGCTGTTCGGAATCGGGCACCAGCCGGTGTTCTTCCTCATCGCAGCCGCTGCAATTTGGCCGATCGTCATCAACACCGCAGCCGGTGTACACGCCATCGACCCCGGGCATCTCATGGTCGCCCGATCCTTCGGCGCGACACGTGTCGAACTGCTCACGACGGTGGTGCTCCCTTCGATCCGCTCCCAGGTGCAGACCGGTCTGCGGGTGGGGCTCGGAATCGCGTGGGTCGTGCTCGTCCCCGCGGAGATGCTGGGTGTGCGTTCGGGCCTCGGATACCAGATCCTCAACGCACGCGATCAGCTCGCCTACGACCAGGTGATGGCCGTGATCGTCGTGATCGGATTCCTCGGGTTCTGGCTCGACTGGGCTGCGCGGCACCTGCTCCGCGAGCGTCGGACGCCGATTCGTATGGAGGACGCCGACGCGCACCAGCCGGCGTGACGGCTCTTCCTCACGTGCGGTCTGCAGGCGACCGGTCAGGTCGCTCCGCTCGTCGGCCCTTTGAAGCGGTCATCCTTCCGCGACGCCGTACCCATTTCTGTCGTTGCATGATCGACCTCGGTTGCCTGCGGAGCGGGTTCGGCGAGGCCGGTACTCGACGATCGTGAATGCGAGGGAAACGTACCGCTCGACAAGGTCGTTCATCGCGACCTGCCCGTCGGGCCTGTACCACTCGGCGATGGCGTTGCACGTCGCGATGATCGTGCGGCGCGCGTCGTCGGGGTATGGGGTGAGGAACAGGCCCTCCTGTACTCCCCGGTCGATGATGCGGCGGAACCGGTCGGTCGCCTGGATCTCGTGTTCCCGGTAGAGCCGTTGGTGCTCGGGGTCGAGATTCCGGCGCTCCGTCATGCCGATGCTGCTCTTCGTCGGATGGGTGGCGCGGAAGCGGACCGTCGCCTCGATCAGCGCCTCGAGCTGTTCGCCCGGGTCGTCCCCTGCGGTGTCGAGAGCATGTGCGCACGCATCTACATAAGCGTCGAGTCCGTCGTTGAGTAGCGCGACAAGCAACTCCTGCTTGCTCTTGTAGTAGTAGTACATGGCCGACAGGCTCAGGCCTGCTCTCTGCGCGATGGTGCGGATCGTCGCCGCCGCGTAGCCGCGTTCGCTGAACTCCGCGCGCGCAGCATCGAGAATGGCGATATGTCCGGGCGGCTGGGTACGCACTGGCCTCCACATCCGATCGCGTCTCCGGCTGATCCCGGACGATCTACAGGTTCATCCAAGCATGGAGTCAGCGTACGGTCCTCTTCGGTCGCTGCTGATCGCTTGTACAGTAGAACTGTGAGTGATGGCCGTAGAAGTTGTCAAGAATCGAGCTTTTACTCCGATTTGACTCTTTCCAACTTAACGTCCGTACGTTAATCTCAGCCGCAACAGCAGGCGCGTATCACCTCCTCGATCAACGAGGGTCACAACGACTCCGATAGGCCCTGAGCTCACCCCGCGAAACTCGCCCCTCACAGCAAGGACGCGCATGATGACCCGACGCCCCCTCGGCTTGCCCGACAGCCTCACCTACCCCGTCACTGACGCCGGAGCCCTCCTCGCCGGCACCGCCCGGCGCTACCCGAACAACATCGCCATCCGCGACGGCGACCTGTCCCTCACCTACGCCGAACTTCGGGAACAGGCGCTTCGGACAGCACAGGGTCTGCGCGAGCGAGGAGTCGAACCGGGCGATGTCGTAGCCTTCTGCCAGCCGAATTCCCTCTGGTTCACCGTCACCTACTACGGCACGCTGCTCGCCGGCGCCGTCGTCGCGCCGCTCAACCCGACACTCCCGCCGAGCGTTGTCCGCGACCAACTCGAGGAGGTCGGCGCCGTGGCGGTGATCGCACACCCCCTCACTACACCACTGCTACGCGCCGCCGACGCGGCGACCGTGCGATTCGTCGTCGCGGTGCCCGGGAGGTCCACTGCTCCCGCATCCGACACCGCCCCCGCCGAGGACATCGTCCCGCTCGAGGACCTGCTCTCCGCAGAGCCGGTCGAGGGGCCCGCCGTCTCACCCGATGCCATCGCACATCTGTCGTTCACCGGCGGCACCACCGGACGGTCCAAAGCCGTGCAGGTGCTGCATCGCAACCTTGTCGCCAATGTCTGCCAGATGTCCTCCCTACGAACAGGATCGGTACCGGACGTCGACGGACACGGCGGAGTCTTCCTGAAGGAAGTTCCAGGCGCTCTCACCCGATACATGTCGGCACCCGGCACCGGGTGCGCGCTCAGCGTGGCGCCTCTGTTCCACGCTATGGGATTGGTCAGCCAGAACATCACGGTGCTGACCGGTGGCACCGTCGTGATGATGGGCCGCTTCGACGCGATCGAGTACCTCGATCTCGTCGAGGAGCACCTGGTCACCCAGGTGTCCGGCTCCCCCGCGTTCTTCCATCTGTTGCTCACCACACCAGGTGTCGCTGATCGCGACATGAGTCACGTGCGCTCGGTGACGTCCGGCGCCGCCCCCATCGACACCACCACCCTGACCGCACTGAAGCGGATCTTTCCCCACGCCGTCGTCGTGGAGGCATACGGACTCACCGAGGCCACGATGGGCCTGAGTTCCGGACTCTTCGACGACAGCGACACCGTTCCGGTCGGGTCCGTGGGTGTGCCGGTTTTCGACACCGAGGTCGAACTCCGCGACACAGCCGACCCGAACCGCGTAGTCCCCCAGGGGGAGGTCGGCGAACTCTGGGCGCGAGGGCCTCAGATCACAGCCGGCTACCTCGACCATCCAGAACTGGCCGACGAACAGTTCCGCGACGGCTGGCTGCTCACCGGCGACCTCGCACAGTTCGATGAGAATGGCTACCTCTTCATCGTCGGACGAGCGAAAGACATGCTGATCTACAAGGGATACAACGTCTATCCCGGGCAACTCGAGGAAATCCTTGCCAAGCACCCTCTCGTCGCTCAGGCTTCAGTGATCGGCGTAGCCGCCGGCGACACCGGCGAGATACCCGTCGGATACGTAGTTCTCGTAAGCGGTGCCGCCCCCAGCGACCGGACGGCCACCGAGCTGATCGACTACGTAGCTGCGCACGTGGCGCCGTACCAGAAGGTGCGCGAGATCCACTTCCTGGACGCACTGCCGACATCCGCCGCCGGAAAGATCCTGAAAGCCGAACTCCGACAACAGCATCATTCGGTCAGATCCTGATCCGGGACCACCCGCAGACCAGAAAGGAAAGCTCGTGCAGCGCACGATCTACAACGAAGACCACGAGGCCTACCGAAAGACCATCCGCGACTTCATCGAGAAGGAGGTCGCGCCCCATCACCACCAGTGGGAGGAGAACGGCCATCCGCCGCGCGAGTTCTACAACAAACTCGGTGAACTCGGAGTCCTCGGCGTCCAGGTGCCGGAGCAGTACGGTGGCGGCGGCGAGACCAGCCTCAAGTGGGCTGCGATCGCCATGGAGGAGGCTTCGAGAGCCGGTGTGTCTTTCGGTAACGCCTCGGTCCACGTCAATCTCATCCTTCCGTACCTGATGGCGTACGCCACCGAGGAGCAGAAGCGACGCTGGCTCCCCGGTTTCGCGTCCGGCAAGATCATGACCGCGATCGCGATGACCGAACCCGGCACTGGGTCCGACCTCGCCGGCATGGCCACCACCGCAAAGCTCTCCGAGGACCGCTCACACTGGATCCTCAACGGCGCCAAGACGTTCATCAGTGGCGGCGCCCTCGCCGACCTGATTCTGGTGATCGCGCGCACCTCTCCCGCAACCGAGGAAGACCGTCGCCGCGGCCTGTCCATCCTCTGCGTCGACACCACCTCCGAGGGCTTCGCGGTGGGCCGCAAGCTGAACAAGATAGGCATGAAGGCCTCCGATACCGCCGAGCTGTCCTTCACCGACGTCAAGGTCCCTGTCGAGAATGTGCTCGGAGAGGAGGGGCAGGCGTTCGGCTATCTGTCCCACAACCTGCCGCAGGAACGGCTGATGATCGCGCTGGGCGGGTACACGACCGCTGCTGCAGCGCTGCAGTTCGCGATCGACTACGTCAAGGAGCGCACCGTCTTCGGCAAGCCCGTCTCCGCGTTTCAGAACACCAAATTCGTTCTCGCCGAATGCGCCACCGAGGTCGAAGCCATGCAGATCTGGGTCGACCGCGCCCTCGAACTGCATGATGCCGGTGAGCTCACCATCGCCGACGCCGCGAAGGCCAAGCTGTTCTGCACCGAGGCCGCAGGCCGCGTCATCGACAAGTGCCTGCAGCTGCACGGCGGCTACGGTTACATCACCGAATACCCGATCGCCCGCCTCTACGCGGACACACGTGTGTCGCGCATCTACGGCGGCACCAGTGAGGTGATGAAAACGATCATCGCCAAGTCGATCGGTCTCTGATCCGAGTACGACCGCGGCCCCGACAGATTCGTCGGGGCCGTGTTCGTCGGGGTGTTTCTCACTTCGGCGTCAGGACGAACACCGGAATCTCGCGTTCGATCCGTTCGGCATACAGATCGTAGTTCGGCCACGTCGCCACCAGCACACGCCACATCGCATCCCGTTCGGCGCCTTCCGCGATCCGCACCGATACCGCACTATCGGTTCCTCGGAAACGCACGGACGCCTCGTCCGCCGCACTCAGGTTGTGCACCCACGCGGGCGGTGCGGGATTGCCCCAGTTGGATCCCGCGACCAGCCAGCCGCCGCCGTACGGCACGCACAGCAGCGGGGTCGTGCGCGGCAGGCCGGTCTTCCGCCCGGCGACCGTGAGCATCAATTCCGGCAGTCCCGTCACCGTCAGAAGCGTGAATCGGCCGCGCGTCAGTTTCTGGATCGCACGGTCCACACCGACGATGACGCGGGCGCAGCGCGGCAACCACGGCCGAGCACCCAGGTGGACGGCAACCCGGCGAAGCGGATTCACAGAGTCAGAGAGAGCCGATACACAGGGTCAGCGACCCCACCCGGCGAGTACCGTGCGGACCGCAGTGACCAGGGCCAGCGGCTGATCGAACATCGGATGGTGGCCGGCGGCAGGCAGCTCGACCATCGTCGCGTCGGGCCCGAGCTGCTCACGGATCTGCGACAGGAGCGGCTCCCGGATGATGCCGTGTTCGCATCGGTAATACGTGAGAGGGCAGCCCTGATGCAGCACCTCGAGGCTGCGGCGAGCCTCCCTGCCCATGCGTAGGTTGTCGAACTTCCACGACCAGCCACCGTCGACCTCTTTGAGCGACGTACGGGCGATGTGGTCGAACACGTACGGTTCCGCCTGGTCCTGGGGCGGTACGAGCCGGAATCGCGCTACTGCGGCATCGACGGACGGGTACACCTTCGGAGGACCGCTGTTCGCGACCGTCTTGGCACGCATCTCGAGCTCCTCCGGCGTCATGTCGCGGATAGGAGAGTCGAGAATGACGACACCGGCGAGCCGATCACCGTGCAATGCGGACGTCACGAACGAGACGATTCCGCCCATGCTGTGACCGACCAGGACGGGCGGGCCGGAAATGCCGCCGTGCTCGGCCGCACCGAGGACCTCCTCCGCCCAGTACTCGAGGCTGTACTGCTCACGGTGGTCGCTGTCGCCGTGTCCGCTCATGTCGAGCGCGACCACGCGGCGACCGGCCGCCAGCTGCGGACCGATGTGGTCCCACCAGCGCGAATGCGCCATACCGCCGTGGACGAGGACGACGCCGGGCGTGCCGGCTTCACCCCACGCACGGTAGGAGATCGTCGCACCCGACACCGTGTACTTGCCGGTCTCGACGGGCGCAGCAAGCGCGTCGAGGAACCACTGCGGAGCAGAACCGTTCTCATCGCTCATTACTCGAACCTATGCGAAGTGTGACGCCCACCAACAATTGGGCCAGGAATTCGACCCGTGGATCTTCCTGCTCGGGCTGAGGATGCACGGTTGCGACGAGTGCTTCACCGTCGAACAGATGGACGAGCGAGAACAGAATCATGTCGAACTCGGCGGGCTCGAAACGCTCTGCGATGGGCAGCGAGCGAGCGAACTCGGCGATCGCGGCGTGGTAGCGCGCAGCCATGGGCGCGAGGTGTTCACGCAGTCGCACGTCGGTTCGAGCGGCACCGAGCAGTTCGTACCACGCCGCGTTGATGGGCGCCCTCGTCGCCTTACGGAGCAAGATCAGACATGCACGCACGGCCTCGATGCCCACCGGGTCGGCGCCTGCGTCTCCGAGCAACTCGAGCCCCGCCCGGAAGCTCACGAGTTGCCGGCTTCTGACCTCGTCGGCAGCCGCGACCATCACATCCAGTCGCGTGGGGAAATGCCGGAACACCCCGCCCGACGACACCCCGGACCGCGAACAGATCTCGCCGATCGTGGTGGAGGCATAGCCCAGTTCGGCGAGGGAGGTGATGGTTGCGTCGAGAATCCGGCCGATGGTCTCCTCCCGCCGCTGCTGCTGGGTGCGGCGAGCGCGGGCCGGGGTCGTCACGACGGGTGGGCCACCGGTGTTGCTCGCGCCGGTGCCGGGCCTCGTTCCTCGACACCCGCGCGCAGGAACCGCCCGGTCCCGACGCTGGTCCCGTAGCCGGAGACGAAGCTACCCTCCCGGAACACTACCGTCCCTGCCACGGCGGTCGCGGTGACAGCGTCGTCGTTGCGGTTGACCATCCTGCTCATGCCACCGAATTCGTTCATCGTCGCTTCGTGATACGCGTCCACCTCGCCGTTGAGTCCGTTCGGGTCGATCACCACGAAGTCGGCGCGGTCGCCCACTCTCAGGTGTCCCGCATCGATTCCGTAGAAATCGCCGAGTTCGCCTGTGAGCTTGTGGACCGCTTCCTCGAGAGGCATCACGGGGGTACCGCGCTTCTCGTTGTCGTGGATGCGGCGCAGCAGGCAGATCCCGAAGTTGTAGAAGGCCATGTTGCGTAGGTGCGCACCCGCGTCCGAGAATCCGACGGTGACACCCGGGGTCCGGATCAACCTGTTCGCGACCTTTTCCCTGTCGTTGGCGATCACGGTGTGCCACCGAAACTTCCGTCCGTGTTCGACGACCAGGTCGAGGAAGGTGTCGACGGGGTGAAGTTTCCTGCTACGGGCGACGTCGCCGATGGAACGGCCCACAAGCGATTCGTCGGGGCATTCGGTGATCCGGGTGTCGTCGAAATCGCGGTGCCACACGCGTGGTGAGAACTTCTTCTCGAAGTCCTGGCGGAACCACCGCCGGTACGCTTCGTCCTTCAACAGATCGTTACGGCCGAGTTCTTCTTTGAGATGCAGCGCAGCACGACCCGAGCCGAACTCCTCGAACACCACGAGATCGATGCCGTCGGAATGCACTTCGAATGTGGTGGGCAGGTGCTGCCAGCGGAACGTGCCTTTGCCGATCCGGTTGGCGGCATAGGCGATCGGGCCGAAGATCCGGTTGACCCACCGCTCGGCCTTGGTATCGGCGGCGGCCAGCACCGACGCCTTCATCGAGCGCCGTCCGAGTCCGGTACTCGCGAGGGCGAAGAAGGCAACGTCGTATTTGGTGTTGAGGTTCGGGACCGCTTGGAGTACGCGTCCACGTCGACGCAGAATGCGGTGCAACCTGCGGAATTCCGACCACGATGCGTGAGTCGACGGCAGCGTGCGGGAACGGTAGCGGTCGCCGTCCATCTTGTCCCACGGGTTGGTCATGGTGGAGACGCCGAGGAAGCCGGCATCGAGCGCCTCGTTCACCTTGGCGTCGATCGCGGCGAGCTCGGAGCGGGTCGGCCTGCCGGCAGGCTCGGTGGATCGCCCGAGCCCCATCACCGACGCCCGCACATCCGAGTGCCCGATGAATGCAGTCACATTGGGCCCCAACGGCATGCGATCGAGGGCCTCGACATATTCACGCGGCGAAGTCCACGTTTTCGTGGATTCCAGTGCGCGCAGCACATGATCGCGGGGCAGCGCCTCGACTCGACTGAACAGATCCGACCCGTCGAGCGCGTTGACGTAGACGGTGGACAGCGAACAATTACCCATGAGCACCGTGGTGACACCGTGTCGCACGGACTCCGGCAATCCCGGCCCCACAAGCACTTCCGCGTCGTAATGGGTGTGAGTGTCGACGAAGCCCGGCATCACCCACTTGCCATGCGCGTCGATGACATCGACGCTGGGGCCGGTGGGTAGCTCGTCGGTGGTTGCTGTCGCGACAACACCGTCGCGAATGCCGAGATTTCGCACGACACCGGGAGAGCCGGTTCCGTCGAACCAGAGTCCGCCGCGTACGACGACGTCGTATGCGCCGCCGCCATCCTCATGATTGTGATCCACACCACCGGTCATGCCGAGAGCGTAGACCCGAATAGAGGACACCCACTCTCCAAGTTCATTCCGTTATCCAATCGTTATTCGAACGTTCATTCGATGACGATAAGGTGGGAACATGAGTTCGAATGGGGATGGATTCGAGCAGGCCAGCGACACCGTCGCGGCACTCGATGCCCTCACCACCCTGGACCTCACCACCCTGCCCGACGCCGACATCGCACGCCTCCTTCAGACGGCGGAAACAGCACGCCGCAAGCTCGACGGCCTCGGTAACCGACTCATCGGCGAAATACAGGACCGTGGCATCCACAACACCGTGAAACTCTCCACACCACAGAAATATCTCGTCGAACTCCTTCGCGTCTCCCGCGCCGACGCCCACCGCCGGATCAAGAACGCCCGCCTCCTGGCACCACGCACCACCACCACTGGCACCGCCCTCGATCCGGTCCTGCCCGTCACTGCACACGCGATCACCGACGGCGCCGCAGGCACCGACCACGCCGACGCCATCCGCAAGGTCATCGACAGAGTCCCCGGCCGGTACCGCAACACCGCCCTCGAGCAAATCGACCAGATCCTCGGCACCCTCGCCCGTACCTCCACCCCGGACGACATCACCACCGCCGGAATCGATTTACTCTCTCGTCTCGATCCTGACGGCGCACTCCCCGACGACCGCGACCGTTGCGTCCGCCGCTCCCTACGCCTGTCACCCCAGGACGCCGGACTCATGTCCGCCCTGCGCGGCGACCTACACCCCAGCACCCGCGCGAAACTCGACGCCATCGCCGCGAAATGGGCCCGCCCGGGCATGAACAACCCTGACGATCCCGACTCTCCCCACGGCAGCATCGAGCGCCCCGACCTCGACCCCACCGCCCTCGAGCAGGCCGCCCGCCGCGACCTACGCACCGCCGACCAGCGCCTCCACGACGCCCTCGACGCGATCTGCACCCACGCCCTCGCCACCGGCACACTCGGGCACCACCGCGGACTACCCGTCACCGTCATCGTCACCATGAGCATCGATCAACTCGAAACCGGCCTCGGTGTGGCCACCACCGCAACCGGCGGTGTCATCCCCGTCCCCGACGCTCTCGCCATGGCCGAGAACGTCCATCCCGTGCTTGCCCTATTCGATCACGCCGGTGCGCCCCTGCACCTCGGCCGCGCCAAACGCCTCGCCAGCGCGGAGCAGCGCCTCTTGCTCACCGCATGGCAACGCGGCTGCACCCGGCCCGGCTGCGACATGCCCGCGTCGCACTGCGCCGTGCACCACCTCACCGAATGGCAGCACGGCGGCGCCACCGACATCGACAATCTCGCCCTGGTGTGCGACGCCGACCACGCCCGCATCACCGGCACCGAAACCGGATGGAGTGCCCGGGTCGACCCACACGGTGGCAGACCGCTGTGGACGGCACCGCATCTACTCGACCCTGCCCGCACACCGCGGCGCAACCACCGGCATCATCCCCACGAGATGATCGTGATGTCGATGCTCACGACTCGACCGGTGCATATCCTGAGAACCGAACGCCGGCCGTGGCGAAGCCGGAAACCCCGGAAGCCCCGCGAATAGCGCTACAAAGCAGACTGTTTCATATCAGGAATCAGCCGGTATCGCGCGGTCGACGGCTGTTCGCACCAGGTCTGCCGCGCGCTTCTCGTCGAAGATTCCCGGGAGCGTGAGTCGGTCGAGGATGAGCCAGTTCAACGTGAGGTACAGCAGGACCACAGCGTCCTCACCGCCGGGCAATCCCGATTCTCGATAGTTGCTGATATTGAAATCCAGATCGGCACGCACTCGATCGGTGAGCAAGGCCTGAAGTTCGGGTCGCCGGGTCGCCTCGAGACGGAGTTCGAGGATCGCGAGATAGCCCGTGCGGAAGCCGGAAACCCGCTCGACCACCTCGGTCATCAATTCGGTCATGGACTCGCGCGTCTGCGCCTGGCGCGACTGCTCCATTCTCTCGTCACTGGGGACGAGTCGCTCGTAGTAGCGGTGCCCCACTTGCACGAGTAAGTCGTCTCGATTGGAGAAATAGTTGGACGCGGTACCCGCAGGCACCGCAGCCTCCTTGTCCACCGCCCGAAATGTCAATCCTCGTGCCCCTTCTCGGGCCAGCACCTCGATCGATGCATCCAGGAGGGCCTGCCGCCGCTCAGGATTCGTACGAACCACTTGACACCACTCCATCCGTAGTACTACGTTCAAAGCACTTCATCCATAGTACTACGAAAGGGCCCGTAACTATGCGAAAGCTTGTCTACTACGCGGCGGTCTCGCTCGATGGCTACATCGCAGGCCCCGAAGGAGAATTCGACTTCTATCCGATCAGCGACGACATGTCGTGGATCCGTGAGCGCTACCCCGAATCGATCCCGACCGAGTTGCGCGCCCAGATCGACATGCCGGCCGACACCCCCAATAGAGCGTGGGACACCGTGCTAATGGGCCGCAGCACTTACCAGGCCGGCGGCATGACCAGTCCGTACGCCCACATGAAGCAGTACGTCTTCTCGCGCACACTCGAGCCGGTCGGCAACTCACAGGTGGAGGTCGTCGACACCGATCCGGTCGACCTGGTCCGCACACTCAAGAATCAGGACGGTCTCGACATCTGGCTCTGCGGAGGTGGAAACCTCGCAGGTCAGCTCGCCGACGAGATCGACCGACTGATGTTCAAGAGTTATCCCGTGATCGCCGGTGGCGGCATCTCGGCGCTGTCCGGGAACTTCAGGCCGACACAGTTCCGCGTGACCGAGCGTCGGGAATTCGCCAGCGGCATGCAGCTCACCTGGTTCGATCGCGCGTAACTCCCATGCCGTCTACGGTCTGGGAATGATCGATTTCCCCTCTGTCGATGCCACTCCCGCCCTCCTCGTCGACCGCGCCGTCCTCGACGGCAACATCGCACGCATGGCAGCATCGGCGCGCGAGCGCGGTCTCGAGGTGCGCCCGCACGCCAAAACCCACAAGTGCGTCGAGATCGCGCATCTCCAGCTTGCTGCCGGCGCGCGCGGACTGAGCGTCGCGACGGTCTCCGAGGCCGAAGTGTTCGCGCAGGCCGGGTTCGACGACATCTTCATCGCCTATCCGCTCTGGGTCGACGCCGCGCGCGGCGCGCGATTGCTGACCCTGTCCGAGACAGTACGACTCACCGTCGGTATCGACTCTGCAGCAGGCGCTCAGGCACTCGCCGAACACTGCGACACCGCAATCGGCGTGCTGGTCGAGATCGACAGCGGGCACCACCGGACCGGTGTCGCGCCCGAACAGGCCGGTGTGGTCGCGGGTCAGGCACGCGCCGCAGGGCTGAACGTGCTCGGCGTCTTCACGTTTCCCGGCCACTCGTATGGCCCGGGCCTACCCCGCGTCGCCGCTGTCGAGGAGGCAGACGCACTCACCGTCGCTGCAACGGCACTACGTGGCGCGGGGATCGATCCGGTGGTGATCAGCGGCGGTTCGTCACCTACCGCATTGATCGAGACACCGACCGTGTCAACCGAACTACGCCCCGGCGTGTACGTGTTCGGTGACGCGCAACAGCTCGAGATCGGCGCGATCACCGAGGCCGATATCGCACTTACCGCGCTCGCGACGGTGGTGTCGACTCGCGGAGAGGTGGTCGTGCTCGACTCCGGCAGCAAGACACTCGGTGCCGACAGGGCATCATGGGCGACCGGATACGGTCGTATTCTCGGCGAGCCCGATGCGCGGATCACCGCACTGTCGGAGCATCACGCCACGGTGCACTGGCCTGACGCTGCCACCCGGCCCGATCTCGGACAGCGGGTTCGGGTGATTCCCAATCATGTGTGCAATACGGTCAATCTCGCGGACGAACTGATTGTGATCGATGGGCGCCACGCCGACGAGGTGGTGGACCGATGGCGGGTCGCTGCGCGAGGATGCACTACGTGACGTCCGTATGGTTGGTCCGTGTCGCCGCAGTTGTCCTTGCCGTTCCGCTCGTTGCGTGCTCGTCGCCAGGGCAAGCGCCTGCGACACCCTCATCCCCCACACCTCGAGCACCCGCACCTCAGGTCACCGATACCGTAGCCACAGGTCTCGACACACCGTGGGGCATCGCATTTCTCCCCGACGAGACGGCGCTCGTCACCGAACGCGACTCAGGACGCCTTCTTGCAATCGGTACGGATCGGCAGGTCCGGGAGGTCGCCACGATCGACGATGTGGTCGCGCGAGGCGAATCCGGACTTCTCGGCGTCGCAGTGTCGCCCACATTCGACACCGACCGTTTCGTGTTCCTGTATGTCACGACGTCCTCCGACAACCGCATCGTGCGCGCCAGGTACGACGGCACGGGATTGTCGGACCACGAGGTGCTCGTCGAAGGCATCCCCGCCGCGCGGGTCCACGACGGCGGCCGACTGAAATTCGGGCCCGATGGGATGTTGTACGCGGCGACCGGCGAGGCCGGCACTCCGCCTCTCGCACAGGATCCTGCGTCGCTCGGCGGAAAAATCCTGCGCGTGACAATGGACGGCGAGCCTGCGCCGGGTAATCCCGACCCGGTCTCTCTGGTGTATTCGCTGGGCCACCGGAACGTGCAGGGTCTCGCGTTCGATGACGAGGGCAGGCTGTGGGCGTCCGAATTCGGACAGAACCATGTGGACGAACTCAACGAGATCGTGGCAGGCGGCAACTACGGCTGGCCAGAAGTCGAGGGCACTCGTGCTACCGGGAGTGCAGGCACCGGAAGTGCCGGCGGCACCGGGAGCGCCGGCGGCACCGGGAGCGCCAGTGATGGCGAGTACATCGACCCGGTCCTGACATGGCCGGTCTCGCAGGCGTCTCCGTCCGGCATCGCCTACGACGACGGCAACCTGTGGATGGCGTCGCTACGAGGAGAGCGACTGTGGCGCATCGGCATCGAAGCGCTCGATACCACTGAGTTCTTCACAGGCGAATACGGAAGGCTGCGGACCGTCGTCACCGCACCGGACGGCTCATTGTGGTTGACCACCTCGAATCGCGACGGCCGCGGGGAACCCGCAGGCGACGACGACCGCATCCTCCGTATCGATACTTCCAGTATCGAACTTCCCTGAACGGTCAGGGAACGAGAACGACGATCGTCTCTGCAACGAGCGCCGGCTTGCTGCCGCCCTCGATCTCGATGGTGTAGCCCACCACAAGGTTCGCGCCCTTCGCGGTGCGCTCGAACGACTTGAACTCGGCCGAGGCACGAACCTTCGATCCCACCGGGACCGGCGTGGGGAAACGCACCTTGTTGGCGCCGTAGTTGACCTTCAGCTTCACTCCCTCGAGGGAGAAGATCTGCGATCCGAGCACCGGAAGCAGCGACAGGGTGAGGTAACCGTGGGCGATCGTCGTTCCGAACGGGCCGCTCGCAGCACGCTCTGGATCGACGTGGATCCACTGGTGGTCGCCGGTCGCCTCGGCGAACAGGTTCACCCGTTCCTGGGTGATTTCGAGCCAGTCGCTCTGACCGATGGTCTCGCCGACTGCCTTTTCGACGTCGTCGATTCCGTTGAAAACCCGCATATTCGACTCCTGTGGTTGGTATGTGACGTCAGTGTCCGGAACGCCGGAGGGTGACGCGATAGGTGTAGTGCTCGGGCAGAAAGTAACTCACCGACAACTCGGTAGGAACCCCCGCCTCGTTCGAGTACAACCGGTCCACCCGCAACAACGGGTGCCCGACAGCGCACAGCAGAACTTCCGCGACCTGCTCGGATGCAGGCGCAACGGTGATCGACTGCGCAGCCTCGACGATCGGACTGTCGAGATACGGCTCGAGCAATCCGATGACGGTGTTGCGGCTGGACGCACCGAGCTGCAGCGCAGGCTCATCCAATACATCCGCCGCGACTTCATCCGGAAGATGAATCGTGGTGTGCACGAACGGGATACCGTCGTGCACCCGACGCAACACCACCGTGTACAGCAGATCGGTGTCCAGACGCAGCCGACTCGCCGCGTCGATGTCGACACCACGCCGTAGCGGCGAGACGATCTCCATGACCGTATCCGCCGACAACGCCAGCAGATCCTCGATCGAGCCGAGCTGGCGACGGTAACGCCTGCCCGACTCGTTCGCGAACGTACCCCGACCGGGCACGCGGTAGACGATCCCGTCGGCCACCAGATCTTGGAAGGCCCGACGCACCGTCTGACGACTCACCCCGTGCTGTTCCGCCAGTTCCGCCTCCGTCGGCAGACGCACACCGTCGTTGTACCGTCCGGCTTCGACGGCATCCCGCAACTGACGTGCGAGCTGCGCGTACGCCGGTTCCGTCTCACGTGTTCTGCTGTCCATGACGGAGAAGATCCTAGTGGGCTGGGGGTGCAGTGCTCGGGTCCGGTGGTGGTGAGGATCAGAGTCCGCCGCGGGCCACGAGCTGGCTCGCGATCACATTGCGCTGGATCTCGTTGGTGCCCTCACCGACGATCATCAACGGTGCATCACGGAAATAACGCTCGACGTCGTACTCCGTCGAATACCCGTACCCACCGTGGATCCGCACCGCATTGAGCGCGATCTCCATCGCCACCTCCGAGCAGTACAGCTTCGCCATGCCCGCTTCCATATCGCAGCGCTCACCGCTGTCGTACTTCTCCGCCGCATGCCGGGTCAGCTGCCGCGCCGCCATCAACTTCGTCGCCATATCCGCCAGGTAGTTGCCGATGGACTGGTGCTTCCAGATCGGCTGCCCGAAGCTCTCGCGCTGCTGCGCGTACGCCAGCGAATCCTCCAGCGCCGCTGTCGCCACACCGAGAGCACGTGAGGCGACCTGCAGCCTGCCCGTCTCGAGCCCCTTCATCATGTGCCCGAAACCCTTGCCCGGCTCGCCGCCGAGGATCGCATCCGCCGAGATCCGGTAGCCATCGAAGCTCAACTCGCACGACTCGACACCCTTGTAGCCGAGCTTGGGAAGATCCCGCGAGACCGTCAGTCCCGGACCGTGTTCGACGAGCACCACGGAGATACCCTTGTGACGCGGCGTGGCGGTGGGGTCGGTCTTGCACAGCAACGCAATCAACCCCGACCGGCGGGCATTGGTGATCCACGTCTTGGCGCCGTTGATCACCAGGTCGTCACCGTCACGCTTGGCGGTGGTGGTCATCGCCTGCAGATCCGAACCGCCACCCGGCTCCGTCAACGCCATCGTCGCCCGGATTTCACCGGTCGCGAGCTTGGGCAGGTACTTGGCCTTCTGCTCCTCGGTACCGAACAGGGTGAGCAGCTTCGCGACGACGGTGTGCCCGCCCATCGCGCCCGACAGCGACATCCAGCCGCGGGCGAGTTCCTCGGTGACCTGCACGTAGCACGGCATCGACACCGGCGATCCGCCGTACTCCTCGGGTACCGCGAGCCCGTAGATGCCGATCTGCTTCATCTGCTCGATCCACTTCTCGGGGTACTCGTTCGCGTGCTCGACCTCCTGCACGGACGGCTTGACCTCGCGATCGATGAAGTCGCGGACGGTCTTGACCAGGAACGTCTCTTCGTCGTTCAGGTTGTAGCTCACGAAAGGATCCTTCGGCTCGATGCGGGCCGCGCGGACCCGAAAAACTTTGTACGGCCATTTTGCGGATGGGCATCAGGCCTTGTCAATCGCGGAAGACGCCTTATCCGGACATCGAGCCAGTGATATCACTGATCTGTCCCGCTACCCGTTCCTATAGAAGTAGCGCGTCACGACACAATGGCCGTACATTTAACGACGTTCCCCACCGTCGAACTCCACGAGGTTCCCCTGTGTCTTCCGAGCAACTGACTTCCGAGCAACACCTTCGCCGGCGAGCGGTGCTCGTCGCCCCCGGCTCCGATGAACGCAAGGCAGGCAAAGCACTCGCCTCCGCCGCTGACGAGGTCGTCCTCGATCTCGAAGACGCGGTCACCCCCGACCGGAAGCCTGCCGCACGCGATCTCATCGGCCCCCTGGTCCGTGAGCACGGCGGCAACCGTACTGTGTCCGTGCGCATCAACGGACGCGGCACCGAGTGGTTCGAGGACGACCTGCGCGCGTGCGCCGAACTCGGCACCGCACTCGCGTCGATCGTGTTCCCGAAGGTCGAGAGCGCCGACGATCTCGCCGAGGCCGACCGCATCCTCGGCGCACACTCCGGTGCCGGCAGCTCTGCAGTCGGCATTCAGGCCCTCATCGAGACCCCCGCCGGTGTCCAGAACATCGACGAGATCGTCACGGGCCCCCGGCTCGCGGGCGTCATCATCGGCTACGCCGACCTCGGCGCCGCGCTGGGACGCGCACGTACCGCACTGCCCGAGCATTGGGTCTACGTGCAGGACCGCGTCCTGCACGCTGCGCGCTCCGCAGGCGTGCAGGCCATCGACGGCCCGTTCCTCGGCATCGCCGACGACGACGCATTCCGGCACTCCGCGCAGTGGGTGTCCGACCTCGGCTTCGACGGCAAGTGGGTCATCCACCCCGCCCAGATCGACTCCGCTGCCGCAGCATTCACGCCCACCGATCAGCAGGTCGAAGCGGCTCGCAAGGTTCTCGCTGCCCTAGAGGAAGCCGAAGCGCGCGGCGCAGGCGCCGCCCAACTCGACGGTCAGATGCTCGACGAGGCCGTCGCCGTTGCCGCCCGCCGCACCCTCACCAAGATCGGAGCCTGAACATGTCCAGCACCCCCGCATACGTCGGCGGACCGTACTTCGACGAACTGACCGTCGGCCAGGTCTTCGACACCGCGCCCGCCGTCACCCTCACCGACGGTCTCGCCGCCGCGCACCAGTCGATCCTCGGCGACCGTCTGCGCCTGCCCCTCGACAAACACCTCGCCACCCGCGTCACGGGAGGGCCGGTCGCGCACGCCGGTTTCGTCACCGACATCGCCATCGGTCAGTCGACCCTGGTCACACACCACGTCAAGGCCAATCTGTTCTACCGCGGCCTCCGTTTTCGCCGGTTCCCGCACATCGGCGACACTCTCTACACCACCACCGAGGTCGTCGGTCTGAAGGAGAACTCGGCCAAGGCCGGCCGCAAACCCACAGGCCTCGCGGCGCTGCGCATGAACACCGTCGACCAGGACGGCAACACCGTGCTCGACTTCTACCGGTGCGCCATGCTGCCGCTGAGCGAGAATCCCGACCGGAATCGTGTGGTGCACACCGATGATCTGTCGGCCATCGGACCTCAGGACGAACCGCAGTGGGCCGCCACCGAGGGATGGAACCTCGACGAGTACCGCTCGTCTGTGCCGGGCGCGCATTTCGACGCCTCGCTCGCAGGAGCAGTCCTGCAGTCCAGCGGCGACGTGGTGTCGAGCGCACCCGAGCTCGCGCGGCTGAGCCTGAATATCGCAGCGACGCACCACGACGAGCGGGTCGGCGCTGCGGGTCGGTTGGTGTACGGCGGGCACACGATCGGTCTGGCGTTGTCGCAGGCGTCGCGTGCCCTGCCGAATCTGGTGACGGTGCTCGGCTGGAAGTCGTGTGATCACACCGGACCTGTGCACGAGGGGGACACCCTCACCAGCGACCTGCATGTCGAGTCTGCGGATGCCCTCGCCGATGGCGGTGGTGTGCTGAACCTTCGGTCGCTCGTCTTCGCACACCGCGGCGACGCCGAGCCTGCGCCGGTACTCGACTGGCGATTCACCGTCCTGATGGCCTGACACACATACTGGCCTGACATCGCATGCAGCAGAAGGGCGGACCGGCACTCCGGTCCGCCCTTCTGCCGTACCGATCAGAACGCGCTGCGACCACCATCGACGGTGTAGATACCGCCGGTCACCCAATCGGCTTCGTCGCTGGCAAGGAACAGCGCGACCGAGGCGAGGTCGTCCGGGGTTCCGAGGCGGCGAAGCGGGAACCGGTTCGCGACCTCGGCGTCGATTGCCGTCTGGTCGGCGTCGGCGTCTGCCGCACCGCGATCGACGCGCGACTGATAGACCAGGGGCGTGGGGATAGTACCGGGGCAGATCGCGTTCACCCGCACGTTGTCGGGACCGTAGGTGACCGCCATCTGCTTGGTCATTGCGATGACCCCGCCCTTGGCTGCGGTGTAGGGAAAGATGCCGGGTAGGCCGATCAGGCCACCCATGCTCGCCTGGTTGATGATCGACCCGGCACGTCGCTCGATCATGTGCGGCAACGCGTACTTCGACGTCAGCCACACACCCTTGAGATTGACGCCGATCACCTTGTCCCACTCGGCTTCCGTGGTATCTGCGGCGTCTCCGGCACCGTTGATACCGGCGTTCGCGAAGACGACATCGAGCGTGTCGAATTCCGCGAGGGCCTCCGCGATCATGCGCTGGGCATCGGCATCGGAAGTCACATCTGCGGTCACCGCCAATGCACGTCCTCCGGACGTGCGAATCTCATCGACAACCCCGCCAGCCGCGGTGAGGTCGAGGTCGACCACTGCGACAGCAGCGCCTTCCGCTGCGAAGCGGAGAGCGGTAGCCCGTCCGAGGCCGGATCCTGCACCAGTGATGAGTGCTGTCTTACCGGCGAGGCGTCCGGTCGAAGCCATGGGTGAGCCTTTCATTCTCGAGTGATGCTGCGCCGAATCGATTCGACGAAACAGAGTGTCACACACGCACCGCCGCAGGGAGACCGACTACTGCGCGGTGAGCCCCCCATCGGCAGCGACAGTCGAGCCCGTCATGTAGGACGACTCGTCGGAGATGAGAAAACCGATGACCGACGCCATCTCGTCGACCTCGGCGCGGCGTCCGAGGGGGGTCTGTGCGAGCGCCGTGCTCGTCACGCCACCGGCTTCGCGTGCCCGCTGCGCGAGCGGTGTGTCCACCACGCCGGGGCACAGCGCGTTGGCTCGCACTCCGCGATCCGCGTATCCGACTGCGATGGAACGGGTCAGGCCCAGCACACCCGATTTCGAGGCGTCGTAGCTGCACGTGTTGGTGTTCGCGGAGATCAGCGAGGCCACCGAACCGATGGTGACGACCGACGAGCGGCGCTCCTTCAGCATGTGGTGAAGTGCGGCGCGGACCGACAGGAACGAGCCGGTGAGGTTGATGCCGACGACGTCGTTCCAGTCCTCCACCGACATCTCGTGCACCAGAGCCGATTTTGCGATTCCCGCGCACGTGACGATCCCGTCGAGTCCGCCGAGCTGAGCTGCGGCGTCGTCGATTGCCGGCCCTACCGAGTCGGGGTCGGATACGTCTGCGCGCACCGATACGGCTGTTGCACCCGCCTCACGGAGTTCGGCTGCGAGCGATTCGGCCGCGGCACCGTCGAGGTCGAGTACCGCGACCGCGGCGCCTTCCTGCACGAGTCGCCGAGCAGCAGCGGCGCCGATTCCGCCTGCACCGCCGGTGATGAGAACCTTGCGTCCTGCGTTGCGTCCTTCAGTCATGTCCGATGTACCTCTCAGCTGATGCGGAGACCGCAGTCGACGGGGATCGAGATGCCGGTGACGTACCGGGCCTCTTCGGACGCCAGCCACAACACGGCGTTGGTGATGTCCTCGGGCTCGACCCACGCCATGTCCATGATGTTGCGTCCGCGAGCCCGCTCACGCAGGTCTTCGATGGTCGGGTTCTCGAGGTCCGGGCAGAACACTCGCAGGGTCGACTCGCTGAAGAGCATGTCGGTGCCGACGTTGCCCGGATGGACCGCGTTCACGCGGATGCCCTGGCCGCCGTACTCGGCCGCGAGGGTCTGCATCAGGCCGACCACGCCGTGCTTCGATGCGTTGTAGTGGGCCACGTTGCGTGAGCCGTTGTACGTGACGACCGAACTCGTCAGGACGATCGAGCCACCACCGGTACGCAGCATCTGCGGGATCACTGCCTTGGACGTCTTCCACACACCGGTGAGGTTGATGTCGATCATGTCCTGCCACTCGTCTTCCGTCAGTTCGACGGTGGGACGGCAACCACAGACACCTGCGTTGGCGCTGACGATGTCGATCCGGCCGAACTGCTCGACGCAGTCGGCCGCCGCCGCATCGAGGCCGGCCTGGTCGCGAACATCGACCTTGCGGGTGATGATCCGGCGCCCCGTCTTCTCCACGAGTCGCGCGGTCTCGGCGAGGTCTTCCTCCGAGGCCATACCGTAGGTCAGCGACGCGATGTCCTCGCATGCATCAGTGGCATAGATGTCGGCGCCCTCCTGGGCAAGCCGCAGTGCGTGCGATCGTCCCTGTCCGCGGGCGGCACCGGTGATGAAGGCGACCTTCCCGGCCACCCGTCCCTGAGTGTCGGTCATTCGACGTTCCTTCTGATTCGTAGTTGTACTTGCTTCTGGCCGGCTAGTGCATGCCCAGCAACAGTGCCGGGTTGTCGCAGGTCATCACTTTCAGGTCGGCTTCGTCGATGCCCTCGTCCCACAATGCGTTCACGTAGGAGTGCAGACCGGCTGCGGGATGGGGGATCTTGGTCGTCCACCCGTAGTCGGTGGCCAGCACCACCTTTGCCGGGTCGAGCCGCTTCAGTGCCGACACGACATTCGCGAATGTCGACGGTTCGCCCATGCAGGTGTGCGCCGCGAATTCGATACTGGCGCCGAGGTCGGCGAGCTCGACGACCTCCTGCTCGGTCAGGCGCGGGCCGGTGGTCGCATGCATCGCGTGGGTGACGAGAACACGACCTTTCGACGCGTATTCTCGTGCCACGGCGAAATGTTCGGCGGTAGACACGTGGCCGGTCGCGAGCACCGCGTCGTACTGGGTGATCAGGTCGAGGATCGTGCGCACTTCGGGGACGATCGCTCCGTCGGCGTCGATGACACGGATTCCCTCTTCCTTCTCACCGAAGAATGCCTTCACCTTGACCGGCGCATCCTGCTCCGACGACAGCGTGGGCAACCAGACCACTTTGGCACCGGCGCGCAATGCGCATTCGACGGCGTGCGGGTTCAGACCTCCGACAGGGTGGTCGAGGCAGATTCCTGAGATCGACTGCACCTCGGGTACAGCAACATTGGCAAGATGTGCCGCGACGGTCGAGGGAAATTCGTGAGCCTTCAGGACGATTGCCCGCATGCCGTGGTCGGCGGCCTCGCGCGCCGCCTCGATCGGGTCGACGCTGTGCGGCGATTTGGCCGCCATCTCCACGAGTGGTTCGGGACCGAAATGGCAATGCATGTCGATCGCACCGTCGAGTGCAATTGCGGCCGTGCCGGAATGACGTTCGGTCATCGTGTACCCCTCTCGAGAAGACGTTCCGGAGGGGGCGCAGGGGGCATCCCCTCCGGAACGTGGTCGGTGCCGCCGCGAAGATCAGGACGGGCGGTAGGGAAGGAAGATCTCCTCGTAGACCTGGTCGACGTACGGCGCGATGTCGATCTTGCCGGGCTCGTACCAGGCGGCGAAGCCGTTGTAGTCGGTTTCGTTGACGTAACCGAGTTCTGCGATGATCTCGCTCCACTTGTCGGCGCTCCCCCGCACCGACGTGACGAATCCTGCGCCGTCGTTCAGGCCCTTGTTCTCTGCGATCGCATCGACGATCTTGTTGTTCGCGTCCTGCACCGCGACACGCGCGTCGTCGGCGAACGGTTCGATGGATCCGCCGTACTGCTGGATCTCCTGGACGGATTCGACGGTGACGGGCCAGATCTTGCCTTCGATGCTTCCCGTGATGAAGGCATCGAGCCGGTCCCACATGAGCTGCTGCGCGACGAGCGGAAGCGATTCCCACACATCGAGATTCATCGCCATGTTGCCGGTCGGCACGGCGAGGCCTGCCGCCGGATCGATCACGGTCTGCGGCGCGACCTCGAGGATGCCGCCGATCTGCGCAGCGGCAGGGCTGAGCATCGAGCAGTCGATGACGCCGCGCTGCAGCGCCTCGTATGCCTCGGTGTAGGCAACGGACGTCGGGGTCGAGCCGAGTGCGGAGACCTGCTGATTGCCGGCGGTACTACCCACCGAGACGCTACGGCCCTGGAAATCGGGCAACGCGGTGCGCTTGTCGGAACAGAACAACGCGTTCATGCCTGCGTTGTAGGCGGGAAGCATCAGCTTCATGCCTTTGTCTTCGAACTCTTCGACGATCTCGGGGGTATTCAGGGCGACGTCGGCGGGCCAGGCGTTCGACTGGAGGGTTCCGGTGACGACGCTTTGGTCCGAGAGCACACTGGCATCGAGCAGGGCCGATGTGGCCGGGAACTCCTGCGGCTCGTACACGGCGAGGACCTGCCCGATATCGAGTCGGCCGTCGACGATGGCGTTGTCGATCTCGGTGGACTTCGCAATCGCGTCGGAGTAGGCGATGTCGAAGGTGATCTTGCCGTCCGACCATTCTTCGATGGCGGATGTGTAGGCGTCGATGAACGCGCCGCCGGTCGACCCCTGAGTGCTGGGCGACTGGGTGTGTAGCAGGATGGGGTCCACATCGGCGAATGCCGCCTGGTACTCCTCCATCGTTGCACCGAAGGCGACGCCTTCGCCGCCTCCGCTGGCGCCACTGCCGCCGGACGAGGTTTCTGCGCACCCGGTGAGCAGTAGTGCGCCGGCCGTGACGAGAATGCCGGCGCGGGGCAACAGACGTGCCCGGGAGAATGTGACCACTTCGGACTCCTTTGTCAGGATCGACCGCAAGATCCGGTGACACCGACACCTTTTCGGATTACTCCACTCGGAGTGATCACCCTCACGGTTATGCTGCTAATCATGCGACTGAATTAGGACGATGTCAAGCGCCCTCATTCAGCTGTGACACCGCCGTCGACGAGGATCGCCTGCCCCGTCACATACGACGCATCGGACGACGCGAGAAATGCTACGACAGAAGCGATTTCCTCAGCCTCGCCGTAACGTCCGAGCGGGACGCTCAGGGGCTTCGAGGGATTCTTCACGGTGCCGGTGGTCGGCACGATAGCCGCGGTGTTGGCACTGAGGTTGGTGCGAACGGCCCCGGGGCAGACACTGTTGACCCGAATGCCCTTCGGTGCGTACTCGACGGCGAGCGTCTGCGTCAGCATCTTCACCCCGCCCTTCGACGCGCGGTACGGCGCGAGGCCGCCCTGCGTCGCAATGAACGACGAAGTCGACCCACAGGTGACCACCGCACCACCGCCCCGACGGAGAAGAGAGGGCAAAGCACTGCGAATGGTGAAGAACGTGCCGGACAGGTTGATGTCGAGCACCGCGTGCCAGTCCTCCCTGGTCACTTCGTGACTGTCGAGACGCGCACCACTGACGCCGGCCGCGGTGAACACCACGCTGATCTCGCCGAGCTGCGACACCACATCGGCCACGATCTCATCCATGGCCGTGTCGTCACGGACATCCGCCGCGAACGCGACAGCCGTACCACCTGCCTCGCGAATTCTCGAGGCTGTGGCTTCGGCGTTGTCGACGTTGACGTCGACGACAGCGATCGCGGCGCCTTCCTGCGCCAGCCGGATCGCCGAGGCGCCGCCGATCCCGGAGCCACCACCTGTCACCAGCGCGACATCACCTTCGAGGCGACGCATCGTTGCGGTCATCTCCAACTCCTGTCAGATACCGACCAGATCGGCCAGCATGTCGTTGTGGTGCACCTTGTTTCCGAACAACGGTTCGATCGCCTTGGCCCGGCGGAAGTACAGGTGTGGATCCGCTTCCCACGTGAATCCGATGCCGCCGTGAACCTGGATGTTCTGCGACGCACACAGCGTGAGGCACTCGGAGCCCTGAGCCTTCGCCATCAGCGCGGAGAGCCGGAGGTCCTTCGACTCGTCGGCAGCCGACATCGATGCGAACATGACCGTCGCCTCTGCGGAGTCGATCGCGATCGCCATATCGGCGCACTTGTGCTTGATCGCCTGGAACGAGCCGATGGGCCGGTTGAACTGCACCCGTTGTTTGGCATAGTCGACCGCCATGTCGAGCACTGCCTTCGAAGACCCGATGGCCTCGTTTGCCAGCAGGATCCGAACGAGGTCGACGACACGCACGATCGCGGACTGGTCGGAGCCCAGCAACTGTGCGGCGGCACCGGACAGTTCGACGGACGCCAAGGGGCGTGTCAGGTCGAGACTCTCACGCGACTCGATCGTCACGCCCGCTGCAGTCGCGTCCACCACGTACAACGCGACCTGCTCGCCGGTGGGAGTCACCGCAGGCACGACCAACAGGTCGGCGAGGTGCCCGAACGCCACATAGTCGACCCGCCCGTTGAGGGTGTGCGTGTCGCCTTCGGCCGACGCTCGGACGGTCGCACCGTCCACGTCGAGATCGCGGTTGCCCGACAGCGCCAACGTGCCGATCGTCTCACCCGAAGCCAGCCCGGGAACCAACTCCGCCTGCTGTGACGTCGAACCGAGTCCCCGGATCGCCTCCAGGGCTCCGATCGTGGTGATCACCGGCACCGGCGTCAGCACCCTTCCGAGTTCCTGGACGACCACGCATGTCTCGAGGAAGCTGAAGCCGCTGCCACCCAACTCTTCGGGGACGTGGATACCGGGCACCCCCATGTCGGATGCGAGCAGCCGCCAGGTTGCCGAATCGTATCCACGGGTTTCGGCCACCTCGCGTACCTTGGTTATCGGTGCGCGTTCCGACAGGAGCCTGCGCAAGGACGCGCGGAATTCTTCTTGATCCTCGTTGAATTCGAAGTACACGATTGTTCCGTTCTGCCGTAGACCGGCGGAATCTCAGATCAGGCGGTCTTTCGTCGCCCGATGTCCTGGAACGGGCCGCTGTCGAGCCTCGGTTCCTTGGGGAGACCCAGCAGCTGCTCGCCGATGATGTTGCGCTGGATCTGCGAGCTGCCGCCGTAGATCGTGGCTGCACGCGAGTAGAGGGCGATATCGTCCCAGCAGCGCGAAGAGTTCTCTGTCCCGGGCTGCGGGGTGACCAGAATTCCGTTGTTACCCTGCCCTTCCGGAGTCAACGCTTCGAGTCCGAGGATCTCGAGCCCGACCTCGGTGTAGCGCTGGAAGAACTCTGCCCAGTAGATCTTGGAGAACGAGCCGTCGGTGCCGGGGCGCCCGCCCGCGAGCAGCTTCGTCAACGCGCGGTAGCCGCGGAAGCGCATCGTCTGCACCCGCTGCCAGCACCACGTGAGTTCCTGACGGATATGCGGATCCGACGTGAGACCTCGTTCGCGGGCCAGTTCGATGAGACGGTCGATCTCGCGGCCGAACCGGACCGCGTCGGTGGTGGCACGCACCCCACGCTCGAAGCCGAGCAGGGTGTTCGTGGTATTCCAGCCTCCGTTGACCTCACCCAGCACATTCGCTGCTGCGGTGCGCGCATCGGTGAAGAACACCTCGTTGAAGGCGGTGTAGCCCGCGGCGTTGACGATCGGACGGACCTCGACACCGGGCTGATCCATCGGGACCAGCAGGAACGACAGGCCCTTGTGCTTGACGGCCGTCGCGTCTGTCCGGCAGATCGCGAAGATCCAGTTGGCGCTACTGCCCGCCGAGGTCCACGTCTTCTGACCGTTGATGACCCACTCGTCACCGTCGAGCACCGCACGTGTCCGTAGGCCCGCCAGGTCGGAGCCGGCCTCCGGCTCCGAATACCCCTGGCACCAGGAGATTTCACCGGACAGCGTCCTCGGAATGAAGTATTCCTTCTGCTCTTCGGTACCGAGGACCGCCATGGTGTTGCACAGGAGTTTGATGCCGAGCGTGTCGTTCTCGGTCCCCTCCGGAACCCCGAGGCGCATCAGTTCCTCATTGAGCACGACCTGCTCGATATCGGACAGTCCACCGCCGCCGTATTCACGCGGCAGGGACACCGCAAGCAGGTCGTTGTCCGACAGCACTTTTCGCCACGCTTCGAGGAACTGCTCCTGCTCCTCTCCGGGAAGGGCGCCGATCCCCTTCCAGTCGTCGGGGAGATTCGATTCGAGAAGTTCACGAAGCGATGCGCGATACTGCTCCGCCTCCGGCGGATAGGTGATGTCCATGGTCAGTCTTCCTTCGCTGCTGCCGTGGGCAGTGCACGATCGGACGGCAGTGCACACACGGATGCCATGAGTGAGGTCACCTCGTCGGAGGTGTAGCCGAGTTCGGTGAGAATCTCCTGCGAGTGCTCACCCAGCACCGGCGCGCCGCCCTTGAACGCTCCGGGGGTGTCGGACAGGTGCATGACCATGCCGACCTCGCGGCACCAGCCGTACTCGGGATGGTGGTGCTCGACAACTCGGTTCGAGTCGAGAGCCCATTCTTCCCAGAGCAACTCGGGCATGATCGGGTAGTCGAGCGGGATTTCTGCAGGTACGTTGTTGCTGTCGAGAGCCTTGAACGCGTCCTCGCTGCCGAGGGCGGCGAACAGGGTGGTCAGGGCCTCGGCGAGTGCGTCGGCGTTGGCCGCACGGGCGGCGTTCGTCGCGAAGCGCGCATCCGTCGCAAGCTGCGGATTGCCGAGCGCGCCGGCGAGACGCGTGAACGCCGCGTCGCCGAACACAGCGATCGCGATCCACCCGTCCGCCGTTCGGTACAGGCGGTAGAGCGGCGACCATCCGGTCTGGTCGGCATCGAGTTCGTGCGCGGGAAGCGCCTTTCCGTCGAGTGTCACGGAGTGCTCACTGACGACGAACAGACTCGAGTGCAGCTGTGGGCTCTCGACGGACTGCGTCTCGCCCGTGTTGAGACGGTGGTTGAGGGCGAGCAGAACCGTGACCGCACCGAGGAATCCGTTGTAGAGGTCTTCGTTGCCGATGACGCGGCGGATCGGCAGGTTGCCCTTGCCGGAGCCCTCGAAGTTGAGGCCGACCATGCCGGACACCATCGGCGCGAACGACTTGAGGCTCGACTTCGGTCCGGCCGAACCGAATCCGGGAAGGTACGCGTAGATGATGTCGGGGTTGATCGCCTTCAGCGTCTCGTAGCCGAGCGCGATCTTCTCCGCTTTTCCGGGCCGGTAGTTGTGCATCACCACGTCGGCGTCGGCGACGAGGCGATGCGCGATCTCCTGTCCTTCGGGCGATCTCAGATCCAGGGCGATGTTGCGCTTGCCGCGGTTGGCGCCTTCGAACAGGTCGCCGAGCGGGCGCATCTGGTCGCCGATGAGCGGCTCGATCTTGACGACGTCGGCACCGAGATCGGACAGCAGGCGAGCGCCGAATCCGGTGGCGAAGTAGGAGCTGAAATCGAGGATCCTCACGCCCTGCAGCGGCCGTGTCACCGGAGCAGGCTTGTCCGACAGGGGTGCCCAGACATCGGATCGAACGATCTCGGCCGTGCGGGAGTTGTGCTCACCGACCTTCGGCGCGGGTGCCGGGGTCGCGGGCTTCGTCTTCTCGAAGCGGATCACCGGGCCGATCTGCTTGATCGTGCCGTGTTCGTCGTCGGGCAGCTCGATCGGTACACCTGCGAACGTCACCTGGTCGTCCTCGAAGACGTCCTCGGGGTGATTGAGCGGCAGCGCAGCGATATCCGCCGCGTGCAGCAGTTCGAGCCATTCGTCGCGGTTCCGCTGCGCGAACGTCTCGGGAACCTGGTTGCGGGCGATATCGAGTTCGACGTCGTCGAGCGGCACTGCCATCTCGGGTCCGTCGATGGTCTGGGTCCGGTCACCGAATCCGAGGATGTCCATCGTGCGCTTGTACGCGCCGGGACCGCCGGTATGAACGATGAGCCACTTGCCGTCGGCGCACTTGAACGGGTCGGTGATGAGGCGTTTGTTGCCGAAGCCCTTTTGCGTACCGCTGCGGGCGAGGTACGAGATGTCCTTCTCGTTCCACCACCAGTTCATCGACGCGATCGAGAGCATGCCGTCGAGCAGGGAAGTGTCGAGTTTCTGGCCGGTGCCGTTGATCTTTCGGGCTCGCAACGCCGACAGGATGCCGATCGTCGTGATGAACGCGGTGCCGTACGACACGGTCGGGTGGCCCATGAAGATGGGGCCCTCGCGGTGCCCGGTCTGCTCGGCCATCTGCCCGAGGCGCGCATTGAGCAGCGCCTCGTAGCCGGGCCGGTCGGCGTGGGGTCCGGTGGTGCCGTATCCGGTGACCGACACGTAGACGAGTTCGGGGAATTCCGCGTGCAGCTCGTCGTAGCCGAGCCCCAGCGCGTCGGCCTTGCCGACACCGAACGATTCGACGAACACATCGGCGTTCGCGGCGAGACCGCGAATCATTGCGCGTCCCTCGTCGGTATGCGGATCTGCTTCGACACTCCACTTACCGCGGTCGGTCGATTTGCGCACGTTCGCCCCCGCGTCGGGACCCCCGCCGGGGCGCTCGATCTTGATGACGCGGGCTCCGTAGTCGGCCAGCATCATCGTCGAGATTGCAGCCGGCATGCCCCAGCTCGCGTCGATCACTACGAGTCCGTCGAGTGGACCAGCCATTGCGCGCTCCTTCTTCTCGTACGATGCCGCGTCTGACGCAGCCATGTTTCTTCGGTGTCAGCTAGTCGGACGAAGGCAGTGGCTTCGCCGTGACGAGCTCCATGGGCGTCCCGTGGCAGGTGAACTGACCCTCGCCCTTCTTGACGCAGATGATCTGGGTTTCGCAGGTGGCGCACGTGTAGCGCTTGCCGACCTCGTTCATGTGAACTCCTGGGGGTGTGGTGATGACGACCGAGACGGGGTCGGCTATCGGCCGAACGTGATCTCGAGGGCTGCGCCGCAGCAGGTCAGCGACGAGCCGCCTGCCTTGGTGACGATGGCTTCCGAGCCGCAGTTGTTGCAACGCAGACGGTTGCCGTTCGCAGCTTCAGTTCCCTCGGTGTTCCCTGCACTCATGTCCACTCCTTCGCCGTGTGATGGTTCGGGGCGGCAAATGTGCGCCTGCATCCCCGGGTGAACGTTACCTAGTTCACTATAATGATGCTCATAGATTAGGGCAAGTGTTCGCGGTGAGTACTTTCCCGAACCGACGACGACGCCCCCGCCACCGCGCCCCTACAGGGCCACCAGCGCGAGGGCGTCGACACACCCAGTGTCAGGACGACGCTCAGCCGCCACTCGAATGATCGGGCAGGAACGTCGAGATCTCCGGGAAGAAGATCAGGATCAGGACGACGACGATCGCCATCGGCAGGAACCATGCAGCGGCGACGAACACATCCTTGAGCGGAATATCCTTGCCCAGGTTCACCTTCGGATCCTTCACGATCGAATGGACGATCATCGCCAGGATGCCGACCGGCGGCGAGAGGATCGCGAGCTCACCCATGAAGACGACGAACGCACCGAACCACAGCATCGAGATGTCGAGACTCTCGAGCGTCGGGATCAGGATCGGCACGGTGAGCACCATCATCGGCAGCGGATCCATGAAGGCGCCGAGGATCAGGTAGACCACCATCATCAGCAGGAGGAATTCGACCCGCCCGAGGTTCATATCGGTGATCAGATCGGCGAATCCGTTGCTGATGCCGGTCAAGGTCATCATGCGGGAAAGCGCCTCGACGCCGACGAGCAGGAGGAAGACCGCACCGACCGTCGAGACGGTACCGATCGAACCGTCGAGGAGCGCGCGACTCGCGCCGCCGGTCTTGCGCTTCCAGATGAAGACGACACCGACCGAGCAGAGCGCGGCAACCGCGCCGGCCTCGGTGGCGGTGAAGATGCCCGAGAACATTCCACCGATGATCACCATCACCAGGACCGGAATGGGCCAGATCGACACGAGGCTCTTGAATCGCGTGCTCCACGAGACGCTCGATGCCTCGATCCGGCTTTCCTTCGTCCCCGCGACGTCCTTGGCGAAGACGGCAATCAGGATGATCGCCATCGTGAACATGAGCGAGACGAGGATGCCGGGGCCGATACCGGCGAGCAGCGCCTTACCGACGGGGACCTCGGCGATGCCCGCGTACAGAACGAGCAGGATGCTCGGCGGGATCAGCTGACCGGGTAGGCCTGCGACCAACACCGCGCCGACCGCGAGTCGTCGGTCGTATCCGGCCTTGAGCATCTCGGGAATGCCGATGCGGCCGAGAGCATAGGTGGTTCCGGTCGTGGACCCACTGACCGCAGCGAGACCGGAGCCGGCGATGTTGGTGCCCACCGCGAGACCGCCCGGAAGCCAGCCCAACCACTGACGAGCAGCGGTATAGAGCGAATCGGTCATGCCGGAGCGCCACAGCAACAGGCCCATGAGCACGAACATCGGCACGACGCTGAGGGTCCAGCTCGCCACCTCGTCGTAGGGAAGAGACGTGAGCGCACTTGTCACCGTCCGCTCGCCACGCATCGCGTAGAGGCCGGCGAACGACGGGACGATCATCGTCAGTGCCACCGGAACCCGCAGGCACAGCAGCGTAATCATCATCACCAGCGCTGCGCAGCCGATCGCGACCGGAGTCAGCGGCATGAAGATCGCGGCAGTCGACCCCAGTAGCAGCACCATCAGAGCACCGAACAACACCCATGATCGGGTCGAGAACTTCTTGCTGGGACCGACAACCGGTGGAGTGGGGCTCGAGTCCCGCGCTTCGGCAGTGGTAGTGGTAGTCATTTGCTCTCCGAATTCGGCGCGGTTGCATTCGGCGCGGTTGCAGAAGCGGCGGATACACCGGCTTCTTCATCGATCTCGTCGGTGATGCGGGCTACCTCGGCGTCGGTCGCGTCGACCGAGTCCTCCCCTCCGCGGAGGGCACGCACCCCTGCAAGGGCGAACTGCACGCACAGGACACCGAAGGCGATGGGAACGAGGAAGTACACGGGCCACGCCACGACGGTCGAAACGCCTGCAGTCTTTCCGATGTCGCGGGAGTGGAGGGCTTCTTCGAGGCCGAACCACGCAAATCCGAAGAAGACCACGACACCGAGCATGTATCCGAAGAACAGCACTGCTCGTCTGATCCGCGTGGGGAAGTAGTGCGCCACGAGGTCCGCGACGATGTGCTCTCCCCTCGCCTGTGCGGCCATGAAGCCGAGCAGGGCGATGATCGGGACATAGATGTACTGGGTAACTTCGAGCGTGTTCGGGATGGGCGACGACGCGAGCGCTCGCATGAGCGCGTTCGCCGTCACGTGGAGCATCATCACGAACAGCACGATGACTGCAGGTATCTCGATGAGCAGCAGTAGCCGACTGCTCGGCTTGCTGGAAGCGCTCGGGGATGCGCTCATGTCAACTCCGCTGATGTGAGGGGGCAGGCGTGCGGGGACGCCCGAAGGTCATGTCGTAAGCATCTGGACAAGTGCGGTGAGTACTTCGCCGACTCGACCGAGGTCGATGTCTTCGATCCCGACCTCGGACTCGACGCTGCAATGCATCATGGTTTCGCCTACCTGTCGTGATCCACATCACTTGATGTGTCATATCATTCGCCTAGATTCGTCGAGAGTCAAGCTTTCATGCGAATGATTTGCCTGTACTGCATATCCAGCGGCCCCACCTTCGAAGCGATGGAGCTTGACGGGCCGAGATCGGCATCACACAATCACAATAGATGATCACCATTATCTGCAATAGATGTCAATGTCGAACCGAGGACCGATGACTCCCACCGAGACCCCACCCAAACCCCTACCACTCGCCGATGAGACGACAGCACCCTATTGGGACGCCGCCCGCGAGCGGCGCCTGGTGGTGCAACATTGCGACTCCTGCGCCCGCTACCAGCATCTTCCGGCAGACGCGTGCACAGCCTGCGGCGCCTCCGAGCTGTCATGGGCGGGCATGTCGGGTCGCGCGACGCTCTACTCCTACACGGTGATGCACGACGCCCCGGCTCCCGGCTTCGCCGATCACCTGCCGTACATCGTCGCGGTCGCCGAACTCGAAGAGCAGGCGAATCTGCTGATCACCACCAACCTCGTCGACGCCGACGCCGATGACCTGCGGATCGGGCTGCCCTTGGAAGTGACGTTCGAAGAACTCGCACCCGGCGACGTCGTGCCCCAGTTCCGACCCGCATCCCAACCGAGGAGTGCCTGACATGTGGGAATACCGTGACCAGGTCGCGATCGCCGGCATCGGCTACACCGAACTCATCCGACGCAATCCACGAAGTCTCCTGTCGTTGACGGTCGAAGCCACCGACGCAGCCCTCACAGATGCCGGCCTGACCCGCGCGGACGTCGACGGACTCGCAACCACCCCGACCATGCCGGTCTACGGGGGCGAGAAGGGCAACCGCGACGGGATCGACGTCGTCACCCCGGGGCACCTCGCCGGAGCGCTGAGGATCCGAGACAACATCACGTGGCTCGGCAACACCATGCCGATGGTCACCCACGCGGCCATCGATGCAATCAACGCACTCGTCGCCGGGACCTGCACGCACGTCGTCCTCTACCGGGCCCTGCACATGCCGCAGGGCAGGTACTCGAACTTCGCCTCCGCGCGGGCAGGCGGCAAGGACCAGTTCTTCGCGCCGTACGGCTTCTCGATGCCTGCCGGCTGGGCAGCCACGGCCGCCCGCCGCTACCTCGACCTCGCAGGTGCAACGCGAGAATCGTTCGCGCGCTTCGTCGTCGACAACCGTGAACGCGCTCACCTGAACCCGAACGCGTTCTTCCGCGGCAAGACTCTGACGACGGACGAATACCTGTCGTCGCGAATGATCGCCGACCCCATCACCATGCTGGACTGCGACCTGCCAGTCGACGGCGCCGTCGCGATCGTCCTCACTCGCGCCGACCGCGCCCGCGACCTACCCAATCCCCCGGCATTGATCTCGGGGTACGCCGCGAGCAACCATATCGGGGCCACCGGGGTACCCATGACCCTCGAAGACATCCTCGCAGGATCCGAAACCACCGGCGACCGGTTGTGGAGTGCAGCCGGAATCGGCCGCGACGAAATCGACATCGCGCAGTTGTACGACGGATTCTCGATCTTCACGTACACATGGCTCGAAGGGATGGGTTTCTGCGGCCGCGGAGAGGCCGCCTCGTTCATCGACGACGGCAACGCCCGCCCCACCGGGTCACTGCCGCTCAACACGGGCGGTGGGTGCCTCGCCGAGGGCAGACTTCACGGCATGACACAGCTGACCGAAGCGGCCTACCAGGTGACCGGTCGGGCCGGGGAACGACAGATTCCGGGCGCGAAACGGTCCGTCGTCACCGTCTCCAACGGATTGGCAGGGTCGACGGCGTTCGTCATCTCGTCGGACAACTGAACCGGAAAGGGGCCGGAGCGTTCACGCTCCGGCCCCTTTCTACCGCATCAGTCTTCGAGACCCGCCAACTGCGCCGCGAACTTGCGACGCGCGAGCTCCTCGAGCTCGGGCAGGTGGTAGCTCGGGAACAGACCGTCGTGCGGTGTGGCGTCGCGCAACAGCTGCCGGGCCAGACCGACCTTGTGGATCTCGGTCGCGCCGTCGGCGAGACCCATGTGGTAGCTCTCGAACAGCCATTTGCCCAACGGAAGTTCCTTCGACACACCCAGCGACCCGTGCAGTTGCACCGCGCGGGAGGTGACGTCGAGCAGCACCTTCGGCATTGCGGCCTTGACCGCGGCGATGTCCTTGATGACCTTGCGGTAGTCCTTGTACCGGTCGATGCGCCACGCGGTGCGCAGCACCAGCAGCCGGAACTGCTCGAGCTGCAACCACGAATCGGCGATCATCTCCTGGACCATCTGCTGGTCGCCGAGACGCTTGCCACGCGTCGTACGCGACACGGCGCGCTCGAGCATCATGTCGAGTGTTGCCTGGACCAGGCCCACCGTGCGCATCGCGTGGTGGATGCGCCCGCCGCCGAGGCGGGTCTGCGCGACCTCGAATCCCTGGCCGACGCCGCCGAGGATGTGGTCCTTCGGGATCCGCACATCGGTCCACCGCGTGTAGGCGTGGGTTCCGACCTCGTAGTCGTGACCCCACACGCCGGTGTTCCGGACGATCTCGAGCCCGGGAGTGTCTGCCGGCACGATGAACTGCGACAAGCGCTTGTGCGGCTCGGCCTCAGGGTCGGTGACCGCCATGATGATGTAGAACGAAGCGAAGCGGGCGTTGCTTCCGAACCACTTCTCGCCGTTGATGACCCATTCGTCACCGTCGAGGACGGCGTTGGTCTCGAACTCGACCGGGTTCGACCCGCCCTGGGGTTCGGTCATCGCGTAGCACGAGACGATCTCGTTGTTGATCAGCGGCTTCAGGTACCGCTCTTTGAGTTCAGGCGTGCCGTAGTGGGCGAGGATCTCGGTGTTACCCGAATCCGGTGCCTGCGCACCGAACACGATCGGACCCGAGTGGGTGCGCCCCACGATCTCGTTGAGCAGCGCAAGCTTGAGCTGCCCGAATCCCTGGCCGCCGAGTTCCGGTCCGAGGTGCGTCGCCCACAGGCCCTTCTCCCGCACCTTCTCCTGCAGTGGCGGGATCAGCTTCTGACGCAGCGGGTCCTTCAGGTCCCACGCGTGGGTGATCACCTTGTCGACGGGCTCGACTTCGCTCTTCACGAATTCCTCGGCCCAGTCGAGGACCTCTTGGTACTCAGGATCTGTCTCGAAACCCCAGCTCATGCGCGTTCCTTTCTCGAAAAGTATTCGGTGCGTGCGGTTCAGCGCATCGCGGTGCGGCCGCCGTCGACCGGGATGATCGCGCCGCTGGTGAAGGTGGAGCCGGGGCCGGCGAGGTAGAGCGCGGCGCCGATGATCTCGTCGGGGTTGCCTGCGCGCTGCAGCGGAAGTGTCTTGAACTTCTCCGCGACGACGTCCATGTCCCACGACTTACTGATATCGGTCAGGAACGGACCGGCCATGATCGCGTTGACGCGCACAGTCGGCCCGTACTCCTGCGCGAAGCCCTTGGTGATGATGTTCAGTGCAGACTTGGCCGCCGCGTACGGCAGGTCGCTCGGCGTGGGTCGTTCCGACGCGATGGAACTGATGTTGATCACGGAGCCTCCGCCTGCCTCGACCATGCGCGGGGCGACCAGGGTCGTCAGACGGAACGCGCCCTTGAGGTTCACGTCGAAGACCTTGTCGAACAATGCTTCCGTGATGCTGCCGAGGGAGTCGTAGAGCGGCGACATGCCCGCGTTGTTGACGAGGATGTCGATCTTGCCGAATTCCGCGTACACCTGCTCGACGAGAGCTTCCTGTGCATCCCAGTCCCCGACATGGCATGCGATCGGAAGGGCTTTACGTCCGGTGGTCTCGGTGACCTCGGCGGCGAGCTTCTCGCAGCTGTCGATCTTGCGGCTGACGATGACGGTGTCGGCACCGGCTTTCGCGAACGCCAGCACCATCTCGCGCCCCAGGCCCCGGCTTCCGCCGGTGACGAGTGCGACTTTGCCTTCCAGTGGCAGTGCCTGGTCGGTCATCGTGTTGCCTCCTTGTAGGACGAGATGATCCCGCCGGATTCGCGTGTCTTGCGGTCCTGGTCGGCAGGATCAGCGGTGAGTGGTACTACTGCCTTGCCGGTCGCGGTGCCGTCGAGCATGCCGAGGAACGCATCCCACGCACCCTCGACACCGCCGCGGAACTCCGTGTGGACACCGCGGACCGCGCCGATGCGCAGCCACTCGGCCATCCGCTCCTCGAACTCCTCACGCGCATCGAGGTGGTCGCGGAGGAGGAAGCCCTCCATCCGTGCCCGGCGCCAGACGAGTTTGATGAGGTTGTTCGGCCCGGGCTGCGGGGTTGCGGAGTTGTAGATGCTGATCATCCCGCACAGAGCGATCCGCGCGTGGTCGTTGATCACTCGGATCGCGGCCTCGAGATGCTCACCTCCGACGTTGTCGAAGTAGACGTCGAGTCCGGTTGCTCCTACCTTGGCCATCGCCACGCGCAGGAGATCCTTGACGGAACCGTCGTGGTAGTCGAACGCGGCATCGGCCCCGAGTTCACGGACCAGAGCGACCTTCTCGGCGCTGCCTGCACTGCCGATCACGGTGGCGCCCCGCAGTTTTGCTATCTGCACGACGGTGGACCCGACGGCCCCGGCCGCGGACGACACGAACACCACGTCGCCCGCCTCGATACGTGCGATTCGCTCGCACCCCACCCACGCTGTCATTCCGGGGATCCCCATGGGTCCGAGATGGTCGGCGGGCGCCAGATCGTCGTGCGCCAGCACGGTGCACTCGCCTGCCGGCACGAGAGAGTGTTCACGCCAGCCGTACTCGTGCTTCACGAGCGAGCCGGCGGGAACCGACTCGTCGGCAGAGTCCGTGACGCGGCCGATCACGGGGGCGAGCATCGGCTCGTCCAGCGGATACGGCTCGGCGTAGTTGACCTCCCCGCCGATCCTGCCGCGCATGTACGGCTCGACGGACATCACGAGGTTCTCCACCCGCACGAACCCCGGCTCGGGAGAGCCGACAACAATATCGACGAGCTCCACATCGGATGCGCTCGGGCGACCCGACGGCCGGGAACGCAGTACCCACTGGCGGCTGGGAACAGTAGACACAGGACCTCGATCTCAGACGGATTCGGCGGTGACCTGCGCGACCAGGTCGCGGCGCACCAGCTTGCCGGTAGCGGTCTTGGGGAGTTCGTCGACGAAGACCACGTCGTCCGGGGTGCGGGATCCACGCAGTCGCTCGCGGCACCACGTGCGCACCTCTTCCGGCTCGGCATGGGTGTCGCCGACCGGCACGATGACGGCGCAGATCCGTTCGCCCCATTCGTCGTCGGGGATACCGACCACGGCGACCTCGCGGACATCGTCATGGCGGACGAGGACGTCCTCGATCTCGGCGGGTGCGATGTTCTCGCCACCGCGGATGATCGTGTCGTCCGCGCGACCACCGATGAACAGGAACTCGTCGTCGATCCGGGCGCGGTCGCGGGTGGGGAACCAGCCGTCGGCGTCGAGTACCGAGCCCTTGCCCATATATTCGCCGCTGACCTGCGCGCCGCGGACCCACAGGAGCCCGGTGTCGCCGTCGGCCAGCACGGTGATGTCGTCCTCTGCGCGGATCTGCGCCTCCATGCCGGGCACGATCCGTCCGACGGAGGACAGACGATGACGCAGGGCGGGATCGGAGAGTGCCTCGCGATGATCATCGGGTCCGAGCACAGCGATCGTCGAACTGGTCTCGGTCAGTCCGTAGGCGTTGACGAAACCGGTGTCGGGGAATGCGACGAGAGCTCGTTCGAGGACGGGCTGGGCCATCCGGGCTCCGCCGTACGCGAGCGACGCGAGCTTCGGAGCGCCCGCAGATTCTCCGCCGAGATGTTCGACGACGCGGGCGAGCATCGTGGGCACCACCATCGCGCTCGTGACCTCTTCCTGACGTACGAGATCGAGCCATCGCTGCGGCGCGAAGTCGGGCAGATACACCATGCGGCGACCCGCGTAGATGTTGCTCAGGACCGCACCCATTCCCGCGATGTGGTAGGGCGGTGTGCTGATCAGCGTCGCCTGTTCCTCACCGGCAGAACCGAATTCGACGGTGTTGAACAGGTACGACGTGAGGTGGTGATGACGGAGCAACACGCCCTTGGGCGCGGAAGTGGTGCCGGAGGTGAACAGCACGACCGCGGCGGCATCGTCGTCGGCGGGCAGGTGATCGGACGGTCCGGCCGCGCGTGCGGCGGCGAAGAATTCGTCGCTGGTCAGCAGGTGTTCGGCGGCGCCCTCGAGCTTGTCCCTGTAGGCGGGGTCCGCGACGATCAGCGGCGTGTCCAGCTGAGCGACGAGGTCGCGCAGCTGCTCGGTCGCGAGCCGGTAGTTCAGGGGCGCGATCGGGATTCCCGCTTTCGCCGCCGCGAATGTGAGGACGGGCAGGATCGGCCCGTTGATGCCCACGAAGACGAGGTGCGCTGCGCCTCGTTCTTTCAGGACGGTCGCGCCCCCCGACGCCACGTCGTCGAGCTGAGCATAGGTCAGCCCCGACTCGCGGCGGCCGATGGCCACGCGGTCCGGGACGACCGAGGTCGCCATGTCGAGAACCATTTCGATACCCATTGCACCACCTGAATTGAACGATCCGGGGTTGTCCGAGCCCTCGCCGGTCCACTTCCGCAGCAGCCGGGCGCCGTCCTCGGACTCTAACAATCATGCGCCTGAATGTGAAGCTAATCATGACAATGGTTTGCACGAATGTGTAGAGTGCGGTGAAGAGTGGCCCCGGTCACCTACCTGTACATCCGCTCCGCGGCGGGCCCGCGCCCCGGACCATGATCGAAGACGAGGTGAACCCGATGAGCGATCGGGAGATGCTGGACGTCGGCACCCTGACGTCCTGGCTCGACAGTAAGGGCGTCGGCACCGGGCCGATCACCGATACCGTCCCTCTGACCGGCGGAACCCAGAACATCCTGGTCCGCTTCGTCAGGGACGGCCGCGAGTACGTGTTCCGCAGGCCACCGCTGCACAAACGCAGCAACAGCGACGAAACCATGCGCCGGGAAGCGCGGATCCTCACCGCCCTCGGCGGCACCGACGTCCCCCACCCCCGGCTCGTCGCCGCATGTGACGATCCGGACGTCATGGGCTTCACCTTCTTCGTCATGGATGCAATCAGCGGTTTCACCGCCACCACCGACGTGCCGGAACCGCACGCGTCGTCGGTGGAGTTGCAGCACGCGATGGGCCTGGCCATGGTCGACGCCGCGGCAGCACTCGGTCGCGTCGATCCCACAGCGCTCGGACAAGCACAGGTCGATCGCGCCGACGGCTGGATCGGCCGACAGGTCGGACGCTGGCGCAAGCAGCTCGACTCGTATCACGAGCTGGACGGCTGGCCCGGACCCGATCTCGACGGGGTCGACGAACTCGGCGCGTGGCTCGACGAACACCGCCCCGCCGAGTGGAGCAAGGGCATCATTCACGGCGATTTCCACTTCGGCAACGTCATGTTCCGGCACGAGAGCCCCGAGGTCGCCGCTGTCGTCGACTGGGAGCTCGCGACGATCGGCGATCCCCTTCTCGACCTCGGGCACCTGCTCGCGACGTGGCCGGACCCGGACGAGCCCCGCACGAAAGGCCTGGCCCGCCGACTTGACGGACTGCCGTCCCGAAACGAGCTCATCGCACGGTACGGCGAGACGAGCGGCCGCGACATGACCGGATTCGACTGGTACCAGGTTCTGGCCTGCTACCGACTCGCCATCATCCTCGAGGGCACCCACGCCCGCGCGTGCGCAGGCAAGGTCGACGAAGAACTCGGTAAGCGCTTCCACAGCGTGTCCCAGGCCCTGCTCGACCAAGCACACGCACTCGTCTCCACCTCACCTCAGGCCGTCTGAGCCTGTCCCAGGAAGGACTCCCCGTGACCACTGATCCTCGGGCAACCACCGAGTACAAGTACCTGCAGTACGAGACCCACGACGAGGGCACCATCGCCCGCATCGTCCTCGACCGCGTCAAGTACCGCAATGCCCAGAACCGCGGGCTCCTCGTCGAGCTCACGGCAGCATTTCTCCGTGCTGAGGCCGACGACGACGTGCGCGTGGTGATCCTCGCCGGCAACGGCCCGGTCTTCTCCTCCGGGCACGATCTCGGCAGCCCGGACTACCTTGCCGAGCGGAACCCCGGGCCCGACCAACACTGGTCGTACGCCTGCACCGGTGGCACGAAGGACGCCGTCGAGTCGCGGTTCCACCAGGAGTGGCACTACTTCTACGAGAACACCCGCCGCTGGAGGGATCTCCGCAAGATCACCATTGCCGAGGTGCACGGAAACGTCTTCTCCGCCGCGCTGATGCTCACGTGGGCCTGTGACCTCATCGTCGCTGCCGAGAACACGCAGTTCGCCGACGTCGTCGCAACACGACTGGGTATGTGCGGTGTCGAATACTTCGGTCATCCTTGGGAATTCGGCCCACGGAAGGCCAAGGAACTGCTCCTCACCGGCGACAGCCTCGACGCCGAGGATGCACGTGCGCTCGGCATGGTCAGCAAGGTCTTCCCCGCGGAGGATCTGACTGCGAAGACCCTCGAGTTCGCTCGCCGCATCGCCCAGGTGCCCACGATGGCAGCGCTACTCGTGAAGGAGTCGGTCAACCAGAGTCAGGACGCGATGGGCTTCTCCAACGCGCTCGACGCCTGCTTCACCATCCATCAACTCAACCACGCCCAGTGGACCCACCTGTCCGGCGGCAAGGCAGTGGTGGGGACTCCGGAACTCGGGATGCCCGACTGGAAGACGGCACCGCCGATCAAGCGGGCGGATCCGCACACTCCCTGACGCAGATCAGGATTCGGTGCGTTTCACCAGTCGCTCGTAGCGTTGTCGGGCTGCCTGCGTACTTCCCAACCCGAGTCCGAAGGCGATTTCCTGCCAGGTCATCCCCCGTTCACGGGCGATGCCGAGAACCAGCGCCTCCAGCTGGTCCATCTCGACCCTGGCCTTCGGGATGAGCCCCAGAGCGGCCGTGATGTCGGCGGCATCCACTTCGGGTTCTTCGGGCCCCGGCTGGTGGACGCCGCCGGCGAGTGCGGCGACGATGCGGATCGCGCCGAGCGGATCGAGCATCTCCGGATGAGATTGACGCGCACGCTGTTCCGCGGTGGCGCCGTGACGTTCGGCGATCCGGAACAGGCCGGCGTACTCGCGGTGAGCTCGGTCGCGACTGGGGTTCGGTGGGGTGAATTCGTCGTCTGTCATATACACAGCGTGAGCCGTGAACATCATGTTGTCAACTAAATGTTTCGCACATGATGTTCACGGCTCATCGCATGGCGCTCAGGACGGACGGTGTTCGAGCAGCACCTCGTCGAACAGGGTGTCGACGAATGCCGTGGTATCGAGCTTCTCAGGGCTGTACCACTCGGCGAATCCCGCGTAGTCGACAGCGTCGTCGTAACCCAGATCGGTCACCGTCGTCTTCCACTTCGCTGCGGCGTCGCGCACCCGCGACACGAATTCGTCGCCGCCGGGAGCCGTCTGCGCAAGCCCGTCCACGATCGCCTCGTTCTTCTCGATCAATGCGTCGCGGGCGTCGTCGGCGAACGATTCGGCCGAACCGTCGAACTGGGCGATGGTCGCCGATGCATCGACAGTGCCCTCCCAGATCTTGTTCATGCTGCCCTCGACGAACGTGTCGAGACGATCCCACATCAGCTGCTGCGCCACGAGCGGAAGTTCTTCCCACACATCGATGTTCATCGCGAGTGCACCCGAGGTGTTCACGAATCCCGCCTCGGAATCGATCACGACGTGGGGCGCGACCTCCATGATGCCCGCGATCATGCCTGCGGTGAGCGTGGTGGCCGCGCACGCCGCGACTCCGCGCTGGAGACTCTCGTAGTACTCGGTGTATCCGATCGACACGGGATTGCCGCCGAGGGCGGTGACCTGTGTACCGAGGGTCGCCGAACCGGACGCGATCGACTGGCCCTTCAACTCGGCCAGGTCGTTTCGGGCCTGCCCACAGATCAGGGCGATCGAACCCGAGTTGAACGACGGCAAGAGTACCTTCATGTCGTGGTCCTCGTACTCGGCCAAGAACTCCGGTGTCGAGAACGCCACATCGACCGGCCACGCATTGGACGACAGGCTCCCGACGACCACGCTGTTGTCCGACAACACACTTGCGTTGTTGAGCGCAAAGGTGACCGGGTACTCCTGCGGTTCGTACGCACCCATGACCTGGGCAAGGTCGAGCCGGCCGTCCTGCACCGCGTTGTCCGATTCGGTCGGTGACGCCACACCGTTCGAGTACACGACGTCGAAGGTGATCTTGCCGCCCGACCACTCGGACACAGCTTCAGCGTAGTTCTCGATGTGCTGGCCGCCCGACGCACCTTTCGCGGCAGGCGACTGAGTGTGAATGACGATCGGGTCGACGGACTCGAACGCCTCCTGGTACTCCTCGATGCTCGCCCCGTAGTCGACACCGGCGCCACCGCCCTGTCCGCCCGCGCCCGTCGATTCAGCACAGGCCGTCAACACCGTCGCGCCCGCAGTGACACCTGCGATCGCACACGCAACCGATCGAAACCTCATGATCGACTCCCTCGTTTCCTGATGGTTCCCGCTGATTATGCCGAGGCCGAGCTCGACCGCGACGCGACCGGGTCGCGCAGACCGAGCTTCTCGAGCGCGGGAAGAACGTCAGAGGCGAACAGTTCGAGGCTGCGCCAACCGATTTCGGGATGGAGACCACCCATCAGCGGCTGGAACATCAGCTCCGAGTCGTTGCCCCGTTCCTGCGCGAACTCCACGCACTGTTCGGGTGTGAGTACCACGAACTGCGGCTGCTTCTTCAGATCGTCGACGGTCTCGACGTGCGTGTACCCCGTCGTCCCGACACCGCGTTCCTTGGCCCACTGCGCATTCATGTTGGTGGTGTATTTCAGGTGCGGCGCGAGCAGTTCCCAATCACGGTCGGGATCGTCCGTCACATGCAGGAAGAGCGGCCCTGCCGGAGCGGGACGCGGCGGAATCGGCAGCCCCAACCGGACACGCTCGGCGTCGTACAGTTCGTACAGCCGTTCCTTCTCCGACCCGGCGGGCATGTAGTTGTCGCCGAGCCGTGCTGCACGCGCCGCGGATGCATCTGCCGAGCCTCCGATGTAGATCGGGGGGCGTGAGGGGCCTGCGGGTGTCGGCCGCACCCGCACCGTCTTCCCCCGGAATTCGAACTGCTCACCTGTCCACGCCTGGTCGAGGACCTCGACGATCTCCTCGAGAATCCGGACACGGCGCTTCATGGGCACGTCGAACATCTCGAACTCGTCGGGCCGGTAGCCGATCCCCATCGTCATCTCGACGCGACCGCCACCACCCACCAGGTCGAGCGTCGCGAGGTCTTCGGCGAGCCGCAACGGATGGTGCAGCACCGCCACGAGCGCCGAGAAATGGACGTGGATCTGCTCGGTGCGCCCGAGCATCGCGGCACCCAGGATCATCGGGGAGGCACAGTAGCCGTCCTCGGCTCCGTGGTGCTCGGCGATGTACACGGTCTCGAACCCGAGCGAATCCGCCCAGCCGGTCTGCTCGACCGCGGCCTGGTAGAGATCGACGGCCGGAGCTCCGATTGCCGGTGCACGCATGTCGTAACGCAGTGACAGTCTCATCGCGAGTGCCTTTCTCGTTCCGGCCGGTCCCGCTCGAGCGCGAAGGTCGGCAAGGTGTGGGTATCGAAAACGGTCGGAGACAGGACCACCCGGTCGCCGATGCGTGGAGTGTCGGCGCCGTCTCCGACGAGGTCGGTCACGAGGCGCACACCCGGCGCGTCCTCGAACTCCACGAGCGCCACCGTGTACGGGGGCGTGGATCCGGACGGCAGGAATGCACGGTGCACGGTGGTGAACGAGTAGATCACTCCCCTGCCCGCGACACCCGACCATTCGAATGCCTCGTCGTGGCCGCACGGGCAACCCGGCCCCGGGTACCAATGCCACCGCCGGCACGCGCGACACCGCGGGAACGCGAGTTCACCGCGGCTCACTGCTTCCCAGAACGGCGCCAGTTCGGGAACATCGGACGGCGGCGCGAAATCCGGTACCGATGCCGCCACGGTTGCAGGATCATCCGCGGACAGTTCTTTCTCGGTCACGTTTCTCACCGGTCCTTCGTCAGGATCAAGGTCGTGTGCTCGCCGCCTGCGAGCGCAGCGACCAGTGCGGTCGACGCATCGGGTACCTGCGCCTGTCCACGTGTGCCACGAACCTGGCGCACGGCTTCGATCACGTGGACGATCCCGGGAATGTAGGCATATGCGAGATGCCCACCGTGGGTGTTGACCGGGAGCGAGCCGCCCGGCCGGGTGTGCCCGTCCCGGTGAAACTCCACGGCTTCACCGCGACCGCAGAGCCCGAGGTCTTCCATCTGGATCGCTTGCGAGATCGAGAAACAATCGTAGATCTCGGCGACATCGACGTCAGCCGGGGTGAGTCCGGCGTCAGCGAATGCGCGCGGCCCGGACACGGCGGAACCGAACGAGCACATGTCCTCGGCCTGGGTGAAGTACGAGGTCATGGACGGACCGACCGCCACGGTCGACGATCCGGCCACGACGACGGGCGCTCCCGCGAGGTCGCGCGCACGTTCCGTCGTGGTGATGACGAGCGCGCCCGCACCGTCGGAGATCAGGCAGCAGTCCGCTGCCCGCAGCGGCGAGGCGATCATGGGCGAGGCCAGGTAGTCGTCCTCGGTGAGCGGCTTCGGGCGCTGCGCGTTCGGGGTCATCGTCGCCCAGACCCGGTTCGAGACAGCGATCGAGCCGAGTGCATCGGGGTCGATTCCGTAGGTGTGGCAGTAGCGCTGCGCCCACGCTGCGAAGTACACGGGTTGCCCGTACCAGCCGAAGGGCATCTCCAGGCTCGCCTTCACCGGATCTTGCGCGTGGAAGCCGTAGGGCCCCCCGGGCTTCGATCCCGCGTAGCCGTAGTACACGAGTACGGTGTGCGCACGTCCCGATTCCACTGCTGCACGGGCGGTTTCGACGGCGGCCAGCGGGCCGGCACCGGCAGGGATCCCGGGGGACGCCGTGTACATGCGATCGATGCCGAGCGCCACCGACACCTCATCCGGTCCGGGATACGCACCTGCCGCGACCACACCGTCGACGTCCGACGGGGTCAGCCCCGCGTCACTGAGTGCGTTGCGGCACGCGTCGAGGACGAGCGCCGCGATCGGACGGTCCACGGATCGGCCGAACTGCGATTCGCCGGCCCCCACGATCGCCGCAGCGGACACTCCCACGCTCATGCGCGCAACCCGCGCCATGCCGTCGTACCGCCGTCGACGGGGACCACGATTCCGGTGAGGAACGACGAATCGTCGGATGCGAGGAATGCGGCCACCTTCGCGATCTCGTCGCCGGTGCCGAAACGGGGGATGAGGTGGGCTCCCACCATCCCACGCTTCCTGGTTTCGCGGGCCTCGTCGGATTCTGCAGCGTCGAGGAAGGCACGGCTCATCGGCGTCTCGATGGAACCCGGCGCAAAGGCGTTGACGCGAACCTCCGGCGACAGCGCGATGGCAGAGGTCCGGGTGAGCTGAATGACCGCGGCCTTGCTCGACGGATACGCGGTGCTGACGTAGCCCACCATGCCGGCGACGGAGGCGGCGTTGATCACCGAGGGTCCGCGACCAGAGGCGCGGAGGTGCGGTGCCGCGAGTTTCGTGGCGAGCCACACCGACTTGACGTTGATCGCATACACCTTGTCCCAGACGTCCTCGGGAAGTTCCTCGAAGGTCGTGTGCTCGGTGAACGCGTTCTCCATGACACCGGCATTGTTGACGAGCGTGTCGAGACCACCGGCCGCGGACACGACGGTGTCTATCATGCCGGCGATAGCGGCGCTGTCCGCGAGATCCACAGTGATCGCCGCTGCGGCGACGCCCATCGCTTCGATCTCGGTAGCCACTTCTTTCGCGCCGTCACCGTTGAGGTCGGCGACACCGACGAACTCGGCACCGCGCCTGGCGTACTCGAGCGCGATATCGCGCCCCATACCCTGGGCTGCTCCGGTGACCAGCGTCCGCTTACCTGTCAACATGGTGTAATTTCCCTTCTTCGCCGACTGCGTCGACAACATCTCCATCAGGACCGGATCGCGGTTATGCGGTGCGCCCGGCTTCGAGCAACGTCACGGGTTGCTCGTATCGGCCGCTGGTGTACGGCGACCGTCCCGCGATACCCGTCATCCCGGCATCGATCGGGAACGTCACTCCCGTGACATAGGCGGCTTCGTCGCTCGCCAGGAAGAGCACACCGGCAGCGACGTCCTCCGGTGTGAGCGCGCGGTCCATCAGCGCGCTGCCCCCGAGCGCCGTGGTGGCACCGGCGAGGTCGTCGGCCCCGTCCGCGACGACGGCTGCGGTCATGGGTGAGACGACGGCTCCGGGAATCACGGTGTTGACCCTCACCCCGAACGGTCTCAACTCGGCCGCCACCGACTTCGACAGGCCCACCACTGCGGCTTTCGCCGCGCTGTACACGTGCGGCCCGACGCCACCGAGAACCCCGGCCGGGCTGGACGTCGACAGAATGACCCCCGATCCTTGCGGCTTCATCACGCGGGCAGCATGTTTGAATCCGCAGAGCACTCCGCGCAGGTTCACGGCGAGCGTCACGTCGGCCTCGTCCATCGGTGTCCGGTCGATCGGCCCCAGCGTGCCCATCACGCCGGCATTGTTGAACATCACGTCGAGCCGGCCGAAGCACTCGACCGCGAGATCCACGGCTGCCGCGATATCCGATTCGACGGTGACATCGGTGCGCGCGAAGCGAACTCGCTCGCCGAGTTCCGCGGCAAGGGCACGGCCGGTCTCCTGCACGTCGGCCACGACGACCGAGGCGCCCTCCGCATGCAACGCCCGCACCACGGCTTCGCCGATGCCGCTCGCTCCGCCGGTGACGACCGCAACGCGGCCCTCGAATCGGATGTCGCTTCTGGTCACGATCGACTCTCCCTGTCCTTCAATATCTTCTAGATGCTCTTCACGAATTTCTGTCTGTTCATAGGACTTTCACTCACCTATAGTCGACCCGTCGATCCCCGCTCGTCCTAACCCAGGAGGAACCATGTCCACCGATCCACGATTGCAGGCTCTGCTCGACGATCTCATCTCCAGGGTCACCACGCTCGAATCGGAGCGGACCGCGAGCGGTCTGATGCACCGATACGCAGCACTGCTCGACCGCCCCTCCCCGGAGTCGCTCGCGTCGTTGTTCACCGGCGACGGCGCGTTGGTGACCGGTCGAGGAACTCATCGCGGACGCGGCGAGATCGCCGAGTTCTTCCGGTCGGCCCGCGCGGGAGACGATTCCGACAAACGCCACTTCATCTGCCAGCCGGAACTCCGCGCGCACACCCCCGAGCGTGTGCGTCTGGAGTGCTATTTCGGTTACACGGCCCGCGCCCGAGAAGGGTCGGGAATCGGCTGGGGTACATACACAGCCGATATCCTCACCTCCTCGGGCGAAGCACTGTTCGAGACGTTGACGATCGATGTACACATCGGAACCGATCTCGCGCGAGGCTGGGCTCGCTGATCTACCGGGTGACGGTGATCGCGTGTTCAGGGCACGCGTCCACCGACGCCTCGGCCTGGCCGACGAGTTCCTCAGGAACCGTGAAGTCCTCGCCGGCCTGCGCGACGAAACCCTCTTCGTCGTCGCTCAAGAGGTCGGGGGCGACGGAGTAGCAGCGCCCGTGTCCCATGCACTTCTCGCGTGTGATCGACATCGTCGTTCCGGATGTTCCGGCCATGTCAGACCTCCCATTCCAATTCGAGTTCCTTCAGGGTCAGCTGAGAACCGCGCTCGACCAGGCCGGCACCGTCCTTGATCCGGTACTCCGGAATCAGCTTGTGCCACTCTTCGAGCACCACGGCCAGTTCGAGCCGTGCAAGGTGCATACCTAGGCATCGATGCGGCCCGGCCCCGAACGCGAGGTGCTGGTTGATCCCGGGGCGGCCGAGGATGAACTTGTCCGGATCGTCGTACTTGCGGGGATCTCTGTTCGCGGAGCCGATTCCGAGCCAGATCACGTCTTTCGCGGCCATATCGATGTCCTCGAACTCACAGCTCTCCTGCACCTCCCGCCCCGCCTGGATCACCAGCGGATACATCCGGATGAACTCCTCGACGGCGTCGCGGGTCGACTCGGGTTCCTCGATCAACATCCGGCGATCCTCGTCGTGGGTCGCGAGGTGGGTGAAGATGTATCCGAGCGCCGACCGAGTGGTGTCGAGGCCCGCGAGCATGATCGACATGCAGGTGGTGAGAATCGTGTCGTGCGAGAGCGGTTCGCCATCGAGCTCAGCCTGCACGAGACGTGTGACCATGTCTTCTGCCGGATCCAGCGGATTCTCGCGACGCTCCTCGATGGCCCGCGTGAAGTAGTCCAGGATCTTGTTCTTCGGGGCTTCGGCACCGTCGAGATCGCCTTGGAGCATGCAGTTGAACATCTCTTCGGTCCACGGCAGGAAGAAGTCACCGTCCTCGACGGGCAGGCCCATCAGTACCAGGAACAGATCCGTGGGGTACCGGATGGCGAACTCGGCAACGAAGTTGCAGTGCCCTTTGGGTTGCAACTCTTCCAGCAGTTCCACACAGCGGGTGTGTGCCAGTTCCTCCATGCGCCGTACCGCGGCGGGCGCGAAGAAAGGATTGATGATCCGGCGGAACTTCTGATGCTCCTCGCCGTTGAGATCCTGAGGAAGCAGCGGAATCTTGCTTTCGGGGAACAACGCCGTTCGAACGTCCGTCGTCCAGTTCTTGTGATTCTGAAATCCTGCGAGGACATCTTCGTAGCGGGTCAGCATCCAGAAGCCGCGCTCGGTCGTGTCGTTGAAGTGAAACCGTGAGGCTTCACGCTCTTCGTCGAGAAGAGCGTAGTGGCCGTAGATTTCGGACTCTTTGGTGTAATCGGTGTGGCTGACGGGGCAGCCCGTTGCGTGGGTCATCTGTTTCCTCCGATGGCGGTCAGGACGGGCGGTGAGGCAGGAAGATCTCCTCGTAGACCTTCGCGCTGTAATCCTCGAGATCGAGCACATCCGGGCTGTACCAGGCGGCGAACTCGTCGTAGGTGACATCCTCGTATCCGAGCTCGGACAGAGTGGATTCCCACTTCTCGGTCGATGCGCTGATCCGGTCGACGAACGCGTTGCCGTCGTCGAAAGCGCTATTGGTGCGCTGCGCATCGAGAAGGCGTGCGTTCTCGGTGGCGAGTGCGTTGCGGGCGTCTTCTGCGTACGGGCCCACTGTGCCGTTCGCCGCGAGGACTTCCTTCATCCCCTCGGCGGTGTTGGGCAGGATCTTGTCTTCGATGTTCGACTCGACGTACACACTGAGGCTGTCCCAGATCAGCTGCTGCGCGACGAGCGGAAGCTCTTCCCAGACACCGGTGCTCATGGCCATTCCACCCCATCCGACGGCGACGCCGGCATCCGGGTCGATCACCACCTGCGGCGTCTGCCCGAGGAATCCGCCGAGCATACCGACGGTGAAGGACGTGACCGAGCAGTCGGCGATGCCGCGCTCGAGGGCTTCGAACAGCTCGGTGTATGCGATCGAAACGGGGGTCGCTCCGAGCGACGCGACCTCGGAATTGATCGACAGGCCCGACGCAGTGACCTGGGCACCCTTGGTGGCGGCGAGATCGCGTCGTTCGGTGGCACAGAACAGCCCGTTGGAGCCGGAGTTGTACGCGGGCAAGAGCAACTTCAGGCCCTTGTCCTCGTATTCCGCGATCAGTTCCGGCGTCTCGAACGCCACCTCGTTGGCCCAGGCGTTGGACTGCAGTGGTCCGAGTACGGGCGTCTGGAGCGAGACGAAGCTCGAATCGATCAGCGCGGACGTCGCCGGATACTCCGACGGTTCGTACTGCGGGATCACGTGTCCGAGGTCGAGGCGGCCGTCGATCAACGCGTTGTCGATCTCCGCCGGGGGCGCAACAGCATTCGAGTAGGCGACATCGAATGTGATTTTGCCGCCGGACCACTCGGTGATCCGGTCGAGGTATTTCTCGACGGGAACGCCGGTGGCCGATCCCTTGGGAGCGGGCGACTGGGTGTACAGCTGAATCGGGTCGACGTTCTCGAAGGCCGCGACGTAGTCGTCCTTGGTGGCGCCGTACTCGATGCCGTCACCGCCTCCGCCGCCACCACCGGCAGATGCCGATTCGGCACATCCCGCGACAAGTACCGAGGCGAGGGCCAGAGCGACGGCCGAGCCACCGAGCGACTTGGTGCGAGCCAGGTTGCCGAGCGACTTGGAGCGAGCCAAGTTGCCGAGCGACCTCGAGCGGGTAGTGCGAGAAAGGGTCATGCGCTGCTCCGTCTCTTGGGGTGCGTAGCACGATCACGCATCCGTGATGCAAATCACGACTATCATGCGCATGATTAATTCCATTGTCAACACTTATTCATGATCCAGGTCACGGGTACCCAAGGAAAAAGAACGGCGGGACGACCATGAAGGTCGCCCCGCCGGATCAGCGGCCGTGCAGCCGTCAGCGGACAGCTCCCCAGGCTATGGGCGTCTCGAGCGCCTCCGGATAATGTTTCTCCTCGTAACGCCAGATACCGGCGATGTGCTCCTCCATCGCGGTGAGCGCAGCGTCCGGGTCGTGAGCGGCAACGGCTTCGTAGATCTTCGCGTGGATGTCGAGGGTGGCGCGACGATGCCGCTCCGAGTACTCCATGCCCATCGCCGATCCGTCCAGCATGTCGAGCAACGCGTGAATGAGGTAGCCGAACAGTGCGTTTCCCGACCCCTTCGCGACGGTGTCGTGGAAGACTCGGCTCATCTCGAGGAAGATCTCATCGTCGTCGAGGTTCTCTCGCATGTGGTCGACGGAATACTTCAGGTCGGCCAACTGCTGCTCGTTGATGCGCTCCGCGGCCAGCCTCGCCATCATCGGCTCCAGCGCGGTCCTCGCCTCGACGATGGTCCGGAACGGTGCGTTCTCGAACTGCAACAGGAGCGTGATCGAAGTCGCCAAGCCTTCACTGTCGGGCTGCTGGACGATCGGTCCGCCTCCGGGGCCAGGCTTCAGCGAGATCACACCTTGCAGTTCGAGAAACCGCAAGGACTCGCGCAAGGTGCCGCGGCCGACGTCGTATTCGTCGAGCATGACGCGCTCCGGCGGCAGCCGATCGCCGATCGTGTTGCCTCGCCGATTGATATCCTGAACGATCCGCTGCGCCACCAGCATCGCCGTCTTCTGCGGCCGCAGCCCTGCTCGTCCCATCGATGAACCTCCGCCGTCCGAACTCCCCCGGGTTCCCGGACCGAGTACCCCAGATAAAATCTATGACAATCTTTACACTATAAGGTTCCTGTGACAACGTTTTCTTGAACATTCATTCAGCACGCAGCTAGGACCCGGGCTCCGTCACCTCGTCGACCAGACCCCATCCGAGCGCGCGGTCCACTTCCAGCGGACTTGCAGTCACGAACAAGTGCATCGCCCGCCACCTCCCGATCCGCCGCGGAACGCTTGCAGTGCCGCCCGCGCCCGGTATCAGGCCCATCGATACTTCGGGGAGCCGGAAGACCGTGCCGGATGCCGCGACCACCCGATTCGCGAATGCCGGTATCTCGATCCCCGCGCCCACGCAGTGTCCGTGCACGCGCACCTCGATCCGATCCGCGAGACGGGCCACCAGTCGTCCGGCCCCACCACGGGTGCGGATCATGTGAGCGATGGCCGTATCAGGTGTGCGGCCGAATTCGTCGAGGTCGCCGCCCGCGCAGAACGACGGACCCGCCCCATCGACCACTACATGCTCGATACTGTCGTCAAGCTCCGCAAGTCGCAGCGCCTCGACCAGCGCGTCGCGCAACTGCGTGCCGTAGGCATTGCGACGCTCGGGCCGGTTGAGCGTGATGCGCAGGGTCTGCCCGTCCCGCGTGAGGAGCACAGGGTCGGCGGGCGCCGGTGGTGGCAGAGGGCGGGATCCACGCTCGTCCAGCCAGCGCAGGAATTCGGGGCCGCCCTGCAATGTCGAGTACCCGAGCGACTCGATGTCGATCGCAGCAGCGACTCCCACGGTGTCGGCGGCACGAAGCACGTGCCGCACGACCAGCGACGCGTGCGGGTTCTGCGCGACGGCATCCGAGAATGCCGACAGACTCGCATCGAGGTCGTCGGTGCCGACCACGGTCGACGACCGCGGATCCGCCCCTGCGGCGTAAGTCAGATCGAGGGCCTCCAGTAAAGGAGCAAGCGCGGACTCGTCGATCGCCCCACCGGTGAACCTGCCGACGAGCAGATGATCGCTCGCCCTCGCATGTTCGGCTGCGCGCTCGAGCACCGAGTGCGGTGCATCGTCGAGGTCGACGATCAGCAATGGATGCACAACCGCACCATCGTCACCGAGCACCGGTACATCGGCAATGCCGTCCGCAAGCTCCACGACGGAGATCGTCTTCGTGGCCATCAGTTCCGTCCTTGTGCTCGCTGCCTGCCTATCCCGGCAATGTAGCATCACAAACGTGTTCGAATCCCTGTCCGCGGACTCCACACGCGACTGGGCCGAGAGCGGAATCGCTTGCCTGACCGGCAGGCCCGACGGCCCGCCCCTGATCCCACCCGGTCGCGCCGCGTCCGTCGCACGGGCGGCAACAACGTGGATCGAGTCCGCGACGAACGGGACGGTACGGCTCGACGGCGCACGGCTGCTGTCCGAACGCGCCGCCTTTACCGGTCACCGCCGTGCCGGTGCCATCTCCGCGGGTGGCTCGTGCAGGTTGCTGCCCACCGCCGACGGCTGGGCCGCGGTGTCGTGTGCCCGCCCCGACGACCCGCTCCTGCTCGGCGCATTGGTCGGCGCCGACGTCGGCGACGATCCGTGGCCCGCCGTCACCTCGTGGCTCGCCGAGCACACCGGCCACGACCTGCTCGAACTCGCCGAACCACTCGGCATCGCCGCGGGCCCGATCACACGTGTCCCCGCGACGACGCCACAACCGCTCATCCCCCGGCCGGTCGACGGGTTGCTGGTCGTCGATTTCAGCTCACTGTGGGCCGGACCGCTGTGCTCTCACATTCTCGGCCTCGCCGGCGCCCGGGTGGTCAAGGTCGAGACCCCGGCCCGCCCCGACGGCGCACGCCGCGGCAATGCCGACTTCTACCGGCTGTTGCACGGAGGACACGAATCCGTCGTGCTCGATCCCGGCGATGACATACAGCGCCGGGAACTCTCGGAGTTGGTGAACGCCGCCGACATCGTCATCGAAGCATCGCGCCCGCGGGCCCTTTCCGGATTCGGTCTCGACGCCGAGCATTTCGTCGCGAGCGGCGGCACCTGGGTGTCGATCACCGCGCACGGCCGCGATTCGTTCCGCATCGGCTTCGGCGACGACATAGCAGCCTCTTCCGGACTGGTCGCTCACGACACCCAGGGTCCTGTGTTCGTCGGCGATGCCCTGGCCGATCCACTCACCGGCGTCACAGCCGCTGCTCTCGCACTGTCCGAACCGGCAGACGGCAGCGGAATCCTGTGGGACGTGTCGATGTCGGCCGTCGTTTCGTCGACGCTGGCACACGACCCACACGATTCCGAGCGAATGTATCGTTCGTCTCCTTCACCCGACACAACGTGCCATTCGCTCCGAGGGCGCTGGTGGGTCGACGCACCGTCCGGCACCGTCGCACTCGCCGAGCCGAAGCGCCGCGAACCGGTAGGTGAGGTCGCCGAATCCGGTCGCGACACCTCGAAGGTTCTGTCCGAGCTGGGGATCCGATGACCCTTCTGCTCCTGCGTGATGTGGAGGTCGACGGCATTCCGGGCCTCGACGTTCTCGTCCGCGACGGTGCGATCTCGCAGCTCCGCAGAGGCATCGAGGTATCCGAGAGATGCGAGGTCGTCGACGGTCGCGGCGGCGCACTGATCCCCGGCCTTCACGATCACCACATCCACCTGCACGCTCTGGCGGCCGATCGCGTGTCCGTGCAGTGCGGACCACCCGACGTCACGTCGGCGGAGGACCTCGCTCGCGCTCTCGACGCCGCTCCGGGTGACGGTTGGATTCGCGGGGTCGCCTACTTCGAATCCGTCGCGGGCATGCTCGATTCCGATGTCCTGGATCGCGTACACGACCGGCGACCCGTGCGTATCCAGCACCGCAGTGGCGCCATGTGGGCACTGAATTCCCTGGCCGTCCGGCTCGCCCGGCTCGACACGGCCGATCACCCCGGGGTCGAGCGCGACGACGACGGACGCCCCACCGGACGGGTCTGGCGCGCCGATACGTGGTTGCGCGAGCGTCTTCCCGCGACCGCGCCCCCTGCGCTGGATGCGATCGGCGCAGAACTCGCACGTTACGGCGTCACCGGAGTCACCGATGCGACGCCCGATCTCACGCCGAGCACGGTCGCTGCGCTCGTCGATGCGCACGCCACCGGCGCCCTCCCCCAGCGCCTGCACCTGCTCGGCGCGCCACACCACTTCTCCCCGGCTACGCCGGGATGCAGCGTCGGTCCGTACAAAATCGTCATCGCCGATTCCGACCTCCCCGACATCGACGTTCTCGCCGCCACCATCCGCGGGGCTCACGCGGCGGGCCGCGCTGTGGCCGTCCACTGCGTGAGCCGCGAAGCGTTCGTGATTCTCCTCGCCGTCCTCGAGGAGGTCGGCGCGCACCCCGGCGACCGGATCGAACACGGCGCGCTCGTCCCGGCCGAATCCATCGACGACCTGCGGCGACGCGGTATCCATGTGGTGACACAACCCGGTTTCCTCGCCGATCGCGGCGACGCGTATCTGCGCGACGTCGACCCCCAGGACGTCCCCGATCTCTACCGGTGCAGAAGTCTCCTCGACGGTGGGGTGCCGCTGGCATTGTCGAGCGACGCACCGTACGGTCCGGTGGACCCGTGGCAGGTCATGTCTGCAGCCGTGACTCGACGTTGCCGCACCGGCGGCATCGTCGGTGCAGCAGAACGGATCACGCCGGCCGAAGCGCTCGACCGCTGTCTCGCGCCTCTCGACGACCCCGGCGGACGCGCGCGACGGCTGACGGTCGGCGCCGATGCCGACCTCGTCCTGCTGGACCGTCCGGTCGCGGACGCGGTCGGCGATCTCGACGCAGCCAGCGTGCGGGCCACCTGGATCAGCGGTCGCTGCGTCTACGCGAGGGATTGATCGCGCACCTGTGCGATGACCTCGCGGCCGAACCGCTCGAGTGTCTCCGGCGGCGCGAAGTCGTGGAAGCGGAGAACGAACAGCTCGACACCACGCTTGCGTTCGAGAACGATCTGTTCGATCAAGTCGTCTCCTGTACCGATCAGCGGTGCGCCCCAGCCACTTTCCGGGAGCCTGCGCGCCACCGATGCCGTCACCTCCGGGATGTCCGCAGCCTTTTCTGCGAAACCGACCGCGTACTGCACCGAGATCCGGGCATCCCCCTTCAGTGGCGCAAGCTCCTCGAGCTGATTTCGCGCGTGCCCCACACAGTTCCACCACTGCGCATGACGTGCGACGAGCGGCATCGTCAATATCTTGCCCGCACCGCCGATGTGCACCGGAATCCGATCTTGCACGGGGGTCGGCAGACCGTACGCGCCGCGCATCCGGAAATGCTTTCCGTCGTAGTCGAACTGCTCGCCCGTGCACATCAGGCGGAAGATTTCGAGGGTTTCGTCGAGCGCCTCGGCACGTTCCCGCCGCGACCCGACCGGGATGCCGAAGGTCTCGAACTCCGCCTCCACCGAGCCCCAGCCGAGGCCGAGTTCGAGCCTGCCGCCGCTGATGTGGTCGACGGTGGCAGCCATCTTCGCCAGCAGTGCCGGATGCCGGAACGGCGCGCATCCCACGAGGTGTCCGAGTCGAATGGTCGAGGTGGCGCCGGCGAGCGCGGTGAGCAGCGTCCAGCTTTCGAGTGAATCCGTCGGCCTGCCGCCCGGGGAATACAGATGGTCCATGAGCCAGAACGAATCGAATCCGGCCTGTTCCGCTGCTTTCGCCTGAGCTTTCACCTCGTCGACGCCGAGACGGAACTGCGGAACGAACACACCGAATTGTATTGTCACTGAACATTCTCCACGATCGACGGGGCGGGCGTCACGATACCGTCCAGGTGCTGGGGCCGCTCAGCAACGACTGCAGATCGGCAGGCGTCTGAGCCTTGGCAGCTGCGACCTGGGCGCGCGCCTGGTCGTCGTACGTGGGCCGCGACACCGAGCGTACGATTCCCGTGACGGTGTAGGTGAGGTCCTGCGCCGACAGACGCGAGAGCGCATAGGCGTATTCGGGATCGTCGCTGTGCGCGTCGTGTACGACGATGTCGTCTCGGTCGACGTCGACGATACGTGCCACGCGGAGCCCGAATCCTCTGCGTACGATACAGAGTTCGTCGTCGGTTCCGAAGATGATCGGCTCACCGTGCCGGACGTGGATGAGGCGGTCCTCGGCATTGTCCTTGCGGAGCGCATCGAACGAGCCGTCGTTGAAGATCGGGCAGTCCTGCAGGATCTCGACGAATGCGGCCCCACGATGTTCGGCTGCCGCGAGCAGGACCTCGGCGAGTCCTGCACGATCGGAATCGAGCACACGCGCCACGAAACTCGCCTCGGCGCCGATCGCAAGCGACATCGTGTTGAACGGTGCGTCGATCGACCCCATCGGTGTCGACTTTGTGACTTTGCCGGTCTCCGACGTGGGTGAGTACTGCCCCTTGGTCAGACCGTAGATACGGTTGTTGAACAGCAGGATCCGCATGTTCACATTGCGCCGCAGGGAGTGGATCAGGTGATTTCCGCCGATCGACAACGCGTCGCCGTCGCCGGTCACCACCCATATCGACAGGTCGGGCCTGGTAATTGCCAGGCCCGTCGCGAAGGTCGGGGCGCGGCCGTGGATCGAGTGCACGCCGTACGTGTCGAGGTAGTACGGGAACCGCGATGAGCAACCTATTCCCGAGACGAAGACGATGTTCTCGCGCTTGCGGCCCAGCTGCGGCAGCACGGTGCGGACCGTGGCGAGAATGACGTAGTCGCCGCACCCCGGGCACCACCGCACTTCCTGATCCGAAGTGAAATCCTTCGCCTTCTGCGGAAGATCGGTGCGCGGCACCCCGTCGAGAGCGCTGATCCCGAGGTCGGTTCCGGCAAGCGTGTGGGTGCTGCCGTTGTGCACGGTACCGTTCGTCATCGGTTCTCCCATCATCGATCACCCCGCTGGATCGGCACGGCCGCAGCGGCAGCGGCGGGGGTCTTCGCGCTCTCGGAGTCGCGCAGGGTGCCGTCGAATTCTTCGAGGAGCGCTTCGTGCAGTTCGTCCGCGCGGAACGCCATGCCCGCAACCTTGGTGACGGGTTGGATGTCCGCATCGGACCGCGCCTTCAGCAGCAGCGACAGCTGGCCGAGGTTCATTTCCGGAACCAGCACGCGCCGATAGCTTTCGAGCACATCGCAGAGGTTCTTCGGCATCGGATTGAGGTGCCGAAGGTGAGCTCGGGCGACTGCATGGCCGCCGCGCCGTGCGCGCCGCACCGCCTCGCCGATCGGCCCGTACGACGAACCCCATCCCAGGACGAGGATCTCTGCGTCGCCCGTGGGATCGTCCACTTCGAGGTCGGGGACGTCGATGCCGGCGATACGCGCTGCGCGCACACGGGTCATCACCTCGTGATTCGCGTGGTGGTACGAGATGTCGCCGGTGCCATTGGCTTTCTCCAACCCGCCGATGCGGTGTTCTCGCCCCGGGGTGCCGGGGATCGCCCAGTCGCGCGCAAGTGTCGCGGGGTCGCGTGCGTACGGCTGGTAGCCGGGATCGCTGTCGCCCGGCGGTGTGGCGAAGGCGGGTTCGATCGGGGCGAGGGTGTCGACCTCGGGAATGCGCCACGGTTCCGATCCGTTGGCGATCGCGCCGTCGGACAGGAGCATCACCGGGGTCCGGTACGTCACGGCGATGCGGGCCGCTTCGAGTGCCGCATCGAAGCAGTCGGCCGGCGATTGCGGCGCAACGATCGCGACCGGCGACTCGCCGTTACGACCGAACATCGCCTGCAGCAGGTCGGCCTGTTCGGTCTTGGTGGGCAGGCCGGTGGATGGCCCGCCGCGCTGGACGTCGACGACGACGAGCGGCAGTTCGGTCATCACGGCCAGCCCGATGGCTTCCGATTTCAGCGCGACCCCCGGCCCGGATGTACTGGTGACTCCCAGAGCGCCGCCGTACGACGCCCCGACCGCCGCACCGATGCCTGCGATCTCGTCCTCCGCCTGGAACGTGTGCACACCGAACCGTTTGAGCTTGCTCAATTCGTGGAGAATGTCCGACGCGGGCGTGATCGGGTAGCTGCCGAGGAACACGTCCATACCTGCGGCCCTGCCCGCAGCGACCAGTCCGTAGGCGAGCGCAGTGTTGCCCGTGATCTGCCGGTAGGTGCCCGGTGGTAGGTCTGCCCGGTCCACCTCGTAGGTCGACGCGAAGGACTCGGTCGTCTCCCCGTAATTCCAACCCGAGTGCAGAGCAAGGATGTTGGCGCGGACGATGTCGGGTTGCGAGGCGAACTTGGTTTCGAGGAATGTCTCGACCGCAGCGATCGCGCGACCGTACATCCACGACAGGAGGCCGAGCGCGAACATGTTCTTCGCGCGGTGGGCTTCCTTCTTGCCCACTCCGGAGGGCTCGACCGCGCCGAGCGTCATGGTGCTCATGGGGACGGTGTGCACCTGGAGGTGCTCGAATCCGTCCGATTCGAGCGGGTTGCTGTCGTACCCGGCCTTCGAGAGGTTGCGCTTGCTGAATTCGTCGCTGTTGACGATGAGGATGCCGCCGTCGGGCAGGTCGCCGACATTCGATTTCAGCGCTGCCGGATTCATCGCCACCAGCACGTCGGGCCGGTCACCGGCGGTGAGGATGTCGTGGTCGGCGATCTGGATCTGGAAACTCGATACCCCAGGCAGGGTGCCCTGCGGTGCGCGGATCTCCGCGGGGAAATTCGGTTGCGTGGCGAGATCGTTTCCGAAGGCTGCGGCTTCGGCGGTGAATCGGTCTCCGGCAAGCTGCATGCCGTCGCCGGAGTCTCCGGCGATGCGGATGACGACCCGATCCAGCTTGGTCACGTGTGTGGTCACGTGCTGGTCGGGCTCGGTCACGTGTGACGTGCGGGTGTCCTTCGACTCCATACCTGCCTCGCTTCCCCCGGGCCTGCGCAGTCCGGCGCCTGCGCTCCATAGTCGTCTTCTATGGCGCGCGTGCAACCGGTTCCTTCAGTTTCTGTGGATTTTCCCGGTCAGGAGCCCTGCACGGTGTCGCCGATGAAGCGCAGTACCTGCGGCCAGGACACTGCGTACGCGTCGGCGTTGATCGGATTCGTGTGCCGGGCCCGGCTACTGAATGCGTGCTCGGCGCCGGGGAAGACCGAGATGATGCTCGCGCCCGCGGTACGGCTCTGAAGCGCCGCCTGCAGTTCGACGAAGGTCTCCGCAGACATGATCGTGTCGGCGCCCGCGTGGAGGATCATCACCGGTGCGGCGATGCGTGTTGCCGACTCGACCGCGTCGACGGTGTGGTTCGGCGGTGCCGGCGCGAAGATCGACGGGTGGTAGGCGACCACATTCGCGACTCTCGGGTCGCCGCCGCCGAGGATCAGTGCCAGCCGGCCGCCGAGGCACCACCCGATCACTCCCACCTTCGACAGCCCGAGTTCACCGAAAGCATGCTCGAGCAGGGTGCTCATCTCGGCGAGGACGGCGTCGTCCTGAAGGTCGCCCATCCACTCCACCAGTTGTTTCTGCGGGGTGTCGTCGGCGCTGTGTCCGTGCCACGGATCCCACACGAGCGCGGTCACGCCGGTGCCCGCAATGTCCTCGGCGTACTCGCGGACCTGGTCGTTGATGCCGGTGATCATGGGAAGCAGCAGCATTCCGCCGCTGCTGCCACCGAGGGGGCGAGCGAGAAATGCCCGAAGTTCCCCGATCTCGACGAATTCCGCTTCGATGTCTGTCACGTGATGTCCCTTCGGCGATGAATCTGCCGCTCATCATGCCGATCACGGAGCAAAGGACACCCTATTCCCACTTTGTGAGATTGTCGAGAATGTCATTTCCCTATGCGATAGGGTCGTTATCAGTCCCGCCCCGGACAGGACCGGATCAACACGCGAGACCTCGACAACACTCGGAAGGACGGTGGCCATGACTCGCACCGCACTCGTCAGCGGCGGCACCGGCGGACTCGGAGCCGCTGTGACCGCACATCTTCTCGACACCGGCTGGCGTGTCGTCGTCCCGTGGGTGGCTCCCGAAGAACTCGAACGCGTCGGCACCCACCCGAATCTGCATCTCGTCAAGGCCGACCTCTCCGACGAACAGCAACTCGAGGATGTCCTGGCGGTCGCGGCCGACGACCCCGGCGCACCCCTGTTCGGTGTCGTCAATCTGGTCGGCGGCTTCTCTTCCGGTCCACGTGTCCACGAGACACCGATCGGCGTGCTCGATTCCCAGTTCGACCTCAACGTACGCACGGCCTACTCCGTCAGCCAGGCCGCGCTGCCCCACCTGATCCGTCGCGGCGGTGGATCGATCGTCTGCATCTCCGCCGCCGCGACTCACAATCCGTTCTCGGGCGGCGCCTCGTACATCGCATCCAAGGCTGCGGTCTCGGCGCTCGTCGAGACCATGGCCGTCGAGTACCGCGACGACCACATCCGCGTCAACGCACTGCTCCCCGTCGTCATCGACACCCCCGCCAACCGCGCGGCGATGCCCGACGCCGACACCAGCCGGTGGTCGCAGCCTGCCGAGGTCGCGAAGGTGATCGAGTTTCTGCTGTCCGACGCGGGGTCGCCCATCACCGGCGGATTGATCCCGGTGACGAACGTCGGCTGAGCCGGAAGGTCGGGGTCTCGAATAGCATCGACGCGGCGTCACCGCCGAAGATCGATTCGAGAACCGAGGAGTATCAATGCGTCTGCGCGACACCCCGACCGTCGAAGTGACCGGCACTCTGCCCTGCACACCGGAACGTGCCTGGGCCTTGGTCACCGACATCGAGCTGCCCACCCGTGCAGACGGTGAGCTGCAGCGAGTGGAGTGGCTGGACGGAGCATCCGGAGTATCCGTCGGCGCCCGGTTCCGCGGGCACAACCAGAGCGACCAGATGGGTCAGTGGCACACCGAACCGGAGGTCGTCGAAGTCGAGGACGGTCGCCGTTGGGTGTGGTGCGTCGGTCCGGTCGAAACACCGATCGCGCTCTGGGGTTTCGAGGTCGACCCGGCCGAAGACGGCGCCATCGTCAGGCAGTGGGCCAAGATGTGCCTCGGTAGGTCGCCGCTCTCCGATTTCATCGAGCAGCACCCCGACAAAGAGAGTGCCATCGTGGCCCACCGCCTGGGTGTGTGGCGAGGCGGCATGACGGCAAATCTGTCGCTGCTCGAGAAACTCGCAGCCGACCAGAACTGACTCAGACCTGGCCGCGGCCGTGCCAGACAGATACACCGGCGTCTGCTTCGGTGATCAGTCTGCGCGGCGCGCGGCTATTCGTGTCGGGGACGTATTAGCGGTCCGCGATACAGGGCGTCCTCCGTGAACAGGTTCGTCCGACCTCGAGGTTCAGCCGTCTTGCCTGTCCACCCGCACGCTTCGCTCTGCCAGGAGCCACTGCCCCTCGAACGGCACCAGCACATCCCGATACCGCCCCCAATGGTCCAGACCGTGGCCGGTGAGCACCGCGAAGTAAGACGCCGCCTGTGCATGGTCAGGGCCGAGCGTGATGTGCGTGCCGGTCACGAAGTGTCGGACGTAGCGCGCGGCGCCGGGAACTGTGTTTCGTTGCGTCGAGCCGGTCGCCACGAAGGCCTCCAGCATCTCCACGATCGCGGATCGACCCACCGCCCGATCCACGTTGTCGGGATCGTCGGCACGACGCAGTTCCAGCACTCCGTCGGGAGTGAAAGTTTCGGCCAGCTCACCGATCCGACCGCTGTCACCAGCGAAGTTGTAGCTCGCGATCGTGTGCCGAATCGACTCGCGTGCCAAGAGATCCTCGACGCTCCCGATCATGTCCGACTCCTTCCGTGATGGATACTCAGAACTTCATGAAAGCTGTGCGAGCACTTCGCGACCGAACCGTTCGAGAGACGAGGTCATCTCCTCCTATGAACGTTCCGCCGGTTGGTCCCTCTCCCACCTGCACTACTTCGAGATCCTGCAATGCTTCTTCCTGGCGACCGCCCTCATCCGCCAAGCGGATATGCGCATCGCTCGTGGCACCCTCCCTCCCACCTCAACGATGGCATGGGAAAACGTCGTGATGCAGATGCTGGCGATGAGACTGGGAATGCCGCCGCCGAAACTCTCGCCTGACTATCTCCAGCACCGTAGCGAAATACGAACCTCGTCCCCATCTGGATGAAGAGTGATGTCGGGGGTGCGCCCGAACTCATTGAGGTCACCGCCCGCAGTTTCGATTACCGCATCATCAAGGTACCGCCATCGACGGGGAACACCTGGCCTGTCATGAACCGAGCTCCTGGGCTGGAAAGGAAGGCAAGCACCGGAAGGAAATCCTTCTCGACATCACCAAGCTTTCCTCCAAGCGGTACCGCGGTGGCCATGTGGGCGTCGTGGGCTGCCACCTGCTCCGATGTCATCGCTGCGCGGGTCTTGTCGTACATGGGGGTCCAGATGGCAGGGGCAATAGCGTTGACCGTGATGCCGTACTTGCCCCACTCCTGAGCCGCAGTGCGGGTCCAGGCGACTACTGCACCCTTGCTCGCCGAGTATGCAGCCTTGTTCTTCAAACCCTGGACGCCCGCGGCGGATGCAAAGTTGATTACCTGCCCGCCATTGTCCTTCAGGTGGCGAAAGGCCGCCTGATTCGTAAGAAACGTGCCCGTCGCATTGATGCTCATGACCCGATTCCACGTGTCGAGGGGAATGTCCTCGGCCGCTCCTCCCGGAGCGATACCCGCAGCGTGAATCAGCACATCGAGACCGCCCAGGATCTCAACCGCTCGAGTGAACGCTGCCTCGACCGAGCCCTGGTCCGCAACATCGCATTGCACGAACCCCGCCTTGCTCGCCTCAGCGATCTCACGCCCTTCCCGTTCGGAGACGTCGAGCGACACGACGTCGGCGCCGAGACCGGGGAGTCCCCGGATGAGGCCCTCACCCATCCCGCTCGCGCCTCCGGTGACGATGATGCGCCTATCCTTCAAAGTTTCCGACATTCGAGTCTCCTGATTTCGGGGGGCGGCAGGGAAGAACCCTCACCGGCCAAGGCGATTCACGACAACTTTGCGATCACGTCGCGACCGAACCGTTCGAGAGTCTCCGGTGCGGCGAAATCGTGGAACCGGAGAACGAACAGTTCCACACCGCGCTGACGTTCCTCGTTCAACTGGTCGATCAGCATATCCGCCGTTCCTACAAGTGGTGCACCCCAACTCTGGTCGGGCATCCGACGTGCCGTCGCGGCCGCCACGTCCGGAATCTGCTCCCTACTCTGCGCGAACCCCACTGCGTACTGCGCAGAGATCCGTGCCTGCCCGCGCAGTGGCGCCAACTCGTCGATCCGGTGCCGGGCACTCCCCAGACAGTTCCACCAGTCGGCGTGTTCCGCCACAAGCGGCATCGTCAGTTGCTTCCCACCACCGCCGATATGGATCGGAATGCGGCTTTGCACTGGGGCCGGTAATCCGTACGCGCCACGAAGCCGAAAATGGCGGCCGTCGTAGTCGAACGGTTCCCCGTTGCACATCTTCCGGAAGATCTCGATGGTCTCCCCCAAGGCCTCCGCGCGTTCACGACGTGATCCCACCGGGATGCCGAACATGTCGAATTCCGCCTCGACCGACCCCCACCCGAGTCCCAGGTCGAGTCGCCCTCCACTGATGTTGTCGACAGTTGCCGCCATCTTCGACAGCAGTGCAGGATGACGAAGCGGGTTGCAGCCCACAAGATGACCGAGTCGGATCGTGGAGGTGGCACCGGCGAGCATGGTCAGCAATGTCCAGCTTTCGAGGCTGTCCGTAGGCCTTCCTCCGGGCGAGTAGAGATGATCCATAAGCCAGAAGGAATCGAATCCGGCGTGTTCGGCAGCAACTGCACGAGCCTGCATGCCTCTGACATCGATCCGGAACTGGGGTACGAAGACGCCGAATTGTATTGACACCACAGACTCTCCTTTTCTCGTCGCGTTCTGAAGACCGACATCCGCAAGTCGTGCGGCGGAATGGGTTACGGCTGACCGGGAAGCAATCGGACGAACAGAGCTTCGGCATCGGCCGTCACATCGGGGCCGTGGTACAAGCGGCCGGATACCCAGGTCTTGCGGCCCTCTATCCGATCGATTGTCCCTTCCACCAGCAGTGGCCTGTAGACAGGGGTGATCTTGCGGTAGTTGACCTTCAGAAAGGCTGTGCGCGAGTGTGATTGCCCCTTCTCGCTGACGAACATACCGAGAAAGTCATCGAACAGCAGCGGTATCATACCGCCGTGAACCGCACCGTTGCCTCCGAGGTGTACGTCGCTGAACTCAACGGTAGCGCGGAAGGTGTGCTCGTCGAGGTATTCGACATCGAACGGCACGAGGGTGGGATGGCCACGCGAGCTCATCCCTATCCGACGAGACGCACGATCATCCTCCACCAGCTGCCGGGAGGACTCGAGTCGATCCGCGGCATCACGGAACTCGCGCTGCAGCGTCGCCATCAATTTCCGGTCCGGGGCCGCGGCGCACAGAGCAGCATGCATCCGACGGAATTCGCCGATCAGAGACTCGAATTCGACTCCGCCCTTGCTGACGGCGGCACGGGCCTCGACTTGTTCGGTCATGGCTTATCCGCCGTACTCGAAGCCGGCAGTTGCAGTCCTGTCGGCACGGTTCCGACGATTCCCGTCTGTTCGAGTGCTGCCAGATCGGCGTCGTCGAGTCCGAGTTCGCCGACAAGAATCTCTCGGCTGTGCCGTCCGAGTGTGGGCGCACCGCTGCGGTGGGAACGCTCGGGCCCGACGGAAAAACGCATGGGCCAACCTTGGTACCAGTCGGGTCCTGCGTCATCGTGATCGAGGTTTTCGTAGTACTTCCGATGCGACAGTTGGGGGTCATGCAGGTAATCACTGCTTCCGGCGACCTTGGCTGCGGGAACACCGCTATTCGACAAGAGCTTCGTCAGATAGGCGACCTCGTGCAACGATGTGGTGTCGGCCAACAGTTCGTCGAGCCGATCATGTGCTACATGACGACCTTCCGGTGTGGAGAAGGCCGAATCCTCGAGGTGGCCCGGGTTGCCGAATGCCTGGAGTAATGCGGTCCACTCCGCATTGTCACGCACCGACAGGGCGATCCAGCCGTCAGCCGCGGGGTACACGCCTTGCGGCGCAGCCGAGACACTCCGATTTCCGATGCGTTGTCGAATCTCTCCCGTCATCGAATGTTGAATGACCGGTTCCGGGCACGCAGTTGCTCCAACCTCGATCTGGCACACCTCGACCAACTGCCCACCACCACCTCGACGCCGATGTTGCAGCGCAGCGAGCGTCGCGACAACGCCGTGCATCGCAACGAGCGGGTCTGTGTAACCGCCGGGGGTCTGCGGTCTCCCCTCGGGAGAGCCACCGATGTACGACTGTCCGGCTACCTGTTCGAAGGCATTGCCCCAGCCGACGTAGTCGCGCCAGGGCCCTTCGAGGCCGTACCCCGGCATGCGAACCATGACGATATTCGGGTTCATCTCCCGTACACGGTCCCAGCCGAAGCCCAACGTCTCGATCACACGCGCCGAGTAGTTCTCCAGCAGTATGTCCGCGGAGGCGAGGAGCTGCTCGAGCAGGTCCCGACCCTCCTCACGGCCGAGGTCGAGAGTGAGTGATCGTTTGTTGAGATTGACCGCACGGAAGCGGCCGAATTCGAACCATCGGGGACCGAGCGCGGGCCCGGACATGTTGAATCGGAAACCGTCCGGCCGCTGCAGGGATTCGATCTTGACGACGTCTGCGCCCATCGCACCGAGGTACGTGCCACACGCGCCACCAGCCCAGAAGGTGCCCAGGTCCAGGACTCGCACTCCTGCCAGCGGACGCTGCGGGTCGGCTCCCGGTGTGACTGCGCGCGGCAGGCGACGCGGCCAAGGCGCGGCGAGCACCTCGGCGGTGTGCTCACCCAGCCGCGGCGCGGGCCGGTGCCACTGTGCGGGACTCCCGGACAGTCGCCACGGGAAGGACGGGTGAAGAAACTCCCCGTGCCGGGAGCCGGCACGGGTAAAGAACTCGCGTTCGGTCCACTGCGCGCTCCGCACGATGGATGCACCGTCGTAAACCGGGACGGCAGGGATACGCAAGGCCTGACACAGTTCGACGACATCCTCGGCACGCTGGTCTGCAAGCCACGCGTCGACACGGGCCTCGAAGCCCACGCGGTCCGGCCCCCCGGTACGCAGCGCGTCCTGCTTGTCGGCGTACTCCTCCGCGTCGACGAGCGAGCACACGTCACGCCACTGCTGTCCGGTGAGAACGTTGATGCCGACCCACCCGTCGGCGCACGGTTTGACACCGAGGAGCACATGGCCGGGGCTGTTCGGACCTCGACCCATCCTGGACAGGACACCATTGGTGAGGACCGGGAACGACGTCGTGGAATGCGCGCACTCGAGAAGCGAGGTGTCCACATCGCTCCCGCGACCGGTGACGCGGGCGGTCTCGACCGCGGTGAGGATTCCCACCGCCAGGTAGGTGCCCGCGATGAAGTCCAGGTAGGCGCCGCCGACCTGGGTAGGCGGCGAGGACGCGCCGCCGCGGGCAGAGACCCAGCCCGCCCGGGCCTGAAGGGTCAAGGTGGAGGCGGGCAGGTTCGCATCCGGGCCGTCCTGGCCGAAGTCCGAGAGCCGAGCGATCACCAGGGCCGGATTGTTCTCGCGCAGCAGTGCAGGCGCCAAGCCACGTTCCTCGAGTCCGCCAGGGCCGAAATTCTCGACCAGAATGTCGGCGCCCGTGACGAGTTCGCGGACCCGGTCGATCTCGGACGGGTCGAGCACGATGCCGCGTTTGTTGGCCGAGACGTACCCGAACACACCGCCGTCGGTGTGCGCGGAGTCGTCGGAGCGGAACGGGCCTTCCCGGCGAAGAGGATCACCCTGCGGGTCTTCCACCTTGACGACATCGGCTCCGAGGTCGGCGAGCAGTCGCGCCGCGAAGGGCGCGGCGATGCCGGTGGCGAGCTCGACGACGCGCAGACCGTCGAGCGCTCCGACACTCACGACGACGCTTCCAGCAACTCGCCGAGACGGCCCAGATGCCATTGCGCGGAGCCGAGCCGAAGTTCGGTATTTTTTGCCCACAACAGATACCGGTGCACCGGGTAGTCCAGCGCAACCCCGATTCCTCCGTGCAGTCGTTGAGCAGTACCGGTGACCCGGGCCGAGCCCTCCGACGCCCAGAACTTGGCGATGGAGACTTCTCGCTCGGCCGGCAATCCACGGTCCAGCCGCCACAGCGCCTGAAACGTCGTCACGCGGATGGCTTCCGTATCGATGAACGCTTCTCCCGCATGGACCTTGACCGCCTGGAACGTCGCGATCACCCGTCCGAATTGCTCACGCTCGTTGGTGTAGTCCGCAGTCAGACGGAGCGCACCCTCACACACTCCGAGCAGTAGAGCTGAGGATCCCGCGACAAGTCTTTGCCAGACCCACTGCAACGCAGAATGGTTCGGGTCCAGACCGGAAATCACCTCATCGGGAGCCACCACGACCCCGGTAAGGGTAACTGTGGCGTCGGGTTCTCCGTTGGTGGTGTCCTGCGCGGTCGTCGCTACGCCTTCGGCATGCGGATCGACAAGCACCAGGACTGTGCCGTCGGCTGCGTCCGCGGCGACCAGGATCCGGTCGGACTGCTCCGCCCACGGGACCGACGGGAGCGCTCCGTCGAGGATCCAGCCCTCGCCGTCGCGGCGGGCTGTGGGGTGGGAACTGCGCTCGGTGAGGTCGATACCGACAGTCAGGATCCGGGAGCCGTCGACCAGGCCGGGCAGCCACGTTCGGCGTTGGGTCTCGGAGCCGAAACGATCGACCGCAAGCGCCGCAACCGTCGAATACAGCACCGGCACGCGGGCGAGTCCGCGACCGCATTCGGCAAGCACGAAGCCGAACTCGACGAGACCCAGCCCGCTGCCGCCGACGTCCTCCGGTAATGCAATACCGAGCAGACTCGCGTCGGCGAGGGCGGTCCACAACTGTGTGTCCGGCCATTTCGGGGCAGACGCATCCCGTGATGCGACCACTGTGGCGGTCAACTCGCGTACCGCAACCTGTTCCTCGGTGGGCGCGAAATCCATGGTCAGTCCTCGTCTTCCGATGTAATCGATCTACTGCGACGGATACTCATCGCTTCGTGCGAACCATGCCCAGCGCCGATGTCGAGATCATCTCCAGCAGCATGTCGTTGTTACCGCCACCGAATGTGCCCACGACCGCGCCGCGATACGCGGTCTCGACTCGTCCGTGCAGCACAGCGGCCGGAGATCCGTTTCGCAGGGATCCTGCATGACCGAGCACCTCGAGCAGGTCGGCAGTTGCCTCGATGAGCATCTCGGTGCCGTACACCTTCGATACTGCCGCGTCGTGCGGGGTGAGCGCACCGCCGCCGTTGGCCAGTGCAACCATGCGCCAGTTGAAGAGTTTCATCGCCTCGAGCCGCGCGTCGATCCGTGCGAGCAGGTGACGTACCCACGGCGTGTCGATCAGGCGGCCACCGCCCGGCGTCTCGGCCGCAACGGCCCACTCCCCGACCTCTTCGGCGAGGCCGAGAATCCAACCACGCGACGCCGCGAGCGCGACACGCTCATGGTTGAGCTGGGTGGTGATCAACCTCCAACCGTCGTTCTCGTCCCCAACACGATTCGCCACCGGGACGCGCAGGTTCGAGTAGTACGTCGATGTCGTCGCCCGCACGCCGTCCTCGGCGATCGTCGGTAGCGGTGTGACCTCGAACCCGGGACTGTCGGTGGGCACAATGAAGATCGACAGGCCCTTGTGCTTGGGTGCGGCCGGATCGGTGCGGGCGGCAAGCCAGATGTAGTCGGACACCGCGCCACCGGTGGTGAAGATCTTGTTGCCGTCGATGACGTACTCGTCGCCGTCGCGCACGGCCCGGGTCTGCAACGACGCGAGGTCCGTGCCGGAGGCGGGCTCGGTGTACCCGACCGCGAAATCGATCTCGCCACTCAGGATCGCCGGTAGGTACCGTTTTTTCTGCTCCTCGGTTCCGAACGTCATCAGGGTCGGTCCGACGGTGTTCAGCGCGAGCATCGGAATGGGTACGCCGGCGCGTTTGGCTTCGTCGAAGAACACGAACTGTTCGAGTTCGGAGCGACCTTGGCCGCCGTACTCGACCGGCCATCCGATTCCGAGCCAACCATCCCTGCCGAGTTGTCCGGAGATCTCCATCAGCCGGTCCCGGCTGAAGATCTCTTTGCTGGAGCGTTCTTCGGCAGTCACCAACTCCGCGAAATAGGCGCGCAACTCGCCCCGGAGCGCCAGCATGCTTTCGGTGAAAGCGATGTACATCGCAACCTCCATTCCCGCGCTAACGGCGAATCAGCGTCTCACTCATCAACTCGATGTCGCCCACGAAATCGTCATAGCTGCGGCTCGATGGCTCGATCGTGATCCAGGTGATGCCGGCCTCGCGATACTCGTCCAGTCGCGGCACCAGTTCGGTACAAAATGTGGCGGTGTTCGCGGTGCGGAGCAGGTCCTTCTCGAACGGAACGAAGCTCACGTCCATGTCCGGCTTGCCCATCTCGGCGCGACGCTTGTTCTGCGCCGTGATCAGAGAACGAAGCGTGTCGATGTTCTCGAGCGCCGGAGTGCGGGTGATTTCGGCCGTGCGCGTGTTCTGCGCCATGGGCATCCATCCGTCCCCGGACTCGACGGCACGGCGTTGCGCCGCCTTGCTGTTGCCCCCGATCCAGATGGGCGGGCCACCGGCCTGCGTGGGCAGCGGAAGCGAAATATGGTTGCTCACGGCAAATTCCGAGCCCGTGTGCTCGGCTCCTACCCACGTGGCCCGCATCGCGGCGATAGCCTCGTCCAGCAGTTTGCCGCGACGCGCGAAATCGGCTCCGAGCGCATCGAATTCCGGCTTCAGATAGCCGGCAGCCATTCCGAGGGTCAGGCGACCGCCGGACAGGACGTCGAGGCTCGACGCCGATTTTGCACCGAGGTAGGGGCTGCGATATCCGGCGACCATCACGTAGGTGATGAGGCGAATCCGCTGGGTCGCCTCCGCGGCCATGCTCAGGGAGACGAAGGGATCGAAGGCGTGATGTCCTCCGTCGGCCAGCCAGTCCTTGTCCGGGTAGGGATGCTCGCTCATCGAGAAGCCGTCGAAGCCGGCGTCCTCGATGACTCGGGCGGCCTTTCCGAGACTGCCGTCCCCGATCCACTGGGGATAGTGTTTGACCGCGCGCATCGGGAACATCAGATTGAATTTCAGCGTCATAGTGTGTCTCTTCCTGTCAGCGCAGCAATTCGCGGGCGATGACGACGCGCTGCACCTCGGTGGCGCCCTCGCCGAGACGTTTGACGCGCAGGTCGCGGTACCAGCGCTCGAGCGGCAGTTCGTCGGACAGACCGAGAGCACCATGAATCTGGATGCACCGATCGAGGATCTTGAAGGCGGCTTCGGTGCCGTACATTTTCGACACCGACGCATCGACCTTGACGTCCTTGCCGAGGTCGGCATTCCACGCTGCTTGGTACATCAGCAACCGTGCCGCGCGCAGTTCCACCTCACACTCGACGAGCATCCACTGGATGCCCTGCTTGTCGGCGAGCTTGCCACCGAACACGTCGCGATCTTTGGCCCACCGGCATGCCATGTCGAGGGCTTGCTGTGCGATTCCGATCGGTCCTGCGGCATACATGATTCGGCCGTAGACGAGAAAGTCGCTGGCCAGAGAAAAGCCCTTGCCCTCTTCCCCGATGAGGTTGCCGACCGGAATCCGCGCGTCGTCGAAGTGCACCTCGTACGGAGCGAACGACGCCATGACGTTGATGCGACGGAAAGATACTCCGGGGGTTTCTTTTTCGACGATGAAGCACGAGATCCCGCCGCGGCCTTCGCCGGTACGTGCGTACACGACGCCCCAGTCCGCATTCTCCGCGTGACTCGTCCACATCTTGCTGCCGTTGAGCACGTAGTGGTCGCCGTCGCGGACCGCCTTGAGCTGGATAGCGCGCGCCGGGTCGGAGCCGCCGGACGCCTCGCTGATCGAGGTATAGGCCTTGGTCGCCGTGCCGTCGATGATCGGCTGGGCAAACTTCGCGAACTGCTCGGGCGATGCTTTGAACATCACGTTGGGGGGGTTGCCGCCGAAGGCGCCGAGCGCCGGAAAAAAGGCTCCCATACGGCATTTGGCGGCTTCTTCGGCGACGATGACCTGGCCGAGGACGCTCAGGCCCGCGCCGCCGTACTCGGCCGGGGTTTGCATGGCCCACAGGTCGAGCCGGCGCGCTTTTTCCTGAAGGAGTAGCAACTGTTCGCGAGGCAGGCCTGCGGCATCGTGCGGGAGGGTGTCCTCGAGCGGGTGCACCTCGGCCGCCATGAACCGGCGCACGGTGTCGCGCAGCATGCGGAACTCCTCGGGCAGCTCCCAAGCACCGGTGATCGACGTGTCTTCGACGGTGGTCACGAGACTCCTTCTAGACGGTCGAGCCGAAGCGGCGAGCGCGGGCGTTCGCGAGCTGCGGTTCGTGGTTCGCGTCGTACTGTTCGATCCAGTCCTGCGGGAGCTTGCTCCATGCCTCTCCGATACGCAGGCGCCCCCCGTCGTGGAGGATCTCGGCGCCGACGACGTCACCGACGAAGATGGTGCTCTCCTGCACGTCGAGCGACCCGGTGACGCGGGCCTCGACGTAACTGTGGGCATCGAGAAGGATGGGTGCTCCGGTGACACCCGTCTTGGTCCGCAGCTTCGAGATCTTGTCGCCGTCGCGGCCGGAGCTGCCGCCCAGGGTCATGAGGATCTCGAGGGACTTCTCGATCTGGTCGTCCTCGGCACTGAGCATGTGCATGACGAAGATGCCGGACTCGAGCACCATGTCGTGCGTCTTGTTGTATTTGGTGAGACTGATGGTGGCGCGAGGGGCCTCGGGAATGATGCTGGCCGACCCCGCGGACAGCGACATAAGGCCGTTGGCGAAGCCGCCGTGGATGGTGGTGATGGCAACCGGGAACGGACGCAAGCCGGCAAGAGCGCGGTTCGCGGCATCGGTGTCGAAGGTCATCGGATTCTCATTTCACTGTCGGAAACGGATGGGACGTAGCGTTGGGACCGGGGCGGATACAGGGGCTAGGAAACGGTCCAGGTGTTGTTGCCATGGAGAACTTGCTGCAGATCCGCCGTCTCGGTCTCCTTTGCGCGGACGACCTGCTCGCGGACGCCGTCGTCGTAGGTGGGGCGTGCAACCTGACGCACGATTCCGGTCACGGTGTAGTTGAGTCCCTGGTCCGACAACCGCGACAGCGCGTAGGCGTATTCGGGGTCGTCGGTGTGCGCATCGTGGACGACGATGCGGCCTGGCTCGACGTCACTCGTACGGGCGACGCTCAAACCGAAACCCTTGCGCACCAGGCAGAGTTCTCCTTCGGCGCCGAACACCACGGGCTCGCCGTGCTGCACGTGGATCAGTCGTGACTCGGCCCCATCCTTGCGGAGAGCGTCGAACGACCCGTCATTGAAGATCGGGCAGTCCTGCAGGATCTCGACGAATGCGGAACCACGGTGCTGGGCGGCCGCGAGCAGAACCTCGGTCAACCCGGCGCGGTCCGAGTCGAGTGCGCGTCCCACGAAGGTCGCTTCTGCGCCGATCGCCAGCGACATCGTGTTGAACGGTGCGTCGATCGATCCCATGGGCGTCGACTTGGTGACCTTGCCGACTTCCGAGGTGGGCGAATACTGTCCCTTGGTCAACCCGTAGATCCGGTTGTTGAACATGAGGATTCGCATGTTTACGTTGCGTCGCAGCGCGTGGATCAGGTGATTGCCACCGATGGACAACGAGTCGCCGTCACCGGTGACGACCCACACCGACAGATCCGGTCGGGTGACGGCCAATCCGGTTGCCAGGGTCGGGGCACGGCCGTGGATCGAGTGCACGCCGTAGGTCTCGAGGTAGTACGGGAACCGCGAGGAGCAGCCGATGCCCGACACGAACACGATGTTCTCGCGCTTGAGACCCAGCTGCGGGAGCATGCTGCGAACCGTGGCGAGGATGACGTAGTCGCCACATCCCGGGCACCAGCGCACTTCCTGCGAAGACGTGAAATCCTTCGCCTTCTGCGGCACGTCGGTGTGTGGTACGTCGGCGAGGGCGCTCAGGCCCAGGTCGACGCCGATACGGGTGCTCGAATCGATTCCGTTCGAGATGACACTGGTCATGGTGTTCTCCAAATCGGTGCGCGTCGTCAACGGGTGACGACAGCGGCAACGGCGGCGGGTGTCTTCGCTGCTTCGATGGCGGTCAGGGTTCCGGCGAACTCCGCGAGGAGCGCCTCGTGCAGCTCCTCGGCGAGGAACGCCATTCCGGACACCTTGGTCACGGGCTGGATGTCGGCGTCGAAGCGAGCCTTCAGCAGCATCGACAATTGGCCGAGGTTCATTTCCGGTACCACCACGCGCCGGTACTTTCCGAGGACTTTCCCGAGGTTGGCGGGCATCGGGTTCAGGTGCCTCAGGTGTGCGCGAGCGATGGTATGGCCGGAGCTACGCACCCGGCGCACGGCTTCGCCGATCGGCCCGAACGACGATCCCCATCCCAGCACCAGGATGTCGGCATCTGCGCCCGGATCGTCGACGATCAGATCCGGCACCTCGATACCGGCGATCCGCGCACCGCGCACCCGGGTCATCAGTTCGTGGTTGTCGTGGGTGTAGGAGATATCGCCGGTCCCGTTGGCCTTTTCGAGCCCGCCGATTCGATGTTCGAGTCCCGCAGTGCCGGGCACGGCCCAGTCTCGTGCCAGGGTCTCGGGATCGCGCGCGTAGGGCAGATGTGTTCCGGGCTGCTCCGCATCGTGCGGCGCAACGGCGAGGTCGGATTCGATGGTGGGCAGGGAACCGATGTCCGGGATGGACCACGGTTCCGAGCCGTTGGCGATCGCACCGTCGGACAGCAACATCACCGGCGTCCGGTAGGTCACGGCGATCCGTGCGGCTTCCACCGCTGCGTCGAAGCAATCGGCGGGCGACTGCGGCGCGACGATCGCGACCGGGGACTCACCGTTGCGCCCGAACATCGCCTGCAGCAGGTCGGCCTGTTCGGTCTTGGTGGGCAGGCCTGTGGACGGGCCTCCGCGCTGGACGTCGACGATGATGAGCGGGAGTTCTGTCATCACCGCGAGGCCGATCGCTTCGGATTTGAGCGCGACACCCGGCCCGGATGTGCTGGTCACTCCCAGGGCTCCACCGTAGGATGCCCCGATCGCTGCGCCGATGCCGGCGATCTCGTCCTCGGCCTGGAACGTCACCACACCGAATTGCTTGAGCTTGCTCAACTCGTGCAGGATGTCCGACGCGGGGGTGATCGGGTAGGTGCCGAGGAACACGTCCATACCGGCCCTCTGCCCCGCCGCGACCAGGCCGTAGGCCAGGGCGGTGTTGCCGGTGATCTGGCGGTAGGTGCCGGCGGGGAGTTTCGCCGGAGCGACCTCGTAGGTCGTGGCGAACGACTCGGTGGTCTCGCCGTAGTTCCACCCGGCCCTCAGTGCGAGCATGTTGGCTTTCGCGATATCCGGTTTCTTCGCGAACTTCTGTTCCAGGAACTCTTCGATCGCTGCCAGCGGTCGCCCGTACATCCAGGACAGGACACCGAGAGCGAACATGTTCTTGGACCGTTCGGCGTCCTTCTTGCCGATGCCGACGGATTCGACCGCGCCGATCGTCAGCGTCGCCATCGGAATGGCGTGTACGTGGTACTCCTCGAAGGCGTCGGATTCGAGGGGATTACTGTCGTACCCCACCTTCGCCAGATTGCGTTTGGTGAAATCGTCGGTGTTGACGATCAATGTGCCGCCGCGCGGCAGATCGGAGATGTTCGCCTTAAGCGCCGCAGGATTCATCGCGACCAGCACGTCCGGCCGGTCGCCGGCGGTGAGGATGTCGTACTCGGCAATCTGGATCTGGAAGCTCGACACACCGTGCAGAGTTCCCTGAGGCGCCCGGATCTCGGCGGGGTAATTCGGCTGAGTTGCCAGGTCGTTACCGAAGGCGGCAGCCTCGGCTGTGAATTGGTCACCTGCGAGCTGCATACCGTCCCCGGAGTCACCCGCAATGCGGATCACCACCTGTTCGAGCTTGGTCGCCCCTTCGGACGACCGTTGCTCCGAATCCGGAGCCATTGTCTCGGAACTCATCGTTCTATCCCGTTCCCTTCGGAAAAGCACCGTGGTCCGACGCAGTTCGCGTCAGGAAGTCGCCGAGACCGGCGGTGAACATGTCGTTGTCGTCTCCGGTGACCATGTGCCCTGCTTCACGCACATCGATCACCTCCAGATGTGTTATCAGAGAGCGCATCTCGTCGACACCGGCCTCGGACACCACGTCCGATGCCTGTCCGCGGACGAGCAGCACGGGACGAGTGATCCTCCGTGCTGCCTCCGATGCGCGCTGGCGGATTTCCTCACTGACAGGTGCGTCCGGATCCGTCGAGTCCTGAGGGGCGAGCATGGCCGGATCCCAGTGCCAGTACCAGCGGCCGTCACGCAGGCGCAGATTCTTCCGGAGGCCGTCGACGTTGCCTGCGCGCGGCGCCCCGGCTTTGTAGACAGAGACCGCCTCGGCGGCCTCCTCGAGGGACGCGAATCCGGCCGGTGCGCTTTTCATGAACTCGCGCACCCTGTGACCGCCACCCATCTCGACCGTAACGGCGATGTCCACCAGGACGAGGATCTCGGCGAGATCGGGGGCCTCCCCGAGACCGATCAGTGCAACCTTGCCGCCGAGAGAGGCCCCGATGATGGCAACCGGCAGTCCCGGATGTTCATTTCTGACGGTTTGAACAATTTTGTGGAGATCCGCCAGATGGGCCGAGACACCGTAGCTGCCGTCGACTGCCCACTCGCTGTCACCGTGCCCTCGCAGATCGATCGCATAGGCCACCCATCCGGTCTGCGCGAGGCGCGCCGCCGTGCGACGCCAGGAGTGCCGGGTCTGCGCCACACCGTGCAGGAAGAGCGCGATCCCGCGTACAGGGGTGTTGTCGTCCCCAGCCGGCCACAGGTCCCCCACCAGGGCGACCCCTGCACCCTCGAACGTTGCGCGACGCGGTGTCGACTGCATTCGCTGCACCTCCCTCACCGAAACGTCGAACCTCGTGCAAGTCGTCAGGCGCCCCGAGCGGGGTTTCATCCACCCGTTCGGGGCGCCTGAGCCCAGACTATCTGACAGTTCTGTTCATTTCTAGTGGGAATCTGTCGGAACTTCGATTACCACCGCACCGGCCTGTCCACCGCCCGCACACATTGCCGCGACACCGATACCTCCACCACGACGGCGCAGCTCATGGATAAGGGAGATCACCATGCGTGCACCGGAGGCCGCCACCGGATGTCCGAGGCTGCAACCACTACCCAGTACGTTGACGAGGTTCTCATCGATGCCGAGCTTCTTGCAGGCCGCGATCGGCACCGATGCGAACGCCTCGTTGATCTCCCACAGTGCGACGTCGCCGATTCCGACGCCTGCGCGGTCGAGCACCTTGGGGATGACATCGAGTACGGCCAGGCCCGTCCGGGCCGGGTCCACCGCCGACGCCGCCCACGCCCGCACTGTCGCAAGGGGAGTCAGCCCCTGTTCCGCCGCGAATTCACTGCCGACTATCGCCACCGCGGCGGCCGCGTCGTTGATGCCGCTTGCACTTCCCGCGGTCACGGAGAATCCCTCGATCTCGGGGTGCAGCAGCTTCAGGCCCGAGAGCTTCTCGAGCGTGCTGTCCCGCCTCGGGTGTTCGTCGGTCGTGAACTCCACACGACTACCGTCCGCCTGCAAAGCCTGGACGGGCACGATCTCTTCCTTGAAGGCGCCTGCTTCGATCGCAGCGATAGCCCGCTGGTGCGAGCGAACGGCCCACGCATCCATTTCTTCGCGGGTGATGCCGACTTCTTCGGCCGTGTTCCACCCAACGGTGATGGACATGTCCATGTTGGGGGCCTCGGCAGTGTCCGGGTGCGACGGCGGCATCCACTTCTCGGTGAATTCGTCGACTGTGCCCGGGGTTCGGAACTTCTGCCACGGCGCGGTCGACGACGAGTTGGTACCGCCGGCGATGATGGCCTTTTCGGCTCCCGCGATGATCGTCGCCGCAGCGTTACCGATCGCGGTGAGGCTCCCCGCGCAGTGCCGATTCACGGATTGTCCCGGCACCTGCAGCATTCCGGCCACGACTGCCGCGTGCCGCGCGATGTCACCGCCGCCGTAGTTGGACTCGGCGAGGATGATGTCGTCGATCTGCGACGCGTCGAGGCCGGAGCGACGTTGCACCTCTTCCACCACCACCTGCGCGAGTTCCATCGCGGTGGTCTCTTTCAGGGTGCCCTTGAACGCGGTCCCGATCGGGGTGCGAGCCCCTGCCACGATGACGGCGTCGATTTTTCCGTTGTCGGTCATATTCTTCCTTACGATTCCGGAGTGTTCGGTCAGCCGAGGGTGAAGGGGTCGCGCGTCTGGCCGCTCAGTTCCACCCACACAGCCTTGGTCTCGGTGAAGTCCTTGATGGCATCGATGCCGTTCTCACGGCCGATACCGCTTGCGCCCATGCCACCGAAGGGAACATGCGGAGACACTGCCCGGTAGGCGTTGACCCACACCGTGCCCGCGCGGAGCTGTCCCGCCACGCGGTGCGCACGGTAGACGTCCTTCGTCCACACAGATCCCGCGAGCCCGAACTCCGTACTGTTCGCCGCCGCGATCGCCTCGTCCTCGTCGGTGAAGGTCGATACCGCGAGCACGGGACCGAAAACCTCTTCGGCCACAGCCCTCATCTCGGGCGTCACGTTCGTGAGCACGGTGGGCTTGACGAAGAATCCACCCAGCTCCTCTACGGGTTCACCACCGTAAGCGATCGTGGCACCCTGCTCCCGAGCAGATGCGAAGTGCGAAAGGACCTTCTGGAACTGCGGTTCGTTGGAAACCGGCCCCATCTCGGTCTTCGGATCCTTCGGGTCACCGATCACGATCCGCGACGCACGGTCGACCACCCTCGCGACCAGTTCGTCGGCCACCGACTCATGCACCAGCAGCCGCGAACCGGCCAAGCATGTCTGTCCGGTGGCCGCGAAGATCCCCGCAACGACACCGTTGGCCGCGGCATCGAGATCTGCGTCGGGGAAAACAACCTGCGCCGACTTACCGCCGAGCTCGAGGGTGAAGCGGGTCATGTTCTCGAGCGCGGCCTGCCCGACCTTGATCCCGGTCCCGGTGGACCCGGTAAAAGCGATCTTGTCGACGCCTGGATGCGACGCCAGCGCGGCGCCGGTCTCGGGTCCCCAGCCGGTTACCACGTTGACGACACCGGGCGGAAATCCCGCTTCCTCGAACAGTCGTCCGAAGGCCAACGTCGATGCCGGAGTGTGATCGCTCGGCTTGATCACGAATGTGCATCCGGCAGCGAGGCCCGCCGCCAGCTTCCAGGTGAGCAGCAGCAGCGGTGAATTCCACGGTGTAATCGCGCCGACGACACCCACCGGTTCGTGCGTGGTGTACACGAGGAAGTTCGACTTGTCGGTCGGAACCACACTGCCCTCGAGCTTGTCTGCAAGCCCGGCGTAGTAGTAGTAGTACTCGGGCAGGCCCTTCATCTGCCCCGACATTTCGCGCATCAACTTGCCGCCGTCGCGCACTTCGAGTTCGGCGAGGTTGTCGGCCTCGCGCGCGATGATGTCGCCGACCTTGCGCAGCAGCTTGCCGCGAGCAGTGGCCGTGAGCCGGCCCCATTCGCCGTTCAGCGCTTCGCGTGCCGCCTCGACGGCGCGGTCGATGTCCTCCTTGCTTCCGTCCGGTACTTCTGCCCATGGCTTCCCGGTATACGGATCGAGGCTCCGGTAGGTCTTGCCGGAAGCTGCCTGGACCTCGGCACCACCGATCACCTGGCCGAATCGGAGGAGCCGGTCTGCTTCGACGCTGCTGCTCATGTGTACTCCTGTTCTAGCGCGTTGTGGGAGCGCGGTCAGCGGAAGCGCGGGGTGCGCTTGTTCTTGCGGGAATCGGATCGACCCTCGCCCTGGTTTCCGATCTGCGTGTACGACAATCCGTTCCGCAGGGCCGTCGTCGGGTTCATGTCGAGGGCTTCCCAGATCGCGCGGACCGTGCCCTGGATCGCCTCGGGCCGGCGACCGGCAATCTCCGTGGCCAATTGATGTGCTCGCCCCCGCAACTCCGCGGTGGGTGTCACCTCGGTGACGATGCCCGCGCGCAGCGCCGTTTCCGCGGTCATGCGTTCGTCGCTGCCGAGCAGTGCCCACCTCAACACCTCACCGACGGGGATTCCGCGGGCGAGCATGCCGATCGGTTCGACCGCCGAGACCATTCCGCCGTTGGCGTGCGGATCGAAGAACGTGGCGTCCTCCGAGCAGATCACGATGTCGGACTCGTTGATGAAATACATTGCGCCACCGGCGGCCATACCGTTCACGGCGCACACTACCGGCTTCCAGACACGGTGCTGTTTGGGTCCGAGGTCGATACCCGGATCCTCTTGGTTCCACCTGTTGAGGTGCGTCCACCACGCTCCTTCGCTGAGGTCGACACCGGTGCAGAACGCCCGTTCACCGTTGGCGCGCAGAACCGCGACGTGGATGTTGTCGTCATCGCGTACCCGGGCCCACGCAGCGGCCATATCATGGGCCATCGTCTCGTTGAAGCAGTTGAGCCGCTCGGGCCGATTCAACGTGATGGTTGCGATGTGGTCGGCGACCTCGAATTCGATCGTCTCGAACTCGACCACCTCGGTGGCGGGGGTCGTTCCGGGTGCGTCACTGTTGGCGGGCGCCACCTGTCCGTCGGGGTCGATGAATTGCTTCCGTAGTTCGTGCTTGGCGATCTTGCCCAGCGGGTTGCGGGGAATCGTGTCGAGGATCTCGATCTGCTCGGGAAACTTCCGCACGTTCAATTCCGTGGTCCGCAGGTAATCGCGGACGGATTCGAGCGTCGGCGGTGTATCGGGATCGACCGGAACCACGATGGCACACACTCGTTCACCCGATACCGGGTCGGGAAGGCCGATAACTGTGACGTCCGCGATGGTCGGATCACCGATCAGGACCTCCTCGACCTCGCAGGCCGAGACGTTCTCCATCTTGCGGACGATGATGTCCTTGATCCGTCCGGTCACCGAGACACAGCCATCGGCGTCGAGGAAACCGAGGTCGCCGGTCCGGAAGAACCCATCGTCGTCGAACGCATCGGCATCGAGGGAGGAGTCGACGTAACCCTTGAACATCTGTGCTGCGCGTAACCGGATCTCACCGATTTCACCGGCGGGAAGCTGTCTGCCGTCCGAATCGACGACTCGGATCTCGCCGCCGCTGCCGGGTACACCTTCGAACTCTGCGTGCTGAAGGTCGGTGTTGTCGGGTCGACCCCATGTCGCGTACGGGCATTCGGTCATTCCGTAGCCGGAGATGATCCCGACGCCACCGAGTCTGTTCTTCGCATCCAAGTGAAGGGTTCGCGGACGTCCGGATCCGCCCATCAGCACGGCGCGTGCCTGCGGGAACAGGGGTGCGATGCCCCTCTCACGGGAGATCCGCAGGTACTCGTTGGTGAAGGGGAGGCCGGAACCGACGAGTGTCACGCCCTGTTCGATGAGGAAGTCGGTGGTCTCTTCCGGCACGAACGTTGCGCCGACGAGCAAGGTATGTCCCATTTCCAGCGCGTGCAGCAGGTGGCCGAGACCACCGACGTGTCCGACCGGGATGAGCGCTGCGCACCGGTCCTGCGGTGTCGTCTGCACATTGTCGGTGAACGTTGCGGCGGCAGCGAGCAGGGTACGGTCGGTGTGCTTGACGCCCTTCGGTGCAGACGTCGTACCGGATGTATAGAGAATCCACGAGATATCCGGACCGAATCGTGTTTCGGAGGGCATCGACGCGCGCGGCGGCAGGATCGCCGGGGTACTCGCCGGCATCGAAGCATCGACGACGAGGACGTCCATCCCGGGCCTGGCGGTGGCCAGCCGCGCGGCCATGCCGGCGTGGTCGAATCCACGGAATTCCGATCGGACGATCAGCAGGGACGTCTCGAGTTGGTCGGTGATGAACTTGACTTCCTTGTCCCGCAGCATCATCACCAGCGGATTCTGCACCGCTCCAAGTCGGGTGAGGGCCACTGCAAGGGCCATGGATTCGACCGTGGTCGGCAACTGCCAGGACACGACATCGCCGGCGCGAACACCGCGCTCGTAAAGGGCAGCGGCGATACATTCGGCGAGATCGCGGAATTCGGCGAACGTGAAGGAGCGGCGGTGTTCGTCGACCGCGAACTCCGCGCCCGGCGTCGATTCGGCGCGGGCCTCGACGAGCTCCCAGATCGTTTCGGTACGCAGGCGGGTGGATGTGGAGGTTGTCAACGTTTCGCTCCCACGGCGATAAGGTCGTCTGCGACGACACGTTTGAGGATCTTCCCGGCCGGCCCGAGGGGCAGTTCGCTGCGGAACTCGAAGCGGCGCGGCTGCTTGTAACCGGCCAGTTCAGCGCGGCACAAGCTGGTGAGTTCGGTAGCGAGGCTCTCGGTGTCGACACCGGCGCGGGGCACGACCACGGCGACCGGCGTCTCTCCCCACTCTGCGTCCAGCACTCCGACCACAGCGACCAGGTCCACGTTCTCGTGGTGGCCGATGACTCGTTCGATCTCGGCCGGATAGACGTTGAAACCGCCGGAGATGATCATGTCGGTCTTGCGGCCGGTGATGTGCAGGTACCGCTCGCCGTCGAGGAATCCGAGGTCGCCGGACCACAGACCCGTCGGACGGAACGTCTCGGCGGTCTGCTGCGGACGGTTCCAGTACCCGATTGCGTTCGCCTCGCTGACGATGACGATCTCGCCGATCTCGCCGGCGGGCAGTTCACTGCCGTCCGCATCGACGATTCGGATCGAGCACATCGGTGTCTCCTGCCCGCACGACGTGCGGATCGAATCCTTGCCCGCCACCATGTCCCGGTGGTCCTGCGGTGTGAGAATCGTGGCTTGGCCACCACATTCGGTCAGTCCGTACCGCTGCTGCAGGTCGCACCCGAGCATGTCCATGGCTTTCTTCGCCAGGCCGGGCGGAACCGGCGCCGAGCCGTAACTGATCCGCCGGAGACTGGTTACATCCCGCGCCGGACCTTCTTCGAGGATCTTCAGCGTGCGCTGCAGCATTGTCGGAATGAAGGTCGTGAAAGTGATTCTACTGCGTTCGATTTCGTCGATCACTGCTTGAGGATCGAATCGCTGATGAATCACCATGGTTTGGCCCAGGTACGTCCATGCCAGGGTGCGCACCATACCGCCGGCGGTGAAAAACGGTGTAGTGGCGAGGAAGACGTCCGAGCGGTTGCCTTCGGTGACGAGGTTGGTGTCGACCGCCTGGGCGAGCATGCCGCGATGCGCGTGCACCACGCCTTTGGCTCGGCCGGTGGTTCCGCTGGTGTACAGAATGAATTGGATGTCGTTCGGTGTCAGGTCCGCGGGGGCCGGGTCGATCGACGATGCGGCACGCAGTGCGGTTTCGTATTCGACGCCGACGGCGTCGCCGCCGATCTGGACCACGGCGTCGAGCTCATTCAGTTCGATGCCGAAGCGTTCGACCTGAGCGGAATGGACCACCGCCGCGCGTGCCCCGGAATCGTCTCTGACGTGCGCCATCTCATCAGGCGCGAGACGGATGTTCACCGGAACGGTGACAAGACCGGCCTTCGCGAATGCGAACGTAATCTCCGGCCATTCGATGCAGTTGCGCGCGATAACCAGGATCCGGTCGCCCTTGACCAGGCCGGCGGCCAGAAAATGGTTGGCCAGGCGAGTCGCCCGTTCATCAACTTCGGACCAGGTGTGAGTCCGCCCGCCCTCGATCACAGCGGGTTTCGCCGGGTAGCGGCGGGCGTTGTTGCGTGGGATATCTCCAACGAGCACGGGCTTCTCGCAATCATGTTTCAGAGCATCGGTTCCGGTGCGAACAGGATCCGGATGCCCCGGATCCTGTTCGTCGCGCTTGCTTGTCAGATGAGGAAGGCCAGCGTCTCGACGGGTCCGCCTGCGCTGATCAGGTGGACCGTCTTGGACGCGAGCCGCAGCCCGTCGCCGGTGCGACGTACCTTGTGAACGACGCGTCCTGCCCAGATCCGCTGCGTGTAACGGTATTCGAACAGGGCGAAGTTGGACTCGACCGTCACGGTGTCGGTGTCGGACGCGACGACCTCGTGGTTGCCGAGGATGCGGCGCATCACGGACGGCGGTGTCTGCGAGTGCCGATTACCGGTATTGAGCTGGGCGACACGGCTCTTGATGCGTCGCCGGTTGTCGTAGATGTACGACAGGCTGGTAGCAGGGTCGTCCTCCGGATGCATCGGCACCCAGTACAGGGCGTCGTCGTCCCAGAGCAGTTCCCACTCGGAGTACCGGGCTTCGTCCGCGAGACGGGCTTCGAGATTCAGGAACGCGATGATGTCCGCGTCCGGAGCCGGAAGCGCCTTCGGCGCGTCGCTACGCGGCGATCCGGTCGTGAGCGGCGATTCGATGGTGGTCATATGTGTTCAGTTCTCCTGTCCGACGACCTTGGCCCACTGGCGATAGAAGCCGCGCTGCGGGGTCTCTGCACTCTTGTCGCTGTTGACGATTCCGGTCTCGTCTTCGATATCGGTTTCGAGGCCGCGTGCGAGAACGAGCCATTCGGGTTCTTCGGCAGCGAGGCCCGCCTGGTTGCGCATGCCGATCTCTCCGTCGTCTGCGATGAGGAAGCCGGCCGGACCCATTGCACCTTCGGCGCGACGCAGCGTCTTCTGGTTCATCCGGTCCTGACCGGGGAACAGTGCAGCGGTGGTGTAGGCGATGGTCTCGTTCACGGCGATCGGCTCGACGAACATGATGTTCATCTCGGCAAGGAACAGGTTCGGCCAGATGAGGGTGTGCGGCGGACCCACAACGAGTGCGTCGTGCAGTTCGTCCTCGGAGTTCGTCTCTTCCATGGCCGCCACGTACTCTGGGAGCTTCTCGCGCTTCGTGCGGCCGTACCAGATGAATTCCTCGTCGAGCTTGCGATATTCGGCCGAGTAGTCGATTTCGGAATGCCCATCGAGAAGGTCGCGGACGACGACGTCTACTTTGGACGGCACATGCGAGACTTTCGCGGGCCGCACGGCGTCGTAGACCGACGCGTGGGTGAACAGGGCATGGTAACCGTCGACGTTGTTCTCGACGACCATCTTCCAGTTGGCGCGATGGTGGTGCTTCATCCAATTGGCACGCAGGTCGATCGTGCCGGTCGGCGACAGCGCCAGCAGCCGGTCGATCGCCTTGGTCGAACGCCCCAGGTGCTCGAGCAGCGAGATGCCGTCGGCTGCGAGCGAGGCGAAGATGAAACCGCGGTAGTTGTCGACGCGAGGCGCTTGGGCCAGACCCAATTCCGACTTGACCTTCTGGAAGGCTTCACCGTAGCCGTTTCTCATGGGTACTGCGGTGAGGGAACCGTCGTTACTGAAGGTCCAGCCGTGATAAGGGCACCGGTAGGAGTTGGCGTTGCCTTTCTCCGCGTTGCACAACTTGTTGGCCCGGTGCGTGCACCGGTTGAGCAGAACGCGGATCTCACCGTCCTTGCCGCGCGAGACGACGACCGGGTCCTTGCCGATCACCCGGGTGACGTAATCTCCAAGCTCAGCGACCTCGCTCTCGTGCGCAACGTAGACCCATCCGGTGCGGAAGATGGTGTCCAACTCGCGCTGGAAGATCTCCGGAGAGGTGTAGACCGAACCGTGCACGCGGTCTTCCTGCACGATGCGGGTGACGTCGAATTCGTCCGAGTGGGTCGGCGTCGATTCGGTGGTGGTCATGAAGTGGCCTCCGTCTCTGATGGGGCTGTGGGTTGGGCTGCGGGGATCGCGACCCCTCCGAGAAATCGGAACGCAACGTGGACCGGTGCGCCGATGGGCGGTGGGATCCGTGTCGGTTCGAGCGTGGTCATGATGAGCCGGTGGCCGCTGGTGAGGTCCACGTCGACGATCGGATACGGCCCGTCGGCGTGAACGAGGCCCGGTTCGGCGCGGTGCATAACCGTAGCCGAATGCACCGTTCCTACCGGTTCTACTGCAAGCCAATCACGTTCCAAGGATCCGCATCCGTCGCAGACCGGTTGCTCGAGGTCCAGCGGACGGCGGCACGATCCGCAGAAGGGCAGGACCAGTTCTCCGCGGGCGCTGCCCTCGTACAGCGGGGCGAGCAGGTCGTTGTCCACATCGGGTGCGAGCCCGTCGTCGAGCAGCCAGTCCGGCGCTTTCTGCACGGCGGTCATGCCGTCCGCTCCAGAATCATCGCGGCATGGTGGTCGATGCGACCGCCGATACCGCCGACCAGTGCAGTGGTCGCGCCGGCCACCTGCCGGTCGCCGCCCTGGTCGCGTAACTGGATCATCGCCTCGGCGAGCGGGGTCATTCCTTGAAGGTAGAAACCGGACAATTGACCTCCTCCGGTATTGGTGGGCAAGGCACCCCCCTTCGCGGTGCCTCCTGCCCGGACGAATTCGCCCGCCGGCGCTCCGCCTGTGAGGTCGTACTCGTCGAGGAGCAGCAGGGTCACGACGGAGAACGGGTCGTACAGCTGGGCGGTGTCGAGGTCGCTGCGGGCCATCCCCGCCGTGGCCAGCGCATCGTCGACCGCGCGGCGGCCGCCGCCGAACCACGACTCACGACCGGCACGGCGGCGACGCACCGGATGGTCGCGTCCGATGCCACGAACCGCGAGGCGGGCCTTGTGACCCACTGCCGGATCGCTGGAGACCACGACCGCGACCGCTCCGTTGACCGGGCGCGCACAGTCGAGTCGTCGCAACGGTTCCGCGATCATCGGGCTTGCGAAGTAACCGTCGGCATCGAGGGGAGTGCGCACCACGGCGTCCGGGTTTCCCAGCGCCCAGTCTCGGGTGACTGTAGTGACTGCGCACAGGTCCTCTGCAGTACCGCCGTAGAGATGCATCCACCGGTTGGCGAGAAGTGCGTAGGTGGGCACGGAACCCAGCAGGCCTGATGCCCGTTCCAGACCTCGGGCCCCGGTCCGCCCTCCACTGTGCGCATACGTCGATCCGGCGCCCTTTCCCGCGACCAGCGGCGCATCGGAAAACACGCACACGACCGTGCGGGCGGCGCCGGTGTCGAGGGCGAGCTGCGCACGCTGGATCATCGCAATAGTCGTCGCGCCCTTGATTTCTACGTGCTCGAGCAGCCGCAGATCGGAGAAACCTCCCTGTGCCGCGAATGCGACTCCGAGGCGGTCGGGGCGCACCCCCTGACTCGAACCCACGAGCAGTCCGTCGACATCGGAGTGGGCCAGACCGGCGTCGGCCAGGGCCAACCGGGTGGCTTCGCACGCAAGTTGTAGCGGTGTATCGCCCGGCTTCAGGGACATGGGAGTCATACCCAACCCGACCAGGGCCGTCTGCATGGTCACGAGCGAACCCCGTTACCGTGGGGACCTCGACCGAAGGATGGGTCTCGGGATTCGCGGTAGTTGCCGACCCGGATCCAGTCCTCGCGGTCTTCATCGGAGGCAAGACACAGGCTTGCGAGCTCGAGTGGGCTCAGAAAGATGTGCTCTCCCGACTCCAGATCCTCGACCAGCAGCCTGGGTCCGTTACCGCTGGTATCGAGGCTGATCCCGACGGCAGCGAACTCGTTGACCAGCTCCGCCAGGAGCCGGCGCTTGACTGCGTGGTGACCGCCGTTCTGTGCAGGCCCGGTTTGGGCAGATGCAGACATTGCGCTCGACACCCTTAGCTGTTGACGTCACCGACACGTGAGACCGAGTCGGCGGGGCTTGCTCATCTTGCGAAGACCCTCCATAGTCATATCGTATGCAACTGTCAGAAACAATGGAAGAGGCCGAATGGCCCCAATGGGATTATTCGCGAATGATGCAGATCAGAGCGTATTAATGTGCAGTAAGCAAAGATGCACACCCTGATTAGATACTCGTTTCGGGCGGCCTCCTCGTCGAGCCCGCCTCGGTAACCCACCCTGGAAAGGTCCGCACATGACCGAGACAACGATCGCCACCTCGGCGCCCACCATCGACACGGAGAATTACCGCAGTATCTGGGGTTATCTCCGAGAGCTCGAGTTCCGTCAGGGCTTCGTCGAGGTGGCCGGTGTCCGCACCCGCTTTGCCGAAGTCGGCTCGCCCGACAAGCCGCATGCGATCCTGTTGCACGGCACCGGCGGACACTGGGAGACCTTCGCCCCCAATCTCGCCGAACTGAGCAAGCACTTCCATTGCGTCGCAATCGACATGGTCGGTAACGGCTTCTCGGAAAAGCCCGACTACGACTACGAGATTGCGGTGTACGTCCGGCAGATTCTCGCTGTCATGAACCACTTCGGCATGGACAGGGCCCACTTCGTCGGCATGTCGCTGGGCGCCTGGGTGTCTGCAGCCGTCGCGGTTGAACACCCCGATCGCGTGACCAAACTGATCCTCATGTCCCCCGCCGGGCTGATCGCCACAGCGTCGAACATGGCCCGAATCCGCGCCGAGCGCACCGAGGCTGTCAACAACCCGAGTTGGGAATCGATCCACAAGGTCTTCGAGCATCTCATCGCCGACGAAAGCAATCGCCTGCCCGACCTCATCGCGCTACGCCAGGCCATCTACCAGCGCGACGACACACGCGAGAGCATCGACCACCTGCTGATCCTGCAGGATGCCGAGGCCCGCGACCGCAACCTCATCCCTGAGGAGAAATGGGCGACCATCACCGCCCCGACGATGGTCGTCGCCTCCGGTAAGGACCACGGCGAATACCAGTCGACGGCACGCACCGTCGCGCGGGTCATCCCGAACTCGGAGGTGTTCGAGATGGCGGAGGTGCGCCACTGGCCACACTTCGAAGATCCCGAGAGCTTCAACCCGGCAGCGGTCGCCTTCCTCACGCGGTGACCACTACGGCGATGAACAGACCGTGAGTGAACACACGAGACGATGGATGGATGGACAACCGATGAGTGGACAACCCGCCGAGGGCGCCCCTGACGACGCCGCACTCGACGACGCCGCGCGCCGTCTCTACGAGGCGAAAAGAACCCGAATCCCGATCCGGCAGTTGTCGCTGCAATACCCGGAGATGACCATCGAGGACGCATACGCCGTCCAGCGGCGCCTCGTGGAACTCGAGGTCGCCGACGGCCGGGTGGTGCGCGGCCGCAAGATCGGGCTCACTTCCCGGGTGATGCAGCGCGCGGTGTCGATCACCGAACCCGACTACGGCGCGATCTTCGACGACATGTTCTTCGACGACGGTGGCTCGGTGCCCGCCGGGCGGTTTATCCGGCCACGCATCGAGGTCGAGCTCGCGTTCGTACTGGGTGAACCGCTGAAAGGCCCTGGCGTGACACTGTTCGACGTGCTGCGCGCAGCCGAGTATGTGACGCCGGCGCTCGAGATTCTCGACGCGCGGGTGCAGATGAGCGACCCGGACACCGGGCACCTGCGCACGATCGTCGACACCATCGCCGACAACGCCGCCGACGCTGGGCTGGTGCTCGGTGGTCGGGTGGTCAAACCGATGGACATCGACCTGCGGTGGGTGTCGGCTCTGCTTCTCCGAAACGGCGTCATCGAGGAATCCGGTGTTGCTGCAGCAGTTCTGAACCATCCGGCCAACGGTGTCGCATGGTTGGCGAACCGGCTCGCCCCGCACGGCGTCGGACTGGAAGCCGGCGAGGTGATCCTCGCCGGGTCCTTCACCACACCGATCTTCGCTGAGCCCGGCGATTCCTTCGTCGCCGACTACGGCCCGCTGGGCACTGTGTCGATCACTTTCGAGCGCGGCGAGGAGCAGAGCCGATGACGCGTAATCGATGGGCGGAGGTGCTGCGTGGGGACCGGGCGCAGTACGGCATGTGGATCGCTTCGGGCAACGCCTACAGCGCAGAGATCTGCGCCGGCTCCGGGCTGGATTGGCTGATGCTCGACCAGGAGCACGTACCCAACGACATCCGATCGACGCTCGCGCAGCTCCAGGCGGTGGCGGCGTATCCCATCGAGGTGCTGGTGCGGCCGGCATCCGCAGATCCGGTGTCCATCAAGCAGCTACTCGACATCGGTGTGACCAACCTGATCGTGCCGATGATCGAGTCTGCCGACGCTGCGCGGGCTCTCGTCGCAGCCACCCGATATCCCCCCGAGGGTGTCCGCGGGGTTGGTAGCGCACTCGCGCGCGCCTCCCGATGGAATCGAACTTCTGACTATCTCATCATCGCCGACCAGGGACTGACCGTCACGGTTCAGGTGGAGTCCGTCGAGGGGCTCGCGGCCCTGCCCGACATCACCGCCGTGGATGGCGTCGACGCCGTCTTCATCGGGCCCGCCGACCTGGCCGCATCGATGGGATATCTGGGTCGCCCCGACGCACCAGAAGTCGTCGAGACCATAGAAAAAGCGCTGCAGACCATTTCCGGGTGCGGTAAGTCTGCAGGAGTCAACGCATTCGACGAGAAGCTCGCGCGCCGCTACGTGGACGCGGGCGCTCGCTTCGTTCTCGTCGGCGCGGACGTGACGTTGCTGGCCCGCGGTAGCGAAGCTCTCGCCGCTCGGTACGGCTGCCGAACACGGCAGAATTAGCACTTCAATCTGACGCTCTTGTCACTTACACTCGGAGTGACGATCGCGGATCCGCGGATCCGCCCCAAGGAAGGTCTCCCATGGATTTGGACTTCACGAAGGAACAGGTGGAGTTCCGGGATCAAGTACGCACTTGGCTGGTCGAGAACAAACCGACCGAACCACGCCCCCGGAACAACGCCGAGATCCGCGACTACGATCTGGCCTGGCAACACGCCCAATGGGAGGGCGGCTGGGCAGGCATCGCATGGCCGACCGAATACGGCGGCCGCGGACTCACGCTGCTCCAGCAGCTGATCTGGTACGAAGAGTATGCCGCCCAGGGCTTCCCCGGCATCGACGCCAACTTCGTGGGCCTCAACCATGCCGGGCCGACTCTGATCACAAGGGCATCGGAGGCGCAGAAGTCGTTCCACCTCCCCCGGATCCTCCGCGGCGAATCACTGTGGTGCCAAGGATTTTCCGAACCCGAGGCAGGTTCGGACCTCGCATCGCTCAAGACCCAGGCAATTCTGGACGGCGACCATCTGATCGTCTCCGGGCAGAAGATCTGGACAAGCTACGCCGATATCGGCGACTATCAGGAACTGCTCGTCCGCACCGAAAACGGAAACTCGAAGCACAAGGGCATCACCTGGGTCATCTGCGACATGAAAACCCCCGGAATCACCACCCGACCGATCGAGACGATGGAGGGTGGAGCCGAATTCTGCGAGGTCTTCTACGACGACGTGCGAGTCCCGATCAGCAATGTCGTCGGCGAGATCGGCAACGGCTGGAGCGTGGCGATGTCGACCCTGTCCTTCGAACGCGGTACCGCATTCACCGCCAACCAGGTTCGACTGGCCCGCATCGTGGAAAAGCTGATCGACTACGCACACGACCACGTCGGACCCGACGGCCGGCGCCCGGCCATCGCCGACGACGAATTCGCCCGCCGACTCGCCCGCGCGCGCGCATCCGTCGCCTCCCTGCGCGCGATGACCTACGTCGGCATCTGCGAGAACATGAAGTCCGATACTCCCGGCCCCAAGGGTTCGATGCTCAAGCTGCTGTACTCCGATGTCACCAAGGAAGTCGCTGCTCTGGCAATGGACATCCTCGGGCCGGATGCCTTGCGCGGAAATTCACGATGGGACACGGACGGGTGGGTAGGAACCTACCTGCACTCCTTCTCCCAGTCCATCGGCGGCGGCACCTCCGAAATACAGCGGAACATCATCGGGGAGCGCGTCCTCGGTCTTCCGCGGTGACAGAAAGCGACTGATCATGGATCTCCTACCTTCAGACGAGCAACGCGAGATCATCTCCGCTGCTGAAAATTTCATCGCCGCGCGGATGCCTGTCGAGAATATCCGGCGGCGTATCGACGAACCGATGTCCGTCGACATCGATATCTGGCGCGAAGGCGCTGAGCTCGGCCTGACCACGCTCGGGCTTCCCGAGGAACACGGCGGCTCCGGACGCGGACTCGACGACGAAGCGCTGCTGTTCGCAACGCTCGGACAACACCTGGCCACCGGCCCGTTCCTCGCCACCTCCCTCGGAGCGAGGATCGCCGCGCACTGCGGAGACACCGACCTCATCACGAAAATCACCGATGGCCGTACCCTGGTCGGTCTCGCCGAACTGCGTAACGACGGTGCCGTCGGTCCGGACGGCTTCAAGGGCACATTCGATCTCATCGACGCGGCGGGCGCCGGCCACCTGCTCGTTATCGCCGAGGACGGAGCCGCACTGGTCGAAGCCACCGAATTCACCGGCGTCAAAACCCTCGAATCCATCGACCCCGGGACCCGGTTGGCCACCGCCACCGTCACATCGGGTCGTATTCTGCACTGGGTCTCCGCCAGTGCGGATCCGATCCGGACGCGGGCACTGTTGCTGTCGGCGGCGGGCCTCGCCGGAGTCGCGCAGGCGGCCGCCGACATGGCCACCGAGCACGCGAAGACCCGGGTGCAGTTCGGACGGCCCATCGGCGTGCATCAGGCCGTCAAGCACGCCTGCACCGACATGGCCGTGCGGGCCGACGCCGCACGCTCCCAGGTCTACTTTGCTGCCGCGGCCCTCCAAGCCGGCCGCAGAGACTCCGACTTCCAGGTTCTTGCGGCAAGAATTTCTTCCTCGCGTGCCGCAATCGACAACGGCGCCGCCAACATTCAGATCCAGGGCGGGATGGGGTACACCTACGAACACAATGCCCATCTCTTCCTCAAACGCGCACATGTCCTGTCCCACCTCGTCGAAGAGCCCACCGCCGCTCTCGCCGAATTCCTCGAGCAGGGAGCCCCCCAGTGAGCCGCAAAGTAGCTGTCGCCGGAGTCGCACTGTCCGATGTCGGTCGGGTCGACAACAAGAACGCCTACGAACTCATGGCCCAGGCGAGCCGTCGGGCGCTCGCGGATGCCGGACTGTCCCCCTCCGATGTGGACGGCCTTGCCTCCACCGGCCAGGGCACGCTGCCCCCCACCGACGTCGGTGAATATCTGGGCCTGAAGCCTCGGTGGATCGACTCGACCACCGTCGGCGGTGCGTCCTGGGAGGTCATGCTCGCGCACGCCACCGATGCCATCGCGGCCGGCCATGCCGACGTCATCCTACTCACCTACGGCTCCACGGCCCGCGCCGACCTCCGCAAGGGTCTACGGACAGCGAACGTCAACTGGGGATCGCGCGGCCCCCTGCAGTGGGACGCCCCGTACGGACACACCCTCATCTCGAAGTACGCCATGGCTGCGCGTCGTCACATGTACCAGTACGGCACGACCATCGAGCAGCTCGCCGAGGTCGCGGTGTCCGCACGATTCAACGCCAAGGACAACCCGGAGGCGTACTACCGCGATCCGATCACCATCGAGGACGTGGTGTCGGGGCCGATGATCGCCGATCCGTTCACGAAGCTGCACTGCTGCATCCGATCGGACGGTGGCGCCGCTGCAGTGCTCGTGGCCGAGGACCGTGTGAAGGACCTCAAGTCGGACCCGGTCTGGGTACTGGGTACCGGCGAAGCGACCTCGCACATGCTGACCAGTCAGTGGGACGACGTCACCGTGGGTCCGGCTTCGGTCACCGGTCCGCTCGCTTTCTCGCGGGCCGGGGTGATGCCGTCCGACGTGGACGTCGCCGAGATCTACGACGCCTTCACCTACATGTTACTGCTCACCATGGAGGATCTCGGCTTCTGCGAGAAGGGCGAAGGTGGCAAGTTCGTCGAGTCCGGAGCACTGCGACTCGGCGGCTCGCTGCCCACCAACACCGATGGTGGCGGACTGTCGGCGTGTCACCCGGGCCAGCGCGGACTGTTCCTCATCGTCGAGGCCGCGCGGCAATTGCGCGGGGAAAGCGGACCGCGGCAGGTCCCGGACGCGAAAATCGCATGCGTGAGTGGTACCGGCGGCTGGTTCTGCTCCAGCGGCACCGTGCTCCTGGGTTCCGAAGAACCGTGACCGCGCTCGAGACCTCTCCCCCGCTGCGCGCGGAGGAGTTCGCGAACACCGGCGACCTGCTCGACGCCGCGGCACGCGTCCACGGCGACCGCGACGCGTACGTCGAGCCAGGTACGGCGCGGATCTCGTTCGCGAAGTGGGTTTTCCGGTCACGTTCGCTCGCGGCGCACCTGTCCGAACATGGCGTCGGAAAGGGCGACGTCGTCGCTCTGATACTGCCGTCAGGCATCGACTACGCAGTGTGCTTCGCCGCGATTTCGATACTCGGTGCGGTCACCACCGGCGTCAATCCGAGGCTGGGCCCACGCGAGACGGAGGCGATCTTCGAACAGTCGCGCCCAGTGCTCGCTATCCGTGACCCCGATGCGGGTCTGCGCGAGGTGCCCGCAGGTTATCCGGTGATGTCCCGCGCGGACGCGGTCGCTGCAGCAATGGCGGGGCTTGGAGTGACGCCCTCGGTAGCAGTCACGCGCTCGGATCCGGTCACCATCGTCTTCACCAGCGGCACCACAGGCCTGCCCAAGGGGGCCTGGTTCGACGCCGACAACCTTGCCGCATCCGCCGCCGCGGCCGGCGTCATGAGCGCCCCGTACGACCGTCGACTGACGGGCACTCCGTTTCCCCACGCCGGTTACATGTCCAAGCTGTGGGACCAGTTGATCTGGGGCACCGCGGTAGTCACGGGCCCGGTTCCGTGGTCGGCAGCGGGGATGTACGCGGTGCTCCGCGACGAACGCGTCACGGTTGGCGGCGGCGTCCCCACCCAGTGGGAGAAACTGCTCGAACTACCGGGCCTCGATCGCTCCGCTTTTGTGCACCTGCGCGTCGGCGTGGTCGCCAGCGCGCCGGCCTCACCCGCACTCGTCTCGCGTGTCCGCGACCTGATCGGAGTGCCACTGGTCGTGCGGTACGCAATGACCGAATCCCCCACAGTCAGCGGCACCGAACCGGACGATGCGAGAGAGATCCAGTTCCGGACGGTGGGCCGGCCCCAGCACGGCATGACGGTCCGGGTCACCGACGACGACGGCCGGGAGCTGCCCCGCGGTGAGGTCGGCCGGATCCGCATTCGTGGAGGCTGTGTGACCCGGGGTTACTGGAACAACGACACGCTCACCGCCGACAGCTTCGACCGGGACGGCTTCTTCGTCAGCGGCGACCTCGGATATTTCACCGGCGAAGGCAACCTGGCGTTGGCCGGACGAGTCGGCGACATGTACATCCGCGGTGGTTTCAATGTGCATCCGATCGAGGTGGAACACACCATCGGTGAGCACCCGGACGTGCGACAGGCCGCTGTGGTCGGTCACCCGGCCCCGGTCATCGGTGAGATCGGTGTGGCATTCGTCGTTCCCGAGGATCCCGAAAGCCCACCCTCGCTCGAGGATCTGCGCACGTGGTCGCGTGCGCGGCTCGCCGATTACAAGGCACCCGACCACATGATCGTCGTCGACGCGATTCCTCTCAACGCCATGGCGAAGATCGATCGTGTTGCCCTGCGTTCCCTTGCCCAGGAACATCTTTCTCGCACCCCTGCGGTTCGGCGGCGCTGAGCTCACCGATCCGAGACCTCTACGACACTGCCCCTGCCGGTCGATGACCGGCAGGGGCAGTGTCGTAGAGGGAACCCGCCGGATCAGGCGCCGGCTGCCTCGGCCGCCGGGTACCGAAGTACGCCACGGATATTTCGTGCTGCGCGCATGTCGTCGAATCCGTCGTTGATTTTTTCCAGAGGATACGTCCGGGTCACCATCGCATCGAGATCGACCGACCCCGAGCTCCACAGCTCCAGCATCTTCGGAATATCGGAGCGTGGATTGCCCGACCCGTAGAGGGTCCCGACGATGCGCTTCTCCATCAGAGCCAGATCCATCATGCTGATGGACACCTCCTTTTCGACGAGACGGTGCATGTTGGCCACCACGAGCCAGCCCCGCTTCGCGACCATCCTCAGTGCCTTGGCGATGAGCTTGCCCTCACCGACGCCCATGGCACAGATGAATCGGTCGGCGCCCCGGTTCCAGGTGGCTTCCTTCACCACTTCCGCTGCCTCCTCCCAGGAGGCAGCGACGTGGGTTGCACCCAGCTCGATCGCCTTCTCGCGCTTGAACTCGCTCGGGTCGATCACCGTGATGGTGCGCGCACCGGATAATTTCGCACCTTGAAGCGCTGCCGCACCGATGCCGCCGAGACCCGCAACGACCACATTGTGGCCCGGTTCGATCTCCGCGGCGTAGACGGACGCACCCCACCCCGTCACGAATCCGCATCCGAGGAGGCAGGCCCGGTCGAGAGCATGGTGGGGTTCGATCTTGACGCAGCTGGCCTCGTTGACGACGGTGTGATGCGCGAACGTTCCGAGCGCCGACGAGATCGACAGGTCCTGGCCGCGTGCGTGGTGCCGGCTGCCGCCGTCGAGGATCTGCCGACCGCGACCGATCAGGGCGCCGAGATCACACAGGTTCTGGTGCCCGGTCGAGCAGGACGGGCAGCGACCGCACGCGGGGACGAAGCTGAAGACGACGTGATCGCCGGGCTGCAGCCAGGACACGTGCTCGCCGACCTGCTTGACCACACCGGCACCCTCGTGCCCGCCGACGAACGGGATCTGGAACGGCATGTCTCCCAGCAGGATGTGTTCCTCGGTATGACACATCCCCGACGCGTGCAGCTCGACGAGCACTTCCCCGGCTTTCGGTGGATCGAGCTCGATCGTCTCCACGGACCACGGCGCGTTGTGCTCCCAGAGGATCGCGGCCTGAGTCTCCATGTGAATCCTTCCGTGCATGTCGGCGCCTCGGCGCCGGTGAGAGTTGGTTACGCGTTGGACGGTCGATCGGGGTCAGCGGATGATCGACTGGAATTCGAGGTACTCGGCGAGGCCTTCCGGTCCACCTTCCCGACCGAGGCCGGACTTCTTGAATCCACCGAAGGGAGCGCCGCAGTCCAGGGACGGAGCCGAGTTGATCGACACCGCGCCGACGCGGAGCTGTACCGCAATACGATTCGCCCGCAACGTGTCTGGCGACCAGACCCCTCCTCCCAGGCCGTATTCCGAGTCGTTGGCCAGAGCGACGGCGTCGTCGTCGCCCTCGTAGGGTATGACCACGACGACGGGACCGAACAGCTCGTCACGGGCGATGGTCATGCTGTTGTCGACGTCCGCGAGAACCGTCGGGGCCACATACCATCCGGTGTCGAGGCCCTCGGGTCGCGCACCACCGACGACAATCCGTGCGCCCTCGTCCACCGCCTGTGCGACGTAGCCTTCGACGCGGTCGCGCGCGGTGGCGTTGATGAGCGGGCCGACGTCCGTGGCGCGGTCCGAGGGATCTCCCACGGTCAGGGCACCGACGGCGTCGCCGAGTGCCGCGACCACCTCGTCATAGCGTGATCGGGGTGCCAGGATCCTGCTGCGGGATACGCATACCTGGCCGTTGTTGCCCATCACGCCGCCGACCAATCCGGCGATCGTCGTATGGTCGAGTACGACATCGTCGAGGAGAATCGCTGCTGATTTGCCACCGAGCTCGAGACTGCACCGGCGGATGTCCGCGGCGCACAACGCGCCGATGTGAGCACCGACCGCGGTCGAACCGGTGAAACTGATCTTGTCCACACCGGGGTGCGTCACGAGTGCCTCGCCGGTCGCGGCGTGGCCCGACACGATGTTCACGACGCCCGGAGGCAGGTCGGCCTGCTCGATGATCTCGGTAAAGAGCGAGACTGCCAGAGGAGCGTCCGGGGCCGGCTTGAACACGATCGTGCATCCGGCGGCGAGGGCCGGGGCGAGCTTGAGACAGGCGGTGAACAGTGGCGCATTCCACGGCAGGATGGCACCGACGACGCCGACCGGCAGCCCGCGGACGTGGACTTCTCCTCCGGTCATCGACGGGCGCACCTCGTCGAACGGATAGTCGGTCCCGATCTTCTCGTAGGCTCGAAGCACGCCGAGGGTGCTCATGATATGGACGAATGTCGATGCGCGGCGGGGTGTTCCGACCTCGGCCGAGAACAGCTCGGCGAAATCGTTCTTCCGTGCCTCGAGGCCGTCCGCGAGCCGGCCGAGTGCAGCGGCGCGGTCCGCAGGGCTGTACGACGCCCACTCACCGTGCAGCGCTGCGCGGGCTGCGTCGACCGCCTGCCCCACCTCTTCCGGAGTGGCTTCCGAGACGTATCCCAGTACCTCTCCCGTCGCAGGTGAGGCCACCTCGATACGTTCGCCCCGGCCGGGATGCCACGCACCGGCTACGTAGATTCCATCGAACGTCCGCATCGGACTCCTTTCGACCGGGAGCGTGGATCCGCTCCGCAGCCACGTGGTGCGGTTGTACCGCCTGCCATGGTCTTCATTGATTCTGGCAGTCATGTCACTTTTCGGCAAGAGGTCGATACCGAGGGTTCCATCCCTTGCTCCCGGTTGATTCCGGATACTGGAGCACAGCTCCTCTGACGCTGACGTCATGAACAGGACTCCTGAAGATCGATCCCGTCCCGGCGACTACAGATCCCCGGCATCGCTCACGGACGCGGATACAGATCGCGCACATTGAACGGGCCACCGTGGGTGACGACGCCCATCGTGTCGAATCCACCGACCGAGTCGGTATGCACATACGTAGTGGGTGGGGCACAGATGAACAACTCCAACGCTTCGCTCGAGACCGTACGCGAAACGTCCTCCAGCAACGCAACGCGCTCTTCGTCGGAGTGCTGCTGCGTCACCAGTCGGTCGAGGGTTTCCCGCACCCCAGCAGGTAGCTGCCCCTGAAATCGTGACGTCAAGAAATTGTCCCGCAGGGTGATCACAGGATCGGACGAAGCCCCTCGAGAATAGGAGAACGCATCTGCCGTCCCACCTTGCCACTGCGCCAGAGCGTCGTTCAGGTCTGCGGCCTGAACGTCGAGTTCGATGCCGACCTGAGCGAGCTGATCCTGCATCGCGGCCGTCACAGGTACGAGGCTGCCCCCCGTCACGACCTTCAGCCGGAATCCGTCGCCGTACCCCGCGGCCTGCAGGAGTTGCCGTGCTTTCGCGGGGTCGTATGTGTACTTCACAGAAGGATCGTCCACGTGCCCGGCGATACCTGCCTGGAGCGGCTGCCCGGTCGGCGCGCAACGGCTGTCGAGCAAGCCCTCGTTGATCGCGTCCCGGTCGATCGCGTAGTTCATCGCCCGCCGGACATCGGGGTTGTCCAGTGGTCCACGGGTACTGTTCAGGTACATGGCCCACCACGTCGCATGATCGATCTCGGTGAGCTCGTACCCTCCGGAATCGACGAGGGCCCGAGCATCGCGAAGCTGTGGCAGCCGGACCATGGACGCCTCGACCTGACCGCTGCGCTGCGCGTTGAAGCGGGCGTTGTCATCCGGGATACCAAGAATTTCGAGAGTGTCGAACGCCGACAGTTCCGTGTCCCAGTAGTCGGCGTTCTTCTCGTACTCTGCACGGTCATTCGGCCGGACCGATACGAGCCGGTATGGGCCTGACCCGGCATCGAGCTGACTCAAATCGTGGTTCATCAACGCCGGATTGATGATGCTCGCGGGTGTGGTCGCGAATGCGAAGATCGCGTCGGCACGCGGCGCGTTCAATGCGACAACGACGGTCCGATCGTCCGGTGTCTCGATACCGTCGACGAAGGAGAAATACTCCGTCACGGTCGATCCAGGAAGCGTTCGCGCGCGTTCGATGCTCGCTTTGACCGCCGTAGACGTCACGGGGGTGCCATCGTGGAACGTCACGTCGTCGCGAAGCTCGAACGTGATGGACCGCATGTCCGGGCTGTACGACCACGTCTCGGCGACCATCGGCTGCAGCGTCGTAGCGTCGTCCGTCTTGTCCACCCGAATCAACTGGTCGTAGATCGGGAAAATGTACGGCTCCATCGCGAGCGGACTCCGCGCGAGATGCGGATCGAACGTGGTGGGCGCGAGAATCGAGGCGATGCGCAGGCGTTCTGCCGCATCGGAATCCCCGTCGCTGCCCCCGCACCCCGCAAGCACCAGGGCCGCTACCGATATCGCCACACACAGTCGGGTTGTTCGCCTCATTCGACACTCCTCTGATAACTTCCGGGACTCGCCGTCACAGACGATGGGTTCTTCCATAGTTCGGATGCGGTGGTCGCCTGCATCGGAGGCGGAGCCGGGGGTTCTGCCGGTGTGCGGGAGAATCTCGGCGCCGGTGCCGGCTGCACGACACCGGCAAGTTCCTGAAACACTCTGCGACTCGCCATATGTGGATGCTCGGGCGCCTCGGCGAAGTCGAGGACCGGAGTAACGCATGCGTCGGTTCCGTCGAAGACGGCCGTCCATTCGTCGCGTGTCTTCGTCGCGAACCTCTCCTCGAACACGGTGCGCAACTCGGCCCACCGCGACCTGTCATGCTGTTCCGGGAGCGACGCCGCCGGTAACCCGAGGCCCGTGACCATCTGGTGGTAGAACTCGGCCTCGAGCGCACCGACCGCAACGTATTTCCCGTCGGCGCACGCGTACGTGTCGTAGAACGGCGCTCCGCCGTCGAGCAGGTTCGTGCCCCGCTCGTCCGACCACTGACCCGCAGAACGCAACGCCCACAGCAGATGACCCAGCATCGGGGCACCGTCGACCATTGCCGCATCGATCACCTGCCCGTGACCGGATCTGTTTCGTTCGTGTAGTGCCGCAAGGATCCCGACGACCAGGAACATCGATCCGCCACCGAAATCGCCCAGCAGGTTGAGCGGCGGTAGCGGGCGCTCGCCGGCCCGTCCGACTGCGTGGAGCAGTCCGGTGAGGGCGATGTAGTTGATGTCGTGCCCGGCTCGGAGGCTCAGCGGGCCGTCCTGTCCCCATCCGGTCATCCGGCCGTAGATCATTCGCGGGTTGCGTGCCAGGACATCGTCGGGTCCGAGACCGAGCCGTTCGGCTACACCCGGTCGAAATCCCTCGATCAGGATGTCGGCACGGTCGATCAGCGCGAGAATCGATTCCTTGCTTTCGGGGTCCTTGAGATCTGCTTCTACAAGAATTCGACCGCGGAACTGCGGATTCCGCGGGCCGACAGGACCGAAATTGTAATCGGGGCGCCGGACACACGCGACCTCGGCACCGAGGTCCGCCAGTATCATGGCTGCGTGCGGTCCCGGCCCGATCCCCGCAAGTTCGACGACTCGCACACCGGCAAGCGGCCCGCCTCCTGCCACATCACGAGGTACGGACACTCGTCTCCTGTTCCTGTACCGTTCGACGGCCTCCCAGGACCTCGTCGATCCGGGCATTCGGGTACCCCACGCCCGCGAGCACCTCTCGGGTGTCCTCGCCGACCGTGAAAGACCTTCCCGGAGAGTCTTTGTCGTCATTCCCCCACTCCACGAAGGTGCGGACCATGCGCAACCTCCCGAACTGCGGATCGGTGACGACGTGCGAGAACCGGTTTTCCTGGAGGAACGGGTCCTCGAGCGCACCCTGCTGCTCGAGGACACGGCACGCCGGCACGCCGTGCTTGGCGAGGAGGGCTAGCGCTTCCTCGACCGTGCGCGTTGTCAGTACCGATTCGATTTCGGCGAGGTCACCGATCCCGAGTGCCCGGAGAAGAGCCGTCGTTCGATCGGCCCCGACAGCGGCGACGGCAATCCATCCGTCGGTGCAGGCGTAGAACCGGTGGCCGTCCGCGGGACCCGGATGGTCCACTCCACCGCGCTGCGGTTCGGGGCGACCCGCATATGCCGTCAGTTCGCTGCCTTGGAGAAATATCGACGTGCTCGCGAGCGACGCCCATACCTGTTGTCCGACGCCGGTAGTGCCACGCTCGTACAGTGCTGCAAGTACACCGAGGGCCCCGAGGGCGCCCGTGCAGGTGTCGTGCGCGGGCATCGGGGCCGCGAGAGGTTGGGCGTCACCGCCTTGCGCGGCCGCCATGCCGCTCAGCGACTGAAACACCGGGTCGAATCCCGGCGCTGTCGCGTAATCGCCGGCACGACCATAGGCGGACACCGTGCACTGCACCAACTCGGGACGCTCACGTTGCAACACTTCCGGGCCGACGCCGAGCTTGTCCAGACGGCCCGGGCGCAGATTCTCGACCAGGACATCTGCTCTGCGAACGAGATTCAGCAGCGCGTCGCGTCCCGGCTCGGTGCCCAGATCCAGCACCACCCCGCGTTTGCACTGATTCACGGAGATGAACGACAGGGTGAACGCGCGGTAGGGATCCCCGTCCCGCGGTTCGACCTTGATCACCTCTGCGCCGTGATCCGCGAGCAGCGACGCGACCAGAGGAGCTGCGAGGAACGTAGCGGCGTCGATCACCCGGATACCCTCGAGGGGACGCTGTCCCGACGGAGCCGCGGCGTCCATGGTCCTGGTGCGGCGCGGCCAGATCTCCGGTGTCCGCGACCTCTCCACAACGGCAGCGCGGGGGGTCTGCACTCGACTGCGGGAGAATGCGATCGGCACGTCGGGCATGGTGACTTCGCCCAGCACGTCGTGTTCGATCGTGGTCATGCCGTGATTGGCCGCGACGATGTCGCTCACTGCCCACTCGGCCCTCGTCCGGACGGGCGCGCACGGCACGTCTGCAGCAGCGAAGGTGCTGATCCAGTGACTACAGGGCTCCGTCGCGAACAGCGACTCGAGTTCGTGTTCGACCGCTTGCACTCCCGGGCTGCCGACGACCATCAGGTTGGTGAACTCTCCGCCGACCTCCGGAAGCACCAGGATGTCCATCCGATCGAGTGCATCGAGGGCACGGAAGAACAGATCCGGGGTCAGCGTGGCAAGGAAGAACCATTGCCCGTCCGATGCCTGGTACATGCGCCAGAAGGGCAACGAGCGCACCGAGCGGCCGGGGCTGAAGACGGGTTGGTCGACTCCCTCGATCATCATCGTCGCCATCTGTGTTGCAGCGGCGTGCACACCGCTGACAACGGCGGTGTGCCCTGCTCCCGTTCTGGTGCGGCCCACCAATCCGGCGACAGCGGCCCCTGCCCCGAGTGCACCGTGAAGAAGCGAGGTGGTTGCGACGACTGGCGCCACCGGCCGATCTTCGACACAGGGGTACCGGCCTGCGACGCCGCCGACGGCATCCAGCAGCAAGGGGTCCTCGTCGAGTTCCGCCCACCTGCCCGACGCTGCATACGGGGGCATCCACACGTGTGTCAGTCCGGGATTCCTGGCCTGGATTTCCTCCGCGCGTAAGTGCGATGCCGTGAGCCCGGCCGGTGTGTGGTCGACGAACAGGACGTCGGCTCCCCCGATCGCATTTTGAATCTCCTCGGCCCCCAAGGGCACGAGTCGTTTTCCTCGGTCCCACCACACTTCACCGGGATTCGCCGGTATGGCCGGGTCCGGCAGGACGTCGACTGCCCGCACGACGTCGGCCCCGAGGTCGGCGAGGAGCTGTCCGGCGATTCGTGCGGCCCGTGTCGTCGACACCTCCAGGACACGGATGCCGCTCAATGGACAATCACTGCCGCCTTCGTGCGACGCGGAAGGGCTGGTCATTTTCCTGCCTCAATTCGATGCTGTATTCGGTCGGGTCAATCGCTTTCGTTGCCGTGCATGGCGCCGCAAAGTAGCGGCCCTCGCATCTCCGGTGAAAAACTCCAGTTGGCGTCGCGCTTCGACTTCGACGAACCGGTCGAGGGGAGTCGTTCCGTGTCGAGAAAGTTCTGTTTCATCGCCCGCCACCCGCACGCCGAGCGTCTGAACACCCGGGTCAGACCGAGACTGCGGCTGCGGCTGCGGCTGCGGCTGCGAAACACTGGCAATTGCGTCCGCGCTCACGACTCCGTGGCGGTTTGCCATGATCGGACACCTTTCGTAGAGGAGACTTCTCGTCGAGAGAGCCGGGTCCGTCACCGGCCGGAGCGGGTATTCACCTCGGATCAACGCGTCGCGGCGTATCGCCGGCAGTAACGAACTGTGAAGCACATCACCACCGATCGAGACGGTAATCCGATTACTCATCGCGGTCAACAGGGTTACTGCAGCCCGGCGGCCGAGACGGGAGGATCGCTCGTTGCTCGATTGCCATCGCACACCGTCGAATCCTTGGATCTGACGATGATGTCACTTAGACTCGGTGGACCGGCGCGGACGACAACCCCAAAGCCGTCACCCACGCCCCACCATGACCCGCAGAAGGAAGCAGATGTGATCGAATCCGGCACTGCCGCACACACCATCACCACCCTGGCCAATCTGCGCGACGTAGCCGGACTACCGATGGGGGACGGCGGCACAACCCGCTCCGGAGTGCTGTACCGGAGCGACGCACCCCGAACGGACGACGCAGTACCGGCACACGTTTCGTCCTGGCCGCCGCGTGTCGTGGTCGATCTTCGATCGCATCGTGAGGTGCAGCGTTCACGATGCGAGTGGCCCCACCAGACCACCGTGCATCACCATCCGCTACACGACGCCGCTGCACCTGGGGTTACCCCGCCAGGAGATCTACCGGAACTCTACGATCTCATCCTCGACTCCGGCGCTGCACGCATCGCCGCACTCGTCCCATTGGTGGCCCACGCGGACGGGCCCGTACTCGTCCATTGCGCGGTGGGCAAAGATCGCACCGGCGTCGCAATTGCCGCGCTACTGCTCGCCGCCGGAGTTCGTCCCGAAGCAGTGATCGCGGACTATCTCGCCACCGCGCCGAACATGCCCGCACTGCGACAGCGGTGGGCCTCCGTTCAGTCGCGCTCGACCCGTCCACTCCTCGGCGCCCACTGGTTCGAAACGCCCGAACCGGCAATCGCCGCGGTCGTCGAACGGATCGCCACCGCACCGGGAGGGCCGGGAGGGTGGCTCCGGGACCACGGGGCGCGCGATATCGATCTGCACAAGTGGCGTGAGCGAATTCGCGCGTAGCAACTTCAACTTTCGTACCGAACCGAACAGCAGTCACCCACCGAAACGGAGTACCTCCATGCGAATTCATATCGACGCTCTGCAGTGCGAAGGACACGGCATGTGCGCTGCAACAGCGCCGGACCTTTACGATCTCAACGACGACGGCTTCGCGACGCCGACGGACTTCGAGGTTCCGCCGGGATCAGAGAGTTCGGCCGAATCCGGCGCGATGGCGTGCCCGATGGGAGCGATCAAGGTTCAGCACTGACCTCGAGTGATGGCGCTCGAACTGGAGGAATAGGGCCACGGAGCCGGTGGACCACTCGGCTGACGGCCCCGTGGCCGGAACATCACTCCCCCTCGAGCGCGTTCAGTGTTCTTTCTTCTCGCGCGCAGAACTCCAATAGTCGCGATTGGTGGCAACCTTGCCGTTGCGCAGGGTTCCGATCGAGGTCCCACGTATTCCAGCGGGCCGCATGATCCACTCGGCTGCGAACTCGTCGCCGTCGGCGATGGTTGTCACGACCTCGTAGGTGGTCCCGGGCGTAAGCTCGAGAGCTCGCTCGACGAACGCGCGCGCCTCCACAGCCCCTACTGCAACGTGCCCGGTAGGGACATCTTCGACCACGATATCGTCGTCGAACCAAGCGCAGATTTCGTCCGCATCGGCGGAATCCCATGCTGCATAGTAGCTCTTCATCCAGCCGTTGTCGGTCAAGACCGTTCTCCATTCGTTGTCGGACCCGCTGTGAGTAAGCGACGCAGCGCTGCGTCGAGCGGTTCGGTGCGGTTGTTCCCGAGGCGGTTTCCGACCGCCACGGCAAGTGCGGGATGCGTCGCACCCTTTTCGGCGAGCCCGCGTGTAGCGAGCCAGCCGACGAACATCAGATAAGTCGCGGTAAACAATTCGCGCGCTTCCTCGTCGCTGAAGCCCGCTTTCCGCAGGATCCCGAGCGCGGTATCGGTGAGGCGGCCGGCTGCGGGCGAGGGCCGGGTGACCGTCAACGCATACACGCCGGTACCCGGGTACCGCAGGAAGGTCCGGTCCATCGCGGTGACCATATCCATGTATTGCTCGATCCACGGGGCATCGGCGTCCACTGTGATGTCGACCTGTGCGGCCACTGCTTCGACGACTCGACTGACGAGTCCGTCCGTGTCGCGCAGGTGGTAGTGGACAGCAGGTGCGGTGACTCCGAGTTCTTCGGCCACCGCCCGCACCGTCAGCCGTTCGAGGGACGAACGTTCAACGACGCGCAGGCCTGCCTGCACCACATCTGTCTCGGATATGGGCTTGGGCTGCGTTCCACCACGGCGGCGAGCCATCCGGCACCTCCTCGATCGTTCGAATTCGGTCTAGCCGACGCACACGCCATTATGTCACAATAAATGGGTTGATTTACAGTGGGTAAATGACTCTTGGCGGCATCGGAGGTAGTGGGATGGACTGCGACGTCGTGATCGTCGGTGGAGGCATCGGTGGATGCGCACTAGCGGTCCGTCTGGCCACAGCCGGCCTGGAAGTGACCGTACTCGAGCGGGAACCCGTCTACAGGGACATGGTCCGGGGTGAGGCCCTCATGCCATGGGGCTATCTGGAGGCTGTGGAACTGGGTGTCGCAGACACGCTCCTCGCAGCCGACGGAATGTCGGTGATCACCCGGATGGTTCCGTACGACGAAGCATCCTCCGTCGAGACGGCACAGCGTCTCTCGAGCGACCTGTCCTCGGTCGTGCCCGGATCCCCCGGAGTGATCGGCGTCGGACATCCCGAACTACGCGAAGCACTTGCCGCAGCAGCAACCGAAGCGGGGGCGGTCCTCATTCGCGGCGTGCACCGAACTGCAATCGAAGTGGGGCCGGAGCCACTTGTGACCTACGAGATGGACGGTGAAAACCATTCACTGCGTTGCCGACTGGTGGTCGGCGCGGACGGCAAGACCTCCACTACCCGGGCTGCACTCGGGGTCACATTGTTCGCAACCCATGCGAGGGTCAAGCTCTCCGGCATGCTCGTCGACGACGGCGGGGTGTGGGACCGCTCCGTGACCACGATTGCCATCGACGGACGCAACCAGTTCATAGTCATCCCGAGACAGGACAACCGACTGCGGCTGTACGTCGGACGCCGCACGAGCGATCCTACCCCGATCAAGGGACGCACCGCGATCCCCGAGTTCCTCGAGTCGTACCGCACGCCCATCTTCCCGGACCCCCAGACACTTGCGGAGTCGACACCCATCGGTCCGTGTGCCACCTTCCCGATGAACGATGCGTGGACGAGCGAAACCGTTGTTCCCGGTGCAGTATTGATCGGCGACGCCGCCGGGTGGAGCAATCCGGTGACTGCGCAGGGACTCAGCGTGACCTTGCGCGACGCGCGCGTGCTGGCCGAGGCGCTCCTGGATCACAACGAATGGACCCCACAGACCCTCGCCGGATACGCCGAGGAGCGTCAGAGACGCATGGCGAGATTGCGGTTCGCCAGCGCATTGTCGGACTTGCTCGCCGGCTTCGGTTCGCCCGACCGCGCTGCCAGGCGGTCACGTATGCGCAGTGCGCTCAGGGAGAATCCCGAACTCGGCGCAGCGCTCGGAGTCGTGCATTCCGGTCCATGGAACGCGCCTTCCGATGCATTCTCTGCCGACATCCTCACGACTTTGGCTCTGGCCTGACCTACCTCCGACTCGGTCGGGATGCGCGACATCAGTGCAAGGCCGCCAGCTTCATCGGCAGCTCCGCGACGTCTGCCACGGACCGCAGCAGGTCATTGAGATGAGTACACGACCCGACACCCCTGAATTCGCCTACCACAAGGGGTGCAACATCGAGCACGGTCCTGCCGATCAGCCGGTCCACTGCGACCACAGCACCCGAGCATTCCGGCCAGGGCAGCACACGCGGGGTCGCCACCGCACGGACGATCTCGAGCGTGTCGGCCCTGACAGTCAGGTCCAGGTGGTACTCGTGCACCACCGTCTCGACGCAGTGCTCGTCCACGTAGCTATCGCGGAACATCGCGTCTACGACGAGGTCCCCTTCTCTGCGGACATCGATCCGCCGCAACCGCCGCATACCTTTCGCAGGCAAGGCGTCCAGGTGATGCCACGCGAGCGGGTCGGGCCCGCGAACGAGGTCCGGCGCGGGCGGACCGATCACCACGGGCGCAGTGCCGTTGGTTTCGATACCGCCGATGAACACTCCACCGGTGGCGAATCCGGCACAATAGTCCGCGCGGGGAAGGGCACTCGTCCGTGGAACCGGTACAGCGGTGACGGCGGGATCCTCACGAGTGAGTGCGTAACCGGATATCACCGTCGCCACGGGTACGTCGTCAAGTACGCGGTGGAGCAGCGAGTGCTCCCGAGCACCGTTCGGGAGCGCTGCCGCGAGTGCGGACCGGAACCCCGACCCGGCACGAACGCCCACCAATGCGGTCAGATCCGGACCCGCCTGCCCCGCATCTGCGGACATCACAGTCCGACCACCAATGAAGTCGATCTCCACAGCGCTGTGCACGGTGTCGAACTGCACCGGCGAGCCGTCACCATGAGTGCCGAGATCCCTTCCGCTGCCGTGCAACAGCAACTGACCCTCGCGACCGTCGGGGCGGAGGATGGTGACCGCGGTCGTGCGCCGCACGGAATACGGCAATCGCGCCGGAGTGGAATCGGTCGGATTGTGCACCCCTCTCCGCAGTACCCACGAGTTCTCGCCCACAGCTTTCCTCCGCATCGCTCTACCCTTGCCGATAATGTACACTGTCGTCAGATCCGGGATATCATGGTCGGAAGTGCACATTTTCGATAAAAATACTTGCACAGCAACGTATCTCGATTATCTGAGGCACACATCGGCTATGCCGGCCATCGCCCGAACGGATCAGGAGTTGTCCATGACTTCCCAGCCTGTAGAGCTCGTGCCCGATGCGCTGTACGCAGTCGGCGACGCGGCACCGAACGACGGACGCCTGTCCTGGGCCTCTCCCGGCACGTCGGCGTTCGAGCCCGTCAACTCTTTTCTCCTCGTCGAAGACGGGCACGCCCTCCTCATCGATCCCGGTGTCGCGGCGCATGAAAGCACGATGCTCGGCCAACTGGGCGAGATCCTCGGGCCCGAAACGAAATTGTCGGTGTTCTGCACGCGATTCGAAGGTGACTGTGTGACCGCACTCGGTCCGGTCATTCGCGATTTCAACGTCGTGAGCATCTTCGGCGGCGGTGTGAGCAATCCCTTCGACTTCTTCGAGGACGTCAGCCCGCAGGAACAGATCCGCACCGACCACCACATCGAGATCCTTCGCAAGAAGGCCGGAGACACCATCGAGGTCGGCCCGGGACGCAGCGTCGACCTGCTCTCGACCTCACTCCGCGTCCTGACCACGTTCTGGCTGTACGACGAGCGCACGGGCACCCTGTTCACCTCGGATTTCTTCGCATATGAGGGACTCGATCATGCGGATCGATCCGATCTGGTTCGTCACACGACCCCGGACACGTTCGACCGCAGCGCCGCGGCACGCCGCCTGTTCACGAAGATCGACTGGTTGCTGCTCGCCGATCCGGCACCGTTCGTCGAAGAACTGGACCGGCTCTTCGACACCTACGACATCCGTGCGATAGCTCCTGGTCACGGTCGGATCATCGTCGGGCGTGAGACCGTCCGTTCCTACTACGAGCTGACCCGCGAGCTTCTGCTGACCTGCGGTCGAGCTCACTCCACAGGAGAGGTTCCCGTTCATGGCTGAGCCGTTTCGCGAGATCGCCCCGGGCCTGTTCTGGCTGGGCGACTGCCTGAAGTTCGAGTACGGAGACGAGATCTGGCACGGTCACGTCTCCACGTACCTGGTGGTCGGCGACGACCGGACGTTGCTGCTCGACACCGGTCACCCCGCCCACTGGGGCGTCGTCGAGTCCGCACTCGACGAGCTGCTCGGCGATCGTCCCCTCGACCTCGTTCTGCCCACCCACCCGGAGATGCCCCATGCCGGAAATCTTCCCCATCTGGCACGCAAGTATCCCGGACTCACCGTGGTCGGCGACACTCGCGACTACCACCTGTACTACCCACAACTGGCCGATCGGCTCGCGCCCACCCCGGTCGGGGACCGCATCGATCTCGGTGGACGCGAGATCCACCTGCTGCCTGCGATCTGGCGCGACCTGCCGAATACGGTGTGGGCCTTCGATTCCGGTAGCGGAGTGATGTTCGTGGCGGACGGATTCTCGTATTCGCACCACCATCTCCACGGTGAATGCCGCTTGTATTCTTCGGAGTTGCCGCAGGCCCCGGACCTCGAGCAGACGGTGTTCCTCAACGAGCGGGCACTGTTCTGGACTCGGCACGTCGATTCCGGGCACAGCGAACCGGACCTCGAGGCCCTGTTCGAACGGTACCGTCCCACGCTCGTAGCACCTGCCCACGGCAGCGTCATCGACCGTCTCGACGAGATGGTGGAACTGCTGAAGGCCGGAATGGCCGAGAGCCGCAAGCAGAACCGGCTCGTCGCGGCACGGTGGGCACCGACCGACGGCACCCGATAGCAGTTCGCTGGACCAGAGCATCTCCCTGCAACAACACGAAACGAGAAGGCTGCTGCGCACTCCGCACATACGCTGCGGAACACGGCGCGAACCCTCCACCCGTGATCCCGACGGTCGGTCGTTGTTCCCGAACTTTCGATCACCGGACCGAGTCGCCGAGCAGGCGGCATCACCTGACCGGACTCCCGCCGGCGATGCAGACATCAGGAAGCGTCGCCGACCGGAGTCCGTCCGTCAGTACGGCCGATTACCAACGATTGTGACCCGCTCCATGATACGGGTGCCCTCCCCTATGTCATTGCAGGCATAGTGCTGAGTGGATCGGTTGTCCCAGAAGGCGACCGTGCCGGGTCGCCAGCTGAGGCGGCATTGGTATTCGGGCTTGCTCGCCTGGCGATACAGCAGGTTGAGGAGGGCGTCGCTCTCGCAGATGTCCATGCCCACGATGCGCGAGGTGAAGGGCTCGTTTACGTAGAGGATCGGGGCGCCGGTGTCTGGATGTGTACGCACCACCGGGTGCTCCACGGGTGGATATTTCTGCGCCATCGCCGCTTTCCGATCTGCGGTCACGCCTGCGCCGAATGCCTTGTCGAAGTCATGGATCGCTCGCAGCGGTCTCACCGCATTCTGCAGCTCCGGGCTGAGACCATGAAACGCTGCCTCCATGTCTGCCCATAGCGTGTCGCCGCCGACCGGTGGGAGTTGCTTTGCGCGCAGGATGGATCCAAATGACGGCTCGGCACGCCAGCTCACATCAGAGTGCCAGAAATCCTCGCCGTACGGACTCAGTGACCGCGCGGATTCGGTGCCGGGAGATCGATTGAGAACTATCAATTCGGGGTGGTCCCGGTTCGCTCCGATGAAGGGATGGATTTCGAGCTCGCCGAAGAGTCTGCCGAACGCGACGTGCTCGGCGGCCGTGAGCTGGTGCTGGTCCCGAAAGAACAGCACCTTGTGTTCGACCAGTGCCTTACGGATCTCAGCAACCGTGTCGGTCGGCACCGAGCCGGACAGTTCGATACCGCGCACCTCGCAACCGATACGAGATGTGAGTGGATGAAAATCGATCATTTGCTTTCCTCCGTCGGAGTTGGTCTGTGAGATCCAGTTCACCGGCCGGCCTTCGCAGAGTCCAAAGAATTCTGTCGATGCGATGTATAGCGGACGTCAATGCCCGGTGAATTCCGCCAGCGTGAGCCGCAGAAAAGCGACCGGGGCCGGATCGAGTTTTCCATGCTGGTAGACCAGGCCTATCTTGGTCGTATGGGTTGGGGAGATGGCCTTGACGCGCGTTCCCGCTGGTATTCTCTCCGCAGAGAGCGTCGTCAGGCAGGCTCCTACACCGCACCTCACCAGCTCGAGGGTTGACTCGTAGTCATCGTTCTCAACGGTCGCGGACAGGTGCGCGCCGTGCGTAGTGAAGAACCGATCGAGCGCGATGCGGGTCGGGTTCCCCGCGCTCGGCAAGATGAGCGGAAGTTCGCAGACCTGTTCAGGCGTCAGATGAGCCTGATTCGGACGGGGCTCTGTTCCGGGTGGCAGTAGTACCGCCAGCGGTTCGGCCCCGAGCTCGACGGTGTGGACATCGGATGGTGCTCGATTGATCCGGGCGAACGCCAGTTCACATCCGCCGCCGGCGACGAGCGTGTAGACAGCTGCGTTCGAGCGAGGGTGAAGCACTGTCATCTTCACGTCGGGATAGCGCCGCCTGAAGGCCGCCATGACGTGCCCGATAGGGCTCGTGAACGAGTGGGAACTGACGATACGGAGGTGACCGGCCGTGATCCCGTGCAGCGCGGCAACCGTTGTGCTCAGATCGTCCAGCTCGGCGACCACGCGACGGGCGTGATCTACCACGACATCACCTGCCGGCGTCGGTGTTACGCCGCGTGCCGACCGGTGGAACAGCTTGAGCCCGAGTTCCGACTCGAGCTTCGCGACGGCATGGGAGAGCGTTGGCTGCGTGGCGTGCACCGCGGTCGCGGCGTGGGTGAATGAGCGGTGCTCAGCCACCGCGAGCACATACCGCAACTGTTGGATCTCCATCACGCCACCTGAATGATTGTCTTGCCCGCAGCGCGCCGATGCGCAACCGTCGCGAGCCTTTCACCGGTCTGCTCGAGTGAGAACAGGGAGTCGACCATGGACCGGATGAAGCGTCCGGCCCACCGAAACTCTCGACGAGCCGGCTCGTCAAGTGATCTGTCAAGATGGTCGATGTCGACGCCCAGTTGGTCCGCTCGAACTCGGGCGCAGAGACGATCGGGTGCATACTTCACGGTGCGGGCGGCGTCTTTGGTCCGCTTCATCGGGGCGTCGCGCTCGTTCGGGCGGTCATACCTGCTCCTTTGTCGGGTCCGACACCGGTCTCCTACCAGCTGATCTGCAAGATGACCGAGCCACGAGCAGAACTGAGTAGTGCGGCTCGCTCGACACCGAATGATATGCACTCCACAGCAGTTCAATCAGACAAGGCGCAGTGCTGCGTGCAGCACTGCACGTTCCTCCTCGAGTTCCCGGCGCGATACCGCTGCATCCACCAGCACCGCCGAACAATGGAACGTGCCGGGAAACAGATGGGTCTCCACCGGAATTCCGGCCTCCGAGAGTGCACGCGAGTAGTTCAATGCCTCGTCCCGCATCGGATCGAACTCCATCGCCGCGATATAGGCCGGAGGAAGGCCCGACAGGTCCGTTGCACGCGCCGGAGCCGCATAGGCGGGTACATGGACCGTCCCGGGCACCCCGGCGCCAAGGTAGTACGCCCAACTCGTTTCTGCCGCTCGGCGTGACCACATCGGGGTGTCGACGAACCGACGCATGCTGGGCGTGGAGATCCGGTCATCGAGTTGAGGTGCGGCGAGGTACTGGAAGCACGGTTCGGGGAGCCTCGGCCCCTGTGCATTGTCTCCCCGCCGCATGTCGCGAAGTTTCAACGCGAGTGCTTCAGCCAGCCCCCCACCCGCGCTGCGCCCGTGCAGCGCAATCCGGCTCGGGTCGACGCGTAAAGACTCCGATTCCGCCACCAGCCACGTGAACGCCGCGACCGCGTCGTCGAGTGCAGCCGGGTACGGATGCTCAGGGGCGAGCCGGTAGTCGACTGCGACCACTACGGCCCCGACCTCGCGCGAAAGTTGCTGATTGCGTGCGTGCGCGGCGTCGATCGACCCCATGACGTAGCCGCCGGAATGCAGGTGCAGCACCACCGGCAACAGTTCATCGGTGTCACGCGGCCGGTAGACGCGCACGCGCAGAACCGGGTATCCCGTGCCGTGGTCGATCCCGAACTCCTCGTCGCATACAGACGGGTGCGACGCAACGGGCTCTGCGCGTTGCGCACCGGAAGACCTGGCCGACGCGAGGTCGGTCAGATCCGGGGCCCGAATCCGTCCGGCCGCGTCGACGAGTTCGGGATCGAATCGATAGCCCGTCATACGGTGCGGTCGAGGACGTACTCGGACGGGTCCGGCCCCCGGGTGCGCTGCCAGAACTCGAGGGTGCTCAGCGGCCAGTTCTGCGATACCCGACCGGACGAGCTCTTGTACCAACTGTGCACACCCTCCACACCGAATGCCATTGCCGCACTCGCCGCGTCGACTCTCTCGTAGAAGCGCTCGAGCGCTTCGGGCCGACAGTCGATCGTACGTGCGTCGGCATCGAACAGCGTTCGCAGGCACGCCATCACATAGTCGACCTCAGCCTCGGAGAACAGCACGATGCTGCCGTTGACCACCAGATTCGTGTTGGGACCGTACAGCAGGAAGAAATTCGGGAATCCGGGAACTGTGACACCGACGTTCGCCCGAGCTTCGCCGCCCCAGACGTCGTGCAGGTTCGCCCCGCCGCGGCCGACCACGTCCATGGGCACGAGGAACTCGGACGCGCGGAATCCTGTTCCGTAGATGATCACGTCGACCTCGTGGTGGCTTCCGTTCGCGGTAACCAAACCCTGCGGAGTGATCGCGGTGATCGATTCCGTCACCAGCTCGACGTCGTCGCGTTTGAGGGTGGACGCCCACCGGCCGTCGTCACGGAGCATCCGTTTCGCATACGGCGGGTAGTCGGGGACGACGTGCGCGAGGAGGTCGGGGCGGTCGGCGAACTCACGCTCGAGGTACTCCTCGAGCGCACAACGCAGGGCATGGTTGTCCTCGGACACCGATCCGGGCTTGTCCCACGCCGGGTCGACGAGGGCATATCGGCGACGGCCTTCGACGCCGACCCAGAACTGCAGGAATCTGAACCACCGGTGATAGCCGGGGATTTCCCGGAGCAGCCATCGCAGGCCCGGTGCAAGCTCGGCGTGATAGTTCGGGGTGGGCATGATCCACGGCGGAGTTCGCTGGAAGAGCACAACTGCCTCTGCTGCTTCGGCGATTTCGGGGACGACCTGGAAGGAGCTGGCGCCGGTACCGACGACGGCGACCCGTTTTCCGTTCAGGTCGACATCGTGGTTCCAGCGGGCGGTATGCCAGGCGTCGCCGGTGAACGATTCGAGTCCGGGCGTAGCGGGGAAAGCAGGGCGGTTCAACTGGCCGACCGCACTGATCACGGCGTGCGCCTCGATCGTGCTCACGCTCCCGTCGGCGGTATCGCGAACGGTGAGCCGCCAGATCCTGGCGTCTTCGTCGAACCTCGCAGCAGAGACCTCGGATCCGAATCGGATGTGGTGCCGAAGCGATTGTGCCTCAGCGAAGTCTCGGAAGTATTCGAGGATGGAATCACGCCGCGAGTACTGGTATCGCCACCCTGCGTGCTGCGCGAATGAATAGCTGTAGCAGAAATTGCTGGTATCGAGTTGGCAACCTGGATAGTCATTTTCGAGCCAGACACCGCCGACGTCGGCGTTTCGTTCGAGGACCGTGAACGGGACCCCTGCTTCGTCGAGCCGGTGCGCCGCGGCCAGTCCCGACATGCCGGCTCCGATCACGACGACACGGAATTCCCGATCGGGGCGCACATCCTCGAGCGTCCAATCCGGGCCGTTCACATCGACGCCGAGCTGTCCCAGAAACAACGACAGGTAGTCGGTGTCGACGGGTCCGGTAACGAACTCCATCAGAACGCGTAAGTCTTCCGGACGATAGTCGGGCGCTGCAGGACGACCGGCCCGATGCCAGTCACGCAAAGCTCGCATCGCAAGAGTACGTCCCAATTCCTGCTGTTCGCTCGAGAGGCCACCCTGCGGTTCGAGCCCGAGCGGTGTCGGGTGCACACCCGGCCGTAGATCCTCTCGGAGGAGCGTGTGGTCTCCGGTCAGGTATGCGACCGCGGGCAGCAGAGAGGGCAGCTCCGCAACGTGCACCGCGCTGCGGAGCTGTTCGTCGAAGTTCGGGTCATCGTGGGACATGAATTCACCGTCGGCCATCCCGATCACCTACCCACGCGCAAATCTGCAGCACGCGGACCGAACATGTCGATACCGATCACCGCATCAGATTTTCTGGAGTCTCCTCGAGCGACTCGCCCCATCAAGTTCTCCTCTACGCCTGTGAGTCGAATCCGTAGCTGGTTACACGTCATTCGGGGCAACCATGAACTCGACGGGAAGCAGATCGTTCTTGCGTTACGCGCGAAGAACAGCATCGCCTGATTCTGACAACAACGTCACTTGAATTCAACCACTGAGGAGTCGCCTGCTTCACACACTGCAGTCCTCGCCGTTCAGACGGGCGTCGATATGACGCGCAAGTTGTTCGCCTGCGCGTTGCACGTGTTCGAGCGTCGCAGCCCTGACGCCTTGGGCATCTCGCCCCCCGATCTTTGCGAGGATCTCGGTGTGGTCGTTCACTGTGGTCACAGGCCAGTCCGCGGAGCATGTACAACCCTTGGTCGTATAGAACCGCCGCGGCGTGTAGCGAGAGAGGATCTGGATCACCCAACCCAGTTTGGGCGCTCCCGCAGCAAGATTGATTTCTCGATGGAACCGATGGTTCGCCTCCTCCACAGCGTCGAGATCGTGCCGCTCCGAAGCGGCCACGAGCGATGCGTGTATCTCTTCGAGACGGGCGCACTGTGCTGCGGTCATTCGTGCAGTAGCCCTCGCCGCGAGCTCTCCGGCCACAGCGGATTGAACCAGGAAGATATCCCGGATATCGTCTCCGGTCACCGTGGCGACTGTAAAACCGCGGCGGGGTTCGAGATTGAGGAAGCCCTCCACCTCCAGCGCCTTGAGCGCCTCACGCGCCGGAGTAGGCGAGATTCCGAGTTCACTGGCGACCGCCTCGGGACGCACCCGTGTACCGGGGGCAAAGGCACCTGAAATGATCTTGTCCCGCACGTACACAACGGCTTCCTCGCCGAGCGGCCGGCGGGTACGGGGGGTTTCGATAGTCATGTGGTGCGCACTCCTTGGTCATCCCTGTCCGCCGCCGCCGGTGGTGCCGGATACGGAGATACAGCATCGAGCGACCCGAATCGCCTAGGCGATCGACCGCTGTAACCGGTCACGGTCACGAAGTGAGGAGCTGTATCAGTGCACCCAGCGTGATGCGCCGGCTCTCCGTCTCATCGGTTCCGGACGCTGCCCGGAGTGATCGAAACCACCCGGTCAGGCGTCCACGACCCGGTCGCTTTCGCCGCGCCCTCTCATCCACTGCGGTCAGCCCGACCTGACATCGCGAGCACCCTCGTGCACTGCCGTGCCGTCACCGACGCTTCCAGCCCCGGGGTCGCCGAGCAGCTCCAGCAAGGACTCGACCGTCGAGTTCAAGTCCGCAATCGAGCTGACCGCGGCGACGTATCTATCCGGCCGGACGATGTAGACCTCCGATTCCGGATGCTCGAGGTAGAGATCCCGCAGACCACCTTCGAGGTCGTAAACGTCCACAACAGGAATCTCGGCAGCCGTGTCCCGGGTCGAAGGGTCGAACTGCCCGTTCCGGCGGTATGCCGAAGGAACGTGCGACTGCACGACGGAACCGTTGTGAGCGGCAAGGAGAGCCGCTGTCCGGGGAGACAGTGCCTCTGCAACACCTTCGACAACTCCCACCAGCGTGATCCGGGTACCGAGCACGTCGTCCAGGCGCAGCCTCGTGCCGTCGAGCTTCTCCACCATGGGCTGAGGGAACGCTCGGCCGACCAGAGAGGACCGGCCGGCCCCGTCGCGCAGTACGAAGCCGTCCTCGTAACGCGGCACCGGTTTGTACTTCATCTGGAGGATGTAGTCGCGCCCGCCGGGAACCCGCTGAACACCCCGGAAGAACAGATTGCGGAACCATTCCGTTCCTCGATTGGCGGGGTGGTAGAGACGCCCCACGCCGGTGGCGAACTGCACCATTTCGCGTGCAGCCTCCCGTCGTTCCGAATCGTATGTTTCGAGCAACCTCGGAGACGCGGATCCGGACAGGACCATTCCGAGCTTCCACGCGAGGTTCGAAACATCCCGCATACCGGAGTTCATACCTTGTCCGAAGAACGGGGGCTGGAGGTGCGCGGCATCGCCGACCAGGAACACGCGGCCCTTCTGGAATCTGGCCGCGGTGCGCGAATGGTGCCAGTAGATCCTGCGACGGACCGGTTCCGGTACTTCTCCGTCCGGATAGAACTGCTTCATCAACTCGGCGACCGTCTCGGGTTCGGCCATCTGATCCGGGTCCTCACCGTCGAGCACCTTGAACTCGAAACGCCGGTATCCGAACGGGAGAGGAATGGTCATCGACGGCCGCCGTGGCGACGTGTACACCGCCGAGTAGGGCGCGTCCCACGTGTCGTCCTTCACGTCGACGACGAGCCACTTCATGGGCGCAGTGTCGCCCTCGAGTTCGATATTCATGACGTCCCGAACGAAGCTGCGGCCGCCGTCCGCGCCGATCACGTAGCGGGCGCGGATGGTGACAGTTTCACCGTCCTGCCGGGCCGTGACGGTCACTCCGTCTGCATCCTGCACCAGGCCGACAGCCTCGCACGCGGTGCGTAGTTCTACAGTGCCGAAGCGCCCCAGGCTCTTCCGCAGTACCGCTTCGAGGTTCGGCTGGAAGAACAGGTTTCGGCGTGGCCAGCCGTAGGGCCGGCCGCTCGGAGCCACGTGAGCGAGAACGCGCTTGCGCGAGTCGTAGTAGCGGATCGGCGCGTTACGCACTGCGTTCCCCAGTACCTCCTCCGCCATACCGAAACCCTGCAAGGTGCGCAGGGCCTCGTCGTCGATTCCGACCGCGCGGGGCTCCTCGAGAATCTCCGCTTCGCGATCTATCAGCGTCGTCGATACTCCGTACTGCGCCAGCAGATTTGCCAGCGTCACGCCTGCGGGCCCGGCACCGATGATCGCTACGTCGCGGTCGAGGGCTTCCATTTTTCGTCTCCTGGTTCGTGTGAAAACTCCGGGCGGTCAGCTACGCGACAGCAGCAACCCGCTCGTCGGGACGCTCGTTCCAGCGGTGACAAGCATGTGATCGACCCCGTCGATGGGGTTGCAGGATTGATCCCGTAGCTGCCTGACGGCTTCGAGAATGCCGTTCATGCCGTGGATATAGGCCTCACCCAGCTGGCCACCGTGTGTGTTGAGCGGCAGCCTGCCATCGAGCTCCAGATTTCCGTCCCGGATAAAATCCTTGGCTTCGCCCACCGGGCAGAATCCGAAAGCCTCGAGCTGTGGCAACACCAGGGGTGTGAAGTGGTCGTAGATGATCGCACCACCGATGTCGTCCGGTGTCAGGCCACTTGTTTTGTACAGTTGCCGAGCGACGAGAGACATCTCGGGAAGACCCACGAAGTCGCTGTCGGGTCGGTAGTAACTCGTCATCGAATGCTGGTCGTCGGCGATGCCCTGTGCGGCGGCGGCAATCGACACCGGGCGCTGAGCAAGATCCGCAGCGCGCTCACTGCTCGTCACGACCAGCGCGACACCGCCGTCACTTTCCTGGCAGCAGTCGAGCAGGTGCAGCGGTTCGACGATCCACGGCGACTGCTGATGTTGTTCGAGGGTGATCGGCTGCTCGTAGAACCACGCATTGGGATTCGTGGCAGCATGTTTGCGGTCCACCACACTGATGCGGCCGAAATCCTCACTGGTCGCACCGAAGGTGTGCATGTAGCGCTGGGCGAACATCGCGACCTTGCTCGCAGGTGTCAACAAGCCGAAGGGATTCGTCCAGCCTGCAGAGACCTGCTCGGAGCCGGCGCCTACAGGCTGGCCCCGATTGGCCGTGCCGAATCGCTTGCCCGACCGCTCGTTGAACGCCCGGTAGACGACGACGTTGCGGGCGGCGCCGGTCGCGACCGCCAGCACGGCCTGCAGTACGACACCGCAAGCGGCGCCGCCACCGAAGTGCACGCGGGAGAAGTACGTCACGTCACCCATGCCGAGGGCCCGGGCGATATCGGTTTCTGCGCTGGTGTCCATCGAGATGGTCGCCAGGCCGTCGATGTCTTCAGGGCGGAGTCCGGCATCGTCGATCGCGGATTTGACCGCTTCCACAGCCAGTTTCAGCTCGCTGCGACCGGATTTCTTGGAGAATTCGGTCTGCCCGATGCCGACGATCGCGGTCTTGTTGCTCCACTGGCTATCCATGGGAAACGTCCTTTCCGCCGGTCTCGGCAACCGGGTGGAACAGGGGCAGTACGAGGCCGGGTTCGACCTCGGTGAACTCGACTTCGACCGGCATTCCGATCGAGACGTCGCTCGGTTGCACTCCGACGACCTGCGACACGAGGCGCACCCCTTCGACCAGTTCGATCACCGACACGTTGTAGGGCTCGTCGAATCCCGGTGACAGTGGCTTGTGGAACGTGACATGTGAATAGACCGTGCCCGCTCCCGAGGCGACGAGGTGTCCGAGTTCGAACGACCCGCACACCGAGCAGATCGGCTTGGGAGGATGGCTCAGCGCGGAGCAATCCGAACATTGCTGGACACGTAGTTCGCCGTCGCGTACACCGTTCCAGAAGTATTCGGTGTCTTCGCTGATCGCCGGCCACGAGCGCTTCCGCTGCGATACCGGTGTCGCGTCCTGCTTTTCCGCTTGCGTACTCATACCAGCTCCACCTTCACGGAACTGACGACGGCGTCGGCGCGACGACCGTTGTCGATGGTCAGATCGAGGGCGACGAGCAGTCGGTCCTCGACTTGTTCGCGACCGACGACCGTGGCACCCACCGTGAGGGTGTCGCCGGGACAGCCATGCGAGTTGATCTTGATGCTCATCTTTCGCAGGAACGACTCGTACCCACCCCATTCGGTGACGATCCTGCCGATCAACCCCTGGTACCACATGGTGTTCAGGAAGATGTTCGGTGCGCCGTTCTCCTGTGCGAACGGCGGATCATGGTGGATCCGATACAGATCCCGTGTCCCGACGACGTCCTTCGCGAGTGTCGAGTAGGTGACATCAAAGGTGAAGGGCTCGAGCTTGTTCCCCACGACGACCTCGTCCCAGGGAATGCGCGGTCGGGCTGTCATGGCTTCGCTCCCGTTCCGTCGTACAGCAGCGTGACGTTCCGCGCGATCGCGACAAGACGCTCGTTGTGCTGCGTGTGGTATTCGATTTCGTAGGTCATGAATACACCGGGTCCGACCTTCGTCTGCTTGACTGGGCTGACCGCCGTCACACGGCGATCCCTGCCAATGTGTCCGTCCTCTGGTCCGAACGGCTCGAGGTACTCCTCCTCACGTTCCACCACTGTCACCGTGGTGAACCCGTAACTCGCAAGGATCTCGCGGATCTTTCCTTCGGGCGTCGACGTTCTAGCTTGCTCCACTTGGCCGCGAAGATACTCCGGCAGCCACCACGCATCGATATTGAACGCCATCAGACCCTGCGGCGGCGCAATGACGCGACCGAAGCGGGACGTCTTCGCCACCTCGGGCTGCCAGTAGACGGGATTGGCATCCTCCACCATCCCGCAGAACTGCTGGATCGCGGTTGTCTCGAGCGGATACGCCGACCACACGCGGGGGGCGTACTCACCGATGTACGGAGCCAGCTGGTCTGCCAGCCCTGCGTATTTCTCTTTCAGTTCCACAACATCCTCCTTGTGGCCGGTCGGCACAGCGCTGCACGCAACGATCAACCACATTCCGGTTGGGATGACTCGTTATTCGTTCGAGCACAACTCGTTCAGGTAGTTCCCCAGCGTGCGAGCACGTCATCGAGCTCACCTGGTTCTCGGTCCGCGATCGCACCGGGAGTGCGCGACAGCCTCGGGGCGACGCCCGGTACGCGACCGCCCGCGAACTCCTGGATGAGCTCTCGTTGACGGTTGTGTTCGTGCCCGGCAACTTCGTCCAGCGACAACACCGGCGTGACGCACGCGTCGACACCGTCGAACGCTGCGCACCAGTGCTCCCGAGTCCGGGTCCGGAAGAGCGCCGCGATGTCCTTCTTGCGCTGGGGCCACGACTCGACGTCCGCCTGAGCGTTGTCCCATTCCGGACCGTCAAGCCCTAGCACCTCCCGGAATGCCCGGTAGAACTGCGGCTCGATACATCCAACCGCCATGAAACCGCCATCGGCCGTTTCGTAGACGTCGTAGAAGAAGGCGCCCGAGTCCAGCCGGTTCGTGCCTCGGCGATCGGAGTGCTGCCCGACCGAACGGTTCCAGTGGAAGGTCGTCATCAGATTGGCTGCGCCGTCGACCATCGCGGCGTCGACAACCTGGCCCTTGCCCGAGTGGGAACGCTCGAACACGGCACACATGATGCCGTACAGCAGATACATCGATCCCCCGCCGTAGTCGCCCACCAGGTTCAGCGGCACCGTCGGGGGTTCATCGCTCCGACCGATCGCACCGAGCGCGCCGGCGATCGAGATGTAGTTGATGTCGTGCCCGGCCGACTGCGCGAGGGGCCCCGACTGGCCCCATCCGGTCATTCGCGCGTAGATCAGCTTCTCGTTGCGACGCAGGCATTCGTCCGGTCCCAGGCCGAGTCGTTCCATCGTGCCCGGCCTGTACCCCTCGATCAGCACGTCGGCGCCCGTCACCAGCTGCAGGACCCGTTCCACCCCCGACGGCTGTTTCAGGTCGACAGCGATTCGGCTACGTCCCCGGCCGGTGGGCCCGACCCGCGCTTGGCGGTCCGCGCGGTCGATACGGACGACGTCGGCACCCATATCGGCCAGAAGCATCGCAGCGAAGGGGCCCGGGCCCATCCCTGCCATTTCGAGGACACGCAGCCCTGCGAGTGGTCCCGTCATGTTCGCGTCTCCTGTTCTTCGATTTCGTGGTTCCCATCGGCGATGGGGCGTGCGCGGGTCACAGAACGAGTGCGGGATCGGCCCCGAATGCTCCGCGTGTTGCGAGATCCCGAATGGCATCGTCCGACAGGTTCAGATGCGATCGGAGCACCGATACGGTGTCCTCACCCAGGCGAGGCACACGACGGCTTTCACCGGTTGCCGACTCCGGATCCAAAGGCCCTCGGACCAAAGGTATCTCGGTTCCGTCCGTGCGTGTCGCGACACCCATGAACGGTGCGGACAACTCGTTGTCGGCGATGAACTCGGGGATCCGGTTGACGAGGGCATACGGGATCCGGACCTCGTGCAGAATCTTCACCCACTCGGCGCTGTCCCGTTCGGCGAAGACCCGCTCCATGACTTCCTGCTCGTCGTAACGATTTTCCCCTCGAAGCAGGTGTGTCGCGAAGCGGGGGTCTTCGAGGATCTCGGGACGGCCCGCGGCCTGGCACAACCTCTCGAACATCCGATCGTTTCCGATCGCCACCTGAATCCACCGATGGTCGGCCGTCCGGTAGGCCCCGTGCGAGGCGCCGGCGCCGCCGGCACGCGGCTGCGAGGGGGCACTGTCCTCCCCGGTCGCCAGGAAGCGCAGGACGTCCGCGCCCATGAGATGAACTGCAGACGACAGCAGCGACACCGAGAAGTGGCCGCCCTCGCCCGTGCGGTCGACCTCGAGGACAGCCGCTAGAACCTCGATCGTCCCCCACAGGGCTGCGGTCTTGTCGACGATCGACGCTCCGATCCGCTTGGGCGGATCGCCCTTGAAGCCGGTGGTGTACATGATGCCGGTCGCCGCCTGGATGACCGGATCGTAGGCCGGGTCGTCGGCGCGCGGACCGGTGGTGCCGAAGGCATTCACCGAGCCCACGACGAGCTTCGGATTACGTGAGACGAGCATCGCGGGGTCGAGACCGATACGCGACATGACGGACGGGCGCATGTTCTCGATCAGGATGTCCGCTTTGTCGATCATGTCCACGGCCGTTGCCAGTCCGGCCTCGGATTTCAGATCCAGGACTACGGACTTCTTGCCGTATGCGGTTTCCGTGAAGAACAAGCCGTCCCCGTCGAACGCAGGGTACGAGTGGCGTCCGTCATCGCCGGTGCCGGGCCTCTCGATTTTCAGGACGTTGGCGCCCAGCGCCGCCAGGTTCCGGCCGACCATCGGACCGCTGACGTAATTGCAGATCTCGACAACCGTGCGACCTGCCAACGCGTTTCCGATATCGATCATTGCGTTCCTCCAACTTCCGCAGCCGTGCGAGTGTCCGCAAGTTCGGTGCCGGCCACATATCCGAGAGTCATGGCGGGTCCGAGCGTCGAGCCTGCACCGGGGTAGCCCGTAGAGAGTGGATGGGCAGACACATTGCCCACTGCGAACAGGCCCGGCACGACGGAACCGTCGGTGCGTAACGCACGTCCGCGGGCATCGGTCGCAACACCACCCGCGGTGCCGAACGCGCCCGGCAAGAACTCCATGCCGTAGAACGGTCCGATCTCCACGGGCGCGAGGTTCGAGTTCGGGTAGGGGTTGGTGGCATCTCCGCTGTACTGATCGTAAGGACTGTCGCCGCGATGGAAGTCCTCGTCCACTCCTGCCTCGGCGAACTTGTTGAAACGCTCGACGGTGGCGGTGAGCGCCTGCGCCTCGAGTCCGAGCGACTCGGCGACCTCCGTGAGGCTCGCACCGGTAGTGATCCATCCGGGGAGTTCGTCGCCCGCGGCATACGTGAGGAAGCCGTACCGCTCGAGGAAGCGATGATCGAAGACGACGAACATACGCAGCGGAATGCCCTTACTGCGTGAAGCTTCCAGCGCGGATCGAATCAGGCTGTTGTAGTCCTGTGCCTCGTTCACGATGCGCTCGCCTGTGCTGTCCACGATGATGACGCCGGGAGACTGCCGCTCGGAGCGGATGTGTCGGCCCACCCGCTGCCCATCGACCTCCTGCCCCGGCACCGACACCATGGGCGCCCACCACGCCTCGTCCATGTGGTCGAGACGAACGTCGATGCGCTCGGCCATGCGGTGTCCGTCACCCGTGTTGTGGGGCGGGCTGCAGCGGATCGGAATCGGCATCGGCAGATGCTCTTCCATCATCTCGGGATTCCACTCGAAGCCACCACAGGCGAGCACTACACCGCCGGTCGCGGCGATCTGCCGGCTGTCGACCGACACTCCGCGGACAGAGCCGCCCTCGTCGACCAATTCCTGTGCCGGGGCATTCACTGCGAAGTCGACACCGGCTTCCAGGCACGCCTGGAAAATCGGGCCTACCAGTGCCGCACCGCGCGCCACGATGCCCTTCGCTGTGCGCTCTCGCAGTTCGTCCCAGGGGAAGTTCGCCCACGAACCCCACTGTTTGAACTCGATCATCGAGTACTGGAGCAGGTTCTCGTCGCGGCGGAGAATATCCTTCCACTCACCGAGCTGACGAGAATCGTACGTGGTCGGCTGCATCGCGCGACCGTAGCGCGATCCCGCGAGGCCCAGTTTGTAGTCGGGATACCCGAGGGAAGCCACCAGTTCGAGTGAGGTCCGTTCACGCAGGAACGACAGCATGTCGTTCGCGTGGTCGAGAAACGCATCGACGACCTCTCCGCCGCCGACCGTCTCGGTGAGATACGTACGTGCGCTCTCGATGTCGTCGTCGATCCCACCTTCTGTCATCCCGTCGTTGGCGGGGATCCAGATCGTGCCGGCGGACACGGCAGACGTTCCGCCGATCTGACTCGACTTCTCCAGCACGAGAACGGACTGGTCTGCGGACGCTGCAGTGAGCGCGGCGACGAGGCCGCCGGCGCCCGATCCGACCACTACGACGTCGTATCGGTCCGAGAGATCTTGCTTTCCGAGTATCTTCATGAATCTTCCCTTGCGCTCGGCGGCTCGGCCCTTGACACCTCGACGTCCGGGTGTGCGGTCTCGCAGGTGTAGGCGGCCGCTGGGGTCATTTCTTGGGGGCTGCGTCGAACATGCTCGAACGCGCGGTGATCAGCGATCGCATATTGGCGACCCCGCTCTGGTATCCGCCGCCGACCTCGAGCATCGCCGACGAGTTGCCGGCAGCGTACAGCCCTTCGATCGGCCGGCCGTCGTAGTCGAGAACTCGTCCCACCGCATCGGTATCGAGCCCGGTGGTAGGGATTCCGGTGCCGACGAGGACCGGTCGCATTGCGTAGAACGGTCCGACGGCTACCGGACCGAGGTTCGGGTGCTGGCCGGCCTGGTGGTCTCCGTAAGAGACCTGGGAGTACATCCGCTCGCCTCGGCCGAATTCGCGATCCACTCCGTCTGCGCAGTCGGCGTTGAATCGACGGACCTGGTCGGAGAAGGCATCAACGTCGACACCCATCTTTTCTGCGAGCCCTTCGATCGAGTCGGCGGAGACGACATCCCATTCCGGCGGGAAATCCGTTCCCGGGGAAATCGAGGAGAACGAGTACTCGCTTCGGAACTTGGTGTCGAACACCCACCAGCACGGCCAGTTCGCGAATGCCTGTCGCCGGCCGTCGATCGTCTTGAGCGCATGTCCGATTGCGGGATAGAACGATTCGTCACAGAAGCGCCGACCGTCACCGTTCACGAGAATCGAGTACGGGTAGGAGACGGCGCGGAAGATGCCGGTCATCGCCTGTCCGTCGTCTTTCCGACCGGGGATGGGGTACCCGAGCCGCATCGGCTTGGGTTCGCTCACGACGCGAGCGCCCAACGGCGCGGTCAGTCGGAAATGATCGCCGACGACCGAAGGGGGCGTAGCCGAGGCCACGTCGGGGATTCCCTCGAAGCCCATCATCGCCCTGGGGTCCCAGTCGTACGCCCCGGTTGCGATGAGGACGCCGAAGCGGGCCCCGAAGCTCCGCCCGTCGTCTATGCGCACGCCCGTCACACGTCCGTCTTCGGCGACGAGTTCCGACACCGAGGTCGACGTCATGATCTCCGATCGCGCTTCGATAGCACCGCGGAGGAACAGCGCCGCGAGACCTGTGCCCATGCACAGTTCGTCGTCGGCTTCACGCTGGTCGAGCAACGACCGATCCCACGTGTGGCTACGTGCGATCCCGCCGAGTTTCCACATGTCTTCGTGCGTGAGCCGATACTGGACATGCGGAGAGACCCTCAGGAGCTTCCGCCACTGGCCCAACAACGCACCCGGGTACGGGTCGACTTCGAGAAGCCGTCCTTCCCTGCGCGCATCGGGAAACTCACCGTAGTAGTAGTCCGGCAGGTCGTCGACGATCCGGAACTTGGCATCCAGGAGTTCGGTGAAGTACTCGAGTGTCGGGTTCGCGTTGTCCGCATAGAAGCGCACGTGTTCCTCGTCCGCGAAACCCATGCCGAGGCGGCGCAGATACGCCGCACCGGCTTCGGCCGAGTCCTCGATCCCCGCTGCACGCTCGAGGAACGAGCCCGCCACCCAGAGCTGACCGGCGGAATACGCAGTCACCCCACCGAGAGTGTCGGTCTTCTCGATCAGCAGAGCCGAAAGACCGCGTTCTTTGGCAGCGGTCATCGCAGCCAATCCCGCGAGGCCCCCACCGATTGCAATCACATCGAACGTCGCGTCCATCGACGCCGCCTTTCTGCTCGTGATGTCGTCCCACCAGTGGCGAGCGCAGCGGCCGAGCGAGAAAGATCGCTCCCGCGATGGGCCGGCATAGGGGGATCGAAGTACTTGTCTCGCACTGTGAATGGATGCAGTCGCGCTTCACAATCCGCATCGTGGCCAGAGTGAAGTAGCGTCACTGAATTCAGAAATCTATATTCTATTTTCTATTGGGATAAGGACCGGGCATGCCCGCCCCGAGGGAGCCGCCGGGCGGTGCGCCCGCCGGCCATCCCCAATCAGCCGCCCAAACGCAAACCGGCAGCACGCGTACCGAACACATCGGTAGCGAACACTGCACCGAGTTTTTCTGCTTCCCAACGCTTTCCGTTGTTCGACACCGTCGCAATCGGCGTCCAGCTCCGCAACCACGAAATGTTCTCACCCAGCGCCTTGATCACCTGACCGCTGACATGCCCGGCCTCCGGACTCGCCAACCACGCCACGACCGGCGACCCCAACGACGGATCCTTCGGATCGAACACGTCATCGGTACGCTGATCGGGCTCGACCGCCTCCGCGCGACCCGGCATCGTCGCCGACATCCGAGTGAGACCACCCGGACTGATCGCATTGACTGTGGCACCGATCGATGCCAGCTCCAGACTCAGTGTCTGGGTCAACCCCGCGATCGCGGCCTTCGCCGGAGCGTAATTCGTCTGACCGAAATGCCCCTGCAGCCCGGCGCCCGACGTGGTGTTGATGATTCGGCCGTACACCTTGCCGCCGGATGCCTTCGACTCCTCACGCCACTTACGTGCCACCGCACGACTGGTCAACCACGAACCCCGCACATGCACCCGCATAACCAGGTCGAAATCCTCGGCGCTCATGTTCCAGATCGCCCGGTCCCGCACGATCCCGGCATTGTTGACCACGATGTCGAGACGGCCTAGCTGCGAATACGCCCGTTCCACCAGCAGATCCACCTGCTGCTCGTCACCGACGTCACTGAAATCCGAGATCGCCCGGCCACCGCGATCCTCGATGACCTGCACCACCTCGTCGGCAACCTTGCCGGTGCCCTCGCCGCTGACCGAAGTCCCCAGATCATTGACGATCACGGTCGCGCCATGACCGGCCAACTCCAACGCATGTGCGCGACCGATACCGTGACCGGCGCCCGTAACCAGCGCGACCTTACCCTCGAGCAACTTGCCCATGAAATGTCTCCTTCTACTGGAAGATTCGCTTTTACCGATCGGTTGCTGCAACAGGACGGAAGATCGTCGCGTCGAGCTCGTAGGTCAACGACCGGAACGCAACCTCTACTGCCATCCCGACCTCCAGCTCGTCGGGTTCGCACCCTTCGATATTGGTCATCACGCGCGGACCTTCTTCGAGTTCCACGAGAGCCGCCACATACGGCAACCGTGACTTGAACGGGTGAAGGTCGTTCACATACACGGTCGAATACGTGTACAACGTGCCGCGTCCGCTGGCTTCGACTGCGGTTACGTCCTCACTCCAACAGAACGGGCAGAACGGTCGCGGGTAGTGGTGCACCTTGTCGCACTCACCGCACTTCGCGATCAGCAGCTTTCCTTGCTTGGCCGCGTCCCAGTAGGGAGCGGTCGCCTCGTCGACGGTCGGAATGTCCGCGCGCGGCTTTTCCGGTCCAGCAGTCTTCTCGGATGCGGTCTTCTCGGTCATCGTCCCTCACCAACCCACGTAGTCGGCGTCGCGCTTCTCTACGAAAGCTTGCACGCCTTCTTTGCTGTCCTGCGAATAGCCCTGAATCTCCTGCGCCATCGCTTCCGCGACGAAGGACTGCGTGCGGTCGACGTCGGGGGAATCGTTGAACAACCGCTTCGTCAGGGCGATCGCGCTGGTGGGCGCGACAGCCAACCGAAAGGTGAATTCATTGGTGGTTGAGTCCAGTTCTTCGGCCGGAACGACGCGGTTCACCAATCCCAGTTCGAGAGCGTCACGTGCCGACAACTTGTCCCCGAAGAAGACCATCTCCTTGGCACGCTGCACCCCGATGCGGCGGGGCAGCAGGTAGGCACCGCCTCCGTCGACGACAAGACCACGCTTGACGAACGACTCCGCGAAGTATGCGCCCTCGGAAGCCACTACCAGGTCCGATGCATATGCCAGATGCGCGCCTATGCCGGCAGCTGCACCCTGCACGACCGCAACGACCGGCTTGGGGCAGTCGAGGACCGACGCGATCAGACGCTGCGCACCGGTCATGATGGTGTGCATCGCTCCGGTGACCTTCTTGACCTTGGTCGCACGATCACCCGACAGCCTGACCACATCCGCACCCGCGCAGAAATGCCTGCCGTTCGCACGCAATACGACGACGCGCACGTCGGGGTCTCCCCCAGCTTCCTCGAAGAGGCGGATCAACTCGTTGCGATCATCGGGCCGCAGGGCGTTCGCGGCATCCGGCCGGTTGAGCGAAATCGTCAAGATCCCGCCCTCCAGCTGCCGAAGCACGCTCTCCGTACGCTGTGTCTGTCCGTCAATGACGTCGGTCACCGAATCCTCCTCGACCCATGGTCTGTCGTAAGCTGTTCTGTCGTCAGGGCGCCGTGTACTCGACTCGAAGATGCTTGATCCCGTTCAGGAAATTGGCGCGCAGCACATCCGGCTCACCGATGGTGTGGATATCCGGGAAGCGCTCGAAGAGCATCCGGAACGCAACGTGCATTTCCAAGCGGGCTAGGTGAGCGCCCAGGCAGAAATGCGGGCCGGGAGCGCCGAAGGCCAGGTGCGGATTCGGATCGCGGGTGATGTCGAAGTCATACGGGTTCTCGAAGACCGACTCGTCGCGATTCGCCGAGCCATACCAGAGCACCACCTTGTCGCCCTTGTTGAATTCCTGGTCGCCCAGTCGGACGCCGTCGTGGGTGACGGTGCGGCGCATGTGCACCACAGGACTGGCAATGCGGAGGATCTCCTCGATCGCCGTGGGGGCGTATCGATCGTAATCGGACAGCCACTTGTCGCGCTGTTCCGGGTATTTCGTGAGCAGATGCAGGCCGTGTGAGATGGCGTTGCGGGTAGTCTCGTTCCCGGCGCCGACCAGAAGAATAAAGAACTTCGCCATTTCCTGCGGCGTGAGATTCTCCGCGTCGTTGGCGGCGACCAGCCTCGTGATGAGATCGTCCTGCGGCTCGGCGATCCGCTCCTCGGCGAGGTCGTTCAGGATCGCGATCAGCCTCTTGCTTGCCGCTGTCATTGCCGAGGCGAGCCCTTCGGAGCTCTGATCCGGCACGTACTCCGGGTCCACCGCGCCGAGCAGGACATTGGTCGCCTCGAGGATGAACGCCTCGTGCGACCTTGGAATGCCGAGCAAATTGTCGATGATCCGCAGCGGCACCAGCGCGGCAAATTCGGAGACGAAATCACAACCATCACTCGGCATCCCGTCGAGGATCTCGGAGACGGTCGCTTCGATATCTTCGCGGATCGACGACAATGCCTTGTTTGTGAACCCACGAGACACGATCTTCCGCAATCGCGCATGCTCAGGGTTGTCCATGTCGATGAACGAACCCCGGTATTCACGAAGTTTCGCCGGCTGGTCGAAGATCTGCGTACCCTCACCCGAGCAGAAGTCCTCCGGGCGTCGCGATACTTCCAGAACATCCGCGTGCCGCGTCAACGCCCAGAACCCTCGCGTACCAACCGGAACGAACGCTCGCGGGTTTTCTCGGCGCAACGACGCGAAGAAGTCGTCACGCTCGGCGGAACGGTACTGCCACCAATCCAGGTCCATCAAGAGCGACGCCACCGACTCGGTCCCCACCATCACAACCTGCCTCGAATTTCTCGCGGACACGACCCCGTGCCGCCGCGGTTATTTCCTTGATTCTGGCAGTAATGTCACTATTACACAACAGCCATGAACAGGGTTTTTGCCGATGGTTCATGAGATACGATTCCATGAACTGGCTTACCCGTCACAATTTGGAGACCACGCATGCCGGACCACTTCCCCGCCCCCGCGCTGGTGATCAGCGAATGCCAGCGCGGCATCCTCGACCCGACGTCATCCGTATCTTCCGGGCTCGCACGCGAGGCCGCCGAGCGAAGCATCGTCAGCCGCACCGCGTCGCTCGCAAGGCAGTTCCGCGATCGTGGACTACCCGTGGTGCACTGCATCATCGAGCATCGCGCCGACCAGCGCGGGATGCTTCCGAACTCGTACCTCGGCACGATGGCGCTGCGCACCCGCAGCTTGATCGCCGGCACGCCGGATGTGGAGATTCCATCCGAACTCGGACCCGAGCCTGACGACATCGTGAGCAGTCGCGCAACCGGTATAACCGCCTTCTACGGCACCGACCTCGACGCGATGCTCCGCCTCGAAGGCGTTCGCACCATCGTCCTGGCCGGCGTCTCGACCAACGTAGCGATCCCCGGCCTGGCGAGCGAGGCGGTGAACCGTGGTTATCACGTGGTGCTCGCCGAGGACTGCACTGCAGGAACGTCTCCACAGGCACACGCCGCGATGTTGGAGAACCTGATCGGGGCACTGGCCCGCATCATGCCCTCCGACGATATCGTGGCGCGCCTGCCGAAGAATCGATAGTCAGACTGCTTGCATGGAAAGGCTTTCCGCGTCGGAGACAGCATCACCGTTGATCGAGAAGCCACCGTCGACTGTAACCATCGACCCGGTTGCGAACTCGGCCTCATCGGATACCAGCCAGGTGGCAGCGTAGGCGATGTCCATCGGGTTGCCGATACGTGTCAGGCGGCCGCCCCCAGTGTGGTGGCCGGAGTCGCCTTTCGACGCGACCACACGGCCGACGAGAATGCAGTTGGCCCGGATTCCATCCGCACTGCCCTCGACCGCGAGAGATCGTGTCAGGCTGTTGACTCCGGCCTTCGCCGCGCCGTACGCCGCGAAACCCTTGAACCCGGATAGCGATTGACCGGATGAGATGTTGAGGATGGATGCCCCTTCTGCCCGGACAAGATGCGGCCACGCGTATTTTGTTGCCCAGAAAACATTTCCGGTCAGAGTTCCGGTCATGATTCGTTCCCACTCCGCAGTGTCGTACTCGTGGAGGGGCTTCATAGTGCCGGCTACCGCGTCGGTGGGGGCCGCATTGTTCACCAGGGTCGACAGTCCTCCGAACCGTGCGACGACTGCCTCGACGACCTCTCGGATGCTCGCTTCCGACGTCACATCGAGAGAGAAGAACTCGGCTTCTCCACCCGCCGCCCGGATCCTGTCGACGACCTTCTGCCCGCGCTCCACCGTACGTCCGGTGACTGCGACACGTGCGCCCTCCGCGGCGAAGTGTTCCGCCATGGATCTTCCGATGCCGCGGGTGGAACCCGTTACCAGTACGGTCTTGCCCTTCAGTCGATCACTCATAGTGTTGCCTTTCATCAAGGGATATAACAAGCTCGGACAACGCTGCATACGCAAAGCAGGCCGGGCCGCCTTCCCGCATCGCAGGAAGGCGGCCCGGCCGGAGTTCACAAGGTGCCGCGCAATCTCTCCATCGCGGTCAATCGGCGCCGAACAAGACCGAGCGAGGCAGCTACGTTTTTGCCGGCAGCATCCTGTGTCTCGAGTTCGTTCAGGCGGGCGCGTGTCGACTCGATTTCGTCGTCGAGCCGTTCCCCTGCCTCGTCCTTGGTGAGCAGGTCCTGATCGGTCCAATCGGAAGCGTCGATTTCCTTCTCGTGAGCCATTTTTCGTACCTGCTACTGTCCGTCGGTACGAGGGAAGTTGTAAAGCTTACGAGCGTTGAGTTCGACGATCTTGTGTGCATCCTCGTCCGGCACGTCCTGCAGGAGCTTTGCCGTGTACTGGCGGCTGTTGGGCCAGTTCGAATCCGAATGCGGATAATCGCACTCCCACGTGATGTTGTCGATCCCGATCCGATCGCGCCGGGCAACACCTTCGAAGTCGTCGATGAAGCATCCGTACATGTGCTCACGGAACAAATCGGACGGCCGAACGTCCTTGTTTACGTTCTGGTACCAGCGATGCTTCTCCCAGGTCAGGTCGATGCGCTCGAGCAGGTACGGCATCCAGCCGATACCCCCCTCGGACAACGCGACCTTCAGATTCGGGAACTTGTAGAACACCGGAGAGAACAGCAAATCTGCCGTCGCATCCATCGAGTTCGTACCGAACAGCGAGATCATCACTGCCATCGGGGCTTCGGGAGACGTAATCGGGGCCCTGCCCGAGGAGCCGAAGTGCATGCACAGCGGCATACCGGTCTCCTCCGCGGCGCGGAAGACCGGATCCCAATGGTCGGTGTAGAACGAGGGCAACCCCAAGCCGACAGTGTTCTCGGGGAACGTGATCGCCCTGGCGCCCTTGGCGGCGCAGCGGTAGATCTCCTTCGCCGCCTCGGCGGGATCCCACAACGGCACGATTATCAGTGGGATGAACCGGTCCGGGTGGGCTCCGGCCCACTCGTCGAGGTGGAAGTCGTTCCACGCCTTCACCGACAGCAGGGCGAGTTCTTTGTCCTTGCCTTCAAGGAAGACCGTGCCGGCGAACCGGGGAAAGGACGGGAAACACAGCGCGGCTTGTACCCCGTCGATGTCCATATCCTGTACGCGGGCGTTCACGTCATAACAACCGGGAAGCATATCCGAGTACCGAGTCGGGTCCATGCCATATTCCTGGGGCTTCTTACCTGCGACGGCGTTCAGGCCGATGTTCGGATAGACGCGGCCCTCGTACTGCCAGACCTCCGCAAGTTTCGGTGCAGCAGCCTTCTTGCCGTGGCGAGCGGCGTCGAGCAGGAGCGCCGACAGACCCTCGTCGCCATGCTCGGTGCTCATGTCTTTTTCGATGATGCGCGGACCCTCGTCGAGGAACTTCTTCGGCAAGCGGTCCGACCACACGTTCGGCGGTTCGATCAAATGATCGTCCACCGAAATCAAGTGCATATGGTCCTGAAGCGGCACAGCGACTCCTTCGAGGGTCGAGCTGGGACGTGAAAAGGATGGGCAGATCCGGAACGAATCCCACCGCGTATCTGACACGTCGTATTCTAGTGATCGTCATCACAAGCGTCAACCCTCCAGTGACTTAACCTCCTCTTCAGTGCTTACCGGGCAAGAAGCTATGAGCACTTCGCGGTCGAGACGAGAAGTTATCTGACGCTTAGTCACTTATCGGGCGGGCCCTGCCCATGACGCTGTCCGCGGCCTCGAAGGCTGCTTCGATCCTGCGATGCCGCTGCCTGACCGACCCGAGGCGCTCCGGGTGGGTCACGATGTACAAATCACCGCGCTCGATGGCGTCGGCTACCGTTTCACCCACCACCTCCGCCTCGAGAAGCGACTGCGATCCGGCCTGCTGCGCGATCGGACCGCCCGGTCCGCCGGGCCGGTTTCGTTCACTGGCGCCGATACGCGACCGGACTTGCCCCGGAACGACAACCCCCACCCCGACGTGAGATCCGCGGGCTGCGAGTTCCTCGTCGAGCGCCTCGGTCAAACCCACCACCGCGAACTTCGTCGCCGCGTACGCAGTCAGACGAGGCGCGGCGCGGAGTCCGGCCATCGACGCAGTGTTGACGACGAATCCTGCACGTGACGTGCGCTCGATGATCGGCAGGAACGTCCGTACGCCGTTCACCACGCCCCACAGATTGACGTCCACCAGCCAATGAAAATCCTCGTCGGTCAACTCCTCGAACGGGGCCACTCGGGCGACCCCGGCGTTGTTGATTATCACGTCGATCCGGCCGTGCCGAGTGAGAGTCTCCTCGGCCAGTCGTTCGACATCCTCACACCGGCTCACATCAGCCCGGATGCCCAGGACACCAAGGTCGGCTGCCGCATCCAAGAGCGCCGACTGCTCGACGTCGGAGATGACGACGGTCGTCCCGCGGTCACGCAGCGCACGAGCCACGGCAAGTCCGATTCCCGACGCACCTCCCGTCACGACACAGACGGCGCCTGCCAGGTCACCGATTCCTCGTGCCATTTGCATTCCCTTCGGATTGTCATTGCCGGACTGTTGCTTCAGGCCCGGTCGGACTTGCTCTCGGCGCGGGCGTCGAGCCCGCCGAGCACGAACCGACCCGTCCACTCGACTTCCGAACGGGTCGGGGCCGTCCCGTTCCACAGGTGACGGCGCATGGCGCCCAGAACGAGATCTGCGATGCAGTCACCGTCGAGCCTGGGATCGGCCCCCAGTTTCGCCAAGGGTTCCGAGAGCAGCTCGCGGAGGGGGTAGAGCAGCTCGTCCGGCGTATTGCCCGAGCCCGAATCGCCGGACTTCTTGAGGGGTTCGAGCACCGCCCGGCTCGTCTGCGCGGCTTCGGTGGCGGTGACCTGGCGCAGCACGCCACGCGTCCACACGAGAATCTGCTCGCGGGGGTCCTTCGCCCGCGACATGCGTTCGCGCAGGTAATTCGTGACCCGCAGCGTTCCCTGCTCCAGCACTGCGAGCAGGAGATCATCTTTACTCGGGAACGAGCGGTACAACGTCTGATTCGAAATACCCGCTGCCGCCACGATCTCCGAGACGGAAGGGATTGCGGGTGCGGACTTCTCGATGAGTTCGAGTGTTACCGCAAGGATCCGCTGGATCTCGTCCTCCGCGGACTTCCGTTGCCGTGCCGTCCGACGCTCGGCCGCCTGCGCGACTCTACGGGAGACTGCCGATGACTGTAATTCTGATGTATCTTTCTTCACAGTGGGTAATCCGATTCTGATCCGAGGATATTTATGACTCCCAGTATGAAGGACGACGCCCAACACATGGCGTCGGATCCGCAGTCGCCCTTCGATCTGTTCAGCCTCACCGGCAAGGTCGCACTCATCACCGGTGGCAGTCGCGGGATGGGCAAGGAAATGGCACTCGCCTTCGCGCGGGCCGGCGCCGACGTCGTCGTCGCCAGCCGCAAACTCGAGAACTGCGAAGCCGTGGCCGCCGAGATCGAACAGACCACCGGCCGCAACGCCCTGGCCTACGGATGTCACATGGGCCGATGGGATGAGATCGAAGGCCTGGTCGACGCCGCATACGAGCGGTTCGGGCGCATCGACATCCTCGTCAACAATGCCGGCATGTCACCGGTCTACGACGACGTCACCGACGTGACCGAGAAGATGTACGACAGCGTCCTGAATCTGAACCTCAAAGGCCCGTTCCGGCTCACCCAGCTGGTCGGAACGCGAATGAAAGCGCAAGGTTCCGGCTCGGTCATCAACGTCAGCAGCACCGGTTCGCTGCGACCGATGGGGTCGATCATCCCTTACGCCGCCGCAAAGAACGGCCTCAATGCGATGACCGAGGGCTTCGCCCAGCTCCTGGGGCCCGAAGTCCGGGTCAACACCCTCATGCCGGGGCAGTACCTCACCGATATCGCCGCGGCATGGGACATGGACCACACCAACCGGATGTCCGAGCGCCTGCACCTCAAGCGCATCGGAAATCCACACGAAATTGTCGGCGCAGCACTGTTTCTCGCAAGCGCCGCATCGAGTTACACCACCGGCGCCATCGTCCGCTCGGACGGCGGCATCCCGTGACCGACCGCGACAGGTCACTTCTCGACGAACTTGCCATCCGCAAGCTGACCGACGCCTACAGCCACGCCGTCATGCGGGGCGACGGATCTGCAGCCGCGGCATGTTATTCCGAGAACGGAATCCTCTCCGCATACAACGCGCCGGATGTCGTCGGACGAGACAGGATCGGGTCGATCCTCGACAGTACGCTGGCCCCGCTGAAATTCATGATTCTCACGTGCACGAACGGCATCGTCGAGGTCGCGGGCGACACCGCCGTGGCAAGTTGGTCCGTGTCTGAATGGCTGGCAGTCGACGACGGAGACAAGCTCAACTGCAACTTCGGTGTGTACGAGGACACCCTCGTCCGGTTGGACGAAGGGTGGCGGTTCACGCGCCGTCGGTTCCAGGTGTTCGGCCGGGGGCAGGTGCCGTTCTCCGGCAAGTTCTCTCCCCGCCCCAATCTCGAACACGACTACACGGTGCCCCGTTTCCTGGATCCGGCGTAATCGCCCCGCACTTCACGATCCGGCAGACCGTACACATCGACGGAAGGACGGACTTCCGATGAGAAGATTCGACGCCAAGGTCGCCTTCGTCACCGGCGGCGCACAGGGCTTCGGCGCAGCATTCTGCCGATCGCTCGCGGCCGAAGGCGCGGCGGTGGTGGTCGCAGACATCGATGGAACCCGCGCCGAGAATACAGCCGAGGAACTGAAAGAAGCCGGCTTCGAAGCACTGGCGGTCCATTGCGATGTGGCCGACGAGAAAACCGTTGCGCGTGCCGTGGCACGAGCAACGGAAGCGTTCGGTGGGATCGACATTCTCATCAACAACGCCGGTCTGCACCTGACCCGCTACAGCCGGCCCTTCTCGACAATGAGCCGCGAGGACGTACGAGCTCTGTTCGACGTCAACGTGTTCGGCATCGTCAACACCTCGATCGCATGCCTCGAAGCCATGCGGTCGAGGGGGGGCGGCACGGTCGTCAATATTTCGTCGATGGCAGCATACAACCCGATTACCGCGTACGGCGTGTCCAAGCTGACAGTTCGTGCCCTCACGATCGCGCTGGCCCACGACTTCGCCTCCGCGGGTATCCGATGCAATGCTATCGCCCCTGGCCTGATCGGGACGGACAGCGCTCTGGCCGATCTCCCTCAGCCATTTGTCGACTCCATCGTCGAAGACCGGCAGCTCGTGCATCGTCTCGGCCGGACCGAGGACATCGTCGCCATGATGCTCTACCTGTGCTCGGACGAGTCATCGTTCGTCACCGGCGAGACCTTCAAGGTAAGCGGAGGCACACCGCTGTGGATCTAGTCGGAGTCGTAAATCCGGTTCAGGTCTGGGAATCCCGTTTACCGGACGGCGCCGGGTAGTGCTCGACGCACTCGAGCACTACCCGGGCCAGCGCGGCAGGTTCGCTGATCATCACGTCGTGGCAGCTTTCGATCTCCACGACTTCGGAGACACCACCGAGATTGTCGATGTGCTGGCGTTGTTGTGCCGGCGGCATCGCACGATCGTGTCCGGTGAGCACCCACACCCGAGGGACTCCCTGCGGCATCGCGCTTCTGTCGACGCGTTCCGTAGCGAGCCGTGAGCTTTCCGCACACAACTCCGACAGCGTGAATTCGGTTTGCTCGTCGGTCATCCCGTTGCAGAATAGTTCTGTTGCCATTTCGCGGGGAAAGGGTTCGGTCACCCTGGACGTCACCCGCTCCCCTACCTGGCCCTGCAAGCTGCCCTGAAGATTCTCGAGGATCGACCATCGGTTCGGTGGAACGGCGGCGGCAATGAAGACCATGCTGCGCACCCGTTCGGATCCGAGTTCGGCCGCTACACCGGGAATTGTGACACCGCCCATCGAATGGGCAACCAAGACAACGTCGTCGAACTCCGCTTCGTGAATGTCCTCGAGAACAGACGCGACGCATTCGGCAATGCCCACTTCGGCGAGATCCGCAGGGTTGGTCGCACGGCCCGGCAGGTCGACCGCCAGCACAGGTAGATCCGGCTGCAGCATCTTCAGTTCATCCACTGTCCGCGACCAGCAACGGCCGGTGTGTTGTCCACCGTGCACCAGCACGATTCCTGTGCTCATACGTATCCTTCTGTCCCAAAACGCTTCACACGGATTACCATGTACGACACTGCCGTCAGATTAGGCGGAACGCGCAGCAATCGTCAATGCTCCGAATACTGCTGCCGCACACGGTGAGTAATTGGGCGATCGATCTCGGACGGGTCGAATTTCAGTACAGGTTCCGAATCGTCCAACACGTCGAGAATATGTGTCCACCGATGCGTACCGATGAAGGTGGCGCACATCTGTCCCAGTTCGACGATTTCAGCTGTTGTGAACACTTCGGCCAACTCGAGCAGGTCGTGATCACCGATCGCATGATGATCGCGGTTGAACGCATCCAAGAACTTCAGAGCGCGTCTCTCCCGTTCGGAGTATCCCGCAGACTCCAGCGGCCCGGCCATACAGGTAACGTCTTCATCGGAGATCGACGCATTCTTGCGGGACGCCGAGCACGCTCCGCACCCGTTGATCTGTGCGCTTCGGATACGCAGGAGTTCCTCCAAGCGCACATCGAGTAGCCCCTGCCGGAAGGTCAGCCGGTAGCGCTCATCGCTCGCCACCGCGTATGTCTTTGCATAAGCGTAGATCCGCAGCGGAACATCCGTCGTGTAGCGGCCCGCTTCGAGACCGGAAGCATATCGACTGCGCAGATCCGGATCGAGCTCGTCGAACGGAATCGGTTCGATCCTCGGCATTGGGCCTCCTCCAGTCTCATTCTTCCACTGTGGTTCAACCTTTGGGGCGGCGTCGTCCGCCGGGACGATGCTGATTCGGATCGACGTCACACCAATCCGAGCTTGCGTTTCGCGGCCTCTACCTTGTCGAGCAGGAACTCGGTGGGCCACGCGCCGTCCGTACCCTGTTGTCCCTTGAGCACACCACGGGCCACCTGTCGCAGGTGCACTTCAGTCGGACCATCGACGAGTCCCATAGCCGGCGCGGTAACCCACATCTTGTGCAGCGGTGTAGCGCGGGTGACGCCGAGTGCTCCGTGAACCTGAATCGACCGTTGGACGATGTCGTGCAACACCTTCGGTGTCAGGAACTTGATCGCACTGATGTCGGTGCGGCACTGCGAGTAGTCCTTGGTCTTGTCGATCAGCCAGGCTGTCTGCAGGACGAACAGGCGGAACTGCTTCAGCTGGGCGTAGGACTCCGCGATGTAGGTCTGCACGGTTTCGCGATCGGCCAGCGGTTTGCCGCGAGTCGTGCGGCTCAGCGCGCGTTCGCACATCATGTCGAGAGCTCGCTGGGCCAGGCCGACGGTGCGCATGGCGTGGTGCACACGTCCGCCTCCGAGGCGCACCTGTGCGACCTCGAAGGCACGACCCTCGTCACCGAGCAACGCGGTGGACGGCACGCGCACGTCGGCATAGTCGATGAGCGCCTCCGACCCCTCTTCTTCCGGTTCGTGGATCAGCGCGAAGTTCCGCTCGATGGTCAGACCCGGTGTATCGGTGGGTACGAGGAACATCGACATACCCTTGTGCGGGCCGGCTTCCTTGTCGGTGTAGGCCATCACGATGCAGAAAGTGGCGTAGCGGGCGTTCGACGAGAAGAACTTCCGTCCGTTGATGACCCATTCGTCGCCGTCACGGACCGCGGTGGTCTGGAAGCCGGCCACGTCCGCGCCACCCTGGGGCTCTGTCATCGAGTAGCAGGAGAAGATCTCACCGTCGAGCAGCGGTTGAAGATACTGCGCCTTCTGCTCTTCCGTACCGAAATGCGCGATGATCTCGGCGTTGCCCGTGTCGGGTGCCTGTGTTCCGAAGATTGTCGGTGCCCATGTGGAGCGACCCAGAATTTCGTTCAGCAGCGCAAGCTTCAGCTGCCCGTATCCCTGACCGCCGAGCGCCGGTTCGAGGTGACAGGCCCACAGTCCCTGCTCGCGTACGCGCTGCTTGAGCGGGTCGACGATCCTGCGGTGCTCGTCGTCGAGCGGTTTGTAGTTGTCGTACGGCCAGACGAGGTCGAGCGGCTCGACCTCGTCACGAACGAATTGAGCCACCCAGTCCAGCTTCTGCTGAAACTCGGGGTCGGTGTCGAAATCCCACGCCATGACGGCTCCTAGAGGTTGAATGTATGGATGGACGGTCAGCGCAGGGTGACCTGCCGGGACAGCGACGCCGCAAACTCCATGAGTTCGAGCACGATGGGGCCGAATCGGGCGACCCGGTCGTCGGCTTCACCCTTTGCGTGGCGAGCCACGCTCGCTTCGAGGACGAGCGCGAGCTTGAACCGCGCCAGGATCACGTAGTAGTCCACATCGGAGACATCGAGACCGCTGACAGTGGCGTAGTGCTCGAGCATCGTGTCACGGGAGGGCATGCCCTCGTAGTTGAGGTAGCGGGCGTGCTTCATCGCGTCGCCCTCGGGCCCCCAGGAGACGAGAACCCAGCCGAGGTCGAGCAGCGGGTCGCCGATCGTGGCCATCTCCCAGTCGATGATCGCTGCCAGCTTTGCGGGCTTCCCGTGGCGGAACATCACGTTGGCGAACTGGTAATCGCCGTGCATGATTCCGGGGCGGAAGCTGGTCGGCTGGTTTTTGCGCAGCCATGCGGCGGTCTCTTCGAGGCCGGGAATTTCGCGGAACTTGAATCCCGACAGGTGTGACAGCCAACGATCGACCTGGCGATCGAGGAAGCCCTCGGGCTTGCCGAAGTCTTCGAGGCCCTGTGCCTTCCAGTCGACCCGAGCCATACGGGCAGCGCCGTCGACCAGTTCGAGGCCGAGCTGGCCCTTTGCTTCGAGATCGGTGTCGAAGGGCGGGGCCCAGCCGCCGCCCATGGGGCTCCACCCATCGACGAGATCCATCATGTAGAACGGGGTGCCGATCACCGAAGTATCGGCGGTCGCCCCGCGGAGTGCGGCATGGGGAACATCGGTGCCCGCCAGTGCCTTCAGAAGCCGAGCTTCGCGCATGAGTACCTTGGCGCGACCCTCGACTGCGTAGCCGGGGGGTCGACGCAGTGCCATCTTTTCGCCGCCGCGGACGACCTCGAACAGTTCGTTCTGCGATCCGCCGGACAGCGTGCGGGCCTGTGCGAGCTCCCCGTGCCCAGGCAGACCTTCCCGGTCCATCCAGCGGCTGAGTGCCTCGACGTCGAGGGAAGTGGGCGCCAGCGCGCCCCCTGAAGTGGTGTGCGTGTCCTGGGTCATATCGAGTAATCTAATTACTCAAATGACGAAACACAATTACTAGCGAGTTTTGGATGCCGAATGCGCAGGTCGGAGCGCACGGACAGGTACGCACCGGAACCAAGGAGGCAGATAGTGAGTACGCGAATGAGCCCGATGATGCGTGCCGCACGGATCCACGAGCTCGGCAGCCCCGATGCCGTCACGATCGACACAGTCGCGAGACCGTCGCCGGCCGCACACGAACTGCTCGTGTCGGTCGAGGCCGCGGCCGTCAACTTTCCCGACACCCTCATGATCGCCGGGCGGTATCAGACGACGACACCGTTGCCATTCGTACCCGGGCACGAGTGCGCAGGGGTCGTCACCGCCGTCGGTGCCGACGTAACCGGATTCTTCCCGGGTGACCGAGTCGCCGCACTCGCACCGGGTGCCTTTGCGGAATACGTCGTTGTACCGGAATCCTCCGCAATTCCGGTCCCAGCCGGGGTAACCTCCGCCGAAGCGGCGGCCACATGGGTCTGCCACCTCACCGCATACCATGCCTTACGGTCGATCGCTCAGGTCCGATCCGGCGACCTGGTCCTCGTTCTCGGAGCGGGCGGGGGCATCGGTCTTGCCGCAGTCGAACTTGCGGTTGCCCTCGGTGCCACCGTAATCGCGGCCGCATCTACCATCGAGAAGTTGGACGCCGCCCGTGCCCGCGGAGCTCGGTATGTTGTGGACTACGCCGGAGGTGATGTGAGGGAAGGCATCCGCGCGGCCGTGGGCCCGGGAGCGCTCCAGGTGGTGGTCGACCCGGTTGGCGGCCCGTGTGCAGAACCCGCACTCCGCGAGCTCGCCTGGGGAGGCACGTACGTCACGCTCGGATATGCGAGCGGCGAGATTCCCTCCATTCCACTGAATCTCGTGCTCCTCAAAGGTGCAGTGATCAAAGGCCTCGAAATCAGAACTTTCGCCCAGCACGATCCCGTAAGCGCTGCCCGGGACCGCGCCGAGTTCACCGAACTCTGGAGCGCAGGCCGGATCCGGCCCCACATCCATGCTCGATACCCGTTGGACGACACCGCCGCGGCGATGGCCGCGGTGGCAAGCCGGCAGTCGGTCGGGAAAACCGTCATCGAGGTCATCTCGTCGGAACCGCACCGAGCCGAGGGAGATTCCTAAACAGCACTCTCCTGCAATCATTTTCGTTGACCCCACGAGATCGATCATGGTAAGCATCACGAATCCGTGCACAGCGTCTCGGTATCAGCCGAGGTTCACGAGGAACCGATCGCGAGTCAGCACACCACATCCAGGAGGACAATCATGCGCGGCGGACCTTTGATCAAACATCTCGACGACGTGCCGTGGTTCGAAGCCATGCGACTCCGTTTCGACGACGGCCACACTGCATCGATCTGGGAGAAGTGGATCGAGTACACACCCAGATACTTGGTGTTCTACAACGTTTGGGAACCCGGAGCGCTCGCGCCGTACCATGGGCATCATGGTGATCATACGATCTTCGTCTTGAAGGGCGAACTGATCGACGGCGACGGAAATCGCTACGGCACCGGCACCCACATGATGCTGGACTGGGGCGACATGTTCGGGCCATGGGAGGCAGGTGCCGAGGGCGCTGTTCTCTACTGCGTCATCATGGGCACCGGCAAGTTCTTCGGCGGCGACCTCGAAGGCTGGCACAAGCTTCTGGAGAAGAAAGGTGCTGTCAGCGAGGACCTCCCCCGCCCTCCCATCCCGCCGTTCGCGGACAGTGGCATCAGCGACCCTGCATTGAAGCTGGGGCGCGCCGAAGGTAGCTCGGTCACCGACTGCCGCGATCCGGGCAAAGTGTCGATGTGAGCTACATATACGTAGCAGACCGCCGAGGAGAAATGATGCGATTCGAAGGCAAGGTAGCGATCGTCACGGGCGCGGGAAGCGGCATCGGCGAGGCCTGTGCACAGACGCTCGCCGCCCAGGGAGCAGCGGTGGTGATCGCGGACGTCTCCGAACCGGGCGGCAATCGAGTAGCGGACGAGATCACGGGAGCAGGAGGCCGGGCGGTCTTCTGCCACACAGACGTATCCGAGGAATCCGATGTCGCAAACATGATCCGCGTCGCGATCGACTCGTTCGGCGGGCTGCATCTCGCCGTCAACAACGCCGGATTCTCGCACCCGCAGGCACGGCTGCACGAGATTGCCCCCGCGGATTTCGATACAGCGGCGAATGTCACCCTGCGAGGTACTTTTCTCTGCATGCGCGCAGAACTCGGGCACTTTGTCGAACACGGAACAGGCGCAATCGTCAACGTCAGTTCCTGCTCCGGCCTGAAATCGGCAACCCGGATGGCCGGCTATTCCGCATCGAAGCACGGAGTCATCGGACTGACGCGTACTGCTGCAATCGACTACGCGAGCGAAGGAATACGGATAAACTCCGTCGCGCCTGCAACGATCGCAACACCCAAGATCCTGTCGTACCCCACCGAATTACAGGCACAGTGGGCCTCGCTCATCCCCATGGGACGGATGGGTACGCCCCGAGAAGTCGCCGATCTCGTGACATTCCTGCTGTCGGACGAGGCTTCGTTCATCACCGGAAGCACCTATGAGCTGGACGGTGGAATGATGCAGGCCCTGCCCGCGTAACGACACCGAACGCACAGTGCCCGCCCGGAGGGGGGCGGGCACTGTCCCATCAGGGTGGACGGTCAGCTGCTATGCAGGCGATTCGTCCACACGTCGGGCGGTTCGCTCAGGTGATCGTCGACCGGGATCACGCGCATACGGGTCTCCCGACCACTGCTCACGACGTCACGCCGGCGTACCGGACGTCGAAGATACTCGTGAAATCGGCGTGGCCGAGTGAGTCCATCCCGACTGTGTCTGACGTGTAGGCGACCATCGTCGGTGAACCGCACAGAAAGACGCTGTACGCCTCTTCCGCAGCCGTTCCCGAAGCGGTCTCGTAGAGCGCGGTACGCTCGTCATCCGACAACGACGGATCCAACGACCGCACCACCGTGTCGGCGAAATCCTGCGATGGCGGGGTCGGGAATCGGAAGTCCGCCAAATAGTTCGTCAGCAGAGTCTGGCCGGGAGTCGGCGCCGACAGAAAGATGTTCAGCAGTCCGTAGCCACCGGTTCGGAAAGTTGCCTGCGCGTCCACGGCCGGGATCGGAGCCAGCTGCACGTCCACTCCGACGTCACGCAACTGAGCCTGCACAGCCGTCGCCATCTCCTGTTGCGGCGAGGCACCGGCCACGTAGATGATGCGGATCGGCAGGTTGTCGCGCGCCCCCGATTCCTCGAGCAGTTGCCGGGCGCGCTCCGGATCGTACGGATACAGGTTCGCCGCGCCGGCGTCGTGGCCGTCGAGACCCACCGGGAGCGGTTGGGTGAGCGGTGGGCACCTGTCGTTCAGCAGGGCATTGTTGATGGACTCACGATCGATCGCATAGTTCAACGCCTGACGCACCCTCTTGTCTTCGAGACCCGGGATACCGATGTCGAGATACAGCACATACGACTGGACGATCGGGTACTCGTGTAATTCGAAGCCCGGTTGCGTAACCACCGACTGCAACTCGTCGTATTGATCCGGATCGACCTTGATCGCGTCGACCTGGCCCGATCGGAACGCATTCAGACGGGAGTTGTCGTCGGGTAGGCCTATCAATTCCAATCTGACGGGCTTCTGCGCCTCCGAGTCCCAGTACCCTTCGTGGCGCACATAGGTGATCCGGTCACCTGGCCGCACCTGGTCGAACTCGTATGGTCCCGACCCCGCGCTCTCCTTCGAGATGTCCAGTCCGCTCGCCATCGCGTCCACATCGACAATTGCCGACTCCGTGGTCGCGAGAACCGACAACAAGTCCAACGCTGGACGACTCGTTGTGATGCGCACGGTACGGTCGTCGACTACCTGTACGGATTCCACCATGTCGAAGCGACCGGCAACCCTCGACTGTTGTGGATCACGCGCGCGCTCGAGGCTCCCGACAACTGCATCTGCATCGACGGGGTTACCCGAGTGAAAGACGGCATCGTCTCTGAGCCGGAAGTCCACCGACCGGCCGTCCTCCGCGAAAGTCCATTCCTCCGCCAGCATCGGCACGATCTCCGGACCGGAAATCACCTGAGTGAGGCGGTCGTAGACCGGCGAAAGAAATGGGTAGTCGACTGTGTAGTTGCCTGATTGGTGCGGATCCAGATTATTCGGCACGACGTTCCCCGCCACCCGAAGAGTTCCCTCTCGGTTCACCTCCCGCGAACCAATATCCTGGGCAGATGTACCGCATGCAGCCAGCAAAAGCATTGCAGCGATCAGTGCAGTGAGGACCGAAACACCGGGTGCTCCGGTGCCGAATCCGGTCTTGCGAGCGAACAGCGGCATAAGCCTGAACCTCCGAGTCGGGAACCGATTTCGACTACGCGGTAGTCCGTCCACGCGTGCGCCGGCGGACAACCCTCGCCTGTCGGTCAGGAAGTGATACCCATGTACCGGGTGTCGACGATGCCGACAAAGTCTGCCTGGGCACCTTCGTCCGCTCCGACGACCTTGTCCGTGAAAGCTACCTGAGTCGGGATACCGCACACGAACAGATCGTAGGCTTCCTCGGAAGCAATCGTGGATGCCATGGTATACAGTTCGGTCCGCTCTGCGTCACCGATGTTCGGATCGAACGCCTTGTCAACCGTATCCTGGAACTCTTGCGAAGGTGGTGTCGGGAAACGAACTTTCGTCAGATAGTTCGTCTGCAGAGTCTGAGCCGGGGTCGGGTAGGCCAGCCGTGGATTGATCAGCGCGTAGCCGCCCTCACCCATACGAATCTGTGCCTCCTCATTCGGCAGCGGAATGATCTCGACCTTCACACCGACCTCCGCGAGCTGTGCCTGGATCGCGGTGGCCATTTCCGCCTGCGGCGACAGACCCGACACCGTGATCAACCGGAGGGTTATATCCTTCGCGCCGGCCTCTTCGAGCAGCCGGCGCGTCTCCTCCGGATCGAAAGTGTATGCGTCCTGAAGAGATTCGCTGTGACCGTCGACGCCTTCCGGAATCGGCTGATAGACGGGCTGGCACTGGTTCTGTAACAGGGCCGAGTTGATGCCTTCACGGTCGATGGCAAAGTTCAGCGCCCTTCGAACTTTCGGATCCTGCAGTTCTGGCTGGCCGATGTCGATCTGGACCGCGTAGAACTGGGCGACCGGGTAGGTGTGCATGTCGTACTGGGGCTGCGAGAGCAGCGGTTGCAGGTCGTCGGTCTGGCCCGCCTTGGCGAGCATCACATCGACCTGACCACTCCGGAACGCATTCAGGCGCGCGTTGTCGTCTGTTAGTCCCATGATCTCCAGCGTTGCGGCTTTCTGCGCTTCCGGATCCCAGTATCCGTCGTAGCGCTTGTAGACGATACGGTCGCCACGCCGGATCTGTTCCGGGACATACGGACCCGAACCCGCCATCTCGACCGAAAGATCGACCTCATTGTCCAATGCGACAGGATTGATGATCGCGGCCGTGGTGCTGGACAGGACTGCGGGCAGATCGACTGCGGGGCGATTGGCTACCACCCGAACAGTTCGATCATCGATTTCTTGAACGTCGGTCACCATCACCAAGGACGGCGCGGACCTGGCCTGCTGCGGATCACGGGCCCTGTTCAGGCTCTTGACCACCGCAGCAGCATTCACCCGAGTGCCATCGTGGAAAGTCGCATCGGTGCGCAGAGTGAAGTCGACAGAAGTCCCGTCCTCCGAGTACTCCCACGACTCGGCCAACATCGGCGCAACTTCGGGGCCTGAGACAATCACCGTCAATCGGTCGTACACGGGCGCCAGATAGTTGAAATCGACCTGGTAATTGCTTGACTGATGGGGGTCCAGATTCGCAGGTGCCACCGTCCATGCCATCCGCAGAGTTGCGTTGCGGTCGATCGCGCCGGTCGAGGCGTCCGAACCGGCCGCGCCACTGCCCCCGCACGCGGTAGCGACCACAGCCACAGTCAACGCGCTGGCTAAGGCTATTACTCTGACAGACAATCCATTCCGGATTCTCATTCCACACGTCTCTCTCTCGGCGAACTGGGTGGTGTCGAGAAGCGCTATCCCAGGATGCAGAGTCCCAGCTCTGCTGAAGGACCCGATCGACCGCGCTGCAACAACATTAGTGATCACAATCACATGACGCAAGACTAGTAATGTAATTACTCACGACAAGCCATTTCGACCGGGTGCTTGCCGCGCTCCCAGTCTCGCGACTCGACAACCCGCAGATCACCGATGCACCCATCCGATGATCGAGATCTCTAGACAGAAGCTGGGACCCGGCCGCGCCTGTACGCATCCGGGTCCCCGTCAATTCTCGGTCAGGAAGCGATTCCCATATAACGGGGATCGACGATGCCGACGAAGTCGGCCTGCCCGCCCTCCTCCACTCCGACGACCTTATTCGTGAAGGCCACCTGAGTCGGGACACCACACACGAACAGATCGTAGGCGTCTTCGGAGGCGATGGTGGAGGCCGTGGAATACAGCTCGGTCCGCTCGGCATCGCTGATATTCGGATCGAACGACTTGACGACGGCATCCTGGAACTCCTGCGACGGCGGTGTCGGGAAACGCAGTTCCGTCAGGTAGTTCGTCTGAAGAGTCTGAGCCGGCGTGGGATACGCCAACCGCGGGTTGAGGAGCGCGTAACCGCCCTCGCCCATGCGAAGCTGTGCGTCGGCGGTCGGCAGGGGCACGATCTCAACCTTCGCCCCAACCTCCGCGAGCTGTGCCTGGATAGCCGTGGCCATCTCCTGCTGCGGCGACAGACCCGCCACCGTGATCAACCGGAGGGTGATGTCGTCTGCGCCTGCCTCCTCGAGCAGTCGACGAGCCTCCGTCGGATCGTAGGCGTATGCCTCGCCCAACGACCCGTTGTGACCGTCCACGCCTTCCGGAATCGGCTGGTAGACCGGAGCGCATTGGCCGTTCAACAGTCCGGCGTTGATGCCCTCGCGGTCGATCGCAAAGTTCAGCGCCCGTCGAACCTTCGGATCCTGCAGTTCCGGCTGACCGATGTCGAGCTGGACCGCATAAAATTGCGAGACCGGGTACGCGTACATGTCGTACTGGGACTGCGAGATCAGCGGTTGCAGGTCGTCGGTCTGGCCCGCCTTGGCGAGCATCACATCGATCTGACCACTCCGGAACGCATTCAGACGCGCGTTGTCGTCACCGATGCCGATAATCTCCAGCGTTGCGGCTTTCTGCGCTTCCGGATCCCAGTATCCGTCGTAGCGTTTGAAGACGATACGGTCGCCGCGCCGGATCTGTTCCGGGACATACGGACCCGAACCCGCCATCTCGACCGAAAGATCGACCTCATTGTCCAATGCGACAGGATTGATGATCGCGGCCGTGGTACTGGACAGGACTGCGGGCAGATCGACTGCGGGGCGATTGGCCACCACCCGAACAGTTCGATCATCGATTTCTTGAACGTCAGTCACCATCGCCAGGGTGTTGGCCGATTTGGCCTGCTGCGGATCACGGGCTCTGCTCAGGCTCTTGACCACCGCAGCAGCATTCACCGGAGTGCCATCATGGAAGGTCGCATCGGTGCGCAGAGTGAAGTCGACGGAAGTACCATCCGCCGAGTACTCCCACGACTCTGCCAGCATCGGCTCCACCGAGGGACCCGCGACCACAACGGTCAAGCGGTCGTACACAGGAGACAGATAGTTGAAATCAACTTGGTAGTTCCCGGATTGGTGTGGATCCAGGTTGCCCGGAGCCAGCGTCCATGCCATCCGCAGGGTCGCATTGCGATCAAGGTCGCCGGCCGATGCTGTCGAAGTGGTCTCTCCACTTCCACCGCAGGCGGTAACTGTCACGGCCAAAGCGACTGCGCCGACAAGCGCTTTCGCCCTAGCAGACAATCCATTTCGGATTCTCATGTCCACAGGTCTCTCTTTCGATGAACAGGGCGTCGGACTTCGATTGCGCGGCAAGGGTACGAGTCCCCGAGCGACCGGACAACCCGATCGCGCGCACATCCCAACGATGGTGGTGCGAAAAGACTACGCAGAATCAATAACGCAATTAATAACTCGGGTACAGCGTTGCTCCGTGCCCGGTCAAGAGTCGAATACGGAAATGCACGGACCTGATAAGATCTCGGCGACCCGGATCCGAACTAGGTGCGAATCTTAGGATTCAAGTATCCGTAGGACATATCGACGAGCAAGTTACAGACGAGCACGACAATCGCGCTCACAATCACCACACCCTGCACCATCGGCAGGTCTCGCTGGATCACAGCGGTGTAGCCAAGCATCCCCAGTCCCGAGATCGCAAAGACAAATTCGACTGTCACGGCGCCACCGAGTATGCGCCCCATCTGCAGCCCGAGAACGGTCACGATGGACACCGCAGAATTCTTCATGGTGTGTTTCCACAACACCGACTGTTCGCCCAAGCCCTTGGCTCGGGCCGTCCGAACATAGTCCTTGGACAGCGTATCGACGATCGATCCCCGGGTCTGACGGGCCATTTCAGCGGCCGAGACCGCCGCCAACGCAAGTCCGGGGAGGATCAGATGACGCGACCACTCAATGAATCCACCTTCGGCCAAGGACACGTATCCGGTAGCGGGCAACCATGCTCGGGTGATCGCGAACGTGATCACCAGGACCAACCCCAGCACGAAGGGTGGCACGGACATCAACAGGGAAGCCAGGGTCGTGACGAAGCGGTCCACCAACGAACCCTGACGTACCGCCGCCCACACCCCCAACGGAATACCGATGACAATCGTCAACACGATCGCCCACAGCGCCAGGGATGCCGTCGGCCAGATCCGTTCCATCAGAGCGTCTGTTACGGCCTGTCCACTGTAGAGCGAAGTTCCGAGATCGCCGGTCACCGCATCCAAGACCCAATCCACGTAACGGACGATCATGGGCGAATCGAGATTCAGGTTCTCCCGGACCATTGCGATCTGCTCCGGGCTCGCACCCTCGCCGGCGATACGCGCGGCAGGGTCGGTCCCGCGGTTCGCGAATTCGAGTAGAACGAATGACAGAAATGCGACAAGCAGGAGCAGCGGAATCGCTGCAAAGATTCGACTGACGACGAGTTTCAACACGACCGGACTCCTCGGGATTGGGAAGGTATGTCAGGCGCCGGTTTTGCCGACGTACCAAGACCAACGATGTGCACCGTTGACACTTTCATTCGTTTCGATTCGATAGTGCTCGTTTTGCGCCCGACACACCACGCCTCATAGGTAGATCAGTCGGCTCAGGCACTCGGCGTGGCGACCGCCTTGCGAGTCGCTCGCCGACGGGGATTCATGACGGGCATCGCGGACAACAGTTCCTTGGTATATGTCTCTCGGGGGTCGTCGAAAATCTGCTCAGTAGGCCCTGATTCGACAATCTCACCACGGCGCATCACCGTCACGTCGTGAGCGAACATCTTTACCAGAGCGAGGTCGTGGGAGATGAACAGATAGCTGATCTCGCGCTCCGACTGAAGATCCTGCAGGAGGTTCAGAACCTGGGCCTGGATGGATACATCAAGGGCCGCGACCGGTTCGTCGCACACAATGAGCTCGGGCTCGGTTGCGAGCGCACGCGCGATCGCGATTCGTTGCAATTGGCCGCCGGAGAACTCGTGCGGATACTTCTCGATCTGGTCCTGACGCAGACCTACGCGTTCGAGCAACTCTGCCACTTTCTGCTCACGTTCACCACGGTTGAGAGAGGTGTGCAGGACCAGCGGCTCAGCAACCGACTCACCGATCAACATGCGTGGATCGAGCGAGTTGAACGGGTCCTGGAAGATCATGGTTGCGCGACGGCGGAGCTTCCGCGCTTGTGCTGCAGAAATTTCCAGTATGTTGTCACCGAACAGGCGTATCGATCCTTCGTCGGGGACAGCGAGTCGCAACACCATGCGTCCGACGGTGGACTTGCCCGCGCCGGATTCACCGACAATGGCTCGGGTGCGGCCCTTCTCCAAGGTGAACGACACATCCTTGACGGCATGCGTCCGCTCCGCTGGCAAGCCGAAGATGTTGCGTTTCTTGACGAAGGACTTCATCAGCCCCTCGACTTCGAGGATCGGATTCATTCCACGATTCCTTCCAGACTCAGCTCGTCGGCGCGAACACACCGCACCAAGTGATCACCGGGACCGCCGAGTGCAACCTGGCCCTGATCACACCTGCCATCCTGTGCGTAGCTGCAACGCGGATGGAAGCGGCACCCGCTTGGCCAATCCCACGGTGCAGGCACGGTTCCTGGAATTGCATGCAGTCGTTCTGCACGAATCTGCGCATCGGGCGTAGACGCTAGAAGTCCCTCGGTATACGGGTGCTGTGGATCGTAGAAGAGCCCTTCCGCGTCGGTCATCTCCATCACCTGGCCGCCGTAGAGCACCGCGACACGATCGCAGGTCTCGGCGACCACTCCCAGATCGTGGGTGATGAACAGGACGCCGAGTCCCATCCGGTCCTGGAGCTCAGTGAGGAGCGCGAGAACCTGTGCCTGCACAGTGACGTCGAGCGCAGTGGTCGGTTCGTCCGCGATCAGGACTACGGGCTCACATGCCAATGCCATCGCGAGCATGACACGCTGGCACATACCGCCGCTGAACTGGTGAGGATAATCGTCTGCGCGCTTGTCCGGTTGCCGGATTCCCACCAAGTCCAGCATTTCGACCGCACGTGCCCACGCCTCCTTACGGGAGGAATCGGTACGATGTCTCCGCACGACCTCGGCGATCTGGTCGCCCACCGTGAAGGCGGGGTTGAGGCACCGACGAGGTTCCTGGAAGATCATTCCGATCGACTTGCCGCGCAGTCGGTTCATTTCTCGTGCGGGCAGACCGACCAACTCCTGACCCGCGAGCTTGACGGAACCCGTGACCTTCACCCGAGGACCGGTGAGCAGCCCCATCACCGCGAGCGAGGTAACGGTCTTTCCTGAGCCCGACTCTCCGACGAGGCCCAAGGTTTCCCCGCGATTGAGCGTCAAATTCACATTGTCGACAACCCTGGACCAGCCATGGGGAGTGTTGAAGTCGACGCAAAGATCTCGTACCTCGAGGACAGTGTCCCCGAGTCCGATGTTCCCCGCGGCGCCTTCTGCCGCATCGAGCAGGGCGGTGTTGCCTGTATCTTTCGTCTGATCAGCCATTGGCTCCACGTCCTTCGAAGGCGTCTCGCATGCCGTCGCCGAAGGTCGACAACGCGAGGACGGTCAGTACGATCGCCATTGTGGGCACGATCATGAAGCTCGGCGAGACGCTGACGTTCTGGAATGCGTCCTGCAGCATGGAACCCCAGCTGGCCTGCGGAGACTCGACGCCCAGTCCTAGGAAGCTCAGGCTCGCTTCGACGATGATGATGATACCGGCGCCGAAGGTTACCTGAATCATCAGCGCGGAACTGGCATTCGGCAGTACATGTCGCCAGAGGAGCCGGAAGTTCGAGCACCCCACGCTTCGGCATGCCTCGATATAGGACTCTCCGCTCACCGCTTGCGCTTCGGATCGAGAGATTCGGAACAGTCGGGGTGCGAGGAGCATACCGACCGCGATCATCGCGTTGGTCAAGCCGGGCCCGAGCACACCGACGACCGCTAACGCCAGGATCAACGGAGGCAGTGCGAGCAGGGCCTCCGCAATGCGGCTGAGAACCGCATCGACCGGCCCACCGACCAACCCTGCCAGCAAACCCAGCGGAATGCCGACAACGGCAGCGAGCGCCATCGCCTGCACAATAGCCAGGACCACGACCTGCGTTGCATCGATCAGGCGGCTGTATACGTCCCGCCCGTAGCCGTCGGTGCCGAGCCAGTGTTCTCCGGTAGGGCCCTGCAACCGATCTCCCAGAGCCTGCGCGTTGGGGTCGTGCGTCATCAGTAGTGAACCGAAGACCGCTACGAGGACCAGTAGAACCAGGAAGGCCAGCGACACCATCGCAGCCCGATTCGTACGAAGCGCACGCCACTTGCGGCCCCCTCGGAAACGCTTGCCGCGCGGTTCCTTCACCGCAACCGGCGGCGGTGGTATCGCACCTGCGGGGATTGGTTCGGATATCGACATTTCCGGTCTCCTGAGTAGAGCGATGCGCCGGGGCGCGAAAATTGTCTTCGTCTTCGTCACGCCTCGCGGCGAAGCAGTATGCATCCGGCTTCCGGGCCCCCACCGATGCCGACTGCGGCAATCTCGACGTCTTTGGGAATCTGGCGATCGCCGGCTTCACCCCATAGCTGTACACAGGCTTCGTGAAGGAATCCGTACCCGTGGAGACGTCCGGCGGAAAGCTGACCACCGTGCGGGTTGATCGGCAGTTCGCCTTCCAGGCGGTAATAGTCGTCGTTGTCCAGGAACTGCCCGACCTTGCCGTGTTCGCAGAACCCGAGTGCCTCGATCCATTGAGTGCACAGGTAGCTGAATCCGTCGTAGAGCGTCGCGAAGTCTACGTCTTTCGGGGTGAGCGACGTGGTGGACCACATCTCGGTGGCGACATCATGCGCGGCCATAGTGGTCAGATCTTGCCGCTGATCCCACGTGTGCCGTTGATATAGCGCCGATCCCGCGGCCTCGATGTGAAGCGGAGTGTTCGCCAAGCCGGTGGCCGCTTCCTTCCGCGACACAACGATCGCGGTCGCGCCGTCACACGGCACGTCACAGTCGTACAGTCCGAGCGGCCACGACACGAGACGTGCGCCGAGGTAGTCGTCCATTGTCATCGCATCCCGGTAGATCGCATCGGGATTGAGACCCGCGTTCCGTCGGGCATTGATGACGAGCTTACCGACCTGCTCACGCGTCAAGCCGTAATCGTGCATGTAGCGCTGGGCATACATACCGATCCAGTTCGCCGGCGATGCCGCGCCGAACGGCAGACGGAACTCCGCGTGGCCTCCGGCACGAGTCGACTTGGAGGTCAGGGCGGCGGCGCGGCCCGAGGCCTGCGCGGTCGCTTCCCATACCGAGCGGAAGCACAGCACATGGGTTGCGCGGCCGGTGGCAACGGCTGCGGCCGCGTCCAGGAGAGTTCCGGCCTGGCCGGAGGTTTCCACACCGCTGACGTGCCAACGGGTCTTCAACCCGAAGGCGTCGCGAACGTCGTGGGTGGTGGCGCCGACGAACCCGCCTTCCGCGTGCACGGGTCCGGGATAACTTGCGACGCCGTCGATGTCGTCGAACGACAGGCCTGCATGAGCAACCGCACGCTCAGCAGCTTCGAGGGCGAGATCGATCCCCGTACGGCCGATCCGTCGGCCGATCTGAGACTGTCCTACACCAGTGATCACAGCACGGTCGTCAACGAAGGTCATGCGGTCACCGGCCTGAAGTAGGGAAGAGCTACGTCGTCATGCTTCTCGAATACGACCTCGACCTGCATGCCGACCTCGACGTCGTCGACCTCGACGTCGACGAGGCACGTGGTCAAACGCACATCCGGCTGCTCTTCGAGTTCGACTGCCGCAATGACATACGGTGGCGGAAATGCGGGGAACCAAGGGTGATGGTTCACGGTGAAGGCCGCAACTGTTGCCCGGCCCGAGACGACGTCGGGACCGACGTCCCGACTCCGGCACCGCCAGCAGGCCCCGACCGGCGGATGGATCCACCCACTACATGAACGGCATCGATAGATGCGCAATTCGTTGTCGAATCCCCCGGTCCAGAAGTCCCGCGACTCCGCGGTGACCTCCGGCAGGATCCGTCCCGCTGTTGTGGACATTGAGCTCCTCCAAGAACGTCACGGTGCGATCGGCTCGCCTGAAAGTTTCGTTCCGCGCCGCCGCAAGCAGTGATACGGGTCACGCTTGCCGGAACACTAACATCTGATGGTGGTGTCACGAAATACCCAATATCCGAACCGGCCAGCCCCGAGGCATGGCGCGCACAGCGAATCCAGACGCGCACCAACCGGACCATCCGGACGAAACGTAGCGTCCTTCGATGGAATGCGCGACACGACCGACCACTTCGGATATCGCCGCTCAAGCATCTCAACCTGCATAAAGTGCGATCCGCTCACTGCTTTGCGCCTTCCCATGCCGAGTCGACAGGAAGCCTTCGCCAAGGCAGGCACCTCACCAATTGCGGGAAGCGCTGCAGTTCCGCACAAGGCACGGCCCGAGGGCTGCATCGAGCAGAAGATCACGGATCACTCTGACAGTGATGTTCGGTAAACACCGAAGGGAACGTGAGGCTTGCGGGCGGAAATCTCCCGCGCCGCCGGGGGTGACCTACTGAAGCTCCCACGGAGAGCTGCAACGGCAGGCGCCAAGGGGGCTTGTGATAGCCACCACACACCTGCAATAATTTTATGTACACTGAGTCAGATTTCAGAGCCCCTCTTCTTTTTCATGGTGAAGGAACGCCGGCCGGATCAATCGATCCCGCACCCGCGCCCGCACCATGACAGTCGAACCCCAGAAAGGACCCACGTCGTGGTCGGTGTGATGAGTGGAATCAGAGTCGTCGAGGTGGCCGCTTGGACGTACGTCCCGGTGGCTGGCGCCATCCTCACCGAATGGGGTGCCGACGTTCTCAAGATCGAGCACCCCGAGTCGGGCGATCCACAGCGCGGCCTGGTGACTTCCGGCCTGATTCCCGCAGGCGCGGTCAATCACATGTTCGAGCTTCCGAATCGTGGTAAGCGCAGTGTCGCACTGGATCTCAAATCCCAGGAAGGACGCGAACTGCTCATGAAACTTGTGGAAACAGCGGACGTCTTCCTCACGAACTTCCGTCCCTCCGCGCGCAAGAAACTCGGCATCGATGTCGAGGATGTCCGAGCCCACAATGACAAGATCATCTATGTCCGCGGCTCGGCAGCCGGACAGGCCGGCCCCGAAGCCGAGCGTGGGGGCTACGACATGTCCTCGTTCTGGTCACGCAGCGGCGCGGCCGACAACGTCAGCCCCGAGTCACTAGGATATCCAGTCAACATGCCCGGCCCCGCCTTCGGAGACGTGCTCGGCGGGCTCACTATCGCGGGCGCGATCTCATCCGCATTGTTCCACCGCGAGCGAACCGGCGAGGCAACGGTCGTCGACAGCTCGTTGCTGGCGCTCGGTGCCTGGGCAATGGGTCCGACGATCGCCGGTGCGCACGCGTTCAACCTGGATGGGTACCCAAAGAAGACGCCCGACCAGGCAGCGAACCCCTTGGTCAACACGTACGGGACCAAGGATGGACGCCACATCAGCATCGTGATGCTCGAATCGGATCGATTCTGGCCCGAACTGATGACTGTGCTCGAGAGCCCCGAGCTGATCACGGATCCGCGTTTCGACAGTCACGCCAAACGCGCCGAGAACAACGTCGAATGCGTGGCTGCAATCGGCTCCGGCTTCGCAAAGAAGACTCTCGAAGAATGGAAGATTGCGCTCAAGGACATCAACGGAGTGTGGGCACCGGTTCAGCGCCCGCGCGAAGTGGTCACCGATCCCCAGGTCGAAGCGAACTCGTATATTGCCGATCTCGACGACTCCGCCGGCACTGCTTTCAAGCTGGTGTCTGCACCGGTGCAGTTCAACGAGCGGCCGGGCGACGTCCGGCGAGCGCCGGACCATGGTGAGCATACCGATGAGGTTCTGCAGGAACTCGGTTTGACGATGGAGGAGATCCTCGAGTACAAGATCAGCGGAGCAGTTCTCTGATCTCCCGACTTCGGTGACCGTGGTTGAGGGCCCCCGCGCTATACGCGGGGGCCCTCAACCACATCGCCATGCCCCGAAAGGCAGCCATGAGCATCCGACAGGAGCCTTCTGCCGCCCGGCCCGACAGCGTCGATTCCACTGAGATGCCTCGGCGACGCATGTTGACCGCGATGGTGGGGACGTTGCTCGGCCTCGTTCTCTCCGCACTAGCCTCCACGACAATCCTCACATCGCTTCCCGTGATGATGAACGAGCTCGGCGCAGGGCAGACCGCCTACACCTGGGTCATCACAGCGAATCTGCTCACCACCACCGTGAGCTTGGCGATCTGGGGCAAGCTGTGCGATTTGTTCTCGCATACCCGGCTGATGTTTGCCGCGATCGGATTGTTCACCGCGGCCTCACTGTGTGCTGGGCTTTCTCCCACTGCTGAAGCCCTGATCGGATTCCGTGCAGTACAAGGGGTCGGCGCAGGCGGACTCATCTCGGTGGGCACCGTGCTGCTCGCCGATCTGGTCAGTCCGCGGGAACGCGGAAAGTATGCGGGGATTGTCGGCGGAGTCATCGGCGTCGGCACTATGGGCGGGCCTGTCCTGGGTGGCTTGATCACCGACGGCTTGGGCTGGCGGTGGAACTTCTATCTCGGGATACCGTTCGCCGTCGCATCGGTGATTCTTCTACATCGAACGCTCGATTTACCTTCCCCCCGCGGGTCCACGCGGATCGACTGGGCCGGATTCGTTCTTGTCACCGCGAGCGCGGGTCTGGCCATGGCCTGGGTATCCGTCGCCGGTGACATGTTTCCGTGGTGGTCATGGCAATCCGTGGCGATGGTGACGACCTCGCTCGGGTGTGCGATTGCAACGATCGTCGTCGAGCGCAAGGTCGCCGAACCGCTCATACCGCTCGGACTCTTCACCGATCCGACGATTTCGCGGGTCGTGATCACGAGCGTCTCGCTCGGAGTGACGATGTTGTCAGTTCCGGCTTTCATGAGCCAGTATTTTCAGATTGCACGCGGCATGAGTCCCTCGGCGTCCGGCAGCATGATTTTGGCCATGTCGGCGTCGACTTTCATTGCTTCCACTGTGCTAGGTCAGGTGATCAGTCGTACCGGGCGCTGGAAGCCGTGGGTCATCGTGGGGGCAGCATTCCTACTGTCGGCCACCGTCGGGCTCGCCACCCTCACGAGTACCACGCCACTCGTATTGGTCGGTGGATATCTTGCCGGCGTCGGTATCGCCGTCGGCATACTGATGTCGAATATGCAGATTCTTGCGCAGAACAGCGCTCCTCCGGAGAAGCTCGGTGCTGCCACCGCATTGCCTGCATTCTTCCGCCAACTCGCCGGGACGCTCGCGGTCGGTGTTCTCGGCGCCGTGATCGCCACTCGTGTGTCCGCGACTTCGGGGACCGCCGGTTCCGGTCGGGATACGGTGCCCGATGTCGCAGAACTGTCCGAGCCCGTCCGCCAAGCAGTTCAGACCCTGTATGCCGACGTCATCGGAGACCTGTTCCTCTGGTGTGTTCCGCTGGCGGCCGTTGCTTTCGTGGCTACCGTGCTTCTACCGAACCGTCCGCTTCGCACCAGCACCGCTGTTCAGCAGCGAGCGGACACACTGCTTTCGGAATGAAACGCGCCGACTGGCCTCCTGGATACTGGATCACGCCTGGCCATCCAGCCCGGACCGATCCGGATGCCACAGTGATCCAATTTTCTGGCAGCCACGTCACTTATTTGCCATCGCCAACCCGTCGACGACGGAGCCCAGCTGATCGGGCGTACTGCCGTGCAGGACCAACTCGTCGGCGCCTGCCTCACGATAGCGAGCGAATGTCTCATGACACGCTGCCGGAGATCCGAGCGCGGCCGCCCCGGTGATCCACTCGGGCGGCAGTGCAGACGACGCCTCGACAAGCTGGTCGCGGGTACGGACCGAGTCGGCTGCACCTTTGAGGCCGACGAGATGCGGGTGGCTCCGCAGCACGTCGAGTGCCGCGGGATCCCACTCGTTGACCCGCGCAAGCTGCTCCCCGAAACCGGGTATCTGATAGTAGGTCACTGCTCGCCCGCCGACGACCGCAGCCTCTTCTTCCGGTTCGAGGCCGGAGGCCACCACGACGGTCACATAGATCCGCACATCTGCCGGGTTTCGTCCAGCTTCGCTTGCAGCGGCACGAACGGTCGCGGCCGAGCGGCGCACCGCCTCTGGGGTCAGGAAGGGATGGAGTAGAACACCGTCGAAGTGCTTCCCTGCCAGAGTAAGCCCCTTCGGGCCGAGGGCGGCAAAGACCAATGGAGGTACCGGCACATCGGGAACATCGTTGAGCCGCAGGGATGGGAACCAACCAGCAGGACCGTCGTATTTGACCTTCTCGCCGCGGCAGAGGCGGCGGAAGATGTCGGCGGAGTCAACGATCGACTGGTTGGTGGCCCGTGGCAGCCCCACCGCATCCCACATTGCGTCGACGGATCGTCCGACACCGAGAACGATCCGACCGTCCGTGAGCGCCTGAGCTGTCATCGCCATCGATGCCAGCATCGCAGGGTGGCGGGACTGGAAGTGGGTCACGCCTGCCGCGATGTTGACCCGGGAAGTGACCTGACCGAATGCCCCTGCCAGAACGCCGAAATCTTTGGTGCCCCATCGCTCGCTCAGCCAGAGAGTGTTCAATCCGAGGCGCTCGGCCTCGACCGCCTGCTCGATACCTGGCTTCGGATCCGGGACGCGACCCGGCAGCGCGTACGCCCCCAACGGGACCACCGACCCGCAGTCTCGCACGGCGTCGGATGGACTGGATTTTTGATCACTCATACCCGTATTCTGACAGTATTGGTCACAAATAGGAATCCGATTCCTTCAAACACGCGGAGACCCCGGCCTCCGTATAGCGAGAGAAGGTAGCCGATGGCACGCGCCGCAACCCAGCTTCACCACGAGGAGCACCTCGGCGAGACCTTGCGACAGTGGTTGCCCGGCAGGCTCGCTCCAGGCGCGCACAGCGACTTCGCCATCCACCATCTCGACGCCCCGGATGCCGGATTCTCCGGGCAGACAGTATTGTTCACCGCAAGCTGGACCACTGCCGAGGGCACACGGGAATCCCGTGAACTCGTCCTGCGCATGCAGTCGGCCGACCATCAGCTGTTCACAGAACCCGACGCTTTGCGACAGGCCGCGATCATGCAGGCGCTCGGTGGCCACCCAGGTGTCGTAACTCCCTCCATCGTGCTCACCGAGGCGGATCCGTCGATACTCGGGGCGCCCTTCTACTTGATGACCCGTGTCCACGGCCGGGTACCATCCGACATACCCAGCTGGCACAAGAGAGGCTGGACCGTCGAGCTCGACACAGACCAACGTCGACAGATGTACGACAACGCACTGCGCGCCCTTGTTGCGGTCCATGCTGTGGACGACGAACAGACTCTCGCGGTCCTACGTGACCCTGCGCAGCAGCCGAACGTCACTGCGCTGCAGCAGTATCTGGCCCGTCTACGCGATTGGTACGAAGTGCGGCGCTCCGAACTCGTCGTCGGCGAAGACGTACTGGCCGAGGCGTGGACCGTGCTGTCGTCGTCCGTTCCCGATACCGATGCGGAAACGGTTGTGTGGGGCGATGCACGAGTCGGCAATATGTCCTTCGCCGAAGATCTGGGCGTTGCCGCCCTGTTCGACTGGGAGACCGCAAGCACGGGACCCGCGGAGATCGATCTCGGGTGGTGGCTGATGTTCGAGCGATTTCTGTGCGAATCCCTCGGGTTCACCCGTATGGACGGCGTACCCGACGACGATGCCATCGTGCGTCGCTACCAGGAACTCGGCGGCCACATCGACGCCGACTTGCGCTACTACACAATTCTCGCAGCGTTCGTCCTCAGTCTGATCACCAACCGACTCGCCCTCCTTCTCGTCGAGGGCGGCCTCGACGAGAAGACCGCACGCAGCTACCCGGAGAGCGCGGTGGCACTTGTCAGACACTATCTCGACGAGTTCACTTCATGAAGGAGAAATCAGCATGACCACACCCATCGCCGAGCCGTCACAGGTGGGCACGACAGGCAAAGAATGGGAAGTCTTCGTCGAGCGCGGAAAGATCCGCGAGTTCGCAGCCGCGATGCAGTCCGACAACCCTGCCTTCCAGGGGGATGACGCGATAATCCCGCCCACGTTCTTGATCAGTGCAAACCAGTGGGCGCCTCCTGGTGCCCGGGTGAACGTCGGTTTCGACCGCAAGCGACTCCTTCACGGTGAACAGGAGTTCGTTTTCCATCGCGGTCTTCCGAAAGTAGGTGACCGTCTTCTGGCCCGAGAGCGACTGGTCGAGCGGTTCGAAAAACCCGGCAAGAAAGGGGGACAGATGCGCTTCGCCGTCGTCGTGACCGAGTTCCACAACTCGGCAGGCGAACTGGTAGCGGAATCACGCGGGACCTTCATCGAGACCGCAGCCAAGGAGGCAACAAAATGAGCGCGCCCACCACCGAACTCGAGGTAGGTACCACCGCCGAGCCCCGCACGTTCGGCCCTCTCACGAGACAAATGTTCGTCCGATACTCCGGAGCATCGGGCGATCTGAACCCGATGCACTACGACGACAACATGGCCCGCGCTGCCGGCAACCCATCCGTGTTCTCGCAGGGGATGCATCAATCGGCTCTACTTGCGACCTTCGCGACCGATTGGCTCGGCGCCGAGAACGTACGCAGGTTCGGAGTTCGCTTTCGCGAGCAGGTGTGGCCGGACGATGTCCTCTCCTGTACCGGCGAGGTCACCGCCACAGCGGATGTGGACGGAGGGCGGCTCGTTACTGTCTCACTCACGTGCACGCGGCAGACCGGTGGCGTCGCGATCAGCGGGACGGCAGACTTCCTGGTTCTTACCGACCAGTAGGATACTGACCACAATCGCGCCAAGCCCTCGCGGCAAACGACACCGATCACCTAGGCTGTGCACTGATGTCAGAAAATCCGATCTACCGTCGCGCAAGTTATGGCCCGTCGAGCCCCGAAGTAGGCACACGGGGCGCATCCACGCGTCGGCGAATCATCGAAGTCTCTCTGGAGCTGTTCGCAGAGCACGGCTTCTTCGGTACGTCGGTGGACGCCATCGCGAAGGCCGCAGATATGTCCCGCGCCACGCTCTATCAGTACTTTCCGGGAAAAGACGAGATCTTCCTCGAACTACTAGACGAGTGTGGGCGCGCCCTGTTTCGTGTCGCTCGGCGCATCGGTCCGCTGGGGCCGACCGAGGTCGGGTTCGACAACCTGAACTGGTGGTTGGGCGAGTGGAGTTGGGTGTTCGAGAAATACTCGACGATGTTCGTACAGTGGGCCGTGGTCGCCACATCGGAGTCGACGGTAAAGCCCGAGATCAACCGCTTCGTCGCGAACTACAACGAGCGGGTTTCGAGGCGGCTCGAAGAGTCGAAGCTCGCGGGAATCGAACCTCGACTTGCGGCCATGACGATGACAGCGCTGGTGCACCGCGTCAACCTCTTCATCCACACAGACCGGGTATACGGCCGCGAGACGCAATCGATCGTGGACGCCCTGTCGGTATTTCTCCAGTTGTTCCTGTTTCCCGAAACTCCCGCGTCTGTGCTGCACAGCCTGAAGTTGCGTACCGTAGGCACAGGCGTCATCACCCTGCCGGACCGGCCTTCCACCGAGGGGCTGAGCCTTGCCGATCGCACTGATGAACTCACCAAACGCGCGACCAACACCGTCCGTGCCCTGGTAGAAGCGGGTGCGCAACAGTTCCGCGCGAAGGGATACCATCGGACGAGCGTGGACGATATCGTCGATGCTGCCGGGTTCGCTCGCGGTACATTTTACAAGTACTTCAGCGAGAAGCAGGATCTACTCACAACACTGTGCATCGAATCGGCGAACTGCGCACTCGAGCTGGCACAGGATCTTCGTAAGATCAACTTCGCCGACCCCGACGATACGGGATCACGTCAATGGCTGAAGGCCTTCGTGGCGTATATGGAGCACTACGCGGGCTCCATCGACGCGTGGACCGAACGAACTGCCGACAGTAAGATTGTGCACGGACTGGGCGCCCATGGACAGGCTTCCTTGGACGCGTCGTTGCTGACAGTACTGTCGCCCCACCCTCGTAATTACCCGTTCGACCCCATACTGTCAGCCCTCATTCTGCGTGCAATCGTCGTGCGCCTCCCCGAGGCAGCACGGGAAATGGAACCCCCGCTCACTCTCGACGAGTCGATCGATCTCACGTTGACCGCCATCCAGCGCGGGTTCTTCACCGCCGTCGAGGACTGACCGAACTCACGCATTGAGCACACCGCCCTTCATGGCATGCCCGGCCCGGATACCGCAACGGGCATTTCGCTGCGCCCGAGGTACCCATCAGGTGCGCGCAGTACACAAGGGGTCTTGAATATTTCTGACGCTTATGTCATTTTGGACATAGGATTCAAACATCGCCTGCACCAAGCTGATAGGAAGGCCCAAACCCATGGACATCACGACTGCGTCCGCGCTCGTCACCGGTGGAGCCGGTGGTCTCGGTGAGGCAACAGTGCGTCAGCTCGTTGCTGCCGGGACCGCCGTTGTCATCGCCGACCTCAACGACGAGAAGGGCAAGGCTATCGAGGCCGAACTCGGCGAGCGGGTCCGATATGTCGCCACCGACGTACTCGATGAGGCCAGCGTCAACGCCGCCATCGCCGTCGCCGAAGAACTCGCACCACTCAAGATTGTTGTGAACGCTCATGGCGGGAGCGCGGGTGCGGCGCGCGTCGTCGGCCGCGACGGCGAGCCCGCTTCGTTTGACCAATTTCAGTGGTACGTCAACCTTTTCCTCAACGGAACCTTCAACGTCCTGCGACTCGGAGCCGCCGCAATGGCCAAGAACACCGCAGACGAGGACGGCGCTCGGGGTGTCGTCATCAACACCGCGAGCATCGCAGCATTCGAGGGCCAGATCGGTCAGACGGCGTATTCCGCGGCAAAGGGCGGCGTCGTGGGATTGACCCTTCCGGCTGCTCGCGATCTCACCAAGCAGGGCGTTCGCGTCATGGCCATCGCACCGGGTACGTTCTTCACGCCCGCGTTCAAGATGGAACGCGAAGAGGCCGACCAGAAGTGGGGATCGGCCGTTCCGTTCCCCAATCGCATGGGCAGCCCATCCGAGTACGCCGCGCTTGTGCAGCACATCGCCGAGAACAACTACCTCAACGGCGAAGTCATCCGGATCGACGGCGCACTGCGGTTCCAGCCCAAGTAGACCCGACCAGTACACCAAGATAGAAAACCACGGCCCGACGTCTCGTCGGACCGTGGTTTTCGGCGTTTCCTCCATCAGGTCGCAGCCGAATGCACCGCATCCGAAGAGCCGTCTGCTGAGGTGAAAACGAGAGACCCGCCGCGCACAACCTCGCCGAGCAGACCGAGGTCCGCGCCCCGAGCGCCTGCCGATTCCAGGCATACCGACACATCCTTGCGGAGGAACGGCATTGCGATCTGCCCGAACGCCTCTACACCGCCGGCCGACACCGCCCGTTCCGCGGCCTGACTCGATCCACTGCAGTAGGTCAACGCGCGCTGGAGCACGTCCGGTTCTATCTCCATCACCGCGCCCAGCCGGACAGCTTCCGCAACGAGTTGAAGGTTCGCGGCGAAGAGAAGGTTGTTGACGATCTTGATCGTCAGCGCAGACCCGGATTTCCCAGTACGAACCAGGTTTTCACCGTAGCAGGCGAGAACAGGAGCAACCCGGTCGACAGCCTCGGCGCTACCTCCGAGCAAGATCGTCAGCTGCCCCTCTGCGATCTCGGCAGCCGTGCCGCTGACCGGAGCGTCCACGACCGCCACGTCGCGAGTCGGCCCGGATTCGGAAATCCGCATCAGTGTGTCGACCCGTCCCGTGGTGTGCGAAACGAAGACCGAACCCGGTTGCATATGCTCGGCAATACCGCCCGGACCCAATGCGACCTCTGCCAGTTGCGTATCGGAGAACGTGCAACAGATGACGATGTCGCAGTCACGGCCGAGATCCGCAAGCGACGCCACGACCACAGCACCCTGCTCACGCAGTCGATCGGCGATCTCATCCCTGCGGACGAATACGCGCACCCTGTGCCCCGCTGCCAGCAATCGCATCACCATCGGTTCACCCATCTGGCCCGTTCCAACGAATCCTATTATCACAGTGATCCTTTCGAAGTCCGTTGGAGCCCGTCGCCAGTCGCCACGCTAACAGCCCGCGACCGACGCAAGTATGAAAGGTATTCATGTGCGGCGTGAATTAATACCATGCCGAACGGTGCAATCCCCCTTCCCATCGTGATGTGAATCACCTAGGTTCGAACCGAGCCATCCCGCGCCTTCACAGCCTCGACCGATCCGAGTAACAGGAGACGCACAGCTCCTCGAGAATCCCTATGCCGACCTTTCATGGATGACCGATAGGAAGAACGAAGTTGAACAGAACTCAGGGCAAAGTCGCCTTCGTCAGTGGAGCAGCGCGCGGCCAAGGTCGCAGCCACGCCGTGCACCTGGCCGAGGAAGGCGCCGACATCATCGCTTTCGACCTGTGCGCCGACATCTCGACGAACCAATACGCACTGGCCACCGAGGAAGACCTAGCACATACGGTCGAGCTGGTTGAAGCCGAGGGACGCCGCATCGTTTCTGCGAAAGTCGATGTGCGCGACCGTGTCGGCCTCGAACGGGAGTTGTCTTCTGCCGTCGAGAAACTCGGCCGACTCGACATTGTGGTCGCCAACGCCGGAATCTGTCCGCTTGGAGATGAGCTGCCGGTTCAGGCCTTCATCGATGCCTTCGACGTCGACTTTCTCGGGGTCGTCAATACACTTCACGCTGCTATACCGCACCTCGGCGACGGTGGATCCATCATCGCAACAGGTTCGCTGGCCGCATTGATGCCCGTGGGGTTGTCGACGCCCGGCGGGATGGGATACGGACTGGCGAAACGCATGATCCCCAATTACATACGAAGCGTCGCCCACCTACTCGCCGCCAAGGGAATTCGAGCGAACACCATCCACCCCACGAACTGCAACACCGATATGCTGCACAGCGCGCCGATGTACCGGATGTTCAGAGACGACCTGGACAACCCCACTCTCGATGACGTCAAGGAGGGCTTCGCCAGTATGCAGGCGATCCCCACACCGTGGGTCGAACCGTCCGACATCTCGAGCGCTGTCGTGTACCTCGCATCTGACGAATCCCGCTACTTCACCGGGCAGGAGATCCGTATCGACGCGGGCGCCGGCCTCAACCTCGGTCTCTGACCGCACCGTCGCACTCGATGAAAGGACACCCAGTGGCAGACACCACCGAAACGCATTCGCGAATTCCGCATCTCGTGTTGCGCGAGTCCCGGATGTTGATCGACGGGCATCTCGTCGACGCTATCTCGGGGCGAGTATTCGAGAACATCGACCCCGCGACAGAAGAGGTCATCGGAGTCACCGCAAACGCGGCAATCGAGGACGCAGACGCGGCGATCGGGGCCGCCCGCCGCGCCTTCGATTCGACGAATTGGTCGACCGACGCTCAACTGCGCCGACGCGTCCTTCACCAGCTCGCCGATGCGATGGAAAAGCACGCCGACGACCTCGGCGCAGTGGTCACCGCTGAAGCGGGAGCCCCGATTGCACTGCACGACCACATGCAGATCGGTCCTGGCATCTCGGCTCTGCGCTGGGCAGCAGACCTCGCTACCACGTACGAGTACGAGCGGCAGTTCCCGGCGCGGTCCGCCCTCGGGACCGAGACCCGCCCGATCGTCCGGAAGGAATCCGCAGGTGTGGTGGCGGCCATCACCCCGTGGAATTATCCTTTCTACCTGAACATGACCAAGATTGCTCCGGCACTCGCCGCGGGCTGCACTGTGGTACTCAAGCCCGCACCGGACACACCGTGGTCCGCGACAATGATCGGCAAACTCGCAGTCGAACACACCGACATCCCCGCCGGTGTACTCAACATCCTCACGTCCGCCGACCATGCTGTCGGTGAAGCCCTGACCACCGACACACGAGTCGACGTTGTCACCTTCACTGGTTCCACAGCGACAGGCCGACGAATTCTGACCGCAGTCGCACCGACGGTGAAGCGAACCCTGCTCGAACTCGGTGGCAAGTCTGCGGCAATCGTGTTGCCGGACGCCGACATGCAGGCGGCTCTTCCGTACATTGTAGGTTCGGTGTGCTCGCATGCGGGGCAGGGTTGTGCCCTGACCACCCGCCTGTTGCTGCCACGGTCGCGCTACAAGGAAGGCCTGCAGCTGGCCAAGGCGGTCATGGAGCACCTGGTACCCGGTGACCCGGCCGATCCGACGACGTTGATCGGACCTGTAGTCAACCGGTCCCAGTTCGAGCGAGTGCTGTCGTACATGGACCTCGGCCGCACCGAGGGGCGTGTGGTGTTCGGTGGCGGCCGTTCCGATCGCCACGAGCGCGGCTTCTTCGTCAACCCCATGTTGATCGCCGATGTGGATCCCGGTGCCAGAATCGCGCAGGAAGAGATTTTCGGTCCCGTGCTCGTTGCGATTCCATACGACACCGAGGAGCAGGCGATCGAGATCGCCAACAACTCCCTGTACGGCCTGTCAGGTTCGGTGTTCGGTGCCGATGTCACACATGCTGTCGACGTCGCTCGTCGCATCCGTACCGGCACGATCGCGGTCAACGGGGCCGCGTTCATGAGCGACGACGTGCCGTTCGGAGGATACCGCCAGAGCGGCCTCGGTCGTGAGCACGGTATCGAAGGATTCGAGGAATTCCTCGAGACCAAGGCCATCGGGGTTCCTGCCTGACAGAACCTCGACGTTTCGCTCGAATTGGGGCGCACCGGTGTGTGGAGCACACCGGTGCCCTCGATCGGCGTGGCAAGAATCCCACTGCGCCTACACTGGTCGGGTGGAACTGCAGCAGGTTCGAAGCCTAGTGACTGTCGCTGAGCATCGATCCTTCACCAAAGCAGCGGCCGTCCTACACGTCACGCAGTCGTCTCTGTCACATTCGATCGCCAAACTCGAGGCGGAGATCGGGCTGCGGCTTTTTCATCGGACGCGACATGGAGTCGTGTTGACCTCCGACGGAGAGACACTACTCGTTCCGGCTCGCCGCATCCTGCAGGATTTCGATTTGTTTGCCGAATCGGTATCCGATATCCAGGGAATCATCCTGGGGCATCTCAGACTTGTTTACTCACAAACAATCTCGGTTCCGACAGGAGATATCATCGCCGAGTTCGCGCGGCAATTCCCTGGGATTCGTATGCAGATCTCAGCTCCACGCGACGACGCAGAAATCTTCCATCTCGTCGAAACCGGTGTGTGCGACATCGGATTGGCACGTATCGACGAGGCACTGCCGGGAGTCGACACCGAGGCGATCGCGACCGAGACGCTTGTCCTTCTGCTCCCGCAATCGTGGGACAGTGAACCGAACAGGACTGACATGCCGTGGGTCGACCTGTCCGATGTACCACTCATCGTGCCTACAGCCGGATCAGCATCACGGCGCCGACTCGAGCGCTTCTCCGCTCAGATCGGAATCACGGTGAATACGTTCTTGGAGAATGAAAATCGTGGAATGTCGGTCGATATGGTCCGCTCCGGAGTCGCCGCGTTCCTCGCTTCCCAGGCATCTGAGATCATGATCCCTGGCGTAGTGCAGAAGCGCCTCGTCCCCACGGAAACCAGCGAGGTCGGCATCGTCACACGCCCCGGTCTGCTCACCTCGGCGACATCCGCATTCGCCGAGGTGGCACGAGACTGGGGCCGGGGCGTGTTCAGCAGCACACGGAAGTAATACTCATCGTTTCCGGCTGTGTGTCACTTCGTCTTCCCCAGATATCGAGGGTCGTAGATGCCCTGGAAATCCGTCTGTGCCATTTCTTCGACTCCCGTATTCCGGGCTCGTTGATACACGCACCAAGTTGGAATCCGAAGATGTCAAATCGCCTGAACTTTGACTGTCAACGTGGACAGCAAGAACTCTCGCCGACTTCCCTGCCCAGGACACCCAACATAGACAACTCAGACGACTCCGGTACTCCGAAGACGGTCGACATCGTCCCTACCCCGACCTAGTTCCGCAAGGATCCCGTCGGTGTGTTCGCCGAGCGACGGCACCGCGTCCATCCGCGGCTCGAGTCCATCGAGGTCGGCCGGTGGACGCAGTGCACGTATTTGCCCACCGGGAGTAGACACGTCCCGCCACCTCTCACGTTCCGCGAGAACCGGATGCTCCCACAATTTGTCCATGGAATTCATCCGCGCGTTGGCGATTGATGCCATATCGAGTTGTTTCGCAAGCTCGTCCGCGGTGTGGCGCTGCACAGAATCGGCGATGATCTTCTCGAGTTCGTCACGGTTCGCGACCCGATCGGGATTGCGCGCGAAACGCGGGTCGTCGATCAAGTCGGCACGATCGAGCACATCAGCACACAATCGGCCCCACTCGCGTTGGTTCTGCACCGCCAAGAGCACCGCCCCACCATCCCCCGCAGTAAACGGACCGTACGGAGCAATGGTGGCGTGCCGAGCACCGGTGCGCTGAGGACTACGCCCACCATAAACCGCATAGTAGGCGGGTGAACCCATCCACTCGGTCAGGGCCTCGAACAATGACACCCGCACAGTACGGCCTCGACCAGTGGTCGCGCGAGCGAACAGTGCGGCAAGGATCCCGGAATAAGCGAAGCTGCCAGCCGCAATGTCTGCCACCGAAATTCCTGCCTTTGCAACATCTCCCGGCGATCCAGTGATCGACAGCAGCCCTGCTTCTGCCTGGACGAGGAGGTCGTATGCTTTGCGGGTCCGCCACGGCCCATCCGAGCCGTATCCGGAGATCTCACACACGACCAACCCTGGATGAGCGTTCGACAGCACATCCGCGCCGAAGCCCATCCGCTCGGTTGCACCGGGCCCCAGATTCTGGACGAACACGTCGGCGCGACCGACCAATTCCCGAAGTACCGCCAATCCCTCCGTCGACTTCAGGTCGAGTGTGATCGACTCCTTCGAGCGGTTGAGCCACACAAAGTAGCTGGATTGCCCGTGCACCGTTTCGTCGTAGCCTCGTGCGAAGTCACCGCCGTCCGGGCGCTCGACCTTGATCACGCGCGCCCCGAGGTCAGCGAGCTGACGGGTTGCGTACGGAGCTGCCACCGCCTGCTCGAGACTGACGACGGTGATCCCCGCCAGTGGCAGATCGGTCATCGTTAATTCTCCTGTACTCGAATGCGATTCAGTGAACCAGTGGATCGCGGGGCAAGCCGATGATCCGCTCTGCGATGGTATTGCGCATGATTTCGGAGGTTCCTCCTGCGATGGTCAGGCACCGGGAGAACAGGTACGGGTAGGTGACGTCAGGTTCCTGACCGGTGACCGCCGCGGTTCCAGCGAGCGTGAGCCCCAGGTCGGTGATGCGCTGCGAGTGCTCGGCTCTCACCAGCTTCGTGACGTTGGCTTCGGGACCGGGTCCTGCGCCGATGATTGCTCGGACCGCTTGACGCATGTTGAGCAGGCGCAAAGTGTGCTCCTCTGCCAGCACCTCGCCGACTTCACGTTCGACACCCGTATCGGCATCGACGGCACTGTCGAGAAGCTTGACCAGTTCAGAGCCTGTGAACGGAATCGAGCCCGAGCCGCCACCGATCGATACCCGCTCATTGCCGAGCGTGGCGCGGGCGACCTTCCATCCCTCGCCCACTCCCCCGACCACATCGGAGTCGGGAACGAAAACGTCGTCGAAAAACACCTCGTTGAACAAAGCGTCTCCGGTGATTTCACGGAGCGGGCGGATCTCGACCTTCGGCGAGGTGAGGTCGATCGCCATCATGGTAACGCCCGCGTGTTTGGGTGCGTCGGGGTCGGTGCGAACGGTCGCCAAGCCCCACTGGCATCCGATCGCAGCGCTCGTCCAGACTTTCTGGCCATTGATGCGCCAGCCTCCGTCGACGCGAGTCGCGGACGTTCGCACGGCGGCAGCATCCGAACCTGCGCCCGGCTCGCTGAACAATTGGCACCAGCTGTTCGTTCCCCGCAATACCGGATCTACCCAACGATTTTTCTGTTCTTCCGAACCGACCTGAGACAGAGTGAGAGCCACCCAGCCGGCGATACCCAACTCGGGGAGGTCGACCCTCTCGAACTCCTGCTCGATGACCAGTTGTTCGATTGCTCCGGCCTCACGGCCCCACGGCTTGCGCCAGTGAGGCACCAGGTATCCGCTGTCGACGAGGTAGTCCCGTCGTTCGGCCTCTGGCAGCGTCGCGAGGTGTTGCGCTGCTGCGCGGGCCTGCTCCCGGAATCCTTCGGCCTCGGGCGGTAGTTCGAGCTCGGCACCGTGTGCCTGACCAGCGCGGTATGCCGCCACGATATCGCTGAGGGGACGACGCCCGTCGTTGAGCAACGCAGCCACCGTATCGGCTCGGCGCAGGTACAGATGTGCGTCGTGCTCCCAGGTGAAGCCGATGCCGCCGTGCAATTGGATGTTCAGTCGCGCAGCGTTGACCTGGGCGCGAGTGGCGTTGGCTGCGGCCACCGCGGCGGCGAAGCCGGCCCTGTCGAGATCGACGGACCGAGCCGCGTCCCACGTTGCTGCGACGGCGAGCTCTATGTCGATGAGCATGTTCGAGAGGTGGTGCTTGACCGCCTGGAAGGTACCGACCGGCCGGCCGAACTGCTCGCGAGTCTTGACGTACTCCGTTGCGGTCTCGAGACACGTGAAGGCACTTCCGACAGCCTCGGCTGCCGTGAGGATGCGATACAGGGAAACGGCCGCGGCGGCTGCTCCTCGCAACACGCGGCCTGCGGGCACAGCCACATCTTGTGCCGCGACAGTCCCGATGCTTCGGGTGGTGTCCAGGCCACCCAACGACGTGACGGTCAGGCCGGCCGAGTCCTTGTCCAAGACAACCACATCGTCCTCCGCCACCAGGAGCAGGATGCCCGCGTCCGGAGCGCCGAGAACCGCACGGCTCTCGCCGGTGAGAGAACCGGTCGAGTCCAGTCGAAGGCCGGGCGAGATCCCGACCGCACCGATCGAAGAACCGTCGGTAAGTCCGGGCAAGAGGGTGGATCGCAGCTCGTCGGGAGCCGAGTGAGCGAGGATCGCCGCAGCGGTCACAGTGGGCAAGATCGGGATAGGAGCCAGTTCGCGACCGACAGCTTCGAGGGCGACCGTGAGTTCCGGCAGACCGAAGCCGGATCCTCCGAATTCCTCGGAGACGTGCAGTCCCAGCCAGCCGAGCTCTGCCGTCGAAGACCACAACGTCGTTGTGTCCACCGCGCCGTCCAACGTGTCGCGAGCGGCTGCTCGGGCCTTGTTCCGCGCCAGGTGGGCCGCCGCGACAGCCGCCAGTTCCTTGTGGTCCTCGGAGATCGCCAATGCCATGGCGTCGTACCTTTCGATCGAGCGGGCCCCAGGGCGCCGCGGCGGCCTGGTAGAACTGGCCGAAACTAATGACTTACCTGTCAGATAGCAGCGTATCGAAACTGCGTGGCTTGCAACAGGGCGGTGTTCGGATTCGAACACGGGCTCATTGGCTGAATGCAGATCCCCCGCTCCCGTGCTAGATCCGACGCGCAGCACCCGAACGCGAAGGCCAACGAGATCGGATATAGACAAACTGTCAGAACTTCCCCTAATCTAGTTGGTGACTTGATCTGGGTCACAATCCGAACGAGGAGCATCGCCCGCCGTGCCGTACGTTATCGCCGAACCCTGCGTAGATGTGATGGACAAATCCTGCATCGAAGAATGTCCGGTCGACTGCATCTATGAAGGCTCACGCATGCTCTACATCCATCCCGACGAATGCGTCGACTGCGGAGCATGTGAGCCCGTGTGCCCCATCGAGGCGATCTTCTTCGACGACGACGTTCCCGAGGAATGGAGCGGTTACATCGCGAGCAACGCGGACTTCTTCGTCGACCTCGGTTCCCCCGGAGGGGCCGCGAAGGTCGGTCGTACCGAGAACGATCCCCCTTCCATCAAGAACCTGACCCCGATGAACCAGAGCTGAGCCGGCCTCGCCGGACCCGACGACCGATCGGAACGGACAATGAGTATTTCCCTTCTCCTCGAGATGGCAGTGTCGGGCAACCCCGACCGCACCGCACTCGTCGTCGACGACACGACTGTGACGTACCAGCAGTTCGCAGACCGTGTGACGGCAGCGGGCTCGGTAATCCGCTCGGCAGACGTCGACACCGTCGTGTATCTCGGGGGTTCTGGGCTGGATCTGCCCACCCTGCTGTTCGCCTCGGCCTACGCCGGTGTGCCGTTCGCCCCAGTAAATTACCGGCTCTCGACCGAGCAGCTCGAACAACTCATCGGCCGATTGTCACGGCCCCTTGTCATCGTCGAACGACGCTATCTCGACGCCGTGGCCGGTGCTGACGGCGAGATTGTCGCCGTGGAAGACTTCCGGGCCCGCACTGAAACCGTCACAGTTGCCGAGCCTGCCATTGTGGACGCAGAAGACACGGCCATCGTGCTGTTCACCAGTGGGACGACCTCGGCCCCAAAGGGCGTGGTCCTGCGCCACAGCCATCTGCTCAGCTACGTCATGGGCACCGTCGAATACGGCGCCGCGGAGGAGACCGACGGAGCACTCGTCAGTGTGCCGCCGTATCACATCGCCGGTATGGGAACCATCCTGACGAACCTCTACGCCGGCCGCCGCATCATGTACCTCCCGCATTTCGACGCACAGCGATGGCTCGACGTCGCGCGCAGCACCGGTGCCACCTCAGCGATGGTGGTGCCTACGATGCTGGACATGATCGTCGACAGCCTTGACGGGGCCGAAGCTGATGTCCCCACGTTGAAGTCGCTGTCCTACGGCGGCGCCCGCATGCCCCTCCCCACCCTCGAAGCCGCATTACGGGCATTTCCCGGAGTCGGTTTCGTCAACGCCTACGGCCTCACCGAGACCAGTTCCACGATCGCGCTACTCGGACCCGACGACCACAGGGATGCACTCGCCAGCGACGATCCGGACGTCCGGGCTCGCCTCGGCTCCATCGGGCGTCCGGTTCCCGGGATCGAGGTCGTCATCCGCGATGCCGACGACAATCCCGTCGATGTCGGCGAGCAGGGCGAACTGTGGGTGCGAGGTCCGCAAGTGTCCGGTGAATACATGGGAACGGGATCGTCGCTCGACGACGAAGGATGGTTCCCGACGCGGGACCTTGCATACCAAGATTCGGACGGATTCCTGTTTGTCGTCGGGCGAAACGACGACACCATCATCCGCGGCGGCGAGAACATCGCGCCCGCCGAGATAGAGGACGTCCTCATACATCATCCGAAAGTGCGGTCCGTCGCGGTCGTCGGAATCCCCGACGACCATTGGGGCCAGGCTATCGCGGCCACTGTCGTACCCGAGCCGGGCGACAAGCCCGACCCGGAAGAACTGCGACAGTACGTCCGTGACCGCCTTCGCGGGTCACGGACCCCCGACGTGATCGTCTACCGGTCCGACCTCCCGTCCACCGCGACCGGAAAAATACTGCGCAGAAACATCATCGCCGACATCCTCGCCGAGAGCACAGCTGTCGCCCCCGTCTGAACAGACCCTTATCCGCATTCTCAGGAAGGACCCGACACATGTTGAAGACCGGAGCACGCCTGCGCAGCCAGGTCTGTACTACCGAAGTCATCGTCGTGCGTGCCGACAACCCGCCGGCGGAGCTCAAGTGCGGGGGTCATCCGATGATCGAAATCGGGAAGCCTGTCGCCGACGGGCTCACGATCGTCACCGCCTTCGCCGGCGGCAGCACCCTCGGCAAACGTTATCACGACGAGGGGGGCACCATCGAGATTCTCGTGACGAAGCCCGGCAGTGGTAGCCCCGCGCTCGGCGATCAACTACTCGAGCTGAAGACGGCCAAGCCGCTGCCTTCGAGCGACTGACCGACACATCGATCCGAACGAACCGATTCGCCCAGACACGAGGTATACGCGTGACGGACCCCGAAGCACCGCGCACCGGCCCCCTCGCCGGCATCCGCGTCTTGGAACTCGCAGGGATGGGGCCGGGTCCCCACGGTGCCATGCTCCTGGCGGATCTCGGCGCCGACGTCGTCCGGGTCCAACGACCCGGCACACTGCCCGTCGACGATCGTCCGATGGATCAGCAACTACGCGGCCGGACGATCCTCGAAGCGGATCTGAAGAATCCGGACGACATCGCAATCGTCCTCGACCTGGTCGAACGCGCCGATGTTCTGGTCGAGGGGTTCCGCCCCGGCGTAACCGAACGTCTCGGCTTGGGGCCTGGCGACGCTCTCTCACGGAACCCCCGGTTGATCTATGCACGGGTGACCGGGTGGGGACAGACGGGGCCACGGGCTCTCGAAGCCGGACACGATCTGAACTACATCTCTCTCACCGGTCTTCTGCACGCTGTGGGCCGTGCCGGAGAGCGTCCGGTGCCGCCGCTCAACCTGTTCGGTGATTTCGGCGGTGGTTCGATGTTTCTCGTCGTGGGTGTACTCGCGGCACTCGTAGAACGTCAGGGCTCCGGCCACGGACAGGTCATCGATGCCGCAATGGTCAACGGCGCACCGCTTCTCGGGCACCTGTTGTGGTCTATGCGGGGCACCGGAAAATGGTCGGACGAACGTGGCACCAACATCTTCGACGGGTCGGCTCCGTTCTACGACACCTACGAGTGCGCCGATGGTCGCTACGTTGCAGTAGGGGCACTCGAGCCACAGTTCTATGCCGAGATGTTGCGGGTCCTGGACCTCGATGCCGACGATCTCGGTCCCCAGCGCGACCCAGCCGGATGGCCGGGAATGCGCAAGGCGTTCACCGATGTCTTCCTCGGCCGTACCCGCGACGAATGGGCAGCTGCATTCAACGGCATCGATGCCTGTGTCACACCGGTTCTCGACTTCGAAGAGGCTTCGGCAGACCCACATCTGATCGATCGTGAAGTCTTTACCGAGATCGACGGTGTCGTACAGCCGGCACCCGCACCTGCGTTCTCTCGCACCCCCGCAGGCCGGCCACTCGCCCCACCGCGTGTCCCTGTTGCCCCCGAACAGATCTGGCGGTGAACCGGTGAGACACACCGCAGATGCAAGCGCCTTCGACGAATCGACTCCTGCGCCGGCACGTGATATGCGTGGCCCCCTCTCCGGCCTGCGGGTCGTGGAGTTGGCCAACGCGGGACCCAGCGGATACGCGGCCATGGTGCTGTCCGACCTCGGCGCAGACGTTGTCTGTGTGCAGCGACCGGGCCTGCCGCCAAGCGCCGACGACCAGATCCGGCGGGGGCGCACAATCGTGGCTGCCGACCTCAGCGATCCCGACTCCGTGACGGACGTACTCGATCTCATCGCTCGCGCAGACGTGCTCGTCGAGGGGTTCCGTCCGGGCGTCGCGGAACGACTCGGTCTCGGACCCGACGTCGCGCTCGTCCGCAATCCTCAGCTCATCTACGCGCGTGTGACCGGCTGGGGACAGTACGGCCCTCGGTCGGCGCATGCCGGGCACGACATAAATTTCCTCGCACCCACTGGCATCTTGCACGCGATGGGGCGTCCCGACGATCGACCTATTCCGCCCCTCAACCTGATCGGCGGGTTCGCGGGTGGTTCGATGTTTCTCGTTGTCGGCATACTGTCGGCACTGTGGGAACGTGCGGCATCCGGACGCGGTCAGGTTCTCGATGTCGCGGCGGCCGACGGTGCGGCGCTGCTGGCCCAATTCAATTGGTCTATGCGCGGCAGCGGTGCGTGGTCCGACAACCGGGGTGAAAATCTCGTCGACGGCAGTTGCCCCTACCTGGACACCTACGAGTGCGCCGATGGCCGATACATGGCGGTGGGTGCGTTCGAGAAGAAGTTCTATGCACGAATGCTCGACGTCCTCGGACTCGACGAAGCCACGGTGCCCGATCGCGGCGACCGCGAGAATTGGCCCGCTCTCCGCGATGTACTCGCGTCGCGGTTCCGCACTCGAACTCGCGACGAATGGACCGAAGTGTTCGACGTCGTCGACGCGTGTGTCACTCCCGTCCTCACGTTCAGCGAAGCCCCCGGCGATCACCATTTCACTGCGCGCGGCTCCTTCTCCGAGGTCGATGGCGTCATCCAACCGCTGCCGGCGACCCGCTTCTCTCGAACTCCGGCACCCACGCCCAGCGCTCCTCCTCGCACCGCGGTTACGCCCCGACAGGTGTGGTGCGAGCACGATCCCGAACAATCCGAATCTCGAGAGGACCCTCAATGACTACGACCGACTCGACGACCACCGCTCCCCCCGCGCTGGTCGAGCGCCGCGGCAACGTATTGCTCATCACCCTCAACCGACCCGACGCCCGCAATGCCGTCAACGCGGAGATGTGTCTCGTCGTCGGCGACGCGCTCGAGGAAGCCGATCGCGACCCAGAAATTCGCGCGGTCGTCCTGACCGGTGCCGGCGACAAAGCGTTCTGTGCGGGAGCCGACCTCAAGGCGATCACACGCGGCGAACGCGTCATTCCGGAAGGACGCGAAGAGTGGGGGCTGGCGGGGTATGTCGGCCATCGCATCAGCAAGCCGACGATCGCCGCGGTGAACGGTCCCGCGCTGGGCGGCGGCACAGAGCTCGTCCTGGCCAGCGACCTCGTCGTCGCTGCGGATACGGCTGTCTTCGGGCTACCCGAGGTCAAGCGCGGTCTGATCGCCGGCGCAGGTGGCGCGTTCCGCCTGGCCGCCAAGCTTCCCCCGATCGTGGCGATGGAACTGTTGATGACCGGCGAGTCCATCAGTGCTCAACGCGCACTCGAGCTGCACCTCGTCAACCGCGTTGTGCCGGCATCCGATGTGGTGGCCACGGCACTCGATCTCGCGGGAGTGATCGCCGCGAACGCACCCCTCGCGGTACAGGCACACAAGCGAATCGCCATGGGGCAATGGGTCTCCGACGAGGCATCCGGCTGGGAGATGACGTCGGAAGTGCTGCCCGCGATCGCATCGTCCGAAGACGCGAAAGAGGGGCCGCGCGCGTTCGCCGAGAAGCGTGCCCCCGTGTGGACCGGGCGGTAAGCAGGTGAATCGAACTGTTCTGGTCACCGGTGGCACCGGGGGACTCGGCTCCGCAGTCACGAAGCACCTCCTCGACACCGGTTGGCGGGTCGTTGTGCCGTGGCTCGTCCGTGAGGAACTCGAACGTGTCGGCGAGCATCCGAATCTGCGCCTGGTCGAGACGGACTTGTCCGACGAGCGTGACCTCCACGCGGTGATGACCGTTGCTGCCTCCGATCCGGAAGCTCCACTGTTCGGCTTGGTGAACCTGGTCGGTGGGTTCGCGTCCGGACAGCGCGTGCACGACGCGCCGATAGAACTCCTCGACTCCCAGTTCCATCTGAATCTGCGGACCGCCTACGCGGTCACACAGGCCGCGTTGCCGCACCTGATCCGAAATGGCGGCGGGTCTGTGATCTGCATGTCGGCGGCTGCGACCCGCAGACCGTTCGCCGGCGCGGCGCCGTACATCGCATCCAAGGCTGCGGTCGTCGCACTGGTCGAGACGCTCGCACTCGAATACATCGATGACCACATTCGAGTGAACGCCTTGATGCCGTTCGTGATCGACACACCCGGCAACCGGGCCGCGATGCCCGACTCGGATCGCCGGTCATGGTCTCAACCGGCCGACATCGCGAAGGTCATCGACTATCTGCTTTCCGACAACGGGGCATCGATCACCGGTGGTTCGATCCCGGTGACCAACGTCGGCTGACAAGGCCGGTATCTCCGATGTAGGTGTCCCGAGCGGGCGTGCGGTCGCGGTGTGCAGTTCCGTTCCGCGACTGCACTATCCCGCGAATCGTCGGATCGGATCCTCCTAGACGACCTTACCCATCGCATTGCGTGGGATCTCTACGACGACCGCGAGCTGAACGGGCAATTTCCGTGTGTTCAGCCCCCGTCCGAGAAGGTGCGTGCACACATCGGCGAGCCGCAGCGGCCAGCAGCCCGGCGTCGGTATGCTTCGCGCCCTCGGGTTCCGACGTGGTTCCGGATGTGTAGAAGGCCCAGCGCACCTGCGGCCCTGCAGGTTCTGCGGGGAGCTTCGCCAAGTCGGCTTCGGGTAGCGGGCCATTCACGACCATCACCTCGAGACCGTCGAGACATGCTGCGATCGCATGGGCCATCGCGCCGTGCCGGTATCCACGGAACTCCTCGGGAATGATGAGCAGCTGGGAGCCGACCCGTCGGGTTCCCTCAGCATCATGATGAGCAGATTCTGTATCGCTCCGAGCCGCGCCAGCGCCGCAGTGAGGACCATCGTTCCGATCCGGCTCGGCAGTTGCCAGGACACCACAGTGCCCGCTCCGACACTTTTCGAGGCCAGAGCTGCGGATACTTGCTCGACGGTGATGCGGAACTGCCCGAATATCATTCACCGCTTGTGTTCGTCGACGACGAGCAGAGCATCCGGGGTCTCGTCGGCACGTTGCTACACCAGCCCCCACAGCGACGAGGGCGTGGCTCGCGTGCTATCCGAGACGCCGAGGTCTAATGATTCGATCATGGAACCCTCTCCCGTGGTACGCGCTTCGTACTGGGGCCCCCGCGCACGCCCGAGCACATTGAGATTCAGTGGGAGACAGAGATGGCCATCCCGGTAATCCACTCCTCGACCGGCTCGTAGACCAACGCATCGAGCGGCCCACCACCACCCGCCGCGGACGCTGCCAGCCACGTGCGCACTTCGTTCGCGCCCGCGCCGGCGCTCGCGTGTGCAGAGTCGGCCATTTCGACCAGCGCGGAACGGTCGGCAGCAGCGAACGCGTCGAGCAACCTCTTGTCCCAATCCGGCTTGATCTTCTTACGTGCGCCTGGGAGCCCCTCGGCAATCACCCGGGCGCGTTCCTCGTCATCGATCTCGTACGCATCCAGTTCGAGGCTCGGCGGTGAGTGCGACAGCCCTCCGGTGCCGATGACGAGCACACGATCGCCCTGCTCATCGAGGTAGCGGCACACCGCGTCACCGAACTCGAGCACCCGGCCGGCATGCGGTAGCGGTGCGGTCGCGCAGTTCACAGGCACTGGGATCACCGGGTATCGATCGAGGGCACCGGTCAGGTCGCGTAGCGGCTGCGCGAACGCGTGATCGAGTTCGATGTCGCGGCAGACACCGACGTCGAAATGAGACTCCAGGAGATACTCGGCGAGCGCGCGGGCCTTGCCTTGCGGAACCGTCAACGCACCCGAAGGGTGTCCGCCCTCTGCGATGATTCCAGCGGACAAGCCCACACCGAACGTGGGAACGACGTGACGGAATGCGCGGCGATGGTCCCCGCCGAACAGCACGATGTACTCGGGGTCGAATTCCTGCACTCGAGCAGCGGCCTGAGCCAGACCATCCCGGAATGCGGACCCGAACACCTTCTCCACATCTCTTTCCATGCCCGGACTGTGACTCGCACACACTACGAGCCTGTCGCGTTTCGTCATCTGCAATCCCCTTGATCCACGGAGGAGGCCCACAGTCAGACCCCCAAACATGACACCAACGTTAGATTGATTCGGGCGTCACGTCGAGCTCTTGAGAAGACTTCACTCGCCCACTGTGCCGGTGTAGCGGACAGCGCGTGAACGTCAGTGGTGTCGGTGACGCGAGCACAAGTGTCGCGTCGCGGTCGATCTCGGTCGAACGAGGCGCGTCAACGCCGGATCCGGATGCGCTACCACACGATACGACAGCAAACGCCAGTGGCGGTGACCGCTGTGAGTTTCAGACCTTGCCCATAGCGTGTTCCTTTATCCTTGCGATCGAGCGGTGAACGCCGCGGTTGATACGGCCTCGAGCCTCCTGACGCGAGCACCGTTCGACCGCAGAGGGCTACCCAACCCCACCGCGCATCGTGCGAGGCCTGCTTTGCAGCGCGCGATGAGGCATTCCATCACGAGCGACCCGGCACGGAGCCGGTCTTCGATGGCCCCGGTATGGCGGTCCGAGCCAAGGAAACAACCAACTGCACCCTGTCGCCCTTCGAAATTCCCCGTGTCAACTCGGAAGTGCACCAGCCACTTCCAGTCCCTCTTCGATATGCGCTACGCGAGCAAAGTGATCCAGTGAGGACTTCATATGGTCGGATTCCATCTGATCCCGAAGACTGATCCCTTACGTCCGACCGTCGGAATGCAGTTCACCTCACTGCGCCATCGGACTCTCGTCCAGGCACGCGTCGTCACCTGAGAGGTCGAAACGACCCTCGCGTGCGCCTTGGACGTGAGACAACCGGACACTGCCAGCCCGGTCGGGCTGCAGGAAGAGTGCGCGTTCGATCATCACCGAGAACAATTCGGTCTGCTGCTCCCGATCGACGGGAAGGCCGTTCACCGCGAACCCGGGTGGCACCTCCTCCATGAGCGTGACCAGGAGGATGTGCGCCACACGCACATCGATCGGATGACAGCGAGGCAAGCCGCTGAGTGCAGTATGCAACGCCCACTGCATATCGTCGACAACCCGCCGACGCATCGCATCCAGTTCCTTGTTCGCAGGTGATCGGTCTATCCACGTGCGATAGACCGCCCGATATCGGTCGTGCAGAGCAATCGATTCCCGCACCCACCTTCGCAGCTGCGCTCCGTCGAGGTCCACCGATGGGCCGAGTCGCCCGAAACGTCGGGCATCCGCCGCGAATTCGTAACAACATTCGTCCGAGAGTGCAAGCAGGAGATCGAGTTTGTCGTCGAAGTACCTGTAGAACGTGGTGCGGGTGACCTCGGCGTCGGCCGCAATATCGTCCACCTGCGCACGGTGGTAGCCGCATTCTGTCACTGCACGCAGCGCCGAACTCATCAGTGCTCGCACTGTGCCCGCCGCCCGCGCAGACAACCCACCGAATCGAGTTTCGAACCCTCCGGGGCCACGCTGTCGATCAGCAGGCGGCGAGACGCTGCGAGTAGCCCACTCCGGTGGTTCGTCCGAGCGCGGGCGGGTAGCCTCCGGCGGAGTGTCAGGAAACAACAGAAGCTGTGCCAGGACCGTCAGGAAATAGGTCAATTCCGTCCTGGTCCGGACCGCTCCCGACCGATGCAGCGTGAAGTTGAACCGCAGAATCAGATTCGTCAGCAAGATCGATGCATGCATCGGATCCAGCGCAACGACGCCTTCGCTCTTCAGAACCGCCGCGAGCTGCCGGTGCAACGCGGTAATAGTACCGACGATCAGGGAGTTACCCTGCTGCCCATCAGCGGACACGCTCGGCCACTCGGCGAAGATCGGTAGATAACGGTCGTACACATCAGCCCAGCCCTCGATCCACTGACGCAGTGCAACAAAGCCCTCATCCGTCGGACCGAGTCCGTTCAGCGTGGTTATCAACTCGCCCACTGCGGTCCCACTCAGGTCCGTCAGCTCGAGGATAAGCTGGTCTTTTCCGGAAAAGTACTGGTAGAAGGTGGCTCGGGAGACACCGACCCCCTCAGCTATTTCCTGGATCGACACCTCGCTGCTGCCGCGCAGCAAGAATTGGTTCAACGCCACCGTCAGGATCTGTTCGCGAGTGCGCTCTCCCCGCTCGCCGACGATCGTGGCAACAGGACCATATCCGCTACGCCTCACCGACTCGCCCACTGTATGAACCCGCCCTCGACTCGGCCCCTCGGATGCCCACGAATCTGACATGGAGTAACTCCACTGTACCTCCGGATTCCGGCACTATTCCAACATATGTACTGGTGAATCTCCATGGCGACGCAGCCAGAACGAATCACATGGTTGACTAAGCGTCAGATGATAGGCAACACTCGCGATATCACCGATCCGTTCGCACCTGTGACCAGAGAGCATCGCGACATGACCGATAGCGGTTCCAGCAGCCTGTCCGAGCAGCCCGTCGTCATCGAGTCGGCGATCACACCGTTCCGGCGAGGTACTTCGATCGCAGGCGTCGCAAGCACGGCGACCGAGGCGCTCGAATGTCTCACAGCAGGGGCCTCGATCATTCACTATCGCCACGACTCACGTCTGGATCCCGACGAAGCCGTCGAAGAGATGCAGCAAGTGGGCCACGCCGTTCTGGCCCAGCAACCGTCTGCGATCGTCTACCCCGACTATCTGTCCGGCCCGTCATTCCCCGACCGAGTTGCCCATTTCCGCCCGCTGGCCACCACCGGGGCGATCGGCATGCTTCCGGTGGATCCTGGGTCGACGATGATCGGTAGCTACGACACTCGAGGTCTGCCGATCACAACCGAGCGATTCGGAGTCACGTTCGACGACGCGCAGCGTGTCGTACGGCTCGCCGACGCAACCGGAATTCCCATGACCATCGGTGTGCACGAGCCCGGCAATCTACGATTCGCGCTCGCCTATGCGCGCGCAGGCAGGTTACCGGCCGGATCCATGGTGAAGCTCTACTTTGCCGGCGACTACAGCGCCTACGACGTCGGTCGGCCTGCCCTCAATTTCGGCCTCCCCCCGACCGTGGAGGCACTCGACGCCTACCTGTCGATGCTGCGCGGCACATCGATTCCGTGGAGCGTCGCAGTCGTCGGCGGCGTGCTCATCGACACCCCGCTCGCGCGGTATGCGCTCGAACGCGGCGGCCATCTGCGTGTCGGCGCCCAGGACGCAGCCGGATTGTCCGACGCATCCAACCGCGAGATGGTCGAAGCAGCAGTTGATCTGGCCGCATCGGTGGGACGTCCTGTCGCCCGATGCACAGAGGCACGCGCCATCCTGTGTGAATACTCGCTCGAATCCACTTTGTAGGCAACAACCGCACTGGGGGGCACACTGAACGAGCAAGTCATCAGGTGGGCAGGAGACGGCCCAGTTTCTTCGCCCGCGCCACCGCGCGGCGCTCGGAGTAGTTCATCCCACCCCAGATACCGTGCGACTCATCGTTGGCCAGCGCGTGGTCGCGGCACTCGATGATCACCGGGCACGTGCGGCAGATCTTCTTCGCATCACGCTCGGCACCGGCCACCGGGCCGAGACCCGATTCCTTCTGCGGAAAGAAGACGGAAGTCTCGAACCCGCGGCAGCGCGCGGCGAGCATCCATTCCCTGTCGTCGAGCCCGCTCATACCGGTCCCCTCAGGCCGTGGTGATCGACGCGGCCATACCCTGGCCACCGCCGATGCACATCGTCACGAGCGCACGACCACCGCCGCGACGCTTCAGTTCGTGCAGAGCCGTTGTCGCCATCCGGACACCGGTCGCCCCGATGGGGTGGCCGAGGGAGATCCCGGAGCCGTTGACATTGAGCTTGTCCCGATCGTCCCAGCCCCACTGCGACAGCACGCCGAGGACCTGGCAGGCGAAGGCTTCGTTGAGTTCGACGAGGTCGAAATCGTCGAATCCGAGGCCCGTGCGGTCGAACAGCTTTCGGGTGGCGGCCACCGGACCGAGTCCCATGGTGGCGGGATCGCATCCTGCCGCGGTCCATCCTTCGAGGAAACCGATCGGCTCGAGTCCGTACTCGTCGAGCTTGTCCTCCGCAACCACGAGAAGCGCTGCAGCCGCATCGTTCTGCTGACTGGCGTTACCCGCGGTGACCACACCACCCGGCGTCACGGATCGCAGCTTGGCAAGGGATTCGGGAGTGCTGTCCGGACGGATACCCTCGTCCCGCGCGACCACGGTGACGTTACCCTTCCGGTCCTTGACCTCGACCCCGACGACCTCGTCGTCGAAACGCCCGGCCTCCCAGGCCGCGTGGGCGCGACGATGACTCTCCGCGGCGAGTGCGTCAGAGTCCTCGCGTGTGATTCCGCACTGCTCCGCGACGTTCTCGGCCGTCTCGATCATGCCGCTGATCTTGCCGAACCGCCATTCGGGCTGCGACCGTTCGCGGCCGCGATCGAGGCGGTCGTACAGGTTCAGGCCACCCGACCGTGCTCCCCAGCGGGCGCCCGTCGTGTAGTGCTCGATGTTGCTCATCGACTCGACGCCACCGGCAACCACGACGTTCGCGGCGCCCGTCTGCACCATCATCGCGGCGGTCACCAGCGCCTGCAGGCCGGTGCCGCAACGACGGTCGGTCTGGATGCCCGCCACCGAGATCGGCAGGCCCGCGTCGAGCGCGGCCCACCGACCGATGCACGGCGCCTCCGAACTCGCATAGGACTGACCCATCGCGACTTCTTCGATGAGATCCGGGTCGATACCCGAGCGAGCGACGGCCTCTTTGATCACCGTCGTCGCGAGGGTCACCGCCGAGACGTCCTTCAGCGACCCACCGAATCGGCCGACGGCGGTACGAACGGGGGCGACGAGTGCCGCACGGGTCATGGCCTACTCCTCAGGGAACGACTATTTGTACGGCCATTTTCGAATATGTACGCAACTGACGTCAATCGCTGGGTACTGCGGTTTCAATCCGAATCACCGATACGAACAGCTCTCGATTCCTATATGGCCGGATATTTCTTCCTGGATCATCCGACGATGCCGGCCTCGCGTAGTCCCGCGACCTGCTCGTCGGTCAACCCGAGGCGAGCGAGAACGGCGTCGGTGTGTTGCCCGAGTGAAGGCACCGGACCCATGGGCAGTTCGACGTCGCGGAAGTTCATCGGCGGAAGAATGGCGCGCACTGCACCCGATTCGGTCTGCACCTCACGCCATCGATCGCGCTCCCCGAGCTGCGGATGCTCGATCAGCCCCTTCAGGTCGCGCAGACGTGCCGCCGGGATGCCGGCCGCGGCGAGCTTGTCATCCAGCTCGGCACTACCGTATGTACTGGTCGCATCGCCGACGAGCTTGTCGACCTCCTCGCGCCGCGCGACCCGTTCGACGTTGGTCGCATACCGAGGGTCGGTCGCGAGCTCCGGCATTCCGAGCACCTCGGTGAGCGTCCGCCATCCGCGGTCGTTCTGCACACCGATGAGAATCTCACCGTCGGCGGTCGGGTACTTGTCGTACGGGGTGATCGACGTGTGCGCGAGGCCCATCCGCGGGACCTGCCGATCCTGATACATCTGCAGGTACATCGGATATCCGAGCCACTCGGCGGTCGCGTCGAACATGGACACGTCGATCGTCGCGCCCACTCCCGTGCGGTATCGCCGCAGCAGCGCCGCCTGGATCGAGGTCAGCGCGTACATGCCTGCGGCGATGTCGGAGGTGGGAATGCCCGTCTTGACCGCGGTCTCGGGTGTACCGGTGATCGAGCACAGTCCGGATTCCGACTGAACCAGCAGGTCGTAGGCCTTCCTGTCGCGCATCGGGCCATCGGTCCCGTACCCGGACATATTGACGACGATCAGCTCCGGATGATCGGCCCGCAAGTCGTCGGCGCCGAGCCCGAGCCGGTCGACGGCGCCGGGAGCGAGATTCTGCAGGAACACGTCGGCGCCTGCGATGAGCGACTTCACCGCGTCGACACCGGCGGGAGCCTTGAGGTCGACCGCGAACGATTCCTTACCACGATTGAGCCACACGAAATGCGCAGCGAGGCCGAGGACCGCGCTGTCGTAGTCGCGGGCGAAGTCGCCGTCGCCGACCCGCTCGACCTTGACGACACGCGCGCCCAGATCAGCGAGATGCCGAGTCGCCAGAGGTGCCGCGACCGCCTGTTCGAGGCTCACCACGGTGGTGCCTTCGAGAGGCAACTCCCCTCTGCCCGAACCGTCCCTGTTGGTTGCGCCGCCTGACGTATCCGTCTCGCCTGTCACGTGTGTGCCTTCCTTCGAACTGCGGTCGGCTATGTCTACCACCAGAGGAACACCCACCAAGCTCCGTGACTATGTTATTCATATGCATAAATGGTCTTCGATTCATACATATTTCGAAACAATGCGCTCGCGATTAGGTATCGGACGCAGCTACTTCCAAGCTGTCAACCTCGTTGAGACGCACGACACAGCGCAGTAGTCGAGCAGCCGAATTCGACCGAAAGAGAGCGGAGTCGCATGGCACCGTCGACACCCACCGACCAAGAGATCACGAAGAAGGCACGCAAAGCCGGTATCGCGTCCTTCATCGGTACGACCATCGAGTGGTACGACTTCTACATCTACGGAACGGCGGCGGCTCTCGTCTTCGGGGAGATCTTCTTCTCCGACGACCTTCCCTCGGGCGTCGGCACCCTGCTCGCGTTCGTGACCTTGTGGGCCGGCTTCCTCGCACGCCCCATCGGCGGTGTTCTCTTCGGCCACCTCGGCGATCGCATCGGCCGCAAGAACACACTGGTCATCACCCTGATCATGATGGGCATCGCGACCGTCGGCATCGGCCTGCTTCCGACCTACGCCCAGATCGGAATATGGGCGCCCATCCTGCTCGTCGCACTCCGCGTGCTGCAGGGTGTGGCCGTGGGTGGCGAGTGGGGTGGCGCAGTTCTCATCGCGTCCGAGAACGCACCCAAGGGCAAGGGCATCCTCTACTCCGCGTTCGCACAGCAGGGGTCTCCGGCCGGAAACTTGCTCGCGACCATGGCATTCTTCTTCCTTGCCGCGATGCCCACACCCGAATTCCTGCTCTACGGCTGGCGTATTCCGTTCCTCGTCTCTGCGCTGCTCGTCATCGTGGGCATGATCATCCGGCTCAAGCTCGAAGAGTCGGACGCCATGAAGGCCGTCCTCGCCAAGAAGAAGGTCGTCAAGCTCCCGATCGGCGAAGTACTGCGCAAGCATTGGGTCCTGGTTCTGCTCGGCGCCGGCGCCCTCCCCCTCGTTCAGGTCACCTATTTCAAGAACACGTTCGCATTGTCCTGGGCAACAAACGAACTCGGATACGAGCGAGGGACGTTCCTCGCGATCATCGCCATCGCGCTCGTCGTCCAGTTCATCGTGCAACCGTTCGGCGCGCTCCTCGTGTCGCGGATCGACATGCGCAAGGCCGTCTGCCTGATGGTGGTGCCCGAACTGTTCCTGATGCCCGCGATGTTCTACGCGATCCGCACCGAGACCTTCGCGATCGCGGCGATCGGTATGTGTATCGCCACGATCCCGCACTCGATGTTCTACGGCGCTATCGCCGGCATCCTCGCCAGGGCATTCCCCGCGAACATCCGCTACTCGGGACTGTCTGCGGCATACCAGTTGTGCTCGCTCATCGTCGGCGGTGGCACCCCGGTGCTCGCACAGTGGATCCTCAATTCGTCGGGCAATGTCACCGGTGTTGCGATCGCGGCGGCCTCATACGCGGCGGTATCTCTGGTGTGCACGCTCATGCTGCTCAATCGCACCGGCTACGACCCGAAGGCGCTGTCGCACGCGGAGCAAGCCGACGAGGACGAACTCGAACTCGAGGGCCCGGCAGAAGCAGACGCCGTCCCGAACCGGGTCGATGCCGTCCCGGGTGCAGCATCCGAAACTGTACGCGCTACCACATAATTCGAGCATCCGCGGTGAGCGGTGCCGGCCGGTCCTCGCGATCGCCGGCACCGCTCACTCGTTCGGTGTGGGCAGCGCCTCCTCCGACAGCCGGAGCACCTCCGCGAGCGCCGCACTGGTGTCGCCCTCACGCCACACGAGACGCACATCGAGCGGGCTCTGCTCGGCAAGCGGCACGAACACGACTTCCGGATTGACGACGTGCCGAGCCACCGACGACACCGTCAACGTACAACCCACTCCCGCCGACACGAGCGCCACCAGCGACAGCGAATCAGGTGCGCTCTGCACAATTCTCGGAGTGAAGCCGTCGTCGTGTGCAAGCCGGAGCAGGAGCTCGCGCAGCATCGACCCCGGCTCGGAAGGCAACATCACCCACGCTTCGCCCGCCAGGTCGGCCAGCTGCACCACCGGCTCCCCCGCCAGCCGATGCTCTCTCGGCAATCCGACGACGAGATCTTCGCGCGCGATCACCCGCGACGCGATTCCCGGAGGAAAGAACAGCAGCCGGACGATACCGATGTCGAGCGTGCCCTCCGAGAGCCGGTTCAGCACTTCGCTCGCGTAGGCCGAACTCGCGAGCACGAACTCGATACCCGGGTGTGTACGACGCACGAGCTTCGCCCACTGCCCGACCAGGTGGTGCGACGAGGAGCCGGCGAATCCGATTCGCACGCGGCCCGTCCGGCCACGACCTGCAGCAGTGACCGCCATCTCGGCCAGGCGGACCGCATCGAGGACAGCTCGGGCCGGCTCGACGAGCGCCTGCCCGGCCTCCGTCAGCTGGACGCTGCGGGTACTGCGTTCGAAGAGGACCATTCCGAGTTGCTTCTCGAGTTGCTTGATCGTCCTGCTCAGCGGGGGCTGAGCCACATGCAGACGCTGCGCCGCCCGACCGAAGTGCAGTTCTTCCGCCACGGCCAGAAACGCCCGGATCTGATGTATCTCCACCCGGCTATTATTACTCAATACGTAATAATGCAGGCAACACTTTGTATTGGACTATATCTATGGCGCCTGCCACAGTCGACAACAACGACAGACGCGCCAGGAGACCGGTATGCCAGCAGACAAAGTGATGACCATGCGCGATGCCATCGCGACGCACGTCCAGGACGGCATGACGATCGCCCTCGAGGGCTTTTCGCACCTGATTCCGTTCGCTGCAGCCCACGAGATCATCCGCCAGGGCCGCAAGAACCTGACGCTGTGCCGGATGACACCGGACATCATCTCCGATCAACTCATCGCCGCCGATTGCGTCTCGACGCTCGTCGCATCGTTCTTCGCGAGCGGATCCGCCGGGTCGCTGTACGAGATCCGCCGACGCATCGAGAAGCACGACCCGGTGAAACTCGACGTCGAGGAATACAGCCACTACGGCATGGTGTGCCGCTACCAGGCGGGCGCGGCCGGCCTGCCGTTCTTCCCTCTGCGCTCGTATGCCGGAAGCGACCTGCCGACGCTGAACCCGAAGATCAAACTCGTCGACGATCCGTACGGCAACGGCAGCACCTATGTGGTTCCGCCGCTGAACCCGGACGTCACGATCATCCATGCGCAGCGCGCCGATCGGGCAGGCAACATCCAGATCTGGGGCATCGCCGGGGTTCAGCAGGAAGCCGTGTATGCGGCGAAGCACGCGATCGTCGTGGTCGAGGAGATCGTCGACGACGACACCGTGCGCTCCGACCCCAGCCGCACCCTCATCCCGTCGCACGCCGTCGACGCCGTGGTCGTGTCGCCTCGCGGTGCACACCCGTCGTACGCACAGGGTTACTACGACCGCGACTGCGCCTTCTACCGGCGCTGGACCGAGATCAGCAAGGACCCCCAGGCACTTCGCACGTGGCTGAAGGACTGGGTGTACGAAACCGCCGACCACGACGGATATCTCGCCAAGCTCGGCGACGACTACTGGAGCGATCTCGAGGTCGCGCCGCGATACTCCGAAGCGGTCAACTACGGGAGCAGAAAATGACCACTACCGAGCCGTTCACCACTACCGAGCTGATCGTGTCGGTCGCTGCCCGGGCGCTCGCCGGTAAAGACCGCGTCTTCGCCGGCGTCGGTCTGCCGACTCTCGCGGTGGACCTCGCCTGCCGCACCTCGAACCCGGACATCGAACTCATCTACGAGTCCGGCGTGTGCGGTGCGCACCCCGAGGCGATGGCCGAAGGTATCGCCGATTCGGTCGTGGTCTCCGGCGCCGAATCCGTCGTCTCCATGGCATCGCTGTTCGGGTACGTGCTGCAGGGCGGCAATGTCGACGTCGGGTTCCTCGGCGCAGGCCAGATAGACCGCTACGGAAGCCTGAACACCAGCTTCATCGGCGACTGGGACAAGCCCACCGTGCGGCTTCCGGGTGCGGGTGGCGCTGTGGAGATCATGCCGAATGCCGGCGAGGTCTTCGTCGTCATGCGCAGGCACGACCCGAGCGCGTTCCCCGCCGAACTCGACTTCTGCACGTCCCCGAGCCCCGTACGGGCCCGCGAGGCAGGCGTCGGCATCATGCCCCGAGGACGCGGCGTCACCAAGGTGTTCACCAGCCTCGGTGTGCTCTCGCGCAGCGGTCCGTTCGACGAACTCGAGCTCACCAGCGTCCACGCCGGTGTCACCGTCGACGAGGTGCGCGCGGCAACGGGATGGGATCTGCGCGTCTCCCCCGAGCTGACCGTGACCGAACCGCCGACCGCACACGAGATCGACCTGCTGCGCAACGAGATCGACAAGGTGCGCCTCTACTTGCGGTGACTAGCAACTGCGGTGAGCAGTCGCGTCAGGACACCGACACGGATTCGTCGTCCTGCTTCGGCGAGGGCCGGTAGCACGCACCCAGCAACGCACCGGCAGCGGCGAGCCCGCCGACCAGGGCGATGAGGACGCCGGCCCACCCGTCGAGCAGGTTGTCGCCGAAGATCAGGTGATCGAGGCTGGCGCTGCCCGCACCCATGATCGCGACGGCAACGGCTCCCCCGGCGAGCACGAGGTTGTATTCCCAGCCGTTGGCGGTCACGAAGAAGCCGCTGCCCCGATGCACCGTCCATGCGGCGACGAACATCAGCGAGACGAACCCGGCGGCAGCGAACGGGGTGAGAAGACCCAGTGCAAGCGCAATACCTGCGCCGACCTCGGTGAGAGCCGCAAGCCACGCATGAATTCTGCCGGGACGCATGCCCATGCCGTCGAACCAACCGGCCGTACCCGGAATGCGGCCACCCCGGAAGAGCTTGCCGTACCCGTGCGCTGCCATCGTCAGCCCCAGCAGCACGCGAAGTACCAGCAGTCCGGTGTCGATCGTATCCACTTCAGCTCCGTTCCTGGACATGGCCGCTCGTGACGGATGCCCTGACGGTGCCACACCGACCGCACCAGAGGATTGTTACCTACATCACTCGGTGACCACAGACCACACATCCCCCGCCGCTACCGCCGCAGCGAGAAGTTCCGCATCCCACGACGCAACAGTGCCGAACTCGTTGCGCCACGACAGGATGCGATTCGCGTGCCGATGCAGTTCGTGCTCCATCGTGAAGCCGATCGCACCGAGTGCCTGATGCGCATTACGGGTGACCACCGCCGCCGCGTGACCGGTGCACGATGCTGCCGCAGCGACCGCGAAGCGGGTGACGCTACTGCCGAATCCGTTGTCGACCGCGGCCGTCACCGCTGCGTCCGTTGCCGCCCGCGCGAGGGCCGACTCGGCGGCGATATCGGATACGAGCGCCTGGACGGCCTGGAACTTTCCGAGCGGCCGACCGAACTGGACACGCGCCGTGACATGTTCGACGACAAGCTCCAGAATGCGATCCATTGCTCCCACCGAGGAGAGTGTCCGCGCAAGCGCACCCCGATAACGGAACTCCTCGGCCACCGACGCGGGCACCTCGGCGCCCGAGAGCGCCGAGACGTCGACGCGGATGTGGTCGCGCGGCTCCGACGCGAGATTCACGGCCTCCGTGAGTTCGACCTGAGTCTTCGAGATCTCTGCGACCCTCCAGGTGCTTTCCGCGTCCTGCCACAGGACGACGATCGCGTCGACGTCGCGTGCCCACGGCACGAAGCGGGCGCCGCCGTCGGCATCGAGTACGGCCGCGGTGCGCACACCGTCGCGGCTCTCGAGTCCCGCGGTCGTGAGCAGCCACCCGGCGAGCAGGTCGTTCTCCGCGACCGGCACCGCCGCAGCGCCCGCACCGGCTGCGGTGAGAAGCAGCGCCGCCTCGGTCCAGCCTGCGCCGCTACCACCGGCCGATTCGTCGCCGGTCAGGCGTGCGAGGCCCAACTCGCTCAGCGTGGTCCACAGACTGCGGTCGAATTCGATGACGTCACCGATGCGGTGGTCGTCGCCGGAGGTGAAGACTTCGGCGAGCATCCGCTCGAAGTCGCGCAATTCGGTATTGCCCGTTGCCGTGTTGTCGGTCATCGTAGTCCCAATCCTCGTGCAATGACCCCGCGCAGGATCTCGCTGGTTCCGCCGCGCAATGTGAAACCCGGGCGCTGCATGACGCCCGCCCGAATCAGTTGCGCAAGATGCTCGTCGGAGGTTCCGTAGCCTGCGATCTCGTCCGCCAGATCGGCGAGGTCGCCCTCGGTCTTCGTGCCGAGCACCTTCACCACCGACGCGGCAAGTTCCGCGTTCTCCCCGCGTTCGAGCGATTCGGAGACGGCCGTGGACATCCGGTGCAGCCCGGCCATCCGGCCGATGGTCGCGCCGATCCGCGTGTCGGATTCGACGGTGCCCGCCCCGACACCGCGGACCAGGCCCTCGAGGACACCGAACGTCGACAGGAATCGTTCGGGACCGCTGCGTTCGAAGCCGAGTTCGCTCGTGACCTGCTCCCAGCCCGACCCGATCGCACCGAGGACGAGATCGTCGGGGACGAACACGTCCTCGAGCAGTACCTCGTTGAAGTGGTGGTCGCCGGACATCGACAGGACCGGACGGATGGTCACACCGGGCGAGTCGAGCAGCACGATGAACTGGCTCAGGCCGTCGTGGCGGTGCGCAGGGTCGAGCGGCGCGGAGCGGGCGAGACCGAAGAATGCGTCGGCGTGATGCGCACCCGAGGTCCACAGCTTGGTTCCCGTGATCTTCCACCCGCCCTCGACCTGGACGGCCCGAGTCTTGACGCTGGCCAGATCTGAACCGGAGTCGGGCTCGGACATGCCGATGGCCCAGCAGATCTCGCCCGCGGCGATGCCCGGGAGGAACCTCTGCTTCTGCGCTTCGGTGCCGTACTTCAGAAGAGACGGTGCGGCCTGCCGGTCCGCGACCCACTGCGCCGCGACGGGAGCACCCACCGCAAGGAGCTCTTCAGTGACGACGAATCGCTCCATGAACGTGCGTCCGTGGCCGCCGTATTCGGTGGGGATCGTCATGCCGACCCAGCCCTCGGCAGCAAGTGCCCGGGTGAAGTCGATGTTCCATCGGGTCAGCCAGGTGTCGATACCGGGGGTGAACACCCCGGACGCGATCTGCTCCTTCAGGAACGCTCTGACCTGCATGCGCAGTTCGGCGAGCGCCGGATCGGGTCTCCCGGCCTGCGGGACCAGTCGTGTACTCATCGTGATTCTCTTCCGTCCTGCGAAGCAGCATTCGCCCCGCTCGGGCACAACAAATCCATTGCCATGTCGGCGTAGCGTTCGGCGATCTCGTCCGGCGCGTCGGGTCCGGCGGGGTCGTACCAGTTGGCGATCGCCGACACCATCGCCAGGATCGATCGGCGGCAGTCGTCGGGATACTTCGTGGTGAACAGTTCCTGGCGGACACCCTCGTCGATGATGTCGCGCATCCGTTTGCGTCCCGCGCGTCGACGCTCGTCGTACTGGCGTGCCCCGTCGGGCTCCAGATTGCGCACCTCGGTCGCGATCAGCTGCCCCTGCAGGGGGTACTGGGTCCGGAACTTGACGTTCCCCCGCACGAACGCGCGCAACTGCGCGACCGGATCGTCTCCCGCATCGGCGAGCTCGGCGTCGCACACCGCATCGTACGTATCGACACCGTCCAGCAGAATTGCGAGCAGCAGATCCTGCTTGTTCTTGTAGTGGTAGTACAGCGCGGACAGACTCACGCCTGCTTCCTGCGCGATGGTCCGGATCGACGAGGCGCCGTATCCGTTGCGCACGAACTCTTGACGCCCGACATCGATGAACAGTCGTTGTTTGGGAGACGGGGCCATCACGTCACCCCGCATCGGCATACATGTCGATGAGGTCCCGCAGAGCACCCTTGACCATCTTGCCGGTCGCGGTACGCGGCAGAGCATCGACGAATCGAACTCTGCGTGGGCACTTGAACTTCGACAGTCGCTCGTGACAGAAGTCGATGATCTCGCGTTCGAGATCGTCGCTCGGCACAGTGCCGTCGGCGGGTCGCACGAACGCTTCGACGCGTTCACCGCGGTCCGCGTCCGGAACCCCCACCACCGCGACGTCGCCGACCGCCGGGTGCAGGGCGAGGATGTTCTCGATCTCCTGCGGGTAGATGTTCACACCACCGGAGATGATCGTGAACTTGTCGCGGCCGGTGAGGTACAGATAGCCGTCCTCGTCGAGGTAACCGAGGTCGCCGTTGGTCGCCCAGTTCTTCTCGAACGGATGTCGCGCAGACTCGGTCTTGACCGGATCCTTGTGGTACTCGACGTTCTGTACGGGTTTCTCGAAGTAGACGGTCCCCGCCTGCCCCGCAGGCAGTTCACTACCGTTGTCCGCACAGATGTGCGCGATCCCGCTGCTTCCGGGCCCGCCTGTGCGGCCCACACTTCCGGGCTTGCGGAGCCACTCCTGCGGTGTGATGACAGTGCTGCCGACCGCCTCGGTGGCCGAGTAGTACTCGTACACGATCTCACCCCACCACTCGATGAGGCGCGCCTTGACCTCGACGGGACACGGCGCCGCCGAGTGGATCGCGCAGCGCAGCGACGACAGGTCGTACTTGTCCCGTATCTCTTCGGGGAGTCGGAGCAGTCGCACGAAATGCGTGGGAACCCATTGACTGTGCGTGACGCGATGATGCTCGATCAGCTCCAGCGACAGTTCCGCGTCGAAGCGTTCCATGAGTACAACGGTGCCGCCCATCCCCTGCGTGAGCACGCTGTACCGCAGCGGCGCCGAGTGGTAGATGGGTGCAGGCGAGAGGTACACGGTGTCCTCATCGAACCCGAGGTGCCGCAGCATGTCGATGAGGGGAATGCCTGGGTCTTCGTCGATCTGCACACCACTGAGCCGGGGCTTGATTCCTTTTGGACGACCCGTGGTTCCCGAGGAGTACAGCATGTCGCTGCCCCGCGGCTGATCGGCCGGCGGCACCGTGGACAGCCCGGCGACCTCGGTCTCGTAGTCGAGGTGGCCCGGGATCGAACCACCGAAAGAGACGCGATGCCGCACCTTCGGTGTCAGTGCAGCGACCTCCTCCGCGAGCGAGGTGAGAGGTGCCGACACCAGCAGGATCGTCGCGTCGCAATCGTCCACGATGTACGCGGCCTCCGCAGCCGCGAGATGCGAATTGACGAAGGTGATGTACACACCGGAACGCAACGCGCCCCAATATAATTCGTACACAGTTGCATCGTTGACGGTGATGACTGCGACATGATCACCGGCACTCACATCGTGCGCGCGTAACCAGTGCGTGAACCGGACGGACGCCTCTTCGAGTTCTCGGTAGGTGATCGTCCGCCCGGTCGCGGCCTCGTGCACGGCGGGCCGATCCGGGTGTGTTGCAGCGTAACGGCCCGGGTACATCTCTACAGCCCCAGATCCTTGGAGATGATCGTCTTCATGACTTCGCTGGTGCCACCGTAGATCCGCGTGACACGCGTGTCGGCGTAGAGACGTGCGATCGGGTACTCGGTGATGTAGCCGTAGCCGCCGTGCAACTGCAGGCACTTGTCGATGACCCGGCCTGCGACCTCCGTGCAGAACAGCTTGGCGCGCGCGGCGTCGGCGACCGACAGTTCCTTGCGGTCGAGCAGTTCGAGGCAGTGGTCGACGTAGACACGCGCCGCCTGCGTTTCGGCGGAGCACTCGGCTAGCACGAACTTCGAATTCTGGAACGAGGCGACCGGCTTCCCGAACACCTTGCGGTCCTGGGTGTATGCGATCGCGTGCGAGATCGCAGCCTCGGCGAAGCCCACCTGGTTCAGCGCGATGGCAAGACGTTCCTGCGGCAGGTTGTGCGCGAGGTATCCGAAGCCGGCGCCTTCTTCACCGAGGAGATTCTCGACCGGAACCTTGACATCGCTGTAGGACAGCTCGGCGGTGTCCTGCTGATGCAGGCCGATCTTGTTGAGCTTGCGGCCGACGGCGAAGCCCTCGGTCGCGGTGGGGACGGCGATGATCGACAGACCACCACGCCGGTCCTCCGGATCGAACGGCGAGGTGCGGCACACCGTGAGGATCAGATCAGCGGTGGCGCCACCGGTGATGAAGGTCTTGGCGCCGTTGACGATGTAGTGCGAGCCGTCTTCCGACAGCTTCGCGGTGGTCGCGATGTTCGCGAGGTCGGAACCGGTGCCCGGCTCGGTCATGGCGATGGCGGTCATCATCGAGCCGTCCGCGAAGCCCGGGAGCCAGCGCTTCCGCTGCTCCTCGGTGGCGTACTCGAGCAGGTAGGGCAGGATCAGGCAGGCGTGGACGGTGTAACCGCCGAAGGACACACCGGCGCGCGCGACCTCTTCGAACACGATCGTGTTGTAGATGAAGCTGGATTCGCCGCCGCCGCCGAACTCTTCGGGCACCTGGATGCCGAGGATGCCGAGTTCACCGAGCCGGCGGAAGAACTCACGCGGCGGGTGTCCGAGCTCGTCCCACTCCTCACGATGCGGTGCAACGTCGCGCTCGATGAAATCCCGCACCATCTGGCGGAACGCGTCGTGCTCTTCGGTGAGGATCGTCCTCTTCACGATATGAATTCCTTCTGCTCTGGGTTACTTGCCGGTGAAGTTGCCCGGGCGGCGGTCCATGAACGCCGCGAGTGCTTCTCGATGGTCTTCGGTGTGGTGCGAGAGCGCCTGAAGCGACGCGGACAGCTCGAGGAGGGTGTCGAGGTCGACGCGCTGTCCTTCGCGGAGCAGCTTCTTGGTCATGCGCAGCGCGTGCGGCGGGTTGACGGCGACACGTTCAGCGAGCGCGCGTGCGGTCTCGAGCAGCTCCTCGGGCGCGACCACCTGCGACACCATGCCCCAGTCGAGGGCGGTGGCGGCGTCGACGCGATCACCGGTGAACGCCATCTCGGCGGCGCGGGCGGCGCCGATCGCGCGCGGCAGCAGCCACGCGCCGCCGTCACCGGGGATGATGCCGAGTTTCACGAAACTCTCCGCGAAGAATGCCTTGGTCGACGCGACCCGCATGTCGCACATCATCGCCAGGTCGCAGCCCGCGCCGACAGCGGGGCCGTTGACGGCCGCGATGATCGGCACCTCGCAGTGGAAGATCGCTTTGGGCAGTCGCTGGATTCCGCGCCGGTAGCCGTCTCGGAGGGCGTGCGGTGCACCGGCGAACATGCCGGTGCGATCGACCATGTCCTTGACGTTGCCGCCCGCGGAGAAGGCCGAGCCTGCGCCGGTGAGGATCACGACGCGGGTCTCGACGTCGTCGTTCGCCTGGTCGACGAGTTCGACGAGGCGTTCGACGACGTCGTCTCCGGAGATCGGGTTCCGCGCTTCGGGAAGGTTGATCGTCCACGTGACGACGTGGCCGTCCCGTTCGGCGAGTACGACGTCCTGCGATGCACCCATGAAGTCGTGTTCCTTCCGTAGCAACGATGTTAGGTCGAACGATCGTTAAACTACGGTGCGCACCACAGGTTGTAAAGACCTCCCGCTCGTTCGGTCAGTCGGGCAGGCTCACACCCGATTCGGCGATTCTTATGGCTACTTCCTCAGGAAAGACATTGCAGAACACGAACGGGTCGCGGCCCAGCACCCACCCGGGCGCAAGCGCCGTCGCATACCGTTCGAAATAGCCGACCTGCTTGCCGAACAACACCAGCTCCTCCGGACTCGTGGTGTTCCATCGGCGTCCGAGCGACACGAGCGCACCGATCAACGCGCTGAGCCGCAGTTCCGAGAGATCACGTCCGAGCAGCGGGGCGAAGGTCTCCGCGACCTGCCTGCCGACCTCCGCATCGTCGACGTCGAGATCCTCCGCGACCCCGAGTTCACGGATACTGCGCGCAACCGAGGAGAAGTCGCCGTCGAGCAACGCCGAGCGGAACAATTCTCGCAGCACCGTCCGCCACTGCTCGGGGAGTTCACCGACGATCCCGAAGTCGAGCAACGCGACACGGCCGTCGTCGAGGTGCCACAGATTCCCGGCATGCACATCGCCGTGGAACGGGCCGTGCAGCAGTACCGCTTCGATCCACACCTTCACACCGCGCCGAACGAGCAGTGCGGTGTCGAGCCCCTCCTCCCCCGGCACGACACGGTCGAGGGGCGTGCCCGTGAGACGTTCCATACAGATCACCCGCGGCCCGCACCACTCCCAGTACACCTCGGGCACGGTGACGAATCGGTTGTCACCGAATGCCCCGATGTTGCTGCGGAAGCGGTCCTGCCGATCGCCTTCGACCGCAGCGTTGAGTTCGGTCATCGTCGCGTTGTAGAGGTCGCGGATGATCGCGGGAGTGTTGGCGATCCGGAAGAACTCGAAGATCTGCAGCATCTTGGCGCCGACGTACGCAGCGCGCAGATCGACGAGCATCCGCCGTGCGATCCCGGGTCGTTGCACCTTGATCACGGCTTCACGCCCGTCTCGGAGCACACACCCGTGAACCTGCGCGACCGAGGCCGCCGCGAGCGGCACATCCTCGAACGAGGAGAACATCTCGTCGATCCGGTGCCCGAGGTCCTCCTCGATGACCAGGCGGGCCTGCTCGGACGGAAAGGTGGGCACGTCGTCGAGCATGCGCAGGCAGGCGTCGGCGAGCGGAGCCGGGAACAGTCCCGGCGACGACGCGACGAGCTGACCGAGTTTCACGAACGTGGGGCCGAGGTGTTCGAATGCGTCGACGGTGCCGTGCGCGGCCGCATCGACGACACTGCGACGAGGCGCACGCCCGACGAGGCTCGTCGCAGCCCATCGCACCACTGCCCACGTCACGAATGCGACGAGCGCGAAGGCGACGACAACGGCGCGACCGAGTTCGGCGATCCCGAACCTGTCGAGCGGCGGAGTCTCGACGTGCAATGCATCGAGTGGCGGCCCACCCGCGAACGGACCCACGGGGCCCGCCCCATCCGACGCATCGTTCCGCCCGAAGTGTTCCTGCAACACCGGCCCCCAATCGTTCCTCCGTGCCCTCACCAGGACACGGCTTCGTCACGCTACCCGGATAACGGGCCTGATCGAAGCGTTCGTGACCACCGCGGGAAGCACCTGTGCAGACTGTTGCCTGTCGGTCCCCCGGACTACTCTCGGGCACGTAGTTGTTCAGGCAGTCGGACGAGGGCGGGGACCCATGACAGAACAGCTCCTAGACACCACATCGAGTGGCCTCGGCGATGCCGCATTCATGGACGCCGCCGAACCGTACCGGCGCGAACTGCTCGCGCATTGCTACCGCATGAGCGGTTCCCTGCACGACGCGGAAGACCTCGTGCAGGAGACCTATCTGCGGGCATGGCGCGGATACGATAACTTCGGCGGACGCTCGTCGTTGCGCACGTGGCTGCATCGCATCGCCACCAACGTGTGCCTCACGGCGCTCGAGGGACGCAAGCGCAGACCCTTGCCCACCGGGCTGGGCGCGCCGAGTTCCGATCCGACGGACGACCTCGTGACGCGTCAGGAAGTCCCCTGGCTCGAGCCGATCCCCGGTGGCTACACCGCCGACGGGCACACCGACGACCCGAGCGATCCCGCAACGATCGTCGCCTCACGCGACTCGATCCGGCTCGCGTTCGTCGCCGCGCTCCAGCACCTGTCTGCACGGCAACGCGCAGTACTCCTGCTGCGCGATGTACTGCAGTGGCGGGCAAGCGAAGTCGCCGCCGCACTCGACACCACCACCGCCGCCGTGAACAGCCTGCTGCAACGCGCCCGCGCGCAACTGCGCGACTCCCAGGCTTCGAACGTCGAACTCAGCGAACCCGACAGCGCTGAAACCCGCGCGCTCGTGAAGCGATGGGTCGAGGGGTTCGAGAAGTACGACATCGATTCGCTCGTCACGATGCTCACGGAGGACGCCATCTGGGAAATGCCGCCGTTCGACGGCTGGTATCAAGGCGCCGACGCCATCGTGACTCTGATCAAGTGCAATTGCCCGGCGGAAGGTCCGGGCGATCAGATCCTGCTCCCCACGGTGGCGAACGGACAGCCGGCCCTCGGACTCTATATGCGTGGTGACGACGGGCAGCATCGCCCGTTTCAACTCCAAGTCCTCGACATCGTCGACGGGAAGGTCGCGCACGCGACGGTCTTCTTCAGCGACGACATCGTCGGATTGTTCGCGCGCTTCGGGCTACCGGCTCACGCCTGAGCCGCACCGTCACCCTCGGGCGCCCACTGCGCAGCAGCGGCCTCGACATCCATCCACATGACCTCCCACACGTGGTTGTCGAGGTCGCGGAACGCGCGACTGTGTGAATAGCCGGCCATCTCCTCGTTGCCCTGCTGCCCACCGGGCGTGACCCATTCGCTGCCGCCTGCGGCGATCGCACTGTCGACCAACTGGTCCACCGCCTCGCGACTGTCAGCGGAGACGCACATCAGCACCTCGCGCGCAGTGGACGTGTCACAGATGTCGTCGTTGATGAATTCCCGGAATCGCGGCTTCTCGATCAGCATCACGAAGGTCTGTTCGTTGATCTCCAGGCACGCCGAGCCCTCGTCACAGAACATGTCGTTGAAAGTGAATCCGAGCTTGTCGAAGAAAGCGCGAGTCGCGGCGGCGTTCTCGACTGCAAGGTTGGCGAAGAGCATGCGGGACATCGGTATCTCCTTGAATCGGTCCGAGTGGAGCATTCGGAATAGACAGACACGCGCCCGATGGAAAACTCATCGCGTACGGTCATGTTTTGCTCAGGACCCACACCGGTCCGGTGATCAGCCAGATCACGGTGATGATGCCGAGAGTCGGGAACACGGCATTGAGGGCAGCGCTCTGCGCGTCGGTCGCGACGGTCGCACCGAGTCCCAGGATCGCGGCGCCACTGATCCCGGCCGCGATGAGCCAGCGTCCGAAGCTCGCGCACTCGTGCCGGAACGCTTCCGCCCCTTCCTTCGGCGGCGGCGCGGGCTTCTCACCACCGGCGAACAGATAGGAGAAGCGACCATCGGCCCAGCGGACGATGCTGGGTCCGAACGCGACGCTCACCCCCAGGTAGATTCCGGCGATTCGGTGGATGTAGCCGACTTCCGTGCCGTTCCGCAGATCGAGTGCCACCGCGGCGAGCAATACCACGTCGATCACCGGGATCAGTGCGAGCGCAACTGCGCCGACCTTCGGTAGACGCAGCAGATATCGGAGCACGAGGCCGAGTGCGAGAACAACCCAGAACCCGATCTCGCTGGCGATGATGAATGCGGTGATGTGGCTGGTGAACATGGATCGAGCATCGCGCCGGGAGGTGCACCGCCGCGTCCGCCGATCGGGTCGCGGGTCGTCATCACTTCGGATGACGACCGCCGAATCGGCCTGATCGCTGTGATCGAATGGCAGCGTGATCGACCGTTACGCACCCACGCTCATCGCACTCGCCTACTTCGCGTGCGGCGCGGTGCTGTATCTGCTGGACCTGGGCGCTCTGGTTGCCGAAGACGGAACGTCGACGGGCGTGCGCCTGCTCGTCCTCGCCGCCGTGTGCGTGCCGATCCTCCTGCGCCGGTCGCGCCCGCTGCTCGGACTGGCGCTGGCCTCGATTCCGGTCGCTGTCGACTTCGCACTCGGCCTGTCTCTGCCGGTGTGGCTCGCGTACGGCGATCTGCTGTTCGCAGCCGCGTTGTACGGCACTGCCCGGACGAGTGTGTTTCTCGAGCGGGCACCGATCGCGCCGATCGCGATACTCGCGGTCGGCGCCGGAATTTACACCGGCGAGCTGAGACCGGCGGTGTTCGTCGCGGCGATGGGCGTGCTCCTCATCTCACTGCCTGTGTGGTGGGCCCGATCGGTGCGCACCCACCGCGACGCCGCCGAGGCCGAGCGCGTCAAGGCGCAGGCACTCGCCCAGGTCTCCGAACTCGACCGCGCCGCCGCAATCACCGCTGAACGGCAGCATCTCGCGCGCGACCTGCACGACATCGTCGCCGGGCACCTGTCGGCGATCGCGATCCAGAGCGAAGCGGCGCTGCGGCTGCGCGAACGCGATCCGCAGAAAGCGATGACGGTCCTCGAGTCGGTTCGCACCAACAGCGTCGAAGCGCTCAGGGAGATGCAGTCGATGGTGACATTGCTGCGCAGCGAGGACGCGCGCGACGACGCCGCCACCGCCGGACGTCTCGCCGACCTGTCCGGCCTTGTCTCATCGGCCGAGGCGAGCGGCAGCACCGTCACAATCGATGCGCGCGGGCTTCCCGAATTCGACGCCGAAGTCGACGTGACCGCCTACCGCATCATCCAAGAAGCCCTGACGAATGCCACCAAGCACGCGCCCGGGCAGCCCGTACTCGTGTGCCTCGCGGCCGACCGTCGCGAACTGACCATCCGGATCTCGAACCCGCTCGGGCTCGCGAACACCAGACCTGTCGAGGTAGCTCCCGGCCGTGATACAGCTTGCGAGAGGGCGGAACGGCAGGGGCTGCGCAATATCGCGGAACGCGCCGCCGCGATCGGTGGTGGTGCCCGCTCCCGGATCGTCGACAATCAGTGGCAAACGGAAGTACAGCTGCCCTTGCGAAACGGAGCGACCCGGTGACCATCACAATCCTGCTGGCCGACGATCACACCGCGATCCGCAGCGGCCTGCGGATGATCCTCGAGTCCGACCCCGACATCGAGGTGGTCGGCGAAGCCGCAGACGGCGCCGTCGCCGTGTCGCAGGTACACGCACTGCAACCCGATGTGGTGCTGATGGATATCCGGATGCCGGGAACCGACGGCATCGCCGCCACGCGCATCATCACCTCGGAAACCGGCAGCCGGGTGCTCGTACTCACCAGCTTCGAGGTCGACGAGTACGTATTCGACAGCTTGCGGGCCGGTGCGGGCGGTTACCTCCTCAAAACTGCATCCGCCGATGCTCTGCTGCACGCGATCCGGTCGGTGCACGCGGGCGACGGGGTACTCGCGCCGGAGGTCACCCGAACGGTGATCGATGCATTCGCAGCCGTGTGCGAGCGCACACCCGTGCCGGTCCCCGCCCTCGATACCCTCACCGGCAGGGAACGCGAGGTGTTCGATCTCATCGGCGAGGGCCTGTCCAACAGACAGATCGCCACCCGCCTCGGCGTCAGCGAGACCACCGTCAAGACGCATGTCGCGCGGGTTCTGCACAAGCTGGATCTGCAATCACGGATCCAGGCCGCGATCCTCGCGCACGAGTCCCGCTGAGTCCTCCACCACTGCCTGAGCGACAATCGAGGCATGACGCTCGATACTTCCACGTTCCCGATCGACCGACCCACCACCTACACGGGGGTCGGGGTGAGCGTGGGCCCGCCCGACTCGGTCTCGGTGACGCAGAGGGTCGGCCCCACCTTCTTCGACCACCGCGGGCAGGTCACGATCTCGGCCCTCGGCGCTTTGTCCGACATCGTCGGAGCAGCCCCCGCCGGTGTCGCCAGGGAGTACGCCACCGGACTCCGTGCGCAAGGCGTGCTCGCACAGCTCACAGCGTCGACCGCACATCCGTTCCCGCATGCCGGCCAGGTCTCCGGGGTCGGACGCAGCATGCATTTCGACGACACCTCGGGTCTGTCGTCGGCAGAGATCGTCGATGAGCACGGCAACCTCGTCATGCACCTGACCGGACGAACCATCGTCGTCGGACGCACGCCCGTCGACGGCGGCGGCGCGCAGACCGAGGCCTTCCCCACCGCCCCGGACGAGCACGAGCCATGGATCGACGGCGATGTCCTCGCCTCCACGTCCGGGCTCGACATTGTCAGCGGCATCGCGGCCGGCACTCTGCCGAGAGGTCCGCTCGCCGGGATGCACGACCTTCGGGTGCACAACGTCGAACGCGGTGCGGTGCACGCCACCGTCGCACCGAGCCAGTGGATGACGAACTTCATCGGCTCGATCCAGGGCGGCGTGCTTCTCTCGATCGCCGAGATCGTCACCGGACTCGCGGCGCAGACCCTCACCGACGTGGGCGGGCAGTATCGGATGCTTCAGATCACCCTCGACTACCTACGTTCTCCCGCGGTGCCCGGACCGGTCGTGCAGGTGCAGTCCGACGTGGTGCGGGCCGGGCGACGTCTCGCGTCACTGGAAACGCTGCTGACCGGGGAGGACGGCACGGTGTATGTGCGGGCGTACGCGAGCGTGCAGCTGTTCTCTACGCCTGCCGGGCAGCAGTGACGGCTGCCGCCCCGAGCCGCGGGAATCGTCCGTCGGAGATCGTCGTGTAGGCGTTGCCCATCCGGTTGGTCACGAACGCGAACGACAGTCCGGTCTCGGGATCGGCGAATGCGCCGGAACCCCCGAAACCGTAGTGGCCGATGGACCTGAGCGGCTGCTGCCGCACCGCCACCCAAGCGGGGTGGTAGCCGAGTCGCCAGTTGGGACGGAAACCGAGAACGTAGTCGCGACGACGTGTCTGTACCTCGAGCAACTGCTCGACGGTCTCCTCCTTCAGCAGCCGGTGGCCACCGCTACCGTTCCGGGGCGCATCGTCGAGCGCACCCCCGTTCGCGAGCGCGCCGTACATCCGAGCCAGAGAACGCGCGGTGAATACGCCGTTCCAGCCTGGCATCACGGCGTCGTGGGCCCGGGGACTGCGCATCACCTCGTCGAATCCTTCCGCCATCCCCGCTTCGGCGAGGCCCTTGATACCCGGCATCCGCGACATCACCGCGCCCGCGGTCGCCCACGGCGCGGGCAGGAAGTTGACCTTGGGAAACACTCGCGCGATGCGGTGCCTCTGCTCGGGAGGCACGCGATACCAGAACTCCGCCGCCCCGAACTCCTCCGCGCCGAGCGGCTCGGCGATCTCCTGCCGAACGAGATCCTGGAACGGCACACCCGAGACCCGAGCGGCGACCTCCGCGACGAGGTTCCCGTAGGTCACGGCGTGATAGCCCGGTCCTGTCAGCCGACGCGGATCCGGGGGCGATGCCGCGAGTGCCGCAGCGACCTTCTCCGAGTCGAGGAGTCCGAAGCGTCCCGGGACGAGCCCGCGCGCTTTGTGGAGGCCCGCGCGATGCGACATGAGTTCGCGGACGGTGATGCTCTCTTTCCCGGCTTCGCCGAACTCCGGCCAGTACTGCGCGACCGGTGCGTCGTACGACACCAGGTCGCGCTCGGCGAGACGGTGCAGCACCGTGCTGGCGACACCTTTTCCGGTGGAGAAGGACAGCACGATCGTGTCGCTTGCCCAGCGACGCTGCTTGTCGGCCCACCCGGCCCAGATATCGAGAACCGGTTCGCCGTGCAGGTACGCGGCGATCGCGCCGCCTCCCTGACCCGGTTTCTCGAACATCCGGAAGAAGAGGTCGGCGACGGGTAGGAATCGCTCGTCGACGACCATCTCCGTGCGCATCGCCGCCTTCGACACCGGTTCGTCACCGCTGGCCACCGTGTTCATCTCCCCTCCGTAGGTTCCGGACCCGATGGTAGGGATCGGCCGGACGACGTGCGCAGGTTCTCCGGCGTTCGAGCACTTACTGCATCCGGACTGTTACGGGTGTAAGGATGGTTGGCATGACCACTGCGCACTCGGAGACCCGATCCGGAATCGATCTCGACCACGTCGACGAGGGCACCCGCGCCCAGGACGACCTGTTCGAGCACGTCAACGGCCGTTGGCTCACCGAACACGAGATCCCGGCCGACCGCGCCCTCGACGGCGCCTTCCGCACCCTCGCCGACAAGGCCGAGGTCGATGTGCGAACGATCATCGGGGAGGCAGCCGATTCCGATGCCGCGCCCGGAACGGACGCGCAGAGGATCGGCGACCTGTTCACGAGCTTCATGGACACCGCCACGATCGAGGCTGCCGGGCTCGGGCCCATCACCGACGAACTGTCGTCGGTCGCGGGTGCAGCCGACCGCGCCGCACTCGCAGCCGTGCTCGGACGGTTGCAGCGGGTGGGCGTCGGCGGCTCCTTCGGCCACTACGTCGACACCGATTCGAAGAACTCCCAGCGCTACCTCATGCACGTCGCGCAGGGCGGTATCGGCCTGCCCGACGAGTCCTACTACCGCGAGGACCAGTACGCCGAGATTCGCGACGAGTACGTCGCGCACATCGGCCGGATGTTCGCGCTCGCCGGCATCGATCATGATCCGCAGCGGGTGCTGGCGCTCGAGTCGAAACTGGCCGCTGGGCACTGGGACGTCGTCAAGCGGCGCGACGCCGACCTGACGTACAACCTCGTGACCCTCGATTCGGTGCTCACCGATCTCCCCGATTTCGACTGGATCGGCTGGATTACCGCGACAGGTGCCACCGCAGAGCAGTGGGCCGAGATCGTGGTGCGGCAGCCGAGCTTCCTCGAGGTGTTCACGCAGGTGTGGGCGGGTGAGTCGCTCGACGACTGGAAGGCGTGGGCGTCGTGGCGGGTGCTGCGCGCGCGTGCCCCGTACCTGACCGACGCGTTCGTCGACGAGAACTTCGCGTTCTACGGTCGCACGCTCACCGGCGCCGAGGAGATTCGTGAACGTTGGAAGCGCGGCGTGTCGCTGGTGCAGGACCTCCTCGGCGAATCGGTCGGCAAGCTCTACGTCGAACGTCACTTCCCGGCCGAAGCGAAGACCCGCATGCAGGTGCTCGTCGAGAATCTCACCGAGGCGTACCGGCAGAGCATCATCGATCTGGAGTGGATGAGCCCCGACACCCGGCAGGCGGCGCTCCGCAAGCTCGGCAAGTTCACCCCGAAGGTCGGCTACCCCGACAAGTGGCGGGACTACTCGGCGGTGACGATCACCCCCCGCGATGTGGTGGGCAACTACCGCAGCGGTTACGCGGCCGAGTACGACCGCGAACTCGCCAAGCTCGGCGGCCCCGTCGACCGGGACGAGTGGTTCATGACTCCGCAGACGGTCAACGCCTACTACAACCCGGGCATGAACGAGATCGTCTTCCCCGCGGCGATCCTGCAGCCGCCGTTCTTCGATCTGCATGCCGACGATGCCGCGAACTATGGCGGGATCGGCGCGGTCATCGGGCACGAGATCGGTCACGGCTTCGACGACCAGGGCGCCAAGTACGACGGCGACGGGAACCTCGAGAACTGGTGGACCGACTCGGACCGTAGCGAATTCGGCAAGCGCACTGCAGCTCTCATCGCCCAGTACGACGAGTTCGAACCGAAGGCACTTCCCGGCAAGCGCGTCAACGGCAGCTTCACGATCGGGGAGAACATCGGCGATCTGGGCGGACTGTCGATCGCGTTGAAGGCCTACGAGATCGCTCTCGGTGGCGAGGAGTCCCCGGTCATCGACGGGCTGACCGGACTGCAGCGGGTGTTCTTCGGGTGGGCGCAGGTGTGGCGCACAAAGGTGCGCGACGAGGAGGCGACGCGCAGGCTCGCCGTCGACCCGCATTCACCGCCGGAGTTCCGGTGCAACGGCGTCGTGCGCAACATCGATGCGTTCCACACCGCCTTCGATGTGAAGCCGGGTGATGCGCTCTACCTCGAACCCGAGGAGCGGGTGAAGATCTGGTGACCGTATGACGAAAGGGCCACGCGCACCCCCGACGGGTACGCGTGGCCCTTTCGTCTCCGGCCGAACCGACTACGACAGGTGCGCGCCGGGGACCGGGATGCCACGGCTCGCGAGCCACGGAGCCGGATCGATCTTGGTTCCGTCGGCGAGGTGGACCTCGTAGTGCAGGTGCGGTCCGGTGGATTGTCCGCGGTTGCCCATCGTGGCGATCTGGTCGCCGGCGCTGACCGGCTGGCCGACGGAGACCAGCGACTGATCGATGTGGCCGTAGACGCCGACGGTGCCGTCGTCCTGCTGCACGCGGACCCAGAGCCCGAATCCCGAGGCCGGTCCGGTCTCGATCACGTGACCATTGGTGACGGCGAGGATCGGTGTTCCGATAGGACCTGCGATGTCGATGCCGTTGTGGTTGGTGCCCCACCGGGCACCGTAACCGGAGGTGAAGACGCCTGCGGCCGGGAACACCGATGCGGGACGCCGCGCAGCTTCTTCGCGAGCAGCCTGCTCCGCCGCCTCACGCGCGATGCGATCCAGTTCGGCCTGATGAGCCGCGGCCGCCTCTGCGATGCGCTGCTGTTCGCGTTCCGTGGCCTTGCGCAGTTTCTCCGTGTAGCTCGACGCATCGACGCCCGGGATGGACAGCACCTGCGGAGCCGTGGACAGCGACTCACTGCTCCCCGTCCACGAGAGCCCGGCCTGCGCGCGGGCAGTCGTGCCAGTGACGGTCGTGTCAGTGGCGCCGGCAGCCGTCGTTCCGGCCGCCGTCACGGCCCCGGTAACGAGGACCACCGATATCCACCTCCCCATGCGCACGGCAGCGGGTCGGCGTCGGGATGTCACGGTCGGAGCAAGATTTTCGGCAGTGAAAGACAAAACAGCGTTCCTCTGAGCGGCCTCTCGGTAACGAAAGGGTTACGAATCCATCACAGAGTACGTGTCTTGCGTTCATCAGCGGCGTGTCGGTTTGACGCCAGTCGGTTCACTATTCAACGAAATGTCCGAAATTTCCCCACATGAGTCACACATACAACATGTACGCTCACCCATGACATCGAAAATGTGTGCGGCCTCACGCAGCCCGGGGGTTATTTTCCGCGGTTCATCACCTTGTCTGCGGCTTCCCAATGAGCCTCGGCGACCCACAATTGAGCAAACGCATCGATCGCCTCGTCCGGCGTCGCGCCGGAGATGACGCGCTTGATCGAACCCGAGGATTCGTTGACAAGCGAGCGTGCGAGCGAGCGCCAGCCCTCGTCGAACGACTCTCGCGGCAACACTCGATCGACGAGACCGATGCGATGAGCATCCTCGGCCCCGAGGATCACGCCGGACCCCGCAAGCATGAGTGCCTTGCCTCGACCCACGAGCGCGGCGAGCCGCTCGGCCCCGCCCCACGCGGGCATGATCGCGAGCGAGACCTGATTGAACCCGATCTTGATGTCGTGAGCAGCGACGCGGATATCGGCCGACACGGCGAACTCCGCGCCGCCTCCGAGCGCATGGCCGTTGAGCGCTGCCACCACCGGACCCGGAAAAGCGGCGATCCTGTCACAGATCGTGCGCATGCGCCGCGCCATGCCCGCAGCCTCTTCCACCGTCCGCAGCTTGGCCAGTTCCTTGAGGTCGCCTCCCGAGACGAAAGCGCGGTCGCCGGCGCCGGTGATGACCAGCACGCGGGCGTCGCCCACCTTGTCGAGCGTCTCATCGAGCCGGTCCATCGTTTCGAGCGAGATCGCATTGCGCGCCTGCGGACGATCGATCGTGAGGACCGCCAATCCGTCGTCCAGTTCGAGCTCGACCATAGGGCAATTCTCCCAGGTGATATTGGAATTCTTACTTATGGAGAATAACATGCTCACATGCCGGTGAAGGCCGGCAGGAACTCCGCCGACGCCGCGGTGTACCTCGGCGCGGCTCCGCAACCACCAGGAGCGACACGCTCCGCAACCACCTGGAGCGCAACAGATGCGGCAGATACCTCCCGAGCTCGTCGAACGCTACGAAAACGAAGGATGGTGGACGCGCGACACACTCGGCGACCTCCTTGCCCGCGGCCTGAAAGCGGCCCCGGACACCGAATTCCGAGTCTTCTCCGACGTACGCCCCTGGGAGGGAACGTTCGCCGACGTCGACCTCATGGCGCGGCGGCTCGCGTCCGGCCTGCACAAACGCGGCGTCGGCCCCGGCGACACGGTCGCATTCCAGCTCCCCAACTGGATGGAGGCCGCGGCGGTCTTCTGGGCATCGTCGTTCCTCGGCGCCGCGATCGTGCCGATCGTCCACTTCTACGGGCGCAAGGAACTTGCCTACATTCTGGGCGAGGCGAAGCCCAAGGCGTTCGTGAGCGCGGAGCGCTTCGGCAGCATGGAGTTCCAACCCGACCTGTGCTCCGACATCCCGATCGTCGGCGTCGTGGGCCAGGATTCGTTCGAAGACCTGCTCGACGACGAACCGTTCGAGGGCGTGTTGCCCACCGACACGGCAGGCCCCGCACTGTTCGCGTTCACGTCCGGCACCACGAGCAATCCCAAGGGTGTGATCCACAGCCATCGGAGTATCGGATGCGAGACCCGGCAACTCTCCGCGCGCTACCCTGCCGACCGCGGCAAGCAGTTGACCGCCGCGCCGGTCGGCCATTTCATCGGCATGGTCAATGCCTTCCTCATCCCGATCCTCGACGGCAGCCCTATCAACCTGCTGGACGTGTGGAATCCCGAGCGAGCACTCGAACTCATGGAAAGCGACGCGCTCGTGGTCGGCGGTGGCGCCACCTACTTCATGACGAGCCTCGTCGATCATCCCGATTTCTCCCCTGAGCGGCACATCCCGTTCATGAAGTACGCGGGCCTCGGCGGATCCACAGTTCCGGCAGCGGTGACACGCCGGCTCGCCGACTACGGCATCACGGTTTTCCGCGCCTACGGCAGCACCGAACACCCGTCCATCACGAGCTCACTGCCGACAGCCCCGGAGGACAAACGGCTCTACACCGACGGCAACCCTGCACCGGGTGTGGAGATCCGGCTGACCGACGAAGGAGAGATCCTCAGCCGCGGACCGGATCTGTGCGCCGGGTACACCGACCCGGCACTCACCGCGAAAGCGTTCGACGACGAGGGCTGGTACCACACCGGCGACATCGGAGTACTCGACGACGACGGCTATCTCACCATCACCGACCGCAAGGCCGACTTCATCATCCGTGGTGGCGAGAACATCAGCGCCCTCGAGGTGGAGGAGGTACTGCTCACCCTCCCGTCGGTGGCGGAGGCCGCGGTCGTCTCGGCCCCCGACGAACGCCTCGGCGAACATGCCGCAGCGGTCCTGAGGCTGCATCCGGGGCACACCCTGCCCACCCTCGACGACATGAGGACGCACTTCGCGCAGGCGGGAATCGCGAAGCAGAAATGGCCGGAGGAACTGCACGAGATCGCAGACTTCCCGCGCACCGCAAGCGGCAAGATCCAGAAGTTCTTGGTCCGAAAGGATATTGCGGCACGCATCGTAAGAGAATAGTATTCTCACAACGAGAGAAGGAGCATTTCTGATGACAGCGAAAGAGTTGCCGTACCAGCTGTTCGACGCGGACAACCACCTGTACGAGACCGAAGAGGCGCTGACGAAGTTCCTCCCGGAGAAGTACAAGGGTGCGATCAAGTACGTCCAGGTCGACGGCCGAACGAAGATCGCGATCAAAAATCAGATCAGCGAGTACATCCCCAACCCCACCTTCGAGGTCGTCGCCCGGCCCGGTGCGATGGAGGATTACTTCAAGAACGGCAATCCCGAAGGTAAGAGCAAGCGGGAGATCTTCGGCAAGCCGATGAAGTCGATCCCGGCCTTCCGCGACCCGGCCGCACGTCTCGAGCTGATGGATGAGCTCCAGATCGAGCGCACCCTCATGTTCCCGACGCTCGCGAGCCTCGTCGAAGAGCGCATGCGCGACGATCCGGACCTGATCCACGCGGTCGTCCACGCACTCAACCAGTGGCTGTACGAGACCTGGGGATTCAACTACAAGGACCGCATCTACACCGTTCCTGTCATCAGCCTGCCCATCGTCGAGAAGGCGATCGAAGAGCTCGAGTGGTGTGTCGAGCGCGGCGCGAAGGCCATCCTCGTGCGTCCCGCACCGGTACCCGGATTCAAGGGACCGCGGTCGTTCGCACTCCCCGAGTTCGACCCGTTCTGGAAGCGCGTCGTCGAGCTCGACGTACTGGTCACCCAGCACTCCTCCGACAGTGGCTACGCCCGTTACAACCAGGAGTGGGACGGCACGGGCGCCGAGATGCTCCCGTTCGTGACCAACGCGTTCCGTATGGTCAGCGAATGGCGCCCGATCCAGGACGCGGTCGCTTCCTGGGTGTGCCACGGTGCGCTCTTCCGCTTCCCCGAACTGCGGATCGCGGTCATCGAGAACGGCGCCTCCTGGCTGCCGCATGTACTGCAGACCCTCGAAGAGACCTACAAGAAGGCGCCCGAGGGCTTCGGCATGCAGGACCCGGTCGCTGCCATCAAGAAGAGCATCCACGTGAGCCCGTTCTGGGAGGAGGACTTCAGCAAGCTGACCGCCCTCATCGGCGCGGAGCGCGTGCTGTTCGGTTCCGACTACCCGCATCCGGAGGGCCTCGCCGAGCCCACCACCTACATCAAGCACGTCGAGCATCTTCCGCTGGAAGACCAGAAGCTCGTCATGGGTGGCAACCTTGCGAGGCTCCTGAAGGTATGAGCTGGCAGACCATCCCCGAGATGGTCCTGAGTTCGGGCGACCGCTTCGGCACTGCCGAAGCGGTCGTCGACGGGGACCTCCGGATCACCTTCACCGATCTCACCGACCGGATCCGTCGAGCCGCCGGTGCCTTCGCCGACGCCGGCATCCGCAAGGGCGATCGGGTGGCGATCTGGGGTCCCAACTCTGCCGAATGGGCGATCGCCGCGTTCGGCCTGCTCACCGCAGGCGGTGTCCTAGTCCCGATCAACACCCGCTATCGGGAGGACGAAGCCGCCGACATCATCCGCCGGAGCGGGGCGAAGGCCGTACTTGTCCAGAAGGGCTTCCTCGGACAGGACTTCACGGTCACCGAAACCGTCCCGGTGTTCGATCTGAAGTCCGACTTCCTCTCCAGCGGAGAACCGTTCGAGGTGAAGGTGCGCGGCGACGACATCGCCGACATCATGTACACCTCGGGGACCACCGGTCGCCCCAAGGGCGTCATGATGAACCACAGGCAGACCTTGCGGATGTTTTCGGAATGGTGCGATCTCGCCGATCTGCGCCAGGGCGACCGCTACATGATCGTCAATCCGTTCTTCCACATGTTCGGTTACAAGGCCGGTCTGATCGCATCGATGATCCGCGGCGCCACGGTCCTGCCGGTACCTGTCCTCGACGTCGACGGGGTGCTCGAACTCGTCGAACGCGAGAAGGTCACGATGCTGCCGGGCCCCCCGACCCTCTACCAATCGCTGCTGAACACTTCCACCGCGCGAGACATCTCGTCGCTGCGCGCCGCCGTGACAGGTTCCGCAGACATTCCGGTCGACCTCATTCGGCGTATCAAGAACGAACTGCCCTTCGAGACAATCATGACGGGGTACGGATTGAGCGAAGGCGGAACTGCCACCGCATCACGCTCCGGCGACACGTTCGAGCAGATTGCCACCACGGTCGGAAAGCCGTGCGACGGCATCGAGATCCGTATCGCCGACGACAGCGAAGTACTCATCCGCGGCTACAACGTCATGCAAGGCTATCTCGACGATCCGAAGGGCACCGCCGAGGCGATCGACGACAACGGCTGGCTGCACACCGGCGACCTCGGCGCGCTCGACCCGGAAGGGCGCCTCCGCATCGTCGGACGTAAGAAGGACATGTTCATCGTCGGGGGTTTCAACGCCTACCCCGCGGAGATCGAAGGTTTCCTGCTCGAGCACCCCGCCGTCGACCAGGTTGCCGTCATCGGCGTCCCCGACGACCGGCTCGGCCAGGTAGGCAAGGCATTCGTCGTCTCGAGCGATCCGGTGCCTGCTGCCGATCTGATCGCCTGGAGCCGCGAACGCATGGCGGGGTTCAAGGCACCTCGATTCGTCGAATACCTCGATGCGCTACCACTCGGCGCCACCGGAAAAGTCATGAAAGACCAACTGCGGTAGGTCGAATCACCACCGCATTACAGGAGGAGGCACGATGAGAGACGAAGCTGCAATGCTGGCCTTCGCCTTGAAGTGGAGGCATTGGAACGGCGGGCCCGACGAAGACATCTTCGTCGAGTTCGGCATCACCCCACCGGAGTTCTTCCACAGGCTACGAGTGCTCCTGACACGGGACCGGTGGAATCGGCTCGACCCGGAGATCCTCGACAACCTCGTCAAGGTCTGCGACGAGCGCATCGGCGCGATCGACATCCGATCGGTCGCCGACCGCGATCGGGCGAAGTTCGTCTCGCCACAGCACCCGCTCAGCAAACTCTCTGCCTGACACGTTGCTCCGGCACGGTCCTCCCGTGCCGGGGCAACGCCAGTACGACCGTCACTTACGCATTTTGCTGAAATCCCAGCTCACGATCTTCGTCGGTTCGAGCTTGCACCACGCGTGCCTGCCGTCGTAGGAGAAGTCGCGTCCGCCCGCATACTTGCCGGCGAAAAGCCTTTCCGGTTCGATGAGTTCGTCGACATCGTCGCCGCGCCGTGGAGCCTCTCCGACTCTCACTGCTCGCCCGCGCAGTTCCACACCTCGAAGGCTCATGAAGTCGGCACCTCCGTCGTCGACGATCACAGCGAGCCGCGCATCGCGATCGATATCGGTCCAACGTTGGCTACGGACCAGGGAGTTGAGCCACAACGCCTTTCCGTCCCAGACGTACCACAGTGCACTCAGATGGGGCCCGCCCGTGCCGACGGTCGCCACCCGGCACACCGGCTGATTCTGCAGGAACTCGTCGCGCTCGCCGTCGGACATCGCGATCGCGGTGCCTCGTCGTTGTTCGCCCATATCGGTCTCCAATACTGCTCGGCCCGTGACATGTCCGGGAGCCTGGTGTTGCGGTACGTTCGCGAACAACCGTAGGCCCCGAAATACTCTCAGGGCCTACGGTTTCCTTGATCGGCTGCTACGACGCTTCGGCCTCCTCGAGGTCGATCGTCTCGACCTCGAAAAGATTCTCGCGCCCCATGACGGACGGCAGCGGGAAGTGACATGCCGCGTACTGTCCCGGTCGCACCTCCCGCATTTCCGGTTCTTCCGTCTCGCACCGCTCCTGCGCGTGCGGGCAGCGCGTCCGGAAACGACATCCCGTCGGCGGGGCGAGCGGCGACGGCACATCTCCTGCCAGCGCCGGCCCTGCGAAAGCCTTGTCCGGATCGGTCAGCGGCACAGAGTCCAGCAGTGCGCGGGTGTAGGGATGCGCAGGGTCGTCGTAGAGCTCGATGGAGTCGCCGAACTCGCAGACCTTGCCGAGATACATCACCATCACGTTGTCACTCACGGTGCGAACCACACCGAGGTCGTGGGCGATGAACACCACCGTCAGATCGAACTCCGCCTTGAGTTCTTCGATGAGGTTGAGGATCTGGGCCTGCACCGAAACGTCCAGTGCCGAAACCGGTTCGTCACAGATCAACAGGCGTGGCCCGAGCGCGAGTGCACGCGCGATCGCGACACGCTGTGCCTGACCACCGGACAACTGCCGCGGCAGTATCTCCGCGAACCGGTCGCCGGGAAGTCCGACCTGCTCGAGCATCGATGCGGACTTCTTCTCGCGCTCAGCGGCATCCGCTCCGGCGACGGTCATGCCTTCGACGACGATGTCCTTGACAGCGCGACGCGGATTGAGCGACGACACCGGATCCTGGAAGATCATCTGCATGTCGCGGCGTAGCGAGCGCATGTGCTTCTCGCTCACATCCTCGATCCACTCCTCGCCGAACCTGATCCGGCCCGCCGTCACCCGATCGAGCCGGAGGACGGCACGGCCGGTGGTCGACTTCCCACACCCTGATTCGCCGACGATGCCCAGCGTCTCGCCGGGAAGCAGATCGAAACTGATCTTCGACACCGCCTGCACCGTGCCGGCCTTCGACGGGTACTCGACGACGAGATCCTGCACCGAGAGCAATGCTTCGTCGCCGCGCAGATGCGCGGTACCACTACCTGCCATGTGATTCACCTCCGGATACAGACCCCACCGGAACCTTGACGGGGTTCACGCACGCGACGTCGTGATCGACGCCGAAGGATTCGAGCTCGATCGGCGCAGACGAGCATGCGTCCTCTGCGTGCGCACAGCGAGGAGCAAACCTGCACCCCTCGGGGGGCGACGTCGGATCGGGAAGCGACCCTTCGATCAGACGCAGAGGGGAATGTCTCTCGTGATCGATCGACGGTGTCGCGCCCAGAAGCGCGTGTGTGTAGCGATGCATAGGCGCGTCGAAGACTTCGCGAGTGGAGCCGATCTCCGCGAGACGACCCGAGTACATGACCGCCACCCGATCGGTACGTCCGGCGACGACGGCGAGGTCGTGGCTGATGAGCATCATCGCCATGTTCCGATCGCGTTGGACGCGGCGGAGCAGGTCGAGGATCTGACGCTGCACGGTCACGTCCAAGGCCGTGGTCGGTTCGTCCGCGATCAGAAGATCCGGCTCACACGCCAAGGCGATCGCGAGCATCACACGCTGTCGCATGCCGCCCGACATCTCGTGTGGATAGTTCGTCAGGCGACGCTCCGGATCGGGTACACCCACTTCGTCCAGGAGTTTCAGTGCGCGATCATGGGCCTCGGACTTGCTCACGCCGAGGTGTCGCCGCATTCCCTCGGTGAGCTGACGTTCTACCCGCACAACAGGATTGAGGGAGCGTCCCGGATCCTGGAAGACCATGGCAATCTGGTTTCCCCAGATCTCCAGTTTCTCCTTCTTGCTCAGCGACAACAGATCACGTCCCTGGAACGTGACCTCACCCGAGCGGCCCGAGCGCGGTGGCATCAGGCCCATGATCGCGCGGGCCATGACCGACTTGCCGGAGCCGGACTCACCGACGATACCCAGCGCCTGTCCGGAGTCCAGGGTCAGCGACACATCGTCCACAGCACGGACGGTGCCTCGCGGCGTGCCGATGTAGGCACGTAGATTTCTCACTTCGAGAAGCGGCTGAGCATTCACGGTGAGCCGGCCCTTTCGGTCGTGTCGGCTAGTTACTGATCCAGAGCTCTTCGGGCAGGGTCGCGCCGAGGCTGAAAAGCTGCACCCCGTGCGTGTCCTCGCTGAACGTCACCGACGGCAACGCCCGGGTGTACCAGAGACCCACCACGGTGTCTGCAAGGATCTGCTGCACCTCGTCGTAGGCCGCCTTGCGTTCTTCCTGGGTCGCGCCGAACCGGCCGCGTTCGAGCGCAGCATCGAGTTCCGGATTGTTGACGCCCATGAAGTTTCCGGTGGAGTCCGATGTGAACGCCATCGACAGTGCGTAATCCGGATCCTGAGTGACCGCAGACGAAATGAGCATGTCGAAATCGCGTGCGCCCGCTCGCGCGGTCACCGCGGCGAAGTCGGTGACCTCGACGTTCATCTCGACATTCTCGAAGGCGCTGAGCTGAGCCTGGATGGACTCTGCGAGTACACGGCTTTCCGTCGTCGGGTACGACAGGAAGGTGAAGTTGACCGGCTTGCCCTCTGCTGCGAGTTCGTCGAACAGGGACTGTGCCTCTTCGACGTTCGTCTCACCGAGAGGAACATCGGCGTAGAACGGAGAATCCTCCGGGAACAACGTGGCGGGGACCTCTCCCTCACCGTTGTAGACCACGGTGTTCACAGCATCGAGATCGACAGCCAATGAGACCGCCCGGCGTGCGCGCTCATCGTCGAACGGTGCACGCCGCTGGTTCATGCCTGCGAACTGACCTCCACCGGTGGAGGTCACGACGTACTGGAGTCCCGCGGCGTCTGCTTTGTTGACGTTGCTCCAACTCGTTTCTGCGGTCAGATCGGCGCCCCCGGTGGTCATCGTGTTCGACCTCTGGCTGGCATCGGCCACCGTGCGAACTGTCAGACTGTCGAGGTACGGCTTGGGCGCGTCCCAATACTGGGGGTTCTTCTCCAGTTCGATCACATCCTGGCGCGCCCAGTTGACCAGAGTGAACGGGCCGGCACCGATCGGGTTCCGATCGAACGCTTCACGTCCCTGTTCGAGCGCCGCAGGCGAGGCAACCCAGTTGAGGGCTCCCGCGACGAGAGCCTGGCCGAACTGTGGGTTCGGCTCGACCATCGTGATGCGCAACGTCACCGGATCGACCACCTCGGTGGATTCCACCTCCACTGCCTGGCGAATGGTCGTGGAACCCAGGGCCGGGTCCTTGAGCCGGTCCCAGTTGTACTTCACTGCGGCGGCATCGAGAGGTGTGCCGTCACTGAAGACCAGATCGGGCTGGAGGGTGAGGCTGAATGTCTTGCCACCGTCGTCGCTCGAGAAGTCCGTGGCCATCTTGTATTCGATCTCGAACGTGTCGTTGTTCGTGATCATCAAGGTGCCGTAGAGCGCGTTTCCGAGCAGGGGCTGGTGCGCCCACGTGTTGGACAGGGCCGCGGGGTCGAGAGACCGCGGTTCACCCATCTGCAGGACACGTGCGGTGCCGCCGGCAACGGGCTCACCCGCTTCTACTGTGGCAGCGGTTGAATTGTTCTCGGACCCGGAGTCTCCTCCGGAACCGCATGCACCCAGAACCAGTGCTGCGGAGCACGCCGCCGCGAATACGGCCGCTATGCGTCTGTGTCGGATCATTCTCGACCTCTCATGCTTTCATGTACTACGGAACTACGACCGGGCGCGCTGAGGTGATCTCAGTCGTGCAACGTGCGGTCGTACTTGGTGCGGAGGAAATCGCCTACCTGATTGAGGCCGAATACCGTGAGGAAGATGACGACCGAGGGAACCATCACCAGGTGAGGTGACGTGGACAGCGCGTCCTTGCCATCGTTGATCATTCCGCCCCAGCTCGGCTGCGGCGGCGGAATGCCGAGGCCGAGGAAGCTGAGCGAGCCTTCCGCGACGATCAGCGCCGCCATCACGATGGGCAGGTAGGACGCGAGGGGCGCGATCACGTTCGGCGTGATCTCCCTGAACAGGATGCGGCCGTTACCGGCACCCATGTTCTTTGCAGCCCTGACGAATTCACGAGACGACCAGGCGAGCGTATTCGCACGCGACAATCTGATGAACGACGGAACGGCCATCAGGCCCAGCCCCAACAGCATGGTCGGCACGCTCGGGGTGAGGATGGATGCCAGCGCGAGGAGCAGGATCAGCGGGGGGAACGCGAGCATGGCATCGGTGATCAGGGTGATCACCGAGTCGAGCTTCTTGCCGAAGTAGCCGGAGATCAGACCGAAGAAGGAGCCGATCACGAATCCGGTCAAGCCGGCGACTGCACCGATGACCAGCGAGACCTGCGCACCGTAGATGATGCGCGACAGCATCGATCGACCGAGCGTGTCGGTTCCCAGGAGTAGGTCGAACGATTCGAACGACGGAGACAGCCGAGGCGATCCGATCGGAACGTCGTATGGCGCAATGGGAAGCAGGCCCGCGAAGATCGCGGCACCGATGATGACCACGAGCCAGACGATCGACAGGTAGACCAGGATCGAACGCTGCTTCTTGACGACCGGGACGTCTGGTAACGCCGCGGCGGTGCTTCCTGCGGGGATGTCGCCCCCGCGCTTCTCGAGCGCGACCTGCGTCATGCTCCGACCACCTTCCTGACCCGCGGGTCGATGACTTGGTAGCTGAGGTCGACGAGGGTGTTGATACCGACGTACACGACCGCGATGAAGACGACGATGCCCTGCACCATGATGACGTCACGTGATGTAATGGACGAGGCAACCAACTGCCCCAATCCCGGTAGACCGAAGAGTGTTTCGACGATCACGGTGCCGCCGATCAGTCGTCCGAGGTTGATACCCGCGACCGTGATGAGCGAGAAGGACGACGGCCGCAGCGCGTGCCGGAGCATCACGTACCAGGAAGGCATCCCCTTGGCTCGCGCCGACGCCACGAAGTCTTCGCGAAGCGTACCGATGAGGTCGGTACGCAGCAGTCGGTGGAATGCGGCAATCTCGGTGAGCGCGATCGCGATCGCCGGGAGGAACGCACCGCGCAGGTTGTCGCCGAGACCTTCACTCATCCGCGACCAGCCCATCACGGGGAAGATCTGCAATTGGATGGCGAGAAAGTAGATCAGCACCGGGCCGGCAATGAAGGCAGGCACCGAGAGGAATACGGCAGACAGGGCGTTGATACCCCGGTCGACTTTGCTTCCCGGTCGCGATGCCGAGACGATTCCCATCACGAGGGACACGACCAACGCGATGATCAGGCCCATGGCCGCGAGTTGGAGCGTGACGGGCAGGCGCTCGACGATCGCCTCGCTCACCGACTGCCCCGTGAGTGGGGAGGTACCGAGATCGCCGCGGACGGCGTTGCCGAGCCACTCGATGTACCGCACCCAGAACGGTTGGTCCAGGCCGAGTTCGGAGTTCATCTGTGCGACCGCTTCGGGCGTGGCGTTCTCGCCCAGAATCACCTGGGCAACCGATCCCGGTGCGAAACTGAGCAGGGCGACGACCGCAATCGTGACCAGCAGGACAACCAGAATGCTGCGCCCCACCCGTTTGGAAACCGTGGAAATCATCCGAACTCAACTTTCATCGCGATACCGGAATCGTGCCGCCCAGAACAAGAGACGAAGTACTTGTGACGGCTCCCACAGTAGGACGTTCTCGCGCTGACGGCAATATCAGTTCACATAAAACAGAACCCATTTGTTCAATTTACAGAACGGCAATCTTGCACCCCGGCAACTTTTGGCAGATCCCGACAGAACGGGCATCACGAAGGGGGGTCACGGCACGACGAAAACCCGCGTCACAGTTGCCTGTACGCGGGTTCCCGTGCCGACTATCAGCCTGCTGCCGCCTCCAGGATCGTCACGGCCGCAACGGCAGTAGGCCCTCCCACATTGTGCGCCAGCCCGAACCGAGCTCCGTCCACCTGGTTGACGGCGTCACCGCGTAGCTGCTCGAACAGTTCGACGCACTGAGCGACTCCGGTGGCGCCCGGAGGGTGGCCCTTCGTGTTGAGCCCTCCACTGGGATTGACGGGCAGCGATCCTCCGACACCCGAACCACCGGACTCGATGAGTTTGAATGCCTCGAACTTCTCGGCGAACCCGAGATCTTCGTAGCTGATCAACTCGATACCCGTGAAGTAGTCGTGCACCTCCGCCACGTCGATGTCGGACGGAGTCAGGCCGGCCATCGCAAACGCCTGCTTGGCCGCGCGTACAGTCGCCGGGAAGGACGTCATGTCGCGTTTATGCTGGTGCATAACGGAATCGAGTCCTACGCCGCTGCCACGTATCCACACCGGACGGTCGGTGAATCTGTCGGCCACATCCTCGGCGACCAGGACCAGCGCAGCGGCGCCGTCACTCTGTGGCGCGCAGTCGTAGACTCCGAAAGGCGTGACGACGGTGTCCGCGGCGAGCGCCTCTTCGACGGTGAGCTCGAATCGTCGACACGCCTTGGGGTTGTTCATCGCATTGTGGTGGTTCTTCACCGCGACCATCGCCATGTGTTCGCGAGTCGCCGGCGATTCGTGCAGGTATCTGCGCACGTGCAGCGCGAATCCCGCCTGCGCGAGCCCGAGGGGGTAATCCCAGGCCATGTCGCGGGACATCGCCTCCCATTCCCACAGCATGCCCTTCGACGCCGTCTCACGCAGCTTGTCGGCCCCCATGACGAGCGCTACGTCGTAGGCTCCGGACGCTATGCCGAACATGGCATTTCGTATCGCATCGTGTCCGGTTGCGCACGAATTCTCGACTCGGGTGACAGGAATGTCGCGCAGGCCCAGAGTGTCGGCGAGAATGCCCGACGGGAAGCCGTCGGAGGTACCCATCGAGCCGAACCAGGCCGCCTGCAGATCCGAGAGGTCGAGCCCCTTGTCGATGCTCGCAGCACACTCGGAGAACGCCATCGGCAGCAGATCTCTGATACCCAGCGCGAAATGTTCCGCGAATGGTGTCATGCCTGCACCGACAATCGCTACGTTCCTCATGCCGCCTCCTCCGTTCCTGCGCCTGCCGTGCCCGCGATGTCGGGCTCGAATGCATAGCCGTAATCGGGTACACCCGAGCGGACGGCCACACGTCTGAGCACCAGCCTGCCGCGGTCGCCGATGTCGACCGTGCCCGCTTCGACGCCGGTGACCCGTACCAGCGCCCGCACTCCCACATCGTCGAGTTCGACGATCACGAGTGTGTACGGAGTCTTCAGGCCGGGCACCGGTACGTGCACGGTCACCTCGGTGTAGACGGCGCCGGTCCGCGGAAGTTCGACGAAGTTGTAGTCGGTCTTCAGCGTTCCGTCGTGGTCCACCCGGTATCGGGGCGGGAAGTCCAGTTCGTCGCTGTCGGAGAACTTTCCCGCTTCCCATCGGACCTTCGCTTCGAAAGCCCGCTCGTATGCGGCGAGAGAGATGGGAATCTCGCCTTCCGCGAGTTCCACGGACGTGGGCAGAAGCTGCGCAGCCCGCTCCCGACGCTGAACCGAAGCCGAGCCGTCCGCGACCGTGATCCCCGACAGACTCGCCTGCTCGATCCCCACCAGTGGGCCGGTCGTGCCTGCTTCCGCCATGGCCGCCAACGCGAACAGACTGGAGCTCGCGCCAGTGGTGGGAAGCGTCACCGGGTCGCCGGCGAGCGGTGCTGCGTCCTTGGGCCCCATACCCGCCACGACCACGGGTGTATCCACCCACGCCGTCGCGAGGGACGCAAGGTAACCGCGCTTCTTCAACAGCCGCGGATCGCCGTAGTCGTGGACGTCTCCCGAACTGTTCCGGGTGCGGACCGGCAGGCTCCGAGATACCCGCGCGGCAGTGCGCACCTGCAGTCCGCGTTCTGCAGTGAGCGCAGCCGCCGCGCCGGCAGCGTCGATGTCGACCCCGATCACGAGTGTTCGAGGTCTGGCGGAACCGAGTGCGTCCAGTGTCGCGGGAGCCCCACCCAATCGCTCGATGACCTCGAGCTCGGGATCGAGGCCGAGTCCTGCGAGGAGCACCGCGGCATTGCTGCTCTCCGTGAGCGGAAGGTCGCGACTCACGAGTACGACGTACTCGACCGAACCTCCGGATTCGAGTGCGGCGCGACCTGCTTCGACAGCAAGCGTGATCGCGTCCTCGTCGTCTCCCGGAACCCGGGAGTCAGGTGTACCCCAGCATGGCAGGTACGTACCGATCGAAGCGATGTATGGCATGGGCTCTCCCGACGAACTGGATGACTGCCGAACTAGGTAACTGCGCCGGCAGCCTTGAGGGCGATGATCCGATCCCAGTCGAGACCGAGCTCGAGTAGGACCTCCTCTGTCTGAGCAGCGAATTCGGGAGCCGCTCCCGACGACGGGGCGGTGACATCGAATTGGACGGGGTTACTGACCAATTCGAGCTCACCGGCCTTGATGATGTACTCGTTCGCCCGAACCTGGGGGTCGCTCGCCACCTGCAGAGAGTCCTGCACGGGCGCCCACGGACCGGAGAGGCTTCCGAAACGCTCGGTCCATTCGGGGAGCGTGCGGGTGCGGATGGCCTCACGAAGGAGTTCGACGGCCTCTGCGGTGTGTGCAGCAATCTGCTCCGCATCGGCGAAGCGGGGATCGTCGATCAGTTCGGGGCGCTCGATGAGCGTGCACACCTCGGCCCAGTACTTCGTCGGCTGCAGCATCACGAACGACAAGAATCGTCCGTCCGCCGTCTCGTACAACCCGGACAGCGGGTTGGTCACTGCGCCGTGTCCGCCGGGTACCGGCGCCACCATGTGGTCGTTCATGTGCACCGACAACGCGATCCCGTGGCCCATCGCCCACACACCACTGCTGAGCAACGACACGTCGACGATCGACGGCTCGCCGGTACGTTCACGCTTGAACAGTGCTGCCGCAATACCGCCCGCGAGGTTCGTCCCGGAGATGGTGTCGCCGAACGCCGGCCCCGGAGGGGTGATCATGCCTTCGGTCCCCGGCGGGGTGAGAGTGGCAGCGATTCCCCCTCGCGCCCAGAAGGCGGTCATGTCGTAGCCGCCCTTGTCCGACTCTTCGCCGCGTGGACCGAGCGCGCTTCCGCGCGCGTAGATCACCTTCGGGTTCACGGCCCGAATGTCGTCGACGTCGATACCGAACTTCGTCCGGGCCTGCGGGAGAAAACTCGTCAGGAACACGTCGCAGTTGCGAGCGAGATCGTGGAGAAGTTCCTTGCCCTCGGGCGTGCTCATATCGACGCCGATGCTGCGCTTCCCGCGATTCGCATGTTCGACATTGGGATTCGGGTCGCCCTCGACGCGCATGTGGCCGATCTGGCGAAGGCCACGCTGCGGATCACCGGTGACGGCGTGCTCGACCTTGATGACGTCGGCGCCCCACTCGGCGAGCACCGCGCCCGCCGAGGGAACGAACCCGTACATCGCGACCTCGAGGACGCGAATCCCGTCCAGCGGCCTCACGCCTTGACCGCCAGCGCGTACGACTTGGTCTCGAGGAACTCCTCCAGACCTTCCTGGCCCATTTCGCGGCCGATGCCCGACTGCTTGTATCCACCGAAGGGCATATCGGGGCTGAAGTAGTTGCCGCCGTTGATACCGAAGCTGCCGGTCCGGATGCGGCGTGCGATCGCGATGCCGCGCTCGTCGTCGGCGGTGAGAATACCGCCCGACAGACCGTACTTCGAATGGTTGGCGATTCGGACGGCGTCCTCTTCGTCGTCGAACGGGATCACAGCGAGGACCGGGCCGAACGCCTCTTCCTGGGCGATCTCGCTCGACGGGTCGACGTTCGCGACCAGGGTCGGCTCGTAGAAATAGCCGGGAGAGACGGCCTTGCCGCCGGCCGCCAGCGTGGCACCGGCCTCGATCGCGCGCTGCACGAGTCCGTCGACCTTGTCGCGCTGCTTCGCGCTGATGAGCGGACCCATGTACATCTTGGGGTTCGTCGGATCGCCGAACGGCACGTTGGCCATCATCGTTGCGACGGCCTGGACGATCTCGTCGTGCTTCTCGCGCGGCACCAGAAGGCGCGTGGTCAGCGCGCAACCCTGGCCGGCATGCGAGCAGATACTGAAGGCGGCGAACTGGGCGACAGTGGCCAGGTCCGCGTCCTCGAGCACGATCAGAGCCGACTTGCCACCGAGCTCGGTGAACACCTTCTTCATCGTGGGTGCAGCCGCGGCCATGATCTGCGCACCGACCGGTGTGGAGCCGGTGAACGTGACGACGTCGACTTCGGGGTGGGTGGTCAGGATCTCCCCGACGGGGATTCCCGACGACGACAATATGTTCACGACGCCCGCGGGGATGTCGGTGTACTTCTGGATGAGCTCGCCGATGGCGTTGGTGATGATCGGAGTGTCGGGAGCTCCCTTGAGGACCACGGTGCACCCGGCAGCGAGGGACGGTGCCAGCTTGGCCAGGCCCAGCTGCACCGGGTAGTTGTATGCGGTGATGGCGGCGACGACTCCCGCCGCTTCCTTTCCGACCCAGCGGCGGTGCTTCTGACCGCGGATCTCGATCTCACCCTTGTCTTCCTCGAAGGAGTACTCACGCAGGAGATCGGCGTAGTACTTGATGATCCCGATGGGAGCTTCGAGCTGATTGGCGTGGGTGGACACGAAAGTCGCGCCGACCTCCGCGATCAGAATCTCCCGGATCTCTTCCTTGTGGTCCTGGAACGCCCGATGCAGCTGATCCAGGCACTTGATGCGGAATTCGACGTCGGTCGACCAGGTGGTCGTATCGAATGCACGGCGAGCAGCGGCGACGGCAGCTTCGGCTTGCTCGACCCCGGCATCCGGGGCGTGTCCGTACAGTTCGCCGGTCGCAGGATTGTAGGACGGGAAGGTCTTGTCGAGAGTGACCAGTTCGCCGTCGATGAGCAGGGGTTTCGTCACACCCGTCGATGTAGCGCCGTCGACTACTGCGGTCGACCCGTTGTCCTGCGGTGACATTCCGTCTCCTCACACTGGTGGAAATAATATTCTCGCATCTGAGAATCAGAGATCTATTGGACGCGACTGTACCAAGTCAACTGCCTCACGCCTACCCCAGAACGTGATTCGTGCCACCACGGCAGAGGTTGACTAAACCCGCCGAACCCGGACAAATCCGGTCTTGCAACCCGCAAGCAGACGAGAGTATGGTTCTCACATCCGGAAGGGAGATTCTTGTGATTGAGACAACAGCCCTCAGTCCTTCGCTCGGTGTAGAAGTCACCGGGCTCGACGACCTCGACAACGACGCGGTGGTGGCACAACTCGTCGAGGCGCTCAAATGGCGGGGGGTGCTGCTCATCCGCGGCCTGAACCTCGACGACGAGGCCCAGCTGGCCTTCAGCCGTCGGCTCGGAAAGGTGGTGCAGCCGGCACCGGGCCAGGAAATCTTCACTGTCTCACTCGATCCCGCGAAGACACCGACGGCCGAGTACCTCAAAGGTACTTTCTGCTGGCACATCGACGACACCACCAACGACGTCCCGGCCAAGGCCACGACGCTCACTGCGCGACACGTCGCGATGATCGGTGGCGGAACCGAGTTCGCCAATACCTACGCGGCGTACGAAAACCTGCCCGACCATGAGAAGAAGCGCTACGAGGGACTCCGAGTGGTCCACAGCTTCGAGGCCGCGCAGCGCCTGGTGTACCCGGACCCCACCGACGAACAGGTCGAGGGATGGCGCAGGCTTCCCGAACACGAGACCTCGCTCGTGTGGGATCGCCTCGACGGCCGACGTTCTCTCGCCATCGGAGCAACGGCCGATCGTATCGTGGGCATGCGCCCCGACGAGAGCCGCGAGCTGCTCGACGAGCTCCTCACGTGGACCACGCAGGAGCGCTTCGTCTACTCGCACGAGTGGACGGTCGGAGACCTCGTCGTCTGGGACAACACCGGAATGCTCCACCGGGCGCTTCCGTACGATCCGTCGTCCGAGCGCCTCATGCGCCGCACCACGATCGTGGGTGCCGAAGCATGGGCGTGAAGACAGCCGTCGTCACCGGCGGAAGCTCAGGAATCGGCAAGGCAATCGCGGAACGTCTGCGTAAGGACGGCCACCAGGTCGCCGTCTTCGACCTGAACCCCTCGGGCGGAGAACTCGAATACAAGGTTGACGTCTCGGACCGAGAGCAGGTCGCAGCAGCCTTCGCGCAGGTCCGCGCGGAACTCGGTCCCGTCACGATCCTCGTCAACGGTGCCGGTCTCGAGTTGTACAAGCGATTCAAGAACATCGATTACGACACCTGGCAGAAGGTCGTCGACGTCAACCTCGGTGGCGTGTTCCACTGCGTCCAGTCCGCACTGCCCGACATGGTCGACGCCGGCTGGGGCCGCATCGTGAACATCTCCTCGTCGAGTGCGCAGTCGGGCCAGCAGTTCATGTCCGCATATGTCTCTGCCAAGGCCGCAGTCAACGGACTCACGAAGTCGCTCGCACTCGAGTACGGACCGGATGGCATCACTGTCAACGCGGTACCGCCCGGATTCGTGGACACTCCCATGCTTCGCCGCTCCGAGAGCAAGGGTCTGCTGGGCGGCACCATCGAAGACCACATCCAGCGCACACCCGTCCGCCGGGCGGGCCGGCCGGAAGACATCGCCGCCGCCTGTGCATTCCTCATCTCCGAAGAAGCGGGTTACATCACCGGACAGATCCTCGGCGTCAACGGCGGCCGCAACACCTGAGAGCAGTACGTAAAACGCAGTAGGTAAACGCAATACGTGGTAACCGCAGTACGTGAGAACCGCAGGACGTGATTACACTGCCGGCCCACCATCGGGCCTGTGAAAACCACACACTCGATCGAAAGGACGAACAGTGGGACGCGTAGAAGGCAAGGTCGCATTCATCACCGGAGCGGCACGAGGGCAGGGCCGCAGCCATGCCGTCAAACTCGCATCCGAGGGCGCCGACATCATCGCGGTCGATCTGTGCCGCAACATCGACAGCATCACCTATGCGATGGCTACCCCTGAAGACCTCGAGGAGACCGCACGCCTCGTCGAGAAGGAAGGCCGCCGCATCGTCAGTGTGCAGGCCGACGTCCGCATCGCCGAACAGATGCGCGCAGCAGCCAAGCAGGGCGTCGACGAACTCGGCAAGATCGACATCGTCGTGGCGCAGGCGGGCGTCGCAGGCATGCGCGGAGAACCGCAGGTGGCGGCATGGGCCGACACCGTCGACATCAACCTGGTCGGCACCATCAACGCCGTACAGGCTGCCCTCCCGTATCTCAACGAGGGCGCCTCGATCATCGCGACCGGCTCGACCGCCGCACTCATGGATGTATCGAAGAAGGATGAGCCCGGCAAGGACCTCGGCGGCGCCGCCTACGTGTTCTCCAAGCGCGCTCTGACGCATTTCATCCACGATCTGGCGACCCACCTCGCCCCGCGTGGTATTCGCGCGAACGTGCTGCATCCCACCAACTGCAACACCGACATGCTGCAGAGCGAAACGATGTACAAGTCGTTCCGTCCTGATCTCGAGCACCCGACCCGCGAGGACGCAGAGCCCGTGTTCAGCGTCCAGCAGGCGATGAAGATTCCTTACATCGAGGTCGACGACAGCAGCAACATGGTGCTCTTCCTCGCCTCCGAGGAGTCCCGCTATGTCACAGGCATGCAGATGCGTGTCGATGGCGGCGGCTACCTCAAGTGGTACGACCACCACCTGTGATCACCGGCCCCGGCCTTCGGGCCGGGACCCGACTCCCCGAAATGTACAGCCCATCAACACTACCCATTCGAACGGGAGGAACGCCATGAAGGTGCGAGTCGACCCCGACCGCTGCCAGGGACACACGTTGTGCGCCATGGCAGCACCGGATGTCTTCGAACTGAGCGAGATCGACGGCCACGCCACGGCCATCGACACCGAAATTCCCGAAACCCTCGAGGAGAACGTCCGCGAGGCCGTGCGCTCGTGTCCTGAGCAAGCGATCACCATTCTCTGATTCCCGAGAGGACAGTCATGAGTGTCGACCCAGTTGCCGACGCAGCCCGCAAGACTCCCAAGTTCGACTTCGACCGGCACGCAGCGGATTACCGGGACCGTTTCCTCGATGTCACCGAGGAGATGCAGTCGAAGTGCCCGATGGCTTGGTCCGACACCCACGGCGGCCACTGGGTCGCCGCGGGTAGCAGCCAGGTCTTCGACCTCGCCCGCTCTGCTGACGTATCCACCGACCACGACCTCCACAACAAGCGCAAGGGTTACAAGGGAATCGCGATTCCGTCGATGGAACGCGCGTCCGGTGTCCGCGGTGGCATCCTCGAAATGGACGATCCCGAGCACCACGAGTTCCGGGGCCTGCTCAACCCCTACCTCTCCCCCGCTGCCGTCGAACGGTGGATTCCCTTCGTCGACGAGGTCGTCCGGGCGGCCATCGACGAGAAGATCGAAAGCGGGAAGATCGATTTCGTCGACGATCTCGCGAACATCGTGCCTGCAGTTCTGACTCTGGCCATGATGGGGATCCCCATCGAGAAATGGGTGATCTACAACGAGCCCGTGCATGCCGCGGTCTACACCCCGCCGGACTCTCCGGACATCCCGCGTATCAACGAGATGCACCGCACCATGGGTCTCGATCTCCTCACGAGCCTGTTCGAGATCCGGGAGAATCCTCGCCCGGGCCTGATCAACGCGATTGCCAACGTCGAGGTTCTCGGTGAGAAGCCCGACGACATGGAGCTGTTGGGCATCCTCAGTCTCCTGATCGGCGGTGGCTTCGACACGACGACCGCACTCACCGCTCATTCACTCGAATGGCTGGGTCTCAACCCCGAGGAGCGGACTCGTCTGAGCGAGGAGCGCGACACGCTCCTCAACCCCGCCACCGAGGAGTTCCTGCGCTACTTCACGCCGGCACCGGGCGACGGCCGTACCTTCGCCGCCGACTACGAACTCGACGGTACCGAGTTCAAGGAAGGCGATCGGCTGTGGTTGTCGTGGGCGATGGCCAACCGCGACCCCGAGCTGTTCGACGATCCGAACAACATCGATCTCGAGCGACGAGGAAACCGCCACTTCAGCTTCGGGCTCGGAATCCATCGGTGTGTCGGCTCCAACATGGCGCGCATGGTGTTCAAGCGGATGCTGCTCGCCGTTCTCGATCGCATGCCGGACTACACCGTCGACGTCGAGGGAACGGTGCATTACGACACCATCGGCGTGATCCAGGGGATGCGGCACCTGCCCGCGACGTTCACTCCCGGACCGCGTCTCGGCGACAATCTCGAGGACACGCTGAAGAAGCTGCAGAAGATCTGCGACGAGCAGCGTCTCGCAGATCCGATCACTCGCAAGAAGAATTCGGCGGACGTCGGTAACTGAGCCGACAGCAACCGTTTTCGCCCGGGGGCGCTGCTGCTGATACGCAGCGGCGTCCCCGGCACGGACAGTAAGGAATTCGACGCACGTGGCCGAGACAGCGGTGATCGACCAGACCGGAGACACTCCCGTGGCGAAAGCCTCGGGCCGTCCCCTACCCCAACTCACCTCACAGAACCGATTCTTCTGGACAGCCGGCGCCGACGGTGTGTTGCGGATTCAGGAATGCGAGTCGTGCTCGGCTCTCATTCATCCGCCACAACCGATCTGCCGGTACTGCAGGGAGCACCGGATGAGGGTCCGCGAGGTATCCGGTTTTGCAACCCTGGCGGGGTTCACGGTCAACCACCGTTTCTCTGTGCCCGGCCTGCCTGCGCAGTATGTCGTTGCGCAAGTTGCGATCGAGGAAGATCCCCGGGTGCGACTGACGACCAACATCGTCGAGTGCGATCCCGAAAAGCTCGAACTCGGCATGCGCATGGAAGTCGTCTTCCAGCAGGATGCCGACGTGTGGCTTCCGCTCTTCCGACCCGCACTGGAGCAGGGCGAACTCTCTCCATTGCCTGCGGAAGAGATCGAGCCCGATCAGTTCCGGTTCCATGTGCGCCCCCCGGCCACGCAGGACAAGTACGAGGACAAGGTCGCGCTCACGGGCATCGGCATGTCCGAAATCGGTCGCCGGCTGATGCGTTCGCCCATCGACCTGACCATCGAGGCATGCGAACGTGCTGTCGCCGATGCAGGTCTGACGATGGACGACATCGACGGCATCGCAAGCTACCCCGGCGGCGGAAACGTCGGCGGGTTCGGCGAGGGCGGCATCACGCAGGTCGAGGCCGCGCTGGGCTTGCGGCCGACGTGGCATAACGGCGGCATCGAGACGTTCGGCCCAGGTGGATCGGTGATCGCCGCGATGATCGCGGTCGCCAGCGGCGCCGCGCGGCACGTGTTGTGTTACCGCACACTGTGGGAAGCCACCTACAGCGAATTGATGAAGCGCGGGGAGATCGCTCCACCGTCCGGCGGCCGTACCCCCAACTGGTTCATGCCGTTCGGTGCCACGTCCGCCGCGCACACCCTCGCGCAGAACGCACAGCGACATTTCCATCGCTACGGAACCGACCGCGAGACACTCGGTTGGATCGCCCTCAACCAGCGAGCCAATGCGGCACTGAACCCGACCGCGATCTACCGCGATCCCATGACGATGGACGACTACATGTCTGCCCGGCCGATCACCACGCCTTTCGGGCTCTACGACTGCGATGTCCCGTGCGACGGTTCGATCGCCGTGATCGTCTCGGCCGTCGATGCGGCACAAGACCTCCCGAAGCCTCCGGTGCTCGTCGAGGCCGTCGGCACTCAGATCATCGAACGAATGGATTGGGATCAGAGCACGCTGACCCACGAACCGCATTCGCTCGGACCGTCGGCGCACATGTGGTCGCGCACATCCATGAAGCCCGAAGATGTCGACGTGGCGGAACTCTACGACGGCTTCAGCTTCAACTGCCTGTCGTGGCTCGAAGGCCTCGGCTTCTGCGGTATCGGCGAAGCGAAGGACTTCCTCGCCGGCGGCAAGAACATCGCCCGCGACGGGATCCTCCCCCTCAACACGCACGGTGGTCAGCTGTCCCACGGCCGCACTCACGGCATGGGCCTGATCCACGAGGCCGTGACACAGTTGCGCGGGGAAGCCGGTGCTCGGCAGGTCGCAGGCGCACGTGTCGCGGTGGCCGCGACCGGCGGGCTCTCCCCGGGCGGCGCGATGCTTCTGCGGATGGACTCATGACTTTCACTTCCCCACAATCCTCAGCGATCGAGGAGGCCGGTGTCGGCGACGCGTGGAGTTCCTCACCCGTCTCCCGCGTCGTCGATATCGAGGGCATCCCGATCTCGGGACTCCTCCTCGAGGCCCCCGAACCGCGCGCAGTGATCGTTGCACTGCACGGAGGTGCCGCGTTCTCCGCCTATTGGGACTGCCCGGGCCATCCTGAACTGTCGATGATGCGTGCCGCTGCCCTGCGCGGTTACACGGTGCTCGCTCTCGACCGTCCCGGCTACGGCGCCTCGAGGCCGTTCGCCGAGGAGCTCCGCGATGCGCAGCGTCGGGCCGACCTCACCTACGCGGCAGTGGACGCTGTTCTCGGCCCGAGCGCCTGCAGGACCGGTCTGTTCTTGTGGGGACATTCGGTCGGCAGCGAACTGGCGGTACGGATGGCTACCGACGATCACGGCCACGAACTGCTCGGACTCGAGATTTCCGGCACCGGTCGCGAACACCACGCGCTCGCGGCAGGAATCCTCGGTACGCGTGAGCGTTACGCTCAGGCGAAGGGTGTGGGTGAGCTGATCTGGACTCCCACCGACCTCTATCCTCCCGACGTCGTGGGCGGTGCAGCAATCGGTTCTCGTACACCGGATTACGAGGCCGATGTGACGGCGATATGGCCCACCGAGACCTTCCCCCCGCTTGCAGAGCGGGTGCGTGTCCCCGTCCACTACACGGCCGGTGAGTACGAGAAGGTGTGGCGCAGCGACCCACAGGCACTCGACGATGTCGCCGCGATGTTCACCGCCTCCCCTCGTGTCGCCACCGACCGGATCATGAGGGGCGGCCACAACCTCAGCATCTGCAACGTCGCACCCGAGTATCACCACACGGTCATGAACTTCATCGACTCCCTCGTCGAGCGAGCACACCAAGATAAGGACGAATGATGCGCGTCGGATTCATCGGACTCGGTAGTCAAGGCGGCCCCATGGCGCGCCGCATCATCGAAGCGGGCTACGACGTGACGCTGTGGGCTCGGCGGAAGGAGTCGTTGGAGCCTTACTCCGACACCGCTGCACAGTATGCCGACACCCCTGCGACGCTCGCGGAGGTCAGCGACCTCGTATGCCTGTGCGTCGTGAGTGACGACGACGTCCGCGCGGTGATCACCGGCGAGAACGGCATCCTCGAAGGACTGCGTGACGGCGGCATCATCGCGATCCACAGCACCGTCCATCCCGACACCTGCAAGGAACTCGCGGAGGTGGCCCGCGCGAAGGGTGTGTCGATCATCGATGCACCGGTCAGCGGCGGTGGCATGGGCGCAACCGCGGGAACGTTGCTCGTCATGGTCGGTGGCGACGACAAGGTCGTCGAGGCGGCCCGGCCTGTGTTCGAGACGTACGGAAGCCCCGTCGTCCACCTCGGTGATCTGGGATCGGGGCAGGTCGCGAAGCTGCTCAACAACCTGCTCTTCACCGCCAACCTGTCCACCGCGGCGAGCACGCTGGAGCTGGGCAAGTCGCTCGGCGTCGATCCTGCCAAGCTCGGCGAGGTCGTCTCGCACGGTACGGCGAACAGCTTCGCGCTGGGTCGTGTCGTCTCCGCCGGTGGCCTCGAACGGATCGCAGGTCATGCCGGTGAGCTTCTGCGCAAGGACGTCACCCTCGTCGCGAACCTCGCCGACAACGCAGGAGCCTCCGCAGGAATTTCTCTGACCACAGCAGACGCCACACTCGACATGATGGGGTACCAGCGATGAGCCGCATCGGATTCATCGGAGCAGGTCGCATGGGCATGCCCATGGTCGAACGCCACCTCGGTGCGGGCCATGAGGTTCGTGTGCTCGGCCGCACCGACGACAAACGAGCCGACATCGAACGTGTGGGGGCGAAAGCCGTCTCCGACGTCGCCGAGGTGGGCGTCGACGCCGACCTCGTGACGGTGTGCGTCTTCACTGACGCACAGGTGCGCGAGGTGTGTCTCGAACGTGGCCTGCTGCAGGCGATGCCGAGAGGTTCCACCCTCGTGGTACACACGACGATCAGTCCGGCGACCATCGACGATCTCGTCGCGGTGGCCGAGCCGCTTGGCATCGCGGTTGTCGATGCGGCGGTGAGCGGGGGTCCGCACGACATCGCGGCAGGAGATCTCGCGCTTTTCGTGGGCGGTACCGAGGACGCGGTCGCACACGTCGGCCCGATGTTGAAGAGCTACGGCAATCCGCTGCTTCATGTCGGTCCGAGCGGAAGCGGCCTTCGTGTCAAGCTGGTGAACAACGCCTTGTTCGCCGCGCAGATCGGGCTTCTTGCGGAGGCCGAAGAGCTCGGACGGCAACTCGGTGTCGCGCCGGAGACGTTGTTCGAGGCTCTTCCGCACGGCAGTGCGGCGTGCAAGATCATGGGCAACGTCGCGATGCGTGGCTCCGTCGAGGCATTCCGCAGCTCGGTCGGTGAGTTCATCTCGAAGGATGTCTCGGTGGTGCGCAACACCGTTGCCGAGCTCGGCGCCGACCTCGGTGTCCTGGACACCGCGATCAGCGCACGAACCTGACCGATACGTTTCAGATGACCCGGGTGTCGTGACCGGCCCAGTACCGGTCGCGCACTCGGCGCTTGTACAGCTTTCCGTTGGGGTCGCGGGGGAGCTCGTCGACGAAATCGATGCTGCGAGGGCACTTGTAGGACGCGAGTTCGGCGCGGCAGAAGGAGATCAGTTCGGCTGCCAGGTGTGCACCGGCTGCCGACGGATCCAGTAGCTGGATCACCGCTTTGACCGACTCGCCCATCTCGTCGTCGGGCACCCCGATCACCGCGGCGTCAGCTACGGCGGGGTGCGTGATGAGCAGGTTCTCGGTTTCCTGCGGGTAGATGTTCACACCGCCCGAAATGATCATGAATGCGACCCGGTCGGTGAGGTAGAGATACCCGTCCTCGTCGCGATATCCCATGTCACCGAGAGTTCGCCACCCCTTGTCGTTCGTGACGGATGCGGTCTTCTCCGGATCGTTGTGGTATTCGAACCGTCGACCTCCTGCGAAGTAGATCGACCCGATCTCGCCGTCGGGAAGCTCTTCGCCGTCCTCACCGACGATGTGACATTCCTGCATGGGCCGCCCGACCGATCCAGGATGCTCCAACCACTCCGCGGCGGTGATCACCGAGGTCCCGACATCTTCTGTTCCCGAATAGTATTCGTCGATGATCGGACCCCACCATTCGAGCATCTGCCGCTTCACCGGTATCGGACACGGCGCCGAGGCGTGGACGACCGAGCGCAGGCTCGACATGTCGTACCGCGAACGTTCGGATTCCGGAAGTTTGAGCATGCGGACGAACATGGTCGGAACGAACTGGGCGTGGGTGACCCGATGTGTCTCGATGAGCTCGAGGCACCGCTGAGGATCGAAGCTCTCCATGACCACGACGGTGCCGCCGAGCCGGTGCCACGACATCGAGAAGACCAGCGGCGACGCGTGATACAGCGGCGCCGGGGACAGATAGACCACGTCCGATTGCGGACCATTCATGACCAGCCCCTTGGCGATCTGCACGGGGGCCGACGACGGGTCGCCGAACGCAGTTCGCGGCAGTGGCTTACGCACACCTTTGGGAAATCCGGTGGTGCCACCCGAGTAGAGCATCTCGCGGCCCTCGGATTCGTCGATGGGCTCGACGGTCTCGCCGGCGAGCACCTCGTCGTAGCGTTCGAAGCCCGGCATGTCGCCGGAGACGGCCACCCGAACGGAGATCTCGGAGAGGTCGAGTTGTTCGACGGTGTCGCGCACCGTGTCGCTGGTGATCAGGGCGGTGGCGCCGCAGTCGTCGAGTACATGCTGGACCTCTCCGGTCTTGAAATGCCGGTTGATCGCGGTGTAGTACAGGCCGGAGCGCTGAGCGGCCCAGCAGATTTCGAGGAAAGGCCGGTTGTTCTCCATGAGGATCGCAATATGGTCTCCGGGCTCGACCCCGCGGGCCCGGAGTGCACGGGCGAAACGCGCCGAGCGTTCCTCGAGTTGCGCATAGGTCACCGTCTCGCCACTTGCGCCCATCACGATCGCGGGCGCATCCGGACGCTCGTGGGCATGTGCGGTCGGAGTCAGTCGAATATCGGTCTCTGTCACAGATTCTCGCTCTCAAGTGGCAGTTCGACGGCATCGGTCAGGTCGGATACTCTCAACTGTAGAACGTCATTCCGTATTTCAGAAGCACAATTCTCGTAGGGGCACCTGTGGAAGGTTTGAAGGACAAAGTCATCCTGGTCGCCGGAGCTGCGACAGGCCTGGGAGCCGATTCGGCCGCGCGTCTGGCCCGTGAGGGAGCGAAGGTCGTCGTCGGCGACATCGACCTGCAGGGCGCCGGGCACACCGCGGAGACGATCACCGAGAACGGCGGCACCGCGATCGCCGCCCACGTCGACATCTCCGACGACGCATCCGTACAAGCTCTTGTCGCGGCGACCATCGACGCATACGGCGGACTCGATGCCGTTCATATCAATGCGGGCGATATGGGGTCGGTCAGCAAGGACAGCGACGTCGTCGACATCGACCTCGATGTCTGGGATCGCACCGTGGCGGTGAACCTGCGCGGCCACATGCTGGTCACCCGACATACCGTTCCGAAACTTCTCGAGCGTGGCGGCGGAGCGGTCGTCTACACGTCGTCGATCGCGTCGTTCACGGGAGAGGCAGCCCGCCCCGCCTACTCCGCCACCAAGGCCGGCATCAACGCCCTCGCCCGACACGTGGCGTCACGGTGGGGCAAAGAAGGTATCCGTGCCAACGCGATCACGCCCGGTCTGATCGTGACACCCGAGATCCGCGACGGTGCGCCCGCCGAGATCCTCGAACGGGGAATGGCACGTAACCGGACCACGCGCCACGGCGAACCGCGCGACGTGTCGAGCATGGTGGCATACCTGATGTCGGACGAAGGATCGTGGATCACCGGTCAGGTGGTCAATGTGGACGGTGGAACCGTTCTGCGCTGAGCTACCGATGAGAAAAGCCTCGCTCCCTGGGGAGCGAGGCTTTGTTTTCTCAGTGGTCGGCCGGATCTCCCAGCGACACGTGATGGAGTTCCTCCAAGTACCGCACCACATCCGTCTGGTCTGCGGCCGGATCGAGTTCGTCGACCGCCGCGTTCCACAACCGTCCCACTGCCTCCCCGAGGAGCGGTGAGATCTCCTGATCGTGCGCGAGGTCGAGTGCGATTCCGATGTCCTTGCGCATCAGGCGCGCAGCGAACCCGGAGTCGAACGACCGGGACAACACGAACTTCTCGAACTTCGTCTCGGTCGCCTGATTTCGTCCACTGCTCGCATTGAGCACGCCGAGCAACGTGGCGGGATCGATCCCGAACTTGCGGCCGACGAGAAGCGCTTCCGCCGCGATGAGCACGTTGTTCGCGGCCATCAGGTTGTTGAGGGCCTTCGCCGCGTGACCGGATCCGACCGGACCGACGTGGATGACTTCGCTGCCCGTCGCCTTCAGCAGGGGAACCACCGAATCGACCGCGGCCGCGTCTCCGCCGACCATCACGGCGAGCGCGGCCTGCCGGGCACGCGCGACACCGCCACTGACCGGGGCGTCGACGACCGCGATCCCCTTCTCTGCCGCCGCTGCGGCGAGTGCCTGTGTGCGCGTGGGGATGCTCGACCCCATGTCGATGATCGTGCTACCCGGCCGAAGGTGCTTCAGCAGGCCGTCGTCCGAGAGGACGACGCTGTCGACGATGTCGCTCGTCGGGAGCACCAGGACCACGACGTCGCAGTCCGCGAAGTCGGCCGGACCCGCTGCACCGCGGATACCGGTGTGGCCGTCGAGGAACCGTTCCTGAGAAGCCGGATCGGCGTCGAACACCACCGTGGACTGCCCGCTGGCGACGAAATTCTGTGCAATGGGCCGTCCCATCGCGCCGAGTCCGATGTGGCCGACCGTCTTGCCGGGCAACGGCACGATCTTGATCGTTGCCGTCTCCGGGCCGGCGGTCATGCGTTGTCCTCGGCGGTGAGCGGGCCGAGTTCGGTCACGAGCACTTCCTGGACCACCCGCATCGCCGAAATACCTGCGGGGCAGCCCACATAGGCGGTCGCGTGGACGACCGTCTCGGTGATCTCCTTGCGGGTGAGACCGTTGCCGAGCCCCGCGCGAATGTGCGTCGCCAGTTCCTGGTGCTGTCCCAGCGCAATGAGGATGCTGATCGTCGCGAGCGAGCGGTCGCGGCGTTCGAGCCCGTCGCGTGTCCACACACCGCCCCAGACGAATTCGCTGACATACTCCTGCAACGCCTCCCCGTCCGAGCCTGCGTTGCGTTCGAGGGCGGCATCGACGTACGCGTCGCCGAGCACTTCCCTGCGGACCGTGAGGCCGGCGTCGAAGAGGGCGCGGTGTGCGTCGTCGACGGACACTCCGCTCACCCCTGCTTTCTGGGTCGTCACTGAGTCCTGGGTCATGAAAAGTTCCTTCCGAGAATGAGCGTCAGCACCCGCGTGCGTTGGTCAGAGCTTGACGGTGACGCACTTGACCTGCCCGTAGTGGTGCAGCGCTTCGACGCCCTTCTCGCGCCCGTAGCCACTGTTCTTCCATCCACCGAACGGGGTCTGCACCGATGCCGTCGACCACGTGTTGACGAAAACCTGGCCGGTGCGCAAGCGGTCGCTGACAGCGAGGGCCCGGGATACGTCCCTGGTCCACACACCGGCGATCAAACCGTACTCCGAGTCGTCGGCGATCGCGACCGCGTCGTCGTCGGTGTCGAACGGGATCACCACGACGATCGGGCCGAAGATCTCTTCGCGCGCAATGCGCATCGAGTTGTCCACCCCGGTGTACACGGTGGGGTCGATGTAGAAGCCGCCGGTCTCCTCGGCCAGTGTCGAGACAGTGCCACCGGTCTCGGCCCGAACGCCCTCCGATTCGGCGACCTTGAAGTATTCCTGGACGCGTCCGAACTGTTCGCGCGTGATGATCGGACCCATGTCGCGTCCCACCTGGATCGCAGCGACAGCGTCGACCAATCGGCGTACGACTTCGTCGTGGACCTCGCGTTGCACGAGCAGGCGGGTACCGGCGGAGCACACCTGCCCCGCATTGCCGGTGAACGCCGCCAGTGCCCCGGCAACGGCGGTATCGAGATCGGCGTCGGCGAAGATGATGTTCGCCGACTTACCGCCGAGTTCGAGGGTCACCGGAATGATCCGTTCTGCCGCGATACCCGCGACAGCGCGGCCCGTCGGCACCGATCCGGTGAACGCAACCTTCGCGACCGCCGGGTGCTGTGCGAGCGCAGCACCCGCGTCGCGTCCGTTTCCGAGCACGATGTTGACCACACCGTCGGGAATCCCGACCTCCGTGGCGAGTTCCGCGAGCCGCACGCTGGTCGCCGAGGTGTTCTCGGACGGCTTCAGGACCACCGTGTTGCCTGCGGCGAGCGCGGGTGCACAGGCCCGCGACGCCTGATTGAGCGGCACATTCCACGGCGTGATGACGCCGATGACACCGTACGGCTCGCGCTTGGTGAACACATGCTGGTCGGGTGCCACGTCGAGGGTCTCCCCGACGGGCATCCCGACAAGTCCACCGTAGAACTCGAAATACACGGCGGAGTTCTCGATTTCACCTGACGCGACGGCGAGCGGCTTACCCGTCTCACTCACCTCCAGCTCGGCCAATTCGGACTTGTTCGCTCGAATTGCCCGGCCGAGGTCGGTGATCAGGCGCCCACGTGCCAGGGCCGGGATCTTCAACCATTCCGATGTCGCCCTCGACGCAGCGGCAACCGCGGTGTCGATGTCGTCGCTGTCGCCGTCCGCGATCTGTCGCACGGTGCGACCGGTCGCGGGATCGGTCACCGGAAGGTAGCCACCGCTGTGGGGCGCTGCGGCAGCTCCGTCGATCCAGTGTTCGAGGGTCTCCATCGTGTGTGCCTTCCTCAGTCGCGAGCTACCGGCGGGCTCAGGCCCGAAGAGCGTCCGGTGTGAACATCGCCCGGCGCTCGTGCAGGAATTCGTGCGGATAGCCGAGGCGGATCTTCGATGCCTCATCGAGCCGCGCCAAGTGCGAGTCGTCGAGTTCTACGTCCAGTGCCGCCAGATTGTCGTTGATCTGGTCGACAGTGCGTGCACCGATCGACAGCATAAGCCCTTGCCTGCGTACCCATGCGAGCGCGACCCGCGCGGGTGAGACACCGAGCTCGCCTGCAACCTCCCGCGTGGTGGTCAGGACCCGCTGTACGGGTACGGGGAGCTTCGCGAAGTTCTCGTCGGACATGGTGCGGGCCAGGGTGCCGCGTCCGAGCGGACTCCATGCGGAGACCTCGATACCCAGTGCTCGTGCCATCGGCAGGAGGTCGCGCTCCGCAGTGCGTGCCGTGAGCGCATATTCCACCTGCATCGTGCAGTACGAGTTCCATCCGCGCAGTTCGGCGATGGCGACGGACTGCGATACAACCCAGGCAGGGGTGTTCGACACGCCGATCGCGAGCACCTTGCCCGAGCGCACCAGGTCGTCGAGAGCCCGCAGCGTTTCGTCCACCGGTGTGCACTGATCCCACGCATGGACCCACAGCAGATCGATGTAGTCGGTGCCGAGCCTGCGCAGGCTCGTTTCGACGCTGCGGCGCAGGCTCTTCCGATGGTTCCCGCCCGTGTTGGGATCGGCGGGGTCGGTGGGGAAGGAATACTTGGTGCTGACGACGACCGAATCGCGTTCCGGCGCCACGAGCCGCCCGAGGATTTCCTCGCTCGACCCGTTCGTGTAGTTGTTCGCGGTGTCGACGTAGTTGCCGCCGGCTTCCCGGTACGTCTCGTAGATCTTCCGGCTGGTCGATTCGTCGGTGCCGAAACCCCATTCGGTGCCGAAGGTCATCGTGCCGAGGCACAGGTCGCTGACCCGGATACCGGAACGGCCGAGCACCCGCATCGGAATGGCATTTTCAGGCATCGTCGTCCACCACCCAGTTCACCATGCGGTGCAGTGGGTACATGCCGTCGTGCGGGCCGCCCATGCTGCCGCGAAGGGCTCCGCCGAGCTTGACGACCCGTTGCACGCCGGCGGTCGCGAGGTGATCGCGGATCTCGGCCTTGCGGTGCGCCGGGTAGACGCCGACCGTCTGTGTAGCCACCGTTGCATAGGACGCAGCGTCACGCAGTTGCGCGATCGGAATGACGTTCACGGTCTTGAAATTGGGGTGGAAGTCGACCATCTCCGGCGAGCGGACGACGAGCCCGGAGCCGTCGAACTTGCCCCACACCCGGTAGTCCGGCTCCAGGTAACGCATTCCTTCGACTGCCTCGCGGATTTCGGAGTCGGGCTTCGGGCCCAGTGCAGACGCGAAATCCCGATCCACACCGAGGCGCTCGTGCAGCAGCGCACAGAAGCGGTCGACCTGCTCGACGTCACCTTCGACACAGATGTGACGCGCTGCGAGGCATGCGTCCTGGTTGAAGATCGTGGCGTCCGCGGCCGCAAGCTCGGCAACCTCCCGCAGTGTCTCTTCCGATTCGAACGCCTCGCGGCCGACGATCGCCATGGAGACCTTCGGGTCGAACGAGATCAGGCCGAAGCCCGGCCCCGCGTACTTCGCCGCGTTCTCGATCGCGGCACCGCCGCCCCACGCCACGAGCTTGTCGAAGTACTGCGAGCGGTAGAGAACGCTTTCGACCGACTCGTCGCCGCCGCGCCAGTAGACGGCGGAGATCGACTGCAGAACAGGGTGGTCGGGTGCGATGTCGGCCATCGTCCGTAGCACGGCAACGGTGGTGAACGGGTCCGCCGACGGCATCTTGAACACGTTGACGGCCTTGAGAAGAGCTGCGTCGGCGATCGATGTCATGGCCGCGCTCGGCGAGTTACCCGCGAGCATGTGGACGAGTCGCGGCGGGAATGCGCGGATCTTGCTGACGCTGCCGTTGGGGTCGGTGTTCTCGACCCATCCGTCGAGGACGTCGATGCTTCCGAAGGTGCGTTGGAGCCGGTATTCGAGGGCCTGCTTCGTCAGGAACTGGCCCGGCCGCCGGAAGGTGTTCTCGATGATCCGCCGGGGCAGTGCGCTGACCTGCAGCGTCATCTCCAGCGATTCCTGGAGGTAGGGGTTCTTTTCCAGGCTGAGCTGACCGGCGGTCTCGACGAGGAAGTCGATGATCTCGGAAACGGGCACGTCGAACGCCGGTCCGGGCCGAGTGCGCGGTACGAACAGCTCGTTGTATTCGATCTTGGGCGTGACGAAGGGGACGCCGAAGTCTCGGGAGAGGTATTCGTTGTCCTCGCCCCAGACCAGCTTGCCTCGGACGAAATGCGGTACCCGGATCTTGGTACGCGCGGGTGCGGGTGCAGTCATGGTGTCTACTCCCCTACGATTCCGCGGACGTATGCGTCCATGGTTCCGGCACAGGTGATCTTGTCATCGTCTCCGAGGTCGGAGTACCGCACGATGTTCGGCAGGACGGTCTCGCCCTCGCGCCCGCACGGGCAGCGCCCCTGATCAACCGTGATCTTGTCGCCGGAGATGGTGCCGCCCCAGCGACCGTCGACGGTGGTGTCGACGAATGCGGCACGGCCTTCGACGAGATTTCCCGACGCCTCAGCGAGTGCGTCGCCGTCCTTGTTCAGGACGAGGAGAACGACTTCCTCGGGCACGTGGTATCGGCCCTCTTCCGGGCACTTGAACATGCGGTTGTTGAGTTCCTGCATGGAGTAGTAGTGCAGGAAACGCTCCGGAGCGATGTTGAGCATCCGGTAGATCTGTTCCTGGTAGTCATCGGGCAGGTTGGTGCCCTTCAGGCCACCACCGCTGGTGAGTCCGTTGATTCCTGTGATGTCGCCATCCTTGACACCCCGCTCACGAAGGACCTCGACCAGGCGGAACAGCTGCGGGAATTGAGAACTGAAGAGGATGTTCTCGTCACGACGAGCCATGATCTGGTCGGCGTAGTGGCTCAGTTTCTGCTCCTGGAGTGCCGCGCGCTCCGCGGCCTCCGCCTCGAACGATGCAATGTCGTCGGGAGCCGCCGAGCCATCAGCCATAGCGCGACGCATCGCCGACAGCCGGGACAGGTAGCGGTGGAACCCTTCCGGTGCGGGTCCGTCGAACAGCGGGAGCGCACCGGGCTTGGAGAACGAATTGATGATCAGATCTCGTACGGCTGCGTGCTGGGTCTGTCCGGTGTCCGGTCCGACCGGGATGACGTGCCATGCCCTTTCGGGCGGCATTCCCAGCGAGTCGAAGCAGTCGAGCAGGTTCTGCTTGTTGACCTCGAAGTCGCGGTAGGACTTGTTGAGGAACGAACCCTTGCCGCTGGTTCCGCTCGAACTCGACACCATGTGGCCGGCCTTCTCCAGCGCGGCGATCCAGCCGTCCACATCTGTCACGCCGGATACGTCGACGTCGTCGAGCCGACGGGTGGACAGAGAACCGAGCCAGCGGTTCATCTGTTCCCACTTACCTTTGGCGATAAGCGTTTCCGGGTAGCTCTTGTAGGTGGTGTGGGGGAAGAGTAAAGGAACGATGTCTTCTCGCGAAGTGATTTCGGTGATGCCCTGATCGTCCGCTCGCTGTGTCAGGACGGGGACCTGCGCCCGCCGTTCCTGGAAGTACGCATTCAGCGTTCCGATGACGTCCTTCTGCATCGTCGCTTCTGTCACTGTGCCCTCCGGCCGTTGAGTTTCGGGAAATCCGAGATAACTAGACTTGTGGGTATAGTTAGCGATTACGAATAACCATACTCAGGAGGAAAGATTCATGTCCAGAGGCAATTTTGTTTGGCACACTCGTCACCTATGACACCGGTGAACGATCTGCCGCAGGCCCAGAGCATCGGTCGGCGCCGAGGGGGCCGACCGACCAAGGAGGAAGCCGGCAAACTCGACGCAGCCGTTCGTGAATCCGCGCTCCGACTGTTCCTCGAGAATGGCTACGAAGGCACGACGATGAATGCAATCGCAGCGGCAGCGGGAACGACGAAACCGTCCCTGTACGCACGCTTTCCCACCAAGGAAGACGTCTTCCGGTCGGTACTCGGGTGGGCGATGTCGCGCAGCGACTGGCCATGGCCCGAGCCCGAGCTCCCGGATTTCGACGACCTGGAGAAGGCGCTGACCGCGATCGCAGGCACCGCGGTCCGCCGCGCCCTCGACCCCTCGATGATCAAACTCCAACAGGTCTCCGTCGCCTACGCCTCCCGCTACCCCGATATTGCCCGCAAGGCACTCGGTTCCGGATATTGGCCGCGCACGAAACAGGTCGCCGAACTCCTCCGTCGGCACGCGGCCACCGGCGCCATCGTGGCCGACGACCCCGACACTCTCGCCGAACTGTTTCTCGGCATGGCCGCCGGCGCACCGGCGCGCCTCGCGTCGTTCGGGATCATCCGCGACAATCTCGACGAGCACATCCACGCCGCAGTGTCCCTGTTCCTGCGCAGTCTGCGCCCGTAGGCAGGCGGCCGGACGCCCGAGTCCTACAAGGCAGAGCCTTACAAGGCAGTCCTACAAGAATGCCGCGATCTCGTCCAGGATCGGCAACACGACATCGTCGTCCGCTGTCGGGACGTCGACGATCACCCGTTCGACGGGCATCTGCCGAAACCTGTCCAGTACATCTGCGAGGTCGGGGCGAAGGCCCTGCAGGACCGTCACCCGGATACTTTCCGGATCCCGGTCCACCCGCTCGAATTCGACGGCGAGTTGCGACAGATCTGCTTCGAGGGTGTCGACCGGATGGTGTCCCATGGGTATCCAGCCATCCGCCCACTTCGCGATCCTGCGGAATCCGATCGGACCGGACCGCGCTCCCAGCAGGAGCGGAGGATGGGGACGCTGCAGAGGTTTCGGCCACACCTTGCTGGGCGACAGCCGGACGTGCTTGCCGTCGTACGCCGCTTCCCCCTCGGTCCAGAGGCTCTTCATCAGCGCGATTTTCTCCTCGACCACCGCGTACTTGTCGCGGGCGTCGAACCCGTGATCTTCGAATTCGTCGTTGTTCCAGCCGAAACCGACGCCCAGCACGAGACGTCCACCCGACATGACATCGAGCGTGGACACGGCCTTCGCGTACGAAATCGGGTCGTGTCCACCGGGAAGTGCCGTGCAGGTTCCGACGGTCAGGCCGGTCGCTGCAGCGACGAACGACAAGCTCACGAGCGGATCCCACAGGCGGTAGTAGCCGTCGGGCAGAACCCCGCCACCGGGGAAAGGCGTCCGGCGGGCACTCGGAATGTGCGAGTGCTCCGGCACGAACAGCGATTCGAAGCCTCGCGCCTCCGCGGCCCGTGCGAGGTCTACCAGCGGCATGGATGTGTCGGTCCCGCCGTAATGCACTCCGACGCTCATGGAGCCGGTCATGACGCGAGCTTCCCGCGTTGCGCGTCGATCGCCGCCATGACACCGCCGTCGACGAGGATGTCGATGCCGTTGACGAAGCTCGCACCATCGGACAGCAGGAACGCCACGACCTTGGCGAGCTCGTCGGCCTGCCCGAGTCGCCCGAGCGGCGTCGCGCGCTGCATGTCGGCGATGTGCGGATTGCTCGCCGCCTCCTGTCTGCCCTGCGGAGTATCGATCAGCCCCGGCGACACAGAGTTCGCACGTGCTCCCGCGGCGCCGAGACGGATGGCTTCCGCGCGCGCGAATCGCTGCACACCGTGCTTCGCCCACGAGTATGCGATGCCCGGTTGTTCGATCGATTCCCCCACGATCTCGCGGAGCTTGTCCAGGAAATGCTCGTCGAGCGGATCATCCAGGACAGCACCCAGCTCCGGGCCCGGGTCCATCCGGCCGATCAACGGCGCCATGGAGGCGAAATAGACCATCGCGGTGCCTGCGGTCGCAAGCGGCCGAAGCGCGTGCGCGAGTAGCGCGGTACCGACCAGGTCTACCGACACGATCCTGCGCCAGTCGGCCATGGTCGGAGAGATTCCGGCAGCGTGAGCGACGGAACGCAACGTCCCGAGTTCGGCCGCGCGGTCCGCGAGCCGGCCGAGTGCATCTGCGTCACCGACGTCGGCGACGAACGACTCGACCACGGTCCGGCCCGACGACAACTGCGCCGCGGCCTCTTTCGCAGAGGTTTCATCGATGTCGACGAGCAGCAGCGTGTCGACGGTGCCTACCATCCGCTCCGCACACGACAACCCCATCCCGCGACCTCCACCGGTCACGATTCCGACGTTTCCCATTCTCTCCCTTTCGGCTCGATACGGTGCGGTGAGTAACGCTCTTGATCCGGCTTCTACTGCGGCGCTGCCCAGCACTGCGACATGCCCGGTTCCGCCGCGCGGGTGACGAACTCGAGAAGCAGCCCGGAGGGGCTGCGCATGAAGGCGAAGAAGAGGCTGCCGTCGGGCGCGCGGCGCGTTGCTTCGGTGCTGTAACCCTGGCCGGCGAACTCGTCGCGATCCGCGTCGACGTCGTCGGACCAGTAGCCGAGATGGTGAATTCCAGGGACCGACTCCCACAGCGGCACCGGTGCGCTCCGGACGAGTTCGATGCGCGGCTCGGTGATCGAGAACGAACACAACAGGTCGACCACCTGATCACCTGTCGGAAGCGTCACCGCCACCTCACCGCCGACCTCCGGCCCCCACTCGTACCCGAAGAGCTGCGAGAACTCGGACTTCGTCGTGGTCAGATCGTCTGTCACGACACCCATATGGAAAAGGTCTTCGGATTTCAACTCGTCCCCTTTCGATAGCGGACTGTTCCAAACTGCCTTCAGTCGTGTAAGAATAGCATTCTGAAAAGACGGTATCGTTATTCTTTGGATCAGAGAGGAGCCGGGGCAATGGCGTGGGACTTCGAAACCGACCCCGAATACCAGGAGAAACTGGACTGGGCCGACGCGTTCGTGCGCGACGAGGTCGAGCCCCTGGACCTGGTGTGGGAGCACGAGCAGTTCGTACCCCTCGACGGACTTCGACGCAAGGCCATCGATCCGCTCAAACAGCGGGTTCGTGAACAGGGCCTGTGGGCCACACACCTCGGGCCGGAACTCGGCGGACAGGGCTACGGACAGCTCAAACTCGCACTGCTCAACGAGATCCTCGGTCGCTCGTCGTGGGCACCGATCGTCTTCGGGTGCCAGGCGCCCGACACCGGAAACGCCGAGATCATCGCGCACTACGGCACTCCCGAGCAGAAGAAGAAGTACCTGCAGCCGCTGCTCGACGGTGAACTGTTCTCGACGTACTCGATGACCGAACCCCAGGGCGGCGCCGACGTCGCGCAGTTCAAGACCCAGGCGGTCAAGGACGGCGATGAGTGGGTCATCAACGGCTGGAAGTATTTCTCGTCCAACGCCAAGACGGCCTCGTTCCTGATCGTGATGGCCGTGACGGATACCGATGTTCCTGTACACAAGGGCATGTCGATGTTCCTCGTGCCCTCCGACACGCCGGGCATCAACATCGTGCGCAACGTCGGCCTTTACGGCGAGCCGATGAACGGCGGCAGCCACGCGCTCATTCACTACGAGAATGTGCGGGTCCCCGCCGAAGCTCTCCTCGGTGGCGAAGGGCAGGCATTCGCTGTCGCCCAGACCCGGCTCGGCGGCGGTCGCATCCACCACGCGATGCGCACGATCGGCCTGGCACAGAAGGCCCTCGACATGATGTGCGAGCGTGCGCTGAGCCGCGAGACCGCAGGCAGCCGCCTCGCCGACAAACAGACGGTCCAGGGCTACATCGCCGACTCCTACGCTCAGCTGACGCAGTTCCGTCTGTTCGTGCTGCACACCGCGTGGAAGATCGACAAGTACAACGACTACAAGAAGCTCCGCAAGGACATTGCGACCGCCAAGATCGTGATGCCCACCGTCCTCCACGACATCGCCTGGCGTGCAATGCAGGTGCACGGAGCGCTCGGCGTCACCAACGAGATGCCGTTCTTCAAGATGATCCACGGCGCAGCCGTGATGGGCCTGGCCGACGGCCCGACCGAGGTCCACAAGACGACCGTCGCCAAGCAGGTCCTGCGTGACTACAGCGCCACCGACGATCTGTGGCCCTCGGAGTGGCTCCCGCGCAAGCAGGACGAAGCCCGCGCCAAGTACGCCGAATACCTCGAACTGGAAGTGGGGAACCTGTGATCGACACGAAACGACTCGCCGAGTGGATGGACGAGCGCGGACTGCCCGGTAAGGGCGCCCCGCTCGAAGCCACCTACCTCTCCGGCGGCACGCAGAACGAGATCTACAAGCTGGTCCGCGACGACTTCACGAGCGTCATCCGGATTCCGCCGAAGGCCGCGCCCGCCGACCGCGACAGCGGAATCATGCGCGAGTGGAGAATCATCGAGGGCCTCGACGGCACCGACGTGCCCCACACCGCCGCCATCGCCGCATGCGAGGACACCTCGGTGCTCGGCCGCGCGTTCTACCTCATGGGATTCGTCGACGGCTGGTCCCCCATGGATCATCGCGACGGCTGGCCCGCTCCGTTCGACAACGATCCCGAGGCACGTGCCGGTCTCGCCTACCAGCTCGCGGAAGGCATCGGCCTGCTGTCGAAGGTCGATTGGAAGGCTCAGGGCCTCGAGGGCCTCGGACGGCCGGAAGGTTTCCACGATCGACAGGTCGACCGCTGGACCCGATTCTTCGAGCGGATCAAGGCCCGCGAGATCGAGGGCATGGACGTCGCCACCAAGTGGCTGCAGAATCACCGCCCGCTCGACTACATCCCGGGCCTGATGCACGGCGACTACCAGTTCGCCAACGTGATGTACCAGAACGGCGCGCCCGCGAAGCTCGCAGCGCTCGTCGACTGGGAAATGGGCACCGTCGGCGATCCGAAGCTCGACCTCGGCTGGATGCTCATGAACTGGCCCGAGGACATGGACGCTCCCGGAGAAAGCGCGGTCAGCTACGTCGACCTGAGCGGCATGCCGAACCGGTCACAGATGCTCGCCCACTACTCCGAGGTCTCCGGTCGTCAGGTCGACGACATCGACTACTACCTCGTCCTCGCCAAGTGGAAGCTCGCCATCGTCCTCGAGCAGGGCTTCCAGCGCGCCGGTGACGACGTGAAGCTGCAGTCGTACGGTCCGGTCATCACCAACCTCATGAAGTCGGCCGCCGACCTCGCCGAATCGACGGACTACCAGGGATGAGCGAACCGGTGGAAGGACTCGTACAAGAACAACACGGTGCGGTTCTCCTGCTTCGGCTGAACCGCCCCGAGGCACGCAATGCGCTGACCGGCGCCGTGATCAACGGGATCGGCGCAGCCGTCGAGAACGCGGAGGCAGATCCCCAGATCCGGGCGATCGTTCTCATCGGCACCGGCGACCGCGCGTTCTGCTCGGGCATGGATCTACGAGCATTCGCAAGCGGCGAGAAGATCGGACTGGACTCCGGCCCCGGTGCCGCGTACGCGCGGTTGGCCAGGGGTGAAACCGATATTCCTGTGATCGGCGCCGCCAACGGCACCGCGATCGGCGGCGGGCTCGAACTTCTTCTCGGGTCCGACATCATCGTTGCCTCCTCTGCGGCGAAGTTCGGTCTTCCCGAGGTGAAGCGGGGCCTGTTCCCCGCCGGTGGCGGAACGAATCTCGGGACGCGAATCCCGCGGGCCGCTGCCATGGAGCTGACGTTGACCGGTGACCTGATCACCGCGCAGCGCGGATACGAACTCGGCCTGATCAACCAGGTTGTCGAACCGGAAGATGTGCAGTCGGCCGCGCTGGCATTCGCCGATCGCATCGCGGCGAACGCCCCACTGGGTCTCTCCGCGGTCAAGGAACTCGTGCGTCTCGCCCAGGTGGATCCCGCGCGCGCGGACGAGCGTCTCGGACACTGGCAGAGCCTCGTCTTCTCCAGCGACGACGCCAAGGAAGGTGCGGCCGCGTTCGTCGAGAAGCGCGCACCGGTCTGGCAGGGGCGGTAACGGCATGCGCGCAGCGGTCTGTTCCGAGTACGGGAAACCCGAGGTCGTCCGGATCGACGAACGCCCCTCCCCCACTCTCGAACCGGGGCAGGTGCGAGTGCGGGTCGGTGCTGCCGCGGTCAACTTCCCCGATGTTCTGGTCGTCGCTGACAAATACCAGGTCAGCGTGCCGACACCCTTCGTACCCGGCAGTGAATTCGCCGGGGTCGTGGAGGAGGTCGCCGGCGATGTCGGCGACCTCGCCGTGGGCGATCGGGTCAGCGGCACCGGGATCGTCGGCGCGTTCGCCGAGGAGGTCGCGGCAAAGGCCGCGTCGCTGAAGCGGATACCCGACGGCGTCGATCACCGCACCGCTGCCGCATTCGGTGTGGCACATCGCACCGCGTACCACACGCTCCGGTCGGTGGCTCGGCTCCAGCCGGGTGAAATCCTCGTCGTGCTCGGCGCGGGCGGCGGCGTCGGACTCGCGGCGGTTCAGCTCGGGGCCGTCCTCGGCGCAACGGTGGTCGCGGTGGCCTCATCGTCCGACAAGCTCGAGGCCGCTGCGTCGTACGGTGCGAAACATCTCGTCGACCATCGGGCGGGTGATCTACGTGCGCTCTTGAAAGACGTCGTTCCTGAAGGCGCCGACGTCGTCGTCGATCCCGTCGGCGGCGACCTGTCGGAGCCGGCGTTGAGATCGCTGCGCCGCGGCGGGCGTTTCATCACCGTCGGGTACGCATCCGGAAACATCCCTCGAATACCACTCAACCTCGTTCTGGTGAAAGGCATTCGGATTCAGGGGTTCCAGTTCCAGGATCTCGACCCGGACGAGTACCGGCGTGGTGAGGACGAACTGGTCGAACTCCTCGTCTCGGGCCGTGCCGTGCCACATATCGGTGCGGTGTATTCGCTCGAGGGCACAGTCGATGCCCTGCAACTGGTCGGCAACGGGCGGGCAATCGGCAAGGTCGTCATCGACCTTCAGCAGACCTGACCGACCGCACACGACGTCCCGGCACTCATCCGAGAGCCGGGACGTTGGTCATTTATGGGCTGTCGAACTGTCCAGGCACTGCCGTGTCTTTGCACTGCGGTGTCTTTGCACCGGTGTGCCTTGTGCAATCCGGTCTACCTCAGACCGACGTGAGGTGACCCGACTGCGGTGCAGTGAATCCGGAGGTCCGGAAGGATTCGGTAGGCGTGATCACGGGCTCGGGGACCGCTGCCGCGATGAGCGCATGCCGCTTGAATACCTGCGCCGCCCGGCTCATACAGTATTCCGACGACGAGAACCTGCCATCGAGGTCTGCCGGGATCCCGTCACCCCACATGCTGAATTTTGTGGTGCCTTGCTCGAGAAGCCGGTTCAACCCGGCTCGGATGCGTTCGTCGGTCGAGTAGAGCTCGGCCGACGCCACCAATGCCTCGGGAACGAGACCGTTTTCGGTCGACACGGCCGAGTCCAGATCGACGACCCGGGCTCCGAGAATCTCGAGGGGACGAATATCCTGATGCTCTCGCGTCAGGACAGTGACCTCCCATCCGGCGAGAACCTGGTCGTAGAGCCACCCACCCACATGGCGCACCGTATCGACCACACGCGGAGCGACGATGACGATGCGGTGCCTCAAATTGTGCTGGTGGGCATGAGCTGTTGCTCGAGCGACTGTGTGAAGTCCTCGAAGATCTCGGCTAACGGGAGCGAACGATCGAGCAGCCATGAGGTTTCCATTCCGTTGAGAAAAGCGACGATTTCCACCGCTTTGACGGCTGGGTTCACATCCGTCCGATACCGGCCGGCGTGTTGACCACGTCGGATTCCCGCCTCGATTGTGTCGACGGCGGCCCGGTGTCGAGCGAGTAGGCGATCGTGCAGTGGAGCATCCGGCTCCAGGTTCTCGATCAGGAGTACAGCAAACATCCCGACCAGGTCAGGGGACTTCTCGAAACGCAAGTAGAGTCCTCTGATCTGCTCGATCGGATCTCCCGAACGATCAGCACGTGCATCATCGTCTGCATCCCGTGCATCGAGCACGGCATGCAGCAATTGGTCTTTGGACTGGAAGTGATGCAACAGGCCGGCGGGAGTGATGCCCGCGGCCCGTGCGATCTGAGCGAGGCTTGTGCTGCGCCACCCGTTCCTCGCCAACAACCGCTGAGCTGCGCTGAGAATCAGCTCCCTGCGGTCCTCACCCTTGGCGAGAAGCGTGTCGTACGCCCTGTGCACGCTGCCCCTCTCCTTCACGTCCCCCAACCTACTGAACACACATTAGGTCGGTTCTACTCCTGTGACAAGAGTCTCAGCACGAGAATTTTTCGGACCGAATCACACTAGGTGTGAATCTATGTATCGAGTAGTTCGACGACGGTGGCGTTCGCGGTCCCGCCGCCTTCACACATGGTCTGGAGCCCGTACCGAATTCCGTTGTCGCGCATGTGATGAATCATGCGGGTCATCAGAACGGCACCCGAGCCCCCGAGCGGGTGCCCGAGCGCGATCGCCCCTCCGAGAGGGTTGACCAGCTCCGGGTCGGCGCCGGTCTCGGCGAGCCACGCCAGCGGAACCGACGCGAACGCTTCGTTGACCTCGAAGACTCCGACATCCTTCAGGCCGATACCTGCCTTCCCGAGAGCCTTCTCGGTGGCCGGGATCGGGCCGGTGAGCATGAGCACCGGATCGGCACCCGCCACCGCACCCGCCCGGTAACGGACGAGCGGGGTCAGGCCCAGCTCACGCGCCTTCTCCGGGGTGGTCACCAACAGCGCGGCCGCACCGTCGGAAATCTGCGACGAGTTTCCGGCGTGGATCACGCCGTCGTCGGCGAACGCAGGCTTGAGGCCGGCGAGCTTCTCGACCGTGGTGCCGCGGCGGATGCCCTCGTCGGCGCCGACCGTGCCCTCGTCGGTGACCACCGGAACGATCTGCGTCTCGAATGCCCCACGGTCCTGCGCTGCGGCAGCCCGCTCGTGCGAGGTCGTGGAGTATTCGTCGAGTCGAGTGCGCGAGAATCCCCACTTCTGGGCGATCTTCTCGGCGGAGATTCCCTGGTTGAAGGCGAACCCGTCGTAGCGTGCGAGCGCTCGGGGGCCGTACGGCTGACCGGACGCACGCGCCGAGCCGAGCGGCACCCGGCTCATGACCTCGACACCACCGGCGACGACCACATCCTGTTGCCCTGACATCACCGCCTGAGCGGCGAAATCGATCGCCTGCTGACTCGACCCGCACGCCCGGTTGATCGTGGTCCCCGGGATGGATTCCGGCCATCCGGCGGCGAGCACCGAGTATCGGCCGATATTGCTCGACTGGTCGCCCACCTGCGACACGCAACCCCAGATGACGTCGTCGACGATCTCGGGATCGAGGCCCGTGCGGTCGACCAGTGCCTCGAGTACGAGCGCCGACAGGTCTGCCGGGTGCACTCCGGCCAGCCCACCGTTGCGCTTGCCTACCGGGGTCCGCACGGCTGCAGCGATGACCACTTCACGCATTCGAATTCTCCTGGGTCCATGTGTGTTCGATGTTCATCCGCCGCATAACGATCGTCACTGCGCCGGTCCGGTCGCGCGTCGTCACTGCGCCGGTCCGGTCGCGCTTCGTCACTGCGCCGGTCCGATCGCGCCCTGTGCACGCAGACGATCGATCTCGTCGGGGCGGACACCGAAGTCCGCGAGAATGGTGTCCGTGTGCTCGCCCAAGCCGGGTACCGGCGCCATCGGCGGCTCGTAGCCCTCGATCACGGGGGGCGGCAGAATCGATTCGACGGGGCCGTTCGGACTCGCAACCGTCCGCCAGCGATTGCGGGCGGCCAGTTGTGGGTGATCGATGACATCGCGCGGCGTGTTGTAGCGGGAATTGCCGATACCCGCGTCGTCGGCGATCTTCTGTACGTGGTCGAGCGGGTGCTGTGCGCACCACGCGGCGATGGCCTCGTCGAGCTCGGCGCGGTGCTCGCACCGCGCCGCGTTGGTCGAGAACCGCTCGTCGTCGGCGAGGTCGTGGCGTTCGATGATCTCGCGTGCCAGACGCTGCCATTCGCGGTCGTTGGTGGTACCGAGCACGACGATCCGGTCGTCGGCGGTGCGATACGAACCGTACGGCGCGACCGCAGGCGAACTCATGCCGAGCGGTTGCTGCTCGACGCCCGAATAGCGGGTGTATGTCAGCGGATAGCCCATGATGTCTGCCATCGTGTCGAACAGACTCACCGACACCTTCGACAGCCCACCGCCGCGGCCCCGGTTACGTTCCCGTCCACACAGCAACGCGAGGATCGACAACGCCGAATACAGTCCGGTGCTGATGTCTGCGACCGGCGGGCCGGGCTTCGCGGGCTGTCCGGGGAAGCCGGTGACGGAGCAAGCCCCCGACTCGGCCTGGATCAGCAGGTCGTACGCGCGCTTGTGCGACAGCGGCCCGTCGGGGCCGTACCCGTCGATCTCGACCGCGATCAAGTCCGGATAACGCTCGGCCAGATCCGCTTGGGACAGTCCCAGCCGCGCAGTGGCGCCGGGTGCGAGGTTCGATACGAGAGCATCGGCCCGAGCCAGCAAGGTGTGGAGGGCCCCGAGTCCGCCCTCGGTCTTCAGGTCGAGGGCGATCGATTCCTTGCCGCGGTTGGCCCAGACGAAGTGCGCGGCCATTCCGTTGACGACGTCGTCGTAGTCGCGGGCGAAATCGCCGCCCTTCGGGTTCTCGACCTTGATCACGCGCGCACCGAAGTCGGCGAGGACCCGCGTGCACATCGGCGCGGAGACCGCTTGTTCGAGGGTCACCACGGTGATCCCGGCGAGCGGGGCATCCATCAGTAGCTCCTCGGCAGTCCGAGCGTGTGGGAGGCCAGGTAGTTCAGGATCATCTCCTGGCTGACCGGGGCGATGCGCATCACCCGCGCCTCGCGGAAGTACCGCGAGACGTTGTATTCCTCCGAGTAGCCCATTCCGCCATGGGTCTGCAGTGCACGATCGGCCGCAGCGAAACCTGCTTCGGCACAGAGGTATTTGGCGGTGTTCGCCTCGCGGCCACACGGCTTGCCGTTGTCGTAGAGCCAGGTTGCCTTGCGCAGGACGAGTTCCGCCGCATCGAGGTGCGCAAGTGCATCTGCGAGTGGGAACTGAATACCCTGGTTCATGCCGATGGGGCGATCGAACACAACACGTTCCTTGCCGTATTTCACGGCCTTGTCCAGCGCGACACGGCCGATGCCGAGAGCTTCGGACGCGATCAGCATGCGCTCGGGGTTGAGACCGTCGAGCAGTAGCTTGAATCCCTGCCCCTCTTCACCGATACGGTCCTCGACGGGGATCCGGAGGTTGTCGATGAACAGCTCGTTGGAGGTGACCGCGTTGCGTCCCATTTTCCGGATCGGACGAATATCGATCTTGCTGCGGTCGAGATCGGTGAGGAACAGCGTCATGCCGTCGGTCTTCTTCTCGACCTCGTCGTAGCGCTGCGTGCGGGTCAGCAGGAGGATCTTCTCCGACTCGACGGCCTTGGAGATCCACACCTTCCTGCCATTGACGACATAGCTGTCGCCTTCGCGTTTCGCGAAGGTGGTGATCCGAGATGTGTCGAGGCCTGCACCCGGTTCGGTCACGCCGAAGCACACGTGCAGATCGCCGTTGACGATGCGGGGCAGCGTGCGCGCCTTCATTTCGTCCGAGCCGTGCTTGACGACGGGCTGCATGCCGAAGATGTTGAGGTGGATCGCGCTCGCGGCATTCATTGCGCCGCCGGAGCGAGCGATCTCTTCGAGGAGAATCGTCGCCTCCGTGATGCCGAGACCGTGACCGCCGTACTCCTCGGGCATCGTGATGCCCATCCAGCCGCCATCGGCGAGCATCTTGTAGAACTCCGTCGGGAACTCGTGAGCGAGATCCTTCTCCATCCAGTACTGGTCGTCGAAGTTCTTCATCAGCTCGGCAACGGACTTGCGGATCAGTTCCTGATCCTCACTCAGCGCGAAGCTCATTCCACCCATAATCGACACCTCATGCCGTCGTCGCGGGGCCGCGAACTGCGCAACTGCAGCAGTACGTCCGGCCTATCTTCAGTTCGGGATCGAGCGAATCAATCGGAGGCGGGCAATGCCTTGGCGGCCTTGATGCTCATCGGGGCGCCGCCGTACGACAGTTCACCGGTGCCGGGTGACGTGCACAGCACCTCGATCGACCCGTCTGCGTCGACGTAGCGCTTACCCAGAAGGGTGACCACATCGCCGGCGGGCTTGGACTCCGGCTTGCCGGGAGGCGCCGCGATCATCGGGCTTCCACCGCAGGCGATCTCCTGTACACCATCCGCGGGTGCACGCACGACCACCACCCGGGTGGTGCAGACGGTGCTGGCGAGTTGCCCACCAGGGCGCAGGGTTGCAGTCACGGGAAACCTCTCTTTCGGCAGGCGGTCTGCGCGCGTCGGGTCACCGACGGTCACACAGTGCTCTCTCCATAAGGAAACTATCTTCTCTAATCCGGAGAATCAATATGCCCCCTGCAAACAGGCATCCCGTCCACGGGCGACCGACCCGCTCGGCCCCACACGCGATACGGCGCGCAAAGCGACTCGAAACATGCCCGTCACCAGGAAGTTCCGCGGTCACGCCACCGCTTGTTGACTATCCGACGGAGTCGTGAGAATCTAGCATCCGTAAACGAGAATGTGATTCTCAGAGTGAGGAGTTCGGCATGCCTTTGGTGCCCCCGCTGCCCGCAGATCAATGGGACGAGCGCGTCGACTTCGCATTGAAGGGGCTGATGCCCCGGCACATGCGGAATCCGGAGCAGGCCGGCGCTGCAATGTCGACGCTCGTCCGGCACCCGGACCTGACCAAGGCGTTCCTCGGGTTCAGCGTTCATCTGTTGTTCCGGTCGACACTGTCGCCGCGGCTGCGCGAGCTGACGATCCTTCGCGTAGCGGAGTTGTACAGCTGCGACTACGAGCGCGGCCACCACATCCAGATGGCCGAGGACGAGGCAGGGCTGTCCCGACCGGAGATCGAGGCCGCACTTGCCGGCACCGCCGTGGACGAGTTCGAGAACCGGCTCCTCGCAGCGGTCGACGAACTCGTCGAGAACTCCGCCCTGTCCGAGCAGACATGGACTGCACTCGGGGAACACCTCAGCGAACAGCAGCGGATGGACTTCATCTTCACCGTAGGCGGTTACGGCCTGATGGCCATGGCCTACAACACATTCGGCATCGAGTTCGAAAGCGAAAGGTAGAGCCTTGCCACACTTCACCAAACCGGCCGCAGGAAGCTGGACCGAGAACTACCCAGAACTCGGCACCGCCCCGGTCGACTACACCGACTCCATCGACCCCGCCTTCTTCGAAGCCGAACGCGAAGCAATCTTCAAACGCACCTGGCTCTACGTCGGCCGCGTCGAACAACTCCCCCGCGTCGGCGCCTACTTCACCAAAGAACTCCCCTCCGCCGGACCCGGCACCTCCCTGGTCATCGTCAAAGGCAACGACAGCAAGATCCGCGCCTTCCACAACGTCTGCCGCCACCGCGGCAACAAACTCGTCTGGAACGACTTCCCCGGCGAGGAAACCGCAGGCAGCTGCAAACAATTCACCTGCAAGTACCACGCCTGGCGCTACAGCCTCGAAGGCGAACTCACCTTCGTCCAGCAGGAAGGCGAATTCTTCGACCTCGACAAGGGCGACTACGGCCTCAAGGACGTACGCTGCGAAACGTGGGAAGGGTTCATCTACATCAACCTCGACCCCAACGCCGTCCCCCTCGTCGACTACCTCGGCACCTTCGCCAAGGGCCTCGAAGGCTACCCCTTCGGTGACATGACCGAGGTCTACAGCTACCGCGCCGAAATCGGCGCCAACTGGAAGCTGTTCATCGACGCATTCGCCGAGTTCTACCACGCACCGATCCTGCACATGAAGCAGGCCGTCAAGGACGAAGCAGACAAGCTTGCCGGCTACGGCTACGAAGCACTGCACTACGACCTGCAGCCCCCGCACTCGATGATCTCCTCCTGGGGCGGCATGGCACCGCCCAAGGACCTCAACATGGTCAAGCCCATCGAACGCGTCCTGCGCTCCGGACTGTTCGGTCCCTGGGACCAGCCCGACATCGACGGCCTCGCCGACGACCAGCTACCCACCGCACTGAACCCCACCGGCTTCCACAGCTGGGGCCAGGACTCCTTCGAGTTCTTCCCCAACATGACCCTGCTCATCTGGAAGCCGGGCTGGTACCTGACCTACACCTACTGGCCCACCGCCGTCGACAAGCACATCTTCGAGGCCAGCCTCTACTTCGTGCCCCCGAAGAACGCCCGCGAGCGCCTCGCACAGGAACTCGCCGCAGTGACCTTCAAGGAATACGCCCTCCAGGACGCCAACACCCTCGAAGCCACCCAAACGATGATCGGCACCCGCACGGTGACCGACTTCCCCCTCTGCGACCAGGAGCTTCTCCTGCGTCACCTCCACAAGACCGTCGGAGACTACGTCAAGGAGTACCGCGATGCCGCTGCCAACTGAATTCGCCGACCTCGAGCCCTACATCGGCTGGGACCTGGCCACCGAACCCGAACGCTACGCCAAGCGACTCGCCTCGACGATGCCGGAAATGCAGGAGTTCTACAACGCCGCATTCCCCCGCCTCGAAGACGCCATCGCCTTCTGCGACAAGTTCGACCTCGACGACCTGCCCGACGACGCACGCACCGTCATGCACCTGATGCAGTCACTGGTCATGGTCTCCTTCCCCGTCGAAGTCTGGAAACAGCCCCGCGTCCCCGACAGCGGCGCCGCCTGGGCCGAAATCACCAAAGAACCGGTGGTCTGATCCGCGTGGCCCCGGTGCGAACAATGCCTGCGAGATAGCAGTTGCACCCGCAAGTCGTGCCCGTGTCCGAGCGACGGTCGTCGCTCGGACACGGGCACACCTGCATTTCCAGCCCCTACACTTGTGATGCCAGTCATAAGGTTGCCACGATCGAGAGTGGCATCACCAAGATCAACAACACCCCGGGACCGTTTTTCCTGTTCAGCATCACAAGTCCGATATGTACGAAACATCCCTGGATGAGACATACGGATGATCATGATTTGATGTGCGACGAGACTCGGCGTCGGCGCGGCACGGACCGCGACTCGGGGCCGCGCTCGGCTACAGCCCGCAGCTTGTTTCTCGAGAGGAAATGATGACCGACATCGAGACGAAGAACTTTTTCACCGACCCTGAATTCGTCGGCGACCCCAACCCGTACTACGACGGGATGCGCGCGAGTTGCCCCGTCAAGCGCGAGCCGCACATGAACGTCATGATGGTGACCGGGTACGAGGAAGCGATCCAGGTCCTCAGCGATGAGAAGTCCTACTCCTCGTGCATCTCGGTGACCGGCCCCTTCTCGGGCTTCCCGCTCCCCGCCGAGAGCGACGACATCTCCGACCTCATCGAGGAGCGCCGCCCCTCGCTGCCGATGAACGATCAGCTGCCCACGATGGACCCGCCCCAGCACGCGGATCATCGCGGCCTGTTGATGCGCCTGATCACCCCCAAGCGCCTCAAGGAGAACGAAGAGTTCATCTACCGCTTGGCCGACCAGCTCCTCGACAACATCCTGGCCAAGGGCGAGGGTGACTACATCAGCGAATTCGCAGGTCCCTTCGCAATGCTCGTCATCGCCGACCTCCTCGGCGTCCCGGAAAGCGACCATGCGGAGTTCATCGCGGGCCTCAACCTTGCGACGGAAGGTGGCTTCACTCTCGGCAGCACCGAGGGAGAGTCGCTGAAACTGAACCCGCTCGAGTTCCTCTACAAGAAGTTCGGCGAGTACATCGAGGATCGTCGCGCGAATCCCACCGACGATGTCCTGACCGGGCTCGCGAGCGCAACGTTCCCCGACGGCACACTCCCCCCGGTCGACGATGTCCTCCGCATCGCGGCAAACGTCTTCTCCGCCGGCCAGGAGACCACGGTGCGGTTGCTGAGTTCCGGGCTCCGGATCATCGCCGAGAATCCCGAGATCCAGCAGGCCCTCCGCGAGGACCCGGAGAAGATCCCCAACTTCATCGAAGAGACGCTGCGGATGGAGAGCCCGATCAAGGGCGACTTCCGGCTCTCCAAGATTCCGACCGAAGTGGGCGGTGTCGACGTTCCGGCCGGCACCATCCTGATGCTCCTCAACGGCGCGGCCAATCGCGACTCCCGGCAGTTCGCCGACCCGGCAGAGTTCGATCTCGATCGCCGTAACGCGCGTACCCACATCGCATTCGGGCGTGGCGTCCACGCATGCCCCGGCGCTCCCCTCGCCCGTACCGAAGGTCGCGTGGGTATCCAGCGTCTCCTCGAGCGGACCATCGACATCAAGCTTTCGGAGGAGGTGCACGGACCGGAGGGCGATCGGAAGTTCGACTACCTGCCCACCTTCATCCTTCGCGGCCTGCTGAACCTCAATCTGGAGTACACGCTCGCAGAGGGTGACAGCAAGTGAAGGTTCATGTCGACGACGATGCGTGCCGTGGCCACGGCGTCTGCCTCGCGATCTGCCCGGAGGTCTTCGAGCTGAGCGACGGCGGCTACGCCGTGACGCTCGTGTCCGACGTTCCGGCCGAGCACGAGGACAATGTTCGCGAAGCCGCCGCGAGCTGCCCCGAGCGCGCAATCTCGATCTCGTAGCCCGACTTCACCCCGAACACCGCGCCCGCCCTCACGGTTCCGACCGTGGGGGCGGGCGTCTGTCATCGTGCAGCTTCTCGGCGTCGACCTGGGACTTCGGTCCGGGTCGGCGCCTTTTTCATACCTTGTCCAACTCGACGATTGACGCCGGTCCGGTTCTATGGAAACCTAAGTTTCAACAGTGAGAGCGTCATTCTCACTAGAGAGAGTGCTCTCGAACGAAAGGTAGAGCCTTGCCACACTTCACCAAACCGGCCGCAGGAAGCTGGACCGAGAACTACCCAGAACTCGGCACCGCCCCGGTCGACTACACCGACTCCATCGACCCCGCCTTCTTCGAAGCCGAACGCGAAGCAATCTTCAAACGCACCTGGCTCTACGTCGGCCGCGTCGAACAACTCCCCCGCGTCGGCGCCTACTTCACCAAAGAACTCCCCTCCGCCGGACCCGGCACCTCCCTGGTCATCGTCAAAGGCAACGACAGCAAGATCCGCGCCTTCCACAACGTCTGCCGCCACCGCGGCAACAAACTCGTCTGGAACGACTTCCCCGGCGAGGAAACCGCAGGCAGCTGCAAACAATTCACCTGCAAGTACCACGCCTGGCGCTACAGCCTCGAAGGCGAACTCACCTTCGTCCAGCAGGAAGGCGAATTCTTCGACCTCGACAAGGGCGACTACGGCCTCAAGGACGTACGCTGCGAAACGTGGGAAGGGTTCATCTACATCAACCTCGACCCCAACGCCGTCCCCCTCGTCGACTACCTCGGCACCTTCGCCAAGGGCCTCGAAGGCTACCCCTTCGGTGACATGACCGAGGTCTACAGCTACCGCGCCGAAATCGGCGCCAACTGGAAGCTGTTCATCGACGCATTCGCCGAGTTCTACCACGCACCGATCCTGCACATGAAGCAGGCCGTCAAGGACGAAGCAGACAAACTCGCCGGCTACGGCTACGAAGCACTGCACTACGACCTGCAGCCCCCGCACTCGATGATCTCCTCCTGGGGCGGCATGGCACCGCCCAAGGACCTCAACATGGTCAAGCCCATCGAACGCGTCCTGCGCTCCGGATTGTTCGGTCCCTGGGACCAGCCCGACATCGACGGCCTCGCCGACGACCAGCTACCCACCGCACTGAACCCCACCGGCTTCCACAGCTGGGGCCAGGACTCCTTCGAGTTCTTCCCCAACATGACCCTGCTCATCTGGAAGCCGGGCTGGTACCTGACCTACACCTACTGGCCCACCGCCGTCGACAAGCACATCTTCGAGGCCAGCCTCTACTTCGTGCCCCCGAAGAACGCCCGCGAGCGCCTCGCACAGGAACTCGCCGCAGTGACCTTCAAGGAATACGCCCTCCAGGACGCCAACACCCTCGAAGCCACCCAAACGATGATCGGCACCCGCACGGTGACCGACTTCCCCCTCTGCGACCAGGAGCTTCTCCTGCGTCACCTCCACAAGACCGTCGGAGACTACGTCAAGGAGTACCGCGATGCCTCTGCCAACTGAATTCGCCGACCTCGAGCCCTACATCGGCTGGGATCTGGCCACCGAGCCCGAACGCTACGCCAAGCGACTCGCCTCGACGATGCCGGAAATGCAGGACTTCTACAACGCCGCATTCCCCCGCCTCGAAGACGCCATCGCCTTCTGCGACAAGTTCGACCTCGACGACCTGCCCGACGATGCCCGCACCGTCATGCACCTGATGCAGTCACTGGTCATGGTCTCCTTCCCCGTCGAGGTCTGGAAGCAGCCCCGCGTCCCCGACAGCGGCGCCGCATGGTGCGAAATCACCAAAGAACCGGTGGTGTAACCGCATGCTGACGCTCAAAGCAGCCGGACTCCTCGATGTCGAGACCGGCGAGATCATCCGACCGGGCATCATTCACATCGACGGCGAACGTATTGCGGGCGTCGGCGGCGAACCCCGCGGAGAGGTGATCGATCTCGGTGATCAGATCCTCATGCCGGGGTTGATGGACATGGAGGTGAACCTGCTCATGGGTGGGCGTGGCGAAAAGCCCGTCTTCTCCACGGTTCAGGACGATCCTCCGATACGCATGCTGCGTGCGGTGGGCAATTCCCGCCGCACGCTGCGTGCGGGCTTCACAACGGTCCGAAATCTGGGGCTGTTCGTCAAGACCGGCGGCTATCTGCTCGACGTCGCTCTCGGCAAGGCGATCGACGCCGGATGGGTCGACGGTCCCCGCATCGTGCCCGCAGGTCACGCGATCACCCCGACCGGTGGCCACCTGGATCCGACGATGTTCGCGGCCTTTGCCCCCGGCGTCCTCGATCTGACCATCGAGGAAGGTATCGCCAACGGTGTCGACGAAGTTCGCAAGGCCGTCCGATACCAGATCAAGCACGGCGCCCAGCTCATCAAGGTGTGCGTCTCCGGCGGCGTGATGTCGATGACCGGATCCGCAGGCGCCCAGCATTATTCCGACGAAGAACTGCGCGCGATCGTCGACGAGGCACACCGGCGCGGTTTGAAGGTCGCATCCCACACCCACGGCGCCGAGGCGGTGCGCCACGCGGTTGCAGCGGGTATCGACTGCATCGAGCACGGTTTCCTCATCGACGACGACGCGATCGATCAGATGGTGGAGAACGGCACCTGGCTCGTCCCCACGACACGCCTGGCCGACGCCATGGACACCTCACACGCCCCGCCCGAACTCCAGGCCAAGGCGGCCGAGATGTTCCCGAAGGCACGCACTTCCGTGCTCGCGGCGTACAAGGCCGGTGTCAAGATCGCGGTCGGGACCGACGCTCCGGCAATTCCGCACGGCAAGAACGCCGACGAGATCGTCGCGCTCGTCGACCGGGGACTTCCCCCTCTGGCGGTCATCCAGGCCGCGACGATCAACGCAGCCGAGCTGATCGGCGTCGACGACCGTGGCCGCCTCACCGAGGGCCTGCTCGCCGACATCATCGCAGTGCCCGGCGATCCCACCGAAGACATCACCGTCACGCAGGACGTGCGGTTCGTGATGAAAGGCGGAAAGGTCTATGTCAACAAGTGACGACCTGGTCGAGATCAATCAACTCCTCGCGCGTTACGCCGTGAACATGACCAAGGGTGACGTCGACGGTGTCATGGCCGTGTTCACTCCCGACGGCACCTACAGTGCGTTCGGTGACGAGTTCACCCTCGATCAGTTCCCTCAGTTGGTTGCGGCGGCACCGCAAGGTCTCTTCATGACCGGTACCTCGTTGATCGCACTCGACGGCGACACTGCGACGGGTACACAGCCGCTGTGCTTCGTCGAGCATTCGGCACACGACATGCGCATCGGGTACTACAACGACACCTACCTCCGGACCGAGGCCGGGTGGCGGCTGAAGACCCGCAAGATGACGTTCATCCGTCGCAGCGGTGTGCACGACTCGGGAATTCCGCACGCATTCGAGGCACCGACGGCATGAACTTCACTGGGGCGAGCGAAGCGACGGGAGGTGTCCAGGCGAGCGAAGCGACGGGGAGTGTCCAGGCGAGCGAAGCGACGGGGAGTGTCGCGGAGTTCAGGACAGCAGTTGGCGCCTGGCTCGACGAGAACGATCTCACCCCCGGACCCGACCTGACGTTCGACGAACACGTCGAGCAGCTGGGCCGGGTCCGGCGCGCTCTCTACGATGCCGGCTGGATGCGCTACGGATGGCCGGCCGAGGTCGGAGGCCTCGGTGGTCCCGCGATGCTGCGGGCGGTACTCGGTGAAGAGGTCGCGACACGCGACCTCGCCGAACCGGGCATCTACTCGATGATCGAAGTCCTCGCGCCCACCATGATCAAGTACGCGAGGCCGGAACTGGCGGCCGAGATGGTGCCCCGTCTGCTCGACGGCAGCGAACAGTGGTGCCAGGGGTTCTCCGAGCCCGGCTCTGGCAGCGACCTGGCATCGTTGTCGACCCGCGCCGAGCAGCGCGGCGACACGTGGGTGATCAACGGGCAGAAGGTGTGGACCTCGCTGGCGCAGTTCGCCACCCGATGTGTGCTTCTCACCCGCACGGGCCCCGGGCACGACGGCATCACGGCATTCTTCCTCGACATGGATACCCCGGGTATCACGGTTCGTCCACTGACGACGATGCACGACCGCGACGAGTTCTGCGAGGTCTACTTCGACGATGTCGTGGTGCCTGCCGATCGGATGCTCGGAAATCCGGGCGACGGCTGGAAACTCGCGATGGATCTGCTGCCACACGAGCGTTCGTCGTGTTTCTGGCACCGGATCGCCTACTTGTTCACTCGTCTCGACCAGGTGGCTGCCGTGTCCGATCCTGCCGACGATCGGGAGCTCGGCGATGCGTACCTCGCGCTGCACACGGTGCGGTGCCGCTCGTACAGCACGCAGAAGCGGCTCCAGGCCGGATTGCCGTTGGGGCCGGAGACCTCGGTCGACAAGGTCCTGCTCGCGACCGCCGAGCAGCAACTGTTCGACACCGCGCGGGATCTGATTCCGGGAAGGATCGAACTGTTCGACACCGAGCTGCGGACCGAGTTCCTGTATTCGCGGGCCGCGTCGATATACGGCGGTACCGCGGAAATCCAGCGCAACATCATCGCTCGCCGTCTACTGCAACTGGGGAAAGAGTGAAGACCACGAACAGCACTGCACCGGCGGTCGATTCGGAACTGGCACTCCTCGAGGACGCACTTCGCAAGACCATGGAGGCCAACTCGGGTGTCGCACTCGACTCGGCGCTCGTCGAACTCGGCTGGCACGACATGCTCAGCGAGATGCCTGATGTCGCAATCTCTCTGGTGTTCCGGCTGCTGGGCGAGACCGGCGCGCACGCACCGGTGATCAACGACGTGATCCTGGCCGAGGCCGGCGCCGAACCCGGAGGCACAGTGCCGCTCCCATACGCGGGGGGCTCGTGGCTCGTGTGGCACCGCACCGAGCGGAGTACCGAGGCGCTCGACAAGGAGCTCACCGTCGAGGTGGTCGAATCCGGGAATCCGGTACCGCTCGCTGCGGGCCGTCGCGCGCTCGGGTGGTGGCTGGTGGGCACGAGCCGCACCATGCTCGATCTCGCCCGTACTCATGCGCTCGATCGCACGCAGTTCGGCAAGCCCATCTCCGGCTTCCAGGCCGTGCGTCACAAGCTCGCCGAGACGTTCGTGGCAATCGAGGGGGCCGAAGCGGCGCTCCTCGTCGCGGACGACGAGTTCAGCTCGCTCTTGGCCAAGGCCGCCGCAGGTAAGGCGGCGGTGACCGCCGCGCGGCACTGTCAGCAGGTGCTCGGCGGGATCGGATTCACCGACGAACACGATCTGCATCGTCATATTCGCCGCGGATTGTTCCTCGACGGATTGCTCGGTAGCGCCAAGGAATTGACACGAGAAGCAGGGGCGGCCATCCGCGCGTCGGGGTCCGCTCCGCGCATCGCCAACCTGTAGCAATCACCTGAACCAGTAGAGGCCACCGTCAACGACGGTGGCCTCTACTCGTACATCCCCTGGATCGACTACGACGCTGCCGCGCCGTTCTTGGAGGGATCGGGGTGGTTCGAGAACCAGAGGTTCTCCTCTACGGCCTTGCGGCTCTTCCATCCATCGGCTGTGCGCACGACCTCGTGGTGGTAGTTGCCGCCGCAGTATGTCAGGCCGTCGACACCCGGAAGCTGCATCGGGTTGTAGAACATCGCCGAGACCTCAGCGGTGTCGTCATCGACGAACGTGATCGCGATGTTGGTGACGAAGTGCTGGGTCATGGGGCACTGGTCGAGCCCGCGGCTCAGCATGGCGATCACCTGGTCGCGTGTGCCCGCCGGGTAGCCGACCGATGTGTAGTCGAGAGCTGCGTCGTCGGTGAAGATCGACGCCAGCGCTTCCCAGTTCTTCGTGTCGACCGAAGTCGCGTACTTGTACAGCAGGTCGGCGATGTCGAGCCGGTCCTGGAGTCGCTGCAGTGTCATTGTTGTCCTTTGCTTTTCGATGTCGGATCTGCCGTATTTTTCCATCCCACACACAGACGGCCCTGGGCACCCACCCGCTCCGAGCGCTACTCTCCCTTCTCGAAATCGTATTCTTTCCGATAAGAATATGCTTTCCAAATTCCAGATTCTGCGTAACAATCGGTGCATGACGCCATTGGATTCACTGCACGACCTCACAGGGAAGACCGCCATCGTCACCGGTGGCTCACGGGGAATCGGCCGCGCAATCGCCCAGATACTCGCCGAGGCAGGGGCCGACGTCGTCATAGCGTCCCGCAAGCTCGACGGCTGCGAGCTCGCCGCGAAGGAAATCGAGGCATCGACCGGACGTCGCGTGCTCGCCGTCGCGTGCCATGTGGGTAACTGGGACGACTGCGACGCGTTGGTCGACCGCACCCTCGAGCACTTCGGCCGCCTCGACGTCCTGGTCAACAACGCCGGAATGTCACCGCTGTACGAGAATCTCGAATCGATCACCGAGGATCTCTACGACAAGACCCTCAACGTCAATCTCAAAGGACCGTTCCGCCTTGCCGTTCGCGCAGGTGCTCACATGGCCGCCAACGGCGGCGGGTCGATCATCAACGTCGGCACGGCGGGCTCCCTGACTGCGAGCGTGCGCGAACTCCCCTACGCGTGCGCCAAGTCGGGTCTCAATGCCCTGACGGTCGGTCTTGCAGACGCGTACGCACCCACCGTCCGTGTCAATGCGATCCTGCCCGGACCGTTCAGGACCGACCTTTCGAAGGCATGGGCGCCGCCGGAAGGCGAAGAAGCACCGTTTGTCCCGCTGGGGCGCATGGGGCGACCCGAAGAAGTGGCTCCGCTCGCGCTGCATCTCGCCAGTGACGCTTCGAGTTTCACCACCGGGGCCATCATCCGCGTGGACGGCGGAGTCACCAAGAAGGTCTGAGCCCGCGGCAATCCACACATTTCGAGAAAGGCACCTATGACGGATTCGAAGCAACTTGCAGACAAGGTCGCCATCGTCACAGGAGCGGGCGGCGGGATCGGCCGCACCTACTCCCGAGGTCTCGCCGAGGCTGGCGCCGCAGTGGTCGTTGCCGACATCGACCTCGACACCGCGACCGCCACAGCCGACGAACTGAAGGCCGACGGATATCGGGCGCTCGCCGTCCGGGTCGATGTGAGGGACGAGAAGAGCACGTCGGACATGGCCGCCTCAGCTGCCGCAGAGTTCGGATCCGTCGACATTCTCGTCAACAACGCAGGCCTGATGGCAGAGGTCGTCGGCAAGGGCGGTCTCACCTCCATGTCGTTGGACCTGTGGACCAACACGCTCGCGGTCAATCTCACCGGCCCGCTCCTGTGCACCCGCGCCGTCGTCCCGTACATGAAAGAGCGCGGTTACGGAAAGATCGTCAACCAATCGTCCAGCGGCGCCTTCATGGCCGCCCAGGCCTACGGAATCACCAAGCTCGGCCTGGTGAGCATGACGGTGTCGCTATCACGGGAGCTCGCGCCGTTCGGGATCCGCGTCAACGCCATCGCGCCGGGCATGGTGAACACCGAGGCGGGCGACATCGCATCGCCGCCCGAGCTGAAGGAGATGGTCAAGCACGCGATCCCGTTCCCCTTCGGTGAACCCGAGGAGCTGATTCCAGGTCTGCTGTATCTGGTTTCGTCCGGCAGCGATTGGGTGACAGGCCACACCTTGAACATCGACGGCGGCTGGATCGTTCGAGTCTGACCCCCATCCACACGTGAAAGGGCGAAGCATGAAGCATTACCTGATGGTCGAGGCATACCCGTCCCACCCGGAACGGGTCGACGAGTTCAACGAATGGTACGAGACGACGCACATCCGCGAGGTCGTCGCATGTGACGGTTTCCTCAAGGCCACCCGTCTGGCCCCGGCCGACGCTGCCGGCGGCTCGTTCGTCACCCTCTACGAGATCGAGGGTGACCCGGAGAAGGCGCTGCACAATGTGCACGCTGCCGCAGCAGCGAAGCAGTTCGACATGTCGGATTCCCTGAGCTTCGGTCCGGTCCCGAAGATGCGCATCATGAGCGTGTACTCGGAATACGTCAAGCCGTGAGCATCCGAAGCTGATTCGGGCGCCTCCGCACTTCGCGGAGGCGCCCGAATCATATTGTTCTACTTGATATTCTGCTTCATCTCGTCGAGCTTCATCAATACCGGCCATCCACCGACGCTCAGGGCATTGCCGTGGCCGGTCTGGTGTACGTCGAACACCGACTGGATCGCCGCGTAGAAGCCCTGGACGTCGAGTGTCTGATTGACCGCCCGTTTGGCCTGCCGCAGACCGAACGGCGGCATCTTCGCGATCTGTTCGGCGAGTGCTCGCGTTTCGGTGTCGAGCTCATCGCGGGGCACGACCTTGTTGACCATACCGGTCTTCTCGGCCTCTTCTGCTGTGACCGGCCTACCGGTGAACAGGATCTCCTTGGCCTTGCGCGGACCGAGTTCCCAGGTGTGACCGTGGTACTCGACGCCACCGATACCCATCATGACAACCGGATCGGAGAATTTCGCGTCCTCGGCCGCGATGATCAGGTCGCACGGCCAGCACAGCAGCAGACCGCCGGCGATACAACGCCCCTGCACCGCCGCAATCGAAGGCTTGGGGATGTTGCGCCAACGCATCGAGTACTCGAGATAGCGACGGGATTCGGTGGTGTAGATCATGTCGAGCGTGATCTTGTCGGGCACCGGTCCGCCGCCGCCGGTCATGTCGTGCCCCGCGGAGAAGTGTTTGCCTTCCGCGCGCAGCACAATCACCGATACGTCCGGGTCGTCGCCCGCACGGGACCATGCCGCGTCGAGTTCGTCGAGCAGAGCTGCGTTCTGAGCATTCGCAGCATCCGGCCGGTTCAACGTGATCGTGGCGATCCTGTCCGCTACCTCGTAGAGAATGTACAAGTTACGCTCCTCAGCCGCGTGGTAGCCCGAGCACTCGCTGGGCGACGATGTTCCTTTGGATCTCGGAGGTCCCGCCCGCGATGGTGCCTGCAAAACTGCGGGCGAAGCGTTCGAACCAACTCGACGAGAAATTGTCGAGATTCCATGGCGTGTACGGCGCGGTCGATGCAGGGTGCACGAGCCCTTGCGCTCCTTCGGCATCGAGTGCGTGCTCGGCCGAGCGCTGAATCGCTTCGGATCCGAGCAGTTTCAGTACCGAGAGGGAGGCGACATCTTGCTCGCCGCGTGACTCGCGTGCCAGGGCGGCAGATCCGAGCAGACGCAGCGCTTGCAGGTCCATCACCAGCGTTGCATACCGGTCGCGATCGATGACCGTGCGCGGCTCGAAGTCTACGACGAGATCTTCCAATCGGTCTGCGAAGCTGAGCCACAGGAGGGTGCGCTCGTGTCCGAGCGAGCCGTTGGCAACGCTCCAGCCCCGGTTGAGCTCGCCGATGAGGTTTTCCGCCGGGACCCGGACGTCCTCGAAGAACACCTCGTTGAAGTCGCGATCGTCCTTGTCGGCGATGGACGCGAACGGACGCCGGACCACACCCGGTGTGTCGGTGGGGATCAGCAGCACGCTGATGCCCTTGTGCTTGGGCGCATTCGGATCGGTGCGAACAAAGGTGAGGAGCACATCGGCGTGGTGAGCGCCGGAGGTCCATACCTTCTGTCCGTTGACGACGAAGTGGTCGCCGTCGAGCACAGCGCGCGTGCGAAGACCTGCGAGGTCGGAGCCTGCGCCGGGTTCGCTCATTCCCAGTGCTGCGGTGATCTCCGCGCGCAGGATGCGCGCGGCCCACTTCTGCTTCTGCTCCTCGGTACCGAACGAGAGGATGGACGCCGCAATGATGCCGAGTCCCTGAGGATTGAAGCTGTGGTAGATCCGGCGTTTGGACAGCTCTTCGAGATGGACGGCCTGCTGTATCAATGTCGCGTTGCGGCCACCGAATTCAGGCGGATTCCCCGGAAGAAGCCAGCCGTTGTCGAATTGGAGTCGCTGCCAGCGGCGTGCCCATTCGGGCATGTCGGCGCTCGAGGTGGATCGTTCTGTGGCGTCCGCCTCGTCGGGCAGGTTCGCCTCGAGGAAGGCCACGAACTCGGCGCGGAACGCCTCGACGTCGTCGTCATACGAGAGTTGCACGGTACTCCTCGGTGATCAGTGCCCGATGCTCGGCGGCACTACCGAGCAGATGCTCACAGGCGCGGGCACGTTTGAGCGCGAACTGCAGATCGTTCTCCCAGGTGAAGCCCATGGCGCCGAACAACTGCAATCCGTGACGGAAGACGAGCGATTGGCATTCACCGGCTGCGGCCTTGGCCATCGACGCGGCGAGATTCCTGCGCGGGTCGTCCTCGGCGATGGTGAGCGCCGCGAAGTACGCCAGTGCGCGGGCGCGTTCGATCGCGATGTGCATGTCGGTGGCCTTGTGCTGGACGGCCTGGAACGACCCGATCGTGACACCGAACTGCTGCCGGTTCTTCACATGGTCGAGCGCGAGATCGAGAACCCGTTGGCACGCACCGACAGTCGTGAGCGCAAGCCCTGCGAGCGCCATGTGGCGGGCCCGGGCCGGATCGGCGTCGGAACGCGGATCGCCCTCGACCCGAACGTGCTCGAACCGAACCTCAGCGATGTGCAGGGCGGGGTCGAACACCGGACTGCGGGTCGCGGTGACCTTGTCGGAGGTGACGACGAAGACGCCCGCGTCGGTGACCACTGCCAGAAGGTCGGCGCGGTCCCCGTCGAGAACCTGCGCGGCCGTGCCGTGGAGCACCCACCCGTCGGCGTCGCGATGCGCATGGACACCGCTGTACACCGCTGCGCCGGCCTGATCGGGTTCGGCCACACCGGGTGCGAGCTGCGCGAACTGCGTCATCGTCGCCAGATAGGGCGTGGGATCCGTGGCCCGCCCCAGCTCCTCCAGGACGATCCCGAGCTCGACAGCCGCCTCGGGATCCGTGAGCTCGGTCCAGCCGAGTCCCACGAGGGCTTTCCACAGCGGCCCTGGGTCTGCGCCGTTGTCGACGATATTGCGGATCAGCGTGGACGGACATTCCTTCGCCGTGACGTCACGGACGGTGTCCTGCCACAGTCGCTGATCGGAGTCGAACTCGAAAAGCATTCCGACATACCTCTCTGACAGAGCTGCGGTGCACAGCCATATGAGAATATCATTCTCTATACAAGAAAGTAATGGTCTCATTCGGCGCATCTGACTCTTGGGTAACCTTGCGGAAAAGAGCACGCTCTCCGGTACAGTGCTCACATGTTTGCCTCACGCAACAATGGGCAGTGCGCGCAGTGACCGGCCCGAGCGAAGAACCCGCATGGAAGCAGCGCGCGGTCGAGCGGTCCATCCGGACCGCGAAACTGCGGGCCGAACAGCGCGTGCAGCGCTTTCTCGACGCCGCCCAGGCCATCATCACCGAGAAGGGCAGTACCGACTTCACGGTGCAGGAGGTCGTCGACCGCTCGAAGCAATCACTACGTAGCTTCTACCTGCAATTCGACGGCAAGCACGAGCTGCTGCTCGCCCTGTTCGAGGACGCTCTGGGTCGCTCCGCCGACCAGATTCGCGCGGCCGCGGCGGGCGAGCACGATCCGATGGATCAGCTCCGCGTGGCGGTCGAGCTCCTGTTCGAATCGTCGCGTCCGGACCCGGTTGCTCAACGCCCCCTGTTCACCGATTTCGCTCCTCAGTTGCTGCTCACACATCCGGCCGAGGTCAAGGTTGCCCACGCATCGATGCTGGCCTTGTTCACCGAACTGATGGAGAAGGTCGCGGCTTCGGGCCAGTTGCGCAGCGATTTCAACGCGCGACGTGCCGCGGCAATGACCATGCAGACCGTGATGTTCATCGCCCAGTCGAGCGGCGACGCCGACGCCACCGCGCGGCCGATCACCGCCGACGAGGTGTGGACATTCTGCTCACTCGGATTCGCTACCAAATAGGAAGAATGCTGTTCTCATTTGAGAGCGGGTCATTTACACTCGGCTTGTGACCGAGCTTTGGAATGACCTCCTGACGTGCCTCGACCTCACTCCGGCAGCCGATACGCCCCCTGCTTCCGCTGATGCCCCGTCGAGCAAGACGGTTTTCGAAGGCGCAAACCAGCGCCTGGAATACCACCGGCTCTTCGGCGGCCAGCTGCTCGGACAGTTCGTCCGGGCAGCTCAGCTGACCTGCCCGGAAAAGGCCATCAAATCGCTACACACCGTGTTCGCCCGCGAAGGGCGCGCCGATGAGGCGGTCCGATACGAGGTGACGCGCCAGCACGAAGGCCGGTCCTTCGGCACCCTGACCATCGTCGCGCGCCAGACCAAGGGTGTGCTGGCCACTGCATCGGTCTCCATGCACGCTCCGGAGAACGGCCCCGAGCGACAATCCTTCCCGCCGGTGCCTTCGCTACTCGCGGAAGAGAGCCGGGTCGACTTCTCTCTCATACCCTGGGAGACTCGCGCGTCTTCGGACCTCAATGATCTCGGAACTGCCACACCCGAATTCGACATGTGGATGCGCACGCCCACCGTCGACGAAACGCTGGCACCCGCACTCACCTCGTATGCGACCGACCTCCACCTCATCGGCACCGCACTCCTGGCCGTCGACGGCTACTGCCAGACCGGCAACGGCACGGCCTTCACCTCGGCGGTGACCTCACACAATCTCTGGTTTCACCGCCCCTTCCGCACCGATGATTGGCTTCTGTTGCGCCACAACAGCCCTCTCATCGCCAACGGTCGCTGCTTCGGCCGCGGCGATGTCTTCACCGAACAGGGCGACCTCGTCGCCTCCTTCGCTCAGGAAGCACTCCTGCGCCTTCCTCCCGAGGTGTCTTGATATGTCCCAGAAAGCACTACGCGTCGTCCAGTGGGCCACCGGCAATATCGGCACCCGAGCACTCCGGGCCGTGATCGACCATCCCGACCTCACATTGGCCGGGCTTTATGTCCACAGCGACGCCAAGGAAGGCCTCGACGCAGGTGCCCTGTGCGATCGAGATACCACAGGGGTGAAGGCAACCCGCAGTATCGACGAGATCATCGATCTCGGTGCGGATTGCGTCCTCTACATGCCGCTGCAGTTCGATCTGGATGAAGTCTGCCGCATACTCTCCTCTGGCACGAACATCGTCACCACCCGAGGCGAGTTCCACCACCCACCGAGCATGCCTTCAGCGGTGCGCAACGCCGTCGAAGCCGCCTGCGCCTCGGGCGGCACTTCCGTCCACAGTACGGGGAGCAGCCCCGGATTCATCAGCGAGGCAGTGCCTCTGGTGTTGTCCTCGATCCAGCGTAAGCTCGACCATCTCGCCATCGACGAGTACGCCGACCTGTCGCAGCGGGATTCACCCGGCATCCTCTTCGAGGTGATGGGCTTCGGTCAGTCCCCCGGTGAGTTCGCGAAGGCACGGCTCGACCACGTGAAGTCCAACTTCGGGCCTTCGCTCCAAGTGCTGGCCGACGCGCTCGGCCTACCGCTCGATTCCGTCGAGGCCAGCGGCGAATTGGCTGTGGCTCGGGACGACGTCTCGATCGCGGCAGGAACGATTGCGGCAGGAACGGTAGCAGCACAGCGCATCACGATCTCCGGAATTCGCGACGGCCGGGAGCTGATGCGTTTCCGCCCAACGTGGTACTGCACCACCGAGATCGACGTCGACTGGGACATGCACGCGACCGGTTGGCACATCTCGATCGACGGGGACGCCCCGCTCGACATCGAGATGCGCTTCCCGGTTCCGCTGGAGCGGATGAGCGAGACGGCCCCGAACTACACTGCGAACCGTGCTGTCAACGCCGTGCACGCGGTGCATGCAGCAGCACCAGGAATTCGCACGACTCTCGATCTGCCGCTGATCGTGCCGGTCCTGAACTGACCCCTCCGCCTGCCGTCTGCCCCCGGTTCTACCGACCGAGGAGGCCGGCGGCAGCGGTGTACGGGTCGCTGCGCCCGTCCGCGACGGCGGCGGCGAGATCATCGAGGCCGGGGTGGGTACGCAGCCGCGTAGTGGCGAGCGACAAGATCTGCGCACGTGCTCGCGCAGTACGACGTTCGGGGGTATCGGCGCGCTGATGCGCCTCGATAGCCTCGATCAATTTGTCCACTCCGTCGCCAGTCGACGCGATCAGCTGAAGAATCGTCATGCCGGTTTCCACCCGAAGGTCGCGCACCGTCGCGGCGGCACCTTCCCGATCTGCCTTGTTGACGACGAGGATGTCGGCCACCTCGAGCAGACCCGCCTTCGCTGCCTGAACGGCGTCTCCCGCACCAGGATTGAGAATGACGACGGTCGGATCTGCGACCGCAGCGATCTCGACCTCCGACTGGCCCACCCCGACTGTCTCGAGCAGAATCACGTCGTAGGCCAGCGCACCGAGCAGCTTGATCGCCGCCGGGACCACCGCGGCCAGGCCCCCGAGATGACCGCGCGACGCCACCGACCGGATCAACACATCCGGATCGTTGACGTGCGCGGCCATCCGGATGCGGTCGCCGAGCAGAGCTCCTCCGCTGTACGGCGAGGAAGGATCGACGGCGAGCACCGCGACACGGAAGCCCCGCGCGCGGTAGCCGCCGGTGAGCACACCGACCGTCGTCGACTTCCCGGCGCCCGGAGGCCCCGTGATTCCGACAACACGTACGGGTGCAGTGCCGCGAGCACCCGAAGATGAGGTATCGATCAGTTCGAGAACCTCGTCGCGGCGATCCCCTTCGACCAACGTGAGCAAGCGGCCCGTCGCGCGCTGCGAGCCGCGACGAGCCGCTTCGACGAGTTCGACGACGTTCACGCCGCGCCCGAGTTCGGCAACGGTGCCGGAAGTTCGGTTGTCACGGCGCAGGCACCTCGATCACCACTGCCGAGCCGATTCCTCCGCCCGCACACATCGAGGCCACACCGACGCCACCGCCGCGACGACGCAGCTCGTGGACGAGGGTGGTGAGCATGCGCGCGCCGGTTGCGGCGACAGGATGCCCGAGTGAGCAACCGCTTCCGTGCACGTTCACGCGATCGGCGTCGAGCTCGAGCATCTTGATCACGGCGACACACTGCGCCGCGAACGCCTCGTTGATCTCGAACAAGTCGACGTCGGAGATCGACATACCGGCGCGAGCCAGTGCCTTCGGAATCGCATCGACAGGCGAAAGCCCCGTGAGCGCGGGATCGATGCCAGTGGACGCCCACGCCTTGACGGTGCCGAGCGCAGGAAGACCCAGGTCGCTGCTCGCGATCGTCAGGGCGGCCGCGGCATCGTTGCCACCGCTGGCGTTGCCTGCGGTGATACTGAATCCTTCGATCTCCGGGTGGAGAACCTTCAGCGACGCAAGCTTTTCCATGCTGGTGTCACGACGCGGGTGTTCATCGACCGAGAACAGACCGTGCGGGGTCTCGATCGGAACGATCTCGTCGACGAACTTGCCCTCGTCGATGGCCTTGATCGCGACCTGATGGGAGCGCAAGGCCCAGGCGTCCATCTCTTCACGCGACACGCCGGCCTTCACCGCGGCGTTCCAGCCGACGGTGATGGACATGTCCTTGTTGGGTGCGTCCTCCCGATTCGGGTGGGTCGGCGACAGCCACGGCTCCCAGTTCTCTCCGTTGCGCATGAGCGACTGCGGGGACGTGGAGGCCGAGTTGACGCCACCGGCGATCACGAGCCGGTCCATGCCTGCCATGATGCTCGCCGCCGCATTCTGCACCGCGGCCAGGCTCGCGGCACAGTGGCGGTTGGTGGCCATGCCCGGCACAGTGGTCAGGCCGGCTGTGATCGCAGCGTGGCGGGCGATCACACCGCCGCCGTACAGGCCCTCACCGAGGATGACGTCGTCGATGTCGGCCGCGTCGTGGCCTTTCGCTGCCGCGGTGACGATGTGGTCGGCGAGATCGAAGGCGGTGGTGTCGCGGAGCGTACCCTTGCGGGCGGTCCCGACGGGCGTCCGCAGCGCGGAAACGATGACGGCTTCAGGCATTTTGGTTCTCCAGTTCGGCGAGTAGGGTGCGGCGCAGAAGCTTTCCGGTTTCGGTCTTCGGGAGTTCGTGTCGGAAGACGATGGTGTCGGGGGTCTTCGACGAGCGCAAGCGGTCCTTGACCCACTGTCGCACCTCGTCCGGGTCGGCGTCGCCGACGAGGACGGCCACGATGCGCTGCCCCCATTCGGCGTCGGACACACCGATCACGGCGGCTTCGACGATCGCGGGATGGGCCAGCAGGACGTCCTCGATCTCGGCGGGCGCGATGTTCTCGCCGCCGCGGATGATCGTGTCGTCGGAGCGGCCCTCGACATACACGTAGCCGTCGGCGTCGAGATGCCCGAGGTCGCGGGTGGAGAACCACCCTTCGGCGTCGAGCACGCTGCGTCCACCGTATTCGCCGGAGATCTGCTCACCGCGCACGAAGATCAGCCCGGTCTCGCCGGTGGCAACCGGTTCGTCGCTCTCGGTCCGGATCTCGATCTCGATGCCCGGCAGGGGCCTGCCGACCGAACCGAGCCGGTCGCGCACGGCGGGGTCGTCGGAGGAGATCGCCTCGCGGTGGTCGTCCGGCCCGAGGACCGCGACCGAAGAGGCTGTTTCGGTGAGGCCGTACGCGTTGACGAATCCGGTGGTGGGGAACGCGCGCAGCGCATGCTCGAGGACGGGCCGCGGAGTGCGGGATCCTCCGTAGGCTAGGGTCTCGAGCGTCGGAACGTTTGCGCTGTCTTCGCCGAGGTGGGCCACGATCCGGGCGAGCATCGTTGGCACGAGCATCGCGTGCACGACCTTCTCACGGCGTACGGTTTCGAGCCAGGTAGCGGGTTCGAACGCCGACAGGTACACGATCCTGCGGCCGCTGTAGAGGTTGGAGATGAGGTTCGTCAGACCCGCAATGTGGTAGGGCGGTACGGACACCAGTGACGCATCGGTTTCCTCTGCGGATGCGAACTCCATCGTATTGAGGACGTACGCGATCACATGCCGGTGACGCAGGACGGCGGGCTTGGGATCCGACGTCGTGCCGCTGGTGTAGATGATCGCGGCAATCGCGTCGCCGTCCCACTGCGGTTCGAGTTCGGCGGGCTCTGCGTCGTCCGGTGCATGGTCGAGCAGCGCGTCGAGATCGTCCTGGCGCAGGATCGTCGCGCCGGGATGTCGATCGAGCAGCGCCGACAGTTGCTGATCCCCGAGGCGATAGTTGAGCGGAACGAACGGTACCCCCGCGAGTGCCGCACCGAACAGGGCCACCGGATAGGCGAGGTGATTCGTTCCCAGGTAGAGCACCGCAGAGCTGCCACGCACCCGGGCGGCGAGGTGTCGCGCGTGTGTGTCGAGGTCCGTGGCAGTCAACGAGCGATCGCCGACGGTCGCAACTGCGCGCTCGCCGTTGTTTGCCACCATTTCTAGAATCATGCTTAGGTTCATGAGAACATTATTCTCGCAGCACGAGAGCTTTAGTTGCAAGAAGGGAAATCGGAATGCAGATCTCAGGTATCTCAGCCATCGTCGTCGGAGGCACCGGAGGCCTCGGGCAGGCCACCGTTCGCCGCCTCCATGAGGGTGGAGCCAAGGTTGTCGTCGCAGACGTCAACGACGAAGCGGGCAAAGCTCTCGAAGACGAGCTGGGCGTGCGCTACGTCAACACCGACGCAGGTAGCGAGGAGTCGGTCCTCGCAGCCATCGCCGAAGCCGAGTCGCTCGGACCGCTGCGCGTGTCGGTGGACTGCCACGGCGGTCCCGCCGGCGGCGGCCGTCTCGTCGGCAAGGACGGCAGCCCCATGTCGCTCGAAGGCTTCACCAAGACCATCCAGTCGTACTTGACCTCGTCGTTCAACGTCATGCGACTGGCCGCGGCGGCCATCGCCAAGCAGGACCCGTTCAATGACGAGGGCTCGCGCGGTGTCATCGTCCAGACCGCGTCGATCGCGGGCATGGAAGGTCAGATCGGCCAGCTTCCCTACTCTGCCGCGAAGGGCGGCATCCTCGGCATGACGCTCGTCGCCGCACGCGACCTGTCTCCGCTGGGCATCCGCGTCAACACCATCGCCCCCGGCACCATCTTGACCCCTGCCTACGGCAAGGCGAGCGATCAGCTCGAGGCGTACTGGGGCCCGCAGGTCCCGCATCCCAAGCGCATGGGCCGCCCGGTCGAGTACGCGACGCTCGTCGCGTCGATCGTCGAGAACGACTACCTCAACGGCGAGACCATCCGTCTCGACGGAGCGTTGAGGTTCCCGCCGAAGTGATGCCCCTCGAGGGAAAAGTCGCGTTCGTCGCGGGTGCCAGCCGTGGGATCGGGGCTGCGATAGCGGTCGCCCTCGCGGAAGCGGGGGCTGCGGTGGCCGTTGCCGCGCGGACCGAACAGGAAGGCAAGATCCCGGGCACCATCGGTGCGGTCGCCGAGCGGATCGGTTCCGCAGGTGGCAAGGCGATCCCGGTCCAGTGCAATGTCACGGACGAGGCGTCCGTCGACGCCGCGATCACCACGACGGTCGGTGAATTCGGGGGCCTGGACATCCTCGTCGCCAACGCGGGCGTGCTGTGGATGGGACCGATCGAGTCGACACCGCTCAAGCGGTGGCAGTTGTGTCTCGACGTGAACTTGACCGGCGTGTTCAACGTGACCAAGGCCGCCATCCCGCACCTCCGGGCGCGAGGCGGCGGTTCGATGATCGCGGTGACCACGACCGGAGTCACGATGATCGATCGTGGATCGAATGCCTACTGGGTGTCGAAAGCCGGCGTGGAGCGCCTCTACACCGGTCTCGCGGCCGATCTGCAGTCCGACAACATCGCGGTGAACTGCCTGTCGCCATCGCGGGTCGTACTCACCGAGGGATGGCTGGCCGGTGGCAGCGGACAGAAGATTCCACCCGAGGCGATCGAACCGCCGGAAACGATGGGTGCTGCAGCCGTGCTGCTCGGACAGCAGGATGCCTCCGGAATCACGGGAACCATCCAGCGGTCGGAAACACTGGTGCCGCAACAACGGTAGATATTCGTCGGGGGCCCGGCCATCGTCTCGATGACCGGGCCCCCGCTGTCACCGGTCAATTCCCGAAGCGCGCGACCAGTCGTCCCGTGACCTCGTTGCGGCGCAGGCGTTCCAGCCCCTCGCCGATCTCGTCGAAACCGATCTCCGTGAATTCGGGTTCGATCTCCCGGGCGAGCAGCAGTTCGTAGACCTCTTCGATGTCCTGCACCGTTCCGCCCAAGGAGCCCACAAGCGTCCTGCCGAGGATCGTCGGGGTATTGACGGTGAACGTCGGCCTTCCCAAACCGACCTGGACAACCTTGCCGCCGCGCTTGATGGCGTCGAGCGCCTTACCAGTGGTGTCGAAGCCCGCGTAGTCGACCACGAGGTCGAACCCTTGGCCTGCCCACTCCGACGCATCGCGCACGACATCGACCACCCCGGCCGCTCGGGCAAGACCCCACACGGATTCTTTCGTTTCCGCGACATGCACCTCGGCGCCCGCGAGCACCGCTGCGCGCGTGCCGAATTGACCGAGTCCCCCGTATCCGATGACACCGACCTTCATCCCGGCCGTGGCCCCGCCCTCTTTGATGATCGCGTGGTACGAGGTCATACCCGCGTCAGTGGCGAGCGCCGCCAGCGACAGGTCGAGCCCCTCGGGTACGCGCGCGAGGTCGCGGGCATCGGCGAGGAACTTGTCGGCAAAGCCGCCGGGGGTGAACATTCCGGCCGGTGGACGGAAGCCGGACGTACATACACCGACGATGTCACCGAGTGCCCAACCGTCGACCCCGTCGCCCAGAGCGCTGATGACGCCTGCATTCTCGTGCCCCTGGGTCATGGGCAGGAACGGCATGCTCACCTCGCCGACCTCCATGTACATGATGTCGCTGTGACACAACCCGGCGGCTCTGACATCGACGATGACCTCCCCGGGGCCGGGCACCGGTTCCGGCACCTCGTTCAGTGAGATCGGCTTCCCGGCTCCTTCGAACTGCCATGCCTTCAAGTTGCTCCCCTTCGTCGCAGACCGGACTGCCGCCGGCCTTGGAATCGAACGTCGACACCGCGGTAGGAACCTTGCGGAAACACCCGCTCGAGATTATGGTTCTCCACATTCGGAAGGACATTCTTGAATTACAGACTACGCGACGGGGGACCGTTCGGTCAGACGTCATCCGACGTTCCGCGTTCCCCACCACAGACACCAGAGAGCAGAGCCATGAGTGTTGATGACGCTGTATCCGACGTCGGCCGCAGGCAACCTGTGTTTCAGTTCGACAGGCACGCTCCCGACTATCGCGACAAGTTCCTGGACATCACCGAGGAATTGCAGTCCACGTGCCCGTTCGCTTGGTCCGATACCCACGGTGGCCACTGGGTCGCCTCCGGTAGTGACGAAGTATTCGCTCTCGCCCGCTCCGCGGACATCTCGAATGATCACGATGTCAAGGGAGTTCGCCGCGGATACAAGGGGATAATGATCCCGTCTGCGGTCAGGGCATCCGGCGTACGCGGCGGGATCCTCGAAATGGACGACCCCGAGCATCGCGAGTTCCGCGCGGTCCTCAATCCCTACCTGTCGCCCGCCGCGGTCAAGAAATGGGTTCCCGTCATCGACGAGGTGATCCGCGCTTGCCTCGACGAGAAGATCGAGACCGGGCAGATCGATTTCATCGACGACCTCGTCAACATCGTCCCTGCGGTGATCACACTCGCGATGCTGGGCATCCCGGTCGCCAAATGGAACGTGTACTGCGAACCCGTGCATGCGGCGATGTACACGCCCCCGGATTCACCCGACGTCACCCGGGTCGCGGAACTACACCGGCGCATGGGGCTGGATCTGCTCTCCAGCCTTCACGAAATCCGAGAGAATCCCCGCCCGGGCATGGTCGATGCGATTGCCAAGGCTACCGTCGATGGCGAGCAACCCGACGACGCAGAACTTCTCGGGGTCCTCAGCCTGCTCATCGGCGGCGGCTTCGATACGACGACAGCGCTCACCTCCCACGCACTCGAATGGTTGTCGCAGAATCCCGATCAGCGCGAAACCCTCAGCACCGAACGCGACACGCTGCTCGACTCGGCCACCGAGGAGTTCCTGCGCTTCTTCTGCCCATCCGCGGGCGACGGACGCACATTCTCCGCGGACATGGAGATCGACGGCGTCGAAGCGAAAGAGGGCGAACGTGTGTGGCTTTCCTGGGCCATGGCCAACCGCGACCCCGCGTTGTTCACCGACCCCAACACCGTCGACCTCGAACGCAAGGGCAACAGGCACTTCAGTTTCGGTCTGGGGGTCCACCGCTGCATAGGATCCAACCTGGCGCGAACGGTGTTCAAGCGAATGCTGGTGGCGGTGCTCGACCGTATGCCTGACTTCCACTGCGACCCCGCAGGCGCGGTGCACTACGACTCCATCGGAGTCATCCAGGGAATGCGACAACTTCCGGCCGACTTCACTCCGGGCCCACGCCTCGGCGCGGGTCTCGACGAGACTCTGGCCGAACTCCAACTCATGATCGACGAACGGGAACTCGCCGCGCCGGTAACTGCGCGACAGTAAGGATTTTCGATGAATATCGATGACATGGTGATGGTCAGCATCGACGACCACGTGGTCGAGCCGGCCGACTTGTTCGACAAACACTTCCCGAAATCGCTCCGCGATCACGCTCCCAAACTCACCGCCAATCCCCGCAACCCCGCCGTCCAGGCCTGGCAATTCCAAGGCCAGGTTGTCGGCAGCTCCGGCCTCAACGCCGTCGTTTCCTGGCCCAAGGAAGAATGGGGCATGGACCCCACCGGCTACGCCGAGATGCGGCCCGGCGTCTACGACATGGACATGCGCGTGCGCGACATGGACGCCAACGGCACCCTCGCCGCCACCCTGTTCGCCACCTTCCCGGGCTTCGCAGGCACCCACCTCGCCACCCTGCCCGACAAGAAACTCTCCCTTGCAGCCCTCAAAGCCTTCAACGACTGGGTGGTCGGGGAAGTCCCCGGCGACCACCCCGGACGCTTCATCCCCCTCGGCATCGTCCCGTTCTACGACGCCGACGAATCCGTCAAGGAAATCCACCGGCTCGCCGCGATGGGGTGTCGCTCCATCTCTCTCCCGGAAACCCCCTACGGTGTCGGCGACGGCTATCCCGACTTCAAGTCGGGACACTGGGATCCGATCTTCAAGGCCTGCGTCGACCACAACATCGTGGTCAGCCTGCACATCGGCGGCGGCATGAGCCTGGTCAAGCGTCCCGAAGCGTTCAACCTCGACGACATGCTGGTGCTCACCCCGTTGATCTCGACGATCGCCGCGACCGACATGATGCTCAGCGGCGCGTTCCAGAAATTCCCCGACCTCAAGGTCGCGATGAGTGAAGGTGGCGTCGGCTGGGTCGCACCCTGGCTCGACCGACTCGAACGCCACATCGTCAACCAGTCCTGGACCGGTGCGAGCTTCCTGCCGAAGGGCATGTCGCCCACCGACGTGTGGAAGAAGAACTTCCTCGCGTGCTACATCACCGAGCCCAGCGGCCTGAACAATCGAGAGCGACTCGGTATCGACACCATCGCCTGGGAATGCGACTACCCGCATTCGGATTCCACGTGGCCGCGCTCCCCCGAGATGCTCATGGAGGAACTCGTCGCCGCCGAGCTCACCGACGAAGAAATCGACAAGGTCACCTTCGAGAACGCCACGAAGTTCTTCGGCTGGGATCCGTTCGAGCACACGCCCCGTGAGCAGGCCACCGTCGGCGCGCTGCGGGCACGCGCACAGGACGTCGACATCAGCGAAACGTCCAAGCAGGAATACCGCCGGCGCTACGAACTCGCTCACTCGTAAACCGACACGACGGTGCGTCCGAACTCTGCGGAGTTCGGACGCACCGTCGTTCTGTCGGGTCGGTCAGACTTTCAGCGCCTTGCTCACCGCGGCGCACTGTTCGCCGAAGAACTCCCGCGCGACACCGCTGCGCGAGGAGACGAGATCGAAACCGTGGAAAGCCCCCGATACCGAGTGGAATTCGCACGGCACTCCGGCTTCGACGAGACGGTCCGCGTACTCGCGATCCTCACGCGCGAACAAATCGTTGGCCCCGACACCGATCCAGGCCGGCGGAAGTCCCGCCAGATCGGTGCGGCGGCCCGGAGCCGCAATCGACGCGTCGGCATCCCCGAGGAAGCTCGTCCAACCGAAGCGGTTGCACTCCCCGTCCCACATGCGCATGTGCTCGGGCCCGGAGACAGTCCGGTCGTCGAGCATCGGATAGACCAGGAGCTGGAACACGGGCTCGGTCAGATCGCTGTCGCGTATCGCGAACGCGAGCGCCGCTGCAAGACCCCCACCTGCGCTGGCACCGCCGATCACGACCTTCGACGGGTCCACCTCCTCCCGGTGGACGAGCCACCGATAGGCATGGAGACAGTCCTCCACAGGGATCGGGTACGAGTATTCAGGCGACAGCCGGTAATCGACCGATGCGACGACCGCACCGAGCCGATCGGCGAAGCGCTGACACAGTGCATCGTCCTGCGCAGCCCGGCCGAACACGTAACCACCGCCGTGGATCCACAACAGCGCGGGACGCGGCGCATCACCTGCAGGCACGCGCGGACGGAAGAACCTCACCGCCACGCCGGGTTCCAGGACGTGGATGTCCGGGTCTGCCCCTTTGATCCGCGCCGTGAGGGTACGCAGCACCCCGAGTGTTCTCGGTGTCACTGCGCGTCGCGGTGCCACCAGCGCCGCGACGCGCAGATCAGGATGGAAGTGCGGCAAAGACCTCACGCGGCTCAGCATGGCCCGTGCCCCCTGTCCGTTTCTCCGTCAGCTCTTGCCTGCGGTGAGGCGTGCGATGTTCGCCCGGAAATCGTCGCTCTGGAAGGTCATTTCCTCGGCGCTCAGAGCGTAGTCGATTGCGGCGAGAACCGTGCGTTCGAGTTGGATGTTGATCAGGCGTTTGGTCGCCTCGATCGCCTTCTGCGGCTGGTCCAGGATGTTCTTGGCCGCTGCGAGTGCCTCGCTCAGCGGATCTTCGACCACGTGATTGGCAAGACCCAGCTCGAGCGCTCGTTGCGCGGAGATCCGCTGTCCCGTGAACGCGAACTCCTTCGCCTGCAACAGACTGATCTGCAGCGGCCAGGTGAGCGCACCGCCGTCGGCTGCAACCAGGCCGACCTGCACGTGGGGGTCAGCGAGGTAGGTCTTCTCACCCATGTAGACCATGTCGCTCAGTGCCACGATGCTGCAGCCGAGTCCGACTGCCGGACCGTTCACTGCCGCAATCACCGGAATTCGGCATCGCGTCATTCCGAGTACGAGCTCGCGGCCGTCGGCGATCGACTTCGAGCGCAGGTCGGGGTCCTCCGCAAGTTGGGCGAGATAGCCGAAGTCACCACCGGCCGAGAACGCCCGTCCGGCACCCGTGATCACAGCAACGCGGGCGCTACGGTCGGCGCTCAACTGCGGCCACAGCCGCGCAAGGCCTTCGTGCAGGGGATCGTTGACGGCGTTGAGATCGTCGGGACGGTTGAGGGTGATGATCCGAAGCGGGCCGTCGGCCTGGACGTCGATTTCGTCGGGCATGTCGTACATGTCAGACCCCCAATCCGAGGATTCGTGAAGCGATGATGTTCTTCTGGATCTGTGACGTACCGCCCATGACCGACTGCGCGCGGCTGTACATGTACGAGCCGAGCAGCTCGGTGTCGCGGGTGCCTGCCACAGCAAGTGCGGCGTGTCCGACCGACTGATCCACCCAGGTCATGAGCAGCTTGTCGAGTGAGCCTTCGGATCCGTGATTCACACCGTCGAGCTGCTCCGAGAGCCGGCGGCGCACGTGCAGGCGCAACATCTCGGATTGCACCGCCGCCCACGCCAGGTCCTCGGGTGGCCGTCCTTCGGTGCGGGCAGCGAGCTGACGAACGAGTTTGCCGTAGCGCGCAGCGAATCCGAGCGTCGACGGCTCCCGCTCGTGCCCGACCACAGTCATCGCGACACGCCAGCCGTCGCCGGGTTCGCCGACCATCTGGTCCGCGGGCACTCGTGCACCGTCGAACAGAACCTGCCCGAACTCCTTCGTGACACCGCTGATCATCTTGAGCGGACGCTGCTCGATACCCTCCTGCTTCATCGGAACGATGAATGCCGAGATACCGCGATGCCGCGGCGCATCCGGATCGGTGCGCGCGAGAAGCAAGCACCAATCCGCAACATCGGAATAGCTCGTCCAGATCTTGTGCCCGTGGATGACGTATTCGTCGCCGTCGCGGATCGCGGTGGTGGTCAGCGATGCCAGGTCCGAGCCCGCACCGGGTTCGCTGAAGCCCTGACACCACCGCTGCGTGCCGTTGATCATCCCCGGCAGGAACCGCTGCTGCAGTTCCTTGCTTCCGTGATGCCCGAGCCCCACCACGAGGTAGCCGAGGCTCGGCCGCGGCGGCGCACCGGCGATCGCGAGTTCCTCGTCGAGGATCACATCGAAGACCGGCGGGAGTTCCTGTCCGCCGTACTCCTTCGGCCACGACAGGCCGAAGAATCCCGCCCCGTAGAGGGCTTGATGCCATTCCCCCTGTTTTGCCCAGTACTCGTCGCCCGATGTGGGGAATGTTCCTGCTATCTCTGCGAGCCAGGTGCGCAGCCGCGTACGGAACGCGGCTTCGTCCGGCGAGTCACGAAAGTCCAAGGTCGATCTCCTCCAGGCTCACGGGGAACAGTTCGGTGGACGTCAGCGCCCGCCGAAGATAGACGTGTTCGATGCATTCCCAGGTGTTTCCGATGCCGCCGTGCACCTGGATGGCCGTTTCGCACACCGTGCGTGCGGCACGGGCACAGTAGATCTTCGCGATCCTCGCGGCGCGCACCGCTTCGGCGGGTGTCAGTTCGTCGACTGCCCACGCCGCGTGACGCAGCACGCTGATGGATCCTTCGATGAGTGCTTCGCTTTCGGCGAGCAGGTGCGCGACGGCCTGGTACGAGCCGATGGTGCTGCCGTACTGCTCGCGGATCTTGGCGTAGTCGACCGCGGCCGCCTGGGCGCCGCGCGAGGTTCCCACGAGGTCGGCGCACGTCACGACCAACGCCAGCGCGTAGCCGCGCTCGACCTGTTCGGGTGACAGTTCGCCGATCTGCTCGTACGGCCGGACCAACGTCGCGAATGCGCGGGTGAAGTCGGCTCCCTCTGCGGGGTCGCCGATCTCGGCCACGAGAATACTGCTGTCGCGCACCACAAGTGCGTGGGTGAGACCCGACGCATCGAAAGCGTCGTCGCCGACGGCGATGGCCCAGGTCTGCGGGTCGTCGGCGAGGTGACGTCGCAAATCGTCGGCGAGAACCGGACCGAGGAAGGGGACATCCACGAGTCCTCGGCCGAATTCTTCGGCAACAATCGCAACCTCGACGCCGGAGGCGCCGTCGGAACGAAGTTCGCGCCAGCCTGCCGCGGCCACCGTCTTCTCCAGCCGTGCGACTCGTGTCGCGTCGTCGAGGTCCTGAACCGAACCCGGCCCCAGGTCGTCGGCGAGTTTTGCGGCTGCGTCGCGTAATTGCTGCTGTTCATTGGTCAGACGTACGTCCATGGCGCTCCTCGAGTATTCGGCGCAACACCTTGCCGGAGGGCAGGCGCGGGATTTCGGGCACGAAGACCACTCGACTCGGACGCTTGTACGAGGCGAGGGTGTTCCCGACGAGATCGATGATCTCGCCGGCTTCGATCGGTGCGGTTGTAGTGACCGCAGCGACGACGGCTTCACCGGTGGAAGCGTCGTCGACCCCGAACACCGCGCAGTCGGCGATGTCGGGGTGAGTGAACAGGACGGCTTCGATCTCGGCGGGCGCCACCTGGAAACCCTTGACCTTGATCATGTCCTTGGACCTGTCGGTGATGCGCACCCAGCCGTCGGCGTCGACACTGCCGACGTCGCCGGTGCGGTACCAGCCGTCGGCGAATGCGTCGGCGGTCGTGTCGCCGGGTAGGTATCCGGCCATCATGGACGCCGACCGCACCTGGATCTCACCCGTGTCGCCCGGCTCTAGCGTCTCGCCCGTCTCGAGCGACACGACGCGCATCTCGACACCGGGTACGACGCGACCCACGCTGTCCAGGCGCGCACCCTCGATCGGGCTGCAGGCGATCACCGGGATCTCGCTCGCCCCGTACGCCGGGACCCACGACACTCCGGTCCGGCGGGTGACGGTCTCGGCGACACTCGGCGTAACGGGTGTGGCGCCCCACATGATGTAGCGCAGCGACGTCAGGTCGAAGGACTCGAGATCCGGGTGCGACGCGATAGCCAATGCAATCGGCGCCACCGCCATTTCGACGGTGATGCGGTTGCTTTCGATGTGGCGCAGCATCGCGTCGAGGTCGAATCGGCGATGCAGCCGCATCCAGGTGCCTGCATCGAGTGCGGTGACGATGTTGAGCAAGCCGAGGATATGCGATGGGGGCGTGACGATCTGGATGCGATCGCTCGCGGTGAGTTTCAGGGCGTCCCGCCAGTGCCCGACCGCAGCGGCGAACGATGCGTGGGTGTGGCGGACGGCCTTCGGAAGGCCGGTGGTGCCCGAACTGAACACGAGCACGGCGTCGGCATCCGCGTCGGCCGGTGTGGGCGGACGGAATCCCTCTTCGATCTGCTCGTCGAGGCAGAGCATGGGCATCAGGTCGGCGAGTACCGAACTGTCGCCGACAGCGTGGGTGGCCTCGCTGACATCGAGCGCGTGCGCGACTTCGGCGCGTTTCCATGCCGGACTGATCAGGACGACGACTGCGCCGAGCTGCCAGATCGCCAGCACTGCGATGACGAACTCGGGCCGATTCGACGACATGAGCGCCACACGGTCGCCAGGGCCGACACCGCGACGCTCGAGGGACGCAGCCATACCGGCAGCCAGTGCGTCGAGTTGCGTGCGGCTGTATTCCTGCTGGTCGTAGGCCAGCACGGTGCGGTCGGCCATGTCCTCGTTCCTTACGATCCCGTCTCATCCTGGGAAGAACTTCATCGGGAGCTTTCGCTCTCATTGACGAGAATAGTACTCTCCTAGTAGCAGAATATCGATACCAGGAGGAGACGGTCCATGGCGAGACCACCTTTGTTCCAGCGCGCGACCGTTACCCGGATCGTGAAGGAGACCGACGACGCCCGCACCTACGTGCTCACCCCCGTGGAGGGGCCGTTCACCTACCAGGCAGGTCAGTTCTGCACTTTCAAGGTCAATGTCGACGGCACAGACCTCTACCGGTCGTACTCGATGTCGAGTGCCCCCGAGACCGACACCGAGATGATGACCACCATCAAGAGAGTTCCCGGCGGCAAGGTCTCCAACTGGCTGCACGACAACGTGGCCGAGGGCGATCAGGTGGAGATCACCCGACCCGCAGGCACCTTCCTGCTGCGCGAAGGGGCAGGGCCGGTCATCGGATTCGCCGGCGGCAGCGGCATCACCCCCCTACTGTCCATCGCGAAGAGTGCGCTCGCCACCACCGACAGGGACGTCCGCCTACTCATCGCAGACCGCGACCGAAACGCTGCGATCTTCGACGCCATGACCGACCAGCTCGTCGAGCAGTACGGCGGACGCCTCACCGTCGTTCGTCACTTCGACGACGACTCCGGCCTGCTCACCCCCGCTGGTGCGCTGGACTTCATCGGCGGCGACACCGCGTCCGACGCATACCTGTGCGGCCCCGAGGCGTTCATGGACATGATCGAGTCCGCCCTCCCCGGCCCCGGCACGGTGTACAGCGAACGTTTCGGTGCCGCCGCGGAACCCGTGAAAGCTGCAGAAGCAGAGCCTCCGGCGCCGGCCGCGCCGGTCGAGGGCACCGTGTCGATCCGGCTGGGCAGCCAGCGCGTGTCTGTGCCACTGCAGGCGGGCGAGACACTTCTCGAAAGCGCGCGGCGAGCAGGTCTGGCACCTCCGTTCTCGTGCGAGGCCGGTAACTGCGCGACCTGCATCGCGAAGATCACCGACGGCAGTGCCACCATGCGCGTCAACGATGCACTCAGCGACGACGAGATCGCCGACGGCTACACCCTCACCTGCCAGGCTGTACCGGACTGCTCCATCAAGGTGCGATACGAGTAGGACGTGCAACACATCGATGGCCTCCAACGAGATTTCGTTGGAGGCCATCGATGTGCCCGGGCTTGTGTTCGCAACAGCGGACCAGAAGGTTCAACCGACTGGAAGCGTGCCGTGCTCGCCCAGCTTCGGCGGCGCTCCGTATTCGGGCTCATAGCCGTCGATGCGGATGGGACTTCCGACGAGCCGGAAGTCACCGGCCTCCACAACCATGGACGGTGTGGCCTCCAGCGCGTCCGGCAGCGACCGGACCGCGGCAGCGGGAACACCCAGCGGACGCAATCGCGATTCCCACCCGGCCGCGGTGTCACCGGCGAGTACTTCGGCGACGACGCGAAGCACCTCGTCTCGCTGTGCCGCGCGCTCGGCCATCGTCGTGAAGCCCTCGATACCCGCTTCGGCGGCGAACGTGCGCCAGAAACCGTCGTGGGTGATGAACAACGCCAGCGTCCCGTCCGATGTCGGGAACAACTGCGCGGGAACATAGTACGAATGCGCACCGCTCGGCATACGGCGCGGTGGGGTGCCCTCGTTGAGATATGCCGACGCCCGGTAATTGAGCTGCGAGAGCATGACGTCGCGCAACGAGACTTCCACCTGGCCGCCACGACCCGACACGATCTGGGCGAGCAGGCCGAGCGCGGCCGTCAGGCCGGTCGAATTGTCGGCCGCCGAATACCCGGGAAGTGTCGGTGGCCCGGCGGGATCGCCGGTGAGGTCGGCGACGCCCGTCACTGCCTGGATGACGTAATCGAATGCGGGGTCGTCGCCCTCGTCGAGGCCGTATCCCGTGAGCGCGACACACACGATCTTGTCGTTGAACCGTCGCAATGCGTCGTAGGTCAAACCGTACTTCCGGATCGCCGACGGCTTGAGATTGACCAGCAGAGCGTGTGATTCGGCGGCAAGCTCACCGAGCCGACGCTGGCCCTCATCGGTGGTCAGGTCGAGACAGATGCTCCGCTTGCCCCGGTTGAGACTCGCGAAGTACGCGTCGCTGACCTGCCGTGACAGATCCCCTGTCGGTGGTTCGATCTTCGTGACCTCGGCCCCGAGATCCGCGAGCATCATCGTTGCGTACGGTCCGGCAAGAATATGGCCGACCTCGAGGATCCGGATACCTGCGAGGGGACCGGTCACCGCAGTTCCTTCGCAAGCTCGGCGACGACCTCACGTGTGCGGTACTTCGACGCGACCAGTTCGTCGCGGTTGTTTCCGATGGGAAGCAGGCGCATCGACAGATCGGTCACGCCTGCGTCGCGGTACCGCTTGAACCCGGCGAGGATCGAGTCCTCGTCGCCGACGATGGCCATCTGACCGATGTCCTTTGCCTCGCCCTGCTCGAGCAGACGCTGGTAGTTCGGCGAGATCTCGGCCTCGGCGAGGATGCGGTTGGCGCGTTCACGCGCGACGTCCTCTTCGCCCGGTGCGCACAGACACACGGGCACACCCGCGACGATGCGCGGGTCGGGTCGTCCCGCGTCTGCGGCGGCCTTGGTGATGCGCGGAACGATGTGCTCTCCGATCGCGCGCTCGTCGGCCATCCACAGGATCGTTCCGTCGGCCCGTTCACCGGCGATCTTCAGCATGACGGGGCCCAACGCGGCAACCAGGAGGGGCATCGGTGCCACAGGTCCGATGTCGAGCGGGTTGTGCACGGTGAACGTGTCGTTCTCGACATCGATCGAGCCGGGCAGATCCTTGATGCCGCCGAGCACGTCGAGGTAGTCCCGGGTGAACTTGGCGGGCTTGTCGTAGGGCAGGCCGAGCATGTCCTGCACGATCCAGTGGTGCGACGGACCGACCCCCAGAGCGAGTCGACCATCGAGCGCGGCATGCGTGGACAGCGCCTGGCGCACGAGATGCACGGGATGCTGCGCCTGCAGTGGCACCACTGCGGTCCCGATCTCGATTCGGCTCGTCCTCGTGCTCATGAGGGCGATGGCAGTCAATGCGTCGAAGTCGGTGGGGATCTGCGGGACCCACACGGTGTCGAATCCGGCGGCCTCCGCCCATTCGACGTCCTTCAACATCCGGTCGACCTTGCGGTTGGTGTCCCCTTGCTCGGGTCCGACCATCACTCCGATCCGCACGATTCCTCCAGCATTCGAGTTCGTTGTCTGCGCGGCCCGGTGGCGCGCTCGGTGGGCCGGGCTCGAAAGTGACTACATCTGGACTTGATTCCGCTCAGCGTGTGTTCTCGGTCAGCTTGCGCACTCCCGCTACCAATTCGTCGAGTGGCGTGCTGGTGGGGAACACTGCGGCAGCGCCCGCTGCGAGAAGTTTGGGAACGTCGGACTGAGGAATGGTGCCTCCGACGATCACGTCGATGTCACCTGCGTCTGCAGCACGCAAAGCCTCGACGACCTTCGTCGTCAATGCGACGTGCGCACCCGAGAGAATGCTCAGACCCACCACCGCGACGTCCTCTTGGATGGCGATGGACACGATGTCCTCGACCTTCTGGCGGATTCCGGTGTAGATCACCTCGAAGCCGGCGTCGCGCAGAGCGCGCGCCACGATCTTGGCGCCACGATCGTGGCCGTCGAGTCCGGGCTTTGCGACGAGAACGCGGGCGGTCATCAGAACACCACCGGCTGCTGGAACTCGCCCCATACGGACTTCAGCGCGGACACCATTTCGCCGACCGTGCAGTAGGCGTTGGCGCAGTCGATCAGGGAGTGCATCAGATTGTCGGTTCCTTCCGCGGCGCGGGACAGTGCGGCGAGGGTGCTGCGCACGGCCTCGGGATCACGCTCGGCCTTCACTTTCGCGAGGCGCTTCAGCTGCATCTCACGGCCTTCGGCATCGAGTTCGTAGGTGGAGATCTCCGGCGCGGGCTCGTCGGAGACGAATTTGTTGACTCCGACGACGGGACGCTCGCCGCCTTCGATCTCCTGGTGGAGCTTGTACGCCTCGTCGGCGATGAGGCCCTGGAGGTACCCGTCCTCGATAGCGCGGACCATGCCGCCGTGTTGCTCGAGGTCGGTCATGATCTCGATGATGCGTTCTTCTGTGCGGTCGGTGAGTGCCTCGACGAAATAGGACCCTCCGAGCGGATCGGCCACTCGGGTCACGCCGGTCTCGTAGGCGAGCACCTGCTGGGTGCGTAGTGCGAGCGTCGCGGATTCCTCGCTCGGCAGTGCGAACGGTTCGTCCCATGCCGCAGTGAACATCGACTGAACGCCGCCGAGCACAGAGGCCATGGATTCGTAGGCCACACGGACGAGATTGTTCTGCGCCTGCGGCGCGTAGAGCGAAGCTCCACCCGCGACACAACCGAACCGGAACATCGATGCCTTGTCGGTGGTGGCACCGTAACGCTCGCGGACGATCGTCGCCCAACGACGCCGTCCTGCACGATATTTGGCGATTTCCTCGAAGAAGTCGCCGTGTGTGTAGAAGAAGAACGAGATCTGCGGCGCGAACTGGTCGATGGTCATGCGGCCGCGTTCGATCACGGTGTCGCAGTACGTGACCCCGTCGGCAAGGGTGAAGGCCATCTCCTGGACCGCGTTGGCTCCCGCATCGCGGAAGTGTGCGCCTGCCACCGAGATCGCATTGAAACGCGGAACTTCTGCGGCACAGAATTCGATCGTGTCGGCAATCAGTCGCAAGGATGGCTCGGGCGGCCAGATCCAGGTGCCCCTGGACGCATACTCTTTGAGGATGTCGTTCTGGATGGTGCCGGTGAGCTTCTCTCGCGACACACCCTTGCGTTCGGCAGCAGCCACATAGAAGGCAAGCAGAATCGCGGCGGTGCCGTTGATCGTGAAGCTGGTGCTGATCTTGTCGAGGGGGATGCCGTCGAAGAGGATCTCGGCGTCGGCGAGGGTGTCGACGGCGACGCCGACGCGCCCCACCTCCTCGGTGACCTCGGGGTCATCGGAGTCGTAACCGCACTGGGTGGGCAGGTCCAGCGCGACCGAGAGCCCGGTCCCGCCCTGTTCGAGCAGGTATCTGTAGCGACGGTTGGATTCCTCGGCGGTGCCGAAGCCCGAGTACTGACGGAAGGTCCACAGCCGTCCCCGATAACCGGAAGCGAAGTTCCCACGGGTGAAGGGGAATTTTCCGGGCAGGGGTAGTTCACGCTCTCGGTCCCCCGACCCGTAAACCGGATCGAGCGGGATCCCGGACGAGGTTTCCACGATATCGCTCACGCCGGATACCTTACTTGCAGAAAATGAGAATGCCAATATCATCGGTGAGAACGAGTCAGTGGTATGAAATCCGAGTAGGGAGAACGATGACGAGCCAGCATGCACTTCGCGACCGCACGATGGTTGTGTCCGGCGCCAGCCGCGGCATCGGACTTGCGATCGCCGTCGCAGCCGCAGCGCAGGGCGCGAACGTAGTGCTCCTGGCCAAGACCGGCGAACCCCACCCGAAGTTGAAGGGCACCGTGCACACGGCTGTCGCCGACATCGAAGCGGCCGGCGGAAAAGCCGTCGCGATCGTCGGCGACGTACGCAAGGAGGAGGACGTACAGCGCGCCGTCGACACCGCCGTCGAACGATTCGGCGGCATCGACATGTGCGTCAACAACGCGAGCGCGATCGGTACCGAACCGACCGAGCATCTGTCCGCGAAGAAATACGACCTGATGCAGGAGATCAACTGCCGGGGTACCTTCCTCCTCACGAAGGCAGCCCTGCCGCATCTACGCAAGTCCGAGAACGGACACATCCTCACGATCGCCCCGCCGATCAACATGAACCCGTACTGGCTGGGCGCGCATCCCGCGTACACGCTGTCCAAGTACGGAATGTCGCTGCTGACACTGGGGTTCGCGGCAGAGTACGCCGAGGCAGGAATCGCCGCTAACTGCCTGTGGCCGGAGACCTATATCGCCACCTCAGCGGTCGCGAACATGCAGGACGGCGATAACCTGCTGTCCTCGTCGCGCAGCCCCGAGATCATGGCCGACGCCGCGGTGGCAATCCTGTCGAGTCCTGCGAAGACCACCAGCGGAAAGTGCTATATCGACGCCGACGTGCTCACTGCGGCGGGTATCACCGATCTCTCGCGTTACGGTGGTGGCGACAACCCGCAACGGGATCTGTTCCTCGACGCCTGAAAATCGCACACGCACAACGGCACCGAGTGCATTCACTCGGTGCCGTTGTGCATCGGCGCGCTATCGGACCACACGCCGCCTGCGTGCAGCCTGTCGTTCCTCCTCGGTCATACCGCCCCATACCCCGTATCGCTCACCGGATTCCAGAGCGTAGCGAAGGCATTGCATACTCACCGGGCACGAGTGGCAGATCCGCTTCGCAGCCTCGATTCGCTCCTCTCGCGGTTCGCCGCGCTCGTTGTCGGGGTGGAAGAAGATCGCGCCGTCGACGTCGCGGCATGCGGCGTCCATCTGCCAGTCCCACGACTCCGCGACCGGCGGAGGAAGTTTGAGCAGTTTCAGAGCGGGCATGGGTCACTCTCCCTTCGACATCTCTCGATAGATTCGGATGAGGGCGTCGGTGGACGCATCACCGGTCGCAGGATCGCTGCCTTCGGTCAACGCCGCCTGCAGTTGCGTTGCCTGCACCTTCCCCAGTTCCACACCCCACTGGTCGAACGAGTCGATCCCCCACACGACGCCCTGAACAAACACCTGATGCTCGTACAGCGCGATGAGCTGCCCGAGTGTCGACGGGGTCAGTTTCGGTGCAAGGATGGTCGTCGACGGCTGATTACCCGGCATCACTTTGTGTGCCACCAACTCTTCGGGCGTGCCGTCGGCCCGCACTTGGTTTGCAGTGCGGCCGAATGCCATCACCTTCGACTGCGCGAAGCAGTTCGCCATGAGCACATCGTGCATACTTCCGGTTCCGTCGGCAGTGGGAAGGTCGTCCGTCGACGTGGCGAATCCGATGAAATCGGCAGGTACCAGGTGCGTTCCCTGATGAAGTAACTGATAGAACGCATGCTGTCCGTTCGTTCCCGGCTCGCCCCAGAAGATCTCGCCGGTCGCGCATCCCACCGGAGTTCCGTCGGCGCGTATCGATTTGCCGTTCGACTCCATGGTCAGCTGCTGCAGGTAGGCGGGAAAACGTACGAGGTCGTTGGAGTACGGCAGCACAGCACGCGATTGCGCACCCAGGAAACTCGTGTACCACACGCCGAGCAGGCCGAGCAGGACCGGAGTGTTCTTCTCGAGGGGCGCCGTTCGGAAGTGGGTGTCGACGCGGTGGAACCCTTCGAGCAGTTCGGCGAATCGCTCTCGACCGACCGCACACATCACCGACAGCCCGATCGCAGACCCCACCGAGTACCGTCCGCCGACCCAGTCCCAGAAGCCGAACATGTTGGCCGGGTCGATCCCGAACTCTTCGACCCGCTGTGCGTGTGTGGACACCGCCACGAAATGCGCCGCGACCGCGTCATCTCCGAGCGTCGCGACAAGCCAGCGTCTCGCAGAGGTCGCGTTCGTCAGGGTCTCGACCGTCGAGAACGTCTTGGAGGCCACGATGAACAATGTCGTCGCCGGATTCAGACCGTGGAGGGCCGCCGTGAGATCGGCCGGATCGACATTCGACACGAATCGCACCTGCGGACCGTCGTGGTAGTGCCGCAGGGCACGCGTCACCATCACCGGTCCCAGGTCCGATCCACCGATCCCGATGTTGACCACCGTCGCGATCTTCTCGCCGGTCGCTCCGCGCCACCGGCCGTCGCGGACGCGGTCGGTGAACTCACCCATCGCCTCGAGCACCTCGTGCACGTGGGCTACCACATTCTCACTGTCGATCCGCAACTGTGCGGTCGACGGCAGCCGCAGCGCGGTGTGCAGGACCGCTCGGTCCTCGGTGACGTTGATGTGCTCACCGGCGAACATCCGGTCGCGTGAGGCCTCGACCCCCGTCGCGCGAGCGAGGTCGAGGAGCAGATCCCTCGTGTGGGTGGTGATCCGGTGTTTGCTGTAGTCGATCTCCAGATCCGCGGCGGTGACTGTCATCGCCGTGGTCCGGGCAGGATCTGCCGTGAACAATTCGCGCAAGTGCAACGACTCGACATCGGCGCGATGGGCGTCGAGCGCCTTCCACTGCGGAAGGGTGGTCACATTCTGTGCAACCGAAGTCATCTCGTCGTCCGTCCGTTCACGCGAGGGCGCGCAGACGCGGAGCCAGATCCCGCTCGAACAACTCCAGAAAACGCCTCTGATCATGACCCGGCGCGTGAAAGACCAAATGGTTGAGACCGGCATCGATATACGCCCTGACCTGTTCGACCGCGGCATCCGGATCCGACGCCACAATCCACCGCTTCGCCACGTGCTCGATCGGCAGAGCGTCGGCAGCCGCCTCCATCTCCACCGGATCCTCGATCGAATGCTTCTGCTCCGGCGTCAACGACAACGGCGCCCAGAACCGCGTATTCTCCAGCGCCAACTCCGGATCCGTGTCATACGAAATCTTGATCTCGATCATCTTGTCGATCCCCGCCACCTCACGCTCGGCCTTTGCCGCACCCTCGGCCACCGCAGGCAACAACTTGTCGGTGTACAACTCCATCCCCTTACCCGAGGTACAGATGAACCCATCACCCGCCCGACCCGCATACCGCGCCACCACCGGACCACCCGCCGCGACATACACCGGAACACCACCGTCGGGCACGTCATAGATCGACGCCCCCACCGTCCGGTAGAACTCCCCCTCGAAATCCACACGATCACCGGTCCACAACGCCCGCATCAACCGCACCGACTCCCGAAGACGAGCAAACCGCTCCTTGAACTCCGGCCACGCATCGCTGTACCCCGTCGCGATCTCATTGAGCGCCTCACCGGTCCCCACACCCAGCATCACCCGCCCCGGATACAAACACCCCATCGTCGCGAACGCCTGCGCGATCACCGCCGGGTTGTACCGGAACGTCGGCGTGAGCACCGACGTCCCCAACTGCAACCGCTCGGTACGTTCCCCCACCGCCGTCATCCACGCCAACGAGAACGGCGCATGCCCACCGTTGTGCCGCCACGGCTGGAAATGATCCGACACCGTCGCCGAATCCATCCCATGCGCCTCGGCGAGCACACCGAGCTCGACCAGTTCACGCGGACCGAACTGCTCGGCCGATGCCTTGTATCCCAACTTGAGCATTACGTGTGACCTCCGAAAGACGACGTCGTATGCGGTCGACCGAGGTCCGTAAGTCGAGGAACCTCGGCGGTTCCGGTGTTCTGGGCGAACTTCTCTTCTCGGTAAACTTCAGGTTCGTGACAACTTCGCGAGTTCTGCGCGAGAACGTGCACGTTCTGCTCGAAATAATGCACAGTTTCGCGCAGGAGTGTCAACATCTACGCGCGTTCTGCGTGTCGGTGCGCTATGGTCGTCACCAATCGAGCAGACTCTCGATCTCGACCGCCCAATACCCACGCACCGATCCGAGGAGCATTCGTGTCCGCGAGCGCACGACGACGTGAGATCTTCACTCGAGTACTCGCCGACGGATATGTCGACGCGAAGACACTGTCGGCGGCCCTCGGCGTCGACTCCTCCACCATCCGGCGCGACCTCGACGCACTGGCCCGCGACGGCAGGGTCGAACGTACTCACGGGGGCGCCAAGGCGATCGATGGCGCGTCGTTCGAAGTCCCGTACGCGCTCAAACAGGACGTACGCCGCGCCGAGAAATCGGCGATCGCGTCGGTCGGTGCCGCCCTCGTGTCCGACGGCGACAGTGTCATTCTCGACAGCGGCTCCACCACCTATGAGGTGGCGGTCGCGCTCCGTGAGAAATCGTCGCTGACCGTGCTCACCAACGATCTCCGTATCGCGAAGTTCGTCGCGTCGTTCCCCGACGTACGGCTGCTGGTATCCGGGGGCGAGTTGCTCGGCTCCGTCTACACGCTGATCGGCGACCATGCCGTCCGGTTCATGTCGCACTATTCGGCCGATTGGGCGTTCCTCGGGGCAGACGCGATCGATCCTGCCGCCGGAATCACCAACAACAACACGCTCGAGGTTCCCATCAAACGCGCCCTGATCGCCGCGGCCGCACACACGGTGGTCGTCGCCGACCACGCCAAGTTCGGGCGGCGAGCCCTCGCAAAGGTGGCTGCCCTCGATGAGGTGAACACGATTGTCACCGACTCCGGGCTCGACGGCGACCAACGCGAACTCTACGGCGATGCCTTGATGATTGCCGACGTACCCCCCGCGTCATGACCTGATGCGTCTGCCGGTTTCGGCCGAAAAGAAGCAGACCTCACCGGATTTCGGAATCAAGTAGATTTCGTCACCGTTCGCGATGGGGGTTCGCCGATCCCACCGCACCACGATCTTCCCGACACCGTCGGCCGGGTCCGCCGATACCGCGTGAACGAACGATTCGGCACCGAGTTCCTCGACGAGTACCGTCCGCAATGTCCACGAATCGTTTCGCCATGCTCCGACCGGCGTCCACGATTCCGGCCGCACTCCCAGCACCACGCGACCGGCGTCGATGGACCGGGGCGCCGAAATCTGCAGCGCGCCGAGCTTCGCCGACCCGTCCTGCACCGGCACCTCGACGAGGTTCATTCCTGGCGACCCGACGAATCCGGCCACGAAAGTGTTGACGGGGTCGTCGTAGAGTGTCCGCGGGGCGGCGACCTGCTGCAACCGGCCACCATCGAGCACTGCGACCCGGTCCCCCATCGTCATTGCCTCGACCTGATCGTGGGTGACATACACCGTCGTGGTCTCCAGTCTGCGCTGGAGCTCGGCGATCTGGGCCCGGGTACTCACCCGTAGTTTCGCGTCGAGGTTCGACAGCGGTTCGTCCATACAGAACACCGCCGGGTGACGAACGATGGCTCTTCCCATGGCCACTCGTTGGCGCTGTCCACCCGAGAGTTTGCCCGGTTTGCGGTCGAGCAGCTGTTCGAGTTCGAGCATTCTCGCAGCCTCGAGCACACGCTTCGTACGCTCGGGTTTCTTCATCCCGCCGTTCTGCAACGCGAAAGCCATGTTCTCGGCCACGGTCATGTTCGGGTACAGCGCGTAATTCTGGAACACCATCGCCACATCACGAGCCTTGGGTGGCAATCCCGTCACGTCGCGTCCACCGATCTCGACGCGGCCGGAATCGACCGCCTCGAGACCGGCAAGCATGCGCAGACTCGTCGACTTTCCGCACCCGGATGGGCCCACCAGCACCAAGAACTCGCCGTTCGCGATCTCGAGGTCGAGCGAATCGACCGCCGGGCGCTCCGAACCGGGGTAGCGATGCGTGACATTCCGGAAACTGATCTGGGCCACTGGGTCCGTACCTCTATCTGTGAATGTGTGCTTACAGGTTCGGGGTGATCTGGCGATCGATGATCTGCTGCAGCTGATCCTGAATCTCTGCGAATGTCACAGCGACGTCGGCGTTCTGCAGCGCGATCTTCTCGAGACCGGTTCCGATCACCTGGTCGGCACCAGGAACGAACACGCGGGCGTAGTCCTGGGACCGAGTGACTGCGAGCTGGTCGACGGCGGTGCGCGCGTTGGGGTTCTGGTCGAGGTACTTCTTCATGTCGTCGTTCTCGACCGCGGACTTCCGGACCGGCATGTACCCGGTGTTCTGAGAGAAATACGCCGTGTTGTCACCGCTGGTGACGAAGTCGATGAACTTCAGCGCGTTGGCTTTGCGTTCGTCGGAGATGCCGGATGGGATTGCAAGGCCTGCACCACCGGTCGGGCAGCCGGGGCCGTCCGGCGCGGGCAGGAATGCGGTGCCGAAGTCGAAGGCCGCGTTGCTGGTGATGCCGGACAGGTCACCGGTGGACGCGATCGTGGACGCGAGGAGGCCGGCCGAGAAGTCGTTGGCGATGTCGTTCGAGACGGACGCGTACTTCTTGGTGTGGATCATGCCCTCGAGGAACTTGCCTGCCTCGATGGTCTTCGGGTCGGTGAACTTCAGATCCCAGCCGTCGGAGTAGGCCCCGCCGAATGTCCAGATCGGCCCCTCGAACGTCCAGCCGAGGTAGTCCGCGGCATTACCCCAGCCATGCGCCCACTTGCCACCACCGACGACCTCTTGAATGCGCGGTCCCCACTCGTCGAACTCCGCCCACGACTCGGGGCCGCGGTCGGGCAGCCCGGCCTGATTCCACACGTCCTTGTTGTAGTAGAACAGCGGCGTCGACCGCGCATAGGGAAGCGCGAAATGGATTCCGTCGTACCGGTAGTCGGCGAGAAGCGAGTCGACGTAATCGTCGGTGTCGACGCCGACGCTCGCGAACAGGTCGTCGAGCGGCGTGATGGCACCGGTGATCGCGTAGTTGAACCACCACACGTCGGACAGGACGACGACGTCCGGCAGGTCACCACCGGTCAGCGCGGCGTTGAACTTCTGCGACACCTCTTCGTAATTCTTGCCACCGTCGATCAGGTTGACCGTCAGACCGGGGTTCTGCGCCTGGAAGCGGCCGATCAGTTCTTTCTCGATCTCGATCGACTTGCCGGGGTGGTTGGACCAGAAGTTGATCGTGGTGGCGTCGCCGGACCCTACCGACCCCGATGCGCCGGACGAGCCGGTCGAGCCGTCGCCGGTTCCTGCGCACGCGGCCAGAGCCGCACTCGTCGCAAGGAGACCCGTCAGCCCAAGGAAGCCGCGCCTGTTCAATTGCCTGATGTCGATACCCATTACCAGCTCCCTGAGTGTTCAGCCCTTGACCGCACCGGAGGTGAGGCCCTTGATCATGTGTCGTTGCAGGAGAAGAAAAACCACGAGGATCGGGAGCATCGCGAGCACAGTGCCCGCCATGACCGGACCCCAATTGGTGACGCCGTCGTTGTTCTGGAGCAGCGTCAGCCCGATCGGCAGTGGCGCTACGGATGCGTCGTCCGCCATGAGAAATGGCCACAGATACTCGTTCCACTCGTTCACCACGGTGATGATCGCGAATGCGACCATCGTCGGCCCCGATACCGGAAGCACTACCCGCCACAGCAGCCGCACCGGGCCGGCCCCGTCCATCCTTGCGGCTTCGATGATCTCGGCCGGAATCGACAGGAAGTGATTTCGCATCAGGAAGGTGCCGAAGGCGACGCCCGCGAGTGGAACGATGATGCCCTGGAAGGTGTTGCGCCACCCCCATTCCGCGATCAATGCGTAGTTGGAGATGACGGTGATCTGGTTGGGCACCATGAGCGCTGCGATGATACCGAGGAACACGATGTTCTTGCCGGGGAAACGAAGGAAGACCAGCCCGTACGCGCTGAGTACACCGAGCACGAATTTGACGCCCGCGAGGACCGAGGTGATGATCACCGAGTTGCGGAGGAATGCAAAGAACTCGACGGATTGCACAGCCTCGGAGTAGTTCTGAGGATGGAACGTGGCCGGCCACCACGTCACCGGGATCGTGTAGATGTCCGGCCGCTCCTTGAACGAAGTCATGACGATCCAGTACAGCGGCAACCCCACGATGATCAGAACACACAGCATGGCGGCATAGCCGAACACCTTCACGAGACGTTCGCGTCGCACGTGGGTAGCGGCATCCACCGGCTCGGGTTCGGCGTGGAGGGTAGGACGGTCGGCGAGAGCAGTCACTTCTGATCTCCTCGATCCATGATGCGCACCTGGTATACGGTCACCGCAAGCAGCACCATGAACATGATGGTGGCGACAGTTGCTCCGTATCCGGCGCGGAAGTTGCGGAAGGATTCGTCGTAGATCTGGAACACCATCGTGGTGGTCCCGGTGCCGAGTGGGCCCCCGCGCGTCATCACGTTGATGATGTCGAACACCTGGAACGAATTTAGCAGCACTGTGATCGACAGGAAGTATGTGGTCGGGCGAAGCTGCGGTAGCACGACCCTGCGGAAAGTGGTCCACCCGGATGCCCCGTCGATCGCTGCGGCCTCACTCAGTTCGGGGCGCAGTCCCTGCAACGCGGCGAGATAGATGACGAAGGTATAGCCGAGGTTCTTCCACAGATAGGTCAGTGTCACCATCACCAGCGCCCAGGTGGGATCCTGGTAGAAGTTGGGCGATTCGATTCCGATCCGGGCCAGAACATCTTGGACGAGACCGAAGTTCGGATCGAATACGAACTGGAAGGCGACACCGACAGCGGCGCCGGAGATGACGAACGGTGCGAACAGCGCGGAGCGGACGAGGTTGCGGCCGATCAGTTTTCGGTCGAGGAGCAGGGCGAGACCCAGCCCGGCCACCATCGAGCCGATGACGGCAGCCGCGGTGAAGAAAATCGTGTTTCCCACGATCTGCCAGGTATCGGTCCTGCCGAACCATTCGCGGTAGTTTCCGAATCCGATGAACGTCGCAGTGGGACTGGCGATGTTCCATTCGAAGAACGACAGCCGGATGTTGTCCACCAGGGGTCGATAGGTGAACAGGATCAGCAGCGCGAGGTTCGGCCCGACAAGCACCGTGAACAGCGCATAGTCGGTCCAGGGACGGCCGCGGAGTCCACGACTCGTCTGCGGCAGTGTTCGTTCCGGACTCGATGACACCGAGGCAGTTTGGCCGTCATCGGCGAACAAGTGGTTACAACAAGAAGACGCCCCCTACCTTTCCGAGCGAATGTATCGTGCGTTTCGATGGATCGAACCGATGATTCACTCGCCCGACCGGGTAGGGGGCGGAAACTCAGCGCGTATCAGAGGTTCCAGTCTCCGAGTCCGTCCCAGCCGTTCAGGACGCCGCCCGCGGTGTTCTGCACGATCACCGGGTCGCCCTTGCGGGCGTTCTCGAAGAACCACTGACCGTCCGCGGTACTCACGTTGAGGCAGCCGTGACTGGTGTTTGTGTTGCCCTGCGCCCATTCGGACCACGGGGCTGCATGGATGAAGATGCCGCTGTTGGACATCCGCGTCGCGTATTCGACGTACGTGCGGTAGCCCTCAGGGTCGTCGACAGGCACGCCGTACGTGGACGAGTCCATGTACATGTCGCGGAACTTGTCGCCGACGATGTATGTGCCGTTCGGGGTTTCGTAACCGGGCTTTCCGAAGGAGGTGGGCATGGTCCGGACCACCTCGCCGTTGCGGGTGACGGTGATCGTCTTGGTGTTGTCGTCGGCCACCGTCACGAGGGCGTCGCCGATGGTGAACGACGAGTGCGAGCCGCCCGCCCGGACATCGACGGTGGTGTGCGCGGGCCAGAACTCGAACGGCTTCCATCGCACCTGCTGATCCGACGCCCAGTAGAAATGGCCGCCGACTGCCGGCTCCGACGTGATCTCGATTGCGCGTTCGGCGGCGGCACGGTCGCCGACGGGCTCGTTGAACCGGATGATGATGGGTTGCGCGACACCGACCGTTTCACCGGAAGACGGATTCAGCGACGGATCCGAGAACGGCGCCGCCGGAGCCTGAGGCGCCGGGAGTTGCGGTGCACCCGGGATCGCCGGTGCGAGACCCTCGATCAGGTCTTCGACACTCGGCACCTCCGGCCCACCCGGCCACAGCGGTGCGGCGGCCGCAGGGCCGACCAATGCGAGAGCGACCGCGCCGGCGCCGGTGAGGGCGGCGACGAAGCGACCGACCCGGCGCGTGGCACGGTGGCGACTCTTGGGCATGGACTGCTTCACAGACATCGACAAATTACCCATCGTTCGACGGTGCGTCGCGTTTTCACATCCCCGACCGCGGCGCTGGCGTACCTCGTCATTACACACACCGACCCGTCGTCGAGCAATTCGGGCAGTAGAGGTGGAGGCAGTGAACGTCAGGCTTCGGGCCTCGACGCCGCGAGCATTTCCTCGATCGAGACGAACTTCAGACGCGATCTTCCCGATGCCTTGCCACGTGCGCGTTCCTGCTTGTCGATGGCTTGCCAGCCCTTGTAATCGACGTACTCGGGGCGGCGTTCGGCTACCAGGGTGTCGAGCTTCTCCCGATCCGCCACGGGTTCGGCGAGACGCCCTGCGATGAAGTCGTCGACGAGCTGCGCGACGGTCTCGGCCGAGCACTGCTTGTTGGTGCCGATCACACCGCTCGGGCCCCGCTTGATCCAGCCTGCCGTGTAGACCCCGGTGACCGGGTCGCCGGTGTCGGGGTCGATGACCTTGCCCGACTCGTTCGGGATGACGCCCTTCTTCTCGTCGAACGGGAGACTGTCGACGGCAGTGCCGCGATATCCGATCGAGCGGAGCACGAGACCGGTCGTGAGCGTCTCGGTCTCGCCGGTGGGGCGGGCGTCCAGCCGTCCGTCGGATTCGACGAGTTCGTTGCGCTCGAGGGTGATCGACTCGACCCTGCCTTCGCCTGCGATCTCGACCGGCGACGCGAGGTACCGCAGCACGATGCGCTTGTTGCCGGGGTTCGGGCTGTTCTGCGCGTACCCCTCGACCTGGCGCATCTTGAGTGCGATCCGCGGCTCCACCTCGGGATCGTCGAGGATGGCCTGGCTGGCCGAATCGAGTTGGATCTCGTTGGGGTCGACGATGACGTCGATTCCCTCGAGCTGACCGAGGGCGAGCAGCTCGGGGTTGGTGTACGCGGCCTGCGCCGGGCCGCGTCGTCCGACGACGACGACCTCTTCGATGTTCGACTTCCGCAGTGCCTCGACGGCGTGCTCGGCCATGTCGGTGCGAGCGAGCTCATCGGGGTTCATCACCAGGGCGCGGGCGACGTCGAGTGCGACGTTGCCGTTGCCGATGATCACGGCGCGTTCGCCGGAGAGGTCGAACTGCCTGCCTGCGTAGTCGGGATGGCCGTTGTACCAGGCGACGAACTCGGTGGCGGCGTGCGAGCCCGGGAGGTCTTCGCCGGGCACACCGAGGTGACGGTCGCTCGATGCACCGACCGCGTAGATCACAGCATGGTGGTGCGCAAGCAGCTCATCGTGGGTGATATGCGTGCCGACCTCGACGTTGAACCAGCACTGGGTGTTCTTGTGACCGATGGCGCTGCGGAAGACGTCGCCGACTCCCTTGGTGGTCTGGTGATCCGGCGCGACCCCGGCACGAACCAGGCCGTACGGGGTGGGCAGGCGGTCGAACATGTCGACCCGGACACTCGAGTGCGAGACGAGTTCCTGCGCCGCGTAGCACGCGGCCGGACCGGAGCCGACGATCGCGACGCGCAGCGTTCCGAGATCTGCCGGGATCTTCTTGCGGCTGCGCAGCTCCGGCCAGTCGGGTCCGATCGGGTACCGCTCGTAGTACGCGGCGTTGATCTCGAGGTACGGCTCCTGTTCGGGGGTGATCTCGTTGTCCGCAAAGATCGCATCGACCGGGCATTCGTCGACACAGGCGCCGCAATCGATGCAGGTCTCCGGGTCGATGTAGAGCATCTCCGTCGTTGCGAACGGCGCCTCGTCGGGTGTCGGGTGTATGCAGTTGACCGGGCAGACTTCGACGCATGAGACGTCGTTGCAACATGCCTGGGTGATCACATAAGCCACTTCGCTACCTGCCTGAGAGTGCCGGGTGGGGTCGTCGAAACCCCAGACTATAACACGTTACAGATTTGGTCGAGAATCACATTACCCAAATCGTACCAGGCGATTGCCGGTAGCGAGAATGCACTATTCAGACAATTCGTCGCCGGACTCGATCCGGAATCCGATCTTGAGCGTAACTTGCGTGTGCGCGACAGCACCATCATCGATGTGACCACGCGTGTTGACTACTTCGAACCATTCCAGGTGGCGCGTCGTCTCCCCGGCCCGCGCGACAGCCTTGGCGATCGCGTCGTCCACCCCGGTCGTCGATGACCCCACCACCTCGATCACTCGGTACACATGACTCATGGCGCGCTCCTCACGTATCGGCACAGGACATGCAATGTTCTGCTCCGGATACTGCCCGCCTCGCCCCGGCTTCGTGCCGGAACGGCAATCTCCACCACCCGAGCGAATTACGCTCACGCCTTCCTTGCAAGTTCGCGTGCCAGCGCTCCGAGCCGGGCCAGACGCAGGTCACCGAGCGGGATCGCCCCGGCGCCGAGACGGTTGGTGGTGAACGCGAGCGACAGACCCGAGTCGAGGTCGGCGAACGCTCCCGAACCACCCACTCCGTAATGCCCGAGTGCACCTCGCGGACGCTCGGTGCTCGCGAACACGGGTTGGTGGTATCCGAGTCGCCACGCCATCGGGACACCGAGGACGTAGTCGTGGCCGCGGCGGCGCACCTTGTTCATCTCGGCGATCGTCCCGGGATCGAGGAATCGCCTGCCGTCGAGTACGCCACCGGCGGCAATCGCCCCGTACATCCGTGCAAGCGCACGCGCCGTGAACACGCCGTTCCAGCCTGGCATGACGGAATCGTGGACCGCCGGGTCACGGACGAGTTCGTCGAATCCGTCGGGCATCGCCGCTTCCGCGAGCCCGCGCGTAGGTCCGATCCTCGACAACACCGAAGCGCTCATACCCCAGTTCAGTCCCATCGGACTGATCCGTGGAAACAGCGGTGCGATGCGGTGTCGTTCGCCGGCGGGAACCCGATACCAGAAGTCGCCGATACCCAGCGGTTCGGCAATCTCGGTTTCGACCACGTCGACGAACGGCTTCCCGGTGACCCGCGCAGCGATCTCCGCGACCAGCCAGCCGTAGGTGACGGCGTGGTAGCCCGAACCGCGATGACGACGCTTGTCCGGGCGTGCCGCCGCGAGCGCGGCGACCGTCCGGTCGTAGTCGAGGATTCCGTGGCTGCCCGGTACGAGCCCGCGTACACGGTGCAGACCAGCGCTGTGGGTCATCACGTCGGCGACGGTGATCGAGCCCTTGCCGCCTGCCGCGAACTCCGGCCAGTACTGCACTACCGGGGCGAAGTAGTCGATCAGCCCGCGCTCGGCGAGTCTGTGCACGACGGTCGAGGCCACGCCTTTACCTGTGGAGAACGACAGCGTCATCGTGTCGCGGCTCCACCGCCGGTTGCGCTCGGCCCAACCCGCCCAGATGTCGAGCACCTTCTCGCCGTGCAGATATGCGGTGAGGGCTCCGCCGCCGTGTTGCGGTTCCTTGTAGAGAGCGAAGAATCGGTCGGCGAGCGGGAGGAACCTCGGGTCGACGTGCATGGCGGTCGGGGGCAGTTCTCGGACACCCTGCTCTCGTGAAACCTGGCCCCGGTCGATCGTCCGGACGCTCATGGGCACCTCCGCTCGGATGTTTCCGACACGCTACGTGTCGGCGCGAGTCCGGGGAAGGCCTTACATACTCATTGCCGGCACATACGCGATGCCGGCACGTACGCATTGCCGGAGCAGACGAGTCCTCCGCGACTACGGCATCGTCGTGTACCGCAAGGACCCGTACACGAAGCAACCCTGGCCGGTCGTGAGGTTCGCCGCAAGCGCCATCTCGCCCACGCACAGGACCGGGTCGGTCACGTCGCCGATGAATGCCTGCGAACCCGGACCTGTCGCCACCACAGCGGTACCCGGCTGATCGAGCACACCGAGTGCGAGCGACTCGGCGCCGACCCCGACGGCAGCAAGCAGTCCTCCGGCACTCTCGGCAGCTCCGACCCCACCGTCGAGACCGAGCGCTCCGACCCTCGAGTCCCCGCGGGAATCGGCAAATCCCACTCCGCCGCTTCCGTAACTCCACGCACCTCCGGGGCCCTCGGTGTTCGCGCCACACGCTTCGGTTCCGAGGATCGCACTGGATTCCGTCGGGGCACCGGGAGGCGCAGAACAGGTCAGCGATTGTGCAGGCGCCGCAGCCAGCAGAGCACCGCCGAGTGCCGCAGCCAACGCCGCGCCGACCACCGACAATCGGCCCGACATCTTCATCCAGGTCACGCCTGCGGCCCTCCAAACGATCCGAACAACTACCCTCGGGTAACAGTTTAGGGAGACATGCTCTGTCACGCTCCACAGTGAGATAACAGCAGAATCTCGGTCAGGTGTTGTTCCCGGCGCTCTTCCCACTGTTCAGCTCCCGGTCACGACTGGGCTGCACGCGCTTCGGTTCGCCCGGCATCTTGGGATGGTTCGGCGGATAGGGCAGGTCACCGAGTCCAGCAGCCTCGTCACGGTCGGCCATCTCGAGCAGAACATCGATCGACTGCGCGGCGGCATCGAGACCCGACATCGGATCGGGTCGCCTCGCCAGCAGCTCGGGCACCGTCGCGATCGTGAAATCGTCCGGTTCCGCATCGGCGAGTTCGTCCCACGTCAGCGGCGTCGACACCGTCGCAATCGGTGTTCGCCGCACCGAATATGCCGACGCGATGGTCTTGTCGCGCGCATTCTGGTTGAAGTCGAGAAAGATCCGCTCGCCGCGCTCTTCCTTCCACCATGCGGTCGTCGCGCGGTCACCACTGCGCCGCTCCACCTCGCGCATCAGCGCGATCCCGGCACGACGCACCCCGACGAAGTCCCACTCGGGGACGATCCGCAGATAGACGTGGATGCCGCGGCCACCCGACGTCTTCGGGAAACCCGTCAACCCCAGTTCGTCGAGCAGCGGCCGGACCACGTCGAGCGCGACCGTACGCGCGTCACCGAAATCCGTCCCCGGTTGCGGGTCGAGATCGATCCGGAGTTCATCGGGCCTGTCCGTGTCGCCGCAGCGCACAGCCCAGGGATGGAATGTCACGCACCCCAGATTGGCCGCCCACACCACATCCGCGGCGGAACGCACTCGCAGAGCATCGGCCTTACGCCCGGACGGAAAGGTGATCTCACACGTCGCGACGTGGTCGGGCCGCTTCGCGGGTGCACGCTTCTGATAGATCTCCTCACCCTCCACACCGTCGGGAAAGCGCTGCAGATGGGTGGGTCGGTCCCGGAGCGCGTCGAGGAGCGGTGCGCCCATGGTCGTCGTGATCGCCCGGTAGTACTCGACGAGGTGGCGTTTGGTGCCACCCTCCGCGCCGAGCCTGGGAAAGTAGATCTTGTCCGGGTTCGACAGCCGCACGGGCACACCGTCGACGTCGAGTTCTTCCGCAGGTGATCGTTTCCCCGTCGCCACCGTCAGTTCTCCGTCCGGTCCAGTACATCGGCAAGGTCGTAACGCACGGGCACCTCGAGTTGGTCGTACGTGCAACTCTGCGGGTCCCGATCGGGTCGCCAGCGGAGGAATCTGGCCGCGTGCCGGAAACGCATTGCGGTCTCCGGAGTTCCCTCCATCTGGTCGTACGCGACTTCGAGCACCCGTTCCGGACGCAGGGGGACCCAGCTGCGGTCGGCCGCTGAGCGCCACCTCGTCTGCTCACCGTCCGCGACCACATCGTCGCCCACCCGTAGCGGTTGCAACTCGGCGAGCAACTCCTGACGCCTGACAGTGGTGAATGCGGAGGCGCCCCCGACCATCACGAGTTCACCGTCGTGGTAGAGCCCCAGCAACAGTGAGCCCACCCCGTCGACGCTCTTGTGCTTGCGGTAACCGATGAGCACGCAGTCGGCGGTCCGGGCATGTTTGAGCTTGATCATGTCGCGCTTGTCGGGACGGTATGCCCCGTGGAGCTGCTTCGCGACCACACCGTCGAGGCCTGCGCCTTCGAATTGTTCGAACCATCGCATCGCAGTCTCCGCGTCAGTGGTCGCAGCAGTCACATGGCAGCTCGGGCCGCCACCGACGGCCCGCTGCAGCCGCACACGGCGTTCGGCGAACGGTTCTTCCATGAGATTGTCGTCGCCGAGAGCCAGCACGTCGAACCCGATGAACTGCGAGGGAGTGTGCTCTGCGAGCATCGCGACACGGCTCGCTGCCGGATGGATCCTTTCCGAGAGCGCCTGCCAGTCCAAGCGAGTGTGCCCGTCGCGTTCACGCGGTACGACGATCTCGCCGTCCACCACACAGCGCTCGGGAAGTTCGGCGCGCACCCGTTCGACGAGCTCCGGGAAATATCTGGCGAGGTCCTTACCACCACGCGACGCGAACACGACCTCGTCTGCATCCCGGAACACTATCGCGCGGAAGCCGTCCCACTTCGGCTCGTACGACCACTGCGCCGCACCGGAATCCGGTTGTTCCGGCACCTTCGATGAGGCCTTCGCCAGCATGGGCGCTATCGGCGGTACGACGGGCAGATCCATGATTCTCATCGTTGCATCCGGATGCGCTGCGCGTGCCGGTTGCAACCGATCGACCTCTTCGCCGACCCATTCACAACGGCGACAGAAGGCCCATGAACTCGATCACACCGATGCTGTTTCGTGAGGTCGGAGAGGGTGTTCAGCAACCATCGCGCGAAGCGAACAATCCAGTTCCGTACTCTGTGCAGCCATGATCACTCTTCGCCGTGCGGCCGGCCTTGCTGTCGCAGCCGTTGCCGCAGTGTCGTTGGTCGCCGGCTGTTCCGACGATGTGGAGCTCCGGGCCGTGCCCGAAGCCGGCTCGTCGGCGACGGAATCGTCGGCCTCGCCCAGTTCCTCGCGCACGACAACTTCGGCTCCGACCACCTCGGACAGCCCGTCTGCGTCCGATCTCGATCTGGAGGTCGACGCCGAAATCGGCGACTGCGTCCTGCTCGGCGGCACCGTCGACGACGCCACGATCGAGGAAGCAACCTGCGGCAGCGACGACTCCAACTACCTCGTCGTCGACATCGTGACGACGAGCGACGAGTGCAATTCCGACCAGTCCTACTACGAGTCCATCCGCGGCAACGAACTCGGCGCGCTGTGTCTCGATATCGACTGGCAGGTCGACGATTGTATGGATCTCGGCGGTGAAGACCCGAAACGGATCGACTGTTCGGAGACAGCCATCGAGGGCGAGAGGGTCACCGAGATCCTCGAAGGCACCACCGACGTCAACGACTGCTCCATCTCCGACAGCGGCTTCGTCTACGAGGAGCGCGAGATGGTCGTGTGCGCAGACTCGTTCTGAGTCGTTCCCGGCAGACTCGTTCCGAGTCGTCCACCAGCAGTCCCGACTCGACCGCGGCCGGACTTGTCGGTGCCGGCAGACACAATGCCGGATGAACCACCGACCATGTCCATCGAACGGATAGGGGAACTGCCTGTGACGCCCTGGCCCGACCTACCCCTTTGCGCGTTCGACCTCGAGACGACCGATCGCGACCCGAGGACGGCCCGCATCGTCAGCGCGTGTGTCGCGACGTTCGACGGGGAACGCATCCACTCCCGCACGTGGCTGCTCGATCCCGGCATCCCTATTCCCGCCGAGACCATCGCCATCCACGGCATCACCGACGAACGCGCCCGCGCCGAAGGTATGGACTACCGGGCCGGCTATCTCGAGATCCGCGAGGCGCTGCTGGAGGCGTGGCGCCGGGGGCACATCGTCGTCGCATTCAACGCGAGCTACGACTTGACGGTGATGGACGCCGAAGGGACGCGCCTCGGACTACCCGCCCTCGGGTTCGGGCTCGTCGCCGATCCGTACGTCATCGACCGGGAAATGGACCGCGGTCGGTCGGGAAAACGCACGCTCGCGGCGGTGTGCGACGCATACGGGGTGACGTTGTCGTGCGCGCACGAAGCCGAGGCCGATGCACTCGCCGCCGGTCACCTCGTGCGCGCGCTCGTCGCCCGTTTTCCGCAGCTGGCAGACCTCGACATCATGGCCGATCAGGCCGCGTGGCACGCCGAGCGGCAACGGAATTTCGCCGTGTATCTGGAAGGCCTCGGCCGCGACTCCACCGATGTCGACGGCGGTTGGCCGTTACGCGGCGCGTCCAGCGTCGACCTGCTCGAACGCCCCGCGAGCACCGTCGCCGAGCCGTGGACGACGCGACTTCGGCGACGGGCCCGGGCGTTCTTCGAGCGGTTTCGTCGCACGTAGGGGCTTCCGGCTAGATCCCTCGTCCCGGGTTGAGGATCGAGGTGGGGTCGAACGCGGCCTTCACCTTGCTCATCAGTTCGCGCTCCACCGACCCGACCATCTGCTCGAGGTACGGCTCCTTGAGGACTCCGATGCCGTGCTCGCCGCTGATCGATCCACCGAGTTCCAGGCATTCCGCCACCATGTCGTCGAATGCCAGCCGTGCGCGGCGCGTGTGGTCGTCGTCGGCTGCGTCGAACACGATGGTGGGGTGCAGATTGCCGTCTGCGGCATGTCCGAACGTACCGATCACGAGGCTGTGTTTCTGAGCGATCCGCTCGATCGCCGACAGCATCTCGGGCAACCGTGGGACCGGAACCGCGAGATCGTCGAGCAAGGTACTGCCCTGGCGTTCGAGGGCGGTCAACGCGACCCGGCGCGCCTGCATGAACTCCTCACCCTCGACCGGGTCGTCGGTGTCGTACACCTCGGTTGCGCCGATCTCCGTGCACACGGTGGCACACGTCTGGGCCTCGGCACCGGCTTCTCTGCCGTCGCACTGAATGAGCAGGAGTGCGCCCGCTGATTCGTCGAGTCCCATGTGCGTCATCTCGTTGACTGCGGTGATCGTCGTGCGGTCCATCAGCTCGAGCAGACACGGCTCGGCGCGGTTGCGGATTGCAAGCACCGCTTCGATGGCCTGCGCCGTGGACGGAAATGCGGCCACGACCGTCGACGCCGCGGTCGGCGCCGCCCTGAGCCGCATGGTGGCCTCGACGATGACGGCGAGTGTCCCCTCCGACCCGACGAGCAGCTGGGTCAGGTTGAGCCCAGCGACATTTTTCCTGGTCACTGCACCGGTATGGATGATGCGTCCGTCGGCGAGTACCGCTTTTATTCTGGCCACGTGATCGGCGGTGACGCCGTACTTCGCGCAGCACGTGCCGCCCGCGTTCGTTGCGAGATTGCCACCGATGGTCGAGATCGCCCGGCTTCCGGGGTCTGGCACGTACCAGAGTCCGCGTTCGGCGACTGCGGCTGCCAGATCGCCGTTGATCACGCCCGGCTGCACGGTCGCGGTCCGCGCGGCCGTGTCGATGTGGAGAATCTCGTTCAGTTTCTCGACGCTGAGCACGATGCAGCCGTCGAGCGCATTCGCGGCGCCTGCCAACCCGGTGCCCGCGCCGCGTGTCACCACCGGCACGCCGTGCCGGTGGGCCCATTTCATCGTTTCGACCACGTCGTCGGTGTCGCGGGCCCGCACGAGTGCCAGTGGGATTCCGGCCTCGGTCAGCAGCGACTGGTCGCGCCGGTACGCGAACATCCGATCCGGATCGGTGACGAGTGCGTCGCCGAGCGGGTCGCTCAGATCGTTGCTGAGTGCGCTGTGCAGGTCTTCGATGTTCGCGGAACCAGGCATTCCTAGATTGTCAGACAAGTACACTGGACAGTCAAGGATTGTGAAGCCGCAGCGTGAAAGAATCGCGCACCGGTTCGACAGTGGAGTGAAGGAGCCGGAGATGGCGGGACGTGTCAGAACTCTGTCGATCATCGATGCCCTGACCGAGGAACTGCGGGGACGGTTGTTCTCCGGCGAACTCGCACACGACGATGCACTCACCGAAGCCGAAGTCGCGCGGGTCTACGAGGTCGCACGACCGACGGCGAAAGCAGCCATCGAAAAACTCGTCGGCGAGGGCCTCCTTCAGCGCAGCGCCCACAAGACCGCCCGCGTACCCAAACTGGGGCCCGACGACATCCGCGACATCTACCGCACCCGCGCGCACCTCGAGTCCACAGCACTGCGCTACCTGGCGCAGAGCCCACACATTCCCAACTCTGCCGTCACCGCCAACGGTGAGATCTTCGCCATGACAGACAACGCACCGCTCGCGATCGTCGAACCAGACATGCGCTTCCACACCTCACTGGTGGACGCGATGGGAAGTCCTCGGACGAGCAGGATGTTCGGTTCGCTCGTCTCCGAGGTGCGATTGTGCATGGTCCAGGTTCAGGGCCAGCATCTGCTGACCACGGCGAGCATCGCTACCGAACACCGGCAGATACTCGATGCGGTGGCGTCGGGAAACGGAGAGCTCGCGGTCTCGATCCTCGCCGACCACCTCGGACGAGCGCGCGAACGCCTCGTCGCGGCTGTCGGTGGCGTCCCCGGCCCGGAGGCCGAACTTCCCGAGCCGGCCTGACGGATCGACTCAGAGCAATAGACCCTGCCGACGCGCCTCCACCACCGCTTCGTGACGACTGTGCACCTCGAGCTTCGCCAGAATATTGCGCACGTAGCTCTTGACGGTTTCGAGACTCAGGGCCAGGCGTTCGGCGATCTCGGCGTTGCGGCAGCCCAAGGCCACATATCCGAGCACGTCCTGTTCGCGCGGGGTCAGGTGCGCTGTCGGCACCTGCGACCCGGAGCCCCCGAGCGCCCGCAGTTTGTCCTCGACCCCCTTCAGCCGAGATTCCAGGTCCGGGTCGTTCGCTCCGGCCGCGAGCTCACGTAACTCCAGGTAGCTTTCGGTGATCGTGTCGGACACCGCCCGCGGGAGCCGCTCACCGTTTCCCATCGGGCTGCACGCTCCGACGTTGTCGAGCAGTGCCACCCGACGATCCACCTCGTCGCGGATCTCGATCTCCCGTGCCAACGCTCGCGCGGACTGCGCGAGTTGTTCGGTGACGGTGTCGCCGATGGGCAGTGGCGTTCGGAGACCGCCGTACATCGCCGCACGGGTCCGCCCCCGCACAACGACGGGGACAGCCAGCAACGACTCGATACCCTCGCCGCCGACGGGCCTGTCGTAATCGTGGGTGATGTGTCGCGACGTGAAGTAGTCGGAGACCGAACGGGGGCGCTGCTCGGCGATCGCCCGTCCGCCGAGCCCACGTTCGGAACTGATCACGAGATTGCGGAGGAATCGACCACGAGTTCCGACGTAACCGGACAACACCAGATCGGCGCCGTGCACGGTGCCTCCGAACAGAATGGGAAGGCCTGTCGTCTGCTCGAGCGACCGCAATTCGGCACGAAGCGTGTCGACGTCACTCGGCCGAAGCAGATCAGCACGGTTCAAAGCACTCACTGAGCGGCTTCCTCCTAACACCCTCTTTCTAGGGTAGCGGCGCCGATTCGGAGATTCGTAGCCTCGACCGAACCCGGTGTTGCGACGATCACACGTGACGCCGACTTTCCCGATGATCCCGGAGGTTTCCGTGTCCAGCGCACTCGACCGCTCTGCCGCGTCTGCCAACCACAGTCAGCTCAGCCCGCTGCGCTTCCTCGAGCGGTCGGCGTCGGTGTTCCCCGATCGCACCGCGATCGTCTACGGCGACCGTCGGTACACATATGCGGAGTTCGCCGAGGAGACCCAGCGTCTCGCCCGGGTCCTGAAAAGCCGGATCAAGCCCGGCGACCGGGTGGCCTACCTGACTCCCAACGTGCCCGAGACTCTCATCGCGCATTTCGCGGTGCCGCTGGCAGGCGGGGTGCTTATCGCACTGAACTCACGGCTCGCAGGTCCGGAGCTCGACTACATCCTGAACCACGCCGAGGCGTCGCTGCTGTTCGTCGACTCCGAATTCGTCGGCTCGCTCGCGGGCGTCGACGTCCCGACACTCACCGATATCGTCGAAGTCCCCGATTCGACGGTATCGGCGCCAGAATTTCCCGCTGGCGTGGTTACCGCGCGCTACGACGAGTTCCTCGCACTCGCCGATTCGCTCGACGCATCCCCGTTGCCTTGGAGCGTCGAAGACGAACTCGGCGTCATCTCCCTCAACTACACCTCGGGCACCACCGGCAAGCCGAAGGGCGTCATGTACTCGCATCGCGGTGCGTATCTCAATTCGCTGGGCGAGACTTTCCACAACGGATTCACGGGGCAGAGCAAATACCTGTGGACGCTGCCGATGTTCCACTGCAACGGCTGGTGCACTCCGTGGGCGGTCACCGCGGCGGGTGGCACTCACATCTGCCTGCGGGCGGTGCGCGCCGACGCCATCTGGGATGCCATCGACAACCTGGGCGTGACCAACCTGTGCGGCGCGCCCGCGGTGTGCTCGACCATCGCGAACGCCGAACAGGCACACACGCTCGACCGGCCCCTGCACATCACCACCGCGGGAGCACCACCGTCCCCGACCGTGATCGCGCAACTCGAACAGATGGGCATCACCGTCGTGCACGTCTACGGTCTGACCGAGGTGTACGGCCCGTACACGATCTGCGAGTACCAGGATTCGTGGGACGACAAGACAGGTGACGAACGCGCCGCACTGTTGTCCCGGCAGGGTGTCGGCATGCTGCAGGCCGAAACGGCCCGCATCGTCGACGACAACATGAACGATGTTCCGGCCGACGCCGAGACCATGGGTGAGATAGTGCTGCGCGGCAACAACGTCATGCTCGGCTACTACAAGGATCCCGACGCCACCGCCGAGGCGTTCGCCGGTGGCTGGTTCCACACCGGCGACCTCGGTGTCATGCACCCGGACGGATATATCCAGCTCAAGGACCGTGCCAAGGACATCATCATCTCCGGTGGCGAGAACATCTCGACGGTCGAGGTGGAGCAGGCGATCATGGCGCACCCCGCGGTGATCGATGTCGCGGTGGTCGGTGTTCCCGACGAGAAGTGGGGGGAGCGGCCGAAGGCCTTCGTCATCCTGAAGGAGTCACAGTCGGTCACGGCGGACGACCTCATCGCCCACACCCGCCGCTTGCTGGCAGGCTACAAGGTCCCCCGCGACATCGTCTTTCCGCTCGAACTGCCGCGAACATCGACAGGCAAGATCCTCAAGTTCGAGCTTCGCTCAGCGGAAACCCCGCGGTCCTGACGTAGCAATCCCCGCGAGGCGGGATACTCGACGTCATGTCACACGGAACAGTCCCCGGCCGCCGTCCCGATTCGGCGGGGCCGGATCCCACACAGTTCCGGGTGCATGTCGTCACCCAGGCCATCCGACTGTTCTCGCAATACGGCTACGAGTCGACGACCGTCGAGCAGATCGCGGCGGCAGCGGGAGTGTCCCGTCGCACGTTCTTCCGGCAGTTTCGCTCGAAGGAGGACGTGATCTTTGCCGATCACGAGTCGCTCCTCGAGCAGGTGTCGGAGTACCTGTCGCGCGAATTCGACGATCCGTGGGCCGCCTGCGGCGACGCGGCACAACTCGTCTTCGGCCATTTCCGCGACCGGCGCGACCTCTCGGTCTGGCGGTACCGGATCGTGCAGCGGGTGCCGGCCCTGCGCGATCGGGAGCTCGTGACGACCTACCGATACGAGCGACTGTTCACAGAATTCCTCCGTCAGGCCGTACCAGGTGAGAAACCGATCCGGATCGTGAGCTTCGCGGCGGCGATGACGTCAGCACACAATTTCCTGTTGCGGGCAATGATTCGCGGTGACGACACCGCGACCGCGGAGGTCCTCGATCGGGAGTTGTACGAGATCAGACGCACCTTCGGGGTGGTGCCGGGTGCCGAGCCCTCCTCCGCCCCCGAGGCACCGCGTGCCGTGACAGTGGTGACGTATCCCGCGGGAACCTCGCCCTCCGCAGTAGCGGAAGAAGTGCGACGCACCCTCGGCGGATAGTGCCCGCTCGCTGCAGCAGGCCCCACCACGTGCATTGACCTGGCACTCAGTGCCGTGGTTAGAATTGGACGATTCCGCGACGTTGCGCCCCCATGGCTCGCTATTGTGGGCGCAGATCCACCCTCTGGAATGGCACCGCGTGCCGATTGGAGTTCCGCCCTCATGGCCCTCAACGCCGATTTCGATCTGTTCAAGCTCAGCGAAGAGCACGACGCCCTGCGCGAGGCCATCCGCGCACTCTCCGAGAAAGAGATCGCACCGTACGCGAAGGAGGTCGACGAGGACTCCCGCTTCCCGCAGGAGGCACTCGACGCCCTCAACAAGTCCGGCTTCAACGCCATCCACGTGCCCGAGCAATTCGAGGGTCAGGGCGCCGACTCCATTGCCGCGTGCATCGTGATCGAGGAAGTCGCTCGCGTGTGTGGCTCCTCGTCGCTGATCCCGGCCGTCAACAAGCTCGGCACAATGGGTCTGATCCTGCGCGGCTCCGACGAACTCAAGGCCAAGGTCCTTCCCGACATCGTGAACGGCGCTATGGCGTCGTATGCGCTGTCGGAGCGTGAGGCAGGCTCCGACGCCGCATCGATGCGCACCCGCGCGAAGGCCGACGGCGACGACTGGATCCTCAACGGCTCCAAGTGCTGGATCACCAACGGCGGCAAGTCCACGTGGTACACGGTCATGGCCGTCACCGACCCCGACAAGGGCGCCAACGGCATCTCGTCGTTCATGGTCCACAAGGACGACGAAGGCTTCGTCGTCGGGCCCAAGGAAAAGAAGCTCGGAATCAAGGGCTCGCCCACCGCCGAGCTGTACTTCGAGAACTGCCGCATCCCCGGCGATCGCATCGTCGGCGAGCCCGGCACCGGCTTCAAGACGGCGCTCGCGACCCTCGACCACACGCGTCCCACCATCGGCGCACAGGCTGTCGGGCTCGCCCAGGGTGCGCTCGACGCCGCGATCACCTACGTCAAGGATCGTAAGCAGTTCGGCCGTCCGATCTCCGACAACCAGGGTGTGCAGTTCATGCTCGCCGACATGGCCATGAAGGTCGAGGCCGCCCGTCTGATGGTCTACACCTCGGCCGCTCGCGCCGAGCGCGGCGAAGGCAACCTCGGCTTCATCTCGGCCGCCGCCAAGTGCTTCGCGTCGGATGTCGCCATGGAGGTCACCACCGATGCGGTGCAGCTGTTCGGTGGCGCCGGCTACACCACGGACTTCCCGGTCGAGCGAATGATGCGCGACGCCAAGATCACCCAGATCTACGAGGGCACCAACCAGATCCAGCGCGTCGTCATGTCGCGAGCTCTGCTTCGCTGATCACGCTCGGATACGGTCTTAGTCGAGAATCCCTCATCGATCAGGAGTTTGTGTAGTGGCAATCGAAAAGGTAGGCATTATCGGCGGCGGCACCATGGGTGCCGGCATCGCAGAGGTCTGCGCCAAGGCCGGCAGCGACGTGCTCGTCAAAGAGACGACCGAACAGTTCGCCGAAGCCGCGCGTGAGCGTCTCACGAAGTCGATCGGCCGCGGCGTCAAGTCCGGCAAGGTCACCCAGGAGGACGCCGACGCGATCCTCGCCCGCATCAAGGTCACGCTCGACATGAGCGAGTTCGCCGACCGCGACCTCGTCATCGAGGCCGCACCCGAGATCGAGTCGCTGAAGGCCGAGATCTTCGCCGAGCTCGACAAGGTCGTCAAGCCCGAGGGCATCCTCGCGACCAACACGTCGTCGATCCCCGTCATCAAGATGGCGCAGGCGACGCAGCGTCCCGGCAAGGTCGTCGGCGTGCACTTCTTCAACCCGGTGCCGGTGATGCCTCTCGTCGAGGTCATCTCCGCACTGACCACCGACGAGGCCGCAGCCGACACGGTGTTCGACTACGCGAAGAACACCCTCGGCAAGACTGCGGTGCGCGCCGGCGATCGCGCGGGCTTCATCGTCAACGCACTGCTCATCCCGTACCTGTGCGACGCGGTGCGGATGCTCGAGTCGGGTTACGCAACGAAGGAAGACATCGACGCCGCGATGAAGGGCGGTTGCGGTTACCCCATGGGTCCGCTGACGCTGCTCGACACCGTGGGCCTCGACATCGCCCTCAACGCCGCGCAGTCGCTGTACGACGAGTTCGCTCAGCCGAACTACGCGCCACCGGCACTTCTGCGCCGCATGGTCGAAGCGGGCCGTTTGGGCCGCAAGACCGGTGAGGGCTTCTACAGCTACAAGTAGTCCCCCAGCGGCATCTGTCGAGTCCTGTCGGTCCACTCCGGACCGGCAGGACTCGCATTTGTTCCACTCCTTCATGTCTCACGGTCGAATCCACCTGCACGGACACATACAACCCGAACGAAAGGTTGCACCTGTCCGAAGTTGTTGCGGCACCCCGCAACCGGGGCCTGAAATCGCTTCCACTGCCCGCTCTGCTATCGTCACGCCCGACACATCGGGGGATTCTGTCGGGGGGACAGTCGTGACGTTGAAAGTAGATCCGCAGGCGCTTCGTGCGTTCGCCGCATCCGTCAGTGGTGCAGCCGACGCCATCGGGGAATGGGATATCGCCGCACCCTACAAACACTCGCGATCAGCACTTCCCGGAACCGGATTCAGCGACACCGATGCGCGCGGGCACCTCGCGACCGCACAGGCACTGGCCAACATCCGCCAACGCCTCCTCGAAGTCACCGACATCTCGAACGGCGCCGCCGACGACTACGAGATCGCCGAAGCCGACTTCGTCGCGGCGCTCACCGCGATGGACCTACCCGAGTGAGTCCCGGCGTCTCCGCCGTCGAATCCTGGAACCCTGACGCCCTCCGCGCAACCGCTGACGGGCTCGATACGCTCGTCGACAAACTCGACGATCGCATGAAGGGCCTCCTCCACGATCAGGACGCCCTCGCCGAGCAGTGGAAAGGCGACGCCGCGAATGCCGCCGCCCTCCGTCTGGTCCGGGAACGTTCACTCGGTAGCGCTATCGCCGGGGCCCTCCTGCAGGTCGCCGGCGCCTATCGCACCGGGGCACCGATCGTCGAAGGTGCCCGGATGCACGTACTCGGACTAGTGCGGGCTGCCGAACATCAATCGTTCACCGTGCACGACAACGGCATCGTCGACGCAGCAAACCAGATCTCACTTCTTCGCGCTCTGCTGCCACCGGGCGCGACCTACGACACCGCGTCCCTCCAGCTCGAACGCCAGGCCGCCGAGCTCAGTGTCGCGTTGGTCGATGCACTCCAACAGGCTGCGGCAGCCGCAGGCGACGCGATGAGTCGCATCAACACCGCCGTAGCCGTACTGGAAGACGCGGCAAAGGCGGCGACGCCGGGGGAAGTCGTCAAGTCCGATACCGGCGAGCACTCCTGGGTTCCGGACGTGCCCGCCACCGTCGCCGCGTCCACGATCGGCCTGATGGCCGATTCGACGAAAGAAGGCCTGAAGAATGCAGCTCTGTCCACAGGTGATGACCTAGCGCGCGGACTATCGAGAGGAATCAGCCCTGCCGCTGCAGTACTGGGGACCATTCCCGCAATCGCGAACGACATCGACGGCGGAATGGACCCCACACAGGCAATAGTCACAGAAAGTGCGGGATCCGCAGTTGGGCTCTTGACCGCGATGGGTGGAGCAAAGGCTGGGGGAGCACTCGGCACCATGATCGCACCGGGCGCCGGTACCGCCGTAGGAATAGTCGCTGGGGCCCTTGTTGGCGGAGCGTTCACATACCTGACGTCCAAGTCGCTTCAGTCCATATGGAATTGACCCAACATTGCATCGTCGAAGCATCGGGAAGGCGCGGCACCATGCACACACGGAACCCGAGACCGGGATCACCAGAACCAAGTAGCACCACCTTCGATGATGGTCGTGGCCAGGCTTGGATCCAGCCATTCCGTCCACTCGTCTTGATTGCCACGATAGCGATGTTGATGATTGCTTTCATTGCTATCCACCTTGCGATCGAAGGTTTCATTCGCGGCGCGACCAACACAAGCGTGGCGTTTTCGGCCGGCACCGCCATGGCGATGCTAGGGGCCGTATATGGGCTGCAAGAAGCCGGATTTCGGAGAGTTGGTCTACCTCGAGGAGTACGCCGACAACATGATCCGGTACACGGCTATGGAATGAGGATCCCCGCCACCCGGGTCTTGACCCCGCTCTGTGCAGCAGTACTGGTCGGCTGCGCGTTCTACACAGGAGCTGCTTCGCTCAGCTGGTTTCTCGGTATGGAGGAGTCACTCCTGCCCTCCGGGCGCAACACAGATGGCGGGGCAACATTCATGGCGCTGTGCTCGGTCGGATCCACGATGATCGCACTACTATTGGTGGCCATCCGGATCGACACTGCCGCGACCATCTACCAGGATGGGGTCGAACGTACTTCACTTCGTCAATTCTTCTGCTTCGCAAGACGATACCGAACCTTTCTCACGTGGGATCAAATCGAGCACATCAGCGCCGATAGCCTTGCGCATCATCCTGTAATAAAGCTTTGCATCGCCTCCGAACTTCCCAGGAGCCAACGAACACCGCACGACACAGAGCACGAAGTAACAGTTTTGGCATACGTACTCGTGACCGAACCGAACACACTCTTCGCGCTGCTGAAACGTCTCCACGCGAACCCGGACGACCGAGCACTCGTCAGTGAAGCCGACGCCGCAGAACTACTGCGACCTCCTACCCTGCGCCAACGCTTCCGAGCTGCGCGCGATCAGAAGGCGAAGGCATGAACTCTCAGAACCCGATTCCTGCCACCTTGCGCGCCTATCTGGAACGCCACGACGTCGAACTCATTCCCTGTTCGTCCCACGAGCCTGGAGACCCGTTTATCACAATCCCAATCCCCGACGGGTGGGTCACCGTGCCCGACGAGATGTTCCCCCACGCATATTCGGTCCTCATCGCACCCGCATACGCAGAGCACGAGTGGACACCCAACGCGGTACTCCTCCACGGCCGCTTGTCTCGGTGGCGTCCCACCGATGAACTCATCGAGACAGCAACATCCGGAGCGCAAACGCTCCCCGAATGGGTCGAGTTACGTTCGAGCCACAATGATTTCGCCGGTCATCGTTCGGTGTTCATCCACGGTGGGTATTGCGTGGACGGCATGGAGTACGAAGCAGCAACCCGCTATCTCGTAGTCGACCACGAGTACGACCGCTACCTGACGCAATTGACCGTGACGACACCCAGACATCCGCACAGCGCACTCGCTGCCGACGCGGCCACCATTCACAGCGGACTGGCGGTCGAGTCCGCCACCCGAGACAGCGAGCCTCGGTGAGACACGACGACCGGACGCACACAGAGTCCGCACCAGTGCCCACATGGCCACAGCCGTTCCGGCCCGGATCATTCGCTGTGGGAATCGCGTTCATGTTCCTGCTGGCCTGGCTCATCAGCAGAATCGACAGCATGCTTGCGGACGACGACGTCGGCATCATGTGGCTGGGGTTCACCATCATCGTCATGATCGCCCCAGGGACGTACTGGTGGTTCGAGCGTTCGGGCTTGCGCTCGATCGGGCGCAGCCGCCGAATCACGCGATGTTTCTCGGACGAACACGGCCCCGGAATAGAGATCTCCACAGCAATATCGCTCTTCGTCGCGGTTGCAATGACGTGCGCGGCCATGACTCGGGCTCGGCGCTGTTCATCTACGTCGTTGCCACCCACGCGGACAAGGTGCTGATCGCGCGACCTCACTACGCGAGGCCATCCCGTTTCTCATTCTCACCGTCGTCGCCGCCCTCCTGGTAGGAGCGTTACCCGTCGTATTTCGCGGGCGCACGGTGCTGCGACTGCACCGGGACGGTGTCCACCGCCACGTCGCATTTCGTCGGCTCCGAGTGCACAGGCACGACACGTTCGTGCGGTGGGACGACATCGACGAAGTCGCCGCCGATGTATACACGGTTGGCACCCGCGGCCCCGATGTTCACAATCCGCTCATCCGCCTCCGTGTTCCAGGCCCGGTCGTCACTGCGGGTACCGTACCGTTCGACACCGCGGACGATGTGGCGATCACGGCGTACGTTCTTGCCGCCGAACCCAATACACTCATCGACCTGATGCGCCGCTTGCACGCCCGCCTCGAGGATCGCCATCTTGTGGCGCAGTCCGATGCCCTCGAACTTCTCCGGCCGCCTCCGCTACGCGAACGGTTCCGTGCCGCAAGAGGAGTCAAGACGCCGTGGTGAACGACCGAGTCGCACTCCTTTCCGGGCGGCAACACCTCTCACGGACAGGAACAACCTGAAGGACGTTGGTTGTCAGGATGATCGTCAGACACCCTGACAGCCAACGCGGGGATCGGAGCAACAATGTCCGACCTCATCACCGTCCCCATAAGACGCACCCAACAAGGCCACCGCGCGTTCTCCATGGCCTACAAAATCGAGTTCCTCCGCCGCTGGGACGCCTGCATCGAACGCAGCGCGAAATCCCGACAACTCCGCGAGAACAACCTCACCAGCACCATGGTCCGCGCCTGGATCAAAGCCCGCGATGCGGGGCACTTACAGGAGATCCCGCAGGCGTTTATGAGTGCACGCGAGTACGCGCTGTGGCTCGAGCGCACGGCGTTGTCCTGACAGACATCGTCACCAACCTGACCAAAGCGGGGATGCCCGTCACCCGGGGCTGCACGCTGGTGGGGATCGCCCGGTTCCCGGTGGTCTGGCGCATCGAATACAACGAGGAGAAGGTCGAGGCGGTGGAGATGTTCACCGACGCGTTCACCGCGTTCGGGCTGTTGCTCGATGCCTCGCTGCGGCGGGTCAGTGACGACAATCCGCTCTCGGAGTCACTGTTCGAGACCATCACGTACGCGCTGACGTGTCCCGCCAGGTTCGACGATATCGCTCGTGCTCGGCGGTGACCAGGAACACCGACGCAGGCAGGAACGGCTCCACCGAATTCATGAGAAGCATCCGCGTCGGTTCCGGCATCGGCCGGTCGCGGCGTTACCGAAACCGAGCGGCGTTACCGAAACCGACGGGAATCAACACGCCTGCTCTGCCTCAGACAGGTTGACAACTTCCGCCGAAGCTGTTGCAACGGTGCATGATCAGCCGCACCTGGAACAACATAGCCCATCTATTGCTGCCTCCGGACGCTTCGGGAGATTGCGTCGGGGTCAGTCGTGGCGTTCGAGTCCGATCCGGATTCTCCTTCGCATTTGTTCCGAATCCGCCGACCCGCACACAAATCGTATGTCGGCTACTACGATCGAACTCATTGGTCGGCACGCACCTGTTGTCGGCGTAGCGGAGTCTGCCTCTGCCATAGAGCTGTGCTGCAAAGAAAGTGCACGCGGCACTTCCTGTGGAAACCGAGATTCAGGTCGAGACCGTGGAGTGACAATGACCGACAGCTGGCTTTCCCGCGACCCGTTCGACGACATCTTCGACCGATTCTTCAGCTCCGGCGGACTCCGTCAACCGCAGGTACAGCGCGTGGACCTGAGTCGGCTACTCAATGACGACGCGAAGCAGCTCGTCGCCGAGGCCAGGAAGGCAGCCACGGAGTGGGGTAGCGCGGAGCTGACCCCAGAACATCTCTTGTATGCCGCCACGCTCAACGACCCGACCCGCGGTGTGATCAACGGCCTGGGTCTGGATCCTGATGCGGTCGCCGAGCAGATGCGCTCCCTTGCCGGTGGCGAAGGCAACGAGGGCGAGCAGGTGACGCTCAGTCCTGCGACCAAGCGTGCACTACGGGTTGCCCAGCAGCAGGCAGGGCAGTCGGGTATCAGCTACATCGGTCCCGAGCACATCCTCTACGGGATTGCCGCGAACAGCGAGAACCCGGCTGCTCATGCGCTGGCCGGCGCCAAACTCGATTCCGGAGGTCGGCGCGACACATCAGAGAGCACGACGCCCACACTCGACGAGTACGGCAGAGACCTGACCGCCGAGGCGCGCGCGGGCAACGTCGACCCCGTGGTCGGGCGAGCCGACGAGATCGCGCAGACCATCGAGATCCTCTCCCGTCGTCGTAAGAACAATCCCGTCCTGATCGGTGATCCCGGCGTGGGCAAAACCGCGATCGTCGAGGGCTTGGCGCAGCGAATCGTCAACGGAGACGTACCGTCGACGCTGGCCGATCGACGCGTCGTCGCTCTCGACGTCGGTTCGCTGGTCGCCGGTAGCAAATATCGCGGCGAGTTCGAGGAGCGGTTGACGAAGATCCTCGACGAGGTCCGCGAACACTCCGACGAACTGGTTCTCTTCATCGACGAGTTGCACACGATCGTCGGAGCGGGCAGTGGCGGCGAAGGTTCGATGGATGCCGGCAATCTGCTCAAGCCGGCCCTCGCACGCGGAGAGTTGCATGCGGTGGGCGCGACCACAATCGACGAGTACCGCCGCTACATCGAGAAGGACGCGGCGCTCGAACGGCGATTCCAGCCGGTGATGGTGTCCGAGCCTTCGGTCGACGACACCATCGAGATTCTGCGCGGACTGATCGATGTCTACGAGGAACACCATCAAGTTCACTACACGGACGAAGCGCTGGTGGCGGCAGCCGAGCTGTCCGATCGGTACATCACGGACAGGTTCATGCCCGACAAGGCGATCGACCTGGTCGACCAGGCGGGCGCACGTGTACGGCTGCGTACCAAGACTCCGGACGCGGATGCTCGTTCGCAGGAAGACGAACTGGCACGCCTCGAACGCGAGAAGGACACCGCGGTCGCGGCCGAGGACTACGCCAAGGCCGGTGAGTTGAAAGACGAGATAGCAGCCCTCGAAGAGCGCATCGGTTCGAGCGGCTCAGCATCGACGCCGCAGGTCGAGGTCGTCGACATTGCCGAGGTGATCTCCAGGCAGACCGGCATCCCGGTCGCCGAACTGACGGCAGAAGAACGCCAACGACTCCTCGACCTCGAGGATATGCTCCATGCTCGCGTGGTCGGGCAGGACCAAGCAGTCTCAGCGGTGGCCGAAGCTGTGCGGAGGGCGCGCGCGGGCCTGTCCGACCCGAACAGGCCGATCGGGTCGTTCCTGTTTCTCGGCCCCACCGGGGTCGGTAAGACAGAGCTCGCAAAGGCGCTCGCCGCTGCCGTGTTCGGTGACGAAGACCGGATGATTCGCTTCGATATGAGCGAATTCCAGGAGAAGCACACCGTCTCCCGTCTGGTCGGTGCTCCCCCTGGCTATGTCGGGTACGAGGAGGCAGGGCAACTCACGGACAAGGTTCGCCGTCAGCCGTACTCGGTGGTCCTGTTCGACGAGATCGAGAAGGCGCACACCGATGTGTTCAATGTGCTTCTCCAGCTCCTCGACGACGGCCATGTCACCGACGCACAAGGCCGCATAGTAGATTTCAAGAACACCATCGTCATTCTCACCAGCAACATCGGGTCCGACCTCATCCTGGCCGACACCAGCGGCGACATCGAGACCCTGACCCCGAAGCTGATGGAGCGACTGCACTCCCATTTCCGGCCCGAGTTCCTCAACCGTATCGATGAGACGGTGGTGTTCCACCGACTCGACAAGGCACAGCTGCGCGAGATAGTCGACCTGATCCTCAACGGGACCCGGCGGCGATTGCGAGCCCAGGACGTCGATCTGGACATCACCGAGAGCGCGGTCGACTGGCTGGTGGACAGGGGGTTCGCACCGGAGTTCGGTGCTCGCCCGTTGCGGCGGACCGTCCAGAAGCAACTCGACAACAGACTGTCGAACCTGCTGCTTGCGGGAACGCTCGGCGCGGGAGACACGGTGCGAGTCGACACCGGTTCTGATGGTCTGGTGCTCGAGACGGTCACCGGTGGAGACGAGCAGCAAGATCCCGACGGCGACTCATCGGCAGAGGACTGATCAGCTGCCGGTCTCCCCATGTACCCGGTCGTGCAGCGCCTCCATCTTCACGTCGAGGTCACGGGCGGTTTCAGCAGCAACACGGAGTTCCTCACGCAGTGCATCCGGCACCGCGCGGTCGTGCTTGTAGTAGATCTTGTGCTCGAGACTTGCCCAGAAGTCCATCGCGACCGTTCGGATCTGGAGTTCGACGTAGACCGACTCCATGCGGTCGGACATGAACACGGGGATCTCGACGATCACGTGGACACTGCGATAGCCGTTCGGCTTGGGCCGGGCGATGTAGTCCTCGATCTCGACCACACCGACGTCCCCCTGTCGCGTGATCATGTCCATGATGCGGTAGACGTCGGAGGTGAAGCTGCACGTGATGCGAATGCCGGCGATGTCCCGGACGTGCTCACGCACGCCTTCGAGAGTCTGAGGAGCACCCTTGCGGCGTGCCTTCGCAATGATCGACTCGGGCGATTTGAGTCGCGACTTGACGTGCTCGATCGGGTTGTAGTCGCGGGCGTAGGTGAACTCGTCGCGCAAGATATTGATCTTGGTCATCATCTCGTCGATGCCGAACTTGTACACCATGAGAAACCGAGTGAGCTCGCTCTTCAGGTCCTGCAGCGATACCGGCGGCCGAGCGGAAGCATCCTCCGGCTCGTCGGGTAGGGGCACGCCCTGTTCAGGACCGTCCACCGTCGTTGTCACTCGGTTCCTCCTCGATGTGTTCCGTTACCGAGTCTGCCAGTTCCTCACGTCGGGGCTCGGTTCTCGCTCGCAATATCTGCCGCAACGTGCGCGGATACACACCTGTTTCACGTCTCGCCTTCTTGCGGGTGATCAGCACACCTACGAGGGCGAGCACCCAGATCGGGTATTGCGCGAGCCACGCGACCCGGAACGAATCGAAGCCGTATCCGCCGAACGCTTCGAGCAGTACACCCATCGTCTGGACGACGAGCAGCGTCGCCAGGAAACCACCGATGTTGACGATGCCCTGAGCTGTACCGAGCGCGGTCGACGGGTTGAAGGTGCGCGCATAGTCGAAGCCGACCATCGAACCGGGGCCACCGACCGAGATGACGACGATGAGCAGCACCAGCAGCCAGATCGGCGCAGGCCCGGGCAACGCAAGCACGACGGTCCAGGCAGTTGCGCACGCGGCGATGATCGACAGCACGAGCCACGAGCGATGATTCGGGTAACGCCCCGTGAGGATGCCGAGGATCGGGCCTGCCGCGATCGCGGTGGCCACCGACACCGTGAGCATCGAACCGGCGGCCGCGGGCGAGAGCCCTTGCGCGGATTCGAGGTATGGGACGCCCCACATCAACGCGAACGTGGTCACCGAGAACTGGGTCCCCATATGAGTGAAGAACCCCAGCCGCGTGCCGGGCCGGCGCCACACTCCACCGATCTGGGCGAGCACGTTGCGCAGGCCCGTGGGCGGGACCTCCAGTCGCTCCCCTGACGGTGCATCACGGACGACCGCAACCACCAGGACGCACGCGAGCAGCCCCAGTGCCGCGGCACTGCCGTACGCTGCCGTCCATCCCTGATCGGACAGGATCAGCACGAACGGAACGGCCGACAGCACCTGTCCGAGCTGGCCGAGGATGCCGGTCAGCTGCGACACCACAGGAACGCGGCGCGGCGCGAACCACACCGGAACCAGCCTGAGCACGGAGATGAACGTCAGCGCATCACCCACGCCGACGAACACGCGGCCCGCGTAGGCGATCGGCAGCGAGTCGGTGACTGCGAGGACCAACTGGGCCACCGCCATGACGGCGGCACCCAACGCGATGATCTTGCGCGACCCGAATCGGTCCAGCAGAACTCCGGCGGGAATCTGCATGCCCGCGTAGACAATGAGCTGCAACACCACGAACCCGGACAACACGGACGGGGAGATGTCGAAACGCTCGGTCGCAGCCAGGCCCGATACCCCGAAGGTAGTGCGATGCAGGACGGCAACCATGTAGGCGAGGACACCGACACCCCAGACCAGCCATGACCTCATGAGATACACACGATACGCCGCAGCTCGTTAGATCAGGTAACTACTCGCGCCCGAGCGACACCCACGTCGGGTCGGAAGCCCGCTCACCGACCACCTCACCGGCAAGTGCGTCGAGGCGTCCGACCTGCTCGTCCGACAGCACCACGTCCACAGCGCCCGCGTTCTCTGTGACGCGCGCAGCAAGACGGGTACCGGGAATCGGGACCGACGGCAGACCGAAAACACGAGCCTTCGCGTCGAGCCACGCCAGAGCAACCTGCGCGACGGTGGCGCCTGCTTCATCGGCGACGGCGCGTACCTTCGCACGCAACTCGAGATTCTTCGGAAGCGCCTCTGCGTCGAAACGCGGGAACCGATGACGAAGATCGCCGTCTCCGAGCTGCCCCGGCGCGAACGCGTCGGTCAGCAAACCGCGACTGACCGGGGAGAACGGAACAAAACCGATACCGAGCTCAGCAGCAGTCGGCACCACATTGCGTTCCACATCGCGCGAGACGATGCTCCACTCCGACTGGATCGCGGCGATCGGATGCACAGCGTGCGCACGTCGCAGCTCGTCACCGGTCGCTTCGGACAGGCCGAGGTGGCGCACTTTCCCGGCTTTCACGAGCTCGGCCATCGCGCCCACCGTTTCCTCGATCGGGACCTCGGGGTCGACGCGGTGCAGGTAGTACAGATCCACCACGTCCACACCGAGCCGCTGCAGCGATTCATCGATGGCCTCGTGCACATGATCGGGGTGCCCGTTGATCCCCCGATTTCCGGTCGCCGGGTTTCCGACGAGTCCGAACTTCGTGGCCAATTGCACCTCGGTGCGACGCGTACCCAGCAACTTCCCGACTACCTGCTCACTCAGCCCGTTGCCGTAGATATTGGCGGTGTCGATGAAGGTGACTCCGATGTCGACCGCGTGATGAAGCGTCGCGAGTGCGTCGTCAGGATCGACCTTCCCGTACACGGGAGCGACGGACATCGCTCCGTAGCCCTGCGCACTGACGGTGAGCCCGGGGGCGAGTTCGACGGCGGGAACGGTCATCGGCGGATTCTCCTCAGGTCGGCGGCACTCGTGCCTTCGCGCACGGCACGCCGATCGATCCTTCCGCACATTGCCGCGCACCGCAGGATTCCGAATCACCATGATCGCAACTGTGCCGCGCCTACGCTGGTCCCCATGGCGATCGACTGGCTCGACCTTCAGCTCACTGCCCGACGAGAATTCGACACGCGCCTCGCCCACATCACAGACTGGACGGCGCCCACGCCCGACACGGAGTGGAATGTCGCCGACCTCGTGCGACACATGGTCGACGAACAGCGTTGGGTCGCGCCCATCCTGGAAGGGCACACCGTCGCAGATGCGGAAGCCACGCTCGAACCGATCCGCGACGACCTCGCCGCGGAATGGCACCGCTACGCTGAAGAGGCCACCGCAGCGTGGGCTGCCACCCCGCTCGACAAGCCCGTGCACCTCTCGTACGGCACCGTGTCGTGTCTCGACTATCTCAAACAACAGGTCGGTGACATCGCAGTACACACCTGGGATCTGGCGCGTGCCGTCGGCGACGGCGACCGCCTGCACCCCGGATTGGTGGACGCCGTGTGGACCGACCTGCAATCTCAGCGCGACATGCTCGCATCGAGCGGATTGTTCGAGCCACCCGTGCAGATTCCCGACGACGCCCCCGTGCAGGACCGGCTGATCGCCCTCACCGGCCGCGATCCCAGGACCGGAGGAGCGTCATGAACGACCGGCCTGCCGACATCGACATCAAACCCCGCAGCCGCGACGTCACCGACGGCATGGAGAAGACCGCGTCACGCGGAATGCTGCGTGCCGTCGGGATGGGCGACGACGACTGGGCCAAACCCCAGATCGGGGTCGCGTCGTCGTGGAACGAGATCACACCCTGCAACCTGTCGCTGGACCGTCTCGCACAGTCTGTGAAGGACGGGGTGCACGCGGCCGGCGGGTATCCGCTCGAGTTCGGAACCATCTCTGTCTCCGATGGCATCTCGATGGGTCACGAGGGCATGCATTTCTCCCTCGTCTCCCGCGAGGTCATCGCCGACAGCGTGGAGACGGTCATGCAGGCCGAGCGACTCGACGGATCGGTGCTGCTCGCCGGGTGCGACAAGTCGCTGCCCGGAATGCTCATGGCTGCCGCGCGGCTCGACCTCGCCTCGGTGTTCCTGTATGCGGGATCGATCCTCCCCGGCATCGCGAAACTGTCCGACGGCACAGAACGCGACGTGACGATCATCGACGCGTTCGAAGCCGTCGGAGCGTGCGCGCGCGGACTGATGTCCGAAGAGGATCTCGGTGCGATCGAGCGCGCGATCTGCCCCGGCGAGGGCGCGTGCGGCGGTATGTACACGGCCAACACCATGGCCAGCGCCGCGGAAGCGCTCGGTATGTCGCTGCCCGGTAGCGCGTCGCCACCGGCCACCGACCGCCGTCGCGACGGATTCGCACGACGCAGCGGACAAGCCGTCGTCGAGATGCTGCGCCGCGGTATCACCGCATCCGACATCCTCACCAAGGAAGCCTTCGAGAACGCGATCGCGGTGGTGATGGCGTTCGGCGGATCCACCAATGCGGTGCTGCATCTGCTGGCGATCGCCCACGAAGCCGACGTCGATCTCACGCTCGACGATTTCGTGCGGGTCGGCGCGCGCGTCCCCCACCTCGCCGACGTCAAACCCTTCGGTCGGCACGTCATGAAGGACGTCGACCACATCGGTGGCGTTCCGGTCATCATGAAAGCTCTGCTCGACGCCGGTCTTCTGCACGGCGACTGCCTCACCGTCACCGGCGCGACCGTCGCGGAGAATCTTGCGGGGATCGACCCGCCCGATCCCGATGGGAAGGTGCTGCGTGCGCTGAGCGATCCCATCCATCCCACCGGTGGCATCACGATCCTGCGCGGATCCCTCGCGCCGGGAGGCGCAGTGGTGAAGTCTGCGGGTTTCGACGAGTCCGTTTTCGAAGGCACCGCGAGGGTCTTCGAACGCGAACGCGCAGCGATGGACGCCCTAGAGGACGGCACGATCACGTCGGGCGACGTCGTGGTCATCCGGTACGAGGGCCCCAAGGGCGGTCCGGGGATGCGCGAGATGCTCGCGATCACCGGTGCCATCAAGGGCGCAGGTCTCGGCAAGGACGTCCTGCTGCTCACCGACGGCCGGTTCTCGGGCGGCACCACGGGCCTGTGCGTCGGGCATGTCGCGCCGGAGGCCGTCGACGGCGGCCCCATCGCGTTCGTGCGCGACGGCGACCGGATCAAGCTGGATGTGGCGAACGGCCTGCTCGATGTCCTCGTCGACGACGCTGAAATAGCGGAACGGCGGCAGGGCTGGAAGCCACTGCCGCCGCGCTACACCAAGGGGGTGCTGGCGAAGTACACGAAACTCGTCGGGTCCGCATCACAGGGCGCTGTGTGCGGATGACCTCCGGTCAGATCGGCCGGAACCCTGCTCCTGCGCCGCCGCGCGCATTGATGTCGGCCATGATCACATCGATGTTCGTGCCGACCTCGGGACCGACGCACGGTGCCAGCAAGTAGGCGTTGACCATCGCGACCAGGGTGGTTCCGACGACGAGCGGCGCACCCGAATCGCCCTCGATGACACAGACCTGGGTCCATGTTTCCTGCGCACCGAAGACGTCGCCCCACACAATGCCGCACGTGTTGCCGGTGGTGCGGCCTTCCTTGCAGGCGATGTTCGGGAACCCGGCGGGGGTCCCGAGTCCGGTGATGGTCACGTTGCCGATGCGGTTGACCGGGGTGACCCTGTCGCCGTAGAACTCGATGACCGCGTAATCGAGGGTCTCGTTGGTCGAGACGATGTGACCCAGTGTTCCGGCGCCCATGTTGTGCTCGGACTTGACCGTCATGCCGGGGTCGCCGCAGTGCGCGGCTGTGAGTCCGACGAGCCGACCGGCCGCATCGTGTCCGATCGTGGTGAGAGTGCAGTCGTACATGCTCTCGTCGCCGTTGCCGAGCGTGATGCCCGATCCGCCGCCGAGGACCACGGAAGGGGCTGCCGTGGCAACCGCCGCACCGCTGCCGACCAGGGCAATCGCGGTTGCGAATACCACAGCAAGTTTTCTGAACATCATGCCCCTCCAACGCGGTCTGTCCCGACCGCTTCCGCGGTCAGCGTACTAGAGCGCCGTCACAGTACTAGAGGATTACGCACTATGCGGGGTTGGAACCGAGACTTTCGAGCGCTTTCCGCGCCTCTTCGAGTTCGCGGCTCAACTGCGCGACGCGTTCCTCCACGGTTCGGCGTGCCTCGTCGATCACCGAGTGCACGGCCTCGATCGCAGTCTCGTCGCCGAGCTCCTTGACGGCGCGTTCGACGGCGTCGGGTGCGACCACGGCGGGCTTCCCGATCTTCCGCGTGCCTTGCGCGACCGCGACCGTCCAGTCGTTCTCGGGGTCGATCGTGACGGTGATGCTGAGGGCGGCGGGCTTCTTGGCGCTGCGCTTGGCGGGGGCCTTGGGCTTCGCAGGCTCTGCGGCCGCCGCGGACGGCGGATTCGCGGAAGGGGAGCTCACTGTGGTCTTCTCCTTGACTGCCGGCCGGGGAGCGGGCCGGGCGGGTTCTGTTTTCGCAACCGAAGTGGTTGCTGCGGGAGTTTGCGTCGTCGAAGGCTTCGGGGCCGGAGCTCTCGTCGCAGCGGGCGGCTTCACAGCGGCCGGTTTCGACGGCGTCTTCGTCGCTACGTCCCGGGTGAAACGCAGCTCGTCGGTTTCGAAGGGAAGCTCGTCGTTGACCCCCTTGGGGCGGACAGTGACCGTGGTCCCGTCGATCGAGATGACACGCGCCGACGTACCCGGTTCGATCCCCAGGCTGGAAATCCCCTCGACGAGATATACCGTGGCGCGGCGCCCCTCCGCGAGGGCGGAGCTCAATTCCGTGAGTTGCTCCTCGGTCAGATGGTCCGCACGTCTACGGGGCGGCATGCCACGTCCTTTCTCAGCTCTACGGTGCGATCGACGGCGCCCACTGTCGCACACCTGTACGACACTCTGTCCGTCCGGACACACCCTGGCTGTATGCCACCGGGGAGCCCGGCGTGTGCTCCCCACCACGACAAGGAAGGATGACGTATGTGAACTCGCCGGAGCAACGACCGCAGCCCGGCCCCGACATGCTCGCCGCCATTCAGCGGGAACTCGAACGCAGCCTGCTCGGGGGCGAACGTCGCTACACGGTCGACGAGGTCGCCACGATGGCAGGCATGTCTCCCGCGCGGGTTCGGCGGCTCTGGCAGGCATTGGGATTCACCGTCGACCCCGAGCCGGACGCAGAGATGTTCACCGACGGCGACGTCGGTGCGCTCCGCGATATCGCAGCGATCGTCGGTAGCGGCGTGATCGACGAGAACCTCGAGCTCTCTGCGGCCCGATCGCTCGGCCAATCGATCTCACGACTCGCCGAGTGGGAACTGACCCTGTTCAACACTCACCTCTTCGACAACCTCGTCGAAGAGCATTCCGATGTGTCGGCGCAGGAGATGCCCGATCTCATCGATGCGCTCGTACAGCAGCTGTCGATGCGGGCCGAGACCCTGCAGAGCCACATCTGGCGGCGTCACATCGTCAGCACTACGGAACGTTCCGTCTGGCGCCCCGAGGGGGACGCGCCCCTGCGCGAGGTCGTGGTCGGGTTCGCCGACATGGTCGGCTACACCCAGCTCACCCGTCGAATCGACGCCGGCGAACTCAACGAATTGCTCGAGTACTTCGAATCCGAGGTCACCGCGGCCATTGCCGGTCACCACGGGTGGATCATCAAGACCGTGGGCGACGAGGTGATGTTCGCGGCCGAGGATCCGGCCGACGGCGCACGTATCGCGCTCGAGCTGCAGGAGACCTTCGGCGCGAGCAAGGACACCCCGGAGCTCCGGGTAGGCCTGGCGTGGGGGCCGGTGCTGGCACGCTTCGGCGACCTGTTCGGCTCCGTGGTCAACAATGCCGCCCGTCTCACCGGCGCAGCGCGGCCCGGTTCGATCCTGGTGGACGAGAAGCTCGCCGCCGAACTGGATCCGGACGAGTTCCGGATCCAGCCGCTGCGCAGGCTCAGGGTCAAAGACTTCCGCCGGTCGCGGCCGTTCGTCCTGCGAGCACCGGACCGACGGCGCTGGACGCTCTGACCAGTGCTCCCGCGTTACTGTCGTTTTGCTGCACGACGAGCCGCGAGGAAATCGTCGACGATCTGTTCGCATGCCGGGCGATCGATGGGCGGCAGGGTGACGAGGCGGTTGAACACAACCGGCCCGACCAGCTGGATGAGTGCGAGGTCGTAGTCGAACTCGCCGAGTTCCTCGCGTGTGGATTCCGCGCCGAGTACGCGGTCGAACGACGAACGGTAGCGCTCGACGAGCTGCTCGCGCAGCGACTGTAGTTCGGGGCGTTCCTGCGCCTCCGGGTCGGCCGGCCGGCTGGCGTGGACGAGCTCCGGACCCATTCCGAGCCAGCACATCGCGGCAAGAGGAATCGGCACGTCCTCGACGATCCGCGCCTGACCGATGAGTAGTTCGACGAGTTGTTCGCGCAGGCCGACGCTCTCCGGCACGGGCGGCGCAGGCGGGATCAACCGCGCGAAGGCCGCGGCAACGAGTTCTGTGCCGTTTGCGAAATGCCGGTACAGCGTTGCCCGGCCCACCCCGGCGCGAGTGGTCACCGCATCGATCGTGACGGCGTCGGCGCCGCCCGTGGCGAGCAGCTCGGTGGCCGCGTCGAGCAGCCGTGCCCGGGACCGCACTTTGCGGGGATCGGGTTCTCTGGATGTACGGACATCTTCGCGCGCGTTCACACCCACAGTTTCTCTCGTCTCGGTCAGGACCTAGTTATGGAACTATCGGTTCCGCTACGATACCGGCAGTCTCGTTAGTCGTTCACCCGAATCATTGCAGTTCAGGCAAACCACCGTCACGTTCGGAAGGCAACCGTGCCCGAAGCCTCAGCACCTCCGAAGTCCGAGATCCCCACCGCGCGCATGACCCGGTCCCAACTGTGGCTGCTCGTCGTGGCGTGCGCTTCGGTGTCCGCGGTGATCGCGGCGATGGCGGCGCTCAACACGGCGTTGCCCGATATCGCCGTCGACACCGGGGCGACACAGAGCGAACTGACCTGGATCGTCGACGGCTACACACTCGCGCTCGCCGCGCTACTACTTCCGGCCGGCGCACTCGGCGACCGGTTCGGCCGGCGCGGAATCCTCGTCGTCGGCCTGGTCGTCTTCGGGCTCGGATCTGCGCTGCCGCTGCTCACCGATGGGCCTACGTGGGTGATCGTGTCCCGCGGCGTCGCCGGCGTCGGGGCAGCCCTCGTCATGCCTGCCACGCTGTCGCTGATCACGACGGGCTTCCCGCCGGAGCACCGTGCACGAGCGATCGGCATCTGGGCCGGGGTGGCCGCTTCGGGTGCAGTCGTCGGCATGATCGTCTCCGGGGTCATCCTCGAATACGCATCCTGGAAGCTGATCTTCGGCGGATTCGCGATCGCGTCCGTCGCACTGGTCGCGATCGCACTGACGATTCCATCGTCGCGGGCAGAGAATCCTGGGCGCTTCGATTTCGGTGGCAGCATTCTGGCGATCGCAGCCATCGGATTGTTCGTCCTCGGGGTTATGGAAGGTCCTCACCGAGGCTGGCTCGACCCTCTCACCCTGAGCGCCGTGACGATAGGCCTCGTGGCCGCCGCCGGCTTCGTGTTCACCGAATTGCGTGCCGCCGAACCACTGCTCGACATGCGCTTGTTCACGAACCGCGCATTCGGTGTCGGCGCGGCCTGCCTGAACCTTCAGTTCCTCGCGGGGTTCGGCATGTTCTTCCTGATCGTGCAGTATTTCCAGCTCATCCTCGGTTATTCACCTCTGATGGCTTCGGTCGCCCTGACACCCATCTTCGCGGTCGTGATGGTCCTGTCCTTCACGGTGCCCGCCCTACTGCGCTGGATCAGCCTGCGCGTGCTGATCAGTCTCGGACTGGGCCTGATCGGGGTGTCGCTGATCCTCATCGGCATCCTCGACGCAGAGTCGTCGTATCTCGATGCCGCGTTGACGATGCTGCTCACCGGCATCGGGTTCGGACTCTGCACGGCACCCGCAACGCACGCGATCGTCACGAACACCCCGGAGGACCAGCAGGGTGTCGCATCGGCCGTGAACGACGCGACGCGCGAGATCGGAGCGGCGATCGGCGTCGCTGCAGCGGGCAGTGTTCTTGCCGCCGCCTACGGCAACCGGATCGCCCCGACTGCGGAGACGATCCCGGAACCGGCGCGCGGGGCGGTGGAAGATTCGCTTGCCGCTGCCCTTCAGGTCGCGGAGAAGGCCGGTACCCAGGGCGAACAACTCGCCACACTCGCCAAGGATGCCTTCCTCGAAGGCATGCAGCACGCCTCGTTCGCGCTGGCGGCAATTCTGCTGGTAGGCGCAGTCGGCGCGGTCTTCTGGGCACCTCCGCGCACCTGAGCTCGCTCTTCTCCTGAGCCCACAATGCCCATCGCCGATTCGGCGGTGGGCATTGTGTCGTGGGCGCGATCACTGTAGCCTTCGATTAACAGTTACCCATCGTCACACTTAAAGGTGGAGACATGACCGCATCGCTCACCCGCGAGAACAGCAAGGGTTTCGTTCCAGGACTCCCGATCTCCGACCGCGAGGACACCGCGCGACGCCTGCTCGCATCGTCCGCCCGCAAGTCGTACGACCCGGTGATCGAGGTCGACTGGGACGCACCGATCCCCGACGACAAGTTCGGCATGACGCCGGAATGGAGCACGCTCTACGGCACCGCCCTCTGGGACGAGCTCAGCGACGAGCAGCGCATCTCACTGACGAAGCATGAGGCCGCGAGCGTGTCGGGAGTGGGCCTGTGGTTCGAGGTCCTGCTCATGCAGATGCTGCTGCGCGATGTCTACGACCGCGACAAGCATTCGAAGCACGTGCAGTTCGCGCTCACCGAAGTCGCCGACGAATGCAGGCACTCTGTGATGTTCGCGCGAGCGGGCGAGCGCCTCGGGATGCCCAGTTACGGACCTCCGCGGTACATCCATCAACTCGGACGGCTGTGGGGCCATTACTTCCGCGGCGCCAATGCCTACGCTTCGGTGATGGCAGCCGAGGAAATCCTCGACATGATGCAGCGCGACTTCATGCGGGACGAGCGCGTACAGCCCGTAACCCGCGCAGTGAGCAAGATTCACGTGCTCGAGGAGGCCCGGCACATCCGATTCGCTCGCGAAGAAGTTACTCGGCGACTCACCGGTGCGAGCCGTGCGCGTCTGGCATTCGAGCGCTTCCAGACAGCAGCGGTCGTGTACTTCGTCATGAAGAGCATGGTTCACCCGAGGGTGTACTCCAACGCCGGACTCGACCGCGATCGCGCGCTCGCGGAGGCCGAGAACAACAAGCACCATCACGACAAGGTGCGCAAGTCCGGTGCCAAGCTCATGACGTTCCTCGACAACGTCGGGCTGGTCGGCGGGCCGTCGAAGATCCTCTACAAGAAGGTTCATCTGCTCTGATCGCAAGCCGGATCCACCGAGCGGAACGCGAGACGGATCCACTGAGCGGAACGGCGCGTCCGAGCCATCGGCCGCGCCGTTACTCTCCGATTCCATGAGCATCCCGAACCCGGCCGACTTCACAGGACAGGCAGTCGTCGTCACCGGCGGCACGAAGGGCATCGGTTTCACCATCGCCGAGACCTTCCTCGCGGCCGGCGCCGACGTCCTCGTATGCGGACGGTCCGAACCCGACGTCCTCCCGGCAGCCGACGGTCGAACGGCCTCGTTCTTCGCTGCCGACATCCGTGACGCCGACCAGGCCGCAGCGGTCGTCGATGCGGCGGCAACGCGGTTCGGCCGCCTCGACGTGCTGGTCAACAACGCGGGCGGTTCCCCCGACGCGGACGCCGCGACGGTCTCGACACGCTTCTTCGACCGGATCGTCTCGCTCAACCTTTCTGCACCTTTCTATGTGGCACAGGCTGCAAACCGGGTCATGAGCACCCAGCCCACCGGCGGGTCGATCATCAACATCGGGAGCGTGTCTGCACACGATCCGCAGCCCGGCACCGCCGCGTACACCGCAGCGAAGGCCGGCCTCCTCGCCCTTACCAAGGCGCTCGCGCTCGAGTGGGCACCGGCCGTGCGGGTCAATCACATCACCACCGGTCTGATCCGCACCGAAGCCGCAGCTCACGTATACGGCGAGGACGGCGGAGCAGCGGTGACGAAGACCCTGCCCATGCAGCGGATGGCCGTGCCCTCCGACATCGCGGGAGCCTGCGTGTACCTGGCCGGGCCGCTTGCGTCCTACGTCAACGGCGCCGATCTCGCCGTCCACGGCGGGGGCGAGGTGCCCGCGCGCTTCATGGCACTGAATCCCTAGTAACAACTCCCGATACCGAGACCCCGCCCCCGGCGCTACGCAGCCCGGGGGCGTTTTCGGCTGCACACCTCGAAGACTGTGACCCTTGACACTCGATTATGGTGAATGTACCTTCAGGCTCAGTGAATGAGTATTCATTCTCACACTTCGACAAGGGAGTCACCATGACCGACTTCGAGGACATCACCTACGAGATCGACGGCGCCGCCGCGATCATCACGATCAATCGCCCCCAGCGCTACAACGCATTTCGGGGCAAGACCGTCGAGGAACTGATCAAGGCCTTCCGCTCCGCATGGGCGGACACCCGCGTCTCGGGCATCATCCTCACCGGAGCCGGAGAGAAGGCATTCTGCACCGGCGGCGACGTCAAGCAGCGCGCCGAGACGGGCGACTACGGCCCCACCGAGAGCGGCATGTTCGAGATCGGCAACCTGCACAAGCTGATCCGGGACGTTCCCAAGCCCGTCATCGCTGCCGTGAACGGAATCGCCGTCGGCGGCGGGCACGTCCTGCACGTCCTGTGCGACCTCACCATCGCTTCGGAGAACGCGAAGTTCGGCCAGGCCGGGCCCCGCGTCGGATCGTTCGACGCCGGCTTCGGCTCTGCCTTCCTCGCCCGCATCGTCGGCGAGAAACGCGCCCGCGAGATCTGGTACCTGTGCCGGCAGTACGACGCCCCCACCGCCGAGCGCTGGGGTCTCGTGAACTGGGTTGTCCCTCAGGACAAATTGCTCGATGAGGCCAAGGCCGTGGTCGCCGAGATCGCAGAGAAGAGCCCCACCGCGATCCGATTCCTCAAGCAGTCGTTCAACGCCGACACCGACCATCAGGCAGGCCTGAGCAACCTCGCAATGTCTGCACTCGACCTGTTCGGCAAGTCCGACGAAGGCCTCGAGGGAGCGAAAGCGTTCGCAGAGAAGCGGCCTGCCGAATTCGCCAAGTACGTCAGGGCCTGACCGCAACTTTCACGTCGAGAGGACACTTCGCATGAGCAACATCGCACTCGTCACGGGAGCCGGTTCCGGTATCGGTAAATCCATTGCGTTGGCCTTCGCTGCGCAGGGCGACAAGGTGATCGCCGCCGATCTCGATCTCGCGGCCGCTGAGGCCACCGCGAAGGAGCATCCGGACCTGATCACCGCGCTGCCCGTGGATATCTCCGACCGCGCCCAGGTCGACGCCCTCCGCGAACACACTCGCGCGCGGGTCGGCGTCCCCAACATCCTCGTCAACGCTGCCGGATGGGACAGGACCGATCAGTTCCTCAATGCCACACCGGAATTTGCGCAGAAGGTCGTTGCGATCAATTACCTCGGTCCGGTGAACATCTGCAGCGCCTTCCTGCCCGGCATCATCGAGGCAGGGGAAGGCGGCCGGGTGATCAACCTCGCCAGCGATGCCGGTCGCGTCGGCAGCTCGGGTGAATCCATCTACGCCGGAGCCAAGGGCGGTGTCATTGCGCTCACCAAATCGCTTGCGCGAGAGATGGCCAGGCACGGCATCAGCGTCAATTGCGTGTGCCCCGGTCCCACCGACACGCCACTGTTCCAGGCCCAGGACGAGAAGCTCAAAGCAGCACTGATCAAAGCGATTCCGTTTCGCAGGCTCGCTCGCCCCGACGAGGTTGCCGCTCCGGTTCTGTTCTTCGCTTCCGGTTCGGCATCGTTCATCACCGGACAGGTGATCAGCGTCAGCGGCGGCCTCACCATGGCCGGCTGAGCACTCACCCACCAGGACAGGACGAGAACCATGACCGCGTCGTACAACGCCCGGGCATACCGGGAGTACTTCGAGAACGACTTCACGTATCTCAACGGGTTCCGGCGCAACACCGGGCGTTACGCGCACCGGATCGCCCTCACCGACCCCACCTCCGGGCGGCAGTGGACCTACCGGCAGCTCGGTGAACGAGTCGACCGGATCGCGACCGGCCTCGCCGACGCAGGCGTCCGGAGCGGCGACGTCGTTGCATACCAGCTGTTCAACGGAATCGAGTTCGCCGAGCTGTACCTCGCGGTGCAGGCCGTCGGCGCTGTCGGCTCACCCGTCAATTTCCGTCTTGCCGCGGGAGAGACCGCGCTCGTGCTCGACACCAGCACACCGAAGGTGTTCGTCTACGACACCGAACTCACTGCGACTGTGCAGGGGGCACTCGAACACTCGTCGCATACACCCGGTGTGATGATCGCGGTCGGCGACGGCGAGACCGTCTCGGTCCCGGGTGCCACCGCCATGCGCTATCGGGATCTCCCGGCCGACCGGGTCGCTTTGCCGCCGCTGCACCGGACCGTCTGGGACGAGACCACCCGCCTGTACACGTCGGGCACCACCGGCATGCCCAAGGGCGTCCCTCTCAACAGCATGATCGAGGTCCTCAGCGCGCACGACGTGATCATGCACTTCCCCCTCGGCCCCGAAGACAAGACGCTGAACATGACCCCGTGGTTCCACCGCGGTGGCCTGTACTCCGGTGGACCGAACCCGACGTTCTACATCGGCGGGCAGGTCGTGCCGCTACGCACCTTCGATCCCGATCGGGTACTCGATCTCGTCGAGGAGCTGGGCCTGACCTTCCTCATCGGCGCACCCACGAACCTCGCGATGCTCGCCACCGCGCAGGAGCAACGTGCCCGCGACCTGTCGACACTCCGCGGCATCGTCACTATGGGCGCTCCCCTCGAGCGCGACGCCGCGCTCCGCTACCAGAAGGTGCTCAACCCGCGAATCTTCAACGGGTACGGCAGCACCGAGGGGTTCTGGAACACCTTCCTCCGTCCGTCCGATCTCCCCGAGCACGCCGGGACCGCGGGCCGCGCCTGCACCGACGACGACGTTCGCGTCGTGCACGTGTATCCGGACCGGCTCGCCGATCCTGATGACGTGGTCGCACGCGACGGCGACGAGGTAGGCGAGGTCATCGTCCGGTCACCGAAGTGTTCCAATGCCTACTTCGATTCTCCGGACCAGGAGAAGGCCAAGTTCCGGAACGGCTGGTTACACATCGGAGACCTGGCGACCTGGGATGCCGACGAATTCGTCACGATCGTCGGCCGCAAGGACGACATGCTCGTCTCCGGCGGAGAGAACGTACATCCCGTCCAGGTCGAAGAAGCACTCAATCAGCACCCGGGCGTGCAGGACTCCCTGGTCGTCGGTGTGCCGGACCAACGGTGGGGGCGCATCGTCGTCGCCTATGTCGTCGCGTCCGACCCCGATCTGACCGTCGACGCGCTCGACGCGCACTGTCGCGCTCACGACCTGCTGTCCTCGTTCAAACGACCGCGAGCATACCGGTTCGTCGACTCCCTCCCGGTTTCGGCAACGGGAAAGAAGCTGCACTACAAGGCGACCGCGGCGGCAGCGAACGAATTCACCGACGGCCACTTCGCCACCCCTACCGCTACCGGGATGATCCGATGAACACCGCACTGATCCACGAATCCGAACATCTCCAGTTCCGCGAGGTCGCACGAGACTTCGTACGCGAGAAGATCACACCCGTCCACGAGGACTGGGAGCGCGCGAGCTGCCTCGATCGCTCCCTGTTCACCGAGGCAGGCAAGCTCGGCCTGCTGGGCTTCTCGGTCCCCGACGAGTACGGCGGGCCGGGTGTCGACGACTTCCGGTACAACGCCATCTTGATCGACGAGGTCAACCGGGCCGGTCATGCCGCTGCCGGTATCGCGTTCTCGCTGCAGAACGATGTAGTGCTGCCCTATCTCACCGACATGACCACCGACGAGCAGAAGGCACGCTGGCTGCCGGGCGTCGTCAGCGGCGAGACAGTCCTCGGCATTGCGATGACCGAACCCGGAACGGGCAGCGACCTGACGGGCATCCGCACGTCGGCGGCCCGCGACGGCGACCACTACATCGTCAACGGCTCGAAGACGTTCATCTCCAACGGACAGAACGGTGACCTGTTCGTTGTCGCGACCCGCACCTCCGACGACCCGCACAAGGGCCTGACGTTGCTGGTGGTCGAGGCCGACACCCCGGGCTTCTCGCGCGGTCGCAACCTGGAGAAGATCGGTCTGCACGCACAGGACACCAGCGAGTTGATGTTCACCGATATGCGTGTGCCCGTCGCGAATCGCCTGGGCGACGAGGGGCAGGGTTTCTACCAACTCGTCCACAACTTGCCCCAGGAACGCTTGTCGCTCGCGGTGGGAGCCGTCGCCGCAGCCGAAGGCGTCTTCGAGGCGACACTCGCCTATGTGCGGGAACGCAAGGCCTTCGGCACCTCGGTGTCCGGATTCCAGAACACCCAGTTCGTACTCGCCGAACTGTCCACCGAACTCGATATCGCACGCACATTCCTCGACGACTGCATCGCCGAGCACGTCGGCGGCAGGCTCACTGCCGCCCGCGCCGCACGGCTCAAGTGGTGGACCACCGAACTGCAGGTACGAGTCGCCGACCGATGCCTCCAATTGCACGGCGGCTACGGTTACATGCGTGAATACGCCGTGTCGCGGGCATTCGTCGATGCCCGCATCCAGACGATCTACGGCGGTACCACCGAGATCATGAAGACGATCATCGCCAAGGATCTCGGAATCTGACGAGAACGGCGGCGCGACAGGAGCAGCAGCATGACCAACGACCAGGACGAACTGTCCGTCCACGACGCGGTGCGGGCAGTACGGACGGATTCCCGGCGACGTCAGGTCCTTCGCGCCGCCGCGACGGTCATGCAGCGGACCGGATTCCATCAGATGTCCATGCAGGCACTCGCCGACGAGGCGGGTGTCAGCGTGGGCCTGATCTACAAGTATTTCGGCGGCAAGGAGGACGTCCTCCTCGCGACGATAATCAGCATTCTGGAATCGTTCCGCGACCAGCTGGCACCCGCAATGGACACCGCGGGTGACGATCCCGTCGAGCGGCTCGTCGCAGGCATGCGGCGGTACATCGAAATCGTCGACGAGAACATCGATGCGGTGACGTTGACCTACCGGGAGAGCCGCACACTCGATCGCGCCGGACGCGACCGCATCAAGGAACTCGAGGTGTCGACGTCGGCGCCACTACGTGACGTTCTCGAAGACGGCATTGCCTCAGGCCTGCTGAATGACGTCGACGTCGACCTCATGGTGTTCGACCTACTGCTTCTTGCACACGGATGGGCTCTCAAGCATTGGCACTTCGGTGCTCTCTACTCCTTGGACGAATACATCCGCCTGCAGATCCGTTTCGTGCTCAATACGATTCTGCCTGCCGAACGCCGCGACGCTTACGCCCACCTGGTCCGCTGATCCTCACCCCCGCACGCAAGCGCGCTGGAGATCTTCCGGGCGAAGTCAGCGACCAACGGTGCCATCCATTCGAGCTGGATCGCGCGCACGCCACCGGCCAGCGACACACTCGCGATGATTCCGCCGGTGCCGCGCAGGGGCGCGCCGACACTACCGATTCCGACGATCGATTCTTCGCGGTCGAACGCAATGCCGTGGCGCTTACGGACCCGATTCAGCTCCTGGTGGAGGATCACCCGGTCGGTGATCGTGTGGTGCGTGGCGGGGGCAAGTCGGGAGGGATACAGGCTGTCGACCTGTTCCGGGTCGAGCGTCGCGAGCATGGCCTTGCCGCCTGCTGTGGCATACGCCGCCGTACGGCCACCCACCCGCGTCGGCATCCCGGCAGCGCCCGCCCCACCGACCTTGTCGAGGCAGTACACCTGTCCCCCGTCCAGAACGTCGAGATGCACGACACCACCGGTTTGCATAGCCAGTTCGTGGAGGTGCGGTGCCGCGCATTCGCGGAGGCGGTCGCGGTCGATGTCGCCGCCGAGGCCGAGTGCGCGGGAGCCGAGTCCGTAGCCGAGTGCACTGTGTTCGAGCCAGTCGAGGCGGACGAGCTGTTCGAGGATTCGGTGCACGGTCGATCGGGGAAGTCCTGATCGGAAGGTCACCTCTTCGAGGGTGAGCCGCGCAATGCTTGCGTCGAAGGCCTCCAGGATGCGTGTCATCCGCTCGACCATCGAGGGTGGTGGGGTGCGCAGCATCGTTGCGTCGGTCTGCGCGAATTCCGAATCGATGACAGTCAACGTGCCCTCCATTGCTAGTGGTGGGGTGCGGAACACGAGCAGAACTGAAATTGGTTACTGCACGATAGACGCAAGGATCGCCCCCTGACGAGAAGTAGAGCACACAGAGTGTATGTGCGCTACGGATGCAAATACATCGGCGCGTCGCAGGGCGTTTGCCTGCGCACTGGTAGAGGTCGTCGATTACGACTATCGTCACGATCGTGAGCAGGACGTACGAACAGTCGCCGGGACATCCGTCGGCGCATGTCCATGCCCGGAAACTGTGTATCTGCGGGTGCCAGGCCCGCTGACCGCCCGCACCCACACCCTCCGGTCCCACGACCCGGCCGGCTCGAAGATCGCTGCGCAGGGTCGCGGACCGCAAGGTCGGCACATCCTCTGAAATCACGAGCCTTCAGAACCACCCGAGAAAACCGGAGCCCGAAACCCATGAGTGACACCACGCCCGACGCTGTCGATCCGGCCGCCGACTGGAACTTCGAGACGAAGCAGATCCACGTAGGACAGCCCGCAGGTGGCGACACCAAAGCCCGGGCGCTTCCGATCTACCAGACCACAAGCTACACCTTCGACAACACCGACCACGCTGCCGCGCTGTTCGGCCTCGCCGAGACCGGGAACATCTACACCCGCATCATGAATCCCACACAGGATGCGGTCGAACAGCGCATCGCCGCCCTCGAAGGTGGCGTCGCTGCGCTGCTGCTCTCCTCAGGTCAGGCCGCCGAGACCTTCGCGATCCTCAACGTGGCCCAGGCAGGCGACCACATCGTCGCGAGCCCCTACCTGTACGGCGGCACCTACAACCTGCTGCACTACACGCTCACCAAACTCGGCATCGAGACAACCTTCGTCGAGGATCCGGACGATCTCGAGCAGTGGCGCGCAGCCATCCGCCCCAACACCCGGGCGTTCTTCGCCGAGACCATCGCCAACCCGAAGAACCACATCCTCGACATCCCCGGCATCTCCGGTGTCGCGCATGACAGCGGCCTGCCGCTGATCGTCGACAACACCGTCGCCACCCCGTACCTGATCCGCCCGCTCGAGCACGGCGCCGACATCGTCGTCCACTCGGCCACCAAGTACCTCGGCGGACACGGCACGGCGATCGCCGGCGTCATCGTCGACGGTGGCACGTTCGACTGGACACAGGGTCGCCACGAGGGATTCACCACCCCCGACCCCAGCTACCACGGTGTGGTCTACGCCGACCTCGGCGCACCCGCGTTCGCCCTCAAGGCGCGTGTCCAACTCCTGCGCGACCTCGGCTCCGCGGTATCACCGTTCAATGCCTTCCTCATCTCGCAGGGGCTCGAAACCCTGAGCCTGCGAATGGAGCGCCACGTCGCCAACACTCAGAAGGTCGCGGAGTTCCTGGAGCAGCGTCCCGAGGTCAGCTCTGTCGCCTATCCCGGCCTGAAGTCGTCGCCCTGGTACGACCGCGCCCAGCAATTGGCTCCCAAGGGTGCCGGCGCGATCGTGGTGTTCGAACTCGCAGGCGGCATCGACGCCGGTAAGAAGTTCGTCAACGCGCTGACGCTGCACAGCCACGTGGCCAACATCGGCGACGTGCGGTCACTGGTGATCCATCCGGCATCCACCACACACTCGCAGTTGTCCGCCGAGGAACAGCTGGCAGCCGGCGTCACTCCCGGACTCGTCCGCCTCGCCGTCGGAATCGAGCACATCGACGACATCCTCGCCGATATCACCGTCGGTCTCGAGGCCGCAGGAAGCTGATCCGGCAGACTCGTGCACACGGGCCGGGGAGGGCACGCACCGAGCGTCCGTCCCCGGCCCCGTTCGTCACGGCGTGACCCGGCCACCGACCGTATGCACGACGACGACATCGAGATGCCACGGGACGAGGGTGTCAACTGTCTGCTGGAGTTCGTCCACCGGAGGTAGCCCGTCGGGTGCCAGGACATGAATCGTCGCCGTATTCTGCTGCAGGGAAACGTCGGTGACCTGAGAATTCTCGTCGTCCCCGAGCCAGATCTCGGTGGCCTCCGCGATCTGGCCTGCCCAGAGCGACGACAGCGAATTCACCACCATCGGAATGGCGACGATGATCAGTGCGACGGCAAGGACGGCGTACGCGCGCCCGCGTCGTGCTTCACCTGCCCCGGCTTCCCTGGCATACCCTACGATGACGAGCACCACTGTCGCGGTGACGATCATGGCCACCATGTTGGAAGCAAACAGCACGAACGCACCGAACGCGAGCCCCGGTGCCCCCGAGCCGAGACAGACGCCCACCACCGCAAGCGGCGGCACCAACGAGATCGCGATTGCCACACCCGGGAGCACGTCGCCGACGTCGCGCCGCGTGATAGCAACGACGCCCACCAGCCCGGTTGCCAGCGCGGCGGTGAGGTCCATCAGTTTCGGGGACGTTCGGCCGACCACCTGCGAGTTCGACAACACATTCGTCGGATTGGGAAGTAACTGCGACACCAGGAATCCCACTGCCACCACCAGCACGATTCCCGCGAGAACCAGCAGCAGGCTCCGCACGATAAGCTCTCCACGGCCCGTCGCGACTCCGAGTCCCACACCGAGGATCGGCACCGACAGCGGTGCAACGATCATGGCGCCGATCACCGTCGCGGTCGAATCACCCGCTACACCCGACGCAGCGATCACCGCGGACAATGTCAGCATGATCCAGAAGGCCGATCGTTTCGATGCAGACTCCCCCGCACTGAGATCGAGGCGGTCGACGAGTTCGTCGAGCGCCCGCCGCTGACTGTCCGGAACCAGAATGTTCATGGCCGAGTCCCGCTCTCTTGGGATGACGAATTCACAAGGTGTTCAACGCCTTATCGAACTGCATCACTGCGAGCAGCACGAGCAGAGCGACATTGACAAGCCTCGTATGCATTGCAATCCACATACGTAGTCGCATCAGTGGCCTGTGGGTCCCTCCCCTCGAATCATGAGACAGATCGACCGGATTGACCACGAACAGCCCGATCTCGAGCGCGAGATCCTTCGGATAAGTCGCATCGATCGCGAAAATGGCACCGAACACAACTGTAGAGACGGTGATGCTCGTCGCGGCTCACCCGGCGCGGATGAAAACGTACGTTGCGAATCCTGGCTGCAACGTGTGGGCTCGTCCCGTTCATCCCCCGAGGTCAGCTCGATTGCGATAAATTCGTCCGCGGGGGGCAGAGCCTAGGAGAACACATCTGACAGTTTCTTGAATGGGAGCCGCGGTGCTGCTCATCAACGGCGACGACAGTTCCACCAGGACGGCCGGACGAGGCGCTCGGTCGATTCCCCGCCTCGCAACCGAGCCCGTACACCGACATCAATTGTGCGGCCACTTCGAACGGGCCCGGCAGCTCGGCGGAGGTGTCGCGCTCGTGTGCGGCATGGCCGGAACCGGCAAGACCGTAGCGGTCACCGAGTGGCTGCGCTGCACTCGTCTGCCCGCCTCACCCGCTCAGGTGGCGTGGACGACGCTCTCCGAGGAGCACAACAATCCCCGAGCGTTCTGGGACGAACTGCATCGGTCGTTCGGCGATTCCCCGCCCTGCCACGGCGAGCAGGCGCCGAGGACGCGGGCAGAGATGTTCGTGCGGTGGCTCGACACGATCGAGGATCCTGCCGTCCTCATTCTCGACCACGCTCATGTAATCCACGACCCGCTGACCCTGTCCGGGTTGGCGCACCTTCTCGAGATTCTGCCCGACCACGTCACCGTGGTGTCGACCTCCAGATTCCCACCCCCGATACCGTGGCACCAACTGGACCTGACCGGAGCCCTGGTACGACTCGACGGGGTCGACCTGGCGTTCGGCCGGGAAGAGACCCGCCAGGTGCTCAGTGCGGGCAATGTGGCGGTCACCGAGGACGAACTCGACGCGGTCGTCGCGCTCACCGACGGGTGGGTCGCCATGGTCCGGTTCATCACGCTCGTGTTGTCGGCCCGCGGCAACAGCAGAGAGATCCTCGCATCGGCCACCGCATCGGAACATCCGGCGATATCCGATTTTCTGGTGGGTGAACTACTCGACAGCATCAGCACGGAACAGCGCGAATTCTTGATACGGACCGCGGTCACCGAGTCGTTCGATGTAGATCTTGCCACCGAACTCGCGGGACCTGAAGCAGCACGAGTACTCGCGGAGATCGTCGCCGCGTATTTCCCGATATCTCACACGGGAGCCACCGGGGCGGAAATCTACAGTTACCACCCGCTCATGCGTTCACATCTCAAGGCCGAGCTCGACCGGATGCTCGGTCGCGACGGGGTGCGCAGGCTCGAGCTCGAGGTCGGTGGCTGGTATTCGAGGAGCGGGGACCCGGTACAGGCCGCCCGCTATCTCAGCGCCGCGGACAATCGATATGCACTGTCGAAATGCGTCCTCGACCTAGGTCCGAAAGCAGTGTTCGGAATACACGGTGCTGGCTTTCTGAAAGTCCTCGATTCCGCGCCCTCCGACATCGCCGACGACCCGTTCGTCCACCTCTTGCGCAGCGTGCACGCGCTGGCTCTCGGTGTTCCGGTCGAAGCCGATACGTTTCTCCGTGCCGCATCTGCCCGCTCGTCTTCCATATGTCCTGCAGTAACGTTCGATCGTTTTCATCACGCTGTCGAAATCGATGTCCGTAGCGCACTCGGAGAAGAAATCGACAAGGTATCTGTACCGGCAGCCTCCGGAGACCATCGCGATATCGAGTCCTACATCGCGGTCCAGCAAGCCAAGTGCCAAATGACGGCCGGTCATCGAGGTACTGCCGATCGTCTTCTGGCCGCCGTCAGCCTTGCCGAGCACGCCGACAGTGTCCGCCCCCATCTGGAAGCTCTGATGCTGCTCGCATTGAACGAAGGGGTTCGCGGGCGCCTGTCGGCGATGAACGCGCGCGCTCTGATAGGCGTCGAATACGCGCGGGAAGTAGGGCTTTCGGGGTCAGGGGATGCCGACCGGTGTGCGGTGATGTGCCGCTACCACCATTTTCTTTGTGGAACGCAACCGCCGGAAGGGATCGATCGGCCGCTCGCAATGTCCGTCGGCATCGATGGACTTTCGTCGCCCTACGCCGGCTGGGACAGCTACGCGATCTCTCAGCTCATTGCCTTTCACCGGACCGCAGACAAGACGGCAGCTGCCCGCGAGATCACCGACGTGGTCCTTACCGCTCTGACCGATTCCCGGATGGGTGCCAGATCGGCGCCGATCATCCCGTTCGCAGCTCAGTCATTCGTGGCCTTCCACGAACTCGATCAGGCCCAGCGGATCATCGAGGGGGCAACAAGAGTTCTGGGCCGGCACCCCCTTTTCGATCTCGCCGCGGCAACGGTCGAACACGCTCGTGGACGCTCTGCGCGTGCCCGGGAACTTCTGGATTCCGCCCTGGGGGATCGACCCGTTCCCGGGGTCGCCCAGGTCGAAGCCCATCTACTGCGAGCGGTCCTCCGTGCAGCGTCCGACCACGAATTCGGAGCATACGACGACCTCGAGGCTGCGCTCGCCCTCGCCGAGCCCGAGCATCTGGTCCGGCCGTTCCTCACCATCGGTGGGGCAATGGCACTGCTCGATACTCACAGCGGACGGTTCGGCCGGCTGGATCCGTTCGTCGAGAGCATCCGGACGCACCCCGACGCGCCGCACGCCTCGACGCACGTCGTCCTCACACCCGCCGAAGTGCGCGTGCTCAAGCAGCTACCTTCTCCCCAGACCACTCAGGAAATCGCGCACGCGCTGGCGCTATCCGTCAACACCATCAAGACACATCTGAGAGGCGTGTACGGGAAGCTGGGCGTGTCGTCTCGGGGAGATGCCATCACAGCCGCTCGGCTGACCGGCCTGCTCTAGTAGTACAGCCCTACCGGTCAGCCCGAGACACCGGACAGGAGATCAGCGGTCGGGATCCCACGTCGCCACTGCCCAGATCACGACGATGTCCAAGGCGATGATGAGGATGGACCACATCGGGTAGTACGGCAGCCACAGGAAGTTGGCGACGATCGACAGACAGGCCAGGACGATCGCCGTGAAGCGTGCCCATGTGGCCCCCGATATCAGCGCAAAGGCCGTGATCACCACGAGAATGCCCACAATCAGGTGGATCCAGCCCCACGTTGTCGTATTCAGCTCGAATATGTACTCGGCGCCGACCACGAACAGTTCGTCGGTGGCGATGGCAGAGATCCCCTGCAGGATCGACACCACGCCGACGACGAGCAGGATGAGCGCAGCCGCGATCGATGTACCTGCCGCAAAACCTTGTTTGACGCCTCCACCGGACGAAGACATAACCGATTCCCTTCATGTGTGATGCGGACCCGGACACGGTCCGGCACGCTCTATTGCACGCGGTTCCCGAGTAATCCCACATCGCCCATCAGAGGTGATCTCTCGAAGTTCACCGCGTACGGGTGAAGCGCATCGTCAATCAGTGCGACATCCTGGTGTGCACCACGAGAGGAGCGGCGATGCAGCCAGATTCGTGGCCGAAGGGCGTGCGATACTCGTTCACCGTCGCCGGTACGCTGTCCGAACGCGCACTCACAGCGTTTCCGGAACTGAAGGTGTCCGACATTCCCGGTGCATACACCATGCTCTACGGCTCGATCGCGAGTCAGACCGAGCTACGTGGGGTACTGGCACGATTCGATGCCCTGGGCCTCACGCTCATCGAAATGAGCCGTCTTCCCGACTGATCGAGAAAGGATTCTGGATGACCCAGTACAACCCGGAGCCTGCGACAATCACGGTGGATGCCAGGAAGTTGTGGTCGGGTGGCCTTGCGACCGCCGTCGTTGCCGCACTCGCCGCCGTAGTGGGGCTACTCGTAGCTCGTGAACTGCTCGACGTCCCGGTGATCACGCCGGAAATACTGTTCGGTCGATCCCAGGCCGCCAATCTTGCGGTGTTCGCGGCTGTTGCGGCTCTGATCGCGACAGGGTTGTTACACCTGCTCATTGTGTCGACTCCGCGTGCCACGAGCTTCTTCGGCTGGATCTGCACTCTCGCGACCGTCGCCGTGGCGCTGTGGCCCTTCATGTTCGACGCGACCCTGGCCTCGAAGGTGTGCAGCGCCGTGCTCTACCTCGTCGTCGGCACCGCAATCGTGTCGCTGCTGTCGGGTGTCGCACGGTCGGCGACGATTTCTCGACCTATCGGTCGATGAGAGGCAAAGGCGAATTCACCTGCTATAGGTGATGGCACCCGCATCGAGCCACCCGCACGATCAATTCATGACGCAACAGCAGGACGCCACCACCACTGTGTCGAACAAGAATTCGGAAACACAGCGAACCCTTCCGTTCTCGGACACTCAGGATTTCTCCGACGCCGAGCGCGGGTTCATCGCCTCACTCCAGCCCGGCGTGGTCAAGGACGCGTCCGGAAACATCGTGTGGGACAGCGACGCCTTTGCCTTCCTCGACGAGGAATGCCCGCCCACAGTTCACCCCAGCCTGTGGCGTCAATCGAGACTCTGTGCGATACAGGGGCTCTACGAGGTCACCGACGGTATCTATCAGATCCGCGGGCTCGATCTGTCGAACATGACCATCGTCGAAGGCGACACCGGCGTCATCATCATCGATCCACTCATTTCGTCGGAAACTGCTTCCGCAGGATTGGGTCTCTACCGCGCGCACCGAGGCGAACGGCCCGTCGTCGGTGTCATCTACTCGCACTGCCACATCGACCACTTCGGAGGCGTCAAAGGCGTCACCACCGAAGCGGACGTCGCGGCCGGGCGTTGTCCTGTGCTGGCACCCACCGGATTCGTCGAACACGCGGTGGCAGAGAACGTGTATGCGGGGACCGCGATGGCACGGCGTGCGGCCTACATGTACGGGGCTGCGCTTCCGCGCGGCGCGCAGGGCTCCATCGGCGCAGGTCTCGGCGCCACCACGTCGACCGGCACGCCGACTCTCATCCCCCCGACGGTCCATATCGACCACACCGGACAGTCGGAGGTGGTCGACGGAGTCCGGATCGAATTCCAGCTCACGCCGGGCACCGAAGCACCCGCGGAGATGAATTTCTACTTCCCTGACAAACGCGCGTTGTGCATGGCCGAGAACGCGACCCATACGCTGCACAACCTCCTGACACTGCGCGGGGCCCTGGTCCGCGACCCGCACGTGTGGTCGAAGTACCTGACCGAATCCATCAACAGATACGCATCCCGCACCGATGTGCTGTTCGCGTCGCATCACTGGCCCACGTGGGACACCCCACGCATCACCGATTTCCTGTCGGTTCAGCGCGACCTCTACGGATACCTACACGACCAGACTCTTCGAGCCATGAACAAGGGCTCCGTCGGTATCGAGATCGCGGAGGACATCGATTTGCCACCGGCGATCGAGAAGGCTTGGCACACACACGGCTACTACGGTTCGGTCAGCCACAACGTCAAGGCCATCTATCAGCGCTACATGGGTTGGTTCAACGGGAACCCGGCGAATCTGTGGGAGCATCCGCCGGTCGCGTCCGCGAAGAGACACGTCGAGTTCATGGGCGGCGCGCAGGAAGTCATCGCCAAAGCACGCCGCTCGTACGATGAGGGTGATTTCCGCTGGGTAGCACAGGTACTGAACTATGTCATCTTCGCCGACCCCGACAACACCGAGGCGAAGGCACTGCAAGCCGACACCCTCGAGCAACTCGGCTACGGTTCCGAGAACGGCACCTGGAGGAACTTCTTCCTGATGGGCGCATACGAACTCCGCAACGGAGGTATCGGCACACCAACGGTCACTGCGTCTACCGACATCTCCAGCGCCCTCACCGTCGAACAACTCTTCGATGCACTGGCACTGCGGGTCGACGGCCCCCGGGCGTGGGATGCGAAGATCACCATCGACTGGCGAGTGAGCGATCAATCGGCCATCCATCGGACTCAGCTGCGAAACGGGCTGCTCGTCCACTTCGATGTCGGGGACGCCGATCTCCCGGCACCGGATGCCACCTTCACCCTCACGAGTCGTGCACTGCACGAAGCACTGCTCGGCGGCACGGATCTGAGTGCCATGATCGATGACGGGTCGGTCGTGGCCGACGGCAATGTCGTCGCATTGTCCGAACTGGTCGGATATCTCGATTCACCCGATCCGGACTTTGCCATCGTGACACCGTAAGAGAGCCGGACCGCGACATCGACACCCAGCGTGTTCGAGAACCGCCCCAACGAGACCCACCGCTTCCACCCCAATGATCTGCGACGCCTACTCACTCGGCACCAAGAACACGTGGAACTGCAGAGCAACTGGCTGCCTGCACCACCGGACGCGTTCTCGCTTGTTTGCGGGCCTACGGCGGCAAGGTAGCGATCACCGACGGAGCTTGGATTCCGCCCATGATCACCCGGCGGTAGAACCTCATCCGGATCGGGTGAAGCGCGGCGTGGATATCCGCGGGACCATCGATTTCATGACGCAGCCAGCCGCCATCGGACCCGTCGAAATGGTCGTCCTGTCGTTCCCCGGAACGCGGATCGATACCGCAGTGACCGCAGCGTTCACCGAAGTGGTCGACCGCGGATATGCCACGGTGCTCGACCTCATCTATCTGGCCAAGGACGACGACGGCTCGATCACCCAGATCGAGATCGACGAGCCCCTCTCCGAGACCGGACTCGACGGTCTCACCGTCGACCCGCTCGGTCTGGTCAGCGATGAAGACCTCGACGTCGTCCGCTCTTCGATGGAGCCCGGCACGTCGGCGGTGGTCATCGTGTACGAGGAGACGTGGGCACGCAAACTGGCCGGCGAGGTCCGCAAGGCCGGGGGCGAGGTCGAACTGCATGTCCAGGTACCGAGGGATGCGGTCGAGGCCGCATTGTCGGCAACGTAGAGAAAGGCAATCCCATGGTCTTCCGCAGAGGACGGGTCGGTCGTCCGGGTCTTCTCGGCACCGTCGCGCGCACCGCAGTCATCTCGGGCACCGCCACCGCCACATCCAACGCCATCAACCGGCGCGGTCAGCAGCGCGCAGCCGAGAAGCAGGCCTACACAGAGCAGCAGGCACCTCCCCCACCACAGGACTATCCTGCCCCGGCTCCTCCCGCTCCGCCCGCATCGTCGGACGATCTGGTCTCGAAACTGAAGCAACTCGGCGAACTCCACACCGCCGGTGTCTTGTCCGATGACGAGTTCGCTGCAGCCAAAAAGCAACTGCTCGGATGAGATTCATCCGATACAGGTGATCCGGGCCGCGTCACAGCACTGATTGACTTACCGTCATGGGCGCCACAATCGGAGAAGTTCTTCCCTTGGCCGTGGGTGTAGCGATATCACCGATACCCATCGTGGCCGTGATCCTGATGTTGTTGTCGCGCAATGCGCGGGCGACCAGCGCGGGATTCGGTCTCGGCTGGATTGCCGGGATCCTTGTGGTCACCGGTATCGTCATTCTCCTGGCCGGTTCGATCACACCGGACGACGAAGGCGGATCGTCCACCGGCTGGGTCAAGGTGGTCCTCGGCATCCTCCTGATCGTCCTTGCTGTCAAGCAGTGGCAATCCCGCGCCGACACCACCCCACCCAAGTGGATGCAGGCCATCGACGAGTTCACGTTCGCCAAGGCTGCCGGTCTCGGGCTCCTCTTGTCTGCGGTGAATCCCAAGAACCTGCTGCTGTGCGTGTCGGCAGGTGTGGCAATCGGAACTGCCGGTCTATCTTCCGGTAACGCGATGGTCGTGTGGCTGGTCTTCACGATCCTTGCGGCCTGCTCGGTCCTGGTGCCCGTCATCGGCTTTGCAGTGGCGGCGCAACAGTTGAGCGGGGCACTCGACTCCGCCAAGAACTGGCTGCAGGCCAACAACCACATGGTGATGGCCATTGTGCTGCTGATCATGGGCGTGACCGTCGTCGGCAAAGGCCTCGGCGGACTGTGATGAACCACCCGGCCGGCACTGCCTGGCCTCTCTTCGGCTCCCTGCAGGGTTATCGCAGGTCGTGGCTCCGTCCCGACATAGTTGCCGGGCTGACTGTTTGGGCGGTACTCGTACCGGAGGCATTGGCCTACGCGACGATCGCGGGGGTGCCGCCGGTGATCGGCCTCTACGCGGCAATACCGTCCCTGATTCTGTATGCGGCAGCCGGAAGTTCGAGACACCTCGTGGTCGGTCCGATGTCGGCCACCGCTGCACTATCTGCTGCGATCATCGCACCGATCGCAGGTACCGACGACGGCAAGTTCGTGGCGTTGTCGGCAGCGCTGGCAATCGCCACCGGAATTGTCGGCCTGATCGCCGGGTTCGCCCGCCTCGGATTCGTCGCATCGTTCATCTCCGAGCCTGTGCTCAAAGGTTTCATCGTCGGCCTCGCGTTGACCATCATCATCGGCCAGGTGCCGAAGCTCTTCGGAATCGAGAAGACCGATGGGAACTTCTTCGTCCAGGCCTGGGGCGTGATCCGGAGTCTCGGCGACACCGACTGGCGCACGCTGGCTGTCGGAGCCGTCTGTCTCATGGTCGTGCTGGGTTTCAAGCGTTGGCTCCCACTGATTCCCGGCGCGCTCATCGCGGTGGTTGTCGGCATCCTCGCCGTCATCGTCTTCGATCTCGCCGACAAGGACGTGGCCATCGTCGGGCACATCGATTCCGGTCTACCGAGCGTCGGTCTCCCTGCCGGGATCGGGTTTCACGACTACATCGACCTTCTCGGACCTGCCGTCGGTGTCCTTCTGATCGGGTTTGCCGAAGGACTGGGCGCCGCAAAGACGTACGCGGTCAAACAGGGGTATACCGTCGACCCAAATCGCGAACTGCTGGGGCTCGGGCTCGCCAATCTCGGGTCCGGATTCGGGTCGGGCATGGTGGTCAACGGCAGCCTGTCCAAGACCGCGGTCAACGGCGGGGCCGGCGCCAAGACCCAGGTCAGCGGCCTCGTCGTCGCCGCGCTTGTCGTGCTGACATTGCTGTTCCTCACAGGGTTGTTCGAACAACTGCCCGACGCGGCGCTCGCCGCGATCGTGATCGCCGCAGTCATCGAACTCGTCGATTTCGCTGCACTGCGGCGCCTCTACCGGGTGTGGACCGACCGGCTCGGCAGCATCTACGGCCTTGCCGCGCGAGAAGATTTCGCTGCGGCGATCGCCGCGATGCTCGGCGTGCTGCTGTTCGATACTCTCCCCGGACTCGTGATCGGCATCGGCGTGTCGATGTTGTTGCTGCTGTATCGATCATCACGACCGCACGTTGCGTCATTGGTTCGTGAGGGCGACCGGTGGGTGGATGCCACCGCGCTCCCATCGAGCGGCCATGCCGCCAGAAGGTTCGACGTTCTCGTGCTCCGGGTCGAGTCCGGCCTCTATTTCGCGAATTCCGACTACGTGCACCAGCAGATCGAGGCCCGCTGCACCGCCGAGACCCGGATCGTCGTGCTGGATGCCGAAACGTCCCCGTTCATCGACGTCAGCGCCGCACAGATGCTGTACGAACTACGCGACACGCTCGCCGGCAATTGCATCACGCTGCGTATCGCACGCGACATCGGACAATTCGGTGATGTGCTGGCCCACTCGAATTCGGAGGTCACACCGATCGCGGTCTATCCGACCGTCCGTGCCGCCGTTGCCGGCGCAGACCCGATTACCGACACGGACTGACCAGTCCCGCAGGATCTCACCCTCGCCGTATGAAGACCCGATGCCCGCGGCCCCATAGCGTCGAGTCCGACAGAATCACCACGTCACCGAATCGAGGAAACCCATGGCCGGAACCCTGACCGTATGGAAGTTCGATACCGAAACCGGCGCCGACACTGCCGTCGAGACATTGAAAGACCTGCAGCGTCAGGAACTCATCACCGTGCACGATGCCGCCGTGGTCAGCTGGGCCGAAGGAGCGAAGAAGCCGAAGACACGACAGCTGAACAACCTCGCCGGGATCGGCGCTCTGGGCGGCGCCTTCTGGGGGCTGCTGTTCGGAATTCTTTTCTTCATTCCTCTCATCGGTGCTGCAGTCGGAGCTGGGATCGGAGCCTTGAGCGGTTCTCTGACCGATGTCGGAATCGACGACAGCTTCATCAAGCAGTTGAAGGAGAAGATCACTCCGGGCACGTCTGCCCTGTTCGTCTTGACCTCCGACGCGACCCTCGATCGAGTTCACGACGAGTTCAAGGGGCAGAAGGCCGAATTGATCTCGACGAACCTGTCCCATGATCAGGAAGCAGCCCTGCGCGAAGTCTTCGCCGAGTAACACAGCGTCGACCAGGAGGAATCCGGATGGGCTCCCGATACACACCTGTGAACACAGAATCGGCACCGCTGCCCTGGACGATTCCTCGGGGGTTGATCGTTCTCCTTGCCCTGGCAGCCACCGTCGTTGCGGTTGCCGGGGCAAGAGCACTGTCAGGCCTGCTCGCTCCGCTGTTCCTGGCGCTGATGCTCACCATTGCGGTGCAGCCGATCCAGACATGGGCCGCGCGACGGGGGATTCCCGTATGGGCAGGGATGCTGGCCGCGTTGGCATCCGTGTACGCCATCCTGCTCGGTTTGATCGGCGCACTCCTCCTGTCCGTTGCCCAACTTGCCACAGAGCTGCCGCAGTACACCGACAGCCTGAACAACTTGCTCGACGGGGCACATGCGCAGTTGAGCAATGCCGGAGTCGACGACGACCGCATCGCCAGCGCGCTGAGCAGTCTCGATCTCGGGAAACTCGTCGGATTGCTCGACGACCTGCTGGCAGGACTCCTCGGAGTCGTGTCGAACGTCGTCTTCATCATGGCTCTGCTGCTGTTCATGGCCATCGATGGCAGTACCATCGGGCGCCGCATGCGCGTCGTCGACCGGATGCGTCCCGACATCTCCTACGCGCTCTCTGCTTTCGTCGGCGGCACGCGCAAGTACCTGATCGTGTCCACGGTCTTCGGTCTCATCGTGGCGGTGTTCGACGGTGCCGCGCTGTGGCTGCTGGGTGTGCCACTGCCCATCCTCTGGGCGCTGTTGTCGTTCATCACCAACTACATCCCGAACATCGGCTTCATCATCGGACTCGTTCCTCCCGCGCTTCTGGCATTGCTCGAGGGCGGGCCGGAACTCATGTTGTGGGTGATCGTGGTCTACAGCGTCATCAACTTCGTGATCCAGTCGATCATCCAACCGAAGTTCGTCGGCGACGCCGTCGGGTTGAGCGTGACAGTGACATTCCTGTCACTGGTGTTCTGGTCGTGGGTACTGGGGGCACTCGGAGCACTTCTGGCGGTGCCGTTGACGCTGCTGGTGAAGGCCCTGCTCATCGATATCGACCAGTCCACGCGATGGGTCGATGCGCTGATCGGCGATTCGTCCGACGCCTCCGAACCCGAGCCGGACCCCGACACGTCCGACCCGGACAGATCCGAAAAGCCCGGGGACCCCGACGATGCTGCAGAACCACAAGCGCAACACGTCGAGGACCCGGGCTGACCGGCATCGCCGTCACGCCGTCAAGATGTCTTGGGCGCGAGCGCCTCCGCCATCCTCTCCGCTTGAGCGTTGCTTTCGAGCAGCTGCCGGACGAGCCACAGGCTCAGTACGCGGGTGACCGCCGCCGCGAGGTACACCGCCATACCGATCAATGTGATCGTCACGAAACCGATGCTCAACAGCTGGTACGAGAGCAGGTCGCGCGAATCCGACAGCGTCAGCGACGCGATGTACACGATGAAGGTGGCCACCGCACCGATGATCATCAGCGCCAGGCCGATGTACTTGCTCTTCGCCCCACCTGATCCGGCGCCGGCCGAATCAAGACCCAGCGACGAAACATCCTTCTTGAACTGTTCACGCCGTTCGTCGACGAGAGTCATGGTCATCCTCCTAGATAACTGGTAGACAGTGCTTCTTCGATCTCCGCCGGATCACCGGTGCGAACCACTCGACCCTGCAGCATCAGTGCGGCACTGGTCGCGATGGGAAGCACTGCCCGCGCAAACTGCTCCGCGACGAGAATCGAAACACCTTCGGCTGCGAGCTCACCGACGATGTCGTAGATCTGCGAGACGATTCGAGGGGCAAGGCCCATCGACAGTTCGTCGAGCAGCAGCACGGTCGGGTTGGTTCCCAACGCGCGCGACAGAGCGAGCATTTGCTGCTCGCCACCCGACATCGAGCCCGCGAGCTGGGTTCTCCGCTCACCGAGAATCGGGAATCGGGTGTACGCAACCTCTTCGAGATCGGGGAGCGAAACACCGGTTCCGGTAGCGATCCACAGGTTCTCCCGCACCGTCAGGTTCGGAAAGACCCCTCTCCCTTCCGGGATCGAGCAGACTCCCAGGCGTGCCAATTCTGCCGCGGACGCGCCGTTGACAACGCTTCCGGCCAGCCGGAACTCTCCCGAACCCACCGGATGAATTCCGGAGCACACCTTCAGCGTTGTCGTCTTACCACCGCCGTTGGGCCCGAGCAGCGCGACGACAGCTCCCGGTTCCACGACTATGTCGACGCCGTGGAGAACCTCGATCGATCCGTACGCCGCTCGCACATCGACGAGTTCGAGCAACGGTTCGGTGCTCATACCGCCTCCTCCTCGGTTCCGATGTACGCGTTGATCACTGCCTGATCGTTCTTGATCTCGTCCGGGTCGCCGCTGGCCAGAATCGCGCCGTAGTCGAGCACGTGGATCGTCGAGCACAGCTTCATCACCAGAGGGATGTCGTGTTCGACGAGGCAGATCGAAAGGCCTTGCTCTGCAAGACCGGTGAGCAGGTCGGCGAACTGGTCAGTTTCCTGCTCCGTCTGGCCGGATGCGGGCTCGTCGAGCAACAGAACCCGTGGGGACGTCATCAGCGCTCGCGCCACCTCCACCACGCGAGCACGTCCGGTGGGGATGTCGGAGACATCCTTGTCTGCAATATCGGCGAGTCCGGTGAGCTCGAGAAGCCGGTCCGTCTCGGATTCCACATCGATACGCGTCCGGGAATTGGCGTTGTGGATGTCGCCTGCCACGCGCAGGTTGTCCCGCACCGACAGCGACACGAACAGTTCGAGTCGCTGGAAGGTGCGGGCAAGGCCCTGCCTGGCGCGCTTGTACGGCGGCGCGGAGGTGATGTCGCGGCCATCGAGGAACACCTTGCCTGCCGTCGGCTTCTGTAGCCCCGTGATGGTGTTGAACAACGTGGTCTTGCCAGCACCGTTCGGGCCGATCAGTCCGGTGATCGTCCCGTTCGAAATCTGGATGCTCACATCTTTGACTGCTTTGTGACCACCGAATTGAACAGTGACACCTCGTGTTTCGAGGATCGGCGTGTCAGCCATTGGTGACCAGCTCCTTATCGCTCCGTGTGGGAGGCGTCGACAGGTACTCCGCGATGCCGAGTTCGTGGTCGATCTCGTCGCGCACCTGCTCGCTGTAGGGCTCGTCCACACCCACACGCTCCGGTACCAGTGGCTCACGGCGCTTCGCTTCCTCTGCTCCGAGTACGGCCTCGGGCATCAGCCATTGCCCGACGACAGGGAGCATGAACACCGTCGCGATGGTGATCGACGCAAACCACCAGTTGTCCAACACACCGACGAGCGCAAGGAGATACGAGACCAGTACCACGGCCGCTCCACCGGCCAGTACCGGCTTCGCGTTCGCGAGGGTGCGGTACCCCTCGATCACCTGGTGCACACTACCGCTGGGGTTGAGCGCAACGCCGATACCGATCAGCGCCGGGCTCACCGCGGCAACGTTGCCGAAGAACGTCCACATGTCGGCGTGCCCGGGCTGCGCCGTCGCGAGGTTCGCGAAGGTGGTCATGATGACCGCGAAACCGATACCCGACATCAGGCCGCCGAACAAGGCGCCCGAGACGTAGCCGATGCCCGCCACGACGGTGAGCATCAACAACGACAGGCTCACCATGATCGAGAAGCTCTCGTTCGACACCGACCCCATCGCGCTCGCCATGAAGAGTCCTCCGAGACCGGCGATGCCGGACGACAGCGCAAAGACGCCGAGTTTGAGCCGGACGAGGCTCTGCCCGAGCATCGCGGACGCCGCGGGGCTGTCCTTCATCGCGGCCAGACGCCGGCCGTAGCCACTGTTGCGCAGGGCGATCACGCCCACGCCGAGCACGGCGAAGAGGACCGTCATGGTCATGAGGAACACGGTCTCGTTGCGCAGATCGAGTGGTCCGACCTTCAATGGCGGGATCGCGATGTTGCCGTCGGTGAAGATCGAGAACTGGACACCGAAGAGTTCACGCTGGGTGGTGTCGCGCAGCACCATGTTCGACAGGAACACACCGAATGCCATGGTCGCCAATGCCAGATACAGGCCGCGGAGCCGCAGCGCAGGCAACGCGATCAAACCACCGATCACCGCCGCCGCGGCGACGCCGAGCGCCACGCCCCATAAATTGAGGTGGGCGGCGAGTCCGGCACCCGATATACCGAAGTGGAACGCGACGATCGTGGAGATCGCGCCGAACGACACCGGCGCGAGGTTCATCTCGCCTGCGTATCCGGTGAGAAGCGTCAACGACAGCGCGATGATCGCGAATGTCATACCGATCGTCATCGTCGTCACCGCCGAAGTCACCATGAGCAGGCGGATCGCGTAGACGATGATTACCAGCGCCACAGCCCACGCCACCGCCTTCCGTACCGACGGCACGTGGTAGCGCTCGCGGGTTCGGGTGACCGCGCCGCGCAGACGATCCTGAGGCAGCACGATCAGCACCACGAACAGCGCGATCATCGGCAGTGATACACGGAAATTCGACGTCCAGTTCCAGGAGGTCGGGAAGTACGCGAGTACGTAGGTGGCCGCCAGACCCAGGAAGATCGCTCCGGCGAACGTCCGAGGAATACTGCGCAGGCGACCGAACATCGCTGCGGCGAAAGCGTCGATGACGAGCAGCGTCAGCATGTTCGCTTCGAGAGTGCCGCCATTGATGGGGGTGATCAGGATGCCGGCGAGTACCGCGAGAGTCGATCCCAACACCCACGACAGCGCGGCGAGACGATCAGGGTCGTGTCCGTTGAGCCGCAACAGATCCGGATCGTCGACGACGCCACGCATCGCCACGCCCGTACGGGTCCGGGTGAACATGATGCGCAAGCCCACTGCGATGAGAATTGCGACGGCGATGCAGATCAGTTCGTGGTAGCGGATGCCGACGCCGAGGATCTCGATTCCGCTCTGGTCACCGAAGAACATCGCCATGGTGCGCGGTTCTTCCGGATGCCAGAACCAGTGCGAGATGGAGACCATGCCGAGAAGGATCGAGACGGTGACGACGATCTTCGTCACCTCGGCCGTGTCACGCATTCCGCGCATGATGACCGTGTAGAGGAACAGGCCCATGAGCGGGCCGAGGAGGCCGAGCACGATGAGTAGTGCGACGGGGGTGGGAAGGCCCCAGCCGACTTTGAACTGCCAATAGGCGAAGGCCCCGAGCATCGCCTGCGCGCCGTGCGCGAAGTTGAAGATGCCCGATGTGTTGTAGGTGAGAACAAGGCCCGATGCTGCGATCGCATATACCGATCCGAGCACCAATCCCAGAACTGTGAAGGTCAAGAAGGTGTCCATACGAAAACCTCTGCTCGTCGGTGCCGGCAGCGCGTACGCCGCCGGCACCGGTCGTCATCGGATCAGGAAACCGGCCTGATGATGTTGGGATTCAGGTACTTCGTTGCGATGCGGTCGGGGCCGAGCTCGGTTCCCCACGTGCTCGCGTCGGTGGCAACCAGGTAACGGTCGTCGCACTTGAAGGTGCCCGCCTCCGCAGGGAACGCCTGCGAGAACTCCGCACCTGTCATCGTGGTGACCAGGCCGCACTTGGCCGGCATGTTGGCACCCGGATCGGTCACCGCGTGCAGTCCGCCGCCGTCCCACTCGTGGATCTTCGACAGTTCGTCGACCATGCACTGGCGAGTCAGGTCCGAGCCGCATTCTTCCGCGGCGGTCGCCCACAGCAGGAACGACGAGGTCGCCTGCATGCCGAGCAGCGCGGTCTTACCGCCCTTCTCACTGATGATGTCGACGTAGTCCTTCACAGCAGGAACAGTGTCGGCGGACTCGATCATCTGGAAGGTCATACCGGCATTGAGGTTGTCGAGCAGACCGCCGTTCGCACCGTTCCACTCGCGCGCAGCGTCGCCGTACCAGGTGGCCTCACCCATGAGAATGGGATCGATTCCGACCTGGTCGAGAGCCTTGACGAAGTTGAATTCGGCGGGCACCGGCGACCTCGACGTCCACAGGCCCTTGACGCCGCATTCCTTGTACTTCTCGGCGAACGGGACGTAGCTGGACTCACCCTCGTAGTTGAGGGTCACGCCGCAGTCCTTCAGGCGGAAGCCCGCCGCCTCCGCGATCGAGCGGGTCTTGGTGGTCGAGGTGATGATCGTCGGCATCGTGGAATTGATGACGTCGAAGTCGTTCAGCATGTCGGGGTGCATTTCGGCCATCTGGAACCACTGCGACCCGTTGGCGAAGTCCACAGGGAACGGCACACCTTGGAAGGTCATCGGCCCGTTCGCCGCATCCGGCGAGACAGTGAACGCCGGGACCGCCGCAAGGTTGCAGGCGACACGGGTCTGCTCGGACGTCTGATCCATAGCGAAACCGTGCCCGACCAGCATGAACTCGGCGCCGCAGGCGTTCTGCATGACGGCGTTCGCCTGAGTCATCGCGCCGTCGTAGTAGGTGCCCACGATTTGCCGACCGTTGATGCCGCCCTGCTCGTTGCACCAGTCGATCATCGCGGAAACAGCGTCGCCCATCTCCTTGTTCAGGCCCGGGCTCTTGGTGTAGCCGCTGTCGTCGCCGTAGCCGATACGGATTTCCGTGTCGGTGACGCCCTGATCGGTCGATCCGGCGGCATCTCCTGCACCACAGGGGGACTCGAGAGTTCCGAACTTCACTTCCGACGGCGCGGACGCCGCTTCCGCAGCGGCGACCGGGGCCATGCCGGCAGCAGCCGGATCCGTCCCTCGATCCGACGCACAGGCCGAGGTCACCGCCATGGTGGCGGCCAAACCTGCCACCAGTTTGGCCGCAGTACTTCGTTTCACGATGTGGAGCTCCTTCGTCCGGGGCGCGCGCCGAGAATGGCGAGGATCGGGACCTCGCGGCGGCATGTCGGTGCGGCGAAAGTAACCAGCGTCATGCAACGGACATCCCGGACTCCCGGTGAGTGAGACTCCGAAGTGATCGTCACCACAGCCCACTCCCGGTCAGTGGTAGCGATCACGCCATACTGGACACCGAGCGTGAGATCGTCGCTCCGCAAAAGTTGCTCAACCCCCACGGCGACACCAACGAAAGGCGATCGAAGTGACAGCACCAGCGGACGTCCAACAGATGCTGCAGAAGGTCGTATCCCAGCTGACAGGACCGGGCGGACGGTTCGAGATCGCTGTGGAGGAAGTTCGTGGTAATCGCATCCCGGTGATGGTCAATCGCGACCGGCGCATCAGCGATGTGATCGCGAAGTCGAAGGAGTGGGGCGACCGCGACTACATCGTCACGGCAGATCGACGCATGACCTTCGCGCAGCACGCCGACGCGGTCGCTGCGCTGGCCACAACCCTGCGCGACGACTACGGCGTGGGCAAGGGCGATCGTGTCGCACTCCTCGGAGCCAATTCTCCCGAGTGGATCGTCGCGTTCTGGGCGGCACAGGCCCTCGGCGCGATCTCTGTCGGGCTCAACTCGTGGTGGGTGCCCGCCGAGATCGCCTACGGTGTCGACCTCGTGAAACCGAAGGTGATCGTCGCCGACGCCAAACGCGCCGCGTTGCTCGCCAAGGCGGAAGTGTCCGGGTTCGAGCTGCTCTCGATGGAAGAGGACGTGCCTCGCATCGTCGCCGCGGCATCCGGCGCCGAACTCCCGGCAGCCGACGTCGCCGAAGACGATCCCGCCGTCATTCTGTTCACCAGCGGCACGAGCGGCCGGCCCAAGGGCGCCGTGCACTCCCAGCGGAATCTGCTCGCCGTCATCGACTACCACCGTTTCAACGATGCGATGATGTCGGCCATGTACGGGCGCCCGTACGACGATTCCACGCCGAGCGACCTCCGCTACCTTCTGACCTCGCCGCTGTTCCACATCGCGAGCCTCCACAATCTCGCTGTTCCCCGGCTCGCCACGGGTAGCGCTCTCGTCATGACCGAGGGCGCCTTCGACGTCGACAAGGTCTTCTCCCTGATCGAACGCGAAAAGGTCACCAACTGGGGCGCCGTCCCGACCATGGCGTCACGCATGCTCGACCATGAGAACACCGACAAGTACGACCTGTCGTCACTGAGTGCATTCGCGCTGGCATCGGCGCCGTCGTCGCCTGCCTTCAAGAAGCGGCTGCAGGAGAAGTTCCCCTTCGCTCAGCAAGCACTGGTGGACAGCTACGGCCTGACCGAGTGCAGCACCGCCATCGCAGTGGCAACCGCACCCGAGATCGAAGCGTTTCCCGGCACGCTCGGCAGTCCGATCCTCACGGTGAGCATGGAGATCCGCGACCCGTTCGGCGAGAAGGTCGACGAGGGTGTCGAGGGTGAGATCTGTGTCCGCAGCCCGTTCGTGATGCTCGGCTACTGGGACAACGACGCCGCCACCGCGTCCGCAATCACTGCCGATGGCTGGCTGCGCACCGGCGACTTCGGAACGCTGGAGAACGGCCGTCTCCGGTTGACCGGCCGACGCTCGGATCTGATCCTGCGTGGCGGCGAGAACGTGTACCCGACCGAGATCGAGCAGGCCCTCGACGAGCATCCCGATGTCCAGGAATGCGCGGTCATCGGTGTCGACGACAACGACCTCGGACAGGAGGTCGGTGCGGTGGTTGTACTTCACGCAGGCAGCGATGCCACCGAAGACGATCTTCGGGACTTCCTGAAGGAACGTCTGGCCTACTTCAAGGTCCCGAAGACCTGGAGGGTCACACAAGATCTGCTGCCGCGTAACGCAACCGGAAAGATCATTCGGCGCGACCTCAGCGTCTGAAATCGGTCGGGTCGCACCACCGAACGTCTTCACAAGAGAAAAAGGCAGATACAGAACTCCGGAAGGTCTGTATCTGCCTTTTCCCGTTGTATCGGGCGGGCGCTGCTATCCCAGGCCGAACAGTGCGGCGGCGTTGTCGTGGCACACCTGACGTACCCACGCGGAATCCGGCGCGAACCGCTCGATCACCTCGAGTTGGTGGAGGTAGCCGTACGGAATGTTGGGGAAGTCGGTGCCGAGAAGAATCCGCGACCGCAAGGCATCGAGCCTGGGCAGTGCCGCCTCCGGAAACGGCATGTCGGCTTCCACGAAGTCCGTGAACGCCATCGTCGTGTCGAGGTACACGCGCGGGTATTCGTCCGCGAGGTCGAGAAATGCCTCGTACTCCGGCATCCCCATGTGGGCGATGATCACTGCCAGGTTCGGGTATCGGCGCATCAGTTCGGCCATCGGTCCCGGTCCGGTGTGGGTGCCGGGCGCCGGCCCCGACCCGCAATGCACCACGATCGGTAGCCCTTCGTCCTCGAGCAGGCCCCACACGTCCTCCAGCTGCGGATCTAGTGGTGTGTAGTCGCCGACCTGGATGTGGGATTTGAACACGACCGCACCCGACGAGATCGCATCGGCAACATAGGATGCCGCGCCGTCCTCGGGATAGAACGTTGCGGTGTGCAGGCAGTCCGGGGTGCGGGCGGCGAAATCGGCTGACCACGCATTGAGCCACGCCGCCATCTCCGGCCGATGCGGGTAGAGCATCGACGTGAAGTACCGGACACCGAACGCGCGCAGTCGCTCGACGCGCTCCTCCTCGGTGTGCCGGTAGGTGATGGGCCAGGTCCGTCCGACGAGCGGCCCTGCCGTGTCGAAGTACTCCCAGACCTTGTCCATCACGTTCTTCGGCATGAAGTGCGTGTGGACATCGATGAGCTCATCGATGCCGTGCCGCCGACGGAACTGCGCAATTTCCTCGACCTCGTTCACTCAGCGACCGTACCGCGGTGGTTGAGGCTTCCGCCCGCGCACCCACCACCGGCCGAAAGCACGAGTTCAGGGGCGGATCCGAAGCCGGACTAGCAAAGTTTCTGGGTTAGGTTATGCTAACCGTTTTATAAGGTGTCCCAAAGGCCTTACCCAACCCTTTGTAAGCAAGCAGCAAGGAAGTTTGATGAACGCATCCCGCCTGTACCGAGGTGCCGTCCTCGGCACACTGGCTGCCCTGGCCCTGACTGCATGTTCGAGTGATCCCGCCACCGAGACCACCGACGATGCCGCAACCACCATCACGGTGGAGGACAACTTCGGCACACAGACGGTCACCGTGCCCCCGCAGTCCGTGGTCGCCACCGACAACAGCACGTTCGAGACCCTCGACACGTGGGGCATCCCTCTCACCGCAGGCGCAGTCACCCTGATGCCGGACACGATCTCCTACACGGAGGACGAGAGCATCATCGATCTCGGCTCCCACCGGGAGCCCAACCTCGAAGCCGTCGTCGCCGTCGAACCCGACCTGATCATCAACGGCGGCCGCTACGGGCAGTACCGCGAGAAGTTCCAGGAACTCGCACCGGACGCGACCATCGTCGAGGTCGCTCCTCGCGACGATGAGGCGTTCGACACCGAGCTCAAGCGCGGCGTCACGGTCCTCGGTGAGATCTTCTCGAAGCAGGACGAGGCACAGGCACTGAGCGATGCGTTCGACGAGTCGATCGCGCGGGTCAAGGCCGCCTACTCTCCCGAGCAGAGCGTCATGGGCCTGATCGTCTCCGGCGGCGAAATCGGTTATGTCGCCCCGAGCACCGGCCGCACCATCGGTCCCATGTTCGACATCTTCGGTCTCACCCCTGCGCTCGAAGTTCCCGAAGGAACCGACGACCACCAGGGCGACGACATCTCCGTGGAGGCCATCGCCGCCTCCAACCCGGGCCTGATCATCGTCATGGATCGCGACGCCGCTGTCGCCTCGGATGAGGCCGGCTACCAGCCCGCCGCGACCGTGCTCGAGAACTCCCCCGCACTGCAGAACGTGCCTGCGGTCCAGGAAGGCAACATCATCTACCTGCCCGCCGACACCTACACCAACGAGAGCATCCAGACGTACACGGAATTCTTCAACTCGCTTGCGGACCTGCTCGAGAAGAACGCGGCACCGAGCACAGAGAACAACTGAGTCACAGCGTCGAACGCCGTGTGCCCGGCCCGCGGCCGGGCACACGGCCGACGTGATTACAGAGCAGAGAACGACATGACCACGCAAGCTCCACTCGCCCGGACTCGGGACACGCTCTTCGACTGGAAACTCCTCCTGGGCTTCCTCGGGGTCGGCGTCCTGCTGATCGCGTCGCTGTTCACCGGTGTGTTCGACATCTTCGGCGGCGACTTCGGCTGGGAGATGTTCAGCATCACCCGGATCCCCCGCACGATAGCGCTGGTACTGGCCGGTGCGGCGATGGCGATGTCCGGCCTCGTCATGCAGCTGCTCACTCAGAACCGCTTCGTCGAACCGACCACCACCGGCACCACCGAGTGGGCGAGCCTGGGCCTGTTGATCATGCTCATCGTCTTCCCCACCGCGGGCCTCATGCCCAGGATGATCGGCGCCATCGTCGCCGCCTTCATCGGAACGATGGTCTTCTTCCTGTTCCTGCGGCGGGTGCAATTGTCGTCGTCGCTGATCGTCCCCATCGTCGGCATCATGCTCGGTGCTGTCGTCGGGTCCATCACCACCTACATCGCCCTCGCCACCGACAAACTTCAGAGCCTGGGCATCTGGTTCGCCGGGAGTTTCACGTCCATCATCAAGGGCCAGTACGAAGTGCTCTGGATCGTCGCCATCGTCGCGCTGCTCGTGTTCGTCGTAGCCGATCGGTTCACCGTCGCCGGTCTCGGTGAGGACGTGGCCACGAACGTCGGACTGAACTACAACCGCATCATCCTGCTGGGAACAGGGCTCATCGCCATCGCCACCGCAGTCGTGACGGTCGTGGTGGGTGCCCTTCCGTTCCTCGGGCTCATCGTCCCCAACATCGTCTCGATGTTCCGCGGCGACGACCTGCGCAGCAACCTCCCCTGGGTGTGCCTGCTCGGCATCGCCATCGTCACCGTGTGCGACCTGATCGGGCGCACGATCATCATGCCGTTCGAGATCCCCGTGTCTTTGATCCTCGGCGTCGTCGGTTCCGTCGTCTTCATCTCTCTGCTTCTCCGGAGCCGCCGCAATGCCTGAGACAACCGTCGAATCGATCGCTCCTGTCACCGCCCCCGTCCCCTCGGTCGAGTCCGGGCACACCGGTTCCGGAGCATTCGCGACCGCGCGGCAGCAACGTCGCTACTGGATTCTCATAGGCGCCCTCGCAATTCTCTCGGTTCTGATCGCCGTGGGCATCGTGACCTGGAACAACCCTGTTCCGTTCGGGACCGCCGGATACTGGCGGATCACGCAGATGCGTGCGGGCAGCCTCCTCGTGATCGCGCTCGTCGTCGTGTGTCAGGCCGTCGCGACGGTGTCGTTCCAATCTGCCACCAACAACCGCATCATCACGCCGTCGATCATGGGGTTCGAAGCCCTCTACGTCGCGATCCAGACCGCCGCCGTCTTCTTCCTCGGCGCGGTAGGGGTGACGCTGTTCCAGGGGGTCGCGCAGTTCGCCCTGATGGTGGTGCTCATGGTGGGCTTCTCCCTGATGCTCTACGGCTGGCTGCTGTCCGGTAAGTACGCAAACCTGCAGGTGATGCTGCTCGTCGGCATTGTCCTCGGTGGCGGTCTCGGCTCCGTGGCGACGTTCATGCAACGCATGCTCACCCCCAGCGAGTTCGACATCCTCACCGCCAAACTGTTCGGGTCGGTGTCCAATGCGGATTCGTCCTACCTCCCTCTGGCGGTCCCGCTGTGCGTCGTGTCGGCAGCGATCCTGTGGTGGCGTGCGCGCAGGCTCGACATCATCGCGTTGGGCAAGGACGTGACCACGAACCTCGGCCTGAACCATCGCCGCGAGATCATCCTCATCCTGTTTCTCGTGTCGGTGCTCATGGCAACCACAACCGCGCTGGTCGGTCCCCTGACATTCCTCGGGTTCCTCGTCGCCACCCTGGCCTATCAGTTCGCGACCACTCACGAGCATCGCTACGTGTTCCCGGTGGCGATCCTGACCGGGTTCGTCATCCTCGGCGGTGCCTATTTCGTGCTCAAGAACATCTTCTACGCCGAGGGCGCCGTGTCCATCATCATCGAGGCCGTCGGCGGTTCGGCCTTCCTCTACGTGATCCTCCGGAAGGGCAGATTGTGATCGAGATCAAGGGACTCCGTAAGGAGTACAGCAGCACGGTCACGATCGGCGAGATCGACCTCACAATCCCCAAAGGCGGCATCACCGCCCTGGTCGGGCCCAATGGCGCAGGCAAGTCGACGATGCTGACGATCGTGGGACGGTTGCTCGGTGCCGACGCCGGAACCATCGAGATCGCCGGTTACGACGTTTCGAGCACCAAGTCGAAAGACCTCGCGAAGATCGTCTCGGTGCTCCGCCAGGAGAACCATTTCGTCACCCGGTTGACGGTTCGTCAGCTCGTCGGCTTCGGTCGCTTCCCGCATTCGAAGGGCCGCCTCACCCGCAAGGACGAGGAGGCCATCACCCAGGCCATCGAGTTCTTCGGACTCACCGACCTCGAACACCGCTACCTGGATCAGCTCTCCGGCGGGCAGCGGCAGCGCGCCTACGTGGCCATGGTGCTGTGCCAGGACACCGACTACATCCTGCTCGACGAACCGCTGAACAACCTGGATATGAAGCACTCGGTCCAGATGATGCAGCACCTCCACAAAGTCGCAGTCGAGCTCGGGCGCACCGTGGTCATCGTGCTCCACGACATCAACTTCGCCGGCCACTACGCCGACCGGATCTGCGCCATGAAGGACGGCAAGGTCGTCGAGTTCGGAACCCCCGACGAGATCCTGGTGGACGAGGTCCTCACCGGTGTGTTCGACACCCCCGTCACCTGTGTCGACGGGCCGAACGGCCGCCTCGCCGTGTACTACTGATCCGAGCGGTTCACCGACTCAGAACAGCGTCATCTCGACGTCGGCGGCGGGGGCCGTCTTCTTGGGCTTGACCACGGCAGGCGCGACCGTCGGCACCTCGATCGGGCCCGGTCGGGCCGCGGCCTCTCGCGCAGCCTCACCGGCAAGCTTGTCGGCGACCTCGTTGAAGTGGTTGCCGACGTGCCCACGCACCCAACGGAAGCGCACCGGACCCTTACGCTCGGAGATCTCCCGGTCGATGTCGCGAACCAGGTCGAGGTTCTTCACCGGGGCGCCGGCTGCTGTCTTCCAGCCCTTGCGCTTCCAGCCGGGCAGCCACTCGGACGCGCACTTGATCGCGTACTGGGAATCGGATTCGATGAGCAACGGGTCCGGTCCTGGATGAGCACGGAGCGCTTCGAGCAGCGCCCGCAGCTCCGCGATCTGATTGGTACCGGAGCGATCACCACCCGACGCGCTGGGGCCTTCGTGATTGACCCACGCCCACCCGATAGCGCCACCGGGATTGCGCAAGCAGGATCCGTCGGTGCTCACGATGATCATGCGCGAACCATAGCCTTTCCCTCCGACACCGTCTAAACCCGAGTTTCGTTCACGGGCGTACGGTGATTCGGTGCCCGCGTCCACGTTCACCATGGACACCCGTATAAGAGTGCCATGGCCGGTCGACCTCGTGTCGACCCTCCGACCTCTCCAGCGTGGCGCGTGGGATCCATGTCACCGCACCGACGGCACCGCGGTGTGGCGGGTGTCGCGAATGGAATCCGGGCCGGTGACCTACCGCCTGACCCAGGACGGCCCGAACGGAGCACGCGCCCAACTGTGGGGACCGGGTTCGGCCGAACTGCAGGAACAACTCCCCGCCCTGCTCGGTGCGCACGACGACCCGTCCGGCTTCGCACCCGAGCATCCCGCGCTCGTCGAAGCCCACCGGCGACTCCCCGCACTGCGGATCACACGCACCGGACGCGTCCTCGAAGCGCTCGTCCCTGCCGTCCTCGAACAACGAGTGCACGGCGTAGCCGCGTTCGCATCGTGGCGTCGTCTCGTCACCCGTTTCGGCGACCAGGCACCGGGCCCCGCACCGGCGGGTATGCGCGTGCCACCGAGCGCGCAGGTGTGGCGCCGCGTCCCATCGTGGGAGTTCCACAAGGCAAACGTCGACCCGGCCCGGGCCCGCACGATCGTGCGGTGCGCGCAGCTCGCCGACCGCCTGGAACGCCTGTGCGACGACGCGCCGGACCGAGCTCAGCAGAAACTACGGACGCTTCCGGGGATCGGGGTGTGGACTGCTGCCGAGATCGCGCAGCGCGCATTCGGCGACGCAGACGCCCTCTCCGTGGGTGACTATCACCTGTCGAACGTCATCGGCTGGTCGCTGCTCGGAGAACCTCTCGACGACGCGGGAATGGTCGAATATCTCGAACCGCTACGCCCTCATCGCTATCGAGCGGTGCGCTTGATCACCGAATCCGGCGGGTACTCCCGAATCCCGAAACGCGGACCCAGAACGGCGATCACCGATCACCGCGGACGCTGAGCGTGGCGCACCGCACGAAACTCGCTTCACGGACATGGCCGAACGTAGACTCCGTCGCATGCCCGCCACCGATGCCCCAACCGGTCCGGCCCGACTCGAGCTCCTTCCGAGCTTCCTTCTCAGTCAGGCTGCGCGACACGTCCACCGCGTCGTGTTCGACCGGCTCGACGCCTCCGATGCTCGCGGACACCACTACCGCGTCCTCGCCGCGCTCGACGAGTACGGGCCGTCCAGCCAGGTCGAGTTGGGACGCCGGTGCGGTCTGGATCGCAGCGACGTCGTGTCCGTTCTCGACGAACTGGTCGATCGTCATTTCGTCGAACGTGCTCCCGATCCGAGCGACGGACGCCGGAACATCATCAGTCTCACCCGTCGAGGGCGGAACCGGCACTTCGACCTCCAGCTCACGCTCACCGCAGTACAGGACGTGGCGTTCGCCCCACTCGATGCGGACGAACGCGCCCAGCTGGCTGCGATGCTCACCAAGCTGGTGGGGCATCACACCCGCAACGACTGAATCGTTCGACCTCGGCAACCTCTACAACGACCGCGCGATGAGTGACTTCATTACTTCGTTCGCACCTGCGTAGATCCGCTGGACGCGTGCGTCCTCGTACATCCGCGCGATCAGATACTCGCGCATGTACCCGTAGCCACCGTGCAGCTGCACGCACCGGTCGATCACTTCGCACTGCTTGTCGGTGAGCCAGTACTTGACCATCGCGGCGTCGGACGCATCCAGCTCCGATCGCAAGTGCTTCTCGATGCAGTAGTCGAGGAACACCCGGCTGGTGCGCGCGATGGTCTGACACTCGGCGAGTTCGAATGCGGTGTTCTGGAACTCGAACAGACTGTGCCCGAAGGCCTCCCGTGACTTGGTGTAGCGGACGGTCTCCTCGACCGCACGTTCCATCGCGCCTGCGGCCTGCGCGCCGATGATGAGCCGCTCCTGCACGAGTTGCGCCATGAGCTGGCCGAATCCGAGACCTTCGGACTCACCGAGCAGGTTCGATACCGGCACTCGTACATCGACGAACGACAACTCAGAGGTGTCGGCCGCGTGCTGGCCGACCTTGTCGAGCACGCGGCCCACCGTGAACCCCGGAGTGTCACGCAGGTCGACTATGAGCAGCGAGACGCCTTTGGCGCCTGCTTTCGGATCGGTTTTGACGGCGAGGACGATCACGTCCGCCGAGGAGCCGTTCGTGATGAACGTCTTGCTGCCGTTGACGACGTAGTGGTCGCCGTCGCGGATCGCACTGGTCTTGATCGCCTTGAGGTCGGATCCAGCGGTCGGCTCGGTCATGCCGATCGCGCCGAGGATCTCACCGGTGGCCATTCCCGGCAGCCACGTCTTCTTCTGTTCTTCGGTGCCGTATTCGAGGATGTAATGCGCGACGATGCCGCTGTGCACCGAGACTCCGAATGCGAGATCGCCGGAATAGCCCTGAGCTTCGAATACTGCAAGGTCGTGCGCGAATGTCCCTCCGCCGCCGCCGTATTCTTCGGGCACCGAGCACAGCAACAGCCCCAGCTTGCCCGCCTTGAACCACACCTCACGGTCGATGCGCCGTTGAGCGTCCCACTTCTCGGCATGAGCCATGACTTCGCGCGCGAAGAAGTCGTTCGCGAGGTCGCGCACGGCGCTCACTTCGTCGTCGTACCATGCGGGGACGTGCTTGTTCACCATGGACTGTTCCGATCGTTGTGGCCGAATGTCACCTTCGGTTAGTTGAAGTGACCGAAGGTGACATTCGGCCAATCAGGCAAGGGCGATGGACTATTCCGAACGCAGCTCCCGCTTGAGGAGCTTGCCGCTCTGGTTTCGCGGCAGGGTTTCGACGAACCGAACCGCTTTGGGAACCTTGAACGGCGCCAGACGCTGCTTCACGTGATCGACGAGTTCACTCTCGGTGACGGTCTCGCCGTCCTTGAGCACGACCACCGCGGTCACGGCCTCGATCCACTTCTCGTCCGGCATTCCGATCACTGCAACTTCGGCGACCGCGTTGTGCGTGTAGATCGCGTCTTCGACCTCGCGCGAGGCAACCAGAATGCCGCCGGTGTTGATGACATCCTTGATGCGGTCGACCACCGTGATGAATCCTTCGGCGTCGCGCGTGACGAGGTCGCCGGAGTGGAACCATCCGTCGCGGAACGCTTCTGCCGTCGCCTCGGGATTGTCCCAGTAGCCGATGCACAGTTGCGGCGACCGGTACAACACCTCACCCGATTCCCCGTCGGGAACATCGTGGCCCTCGGCATCGACCACGCGGGTCTCGACGAACAGGATCGCCTTTCCGCACGACGACGGACGCTCCTCGTGCTCCTCGGGGCGCAGCACGCACGCAAGCGGACCGATCTCGGATTGGCCGAAGCAGTTGTAGAAATCCAGGTCCGGATAGCGCTCGCGCAATCGGTTGAGCACCGTGACAGGCATGATCGACGCACCGTACTGAGCCTTGCGCAGCGACGACAGGTCGCGGGTATCGAGGTCGGGGTGGTTGGCGAGCGGCACCCACACGGTCGGTGCGAGGAACAGCGACCCGATCGATTCTTCCTCCACCAGGCGCAGCACCTGCGGAATGTCGGGGGCAGGCAACAAGCGGATCGTTGCGCCGATCGCGAGATACGGGAGCATGAACACGTGCATCGCCGCCGAATGGTAGAGCGGCATGCAGATGAGCGGATTGTCGTCGGCTGCGAGATCGAGCGCGACGATCGACGAGGTGTATTCGAACACGAGCGCGCGATGAGTCATCATGGCGCCCTTGGGCTTCGATGTGGTGCCCGAGGTGTAGAGGAGCTGCACGAGATCGGTGTCGGTCGCGGCAGAATCGACAGCGGGGACGTCGCCGGTTTCAGCGATGGCGAGGAGTGACCCGTCTTCGTCGCGCAGGGGCAGGACGATCTCGGCAGGCACATCCGAGCGCACCGCGTCGATGTTCTCCCGGAGCGCCGGGTCGACGAGTATCGCCCGCGCACCCGACTGCCCGAGCAGATAGACCAGCTCTTCACCGCGGAGCGCGTAGTTGATCGGCACGTGCACGAGCCCTGCACGCGCGACGGCGAGGTACCCGATGACGTAGGCGTCGGAATTGGTGCCGTATGCAGCAACCCGATCGCCCGGGCCGAGACCGAGCGACAGCAGGTGTGCAGCAGCGCGGGACACTGCGTCGTCGAGTTCGCGGTAGGTGACGGTGCGGGCCTCGAACCGCAATGCGACACGATCGGGGAAGCGTCCGGCAGAGCGGCGGACGATGGCATCGACAGTGCTCGAGCGAGGATCGGGACTCATATCGACGAGGTTATAGGGCGTCCAACAATCGGTCCAGACCCAGGATCGACCGGGTGCCGAAGCCTCTCAACGGCCCTGCCACACCGGGGTCCGCTTCTCCACGAAGGCAGTCATGCCTTCCTGCGCATCGCAGATCATCGCGTTCTGGGCCATCGTCTCGCCCATCGCCTCGTACGCTTCGTCCTGGGGCAGATCGATCTGGCGATAGAACGCCTCCTTGCCGATCTTGACCGTCGCGGGAGAGGCACCGACGATCTTCGCCGCCAACGTCGCCGTCTCGATCTCCAGTTCTTCCGGGTCGACGACGAAGTTCACCAGACCCCAGTCTGCGGCGGTGTGCGCATTGATCGTTTCGCCCGTAAGCAACATCTGCAGCGCACGCTTGCGCCCGATCGCGCGGCTCACCGCCACCATCGGCGTCGAGCAGAAGAGTCCGATCTTCACACCCGGCGTACCGAACACCGCGGCGGACGACGCAATTGCGAGATCGCATGCCGCTACCAGCTGACACCCCGCCGCGACCGCCGTGCCCTGCACCGAGGCGATCACGGGCTGCGGGATCGCCTGCACCGTCTGCATCATCTCGGTGCAGGTATCGAACACGGCCCGCTCCTCGTCGAGGGTGCGGCCGATCATCTCGCGCAGGTTGTGTCCGGCCGAGAACACCGGCCCCTCCGCCCGGATCACGATCACCCGGACCGCGGGCTCCGCGGACAGCGCCTTCAGCCCCAGCGTCACCTCCCGCATGACAGCGACCGACAATGGATTGCGCTGGTCGGGCCGGTTGAGGGTGAGCACACCGATCTCGGCGGTTTCGTCGACCGCGATGAGCACGGACGCGGGCATGGACTCGTCGGCGGAGCGGCCGTTCGCGTGGTGATCCGTCACAGTCCCCTTACTACACCACCGCGCCGATCCGGGCAGGTGGACGACCCAGAAGCCCGTGTAACTGCGCGCTACCGGCAACGAATCCGTGCCGGTCGTAGAAGTCGAACATCGCGGCCAGGCGTGCACGTGCGTCGTCTGTGAGTCCGCGCCCGTGCCGCTCCATCCATTCGGCCACCGGCACCTGCGAGACCATCACCGGCCCACGCGCTCGACGACACAACTGCCGAACGCTGAGCGACTCCGGACCACCGAGCTCATAGGTAGCACCGTGGTGGACGTCGGCGCCCTCGCCGAGGACACGGGCGGCAACCGATGCGACGTCTGCGAGTGCGACGAACGAGAACCGTGCATCCGGGTCGTACGGCACCTCGAGTGTGCGCACCGACCCTTCGAGCACCGCGGCGAAGTTCTCCGCGTACGCGCACGGTTGCAACACCGTCCACCGCACGCCGCCGAACGTATGCAGTTCGTCCTCGCATCGTGCCTTGTCCAGATGGTGCGGCATCCCGGGCGAATACGGCCACGCAACGGAGTGATAGACGACGTGGTCGACACCCTCCTCCACAGCAGCCGCGAGCGCCCGGCGCAACAACGCCGGCTCATCGGGATGCACGTTGGGGGCGATGAAATACACACCACTGCATCCCGAAAGGGCCTCGCCGAGACCGGCTCCGGTCTCGAGGTCGACGGCCCGATCGCCCGCCCGCCGGGCGGTATGCACCACCCGGCGAACAGAAGCCTTCCCCTCGAGTGCCGCCACGACGGCGGCTCCCGTCTTCCCGGCGGCGCCGATCACTGCAAGATCAGCGCCGCCGGACATGAAGGCAACCACGAGTCAGTTCCCGATGAAGTCGTACTCGGCGAACTTGGCTCCCCCGGAGAGCCTTTCGTAACCGGGACCACGATCGAAGAACGGCTCCTCCGCAGCGCGCTCCGAGCGCATCTGCTCGCGCAATGCCTCGGTTGCCGAGATGTCCGCGACCGGCGCGTCGACGGGGGCATCCTTCAGGACGACACCGTAATCGGCACGCGCTCCGTCTACCGACACCTTGCGCCACAGCACATCTCGTACCACCTCGTCAACGGGCCGGTCGAGCGGGTCGCCCCAACCGCCGCCACCAGTGGTGCGAATCCGGACCACTTCGCCTGCCTTGATGGGCTCGGCGTCGGTGAGCGCGTCGAATTCGCGTTCGTCGGGGGCGCCAGGATTCAGCACCACCGAGAACGGTCGCCCCGCCTTACCGCCCTTGACTCCCCAGCACGACAGAATCGATCGGTCGGCGATGGACATGAAGTGCGCGTCCTTGAGCATCCGGATGTGCTTCTCGTATCCCAGGCCGCCGCGGTACCGACCCGCTCCACCGGAATCGACGGCCAGACCCAGCTTTTCGACGATGAATGGGAACCGGCTCTCGGTGAACTCCGTCGGCAGATTGCGCGAGTCGGGAACCACATGGATGGTGTCCTCGCCGTCCGCGTAGTTGCGTCCACCGGAGCCACCGCCCAGTACCTCACGCATGAGGTACGAGTGGCCCTCGAAGTCCTCGCCGTACACACCGGTGTATCGGATGGTCTCCTGGTCGGCGGGCATGTTGCCGTCGACGGCCTTCGCAACCACACCGGCCAGCACACCGAGCAGACGCAGGATCACGAATGTGCGGGCATTGGTAGGCGCCGGGAAGATCGGCGTGATGAGCGTGCCCTTTTCGGGGAACTTCATCTCGATCAACGGCACGACGCCCTCATTGACGTCGAGTTCGGCCATGCGTTCCGGGGTGTCCGCCAGATTGCGGAGGATCGGGGCCAGCCACTTGATGAGGAAGTTGCCGTCGGCGTAGTCGCCGCAGTGGTTGATCGGTCCCTTCGCCTGTGGACCGGTGCCGTTGAAGTCGAGGATCAGGCGTTCCCCGCCCTCGTCCTCCGGCCCCGTCTTCGTCAGGGTGATCCGCTGAACGTGCAGCATCGGCTCGTCCACGCCGTCATGCTCGGCGTAGTCCTCCCAGGTGTATTCACCCTTCGGGATCTTGCTGAGGATCTCGCGACGGTAGGTCTCCGTAGTGGCGTCCATCATCGCGTCGAAGCAGGACTCGACGGTCTCCACGCCGTACCGCTCGAACAGTTCCGTGAGACGCCGCGCACCCATGAGGCACGCGGAGCATTCGGCGTCGAGGTCCGCGGCCAGCGCGTCGGGTGTCCGCGAGTTGCGGGTCATGATGCGCAGCGCTGCCTCGTTGGGAACACCCTGGTCCCACAACTTGATCGGCGGAACCATCAGGCCCTCTTCGAACACCGTGGTCGCACCCGACGGCATCGATCCCGGGCAGCAACCACCGATGTCGTCGTGGTGGCCGAACGCCTGCACGAACGCAACGACCGTCGGTTCCGTTTCACCGGGGCGGGTTGCGAACACCGGCACCGTGACGCACAGGTCCGGCAGATGGCCGATGCCACCTTCGGACAGGTAGACGTCGTTGTGGAAGAACACGTCGCCGGGCTTCATGGTGTCGAGCGGGAAGTCGCGCGCGACGGGGTGCACGAGCGCCGAATACGAACGGCCGGTGAGCTTGCGGAGGTTCCGGTCGTGGATTCCTGCGCGGAAATCGTGGGCGTCGCGGATCATCGGCGACCGTGAGGTCCGCGAGATGGAGGTCTCCACTTCCATCTCGACACTCGCGAGGTAGCCGGCGACGATCTCCACGAGCACCGGATCGGGTGCTGCTCCCCCGGCGTCGGTCAGCCGATAGGGTTTCGCCGCCTGGGCTGCGGCGGAATCGAGGATCGCGGTCATCGGTTCGCTCCGTTCGAGTCGGACGTCTTGGTGATGCGGATGTTCCCGAACGCGTCGACGCGCGCGCGGAATCCGGGGTGGACGGGAATGGTGGAGCTGAACTCCTCGATCACGGCGGGCCCGTCCAGCTCGTCGCCTGCACCGAGCAGGGTCCGGTCGTACACCTCGGTGGTGACCCACTCGTCGAAGTACGCCTCGCGGGTGCCGGTGATCGCGACGTGGGCGCCGCGGCCTGCGGCGATCTCCTTCAATTCGGGACGCTTGATGGGCCCGATACCACTGACCCGGAGATTGACCCACTCCACATGCTGGTGCGGATCGCCACAGAAGTCGTATCCGTAGAGTTCCCGGTGGGCCTCGTGGAACCGTGCGGCTGCCTCGTCCATCAGCTCCTGGGTGACCGGCCCGTCGCCGAGCGGTACTCGCACCTCGAAGGCCTGTCCGAGGTACCGGAGGTCTGCCGAGCGTGCGTAGCGACGCTCGTCGGGAGCGAAACCTTCATCGGCGAGCGCGCGCTCGGCTTCCACCGCGAGCGCGTCGAGTCCGGTCTGCAGCTCGGCGACCTGCAACCGGTCGTGCCTGCTCACGTGCGTCTGCACGTAGTCGTTGCGGACGTCGACAGTGAGCAGGCCGAACGCCGAGACGTTGCCGGGATTGAGCGGGACCAGGACATCCTTGAGACCGAGGATGTCGATGAGCCGGCACGCGAGCAACGAGCCGGAACCGCCGAAGGTGACGAGCGTGAAGTCTCGGACGTCGAGCCCCCGCTTGACGGTGACCTGCCGCAACGCATTGGCCTGGTTCCACGCCGATACTTCGAGGATGCCCGTGGCGCAGGCTTCGAATTCGAGCCCAAGCCGGTGGGCGAGCTCTTCGACACCCTTGCGGGCGAGTTCGGTGTCGAGGGGGATCTCGCCGCCGAGCAGGTGGGGCGGAATGCGGCCGAGCAGCACGTGCGCGTCGGTGATGGTCGGCTCGTCGCCACCTTTTCCGTAGCACAACGGGCCGGGATCGGCGCCTGCCGACTGCGGGCCCACACGGAGGGTGCCTTCCGGAGTCATCCACGCGATCGAACCGCCACCGGCACCGACGGTGACCACGTCGATCATCGGGATCTTCGACGGGTACACGCCGACCCGGCCCTCGGTGGTCAGAGCGGGCTCGCCGCCGACCACCACGGTGACGTCGGTGGAGGTGCCGCCGCCATCGCATGTGAGCACCTGATCGACTCCCGCGACACCCGCGATGAGCGCCGCTCCGAGCGCACCGGCAGCGGGACCGGACAGGACGGTTGTGATCGGCTGATTCACAACCTCTTTCGCCGACAGCACACCGCCATTCGACTTCATCACGTAGAACGGAATGTCGCGTGATTCGCCGTCGAGCGAGGAGAACTCGCGCAGGCGATTCGCGATGTTGCCGACGTAGCTGCGGATATTGGGCTTGACGGAGGCATCGACAAGCGTCGTGATGGACCGCTCGTACTCACGGTACTCGCGCAGCACCTCGCTCGAGATGCTCACCGTCGCCTCGGGATACTCGTCGAGCAGAATTTCCTGAACGCGGCGCTCGTGGTCCGGGTTCGCGTACGAGTGCATCAGGCACACGCCGATGGTGCGCACATCGCTCTCCCGGAAGAACCGGGCGGCGGCACGGACATCGTCCTCGTCGAGCGGGCGGATCTCCTTGCCTTCGAAGTTGAGTCGACCTCCGACGGTCTTGACCCGGTCGGCAGGCACGATGCGGTCGGGCTTGACCCAGAAATAGGAGTTGCCGTAGCCGTCGGGGACGGACTGGCGGGCGATCTCGAGTACGTGTTCGTAGCCCTCGGTAGTGATGAATCCGAGGTGGCCGACCTTGCCTTCGAGCAGCTTGTTGGTCGCAACGGTGGTGCCGTGGCTGACGGCTCCGATCGCGTCGCCGGTCTCACCGAGTTTCGCGAGCACCTTCTCGATGCCGGCGAGAAATCCCACCGCCGGGTCTGCCGGGGTCGACGGGGTTTTCGTCGTGACGATCGCACCGGACTCGTCGTCCACTGCCACGATGTCGGTGAATGTTCCGCCGGTATCGATACCGACCCGAATCTTCCTGGATCCCACGCTTCCTCCTGGGTTCGTCTCGCCGGTTCTTCCCTGACGCTTGTTGCCATTCCACCCGCTGCGCGACGCTGTTTCTTTGTCACATTTCGCCGAACTCTCTCCGGATTGTTGGGGGTTCTGCATCGGCCGCTGTACAGACGACGGCACCCCGGGCCAGCAGGCCCGGGGTGCCGATTTCCGTTCGTGTCGCGCAGCCCTACCTTCGGGCGAGAATCCCGCCCAGCACGACACCGGCGAGCGCGATACCCGCACCCACCGCGGCCGAGACCAGGACAGTGGCAACCGGCATACCGGCAGCCGTGTGCTGCGACGCGGCAGCCACCGGCATCGGGGCGCCCCCGGCCGCGGCAACCACCGCTCCTACGCTCTCGGCGCCTGCGCTCACGGTTCCGGCGGGCGCGGTATCGGCAACGGATCCGCCCGCTGCGGGTTCCGGGATGCCGTTGGCGATCACTCCGTCGATGCCGTTGAAGAACACCCCCGCCATCTTCTTCGCGACACCGGTGATCATCCGCTGGCCCACGCCACCGACCATGCCGCCCACGACTGCATCGGCGTCGTAACTCAGGACGGTGCCGCCGTCACGCTCTTCGAGTCTGACCGTCACATCGGCCTTGACCGTTCCCGGCGCACCCGAACCCGATGCGGTCATCACGAACGAGTCGGGCCTGTTCTGCTGGGAAAGAACGACTTCACCGTCGTAGGTGCCTTTGATCGACGCCACCCCCGCGGTGATGGACAGCTTGTAGTGGTTGTCGCTGACCTGTTCGAGCGACTGCACACCGGGGATGGTGGCCGCGAGAACACGGCCGTCCTGCAGGCTGTCGTACACGACCTCCGGCGGTGCCAGCAGTTGCGCGGTACCGGCGATTCTCATTCGTTCTCCTTGCTCCGGGTTGCCGCGTGAGTCAGACGCAGCTCGAACAACTCCGAGGGGGAAATCGGCATGGACGTGATCGGGATGCCCTCCGCGTCCTCGATCGCGGCGGCGATGACGGCCGACGTCGGGATCACGCCCGCTTCCCCCGCGCCCTTCATTCCGAGGGGGTTGAGTGCGGACGGAGTCACCGTGTGATCCATCTCGAGTGAGTCCGGCATCTCGGTGACGAACGGCATCAGGAAGTCCATGTAGGACGCGTTGAGCATCTGGCCGTGCTCGTCGTAGACGATCCGCTCGTACAGTGCGCCGCCGATGCCCTGGGCCACTGCACCGATCACCTGGCCTTCGACGATCCGCGGGTTGATCACGTTGCCGCAGTCGTGCACCACCGCATACTTCCGCACATGGATCTCCGCGGTGACGGGGTCGGTTTCGACGATCGCCGCGTGTATACCCGACGCGAACGTCGAGGTGGGCGGCGAATAGTATCCGGTGGCCTCGAGTCCGGGCTGCTCTCCTTCGCGGACGGGTGGCACCGTCATATCGGTATCGGCCTTGGCGAAACCTGTTGCCTGCCGGGAGGCGTCGTCGAACGCGTAACGCAACGGATTGGACAGCACCGCGACGACTCCGAGCGGGATCGATGTGCCCTCCGCCCCGGGTTCGGTGCCGAGGACGCACACGTGCCCGCCGCGCAGCTCGAGATTCGCAGGGTCGATGTGCAAGTGCTCGGCGGCGATCTTCTTCGCCTTCTCGGCAACCATCTGTGCCGCCACGTGGAACGCCGAGCCGGACATCACCGCGCCGCGCGACGCGAAAGTGCCTACCGCATATCCGAACCGGCGAGTATCACCGGTCACGATCTCGACATCCGACACGGCAACGCCGAGATCGTCGGCGACGATCTGCGCGAACGACGTCTGGTGACCCTGGCCTTGGGTGGTCAGGCCGGTCGCAGCCTTCACCTTGCCCGACGTCTCGACGAGCACATGCGCGCCCTCGTACGGCCCGGGGCCGGTTCCTTCGACGTAGGCGCCGATACCGATTCCGACGGTGCGTCCTTCGGCCTTCGCCTGCAATTTGTACTCGGCGAAACCGTCCCAGTCGATGAGTTCCTTGAGCTTGTCGATGCCGGCCTGGTAGTTGCCGGTGTCGTAGATGAGCGGGCGACCGTCCTGGAAGGTGAGGTGGAAGTCGTACGGCATCTCCTCGGGCCGGATGAGGTTGGCCTCCCGCACCGCGATGACGTCCTTGCCCAGGTACTTCGCGATCGCATCCATCGATCGTTCCATCGCGAACACACCCTGCGGCCGGCCTGCACCTCGATACGGAGTGACGATGACGGTATTGGTGTACAGCGAATAGGCATCCACCCGGAACGATTTCGGCTTGTACGGGCCGAGCACCTGAGTGGAGGTGTTGAGGATCACGATGATGCCGTACGGCAGGTAGGCGCCGTTGTCGTGCCAGATGGAGAAATCGAAGGCCAGCAGCCGTCCCTCGTCATCGAACCCGACGGTGACCTCGTGCAGCTGTCCGCGCTCGTGCGCGCTCGAGATGAAGTGTTCACGACGGTCTTCGACCCATTTCACCTCGTTGGAGATGCCTGCCTGGCCGAGCCTGCGAGCAGCCCACGTCACCATCACTTCTTCGGGCCACGGGTGCACGATCTTCACGCCGAAGCCGCCGCCGACGTCGGGGGCGATGCAATGCACCTTGTTGTGCGCCATGCCGAGCCGCGCGGCGATCGCGGCGCGTGCGGAAGTCGAAGTCTGTGTGGAAGTCCAGAAGGTCAGGGCCTTCTCGTCGTCGTCCCAGCGCGCGTAGACACCTTTGCCTTCCATGGGCATCGAGGCGGACCGCTCGATCTCGAGGTTCAGCGTCAGACGGTGCGGTGCGGCCGCGAGTTCTGCGTCGACGTCGCCGAATCCGTGTTGCAGGTGTGCGGCGACGTTGTCGGGCACATCGGGGTGGACGCTGCGCTCAGCGCGGCGGGACACGTCGATGCCCACGACCTCGGGCAGTGTCTCGTAGGTGACGTCGATGAGGGCGCACGCGTCCTCTGCGATGTATCGGTTGTCGGCGACCACCATGGCGATGGCTTCGCCGACATGATTGACTTCGTCCTTCGCGAGCGGATACCCGTTGCGAGGGGCGGTGATCGCCGGATGCGGAATCAGCAGCGGCAGATTCTCCGCCATCTGCGGTCCGTCGTCGACGAGATCGTCGTATGTGTAGATAGCGTGCACCCCGGGCACCTCGAGGGCTGCGTCGATGTCGATGCCGGTGATACGGGCATGGGCGTGCGGTGATCTGACGAACGCTGCGATGAGGGCGCCTCGCCCCAGGTCGTCGAGGTACCGGCCCTCGCCGCTGAGCAGTCTGCGGTCCTCGCTGCGCGGGATCGGGGTGCCGAACGACCTACCCGACTCCCCGACACTGTCGACGCCGTGCGGCGCCAGCTCCGGGGCCGTGCCGGTCGAAGCGTCGGTGGTGCTCGTCATGCTCGTCCTGCCTTTCCACCTACCGGGCCGGTGGTGCCGCGGACCTTGTCGTCGAGTGACGCGCGCGCCGCGTCGTCGTCGGGTCCGAGCGGTGAGCCGCCTGCGCGTTCCCTGGTGATCTCCGCGGCGCGCAGCACCGCTGCCCGAATGTTCTGGTATCCCGTGCACCGGCAGAGGTTGCCCGCGATCGCCTCGGTCGCCTCTTCCCGGGTGGGCGAGGGATTCTCCTCGAGGTACGCGGCGATGGTGGTGACGAAACCCGGTGTGCAGAAGCCGCATTGCAGACCGTGGCAGTCGATGAATGCCTGTTGCACGGGGTGCAGCGTGCCGTCGGGTTCGACGAGTCCTTCGACCGTCGTCACCGAACGCCCTTCGAGGCTCGCCGCGAACACGAGGCACGAGCGCACGGGCTTGCCGTCGAGCAGGACCGTGCACGCTCCGCACACGCCGTGCTCGCATCCGACGTGGGTGCCGGTCTGGCGCAGGTGGTGCCGGATCGCGTCGGAGGCGAGCGTCCGTGACGGCAGCACCACCGTCTGTGTCACCGAGTTCAGCGTGAACGTCACCGCGACGTGTTGTTCGCCGGTCTCGGCCTCCAGCTCGCTCACCTGTTCGTCGAGTGTGCGTTCCGGCGCGCGGCCTCGGCTTCCACGCGGCATCGTGCTCGTCATGACATTCCTCCTGTCGGCATCGGCATTCTGATCCCGTCGTGTGCGGCGTCCTGTGCGGCGGCGAAGCCGACTCGTGCGGTCAGTGCCGCGACCAGCTGCGACCGGTAGCGGGCGGTCGCGTGGATATCGGCGTCGGTCTCGACGTTCTCGCGTGCGACCTCCGCGAGTTGCTGCCACTGGGGATCGCGGTCGTCCGTTGCCGATGCTCCGCTCAGGGCGTCGCTGTAGTCGACGACCTGCCCGAGTTCCCCGGCGGACACATAGGTCATCCGAGCGCCCACGACGAGGCCGTCTTCGACCTTCACCTGTGCCACCACCCCGACGAGGGCGTAATCGCCGTGGCGGCGGGCGATCTCGTCGATCGCGGTGCCGACGCCGGGGCGGGCAGATGGCACCGTGACGCTTGTCGCGATCTCGTCGGGCTCGAGAGTGGATTCGAGCGGACCGGCGAACAGGGCGTCGGCCTCGATCTCCCGGACCCCGCGCACCGATCGTGCCGTGAGTGTGCCACCCAGCAACGCCAGCACGGCCGGCATCTCCGCGGAAGGATCGGCGTGGACGATGGACCCCACCGTGGTGCCGCGGTTACGGATGGTCGGGTGCGCAACCAGCCGCAGTGCCCGGCCGAGGAGCGGCTGGACTGCCGCCGCCCCCGGGTCGGATTCGAGCACGCTGTGTGTCGCCAGGGCGTCGAACGTGACACCGAGCTCCGGCGAAGCCGTCACCGCGGCGAAGCGCGGTATGGACCCGATGTCCACGACGTGTGCGGGCGCGGCGAGCCGCATCGACAGCAGCGGAACCAGCGACTGACCACCGGCGAGCACCTTGCCCTCAGGGGCAACCCGCGCAAGGATTTCGCAGGCCTCGTCGATCGACCGGGGCCGGTGATAAGTGAGTGGCGACGGTTTCATTCTGTAGATCCTGCCCGCATCGTGTGATCGGTGTGTCGTGAAGAAGTGACAACGCTCACGCTCTCGCTCTGTCAAAAGTAATAGTGGTCACGCCGGCTGTTCGACTCGGCTCCTCGCGGTGCCGCCGTCCGGATCTGCGTCCGGTTCGCGATGCAGGCCCATACCGTCATCGGTGTCATCCGGGTTGTCCTTCGGCGCGATCGCGCGGCACACGTGGTAGAGCACGATGACGACGATGGTGCCGAGCGCGATGCCGCTGAGCGAGAAGGTGTCGGTGAACTGCAGTGACGTGTCGCCGATCGCGATGATCAGGCCCGCGGCGACGGGCATGAGGTTGATCGGATTACCGAAGTCCACGCCGTTCTCCTTCCAGATCTTGGCGCCGAGCAGGCCGATGATGCCGTAGAGAACGACGGTGATACCGCCCAGTACTCCACCCGGTGTCGCCGAGATGACGGCACCGAACTTCGGGGAGAACCCGAGCAGCAGCGCGATCACGCCTGCCGCGGCGTAGGCGGCGGTCGAGTACACCCTCGTCGCTGCCATGACACCGATGTTCTCCGCATAGGTGGTGGTCGGCGAGCCGCCGACGCCCGTGGCCATGGCGGTGGCGAGGCCGTCCGCGGCGAGCGCGCGCCCCATCATCGGATCGAGGTCGGTCTTCGTGATCTCCGCGACGGCCTTGACGTGGCCGGCGTTCTCCGCGATCAGGGCGATCACCCCGGGCAGGACGAGCACGATGAACGTGAGGCTGAACGACGGCGCGTGGATGCCGACGATGCCGTTCGCTTCGTCGGTGAACGGCGGCAGCCCGAACCACGATGCCGACGCGACACCGTCCCAGTTGACCCGGAAGTGCTCGGTCACCGCGTCAGCAGTCGCGTCGTACGAGGTGATCGGTCCGGTGACCAGGTCGAGCACCCACGACAGCGCGTAGCCGAACAGCAACGACAGGAAGATCGCGACCCGGCCGAGGAAACCGCGGAGGACGACGCTGGAAATGACGAGCACGATCATCACGATCAGCGCCACCCACTGATCCTGCGGCCAATAAGTGCCCGCCACGACCGGAGCCAGATTGAATCCGATGAGCATGACGACCGCGCCGGTGACGACCGGCGGCAGAACCTTGAACACCACCGAACCACCGAGGAAGTGGATCGCGACGCCGATCGCCGCGAGCACCAGACCCGACACCATGATCGCGCCCGTGACTTCCGCACTGGTGCCGCCCTGCGCGTGGATCGCCGCGATGCCGCCGACGAATGCCGCCGAGGTCCCGAGATAGCTGGGGATGCGGCCCTTGACGACGAGCAGGAAGAACAACGTACAGAACCCTGAAAGCATCACCGCAAGCTGCGGATTGAGGCCCATGATGATCGGGAAGACGAAGGTGGCACCGAACATCGACACCACGTGCTGACCGCCGAGCCCGATGGTGCGGCCCCAGCTCAGCCTTTCGTTCGGTGCGACCACCCCTCCCGGTTCGATGGTCTTTCCGTCTCCGTGCAACGTCCATATGGCCATGGCGGACCTTTCAGGCAGAGTGTGGTGCCAAGAGAGTCGACGTGGATTGTTACGGTTGTGTTGCCGCTCACACATGCACCCGGATAGGCGCAAACGTTAATTGAGTGGGGACGTTCGAGGATGGGAACAATCTGCCAGTGCGGGACGGCAGATATTGGCAATATCAGGAATTGATCCCGCGCATCGCGATGATCTTGAGGGCGAGCGAGAGGTCGAGACGCAGCTCGGGATGCGCGGTGAACGGGCCCAACATCTTCTCGAGCTTCGCGACCCGATAGCGTAACGTGTTGTAATGAAAATGTAACTGGCGCGCGGTTTCTGCGATGTTGATGTTCGTCGCGAGCAACACTTCGAGGGTGCGACGCATGTCCTGCGCTTCTGCGGTTTCGTCGGTGAGGTCTTTGAGCGTCTCCCGCGCGAACGACTCGAGTTCGTCGGTGTCCTCGACGAGACTGAGCAGCCGATACACACCGAGATCGTCGAAGTGGGTGACGGCCCACGCCCCGGTTATCTTGCGCCCCACCTCGAGCGCGGTCCTGGCCTGGCTGTAGAGCGCGGGCAGGTCGACGGTCGACGACGCCGCCCGCGAGACCCCCACTCCGAACGGCAGACGACCACCGCCTCCGGCGCCGCGCACCTGGGCGACGAGTTCGTGGACGAGCGTCATGGTGTCGCTGCTTTCGCCCATGACGATCACGATCTCCGTCGCGAGCGCGGTCACGGCCGCTCCTGGATCACGTCCGGCGACAGCGCCGACGAAGGCCCTCGCCTGCCGCTCGATGACAGGCAGGCGCGCGGGCGCAGTCGGCGCATCGTCGTCCAGGACGTCCGGTTCGACCGCGACCACCACGATGTTCCGGTCGAGATTCCAGCCGAACATCTGCGCGTGCACGATGACCTGCTCGGGGTCGCCACCGCGCCCGCGCAACAAGTCGCGGACGAAGTTGGCGCGGTGTTTCTCCTCGACTGCGGAGACCGCCAGTTCCCTGCTCACCACAAGCGCACATACCGTCGCGGCCTGCTCGACGAGGTACAGATCCTCACACGCGAGAGTGCTTCCCGGACAGAACAGTACGAGACGGCCGTGGTCGATGCCGTTCGCCGAAATCGCTGCGATCGCCACGTACTCGTCGTCGAAGCGGTGCAACCCGAGCCCGCCGTCGAGGGCATCCGTGCGGACCCGGCCCGTCGAGTCCAGGGCAGCGGTCGACGCCAGCCAGCAGAAGTCCGCGTCGGCTCCGGCACGACAGGTCTGGCGGCCGTCCGGCGTGGTGATCAGTACCGCACCGCCGAGCCTCTGCGCGACAGCGTCGGCAAGCGCCTTGTATCCCCCGCCCGCCATCACGATCTCGAGGAGCCCTCGGCGCAGATGATCGGCTCTCAGGACGGAATCGACCTGCGTTTTCGCCATCTCCGCGAGGCCCTGAGCGAACTCGTGTCCGGCGACGATGTCATCGGAGGTCGTCACGATCGGAAAGGCGACCTCATCCGCGATGCCGCCCGGAAGCTCACAGCCTTCGTCGAGCCGAACCACGAGGCCTGCGATCTTGTTCCGACCCAACCGCGCCGTGAAATCGCCGATCGTTCCTGAGAGGCGCGCGAGCACCGTGGTCGAGGTGACGAGAAGCTGGTTCGGACGCAACCACGGCCCGATCTCCGGAAGCATCATCACGGCGACGGCGGTGATGTCGCGTGCGGTCGCCGGGTCGCCCGCGATCACCGTCGGGTCGACCAGTAGTCCCGATGCAACGACGTCGGCGAACGAAGGGGAGTCGACGGTCGTCCGATGGGCGCCGGAGTCGCCGTTCTGGGAGGCATTCGTCTTCCGCACCATCACAGCAACACCCGCTCACCTGCCAGTCGTCCATCCCGCCGGGCGCGAGACCATGACCATAGATTCCCCGGGACGGAGCCGTCAACACCGACACCCGACAAGAGCGTGGTCGATCCTCGACGTTAGACGCCGACCTTCGGAACACCAGCCACAGATTGCGCCGAAATCGTACGCACCCACTTGTACATTGTCGCCGTCGCGGTGAGGCATCCCTCTCGACCATCGTCGTGACGATGAAGCCTCTACTCCACGGCGTCCGCGTTCTCGATCTGTCCCGAGCCCTCGCCGGCCCCCTGTGCACGTCACTGCTCGCCGACTTCGGCGCCGACATCATCAAGGTCGAATCCATCAGCGGGGGCGACAGTTCGCGCCAATGGCCTCCGTTCGACGGATCCGACAGCCTGTACTTCGCATCGGTGAACCGGAGCAAACGCTCTGTCGCGCTCGACATGCGGTCCGACGAAGGGCGTGAACTGCTTCGCCGTATGGCTTCTGAGGTCGATGTGGTCGTCGAGAACTTCCGGCCCGGAGTCCTTGCCGCGATGGGGCTCGACCAGGAATCACTTCGACGCGACAACCCCGGCGTGATCGTGATGAGCGTCAGCGGCTTCGGGCCCACCGGACCCGACCAGTTCGCGCCGGGACTCGATCAGGTCGCGCAGGGCATGTCAGGACTCATGTCCGTCACCGGCGCAGGTGACAACACACCCATGCGAGTGGGCATACCCATCATCGATACGGTGTCGGGAATCTATGCGGCACTGGGTATCACAGCCGCGCTCGTCGCTCGGTCGCGCGACGGCGAGGGCCACCATGTGCAGACCTCACTGATCGAATCGGCATTGTCGATCATGACCTTCCAGGCGCAGGACTATCTCAGCACGGGAAGGGTTTCCGAAGCCAACGGCAATACCCACCCGACCATCACCCCGTACGGCTGCTTCGACACCGCCGACTATCCGATCATCATCGCAACCGGTTCCGACAAGCATTGGGAAGCTCTCTGCTCGGTACTCGGCGACCCCGATCTCGCGGCGCGCCCCGAGTACGCCACCGGCAAGTCCCGCCTCGAGCACCGCGACAGGCTCACGAAGGAACTTCACGAACTACTGACACACAGATCGGCAGCCGACTGGGTATCGGCCATGCGGGATGCCGGAATACCCTGTGGTCCCGTTCATTCCGTCGATCAGGCGTTCGCAGATCCGCAAGTGCAGGCTCTGAACATGGTTCAGAACGTGTCTACGCCCGACGGTAAGGAACTGCCCCTGATGCGCGGACCGTTCTGGGTCGATTCCGAAACGCTGCCGATTCGGAACGCCCCGCCGATGATCCTGGGGCAAGACACCGACGCGGTGCTCGCCGAGTTCGGGGTCTCCGGTGACCAGCTCGAATCCCTTCACCGATCCGGGGTCATCTGATCCGGAGCCTCCTCACAGTGTCGCTGCCGCTGCCAGCGCAATGTGTTCGTGGAAAGGGCGGGCGACGAGCTGCACACCGATCGGCATGCCGTCGCTCGTCTGTCCCACCGGCACCACCACCGACGGGAAGCCTACGACGCTGATCGTGCGGCAGCTCGCCAGCGCCTCCTGCCACGTGAGGGAACGACCGTCGACGTCGAACCGGTCACGGCCGAGGAGGGGAGCACCGATCGACGCGACCGGAAGCACGAGCAGATCGCCCATCTCGGCGAGCAACCTGTGCACGAGCCGGGTACGCGCAGCCCACAGGTCTTCGACATCGATGCTGCGCGGAGATACTTTGGCGAACAATATCTCCTGGATACATGCGCCGAACTCGCCCGGAGCAGCGAGGGCCGTGATGTCGGTGTGCGTCTGCGTCGCACGCAACCTCCCGAACAGGGCGTTGCCTTCGCTCAGCGCCGACCCGCGGTAGCGACGAGCACGGAGTCGGCCTGCCGTCTCCACCACTGCCGCCACGATGTCTGCGGCGACCGGCACGGTGCCCTCCCCCGGCGCCCAGGTGATGTCGAGTTCGCCGACGTCGACCGTCGCGGGATCGAGCCACGCGACGTGCGGCGCCGACACCGTCCGCAGCACGAGGGCAGCGTCGTTCAGGCTGCGCGCCATCGGGCCGATGGTCTGGAGTAGCCCGTGGACCGTGTGGGGATTCGCCAGCACATGATCGCCGGACCGCACACCGGGGTACTGACCGTCCCCGGATACCCGGCCTGCGGTCGGGCGGATCGAGGTCAGCCCTGTGCAGTGCGCGGGCCACCGTACCGATCCACCGAAATCCGTACCCAGTCCGAGCACGCTCATGTCCGAGGCGATCGCTGCCGCTTCCCCGCCACTCGACCCGCCCGGGGAACGCGGCAGATCAGCGGTTCCCAAAGGATTCACCGTCGGTCCGAACAGCTCGTTGTCGGTGAGACCGGACGTACCGAACTCGGGGGTGTTGGTCTTCCCGACCAGAACGGCCCCCGCCGCCTTCATCGCCGCGACAGCCGGCGCGTCGGCGCAGGGCACATTCTGTGCGAGAGCGCGCGACCCTGCCGTGGTGCGGACCCCGGCTGTGGTGATCAGATCTTTCGCGGTGAATGGGACCCCGGACAGCGGGCCGGTCCGCTCACCGCGCGCGATCCGGTCGTCGAGCACATCCGCGTCGCGCCGGGCCTGCCCGGCCGCGACGGTGACAAGTGCGTTCAGCCTCGGATTGCGGTCCTCGATGTGCGCGAGATGTTCCTCGACGACTGCACGCGCCGAGGTCTCTCGCCGGCGCACCGCACAGGCAATCGTGTGGGCGTCCGCTCCGACCCAGGTACCCGCCGCCACACGACCGCTCGTCTCCACGCATCCTCCTTCGTTCCGATGGACGTGAACGCTAGGTGCGGGTGGGCCGGGCCGCCAACGTCCAGTGTCCACAGGATCGCGGCGGTCGCACTGTGAACAGTTGATACGTCAGCGCGGGGAGACACCTGACAGGATCGGTCCATGTTTGCGCCGTGGGCTCGTCTGTCGTTCGCCGTGTTCGCGGTGAGCTGGGGCGCCAATCAGTTCGCTCCGATGCAGCTCGTCTACCGCGAGCATCTGGGTCTGGGCAGTGGGTCGTTCACCGCCATGCTGGGCTCCTACATCCTGGGGCTGATTCCCGCGCTGCTGTACTTCGGCCGGGTCGCCGATCGGATCGGCCGACGTCCGGTGATCCTCGCGATGGTCCCGGTGAGCATCGCGTCGTCGGTGGTGCTGCTCCTCGGCGCCGAGCTACCCGGGTTGCTGTATCTGGGCCGGGTCCTCGCGGGCCTGGCGTCGGGGATGGCGTTCGGCGCAGGCACCGCCTGGATGAAGGAGCTCAGCGCTGACGCAGGTGCGGGGGTGGGAGCACGTCGCGCCGCGGTATCGCTGTCGGCAGGCTTCGGCTGCGGAGCGCTGTTCGCCGGGCTCATCGCGCAATGGCTGCCCGCGCCCGAATTGCTGGCTTATGTCGTGCACATCGTGCTCATGGCAGTGGCCCTGGTGCTGGTGTGGTCGGTGCCCGACGACCACGTGCCGCGCACGGTGCAGGGTTCGTGGCGGTTGTCCATCTTGTCGAACCCGCGGTTCCGGTGGGGTGTGGTGCCGTGGGCTCCGTGGGTGTTCGGGTGTGCCACGGTCTCCTTCGTGACGCTTCCGCCGCTCGTGTCCGATACGGTGAGCGAAGTATCCATTGCGTTCACCGGCACGATCGCCGCGCTCACTCTGCTCACCGGCGCATTGATCCAGCCCTTGGCGCGACGCATCGCCCGGCACGACGAGAGTCTCGGGGTGCGGATCGGGATCGGGATCGGAGTCCTCGGGTTCGCCGCGGGTGCCGGTACCGCATATGCGAGTGGGCTGTGGGCGGTCGTCGTGATCGTCGTCGCAGCTGTTCTCCTCGGTGCGGGCTACGGCATCCTGCTCATCTCAGGTCTCGTCGCGGTGGAGCACATCGCTCCGGCCGACGAGCTGGCGCAGAGCGTGGCGGTCTTCTACTGCCTGATCTATCTCGGTTTCGCGGTGCCGTTCGTCATCTCGCTCGCTGCCCCGCACCTGGGATTCGGTGTGTGCTTCGCTGCAGTTGCCGCGTTGATGTGTGCGGGCCTGGCCATAGGGCGGATACATGCCGCAACGGGATCGCCCATCGAAGCACGGACGTGAACTCCTCCTCCCGATAGGTAGGAGCGCGGCGTCGAACACATCGCTGTCCGTAGCCGATCCCGGCGATGAACCCGGTCGGGGTGCGGGTCATCCACGTCAACCTGTAGCAAAGAGCGTAGCGTTGCGAACCCGCTCGAGCAGGCTGTCGAGAGCCCCGGCGACCATGCCGGCGCTCTCGGAAAGCACGCGGTGTCCCGCGCCTGGGATCCGGACCAACTCGGCTCCGGGCAGGTGTGAGGCGATCATTTCCGAATGTGCGATGGGCACGAACCGATCCGCCGTCCCCGCCGCCACCACGACGGGGACGCCGGTGAGTGCACCGATTGCATCGAATTCGTCGAGCACCGCGAACGCCGCCAACAGCCGCGACCAGGTGACGACCGATGTCTCGTTCGCCAGCACCATTCCGAGCATGCGCAGCCACGATTCCGCCGGACGGCGACGCCCGAGCATCGTGCACACCGCGCCGCCTGCGCGCTTCGACCGTTCCATGGTTCGTGGCGCGCGCAGTACCGCGCGATGCAGGAAAGACGCGGCAGGATGCGTCAGGTACCGGCCGACGCCTCCGTCGGTAAGTCCACCCGCGGCGGTCGACACCAATGCGAAACCCGCGATCCGGGTTCCGATCGAACCTGGGTGCAGCCGGGCGTAGGCCAGCGACACCATGCCGCCCATCGAGTATCCGGCCAATACCACGGGACCACGCGGCACCAGCGCACGAAGCACCGAGTCGAGGTCGCGCGCCAACTGGTCGAAGGTGAACGACTCGACGTCGCCGATCCCGGAGCGGCCGTGGCCACGCTGGTCGTAGCTCACCGTCCGGATCCCGGGCGCACCCAATCGGTTTCCGACACCGTCCCAGCACGACGAGTCCTGGCAATGGCCGTGAACGAACACAACCGTGAGCTCGGCATCGGCCGGACCATCCACATACGCGACGAGCGGCACACCGTCGTCGGCCGCGACGGTGAACCGGGAAGGTGAATCGGGCATGAACACTCCTTGCAGAGACCTGCCCGATTATTCGTCTCCGCGTTCCCTTCCGTTAACCGCCGCAACCGGATCGTGACTACTCGCAAGGACGTCAGCGCGGTGCGAGCGCCCTCACCATCGGTGTCGGATCACCGGGCGCGACGAGCAGGATCGCCGGCGTGGTCACCCCCGCCTCCGTGTACCGCTCGATGTGCTCACGGCATGCATCCGGATGTCCATGCACGATGAGATCGTCGACGACGCTGTCGGGGATCGCGTCGAGCGCGGCCTTACGATCGCCTTCCGCCCACAACCTCCACATGCCTTCGAACTCGTCGGACCGTCCGAGGAATTCGTGGAACGCCCGGTAGACGGGCACGTTCATGTATGCGGCGATCATGCGCCGGCCCATCGCACGGGCGGTGTCGGTGTCGTATCCGGGGAGCACGAAGATCCGGGCGACGATCTCCTTGCCCTCACCGCCTTCGTGGACGTAAGGCGCGACAGTGCGGACGTCGTCCGCCGACAGCCAGTTGACGATCGCCCCGTCGGCTTCCCGTCCGGCGAGCCGCAGCATTCCCGGTCGCAGTGCCGCGAGCAGCACGGGCGGAGCGGGGTCCGCGACCATACCGGCGCGGAACCCGTCGACAGAGAAGGTGTCGTATTGCTGGGTCACCTTGTCACCGGCCAATGCCGACTTCAAGAAACGCAGTGTGTCGCGGGCGCGCTTGTAGGGCTCGTCGAAGGGGATGCCGTTCCATTTCTCGACGATGACGTTCGACGACGTGCCGACGCCGAGCACGAACCGGCCCGGAGCAGCGGAAGCCAGGGTCGCGGCCGACATCGCGAGTGTGGCCGGGCCTCGGGTGTAGACGGGAACGATGGCGGTACCGAGCCGCAACGTGGGCGCCCACGCACTCGCAAGTGCGAGCGGCGTGAACGCGTCGGCCACATTCGCTTCGGACGACCACACGTCGGTGTAGCCGAGGTCGGGAAGTTCTTCGATGAGACTGCGCTGATCGGCCAGGGGGATGCCGTCGAGGGGAACTGTCAGCCCCCACCGTCGTGTGGCACGTCCCGTCGCTTCGTTCGCTTGCTCGGTATCCGTCATGGCCGTCACCCTAGAGCACGTTCCCGCGGGTCACACCGCATCCGTATGCTGGGGATTTGTGCGTATCGGTCAGCTGTGGCGGTATCCGGTCAAGTCGTTCGGCGGCGAACAGCTGGCAGCGGCGACCATCGAAGCCGACGGCCTGCGCGGCGATCACGTGTGGGCGGTCGTCGACGCCGAGTCCGGAGCAGTGGCGACTGCGAAGAAGTTCCGTCGGTTCGGGGTGCTGCTGACGTGCGGCGCACGGCTGACGGACGACACCGAGCCGCGCGACCCGGCGTCGCTGGAGCTGACCTTCCCCGACGGCACCGTGGTGAGCGGCGACGACCAGGGCGTCGATGTTATGTTGTCGGATCTGACGGGGCACGCCGTCCGGCTCGAAGGCAGAGCCCGTACCTACGACGCGGCCCATCTTCATGTGCTCACGACGTCGTCGGTCGACGCGCTGGAGACCGGCGACCCGTTCGATGTCGCAGTCCGCCGGTTCCGTCCCACGATCGTCGTCGACACCGAAGGCATGGACGGGTTCGTCGAGAACGACTGGCTGGCTGTTCGGCTCGCGCTCGGTGACGTCGTCATCGAACCGAACAAGCGTACGGATCGGTGCGTGATGGTGACCCTGGACCATCAGGAGATCCCGGCTCGGCGCGAGATGCTGCGCACCGTCATGTCACGCAATCGCGTAATGACCCGCGAAGGCGGCAAGGAAGCGCCGTGCATCGGCGTGTATGCGCAGGTCCGCGAGACGGGCACCGTGCGCTGCGGCGATCCGGTGGAGATTACGGCCGCCTGAGCCCAGGCGCGCATTTTCGAGACAGAAACCGCCGACGGCCGGGTTGTTTCTGTCTGCAGATGTCGCAGTGGTGAACCACGAGGCTGGACATATCGTTTGTCGATGGGTATAACGATTATCGATACATCGTTTATCGATACGTCCGCCGAGAGGCATGGGAGACGACATGGACACGACCGACACCGGACCGATCACCCCCACCGACACGTCGAAGAAGGATCGCCGCGACCTGTGGGCGTCGATCGCGGTCTTCGCCCTCACCGGCGGCGTCGTCCTCTACACCTACGTCACCCGGCTACTCCACGAACTGAACGCCGGGATCGTCACAGCGCGTGTCGAGTTCGATGAACCCCAGACCCTCACATCGCTAGGGGGTGTCGCGATGCAACTGGGGTCCCCGTCCACCCTCGAAGTGCCGACCGACGCGCTCTCCCCCGTCACCGTGGGCTTCCTCCGCAGTGCAGAGGGACTGCAGACGCTCGGCTATCTGGCCATACTGGCGCTTCTGAGCTGGATGGTGGCGCGGTTCGTGCGGGGCCGGATGTTCGACCGTCTCGCAGTTCGACTCGTCTGGATCGCGTCCCTCACCGGAATCGCCGCGATCCTCGTTCCTCAGATGCCCCGGACTCTCGGCACCAACATGTTGCTGCGCGATGTGGAGGCTCGGGACATGCTCGACTTCGCAGGGCTCGGGCCTGAATTCTGGTACGGCTACGTGTTTTGCATGGCGCTCTCGGCAGTGGCCATCGCGCTGCGCATCGGAAGCCGCATGGCCCGGGACAACGAGGGCCTCATCTGATGCCCCCCGAAACAGAGCATGCCGTCCGCTGCCACCTCGACACACTGCTCGCCGACCGAGGTATGACGTTGGCGCAGTTGGCCGACGAGGTGGGGGTGAGCGTCGTCAATCTCTCTGTGCTCAAGAACGGGCGGGCGCGCGCCATTCGCTTCTCGACTCTCACCGCACTCTGCAGGGTTCTGAACTGTTCTGTGGGAGAGCTACTTTCGGTCGAGTGACGTACACACGGCGATGCCCGGGACCTTGTGGGTCCCGGGCATCGCTGCGTGGTCCGGCTATCAAGCCAGGGGCGCTCCTGTTGCTGCACGGACCTGCTCTTCGGTCACGCCCGGCGCGCACTCACGCAGGGCCAGACCATTGTCTGTCACGTCGATGACGGCAAGATTGGTGATGATCCGCTGCACCACACCCTCACCCGTCAGCGGAAGCGAGCACTTCTCGACGAGCTTCGGATTACCCTGCTTGTCGGTGTGCTCCATCAGCACGATCACCTTGCGGGCACCGTGCACCAGATCCATCGCACCGCCCATGCCCTTGACCATCTTGCCCGGCACCATCCAGTTCGCCAGATCACCGGTGGCCGAGACCTGCATACCACCGAGCACGGCAGTGTCGATGTGGCCGCCACGGATCATGCCGAAGCTCAACGACGAATCGAAGAACGCGGCACCAGGGTTGACCGTCACGGTCTCCTTGCCCGCATTGATCAGATCCGGGTCGATCTCGTCCTCGGTCGGATACCGGCCGGTGCCCAAAATCCCGTTCTCCGAATGCAGAGTCACCCGCACACCTTCGGGCAGGTAATTCGGGATCAGGGTCGGCAGGCCGATACCGAGGTTGACGTACTCGCCCGGCGACAGTTCTTGCGCTGCACGCGCCGCCATCTCGGTACGCGACCAGCCGAGCGTCTCCACAACAGCAGTCATGCTCAGACCACCTTTCCGGCGCTGACGGTGCGCTTCTCGATCTGCTTGTCCTGCATACCCGTATGGACGATGCGGCTGACGAAGACCCCCGGAAGATGCACCTGCGCCGGATCGATCTCACCCGGTTCGACGAGCTCCTCGACCTGCACGATGCACACCTTGCCCGCCATCGCCGCCAGCGGATTGAAGTTCATCGCAGCCTTGTTGAACACCAGGTTGCCCTCGGTGTCGCCCTTGAGCGCGTGCACCAGCGAATAATCCGCGTTGATCGACTCTTCGAGCACGTACCGCTTGCCGCGGAACTCGCGGATCTCCTTCGCGGGCGACGCAATCTCCACGGAGCCGTCGGCCGCGTACCGCCACGGCAGACCACCCTCGGAGATCGGCGTGCCGACCCCCGCGGGAGTGAAGAACGCCGGAATCCCGGCACCACCGGCACGGAGCTTCTCGGCCAGGGTGCCTTGCGGTGTCAGCTCGACCTCGAGCTCACCCGAGAGATACTGCCGCGCGAACTCCTTGTTCTCACCGACGTACGACGCGGTGACCCGGCTGATCCGCTTCTCGCCGAGAAGAATTCCGAGTCCGTGCCCGTCGACGCCGCAGTTGTTGGAGAACACCTCGAAGTCGGTGGCGTCACCCGCAGCGATCGCCTTGATCAGCTCATCGGGGATACCCGACAAACCGAAGCCGCCGACGGCGAGCGACGCACCCGAGGGGATATCGGCGACCGCGTCGTCCGCGGTAGCGAAAACCTTGCTCACTTGCTGTCCCCTGTGGCGGGCAGGATGCGGTTGCGCACCTCACCGAAACCGATACGCGAACCGTTCGGTCCAGGAGCGGTAGCGGAGATGGAGATTTCGTCGCCATCCTCGAGGAAGGTGCGAGTCTCGTCACCGACCTGGACGGGTTCTGCTCCGCCCCAGGTGAGTTCGATGAACGCACCGCGTTGATCCTTCTCCGTGCCGGAGATGGTGCCGGAGCCGAACAGGTCGCCGGTGCGGGTCGCGGCACCGTTGACCGCGGTGTGCGCAAGCATCTGCGCGGGCGACCAGTACATCTGCGCATACGGCGGCCGCGACACGATGTGTCCGTTCCACTCGACCGCGAGATCGATGTCCAGCCCCCACTTCTCGGCGCCTTTCAGGTACGGCAGCGGTTCGGGGTCCTGAACCGGGGTGTCGATGCGCGCGGCCTCGAGCGCGGCGATCGGCACGACCCACGGTGAGATCGACGTCGCGAACGACTTGCCGAGGTTCGGTCCGAGCGGCACGTACTCCCATGCCTGGATGTCGCGTGCCGACCAGTCGTTGAGGATCACGGCACCGAAGCAATGCTCGGCGAAGTCGTCGGGAGCGATCTGTTCGCCCATCTTCGAGCCTGTACCGACGATGAAGCCCATCTCGGCTTCGATGTCGAGCCGGATCGACGGGCCGTACACGGGCGCTTCGTCATTCGGGCCCTTGCGCTGACCGCACGGACGCACGATATCGACACCCGAGGTCACGACGGTCGACGAGCGACCGTGGTAGCCGACCGGCAGGTGCTTCCAGTTCGGCATGAGCGGGTCGGGGTTCTGGGGACGGAACAACCGGCCCAGGTTCGATGCGTGATTCTCCGACGCATAGAAATCGACGTAGTCGGCGACCTCGATCGGCATGTGCAGCGTGACGTCGGTAACCGGGAAGACGGCGTCGTCGGCAATATCGCCGGCGATCGTCTGCTTGATGGTGGCGCGCACCTCGTCCCAGCGCGCACGTCCCTGTGCCATGAAGGCGTTGAGGGTCGGCTCGGCGAAGACAACATCGTCTTCGAACACGCGACTCAGGTCGAGAACCGAATCCCCCACGCGCACACCGACACGCGGCTCCGAATCAGCGGTGGAGAAGATGCCGTAGGGCAGGTTGTCGGGTCCGAAGAGCGAGTCGTCCGGGATTGCAATGGTGGTCATTCGTGCGTTCCTTCGCTGATCGGGGATACGGTCGACGGTGCGAGGCCGAGGTCGAGCAGGTCGGTGAGCGGGTCGGCGATACTGCAGGTTCCGTACGAGCGGAACATGCTGCGTACCTCGGCGGCGCGCTCCTCGGACAGGTTCTTCAGGCGTGACGCAAGCGCGGCACCGTCACGGTCGGCGAGCACCTCGGCGATGGCTGCGTTGTCTCCGCCGCCCAGCGCTACGGCGACCGCAGCAAGGATGTTCAGGAAGCCGTGCTGCTCGAAACCGGTTTCGGGGTCGGTGTTGCGCACCGCGTGATGCAGTCCCGCGGTGGCCTTGAACGGCACACCCGAGGACACAACCGTGCGGATCGCGTCGGCCAATTCCGCTTCGTCCGGGTATGCCTCGGCAACGATGCCTCCGGTACGGAACTTCGCCGAGTACGGCGTCTGTGCGAGGCGAGCCAGGATGTCCGGGCGACGCTCGTCGCGGGGCACCTCGACGAATACGCTGAGTTCCGGGTTGGCCGAAGAGATCTCGCCGAGCGCGGCAAAGAGTTCGTCGACCGTCTGTTCAGCGGGGACGGCGATCTCGAGAGCAGTGACAGACACGGAATCGAGTGTCGCGGCCTTCGCCAGGGCGGGTGCGACCGCATCGGTGCCGGCGGGCACCGTCAGGCTCAGCTCGAGCTCTCCGGTATACGGCTCCTGCGCGAGCAGCTCGGCGAGCTCACCGAGACGCCCGGCGGGGAACACGAACGACCCGACGAGCGGCGCGTGATCGGCAGCAGTGTGGACGGCGTGCGCAGGGACCGCGTCCGCGATCGGGGCATTTCCAGGTGGGAAGAGTGCGGCGTCGTCACACAACTGCGTGAGCAGAGGGCCGAATGTTGTCACTTGGATGCCTCCCTGTTGCGGTTCCAGCTGCCGGCATACGCGGCGTCCTCGCACGCGAGGGCGCCTTCGCCGAGTTCGAGGGGGCGGAAGGTGTCGACCATGACAGCGAGTTCGTCGAAGAACTCGGCCCCGATGCTGCGTTCGTACGCACCGGGCTGCGGGCCGTGAGCGTGGCCGCCGGGATGGACCGAGATGGAACCCTGTCCGATACCCGAACCCTTACGGGCCTCGTAGTCGCCACCCACGTAGAACATGACCTCGTCGGAGTCGACGTTCGAGTGGTAGTAGGGCACCGGGATCGACAGCGGGTGGTAATCCACCTTGCGGGGAACGAAGTTGCAGATCACGAAGTTGTTGCCCTCGAACGACTGGTGCGCCGGCGGCGGCTGGTGCACCCGGCCGGTGATCGGCTCGTAGTCGTGGATCGAGAACGTGTACGGGTACAGGCAGCCATCCCATCCGACGACGTCGAACGGATGGTTCGGCATGAGGTAGCGGGTACCGACGATGCCGTGGGAGGTGCGGTGCTTGACGAGCACCTCGACATTTTCCTCCTCGACGATCAGCGGCTCGGTGGGGCCGTGCAGGTCGCGTTCGCAGAAGGGGGCATTCTCGAGGAACTGGCCGAACTTCGACAGGTAGCGCTTCGGCGGCACGATGTGGCTGTTTGCCTCGATCGTGTAGGCGCGCAGTGGCTCGTCGCCCGTCGGTACCCAGCGGTGCGTGGTGGCCATGGGCAGCAGCACGTAGTCGCCGGGCTCGGCCTCGAGCGTGCCGAACACGGTTTCGACGTTCGCGGTGCCCGACTCGACGTAGACCATTTCGTCACCCACCACGTTGCGGTAGAGCGGCGACGGCTTCTTGGACACGGCGTACGAGATGCGCACGTCGGAGTTGCCGAGGATCATGCGGCGGCCGGTGACGACATCGGTGTCGTTCCAGACGCTCTCCGGGAACAGATCGTGCAGCTTCAGGTGCCGCGGCTTGAGCGGATGGTTCGGCGTCGTGGTCTGGTCCGGGACCTTCCACTCGGTGGCGTCCACGATCGCCGACGGAATGTACTTGTGGTACAGCAGCGCGGAGTCCGACGAGAAACCTTCCTCACCCATCAGCTCCTCGTAGTAGAGGTTGCCGTTGTCGTCGCGGTGCTGGGTGTGACGCTTGGGCGGGATGACGCCGAGCTGTCGGTAGAAAGCCATAGTTCAGCTCCTCGGAAATGATGAATCGGGCTGCGCGGGGTCTCTGCCGCCGCCGGGGTTAGTAAATACATTAACTAATTGGAGAGCGTGAGCGCAACCACAGGGATCGAGTTGTCGTGAATCAGTTGCGTCCGCGCACGTCGAACTGGCTCCGGTTGGTGATGAGCTTGTTCAGCAGCATCACGAGAATCTGCTGCTCAGCGTCGCTGAGGACGTCCACCCACGCGAGTTCGCGCTCGTTCTGCGCACCGAAGGCCTCGACGATTTCCTTCTCGCCGGCCTTGGTCAGCGACAGCTGCACCGAACGCGCATCGTGGCTGACGGGCGTCTTCTCCAGAACATTGGCTTCGACCAGTGGTTTAGCGAGATTCGACACGGCCGCACGACTCATCCCGGTCAGCCTCGCCGCCACGTTCGGCTCGATGGGACCGGCCAGCCAGATCACGAACATCAGGCGATACGCCGACCACGAGCGTCCGCGCGGGCGGTGCACGCTCGATTCGAGGTCGTAGGTGACGATGTCCGACGCCCGGTTCAACGTGAGCAACACTTCGGTCGCGCTGCGGTGATGGTCGCCGAACTTGCTGTTCAGACGCTCCTGCGCGAGTTCGACGAAGGACCAGTAGTCGAGGTCGCGGGGTGCGGACATGCGGCCACAGTACCGCAGACCGCGAGCTTGTTCACACATTTATCATCTGCTGAACAACGAGCGCCGACACCCACATCGGGTGCCGGCGCTCGCTCGGAACATGTCCGACGTCAGTCGGTCGGCAACTCGATGCCCTTGGTCTCCTTGATGAGGAAGACCGCCACCAAGGTCAGTAGCGCCGTGAACACGAAGTACCCGGCCGGAGCCAGCGAGTTCCCGGTGACATCGATCAGCCACGTGGCGATGAACGGTGCGGTGCCGCCCAGGCACATGTTCGTGACGTTGTTACCGAGTGCGATACCGCTGTACCGCACCGACGCCTTCAGCATCTCGACATAGACGACGAAGGAGGCGCCGTTGACGACCGACACACAGATGAACAACACCGACTGACCGAGAACGGCCTGCCACAGGGTTCCGCCCGCCATCAGCATGAACATCGGGACGCCGAGCACCGCCGCAGCGAGGCTACCGGCGAACAACACCGGCTTACGTCCGTACTTGTCGGCCATGTAACCGGAGATCGGCAGGGTGATCACGCCCAGGACCAGCGCGAGGGACGTCGACAGGAACGCCGCCGACGACGTCTGTCCACCTTCGGTCTGCAAGTACGTCGCCGCGTAGACAGACGCGACGTAATAGCCGCCGACGATGAGTGCCCCGAGCATGATGATCTTGACGACGCTTCCGCCCGACGTCTTCAGGAGTTCCACGACGGGCAGCTTCTTCGTTTCGCCATTCTCCGCCATCTCCTCGAACTGCGGGGTGTCCTCGAGGTGATTACGGATCCAGACACCGATGACACCGATCACGACACTGAGCAGGAACGGGATGCGCCAAGCCCACTCGAGGATCTGCTCCTCCGAGAAGGTCGACGTGATACCGAGTGCGACGAGAGATGCCATCAGTGAACCGAGGTACGTGCCGGAGTTGACCATCGAGGTCTGCGTCGCACGCCACCGTGCCGGCGCGGACTCGGACACGAACGCGTTGGCACCTCCGAGCTCACCACCCGCTGCGAAGCCCTGCAGACAGCGGGCCAGTACGAGCAGGACGGTTGCCCACACGCCGAGGGTGGCGTAGGTGGGCATCAGGCCCATGGCCGCCGTCGCCACCACCATCAGCAGGATGGTCCACGACAGGGCGGTCTTACGTCCGTACCTGTCGCCGATGTGACCGAAGACGATGCCGCCGGGCACCCGCAGGAAGAAGGCCACCGCGAAGGCTGCGAAGGTCCCCAGCAGAGCGGCCGTGTCGTTCTCCGAGACGAAGAACAGCGTGGCAACCATCGTTGCCATGTAGCCGTAGATACCGAAGTCGTAGTACTCGACGATGGTGCCCACGACCGCCGCGCGGATGACCGTGGCCGTCGACTGCGTCTTCGGTGCGGGGTCTGCGTGCGGCGGCCTTTCCGCGGCCGTTGCCGCGTCGGATCCAAGCATGGTGTGTCCTTAGTGGTTCGGGGGGACAGGCGGGCGTCAGACGCCGGCTGTCCCGAGTTCAGACGGCGGCGTGGAGCCGACGGAGGACGCCCGTGCCGCGTTGCGGCCGGCGATGCGCCCCATGGTCAATGCGTTGGCGACGGCGTTTCCGCCACCCACATAGCGGAGGCCGAGGATCCCGGCTCCCGCTTCTCCGGCCGCATACAGGCCGGGGACGACGTTCCCGATCGTGTCGAGAACTTCGGCGTTCTGATTGATCTCGAGCCCCGCGTGCGTACAGACCAGTTCGGCGGGCAGCATACGCACCGCGTAGAACGGTCCGCGAGCGACCGGGTCGGGGGCGGAGGTCGAGCCCTTGTTCGCAAGTGTCCGGTGACGAAGGAAATCGTCGTCCACACCGTGGGGAAGCTGGGCGTTCCACCGGTCCACCGTGGCCACCAACGCAGCACCAGGTACGTCGATCAGCTTTGCGAGGCCCTCGAGGGTGTCGGCGCGCACAGTACGCCCCGCGTCGGCTTCCGCTGCGATGCGGTCGGCATCCCAGTCCGCGTAACCGGCGGGAAGCTCGGTGCGCGCCTTCTCATCGAAGATCGCCCACACGGGCCCGTCCTGCGCGTCCATCAGGCCGCCGGACACGGCATAGGACGCGTCCTCGTCCATGAACCGGCGCCCCGCCTTGTTGACGTAGATCCGCGACTTGGGCGGGAAACCCGCCTGCCAGTGGTGGTAACGCTGGAAATAGGCGGTGGGCATGGTCAAGCCCCAGTTCTCGCCGACAACCGCGGAGTCGACCTGCTCGCCGAACCCGAAGTGATCGCCTCGGCTGCCGGCCGCGGCGACGACGAACAACGAATCGCGTGCGGCGAGAGGATACGGATAGTACTGCTCGAGCAATTCCGGGTTCTGCGCAAATCCTCCCGAGGCGACGACGACCGCGTGGGCCCGTACCTCGATGTCGTCGGCGACAACACCGACGACCCGGCCGTCCTCGACGAGCAGACGCTGCACCCGGGTGCCGAGGATCGCCTCGACCCCGTGCGAGCGACGCGCTCGATCGAGTGTCTGCACAAGCCCGTATCCCTGGTCCTTCGGCACATGGCCGCGCCACACGTCCTCCACACCGGCCTGGCACAGACCCGGCATGTGCGCATTCGACGACACCCGCGCAGGGATCTCCACCCCGAGTTCCAGGAGCCACTCGAGGGTGGGGCCTGCGTTCTCGCAGAACGCCCGAACCAGGCCCGGCGCGAGGATCCAGTGGTTGAGATCCATGTAATGCTGGAAGAACTTGTCGGCGGAGTCCTCGATGCCGAGACCGGCCTGCACGCTGGTTCCCGCCGCCGTGAAGAGCCCGGCCGACAACTGCGTCGACCCGCCCAGTTCGGTTTCGGATTCGAACAGCAGAACACTCGCCCCTGCCTCGGCGGCAGATACCGCCGCTGCGAGCCCTGCCCCGCCGCCGCCGATCACCACGACGTCGATGATGTCGTCGCTCATGACAGTTGATCTCCCGTCTCCGCGATGATGCGGTGGTAGAGGCCGTTGGAGGTCATTCCGCCGTCGACGGTGACTTCACTGCCGGTCATGTAGGTGGACCGGTCGGACAGCAGGAACATGACAGCGTCGGTGACCTCGTCGACCGTCGCCATCCGCCCGAACGGAACGCTATCCAGCGCGGCGCCGACGAACGCGTCGGCACCTCCCAGCAGCGACGTTCCGACGAGCCCTGGATGCACCGAGTTCACTCGGATTCCCCACTTCGCGAAGTTGCCTGCGGCCGATTTGGACAGGCCCCGCACTCCCCATTTGCTCGAAGAGTAGGCCGGGGAGAAGTAACCGATCTGCCCGGAAATCGAGGAGATGTTGACGATGGATCCACCGCCGCTGTCGCGCATGAGGGGTGCTACAGCCTTCATCCCGTAGAAGGGACCGAACAGATTGATGCGCATCGTGGCTTCCCAGACGTCGTCCGGGGTGTCCATGAACTCGAGCCGCCGCGAGATCCCCGCGTTGTTGACCAGTCCGTCGAGTGTGCCCTTGCGTGAACGGATCTCGTCCACCACCCGGGCCCACGATGCCGGGTCGGCGACGTCGAGTGTGTGGGCCGACGCCGAGCCTCCCGCAGTTTCGATCTCCTCGACGACCGCCGAGGTATCCGCCACGTCGGCCAGGCACACATGGGCGCCGCGAGCCGCGAGCACACGGGAGTGGTTGGCACCCATGCCCGCAGCTGCTCCGGTGATGAGGACGACCGACGGGTACGTCACGGTTTCCAGGACCGGATCAGACATGGCGTGAGCCACCGTCGACCGCGATCGAGTGGCCCGTGACGTAGCGGGCGCTGTCGGACAGCAGGAACAGCAGCGGCCCGAAGACCTCTTCCGGCGAGCCCAGACGGTGCAGCGGCACGACGTCGAGTGCGTGCTTCAGCGCTGCCGGATCCTCCTGCACCCAGCGGGTCATCTCGGTGTCGATGTAGCCCGGAGCGATCGAGTTGACACGAATTCCCTTGTCGCCGAATTCGACTGCGAGCGACTCGGTGAGGTGCGCGACGGCAGCCTTCGACGCGCAGTAGGCACCGCGACCCTTGCGCACGCGCAACGCCGACACCGACGACATGTTGACGATCGCGCTGCCCGGCTGCATGTGCCGCGCCGCGGCCTGCGCACCGAAGAGCACACCCTCGACGTTGACGTCGAGCGTTGCCGAGATCTGCTCCTTCGAGATCTCGTCGGCGAGCGCGAACGGGAAGATGCCCGCGTTGTTGATCCAGAAGTCGATCCAGCCGAATTCCTGCAGCGCAACCTGAGCGAGCGCCTCGTGCTCGGCCGGGTCGGTGACGTCGATGCGCGCACCGACCACGATGCCGGGGGTCGCGGCGAGGGACTCGGCTGCGAGTTCGGCATTGATCTGCTCGGCGGTCTCCTTCATCTGGACGTCGTTTATGTCGCCGCCGACGACGTTGACGCCGCGCGACGCGAGTCCGCGGGCGAACTGCGCGCCCATTCCGCGTGCGGCACCGGTGACGACAGCGACCTTGCCTGCCATTTCCGGGTACTGCGCGACGATCTGCGCGGTGACGGTGCGACCCGGGTTCTGGGTATCAGCGGACATAAGGGAATTCCTCCGTTGGTGCGAATCTGAAAACGGTGCCGGCGACGCAGTGACTCAGGCGTCGTCGCGAGTAACGGTGCGGCGGTGGATGAGCCACGAGCCCTCGAGTTGTACGAGCAGGTCGTCGATCGTGGTGAATCGAACGAGCCGCGATTGTCCGCCGCGCGCGGTGGCGACGATCTGCAGGTACGCCCGGGCACGCAGGGTGTCGTCGTCGACTCGGTCGACGGCCACGTTGGTGACGACGTGGCGATGCACCTCGCCGGCCTCGGCAGCCGTGACGTAGAAGCGGCCGGCGAATGCTTCGAGGTCGTCCGTGCCGCAGACGGGTGCCGGATAGCTCGGCGAGCAGAACTCACCGTCGGGTGTGAACGTCTCCGCCCACGCCCGCGCCGAGCCACCGTCGATGAGATGGCTCTGCCGTCCGTAGAGCTGGTGGATCTGCGCGAGCAGCGCCGCGTCGACACCGTTGTCAATGCGTGTCATGTAGTGGGAACCCATTCGTATCTGTGCGATAATCGCACTCAATGTGCGATTAATGGTAATGCTAGGTGTTACAGTTCACAGACGTCAAGGAGGTACCGGGAAAGATGACCCAAATGCAGGATGAGGCTGCGCCTACACGAGGGATCGACTTGCCGCGAGTCGAACCCGATTCGGGCATGTCGAAGACCTTGCACAACGGGCTCGAAATCCTCGAACTGCTGGCAGCGCACCCGAACGGGTTGTCGGTCAGCGAGATCGCCGAGGGCATCGGTGTCCACCGAACCGTCGCCCACCGATTGATCCGAACCCTCGAGGCTCATCGGCTGTGCCGACGCGACGATTACAAGCGGATCTCACTGGGAGCCGGATTGGTCACGCTCTCCGAATCCGTCGAGCAGGATCTCCGCACGCTCGCACGTCCGATCCTCGAGGATCTCGCCGACACCGTGGAGGCCACCGCGCACCTCGTCGTCCGCGAATCGGATACCACCGTCCGAGCAATGATGGTGATCGAGCCGCGACGATCACAGGTCCACATCGCTTTTCGACCCGGACAGGTCCATCCTGTCGATCGCGGATCCGCAGGCCTTGCGATCCTGGCATCGCTACCGCCTGCCCCGGACGAGCGCCCTGAGGTCGAGCAGGCACGCCGGCTCGGTTATGCGGTCTCGGCGGGCGAGGTCGTCTCCACCACCATCGGTATCTCCGCCGGCGTACGGGGTCGCCCCGGAGGGGCGCAGGCCGCGGTCGGCGTCTCGGTGTTCACCGCGGCCGACGAGAAGCGGATCGGCGCAGCGGTGGCGGCGGCAGCGAAATCACTCGGGGACATCCTGCGCTGAGCTGTATCCACCATCAGCGATGTCCGACTGTCGGTCGGGCTGCGGGGCACGCGTGCCCCGCATGGCCCAGCGTCACGCCTCCGAGTCGCCCTCGGTAGCGGCTCGTGCCGGATCGACCAGGCGGCGCATTCCTGCATTGAAAACTGCGGCATCCGGCATGAGGTCTCCGGCAAGCAGGAGCAGACCGGCGCCTTGATCCAGCGCAGCCAGTAGCTTGCCGACATCCGAGACAGCAAGCGCCTCTCCCTCGGGACGGGCCTCCTGAGCAATCGCATCGTAGTGGCCGAGGACTGCCGTGAGGCGCTGATGCAGCTGCGGAGCGAGCGCCTCGTCACGGGCGGCGCTGGCGATGAACTCCAGCGTGGCCAGCGCGAAACCCTGCGTTGCCTGCAATGGGTAGCCCTCTCGTTCCGCCAGCTCCATGCCGGTCGAGGCCGGGTTGGTCGGCTGTTCGAACGGATTTCTCGAGTCGGCTCCTGCCAGCTCCAGGTTCTGATCCATGACTGCCAGGAACAGGGCGGACTTGCCGTCGAAGTTCGAGTACACGGCGCCTTTCGAGAACCCGGCCTCGCGCGCGATCCGATCCAGGCTCGCCGCGTGATAGCCGTCCTCTGCGAACACCCCGCGCGCCGCGAAGATCAGCGCCTCGCGCGTCTGCTGCTGTCGATCCCGCCGAGAGAGTGGGACGCGAAGTTGTGTCATGCCTCCAAGAGTAGAACGCGGACACGATTGACATACCATCAGTATCCCAATACCGTCAGTATTGATATTCCGACGGTATCCGAGGAGCTGTATGAATGCCGACGTATTGCGCATCACCGGTCTCACGCGACGCTATGGACACATCGCCGCGAACGACGACATCTCACTTCGCATCCGCTCCGGGGAAGTCGTGGGCCTGCTGGGCCACAACGGCGCGGGCAAGACCACGCTGGTCTCCCAGGTGGTCGGTCTGCTGAAACCCGACGTCGGCGAGATCCGGGTGGGACACACCGACGCTGTGCAGAATCCGGGCGCCGCACGCAGGCACGTGGCCCTGCAACCGCAGGCACAAGCACCCATCGACGGACTCACCCCGCGTTCGGCGATCGAAATCGCAGGCCGCATCCGCGGGCTCTCATCCCGCGATGCCCGTGCGGTCGCCACCGACCTGGCCGAGGAGCTCGATATCGGCCCCTGGCTGGACCAGCGTGCCCTGCCCGAGGGTGGCGGCCTGTCCGGCGGGATCCGGCGACTGACGGGTTTCGCCATGGCCGTGGCGAAACCCACCCCGCTCCTCATCCTGGATGAACCCACCAATGACATCGACGCTTCCCGGCGGCGCCTGCTCTGGGATGCAGTGCGCCGCCGCGGCGATCTTGGCAGCGGCGTCCTGCTGGTCACTCACAACGTCGCCGAGGCCGAGCGGATCGTGGACGAGCTGGTCATCCTCAATCGAGGCCGGCTGGTCGCCGACGGATCGCCCGGGCGTCTGAGGGGAACCCAGGACAGCGACCTGCGCCTGGAACTGCAGCTGACGCCTGACGGAACGGACCCGACCGAGAAGGACCTGCCCCTGCCGGTGCTGCGCCGGGTCAGAACCGGACGGCGCATACTGCTCACCGTTGCTGCAGACGAGGCGGCGAATGCCGTCGCATGGGCCACCGCCCAACGCGCCAACGACCGGATCGAGGGTTTCTCGCTCGCGCCGGCGACACTCGAGGACGCGTACCTGGCCCTCACAGCACAACCTGGCCGTGCAACCGACACCATCCCCAATGCCACACCGACCGGCCAGGAGGCAACCGATGCATGAGACAACCGCCGCCCCAACGATGGCCCCCGATCTGCAACTCGGGCCGATCGCTCCGGTCCAGGTGAGCCTGTGGAACAGTTTTCGCACCATGATGCGCTGGTCACTGGCATCGATCGGAGCGATGCTGCCGCTCATCGTCATCATCCAATCCATGCTTGCCGCCGGGATCGTCGTCGGGTTCGGCTTCCTGATTCCCGACATCTCTCCCGACAGCGCACTTTTCCTGTCCTCCGGCGCGCCGACGATTCTGCTGCTGACCATCGGTCTGGTCATCGTTCCGCAGGGAGTCTCCCGCGCCAGGGCTACCGGCGCGTTGGACTATCAACGCGCACTACCGGTTTCGCGGCCGCTGCTGCTGATTGTCGACCTCACGGTGTGGACGCTCATCGCGCTACCCGGGGTAGCGATCGGGCTCCTCGTAGCGTCAGTGCGCTACGACCTGACCTTCTCCTTCGACTGGCCGTTGCTCATCCTTGCCTCGCTGTTGGTGACGACGATGGCCACCGCCGTGGGGCACGCGATCGCGGTGACCTTGCCTTCGATGCTGGCTCAACTCGTTTCACAGGTGCTGGTGTTCTTCGTCCTGCTGTTCTCGCCGATCACATTCCCGGCAAGCCAGCTGCCGGACTGGTTCCAAACGTTGCACGTCATCCTGCCCATCCAGCCCGCCGCAAATCTCTTGCGGGCCGGGATTGCGTCCGAAGTCTTCACGGCCGAGGGACGCGACCTCCTTGTTCTGGCGCTTTGGACGGCGCTCGGCCTGCTGGTCACGACGCGTGCGCTGGTGCGACGGAAGTGAACTGCGGGTAGGTGTGTACGAGGCCAACGCGTCGTGCACGGCGACATCGGTGAACGCGGGCAGGACCCCGGTAGCGTCCATCGCCTCGCGGCCGCGCCGACGGTGGCAGGTCATCAGGGTGAACAACGACGTCGAGGCCGAATGCAGCCAGTGCAGCCTGCCGGCGGCGCGGAATCCGGTCTCGTCGAAGTGCGCTACCGGCGCGGCCGTGATCCGTTCGGCCGCGGCGGCGGTGAATCCGTCGAGGTCGTCTCCACCACCATCGGCATCTCCGCCGGTGTCCCTCGCCGCGTCGGCGGGGCACAGGCAGCGGTAGGTGTCTCGGTCTTCGATGCCACCGACGAAGCACGGATCGGTGCCGCGGTGGCGGCATCAGCGAGATCTCTCGGAGAGCTCCTGCACTGAGACACGATGAGTACGCTGCCCGTATCCGGAATGATGTCGCGATCTGCGGACGAAGGGATATCGCGCATGCGCGTCGCACTCGTACTCACCACTGCTGCCGCACTGGTTCTGACCGCCTGCGGAACCTCGGACGAATCGACCGGCCCCGAGTCGGGCAACGGCGCGGAGGGCGCCTTTCCTGTCGAGGTCACCGACAAATACGGCACCGTCACCATCGAGGAACAGCCCGAACGGATCGTGACGGTGGGCTTCAACGACCAAGACTTCGTCCTCGCACTCGGCCAGGTGCCGGTGGGCACCCGCGAATACATGGGATTCGACTATCAGAACCGCCCGTGGGCTCAGGAGCAGCTCGACGGGCAGGAGATTCCCGAGGTCGGCGGGCTCGAGGTCAACGCCGAGCAGGTGGCCGCGCTCGATCCCGACCTGATCCTCGGCACCTACTCGGTGCTCGAACCGGACCAGTACGACACGCTGTCCCAGATCGCACCGATGGTGGGCGATCTCGAAGCCAGCGACGGCACCTCCACTCCGTCGTGGCAGGAACAACTCGCGGCGATCGGCGACGCGATGGGCGCGCGTGGAGAAGCCGAGCAACTCCGCGCCGACGTCGAACAGGATTTCAGAGACGCGGTGGAAGCCAACCCCCGGTTCGAGGGTCGTACTGCCGCTGTTGCGCTGCACATGGACGACGGATCGTTCTACATCCTCGAGGCCGGGGACCCGCGCAATCGGTTCTTCTCCGATCTCGGTTTCGCGACCCCAGCGGTCACCGGCGAAGTCGGCCCCGAACGCTACGACCTGCTCGACCAGGAAAACCTCATCGTCGTGGGCGCGACGGCCGAAACGCTGGCAGACGACGAACTCTTCCGATCGCTGGACGTGGTGAGTTCCGACCGTACCGTCTACCTCGGCGAGTTCGGTACCACCGCGCCTGCGGCGCTCGGATTCGCGAGCCCACTCAGTCTGCCGTACCTGATCGACGCAGTACTCCCGTCGCTCGTAGCGGCGACCGACGACGATCCCGCGACCGTCGTCCCTGCCGTCGAGGAATGAGCGATCAGCGAGAGCGGAGAACCTTCCACCAACCGTCGCCGATCTCCCACACCGCCACCCCGATGGCAACGACGATGACGATGGTGTTCGCTGCGCGCATCGAGTCGCCGGTGTCGCCGAACGCCGCCTCGAAGTAGTCCGGCTGGAACAGCCGGTCGACCGACGCCAGCCAGACCAGCGGGATGGTGAACAGCAGGTTGAGCACGGTGTTGACGACAGCGAGCGTGACGGTCCAGTGCCCCACTGCATACTTGACGACCTCGAACACGGCGCTGAGCACGAGCACCGCGATAAGCGCGGGTAGCCAGAACGACCATAGATCGGGGTCGAGGATCGGGATCGAGGATCCGTCGGCGTACCTGTAGGCCGAGAAGTTGCGCTGCAGGAACACTACCGCGAGCCCGACGACGAGAAACGCAATCGTCCACACGGTGTCGCCGAGAGACACGCCACGGTTCGTGTCCGTCTCCGGAAGCCTCTCGACCGTCCATTCGCCGGTGAGGTGTCCGCGTCGATGACCGTTGCGCTCCAGGACGGCGAAGACCAGCGTCGTCCAGAACACGATCTGCAGCGCAACCACCGCGGCTGTCCAGATACCCGATGCAATCGCCTCCCCCGGGGATGCGCCGTCGAGTAGGTCGAGGACCAGCACGACGACACCGGGAATCGGCGCGATCCACAGCAGAACCGAGAGCAGCCGTCTCCAGTCGAGGTAGAGACCGGGCCCGATCAGATACAGCGGGCGCTCGAGGTATTCGGCCGCCAACCGGTCGGGATCGCCGAGTTCGGTGAGCACCTCGGTCTCGGCGTCCACCGGGTCGGCGCCGGATTCGACCCGCGCATCGACAGCATCGGCGATAGAACCGCGCAGTTCACGATCGATGTCGTCGCGCTTGCCGGCGGGGATTCTGCGCAACGTCGTAGCGACATAACGATCGGTGAGTGTCATCGCGCATCTCCTTCGGTGTGGGAATCGATCGTCCTCAGGCTGCGCCCGAGAGCGGTCCACTCGTCGAGCAGAACCCCCGCAAGCCGCCCCCCTGCCTCGGAGGTCCGATAGAACTTGCGTGGACGCGCCTCATCGGTGTTCCACTCGCTGACGAGAAGGCCCTGCTTCTCGAGGCGCCGCAACAACGGATAGAGGGTGTTGGCATCGACGGCGACGCCCGCAGCGGCCAGCGCTTCGAGCAGGCCGTAGCCGTAGCCGGGGGTGCGCAACATCAGAAGGCTCGCGACGACGACGGAACCTCGTCGCACTTCTTGGCTGTGGCCGGTGGAGATCTCGGGGTCGATCACACGTCACACGATAGTGTGTGTCGCACACTATCGCAACGGACACAGACCCCGACCCGGAAAGGCATTCCTCAGAACTGGTATCCGAGGCGGACGTCGTCGACGATCCGCGGCCGATCCAACGTCGACGGCTCCATCTCGCGAGGTTGTCGATCGAGCGGGAACGCCGACGCCGCCGCGAGGGTCGCGGAGTCGAGGAACCTCCGCGGCGCAGCATTCGCCGACAGCGCCGGTATCGGAGGTGGACCGGCCTGAGCGACGACGAATCCCCAGTCACCGAAACTCGGCACGTGCACGTGATAGGGGGTGGTGCCCAGACCCGCCGATCTCACCGTCGAGACCGTCCTCCAGTAGGCGTGCGGAGTCGAGAACGGACTCCCCGACTGCACCGTCATCAAGCCGTCGGGGTTCAGCGCCGACGCCACCAGTCCGTAGAACTCCATCGAGTACAGACGCCCCAGCGCGGGAGTGTCCGGGTCGGGCATATCGACGACGATCGCGTCGAAGCCGGGACCGGTGTACTCGCGCAACCACCGGAACGCATCGTCGACGACCACCTCCACCCGGTCATCCAGCAGCGCCCCACCGTTGAGCGCGACCAGCCGGGTGTTCGCGAGGTCGAGGACCGTCGGATCGAGTTCCACCTGCACGACCTCCTGCACATGCGGATGGCGCAGGATCTCCCGCGCGGCGAGACCGTCGCCGCCCCCGAGAACGAGGACACGGGCGGGGTCGCGTGCGAGCGCCGGATACACCAGGGTCTCCGTGTAGCGATGCTCGTCGCGGCTCGAAAACTGCAGATCACCATCGAGATACAGGCGCACATCGTTGCCGCGCTCGGTCAGCACGATCTCCTGATACTGCGAGCGCTGCGCATACACCACCGGATCAGGGTAGAGCCGTTGCCGCGATGTGGTCTCGATATCGGACGAGCGCAGCAGCAGGATCGCCAGCACGGTGGCGGCGAGCAGCAGCACCACCAACGACAACGCCCGGGTCACCGGTCGCAGGTGCCCCCGCAGGAGGAACAACGCCGCGACGGCCGCCGCAGCCAGATTCACCATCCCGGTCAGCGCTGCACCGCGGATCATCCCGGCCGCGGGTAGCAACAACAGTGGCCACGCCAGGCCACCGATCAGCGCGCCCGCGTAGTCTGCCGCGTTGAGATTCGCAAGCACCTTCCCGGTGTCGCGAGCATCTGCAGTACGGCCGGTCTGCATCAAGGTCATGAGCAGGGGCACTTCGGCGCCCACGAGCATTCCGATCGCCGCTGTTGCGACGACGAGCACCCACGTCGACGACCCGACGAACGTGAACGCCACGTACAGCACAGTTGCGCTCAGTCCGCCGATCAGGCCGAGCGCGACTTCCACTCCGATGAATGCCGGTGCGGCGTGCGGCAACAACGGTTTGGCGGCGAGCGCACCCAATCCGAGGGCAGCGACGAATCCCGCCACGATCAGGGAAGTCTGGGTGATGCCGCCGCCGGTCAAACTCACCGAGAGGGTAAGCAGTGCAAGCTCGTACACCAGACCGCACGCGGCACATGCGGCCACCGCCACGAGCAGTATCACGCGGGTCCGGCGACCAAGGGCCGGGCCGCTCGAATCCACGGCGACAGTGGTCACCTCGGCTGCAGGATCACGAGTAGCCACCGGTTCACGACAGCGCGACCGCGTTGACCAGCCCCACCGACAGCAACGTGATCGCCACAGCCCACGCGGCACCGCTCATGTGCGGCTCGGCGACGAGTGCCGTGATCCTCCCCGGCAGCACACGGTTCATGATGAGCAACGCCGCCGCCTGCAACAGCACACCCACCAGGCCGTAGACGAGCGAGTCGGTGATCCCTTGCGCGAACCCGTCGGCACTGGTGGCGATCGCGGTCACCACGATGATGGCCAGTGCCAGATGGTTTGCGCCGAGCAGCAATGCGGCGTTGGGATTGCGGTCCACATACACCTGATGACGCAGGTTCCCAGGGGTCAGACCGTCAAGCACGGTGAATCCGAGCGCCAGAACACCCACGCCGATGATGAAGTAGATCAGCGTCCCGACCACCCCCTGCACAAGCAGGGACGGGTCGACGGTGCCGAGTTCGAGGTCGGCCGCCAGCAAGGTGACTCTCATATCGTCAAGGTTCCGATCTGCTGAGTTCGTTCGTCATTTCGCGCTCCCCGATCCACCGGAGGTGTTTCCTGCCGCCGGTGAACCGGGCGTGAAACCCGGCCCGAGGAACACGAATCCGCCGCTGCTGTAGCGGCCGTCGAGATCCTCGACAGTGATGGTGCTGCCTCCCCCGGACGCAGCGCCGACGGTGACGATGTCGTCGTTGTACCGGAGATACTCGTTGCCACCGTCCGCCTTCCGCGCCGCGGGATCGTCGTTCGCGACGATATCGGAGACCGTGGTTCCCACCGGATCGGGCGAGTAGTAGGTGTCGACATCCCCTGATCTGCCACGGTGCTCGTAGGTGTCGGCAATGTAATCGTGCACCTGACTGCCGCACCCCGCGGTCGCGAGCACAGCGACAACGAGCGCGAATCCGGCTGCCATCCGTCTCACGGCCGCCACCGGCTTTCGGTTTCGACGATCACACTCGAGTCGGCGTGGGGGTAGAGATGCCAGGTGCACCAATGCCATTCGCCCGAATCGGCGGCACCGGTGAGCACGGTGAGCGCGTCGCCGTCCCCCGGGAATCCCGCACACAACCAGCCCTGCCCCGACGACGCCGCGTCGCGGAGTTCCTCGGCTCGCCGGGCCAATTCGTCGCGCCGCACCGTGATTGCCCGGCTCCGGAAGCGGTAACCTCCGCGATCCTCACGATCGGGGAGCAGGCGGCCCCCCGAATCTACGGCATCGCATGAAACCTGCTCGGTGAGCATGTGTTCGCCCGATACAGCAGTGACCACGTGCGATGCCCCCAGTACGCCGAGAGTGAGTGTGCCCGCGGCAGAATCGGTCAGCTGCTCGGACACCAACGGCGTGGGCACGGGCGCATCGAGGACAAGTCCCAGCGCCGCGGCGGACACGTCACGCGGAGCGATATCCAGCATGTGGTGGCTCATCGGGCGGGGCCCGCGTGGATGACGGTCAGCTCACTGCGCGTGACCGTACGTCCCGTGGACACCTCCCACGACCCGCCGCGAGACCACCGCTCGAACGCGATCAGGCCGGTGCTGTCTGCGGTTGCATAATCCGCGTAGTCCATGGTGCCGCTCGGCGCCGTGCCGGTCGTTCCTTCCGCAGTGAATCGGGCGGTGCCCGCTTCGAGCTGACGGTGGACGCGGTCGTCGAGGACGACATCTCCTCCGGGCTCGAGGCCGGTGCCCTCACGTCGCATCCACAAGGTCATCTCGAGTTCGCCCTCGTCGTTCTCGACGGTGAGCCAGCGGCGACCGGTCGAACCGTCGAGCAGGTGCTCGTGCCAGCGATAGCCCTCCTCGTCGAGGGTCAGTGTGCCGCGCACCACGTGGTCGATACCCGCATACGTGATGATGTCGCCGACACCGATCGCGTAGGGATCCCACACTTCCGGGTAGTCGGTGAGCGGATCCACCCGCGCTGCAGGTGCAGACGGCTTACGGGTGCGGATCACCACGACGACAACGGCCACGACGAGGGCAACGATCAGCAGGACAAGCAGGACTTCGGTCATCGAGTACCCCAGGTCGACAGCAGTTCCGTTGCTCGACCCTACCGGCCGACGTGAGCCCCGACCCAGCCGTCCCGTCGTCGTGCCCTCGAGCACTTCGTCCCATTCATCGGACACAAATTCGCACACGCGTGTGCACAATCAATGGGTGAGTTCAACAGGTACCGTGACCGATCCCCACCGCAAGACGCTGCGGAGCCCCCGATTCTGGCTCGCACCGCTCGTCGTCGTCACCGCAGTGATGTCCGCGCTCGGCTACTTCTACCTCGCGAGCATGGTCAATCCATCGGAGAACCTGCGCGAGTTCCCCATGGCGATCGTCAACCAGGACGTCGGGGACGTGATGCCCGGCGACGAAGAACCGCGGAACCTCGGAAACGAGATCACCGCGGCGATCCTGGACGGCCTGGATCCGGAAGAGATCGACATGCAGGAGATGGGTATCTCCGCAGCCAACTCCGGCCTCGACAACGGGTCTTTGTACGGCGCGATCGTGATCCCCAGCGACTTCACCAAACGCACATCGATTCTCGCGCAGGGCAGCGTCGTGCCCGGCGACATCGAAAAGCCCGTCATCACGGTCTACTCGAATCCCCGGACCGGGACGTTCTCGACCGGCATCGTCGGCATCATCGGCGACACCGCCATGACCCAGGTCAACGAAACGGTGGGGGAGCAACTCACCACGCAGGTCACGAGCACCCTCGCCGAAACCGCACCCGACCTGCAGTTGTCGGGCGGAAGCCTCCTCACCCTCCAAGATCCGATCAACGTCCTGAACGTCGAACACAAACCGCTGCCCGACGGCACCGGCGCCGGTCTGTCCGCGTTCTACTTCACATTGCTGCTGATCCTCGCGGGGTTCACCGGCGCCACGATCGTCAACACCCTCGTCGACACCGCTCTCGGGTTCATCCCCACCGAATACGGACCGCTCTACATCAACAGAGAGACCACCCGGATGTCCCGTTTGACTGTGTTGTTCATCAAGTGGGGAATCATCGTCGTCCTGTCCCTGATCGTGTCCGCACTGTATCTGTGGATCGGCACGGCACTCGGCATGCCGGTGGCGCGCGCCCTGCTGATGTGGGAGTACGGGGCGCTCGCGATCAGCGCGGTCGGCATCACCTCGGTGTCGGTGATGTCCGTGTTCGGATCCGCAGGTCTGCTCGTGAACCTGTTCATCTTCATCGTGCTCGGGTTGCCCTCGTCCGGCGGCACGGTCCCGATCGAAGCGATGCCCAAGTTGTTCGAGTGGCTGTCGACGTTCGAGCCGATGCATCAGATCTACATCGCGACCCGCGCGATCCTCTACTTCGACGGCCACGGAGCTGCGGGATTGACGCACGGAGTCGCGATGACGTTCGTCGGGCTCGGTGTCGGCGTGGCGCTCGGCGGAATCGTGACGTGGCTGTACGACCGTCGAGGATTCCACCGCTCCATCGAACTGCTGGCGGGCAGCACCGCGTCTTCGGCCGATAGAGCAGACTAGGTCGGTGCGTGCCGTCGTCGTTCCCCATGCCTCCGAGATCGGGGGTGTACGCGGCGGCACCATCGCCCTGGTCGACGACGCGGGCACCCCGGTGAGCGACGCGCGAGACTGTCGCGATCTGGCCGCGACCGTCGCGGAAATCGAATCGGCCCGCAGCCCGCGCTGGGTGTGGACCTCCACTGCCACCGTGTACCCCGGTCTGCTGCGCGCCGGTGTTCGGGTACAGCGGTGTCACGACCTCGCGACCACCGCCGCGATCCTGAACACGCGCGACGGCATCCCACCAGAACCCATCGAAGAACCGGCCGATGAACGGCCGGGACTGTTCGACGCGGCGCCCGCCACCGACATCGCCGCCGTGATCGAGCGATTCGTCGAGCAGCGACGACGTACCGCCGTCGATCGTCGCCTCGACCTGCTCGTGGCAGCCGAATCCGCAGGCACGCTCACCGCCGCCGAAATGAGCTTCGATGGGTTGCCTTTCTCCGCCGAAGCGCACCGCGCACTGCTCGAGCGCACCCTCGGTCGACGTCCACTCGGTTACGAACTTCCCTCGCGGATCGCCGAGGTGGTCGCGGAGATCCAGCTCGTGTTCGGTCGGCCCGTGAATCCGGCGTCGCACGTCGAGGTGCTCGACGCCTTCCGCCGCGAGGGCATCGAGCTCACGTCGACCCGCAAGTACGTGCTGCGCGAACTCGACCATCCCGCGGTGCCGTTGCTGCTGCGACACCGCGACCTGTCGAAGCTCTACAGCACCAACGGGTGGAGTTGGCTCGACACCTGGGTGCACGACAACCGCTTCCGTCCCATCTACGTGCCGGGAGCAGTGGTCTCCGGACGGTGGGCGAGCCGCGGCGGTGGTGCATTGCAGATCCCCAAGGCATTGCGGTCGAGCGTGATCGCCGACCCCGGGCATACTTTCGTCATCGCCGACGCCGGGCAGCTCGAACCCCGCATCCTCGCCGCCATGTCGGGAGATCCCCGCATGGTCGGGGCCGCAGGGAGCGATGACCTGTACGCCCCGGTGGCGGCAACAGCATTCGGCGGCGACCGCGCGAAGGCGAAGGTCGCGGTGCTCGGCGTCCTGTACGGCGCGACCTCCGGAGATTCCCGCGCGCTGCTGGCGGTGCTGCGCAAGAGTTTTCCCGATGCGGTGGAGTTCGTCGAACGCGCAGCCCGCACCGGGGAACGCGGAGAGGTGGTGCAGTCGTGGCTCGGGCGTGCCTGTCCCCCATCCGAACCCGGCTTTCTCTCGCAGGGGGATGTGCGCGCACGCGGACGATTCACCCGAAACTTCGTCGTCCAGGCCACGGCGGCGGAATGGGCGCTGTGCGTGCTGGCGGAGCTTCGTCGCCGGCTCGCAGCGGCTCCGGATGGTCGCGACGGCGAGCTGGTGTTCTTCCAGCACGATGAGGTGGTGGTACACACCCGGAACCCCGATGCTGCGGCCGCGCACATCGAAGCTTCGGTCGAGGCAGCGACTCGGTTGATGTTCGGCGACACCGAAGTTCGATTCCCCATGTCGACGTCGATCCGGAACTGCTACGCCGACGAGCGCGACGCTCCCGAATTGTGAGCTTCGGGTCGAAGGCAAGTGTCCAGGTGGTGACGATCACGCAGCAGCGATGTCCTCTCCGCGACTCGCTGTCCAGAATCACTCTGAGACAACCTCGATACGCGAAGGGTGAGGTGCCAGTGGTGTGACGTTGATGGCCATGTAGGGAAACAGCGGTAGCTCCGACAGAAGCTGGTGCAGCTCTTCGTTGGACTCGACATCGAAGATCGAATAACTGGAGTACTCGCCCACGATCCGCCATAGGTACAGCCATTTTCCTGCGCGTTGCAACCTCTGGCTGTATGCCTTCTCCTCGGATACGAGCTTTCCTCTGGCTTCGGAGGAAACATCGGGCGGGATGTGCACATCGATACGAACGTGGAACAACATTGAGGATCTCCTTGACTGTGATCGCATCAGTGTCGAACCTCGATGGCCCGACACATGAACGCGATGCTCGGTAAATGCCGCGACAAAGATAGAATCTTCTACTTTTCAGACGGTCCAGAGGTCGGCGAGTGTCATGCACCTACCGATACGCACTACACCGTATGCCACGAAATCGTCGAAGAACGCTCAGTGGTGTCAGGTCGCAGCGATCGAAAACTATTGGGCACCAAGCTCTGGTGTCAAACTCTCGTCGGGGCCGTCACAATTGTGCGCAAGGTGTGCGTGTCTACGGAACCGGCTCGACGCCGCGCCGACGGCGCCGTAGGACCCTGATCGATCTCACGCTGACTCGACCGATGAACTCGGGGGTGCACTCAGAACAACGGGCTGGAATCGATCGCTGCACAGCGAACTATTACGCTGTCGTATCAGGCCCTGGAGATGGATTTGGTAGTCGTGTAGGCTACAATTCCCTCGCGGCCGAGCTCTCTACCGTATCCACTACATTTGACACCGCCGAATGGAGCAAGCGGGTCCATGACGTAGCCGTGGTTGATGCCGAAGGTCCCCGTCCGAACGTCCGACGCGACAACAGCTGCACGGTCGAGATCGCCGGTGAACACCGATCCGGCCAACCCGTAGTCGGAGTCGTTGGCAATCGCGATGGCCTCCTCCTCGTCGCGGTAGTCGATGACGGTGAGTACCGGGCCGAAAATCTCCTCACGGGCGATGCGCATCGCGTTGGTGGCTTTGGTGAACAGCGTCGGCTGAACGTACCAACCTCTGGCCAACCCCTTCGGCGGCGTTGCACCGCCTGTCACGATGCGGGCGCCCTCGCGTCGGCCGAGGCCGATATAGCCGGCAACGCGTTCTTGCTGCTTTCGGGTTACCAGCGGCCCGATATCGGTTGCAGGATCAGCCGGGTCTCCGATGCGAAGGGAGTTGATCGCGGCGACGAGGGCATCGACGAATTCGGCACTACGACGCGCAGGTACCAGGATGCGTGTCAGCGCGTTGCAGACCTGGCCGCTGTTGGCGAGGCTTGCGGTGACAATTGCGGATGCCACGGCTACCGGGTCGGCATCGTCGAGCACGATGGCCGCCGATTTCCCGCCGAGCTCGAGGCTGACAGGTCTGAGATCGCGCCCGCACGCCTCGGCGATCCGGCGTCCCACAGCAGTCGAGCCGGTGAAGGTGACTTTGTCGACGTTGCCGTTGCGTACGAGGGCATCCCCGGCCTCGGCTCCGCCCGATACGACATTGAGGACGCCGGCGGGCAGACCTGCTTCCTGCATCAGTTCAGCAAACAACAATGCATCCATAGGCGTTTCAGGCGCCGATTTCAGGACGACAGTGCACCCTGCGAGCAGGGCGGGTACAACTTTCGCAGTGATCAGGAATTGTGGCATGTTCCATGGCACGATCGCGGCAACGACCCCGACCGGTTCCCTCCGGACCTCGATGTCGTTGCCGTACAGTCCGGGTCGTAATTCGGCGAACGGGTACCGGGCGGCTATCGTGCAGAACGCCGATGTCATCATCATCGGAATTCGGACATGCGCTCGTGTGGCGAAGGTGATGGGCGCACCCATTTCCGCTGAGATCAGTGAGGCCATCCCCCCGCGATGCTGCTTGTAGAGTTCGACGAATCGGATCAGGACTGCGGCGCGTTCGGCCGGCGTCATTTTCGGCCACGGTCCACTGTCGAACGCAGTGCGGGCAGCACCGACAGCACGATCGATGTCTTCAGGGCCGGCGGCAGCCACCCTCGCGATGACCTTCTCAGTGTGCGGCGAGGTGACTGCGAACAATGCCCCGCTCTCAGCAGGCATCCAGGAGCCGTTGATGAACAACAGTTCGTTCGCTTCATCGGTGGACAACGATCTTTCCTCCCTTCATCACGAATTGGACGTTCTGAGTGACGGTGATGTCGTCGAGAGGGTTGCCGGGTACGGCGATGATGTCGGCGAGGTGGCCGGCTGCCAGCCGCCCTCGGTCGGGTGCGTTGATCAGTTCGGCGGCATTGACCGTCGCCGCGCGCAGCACCGTGATCGGCGGCAATCCGCGCTGGACCAGAGTGACCAGTTCGTTGGCGTTCTTGCCGTGGGGGATCGCCGGGGCGTCGCTGCCGATGGCGATTTTCACGCCCGCCTCGTGCATGCGCACGATCGCCTCACGTGCCTGCGGGAAGATGACCGCTGCCTTGGCCTGCAGTTCGGGCGCAGCTTTGGATACGTCCATGCCGTCGACCAGGCTCTGTGTGGTAACGAGGAAGGTTCGGTGTTCGACCATCATGGCGATGGCCTCGTCGTCGACCAGGAAGCCGTGTTCGATACAGTCGACGCCCGCCGCGATGGCGTGCTTGACGGCCGAGGCGCCGAGACAATGTGCAGCGACGCGCAGTCCGCGCCGATGGGCCTCGCCCACGATGGCACATAGCTCTTCGTCGGAATAGTGTTGTGCGCCGGGGTCTCCCGACAGAGACATCACACCGCCGGAGGCGCTCACCTTGATGAGCTTGGCTCCGTGCTTGATCTGGTAGCGCACCGCTTTGCGCGCCTCTGCCACCCCGTCGGCGACACCTTCCTCGACCGTCACAGGAAGTACGTGCGGTGCGAGTCCGACGAACATCGTGGGATCGAGGTGCCCGCCGGTCGGTGTGATCGCATGCCCGGCAGGCTCGATGCGGGGCCCATCGACCCATCCCGCGTCGACCGCCTTCCCCAGTGACGCATCGAGCAGGTAGCCACCCGTCTTGATGAACAGCCCGAGGTTACGCACGGTAGTGAAGCCCGCACGCAGCGTACGGCGGGCATTACCGACCGCACGCAACAACCGGGTCGGGGGGTCATCCTGAACACTGGACATACCGCCGGTGTCCCCGCGGCCGCCCATCAGCAGGTTGACTTCCATGTCCATCAGACCGGGCAGCAGGACCAGATCACCGAGATCGATGACCTGTCCCTGCTGCACCTGCTGCTGGCCGACTCCGACGATGCGGTCCCGGTCGACGGTGATTACGCCGGGACGGATGATGTCGCCGGTGTCGATGTCGAGCAAACCGGCAGCTCTGAGGGTGACCACGACTCAGACCACCGGCTCCTTGATGCACTCGACGTAGGACGCGCCGCTGTCGGGCACCCTGGCCTGCTTCCAGACCTCGATGGCAAACGAGATGGTGATCAGCGACTGCATGATGTGCATCAACGACCGCACGTCCTCGGGCAGATCGTCCAACGGGAACTTGTCGCAGTAGACCATCGCGTCGGCGAGCCGGGGCAACGCAGCGTCGTAGAGCGCCTGCATCTCAGGCATCCCCGACGCCAGTCGCTTCGCGTAGCGCTCTCCTTCGGTCGCCAGGTCCCAATCGAGGAACCGTTCCAGCTCAGCGAATTCGGCGGGAAGCTTATCAGTGTGAGCCATTGCGGTACTCCTCCACGATATCGCCGACAGCCTTGTGCAGGTGCCGGAGCAGAATTTCCTGGTCGCACAACGGGAATTCGGTCACCACCTGGGTGCCGATCATGGTCTGGGTCGCCTCGAGGGTATTGGCGTCCTGCAGTGCGTATTCCTTGAACGCAAGGCCGGTCATCTCGTGCCGGAGCCGCTGCGAGCAGGTCTTGGCCGGGACCAAGTAGAGATTGCACTCGAAGATGTGCTTGTCCACCGCCGTGGGCCAGTAGTGGTACGTCAAGAACCACCCGGGCTCCCAGATCAGCAGCGTCATGTTGGGGAAGAATTCGAACGACGAGCAGCCCCACTGCTTGTGCTGCGACGGATTGACACCCGCCGGCGGCGGGTTGATGCCCTCGATGTCGGGCTTGTCCCACGGCCCGAACAGCCCGGCACGCAGGATCCGCTCGATCGGCTTGACCATGTTCGGATCCTTCGGTGGGCTCATCCCACCCCACGACGTGATCAGCGAATGCGGGGTGTCGATGTCGTAATGCAGTGCCTCGAATCCGTACTGGATGAGCTTTTCGGATTCTTCCTTCACCGACTGCTTCGCGTGCAGGATCGGTGCGTGGTAGAACTCGGCGAACGAGTCGATGAACAGCTTCCAGTTCGCATTGATCTCCGAGCGGTACGACCAGACCTCGGTCATCTCTTCGAAGGGGTAGTCCTCGATGGACTTCGGCAGCCGACCCAAGAAGTCCTGGAGCGGTGCGGCATCGTTGTCGAAGTTGATGAAGATGAAACCGCGCCACAATTCGCAGCGCACCGGCAGGAGTCCGTACTGATCCTTGTCGACGTCGAAGAACTCGTGTTCTTGCTGAATAAACGTGAGATCGCCATCGAGGCTGTAGCGCCACGCATGGTACTTGCAGGTGAATTGCTTGCAGCTGCCCGAAACTTCTTCATTGGGAAAGTCATTCCAGATCAGCTTGTTTCCGCGATGGCGGCATACGTTGTGGTAGGCCTTGACCGTTTGGTCGTCGGTCCGAACGACGATCACCGACGTGCCCTCGCCCGCCGCGGCGATCTCCTTGGTGAAGTAGCTGCCCTTCTTGGGCACCTTGTCCACCCTGCCGACGTTGAGCCACTTCTTCTTGAAGATGGCTTCCTGCTCATCCTTGTAGAACTGCGGGTCGATCGAGTCGGTGTAGTCGACCGGCGCTGTGCCCAGTTCGGGCCAATGCTGGGTCCAACTCCCGGCATCGGGTTTGGCGAAGTGAGTTGTCAACAGAGTCAACCTTTCTTGTGGAGTCCCCTGAGAAGGTGTGCCGTGCGTGGCCGATGGGTCGAGTCGATGCGACGCCATCCCTTTAACTAGACGACGGCGTGTATTTAATTATTACACGGAGCCGTATGATTTTGTCAACGATGACCGTGTGGTCAACTGTCGAGTTCACTTACACGCAGTCACCGAAAATCCGGAACGGCAGTCAACTCATCCACGCGCCAGAATGTTTCGGCGTCCTGGAACCTATGCGCGATGCAATCCGATGCACGCGAAACAGCAGTTCAGAACTGACGCCGGGCTTCATCTCCACGAGGGGCGCGAGCACTTCGAACTCCAACAGCGCTGCGGCGGCACGGGACGGACGCAACTCAGCCCTGGGCTTCGAGCGCTACCGCAGAGGTTGCGGCGAGGTCGCCCCGTCGAAATGGTCAGCAGTGCGACGGCTGGCATCAGTGCCACACTCGGCGTGGACGGCGCACTCGGCCCGCCACTCGCCGCATGGATCGCCGAGAGCTACAACTGGCACGTGTTGTTCTGGGCCTCTGTCGCACTGACCCGCAGTCATGACAGCGTTGACCGCGACTACTCTCCCCTCCTGCTCGATGCACGCCCGGCTCGACACGATGCCGTTGGGGCAATCGGCCTCGCGATCGATGGGACCTACGGTGGCCGGTGCTGTCATGGCCAATCGTCGTCACCAGCCAGACTTCCGCAGTTTCGGGAAGCGAGTACAGCATTCCGAGTCATGGCTCGTTCCACGCTTGCTTCCTGATCGGCGTGGGTGCGGCTTCGCTGCCTCCGTTACTGCCCTGCTTATCCCGCGTCGATCCAAGATCGAGCCTGCATCTCCCACAGACGCCGACGCGCCCGCCCAGGTGGAGGATGCCCAAGAACTGGCGACTCCACAGCACTGAGCTCGCCGCGGTGCAGCAACTGCGCCAACTATCGACCAAGCCCCTGTGCTCGAATTTTCACGCCGGCCGCGTCCTCGATGGGTTTGACGATGCACGTGAAGTCGGACTCTGCGCCCTCCCGGTCGAGCGTCTTACCCCATTGCTGTTCAACGGATTCCGACACAGACAACGTCATGTGCAACTCGTGCGCCTCCTCGAGATACAACCGGAGGTCCTTCACCATCAGCCCAGTAGCGAATCCGTAATCGAAGGTGCCCGTGAGCACCGATCGGGGAAACTTGTCGAGGCTGGCGGTAGTGGCACCCGAGCCGGCGTTGAGGACGTCGATCATGTTTTGTGCGTCGAGTCCGGATTTGACCCCGAGCGCGAGGGCTTCGGCTGTTGCGGCCAGTGCCGTCGCGGAAAGCATATTGTTGATCAGTTTCATGGTCTGCGCTGCGCCGGGGATCTCGCCGAGATAGAAGGTTCTTCCCAGCACCTCGAGTGCTGGGAGCACTGCCTGCACGCGCTCGTGGAGGCCGGACACCATCACCGCGAGCGAACCCTTTTCCGCGCCGACGACTCCGCCGCTGACCGGGCTGTCGATCAACGCGATCTGCCGTTCGGCGAGTACCGCATGAATGCGGCGGGCGACCTGCTGTCCCGAAGACGACAGATCCACCAGGGTGCTGATGGCGGAACCGTGGACGAGCCCCCCAGCTCCGAGTGCGACCTCCAGACATGCCTGCGGGGAGGGGAGGCTGGTGAACACGGTCTCGACCCTGTCCGCGATCCGGCGGGGACTTGTCTCCGGACGTGCGCCCAGGGCAACCAACCGTTGTTGCGCCTCGGGTCGAGTGTCGTATGCGACGACAGTGTGGCCGGCCTCGAGTAAGCGCCTTGCGATAGGAAAGCCAATTTGTCCCAGGCCGATGAATCCGATGTCCATGATCGCCTACCGCTCTGCTGCAGCATCGAGTTCGGCAAAGGTTTCCTCAGCGACGCGGAATGCGTTCATCCCGGCCGGCACGCCGGCATACACCGCGACCTGCAGGAAGACTTCGCAGATCTCGTCGCGGCTGACGCCGTTGTTGAGCGCTCCTTTGAGGTGGGTCCGCAGTTCTCGGGGCCGGTCGAGGATCGAGAGCATGGCCAGGTTGAGCATGCTCCGCGTTGCATTGGTCAACACTTCGCGCCCCCACACTGCGCCCCAACAATATTCGGTGGCCAAATCCTGCATGGGTTTCGAGAATGCGTTCGCGTTGGCAGTGGTGACGTGTGACTGGCCGAGCACCATGGTGCGGATCGCTTGCCCGGTGTCGTATGTGTGTTGGTCCATCGATTGCCTGCCTATGTCATGAGGCTATGCGGTCAGCGGTCATTCCAGGGTTCTTCACCTTGGATGGTGGTGCGGTGCATGGTGCGTCCCGAGGACTCCTCGTACGGCAACGCTCGGTGCAGGATCCCGGTGTTGTCCCACATGACCAGATCACCGACCTGCCACTCGTGGGTGTAGGTGAAGCGTTGCTGGGTGGTCCAGGACTGGAGTTCATCGAGTAATGCGCGGCTCTCCGCTTTCGGCATCCCGACGATGTGGTCGGCAGTGGCGCCGACGACCAACGAGCGACGCCCATCGCGGCGCTCCCACACCAGTGAGGTCTCTTGGGTGGGCAGTCGGCGCCAACTGGCCACTTCCTCGTCTGTCGGATCGGTGTGGATCAGGCGCATAGAAGCTTCGAAGCTGTGCACCACTCGGAGACCCTCACAGCGTTCACGTTCGCTCTCAGGCAGATTCTCGTATGCGGCATAGGTGCTGGCGAATTCGGTGCCACCACCGATCATCGCCACGTGCCGGGCCGTGAGCATCGTGGCCTTGGCCGGCACCGCACTGGTGGTGTCGTCGATATGCCAGTTGAACGTGCCCTTCAGGTACTGGGCGGAGCGATTCTTCTTGGGGTCGAGTGTGACCGGGAAGATCTGTTGCCCGCCTGGGGCGAGGACCGACCCGAACGCCTCGCTCAGTTCGACCTGTGCATCGTCGTCGAGATGGGCGTTGCGCACCAACACCACACCGCGCCAGCGCAATGCTTCTCGGCACTGACTCACAACAGTGGGGTCACGCAGATCATCGACGCTGGATATCGTCAGCTCCGCCCCGAAAGCGGGGCGGAGCGCCGTAGCTACTGCCATCGTGGTTGTCCCTTCCGACGGTGAGAGGTGTGAATGCTTCCCACCACGGTCGAGGTAGTGGTGGGTGCAACAGGTTGCTTATGTGTTGCGTCCGCCGTTGACGCCGAGGATCTGGCCGGTGATGTATCCGGCTTCATCGGAGACCAGGAAGGCACAGGCTGCGGCGATGTCCTCGGGTCGGCCGGGGCGCCGTACCGGGGTCCGTTCAGCGTGCGATTCGACGCTGCCACCGAGACGACCCTTGGCTTCGTTGCGCCGGGTCATCGGGGTGTCGATAAAGCCCGGCGGGATGGTGTTGACGGTGATGCCGTGCTCCCCGAACTCCAGAGCGAGCGATTTGGTCAGTCCGACCACGCCGGTTTTGGAGGCCACGTAATGGGTCATGAAGGGTTGTCCGCTGTGGGTGCTGGATGAAGAAATATTGACGATCCGGCCCCAGCCAACGTCCATCATGTCGGGGATGAGGAGCTGACAGCAGTGGAAGGTACCGGTGAGGTTGACCGCCAGCAGTCTGTTCCACACATCCGGGGTGATCTTGAGGAAGGGACGGAACCCTTCCATTCCGGCATTGTTGACCAGGATCGCGACCGGTCCGAACACCTCATGCACAATATCGATACCGGCTTGGATCTGGTCTCGGTCCGATACATCGACTCCGATCCCGATTGAGGTCGCGCCGGTGGCACTGATCTTTGCCGCCGCCTCTTCCGCCGCGGCAGTGTTCAGATCGAATATCGCAACCTTGGCACCGTCCGCGGCCAAACGTTGAGCAATACCCAGACCGATGCCGGACGCGGCCCCGGTAACGACAGCGACCTTGTCCCCCGAAAGCTCAGACATGGATTCCTCCTGCAGATATGGGTTGCGCGTGCAACCAGGGCTCGGTGCGGCGCGGCGATCACCGCGGTCGGATAACCGGGGCGCCACCCAGCGAATCGGGCCGCACTGTTGCCACGGCGCGCCTCCCGTCAGCGGATCCCAGAATCATACGGACACGTAGAATTAAAAGTAAACGCGTCCGTATCGTTGTGTCAATGGGCGTGCTACCACACTGGGTCCCGTCGGCGCCGCCCCCGACTCTCGACGGTGCCGCCCCTGCCCGCTGACGCACATTCGTGCCGCCCCAGCGCACGCTGGACAGGCTCCGTGCAGACCTGCCCATTTCGATACACTGAAGCACCATGGCGACCACGAACCGACGGCCCGGACGGCCCACTCGAGCCGAGATTGCACAGCTCGACGAGCAATTGCGGGATGTTGCCGTGGCGACATTTCTCGAACACGGTTACGACGGAACGTCGATGGAGGCCGTCGCCAAGGCCGCCCACATCACGAAGCAAACTCTATATTCGCGCTACCCCGACAAGCGCGCACTCTTCGCAGATGTGATCCCCTGGGCCATGTCGCGTCACGATCCCGGCGACACCCTGCCCCGGACGGACAGCGGCGACTTACGCGAATCGCTCATCGATGTCGCGCGCAAGGCACTGGCCTGGAGCACCGATCCGCAAACTGTGCGCTTGCAGCGGATCGCGATGAACGAATCCGCACGGTTCCCCGAGTTCGCCGTTAGCGGCGAAACGATGCTGTGGTCGGCACGTTTACGCGCGGTGATGGAGCTGCTACAGCGGCACATAGACCTAGGTGAGATCGAAATCGACGATGACGAACTCGAACTCGCAGCCGAACACTTCCTGGCTCTCGTCGAAGCACTCCCCACTCGACTAGCCGAGTTCGGCGTCTTCCGTAGCGAAGAACAAGCGGAACGTCACCTGCAATACGCAGTGAAGCTGTTTTTGCGTGCGATCGCCCCCGCCGCCCCAGGCGCCCCCGGCGGGACCAAACGGTCCGGCAGAGCACCGAAGGGGAACGAAACACCCTCGCGTCGGCCTGCCACCGCGAGCTGACACCACATCGGTCCGAGTACGATTTCACCTCTGCAAATGCCCTACCGCGTTCCGAACCAATTGAATCCCATCCCAGGGATATGCTGCGCTCCAACAGATTTCGCCTACCCGTGAACCTCGCACGACCATGCACTCGTGAATACGGGGGAGGACGAGCCTCGACGCATCCGGGCATAGGACCCGTCCGGGTTGTAGATCAGATATTGACAAAGGCGCAGTGAACCGGATATTCATCGTTAAGTATACTTGCGTGGTCACTTACTGAGTAATGTGTTGCCCTATGGCTCACAAGTGCTGCCGCCATGCACTCACCGCGAGGAGTGATCAATGGAGTCGATCGGACTACGTATCGATGTCACCGATGCGGCAAGCTTGGGCGAACATGCCGAGATTGCCGTCACCATCCAACTACCGCTACCGGAACTGCTGGGCGCGGTTCCGGTAATCTGCTTCGCGAAGCCTGGGGCCGGCGCCACCCGCGGCTACTACTTCCGCTCTTCATCCGGAGCCGAGTCCGTAAGCCAGGCGGAATGGCACGCCGCGCGAGGTTGGGTATTCGTTGCACTCGACCACCTCGGGGCCGGGGCGAGCACCACGCATCATGACGACATGCTCCTGAACTTCGGAGTAGTGAGTGCGGCCAACCATGCAGCCGAGCAGGCTGTGACCCGCATGCTTGTCGAAGGTACTGTGCTGCACGGGTATCCGAAACTGAATGATCCAGTATTGCTCGGCATCGGGCATTCGATGGGTGGTGCGCTTGCCATCACTCAACAGGGGCGGTATCACGACTACCACGGCTTGGCAGTGCTCGGCTACAGCGCGGTGCACTCCCATCCGGTAGCACCGCCGGGCACTGATCCGATCGTCCACCCCTGGCGGTTACGTGACCCATCCGCCCACGAACGGGAGGTGGTCCTCAACCGGACTCGCATCGAGATGCATCTGCACAGCGCACGGCCGTTGGAGATTTCCTCGAAGACGAATCAGTGGTTCTTCCACTACGACGACGTCGATCCTGCGGCGATCGAGAACGACGGATGGCGCTCGACAACGTATCCGCGAGGTGTCACCGCATCGGTGCTGACCCCGGGCGTCGTGGCACCGGAGGCGGCGGCAGTGACCACACCGGTGCTGGTTGCCATGGGCGAACGGGACACTGTAGTAGACCCGAAAGGGGAAGCACGCGCCTACGTATCGTCGAGTTCAGTAGATCTGTTCGTCTGCCCGCGAATGGCACACATGCACAACTTCGCCGGAACTCGGGAACTGATGTGGCAACGTATCCACCACTGGGGCTCCTGGGTCCGTTCCCTCGTCATGACAGAATCGACGCTATAGATCTACGACGGGCCCATGCAATCCTCACTGAGAGCCCGGCCAGTTCTACGATTGGTCGGCACCACGAGAGAGTGCGCCATGCAGGAACAACGACACCGCGTGGCGCAGATGGGCCTCCTCGCGCTCGGGTGATCGAGTAATACCGAACATCGCCAGCCGTGCCGGCATGAGCGTCACCAGAGCAAGGAAATCCTCTGCAGCACATTCCACGTCATCGATACGTAACGTGCCTGCGTTCATGTGACGTTCGAGCAACTCCATCACCGCCTGCATGCGTGGCGACCAGGTCAGCGACTGGGTATTGCGAGCGAACTCGGGGAACCTCTCCGCCTCGGCCATTGCAATCCGATTGAGCTTGACGATGTCGGGGTCCACCGCCCTCGCCAGCATCGGCCGACCGAGGGCCAGCAAGCCCTGCTCGAGGTCGTCTGTGGCGACGTCCGGCAATGGTTCGTTCCACCGAGACAACGCCCACGTGACGACTCCGGCAAACAAAGCATTCTTGTCCGGATATCGCGCATACACAGTACGTTTGGTGACTCCCGCGGCCTTTGCCACCGCTTCCATCGTGGTCCGATCGAAACCACGATCGAGGAATACTCCGAGCGCAGCCTCTCGCATCCGTTCACTGAGTTGAGCAGCTTCGGCCTGCGTCGGGCGCCCGGTCCGTGTCCGCGAAGTTTTAGGCGTAGTCGTCATTGACAGAAGTATACGGACGGGACTACATTCCACATCTAAGTATACCAATGAGGTTACTTTCTGTACGTCTTCCGTATCTCGGGGAATGGACAACATGACTGAAACCACCACAAGCGTCCTCGATCCCAGCTCTATCGTTTCCTGGACGCAGAAGCCCTTCGAGGAACTGCTGGCGCTGCCGTATTCCGAAGTCGAAGAAGCACAACGGTCGGCATTGATCGACCGATTCAAGACGTTGAGGCCGCAGATCTCCGCACTGGACAAGCTCGCCACTCGGCAGGAGATCGAGAACGTCGACAGCATCGACGACGTCGTACCACTGCTATTCGATCATCGGGTCTACAAGAGCTATCCGCTGAGCTTGATCGAGAAGCGACGCTTCGACCGCCTGACCGCCTGGCTGGACCGGTTGACCACTCATGATCTGACGACCATCCCGCTAGAGGGCCTCCATTCGGTGGATGCATGGCTCGACCGGCTCGATGAACACGGGATGATCATCGGGCACTCCACAGGGACCACCGGCAAGCTCAGCTTCATTCCACGGTCCCGCAACGAATGGCCGGCCTGGCAGAACGCCTATTTCGAAGCGATGCGGGCCGCAGTCGGCTTCGACACCAAGGCCGTGCAAATCCCGACATTCTCTGCCGGCTACCGTGCCGGGCACCAGATGATGACCAAGATGGGCAAGCTGTTCGCCGAGGCATCCGCCGGAGGCGAGACAGCACGCCACATGCTCTACGACTACCCACTGTCCTCGGATCTGCTGTCCCTTGCAGGCCGGCTCCAGGCAGCCGAGGAGAGCGGCGAGCTGGACACACTCGAGTTCGATCCCAAACTGCTCGAAGAACGCAGGGCCCTGATCGAAGCGAATCGGCACCGCGACGACGACCTCCAGAAGTGGTTCGCTGCGCTCGCCGAAGACTTCCGTGGAGAGCGGGTACGTATCGGTGGAACCTCTGCCGACCTGGTCCGTATCGCCCTCAAGGGCCGTGAAACCGGCGTGCAATGCTCCTTCGCACCGGACTCGATTCTCATGGCCGGTGGCGGCATGAAGGGTTTCAGGGACGCGCCCCCTGACTGGGAAGACCTACTGAAAAGCTTCTTCGGCATCGACCGGATCCGCAGCATGTACGGAATGTCGGAATGCATGGGTACGGCACCCCTGTGCAGTGCCGGGTACTTCCATTTCCTTCCGTTCACGATTCCGCTCGTGCTCGACGAGGACGCTAGACCGCTGCCACGCCGAGGCATACAGACCGGACGATTTGCCCTGTTCGATCTGCTGGCCGAAACATACTGGGGTGGTTTCATTTCCGGAGACCAGGTCACGATCCACTGGGACCTGACGTGCGAATGCGGCTGGGGTGGACCCCGTATCGATCGCAACATCGTACGCTTCGGCGAGATGGAGGGCGGCGACGACAAGATCACCTGCGCCGGTACGGCCCAGGCGTACAACGACTTCATGGATTACGTGAGCGAGGGCTGACATGACACTCACTACCTCTCCGGCCGAGACCACCGTGCTGGACATCCCGCTGGTCCTGCGCGGACGCATCATCGAACCCGATGAGAACAACTCGATCGAGTTCGGTGGACGCACTGGCGCACGATTCCGGACACCCGACGCGCGCGCGTACGCCGCGGACCTGGTTCTGCGAGACGCGAGCGACCTCACTGACCTGCACAACACGCCGATCGACGAGATCCTCGACTTTCTCGCCGAGCTCGGACCCCGCCTGGCAATGGACCGGAATCCACTGATGCAAACAGCATTCGACCTGTGCCTGGATGCTGGGGAGCTCACACCGCCGGTACTACGGCCGATCTACGATCAGATGCCGGCCATGTTCGACCGTGACCGGATGAGCCGCCAGGTAGAGGGGAAGCTGGGCAAGGCCTACCTCGATGGGTGGGTCGAACTGGGCAGTCCCGGCGCGTCCACCATGCGGATGCGGGCCATCGGTACCCGGCAGATGCACATCATCGCGGGCAACGTGCCCATCACCGCGGCACTGACCGTACTGAATGCGGCATTCACCAAGAGCGACTGCCTGATCAAGACCCCCTCCAACGATCCGTTCACCGCCGCAGCGATCGTACGCACCATGATCGAGATCGACCCCGACCATCCAGTCGCCAAACATTTTGCGGTGGCGTACTGGAAAGGCGGCGACACCCAGATCGAGCGACAGGTCTACCGGCCGTCCCGGATCGAGAAGCTCACCGCCTGGGGCGGCATGTCGTCGATGACCCACATCCAGAAGTACCTGGTGCCGGGTATCGAGCTGATCGCGATGAACCCCAAATTGTCGATCTCGATTGTCGGTCACGAAGCACTTGAAACCGCCGAGGCGATGCAGGAGGCCGCGCTCGGAGTCGCGTTGATGGCCGGACGGATGAACCAGACCGCTTGCTCGAGCACTCGCGTGGTCTACGTCCAGTGCACCACCGACGAGGACGACCTCACCCTTCTCGAACAGTTCGGCCAGGCGGTCCATCAGGCATTTCTAGGTCTGCCCGAGCACGAGTCGACCGCCCCCAAATCACCGGCGCCGGAGCTCGAGGACGAACTACGCGCCGTCGCGCTCGACGATGAGTTCTACCGAGTCATCGGTGATACCTCCTCGGCAGGTGTCGTCGTCTCGCGCACCGACGAACCGGTGGAGTTTGCCGATAGTCTCACCAATCGAGTAGTCAATCTCGTCCCGATCGCCGATATCACTCGTGTCCCCCGTTGGGTCAGTGAAGCAACTCAGACTGTGGGGATCTATCCGGAAACCTTGCGTGAACAATTGCGCGACGACCTCGCCCTCCACGGTGTCCAACGCACCCTGCCGCTCGGCGTAGACCTCAAGGCACAGGCAAGTTCTGATCCCGAGCAGACCAGCCGCCTGCCCCACGACGGCACCGAGCCGCTGCGCCGGTCCGTGCGTTGGGTGATCGACCAATCGGTAGACCTACGATGAGTTCGATGCAACTGCGCCGACTCGGACGCAGCGGGCTGGTCGTATCCGAATTTGCCTTGGGAGCCATGACCTTCGGGATGAAGGATTGGGGCTGCGACGAGCAGACCGCCATCGATCTGGTAGATCGATACCTGGATGCCGGTGGAAACTTCCTCGACACCGCGGATGCCTACGGTAGTTCGGAGGAAATCGTCGGGCGTGCGATCAAGGGCAAACGCTCACAGGTCGTGCTCGGGACCAAAGCTGGGCTGCCGACAGGCCGCGGCCCACACGACCGCGGTACCAGTCGCCTGCACCTTGTTTCCGCATGCGAGCGGAGCCTGCGGCGGCTGGGCACCGATTACATCGACGTCTACTGGCTGCATCTCGACGACGAGGCCACGCCCCTCGAAGAAACCGTCTCCGCACTTGATGATCTCGTTCACGCCGGTAAGATTCGTTACGTCGCAGCGTCGAACATGCGCGCCTACCGGTTGATGAAGGCGCTCGCGATCGCAGACCGGATCGGCGCGCAACGGTTCGTCGCCTTCCAAGGGCAGTACAACCTGATCACGCGGACGCTCGAACGGGAGCACTTCGGACTGCTGAGCGAGGAAGGTCTCGGCTTCGTCGGCTGGAGTCCGCTGGCCGCCGGGATGCTCACCGGAAAGGTCACCCCCGACGCGGGCAACGCCGGTACCCGATTGGGACAACGAGAGGTGACTGTCGACAAGCTGGTCAAGAATGAGCGCGGCTTCCGAATCACGGCCGAAGTTCGTGCGATCGCTACCGAACTCGGTTGCAGTCCCGCGAGGTTGGCGTTGTCATGGCAGCGGACCCGTCCGATCACGTCGACGATTCTCGGCGCACGGACGCCAGAACAGCTCGACGACAACCTCTCTGCCCTCGGCCTCGATCTACCCGTCGAGATCGTCGAACGACTGGACCGCCTCAGCGAGATGCCTGCCGAGTATCCGGGTGCCTTCATCGACATGTTCCAGGGCTGGCTACGTGGGGACATCACCTCGATGTCCGCCGGTAGTCACCTGGCGTAGCCTGCCACGCGGATCCGTCAGGACTCGTCGAGGCCGATAATTCGAGGAGAGAACTTTTCCGGTCCAGCGGAAATAGATTCGACGCGTGTTCTCCTTCCCGAACACAAGTCTCCGTCACAGCCCGTGCGCTCAAATGTTCACTCCACCAATTCGGTGTCAGTTCTGTGAGATCGGTGACCTCCTCACCCATGCCGCCGGCGAACACGCCAGTTCGACGAGTTGGGACACCGCTGCCTTCAGTTGCCAAATCGAGCCTCGGACCGAAAGGGCCCATCATGATCCGACACAAGTACCTTCCCAAGGCGTTGGCAGTCGCCTTCTCGGTCGTACTGCTGTTGACGGTCGCCGCATGCGGCAGCGGGAACAACACCGCGAGCGACGGTGCACCGAGGGACGAAGGTGACCCGGTACCCGGCGGAATTGCCCGAGTGCTGCAGACTGCTGAGCCACGTTCGCTCGATCCGGCAGCTCTGTCGAACACCTGGGCACACCACCCCGTACTCGGCAATGCCCTCTACGGCACTCTGATGATCAACAACGTCGACACCCTCGAGACCGAATACAAGATGGCCACCGGTTTCTCGACCGAAGACGACGGCACAACATTTACCCTCACGCTCCAGCCCGGGCTCACGTTCACGGACGGCACCTCGCTGGACGCTGCAGCGGTCAAGTTCAACTGGGACCGTCTCAAAGACCCTGCCCTCGGCTCGTCCTCGATCCGCCAAGCCTCCCAGATCGCCCACACCGAAGTAATCGACCCCACCACACTGAGAATCACTTTGATTGCCCCCAACCCGCATTACGGTGTTTCGGTGTTCTCCAGTGCCCTGAATTGGATCGCGTCTCCCACGGCCTTGGAGAAGGGTCGCGAATCGTTCGATCAAGCGCCCGTGGGGGCAGGACCGTTCACTCTGGTGAGCTGGACCAGGCAGGCAAAGATGGAGCTGACGAAGAATCCCGGGTACTACGAGGCCCCCAAGCCCTATCTGGACGGCCTGACCATCCAGGTTGTCGCCGACAGCAATACCCGGCTCAACTCCATGATTACCGGCGGAGCCGATCTGGCCTCGGAGACCAACATGGCAAGCATCCGAAAAGCGGAGGCTGCCGGGCTCATAGGCGAAATCGTGCCCACCGGAGGTGGACAGATGATGGCCATGAACCAACGTAGAGCACCGTTCGACGACGAACGAGCCCGCAGGGCAGTTTCTTTGGCGCTTGACCTCGCTATCATCAACAGCATCGTGTATGAAGGCGAGAATATCTTCCCTAATACACTGTTCGACCAGCAAAGTCCCTTCTATACAGACGTCCCGTTGAACGAGACCGACGCAGAGCAAGCCCAACAGCTTTTCAACGAGCTTGCGCAAGAAGGGAAACCCGTCAACTTCAACTTCGTTTCCTATCCCACGACCGAGAGCCGCACTCTTGCGGAAGCAGTCCAGACTCAACTCAGTGCCTTCGACAACGTCGATGTGAATGTCGAGGTGGTCGATGCCACTGCTGCAGGCGCGCGGGCAACCGACCGCGATTTCGACATGATCATCTCGTCAGCGGTCATCCAGGACCCCGACTATCCGTTGTGGAATGCATTCCACTCCGAATCGAAAGGAAACTTCGTCGGCACCAATGACCCCGAACTCGACGCAGCACTCGACGCCGGTCGTCTCGAGATATCGCTGGAAGCGCGCAAAGAGGCCTACAACATTGTTCAAGAGCGCCTCGTCGCACTCACGCCAGGCATCTTCTACACACGGGCCGTCCCATCGGTTATCTACGGCGATACCGTCAAGGGTGTGGTCCTCTACACCCTGGGGTCACCGCTTCCCGAGAACATCTGGATCAACTGATGGCCCGTGTTCGGCAGGGCGAGTACCCCGAAGTCGCCGGTCGATCATCGTCACGCGAGTCCAGACACGGAGGTTGCTCGGTAGAGGCGTGCTCCTCGACACCTTGTGGACGAACACGGTGCGCTCAGTAGCGCAGCAATGCGGCCACCCCATCCGCCGGGGTCAACCGTTCGTCCATCCGCAGCATGGCTGCGCCGCTGGTCACCGCCGCGAACGGCAGGGCTTCATCCGCACGATGGATCCGCTCACTGCCCGAACCCATCTCCGACAGCGCACCCGAATCGGCGGCGACAAGGGAAGGATCGTCACCCACCAACACCGTGACGTCGCCGAGATCCCCCAGGATCAACATGTCGACGCGGCGTTGACGCAACGCTGCTGTCACCTCGCTCAATCCCTCGACGGCCAGTCCTGTGCCGGCTCCGGCGCGATAACGCTCCGCCGTCTCGTCCATTTCAGTCAGACGTTGCTGCGCCAGTGCCTGCTCGATGTGCTCACCGGTGCGTTCCCGGTCGCTACCCTCACCCCGAGAGCCTGTCTGCAGCTGCATCGACACCTCCTTGATGCGCTGCGGCAACGCCTCCACCAAATCACTGCGAGAGCGAATTTCACCGATCACGAACACCGGCTCACACCGGTGCTCGTCGGCGAGCTCGGTGAGGCGGTCGGCGAGGGCGGCGATGTTGCGGTGCCGCTGCTCCTCGACGCGAGGTTCGGGGTCTCCATAGCCGGGCGTCTGTGCACCGGAGGCCTTGTGGATCGGATAACCCTCCCCGGCGACTGTCTCTTCATCGAGCGCAGTGCCCTGCTGGTCGTAGACCGTCAGATCACCGCCGGTGTGGTCGACGGCGACCACGAGATACGGCCGGCCGCTCGCGCCGTGTTCCACCAACGGCAGGAGGTAGGGCAGCTCGGAAACCCTCACTTCAGTGCGCAGCGGCGGACGGACGAGCCGCTCGTGCACGAGCACCTTGCCCCGTTGGCCACGATCGCGCGTCCACCGCGGCCGATCGCTGTCGGCGCCTCCGCCAACGCGCGTTCGATGTTGTCGAGTACCGGCGGCGGGGCCTCGAGTTGTTCGAGTTGCTCGCGGATCGAACGCCATGTCAGTTCCGCGATCTGCGCCGCGTCCTCCGATGCGTGTGAATCCTCGTAGTACACCGAAGCGAACGGCCCCTTCTCGGTGGTGAACTCTGCGAAACGGTCGGCATGCACGGCTTCCCCTCTCGATGTGTCGCGGTTGTGATTCGGGTGCCCGCCGTCGACGAAGGTAAACGTATGTGCTCTTGTGCAGCGATCACGGCTGCGCGGGGCCCCGTGTTGGCCACATATCGGCGTCGATGCTCCCCCGGTGGTGTCCGAGCAGCAAGACGCGGCTACCGGCTATTCGACGGGATCATCGAGTTGAACGCGGGTCACGTCCGCCAACTCCGACAACCGGGTCACCAAGGTCGATAGCGGTCCAGCCCCCTCGACTTCGAGTTCCACCTCCACCTGAGCGGCGGGAAGGGTGGCGGGATCGAGACCGTCGGCCAGCCGACCCAGCAGACCGCCATGCTCGGCTACTGATCCGCGGGTGGAGAAACCGTCCACTGCAAAACCCTGCTCGGTGCAGGTGTGCAGAATTCCACGCAACGCTCCGGTCCCGTCCAGATAACGCACCCGCACGATGTTCTGCTGCGAACGCCTCATACCGGTGAGCCGGACGATGGCCGGATACAGGTACGCGATCAGGAAATGGCTGACGGTGACAAATATTGCCGGCACCACCAGGCCTGCTCCGGCAGCAGATCCAATGGCGGCAGTCAGCCAGATCGACGCGGCCGTGGTCAGTCCCCGGACCTTGTTGCGACGTACGAACACCAGGCCGGCGCCGATGAAACCGATCCCGGAGACGATCTGTGCAGCCACCCGGGACGGGTCGAGGGTGACCAGCCCTTCCTCGGCGACGTCGTCGAACCCGTACTTGCTGATCACCATGAACAGCGCAGCACCGAGTCCGACGAGAGTGTGGGTGCGCATGCCGGCCGACTTCTGCTTGATTTCACGTTCCACACCGACCGCGGTGGAGAGCACCAACGCCACACTCAGCAGGACAAGCAGCTGCCACCATTCGGCAGGCGAGTCGAGCAGCATTGCCCTATGTCCTTCCTTGTGGGCAGCTTCGACGACCGGGCCGAGGGTGTCCTCGCGCCCGCACGGCCACTCGATACCACTCAGGTCGAGTTCACCAATTGGTCCCCTTGTCGGAGCGGTGTGATGTGGTCTCGCATTCCACTGCAGGGCACGGCCCAAACGACATCGGTACCGCGTGGCGGTTATTCGGCGTCGGGCATCGAGACCGTCAGTACTGCGTCGACGACGTGCGTATTGCGTTCGAGGTCTCGTTCGAGCTTGCGCAGGGTGGGGGCGATACGCGACTCGGCGTAGTCTCCCATCAGATCGACACTGGCGACGAGGAACACCTGTTTCGGCCCGACGTATTCGAGGCGGACGAACCGCACCGCCGCAACCTCGGGCATGTTCTCGATGCGTGCCACAGCCGCGGTATGCAACGCGTCAGAGGCCGGCTCGCCCGTCAGAAACCGCCGGTTGCGATCGATGAGAATCACCGCGATCACGCCGAGCAGTACGCCGACGAGTATCGATCCGATGGCGTCCCACAGCGCGTTGCCGGTGAGTTGGTGCAACGCCATTCCGACGAAGGCAATGCCGATTCCGATCAGCGCAGCGCTGTCCTCGGCGAATACCGCCCGCAATGTGGGATCCGACGTCTCGAGCACGTAATCCAGAATGTCCCGGTCTGCGCGGTCGGCCTCACCGCCGAGCTGGCGGGTGGCCTGCAGCAGCGAGATGCCTTCCAGGACGAACGCGACGGCCAGCACGATGTAGCCGATCGCATAGTTTTCACCGCCCGCGCTCTCGTGGATCAGTTCGGTGATGCCGTGCCAAACCGACACCGCAGAGCCGGCGACGAAAAGGCCGACCGCAGCCAACAGTGACCACACGTACGCTTCTCGGCCATAGCCGAGTGGATGGTTCGTGTCGGCAGCACGTGCGCTTCTACGGTTGGCGATCAGAAGGAAGATCTGATTGCCCGTGTCGGCCCAGGAGTGTGCGGCTTCGGCGACCATGGAGGCAGATCCGGTGAACAATGCAGCGGCCGTCTTGGCCAGTGCGACGGCAAAGTTCGCGCCGAATGCGATGAGCACGGTGCGCATACTTTCCCCGCCGAGGTCCTGGTCTGTTGCCGCTTTACGGGGAGAGGGCGTGTCCATCTTCGTCAGTCTGGCAGGTTCGGTCAGCGGGGACCGGATGACGCCGATTTCTGTTGCACGTACCTGGCGACCGGCCCTACACGTGCCGAACGTGACCGGCGCGGTTCTTCCGGGGGCTGTGGCCGCGAGAGTCGGCGACGAACAGTCCGACAGGATTGGCCAGACAGCGCAGCCGGACGCGGCGCATGAAAATGGGCTTCGGCGTGGGTGGTAGTGCTGCTGCGGGCGTAGTCGACCTCAACGGTGTACAGGTCGGCCGGTGTCGACGTGATCGGCGTGACCCAGCTGACAACACCCGATGGCGATGGCCTGAGAAGGACTCTACGGCTTGCGTCGCCTTCGTCGAGAACTGTCGCATAATCGCTCGTATGACGGACCACGCTTCAGGTGCCGGCGACGCACCCGAACAGATCGATCTGGTCGCCCACCGGTCGTGGGACCACATCGGGAGCTTTCGGTACCTGCTCGCCGACGACACATGGGAATGGTCCGACGCGGTGGCGATCCTGCACGGCTACGAACCGGGCACGGTCCATCCCACCGTCGAGTTGATGTTGCAGCACAAGCACCCCGACGACAAGGAACAGCTCGCGAAACTGTTCACCGCGGTGCGGATGTCGGGCGCACCGTTCAGCAGCCGGCACCGCATCATCGACACGAAGGGCACCGTCAAGCACGTTGCGGTGGTCGGCAGCCAATTGCGGGGCGACCACGGCGAGATACTGGGCACAACCGGGTTCTATCTCGACGTGACCGACGAGATCGAGGACGAGGTCCGAGGCGGCGTAGACGACGCGGTGGCGGCACTCGCCGAAACCCGAGCCGTCATCGACCAGGCCAAGGGGATGCTGATGGCGGTCTATGCCATCTCGGCGCAACGCGCCTTCGAGGTGCTCGCGTGGCGATCACAGGAGACCAACATCAAATTGCGCGCACTCGCAGAACAACTCGTGCGGGAAGTCACCAGCGGTTCCGCGACAGAGGCCATAAGTCGCAGCACCTTCGATCATCTGCTCATGACCCTCCACCAACGCGTACCTGAGGTCTGAATTCAGTAGATCCGCAGTGGCCGAACGACCCGCGGCTTACGCTCGGAACACTGGTGGATTCCGGCAACGATCACCTGTGCACCACAGGCCATCCACTGGTGAAAGCACAGCTCCTCCGAGGAGATCCCATGGAACCGGTGATAGTAGAAGCGCAAGCGACGAGACCGTATCCGCAGCGGTACGCCCCCAAAGGGTCGGTGCTGTACCGGCTGATCACCACCACCGATCCCAAAACGCTCGGGATCATGTACATCGTCACCGCCTTCGGCTTCTTCCTTGCCGGTGGTCTGATGGCACTGTTGATGCGCACCGAACTCGCCGTGCCGGGACTGCAATTCCTGTCGAACGAGCAGTACAACCAGCTGTTCACCATGCACGGCGGCATCATGCTGCTGCTCTATGCGACACCCATCGTGTTCGGCTTCGCCAACTACATCCTCCCGCTGCAGATCGGCGCACCCGACGTCGCATTTCCACGATTGAACGCATTCAGCTACTGGCTGTTCCTGTTCGGTGCCGTGGTGGTGCTGTCCAGCCTGATCACCCCCGGTGGTGGGCCGGACTTCGGCTGGACCTCCTACATGCCGCTCGCCAACGCTATCCACACACCCGGCGTCGGCGCGAACCTGTGGTTTCTCGGCTTGGCGGTCACCGGCCTCGGCACGATCCTCGGCGGCGTCAACATGATCACCACCGTCGTGTGCATGCGCGCCCCGGGCATGACCATGTTCCGGATGCCGATCTTCACCTGGAACATCTTCATCACCATGATCCTGGTCCTGCTCGTGTTTCCCCTCCTGACCGCGGCGTTCATGGGCGCGTTCGTCGATCGGGTCCTCGGCGGACACATCTACGACCCCGCGACCGGTGGTGTGCTGCTCTACCAGCACCTGTTCTGGTTCTTCGGGCACCCCGAGGTCTACGTCGTCGCCTTACCGTTCTTCGGAATCGTGACCGAGGTCTTCCCGGTCTTCAGCCGCAAACCGATCTTCGGGTACACCGGCCTGGTGTACGCGACCATCGCGATCGCCGCTCTGTCGGTCGCGGTGTGGGCGCACCACATGTATGCGACCGGAGCGGTGCTACTGCCGTACTTCGCGTTCATGACCTTCCTCATCGCGGTACCGACCGGGGTGAAGTTCTTCAACTGGATCGGCACGTTGTGGCGAGGGCAGATCACGTTCGAGACGCCGATGCTGTTCGCCCTCGGCTTTCTCATCACCTTCCTGTTCGGCGGACTGACCGGGATCATCCTCGCGAGCCCGTCACTGGATTTCCACGTTCACGACACCTACTTCGTGGTGGCGCACTTCCACTACGTGCTGTTCGGCACCATCGTCTTCGCGACGTATTCCGGCATCTATTTCTGGTTCCCGAAGATGACAGGCCGGATGATGGACGAGCGGCTCGGTAAGTGGCATTTCTGGCTGACATTCGTCGGGTTCCACACCACGTTCCTGGTGCAGCACTGGCTGGGAAACGAGGGCATGCCGCGTCGCTATGCGGACTATCTGCCGTCCGACGGGTTCACCACGCTCAATGCAATCTCCACGATCGGGGCGTTCATCGTGGGGGCCTCGACGCTGCCGTTCGTGTGGAACGTGTTCAAGAGCTACCGCTACGGGCAGGTCGTCACCGTCGACGACCCGTGGGGTTACGGCAATTCACTCGAATGGGCCACCACCTGCCCGCCGCCGCGCCACAACTTCACCGAACTGCCGCGCATCCGCTCCGAACGGCCCGCGTTCGAGCTGCACTACCCGCACATGTCGGAGCGGATGCGCGCGGAGGCGCATGTCGGGCCGGGTAGCCACAAACGTGAAGTCAATGTGCTCGAAGGCGCCGACCGCAGGCCACCCGACAAGACGAACACACCCCGCTGACCAGCGGTTCGACTGTTCACGTATCCGCGTCACACCGTGCCGCTCACCTACGCGTGGGGACAGCCCGTGGCCTCCCGCACCTGCCTGCAGGGCGAGACCTTCACCGTCGAGCAAGCGCACGCGATGGGGCATCCTGCACGACCAACTCGCCGTCCTCATCGCCGAGAACGAAATCCTCAGCAGTAACCCGGCGCGTTCCCACCTGCGCACATGGCGTGGAATCCGAGATCAGGACGGCCTGCACGAATGAGGGCCGTACCGTCGCCGACGCTGTCGATGTGCGCGTTCGACCAGGCGGCGGGCATCAGCGTCGGTAGTGCTCGGCCACCGCAGTGAACGACTCTTTCGGCTCCCACGCCATATCGGGGTACGTCTGCCCGCGGTGATTCTCGAGAACCTTGACGATCCCGAAGCTGGCGAGATCCAGATCATCACGCGGGTCGCCGTCCGGGCGATGGGGGTGGTTGTACAGCGCGAAGAGGAACACGAAGGTGCCGTCGACGCCCTCGGTGTCGAAGATCTCCAACAGCTCGCGCAGATAGTCGGCCTGGCCTGCCTCGTCACGTCTGTAGTGCCCCTGCAACCGGATCGGGTCACCGTGCTCGTCGTACTCGACGATATCCATGCTGCGCGGCGCCATGTCGCCGGCTCCGTGCCACGTTGCTGTTCCGAATCCGGTGACGGCCACCGGCTTTCTTTGTGCGACCAGCGTGCGCACACCCTCACGAAAACGGTCGGCCACCTCTGCCGAGCGAATCAGCTCGATCGACAGATAGTCGAACGGCGCCCAATCGACGTGCTCGAACTGTATGCATGCGTATGTGACTTTGCCCCGGAAGTGTGCGCGAACGATCGGCAGTGCCTCACAGAAGAAGTCGTTGAGACGGGTGCTCACCTCGGCGAACCGGGCAGACCGGAATTCAGGGTCTCCGAGTAGGTGGTCCAGACGCTCGGAAGTGCTTTCACCAGAGGTGAATCCGCGGTTCATGATACTCAGCTCGACACCGGCGACGAATACGACCTCGGCGCCCGAGCGTCGTATCCGTTCGGCTCGCTCGGCGCAGTCGGCGAACAAGGTCACGATCTCGCCGGGAGTCAGTTCCAGTGGATAGGGGGAAAACCAGACCTCCAACCCCAACTCCGCGGCATAACGGCCGGCGAGTTCGAGTCGAGCGGGGTCACCGCCGGTGATCTGGACTGCGGTGCAGTGCAAATCGTTCCGGATGATGGCAAGTTCGCGCCTGACCACCTCGGGGGCGAACTCCTCACGTGAGGTCTTGCCGTTCCGGACGAAGCCGGTGTCGTATGTCATGCCCTTGCCGCGCATCTACCCGTCCCTTTCGTCCGCTGGCTGCTTCGATCGCCCACAGTAGGCATCAACATGCGTGCACGCAATATTGCGTGCACGCACCTACAGTGTCATGCTGGTGTCGTGACGACGACACAGGGATGGCGAGAGAAAAAGAAACAGGCCACACGCCGAGCACTACGCGAATCAGCACTACAGCTCGCGCGCGAACGCGGACCCGAGAACGTGCGCGTCGAAGAGATCGCCGAGGCGGCCGGTGTCTCACCCAGGACCTACAACAACTATTTCCCCAGTCGCGAGCACGCGATCGTGGCCGCCGTCACCGCCGAGCGGGAGGCCCAGGTCGCGGCAGCAATTGCAGCGCACCCGTCGGCCACCCGGCTTGTCGATGCCATCACCGATGCGATCGTCGAGCAGTACACGGCCCCGAGCGAACATCACCGCGACGCACTGCTGCTGATCACCACCCACCCGGCCCTTCGAGAGGTGTTCCTCGGCTCCACGAGCGCGATGGAGCACCCCCTGGCCGACGCAATCGCCGACCGCCTCGAAGACACCGACGAGCGCGCAGCCCGCGTACTCGCTGCCAGCGTGACGGCCGCGGTCCGTATCGCGCTCGACCGGTGGCTGCGACCGGCCACCGAGCCCCTCGCCGGCACCGGCCTGATCATGGTGTCCGGTGCACTTGCCGACGAGCTCCGTGCGGCACTTTCCCTCCTGGCGCCGGCGCTCGATGCAGCCGAGGAGAAATCCCGTACCCCAGTGCGCCGGTGAACCTACTGTCCGCGATCAGGTCGGCCACCTGCCACACGGTAGGCGGCGTGTGTCCACAGGTGAGATACGGCGTAGGCGCGCCACGGCCGCCATGATTCTGCGCGCGTGGTCGTTTCACCGGCAGTGATGCCTCCCAATGCTCGGCGCAGCACGAGGTCGCCGGAGGGAAAGGCGTCGCGGTCGCCGAGGGCCCTCAACGACAGGTAGTCGACGGTCCACGGTCCGATTCCCGGCAGCACGAGTAGGTCGTCACGAAACTCGGAGCTCGATGCCGGGTCGAGTCCGTCGGCTGCAGCGTTCGCCAGCGCATACACCGTACGTGAGCGCGCCCCAGTGATTCGAACCGTCGTCTTCAGTTCGTCCGGATCGATACCCTTGAGACGCTGCGGCGTCGGGAAACATCGCAACCCGTCGAAATCGGGTTCTCCGTATGCTGCAACGAGTCTCGCCGTGAACGTCGCGCCCGCCGCAAGACTCACTTGCTGCCCGAGCACTGTCTGCACAGCGGTGGAGAACCAGTCGGTGGCGCCGAGCACGCGCAGGCCAGGCCTTCCCGATACGAGGGGTGCGAGGATCGGGTCTGCTCCCAGCGCCGCGTCGATCACGGTCGATTCGGCGTCGAGGTCCAGCCAGGTGCGGATGCGCTGTTCGAGTTCGGGCACGTCGCGATCGTCGGCGGCGTCGATCCGTGCAGTGACATGAAAGGCTTCGGAATCGCTCGCGAACGTCACCGACACCACCGCGGGGCCACCGCGAGCCCGGACCGCGCGGCTGTGCGTGCGGGTCTGTGCGTCGTGCCGCTCATAACCCGCGACCGTGTGGCTCCGCAGTGCATCGAGCATCGCGGACGCAGCGAACGGCGGTGTCACTGGCAGTTGCAGGATCGTCATGCCGCGGTCTCGAGGCTCAGCAGAGTTTGTTTCGCCTCGATACCCCCGACGTACTGCCCGATCCCGCCGTCGCTGCGCACCACCCGATGGCAGGGAACGATCACGGGCAGAGGGTTCTTCGCACAGGCAGTACCAACTGCACGCACAGCCCTCGGGCTGCCTGCCGCCGCCGCGACTTCGGCGTAGCTGGCGGTGTGCCCGTAAGCGATGTCGGGGAGGTGCGTGATCACATCGCGCCGGAACCCGGTGGCGAGCCGGAGGTCGAGCGGCAGATCGAACGATGCGCGATTGCCCTCGAAGTACTCGTCGAGCTGCGTCGCCACGATGTCGAGTCGGCGCGGCGCTTCGAGGATGCGAGGGCTGATCCGCGCCGCGAGGTCGTCCAGCACGTCGTCCTGTCCGTCGGCGACGTACGCGACGCGAACGAGTCCGGCGTCGGTCGCAGCGAGCAGCAGAGGACCGACCGTGGTGTCGACGGTCCGGTAGGCGACGTCGAGGAGGCCGGCGGCTTCGGCATCGATCGTGAGTTGTCGATGCAGCCACGCAAGATCGGACTTCGCGACCGGTGGCGTCGGAAAGGTCATGACACGCTCCCTGTCTCGGTGCTGTAGTGACGACGCAATGCTGCACGGCCGTCGGATGCGGCACGACGTGCAGCTTCTGCGGTGTTGCCCAGCAGTTCACCGATTTCCGCGTACCGCAGTCCGCCGATGTAGTGGTAGACCAGCGCGGCGCGCTGGGTGAACGGGAGGGCCGCAACCTCGCCCCACAGTTCGTCGTCGCCGGCGCCGGGAAGGTCGGTGGTCGATGCCCGCTCGGGTAGCACCTCGGTAGGTATCGGTGTGCGCCCGTGCACGCGGTGGACGTCGATGGCCTTTCGATGCGCGATGGTCACGAGCCACGCCTCGAGGTTGGCGTCCGGCTTCAGATCCGGGTACGCACGCAGTGCCGCGAGGAACGTCTCCGACCACGCGTCGTCGGCATCGGCGGCGCTGAGCATGGCGCGGCACACCCGGAGCACCGTCGGACCGTGCTCGGCCACGACCCGTTCGAACGGTGGCAGATGTGTCTCAGGCCGGTGTGGGGGCATGGGCTATCCGCTTCTCCTGCTCGAGGAGGAACAGTTTGCGCTCTACTCCCCCGGCGTATCCGGTGAGTTTGCCGCTGCTGCCGATGACGCGGTGGCACGGAACGACGATGCTCAGTGGGTTCCGTGCATTGGCCGCCGCGACCGCCCGAACCGCGGTGGGGCGACCGATCGCGGCTGCCACTTCCCCGTAGGTCGAGGTGGTGCCGAATTCGATGGCTCGAAGCGCTGCCCACACTGTGTGCTGGAACTCGGTACCCGCCGGCGCGAGCGGGATCGTGAAGGTCGTGCGTGTGCCGTCGAAGTACTCGCGGAGTTGGGCGGTGGCGACCTCGAACCCGGCAGTGCTCTGTGGTCCGAAGCCGTCGCGATCCGGGGCAGGGTGGTGATCGGGCATGTAGAGGCCCGACAGCACTCCGTCGGTGTTCACGAGGGTCAGCTCGCCGATCGGCGAGCCGATCACAGTATGGGTACGTGATGCGGTCACGGCTTCGATCCTTCCATCCGGTGCAAGGTCTACATTGGGTAGACGCACGGGGCGGCGAAAACGTGAGGTGCCCGGTTCGGGCACTATGGGCAGATGATCTCGCTGCCACCGCTGCCCCTCGTCGGATCGATCACCGGTGCAGCACGCACCCTCGTCGAGGGCACGGTCGCCACGGCTGTTTTCGCCGCAACGATTCCCGCTCGCGTCGAAGTACTGCTCGACACCAGCGAATCGCTCGTCGCACGTGTCGACGGTGTCGTCACCGACGCTGCCGCAGCCGTTGCACGCGCAGCCGCGGTGATCGAGGCGACCACGCTGGTCGTCGAGGAAGCTGCGGGTACCGCTGCCCACGCGAAGCAGGTCATCGAGTCGGCGGGTGCCAGCACCGACGTCGCCGGTGAACTGCTCGATACCTACGCGCCGCTCGCGAAGCAGGCAGCACCGCTGGCGTCGCAATTCCTCGACGAACTGTCGCCCGACGAAGTGCACGCGGCGATTCTGATGCTCGATCAGTTCCCGGAACTCTCCCAGCGAATGGTCGGCCTGATGCCGGTCCTGGCGACCCTCGAGACCGTCGGGCCGGAACTTCACGAACTGCTCGAGGTCGCCAAGGACGTGCGTCAGGCCATCACCGGAATGCCCGGCTTCAATTTCCTGTTCCGCCGCGGCGAGGACAAGCCCCAGAACGACTGACGCCTCATTGACCGAACGTCACCTTCATGCCGTTGAACTGCATGAAGGTGACGTTCGGCCACAACCGCAGGGGCCGTCACGCCTCGTACATGCTCGAGCCGGCACGACTGAGCACCAGCCGCGGCAGCACCGCGCGCGACGACAACTTGAGCAGCGCGTCGACCAGTTCCACGACGTCGTTGACCTCGAGCATCGTCTCCGCGGGGATCTTCTCCTTGATCCAGTCCGACATGTCGGTGTCGACATAGGCCGGCGCAATCGCCGACGCGGAGACTCCGTTGCCGGATTCTTCGAGATTGAGGGTCTCGATCAGAGAGATCAACGCGGCCTTCGTCGCGCCGTAGGCCGCAAGCCCGGCTTCGGCATACACGCCGGTGATGGATGACAAGGCCACCACTTTCGCGCCTCGGGCAGGGTCTGCTGCAGCAGCTGCCCGCAACAGCGGCAGCGATGCCTGGAGCAACGCGAACGGTGCGGCGAGGTTCACCGCGAGTGTCTTGTTGAAGCGCCGTGCCGGGAATTCTGCGATCGCGCCCGCGGTGCCGACACCGGCGTTGAGGATCAGGGCCCGCATCGTGCCGAACGATTCCTCGTGCGCACCGACCACCCGTGCCGCCACTTCGGGATCGGCGAGATCGGCGGCGACCGCGCGTACTTCTGCGGCACCCGCCTCACGCAGTCGACCGGCGGCCTTCTCGAGCCGCTCCTCGTCGCGTGCCGAGATCGTGAGGGCATATCCCTGCTCGGCGAGCCTCACCGCGACACCGAACCCGATGCCGCGTGACGCCCCGGTCACCAGTGCACTCGCCGTCACGAGTCTGCTCCCTTCATTGCGTCGAGACCGGCTGCGACAAGGGCGGGAACTGCTTCGCCTGCCTTGTCGAACCCGTCTCCGATGGTCGCGCCGACTCGCCACCGGTGGTTGATGCCTTCGGCGATCACGGCGAGCTTGAAGTACGCGAGCCCCATGTAGAAGTCCCAGTGCGCGATGTCGCGACCCGAGGCCACCGCGTATCGCTGGACCAGATCGTCATTGGCAGCCAGGCGCGGACTCGTCCACGCGGCAGGGAATCCGAGCACATCGTCGAGTGCCGGATGCCGATACACGCACATCAGCGCGAGATCGGTGAGCGGGTCGCCGAGTGTCGACAGTTCCCAGTCCACCACTGCCGCAATTGTTCCGACATCGTTCCGGTCGAGGATGGTGTTGTCGATGCGGTAGTCGCCGTGCACGATCGACGGTGCAGGCGATTCGGGAATCGAATCGGTGAGTGACGCATGCAGACGTTCGAGGTCCGGAAGTTCACGTGTCTTGACCCGGCCCCACTGGCTCGCCCACAGTTTCACCTGCCGGGTGACGTACCCATCGGGGCGGCCGAGTTCGCCCAGGCCGACGGCACGGAAGTCGACATTGTGCAAGGCTGCGATGACGCGGACGAGTTCGTCGGTGCAGCGTGCGATCTCGTCGTCGGTCAGAGTGTCGAGGTCGTCCTTGCTGCGGATGACGCGTCCGTCGACATGCTCGACAACAGTGAACGGTGCGCCCATCACTGCGTCGTCCTCGCACAACGCGATCGTCCGCGCTACCGGCACTCCGCTGTCCTGCAGCGCGGACGTGATGCGGAATTCACGGGCCACGTCGTGCGCAGAGGGTGTCAGACCGGCGGTGGGAGGACGGCGGAGTACCCACTTCGATGTGTCGTCGAAGATGCCGTAGGTGAGGTTGGATTTGCCGCCTGCGATGAGTTCCGCACGCAGTTCACCTTCGACGCCTACCCCGGATTCCGACAGGAATCGTTGGAGGGCAGGAAGATCGAGGCCTTCGTGGTGCACCGTGGTCATGACGTGGCTGCCTTCGCAGCGGCAGCCTTACGGGCGGCCCCGACGGTGCGCTTCGCGATGGCCCAACGGTGCACCTCGGACGGCCCGTCGTACACCCGGAAGGGACGGACTTCACGCGAGAGACGGGCGAGCGGCAGATCTTCCGATACGCCGAGACCGCCGCACATCTGCACCGAGCGGTCGACGATCCGGAAGATCGCCTCGGCCGCGAAGGTCTTGGCGATGGAGGTGGCGTTGGCGGCGTGGGAGCGCTGGTCGAGCTCCCAACATGCCTGCGTGAGCAGAGCACGGGTGGCGGCGATGTCGATCTCGTTGTCGGCGACCATCTTCTGGATCATGCCGAGATCGCCGAGCTTCGAGCCGAAGCCTTCACGCTCGGAGACGTATCCGACGGCGACGTCGTGACCACGGCGGGCAGCACCGAGCCAGCGCATCACGTGGGTCATGCGCGCCGGGCCCAGCCGGACCTGCGCGTAGGCGAAGCCCTGGTCGGCTTCACCGAGCACGGCGGAGTCCGGGACGAACAGATCCTCGAACGTCACCTCGCAGTGACCGCCGAGCATGGACTTGTCGAGGGTGCCGATGTGCCTGCCGACCGTCAGGCCCGGGGTGTCCGCCGGGGCCAGAAACATGGTGGCGCCGCCGCGCTGGCCGGGTTCACCGGACGTGCGCGCCATGATGATGAAGAATCCGGCACCATCGGCTCCGGTGATGAAGTGCTTGCGGCCGTTGATTTTCCATCCACCCGAGACCTTCTCGGCGCGGGTGTTGAGCGCGTTGGGATCGGCACCTGCGCCCGGGGCGGGTTCGGTCATCGCGAACGCGGAGCGGACATCGCCCGCCGCGAGCGGGGCGAGGAACTGCTGTTTTTGTTCGTCGCTCGCGATGTGCGCCAGCATGTGCACGTTGCCCTCGTCGGGCGCGGCGATGTTCAGTGCGGTAGGTCCGAACAGCGAGTAGCCCGCCGCTTCGAAGACGGGTGCGCGGTCGGACATGCCGAGACCGTGTCCGCCGTACTCGACGGGGGCGTGGGGTGCAAAGACTCCCGCATCCTTCGCGGCCTTCTGCAGGTCCGCACGGATGGCGTCGCCGCCCGCAGCGGTGATGTCACCACCGTTGGCGTCCTCGATGGGCAACACGTGGTCGCGGATGAATGTTTCGGTCTTCGTGACCAGGCCGGTTACCTGATCCGAATACGACAGATCGACTGCCATGATCACTCCCTCTCCACACCGACCGATCGATCGCTCGGTTACGGATACCGTGACATATCCGCGCCGGTCCGGTCAAGACGAGCGGAAGCTCAGCGCGCCCCTACAGCACTGCGCGCAATGGCGAGATTCCGCCGGACGAGCTCATCGGGGGTGAGCGCGCCATCCGGGCGATACCAATCGGCCACCCCGATGCACATCGTCGCCACCGCGCGTCCCGCATCCTTGGGAAACGGCGTCGTGAACTCCCCCGACTCGACTCCCGCTTCGATGATGTCGTCGATCATGCGCTGCTGCTCGTCGCGCAGCGCGACGTATGCCTCGCGACTTTCGGCCTCCATGCTGCGCATCTCCGTGGAAGCGACGAATGCCTGGTCGCGGCGGAACATGTGGAACCGCAACAGCGACTCGACCACCGCGTCGAACCGCTCGGACGGCGTCGGTCCGGCCTCTGCGAGGGCACGACGGCTGCGGTCCAGCAACTCGTTCATCACGGCCGTCGTCAGCGACACCAGGAGCGCCTGCTTCGACGGGTAATGGTGATAGAGACCGGGGACGGAGAGTTCCGCGCGCGCGGCGATCTCCCGGATGGAGGTGCCGTCGTAGCCTCGCTCGGCGAACGCGTCGAGTGCGGCAGCCAGAGGTTTCGGTAACGACACCGGGCCGTAATCTCGCCACGACCCGGTGTCGCCGGAGACCTGATCCTCACGCGTGTCCATGGACATCACGGTAAAGGACGGCCATCCCATACAGACTCAGTAGTCGTCGTCGCCGTAGACGATGACCCCGCGCAGGTTCTTGCCTGCGAGCATGTCGGCATAGCCCTCGTTGATGTCTTCGAGCTTGTAGGTCTTGGTGACGAGACCATCGAGTTCGAGTTGATTGTTGCGGTACAACTCGAGCAGCTTCGGGATCTGCGAACGCGGCCCGACACCGCCGAAGATCGCGCCCTGCACCCGCTTCTGCAGCAGCGTGAGCTCGAACAGACTCATGGTGACCTCGGTATCCCGCGCGTCACCCATACCGACGACCACGACTTGGCCGCCCTTCGCGGTCACCGCGAGCGCAGGCGCGATCATGTCGCCGTGAATCTCACCGACGGTGATGATCGTGACGTCTGCCATTGCGCCCCAGGTGATCTCACCTATCACCGGCGCGGCCTCCTCGAGCGACGCGAAGGTGTGCGTCGCACCGAATTCCTTGGCCTTGTCCCGCTTGAATTCGACAGGATCGATCGCGATCACGAAGCGCGCACCGGCGTGGGCCGCGCCCTGCACGGAGTTGATACCGACGCCACCGACGCCGATCACGACCACCGCATCACCGACCTTGGTGCCGCCGATTGCCGTCGCCGATCCCCAGCCGGTCGCGACACCGCAACCGAGAAGCGCAGCCTTCTCGAGCGGGATATCCTTCTCGATCTTGATGACCGAGGCCTCGTTGACCGTGACATACGGGGCGAAAGTACCGAGCAGGCACATCTGGATGACCGGCTCGCCGTCCAGCGTCACCCGGTTGGTCTTGTCGGAAATCGCCTTTCCGGTGAGGAGTCCGGCGCCCTCGTCGCAGATGTTCTGCAGTCCCTTCGCGCACGAGCGACACCGTCCGCATGCCGGGATGAACGCGAGTACGACGTGGTCGCCCTCCGCCACCGAGGTCACGCCCGGACCGACCTTGGTGACGACGCCCGCACCCTCGTGACCACCGAGCGCAGGGAACGACGGGAGTGGTGACGCTCCGGTACGCAGATGTTCATCGGAGTGGCACAACCCGGACGCCGCGAGCTTGACCTGCACCTCACCCGCCACCGGGTCGCCGAGATCGATCTCCTCGATCTCCCACTGCTGGTTCACGCCCTTGACCACTGCCGCCTTGACCTTCACCGAAGCCTCCTATGCGATGGGAACCACGCGATCTACCGCAGAGTGAAACAGGTTTTCCGGCATTTCGGGAGAGAACTTCGGACGCGCCTCTTCCCGCACCGAAAAGTAATAGCTACCCTACGTAACAGAAACAAGTGTCGAAGGGATCTACTCACCATGATCGAGGTCCGCCACAGCGCCGTCGCGAATGTTCCTGTCGACGTCGCGTTCGACTACGTCGACGACCATCGCACCGTCCCCGAGTGGATGTTCGGCGTCGTCCGATTCGAACCGGTCGGAGCACAGATCCAGGGCCTCGGCGCGATGTTCGACGCCACCATGCGGGTCGGCCCGAAGAACCTCGATTCCCGCGTCGAGATCGTCGAATGGGAACACAGCAAGGTCATCGTGTTGTCGTCGGTCTCGGGTTTCCGGACGTCATCGTCGTGGAAGTTCACCGAACTCGACGGCGGGCAAGCCCGCCTGGACGTCATCTTCGGCTACGAACTTCCCGGGGGCCTCGCCGGCCGCGCCCTCGGCAAACTCATCGAGCCGATCGTGGGCACGGCCGTACGACAGACCGAGCAGGCGCTGCGCACCCGTCTCACGCAACTCGCCTGACACCCCGCGAACAGGTTCACACCCCTGCGGTGAACCGTCCGCTCTGCTCCCCTGACAACAGACCCGGCGGAAGCGTCCGGCCGGTCAGGACCAGCAGGAGATGCTGAGCCGATCCGGTGACCGTAGAGCCAGCGCCGAACGACCAGTCGTGATCGTCGGCCTCCAATCGGACACCGGTCAGATCGGCGCCGAAGAAGTCGATGGCCTTGGGCTTCAGTGATCCGGTCATCATCTCGATGCGCTCGCTCGGCACCGTTCGGTCGATGCCGAGCGCGACGGTCATGTCGAGACCATGAATCACTTCGTGGAACAGTGTTGCCTCCGGCCCATCTCCCGGAGGATGCCACGGATGCTCGATGTTCATCCGCAGACTGTCGAGTAGTTCTGCGTCCGACAATGCACGAGTGTCGGCACGGGCACACGCGTCGGACGCGCGGTTGACGTCACCTCGCGCCTTCACCATCGCGAAAACGAGCTTCGGAATGCTGTAGCGAAACGCTGCGGTGGTGTGCGCGAGCACTTCTCGAATCCGCCACCCTTCACACAGCGACGCAGTGGCCCACTGCTGCTCGTCGAGTCGGTCGAGTACCTCGAGGAGGTCTCGCCGTTCCCCGGCAACATACGGATGTGCAGACTTCGGCATCGGCCGGTCCCTTCACTCGGAGTTTCTGCCAGTGCAGACCGGCCCGAGGTGAGGAACTCATCGCGCGATCAGAACACGATCAGAAGTTGCCTCGCGCAGCCTGCTCTCGCTCGATCGCCTCGAACAGTGCTTTGAAGTTCCCCTTACCGAATCCCAGCGACCCGTGGCGTTCGATGAGTTCGAAGAACACTGTCGGGCGGTCACCGATCGGCTTCGTGAAGATCTGGAGCAGATACCCGTCCTCGTCCCGATCGACGAGAATCCCGCGCTTCTGGAGTTCCTCGATCGGGACCCGCACCTCACCGATCCGCGCGCGCAGTTCGGGGTCCTCGTAGTACGCGTCGGGGGTCGCGAGGAATTCGACGCCTTCGGCCCGCAACCAATCCACTGTGGTGAGAATGTCGTTCGTGGCGAGTGCGAGATGCTGCGCGCCCGGGCCCTGATAGAAGTCGAGATACTCGTCGATCTGCGAACGCTTCTTGGCGATCGCCGGCTCGTTGAGCGGGAACTTGACGCGGTGGTTGCCGTTGCACACGACCTTGCTCATGAGCGCCGAATAATCGGTGGCGATGTCGTCTCCGACGAACTCCGCCATGTTCGTGAATCCCATGACCCGGTTGTAGAAATCGACCCACTCGTCCATCCGGCCCAGCTCGACATTGCCGACCACGTGATCGAGGGCCTGGAACAGCCGCTTCGGGGCACCGTCACGCTTGCGGAAGGTGGAGGTGCGCTCGACGTACCCGGGCAGGTACGGCCCGTTGTAGCGTGACCGGTCGACGAGGGTGTGGCGGGTGTCGCCGTACGTCGCGATCGCCGCGGTACGCACGGTGCCGTGCTCGTCGGCGATGTCTCGGGGCTCCTCGATGATCGTCGCGCCCTGCAGGCGGGCATGTTCGACGCACTTGTCGACGTCGGGCACCTGCAGCGCGATGTCGACGACACCGTCGCCGTGGCGTCGATGATGCTCGATCAGCGCGCTGCCCGGGTCGACCGCGCCCTTGACCACGAATCGCACAGCCCCGCTGCGCAATACGTATGCGTGATGGTCACGGTTTCCGGTGTTCGGACCGGAATAGGCGACGAGTTCCATTCCGTAGACGGACTGGAAGTAGTGCGCGGTCTGGGTGGCATTACCGACCACCCACACCACCGCATCCCAGCCGCTCACGGGGAACGGGTCACTGTCGCTGTCGTATTCGACGAGCCCGACGAGTCGATGCAGCTCGTCGGCGTCGAGGTGAGCGAGCTTCTCGCTGTCGGTGAGGGTGTATTCGAGCGTCATGTCGTGAACCTCCTGCCGCCGTCTGCGGCACCGGTCGATGTGTCGTGTATCACCAGGAGAAACCCATCGAACGGGGTCGCGCAACGTCCCCTTTCCCAACTGGTCGTGTTGGCTCGAATCCACAGGAGAGTGGACGTACAGCTATACAATCGGCATAGAATTTGCGGCTCGATGGGAAGGACCCGCCATGCGCGAGCCCGTACAACTGGACGAGTTGGATTTTGCGCTGCTCGACGCGCTGCACGCCGATCCGAAGATCGGTGCACTCGAATTGTCACGTCGCCTGACGGTCGCGCGCGCGACGGTCTCTGCACGCCTCAAGCGACTGGAGGACACCGGCGTCATCGCCGGATACGAGCCCCGAATCAACCTGGCTGCAGCAGGATTCGAAGTTCAGGCCTTCGTGACGATGGAGATCGTTCAAGGCGCACTCGAGGCGGTCACCGAAGTACTGGAGGCGATTCCCGGAGTGCTCGAAGCATTCGCTACGACGGGAGCAGGCGACATTCTGTGCCGCATCGGTGCCGATTCACACATCGGGCTACAGCAGACTCTCATCGAATTGAACAGGTCGTCGATCGTCGCTCGGTCGACCAGCGTGATGGTGCTGTCCGAAGTGGTGCATTACCGCGCGATGCCACTGCTGCGAACACTCGAGCCCGAACGATCGGCGAAGGCGCCGGCATACCGTCGTTGACCTGATTCACCAGCAGGAATCGATACAACTGTGCGGATTGCACAGAAAATCCGGCCGGGGCAGCTCCGGACCTCCGCACCGTGCACAGTTGCCTGAGCCGCAGTTGCGGGCTGATTGTTACTGCCGTCACAGTTCTTCGCTATGAAGAACCTGCTGACGAAATTCGAAGACAAAGCCCCCGAAATCGTCTTCGAATGGCACGACACCGACACCACCGCCCGCGGCTGGGTCGTCATCAACTCACTGCGCGGCGGGGCCGCCGGCGGCGGCACCCGTATGCGGCGCGGACTGGATCGCCGCGAAGTCGAGTCGCTCGCGAAGACCATGGAGATCAAGTTCACCGTGTCGGGCCCGGCGATCGGTGGCGCGAAGTCCGGCATCGATTTCGACCCGTCAGATCCCCGCAAGGACGGCGTCCTGCGACGCTGGTTCGCCGCCGTCGCACCGCTGCTGCGCGCCTACTACGGCACCGGAGGGGACCTCAACGTCGACGAGATGGCCGAGGTCGTCCCGATCACCGAGGCCAACGGCCTCTGGCACCCCCAGGAAGGCGTTGTCACAGGGCATTTCGGCAACGACGAGCGCCAGCGCATTCAGCGCGTCGGGCAGCTGCGGCTCGGCGTCGCGAAGGTTGTGGAGGATCCGCGATTCACACCGGCGCTCGACGCGAAATACACCGTGGCCGATCTGATCACCGGATGGGGTGTCGCCGAATCGGTACGCCACCACCAGCGCCTGTATCCCGGTGATGATCTTGCGGGGAAGCGCGTCATCGTGCAGGGATGGGGCAACGTCGGTGCCGCTGCCGCCTATTATCTCGCGCAGGCCGGTGCCCGGATCGTGGGCATCATCGACCGCGACGGCGGAATCCTCGAGCCCGAAGGCTTGTCGTTCGACGAGATCCGCACCCTGTTGCTCACCCGCAACGGCAACGCCTTGAACAGCGACCGCATGCAGCCCTTTGCCGAGGTGAACGAGAAGATCTGGGATCTGGGCGCCGAAATCTTCCTCCCGTGCGCCGCAAGCCGTCTTGTCACCCGAGAGCAGGTCGACCGGATGGCCGCCGCAGGACTCGAGGTGATTGCGAGCGGCGCGAATGTTCCGTTCGCCGATGACGAGATCTTCTACGGCCCGACCTACGAGCACGCCGACAAATCGTTATCCGTCATCCCGGATTTCATCGCCAACTGCGGTATGGCCCGCGCGTTCGCTCAGCTCATGGAAGGCGAGACAGAGGTGTCCGACGCCGCGATCTTCGGCGATGTGTCCGGCACGATCGAAGCCGCGCTGCGACGCTGCCACGATCGCTCGGCCGAGCACACCGGCCTCGCCGCGACCGCCTTCGAGATCGCGCTCGACCAGCTTGTTCCCGCCGGGGAGCGCATCGATGACTGACACTCTCGTCGCGGCGCCCACCACGACCGCCGAACCGGCCGGGCTGCATCGCGCGATGAAGCCGCGCCAGCTCGTGATGATGAGCCTCGGCGGCGCGATCGGTGCCGGACTGTTCGTCGGGTCCGGCGCGGGAATTGCGGTCGCGGGCCCGGCCATCTTGATCTCGTTCCTGGTTGCGGCAGTGCTCGTCGTGTTCATCATGCGGATGATGGGCGAGATGGCAGCCGCGAACCCGGCCAGCGGCGCGTTCTCCACCCATACCGAGGCCGCGCTCGGCCCGGTCGCCGGACGCACGATCGGGTGGCTGTACTGGGTGCAGGTGATCATCGTGATCGCCGCCGAAGCGACTGGTGCAGCAGCGATCACCGCGGTGGCGCTTCCCGGCATCCCGCAGTGGGCGTCGGCCCTGTTCTACATGATCGTCCTCACGGGCGTGAACCTCGTGGGCGTGAAGCGTTTCGGTGAGGTCGAATTCTGGTTTGCCGCAATCAAGATCACCGCGATCGTCGCGTTCCTCGCGATCGGGATCGCCATGATCGCGGGTTGGGTACCCACGTTCGACACCACCGGGTTCGCGAACCTCACAGCACACGGCGGTTTCGCGCCCACCGGAATCGCCGGCATCGCCGCGGGACTGCTGATCGTCGTCTTCGCCTTCGGTGGCACCGAGATCATCGCGATCGCCGCCGCGGAAACATCCGATCCGCGACGCAATGTCGGCCGTGCGGTACGTACCCTGGTCTGGCGAATCCTCTTGTTCTACATCGGCTCCGTACTGGTGATGGTGACGATCCTGCCGTGGACGTCGGAAGACCTCGCCACAGGACCGTTCGTCGCGGTGCTGCAGGCCGGTGCCGTGCCGGGTGCAGCCGCGGTGATGACCGTGATCGTGGTGGTGGCCCTGCTGTCGTCACTCAACGCAATGCTCTTCAGCGCGTCGCGGATGATCTTCTCGCTGTCGCACCGAGGGTCGGCGCACCCCGCATTCGGGCGCACCTCGAAGAACGGGGTGCCCCGCAACGCGGTGCTCGCGTCGGTCGCGTTCGGGTTCGTCACCGTCGGACTGAACTACGCCTACCCCGACAAGGTTCTCCCGCTGCTGCTCAACGCGGTCGGTTCCACGATCCTGGTGCTGTGGACGTTCGTTGCGGTGTCGCACATGGTGTTGCGACGTCGCGCTCGACGCAACGGCACCGAAGATGCTCTGCCGCTGAAGATGTGGGGCTTTCCATACCTGTCGTACGCGACGCTCGGCCTGCTCGCCGGCATCGTGGCGCTGGCGCTTTTCGACAGCGCCGCCCGCACCCAGTTGCTCGCGACCGGCGCCCTCACGGCTGCCATTGCCGGTGCGTGCACGGTTCTCCACCGTCGCAGCACCAAGGCCATGAGTCTCCGATAGCCGGCAGGTCTGCCCCCTTGAAGACACCTTCGGAAGGGGAGACCATGAAGCTCACAGCGACCACATTCGTCGGTCGGCGGAGTGGCACAGGCGCCCGGTGGCCCCGAGGAAGACCTCAGTGGAGGCTTCGCTCGGGGCAGCCGGGTCGTCCCATTCAGTCGACCAGACCGAGTTTTCCGACGAGATCAGGTATCCGTGTCGCCAAGGTAGTGAAGATGAGACGATCGTTGACCTTGTCGTAGTGATGAGCAATGAGGTTCCGCATCCGGCCGATCGCCACCCACTCGATATCGGGGTGTGCTGCTTTGTATGCGTCCGGCAGTTTCTCGACGACGGTGGCCACCTGAATCAGGATATGCCGACCGTTGTTGCGGAGAACTCTCCCCGGCGCACTGTCCTCCAGATACGCATCCAATCCGAGGCCGACGGTATAGGCGGCATCAGCTGCGATTTCCGAGAGATCCTCCAGTCGGCGGCACACACGTGCGTTGCGCCCTGATTCGGGTTCATTCACAGCGCAACAGATTCCGCTCGCGCACTTCCGATGACCTTCCCGGCGCTCCTGCCGTCGATGACCTCCACACGCACCGTCAGCAGGTCTTCGAGATCGCCCTGAAGCGCCAGCAGATCAACAATGTCATGCCCATCGGTGAAGTCCACGATCAGGTCCAGGTCGGACGACGGTTCGTCGTCGCCCCGAGCCACTGACCCGAATATCTGTGGCTCGGGTAGATTCGCCCGCGCGAAGAGCTTCTTCACCTCGTCACGCCGCATCTCCAACGCTACTGACGGTCGCAGGACAAGCGCGTCCATCAACGCCGTCCGTGCCGCTTCGGACGGCACGCGCCGCCCGGTCTCGAACGCGGCGATCAATGGCTGTTTGACGCCGGAACGAGTCGCAAGATCACGCTGGGTAAGACCCAGAATGCCCCTGCGAGCTCGTAGGAAGTCGCTGAATGTTGCGGTCACGAATTCCATGATAACAATATTTGTTATCGTCAGATTCCGTCCGTCCGCGGAGCATTTCCGGCTCCGGTTATATGCCGAAGGGAGCTGCGTAGCGGACCGTGCCGCTGGGCAGCGGTTCGGCGCTGAGGCTCAACGCCATCAATGCCTCGTCCGGGACATCGATACTGAGCCGGATGCCGTATTCGGAAGCGCGGGTGAACCCGAACCGCGGGTAGTAGTTCGGATGTCCGAGAACGATCACGAAATTCTCACCCGCCTGCTCCGCGGCCTCGAGAGCAGCACGGATCGCAGCGGCACCCGCCCCGGTGTTCTGGTGTTCGGGCAGGACCGCGCACGGCCCCAGGCACAGTGCCTGGGTATCGTCGACGTGACAGCGAGTCAGCAGCGCGTACCCGACGGGCTTGCCGTCGGGTCCCGCACTGACGATGGACAGGCCGTCTATCCAGGCAGGATCGGCGCGTAGGGCGTCGACAAGGTCAGCTTCCTCTGCGGTATCGAATGCTGCGAGGTTGATCTCGCGGATTGCAGGGATCTCGGCGTCGGTCTCGGCGCGAGAAATCCAGTCGGTATGAGTGCTCAAAGCGTTCGTCTCCGTTCGAGATGGTAAGTGGCACAGCGATAGCGTCACGGTCGGGGTTATCGCTGGCGGTCGCGGAATCGATAGGTCGCGCGAAGGTCGCGCGTGATCTGCTTCTGGATTTTGCTTCTCTTGCTCGCCGCACGAGCGGCGTTGCCTCGGGTGGCGGCCCGCTCGCTTTCGCGTAACAACTTGCGGTATCGATCGAGTCGGCCTACATCCAACCTGCCGTCGACTATGGCTTCCTGCACGGCGCAGCCGGGTTCACTGCGATGTTGGCAATCACGGAAAGCGCAGTCGTGCGCGTAGGCCTCGATCTCGGAGAACACCCGCTCGACCCCGCCTGCGGCATCGTGCAATCCGATACCTCGCAGACCCGGGGTATCGATGAGCACTCCGCTGCCCCGCAACGGCAGCAACTCGCGGTGCACGGTGGTGTGCCGGCCCTTGCCGTCGCCGGCCCGCACTTCGCCGGTGCCCATCTGCTCACTTCCGAGGAGCGCGTTGGCGAGGGTGGATTTCCCTGCTCCTGACGGGCCGAGGAGGACCGTGGTCCCGGTCAGCACCTCCGACAGGACGTCCAGACCAGCACCTGTGGTGGAACTGGTGGAGACGATGTCCACGCCGGGAGCCAAGGCAGTGACGCCGGCCCGCGCTGCTCCCGGGTCGTCGGCGACATCGGCTTTCGTGAGAACGATGACGGGCTTGGCGCCGCTGTCCCAGGCCAGCGCGAGGAGGCGTTCGATCCGGCCCTCATTGGGCGGTGCCGCGAGCGATACCGCGATGACGACGGAATCGACATTCGCTGCCAGAACCTGCTGGTGGGATGTGCGATCCGATGATGCCCTGGTGATTGCGCTGCGCCGTGGCAGCAGTGCCACCAGTTCCGGTTCCGGACCTGGGCGCAGCGCTGCCCAGTCGCCCGTGCATACGGACAGGACGGGGTCGAGGGAGGCGACCGCAACGCTGGCTGCGCGGACAGGACCCGATGCGGTCAAGGTGTCGCAGCGCCCGCGGTCGACCCGCACGACGCGAGCCGGAACCAGACCAGCGGCCGCATATTCAGCGAACAGCGCTTCGAACGAGTCGTCCCAGCCGAGTGCGGACAGCGGAGACGGGGACGAGGAAGGTCGAGATGAATACATGGTGAGACCCTTGGGTGAGGGGCCCCGCTCGAGCACCGAAACCATCGAGGCTACAAGCCGATACGGTTCGCGCCGCTATCGACGATGGGAATCGATCAGACCGGAGCCCAGGAAGTAAGGATGATCCGGGCGCTGCACAGCGCAGCGGTCTTCGCCGCAATCATCAACTCACCTCCCGATCTCTAGAACCACGTCGAACTCGGACGCACGACTTTAACACCCGACGGCAGCGTCCCACCAGCCATTTACCGGCCCCCGGCCTTCATCCGCGACAGAGACCACCGGAGGACGTCAGAATCCGGTAGCCGAGTTCGTGCAGACGACGGTGCTCCGGCCAATGATCGCGGGCCCATACAGGTTCGGTGTGAGCGGCCGTGATGGCTGCGGCGGTGGAGGCGTGCAGGTCGAACTCGAGGTCGCGACGCAGCTCGGGAAGGTCCTCGCCGTCGGTCGCGATTGTCATTTCCGAGATGCGGTCACGGATCCGCGCATCCGCGAATGTGAGGTGCCTGCGATGCGCGCGCGGCAGCACACACCACATGACAACCACCGCCACAGTCACCCCGACCACCGTTTCGAGGAATCGGTCCTGAGCAACCGTTGCCAGATCGCCCGGCGTTCCGAGTACACCGAGGATCATCGCGAGCGGGGTGATGAACACCATCGCCAGTCCGTAGTTGCGCACCAGGAAGTTCTCCGTCCCGGCCATCGCCAAAGCCAGGACGGCCACGAGCGCAGCGCCGTGCAGATCGAACCACACCAGTCCGGCGAGCAATGAGAGACCGAGCACCGTGCCGACGAACCGGTGAACTGCCCGGTACGTGCCGAGGATCCGGTCCGGTCCCTGGTGCAGGATCATCGCAGCCGTGATGACCGCCCAATCCGACCTGCCGACTCCCAGCGCGACGGCGATCGCCCCGGCCGCCGGGCATGCGACAAGCAGCCGCACCACAATGGTCGTCGACCGTGCTCGAAGGTGCGCCGCACGAGCAAGCCGGTAACGCACCGAGGGCCTGCGCAGCGGGATCTGCGGCCTGAGGTGGTCCGCAGGGGTGGCTTCATCGTGGTGGCCCGCATGGAGAACTGCGGTACAGCGCAGATGGGCGGCATACAACTCTTGTGTCAGCGGATGGTCCGGGAAGGTCTCCGCATCGGCGTTTCCCGCCGATTCGGCGAGCCCCGCATCGTGCAGGCATTGCCACGCGGCGTGCAGATCGTGGACCGCGGTGCGGCGACGCATCGCCGAGTTCTCCGCCATCACGGCGTCGACAGCGGCAACCGCGGCAGCGACCGCGATACGTTCCGGGGTGCGCGGCCGGACCAGCACGCCGGACATCCCGACTACGAGCGCCGTGCCCGCGCCGATCGCAGTCCACGTGACGACCGACGCGACGGACACACCTGAGGCAGGCAGGAAGGATGCGATTTCCAGGGTGAACAGCAGCAGGAACGCTCCGGGCGCGCCGAGACGCAGCGCATCGACGACGAATGCGCATACCGCCACCACTACCGTCATCGCGAGTACCACCGCCATCGTGCACCACGCGGATCCCCCCGCGCTCACGACACGATGGACCTCCGACCCGATGGCTGCGCCGACCCCTGCCAACGCGACGAGAACCAGCCCGACGATCGCGATGACTCGCCACCGTTTCCGGTAGGGCCTTCCTTCGCCGTAGACGACGGCAAATGCGCCGAGGGTGGCGACTGCCGCAACCGAACCCAACCCCATCGCGACACCGATGAACCCCGGTAATGCAACCGTCAGTGCGGCACGTGCCGCACCCGGCCAGCGCCGCCCGTGAGGCGGCACTGCCAGCATCGCCGTCCGCAGCGAGCCCGGAGCGGGGATGGGGAGATCAGTGGCCACCGCCTGCTGACCATCCGCTCCGTTCGCCACAACTGTTCAGAGTAGGAAGCGGACGAGGCCATCCCCGAATCCAGGAAAGCGCATGAGGCGCATCTCACGCCATCGGACCCGGAATCCGCGGTCAGGCGGAGCCTGCCGCCGAGCGCCCCTGCAGGGCGGACTCGACCAGGTTGCTCTTGTGCAGTGACGCGCCGGACTCCACCGCCTTGGCCCAGTCCCCGGTCGTCGCTACGGCAGCGAAGTTCGATTGCAGCAAGACCATCAGTGCGCTGTGGAGAGACTCGGCCGACACGCTTCCGGCCTCATTGGCCAGATGAATCGCGCCGGTGGCATCGGAGAGGATCTCGGCGGCGAAGCCCAATCCTTCGGCTTCGACAGCGGTGGCGAGGTCGCAATTGTTCGTCATGTATCCGACGATCGTGATCGTGTCGATGTCGCGTGCGCGCAACCATTCCGCCACGTCGGTTCCGGCGAATACGCTTCCGTAATCCTTGTGCACCCGCTTCGTCGCCGTGCCTGCACGCTGTTCGATCTCCGGATGAAGGGCCCAGCCCTTCGAACCTTCGACGAATACGGGGGCACCCTCGGGCATTCGGTGCTGCACGACGATCACGGGCACACCACCCGCGGACGCGGCATCCATCGCGCTGAGGATGTTGGCCAACGATTCGTCACGTGGCGGGTACTGGATTTCGAGCGGGCCGTCGAAGTATTCCTGCTGGACGTCGACGACGACGAGTGCACGGCGGGGTGTGGTCACGATGGGCTCCTCGGGTTGTGTGGTGCGCTCCGGATGTGCGCCTGCCCATCGATTGTTCGATAGGTCTACGCTGTCCACGAGTGGCACATATGCCGACTTCCGATGAGTTCGGGCCAGCCTTGGAGATCCAATGAAGATCGCGATCTACACGTTCGACGGCATCACGATGTTCCACCTCGCGGCCCCGCTGATGGTGTTCGGCGAGCTCGGACGACTCGGTCTCGCCTCCGACTGGGAGACCCGGCTCTGGTCCGATCACTCGGAATCGATTCGCACCGTCGAGGGATACCCGGTGGGTGAACTCGCTGGCCCGGAGACCGTCGACTGGGCCGACATCGTCATCATTCCGTCCTGGCCTCAGTCGCTCATACCGGTGAGCACCGCACTGTCATCGGCGCTGCGGGACGCACACGAGCGTGGCGCGACGATCGCGGGACTGTGCCTCGGCGCGTTCGCCGTCACCGAAGCCGGACTCCTGGACGGCCGCCCAGCCGTCACCCACTGGACGATGATGCCCCAGCTCGCCGAACGACATCCCGGTACCGAAGTCGACGCATCCGTGCTGTACATCGACCACGGCGACGTCATCACGTCGGCGGGCACCGCCTCGTCGATCGATGCGTGCCTGCATCTGGTGCGCAAACATCTCGGATCGGCGGTCGCCACACGAGTGGCACGCAGCCTCGTCGTCGCTCCGCACCGCGAAGGCGGGCAAGCCCAGTACATCGAGCGCCCCCTCCGCCGGCCTGCGGGCGACACCGCGATCACCGACACCATGGACTGGGCACAAACCCACCTCGACGAGCCGCTCACCGTCGAACGACTCGCCGAACACGCCAAGATGAGCCGGCGCAGCTTCGTGCGCCACTTTCAGCGCACCACCGGCACGACCCCCGCACAATGGGTACTCGAGCGTCGCCTGCACGAGTCGCGAGTCCTGCTCGAAACCACCGACTGGGGCATCGACGCTGTCGCGTCCACGTGCGGCTTCGGGAGCACTGTGACGTTCCGGCAGAACTTCGCGTCGGCCTTCGGAACCACACCCAGCTCCTACCGACGCCAGTTCTCCGGCTGAAACGCCGCCGATCCGGTTGAATCAGATTCCGTGACGGACGGATCCGGGAACGCGAAGCGGCACGTGCTGCGCACCGCCTACGGCAGCACTTACGCAGAGGCCTTTCTCGTCATCGCCATCATCACGATTCTCGTCACCCGCCTCTACCTGGAACTGACCGGCTACCCGCAGGTGGGCGGTGAGACACTGCACATCGCACACGCGCTCTACGGCGGGGCTGCAATGATGACGGCACTTCTGATCGGCTGGCTCTTCCTCGGGTTCGGGCCACGACTGCTCGCAGTTGTCGTCGGCGGCATCGGCTTCGGCCTGTTTCTCGACGAGATCGGCAAGTTCGTCACGAAAGACAACGACTATTTCTACGGTCCGTCCGCAGAAATCATGTACGTACTCATCGTCGTCGTCCTCGTGGCGAACCGACTGGTTCGGATCGCCCGCGCTCCGACTGCACAGGAATACCTCGCCAACGCTGCTGCCATCGCCGCCGACGGACTCGCCGGTGGCATCCCACCGCACCGACGCGAGGCCGCCGCACTCATGCTCGATCAAGCACGAATGCTCGGTGGCGACACGCACACGATCGAGGGTGTGCGCGCGGTACTCGACTCAGCAGAACACCGCGATGATCGTCTCGAAGCAGGTCAGCGGTTGGCGGGCCGCATGATCCCGAAGCTGTTCCGTAGCCCACGCTGGGTTCCGGTCGTCGGATGGCTCATGGTGCTGGCCGCCGCTGCGGGCGTGGCACTCGGCGTCGTGCAGATCGTGACGGGCGGAGTACATCTCGGGACCGCCGACACCCGGATCGACATCGACAGGATGAGCATCACCAGCGGCATCCTGTTCGCAAGTGCGACGATCACGCTGGCAATGGCACTACCCGCCATGATCGCGGTGCATCGCACCGACTCACTGCGCGGGCTTCGCGCCCTGCGCACCGCGGCGCTGATCTTCACTGCTCTCAACGCGCTGGCCGAGTTCGCCACCTCAGGATTCGGTGCGCTGCCCAACCTCGCGGTCGGCCTGTTCAGCATGGCCGTGCTGTCACACCACATCACGGTCCGGGCCGAACAACTCACCGATACGACGGATACTCCGTCACTGCCTCGACGCCGGCCATCGCCACAGCGAAAATGACGACGTAGAGCACGATGAGCAAAACCATGAATATTGCCCAGACGAGCAGCGCGATCTTGCCGAGTTTCTTCGCCTGCGCCGACGCACGGTCGGCACCCTCGTAGTCACCCATCATCCACAGTGGGAAAACCTTGGAGGAGTTGTCGAACGCCGAGAATGCGAGCGGCCAGAAGAAGAGGAGTGCGGCAACCGCCCAACCTGTGTTCTGCGCGGGCGGCGCCGGTCGCGAGGGAGCGGCTGCCGGGCCGTACTGGAAACCTGCCTGCGCGAACTGCTGGGTCATCGTGCCTCCGTGTGCGTCTACTAGCGCGGAGGCACACCGCCCCCGTCACATACTTGGATGCGTCGAATCGTGTTTTGGTTCCCTCGCACGGCAAATTGGTTTCGCACACCGTGACTCACCCCACCAAGATCGAAAGCTATAAGTTAGCCTCACCTACATGCTCAGATCCTGGTCTCGCGTCGGCGTCGCAGCGCTCACAGTTGTGTTGCTCGCTTCCTGCGGCTCGAACGATACTGCCGGGCAAGCTGCAGGAAATGCCGATGTCGCGACCGGCGGGGAACGGTTCAGCACGGCAGACACCGAAACGGCGAGGCTCGGCAGCGACGCCGAACCCGGAGTGTTTCCGCGCACCGTCACTCATGCTCTCGGCGAGACCGTCATCGAGAGCAAACCCGAACGGGTGATCGTGCTCGACAGCGGTGAGCTCGACGACGTCCTGTCGCTCGGCATCACGCCGGTCGGCCTGGCCAGCCCGGAAAGCGCTTCCGGACAGCCGTCCTACCTGGCCGACAAGCTCGACGGCGTCGCCGATGTCGGAACGATCAACAACCTCAACCTCGAAGCGATCAGCGCCCTTCAACCAGACCTGATTCTCGGCAGCCAGCTGCGCGCAGACAAGCTCTACCCGCAGCTCTCGTCGATTGCACCGACCGTGTTCAGCATCAGGCCCGGATTTCCGTGGAAGGAGAACTTCCTGCTTGTTGCAGATTCCGTGGGCGACGAGAACGAGGCCATGGAAGTTCTCAACAACTACCAGGCGCGCGCCGACGAGGTCCGCGCATCGATCGATGGTGACCCCACGATCTCACTCGTTCGGTTCATGTCGGGAAAGATCCGTCTGTACGGGAACTTGTCGTTCATCGGCGTGATTCTGCAGGATGCCGGACTCCCCCGACCTGCAATCCAGGACATCGACGAGCTCGCGGTGGAGCTGAGCCCCGAGACGATCATGGAAGCCGACGGAGACCAGATCTTCTACACGAGTTACGGCCGGCCCGAAAGCACCGACGAGGCCACCGTCGTCTCGGGGCCGCTCTGGAACCAGATCGAGGCCGTCAAGGACGGTCGAGTGGAGCGGGTCAGCGACGAAACCTGGTTCCTCGGCCTCGGCCCCACCGGCGCGATGCTGGTGTTCGACGACCTGCAGGACATGCTCGGATCCTGAAGTGCCGACCAACCGCCTTGCGGGGCAGCGGAGCCCGGTCACGCAGCCATCGTCGGGGCGATCGCCTCCATCTGCACGAGCACCAACTTGATCGCTCCGGTCTGCCGGTCCGGCGGGTACTTGTAGCGAGTCAGCAGACGCTTCACCTGCGACCGCAACTTGGCTTTGACGTCTTCACGCACCTTCCAGTCGGTCTTGACATCGCGCCGCATGACACCGACGAGTTCCCGGGCAATCTGGGCGAGAACGTCTTCTCCCATCCCATCCAACGCCGACTCGTTCTGGGAAACCGCGTCGTAGAAGGACAACTCGTGATCACCCAGGGGCGGATCGAATCGCTGCCCACGCTGCGCTTCGGCCTGCACCTCCTTCGCGACCTCGACGAGTGCCGCAATCACCTCGGCCGAGGTGAGCTGGCTGTTGGTGTATTTGATCATCAGATCCTGGAGCTTCTGGGAAAACGCGCGCTGCCGCACCAAATTGTGGCGCGACACCTTGCGGGATTCCTCCGATACCAGTTTGCGCAGCGCCTCGATCGCCAAGGCCGGGTTCTTCGCCTGCAGCGTGCGCTCGAGGAAGTCCGCGTTGAGATCGGCCAGTGACGGCTTGGGCATGCCTGCTGCGTCGTAGATGTCCAGCACCTCACCGGATTCCACTGACGCAGCCATGAGGGCGCGCAATGCGCGCTTGACGTCCTCGGGTACTGCGACACCGTTCGCTTGCCGTTCGGCAGCATCGAACTTCGCTACATACACCCGGACCTCTTCGAAGAAGCGTGCGTCGCGGGCCAGGGGTTGAACGTCCTCGTGGGTACTGCAGATCGCCCACACCCGCGACAGCTGCGACGCGTGCTCGCGATAACGAGCAGCGAGGGTCTTCTCCCCTTCTGACACCTTGTTCTGTGGGTTCTGCTTGTCCCGCACGAAGTTGACGGTCGCGAGGACCGCGTCGAGCCAGGCACGCCGCCCCGGAGCATTGCGGTGCGCCCTCCAATCGAATCCGTGCAGCATGTTGTCGAGGATCGTCATGCAGTTCTTGACGGCGTCGACGGCTTCGTCGACCGGTCGCCCGAGCGGCTTGGTAGTTCGGTCGGAGGCCGTGTACTCGGCCAGCGCATCGGCCAGATTCTCCGCCACGGGTGCATATGCAACCAGCAGACCGTCGCTCTTCCCCCGGAAGGTGCGGTTGACACGGGCGAGCGTCTGCATCAGCAAGGCACCCTTGAGCGGTCGGTCGAGATACAGGGTGTGCAGGGGCGGCGCATCGAAACCTGTGAGCATCATGTCCTTGACGATCACGAGTTCGAGTTCGTCGTCGATATCCTTGATCCGCTTCTTGATTGCGGCGTTCTCGGAATCACGGCGCACATGGTCGCTGATCGGCGGCTGGTCTGTCGCGTCTCCGGAGTACACCACCTTGATACGCCCGGACGAGAGATCGTCGGAGTGCCAGCCGGGGCGGAGTGCGACGATTTCGCTGTAGAGGTTGGCGCAGATCTCACGTGTCGCGCACACGATCATCGCTTTACCGGGTGCGGTCGGATTCTCTTCCGAGCCTACGAACTTCGCCATCTGGGAGCGTCGCTTCTCCCAGTGTGCGACAAGGTCTTCCGCGAGCATCTGCAATCGTGCTGGCGTGCCGTAGACGGCGTTGATCACTGCGACGGACTTTTCGATGCGGGTTCGTTCGGTGTCGTCAAGGCCGACGGTGAGTTCGTCTGCGGAGGCGTCGATCTGCTCTTCGGTGATCTCTCCGGCGAACGCGACCTTCACCAGACGGCTCTCGAAATGGACGGGGACGGTGGCTCCGTCGTCGACCGCGCGGGTGAGGTCGTAGATGTCGATGTAGTCGCCGAAGACCGCCCGGGTGTTGCGGTCGTCGAACGAGATCGGGGTTCCGGTGAATGCGATGAGCGTTGCGTTCGGGAGCGCATCACGCAGGTGGCGGGCGTATCCGTCGAGGTCGTCGTAATGACTCCGGTGAGCTTCGTCGACCACGACGATGATGTTGCGACGAGCGGACAGCTCGGGGTGACCGAGCCCTGCCTCGCGTTCCTCGCGGCTCTTCCCGAACTTCTGCAGCGTCGTGAAATAGATGCCGCCGGTAGTGCGACCGGACAATTCCTGGCGCAGTTCTTCCCGCCGTCGAATCTGCTTGGGATGCTCCGGGAGCAATTGCGACCGCGCGAAGGTTTCGTAGAGCTGGCCGTCGAGCTCGTTGCGATCGGTGATCACCACGATCGTCGGGTTCGCAAGCTGAGGATGGCGAATGACCTGGTTCGCGTAGAGCTCCATCTCCATGGACTTGCCGGATCCCTGCGTATGCCAGACCACTCCGGCTTTACCCCCGGAGCCGACGGCAACGACGGTCGACCCCACGGCCTTGGTGACCGCGAAGTATTGGTGAGGTTTCGCGATTCGCTTGACGAGGCCGTTCTCACTCTCGTCGAATGCTGTGTAGTTGCGGAGCAGTTGCAGGAAGCGCTCCTGGTTGAACAGGCCGAACAGTGCGGTGTCGAGTGGATGATGCTCGCCACTGGGTTCGACGGGCGCGCCGTCGTCGTCGACGTTCCACGGGGAGAAGTGCTCGAAGGGCGTGAACGGAGTGCCGTAGGACGCGGTGACGCCGTCCGATACCAATGCCATCACCGCGTATCGGAACGCGAGCGGGAATTCGCGCAGATACGTCTGCAGTTGAGCATGTGCATCGGTCAGGCTTGCGTACTCGCTACCGGCATTCTTCAGTTCGACGACAGCGACCGGCATTCCGTTCATGTACAGCACGAGATCGAAGCGGCGCTCGTAGTCTCCGCGGATCACGGTGACCTGGTTGGCGACGAACCAGTCGTTGTCGTCGGGGTCGACGGAGACGAGACGGATGGTGGGCGTGACCTCGACGCCGGCGTCGTCGGTGTAGGAGATCTTGCGCAAACCGTCGGTGAGGTACTCGTGGATGGCCCGGTTCTCCGCGATGGCGTCGGTCGAGCCTGCTGTTGCCACGAGCGCGACGGCATCGTCCACAGCGCTGGCAGGTACATGCGGGTTCAGTGTGACGATGGCGGATCGCAAGCGTGAGGGCACGAGGAGGTCGTCCCACGAAGTGCGCTCTCCGGATCCGGGAGCGATGTCGCCGCCGTGGATGTATCGCCATCCGAGCTCGCCCAGCGTCTCGAGTGCCATCTGCTCCCATGCCGATTCGTTGAGACGGCCGGGGAAATCCAGAATGTCTGCCATGCACACAATTTAGAAGCTCGCGCAGATACGAGCGAGGCAGACTGCCGATAATACGGGTTATCGGAAGGAAAGTGGTTCACGGGTTCGGTTCGGACGCACGATTCGAGCGTTCCGATTGCTCGATCAGGAGATCGCCGTGACCATTCAGTTCGCTCCCCCGACCGCCGATTCCGATCCTCTCACCGAGGCCAGCGGAGCCGGCACTCGGTTCTGGCCGGGCTTCTCGGTGGGTCTGTGCGCCGCGGCGATGACCGGCGCTCTTCTCGCGACCGGTTCCCTCATTGCGGATCGCGCGTCGGACGCGCCCCTGTTCGAGATCGGCGGCACCGTCACGCTCATCGATGGTGCCGCCGACAGCACTGTGCCGGGATTCGAGTGCGAAGGCGACCACGGCTACGACGACATCTCGCCTTCCACTGCAGTGCGGGTCTCCGACGACGCCGGCGCACTGCTTGCAACGGGAGCACTGACCTACAGCGTGAGCGAAGGCGACTTCTGCACGTTCTTCTTCACCGTCTCCGACGTACCACGCGGTGCGTCGTACTACGACGTGGAGATCTCGCATCGCGGATCCGTCTCGTACGACGAATCCGATGCCGAATCCGGAGTGCACCTCACTCTCGGCCACTGATCCACATTTCGCCCCCCTATGAAACGAGGCCTGTCATGACGATGCCGAACCAGCCTGATCCGCGGATCCAGCCGCCCACCCAGCAGTACTCCCCGCAACCCACCGGGTGGCAACAGTCCGGCGGATTCGCACCGGCTCCGCAACCGAAGAAGAAAAAGAAGTGGCCGTGGATCGTCGGGGCGTTCGTCGCGTTCGCAGTCATCGTCTCGGTATCGGGCGGCGGCGACGACGAACCCACCGGCGCTGCCGATCCCGCATCCTCGGCACCGCAAGCCGGTGCCCCTGCCGGCGTTGCCCCGGAGGTGGAGTCACCCACCGCTGTTGAGGAGTCCGCGGCCTCCATGAACATGCCGGTGCGCGATGGCAAGTTCGAGTTCGTGGTCACAGGAGTCGAGGCCGGCCTGACATCTCTGGGCGACAACCCGTTTCTTGCCGAAGAAGCACAGGGACAGTTCGTGATCGTCACGATGACGGTCAGCAACATCTCCGATGCGCCCAAGGGTCTGAGCCCGAGTGACCAGGAGCTGATCGACGACCAGGGCCGCACCTTCAGCCCCGACACGGCTGCTGCGTTGAATCTCGATTCGGACGTGACGTTCTGGGATGAAATCAACCCCGGCAACACCGTCACGATGCCCCTCGTATTCGACATGCCCGTCGGGGCGGTTCCCACGGCGGTCGAATTGCACGACTCCATGTTCTCCGGTGGAGTGACCGTTTCGCTGAGGTAACTCCGCCATTCCCTGCTGGTGCGCCCGACGAGGGGTCGGGCGCACCGGCGCACCCCACAGGTTTTCTGAAAGGAACACGCCGATGCCCATCAAGAACTCCTCGACTCCCGCCGGATGGTACCCGAATCCCGTTGGCGGGCAGCGCTACTGGGACGGAAGCACCTGGCTCGACCTGCCCGACCCTGATTCGAGCGACAAGCCGAGACGGAAGATTCGCAAGAAGCCGATCTTAGTGGCCTTTGTCATCGTCGTCCTCGCGGCCGTGGGTGGGACGGTTGCATGGAAGGTCGATCACGACGCCCAGGTCGCCGCTCAGGTGGCCGCCGCAGAGGAAGCCGCAGAGCGTGAAGCCGCGCGTATCGCGCAGGAGAAGGCCACGCAGGAAGCCGCTGATGCAGCCGAGCGTCTCTCACGTTCGGTGAGTGTGACGAGCATCGAATCGAGCGTCGAGGAAATGGCCGTCGAGCACGTGAACGATGGGATGTACGACGGCCCGATTCTGTCGGTGAACTGTTCACCGGTGAACGGGGGCTCAACCGACAACCTGAGTGAAACCACTACCGTTTTCGAGTGCTTCGTGGGCACCGAAGACCTCGGCGACGGTCGCATGCGCGGTCGCACGTATCACGCGACGATGAACTGGACCAGCGGTGAATACACCTACGGCTACGGCGCACCGTAACAACGCCTTCCCGCATCAGGTCGCGCCGTACCCCTTACCCGGCCCGGTGCAGGACATCCACCACCCGCCGGGCCATGTGCCGCATTCCCGCTTCGGTGGGATGCAGTTGCCGAGCGAGCGACAACGAGTACCGTCCTTCGAAGAAGCTGGAACCGGGCAGGGCACATGCGTCGTGCCCCTCTGCCCCGACAGTGACATCGACGAACTGGGCTCCGGCACCCGAAGCAGCGCCCGCCAGCACACGATTCATCCTGGTGAAGAAACCGTTGACGAACGCGGCGTCGGGGTCGCTCGTGGGGATGTTGGGCCAGCATCCGCGGGTGCCGAATATGCCGCCGTGCCCGACGAGAAGAACTCGGGCATTCGGCGCCTTCCTGGAAACCGCCCCGAGGGTGGCGGTCACTTTCGGGCCGAGCGCGCCGAGCGCGGCGTCCATGCGAGAGGCCACTGCCGGATCGTTCCTGCAGTTCGCGTCGACGCCGGGTGCATCGGTGTAGCACGCGGAAACCAGGTTGGGCCAGGCAATGTCGTTTCCACCGATGCTGACGGTGACCAACGTGGTGTCCGGCGCAAGCGATTCGAGCTGCGGCGGTACCGGACCGGCCGACGTCGGCTGCGGCACCGACGTGACGTGCTCGGTCCGAGCCCCGGTGCACGACACGTTCGTGAACGATTCCGGATGGAGTATCTGCGCCACGACCGCGGGGTATCCGAGGTTCGACCGCGAGCACCCGTTGGCGTGGGCTGCAGCGTCGAGATACGGTCCGGCCGCTCTCGAGTCGCCGAGCGCGACGTAGCGGATATTCGGATCCGCCGAGCCAAGAGCCGGACTCGACAACACGGCGATCGCAGCAACGATCGCCGCCACCACGAACGCGCGCACCGCGGGAATTGGATTTCGTCCCTCGGTCACGTCAGATGTACCAGCCTTCACGAAGGTCATTATCCGGTAGCGACGCTGTGACAGCAGCGCAATCATCGCAGTTCGATTTCCCACACATACTGAACCGTCACATGTCCTGCGTCCGTTACGGGGTAACGATCGAGAATCCGGGATCGGCTCGATCGGTCAGCGCGACGATCCTGGCGATGACCGTGGAGTCGCCGTCCATCACGACACCGTCAGTGTCGACGCCGGCCAGAAGTCCGAGCAACTGGGGCTTGGTGAGGGTCACCACCAACTCCGCAGGGTCGGACCGGCGTGTGGGGTAGTGGATCAGCACGCCGTTCGACAACTCCATCCGATACGTCTCATCGAGATCGGTGAAATGCCAGCGGATCGTTGCATTCACATCCCACGCCCGAGGACCGTCGATACAAATGGCGACACTGTCGAAGACTTGGGTGATGGTGAGTGCGGCAGCCATGCCTGCCGCGCTGACCTCGGCAGGGTGTGCAGGACCGGTGACTTCACTTGCCCCAACGAGATAGTTGTTGCGCCACGTTGCACATTCGGAGCCGTAGCCGAGTCGTGTCAGAACATCAACGAGCACCTGTTTCGCGCCGGCATGGTCGGGTTCGGCGAAGACCGCGTGGCTTGCGAGCTCTGCGGCGAACCGGAGGTCGCCCTCGTCGGCGAACTCCTTCGCCTTCGCCACAGTGACGTCGACGCCGCCGATCGTGCGGACATAGCGGGTGGCGGCCTCTTCCGGCGGGTGCTGCCACAGGTGCGCCGGATTGCCGTCGTACCACCCGAGATAGCGCTGGTAGATGGCCTTCACGTTGTGGCTGACCGAACCGTAGTATCCATGGGTATGCCAGGCGGCGTCCAGTGCGGGCGGCATCTCGAAGTTCTCGGCGATCTCGCTGCCGACGAGCCCCTGGTTGAGTTGACGCAGTGTCTGATCGTGAAGGTAAGCGTAGAGGTCACGCTGCTCGTTGAGGTACCCGACCAGATTCTCGGTGCCCCAAGTGGGCCAGTGGTGCGAGGCAAATCCGACATCGGAGTCGTGAGCGAACATCTCGATCGCCTCGGCGAGATATCGCGACCAGTTACGGGCATCGCGCACCTCTGCGCCTCGTAGGGTGAGCAGATTGTGCAGGTTGTGCGTTGCGTTCTCTGCCAAGCACAGCGCGCGACGGTCGGGGAAATAGAAGTTCATCTCCGACGGCGCCTCGGTGCCGGGAGTGACCTGGAAAACCATCCGCACGCCGTCGAACGTCTCTTCCTGCCCGGTGTGGGTGATGTCCAACGTGGGTGCGAGAAGCCCGACAGTTCCGCTGGACGTGCTCGGCCCGAGTCCCGCGCCCAGGGTGCCGGTCGCGCCAACCGGGAGGACGATCCCGGTGTGGTACATCCCGCGTCGCAGCATTGCACCACCGGCATAGACGTTCTCCGAAACTGCGTGCTCGAGGAAGTGCTCCGGCGCAATTATCGGCACAGTCGTGTCAGCAGTGACAACACCGAGCACGCCACCGAAATGATCGATATGCGAATGCGTGTAGACGACGGCAGTGACCGCACGGTCACCTCGATGCTCGCGGTACAGCGCCAGACCTGCAGCGGCGCACTCGGCAGAGACCAGCGGATCGATCACGATCACACCGGTATCACCCTCGACGAGAGTCATATTCGACAGATCGTAGCCGCGGATCTGATAGATACCCTCAGTGACCTTGAACAATCCGTGGATGGCGGTGAGCTGCGCCTGGCGCCACAAACTCGGGTTCACCGTGTCGGGGCAGTCCCCTGTGGTGGCGGCGGCGAACCCTTGGGCGTCATAGACCACACGACCATCGTCGGCACGGACCTGAGCGGGATCCAACACCGCAACCAGGCCCCGACCGGCATTGTCGAAGTCGGTGCGGTCAGAGAAATCAGCGGGCATCAGCACTCCTCTGCTAGGTCGCGATCGACGTGGATCGGACGCGGTCGCCAATCAGTGACCGTAACCGGGGCGAGCGACCACCGACTCACCCGTTCCGGGCGAATATCGGCAGGAGATTCACAACGTCAGATCCGGCGCATCTCCGGATCGTGATCTAGCGGCACCCGCTGTACTCGCCGTCTTTCACGACCGACAGCACCGCATCCGCCTCACCGACCACCGCACCCGACACCGGCGCCTGTTCGATCACGATCCAGCTCCGATCCCACACCTGCGCTCGACCCTCACCCGTGGCATCGATACTTCTCGAATAGAACACGCCCGCAGCCTGAATCGCGTCCTGCGCTGCCTGGAGGTCCATGCACATCACGTTCGGCATGATCGCGGTCGACGCGCTCGCAGGTTTCGCCGTGGCAGCGACCGTGCTCGCCGGCGCTACAGTGCGCGCCGTCGTCGCCGCCTCCGTCGACATCGGAACCGTCAGCGGAGCTGATGCGGTTGCACGAGCCGACGACTGCGGCGTCGTGACCGCGCCCTCCTCGGATGGCGCATCGAGCCCGTCGGAGATGTCGCTGATGATCCCGATGAGCACGAAGAACGCTGCCACAACCACGGCGATCACGACACCGCGACGCGCTTTCGACGGAGGCGGTAGTGGAGGCGGGGGCGCGAATGCGGCCGGATGCCCAGCCAAGAACGCGCGGTGCCCTGCCTCTGCTCGGGCAGCGAGCGCGTCGCGCTCGGCCTCGACCCGCGAGTGATGCTCTCGTATCAGCTTGCCGACAGCGAGGTAAGCGAGACCGACAGTGAACATCAGCTGGACGAGGGTAGGCCCGGCATTGCCATGGATCAATTCCACGATCGCCAGCCACAGCGTGATGCCCGCGAACATCCCCGCAAGAACCCTCAGGTAGGGCTTCAAGTGTGCTCCTCCGACTACCCGGGCCACACGCACATGGTCGGCGCGGCCTCGCAGAGGAAATCGAGTCCGATCACCACGCCGTTACCCACGACGTCGTCACATCTGCCCGGTCCTGCTCACGGGTCGACACCCTCATCGGACCAGCGTGGTCTCCCTATCCGGCGATTGTCTGCCGCACCGCGGTCGCGATGGCCGTCGCAACCTCCTCAGCTGCGGATTCGGGTAGGCAGGCATAACCGCACACCAGTCCGCGCGGTCCCTGCTCACCGGCGAGCTGCACCGACACCGGGGTCGTACGGACCCCGAGTTGCTCGGCAGTTACCGCGACCGCCACGTCGTCGAGGCCATCGGGCAGGCGCAACACCACGTGCAGTCCTGCATCGATGCCCACCACACGCACCCCCTCCAAGTCGCCGGTCCGTCGTCGGAGCGCGTCCACGAATGCGGCGCGGCGAGCCCGGTACGTGCGCGCCGTTCGCGCGAGATGCCGGGTCAGGGATCCGTCGTCGATAAATGCGGACAGTGCGAGTGCCGACATCGCGTTCGCCCCCTCACCGCACACGGATACCGCCTCGGAAATGTTGGCGCGCAGTGGCTCCGGCGGTATCAGCCAGGAGAGCCGTAACGTCGGCGACAGGATCTTCGACGCGGTCCCGAGATAGGCGACACAGTCGCGTCCGCCGTCGACGCTGCGCAGAGCAGGCAGAGCCGACACGTCGTACCGGAATTCGCCGTCGTAGTCGTCTTCGATCACGAGCATTCCGGTAGCTGTCGCTCGGTCCACCAGCTCGGCGCGACGCGCGACGGGCATGCGCGATCCCAGCGGATACTGGTGTGCGGGTGTGCAGTAGACGGCGGCATCGGTGTCGGCGAGGAGTTGCGGAGGCAGTCCGTCGTCGTCGACAGGAACCGGTCGGATACGAGCACCTTCGGTGATCAGCGCGCGACGGGCCCGATGGTATCCGGGTTCTTCGAAGGCGACGTCACGTGCGCCGAGTCCGGCAGCCACCGCAAGGACACGCGTAGCCGCGGCAACGCCGGGAAGTATCACGAGATCATCTGGATTCACCGCGATTCCGCGGGTACGGCGCAGGTGCACGGCGAGTGAACGCCGAAGTTCGGGGTGGTCCAGCGGGTCGACGCTACCCGTGGCCCGAGGTGCACTCGCAGCTCGGCGCCAAGCCCGCCGCCACGACGGTTCGGCGATGAGTGCCGTGTCGGGGAGTCCGGGGCGGAGGTCGACGACTGCCGGAGCGGGGCGGGTTCGGGCCGGCGGTACCGGTGCGGCGTCGGGCGCGACCGGATGGGGTCGCGTGTGCGCGCGGGCAGCGATGTCGGCCCCGGGGGCAATCCGGGTAGCAGATCCGGGCACTGCAACAACGAATCCTGAAGCGGCAAGCTCGTCGTATGCCTCGACAACTCCACCTCGCGCCACTCCCAACTCGGCGGCAAGCACCCTCGACGACGGGAGGGCATCGCCGACCCGTAAGTGGCCGAGTCGGATCTGCTCGACGATCACTTCGGCAATGCGGTGTCGCAGCGGCGCCTTCCCGTCGGGCACTGCCAACGGCAGGTGGACAGGAGGGGATACGCGTGGCACGGCTGCCAGAATACTGGTCTGCCAGTATTGCTGGAATGCGGATCTGTTCTCCGGTCCAGATAGCCGGCAGGGTTGATGTCATGGACACGCTGACTCGCTACCCCGACCGCGCCCGCACCGACCGCGAAGACCTCGATCGAGTGCTCGATGCCGCGACGACCTGCACGTTCGCCACTGTGCTCGACGGACAGCCGTGGCTGGTGCCGATGTTCTACGCCCGGGACGGCGACCGGATTCTGCTGCACGGCTCAACCGGGGCCGGCGCGCTGCGCCACGTCGCGGCCGGGTCGCCCGGTGCGGTGAGCGTGATGCTTCTCGACGGCATCGTCGTCGCCGAGGATCTGTATCACTCGTCGGCCAACTACCGCTCGGCTGTGGTCCGCGGCACCATCGAGCAACTCAGCGGGAACGAGGCGCTCGATGCCCTGAACATCCTGTCCGACAATTTGATTCCCGACCGCAGCACCGAGGTTCCCGGCCCGACCGGCAAGCAACTCGCGGGCACCTCGGCGCTGGCGCTGACGATCCGGCCCGGCCAATGGACCGTGAAGGAACGAAATGCGCCGCCGACCCGAACCGACGCGCCGGGGCCGTGGGCCGGGGTGGTACCGCTACGCACCGTCGCCGAGCGCCCGGTGCCGGCTCCGTGGATATCCGACGACGCGCCACTCCCCGCATCGGTGCTACGCCTGATGGCCGGTTACGGTTCGGCGGCACCAGCACGGTAGCGTCCCCCCAGCTTCGCGCTATCATGAATTTGTTCCTGATAATTAGCGAAAGCGAGAGTGGGTGTGATGAACGAAGCCGCGGATGCCAGCACCGAAGCCCGCTACCTGCGCGGTGATCTCGGTTTCGAGGATGCGCTGCGAGAGGTGACCGGCACCGATGTCGGTCGGAAGTTCTTCGCCCAGATCCTGCACAACCTGTCCGACCGGAACCCGGCAGCACCGCCGCTGTCCGACCACGACGCGGCCCTGCTCGATCAGGCCGGATTCGTCGAAGACCCGGCCGCGGCGGCGACCGTACGGGTGGGTCGCGACATTCGCATGCAGGAACTGATCCGCAATTCACTGTCGATCGCTGAGGCGGCGGACCGTCTCGGGGTGACCGCGGCCCGGATCCGGCAACGCCTCGGAGACGGCACCCTGTGGGCGTTTACGTCGGGCCGTAACCGATTGCTGCCGCCCGCCCAGTTCACTGACACCGGGGCGGTGCCGTACCTCGACCAGGTGGTGCCGTTGCTGGCGAAGGATCTGCACCCGCTGACCGTGCAGGCGTTGCTGACCCTCCCCCAACCGTCCCTGACCGTGGAGGGCCGGCCGGCGTCGATCGCGGCATGGCTGTCCGGCAGCGCCGGAGCTGCCGCCGATATCGAACAGGCTCGAGGCGTGATCACCGCCGCCGAATGGGAATCGGCATAGATGGGGTCGATGCTGCCCGCACCACCGACTGTTGCGGACCTTCGTGGTGCGGGCGTGCGCCCCGAGGAAGTGTTCGCCTGGCAACCGACCGAAATCGTGTGGCGGGTGCATCGCACCACCGGAACCAATGTGCTGCCGTGGAATAGCATGCGCACGTTCGGCCCGATCCTGAGGTTCGACCACCACCCGCCCCCGCGCGCCGAACATCCCGGCTACGGCGTCTGGTACGGCGCCTCCAGTCCTCGCGGCGGGCTGGCCGAGGCGTTCCAAAGCTCCCGTGTCATCGACCGCCACCGCGGCGGCCCGTATCTGACCGGGCTGCGATTCACCCGCCCGCTGAGCCTGCTCGATGTGTCCGGCATCGGCGAGGGGACGTGGGCGACCCGGGTCGGCGGTAACCATGCCCTCGACTCCGCAGCGCACGGCCGAACCCAGCACTGGGCCCGCACCATTCACCGCGCCCACGACGATCTCGACGGCATCGTCTATCGCGGTCGGTGCGCCGGGAGTATCTGCATCGCTATCACCGAACCGGCCGCCGATGCGTTCCCCGCGCTGCCAGCGGTGTCGCTCCCGTTGTCACATCCCGGGTTGTCCGGGCCGATCGACAGCGCGGCCCATCAGCTCGGCTACGCCATCACCTGACGCTGCGGTCCTGCAGTCTGCGAGTTCCGTAGAGTGGATGCACATGCCCTCCGCACTCGACCGCCTGACCCAGTCGCAACAGGCAACACTGCGTGGCCGATTACCCCAGTTCGACGTGGTCGCCGACATGAGCTGGAATCTCGTCGAGACCACCGTTCTGCGGATCGCCACGCCCGAGGGGCGGTTCGTCGTCAAGGCCGGCGGCGCTGCCGATCATCACATCGCCCGCGAGATTCGGGCTCACGAAACCTGGACGGGCCAGTGGGTCGCGACCGGCCATGCTGTTCGGATGGTCCACTCGGATCGCGACGCCAAGCTCGTGGTGACCGAGTTCCTACCGGGACGGCTCGTCCAGGACGACGCCGCGATGTCGAGCCTCGACACGTACGCGCAGGCGGGCCGGATCCTCGCTGCGTTTCATGCACAGGAAAGCGTCGAGGACGACGGGTACGAGCGGCGCGCCAACGACAAATCGTTGCGCTGGCTCGCAGCGCCTCACCGCATCGAACCCGACGTCGCCGAACGTCTGCGCGCGATGATCCGGGCGTGGCCGACCCCTGCCGCGACGCTGGTACCGACACACGGCGACTGGCACAGCCGAAATTGGATCATCGACGACGGGACCGTCCGGGTGATCGACTTCGGGCGAGCGGATCGTCGACCCGCTATCGAAGACTTCGACAGATTGGCGGCGCGGGAGTTCGTCCGTATCCCAGGAGCCGAAGTTGCATTCCTGGGCGGCTACGGAACGGACCCACGCGAGCCGAACGCCTGGTTCCGGCAACGTATTCGCGCCGCCATTGGAAATGCAGTGTGGGCATTTCAAGTGGGCGACGAGGCCTTCGAGGCCGAGGGGCACCACATGATCGCCCAGCTACTCGGAAGATAATCTGCCTACCCGTCACGCATCCACGATGGCGCGCAGCTTCTCGATCTGCGCGACACGTCCCGCCGCGTCGGGGGCGAGAGCTCTGACGTTCAGCGTCGTCGCACCCGACTCCTTGAACGCCGCGACCCGTTCGCGCACGTAGCCTTCGGGCCCGATCAGCGAGATCGCGCGCACCAGGTCGTCGGGCACGGCCGCGGCAGCTTCCTCCTTCTTCCCGTCCAGGTACAGATCCTGGATGGTCTTGGCTTCCGCTTCGTATCCGTATCGGCACGCGAGGTCGTTGTAGAAGTTCTTGCCTCGCGCACCCATTCCGCCGATGTACAGCGCCAGGTGCGGTTTGACGACGTCGAGCAGGTGATCGACGTCGTCTCCGATTGCGAGCGCCGGTCCGGCGTAGACCTCGAGATCACCGAGAGACGGATCGCGACGCGCCGCACCCTTCGCCAACGACTCGCCCCACACATCGTGTGCCCGTTCGGGGTGGTAGAAGATCGGCTGCCAGCCCTCCGCGATCTCTGCCGTCAACGCCACGTTCTTGGGTCCCAGTGCGGCAATGACGATCGGGATGCGCTCGCGCACCGGATGGTTGATGAGCTTCAACGGCTTACCGAGGCCGGTGCCCTTCTCCGGAGGAAGCGGAATCTGGTAGTGCTTGCCGTCGTGGCGGACGGGTTCACGTCGCCACACCTGCCTGCAGATGTCGACGAGTTCGCGTGTGCGGCCCAGCGGCGAGTCGTACGGCACGCCGTGAAAGCCTTCGATCACCTGCGGACCTGATGCGCCGATGCCGAGCACGAACCGGCCGTCCGACACGTAGTCGAGGCCCGCCGCCGTCATCGCCATCAGCGACGGGGTGCGTGTGTAGATCTGGAAGATTCCGGACGCCAGCTGCACCGTCTTGGTCTTCGCTGCGAGGTAGCCGAGCTGGCTGACGGCGTCGAACGAGTACGCCTCGGCCATGAAGATGATGTCGAGTCCGGCGAGTTCGAGATCAGCTGCCTCCTCGACGGTCTCGGCGAACCCACCGCTGTAGGTGATCATCGTTCCGATGCGCATCGGCAGTACTCCAATCGAACGACCCGGTGTCGAGAACGGGTCCGAGTTTCGCGAACCTGAGGATTCAGGCAGTTCAACACCTCACGGCACCATGACGCAAAGACACATCGCCGATTCAACCCATCAGCAATGCCTATGAACATGTGGGCAGGATCTGATCACATCGTCGATGACAGAACGGCGTTGTAACGCGCGAGCATTCGTTCAACGAGCACCAGGCCGGACGGGCTATCGAGACGGAGTGAGTCTTTGCTGTCGACGGCAAGTTCGGGATGGTGGGCATGGGAAGGGTCTGCAGTAAGCATCCATGCGAAGCGGTCTTCGTTGTGGCGGCACCGGTATGTCAGACCGCCGGCCGAGGGCGCTGCTGTCAGCAGTGCTCGTGCCCACGTTCGGGTCTGCACGTAATCGGAGGGGTCTGATTTGGTGAGCCAGGTGTCCTGACCGACGGCGGACAGGTGCGGGCCGTACAAGGCTATCACGGTGAGGTCGGTCGTTACGGTGAGCCGACTCAAGACACGGCCTGAAATCTGGACCCGCGGTACCAGTCTGGGACGGGCCGTCACTGCCAAGCCCCTACACAGTGTCTCCGCAACGGCAGCCTCCGGTGAATCGCCGACGTAGGTATAAGCGTAGTCACCGGCGAGGCTGTCGAATCGGGCCCCGCCAGGAATTGTGGGCTGCGGAGTCGGATTCATCGCATTCGCCGCGTACTTGTTGTGGTGTATCCGCCACAGCTCGGCGCCTGCAGGGAGAGTTACCAGAACGGGCGCGCCCGTCAGATCTGGAGGCGGCGATGCCGCAGGCACCGGTTCAATCCTCCAACAGATCATGGACGATGGCGCGGAGATGATCTTCGTGACCGCCCGCTGCGGCGAGGTCCGCCGGAGATTCTCCGTCCGCGAGCCACCCGGATGGACTGAGCCACCACGAACTCACTCCCCATGGGTCGTGCTTCGCATCGAGCAACTGGTTGATTTCCGCGACGACCGGTCTGACCTTCGCAGTGGTGGCGTCGAACTGGAAACTCGGGTAGAGGTAGCGCCCACCGATCTCGTATCCGACGATGTCGCCGCGTTCGCGTAACCGGCTGGCCGGGCTGCGCCGGTTACTATCACGGGACTGCAGGACGTCGGCGATATCGCTCGCCTCGAGATGTGGATGTTCGAAGATTGCTTGCCGGGCGGAAGTCTCGATCCGGGCCCGTGCGACCGCCTCCGCCACTGTGTGCGCAGGCACCGCCGAAGAGATCGAGGCGCTGAGAGTGGGCCCGGAAGCGACGAGCGAGAGCAGGGAGTCTCGTACCGAGCTCATGGACTCACGGCGGCCGACTTCGTCAGCAAGTAGAGCCAAGAACGCGCCATCCGGTAGGGCGCGCAGTTCCGCGCCGAGATCGTGGTCGATGCTCATGCCGGCCTCCACCTGATGCGACAGTAACAACAGCATACGCGTGCGTCGTTTCCGTCGCACATCTGAGCACCCCTGAGGGCTGTAGCGGGCAGACCCCCGAAGGCGTGCGAACGTTCCCGCCCCGGTTGACGGCATCCGCCGCACGTGGGACTATCCCTCCACTGACCTTGAAAATAGGTCGACCCCGGCCGGTGCGCCAACACCGAACCGGGGTCTGGGTACACGACAGAAGAGAGCTGCCATGCACCGTACGGTGGATTCTATCCACACGCCCTACAGAGGCGTGCACCAGCGACGAGCCGCGAGCGCCTTCTCACGCGCCGGCCACCTCTTCTGGCCTCCAGGTTCATCGACGTCCTGACCTTCTCGCCCCTCGACCCTGCTCCGGCAGCCGGTCGAGGGGCCCGAGGTGTTTGCCGCCTGCACCGGCGTGCACAAGGGCCGTTCCGGTAACCACGGCACAGCGGGCAGGCATCGTCGCTCATCTCCCACAGTCCGACGTCAGCGCATCGACGCTGCGAACCGGGGTGCCATTCCCACGGTTCGAAACCGACTGGGCACCAGTATTCTTCGTCTCCACAGCTGGTGGTGGAGCACCCGATCGTGAGGGTCGACACGAACGACCGGGTCCAGCGCAAGCCACACGTCATCTCCGGCGTGGGGCCAAAAGCGCTGGCCGAGATGGTCTATCGGGACATGGCGACTGGGCAGCGTTGGGGAAGGGGCCGAAGGCAAGCTCAGGGACCCGCAGGGTCTCCGCATGGTCAGGCACAGCCGCCCGCAGGGCGTCCTTCTCGAGTTGCCCAGCACAACACAGATCGCACCTCAGCTTCCTGCGGTCGTGGTGTTCAAACATCGGTGACGTGGACACGTTCGCCCTGCACGCTGTACAGAGCGATGATCTCGGCGGGTCGGTCCTTGTGGGCGTTGGCGATCCAGTGCGGGGTCGTGGTGGCGAACTCTGCCGCCTCGCCCGCCCCGAGGGTGGTGCGCTCGTCGGACAACGCCAAGGTCACCGTGCCGCTGAGGACGTAGAACCACCCTCGACCCGGATGGGTGTTGTACTTCGCCGGGGCCACCGCGCTGGGCGGGTAGATCACCTTGAATCCCCGTATGCCCCCAGCGTGGACGCCGAGCGGGATGAACGTCAGGCCGTGCTTACGCACAGGTTTCAGATGGACTCTCGGATCACCGACGCGCGGGGCAGCGACGAGTTCGTCCAGTGGGAGTCCGTAAACCCGGGCAAGCGGAAGCAGCTGCTCCAAACTCGGACGTACCAGGCCCCGCTCGAGTCGGGAGATCGTGCTGGCCGTAATCCCGCTACGTGCGGACAGCTCGTCGAGGCTCAGCCCGAGCGATTGCCGGAACCCTCGAAGCCGTGGACCGACCGCGCGGAGCACCTCGTCATCCATCGCGCCTCCTCGACCCTACCGAGCTCTCATTTTGCAATCCTGCAAGGACCCTGGCTCGATGCAATGCAGGGTGCGAGCGTGGATCGCATGACCAGAGCTTCCAAGACCACCTCCGAACCCTATCGGGTTGCGCCGAACGCGCGCCTCGTCGAGATGACCTCCCACCTCACCCCCGGCGACGCACTGGAGCTCGGCTGCGGCAACGGCGGCGACGCACTCTGGCTCGCTGAGCACGACTGGAACGTCACCGCCCTCGACATCTCGCAGCGCGCAGTCGAACAGCTGACAGCACTCGCCCAGAAGACCCGCCTCACGCACCGGCTCGTCGCGACTCAGTGGGACCTCGACGCGGGAGTCCCGTCCGGGGAGTTCGACCTGGTGAACGCCCATTACCTGCACGCCGCCTCCCACTTGGATCGGGCGGCCGTGTTCCGGGCCGCAGCACATGCACTGCGGCCCGGCGGTCATCTGCTGGTCGTGGATCACGGCTCCATCGCGCCGTGGTCGTGGAACCAGGACCCGAGCACCCACTTCCCGAGTTCTCGAGAGCTCCATCGCGAGATCGCACTGGATCCCCCGGAGTGGGAGCTTGTACGCGCCGAGGCGGATCAACGGATCGCGGCCGGGCCGGACGGACGCAAGGCCGAGGTCACCGACCACATCCTGATGATCCGCCGCGCCTCCGACCTAGGACGATCTGCATGACCGTGAACCGACGCCGCGACGCCCCGCCACCGAAGACCGGCAGCAGCGAGGCCGAGGTGCTGCGCGGCTTCCTGGACTACCTCCGCACATCGATCGCAACCAAGGTCGAGACCACTCCCGAACCCGAGGTGCGCACCGCGGGCGTTCCGTCGGGCACCAGCCTGCTCGGCCTGCTGAAACACCTCGCTCACGTCGAGGAGTCGATCTTCCTGGGCCGCCGAACCACCAATTGGCCGAAGACATTCCGCTGCGATTCCACAGACACCGTCGAGAGCGTCGTTACCCGCTACCGCGCTGCCGTCGAACAGTCCAACGCGATGCTGGACAGGTGTACGGACCTTGCCGCGCCGATTCCGCACGGAGCCGGTGAGCGCCCGGGGCCGAGTGCCCGGTGGGCGCTGGCGCACATGATCGAAGAAACCGGTCGCCACGCCGGACACGTAGATATCCTCCGCGAACTCATCGACGGAACCACGGGCCGATAGTGTGGATCACAGCATCTCGGCTGCGGTTGCAATGTAGGCGTCGACGTCGAAGTCGTCGCGCAGAGACTGCTGCACGATGAAGCCTTGGACCACGCCGAGCACCACCGGCGCGTATCCGGCCGCCCAGGTGTGAAGGTCGGCAGCTCCGGCGGGAAGCACGCCAGGGTCGGCTTCGGCGCATTCCACGAGTGCGCCGGTGACCGCCCCGAGTAGCCGGCCGATGACAGACTGGGCGAGTTCGCGGATCTCGGGGTCGATGGTGGCTTCGGCCCACACCTGCAGGATCGCCCGTCCGTAATTGTCGCCCGCGAGGGTGTGCAGATCTTCGGCGAGAGTCCTCATGATGCCCGCAGCGACATCCCCCGGGCTCTTCGCCTCCGCAAACGCGCCGCCGGTGGCCAGTGCAGTGTGCCGATCGCTGAGGACGTGGTCGGCGACCGCGACGAGCAACTGTTGTTTTCCGCTGAAGTAGCCGTAGATGGCACCGGCCGACAGCCCGGATTCAGCGATGATGTCGGCCATCGATGTGCGCTGGTAGCCCGCACGGGTGAAACACCGTAGGGCCGCGTCGATGATCTCTGCCCGCCGCGCGACACGATGCGCCTCACTCACCCTCGGCACGACATTTCTCCTGTTCACAGCGCCATTGTTGACAAGCCACTCTAACCGACCTCACTATAAAGAACGAATATTCGTTTTGATAGGAGCATCATGAGCGCTACCCCACCGGCGACAGGCACGCCACCGATTGCACGTGCCATCGCCCTCGCGGCGGGCGCAGCCGTCATCGTCGGCGTCGTCCTGCTGGCATTCGCGTGGCCGGCCGTCACCTCCGAACCGCGCGATCTACCCGTCGGAATCGTCGGCCCCGACGCATCGGTCGCACAGACCACCGGGATGCTCGAAGCTCAGTCCGGCGACGCACTGCTCCTCATCGAGGAGGACACCCGCGACGCAGCAGTTGCGGCGGTCGAGCGACGCGAGATCTACGGCGCGATCGTCCTCGGCGACAACCCCACCGACATGCCCGAGGTCCTCGTTGCGACCGCGGCGAATGCTCAAGTCGCGCAAATGCTTCAGGGCATGGCGACCGGAATTCAGCAGCAGATCGACGCGCAGCTACGGTCGGCGACGGAAGCCGCGATCGCGCAGCGTCTCGCCGAACCAGCCGCAGCGAACGCGCCGACCTCCTTCACGATCCCGCAGGCCGAAGTTCCGGTGACCGACGTCGTACCGTTCTCCGATTCGGATGCGCGCGGAGCAAAGCTGAGTGTCGCCGCGTTCCCGCTCGTCCTGGGCGGCATGGCCGGTGCCGTCCTCATCTCGTTCGGGGTCGCTCGCGCATCACACCGCATCGGCGCGCTCGTGACGTACGGGGTGGTCGGCGGACTGCTGCTCGGCGCCATCCTGCAGGGCATGTTCGGGGCGTTGCAGGGCAGTTACTGGACGAACGCCGCCGCAATCGGATTCGCGCTCGTGGCGATCACGGCACCCATCGTCGGACTTCGCAGCCTGATCGGTCCTCCCGGCATCGGGATCGGCGCGGTGCTGATGATGCTCGTCGCCAACCCTATTTCGGCTGCCACCATGCCGGTCGAATTCCTGCTCTCACCCTGGGGCGCGATCGGCCAGTGGTTCCCACCGGGCGCGAGCGCGACACTACTGAAAGAACTCTCGTACTTCCCCGACGCGAGCACTGCCTTCTCATGGGCTGTACTGGCGGGGTGGACCGCAGTCGGTGTGCTGCTCACCGCGATTGCGGTTGTGCGCGAACGGCACACCCCCGACCCGCTCGACGCTCCGGAACTCGTGCCTGTCGGCTGTCCGAGCCCTCCCGGGTGCCACGCGCACTACCGAACGATGCCCGCCGCTCGAGCCGCACGCAACCAGTCCGGAAATTCGCTCAGCAAACGACGGTAGAGCTCTGCATCGCTGATCTTTCCGATGTCGTCGACGCTGAAGAATCCGGCATTGTCGACGACGCGACCCTCCATGGTGTCGAGGCGTTCGAGGACCCCGTAGTTGGCCTTACCGAGCCCGACGAACTGCCAGAATGCCGGCAGCACGGCCGCTTCTTTCATCAGCGCGCTGATCTGCTTCTTCTGATTGAAACCGCCGTCGGTGAAGAACAACACCAGGGTGGGCATCGTCGCGCCCGGTGTGAGTGAGGAAATGATCTCGCCCATGATCGGCAGTTCGTCGTTGACCCCACCGATCGGCTTGTAATCGATACCGCCGTGCACACCGCTGAGGTGCAGATACGTCGACGACCACTCCTCGACTTCGTGGACGGCGATGTCGGGAAGCCGCACGAACGACACCGCGTACAGGTAGGGCTCGAGCTTTCCGTCGTCGTCGACCTGCACGGCGATCGGCACCATGCGTTCGACGACTTCGTGGATGCGCTTCTTCGAATACTGGCGGTGCATGCTGCCGGTCTTGTCGATGACGAGCACGACGCGTGCCCGCACCCCGGGCGTTCCCTTGTCGAGAAGCACCTTGGCGACCTCGCGTTTGCGCAGGTCGAGCTTCTGACGCTTCTCGAGCGACAGTTTCTCCTCACCCGCGACTGTACGCACGCCGTCCTGGGCCGGTGCGGGCGCGGGAGGCGCGTCGTCGACCTGCACACCGTGCTCGGTGACGAGACCGGACAGGCCGGAGTCCCAGCCGGCGGAGACATTGCGGATCTTCCACTCGCCGTTGCGCCGGTAGACCTCGAGGAGCACGGCTGCGCGTTCGCTGGTCAGATCGAGTGCTTTCGCGGTCGCGGCGCCAGTGGGATGAGCTACGTCGACTCCGAGTCCGGGCACGGATGCGAGGCTGCCGGAGACGCTGTCGTCGAGTGCGACTGCGATCGAGAGCCGTTCGACCGCGGGCGGGATGGCGGTGAGGTCGATGGCGACGCGGTCGGCGGCGACCAACCGGACGGCACCTTCGGGCGATGCGGGTTGGTTGAAGAACACGAAGTCGGTGTCGCTGCGGACTTTGCCGTCGGTCCCGAGCTGGAAGACCATCAAGTCGACGGTCCCCTGCTTCGCTCCCGTCACCGATGCCGTCACGGCTCCGGTGCCGATGGTGGTGTTCTGTCCGCGCGCCAACTCAGCCATGACTGATTCATACCTCGAGCTCTGCCGGAAAGACAGTTAGGGTGGACCGTAGCGCGGGCGTTCGGCCATGTTCCTCATCGAGTGTGCAGTTATCGACGGATTCAGTACCAAATCACGTCAATAACTGCACACTCAAACAGGATTCATTCAAGTCAGCGGCTGCCCGTGGCATCCATAGCCGCAAAGTACGGTATCGCTGCGCGTAGTTACGTTTGTGCCAGAGAAAGTACGGTATGGCTGCAAGTAGTTGCGTTTCTTGAGGGGACTCCAAGGCTTTCCATCTGGTTTTGCTCCCGCCCCAACCTTCCATGGCACACCACGGAAGAACAGTACGATCGGCTCATGCCAGCGACCCAGCACGCACCACTCGCGGCCATCTCCCCTGTCACGTTGTACAAGATCCTGATGCTGCGTACCGAGGTCTTCGTCCACGAACAACGCATCGTCGACGAACCCGAACTGGACGGCGTCGATCTCGAGCCGTTCACCGAGTTGTACTGGATCGAAGAGGACGATTCGGTGGTGGCCACGCTTCGTCTGATCACCGAGGGAGACACCGCCCACATCGGCCGAGTTGCCACATCACGCTCGGCTCGTGGTCGTGGACTCGCGGGCGCTCTCATCGAGGCCGCTTTGTCCGCGACCTCCACCGACGTCGAGATCTCAGCACAGGCGTATCTTGAAAATTGGTATGGGCGGTTCGGATTCACGCGCACGGGGACGAACTACATCGAGGCTGGGATCGATCATCTTCCTATGCGGCGGACGAGCGGCGGCCGCTACTAATGATTTGATGGTTTCGACTGCGATATACGCGGTCGAAACCACCAAGTTGCGCACCGCTGGGTAGGCCCAACCCGGTCCAAAAGTGTGGATTTGAGCCCGACGGTATCCGAGCTCAAACCCACACTTTCCTCGGGTACATTGCTACAGCGCGTTCTCGACTACTTTCTCTGCATCACGCACGCGGAGTTCGCCGGACATCAGTCGGCATCATCACCCTGATCCTTGGCGCGGTGGCCACAGCGTCACTGTTCGTACGGTTCTCGCGGGAAACCGATGCACGGGCAGCGGTGCGCTGGGTTACCCCTGTCATGGGAGTGATCTGCCTGGTCATCGCGATCTACGACCTGTTCGAGGTCTCGTCTATCACCAGCGAGTTCTTCGGAGAAACAATCGGTGTCCAGATCGGGTGGGGGTTGTGGCTACTGTTGCTCTCGTCTGCAGTGCTGTGCCTGACGTCGTCATCCATCTTGAAGCGACCGGCGAACCTCTGATCTCCACTCAGCAAGAGAACCCTTGTTGCACTTATAAGTGAAAGTAGCTACGGTGATGGGCATCGGATCGACGCCATGACGCAAGGAGGTCGGGTCCATGAGCACTGAGCACATCGCTCGCGACGACAGAACCGTCCTATCCCTGAGTGCGGACGAGATCGAGCAGGCTCGCGCGTTCAACGAGCAGGTCCATGCCGCTCGCACTACGTCGAACGATGCCCACAGCTACATGATCACGCTCGCCACGTCGGACAACGAATCCCTTCCGCTTCCCCCTGAACTGACCGGACTACTCGGTCAGGTACTCGACATCGTCAGCCGCGGGGGCACCGTCACCGTCGGGAGCCTTCCCACCGAAGTCACCACGACCACCGCGGCGAAGATGCTGGGCATATCCCGGCCCACATTGATGAAACTTGTGCGGGATGGAGCGCTACCCGCACATATGCGCGGGTCGCACACTCGCCTACTCAGCAGGGACGTTCTCGCCTACAAAGACGCCAAGCAAACCGAACAGAGCCAGGCATTCGAACGCTTACGCGCCCTCGAAGACGAACTCGGCATCAACGACTGAGCGCGACGGTTACGCTCGACTCACGGACTCTCCGCAACCGGCTTTCACTGCTCTATTTACGTTCTGGCGAAACAATGTTCGAGGTTCTGTGGACTGACGACATCATGGTCGAGTTCCACTACCACCACCTGCGGTGCCCACCAACGTTCGAGGACATCGACGACGCACGGACAGCGGCACGCTGGATTGCCCCGTCATGGGAATGATCTGCCTGGCCATCGCGACCGACGAACCCCGACCTCCGCCGATCGACTGCGCAGTTCTTGACGTGATTCTGCACCAAATCCGTCGAAAACTGCACTCTCAAAAGGATTTCGAGCGACTCGTAAGCCGGATTCTGGTCACGTCGGGTCCGGTCAGCGGGAACTGTGTCCGTCACCTTCTGGAGTGACGTTGCCCCCCCCGCGAGAGCTACGCGCAGGTTAGTACTGTGGGGTGACGATTTCGAGGCACTGGATCCGTAGGTTCGAATCGATCGCGGCGCTCGGGGCCCGCGGCGCCGAAGAAGGGATCTTCATGAGATTCGTCCCACAGCTCCTGGCCGTCGCGGCGGTGTCGTTCATCGGCAGTCAGCTTCTCTTTGCTGTGGACGGGAATCCTTGGCTCACACTGATCGTCGGCGTGTGTGCGGCAGCATCCGCCCTGTGGGTATACCGCTGGGTGGTGCGACGCACCGAGCACCGACCCACCACCGAACTGGCTCGACGCGGAGCCTGGCAGGCCATGGGGTGGGGGACACTCATCGGTATCGCGCTTTTCGCCTTGGTGATTGTGAATCTCGCTTTCCTCGGAAGCTACGACGTCGAGGGCTGGGGCTCGGTGACGGGGGCGTTGGGGATGATCGGTTTCATGGCCGCAGCTGCCGTCACCGAAGAGTTGCTCTTCCGCGGCGTCCTGTTCCGGATAGCGGAGGAACGTGTGGGTACGTGGATCGCGATGGTCTCGACCGGCCTCCTGTTCGGGATGGTGCACCTGTTCAACGAGCACGCCACCGTGTGGGGTGGCCTCGCGGTCGCGATCGAGGCCGGTGGCATGCTCACGGCCGCATATATCGCGACCCGCAGTCTGTGGCTGCCGATCGGGCTGCACTTCGGCTGGAACTTCGCCGCGGCAGGCATTTTCAGCAGCGAGGTTTCGGGGAACGGCGCCACATTCGGGCTGTTGCAGACTTCGACCTCGGGTTCCACGCTGGTCACCGGCGGTAGTTTCGGCCCGGAAGGAAGTCTCTATTCCGTCGTGTTCTGTGTGGTGGTGACGCTCGCGTTCCTGTGGCTGGCGCGGCGCCGCGGCCATATTGTGCCGCGGCGTGGGCGTGCCGACCGAAATGCTGTCACCGCTACACTCGCCCGGTGATTGGACGCGGGCTGTCTGACGCGCGCCGTCAGTTGCAGAGCAGGACGACGCCGATTCCGTCCCACACCTCGGTATCGCTGCTGTAGCGAGTGTGGGTGCTGCTGTTCCACTCTCCCGCGGCCTCGGTGTGGTAGCCCAGGTCACGCTGCTCGACGACCGTGCACGAATCCCGCGAAGAACTGCCTGCTCTGCTGATGATCGAATGCGGCGCGCCCGCAGCATCCAATGCAGCGTTCGCATCTGCCTCGCTCATTCCCACCACGTTCGGCGCGGTCGTCGCCGAGGCCACTCCACCTCCCCACACCGCTGCCGATATCACCGCAACACCGACGAGCCCGCCGACGATCTTCGAACGCATGTCATCTCCTGTTCCACAACACAACCGATGGAGGAAAGCGCCGCGATAGTGGCTGCTTCCCGTTCGACTCCATGGTTGTTGTGCAGGCTCCGAGGACCCTTCGCTCACGCTCGGAGTCTGCTGTGAACCTCGGGCTTCGCTGCGCTGCCGATCCGGCCCGGGTACTGGACGGTCAGCTCTCTCGCTCCGTGGAACGACCGACGTCCGGGTAGCCGCGACCCTCGCGGTGGCACCTTTCCCATTTCCGAGCCCTTGTCACACACCGGCAGATGAGCTTAGACTCCCCTAAGTTATGGGGTGCAACTTAAGGGAACGGGGCGATGAACAAGTGTCCGAGCCGGGCAGACGCGTGCGCAAGATCGACATCGACGACATCGTCCGCGTCGGTCGCGAACTGGGCATGCGCCACCTGAGCCTGAGCGCGGTCGCCGCCGAACTCGACGTGTCCACCACCGCCCTCTACCGGCACGTCGACGGACGCTGGGGGCTAGAGCGGGCGGTGGGAGAAAGCCTGCTGGATGACCTCGTCCTGCACGACGACCCGGCTCACGACGCCACACAACACCTACTGTCGTTCGGGCTACAACTCAGGGCGTTCGTTCTGGCCAACCCCGGGCTCGGCACCTACATGCAGACACTCTTCCCGCGCGGTGAAGCCGGCCGTCGCCTGATGGTGCACGAGGTGGCCGCCCTGGCGAGGCGCGGATACACACCCGACCTCGCCATCATCCTGTCCAGTGCGGTCGCGGGCAACACGATCAATTACGCGGTGGCAGACGAAAACCAGCAGGAAAGAGCAGAGGGGCTCGAGGACCAACGCCGCAATGTCACGAACCAGTTGGCTACCGACGCGGAACTGGGCACAACCCACCGCGAGCTACCGACGTTCACACACGACGAGTACGTGAAACTTGTTCTCACAGCAATAATTCGAGGCCTTGTCGCGGTCACACCTCCAGGTCGGCCGTTGGAGCAGGTGGTCGCCGATCTGGCGGCCACCGGAATGGGGATCTGATGGCCAAACGGGGGTTCCAGGGCGCGGTGATGCGCGGATTCGGTGCCCGCGTCCACGACGCGGTCGTCACCGGTACCGAGCAACTCGCACCGCACTTCCTGCGTGTGCGGTTCTCATCCACAACACTGTTCGACGACGCCGATCCGGGACCGACCGCATATCTACGGTTCTGGGTCCCCGACCCCGACGACCCCGACACGGAACATCAACGGGGATACACGTTCTCCGAGGCAGACACGGAGGAAGGCACCTTCGCGGTCGATTTCGTGCTGCACGAACCGGCTGGGCCGGCATCGGTGTGGGCGAAACATGCAGAACCCGGCAGCACCATCAGCATCACGTCGTTCGGTTCCAAGCAGTTCACCGTGCCCGACGAACTGCCCGCCGGCTACCTGTTGATCGGCGACTCCGCCTCGATTCCCGCAATCAACAGCATCATCGACGTTCTCCCCCGCGATGTCGCCGTCGAGGTGTATCTCGAACAGCACGACGACGCCGACCTCCTCATCCCCATGTCCGATCATCCGCTGATGAACACGCACTGGGTCCCGCGGCTCGGCCCCACCTCGCTGGCCGCGGCGATCGAGGATCGCGACTGGTCCGATTGGAAAGCATGGGCCGGTACCGAATCCAAGGCCCTCAAGCACCTGCGAACCCGGTTGCGCGACGATTTCGGATTCCCCAAATCCGAGGTGTACGCACAGGCCTACTGGTTCCACGGTCGCGCCATGGGCACGTACCGCTCGAACGACACCGCCGAGCCGGAACCCACGATCGAAGAGGCACCACCGGCACCGCAGCCCACCCAGAGCAGTCGCGGCTCGTGGCAAGCGGAGTCCGGGGGCAAGCTGATCGGCACGCTGCGCAATACATTCGTCGCTGCAGGCGCCCTGCAGGCCTTGATCACCCTGATCCAGCTCGCCCCGTTCGTACTGCTCACCGAGCTTGCTCGTCGCATGCTCGACGGAGCACCGGAATCACAGCTGTGGACGATCGGCATCTGGGCGATCGGACTGATGGGTGCGGGCACGCTGCTCGCCGCCGCGCTGTCCTTCTGGCTGCACACCGTCGATGCACAATTCGAACGTGGTCTGCGGACACAGCTTCTGAGCAAACTGGCGAAGCTTCCCCTCGGCTGGTTCGACGACCGTGACTCCGGGCAGGTGAAACGCGTCGTGCAGGATGACACGTTGTCGCTGCACTATTTGGTGACACATGCTGTCACCGATGCCGTCGCCGCGGTGGTGGCGCCCGTTGCTGTACTGATCTACCTGTTCACCGTGGACTGGCGTCTGGCACTTCTGATGTTCGTGCCGATCCTCGTCTACGTCGTGACGACGGTGATCATGGTGGTCCAGTCCGGAAACAAGACGGCGCAGGCGATGCGCTGGGCCGACCGGATGAGCTCCGAAGCGGGTGCCTATCTCGAAGGACAACCGGTGATCCGTGTGTTCGGCGGAGCAGCGGCATCCACGTTCCGCGCACGACTACGTGAATACATCGAGTTCCTCGACGGTTGGCAACGCCCCTTCAGCAACAAGAAGTCGCTCATCGATCTCGCGACGAGACCCGCCACTTTCCTGCTTCTCATCACTGTCACCGGGACCGCTCTGATCACGTCCGGAAGCATGCAGCCCACAGCTCTGCTGCCGTTCCTGTTCCTGGGGACCACGTTCGGAGCTCGCCTTCTCGGCCTCGGGTACGGTCTCGGTGGCCTGCGCGGCGGCATGCTCGCTGCCCGTCGTATCGGTGTCGTCCTCGACGAGCCCGAACTCGACACCCGTGAAAGCGACTCCGCGCCACCCCGTCACGCAAGCTCCGTCGAGTTCGACCGCGTCTGCTTCTCCTACCGGCCCGGTGTCCCCGTGATCGACGACGTCTCCCTCACCCTGAGCACCGGAACAATCACCGCGCTCGTCGGGCATTCGGGTTCCGGGAAATCCACGATGGCGGCACTGCTCGCCCGGTTCCACGACATCGACGACGGCACCATCCGCATCTTCGGCCGCGACATCCGCGAGTTCGATGCCGACGCCCTCTACGAACAGGTCGGATTCGTCTTCCAGGACACACAACTCGTGCAGGGAACGGTGCGAGACAACATCGCGCTCGCCGTTCCCGACGCCACCGACGAACAGATCGAATCGGCTGCACGGTCCGCGTACATCCACGATCGGATCCTCCAGCTGCCCGACGGCTACGACACCGTGCTCGACGCCGATCCACAACTGTCCGGCGGTGAACGACAACGCATCACGATTGCCCGTGCCATCCTCGCCGACACTCCGATACTCGTCCTCGACGAAGCAACGGCCTTCGCCGACCCCGAATCGGAATATTTCGTCCAGCAGGCACTGAGCAGGCTCACCACGGGCCGCACCGTCCTGGTCATCGCACACCGCCTGCACACCCTCGTCGATGTCGACCGCATCGTCGTCCTCGATCACGGCCGCATCGCCGAAACAGGCACCCACAGCGAATTGCTCGCCGCAGACGGCCGCTACCGGAAGATGTGGGACGCGGGTTCCCACACATCGAACGAACTCGCCTACGCAGACCAGGAGCCGGCCCGATGATCCGCACCCTGCTCGCTCTGCTGCCACCGGGCAGCCGCCGCACCGTCGTCCTCCACCAAAGCCTGACCGTCGTCAGCGTCGTCCTCCGCGCCGTCGGTGTCGTCCTGCTCGTGCCACTCGTCGGTGCCCTGTTCGGCTCCACCCCGTCCGATGCATGGCCCTGGATGGGCGCACTGGCCGCCGTCACCGTCACCGGATGGATCGTCGACACGGCCGCCTCCCGGCTCGGCTTCGACATCGGCTTCGGGTTGCTCGACCACGCCCAGAACGAAGTTGCCGAGCGCACCGCACGAATCCGGTTGACATGGTTCACAGGTGAGAACACCTCCATCAACCGTCAAGCCATCGCGGCCACCGGACCGGATCTCGTCGGTCTCATCGTGTATCTGGTGACACCGATCCTGAGCGCAATCCTGCTGCCGCTCGCCATCGCGATCGCATTGCTGCCGATCAGCTGGGTCCTCGGAGTCGCCGCGCTCGCCGGTGTGCCCATTCTGCTCGGAGCGTTCCTGTTGTCGGGACGACTCGGGCGCAACGCCGACCATGCCGCCGCCGACGCCAATGCGGCTCTCACCGAACGAATCGTCGAATTCGCCCGCACCCAGCCCGCTCTGCGCGCAGCACGACGCACCGAGCCCCACCGCAGTCATGTGGGCGAGGCCTTGGAACGTCAGCATCCCGCGACCCTGCGTCTATTGCTCATGCAGGTCCCGGGGCAGCTCATCTTCGGCTTGGCCACCCAGCTGGCATTGGTGATCCTGGCCGGTGCCGCAACCGTGCTGACCGTGCGCGGCGACCTCGGTGTGCCCGAGGCGATCGCGTTGATCGTTGTCATCGTCCGGTATCTCGATCCGTTCACTACGCTGAGCGACCTCACCGGAGGAGTGGAGTCGTCACTGACCACGCTGCGGCGCATCCGTGCCGTCCTCGAGGCACCGGTCGACAGTGACGACGGCACCTGCACCATCACCGGAAGAGCTCCCCGTATCGAACTGCAGGACATCCGCTTCTGGTACGGAGACGGCGCCCCGGCACTCGACGGTGTGGATCTCATGTTCGAACCCGGTACCACCACTGCCATCGTGGGGCCGTCGGGTTCGGGCAAGAGCACCATCCTCTCGCTCCTCGCAGGTCTCCTCACTCCGCGCACCGGACGGATCCTCGTCGACGGCATAGAATCCGATGCTCTCGACCCGATCTCACGTAGCGCACTGGCGGCCGTCGTCTTCCAGCATCCCTACCTGTTCGACGGCACGATCCGCGAGAACATCCGTGCCGGCGACCCGAACGCCGACGACACGGCACTCGCCGCGGCCGCGTCGCTCGCGCAGGTCGATGAAGTGATAGCTCGTGTCCCGGACGGGTGGGACACCCGTGTGGGCGAGGGTGGCAGCGCTCTGTCGGGTGGTGAGAAGCAACGGGTGTCCATTGCGCGCGCGCTACTCAAACCGGCGCCGTTGCTCCTCGTCGACGAGGCCACCAGCGCACTGGACACAGAAAATGAAACAGCAGTGGTCCAGGCCCTCACTGCCGACCCCACACCACGGACCCGCGTGATCGTCGCGCACCGACTGGCCAGCATCCGCACCGCCGACCGCGTCGTGTTCCTCGAACGGGGCAAGGTCGTGGAGGACGGCACTGTGGACGACCTACTCGCTGCGGGTGGTCGATTCGCCGAATTCTGGCGTCAGCGCGACGTCGCATCGGGCTGGCGATTGGAGAGCGTGTCGGATGGTGCCGGTGTGGCTCCCTGATCGTCTCCCGCCCGGAAGCACCGGCATGTGTGGAAGCACCGACGGCGGGTACCCGATCCCACATGACATCACTGACCGCACTCGCACTGACCTGTTCACTCAAGCCCTCACCTGCACCGTCGAGCAGTGATCTGATCGCAGATCAGGTCCTCGAGGAACTGCGCGCCCACGACGTGACCGGCGACAAGATACGGCTCGTCGACTTCGATATTCGACCCGGGGTCGAGGCAGACATGGGCGACGGGGACCAGTGGCCTCGCATTCGTCAGCAGATCTTGGACGCCGACATCCTGTTGATCTCGACCCCCACCTGGCTGGGCCAGATGTCCAGCGTCGCCAAACGCGCCCTCGAGCGTCTCGACGCAGAACTGTCCGAAACCGACGACAGCGGACGTCCGATCTTGTTCGGCAAAGTAGCGATCGCAGCGGTGGTCGGCAACGAAGACGGGGCCCACGCGATCGTCGCTTCGCTGTTCCAGGCGCTCAACGACTGCGGCTACACCATTCCCGCCCAGGGCTGCACCTACTGGAACGGCGAGGCAATGACACCCGGCGACTACAACGATCTCGACAGCGTTCCCGAAGCCGTCGCATCCACCAACGCAACCGCAGCCCGCAATGCCGCGCACTTGGCCCGGACCCTGCGAGAGCAGCAGTACCCTGCTGCGGAGGGATGACAGAGCACCACCGGGAAGTACGTTGCGACACCTCTCATCTCGACTACGCACAATCCTTCGGCACCCCGCTACGGTATCGGCCTTCAAATGCACTGTGGCAGTGCTGATCGCATGGGTGCTGGCCGACCGTGTGCTGCATAGCCCCGAAGCCTTTCTCGCACCCTATGCCGCCCTGTTCATCATCGGCACCACGGTGCGCAGTTCGGTCACCGCCGCAGTGCGCCAGATCGCGGTCGTGATACTCGGAGTGCTCGTGGCCGCGCTGGCAGCAAGCACGCTGCCGGAACTCGCGGCACTGGCTGGGGCGGTCGCAGTCGGCACCGTGCTCGGCCGCAGCCGTTTGCTGGCGCCGGACGGCATGTGGGTCGCGATCACCGCATTGCTGGTATTGCTGTACGGCACGGCTACGAACGCCGCCTTGGTGCTTCATCGCATTCTCGATGTCACCATAGGCGTGCTCATCGGTGTTGTGGTCAACGCTCTCGTGTTGCCTCCCGATCGACTTTCCACCGCGCGCGATCTCATCCTGTTCCGCGCTCATGAGCTTTCGGTCCTGCTCGCCGATCTTGCACATGAACTTCGGGAAGGCGACGGGGACGGTCAGGACCGAGACCGGAAACAGCAACAGCTGTGGAGTCTCTACAAGTCGACAGGGGCCCGCGCCGCGCTGCGTGAGGGCAGGGAAAGCTTACGCGGCAACATGCGGAACGCCGGCTGGGCCAAGGTCGGTGGCTCACGCGTGTACCAGCCGATAGCAACCATTCTCGACCAGTCGTTGCTGCACGTGTCGATGGCGGAGGTTGCAGTCGAAGCACTCATCGATCCCGAAGATTCGAGCGCCGCTCCCGTTTCCGAACGGTTGCGTCAGGACGCCGCGGCACTACTCGATACATTTGCCACCGCGTTCGACGAACTCACCTGGGATCCCGCACATCACCGCGACCCCTACCTGAAGGTCGTGAATACGGCGCTGCCTGACGCACGTTCACTTCTCGGTTCGTTCAAGGAGGGGATCCGAGACGAACATCCCGTATCCGATGCGTGGTCGGTGATCGCCATGGCTGCGGAGGGTCTGAGGACTGCGCTCGCCGCACTCGACACCCTCGAGGGACACGGCCGCGAGCCCACGCGATAGTCGCGATGAGCCCGCGTGCCGTCGTCCCTCTACGGTGTAGCGCCCCCCTCACACGCGAGGCGGCAGGTCGTTCTCCCCGGTCTCACGGCCCGTATACCCGTGGCGAGAGTCCCCGCCCACGCGATGGTCCCCACCGACGTGATGGTCCCCGCTCACGCGCTGGTCTCCGTCCACCCGGTGCTCTCCACCGGACGACGGATCGAGCTTGTTCGCCCGCGCCACATCCGCGTCGAGTTCCTCGCGGGACCGATCGGCTGCAGCGCGCTGGTTGTCCGCGCGGTTGCGCAGTCGTGCCGCTTCGGCTGCCTTGGCGTCCGCGTCCGCCGCAGCCCGCCGCGCTTCGGCATCGGTCTGCTCCGCCACCACTGCGCGTTGTTCGACAACCGGCTGCTTCTCTGTCACTCGGTCGCGGATGTGCGCCGCTTCCTCTCTGCGCTTCACTTCAGCGCGACGCCTCAGCGCCCACACGAGTCCGACGAGCAACAGCAGCACCACCAATACGATGATGATCAGCAATACCCAATCGTTCGTACTCATCGCTACCTCCTCAGGCATCTCCGATGGGCTACCCGCGAGGACGGTCCCGAAACTCGAATTGCCGCTCGATCGGCCGACCGCGGGTTCAGATCCCAATCGGTCGATCTACTCCGAAGAAAGCGGTCGCATCACTCGGGCCGCAGGAACGATTGCCGAGACCAACACGATGACGAGCGACACGACACTCACGGCCACCACCGCGCTCCAGCGCATCTGCAGCGACACCGGCTGCCCGAGGTCGGCGGCCAAGCCGGCTGCAACACCCGCCAGAGCAGGCCATGCCAGAACCACACCGAGCACCACACCGATCAGCGCGACCACCGCCGACTCCGCTGCGACGACGCCGAGAATCTGCCTGCGCGTCGCGCCGATCCGCTGCAACAAGCCGAAGGCCGCGCGACGGTTGGTGGTGGCCATCGCCATCGTGTTGGCCACCGCGAGCGCCGCGAATGTGAGTGACAAACCGACGAGCGCAAGTTCGAACAGGCGCAGAAGACGCTCGTCCTCCGCGTTGCCCGCACTCTCGTACTGTGACGGGGTCTCGACCTGCGCACCCGTTCCGGCCAGGGTATCCGCCAATGCAGCCTGTTCGATCCCGTCCGCATAGAGCACGGGAGTCATAGCTGTCCGGTCGTGATCGAGAGCAGTGCCCCGGTCTACGAATGCGAATGCCGGTGCGCCGGTGACAATGCCGGCCACCTCGAGCGGGATGTTCCGGCCGTCCGGGAAGACCGTCTCGACGGTCGCACCGATGTGTGCGCCCACTCGGCCGGCTGCGTCCCGGTCCAGCACGATGCTGCCCGCTTTCAGATCTGCCGAGCCGCCTTCCACTTCCAGGTCGAGCGCGCTCATCCCGGCCGAGTCGATTCCCCAGACATCGACAACGCGGTCACCGAAGACAACGCTGGTCGCGACCGGCGCGATCACGGTGCCGGATCCATACGAGTGAACTGTCTCGACGACATCGGGCGGCAGAGTGGGCGCACCCTCGGGTGGAGACACGACGAGATCGGTGGGGACTGCAGCGGAGGCATTGTCGCCGAACGCGGTGTCCATCGTGTCGATCATCCCGGTGAGCATGACGGCGAACCCCACCAGCACGAGGACGGGCGAGAGCACGGACGACACCCGGCGCACGCCGTGCGCGGATTCGGCCCGGATGAGTTCCGCTGTCGGGCCCGAGCCTCGGACCAAGATTTGCATCAGTTTCGGCAAGTAGACGGGGCCGAGCGCTGTGACCCCGACGATCGCAGACATGACCGCGGTGACGGCGTACATCGCACTCGATCCGCCAGTGCTCAGCCCGCTCGCCGCGGCGAAGGCGAACGCCCCGACCACGGCGCACACACCGGCGATCCCACGCGATCGCGTCATGGGCGACCGTTCCACCTCGGACACCCGCAGCGACTCCATCGGCCGCACCCGCGCAGCCCGCCGGGAGGCAAACCATACTCCCGTGATGGCAACGCCGACACCGGCGATGACCGCGGCCGCTATGGGGACCGGCGTGATCGACAATTCCCATCCGGCAGGCAGCATCCCGGCGTCGCGCATCCACCCTCCGAGCAGGGGCGCCACGGTGCAACCCAGCACCGAGCCCGCAATGCTCGATACGAGGCCGACTGCGCCGGCCTCGGCCAGCAGCATGCCGCGGACCTGGCCGGGTGTCGCACCGACGGCCCGAAGCAACCCCAGTTCCTGACGTCGCTGTGTCACAGCGAAAGCGAACGTGGTGCCGACGATGAACACCGTGATCATCGCGGCGAGTACGCCCATCGCACCGAGCAACTGCGACCCGATGTTTCGCGCCCCGCGATCGGCCGAGGTCTCGATGTGCGCAAGGTCGTCTCCCGTGAGTACCGATCCGGCTCCCGCGATCCCCTCGAACACGGCGCGTACCGAACCGATGTCGGCCTCCTCGTCGAGAACTACGCCCACCGTGGTGGCGCCACCGGACAGCGATCGTGCTGTGTCGTCGTCGACGTACACCGACCTCCCGTCCGCGACACCCGAGACGGTGACGTTCGTACGTCCGGCCGGTGTCACCAACGTGGTCGCGTCGCCGGGGCTCAATCCACTCGCCTCCGGTGCGACGACCTCATCGGGCCCAACGGGAAGCTCGCCGGAGATCACCCGGGCTGTCCCCAGGATCGACGCCGAAATATTGTGTCCGAGTGGATCATCACGTTCTGTCGGAGTCAGTATCCGGTCGCCGTCGGCAAGTTGGGCGGGGAAGACGAGATCCGGTACGACGAGGGCGACACCGGCAACGCTTGCCAGCTGCGCGACGAGGCCGCGTTCGTGCCCCTCGTCCAGCGGGCGGCGGACCGGGGTGCTGTTGTAGGTCTCGCCGAGGACTTCGGTGGTGACGATGAGGTCCGCATCGAAGTACTGCGACGGTGGACGGGGTTGCGCAGACGCAATGACGAGCAGAGTCGCCGAAAGCAGACCGATGCCGCACGCCAGCGCCACCGCACTGCCCACAAGATTCCGCCACTGGTGTCGCGCGGAAGTCACTGCAAGCGAAAACATCACGCCTCCCATTCGGTCATGCGGGCTGCAATGCGCTGCGCAGTCGATCTCGACCCGAACTCGTCCACGATCTTGCCGTCTGCAAGGAACAGCACCCGGTCGGCCGCGGCAGCGACCACCGGGTCGTGCGTCACCGTCACCACTGTCTGACGATGCTGGTCGACCAGTCGTCGAAGCTGCTGCAGCACAGTGCGTGACGAGGTGATGTCGAGCGCGCCGGTGGGCTCGTCGGCGAATAGGACCGACGGTCGTGAGATCAGCGCCCGCGCAATCGCGACACGCTGCTGTTGTCCGCCCGACAACTCCGAAGGCAGATGTGCCGCCCGGTCACCGAGGCCGACGAGGGCGAGCGCCGACGCCACTTCGGCCTTGCCCGGGCGCTCACCATCCAACCGCAACGGCAACGCCACATTCTGCGCGGCCGTGAGGGACGGGACGAGGTTGAACGCCTGGAACACGAACCCGATGTGCCGACGCCGGAACTGTGTCAGTGCTTTCTCTCCGAGCTGCGTCACGTCGGTGTCGCCGATCCGGACCGCGCCGGCATCCGGGCGGTCGAGCCCCGCAGCACAGTGCATCAGTGTGGACTTACCGGATCCGGAAGGTCCCATGATCGCGGTGAAGGTACCCGGCGCGAACGCGACCGAGACATCGTCGAGCGCGGTCACCACGCTGTCGCCGAGGCGATACCCCCTCGAGACTCCGCATAACGTGACATCTCCGCGCTCGGTAGCCTGAATAGTTGTCGTCATGGCATTCGACCCAACCCGATATCGAGGACCGTGTCGGTCGCGCAGAGACGACTGTTACGAGTAGCGCCAGCACTACTGTGGCGCCCCGCCGGACGCGATAACGTGCGTGGACGTGGAGTCTTCTACGCTACGCGTCGCGGTGACCCGGTCACCGATACGGTTCCTGTTGTCGTGGTGGCCGTGGCGTGCCATCGCATACCTCGCGACGGGGGCCGCGCTGGGTGCCCTGACGGCTGCCGTAGTCGCGATCGCGGCCCTGCTGTCGATCTACATCGTCGGTCTCGTACTGCTCGCCGCATGCCTGCTCATGGGCATTCCCATTGCACGGTGGGAACGGGCGCGGCTCCGCTTGGTGGACGAGGAACCGACCTTCGACCCGCACAGTCGCGTCGCCGAACGTGGATGGCGTGTGTGGCTCCGAACTCGACTGCGGGAGCGCGTCACGTGGCGGGAATTGGGCTACGCGGTGGTCAATGCGTCGATCCTGTGCTGGATCGACGCGCTGGTCCTCGTCCTGTGCCTCGGAACGGTGTTCTTCGGCGTGGAGGTGTCGTTGACGGAACCCGGTGTACCCACGCACTATCGGATCATCTTCGTGCTCGCGTCGGTCGCGTTCCTCCCGGTCGCGACCTACATCATCGCGGCATGGGCGGCCGGACGCGCCGAGATCGCCCGCGCTGTTCTCTCTCCCCGCGACGCCGAACTCGACCGCATGCTCAACGAAGTAACACTCTCGCGCAGTGCTCTCGCTGCAGCATTCGACGCAGAACGCCGACGCATCGAACGTGATCTGCACGACGGTGCACAGCAACGGCTCATCGCGCTGTCGATGTCGCTCGGCATGGCAAAACTCGATGTGCCCGCAGGTTCCGCGGCGGCCGAGCAGGTGGGTGACGCCCAGCAACAGGCGAAGCTGGCGTTGCAGGATCTACGCGACCTGATCCGCGGCATCCACCCGCAGGTTCTGGCGGAGCGCGGTCTAGCGGCCGCGGTCGACGATGTGGCGGCACGCTCTCCGATCCCCGTGGACGTGCAACTCCCCATCCGACGGATGCCCGCAGACGTCGAGTCCACCGCTTATTTCGCGGTATGTGAGGCACTCGCAAACGTCGCACGTCACGCCGGAGCGTCGCGGGTCAGTGTGTCTGGCCGGTTGGCAGAGTCGACACTGTTCCTCGACGTCACCGACGACGGTTCCGGTGGTGCCGATCCAGCGCAGGGAACCGGGCTCGCCGGGCTCGGCCACCGCCTCGCTGTACTCGGCGGCACGATGATGCTGGACAGCCCCGCAGGCGGCGGAACCCGACTACGAATGGAGATCCCATGCCGGCACTTCGCATAGTGTTCGCCGAGGATTCCCTCCTCGTCCGGGAGGGCGTGGTGGGGATCCTGGCCCGGTTCGGGCACGACGTCGTCGCTGCTGTGACCGACGCCGATTCCCTCCGCGACGCCGTCGTGTCGTTCCGCCCGGACATCGCGATCACTGACGTCAGGATGCCGCCGACACACACCGACGAGGGCCTCGTGGCGGCAATCGCCTTGCGCCGCACAGTGCCCGCTCTCCCGGTCCTCGTTCTCAGCCAGTACATTCAACCCACGTACGCTGCCGAACTCATCGATTTCGACGCAGGGGGCGTCGGTTACCTCCTCAAGGATCGTGTCGGGGAGGTCGAACAGTTCGTGTCCGACGTCGAACGTGTCGCGGCGGGCGGTACCGTGGTGGACCCTGAGGTGGTTCGCACTTTGCTTGCCACGAACCGAAGTCCCCTGTCGCGGTTGAGCAGCCGAGAGCTGGAAGTTCTCGCTCTGATGGCCGAGGGCGATTCGAACGCGACGATCGCCGCGAAACTGGTGGTCACCGACGCGGCGGTAGCGAAGCACGTGCGGTCGATTCTCATCAAGCTCGATCTACCACCGGAGATGGACGGCCATCGGCGCGTGCTGGCGGTGCTGAAGTACCTACAGCGTTGACGAGGGACGTACTCGACGTACTCGCAGGCGCTTCCGTGTCAGTGTGTCGCCAACTCCACCTTCCGACGTTCCGCGGCGGGAACGCCTCCACCGCGCGCCAGATCGATTCTCACGTCGCGGAGCGTGCCGGTGAAGGCGAATCTGCCGCGCCGGGCGATTTCCTCGGCGACCGGGCTGCCCCTGTCTACGCCGATGTCGAGTTGTTCGTTCATCGAGAAGATCGCACGCGCAGTGCTCTCGACGCGTCCGTTCGCGACGGCCACGTCGTCGATACACAGGGTGACTGTGCCGCCCTTGCCGATGCCGCCCCCGTCGTAGTCGAAATGAAGCGACACCACGCTCTCCCCTCGAGGCAGCGAGTCCGGTGCACGCACGAAGGTGCGCTCACGGTCGCAGAAGTTGTAGCAGAAAACGGGTTTCGAATCGAGGACGTACAGCGCGAAGCCCCCGAACCTGCCACCGATCCCCACGAGCATCCCTTCGGACGACGCGCCGTCGGTGTCGATACGCGCAGTGAGCATGAACGACCGGTTGAAGAACGACGGTGCCGCCTTCTCGACCAGACCCTGCATGTGCGGGTAGAGAGTGATGCTCGAACGACCCTCGAACGGGTGCGGCGGTCGCGATTCCTGGGTGTGCCTGCCCACGGTGCGATCGTCGAGCGGGAGCACCTGATACTTCGCGGCCTCGACGAGGAAGAGTTGTTTCAACCGGTCCAGAACGTCCGGGTGCTCTGCCGCGAGGTCACGCGCCTGCGACCAATCGGTTCGAGTGTCGTACACTTCCCAACGGTCTTCGTCGAGAGTCGGTAGTTCCGCACCGGCCGTCGCCATGAGCCAGGGTGGTCGGTGCGCCGTCACCGCCGTCCATCCTTCGTGATAGATGCCCCGGTTACCGAAGATCTCGAAGTACTGGGTGCTGTGCCGTTCGTCGGCGTCGGCCTCGTCGAACGTGTAGTTCAGTGCGATACCTTCCATGGGCATCTGAGCGACACCGTCGACGGTGTGCGGTGCGGGCAAGAGTACCGGACTTCCAATGCCGCTTTCACTGGGAACCCAATTCGATTGCATTCTGGGATAATCGGGCAACACAGCACTACGCGACGAGCGACTACTTCCCCCATCGCCGCGTCATGGAGCGGGTCGCGATCATCGGCGACGTTCCGCACTGACCACCGCGAAGGAGAGGACTGTGTCAGGTGGCACACGCCTTCGGTGCGTCCCACCTGCCGCTCGTCATCATGGCCGGACGATACAGCGGAAACCTATGTGACACGTTGATGTTTCGACGGTTTCTGCTTGTCGTGCAGCCGGGCGATATCGCAGGCAGTAGTTCGGAGCGCACAGGTGTGAACCCCCCTTGATCACACGGCTCGGATAGTCTTCCTCACCCTCGCCGACGCTCGAACGCGGGTTCGCTGGAATGCAGCACGCATGAGCAGGAGAGGTCTCGCGACCATCTGCTCCATGCTGCGTGGTGAAGAGGTCGGTGGTCCACTGCCACGCGTTGCCTGCCATGTCGACCAGACCATATCCATTGGGTCCGTACGACCCCACAGGCGAGGTGCCGACGAATCCGTCGTCGGCGGTGTTCTCCCATGGAAACTCACCCTGCCAGGTGTTGGCTCGAAATCGTCCGCGCGGAGCGAACTCGTCACCCCACACGAAGCGCGCCCGGTCGAGACCTCCGCGTGCCGCGAACTCCCACTCCGCCTCGGTCGGAAGCTCTTTGCCCGCCCACTCGGCGAAGGACAGTGCGTCGAAATACGACACGTGCACCACAGGGTGACGTTCGCGTCCGGCAATGCTGCTTCCCAGCCCTTCCGGCATGCGCCAGTTGGCGCCCGGCATCCACGACCACCATCTGCGGAAGTCGTCGAGCGGCACCGGGCCGGGGGGCGAAACGAAGACGAGTGAACCCGGGACCAGCAGAGCAGGATCAGCATCGGGATAATCCTCTGCGCGGGGCTGCAGTTCCGCTGTGGTGACGTACCCGGTGTCTTTCACGAAGCGTCGAAACTCTGCGACGGTGACGTGATGTTCGTCCATGAAGAATCCGTCCACAGATACCTGGTGGGCCGGGCGTTCCTCCGGATAGAACTCGTCCGAGCCCATCCAGAATGTGCCGCCGGGGATCCATGCCATGTTCTTGGGTGCGGTCCGTGCTCGAGACACCGTGTTCATGCAGACCATTCTCGCATGACTCGTTCTTCAGGAAACAGAATGGATGACAGCAGATTTGCTCCCGGTGGCCTCATGCCCCGCGCGCTGCACACCGAACCGGTTCTCGACGAAGTCTCCCCGGTCGTACTGGCTGGATCGGCCACCTCTACTGCGCTTCGGCGGCACGCTTCGCGACCAGATCCTTGATGTCGTCGTCGATCTCGAGCTGGAATGACCTGAACATGCGCGCGAGCATGTCGTAGCTACCCACAGTGAAAATCAGGTCGAGAATCTGCTGAACGTCGAGGTGCGCAGCCAGCACCTTCCACGTAGATGTGCTGATCTCGCCGTCCACGACCAGTTCATCGACGGATTTCAGCATCGCACCATCGAGTTCGTCCCAGAGCGGTGCCGTCGGGCCGAACGTGACCCGGCTGATCTCCTCGTCGGAGAGACCGGCATCCCTCGCCATGAAGACATGCTGAATCCATTCGTATCCCGAGTCGCGCACCACCGATACTCGCAGAATGAGCAGTTCGCGCTGACGCTCCGACAGGGTGGTCGCCATCAGGAGGTGCCCGTTGAGAGTGAAGTACGCCTTTGCCAGTTCCGGGTGGTGCGCGAACGTGCCCAATGTGTTGAGCGCTTTGGGGCGCCCCTCCGTCGACGGCTGCGGATGCCGGGGGTTCGGTGGGGTCATCGCAGCGAGCGCCCCACGCATCTCCTTGGGGAACTCGCGCAGAGCCAGTGGTTCGATTCGTGCCATGTCGCTTCGTCCTTCTGTTCGTCCATCCATGATTCTGCAAACCCGGAAGCAATGCGGCTATGCGACCGCTTCCTCACCCACCAGCGTGGTGCGATGCATCAGGCGAGGTGATGTGGGCTCGTACGGCAATGCCCGGTGAAGAAGCCCTGTGTTGTCCCACATTACGAGGTCGCCGACCTGCCAGCGATGACGGAGCACGAACTGCGGTTGCGTCGCCCAGTCCAGCACGTCGTCCAGCAGCGCGCGTCCCTCCTCGGGAGTCATCCCGACAACCTGCCCGGCGGTCGCTCCGATCAGTAGCGAGTGGCGGCCGTCCCTGTGCTTCCAGACCAGCGGGTGTTCTCGTGCGGGAAGTTGATTCCACGCATCCTTCTGCTTCCGAGTGGCTTCGGGGTGCGTCAGTGATTGTGCGGCCGCCATACTGTGAACCACTCGGTACTGGGCCAGTTCGGCCTTCCGTGACTGTGGCAGGGCATCGTAGGCCGCGTAGGTATTCGCGAATTCGGTATCGCCCTCACCTTCGGAGACTGCGCGCGCAGTCAGCAGCGTGGCCTTCTGCGGGATGTCGTCGGTAACACCGTCGACGTGCCAGAACACGGTGCTGCGGCGCACCCGCGCCAGCTCGCTTCTGCTGGGATCCAGGGTGACCGGCGAGATTTCCGGAAAGCCCGGAAGCCCGCCCATCTTCGCTACCACCACATCTCCGAGCATTCGGCTGAAGGCAACCAGGTCTGCATCGGAAACATGCGCCCGAGGAAAAACGACGACGCCGTGGCGGGCCAGTAGTTCCGAGGTGGTCGACGCGATATCCGGATCCGTGAATCCGGACTCCGAGATCCCTTGAATCTCAACACCGATGGATGGAGAGATCATGTTTGTGATCATGAACGCACCCTTCTTCGTCCATCGGAACCTTAGATGCGCGCCGCAATGTTGTCAATGACTACATTGCGGCGGCGTTTGCTAGAGTTCCCCCACATGACCAAGGGCTACCATCACGGAGATCTTCGCGCCGCACTCCTGACGAAAGCCGAAGAACTACTGCAGGCATCCGGGGAATCCGGACTGTCCTTGCGCGAACTCGCCCGCGCGGTCGGGGTCAGCCACAGCGCACCGAGTCGCCATTTCGCCGATAAAGCCGCACTTCTGGAAGCTCTCGCCATCGAGGGGTTCCGCCGGCTGGGTAATACCTTGGACGCTGCGGCCACGATCGAGGGCCGCAGCTTCGTGGCCACCCTGCACGACGTGGCAGTAACCTTCGTCCGGTTCTCGACCGACAACCCCGCACTGGTGGAGCTCATGTCGCGCTACCGGCAGGGAGACGTCACTTCCGAATTGAGGCACGCCCGCGCTGCGAGCTTCGCTCCGGTAGCAGCCCTCGTAGACATCGGCCTGTCCAAAGGCGAACTCGCAGGAGAGGCTCGGACCATCGGCACCGTTTTCTTCGCGACCCTGCAGGGGATCTACGTCATGAGCAACAACAAGACGCTCGACCCACTGGACGACGAACTGATCATCGATGTGGTCGATTCACTTCTGAACGGTTTGGCGCCGAACCCGCATGCGCGGAACGAGCCGCATTCCCGGTAGAACTACCAAGCAATTGCTTGGTATAGTGCCGCACAGGAGGTCGTTCAATGACATTGATGCGAAGCGAATCGAGTTCGGCACCGAAAGCACCGGCCCAGCGCCCAGGCGTCGTGGAACGGTTCACCCTGATTCTCGACGCAATCGCCTCCGGCCCCGATCGGATGTACCTCGAAGAGATCACCGATATCACGGGTCTACCGCGTTCCACCGTCTTCCGGCTCCTTGCCCAGCTCATCGAACAGGGGTGGATCGAGCACCACTCCCGCGGCTACCGGCTGGGTCCGCGAATGTTCACGATGAACCGGACCAAAGACCACTCGCGGCTACGCGGAGCCGCATCGGGAATACTGAACGACCTGCACGCGAGCACCCGCGGAGTCGTTCACCTCACAGTCCTCGAGGGCGCCTCCACATACTTCCTCGACCGGATCGGCGGTGCCGCGAGCGCAGCCATCCCCTCCCAGGTCGCCACCTACCTACCCGCCGAGAGCACGATCAGCGGTCGGGTACTCCTTGCCGGACTCGAACCCGAACAGGTCGACGCACTGCTGACGGCAGGGCCCCGCGTACATTCCCGCTCCGACCTGGACGCCCTGCACCACAGGCTGAACCGGATCCGTCAGCGCCACGGGCTCGACGTCATTCCCCGTCGCGCATGCCATATGGCCATCAGCTCTGTTGCGGCGCCGATCACCGGCCCCAACGGTATCGAAGCTGCAATCTCGGTCTCCTGCGTCGGCACGGTAGAGCTGTCGAACATCGCACCACTGGTCTGGTCCGCGACTCGACGTATCTCGCGAGCGCTCCACCACCAGGGGGAGAACCGTCGGCAGCCGAAGACCTCCGCGCGATCACCTCGCGCGGAGGTACGCGCCGCACCGTAGGAACTCCGCGACATAGAAACTCATGGTTGTCGCGCGGCCCTCGGGACGGGCACCGGAATCGCGTCGAGCAGCTCCCGCGTGTACTCCTCGCGGGGCGACTTGTAGATCTGATCGACGGCACCCGATTCGACTACGGTGCCCGATTTCATCACCAGCACACGATCTGCAATGACCTCGATGAGGGCAAGATCGTGGCACACGAACAGATAGGCGAGGCCGAGTTCTTCCTGCAGATCGCGGAGCAGATTGAGAACTTGGGCGCGTACCGACACGTCGAGAGCGGCGACCGGCTCGTCACATACGATCATGTCCGGCTCGAGAGTCAACGCACGCGCAATCGCGACCCGCTGGAGCTGGCCACCCGACAGTTCTGCCGGATAGCGGCCCAGATAGCGCGACCCGATACCGACCTTGTCGAGCAGTTCCTCGGCACGACGCCCGCGGGCCGCCCGGTCCATGTCGGTATGCACGATCAGCGGCTCGACGACCGCGTCGAGTACTGTCATCCGCGGATCGAGTGAACTGTGCGGATCCTGGAAGATCATCTGCATACTGCGCCGCATCTCGCGTAGCCGTGCAGGTTTCGCCGCCAGCACGTCTTCACCATCGAACAGGACAGTGCCCGAGTCCGGCTCTATCAAGCGGAGCACCATGCGTCCCACAGTGGATTTACCCGCGCCGGATTCACCGACGACAGCAAGGCACTCGCCCGCGTCGAGAGTGAACGACACATCGCGCACGGCATGCGTCCATCCGGTGCGGCGCCCCAGCAGGTTGCGTCCGGTCGGGAACGACTTGGTCAGGTTGGTTACTTCGAGCAGGCTCATGCCCCCGTCACTCCTTGCAATTCCAGATCCGTCACGCGCAGACAACGAGCGGAACGACCGGACGTGGTCTCAACCAGCACCGGATGGGTGTTGTCACAAAGTCCCGTCCGGGCATGGGGACAGCGATTGTGGAAGTGGCAACCGGAAGGCCATTCCCCCGCCGCGGGGATGCGCCCCGGGATCGCGGCTAGCCTCCGGTCGGAGCTCATCCCGGGACGCGGGATCGACGACAACAGGCCCGACGTGTACGGGTGCTGCGGGACCGAGAACACATCGTCGACCGTGCCGTCCTCGATCACCTCCCCCGCATACATGACCACGACGCGCTCACACAGTTCGGCCACGACGCCCAGATCGTGGGTGACGAACAACAGCGCAACCCCGGTCTGCTCCTGCAGATCCCGCAGCAACTGCAGGATCGTCTTCTGCACGGTCACGTCCAACGCGGTGGTCGGCTCGTCCGCGATGAGCAGGCGCGGGTTGCAGGCCATGACCATCGCGATCATCACCCGCTGGCACATGCCGCCACTGAATGCGTGCGGATACTCGCGCACTCGCTCGGCTGCACGTGGAATCTGCACCAGCTCGAGCATTTCCACTGCGCGTGCCATCGCAGCCTTGCGGTCGAGACCGAGGTGCTTACGGACTGATTCGGCGATCTGATCGCCGACGGTATACGCGGGATTGAGACTGCGGATGGGCTGCTGGAAGATCATGCCCATCCCTGTCCCGCGCAGTGCCCGCCACTGCGCCGGCGTGCCCGCCACCAGATCGCGCCCGTCGAATTCGACGCTGCCGTGCGAGACCCTGCCTCCGGTGTCCCCCGTCAGACCCATCACAGCGAGCGACGAGACGGTTTTTCCGGAACCGGACTCGCCGACAAGGGCAACCGATTCCCCGGCCGCCACCTCGAACGACACGTCCTGCACGGCTGTCACCCACTCCTTGCGACCCGCGCGGAACTGGACCGTCAGGTCGCGTACTCGAAGCAGGGGCGAGTCGCGTCCCGGTGGCACCTTCTCGAGTCGGGTGAGAGTGTCAGTTGCTGCCATTACGACTCCTCGTCAGCGCCCGGCGAACACCGTCACCGAGGTAGGTGAACGCCAGCACGGTCAGAAAGATCATCACCCCGGGCGGCCACACCAGATGGGGAGCCAGCTGCATGTTCGATGCAGCGGTGCTGAGCATCGCCCCCCAGCTCGCGGCGGGAGGCGCTGCGCCGAGCCCCAGGAAGCTCAAGCTGGCCTCGGCTGCCACCGCGGTCCCGAGCGACACGGAGATCACCAGCACGACAGGGGGCATCACGTTGGGAAGGATGTGCCGTCCGATGACACGGAAGGTACTGCATCCCAACGCAATCGATGCCTCGATATAGGTGTCGCCGCGCACGTCCATCGTCGTTGCCCTGGCCACCCGGAAGAACCGTGGCGCCATCACCAGGCCCACCGCCAGCATGGCGTTGGTGATTCCCGTGCCGAGGACAGCGACGATGGTGATCGCCAGAACGAGCGACGGAGCACTCATCAACGCATCCATGATGCGGGTGAGCACGGAATTCACCCAGCTGCCACGGTAACCGGCGATCACACCCAGCGGCAGGCCGAGTACAAGTGCGAGAGCGACGGCCTGCACCGACGCCTGCAACGAGATACGGGCTCCGTAGATCAGCCGGCTGAGCACGTCCCGCCCGTAGTCGTCGGTGCCCAGCCAGTGCGCCGACGACGGCGGCTGCAGGCGGTCGACCACCTCCTGTGCGTACGGGTCGTACGGCGCGATCATCGGAGCGAAGACTGCCATCACGATCAACAGCAGCACGAATGCACCGGCGATCGCGGTCCCCGGGCGCCGTCGCAGGAATCCGGTGACACGACTGCCGATTCCGGCAGCGTTCTCGACGTTCACCGTGTCGGACAGTGTCGATGTCATGCGCGCACCTTCGGGTTGAAATAGCCGTACGAGACGTCGACGAGCAGATTGACGACAACGACCACGCAGGTGGTGAACAGGACGAATCCGAGCAACACAGGAACGTCGTGGTTCTGCACGCTGTTGACCGCCAGGCTTCCCATGCCCGGCATGCTGTAGATGATCTCGATCGTCACCGCACCACCGAGCACCTCCGCGACACGGAAGCCCAGCACCGTAACGACCGGGATACATGCGTTCTTCAGTCCATGTTTCAGGACGACACTTGCAGACCCGAGCCCACGCGCTTTGGCATTGAGGATGTAATCGCTGTTCATCACCTGCCCGAGGGCCGACCGCAACTGCACCGTCACCTCGGCCGCGGGCAGCAGGGCCAACGCCACGCCCGGCAGCACGAGGTGCTGGAACCACGGCACGACACCCTCCGAGAGCGGCACGTACCCGAAGGCAGGGAAGATCTGATTCGACACCGCGAACACCGAGACCAGGACGAGCCCGAACCAGAATGCGGGAATCGCGATCGCGACGGACGCCACGACGTTGATCCCCCGATCGAGAAGCCCACCGGGACGCAGCGACGCCACCACTCCGAGTACGACACCGATCACCACCGCAAGGACCATCGCGAACGCCACCAGCGACAGCGTCGTCGCCATGCGCCGCAGCAGGAGATCGCCTACCGCCTGATCGGACAGGAGCGAGGTTCCGAGGTCGCCCTGGAGCACTCCCCAGACCCAGTCCAGATATCGGACGAACACGTTCTGGTCCAGATTCAGCGTGGCCCGCAGCTCTTCGAGCCGTTCCGGGCTCGGGTCCTCGCCCGCGAGGATCACCGCGGGATCCCCCGGCGCCAGGTCGATCAACAGAAATATCAGCAACGGCACGATCAGCAGCAGCGGAATCGCCGCCAGCAATCGTCGCCCAGCGTACAACAGCATCGTCCAACCTTCCCGTATGTCGTTGCCCGGGCCGGCTATCCGGTCATTCCGACGTGACGCACATCGAAGATGCCGAGATCCACCCACGGCATGTCGTCGAGGCCGGTGACCTTGCCGTTGGATACCGAGGCGTTGGTCTGGTTGCAGATCGGCACGAACATCGCTTCTTGCAAGGTCAGGTCCCAGATCTGCTGGTACAGCGCTGCTCGTTCCTCCTCGGAAAGCGCAGGATCTGCTGCCTTGGTGGCGAGATCCTCGATCTCCGCGTTGCCGTTCGACAAGTCGTACGGTCCTGTGACGAAGGTGTTGACCGTCTCCGCGGGATCGACCTTGGGGCTGAAGCTGTTCGCGACCATCGACTGGAAGTCGCCCGCGATGTATCGCGGCTCGTTCTGCACGTTCGGGACCGGATCGAGTTCGGCAGTGATCCCCGCGTCGGTGAGAGCAGACTGGAGGACATTCGCAGATTTCTCGGTGTTGGTGCCCGCGGCGAATGTCAGTGTGATCTGGGCACCGCCAGCCGATTCCACGAGGGACCTGGCCTTGTCCACGTCGTAGGTGTACGGGTATACGTACGACTCGTCCACGGACCAGCTTCCGGCCGGATACAACTGACGGCTCGGTGTGCACGTACCCGAGAACAGGGCGTTGATCGCTTCCGGATCGATCGCTGTTGCCACCGCCTGACGAACCTCGGGTTTCGCGAGATCGCCCTGCGCACGCATGTACAGCCCGAGAACATTCCGGAACCGAACTTCGTCGACGTCGAACGCTCCGGACTGTCCCAGTCCCTGAGCTTCGACCACCTCGTTGGCGGAGCTGACCCACGTCAAGTCCGTTGCGCCCGTCTTGATGCCGTTCATTCGGGTGCTCGCGTCCGAGATCGCCTCGTATTCGATCGCCTGGACCTTGCCCGCCTCGGGATCCCAGTTCGTCCCCTCCGCGCGGGTCAGCGACAGCGACTCTTCCGGAATGTACTCGCGGACGAGGAATGCGCCCGAGCCGCTCGTGCCGGGATCGTTGCGTAGGTCCGCTCCGGATTCGATCGCCCTCGGGCTGACCATCATTCCCACGTTCGTGGTGAACACACCCGGCAGTTCCACCCCGGTCCCCGGCACGAGCATCAGACGAACCGTGTGGTCATCCACTGCTTCGACGCCCGTGATATCACTCAGAGCAGCGGTGACTGTACTGCCTTCCATGGTCTTTCCGCGATCGATGTTCGCAGCCACTGCAGCGGCATCGAAGGGTGTGCCGTCGTGGAAGGTGACGTCCTTGCGCAGCCTCAGTTCGAGATAGGTGCCGTCCGGTGCGAATTCCCAGGATTCCGCAAGCGCGGGCTTAAGTGCGCCGTCACCGTCGACCACCGTCAAACGGTCGAACACCGGTGTGATGTAACCCCATCCGCCGTAGCTGGTCTGCAGATACGGGTCGAGATTGCGTGTAGGTGCACTTGCGGTGACACGCAGGACGGCAGCGCTGTCGAGCTCACCCGTGGGCCCGCCGGCCGTCGTCGAGGACACACCCCCGCCGCCACACGCCACCAGCGCCAGGGAGCCCACGGCAGAGACAGCCATCAAGCGTGACTTACGAACCCAGTTGTTCCTCATATTGTGTCCTCTCAGATACCCGCGAACCAGTGATCGAGCACAGGAACTCTCTGCACGGAAGGAGCGGGGAGGGCGAGTCACTCGACCGACGAGCGGAATCCTCGGAGTCGAAACCCAAGCAGCACAGACCATCCAGCGAACCCGTTCGCTGTGATGACTGTAACACCGATCACTTGCTTGGCAAGAGATCACACCGCCGTCGTGTCGGCGCCCGGCCGCATCCCACGAGCGCAGGCATCGGCCCGGCGGGCAGCACTGAGCGGACACGCAGACCAGGCCTGCGCATCCGCCAATACTGTGTATTTTCAGTTGCTTTCGATGACCGTCCAACGCGGCAACTCTGCCCGGACATCGACCTGCTTGACCTTGCCCGTCGCATTGCGCGGCAAGTCCTCGGTCCGGAAGATCCACCGCGTCGGCACCTTGTAGCGAGCGATACGTTCGGCAACGAAGCCGGAGACTTCCGATTCCGTCAATCCCTCACCCGGAGACACGACGACCACCGCGCAGACCTCCTCGCCGTACTCGTCGTGATCGACTCCGAGAACAATGCACTCACGCACCGCCGGGTGCTCCCCGAGAACCGCCTCGACCTCTGCCGGATAGACGTTCTCGCCGCCGCGGAGAATCAGATCCGAACGCCGACTGCTGATTCGGAGGTATCCATCCTCCATCGTGCCGAGGTCGCCGGTGCGCATCCAACCGGACTCGTCGATAGCTGCGGCCGTCGCCTCCGGATTGTTCCAGTAGCCGAGCATGATCAGTGGGCCACGCAAGTAGATTTCGCCCTCGACGCCGTCCTCGACCGGATCTCCGGCCTCGTCCCGGATCTCGACACGAGTCGTGAGCACCGGCCGTCCGACGGTATCGGGACGCCCGGCAAGATCGGCCACCGTCGCCAGCGTTGCGGCAGAGGAGGATTCGGTCAGTCCATAACTGGTACCGAGCGACCGTTCCGCCGCCGGAAGGATTTCCCGCAGCCGCCCTCTGAACGCTTCCGAGGACGGTGCGGAGCTGATCGAGACAGCGCGCAGCGACGACAGATCGTAACGGGAGAGATCGCCGTGCTCGAGCAGCCGGGTCAACATCGTCGGTACCGCGCCCCAGTTGGTGAGACGTTCCCGCTCGATCAGCCGCAACACACACTCGATATCGAATCGGCCGGTGCTGATCACCGCGGTGTCACCGAACGCAAGGCGCGGTACCGCCAGATTATGCAGTGCCGCAATGTGGAACAGCGGTGTAGCGAGCAGGAACCGGCGCGCATTCGGCGCCTGGCCGAGTTCGGCCGCAAGCGCATCGTTGAATCGATGGAAGTCGACGGCCGCAACCATGTTCCGGTGCGAGTGAGTGGCACCCTTGGCGCGGCCCGTGGTTCCGCTGGTGAACAGGATGACCGCGGGATCGTCCTCGTCGATCTGCACCTCGGGTAGATCCGCACCGGGGTGGGCAGACCCCATTACCGGCACGTCGTCTTCGATCGAGAGCACTGCAGCATCGACGGAACCCAGCAAGTCCCGTCTCCGGCGGTCGGCAATGACCACCTTCGGAGCGGCCAGTTCCATGCCGTATCGGATCTCCCGGGCGGACCACAGCGAGTTCATTCCCACCGTGATTGCGCCGAGCGCCGTCGCAGCCCAGAAGGACATGATCCATTCGGCATTGTTGGCGGAGAGAATCGCCACCCGGTCGCCCTGTTCCACGCCGTATCGCGTCCGCAACTCGTATGCGAGCGACGCGACACGCGCCAGATGTTCGGTGAAGGTCAACCTGAGGTCGCCGCAGACCAGGTATTCGGCATCGCCGTAGCGCGCGGACTCCGCGAGCAGCGCGTTCAGCGACCGGTGCCTGTTGCGGAGCACCGGCATCGTGATTCCACGGACCTGCTCGTCGACGATCTCGAAGGGCGTGTCCCGCGCCGTCAGTCGCGCGATGGCGTCCGCGCGCACGTCGGACACACCATGAAGATCGGGCATCCACTACTCCTTCCCTGGCGGAGCACTGGATCCGGCCAGGCACAGCCGAGCATCTGAGGATTGTGCGGACACCGTCGATGTCCGCAACGTCTCCTTGATACCGAGAGAAGAGGGCCTTTGTGTCGCAAGTCTCACTGATCGGCACCCGGCGCGGGGTCGATGCCCTGAAGGGACGCTCATCGCCTCACGCGTACTCCGCAAGCACCAGCCGCGTCACATCCTGGACGTTTCGCAATGCCTCCGGAAACGCGATTCTTCCGGTGGTCCACAAGATCAATGAGTTGAGCATCGTGCTGCCGATCGCAAGCGAGGCGAGCCGAGCACGTTCGGCGGGAACACCGTCCATCAGCTCGAACAAGGCTGTGCGGTTGGCAGCAGAACGCTCGTCGAGCGTGTCCCGGACATAGGGATCGCCGGAGGTCTGCAGCTCGACCTCGAGTCGCGCGAAGTGGGGACCTCGCTGAAATGCCTTCATCTGCCGTGTGTAGAGGTCGATCACGCGGTCGAGGACGGAGCCGTGGGCTCGGCTCCCCCTCGACTCGCGTTCCTCCGCGAGCCGGTCGGCGAGGATATCGTTCCAGGCGACCATCGCGGCAGCGAGGAGGTGTTGCTTGGCCGGGAAATATCGGTACAGAGTGCCCATCGCCACCCCGGAACGCTCCGAGACCTCACGCATCTGGATGCCGTCCGGACCGGTCTCGGCGAGCATCTCGATCACCGCGGTGGTCAGCTGACGCCGACGCCGACGCTGCCCGTCGGTCATGTCGTCGGGGCTCATCGGCACGGCCAAGGAGTCGGTCACGACGGCATTCTAGTTGCCTCGTCGCCCTGCACCGCCGAGGACGGAGCAAGATGGCCGCCTAGAACCTCGTGCAGTTCCTCCTGCTCCCACCGCGACGCCGACGTCAGGTGGGTCTGCACCGTGGGGGCCGACATCACATCGATCCGGTCGCCGTACACCACCAGGACCTGCCCGGTGATCTGCTCGGCCGCAGGTGATGCGAGGTAGACGACAAGCGGGGTCACATGTTCGACCGACAGTGGGTCGTCTCCGGACAGCGGCTCGGGGTCGAACACGCCGTCGGTCATCGCGGTCCGGGCACGGGGGCACAGTGCGTTGACGCGCACACCGAACCGTCCGCAGCCTCGCGCCGTCGACATCGTGAGCGCGACGACCCCCGCCTTCGACGCCGCATAGTTCGCTGCGCCGGGCGGGCCCGTCGCGTATGCCTCCGATGACGTGTTCACGATTCGGGCATATACCGGATTCCCGGTCTCCTCGGCACGACGCCGCCAATGGTGGGTCGCGGCGCGGGTGGTGAGAAACGTGCCGCGCAGATTTACGCGGACGACATCGTCCCATTCTTCCGCAGACATGTTGAACACCATGCGGTCCCGGATGATTCCGGCGTTGTTCACGAGAATGTCGAGTCCGCCGAACTCGGCCACCGCAAGTGCGACGAGCCGGTCTGCGGTGGCCTGTTCGCCGATATCACCGACGTACGTCACCACGCGTCCACCCGCATCGCGGATCTCGGCCGCGACATCGTCGATCCGCGCGCTCCGCGCGTTGATCACCAGATCGGCGCCCGCGGCGGAGAGCGCGAGGGCCTCGGCACGCCCGAGCCCCTCGCTCGATCCGGTGACGATCGCGGTCCGGCCGCCGAGAATCCGTGTGCTCATCGTGGTTCTCGGGGCAGCCCCAGAATCTGCTCGGAAATCACGTTGAGCTGGATCTCCAGGGTGCCCCCGCCGATCAGCAACGACGGCGTCGACAGGTACGCCTTGGCCGCACGGCCTCCCCCGCTGACATCCGTTCCGAGGCTACCGACGGCAGCCTCCGGCCCGAACCATTCGAGCACTTGTGCCGCGACATCCGTGATGTGCTGCGCCGAAGCAGCTTTGAGCACGCTCGCTTCGACACCCGGATCTCGTCCGGACAGGCGCCCCAGCACACTGCGGTGCGCGAGCGCGTCGAGCGCTCCGGTCGTGGAGGTGAGCCGGCCGAGCGCTGGGGTCGCATCCTGCCGGATCTCGGGGTCGAGTGTGCGAACCACCTCGATGGGATCGAATCGATCGCGTCCCACGACCGGCGTGCGACCCATCGACACCCGCTCGTTTGCAAGCGTCGTCCGCGCCACCTTCCATCCCTCGCCGGGTGCACCGACGAGATCGGCGTCGGACACGAACACTCCGTCGAGGGTGACTTCGTTGAACATCTCGTCGCCGTTGGCTTCCCGCAGCGGACGTACTTCGACTCCGGGCGTCGACATGTCGACGAGGAAATAGCTGATGCCGCGGTGCTTGGGTGCAGCGCGATCGGTGCGTGCCAGGCAGATTCCCCAGTGGGCCTCGCGTGCCTTCGAATTCCAGACCTTACGGCCGTCGAGTCGCCAGCCACCGTCCACCTTGGTCGCGAACGTGGTCAGCGAGGCCAGATCCGAGCCCGCTCCGGGTTCGGAGAACAATTGACACCAGATGATCTCGCCGCGCAACGTCGGGACGATCAGGCGCTCGCACTGCTCCTCGGTCCCGTACTGCAGGATCGAGGGCAGCGCCCATTCACCGATGACCGTGCTGGGCTGTGTCAGACCGGCACGCTCGAACTCTTCCGCGATGATCAACTGGCCGGCTGTGTCTGCGCCCAGCCCGTACGGGGCGGGGTAGTGCGGCGATACGAGACCGCGGTCGGCGAGCAACACCCGCGCCTTCTCGGCGTCGAGACCTGCGGCCTCGTCGATCGTGGCTGCCACCCCGGCTCGAAAGTCCGGGCGGTCCTCGGTGACGAGGGAGGACTCGCGTTCGGTGGTCATCGCCAGCTCGCCCGCCCGGCGGGCCCATTCGTCCTGTGATCCGCCGAGTGCGAGCAGGCTGACGACGCGGCGCCAGTACAGGTGGATGTCGTGTTCCCAGGTGTTGCCGATACCGCCGAGGAGGGTGAGTGCCTCGAGTACCACGTCGACGGCCTCGCGTCGTACCACCGTCGCGGTACGCGCAGCGGTGAGTGCGATCTGCTGCCGGTCGTCGCCGTCCGCGGCCACCGCCGCATCCCACGCCGAATTCGTCATCACCTCGACGCGGATGAACAGTTGGGCGCATTTGTGCTTGATCGCCTGGAACGATCCGATCGGACGGCCGAACTGCTCCCGGATCTTGGCGTATGCAAGGCTCGTCTCCTGCGCCCATCGCGCGACACCCACCGCCTCGGCACACTGCAGGACCGCATTGAGAGCGGCGATCTCGTCGGCCCTGGCCCCGAGAATGTTCTGCGCGGGAATTCGTGTCTCGGACAACCGCACCCGGCCAACGTCACGGGTCAGGTCGACACCCTCCTCCCCGAGCCGCTCGACACCCGCATCCGTTGCCGACACGACGAACCAGACCGCCTCCTCCCGGCACCGACCCGCCAGGACGAGGATCTCCGCACCGAGCGCACCGAGCACAGGCACTGTGGTGCCTGAGGCGATCACCTCGTCGCCGTCTCCGTCGAGGGTGACAGTGCCCGGTGCGAGCCCCAGCGCACCCGTCGTACCGGATGCGAATCGCGGCAGCAGCGTCGTGCGCGCCGCATCGGTGCCGTGGGACGAGATCACAGCGCTTGCACTGACCGTGGGCAGCAGCGGTCCCGGGATCAGTCCGTATCCGGACTGTTCGAGCGCCACCGCGAGCTCGAGCAGTCCGGCGTCGGCACCACCGTGCTCCTCTGCGAGATGCAGGGAGGGAATACCCATCTGCACCAGCTGTTCCCAGAAGTCAGGGGTGTCGCCACGAGCGATCCGGTCGAACTGGTCGCGGGTACGTGCGACAGGCGTGTGCCGTGCAGCGAACCGAGCGAGCGAGTCGGCCAGTGCGTCGTGATCCGGTCCGATTCCGATCGGCATCTCCGGTCAACCTTTCAATCCGAGCACCTTGCGGGCATTGTCATGCAGAAACTTCGGCCACACGTCGTCGTTGAACGGAACGTTCGGCATGTCGTCGAAGATGCGGTCCAGGCTCAGACCCGCCGGAAAGTACCCGGCGTAGATGATCTTGTCGGCGCCCCGGGTGTTCGCATAGTCGACGATCGCCTTCGGATAGTGCTTGGGAGCGAAGGCCGATGTCGAATAGTACAGGTTGGGCCACTTGAGCATCAGCTTGACCGCCAGATCTTCCCACGGCTCACAGCCGTGCCGGGTGACGAACACGAGATCCGGGAAGTCGAACATCACGTCGTCGATGAGTTCGACATGCTGCACCGCGGATTTCAGCCGAGGACCCGCGATTCCTGCACACGCGAAGATCGGGATACCCAGTTCGACACATTTGGCATAGATCGGATACATCTGCGGTGCGTTGAGCGCCACCTGCGGGAAGGTGCCTGCCGCGAAGGAACTCACCGACCGGATATCGAATTCCTCGCGTTCGCGCGTCATCCGCTCCAGGGTGCCCATGATGTCGTTGGGGTCGACGGCAGAGCCTTGCGCGACGAACCGGTCCGGAAACATCCGGACTGCTTGACGCCCTGCCTCTTTGGCAACGCTGACCATTCCGATCTCGATGCCGTGCTTGTCCATTTCCCGCAGTGTCACCGACACCGGATCGTCGGTCGCCAGGTCGCTCGGAACATCCTTGAACATGTATTGCGCGGGCATCGTGAACTCGTCACGGCTCTGGCTGTCCTTCGTCTGCTTCGTGATGAAGGCGTACTCGTCGTATCCGGATTCACGAAAACCGATGTGTGTGTCGATGATCGGAATTCCTGCGTAGGCGGTCATGCGCTCAGCTCCGCTTCGAGTTGCTCAGCGAAGGAATCGCGCATCAGTACGTCGTTGGGATTCTCGGGAAGCTCGGTCAGAGGCTGCGCGATCTCGGAGGGTGTCGGCCCGTACTCGGCCGCGAGCGGTGCAAGCGCATCGAGATCGAAGTCGTACAGTTCGGCGGCGTTGGCGGCGAACAGCTTCCGCAGCTCGGACTCGTCCACGTCGTGCATGACCTGACGAATGCACTCGCGCGTAAACGGGTAGGTTCCCTCGTTGTGCGGATAGTCGCTGCCCCACATGAACTTTCCTTCGCCGAGAGTCTCGCGCACCGCGATGTCCTGCGCGGACGGCATTGTCGCACCGACCCACACATTGCGGCGGAAGTACTCGCTCGGACGCAACGGCAGTTGCTCGTCCTCGCTGTAGAACAGCTCACCGATCCGGCCGGTGCGCTTGACGCGCAGGTCCACCGTGTCGAGCTGACGCATCAGATCCGGCGCCCACGAGCAGCCCTGCTCGGACACGGCGAACTTGAGCCTGGGAAAGCGCTCGAAGACACCCGAGAGGATCATCTGCACCAGAGGGCGCATCGAATAGAAGCCGACCTCGTTGATATAGAGCAGCGACGAGGTCTTGTACCGGCCGTAGTCGGGCAGGCCGGTACCTGCGTGGCTGTTGACCGGCACACCGAGGTCTTCACAGATCTCCCAGAGCCGGTCGTACTCGGGATCGTAGAGCGGCTTGACCCATTTGATGTCCGGCGCCAGGTTCGGCAGCAGAACACCTCCCCGTAGCCCGTTCTCTTTGATCCACTTCACATCCGCGATCGCCTCGTCGACGTCGTTGAGGAAGATCTGCCCGACGCCTGCCCGCTGCGCCGGTGCGTCGTCACAGAAGTCCTTGAGCCACCGGTTGTGCGCGCGCACTCCGGCCAGGCGTTTCTCGAAGTCGTCCGCACGAGGTGGCCCGGCCAGCACCGCCGCACTCGGGAAGAACGGTGGCACGGTGTTCGGGAACAGCACCTCACCGACCGTGCCGTCGCCCTGCGTCTCGCGCATGCGCCGCTCGTTGTTCCAGTTGCGGTCCCGTCCGTCGTCGACGAGGTCGCGGTAGGGGTTCTTGTACTTGCCGCGCCACGCGTCGAATTCCTCGTGCCACTTCGGCTCGAGGTAGTCGCGGTAGGTGGCGTGATCGGCGCCGGCATGACTGTCGGCGGAGATGAGGGTGTACGGGACTTCGTTCGTCACGAGATGCTCCTGTCCGATGGCTACGCGAAATCATGGTCACTGCATATCTGAAACTCAGTTCTAAATTTCTGATCCCAGACTAGCGCCCTATCACCTGTGGTCAAGCAGAAATCCCACTGAGTGATGCAACCCGGTTTCATTATCTCCCGCCAAGCTCGGGAGCTGCACTGCCGACAAGATCAGGCGCCGGCCCGGGTGTACTTCGAAGCGAACGCGTGGATGGTCGCGACGGTGTGGTCGAGCTCCTCCGCGGTCGTACCGTGACTCATCCCCAGCGACATACCCCGGGCGAAGACCTCGTCGGCGAACGGCAGACCGGCATCCGGAACCCGGTATTCGACGTTGCTCATCATCGGATGGCGAGTGACGTTGCCGCTCCACACGGTGCGGGTGTCGATACCTGCGCCTTCGAGGAACTCCTGCAGATCGGAACGTTCGAACCCGGCATCCTCACAGACGGTCACCGGGTAGCACAGCCACGCCGTGTGGAAGCCTTCGAGCTGCTTGGGCAGGCGGAACAGGTCCGGGTAGGCTCCGAACGCGGCAGTGAAGGCATCGAAGATCTCGTGGCGACGCCGGTAGTTCTCCTCCAACTTGCTCAGCTGGACCAGACCGAAGGCCGAACCCAGCTCGGAGGGCTCGAAGTTCCACGGCAGGACGTCGAAGATGAAGTCGTTGTCGTAGGAGACACCGTCGAGATCCTCGCGGAACACCCGCCCGCCGGGCTCGGAACCGAACAGGTGCGGTTCCGAGCGCCGCCCCCAACGGCGCAGCATCAACCCTTTGTCGCGAAGCTTCTCGTCGTCGAGGCAGACCATACCCCCGTTCCCGGCACAGGTGATGATGTGCGACATCGCGAAACTGGTGACGGTGATGTCCGAGCGCGATCCGGTCTTTGTGCCGCGCAAGGTGGTGCCGATGCAGTCGCACGAGTCCTCGATGACCTTCAGCCCGTGCTTGTCGGCGATCTCGCGGATGGCATCCCAATCCGGCGCATTACCAGCGAGATTCGGAACGAGAATCGCCCCGGTCCGGTCGGTGATCATCTCCTCGATCTTGGCAGCGTCGACGTTGTAGGTGTCGGGCTCGACATCCACGAAGACCGGGATCCAGCCACCCCGAACGATCGGCGCGACGTCGGTGGAGAAGGTCAGCGGCGAGGTGATGACCTCGGCGCCCTTGGGCAGATCCAGCAACTCGAGCGCCAGATACAGCGCCGACGAGCCGGAATTGCACATGAGGCCGAGCTTCTTGCCGTAGAGATCGGCCACCCGGCGTTCCATCTCGGCGACGTTCTTGCCGATCTTCAACGCGAACGGTCCCCCGCGCAGAACCTCGAGGCAGGCCTCGATCTCGCGCTCGTCGTGAACACTGCGTGCGTAGACAACCCTGGTCATGGGATCTCCTCATCGGAATTCGTCGAAGGTGCCGACGCCGCGGATCACCACTTCAGGAAGCGAAGCAGTAGGGAGTCGTAGCGAATGCGGTCCGGCCGCAGCCGTCGTCGGCGATGAACATCGTTTGAACGATCATTCAATCCCGAATATAGAATTGCCGAACGCTGCCGTCAAGTACGCGGAGGATCACGGAAGGCGTTGGCCCCCGGCGAAATCTGCTGAACAGAAAGAACCCACCGTCGGCGCAGCCGCCCTGTTTGCGGAATACGGGAAGTCCCGATACATTTTCTCGAATGAGCGTGGCCACCCGAAAGTCAGACGGATCCGGCCCACCGGACCGGCGATCGGAGATACTCGATGCCGCCGCGACGGCCTTCGCCGCACGCGGCATCGCCGGCACGTCGATGCGGGAGATCGGCGACGCCGTCGGCCTGAACGCAGGCGCGCTCTACCACTATTTCCGGTCCAAGGGCGCTATCGTCACCGAACTCGTGACGGGATATCTGACAGACCTACTCGACGATTACCGGGCTGCGGGGGCCGAGAACCTCGACCCCCGAGCCCGGCTGAAGGCGATTGTCGACGTCTCGCTCGCCACTGCAGCAACCCGCGGCGACGCGACGAAGGTGTACCAGGCAGAGTTCGAGAATCTGCGGCGCCTAGAAGATTTCGTCGAAGCACGACGCCTCGCACAGTCGATCCAGGCGGTATGGCTCGACGCCATCGAGGCGGGCAAGGACGCGGGCGTCCTCCGAAAGGACATTCCTACCAGGGTGTTCCACCGGTTCCTCCGAGATTCCGTGTGGTTCACCGTGTACTGGCACAAACCCGACGACGGTTACTCTCTCGACGAACTCGCGGAAGACTGTATCTCCGTCTTCCTCGACGGAATGGGGGCGGACGCCGAGCGCTGAGCCCGCCCCGGCACTCACATCCGTTCGACGATCGCCCCCGTTGCCATCGCTCCGCCGGCGCAGACCGCGACGAGGGCGCGTTCCGCATCGCGACGTTCGAGTTCATCGATCACTGCCCCGATCAAACGGACACCGGACGCTCCCACGGGGTGGCCGAGCGCGATGGCGCCGCCGTTGACGTTCAGACGGTCCTCGTCGACGCCGTGCACGCGGGCCATCGACATCGGCACCGCCGCAAACGCTTCGTTCACCTCGAACAGGTCGATGTCGCCGATCGACATCCCGGTCCGTTCGAGCAGATACTCGGTAGCCTGCACCGGGCCGTCGAGCAGATAATGCGTCTCTGCGCCGATGAGGCACTGCGCGACGATCCGCGCCCGCGGACGCAGACCGAGTTCCTCGGCCCGTGTCTGGTCCATGACCACGAGCGCAGCTGCACCGTCGGAGATCTGGGAGGAAGTGCCCGCCGTATGCAGACCTCCCTCGAGCACCGGCTTCAGTCCCGCCAGGGCATCGAGCGAGGTGTCGCGCAGACCACCGTCACGCGACACCACGACCGGTGCCTCACCATCGGCGTCGGGCGCCTTCACCGGCACGATCGCACCGTCGAAGCGACGATCGGCCCACGCGGCGGCCGCACGCTCCTGTGACCGGAGCCCGAACGCGTCGAGATCGCCACGCGAGAACCCGCGACGCCGCGCAATGCGATCGGCCCCGTCGAACTGAGCGGGGATGTCCACGGTCCAGCCCGGGGGCTTCGGGCTACCGAAGTCACCGGCGATGTTGGACAGCAACGGTACTCGCGACATCGCCTCGACACCGCAGGCCATCCCCGTGTCGATCACACCCGCGGCGATCTGGGCGGCAATGAGGTGCACCGACTGCTGACCGGAGCCGCATTGCGCGTCGATGGTGGTCACACCGGTCCGCTCGGGCAAACCGGCGTGCAGCCATGCGTTGCGACTGACGTTCGACGCCTGTTCGCCGGCCTGCGTGACGCATCCGCCGATCACCTGCTCGATGAGGGCCGGATCGAGACTCAGTCGCTCGAGCAGACCTTTCTGGACGGCGCCCAGCAGCTCGGCGGCGTGCAGCCCGGACAATGCCCCACCGCGTCGGCCGATAGGAGACCTCGCCGCATCGACGATCACCGGGTTACCCATTGCAGTTCTCCTCGCAGTACGCGGTCCGAATGCTCTCTTGGTATCGCGGAAGCTGCGCTCTTACTGCTCCGGTCTCACTGGGTGGCAGCGACGACCGCAGCAACCATCTCTTCGACCGCGCGGCGGCAATCGTTGCGGTCGTAGCCGAGCAGCGCCGTCTCGTCCACATCCGGCTCGTACGACAGGGTGTTGCCGCGTCCCTGGACGATCGCAGCATCCGACAGCAGCGGGTGCGACTCGTCTTTCACCGCGACCTCACGATTGCCACCTGCGGCGTCGACCATCATCTGGAAGAAGCTCTGGTAGGTGAGGTTCTCGTCGCCGATCAGGTACGCCTTCCCGGACTCACCGTGATGCACGGCGCCGCGGATTGCCTGTGCAAGCGAGCGGGCCGACAGGTAGTTGGTGCCGCCGGGGGGAGCGAAATCGGGGATCTGCGGCTCGTTGCCTGCGGCCCACGAGACCATCTTCCGGTAGCGGCGGGTGGAGGCACCGGGCACGACACCGAGGATCGACGGCGGATTGAGCGTGCAGACGTTGAACGACTCGCCGGCGAGCGCACGGGCGCCCTCGTCGGCGGCCTTGCGTGCCGCGACATACAGGTTGGTCTCGGCGATATCCGGACGCACCTGGTGATAGTAACTTCCGACCTGCACGAACCGCCCGACGCCCGCGTCCTTCGCTAGTTGGGCGAAACGTGGCACACCCACACTTTGTGTGGTCTCCCAGAATTTCAGCTCGTCGTCGTCCTCGCGTGGCTTGTGTCGCGGGTCCTGGCCGGCAGCGAAGACGATGGCTTCGAAACCGGACAATTGCTCGCGGGTGAAGGTCGGCACCGTGTAGTCACCGGTCAGCAGCGGAAAATCGGCGACGAGCGAGTCGTCGGGAAGGGGCCCGCGTCCCGCGACCGTGACGTCGTCGCCGTGTTCGCGCAGTTCGAGTGCGGCGTGCGCGCCGATCATGCCGGTGCCGCCGATAACCAGAATTTTCATGATGTCTCTTTCGGATCGTGGATCAGGGATTGCGGGGACGGTTGGTCCAGCCGCCGGAGTTGCGTGGCACCCACCCGCCGGACGAATGCGTGCCGCCGTCGACGTGGATGGTGCCTCCGGTAACGAACCGGGACAGGTCGGAGGCGAGGAACAGCGCGACACCCGCGACGTCCTCGGGCTGCCCGGGACCGCCGAGCGGCGACCAGTTCGGCCACAGCGGCAGGTCCTCCTCGGGCACGAGCGTCGCGTAGGGAACCTGCACCGACTCGATGAGGTCCGGGGCGATGGCGTTGACCCGGATGCCGGCTGGGCCGACCTCGGCCGACAGCGAGCGGGTGAATTGCGTGAGCGCAGCGTTGTAGGCGGAGTACACGGTGTGGCCTGGAATCGCCCGGTGGGCTTCGACGGTGGTCAGGTTGATGATCGACCCGTGGCCACGTTCGGTCATTCCCGGCAGCAATGCGTGCGTCAGGCGCAGGATGTGCGCGAAGTTGATGTTGTGCAGCTCGTCCCAGAGCGCCGGCGAGTTGGTGGCGAAGGCATGAGGCGGCTGCAAATAGTGGCCGACGTTGTTGACCAGCACGTCCGGCCGGTGTTCGACGAGTTCGGGCGGACACGATCCCTCACGCACATCCCATTCGACGGCGTTGATCGACCCGCCCGCCGCGGGGTCGAAGTCGAGTCCGTCGATCGGCTCGATATCCGCGACGAGTACGTCAGCGCCATGGGCGGCGAACGACCTCGCGATCGCAGCGCCGATACCTGCGGCGCCGCCCGTCACCACGGCGCGACGACCTGCCAGCATCGCGCCCGGAGTCATACATGAGGGATTCGGCATGGACGGAGTACACAGCACCGGACGCCCGGAGTAACAGCACCGATTCCGGTAGGCGGAAATACCGGCTTCCGCGCGGCACGGTGTGTTACCCATGTCCGGGGACGAGAAAGGAGAGCCGGATGGAGGGGCCGACCGGAACACTGCAGCGCGCAGCGGTGATCCTCGACGTGTTCGAGGGCGCAGACCGCCTGAATCTGTCGCAGATCGTCGCCGCCACCGGGCTCCCGCGCACGTCGGTGCACCGTGCACTCGAACAGCTCGTTGCGCTCCGTTGGGTGTATCGCGAGGGCATGGACTACCAGCTGGGTATGCGGATGATCGAGCTGGGCGCTGCGGCTGCGCAGCAGAATGCCCTGCGCCGTGCGGCGCTTCCCAGCCTGCGTCGGCTTCATCAGCTCACCGGATGCGTCGTCCACCTCGCAGTGCGGGACGGATCCGAGGCCGTCTATCTCGAAAAAGTCGGTGGCGAGTCGGCTCCGCTGGTGCGGTCTCGTGTCGGCGACCGGCTCCCCGTAACTTCGTCGACGATCGGCAAGGCATTGCTGGCTCTCGGCGATCCCACCGATGTGGACTGCCCCGAACTCACGAGAGTGCGTGAGCTTCGTCTGGCTTACGACCCGGAACGCTGTGTGAAGGGCTTCAGCTGCGTCGCCGTGCCTATCGGAAAGATCGGCGGCACCGAGGCCGCAGCTCTATCGGTGTTCGGTCCGGCGGACCGGGTACGAGACAAACGAATGATGTCGTCCGCGCAGACCGCGGCCGCGGAGACCTGGCGGAGGATCTACCCACACCAGAATTTGATCTCGAAATTCTAGAAGGCAATTGGCACTGAAGTGAATCTCAATAGAGGAGACTGACCCTCGATCCCTGCTTGCGAAATAATATAGATCATCCAGGAAAAACCTTCGCGAATCCTCGTGTGGGTTGTGCACGAGCGCCAGCGCTCCTCCAATTCGTCACGTAATGACCACTCCGGCACCACGCAAACGGTGCTGCGTGGTGCGGCCCGCACTCGGCCCACGCCACGCGTCGATCTACTCCGGTGCACTCGGCCGAGCGGGGTGAACGTCCATTCCGGCGTCGTCGTGGGCTTCGGACCGTGCACCGGCCGACACTCCGGCTTCTGCGGCAATGCTCGAGCCGTCTAATGGAACGGTACGAATTCTCCGTAATATATTGGAGCGCAATATATTATGACGATTTCATATACTGGCAACGAGACGTATTGCAGTGAGACGAGTTGCCGTTGAGATCTGCTCCTGATCCGCGGTGGTTCGGACGGGTGTCAGGGCGAACCGATGGTCAGGTCGATTGTGCATCGTCGATAGCTGCGATGTATTCGGCGTAGCCGGCCGACGAGGCAGCAGCGTGCCGTTCGATCGTGGCCGGGTGATAGCCCAGGGTCTCGGCGATGATCGCCACGGGTGCGAGTCTGCTGAGTTGCTCGAGGGTACCGAGCCGGGCAGCACGCGCACTGAAGGTTCTTCTGAGTCGGTCTCGTGCAGTCGCGGAATCGAGGTGCCGACCGGGAGTGTAACCGCGAAATACCCAGTTGCTGTGGGGATGTGCGGCCGTCTGGTCGTGACCGGGATTGACGGTGAGATCACGCCACGGTTGGTCGAGCGGTGTGGGCAACGCAATCTCGAGGTCGGCGAGTCGAATGGTGACCTGCTCGTCGGTGATGGTGACATCGTCCCAGCGGAGCTGGACGATGTTCTCGATCTGTTGGGCGAAGACGAGGACCAGGATGGCCAGAGCACGATCGCGGGACGACAGTTCGTCGGTGTGGACCGCCACCTGTAGTGCATGATCCTGTTCGGCGGCGCTGAGACGTCGGCTGGTGCCGCGGCGATGCTTGGGCACGGTCAACTCCGGTGTGGCCAGTCGGCTCGCGATGGCCCAACCGAGAAAACGGTCGACGATCAGCCGGGTCGTGGAGCCGGTAGCGATCCAGTGATCGAGATGGCCTTGCCGCAGGTCGCCAAGTCCGAGGCCTTCGTTACTGAGCCAGTTGACGAAGTCGATCGCGACGGTCACGGTCTGCTTACTGCGCAAGAAGGCACCGTGTGAGACCGTCTCGCTCTGGTTCATGCGGCGCAGCACATGCCACCGGACATAACGGTCGATGATCTCGCGCATCGCCGGCTGGTGGACGCGGTTGAGAGCTTCGGTCGTCCACTGTCGGTATCGGATCCGGATCTCGTCACGCGGGGGCAGGACACCGTACTCGACGAGCAGTGCCCGAACGTAGTCACGTGTGCGTGAGGCAGGCAGCGCATCGAGGCTGCCGTGGGTGATCGTCGGTGCGGTCGACAGACCCTCGAGGAACGCGGTGACGTGGCGTTGCCGGATCCAGGTGATCCCACTGTTGGGTCGCGCCATGGCCTTCAACGCCACTGCGACCGGTGCCAGCTCCGCGACGATCGTTCCGGATTGCGGGTCGGTGAGCAGGTCATCGACCAGGCTGGCGAGTTCGCAGCGTTGGCAGCGGCCGCCGCGGTAGAGTTCGTCCTCGACGCCACAAACCCGGCAATCGAGGTTCAGAGCGATCCCGGAGCACCGGCGACACACCGGATGGCCGTCGAGAACCCCGGGGAGCACCCCGGTGTGGCCGCAGCCGCAGGTGCCGCGGGTGCGTTTGGCCTGCTGGTAGCAGTAGTTGCAGATCGGGCCGTCGGGCCAGTTCGCGGCGATCGGGTAATGCCCGCGACACCGGGTGCACGGGATCGGCCACGCGTCGGGGTCGCTGGGTTTGCGTGGTCTAACTATCGTCGTCCGGGGCGATCACGCGGATGCGCCGGGCGATCCGCGGCTCCGTTGTGACACCGAAGTTTTCGGGCCTCCGGGGTGCGTCGGCGGTCTTCGCGGCCCGCATTTCGACGAACGGTTCGAACAGATCGTTCGGTGTGCAGTCGAGAATGTCGCACAAGGCGGCGAAGGTGCGGGCCGGGATCCGTTCCGGGGTCGCGGTCACCAACCGGTGAACCTGTGCGTTGGATAGGTTGATACCCCGCGATTTGAGCAGGGGGATCAGCTCGGTGGTCTTCCACAAATTGCGTTGGGCCATGAGCTGACGCAGATTCCACCTGTAGCCGATTCGGCGCTGCTCACTCATGAGCCGGTCCCATCCTCTGTTCCGATGCCACGGAGTCGAGTGGCGATAATCCGCTGCACGGTCTTCTGCTTGAAGTCCGTGGACACCGAGGTATACAGCGCGGTGGTCGACGAATACCCGTGGCCGACCTGCTGCTGGACGAACAACGGGTCATAGCCGGCCTCGATCAGATGCGTGACGTAGGAATGGCGCAGCGCGTGCAAGGTGAGCTCGCCGGGCAGGCCGGCACGGTCGCGGGCGTGGCGGAACGCCCGATCGAAGTTGCGCACCCCCGACCCGTCGGCGCGTTCGGACGGCCACAGCAGCCTGGAGCGATCCGCGGTGGGGAACCGCTCCCGGCCCTGCGGCGACAACCAGAATTCGAGCAACGGCACCACCCACTCGAACTCGGGCACCGTCAGCACGGTGCGCCGACGCGGGCCGGAACCACTCGTACCCTTGGCCCACCGCACCTGCACGGCGCCGAACCTGCGGTAGTGCGCTACATGCGGGTTGGGACCGAAATCGACGTACTCGAGCATCGCCAACTCACGTCGTCGGAGCCCGTAGGCGTAGGCCACCTTGAACGCAATCGAGTCCCGCAGTGCTGGCAGCCACCGTTTCGATCGCTTGGCGAACTCATCGTCGACGAAGTCGTCCACCACATCGAAAAACCGCTGCAGCTCCGTTCGGGTGAGGCTGCGACGGCCGGGTGTGACCGCGTCGTCGGTCGCGTGACGGGGCGCATTCCATTCGAAGACAACCTGCGCCGGAATCTGACCGAATACCTTCTCGCAGAACGGTATCCATCCGTATCGAGGTTCGGTCACATAGCAACAGAACGTCCGGATCGACCCGGCGTTCGACCGCAATGTCGACAGCGCCAGTCGACGTTGTCCACTGCGCCGGTCGGCCATGAACTCGTCGAAGTGGTGGGGGGACCACGTCCAGGGATATTCGTTCGTATGCTGCTGGAAACGCCCGACCAGCCGACATGACGCCTCGATGTGCGCCACTGTCAACCCGCGGGCCAGCTGTTGCGCTCGCCAGCCGTCCAGCATCGCCTCGAAGGCACGATCCTCGGCGCGCAGCAAGCCGACGGTCTGATCACTCAAGAAGGCGGGAATTCTCCCCGGGACCACGTCCACACCCTGGGACCCTACGCGAGAATCTCTCATCAAATGAGAGAAACGGCCTCGGACCTGCACACCAACCACCCGGCCGCCATCCCGACACGTCAAGCACGCCTCAGCGGAACCCCGTCATCACTTGCAGGAACGGTTGTCATGGCATGGTGGGATGAGTAGTTGCATCTGTTTGAACTCGTCCTGGTTTATTGCCGATAACGAATATTACGTCAACCAACGGCCTGTGGTCGTGCCTCGGATGCATCATCGCGCCACCCGCACCGCCCGCGACCCTGTGCCCGAGTCGTCCCCGACACCGTCCGACGCCGGTGCTGGGTATCCCCGCCCGTGGGCTCCCGCCGCGCCTGGCCGACGCCTTTCGGCCGCATGCGCGGACCCGCGACCCCGGCGCCCCTGCAACCATGCGCAGCGTACGCACACCGCCCGACATCGTCGCCGTGCCACGCGCGGCCACACACTCAGCAACAGGTCGAGCCGAATCCGTCTCACATTTGGGTGAGATCGAATTATAATCCACTGCAACATATTTGATGGATAATCACACTTATCCATCACAAATAGTCACGAGTTACAGAAGACGCGAATTCATGATCAGGCTCATTGTCCGCTCTTGTTTGATCTGGGCCATTCTCGCCGTCCTTTCCCCGTAGTTCTCGAGGAAGACCAGCAGCGACGGCGACCGCGCCCGCCATCACCTGCTCGTCCCCGCAACCGACGCGGCGCTGCTCGCGCTCGCGCACCTCACCGGCAAACCTCCCGCCGACCTCGCCCACGCACTGCCTCCCTTCGGCGACACCGACATTCAAGGCCCGCTCCGGGCCACCACCGCCTGCCGACGATGCACCATCCGCCGCGGCATCCGCGGACCTGTCCCCGTCCCCCTGCCGATACACCACAATGTCTGCACACGCCACGGGATCTGGATCGGCGACGCCGACAGCCCCCAGCTCGATCTGTCCGCCTCCCCCGAGATCATCACAGCCCAACGCCGCACCAACCAGCTACTGCGCCACCACACACCCCAGCAAGTGACACTCGCCTACGCGACCGCGGTCAAAGCCATCCCGCCCTGGCCGGCCTCGACGACCGCCATTCCTCACCACCGGAGATACCGGCTGCTCCGGCTACAGACCCGCAACCACTATCTCGGCATCCAAACCGATCACGACAGCTTCACCCACGCAGCGTTCTACCCCGACACCGTCGAACTGGCCGCACAGATCCTCAGGCCCGCCAACCAGCACACGCCGAGAAGAAGTCGAACGAACCGTGAGAAGGAGACGCCGAACAGTTGATGAGAACCGACCACAAACCCCCAGGACAGACCACGAAAAGTCGAACTTTTAGGCGGGAACCTACATCGGAGGCGGTCTGCTGGCCCAAGATCAGCGAGGACGAACACTCGGGTTGTTCCGTGCCCGGCAGACTCGGAAGTACTCACCCGGCAAGATGCGCTGGCTCGTGATTGCCTCCGTGTCGATCTGGGGTGTGTCGGCATCTGGATCATGCACTTCCTCAGCATGGATGCTCGCTGATCGGCTCCCATGCACGCTCGCGTACCCTGTACCGCATGCTCGTGAAGGCTGCATCGTGATCGACGGCCTCGAACGGGCCGTGCGGGTCCTGGACCTCTTCTCATCCGACGTCCCCGAGTGGACGGTCAGTGACGTATGCCGCGAACTGAACCTACCGAAGACAACGACCTGGGAGTACATGCAGGCCATGACCGGCCTGGGCCTGCTCCGCCGCACGGCGCGGGGCCGTTACCGGCTGGGGTGGCGGGCCTTCCAGTTGGGGCTCCGGGCGCGCATGACATCGGAGATCTCCGGCCCGGCACGGGTGGAGATGAGCCGACTGGTCGAGAAATACGCCGAGACCGTTCAACTGGCCTCGCGCTATTGCAGCGAGGTGGTCTATCTGGAGAAGATCTCACCCCGCACCGGCGTGCAGGTCAACCTGACCCGGGTGGGCGAGCGGCTCGCGGCACACTGCACCGCGGCCGGCAAGGTGCTGTTGGCCCACCTTCGTCCCGGCGACGTGCAGAACGTGTATGCCGGCGCCGGACTGACGCGTCTGACGGAGCGGTCCATCGGATCCTGGGCGGTACTGGAGACGGAACTGGCCACGGTTCGGGAGCGTGGTTACGCCCTCGAGGTCGAGGAGACCGTCGAGGGTATGTGCTCGGTCGCCGCCCCGATCAGTAATGAGGACGGCGACGTGACCTGGGCCTTGAGCATGAGCTTCCTCGAATACCTGCTGCCCACCCACGTCGAGATCTACGCCCAGGCGATTGTCGACGCGGCACAGCGACTGTCCCACCCGAAGGCTCCGTCTCCGGGCGACGGTCGATTGCCGTAGGGCCCGATCTGCCCCCCGGCGTGGTAGTTGCCCCTGTCGACACCGCCGCACGGCCGTGTTCGGCTCAGGCGAACAGGAGCATTGCGGACCTGCTGTGAGGCGGGTTACTTTTCGGACATGGAAAGCCACTTCTAACCGAGGGTTCAGCTTCGGTTCGACTGTTTTCCCGTAGTTCACTGCGCTTCGTCGCGCCCCATGGTGTGCGTCCTTGCCTGAATCCACCCCTGAATCACTGCACGGAGATGTCTCGATGATGAATGCACGCACTACAACCGGTCGCCGGGTCGGAATCGATATCGGAGGGACGTTCACCGATCTCTTCGTGGTGGAAGGGGACGGTGAGGGACGCATCTACAAGTCGCCCACCACACCGCACGACCCGTCCGAGGGCCTGCTGAACGGGCTGACCAAGGCCGCGGACGCCGTCGGTGAATCGCTCGAGGAATTTCTCGGCGGGGTCTCCACGATTGTGCACGGCACGACGATTGCGACCAACGCCGTGCTGACCCGGCAGGGTGCGAAGACCGGTTTCGTCACCACGCGCGGATTCCGAGATCTGTTGAACATGCGGCGCGGCATCCGGGACCGTCAGAACGACTCCAAGTACGCACCACCTGTTCCGCTGGTGCCCAGGAACCTCGTGGCCACCGTGCGCGAACGTATCGACGTGTCGGGCAACGAGCTCATGGAACTGCATGAGGACGATGTCAGAGCGGCGGCACAGCTGTTCCGGGAGCAGGACGTCGAGGCCGTGGCGATCTCCTATCTGTGGTCCTTTCTGGATCCTTCCCACGAACAGCGCACCGCAGAAATCCTGCGTGAAGAACTCCCGGGTGTCTTCGTCACGATGTCCCATGAGGTGCTGCCGCAGATTCGCGCCTACGAGCGCCACAGCACCACGGTGCTCAATGCCTTCGTGGGCCCCAAGCTGCAGAACTATCTGGCCAACATCAAGCGGCAGCTCGCCGACCGCGGTTTCGGCGGTACCCTGCTCATCGTCCAGTCCAACGGCGGTGTGATGTCGCCCGAGATCGCCAGCGAGATGGCCGTCAACGCCTTGATGTCCGGCCCGGCGGCCGCACCGGAAGCCGCCCTGCAGTACGCACGCCGGCACGGCTCGCAGGACGTGATCACCGTGGACATGGGTGGTACCAGCTTCGACGTGGCCCTGGTCCGTGGCGGTGAGCCCTTGCTCACCAGCGACAGCGAAATCGGCGGATATCGCGTAGCCCTGCCGATGCTGGATATCCACACCGTCGGTGCCGGCGGCGGCTCTCTGGTGTGGGTGGACTCCGGCGGCATCCTGCGCGTCGGCCCGCAGAGCGCCACCGCCACCCCCGGCCCGGCGTGCTACGGCCGCGGCGGAGAAAACCCCACCACCACCGACGCCGACCTGCTCATGGGCTACCTGAACCCGGACCTGTTCGGAGACGGCGCCTTCACCCTGGACGTCGAAGCCTCCCGCAAGGCCGTCGAGGAGAAGGTCGCCAGACCGCTGGGTCTGTCCGTCCCCGAAGCTGTCGAAGGCATCTACCGCGTGGTTAACGCCACCATGGCCGAGGCCGTCAACGCGGTGTCCGTCAAGCGCGGTTTCGACCCCCGCGAATTCACCTTGGTCGTGGCCGGCGGCGCCGGGCCGATCCATGCCGTGCCGATCGCCCAGGAGCTGGGCATCAGCCGCATCATCGTGCCCCGCGAGTCTTCCGTGTTCTGCGCCGTCGGCACTCTGCTGACCGACCTCAAGCACCTGTACGCACGCACCTTCGTCTCGGACACCGATGCGCTGGATCTGCGCCGGGTCAGCCAGGTGTATCGGGAGATGCGGGACGAAGCCATCACCACGCTGCGGTCGGAAAACGTCGCCCCGGACGCCATCGAGCTGATCTTCACCGCCGACATCCGCTATGTGGGACAGTTCGACGAGATCGAGGTCCCCCTGGAGTTCGACGGCGATCTCACACCCGCGGCGCTCAAGCAGCTCCTGGCCGACTTCGAAGACAAGCACGAGAGCCTCAACGGCTACTCGATGCCCGGGGAGAGCACGGAGCTGATCAATGTGCGCCTCACCGCCCTCGGTCGCACCACCAAACCGTCCCTCGCCGAAGACCCCTCCGCCGGCCAGGACCCGTCCGCCGCACTCAAGGGCACCCGCGACGCGATCTTCTCGGGCTCACGGATCCAGGTGGACGTCTACGACGGTCTTCTCCTGCACCGGGACAACCGCATCGCCGGGCCCGCCATCATCGAGCAGCCCACGACCACCGTCGTCCTCATCGAGGGCTACGGGCTGACGGTTGATGCCCAGGGAACGTACGTCATCGAACCGGCCAACTGACCGGACTGAAAGGAACACTCCAGATGACACAGACACGAACCACCTCCGATCCCATCCTCGTCGCGGTGATCGGCAACGCTCTCGACGGCATCACCCGTGAGATCGGCCAGACCATGTTGCGCACGTCGCGCTCACCGATCTTCGTGGAAGCGCGGGACTTCGCCACCTCGATCTTCAGCGCGGACTGTCGGCTGCTGGCACAGACCCACTACATTCCCGTCATCGGCGGGGCCACACCTTACGCGCAGCGCGCCATCGTGGATTTCTTCGGCGACGATGTGCACGACGGTGACGTCTTCATCCACAACGATCCGTTCAACGGCGGCTCCCATCTTCCCGACATCACCATCACGCGGCCGATCTTCTGGGACGGCGAGCTGGTGTTCTGGGCAATGACCAAGGGACACAACGCCGATGTGGGTGGCGGAGGCGTAGTCGGTTTCAATCCCGCAGCCCGGGACGTCCTGGACGAGGGGATCCGCATTCCGCCGGTCCGCATCATCGACCGGGGCACGCTCCGCAAAGACGCCTGGGAACTCATTCTTACCAACGTGCGTATGCGCTCGCTCGTGGAGAGCGTCCTGAACTGTCAGATCGGTGCCACTGCCATCGGTGAACGGCGGCTGCACGCGCTCCTGGACAAGTATGGGGCTGCGACGCTCAGTGACGCCACCGATGAGCTGATGCGAGCCAGCGCCCGTCAGGTCCGCGCGCAGATCGCCCAGATCCCCGATGGGGAGTACAGCGCAGAGAGCCTGGTGGACAACGACGGTATCGACAGGAGCCGGCCCTACCGGATTGCCTTGACCATCAAGGTTCACGGCGAGGAGCTCACTTTCGATTTCAGCGCCAGCGACCCGCAGGCCCAAGGATTCATCAACAGCCCGATCGCCAACACTGTCGCCTCGGCCCACCTCGCCCTGTTCGGATCCATCGATCCGGACATCCGCTACAACAGCGGCGCCATCGATCCGATCGAGGTCGTCGCCCCTGTGGGCTCCATCGTCAATCCCAGCGACCCGGCGCCCGTGGCGGCCTGCACCGTTCCTACCTGCGAAGCCATCGCCGGGGCGGTTTGGGTGGCCCTGTCCCAGGCCATACCGAGCCTTGCACACGCCGGCTGGGCACGCTGGTGCACCCCGGCCACCATGGGGGTCAATCCCCGCACCGGGCGCCCCTTCGGCGACCTGCACTTCCTTGGCAAGGGCGGTAGCGGCGCCACCGAAGGGTTCGACGGATGGGACCACCTGTCACCCGCGAACACCCTGGGCGGACTGCGCACCCCGGACCCCGAACTTCATGAACTGGACACCCCGTACCTGCTGGAGGAGCTCGAGTACCTTCCGGACAGCGCGGGCGGTGGCCAGTGGCGTGGCGGACTGGGCGTGCGTTACCGGTGGAGGGTACAGGCCAGCGACATTGCGTGCGCAACCTACGGCAGCGGATTCACGCCGGAGACCGCACCCGTGGGCCTGCTCGGTGGCCGGCCCGGCATCGTCCAGCGCCTCACCCTGACCCCCGAGGGCGCCGACCCCACCGAGATCGACACCAACTCCTTCTACACGCTCGGCGAGGGAGACGTCTTCGAAGTCATCTCCAGCGGCGGCGGCGGATACGGCGACCCGCATCGGCGCGACGTCGAACTGGTGCTGCGCGACGTCCGGGACGGTGTGGTGTCCGTCGACGCCGCGCGCACGGTCTACGGCGTCGACATCGACCCGGACACCCTGGACATCCGGCAGGACGAGACCCGAAGCCTACGCGCCGCCACTCGCTGACACCTTGCCCCGCAGACATATGCGGGCGAACATTCTACGCAACAAAGGAGTTTCACCATGGCCACAACCGCATTCGCGGTGGCCGCCAGCCACGCACCCGGACTGATCGGCATGTTCGACCAGGCCCCGACCGAATCGCAAACGGTGGTGTCCTCCGCTTACGGTTCCATTGCACAACACATTCGCGACGCCGACCTCGACGTGATCCTCATGGTCGCCAACGACCACATGGCCAACAACCGGATCCGGGAGTACCCCGATTTCGTGATCGGCATGTCTCCGGAACATCGCGGACCGGCCGAATTCTTCAAGGACTGGCTGGGGTGCGGCGAGTACACGATTCCCGGCCGCCCCGACATCGCGGAAGCGATCTTCAACGGCCTGAGCCGGCGGGGCATCCGCGCGTCCGCAACTCGTGAGAACCTGAACTTCGACGACAACATTTCGGTTCCGGTGGTCAAGACCGAGATCGAAGCCAGCGGCGTTCCGATCATCCCCATCCTCCAGAACGTCACGGTTCCGCCCATCCCGGATCAGCACCGCTGCTACGCGATCGGACAGCAGCTCGCGGACATCATCGAACACGACCTGCCGGACGGTCTACGCGTGGGACTGTTCGCCACCGGCGGCATGAGCCACGAGCCGGGCGGCGTACGGGACTTCTGGATCGATGAGGAATTCGACCAGTGGTTCCTCGCGCTGCTCGCCAACGGCGATCACGACAAGATTCTGTCCGAGGTCACACCGGAGCGCCTCGACCAGGCCGGCATCGGCGGCACCGGGGAACTGCTCAGCTGGATCCTGGTCATGGGTGCCATCGGCGAGCGGTTCTGCGACGTACTCGGGTACACCGCCTGGGACCAGTGGCGCTGCGGCATCGGCGCCGTCAGCTGGGACATGACCTCGACGCTTGCCGGAAACGAGGAGGTGAAGCAACGGTGAGTCTCGAGAACATCAACCGAGCCCTGGTCTCCCACGATCTGGTGCAGGATCTCAAATGGAACGCTGACCTGCGCCAGGAATTCGAGCAGGACGAGGCAGCCGTCCTCGACCGCTACGACCTGACACCGGCGGAGCGTACAGCCATCGAACAGCGGGACTTCCGCGCCCTCTACGACCTCGGGTTCCACCCCTATCTGGGGGCACAGTTCGCTCGGATCCTGTTTGCCAACAACAAATCCGGAGCCACCAGCGCGGTCCAGCTCCTACTCGCATCGATCCGTCAGGAATCCGCACCGAGCGAGCCGGACGGGAGTCGGCCATGACTCCCGATACCGTCGCGCATCCGTCCGCCGTTCCCGGGACGCAAGCCCCAAGGGCCGGGGAGCAGCACCGCGTCCATCATCTGCCCGCCGGGCCGGACACCGTCCGCGTGGGGGTCATCGACGCGGCCGCGCCGCCGGTGCTCACCGTGAACCCGGGCGACGAGGTCACGCTGTCCACCTGGGGGCACTGGGGAAACCAGGTGACACCGGAGACGGTCATCGGGGACTTCCCACGCATCCGGGAGGGTTTTCCGGAGGCACTCGGTCCGCACTCGATTACCGGACCGATCCACGTGCGCGGAACTCGTCCCGGCGACACGCTGGTGGTCGACGTGCTCGAACTCGTCCCGGCGGGCCACGGGTTCAACCTCGTGGTGGCCCACCCCCGCGGGCGGGGTGTCTTGCGCAGCCGTTTCCCCGACGGGATGATCCGCCACTTCGCCTTGGATCGCGAATCCATGACGACCACGCTCGGCGGGAACGTGACGGTGCCGCTGAAGCCGTTCCTGGGCATCATGGGAGTGGCTCCCGCCGACGACGGCCCGCGGAGCACTGTGGAGCCCGGACCGTTCGGGGGCAATATGGACCTCTCCGAATTGGTGGTCGGCGCCCGTCTGAGGTTGCCGGTCTTCCGCGACGGCGCCGGCTTCTACTGTGGCGACGCCCACGCCGTCCAGGGGGACGGCGAGGTGAACCAGACCGCCATCGAGACGGCCATGGACCATGCGCGGCTGCGGTTCTCCGTGGAACGCGGTGCCCGGTTGCGCACACCCCGCGTCGAAACCGCACACCATTTGGTCTCGACCGGCTTCGGGGGCACTCTCGAGGATGCCGCGCACGACGCGGTGGACGACCTGGTGAACTGGTTGGTGGACGACGGCCTCAGCGCCGACGACGCCTACAGTCTTTGCTCCATCGCAGCGGATGTCCGCGTGACCCAGATGGTGAACAACATCGTCGGAGTCCACACCGTCATCGAGAAACTCACCCGTCGGCCCTGATCGACCGATGCAGACCGCCCCCACCGAGACCGAGATGTCGGCACGCCGGTCGCTGGTACGACACCGGCTCCGGGCTGTGTCGAACCGGGGCGGCCCTCGCGACACGTCGCCTCGACAAGGTGCGCACAGCATACAACGGCGTCCCCGTAAACCGGGGAATCGCCACTCATCTCAGTGAAAGGAAGGTCGATGACGACCCTGCCCATCCCCGACTACCGGACCGACGCCTTCTTCGGCCTCGAAGACAAATGGCTGCAGACCGGTGACGGCGAGCTCACCCACTATCACGAGCTGGGTGCGGGCACCCCGATCCTGTTCCTGCACGGTTCCGGAACCGGTGTGACCGCTGCGGCCAACTGGTGGCTGAATCTGCCCCGGATCGCGGAACAAGGTCGCTGCATCGCGATCGACTCCATCGGCTACGGCCAGTCGATCGTGGCCCCAGACACCGAATACGGTATCCGGGAATGGGTCCGGCACGCGGTACGCGTGCTGGACGCCCTGGGCATCGACAAGACATGGATTGTGGGAAATTCCATCGGCGGCTGGGTCGCCCTGCAGTTCGCCATCGACTTTCCCGAACGGCTGCTGGGCATCGTCTCGATGGGTACCGGTGGAGCGAAGAAAACCGCTGCCCTGGCGGGTCATTCCACGCCTGAACTGTCCGAAGCCGGCATTCGCCGCACCCTGGAGCAGTTCGTGGTGGATACCTCCCTCATCACTGACGAACTGGTGAGCCTCCGCTACCGAGCAGCACTGAACGACACGGCCTCCGAACGCCTCATCGAGGTGGTCTCGGCTCGCGACCGGGACCGGGAAGCACTACCTCTCGACTTCGATGTTCTGTCCACTCTGGATCTCCCGGTGCTGCTGATCCACGGCCTGCAAGACGAGGTCATTCCGGCCTCGCGGACGTGGGAACTGCTCAACACCATCCCCAGCGCCGACTCACACATCTTCAACAGGTGTGGTCACTGGACCCAGATAGAACGCGCCGACGAATTCAATGAGGTGGTCAGCCAGTATCTCGTCCGGCACGGAGTTACCCCGGGCTACTCCCCCTCCTCCTGACCTCGAGGAACAGACGGAGACTGCGCGGTGTCGACGGGTGGCACCGCGCAGTCTCCGTCGGTGTCATACCTCGAGGTTCGCGGCGGGCAGATGTCGTCCGCCTGCAGGGCTTCCGATACCTCGAATACCGAACCCACTGTCTGCCCAGAGGCATTCGCCGGTCACAATCTTGGCGGCATCCGATGCCAGGTAAGTGAACGCAGCGGCGTAGTCCGCGGGCTCCGGGATGAAGCCGAGTGGTATGACTTCTTCGGCTCCAGGCAGGACCGCGTCGATCGGTTGCTGATCGAGATGTGCCAGACCTTCCATCCGCGTGCGGGCAACACCGATTGCCACGCCGTTGACACGCACGTGCGGCGCGAACTCCCACGCCAGTCCGCGCACGATGCCCAGGTTCGCATGCTTGGTGGACACGTACAACGCGCCGTCGTCGACAGCGCGGTAGCTCGCGAGCGAACACGAGAAGATGATGTTGCCGCCGGTGCGTAGCAGTTCGGGTAGTGCGGCACGGGCGCCCAGGAGATACCCCTTGACATTGATCGCGTAGATCTCGTCCACAGCTGCCTCGAGCCGGTCCAGTGGGATCTGCGACAGCGGAAGATTGCCCGCGCCGACGCCTGCGTTCCCCACGAAGATGTCGAGCCGACCGAAGCGGTCGACGGCCTCGGCGACCGCGGTCCGGTTGTCGGCAAGAGTCTCGACCGAGCCGATCGTGACATGTGCGTCCGACCCGAGGTCGCTCGCGAGCTGCTTCGACGCGTCGACGTCTCGATCCAGCACCGCAACCCGTGCGCCGGCCTCGAGAAATCCCTCTACGACTGCGCGCCCGATTCCGTTCGCACCTCCGGTGACCAGAGCGACTTTTCCTGCCAAGGATCCCATGTCGTTGTTCCTATCTCTTCCGGGCGCGGTTACAGCGTCAGGCTGTAACCGCGCCGCCGTTGATGTCGATGACCGAACCGGTGATGAATCCACCGGCATCGGAGACGAGATACGGGATCACTCCCGCGATCTCGTCGGGACGGCCGAGCCGACCCATCGGGATGCGACTCGTCATCGCAGCTTCGCCGTCGCCTCCGGACACGGCGAAGTAGTCCGCGAGGTGCTCGGTTCCGATGGTTCCGGGGTTGACCACATTCGCCGTAACGCCGTGGGCAGCGACCTCGAGCGCAAGCTGGCGAGTGAACCCGACGAGCCCGGATTTGGCGGCGACATAACCGATGGCGTTGCCGCGCTGCGGAGCCGTCGTGACGATCGACCCGATGTTGACGATGCGTCCCCACCCGCGCTCGATCATTCCCGGTAGTACCGACTGGCACAGCAGGAATGGCACCGTGAGATTGACAGCAAGGTGGCCGTTCCACTCGTCCGGAGTCGAGTTGAGCGTGTCGACCGGCCGGGTGAATCCCCCGGCATTGTTGACCAGGATGTCGACCGCGTCGACCGTCTGCAACAGTGTAGTCCGGCCCTGCGCAGTTGTCAGATCACTTGCACACCCACGCACCCGGCCCGGTGCCGTCTTGTCGAGTTCGTGCACCTTCTCTTCCACCTGCCTGGGGTCGCGGGCACACACGACGACGGTCGCACCATGATCGAGCAGCGCCGCGGCGATCGCGGCACCGATACCGCGGCGGGCGCCGGTCACCACTGCGACCCGGCCGGTCAGACCGAGCGCTGTCATCGGGCACCGACCCGTCCGCCCGGCTTGGCGATGCCGCGAATGGCCAGGCCGCTGTCGACGGACACCAGGGTGCCCGTCATCGCGGCCGACTCGGCGCGCGATGCCAGCATCGTGAATACACCGTCGTAGGCAGAGACCGGCGCGACCTCTTGGGTCGGCAGCGCCCGATCGGTCCCGTCGAGTACCGAGTCGGTGATCGCCTGATCGAGCGATTCGGTGCCGCGCAACCGAGTCGGGGCGACACCGGGCGCGACACCGTTGACGCGCACGTCCGGCGCGAACTCGTACGCGAATTGGCGGATCAGACCGTGCACGGCATGCTTGGAGGCGGTATACAGCGAGCCACCTCCGGCTGCGTTGGTACTCGCGAACGACCCGGTGAGGATTACGCTGCCTCGTGATGCGACGAGTGCGTCGAGGCAGGCCCGCACGCCGAGCATCGGCGCGAGCACGTTGACACCGAAGAGCTCGTCGAACGCCTTGGGTAGCTGCTCACCTGTGATGTCCTCAAGACCGCGCGCGCCGTCGGTGATACCGGCGTTGCCGACGAAAACATCGATCTTGCCCCAGGTGTCCAGCGCGGTCTGCGCCGCAGTCGTGTTGCCCGACCAGGTGGCAACATTCGCGACTACGGGTACTACCGCGTCCCCGAGCTCGGCCGCGAGGTCGACGACTGTCGCGGCGATGTCGACGGCGACTACTCGCGCGCCCTCGGCCACGAACCGCGTGACGACCGATCGGCCGATTCCGGCACCGGCGCCGGTAAAGACGACAACCTGATTGTCCAGTGCACCCATGTGACTTCTTCTCCATTCTTCATCGATTCGCCGGGCGTGTGTCGTGGAGACCCGCGGCCGGGTGGTGTTTCTGGGGGTGGTCAGTAAGGAAGCCGGGCGCGTGCCTGCTCTCGTACAACCCGTTCGGACTCGGGCAGCGTGAACAGGGTCAATTGCCCCGTCTCCGGGGTCATGAGCTGGAGACACTGCTGCTCCCACGGTGTGTCGGTCATCGTGCCCGAGCGTGTGGCTCCGGCATCCTCGAGTCGTCGTGCGAGGTCTTCGATCACTGTGTCGTCGCGGACCTCGATGCGTAGGGCATGGTCGGCGTTCAGTCGTACTCCGGTCTCCGCGTCGTCGACGAAGTCCCACTGCGACTCATCGAACAGTTCGAGCGCGGCGGGAGCCACACCGAATAGCACGCCGCGCTGGCCTCCCGGGTGGACCCACTCATCGACGATCGGCAATCCCAGACCATCACGATAGACGCGCACTGCCTCGTCGAGGTCGTTGACCTTCAAACAGATCCGCATCTCGTCGAACCGACGTGCGGTGTTCGCGGGATGCATCGCAGGCCGGCTGATCAAGGCATAGATGTTGCCGTCGGGTGCACGGAAATGTGACCATGCCGTGCCCCAGGAGTCTTCGACTCCTTTGTGTACCTCACCTATGAAGTCCACACCCCGAGCCTCGAGTTCGGCTCGCACCTCGTACACGTCGTCGACGATGAGGCCCGGCACCGGATGGTCGAAGAACGAGTGGTCGGTGTCGACCGGCTTGAACACCTCGAACGCCGTTCCATCGGCGAATGAGAAAACGACCGCATTCTTCTGGTCGAGGGTCATGGTGAGTCCGAGTTTATCCGCGACGAATTCGCGCATCTGCTCGAAGTTCGAGGTGCGGGATCCGACCCACCCCATTCCGTAGACCTTCACGTGATGTTCCTTCCAAAGAGGCCGTGCAAGCAAATTCGGCTCGTTCGCTCGAGGGAGTCGAATGGTGTTGTACGAGGGTGGACCGCGTCAAGGGCCCGAGTTGAACGATGCACGTCACTCTGCCGCGGAAATCAAGTCGGGGCCCTTCCGCGTGGACTCTGTGGGCCGGCCGGAGCGCGGTCGTGAGGATCGAGTCAGCAGGTACACAGAGGCGTAGGCCACGACGGACAACACGAGGACGATGAGCTGAGCCGACTGGTTCAGGATCGCTGGGACAGTGGGTGTCTCGATCAAAACGACGCCGATCACGGACGGCACGAGCCAGGCCACGAGCCCCCAGGAAAGCTGAGGCGCACGAGAGCAATCCGATTCCGCCAGGGTGTAGCGGCGGTCGGTGCGGCTGAGTACGACATGAGTGAACACGATGCCGACCCAGCCAACGATCAGGACGCCTTGCCAGTTCAGTGCCGTCTGTACATAGCTGAACACATCGGTGAGCATCAGCAGGAAGACTGCGATCGAGACGCCGATGACCCATATGAATCGGGGAAAGCGCAATGACGTGAACGTGCTGACGATTCGTTCGAAGTTGGTGGTGCACTGGTAGTAGTTCAAGGTGTTCACCCTGGTCTGAGAGACCACGATAAAGAGCAGACCGGCAAGACCGAGGCTGCCGAGGATTGCCTGTACGACCCCGATTTCGGAGGCTGGCTCGTTGGGCAACACTGTCTGCACCAGATAGATGCCGGCGACGCCGTTGACCACGAAAAGCATCAGATAGAAGACCCAACCGAAGGTGACATTCTCATGGAACTTCTCGTCCCGACGGTCAGCGAACCGCGCGAAATCGACGGTCGTCGGCATGGTGATGAAAATGCCCATGTAGAGAACGAACCCGAGAACCCAGCCGGGAAGTGTCCGGGCCTCGGACGGCACGAGGCCGGTGAAGTTGAGCCACGCCGAATCGCCGCCGAATTTAATGTACGCGGCGACAAGAGTCGCGACTAGGCCGAGACCGTAGAACGGGAGCAGTAAGCCGTTGAGCTTGGCCATCCAGGATTGAACGCTTCCGAGCATCAGGGGGAGCATCGCGACCACCACCACCGCGTACCAGATCCGGATGTCTCCGATTCCGAAGTACGACTGGAACGCCACTGCCAGGGTGCTGCTCTCGAAAAGCGCGTAGTACAAGGTGGTAGCAGCGATCAGAAGTGACGTCACCAAGGCGCCCCATCGTCCGAACATGGGGATGGTCAGCAGATACGTGTTGAGCCCGGAACGGATTCCGAGGCGGACCATCACTATGTTGGCCACTCCGTACACAACCGCAGCGAGCACGATCGCCCCGATGGCATTCATCGTGCCGTACAGCGACGCCGCGAGAGCACCGTAGAACAGCCACACCATCGCACTCAGCAATGACCAGAACGACATGGTGATCTGCCACCGACCGAGTCGTACCGAAATGGGCACCGCGGTGGTACTGAAGTTCTCGTCGGGGTCGATCCCACCGTTGCGGTCGGATGAGACCGAGGGCAGTGCAGGCATGTAGGTCTCCAAACTGTATACATAAATGGATTCAAAATGAGTGTAACGGGAATCACTCCCCGATCAAGGGGTGCCGGTGAGGAATCTGCGAGCCACCGGATCTCGACCCGGGCAATGGCTCAGCGGCACACAAGAAGACCGATACGCAGTATCGTTGGGAAAACTGTATGCAAATTGCAGCGGCTCGAGTGACCTTCGATCGGAGAATCCATGGCAACGGCAGGACGCGTCCGCGCAGGTACAACGGTGGACGATGTGTATGCCGCACTGCGCGAACGCATTATCGACGGCACTTATCAGCCAGGCCTGAGGATGTCCCAGGAGCAGCTGGCGACCGACTTCGAGGTGAGCCGCACCCCGTTGCGCGAAGCACTCCAACGCCTCGAATCGGACGGGCTCGTCGTGGCCTACGCGAACCGGGGAATGCACGTCGCACCCATCGTGAACTCGGAGACCGAGCAGAGCTATGCCCTGCGCGTACTTGTCGAACCCCCGACCATCGCTGCCGTCTCATCAAAGCTCACCGAGACAGACATCGCGGATATGGAGCTGTTGCTCGACGAGATGCAGGACCATCGGGCCCACAGCCGACGGTTTCAGGAGGCTCACCAGCGCTTCCACGATGTGGCGCTGCGCCGGTACCCCAACTACTTCCGGCAGCTGATCGACCAGCTGCACATGAGGATCTACCGGCACCAGCGTGTCTACCTCTCGCATCAGCGGACACCCGACGACTTCATCGAGTTGGACGCCGACCTCGTGAACGCCGTCAAGATCGGCGACTCCGGACAGGTGCGTCGCATCATGGAGTTCCACCTCATCGACGCGGCGATCGGCCTCGTGCTCGACGCCGACCCGGACCACCAGTTCGAAGCCCTCCTCGTCGCGATGGAAGGACGACAGATCGCGATTGCACACCATCCCGACGGCCGCATCGACCGGCCCGCCGAAATCCGCTGGACCTCAGGTGAACAGGTCGACGTGCCGGACCGTGTGACGCAGAACCTGATCCTACGACCGCCATACTGAATCCGGGTCACACCAGACGTGCCGTGAAGAACGCTGAATGGATCGCGTCGAACACTCTCCCCGGCGCGGCGGCCGAACCGACCACCTTCACTTCCAGACCCGCATCGCGCAAGCTCGTGACGAAGTGGGTATCGGCCTCGACCCGACCGAGCGCCAGGACCACCGTGTCGGCAGGTATGAATTCGTCGACGCCGTCACCGGTCGCGTGCACACCGGAATCGTCCACAGCCGTGACTCTCACCCCGGTACGCACATCGACACCCGCCGCACCTAAAAACAGGGGTAGCCGCTCCTGATCGGTGAACACCTCATCGCCCGCCAGTAGCCGGGGCCCGGCCTCGAGGATCGTCACTTTGGCACTGTCCATGCCGGCAACTCGCAGCGCCACCTCGCAACCCTGCAGTCCACCACCGACCACCACAACCGTCCCCATGAGCGGTCGACTTGCCCGGACGTCGCCCGCATAGAGCACCGGTGACGCGGTTGAAATCGGGAAGTCTGCGCGACGTAACGGTGCGCCGGTGGCGGCCACAACCGTGTCGAAGCCCTGTGTCGTGAGCTTCTCGACGTCCGCATACTCGGCTGCGATCACAATTCCACGGCGCTCGACCTCATGCACGAGGTGACGGACCAGTCCAGCCAGATCCTGCTTGACCGTCGAAGCCTGTGCGTGGGCCAGCAGACCACCGATCTCGCCGGGTTCGAACACCGTGACGTCGTGGCCGCGATCGTGGAGCACCGCAGCGCTACGTAAGCCAGCGGGCCCACCACCGACCACGGCCACTCGCTTGCGCGTGTCGCTCACCAGTACCGCGAACCGCCCTTCCTCGGTGACATGAGGATTGACACTGCACCCGGCGCTGCGCCCGCGATTGAGCCCCCGGTGCAAACATCCGTCATTACAGCGAATGCACGGGGTAATCTCCAGAACTCGACCGTCCCTTGCCTTCCGGGCCCAATCAGGATCTGCGAGCATCGCCCGGCCGAGCGAGACGAAGTCGGCGGAGCCGGACGCGATGATCTCGTCGGCGACCTCGGGCGTCACGAGCGAGCCGGACGCGATCACCGGAATCGTCACTGCCTCCTTGATCTTCTCCCACCCCCACCGATGCGGCGCACGCACCTGGTACCACGGGCTGACCTCCCACTCCATTCCGGCGTGGTGGCCACCCGAGCAGTGGAGCACGTCGACACCGTGAGCTTCGAGAAGCCGGCACAATTCGACGGTGTCTTCGATGGTGATCCCGTCCGGTTCGTAATCGGTCACCGACAACCGGATGCTCAGCGGGAAGCTCTCCGGCACCGACGCCCGGATCTCATCCACGATGCGCAACAGCAGTCGTGCACGGTTCTCGAAGCTGCCACCGTACTCGTCGTCGCGCCAGTTCGTGTGGGGGGACAAGAAATTGGTGATGAGATAACCGTGGCCTGCATGTACTTCGACCAGGTCGAATCGGGCGGCCCACGCCCGGGCCGCCGCCGCGCCGAACGACTTCACCACCGCATCGATTTCTTCGACCGTCATCGGCGTCGGGACCACGCCGTACTGCCCTTCCACGTCGGACCAGGACGAGGCGGTCGCCGATTTGATCGGTGCGGTGCCCAGAAACTTCTGCCGACCCCCGTGCGCGATCTGCAGTCCCACCTTCGCACCGGTCGAGTGCACCTCGTCGGCCAACCACCCCAGACCCGGGACATGCTCGCGACAGGAGTTCCCGAGTTGGTTGTGGATGGCCTTCGACGCATCGTCGTCGATATGGCTGTACTCGACCATCACCAGCCCCGCGCCGCCCTCACCCAGCCGGCGATAGTGGTTGACGGTTCGTTGGCTGACGGTCCCATCCGAATTGGACGTGGCAGTACTCTGCGGTGATTTCAGGATTCGGTTGGGGATCTCGATGGAGCCGATCCGACCGGGTGTGAACAACGCGGGAAACTTCACTGAGACTCCATGTGACGACAGGCGCCCGACGGCGCTTCGGAGGAACTGCAGGAGTAGGTGCGGTCAGGGAGCGAGCAACGCACCAGCGCGGGGCACCACCGGGTCGAGACCGAGCCGGCTCAGAATCCGCCATGTGGTTGCCGCAGCCGCGGACACCACCGGAATATCGAACTGCTGCTGTACGGCGTCGAGGACCGGTAGCGACGGCATCTGCACGCAGGCGCTGAGCACGAGCGCATCGGCCCCACTGATATCGACCCGGCGGACGTGTTCGAGCAGGTTTTGCGGATCGAGTCGTCCCACCGCGAGATTGTCGGGCACCTCGAGCGAAAGCGAATCCACTACGTTGAAGCCCTCGTGTTCGATGTAGTCGCAGACAGTGGCGGTCAGCGGCTTCATGTACGGCGTGACGACCGCGATGTTCTTGACTCCGAGATGTGCCAGCGCCTCGGTGAGAGCGCCGGCCGAGGACAGGACGGGAATCTCGGTACCACTCTCCTGCCGCGCGACCGCCGACAACTTCGATTCCGACTCGGAGTGATATCCGCGCCCCTGCGACATGATCGCTACCAGGCAGGCGTAGGCCATGGCGTCCACGCGCGCGTCGGCGAGTTCGGCCGCGCACCGCAGCGAATCGGCGTCCATTGCCGCAAGTTGTTCGGGCGTGACGTGCTGCATTCGCATCCTCGAAGAGTGGAATGTGAACCGGTCAGGACGAATTTCCTCACGCGCGCGGAGCATCGCCGGGATTTCCGTCTCCATCGTGGTGTTCGAACTCGGCACGATCATGCCGATGCGGTAGTTGGAAGTCATTGTGTTTACCTCGATTCGGTGGGTGTCTACGACGCTGCCGGCAGGTAGTCGGCGGTCGTGACGAGATTGGTTGTTGCCAGCACTGGGGCATCGGAGTCACCTCGCCAGCCGATTCGGGCGGACTCGCCCGCACGCAGCCGATCGAAATCATCAAGCGTGATCCCCATTCCCTTCAAGGTCGTTGTCAAGGAATCGAACTCATGGTCGGTGTCGATGGACATGATCATTCCCAGCGCTGTGTCGAGTAGGTGGAACTCGAGTACCGACCTGGCCCGAAGGCCGTCGCGGTTGCGGATCGCATCGAGAAACAGGGTGTCGGTTGCAGTGATGTCACCCACCGCGGCAGGCCGTTCGAAATACATCCGTTGGTGCCTGTCGATCACGGTGAGGTGGGACTCGATCACGTCCTGCATTCCATTCGGAAACCTGTCGAGGATCACCCGGTGGTACCGCCAGTGCGCCAATTGGAAATCGCGCGGCGAAATGCGGGAATCCTCCATGTCGGCGAGCGCAGCCGCCATGGCATCGGCGTCCGCATCGGTGACCTCGTTCAGCACCGCCGAGATCAGAGCCGGCTCGACCAGGAGCCGCGCCGAGTACGAATCCTCGACATCACGCAACCGGATCGGTGCAACGACCACACCGCGGTTCGCCTGATTGACCACCAGGTTCTCTGCCTCGAGCCGCCGCAGCGCTTCGCGCAACGGTGTCCGCGACACGGCGAGCTCCTCGGCGAGACGCACCTGCGACAGGTTGACGCCGGGGCGATATGTCCCCGACAGGATCCTCTCGCGTAGTAGGCAATACGTCCGATCGACGGTGTCGCCCCGCCGTGGCGCCGACACACCTGGGTCGCTGCCGACCTGCTTCGCAGCGACCACGGTCAATGGTCCGCTGAACCGAGCCGTGTCGCGATGAGTCCGGTGAAGAACTCCGGCTGCTGATCCGCAAGGACCTCGAGCGCCATCGGATCCAGGAGGATCCGTGCCTCCGTCCTCGGTACGTAGATTTCGAGGCGTTCGCCGTTCCGGGTGGACACCTTCCGGAACTGCACACCCGCGAACTCGTTACCGACCCCGTTCCACGGCTCGGCATCGACGACGCCGCGAGGAAGATCCTGTGGACCATGCTGTTCAGTCATCGCGCCGGCTCCTTCTGTTCGATCGGGATACGAATGACGTCCGGTTCACCGGCGTAGACCCGCGGGTCGCGCCGACCGGAGAGGACGGGCAGCTTCGTGCGCGCACGCTCGACTTCACCGACGTCGAGTTCGACGACCTGCACCCCCTCGGCCGATTCTCCGAGGTCGGCGAGGATATCGCCCCACGGCCCCACCACCAGCGCATGCCCGTAGGTGGCAAAGGCGTCCGTGTAGTCGGTTGTCGGTGAATGCACCGTGGCCGGGGCGACGACGAACGCGTGATTCTCGATCGCCCGCGCCCGCAGCAACGTATGCCAGTGGGCTTCGCCCGTGGTCTGGGTGAATGCCGCCGGAACGAGCAGAACCTCGGCGCCCGCCGCAGCGAGAGCACGGAACAGTTCAGGAAAGCGGACATCGTAGCAGATTGTCAGCCCCACCTTGATCCCGTCGATCTCGATCACGACGAGTCTGTCACCGGGTTGCTCTACCGACGACGCCTCGAACGACTGCCCGTCGATGTTGGCATCGAAGAGGTGCAGCTTGTCGTAGCGCGCAACGACCGAGCCCTCGGCGTCGATAACTACGGCGGAGTTGAATATTCCTTCATCAGTGCGGTTTTTCATTCCTCCGAGCACGATGACGACGCCGATGCGGCGCGCCTGCTCGCGCAGTGCAAGTATCGGAGTGGAGTCCACGCTCAACGCGGCTTCACGCATCTCGGAGTTGGTGCCCAGAATCAATCCGTTCTCCGGCAGCACCACGACGGAGGCTCCGTCGGCTGCTGCGCGCTCGATCACACGGGCTGCCTTCTCCAGGTTCGACCCGATGTCGGTGGTCGGATGCCACTGGGTCAGACCCACTTTCAGGGTTCGAGGCGATGTGGTCACGACCGACCCGCCTTGGAAACCAATGCGCCGGAACGCTCGCGCGCGTCCTCGAGGTCCATGTCGACCACGGTCCAGCCGCCGCCGGATGCCTCCATCGGCTCGTAGGCATAGACGTTGCCTCGAACAGCCGGTCCGACAACGCCGAGCATGATCATCCAGTTCAGGATTTCGTACTGGCCGTGCTCGAGCAGCGGGAAGGGTTCGAGCGAACATATCTCGAGGCCACGACCGCTCTGGAGCAACTGCAGGATGTAGGTGTCGAATTCGGTGTCGACACCGCCGAAGTGTCCCGGGTCGAGCCAGTGCGACAGTCCGCCCGTGGCGAGGAAGGCAACCTTGAGCCCGGAGTTCTCGATCGCGCCACGCATCGCCTCACCGAACCGTCGAGCATTGAACGGCGAGAAGCTCCGGGCCGGCTGGGTGATCACCGGGATGACCGGCAGATCGGGCCGGGGCAGGAGCAGTCGCAGCGGTACGACGAGTCCGTGGTCGAGGTCGACGCGTGGCGCCGCTTCCACTTCGAGGCCGCCGGCCCGGACCGCATCGACGAGCGACCGTGCGAACTCGGGATGTCCGGTCAGGTCGAGGTCCAGATCGGGTCGCTTGAAGAACTCCATCGAACCGGTGTGCCCCTCACCGACGCCGAGCACGAAGTGGCCGGTGTCGAAGCTCTGGAAGTGGCAGTCCGCAGAAACGAGGATGACGTCGGGGTCCGCCGCGGCGAGGTCTGCCGCGAGCTTCGCGTAGCCGGCGAGCAAGCGCGCCACAGCATCGTCTGGATCGATTTCCGGCCGGGCCAGGAGATCCGGGACGTGGGAACATCCGCCCGCGAACACCAGGTTCCGCGGAACATCCGGCGTCGGCAGCGGTATCGACTCGTCCACCACGAATCCGCCGGAACTCGAGGTGTCACCGAGGTCGTCGTTGAACCAGCGGCTGACGAGAATCGTCAGCCCGTCGCCGAGGCCGATCGACCGCAACCGATCGCGATCACCGGCGAGGATGGTCGACGCCCATTCCTCTTCGATGCCCAGCAGTTCCGGTGCGCGCGACGGTGCCGCTTTCACCTCGGCCAGCAGATCGCTGTCGCGTGCCATCGCGAGAATGGCGGCTTCGATCCTGCTCTTGTCCATGTCGATCACGTCTTTCTTCATCGATCAGGTTCGGGTCGAATGTGTCAGTCGGTGACAAGCTTGCCGTCGCGGACCACCGCGACGCCGTCGATCTCGACGGTGCAGCCGCGCATCGGGATGTCGAGGTGTGCCGGGGTCTCGCGGTCCGCGAAGCGATTCGACCCGGTCGACCACATGAAGTTGCCGGCAGTGGAACGCAGTTCCTGGCCGTACAGGGTGCGTGGATCGTAGACGTCGAACGCCGACCATCGGGCGCGTTCGAGCAAGCCCCAACCCATGTGGCTCAGCGCCCAGACCTCACTGTCGTTCCACGCCTCGAAGTAGTCGTTGAGGAGATGCGCGTCGGCACCCTCTCCGGAGATGCTCTTGATGAAGCCCTTCTCCACCTCGAGGGTGACGGTGTCGCGGACGTAGCGCTGCCACGGGATGAGGGCGTCGCCCGGTTGCAGGACGATCCGGCCTTCCGCTGTGCGGTCGTGAGGGAAGCATGCGACGAAACCCGAGGGCCAGTGGTCCCAGCGTCCGGGCTCGTCGACGTACCCCCACTGGTGGGTGATTGGCAGGTCCTCGCCCGAGATATCGGCGGTGAGATCCATGCCGGCGGCATTGGTGACGCGGAGGGTACTTCCCGAGCGCAGGCGGTTGCCGCCACTTTCGACCGCGGAGCGCAGGTCGATGTTGCCTGACAAGCGTTCGAGTACGTCATTGGGCTCGGCGACGAACAGCATTCGCTTGCCGTTGCCGGTGATCCGGGTGCGGACGTCGGAGTGGATCAGCCCGCCGACGGTGACATCGACGACGAAGTCGCATTCGCCCGCAGCAGCCAGGAGCGGCGCGACCTCCCGCCCGTCGGCCACGTAGGGCGGGAGGTTCGGGTTGGACAGGCTGGAGGCATGGAGGACGAGCACACCGGCTCCGAGTTGCCGGGCGGCAGCTACCGCAGCGGCGACGTACTCGTCCTTCTGCCCGAGTTCTGCGATGATGCCGACAGTTTCGTCTGCTGTGACCTTGCACAGCGTGAACTGTTCGACGAAGTTCTCGGTCAGGGTGTTCGGCATTTCTGCTCCTTGTATGAGTTCTATCCGGCTCGGTTGTCAGTGCGCGGCGCGCACTGCGCCGCCGTCCACGGACAGGGACGTGCCGGTGATGAATGCGGCCCGCGGAGAGGCCAGGAACGCAACGGTGTCCGCGATCTCGCTGGCCTCCGCCCACCGGCCCATGGGGATGTCCTGCACCACTTTCGCGATCTCGGCGTCGACCGTGGTGCCGTTGTTGCGTGATTTCATCTCGACGATGCCCTGCATCCGGTCGGTTCCCGTCGCACCGGGCATCACCTGGTTGACTCGCACACCGTCGCCGGCCACTTCGCTCGACAACGTCTTCACGAACGCGGATGCCGCGGAGCGGTACGACGCGGAGAGTACGCCACCGGCTGCCGGCTGCCGTACCCACGTGGATGACATCAGGACGATCGAGCCGCGACGCTGCGTTTGCATCTGTCGTGCTGCCGCGATCCCGAGCTGGACGATCGGGCGCAGCAGCAGGTCATGAGCTTTCTGCCAATCCGACCACGACGTGTCCAGAGCAGAGACGATGGGTGGGCCGGGCGTGTTGAGCACCGCGACGTCGAGGCTTCCATATTGTTCGACGACAGTATCGACGAGGGTGGCCGTCGCCGCGGCATCACCGAGGTCGGCCTCGATGGGGACGATGTGTCCTTCACCGAGATCTTCACGTTCCGTGCCGACGCTGCGCGCCGCCACGACGACGGTCATCCCCTCCATCGCGAGACGCTCGGCGGTCGCGCGGCCGATACCTCGCGATGCAGCGGTGACCAGGGCGATGCCTTTGTCCAGTCCGAGATACACGATGAACTCCTTCGAAAACTATGGTGTGTGGAGACTCAGAAAATTTCGCGGATTGCCTGCTCAGGGCACAGTGAAATAGCTCGGCGCGCCTTGTCCTGGTCGCGTTCCGGAACTGTTCCGTCTCCGGCAGCAGCGGCATAGCCCCACTCGTCCGAGCGGAAAACCGACGGGCACACGTCGAAACAGATGCCGTACCCGTCGCACTTGGTTGCGTCGACAGCGACTTTCATGACCTCGGTCTTGTGCTCGACTTTCACGGCAGCACTCCCTTGTTCGAGTTCTCTTCCCGGCGAGCGAGTTCGGCTCCGGCAGTACGCGCAAGCGTGAATGCCCCGTCGGCGAAGCCGCATGCTCCGCGTCCGGGAGTCGTCGTTCCCCAGCGCATCAGGTTATACCGGTGGGCGGGGTCGTGACTGCCGCTGAGGACCTGCCGGAAGGCGCGGGCGATCGCGTTCGTGCCGCTCACACAGACTCCGCACTGCATCGCGGATTCCTGCCGGAACCAGGCACTGAGTTCACCGGCGATCTCGATGATGTCGTCATCGGGACCCAGGACGGTGACCGCGGCGCAGCCGAGGCCACTACCGGCGGCGCGAACCGCGTCGTAGCAGCAGTGCAGAGCGCTGTGGTCGCCGGTGAGGATGCCGCCGAACCATCCACCGATCAGCATTCCTGTCATCGTCCCAGCCATCGTGCCTGCGGTGGCAAGGTCGAGTACCGGTCGCCCCAAGGACATTTCGTATACACCTGGTGACGAACACGCGCCGGTGAGCGTGAACAACGCTGTGCCCTTGGATGATCCGCTACCGACCGACGCGAACTCGGTGGCACCGTGCACATGGATCCACGCCGCGTGCGCGAGAGTCTCGACATTGCTGACCAGTGTCGGAAGCCCGTTCACGCCCTGTTGGTAGGGGCGTGGTGGCTTGCTCGTCGGTTTGGCGGGGAAACCATTGATGGACTGACAGACTGCGGATTCCTCGCCGGCAACGTAGGTGTCCTCCGCGAGGTGCACGCGCAGGCGCACATTCTCGGGCACCAGCCCTGCCGAACGAATCTCCCCGATCGCGCGTTCCACGGCGGCCACGGCCTCCGGATGAGACGCGTACACGAGGGCGTCGTCGGCTCCGACCACCGCGGCGGCCAGGAGCAACCCGTCGAGGACGAGGTGGGGTCGACGAGTGAGCAACCACGTGTCCTTGAGCGAGGCCGGTTCGCCTTCGTGCCCGTTGGCCACGACGACCTTCGGTCCGGCTGCCGCTGCGACCGTGGCCCACTTACGGTGGGCGGGGAAGCCGGCGCCGCCACGTCCTCGCAAGCCCGACCGCTCGAGCTCCGCGAGAAATGCGGGCCCATCGACGGGTTCGCCGAAGAAGCCGAGTTCACGTTCGTTTCGCAATCCCCAGTCTCCGCTGCCGACTCCGGGAAGCACAAGTCTCGGCGGCGTGGATTCGACGACCCGGGCGGGCGTGTCGAGCGAGGGGGCACGGTACAGAGCCGTGTCGATCGCGATTGTCATGGCTTTCCCCTGACAAGGTCGAGTGCTTCGTTGAGTGAGACGACATCGCCGTACTTCGCCTCGATGTCGAACAGAGACGCGTCGTGCGGTGCTGCTTCGCGATCACCCACGCATTCGCGGACCACGAACGCGGGAATGTCCGCAGCGCAGGCGTCGACGACGGTGGCGCGAATACAGCCGGAGGTGGTGGCGCCGGTAACGAGGATCGTGTCGACCTCGGCTGCATGGAGCTGCTGCGCGAGGTCGGTGTGTGCGAATGCGGAGGCCGTCTGCTTGATGACGAGCTTCTCATCGGAACGCATCGCCAGTCGCTCGTCGATCCGGGTGCTGCGCTCGCCTTCGCGCAGTCCCGCGAGTGCGGGCATCTTGGCGAGCCAGGTGGCGCCCCTCCCGTCTCCGTCCGCCGGGAATGCGATGGTGGTGAACCACACGGGTATCCCCCGGCTGCGGGCCGCGTCTACCAACGTGCGCGTGTCCGCCACGACCTGGTCGAGATCGAAGCCCGGACCGTACTCGGCTTCAGTGAACCCGTATTGGAGGTCGACCACAACCACGCCGATGTTGTGTCCCGGTGTCAGTCGTCCGAGCAGACCCCCTGCCACATACTTGTCGCGGACGGCGTCATGGGCGGTCAAAACTCGAACTCCGGCCATTCGCCCTGCTCCGCGCGCATCATGTCGGCGTAGAACTGGTACAGGTTGCGTTGGACGCCTTCCTCGTAGCGTGTCCAGTACACCTTTCCGGGGCCAGGCCAGTCGGACACCGGTGTTGCCATGCCGATTCCGGGCATGCCCATCTCGTAGTTCAGCTCGAATCCGAGGAGTTCACCGGCCACCGAACCACCGGTGCGCGTCACCGTGATCCACGGTTCGGTATCGTCCATCTCGAACGACCCGCCGAGCGAGAAGGTGCCGAGGGCCGCGTGGTAGGTCCGCTCCTTCTGCTCGGGTGTCATGTTCTTGTAACCGACGAACCAATTCCAGATCTCGATCTGCCCGGGCCCCTTGGGCTGCCAGGTTCGGATGGTGAGGATGCCGGTCGGTACATGGTTGGCACCGTCCTCGGTCATCGGCAGGGCCAGAATCGAGAAGTTGGGGAACACGTTCCCGACGAACACCCGCGATCGGCGAGCCACCTCGAGTTGTTCGGGTGAGATGTTGACGCTGTCGAAGTGCTTCGAAATCGATTCGGGAAACCCGAAGAAGTTGGGTCCTGGCTCGTCGGCGTACTCGGCCATGGAGAACGACAACGAGTGCCCCGGCGAGGCCTGAATGTGGTACCCCATCATGTTCTCGCTGAACGGGACCGGGAAGGCGCCGATGCTCCACACCGATTTGTGCAGGGTGCCGAGGTGGTAGTCGTCGCCGGAGAAGTTGTCCGCACCGGATTTCCAGTTGGCATCGACGACGAAACGTTGTGGCGCGCCAAGAATTTCGACACCGTCCTTGTCCAGACCGAAGACGAGGTCGAGGTACCAGGCCATGCCCCCGAGGTAAGTCCGCAGCGGTGGGGCAGTCGGGTCGAGGGTCGCGAAGATCAAGCCGTGGAAGGACTCCACCTGGGCCGCCTTGGCGAGACCGTTGTTCTCCTTCGTCATGCCTCCGAGTGCATTTTTCCACAGGGGTGCCCCGACAAGGGATCCATCCGATGAGTATGTCCAGCCGTGATAGGGGCATCGGAAGTGGGAGGAGTTCCCGGAGTCGGATCGGCAGATTTGCACGCCCCGGTGGCGACATGCGTCGAACAGGACGTGGATCTGTCCGTGTTCGTCGCGGGTGACGACGAACGAATCTTCGCCGATCTTGCGGACGACATAGTCGCCGTTCGCTTCGATCTCCGACTCGTGCGCCATGAACACCCAGGCACGGCCGAAGATTCGACGCAGTTCAGCTTGATAGATGTCGGGATTACCGAATATCTCGGCGGGGATCCGGCCGCGTGACAGACCGTCGTCGATGCGGTCCATCACTTCACGGACCGTCGGCTTCAGGGTCGATGCCGGCTTGGTCTCAGGCTGACCTCTGTTGATCACGGGGTTCATGGCTGCACTTCCTGATTTGCGTGTAGGACGAGAAATCGTCAGAAGAAGAGGGCGAAGTTGTGCGTTCCGATGACGGTGAGATCGAGGTAGACGAGCCGCTGGAGCAGCAGCCATCGACCGTCCTCCCGGCGCAGGATGTCGTGGCGCTCTCCCGAGAGAAGCTGCGGAATCGTCTGTTCCTGACGCGTGCGGTAGATCAGGAGATTGCTCCTGACGTCGAGCAGGTCGGGATCCGAGTCAAGGGTCGGTCGGACCCGGATGTTGGTGACGAAGTGGCGCACCCGCGATGGCGGGTCCTCCGCCCAGGCGTACTTCGTCTCCCCGCGGGTGACCCGTGAATCCAGCGACCCGTATGTCTCGTCGAGGTGGAACGTTGACGAGTGGAATCCGCGGCCGCGCGCTCGTTCGACGGTTTCGCGGACCGGAATCCGGTACACGATGTCGCGGCTGACAAGTTCGGTGAGCCATGTGCGCTCGGCGAGACCATCGAGCAACTCGGCCTCGTAGTGCAGGAAATCCGCTGCTTCGGCGTGTCGAGGGTCGGACACGGACAAGGGTCGAGTCACTGTCTCGGGCTGGTTCAGAGCAGTCACCAGACGTCTCCTAACTGGATACACTTTTGGATGCACTTAGGATGACTGGTGATCTGGATTACTGCAAGACCCAATTTGTGAAATCGGAGTTGCTCCTGATCGCAGACCTCTCACCGGCCACCCGCAACTCTCGTATCGACAGCTACGCCTGCCCACCCCGTACCATGCACGCACGCAACCCTGATACAGACCCGCAGCGCTGGTTCGTGGAATTGACCAACGCAATATCCGATCAACCACTCAGGACACTTACGTCAGCAGACCCACAGGTCAGCGTACTGCGAGCGCAGTGAATCGTCTGTAAGTGTTGGCAGTGGCCGGCCCGGGCTGGCTGACAGGATCGGTGTCGTCGCCCTCATCCGCTGTGACTCGTGAATCGTCTTGCCCCCTGCCTGGGGGTACACTTCCCGGGATCTGTCCATCGCTCGAGCGGCGGCGACGCTGGCCCGGTCTCGCTTCGGTGGCTTGATTAGAAGCCTGCCCGACCTGTTTACCCAGGTTGTGGCCCATTACAGGCCTGCCTCGAAGCTCCTTCCGGACCGACGCCGGAACACGACGTCCGCCCGTTGGAAAGGAGAACCGCCGCAATGACCATCGTCGCAGACCACTACCAACACGTCATCGGTGTCGACACACACGCCGCAACCCACACAATGAACGTCGTGACAGCAGCCACCGGCGCGCCAGGGGCGCCGGCGACGTTCCCCGTCAGTGCGGCAGGACTCGACCGTGCTCGGGACTGGATCGCGCGGTCCGTGCTGAGCATCGACCTGGCGAGGCTCCGTACGCCCCGCGCGGATGGCCCGCGTGTGGCGATGCGTGTTCTCGTGGTCGCCCGGGAGCAGATGACCTGCGAGCGCACCCGTGCGATCAATGCATTGACTGCACTCGTCCGCACCGTCGACCTCGGCATTGACGCACGTAAGCCCTTGGCCCACAGCCAAATTTCGACGATCTGCGCTTGACGGCGCCGTGACGAGGACGCCGTGCTGCACACCTGTCGCCACGAGGCGGTCCGGTTGGCGCGGAGAAATCTGCGCGCTCGAGTCCGAGCTTGCCGACAACCGCAAGAAGCTCGATGCCGTCGTCAAGGCCTGCGCCCCGAAACTGGTCGACCTCCCCGGCGTCGGTGCCGTGGTCGCCGCGTCGATCCTCATCGCATGGTCGCACCCAGGGCGTGTCCGCAGCGAGGGGGCTTTCGCGTCCCTCGCGGGGACCTGCCCGATCCCGGCGTCCTCTGGAAACACCATGCGACACCGGCTCAATCGTGGCGGCGACCGGCGCTGGTCGTCCGGGTGAGGACCGATCCGGATACCCGCGCCTACATCGCACGGCGACGTGCGGAAGGTTGCAACACCAAGGAAATCATGTGGTGCCTCAAACGCTACGTGACCAGACAAGTCTTCCGTAAGCGTCACTGCCGTATCGTTTCCTCGGGATGCTTGACAGATATAGAAGTGCCCTATGTCAAGCAGCTGAGAGTTTTCGACTGGTGTGTAGTTGCGGACTGAAGGGGATTTCGTCTTGCCCAGCAGCGCCAGATGATGCGGATCCAGGCGCGTGCAAAGATCCGGATGGCATGAGGGTGTCGACAGCCTTTGGCGATGGCCCGCTGGTAGACGCTCATCGCCCACTCGTCGCCGAGGCGGCTGCCGTTCGCGAAGTCCATGACCCCGGCGCACGACCAACGAAACACGGTTTGTTCGTGTTTGCAGGATTGTCGAGTCGAGGGCGAACCCGAGGGCCCCAGGGAACGCAAGTTCGAGGTTGCACCGGAGCTGGTTCATCACCTGCACACGCATCTCTACGAGCTCCTAGCGAGCCCGGCACATCGCCCGCAATACCTTCCGTCTCCGGGTGATCCTCCCGCAGCGGCCTCCACCGGTGCCCGTCGGTGCGTAGCGTGTCCGCGAGGACGTACGCGTCGAGACGATCATCTTTGTTGCCGGCAGAGCCGTAACGGGTCCGCAAGGCTTTGATCTGACGTGACGGGACAACGAACACCGCGAGGCCGGCATCGATCAATACCTGCACGACCGGCCCGTCGCCGCGCTCGATCGCTACCGTGGCCACCCCATTCTTCCGGAGCCGGGACACCATCGCGCGAAACGCCTGGCTATCGTGTGTGATGTCGAACCGCTCGATCATCTTGCCGGCGCTGTCGAGGACACATACCGCGTGACGTTCAGCGGCCCAGTCGATCCCAGCTACCGCACTTGGTTCCTGCATACGCACCTTCTCCGCATCGTCGGGATGCTTCACCAGGTGGAAGGCGTTGGTGCTGGTCGCTCACTGCAAGGCGCTCGAAGCGCATGGCCCTATCGCCAGTCTCAACGCCGGGCCGCCGGGTCCTGCGGAACTCCTATTGGCCCTCGAAGGGCGAGCATCCACAGCAGTGGCCCAGCGGCTACCGGGTTCAGCACCCACCACCCTTTCAAAAGGCAGTCGGTACGACCATGGTTGTTCAGTGAGCATCCCGGAGTGACGGTAGCGGCGATCACGAGCAGCCCGTCCCCCAGTCTGCGGCCCTTCTTGACGTGTCGGATGATCACAGCGTCTCACACCGTGGCAGACAACGAACTGAGACGAGGTGGATATGCCCGTTCGAGTGTGGTGGGTGTTGCCGGGGGTCCTGACAACGCCCCACCAACGCTGCCTCGGTCTTGGATCGGTTCCCCGCTTTGTCAGCGTCACTGCGACGGCATAGCGATGCCATCGAGGGCTCCGGTCATCCCTTGCATCGCTGAATCGTACGCGAACGGAGTCTCCCGCCGAACCCGTCGACCGGGCTTCTACGACGTGCGCCCTCACCGAGGTGAGGGCGGCGCTTGCTTTTTCAAGCCGAGCTCTACAGTGGCCTCACCGAGGTAGCGACGTGCGTTTCCGTGGAGGATGGCCGCGGTTTGTGCTTCCGTGAGGAAGTCGGAGCGTCGTACAACCTCACCTGCTGGTCGCTCGCCGAGCGGATACGGGTAGTCGGAGCCGACCATCACCTGGCTGCTGCCGAGTGTTTCCACCAAATTGCGCAGCGCGCTGGGATGAAACACCACCGAGTCGACGCTGAAACGGTCGAGGTAGTGCGACGGTGGTAGCGCGGATTTTGCAATCAGGTCCGACCGCTGATGCCACGCGTTCTCGAAACGCCCAAGCCAGAAGCTGAAAGATCCACCGCCATGGGCGAAACAGATGCGCAGGGAGAGTGGAATCCGGTCGAACACGCCACCGAGAATCATCGCAATGATCGAGAGGTGAGTCTCCGATGGCATGCCTGTGAGCCACCGTGCCATCCAGCGGTCGAGTCGAGGCGAATCGGGCATGTCCCAGGGATGAACGAACACCGGGACGTCCAGAGCTGCCGCGTGCTGCAGGAAAGTCACAATTCCTGCGTCGTCCAAATCTCGGTCACCGACATGGTTCCCGATTTCGACGCCCCGATGTCCTGCCTGAACGGCACGTTCAAGTTCTCGACATGCCGCGTCAGTGTCCTGGAGCGGGACCTGGCAGAACGGGACAAGCCGTGGGCCCACCGGTGCACACATCTCGATGGCGAGATCGTTGAAGATTCGTGCGATCTTCTCGCCCTCACGTGGGGATGCGTCGTAGTTGAAGAACACCGGAGTCGGTGACACGACCTGAATGTCGATGTTGTCGGCATCCATATCGCGAAGCCGGATGTCAGGGTCCCAGCATTCGGCCCCGATCGGTCTGAACTCCCGTGAGTCGATCATGATCATCGCGTCACGCTCGCTGTCGATGCGCAGCCAGGGCTTGCCAGCACCCAGATCCGGCCACTGGCGAGGAACCGAGTGGGTATGGATATCAATCGCGCCCATGTCTACCCCTTCCCAGGATGCAGCGCACCGCAGTTGCCGCAGGTGCGGGCTTCTTCCGAGTCGTAGAATTCCTGGAAGACCGGCGGCAGATCCTCGACGATGTGACGAACCTGAAGTTCGATCTCATGGACGAGGTGATTGCACTCCGGGCAGAACCAGTTGAACTTCTCGAGGGTGCCCTCCTTTCGGATGCGCTCGATGACGATGCCGATCGAGCCCGGCTCAGGACGCTGCGGGGAGTGGTACAGATTCCGCGGAAGCAGCCACATCTCGCCTTCCCGGAGGTCGATGCGCTGTGGGCCGTCCTTGGTCATGAGGTTGATGTGCATATCGCCCCGATACTGGTAGAACCACTCCTCGTACGGGTCGAGGTGGTAGTCGGTGCGTTCGTTCGGACCGCCGACCACTTGGACGATGAAGTCGCCCATGGGTTCCCACATCTGCGCGTTGTTCACCGGCGGCTGGAGTTCGTCTTCGTGCTCCTTGATCCAGCGCTCGAAGTCGAAGACAGGCGGTATGGCGGTCATGGTCAGCTCCTTGTCGGAAGCCAGGCAACAGCCTGAATCTCAATGAGTAGGTGTGGGTGCGGGAGTTGATGGACAGCGACTGTGGTTCTCGTCGGCCCGTCTTCGTCGAAGTAGCTTCCGTAGACCTCGTTGTATCCGCCGAAGTCATTCATGTTGACGAGATACGTCGTGATCTGAACAAGATTGCTCAGATCTGCTCCGACCGTGCGAAGGATGTCTGAGATGTTCTCGATCACAGCGCGTGTTTGAGTTCGAATGTCGAGATCGACCACCCCGAGATGGTCAACTTTCACGCCTTCGAAAGAGTTGTCGGGTCGACGACTACTGGTGCCGGAAACGTAGACCAGGTTGCCGACCACCTTCACGTGGGGGAAGCGTCCGCGAGGAGTGGCTTTTCCTTCGATGACTTTCGACTCAACCATGGCTGCGTGCATCTCCTGTCCGGACCGAGACGGTGCCCAGCCCGTAGACCATGGCGCGGTACGAGTGCCCGACCGTGATCGGTGCGGCGGGCGTCGCCGCGCCGGCGAGCAGTATCGAGCCGGCTGTGATCTCGTGTCCATAGGTGGCCGACATGCGCTGTGCTGCGGCGATGGCTTCCCATGGATTGCCGAGGATGTCAGCGGTGGTGCCCTCGGCGATCACGTCGTCGTCCTCGAAGAGGAAGACAGGTTGCTTGCTCAGATCGAGGCGTCCTTCGACCTTTTCGACCGGCACCCAGTTGCCGATGACGAATGCCGATGCCGACGTGTTGTCGGCAACCACGTCCTCGAGGCTGAACTTGAAGGCCTCGAATCGGCTGTCTATCACTTCGAGCGCCGGAGCAATATGAGTCACGACTGGGGTGGTATCCGGATCGTTCTGGCCGCCAGCGGGATGACCGAACAGGAATGCGACCTCGGGCTCGATTCGGGGGTGAACGCCTCGCGTGAGATCGATTTCACCGCCGTTCGATACTCCCATGGAGGAGGTCAAGGTTCCGATGATGACGTCGGATACGCCCATTTGTTCGGCTTTGGCTCGACTGGTGAAGCCGAGTTTGACCCCGACTGTGTTCTCGCCGCGATCTTTCCGAAGGGAAATGCCCGCGTGCTGGACAGCGTAGGCGTCGGTCAGATCGAGGTCGGCTTGCTCGGCGACCTGTGGGATGGCCTGCCCGCTGTCTGTTGCGTCGGCGAGTTTCCGAGCAATCTGCACGAATTCGGTGTGGTGCACAGCTTTCCTCACTTTAGTGAACTCGGTCATCACAACTGCACGCACACGTTGGTGGGCTCGGAGTAGAAGTGCAGCGAGTGCATTCCGCCCTCACGCCCGATTCCTGAGAGTCCAACTCCACCGAACGGTGAGCGCAGGTCGCGCAGATACCACGTGTTGACCCATGCCATCCCCACTTTCATTTGCTGGGCTACCCGGTGACCGCGCTGTAGATCGGTCGTCCATACGGCTGCGGCCAAGCCGTATTTGGTGTCGTTTGCCATGCGGATGGCTTCTTCTTCGGTGTCAAAGGGGATCAGTGCTGCCGCCGGTCCGAAGATCTCCTCGCGGACCACTCGACTGCTGTTGTCCAATCCGGTCCACAGTGTCGGCTCGACCCAGGCTCCCCTCTCGAGGTCCTGCCCGAGTTGTGGGATGCCCCCACCTACGACCGTGTTGGCCCCCTCGCTGCGTGCAAGATCGAAGTAGGAAAGCACCTTCTTGCGGTGTTCTTGGGAGATGAGGGGACCGGTGGTGGTTTCCGGGTTCATCGGGTTGCCGAGAGTGAGTTGCCGGGCCCGTTGGGTGAGGCGTTCGACGACCGTCTCGAAGATTGGCCGCTGAATGTATACCCGTTCGGTGCAAAGGCAGACCTGCCCGGTGTTGAGGAAGATCGAACGGGTCAGGCCGTCGATTGTCTTGTCCAGATCGCAATCCGCGAAGACGAGGGCTGCATTCTTACCGCCCAGTTCGAACGATACGGGTCGGACCGATGGTGCCACGGCTCGCATGATGGCCGAACCGGTCGACGATTCACCAGTGAAGGTGACGCCGTCGACGTCGGGATGCGTGGTCAGGTACTCGCCGGCGGAGTCCACTCCAAAGCCGTGGACGACGTTGTACACGCCCTCGGGCAGGCCGGCTTGAGTCATGATCTCGGCGAGCAGTGTCGCGGTCGAGGGTGTTTCCTCGGACGGTTTGACGACCACCGCGTTGCCGCAGGCGAGTGCCGGTGCGAGTTTCCATGTCAGGAGTAGGAGGGGCAGGTTCCAGGGGACAATGACTGCCACGACGCCAAGTGGTTTCCGAACTGCATAGTTGAGTGCTGAGCTCCCGTCGGACAGGTCAGTGAGAAAGGAATCCAGGCCGGCGGTGGAAATGATGTCCGCGAAAGCGCGGAAGTTGTGTGCTGCGCGAGGGACATCGAGTTCACGTACCAGTTTCTCGGGTTTTCCGGTGTCAGCGATCTCGGCTGCGACGAGATCTTCGAATCGCTCGTCGATGACGTCCGCGATACGACGTAGTAGCTCCGCTCTCGTGGTGACCGGCATCGATGCCCATGGGCTGGTCAACGAGGCGCGGGCCGCACTGACTGCCTGATCGACAACGCTCTGGTCGGCCTCGTGCACCTGGACGTTGACCGAGCCATCGACAGGATTGACCTTGTCGAAGACCCGTCTGCCCGGAACGCGTTGGGCACCGACCACATTGAGGATCTCCGTCTTCGACGGGACAGACGTGTTCTGACCGTAGGACTGCACGGCATGTTCGTCTAGTGTCATTACATCACCTTCTATGCACAGATGGGTATAAGCCGAGGGCTTGGGTAGGCGAGTTGCCCGCCCTGTGGGATGTGTTCTGCGTCAAGTCCGAGTCGGCCCCGTTCGGGCCGCTGGTTGCTGAGATGAGACAGCGTCACTCCTCGACGACAGTCGGAGTGTGACCTCGCTGCGAAAGTCGGCTACCGGCTACAGATCCACCGAAGGGCTGCCCTGATCATCAACCGCAGCATCGTGCAGGGAGCTCCCATCGAACATGACAGCCTTGTCGGATTCGCGATCCCAGGTGCTGGGGGTTCTTCCACGTTCGCGCAGAACGACCTTCCGAATCTTGCCGTTCTCGGTCTTCGGCAAATCGGCGACGATGTCGATAAATCGTGGAACGGCGAACTTCGTCAAGCGTCCGTGGCAGTGCTCAATGATGTCCTGAGGAGTAAGGCCAGTGCCGGCCTTGGCGACGATCGCCACCATGACTTCGTCCTCGGCCATTTCCGAAGGTACTGGGTATGCGGCTACTGTCTCGACTGCTGGATGTAGACCGATGACCTGCTCGACTTCGAACGATGAAATGTTCTCGCCCCGCCTGCGAATGACATCCTTCATCCGGTCGACGAAGCGGAACCATCCGTCGGGCTCGCGTATCACCCGGTCTCCGGTGTGGAACCAGAGGTTGCGCCAAGCTTCTGTGGTCTTGTCGGGCATCCCGTAGTACCCGGTCGCGAACGCGTACGGAACGCGCGAACGCAGCAGGAGCTCGCCCGGTGTTCCGTCAGGAACTGGGGCGTCATGTTCGTCTACGACGATCGCTTCATAGTCGGGTTGCGTCTGACCAAGGTACCCCGGTCGCGGCGCGTCCGGGGCCGAGGTCAGAACGGAATTGGTTTCTGTGGAGCCGAATCCGTCGATCAGCTGGATGCCGAAGCGTTCACAGAAGGGGGCGGCCAGTGTTGCGGGTGTGGCGGGCGAGAGCGCGATCCGGGCGGAGTGTTCTCGCTCGAGCGGATCGGGATCCCGGGACCAGAGGATGTTGATCATGGCTCCGAGCAGATATGTGATGGTTGCTTTCGATTCCTTCAGCTGGTCCCAGAAGCGGCTTGCCGAAAACCTTTGCCCCACCACCATTGTTGCTCCTGCAACAAGCGCTTGTACGAAGGCGTTGAGGGCATTGGTGTGGAACAAGGGCAGCACCGTGAACAAGGTGTCGTCCTCGGTGATCTCCAACTGCTCTGTGACGGAGATGCCCCACCAGTAGAACTGGGCGTGTGGGCAGCACACTCCCTTGGATACCCCGGTAGTGCCAGATGTGTACAGCAAGGCGGCAGTATCACCAGGAGCGACATCGCCGGCCGGCACTGACCCTGTGATCGGGGGCATGGTTCGCACGTCGTAGCCGTCGACACTCGGCTCGGTGACTTGGCCGAGGCACCATACCTGTTCCAGAGCGGGGGGCGGCGTTACTGACTCGAGTCGGGAGAGCAGGTCGGATTCGACTGCCAGTATCTGCGAGTTCGAATCTTCCAGCGCGTGGTGGAGTTGAGCACCTTGCAGTGCCGCGTTCAGCGGTACGGCAACGGCACCCATCCATGCGCATCCGAGAATGATCTGTAGCAGTTCGAGGCGGTTCTCCGACAGGATCGCGACTTTGTCGCCGTGGCTGATCCCGTTTGCCTGCAGAATTTCTGCGGTGCCTGCCGCGAGGTCTCGGACCTGCGCGTATGACAATGTCGACTCCCCGATTCTCAGCAGGGTCTTCGGACCGTACTGCTCGGCTTGCCGTGTCAACAGCGACGGGATCGTGCATTCGGTCAGCGGTAGCCCGCGAAGTGGGGCGGTGATGGCTACGGCGTTCTGCATGTTTCACTACTCCTTGATGGAAGGCTGCGGAACAACGGCGATCAACCCACCGGTCTGCCTCTTGTTCGTTGATACAAGGGTGATTTCCGTGCCCGGGGCCCCGCCTTCCCCGACGATCTCTGCCACGACGATCGGTCCGAGGTCGGTTCGGATGGAGCCGAACAGTATGGGCGGTGAACCGGTCTGAAGGGTTGTTTCCTCTATGACCCCTCGGCTGGCCGTCGCGGGCGCGAAGGCATCGCTGTGGCAGTGCGGACACATGCTTCGGGGAGGAAACACTGCCTGTGCGCAATCGACGCAGCGCTGCATTTCGATACCCACATCAAACCCTTTCCAATATGGCAAGGTTGGCGCATGCGCCATAGCGATACGTGACCATGCCGTAGCCGCTCACCGCAGCAATATGTGCGTCGGGAACCTGGCGGTCTTCGGCCCCGCCGAGCAGTTGAGTCACAGCCTCGACGAGGCCATGCATTCCAGCGGCAGAACCGGCTTGGCCTGCGGACAGTTGCCCACCCGAGGTATTGACGGGCCAGTCCGCACTACGAAGACGGTGGGCAAGTTTCCGAATATCGCCGTCGGGCGCGAAGCCCATGTCGGCGAGTTGGATCAGCACCATGACCGGATAGTCGTCGTAGACGCTGATCACGTCGACATCGGATGGATCCAGCCCGGCTCGATTCCACAACGTGGGAGCGATACCGGCAAGTCCCGTGCGGAGGCCGTCGCCTTCATGGAGATCGAAGTTCACAGAACCGCCGACAGCACGCACACGAACTGCAACCCTGCTGGCCGGTACTCGGTCCTGCCTGGTGACGACGATCGCGTCAGCGCCTGAAACCGGAGGAACGCAATCGAATCGACGTAGTGGTGAAGCGACGACGGGTGACATCAGATAGTCATCCATCGTCATGTCCGTTCTGTATACCGCTCCAGGATTCATCGTGGCCCAACGTCTTTGAGAGACAGCCACGGAACCGTAAGCGGTTTCGTCGAGGCCATGGCGACTCATATGACGTTGCGTGAGCATCGCGAACATGGCATTCGGACCCCCCATACCGAGTGGCGCCACGTAGTCCCTGGTGATGACGTTGTATTCGTCGACGACCGCCTGAAACTCTGTCGAGGTCATTCGGTCGCCGGCGACAAGAACGATGGCTTTGGCGTCTCCTGCTTCGATTGCGCGTACGGCATGCTGGAGCATGTTGATCCCACTGGCTCCTCCGTTGGTGTCTTCCATGATCCAACTCAGGGCCAGACCGCTTCGGAGGGCGAGATCGACAGCGTGATCGGGACCGAGCGTGAAGCTGGAGACGCCTAGCCCGTCGACGTCCGAGAATTCGAGCCCAGCATTCGAGATGGCATTGCGGATTGCTGTGGTGAGGAGGGCTTCGGTCGTCACATCATCACCGGGGTGCCGGGTATAGGGAACCTCGACAGCGCTGACGATGACTGCGTGGGAATGGTTCATACACGCTCGCCCACTTCGTTCGTCGGGCGTGCCTCTGAAGCAGACTCCGAGCTTGTCAGGAGATCATCCGTGGGCCTTGTTTCCGGTGCCTTGATCACAGCGATAGTGCTGAGGACACCGAAACATGCGAGGTACACCGCAATGGGCCAATACGTTCCCGACCACGCGAGCAGCGCCGTGGCGATCAGGGGAGCGACGCCGCCGGCGAAGATCGCCGCGACTTCATGGCCGATCGAAAGCCCGCTGTAGCGCACATTGCCAGTGAAGAGTTCGCTGAAGAAGCTCGGCTGTGTGCCGATCATGGCACTGTGACAGATGCTGATTGCCACGATGATCGCGATCCAGATCAACGCCGTATTCTTCGTATTGATCAACAGGAAGAACGGTGCTGCCCACACGATCACACCGACTGCACCGATGAGATACACGGGACGTCGCCCGATCCGGTCAGAGAGAGCAGCGAATCCGACCATCGTGAAGGCTTCCAATATGTTCGCCGCAATGATTGCCGTCAGGATCACTCCGCTCCCGACGCCGATATGAACACCGTAAGCAAGCGAAAACACTGCGAATATGTACGATCCGCCGTTTTCCGCCATCCGGGCACCCACGGTGATCAAGATGGAACGACGCTGCGTCTTGATGGCCTCGAGCGCGGGATAGCGGACGTTGCTTCCGCCCGATTGCAACTCCTCGAACACCGGCGTTTCTTCAACTTTCATGCGAATCACGAGGCCCGCAATCATGAGCACCAAACCCAGAACGAAGGGAATTCTCCATCCCCAGGAAAGGAAGTCGTCTTCAGGTAGTAGGCTGACCAGCGCAAAGACGGACGATGACAGGATGAAGCCCAGCGTGACGCCGACCTGACTGAAGGCGGAGAAGAATCCCCGGCGACGCGGTGGGGCGTTCTCGCTGATCAGCAGTACAGCACCGCCCCATTCGCCGCCTACCGCGATGCCTTGGATGACGCGCAGGGTCACCAGGAGGATCGGCGCCCACATGCCGATCTGCGCGTAGGTCGGGAGCAGGCCGATCAATGCAGTGCAGATGCCCATCATCATCAGGGTGATGACGAGCATCGATTTACGCCCGACACGATCTCCGAAGTGGCCGAAAATGACCCCGCCGAACGGTCTTGCGATGAATCCGATCGCGAACGTCCCGAAGGCGGCCAGCGTACCCGTCAAGGAGTCGTCCCCGGTAAAGAAGAGCGGGCCGAATATGAGGGCCGCGGCTGTTCCATACAAGAAGAAGTCGTACCATTCGAGCGCGCTTCCGATAAGACTTGCGGCGGCCGCTTTCCGCGTCCGCGTTTCTGCTGTGTGATTGGACATGACAGGATCCGTTTCGTTCTGCATATTTCGAGCCCGGCTGCGGCGCATCGTCGGGCCGCACTCATCAGCGATCATGCGAGACAGTTCTGTGTCGACCGGTTCGGATAGCCGGCGGCTAGTGGCCGAAGGCTTCGACCAGCCACCACGACCCTTCGTCGGAGACGATCTTGGCGTCCAAGACCATTGGTCGGTCGGGTCGATCCGCCCACGACTTGACCGGTAGCAAGTCATCGGGGTGTCTGACGGTGAGAGCGTCACAGCCGAAGCCTCGGGCGATGGCGGCGATGTCGGTATCAGGGAAGGTCACGGTATCGAGGACGACGTCCGACCCGAAGTGATGAACCTCTGCGCCATACTTGGCATCGTTGTAGACAATTACCAGCATCGGCAGCTTGAGCCGTGCCGCGGTTTCGAGCTCGCTGAGGCCCATCATGAACCCTCCGTCGCCGCAGGCTGCGATCGGAAGTCGGTCAGGCTGGGCGATCGCGGCGCCGATTGCCGTGGCCAGTCCGAGGCCGACCGACTGGAATGCCTGTGTGAAGCAGAAACCGTATTCGTCGGGGACGTCGAGATACATGCTCGGATAGCCGAGAAAGTTTCCGGAATCGACGGACAGGACTCGTGAGCGCGGAAGCAATCGATTGAGATGTGCGCTCATCAACCTAGGATCGATGCGCTCGCCTGTGCTTTCGTCGTCGAACGGGATCTGGTGCCAGCGTCCTTCGGAACGGATCTGCTCAAGGATCTCTTCTGTTCTGTAGCCCGTCTTGGAGATTCCCTGGGTGGCCAGCAGCGCAGAAGCGTCCGCGGCGGTCGCGGCGACGTCGGCCCACACGCCGAGATCGACCGGTCGATGTCGTCCGAGTGCACCTTGGTCGATGTCGACCTGCACGACCTTGGCGTCGTCGGCGATGAGTCGGCCGTGACGCATTGTCCACATGTTCAGCCCGCACCCCCAACCGACAATGAGGTCGGCGTTGGCGATGAGGTCAGCGGCGAGGGGCGTCGAAAATCCACCCGCAACATCGATTCCCCACGGTTCGCCCTCGAACATGCCGCGCGAGACCGCGGAGGTGGCGAGTAGAGCGCCGCACCGGTCGGCGAGCTCGATCAGAGTGTGTTTGGCAGAACCTCCTCGTGCTCCACGGCCAGCGACGAACACGGGACGCTCGGATTGCCCGAGTAGCGCCGTGAGCTTTTCGACCTCTGCTCGCTGGGGGCGAGGTGCTTGCCGCGCGAGAGGTGGTGCGACGACGCCAAGCTCGGGAAGGACGTGATCTTGAACGTCGATCGGAATGTTGAGCACCACGGTGCGGTTCTGCGTCGCGCAGATGTTATAGGCGTTGGAGATGTCGGCGATGGCTGTTTCTGCCGAGCGCACGCGGAGGGCGACGGCTCCGCATCCCTGGGCGATTGCCTGCTGATCGATGTAGAAGTTGGACTTCGGATCAGTCGCCTCCGCAGTCAAGACGAGGAGCGGGCTCCCACTTTTTGCTGCCTCGACAATTCCGGTCAGGGCATTCGTGTAGCCGCACCCTTGGTGAAGGGATAGTACGGTGACTTCGTCGCTCATGCGTGCGTGTGCATCTGCCATGACAGCGGCTCCACCTTCGTGGCGAGCAGCAACGAAGCGGGCTCCGGCGTCCACGAGAGCGTTCGTGTAGTGGAAGTTGCCGCTACCAACCACTCCGAATGCCATGCGGACACCGAGTTCGTACAGTGCTCGGCCGATCGCGTCGCGAACATACATGGGTCAGCCCTCCTTCTTCGATGATTAAGCTGGTGCGTCGACGATCGCCAACACTCGGGCGGGGCTTCCCGACCCACCGACGATCTTCAATGGAGCTACAACAAGTACCCCTCCGACGGTGGGGAGAGATTCGAGATTCTGTAGCTGGGTGACGCCGTACTTTCCGGCACCGAGTAGGTAGTGGTGGCAGGGGAAGGGAGGGTCGAAGGCAAATGCTTGGCCTGCGTCGATGCCCACGGTTTCCACCCCAAGTCCTCTGATCGGGGCCTCGCCGGCCAGCCACTTGGCACATTCGACCGAGACGCCGGGTGTATGGGGACCGCGTTCGTCGGCGTTGATGAACTGCTGTTGGTCTGTGGAACGGCGATCCCAACCGCTGCGGTAGAGTAGCCACCCGCCCGTCGGGAGCGCACCGTGCCGTTGTTCCCACTTCTGCACGTGTTCGATCTCGAGGAGAAAGTCCGGGTTGTCTGCCGCTTCCTGCGACTTATCGATGACAACGAAGGGGCTGATCAGTTCCTCAGGCGGAACACTTGCGACATCTGCAAGATCGCGGCCGGTAATCCAGTGGCACGGGGCGTCGAAGTGCGTCCCCACGTGTTCACCAGTGCGGATTCCGTTCTGGTAGGAGGTCTCACCCCGTTCGTCGTAACGGGCTAGCTCTTCGAGTGCAAAGTGTGGGATCGGCTCCATGCCTTCAGGCAGTGGGAGTACCGGTGTCGAGTCGGACAATGGGGCGGTGAGGTCGATGACGTTGATCATTCTGTCTCTCAACGCCTTTACCAGGATCTCGGCAGAGGGGAGAAGTGGAGGCATGTGGTAGATACTTCATTCCTTGTGGCAATCCGCATAATGCCCTTTCCGCACCAAGTATGCCTATATGGCTATGCCTGCACCCTTAGGTATGATCTCGCCATGGAGCGTCGGCTGAGGAACTTGCTGGACGGCGGGTTCAAGTTGCGCCACCTGCGACTGATCACGACAATCGCGGAGAACGGCACGATCGCCGGCGCGGCTCGGGATCTGTATGTCACGCAACCCGTAGTGACGAGAGGCCTCCGGGAGGCCGAAGAAATCCTGGGAGTCACCCTGTTCGATCGCGGACCACGGGGTGTCACCCCCACCCCTTACGGGACGCTACTTCTAGAACACGCCGTCACGATCCTGACCAGCGTGGAGCGGTTGGCCGAGAACATCGATCATCTTCAAGACAGCGGCAACCGGCCGATCAGAGTGGGCACGAACATGACAGGGTCCCATGCTCTACTGCCTCGCGCGCTGGTATCCCTCAAATCGGCTCATCCCACCCTCAAAGTATCGGTCGTCGAAAGTACGGACGAGTCGCTGCTCGAGCAGTTGGCCCACAACCAAATTGACGTACTGATCGGTCGGATGACACCCGGCGGTGGCCGGGACATTACACAGATACATCTCTACGACGAACCCATCCGAGTCGTGGGGCGGGTCGGTCATCCTGTGTTCGGGCTGACGGATCCGCAGCTTGAGGATCTCGCAGCTTTTCCATGGGTGCTGCCGCCCCCGACCGCGGTGGGGAGTCGACTCGGTACTTCGTTTGGTCAGGTCGGAGTGTGGGCGCCCGCGAACCTCATCGAATGCACTTCGATCCTCACGATTCGGTCGATTTTGCGCGCTACCGACACTCTGGCGCCGTTGCCCATGCTGGTCGGCGCGGAGGATGAGCACCTGCAGGTGCTCTCGGTCGAGCTTGACGCGGTACCGAGCAAGCTCGGTCTCACCCATTCGTCGAGTGCTGAACTGAGTGACAGTGTCCTGCTATTTATCGATCATCTTCTCAAAGGCGCCAAGGAGATTGAGGCGGAACTATTGTAAGCACCCTTCGCTCTAGAGTCGCCAGCAAGGAATTCTGAGGCCCCCAGCCGATCGGCTGCGCCCGCGATCCGCACCACGTCGGCGCATAGTCAGCCAGCGCCACAACGGGTTGAGCTTGAGTCGACTCATGTACAAGAGATATGGCCACAGTTGGTGGCCGAACAGAAGATCCGGCATAGTGCCGATGAGAGGGTGACTGCAGACTTTCCGCACCTGCATCTCCCAGGTCATCCGATGCGGATCCGCCGCAGCTTTCGCCTCCGGTGAAGTTCCGATTGTCTCGACGAATCGACGGCACAGTTCGCCGCGGTCTACCACCAGGCCGCCGAGATGACCGATCGCCGGTTGACCCGTTGCGGCATGGCTCCCGACCTACCGCAGCGGATGCTCGCCTACCTGTCCACACCGCGCGCCCAACTGCGCACGCTCTACGGCACGATCCCCCTCCGTCGAATCCGCCGCTGGCACACCGCCGTCGGCCTCTACCGGTCCCTCGGTGGCCTCGTCGCCGACAGTCCCGGCCGCAGCCACACCCTCGCCCGGCTCCGCGGCGCCCAGGCCGCATTCGAGCAGCACGGTCTGCTGCTGACGCTGCCACCGAACCTGGCGCACATGGTCGGTCCGGGACTGACCACCATCGCGATCCGGGTACACGCCGCCAACCCCGCACATGCCGCCGCGCTGGCCACTCTGCTGTTCACCGGCGCCACCTTCGACGAACTCCGATCGCTCCCCCGACTCGCGCTGACCGGGGACACCTTGATCACCGTCGGCGTATCCGCTGCTGCACGCCCCACCGACCTGCGCCTCTGGGTGATCCCCCAGCCGGCACGACCGTTGCTGCACGCCGCCGCCATCTTCCAACGAACGCGCACCAACCCCACCGGCGCACTGTTCATCGAGGCAGTCGGGAGGACCGGCAGGCTGCGCCGGACCGCAGCCACGTGCGGGTTGACGATCCCGGCCCTGCACCGGTGGCGCGATGGCTGGCTCTACCGGACCGGCATCCTCAACCTCGCCCTGGACGCTCCCTGACTCCCGGTGTCGGCGCCCTGCATTCGTCTAGTCACTCGGCGGAAACCGGGCGCACTTGGGAAGCTACGAAGACCAACCCCTCCACTAGGCCACTCGCCCGCTGCCACTCGAAGTCGACCTGCTGTCCCGGATCGAGTGCGCGGAAGCCCGGGACCTCGACCTCGCTGAAGTGCACCCAGCAGCCGCCCGGAGTCTCCGCGCACTCGAGAACACCCCATCCGTCCTCGCGATGCCACACACGCACAAAACCTCGTGAAGTCATCTGCCGAGCATGCCTCTACTCCCTGATTCGCCGCATGAAGTCAGCAACGCCGATCAGACTCCCGGTGGGAGAGGAAGCCGGTCACCGGAAGCGTTGCTCCCTCGGACCAGGAACAAGACACCGCTCGCTCGTAAGGCCCGGGTCGGCGCGCATTCCGGATCAGGCTCGGACGGGACTTCACTGACATCAAGTGGGAAAACCCACTGACACCCTTCGGGAAAAGCCCTGTTCGCCGCACTGACATCCCAGTGGGAAGTCTCACACGTGTTCCCGGCTGTGCTTCGAACCGGATGAGCAGAAACGCGGCACCGTTTGCAGATGAGAGGCGGCACAAAAGTGTCAGCGGGAGGCCGCATGAAAATGGCAGCACCGGGAGCAGGATCGACTGCATGACCTAGGTCAACAAGCGAATCCTGCCTGAATGCTGCTGACATTCCGTGCGGCCTAACCGGTGGACATGCACTGACGAACCCCCAGGTCACACCACTGAAATTCTCGTGCAGAGTCTCACCCACCTGCAGGAATGTCGACGCACGCCACCTGCGGAATGTTGCACCAGATGCAATTCCGCCTGTTTTCGCTGACATCGAGTGACGTTTCCCCAGGTCGACCCGCTGACAATTTCGTGCGTCCTCTCAGCCTCGGATCGAGTGGCACAGGACACGAGAACCTACAACAGGACAATTCGGGCGTTTATTGTGACCTGGGGGTATGTCACTCACGGTTCGTGCGGGGTGACCGACGAAAAATACCGTTTACGCACCTATCCCACGGAAACCCGAGGTGAGCGCGTTTTCCGGTGCAGAAGGCGGTGTCGGAGCCGTCCGATACAGCCCCTCCTCGTGCACAGACGGCCGGAAACCACAGACGAGCAGCAGTTCACGGTACCCGCGAGATCTCCGCAGGGCCCCCTGCCGGACCTCGCCCCTCCGCTGCGACCCGGATCGTTGCCGGCGCATCCGGCCGCCGCCGCGTTCCCGGGCGCCGATGTCCTCGCAATCGTCGAGAAAGCGCGGGCCCACTGCCAGGGTTGGGCCGACGAGGTGCTCGAACGCCGCGGCAGCGCAATCCTGCTGCTCGGGTTTGCCTGGGCCCTTCCGGCGCAGCGAACTCGTCGCGCTGACCCGGGAGGACGCCAGACTGCATCGACTCGACGGATGCACCGTCGCATGCGGATATCGGAGACCGATCAGGAAGGCCGCGGGCACATTCGGGCGCTGCCGTTCGCCCACGCATACGAGTTGTCCGCCGTGTGCGTGGATGTGGTGGGCCCAGATCGTGGCCGCCTTCGACACCGACGGCCGTCCCGGCAGTGATTCGGTTGGTGCGCACCGCGGAGCATTCGAATCGCATGTGTGTCGGGGCGGCGGCGCATGCGGCGATCCGCCGCGCCGCACTCTCGGGCTACGACCCCGACCTCGTGAGACAGTTGGGTGGCATCCGCTGCGGGCCGGGTTCGTCACCCAGACCAGTGGCGAAAAGGGGAAGCCATACAGCGACATCCTCAGGCAGCCCGAACCTGTGGCGCCGTACCCGAGTCGCCCGGCAATGACGTCAAGGAAATTGGAGTAAGGTCCCCGACCACGAAAGTGACGGCGACCACTTCCTTCGACGAAAGGGGTACCTCAGTGCCCGGATCAACGATGCCTCCCGACTTCGATGCCGATGCCCTGCGCGCGAAATACCGTCACGAACGGGATCGACGCATCCGCCCGGAGGGCAATGCGCAGTACCAGCGCGCGGCGGGGAAGTTCGGCTACTACATGCATGATCCGTACACCGAGCGCGTGGAGCGTGCACCACTGACCGACCGCGTCGAGGTACTCGTCATCGGTGGTGGATTCGGTGGATTGCTGGTCGGCGCCCGCCTGCGTGAGGCCGGGTTCGAATCCATCCGCATGATGGACGAGGCCGGCGACTTCGGTGGTACGTGGTACTGGAACCGCTACCCGGGCATCCACTGCGACATCGAATCGTACGTGTACATGCCTTTGTTGGAAGAGATCGGGTACATCCCGAAATGGCGGTACGCTCCCGGCGAGGAGATCCGGCAGCACGCGGTCGCCATCGCAGAGCACTACAGCCTCTATCGCGATGCTGTCTTCCACACCCGGGCGACCGACTTCACGTGGAACGAAGAGGCAGTCGAGTGGACGGTGCGCACCGACCGCGGCGACACCATTCGCGCGCGCTACGTCATCGCATCCTCTGGGACGCTCACCCAAGCCAAACTGCCCGGCATTCCCGGTATCGAAGATTTCCGCGGCCACACCTTCCACACCAGCCGCTGGGACTACGAATACACCGGTGGCGGTCCCGACGGCGGCCTGACCGGGCTCGCGGACAAGCGCGTCGCCGTCGTCGGCACCGGCGCGACCGGCCTCCAGGCCATTCCGCACGTCGCCGAGGGCGCACAGCATCTGTTCGTGATGCAGCGGACGCCGTCGACCGTGGATGTGCGAGACAACCGCCCGACCGATCCCGCATGGGCTGCCACCCTGCAACCGGGCTGGCAACGCGAGCGGATGGACAACTTCCTGGCCATCATCTCCGGGGAGGACGCCGCGGAGGACCTCGTCCAGGACGGATGGACGGCGAACGCACGCCTTCAACGCAAGATGATGACGGGCGCGCTGGACACGACCCTCGACCCCGCCGAGCGCGAACGTCGCGACGAGCTGGCCGACTTCGTGACCATGAACAGGATGCGCGCCCGCATCGAGGAGGCCGTCGACGATCCGGCCACCGCCGAGGCACTCAAACCCTGGTACCGGTACATGTGCAAGCGCCCCGGTTTCAGCGACCTCTATCTGCCGACGTTCAACCGGCCGAACGTCACACTCGTGGACACAGCGGATCACGGCGGAATCACCCGGATGACCGAGAACGCAGTCGTGGTGGGCGAGACGGAGTACGAGGTCGACTGCGTCATCTTCGCCACCGGATTCGAGGTCGGAATCTCGGGCGTGCTGTCCGGCACGCTACCGGTCTACGGGCGAAACGGGACGACGCTGCTCGAAGCGTGGGCGCGGGGCCCGCGCACATTGCACGGCTTCTACACCCACGGATTCCCGAACCTGTTCCACCTGGCGTCGATTCAGAATGGGAACTCGGTCAACATCTCTCACGTGCTGCAGGATCAAGCTGCTCACATCGCCGCGGTCATCGCAATGGCAGACAAGACCGGCGCGAGGTGGGTGGAGCCGACGGCGGAGGTGGTGCAAGCGTGGTGCGACACGATCGCCGAGAAGGCGGTCGACAATTCCGCGTTCCTGACCGAGTGCACGCCGGGCTATTACAACGGGGAGGGGACGCGCACGACATCATCGTCGTACGCGCCCGGCCCCGTCGCATTTCATCGTGTGATCTCGCAGTGGCGCGAGGGCGATATGAGCGATGTCCTCGTCCCCGCACCCGACGACGAAGTCAGTCCTTCGGGCCACCGGCAACGTAGATGACCTGCCCCGACACGAAGCCTGCGCCTTCGGACGCGAGGAACGACGCGGTGTGGGCGATGTCGTCCGGCTCACCGACACGTGCGACCGGGATTTGCTGTGCGGCAGCGGCTTTGTAGTCCTCGAACGGGACGCCGACGCGCTCTGCGGTTGCGGCGGTCATCTCCGTCGCGATGAAGCCGGGGGCGATCGCGTTCGCGGTGACACCGAACTTGCCGAGTTCGACCGCCAGTGTCTTGGTGAAGCCCTGCATGCCTGCCTTGGCAGCCGAGTAGTTGACCTGGCCGCGGTTTCCCTGTGCCGACGTACTCGACAGGTTGACGATACGACCGAACTTGTTGTCCACCATGTACTTCTGGGTGGCGCGCGCCATGAGGAATGCGCCACGCAGGTGAACGCTCATGACGGCGTCCCAGTCTTCGACCGTCATCTTGAACAGCAGGTTGTCGCGCGTGATGCCCGCATTGTTGATCAGCACGGTGGGTTCGCCCAACTCCTCGGCGACCTTCTCGACAGCAGCGGCGACGGACGCTTCGTCGGCGACATTCGCGCCCACGGCGAGGGCCTTACCACCGGCGGCCTCGATGGCGGAGACGGTGTCGGCGCACGACGCAGCATCGAGGTCGAGGACGGCGACCTGCATGCCGTCGGCGGCGAGACGCTTGGCTACTGCGGCACCGATACCGCGTGCGGCTCCGGTGACGATGGCGGTGCGGACTGTTGAGCTCACTGCAAACCTCCGTGAAGTGATGCGGTCAATTGATGGTGAGGCCACCATCGACCACGATGGTCTGGCCGGTGACATACCCGGCCGCCTCGGATACCAGCCACACTGCGGTGGCGGCGATTTCTTCCGGATCACCGGTGCGACCCAGAACGATGCGCGGCTTCATGCTGTCGAGATAGCCGGGCAGGTACTCGTCTGTCATCTCGGTTTCGAAGAAGCCCGGCGCGATCGCATTGACGCGGATTCCCTTCCTGGTGCCCCACTGCTGAGCGAGGTCGCGGGTGAGGCCGATGATCGCGGCTTTACTCGACGCGTACGCGGCCTGCGGCAGGCGCGCGGTGGTCAGGCCGAGCACCGAGGAGATGTTGAGGATCGAGCTGCCTGGCTGCATGACACGGCCGGCCGCCTGCGCCGCCCAGTACGATCCGTTCAGGTTGATGTCGATGACCCGCCGGAATTCGTCGGGGGTTTCCTTGGTGGCAGGCACCGCGGTGCCGATACCTGCGTTGTTGATGAGGACGTCGACCTTGCCGAGTTGCTCGACGGCCACCTCGACCATGCGCTGCGCCTGCTCGGGATCTGCGATGTCGGTCTCGACCGTAACGGCGCGTCGTCCCGCGGCGCGGACGAGTTCTGCGGTCTGCTCGAGCCGGTCGGCGCGCCGCGCCGCGAGAACGACATCAGCGCCCGCTTCGGCGAGAGCTTGTGCGAATGCAACGCCGAGACCGGACGATGCGCCGGTGACGATCGCGACGCGGCCGTCGAGGCGGAACCTGTCGAGTACGGACATGCAGTGATCTCCTCCTGTGACGGGCCTACGTATGTATAGCCCAAGTGAAGTCCGATGACAAAGGCAAAACACAGTTGAAACGCGTTAGGCCGCATGTCTTTTCAGACATGCGGCCTAACGATGACTTAGCCCGAACCTATGTGTGGATCAGTTCAGGCGCTCGAGCACCATCGCCATACCCTGGCCGCCGCCGACACACATGGTCTCGACGCCGAACTGCTTGTCCTGGGTACGGAGGTTGTTGAGAAGCGTATTCGTGATCCGCGCTCCCGTCATGCCGAACGGGTGGCCGAGCGCGATCGCACCACCGGAGACGTTGAGCTTGTCCTCGTCGATCCCGAGCTCACGAGCCGACCCGAGCACCTGCACGGCGAACGCCTCGTTGATCTCGAACAGATCGATATCGGAGACGCCCATGCCGGCAATTGCGAGAGCCTTCTTGGTGGCCTCGATGGGACCGAGACCCATGATCTCGGGGGACAGACCCGATACACCGGTCGACACGATCCGCGCGAGCGGCGTCAGGCCCAGCGCCTTGGCCTTGGTGTCGGACATGATCACCAGCGCGGCAGCACCGTCGTTGAGCGGGCATGCGTTGCCCGCCGTGACCGTGCCGTCGGGACGGAACACCGGCTTGAGCTGGCTGACGGCCTCGTAGGTGGTGCCGGGACGCGGCCCGTCGTCGGTGGACACCACGGTGCCGTCGGCGAGCGTGACCGGGGTGATCTCCCGCTCGAAGAAGCCCGACTTGATGGCTTCCTCGGCACGGTTGTGTGAGCGCACGCCCCAGCGGTCCTGGTCTTCACGGGAGATGCCGGTGAAGGAGGCGACGTTCTCCGCGGTCTGCCCCATCGCGAGGTACACGTCGGGAATCAAGCCTTCTGCACGCGGATCGGTCCACGCGGTGCCACCCTCGGCGAGCTTGGCGCTGCGCGCCTGTGCGTCGTCGAAGAGGGGGTTCTTCGTGTCGGGGAGGCCGTCGGCGTTGCCGGTGACGAAGCTCGACACGGACTCGACACCCGCGGAGATGAACACGTCCCCTTCGCCCGCCTTGATCGCGTGCAGCGCCATCCGGGTGGTCTGCAGCGACGACGAGCAGTACCGGTTGACGGTGACGCCGGGCAGGAAGTCGTAGCCGAGCTGGACTGCAACGACGCGAGCGATGTTGAAGCCCGACTGACCGGCAGGCTGACCACAGCCGAGCATGATGTCGTCGATCTCGGTGGGGTCGAGCTCGGGGACCTTCGCCAGCGCGGCGGCCACCATCTGCGTCGCCAGATCGTCCGGACGGACGGTTTTGAGCGAGCCCTTCATGGCGCGCCCGATGGGCGAGCGAACAGCGGACACGATCACAGCTTCGGGCATTACATGCTCCTCGTGGGTTGTCGTTACCGGGCTACAGGCCCAGGTCGCGGCCGATCAGTTCCTTCATGATCTCGTTGGTCCCCGCCCAGATCTTCGTCACGCGAGCATCCTTCCATGCGCGGGCCACACGATATTCGTTCATGAAACCGTAGCCTCCGTGGATCTGCACGCACGCATCCAATACCTCTGACTGGGACTGTGCACTCCACCACTTCGCCTTCGCGGCATCCACCGCGGTCAGCTCGCCGTCGGCGTGGGCCTCGACGGCCTGGTCGACGTAGGCCTCCGCAACCTCGATCTTCGTCACGAGCTCGGCGAGCAGGAACTTGTTGTACTGCATCGTGCCGATGGCCTTGCCGAAGGCCTTGCGTTCCTTCGCGTACTCGATGGTCTCGAGCAGGATCTGCTTGGCATGATGCACGTTGTTGACCGCGGAGCCGAGCCGTTCCTGCGGCAGCAGTTTCATCATCGAGATGAAACCCATGCCTTCTTCGCCGAGCATGTTGGCCTGCGGGACGCGCACGTTCTCGAAGAACAGTTCCGCGGTGTCGGCTTCGGGCTGGCCGACCTTGTCGAGCTTGCGGCCGTTTTCGAAACCCTCCATCCCACGCTCGACGACGAGCAGGGAGATGCCCTTCGCGCCCTTGCTCGGATCAGTGCGCGCGGCCACGACCACGAGATCGCAGTTGTAACCGTTGGTGATGAACGTCTTCGCGCCGTTGAGGATCCAGTCGTCGCCGTCGCGCACCGCGGTCGTCTTGAGATTCGCGAGGTCGGAACCGCCCGAGGGCTCCGTCATGCCGATCGCGCAGATGAGTTCACCGGTCGCGCACTTGGGCAGCCAGCGTTCGCGCTGCTCGTCGTTACCGAGATGAACGATGTACGGGACGGTGATGTCGGAGTGGATGCCGATCGACGACGACAACGCCATGTTCGCGCGGGCCATCTCCTCGGCGACGACCGCGTTGAACCGGTAGTCGCCGGCTTCACTGCCGCCGAAGCGCTCGGGAATCTCGAGCCCGAGGATGCCGGCCTTACCGGCCTCGATCCAGATGTCGCGCGGGATCTCGTGCCGCTCGATGAGCTCCTCAGCGCGGGAAAGTACGAACCGATTCACGAACTCGCGAACGGACTCGCGGAACGCCTCGTGGTCGGGGCCGTACAGGGTGCGTCGCATTCAACTGCTCCTCATAGATAAGCGCGCGCTTAGATTCTAAGCGCTCGCTTATTAAACGTCGCTGTGGTTTGCTTGTCAACCACAGAGGAAAGGAAGCCGGACCCACCGTGAGCGCACCCGAGAACACCGTGATCAGCAGCTCCAAGGCCGCCGCGCGCATGCGGGAGGCCGCGATCGAGGCGTTCGCGGAGAACGGCTACGGCAGCACCACTACGCGGCAGATCGCCGCGCGCCTCGACATGAGCCCGGCCGCGATGTACCCGCACTACAAGTCGAAGGAAGAGCTTCTCTACGCCATCGCATACGAGGGCCACGACCTGGCACTACAAGTCGTGCGCGACGCCGACCTCCCCGACGCCGACGCCATCGCGCGTCTCATCTCGATCATTCGGCGCTTCGTCGAGTGGCAAGCCCAGAACCATCGACGCGCCCGCGTCATCCAGTACGAGCTGACCGCGCTCGAACCCGACCACTATCGCGTCATCACCGGCCTGCGACGCGACACCACCAAGGTGGTCCGCGACGTCGTCGACCTCGGCATCGCGTCGGGCCAGTTCACGGTGCCCGACGCCGAGGGCGTCACCCTCGCACTCATGTCGCTGTGCGTCGACATCTGCCGCTGGTACCCGTCCGGTCGCTACAGCGAGCCCGGCACTCTCGGCTCTCTCTACGCCGACCTGTCATTACGGCTGGTGGGGGCGGTTCACTGACCTCCTCCGGTCGCGACGACGTACGCGTCCACCGCAGACTGCAGCCGATCCAGTGCGGCACCCAACGTGCGGAAGTCACCGCTGCGCTGCGCTGATCGCAGCTCGTCGAGAGCCGCCTGCAAGTTCTGCGCGGCCGTTGCCGCTTCCGGGTTTTCTGCAGGCGCAGGCGTCGCCACCGGCGGGGGCGCTTCCTCGGGCACGGTCGCGGCATCGCCGCCCGGCGGCGTCGCCGCGCTCCCCGCACCGCGACCGAGCACCTGATCGAGCGCCTCCGCCAATGTCGGGGCATATCCGACGAGGACACCACCGGTCTGCGGGTCGCGGTAACTCACCAGCACTCGCGCCAACTGCGGGAAGGTCGATCCGTCGGTCGCCGCGGACATCCGCTCGGTGTACAGCGGTTCGACGTAGAGCATCCCGCCCTCGGCGATCGGCAGTGTCAGCAGATTGCCGTAGTGGATGCGGTTCGATCGTTCGAGCAGCGTGCGCTCCGACGCGACACGCGTATCCGAGATCATCGAGTTCTGCGTCTGCTGCGGCCCCTGGGTGAGACTGTCGGTGGGCAGTTCGAGCACAGTGATCTTGCCGTATCCATCCGGATCGGAGCGCGCAGAAATGTAGGCCGACAAGAACTCTCGATGAAAACCCACCATTGCCCCTGCCAGCCGGAACGACGGCTGCGCGGCCTCCTCGTCGCCGACGAGCACGTAGTACGGCGGCTGATTCGGATTCGTGTCGACGGTGGGATCGCTCGGCACCGACCAGAATGCGTTGGTGGTGAAGAACTCCACCGGATCGTCGACGTGATAGCGGGCCAGAATCTCCCGCTGCACCCGGAACAGATCTTCCGGATAACGGAAGTGGTCGCGCAGGCCGTCGGGCACCTCGCTCTCCGGTCGGACGGTGCCGGGAAACACCCCCATCCACGTCTGCAACACCGGATCGGCCGAGTCGACCTCGTAGAGCGTGACAGTGCCGTCGTAGGCATCGACGGTGGCCTTCACCGAATTCCGCATGTAGTTGATCGCCTGCGGGCGCATCGCATCAGGCTCGGGAAGCGCACTGCGCTGCGAATACGGATACTGGTCGGCCGTGGTGTATCCGTCGACGATCCACACGATCCGCCCATCCACCACCGCCGGGTAGGGATTCGTGTCCGTCTCGAGCCAGGGCGCCACCATGTGCACCCGCTCGGCGGGGTCTCGGTGGAACAGAATCTTCGATTCCGAACCGATCTCGCCCGAGAAGATGATGTTGCGTTCGCCGTATCGGACCGAGAACGCGAGCCGGTTGAACCAGTTCCCGATCGCGACACCACCCTCGCCGTCGTAGGTGTACGACGAGGTGTCGGTGTCGTACTCACGGGGCGCCTCCCCGGGGTCACCTCCCACGATCACGTACTCCTGACCGGACTGCCCGATCACCTCACCGAAATACACGCGGGGTTGCTCGACCGGGATCACCTGCTCGGTGCTGTGCGTCGCGATGTCGCTCACCGTGTACAGCGGGTATCCACTGTCGCTGCTCGACGCACCATCGGTCGCATCCCGCACCGCCGCGTTGACCCGGTTGGCCGGGGCCGCGACGAACCCGTTGCCGTGGGTGTAGACCGTGTGCCGGTTGACCCAATGGGTCTGGTTTCCGGTGAGTCGCTCGGGTGAGAGTTCCCGCACCCCCACCACGAAGTCCCGCATTTGTCCGTCGATCCGGTAGCGGTCGAGATCGAGGTTGCGGGGGAACTCGTAGAAGTTCTTCAACTGCTGTTGCTGGGTGAATGTGCGCGACAGCACGTCGGGGTCGAGCAACCGGATATTGGCGATGGTCGTGACGTCGGAGGGAACGTCCTGGGGCGGCGTGGTACCGACACCCCGGTACGGGACGTATTCGACGGTGTCGTCCCCCACGCGATAGGCCTGCCGCGTGGCCTCGATGCCACGTTCGATGTAAGGGGCTTCGCGCACTGCGGCGTTCGGCCGCACCGAGAACTGTTCGACCACGAACGGCCAGACACCCCCGACCAGGATCGACGACAGGAACAGCAACGCCAGCGCCAGCAGCGGTATACGCAGGTCCCGAAGTTTGATCACAGCGAAACACGCCACCGCGCACAACAACGCGATGGCGCAGAGGATGAACTTTGCGGGAAGGACAGCGTTGATGTCGGTGTATCCCGCACCGGCGAAGGCGGGCTCACGATGCCCTGCCGACACCAGAGCGTAGCGGTCGAGCCAATAGGCAACGGCTTTGAGCAACACGAAAACTCCGGCCAGCAGCGCCACCTGGATCAGCGCAGGCGAGGAGAACACCTTGCGTAACTTGCCGCCGACGGTGATCCCACCGAACAGATAGTTCGTGGTGACATTCGCGATTCCCGCCAGGAACACCGCAACGAACAGCCAGCCCAGCACCCACCGGTAGAACGGCAGATCGAATACGAAGAAGCCGACGTCGAGTCCGAATTCCGGATCGACAGAGCCGAACGCTGCTCCATGCACGAACAACTGGACAGTTGCCCAATTGTTCTGTGCGATCAACCCTGCCAGCGCTCCGATGACCACCGGAATGCCGATACCGAACACGCGGAGTCGCTGCAGCACCACCCGGCGATACGGCTCGAGCGGGTCGCTGCGCGAAGGCATCAACAGCGGCCTGGTCCGGAACGCCGACCCCATCCCGGCGAAGATCGCACCCCCGACCAACGCGCCGATGACAAGGAACACCGCCCACCGGGTGAGGAACACGCGGACCCACACACCGCGGTATCCGACCTCTCCGAACCACAGCCAATCCGTGTACGCCCGGACGATCGGCGGCACGAAGGCAAGCAGCACCAGCAACGCCACCGCTGCAACGACCGTGGCCCGTGTCCGCGTGCGCATGGCTCCCTCCCTGTCGGGAGTCGGGCGCCGAGCTCTCGTACGGCGCCCGCGTGCTGCCAGTCTACGGATTACGAGTTCGGTGTATCCCCAGAAGACGTATCCCTAGAAGACGTTGACGAGCGCGACGAACGTCACCGTGCCGAGGCCGACGCTGACGAGGGTACGACGACCGGATGCAAGATGCGTGACAATCGTGACGGCCGCGGCCACGGCGGCTTCCCACACGAAACTTTCGGTACCGCCCAGCGCAGAGGTGTGCAGCGTCGACAAAGCGAAGAACCCCAGGATCCCGGCAGGCATCCAGAGCGCCAACCTCGTCACGAACACCGATTCCCTCAGCGGCCCGATCACTGCGAAGGGAAGTGCACGCAACGCGAAGGTGATGGTGAACATGACCCCGAGAACCACGACGATATAACAGCTTTCAGACATGCGCGACCCTCCGCTGCGTAGCGACGTAACGCACGATGAGCGCTGCCACGAACAGAACGAGTCCTGTGAACATGACGGCGTCGGGTGTCAGCAGGGTCGCGAACGCGAAACTCGCCCCCGCCATGAGCAAAGAGGGCACCTGTTCTCCGGTGCGGCACGCGTCGAGCGTCAAGGTGAGGAACAGTGCGCACAGCGCGAATTCCAACCCCACGACAGGGCCTGGTAGCAGACCGGCTACGGCCAATCCGACGAGCCCTCCACCGATCCAGTACGTGTGGAAGGCGAGCTGCATCGACAGCAGTCTCCACGAGGTCCACCCCTCGGGTCGTGCCGAGGTGACAGCGTAGGCCTCGTCGACGAGCGCGAAGGCCGAATAGAAACGGGCGATGGGATTGCGCACTACTCGCAACGGGAACGAGAACGCATAGAACACGTGCCTGAAATTCACGAGGAAGGTGGTGAGCGCAATCGGCGCGAGCGGCGTGGCGACAGCCATCATCCCGATCAGAAGCAGTTCGAGCGAACCGGAGAATCCCACGAGCGACATGGCCGGGGCCACCCACCAGGGCAGTCCCGACTGCACTACGAGAAGTCCGAATGCCACCCCGATCGGGAAGATGCCCAAGCCGGCCGCAAGTGAGAGCCGGATACCCGTGCTGATTTCTTGCCGCCGTGAGAATTCGACCTTTTCACACACCTGCGTCATAGGTTCAAGAATCTCATTTATGGCGCGACATTTGATTGCCGATTCTTCCGCTGAATATCCAGCTCGTGCAATTATTGGTCATGGATGATTTGGATCGAGCAATAATCGAGGTGCTCCGCCGAGACGCACGGATACCGAACGTTGCTCTGGCCGAACGCGTCGGATTGACGCCGGGACCGTGCCTACGGCGAGTCCAGCGGCTCGAGGCCGAAGGCATCATCGTCGGGTATCGCGCTGTCCTCGCACCGGAGGCCGTCGGTCGCGGCTTCGAAGTGCTCGTCGACATCGAGATGACGAACTTCGATCGGAAAAGTATCGACACCTTCGAGTCGACGATGAGTGCGTTCGACGAAGTGCAGGAGTTGTACCGGCTGTTCGGATCACCCGACTACTTCGTGCGCATCGCCGTCGCCGACCTCTCCGCCTACGAGCACTTCCTGAGCGAGAAGGTCCAGACCATTCCCGGAATCCAGAAAGTGTCGTCGAGCTTCCCCATGAAGGTCATCAAACCCAACGCGCGGGGAGTCTGAGCGGCTCAGTTGGTGCCGGAGGCATTGAGTATCCGCACCGTCTCGTCGTAGTCGCCCCGCGCTTCACCGTGACGGAGGAACTTGACGCGCTCGACAAGTACCTCGTGGGCGTCGGGTCGGGTGCGCAGCAGTTCGACGGCTTCGGACACGTACTCGTCCAGCGGCATCGCGAACGCGTCTTCCCTGTGTCCGGGCATGAGATCGGTAGCGACCGACGGCGGCACGAGCTCGATCACGCTGACGTCGGTGTCGGCGAGCTGCAGGCGGAGAGCTTCACTGAGCATGTGGATCGCGGCCTTGGAAGCGTCGTAGCTGGGAGTGGCCGCGAGCGGAGTGAAGGCGAGTCCGGAAGAGACGGTCATGATCGTCGCGCGTGGCCGGGTCTGCAGATGCTCGATGAACGCACCGATGAGGCGGACAGGGCCGAGAACGTTGGTCGTGATCGTCTCCTCCGCTGTATCGAGAAAGCCGTCCGAGCGATGCCAGTCCTCGACGCGCATGACGCCGGCCATCGCTACAAGAGTGTCGAGGTCGGGGTGACGCCCCAGCACTTCTTTCGCAGCTGCGGCGATGCTCTCGGGGTCGGTGGTGTCGATGCGGACGGTGTCGATGCCTGGATGCTCGGTGGCGATCCGCGCGAGCAGTTCGGTGCGGCGCCCGCCGACGACAACAGTGCTGCCCTGCTCGTGGAGTGCAACAGCGAGCGCCAAGCCGATGCCGCTCGTCGCTCCGGGAATGAAAACGGTGCTGTTCGTGATGTCCATGTCCTGATCGTCTGCCCCTGCCGTCGGCCGAGGCAGAGTCCGTCGAACGGGGGATTCGCGATCCCTGGCACGTGTCGCGGCGGACCGGGACGATGAGACACATGGACCGCCCCGCACTCGCCGACTTCCTGCGCACCCACCGCGAATCACTGCAGCCGAGCGACGTCGGGTTACCTGCCGGACTGCGGCGGCGCGCGCCGGGCCTGCGCCGCGAGGAGGTCGCGCAACTCGCACTCATGTCCACGGACTACTACACGCGCCTCGAACAGCAACGCGGCCCTCAACCCAGCACACAGATCCTCTCGTCCGTCGCGCGCGCACTGCGCCTGACCTCTGATGAACGCGACTATCTCTACCGTGTCGCGGGGCACGGCGTCCCTGACCGCGCGACAGATGCCGATCACGTCGCACCTGCACTTCGACGCGTCCTCGACCGGCTCGACGACACCCCCGCCCTGATACTCGGTCCGCTCGGCGAGACCCTCGCGCAGAACGACCTCGCCCGCGCTCTGTACGGCGACGCCACTGCGCGCGGGGGATGGGACCGCAGTGAGATCTACCGGTGGTTCGCGCACCCGGAGACTGCGCGGACCATCTATCCCGCAGACGACCGCGATCGGCAGGGTCGCGCACTGGTCGCGAGCCTTCGCTCGGCCGTAGCGATACTCGGGCGGGATTCGAGAGCCGGTGAGCTGGTGAGCACCCTGCGACGCGAGAGCGCCGAATTCACGCAGCTGTGGGAACGGCAGGAAGTAGCGCGCCGGTTCGCCGACCACAAGGTGCTCGTACACCCTGAGGTCGGCGAGATCGAGGTCGATTGTCAGGCCCTGTTCACCGAAGACCGGGTGCAGGCGTTACTCGTTCTCACCGCCGCGCCGGGAACCGAAGCGGCGGAGAAGATTCGGTTACTCGGCGTCGTCGGAATCCAGAATTTCTCGCCGAGCACTACGAGCTGACTCGGTCAGCGTCCGGCAGAGCAGGTGGAGTGCCCACCTTCGGCGCGGTCCACGAGCGTCGACGCCGGTGTCCACACTCGACCGTGGACCTTCTCGAACTCACGGATCTTGCTCAGTACGACGTCGAGGCCGACCGTCTCGGCGTAGTGCATCGGGCCACCGCGGTGCTTGGGGAATCCGTAACCGTTGGTGTAGACGACGTCGATGTCGGATGCCCGCTGCGCGATACCTTCACCGAGCAACGCCGCGCCTTCGTTGACCAGTGCGAGGATGCAGCGGTCGACGATTTCCTCGTCGGTGATGGTGCGACGTTCGATACCGTCTTCTTCCGCGCACTTACGAATGATCTCCTCGACGGCCGGGTCGGGAATCGGTGTCCGACTTCCCTCTTCGTACTTGTAGTAACCGGATCCCGTTTTCTGACCGAAACGTCCTGCCTCGCAGAGGGTATCGGCCACACGCGAGTAGCGCAGATCCTTCGGTCGGGTCGGGGCGAGTCGCTTGCGCGCGGCCCACGAGATGTCGTTGCCGGCCAGGTCGGCCATGGCGAACGGTCCCATGGCGAGTCCGAATGCCTTCAACGCTGCGTCCACCTGTTGCGGGGTCGCGCCTTCCTCGAGCAGGAAGTCGGCTTCGCGCCGGTACGGGGTGAGCATGCGGTTGCCGATGAATCCTTCGCAGACCTTCGCGAGCACCGGGACCTTGCCGATCGTCTGTGCCAGCGCCATGGAAGTCACGACAACATCGTCGGCGGTGACATCACCGCGCACGACCTCGACGAGCTTCATGACATGTGCCGGGCTGAAGAAGTGCAACCCGATCACGTCCTGCGGACGGGACGTGCTGCGCGCGATCTCGTCGAGATCGAGCCGGGACGTGTTCGACGAAAGAATCGCCCCGGCCTTGCACAGCTCGTCGAGTTTCCCGAACACCTCCTTCTTGACACCCATGTCCTCGAAGACGGCTTCGATGACGAGGTCTGCGTCGGAGGCCGCCGCGAAGTCGAGGTGCGGTTCGATCAGTGCCACACGCTCCTGTGCCTGTTCAGCGGTGATCTTGCCCTTGGACGCCGACGACTCGTAGTTCTTGCGAACCGTGTTGATCCCCCGGTCCAGCGCCTCGGAGCTCTGCTCGATCAACGCGACCGACAAGCCTCCGTTGGCAAACGCCATGGCGATACCCGAGCCCATGGTGCCCGCGCCGATCACGGCGACGCGCTTGATCGGGCGCTGCGTCACCGAATCGGGAATGTCGGCGACCTTGGACGCGTCCGCGACAGCGGTGGCCAGATACTGCTCGGCGGCGGATTCCGGGCTGTCGGTAGAGGTGGGAGTACTCACGAGCCGCACTTCCTCTGAGGGTCGGGGCACAAGGTGCCGTGATCGGTGGTCACCCAATTGTCTGCCGGATGGATGGACAGCCAATTGTGATACAGGTCCCAATACCCCGCCACTTTCCTCACGTTGTCCGGATTGCCACGGGTCGTGAGGCAACGGGAACCCGGACGGCCGGGCGAAAGTTTCGCAGTGACGACACTCGCTCGGTCGCGTGCCCGGATCTGCGTTAATATCTGCCCGACCGGACGGATCGGGGGGATCCTTGGCAATGGCGTATTCACGTCTTCTCGGTGCCGCAAAGGTGGGGGCGGCGCTCATCACCGCGGGTGTCGTGCTCAGCGGCTGCACCGCAAGCGAGGCCACGGTGGGCGCAGCCGAAGACACAACGACAACCCCGACGACCCGCGCACCACGTATCACCGACGAGTCGGGCCGACCCGACATCACCTTCGACCCGTGCCTCGACATCCCCGACGACGTCCTCGCCGAGGCCGGCTACGACCCCCGCACCGAGGACTCGGCCGATTACCCGATGGAGCACTACACCTTCATCGGGTGCAAATACCGGGCTCCCGTCGCGATCCCCGGCGTGATCCGCTCCTACGGGCTCGGCATCCTCTCCGGGAACGTCACGATCGACGAAGAACTCGCCAAAGTCGGCGACATCGCCAGCGAAACAACAGTCAACGGGCGTCGTGCGCTGCTGGAATACGACCCCAAGCCGGACAACACCTGCTCCATCGCGGTGCAAACTGACTTCGGAATCGTCATCTTCAGCCGTCTTTACCACGCCGACCACACCCGCACACTCACCCGCGACGAACGCTGCGGCGGGCTTGCCGACACCGTCGCATTGTTCGAACCGTTCATCGACAACAATCCCGGGAAGAGGCCGCAGTGAGCGAATTCGTCCGCCTCGAACCACACGTGATCGACGAGATCCTCGCCATCTGCGACACCGTACTGGCAGAACTCGACAGGGCAGCCGAGGTCGCAAAGTATCTCGGTCAAGCCGAGGGATTCGGCGAGTTCGAATCCGCCAAGCAGCTCGCCACCGGTTTCGCCCGCAAAGGCGCAGGCACACCCGAGTCGGCAAAAGAGCGCGTCGACCAGTTCATCGTTGCCTTCACCCAGTTACGCGACGCATTCGCCTCCGGTGGCGAAGCCTTTCTCGAGGCAGAGTTCGACTGGGTCCGTCAGCTCGTCTCCATCGAACAGGAGTTGTGACGATGTCCGACAACGACAATCCGATCCGCGAACTCCTCACTCCGTTACTGGGCACTGTGCCACCGGAGTCGGTCGCGCGTCGCCAAGCTCGCCACGACGAACTGGCGGGACGGGTCGGCAGCGGCGTCGATCCCGATTACATCGCGCAGTTCGAGAATTTCCACGGCATGGAACACGCGGAGATCTATCAACTCAGTCAGACGATCAGCCCGGTCGCGATGTCCACACTCGCGCACGAATGGAGGGATCTCGGAACGGTATTCAGCTTCACGGTCTCCATGGCCACCGCGATGATCCGCGACAAGATCGCCCAGCATTGGGAAGGGGGCGCTGCGGAAGCCGCATCGTCGGCGACGGAACTGTTCGGCACCTCTGCGCAGCGGTTGAGCGATGCGTCGCTCGCGGTGTCGCAGAAGCTCGCGATCGCTTCGGATGTGGGTGCACGAGTGAAGTCGTCGGTCGCTCCCCCGTCTGCCTCTGTCCCGTTGCCGATGGACGTGCTCAGCCCCATCGCAGCGGCAGATAGGGAGCGTCAGCAGGAGGCTGCACGGCAGCAGGCGATTCGCATCATGGAATCTCTCTACAAGCCGTACTACCGCGATTCCGGATCTGCGGTTCCCGTTCTACCTCCGCCCCAGGACACCGCCGGCGGCGCCGGCTCCGCAAGCGCGGGCGCGGTGGGGGCCGGGAACCCCTCGGCAGCAGGCACCAATTCATCGTTGTCGTCCGACGGGGCCGGGGCCGCGGGTGCTCAACAGTCCGGATCCACGGTCACCGTGAACGGCAACAATACGACCGACAGTTCCGACAGTGACAGTTCCGACACCAACAGTTCCGACACTGACAGTTCCCGAAACGCTCAGCAGCAACCCGAGAGATCCGAGGCGTCAGAAGCACCCCAATCGGAATCTGCTCGCACCTCACCGACCTCGACGACCCAGACGTCGGCTCTTCCCGGCAACACAACCGCGCAACCGTATGGTTCTTCGGCTACCGGCTCCGGACTGCCCGGAAGCGGAGGCTACGGCAGTAGCGGCGGAGGTAGCGGCGTGACCGGAACTGGTGGAGGGGGTGGAGGTGGTTCTACGCTCGGCCCCGGCGCTGTCGGTGGCGTCGGTGCGGCCGCCGCCTCAGCGCCTGCCGCCTCCCAGCAGGGAACAGCCGCTGCCCGGTCCGGTGCGATGCGCCCGATGGGTATGTATCCCGGCATGATGGCCGGTCAGCAGCGCGGCAACGACGAAGAACAGAGGGTCGCGAGTTATCTCGTCACCAACGATCACGGCAACGAACTGATCGGGTCGCTTCCCGACACCGCCCCGCCCGTCCTAGGAGTTGATCCGCTTTGACCTGGGTCGTTACGCCCGACCGTTTCCTGTCGCTCTGGACGACTGCGGGGAGCGACGAATTCCCCTTTCCGCTGCGCTACCGATCGACGTCGGTGTGGGAGGACGAACACGATGCCGATCTGCGCGCCGCGCACGAATGGCGGCGGGAACTGTCCGATCCGCGACTCGAGCACGCGATCCGCATCCTGCACGCGGGCGAAGTCGCCGTCGAGGTCTACGGCAATGCAACCACCGGAGACATCCGAGTGCGCGGTGGAGCCGAGGGCGCATTCGCTGTCGTCGCACGCCAGCACGCCTCCGGGGACATCCAGATCATCCCGATCCAGTCGGACACACTCGTGCGCGCCGTCGTCGCACAGATTCCGGATGCGCGACGCGGACGTGAGCAGACGCGGACCGTGTCCATGCGCGAACTCTCCGAACCCGGCGGCACCACAGCTGTGAGAGAGCAGATCGGCGAGAATGAGCCGCGGGCACTGCGTCGCCTCCTTCTCCGCGACCGTTCCGGTGCGGGCAGTATCCGGATCCTCGCTCCGAATGCTCACGGCCGCTTCACGACCGAATCGGACATCGGCTGGTTCGACGTCGTCGACGACGGACGCTACATGTTCGTGCCGGGTGCGGACGTGCGAGTGATGCCCGCCACCAACGACGAGCTGGGCGTCGAACTCACCCGCCGGATCGATCGGACTCACGTCCGCCGACGGCAGGACACACCGACACCTTGGTGACGGGTGTCAGCCGCGTGCTGCGCACTCGTCGACGAACGACACCACGCCACGGTGATACTCGGTCGCCGCAAACCCCACACTCATGTTGTGTCCACTGTCGGTCTGCCGATATTCGACGAACCTCGGGGTCGCGACGAATGCCGCCCTGATCTTCTCGCGCACCGCGTCGTCGGTGTCCCACACTCGTTCGTACTCGGCGTAGGTGAGCCGCACCGGAATTCGGACCTTCGGAGCGAGGCGCATGAAATCGCGGGGCCATTCGGCCGCCACCACCGTCTCGTAGCGCGGAGTGATGCACGTGAGACTGCGTCCGCCACGGACCTCCGGCGGATACAGCTCCTCCGGGTACCACAGCAGATCCCGGATAGCTCCCCGGTTGCGCGTCGTCCGCATCCGCTTGATGATCTCGAGCGCCTCGCGTTGCTTACGTGTACCCGTCCCCGCGAGTTCGACACCGAGCAACGACGCACCCCGCGGGTCCGCGGCCATCCGGAGACCGAGGTCGCAGCCCGCCGAGTGAGCAAGAAGGAAGACTCCGGCTCCGCGTGAACAATTCTCGAGCAGCTTGTCCACAGCACCGTAAGCGGCGTCGACGCGGCTGTCGGGATCGTCGAACCGTTCCTGGCATTCGAACGAGTCTGCGTAGCCCGGGCGGTCGATCGCGAGGACGGTGTGGCCGAGTGTCGCTGCGGTTCGGAGCAGGGACAATTCGGGGTGGCCGTCAAGATCGAAATACCGGGAGGTCGTGGCGCCTCCATGCAAGGCGACGATCACTGCGCGCGGACGCTCGACGTACGAGCACAGAGCCGAGATCCGGGTTCCGTCCACATCGACTGTCCGGGCGATCACGGTCTCGTCGAGCTCTCCGACACCTGCGGCATTCACCGGTCTGCCCTCAGCAACATGACACCGCTGGGCGTCAGCCCTCCGCTGCTCACCACCGCGACACGTGCATCGGCGACCTGCCGTGCGCCCCCGTGCCCCCGCATCTGTGTGATCGCCTCGTGCACGAGCCCCATTCCGTGGGTTCGTCCGTGCGAGAGCTGACCTCCGTGGGTGTTCAATGGCAACCTTCCGTCGAGCGCGATGTTCGTTCCCCTGTTCAGGAAGTCTCTGGCTCCCCCGATGTCGCAGAATCCCAATGCCTCGATCCACGACAGGCAGTTGAAGGTGAATCCGTCGTAGAGTTCCGCGACGTCGACGTCGTCGGGACGCAGTGTGGTGCGACTCCACATGTGCGCGGCCTGGCCGAGAACCTGTGGTTCGTGGGTGAGGGTGCTCTGGTCCCAGTCGAGGCGCTCGAGTATCTGTGTACCGACCGCTTCGACGAAAACCGGTGGTTGGGCGAGGTCGCGCGCGGTGTCGCGGGCCGAGACGATGACCGCCACCGCGCCGTCGCACGGCACGTCGCAGTCGTAGAGACCGAACGGTGTGGTGATCGGACGGGCATCGAGATAGTCGTCCATCGTGAGTGGCTCACGGTAGATCGCCTCGGCGGTTCTGGCCGCATTCGCGCGCTGGTTGAGCGCAATCCAGCCGAGCGTTTCGCGATCGGTCCCGTAGCGGTGGAAGTGCCGTTGCGCGGTCTGCGCAAGCAGGTGCGCGGCCGACACGGCACCGAACGGCGCGAACCATTCGTCCGACAATCCGGCCGCCGGTGCAGTGCGGCCCGTGCGGACGAGTTCGCCGTAGGTCGATTCCCATACCGTGCGGAAGCACAACACGTGTCGGGCGAGACCGGATGCGACGGCAAGCATCGCCGCGATCACCGAGCCTCCGGGCCCGAATGTTTCGATTGCTCCGTTGTGCCACGTAGGTTTCAGCCCGAGGGTCGACTCAACCGCGGTGACCCCGCCTTCGGTGAACGGACCGAGCGACCCAGCACCCGGATAGGTGGACAGTCCGTCGATGTCGTCGGCAGTGAGGCCCGCGTCGTCGATCGCTGCGCGGCAGGCATCGACGGTCAGCGACAAAGGATCTGCCATGAGGCGCCGACCGAGACGCGACATCCCGATTCCGGTGAGCGCAACTGCGTCCTCGAATTTGTCGGTACGCGCCATCGGCCGCACGCTGCGGCGGATCGCAGCGGCGTCCGGTTCCTCCGGCAGCGCTGTCACGGCCACGGGATCCGTCGGACGGAACAGTGGGAGCCACACGTCTTCTGCCTTCTCGAAGACCACTTCCATCCGCATACCGAGTGAAAGGGCGTCGGCGGTACATTCGACCGCGTTGGTCGTCAGACGCACCTGTGGATCGTCTTCGAGCATCACCTGAGCGACGATGTACGGCGGGGGCATTCCCGGCGGCGCGAACCGATGGTTGACGGTGAAGCCGACGAGCGTCGCGAAACCCGAGACGATACGCACACCCATGTCTCTGCTGTGGCAGTACCGGCATGCGGGGCGCGGTGGATGGATCAGTGCGGCGCAATCCCGGCATTCCTGGATCCGCAAGCTGCCGTCTGCACCGGATGTCCAGAAGAACTCCGTCTCCGGAGAGATCTCAGGAGCCGGCCGCGCGGTCGGTGCGCTCACGAAAGCACAGCTCCTCGGCCTTGTACTTGCTGTGCAGCCCAACGGTAGTCCGGCTTGCCGTTGCCGAGGCGGCGTATCGCAGGGACGAACATGAATTGCTTCGGGGTCTTGTACCTCGCCAGCGATTCTCCGCATACCCTCTTCAAGTCCTCCGTAGGGCACTGCGCTTCGTCCACCGCCTGTACCAGGGCGACGATCTCCTGCCCCCACCGCTCGCTGGCGCGACCGACAACCAGGGCGTCGATCACTGCCGGATGCGCGCGCAGCACTTCCTCGACCTCTTCGACGAAGACCTTCTCGCCGCCGGTATTGATCACGAGAGAGTCCCTGCCGAGCAGGCGGAGCGATCCGTCGTCCGCGAGCCTCACGCGGTCGCCCGGTATCGCCATCCGCTGACCGTCGACCACGGGGAAGGTGTGCTCGGTGGCGTGCCGGTCGCGGAAGTATCCGAGGGGGACGCGGCCTGCGCGTGCAGCCCATCCGATCTCGTCGTCGCCCGGTTTCAGCATTCGGGTGCGATCGTGTGACACCGCGTATCCCCCGGGCATCGGGGCGAATGTGTCGACCTCGGCGCCGCGATTGCTCCGCCCGAACCCCATGCCACCGGTCTCGGTCGATCCGTATCCTTCCACGATCGTCGCGTGCGGGAGCAATTCGAGGAATGCCTTCCGGTGGACGGCATTCGTTGCGGCTCCACCGCTAGCGATGACCATCAAAGAGTCGAAGTTGTTTCTGCGCTTGCGCATTTCGTCGACGAGTGGTCCGGCGTACGCGTCGCCGACGATGGTCATCAACAGAACGTTCTCTTTCTCGACGATTTCCAGGGCACGCCGTGCGTCGAACGTGTTCCGATCGTCGTAGAGCACAATGGTCTGACCTGCGAGCAGTCCTGAGAATGCGGTCCAGGTACCGGCCGCGTGCGACAGCGGCGACACTGCGAACCAACTCTGCCCCGTCAACGCGGTGAGCGCCCGTATCGGTTCGTCGGTCTCGTGGTCGGAGCCGTTCATCGACGACACGTATGCGTCGCCCTGCCGCCACAGCACTGCCTTCGGCCGGCCCGTCGTCCCGCCCGTGCACATCATCATCAGGTCGTCGGGCGACCCCGCGATCACTCGTGCCGGATCACCTTGTGCGACGGCCTCGTCGAACGACACTGCGCCGTCCAGCTCGGGAGTGTCGGTGCCGTCGTCCACGGACACCCGCAATTCCACGCCGGCCGTCAGTTCTGCGCTGCCGTCGAGCGCCTCGGCGACCGCGGGGCCGAACGACCGGTGATAGACGATTCCTCGCGGGGCGATGTATTCGAGAAGGCTGCGAATTTCCTGGGATGTGTAGCGCGGGTTGATGTTGACGGGCACCACCCGCGCTTTGAGGCATCCGATCAGCACATCGGGGTACAGGTCGTTGTACATGAGCATGGCGATGCGATCCTGGCCGCACTCCCATCGCTCGAGCCCGTCCCTGGGTGTGTGGGCCCCGAATCCACGATCGGCGAGGAAATTCGCAAAACGTCGTGTGCGTAGCGCAGTCTCACCGAAAGTGTTCCTGCGGTCTCCGCAGACGGTCATGATTCGATCGGGTACTGCATCTGCGACGGCATCGAACACCTCGCCGAGAGTCCATTCGGTCAACGCATCTCTCCTGTGTCAGTGTCTATCAGCGAAATTCGGTGGATCAGCGAGAGTCAGGGGACGATCGCGCAGCGGCTGACGGGTTCCGCTACTGCCTGTCGTGCGTAGATTCCCCGCTGCAGCGAGGTGAGCAGGGCGTTGCGGGTTTCCTCGGGGCTGATGAGCTCGTCGAAACCCATGTGTTCGGCTGAGCGGTAGGACGCTTCGAGTTCCATCTCGCGCAGGCTCGCATCGAGGTCGTCGTCGGCGTTCGACGCACCGCTCAGCGCAGCGGCGCTCATGGCACCCATCGTCGCGCCGGGGTACGCGTAGGCCGCGGTCTGCCCGTCGAATCCGATCAGCGACATGACCATCGACCCGAACCCGTACGCCTTCCTCAGCGTCACATGCATCTTCATTGTGGTGGCGGTGGTTTGCGCGACGAACATCCGTGCGCCGCTACGAAGCACACCTTCGCGTTCGGATTCACTGCCCGGCAACATCCCCGGATTGTCGGCGAGGAACACCAGCGGTAGATGGAACGCGTCGGCAACCGAGATGAAGTGGGCCGCTTTGTCTGCTGCGTCGGAGTCGATCGAGCCGGCAATCACCTGCGGTTGATTCGCGACCACCGCGACGGGATGGCCTCCCAGATGAGCCAGCGCACAGATGATGGCCTGCCCGAAGTCGGGCTGCACCTCGAACCAGTCCTTCGTGTCGAAGACCGCGTCGAGGACCGCCCTCATGTCGTAGGTGCTGCGATTGTCGCGGGAGATGATGTCGAGAAGTTCGGGTGTGTCGCGGGGTTCGGAGAACTCGTCGGGCTCGGTGGCGATCGGATACGACCAGGCACTCGGCGGGAAGTACGACAGGTAGCGGCGGATCTCGTCGAGGACCTCTTCGTCGGTCTCGACGACGTTGTGGACCAGCCCGCTGGCCACGGCCACATCGGGACCGCCGAGATCTTCCTTCGAGATATCTTCTCCCGTGGATACCTTCACGACCGGTGGGCCTGCCGTGAAGATCGCACCCTGCCGACTCATGATAGCGAAGTCCGCGACCGGCGCGATCAGCGCGCCGTGCCCCGCGGAGGCACCGAGGACCGCGGTGACCACGGGTACCTTGCCCGAGCACTGGGCCTGCGCAAGCAGATCCGTCGGCGTTCGGCCGTAGTGGTCTCCGGTGGGACGGAACCCTGCTCCTTCGAGGAGCATGACGAGCGGAACCTTGTTTCGGACAGCGAGTTCCGCGAGCCGGTACCGCTTGGAGTTGCTGCCCGGTGCGATGGTGCCCGCGACCGTGGTGAAGTCCTCGGCTCCCACCATCACGGGCATACCGTGGATGAGTCCGGAACCGGTGATGATCGCGTCGGACGGGATCTCACCTCCGACGAGGGTGCCGAATTCGTGGAAGCTGCCCTTGTCGAGCAGATGCTCGATCCGAGCCCGAGCATCGAGCTTGCCTTTGGCACGGTGTTTGGCCAGACGTTCCGGACCGCCCATCCCCTGCGAGTGTGCTCGGCGGCGCGAGAGGTCCTCGAGCGTGTCGTCCCAAGTCCGCGCATGTGTCATGTGAGGTCCTCGCATTGTCATGTGGCCATCGTGTAACGGATCGGCAGGTGCTTGAGTCCACCGACGAAGGTCGTCGCGGTCAGTTCCGGTTCGCCGGCGAGTTCGACCGAATTCAGACGCGGAAGCAGTTCGGCGAAGAATTTCTTCATCTCCATCCGCGCCAGACCTGCGCCCAGGCAGAAGTGCACGCCGAACCCGAACGCGACGTGGTTGTTGGGATCGCGCCCGATGTCGAAGGTGAACGGATTCTCGAAGACATCCTCGTCGCGGTTGGCCGACGCGTACGACAGCAGTAGTGAATCACCGGCAGCGATGGGCACCCCGCCGACCTCGGTGTCTTCTGCAGCGGTGCGCATGAACGCTTTGACAGGAGTGACCCATCGGATCATCTCCTCGGTGGCCTGCGGCAGCAGATCGAGGTCGCTGCTCAACGCATGCCGTTGATCCGGATGATCGATCAACGCACGAAGCCCGCCCGAGATGCAGCTGCTCGTCGTATCGTGTCCGGCGGTCGCGATGATCGTGTAGTACGACATGGTCTCGATATCCGAGAGCGGCTCGCCATCGACGCGCGCGTTCGCGATCGCGGATGCCATGTCGGCGGTGGGATTTTCACGCCGGGATGCGGTGAGCGCACTGAAGTACTCGAACATCTCCAGCAGGGCGTTCATGGTTTCGTCTGCGGGTTCACTGCGTTTGAGTTCGTCGTCGTCGCTGCCCACGAGTTCCTGCGTCAGGCGCAGCATCTTCGGGAAGTCCGATTCGGGTACCCCGAGGAGTGACATGATCACGTACAGCGGATAGTTCACTGCAACTTCGGATACGAAATCGCATTCCCCTCCGGCAGCCGCCATCCGGTCGACGTGGTGCTTCGCCAGTTCTTCGATGCGCACTTCCATGGCTCTCATGGCCTTCGGGCGGAACCAGTCCGTTGCGATGGCACGCATCACGCGGTGTTGCGCACCGTCCATGTGAATGAGCGTGCGCACCCCCGCAGCCGCCTGCATCTCGTCGGATTCCGCCGTCATGAGCACCGGTCGCGGCCAGTTGGTGAAGAGCTGGTGCGCACGTTCGACGGCCATGACGTCGGCGTGCTTGACGACTGCCCAGAAGGGCCGGTACGACGGCACTTCCACTCTCGTCACCGGTGCGGTTGCCCGCGTCCGGGCCAATGCCGCGTGGAGGCGCTCTTCATCCTTGTACGCGGTGGGGGTCGCCAAGACCCCTGTCCCATCCCCGACTGTCCCATCCCCGACGATTCGCTGGTTCACGAACGACACTCCGTTCCCGCGCATTGTGGCGGCGTTCCTCATCCGGCGCCGCAGGCCCGAACCCTGGTCTTCCCGCCCCAGAGTGATTTATAGTGTGCCTTACTGTCAAGCATTCTATATAGCTTTCGTCGAGTTCATTTCCGGGAAAGGTTCGGAGCCATATGCCAACTGATCAGCGCAGGATTGTCGTCGTCGGTGCGGGGTCCGGGATCGGCGCTGCGACCGCCGCCCACTTTCACGAGCAGGGTGATCACGTACTCGCAGTCGATCTTCGTCCGGATGACGCACAGGCGTCGGAGCATGCGCAGTGCGACCTGCGCGATGCGAAGCAGATCGCCAAACTCCTCGGCTCGATCGGAGCCGACTGGGATCTGCTCGCCTATGTGGCCGGGGTCCCCGGAACCGCGCCCGCTGCCGACGTACTGAAGGTCAACTATCTCGGTATGCGGCTGTTCGTCGAAGGCATGCTGCCACTGCTCCGCGAAGGCGGAGCCGTCGTCACCGTCGCGTCGGTCGCGGCACTCGGCTGGCAGGACCGCCTGAACGAACTCACCGGGCTCCTCGAAGCAACCGACGGCGAAAGCGCCGAGCGCTGGCAGGCAGAACAGGATCCGAACTATCCCGTGTACAGCACCTCGAAGCAGGCGGCGATCATCTACGCGAAGCGTCTCGCCCCCGCCGCGTGGCAGAAGTACGGAGTCCGGGTCAATACCGTGAGCCCGGGGCCCACCGAAACTCCCATCCTCGGCGACTTCGAGGAATCGATGGGCAAGGAAGTTCTCGACTCGGTGAAAGCCACCATCGGCCGCCACGCCACCGTCACCGACATCGTGCCGGTCATCGCGTTCCTCGGGTCACCGGCAGCACGGTGGGTGAACGGTCAGGACATCCACGTCGACGGCGGGTTCGTCGCCCCGCTCACCGTCGGCGCACCCATCCAGCTCTGACCACTCTCCGACATCCCGAGGTGACCATGCCCGACAACGCCGTGAGCTCTCACGGACCGCTGCTCGCCGAACAGCACGCCGGCATCCTGACACTCACTCTCAACCGACCCGAACGAAAGAACGCGATCACGCCCGAAATGTGGGCGCGTCTCCGCGACCGTCTCCGCGAAGCGAGCGCGAGCAACGAGGTCCGCGCGGTGGTGCTCACCGGGGCAGGCGGCACGTTCTGCAGCGGCGCCGACATCGCCGACACCGCGGGTATGGACGAGTTCCCCGACCCGTCCGATCTGATCGACACCATCAACGACAGCATCCGCCTACTCCACGAACTGCCGGTGCCGACCGTCGCGAAGGTGCGCGGGGTCGCGGTCGGAGCGGGCTGGAATCTCACGCTCGCATGCGACCTCGTGGTGGCTGCGTCGGATGCGCGGTTCTCCCAGATCTTCGCGCGACGCGCGTTGTCGCTGGACACGGGCGGGTCGTGGCTGCTCCCGCGTCTCGTCGGGCTGCAGCAGGCGAAACGGCTGACCCTCCTGGCCGAGATGATCGGCGCCGACGAGGCGCAGTCGCTCGGTCTCGTCACGTGGGTGTCGGCGCCGGAGTCACTCGACGAATTCACCCACGGCATCGCAACACGCCTCTCTTCGGGCCCCCCGCTCGCACTCGCACAGACAAAAGATCTGCTCAACCGCGGTCTCGACCGGACGTTGACCGAGGCACTCGAGTGCGAATCACACGCACAGGCCGCGAACCTTCAGGGCCCCGACGTACTGGAAGCCTTCGCCGCATTCTCGGAGAAGCGCGATCCCGACTACTCCCGCGCCGCGGCCGCGCAGTGAATCACCGGACCTCCGACCTCCGTGCAGAAGGAAGAACAGTGGCAGAAGGAAAAACAGTGACGTACGAGACCATCGAGTACGCCGTCGACGGCCACACCGCAACCCTCACCCTCGACCGGCCGGAAGCCCTCAATGCGCTGAGCCCGTCGATGATCACCGAGCTGCGTGCGGCGTACGACGAGGCCGAGAACGACGACAAGATCTGGACTCTCGTCGTCACCGCCAATGGTCGGGCATTCTGCACGGGTGCGGACGTCAAGGAGATTCCCGGCGACGGCAAGGTGATCAACGAGCGACCGTACCTGTCCACCTACGAGCAGTGGGAAGCACCGCAGGAAGGCACGCCTCCGTTTCGTTCGATGACCAAGCCGATCATCGTCGCCGTCAACGGAATCTGTTGCGGTGCCGGCATGGACTGGGTCACCACCGGCGACATCGTCATCGCCTCAGAGAAGGCCACCTTCTTCGACCCTCACGTCAGCATCGGACTTGTCGCGGGACGCGAGGTGGTGCGCGCCGCACGAGTTCTCCCCCGAACCGTTGCGTTGCGCATGGCGCTGATGGGCAAGCACGAACGAATGACCGCCCAGCGGGCATACGACCTGGGCATGATCACCGAGATCGTCGACCACGACCTCCTGCTGGAGCGGGCACACGAGATCGCCGACATCGTCAACTCCAATGCACCACTGGCAGTTCGGGGAACTCGGCTGGCCATCCTCAAGGGCCTGGACCTGCCGCTGCACGAGGCCGAGATGCTCGCCGAATCGTTCCGCGAGCGCGTGACGCGTACCGAGGATGCGCTCGAGGGCCCCCGCGCCTTCGTCGAGAAGCGCGCCCCCGTGTGGCAGTGTAAATAGACGGTCAGGGCAAATAGACGGTCAGGTGAAGTCCGAGCCGCCGTCGATGTTGATGTCGGCTCCGGTGATGTACGAGTTACGCCGCGAGGCCAGAAATGCCACCAGCGGGCCCACTTCCTCGGGTAGGCCCGCACGCGGCATCTGCGCTGGATGCCCGAAATGCGTTCCGATGGCGCCCATCAGCGCGTACGGATCGCTGGATTCGACACCCACCGACCTCGCCCACTCGATCAGCGACGGCGTCACGATGGTTCCGGGAGAGACAACGTTCACCAGGATTTCATCAGGCGCCAGGAGTTGCGACAGGTTTTTCGAAGCACTCGTCAACATCGATTTCGCCGCCGTGTATGCCACGAGCGGAACACTCTGTCGCTGAGTGGATTGCGCAGAGAAGTTGACGATGCGCGCCCATTCCGCAGCCCGAAGGAAGGGGAGGGACGCCCTCACGCAACGCACCATCGAGAGCACACCGTCTTCGACGGCCTCGCGCCATTGGTCGTCGGTCAGGATATCGAATGCCCCCTGCGCATTCGGTCCCACCGTGTTGACGAGCACGTTGAGCGTCCCGCCCCAGCGGTCTCCGAGCTCGACGAAGAGCTCTGACACCGCATCCCCGTCGCGCACATTTGCGACGAGCCCGACGGGATCGGGACTTCCACACTCGGACAGGCTCTCCGCGGCGACTTCCACATCCTCCCGAGACCGGCCGACTACTGCGACGCGCGCCCCCTCTTCCGCCAGACACCGTGCGGTCGCGAAACCCATTCCACGGCTTCCGCCCACCACGACCGCCGCAGCATCCTCCAGCCCGAGATCCATGGGAATCCTTCCCGCAATTGCAATCCACATCGATACCGAAGACTATACGGTAAGCATATCCACAGCGGAATGCGTCGGCACATCACAGACGGAACGTACAAAGGCGGTATCCATCATGGCGAAGCGGGCACGGCTCGAGCGAGGGTCCCTCAATCCCGACGACATCCTCCGGGGCGCATTCGAGCTCGCCGAGGAGGTCACCGTCGACAATCTGAGCATGCCGATGCTCGCGCGCCACCTCGACATCGGCGTGACAAGCATCTACTGGTACTTCCGCAAGAAGGACGAACTACTCACCGCGATGGCCGATCACGTGCTGCGCGAATCCACACGTTCCATGCCCGTCGTGGAGGCAGCGAACTGGCGCGACACCCTGCGCACTCACGCGCGCACGGTCCGACGCACGTTCCTCGACAGCCCGATCCTGTGCGACCTCGTCCTGATCCGGCCGTCCCTGAGTTCCAATGCCGCCCGGCTCGGCGCCAGGCACAACGAAAGTGTGATCACCGGTCTCGTCGAGTCCGGTTTCACGCTTGCCGACGCGGTGAACATCTATTCTTCCGTGCAACTACACGTCCACGGCATGGTCGTGCTCCAGCGACTACAGGACAAGAATCGGCAGTCGCAGGAACCGTCCGGGGCATACTACGAAATCCTGTCGATCTCCGCCGAAACCACCCCGCTACTCGCAGAAGCGAGCGAGAACGGTCTCCAGAGCGGCGAGCCCAACGACCGGAACTTCGAATATGGGCTGGAGTGCATCCTCGACCATGCCGCGCATGCACTCCGGATGCCGGACCATCAGGATGCGATTCATGCGGGGGCGGAACGGTAGCCCGGCACCAACGCCCTTCCGCTCAGTTCGAGTGCGTCTCCTGCACGGTCATTTCGCGGTGAAGCGGGTTGCGTCGAGGATCATGACCACGCGGTCGTCGACATCGCCGGGCGGCTGAGGATCGGCCTGGCCGTACCGCCTCCCCAGTGACGCGTAGAACGATCCGTCGTGGTCGCCCTCCACTGTGACGAGCCACCCGCGCACTTCGAGGCACCGCTCCCGATCTTCAGGGTCGGTGATGAGGAACGAGTAGTTGGGATTCGCCTGCAGGCTCACGAATTTCTTGCGAGGAATGGTGTGGCTCACCCTCAGATGCGCTCCGTCCCAGGTGAATCGCATCGGCGTCAGGCTCGGTGACCCATCGGGACCGACCGTGCCGAGCACACCGATGATCGGCCGTTCGAGAAGATCCTCGTACCCTGGCGGCACTGTCGACATCATGGCATTACTGTAGGACGCCCGCGCCGATATTGAAAGTACAACGGTAAGTCTGTCGGCATCTGTATCGTCGTGAAGATGAGACCGTCCGATTCGAAGCCGGAGCTCGGAACCTTCGCCGATCAACTCGGCCGCCACCTCGCCGGTTACGGCTCGAAGGCATTCATCGAATACGTACGCCGTTGGTACTCGGGCGACGAGATCACCGCGTACATCGACGACGTCGGCGCTGCGCTCGACCAGGCAGGAGTCCCGCAACATGCGCCGATCGGCCTCGTAGCCAGGAACAGGATCCCGCACGCCGCAGCGACGCTCGGCCTCCTCGCGGCAGGTCGCCATATCGCGATGATCTACTCGTACCAATCCGAGCAGGCCATCGCCCGCGACATCGAAAGCCTGCTTCCTGCAGTGGTGATCGCGGACGAACAGGATTGGACCGAGGTCACCCTCGGGGCCGCACGCAGATCCGGGTGCGCAGCAGTGGCGTTGTCGTCGGCACCGCTGGCGGTGAACGTCCTGTCGGAGGCGCCGGACAGGACGCGACCCTCGACCATGTCGCAACGCTCCGACATCGATCCCGGCCTGCACATCCTGTCGAGTGGCACCACCGGACCCCCGAAGCGGTTCGCTCTGCCGATCGATGTGCTCAGCCATACGGTCCACACCATGACGATGGGCGGGGCTGGGCGCTACACCGACCCGCCCGAGCTCGTCTACTGGCCATTCGGCAGTGTCGGTGTGTGTCAGCTGCTCGCGGCCCCGTTCCTCGACAAGCGAATGGTGCTGCTCGAGAAGTTCACCGTCGACGAGTGGGTGCGTGCGATCAGAGACTTCCGCATCGAGCGCGCCGGCATCCAGCCGGCACTTCTGCGGATGCTGCTCGACGCCGACGTACCTGAGGATGATCTCGCGTCACTGAAGTACCTTCCCGGGGGATCGGGGCCGCTCGACCCGGAATTACGCCAAGCATTCGAGGCGAAATACGGCATCACATTGCTGTGGGGCTACGGGGCCACCGAATTCGCCGGCTCGGTATGCGCCTGGACACCGGACGACCATGCCCGCTTCGGCGCCGAGAAACCGCTGAGCGTAGGACGTCCCCTACCCGGCGTCGACGTACGCATCGTGGATACCGAGACGGGCGCGGAAGTGCCGATCGGCGAACGCGGATACCTCCATGCGCGCGTCGCGGTCATGGGTCCGCAGTGGACCGGCACCACCGATCTGGCGTCGGTCGATGCCGATGGGTTCGTCTACATCCACGGGCGAGGCGACGGCGCCATCAATCGAGGCGGGTTCAAGATCCTCCCCGAGCGAGTGCGTTCGGTGCTCGTGACGCATCCTTCGGTGCTCGATGCCTCTGTTGTCGGCGTCGACGACCGGCTCCTCGGTCAGGTTCCGTTCGCGGCAGTCGAGCTGCGTCGAGACGCATCGACCCCGACGCCGGACGACCTGAAGGCGCTCGTCCGTGAACACCTGCCGAGCCACCATGTCCCCGTGTCGATCTCGATCGTCGATCGGCTACCACGTAACGCAGCGTGGAAGGTGGAAGTGCGGAAGGTCGCAGGCCTGTACGAGGACGCGAACCATCACCGCGCTCGAACACACTCCGACCAGAACAGATTAAGTTACGGTAATACCGACTGTTGACATAACAGTCACTGCGCTGCGAGTCTTGATCCACGACCGGCGACGAACAAGGAGAACTGGCATGGCAGGGTCCGACGACGCACCGATCTTCGATGCCGACACGCACATGTACGAGACGTCGGAGGCATTGACCAGATTTCTCCCCGCCGAATACGCCGAAGCAGTCCAGTACGTGCAGATCGGCCGTCGTACGCGGCTCGCCATCGACGGCAGGATCACAGATTTCATTCCGAATCCCACATTCGACCGGGTCGCGGCGCCGGGAGCCCACGAGAAGTTCTTCGCCGGCGAGAACGTCGACGGACTGACGCTCCGCGAAATGCAGGGCTCGGCCATCGATTGCCCACCCGCGACTCGCGGGCCCGAAGAACGCCTCGCCGAGATGGACCGGCAGGGAGTACGCGAATCGCTGGTCTTCCCCACGCTCGCAAGCCTCGTCGAACACTCGTCCGCCGACGACCCGCAACTGACACTTGCGATCGTCCACGCGTTGAATCAGTGGATGCACGAGCACTGGGGATTCGACTACAGGAGGCGGGTTTTCACCACACCGGTGATCAACTGCGCCGAGGTGGACGGTGCGCGTCGAGAGCTCGCGTATCTCCTCGAGCACGGCGCAAAGGTGGCACTGATCAAGCCCGCACCGGTGAAAGGCGTGCACGGGTGGCGATCACCCGCCTTGCCCGAGTTCGATCCGTTCTGGCGCGAGGTGGAACAAGCCGGCCTTCCGATCGCGCTCCACGCCAGCCAGCCGCCGCTCGACGAGTACGTCAACAAATGGGAACCACCGAACACCCAGAATTTCATGGCGATGAGCGCGTTCCGGTGGCTCGCGCTCGGACACCGCGAGATCTCGGACATGCTCGGTAGCCTGATCTGCCACGGAACCCTCACGCGCTTCCCGAAACTGCGAATCGCCAGCGTGGAGAACGGAAGTTCGTGGATCCGCCCGCTGTTCCACGACCTCGAGGATCTCACCAGGAAGATGCCCCAGAACTTCCCGGAGGATCCGCTCGAGGTCTTCCGGCGCAACGTCTGGGTCAGTCCGTTCTGGGAAGGGTCGGTCGCCGATGTCGTCGACATGGTCGGCTGGGACAAGGTCATGTTCGGATCCGACTATCCACACCCCGAGGGCCTTCCCGAGCCGAAGGGCTACTGGAAGTACGCGGAAGGTATGGATCGCCGGCGCACGTGGGATTTCATGGGCGACAACGCCCGGCGGTTCATGGGTCTACCGATCGCGAATCCCGATCCGGAAGCTGCGAACCCACCGAAACTCGCCACAGCAAGGTAATCGGCCACGAATCCGTACGGTCCTCGGAAGGGAACGAGCATGGACAAGAACGACATGATCCTGATCAGCGTCGACGACCACATCATCGAGCCGCCCGACATGTTCACCAACCACCTGCCCGCGAAATACGCCGACGATGCACCGCGTCTCGTGCACATGGACAACGGCGCGGACATGTGGAAGTTCCGCGATCGCATCATTCCGAATGTGGCCCTCAATGCTGTCGCCGGACGCCCCAAGGAAGAGTACGGCCTGGAGCCCGAGGGCCTCGACGAGATCCGTCCGGGTTGTTACGACGTTCATGAACGCGTCAAGGACATGAACGCGGGCGGTGTTCTGGCACAGATGAACTTCCCCTCGTTCCCCGGCTTCGCTGCCCGACTGTTCGCGACCGAGGACTCGGACTTCTCACTGGCACTCGTCCAGGCCTACAACGATTGGCATGTCGAGGAGTGGTGCGGTGCGTACCCGGGCCGGTTCATCCCCATGGGACTCCCGGTCATCTGGGACGCCGAACTGTGCGCGCAGGAGGTCCGGCGCCTCGCGAAGAAAGGGGTGCACTCCCTGACCTTCACGGAGAATCCCGCCGCGCTCGGCTACCCCAGCTTCCACGACGAGTATTGGAATCCACTGTGGAAGGCGCTCGTCGACACCGACACCGTCCTGTCCATCCACATCGGCTCCTCGGGCAAACTCTCCATCCCCGCAACGGATTCACCCCCCGATGTGATGATCACGCTCCAGCCGATGAACATCGTGAACGCGGCAGCCGATCTACTGTGGTCACGGCCGGTCAAGGAATTCCCAGACCTCAAGATCGCCCTCTCCGAGGGTGGGACGGGCTGGATCCCGTACTTCCTCGAACGCGTCGACCGGACGTTCGAGATGCACTCGACGTGGACGCTGCAGGATTTCGGCGGCAAGTTGCCCAGCGAGGTGTTCCGGGAGCATTTCCTCACGTGCTTCATCAGCGACCCGCTCGGGGTCAAACTCCGCCACGACATCGGTATCGACAATATTTCGTGGGAAATGGACTATCCGCACAGTGATTCGATGTGGCCGGGCGCTCCCGAGGAGCTCAGTGGTGTCTTCACCGACGAACATGTGCCCGCCGACGAGATCGACAAGATGACCCACTTGAACGCCATGCGGTGGTACTCGTTCGACCCGTTCACGCACGTGCCACGCGACCAGGCCACCGTCGGAGCCCTGCGGGCTGCGGCAGCAGGGCACGACGTGAGTATCCGCGCACTGAGCCACCATCAGACGAGCGCCGAGGAGAAGCTGGCCGTCTGGGACCAGCAGATCGCCGCCGCATCGCAGATGCAGCGCTCGAACTGAGCTCGTTCGATCCGACATCGAGGAGACAACCGTTGGACGTACCGTTCACCTGGAAGGTCACGGGCTGGTTCGTGATCGGCTGGTCGGAAGAGTTCGAGACCGGGCACAGCAGGGCCCTGCGCTATTTCGGGGAGGATCTCGTCGCCTACCGCGACGACAGCGGTGAACTCCACGTCATGACCGGGCACTGCCGCCATCTCGGCGCGCACCTCGGACACGGCGGCAAGGTCGTGGGTGACTGCATCGAGTGCCCGTTTCACGGGTGGCGGTGGGGGCCGGATGGGACCAACCGCTACATCCCGTACGACCCCGACCGACCGAACAAGGCGCTGAAACTGCGTGTCTACCCGATTCAGGAGCAGCACGGAATCGTGTACATGTGGCATCAGCCCGACGGAAAACCACCGCAATGGGAGCTACCCGACCCGTTCACGAAGTTCCCCGAGATCGTCTCCGGCCCCGACAGCTACTATCGTGTCTATCCCGAGTTCTCACGCCGAGCAGAGTACGAGCCGGTGCACCCACAGGTTGTCGCCGAGAACGGCCCCGACAGTGCACATTTCCGGTATGTGCACGGTGCGAGCGTGACACCGGTGTCGCTCGGGTGGGAAGCGGTCGACAACGAATGGCGGTTCCTCACCGGCTGGCCGGACACCACCAGCGACGACCCCGACAAGATGGCTCTTCGCATCCACAGCCACTTCTCAGGACTGGGGTACGCGATGAGCGCATTCGAGGGCACCCAGAACTATCGACTGATCTTCGCCTGCACTCCCGTCGACGACGGACATTCCGATCTCTTCTATTCGATCTGGTGGCCCCGCAACGACGGGGATACCTCGGAAGTCCCGCCGCCCGCCGTGCAGGAGAAGGTCGAACGCCGGTTCCTCCACACCGTCTTCGAAGACCTCAGCATCTGGCGCTACCAGATCTACGTCGAGAATCCCCCGCTCGGTCGCGTCGACGCCAAGCCGTACATGGCGATGCGCCGATGGGCGAAGCAGTTCTACGAGGTACCCGCTGAGAGCAATGCCAAGGAGCCTGCGTGAGCGCACCGTCGCTGGCCGAGCTCGTGGATCCGGGCCGGACAGCGATCGTCACGCAGGAGCTGCAGGGCGCGGTCGTCGGTCCGGATTCCGGCATGCCGGCACTCGCGCAGGAGGCAGGGCGTCACGCTCTTCCCACTATCGCTCGGCTCCTGCCCGCGGCACGAGAAGCCGGTGTTCGTATCGTGCACTGCCTCGTCCACCGTCGCGACGACAATCAGGGATCGAACCACAACGCAAAACTCTTCGCGGTCGGGCGTCGCACGACGTCGATGGCCCCAGGAAGCCCGGGTGCAACCCTCCTGCCGCAATTCGGGCCTGCCCCATCGGATCTGGTATTGACCCGGATGCACGGTCTGGGTCCGATGGGAGGTACGGATCTCGATGCCGTCCTCCGCAACCTCGGCGTCGACACGATCGTGGCGGTCGGGGTGTCCCTGAACGTCGCGATCCCCAACCTGGTGATGGATGCGGTGAACAAATCGTATCGGGTGGTGGTCCCCCGCGACGCCGTCGCGGGGATTCCCGCCGACTACGGCACAGCGATGATCGACCACACCCTGAGTGTGCTGGCCACCGTCACCACGACCGACGACATCCTCGCCGCGTGGAGACGGTGACGTAGCAACGCCTCGTCAATCACTGGCAGGTAGCGCCTTGGAATCCCTCACATGTAGCGGGGTGTCTCCCACGGACAGACTTCCTGCGCCCGGTTTGGTCACCAGCACCTCGGCTCCGTCGTCGGTGACGTAACGCTTGCCGATGAGTGTTCCGCCCGAATGCTTCTCGTCGAGCGAGATACCGTCCTGCTTCGCTGCCCCCACCGTCGCCATCGTGGCTCCTCCACACCGGAGGTCGTCGAGGGACTCCGCTGCGGCAACAACGATCACCTGTGTGCTGCAGGTTCGGCTCTCCAAGCGTGTGCCTGTCTTGATCATCCGTCGGCTCTCCGTTTCTCACTCGTCAATGCAATTGGGCCTTCTGCCACCACAGAACCGATCCAGCCGAGATCGACACCTGCGTCCGCGGCGGCTGCGTCACATGCGGCAACATCCTTGCGCAGGAACGGGGAGGCAACCTCGGAGAATGCTTCGACGCCACCGATCTTCCTGATCGAGGCGAGTGCATGACTGCGTCCACTACTCAACGACACAGCGTCGAGCAGTTCGTTGCGTCCGATGCCGAGCCGATCGCCGAGTTCCACTGCTGCTGCGGCAAGTTGAGCGTTGGCGGCAAACAGGATGTTGTTCACCAGTTTCAGGTTCAGCGCAGTGCCGAGCCCCCCGGTCCTGATGACCGGATCGGCATAGGCACTCACCACGGGCTCGACCCGGTCCAGCACGTTCGCCTCGCCGCCCAAGAGAACGGTCAGCGTTCCTGCCGCGATATCGTCGGCCGATCCGCTCACCGGCGCATCGACGAGCGTCGGGCCGTCCGGGTGATCGGCGCGGATCTTCGCGAGTGTACCCACGGTACCGGTGGTGTGCGATACGACGATCGACGTCTCCTTCGCGTTCTCCATGAAACCGTCGGGGCCGCCGGCCAGATCGACCAGTTGCGCATCCGAGAACAGGCAGACGAAGAGGATGTCTGCTTGTCGTGCCACGTCGGCGACCGAGTCGGCGAGGTACGCGCCCACACTGCCGAGACGCATGCGTACCTCCTCGCGGCGGGCGTAGAGGCGGACGTCGTACCCGGCGGCGAGAAGCCGGCGAACCATGGGTTCACCCATCTGGCCGGCTCCGAGGAATCCGATGACTTCGGGCATGGCAATACTCATCCCTTCCAGGGCACGGACTTCACATAGCCACCGGCATCGATCCGCAGTTGGGTTCCGGTGATGAAACGCGACGCGTCGCTCGCGAGGAAGAGCACGGCCTCCGAGACGTCGTGCGGTTCGATGTACGGCACACGCATCGCCTGCATGGCCGGAAACGCCATCTCCGCCTCCTCCCGGGTGGGATGTTCGAGGTCGGGCCTGAACACCCGGTACATTCCCGCGTTGTGGAGCATGTCGGTGTTCACATTCGTCGGGTGCACCGCATTGATTCGGATGTCCTTCTTCGCCAACTGCACTGCGAGGTCGTTGACGTACCGTGCCACGATCTGTTTCGCAAGGCTGTACGCCGAACCACCCGGCCCCTGATTGGTGGCGCTACCCAACTGAGCGGCCAGAGAGCCGGTCGCAATGATCGACGCGCCCTTGCCGAGATGCGGAATGCTGCCCTGCACCACGTTGAATACGCCTGCCAGATCGGTATCGATGGTGTCGGACCAGGATTGCAGCGTCTGTCCGTCGCCCATCGGGCAGATTCCCGCGTTGGCAACGACGATGTCGAGCCGCCCGAGATCCTTCACTCCCTCGGCAATTGCGTTCCATACGTCGCGCCGCTCCCGCACATCGGCGACCACGGTGTGAACACGGACGCCCTCCTTCTCGACGAGACGTGCGGTCTCGTCGAGATCCTCTCGGCGCGCCAGGGGATATGTGTTGCCGTCGAGGTCTGCGCACAGGTCGAGAGCGATGATGCTTGCACCCTCGGCGGCCAGGTGAATCGCGTGCGATCTTCCCTGTCCGCGGGCTGCTCCCGAGACCAGTGCAACCTTGTTGTCCAGCTTGCCCATCCGTATGCCTTTCGTAGCCGTATGATCACCCGCGAGGAAGCCTGCACGCAATTGTTTTCGTTTCGAGATACTGATCGAAACCTTCTATCCCGCACTGTCTTCCGATACCACTGTTCTTGTATCCACCGAAGGGCGCGTCGGCCCCGTAGAACATTCCGCCGTTGACGCCGATAGCTCCGGTACGCACGCGCCTGGCAAGTGCCATCCCTCGTTCGGCCGTGTCCGACATGACTGCACCGGCAAGACCGAAGTGGCTGTCGTTGGCGAGCCCTACGGCTTCGTCGTCATTCTCGAACGGAATCAGTATCGCGACCGGACCGAACACCTCTTCCTGCGCGATGGCGGCGCTGTTGTCGACTCCGGTGACTAGGGTGGGCGCCACGAAGTGGCCCCCCTGCAGGTGTTCGGCCAGACCGTCGACCTCACCACCGCCGGTGAGGAATCGCGCACCGTCGGCGCGTGCCTGATCGAGTATGCCGAGCACCTTCTGTTTCTGGGCTGCGCTGATGAGTGGCCCCACGAACGTTCCCGGATTCACCGGGTCGCCGACCGGAATCTGCTTGTACGCCTCGGTCGCACCCGCCGCCATATCGTCGAACAAAGACTTGTGCACGAGAATTCGCGTATTGACTGCGCAGGCCTGCCCCGCGTGGGAGCACGCGCCGATCGTCGCCATGATCGCCTTCGACAGATCGGCACCGTCGGTCACGATGAGAGCGGATTTACCGCCGAGTTCGAGGAACGTCCGCTTCATCGTCGCGGCTGCTCGCTGCATAAGAATGCGCCCGACGGCGGTCGATCCGGTGAACGAGATGAGGTCGACCCGGGGATCGTCCGCGAGCTGACCCGCCACGTCGTTGTCGGGTGTGGTCACCACATTGAACACGCCAGGGGGAATATCGGTCTTCTCCGCTACGAGCCGACCGAGACGAGCCGCGTTCCACGGCGTATTCGGATCCGGCTTGAGGATCACAGTATTTCCCGCAGCCAGGGCAGGCCCGATCTTGTTGAGGATCACTTCGATCGGGTAGTTCGAGGGCGTGATTGCTGCGACCACCCCGGCGGCTTCTTTGACGACGGTGCGCACGTTGCGCGGGCCGAACAGGCCTCCACCGTCGAGGGTCCGCTCCCATTCGAAGGAGTCGATCAGCGACGCAGGGTAACGGAGCGAATCGGCCAGCGGCCAGTCCAGCTGGGCGTCGGAGGTGGCCATCACCGGGCATCCCACCTCCGCGACGAGTTCGGCACGCAGGTCTTCCTTCTCGGACTCGAGTGCGGCCTGCAACTGTTCGAGGCAGCGCCGCCGCAGGCCGCGGTCGGTCGACCACGAGGTCTCGTCGAATGCGCGTCGGGCAGCGCCGATTGCCCGTTCCATATCCGGTGCGCTCGCCGCGGCAGCATCTCCGAGTACGAGCCCGGTGGCCGGACTGAGATTTCGATATGTCGCACCGCCCGTCGCTTCGGTCAGCGCTCCGTCGATGAGCAGACGGGTTTCTGCTTGTTGCGCAACGCGACGACCCCACTCCACACTTGTCGCGGTCTCGAGACGACCCCTCCCGTCGCTCAGCTCGCCCCGACGGTCAGCGACTCCACTCATACATTCTCCTCGACTACGAAACCGGATGACTAACTGTAATCAATACAGTAATGTCTTGGGAAGCTGTACAGCCGACTTTCTGCAAGAAGGGAACGCCGATGTCCGATCTCCTCAACGGTGTCACGGTGGTGGAACTTGCTTCCTGGACTTATGTTCCGAGTGCCGGTGTCGTTCTCCGGGATTGGGGGGCCGATGTCATCAAGGTCGAAGACACTCGCGGCGGCGATCCCTGTCGCTACCTGACGGTCGGTGGCCTCGACCCCGCGGAGTCCCGCGTGAAAGCGAACTTCATGATGGAAATCGGCAACCACGGAAAACGCAGCATCGCGATCGACATCAAGACACCCGAGGGTCGCGAGATCTTTGCCAAGCTCATCGCCAAGGCCGATGTCCTCCTGACGAACTGGCTTCCCGGCGCACTCGAACGCGCCGACCTGTCGGTGGACACGCTCCGCGCCTTCAACCCGAAGCTGATCATCGCGCGTGGAAGCGGCCAGGGCCCCCTCGGCCCCGACCGCGACAAAGGCGGATTCGACGCCTCCGGATACACCGCTCGCGCCGGTGTTGCCTATGCACTCACCCCGGACGGCCAAGAGTTCCCATTCGCACAGGGCCCCGCATTCGGCGACCTGCAGGGCGGTAGCACCCTGGCCGGCGGTATCGTTGCCGCTCTCTTCCATCGAGAACGGACCGGAGTGGCACGGACGGTCGACGGATCGCTGCTGGCCCAAGGAATGTGGGCCGTGGCACCGGACATCTGCGCCGCCGACTACTACGGCATCGACCGCATTCCCGCCTACGCGCCGGGCGAAGCACCGAACCCCGTGGTGAATCGATACAAGACCCGCGACGACCGGTGGCTCCAACTCGTGTTCCTGCAAGCAGACCGCTACTGGAAGGGATTCTGCGAGCGGATCGGACATCCCGAACTCTCGGACGACGAAAGATTCACGCCGCTGGCCAACCTCATTGCCAACAAGGACGATGCCACCGCCATTCTGCGCAAGATCTTCGCCGAGCGCGATCTCGCAGAATGGCAGGAGGTCCTCGCCGACGAGCCCGGCGTGTGGGCACCGCTCGCGACACCGGCGGAAGCACTCGACGACGCGCAGGCCGTCGCCAACGGCTATCTGATGACCGTCGCCGACGACGACGGCGAATTGTTCAAGACGGTCTCCGCCCCGATCCAGTTCGACGAGACGCCCCCGAAACCGGGGCGCTCACCCGAGCACGGGGAACACACCGACCAAATCCTCGAAGAGCTGGGGATGAGCTGGGACGACATCATCGCGGCGAAGGTCTCCGGCGCCGTTCTGTAAACCCCTGATACACAACGCCGGCCGGACCACAGTGGTCCGGCCGGCGTTCTCGTCGTGACAACTCAGCTCTTCACCGGCGCATATATCGGCCGGCCCAAGCCCAGCATGTACTGGCCGATCATGTTGCGGAACACCTCGAGGGTGCCGCCGTATATTCCACACAGAGGAGCCCACCGGTACAGGTATTCACTCGCTCCGTCGTCGAGTGCCCCGTCGGTCTCCACCGGCAACGCGGATGCGGGGCCCAGGATGTCCATCAACTCGGGGGCGACATCGCGCATCGTCTGCGCAATCGCCACACGGCCGTACATGTTCGATGTACTGAGCGCCACCTCGATCCGGGCGACGGCCTTGCCCAGACGGTGTGCGACGGACTCGTCGTCGATGCGTCGAAGCCCGTCGACCCCGGGGCGGTCCACAATGGTCGCCACCTTGTCGACAGCCGTACCCATGAACATGCCCTGATGCTGGAGGATCGCGATGTCGTCGAGTCCGTCGGCGTCCGCCGCGACCACCCCGTGTTCAGCGTCGAGCGGGCCACGCAGAACGGCCCAGCCGCCGTTCACTTCCCCGAGTCGATACTTGTCGGGAATCCGGACGTCGTTGTAATAGACGATGTTGGTGCGATCGCCGTCGACGGTCCACAGGCCCTGGATCTCGATGCCCGGCGTGTCCAGCGGGACCAGGAACATCGTCAGGCTCTTGTGCTTTTTTTCTGCGTTCGGGTCGGTGTTCGTGATCAGGAAGACGTACCGGCAATTGTGCGCGCCGGTGGTGAACATCTTCGAGCCGTTGATCACCCAGTCGTCGCCGTCGCGCACCGCCCGGGTCTTGCAGGTGGCGATATCCGAGCCACCCTCGGGCTCCGTGTAGCCGAGGCACATACGCACGTGACCGCTGAAGACCCCGGGCATCACCTCGTCACGCAGTTCCGGCGAACCGTACGCCTCGACGGAATGCGAGACCAGGATGGTGGTTCCCCACGTCACCCACGGAACATGGGAACGTCGGCGCTCGAGCGCCCACAGGCGGCTCTCGACCCGTGAGAAACCGCCCTCGTCCGCCTTGCGGTACTCGCGTTCCAGATAGCCGGCTTCGCCCATCGCGAGGTGGACGCCCTCATCGAAGTTGTCGCCCGTTTCGCGATCACGTCGCCGAACTTCGTCGGTGACATGTTTGTCGAGAAACGTGCGGATCTCATCGAGAAACGCCTGTTCGTCGCCGGTCAGCTCAACCCGTGAAAAATCCATGGTCCCCTCCTCTACACCGCAGCCAGAGCCGCATGGGCACTCGCCGACCGCTTCTCCGCCACGATCCGAGCGACGTGTCGGGCGGTGTCGGCCGGATCTCCGCCTGCCAGCGACCAGCCACGCGCCCGCACCAGATACGAACTTGCCGCGGCCTCGGTGGACACTCCGAGACCGCCTTGAACATGCACCGACATCGTTGCTGCGCGCGACGCCTCATCAGCCATGAAAACGAATGCGGCTCCGGCCAACTCGGGGCGCACCTCCGGTTCGTTGTCGAGGAACCACGCTGCCTTGCGTGCCAGCGCCCGCCCACCCTCTACCGTGATCGCCATATTCGCCAAAGGGTGCGAGATGCCCTGCAGCGACGAAATGGGAACTCCCAGTGTGTAGCGCGACTTCGCGAACTCTGCCGCGATACGCATGGACTGCTCCACCAACCCGACGAGAGCCGAGGCGGTCAGCAGGCGCCATTCGGCGAGCGCTCGATCGAATTCTTCGAGGGCAGCGGGCCCACACGCAAGAACAGTTCTGTGCGTCGCCTCGGCAGGGTCGACCCACGCCATCGGCAGCTTCCCTAGATTCTCGACCCGTTCCGGAGCGGAGTCGAACGTCATGAGCACGATGTCCTCACCGTCGCGGACGACGAGATCGTCGGCGACCGACGCGGCGGGGATCAACCGTCGGCCGGACACGTCACCGAGGTGCGGATCGAGCCCGACGATTCGCTGCCCCGACGCGATCGCACCGAGGTCCTGGACATCGAGCCGTGCCAACAGGCGTGCGGCACAGACGTGGTCGATCCACGGCACAGGTGCCAAGTACCGGCCTACTTCCTCGGCGACCAGCGTCAGATCGACCAGCGTCGCTCCGTCACCACCTGCATCCTCGGGGAGGGCCATCGTTGTGGCACCGGTCGAGCAGAGCCGTTCCCAGAGCGCGCGATCGAGCCCTGCGGCCTCGGCTGCGTGCACCGTATCGATAGTGCAGTGGGTCTCGAAGAACTTCGCGTACGCGTTCTGCAGATCCAGTTGGTCCTCGCTCAGGCTGTAGTCCTCGCGCCGTAGCTCGTACCGATCCATCTCTACTCCTCTGTGTCTTGTCGGAATCAGGCTCGTGCCGAGATCAGATGAGGGGCTGCCGGGCGCCGAAGAAGAACTCCTCCGCGTTGTTGAACAGGAAGTTGTCGAGCGCAGCCTCGGGCAGATCGAGCTCGAGCGCCTCGGGGACGATCCTGCGCTGCGACAGAACCGGCCAGTCGGATGCGAAGATCACTTTGTCCTGTCCTCGTGTCCGCATGAAGTGCAGCAGATTCTCCGGCAGCCGCTTCGGCGACCACGCCGATGTCATGAGCCTCAGGTTCGGGAATCTGATCAGCATCCGGATTGCGACGTCCCACCACGGGTCCGCTCCGTGGATCATGCAGAGTTTCAGTTCCGGGAAGCGCACGCACACCTTGTCGAGGTGTATCGGGTTCTGCGCTTCGGCGGGGAGCGGCGGGCCCGGGATCCCGGTGTTCACGCACAGCGGCAGGCCCATTTCGGCGCATTTCGTGTACAGCGGGTAGTAGACGGCGTCGCTGGGTGGATAGTCACCGTCGCCCCAGAAGCTCGGTCCTATCGCGGCGTAGCTGACCGGCAGGACCTGTGCCACCGCGGCGAGTTCGCGCAACATCCCGATCGGCCGGAGAAGATTGCCCACCCCCATCGCCAGGGAGAACCGTTCCGGATGGGCCTCGGCGAACTTCCGGGCAGTCAGGCGTGGAGTGACCACGGAGTCCATCAAGATGGCCTTCTGGACGCCCATCTCGTCCATCTCGTCGAGCAGTTGCGACATCTCGACGGCTTCGAACATCGACTTCGGTCCCTTGAAGTAGTTGTCGCGGACCGAGGTCATCCACTTCGGTTGCGTCTGTGTCTCCCCGAAGTGGACGTTGACCAGACAGTCGATGACATTGCGCGGCATATGAACTCCGTTCGTGCGGAAGTGTGGACGATCGCGCGCTAACCGCTCCTACTGTATACCTATCGGTATGATATACCGCAATATCTGACCAGGTGGCCGCACGCCACCATTCCCAGTCCCAGCAACCCGAGGACGGACCGTGCAGAGAGCAATCGCCCCAGAGATATCGACTTGGCCCGACGACCGACCACAACTCCTCGCCAGCACGTGCGACGACTGCGGCGCTACGGTTTTCCCCGTGCAGCCGCTCTGCCCCCGATGCAGCCGCGAGCAGATGACCGACGTCGCACTCCCCCGCACAGGGACACTCGTGGCCTGGACCACGCAGGGCTTCCTTCCCGGCGCACCGTATCTCGGCGACGAAACTCCTGAGACATTCGTACCGTTCGGCGTCGGGCTCGTGCAGTTGGGCGACGTAGTTCGAGTGGAGGGGCGCCTCACCCAGAACAGCCCGTCGGTCCTCGAGTTCGGTATGGAAGTGGAACTGACGATGATTCCGCTCGGACACGACGAGAACGGCGACGAAGTCCTCACTTTCGCGTTCCGGCCGATCGATCCGAAGGGAGTGTCGAAATGAACGAGGTAGCAATCATCGGAATCGGGATGCACCCCTTCGGGCGATTCGACAAGACAGCCATGGAGATGGGCACCGATGCCATCCGCGCTGCGCTCGCCGATGCCGGTCTCGAATGGAAGGACATCCAGTTCGCCGTCGGTGGCAGCTGGGAGGTCGCGAATCCCGACGCGATCGTGGGCCTGATGGGACTGACGGGAATCCCGTTCACCAACGTGTTCAACGCGTGTGCCACCGCAGCCAGCGCAACGGAGTCCTGCGCAGATGCGATCCGGCTCGGCAAGTACGACATCGGCATCGCGATCGGACTCGACAAACATCCGCGCGGCGCATTCACGGTGGATCCCACCCTCGTCGGGATGCCTTCCTGGTACGGCGAGAACGGCCAGTACCTCACCACACAGTTCTTCGGAATGAAGGCGAACCGGTACCTGCACGACCACGACATCTCCGTGCGTACCCTGGCGAAAGTCGCCGCGAAGAACTATCGGAACGGCGTGGACAACCCGAACGCGTTTCGGAGAAAGCCGATATCGGAGCAGCAGATCCTGGATTCTCCGATGCTCAATTACCCGCTCACGCACTACATGTTCTGCGCACCGGACGAGGGTGCAGCCGCGGTGATCATGTGCCGGACAGACATCGCGCACCGTTTCACTTCGAAGCCGATCTATGTGCGTTCGGTGGAAGTGCGCACGCGGACCTACGGCGCATACGAGGTCAACACCACCTATGCGCCTGTCGAGGAAGTCCCCTCGCCGTCGGTGTTTGCTTCTCGCGCTGCCTTCGAAGCCGCCGGGATCGCGCCGCAGGACGTCGGCGTCGTCCAGCTCCAGGACACCGACGCCGGTGCTGAGGTGATCCACATGGCAGAAGCCGGCTTCTGCGCCGACGGCGATCAGGAGAAGCTGATCGCAGACGGTGCCACCGAAATCGGAGGAAGCCTTCCGGTCAATACCGATGGCGGGCTGATCGCCAACGGCGAGCCCATCGGCGCCTCCGGCCTGCGACAACTGCACGAACTCGTTCTCCAGTTGCGCGGCGACGCAGGCCCACGTCAGGTACCGGGCAAGCCGACCGCAGGATTCGCCCTGCTCTACGGAGCTCCGGGCACCGCTGGCGCGACCGTGGTGTCCACATAGACGCGATCACACATCACAACGCCAATAGACAGAAACAACGTTCCGGGAGGGTTGTTTCTGTCTATTGGCGTTGCAATCGCTGCCCGGCATCATTGCGGCCGAGGGCGGACCCTTACTGGGACGTGGTCGTACCCCGCCACATTCTGCATACTCACGCGGGTGCAGTTGTCGAAATCGACGTCGAACTCGGGCATGAACTCGAGCATGTGGCCCAGCGCCACAGCGCTTTCCATCCGTGCGAGCGCCGCTCCGAGACAACTGTGGATTCCCGAACCGAACGCGAGGCTCTGCGCTCCCGAACGATCACGCTCGATGTCGAAGACGTCCGGCTCGTCGAATGCGGCGGGATCCCGGTTCGCCGACCCCAGCAACAGGAAGACAGGTTTACCCGCGGGAATCGTGACTCCGTGAAGCTCGACGTCGCGCATGGAGTACCGCACGTTGTACTGATTCGGTGACTCGAAGCGAAGCAGTTCTTCGACGGCATCCGGGATCAGCGAGCGGTCCTCTCTGAGCCTGGCCCACTGATCCGGGAATCGCGCGAACGTCACGGGCGCGCCGCCGATCAGTTTCGCGACGGTCTCCGCTCCGGCACCACCGAGCAGCGATGCGAACATCGCGATCTCCATGGTGGTCAACTTCGGAGGCTGATCGTCGTCGCGCTCGATCTCGGCTTGGGTGAGCTTGGTGATCATGTCGTCCTGGGGGTGCGCCCGGCGCTCTTTGACCAGCCCGTAGTAGAAGCGCATCACATCGACGACGGCGTCGAGTCCGGCCTGGGTCATCTCGATCTGGCCGACTTCGCGGTGCAGCGACGCGTCGGTCCACAGACGCAGCTGGGTCCTGTTCTCCGGTGGGACGCCGAGCATCTCCGAGATGATCTCCATCGGGAAGTGCGCCGAGAAATCGTGGACCATGTCGAATCCGGAGGGATCCACCTGTTCGAGGAATCGGACGATCTGCGCGTCGACCATGTCGCGTAGGTCGTTGATTGCACGAGGTGTGAACACCTTGCTGACCAGTCGACGCATGTGCCGGTGTTCGGGTGGGTCGAGGACGATGATCGTCTTGTACGACGAGATCTCACCCTTGCGGACGGTATCGAGGTCGAGTCCGCGTGCCGAGGAGTACGTTGCGAAGTTGCGGTACGCCGGGGCGACGTCTGCGTACCTGCTCAGCGCATAGAAATCGTATTCCTCGCTGTAGTAGACAGGTGCTTCGTCGCGCATCCGGGCGTAGATGTCGTACGGTCCGTCGAAGAACTCCCGAGAGAACGGGTCGAAGACGAGCTTCGTCTGGGTCACTGCATCCTCCTGTAGGAACTCATGTCAGGTCCGGCTCGGGGACGTGGAAGTGCTCGTCACGAAGACGGAATGCTTCTTTCGTTCCGTGTTGGGCCCGCGTCTTGACGAAGTTGAACTCGCCGGGCGAGAACTGCAGATTGGTGCCGAAGGCATGGAACAGGTAACTGGCCACTTCCTCGCCCTGGTACGCCTGGCTCTGCTCCACCAGGCGGAACGCCTCCTTCGCGATGACCACACCGTCGGCGGGCATCTTGGCGGCCTTGTCGGCCCAGTACCGTGCGCGGGCCGTGACGTGCGCGGGGTCGCAGGTCTCGGTGAACACACCGAGATGTTCGACGGAGCCTGCAGTGACGATGTCGCCGGTCAGCAGCAGCTGCCGTGCCAGGACGGGTCCGAGGCGATGGAAGAACATGTGCAGGCTCCCCAGGGCCGGGCCGAGGAACCGTGTCGCGGGCATGCCGATTCGCGTGTCACGTGCGATGACGGAGATGTCTGTCATCAATGCCATCTCGAATCCGCCGCCCAGCGCGAATCCGCTGATCTCGCCCACGGTGACCTTCGGGAAGCCCAGGAACTCGTGGTAGAAGCCGAAGGTCTTGCGATCCACGATCAATCGGCGCCGCTGGCTCGGCCTGCGCTTCTCCGGTGCGGGAGAGTCTCCGTTCCGGCCCTCGCCGTACCAGCCGTAGGCGTTGTTCATGTTTGCGCCGGTGCTGAAGACGCCTTCCGCTCCTCGCAGCAGTACCACGGTGATGTCGTCGTCGTCGACGACGATGTCGAGGTAGCGCGCGATCTCGTCGCGCATCGCCTGATCGTAGGAATTCCGCTGAGACGGATTGTTGAGGGTCACGGTCGCGATCCGTGCCTCCCGATCGACATCGAACAGCACTCTGCCGTCGGAGGTCTTGGCGTCGGTCATCGATATGCCCTTCCGAATAGTTGATCTGTGCAGCGGAGTACAGCTCGGCGCTGCGTCATTCTCGACACCGGGTCATCGCCTCCGGCCGAGTTCGGTGGTCTCCAGCGCGTCGATTCGGACCGCTACCGAATCGAGCTCGGCGATACACAACACTTCACCGTTCCGCATGAGGCGCGCTTCGGACACCAGCCCGCGCTCGGTCGTCCGCCGGACGACATCGAAATCCAACGGGGTGAGCAACGGCGTGGGACGCCGATACCGGATGCTGAGGAGCCGTGTCTTACCCGCGACCCCCACCGCGCAATTGTGGTGCTGGATCATACAATCGAAGAACACTGCGAGGAATCCGCCGTGCACAAGCCCGGGCGGTCCTTCGTACACCACGGGGAAGTACACGGTGCCGGACGCACTGTCGGCGTCGTAGGAACGAAGTTCGTACTCGGGGAAGTGCGGATTGAACGAGCCGACATCGAATGCGTGGTCGAGGTAGACGCGCCGATCGTCGTCTCGGTCGTCGGCGAGCCGGAGCCGGGTGTCCGAGGGCGCCTCCGCTGCCAGAATCTGCTCCCACTCGGCGAATCGGGAGAGCATCTCGTCGACCACATCGTGTTCGTGCTCGAGCGACAGCAGCAATCCGCTGAGCCGGCGGAGTGAGGACGCGGCACGTTCGGTCTGCCTGAGCGGAGTTTCGCCGAACCTCCCCGGAACGGAGCGTTCGCCCGAGAAGGATGTCGGCTCCACCTCATTGCTGGTCATAATCTTCTTTCGGCCGACCCGGTTCCGCCTGACCGGGTTCCTTGCTAACTTGTGTAGGAGGCAACGGTACTACATACCGTATACATCACAGTATAGATTCCGAGGGGCGGTTACCACGGTGAGTGACGAGGATGGTTCATCCGAACGAGTCGGTGAGGTACGCGTCGAACACGACGGGCCGATCCTCAGGCTGACTCTCGACCGGCCCAAGGCGCTCAACTCACTGAACCCGGCAATGGTGCACACTCTCGTCCACTCCCTCACCGCCGCCGCGCACGATGATTCCCTCCGCGCGGTGCATATCACCGGAGCCGGAGAGAACTTCTGCGGCGGCGCGGACTGGGTCGGGGCGAACAGCAAGGACGCACCGCGGCCCCGTGCCGGGAATCTGGTTCGCCGCGTCCCCCACCAGGCGCATCGCATCGTCGAACTGGTTCACGATCTCCACCTTCCCGTGGTGTGCACAGTCCGCGGATGGGCGGTGGGTCTCGGCTGCAGTCTCGCATTCGCCGCCGATTTCACCGTTGCGGACGAAGACGCGATCTTCTGGGAACCGTTCATCACGCGCGGTTTCAGCCCCGACTCCGGCGCCACCTGGCTCGTACCCCGACTCGCGGGGACAGCGCGGGCGAAGCAGATGCTGATGCTCGGAGAGAAAATCGGCGCACCCGACGCGTGCGAGTGGGGTCTGATCTACCGCTCGACCCCCGCATCCGACGTCGACGCCGCCGGCGCATCAATACTGGAGCGTCTCGCATCCGGCCCGACCGTGGCGCTCGGACTCGCCAAACAGGCAATCAACCGTAGCCACACCACATCATTGGCCGAGGCGATGAACCAAGAGTTGTACGCTCTCGAATTAGCTTGTCGTACAGATGATTTCAAATCCGGCCTGAGCGCGTTCCGGGAACGGACCGAACCCGAGTTCCACGGCCGCTGACCCCAGACCTGATGGAGAATCGGAGACCCGGAATGGCCTTGCCGACAACCTTCGACGAATCGTCGATCCCCGAGTTCGACACGATCCTGCTCGACATCGACGCCGACCGACACGTCGCCACGATCACCCTGAATCGACCGGAACGGTTGAATTCGTTCGATCGCACGATGTGCAACGAGATGAAGGATGCGTGGCGCATCGTCAAATTCGACGAGCGGGTGCACGCGGTGGTCCTGCGAGCAACCGGCGACCGCGCATTCAGCGCAGGTCTCGACATCAAGTCCTCCTACGGTCAACCCGACAACGTCTGGAACCATGAGGATCCGGGTGAGCTCCTCAGCCCGAAATGGCAGAAGATGTGGAAGCCCGTGGTGTGCGCCGTCCAGGGAATGTGCACGGCGGGAGCGCTGTACTTCGTCAACGAATCCGATGTCGTCATCTGCTCCACCGACGCCACCTTCTTCGACTCTCATGTTTCGGCCGGGTTGGTATCCGCTCTCGAACCCGTCGGATTGATGCGCCGCGTGGGTCTCGCCGAGACCCTGCGGATCGCACTGATGGGCAACGACGAACGTGTGGGGGCAGAGACAGCCCTCCGCATCGGGCTCGTCACCGAAATCACGTCACGCGAACAACTGTGGACACGCGCCCACGACATCGCCGCCGGGATCGCCGCCAAGCCTCCGACTGCAACCCAGGGAACAGTGAAAGCCATCTGGGAATCCCTCGACAAGCCGTATCGGGCAGCGATGGATCAAGGCCTGATCTACACACGACTCGGCAATCCGATCGCGAAGAACGAACTCGCCACGCCCGACCCCGAGACGCAGGCATCCCGCGTCACACACCCACCGAGGATCCGCTGATGACCCGAACCGTGCTCGACGAAACCGTCACCGACCACCGGCTCACACGCCGGATCGCGGCGGTGCTCGGCCTCGATCCCGAGGCAGGCGCGATCGAGTACGACGGTGAATGGATCACGTGGGCACAGATCGCCCGCTGCGCCGACCGCATCAACACGATCTGCCGACGGTACGGTCCCGCCGATGGAGCGGGAATCGGTGTGCTGCTACGCAACCGCCCCGTGCATGTGGCCACGCTCCTCGGGGTGCTGCTCTCCGGGCGGTGCCTCGTGGTCGTCAATCCGTCGCGCGGAGACGAGCGGACCCGCACCGACATCGCGGCGCTGGGCCTACCCGTGGTCATCGGTGAGGCCGACGACATCGACACGCTCGCCGGCAGGCCACCCGGTACGACCACCGTGACGGTCGGCAGGATCTCGCACGAACCCGAGGTCGTGCCCGCAACCGAACGTCCGCGGCCATCGGAGAACCGCCCGGGCACGGCAATCCTCATGCTGACCAGCGGCACCACCGGACCCCCCAAGCGCGTCGAACTCACCCACGACATGCTTGCCCACAGTGTGCTCGGGCCTCCCACGGCCGGCGACACGCCACCCCACAAGCTCAGCTCGGGGGTTGCGATCGTCAACGCGCCACTTGTCCATATCGGCGGGGTGTATCGAACGTTGCAGTGCATCGTCGCGGCACGACCGTACGTGCTCCTGCCACGGTTCGAACTCGCAGCATGGGCAGATGCGGTCCGCAGGCACCGCCCCCGCGCCGTCTCCCTCGTCCCGACGGCACTGCGGATGGTGCTGCACTCCGATCTCACCCGCGACGACCTCTCGAGTCTCCGGGTGGTCACCTCGGGCACCGCCCCGCTGTCGGCAGACGACGCCGACGCCTTCACCGACAAGTTCGGTATCCCGGTACTGACGTCGTATGCCGCGACGGAGTTCGGCGGTGGTGTGGCCGGATGGAGTCTCGCCGACCACCGGCAATACTGGTCGACGAAACGAGGGAGCGTGGGGCGCGCCGAATCCGGCTCTCTGCTGCGCGTCGTAGACGAGTCCGGGACCGAGGTCGATACCGACACCGTCGGGCTGCTCGAGGTCAAACCCGCGCAGCGCGGTGAGGCAACGGACTGGATGCGGACCACCGATCTCGCACGCATCGATGCCGACGGGTTCCTCTGGATCCACGGTCGCGCCGACCAGGCGATCATCCGAGGCGGATTCAAGATCATGCCGGACGACATCCGGAAGGCACTCGAAACCCATCCCGCGGTGGAGAACGCCGCTGTCGTCGGTCGTCCCGATGCGCGATTGGGAGAAACTCCTGTTGCCATGGTCGAGCCCCGCCCCGATGCAGAGGTCACGTCGGCCGATCTGGTGGACTACCTGTCCGCGCGGCTCGCTCGCTACGAGATTCCGACCGCGATCGCAGTCGTCGACACCATCCCCCGTACGCCCTCGGGCAAAGCAGACCTCACAGCGGTCCGGAGCCGGCTCCTCACCCAGACGCACGCGGAGGACGGAGTGCAGCATGCCTGATCTTCTCCCGGGGATCACGATGGCGTCGCTGGTCCGCGCGCGAGCATCCGAAACACCGACGAAGGACATGGTGGTGGACCCGGTGAACAGGGTCGGCTACCGCGAGCTCGACACCTCCACGCTCCACATCGCCGCAGTACTCGTCGAGGGCGGAGTCAGTGCAGGCACCCGTGTCGGGCTGATCATGCCGAACAACACCGGATGGGTGCAGATCGCCGTGGCGATCACTCGGATCGGCGCCGTACTGGTCCCGCTGAGCACTCTGCTCACGGGAGCCGAACTCCGCGCACAGATCCGGACCGCGTCGATCGCCCATCTCGTCACCGTCGACGAGTTCCGCGGTCGCCGCTACCGCGACGACCTCGCCTCCGAAGTCGGACTGCCCGAACTCGAACCGGGCGATGTTCTCGATCCCGAACTGCCGTCCCTGCGGAGAATCTGGCGAGTCGCGGACGTCCTCGACGCGCAGCCGGCGGCCCGCTCCCACGCGGTTGCCGCTGCCATGGCGGACACCGTGGCACCGTCCGACACGATGGTCATCGTCTTCACCTCGGGAAGCAGCGGTGCACCCAAGGGCGTCATGCATTCACACGGCAGTGCACTCGGTGCCGTCGCATCCGGCTTGGCCGTTCGCTGCATCACCTCCGACAGCCGCCTTTATCTGCCGATGCCGTTCTTCTGGGTCGGGGGTTTCGGTGCAGGGATCCTCTCGGCGCTGCTAGCGGGCGCCACCCTCGTCACCGAGGAGATACCGGTGGCCGCCACGACCTTGCAACTCCTCGAACGAGAACGGGTGACCTTGTTCCGGGGGTGGCCCGACCAGGCCGAAGCATTGGCGCGCGCGGTCGACGAAGTGGGAGTCGACCTTTCGTGGTTGCGGCCCGGCAGTCTCGCCGCGCTGTTACCCGTCGGCGAACGTGGCGAACCCGGCTCCCGCGCGAATCTGTTCGGGATGACCGAGACCTTCGGCCCCTACGCCGGCTACCCCCTGGACACCGATATGCCGCGAGGAGCCTGGGGCAGTTGCGGCATACCGTTCGACGGCATGGAAGTCCGTATCACAGACATCGAATCGGGCAAGCAGGCGCTCACCGGCCGAGAGGGCCGGATCGAGGTCCGAGGACCCCATGTCCTGCACGGCATCTGCGGCCGCAGCCGCGAGGATGTCTTCACACCCGACGGCTTCTATCCCACGGGCGATCTCGGTTACATCGACGATGCGGGTTTCCTCTTCTACCGTGGACGGATCGACGACATGTTCAAGGTCAGCGGAGCTACCGTGTACCCGAGCGAAGTTCAGGCGGCCTTGAAAAGGATCGACGGAGTGGAGAACGCCTTCGTCACGCGGGTCGGCGACGATACCGGTCCACGAGTGGCTGCCGCGGTGATCTGCTCACGCCCGTTCGATCCGTCCGAATTACGCTCGGCAGCAAAAGAACTGTTGAGTTCGTTCAAAGTTCCGACGGTGTGGCTCGTGCTCGATTCGGACGAGACCATTCCGCGCGGAGGCACAGGAAAGGTCGACGCGACTCGACTTCGCCACCTACTGACGACCAGCAATGCATGAACCACAGCCCCGACCGGAGCGAAGGACGACATGAAGAAACGATTGACCTGCCCATGCGGCGAGTACGTGCGCGGTACCGACGAGGACGATCTCGTCGAGAAGGTGAGGCAGCACCTCAGTGAACGCCACCCCGACCACGAGTACAGCCGCGACGAGATTCTGTTCATGGCGTACTGAACCTGAATCCCGCCGATCCGGAAAGGAGTGACACATGCGCGTGGAAGTCGACGGCGACAGGTGCGTCGGCCACGGATTGTGCGAGGCCACCGCACCAGACGTGTTCGAGGTAGGCGACGGAGGTTACGTGATCATCGATGACGAGGCCGCAGCCGCCTGCAATGAATCGGATCTGCGCACAGCAGTGAACAACTGTCCCTCTGCTGCACTCCGTGTCATCGAGTGAGCTGGCTTCCCGGCGGTGTTCCGGTATGAGCTACAGTGAGCGACCATGGGGTCGGCAGCACTCGGTGCCACCGGCAGTCCGTACCACCGCGGGCCGCTTCAGGCCTGCGCTGCCCGACTCTGCGGATCAACTGTGGACGGAAGTCGGAGAGCAATGGCGCGAAAAGAAGAACCTCAGAAGCGCGAACGGCGTGAGCGCGGATCCATCAACCCCGAGGACATCATCGCCGGCGCGTTCGAACTCGCCGAGGAGATCCCGGTCGACAATCTGAGCATGCCGCAGCTCGCGAAGCACCTCGGAGTCGGCGTCACGAGCATCTACTGGTACTTCCGCAAGAAGGACGAACTCCTCAATGCGATGACCGATCGCGCCCTCGAACAGATGCAGGTCGAGGCCGTGATGGGCGACTCGGGTTCGGATTGGCGGGAACGCCTCTACAATCACGCACACGCGGCGCGCAAGGCCTTCATGGAGAACCCGATCCTCTGCGACCTGATCCTCATCAGATCGTCGCTCAGCCCCAGAAACGCCACGTTGGGCGCGCGCGAGATCGAGCACATCATCGCCGATCTCGTGAAGGGCGGTCTGTCTCTCGACGACGCATTCGACGCGTACTCGGCCGTCCAGCTACATGTGCGCGGATCCGTCGTGCTCGCACGTTTGCAGGAGCGCGGCAAGAAGTACGACCCGACGTCGCAGGCGTACTACGAGAATTTGGTCATCACCCCGGACAGCACACCGCTTCTGGCAGAAGCCGCAGCACACGGCCGGGTCGGCGGGGCACCGAACGATGACAACTTCGAGTACGGCCTCAACTGCATCCTCGACTACACGAGCCGACTCCTCGAGCAGGAGAAGCCGGCTGCGAGCAAGACCAAGAAGACCACCGCGCGCGCGTCCCGGGCGAAGACCGCGCCCGCGGAATAGAAGAGCAGTGTGGGTGTGCTCGCCGGGCGAGCACACCCACCCCGGAATCACCGGGTGTAGGAGATGCCCAGGTAGTCGAGGACGTTGGTACGCATGATCGCGTCCTTCTCGGTCTCGTCGAAATCGTCCAGCTCTTCGACGAAATCCGTCGGCTTCTCGAGGCCTTCACCGTGCGGCCAGTCGGAACCGAACAGGACGCGATCTGTGCCGACGAGGTCGGCCAGCGCTCGAACGTCGTCCTCGTAGTACGGCGCGACCCACAGGTGCCGGCGAATCGTGTCGGCCGGCGCCTCCGTGAATGCCCACGGGGTCTGGTTCGCCTGTTTGTTCAGTCGCTTGACCAGTAGCTGCACCCAGTCCGAACCGTTTTCGATGCTGGCGATGCGCAGCTTCGGATGGCGTGTGAACACACCGTCGAGGATCAAGCTCGCCATGGTGTCATGAATTGCGCGATCGGAGACGACGATGTTCGCGAGCGGGTTCGACGTCTTGAACGGCACGAACCGTTCCGGTGCACCCCACGCACGTGCGATCGAACCGTTGTATCCGCTGTCGCTGAGATGGAACGCGACCGGAATATCGGCTTCTTCCAGTTTCGCCCACACCTTGTCGTAGGTCAGGTCGCCCAGTGACTTCGATGTCCCGTGGCCGGCAGGCACCGGCGCGGGACGGATGTAGACGAGTTTCACGTCGCGTTCGAGAAGCCGGTCGATTTCCGCGGCGGCCTCGTCGGGGTCTGCCAGCGCCAGCATGGGCGCGGAGAAGATGCGGCCCTTGTAGTTGAATCCCCAGTCCTCGTCCAGCCACTTGTTGAATGCCGTCACGCTCGCCATGGTTGCGGGGATGTCGTTCTTGAGCGCCTCCTCGACGCCGCATGCGAGCGTGGGAAGCAGAATGACCCCTGACATCTCCTGTTGCGCGATCATGCCGACGCGAACGTCGCGATCCTGGTAGGCAGGGTTGAGCGGCTCGACCTTCATCAGGCTTCGCGGGTCGACATCGTCCGGGACCTGTCCGCGGAACAGCAGGTCCAGCGCTCCGGGGACGATCACAGGATCGAATGTCGGGTTCGGAACGAACTCGAAAAGCTTTCCACCGGCCAGCAATTCGGTGTGGCGCCCACGTTTGATCACTTCGACGCCGCGATCCTTGAATGCGGGATCGAGGTGCCGTGTGAACGCATCGATCTTTTCGTAGTAGTGGTTGTCGCAGTCGACAGGCCGGTCGTACACGACTTCGTCGATGCGGGTTGAATTCTCGGACACGACGGTCATCGTCGTTCACCTCCGGTCGAAGTTTCAGTACACGGTGCGCGCGCAGATCAGCCCCCGCGTCGAGCCCAGACTACACCCTTACTGTTGTCAATACAGTATGTTTGCCGCGCAGGCGCTTGCCGCTGCGGCGTCGGGCAATCCGCATCGTCAGAGACACGATCGCGCGCGGCACCCACCCGAACGGCGGTACAGCGCTCGACGTGGTGAGCATGAAGGGAAGATCGGTTCCCACAACGGACCGGTGATGACTGAACGTGTCGAAACCTGCGCGACCGTGATAAGCCCCCATTCCGCTGTTGCCCACTCCACCGAATGGCGCGGCAGACGGAAGCATATGAATCCCGAACTCGTTTCGCGCCACTCCACCGGTGCGAGTACTGCGGACGAACCGGCGGAAGTCGTCGTCGTCCGGGCCGAACCAGTAGGCAACCAGCGGCGAGGGCCGCCGGTTCACGTAGTCCACGACCTCGGTGAGTTCGCGGTAAGTAATGAGGACGAGCGCCGGGCCGAAGATCTCCTCCTGGGTGATACGCATGTCGTCGGAGACGTTCGAGATGAGGGTCGGAGGAACCTTACGCGTCGATGCATCGGGGAGTTGCTCGCCGCTCGGCACAGCAACCTGTACGTGGGCACCGCGGGAGCGGGCGTCGTCGATCAGTCCCACCACCCGGTCGAAATTCGCGGCGTTGACACACGAGGGGTACTCGGGGTTCTCGACCACGGTGGGGAATCGTCTGCGCCACGTGGAAAGCACCGCAGTGGAGAACCTTTCGGCTTCCCTTTCGTGCACCATCACGTAGTCGGGGCAGATGCAGACCTGACCGCCGTTGACCATGCGCCCGAGACCCACCCTCTCGGCGGCACGTTCGACGTCGGCACGCGGCCCCACCACGACGGGGTTCTTGCCGCCGAGCTCGAGCGTGACAGGTACCAGATTCTGCGCCGCTGCTGCGTGAATCCGTTTCCCGACACTCGTCGAACCTGTGAAGAAGAGATGGTCGAGTGGGAGCGACGAGAACGCTGCACCGACCTCCGGGCCGCCGGTGACAACGGCCAGCTCCGACTCGTCGAAGTACTTCGGGGCCAGGGACGCGAACAGGTCCGCCGTCTCCGGGGTGATCTCGGACATCTTGATCATCACGCGATTTCCCGCTGCGAACGCCGCCGCAGCAGGCATGATCACCAGATGAAGTGGGAAATTCCACGGCCCGATGATTCCCACGACCCCCAGTGGCGACGGCACCACTTCGGCACGAAGCCCGACCGCCCTGGCCGCACGCATCAGCGGTGTGGTTCTCATCCACTTCGCCACGTGCGCACGGGTGTGCTCGAGTGCGCCGATGATGCCGACGATCTCCATCGACATCGTGCCTGTGCGTGATTTACTGCCGAAATCCCGGATCAGCGCGCCGACGAACTCGTCCGCATTGTCGACCATCAGCGCCACGAGCCGATCGATGCGGCCTCGACGCGTCCGGGCCGAGGGAAACCCGTCGGCTAGGAAGGCGCTGCGCTGGAGCTCGAGGATGCGTGACAATTCCGCACCGGATTCGTGTTGCGTTGTGACGTCGAGGTTTTCGACCGTGCTCATCGTCATCCCCCATTCGACTTCGAGTTACCAGGCCCGAACCCTACCGCAAGGGTTGCCGTATATATTACAGTCGGACGAATAGTTCATGTGACGGGTTAGCTGATCCCACAGGAGTCGCTTTGACCGACCTCACCGCCCAGTCCACGACGGTCACCCGAGAATTCACCATTCCGGAACTCGTCGACGCTGTCGCGTCGTCCATCCCCGACCGAGAAGTCGTCGTCTTCGGCGACCGGCGGCTGACCCAGAGCCAGCTCGCCGAGCGATCACGAAGACTCGCCGCCTATGTGAATTCCCGAGGGCTCGGCGCACGAATCGAACGCGACCAACTCGACGGACACGAAGTCGGCCAGGACACCCTCGGCATCTACGCCTACAACGGAAACGAATATCTCGAGGCGATGCTCGGCGCATTCCGCGCTCGTGTGGCACCGTTCAATGTCAACTACCGCTATGTGGAGAAGGAACTCGAATACCTTCTCTCCGACGCGGGGACGACGGCGCTCGTCTACAACGCGGCATTCGCGCCGCAGTTGGCACGAGTACTGCCGCACCTCCCCCACCTCGAAGTGCTGATCCAGATCGCCGACGGATCGGGTGCCCCCCTGCTCCCCGGTGCGGTCGACTACGAAACCGTGCTGGCCGACTCCTCACCGGAGGCCGAACTCGACACGCTGTCGCCGGACGACCTCTACATTCTCTACACCGGTGGGACCACGGGAATGCCGAAAGGCGTTCTGTGGCGCCAGCACGACATTTTCATGGCCTCATGTGGCGGCCGGAACGTATTCACCGGCGAATGCATCTCGTCGCCCGACGAATTGGCCACCCGCGCAGCCGACAATCCGGGACTCACACTGTTCGTGCTGCCGCCCCTGATTCACGGCGCAGCTCAATGGGCGGCCCTCACGGGAATTCTCACCGGCCAGACCCTCGTGTTCTCACCGGTCGTCGACCGCTTGGATCCGGAAGCGGTAGTGCGGACGATCGCCTCCGAACGACCCGCAGCGCTGATGATGGTGGGCGACGCAATCGCACGTCCCCTCGCCTCCGAGTTCGAGAAGACCGACGCCGACCTGTCTTCCCTGTCCATCCTCGCGAACGGTGGCGCAATCCTGTCGCCCACGGTCAAACAGCGTCTTCTCGACCTCGTACCGAACGCTGTGGTGGTCGACGGCGCCGGCTCGTCCGAGACCGGAACGCAGATGACACATGTATCCAACGCAGGTTCGATCTCGACGGGGCAGTTCACTCCCGGATCGAACACCTGTGTCCTGACCGAGGATCTCGACCGCCTCGCAGAGCCGGGGCACGACGACCTGGGGTGGCTCGCGCAACGCGGGTTCGTACCACTCGGTTACAAGGGCGACGCAAAGAAGACCACGGCAACATTTCCGCTGGTCCACGGTGAGCGGTTCGTCCTGCCGGGCGATCGCGCGCAACTGCTCGACGACGGCTCGATCCATCTCCTCGGCCGCGACTCGGTCACCATCAACTCCGGCGGCGAGAAGATCTTCGTCGAAGAAGTGGAGATGGCGATCAGCTCGCATCCCGCTGTCGCCGACGTTCTCGTCGCCGGAAGGCCGAGCGACAAGTGGGGTGAAGCGGTCGTTGCCATCGTCCAGCTACTGCCGGGCCATGAAGCGACGGCCGACGATGTGGTGGATCACGCCGCGAAGTCGATCGGGCGCTACAAGCTTCCGAAGTCGGTGATCTTCGCCGAGACGATCCAGCGGAGCCCCGTGGGCAAGGCCGACTACCGCTGGGCCCGTGCGCAGGCCGCGTCGCTCGGTACCGAATAGTTCCCGACGTCATAGTTCCCGACGACGAAGGGGAGTGTCCTCCCGGCCTACGGAGGACACTCCCCTTCGCAGCGTGCAACTCAGCGAGTCTGGAATCGCTGTGCTCCATCGAGACGCACGACCTCGCCGTTGATGTACGGGTTCTCCAGCAGATGCTGGGCGAGGAACGCATACTCGTCGGGTGTGCCGAGGCGTTTGGGGAACGGGATGTTCTTGGCGAACTTCTCGAGTCCTTCTTCACCGATCAGCTCGAGCAGCGGTGTGCGCATGGTTCCCGGGGCGATGGAGTTGAGCCGGATACCGACCGAACTGAGATCACGAGCACCCGTCAATGTCAGACCGATGACGCCGGCCTTCGCCGCCGAGTACGCGGACTGCCCCATCTGCCCTTCGAAGCCGGCGATGGAGCTGGTCATCACGATGGCGCCCCGCTCCCCGTTCGGCTTGGGATCCAACTTCGCGATCTTGGCCGCGGCGAGGCGGAGCACGTTGTACGTGCCCGTGAGGTAGAGCGAGATCGTGTCGGTGAATCCCTTGCGCGAGTGCGGTGTGCCGTCGCGGTTGACGACCTTCTCCAGCACCCCGATCCCGCCGTGGGCGATCACGGCGTACCTGAGGGTGCCGAGCTCATCGGCCTTCGCCAGCGTCTGCTCCACGGAGTCGTCGTCCAGCACGTCGGTGCGCGCATACACGACCTTGTTGCCGAGTTCATCGGCCAGTTTCTGCGCAGACTCGTCGGCGATGTCGGCGATCACCACCGACGCCCCTTCTGCGTGCAGCTTCCGTACTGTGGCCGCACCGAGCCCGCCGGCGCCGCCGGTGACAAGTACGACCTCACCCTCGAATGACATATGTTCCCCTCCTGTTGTTCGGTTGCTTCGCGCCCGGTATCAACTACCGGTCCAGTTCGGTTTCCGCTTCTCGGCGAACGCTTTCGCGCCTTCGGCTGCATCCTTGGACATGAAGACCGGGATGAGCAGATCCATCTGTTTCTTCCACTTCTCGTCGTCCGACCAGCTCCGCGACTCGGCGAGTATCTGTTTGGTCGCAGCTACTGCCAGGGGCCCGTTCTCGGTGATGCGTTCCGCCAACCGGATCGCTTCGGTCAGAGCCTGACCCGGCTCCGATACCACGTTGACGAACCCGTAGCCGGCGCCCTCTTCAGCGCTGAATGTGTCGCCGGTCAAGGCGAGCTCGACGGCCTTCTGGTAGGGAATGCGTTCGGGCAGCCGAAGGAGGCCACCACCACCGGCGACGAGACCGCGCTTGACCTCGGGCAACCCGAACTTTGCGTCCTTCGACGCCACGACGAGGTCTGTGGCGAGGACGATCTCGGTTCCTCCGGCAAGAGCGTTGCCTTCGACAGCCGAGATGAGCGGCTTCCGGGGCGGCTTCTCGGTGAACCCGAGACCGCGTCCTTCGACGGCGGCAATTTCGCCGGCGGCGTATGCTTTCAAATCCATTCCCGCGCTGAAATTTCCACCGGCACCGGTAACGATACCGACGGACAGTTCGGGACTCTCGTCCAACTCGTCCATCGCATCGGCGAGCCGCTGGCTGACCGCGCGATTCACGGCATTTCGTGCATCCGGCCGATTGATCGTGGCGATCAGTATGCGCCCGCGGCGCTCGACCAGTACTTCGTCCGACATGCGGTTTCCCTCTCAGCCTTCTACTTCGATCACGACGGCGCCACCCTGGCCGCCGCCTGCACACATGGCGGCCACACCTATTCCTCCACCACGCCGGGACAATTCGTAGATCATCGTCGTGACCATGCGGGCACCCGACGCCGAGATCGGATGGCCGAGGCTGCACCCGCTTCCGGAGACATTCACCAGTTCTTCGTCGAGGCGGAACTCACGGCACGCGGCGATGGGGACAGAGGCGAAAGCCTCGTTGATTTCCCACAGCGACACATCCGACGGGGTGAGGCCGGCGCGATCCAACACTTTGTCGATCACGGTCACGGCCCCGAGTCCGCAGTGCCGCGGCGCCACTGCGGAGGATGCCCACGCTTTCACGGAGCCGAGCACGTTCAGCCCCTTGTCGCGGGCATAGGCGCCGTCGGTAAGAACAACCGCTGCGGCAGCATCGTTGATGCCGCTGCTGTTACCCGCAGTCACCGAAAATCCCTCGATCTCAGGATGCAACACTTTCAGCCCGGCCAATTTCTCGACTGTCGTATCTCGTCGCGGATGCTCGTCCACACTGAAGTCGATGAACGAACCGTCAGCACCGGCCACCTTCAGAGGCAGGATCTCCTCGACGAACTTCCCCGCGTCGATGGCAGCGACGGCGCGTTGATGCGAGCGGGCTGCCCACGCATCCATGTCTTCACGCGAGATGCCGACCGCTTTCGCGGTGTTCCAGCCGACCGTGATCGCCATGTCCATCGTCGGCGCATCCGGAGTCTCGGGGTGGCTCGGCGGGATCCACGGCTCGCGGTATTCGGTTCCGCCCGGTGTGGGAACACGCCACTTCATCAGTGGACCGGTGGACAGCGACTGCACACCGCCTGCGATCAGCACGCGTTCCATGCCCGAGCCGATCTGCGCGGAGGCGTTGCCGATCGCGGTCAGACTGCCTGCGCAATGACGGTTGACGGCCTGACCCGGAACGTTCTCGAGTCCTGCAGCGACAGCGGCGTACCGGGCGAGATCGCCGCCGCCGTAGTTGGCTTCGGCGAGAATGATGTCGTCGATGTCTGCGGCATCGATGCCGGAGCGGCGGATCACCTCCGGGAGGATGGCCGTGGCAAGTTCCTCCGCCGAGGTGTCGACCAGAGAGCCTTTGAAGGATCGTGCGATGGGTGTGCGTACCGCACCGACGATGACAGGGTTGGGCATGCGTTGAACCTCGCGTGATCAGGGGGTGACTGTGCCCACCCCGGGTGGACGGAGTCGATCGGTGAAGTGTCAGAGCTTCCTGACCGACATCCTCTTGATGCCGTGAACGAAATCGCTGTGCACATACTCGGGGTCGGATACTTCGACCTTCGGAAGCCGGTTCAGGAGTTCACGGAACAGATGTTTCAATTCCAGGACGGCCAACTGCTTGCCGAGACAGAAGTGCGGACCGCCACCACCGAAGCCGACGTGCGGGTTGGGAACTCGACCCACATCGAACTCGAGGGGCCGGTCGAAGACTTCCTCGTCGAAGTTTCCGGAGCAGTAGAACATGACGAGCTTGTCGCCTGCCTTGATCGGGGTGCCCGCAACCTCGGTATCGACCACCGCGTGACGCGCGAACTCGATCACGGGAGTCGACCACCTGACGAACTCGTCCACGGCGTCCGGTCCACGTTCGTCCCAGTTTTCGAGGAGCCATGCGATCTGTTCGGGATTCTCGCTCAGCACCTTGAACGCATGCGAGGTCGCTTGCTTGGTGGTGTCGTTGCCTGCAGAGGCAAGAAGGACCATGAACGATCCGGCTTCCTCGTCGGTGAGCCGGTGACCGTCGACCTCGGCCTGCACGATGTTGGTCATCAGGTCGCCCTGCGGATCTGCCCTGCGTTGCTGTGCGAGTTCGACGCCCGCCTGCGTGAGCACACCGAGCTGGGTCATCATGTGTGTTGCGCGCTCTTCGATGCCGGCGTATTCGTCGTCGCTGGTGCTGAAGAGTGCTTCCGCTGCGTACGCAACGGCCTCATGTTTCGCAGGATCGATCCCGATCATCTGCGACACGGTCTGCATCGGCAGTTTCTTGGATACGGACCGGACGAAGTCGACGGGGTCACCCGAGTCGAGTTCGCGGAGGAATTCGTCGACGATCGCCGCGGCGTTCGCGATGATCTGCTCTTCGATCGTGCGCACCTGTTTGGGCGTGAACGCCATGCTGATCAAGCGTCGATAGCGGGTGTGTTCCGGGGGGTCCATGGTGAGGAAGAAGCTGATCCCCTTCTGGATCTCGGCAGGCATGGGATCCATGCTGATGCCGGCCGACGAACAGAACAGTTCGGGATGTGCACTCACATAACGAATATCGGCGTGCCGAGTGACGGCCCAGTAGCCCTGTTCCTCATGAGGGAAGAGCGACTCGGTGGGGCGATGCCAGGTGAGCCCGTCGACTGCGCGCAACTGTGCGAAGGTCCGTTCGCGCTCGAAGAAGTCCTGGTCCCAGAAGGACGACGCGGAGATATCCAGCGAGTGGTACGGCCGAGTCGACGCAGTGGAGACGTTGCTCATGCTACCTCCGGATACCGGTTGGTTATGGCGACGAAGCTATGGGTGGAGCAACGGGCCCGCGCTCATCCGCGCGGGCCCGGACACCCATACCGTATACCATTCCGTAAGGAAGTCGATAGAACAACGGCTCACATTCTTCCGGGAACATTCGAACCCGTTATCCCTCCAGGCTGCGGCGCACCAGCCCCTTCGTCATATGCGCGAGCACCGCACTCAGTCCCGCGCCCGCGATCTTGTGCACGAAGGCCGGGCCCACCGGGTCCATCGCCGCACGCCACGTGAAGCGGGTACCTGCCCCCTCCGGCTCGAGGACGTAATCCTCCGCGAAGGCACGGCAGATCGGCCGGCTGATGCTGTCGGCGGTGAACGTCATGCGACGGTTCTCGTCCCAGCGGTAGAAACGTTCCTCGACGGTTGCCGCGCCGAGAAGTGTCACGTTGCGCACGGCCCCGATGCCGCGGTCGACCGAGTCGTCCCACTTCGCCTGTGTCACACCGGGGCTCCACGCCTGCACGGCGTCGTCGGCAGACAGCGCACGCCACAGTCGTTCGGGCGAGATCGGTACGAATGTGGTGTGGCTGCCCCGCACGGGAGCCGTGTCGAAAAACGAGTCGTCGGTGGCCGTCAAAGAATGCATACCGGTCATAGCGCTGTCCTCTTCTGGGAGGTCTGAGTATTCGGAGAGTTCTCGAGGTTCGGCGCGCAGATGCCTGCGCACGAACGCGGCCGCGTCGACGACAGCGGCGTGTGCCTCGGGAAGCCGACGGCACAGAGAGACGAACGAGTGCACCTGTCCGGGCACGGTGAACGTCGAGCTGCGAACACCAGCGTCGAGTAGCGCGGCATTCAGGCGCGCGGCGTCGGATCCGAAGCATTCGGTGGAGCCGACGAAGCTGGCGATGGGCGGCATTTCGGCAAGCATAGACGGCGGCGCACGGAACACGTCGACGTGCGGCGAGCTCCGATCCTCGCTGCCCACATAGATATCCGCGCAGCGCTGCGCGAAGATCGGCGGTAGGAACGGGTCGCGGGTCAGGGCGTCGGCGCGCAGGGCCTCCTCACCGGATGTGTCGAGCAGCGGGGAGAACAACACGACCGCGCCGGGCCCGGCGTCGCCGTTCTCGATCAACGTGGTCAACATGCTCATCGCGAGATGCGCTCCAGCCGACACTCCGACGATCGCGATGCGGCCCGGTGAATGGCCACGGGCGATCAGCGACCGGTATGCGGCGAGGGCATCCGTGCGAGCGGCAGGGAATCGATGTGCGGGCGCGAGCCGGTAGTCGAGTGCGAGCACCCGCATTCCCGTCGCAATGGCGAGATCCGAGGTGACTGCCCGCTCCTGTCTCGCCGACCCTGCGACGTAACCGCCGCCGTGCAGGTACAGGATGATCTCGTTGTCGAGGGCATGCTCAGGCACGATCATCTCGCCGGGCACGACATCGTCGACGACCGCGGTGCCCGTGGCCGCGCTCAATCCACCGAGTACAGAACCGGCTGCGACCGTGCCCCGGAGGATCGCGCGCCCGGGACCGGACGGGTCGGCGTGCTCGAAGATCGGGCGCAGCAGCGTGCGGGTGGTTGCCGCGAGCGCTCTACTACGGCGACTCACGGTCATCGATCGGCTCCGGTCATCGCCCGACCGACTCACGCCGCTCGAGGTCCTCGATGAGGGTGTGCACCGTGCGGTTCCGCACGACCCACTCGTCGATCAGAGGGTTGACAATCCCGCGTAGAGCCGAGTACGCACCCCAAAGTATCGGCGTGACGACGCGTGGTGCCCGTCGTTCGATCGCGCGCACAGTGACAGCAGCCGCATGATCGGGGTGCACCCGCCTGTTCATCGGCCACGGCAACAGCTGACCGACGCGCACGCCCAAGGGATCGCGGTCGAGCGTGTTGCGCGCCAGTTCCGTGTCGACGAATCCGTAATAGGCCACCGTGACCGTCGCACCGGTGTGAGCCAGTTCGAGTCGCAGAGCGCGTCCGACCTGTTCGACCGCGGCCTTACTCGCCATGTACGCGGATCCGCCGAGTCCCGGGCTGAACGCAGCCGCGGAGGACACGACGACGACGTGCCCTCCGCGTTCGACGACTCCGTCGAGAGCGGGGTGGATCGTATTGAGTGCGCCGGTGAGGTTCACCGCCATCACGCGGTCGAACTCGGCGAGATCGGAGGTGCGGATGGTCGCGGGCGGCGGGGTGATCCCGGCGTTGGCGATGACCACGTCGATCGGACCGAAGTCCTCCGCGGCCCGGGTGACGACATCGGCCATTGCATCACGGTCGGTGACGTCGGCGACCGCGACGAAGGTCGAGTTCACATCGAGGGTGTCGGCGGCCTTCTTCAGCGTGGTCTCGTCGCGGTCGACGAGCACCACGCGAGCGCCGCGTCCGAGAAGTTCCCGGGCCATGGACAATCCGATGCCCTGGGCAGCGCCGGTCACGAGAGCGACCTTGCCCGCGAGGTCGAGTGCGCGCGTCATACCGTGGTCTCCTTCGAAGCGCGCCGCGGGGTGGAGCCGAGGACCTTGCCGAGGCGGTAGTCGGCGAGCTCGAATGTCGACATCCGTCGCCGGAACGACGCGTTGAAGCCGGGCCAGAACGTGAAGTTGCGGCCCGACGGACTCAGGTAGTAGCTGCTGCAACCACCGGAGTTCCACACCGACCCGGTGAGACGACGGTCGGTGTCCTCGACGAAATCCTGCTGGACATCGGCCCGGACCTCGACACTGTCGATGTGGGCGGCGTCCATGGCATGCAGAGCCGCCAGCAGGTACTCGATCTGTGTCTCGATGGTGACCACCTGGGAGGTGTACACCACGGAGTTCGGGCCCAGCAGCATGAACATGTTGGGGAAGTTCTCGATCGTGGTCCCCAGGTAGGCGGTCATCTCGCCGCCCGACCACTGCTCCGACAGCAACCGACCGTCGCGGCCACGCAGTCGGGCGAAACCACTGTTGTTCAACAGCTTGAATCCGGTGCCGAACACGATGGTGTCGACCTCGTGCCTGGCGCCGTCGCCCGTCACGACCGCGTCGTGTTCGACATGATCGATACCGGTGGTGACGACATCGACGTTCTCGGATGCCAGCGCCGGGTAGTACTTGTTGGAGAACGTGGGCCGCTTGCAACCGAAGGCGTATGTGGGGGTGAGCTTCTCGACGAGGACTTTGTCTTCGACCTGACGCCGCAGGTGCCACCGGCCGAGAGCCGCAGCGCCGCTGAGCAATCCGGGTCGGTAGACGAGTCCAGGGACGAGGGCTTCCTGAACGAGATCCAGGGCTCTGCGCGCGGCCCGCTGAGTGGCAGGCACCTTCGCGAAGAGCCGCTGCACACGCGGGGCGACCGGCCGGTCGGGGTGAGGGAGGATCCAGGTGGGTGTCCGCTGGAACACCGTCATATGGCCTACCTGTGGTTGCAGACGCGGGATGAACTGCACGGCGGACGCTCCGGTGCCGATCACCGCCACGCGGCGCCCGGCGACATCATGTTCGTGATTCCAGTCCGCCGAGTGATAGGTGGCACCGGCGAACGAGTCGAGACCGGGCAGATCCGGCACGGACGGCTCACTGAACGGGCCCATCGCAGCGACCAGGATGTCGGCGGTGTAGTTTCCGTGATCGGTTTCCACGCGCCAATGCTGCGCTGCGTCGTCCCAGGCTGCCTCGATCACCTCGGTCCCCAGATGCAGGTGGGGGCGGAGTCCGTGCTTGTCGGCGCAGTCCTCGAGGTACTGCTGGATCTCTTCCTGCAGAGGGTAGAGCCTGCTCCAGTCGGGCTTGGGCGCAAACGAGAAAGAGTAGAGGATCGACGGTATGTCGCACTGAGCGCCCGGGTAGGTGTTGGCCTGCCAGGTCCCGCCGAGGGTCTCGGCGCGTTCGAAGATCGCGAAGTCGTCGATTCCGTCCTGCAGGAGCCTGATTCCCGTTCCCAGGCCACCGAATCCGGCACCGACGACGGCAACACGCAGGTGTGTATCAGTCATGATTCGGCTCGTTTCACAGATCGATTTCGAGTACAGGTCCCGCCGCACGCGACACGCATGGGAGCATCGATTCCGCTCGCTGTTCATCCAAGAGGCGTGTGTCGCGGTGATCGACGTCGCCGGACAGCACACGCACCTTGCAGGTGCCGCAGAACCCTTGCCTGCACGAGTAGGTCGCGCCGGGGACCGCACGCCGGATGGCGGAAAGGGCAGTCCCGTCCGCAGCGACCTGGACGGTGGTTCCGGTCCGGGCGAGGCGCAGTTCGAAGGGTTCCCCCTCCGACGACGGGAGGCGGGCTGAATCGTTCGGTGTGCAGCGAGCAGGTGGGTGCCACGAGCGGGGCTTGCTGGTGTGCGTCCTTCGTCAGGGGCGCCGGACCGCACAGGTAGATGGCACCGTGAGGTTGCGCGTGGTCGAGTATTTCGGCGATCGGGGTGATGCCGAATTCGTCGTCGGGCCGGATCATGACGTCGCCACCGGTCAGTGCCGACAGTTCGTTCCGGAACGGCATCGTGTCGCGGGAGCGGCCGAGGTAGTACAACTTCCACGGAGTGCCGGTGCCTGCGACACTGCGGATCATCGGCAGGATCGGCGTGATTCCGATCCCGGCGGCGACGAAGAGGTACGACGGCGCGTCGGCGAGCGGAAATGCGTTGCGGGGTCCGCGGACTCGAATCGTGCTGTGTTCGGCGACCGTCTCGTGGATCTCTGCGGAGCCCACGCCGTCGCCGACGCGGCGCACGGCGATGCGGTAGCGGGTGCGATCCGCGGGGTCGCCGCACAGCGAGTACTGACGCTGCAGACCCGACGGCAGGAATACATCGATGTGCGCACCGGGAACCCAGGTGGGCAGTACCCCGCCGTCCGGGGAGACCAGCGTCAGCGAGACGACTCCGTCGGCCTCTACGGTGCGTGTCTCGACGCGCAGCAGTCGATCGTAGTCGCTGTGCCGCACGGGAGCGGGCCTCGACAGGATCGGCGCGAACCTGCTCTCGCTGAACAGCTTCGAGTAGGCCCTGGTCGCGTGCATCACCGCGCCGAGGAACGGCGACGGGGTGGTTGCGGTGCTCATGCTGCGGCCTCCCTGGCGGCAGGCGACTTCGCGAGGTAACGAACAGCCTTGCCGATGTCGCCCATCCGCGACGGATGGAAGTCGCGCCTGAGATAGGGCGGGATCTGCTTCGCGAGGAAGGTCAGGGTCGGGATCATCGATGCCTTCGCCGAACGTCGGTAGGCGCGGGGCCAGGACACGCGACGCGTTTCGGTGGTGTCGATGCGGTACATGTAGGCGGTGGTGCTGAACCACAGGAGCGCTAGACCCGCGAACGCGATGAACGCGGTGCGCACGCGGCGGGCGTAGCTGCCGTCGACGTACTGGAAGGCGTCGTACGCGACGTTGCGGTGTTCCATCTCCTCGGCGCCGTGCCAGCGCAGCAGGTCGAGCATCGTCGGATCGACTCCGCGGCGGTCGAACGGTGTGTTGTCGATCAGCCACTCGCCGACGACGGCGGTGAAATGTTCGGCGGCGGCGTAGATGCCGAGGCGTTCGCGCAGCCAGAACCGTCCCGCACGCCCCGTGAGGCCGTGGTCGCCGAAGATCTGGTCGACGATGTATCCGATGCGGTCCAGTACGGGCGCGATGTCGACGTCGTGCTCGGAGAGGTACTTGCGGAAGCTCTCGTGGGAGCTCGCGTGCGTTGCTTCCTGGCCGACGAATCCGACGACCTCTTCGTGCAGGCGCGGGTCGTCGATGTAGTCCAGGGATCGACCGAACACATCGGCCATGGCGCGTTCGCCTTCTGGAAGGACGAGGTGCATGACGTTCCAGAACTGCGTGGCGTACGAGTCGCCGGGAACGTACTGCAGGGGCACCCCCGACCAGTCGAAGCGCACGTTACGGGCGGTGATCGCCAGTGCTTCCTCGGTGTAGGGCGTCGGAGCGCCGTGATGTGACGGCATGCTTTGTCTCCTCGGTCGGTACGTGTAACCACTCGATACAGAGAAGATACATATACACATAAGATGTTTCAATGTTTCAGCTGAAATCGGGATAACCTGGACCGATGCCAGCCGAACAACCCCCCACGGCCGTATCGCCACCGGCGATCGGCGCGACCAACCCGCCCGAGATCGAGTCGATCCTCGACGCGGCCGAGGCACAGTTCAGTGAAGTCGGGGTGCGACTGACCACCGTCAACGACATCGCACGACGCGCCGGCGTGGGGCGGGTGACCGTCTACCGGCGCATCGGCAGCCGCGACGAGATAGCCCAGGCCGTCACCGCGCGCAGCGCTGCCCGCCTGATCGACGAAGTCGTCGCCACCGCGCAGGCGGCTGGGACGATCGACGACCTCGTCGGTGACGTCTTCGCGACCACCGTCACGCGGATGCGCGAGCACCCGGTGTGGAACCGGATGCTGTCCCTCGAGACGGACAGCGCACTCCCCCGGCTGACCACCCAGGGTGGCACGCTCCTGACCACCGCCACGCACGCCGCGGTGGCGATTCTCGACGATGCAGTCGCGTCCGGCCTCCTGCCACCCGTCGACGACCTCGTCGGCCGTGCCGAAGTCGTCGTGCGGGTGGCGCACTCCGTCGTCCTCACCCCCCAGGCGCTGGTTCCTCTGCAGACCCGAGAGGATCTGGCCTCGTTCGCGCGAGAACGGCTGTTACCGATCCTGGCGCCTCACCGCCCGTGACGTAGCCCCAGGACCCGCCGCAGAATCGGCAGCACATGCGCCTTGCGACGCAGCGCGATCAACTCGAAACCCGGCAACGAGAAGCGCTGACGCACGACACTTCGGGTACGCACGAACTCCCGCATCCCGTCGATACCGTGGACACGCCCGAATCCGCTCTCGCCGACCCCACCCATCGGTACTGCACCCATCCCCGCGAACGCGACCACGGAGTTGATCGACACCTGACCCGCACGGAGTTGCTCGGCGATCTCGACACCACGCCGACGTGAGAAGACCGACGCCCCGAGCGCGAAATCACTGGCGTTGGCCAGCTTCACGGCCGCGTCGACATCACTGACCGTCCGCACCGTCACGGTCGGACCGAACGTCTCCTCCCGGACGGCGTCCGACTCCTCGGCCGTATCGAGAATCACGACCGGCTCGATGTACCGCTCCCCCACGGACTCCGGGCCGCCCAGCAGCAACTGTCCACCGTCCTTGACGGCCGCGTCGATATGACGGCGCACCACCTCGATCTGCGCGGGCATCGTCATGGGTCCGTAGGTGGCGTCGTCGCCGCTGCCCGGTCGTACCTGTTCGAGTTGGCGGCGCAGTTCGGTGAGGAACTTGTCGCGGACCCCGCCGACCACGTACACGCGCTCGACGCCGACACACGTCTGCCCCGCATTACTGAACGCTCCCCACGCGATCGCCCGTGCCGCCGCTCTCAGATCGGCGTCCTCGGCGACCACGACGGGATCCTTGCCACCACATTCGAGCAACACCGGCGTCAGGGTGCGGGCGCACTGCTCCATGATCTTCTTGCCCGTGCGCGTCGAACCTGTGAACCCGATCTTGTCCACACCCGAATTGCAGAGCAGAGCGCCGGTCTCACCGAATCCCGTTGTAAGCCCGACGATTCCGAGCGGTGCATGCGGGTTGGCTCGGTAGAACCCCTCTACATACCAGGCCGCCACCGCCGGGGTGTACTCGCTCGGCTTCAATACGACCGTGTTTCCGGCGGCAAGCGCGAACGACACAGAACTGTTCGGTGCGTAGAGCGGGTAGTTCCACGGCGAGATGATGCCGACCACCCCGAGCGGCACGTACTCGACCGACGTCGTGTAGTTCGCGAAGAGCAGGCCCGGGCCCGACTTCGGTGGCGTAAGCGCACGTGCCGCGTTCTCCTCTGCCCACCGCATGTGTTCGACGGTCAGGACGACCTCGATGAAGGCGTCGTCGCGGGGCTTGCCGTTCTCCCGGTGAAGCAGATCCACGACCTCGTCCGCGTGACGCCAGATCCACGTGCGCCACCGCCGCAGGTGCTCGGCGCGGCCGGTCGCCCCCTGGTGCTGCCACCAGGCCGACGTGGACCGGGCGCGATCCACCCGCGTCTGCACGGCACGCTCGTCGTGGATTCGGAACCGGTCGATCTCGTCGCCGGTGGCCGGATCCAGCGACCGGAATTCGTCGTCGGACAACCGGATATCGGCGCCCGCCATATCGGGAGTCATCGTGTGCCGTCCGCCGCCAAAGATTCCCGGAGTTCACGCTTGAGAATCTTGCCCGCGCCCGACATCGGGATGGCATCGACGAAGTCGAAGCTTCGCGGGGTCTTGTAACCGGCGATGTGCTCCTTGCAGAACGCCTGCAGCTCTTCCGCGGTGACCTCGACACCCGCTGCCAGGATCACCACGGCGTGCACGGTTTCGCCCCAGGTCTCGGACGGCAATCCGATCACCGCGGACTGCGCGACCGCCGGATGCTTGCTCAGTGCGCTCTCGACCTCGGCGGAGTACACGTTCTCCCCACCGGTGACGATCATGTCCTTGAGCCGGTCGACGACAAAGACGAACCCGTTCTCGTCGAGGTAGCCGCCGTCGCCGGTGTGGTACCAGCCGTCGCGCAGTACGGCTGCGGTCTCGTCCGGCTTGTTCCAATATCCCTGCATGACATGGCCGCCGCGCACACAGATCTCGCCGACGGTGCCGGTCGGAACGGGAGTGCCGTCGAGGTCGACCACCCTCAGCTCCGAATGCGGCGCAGCCCGCCCGCCCGAGCGCAACGTGACGCCAGTGTGATCGTCGGGCAGCAGGAGCGAGGCGACGGGTGCAACCTCGGTCATGCCGTACGCCTGGGTCATTCGCACGCCCGGGAACATCGTCAGGATCCGGGTGGCCAGACCTTCGCCGATGGGCGAGCCCCCGTAGAGGATCCGCTGCATCGCCGACAGGTCGTGCTCGCCCACCGAAGGATGGTCGACGAGGAGCTGGAGCATGGTCGGGACCAGCAGGACGTCGGTGGGACGATGCTGCTCGATGGCCTTCAGCACAGCGACCGGCTCGAAGAACGGCACGACGATGTGCGGTCCACCGAGCATGACCTGGCCCGCCCACGCGGCGAGGTCCGCGAGGTGGAACATCGGGGCCGCATGGAGCAGACGCGCTTCGCCGGAGAGCAGTTCGCCGGTCGCGACGGTTCCGGCTGCCGAGGTCACCATGTTGGCGTGGCTGAGCATCACGCCCTTGGGGAAGCCCGTCGTCCCACCGGTGTAGAAGATGCCGGCGAGCTGGTCTCCGGACCGGCGCGCATCCTCGACCGGGCCGTGCGACGCAATCAGCTCTTCGTACGACACGGTGCCTTCGGGGGCGTCGTGCTCCCCCGCGTACACGACGGTGGCCAGGTCGGGGCATGCGGCACGCAGAGCAGGTATTGCTGCGGCGAATGCGTCGTCGACGATCAGCACCGTTGTGCCCGAATCGTTGAGCGAGTAGGCGATCTCGGCGGGGCTCCACCGGATGTTGACGGGATTGAGAACGGCGTCGGCCCACGGGATCGCAATGAGGTACTCGGCGTAGCGATCACTGTTGAGTGACAGCATCGCCACGCGATCGCCGGAGGACACACCGAGACTGTGCAGGCCTGCGGCGAGACGTGCGATCCGATCGACGTGTTCGCGGAAGGTGCGCGTGCGGTCGCCGTAGATGGTGGCGGGCGCGTCGGGGGTGCATTGCAGGGCACGGTGCACGCCTTGTGTCAGGTACATCGAGGCTCCAAGGGTCCGGGGGAACGGTGAGGGTCGTACAGCGAGCGGCTTACAGCGAGCGGGCGATGATGTCCTTCATGACTTCGTTCGCTCCGGCGTAGATCTTCTGCACGCGACTGTCGGTGAACATCCGCGCGATCGGAAATTCGGTGGTGTATCCGTAACCGCCGAACAGCTGCAGGCAGCGGTCGACGATCGAGCACTGCTGGTCGCTGGTCCAGTACTTGGCCATCGCTGCGGTGGGCACGTCGAGTTCACCGCGCAGGAACTTCTCGGTGCAGTCGTCGACGAAGGTCCGGGCGATGCGCGTGACCGTCGCGCACTCGGCGAGTTCGAACCTCGTGTTCTGCATGGCCATGAGTGGCTTGCCGAAGATGTTGCGTTCCTTGGTGTATGCGGTGGTCAGCTCGACGGCGTGCTCCATCATCGCGACACTGGCCACCGCACAGATCAGTCGTTCGTTGGGGAGCTGCTCCATCAGCTGGATGAAGCCCTTCCCCTCGACCGGACCGAGGAGGTTCTCTGCCGGGATACGCAGGTTGTCGAAGAACAGCTCGGCGGTGTCCTGACCCTTCTGGCCTATCTTGTCCAGCACGCGTCCGCGCTCGAAACCCGGTGTGTCGTCGGCGACCTCGGCGACGAGCAGGGAGATGCCCGATGCGCGTGCCTCGAGGTCGGTCTTCGCGGCGATGATCAGAAGGTCACAGTTGCGGCCGTTGGAGATGAAGGTCTTTGCGCCGGATACGAGGTAGTCGTCTCCGGACCTGACGGCGCGGGTGCTGATCGCCTGCAGGTCGGATCCGGTTCCTGGTTCGGTCATCGCAATGGCACCGATCCACTCGCCGGAAGCGAGTTTCGGCAGCCAGCGCTGCTTCTGCTCTTCGGTGCCGTAGGCGAGGATGTAGTGCGGAACGATCCCGGTGTGCACGCCGAGCTGCATGGCACTGTCGCCGGACCGGATCTGCTCCTCGAACAGGATCGCCTCGTAGGCGAAGTTTCCGCCGCCACCGCCGTACACCTCGGGGATCGACATACACAGAAGGCCGAGGTCGCCGGCCTTTCGGTAGACAGACCGGTCGGGATAGCCCTGTTCGACGAACTTCGGTTCGAGCGGTGTCACTTCCTTGGCGAAGAAGTCGCGTGCGAGTTCCCGGACCGCTGCCAGTTCGCTCGAATCGGGTGTGGTGGTGAGTGCTGTGGACACGGTGCCTCCGGTGTCGCGCATGTCGGGTTCGCTTCTGCCCCGTGGGTGCCCCTAAAGTAATCAGCTTGTTGGCAGACTGTCAATAACGTTTCGGAGCGAATTCTGCCCACTCGAATGTGAGTGCCGTGCGAAGTGAGAAGGTAAAACCATGAGCTTGGACGCCGAACCTCGGCGGCAGCGCCTCGAACCCGACGCGCGCCGCCGCCAGATTCTCGATTGCGCGATCCGGTTGTTCGGCGAACGCCCGTACGCGTCGGTGTCCGCCACTGAACTGGCCAAGGAAGCCGGGGTCGCGCGGGGCCTGATCAACCACTACTTCGGAAGCAAGCGCGATCTCTACCTCGAGGTGATCAAGGCGATGGTCACCGTCCCTCCACCCGAGCGCGTGACCGTTCCCGACGGCACCCTCGCCGAGCGCGCAGACGCCTTCATCGGCTGGTTCCTCGGAATCCTCGAACGGCACGGCAAGACCTGGCTCGTCGCCGTCGCAGGCGGCGGAATGGCAAGCGACCCGGACGTCGGCAAAATTCTCAGCGACGCAGACGACCTCGCCGCAGACCGGCTGCTCGAAGCTCTCGGCCCGACCATCACCGAAGAAGAAGCCGTCGCGCTCCACCCGATGATCCGTGCCTACGGTGGCCTGATCAAATCCACCGGACGGGAATGGATCGAACGCCGATCATTGACCCGGGAGCAGGTACACACCCTGCTCACCGACACCCTCGTCGTCATCGTCGAATCGACCACTTCGGCATCCCGCTCCGCGCGAGGGCCTCGCCGGACACACACGGTGGACTAACCTGGAAACATGTCGGATCGGGACCGGACCGCAGACGGGAAACCGCAGAACGCACGACCTCGCGACGCACTTGGTCGCCCCCTGCCTTACGGCGAGGAGGGGGTCGAGGGAATCCCCGAGGACGCGAGCTTCACCCCCGACGAAGCGATCACCGAGGGCCAACGGCTCCTCGACCATGGATTTCCCTTCCACGCACACGAGGTGTTCGAGTCGATCTGGAAGTCCTGCGAACCCGAGGAACGCCCGCTGTGGCAAGGACTCGCTCAGCTGTCCGTCGGCCTCACCCACCTGCTGCGCGGCAACCCGAAGGGCGCGACGTCGCTGTTGCGACAGGGGCAAGCGCGGATTCGCCATTACGAGGACGTGCCGCCTCACGGGCTCGACATCGACGGCCTGGCCGCGTGGGCCGATCATCTGCTCACCGAGATCGAACGCGACGACCCGATCCCCGAACCCCCGACACCCCGGTTGAGGATGCCCTGATGCCGATTCTCCCCATGTTTCCACTCGGTACAGCACTGCTTCCCGGCGACCACCTCCCCCTGCGCGTGTTCGAGCCGAGGTATCAAGAACTGGTCCGCGACTGCATGGCCGCACCCGACGGTCCCCGTTTCGGGGTCGTACTGATTTCCCGCGGACACGAGGTGGGTGGCGGCGACCAGCGCACCGACGTCGGCACCGTGGCCCGCATCATGGTCGACAACGAGCTCGGTGGTGGACGCCACACACTCGAATGTATTGCCGAAGAACGTATTCGAATCATCAAATGGCTTCCCGACGATCCGTACCCGCGTGCAGAGGTCGAGGTGTGGCCCGATACCGGCTGCGGTGCTGTGGATCTGAGCGAACTCACCGTCTATCTGGGCAGGCTCTACGGTCTGCTCGATAGGCTCACCGAGGGGCGCGCGGCGCCCCCGCCGGACGATCTTCCGACCGATCCCGGGGCCCGGCTCTTCGCTCTCACTCGGTACATCCCCATGGGGGAGGCCGATCGTTACGCGATACTCAGCGCTCCCGGGCCCGAGGAGAGACTCGCCGCGCTCATCGAATCCATCTCGAGCACGATCGACCTCGCGGAGTGGCGGCTGAAGAACGGCTGACGTAGCTCTCGTCGTCACATACCGTGCTCCGCGAGCCACCGTTGACGCCGTCGCGGTGATGCCTGCGCCAGCCAGGCGTCCTCGATCACCTCGGCCAGTTCCTGCCGCCTGATCTCGCCGATCCGGCTCGTGCGCAGGAGCACCGAAGGATGACCGTCGAAATGCGGGGTGGTGAAGAACGGCGTGGCGGGGTCCTGGATCAGTGCGAGTTTGTCGGACTCTGACGGCACCCAGAACACCACTACATCGGTGTACCGCTCGCCGGTGTCGGGGTCTTTCGCATCGGGTCGCGGGGTACGGAAGAACACGAAAGACTTCCGGCCCACCTGATACACGGAATTGCCCCTCGGGCCCGTTTCCACCGTGACGTCGGGCATGGCCGACGCCAAGTCGTGGATGTCCTCCACCCGAGCCTTCGTCACACGATCACCACGTCCAGGGTACGTCGATTGTGAGATTTCACGGGCGAAACGGTATCGCAGCAGTCGTACGGTGAGAGCGTGGACATTCGAGAGCACATCGTGGCCGAACGTGCGGAACTCATCGAACTCCTGCGTTCACTGACGCCCGCCCAGTGGGCTGCACCATCACTCTGCGAAGGGTGGTCGGTGCGCGACGTCGCGGGCCATCTGACGATCGACGCCGTGCCCCTGCACCGTTATGCCCTCGCCGGTCTGCTCCATCCCTCCGCCGATCGTCTCAACGAGCACTACGTCGTCGCGGCACGTGATGTCCCCGTCGACCGCCTCGTCGACAGGTTGTCGGCCTCGACTTCCCGTAGTTGGATGGCCCGATACTTCCCGCGACTATGCCTCGCTGATCATCTTGTGCACCAGCAGGACATCCGCAGGCCACTGGGGCTTCCGCGAACGATCGACCCCGACCGGCTCCGGCTCGTGCTCGATCACCCGGATCCGTTCGCCCGGCCCCGGCGCTACATTCGAGAACTCCGGCTCATCGCGACCGACCTGGAGTGGGAGCGCGGCGACGGGCCCCTCGTGCAAGGCCCCGGAGAGGCACTCGCGCTGGCGATGGTGGGCAGGGCCGCAGTGCTCGACGAATTGGACGGCGACGGCGTCGAGCTGCTGCGCCTACGTATCGGTCGGTCCTGAGCACTCAGACGATCACCACATCGAGGGTCCGCGGACCGTGCACCCCCTCGACACGTTCGAGTTCGATGTCGGAGGTTGCCGACGGGCCGCTGATCATGGTGGTGGGCCGCTCCGGCACCAGCCTGGCGAGCGCCTCAGGAACCCCGACCTCGACGCTGCCCATCTGCACCACGCAGACGTGCAGGTCGGGCACCAGTGTCAGTGCGCGGCGCCCCTGATCGGGGCTGCCGTCGAGGAAGATCGTGCCCGTCTCGGCACACGAGACCGTCGATGCCGTCACGACACCGTCGAGACCCTCGAGGGCCGGCGCCGGGACGTCGACGCTGTCGACGACCACCTCGCCGTCGAACTGCGACAACCACGAAGAGTCCAGCCCCGCAGGTACTCCCACTCGGCGGGCACCTCGAGCGGCCAGCACACGCGCGATCGTGGCGGGTAGCTCCCCGAGGGTACTGCGGTACACGTTCGCTTTGTAGTCGACGAGTCTGTCGACGAACAGTTCGTAGCGTTCGTCGTCGGGAAGCGTTCGACCGGTGCGGTACTCCCGCGGAACCTCCACGGACTCAGGAGGCGCGAGCACCGACGCGTCGCGGATGCGGCCGAGGATCGTCTCGCGCGACGTCATTGCGCGTCTCCGTTCTCGCGCGCCTGCGCGATCGCTGCTGCGCCCTCGTCGGACTGCCACCATTGCCGGAAGGTCTGTTTCGGAGGTGCCGGGATGTCGCGGGCTGCCGTCCACCCCGCGAGCGGTCCGGGCAGATTCGAGATCTTGCCCTTCTTGCCTGCGACGATCCGCAACGCCCCAGCCGCCTTCTGCGCCGCGGTCCAGCGAGCCGACGACGACATTGCCATCGAAGCCGCCTTCATTGCTGCCGCTTCGGGACCGAACTTGGCATGTTCGACCTTCTGGTGCCGCAATTCGACCAGGAGCGAGGGAATGTCGATCTTCACCGGGCAGGCGTCGAAGCACGCGCCACACAGGCTCGAGGCGAACGGCAAGGTCGCGTTGGGATCCCCGGGTTCGCTCATCCCCGCCAGTTGAGGGCTGAGCACCGCACCGATCGGGCCGGGGTACGTGGAGCCGTAGGCATGTCCGCCGGTGCGCTCGTACACGGGGCACACGTTCAGGCACGCAGAGCACCGGATACAGTGCAGTGCTTCGCGTCCCACTCGGTCGGCGAGTGCTGCGGTACGACCGTTGTCGAGAAGAACGAGATGGAAGGTCTGCGGTCCGTCGCCCGGGGTGACACCCGTCCACATGGAGGTGTAGGGATTCATTCGCTCACCGGTGGACGAACGGGGCAGCAACTGCAGGAACACTTCGAGATCCCGATACGTGGGCAGCAGCTTCTCGATACCCATGACGGTGATCAGCGTGTCGGGCAGGGTCAAACACATGCGGCCGTTGCCTTCGGATTCGACGACGGCGAGGGTGCCTGTCTCCGCAATCCCGAAGTTCGCACCGGACACCGCGACGGGAACGGTCATGAATTTCCGGCGCAGGAACTTGCGGGCCGCTTCGGCAAGATGCGCGGGATTGTCGTCGAGATCCGGGTCCACATCGGCCATCTCGCGCAGGAAGATCTCGCGGATCTCGGTGCGGTTCCGATGGATGGCAGGCACGAGGATGTGCGAGGGCTTGTCGTGCCCGAGCTGGACTATGAGCTCGGCGAGGTCGGTCTCGTATGCGTGGATCCCCTCGTCTTCGAGATGCTCGTTGAGCCCGATCTCCTGCGTGGCCATCGACTTGACCTTGATGACCTCGTCGGAGCCGGTCTCCCGGACGAGCCTCGTCACGATGGCGTTGGCTTCTGCGGCATCGGCAGCCCAGTGCACGATGCCGCCGCGCGCGGTCACTGCGGCTTCGAGCTGTTCGAGTAACTCGGGAAGTCGGTTCAGCACATCGGTTTTGACGGCAGCACCGGCGTCGCGCAGCTGTTCCCAGTCGGGTACCTCGCCGGTGACGGCGAGACGTTTGGCGCGGATGGTGTGCGTCGCTTTGCCGATGTTGCGTCGTAGCTGCCCGTTCGCGAGCTCATGATGCGCCGCGGCCGGAAACGTCTCGGTTCCGCGTAGATTGCCGAATCCGCGCGGCGGGATCGAGGGCAATCCGAGTGCTGTGGCCGGGCGGGTCAGGGGGGCGGGTCGAGAGGTTGTCATGCTGGAACCGCCTTCGACTCGGTGGCGCAGAGTATCTCCGCAAGGTGAATGGTTCGGGTTCCGGTCTGCAATCGCGACATACCACCGCCGATGTGCATCAGGCAGGACGAATCGCTCGCGCTGCAGAACTCGGCACCCGTGGTCGAGACGTTGCGGATCTTGTCGGCCAGCATTGCGGTGGAGGTCTCCGCGTTCTTGAGCGCGAAAGTGCCCCCGAAGCCGCAGCACGAGTCGGCTTCGGGGAGTTCGACCAGGTCGATTCCCCGAACCGCGCGGAGAAGCTGCAGTGGTTTGTCTCCGACACGCAGCATCCGCAACGAGTGACATGTCGGGTGGTACGTCACGCGATGCGGGAAGTAGGCACCGACATCGGTGACGCCGAGGACATCGACGAGGAACTCCGACAGTTCGTACGTCTTGGTCTTGACCGTATCCACGCGACCGCACAGGCCAGCGCTGCCGTATCGCGACGCGACGATCTCATGCTGATGCCGCACCGATCCGACGCAGGAGCCGGACGGCGCGACCACGGCATCGATGGAAGGGTCGCCGAACGTACCGGCGTAGTTTTCGACCAGCGGCAGCGCGTCGGGCTGGTAACCGGTGTTGACGTGCATCTGACCGCAGCAGGTCTGCGAGTCGGGGAACACGATCTCGTGCCCGAGCCTGGCCAACAGAAGAGCAGTGGCTTTGACTGCGTTCGGGAACAATGTGTCGCCCAGACACGTGGCGAACAGCGCGACTCGCATGGAAAACTCCGCATCGGCTTGTGTGGTCTGACCACACCCTAGCGGATGAACGTGGATGCCGTCACGCGATTTCGGATTTTCACGATTTCGCCCCCGGGGCTCGATTGTGACACGCATCATGGTGTAGCTTCCCCTGTGGTCTGACCACGTGGTCCGACCACACAGCCAGTCGCCGCACACTGCGGCCGCGATCTCAGGAGCCCCCTTGTGGAAACCGACCTGCTCGCGGTGACCTTCACACCGTCGACGACCGCCGTCGCCGGCAGCCTCACCGCCTCTGCACTGCTCGGCCTGGTGCCGCTGCTGACATTCTTCGTCCTGCTCGCGGGATTCAAGCTCAAGGCCTGGTATTCCGGCCTCGGCGCGCTCGCCGTTGCACTGGTCGTCGCGGTACTGGGGTTCGGGATGCCCGCACAGCTCGCCGGACTATCGGCCCTGCAAGGCATTGCGTTCGGCCTGTTCCCCGTGATGTGGATCGTGGTCACCGCGATCTGGTTCTACGAGCTCACGGTTGTCAGCGGCCGGTTCGAAGATCTCCGGCAAGTATTCAATTCGGTCGGCCGCGGCGACATGCGTGTGCAGGCGATGCTCATCGCGTTCTGCTTCGGCGGAATGCTCGAGGCACTCGCCGGTTTCGGCGCCCCCGTGGCGATCACCGGCGCCATGCTCATTGCCATCGGAATGCCTCCCATCCGCGCCGCGGTCACCGTCCTTGTCGCGAACACCGCGCCGGTCGCCTTCGGCGCGATGGCTATTCCGATCACCACCGCCGGCAACCTCACCGGTATCCCGGCCACCGAGATCGCTGCCGTCGTCGGACGCCAGACCCCGCTGCTGGCGCTGTTCGTGCCGATGCTGCTGCTCTTCCTTGTCGATGGTCGTCGCGGCTTCCGTCAAGTGTGGCCGATCGCGCTGGTCACCGGCGCTGCGTTCGCGCTTGCCCAGTTCTGGTGCTCGAGCCACTTCTCGTACGAGCTGACCGACGTCGTCGCCTCCCTGGTGGGCTTGGCCGCCGCAGTGATCATGCTGCGCTTCTGGGGCCCTCGCACCCCTGATGACCAGCTCTCGCAGGCGTCGGCCGAAGCCATCGGCCCCACCCGCACGATGTTCGCCTTGTTCCCGTACCTGCTGGTGATCGTGGTGTTCGGCATCGCCAAGCTGTGGACACTCGGCGTGGACATCCCGAAGTGGCTGGCATCGACCGATATCAAGATCGAGTGGCCCGGCCTGTACGGGAATCTGTTGAACGAGGACGGCTCCGCATCGACCGGCGCGATCTACACGCTGCCGTGGCTGTCCACTCCGGGCACGCTCCTGCTCATCTCGGGCGCCATCGTCACCGTTGTCTACGCGATATGGAACAACGCCGGAAAGTTCCCGATGGGCGCACGCCTGGCCGTGGTCACCCTCGGAAGCACCGCATGGAAGATGCGCCTGGCCATCGCCACGGTCGCGACCGTGCTCGGCTTGTCGTACGTGATGAATCAGTCCGGGCAGACCGTCGCGATCGGCACGTGGCTCGCGGGCACAGGGGCCGTCTTCGCACTGTTCTCACCGATTCTCGGCTGGCTGGGTACCGCCGTCACCGGATCCGACACCTCGGCCAACGCACTGTTCGCCCGCCTGCAGCAGGCTGCAGGTCAGACCGCCGGGATCGACCCGACACTGCTGGTTGCCGCCAACACCTCCGGTGGCGTGGTCGGCAAGTTGATCAGTCCGCAGAACCTCACCATCGCGGCCACCGCCGTCGACCGGCCCGGTAGCGAGCCGGAACTGCTGCGCAAGGTGGTCTGGTACAGCATCGGCATGCTCGCCGTCCTGTGTGTGCTTGTGTACCTGCAGTCGACGCCAGTGCTGTCCTGGATGCTGCCCTGACCTGCCCCGACACATAGGCTGTCGAGTCATGTCGCCACAGTCCGAGCCACGCGCGTGGGAACACGTGCTGAACCATCTCGAGCAGATGCTGGTCTCCGGGGAGCTCTCCCCGGGCCAGCGCCTGCCGGGTGAACGCGTACTCGCCGCCGAGCTCGGAGTGGGGCGGTCGTCGGTGCGGGAAGCGCTGCGCGTGATGGAGGCGCTGGGTCTACTCAAGTCGCAGACCGGGTCGGGGCCCACCTCCGGAGCGATGATCGTCTCGCGGCCGACGGGCGGGATGACGATGCTCATGCGGATGCAGGTCGCGGCCCAGAACTTCCCGGTCGCCGACGTCGTGCAGACCCGCCTCGTCCTCGAAACCGAGGTGATGCAGCTGCTCGCCACCCGCAACCCCACTCCGGATCTGAGCAATGCCGAAGAGCTGCTCGACGCGATGGACGACACCGCGCTGGCGGCGAACGAGTTTCTGGTGCTCGACTCGCAGTTCCACATCGCAATGGCCGACGCCGCGGGCAACCAGGTGATCGCGGCGATGATGGCGGGACTGCGCGAATCCATCGAGGGCTACGTACTGACCGGGGCGCCGCTCGCAATCTGGCCGACGACGTGCGGCCGGCTGCGTCACGAGCACCGAGGTCTGGTCGAGGCGGTACGCGCGGGAGACCCCGAACTCGCGCGCCGCCGGATCGAAGGTCACATCCGCGGGTACTACTCCGAAACCCTCGCCGCGTTCGAGGCGTAGAACAACCCCGGTAATTGCACCCCGAAACATCGTGTACTGTAGGTCAGGCAACGCGGGGTGGAGCAGCTCGGTAGCTCGCTGGGCTCATAACCCAGAGGTCGCAGGTTCAAATCCTGTCCCCGCTACCACGACTTCAGGCCCGGCTTCCCACGGAAGCCGGGCCTGAAGTCTTTTTGCGTCCATCCCGACGGGTGAATCCGAACGGTCCGCCCTATTACTTATTACCAGCAGTTACTGTAACCTTCGCTCACATGAACAACCGCAGCCGCGCGCACGGTCCGGACCCTTCCGTGAGCACTGTGCCGCCCGTCGCACCCGATCGCGTACTCCTGCACGCCCGCGACGTCCATTTCGATTGGAGCGCACTCCCCGCGCATTGGGTCCCCGGTGATCCGTTCAGCACCCACGTGCTCAACGTGCTGCATCTACTTCTTCCCGCCGGAGAGGAGTGGTTCGTCGAGACCTTCGAGGAAGCACTCCCCCACATCCACGACGAGGAACTCCGCGAGGACGTCCTCGGGTTCATCGGGCAGGAAGCGGTCCACGCCAACGCACACCGTGGCGTTCTCGAGCACCTTCATGCCCGAGGACTCGATCCCACACCGTTCACCGACCAGATCCAATGGCTGTTCGGACGCCTCCTCGGACCACGCCCCCTGACCGGCTTGCGCGCCGAGAACTACCTCGTAGAGCGGCTCGCCATCATCGCAGCAATCGAGCACGTCACGGCGTTCCTCGGCGACTGGGTCCTCAACGCACGAGGACTCGACGCAGCGGGAACGGATCCCAGGATGCTCGATCTGCTGCGGTGGCACGGCGCGGAAGAAGTCGAGCACCGCAGCGTCGCCTACGACCTGATGCGCTACTTCGACCCCAGTGAAGCACGCCGCCTGCGGACGCAGATCATCGTCGCCCCGATTCTCACCTGGCTGTGGATCCGCGGAACCCGATTCCTCATGTCGCACGACCCCGAGCTCACCGATGCTTCCGCGAGGGCGCGCACACCGCACGTCTCGGACTGGCTCGCCGCAAGCAGGCGCGGCACCATGCCAGGGCCGTCCGACCTCGTCAGGCGACTGTCCCGGTACTTCGATCGCATGTACCACCCGAGTCGGGAGGGGTCGACTGCCCAGGCCGTCCGCTACCTCGCCTCCTCCCCCGCAGCCCGCGGAGCACACCGGTGACCGGCCTGCCCGTTCGGCAGGAACGTCCGCACGACCTCCGTGGACGCAGGCGCCCCGACCGCGCGATGGGACTCCTGAAAGTGCTCGTCGACCGGTACGTCGGCGTGGTCGCCCCACTCGGCAGCGGGACCGGACACCTTGCGCAACCGGACCCGGAGATGCGACTCACCGTGTCGCGCAAGGAGGTCGTAGCCGCGGACGGGGATGTGGTGCAGCTGACACTGCAGGCACCGGATGGTGCCGCGCTGCCAATGTGGCACCCGGGCGCGCATCTCGACGTGCACCTGAAGTCCGGACGGCGCAGGCAGTATTCACTGTGCGGCGATCCCGCTGACACCGGCAGCTACGTCGTTGCAGTGCGCCGTGTGCCCGACAGCGGTGGCGGCTCACTCGAAATGCACGCGCTCGAACCCGGACACACAGTGTCGGTGCGGGGGCCCCGCAACGGATTTCCGTTCGTTGCCGACGGACGAGTGCTCTTCCTGGCGGGCGGCATCGGGATCACGCCGATCCTGGCGATGGTGCGCGCTGCCGAGCTCACCGGAATCGACTGGCTCCTGACATACACGGGCCGAAGCCGCAGCGCGATGCCGTTCGTCCGCGAACTCGAACAGCGTTACGGTGAACGGGTTTTCATCCGTCCCGACGACGAGTACGGTGTCCCCACCGTCGACGACCTCCTCGGCGCAGCGCCCGCCGGCGGCGCCGTCTACTGCTGCGGACCCGCGCCGATGCTGGACACCGTGCAAACCGGATTCGGCAATACCGGCGCCCACGCGCTGCACTTCGAACGGTTCGGCGCGCCTCCCATCGTCGACGGCCGCCCGTTCGAGGTGCAACTGGCGAGCACAGGGGCAGTTCTTCCGGTGTCCGCAAACGAATCTGCACTCGATGTGATCCGCCGACACCGTCCCGATGTCCCCTACTCGTGCAGGCAAGGTTTCTGCGGCACGTGCCGCACACGCGTCTTGTCCGGCAGTCCCGACCACCGCGAGAACCGGCTCACCGCAGACGAACGCCGCGAGGAGATGCTCGTCTGTGTCTCCCGCGCCGATGGCCGGCTCGTACTCGACCTCTGAGGAACCGCATGCGCACACGTATCGTCACCAACGGGCCGATCCGCCTTCACACCGTCGAAGAGGGAAACCCCGACGGGCCGGTCCTGATCCTCGTCCACGGCTGGCCCGACACCCATCTGCTGTGGGACCGGGTAGTGCCCCACCTGGCCGATGAATTTCGCATCATCCGATTCGACAATCGCGGTGCGGGCGCCTCCACCGTTCCCCGAGATGTCGCCGCCTACCGGCTGACGCACCTCGCCACCGACCTGTTCGCGGTGATCGACGCGATGAGCCCCGATACCCCCGTTCACCTGCTCGCACACGACTGGGGTGCAGTGCTGTGCTGGGAAGCGGTGTGCGAGCCGGGGGCCGCCGAACGCATCGCGTCGTACACCTCGGTGTCGGGACCCAATCTCGACCATCTCGCGATGTGGATGCGGCGACGCCTCCGGCAAGCACGCCCGCTCGGACCACTCGAGCAAGCACTGGCCTCCGCCTACACCGTTCTCTTCCAGATTCCGGGGCTACCCGTGCCCGCGCTTCGATGGTGGTTCTCCCGGCACTGGCCGGGCTTCGTCGGTGCCTTCGATCGCACCGATCCCGCGGCGATCGGGCCGCTCGCACCCACCGTCGCCGACGACATGGTGCACGGACTGAAGCTGTACCGGGCGAACGTGCGCCGGCATCTGCTCCGGCCGCGCGAACGGCGAACCGACGTTCCGGTGCAGCTCGTCCAGAATCTTCGTGACCTGGCAGTACGCCCTGTCGGATACGAGGACACCGAACGGTGGGTGACGGATCTGCACCGCGAGCCGCTCGACGCGGGGCACTGGTCGCCGCGGTCGCACGCAGGCGAACTGGCGGAGCTCACAACCCGCTTCCTCCGGATTGTCGAAGCCGGTACCGCCGCGCAAAGCAGGAACGCCGAGTAGATTTCGCGTCAGAGCAGATCGCCCGAGGAGGTGCGATGAGCAATGACGCCGATACTGCGGACCGTCCACGTGCGCCTCGGTGGTTACGACCGACGATCATCGCAGTGCTCTTTGCGATCGCGTTCTACCAGATGTCGGGTTGGTTGTTCCACAACCTGAAAGGCTTTCTCGGCCTGATCTTCCTGGCGTGGCTGTTCAGCGTCACCATCGAGCCGATCGTCGACCTGCTGGAGCGTCGAGGCCTCCGGCGAGGGGCCGGCACCGGGTTGGTCATGGTGAGCCTGTTCGTGCTCACCGTCGGGTTCTTCGCGCTGTTCGGCACCATCCTCGCCGAACAGGTGGCACAGTTGCTCACCACACTTCCCGACGCTCTGTCGCGGGTGACCGATTGGGCGAACCGCACATTCGACACCAACTTCAAGACCGGCGACGACCTGCTCCACCTCACGCCGGACACGATCCGCGATCTCGCGCAGCGATTCACACCGGGCGTGCTCGGCGTCGTGAGCACCCTGGTCGGCACGCTCTTCCAGTTGCTGACGATTCTTCTGTTCGTGTTCTACATGTCTGCAGAGGGCCCGAAGATGCGGCGGGCGATCTCGAGTTGGTTTCCCGCGCGGCAGCAGAAAGTGATCGCGGAGGTATGGGAAACGTCGGTCGAGAAAGCAGGCGGCTACGTCGTGTCGCGGTTGATCCTCGCGGCGGCGAGCACCATCGCGACCGGGATCTTCCTGCTGATCATCGGCGTGCCCTACTGGTTACCGCTCGCGATCTGGACCGGAGTCGTCTCCCAGTTCATCCCGACGCTCGGTACGTATCTGGCGATCGCACTGCCCGCGATCATCGCTGCCGCATCGCAACCACTCGATGGGGTGTGGGTGGTCGTGTTCGGCACGCTCTATCAACAGGTCGAGAACTATGTGCTGCACCCCCGGATCACGGCACGCACCGTGTCGATCCATCCTGCGGTGGCCTTCGGTTCGGTGATCGTCGGGGCGACCCTGTTCGGCGCGGTCGGAGCACTCGTATCGGTGCCGGTGGTCGCGATCCTGCAGGCTCTCGTCGAGTCCTACGGGACGCGGTACGCGCTGATCGAACAACCCGACTCGACGTCGCCACCGCCCGATCCGGACAGCACAGCGCCTCCGGGCCCAGAGGACCCGGAGGCGCGCTGATGTAGCAAGGCCGGACCGTCAGACGATGAGCTTCGCGGCCGTCGCAGCGACCACTTCTTCGGTGGTGACACCGGGCGCGGTCTCGACGAGCTTCAGCCCCTCGTCGATGACATCGATGACGGCGAGATCGGTGATGATCCGCTGGACGCACCGTTTGCCGGTGAGCGGAAGTGCGCATTCCTCGAGGATCTTCGGGTCGCCCTTCTTGGTGACGTGATCCATCATCACGATGACGCGCTTGGCGCCGTGCACGAGGTCCATCGCGCCGCCCATGCCCTTGACCATGGCGCCCGGAATCATCCAGTTGGCGATATCGCCCCTGGCCGAGACCTGCATCGCACCGAGCACTGCGACATCGATCTGACCGCCGCGGATCATGCCGAACGATTGCGACGAGTCGAAGTACGAGGCACCGGGGATCGCGGTGATCGTTTCCTTACCCGCGTTGATGAGCTCGGGATCGAGCTCGTCCTCGGTGGGGTACGGGCCGACGCCGAGCACACCGTTCTCTGCGTGCAGGATGACCTCGATGCCGGGCTCGATGAAGTTCGGCACCAGCGTGGGCATGCCGATACCGAGGTTGACGTACTGACCGTCGCGCAGTTCTCCGGCGACGCGCGCGGCCATCTGCTCGCGGGTCATGCCCTTTGCCGACTGTGTCATGAGCGCACCGTCCGATTCTCGATTCCGACCTCGATCTTGCCGACGTGCACCACTCGCTGCACGTGGATACCGGGGGTGTGGATCTCGTTGGGATCCAGTTCGCCCGGCTCGACGAGATGCTCGACCTGAGCGATCGTGATCCGCCCCGAGGCCGCGGCGGGCGGGTTGAAGTTGCGGGCCGAGGCCCGGTAGACGAGGTTGCCGTGCCGATCGCCCTTCCAGGCGTGCACGAGTGCGTAGTCGGCGGCGATACCCCGTTCCATCACGTAGGTCTGGCCGTCGAACTCGCGGGTTTCCTTGGGCTGCGAGGCGAGCTTGATGCCGCCGTGCCCGTCGTAGCGCAGCGGCAGGCCGCCTTCTTCGACCGCGGTACCGACACCTGCGGGAGTGAAGAACGCGGGGATACCCGCGCCACCGGCCCGCATCCGCTCGGCGAGTGTGCCCTGCGGGGTGAGCTCGACTTCGAGCTCACCCGAAAGGTACTGACGGGCGAATTCTTTGTTGGCACCGACGTACGACGAAATCGTGCGACGGATACGGCCCTTCTCGAGAAGCAGGCCCAGACCGAAACCGTCGGTACCGCAGTTGTTGCTGACAGTCTCCAGGTCGGTCGCGCCCTGCTCGAGAAGCGCGTCGATGAGGATCTCGGGGATGCCGACCAGGCCGAATCCACCGACGGCGATGGTCACACCGTCGGGGATGTCGGCTACTGCCTCGGCGGCGGAGGCAACGACTTTGTCCATGCATGCCAGAATAACCGGCGACGTACGTAATGTGAACCCTCGTCCGCAATACGAACAAATCCGCCAAAGGCCGTTGCTTCACGCTCAGGACCGCACTAGCCTGTCCGCATAGCGTCCATCCGTCCTCATTGCGAACAAATGGAGCATGCATTGACTGTCACGCTGCACTACGAACAGCACGGAGACCCGTCCGCGCCGACTGTGCTCTTCCTCGGCTCACTCGGATCCGACCTGTCGATGTGGCAGTCGCAGATCGACGCACTGTCCTCGACCTGGCACGTCGTCGCTGTCGACCACCGCGGGCACGGTTCGTCGCCCACACCGCCCGGCCCTTACACGATGAGCGCACTGGGAGCCGACATCCTCGCGCTGCTCGACTCCCTGGACGTGCAGTCCGTGCACTACGTCGGACTCTCCCTCGGGGGCGCCGTGGGCCAGTGGCTCGCGGCCAACCATCCCGAGCGCGTCGACTCGCTCACGCTGTTGTGCACGTCCTCGGCGTTCCTGCCCGCCCAGCCGTGGCTCGATCGTGCCCAGACCGTGCGCACCGACGGATTGGCCTCCATCGCCGCATCCATCGTGTCGCGCTGGTTCAGTCCCGGTCGCGCCGAGAGCGATCCAGACCTCGTCAGCAGGCACGTCGCGATGGTCGAGGGCACCACCGATGAGGGCTACGCCGCATGCTGCGAAGCCCTCGCGACCTGGGACGGCCGCGACGGTCTTGCCCGCATCACCGCACCCACTCTCGTGATCGCAGGCGAAGAAGACCCCGCCACCCCGCCCGCCGTGATGCAGGCCATGGCCGACGGCATCGCCACCGCCGAGTTCCACGTCGTCGCACCCGGCGCGCATCTCGCGAACGTCGAACAGGCAGACACGGTCACGCAGCTGATCACCGAGCACCTGAAGAAGAACCTGTCGTGACCGATACCGATTCGAGCCCGGTCGTGAAGGACGCCTCGCCCGACTACGTCCAATCGCTCGCCCGCGGACTGTCGGTCATCAAAGCGTTCGACGCAGAGAACCCGCGCCGCACCCTGTCCGACGTCGCACGCGCCACCGGCCTCACCCGCGCGACCGCGCGCCGTTTCCTGCTCACATTGACCGAGCTCGGTTACGTACGCACCGACGGATCCCAATTCTGGCTCACTCCGCGGGTACTCGAATTGGGATACAGCTACCTGTCGGCGCTTTCGCTGCCCGAGATCGCGCGACCCCACCTCGAATCTCTCGCCCAGAAGATCCACGAGTCGACGTCGGTGTCGGTGCTCGATCGCGACGACGTCGTCTACGTCGCCCGCGTTCCGGTCAACCGCATCATGACCGTCACGATCACCCTCGGCACCCGGTTCCCCGCGTATGCCACGTCGATGGGCCGCGTCCTGCTCGCCGGCCTGCCCGACGTCGAACTCGACGATTACCTCGCCCGCGCCGACCTGGCACCCATCACCGGTACCACCGTGCAGACCCGCGATACGTTGCGCGCCGAACTCGACAAGGTGCGCCGCGAAGGATTCTGCATCGTCGACCAGGAACTCGAAGAGGGACTGCGGTCGCTCGCCGCACCGATCCGCGACGCATCCGGCACTGTGGTGGCCGCGGTGAACATCTCCACCCACGCCGCCCGCTACCCGATCGGAACCCTCCGCGACCGGCTGGTCCCCACCCTGGTTTCCACCGCGGACGAGATCTCGTCGGATTACGCCCGCACCCAGACGAATTGATCGGAGAGAGAACTGATGACCGATGTAGTGATCTGCGAACCGCTTCGTACCCCGGTGGGCCGCTTCGGCGGCGTCCTGAAGGACATCGCACCGGAAGACCTCGCCGCCACCGTCATCCGCGAAATCATCTCGCGCACCGGCATCTCGGGTTCCGACGTCGACGACGTGATTCTCGGGCAAGCTTCCCCGAGCGGTGAGAACCCCGCGATCGGACGCATCGCCGCACTGAACGCCGGTCTCGGCGTCGACGTTCCCGGCATCCAGGTCGACCGCCGCTGCGGCTCCGGCCTCCAGGCGATCGTGCAGGCCGTCATGCAGGTCCAGACCGGCGGCAGCGACCTGATCCTTGCCGGCGGCGCCGAGTCCATGAGCCGGGCCGAGTTCTATGCGACCGGGATGCGCTGGGGAGTCAAAGGCGAAGCAGTCTCACTCGACGACCGCCTCGCCCGGGCACGCGTCACCGCCGGAGGCCGCGACTTCCCCGTTCCCGGCGGCATGATCGAGACGGCCGAGAACCTGCGCGCCGAATTCTCCATCAGCCGAGAGGATCAGGACGCACTCGCGGTGCAGTCGCACCAGCGCGCCGTCGCCGCGCAGCACAACGGTGTCTTTGCACAGGAGATCGTGCCGGTGACAGTGCCGCAGCGCAAAGGTGATCCGCTGGTCGTCGACACCGACGAACATCCCCGCGCCGACACCACCGTCGAGACACTCGCGAAGCTGCGTCCGATCCGCGGCAAGGTCGATCCCGAGTCCACCGTCACCGCGGGCAACGCGAGCGGCCAGAACGACGGCGCCGCACTCGCGATCGTCACCACCGCAGACAAGGCCGCACAGCTCGGCCTGCGCCCGCTCGCCCGGCTCGCGAGCTGGGCGGTGGCCGGAGTCCCTCCACGCACCATGGGAATCGGCCCGGTGCCGGCCAGCGAGAAAGCGCTGGGCCGTCTCGGCCTGACGCTCGCCGATATGGACATCATCGAACTCAACGAGGCGTTCGCCGCCCAAGCCCTCGCGGTGACCCGCACGTGGGGCATCGAAGCCGACGACAGCCGGCTCAATCCCAACGGCTCCGGCATCTCCCTCGGTCATCCGGTCGGCGCGACCGGCGGTCGTATCCTCGCGACACTGCTGCGCGAATTGGACCGCCGCGAAGGACGTTACGGACTCGAAACGATGTGCATCGGCGGCGGACAGGGTCTCGCCGCGGTGTTCGAGCGCATCGCCTGATCCGCTGCCCGGCCCCGCGGCGAAGATGTCGAGATGCCGCCGCGGGGGCCGTCTGCTCCGTACGATCGCAGCATGACCGATCAGCAGACGGAAACGCCACCTACCACTCGGCCGAGGACGATTGCGCGGTATCTCCTCGCCGCGGCCCTGGTGTTCGCGGGGATGAGTCACCTGTTCTGGGCTCGTAAGGACTTTCAGGCGCAAGTTCCGGACTGGGTCCCGATGGACAAGGACGGAGTGGTGATGGCGTCGGGCGGGGTGGAAATCATGCTCGGCGCCGGCCTCGCCGTCCTCCCGCGGGACCGCGTCCGCGTGGGCCGGATCGCCGCGTTGTTCTTCGTCGCGGTTTTCCCCGGCAACCTTGCGCAGTATCTCCACCGCCGCAGCGCGTTCGGCCTCGACACCGACCGGAAGCGTCTCATCCGACTGTTCTTCCAGCCCGTGCTGGTGCTGTGGGCACTGTGGTCGACGGGCACGCCACGTCGCTGACGCATTACTGTTCCGGCGCGACCTGCACGAGCAGTTTGCCGAAGTTCTTCCCTTCGAGCAGGCCGATGAACGCTTCCGGCGCGTTTTCCAGACCGTCGACGATGTCCTCTCGATACTTCAGGTCACCGCTGCGTACCCACTCCGAGGCCTCGCGAAGGAAGTCGCGGTACATCTCGGACACGAATTCCGATTGGATGAATCCCCGGATCGTGAGGCTCTTGACGAGAACGAGCGAGAAGAAGCCGGGCAGCCGGTCGCGGCGCTCGAGGTCGGCGCCGTTGTACTGCGCCACCAGACCGCACACCGGTATCCGCGCGTAGAGATTCAGCAGCGGCATCACCGCATCGGCGACGTGCCCGCCGACGTTCTCGAAGTACACGTCGATGCCATCGGGTACCGCGTCGGCAAGCTTCTGCGCGAAGTCGGGGTCGCGGTGGTCGACGGCTGCGTCGAACCCGAACTCGTCGAGCAGCGCCTTGCATTTCTCCGGTCCGCCCGCGATACCGACTGCGCGAGCACCCTTGCGTTTCGCGATCTGGCCGACCGCAGATCCGACAGGTCCGGTCGCCGCCGCCACGACAACGGTCTCGCCTTTCTTCGGCTGCCCGATCTTCAACAGTCCCGAATAGGCCGTGAAGCCCGGCATTCCCAGCACGCCGAGCGCTGTGGACAGCGGTGCTGCGTCGGGATCGAGCTTGCGCACCTCGTCACCATTGATGACGGCGTGCGACTGCCAGCCTGCGCCCGCGAGAACATAGTCGCCCACAGCGAGACTCGAGTGTCGCGATTCGACGACCTGCCCGACCGTGCCGCCGACCATCACGTCGTCGAGTTCCACAGGATCTGCATACGACTTTGCGGTACTCATGCGACCGCGCATGTAGGGATCGAGGGAAAGGTAGACGGTCCGCAGCAAGATCTGCCCGTCGGACAGGGCGGGGAGGTCGACGACCTCGGTTCGGAAGTTGTCGGTTGTAGGCGTCCCGTCGGGGCGAGACGCAAGGACGATACGTGTGCTCTGGATCTTCGACGATGCGCTCATACTCTCGCAGTCTGCCCTACTGTCTCGTCGACGTCAGGCCGCTCCGGGACGATCACCTCGCGGAGGCTCGTAATTCGAGAACAAACGGGAATGGATGGCCTCGGTGAACGAAGGACCATCGTGCTCGACGATGCGGTGCGGACGCTGATGCTGGGTCTGGGACCTGACCTTGGCGTTGGACGTGGATCGGATCGACACATCGACTCCTCTCGGTGATGGGAGGAGGGTGCTGACTACCGCACACCATGCGTGACCTGGTGTGCGCCCCCCTTTCGCATACATATACCCGGTCGGATCCCATGGCGCACACATCGGTCCCGGGGCACGAATGCACCGAGGTCCGGCCGGCATGTGCCGGTCGGACCTCGTGCGTGAACATCCGCGCGGATGCGCGATTTCTACGAGACCGGGACGGGTTCCCGTGCAGCGGCCGCAGCCTTCTTCTTCGCCCGTTTGCTCAGGTTCCTGGTCGCGTCCGTCTTGGGCGCATCGGCCTTCGATGCGTCCGACTTCGGCGCGTCGGCCGGCTTCCCCGCCTCGGCAGGGGCTGCCGGTTCGAGTTCCTGTGCGTAGTAGAAGTGCGGGCGACGGTGGCCGAGGAACGAACCGCACCACGACATCACCGCGATGTACCGGTTGCGGAATCCGACGAGGTACACCAGGTGCACAGCGAGCCACAGGACCCACGCGATGAACCCGGTGAGTTCGATCTTGCCGACGCGGGTGATCGCGCGGAAGCGGTTGATGATCGCCATGCTGCCCTTGTCGCGGTATTGGAACGCGGTCCCCGCGGGTGCCTTGCCGAGGATCAGCTTCGCGACATGCCGGCCGCCCTGCATCGCGAACGGCGACTGCGCGGGCAGGTTGTCGAGCGTGACCATGTCGCCGATGGCGTAGATGTTGTCGGCGCGTCCGACGGTGAAGTCGTTGTCGACGAGAAGACGGCCGCCCCGGACGGTCTCGCAGCCCGTGCGCTCAGCGAGCACGCCGGCGAAATCGTTGGCCTGGATCCCGGCCGACCAGATGATCGTCTCGGCCGTGAGGCGACGGGTCTCGTCGGTGTTCGCAGTCTTCAGGGTCGCGCCGTGCTCGTCGATGTCGGTGACCATCGTGTTGACGACGACGTCGACGCCTGCCTTCTCGAGCGATTCCTTCGAGTACTCGCTGAGCTTGCCGCCGAACGGCGGGAGTACCTTGTCGGCGCCCTCGACGAGCGTGACGGTGACGTCCTCGCCCTTGATGTTGCCGATCGACTCCGCGAAGTAGCGCTGGGCGAGTTCCTTGATCTGCCCGGCCAGTTCGACACCCGTCGGGCCTGCGCCCACGACGATGAAGCTGAGCAGGTTCTTGCGGAGCTCCGGGTCGGTCGTGATGTGTGCTTCCTCGAAGCAGCGGATGATCTGGCGACGCAGGCGTTCGGCGTCGTCGACCGTCTTGAGAGCGAAGGTGAGGTCGGCGAACTCGTCGCGGCCGAAGTAGGCCTGCCGAGCGCCGGTCGCGGCGACGAGGTGCTCGTAGCCGAGCGTGTGACGCTTGCCGCCCGCCTCGTACACGACGGTGTTGTCGTCGGGGTTCACATCGACCACGCGGCCGAGACGCACATCGGCGTTCGGGTACTTCGCGAGGATGGCGCGCACGGAGGGAGCGATCTCGCCGGGCGAAATGACGCCCGTCGCGACCTGGTACAGCAAGGGCTGGAACAGGTGCTCGGTGGTCTCCGAGATGAGGACGAACGGTGTGCCTGCCTTACCGAGCTTCTTCGCCACGGCGAGAGCACCGAATCCGGATCCGACGATCACTACCTCGGTCCGGTCGACGACGGTCGTCACTCCCTTGTCTGCACCACCCATGCTGTCGATACCTCCACATTGAAGTTCATGTATGACCTCCAACCTAGGTATCTACCTCCCTTGGTATCCAGTAACCTGGGATATTCGAAAAACTGTTATCTGTTCTGCTCATAAATGAGGTGAGATGGACTTCCGGCAGCTACGTTATTTCCTCGCGGTGGGCGAGGAGTCCAGCTTCTCCCGCGCGGCCGAGCGGTGCTTCATCTCGCAGTCCGCGATCAGCCACCAGATCGCGAAACTGGAGCATGAGCTGGGCACGAGTCTGTTCGACCGCTCCACGCGATCGGTCAAGCTCACCGCTGCCGGCCTGCGGCTGATGCCGATCGCGTCGGAAGTACTCAGCCTCGAAGCGCGCGCCTTCGAAGTGGCCACCGAGCCTCGCGACAGCATCCGCATCACCGCCAACATGAGCTTCGCGACGCAGAGCCTCGACGCAATCTCCCAGGTCCGCGAGCGTTACCCCCACATCGACGTCGAGTTCGTCATCAAGGATTTCACCGACCGTGTCAACGCTGTCGCCTCCGGCGAAGCCGACCTCGCCCTGATTCGCGGCGAGGTGGATCGGCCGGGGCTCGAGACCGTGCGGCTCGGCATCGAGGATCTGGTGATCGTCACCTCGGGCCACCATCCGCTGTCCGCATTCTCGACCGTCGACCTCGGCGAGCTGGCCCACTTTCCCCTGTTGCTTCCGCCGCGGAACAGCCAGGTGCTGCTGCACCGCGTCATAGAGGACGCGTTCGTCGAAGTGGGGCGACGTGTCCGCCTCGGTCCGGCGATCGCGAGCGACCACACGGCCACCCTCGAAGTCCTCACCAATCCGCGCGCCTGGACGGTGCTGTACGCCAGCACCGCCTCCGAGACTCCCAGCAAAGGGCTGAAGTTCATGCGCGACAACCGTCGTCTGCTGCGGGTGCCGGTATGCGGCGTCGTACGGAGCGGCACGGCCCCGACCCCCGAACTCGAGTTCCTGGTCCAGGCCCTCGCACATTCGATCGTGCCCGCGAGCAACAGTGTTGCTCCCGCGCGCGACGCCGGTAGCTGACTCCTCCGGCCGTCCGTCGCCGAAGACGGGACTTCCAGCTCTGGACGAGTGACCGAACATCTGACAACATCAATTGTCATAGTTCGGACGCTGAAAGGCCGTGCATGACCACTCCAATTCCGTCGCGCCACCCCGAAGCACCGTGTGCTGTTCCCGCAGGGATCAAAGCGTTCGGCCTGATCATGGGGCTGCGCAAGCCCGACGAGGCAGAATTTCGCCGCATGGGCGAATGCCTTCTCGTCGGGGACGCACCCGCAGACCGGCTCGTCGACTGGATGTACTCGGCCGGGTCGGCAGACACCCGACCGCTGTTCGAGAAGGCGCTCGCCGACGGCATCGACAGCCTCGACGACGCGCCCCCGCCACTCCGAGATTTCTTCACCGAAGTCGAAACCGTGCCCGACTGGGTCGACTGGGACAAGATCGAACTCGGGGCGCGTGTGATGCGCAGCGGCGGAGCCGATGGTCTGTACATAGCCCGCGACGTCGCCTTGCTCGGCGGCTACATGTTCTCCGGATTCAACCAGACACTCCTGCGGACCGGGGCGCTCGAGAAAGGGTCGAACGCGCGATTCGCCGAAACATCACAGTGGGCGATCGACGTCATCAGTCCCGGCGGACTCGCCCCTGGAGGCGCCGGCTACCGCTCGACCGTTCATGTCCGGCTCATCCACGCGATCGTCCGGCGCCATGTCTCGGCCATGCCCGACTGGAGCACCGAAACGTGGGGTATACCCATCAATCAGACCGACATGGCTGCCACCCTCGTCGGCGCGCTCGTCGCACCGGTTATCGGCGGCATCGGCATGGGAATGGTGAGCCGCCCCGGAGAGTACGAGGCCGTTGCTCACCTGACCCGGTACGTCGGGACGCTGATGGGAGTAGCCGACGAGTTCCTGCCCATCGGCTTCCGCGACTGCGTCCGCGTGCTCCTCCACACGTCGTATGCACTTTCGACACCGGATGAGACCACGAAGCAGCTTTCTGTCCCCATGGCCGACGACCCACTGGCCTGGAACTATTCGACCAGGCCGAGTTTCCGGCGCAGGCTGGCGCGATCGCAGCACCTGTCGATCACGGCGACCTTCCTCGGCCCCGGCGCGATGCGGGAACTCGGCCTGCCGATGTTCGTCCTGCCCTGGTACCCGGTACTCAAACTGCCACTCAACCTCCTTCGGTCGTGTGCTGCGCTACGCCGTGGCGGACGCGAACGTGCCGCCGCGCGGGGTGTGCGCGAACAGCAGCACTTCATGAAGACGATGCTCGACGGCGACGCCACCATCGGCCACTCGGCAACCCTCGCCCACCCAGTCGCGTAGGGGCTGATTTGGGAAATTTCACCGAACACTTTGGAGCCCAGGGCTATTCAATGGAAGTTCGTGCTAGATTCGCATCCCGTCCGACCATCGAAAAAGGACTCTCATGCGTAAGTCGATCTTCGTTCTCGCACTTGCAGCAGGGCTCACCACAGTGACGATCGGAACCGCGAATGCCGCTCCACCGGAGTCGGCCACGGGCCCGTCGATTACAGGGGTCGCATACCAGTGCATACCCACCGGTAGCTTCATCGCAGATCTCCAGTGCCGACTCGGAACCGGCTCGTCGCTGCCGGGGTTCCTGTAGAGCCTTCCGCTTCACTGCTCAGTGCGAGTAATCCTCTCGTCCTGCTCAGCACCGACTTCGAGATGATGACACCCCACTTCAGCCTTCGGATGACATGATCCGACCATGACTGCACCCATCGCACTGCCCCGCATCATGCGTATCGGTGGCGGCGCCGTCGGCGAGATCGGCGACGTCGTCTCGAGCCTCGGCCTGTCACGCCCACTGGTGGTGACCGATTCGTTCCAAGTGGGTACCGGCGCCGCCCAGAAGATGCTCGGCAACCTCGAGGCAGCCGGCGTCACACCACGCCTGTTCGCCGACGCCGTACCCGACCCGACCACCGACTCACTCGCTGCGGGTGTCGTCGCGCTCACCGAGCACGACGCCGACTCGGTGATCGGGTTCGGCGGCGGCAGCCCGATGGACACAGCCAAGGCCCTCGGCATTCTCGGCCGACAGGGCGGGCAGATGCGCGATTACAAAGCCCCGCGTAACAACGTCGGCCCCGCCCTGCCGGTCATCGCCGTTCCCACCACCGCCGGTAGCGGTTCGGAGGCAACCCAATTCACCGTGATCACCGACAGCTCGAGCGACGAGAAGATGCTCTGCCCGGGCCTCGCCTTCCTGCCGACGGCTGCGGTGATCGATTACCGACTGACCCTGTCGATGCCGCCGCGACTGACCGCCGACACCGGTGTCGACGCCCTCACCCACGCCATCGAGGCCTACGTCAGCCGCAAGGCCAACCCCTTCTCCGACAGCCTTGCGCTCATCGCCATCGGCACGATCGGCCGCATGCTGCGACGTGTGTATGTCGACGGCAGCGACGCCGAAGCACGCGAGCAGATGATGCTTGCCGCCACCCAGGCCGGGATCGCGTTCTCCAACTCGTCCGTCGCCCTCGTGCACGGTATGAGCCGACCCATCGGTGCGCATTTCCATGTCGCGCACGGACTGTCGAACGCGATGCTCTTCCCCGCCGTCACCGCCTTCTCTGCCGGAGCAGCAGAATCCCGCTACGCCGACTGCGCGCGAGCACTGGGCGTGGCCACCAGCAGCGACGACGACACAGCCGCGGCGAACAACCTCGTCGAGGCACTACACGAACTGTGCCGCGATGTCGAGGTCCCGACTCCCAAGGCCTACGGCATCGACAAAGCGCGGTGGGACGAGCTGATCCCCCTCATGGCCGAGCAGGCCCTGGCCTCCGGGTCGCCGAACAACAATCCGCTCATTCCCACCGACGCCGAGATCCGGGATCTCTACGCGCAGGTGTACGGCTGAGAGAGTGTGGATTCGAGTCCGGATTGGACAGGCTCGAATCCACACGACTTCAGGAAGTCCTTTCCAGCTCGAGATGCGGCCAGTCGGCGATATCTCGTCGCAGCTGCCGGTCATGTGTCGCGAGCACGACCACCGCATCGGTCACCCCGAGCGCGTCGGTCAGCTCGTCGACGAGCGTGATCGACAGATGGTTGGTGGGCTCGTCGAGCAACAGCACATGGGGCCGTGCGGCGAGTACCATCGCGAGATCCAGTCTGCGTTGCTGTCCCATCGACAGATCCCGAACTCGTTGATCCAGATCATGATCGGTGAACAGACCCAGCTCCTCGAGCGCCACCACCTCCGCACCCCCCACAACACCTGCGGATTCGAGCGCGCCGATGTGCCTGTCGTACACGTCCCTCACGGACGCCCCGGACGGCGATGGTGATTCCTGGGCGAGCCGCCCGACCCGTACGTGCTCGACGATGTCCAGATCTCCGGAGGTGGGTGGTAATTCGCCTGCGAGCACACAAAGGAACGACGACTTGCCTGCGCCGTTGGGCCCGGTCACGGCGAGCCGGCTGCCCGCACCGAGCGTGAGTGAGACCGGCGTGGGGAGACGGCCCGACACGGCAACGTCCTCTGCTCGAATCAGCGGCGCGTCGGTACCGATCCCGTCGAGCTCCGCGCCGAGCGCGGGCATCGAGAATTTCAGCGGCGGTGGTGGAGTGGTGACGGCATGCTCGTCGAGCGTCTCCTGCCGTCGATGCACCGACTGCACCAGGGCAGGGGCGCGGGTGGCGCGCTGGTGCTTGCCGGTCCCCTTGTCGGGGCGCCAGCCGGAGACGAGCCGGTTCCGGGCTGCCTCGAGATCCACGGCCAGACGCGCATGCTCCGCCTGCTGACGGTTGTACTCGTCGACCCATCGCTCGTACTCCGCGACACGTCCCTTGCGATATCCGGCGTACCCGCCGCCGTACAGGCGTGGACGACCGTCGACACTGGGGTCGAGGTCGAGAATCGACGTCGCGACGTCAGTGAGCAGAGCACGATCGTGACTGACGAGGACGACGCCACTGCGGGTGGTACGCAGCCGCTCGGTGAGGTACTCGAGCCCTGACGCATCGAGGTGGTTGGTCGGTTCGTCGAGGAGCAGGAAATCGTGCTCGGCGCCGAGCAGAGCAGCCAGCCGAACGCGGTAGCGTTGTCCCACCGACATTTCGGTGAGCAGCCGCGACCGATCGGTTATCGCTCCCAGGGCATCGAGGGCGGAATCGACGCGCCGGTCGGCGTCCCACGCGTCAAGCTGCTCGGCGGCATCGAGGACGTCGGTATACAACTCCGCCGCACCGGGTTCCTGCTCGGCGAGGGCAACTGTTGCCTCGTCGAGCAGGCGCAGCACTTCACGAACATGGACGAGCTCGATGTCGATGAGGTCACCGACCGTGCGGGTCTCGGTGACGGCCATCTCCTGCTCGGCGAACCCAAGCGACCCGAAGCACCGCACTGTGCCCGCATCTGGTTCGAGCCGGCCTGCCAGCACGTTGATCAGCGTCGTCTTGCCGCGACCGTTGTCGCCGACGACACCGAGCCTCGCACCGGGCGTCAAGGCGAGGTCGACGCCCTGCAGTACAGGACGGCCACCGCGAGCGATGTGCACGCCGGTCGCTCCGAGCTGCGCACGCGCGCGCCGAGGCAGGGTGATAGTGATGGTCATTCTTCCTCCGGATGGAGGCGCGTCGACCACGGCAATATGGACGACTGCGCTTCTGACGAACGGCCGTGTGGGCGGCCTGGGGACACGCGTCGGCCCCGCCCGGCTACATCACGGGTCGCGGGGCTTGCGTCGTCAGTTGAAAAGAAGCGCTTGAATCACGTCGTCCAGGGTACGTTCGTCCTGCGCCGTGTCAATCGAATTACGCACCGTCGTGGCGGAGTGCATCGACCGCAGCGGTGAAGCGCGTTTCGTAGGCTATCGCCAGCTCCTCCAGGGCCGCGACACCGTTTCCGTCGTATGCCGGTGCGTGCATCGGCGCAAGTGTACGCGGCTGCAGATCGGCGAGAGCTCGGATGGTGGGCGCCAATTCCGGCGTCAAGCACGTCGCGTGCCCCAGATCCTCAGCAGCCAGTGCGGGACCGACCATCTCATGGTCTGTCTGCGCCGGATACTTCCCGAATGCTGTGAACAGGTCGCCGCACAGCAGCGTCGAGGTCGTCTCCTCGAACATCAGTCCGGCATCCCACCCGTGCGGAACGTGAGGTGTGTCGATGTGGCGGACCCTGCGGCGGCCAGTGTCCAGAACATCGCCGTCCTGCAAGGGCCGTGGAGGTCTATCTGCGAGGTCGTTCACCTGGACGAAGCAAGCCATTGCTCCGTGCGCAACCTCCGCTGACGGCGCGACTTCCAGCCAGGAATTCATGGAGCCGCATTCGTCGGCCTCGACGTGACCGAACGTGATCCACCGCAGTCGATCCAGCGGGACCACTCGCGCGAGGGCCTCGGAAACGTGGGGGAACAATGCGCGGTACCCAGTGTGGAACAGCAGTGGCTCATCGCCGTCGATGAGGAATTGGTTCATCGTCAGGTTCGCCTCGTCGACGAATGTGGACAGGCGGTAGATGTCGGGGGCAATTTCGGTGATCAGGGTGTCCATCGCTGTCCCTCTCGCTTACAGTCCCCTTTTCCGAGGTTCCTCCGGTCTCGGCTTACTTACAAGACCGCACCTGGTACTCGTGCAAGGATGCGAGGACAGCACGTCGACCAGCCGGTAGGAGATGCCCATGCAGCACACCGAGTCCTCGTTCAACGGAGGCAACGACACTCGGATCGTGTACGACCTGTGGTCGCCCGACAACGTCGAGATCGCAGGCGTGCTGGTTCTCACGCACGGACTCGGTGAGCATGCACGCCGCTACGATCACGTCGCGCGGCGCCTTACCGAGCTGGGGCTGGTCGTGTTCGCTCCCGACCATCGCGGCCACGGCCGCTCGGGCGGCAAACGACTGCATGCACGGCAAATGTCGGATTTCACCGACGACCTCGATTCGCTGGTCGATATCGCAACGCAGGCGTATCCGGGTTTGCCGGTCTTCCTGCTCGGCCATTCGATGGGTGGAGCTATCGCGTTGGCGTATGCGCTCGACCACCAGGATCGTCTGACGGCGCTTGCGCTGTCCGGACCGGCGGTGATCGTGACGTCCGGGACGCCGGGCATCGTCGTGGAGATCGGCAAGGTGATCGGCCGGTTCCTCCCCGACCTGCCGGTGCAGAAACTCGACAGCAATGCCGTGTCGCGGGATCCCGCGGTCGTCGCGGCGTACCAGGCCGATCCGCTCGTGCACCACGGATTGGTTCCCGCCGGGATCGCGCGCGTCCTGATCGACAACGAGCAGAGCCTGCCGCAGCGTTTGCCGTCGCTCACGTTGCCGGTGCTGGTGCTGCACGGCACCGCGGACACACTGGCGGACCCCGCAGGTGCTCAGCTCATCGCCGACCACGCGGGCTCGCGAGATCTGACTCTGAAGCTTTACGACGGGTTGTTCCACGAGGTGTTCAATGAGCCCGAGAACGACCGGGTGCTCGGAGAGCTCATCGAGTGGTTGCGTCCTCGTATCTCTCCGGAAAGGTAAGTGAGTTTCATGACCCCGCACATGCCGGTGGCGTTCATCGGCCACGGCAGCCCGCTCAACGCTCTCGAATCGAATCGGTACACGCAGGCCTGGGCCGCGTTCGGGAAGTCCGCGCCGACGCCGCGTGCGATCCTGTCGATTTCGGCTCATTGGTTCATCAATGCCACAGCCGTGACGGCAATGCCGTCGCCGCGCACGATCCACGACTTCTTCGGATTCCCGCAGGAGTTGTTCGATGTCGAGTATCCCGCACCCGGACTGCCCGAGCTGACAGAGGAGATCGCCGACCTGGCCCGTCCGAAATGGGTGGGTGGCGACGTCGATTCATGGGGCATCGACCACGGCACGTGGTCTGTGCTCACCCATATGTTTCCCAACGCGGATGTGCCGGTGGTGCAGCTGAGCCTCAACGCATTCAAGTCTCTCGAGTACCATCTGGAACTCGGTGCGAAACTCGCGGCGCTGAGGGATTCGGGTGTTCTGATCGTCGGCAGCGGCAATATCGTGCACAACCTCCGCATGCTGGATGCAGGTAAACCGGACGAGGGCTTCGACTGGGCGAAGCGGTTCGACGAAGCCGCCGGCGAACTACTTCGCGAGCGACCGGGCGACACACCGTCGTTGGCCGAGCATGCCGATTTCGCGAAAGCTGTTCCCACACCGGATCACTTCATTCCGATGATGCATTTCGCAGGTCTGCTCGCCGCCGCCGGAGAACAGCCCGACACCCTCGTCACCGGGGTGAACTACGGGTCGTTGTCCATGACGTCGTACACCGCTGGTGCTCAGCATCTTTCGATTACCGGTAGCGAGGACCACAGTGCCGGACTTCCCGATTGGACGGATCCACTCAACACCAACCTGTGACAGGTCAGACACCCCATGTCGTTTGGTGTCAAGCCGCATGGGGTTCCGGGTGGGCGTGGTGCGACCATGCGGTCGCTTCGTCATAGCGGGTGCGGGTCTTGAGGCAGCCGTGGAGGACGCCGACGAGGCGATTGCCGAGCTGGCGCAGGGCGGGGTTGTAGCCGGCCTCGCGGGCACGCTGTTTGTCGTAGTAGCGGCGAGCCCCGGGCGAGGCCCGCAGGGCGGAGAACGCCTGGGTCTGCAAGGCGTCGGCGAGCCGGTTGTTGCGCACGAAGCGGGCCTGGACGGTGTGGCTCTTGCCGGAGGCCCGGGTGATGGGGCTGGTGCCGGCGTAGTTCTTGCGGGCCTTGGCGGAGGCGTAGCGGGTGGGGTCGTCTCCGAACTCGGCGAGCACCCGGGCACCGGTGATCTCCGCGATGCCGGGCATCGAGAGGTAGATGTCAGCGTCCGGGTGCGCTCGAAAATGTGCCTTCACCTGCCCCTCCAGCTGAGCTATCTGCTCGTTCAGTGCGATCAGCAGCTTCGCGTGGGCCACCGCCGTGGCCGCATAGGCGGCCGTGACCGGCCCGGGCAGGCCGAGTTGCTCCGTGCGCAACGCGGCCTGGATCGTAGCCGCCTTCGCATCCCGGTTGCGCCGGCGGGCACGGGCCAGGACGGCGGTGATCTGGGTGCGCGTCAGCTTCGCACCGGCCGCGGGGGTGGGCGCCTTGGTCAGCAGTTCCAGCGCATCCGTGCTGGTCAGCGACAGGTCCGCGTAGGCGGCCAGGGCGGCGGGGAAGTACTCGCGCAGAGTGGTGCGCAACCTTTGGAAGGTGCGGGTGCGTTCCCAGATGAGGGTCTGGTGGGCACGGGCGACGACCTTGACGGCCTGCGCCTGCTCGCTGTCCCCGGCCACCGGCCGCAGCTGGGCGCGGTCGATGCGCACCATGTCGGCCAGCGCGTGCGCGTCACCCTTGTCGCTCTTGGCGCCCGAGGTGCCGTACCGCTCCTTGAACCGTGCGACCTGCCGGGGGTTGATCGCGTACACCTGGTAGCCGGAGGCGATCAGGGCCTGCACCCACGAGCCGCGGTCGGTCTCGATCCCGATCACCACCACGGCCGCGTCCAGGTCCGCGCCGCCGTGCTTCGCGACGAGCTCGTGCAGCTTCGCGATCCCCTCTACGCCCTCGGACAGCCTCGCGGCGGCCAGCTTCCGGCCGGTCGCGTCCTGGACCTCGACGTCGTGGTGGTCCTCGGCCCAGTCATCACCGATCAGCAGCAACTCATCCTCCTCGGTCAGGCACTTCGCTTCCCATGCAGCCTGCGGAAGGCGCGGCACGCGGCCTAATGGATCCAGTGCTCACGCCCCACTGCCCGGCGGGCACGCCACCCCATCAGCGGTCTGGCCTCCCGGCCGACCAGCAGGGGCACGATCTGACCTCAGAAGTCGAATGCTTCCGGCGGCGTAAGTGCTCACCTGCTGGCGGCTACGGCACCGAGTCTCTACGACCCGACAGCTCCCATTAGGCGGCGCGTCCATTGTCTACGGCGACGACGGCATGCCGCGCGAACCGGGTGCTCAGCCCGATGAGTTCCATCGCCTCGGGCAATGCTCGCGCGAGGACCGGCCACGCATGGATCTGCTCGCGCCACAGGTGCGTCTCCACCGTGTTTCCCGCCTCGGCGAGGCGCTCGCTCATGTCCTCGACGTCGGGCCGGGTGAGTTCGAATTCGGCTGCACACAGGAACATCGGAGGGAAGAGAGCCGGGTCTGCGTCGACGGGGTTCATCTCGCCTTCGATCGCTTCCTGACCCGCGAGCCAGCGCGGGCGCAGCTTTTCGAGCGCCTCGATCGGCAGGTACGCATCCTTCTTCATGTACTCGAGATCGTGACCGGAGTCGTCGAGGTCCAGGCTCAGCAACGGCGAATAACCGATGACGGCGGCCGGCCGCTGGATACCGCGTCGCGCAGCGAGTTCGGCGACCTTGACGGCGAGATATCCGCCGGCCGAGTCGCCGCCGACGATAATCCTGGTGGGATCGACTGCTGTCTCGACCAGTGCGGTGTACGCATTCATCGCGTCGTGGACCGATCCCGCGATGGGGACGGCCGGGACCTGCCGATAGTCCATCGAATACACGGGCGCACCCGAATCGAGAGCAAGCTGCACACACAACTGCCGGTGTGTCGAGGGTCCGCAGAAGATGAAACCGCCGCCGTGGAAGTACAGGATGGTGGCATCCTCGAGCGGGTCATCGACGGGTTTGGGCGAGATGATGCACTCGCCGGGCACTCCGCCGAGATCGGTGTCGACAATCTCCACCGACCGCGGCCTGGGGGTGACCTTGTCGACCACCCACGAAAGCCTGCCGAGGAGGCCGATTCCGAAGTCGTTGCTCGGCCAGATGCTCAGAATCGGCTTGACGAGAATCCGGACGATCCAGAGAAGGATCAGCGCGATCCGACTCGTTCGATCGTGCCAGGTCACAGAAGCACTGGAGCTCATGTGCACACACTATGTGACAAATGCGTTCGCGGGTACGCGACATTGCACACGTCATGGCCAGTTCTGCGGCTCACCACACTCGACCCTGTCACTGAAGACGCCCTGTCACTGAAGACACAGCAGTGGCACGAGTAGTTCGTCGTCAGTGAGTGCGCCGTGTTGCCCGGGCAGTTCCGACATCACCCGTTCACCGTCCGTGCGGATCACCGACGACTCCCCCATTCCGATCGCGACGATGTCGCCGATGCGGCCGACGAGCGACGGCGCGGGCTCCGGACCGAACAGGCCGGCGGCGATCACCTCGTCGCGGGTACCGACCCACATCTGCTCGCCGAGTTCGTTTCGCCAGCGCTCGAGCACCTCGCCGACGCTGTCGGTGTAGACGTGCCTACAACGTGGCTCACCGGCGATGACGGTCACGTCCTCACCGAGTCCTGGGGTGTGGTCGAAGTCGATGCGTCGCCCGCGGGAAGCATCGATCATGCCGTGATCGGCGGTGACGAGCAGCCGGGTCCCGCGGGGAAGCGCACCCGCGAGTTGCTCGACGAACCGGTCGACGATAGTGAGCTGCGCGAGCCACGCATCGGATTCGGGCCCATACACGTGGCCGAGTGTGTCGACCTCGCCGAGATAGCAGTAGACGAGGCTGCGTTCGTCGGCGCCGGTTGCCGACACGACACGGGCGAGCAGATCACCGTAGGCGGAGACCCCGACGAATGCGCCGCCGCGCAGAACAGCGCGGGTCAGGCCACTGCCGTCGAAGTGCTTCGGAACGACGGTAGTGACGGCGATGCCCGCATCGGCGCCACGTTCGAACGCCGTCGGGTGCGGTTGCACGTCCTCGGGGACCAGTTCGTCGCGCTTGTCGATGGCGGTGCCCGCGAGTGTCCAGCGCAGCCAATTGAGGGGTGCTTCGATCTCGTCGACATACGACTGATAGCCGGTGATGCCGTGGCGTCCCGACGGCAGCCCGGTTCCGAGTGACGCGATACTCACCGCGGTGGTCGTGGGGAAGCCGGCGCGGATCGCGTGTCCGGGGGCGGAGGTGAGAAACGGTGCAACCTTCTTGTTTCGTTGCAGCAGTTCCCAGCCCATACCGTCGACGAGAAGCACGACCGTCCGGGAGCACTCGGCAAGCCCGAGACGGTTCATCTCACCGGCGACGCCCGCGGAAGCGAGCACCGATGGCAGGAGGTCGGCGAGGGTGGGCTCGGCGTACACGTCGCGCAGCGGCAGGCTCATACTTCGAGTATGGCCCCGACTCACCCCGGCCGTCCTTTACCGCTCGGCGTGCCGATTTCTCCGGCCGCGTACGGCTCGTTCCGCGTCGACGCAGTGAGCGATTCCAGCGCTCACTCACTCGAAATATTGTCAGTGTGGGAGGGGCGAATGTGCAGGTCGACGACCTGCAGGCAAAGCATTGCACGGGACCGTGACATTTACGGCCCCACAGTGCGCCTTCTTTCTCTATGTGGCTGTCGAGCACCAACACTACGAGTTCCGCACATAGCGAGTTGTCCGCACGCCCTGTCGCCCGTCGACCCGTACCAGTCCTACCTCGGTCAACTTCCCTGGCGCATATCGCACCTGAGCCCCGGTAAGTCCGGTGAACTCGGCGATCTCGTTTCGACCGCGGTTCGATCTATGCATCCCAGACTGCGGGCGCGTCGGTCGCGATCGACGACAAGTGGTCTATCGGGACATGGGGACCGGGCAGCTGTGTGGAAGGGGCCGAAGGCAAGCTCAGGGACCCGCAGGGTCTCCGTACGGTTGGGTGCAGCCGCCCGCAGGGCGTCCACTTCGTCAGGCCCGTTCCTGCCGCACTCGCTCGAGGAGCGTCAGCGCCGCCGATCGCAGCTCGTCGACCACGGCCGACGTGCTCACCAGTCCGTCGCTCGACAGATCCGCGGCGGCCACCGGAACATGCCGGCAGGCATCGTGGACGATGTCGGCTCCCGTGTAATTCAGGACGGTCTCGAGCGACGCATGAGCGCCCGCCGCATTGGTTGCGTTCGCCGACACGTTGATCCACGCCACGGGCTTGTCGACAATCTCCATTCCACCGACGGTCCAGTCCAGCAGATTCTTGAACGAGCCCGGGAGCGCTCCGGCGTACTCGGGCGTGCAGATCAAGACCGCGACGGCGTCGTCGATGTTCCTGCGCAGACACGCGACGACGTCCGGCAACGCCGTGGCCTCGACGTCGGGGTTGAAGTGCGGCAACAGTCCCATTTCGGCGTAGACGGTGACGTCGGCGTCGGACTCCAGCTGGGCTGCCACCGTGCGGATCGCCGCGCTGTTGCTCGACCCGTCACGCAAGGAACCGGAGATGAGGAGGAGCTGAGGACCAGTCATCCCCGGACTCTACATTCCCGCAAGTCGTTCCGGACATCGTTGACGCTCTCTGGATGCAAGTGTCTCGCCGGATGGACGGATAACCCGATCGACCGTGCAGTTATCGACGGTTTCAGTGAGAGAACGCGTCAATAACTGCGCACTCGAACAGAATTCCGCTTTTCTCCTACAAGCGAATATCCGCACCCCTTCGAGAAGGGTGGGATATTCGAGTGCCGTACCAGCGGGAGGCGGCTACTTGACGTCCGATCCGTGCTTCGTCAGCGCCATGACCTCGATGTTCATGTACGGGAACAACGGCAGGTTGAACAGGATCTCGTGCAACTCATCGGCCGAGTCCACGTCGAAGATGGAGATGTTGCTGTACTTGCCGACGATGCGCCAGATTTCGGGCCACTTACCCGCCCGCTGAAGTTCCTGGCTGTAGGCCTTCTCCTTCGCGATGGTCTCGGCGCGCACCTCGGGGTCGAGGTCGCGCGGGATGTTGACGTCCATCCGAACGTGGAACAGTGCCATGGGGTTTTCTCCTTCTTCGGGTGTGGGGGGTCAGTCTCGCGCGTACTTCTTGACGACGTCCATGTCGAGTTCGACACCGAGGCCGGGACCCTCCGGCAGGTGCACTTGTCCTTCGGAGTACTCGAGGGGCTTCTTCAGCAGCTCGACTGCGAACAACTGGGGGCCGAACAGTTCCGTACCGTAGTTGATTCCGGGTTCGGAGCATGCGAAATGAATGGACGCGGCGGTACCGATCGGGCCTTCGATGGACGTCGCGCCGTGGCAGCGAAGACCGGCGGCCTTGGCGACCGCGACCACTTCCTTGCTGCGCTGCAGACCACCGCATTTGGTGGTCTTGAGGGCGATGACGTCGGCCGCGGCGAGTTTGGCGACCTCGTATGCGTCGTGCGGGGTCTGGACGGATTCGTCGGCCATGACGGGTGCGGAGACGCGGCGATTGATCTCGGCGAGGACATCGAGCTGGTCGGCCGGGGTCGGCTGTTCGATGAGTTCCACACCGCCGTCGACGAGCTGCGGAACGTGACGCAGCGCGGTGAAACGATCCCAGCGCGCGTTCACATCGATGCTGAATCCGACCTTGCCGTCGAATGCCTCCACGATCTTCACCACGCGGTCGGTATCGACGACGGGATCGAGCGCACCCATCTTGAGCTTGAACGAGAAGTTGAGGCGCTGCTCCATCTTGTGGGTGACCTCTTCGACGATCTCCTCGAGAGGTGCCGCGCCGAGCGCCCAGCGTACGTCGACTCCGGTGCGGAACGCGCCACCGAGCAGTGACGCGACCGGCACGCCGAGGCTGCGACCCCAGGCGTCGTGCATTGCGACGTCGACCGCGGCCTTCGCGAAACGGGCGTTCGCGACGATCCGTTCGATGTCGAGCATCACGCCGCTGATCTCGTCGACGCCGCGACCGATGATGTAGGGACCGATGTAGCGATCGACGATCTGCTTCATCGTCTCGACGGATTCGCCGCCCCACCACGGACCTCCCGGCACGACACCTTCGCCGTAACCGGTGATTCCACCGGCAGTGGTGACGGCGACGAACAGGATCGGCTGTACTTCCGAGGTCGTGGTCGCGAATTTGTGCGGACGAATCAGGGGTACGTCGACGATCGTCGATTCGACGGAAACGATCAACAGGTCGGGGTCGGACATCTTCGGTCAGCTCACAATCGGTTCTGGGTGTGACGGTCGATACGGCAGAGGTACATACGCGCCGAATGCCGGCGCCCCTGTGGGACACCGGCATTCGAGGTCAAAGGTGAATCACGCTTCGGGATCGAGCACGAAGTCGTAGCTCACCTCGGCGATACCGTCGGCGTTCGGCTGCGGGTCCAGGATGAGCTCCGGCTTGGTAGCGGTCGCGACGTCGTCTTCGACCCACTCGCCGCCCTTGAAGTAGAGCTGGGTGGTGATTGCGCGCTTACCCGGCGCCGACACCAGCAGGTGCAGGTGAGCAGGACGCCACGGGTGACCGCCGTAGGACTTGATGAACCAACCGGTGGGGCCGTCGTTCGGGATCTGGTAGGGAGCCGGCTTGAGTGTGGTGATCTCGTAGTTGCCGTCCTCGTCGGCCACGATCGTGCCGCGCAGGTTCCACTCCGGGATATCAGGAGCGAACTGCGAGTAGTAGCCGTCTTCGTCGGCGTGCCAGAGTTCGACGGTGGCGCCGGCGATGCCGTTGCCCTCGAGGTCGGTGACCTTGCCCTTGAAGATCAGCGGCGGGGCGACCTTGTCCTTCTCGCGCATCGGCATGGTGCACTTGGACGGCAGTTTCGGAGCGTTCGGAACGTAGTAGGGGCCTTCGATGGAACCCTTGGTGCCGGTGAAGTGCTTGCGGCTGTAGTTGACTTCCTCGACCTCGTGCTCGACGAAGACGTCCAGCCACAGCGGCCATTCGCCGTACTCACCGACGTCGATCATCCACTGCTTGAGGACGCGGTACTCGTCGTACGTCACCTCGTGCTTGTGGACGACCCCCGCCAGCGCCTCGAGCACGTCCTTGTAGATCGCGGCCGCGCGCTCGACGGAAGTGTCGGACGAAACCCGCTCGGACTTGAACTTGTCGGTGGCGGCGTTGCCGGAACCGTGAGCGGTCGGGTTCTCGGTGGTGGTCATGGACTCTCCTCGTCGGGGCTGAGAAACGGTGTGGAAAGCAGCGGCCCTGTCCGTGCCGTGGGCTGTGGACTTACCGGATGTACGCTGTGCGTACTTGTGGATCGCAATGCGTACAACACATACTGTGCGTGTTGTCACATCGCTTGTCAACACCCGATTGAGGCAACATCGACAGGTCCCGCAGGTAGGAGCAGGTAGGAGATGTGATGCCGAGCACCGGCCTAGGCAACAATCCGAGTAACGACCGCGACTTCATCCAGAGCATCGAACGCGGTTTTGCGGTATTGCACGCCTTCGACGACAAGGATCCGAAACCGACGTTGGCCGAGGTGGCCACCAAGACGGACTTGTCGCGGCCCGCAGTTCGTCGAATCCTGCTCACACTGCAGCGCCTCGGCTACGTCACCGCCACGGGAACCCGCTGGTCGCTGACGCCGCGGGTACTGAGCATCGGGCAGCACTACACAGCTTCACACACCCTCGTGGACTCCGCACTGCCCAAGTTGGTGGAAATCGCAGATCACACCCACGAATCTGCCTCGCTCGGCGTACTCGACGGAGCCGAGGTCGTGTATGCGGCCCGCGTGCCGGTGCGACGCATCATGAGCATCAACGTCTCGGTCGGTACCCGCGTACCCGCATACGCAACCTCGATGGGTCGCGCCCTGCTCGCCTGGTCGCCACGCGAACTGGTCGACGCGGTGATCGAGGAGACCCGGTTCGAGAAACTCACGTCCACCACCATCGACAACGCCGACGCATTCCGCACCGAACTCGCGCACGTGCGCAGCAAGGGTTACGCCATGGCCTCGGCCGAACTCGAAGACGGGTTGATCTCGCTTGCGGCACCCGTGTTCGACCCCGCCGGGCATGCGGTGGGCGTGCTTGCCTGTTCGACGTCGACGGGCAGGCACACTCTCGATTCGTTCCAGGATCTGTGCGCGAAACGTGTGGTGGACTGCGCGGAGAAGCTCAGCGAGGAACTCGGATACCGCCACCGGTGACGAGGGCGCCCTCGCTCAGGTACGCAGAGTTTCCGAGGGCGCTACCCCGTACTTGCGTTTGTACGCGGCCGAGAATCGGCCGGTGTGCGTGATTCCCCACCTCAACGCCACATCCGTCACCGACATCTCCGACCCGGATCCCGCAGAGAGTTCCTCGTGAATACGCGACAACCGCAGATCGAGCAGGTAGTCGCGAGGGCAGACGCCGAGATACTCCCGAAAACCCTCCTGCAGACGACGTACGCTCACCCCGGCAACCTCGGCCATGTCCGCCGACGTCCAGGGCAGAGACGGATCGTTGTGCACCCGGTCGAGGACCCGCTTGATGATCCGCGGCCTCGCGCCTCCGGTCGGATCAGCGTCGTCGGGCATCACCGCGAGAATGAACGACGAGGTCAGAGCACCGGAGAGCTGATCGGCGACCAGGGGGTTACCCCAGAGCGACTCATCGGACTTGAGCTGCTCAATGATCGACCGCAATAGCGCCGTCCAGCTCTGTCCCGCGTCGGTCGTCAGGTCGACCTTGGCGGGAAGGTGCAGGTCGGGGCGCCCGAGAATGCGGGCCATCTCCCGGTGCAGGTAGTCGCGCTCCAGCTTGACCCCGACGATCTCGCAGTCGCCGCTCCACCGACGGATCGTCGCGTCGATATCGGGCTCGAATACGGTGGCCTGCCCCACCCCGGACTCGGTCTCGATGCCGCCGGCGATCGACTCGATCGTGCCCGACAGAGGAATGTTCACGGCATAGGCGCCCGGGTGCGAACTGCGGACCGATGCCTCGGCGCCCCAGCCGATCCTGGCCAGCCGGACCGGCCCCAAAGGCAATGTGCGCAGATTGAGGCGGGGCTCGACCTTCTCGAGAGGGGTGAGGTCATGGGAGAAGTACGCATGCGACACCACCTCTTCCACCTCGCCCCAGTCGGACGGGTGCCGAGTCGAATCCTCTGCCATCTGCGATCCACCCACCTTCACCGGATATCGGGGGTCTTCATATCAGTGTGATCAGGGACACTCGCCCTGGCAAACAAGGACTTTATACCTACCCGCCGCGCTAACCGGATAGTGACCGCGCTCACTGGATCGCGGACCCCCTTTCGCATCCATATGGTTTGTGTCACACCAGATCGAACCGGGACAGGGAGGACGCAGACATGGAACAGCGAGACCTGCGAAACATCTTCGGACAGTTCGCAAGTGGCGTTACAGTCATCACCTGCGCCAACCGGGACGGCGAACCGCACGGCGCCACCGTCACCGCGTTCACCGCAGTGTCGCTCGAGCCGCGACTGTGCCAGGTCACCTTGACCCGCACATCGAAGGCGTGCGGCTTCCTGTCGGGCGCACCGTTCGCCGTGAACGTCCTCGCCGCCGACCAGGTCGACACCGCAATGCACTTCGCGGGCAGGCCGCAGTCGCCCGAACCGACATGGGAGGACGGCCCCACTGCCCCGGTCCTCGCCGGCACCGCCGCGACGATCTCGTGCATCCCGTGGCGCGAATACGACGGCGGTGACCATGTCATCTACATCGGCGAGATCGTCGATGCCTCCAGCCGCGACGTCGATCCCCTCCTCTTCTTCCGCAGCACCTTCCACGACCTCGGCGCTCCCAGCGCGTCTGCGGCATGGAACGGCAGCCTGGACGATCCGCACAGCGGATGGTTCGACGCCCAGACCAAGTTCACTCCGCTCCACCTGGCCACATCCCCGGCCTGACATCCCTTGACACAGCGAATCCCTGCCCCACCGGACTAGGAGAAATTCCATGACCACCACCGAACCGCGCCCCGACACTCTCGACCGCTCCAAGGTCAACGTGGCCGCAGAGTGCGAAGCGAACCGGACGAAGAATTTCGCGACCCGCCCCATGACCGGCGACGAGTACATCGCCTCGATCGACGACGGCCGCGAGATCTTCCTGCACGGCGAGAAGGTCAAGGACTTCACGAACCACCCGGCGTTCCGCAACTCCATCCGGATGACCGCGCGCCTCTACGACGCGCTGCACACCGGTGAGCACGTCGACGCACTCACCACCCCGACCGACACTGGCAACGGCGGCGTCACGATGCCGTTCTTCCGCACCCCGAAATCCTCCGCCGACCTGGTCAAGGACCGCGATGCCATCGCCACCTGGGCACGTCTGACCTACGGCTGGATGGGCCGCTCCCCCGACTACAAGGCCTCTTTCCTCGGAACACTCGGCGCAAACGACGAGTTCTACAACCCGTTCCAGGACAACGCGAAGCGCTGGTACCGGGAATCGCAGGAGAAGGTTCTGTACTGGAACCATGCGATCATCAACCCGCCTGTCGACCGTCAGCTGCCCCCGGACCAGGTCGGCGACGTGTTCATGAAGGTGGAGAAGGAAACCGACGCCGGCCTCATCGTCTCCGGCGCGAAGGTCGTCGCGACCGGCTCGGCCATCACCAACTACAACTTCATCGCGCACTACGGCCTGCCGATCAAGAAGAAGGAATTCGCGCTGATCTGCACGGTGCCGATGGATGCACCCGGCATCAAGCTGATCTCCCGCGCCTCCTACTCGGAGAACGCCAACATCGTCGGCTCGCCGTTCGACTACCCGCTGTCGAGCCGCATGGACGAGAACGACGCCATCTTCATCTTCGACAAGGTCCTCGTCCCGTGGGAGAACGTCTTCATGTACGGGGACGTCGAGAAGATCAACCAGTTCCTGCCGGGTTCCGGTTTCCTGCAGCGCTTCACGCTGCAGGGCTGCACCCGCCTCGCCGTGAAACTCGACTTCATCGCCGGCCTGCTCATGAAGGCACTCGACGCCACCGGCGCCGGTGGATTCCGAGGAGTACAGACCCGCGTCGGTGAGGTCATCGGCTGGCGCAACCTGTTCTGGTCGCTGACCGACTCCATGGTCAACAATCCCGAACCGTGGATCGGCGACACCGTCATCCCGAAGCTCGAATACGGCCTGACGTACCGGATGTTCGCGATGCAGGGCTACCCGCGCATCAAGGAGATCATCGAGCAGGACGTCGCCTCGGGCCTGATCTACCTTCCCTCGTCCGCCGCCGACTTCAAGAACCCCGAGGTGCGCCCCTACCTGGACAAGTACGTCCGCGGATCCGACGGCATTCAGGCCGTCGACCGTGTCAAGGTCATGAAGGCACTGTGGGATTCGATCGGATCCGAGTTCGGTGGCCGTCACGAGTTGTACGAGCGGAACTACGCAGGCAACCACGAGAACGTCAAGGCCGAACTGCTGTTCGCAGCCGAGACCCGCGGTGACGTGGCCTCCATGAAGGGCTTCGCCGAGCAGTTCATGAGCGAGTACGACCTCGACGGCTGGACCGTGCCCGACCTGATCAGCAACGCCGACGTCTCCGCGTTCTACAAGTAACGACACCCCACACCACCGCGCGCGGGCGGACGACCCCCCACCTACCCCGCCTGCGCGCGGTACCCAATCATCCACCCCACGCGAAGGAGCGTCCGAGATGTCCGCCGCTTCGAATTCCGGTGCCCCTGCCCCCATTCCGGAGTTCGACGCCGTGATCCTCGGGCGTTCCTTCGCATCCCAGCGCGCGGCAGGCCGCCTTCGTGACGACTTACGTCTGTCGGTCTGTGAGCTGGTCAGCGCAACCTCGGCCACATACGACGACATCGACAATCGCTGGGAATTCCACGTAGGAAGGTTCGTCATCGCGCGCGCCAAGTTCGTGATCGATGGCGACGGGACGATCCACCTGCTTGGGCGTGAGGCCACCGCCATCGATCCTGCCGCCGTGACCGCGCACGGATTTCCCAACCTGTTCCGCCCGGTAGGCACCGACCGAATCGATTCCCTCGGTTACACGGTGGCGTGCATCGAGTACATGCGCACGCACGGCCACGACTACGTCGAACGGCGGCTACGCACACCGGTCGCCGATGACGACTATCCCGAGTTGTCGTTCGACCGTCCGACCCCGGTCATGTGGGTCGGGTAACGCAGATACACACCTATTGGACAGATGCACACCGTCAAACGGTGTGTATCTGTCCAATTCCGTTGCAGCTGAAGTTCCGCTTTCATCACTGCCGCAACATCGCCGAGGGCGTCGTCCCGTATCTCTTCTTGAACGCCGCCGCGAATCGGCCGGGGCTGCTGAATCCCCATCGGAACGCAACATCGGCCACCGTGAGGCCGGAGTCGCCTGCCGCGAGTTCGACGCGTGCGCGATCCAGCCGGATATCGAGAAGCACTGCGGAAGGACTGCTTCCGACATACTCTGCAAATGTCTCTTGCATCCGCCGCACGCTGGTGCCTGCAATCTCTGCCATATCGGCTGCGGTCCATGGACGTGAGGGATCGTCGTGCAAGACATCGAGGACGCGGCGGACCATCCCCGGCCTCGGCGCCGGAGCAGCATCCTCGACCGGGGGCGCCACCGCCAGCACGAACGCGGCCGTGACCGCGCCCGCAAGTTGCTGCGACACAAGTGGGTTGGAAAGCGAGCCGGTGCCCCCGGAGAACTGGTCCGATAATGAGGCAACCAGGCGGCGCCAATCATCGGCCGACCCGGTGAGATCGATCTGATCAGGCAGCACGAGCCGGGAACGCAGCGGCGCACCCAGAATCCGGTCGGCCTCTCGCTCGAGGTGGTCGCGTTCGAACTTTACGCCGAGAACAGAACATGTTGCGTCCCAGCGTGTGATGCGATTCGGAGTATCTGCACTGAACACGGTGGCCTGCCCCGGCCCGGAGATGACGTCACCGCCGCGGCCCCGGGATTCGAGACTGCCTGCGAGAGGGATGTTGATCTCGTAGGCCGCCGGATACTCGCACTCGATGGCCACGTCGACGCCCCAGGCGAGTCTGCCGATCATGACCGGGCCGAAATCCACCGAGGACAATTGTAATTCGGGCTTTTCAGCTCCCGACAGCACGGTCAATTCGTGCGGGAAGTACACGTCGGCGACCACTCGGGAGGCGTGCTCCCAGCCCTCGAATCCTGACACCTTCCACCTCCGCGACCCCTACCAGGCCACATTTCCGCGCGATTCGTATCGACTCCGCGCAATCGGCATAGAACCTGAGTGACCTGGATCATATGGTCCTCTTCACAGAGTACGGAAGGTCCGCGCGAGACGGGCCCCACGACCCACCCGAGGAGCATCCCATGACAAGCACTCTCTCCTGGATCGACGAAGTCACCATGACCGAGCTCGAGCGCAATCCGTACCCGATCTACGAGCGTCTTCGAGCCGAGGCGCCTGTCGCTTTCCTGCCCGTGTTGGGGGCGTTCGTGGCGTCGACAACGGAGGCGTGCCGCACGATTGCGAACAGCGACGACTTCGAGGGGATCATCACCCCTGCCGGTGGCCGCACATTCGGGCATCCCGCGATTATCGGGGTAAACGGCGATATCCACAAAGACTTGCGATCGATGGTCGAGCCGGCTCTGCAGCCCAGCGAAGTGGACCGGTGGATCGAGGACCTCGTCCGACCGATCGCCCGGCGTTACCTCGAAGAATTCGAATCGGACGGTAAGGCCGACCTCGTCACCCAGTACTGCGAACCGCTCAGTGTCCGCGCGCTCGGAGATCTGCTCGGCCTGAAAGATGTCAGCTCGGACATGCTTCGCGATTGGTTCCACAAGCTGTCCGACTCGTTCACGAATGCCGCAGTCGACGCCGACGGCAATTTCACCGATCAGCAACGGTTCGACGAGGGTGACGCTGCGAAAGCCGAGATCCAGTCGATCGTCGACCCGCTGATCGACCATTGGATCGAACATCCGGACGACAGCGCCATCTCGCACTGGCTGCACGACGGCATGCCCGATGGGCAGACCCGCGACCGCGACTACATCTACCCCACCCTGTACGTATTCCTCCTCGGCGCCATGCAGGAGCCGGGGCACGCAATGTCGTCGACACTGGCCGGTCTGTTCAGCCGCCCGGAGCAGTTCGAGGCCATCGTCGACGAGCCCGATCTGATTCCCCGTGCCATCGCCGAGGGAATGCGCTGGACGTCGCCGATCTGGTCAGGGACCGCACGAATCGCCAAGTGCGACACAGTGGTATCCGGAATAGAGGTCACCGCGGGATCGGTGGTCATCCTCTCCTACGGATCGGCCAATCACGACACCGACACGTTCGACGCACCTACCGAGTACGACATGACGCGACCACCGCTTCCGCACCTCGCGTTCGGCACCGGCAACCACGCATGCGCCGGAATCTACTTCGCGAACCACGTCTGCCGTATCGGGCTCGAGGAACTGCTCGAAACCATCCCCAACCTCGAACGTGACACCGGCGCAGACGTCGAGTTCTGGGGCTGGGGCTTCCGCGGTCCCACCTCACTGCACGCGACCTGGGAGGTCTGACATGTCGTACACCGTCACCACCGGCTCGACGGCCGTCGACTGCGGTCCCGATCAACCGGTTCTCGACGCGTTCCTGCGCAGCGGTGTGTGGATGCCCAACTCGTGCAACCAGGGAACCTGCGGCACATGCAAGATCAAGGTCTGCTCGGGTTCGGTCGACCACCGAAACTCCCCCGAGAACACGCTTCCGCAGCACGAACGCATCGCGGGCTTTGCACTGGCCTGCCAGGCCACGCCGTGCAGTGACACCACGATCGACCCACCGATCGCCGAAAAAATCACGCCTACGCATGTGTTGCACGACTTCCTCGCCACGGTCTCCGAGGTGCGTGATATCGCCTCCGATACCCGACGTGTGCTGCTGACCCTCGATGTTCCTCTCACGTTCTCCGCGGGCCAGTATGTCGACGTCACCGTTCCGGGAACATCGACGAGACGTCAGTACTCCCTGGCCAACCCGCCGACCGAGCCGAAACTGCTCGAACTGCACGTACGACGACACCCCGGCGGAGTGTCCTCCGAATGGTTATTCGGATCGATCGAGGTGGGTAACCGGATCGATATGACAGGTCCCTACGGCGATTTCACGTTCGACGAGAAGTCGACGGGACCGATGGCGCTGCTCGGTGGCGGCACCGGACTCGCACCGCTCAAGGGCATCGTCCGTCATGCGCTCGCGTTGGATCCGCAGCGGGAGATCCTGCTGTACCACGGGGTGCGGACCTGCGCTGATGTGTACGACGCCGACTTCTTCCGTGAACTGGAGGACAAGCACTCCGGGCTGCGGTACGTCACCTGCGTAAGCCGTGAGAACGGGGGCGACCGGGAGGGCTATGTCACCGATGCCTTCGCCGAGGACGTTGCCTCGGCGAAGGAATTCACCGGTTACGTCTGCGGGTCGGAGAAGTTCGTCGAAGCCGCGGTGAAGTCGTTCAAACGACGCCGGATGTCGCCGCGTCGGATCCGGCGCGAAAAGTTCACCGCAGCCGGGTAGGGTCCCGCTCGCCGGTTGACCGAATGTCACCTTCATGCAGCTCGAGCTCATGAAGGTGACATTCGGCCATTCCGCTCGTCCAGAGCACTTCGTCCCTCGAGCCTCGGGTCCTAGGTATCACTAGGCATTTACCCGGTGTGACCGCAAACACAGGCTGTCAGGGTAGTAGTAATGCCGGACACAGCCCGTCCGAGCCCCACCCCGACACAGCCTGTCCGACCGCCGCCACGGCAACTGTGTTCGGACCGGAATCGGACACCGACGCTGTTCGTCCCGGGAACTACGCCGACACTGGAGGATCCCTATGACCGACATCGTGGAACACGTGCGCACCCACCTCGACGGAGCTCTCGTCGAAGACCCCGCGACCGGACGGCATCAGGTCCGTCGCGATGTCTTCACCGACGAAGAGATCTTCGAACTGGAGATGAAGTACATCTTCGAGGGCAACTGGGTGTACCTCGCTCACGAGAGCCAGATCCCGAATGTCGGCGACTACTTCACCACCAACATCGGCCGTTCCCCCGTCGTGATCAGCCGCGACAAAGAGGGTGAACTTCACGCCCTGATCAACGCGTGCAGCCACCGCGGCGCGATGCTGTGCCGCCGCAAGACCGATAACCGCACGACCTTCACGTGCCCCTTCCACGGCTGGACCTTCCGGAACAACGGCAAGCTGCTCAAGGTCAAGGACCCCCGCGACGCCGGTTACCCGGAACAGTTCAACACCGACGGCAGCCACGATCTGACGAAGGTCGCCCGGTTCGAGAGCTACCGCGGGTTCCTGTTCGGCTCGCTCAACCCCGACGTCAAGTCGCTGGACGAACACCTCGGCGACACCACGAAGATGATCGACATGCTCGTCGACCAGTCCCCCGAAGGACTCGAGGTGCTGCGCGGCTCGTCCACCTACACCTATGACGGAAACTGGAAGCTCCAGGCGGAGAACGGGGCTGACGGATACCACGTGTCGGCGACCCACTGGAACTACGCCGCGACCACGGCACGCCGCGGCGCCGGTGAGTCCGCAAACGAGACCAAGGCAATGGACGCCGGCACGTGGGGCAAGCAGGGCGGCGGCTACTACTCGTTCGACCACGGGCACCTGTTGCTGTGGATGTGGTGGGGCAACCCCGAAGACCGCCCGCTCTACCCGCGCAAAGAAGAGCTCATGAAGGAGCACGGCGAGAAGAAGGCCGAGTTCATGGTCGGTGCGTCGCGCAACCTGTGCCTGTACCCGAACGTGTACATCATGGATCAGTTCTCGTCGCAAATTCGGCACCTGCGCCCGATCTCGGTCGACAAGACCGAGGTGACGATCTACTGCATCGCCCCGAAGGGCGAGAGCGCCGAGGCCCGCGCCAACCGAATCCGCCAGTACGAGGACTTCTTCAATGCCACCGGCATGGCAACCCCCGACGACCTCGAAGAGTTCCGCTCCTGCCAGAAGACGTACATGGCGTCGTCTGCACCGTGGAACGACATGAGCCGCGGCGCCACTCACGTGCTCAACGGGCCGGATCAGGTCGCGAAAGATCTGGGCATGGATGGTGTCCTGTCCAGTGGTGTGAAGACCGAGGACGAGGGCCTGTACCCGATCCAGCACGGCTACTGGCTCGACACGATGCGCAATGCCGTCGACGCCGAAGCCGCAGCTGCCGCCGCCGGCGAACCCACCGCGCTCTGAGAGGAACCGAAACCATGACTACTGCAACAGAGTTGACGCAGACCGACATCGAACAGTTCCTCTACAGGGAAGCACGCCTGCTCGACGATCGGGAATTCGAGAAGTGGATCGAGTGCTACCACCCCGACGCCGAGTACTGGATGCCGGCATGGGACGACGACGGCAAGCTCACCGAAGATCCGCAGTCCGAGATCTCATTGATCTACTATCCGAACCGCGGTGGGCTCGAAGACCGTGTGTTCCGAATCCGCACCGACCGGTCGTCGTCGACGTCACTGCCCGAACCTCGCACCGGACACAACATCACCAACGTCGAGATCCTCGAGCGCCGCGGCACCGAAATCGACCTGCGCCACAACTGGTTCTCGCTGTACTTCCGCTACAACACGACGGATACCTACTTCGGCACCACATTCCTCACTCTCGATGTCTCGGGTGATCAGCCGGTGATCAAGAAGAAGAAGATCGTTCTGAAGAACGACTACATCCACCACATCGTCGACGTCTACGTCGTCTAATACCCGGAATCACGAGAGGAGGCTTGGGCACCATGACATTCCAGGTGGCATTGAGCTTCGAGGACGGGGTCACCCGCTTCATCAAGGTCAAGCCGAACGAGACCGTCGCAGACGCGTCGTACAAGGCGCGGATCAACATCCCCCTCGACTGCCGCGACGGCGCGTGCGGCACCTGCAAGGCGTTCTGCGAATCGGGCACTTACGACGGCGGCGACTACATCGAGGATGCGCTGACCGACGAGGAAGCAGAACAGGGTTACTGCCTGCCGTGTCAGATGATGCCCGAGTCGGATCTGGTGGTGCAGATCGCCAGCACGTCGGATGTCGCGAAGACCGCCGCGGCCTCGTACACCGCGACGATCACCGAACTCAATCGCTTCTCCGAGAGCGTCGTCGGCTTCACCGTCGAGATCGACAACCGGGACGACCTGGTGTTCCTGCCCGGGCAGTACGTCAACATCGGGGTTCCCGGTAGCGACGACGGCACCGGCAAGCAGGCGAGCAGGTCGTACTCGTTCAGCACCGGCCCCCACGACAATTCGCTGGCGTTCCTGGTGAAGATCACCGAGGGCGGCCTGATGTCGGAATATCTGCGCGACCGCGCTCAGGTGGGCGACACTCTCGAATTCACCGGCCCCTTCGGTAGCTTCTTCCTCCGCGAGCGCAAGCGCCCGTCGCTGCTGCTGGCAGGCGGGACCGGACTCGCCCCGCTGTTGTCGATCCTGTCGAAGATTCAGAGCGAGGGCACCGATCATCCGGTGCACCTCATCTACGGCGTCACGTTCGACCACGACCTCGTCGAACTCGAGAAGCTCCAGGCCTATGCGGAGTCTCTGCCGAACTTCACGTTCGACTACTGTGTCGCCGACAAGGATTCGTCGGCCCCGAACAAGGGCTACGTGACCGGACTGTTCGAGCCGCAGCACCTCAACGACGGCGACGTCGACATCTACCTGTGCGGCCCACCGCCGATGGTGGAAGCGGTGCGTAATCACCTGTCGGAGAACAGCATCACACCCGTGAACTTCTACTTCGAGAAGTTCAACACCTCCGCCACTCCGGGCGGGGCGACCACCCCGGCCCCCACCGACGCGGAGAAGGCTGCTGCCGAGAAGGCCGCTGCCGAGACCGGCCGTCCCGTTGCGCTCGAGACACCCGCCGACCCCGGAAACTACGAGATCGGTGAGGAGCACCCGCCTGTCGCCGAGTCCGACGAGCAGTTCGACGCCCGCATGGCGCTCGAACTCGGTGTCCTCGAGCTCACCATCGGCCGGCTCACCCCCGAGCAGCTCGTGGAGTTCCGGATTCTCGCCGAGGCATCCGGCGCGTCCGTCGAAGGTGACCACTTCACGGACGCCGCCGCGTTCACAGACACCACCGCGGCGTTCCACGAGTACCTGTTCCGCTGCTGCACCAATCCGGTACTGCTCGAGGCCTACAACCGCCTCGAGGTGACACAGCTGATGTACCAGGTGCTCCGCGACGCGCACTGGATCGAGGGACACATCATCGACGAACACCTGCAGCTCGTCGAGGCGTTCGAGAAGGGCGACAAGGCCGCAGCCCGCGAACTGATGGTCGCGCATTCCGGCCACGCCAAGGAGACGATGCGGCGAGCGATCGCCGAGGGCGCGGCAGCGGGTGCACGATGAGCGAAGCGAAGTTCTTCCCCGGGCGGTTCGACGGCCAGTGCCTGACGATCACCGGCGCCGCACAGGGCATCGGTCTCGCGGTTGCGTCCCGTGTCGCGGCGGAAGGCGGCGAGGTCGTCCTCGTCGACCGTGCCGAGATCGTCCACGAAGTCGCCGAGACGCTGCGCGCCGAGGGCGGTAAGGCCCACTCGGTGACTGCGGATCTCGAGACCTTCGAGGGAGCGGAGGAGGCGCTCGCGTTCGCGACCCGATCTGCCGGACGACTCGACGTGCTCATCAATGTGGTCGGCGGAACGATCTGGGCCAAGCCGTACGAGCACTACGCGCCCGATGAGATCGAGAAGGAGATCCGCCGGTCGCTGTTCCCCACGTTGTGGTCGTGCCGCGCGGCTGCGCCGTACCTGATAGACCAGCGTTCCGGCACGATCGTGAACGTGTCGTCCGTGGCGACGAGCGGGGTGAACCGTGTTCCGTATGCCGCCGCGAAAGGTGGCGTCAACGCCATCACCTCCGCGCTTGCGCTCGAGCTGTCGCAGTACGGCGTTCGCGTCGTCGCCACCGCGCCGGGCGGGACCGTCGCGCCGGAGCGGCGGGTCGCGCGGGGGCCTGCCCCGCAGACCGAGCAGGAGAAGGCCTGGTACCAGCAGATCGTGGACCAGACCGTCGATTCTTCGCTGCTCAAGCGGTACGGCACGCTCGAGGAGCAAGCCGCGGCGATTACTTTCCTGGCCTCCGATGAGGCCTCGTACATCACCGGTTCGGTACTTCCCGTAGCCGGAGGCGATCAAGGCTGACAGCCGTTCGACCGGGCCTCACCAGTGGGCCTTTCCCTGCTGGTGAGGCCACTTTTCTGCCCGAATTCATTTGTGACCCCTCACACAAACCGGAGCAAGTCATGACCCGAACCACACAGACCTGGGCCAGTCCACAGCACAAACGAAGCGTCATCTGGATCGTCGCTCTCGCCACCGTCGCGATCATCTTCGACGGATACGACCTCGTCGTGTACGGAACTGTTCTTCCGACACTCATGGGCGACCCCACCCAGCTCGGCGAGATCTCCGCGCAGCAGGCCGGGGCACTCGGCTCCTACGCCCTGATCGGTGTCATGGTCGGTGCTCTCGTCACCGGCGCGTTCGGCGACCGCGTCGGCCGCCGCAAGATGATGCTGATCAACATCGTGTGGTTCTCGGTCGGTATGGGCGCAGCAGCGTTCTCGACCAGCATCGCGATGTTCGGTGGCCTCCGGTTCTTCACCGGTATCGGTGTCGGCGGCCTGGTCGCCACCGCCGGTGCCGTCGTCGCGGAGTTCGCCCCACCCGGCAAGCGCAACCTGTTCAACGCCATCGTCTACAGCGGCGTCCCCGCAGGCGGTGTCCTCGCATCGCTGCTCGCGATCCTGCTGCGTGACGTCATCGGATGGCGTGGACTGTTCCTGATCGGCGCTCTGCCGCTCGTCATCCTGTTCCCACTCGCGCTGGCCAAGCTCCCCGAATCGCCCGCGTGGCTGGCCTCCCGCGGGCGCCTCGACGAAGCGAAATCCACCTGCGACAAGTTCGGCTTCCCGATGCCCACGGCCGCGCCTGCCGCACCCACCGAGAAGGTCGGTTTCGCTGCGCTCGCCACCAGGAAGTACGCGCTCGGCACCGGTCTGCTCGGCCTGATGAGCTTCGCCGGCCTGCTCCTGACCTACGGCCTGAACACATGGTTGCCGAAAATCATGGCCGACGCCGGCTACAACGCCGACGGTTCGCTCGCATTTCTCCTCGTCCTCAACGGCGGTGCCATCATCGGCGGCCTCATCGCATCGAAGATCGCCGACGGTCGCGGTCCGCAGTCCGTCATCGTCACCACTTTCTTCCTCGCTGCCGTCGCATTGGTGATGCTCACCCTCGGGTTCCCGCTGCCCGTGCTCCTCACCGCCGTCGCGATCGCCGGCGTCGGCACGATCGGTACGCAGGTGCTCGTCTACGGCTTCGTGTCGAACTACTACGACACCCCCGCTCGCGCAGCCGGTGTCGCGTGGTGCGCCGGATTCGGCCGACTCGGCGGGATCTTCGGCCCGATCATCGGTGGCCTGTTGATCGGCGCCGGCTTCGCGAACAACGTGAACTTCTACATCTTCGCGGTGATCGCTCTCGCCGGTGGCCTCGTCACGTTCTTCGTTCCCCGACCGCTGCAGCACAACACGCGGATCGACGTCCCGGACGCCTCGACCGGGACTACCGTGGATGCGTGACGGACAATTCGATGCTGGTAGGACGTGAAACCGAGCTCTCTCAGCTCGACCGACTACTCGACGGGGCGCGCGCCGGGTCTCCCGTGCTCGCCCTCGTCGAGGGTCCACCCGGCATCGGAAAAAGCGCTCTCGTCCGAGCTTTCACGAGCAGGCACCGTGATATACACGCACAGTTCGCATCAGGGGCGCCGTGGGAGTCGGACCATCCGTGGGCGGTGCTCGAACAGTTGACTCACGCCCCTGAGCCGGGGGCCGACCCCATCGATGCTGCGCATGCGTACCTGGACACGATCCACAGCACCACGATCATCGTCGTCGATGACGCCCACTGGTCGGATATCGAGTCGTTGCAGTCGCTTTCGTCGATGATCCGCCGCGCACACCAACGCCCGATCCTGATGTTGTGGGTGATCCCCGACGTCCTGCCCGACGGCATCGACGACACCACCGCACGAATCCTGTCGTCGCATCGGGCCGACACCATCCATGTCCGCGCCCTCACCTCCGGCGATGTCGCCCAGCTCGCGCTTCTCCGCGCGGGCGTGGACCTCTCGCCCTGGACGGCTCAACGCCTGCACGAGCACACACTCGGGAGTCCCCGGCCGGTGTTACAGCTCCTCGACGAGATCCCGCGCGCCCAATGGCAGCGGTGGCAGGCGCGGTTCCCCGCACCTGCGCAACACGCCGCAGCAGTACGGCGAGCCCTCACCGCCTGCTCACCCGACACACGCGCCCTCATCGAAGCAGCGGCGATCCTGGGCACCGGATCGCCGCTCGCTCCGGCTGCCGCACTTGCCGAAGTCGACGACCCCACACCGTTGCTCGACGAAGCACACACCGCCGGTCTGCTGACGATGCGGGAACGGCAGGGCATCGTCACCCTGCTGTTCCCCGACCCGATGACCAGCGCCGCCGTCACCGACGAGATCGGGCCGGCGCGGTGGCGCGAACTGCATGCGCGAGCGGCCACACTTGTCGACGACGAGGGCGACGCGCTGTTCCATCTGGTGTCGGCCACACCCGCCGCCGACGGCACTCTCGCGGACAAACTCGATCGGTTCGCTCGGCAACGCGCTGCCGACGGTGCATGGGCGCAGGCCGCCGAGGCGCTCATCACGGCAGGCCGCATCACGCCCGAACGCGACCTCCGCACACAACGTTTGATCCGCGGGGTCGATGCACTCACCGGCGCCGCCGATCTCCCCCAGGCACAGACCTTCGTTCCCGAGATCGAAAGCGCCCCCGGAGGCCCGATGCGCAACGCCGTCCTCGGCTACCTCGCAATCCAGCGGGGCCGCGCCGCCGAGGCGCACTATCTGCTGTCCGAAGCCTGGACCATGGTCGACGAGTCGGATACCGACCCCGAACTGGCAGCGATGATCTGCCAGCGGATGGTTCTGCACTCGCTGGCCAGGATGCGCGGCGACGAACTCGTGGCCTGGTCCGATCGTGCCTCGTCGCTGGTCCCGGGCGATGCACCCGCTGTCGTGGAGTCCAACGCCATCCGAGGCCTCGGTCTGGGCATGACAGGACGCATCGACGAGGCGCGCGCTTCATACGCCGGCCTTGCCGACCACGTCCGCCTCGGAGCGCAGAGCCAGCGTATCCGCATGGCAGAAGGCTGGCTCGCGTTGGCGTTGGATGCGCCCGATCGTGCCCGTACCGAACTGGAAGCCTCCGAACCCACCACGTTCCGCGGTGGCTCGCTCCGGATCTCACTGTGGGCGCAAGCGTGGCTCGCCCGCACACAGTTCACCTTGGGGGCGTGGAGCGATGCCCTGCGCACCGTGGACCGGGCCGCTGCACAACTCGATTCGACCGGCCTGGATCTGCTGCGGCCACTTGTCCATTGGACTGGAGCCCAGGTACATGCACTGCGCGGCAACTGGGATGCCGCGCGCGAGCACCTTCGGCGCGGCCGCGCCGGGAGCAACGACTACACGCTCATGCTCGTCCCCTCCTGCATCTCCGCAGCCCAATGCGCAGAGGTAGCAGCAGATTACGACGGGGTGCTCCGCCAGCTCGACCCCCTCGTGACCCTGCGGCACAGAGAAGCCCTCGACGAACCCGGATTCTGGCCGTGGCCCGACCTCTACGGCAACGCGCTGGTGATGACCGGACGCGTCGACGACGCCGACGTCTTCCTGCGCCCCCACGAAGAACGCGCCGCCGAGCGAGGTCACCGTTCCGCGAAAGCACGACTCGGGTACGTGCGCGGACGCATTCACGGCGCGCGGGGTGACATCGATTCGGCCCGCGACTCCTTCGAGAGTGCATTGTCCGAAATCGCTGCCCTCCCATTGCCGTACGATCGCGCACGCATCAATTTCGCGTACGGGCAGACCTTGCGCCGCGCCGGACGGCGACGCGACGCAGACAGTGTGATCCGCACCGCGCGGGAGCTGTATGCCGTGCTCGGCGCGGGCTCGATCGTCGCGCGCTGCGACCGCGAGCTCAAAGCGGGCGGGTTGAAGTCCGGCGACGCGGTGAGCATTCGGAATCACACCGACGTGTCCGCGTTGACACCGCAGGAACGTGCTGTCGCCACACTCGTCGCGTCGGGCCACACCAACAAGGAGGTGGCGGGAGAACTGTTTCTCTCGGTCAAGACCGTCCAGTACCACCTGACCCGCGTCTATGCGAAGTTCGGCATCCGCTCACGCAGCGAACTCGCAGCACGTTTCCGCCAAGAAGAGTAAGGAAGAAGCAGCCCGATGACAGCTGTCGACGACGTCACACGCCCCGACACCGACCTGTTCGAGCGGCCCCCTCGGCCATGGCTCCGGCCCGCGGAGGTGTTGCGTGACTTCGGACCCAGGTACGTATCGAACGGGCTCATCGGACTGATCTTCTCGTGCACAGGGCCTGTCGCCGTGATTCTCGCGGCAGGCGCCACCGGGGGGCTGTCACAGGCGGAGTTGGCGTCGTGGATCTTCGGGGTCTTCGCGCTCAACGGCATCCTCACGATCGCCATGAGCCTCGCCTACCGGCAGCCGCTCGGCTTCTTCTGGACGATCCCCGGCACGATTCTCGTCGGCGGGTCCCTCACCCACCTGAGCTGGGCCGAGGTGGTCGGGGCGTTCTTCGCCACGGCCGCATTGATCACCGTGCTGGGAGTGACGGGCCTCGTCCGCCGCACAATGGAAGCGCTCCCCATGCCCATCGTGATGGCCATGGTCGCGGGTGTGTTCCTGTCGTTCGGGACGAACCTGGTGAAGGCCCTGGGCTCCGATTTCGCGATCGCAGTGCCCATGATTGTGGTGTTCCTGCTGCTCAGCACGGTAGGAGCACTGGGCCGGTGGATGCCGCCGATCCTGGGGGCTCTCTTCGCCGGCGCGATCGCGGTCGCATTCTCCGGCCGGTTCGAACCGCAGCCCGGCAGTGGAAGTATCTTTGCAGCACCGGTCTTCACCGCGCCGGTCTTCACCTGGTCGGCACTTCTCGAACTGGTGGTTCCGCTCGCGATCACCGTCATCGTCGTACAGAACGGGCAGGGTGTGGCCGTGCTGCGCTCGGTCGGGCACAACCCTCCGATCAACGTCTCCACGATCATGTGCGGGCTGTGGTCGTTCCCCGCTGCCTGTGTCGGAGCAGTGTCGACCTGCTTGACCGGTCCTACGAACGCGCTGCTGACCTCGTCCGGTGAGCGGTCCCGCCAGTACACAGCGGCGTTGACGTGCGGTGCGCTGGCGATCGTCTTCGGCCTGTTCGCGCCGCTGTTCGTGCGGTGGATGGTCGCGGCGCCCGCATCGTTCGTCGCGGTCCTCGGTGGCTTAGCGATGCTCAAGGCCCTGCAGGGCGCCTTCGTCGCCGGGTTCGGTCGCCGCTACACGATGGGTGCGCTCGTCGCGTTCATCGTCACGGCGTCGGACGTGATGTTCTTCAACATCGGTGCAGCGTTCTGGGGGATCCTTGGTGGTGTCGCGGTGTCATGGCTGCTCGAACGCAAGGATTGGGCGGATCCCCACGGCGAGTAGGAAGTCCGGCTTCTGGCAACATGCGTGAATGGCCTTCCGCTCCCGCGTCACAGCGCTGATCGTGTCGATCGTCGTGCTGGTACTGATCGTCGCCGCATTCGCGGCGTATCGCCTCATGGATTCGAGGAGCACGCAACTGTTCGGCACCCTCGTCGACCGCGTGGACACCGACGAGAAGGTCGTGGCGTTGACGCTCGACGACGGGCCGAGCCCGCTCACACCCGAGGTGTTACAGACTCTCGCGGACGCCGATGTACCTGCCACCTTCTACGTCACGGGCACAGAGATGGCCGAGCGACCCGAACTCGGTCGAGCGATTGTCGAGGCCGGTCACGAACTCGGGAACCACACCGCAACACACCGCAGGATGGTTTTCGTCGGCCGCGACACCGTCGCGGAGGAAATCGAGAGCACCGACGCTGCAATCCGCGACGCCGGTTACGACGGAGAGATCACCTTCCGGCCGCCCTACGGAAAGAAACTGATCGCGCTTCCCCGCTATCTCGACGAACACGACCGGACCACCGTCATGTGGGACGTCGAGCCGGACTCGGCCTCGTCCGACACCGGCGAGATCGTCCGGACAGCACTCGAGGAGACACGCCCCGGTTCGATCATCCTGCTGCACGTGATGTACCCGTCCCGGACGTCGTCGCTCGAGGCGATTCCCGACATCGTCGACGGTCTGCGCGCCGAGGGGTACCGGTTCGTGACGGTGTCGGAACTGCTCGGCCGGTGAGCTCGACGCAGCGCGAACTGGACGAACAACGTAGGCCACACCGGCACGATGTCGGGTAAAGAGCACTCACGACAGCGCAGTGCCTGACAATCTGTTCTTCGAAGACCCCCGACGGAAGGATTCCGATGGCACGTCCGGTTCGCGTCGTCGTTCTCGGCTCGGGATCGTGGGGCACCACGGTCGCGGGACTCGCGGCGCGCAACACCCCGACCCTGCTGTGGGCGCGCAACCCCGACACTGCAGCCGAGATCAACGAGACCCATCGCAACAGCCGGTACCTCGGCGGCCGGGAACTGCCGAAGGATCTGCGTGCGACATCGGATCTCGTCGAGGCGGCCCACGAGGCCGACGTGATGGTGGTGGGTGTGCCGTCACACGCGGTGCGCGCGACTCTCGAACCGATCGCCGACGAAGTGCGGGCCTGGGTGCCGTTGCTGTCCCTGGCGAAAGGACTCGAGCCTGGCACCCGGCTGCGGCCGACGCAGGTGGTCTCGGAATGCCTGCCCGGGCACCCGGTCGGCCTGCTGTCGGGGCCTAACATCGCCAGCGAGATCGCCGACGGCATGGCTGCGGCATCGGTCGTGGCGATGCAGGCCGAGTCGGTGGCGACGGCGCTACAGCCGCTGTTCGCGTCGAAAGTGTTTCGCGTGTACCGCAACACAGATGTACTCGGGTGTGAACTCGGCGGCGTGTTGAAGAACATCATCGCGATCGCCGCGGGAATGGCCGAGGGGCTGGGGGTGGGCGACAACACCCGGGCGATGGTGCTGGCGCGTGGCCTCGCCGAAATGACCCGGCTCGGGGAAGCAATGGGTGCCGATCCGCGCACGTTCGCGGGCCTGACCGGGATCGGTGATCTGATCGCCACCTGCATGAGCCCGGCATCGCGGAACCGGCGTGTGGGCGAGTCGCTCGCACGCGGCCTGACATTGGACGAAACCCTCGCCGAGCTCGGTCAGGTCGCAGAGGGCGTCAAGACCGCACCGACGGTGATGGAACTCGCGCGCGAATACGACGTCGTGATGCCGATCGCGGCGGAGGTGGAGGCGGTGGTCGCGGAGAGGCGCTCACCTGCCGAGGCGTACCGAGGGCTACGGAGGGTTGCGGCCGGACACGAGCAGGACATCGTGTGAATTCCGCTGTCCGGCCGCTGCACGTCAACTGCGGGACCGTAGCCGCTCCACGACGGACGATAATGCGCTGATCTCACTCCGGTCCAACGCAATTCCGAGTTCCAGTACCGTGTCGACGACTTCGGCGACCGATAACTTCGTGTGTTCGGTGGCCCTTCCTGGGGTTCGGATCGTGCGCGCAGCTTCGGTGAGTGTGACGTGAGCGTGCGGCATGTGCCGCATGACCATGAGGTGATTCACGAACGGCGAATTCTCCTCGCGCGAGGTGATGAAATGCCCGGTCCTGACGTCGGCTGGATGGACCGGGCTCTCGTCGACGTAGTGTTCGGCGTCGCCCTCCCGTGTGAGCGCCCAGACGGTGGTGCCCTGATCGGTGAGCTCTCGCACGCCGAACTGCCGGTCTCCCTCCGCGCGTGTAGCACCGTCCTTCAATGCGATCGGACCGGTAATACTGAATCCGAAACCCGGGTCGCACAACCATCTCTCACCATCGAGATCGACGTGGATCGTCATGTGGGTCCGGGTATTGGTCGGCTCGTGCACTCGTCCCAATGCCCGGCGCACAGAGAATCCGAGGTGTTCGAGCGCCGCTGCGAAGATCTGCGAATGCTCGAAGCAGTAACCACCTCGGCTTCGTCGCACCAATTGTTCCTGGATCGCGTCGGGCGCGACGCCGGGATGGGTGCCGAGCAGCATGTCCACGTTCCCGAAGGGAAAGGTACGCACGTGTGCGCCGTGCAATTCCTCGAGCAGGTCGAGGGTCGGCGCGGTGGGCCGAACTCCGACGGCGGCGAGATACTCCGGGACATCGAAGAGGTCGGTGCGCCACGACCGTCCCATGAGCGGCTGTTCGTCCATTACCCACGGCCCTTCTGCGAGACATGCGGTCGGCGGATATTCCTGCAGTCTCACACAGCGTGGCTCTCGGCGACAGAACGCACGTCCCCATGGGAATATTCCAATATCTCGGCTGTGCGCTAGATATGCGTATATTCCTCGATTCTTCGCATGCAACCGGTGGTGGATCGAGGCGCAAGCCGAGGACGTCGACCATCCTGGTTCGCACGCCGGATCATCGACCCTGAACGAGCGCTAAGTCCTGTCTTGTGCCATCGTGGTCGACATGACCAGCAACGCAGAGATGTTGTCGACCCTCCTCGACTCCCGCTACAGCTGCCGCGGCTTCCTCGACAAACAGGTACCGCGCGAGGACATCGAACGCATGCTGCAGATGGGACAGCGCACCGCGTCGTGGTGCAACTCCCAGCCGTGGCGCGTGCATCTCGTCAGTGGAGACGCCATCGAACGCCTTCGTGAGGCGCTCTACGCGCAAGCCTCGTCCGGCGAACTCGACCCCGATATCCCGGGACCGGTCGAGTACCGGGGCGAGTACGCCGAACGCCGCCGCGGAGCGGGATACGCGCTGTACAACGCGCTCGGCATCGCCCGCGACGACTACGCGCGCCGCACCGAGCAGATGCTCGAGAACTACCGGTTCTTCGGCGCACCGCACGTCGCGATCATCACCACCGACAAGGCCCTCGGTGTGTACGGTGCGGTCGACTGCGGTGGCTATGTCTCCACGCTGCTGCTCGCCGCGGAGTCCCTCGGCATCGCTGCCGTCCCGCAGGCCGCCGTACCCATGGCCGGGACGGCGTTGCGGCGCGAACTGAACATCGGCGACGACCGCGACGTCGTCTGCGCGATCGCCTTCGGGTACGCAGACGACGCTCATCCGGCCAACACGTGCCGCACCGATCGGGCATCGCTCGACGCCACCGTCGAGTGGGTGGACGAATAACCACCCGAGGGTCGGTATTGCTCGGCCACGCCGCGACGGAAGGTGGTGTGACATCCACACCACCCGAGAGGACCACCGCCGTGGCCGACAAGAACACCGAACTCCTGCTCCGCCACTGGGTACCGCGCGCCGTCGCCGGCGAGCCGCACGCCGTCGGCACCGTGGTGAGCTGTGTACGCCCGCACATCCTGCAGTTCTGCACCGCCCGTATGGATGAGCAGACCCGGGCACACACACCCGCCGAAGACGTCACGCAGGAAACCTGCCTGGCCCTGGTGCGCGCGCTGCCCCGATACGACGACCGGGGCGGATCGGTGTTGCGGTTCGCTTTCGCCATCGCAGCAAACAAAGTCGTCGACGCCCGGCGCAATGTACCGCGCCCGGTTGCGCCGGTCCACGAGGTCCACGAACCCTCACCTGACGAGGATGTACTCGACAGCGAACTCGCCGCCGCTGCACGTCGTTTCGTCGACATGCTTCCGGAGCAACAACGCCAGATCGTGATTCTGCGAATCTTCCGCGGCTACAGCACCGAACGCACCGCGCTCATGCTCGGCACCACACCCGGCGCTGTGCGCGTGGCGCAGCACCGCGCCTTGACGCGTCTACGCACACAGATCAGTCTGTTTGAGCACGAAGATACTTCCCGAAGTGCGGCACGGTGAATCCGATGAATCCTCGTTCGGCGGAATAGATCAGGCCCTTCTTGATGAGTCCGTCGCGAGCCGGCGACAGCGACGCCGGTTTGCGTCCGAGTTCCACTGCGATCTTCGACGTGGGCACCGGGCCGTCGTCGCCGGAGAGCTCGGCCATTGCACGCATGTATTCGCGTTCGGCGGGGGTTGCACGCTCGTAGCGGGAACCGAAGAAGCCGACGGCAAGTTCCTCCTCCGCGTCGGGGGACCCGACTCGCACGTCGTCGGGGGTGATCGGGCTGGCCGCGGCGACGTCCCACGTGGCTTTTCCGTAGGCCTGAACGAAATACGGGTAACCATCGGCCATTTCGTACAACACGTCGAGCGCTTCCTGCGTGAATTCGACGTCTTCTCGCTCCGCAGGGGCGATCAGCGCGTGGTCTGCCGCCTCGCGGTCGAGACGGTCGATGCGGTGATAGGTGAACAATCGCTCGGAGTACGACTTGGACGCCGACAGCACGGCGGGCAGATGCGGCAGTCCCGCGCCGACGACGATGAGCGGCGCAGCATCCTGACTCAATTCGTGGCACGCGCCGCAGATCGCGGAGACGTCGTCGGGGCCGAGGTCCTGCATTTCGTCGACGAACAGGGCGATGCCGACACCGACGTCACGGGCGAGGCCTGCAGCGTCGACGAGCAGTTCGACGAGGTCGATCTCGATGTCGCCGGAGTCGGCGCGACCTTTGACCGCGGGTGCGTCGATGCCGGGCTGCCAACGTTCGCGCATGCCTTTGTCGGCGGTGGCGCGTAGCGCGAACGACTTGAGGACACCGAGGAAGTAGTCGACCGATTCCGGATCGGGATGGCCTGCGGCGATTTCGCGGACAGCCATGTGGAGCGCGGACGACAGAGGCCGGCGCAGTCCTTGATCCGGACGGGCTTCTATCTTGCCGGTACCCCAGCTCTTCGCGATCGCGAGCGAGCGCAGGTGGTTGAGCAGGACGGTTTTGCCGACTCCGCGGAGGCCGGTGAGCACGACGCTGCGCTCGGGTCTTCCCCGCGCGATGCGTTCGAGCACCACGTCGAAGGCCGTGAGCTGCTTCTCGCGGCCGGCGAGTTCGGGCGGGCGCTGCCCTGCGCCGGGGGCGTACGGGTTGCGGACCGGGTCCATCGGTCGATGGTAACGACGACATCAGCGGTTTCTGGGTTCCTCTAGCGCGTGTCTTAGATATACGAATGCACAAGTACCTTGATCGCGCGTTCAGCAGACACACGTCGTCGATCCGCTGTTCGTGCCCTTTTGGTGGCGGAGACCGTCCACAAGGGCGCTGGGCCTCGAAGTCGTGCGTTGGACGTGGCAGGAACTGTTCCACTTCGACACTGTCCGAGCTCGCCTCTCCGCCGCAGCGAAAAGGGCACGTCGCCGATGACCGCGCGGTGCGCAGGCAGGTCCACACCGTCGACCGACGGTATCTGCCCGCGCACCGCGCGGCTGTGTGACTTCCAGGCCTCAGCTCAGGTGGTGAACTTCCTGAAGGCCGTAGACGGGGGTCGGGATCCCCTCGTACCGCGCCTTGAGCTGGAGGGCGAGGTAGAGCGAATAGTGCCGCGACTGATGCAGATTTCCGCCGTGGAACCACAGCCCGTCCTGCTGCGTGGGCTTCCACATGTTGCGCTGCTCGCCCTCCCACGGCCCCGGGTCCTTGGTGGTGTCCGAGCCCAGGCCCCAGCACTTTCCGACCTTGTCGGCGACGTCCTGACCGATCAGGTCCGCGACCCAGCCGTTCATCGAGCCGTATCCCGTCGCGTACACGACGAGGTCGGCTTCGAGTTCAGTGCCGTCCTCGAGGATGACGGAGTGCTCGGTCAGCTCCCGCACGTTGCCGTGGGCGAGCTTGATGTCGCCGTTCGCGACGAGTTCGGAGGCTCCGACGTCGATGTAATAACCTGACGCGCGGCGCAGGTATTTCATGAACAGACCCGATCCGTCGTCGCCCCAATCATGAAGGAATCCGGCCTTTTCCAGGCGATCGTAGAAGTCGGCGTCGCGTTCGGCAATCTTCTGATACACCGGGATCTGGAACTCGTGCATGATCCGGTACGGCAGCGACGCGAACGTCAGATCGGCCTTGTGCGTGGTCACGCCGTTGGCGAGTGCACGTTCGGAGTAGAGGTCGCCGAGTCCGAGGTCCATGAGCGAATCGGATTTGACGATGTGCGTCGACGAGCGCTGCACCATGGTTACGTCGGCGCCGACCTCCCAGAGCGCACCGCAGATGTCGTGTGCGGAGTTGTTGGCTCCGATCACCACCGCCTTCTTGCCCGCGTAGGCGTCGGGTCCCGGATGCGCACTCGAATGATGCTGGTCGCCTTGGAAACGGTCCATGCCGGGGAAGCTCGGAATGTTCGGTTTACCCGACATACCCGTCGCGATCACGAGTTGCTTGGGCCGCAGCACGAGCGGTTCTCCGTCGCGCTCGATGTTCACGGTCCACTCGCCGGCCGCATCGTCGTACGACGCCGACGTGCACAACGTCTTCGACCAGTACGGCACTTCCATGATGCGGGTGTACATTTCGAGCCAGTCGCCGATCTTGTCCTTCGGCGCGAACACCGGCCAGTTCTCGGGGAACGGCAGGTACGGAAGGTGGTCGTACCAGACGGGGTCGTGCAGGCACAGCGACTTGTACCGGCCGCGCCACTGGTCGCCCGGGCGGTCGTACTTGTCGAGGACGAGCGCCGGTATCCCGAGCTGACGCATCCGCGCGCCGAGCGCGATACCGCCCTGGCCACCACCGACGATGACGACGTACGGCTGAGTCTTGTAACCGAGCTCGCGTTCCTCCGCTTCGCGCTGTTCCGACCACGTGACGCGGTGGCGGTCGGCGCCGTGCTTCGTTCCGCGCGGGCGGCGCTCCTTCTTCCCTTCCTCGTGCCCCTTCAACTCTTGGAGCGTGGTGAGCAGCGTCCACGCGCCCTCGTCGTTCAGACGCAGGTGCCCTTCGCCGCGACCGACGGCGGTCTCGAAAGCGATCCAGGCGCTGACCACGCCGTCGTCCTCGGTCGGCGCCTCGGTGGTGCAGAAGCCGCTGGGATCGGTATCGGCGAGGCGTTCGCGCAGCATCCCGGCGACACCGTCGCGTCCCTCGACAGTCTTGAGGTTCCAGGTGAAGGACACAAGATCACGCCAGAAGCTGTCGGTGGCGAACATGCCCGCAGCCGCCTCGACGTCACGTGCAGCGAGCGCCGCTTCGAAATCTCGCAGCCACACATCGACCCGCTGCTGCGGGCCGGTGACGCGATCCGAGGGGTGCTCGAGAATGTCGGTCATGGCCGATCCTTTCCGGTCGTTGATGTGATCCAGCACACTCCCGATGCAGCGGCGCGGCAAGCGTTGCATCACGTTGCGTGTGGCGCGCGACACAACGTGGGACCTATGCTGCAGAGACCAGCAGGAACACGGAGGGCCAGTGACGCGGATGGACAGGAGTACGTTCAGCGCGATCACGCCCGGCACCGATCTGTCCCGCTACGCCCGCGACCTGATGCGGATGCACGACACGGTCATCGGTGGCGGTAAGCCGACGATGCAGCCGCGCAGCGTTGTCGCCCGGTCGTGGTCTCGAGTCCTGCGCACCGGTCTCGACCCGGTGGGCAGCAACGTGCGCGTTCCGTATTCGCCAGAGGAGATCGAACAGCGGCGGCGGTCGTCGCCGCTGGCCTCGATCATCGGCGACCTCGAACAGGTGATCTCGCCGGTTGCCGACGCTTCACAGATGTTGCTCGTCGTGACGGACGCGGACGGCGTCATCCTGTGGCGCAGCGGTTCGGCACGTGTGCGGTCGCGGGCCGATGCGCTGGGGTTCTGCGTGGGGTCCGTCTGGACGGAAGAGAGGGTGGGCACCAACGCGATCGGCACCGCGCTGGCCGAGACCGCGCCGGTGCAGTTGTTCTCCGGCGAACATTTCGAGCAGTCGCAACACCCCTGGTACTGCACGGCAGCGCCGATACACGACCCCATCAGCGGCGATCTGCTGGGCATCGTCGACGTCAGCGGGCCGGCCATGACGCTGCATCCCGCAATCGGAGCGTTGGTCGACACCGCGGTGCGCCTCGCCGAATCGCAGTTGTGGCGGCAGCACGAACAACGACTCGATCGTCTGCGCACCGAGGCCGCGCCCCTGCTGGCGGCGGTCAGCGGTCCGGTTCTGCTGGTCGACGATCACGGTTGGGTCGCGCACGCGTCCGGGGTCGCCGCGACCCGTCGCGTCGGTGCTCCCCGTACCGACCGCGCCCTGACAGTGCCCGGTCTCGGACTGTGCGTGCCGGAGCAGTTGTCGCACGGATGGTTGATCAGGCCGTCCGAATCCGCGGCGACGATCCGCATGACGTTGCGGCTGTCATCGTCACCGACCGTCGAGGTGACGGGCACGGGGCGTCAGTGGCGCAGCGCTGTGACGGTCCGACACGCTGAGATCCTGCTGCTGTTACAGATGCGTGGCCGAATCGGGATGTCGGTGACGGAGTTGAGCCACACGCTGTTCGGCGATGCTGATCACGCGGTTGCGGTACGCGCGGAGGTGTCGCGGTTGCGCCGTGCGTTGGGCTCGGTCGTGGACAGCAGGCCGTATCGTCTGGCCGAGTCGGTGGAATTGTCGTTGGATCTCTGCGGAGCCGAAGACCTGAGCGAATCTGCATTCGTGCTGCACTGTGCCGGTTTCGGCGTGCGAAACCGGATCTCGGAGAAGTATTCGGCAGTCTAGCGGTAGGCCGATACACCTGGATATTCATAGGTGGAGTACGCGCTATCGGAATCTCTACCCATCTATAGCGAATATACGATAAATCGGTATATATCGGATACGCCTCCGTATCAAGCCTTCGGAAACCGCCTGAAAGGGATAAACCGAACAGCTTATGTGGCAGAACCGTCCGGACTCGGCTGCGCCGTACAACGTTTGTGTAACGTGACCACGGGGTCGCCCCGACGGGATCCCGAAACGTCGTCGTCCCCGGAGGTCTACCCCGTGCTGTTGTCCGAAGTCCGCGCAAGGCCCGTGCACTCCGCACTGATCGCCATCGGACTGTTGGTCACGGCGTACGCGGTGGCGGGCTATGTCCAGGACGCGTTCACCGAATACCTCATGGATCTCGACGTCTTCCGCGACGCCGGGTACGCCTTCCTTCACCACACCCCCCTGTACACGGAGGGCTTCTACAGCCACTCGGGCTTCCGATTCATCTACCCACCGTTCGCCGCGTTCCTGTTCGCTCCGATGGCGATGGTCGGCAGCACGACACTGCAGGTGCTGTGGACTGCGGGTCTCATCGCCCTCGTGTGGTGGATCCTCAAGGTCGTCTACCAGCGCCTCGACGTCACCCGCGCGAGCCTCGTCGCATCCGCATCCCTCGGTGTGGTCCTTCTGCTCGAGCCGTTCCGGTCGAACTTCGCGTTCGGCCAGATCAACATCATTCTCATGGCGCTCGTCGTCGCCGACGTGCTCGGTGTGATCCCCTCACGCTTCCGCGGCATCGGTATCGCGGTGGCCGCAGCGATCAAGGTGACGCCCGCCGCGTTCGGTCTGTTGCTTCTGCTCCGCAAGGACATCCCGTCGGTGGCCCGGGCGTTCGGGGCGTTCTTCGCGACGGTCGCGTTCGGCTACTGGCTCCGGCCCGACTCCTCGGTGTTCTTCTGGACCGACGAATTCTTCGCGACCGATCGCGCCGGCGACCAGGAATTCTTCCGCAACCAGGCACTCACCGGCTTGATCGCCCGGTTCGGATTCTCCGAGGGCACAAGCAAGATCCTCTGGATCATCGGCGCCGCTATCATCGTCGCCGCGACCGCGTGGGCCGCGCACCGCTTCCTCCGCGCAGGCGAAACCGTGCCCGCCCTCGCCCTGGTGGGGCTCGCGACGCTGCTCGCCGCACCGATCGCCGTCACCCACCACTGGGTGTATTCGCTGTTCCTGGTGCCGCTGCTCGTCGCCCCGCGTTACCGCCGCTGGTGGCCGGTACTCCTGCCCGCAATGTTGATCTTCCTGTTCGGGCCCAACAAGCTGCTCACCGATGCGTCGTCGCGCGGCTGGGTGGAACAGATGGTGCTCGAGACGCTCGGGAACTCGCAGGCCATCATCGCGGTCGTCGTGTTCGTCGCCGGGGTCTTCGCGGCGCGCAGCCGTCGCGGGGAGACCATGACCCCGATCCCGCCGGTCACCACCACCCCGACAGCGGACGCTCAGCTCCAGAAGGCCGACGCCACCAAGTAGAGGCCGGTCCCCGCCACGGTGCTCAACGCCGCGTTGCGCCGCCACAGGTGCATCGCGATCGTGCCGGACAACCCGATCGTCGCGGGGAGCCACGTCGTCGCACCCACGTCCCGGAGCGTGTACATGACGAGGATGATCATGACGCCGACCGGCATCGTCCGGCCCAGAAAGTCGACGACGGCCGAATGCTTCAGGGCGGACAGCGCCACGAACGGCGCGGCGCGCAGCGCGACCGTTACGACGAACATCACCAGCAGCGCGCCGAGCACATATCCGGCGCCGGGTACCGATTCAGGCACTGGCAGCCCTGTTCCGATAGACGAACCTCGCGAGCAGACACGCGACGAACAATCCGAGTCCGACGACAAGCATCTGTTCCTTCGCGATCAACATCGCCACCAGCCCGCACACCACCGCGATCACCGTGGCCGGAACGTCGCGGTTGACACGGAACGCGTCGATCGCGAGCACCGTGAACAATGCGGTGAGCGCGAACTCGAGGCCCGTGAGCCCTGCCGGAAGTACCGTGCCGAGGAGCGCGCCGACGGTGCCCGACACCACCCACATGGCCTGGCACAACGCCTGCACGGTCAGCACGCGGGTGCCGGACAGCTCTTGGCCCGCCTTCGGCGCCACGATCGCATAGGCCTCGTCGGTCAGCGCGTACACCGCGTAGAAACGGCCGATCCTGCTGCGTATCGAGCGCAGGGGAAAGGACAGGCCGTAGAACACGTGCCGGAAGTTCACGAGCAGTGTCGCCGCCGCGATCGACGCGAATGGCGTGACCGCGCTGACGAGACCGATCGCCAGGAATTCCATCGAGCCGGCATAGATCACGATCGAAAAGATCGGCGCCCACCACCAGTCGAAGCCGCCTCGAGTGAGCACCACCCCGAACGCGAGGCCGAGCGGAATCAGTCCGAGTCCGACGGCCCACGAGTCCGCGATACCCGCGCGGACAGCGGTGGCACGACTGTCAGGCATGCTCATGAGGCTATCGAGGCCGGCGACGTGTCGCGCCTCACCCGTACCCGACGAAAGGTGACCAGTGGCGTCGAGCCCTGACTCGTCCACGAACACAGACTCGTTCACAGACGTGGTGGGATCCGCGTGGCAGGCAGTCACCACCGTCGACGAACCCGCGTCGACGGTACTGGTGGTGATCACGGCGACGATCGCATTGATCCTCGTGACGGTCCGGCCGCTGTGGCGCAAGACCCGCCACGTGATCACGCAGGCGCACGAGGGTTCTCATGCCTTGATCGCGGCGTTGGTGGGACGCAAGCTATCGGGCATCCGGCTGCACAGCGACACCTCTGGTGTGACGGTGTCGTCGGGGAATCCGCGCGGCCCCGGCATGGTCGCGACGGCGTTCGCGGGGTACACCGGTCCGGCGGTGCTCGGTTTCGCCGCGGCCACACTGCTGACCCTGAACCGGCCGGCGGCGGTGTTGTGGTCGATTCTCGCTGCGTTGGCGCTATTGCTCCTGTTGATCCGCAATCTGTACGGGTTCGTGTCCGTCGTTATCGCGGGCGCCGTGGTGGGTGCCGCGGCGTACTTCGGTGATCCGGTCGTGCGCTACGCAGCCGCGTATCTGATCACCTGGGTCCTGTTGCTCGGCGCGACGCGTCCGGTGTTCGAGCTCGCCCGTACTCACCTGCGAGGACGTGGCCAGGGCTCGGACGCCGATCAGCTGAGGTGGCTGACGCGGATCCCCGCAGGTGTGTGGATCGTCGTGTTCGGTCTGATCACGGCCGGGACCGCCGTGTACGGAACGGCACGTGTCGTGGTGACGCACCTGCCTTGAGTTCAGTACGCGAGCTGCATCGCCACCGCGCGCACGGGCGCACCGTCGGCGCCCTCGAACGGAATCGGCAGCAGACTCAACAGCGGGTCGTCGAAATCGATCCCCGCGAGGTTCGTCAGATTCTCACAGATCACGCCACCCGCGTCGGCGATCACGCGGTGCGCGGCAAGTATCTCGTCACCCGTCGGATCGATACTCGGAGCGTCGATACCGATGGTGCGCACGCCGCGGGCCAGCAACCACCGGCAGGCGTCCGGGCTCAGCGCCGGATGCCGGAAGTACTCATCGGTACCGAAATGGTCGGACCAGCCGGTGTGCACGACGGCGACATCGCCCGAGCGGAGATCGGTCTCACCCCACAGGTCCGGCGTGATCAGCCCGCCCGGGCCGACGCGGCCGCGTACGTCGAAAACCACTCCCCTTCCCACGAACGCTCTGACAGGGAGCTGGTCGACGGAGTCTCCGTCGTCGCGGATGTGTCGCGGTGCGTCGACGTGAGTGCCGGTCTGCGATCCCATCGCGACGTGCAGCAGGTTGTATCCGTCGCCGGCGATGGTCGCGTGCGGCGTGAACACGGGTGACGGGTCTCCCGGATACACCTGCGCGCTCGGTGACACCGGGTGACTGAGGTCCACGATCCGCACTACTCGCATGGCGCACATGCTAGTTCGGCATCGTCGTCCTCAGCCGAAGTCCACCTGCCGATGCGGATCGGCCAGTGCGGTCACCGTTCCGGAACCGAACGGTCCGAGCCGATCGAAGAGCACCGACGTGCCGACGGAGATACCGTCGGAGCTGATGTGGTGGTCGGCCTCGACACCCACCTCCGGGCCGACGGGTAACCGTGACAGTGTGATGGTGAGGTCGGCGTTGATGAAGCCGACACCGCGGTCGCTCCAGTTGGTCACCAAGCTTGTCGCCTCCCCGACCGTCGCGGTGCGGACGAACGGCGACATCTCCTCCCCGACGACGACGGGTAGCTGGCGCGCCCACAAACGCTTGCGACTCGCATTCTGATGTTCGGATCGCGTGGTCGACCATCCGTCGGGATGAGCGTCGCTGCCGAACCAGGTGGGGAACACGAATCCGGTCTCCGGGTCTGCGGGTGTTTCCGCGGGCGGCTCCGGCCGGTCCTCGCGGACCCACACCGCACCCGGCGGCTGCTCCGACGGCCGCAGGAAGACGACGGTCGCGCGGGCGGAGATGTCGTCCCCCTGCATCAGCAGCGCATCGGCGACACGGATCCGGTTACCGTCGCGCACGCGCGTGGTGGTGAATCGGATCTCGTCGTTGCGGACCGGCTTGAACAGGTCGACGGTCAGGCGCGCGGGCACCATCGTGTCGTCGCCGTGCCGGTTCTCGAGCTCGCGGGCGATCAGCCCGCACACGCACGGTCCCGCGAGCATCGTGGACGACCACGGACTCTCGGCGTACTTGGTGGGCCGGTATGTGCCCTCGGCGTCCGTGAAGTATCCCCAGGCCTTCTTCTGCATCGTCGAATGTTCCCAAGCGGGGATCGGCGGCAGACCGGGACCCCCTGGTGCGCGATGCCGAGGCGATGTCGCAAGATGTGTGTTGTGGGCTCCCCCGACCTCCCGAACACCCCGACCCGACTTGTCGTCGACGTGGACACCGGCATCGACGATGCGCTTGCGCTGCTGTATCTGCTCGCGAGCCCGGAAGCCGACATCGCCGCGGTGTTGTGCACGGCCGGAAATGTTCCCGTCGATCAGGTGACCGCGAATACCCTTGCGGTGCTTGAAATGTGCGGCAGAACCGACATCGAGGTCGCGGTCGGGGCACAGGTTCCGCTCGTCGCACCGCTGATGACTACCGAGGACACCCACGGACCGCTGGGGGTCGGGTACGCCGAGCTTCCGCCGGCATCGCGCGCGCCGTCGGCACGCAGCGCAGCCGAGGCATGGGTCGAGCTCACACGCACACACCCGGGCGAGCTGACCGGACTGGTGACCGGGCCGATGACGAATCTCGCGCTGGCGATACGGATGGACCCGGACCTTCCGAGACGACTGCGCCGACTGGTGATCATGGGCGGTTGTTTCAACCATCCCGGAAACACGACGCCGACGTCCGAATGGAATGTGGCGGTCGACCCGGAGGCCGCGCGCGAAGTGTTCGATGCGTTCTCCGGTCTACCCGACTCGCAGCGTCCGATCGTGTGTCCGCTGGACGTCACCGAAACCATCGAGATGCACGCCGTGCATGTGGCGAGGATCGCGGAGGCAGCGGAAAGCCTTCCTGCCGAAGTACTGTCGCCCGACGATCCGCGGGGGCTGCGGTCTCGGGCGTCGAACATGGTGGTGCGTCACCTGTCGGATTCCCTTCGCTTCTACATGGAGTTCCACCGCGACCAGAATCTCGGGTTCCTCGCGCACGTACACGATCCGTTCGCGGCAGCCGTGGCGCTGGGAACAATTCAGTACACGGCAAAGCCCGCGACCGTGGATGTCGAGCTGGAGGGGCGCCTCACCCGTGGCACCACGATCGCCGACTGGGCGGGCATGTGGGGGCGCGAACCGAACGCGGATATCGTGACCGGCACCCGGCCCGAGGCATTCTTCGAGCACTTCGTCGCCCGGGTTGGTGCATTTGCCCGGAATTTGAAGCTACCCTTCAGTAACAACTAGCGTCTTGGTTGAAAGTTCGGGGACAAGGAGACAGTGTGGCGCAGCAGGTGCGTGTCGAGTATTACGACGATATCGACGGCGAACCGATTACCGACGGTCTGGCGCAATCATTCCGGATCACGGTCGACGACGTGGAGTACGAGATCGATCTTCGTCCCTCCAACGCGGACAAGTTCTGGGCCGTTCTGCAGCCGTGGCTCAGCGAGTCGAAGCGAAATCGGACACCGAAGCTACCCAGCATCCCTCCCACAGCCCAGGTGGCGGCCCCCACTCCGGCACGGAAGCGAAAGCCACGTGATCGCAAGGTGATTCCCGGTCGCTCACCCGAGCAGCTGGCTGCGGTGCGTCATTGGGCACGGGGCCAGGGCTTCGATGTCAGCTCACGCGGACGCATTCCGTCGCACATTCTCGAGAGTTTCGAGGCAGCTCACGCGTGACCTCGGTCAGGTGAGCACGGTCGCCGCGCTGGAGGGTCAGCGCGGCGACGACCACCCCGACCACCACGCCGATCAAGGTGTCGCCGACGCGACTGAGTGCGACATCCGGACCGAGATCGGTGCCCAGACCGGTCAGCATCAACGCCATCGCGGTGACGAACACGGACGCGAGCGCGTAATTTCGCGTGACGAACATTTCGGTGGCCGTCTGGAGCACCACGATGACGACGACCAGCGGCCAGTAGCCCGGATCCAGCACGAGCAACACCGCAGCGAGCATTGCTCCGAGCGCATTACCGATCAGTCGTTGGATCGCACGCTGCACGGTATGGCGGTAGTTCACGCCCTGTAATGCGGCCATCGCGCCCATCGTCGCCCAGAGTGGATGGTCCATACCGACGGCCGCGGCAAACCATCCCGCAAGCAGAGACGCGATCGCAACCCTTGCGACACCCACCAGGATCTCGCCATCGCGTAGGCGCCGAGCACCGTCGCCGACAAAACCCCAGAAGCGCCCGGTGACTCCGGCACCGCCGACCGCGACCCCCTTCGCATCGATTCGGGGAATGTCGATCTCGCGCCGCACCTTGCGCAATTCCGTCTCGAACCGGCGGAAGTCGTCGCGCCGCGCACGCATCGTGTCGTGGGATCCACTGTCGAGCACGTTCTCGGCAGCGTCGAGCAGTGCGAGCAGCTCGCGACTGTGAGTTCGCATCCGGCGGTCGTCACCAAGGGCGATCACCTCACGGGCAGCGGCGATGTTCCGGCGGGCCGTCGCAACTTCTGCCGCGCCGTCGGATTCCACCGCGACACTTTCGAGCGCAGAAACAGAAGCCAGCGCACGGGCAACTGCGACTCGCGCCGGACTCTGCGGGTGCGAAAGCGCGGGGAGCATCGCGATGGTCCAGCCGACCACCGAACCGATGGCGGCTGCAGCGGTTGCGAGGCCCACGTCCGCAGCACTGTGGGCGAAACCGGCCGCACCGGCCGCGGCGAAGATGAGGATCACGGGGCCGGGGCCCGTGAGTCGGAACGCCGTGAGCAGCCAGAACGATACTCCTGCGGCTCCCGACAGAAGCAGAATCTGCAACCACATCGGCAGCCCTGTGGCGCCGAGCGTGGCACCGAATGCGGTGAAAGCGATGAGTCCGACGGCAACGCACGCAAGTTTCGTGGCGAGCCTCGGAAACGGTTCGTAGCGAAGAAAAGCCGAAGAGAGCGCACCCAACGCGGCGAATCCCGCAACTTCCGGATGGCCGAGCAGGCCACCCCCGACCAGCGCGATCAAGGTGGCCACGCCGACACGAACAGCCACAGCGATCGTGGGATCGGCCCTGCGCACCTCGAGAGCTTCCCGCCACGCGGTGGCCGACACCGAATGCGCCAGAGCGCCACCCGAATCACGGAGGCGGTCGTGGTCGGAGAGTCGGCGCGCGGGAAACATGAGTCCAGGGTAATACTTCACAGGTAAAATATCTATGAAATTGTTACTCCTCGGACGTTAGAATGCACACATGCCCACGCACCCCACCCCGCCCGACTACGTCGAACGCATACGTCACGCGTGGGCGGCCCGCTATCCCGAACTCGATCTCCGCGCAATCGACGTGATCGGCCGGATCACCAGAATCGGCTCGCTCGCGCTGGCGCAGCTCGAGAAAGAACTCGAGCCGAGCGGCGTCGGACGCACCGAGTTCGAGGTACTCAGCGCACTCGCACGCAGTGAACACCCACTACGTGCCAGCGAGGTCACCTCCGTCACCGGCATCTCGGGGGCCTCCACCACCAAGCACACCGAACGACTCGTGAAGATCGGCCTGATCGAACGTCAGCGTCTCGAACGCGACGGACGCGTGGTCCTGCTCTCGCTGACCGATGCGGGGCGCGAGGTCGTCGAGCGGGAACTTCCGCGCCGCGTCGCAAGCGAGAAGCAGATGCTCGACGGACTCAGCGACGACGAGCTCGACGTGCTCACCGGACTGCTGCAGCGCATCGCGCGCAACGTCGAGGAGCAGACGCTGCGCTGACGTGCGTCCGAGAAAAATGTCGGTCAGGGCATTTCCATGGTCTCGGACCGCTCGATCTCGGCGACGGCACGTCGCAGATACGGGCCCGGGGCGGATTTGCGCGCGGCAAGAAGATCGGCGAGCACCAGCACACCCGCGCTCAGGTAGTCGGCCGGTTGCACTTTCGGCGCTTCGTCGTCGTGCACACCCAAGGTGCCGGTGAGCACGGCAACCACCGCGTCGGGCTGCAGCGACGGCAGCCAGCGCATGCCGTTCCGAAGGGATCGTTCGAGCACGCTCTGGACATCCTCACCCGTCAATCCGTCGGGGTGAAGCTCCTCGAGCAACTCGCGCACCATCCCCGCGTGCACCGCAGTGACCTGCTCGTACGGTAATGCGGCCAGCTCTGCGAGCGCTTCGTCGAACGCGGGCACCGCCTCGCTGCGGGCCGCGGTCGCCGCAGCGTCGGTCTCAGTGGCGATCTGCCGGGTGATCGTCGGCCAATGTTCGGGCCACACGTGCTACTCCTCCAGACGCTCGGTCCCGGCGGTTCCGGGTCGTAGCCGGCGCTGCAATGACAGCGCGTCGTACGGGGCAAATCCTTTCATGTCGTTGTCGAAATAGACGTACACGTCCAGCCCGTCGCCCACCCACGTTCCGATACGCTCGGACCAACGAGCGAGTACCTCGGATGTATAGCCACTCGCATACAACTCCTTGTCACCGTGCATCCGCACATACATGAAGCTGCTGGTGACCTCGGTCAGGAACGGATATCGTCCCGCGGTGTCGGCAACGACGAGAGCTACGTCGTGCGCCCGGAAGAGCTCGATCGCCGCCGACGATGCGAAATCGGGATGACGCACCTCGACAGCGTGCCGTACGGGCCGGTCGCCGTCGGTCGCCACCCAAGCCCGGTCGCCGGTCACCTTGTCCGTGTGCCCGCCGGCCAGCTCGACCGCAGCCGCCGTCGTGCGCGGCAGCTGGTCGAAGAACCCGGCGAGACGACGCTCGTCGAATCCGAGGGTCGGAGGCAGCTGCCACAAGATCGGACCGAGTTTCGGACCGAGCGCCAGCAGACCCGATGCGAAGAAGTTGGCCAGCGCCTCGTCGACGTCGACGAGGCGCTTCATATGCGTCACGAACCGGCCACCTTTGACCGCGAATACGAAATCCTCGGGTGTCTCGGCATACCACGACCGGTAACTGCTCGGACGCTGCAATGAATAGAACGAACCGTTGATCTCGATCGTGCCGAACCGCTCGGCGGCGTACGCGAGTTCGCGGCGCTGGACGAGGCCGTCGGGATAGAAGTCCCCTCGCCAGCCCGGATAACGCCAACCCGAGATTCCGATTCGTGCCGATGCCACGTCTCGAGGCTACGGCTGTATTTGCCCATCGGTATGGCGGTCTCGATTTCCCCTGCGGATCAAGGTAAGCCGACCTATTCTGAGGACCATCAAGATCGCGCCGTCATACGCAAGGAGCCGTCATGTCCGCGAATCCGGAGTCAGCATCCGACCTGTTCCGCTCGGTGTTCAAAACAGTGTGGTGGGTGGTGCTGATTCGAGGCATCCTCGCAGTCCTCTTCGGCATCGTCGCCCTGGTGTGGCCAGGGATCACCGTGTGGGCCCTCGTTGTCGTATTCGCCGCGTACGCGATCGTCGACGGGGTTGTCCTCGTGTGGCATTCCATCCGTGATCGAGCAACGCTCGACGGCTGGGGGCTGTGGCTGGCCATGGGCATCCTGTCGGTCATCGCCGGTCTGGTCGCGCTGTTCTGGCCGGGAATCACAGCGCTGGTGCTGCTGTACCTGATCGCGTTCTACGCAATCCTGTTCGGCATCATCGGCATCGTCGGTGCCCTGCGGTTCCGTAAGGTCCCGGATTCGGGGTGGGTGTGGTCGCTGATCGCCGGGGTAGTTGCAGTGATCTTCGGCGTGATCCTGCTGATCTTCCCCGGCTCCGGCATCCTCGGCCTGATCGTCCTGCTCGGCATCTACGCAATCCTGTTCGGCGTCCTGCTGATCGTCATGTCCTTCCAGGTACGCAGCGCCGCGAAGAAGGCCGGCATCATGTGAGCAGGCCGCTTTCCGGCGTCGGCCTCACGCGTTCATCAACCGGCCCCACGCGTGCCAGCGGTCGATCTCGATCCACGCACTCACACGCTTACGGTCGCGCACATGATAGGGATGCCCGATGTAATGCCGTGCGATCCGATCGATGTCGGTCAGGTCGGGGTCGTCGACGAATTCGACGACCCTGCCCTGAATGCTCACGTGGGTAACCCAGTCGTCCGGATCCATCGCGCTCAAAGCCACTCGCGGATCATTGCGGAGATACTCGAGACGCTTGCGACCCTCGTCCATGTTCACGAGGATGCGACCGTTCTCGTAGATGTACCAGGTGGGGACCGAAACAGGCTGGCCGCTGGCGCGCAACGAAGCAATCGTTGCATGGTTGGGGCGAGCGAGTAGTTCTGCAACGGCGTCGGGAAGCGGGGGCTTCGGCACGGTGAACCTCCTCCAGGATGGTGTTCTGTTCGAGTTCGAAACCCGAGCGTAGCGAACACCGGCCTAGAGACCTGGCCTCCCGCACGGTCATTTGGGGAGCGCAGCGAAGCCGCCGTGCTCGGCCGGCTCCCCCGGATCCCGAAGCGCCTCGTCCACACCACCGCACGGCACGCCCCGGGACCTGGCGCGCTGCACCAGGGTGGCCTCGGCGGGCGTACACAGTCCGTCGAGGACGTTGTCGGTCGCGACCACGTAGACGACCCGGTCATCGAGTTCCCGGGTCGGGGTGAGCCCGTGCTCGACCGCCCATCGCCGCACCAGTTCCCACTGGGTGAGTTCCGCCAGACTGGATGGGGTCCCGATCAGCAGCACCCGCGGTCGTGTTTCGCCCGGCCTCACGGTTTCCGGGGTGACGAATGGGCCGAGACGGATTGTGGTCATGAGTTGCCTTCCGGAGTTGTCCACGGATCCGACAGCATGGGCGATCCTTTCACGATCCGAACCGGACCGATCCGAGTCGACTCGGCGCAACGCACACCGGAACACCCGAGGCGATCACTCACGTGTCAACTAATAGTGTGTGAAATCACAAACACATTTCGCTGTGATTGGTATTACACCACGATCTGGTCACGCGCGACCCAATCGACACACCCGTTCGTAACCCGTCGAGCGATACCGACACCGGCCAGGTTCGGCACACCCGGCGGTCACGTGTGATCCCTGACCGGCTGGGCATTCCGTGTGCATGAAACCGAATCGACCAGGGTGAGGCGCTGGTCGACGCCGAGACAGCAACTTACGCCGAACAGGGTCACACAGCCGGTATGTCGCCGAGCCCGCTGCGGCCCGCCGTCCGTGATGTGGAGGAGAGAGTCGATGCCCGAATGGAATGACATGCTCCTACCCAGCCTGCTGGTACTCGAACTCGTCATTCGCGGCACGATCACCTTTCTGGTGCTCACACTGCTGCTCCGGTTGGTCGGTCAGCGTGAGGCAGGCGGGCTGGGATTGACCGATCTCCTCGTCGTCGTGCTGGTTGCCGACGCTGCGAGTTCCGGAATGATGGGCGATGCACAGACGATCGGGGACGGCTTCATCGTGGTGGTCGCGATGTTGTTCTGGAGTATCGTGCTCGACGCTCTCTCCTACCGGTGGCCGGGATTCTCCCGCGTGGTCAAGGCGCGACCACGCACGTTGATCTCCGACGGCAAGCTCAACCGGAAGGTCATGCGCCGCGAATTCATGACATACGACGAGGTGCTCTCGCAGCTTCGGCTGCACGGGATCTCCGACGTCGCCGGTGTACACCGGGCGTATCTGGAACCTAGTGGAATGGTGAGTGTGATCCCCGCCGGGAACGAGCAATTGGTCGATCAACCCGAGAAGCCGGCCCTCTGACGAGGACGCCCGCTACTCACCCGGAGGGCCACCGTCGAACCGGTGCCGGGCACGTTGCATCTCTACCCGCTTTCCGGAGACAGGGGTGCCCTCTTCGGTGAGAAGCTCCAGCGCACGACCGCCGTGACACGACGCGGGCGTCCCATCTGCGTGGACGACCCGCCACCAGGGCACGTCGTCCAGCATGCTCATCGCTCGGCCCACCTGCCGTGGACCCGCTCCGATTCGTGCGCCTATATCGCCGTAAGAGGCCACCGATCCCGCAGGAATGGACAGGATCGCGTCTCGAACTTCGTCGATGATGCTCATGTCGTCTCGCCCGGTGGCGGCGGGTAGGTCAACCGCCCGTTGTGCACGTGCGCGTTCTCGTTCAATGTGGCAGATCTGGTGGCCGTCGCCGACATGATGTGGGTGACCTCTACGCCCGCGACTAGCAACGCGTCGGTGATCAACCGCCGATGACAACGCCACGGCACTGCCTCACTGCACATGATCGCCGGTCGTTCATGTGCGGAGAGTTCGATCAGCTCCCGCAGTCCTTCTGCGAACTCATTGCTCTGCATGTAGTCGGCGTAGTCGCGGAAGGCCTTGACCCGCCACGCTCCGTTCGCGCTCGGTGTACCCGCGGGTGTGTGCCTGCGGCCACCCAACTTCGGCATCCACCGATAACCGATCGCATCGGGCAGTGCCTCGATGATCGCAGCTTTGTTCCACTGCGGGAATTTTCTCGACGACGGGAACGAGCGCACGTCGACCAGGTAGGTGATCCGAGCGGTCTGCAACATGGCCAGTACTTCGTCGAACTCGCGTGTCGAATGACCGAGCGTCCAAATATGTTTCGTCATCAGGGTTCCGGAACTCCACATATCTCTCCACCCTCGATCTGCAACCGTGGCGACGCCGGCAATCTCTAACCGTCGACAGCCGACGACGCCATGGCAGCCACCGCTGGGACCATCCGATCCAGCGCCCACGCCCATCGTGAGTGCGGTGTCGGATGCTCCCGGGTAGAGCCCATCGCGTCCCAGCTCCACCACGCCACACGCCATACGCTGAGCGCCAGCTCCGCGTGGAGCCGCGCTTCGCCCTCGTCGAAACTCGGGGCCAGGGTACACAGGACTGCGACGGCGACACGCGTCAATTCACCATCCTCGCTCGAGACATGAGCGCGCAGATCCGGTTCCGCTTCCAGGAGTGCGCCGATGCGGCGATGTTCGTGATGGTCGATCGGATCGTCGCGGATGAGTTTTCCGAGCCTGCCCATCAAGCGTCCTACGGCCTGCCGGGGAGTGAGCACAGCACCGGCCTCTCCGGGGTGATCCGCCACAAGGGCAAGCAGGGCCACCCTGAGTTCACCCTGCCCGGGCAGGATCGCAGCCTCCTTGGATGGGAAGTAACGAAAGAAGGTCCGTGCGGAAATGCCGGCCGTCTCCGCGATCCGAGCCACCGTCGTTGCCTCCAGCCCATCGCGCTCCACGCACTCGACAGCGGCCTGATGGATCAGGGCAGTGGTCTCGCGGCGGCGGCGCTCGCGCAATCCTCGCGCGGGTGCGGATTCAGACATATCCACATCCTGCCGCATCACTCCGTGGGGGGTACCACACCATTCTGTCGCATTACGCCAACTTGGCAGAGTGTGTCATAATTTTCTGTCTCCGCACCCCACTCGGAAATCAGGTACCCCCTTGACCACAACGGCCCGAACCGCCGCACCCACAGCACTCCCGCCGGCCGTGAAGGGCACAATCACCGTGCTCGCCGTAGCCGCCTTCGTCATGATCCTCAATGAGACAGTCCTGGCAGTGGCCATGCCGCAGCTCATGATCGACTTCGGTGTGGACGCCACAGCAATCCAGTGGCTCTCGACTGGATTCCTGCTGACCATGGCCGTGGTCATCCCTACGACCGGCTTTCTCCTGCAACGCTTCACGGTCCGCAGCCTGTTCACGAGCGCGCTCGTATTGTTCCTGGCCGGTTCGCTGCTCGCCGCCTCGGCCCCCAGCTTCCCCGTCATGCTCGCTGCCCGGGTGGTCCAGGCCGGCGGTACTGCAATCATCATGCCGTTGCTCATGACCACGACCCTCACTGCGGTACCGCCTGCCCGGCGCGGTGCCATCATGGGCATGAACACCATCGTCATCGCGTGCGCCCCGGCCGTCGGCCCCACGCTCTCCGGAGCCATCCTGGGTTCGGCCGGCTGGCGCTGGATCTTCTGGATGATGGTCGCCATCGCCACCGTGACGCTGCCGATCGGACTGGCCTTCGTCGCGAAGGGCGGAGAAACCCGGCGCGCCCCGCTCGATGTGCTCTCGGTAGTCTTGTCCGCGTTCGGCTTCGGCGGCATCGTCTACGCTCTCTCGGGCGCGGAGGCCGCACTGAGAGGCGCATGGATTCCCACGGCTGTCGCTCTTGCGATAGGAGCCGTCGGGCTGGTGCTCTTCGTCGCCCGCCAGCGGATACTGCAGGACCGCGGCGCGTCGTTGCTGGATCTGCGTCCTTTCTCTGTGCCGACGTTCCGCTTCTCCGTCATCACCGTGGCCATCAGCTTCGGCCTGCTCCTGGGTTCGGTGGTCCTGCTGTCCATGGTGCTGCAGCACGGGCTCGGAATGAGCTCGCTCGGGGTCGGACTGCTGTTGCTACCCGCCGGGCTCGTCCAAGCCGTGCTTGCACCCTTCGTCGGCCGAGCTTTCGATCGCGTCGGCCCGCGCCCCCTGGTCCTTCCCGCAACCGTCCTCCTGGCCGTGTCGATGTTCGCACTGGGCTTCGTCTCCACCTCCACCCCGATCTGGTACGTGCTGCTCTTCAACACCCTGTACGGAGCCGGCATGGCCTTCGTACTCACATCGCTGCTGACCGCCTCGCTCTCGTCGCTACCGCGCCACCTCTACGGCCACGGTTCGGCGATCATGAACACCTTCCAGCAGCTGGCCGGAGCCGCTGGCACCGCACTGTTGGTGGCGGCCATGACATTCGGTGCCTCCAAGGCGACCGAAACGGGACCTGCCGCGGAAATGGCGGGAGCCCGCTGGGCATTCCTGATCTCGGGAGTGCTCTGCCTGATCGCGATTCTCACCGCGACGAAGATCCACTCGGCAACGGCCGAATCGTCTCGACCCGAGTCCCTGGTCCCCGTGGAAGACGACGACAGGGCGCGCACCGTGTAGGAAGCGCACTCCCGAAGATGCCCTCGTCGACAGGTACGTCTGTTTCAGCGAAACCACCGCGCGTTGCGCGCGACCGTCCGACCATGGAAGGCGACAGCAACGCCGGTCGAGGAAAGCAGGAGCCATGCCGACATACCTGTGGCAGGTCACCTATACCGCAGAGGGCGCGAAAGGACTACTGAGCGACGGCGGCAGCGCCCGCCGCGATGCGATCGTCGCCATGGTCGAAAGTGTCGGCGGCACCGTCGAGTCCGTGCACTTCGCGTTGGGAGGGCACGATCTGTACGTGCTCGGTGAGGTACCCGACGAAATTGCCGCCGCCACTTTGGAACTGCGCACCATCGCGTCGGGCGCAGCGCGGTCGAAGCCGATCGTGCTGCTCACCCCCGAGCAGGTCGATGAGGCTTCGCGCCGCGATGCGTCCTATCGGGCGCCCGGCAGCTGACCTGCGCCGAGCACTTCGGCGGTGTGCTGCCCGTGCCGAGGGGCGGGACGAGCATCGGTGTACCGGCCGTTCCAGCGCAACGGCGACCGCGCGGTGAGCACAGGACCGATATCCGGCTGGTCGATGTACTGCACCACCGAGTCGGAGCGGGCGGCGAGATCTGCGGCCACTTCGTCCATCGTGCGGTACGGCGCCCACAACACCCGCGTGCCCGCGAGGTCCGCTTCGATTCGAGCGAGGGTTCGTTCCGAGAACCAGGGTGCAAGGATTGCGGTGATCGCCTCGCGCGCCGCGTAGCGGTCGCCCTCGCGATCGAAGTCGAGCCCGCGCTGGGCACCGAGCGCGTCGAATACCGCTTCGGTGCCGGTGACCTCGACGAGCGCCCGCCACTGTCCGCGAGTCAGGCCGACGATCATGATGTAGCGGCCGTCTGCGGTCGCGAATTCGGAGCCGTAGCTGCCGTACAGGGCGTTGCCCTGCAGCTCACGCCCCGACCCACGTGCCTGCGCTTCGGCTAGCCAGCCCATGCTCGCGACCGCAGCATGTGCGACGTCGTCGAGCGCGAGTTCGAGATACGCTCCCGCGCCGGTCTGTTCGCGGCGACGCAGCGCGGTGACGATGCCGAGTGCGGCATGCACACCGGTGAGCAGATCCCACGCGGGCAGCACGTGGTTGACCGGCGTGCCGAGGCCGGCAGGCCCCGTCATCAGCGGGAGACCCGCGGCAGCGTTGACGGTGTAGTCGACCGCAGGGGTGCCGTCAGCATTGCCCGCGATATGCACATGGATCAGGTCCGGGCGATGCGCGAGGAGCACATCGTGGGCGAGCCACGGGGCATGCGCCGCGTTCTCGAGGACGATGCCTGCGTCGGCGATCAGTTCGACGACGCGGGCCCGGTCCTCGTCGCTGCGCAGATCCACCGCGACCGAGCGTTTCGCCTGGTTGAGCCCCGTCCAGTACAGGCTTGCGCCGTTCTCGGTCAGTGGCCAGCGGCCACCGTCGACAGCACCGCCGACCGGGTCGACGCGAACGACGTCGGCGCCGAGTTCGGCGAGCATCCGGCCTGCCGTCGGCCCGGCGACGAAGCTGGACAGATCGACCACACGGACGCCGTCCAGCGGGCGCACGGTCACGCGACCCGCTCGAAGATCGCGGTCAGGCCCTGTCCACCACCGATGCACATCGTCTCCAGGCCGTAACGCGCGCCGCGACGATCGAGTTCACGCAGCATCGTCGCGAGGATCCGCACTCCGGTCGCACCGACAGGGTGACCGAGGGAGATCCCGGACCCGTTGACGTTGGTGCGCTCGAAATCGGCTGCGGTGAACTTCCATTCACGCGTCACGGCGAGGGCCTGCGCGGCGAATGCTTCGTTGAGTTCGATGAGGTCGATATCCGACAGGTTCAGCCCCGCCCGATCGAGGGCCTTCGCGGTGGACGGCACCGGGCCGATGCCCATCTCGGCGGGCGACACACCGGTGGCGGCCCACGTGACGAGTTTTCCGAGCGGACGCAGGCCCAGCCTGTCCGCGGTCGCGCGGCTGGTCACGATGCAGGCTGCGGCACCGTCGTTCTGCCCGCTGGCGTTGCCCGCGGTGACGGTGGCGTCGGGGTCCTGCTTGCCCATGATCGGGCGGAGCTTCGCGAGGGTTTCGACGGTGGTGTCGGCGCGCGGGTGCTCGTCGCGGTCGACCGTCTTGGGATCGCCTTTGCGCTGCGGCACCTGCACGGGCACGATCTCGTCGGTGAACTTGCCCGATTCGATTGCGGCGACCGCGCGCCGGTGCGACTCGACGGCGAGTTCATCCTGCTCCAGGCGGGGGATATCGTACTTCCGCCGCAAATTCTCGGCGGTTTCGAGCATGCCACCGGGCACCGGATAGTTGCGGCCACCGGCGGTGACGCGGCCACGGGCGAGGCGGTCGTGCAACGCGGCGGGCGCACCCTTGGCTCCCCAGCGCATCGATTCGGTGTAGTACTCGGAGCGGCTCATCGATTCGACCCCGCCGGCAATGACGATGTCGGCGACACCGGTCTGCACGCGCATCGCGGCATCGAGCACCGCCTGCAGACCCGAACCGCATCGCCGGTCGAGTTGCAGACCGGGGACGGTGACGGGCAGGCCCGCGTCCAGCGCCGCCACACGACCGATCGCGGGTGCCTCACCGTTGGGGTAGCACTGGCCGAAGATGACATCGTCGATCCTCTCGGGGTCGAGCGCTGTGCGCGACAGCAACTCCGAGATGACACGAGCGGCCAAGTCTGTGGCGGGCACGTCGATGTACATACCGCCGTAACGGCCGACGGGGGTGCGCAGTGGCTCGCAGATGACCACATCGGTGGCGGCTGCGTGTGAAGCAATCGAATCAGTCACGACGGAAATCCCTTTCACGGTCGGTCCAGTTCTGCGCCCATTCGCGCAGTTCTACGGCCCGGATCTTCGAGCCGTTCCCGCCCACGGTGGTGGGCATGCGGTCGATGACATGGATGGCCGCAGGCACCTTGAATGCGGCGAGTTCGCTCTTGCACCAAGCTTTCAGGTTCTCGGCATCCGTGTCGGCGGGCGCATCGTCCGTCGGTACCACGAAACCGACGGCCTGCGTGTAGCCACCGACGCCGGTGATCCCGACGACCTTCACGACACCCACCCCCGGATGCTGAGCGAGGCGACGCTCGATTTCGGCGGGGTCGACCAGGAACCCGCGCAGGCGCAGCACGTCGCCCATGCGGCACACGTAACGGTAGCCGCCGTCGCCCAGTGCCACAGCGAGGTCGCCGCTGCGAAACCAGCCGTCCTTCGTGAAGGCGCGCACCGCAGCCTCGGGATTACCCAGGTAGGCGTCGACGACGTTGGGGCCGCGGAACTGCAGTTCACCCTGTTCACCGTCTGCGACCGGCGTGTCGTCGAGAGGATCCGCGACACGCAGCTCGATCGCGGACTCGACCGCGCGGCCACCACCGTTCCAGCGCACCGATTCCGGGTCGTCGGCGTTCCACAACATCGCGAGAGCGAACACCTCGGACGACCCGAAGACACCGGAGGTGTGCGTGCCGAACTCGTCGCGCGCCCACCGTGCGATCTCGTGTGATCGTCCGAGGAAGTCGGCGATCCCGATCCACCTCAGGGTCGACAGATCCGTTCGCTCGCCGGCGTGCCATTCGTCGTAGAGGCGGCCGAACAGGTCGTCGGCACCCACCGCATGGGTGACCTTCACCTGCCGCATGCGGCGGAGCACCGCCGACGGATCGAACACCGTTTCCATGAGCAGGGCACCGCCCCCGGCGATCATCGCCACGGCGGTGCTGAAGCCGAACACACCGGAGACGGGAAGAACACACAGCCCCACGTCACCCTCACCGACCTGCATGATCGCAGCATCGGCATGGCCGTGTCGCACGATGGCGCTGTGACGGTGGGCCGCGAGCTTCGGGACACCGGTCGAGCCGGAGGTCGTGAACGCGACAGCCAACAGGTCGTCGGGGTCGTCATCGACTCCGGCTGCGGTGAGGGTCGCCCGATCGGGTGTGTCGGGCACCCGGATGCCTCCCGTCTTTCCGCTACCGGCGATCCAAGCTCCCCCGCCGAGGTCGAATTCTCGGGCAATGGCGGAGGTTTCGGTGGGCCCGTGCACCACCGCGATGACCGGGGTCGCCACATCGGGAGCAGATGCGGCAGCTTCGGTGAGACGACCGAACAGGTCCAAACCGTGGAATGCAGCCGGGACGGCGACCACGGCCGGACACGCAGCGGTGAGGATGTGGGCGACCTCACCGGTGTTGTACCGGGTGTTGACCCCGATGACGTGAGCGCCCACCGTGGCTGCGGCGAACTGCCAGACAAGGGCGTCGGACCAGTTGGGCAGCATCACCGCGATGCATTGCCCGGGACGGACTCCGACGGCGTCGAGTTCGGCGCACAGCGCTTCGACGCGGTTGCGCAGGTCGGATCTGCTGCTGACGATGACGTCGTCGCCGACCACGTCGTACGTGATTGCCGCTTCGGGGTTTTCGGAGACGAGCGAATCCAGCAGCGCTGACAGAGTCTCGGTTCTGGTGCTCACAGCACTACCTCCTCGGCGACGACCGACCGCTGCAATTCGTTGATCCAGGTATCGACGAGTCCGGCGAAGTCGTCGATTTCTTCCATCGGGTAGTGGCCGATCCCGTCCAGCACGGTGAATCGTGCACGACCGGGCGTGGTTTCGTTGGCGAGTTCTGCGACGCGTGCGATCTCGTCGACATCGATCCACGGGTCATCACGGCCCGCGACGACATGTAAGGGTGCCGTGACCTGGTTCAGCCGGTCGCGCACGTCATGAGTGCCCCAGCCGATCAGGTCGGACGACGAGATCTCCGGGTCTTCGCGCTTGTGCATGAGCGCTATCAGGTGAGCCTTGCCGTCGGGAACCGAACGCCCCACCGATGCACGAGTACCCAGGTACGTCCGTTCAGCACGAGCAGGACCGGCGACGTCTTCGAGTTCTCGACGGAGACCGTTGACGTTGACGCGGCCGGGACCTGCTTCGGCCTCCATGGCGATCGCGCCGGAAAGTGGCCGCTCGGGGCGGGTCGCGAGTTCGAGGGTGAGTTTGCCACCGATCGAGCAACCGATCACGTAGGGGCGTTCGATTTCCAGAGCGTCGAGTACGCCGCACAGCCAGTCGCCGTAATCGACGATACTGGTCACCGGACCGGACGGCGCGGGCTCGGAGCGTCCATGGCCGGGTAGGTCGGGCACGATCACGCGGTAACCCCGGTCTGCGAGGTCGCGCGACACGTGCCGCCACTGCACGCCGCTCTGACCGGCGGTGTGAATACACAGGACCGCGGGCAACGCCTCGGCGTCGAGGTGGTCGGGTGTGACGATCTCGACGAAGCCGAGGGCGCCATCGATTTCGAGATAACGGGCCTCGATCATGAGTCGGCCTTCCGGGCGATGAGTCGCGCGTGCGAGATGATCATGTTGAGCGGCTTGGTCAACCTCAGGTACTCGTATCCGTCTCCGGCGGAGGAGAACTCACCGCTGATCGCGCGCCGCATGAAATCGTCGGCATCCGACAGAACGAGGTCGACCCAGGTATGGGCCGGTGCGACAAAGGTGAACGTGGCGCCGTGAGGGGCGCGGCGGGTGACATCGATGATGTTGCCCTTGTAGATCCGGAGATGGAGTTCCCTGTCGCCGCAGCGCAGACCGATCGTGCCGTCCCAGGTGGACAGTGACGAGGTGAACCCGCGGTCGTCTTCGAGACTGTCGCTCAGAAGGTTTCCCCATTCGGCACTGCAGAAGTCGAGTTCCGGCGCGGATACGGCCGCGGCGGGATCGTCGAGAATCCATGTTTCAGTGCCGCTCTCGCGAATCGCCCCTGCGTTGTCGCGCAGCATGATGTGCCGCTCGACGCGGCCACCGGCAACGCGGGTGATCACGGACTCGATGATCACCGTGTCGCTCACGCCCACTGGACGGTCCGTCTTCCACTGGGCTTGCGTCCGGTTGGCATCGGGTACGGCGGGGGTGACGATGTCTGCAGCAGTCACACCGACACCGGGGGAGCCGGCGGGCAGGGACACCCCGGCAGCCGAGAGGATCTCGGACACGAGGAACGACTGTGGCCCGGTCCGGTCGCCGACCTCAGCAAGTTTCGGGGGCATTGTGGTGCTCATGCTTTTTCCGGCCTTCCGAGCAGTTCATCCGAGATGATTCGCATCTGGATTTCGCTGGTACCTTCGAAGATTTTGGTCAGACGGGCGTCGCGCCAATGCCTTTCGACCTGGAAGTCGGTGGTGTAGCCGGCGCCACCGTGGATCTGCACTGCCTCACTCGTAACCTGTTCTGCCATTTCGGTTGCCACGAGCTTGCACATCGACGCTTCGAGCGAGCAGCGACGTCCGGTATCGATGTCGGTCGCCACCGAGTACATGAGCTGGCGGGCCGCTTCGATATCGGCGGCCATCTTGGCGATCTTGAACCGAAGATGCTGGAAATCGCCGATGGGGCGCCCGAACTGACGGCGGGTGTGCATGTACTCGATGGAGTCTTCGAGCGCGGCGCGGGCAAGGCCGATCGCGCGGGCCGCAGTGTGGGCACGACCCACTTCGAGGCCGGATACGGCGAGGTAGAAGCCCTTGCCTTCTTCGCCGAGCATCTTGCCTGCCGGGATTCGGTAGTTGTCGAACGCCAATTCCCAGGTGCTCCAGCCGAAGTAGCCGATCTTGCGGACCTTCGTGCCCGAGATTCCGTCGGGGAATCCGCCGCGTTCCTTCTCGATGAGGAACGCGCTGATCCCGCGATGCGGCTTGGCCGGGTCCTTGTTCGGGTCGGTACGAGCGAACAGCACCATGTAGTCTGCCTCGTCGGCGTACGTGCACCACATCTTCGTGCCGTTCACGACCCATTCGTCGCCGTCACGCACGGCTCGGCACGAGATGTTGGCAACGTCGGAACCCGCTTCGGCCTCGGACAGGGCGTAGGCACCGAGGTACTCGCCGCGCGCGACCTTGGGGAGCAGCGCTTCCTGCTGTTCCTGTGTGAACCCGCCGCCCATACCGTTACCGCGCGCAAGCAGGCCCGACACGCTCATCCATGCACGGGAGAGTTCCTCCGCGACGAGGCAGTACTCGAAGACGCCGAGCCCGAGGCCGCCGTATTCCTCCGGGATCATGATCCCGAAGAAGCCGATCTCGGCCATCTCCTTCTTCAGCGAATCCGGGATCGTGCCCTGGACGGGGTCGAGTTCGTTCGCCACGGGCAACACCCGCGTCATCGCGAAGTCGCGGGCAAGATCTCGAATCCCGAGGCGCTCTTCGGTGAGGTAGCGCGGCGAGTCGGTGCGGGGCTGAGACGGCCGGTGAGTCATGGGTACTCCCTCTATGGACCGGAGTAGGTCATTAACGCTTGTTCACCCAGTACAGCACGAGACCCACCGCCCGTCAACGTCCCGGGTCAGGCTTTCCGGTATCCCACGAGGTTGAGCGCATATCGGCCGTAGTCGTCGGCCACTTCCTGCGCGGTGAGCGGGCCGTCCACACGGAACCACAGCGGGATCCCCGCACACATCGTCAACACCGCAGTGACTGCCTGATGCACGTTCGGGAGATCGAATAACCCCTGTTGGGCGGCCTCTTCTGCAATCCCGACGAACAATTGCTCCTGCGCGTCACGCGACCCCACGACACGTCGGCGATTGAGATCGTCGAGATAGCGCAGCTCCGTGTTGGCCACGAGGCAGGCCCGCGGATTCCGCGCGGTGAACAGCGCATGGGCGACGACGGCGGCCTTCCATTTCTCGGCCGGATCCGAACCGGCCTTTCGCAGGGCATTCCGAGTCGCGGTGAACTGCTCATCGCTCGCTCGACGCAGGATCTCGACCAGCAATTCCGACTTGTTCTCGAAGTGGTTGTAGACATTTGCAGCACTACAACCTGCACTGTTCGCGATATTTCGCATGGTTGCACCGTGAAATCCGGATGCATAGAACTCGTCGAGAGCGGTCTCGAGAATTCGCTCCCGGACGGACGACAGTGTCGCAGTTGACCGCGTGTTCATCTTTCGAAGGGTAGAGGTACATGCGACGACCAGCAACAACGCCCCAGTTGACCGCATACCCACCCCTTGCTATGGTTTGGATCACATGAACATGCGTTAACCCAAGCGCTTCCGGAGGCTCTCCCGTGACCAACCCCGAATCCGATCGCTCTCTCGTCGAGCGCATCACTCGCCTCGAAGACCTCGAGGCGATCCGCACGCTCGATGCCCGGTACTGCCGCCATCTCGACGACGGGAACTGGGACGCCTTGATGGACCTGTTCACCGAGGACGGCGCGTTCGACGGCCTATCGCATCCCAAGGGCAAGGACGAGATGAAGACGTTCTTCGCCGGACTTGCCGACGGCGGCCTCACTGCGTTCTGGCATTTCATCACCAACCTCGAGATCGACCTCGACGGTGACCGCGCCACGGTCCGCTCGTTCCTGTGGCAACCGTGTGTCACCGACGGCACGGCGAGCATCGCGGCCGGACGCTACACCGACGAGGTCGTCAAGATCGACGGCCGGTGGCTCTATCGCGTCAAACAGGTCCGCTTCCATTTCTTCGGACCCCTCGAAGCCGGCTGGGACGAGAACCTCTTCGCCCTCGATACGGCACGCCGAGCGGCGGTGCGAGCATGAACGACACCGTCTCGGACAAGGGCACATTCGCCGCAGAGGATCTGGTCTGGTCGAGGATGCTGCAGCTTCCCGAAGTCGCAGAGTTGCGACGTCGACGCAAGCTGGTGACCACCACACTCGGCGGTGCCACCATCGCCCTGTTCACGAGCTTTCTGATCGCTTGGATCGGCTTCCCCGACCAGCTCGGCTCCAACTCGATCCTCGGTTTCCCACTGTCGATCTGGGTGGTCTTCAGTCAGTTCGCCGGCACCTGGGTCATGGTGTGGGCATATTTCCGGCTGTCTCGCACATACATCGAGCCCGCCTCCGACGCGGCGATCCGCGCCGTGACCGACAACCGTCCCGACTCCGAGGAGGTGGTCGCATGACCGGCGACGCCGACTACCTGGCCATTGCGATCTGCAGTGCCGTCATCTCGCTGACCCTGTGGGTGACGTTCGCCGCGTCACGTCGCGCCAAGAGCGCCGACGGCTTCTTCGCTGCCGGACGGTCGATCTCGAGCTGGCAGAACGGATTTGCCATCGCGGGTGAATTCATCTCCGCCGGTAGCTTCCTCGGCACCACGGGCCTGATCTTCTCCAAGGGCGTCGACGGCACCGTCATCCTGTTCACCTCTGTCATCTCGTTCCTTCCGGTGCTGTTCCTCCTCGCCGAAAAGATGCGCAACCTCGGCAAGTACACCCTCGCCGACGTACTCGTCTTCCGCACCGAGTCTCGCAATGTGCGGGTCGTGGTGGCGCTCAGCACGATCACCACCGGCACGTTCGTTCTCCTGGCGCAGCTCGTCGCAGCAGGTGTTCTGCTCGAGTCGGTATCGGGAATCCCCTTCTGGCTGTCCGTGATCGTGGCCGGTTCGCTCATGGGTATCTACGTGTTCGTCGGTGGCATGCTCGCCACCACCTGGGTCCAGGTCATCAAATCGACCATCCTGTCGGTGCTGGCACTCATCGTGTGCTTCGGCATCCTCGCGCAGTTCGGCTTCAGCTTCCCCAAGGTTCTCGGCGACGCCACCGACAACGCCGTTGCCGGTGAAGCCATCCTGTCGCCGGGCCTGATCTTCGGTGAGACCAGCGCGATCAACCTCATCTCGTATGCCCTGGCGTTCGCACTCGGCACAGCAGGAATGGCGCACATTCTCATCCGGTTCTTCACCGTCCCGGAAGCGCAGACCGCACGCCGGTCACTCGGCTGGACCGTCGCACTGTGCAGCATGTTCTACCTGATCGTCATCGTGATGGGTTTCGGCGCCGCGGCACTCCTCGGTCCGAACGGCACCGACCTGGTCGGACCCGGCGGAAACCTCGCAGCCCCGGTCCTCGTCACCGAACTCGGCGGCGGCATCGGCACGATCGGTGGTTCGATCGCGCTCGCTCTCGTCGCAGCGGTTGCTTTTGCCTCCATCGTCGCGGTGGTGGCAGGCGTAGTGATCTCGGCTGCAGGAACATTCGCCCGCGACGTGTGGCCGGCGTTGACGCGCAAGGAACCCGTCGAACACCTCGATGTCGAGGACCGGCACCGCGAAGAGAACGCTCAGGCACGCATTGCGCGCTACGGTGCCGTCGCGTTCAGTGTCATCGCGATCGGCCTGACCATGCTCATCGGCGACGACACCAATATCACGTTCTTCATGGGCATGGCATTCATGGTCGCCGGAAGCGCCCACCTGCCCGCTCTGGTACTGAGCCTGAACTGGCGGCGATTCAACAGCACCGGCGCGATGTGGGGTGTGCTCACCGGCCTGATCTCGACCGTCGTGAGCCTCATGTTCACCGAAGCCCTGTGGATGGGCAGCGGTCCCGCACCACTGACCATCCAGCTGCCGGTGATCTTCACGATGCCGCTCGGCCTCGCAGCCTGTGTCATCGGTTCTCTCGTCGCGGAGAAACGACGCGGTCGCGGGATCCACGACGACGAGAAGTTCGCGGAGATGCTGGTGCGTGCCGAAACCGGGATCGGCGCAGAGGTCGCGTCCACCCACTGACGCGGACCTACCCGGCCTCCCCGGGTGCGGCACGCAAGCAGATGGCACTCAGTCGAAGGTCATGCCGGCATCGGCGCCGCGTTGCATGGTGGTGTTCGCACCATCGAGCGACTCGCGAATGATGTCGGCATGACCGCTGTGGTGGGCCGTCTCGCGGATGATGTGCAACAGGATCTTTCGCGCACTCCACCATTCCCGCTCCGGTGCCCACGGTGCGGTCGGGAGCGGAACCTGCAGGTCGAGATCGAGACCTGCGACGAACTCCTCGGTCGCAGCCGCGACCTTCGCATACTCGTCCAGCAATCCGGCGAGGGTCTCGTCGTCGCTCATGTAGTACGACACCATCGCTGAATCCATGTCGAAGACGGCGTTCTCGTCCAGTTCACGAATCCTGTCGATCCAGCCGCTCTCGGTGGCCGATACGTGCTTGATGAGCCCACCGAGCGTGAGGTCGCTCGGAGTGCTGCGGGTGCGCGCGCCGGCGTCGTCGAGTCCCCGCACGGTGATCAGGAGCATTTCACGCTGTTCCGCGAGCATCGCCAGAATTTCTGCGGCTTCCACGGTGATGTTTTCGGTCATGCTCTCACGGTAGAGACAATCGAGGACAACTTCGGTCCGCAATCAACACCTGGTCGGAATCAGGCCGCGAAACCCACCGCGCCGATCACCGGGATGACCGTCATGAACACGATCGCAACGATGAACAGGGCGATGGTCAGCTTCCTGTTCCACTTGGCTCGCGCTCCGCTGGCCGCGGCGAGGAAGAACACGAAGCCCAGACAGATGGAACCGATTCCGATGATCACAGGTGTTTCGAGCATGTGCCCATCATTCCGTACACCAGGCGCACCGATATCACCGGTTGAGTTGTGCGATACGCGCGCTGAGCACCGTCGCAAACGACGTCCACACGGGGTAGGGAAGCAGCGCCGCACCGGCGACCGGATGAGCCGCAGCGGTGCGTCGCGCGAGGTCGGCGCTGCTGATGGTCAGTAGAGCCGAAACCGCCGTCGCCAGGGCGGGGCGATGCCATTTGAAGAACACCCAGGACCATCCGCCGTTGAGCACGAGGTTGGCGGCGAGCGCAGCGACATAGTTCCGGCGCTCCTCGCGGGTGCCCCGATCGGCCAACTCGTCGAGCGCTACCGCAGAGGTCGCGGCGAGGTCGGCGTACAACGTGGTCCACACGATCGGAAACGCCGCCGGGGGCGGTTGGAAGCGCGGCTTGCGCAGCTTGCGGTACCAGCGCGAATCGACGTCACGCGATGCGATCGATCCTATGAGCGCGGTCGCTGTCGTCGCAGCCGCAGTTCCCAGTCCGGTCGTGAGTTTCATCCCGATACGCCTTTCCTCGAACACCGACGACTTCCGACTTCGGCTACCCGGGGCCCGGCAATACGAAACCCGATATGCAATCTGGGGGTTGCAACAAAGAACATTCAGTGCAACCATGGGGTTGCACTTCATCCGGAGATCCACCCTCAGGAGAAATCATGACCGACGAACTCGGCACCATCGAACGGCAGATCACGATCGACGCTCCGGCCGCACGAGTATGGGAACTCGTCGCCGAGCCCGGCTGGTACATCAACGACAGCAGGATCACCGAACACCGGATCGAACGCAACGGCGACCTCACCGTCGTGCACGACCCTGTCCACGGCGCCTTCACATTCCGCACCATTGCGCTGAACGAACCGAACTATGCAGCATTCCGCTGGCTGTCCGACCACACAGACCCCGACAGCCCGTCCACGCTCGTCGAATTCCGGCTCGATGCCGTCTCCGACACCTCGACCGTCCTGAGCGTGACGGAGACCGGGTTCGATTCACTCCCGGGTGACTCCGTCGAACGCCGCGCAAAGTACGAGGGCAATGTCGAAGGCTGGATCATCGAACTGGGCCTCGCCAAGGCGCATCTCGAGAAGGGGAGAACCGTTGCCGCACACTGATTCGAACGGGACGCCCGACACCACACGCGTGTTCGCAGCCCTGGCCGACGACACGCGGTGGAGCATCCTGCAGCGCCTCGGCGGCGCACCTGCCTCTGCGTCGGGCCTCGCATCGGAGTTCACCGTGTCGCGTCAGGCCATTGCCAAACACCTTGCGGTCCTGGAGGATTGCGGACTGGTGACATCCGAACGCATCGGCCGCGAACTCCGTTTCTCCGCCGCCGGTTCCAGATTGAGCGCACTCGGGCGAGCATTGGATGACGTCGGCTCCGGGTGGGACCGCAGGCTCGATGCCATCAAGGAGGCCGCGGAACACCCGCCCGGTTCGGAGTAGCGGCGTCGCGCTCGTCGTAGTCCTCGCGCATCGATAGTTCCTCACCGGCCCGGCGCACAGTCCATTTGCTGCCCACCCGTCGGGCCGGCGAGGAAACACCTGCCGATCGACTACTTGCGGCCTGCCTGCCACTGCATGCCCCACCCGTAGGCACGGTCGAGGTCGGACTGGCTGCCGTTGACGTACTCGACGAGACGCTCCACCGTCACGCCCTGGCCCGTGCTCTTCAGCATTGCGATGGCGCAGATGCGGGCGCCGTTGTTCGGCGAATCGAGGCGGACCTCGATTTCCTGACCCGACGGCTGGGTGAGAGTGATGACGCCGTCGACGGCGGCCCAGTTCGCTGCACCCTCGTAGATCATCGCGAAGATCAGCACTCGCTTGAACAGCTCGGGGCGTTCGAGGTTGATGTGCATGTTCTCGCCGCCCTGGGCGGAGCCGGTGCGGTCATCGCCGTCGAGGTGGACGTACGGCGCAGTGTTCAGCGCTCCGAAGCTGTTCCCGAGCGCCTGGATGACGCCCTTCGAGCCGTCGGCCAGCTCGTAGAGGCACCCGAGATCGAGGTCGACCCCGCCGGTGGCACCGGTGAGCTTGGCGAGGAATCCCTTCTTCTGCTCACCGCGCGACCAGTTGAGATTCACGCGGACCACACCCTGTCCCGCACCGCCCTTGCTGAGGCTTACGGTGGGGGATTCTTTCGTCAGGTTGATCTTGCTGAGGTTCACTCCACTGGACCCCTGCTCGGGCTTCTTGTTGTAGTCGATGGCCATGTGCGTGCCTTTCACTGAGTGGTGTGCAGATGTGCAGGTGCCGGATACGGAAAATGGGAGCCCTCGGCCCGAAGACAAGTCGGGGGCTCCCATCGGCTCAGTGCGATCAGACGGACACTTCCGCCTTCGCTTCCTTGCGGTTGCGGTAGATGCTCGACCCGAACGCTGCACCGATCAGAACGATGCCGACCAGACCGGTGATGAGCTCCGGGACATGGGTGCCGATCGAGTACAGCAGGATCAGTGCGAGCGCACCGATCGCCCAGTGGGCACCGTGTTCGAGATAGACGTACTCGGACAGCGTGCCCTTGCGGACCAGGAAGATCGTGATCGACCGGACGAACATGGCACCGATGAAGCCCAGACCCAGCGCGATGATGATCGGGTCGGACGTGATCGCGAATGCGCCGATGACACCGTCGAAGGAGAACGAGGCATCGAGAACCTCGAGGTAGAGGAACAGGAAGAACCCGGCTTTACCGGTTGCCTTCGCGAGGCCGCTCGGCCCACCGGTCGGTTCCTCGTCCTCTTCCGGGATATGGAACATCTCGCCGAGGCCGTTGACCGCAATGTATGTGATCATGCCGAGCGCACCGGCGATCATCACGGTCGAGACCTTGTCGTCCGGCGCGATGATCGTAGCCGTGATGAGGAGCAGCACGACCGCGATGACGACCTCGAGCTGGTCGAGCTTGCCTGCCTTCGCCAGTGGCCGCTCGAGCCATTCCAGCCACTTGATCTCACGTTCTTCGAGGATGAAGTGCAAGAACAACATCAGCAGGAACATGCCACCGAATGCCGCGATCTGCGGGTGGGCGTCGGTGATCAGCGTTTCGTAGCTGGGGTCGCCGTTGGGGAAGTACGCCGCACCATCCGCCGGCGGGTTGAGCGCGAGGTCCAACGCTGCGATCGGGCCGAGGCCCGACGCAACCCACACGATGAGCAGCGGGAAGACCAGACGCATACCGAAGACGGCGATGAGAATGCCGATGGTGAGGAAGATCTTCTGCCAGAACTCGCTCATCCGCCGCAGCACGGTCGCGTTGATGACCGCGTTGTCGAACGAGAGCGATACCTCGAGAATTCCGAGGATCACGCAGAGGAACAGAGCTTGGGGACCGCCATAAAGGAAGGCAACCACCAGAGAGACGACGGTGACGGCGAAGGACGCACCGAATATTCGCAGTACCACGAAGCGTGGCCTTTCTTTTCGAATTCAGGGCTATGCAGGGTGGTTACTGCAATCCGGCAAATGCAGATCCGGTCCCGGCATCGAGGCACAGGACCGGATCCGATTTTCGGCGACTATCAGACGTTGACGCCGTAGTCGCGGGCGATGCCCGACAGGCCGGAGGCGTAGCCCTGGCCGATCGCGCGGAACTTCCACTCTGCGCCGTTGCGGTAGAGCTCACCGAACACCATGGCGGTCTCGGTGGAGGCATCCTCGCTGAGGTCGTAGCGGGCCAGTTCGGTGCCGTTGGAGCGGTCGACGACGCGGATGTAGGCGTTGCGGACCTGGCCGAACGACTGGCTGCGAGTGTCACCGTCGTAGATCGACACGGGGAAGAAGATGGACTCGATGTTCGCCGGGACAGCAGCCAGGTCGACGTTGATGACCTCGTCGTCGCCTTCGCCCTCACCGGTGCGGTTGTCGCCGGCGTGCTCGATGGAGCCGTCGGGCGACTTCATGTTGTTGAAGAAGACGAAGTGCTGGTCGGAGACCACCTTCTTGTCGGCGCCCGTCGCAATGGCACTCGCGTCGAGGTCGAAGTCGGTGCCGGTGGTGGTACGCACGTCCCAGCCGAGTCCGACCGCAACTGCGGTGAGGTTGGGGGCTTCCTTCGTCAAGGAGACGTTTCCACCCTTGGTCAAGCTGACGCCCATGCGGGGTCCTTTCGATCGGTCGTCGACGCACCGAGGCGGTACGTCCGGTTTCGCGCGTGTTCCACCACAGTAATAGGTGGGAATGAAGTACGCTCCTGTCCACTATGCCCAGTGTTGCGGGCCACGGTGGCGAACACCGGACGACCAGTACCATTCGGTCTTGTGGCGAGCCGATGGACGCGCCGCCTCTTCGGCGGCGGGCACTCCGAAGACCCCGCGGCTCGTCGTGCCCATGATGCGATGGTGGCCGCGTTCCTCGACATGGATCGACGTCAGTCGGTCGCCGAAGCGGGCGTTGCCGACTCTCACGAGCTCGCTCCCGAGCGGAATCTGCGTCGGCAGTGGGAACCGATCAGGCAGAGCTGCTATCGCGCAGCCGAAGAATACCTGCAGCTCGCGCACACCGAACCCGACCAGGAATTGGCGTCGACGGCCGACTACGAACACGTCATTCGTCGGATAGGCGATGCAACAAGAATTCTCGATGAATTCTATGAGAACAATCGTGGTCACCTCGAGCATGTCTCCGCACTTGCCCAGACGGTTCCCCAACTCGCGCATCGGGTTCGGGCGGAAGCCCGAGTGGCGCTCGAGTCATTGCAGGCGCCCGAACGCACAGCGTTCGCGCACTATCGATCGGTGGGTATCGCCACCGAGGAACTCGAGAACGCGCTGCGTTCCCTGGACTCCGCGCGCGGTACCAGCGCCCTGCGCGCAGGAGCACATGCGGTCGAGGAAGCCACGAGCACTCTGCGGCAGGCCCTGACCGACGCCCCCGGGCGCCAGAATGAAGCGCGCAACACCGTGGCGTCGGTCACCACCAGGATGAACGCGGTGCGTACCCGGGCAGAGGGTCTGCCACCTGCATATTCGTCATTGCTCCGTGAATTCAATGCCGCGAGCTCCGCCGATCTGTCCGACAATGCCCGACAGGCCGAGGCACTCCTCGAGCGCGCAGACGCACGCCTCGACGAAGCACGCCGAGCTGCGGACGACGCCCGGCCCGAACTCGCACTCGATCTCGCCACCGAGGTCCGCGTCGATCTCGCCTCCGCCGAAGAACTGGTCGACGCCGTAACCGGCCGACTGGCGACTTTGCGCGCCGTCCGGAAGAATCCGGAGGCCAAGGTCGACGAGGTGCGGTTCCGCCTGCGTGATGCGCAGCTTCTTGCCGTACAACGTGACCTGACCGCAGAGTGGGGGTCGGTTCTCGACGCCCAACTGGACCGGATCGACAGGGCGGTCGATTCGCTCATCGGCGTCCACCCGGACTACTGGGCCTACGTGCGCGATCTCGATGCGGTGTCGGATTTCATCGCCACAGTGGTAGAACGAATGAGAGGACGGGCCAACGGCCGATGACGGGGGCAACCTTCACGAAGGCGCAGACGATGCGCCATTTTCACCACCTGGATCGAACCACGCTCGAGAGGTTGTTCTTTCGTGCGCCGCAGTCGTTCGGCGACGGTGACGACCGCGAACGCCTCGCGGTCGCCCTCGGTGCCACGCTGTACGTGCCCGCGACCCGCAGCGACCTCACCGCAACGATCCTGCGCCGGGCGAGCGAGGGCGTCACGTCGATGGTCCTCGATCTCGAGGATGCCGTCGCCGATCATGAGGTGGAGCAGGGACTGCGCAACGCGGTTGCCACTCTCGACGAGCTCGCCGCACAGGGTGACGACCCGATGCTTCTGTTCATCCGCGTCCGCACGGCCGACAGCATCGACCGCATCGCGGACATCCTCGGCGGAGGTGTGCGAGTGCTCACCGGGTTCGTGCTGCCCAAGTTCGATTCCGGCGGCGGCCGCGAGTTCCTCGAAGCAGTGGTGCGCGCATCCGGCCTGCTCCGCAAGCATCTGTACGCAATGCCGGTCATCGAATCCACCTCGGTGGTGCACCGAGAGACCCGCGACGACGAGTTGCGCAGCATCTCTCAGTTGCTCGCCGAATTCCGGCACCAGGTGCTGGCCGTGCGTGTCGGGGCAACCGACATGTGTGCGACGTTCGGAATTCGGCGCGACCGCGACCTGACCATCTACGACGTGCGCGTCGTCGTCGATGTGATTGCCACCATCGTCAACTACCTCGGCCGCACCGACGGAACCGGATTCGTCATCACCGGCCCGGTCTGGGAGTACTTCGCCGACCACGAGCGGATGTTCCGGCCGATGCTCCGGGCCACTCCGTTCGAGGAGCAGGACGCCGTGCTCTTCCGGCAACAGCTCGTCAGCCGCGACCTGGACGGGCTGCTGAGGGAGATCGCGCTCGACCGGGCCAACGGCATCCAGGGCAAGACCGTGATCCATCCGTCGCATGTCGCGGCAGTACACGCATTGTCCGCTGTGACGCACGAGGAATACCACGATGCCATCGACATTCTCGAAGCCGACACCGGCGGTGTCCGAGCGTCCGGGTACGGCAACAAGATGAACGAACGACGGCCGCACCGAACTTGGGCACAGCAGACCCTTGTACGCGCATCGGTGTTCGGGGTCACCAACAAAGGAGTCTCGTTCGTGGACCTGCTGACCGCACTGGTGGTCCGATGACCGACACACTTCGTCCCAGCTGGGCAACAGAGACATTCGGTCTCGCGTTGCATCATGACCTGACGTCGACGGGATACACCGTCCCCGAACTGGTCGAGCCGGGCCTGCGCCGAAACCCGCGCCGCGCACACCTGCTGGTTTCGACGGTGCTCGGCAAACACCTGCCCACCGATCCCGCAGTGGTGCTGGCCGCAGGCAACAGGCTCGGAGAGCTCGTCGCCGACGCGCTCGGCCCAGAGGCCTCCGATGCGGTCGTACTGGGATTCGCCGAAACCGCAACCGGATTGGGCCATTGCGTCGCCGACAGACTGGCGGCGGCGTGCTACCTGCACTCCACGCGCCGCCACGTTCCCGGTGCCGACGTGTTCGCAGGATTCGAAGAAGGCCACTCGCACGCCACGTCGCACCTGCTGCAGCCCACCTCGGCAGAATTGTTCGCGAACACTGCACCGCTGGTACTCGTCGACGACGAAATCTCCACCGGCGCCACCGCACTCGATGCAGTCCGGGCCCTGCACCGGCAGCAACCGCGGTCGCGCTACGTCGTCGCATCCCTGGTCGATATGCGCTCGGACGAACACCGCCTGCGCACCGCTGCCGCCGCCGAGGAACTCGGCGCTCGCATCGATCACGTGAGCCTCGCCTGCGGACACACCGAAGTACCCGACGGTTTGACCGCACGTGTGACGGCACTCCCAGATCCGGACTTGAACCCCATTGCGCCACAACGGGGAGCCAGTCGATTCGTGACATTGCCGTGGCCCGATCACGTCCCCGATGGCGGTCGGCACGGTGTATTGCGTGCCGACGTCCCGGAGTTCGACATCGCCATCACCGACGCCACCGACGCGCTGTCGGATGCGCGTGACACCACCCGTCCGGCGATCGTGATCGGTCACGAGGAATTGATGTATCTGCCGTTGCGGCTTGCGGATGCACTCACCTCACGTGGAACACCGACACGGTTTCAGACCACCACTCGGTCTCCTGCATACGTACTCGATGTTCCCGGGTATCCACTTCGGCGAGGATTCACCTTCGCCGCACCGGAATACATCGACGTCGACCTCGAACCGGAATCACCACGCTACCTGTACAACGCGCAGTGGGCCGACGCTGACGCGCGTTCCGAACTGATCCTGGTGATCGACGGCCCGGCCCACACCGAACGCCTGTGTGGCCCAGGCGGGATACTCGATGTATTGACGGCAGCGGGCGAAGACGTACTCGTCGCCGTGGTGCCGTCCACGGATCCGGTGAAGTTGCGCCGATCCAGGGAAGGTCGTGTCAGGGAGGACAACAAGTGACCACACCGTTGACCGGACCCGATTTCGGGTCGTACGCCGCCGACGAGGTGAGCTGGCTCCTCAAAGACCTGTCCCACGTCGACCTCGAGGGCAGTATCGCCCAGCGAGAGGCCAGAATCCAGGCGGGACTCGCCCACTACGCCGAGTCCCTCCCCATCGAGTATCAACCCGACGCCGCCTACCGTGAACTGTTCGACAAGGCCCTCGCCACTACCGCGCCCCGTCTTGCGCAGGCCGTCGGCACCGTCACCGAGTTGCTGCTCACCGAACGCGGCACCGATCTCACCCTTGTGTCGCTGGCCCGGGCAGGCACCCCGATCGGAATTCTGATCCGCCGCTGGGCACAGCAGCATCACGACCTCGATCTTCCGCACTATGCCGTCTCTATCGTGCGCGGACGCGGAATCGACAGGGCAGCACTCGATTACATCACCGAGCATCACGATCCGAAATCCGTAGTGTTCGTCGACGGCTGGACCGGCAAGGGCGCCATCGCACGGGAGCTCGCGGCAGCGCTCGCCGAGTACAGCGCCTCCGGTGGTCCGGCCCTGTCTAGTGATCTCGCAGTCCTCGCCGACCCGGGACATTGCGTGCGCACATTCGGCACACGCGACGACTTCCTCATCGCGTCGGCGTGCCTGAACTCGACCGTGTCCGGCCTCGTCTCACGCACCGTGCTCAACGACGATTTCATCGCACCGGGCGAATTCCACGGCGCCAAGTTCTATGCCGAACTCGCACGAGACGACGTCTCCGGCGTCCTCCTCGACACCGTGGCGGCCGAATTCGGCGATCGCGGCGCAGCCGTTGCGCAGGCCAGGAAGGTCTCGGAGGCCGACCGCGAACCCACCTGGGCCGGTTGGGAATCGGTCGAGAAGGTCCGCATCCAGTTCGGCATCTCCAGTGTGAACTTCGTCAAACCCGGTGTCGGTGAAACCACGCGTGTGCTCCTGCGTCGCGTGCCGTGGAAGGTGCTCGTGCGCGACATCCACGCCGACGAACACGCCCACATCCGGATGCTCGCTTCGGCTCGGGACGTGCCCGTGGTGGAAGTCCCCGACCTCGCCTATTCGTGCATGGGCCTGATCAAGGATCTCCCGTGACCGCCACCGCGCTCATCGCGACCGATCTCGATCGCACGATGATCTACTCGCGCGGCGCGATGGGCGAAGACCGTTTCGCCGCAGGCGGGCTCGTGTGCGTCGAATACTACGAGGGTGCTCCGCTGTCGTATGTGACCGAGAAAGCGGCGCTGGGGCTCCGGGAACTCGCCGCGACTCTGCCGGTGGTGCCCACCACCACGCGCACCCCCGAACAGTTCCGCCGCATCGATCTCCCCGGCGGTCCCTGGCCGTACGCCATCACGAGCAACGGGGGAGCGATCCTCGTCGACGGCGACGCCGATGTGAGCTGGCGGCGAGGCATCGACGACACGGTGCGCGCATCCTCCGCGAGCCTCGACGAGGTCGTCACAGAGCTCAGGCGACGCATATCCGACGAGTGGGTCTCGAAGCTCCGGATCGCCGAGGACCTGTTCTGTTATCTCGTCGTCGATGTCGCCGCCCAGCCCCGGGGCTTCATGAGCGACTGGAGCGCGTGGTGTGCAGGCCACGGCTGGAATGCCTCACAGCAGGGACGCAAGATCTACTCGATGCCCGACCCCGTGTGCAAGAGCCGCGCGGTCGCGGAGGTGCACCGACGGCTGACGGATGCGGGACTGCTCGCCTCCGGCGCGCAGGTGTTCGCGGCAGGCGACGGTGCACTCGATGCCGAGATGCTCGCGTCCGCCGACTCGGCGATACGCCCCCGGCATGGAGAGCTCGAGTCCATGAACTGGCAGCATCCGACGCTCACCGTCACGGAGAGCACGGGCATCACGGCCGGTGAAGAAATCCTCACCTGGTTCACCCGGTCAACAGCAGTACCCGTCGCTTCGTAGAGTTGGTGGCGGTGTCATCACCGCCGACCCCGCCCTATGCTCAACCGTCCACCCGCCGACACAGTGAGGACTTCGATTTGTCCAGCCCGCTCGCCAAAGGCCAGAACGGCCCCCTCAGCGCAAACGACGTCGTCGTTTCCCTGGAACTGACGACACCGGCAGACCTGTCTGCACTGCTGGTCAAGGCCGACGGCAAAGTCCGATCCGACGCCGACTTCGTCTTCTTCAACCAGCCCACAGGCCCCGGCGTCAACCTCGTGCCCGGTGCGCCCGGACAGGCCGCGTCGCTCGCGGTGTCGCTCGGTGCAGTTCCGGCCGATATCGAGCAGGTACGCGCAGTGATCACCCTCGACGACGCGTCGAGCAGCTTCGGGCGCTTCGCGCCTCCCACCGCGCGAGTGTCCGACGCGAACGGCACTGTGCTCTACGAATACCGGATCGAGGGCTTGAGCAGTGAATCCATCGTGATCGCGCTCGAGCTGTATCGCCGCCAGGGTGCATGGAAAGTCCGGGCGGTCGGCCAGGGTTACGCCGGTGGGTTCGCCGCGCTGGTGACCGATCATGGTGTTTCCGTGGACGATGCGCCGGCAACTCCCGCTGCGTCGCCGCCTGCGCCACCCGTGGCGCCCCCGCCGCCTGCACCACCCGTTGCACCCCCGCCGCCTGCCTACAACCCGCCCCCACAGCAGCAGTTCGCGCCACCTCAGCAGCAGGTCGACCAGGCACCCCCCGCGCCTGCCGGGCCGCCCGAGGTGAGCCTGACGAAGAGTCGTCCGGTGAGTCTGGTCAAGGGGCAGAAGGTCACGCTCCGCAAGGATGGCGGTGTCGCACTCACGTTCCTGCGGATGGGCCTCGGCTGGGACCCCGTCAAGAAGAGCGGCCTGTTCGGCAGCCGATCGGCCAACATCGACCTCGATGCGTCTGCGGTGATGTTCGCCGATCACAACATCGTCGACGTCGCCTACTACGGGCAGCTCACCGCGAAAGACGGCTCGATCCAGCACCAGGGCGACAACCTCACGGGCGAGGGCGCAGGCGACGACGAGGTGGTCCTCGTCGACCTCACACGCGTGCCCCCGCACATCAACACGGTGATGTTCATCGTCACCTCGTACAAGGGCCACACTTTCGAACAGGTCCAGAACGCATTCTGCCGCCTCGTCGACGGCACCACCAACGACGAACTCGCCCGCTACACACTGCAGGGCGGCATGCCGTTCACCGGCATGGTCATGGCGAAGGTCTACCGCCACGGCAGCGAATGGAAACTGCAGGCCATCGGCGAGGGCATCCAGGCCAAGCACCCGGGCGAGGCGGCGCCGCAGCTCGGTCGCTTCCTGGCGTCGTAACCGTGAACGGAGTGTTCTCTCCGGGGCAGAACGCTCCGTTGACGGCCCGGGCCGTCCGCTTCACCGTCTCGGCCACCGTCCCGGTCGACCTGTGTGCGTTCGTGGTCGACGACCGCCTGCAGGTCGCGTCGTCGGACGACGTCGTGTTCTACAACCAGCCCCGGACACAGGGCGTCCGGCTCGACGGCGACATGATCGTCGTCGAGTTGGACGCTCTGCGCGCAGGCACTCGCGTGCTGTGCGCGGCAGGTACGGATTCGGCGCAACGTGTCTCCACGTCGCTGGCCGACCTTTCCGGCACGCCGCTCGTCTCGTTCGAAGTCGAGACGTCCGGTGCCGAAACCGCGCTGCTGTGCTGGGAGCTCTACCCACACAACGGGAACTGGAAGATGCGAGCGCTCGGTCAGGGCTATGCAGGTGGCCTGGGCGAGATGTTCACCGCGCACGGAGTCGAGGTCGATGACGATCCGCCGCCTCCAGTGCAACTGCAGCCGTCTGCACCCGCCACGAGCGATGCGACACCGTCGTTCGAGTGGTTGTGGAAGATCTTCGAGGATGCCGCACGATCCGCAGCGGCCTACATAGCGGCCCACGAATATGCGCAGCACCGCCTCGACGACGAACTCTCTGCCGCCGTCGCCGATCCCGCGACCCGCACCGGTGCGGCAGCGGAAACAGCACGCGCACTGGCCCACCGACGGTGTGAGGAACTGAACGCTGCCGCGGAGAAGCGGCACCGTGAGGACACTTCGAGTCTCACCGACGAACTCCGCGCAATCGACGTCACGCTTCACGCGTCGCTGGCATCGTGGACGTCCCCGGCCTGGAATACGCTGCGCACGACCAGTGACGGAATCCGGGTGGGCGAGCTGTCTGCACCCGAACGTGGAACACTCCGGGTGCCGCTGTGCGTGCCGTTGCCCATGCGCCGGCCGCTGTGGATCGACGGCGATGATGCGGCCTCACAGCAGATCGTCACTGCTCTCGCCCTGCGTCTGCTCGCCGCGCAGCCCGGCACGCGTATCGACGTCGTCGACCCTGCGGGTGCGCTCGTCGAACTCAGGGAGCTGACCGCCCCGGTGCTCGCGGGACCGCCCGTCCTCGGCATCGGGGGTGTCGCGCCCAAACTGAAGGGTCTGGCCGACAGCGCCGAGCTGACAGCCCTGTCGATGTCCACCGATCCTGCTGCGGCACACTTGGAACCGCGCGTTCTCGTATTGGCAGGCATGCCTCACGGATACAGCAGCGACGACCTCATGCAGATCATCCGCCTCACCCAACTGTCCGGTGCGCAGCACATCTCGATCGTGATCGCCGGCGCATCCGACTCCGTGGTCGATGATCCCGCATACCGGATCCTGCTCGAGCAATCCCAGCACCTGCCGTCGAGTGACGATGGGCATTTTGCGGATCCGTGGACCGGAAGCGACTGGACTTTCACTCCCGATGTGATTCCCGCCGACGCGGTCCTGTTGCGACGCGTGGTCGCAACCCTCGGCACGGCGTAGCGCGAAGGGGACGAGACCATCGTGCACACCTCGGTACTGCTGCTGGGGTCGCACGCGACGGTCGGACCTGTGCTCACCCGCGACGATATCGCCGCTGAACTGGAACGTAAGGGCGTCCGATTCCCTGAGCACGAGGCGGCCCACGTCTGACGCACCCCCGGTGTCCGAGACTCTCCGACCCGGAGGACCTCCAGGATCCACGAGAATTCCGCCGGCCCGTCTTCTACCCTGCCTGCCATGACGAATCGAAACGACGACGAGACGTACCAGGCGGTCGTATCCATCGCGGACGAGTCCTTGGCCGCCATACAGGCGATCCTCGCCGGCATGACCACCGTGCAGGCCAATCGCGTCCCTGACTTGCCAGGTGCCAACAGTCCGTATGCGATCGGTGCACACTGCGTCGGCATGGCCGACTACTGGGGCGGCTCGCTGATCGCCGGTCTACACATCCCCCGTGATCGTGACAGCGAGTTCCGCGCGCAGGGCGATCCACAGCAGTTGTGTGCCGAACTCGCCCGCGTCCGCGAAGACTTTCCCCAGCGGGCTGCGATCGCCGTGACCGAGGGAGTGCGCAGCCGGACTGCCACCGGCACCACCCGCAGCGACACCGTCCGAACAGCCAGCGCCACGTGGATGCTGCTGCATATGGTGCGGGAGTTGTCCCAACATCTCGGGCAACTCGAAATCACCCGCGACATCGTGGCAGCCGACGATCACTGAACACACAGTTGCCCATGGAGATCCCGGGTGTCGAGTGGGCACGTATGGGTGAGCTCGAGATCAGCTGAGTCGATTGCCTTCCCTCACAACAACACGAGAAACGGACGGATACTGCACTTCGTAAGTGTTGTATCCGTCCGCTTCTCCGTTTCTACTGTCACACATACTATCCGGCTCACGGCACCGGCTCTAGCACCGCATCCATGCTTGCAGCCCCCGTATCGGGCACTCGGGGTTGATGCCATGCCTCGACGGGGAACGAGATGTTGATCAGCGAGTAGCACACGTGCAGGAGCCGGGTGGCGTCCTCGGGCAGGTCATCGAGGTCGAAGGTGTCGAGATACGCTGCGGCATCGGCGAGCCGGGGGATTGCCGCGTCGTAGAACGCCTGCAGTTCGGGCATCGTGCTCTCGAGACGACGGCCGTAGCGCTGCGCCTCGGTCGGTAGTGCCCAGTCGGCCCACGGCTCTAGGTCGGAGAATTCCTCGGGAAGCAACTGTGTCATGGCGGCTTTGACTTCCTATCCGGCCGAGGCCGTTGCAGGGGTGTGCGTCGCGCGATACTCGTCGACGATCTTCTGCGCCGACGAATGCAGATGACGCAGCAGAATCTCCTGATCGCACAGTGGGAATTCCGACACCACGCGGGTTTCGAGCATCTTCTGGGTCGCTTCGAGCGTGTTGGAATCCTGCAGTGCGAACTCCTTGAACGTCACTGCAGCGATCTCCTGCCGCAACCGATCGGTGGCGCATCGAGGAGGCGCCATATACATGGTGCCCTCGAAGGTGTGACGGTTGTACGCGGTCGGCCAGTAGTGGTAGGTCAGGAACCAGCCCGGCTCCCACATGACGAGCATGAAGTTCGGGAAGAACACGTACGAATCGAGACCCCACGACGGGTGCCGCGCGGGATTGAGACCGGCGGGCAGGTCGGCGAGACCGGGAATGTCGGGCTTGTCCCACGGCCCGAAATTCCCACTGCGCAGGATGCGTTCGATGGGCTTGACCATCGAAGGGTCTTTGGGCGGGGCCATTCCGCCCCACGACGACACCATTCCGTGCGGGCCGTCCACGTCGTAGTGCAGGGCTTCGAACCCGTAGCCCTGGAGCTTTTGCGCTTCCTCCGTCACGTACTGCTTCGAGTGGAGCACCGGAGCGTGGTAGAACTCGGCGAACGCGTCGATGTAGAGCTTCCAGTTGCTCCCCACATCCGACCGGTATGTGAACCGTTGGGTGAATTCACCGAACGGGAACCCTTCGAGGCCGGCCGCGAACTTGCCCAGACTCTCGCGTAGCGGGTTCGTGTTCGAGTTGTCGAGGTTGACGAAGATGAATCCTTCCCACACGTCGACCTGGACAGGAGTGAGGTCGGCGACGGAAGGGTCTTCACCGATCGGGAATCGCAAGGCGGCTATCGTCCCGTCGGTGTCTTCGATGATCAGCACGGTGACCTCAGCGATCACGATGTCCTGCGTGTAGCGGCGTTCGTCATTCCGGAGTTGGTTGATACGACCGACATTGAGCCACGAGCGCTCGAAGATGGCCTCGCGCTCGAGCTCGTAGTGTTCGGGGCTGATCGAATCCTCGTACGACATCGGCGCGGTACCGATTCCGTAGTGCTCGGTCCAGCTTCCTTCTTCTGGTTTCGGAAAGTGCGACATGTTCTCCAGGTCCTTCCGACCGGTGACGCTTGTGCAATGCAGTGTCTCGGACCGAACCCGATAACATGACTGCCGGTCCAATTCGACGTGCAGCCGACGATATGGACCAACGGTCCAGTTGTCAACGGAAGGCTTCACGATGCCGGATCCACAGCCGAAGAAGGAGCGGAGCGACGCGGCACGCAATCGTCGCGCGATCCTCGACGCCACGGACGCGCTCCTCGCCGCCCACGGCTCCGAACACGTGTCGATCGACCAGATCGCGGCAGCGGCCGGCGTCGGCAAAGGCACGATCTTCCACCGCTTCGGAAGCCGTGCGGGCTTGATGCGAGAACTCGTGCGCGAGCGCGCCCTGGTCCTGCGTGACGCCGTGACCGACGGTGGGCCGCCCCTCGGCCCGGGAGCACCCGCACCCGACCGGCTCCTGGCCTATTTCGATGCGATGTTCCGGCTCATCGTCGACAACGTCGAGCTCATGATCGCGTACGACAATTCCACCAGCGAAGCCCAGGAAGACGAGATCAACGTGTTCTGGGCGCGACACATCGCCGCACTGCTGGCAGAAGCACGGCCCGACGTCGACGCCACCGTCCTCGGTCGCCTACTCCTCGGCGCCCTGAACCCCGATGTGATCCTGCAGCACATCCGCGCGGGACAGACCGAACGACTCGCCCACGCTGTGCACAGCCTCGTGACGTCGGTCGTCGGCGAACCCGGGCGCACCGACCGACGCACATAGGATTGCCCTATCGCTTGATGCGGCCGCAGGTCTTTGTCGCCGTCGTCACGATCGTGATCGACTGGGAATCCCCGGACCGGTAGTCCGTGCGGACAGATGTCGACCAGGAGTGTCTCGTGAGCGAACTGCACCTTCCCAACCGTATCCGGCAGCTGGCGGTCTCCCAGCCGTCGGCGCCTGCGGTCACGGCCGAAGGCACAACCCTCACGTACGCGGAGTTCGACTCGTACACCAACAAGGTGGCCACAGCACTGACCACGCTGGCGACATCCCCCGGCCGGGTCGGTGCACTGCTCCGCATGGGTCTGCCCGGCGCGGCGACATTCGTCGGTTGCGCGAAGGCCGGACTCGTCTTCACCCCCATCAACTGGCGCCTCAACCCCGACGAGATCGCGTGGATCGCAGCGGACGCTCAGCTCGGTGTGCTAGTCGTCGAGGCAGCCTTCGCCGACGCCGCCCGCGCGGTCGCCGCCGCGCTTCCGGATGTGCGCATCATCGTTGTCGGTGAGGCATCCCTCGACGGAGCCCGCAGCTGGGACGAGCTCGTCGCATCCGGTGACGACACCGACCCGGGCCTTGGCGACGACCCTGAGACCGCGGTCCTGCAGCTCTACACCTCCGGCACCACCGGCAAGCCCAAAGGCGTTGTCGCTGTGCATCGCAACCTCTACAACGTGCCGGAGAACTTCGAGCTCTACGAGTTCGACGACGATTCGGTGTCGTTGAATGCCCTGCCCCTGTTCCACATTGCCGGTTCCGGGTGGACCAGCACGTGCCTGTCTGCGGGTCTGCATCTCGTCCTTCTCGGGGAGATGCGCCCCGCGCTGGTGGCCGCGACGATCGCCGAGTACGGCGTCACCCACGCATTTCTCGTGCCTTCCGCGATCGGCATGCTCCTCGAGCTGCCCGACCTCGCCGACTACGATCTGTCGAGCCTGAAGGTGGTCGCATACGGGGCGTCACCGATCACTCCGACGATGCTCGCGCGCACCATGGACACTCTCGGATGCCGCCTCGTGCAGCGCTACGGGATGACCGAGACGATGGGCGCACTCACCGCGTTGCGCGCCGAAGACCACGACCCTCACGGCTCGCGCACGTACCTGCTGCGCTCCGCAGGAACGCCGCTTCCCGGCACCGAGGTGCAGATCCGCGACATCGTCACCGGAGTGGCACTTCCGCAGGGCGAAACCGGCGAGATCGTCTCGCGGTCGCGCAACAACGTCTCGGGGTACTGGCGCCGCGACCTCGAGAACGCGTCGCTGTACACCTCCGACGGATTCCTGCGCACCGGGGACGCCGGACATATCGACGAGGACGGGTACCTGTTCGTTACCGACCGCGTGAAGGACATGATCATCACCGGCGGGGAGAACGTGTATCCCGTCGAGGTCGAAGCGGTACTCGCCGAGCATCCCGCTGTCGCGGAGGTCGCCGTGGTCGGCCTGCCCGACGAGCGCTGGGGTGAGGCGGTCACGGCGGTAGTGCGCTTGGTGAACGGCGTCGAGCAACCCTCGGAAGCCGAACTCATCGCGTTCACGGTGGGTCGGCTCGCGTCGTACAAGAAGCCGCAGCGGATTCATATCGTCGCCGAACTGCCGCGCAATGCGAGCGGCAAGATCCTCAAGCGCACTCTGCGCGACACTCTCGGCACCCGAGTGGAGGCAACATCATGATCATCACCGAAGACATCGGTGTCGTCCAGCGCGAAGCGTGGGCCGCAAAGACCCTCCCACCGGTGGAGGAGGTGCGGCCGGGGCTGTGGTCGATTCCCGTCCCCATGCCGGGAAATGCATTGCGCTACGTCCTGATCTACGCACTCGCACTCGACACCGGACTCGCGTTGATCGACGTCGGCATGGACACCAAGGAGTCCTGGCAGGCTCTCGTCGACGGCATCGCCTCGACCGGCCACCACATCTCCGACGTCCGGTATGCGGCGATCACACACTTGCACCCCGACCACTTCGGTCTCGCTCCTCGGCTACGCGAGACCACGGGCGCTGCGATCGCGATGCACACCGCCGAGGCAGCAGCACTGGGCCACTTCACTCCCACCGATGTGGCCGCCGACGTGGAAGCCTGGCGGGTGGACCTGACCGACCTCGGCGCTCCTCCGGAGGTCGTCGCGGCACCCCGATTCGACCTCGTCCGGTTCAAGGCGGGTGAGTCGGCCGATGTCGTGTTGTCGGGTGGTGATCGCCTCGACCTGCCCGGATGGAACATCGAGGCGGTGTGGACACCCGGGCACACTCCGGGCCACCTCGCCTTCGTCGACCGCGACCACGACCTGCTGTTCAGTGGCGACCACATGCTGCCGCGCATCAGCCCGAACATCTCGTCCGGTCCGGGCGAACTCGAGTCCCCGTTGCATCGGTATCTGTTGTCGCTGCATGCGACGACCTCGTTGCCGGACTGCGAGGTGCTGCCCGCACACGAATACCGGTTCCGCGGTGTTGCTGAGCGCGCCCGGGAACTGCTGGGACACCACGACGATCGTCTCGAGGAGATCCGCGCCGCGATCGAGGCACGCCCGGAGTCGACGGCGTGGGAGGTCACCACGCACATCACCTGGTCGCGTCAGATCGATGCGATGGATCCGAGGCTGCTCCGGCTCGCCGTCCGCGAGACACAGGCCCACCTGATCGTTCTTTCCGAACGAAATGTCATTCTCTCTGATGGAGGAACTCCTTCTCGATGGAGTCTCGCCACACCCGTCGCCGACCAGTAACGAAGGAAAAGCAGACATGAGCGTTGTTCTCACCGAGTTCGCCGACGGCATCGCCGTCTTCACTCTCAATCGCCCCGAGGCCAAGAACGCCGTCACCCTCGAGGTGTCCGAGGCACTCGCCGCCGCGATGGACGAATTCGAGGCACGCCCAGACCTGACCATCGGCATCCTCACCGGTGCCGGTGGAACGTTCTGCGCCGGTATGGATCTCAAGGCGTTCTCACGCGGTGAGCGACCCTCGATCCCCGGTCGCGGTTTCGGCGGCATCACCGAGGCACCGCCCACCAAGCCGCTCATCGCCGCGGTCGAAGGCTGGGCACTCGCGGGCGGATGCGAACTCGCGCTGTCCGCCGACCTGATCGTCGCGTCGCGCGAAGCGAAGTTCGGCATCCCCGAGGTCAAGCGTGGCCTCGCCGCCGCGGCCGGTGGCCTGCTGCGCCTGCCGAAGATCCTCCCGTACCCGCTGGCCATGGAGATGGCCATCACGGGCGACCCGCTCACCGCCGAGGTCGCCTTCCAGCACGGCCTGGTCAACCGCGTCACCGAGCCCGGCGAAGCGCTGACCGTCGCGAAGGAACTCGCAGCACGTGTCGCTGCGAACGGCCCGCTCGCCGTGAAGGCCACCAAGCAGGTCGTGGCGATGTCCGCGAAGTACACCGACCCCGACGCGTTCGTCGCGCAGCGCCAGTTCATCGACCCGGTGTTCGCATCGAACGATGCTCAGGAAGGCGCGAAGGCATTCGCCGAGAAGCGTGCTCCGGTCTGGACGGGTGCGTAGCCGGTTCCGAACACAACTGTGTCCACCGTCCCGAGGCACTGAGCCCGGGACGGTGGACACTGTCGTTCATCAGCCCGTGACCGCGTGGGCAACCTCGTGGGCATCCCACAGACGCCGGTACACCACACTCGACTCGAGTAGCTCATCGTGTGTTCCCACACCGTCGACGCCACCGCTGTCGAGTACGACGATGCGGTCGGCACCGCGGATCGTGTCGAGCCGATGCGCGACGACGAGCACCGTGCGTCCCGCCACGAGGTGCGACAACGCCACCTGGATTCGTCGTTCGGTGGCCGGGTCGATCGAGGCGACAGCTTCGTCGAGCAACAGGACATCGGGGTCGCGCAGGAGGGCACGAGCAATCGAGAGCCGCTGCCGCTGACCGCCGGACAGGTCGTCGCCGGCTTCCGCCAGCACCGCGTCCAACCCGTCGGGTAAGGCCCGGACGAAGTCGGCGGCCTGCGCGGATTCGAGAGCCGACCACACTTGCTCGTCGGTCGCGTCCGGCGAACCGATCGTGAGGTTGGACCGGATGGTGTCGGGGAACAGATAGACCTCTTGGTACACCGTTGTCACGGTGCGGCGCAGTTCGTCCTCGGTCACCTCGCGCAGATCGGCTCCACCGATACGGATCGAACCCGAATCGACGTCCCAGAACCGTGCGACGAGGTCAGCCACCGTGGATTTTCCTGCGCCGGAAGGCCCGACGAGTGCGGTCACCTTCCCCGATTCTGCCAGGAACGACACGCCGCTCAGCGCTTCGTCGTCGGTGTAGGAGAAGCGCACCTCGCGGAATTCGACGTCGGTGCCGGAAATAGGTGCCGGGTCGGTAGGTTCGGGCAGTTCCTCGATGTCCCACACGCCACCGAGTTGCTCGGCAATCCGATCCTGCTGGTGCCGATAGGTACTCAGCTCCAGCAGTTCCTGCAGCGGCCGATACAGGTTGAGTGCGATCACCAGGAAGAGCAACAGTGTCGTCGCGGCGACCCCACCGTCGAGGAACAACGTGCTGCCGAGCCACAGGAGCGCCACGAAGCCGAGTTCGAGCACCACGGTCGCCACCGCGGTCAGCGGGCTCGTGCGTACGGCCATCCCCACACTCGAACGGCGCAGACGCTCGACCGCATTGCGATAGCGGATGGCCTGCGGTGCGTCGGGGAACGCCCGCAGGACCGCAGCACCGCGCACGAATTCGAGCAGAGCGGTGTTCGCCTCCCTGCGGGCATCCGTGACATCGGTGGTGATCGCGGTCTGCGCCCGGTCTGCGACCACGAGCAATCCGAGGAACACCGGAACACCGATCAACGCGGCCAGAGCGAGCCTCCAGTCGAGGACTGCGAGCACGATCGTGGCGAGGACCGGTTGCACGACGGCGACCACGAGTTTGCCCGGCAGGTTGACGAAATCGACGAGAGCGAGATCGGAGACGACCAGAGTCGAGGTCCGGCCCGCATCCATCCGGTCGAAGGCCCCGAGCGGCACGCGACGCAGCCGGTGCAGGACCGATCGCCGCAGGTCTGCGATTGCACGTTGTGTCACCGGCCACCACACCCGGGCGACATCCACACCGATGACGACACGCGCTATGAACAGAACGAACAGGGCGCCGCTGAGGGTGAGGACATCGGAGGTCTCGACCGGTCCGTCGAGCGCCGTGAACAACGCGATGAACACCACGAGCATCGGGGCGCTCGTGAGCGCGCCTTCGAGGAGCATGCGCCAGAGACCGCGCCGGAAGAAAGTCGAGCGGTGATGGCCGAGCATTGCGAACCATTGCGCCACCGGGCCTTTCGCGGCAAGATCCGCGACCGCAGGGGCGCGATCCGTATCGCTGGCGTCCGGCTCCTCTGTATCAGTAGGTGGCACGGTAGATCTGGACGTCTGCACAGTCGCGTCGTCGGCCGACTCCAGGCGCCATCCGTCGACGGCGCGATAGTCCTCCCACAGCGACAGATATCCAGCGCTCGATGCAAGCAGTTCGGTGTGCGTGCCGGCAGCCGCGATGCGTCCCGCATCGAGAAGGAGGATGCGGTCGTATCCGGTGATCGACCCGAGGCGGTGCGCGACGGTGACGACCGTACGACCCTCGGCGAGGTCCGCCAGAGCGCGGACGACGGCCTGCTCGTTCTCCGCATCGAGGAACGCTGTGGCTTCGTCGAGAAGGACCACCGGGGCGTCCTTCAGAAATGCGCGGGCAATCGAAATGCGTTGACGCTGACCACCGGAAAGCCGGCCACCGCCGGCTCCGAGTCGCGTGTCCCAGCCGTCTTCGAGGTCGGGAAGAAACTCGGTGACGCGCGCGCGTCGGGCAGCCTCGCGCACGTCATCGTCGGTGGCACCCGGCCTGGCCAATCGGATGTTCTCGGTCACGGTGTCGTCGAAGACGTAGTCGTCCTGCTGGACGAATGCCACGATCCCGGCCAGTTCGATGGGGTCGATATCGCGCAGGTCGACACCACCGATCCGGACCGCGCCACCGGTCACGTCGGCGAAACGCGCGAGTAGCCGCAGGAGCGTCGTCTTATCGGCACCGCTGCCGCCCACCAGTGCGACCGATGTCCCGGGTTCGATCGTGAGATCGATACCGTCGAGGACCGCGTTGTCGCCGTATGCGAAACGGACGTCGACGAGTTCGATTCGGCTGCCGTCCGGGGAGCGCGGATCCTCGGCTCGTGGCAGGTCTTCCTCCGCGAGAATCGCTCCGATGTTCTTCAGTCCCGCTTCCACCTGGTACTGCAGGACCGCCACGCTGAGCGTCAAGCTCATCAGAGGCTGCGCGAATCCCACGCCGACCAGCAGGAAGAAGACGAGTTCGGCGACATCGAGCGATCCGGTGTGGACGAGATAGAGCCCGAGGGGGAGCAGGAACAGGACGCTGACCGACGCGAACGCGGTCGCGGAGACGGCCCCGACGCGGCCCCTGGAAGTCTTGAGATTCTCGATCGCTTCACTGTCGGCGATCGCACGCTCGACTTCGACGACCGAACTCGTGGGCCGGACGAACCCTCGGATCACGCGGATGCCACGGACAAATGAGACAACCGACACATTCAGGGCGGTTCCGATCTCGGATTCCCGGGGAGCAAGATCGGCGCTGCGTCCCACCGCCCAGGCAATACACGCGACGACACACACGACGATCGCGACCGCCGCGAGCCCCATTCGCCAGTCGATCCAGAACATCACACCCAGGGTCGCGAGCGGGACGGCAATGGACGAGGCGATGTCCGGGATGGCATGCGACAAGCCGAGCTCGAGTTGCTCGACGTCGTCCTGCACGACTTTCTTGAGTTCACCGGCACTGCGGGACCTGGCTCTCGCCAATGGCATTCGATCGATACGATCGGCGAGCTCGAGACGCAGATCAGCCAGTGCACGGTACGCGGTTACGTGCGACAACCAGTTCGCGATCGCCCGCAGAACAACTTTCGCGGCAACACCTACTGCCGCGAGGACCACCAGACTCGTGATGCGGTCGGTGCGAGGTGCGTCGGAAACGAAGAGATCCACGGCAACCAGGTAGACCACCACGAAGGGAATCAGTCCCGCAAGCGCTCCGAGGATTGCCGCAACTGCACTGAGAATCAGCGAAGCCCTTCGGCGCATGAGTATTTCGGACACCGTGGGCCCGCATTGTCCGGTCTCGGGCGGCGGCTCGTCCGTCGTCGTGCGACTGTTCATGATCAGCAAGATAGCTTAGGCTCACCTCAAATGGGGATCCGATTTCCCACGCAATTACCGCCGACGTTTCGCAATTGCTTTCTGATACCCGGAGAACGATGTCCACCTCACCGCTTCCCGTCACCGACCCCACCTCCGGCCCGTCACCGACCATGTCCAGGTCGAGGCGCCTGACACTCGTGGCACTGCTGTACTGCACGCAGAACCTCTCACTGGGCATGTTCACTTACGCATTCCTCACCATCGCGCAGGCAAACGGTGTCTCCCTTGCGACCATCGGAGCTGCAACCGGGCTCGCGACTCTCCTCGTTCTCAAATTCCTCTGGGCTCCGCTCGTCGACCGATATGGCTCCTCACGGCTGGGCCACTACCGAGGCTGGCTGCTCACGACACAATCACTCCTCGCCGTCGGAGCCGCATCGCTCGCTCTCCTCGATCCCGCGGAGGATTTCTCCCTCGCGCTGGTCATCTACGCGGCGTTGTTCATCGTGGCCGGTACCCAGGACGTTGCCGCCGACGCCGCCACGACACGACTGCTCACGCCGTCCGATCGCGGGATCGGCAACGGCTTCCAATCCGCGGGCAGCTGTGTCGCCCAGATCGTCGGTGGCGGGCTCGTTCTCCTCGTGTACGGCGCTGCGGGCTGGGCCGCGGCAGCCCTCGTACTCGCTGCATGGAGCGCCCTTCCGTTGCCGTTCGTCCTGGCTTGGAACGAGAAGACCACCACCGCCACACAGCCACGGCCCCGCGTCACTCGCAAGACGATCACGCAGTTCTTCACGCGCCCCGGGGTCGCCCGGTGGGCCCTGCTCCTGTTACCCGTGTACACGGCCGGCGGGACGATCTCCTACAACCTGGTCCGCCCGATGCTCGTCGACGCCGGGTGGTCAGAATCCGAGATCGGCACTGTCGTGGTGATCGTCGGCAGCGCCTTCGGCATCGTGTCCGGTGTTGCTGCGGGAATGTTCATCCGACGACTCGGACGCCGACTGTCGCTGGTTGCGCTGGGCCTGACCCAGGTGGCGGCATGCCTGGGCACCGTCGCGCTCGCGCTCGGATCCGAAGGCGGCGCCGCTGTCATCCTCGTCGTGGCATTGTCGAATATCGGCTTCGCCGCCTCCGGCGCGATCGTCTATACGATCTCGATGGACCTGGTGCGGCACGAATCCGCCGGCACCGACTTCACACTCTTCACGACCGTCTCGGGCATCGCGATGGCCGTCGCCGGTGGGCTCGGCATCGCCGCCGCAGGCTCGGCCGGATTCGTTCCCGTCACGGTCTTCGCCGCGCTGCTCGCAGCCGCCGGTGTCGTGGTGGTCGGCAGGGGAATCGCACCCGTGCTCGCCGCCGTGCCCTCCGAGGTCCCCTGACCGCTCACCTTTCAAGGATCAGTCACATGTTGCACAACGCCGGAAACATCTACCGCCGGCCCGCCACAGGTGTCGCCCCGGATGTGGACGTGTTCGTCGTCCAATACCCGGGCAGAGAGGACCGTCTCGACGATCCACCGTCGGATTCGGTACTTGTACCGGAGGCCGAGAACGTGTACACGATCTACGACGGACTCGGTGATGTATTCCCCGCGAACCATTTCCGCGAGAAAGCAATGGGAGATACATGGCAAACCGTCACCCGCCGCGTCGCAACAATCCTCGACGGTGCGCGGCGTCATCACCCGCCGAACCGCACCATCCAGAGCTGCCAGGTCGCACTCGGGGCTCCCGCCGGGGCCCCAAACGACGCCATCGAATTCTCCACCACCTAGGATGAACGGGTGGACCTGCATCTCGTGACTTATTTCGTGGCCGTCATCGACCACGGCGGAATCACGAAAGCAGCTCAGGCTCTGTATATTTCACAGCCATCACTGTCGCAGGCCATCCGCACCTTCGAACGAAGGCTCGGCACCACCCTGTTCGACCGGACAGGTAGGCGCCTCACCCTCACCGAGGACGGCCGCACCCTCGAGATCGCGGCACGCCGCATACTCGTCGACGTCGAACGCGCGAAGAGCAAGGTCGCTGCGGTCCGCGAGCTCGAGGCAGGCCGAATCCAGATCGTGACCTACTCCGCGTTCTCGATCCATCCCGTCGTCGAACTCGTCCGACGGTTCCGAAGCCGCCACCCCGGCATCATGGTGTCGATCTCCGACTCCGACGGACCGGCCGGTGTGCACTCCGCCCTCCGGCGCGGCGAGGCCGAGATCGGAGTGACCGATCTGTCGGCCGAGCACGCAGGCATGATCACCGTTCCACTCCTCGAGCAGGAGATGGTCCTCGCTCTGCACCCCGACCTCGCGGCCGGCCTTCCCGATCCCGTCCCGCGCGAGATCGTCCGCGAGGTGCCCCTGGTCATCGATCTGGGATCACCCGCCGATGCCGCGAAGACCGGCGAGCTGCTGGGCTCCGACAATGTCGTTGTCGATTGTGCCCACCCCACCGCCATCTGGGAGTTCGTGATGCGCGGCACCGGAGCGACTGTGGTGCCCCGGCAGGTCGCCGAGAAGCAGATCCCCGGCGCAACCGTCCTGCGCCTCGACCCGCAGCTGCACCGCCCCGTCGGGCTCGTTCTGCGAGCCGGGGAGCCGTCACCGGCAGCGGCAGCATTCATCTCTGCCGCAACCGGCACGAAACCGGGAGCGTAGACACCATGGAATTCCGCCAGATCGAATACTTCCTCGCAGTCGTGGAGAACGACGGCATCAACGGCGCGGCTGCCGCGCTCGGCGTCGCGCAACCGACCGTGTCACAGGCGCTGCGCAGCCTCGAACGCGAGCTGAGTGTGCAGTTGTTCCACCGCATCGGCCGCGGCATGGTGCTCACCGCTGCCGGACACAGCCTCATCGGGCCGAGCCGCCAGATCCTGCGTGACGTGGCCGGGGTCGAAGAGCTGCTGACCTCCTCGTCGGCCGAGGTCACGGGTCGTCTCGACCTGATGGTGTTCCCGGCGCTCGCAACCGGCCCGATCATCGATCTGGTCGCCCAGTTCAGGCGTGCTCACCCGAAGGCCACGGTGCGCTTCGGTGATCTCCGCACCGAGGGCGACTCGGCTTCGTTGATCCGCGACGGGCACTGCGAATTCGTGGTCGCGCATCTGCCGCTCGAAGGCAGGCTCGGACTCGACGTCATCGAGCTGGGCGAACAGGAGTACTGGATGGTGTATCCGCCGGGGACCGAGCTGCCACCCGGTCCGGTCACGCTCTCGGCGATGCCCCCCATTCCGATGGTGTTCGTGCCGCGCGGAGGCGGAACGTTGAGCGACGAGTTCGATCACGAAATGCGCCAGGGAGGCCATCGGCCCCGCATCGCCGCACTCGCCAATCACCGCGAGGCGCGTCTGCCGATGGTGCTGGCGGGTGTCGGCGGGTCGCTGGTGGAGCGTTCGCTCGCCGAGTCCGTCCGTGACATTGCGGTCGTGCGGCCCTGCGAACCCACCTTCACCCGTACATTCGGCCTGGTGTTCGATCCCGCAGCGCTGTCGAAGGCCGGACGCGCGTTCGTCGACCTGGCAAAAACGGCAACGAACCGGACCTGAAGCGATCAGTGTTCCGCGAGCCACGCGAGGGCGGCGACGACGAGCGCTTCCACCCCGGTGTCCAGTGTGGGTTGCACGACCGGTGCGAACGCCGGTGAATGATTGACCGGGATGTCCTGCGCGACCCGGCCGCGTTCCACGGCGTTCCGATAGGCCGACGGGTCGATGCCACCGATACCCCAGTAGGTGTAGGGAACGCCGAGCGCATTCGGGATGTCGCTGAAATCCTCGCTGGCCGTCTGCCGGGGCAGTTCCCGGTACCGGTCACCGAAATGCTCCGCGAACGCGACCGCCACCCTTGCGGTCACTTCACCGTCGTTGCGTGTCAGCGGAAAACGTTCGTAGAGTTCGAATTCCGGTTCTCTCGGCGAATCCGAGGCCTGACATTCGGCAGTCACGATCCTGCGGATCGCGCGTAGCATCGTCTCGCGGGTGCCCTCATCGTAGGTACGCATGTTGAGTTGCAGCACCGCACTGTCGGGGATCACGTTGCCCTTGCTGCCCGCATGGACACTGCCCACGGTGAGCACTGCGGACTCGCCGGGCGCGGTCTCCCTCGATACGACGGTCTGGAGGCGCACGATGATCATCGCGGCGAGCACCACGGGATCGACCGCGGCCTGCGGCATGGAACCGTGTGCTCCCCGCCCGTACACGGTGATGCGCATGCTGTCCGCGGCGGACAGGACCGCTCCGGATCTGGTGCCGACGTCGCCGGCCGATGCCGGAAGGACATGCTGAGCGAGCGCGACGTCGACGCCCGGCAGCAGTTCGGCGAGGCCGTCGCCGACCATGGCACGGGCGCCGTCGCCGGTTTCCTCGGCCTGCTGGAACAGCGTCACCAGGGTGCCCTGCCAATGGTGGGAGCCCTGCCGGAGCAGATCCGCCGCCCCGAGCAGTGCCGTGACGTGCACATCGTGCCCGCACGCGTGCATCACCGGCACATCATTTCCGTCTCCGTCGACCGTCCGGACGGTACTGGCGTAGGGGAGACCGGTCGCTTCTGCCACAGGCAGGGCGTCCATATCGGCGCGGAGCAGAACGGCGGGTCCGTGCCCGTTGCGCAGAATCCCGACGACTCCGGTGCCACCGATTCCCTCGTGCACCTCGTATCCGGTGTCGCGGAGGCGGCCTGCGACCTTGTTCGCAGTGGCGTGTTCCTGATGTGAGAGTTCCGGGTGCGCGTGCAGATCGCGGTAGAAGTCCTCCAGCCCACTGCGCACACTCGGTAGTGCGTCGAGGACCGCTCCAGCACGTGAAGACGAGATCATGCCTGACCACGGTAGCCCTCCCGGACATGATTTGGACGGCGAACGACCGGTGACACAGGCCTGCCCGCGGACGACGATGGAAACAATCACTCGTCCTCCTGCACGGAGATGACCGCTATGTCCACATCGATACCCGAACAGCCCTCGGCTTCCGTTGCCCGAACCGAATCCGTCGACGACTTCGCACAGCGCATCCTCGATGCCACGCTCGGCGCGATCGACGTGTTCTCCATCTATCTCGGAGACCGGCTCGGGTGGTACCGCAGTCTGGCCTCGGACGGACCTGCGACGGCAGACGAACTTGCCGACCGCACCGGCACGCATCCGCGGTATGCGCGGGAATGGCTCGAGCAACAGGCTGCCACGGGCCTGCTCTCGGTCGATGATGCCGAACCTCCGCGGTTCACCCTCTCTGCGGCCGGTGCGGAAGTACTCACGGACGAGCGAAGCCTGTCGTACATGACTCCGCTGCCGCGCATCCTCACCGGCGGTGCCATGCAGATGCCTGCGTTGCTCGAGGCGTATCGCACGGGCAGCGGCGTCGGCTGGGCGCAGTACGGCAGCGATGCCCGGGAGTCCCAGGCCGACGTGAATCGTCCGTGGTTCGAACAGGCCCTGCCCGGCGCATTGCACTCCGTACCCGATCTCGACGAGTTGCTGCGCACCCCTGGTGCCGCGATCGCAGACATCGGGTGCGGTGGCGCATGGTCCACTCTCACGCTCGCGCGCACCTACCCGGATGCCTCGGTTCATGGTTTCGACATCGACGCCGCGACCGTCGAAATGGCCCGGTCGAATGTCTCGTCCGAACCTGAAGTAGCACAGCGCATCACGATTACCGAGACCGACGCAGCCGGGCTGCCGGAGTCGACGTTCCTGGCGGTGTTCGCATTCGAGTGCATCCACGACATGCCGCAGCCCGTCGAGGTGCTCTCGGCGGCACGCCGGTCACTGGCTCCCGGTGGCGTGGTGATCGTCATGGACGAGGCCGTAGCCGACGAATTCACGGCGCCCGGCGACGAGGTCGAGCGGCTCATGTACGGATACAGTCTGATGTTCTGCCTTCCCGACGGTATGAACCATCAGCCCAGCGTGGGGACAGGAACGGTCATGCGACCCGCGACGCTGCGGCGATATGCGCACGAGGCCGGATTCGCCCGGATGGATGTCCTTCCCATCGAGAATTTCGGTTTCTTCCGTTTCTACCGGCTGTCGGACGGGTGAAAGTCTGCAGCGTCCGGTAGACAGACGACCATGCCCACCGACTCGACGCTGTTGCTCGTTCTGGATCTGACCGGCACCTTCGTCTTCGCCCTCAACGGTGCACTGACCGCGGTCCGCGTCGCACGGGTCGACATCGTCGGCGTGGTGACCCTGGGCATGTTCACCGCGCTGGGCGGCGGCACGATCCGGGATGTCCTCCTCGATGCACTGCCCCCGGCCACCTTCCTCGACTGGCGTTATCTCGCGATCGCCGCGGCGGGCGGGTTGATCGCGTTCGGTCTGAGTCGCGTGCTCGACCGCCTCTCGTTTCCCATCACGGTCCTCGACGCGATCGGCTTGAGCGTGTTCGCGGTCCTCGGCGCCGCGAAAGCCCTGGCTCTGGATTTCGGCGTCGTGCAGGCCGTCATCGTCGGCACGATCACCGCGGTCGGCGGCGGCACGATCCGCGATGTCATGGTCATGCGGATTCCGACGGTGCTGACCAGCGAGCTCTACGCCATTCCCGCGCTGGTCGGTGCGGCCGGATTCGCCACCGCCTACAGTCTCGGTTTCGGTGGAACGGTAGCTCTTCTCAGTTCTGCCGCATTGTGTTTCGCAATTCGGATGCTCGGCGTGCAATTCTCCCTGCATGCTCCGAGACCGCCCGGACAACATCTCGATCCGTAGATCGATGTCGACCGTCGTTCATCGCCGCGTCATCGGATGAGCAGCTCCTTGAGCGTATTCAGGTGGGTACGGGTGAGGGTGGCTGCGAGCCCGGCATCACGTGAGTCGATCGCGTCGTAGATGCGTTCGTGCGTGGCCTGGTCGGCGTCATCGCCGTGATCGCCTCGGTCGCGGAGCATGTCGACCATCGCCCGCCGGTTGCGCGGCGCGAAATGAGTGAACAACTCGAGAAGGATCGGACTGTGCGCCGCACGGAGGATGCCGCGGTGGAACGCCATGTCGGTGTCGACGTGTTTCTCGACGTCGACGCGGTGGTGCGCGCGGTCGGTCAGCGCGCGGCGCAGGTCCTCGAGTTCCTCCGGTGTGCGACGTTCAGCGGCCAGTGCGGATGCCTCGACCTCGATCGCGATGCGTGCTTCGATGACGGCAACGATGTCGGCGCGGCGCAGGACGGCATCCCAGTTCTCTGGGATATCGAGGGCGGTGACGAACACCCCTGCCCCTTGGCGCGACGCGAGCACCCCTTGACCGGCGAGTTGCCGGATGGCCTCGCGCACGGTCGAGCGTCCGACTCCGAGCGCAGGGGCGAGTGTGGTCTCCCCGGGAAGCTTGTCTCCGACTTTCCACTCGCCGCCCCTGATTCTTGACAGGAGAAGCTCGGCAGCCTGTTCGGCGAGGGATTCACGACGCACGAGTGACATGTCGGCATTCTCCCACCCTCAGCACTTCTCAGCTTGTCTGAGGAGTTGTGTTACTGTGGCCCGGTGTTCATCCGCGGATTCCTCCTTCTTCGCCGCCACGGCGGGGTATAGCCTGACCGGCTCCCGTCGTGGAGCTCGAACGTGCCGGTCGACACGTCACGACCCACAGAAGGAACCACCACCATGACCACCTTCCCCCGCATCGACACACCCGCCGGGCGAGTGCCTTCCACTGCCCCGTCCTGGAATCGGCAAGCTCACTCACAGATGCCCTCACACCGCTATCGCGATGTATATTCGCGCGTGGAAGTTCCACTCACAGAACGCGACTGGCCGCACGCACGCTTGACCACGGCCCCTCTGTGGGTCCCCGTCGACCTGCGCGACGGCAACCAGGCGTTGGCCGAGCCCATGGATCCGGCACGCAAACGCCGATTGTTCGAACTGATGGTTGCGATGGGATACAAGGAGATCGAGGTCGGCTACCCGTCCGCATCACAAACCGACTACGACTTCATCCGTCTCATCGCCGACACCGACATCGCACCCAGCGATGTCACCATCGTCGTATTCACCCCTGCCCGCCGCGACCTCATCGAGCGCACCGTGGATTCGATCCGCGGTGTCCGCAATGACGTTGTCGTCCACATGTACACGGCGACCGCACCGACATGGCGCGATGTCGTGCTCGGGCACGGCCGCGCTGCACTCACCGAGTTGATCGTCTCCGGCGGACGCGACGTACTGGAGTTCGCCGGCGACCTGGAGAATGTGCGCTTCGAGTTCTCGCCCGAGGTCTTCAACCTCACCGAACCCGACTACGCCCTCGAGGTCTGCGACGTCATGACGACGCTGTGGGATGCCTCGGCGCAGCGTCCCGTCATCGTCAACCTTCCCGCGACCGTGGAGATCGCAACGCCGAACGTCTATGCCGATCAGATCGAATACATGCACAAGAACCTCACTCGCCGTGATGCAGTGATCCTGTCCGTACACCCACACAACGACCGCGGCACCGGGGTCGCGTGTGCCGAACTCGCTGTCCTGGCCGGAGCACAGCGCGTCGAAGGCTGCCTTTTCGGCAACGGGGAGCGCACGGGCAATGTCGATATCGCCACTCTTGCCCTCAATCTGCATGCGCAGGGTATCGATCCGATGATCGACTTCTCCGACATCGACGCCATCCGGCGCACCGTCGAGCACGCGAACCGCATCGAGATCCATCCCCGGCATCCGTATGTCGGCGACCTCGTGCATACGGCGTTCAGTGGAACCCACCAGGATGCGATCAAGAAGGGTTTCGCCGAACACCGCGCCCGCGCGGCAGCCGAGGGCCGCCGCACCGACGAAGTCGAGTGGCGCGTACCGTATTTGCCGATCGACCCCGCTGATCTCGGACGCAGCTACGATGCCGTCATCCGGGTGAACTCGCAGTCCGGCAAAGGTGGCATCGCCTACCTGCTGGAAACCGAGTACGGAATCGGACTGCCCCGCCGTTTGCAGATCGACTTCGCACACCACGTACAGATGCACACGGACGCCACCGGCAGCGAGGTCACTGCATCACAACTGTGGGGCATCTTCGAGGCCGAATACCTTGCCGCGCCGGCCGGTGACTCCGCCGTCGAACTGGCATGCTTCGGCACTACCGATGAGAGTACGACGGTCACACTGCGTGTCGGCGACTCCGAGCTCACCAGCGTGCATCACAACGTGGGTCCGGTGGAGGCGCTCACCGATGCACTCGCGCGAACCGGGATCTCCCTCGAAGTTCTCGGCCTCCATCAGACCAGCATCGGTTCCGGCAACGACAGTGACGCGCTCACTCTGATCGAGTACCGCAGTGGCACGGTCACACGGTGGGCTGCAGGGAGGAACCGTTCCGTGCTGACCGCGACCCTCGAGTCGCTCATCGTTGCTGCCAACCAGATCAGGCGTCGGCGGTAACCGACTTCGTCGCTGTCGATTTCGCCCAACGATAGTCGGCCTTGCCCGCGGGGGAACGCAGGATCTCGGGTACGACGACAACGTGCCGGGGGACCTTGTAGCCAGCGATGACGCTGCGGCAGTGATCGGCGAGTTCCTCCCGAGTCGGCTCCTGCGCGCCGTCGCGCAGTTGCACCACTGCCGAGACCTTCTCACCCAGAAGGGGATCCGGCACTCCGGTCACGAGGGCGTCGTGCACCGCGGGATGACCCTTGACCGCTTCTTCCACCTCTTCGGCATAGATCTTCTCACCGCCGCTGTTGATGCAGGCCGAGCCGCGTCCCAGTACGACGATCGTGCCGTCCGCCTCGACCGTTGCGAGATCGCCGAGGATCGAAAGGCGGGTGCCGTCCACCACTGGGAAAGTGGCTGCGGTCTTCTCAGGGTCGTTGAAGTAGCCGACAGGCACGTGCCCGACACGTGCCAGATAGCCGATGGTGCCGGAGCCGGGTTCCACGAGCGAGTAGTCGGTGTCGACGACGCGCATCTTGGGGGAGGCAGCCAGTCGCGGTTTGCCGTCTTCTCCGGGGCTGAGGGGCCCGTTCGCTCCCGACTCCGATGAGCCGAAGGAGTTGAGCAGCATGATGTCGGGGAGTAGCTCCTTCAGCCGATCGCGCACACTGACCGACCACAGGGCGCCACCCGAGCCGATGACGATCAACGAGCTCAGATCGAAGTCGTCGCGTCGCTCTGCGAGCACGTCGGCGATGGGCCTGCTGATCGCATCTCCGACCACCATGAGCACGGCGGCCTTGTGTTCGTCGATCAGACGTAGCGCGTCCGCCGGTTCGAAGTTGCGCATGAGGACCTGGGGAAAGCCCATGAACAGTCCCATGAGCACCGCGTACATGGCCGCCCCGTGCATCAGCGGAGCGGTCACGACGTACGTCAACGGGTGCTCGCCTGCGGCAGCCGCAGCGGCGAGCGACTCGGGAGTGCTGTGCGGATCGCCGTATGCGTTGCCTCCTCCGAGAGCTGCGAAGTAGAAGTCCTCGTGCCGCCACATCACACCCTTGGGCATGCCCGTGGTGCCGCCGGTGTAGAGGATGTAGAGATCGTCGTCGCTCCGGGGCGGAAAATCGCGTTCGGCGGACGCATTCGCCACGGCCTCCATATAGCGCACCACGGTGACGTCGGAAGCCGAGGCCACAGCATCGAGCTCCGGCGTGGGCCCATCCCCGACCACGACGATATGACGCAGGTGTGCAGCGTTGGGCAGGACCTCGGCGACGACTGCAGTGAGGTCGGCATCCACCACGAGCGCAACGAGTTCCGCATTGTTGTAGAGGTACTCGAGTTCTGCACCCACGTAACGGAAGTTGATGTTGATCGGGACGGCCCTGATCTTCATCGCGCCCAGCATCGTATCGAGGAACTCGAGACTGTTGCGCATGTGCAGGCCGACGTGATCGCCGGGCTCGACACCCGCAGCGGCGAGGTGATGCCCGATTCGATTGGCAGCGGCGTCGTACTGCGCGTAGGTGTGAGATCGGTCGCCGCAGACGAGAGCTGCGCGATCGGGAATCGCGTCGACCACCGCTTCGGTGAGGTCGGCCAGATTCAGAGACATGTTTGCCCTTCCGATCGGTCCTGCGACGACGCGATCACATCCGCTTCCGATGTGTCCCGCATCACTGTGGCCAGAAGTAGAACACATATCAGTTCTGCCTTCAACGGATGCTTCCGACCAGCAGAACGGACGACGGTCGGCCGGCAGATGCCGGCCGACCGTCGTCGGTAGAGAGAGTGGGTCGTGTCAGGACACGCGTTCGAAGATCGCGGCGAGGCCCTGTCCACCACCGATGCACATGGTCTCGAGGGCGTAGCGACCCTCACGGCGGTGCAGTTCACGGGCGAGCGTCGCGAGCATGCGACCACCGGTCGCGCCGACGGGGTGACCGAGCGAGATGCCGGAACCATGGATGTTGGTGCGCTCGAAGTCCGCGGCACCGAACTTCCACTCGCGGGTCACGGCCAACGCCTGTGCCGCGAAGGCTTCGTTGAGTTCGATGACGTCGACGTCGGACAGCGTGATGCCGGCCTTGGCGAGGGCGATCTCGGTGGCGGGCACCGGGCCGATACCCATGATCTTGGGCGCTACACCGGCCACACCCCACGACACGATTCGCACGAGCGGCGTCAGACCCAGCTCGGCTGCCTTCTCCGGCGTGGTGACGATAGCCATCGATGCGGCATCGTTCTGACCGCTCGCATTCCCCGCCGTGACGGTCGCCTCGGGATCCTGCTTGCCCATGATCGGGCGCAGCTTCGCCAGCGTGTCGACGGTGGTGTCAGCACGAGGATGCTCATCGGTGTCGATGACCTCGTCACCCTTACGACTGCTCACGGTGACGGGAATGATCTCTTCGGCGAGGATGCCTGCCTGCTGAGCGGCCACCGCGCGACGGTGCGATTCGGCGGCGAGTTCGTCCTGCTCCTGACGGCTGATGCCGTACTCGGCGCGCAGGTTCTCGGCAGTCTCGATCATGCCGCCGGGGACCGGGTAGTGCTTGCCTCCGGCAGTCGAGCGGGCACGGACCAGGCCGTCGTGCATCTGCACACCGGTGCGGGCACCGCCCCAGCGGATGTCGGTCGAGTAGAACGCTGCGTTGCTCATCGACTCGGCGCCACCGGCGACGACGAGTTCGTTGTCGCCGTTTCCGACCTGCAGCGCGGCCTGGATGACGGCCTGCAGACCGGAGCCACACCGGCGGTCGATGTGCATGCCGGGCACGGTGACCGGAAGCCCTGCGTCGAGAGCGACGACACGACCGATGGCCGGGGCCTCACTGTTGCCGTTGCAGTGGCCGAGAATGACGTCGCCGACCTCGTCGGGAGACACACCCGTCCGCTCGAGCAGACCCTTCAGTGCCGTGACACCGAGATCGACTGCGGTGAGGGACTTGAACATTCCGCCGTAGCGGCCGATCGGGGTACGGACGGGCTCGCAGATGACAACTTCGCGCATGATGACCTTTCGAGACGTGGGTGACGGGACCGTCACATGAAGCGGCCGCCGGTGACCTCGAGGACGGTGCCGGTCATGTAGGACGACATGTCGGAAGCGAGGAACAGTGCAACAGAGGCAATTTCATCGACCTCACCCGGACGGCCCATCGGGATCTCGGCCATCTTGCCGTCCCATGCCTTCTGCGGCATGGCCTCGGTCATCGCCGAACGGATCAGGCCGGGCTGGATCGCGTTGACGCGGACACCGTGGTGCGCCATCTCCTTCGCTGCGGCCTTGGTCAGACCCACGATGCCCGCCTTCGCCGCGGAGTAGTTGGTCTGGCCGACCATGCCGACCTTGCCGGACAGCGATGAGATGTTGACGATTGCGCCGCGCTTGGCCTCGCGCATGATCGCGGCAGCCTTGCGGGTGCCGTGCCAGGCGCCCTTGAGATGCACGGAAATGACGAGGTCGAAATCCTCCTCGGTCATCGTGCGCATCGTCGCGTCGCGGGTGATACCTGCGTTGTTGACCACGACATCGAGAGAGCCGAACCCGTCGACGGCCTCTGCGAGGAGGGTGTCCCAATCGGCGGATTCGACGACGTTCGCTTTCACCGCACGCGCCACGTCCCGGCCGCCGAGCTTCTCCGCTGCTGCGGTGGCGGCGTCGAGATCGAGATCGCCGATGACGACGCGGGCACCGGCTGCGACGAAGTTCTGGGCGATCGCGAATCCGATACCCTGGGCGCCACCTGTGATCACGGCGGTACGGTTCTCCAACAGCGACATCTGAAATCCTTTCGAGGGGACCTGAGTTGTCCCCGAAACGGGTCGATGTCTTCGAATATATCCACGCAACGACCCGAATCACCCCCCGGAATCCATCGAGACTGCCTATATGGGAATGGCGCCATTCGTATTGGACACCGCCTGGGACTGCCTCGAAAGTGGTAGGCATGACACTTGCGACTCCGACCCCCGAGGTCGACGAAGACGACTTCCGCGAGATCCTCGCCCAGACCCGCGCGTTCGTGCGCAACGTCGTGGTCCCCCGCGAGCAGGAGATCGCCGACACCAACGCAATTCCAGACGACATTCGACAGGCCGCCAAGGACATGGGCCTGTTCGGGTACGCCATCCCGCAGGCGTGGGGCGGTCTCGGCCTGAACCTCCAGCAGGACGCCGAACTCGCCATGGAACTCGGCTACACCACCCTGTCGCTTCGCTCGATGTTCGGCACCAACAACGGCATCGCCGGTCAGGTTCTCGTCAATTTCGGTACCGACGAGCAGAAGCAGCAGTGGCTCGAGGGCATCGCCTCCGGCGACGTCGTCGCGTCGTTCGCGCTCACCGAGCCCGGCGCCGGCTCCAACCCGTCGGGTCTGCGCACCAAGGCCGTCCGTGACGGCGACGACTGGGTGATCACCGGCGAGAAACGTTTCATCACCAACGCGCCGCTCGCGAACCTGTTCGTCGTGTTCGCCCGCACCCGCCCGGCCGACAGCGACGGCACCGGTATCGCGGTGTTCCTCGTTCCCGCCGACACCGAAGGTGTGCAGGTCTCCGGCAAGGACGCCAAGATGGGACAGGAAGGCGCCTGGACCGCAGACGTGCACTTCAACGAGGTGCGGGTGCCGAATTCGGCTCTCGTCGGCGGCAGCGAGGACGTCGGATACAAGGCCGCGATGGTTTCCCTCGCGCGCGGTCGCGTCCACATCGCTGCGCTGTCGGTCGGACAGGCACAGCGCGCGCTCGACGAGTCCGTCGAGTACGCGGCCACCGCAACTCAGGGCGGCAACCCGATCGGCAATTTCCAGCTTGTGCAGGCGATGATCGCCGATCAGCAAACCGGCGTGATGGCCGGTCGCGCCCTCGTGCGCGACGCAGCACGGGCATGGGTCGAGGAGACCGACCGCCGCATCGCTCCGTCGGTGGCGAAGCTGTACTGCACCGAGATGGTCGGCAAAGTCGCCGATCTCGCCGTGCAGATCCACGGCGGCACCGGCTACATGCGCGAGGTACCGGTCGAGCGCATCTACCGTGACGTGCGTCTGCTGCGCCTGTACGAGGGCACCAGCGAGATCCAGCGTCTGATCATCGGCGGCGGACTCGTCAAGCAGGCCCAGCGCTCCTGACCGGTTACGGGAATCAGGCGGTGCAGCGCACCGACAACTCCCACAGTGCCGCTGCGGCTGCGGGATCGGTGGCGTGGTCTTCGGCCCGCCCGATCCCGCAGTCCGCGAGGTAACTCCCGCCCGCAGCCTCCAAGTCCGGGGATGTTGCGGCCCAGACCGAGGTCGCGGCGCCGGCAGGGATCGACTTCAGGTTCGTCAACAGTTCCGGCTTGCCTGCACTCATCCGCTTCATCTCGGCCATGTCGTCACGGGACATGTGTCGCGCCAAGGACGTCGCACACACGCCGGGGTGCACGGCGAACGCGTGCACACCGCGTCCACCGAAACGCCGTTCGAGTTCGACGGTCATGAGCACATTCGCCGACTTCGACCGGGCGTAGGCGACGAACTTGTCGTAGTCGGTGCGTTCGAAATGCGGGTCGTCGAAATCCACGCCGGATGCTTGATGTGCATCGGACGACACCGTCACCACGCGCGACGAGACACCCGATCGGGCGGCGCCCGCCTCGAGACTCGGAACCAGCAACCTCGTGAGCAGAAAATGTCCGAGATGATTGGTGCCGAACTGCAATTCGAATCCGTCGCGTGTGCGCTGGAACGGCGTGTACATCACACCGGCGTTGTTGATGAGCAGATCGATCGCGTCGTGACCGGCACGAATCTCCTCGGCTGCAGACCGCACACTCGACAGGTCGGCCAGATCCAGGCGCACCGAATGAACCTGCGCACCCGGGACTGCGACGCGGATCTTTTCGGCAACCACACCGAGACCATCCTCATCGCGGGCGGTGAGCACAACTGTGGCCCCCACGGACGCCAGCGCTCGCGCCGTCTCCCCGCCGAGCCCGCTCGTCACGCCGGTGACCACAGCCGTACGACCGGTGAGGTCGACGCCCGGCAGAACGTCGTCGGTGGTGGTGCCGGAGCCGTACAGATTCGATTCCATCGGGTTCAATCCCACGGTAGTTCCTTCCAGTTCTTCGACACACTCGCAGTCCACAGCGGTAGTCGCCGCTCGAGGAACGCACGGACGCCCTCGGCGGCGTCCTCGCCGCCCATCACCCGGTGGTGCAATTCGGTTTCGTGATCCGCGACCTCTTCCGGTGTGAATCCGTTCATCGCGGTGTCCCACAACAGACGTTTGGACAGCGCAGCAGACATAGGTGCGACGTTCACGGCGATGTCGCGGGCGATCTCCAGTGCCGCGGGCAGCACCTCACCGGCGGGCAGCGAACGGCTCGCGATACCCAGCCGCGCTGCCTCCTGCCCGTCGAAGGTCCGGCCGGTGAGCAGGATGTCGGCGGCAGCGGCCAGGCCGGCAATCTGCTGAACAGTCCAGTGCGACATGGCATCCGGAATCACACCACGGCGCACCTGCGGGATCGCGTACTTGGCGTCGTCAGCGGCGATGCGGATGTCGGCCTGCATAGCGATGGTCAGCCCGATACCGATCGCATGACCGTTCATCGCCGCGATGACGGGGGTGCGCAGCCGGAACGCGGGCGGATCGACCGGCGACGCCGTGAAACCCGCCCCGGCCTCGGCGAACGTATCGGCGCCTGCCGTCAGGTCGGCTCCCGCGCAGAAGGCGGGCGGGGTGCCCGTGAGGACGATGACCCGCACGTCGTCGTCTGCGTCGAACTCCCGGTAGAGCGCACCGAGCCGCCGGCCCATATCGCCGGTGAAGGCGTTGCGGTGGCGCGGACGGTCGAGGGTGATGATCGCGATACCGTCGCGGACCTCGGACAACACCCCGGTCACGATCCGAAAGCCTTCAGCGCAGTGACATCGAACGCTTTCAGCGCAGTGACCAGATCGGCGATGTGCTCGTCGCGCACAGGGTAGCCGGGAAAGTAGCAGCACACGCGCTCGGCATGGTCGCCGAACCGGGCGACGATCTCCGCTGCACACTCCTCGGGGGTGCCGTGTACCGCGAGCGTGGCGAGTGCGGTGTCATCGATCAGGTCGGTCATCGCCGCAAACTGTCCTTGTTTGGAGAGCACGTTGAGCTCGGGCTGAAGATCCGCCCATCCTTCGACCTCCAATACCGGCCGGTAGGCGGGGGTGGACCCGTAGAAGGCAAGAAGAGTGCGCACTCCGCGCGAGGCCGCATCGAGTTCTTCCCGCGTACGGCCCATGCCGACGACGATCTGAGGGTGGATCGCCAGGTCGGCGCGGTCGCGTCCGGCACGGTCGAGCCCTTCTTCGACGGCCGGAAGAGTGCGTTCCCGGAAGTGCCGGGCGCTGTTGAATGGCATCACGAGAAGTCCGTCCGCCACCTCCGCTGCGGTTCGCGTCATGATCGGCCCGAGCGCGCCAAGATAGACCGGTGGCGGACCGTACGGGTTGGGGCCGGGGTCGAACGTGGGCGGCATCAGGGTGTGGGTAGTGAACTCGCCTTCGAACCGGAGCTTCGAATTACCTTCCCACGCATCGAAGATCGACTTGACTGCGAGGACGGTTTCACGCATGCGCGCGGCCGGACGCGACCACTGCGCGCCGTAGCGCTTCTCGATGTGGGGGCGGATCTGCGAACCGAGTCCGAGCCGGAATCGTCCTCGGCTGAGCACCTGCAGGTCGTAGGCGGTGTGCGCCAGGTGCATCGGGCTTCGTGGCATCGCGATCGCAACGTTGGTCATCAGGTCGGAATCGACGACCGGCGCCGCAGCAGCCAGGGGGAGGAACACATCGTGCGGGCCTTCGAAGGTGAACAGGCCACCGACACCGAGCGCGTCGAGTTCACGCGCACGTCGAGCGGCGTTCTCGGGCCGGCCGTCGAGCTGGACGTCGATCTTCATTGCTGCCCACCGTTCTTCACGTCGGAGATCTCACTTCCGTGCCGAGTCAGGACATACAGGGAGGCAGCCAGATCAGCGACGAACGCGTCGGCGTCGGCGTCGCCGTGGATCAGTCCGCGAACGGTGGTGGCGCCGGAGAGGATCTCGAAGAGCAACTCCGTCGGCGCCGGTCCTGGGATCTCACCGGCGTCGGCAGCTGCATCCAGTCGTTCGGCGAAGGCCTTGCGAATCGGATCCTGCAGCGCGAACAGTCGTGCACGGTCGACGTCGGTTGCGGCGTCGGAGAGGAGTCCCGGTACGCCGGCGCGCGCGGCGGGGCTCGCTGCCCTGGCGAGGAAGATCGTTGTCCACGTCACGAGATCGGCGTGCAGGTCGGCGGTCGGTTCGGGTAGGACATGCCTGCCGGGACCGTGCACGGCTTCCTCGAGGAGTGATTCGCGGGTGGGCCAGCGCCGGTAGATCGCGGGTGCGTTGACACCGGCACTCCGCGCGATGGCGCTGATCGTGGTCTGGCGGTAACCGACCTCGCCGAGCAACCGGCGTGCAGCGACGAGCACCGCGAGATCTTTGGCAGGGTCGCGCGGGCGTCCTGGGCGGGGCGGTTTCTCGGTCATTACGTTAGAAGTTAACACGTTATGTTTCCGACGGCTCGACCACTACGAAAACGCCCTGCCCGAACAGGCCCACCCACCGAAACGATGGGCGTATCCGTCCGAGCAGGGCGTCCCTACTTGCGAAGCACTTACACTTGTGCGCGCAGATCCGTCTTGAGGATCTTTCCGGCCGCGGAGGTCGGCAGCGCATCCAGGATCACGATGTCCCGGATCTTCTTGTACGGCAGTACACGTTCGGCCACGTACGCCATGAGTTCGTCCTCATCGACGTCGGCACCCGCGACAGGCACGACGAATGCCACGGGCTCCTGCCCTGTCGCACCCACGTCGCGACCGACCACCGCAGCGGTCGACACGGACGGATGCGTCACGAGGATCTCCTCGAGCTCACGCGGATACACGTTGTAGCCCTTGTAGATCAGCATGTCTTTCGCGCGGTCCGCGATGAACAGATAACCTTCGTCGTCGCGGTAGGCGATGTCGCCGGTCGCGAGCCAGCCGTCCACGTACTGCTCCGCCGTGATCTCGGGGTGACCGAGATACCCGTCGGTGACCTGCGGGCCACGAACCCACAGCTCGCCACGCTCGTTCGGACCGACCGTCGCCGTCGTGTCACCTTGCGGCCGGATCTCGATCTCGGTGTCGAAGACAGGAAGGCCGACGCTTCCGATCCGATATCGGAGACCCCGGACCAGTGGCATGGCGGTGACCACGCATGTGCCCTCGGTCAGCCCGTAACCCTCGGCAACGGTCGCGTTGGGGAACGCGTCAGCGAGTGCCTCGAGAGTGACATGGTCGATCGGAGCCGCACCCGACGACACCACCCGCACCGTCGACAGGTCGCGGGTCGCGACATCCGGGTGCGTGGCAAGCGCGTGCCACATCGCGGGGCTGCCCGTGATGTAGCTGGCGCGATGGATCTCGATCAGTTCGAGCATGCGGGCCGGGTCGAAGCGGCCCGCGAGCACCTGTGTGAGACCGCACGCCAGCAGGAACGACGTATTGATCAGCGCATGTGCGTGGAACAGAGGCGACACGACGATCGTCGACCCCTCGCCCGGAACGACGCCCGCGATGTCGAGGCCGTCGATCTTCTCGAGCGACACCAGACCATCCTTCACCACGGTCTGGTACCCGGCACGCCACCCGCACATCTGCGTCACGTTGCCGACGACGTTGCGGTGAAGAACCCGCACGCCCTTCGAAATGCCGGTGGTGCCACCGGTGTACGCGATGTGTGCGACATCGTCACCGCCGACCTGCGCGGGTGCGAACTCGGTGGAGTGACCGGCCAGCAACTCGTCGAACCGGACCGTCTCGACCGCACCGGTGTCGACAGGCTCGTCGGACACGACCGCGACGAGACGGATCGTGGTGCCTGCCGCAGCACCGAGCAGCGTGGGGAGCTGCTGCGGTTGGGACACGGCTGCGACGGCTCCGGTCTCCTCGATCTGACGCCGCAGACCCGGCTCGGGCTGAAGCGGATTCACAAGGGTCACGGCCGCACCGACACGCAACGCGCCGTAATACGCGATGTGGAACTCTGCGCAGTTGCCGAGATGCATGAGCACCACGTCATGTTCGGCGACACCGGCGGCGCTCAACGCACCTGCAAACTGCGCCGACTTCTCGTCGAGCTCGCGGTACGACAGAACCCGATCACCATCGACGACCGCAGCGCGGTCGCCGTACATGGCGGCGAGACTCGGCGCCCACACCGCCATCGAAACCTGTGGGTAAGACAACGACGTGTCTGCCCAACCGAATTGAACGGAAGTCATCTTCGATCCCCGGATCAGCGCGGTGCCATACGGATGGCACCGTCCAGGCGGATGGTCTCACCGTTGAGGTAGCCGTTCTCGAGGATCGATGCGGCGAGTCGACCGAACTCCTCCGGACGGCCCATACGCGACGGGTTCGGCACAGTGGCCTCGAGCGATGCACGGACATCGTCGCGCAGACGCGCGAGCAGCGGCGTGTCCATGATGCCCGGGGCGATCGTGTTGACTCGGATGTTCTTGCTCGCAAGATCGCGGGCAGCGACGATCGTCATGCCGACGATGCCCGCCTTGGATGCCGAGTAGTTGATCTGGCCGATCTGGCCTTCGTACGCTGCTGCAGACGCCGTCATCACGACCACTCCGCGCTCACCGTCGATCGGCTCGAGCTGCGCCATGCGCTCGGCGCCCAGGCGCAGCGCGTTGAACGATCCGATCAGGTTGAGGCGGATGACGAACTCGAAGTCCTCGAGCGAGCCGGCCTTGCCTTCCTTGTCGAGGATCCGCATCTTGCGGCCGGCACCGGCGCAGTGCACGACGCCGCGCAGTCCGCCGCGCTCGTGCGCGACGTCGAGTGCGGCAGCAAACTGCTCCGCATCGGTGACATCGGCACCCGCGAACGTCGCACCGTCACCGAGATCCTTGGCGACATCGGCGCCGTTCGACGACGGCAGATCGATGAGGGTGACGTTGCCGCCTGCGGCGAGCACGCGCTGGGCGGTGGCAAGTCCGAGCCCGGAGGCACCACCGGTGATTGCGACGGAAAGACCCTTGAGTTCCATTATTTTCGATCCTTGATGTGAGTTATGTGGGGTATCAGAGCAGTTCGAGGATGGTGGCGTTGGCCATACCGCCGGCCTCACACATCGACTGCAGTCCGTAGCGAATTCCGTTGTCACGCATGTGGTGCACGAGGCGGGTCATGAGGATCGCGCCGGAGCCACCGAGCGGGTGACCGACACCGATCGCGCCGCCGAGCGGGTTGAGCCGGTCGAGCTTCGCACCGGTCTCGGCGAGCCATGCGAGCGGCACGGGCGCGAAGGCCTCGTTGATCTCGAACGCGCCGATGTCGTCGATCGACAGACCCGAGCGCTTCAGCGCCTTCTCCGTGGCGGGAATCGGGCCGGTCAGCATGATGACCGGGTCGTCCGCCGCGACGACAGCAGTGTGGATGCGCGCGAGGGGAGCCCATCCCTGCGCGGCCGCGTACTCACTGGTGGTGACGAGCAGTGCGCCTGCGCCGTCGGAGATCTGCGACGAGTTACCCGCGTGGATGACGCCGTCTTCCTTGAACACGGTCTTGAGCTTGGCGAGCGACTCGAGGCTGCCGCCCCGGCGGATGCCCTCGTCAGTGGTGAGGCCGGCGAGCGGCGCGAGCTGCCGGTCGAATGCGCCTGCGTCGGTGGCCGCTGCCGAGAGTTCGTGCGAACGCAGAGCGAACTCGTCGAGCTGGGTGCGGGAGAAACCCCACTTCTCGGCGATCATCTCGGCACCGATGCCCTGGCTGAATCCGGAGACGCCGAACCGCTCGAGCACCTCGGCCGGGTAGTTCTCGTTGGGGACCTTCACGGCGCTGCCCATCGGAACCTGCGACATGGACTCGACACCACCGGCGATCACCACGTCGGCCTGCCCGGAGATCACCGATCCTGCCGCGAACGACACGGACTGCTGGCTCGAACCGCATGCACGGTTGATCGTGGTGGCAGGCACCGTCTCGGGCCATCCGGCGGCAAAGACCGCGCTCCGCGACACGATTCCGGCCTGCGCTCCGACCTGGCTCACACAACCCCACTGGACGTCGTCGACGGTGGCGGGGTCGAGACCGGTGCGCTCGGCGAGTGCGGTGAGCACGTGTGCCGACAGGTCGACGGGGTGAACTTCGGACAGTGCACCGTTACGGCGCCCGATGGGGGTACGGACGGCATCGACGATCACGGCATCGCGCATGGGGATCGGGTCCTTTGTGAAAGCGAACAATCGGTCTTGTGGGCAACCGGTGGAGCGAGCACCGGAGAAAAGCAGCCGGCCGGGTGGTGGCCCTCACTTCGAGGAGACCACGCACCCGGCCGGTGAGGATAAGTCTTTCGGCGGAAGCTTCCGTTAGGCGGAAGCTATGCCGACTTCGTTCAGGCCACGCCGCGGATGATCTTGCGGTCGCGTTCGGGGTTGGCGAACACCAGCACGAGCACCGCCGCGATCGCACCGAGGACACCGATGATCTGGAACGAGGTCGCGTAGCCCTCCGCCGCGGTTGCAGCGTTGTCGACGATGAGGCCGGTGCCGTAGGGAGCGACGAGGCCACCGATCGCCATGAGTGCGAGGAACACGCCCATCGTGCCTGCGGTCTGCTGCGGCGGGCACAGCTCGGAGATCGCTGCGTTGATCAGTGGGAAGGCGATGGCACCGAAGCCGTAGCCGATCGAAACGACCGCCACTGCGAGGGCCGGGGTGCCGATCGACGGAAGGAAGACGAGGACCGCACCGCAGATGAGGACGCCGACGGCGGGGACGATGATGCGGACCACGCGGGAGGTGTGGCCGCGGCCGCGCAACCGGTCGGTGACGGTGCCCGAGGAGATCATCAGGAAGAGTCCGACGATGGACGGCAGAGCAAACATCGAACCGGCCTGCAGAGCGCTGTAGCCGAGACCGAGTTCGAAGTACGACGGCAGCCAGGTCAGGACGACGGTGGTGAGCGCGTAGACGACGATGATCATGAAGGCGCAGCTCGCGAAGGTGCGGGTGAAGAAGATCTTGCGCCACGGCACGGACGGCTCGGTCGGAGCGGACGCCACAGCAGTATCGGCGCCCTTGACCGCCTTGGTGGTGTAAGGGCCTTCCTTGAAGCCGGGAACCCAGCACATGATCCACACCAGACCCAGCACCGACAGCGCGACGATGGCCATCCGCCAGCCGTATTCGACGGTGATGAAGGTCAGGACGGGTGCGAGTGCGATCTTCGCGACCGAGGCGGAGCCGGCGAGGAACGCGCCGGGAAGACCGCGCTTGGCGGGCGGGTGCCACGAGTACGCGGCGGTGTGCATGAGCGCCGAACTCGGACCTTCGCCCAGGCCGAGCAGCATGCGGCACACGACGAGCACCACGAAGCCGCCGGTCACGACGAGCGGAAGCATCACGACCGACCAGGTCAGGCCGAGTGCGAGCAGTGCCCACTTGAGAGTCAACTTCTTCTCGAGCGGTCCGGCGAGGAAGCCACCGATCGTGAAGGTCACGAAGAACAGGGAACCGACGAGGCCGATCTGCGACGAGGTCATCCCGAATTCACGGGCGAGCGGCTGGGCGATGATGCCGAGCACGGCCTTGTCGGCGTAGTTCACCACGTACAGGAAGATGACAAGACTGGTCATCCCCCACGCGCGGCCGGGAGTCACCTTGAACGGTGATCTGGATTCGGATGGCTCGAGGCCATCGTGGGTACTGGACGTACCGTTCACGATTTCACCTGTAGTCACGTGGGAGTCCCTTCAGACTCGGAGGATAACGACGCGGGCCGCACTCTGACTCGCACTCGGCGTGGACCGTCACGCCTGGCGTTGAATTCATTGAACGTGACCGAGCTCACCGAACACAAAGAGCCTTACGCGAACCAATCGATCACCAGAACCTATGACCCATCACAAGTGGTCGGGATATTGGTCTGCGCTAACCGAGCAATAGCCGATCCGGTGCTGGTCCGCCCCCGAAAGCTGTTGCATGCTGGCTAGGAACCGATTCGGGTCGCGTGTGCCCGGAACACGCGACGGACGAGGACAGGACGCCATGAATTCCACCGCTTCCACAGACGAGTTGCCCTCGTCCACCGCCCCCCTCGCGGGAGTCCGTGTGGTCGAAGTGTCGAGCTTCGTGGCGGCGCCCCTGTGCGGAATGACGCTCGCCGCTCTCGGTGCCGACGTGATCCGTGTCGACCCGATCGGCGGAGCCGCCGACTACAAGCGCTGGCCCCTCACTGCGGACGGCGAGTCGATCTACTGGGCGAACCTGAACAAGGGCAAACGCTCGTTTGCCGCTGACTTCCGAAACCCGCAGGCACACAAGCTGATCAGAGATCTGATCATCGACGCCGGCATTCTCGTCACCAATGCGGCCGGACGCGATTGGCTCGATTACGACGAGCTCGCCGCCATCCGCCCCGACCTGATCCACGTACAGGTCCTCGGGCGCGCCGACGGCACCGGCGCCGTCGACTACACCGTCAACGCCGCAGCCGGATTCCCCCAGGTCACCGGACCCGAGAACCTCGACGGGCCGGTCAATCACGTACTGCCCGCATGGGACGTCTCGTGCGGCCTCTACGCCGCACTGTCCGTCGCCTCGGCCGTGTACCGCCGTGAGATCACCGGCGCCGGAACCAAGATCGTTCTTCCCCTCGAAGACGTCGCGTTCGCCACGGTCGGCAACCTCGGCTACATCGCCGAGGCCCAGCTCGGCCTGACCAACCGCGGCCGGGTCGGCAACGCCGTCTACGGCACCTACGGGTGCGACTTCGCCACCAGCGACGGCGCCCGGTTCATGACCGTCGCACTGACCCCGCGGCATTTCCGCGACCTCACCGAACTGACCGGCACGACCGCCGCCGTCACCGCCGTCGAAGCTGCACTGGGCACCGACTTCCGCGACGAAGGCGAACGCTACAAGCACCGCGCGGTCCTCAACGGCCTGTTTGCACCGTGGTTCGCCGCGCGGACGGCCGGAGAGGTCGAAGCCGCACTCGACGGCACCTCGATCCTGCACGAGCGCTACCGCACCTTCGCCGAACTCGCCGCCGACCCGCTGATCACGAACAACCCGATGTTCCAGCAACTCGACCAGCCGCGCATCGGCACCTACTCCGCGGCCAGCACTCCCATGTCGTTCGACGGCGTGCATCCGGCCGTCCGTCCCGCCCCTGCCAACGGTGACGACACCGCCACCGTCCTCGTCGAGCACCTCGGGCTGACCGACGACGAAGTCGATGCCCTCGCCGCTGCAGGCGCCGTCCACACCAAGCAGAAGGACCTCGCATGACCCGCCTCGCCCAGACCCTCGGACTGACCGAATTCCAGTCGGAGATCCTCGACAACGTTCGACGGTTCGTCGACCGCGAGATCATCCCGAACGCGCAGGAGCTCGAGCATTCCGACACCTATCCGCAGGCGATCGTCGATCAGATGCGCGAGATGGGCCTGTTCGGCCTGATGATCCCCGAGGAGTACGGCGGACTCGGCGAGTCACTGCTGACCTATGCGCTGTGCGTCGAGGAACTCGCGCGCGGCTGGATGAGTGTCTCCGGCGTCATCAACACGCACTTCATCGTCGCGTACATGATCCGCCAGCACGGCACCGAAGCCCAGAAGCAGCACTTCCTGCCGCGCATGGCGACCGGCGAGGTGCGCGGTGCCTTCTCGATGTCCGAGCCCGAACTCGGCTCGGACGTCGCGGCGATCCGCACCAAGGCCAAGCGCGACGCCGACGGCAACTACGTCATCAACGGCCAGAAGATGTGGCTGACCAACGGCGGCAGCTCCACTCTCGTCGCCGCGCTCGTCAAGACCGACGAGGGCTCCGACAAAGCCCACAAGAATCTCACGGCGTTCCTCGTCGAGAAGCCCGCCGGGTTCGGCGAGGTGGCACCGGGTCTGACGATCCCCGGCAAGATCGACAAAATGGGTTACAAGGGCATCGACACCACCGAGCTCGTCTTCGACAACTACAAGGCCTCCGCCGACACGATCCTCGGTGGCGAGCCGGGGCGCGGCTTCTTCCAGATGATGGACGGCGTCGAGGTCGGTCGTGTGAACGTGTCCGCTCGCGCGTGTGGTGTCGCGATCCGCGCATTCGAGCTCGCGGCGCGCTATGCGCAGCAGCGCACCACGTTCGGTAAGCCGATCGCACAGCACCAGGCGATCGGATTCTCGCTCGCCGAGATGGCCACCAAGGTCGAGGCCGCGCACCTGATGATGGTCAACGCTGCGCGCCTGAAGGATTCGGGTGAGCGGAACGACGTCGCAGCAGGTATGGCGAAGTACCTGACGAGTGAGTACTGCTCCGAGGTGACGCAGGCGAGCTTCCGCATCCACGGTGGCTACGGCTATTCGAAGGAGTACGAGATCGAGAGGCTCATGCGTGAGGCTCCGTTCCTGCTCATCGGCGAGGGCACCAGCGAGATCCAGAAGACGATCATCAGCAAGGGCATCCTCCGCGAGTACGCGCTGTAATCCAGCTGCCCTGTCACACATAACCCGGAAGGAAAATCCGTGCAGCGTACGGTGTTCAACGAGGATCACGAAGCATTCCGCGATACGGTTCGCACGTTCATCGCGAAGGAAGTCGTCCCGGTCTACGAACAGTGGGAAGAAGACGGACACCCCCCGCGTGACTTCTACCGCCGCATGGGCGAACTCGGCTTCCTCGGCATCCAGGTACCCGAGGAGTACGGCGGAGGCGGCGAGAAGTCGCTGAAGTTCAATGTGATCCTCGCGGAAGAGGCGTCGGCGGCGGGGGCGTCGTTCGGTTCGTCGTCGGTGCACTCGAACTTGATCCTGCCGTACATCATGCAGAATGCGACCGACGAGCAGAAGCAACGCTGGCTTCCCGGATTCGCTTCGGGCGAGCTGATGTTCGCGATCGCGATGACCGAGCCGGGTACCGGCTCCGACCTCGCGAACATTGCAACCAGCGCAAAGCTTTCGGAAGACGGCAGCCATTACGTCCTCAACGGATCGAAGACGTTCATCACCGGCGGCGCACTCGCCGACCGCGTGCTCGTCGTCGCCCGTACGACCCCGTACAACCCGGAAGACCGTCGCGGCGGCCTCTCGATCCTGGTGGTGGATGCCTCGAGCGAGGGCTACTCTGTCGGCCGCAAGCTGAAGAAGATCGGCCTCAAGACGTCCGATACCGCAGAGTTGTCGTTCGACGATGTCAAGGTTCCGGTCACGGATCTGCTCGGTGAAGAAGGTAAGGCCTTCTCGTACCTCACCCAGAACCTCGCGCAGGAGCGCCTGACAATTGCGTTCGGCGCGGCAGCCACCGCGTCGGCCGCGATCGCGCACGCAATCGCCTACACCAAGGACCGTAAGGTTTTCGGTAAGCCGGTGGCGTCGTTCCAGAATTCGAAGTTCGTGCTCGCGGAGTGCTCTGCGGAGCTCCAGGCATTGCAGATCATGGTCGACAACGCCATCGAGCTCAACGATCGTGACGAACTCACCGTCCCGGATGCCGCTCGCGCGAAGCTCTTCGCGACAGAGACCGCCGGTCGGATCATCGACAAGTGCCTGCAGCTGCACGGCGGATACGGCTACATCACCGAGTACCCGATCGCGCGCCTGTACGCCGACACTCGCGTCACCCGCATCTACGGCGGCACGAGTGAGGTCATGAAGACGATCATCGCGAAGGATCTCGGCCTCTGACCTGATCGGGCCGCGAGCCGGCCACACAGAAATCGCGGATCATGTTCCCTCACAGGGGAGATGGTCCGCGATTTCTTACCGGTGCTGGAGGAATGCCTGGTCGAGCACCAGCACCGCTCCGAGCACGATCATCACAACGCCCGACACTCGGCTCACGACACTCGCCAGCGACGGGCGGGCGCGCAGTACCCGTCTCGCTCCGGCACCGACACCGAGATACACCACAGCGCATGTGATCACATGCACCACACCGAGCATCGCGATCTGCGCGGCGAGCGGCCACGGGCCTGCCGGATCGGTGAACTGGGGGAGCAGCGCCAGGAGCAACAAGAACACCTTCGGGTTGAGTCCGCTGACACCCACGCCCTTGACCGTCTGCCGCGCCCACGAGTCCGCGCTGCCGGGTCCGCCTTCCGCCGGGGCCGACGGACTCGTGAACATTCCCACCCCGAGCCAGATCAGGTATGCGGCACCGATGGTCGAGAGCACCGTGAGCAGGACCGGCGATTGCGCGAGCACCGCTGCAACGCCTGCCGCGACGATCGCGGTCATCGCGAGGTGCCCGAGCAGCATGCCGCTGACCGCGGGCACCACACTCCGGTACCGCAGTCCCGCGGTGATGGCATAGGCCCAGTCCGCGCCCGGCGTCAACACGAACAGTATGGACACCACCCAGAACCCAGCGACGACACCGGCAGCCATGATCATTTCCTTTGCGTTCGACGCGAGAATTCCCACCGCAAAGACTAGGAAGTTCGAGCCAGAAGCTGTTTGCAAATACAGCCTCGAAACGCGCCTTACGGGGGAGAATCTTCTCCATGGATGCAATCGACCGGAAGATTCTTGCCGAGCTGCAGAAAGATGGCCGCCTCACCATCACCGAGCTCGCCGACCGCGTGCGGTTGAGCATCTCGCCCTGCCACCGGCGCCTGCGCGCGTTGGAACGCGACGGAGCGATCAGCGGCTACCACGCACAGCTCGACGCGAATGCCCTCGGCCTCACCTTCGAATCCCTCGTGTTCGTCACGATGCACACCGTGGAACGCGGCACCCTCGACGCATTCGAGACGGCCGTAGCCACGATCCCCAACGTGATTCAGGCGCAACGCTTGTTCGGCGACCCGGACTATCTCCTGCGAGTCCTCACCCGCGACCTGTCGGCCTACCAGGCGCTCTACGACGAACAGCTCTCCGCGTTGCCCGGCGTCCAACGCCTCAGTTCGACGCTCGTCATGAAACGTGTCGTGGAGAATCGCCCCCTGCCGCTGTGAGCCGGCTCGCCACCGACCGGTGGAGGACCCGATACGACACGGACATCGCCAGCCGATACTCTTCGCGCCATGCGACTGCTCGAGAAATCGAAACGAGTGATCGAAGCCCAACTGAACAACTCCACGATCCGCGCTCTGTCGGGCTCGATGGTGGCGTACGAAGGGCAGATCACCTTCAAATCCGCGGGGTTCGGCGGCGGCGACGGCGTGCTCGCGGGTCTGCGCCAGCGCGCGGCCGGCGAAGGCCTGTCGCTCATGGAGTGCACGGGCACCGGCGTGGTGTACCTCGCGCACCAAGCGCAGAACACCACGGTGCTCGAGCTGAACAACGAGACGTTGCAGGTCGAGTCCGAACAGCTGCTTGCACTGAACGGGAACCTCAGCACCAACGTCACGTTCGCCGGGGTGCGCGGTGGAATGAGCGGGCAGGGCCTGTTCACGACCACGGTGTCGGGATCCGGTCAGGTGGCACTGCTCTCGTCGGGTGGCCCGCTCATCCATCTCGAGGTGTCGCCGCAATACCCGCTCGTCGTCGACCCCGATGCATTCGTGTGCGCGAAAGGAATGCTGACGCAATCCTTCGTGACCGATGTGTCGTGGCGGTCGGCGATCGGCCAGGGCAGCGGCGAAGCCTTCTCCCTCAGGTGGGACGGCAACGGCGTCGTGTCCATTCAGCCGGCGGAACGGTAGGGGACAGACCATGGCGTTCACGAAGATCAACAGCAAGGTCGTGCGGGTCGACCTCATGCAGTCGGGTCCCATCATCGCGCGGCGCGGCGCGATGCTCTTCTATACCGGCGACGTGCAGTTCGCTCCGCACGGCGCTCCGGGCGGGGTCGGCGGAGGCCCCGGACTCGGCGGCCTTGCCGGGATGGCCGGCCGGATGATGCAGGGCGAGCACGAGGCGACGATGATCGCCCAGGGCAAGGGCACCGTGCACTACGGCTTCAAGGGCCTCGAGACGCACATCGTCGACATGGCGGCCGGAGGGGAACTCCGAGTGGAGGCATCGCGGTTGCTCGCTCATACCGCCGGTCTGCAGAGCACAGTGGTCTCGGCGAACGCATCCCCGTCCGGAGGAGGTGGCGGAGGGCTGATGGGAGCGTTGCGTGGCGCCGCGACCGGCGTCGTCACCGGCCAGGGCATGTTCACCACCCAGTTGTCCGGTTACGGTGCGGCAGTGCTGCTCGCCCACGGTGGGGTCCTCGAGTTGCAGGTGGGTGGGCCGGCGCCTGTGGTCGTCGACCCGCAGGCATTCGTCGCCTCCTACGGTCCGGTGCGCACCGAATTGAAATCCTCGACGAGCTGGCGCAACGTCGGCCGGACCGGGGGCGAGTCGATGCAACTCGAATGCACCGGCCAGGGCATCGTCTACGTGCAGGCATCGGAGGAGAAGTTGTGAGCACCATTCTGAATCCGTCGCACCTGGTGGGCAGCGACAACGTTCCCGGTAACAATTACGCGTTCAGCATCGACCTGCAGTCACCCTGGTTCCTGTCGAAGGGGGCGATGATCGCGTACTACGGGCAAGTGCAGTTCAACGCGCTCACGCACGATCTGAGCGGGCAGATCCTGCAGATGGTGGCGCGGCAGTTCTCGGCGCCGATGTATCTCGGCGACTACGTCGTGGCGAACGGCCACGGGAAGCTGATCCTCGGCGACCGCGGATACGACATCAATTCGTACGATCTCGACAACGGCAACCTCACGATCCGGCAGGCAAACCTGCTCGCATTCGAGCCGGGGTTGTCGTTGAACCAGTCGATCGTGCCCGGGTTCCTCACTCTGATCGGCACTGGCAAGTTCCTGGCGTCGTCGAACGGGCCGGTGATGTTCGCCGAGCCGCCGCTACGCGTGGATCCGGAGGCGCTGGTCGGCTGGGCCGACTGCCCCTCGCCCAGCCACCACTACGACGAATCGTGGATCACGAGTCACCTGGCGGCCGGTGCACGGCGATTCGGGGTGCAGTCGGGGGAGGAGCGTCAGTTCGATTTCACCGGCGCGGGCACGGTGCTGATCCAGTCGAGCGAGAAGGTCATCCACGATTCGTCGATCGTGCGCACCATCGAGGGGCACCTTCCCGGATTGTCGTCGAGTGGATTGCAACGAATCAACCAGGTGGTGTCACAGCAGATGCAGCAGCAACAGGGGTAACACGCCCTGGGTCGATCCTGGGTCTATCACGGATCAGCCGTTCCAGTTTTGTGACTACGATCACACACTAGGGTAGCCTAACTAGATGTAAGGTTTGGGCAACCTAAGTAAGCATCCGGTTACAGGAATGGTGGCTCATGATCGTCTGCAGTTGCCACGCACTCACGCATCATCACATCGAAGCCGAGGTCGCAGCCGGTGCGCGCTGCACCCGCGAGGTGAGTGCAGCCTGCCGAGCAGGCACCGATTGCGGCAACTGCGTCCGCAACATCTCGGCGATCATCCGGCACGCCCGCGCTCAGAGTGAGACCATCGAACTCGAGACCGCCGTGTAGCCAGCCCCTACCCGGCGGTGAAACCCGATGGTTCACCCGGGAGGTGCCATGAAGGGCGACAAGAAGGTAATCGAACTACTCAACGAGCAGCTCACTGCCGAGCTCACAGCGATCAACCAGTATTTTCTTCACTCGAAGATGCAGGAAGATCGCGGATGGACGAAACTCGCCTCGCACACGCGCGCCGAATCGTTCGACGAGATGCGGCACGCCGAAAAGCTCACCGACCGGATCCTGTATCTCGACGGACTCCCCAACTATCAGCGGCTCGGGTCGCTGCGACTGGGCCAGACCGTGAAAGAGATGCTCGAATCGGATCTGGTCGTCGAGGTCGAGGCACGTGATCGGCTCCGCAAGGGATCCGAGTACATGCGTTCGGTCAGCGACATCACGTCGGCGAACATCTTCGAGGCGATCCTCGCCGACGAAGAAGAACACATCGACTATCTGGAAACCCAGCTCGACCTGCTGGAGCAGCTCGGTGAGCCGCTCTATCTGGCCAAGCACGTGACGCCGGAGGAATGACGGCGTAGCGCACGAACAACACGTGAGGGCGATCCCGACGGGGTCGCCCTCACGTGTGTCTGCGATGAGTTTCGTCCGATCCGACGGTCGGTACCTGGTGGATGGCACGGCACCCGCCTTGCCCTGTCCGTAAGGAGACCCGATGACCGCACCCTCTCTCGGCAGCATGCTCCTGTCGAGCACCGACCCCGAGCGCCTGCGCGACTGGTACGTGACCGCATTCTCGGTGAAGGCCGAGCGCACACCAGGCGAACCCGCATACGACGTCCTGGATTTCGACGGCTTCTACGTCATGCTCGACCGTCGCGCCGATATCGGCGCACTCAATCCCGAGCCCGGACGTCTGATCATCAACCTCGAGGTCACCGGTGCGCGCGACATCGTTGCTCGACTCGACGAACTCGGCACGAAGTGGCATTCGCCGCTCGAGGATCGCGACGGTAGCCTGTTCGCGACCGCGATCGATCCCGACGGCAACTACGTACAACTCGTCGAACTCAGCAACGAAGCAAAGGCAGCGATGAGCTGAGGTTGCCTCGCGTCGGACTGTTGGGGATGGCACCCTGGAATACATGACCGAACGCAAGCGTCCGGACGTGAGTTTCGAGACGTGGATCGAACGACAGATCCGCGTCGCGCAGGAACGCGGCGACTTCGACAACCTTCCCGGCGCCGGCAAACCCATCCCGGACCACGGCAGCGACGAAATGTGGTGGCTCAAGTCCTATCTCGAGCGTGAAGGTCTATCGGGAGAAGCACTGTTGCCGCCGGAGCTGCAGTTGCGCAAGGAGATCGAGCGACTACCCGAATCGGTGCGGACGATACCGACGGAAAAGGACGTGCGACAGGTCGTCGCCGATCTGAACCGCCGTGTCGCCGCGTGCCTGCTCTCCCCGGAACGCCTCCCCGTTCCACTGCACAAGGTCGACGTCGACGAGGTCCTCGACGCCTGGAGGGCCGAGAGGAAGCGACGCCGCGCACAAGCCGAGGAAGCCTTGGCGGCGACACCGGCGATCAAGCCCGATAGCCCACGGCGTCGGTTCCGATGGCGCCGGATCCGATAGCTGTCCGCCGGTCGGGCCGCGTCGTGGAGCGCCCGCACATCAGTCTGCGCCTTCCCCCGGCATGAGATAGCCCAACCCCGTCAGAAGGTCCAGGGTTGCACGCGCGTGCCGTGAGAATGCCGCTCGTGCCCCGTCGGCGTCACCGGCGAGGATGCTGGCGAGCAATGGGTCGTGGGCACGTTCGACGAATTCGACTCGCGCTCGGAATCGATTCAAGCCCAAGAGCGTCCGCGTCAGATCCGCCTGGATTCGGCCTTCCTCGTCGAGGATCCTGCGCGAGCCGGACACCTCGGCGATGAACAGATACACGCGGCTGTCGCAAAAGCGGAACTCTGGAGTGCCCACTCGTTCGTTCTGGGTTGCCGCCACCAGTTCGGTCAGTTCTCGCATCTGCGTCTGCGTGATCTGTGTCGCCGCACGGGCACATGCTTCGCCCGTTATCGCCTCCCGCCACACGGTGAAGTCGGTGAACTCCTCGAGCGTGGGGAAGCCGTCCCGGTTCCCGATGATTCGTTCGACGACATCTTCGGCGACGAATGTGCCTGCGTACCGGCCCCTGCGGGTCGTCAGGAGCCCGTGATCCCGCAGCACCTTCAGTCCGCTTCGTACGGTCATGGGGGCGACGCGAAACAGTGTCGCCAGTTCGGTTTCGGGGGGGAGGCGGTCGCCGGCTCGCAGAATCCCCGATCCCATCAAGTCGCCCAGTTGCCTCACCACGGCTTCGCTCGCTCCACTGGCCGTCACCGGCGTACACAGACGATCCCACTCCCGAGTTGTCACTCATGAACTCTATCATCTAGCGTTCATACTTCACTAATCGTGATCGGAGTGCATCCATGACCATTCTTGTAGCAGTACCCAGACGTTCGACCGTTCGATCCAGTACTGACGCTCGGGTCGCCCTCGCCGAATTCCTCTTCGACGAGGTGCTGACAGTGATGCGGGAAGTGGGCCTGGAACCGGTGGTCCTGGATCGATGCCCTGACGAATCGACGGGCTTCGCGGCAGTGGTCCTGCCAGGAGGAGGGGACATCGATCCCGACCGATACGGCGGCAGGCACGTGCCACATCTCTACGATGTGAACCCTGAACAGGACGAGTTGGACTTCGCCTTCGCGTCGTACGCAGTGATGTCGGGGCTCCCAGTACTCGGCATCTGTCGAGGGTTCCAGATCCTCAACGTCCTCCACGGAGGGACTCTGGTCGAACATCTCGAACCGACAGGCGTCGAGCACTACGACTCGGCCGCCCTCGCCACGTCGGTGATCACGGCACGACTTTCCTGGCACAACGTGCGGGTCGCGGAAGGCACCCGACTCTTCCAGGAGTTCGGCCACGGTGATCCCGTCGTCGCATCCGGCCACCACCAAGGAATCGCGACACTCGGTTCCGGACTGATCGCCAGCGCTCACGCCCCGGATGGACTCATCGAGGCCTTCGAAGACCCCTCGGGCCGCGTGCTGGGGGTGCAGTGGCATCCGGAACTCACGGCCGAAGGACCAACGCGACCAGCACCGTTCCTTGCGCTCGCACGAGCGGTCGAGAGCACGGCCGACCGGGTCGGATAGGAGACAGCGGTGCCCGGGACCTTGTGGCCCCGGGCACCGCTGCATAGTCCCGGCCATCAAGCCAGGGGCGCTCCTGTTGCTGCACGGACCTGCTCGTCGGTCACGCCCGGCGCGCACTCGACGAGCTTCAGACCGTCGTCGGTGACGTCCACGACGGCGAGATTCGTGACGATGCGCTGCACCACACCCTCACCCGTGAGCGGAAGCGAGCACTTCTCGACGAGCTTCGGATTACCTTGCTTGTCGGTGTGCTCCATCAGCACGATGACCTTGCGAGCGCCGTGGACCAGATCCATCGCACCGCCCATGCCCTTGACCATCTTCCCCGGCACCATCCAGTTCGCCAGATCACCGGTGGCCGAGACCTCCATCCCACCGAGCACGGCAGTGTCGATGTGACCGCCACGGATCATGCCGAAGCTCAACGACGAATCGAAGAACGCGGCACCGGGATTGACAGTCACGGTCTCCTTGCCCGCATTGATCAGATCCGGGTCGATCTCGTCCTCGGTCGGATACCGCCCGGTACCCAGGATCCCGTTCTCCGAATGCAGAGTCACCCGCACACCCTCGGGCAGATAATTCGGAATCAACGTCGGCAGGCCGATGCCGAGGTTGACGTACTCACCCGGCGACAGTTCCTGCGCCGCACGCGCAGCCATCTCGGTACGCGACCAGCCCACGGCCTCGGTGGTCTCCACGCTGGTGCTCATGCTCACGCTCCCTTCGCAGCGCTGACGGTGCGCTTCTCGATCTGCTTGTCCTGCACACCCGTATGAACGATCCGGTCGACGAACACCCCCGGCAGATGCACCTGACCCGGATCGATCTCACCCGCCTCCACGAGCTCCTCGACCTGCACGATGCACACCTTGCCCGCCATCGCCGCCAGCGGATTGAAGTTCATCGCAGCCCTGTTGAACACGAGATTGCCCTCGGTATCACCGCGCAGGGCGTGCACGAGCGAATAATCGGCGTTGATCGACTCCTCGAGCACGTACCGCTTCCCGCGGAACTCCCGGATCTCCTTCGCGGGCGACGCGATCTCGACCGACCCATCGGCGGCATACCGCCACGGCAGACCCCCCTCGGAGATCGGCGTGCCGACACCGGCCGGGGTGAAGAACGCCGGAATCCCGGCACCACCGGCACGGAGCTTCTCGGCCAGGGTGCCCTGCGGTGTCAGCTCGACCTCGAGCTCACCCGAGAGATACTGACGTGCGAACTCCTTGTTCTCACCGACGTACGACGCGGTGATACGACGGATCCGCTTCTCACCGAGCAGGATCCCCAAACCGTGCCCGTCGACACCGCAGTTGTTGGAGAACACCTCGAAGTCGGTGGCATCGCCCGCAGCGATCGCCTTGATCAACTCGTCGGGGATGCCGCACAGACCGAAGCCGCCGACTGCGAGCAGGGCACCCGAAGGGATGTCCGCTACGGCCGCCTCGGGTGTCTCGAATACCTTGGATGCCAAGTCCAATACCCCTCCGCCACGTGGGCCGCATCTCGGAAGCGCCGATGCGTCCGCTGGATGAACACGTCTGAATACTTCAGTACTAATTAATAGGGTGTGTGCTCACATTTCAAGGGCGAGGCAGGGCGTTCCGATCGATTGGTCGCTCAACGAACACACACATCGCATGTGTCCACCCAGTGGACGTATCGTGAAGACCATGGCGTCGGGTGCACACGGACAAATGGTCGGCAGAGTTGCCGTGCTCTTACGGGCAGTCGCCGCGCATGAGCCCGACGGGGTCTCCACGTCCGACCTCGCGCGCGAGACCGAACTGGCCCGGCCCACCGTTCACCGAATCCTGGCCACCCTCACCGACGAAGGACTGATAGACCGGCATCGCGACAACGGCAGATGGACCTTGGGACCGGAGCTGTACCTTCTCGGCTCGCTCGCGGCCGCTCGGTACGACATCACCGGGCTCGCCGGGAACATCCTGCGTGACCTTGCTCGCGACACCGGCGAAAGTGCGTTTCTGTCGGCTCGGCGCGGCGACGAGACCGTGTGCCTGGCCGTCGAGGAAGGCAGTTTTCCGCTGCGCTCGCACGTGCTGCACGTCGGGATCCGGTTTCCGCTGGGGGTGGCGTCGGCAGGACTCGCAATCCTGGCGCATCTACCCGATCGCGATGTGGAGGAGTACCTGTCGAGAACCGATCTGGCTGCGGATTGGGGACCCGACCACGCGAGGGGCGACATCGAGGAACGTGTCGCCGCTACCCGCCTGGCCGGATACTCCGTCAATCCGGCTCTCATCGTCGAAGGCAGCTGGGGCATGGGTGCCGCCGTGTTCGATCAGCGAGAAGCCCCGGTGTGGGTGCTGAGCATCACCGGAGTGGAGAGCCGCTTCCGCGAAGACCGACGGCCCGAGCTGGGAAGCGCGCTCCTGAATCACGCCCATCGGCTCACCCAACTCCTCCAGCGCAGGCCGCAACGAGGATCCTGATCGGATCACACCCGCGCCGGTCGCTTCGAGCTGATACCGGGAACGCGGCACCTCGCGAACTTCGATGCCCCGGATGCATTCACCGGGGCCATCCGTCGATTCGCCCGCGAGTTGCCCGCTTCCCCACGCTGTGCGCCCGGTCAGGGATTGCTCTGCGCCGCTCGCTGCACGAGACGTTCGGCGTGTTTGAGCACAGGACCGTCGACCATCTTGCCCTCGAAATCGAAGACCCCGCGTTCGTTCTCGGCCGCGGCGAGGACCCGTCGCGCCCAGTCGGCTTCCTCCGGCGTCGGAGCGAACGCACGGCGGATCACTTCGATCTGGCCTGGATGGATCGCGACCTTGATGTCGAACCCGACTGCGACGGTGTCGAGGGTTTCCTCGTACAGCCCATCGGTGTCCTTGATGTCGAGGTACACCGAGTCCAGTGCCCAGCACGCATGGCCTTTCGCCGCAAGCAGCGACACCGACCGCGCGTGCTGCGCGACGGCCCGGTAGGTGCCGTCGGCTCGGCGGCTCGAGTTGCCCCCGAGTCCCGCGACGAGGTCCTCGGCGCCCCACATGACGCCGATCGTGTTGTCTGCCTTCGCGATCTCTTCGACCGCGAGCACACCGAGCGGCGACTCTATCAGTGCGACCACCTCGAGCAGCGCGAGCGAGCGCACTTCGTCGGCGCTTTCGCATTTCGGGAGCATCACACGCGTGTAGGACGTGCGACGTAGCGCTTCGAGGTCGAGCTCATGATCGGCGGTGCCCACCGGGTTGACCCGCACGACCGTCCGTTCCGGATCGAGTGGCGTCGCGACGAGCGCGTCGCGTGCTGCCTGCTTGTCGCCGGCCGACACCGCGTCTTCGAGGTCGATGATGACGACGTCGGACCGGTCTGCGGCCTTGGCGTAGCGTTCGGGCCGATCAGCAGGTACGAACAGCCATGCGGGACCGGGCAATTGCCATGTCATGAGGTCGGCCTCTTCTGTACGAGTGTCTTGCGGACCGCGATGCCGACGACGTCGCCGTGCTGATTTCGACCGGTGTGTTCGAGCGTGACGATGCCTTCGCCGGGACGGCTCTTCGACTCACGCTTGTCGAGGATCTTCGTCTCGACGTAGAGGGTGTCGCCGTGGAACAACGGCTTCGGGAACGACACTTCGGAGAATCCGAGATTCGCGACGATCGTGCCCTGGGTGAGCTGCGCGACGGACAGACCGATCATCGTGGACAGCGTGAACATCGAGTTCACCAGCCGCTCACCGAAGCTCGTCCCTGCCGCGTACGCGGCGTCGAGGTGCAGGGCCTGCGTGTTCATCGTCTGTGTCGTGAACAGCGTGTTGTCGGCCTCGGTGATGGTGCGGCCGGGCCGGTGCTCGTAGATCGCGCCGAGTTCGTATTCTTCGAACCATAGGCCACGCTGCGTAATTCGCTTTTCGTTATCGCTCACAGTCCCAGCCCCCGTGCGACGAGCATGAGTTGCACCTCGGTGGTGCCCTCACCGATTTCCAGGATCTTGCTGTCGCGGTAGTGCCGCGCGACAGCGTATTCGTTCATGAACCCGTAGCCACCGTGGATCTGCGTTGCGTCTCGCGCGTTGTCCATAGCCGCCTCGGAGGCAACGAGTTTCGCGATCGACGCCTGCTTCTTGAACGGCTTTCCGGCGAGCATGGCTGCCGCGGCATCGTAGTAAGCGGTACGGGCAGTATGAGCCCGCGCTTCCATCCGCGCGATCTTGAATGCGATGGCCTGGTTTTTGCCGATCGCGGTGCCGAACGCTTCGCGCTCCTTGGCGTACTTGATCGATTCGTCGACGCAACCCTGTGCAGCGCCGACCGACAGCGCTGCGATCGCGATGCGTCCCTCGTCGAGGATGCGCAGGAAGTTCGCGTATCCGCGGCCGCGTTGCCCGAGAAGATTCGCTTCAGGGACACGCACGTCCGCGAAGGTCAGCGGGTGCGTGTCGGAGGCGTTCCAGCCGACCTTGTTGTAGGCGGGTTCCGCGGTGAATCCAGGAGTATCGGCGGGTACGAGGATCGTCGAGATCTCCTTCTTCCCGTTCGCGTCGACACCGGTAACGGCGGTGACCGTGACGAGAGAGGTGATGTCGGTGCCCGAGTTGGTGATGAACTGCTTGTTGCCGTTGATCACCCAGTGCCCGTCTTCGAGCTTCGCGGTGGTCTTGGTGCCGCCCGCATCGCTACCTGCGCCGGGCTCGGTCAGGCCGAACGCGGCGAGGTTGCGGCCACTCGTGAGCTGCGGCAGCCACTCCTGCTTCTGCTCCTCGCTTCCGAAGCGGTAGACCGGCATCGCACCGAGCGACACACCTGCCTCGAGGGTGATGGCGACCGACTGATCGACCTTGCCGAGTTCCTCGAGGGCGAGACAGAGGGCGAAATAGTCGCCGCCCATTCCGCCGTACTCCTCGGGGAACGGCAGGCCGAACAGTCCCATGTCGGCCATTCCCTGCACCACTTCGTACGGGAACGAGTGTTCGGCGTCGTGTTTGGCGGCAACAGGTGCGACGACGGTGCGCGCGAAGTCGGCGACCGACTTCCTCAGCTGTTCGTATTCGTCGGGGAGCTGGCCGGTGGCCAGGTACGTCGGTGACTCGCTCATGCCTCTTCCTTCGTGTCTGCGGGCGGTGTGATGCGTGCGAGAATCTGATCGACCTTGACCTGTTCGCCTGCGGCAGCGAACAGCTCGACAACACCGTCGATCGGGGCGGTCAGTGCGTGCTCCATCTTCATGGCTTCGACGATCGCGATCGTCTGACCCGCGGTGACCTCGACACCTGTCTCGACAGGGACGGCGATGACGGCACCCGGCATCGGGCTGGTGATGTCGGCGTCGCCGGTGTGGGCGTCGTCTCCCCGCACGCTGGCCTCTCGGACCTCACGGACCGCGACGGCACCGCGATCGTCGGCGAGCCAGATCGCGTCGTCGACCTCCGCGACCCGGAACACGTGGCGGCGACCGTTGAGCACGACAGCAAGAACCGAGCCGTCGAGAAATGCGGACAGCGAGTATTCGCTGCCGTCTTCAACATTCGCGGTGCCTGCAGACGGGGTTCCGGTGAGTCGCACGTGCGCGGTGCGGTCACCGGACGCGAGCCGGTAACTGGTGGGCAGGTGCATGCCCATACGCCATCCGTCGGGAACGTCCCACGGGTCGGAGGTGTCGTCGGGCCAGTGCTGCAGCCAGCGGAGCACCGCCGCGGCGACGAGCGCGGCATCGGAAGTCTCCGGCGCCGTGTAGTCGCCGAGACGGCGGTCGAGCAGGCCGGTGTCGAGTGCACCGGCCACCACCTCGGGGTCGGCGAGCAGGAACCGCGCGAAGTCGATGTTGGTGACCACACCGAGCACCGCCGTGTCGGCGAGCGCGCGGTCGAGGCGTCGTAGCGCCCCGGCGCGGTCGTCGGCGTGTGCGATGACCTTGGCGAGCATCGGGTCGTAGTCGCTGCCGACGACGGTGCCCGGCTGCAGACCGGAGTCGACGCGCACCCCGGGCCCGGACGCTTCGACCACGTCGGCGACGGTGCCGCCGGTGGGCAGGAACCCGCGACCGGGATCCTCCGCGTAGACACGGGCTTCGATGGCGTGCCCCGTGAGTGTGATGTCGTCCTGCGTGAAACCGAGGGGTTCGCCCGCGGCGATGCGCACCTGCCATTCGACGAGGTCGAGGCCCGTGACCATCTCGGTGACGGGATGCTCGACCTGCAGCCGGGTGTTCATCTCCATGAAGAAGAACTCGTCGGGTTTCTCGGCCGAGACGATGAACTCCACGGTGCCCGCGCCGGTGTAGTCGACGCTGCGCGCGGTGTTGCAGGCTGCTTCACCGATGCGCGCGCGGGTGGCCTCGTCGAGCAGCGGCGACGGCGCTTCCTCGATTACCTTCTGGTGGCGACGCTGCAGGCTGCATTCGCGTTCGCCGAGGTGGACGACGTTGCCGTGCGAGTCGGCGAGGATCTGCACCTCGATGTGGCGCGGGCGCAGGACGAATCGTTCGAGGAAGAGTGTGTTGTCGCCGAACGACGATGCGGCCTCGCGCCGCGCTGAAGCCAGGGCGTCGGGGAGGTCGGCGGGGTCGTGCACCAGCCGCATGCCCTTACCGCCACCGCCTGCCGACGGCTTGACCAGCACCGGATAGCCGACTTCGGCGGCGCCGGCGATCAAGTCCTCGTCGGTCAGGCCCGGTCGCGAGATACCCGGGACGACAGGGACTCCGAACTCCGAGACCGCGGCCTTCGCGGTGATTTTGTCGCCCATGGTCTCGATCGCGTGTGCCGACGGCCCGAGGAAGGCGATACCTGCCGTGGAGCACGCGGAAGCGAAAGCCGAGTTCTCCGACAAGAATCCGTAGCCGGGGTGGATGGCCTGCGCACCGGTTTCGACTGCCGCGGCGATGACCTTGTCGATCACCAGATAGCTCTCACGGGCCGCCGCGGGCCCGAGGAGTACAGCGGTGTCGGCTTCGCGCACGTGCCTGGCGTCGCGGTCGGCCTCACTGAACACGGCGACGGAGCGGATGCCCATCGACCGCAGCGTGCGAATGACGCGGACGGCGATCTCTCCGCGGTTGGCTACCAGTACTGTATCGATGCGTTTCGTGTCACTCATCTCGCTCACATCCGGAAGACGCCGTAGGAGACCGGCTCGAGCGGCGCGTTCGCGCACGTCGAGAGTGCCAGTCCGAGAACTTTTCTGGTGTCGGCGGGGTCGATGATGCCGTCGTCCCACAACCGAGCGGTGGAATAGTAGGGATTGCCCTGGTCTTCGTACTGTGCTCGGATCGGCGCCTTGAACGCTTCTTCGTCGTCGGCCGACCACGGCTTGCCCGACGCGTCGAGCTGGTCGGAGCGCACGGTCGCGAGAACGGATGCGGCCTGCTCGCCGCCCATCACCGAGATGCGGGCATTGGGCCACATCCACAGGAAGCGAGGCGAATACGCGCGCCCGCACATCGAGTAGTTGCCCGCTCCGTAGGATCCGCCGATGACGACCGTGAGCTTGGGGACGCGGGCGCATGCGACGGCGGTGACCATCTTCGCGCCGTGCTTGGCGATACCTGCGGCCTCGTAGTCGCGGCCGACCATGAACCCGGAGATGTTCTGCAAGAACAGCAGCGGGACGGAGCGCTTGTCGCACAACTCGATGAAATGTGCGCCCTTGAGCGCAGATTCACCGAAGAGCACACCGTTGTTGGCGATGATGCCGACGGGGTGGCCGTGGATGCGCGCGAATCCGGTGACCAGGGTCTTGCCGTATTCGGCCTTGAACTCGTGGAACGAGGAGCCGTCGACCACGCGGGAGATGACCTCGCGCACGTCGTACGGGGTGCGCGAATCGGTGGGGACCACGTCGTAGAGTTCGGCCGGGTCGGCGTCGGGTTCGGCAGTCGGTGCGACGTCCCACGGGCGCGGGGTGCGCGGTCCGAGCGTGGAAACGATGTTGCGCACGATCCGCAGTGCGTCGCGGTCGTCCTCGGCGAGGTGGTCGGTGACACCGGACACCTTCGAATGCAGGTCGCCGCCACCGAGTTCCTCGGCTGTGACGACCTCGCCGGTCGCGGCCTTCACCAGCGGTGGGCCGCCCAGGAAGATGGTGCCCTGATTGCGGACGATCACGGCCTCGTCGCTCATCGCGGGCACGTAGGCGCCGCCCGCGGTACACGAACCGAGGACGGCAGCGATCTGCGGGATCCCCTGCGCGCTCATCGTCGCCTGGTTGTAGAAGATACGGCCGAAATGCTCGCGGTCGGGGAAGACCTCGTCCTGCCTGGGCAGGAACGCGCCACCGGAGTCGACGAGATAGATACAGGGCAGGTTGTTCTGCAGCGCCACTTCCTGCGCGCGCAGGTGCTTCTTGACGGTGATCGGGTAGTAGGTGCCGCCCTTGACGGTGGCGTCGTTCGCGACGATCACGCACTCACGACCGGCGACGCGGCCGATGCCGGTGATGACCCCTGCGCCGGGGCACTCGTCGTCGTACATGCCGTTCGCGGCGAGCGGGGACAGCTCGAGGAACGGGCTTCCGGTGTCGAGAAGCTCGTCGACGCGGTCGCGGGGGAGCAGCTTTCCTCGCGCGGCGTGGCGTTCGCGGGATTTTTCACTTCCCCCGAGAGAAGCGACAGCAAGCTTGCCCCGGAGGTCTGCGACCAACTGTTCATGCTGGTCACGGCTGGTTTTGGAGATCGCGTGAGCGGTTGTCACCGGTACCGTCCTCGGTAGATTGACCTAATCACCATTAACTGAAAAACTAGGTTAGTTACCATTAACCGAGTTGTCCATACCCAATGTCTCCTGATCAGACGAGCGGAGTGCCGGCCATGAACAAGGCTGTCGATATGGAGTCCGCCGCGCTCACACCACGGTCGCAGGCCAAGGCCGAGCGCAGGCGGCAACTGCTCGTCGCCGCAGCGCGCCTGATCGCCGAGCGCGGCTTCACCGGCGTACGCCTCGAAGACCTCGGTGCGGCCGTCGGGATCAGTGGGCCCGCCGTCTACCGGCACTTCCCCAACAAAGACGCGCTGCTCGTCGAGATCCTCGTCGACATCAGCCGGCGCCTGTTCGCCGGCGGCACCGCGGTAGAGGAGAACACCTCCGACCCGCACAAGGCGCTGGAGGGGCTCGTCGACTTCCACCTCGACTTCGCACTGGGAGAACAGGACCTCATCCGCGTCCAGGATCGCGAACTGCACTCACTCACCGAAGAGGGGCGACGCCAGGTCCGCACGCTGCAGCGCCGCTACGTCGAAATCTGGGTGGGTGTGCTGTGCCGTATCCATCCGGCCCTTGCCGAATCGGACGCCCGCACCATGGCGCACGCCACCTTCGGACTCATCAACTCCACCCCCCACAGCGCCGATCCGCGCTCACCGCACAGCACCCGCACCGTGCTGCGAAGGATGGCACTCGCAGCACTCGACTCCACTCGGGTGGAGAAGTAGGACCGAGCAGTCCGGAAAGGCAAGGAAACCGATCATGAGCTACTTCGAACGCACCGGGGAGCACTCCTTCCGCGCAACCGAGCATGTGGGTGGCGCATGGAACACCGCGGAACAGCACATCGCACCCGCCTTCGGGCTGCTCGCGCACGTCGTCGAATGCGACCGCGACGCACGGCGCGACGACGGCCTGGTGATCGGCCGCCTCTCCTACGACATCCTCGGGGTCCTTCCGATCGGCGACATGGATGCCGAGGTGACGGTGCTGCGTCCGGGCCGCACCATCGAACTCGTCGAGGCCGTACTCAGCCACGGCGGGCGTGCCGCTGTGCGACTGCGGGCGTGGCTCATGGCTCCGGGTGCCACCGACGCACTCGAAGGCACATCGCTACCTCGGATCGCCTCGCCGGACGAGATGAAACCCTGGGATGCCTCGCAGGTATGGCCGGGCGGGTTCATCGAATCCGCTGAAGTCCGGCGCGATCAGGTAGAGCCTGGACGCGCCTCGTTCTGGGTACGCTCCCCGATTCCGCTGCTCGCCGACGAGGAGGTCAGCGACCTCGCCCACGCTGTCCGGCTCTTCGACATCTCCAACGGCATGACCGTGCGCGCCGACCCGAAGGCCGTTGCCTTCCCCAACCTCGATCTGACCGCCCATCTGTTCAGGCAGCCTCAGGGTGACTGGGTCGGCTTCGACACCACCGTCTCGTACGGGGCCGACGGCATCGGCCTCACCAGCAGCGTCCTGCACGACACCGCTGGACCGCTCGGCACGATGTCGCAGATCCTCACGGTGCGACCAAATTGAACCAATGGGTACAAGCATTTCGACACCGTGTCGGTCTTGAGAACGCATTGCTCCAGAGTTGGAGCTACCCGAACGACCCCCCCTGAGCAGAACCTGTATCAATCCCTGGCCAGCCAGGTGACGGTTCAGGCTCGGGCCTGGGAGGAGCTTCTTCAACTAGTAGGTTGACCCGGAATCCGATGCTCCGAGATTCTGCGGGATAGAACGAGTCAACCCACCCCATACCGCCCAGTGCGTATTGTCCTACCGAGCAATCGACACGGAATTCAGCAGAAAAGGTCGCACGCTTTGGTCCGGAAAAACTCATGTACGCAAACGAAGGAGGGAACGAAACTGCATAGGTAGCGGTCCCAGAATCGCTCGTGACCTCCACACCGACCGGTGTTGTTACGTAAGCGTCCACATCAGGACTCCACGCTGTGACGCGAGATGATCCGGGGAGCAACGACAGGCACGCAGGCTGACTTGACGAGATCTGCGAAGCCCAGCCGGTAGCGTTCGCCTCAGCTGAAACGAATGTGCTCACTGTCAGAACGTCACCCTCGAAAACTGACTCCGACTCGACATCGACGCCCCCGATCAACATTTCTCCGTTTGGCGCTCTGAAGCCCGCGCTGGTCTCTGCAGCTGCCGCACCTGCGGCCCATACACCAATCAAGACAGCCGTGCACCCGATGAGAACTGATCGACCACCCACCACACACCTCCGATAACGGGACGCGCCTTTGCGTTGTGCTTTGCACTCATGTCGAAACCTATTGCAATTGCAAGCTTTCGATACCGAATTTCGGGTAGTGGAACCAAAGTTGGCAAATTCCGATAGTCAATGACACACTGTTCTCCACGATGCGCGGCGCAGTCCCGACGTGTAGTCCTGTCGGCTAGCAAGATGTAGTTCTAAGCTCACCACCATGACAGGCACTGCGATACAGATCCACTCGCCGGACGATCTGGCGGATTCCCTCGAATCGACCGGTTACCTCGCCGACGAGGGTGTCGCGATGTCGGCGTTCCTCGCGCTCCGCATGGGCAGGCCCCTGTTCTGCGAAGGAGAACCCGGCACGGGAAAGACCTCGCTGGCCGTCGCACTTGCCGAAGCACTGGGCCTGCCGTTGATCCGGCTGCAGTGCCACGAGGGCATCGACGCCTCACAAGCACTGTACGACTGGGATTTCCCCCGGCAGCTGCTGCACCTGCGCACGATCGAAGCCGCAAGCGATGGAAGTTTCGACGCCGACACCGCCGAACGCTCCCTCTACACCGAACGATTCCTGCTCGCCCGCCCGCTCCTGCAGGCACTCACCGACGCCCCGTGCGTGCTGCTCGTCGACGAGATCGACCGCGCCGACGACGAGTTCGAAGCCTTCCTGCTGCAGATTCTCGACGAGAACTCCGTGACGATCCCCGAACTCGGCGAGATCCGGGCAAGCGTTCCGCCCCTCGTCGTACTCACGTCCAACCGCACCCGTGAGGTGCACGACGCACTCAAACGACGCTGCCTCTACCACTGGGTCGAACACCCCGGCCTCGATCGCGAGATCGGAATCCTGCGCAGGCGTCTGCCCGGAATCGATGCGGCACTCGCTGAACAGATCGCCCGCGCCGTCCACGCTCTCCGCGACGCGGATCTGCTCAAACCCCCGGGTGTCGCCGAATCCCTCGACTGGGCACGGGCGCTGATCGAACTCGACCGCGACGTGCTCGACACCGCGACCGCTGCCGCAACCCTCGGCGCTGTCCTGAAGTATCGCGAAGACCTCGAACGGGTCGCGCGCGCCGGTCTCGACCGACTCCTGGCAGGCTGAACACGTGGGCGACGGTGCGCTCGTCGGCGTTGCAGGGTTCGCGCGAGCCCTCGAAGAGGCCGGTCTCCCGGTCACACTCGACTCCACGCACGCTTACGTTCGCGCCCTGCGTGAAGTGGATGCGAGCGACCCCGCGCACGTGTACTGGACGGGTCGCGCGACCCTCTGCCGCGACCCCGACGACATTCCCCGCTACGACCTCGCGTTCGAAGCCTGGTTCGGCGGCGACCTGCCCGTCATCTCCCGCACCACCGGACAGCAGCAGCGCACCGCCACGGTTGCCGCGCTCACCTCACCGAGTGGATCCGACAGCGAAGGCGACGACTCGCCACGACTCCAGGTTGCCGCCGACGACACCGAGATCCTGCGGCACCGCGACATCGCCGAACTCACCCCCGCCGAACGTGCCCACCTCGACGAGATGCTCACGCTGCTGAAACCCCGCCCCCCGAGACGACCCGCAGCGCGTCTGCAGCCGTCACGACGCGGCACCGTCGACCCCCGGCGCACCCTGCGTGCCATGCTCGCTGCGGGCGGCGAGACAGTACGGCCTGCCCGGCACCGTCGCGCGACCCGTCCACGCCGAGTGGTACTGCTCATCGACGTGTCCGGCTCCATGAGCCCCTACGCCGACGCGCTCCTGCGTTTCGCGCACGTCGTCACCCGCAGCAACCCTGCTGTCACCGAAGTGTTCTCCCTCGGCACACGCATGACCCGCCTGTCGCGTGCGCTGCGCACCCGCGATCCTGAACGCGCGCTGGCTGCGGCATCGAGCACCGTTCCGGACTGGGCGGGTGGCACACGTCTCGGCGACACGTTGCGTGCGTTCCTCGATCGTTGGGGCCGGCGGGGCATCGCTCGGGGCGCTGTCGTCGTCATCTTCTCCGACGGCTGGGAACGCGGCGACACGTCTCTGCTCGCCGAACAGATGGCACAACTGCGCCGGCTCGCCCACGCCGTACTCTGGGTCAACCCCCATGCGGGCGCTGACGGCTACGAACCCATCCAGTCCGGGATCTCGGCCGCACTCCCGCACCTCGACCGACTGCTCGCCGGGCACAGCCTTGCGACGTTGGAGGAACTGCTGAAGGAGGTCCACCGTGCGTGATGTTCTCGACGAACTCGAGCGCCGCTACCGTGCAGGAGAAACCGTCGCACTGGGCACCGTCGTCTCGACGTTCCGGTCCGCGCCACGCGAAGCAGGCGCGTCGATGCTCGTCGCGGGCGACGGCACCGTCACGGGCAGCGTGTCCGGCGGATGCGTCGAGGGTGCGGTCTACGAACTGGGCCGGGAGGTCATCGGTGACGGCAACGCCGTCCTACAGAGATACGGAGTCTCCGACGACGACGCATTCGCTGTCGGCCTGACCTGCGGCGGCATCATCGATGTCTTCGTCGAACGCATCGATCCCGCCGAGTTCACCGCGCTCGGTGATGTCATCGATTCGATCCACGCGGGCGAGCCCGTCGCGATCGCCACCGTCACCGAACATCCCGACCCTGCCGTGGTCGGGCGCCGCATGACAGTGTGGCCGGACCGGACGGACGGCGAACTCCCATCTGCCCGCATGACTGACGCGATCACCGACGACGCGCGCGGCCTGCTCGATGTGGGCCGTTCCGGAACCCTGCACTACGGTCCCGACGGCCAGCGGCGCGGCGAAGGAATGTCCGTGTTCGTCAATGCTTTCCAACCGCGGCCCCGTCTGCTCGTGTTCGGCGCGATCGATTTCGCCGCCGCGATGGCCACGCTCGGTGCCTTTCTCGGCTATCGGGTGACAGTGTGCGACGCGCGCGGTGTGTTCGCGACCCCCGCACGTTTCCCCTCGGCCGACGAGGTGGTCGTCGACTGGCCGCACCGCTATCTCGCCGCCGAACACGAAGCGGGCCGGGTCGACAAGCGCACGGTGATCGCGGTGCTCACCCACGACCCGAAGTTCGACGTACCGCTTCTCGAAGTGGCGCTACGAATCGATGTCGCCTATGTGGGAGCGATGGGCTCACGCCGCACGCACGACGACAGGCTCGCCCGCCTGCGCGAGATCGGTATCACCGAAGACGAGATCGCCAAGCTGAGTTCGCCGATCGGCCTCGATCTCGGTGCTCGCACCCCCGAGGAGACCGCGGTGTCGATCGGCGCCGAGATCATTGCCCTCCGCTGGGGCGGGCGGGGGGAGCGTCTCGCGAACCGGGAGGGGCCGATCCACGCACACGAGGAGTTGTCGCCGCACCCGCCCCACTGATGGCCGAAGGTGACGTTCATACAGTCGAAATGACCGAAGGTGACATTCGGCCTACAGCCCCTGCTCAGAAGTACTGAGCGCCGCCGTCGATCGCAAGACTCTGGGCGGTGACGAATGCGGATTCGTCGGAGGCCAGGAACGCGACCATGTTCGAGATCTCGTCGGCCTCCGCCATGTACTTGTTCAGGAACGGCATGGTCATGCCGCCGAGGCGCGGATTGGACTCCGCGGTCTGTGCGATGCGTTCACGCATGCTTCCCGATCCCATCGGAGTGTTCACCGCACCGGGATGGATGCTGTTGACGCGGATGTCGTGCTGCCCGAGTTCTGCCGCGAAAGCGCGGGCCATGCCGACGAGCGCGTGCTTGCTGGTGGTGTAGTGCACCATGAACGGCTGCAGCTTCACACCGGCCAGTGAGCTGGTGATGACGATCGACCCGCCACCGCGGGTGATGAGGTGCGGCGCGGTCGCGGTGATCGTGTTCCAGACACCGGTGACGTTGATGTCGAGGGTGTCGCGGAAACTCGCGGGCGTGACCTCGTCCCACGTCTGCGGAATACAGATACCGGCGTTGGCGACCACCACATCGAGACCACCGAACTGCGCGACCCCCTCCTCGACCACCGCTTTCATACCGTCGAGATCGCGGACGTCGCACTGCTTCAGGTACGCCTTCGCGCCTTCCGCCTCGACGAGCCGCCGCGTTTCCTCCAAGTCGTCGAGGGTGGCGGAATCGTAGGGGACGCCGGGCAGCGGACCCGCGAGATCGATTCCGACGATCTGCGCGCCTTCACGAGCCAGCCGTACGGCGTGGGCGCGGCCCTGGCCACGGGCAACTCCGGTGATGAACGCGATCTTGTTGTCGAGCCGGGCCATGTCCATTTCCTCTCGCGGTCGGAGCTTCGGCCGCCAGCGCTGATGCGGCCGAGAGATTTCCGTCAATCACCTCCTTTCTACGCGCGGGATACAGGAAGCTGACAGTGACTCATATCACTGGAACACACACACGGGATTGTGGAAAGCACTGGGAGGTCCGATGCGCATCGTGGTCACGGTCGACGGAGCGGTCTACACCGACGACGTCGAACCCCGGCTCCTTCTCGTCCACTACCTGCGAGAACGACTCGGCAAGGTGGGCACTGTCGTGGGATGCGACACCAGCAACTGCGGTGCGTGCACCGTCCTGCTGGACGGCAAGAGCGTCAAATCCTGCTCGGTGCTCGCCGTGCAAGCCGACGACAGGGCTGTCACGACGGTCGAAGGTCTCACGAAGGACGGCGCGCTCCACCCCGTCCAAGAAGCCTTCCGCGAGAAACACGCGCTGCAGTGCGGGTACTGCACGCCCGGCATGATCATGGCGACCGTCGACCTGCTGAACGAGAACCCCGACCCCGACGAGGAGCAGGTCCGGCACGGCCTCGAAGGAAATCTCTGTCGGTGCACGGGATATCAGAACATCGTGGCCGCCGCGCAGGACGCTGCCCGGCGAATGCAGGGAACTCGGACGGAGGATGCCCGATGACCACCACCGAATCACGCAGCACCAGCGGGGTGGAGCCCGAGATCGGGCAGTCCCGTCGCCGCAAGGAGGACGAGCACCTCCTCACCGGCCGGACCCGCTGGACGGACAACATCGTCCTCCCCGGCATGCTGCATGCCGCGATCCTGCGCAGTCCCTTCTCCCACGCCCGCATCACTGGCATCGATGTGGAGGAGGCGAAGACACTGCCCGGCGTCATCGCCGTGTACACGGGCGCCGACCTCGCCGAAGAGCAGGGGAGCCTGCCGTGTGCGTGGCCGATCACCGAGGACCAGCTGGCTCCACCCGCACCGTCACTGGCCGTCGACACCGTCAACTTCGCCGGTGAGGCGGTCGCAGTCGTGGTGGCACGCACCGCCTACGAGGCACACGACGCACTCGATTCCATCGACGTCGACTACGAGGACCTACCGGTGGTGCTCGACCTCACCGACGCGGCAGCCGATACCGAACTGGTGCACCCCGGCCTCGGTACCAACCGCAGCGCCACATGGACATTCGACTCCGCCGAAGCAGGCAGCGGGGGCAACGTCGAGGACGCGATCCGCGACGCGGAAGTTCTCATCGAACGCACCTTTCGTCAGCAACGCCTGATACCTGCGTTCATGGAACCCCGATCGGTGGTCGTCGATCCGACCGCCACGCAGATCACCATGTGGTCGGCCACCCAGGTGCCACACGTGCTCAAGCTGATGCTGGCGATGTCGCTCGGCATTCCCGAGCACAAGTTGCGGGTGATCGCACCCGATGTGGGCGGCGGCTTCGGTGGCAAGCTGCAGGTGACCCCGGAAGAAGTACTCACGCTGCTCATCGCGCGCAGACTCCACAAGCCGGTCAAGTACACCGAGTCGCGTAGCGAGTCGATGGTCGCGGCACATCACGGCCGCGACCAGGTTCAGAAACTCACGCTCGCCGCCCGGCGCGACGGCACCGTCACCGGTTTCAAGGTCGAGCTGCTCGCCGACATGGGCGCCTACCTGCGTCTCGTCACGCCCGGGGTCCCGATCCTCGGCGCGTTCATGTTCACCGGAATCTACAAGTTCGACTCCTACCGCTTCACCTGCACGAACGTGTTCACCAACAAGGTGCCCACCGATGCATACCGCGGTGCGGGGCGCCCCGAGGCGACGTTCGCGATCGAAAGGATGATGGACGAACTCGCCGTCGAACTGTCCATGGACCCGATCGAAGTACGTGAGAAGAACTGGATCAAGCACGAAGAGTTCCCGTTCGATTCGGTGGCGGGCCTGACCTACGACTCGGGCAACTACGAAGCGGCCACTGCGAAAGCCCTGGAACTGTTCGACTACGACGGCCTGCGCCGTGAGCAGGCGCAACGACGTGAATCCAAGGACCCGGTACAGCTCGGCATCGGGGTGTCCACGTTCACCGAGATGTGCGGTCTGGCACCGTCTCGAGTCCTCGGATCGCTGTCGTACGGAGCAGGCGGGTGGGAGCACGCGGCTGTCCGCATGCTGCCCACAGGGAAGGTCGAGGTGGTCACCGGGTCGTCGGCACACGGCCAGGGACACGAGACCGCGTGGAGCCAGATCGTCGCCGATCAGCTGGGAATTCCGTTCGACGATATCGAGATCCTGCACGGCGACACCCAGTCGTCGCCCCGTGGACTCGACACCTACGGGTCACGCTCGCTCGCCGTCGGTGGCATCGCCGTGGTCAAGGCGGCCGAGAAGGTGGTGGCGAAAGCCCGGCCGATCGCGGCGCACCTGATGGAATGTGCGGAAGACGATCTCGAATTCACCGGCGGCCGGTTCAAGGTGAAGGGCACCGAGAAGTCGGTCGCGCTGACCGACGTCGCACTCGCCGTGTTCGCCGCGCACGACCTACCCGACGGCGTCGAGCCCAATCTCGATTCCGAAGCGACGTACGACCCGGACAACTTCTCGTTCCCGCACGGCACACACCTGTGTGCGGTGGAGATCGACACCGAGACGGGGCACGTACGCATCCGCAAGTACGTATGCGTCGACGACATCGGGCACGTTGTGAACCCGCTCATCGTGGAGGGCCAGGTGCACGGTGGTCTGGCCCAGGGGATCTCTCAGGCGTTGTACGAGGAAGCCGTCCACGACGAGTCCGGAACACTGCTCAGCGGCTCGTTCGCCGAATATCTGCTGCCGACGGCAGTGGACCTCCCGAATTTCGTCACCGACCGCACCAACACACCGGCTCCAGGAAACCCGTTAGGAGTCAAGGGAGTCGGTGAAGCAGGCACGATCGCGTCGACACCCGCCGTGGTCAACTCCGTACTCGACGCGCTCCGGCCCTTCGGGGTTCGTTCCATCGACATGCCGTGCACGCCCATGCGGGTCTGGCACGCCCTCCGTTCCGCCGAGGAGACAAACCGATGATTCCCGCTGAATTCGAGTACGCCGCTCCCACCACACTCGACGAGGCCGTCTCGGCACTGAACGAAGCCGGTGAAGACGCCAAGGTGCTGGCCGGAGGCCAGAGCCTGATGCCGGTATTGCGACTCCGGATGGCAGCACCGACCACCATCATCGACCTCGGTCGCGTCCCTGACCTGCGCGGTATCCGCGAGGACGGCGACACCGTGGTGATCGGTGCGACCACTACGCACTACGAGGTGCTGCACGATCCGCTCGTCGCCCGGTATGCACAGTTGCTCGCTGAGGCCACCGCCACCGTCGCCGATCCGCAGATCCGCCACCGCGGAACGTTGGGCGGCGCGCTCGTGCATGCAGATCCCGCAGGGGATCTGTCGGCTCCCGCTCTGGCGCTCGACGCGGAATTCGTCATCGTCGGTGCGTCCGGTACACGCACCGTCACGGCGTCGGACTTCTTCGAGGACTACTTCACGACCGCAGTTCGGCCCGGTGAAATCCTTGCGGAGATCCGCATTCCCAAGCACACGGGGTGGCAGGCACGCTACGAGAAGTTCCATCGTGCAGCGCAACAATGGTCGATCGTGGGTGTCGCAGCGACAATCGAGATCGACAATGGCACGATCCGACAAGCGAAGGTCGCCCTGACGAACATGGCGGCGGTGCCCGTACGGGCCCGCGCGGTCGAAGAAGCACTCGTCGGGCAAGCGGCCACCGCCGACACGATCGCGTCGGCCGCCGCACACGCGGCCGACGGGACCGATCCGATGACCGACGGCAATGCCGACGCCGAGTATCGAAGCCACCTGGCGACGGTCCTCGCCCGGCGAGCCGTGACGACCGCGGCGGGACTCTGAGTAGCCCCGCAGAAACGACGCAGGAGAATCGATGCAACTCGAACACCAGCTGTCCGTACCGGCACCCGTCGACGAGGTGTGGGCCGCGCTGCTCGACCCGGAGAAGGTCGCGCCATGCATGCCCGGGGCAACACTGACCGGTGTGGACGGTGACACCTTCACCGGCACCGTGAAGGTCAAGCTGGGCCCGGTCGCGCTCACGTACAAGGGCACCGGTGTCTACGTCGAGAAGGACGAGTCGGCCAAGCGAGCAGTCATCGAAGCGAACGCGAAGGACGCGAGGGGCAACGGGACCGTCAGCGCGACCATCACCATCGTGCTCACCGGCGAGGGTGACCACACCGACGGCACCGTGACAACCGACATGACCATCACGGGCAAGCCGGCGCAGTTCGGCCGCGGCATGATCTCGGACGTCGGCGGCAAGATCCTCGAACAGTTCGCAGCGTGCCTGTCCGAGAAGCTCGGCCCGGCAGCAGCCGAGCACGAGGAGGCTCCGGCCGCAGGCGCGAGCGCTTCCACTCCGGCGGCTGATGCCCCGTCGAGCACTGCTTCTGCACCGGCGAGCGCACCGAAGGCACCGGCGGCGCAGCCCGAAGCCGAGCCGCTCGACCTCATGCACTACGCGAGCGGTTCCGCCGTGCAACGCATCGCGCCGGTCGTGGGGATCGCCGCAATTCTCGCGGTGATCCTCGCGGTAATCCTCCGCAAGCGGTCGAACTGACCGCACCGGACCGATCGCTCCGCGGTGACCGGAAAACCTTCAGGTCACCGCGGAGAGGCGTGTGGTGTGGAGTCCGGCAGCCAGATCGGGCGTGGCGATCACCGACAATTCGGTGCGCAACCAGCGGTGACCCGGGTCGTCGTCGAACTCCTCGTGCCACACCGCCCACTCACGGACGGCGGGAAGCGAGAAGTTCGGTTCGAGGATCCGTAGCTGCGCCACACCGGCGATCCGCCGTGCCATGCGCTCGGGAATGATCGTCACGAGGTCGGTCATCTCGAGCACGTACGGCAACACCGCGATGTTGGTGGTCGTCGCGGACGACCTCGTGCCGATCCCGGCCCGGGACAGAGTCCGGCTCAGGCTCTTGTCGCCGCCGTACTGCAGATAGGACAGCAGCGGGTAGCCCGCGAGCACATCCGCGGTGAGTTCGATACCTGCGTACGGATGTCCGCTCCACACGACCCCGACGTACCGGTCGTGGAGGACGACCCGGCGACGGCACTGTTCGAATTCGGATGTCGCGAGAAGTTGTTCCGGCACCACGGCGAGGTCGACCTCGTGGCGGTGGAAAGCCTCGATCCCGGCCATCGAAAGTGGTTGCATGTCGAACCTGATGCCGTGTGATCGGTACCGATTCCGTCTCAGGAGATTCCGGAGCAGCGTCACCTCCGAGTAGTCCCCGGTCAAGAGCGTGAAGGCACGCTCGGCCGTCGCGGGATCGAACTCGGGGACTGTGAGGATCGAGCGTTCCACAGTGGACAGCACGCGTCGGAGCGGTTCGGCGAGGGCGAGTGCACGCGGCGTCGGCCGCAGGGTTCGTCCGCTCTTGACGAGAAGTGGATCGTCGAACTGCTTGCGCAGGCGCGCAAGTGCGGTGCTGGTAGCGGGTTGCGACATGTTCAGTCGGCGTGCAGCCTTCGTCACATTGCATTCGGTGAGGAGGACATCGAGGACGACGAGCAGATTGAGATCGACTCGACGCAGTTCCACCGCATTTCTCCTCTTCATGGGGGATTGCTCGGCCTGGGGGATCCTATCCCAGTCGCCCGTTACATACTGAACGTCCGGTATCTGTTACATCGAATACCTGATATCCAAATCGGACATGCAATTTGTATAAACGCATGACACGGCCCTAATCTGGCCCAGATCTCACTGGTTGAGTGTTAGATTGCCGATCTTTTTTTCAGGGGAAGGTCCCGATTTCGGCCCGGCCGGTGTGAGACACGGATCAGAAAGGCCAGGCCCACCCCCCATGAGCCTCTTCCGCAACCTACGGCTGCCGACACCGGACAACTGGCGCCTGTGGCAGAAGGTCACGGCGGTTGTCGCTGTGCCCCTCATCGCCGCCTCGCTCTACGGCGGACTGCGCGTGTACGACACCGTCCAAGAGGCGACGCACTACTCCGAGCAGGCCGAGCGGGTGACGATCATCCCCACATTGGCACAGTGGAGCATGGGCGTCGCAGGCGCTGCGCTGGCAAACATGATCCACCTGCCCACCGACAATGCCGCGGCGATCATCTCCGAGAACGAGCCGGCGCTCGACGCGTTCCTCGCCGACAACGAGCTGGATCCCAAGATCATGGGCGCGGTGTCGCGCGCTGTCCAGGAAGGCGAGGCCCTCTACCAGAGCGCCACGCAAGGCGGAGTATCGCGTGAGGCACTCCACGAACAGGTCCAGGGATTCGTCTCCCGGATCACGCTGGTGTTCCGCACCATCGTCGACTCGACCGGCGACTCCCAGGTGCTCGACGATGCCGGCCTGCTCCTCTCCACCTGGGACACCCAGTGGGAGATCATCGACCAGATCGTCGCGTTCGGGGCGCTCATGGACGGGTCCGAGGCGGCGAGCCTCATGTTCACCAACGCGCAGGCCGCCGAGGCGGGCAAGCTCGCGTTGTTCCTCGAGAACGTCAATGATCCCGAGCTGGCAAGCCAGCTCAATGGGCTGATGGACCAACGACGAGCCCTCATCGCGGGTATCGACGACGCCTCCACCGACGTCTCCGCACTGCGCAACTCCATCTTCGGGACCCTGACCATCTACCAGGAGATCGTCGACGGTGCAGGCACCCGCATCGTCACGACACTCGACGATCTCGCGTCCACGGCCAAGCGCGACGCCTGGGGAACGGCCATCGGCGTGACTGTCATCCTCGCCCTCGCCCTCACCCTCGCCCTGCTCGTTGCCGCTTCTCTGATCCGGCCGCTACGACGCCTCCGCAACGACACCCTCCGTGCCGCCGAAGTCGGCCTGCCGGAGGCGATCGCGACGATCAAGAACGGCGCCGACATCGAAACGGTCAATCTCGATCCGGTGCGCGTCACCACGCGTGAGGAGATCGGTGAGGTCGCCCGCGCGGTCGACAACATGAGTGCGGGTGCGCTCCGCCTCGCAGGTGAGCAGGCGGCACTTCGCCGTCAGGTCAACGAGATGCTCGAAACCCTTGCGCGGCGGAACAAGACCCTCGTCGAGCAGCAGCTCACGCTCATCGACTCGCTCGAGCACGAAGAACGCGACCCCACACGACTCCAGAACCTGTTCGCGCTCGACCACCTTGCAGCACGTATGCGACGCACCGGCGATTCGCTGCTCGTGCTCGCAGGCACCCGTCAGCGCATGGGACGCGTGCCCGACACCCCGTTGGGCGACGTGCTCCGCGCCGCGGTCTCCCAGGTCGAGAACTACCAGCGTGTCGATTTCGGTAATGCACCGGAAGGCAGCCTGCTCGGCAGCTCCGTGACCGACATCGTGCACCTCGTCGCCGAACTTCTCGACAACGCGCTCCGCGCCTCCCCACCGGACAGCACTGTCGCATTCGCGTTCTCCCGCGCGGTCGACGGCGGGCTGCTGCTCGAGATCGCCGACCGCGGAATCGGTATCCCGAGCGAGGAACTGATCGACGTCAACGATCGACTCTCGAGCGACGACGAAGGCAACTGGGGAGCCGCCCGACGCATGGGTCTGTTCGTGGTCGCGCGCCTCGCTGCGCGTAACGGGATCACGGTGCGCCTGCGCCCGACATTCGACTCCACGACCAACGCCGGCATCACCGCGAGCGTCTATCTGCCCATCCGACTGCTCAAGGGCGTGGGCAACTCTGTCAGCGACACGTACCAGATCGACCGTCCGCGGCGGCTGCAGCGATCGGCGACCGAGACCGAGCATGCGATCAACCCGTACCCGCTCGCACAGGAGATTTCCGAACGGCCCGCAGGACAGCCGCCGAGGAATTCGTTCTCCGAGAACACAGGGCAGTATGATTCGAGCCCGCAGTACGACCCTGAGGCGCAGTTCGACCCTGAGCCCCAGTACGGCTCCGACTCTCAGTACAACTCCGAGGCCCAGTACTTGCCGGAACCCCAGTACGGTCAGGGCCCACAGCACGGGCAGCCGTACGAGGGTGGTCAGGGGCAAGACGTCGACGGTGAGTGGCAGCAGGATCCAGCACCGCGCTCGCAGAACTCCGGCACGAGCCCGACCATCCAGCGCGGCCGCCTCCATGAGCGGTGGCCGAGCAGGCGCGAGGACTGAGCCCGGGCTCACCGCGAGCCACCGATACCGACATACGTGCGGCTGACGACATTGTCGTCGGCCGCACGTATGTCTGCAGCGTCCGACTCGGTCCGACACGCCCCTCCGGATCGTGATCTTCTCGCAATCATCACCGATGAAAAAGTGACGGCAGACACTTATTCCAAAGAATACCGTTCGGTCTCCCGGTTGCCGGATTCCAGCTCCTACCAGCAGAAATAGTGACGGACCCCGTCGCCTGCACCGGAAACGGCCGCAATGAAGACGTGACCTTTCCGTTATATTCGCCTACGGTCGTGGTAATCCCGGCAACGGGAGTTACAGACCAGCGGCGCCGGGCCGAAATGCACCCGTCGGGGGTGGCCCGGCGTCGCGCCCCTCAGGGCGCTCGCCGTCACGACATGAGCCGGACGGCTCCGAATCCAGCGGCCGCTGCCACCACCGCGAGGACGAGGGTCCCGAGTGCCCCGAAAAACGCAGCGCGGTACCTGCCCTCCTCGAGCAGCCGCACCGTTTCTACGCTCACCGTGCTGAATGTGGTGTATCCGCCGCAGAATCCGACGCCGAGGACGACTTCGAGTCGCCGATCCGCGTCGTGGAGCAAGACGAGGCCCACCAGAATCCCGAGCAACAACGATCCCGACACGTTGACCACGAGCGTCGACCATGGGAACTGCAGGCTCCGACGATTGCGAATCTCGCCGTCCACCACGAATCGCGCCAGCGCGCCGAGGCTTCCCGCAAGAGCCACCCACAGGGACATCACGACGCGCCACGCCGGGCAAGGCGCGCACCCACCGCAATGCCCATACCCGCCGCACAGACGCCCAGAATCACCGAGAGAACCGCGTAGGACGCAGCGAGCACGAGATTGCCGTCACGCCCGAAAGTCGTCACTTCGACGGCGAAGGTGCTGTATGTCGTGAATGCGCCGAGCAGGCCCGTCCCCGCGGCAAGGCGAAGCAGGTATCGACGACCCGTATCAGGCCCTGTTCGCAGCAGAGCCTCGAGCAACAAACCGAGAGCAAAGGCTCCCACGACATTGACCGCGAACGTGGCGGTCGGCCAGCCGTGCGGCGAGGAAGGAAACACGAGACCGGCGTAGTAACGACCGAGCGTCCCGAGCGCACCGCCGACGGCGACCGCCGCGAGCGCGGACGGGCGGCGATATGCGGCGGCACCTCGGTCGTCGACCACAGGTCAGTTCCTTCCCGTGAGAAGTAGGAACCTACCGCCGAAACTATGAAGCGGCCACTCGCGCAGCTCGGGCCTCAAGCTCGTCAGCGTCGACCTCTGCACCCCACGCCCGCAGCGCCGACGCGGTCACGCGCAGCGACTCCGCCGACGGCGTCGTGGACGACGCTGCCGGTGCGGGACGACTCTTGCGTCCGGCCAGGGGGAACATCGCGCTGAAGAGCATGCTTGACCTTTCGTGCGGATCTGCCAGGTAGTGCGCACGGCCGAGCGCCCACGACGGAGCTCCCGAACACACAGGTTGTCCGTTACGGGTCTACCACCGAGTAACTTAGATGTGAATGCGAAGTGAGTCACATCGCCGCGCGCGGCAGCGGACCCGACAGGTCACCGCGTGGGACACACGACCGCGATACCCACGAGTGAGCGAAATCATGACGTCCGCACAGGGATCCACGCGTCGAGCACATCGCCCGACTCATCGGATCGGCGCGAACATCTCCTCGGCAAGCAGCGCCGGTGCCTCGAGCGGGAGCAGGCGGCCCGCACCCTGCACGACCTCGACAGTTGCGCCGATCTCGCTCGCGATCTTCCTAAGCGGGGCGACCTGCACGAGCGGGTCCTGATCTCCCACCACGAGCTCCACAGCGCGGCCGTTCCACCGCTGCCACAGCGACCGGCCGATACGAGGCATCCCCGCCAGCGACGTGCAGTACGCGCCGACGCGGCACGACCACCGCAGTGTGGCCTCGTCCGGCTCGAAGCCCGAACCCGCGAGAGCGCGTAGGTAACGCTCGGTGTTCTCGAAGTTCGGCTCATTACGCCATTGGAGGCCCGGAATCAGTGCGCGGTGCCAACGCGCACGTGGTACCAGCCCGAGGGGCGCGGCGAGGACGAGCTTCTCGACCCGCTCGACGTCGGTGATCGCAGCAGCAACCGACGCGGCCCATCCGAGCCCTAGGATCGGTGCCACACCGATCTCCAGGAGGTCGAGGACCTCCGTGAGCCATCGGCCGTACGCGGCGTGGACGTTGCCCTCAGGACGGGTGCATGCGCTGGCTCCCGGCAAGCCGGGCAGGTCGACGAGCAGCACTCGCCGGGACGGATCGAACGAGTCGGCCAGATCGCGCAGGCCCGCAGCAGGGAGGTCACCTCCCGCAAGGACGACGATCGGATGCCCCGTCGCGGGCCCGACGCTGAGCACGTGGGTCTCGCCGAGGGACGTACGCGCTACCTGCTCGTCGACGGGCCTCGGCCAATGCGACAGCATTCCTGCACACGCGTGATGGATGACGCTGTCATCGCCGGGACAACGGTACGGGGACTTGGTGAGCATTCCCTGTCACCCACCGATCCGGACCAGAGCTGCATCTTCACAGGTGAACGGCATGTTTGGATCTTCTCTCGTACGTACGACACATCTCTCGCCGACCAGACTTCCGGCACACCGCAGGACACCGTAGCTCACTGTTCGGCACTCACGCCAGCAGGGCTTCTCAAAGCACGCACACCAGCACCAATCTCCCCATCAGCACCATCGGCGAGTATCGTTCCGATCACGTTACGGCCTCCGCCACAGCACCGTACGGTCTTGACCTTCAGCAGATCTCGCGAAAGGAACATGATGGACATCGACGTACTCGTCGTCATCGGCGTCGGCGGAATGGGACTCGCGATTGCGCGGCGACTCGGCGCAGGCCACACCGTTCTGCTGGCAGACTTCGACGAGGAAACCCTCGGCAACGCCGCAACCACCCTCCACGGCGAGGGCCACACCGTGAAGACGCACGTCGTCGACGTATCCGATCACAGTTCGGTGGCCTCGCTCGCCGACTTCGCGGCCGGACTCGGACGCGTCACACACGTTGCACACACCGCCGGGGTGTCACCCGAGCAGGCGCCCATCGACACAATCCTGAAAGTGGACCTACTGGGTGTCGCACTCGTCCTCGACGAGTTCGCCCGGGTCATCGCTCCGCGCGGGGCCGGCGTCGTGATCGCCAGCATGGCCGGCCACATGGGAGCCCTACCTTCCGAGCACGAGACGGCACTCGCTGTCACACCGGCAGCCGAACTACTCGACCTTCCCTTCCTCGACCCCGAGAAGCTGGGACACCCCGGAATCGCATACACCGTCGCGAAACGTGGGAATGCCCTGCGGGTGCAGGCAGCCGCGGCCGCATGGGGAAAGCGCGGGGCGCGAATCAATTCCATCAGCCCCGGCGTCATCTCCACTCCCATGGGCAGGCAGGAACTCTCCGGTGAATCCGGGCAGCGCATGCAATCGATGGTGGACATGTCGGCGACCGGCAGACTCGGCACCCCCGACGACATCGCAGGTGCAGCTGCGTTCCTCCTCGACCCGCAGGCCGGTTTCATCACCGGCACAGACCTTCTCGTCGACGGCGGCGTGGTCGCCGCGGTCCGTGCCGTTCAGCGGGCAGGAACGAACTGACCGGTCAATCAGGCAGTCCTCGTCTCCATTGCACATCCATCGGCAACTCGCCGATCGACTCCAGCACCAGGGGGCGGTAACCGCCGCCGACCTCGGGAGCGGGGAAATGCTCCTCGGGATCGATGAACATCACCTCGATCCCGTCGAGGTGCAGTCGACGGACCATCTCGAGCAGAACCCTTCTACCCGCCGGGAACACCGAACGGACGAGGGCCAGGTCGAGCACGAGCCGCGGGGTGACGATCGGTTCGTCGATCAGGTCGCGGACGATCGTCTCCACGTTCGTGAACTGGAGGTCGCCCTGCAACACCAGCAGGGTGACCGCGGTATCTCCGTCTCCGAATTCCCTGCGGCGACGCAGAACCGAGTGCGCAACCATCGGAGCGTCCATGAGATGCAGATTCATGTCTCGTGAAAGACGTTCGCAGACTTCGACCCCGCGAGCACTCGTACCGTGCGAATCGAGACGCGGCGAGAAAACCGAAATCCCCAACTGTCCCGGGAGGATTCCGATGATCCCGCCGGATACACCACTTTTGGCGGGGATCCCGATGTTCGTCAGCCAGTCTCCTGCCGCGTCGTACATTCCGCACGTCGCCATCACCGACAACACTTGGCGCGCCACAGGCCTGGAGAAGATCTGTTCACCCGTATGCGGCTGAACTCCACCGCTCGCAAGGGTGGCAGCCATCATTCCGAGATCGGCGGTCGTCACCCGGACCGCGCACTGTCGTACATACCCTTCGACCACGTCGTCCGGGTCGCCGGTGAATACGTCGTAGCTGCGAAGCAGGTTGGCCAGCGCGATATTTCGATAACCGTTGTCCAGCTCCGATCCTGCAACCTTGTCGTCGATGTCGAGTTCGCGCCCGGCCAACGACGAGAGCAGCTTCCGGATCTGCTCGACGCCGGAATCCGCCGACGGCGCGGATGCTACGAGGGCATGCGTCGCGAGCGCACCGGCATTGATCATCGGGTTGAGCGGACGACCGGTGTTCCGCTCGAGCGAGATCTCACTGAACGCCTCACCGGACGGTTCCACACCGACATGGTCGAGCACAGCCTCGAACCCGAGGGTCTCGAGTGCGAGACCGTACACGAACGGCTTCGAAATCGACTGGATCGTGAACGTGTCCGCGTAGTCGCCGACCGAGTACGCGTCGCCCTCCGCGGTCACCAGCGACAGCGCGAACCGATCGGGGTCGACCGTTGCCAGCTGCGGAATGTAGTCCGCAAGCTCACCCGAATCGGCCGCGCACGTCTCGAGTACCTCGTTCAGATAATCCGGGATCGGGGACCGCATGGCCTCATTCTGGCCTACCCGGCCCCCGCCCGCCGACTCAATACGAGGTCTCGATCGGTCCGGGGGTCCACCACCCGGTCCGGGTCCTCTCCTCCGTGTCGATGTGCGCAGGTTCGGCCGACGCGTCGAGCGGACGGTACTGCTCGACCGAACCCCAGTCACGGTCCCAGTCGTGGTCGAGGTACGAGGAGATCGTGCGACCACCGAGCAACATCTCGGTCCAGCCGAGCGGGCCGCCACCGTAGTGGTCCTGCCACAGGTTCGTCGAGATGGCTCCGACGCGGTCCGGGAGGACGCGGAACTCTGGGATCTCGGCAACACCGTTGCTGTGCAACATCTGATGCTGGCACGGGAAGTTCAGACCGACCGCCCAATCCAGCAGGACCGGGGACTCGGTACCGAGAACGGCCTGAGCCGTCTGCGTCTGCGGCACACGGGGTGGTGTGAACGCGAGCCACTGTTCCGGTGCCAGATCGTGGTCGTGTGCGACGATGCGCACCGTGTCGGCTTCCGCGGGAAGGGAGTCGAGCGGCACCCGCAGGTTCCGCCACGACGGCGCCGGTCCGATGTCGATCGGGAGGGCGGTCCCGAGTGCGCGCACGGCATCGCCCTCTGCGACGCCGTATTCGAGTTCGATCCGTTGCCCGTAGGTTTCGGTGCCGTCGGCGTCGACAGAGAAGATGCGTCCGGCCGCCGATATCGACACGATGTCGCCGCGCGAGCCCGCCGCATCCGGTTCGGGCAGGCGGTACCAGTCGGTGGTGACGTTCCCGGTGATGCCGCCGTAACTGCCCAGGACCGGGGTCGTGGCGGGATCGAGACCGAACGGCAGCGCGACGATACTGCCGTTTGCACCGGCCTGTCCGGTACCGCCCTGGGTACCTGCCGTGCCACCTGCCGTCTGATCGTTGTCGGAGTCGACGGTGTTCGCGGTGCCCGCGTCGGCGGACTCGTCGTCGGCGGTCAGGTCGTCGGCGACACCATTGGGACTGAAACCATCGCCGCCGCCTGCCACCAGTGCGTTCGCGATGTCGCCACTGACCGGGGTCAGCATTCCCGCGTTGGGATCCATCTCGAGCAGGACGTCGTTCGCCAGACCGCACGAGTTTCCGGTGAGCGCATCGATGTTGGACCTGGCCACCGAGTAGCCCGGGTACTGCGAGACCGCACCCTTCGCGAGGGAGAGCACCTCGAACAGCACCATTGCGGCGGCCGCGACCGTGAGCGGCGGAATCGACCAGAGCCGCGAGGGTGTATCGGTGCGTCTGGAGGCGACAGGGTGGATGTGCCACCACGCCGCCAGCAGCAGTGCGAGCACTGTCAGTCCGAAGAACACGGTGGAGAACCCGAACCCTGCGATCGACGGCGGCTTGTCCCACCACGGCACGCCGTAGCTCGACACGTACCACCATCCGTTGGGGCCGATGAACGACATGGTGACGGTGAACAGCACCGCCGCCGCGAACAACGCGCGATTGCGGCGCGAACGCAGCACCATCGGTCCCACGGCGACCGCCGCGACGATCGCCACCGAGGCAGCCAGGCCGGCATAGATCCCGAAGTGGTGCGTCCACTTCGTGGGGGCGAACATCATCAGCACCATCGCGCCGAGGGTGATGCCCACGATTCGCCGGGACGGCCCCTGCGCCGCGCCGGGTACCTTGCCACCGCGGCGCATCAGCGCCAGAATTACCGTGATCAGGCACAACACCATCGTGAACACCGCGAAACGACGCGCGAGCGAGCCATCGACGGTGATCTGCAGCAGGTACTGATAGCGAAGGTATTCCTGGAACCACGGCACGCTCGGGCCGACGACATGCGCGGACTGCATCTCCAGCACCGCCGCCAGCGTCTGATCGGCGAACACGGCCGCGAGGATCACCGTTCCCGCCGCGACGATCGGTGCGAGCACGACGAAGAACCCGAACTGGCGGCCACGCGCGAGGACGATGCGGGCGATCAGCCGCGCACCGGCGATCAGCGCGGCAAAGCAGATGATGCCGGAGGGCCCGGCGGTGACGGTGACTGCGCCGACGAGCACTGCCACCGCAGCCGGGAAGAGCCGTCGGGTGGCGATCGCGCGCTCGACGGAGCACCACGTCAGCAGGACACCGGTCGCGACGATCGGCTCAGGACGCAGGCCGTTGTTGAACGGGAGCCAGAACGCCAGGAAGACGAAGGCGCCGGTCCACAGCGGTATCGAGTTCCGGCGGACCGCGGCGCCGATCCGCGGCGCGACCTCGCGACTGATCACCCACCATGCGAGCAGGCCTGCGGCCAGGCCGGGCAGTCGCATCCACACACTCGCGGTGGAGACATGGGTCATGAGGGCGAGCACGTCGTAGAACGGTGTGCCGAACGGCGACTCCGGTACGCCGAACCACCTGAAGTAGTTGGCCATGTATCCGGCTTCGCCTGCCGCCCGGGCCATACCCAGTTGGTAGCCGTCGTCTGCGGTGTTCGCGCCGATGATGTGCCAGAGCAGCAAAGTACCGACCACAACGCCGTCGACCGGGCGGAACGACCACCACGATGAGGGCAGGATGCGGCGGGAACGTCGGCCGTCGGTGGTGTCGAGCCGGTGCAGCGACCACAGCGACACGGCGGTGGCGAGGCCCGCGACAACCATCGCGAGCAGTTTGATCCAGGTCGGAGAGGATGTGAAGCGAGTGTCGAGGGTGGCGTCGACCGCCAGCCCGTCGGGCAGGTCGCCCGTCAGGCCGGTGAACACACCGACCATCTGCGGACGGAGGTCACGCTCGAACACCTGCTCGGTGTCCGCGCCCCCTGCGCCGCTGACGGAGGCGACCGTGCGAGTGGGATTCGAACTCACGGTGAGCGCGCACCCGGGCGCCAGTTCGTCGACGGGCACCGAGACCAGCATCGTGTTGCGCGCGATCACCTCGAGGGTGGCGGGACGTTCGCCGGAGGCCGACGTGACGCGCGCAACAAGCCCGTACCGCTCGGCGTTGGGTGCACCCTGCGGGGATGTCGAGACGATGGTGGTGCCCTCGGCGTCCGCTGCGACGGCGCAGGGGATGGTGATATCGAGTTCGACGGGGGCGTACGACACCAACGGAGCGGTCACACTTGCGCTGGTACCGCCCTGCGGCCAACTCAGCGTTCCTTGGGTCTGCGTCACAGGCAAGAACGGGATCGCCAGCGCCGCGACTATGCCGACGAGCGCTCCGACCAGGGCGATGAGTCGTGCCTGCGTCACCTCGGATCGGGTCGCCGACGGCTCGACTGCCGGTGGTCGGACGGGGTCCTCGGTCGTCCTGGCTTCACTCACGCCACGCGATGCTATCCGAGATGCAGGCGTGCCCCTATTCCAGCGAGACCCGTCACGGTGCTTCGGTCGCATTCGGACGCGGGAGAAACGCTGATCGGAGCGAGTGGTGCCTCCCACTGTTCCCGCATCACGGTGGCGGTAGCGCTGATGGGTCCGGCTCCGGTGTCGACCATGGCCGGTATGACGGTCACGCGGTGAGTGCGACCAGAAGTTCGGGGCCCGGCCAATCCCTCCGGCCACCGCGCTCTGCGGTGCGGATCAGGTCGATGAGCCGATCGTTGACCGGGGTCGCGACACCGTGCTCGCGACCGAGACGCACCACTTCGCCGTTGATCCACTCGACCTCCGTGACACGCCCCATTTCCAGGTCCTCCCACATCGACGACCGGGCGAGCGGATCGATCGCGAGCATCGACGACGCAACGTTGCGGAACACGACGTCCGGCACTGTCAGCAACAGGGGGATCCAAGACGGCGGCAACGGCGTGAGGCGCGCCGCGGTACGTCCCGCACCCCGCCCGACGCTGAGGGCTTCGCGTTGCGCCGCAGCAATGCAACGTCGATAGGCGCGCTGTGAAAGCTCGGCCTTCAGCGGCAGTCCCGACAGCGCGTTGATCGGATTGTTCAGGTTGAGCAGCAGCTTCGCCCACAGCACCGCATCCATATCCGGCCGAAGAGTCAGCGGGAGTCCTGCCGCGTCGAACTGCGGCAGATACGGCGTGAGCAGACCACTGTCCTCGACCTCGATTCCGCCCTCCGAACCCTGATGGAACCGGCCCCTGCCCTGCGCGACCACATTGAACGGCACCATCCCCGTCAGCACGGGCCGGTCGATCTTCTCTCGTATCAGGGCCGCGTTGGACAACCCGTTCTGCAGGCTGACGACAATCGCATCGTCGCGCAGCAACGGAGCCAGAGTGGCCGCTACCTCCGCTGTGGCGGAGGACTTCACCGTCACCAGCACCAGGGACGCATCGGCGATCACGTCCGGTTCGGTGCGGTAGTCGACGGATCGCCGCCGTACATCGGCGCCGTCCAGATCCGTCAGGTGCAGTCCGTGTTCACGCACCTCGTCGGCGACCCGCTGTCTTCCCACGAACACGACGTCGGCTCCCGCACCCGCCAGCCGCCCGCCGATGTAGCAACCGATGCTGCCTGCCCCGTACACGACGATGGGGGAACCCATACAGAAAACTCCTGTCAGAAAGACGGATTGGAACGGACGAAACGCTCGTCGATGTCGGCGATAGAGCGCGCGCCCGTCAACGCCATGGTGAGGTCGAACTCGGCGATCACGTTGCGGATCACCTCCTCGACCCCGCGCTGCCCCGCTACCGCGAGCCCGTACATGTAGGGGCGGCCGAGCAGCACGGCATCGGCGCCGAGTGCGAGCGCGACGAACATGTCGGCACCGCTTCGGATTCCGCTGTCCAGCAACAATGTCGGCTCACGACCGATTGCGGCCCGGATCTCGAGGAGCGCATCGAGCGAGGCGATCGCGCCGTCGATCTGCCGTCCGCCGTGGTTCGACACCACAACTGCGTCGACGCCGAGATCGACAGCACGCCGCGCATCGTCAGGATGCAGGATGCCCTTGAGCACGATCGGCAGCCTCGTGCGATCACGAAGCGTCGCCAGATGATCCCAGCTCAGCCCGGGATTCGAGTAGATGTCGAGAAACGTCTCTGCCGCGGCCCGCGGCACGGGAGAACGCAGATTGTCGAGGAACTTACCCGGATGATTACGGGTCATCGAGATCAACGTACGGAGCGCACCGAGCGTGACGTCGGGTCGCTCGGTGATCATCTCGCGTGCCGCGTCGATCCGCTGCCGCACGATATCGCGGAACCGCGGATCCGACGTGTACTGGGCGATGCCCTCACCCCGCGCGAACGGCAACGATCCCAGATTCAGGTCTTGTGGACGCCATCCCAGCATGGTCGTGTCGAGGGTGACGACCACAGCTTCCGATCCGATCGTCTCGGCGCGGTGCAGAAGGCTGTCGACGAGCGCCTCGTCCGAACTCCAGTACAGCTGAAACCAGCGCGGCGCATCACCCATCGCGACCGCGCAGTCCTCCATCGGATTGCAGCCCTGGTTGGAGAAGACGTACGGCACGCCCGTCGCGGCTGCTGCGCGCGCGATCGCAAGGTCGCTGTCGGGCGCCATCAACGCGCCCGCCCCGACCGGGGCGAGCAGCAGCGGTGACGACAACGACGTGCCCGCCACGGTCGTGCCGAGGTGGCGTTCAGTGATCCCGTGTGCCATGCGCGGAACGATCGCCCACCGATCGAACGCACGGCGATTGTTGACCATCGTGCGTCCCTCACCTGCACCACCTGCAACGTACGACCACGCTCGGGTGGAGCTGACGCGGCGCGCCTCGCGTTCGAGGTCGCCGAACGCGGTCGGCACGGCGGGCCTGCGGCCCAGCGCACCGTCGCGGTAGACGACACCTTGACGGTCGCGGCCGGGGCCTGCGGTCGCGGGAGCAACAGTTTCGGTCACGAGTTCCCCTATCTCGAGCACTGCGGTGCCACGATCCTTCCGCACTGCGGCAGATGAGGGAACCGTCGAGACCAGCTGGCGTCACCGAATGCACGAATTATCCGAATGTGATGGACTCGGCTGCATGTACCGCGAATACCCGTCGAAGTCCGACGTGGTGACGTGCACGTGGGAACGCCGCAGTCCGCCAGTAGTTGCACAGCTGATAGTTCCGGACGGCTGCCTCGATCTCGTGTGGTTCGGGGACGGCCGAATGGAGCTCGTCGGTCCGGACACCGCACCGCTTCTGGAAGACAATCGCCGGCCTGCGCAATAGCGTTCCGCCCATGAGCAACGATCCGCCCACCATCCGCAGCCGCCACGTCAGTCAGGTCATCGCACGTCCGCCGACGCAGGTGTACGAGTTCGCGGCGAACCCCGACAACCTGCCCGCATGGGCGTCGGGCTTGGCCCAGAGCCACGTCGAACGCGTCGGCGACACCCTCGTGGTGGACTCACCCATGGGTCGTGTCACCGTACGCTTCACCCCGCACAACGAGCTAGGAGTACTCGATCACGACGTCACGTTGCCGTCCGGCACGACAGTGAACAACCCGGTGCGTGTACTCCCGCACCCGAACGGTTCCGAAATTCTCTTCACGGTGCGCCAGATCGGACTGTCCGACGACGAATTCGATCGGGACACCGCGATCGTCGCGGCGGACCTCGAACGCTTGCGTGTACTACTCGAAGAGCTCCCGCGCTGAACTGCCGTCAGGCGTGCGCCTGAAACGCCGTCGCCAGTGCTTCTCGGGTCTTGGCGAGACCGGGGGAGACGTGGCCGATCTCCGTCAGCTCGGTCTCGATGTTCGTCATCTCCACGTCCGGGAGCCCGCACGCGACCGCCAAGTGCCACGGCTGCATGTCACCCTCGACATTGAGCGCGAACCCGTGAGTTGTGATGCCGCGCCCCGAACGCATCCCGATGGAGACGATCTTGCGGCCGGTGTTCTTCGTCCACACGCCCGTCAGCAGTTCGCCACCCCGCGGGGTGTCGCGGCGCTCGGCGGCAACGCCCAATGCACCCAGTGCGTCGACGAGGCGGTGCTCGACCTCACGGACATAGTCGACGACGCCCTCGCCTGCCCGCAGCTCGACGATGAGGTATCCGACGATCTGACCCGGACCGTGATAGGTCAGCTGTCCTCCGCGGCGCGTTTCCCTGACCGGAATGCCCGTGCCGACGGGGAGGTGTTCGGGCTTCGTGCGTGCACCGACCGTGAAGGTCGAGGGGTGGGAGAGCAGCCAGAGCGTGTCGGGGCGCCGCGACTCCCGTCGCTCGTCGTACATCTCCTGCATCCGCGCCATCGCCACGTCGTAGTCGACCGGGTCCTCGTCGACCACGAGATGAAGTGGACGATCGGCCAACAGTTTCTCGCTCATGTCCCGCTCTCACTCGATCCGTGGGCCACCTCGACGGCCACACCCGGCCACTTTAGCGACCGGCGTCGGCGGGCGCGCTTACACTCACCCGGTCCCGAGGTCCCGACCGTGAGGAGTGCCCGTGCGATACACACTCGATGCCGTGATGGTCGATGTTCCGGCGCAGCAGGTCCTCGAGGCCAGGAACTTCTACGCGTCGCGACCCCCAGGCCGCGGACCCGGAAGCATCGAGGAGTTGATGTCGGTCCGAGCGAGGACACCCACCCCGTCACCGGCTGTGCCACCGGCCGTCGAGGAGCTGATCGACGCCGGCACCCACCAGGTCCCGATACGGATCGCCCTTCCCGCCAGCGGTGGGGTTCGGGCCGTCCGTCTCGAGATTCACGGCGGCGGCTTCTACATGGGCTCGGCCGCAGGGGACGACGTACGCAACCGCGCCCTCGCGGATCGTCTTGGCATCGCTGTCGTCGGCGTCGACTACCGGCTGGCACCGCAGTGCCCGTGGCCGGCCGCCCCCGACGACTGTGAGGCAGTGGCGCTGTGGCTCGCAGAGCATGCCGGGTCCCGTTTCGGTTCGTCACGACTGGTCGTCGGAGGTCGTTCTGCGGGAGCAACACTCGCGCTGGGTACGCTGCTCCGACTGCGGGACAGGGGCGTTGCCGGACGGTTCGCCGGTGCCGCACTCCAATTCGGCACCTACGACCTGAGCGCCCTGACCCCGGCGGGGCGCCGGATCGCGGACGAATACTTCCTCGAGGCATACGTCGGCCACGTAGCGGACCGCACCGCGGCAGACATCTCGCCGATCTACGCGGATCTGCGCGACCTTCCGCCGGTGCTGATGGTCGTCGGGGCCGACGACATATTGCTGGAAGACAACCTCGCGATGGCGGGTCGCCTGTCCGCAATCGGAAACGACGTCGACCTGCGCATCTATCCCGCGTCGCCCCACGGATTCACCGGGCATGCAACGGCACTGGCCGAGACAGCTCTCAGCGACATCGATTCGTGGATGCTCGAACGGATCAGCGCGTCGCGGCATTGACGGCGCCCCGTGGGCACGTCCTCGTCATCTCCCGGCACCTCGTACCGCATCGGCGAAGGCCCTCATCAGAGCCGGATCCTTGACACCCCGACGCGACTCGATACCGCTGGACACATCCACACCCCAGGCACCTGAGGTCGTCAGTGCCCGCGCCACGTTGCCTGCGTTCAGGCCGCCGGCGAGCACCCACCGACCCGACGGCAGAGCGCTGCGGTCCTGCCAGTCCCAGGTCTTCCCGGCTCCGGCGATCGCGCCGTCGACCAGCAACAGGTCGGCGCCGAAGTGGTCGGAGAGCGACTCCGCGCCACCCGAGTTGACGGCGCGAATCACCGTCAGCCCCGCGTCGTGCAGGACGCGCACGTCGTCGGCCGAACGGAGATCGTGCACCTGCACATGCTCGAGGTCTGCGGACTTCGCCATCGCGATGATCTCGTCGAGGGGGATCCGCACGTACACTCCGACCGCGAGTGTGCCCGCGGGCAACCGCATCCGCAACCGTCCGGCCTGCTCCGCCGACACTTTGCGGGGACTGTCGGCGAACACGAAACCGACTGCATCCACACCGAGTTCGACGGCGAGATCGACCGTCGACTCGTCCTGCAGCCCGCACATCTTGATGAACGTCATCCCACACCTTTCATCTCGCGCGCTCCTCGAGGCGCCTGTCCAGCCCGTCGACGATGAGGTCCAGCTCGAACTCGAACTGTTCGACTGCGCGGGACTGTGCTTCACGGCTCAACGCAAACCTGTGAAGCAGCGGCAGGTCGCCGGTAGATCCGGCTTCCACCGTTCGTACGACATTGTCGACCTGCGGATCTGCGGCTCCCGACGCCGCGGCGATGTCCTCACGTGCCGCTGCGTGCGCGATCACGGCGAGGAGAGTGATCACACGTCCCGCCTCCTCGGCGTCGAATCCTGCGCGCACCAGGCGTTCCATGATTCGCTCCACAGTCGCGAGTGCGCCGAGATCCGTCATTCCGTCGAATCTGATGTAGACGATGAGAACGCCTGCGGCCGTCAGCGCCTCCTTCATCGCTCGTGCACAGGATCGCAGCACCTGGCGCCAGTCCTGGCTTTCCGGTGTGTCGACGCCACGGATCGCGGATTCGAAGACATCGAGCGCGACCAGCTCGAGGAGGCCCTGCCGGTCGCTGACGTAGTAGTTGAGAGCCTTCCGGTCGACCCCCAGTTCGTCGGCCACGGCCTGCATCGTGAGCGTGTCGGGAGCAAGCGATCGTGCCGCGGAGACGATCCGATCGCGGCTGATCTTGCTCGGACGGCCACGGCGGCGTCGCGTGCCCGCACTGCGGATCATCTCCTCGCTACTCACCCGCCAAGCCTACGATCTCCGGCTTCGCCGCAGTGTTCGACTCCTCCCGCAGCGGTATTCCGGGCGTCCGACCTGCATGCCCACGGTGCCGAAGAGTACAAGTGAAATATTCTTCCCATGCGGGAATTAATACCGTATTCTCTCAATCGAATATCCGGTTCCGCACGGCACAGCCCAGCCGTTCGCCCAGGCCGTGCTCGAAGATCCCGTGTGCGACGACGTCGTTGTGCACCGTGAAGAGGAGGCAGACTTGACCGGCTTCGACGAGATCGATTTCTTCACCGACGCATCCCTGGTGGAAGATCCCTACCCGTACTTCGAGCACCTTCGTTCGAAATGCCCCGTGACCCACATGCCGCATCACGGAGTGGTCGCCGTGACAGGCTACGACGAGGCCCTCGAGGTGTATCGCAACCACGAGGTGTACTCCTCGGCCAATGCCTTCCTCGGGCCGTTCCCGCCGCTGCCGTTCACCCCCGAGGGCGACGACATCACCGAGCAGCTCGCCGCACACCGCAGCGAACTCCCGCTCAACGAGCACATGGTCACGATGGACCCGCCGGACCACACTGCACAGCGTGCACTCCTCAAGCGGCTGCTGACACCGAAGCGGCTCAAGGAGAACGAAGAGTTCATGTGGCGGCTCGCCGACAAGCAGATCGACACCTTCTTCGGAAGTGGCCGCCTGGAACTCCTCGACGACTACGCAAAACCGTTCGCGTTGATCGTCGTCGCCGACCTCCTCGGCGTCCCCGAAGAAGACCACGACCAGTTCCGCGACAAACTGCTCTCGCAGACTGCCCGCACGCTCGACCAGAACGAGGAAGTCGAGGTCAATCCGCTCGAGTGGCTCGACGCCCAGTTCAGCGGCTACATCGAGGACCGCCGTAAGAATCCCCGCCCCGACGTCCTGACCGACCTCGCTACTGCCACCTACCCCGACGGTTCCCTGCCCGAGGTCATCGATGTGGTGCGCTTGGCGACCTTCCTGTTCGCCGCCGGCCAGGAAACCACTGCCCGACTGCTGAGTTCGTCGATCCAGGTCCTCGCCGAGCGGCCCGATATCCAGAAGCAGCTGCGCGACGACCGCGAACTCATCCCGGCGTTCATCGAGGAAACCCTCCGGGTGGAGAGTCCGGTGAAGACCGACTTCCGCCTGGTTCTGAAGAACACCACACTGCGTGGCATCGATCTCCCCGCGGGCACTCCGGTGGCCATTCTGCCCGGCGCGATCAACCGCGATCCGGACCGCTTCGAATGCCCCGCAGAGTTCCGCGTCGATCGCGAAAACCTACGTGAGCACATCGCTTTCGGCCGCGGCGTTCACTCGTGCCCGGGCGGTCCGCTGGCGCGTGTCGAAGCGAAGGTCAGCATCGAGCGGTTCCTCGACCGCATGGGCGATATCAAGCTCGACGACGCGGAGCACGGACCCGAGTCGGATCGGAAGTTCACCTGGGAGCCCACCTATCTCCTGCGCGGGCTCAACAACCTGCACCTGCAGTACACCCCGATCGGCTGACCACCGAGACGTCAGGATGCCCGGCGCAGTGACCTACGGGGTCTGCGCCGGGCCCCACACCGGCCCCTTGGAGAGCAGATGAAGGTCACACTGGATACGGATCTCTGTGAAGCACACGGATTGTGCGAAGCGAGTGCCCCGGAGTTGTTCCGGCTCGGAGACGAGGACATCGTGACGATCCTCGATGACAACCCCTCACCGGAACTGCACGATGCTGCGCGCAGAGCCGAAGGAAGTTGCCCCCGGATGGCGATCCGGATCGCGGAAGACTGACGTGTGAACTTTCCTCCGGTAGTGCGGATTCCCGTTGCCTCACGACCAACGGAAACCCGCACGAGCGGAGGAAGGTTCAGCCGCGCGCCATGTCCACGAACCGCGACAGGTGCAGCTGGTGCGCCACTGTGATCGTGGCCGTCGGGCCGTTACGGTGCTTACCGACGATCAAGTCGGCCTCACCGCCACGCGGGTCGTCGCGTTCGAACGCGTCGGGACGGTGCAACAGGATCACCATGTCGGCGTCCTGCTCGAGACTGTTGTGCACCGAGATGCCGTCGGCCACGAAATTGTGTGTGCCCGGGACGGTCCCGTCGAAAACGTCCTGCTCACCGAGGCTGGCGATGGAGACGATCTCGTCCCAGTACACGTTGTTCGTGGCGACCATGTCGATGTCGGCTTCGCCCAGCACACCGGCCACCTCAGCGAGGCTGGAACGTGGGGCCCCAGCACCGACGAGTTCGCTCGGCGTGAACCGCTCGACAGCGAGGAGCCGGCCCAGTGACTCTTCGAGTTCGGGGGAGACACCGTCGACGCTGCGACGTGTGAGCGTGGGCCCGAGCTGTGTCAGTACCCACTGCGCTGCCGTGCCGTGGGCGCCGACGTCGTGCAGGAACACCGCCTGTCCGTCCGGGTCGGTCACGCGCAGGTCGTAGCCCGACGCGGTTTCCGTGATCTGCGAGAACACACCGATCCGCAGCAACAGGACTGCCAGATCATCGATGAATCGGCGGTCGGCGGCCGAGTACCGGATCATCGCCTGCTGCGCGTCGACGTCCCAGGCGAGCATGCCGCTGTCCTCCCACACGTGGCAGAGCAGCGCCGCAACCTGATCCTTGGGCAACGCGAACGCCCGCGCAGGCACGGCGGCATCGGCGACGGCCCGGAGGGCCAGTTCGACGATCTCGTCTTCGGAGGAGGTCACCATGTCGATCGGTGCGGGCAGCGCACGCGGCACCGCAATACGTCCGCCCGTCGTCAACTCACCGAGGGGCATCCAGCCGTCGACAGTGAGGAACGGATGATTCGCCGTCGCTTCCACCTGGCGTCCGGACGCGAGCCGCAGCCGGAACACTTCCTTGCGGCCGCTGGGAAAGACCTTCGTCATCGGCCGCGCGACCATGCGCATCCGCTCGTCGAGCGACCACACGAGCGGCTGCTCACCCGTCGCGAGAAGCTCCCCGAGAGTGACCTCCGCGCCGGTGTCCGCCCGCAGAATCCGGGTGGACGCAGGGAGGCAACCCGACTCACGGAGGTCGGAGACCTGCGGCTTCTTGTCGGTTCGCTGCTCTGGACCACGGTTGAGCTGACAGACCGCAATAACGGGAACTTCGAGTTCCTTCGCGAGCAGCTTGAGACTTCGCGAGAACTCCGAGACTTCCTGCTGGCGCGACTCGACCTTCTTACCGGACGTCATGAGCTGCAGGTAGTCGATGACGATGAGACGAATGTCGTGCTTCTGCTTGAGACGCCGCGCTTTCGCACGAATCTCCATCATCGTCAGGTTCGGCGAATCGTCGATGAACAGCGGTGCCTCGCTGATCTCGCTCATACGACGCGCGAGCCGGGTCCAGTCGTCATCGGTCATGCGACCGGACCGCATGTCGCCGAGCTTGATCTTCGCTTCCGCCGAGAGCAGTCGCATGACGATCTCGGTGCGCCCCATCTCCAGGGAGAAGATGACGGAGCCCATGCCGTGCTTGATCGAGCACGACCTCATGAAGTCCATGCTGAGCGTCGAGTTGTGGGTGGGCACCATCGCGCGACCCGCAAGGTACATGTGCTCGCCGTCGACCTCGACGCAGCGCACCGGCACCGACTCCACCGGCCGCACCGCGACGATGCGACGCTCGACCGGCACCGGACGCCGGCACTCCTTGTGCAGAAGGGCCTTGCTGGGAAGGACGAAGACGTCGTCGGCAGTCTCGAACGCCACCTCGTCACCATCGACAGTGCAGGCGTGACCCAGACCGGAGAGCAGTTCGGCGACGTCCTCGACCAAGCGTGCACAGTCCGAGACGAATCTGATGGTGCCGTCGCCGTCGACAGTGCCCCCGGCGTCGAGGAGCCCGGCCAGCAGATCGCGGCGCTGTTCCTGTGAGGCACGCAGATACGCCGTGGGGATGTGCGCACCGAGCGCCATCAGGGCCTCGGTGCACCCTCCCTCACCTTCGACGCGCATGTGGACGTGCGGATCGGCCGACGGACCACCGAGCCAGGCACCGAGCGTGAACGGCGGAACAGGCAGGTCTGCTGCGGGCGTCCGGAGGGGAGCGGCATTGGTGACGGCGTGGTCGGCCTCGACGGTGGCAGCAAGCTGGGCGGTGGTGCGGACGGCGCCGTCGGAGGTACGCCACTGGTGCTGAGCGTCGGCGACGAGCACGGTGCCGTCGGAGAACACGACGTCGAAGCACGGCCGCCCATGCATGACCTCGGTGGCCGCGACGACACGGGTCGGCTCGCCGTCGGCGGCGAACAGTACGTCGCCGACCGAGACCTCGCCCATGGTGGTCCACCCGCTCGGGGTGGGCAGGACAGTGTCGAGCGCGAGGGCTTTACCGACACCGGGGCGGGCGGCGATGATGATCATCTGCCCTGCGTGCAGGCCGTTGGTGAGTTCGTCGAGCTCGGCGAAGCCGGTGGGGACTCCGACCGAGATCCCGCCGCGGCTGGCGATGGAATCGATCTCGTCCATCGTGGGCTGCAGCAGTTCTTCGAGTGGAACGAAATCCTCGCTGGTGCGGCGTTCGGAGACGTCGAAGATCTCGGCCTGGGCGCGGTCGACGACCTCGGCGACATCCTGGCCCTCGGAGCCGGCATATCCGTACTGGACGATGCGTGTGCCCGCTTCGACGAGGCGGCGCAGGATGGCCTTCTCGGAGACGATCTCGGCGTAGTAGCCGGCGTTCGCGGCGGTGGGGACCGTCTGGGTGAGCGTCACGAGGTAGGCGGGCCCACCGATGCGCTTGAGCTCGCCCTTGCGATCGAGTTCGGCCGAAACCGTGACGGGGTCGGCGGGCTCACCCCGGCTGTAGAGGTCGAGGATCGAGTCGTAGACGAACTGGTGCGCAGGCTTGTAGAAGTCGCCCGGGTGAAGCACCTCGAGGACATCGGCGATGGCGTCCTTGCTCAGCAGCATGCCGCCGAGCACGGACTGCTCCGCCACGTAGTCGTGGGGAGGCTGACGCCCGAAATCGGTCTCGGGTTCATCGGGCGGTCCGGAGTATTCGGAGTGGCCTCGATCGTCCACCACTGCCAACGCGATACCGCCCTTCCGAATCCCGAACCAAGCACGGTCATGCCCGGCCTACGGGCTTTCCGCAGACAACTCCGGGCCCTGAGGCCCGAACCACAACCCACGTTCTACCCGTGCCCACCGACATATTTCCGACCCATACCAAACCCATGGGGGGAGTCGTGCGCACGACGTTAGGGACCGAAAAGCCTCTCACCAAATCGGGTTGTGCACACATCTGTGGATGAACTGTGGAAACCCGTGGACTACGTTGTGCACCCTCTGTGGACAACCTGGGGAGAACGCATGTCACATCACGCATTCATCCAGTTCAGAGCGCAAAAACTGCTCCTCACACCTGTGGAGCAAAAGAATTCCGGCGTGTCGTGGCCATATCGACAGCCGGGCGTGTCCGAAAGTTTCGTTCGAGAAAGATATGTTGTGGATCACATGAGAGTTGAATCCCACAGGATTTATCCACAGGTTGTACACAGACAGCGAGGAGCCCCGCGCGATGTGCGCGGGGCTCCTCGAAAACCGGATCAGGCAGCGACGACGTTCAGCGTGAACTTCGCAGTGACATCCGGGTGCAGCTTCACAACGACCTCGTGCTTGCCGGTCGCCTTGATGTGCGCCTTGGGCAGCACGACAACGCGCTTGTCGACAACCGGGCCACCGGCAGCCTTGAGCGCGCCGGCAACGTCGGCAGCGGTGACCGAGCCGAACAGCTTGCCCGAGTCTGCAGCGGTCTTGACTGCCAGCGAGACGCTGTCGAGGCCCTCGATGGCGGCCTTGAGCTCCTGTGCATGCTCGAGGCCGCGCACTGCACGGGCCTCCTGTGCACGGCGGATGCCCGCGACCTGCTTCTCGGCGCCACGGGTGGCAACAATTGCCAGTCCGCGGGGCAGCAGGTAGTTGCGACCGTAACCGTCCTTGACCTCAACGGTGTCGCCAGGCGCACCGAGGTTGTCCACGTCGGCGGTGAGGATGAGCTTCATCGTGTTCCCCTTTCCTTAGCGAGTCGTCGAGACGTAAGGAAGCAGAGCCACCTCACGGGAGTTCTTCACAGCAACAGCGATATCGCGCTGGTGCTGCACGCAGTTGCCGGTGACGCGACGAGCGCGGATCTTGCCGCGATCGCTGACGTACTTACGCAGCAGCGTGGTGTCCTTGTAGTTGATCTGCACATTCTTTTCCTTGCAGAAGGCGCAGACCTTCTTCTTCAAAACCTTCTCGCGCGCGGGCGACTTAGGCATGGTCTTTCTCCGTACTTAGATGTTCCGATCGAAGGTCGGATCAGAACGGGGGCTCGTCGTCCCCGCCACCGCCGAAGGAACCACCCGCAGGAGCGTTGCTCCACGGGTCGTCCCCGCCGGTATTGGCATTGGAACTGGGGCGCCCACCGCCCGATCCACCGGAGGAACCACCGAAGCCGCCTCCGCCACCGCCGCGACCGGCCTTGGTGACCTTGGCCGTGGCGTAACGGAGCGAGGGGCCGATCTCGTCGACCTCGAGCTCCACGACAGTGCGCTTCTCGCCTTCACGCGTTTCGTAGCTGCGCTGCTTGAGACGGCCCTGCACGATCACGCGGGATCCTCGAGTCAAGCTCTCGGCCACGTTCTCGGCTGCCTCGCGCCAGATGTTGCAGCGCATGAACAGAGCCTCGCCGTCTTTCCATTCATTGGACTGACGGTCGAACATGCGGGGCGTGGACGCGACGGTGAAGTTCGCGACCGCGGCACCCGACGGGGTGAAACGCAGTTCCGGATCGGCGGTCAGATTGCCGACCACGGTGATGACGGTGTCGCCTGCCATGTGGTTCCTCCTGCAGTGTGTGGAGTCCTGATGCGCCAGAGCCTACGGCCAAGCGCCGACAGGCTCACTTTCCGAGGCGCAGAACCTTGGTGCGAAGCACCGACTCGTTCAGGCCGAGCTGGCGATCCAGCTCTGCAACCGCAGCAGGCGTCGCGCTGATGTCGACGACCGCGTAGATGCCTTCGGCATTCTTCTCGATCTCGTACGCGAGACGACGCTTACCCCACACGTCGACCTTGTCGACCTTGCCGCCTTCTTGGCGGATCACGTTGAGGAACGTCTCCAGCGAGGGAGCGACAGTGCGCTCATCCAGGCTGGGGTCCAGGATGATCATCAATTCGTAATGACGCATAAGACCTCATCACCTCCCATGGACTGTGAACGGTCACGGACGATCCGTGACAGGAGGGTCGTTGCGTCAGCAACCCAAGAAGGGTACATGACCTCCGCTCGACCAGCGAAACTGACTTAGGGTGAGAACATGCGCACGAGCCGATCCCTTCCCGCGCTCGTCGCCGTCGTCACGTGTGCGCTGACGCTGCTGCTCGGCTACCTCAACAAGGCGCGCTGCGCAGGCCCGCCCTTCGATCTGTTCGGTCGCTCGATGCAATTCGACGAGCTCAAGGACGCCACCGTCTGTTATTCCGATATCCAGCAATTGTGGCTCGGGCGGGGAATCAACCTCCACCAGTTCCCCTTCGTGGACGGCGGCATCACCACTGCCGGGAACCTCACCGGCGGCACTGTCGAGTATCCGGTGCTCGGCGGCGTCCTCATGTGGGTGGGGGCATTGTTCGCGGAGACCGACGCCGATTTCCTGCTGCACTCCGCGCTGCTACTGACGCCGTTCGGGTTGCTCACGGCGTGGATTCTCGGGCGGATCGCCGGATGGCATGCCCTCTGGTGGTCGGCCACACCACCGCTGGTGATGTATGCGTTCTTGAACTGGGATCTGCCTGTGGTCGCGGTGACCGTCCTCGCCATCGCCGTCGTGGGCACCCGGCGCTGGTCGCTTCGTACCCGCGGGATGATCGCCGCGGTGCTTCTCGCCGTCGGATTCTGCCTCAAGCTCTATCCCGGGCTCTTCGTGTTGCCGCTGATCGCCTATGTCTTCCTCGACGGCACAGCCGAGCGCGACGACAGCGCGCCGATCGGGCGCCGCGATCTCCGCGGTGCACTGGCCGTGGCCGGAACGGCCGTCGCGACCGTCGTCGCAGTGAACCTGCCGTTCGCGATCCTCGGTTTCGACGGGTGGCGTGCGTCGTTCACGTTCCAGCAGAACCGAGCGGCGGACGCGACCAGCAACTCGATCTGGTACTGGGGACTGCGTCCTCTGATGGGCAACTATCAAGGGCACGAGGTCACCTCCGAATACAACGATGTAGTTGCCCTCGTCTCACCGGTACTCATGCTCGCGGTGTTCGCGGCCGCGCTGTGGCTCGGATGGCGCCGCTATCTCCGCGAAGGCGTCTACCCGTGGCTGCCCGTTGCCGCCGCGATCCTGTGCGGGTTCCTGCTTCTGCACAAGGTGCATTCCCCGCAGTACACACTGTGGCTGTTGCCCCTGTTCGTGTTGCTGCGCATCCCGTGGCAACTCGTCGCAACGTATCTGCTCGTCGACCTGTCGATGGGGATCGGGATCTTCCTCTGGTTCGACTCGACCGCGGGGAACAGCGACCAGGCGCTGCCACTCACGCTCGTCCACATCGGGGTGTGGGGCCGGGCACTACTGTTGGTCGTGTTGTTCTTCGTCTTCCTGAACTCTTCCGAACGGCATTCGACGAAGAGGCGCACGCATGGCCACCACGATCGATCACTCGAGAGCCCGGCAAACGCGTGATGACAGGCGACGGACCCACCGCACACACGCAACCAGAGGAGCGCGCCGGCGAATGAATGCGTATCGACAGTTCCCACCACCCGGCCCGCAGCCCGGTGCCTACGGTTCGCCGTTCCATCCGTACGGTCGGCCGCCGGAGAACAACATGGTCTGGGGCATCGTCGCTACCGTGGTGTTCTGCATGCCGATCGGGATCGTGTCGCTGGTCAAGGCGTCGCGGGTCAACAATCTGTGGGCACAGGGACGTTTCGACGAAGCGCACAGATCTGCACGCTCGGCGAAGACCTGGGCCATCTGGTCTGCGGTGATCTGGGTTGTCGGGCTGATCGCGCTCATCGTGGGATACTTCGCGTTCTGGGCCGCGGTCGTGGCCACGACGCGCTGAAACCTCACGGACGCGCTGAACCTCATGGAACGCACCCTCTCACGCCTGAAAGCACCCGCCGCAGTCGCGGCAGGTGCGGTATGCGCGTGCGCATTCGTGGCGTGGGCCGACCCGACCACCCCGGGCGGAATCATCCCGCCGTGCCCCACCTACGCGATCTTCGGGATCCTCTGCCCCGGCTGCGGTGCGTCGAGAATGTTGTATTCACTTGTACACCTCGATATTCCGGCAGCAGTTCGGTTCAATGCACTGGGCGTCGCCGTGACGGTGGGGCTGCTCGCAATGTTCTTGCTGTGGACCGTGAGTCGCGCGCGCGGCACATCGATGCCTCGATGGGGAGGGTACCGGTGGGCCCCGCACATCGCGCTCGCGCTGATCGCCGTGTGGTTCGTGGTGCGCAACCTCCCGATCGAGCCGTTCACCGCACTCCGCATCTGAAAGCAGCTCGCCATCCGAAGCAACTCGGCGACCACGAGACCTCAGGCCGCGCGGAGCGACCGCAACGCGACGTGCTGCTCGGCGCGCACCCGCCGCGGACTGATGCCCAATGCGATTGCAGTCAGCTCCAGATCCAGACCGACGATGGTGCGCAGAATGAGGACCTCCCGTTGAATCCGGGTACCGGCACCGCCTCCCGAACGAGCGAACCGGGAGTCGGCGGCGTCCACAGCGGTCGCATAGGCGAGGCGGACGAACGGCTGCTGGGCGCCCACCACCGACGACACAGCGGCGAGGATCTCGTGACACACCTCGAGAGCCAGACGATCGGCTTCGGTGAAGGAAACGCCGGTGTCACGAGCACGCGCACGGCAATACGCGGAGACCTGAGGATACAGCTGCCGAAGGAGCGCAGGCATCGCAGCCGCGTCACCTGCTGCCACCGACCAGGCGAGCTCGCACATCGTGAAATTTCCGAGTACTCCGCCACCACGCACAGTGCTCATGTCCCCTCCCTCCGTACAAGCCTAGGACGACATGCGGGCCTCCGCTGTCCTCCGATCGAACGAAACCGAATCGAAAGAAACCGGTCGGGACACCTTCGACGGCACGCGGCCGTGTGCCGGTTTCAACCATCTCGGTAGCCACCGCGGATACGCATCGGGTGCCTGGTCCAGAACACCACCGACGGGGTCGTCGATGAATCCGTACCGGACGGGATCGTCGACCGGATGCCGGATCTGCCACAACACCACCGCACACAGCGCAAGGACGGCGAGGTCCCGGATCGCCACCGTCGCGGTGAACCACTGCTCCGGTACACCCTTGTTGTCGGGACCGAGGTAATAGAACATGCGCGGAACCCACACGAGGGCATCGATCGTCATCCACGCGAGCAGGGCCCTGCGGTGCGGTATCGCGAGTACCGCCAGCGGGACCAGCCACAGTGAGTACTGCGGACTCCAGACCTTGTTGGTGAACAAGAATGCCGCCACGAGCAGGAAACACAGCTGGGCCAGTCGCGGGCGCCGAGGCGCGGTCAGCGCAAGCCATCCGATCCCGACGCATGCGATCGCGAACAGCAGCAGCGACACGGAGTTCAGCGTCGAGGGGGACCAGCCCGGCCATCCGACGAACGACCGCACCACGTTGTAGATCGAATCAGGGTCGGCGCCGCGATCGGAATTCAAGCGGAAGAATTCGTACCATCCCCGCGGGTACAGCAGCAGGATCGGCAGATTGACCGCCAGCCACGCGCCTGCCGCTGCACCGAAGGTTCGGAAGAATGCGGGCATCTTCCCGGTACGCAGACACAACACCAGCAGTGGACCGAGCAGCAACAGCGGGTACAGCTTCGTCGCGGCACCGATCCCCAGCAGCACACCCGCAAGCACGGGGCGGCGGCGAGCCCACGCAAGCAGACCACCCGCCGCGAATGCCGCAGCCAAGGCATCGAAGTTCGTGAACGCATGCACCATCACGAGAGGCGACGCAGCGACGAGCGCGGCATCCCATACTCGCCGTCCCGCCGACCTGGCGGTGGCCCACAACGTCGCGAGCCACGCGAACGCGAGCCCCAAAGCGACGACATTGAAATAGATCGCGACCTGGAGTCCGCCGGGCAGCCAGGACACCGAATCCCATGCCTTCGCGACCCGCATCGACACGTACTGGTAAAGGCCCGAAACGACGGGGTACTCCATATACCGGGTCTGCGTCTGCCCGTCCGCGCCCGGCTCCTCCCACGACGTCGCGTACGGGAACGCGCCCTCGTTGAGCCGCTCCGCACCGTAGAGCGGAACGATGTCGGAATAACACATCGCCACGTACTGCCGGTTGTCGCTCCAATCCAACCCGAGGTCACCGTCCGGGCCGAGCGGCGCCTGCTGGATGCATGCGGCCTTGCCGAACCATCCCAACGCCAAGAACACCACCGCGAGCAACAGCATCGCCCGCAGCGGCGTGAAGAAACGGGTGCGGCCGAGCAGCGCGTGCCTGCCGACAGGGCCCCCGACAAGTGCGGAAAGGCGCGACACCATCGGGTCGGTTCGACCCGGGGTGTCGCGCCAGTCCACGGAACGACGATCGTCGGCGAGAGGCTCAGGAGAGACGTGTCCCCTGTGCGCGGCCTCTCCGTCGACGGTCACGCGGCGAGGCTACCCGGCAGGCTGAAGCTCGTCGTAATCTCGGCCGTTCGCCGCGCCTGGAAACTGATTGAGCTGGGGGACCCGATTGGTGGTGGTGGGTGCCGACGGCACGGTGGGGTCGTTGCCGTCCGAGCCGTCACTTTCGGTTTCCTCCTCTTCGGAGGTCGAATTGTCGTTCGACGGCCCGCGAGGCGGAGTCGTGGTGGCAGGTGCCTGCGCCACGCCCGGAATCGGAATCGTCACACCCGGGAAGATCTCCACGTTCTGCGTCGTGATGTCGGGGACCTCCGGCAACGTCGGAATCGTTCGAGACGTCGACGGCTTGTCGCTGGTCGGTGGGGCCGTGGTCTTCGCGGACCAGCTCGGCACACCGGACTCACCGGCGATCTTGCCCGGCTTGGGGAAGGACTCGACATCGGTGCCCTCCAGGGCTCCGTCCATCGTGTCCTTCCAGATGTCCGACGGCAGGCCGGACCCGTAGATCATGCCGCCCCAGCTGTTCTCGAGTGGTAGTCCCTGCTCGGTACCGACCCACACTGCGGTGGCCAGCGACGGGGTGTACCCGACCATCCACGCGTCCTTGTTCGACCCGGTGTCGCCGAGCTGGGCGGTTCCGGTCTTCGCAGCGGACGGACGCCCACCGGCGAGGGCATGCCCGTTCGAGTAGGCAGCGATCGGCGTCATGGCCGCGGTGGTGTTGTCGGCCACGGCCTCGTCGACCACCTGTTCGCCGCTAGGCGCGCCGCGGTCGAGGAGCACCTCCCCGTCGGAGGTGACAACCTTCTGCACGAAGTGCGGGTCGTAGTGCATACCCGACGCCGCGAGCGTCGCATAGGCCGACGCCATGTCGAGAACCCGCGACTGGTACTGGCCGAGGACGATGCCGTAGTTCGGTCCCACGCCGCCCTGCTCGGTGAGGGTCTCGCCGATTCCCGGCAGTTCCTTCGCGACACCGAGCTTGTGAGCCATATCGGCGATGGCCTGCGGACCGTCCTCCATGTCGAGCATCATCCGATAGAAACTCGTGTTCAGCGAACGCTTGAGCGCCTCGGCGATCGTGCATTCACCGCACTGCTCACCTTCGACGTTTCCGATCTTGATGCCGTTGATGGTGAGCGGACCGCTGTCGTACGTCGTCGACAACGGCTTGCCCTGATCGAGGTTCGCAGCCAGACCGAACACCTTGAACGACGAACCTGTCTGCAGCCCTGCCTGCGCGAAGTCGTAACCGACGCCGCTGTCACCGCCGTAGTACGCCCGTACCGCGCCGTTGCGCGGGTCGACGGACACCACTGCGGTACGCAGGTTCTCGTCCTCTCCCTCGAGGTTCGACTGCGCGGCGTCGACCGCGGCGGCCTGCGCTGTGGTGTCGATCGTCGTGGTGATCTCGAGACCGGCGGTGTTGAGCAGGTTCTCGTCGATCCCTTCGGCGGAGAGTTCTGCCAGCACCTGGTTCTTGATCAGTCCTTCCGGGCCCATCGACTGGTCGCCGAAGTCGAGCTCGGCGAGAGGGACGTATGCCGGGTACTGCTTCGTCGCACGGTCTTGCGCGTTGAGGGTGCCCGCGGACACCATGCCGTCGAGCACATAGTTCCAGCGGGCCTCGGCGCCCTCCGGGTTCTGTTCCGGGTCCAGCAGCGACGGCAGCTGGATCGACGACGCGAGGACCGCGCCTTCCTCGACGGTCAGATCGGTAACGGGTTTACCGAAGTACGCGGTCGCGGCCGCCGAGATGCCGTACGCACCACGACCGAAGTAGATGGTGTTCAGGTAGGCGGACAGGATCTCGTCCTTCGACCACTGGTTGGCCATCTTCACCGACAGGACCAGCTCCTTGGCCTTACGCGTGAGGCTCCGCTCGTCGCCGACCAGCGCCTTCTTGACGTACTGCTGCGTGATCGTCGAACCACCGCCCGCGCTCTCACGCCCGAGAATGTTGTCGCGCGCGGCACGCGCGAAGCCCGTGATCGAGAACCCGGAGTTGCTGTAGAAATCACGGTCCTCGGCCGCGAGCACGGCGTTGCGGACATGCTCGGGGATCTCCTGGAGATCCACCTCGTTGCGGTTGCCTTCAGGTGGAATGACCTTGGTGATGACACTCGAGCCGTCGGCGTTGTAGATCGTCGACACCTGGTTGGTGACGAGTTCACCGGGCTTCGGCACATCCTGCGCAATGTAGGCGAGCATGAACGTGAGGACGGGAACGAGGATGCCCGCCGCAATCACCACGTAGCCGATACGCCGGATCGTGCGCCACGGCATGCGCCGCTTCCGACCGTCGCCTCCGGCTCCATCGCCGGGTCCGCCCGTGGGAGGCGTCGGCGGCGGCCCACCCGCGGCGGGCGGGCCACCAGCGGAACCGGGAGCAGAGGAAGCTGCCCGCGGCGGGGGCTGCCTGACTGCCGCTTGCTCCTGGCTGTTCGGCGCACCGGCCTGCATCCGGCGTGTGGGGTCGGCAGCGGGGGCGCCCCGTCCGGCGGGGCCTCCCGGTGCGCGATCGGCAGGCCCGCCGGGGAACATCTGCGGTGGACGCTGCTGCTGAGGGACAGGACCCGTGCCCGGGCGCATCGGCTGCCCCGGCCCCTGGGGCGGAAGTCGCCGTCCCTGCTGGGGCGGCGGCCCCCCGCGGCCGGGCAGCGGACCCTGCGGTCCTTGCTGCTGCGGGGGCAGCCCGCCACGACCGGGCGGTTGCTGCTGCGGACGCCCCTGAGGGGGGAGCGGCGGCCGTGGACCTGGACCCGGAGGTTGCCCCGACCCCTGCTGACGCGGCGGAGGCGGCAGCGGACGCCCCGGAGCGGATGCGCCATCCGGTGTCGGCCGCTGCGGCGGGATACCGCCGGGACCGTTCGGCTGGGGCGGAACCGCCCGGTTGTCCTCGGGTTCGTTGTCGGTGGAACTCACGTACGTTTCTCCAAATGTCGGCGCGACGCGTTACGCCCGATCCTCGAATCCGTCCTCGGACAGGGGGTCGACGACTCGGTCGTTCGGTCTTGTGCAGCTGTGTACACCGTCGGGCACGTCGATGTCACGTCGTCCGGCGACCGTTCACTCGCTCGCGGTGCGTCGATTTGCACCCGTCGATCGACGACGGGGCCGCTTCGGCGCGGGTTGCGCACCGAGAACGTACGACTGCACCAAGTGGTTCCAGCTGCAGGTTCGGCAAACTTCGACCACGTGGACGGAGAATTCCTCCTGGCTGGAGGCCAGGCGGGTCAACTCTTCAGGCGTGCGCGCGGAACCGGAAACCGCTCCGAGCTTGTCGCCGAAGACCCACGAAACGATGGTCAACTGCTCCCTACGGCAGATAGGGCACACGACCTCACTGCCCGTGCCGTGGAACTTTGCAGCTCGCAGGAGGTAAGGGCTTGCATCGCAAACCTCGGCCACGCCGCGTCTCCCCGAGTAGACCTCGGCGAGCAGCGACCGCCGCTGCAACGCGTAGTCCACCACCTGCCGCTGAGTTTGCACGGGATCCAGAGTACGTGCGGCCCAAGTGCAAGTGGGCGCGGAGTGTGCCCGGTCCTGTGCACGGCAGACCCATTCCGGACGAACTACGCTTCTGCCGTGGTTCGTCGACAATCGCCGCAGACCCGAGTACGCGAGGGCGATCGTGCTCTCGCGCGCACCCGTCTCGACGCCGCCTACGCCGACGGGCAGCTCACAGCGGAACAGTGGCGCGACCTCGTCGCACGCGCCGCAACAGCGACAACACTGCCGGAACTCGCCGGCCTCGTTCGCGACCTGCAACCGCCGGCCGAATCCGAGGGCGGCGGGACCGGAATTCCACCTGGGGCCTGATTGCCCCGATGATCGCCGGTGTGGCGGTCGTCGCTGTCGTTGCCGTTCTGTGGAGTGCACTTCCCTCACCGGCCAGGTTCGGGACAGGCGTATGGTTCTATATATCGGTGCGATATAGTTTTGCATCGCATCAGTCGGTCAGGTTCGAACGGACGTAGGAGGTGGCCCACTTGCTAGAGCTGGCAATCCTCGGGCTGCTTCTCGAATCGCCTATGCACGGTTACGAGCTCCGCAAGCGATTGACCGGACTCCTGGGCGCCTTCCGCGCCTTCTCGTACGGGTCGCTGTATCCGACATTGCGGCGGATGCAGGCCGACGGCCTCATTGCCGAGGAGGATGCCGGAGTCCCCGGGCCGGTGAAGCGGCGCGCTCGTCGCGTCTACCAGCTGACCCCGGTAGGGCGAGAACGGTTCACCGAACTGGTGGCCGACACTGGTCCCCAGAACTACACCGATGACGGATTCGGCGTTCACCTCGCTTTTTTCAGCCGGACACCCGCGGAAGCGCGGATGCGGATTCTGGAAGGCAGGCGACGCCAGGTCGAGGAGCGCCGGGAAGGCCTCCGCGACGCCATCGGGCGGGCGAGCGGCACCTTGGATCGCTACACCCGTCAGCTACACCAACTCGGCCTCGAGTCCAGCGAACGTGAAGTCCGCTGGCTCAACGAACTCATCGCCGCCGAGCAGTCGTCAGCAGCAAGCAGAAAAGAAGGAGAACCCGACCATGGGTGAGAACAGCACCTCGGTGCGCGTGGCCATTGTGGGCGTGGGGAACTGTGCCTCGTCTCTGGTTCAGGGCGTCGAGTACTACAAGGACGCCGACGCCGATATGACCGTCCCCGGTCTGATGCACGTCGAGTTCGGTCGGTATCACGTGCGCGACGTCAAGTTCGTCGCCGCATTCGACGTCGATGCCAAGAAGGTCGGGTTCGATCTCTCCGAGGCGATCAACGCCAGCGAGAACAACACCATCAAGATCACGGACGTGCCGCCGACGGGCATCTCCGTCCAGCGCGGCCACACGCTCGACGGCATCGGCAAGTACTACGCCGAGACAATCGAGCTGTCCGACGCCGAGCCCGTCGACGTCGTCCAGGCACTCAAGGACGCCGAGGTCGACGTTCTCGTGTCGTACCTGCCCGTCGGGTCCGACGAGGCCGACAAGTTCTACGCCCAGTGCTGCATCGACGCCGGTGTGGCATTCGTCAACGCTCTGCCTGTGTTCATCGCCTCCGACCCGGTGTGGGCCAAGAAGTTCACCGACGCCGGTGTCCCGATCGTCGGAGACGACATCAAGTCGCAGGTCGGCGCTACCATCACCCACCGCGTGATGGCGAAGCTGTTCGAGGATCGCGGTGTCGTCCTCGACCGCACCTACCAGCTCAACGTCGGCGGCAACATGGACTTCAAGAACATGCTCGAGCGTGAGCGTCTCGAATCCAAGAAGGTCTCCAAGACCCAGGCCGTCACGTCGAACCTCAACGGCCCGCTGGCCGGCAAGGTCCACGACCGCGACGTCCACATCGGCCCGTCCGACTACGTTCAGTGGCTCGACGACCGCAAGTGGGCATACGTCCGCCTCGAGGGCCGCGCCTTCGGCGACGCCCCCCTGAACCTCGAGTACAAGCTCGAGGTGTGGGACTCGCCGAACTCCGCAGGCATCATCATCGACGCGATCCGCGCTGCGAAGATCGCCAAGGACCGCGGTCTCGGTGGCCCGATCCTCCCGGCATCCGCCTACCTGATGAAGTCCCCGCCGGTCCAGATGGCCGACGACAAGGCTCGTACCGAGCTCGAGGCCTTCATCATCGGCGCCGAGGACTGATCCTCCTTCATGACCGAATGTCACCTTCGTACACTTCAACTGTATGAAGGTGACATTCGGTCATTTCGGGGCGGTTATGCCATGCGCCGTACCACCGACAACGGCAACAGCTTCATTGCGTAGGCGAGCGGGATCCACGGCCATCCGGGCACGTACGCCTTGGCCGGCTCTTTCTCGATCGCCGCAGCCAATGCACGACAACCGGTTTCGGTGTCGACGATGAACGGGACCTTCTTCACCTTCTCGTTGATCTCCGACCGGATGTAGCCGGGAAAGATGGTGCTGACGTCGATTCCGGTGCCCGCCAGGTCCGATCGCATCCCCTCCCCGAGGGCCGCGACCGCTGCTTTCGACGCACCGTAGGTCGTCATGTTGCGCGGCATCCCGCGCAGTGCGCTCATCGACGAGATCAGGACGACGTGCCCCGCATTGCGCGGGCGCATGAGCTCGAGCGCTGCCTCGCTCTGGGCGAGTGCACCGAGAAAATTGGTCTGAGCAGTTTGCACGTTCGCACGGAAGTAGCCCGTGCCCAACGGCTGTCCTTTGCCCAGGCCTGCATTGACGATCACCCGGTCGAGACCGCCGAGTTCCTCGTCGAACTCCCGGAAGACGGTGAAGACGTCGTCGTGCCGGTTGACGTCCAGCGCCCGCACCGCGACAGTGATATGCGGATGCTCGGCGAGCAGTTCCGACCGCAGTGCGTCGAGGCGATCCACCCTGCGAGCGGCGAGTGCGAGATTGCGTCCCCGCGCGGCGAATTCGCGGGCCATTCCCGCACCGAGTCCGGAGCTTGCTCCGGTGATGAGGATGTTGCGTCGCTGTGGCCGGCTCATCGGCCCTCCTTCTCGAGTTGGTCGATGAGTTCGTTGCACCGGGAGTCGAGGTAACCGACGACCACCCAGAAGTCCTTGAACGCAGGGTTGGTGGTGTGCCCGTGGTGGTAGCGGTAGTAGATCTGCTGGGCGATCACGGCGAGCCGGAACAGGCCGAAGACTTCGTAGAATCGCCAGTTGTCCACCGGCAGTCCGGATTTCTCGGAGTAATACTCGACGATCTCACGGCGGGTGAGCATGCCGGGCAGATCCGACGGCTGCCGCTTGGTGGCAAGCATCATCGGGTCGTCGTCGGCCTGCACCCAGTACGCGAGCGACGACCCCAAGTCCATGAGCGGGTCGCCGATCGTCGCCAGTTCCCAGTCGAGCACCGCGACCGGCCGCAGCGGATCGTCCGCATCGAGCACCACATTGTCGAGCCGGAAATCTCCGTGCACGACCGTCGACGCGACGTCGGCGGGCTGTGTCTCGTCGAGCCAGCGGGTGACGCGCGCGAAATCAGGGACGTTGTCGGTCCGGACCTTCTCGTAGCGCTCGGTCCAGCCCGCAACCTGTCGCGCGACGTATCCGGTGCCGCGGCTGAATTCGTTCAGCCCGGAGGTCTGGGGGTCGACGCCGTGCAGTTCGACGAGCAGGTCGACGATCCGCAGGCACAGGGCACGGGTGTGTTCCGGCGTCAGGTCGAGGGTGGTCGGCGGATCGGTCCGCAGGATCGTGCCGGGCACGCGTTCCATGACGTAGAAGTCGCTGCCGAGCACGCTATGGTCGGTGCACATACCGACCATGGCCGGCACGTGCGGGTAGACCGGTGCGAGCAGCGATTGGATGCGGTACTCGCGCGCCATGTCGTGTCCGGACGACGGCTTCGCCCCGGCGGGCGGACGACGCAGCACGAGATCTCGATCCGGATAGCGCAGCAGGTAGGTCAGATTGGACGCGCCACCCGCGAATTGACGTACCTCCGGAATTCCCGGGATGCCTGCGTGTTCGTCGAGCCATGCCGCAACGGACCGGACGTCGAACGCGTCCTCGTCGCGGACCACTCGCGCGTTGTCAGGAAGTTCAGTCACTCCTGTATCCCCATCTCAGTTGTATTTGCCGAGTTCGAATCGTGCGACGAGGCCAAGATGCACCTCGTCGGGGCCGTCCGCGAGACGCAGTGCCCGCGCTGCCGTCCAGGCGCCGGCGAGCGGGAAATCGTCGGACAGCCCTGCGCCACCGTGGATCTGGATCGCGAAATCGATGATCTGTTGCGCGACCCGCGGCGCGGCGACCTTGATCTCGGAAACCGCGGATCGGGCACCCGCCAGACCCTGCGTGTCGAGCAGCCATGCGGCGTGCAGAACGAGCAGCCGGAGCTGGTTGATGGCGATGCGGGCGTCGGCGATGCGTTCGCGGTTGCCGCCGAGGTCGACGATCGGTTTGCCGAAGGCCGTCCGGTCGAGCCCGCGGCGGCACGCGAGTTCGAGTGTGCGCTCGGCGAGCCCGACCAGACGCATGCAGTGATGGATGCGCCCCGGGCCGAGACGGCCCTGGGCGATCTCGAAACCGCGGCCAGGACCGGCGATCACCGCATCCAGGGGCAGCCGGACGTCGGTGAACGACACCTCGCCGTGCCCACCGGGTTCGTCGAAGTATCCCATCGCCGGGAGCATGCGCTCGATCGTCACCCCGGGTGTGTCGATCGGAACGAGGACCATCGAATGCTGCTGGTATTTGTGCGCGTTCGGGTCGGTCAGGCCCATGAAGATGAGTACCCGGCAGTCGGGGTGCCCGATACCTGTGCTCCACCATTTTCGCCCGTTCAAGACCACCTCGTCGCCGTCGACGACGGCGGTCGCGGCCATGTTGGTGGCATCCGACGAGGCGACGTCGGGTTCGGTCATGCAGAACGCCGACCGGATCTCACCGTCGAGCAGGGGTCGCAGCCACCGACCCTTGTGGTCGGCGCTGCCGTAGTGGTAGAGCACCTCCATGTTCCCGGTGTCGGGCGCATCGCAGTTGAACACGGCCGACGCGAACATCGACCGGCCCATCTCCTCGGCGAGCGGGGCGTACTCGACATTGGACAGGCCCGCGCCCAGGTCCGGATCAGGGAGGAAGAGATTCCACAGCCCGGCCTCACGGGCCTTGCGCTGCAGTTCTCGGAACTCCGGCGAGACGGACCAGCTGCCGGTGACCTCGCGACGCTGGGCGAGCGCCTCGCTCCGCACGGCACGGAGATGCCGTTCGACAGGTTCGACCTCGGTGACGATGAAGCTGCGCAGCCGCTCGCGATAGTCGAGGCTCCGCGCGGACTGTCCGAAATCCATGAAGGCTCCGTCCTCAATTGAGCAATGCTCAGTTAGGCTAGCGGGGTGAGTACTCCCCGACAAGCCCCGGACGTCAGACGCCGGCTGCCACCCGAAGAGCGTCGACGCCAGCTCGTCGCGGTGGGCCTTCAGGAGTTGTCGAACCGCCCGATCCACGCGCTGTCGATCGACCGCGTCGCCGAGATCGCCGGTATCTCACGCGGCCTGCTCTTCCGGTATTTCCCCACGAAGCAGGACTTCTACGTGGCGGTCGTGGGCGCCGCGTCCCGCCGTATGCTGCGCGCGGCCACACCGGACCCGGACGACCCCGACCCGCTCCGGGCGTGCCTGAACGCATTCGTCTCGTTCGTCGACCGCCACAGCGACAACTATCAGGCGTTCTTCCACGGCGGATTCGGCGCCGACCCGCAAATCCGCGAGATCTACGACGAGGTCAGGAGCACGATGGTCGGGCGAATCCTGACCGCCACGGGAACAGCACCGAATCCGCTCACCACCATGAGACTGCGCGGATGGTGGTCGATGGTCGAATCACTTGCGGTCGACCGCACCGCCGCCCCGGACACCTCGGTCGACGATGTGGTCGACTACAGCATCACCGTGCTGCGGGCCGTCGTTCTCGACGACCCCGCAGCCCGCGACGTCACATCCCCGGGATCTGGATCGTGACGCCTGGGAAGACCTCGATCTGCGGCGGTAACTGAACCTCCGGAGGGATCTCGACCGGCGGCGCCGGGATCGTGATCGGCGGCAGGTCGCTCAGACCGGGGAGTTCGAACCCGGGTACCGGACGCCCGGTGGTCGTCGGGGTGCTGATGCCCGCGTCGGCGGGCACTCCCGCCTGTCCACCGATCGGGTCGGGCCACGGGAAGCTCTCCACATCGGTGCCCGCGAGCGCGGTGTCCATCGTGTCCTTCCAGATGTCGGAAGGCAGGCTGGAGCCGTAGATGGAGCCACCCCACAGATTGGTGATCGGTCCTGCGTCGGCGGTGCCGATCCACACGGCGGTCGACAGCGACGGGGTGTACCCGACCATCCACGCGTCCTTGTTCATGCCTGTGTCACCGAGCTGGGTGGTGCCGGTCTTCGCAGCCGACGGCCGCCCTCCGGCAAGCGCGTGGCCACGCGAGTACGCCGCGACGGGCAGCAGCGCTTGGCTGACGTTGTCGGCGACGGCCGGGTCGATGCGATCCTCGGCGGGGGACGCAGGCCGGTCGAGGAGCACCTCGCCGTCGGATGTGGTGACCTTCTGCACGAAATACGGCTGATGGAAGGTGCCCGACGCCGCGAGCGTGGCGTACGCCGACGCCATGTCGATCACGCGTGACTGATATTGGCCGAGCACGATGCCCCCTTCGGGGATGCCGTTGGCCTCGGTGAGCGAAGTACCCTCGACCCCGGGGATCTCCAGCGGGATACCGGCGTCGTGTGCCGCGTCGGCGATCTTCTGCGGACCGTTCTCCATGGACATCATCAGCCGGTAGAAGCTGGTGTTCAGCGATCGTTTCGTCGCCTCCGCGATAGTGCACTTGCCGCACGACTCGCCTTCGACATTGTTGATCTCGATGCTGCCGACGGTCAGCGGGGTGCTGTCGTAGCGCGCACCGAGGCCGATGCCCTCACGCAGAGCCGCGATCAGACCGAACACCTTGAACGACGAACCGGTCTGGAGCGGCGCCTGTGCATAGTCGTAACCTGCGCCTTCTTCGCCGCCGTAGTACGCGCGCACCGCGCCCGAGCGCGGGTCGACGGACACCACGGCAGTGCGCAGGTCCTCGGGTTCGCCCTCGAGGTTGCTCCGCGCCGCATCGATTGCCGCCTGCTGGGCCACCGGATCGATCGTGGTGACGATGCGCAGGCCCTCGGTGTTGAGCACCTGTTCGCTGATCCCCGCTGCAGAGAGCTCACGCAACACCTGGGAGCGGATCAGACCTTCGGGGCCGGGTGCCTCGTTGGCTCGCGCCAGCTGATCCGACGGCACGGTCTCCGGGAAGGCGGCTTCCGCGCGGGCGCCGGGATCGAGCACGCCCATGTCGACCATGCCGTCGAGGACGTAATTCCAGCGCGCCTCGATCGCAGGACGATTGAACTCGGGATCGAGCGACGACGGGGTCTGGATGACACCGGCGAGGACAGCACCCTCGGAAACCGTCAGATCGCCGACCGCCTTGCCGAAGTACGCCTGAGACGCCGCGGCTATGCCGTAGGCGCCGCGACCGAAGTAGATGGTGTTCAGGTACGCCTCGAGGATCTCGTCCTTCGACCATTCGCGGGCCATCTTCGAGGAGATGACCAGCTCCTTCATCTTGCGCGTGAGGGTGCGATCGGCGCCGACCAGCACGTTCTTGACGTACTGCTGGGTGATCGTGGAGCCGCCACCTGCGGTGTCCTTGCCCAGGACATTGTCGCGGGCCGCGCGAGCGAATCCGGAGATCGAGAAACCGGGATTGCTGTAGAAGTCGCGGTCCTCGGCCGAGAGCACCGCGTTGCGCACGTGCTCGGGTACCTCGTCGATGCCGACCTCGACGCGATTGCCCTCCGGAGGCACCACTCGGCTGATCTCGGTGGTGTCATCGGCAGCGTAGATGCGGGCGATCTGGTTGGTCGTCATGTCGGAGGGACGGGGCACCTCTGCCGAGACGTACGCGCCGGCGAATACTCCGATCGGCACGAGAACCAGCAGCGCAACCACCACGAGTACGACATACCGGACTATTCGCCACCGCCGTGACTTCGAACCAGCGGAAGCGCGTCCGCTGCTGGACGTCGACGGTTTCGGGGGACTCACACGTACCACTTTCTCCAGAATGGGACTCGGCAGATTCTTCCATCCTGCCGACAGCATGGTACGAAGTCACGCGCATAAGTGACGTACATAGCACTCTGCAGAATGTGTGCGCAGCACTACGACGAATCGGTACGACGCCACGCTCGGTATGTGAACCACCATGCGAGCGCGAATCCCGCCAGCACCAGCGACGGCACGATACCCGGCTCCGGCGACAACATTTCTGCGACCGCCCCCACCACCGCCATCACTGCGAAGACCGTGATGACACCGAGCAGCATCTCGAGTCGCTGACGGCGGGGGAGCCGAGGACTCACGACTTCACGCCACCCGCCGTCAGGCCCGAGATGATCCGGCGCTGGAAGATCAACACCATCACGACCAGCGGCACCATCACGAGGGTGCCGCCCGCCATGATCGACGCGTACGGCGTCACGTACGGGTCGGTGCCCGTGAACCGTGCCATGGCCACCGTCACCGGAGCTGTCCGTTCACTCGAGAGCTGCGACATGAGCAGGTACTCGTTCACCGTCGCGATGAACGCGAGGATCGCCGTGGTGAACAACGCGGGGGCCGCGAGCGGCAGCATGATCAGGCGGAACGCCTGCCCGCGGGTCGCGCCGTCCATACGCGCGGCCTCCTCGAGTTCCCACGGCAGTTCGGAGAAGAACGAGGTGAGGGTGTACACGGTCAGCGGCAGCACGAACGAGATGTTCGGGATGATCAGCGCCTGGTAGCTACCGATCCAACCGATGTCGGTGAACAACTGGAACAGCGGGGTCACGAGAGCGACGACCGGGAACATCGAGGCACCGAGAATGATGCCGGTGACGAAATACTTGCCCCGGAACTCGAAACGCGACAGCGCGTACGCGGTGAACACACCGATGAGCAGTGCGATCGCGGTGGTCGCCCCGGCGATGATGACGCTGTTCATCAGCGCGCGCGAGAAGTTGACCTTGGCGTCGGGGTCGAGTGCATCGGCGAAGTTCTGCAGGGTCGGATTCGTCGGCCACAGACTCGTGCTGAACGTCTCGGATGGATCGCGCAGCGCCGTGACGATCATCCAGTAGCACGGGGCGAGCCCCCAGACGATGATGAGTGCCACCCCGAGGTAGGTGCCGATGGTTCCCATCCGGAACCTGCCCGCACGTTTGGGACCGGGCGGCGGGCTCTCGTCGGCAGACGTCTCGGTGGCGGTGATCGTGCCGGTCATGCGACGTCTCCCTTACGCTGCTTCTCCTGGGTACTGACCGCATTGGCGCCGAGGAACCGCACCAGGATGAAGGCGACCGCGAAGATGATGAGGAATGTGATCGTCGACAACGCGGACGCCGAATTGGCGCCCTGGCGCATCTGGTCGACGACCAGCACGGAAATCGTCGAGGTCGCGGGGTTGGAGCCCATCATGATGGCGGGCAGGTCGTACATGCGCAGCGCATCCATCGTGCGGAACAGGATCGCCACCATGAGTGCGGGCTTGACGAGAGGCAACGTGATCTGAGTGAAGCGCTGCCAGGCATTCGCGCCGTCGACCTTCGCCGCCTCGTACACATCCGAGGGAATCATCTGCAGGCCCGCGAGGATGAGCAACGCCATGAACGGCGCGGTCTTCCACACATCGGCGACGATGATCGCGAAGCGGGCGGGCCAAGGATCGGCGGTCCACAGGATGTCGGTGCCGAGCATCTTGTTGGCGATGCCGTCGTTGGCGAAGATGAAGAACCACAGCTTGGCGGTCACCGCGGTGGGGATGGCCCACGGCACCAGAACCGACGCACGCAGCAGACCGCGGCCCCGGAACGACTTGGCCATCACGAGCGCCATCGCGAAACCGATCACCGTCTCGATCGACACCGTCACGACGGTGAAGAAGAAGGTGTTGAAGATCGACTGCCAGAACTGGGAACCGAGGGTTCCCGGCGGGCAGGGGATCGAACCGGTGGCAGTACCGCAGGTCTGGGTGATCCAGCGGGTGTAGTTCTCGATACCCGTGAACCCGCCCGTGACGAACCGGCCCGTCTCTGGGTCGAGCGTCTTGGCGTCGCCGTGCAACGACATCCAGACCGCTCTGCCGAGCGGGTACAGGATGATCACTGCGAGGACGATCATCGACGGCGCGATGAACATCCACACCGGCACCTTCCGCCGGGTCTTGGCCGGCGGAGCGGTCATCGGCGGCGGCGCGGGCGCGCGGTGCCGACCGGCCACACGTCCGCGGCCGGGACCATCGGTCCCGACCGCGGTGTCGTGTGGCGGATCCGCGGGCTTTCCGACCTGCGGTTCTGCCATCTACTGCTCCTAGTGGATCAGTTACCGGCGGTTTCGATGCCGGCCTGCGTGTCGTCCAGGGCCTGCTGGACGGGCTTCTCTCCCCGGATCGCAGCGTAGGCGTTGTCGGAGATCGCCTTCGACACGGCCGAGTAGTACGGCGACGACGGACGCGGCTTCGCGCTCTCGAGCGCTTCCTTCAGTGTCGAGAAGTACGGGTACTGCTCGAGGATCTCCGGGTCGTCGTACACCTCGGCGAGGACCGGTGCGCCGCCGACCTCGGCGTAGTACTCCTGCGACTGTCGGGTCTGCATGAACTCGAGGAAGTCGCGGGCTGTTGCCGGAGCATCCGTGAACGCGCTGATGCCGACGTTGTAGCCACCGAGGGTGGACACACCCGGGCCGTCGACCCCCGGGAGAACGGCGATGCCGTACTTACCGGCGACCGACGACTGCTCACCGTCGGTGTAGAAGCCGGGCCAGGTGCGCATGAACATGGCCTCGCCGTTGCCGAATGCGGTTTGCGACTCGCCCTCGGTGTAGGTCTGCGCGGCTGCCGGGATGGTGCCGTCCTCGAAGGAGTCGACGATGAACTGCAGGCCCTCGGCCGTCTTGTCGTCGATCGCGGGAGTGAGACCGTCCTCGGCGACGAAGCTGCCGCCGAAGGCGTTGACGATCTCGGTGACGTTGACCGTCAGACCCTCGTAGTTGCTGAACTGACCGATGTAGCAGGCGATACCCGCTTCCTCTGCCTTCGGGCACTCGGCCTTCAGGTCGTCCCACGTCGCGGGTGCCTGATCGACGAGGTCGGTGCGGTAGTACAGGAACGCACCGTTGGTGTTCTTCGGCGCCGCGTACAGCGTGCCGTTGTAGGTGCCCGATTCGACGGTTGCGGGCAGCAGCCCATCGGTGTCGATGGCGTTGTCGCCCTCGAGCGGAAGCAGCCAGCCGTTGGCGGCGAACTCGGCGGTGTTCGTGACGTCGACGGCGACGAGGTCGTACTCGTCGCTCTGCGCCTGCATGCGCTGCGCGATATCGGCGTACTGGTCGTTGGCCTCGCGCGCGAGCGGCTTGAAGGTGACCTGCTCGTCGGGGTTCTCGGCATTCCAGTCGGCGATGATGTTCTCGAGCGCCGCGTTCAAGGGGTCCTGGCCCTCGACGATGGTGATCGGACCGCGGCCCTCACCGGATGCGGCAGCGCCCGTGTCGGATGAGCCGGTGTCGCTGCCACCGTCGTCGGAACCACACGCCGTCAGAACCAGCAGCGCCGCCGAGGAGGCGGCGATGACGGCTCTGCGCATCGCCTTCTTGTTCAAAGCCATGTACATCTCCCGTGTGAGATCGGAAAAACAACTCGCCGGTGACCCCTGAGGCACCGGCACCGGCCACTACTGTGGCACGAGCCACCTCGAAAAGTCGGCATTCCGCCCGTCCTTGATCGGTTCTGTGTCGGCGACCCCGGTGGCCGAACGCGGCGGAACCGACCGATTCAGCCGATGCGACGACCGTCCGAGGTCTTGAACACATGCACGTGGTTGGGGTCGAACCGCAGGTGAACGCGGTCCCCCTTCTGCGGTGGAGTTCGCCAATCGCTACGAGCCACGATCTCCTGGCGGATCCCACCGATCGTGGCGTTGCCGTACACGTATGCGTCGGATCCCAGTTCCTCGAGGACGTCCACATCGACGGGGAGCCCGTCGGAGGCGATCTCGAGGTGTTCCGGCCGGATACCGATCGTCACCTCCGTCTCGGTCACCTGCCCGAGGATGTCGCGGGGCACCTGGACGTGGACGTCGCCCACCATGACTCCGCGTTCGACGACGGGGAGGGTGAACAGATTCATTGCGGGTGAGCCCATGAATCCGGCGACGAACACGTTTGCCGGCTGGTTGTAGAGCACACGCGGCGACGCGCACTGCTGGAGGATGCCCTTGTCCAGTACAGCGACACGGTCACCCATCGTCATGGCTTCCACCTGGTCGTGTGTGACGTAGACGGTGGTGGTGTTGAGCCTGCGCTGCAACTGGGCGATCTGGGTTCGGGTCTGGACGCGCAGTTTGGCGTCGAGGTTGGACAGCGGCTCGTCCATGAGGAACACCTGCGGTTCCCGCACGATCGCACGGCCCATGGCGACGCGCTGCCGCTGGCCGCCGGAGAGGGCCTTCGGTTTGCGGTCGAGGTACTGCTCGAGATCGAGCATCTTGGCGACCTCGGTGACCCGCTCACGGATCTGCGATTTCGGGGTCTTCGCGAGCTTGAGCGCGAATCCCATGTTCTCGGCCACCGACATGTGCGGGTACAGCGCATAGTTCTGGAACACCATCGCGATGTCGCGTTCCTTCGGATCCTGCGCGGTGACATCGTTGTCGCCGATGAGGATGCGCCCACTGTGCACCTGTTCGAGCCCCGCGAGCATCCGGAGCGATGTCGACTTACCGCATCCGGAGGGCCCGACCAGGACAAGGAACTCGCCGTCCTCGATCTCGAGATCCAGTGCATCGACCGCCGGTGTACTCGAGCCGGGAAACAGACACGTCGTCTTGTCGAAGGTCACCGAGGCCATCGCAGATCCTTTCCGAAGCGGACACGCTCGTGCGCTACCGGAATCTACCGTGCATCTTCACGGCCCACCGCCACCGGCGCGTCGTCGTCGCCCCACACCTGAATCCCACGGAGCCCCGGCACGTCGCCGCGGTGGAAGACCGGGTCACGTCCCTGCTTGCGTTGTGCGCTGTAGTTGTGGAACAACGCATACGCGACACCCGACAGCGGGACCAGCGCGATGAGGTTGACCGTCGCCATCACGCCCATCGCGAGGTCGGCGAGCGCCCACACGAGCGGGACCGAGCCGATCGCGCCGAGGAACACGCACACCACCACGGCCGAACGCAGATAGGGCAGGGCCTTCCGTGAACCGGTGAGGAACTCGATGTTCGATTCGCTGTAGTAGTAGTTGCCGATCACCGAGGTGAACGCGAGGAAGAAAATGAGGATCGCGAGGAAGTGCACGGTCCAGTCGCCGAGCTGCAACGCCAACGCATTCTGCGTCAACGCCGCGCCCTCGAGTCCCGAACCGAACTCCGGATCGGAGAGCAGGATGATGAATCCGGTGATCGAGCACACCAGCCACGTGTCGAAGTAGACGCCGAGGCTCTGCACGAGCCCCTGTTTGACCGGGTGCGACACCGATGCGGACGCACCGGCGTTCGGGGCCGACCCCATACCCGCCTCGTTCGAGAACAGGCCGCGCCGGATGCCGTACATGAACGCGGCACCGAACCCGCCTCCCGCGACCTCGCGGATGCCGAAGGCGTTCTCGAACACCAACCGGAACATCCCGGGGACCTCATCGATGTTGAGGACCACCACGATGATTCCGATGATCAGGTAGGCGATGGCCATGACCGGCACCACCACCTGCGACACACTCGAGATCCGCCGCACCCCACCGAAGATGACCAGAGCGACGAGGATCGCCACGCCAATGCCGATACCGACCTGCAGACCCGTCGTCTTCTCACCCACCGAGCTCGACACCGCGTCGACGATCGAATTGGTCTGCACGGCGTTGAACACGAATCCGTACGTGATCGTGATGATCACCGCGAAGATCATGCCCATCCACCGTTTACCGAGCCCGTATTGCATGTAGTAGGCCGGGCCGCCCCGGAACGCACCCTTGTCGCGCACCTTGTACAGCTGCGCGAGAGTCGACTCGACGAAAGCTGTGGAGGCACCGATCAGCGCCATCGCCCACATCCAGAACAGTGCGCCGGGTCCGCCGATACTGATTGCGATCGCGACGCCCGCGATGTTGCCCGTTCCCACCCGCGACGCTGCGGAAATGGAGAATGCCCGGAACGCCGAGATCCCTTTCTCCCCATCGGGGAGGTCCTCGGCCTTCTCCACGATGGACCGCAGCATGTCGGGAATCAGTCGTAGTTGGATGAACCGGGACCGGAACGAGTAATACAGTCCGGATCCGACGAGTAGCGCGATGACCGCGTACCAGTACCAGTCGTTGATGTCGGTGACGAATTCGACCGCGGTGTCCATTCCACCGATCTTCGCGGTCGAGGAACGGTTCCGCAGGATTTCGACCGGGAATCCCTTCAGATCCGGTCGGCGAGGCGGGTGCCCTGCTCGATCGCGCGCTTGGCGTCGAGCTCCGCTGCGACGTCGGCGCCGCCGATCACATGCGTCGTGATGCCGGCGAGAGTGAGCCCGTCCACGAGGTCACGTACCGATTCCTGCCCCGCGCACACGATGATGGTGTCGACGGCGAGCACCCGGCGCTCACTGCCGTCCTTGCCGAGACTGATATGCAGACCGTCGTCGCCGATCCGTTCGTAGCTCACGCCCGAGATCTCGTGGACACCCTTGTGTTTCAAGGCGGCCCGATGCACCCAGCCGCTGGTCTTGCCCAGCTTCGCTCCGATACGGCCGGGAGTGCGCTGCAGTAGATAGACCTCGCGAGGCGACGGCGCGGGCTGCGGGGTGGCCAACGCACCGGGCGCATCCTCGGCATCTGTGACACCCCACTCACGCTTCCACTCGGCGAGATCCGCCGCCGGGGAGGTGCCATGGGTGAGAAATTCGGAAACGTCCACGCCGATGCCGCCCGCGCCGATCACCGCGACCCGCTCACCGATCGGCGCACCGCCGCGCACGGCCTGCGCATAGGTCAGCACGCTGGGATGATCGATGCCGTCGATGGCCGGAACTCGCGGCGTGACACCGGTCGCGACGACAACCTCGTCGAATCCGTCGGTCAGATCGGCGACCGTTGCGCGCGTATTCAACCTGACGTCGACACCGGTGAGCTCGAGTTGCCGCGTGTAGTACCGCAAGGTTTCGGCGAACTCCTCCTTCCCCGGGATGAGCCGCGCGATACCGAATTGACCACCGATCTGCGCATCTGCTTCGAACAGGCTGACGCGATGCCCGCGGCGCGCGAGGTTGACCGCAGCCGACAGACCCGCGGGGCCTGCCCCGACGACCGCGACCGACTTGCTGCGACGCGTGGGCGAGAGCAGCAGTTCGGTCTCACGGCCCGCCCGCGGGTTGAGCAGGCACGAAACGTGCTTGTTCACGAAGGCGTGGTCGAGGCAGGCCTGATTGCAGGCGATACAGGTATTGATCTCGTCGGGTGTGCCTGCTGCGGCCTTCCGCACCCAGTCGGGATCGGCGAGCATGGGCCGCGCGAGCGACACGAGGTGGGCGCGACCGTCGGCGAGGATTTCCTCTGCGGTCTCGGGCATGTTGATGCGGTTGGACGCCGCGACCGGGATGCTCACGTGCTTTGCGAGCCTGGCCGTGAAGTCGACGAAGGCGGCGCGGGGCACAGAGGTGACGATCGTCGGTACCCGCGATTCGTGCCAGCCGATGTCGGTGTTCAGCAGGGTTGCACCTGCCGACTCGACTTCTTGTGCAAGAGAGACGATTTCGTCCCAGCTCTGGCCGCGGTCGACGAGATCCGCCATCGACAGCCGGAAGGAGATCACGAAGTCGGGACCGACCGCCTCGCGGACGCCGCGGACGATTTCCACCGCGAGGCGACGACGCTTTTCGGGGGTGCCACCCCACTCGTCGGTGCGCCGGTTGGTCCGCTCCGCGAGGAACTGGTTGATGAAATACCCTTCGCCACCCATGATTTCGACTCCGTCGTATCCCGCCTGTTGCGCAAGGCGGGCGCAGCGGACGAATGCGCGGATCTGCCTGCGCACACCCCACGAGGTGAGCCGCCGCGGCCGGAACGGGTTGATGGGCGCCTTGATCGACGAGGCGGACACACTCAGCGGCCAATAGCTGTATCGGCCCGCGTGCAGGATCTGCAGCACGATGCGGCCGCCCTCCGTATGCACCGCGTCGGTGATCGTGCGGTGCCGCCGCGCCTCGATCCGGTTGGTGAGCTTGGCTCCGAAAGGCAGCAGCCATCCGGTCCGAGTCGGTGCATAACCGCCGGTCACGATGAGCGAAACGCCACCGCGTGCGCGTTCTGCGAAGTAGGCCGCGAGCCGGCCGGTGTTCTTGGCGCGATCCTCGAGCCCGGTGTGCATCGAGCCCATGATCACACGATTGGGCAGGGTGATCGGCCCGAGATCGAGCGGCGACAGCAGGGTCGGGTAGGCGTCTGTTGTAGTCACGGTTGTTCCTGTTCCGAAGGGGGCGTGAGGGCGTCGAGCATGTCCTGGCACCAGTCGCGGAAACCCTCCTCGACGCGGATGCCACCGCGCAGCACCAGGTACTGGTGCAACGCCGGGCCGCTGAGGGAGGCCTGCGCCGGGAAGTCCCGTTTCTCGATGAGTCGATAGACGTCGAGGCGAGCGTCGTGAGCGTCGCGGTGGCGGGTGATCTCCGCAAGCAACTCGGGCAGGGTGCCGGGACGGGCGGCGCGGATCTTGACGGCCAGTTCGCTGCGCAGGTGGTCGGGTTCCGACGGCTGCGCGATCCAGCGGTCGAGTTCGGCGTGACCGGCTGCGGTCACCGTGTAGATCTTCTTGTCGGGGCGGCCGTCCTGCGGCACGGTCTCGCATGTGACCCACTCGCGTTCCTCCATCCGTCGCAGGACCCGGTAGATCTGCTGATGGGTCGCGCGGTGGAAGAAGCCGATGGATCTGTCGAAGCGACGAGCCAGCTCGTAGCCGGATCCGGCGCGCTCGTCGAGTGAGACGAGCAGCGCGTGTTCGAGTGCCATGGGGAGATTATGCAATCAGGTGCATATGCAATCAAGTGCAGTGCGTCGGCGGGCTGCTGTCGGCCCGACCCTCTACGCTCGACGGGTGAGTTCGGACAAGATGCTGACCCGCATCGGCGGTCTGCTGCGCCAGGCGGAGTCGACGGACAATCCACACGAGGCCGATACCTTCCTCGCCGCCGCCCAGCGGCTCGCGACATCCGCCTCGGTCGATCTCGCAGTGGCCCGCGCCCACACGACCGCCAGGCAGCGTCGTGCGGCGCCCGTCCAGCGACTCGTCACCATCGGGGAGGCCGGGAAGAAGGGCCTGCGGACGTATGCGCAGCTGTTCCTGGCGATCGCCGCGGCCAACGACGTGCAGTGCGACATCACCGCGACCTCCACGGTGATCTACGCGTACGGCTTCGCCGCCGACATCGACGTCTGTGAGGCCCTCTACTCGTCGCTGCTGGTGCAGATGGTGCGCGCCTCCGACGCCTACCTGCGCTCGGGCACCTACAAGGACGAGACGACGGTGCAGACGGTGATCGAACGTCGCGGAGGCCGACAGGTCCGCACAAAGGTGCGCAAACCCGTCGCGGGCGTCACCGCACGCCTGAACTTCCAGTCGGCGTTCGCCGCGCGAATCGGTGCGCGCCTCGCCGAAGCGAAACAGGACACCGAGCACGAAGCCGAGGAATCGACGCCCGGCACCGCCCTCGTCCTTCGCGGCAAGGAACTCGAGTTGCGCGATTTCTACCGCACGACTTCGCAGGCGCGAGGAAGCTGGCGGGGGAACCGTGTGGCGACGCGATCCACCGACGCGCAACGCGCGGGCGACCGCGCCGGGCGCACGGCGCGACTCGGCGGCTCACCCGAACTGCCACCTGCCGCGAGGAGGCTGGAATCGTGACCAAGGTGCGCGATACACAGAGAACGTCTGTGTACGAGGCAGAGTCGCTCGTCCGGCGCATGTTCGATCTCGCGGACGAGCGCGGTTTGCGCGCCGTCGAAGTGGCCGGGTCCCACGTCACCTTGCCGATCGAACGGCGTTTCGCATCGCTCGAGTCCGCGCAGCAGTACGTCGACAAGGTACTGGCACTCAATTGGGTGCGCGCGTACTGGCCTCGCGCCGCACTGCCCGTACGGGTCCGCGCCCGCTCGGGGAATACCGCCGCGCACTACGAAAGCGACTGCGCAACCATCGCACTGCCTGTGCATCGCGACAATCGAGCGTGGGCATTCCGCGAGCTCGTGGTGTTGCACGAGCTCGCACACCACCTCGATCCGCAGGATCCGGACGATCCGACCGAAGCGGCCCACGGACCCGCGTTCGTCGACCGGTTCCTGACACTGGTCGAGGGGGTCGTCGGCCCTGAGGCGGCGTTTGTACTGCGAGCCAGCGGCATCACCGGGAGATGACGAGAACTTGACCGGATCGGCACTCGGTCATTACCTTCGCCCTCCTTCCTGGAGTGGACGATCGCTCGAAAAACGTAGGTAAACATACCGATTGGTCCATTCGGTCCGGTGCATCCCCGCACTCCTTTTCTTGCGCATACGGGTGCGCAAATTTTCTCGAATTTGCCGTATTGTGGTGTGCATCACATTTTATGTCGGGCGTATTACGCAGTGATTCAGCGATAGCAGCTCACACCGCGGCGCGTCACACCCGCGAAGGAGAACAGTGATGAATCCAGGAGCACGAGTCGCTGTAGGTGTGGGGATCGGATACTTCCTCGGCCGCACGAAGAAGATGCGACTGGCCTTGATGCTCGCCGGCGCCGGCCTCACAGGCAAACTGCCCAGCAGTCCTCAGGAACTCCTACAGCGTGGAACCTCCATGCTCAGCTCGTCCCCTGAGATACACAAGATCACCGAATCCGTTCGCGGAGAACTGATGAGTGCAGCACGCGCGGCCGCCGTCACCGCAGCAAGCACCCGCATCGACGCCCTCAACGAACGACTGCAGGACCGAACTGCCAGACCTTCGGCCGATGAGGAACCCGAAGGGGACGACGATCGCGAGTACAGCGAAGACCACGACGACGACCGAGAGCACGATCAGGAGAACGACGACGTCGAGGAAGCCGACAGCGCCGAGGAAGACCCGGACGAATACATCGAAGACGACACGACAGAAGACGAAGAGCCCGAACCCGAACGTCCGGCCCCCCGCAAGCGCTCTACCCGCCCCCGTGCGACACGGAAGACCGCAGCGTCCCAGTCCTCCGAGTCGGACGACACCGAGAGTCCTCCTCGACGCCCCCGTGCACGCGCTGCGCGCTCCGAGTCGACCACATCCGGCCGCGCTCCGGTGCGCCGCACGAGAAGGTGAAGTCCGATGGCGAAGTCGTTGAAGGACGCGCCCACCGACGTGGCCGACGCAGTGGGCACAGCGGGGAAGACCGCAACGAAGGCAGCGGGACGGACGGGTCGCGCGGTAACCGGAACAGCGAAGAAGGCGGCATCAGCGGGCAAGAGCGTAGCGGACAGCCCGACCGCCCGGCTACAGGAGTCGCTACAGAACCTTGCCGGCACCGTCGCGGAGTCCGCCTTGTCCAAGGTGTCGGACCGCGTGATCGGCACCACCGGTCGGTTGCACGACTACGCGGAGGGACGCGGCGGCAACCTTGCGAGCGCCCTGACCGGCGTCGACAAACTCGCGCAGGGTGAATCGCCGATGAAAGCGGCCGCGAGTGCCGGGTTCGAAAGCCTCAAGCATGCCGCGAAGGACAAGTTCGAAGACGTCAAAGAGGCGGTCACCGGAGGTAAGGGCAAGGGAGGCGGCGGCAAGAAGATCAAGCTCACCAACATCGTCGAACACATCGACGTAGGGGTACCTCTCGAATTGGCATACGACCAGTGGACGCAGTTCGCCGACTGGCCCAAGTTCATGAAGAAGGTCGAGCAGGTCGAACAGAGCGAGGACGAGAAACTGCAGTGGACCGGAAAGGTGTTCTGGTCGCGACGGACCTGGGAATCGACGATTGTCGAGCAGATCCCGTTCGAGCGGATCGTGTGGCGTTCCAAGGGCGGAAAGGGTTACATCGACGGCGCGGTCACGTTCCACGAGCTGACCCCGGACCTCACCCGGATCATCATGGTTCTCGAGTATCACCCCCACGGCCTGTTCGAACGTACCGCGAATCTCTGGCGGGCCGTAGGACGGCGGGCACGATTGGAACTCAAGCACTTTCAACGGTTCGTGACGACCGAGGCCGTACTGCATCCCGATGACGTTGTCGGCTGGCACGGAGAAATACAGGACAGCGAGGTGGTCAAGGACGACGAGACCGCACGCCAGGAGGAAGAAGATACCGCCGGGGACGAGGACGTCGAATCCGACGAAACCGAACCGGAGGAAGACACAGCCGAGGAGAAGCAGCCTCGACGGAAGACACGCGAACGTGCACCACGACGCACACGCAGGCCTGCGGAGTCCGATGCGGACCGAGATGAGGAATCATGACGATCCAGCCCGCTGGTGGCGCCGGCGGTGGCGGTGGCGGCACTATGGCACGTCCGAACTCCTCGGGCCTCGCCGACGTCATCGACACGATTCTCGACAAGGGACTCGTCATCGACGCGTTCGTACGAGTCTCGCTGGTCGGTATCGAACTACTCACGATCGACGCCCGCGTGGTGGTGGCGAGTGTCGATACCTATCTGCGATTCGCGGAAGCGGTGAACCGGCTCGAGATCTCCGACAACGAACCGAAGGGATTACCGGATCTCGTCGGCGACATCACCGAAGGTGGAGCCAAACACAAGACGAAGGGGGCGCTCGAGGCCGCCGGGGAGAAAGTGAGCGACTTCCTCGGCGATGTGCAGCAACAACGACAGCCGGCATCTCGCGCGCGCAAGAGGGAGGACTAGATGTCCACCGAGCGGACCGAGCAAAGCACGGCTTCCGAAAATGATTCGGGAACTGCGTTCTACGTGTACGGCATCGTGCCGGCCGATGTGGAACCGGAGGGACACGCGACCGGTGTCGGCGACCCGCCCAGCGAGGTTTCGGTGGTACGTAGCGCAAAGGTGGCCGCTCTCGTGAGCGAGATCCCCACCGACCGCGCCCTCGGCACACCGGACGACCTGAAGGCGCACGCGGCCCTGCTCGACGGAACGGTTGCCGTCGCGCCTGTGCTTCCGCTCAGGTTCGGTGCGGTACTCACCGACCGCGATGCGGTGACCCGCGAACTACTCGAAGGCAACGCGGAGGAACTCGCCTCGGCGCTGGACCAGCTCGAGGGGCTCGCACAGTTCGTGATCAAGGGACGCTATTCCGAGAAGGCGATCCTGCAGGAGATCCTCGACGAGAATCCCGAAGCCGCGCAGCTACGCGAGCAGATTCGTGGGCAGCCCGAGGACGCCACCCGCGAGGCGCGCATGTCGCTGGGCGAAATCATCAACGGAGCAATCGAATCCAAACGTGCCGAGGACACCCGACGCACAGTCGAAGCACTCGATTCGCTCGAACCGATGGTCAACGAACGGCAGCCCGACCACGAGCAGACCGCGGTCCACATAGCCGTGCTCGTGGAACTCGGGAAACAGGAGGACCTCGAGCAGGCCCTTGCAGATCTCGCACGCGAGTGGGAGGGCCGCGTCGACACGACCCTCCTCGGGCCCATGGCAGCATACGACTTCGTGACGAAACCCGAAGCGCAGGAGCACTGACCATGGGACTCGTGACATCTCTGCTCACCCTGCCGCTCGCTCCGATCAAGGGCGTCTTGTGGCTCGGGGAGGTCATTCAGGAACAGGTCGAGCAGCAGATGCATGATCCGGCGAACATGCGACGCGAACTCGAACAGATCGAGCAGGCCTGGCAGGCGGGAGAACTCACACAACAGCAGATGGACGATGCGCAGCAGGAAGTCCTGAACCGGATGATGACGCCTGACGCATCCGCCGCGGACAGGAGGAGGGAGTGACGTCGTGGCGACCGACACCGGGCCCCCCGCAATCTCGGCAGCGCAGGCTGCCGCGGCAGCCCTCGCTCATCTCGAAGAATTGACATCGAAAGTGCCGCAGGGGGTCACCTCGGTCGAACCCACCGACGACGGCTGGGTCGTGGAGGTGGAAGTCGTCGAGGACCGACGTATTCCGTCGTCGGCCGACATGCTCGCATTGTACGAGGTGGAAATCGATCTGGACGGTGTCCTGTTGGCGTACCGGCGAACCCGACGCTACGGACGCGGAGCAGGAGACACCGGAACGAGGGCAGGCGCATGACCGTCGTGGGCGGGGGCGGTGGCATGTCTGCAAGGCCGTACGGTGGTGGCCACCAGTCCACCAACCTCGGTGACATCCTCGAACGCGTGCTCGACAAAGGTCTTGTCATCGCAGGCGACATCCAGGTCAACCTGCTCGACATCGAACTCCTCACCATCAAGCTCCGGCTGGTCATCGCGTCGCTCGAGACGGCGAAATCCGTCGGAATCGACTGGTGGGAAAGCGATCCATGGTTGAGCAGCAAGGCTCGCAATCGTGAGCTGGACTCTCCGAAACCGGACCTCGAGATCGAGAACCGGAAACTACGTGAACGAATTGCCGAACTGGAGTCGCGCCACGCACTACCCGAATCCCGCGAGCCGGAATCCATGGACGAGCGGAACCGTGACTGAGACAACCGGAGTGTGGATGTATGCCGTTGCCCCCGCGGGCTCACACACTCACGAGGGCGGAGACATGACCGGTGTCTCGGGGGAACCGGTGCGCACAGTCGAACACTCGGACCTGGCGGCCGTGGTGGGGACCGTCCCGCTGGCCCAGTTCGGGGAATCGGCGCTCGCCCGCAATCTGGAGGACATGGCGTGGCTCGAAGCAGTGGCGCGAGCCCACGACGCCGTGGTGTCGCGAGTGGCGCGCCACGGGGCCGTGGTGCCCTTGCGCCTGGCGACAGTGGCTCTCGACGACAGCCGGGTACGAGATCTTCTCGAACAGCATCGCGAGGAGTTCCGTTCTGCGCTGGTGCTCGTCGAAGGCCGGACCGAGTGGGGCGTGAAGGCGTTCGCCGACCGGAAGGTCCTGACCTCGACGATCGCCGAGGCGCGCACGGCCGGTGCCGAACCGGGCTCGGGCACCGCCTATCTCCTGCGCCGCCGCGCGCAGCTGGCCGCGCAGGAGACCCTCGAGAGGGAAGCTGCGGCGCGGACCGACGACATCCACGAGCAGCTCGTACGTGCGGCGGCCGCCGGTCGTCGACAACCCCCGACGGATCCGGCGCTCCGCGGCAACCATGAATGGATGGTGCTCAACGGCACCTATCTCGTCGACGACGACCGGACCGATGACTTCGCCGCAGTGGTACACGAACTCGACGCTCGCCACCAGGGGATCCGGCTCGAGCTCACCGGTCCGTGGCCACCGTATTCATTTGCAGGTGCCGAGAAGGTGTCGCCGTGAGATACGCCGATGGGTCGATCGACGAGGACCGCCGGATCGCTCTCATCGATCTGCTCGATCGTGTGCTGGCCGGTGGTGTAGTGATCTCCGGTGATGTCACGCTTTCGATTGCCGATGTCGATCTGGTTCAGATTTCGCTCCGCGCTCTGATCTCGTCGATCAGCACGGTGTCGGTGACGGGCATCGAACCGCCGGTGCCACGACACGCGGGGCAGACCCGTGGGTGAGGCCGCCCGGATTCCGGCCCGGATCGATGCAGATCCCGAATCGGTGGAACGGGGCCTGGTGACCCTTGTCCTCACGCTGGTCGAACTGCTCCGTCAGCTCATGGAACGGCAGGCGTTGCATCGGGTGGACGCCGGTGATCTCGACGACGAGCAGATCGAACGCATCGGAACGACGTTGATGCTCCTCGAGGACCGGATGACCGAACTGCGTGAGCATTTCGGGCTCACTCCCGAGGATCTGAACATCGATCTCGGCCCGCTGGGCACGCTGTTGCCGCGGGAGTGAGCCCGTCCCACTCACATTCCGGTGATCTCGACCCGTTCGTAGTCGCCGACGCCGGCGGCGAGGACGCGCAGATGGTCGTCCATCGTGCCGAGGGTGTGTTCGATCGCAGTGAGCCTGCTCAGGTAGTGCCCGATCGAGTGTTCGGCCGTCACGCCGATACCACCGTGCATCTGGACGGCATCCTGCCCGACCTTACGGGCCGACCGGCCGACCTGCAGTTTCGCACGCGAAGCAATCACCGGATCGACGATGCCGTCTGCCAGCGCCATGGTCGCGTACAGGCTCATGCTCGCCGCCAGTTCGTACTGCACGTACATGTCGGCGGCGCGGTGTGTCAGGGCCTGGAATGTCGCGAGCGGCACACCGAACTGCTTGCGCTGCTTCAGGTAGTCGGCGGTGGAGTACACCGCACGCTCGAGTGCACCGGTCGCCTCGGCGCACAGCACCGCTTGCGCCCTGACCTGTGCCGCGACGATCGCGGCCGATGCGTCGCCTGCTTCACCGAGGGGGACGGCCGCGACACCGTCGAGCACGAACTGCGCACCGCGGCGCTCGTCGTTCGTTCGGTACGACGTGCGGGTGAGCCCTTCGGCTTCGGCGGAGACGACGAACAGACCCGTCCCACCGTCGGGCAGCTGCGCCGAGACGATCAGCGTTTCGGCGCAATCACCGTGGAGCACAGGGTTCTTGCGTCCGGTGAGAGACCACTGTTCACCGTCGGCCACAGCGGTGGTGGTGACGGACGTGGACGGCCAACGGGTTCCGGGCTCGTCGTGCGCGAACGCCATCAACAGCGTTCCTTCGGACAGGCGCGGAAGGAAGTCGCCCCGCTGGTCGTCGCTTCCGACCTCCGCGACGAGCCCGCCGGGCAGGTACACGGCAGCGAGCACCGGTTCGGGAGCCAGGGCCGCGCCGAGTTCGGTCGCGACGGCCATCACCTCGACGGGCCCGGCACCCATCCCCCCGTGCTTCTCGGGGAACGGCAGGCCGAGCACACCGAGTTCGGCAAGCTGTTGCCACAATTCGCGGCTCCAGCCGAGATCGTCTTCTGCCACGCGGTTGCGGGTCTCCACGTCGTACGTGTCGGCGAGCAGGTCACGGACGGTCTTGCGGAGCAGATCCTGTTCGGTATCGAGATCGAAGTTCATGTCCTTGGCCTCACAGTCCGAGAATCGAGGAAGCAATGATCGAACGCTGCACTTCGCTCGACCCGCCGTAGATGGTCACCTTGCGGTTGTTGAGGTAGGTCCCTGTGGTGAGCTGCGCCCACTCCGGCGAATCGATGTCGTCGGAATCGGTGGGGAGCGAATCCGGACCGGCGATGTCGACGAGGAGTTCGGTGGCGGCCTGCTGAAGTTCCGAACCACGCATCTTGAGCAGCGAGGATGCGGGATTCGGCTTACCGTCGGACGAGCTGGCGACGACCCGCAGCTGAGTCAGCTCGAGAGCGATCAGCTCGTTCTCGAGTTCGGCGAGGCGGGCGGCGAACAGGGGGTCATCGAGGAGCGTGCTCTCGCCGAGCCGGGTTTGCGCGGCGAAACTCTTGGCACGCGCCAACTTGACCTTGGTGGCTCCGACACGAGTGATGCCGATACGTTCGTTGCCGAGCAGGAACTTCGCGTACGTCCAGCCCGCATTCTCCTCACCGACGAGGTTCTCGGCGGGCACTCGCACGTCCTCGAAGAAGACCTCGTTGACCTCGTAGCTGCCGTCGATCAATTTGATCGGTCGCACGGTGATGCCGGGGGTCGACATGTCGATCAGGAGCATCGAGATGCCCGCCTGTTTCTTGACGTCGGGGTTGGTGCGGACCAGGCAGAAGATCCAGTCGGCGTGCTGCCCCAGCGTCGTCCAGGTCTTCTGACCGTTGACGATGTAGTCGGCACCGTCGCGCACCGCACGGGTCTTGAGCGAGGCGAGGTCGGAACCGGCCTCCGGCTCGGAGAATCCCTGACACCACCAGATGTCGAGGTTCGCCGTCGCCGGAAGGAAGCGCTCCTTCATCTCCTGCGACGCGAACTGCGCAAGCACTGGGCCGATCATGGAGGCGTTGAACGGAAGCGGCTCGGGAACCGACGCGAGCTGCATCTCGGTGAGCCAGATGTTCCGCTGCACCGGGGTCCAGTCCTTGCCGCCCCACTCGACGGGCCAGTTCGGGACCGCCAGGCCGTGCGCGTTCAGGATCTGCTGACTCCGGACGAACTCGTCCTTGCCCAGAGATTTACCGGCCGCGACCTTCTCTCGCAGCTCGGCGGGGAATTCCGTGGTGTAGAAGGTGCGCAGTTCATCGCGGAACGCACGCTCGTCGTCGGTGAGCTTCAGATTCATGGTGGCCCTCTGTCACGGTTGTGCCGGTAGGGAGACCAGCGCGAACGCTGGTTGTCGGGTACCTTCGAACGGTAACCTGACACTGTAAGGTTGTCCAGTACGGCGGCCGGAAGGAGACGCGCATGGCGCGGCCACGCACCCCGATCCTGAGCCGGGAACTCATCCGCGACACCACGTTGCGTCTCGTCGACGAACACGGACTCGACAGTCTGTCGATGCGCAAGATCGCCACCGAACTCGGCGTGCGCGCCCCCTCCCTGTACAGCCACTACGCCAACAAGGACGAACTACTCGACGACATCGCGAGCACCATCGCCGTAAGTGTCGACGTGAGCGGCTTCGCGAGCGACGACTGGCAGGGCGCCCTCCGCACCTGGGCGACTTCCTATCGCGATGCCCTTGCCGCCCACCCCAACATGGTTCCTTTTCTTGCGTACGGCCCGAGCGACCGCCCCGTCGCCCTCGACCGCGCCGACGCCGTTCACGGCGGACTCACGCGCGCGGGCTGGCCACCGCGGACCGCAACGATGATCGGGGCATCGATCAAATACATCGTCGTCGGTTCGGCGATCACCTCGTTCGCCGGCGGATTCATCGACGACATCGACACCTACAACGAACGCTATCCGCATCTGTCGCAGGCGCATCGGCTCCGCGAGTACGCCGCCGAAATCGACCAGGACAGCTTCGAACTGGTACTCGAAACCTTCCTGTCGGGACTCACCCTGCAGTACGCAGCACTCGACACCCGGTGATCCGGCCGGGAGTCACACCCGCCGCAATCGGACGAACCGGATCCGGCGCCCCGCCTCACGGAAGTCGTCGTCGCTGCCGTCGACCTCGAATCCCATCGTCGCGGACAACCTCGTCGCGATACGTCGGTGCTTGTCCGCATAGTGCACGAAGAATTCCGCGCCTTCGTCGGGCTCGAGTAATTCGGCAGTGACCGCGACCCGCTCGCGTCCCGACTCGACCCGCACATGCGGATCGGCGCGCAGATTGCGGTACCAGTCCGACTCCGCTCCGAAACCGACCGCGACGACGAATCCGTCTCGAGTGTTGTCGTGGTTGACGACCTCGAGCACGACGTACCGGTGCTTCCCGGTCTTGCGGCCCTTGTGCTCGAGAAGCAGAAAACGGCGGCCGAGCACAAAACCGAGGTGCCAGCGATACAACAGAATCGGCAACCGGAAGAGCCGACGTCGGATACCGCTCGGAGGTGTTGCGGGTTCCGTCTCACGCATGCGTCCAACATGCACCTTTCGCACCCCTGTTGTCGACACGCCGACCCGCGCCCTACGGGTGAAGCGCCACCATCACGCATAGCTTCCATAGGCATGCAGCACAGCGGTGCGCCACGTCGAGCACGCAACCACCCTTCGTGGTGGCTTGTCGCGCTCGGCCTCGCCGCTGCCGCCGCGTTCGTAGCGCATGATCGGCTACTCGGCTTCGACACCTTCTACGGGCTGTTCGGCAACACCGTCGACGCCGAGGTCTACCGGTACGGCGGCACAACCGTCCGGACGTCCGAGCCGCTGTACGACTTCGTCCTGCACGACGCGCTCCCGTTCACGTATCCGCCGTTCGCGGCCCTGACTTTCCTGCCGCTGTCGGTCCTGTCGATCCACGGCACGGAACTCGCGCTCAACCTGGCCAATCTCGTGCTCGTGTATCTCGCGGTGTGGTTGTGCTGGCGGCAACTCGGCTACCGGGATTCTGCGCGCACCAGGCTGATCAGTATCTTTCTCGCGGTTCTGTTCACGTGGATCGAACCCGTCCGCATGACGATCTGGCTCGGACAGGTCAATCTCATCCTGCTGGTTCTGGTGCTGTGGGACCTCGGGAGGCCCGAACGCTCCCGGCTACGGGGGATCGGGGTCGGGATCGCGGCGGGCCTGAAGCTCACCCCGCTGTTCTTCATCGCCTATCTCGCCGCTTTGCGACAGTGGCGCGCCGCGGTCGTGGCCACCGCGACGTTCGTCGCGACCGTGCTCCTCGGCTTCGTCGTGATCTTCTCGGACTCCTGGCGATTCTGGACCAGCACCATCATCCGGTCGGAGCGGATCGGGCTGATCTCTTCACCCGCGAACCAGTCGATCCGCGGGATCCTCGCCCGCACCCTGCACACCGAAGATCCCCCCATGTGGTTGTGGCTGCTGTGCGCCGGGGCGGTCGGAGTCCTCGGGTTGTGGGCGGCATACCTCGCGCATCGCAACGGCAAACGCCTCCTGAGCCTGACCGTCGCAGGACTCACCGCCCCGATGGTGGCGCCGTTCTCGTGGGGACACCATTGGGTGTGGGTGATCCCGCTGCTCGTCCTGTGCCTGGATCAGGCACTGCGCTGGCGGCGATGGTGGGGATACCTTCTGCCGTTCGCCGCGGCCGTGCCGCTGCTCGCCTGGTACCGGTCGTATCCCGACGGTGTCGTGGCGATCGGGATATTCATGACGCCCGGCTCACCCGTGGTGCAAAGCCTACTCCAAGCCACGTACCCGATCGTCTACACGGTGCTGCTCGTCGTCGTACTCGCGACGAACCGTCCCACCGGAATCACGCTGCGTCGTGAAGCCGATCCGCCTACCGTGGACGCATGACACGCCCCATTCGCATCGGTCTCCAACTCCAGCCCCAACACCAGCCGGATTACCGAGTCATCCGCGACACCGTGCTCCGCGCTGAGGACGCAGGCGCCGACATCGTCTTCAACTGGGATCACTTCTATCCACTCACCGGCGATCCCGACGGCGCCCACTTCGAATGCTGGACCATGCTCGGCGCGTGGGCCGAGCAGACCGAACGTGTCGAGATCGGTGCGCTCGTCACCGGTGGCGGCTATCGCAACCCCGAGCTGCTCGCCGACATGGCCCGCACCGTCGACCACATCAGCGGTGGTCGTCTGATCCTCGGCATCGGCTCCGGCTGGTTCGAGAAGGACTACGACGAATACGGCTACGAGTTCGGCACCAAGGGGTCGCGCCTCGACCTGCTCGCCGAAAATCTGCCGCGCATCACCTCCCGGCTCGGCAAGCTCAACCCACAGCCCACCCGGCACATTCCGCTGCTCATCGGTGGTGGCGGACCGAAGAAGACGCTGCCCCTGGTCGCGAAATACGCCGATATCTGGCACAGCTTCGGCAAATTCGACACCCACACCGAGAAGGCGAAGATCCTCGAAGCCCGATGCGCGGATGTCGGCCGATCGCCTTCGGAGATCGAACGGTCGGCGCCATGGCCGGGGCTCGAACACGCCGCGGCATACGCCGACGCGGGCATCACGTTGTTCACCGTGGGTGTCGGAGGCCCTGACTACGACCTGACCCAGCTGGTCGAAGCAATCGAGTGGCGCGACGAGAATTCACCGCCCCCGGTGGCAGGACTGGCGTAATCGGACGGCGTGGCACTTGCGACAGCTCGCCGAGCCGAGACGCTGAGGCGCGCCGACGCCGCGCCGCTTCGCAGCATCGTCGATACGTCTCTACGATCGAAAGTGCATGCCCGATGTACCAACGCTTCCACCGTGCACCGCCGGCGACTGGGACGACGCTCGCCGGAGGCGGCGCCTGCGTGACAGCCGCACCGGCCACAGTTGGGTTCGATTCGGCAGGCTGCGCCGCTTCGTCGCCCGCACTGCGATCGCGATCGTGCCGTTCGTTGCGCTCTACACGCAGTACTGGCATTTCGACGTTGCGCCGATGCGCGAGCAACTCGCCGACACGCAGCCGCGCATCCATCAGGTCTACGAGGCCCGCGACCGGGGTGACCGCGACACCGCCGTGGTGGACCTCGTCGGCCTCGGCAATCTCGACGCCACGGACACCGCATCCCACCTGCCCGCCCTGAGTGGCCTCGGCGAAGTGTGGGCTGTCGAGTACGACAACAGCGGTCTCGACACCGCCGTCGTGAGCCGTCTCGTGGCAGCACGCGCCGAGACCCTCGGAATCGACTCGGTGATCCTCACCGGCCACAGCATGGGTGGCATCATCGCGCTCGAGGTCGCGCAGCACCTGTATCAGGACACGCCTCTCGACGTCCTCGGGGTGATCCTCGACTGCACACCGATAGATCTGCACGCCGTACGTGCCGACAGTCGCGATGCGGGGGAGGACCTGCTGCGCTGGATCGGTTGGATACCCGGAGCCCGTGAGAGCCGAATCATGCGGATGACCGTCGAGATCGCGGCACGCCAGCACCGGTTCGTGCTTCCGTCGGATCGTTGGTACAGGCGCATCGACGGTTCCGAACTCGTCGACGTCGTCGAGGAGGTGCTGAACGACAAGATTCTGTCGACCGACGCCGCGAGCAACGGTCTGATCGAATCCCAGTTCCAGGCGATCGTCGCCTCCGGCGCTTCCGACAGTCTGCGTGCACTCGCCGCCGAACAGGACGACAAGGTGCGGCCTGCAATCGTGTTCGTGCGGCCACGGAATGCGTCGAACGATCATGTGGTGGACGTCGAGTACACGCAGCAGGCCCTCGTCGACCACTCCGGCGGAGTCGACGGCACACTGCTCGTCGCGAAGCTCGATCACACCGGGCACGCCAACCCGATCCAGGCGCCCGAGGCCTACAACGACGCGATCACCAAGCGGATCGAACCGTTCATCGACCTGCGACCCGGCGAGAACGACGAGGACGACACAGGGAGCGTGCCCTCATTCGAGCCGGCCGGTCCGTGATCTTCGAACACTCACCCTGCGTTCACCTTCTCGTTGCCTTCGACACGCTTCCGGCTTCTACGGTCCCTCGGTTGTACCTAGAAGATGAGGGAGACAGCCCCGTGGCCCGCAAAGATTTACCTCTGATCGTCATGCACGACGGCAAGTCGTCGCGTTCGAACATCACCTGCAAGTACAAGTGCGGCGACGCGTGCTCGCACAACGTGCCCAACACCTCCGGCGGCGCCTACTTCGGAGACCTCGTGCGTCACGCGGTGTCTCGGCGCGGCGTGCTGCGCGGCGGCGCGATGGCCGTGCTCGCCGTGGGCGCCGGAGGCGCGCTCGTCGCATGCTCCGACGATTCCGCTGCCGCGCCCGCCGAGGGCGGCACCCAGGGTGCCGCCGATCTCGGCCCCAGCCCCGCCGGCACCGACTTCGTCGCCGTCGCTCCCAACACCGACGATGCGGTGACCGTGCCCGAGGGCTACGAGCAGGAAGTCGTGATCCGCTGGGGCGACAAGGTCCTCCCGGACGCCCCCGACTTCGATATCGACAACCAGACTGCAGCAGCGCAGGAGAAACAGTTCGGATTCAACAACGATTTCGCCGGCCTGCTGCCCGTCGACGGTGTCCCGAACACGTACCTGCTCGTCGTCAACCACGAATACAGCACCGAGCCGTTCATGTTCGCCGGGTACGACGAGGAGAACCCGACCGAGGAGCAGGTCCGCATCGGCATCGCGAACCACGGGATGTCGGTCGTCCAGGTCAAGGGCGAGTCCGGATCCGGGCGTCTCACACCGGAGTTCGGAGAGTACAACCGGCGCATCACCGGCACCACCGAGTTCCTGGTCACAGGCCCGGCAGCGGGCAGCGACCTGCTGAAGACCACCGCCGACCCCACCGGTAGGCGGGTGGCCGGAACACTCAACAACTGTGCGGGTGGCGTCACCCCGTGGGGTACCGTGCTTTCCGGCGAGGAGAACTTCAACCAGTACTTCGCGAACGCCGAGACGGTCACCGATCCCGCCGGCGCCGAACGCCTCGCCCGGTACGGACTCGAAGGTGGCGCCTCCGGCCGCAAATGGGAGCGCTTCGACCGCCGCTTCGATATTGCAGCAGAACCCAACGAGGTCAACCGGTTCGGCTGGGTCGTCGAAATCGATCCCTTCGACGCCACGTCGACGCCTGTCAAGCACACAGCGCTCGGCCGCTTCAAGCACGAAGCAGCCAACATCCACGTCACCGGTGACGGAACGGTCGTCGCGTACAGCGGCGACGACGAGCGCTTCGACTACATGTACAAGTTCGTCTCGTCCCGCAAGATGCAGGATGGAAACTCCCGCGCCGCAACGGCTCACAACATGACACTGCTCGACGCGGGCACGCTGTACGTCGCGGTGCTCGAGGGCGACAACCCGGATGCCGTCGACGGCTCGGGAGATCTGCCCGAGAGCGGCGCATTCACAGGTACCGGAACGTGGATTCCCTTGCTGCGCGCGAACGAGGACGGCACGAGCGAATCCCTCGTCGACGGGATGAGTGCCGAAGAAGTCGCGGTGTTCACCCGCTTGGCGGGCGACAAGGCCGGCGCCACCAAGATGGACCGGCCCGAGGACTTCGAGGCCAACCCCGTCACCGGCAAGGTCTACGTCGCGCTGACCAACAACACCAAGCGCGGCGTCGACGGTGGCGCTGCCGCCGACGAAGCCAACCCGCGCAACAACAACAAGAACGGTCAGGTGCTCGAGATCGACGACGACCACGCCGGTACGTCGTTCACGTGGAATCTCCTGTTGGTGTGCGGCGACCCTTCCGCCGCCGACACCTACTTCGGTGGATTCGACAAATCCCAGGTCAGTCCGATTTCGTGTCCCGACAACCTCGCGTTCGATCCACACGGCAACCTGTGGATCTCCACCGACGGAAACGCACTCGGTTCCAACGACGGACTGTTCGCCGTGGTCCTCGATGGACCGCGCCGCGGTGAGACGAAGCAGTTCCTCACCGTGCCGGTCGGTGCCGAGACATGCGGACCGATCATTCAGGACGGCCGCGTCGTGGTGTGTGTCCAGCATCCCGGCGAGACCGACGACGCATCGTGGGACAGCCCGGGGTCGCACTGGCCCGACGGCGGTGACTCGCAACCGCGCCCGTCGGTGGTCGCGGCATGGAAGAGTGGCGGAGGCCGGATCGGCGTCTGATTGCCCTACCGCGAATGGCCGAACGTCACCTTCATGCAGTTCAATCGACCAAGGGTGACATTCGGCCATGAAGGCCGGGGCGCAGCTAGCCCAACCAGTCGAGAACTGCTGCAGCGGTCCAGGATTGCTGCATGCTACCCAGAGGTTCGCCGGTGAACGGCTCGTAGTACTCGGCGAACGAGCCGCCACTGGCCTGCCGCAGCCCCTCTGCTCGCAGGGTGTTCGCGCGTTCGATCCAGCCGCGGCGCGCGAACACCCACGAGAACAACCACGTCATGACGGGCCACACCGGGCCCCGCCAGTACTCCCGCGACCGGAAGTCCAGTGACACCGGCGACGTGGACGGTGGCACCGCGTAGCGCAGGTCGGGGTGGCCGCAGAACTTCGGGCCTTCGAAGGTGCGCAGCAACGACCGCTCGACCGGCCGCTCCAGCCCTCCGCTGATCAGCGGCGCGAACATCGCGAGGGTGTCTGTGGCCACCCACTTCCCGGTTCTGAGGTCGAAGTCCTTCGCTGCGCCCGTCCGCGCATCGGCCGAGTCGACGATGCCGCGGCGGAACCGGTCGGCCCACCCGCGCAGTTCCCGTACGTCGGCGTGGGGGCGCGACTCTTCCTCACCGATCTCGGCGAGTACCTCGCACGACAACGCGAACACGGCACTGACGAAGACGTCCTCCACTGCGAAACCCATTGTCTCGGCGAGCACGTCGTCCTCGTACCGCGCGGCCTTCATCTCCTCGAGCAGATACAGGTAGCGGGTGTACTCCACATCGCTGGGTCGCTCACCCGGATCGGCGACATGAGCGAGGTCCTCGCGACGGAATTCGGGGACGGCATCGACGACGACATTCGCGTAGGCGGCGTCCCACCGCGGCGAATTGTCCATACCAGACTCCCATCCGTGGAAGATCGCAATACGTCCGTTGCCACCGATGTCCCGGGCCTCCGCCAGCCAGCGATGCCAGCGCATCAGATCGGGCCAGCGCCGATCCAGGAACGCATCGGCGACCGCGCGGGTGCTGCGACCGTGTCGACGAGCGTGGTCGAGGATGCGCTGGACAGCGATCGCGTGCACCGGCGGCTGAGTGATCCCGGAGGTCTGTACCCCTTTCGGTGCGTGGGCCGCGAGCCGGTTGCATTCCCACCGCGACGGCCCGGGAAAGTATCCGTCGACACCGCCCGCGAACACGATGTGCGGGATCATGCCGTTCGACCATTGCGCCGACAGGAGAGTGTCGAGCTCGACTACGGCGCGCTCCACACTCAGCGGAGCCAGTCCGATCGACACGAACGCCGCGTCCCAGCTCCACATGTGCGGGTACAGCTTGGGCGCAGCGCTGGTCATGGTGCCCAGGTCGTTGCCGCGAAGTAGATATGCAGCGCGTGCGGCGAGCTGGGTGGGGGTGAATCCGCGGTCCGGCATCGTCCCATTCTCCGGCTTTCGGTCGAATACGCACCTCGGGCGTCTCGTACTAGGCTCGTCACATGGGCAGACGCAGGGCTGGCCGGGCCAAGCCGACTGTGTCGAGCCATGTACCGGTCGCAGGGTTGTACGACACCGATACGGGTACGTGTGAGCTGATCAAGGACCCGTACCGCGACTCGGGATGGATTCTCGAGGTCAACGGCGTGCCGAGTTCCCACATCGACCCGGACGATCCGACACTTCTCGAGTTCGAGTACATGCGCTGGATCACGATGCTGGTACACAGTCACTTCTCACGCGACACCCGGCTGCGTGTCCTGCACCTCGGCGGCGGTGCGTGCACCATGGCGCGGTACCTCGCCGCGACGTATCCCGAGGCCCGGCAGGTCGTCGTCGAGATCGACGGGCGTCTCGCCGAGCTGGTGCGCGAGTGGTTCGATCTACCTCGCGCACCGCTGCTTCGGATCCGGGTGGGCGAGGCCCGGTCGGTTCTCACCTCGCTCACCGACGCAACGCGGGATGTCATCGTCCGCGATGTGTTCGCGATCGACCGGACACCGGTGGCGCTGACGACCGTCGAGTTCACGCGACAGGCGAGACGCGTCCTGGCGCCCGGTGGTCTCTACGTCGTGAACTGCGGCGATACCCGCGACCTGACCACCGCCCGACGCGAGGCCGCGACCATCGGATCGGTGTTCGAGCACACCGCGATGATCGCGGATCCGGCAATGCTCAAAGGCCGGCGCTACGGCAATCTCATCATCGCGGGCAGCGACCGGCCGCTCGGAGAGTCCGACGCCCTGATTCGCGACCTGCTCGGTGGTGCCGTGCCCGCACAGATCAAACACACGGAGCAAACACGCACGTTCGCGGCGGGCTCGAAGGTCCTCGACGACAGCGAGGCACCCCGGCGGTCCGGGCCTGCACCTCGGCCGGGAACACCCGGTCACTCGTAGTTGTTGAAGCCTGCATGACTTCGACACATTCGCCCGTACTGCAGGTTTTCGAACTGGGTTCACCCTGGCAGACGATCGACCCGTTCCTGTTCGTCGCCCACCACGTCGATGCGTATCCCGCGGGCAATGCGGATCTCGGACCGGATGCATCGCTCGACGGGCGTCCGCTCGGGCAGGATTTCGGGAACCCTTCGGGATGGAACATGTACCACGGCACCACCGTCCCCGGATTCCCCGGCCATCCGCATCGCGGGTTCGAAACAGTCACGTTCGTGCGCTCGGGTTTCATCGACCACTCCGACTCCGTCGGTGCATCCGCCCGATTCGGCGGCGGCGACACCCAATGGCTCACCGCCGGACACGGCGTCGTGCACAGCGAGATGTTTCCGCTGTTGAATCAAGAGGACGACAATCCGCTCGAGCTGTTCCAGATCTGGCTCAATCTGCCCGCCGAGTCGAAGACCGCCGACCCGCACTTCGCGATGCTGTGGAACGAGGACACACCGACGGTGACATTCACCGACGATACCGATCGGACCGTTGCCGTCCGAGTCCTCGCAGGAAAGCTGGACGACGCGACCGCTCCGGCTCCGCCGCCGCACTCGTGGGCGTCACGCCCCGACACCGACGTGGCGATCTGGAACATCGACCTGACACCCGGCTCGCAGTGGACACTACCTGCTGCAGCAGGTTCGGGGACCCGACGTGTTCTGTACGTATACAACGGATCTCCAGTGCAGCTCGGTGATCGCCAGGTGAGCGCAGGGCACGGTGCCGTCGTCGATGCCTCCGTACCCCTCGTGCTCGCCGCAGGCGAGGGCCCCACCCAGATCCTCATGCTGCAGGGACGTCCGATCGGGGAACCTGTCGCGTCGTACGGTCCGTTCGTGCTCAACGACGAGGCAGGCATTCAGCAGGCGTTCGACGACTACCGCCGCACCGGGTTCGGCGGTTGGCCGTGGGAGAGCGACAGCCCCGTCCACGCGGCCGACGCCGGACGCTTCGCGAAGTATCCCGACGGCACCGTCGAGAAGCGGTGACGGTACCGGTTCAGGCGAAATCCATCGACTCGTCGATCCGGCCGAATCGCATCGCGGGGAGATCGAGCAGATAATTCTGTCGCATCAACCACGGGCTACGTGAACCCTGTTTCGGCAGAATACTTTCCGAACGGGTGACGTAGCCCGACGTCAAACCGAGCAGCGGCCGAGGCGAGGCGTCGTGATGCGATTCGGGGCGCGCAACGCGATACCCGCTCGACCGCATGTGATTGAGCAGACGGCACACGTACAGCGATGCGAGGTCAGCGCGCAGCGTCCACGACGCGTTCGTGTAGCCCAGACACAGCGCGAGGTTGGGTACACCGCTGAGCATCATCCCGCGATAGGTGTAGTGGTCGGCGAGATCCACCTTCCGGTCGTCGATCGTGAAGTCGAGACCGCCGGCCGGGACGAGGCGCAGCCCGGTCGCGGTCACGAGGATGTCGGCATCGAGATGGTCGCCCGACTTCAGCTGCACACCCTTCTCGGTGACCGTGTCGATGTGGTCTGTCACGATGTCCGCAGCACCCGAGTTGAGGGCCTTGAACAGATCTGCGTCGGGGACGAGGCACATGCGCTGATCCCACGGCCGATAACTCGGGGTGAAGTGCGGTTCCACCGCCGAACCGTCGCGCAGGTGACGCTGCGCAAGCCGGCGCAGCACCGGTTTCGCCACTCCGGGAAGACGCTGGCACAGTTGGTAGAAACCGAGATTGGTCACCGTATTCTTCGCGCGGATGACCCGATGGGATATCTTGTCGGGCAGGTATTTCCGAATGCGTCTCGCGATCGGATCGCGCGACGGCAACGACATCACGTACGACGGCGAGCGCTGCAGCATCGTCACGTGCTCGGCTCTGTCCGCGAGCGAGGGCACAAGCGTCATCGCGGTTGCGCCGCTGCCGATCACCACGACCTTCTTGCCCTCGTAGTCGAGATCATCGGGCCAGAACTGGGGATGCACGAGGGTTCCGGCGAAATCACCGATGCCGGGAATGTCGGGCAGATAACCGGATTCGTAGCTGTAGTACCCACTGCACAAATACAGGAAAGCGCAGCTCAGTTCGATCTCCGCACCCGCCGACTCCACTCGAACCGTCCAGCGCGCGGCGGCGGTCGACCATGACGCAGAGACGACGCGATGCCCGAATCGGATCTTGTCGTCGATACCGTACTCGGCGGCGGTGTCGCGCACGTACTGCAGAATGCTCGCGCCGTCGGCGATCGACTTCTCTCCGCGCCACGGACGGAACGGGAATCCGAGCGTGTACATATCGCTGTCGGACCGAATCCCCGGGTACCGAAACAGATCCCAGGTGCCGCCGATACTCTCGCGCGCCTCGAGGATCGCGTAGGTGCGGTCGGGACACTGCGTCTGCAGCCGGTATCCGGCACCGATGCCGGACAGTCCTGCGCCGACGACAAGCACATCGAGATATTCCACGCCGCTCCTACCGTCTCGTCCACGTCAACAGATCATCCATCGGCCACGCATTGATCACGTCATCGGGTTCGACACCGCGCTCGGCCGCTCGTTCGCAACCGAAACCGAGCCAATCGAGCTGCCCGGGAGCGTGCGCATCGGTGTCGATCGAGAACAGGCACCCGATATCCAGAGCAAGATCGATCAGCCTCGACGGTGGATCACGACGCTCGGGGCGCGAATTGATCTCCACCGCCGTGTCGTAGTCACGGCACGCCGTGAACACCGCTTCCGCGTCGAACGTCGACTCCGGGCGCTGCCCGCGACCGCCCGTGACGAGCCGGCCCGTGCAGTGCCCGAGGACGTCCACATTCGGATTCTGCACGGCTCGCAACATCCGCTTGGTCATCGTCGACCGGTCGTCTCGCAGCTTCGAGTGCACGCTCGCGACCACGATGTCGAGTTCGGCGAGGAGTCCTTCATCCTGGTCCAGCGACCCGTCGTCGAGGATGTCCACCTCGATACCCGTGAGGATCCTGGTGCCCTCGGCGTTCTCGTTCAGTTTCGCGACGACGGCCAGCTGTGTGTGCAGCCGCTCGGCGCTGAGCCCGTTCGCGACCGTCAAACGCGGGGAGTGGTCGGTCAGGGCCATGTACTCGTGGCCGATCATCGTCGTTGCGGTCCGCTGCATCTCGTCGATGGGGCTACCGCCGTCAGACCAGTCGGAATGCGTATGCAGATCGCCCTTCAACGCGTCGTGGAGTTCTCGCCCGCCGATGCCGATCGGTTCGGCGTCGTCGCGCACACTTCGCAGGTATTCGGGTACACCGTCGAACGCCTCCCGAATCACGGTGGCCGTCTTCGGACCGATGCCGGCGAGTTCGGTCCAATCGTCGGCGCGGCGATGCTTCTGCCGTGCGACGTCGGACAGTCCCGCAACCACGTCGGCCGCGTTCCGATATGCCTGCACGCGATAGGTCGACGCGTGCTGACGCTCGAGCCAGAACGCGACCTCGCGAAGAGCGGCCACCGGGTCCATTACCCCATTGTGGACGTGTCCGCACAGGTTGCGCTCCGTAATGTGGGTTGCATGTCGAGACGTCGCACAGTGCTGCTTTCCGGATGCGTCGCGACCGTGTCGGCATTGCTGTGGGTGTCGTCGCAGGTCGCGTCCTCTGCTCGCGGCAGGATGTACAGCCTCACCGACGCACCACCGGCCGCCGTGGTCATCGTGCCCGGCGCGCGGGTACGAGACGGCAAACCTGGCGGATTCTTACGCGGACGTCTCGATGTCGCGGTGTCGCTCGTCCGGGACGGACGCGCCCGGGCAGTTCTTGTCTCCGGTGACGCCGCGGGACGCTCCGGCGACGAGATCACCGCGATGATCGACTACCTCACCTCACACGGCGTGGATCGCAACCGCATCGTCGCCGACCCGTACGGCCTCGACACCTTCGACACTGCGCAGCGGGCCGTGCGCACATTCGGGGTACGAGAGGCGAACATCGCTACGCAACGGTTCCATGTGGCGCGCGCTGTCGCATTGTGCCTGCGCGCGGGCATCGACGCGACCGGCGTCGTAGCGGACGGGCAGGTGCGGTACCGGTCGCAGGTGCGTAGTCACCTGCGTGAATGGGTTCTGTCGCGCCCGAAAGCGTTCCTGGAGCTCCGCTTTCCCCGCGACCCGGCGATATCGACGCCTCCCGACGACACACTCGCCGAGATTCTCGCTGCCCACTGAAGTCGCCCGTCCTAGTGTGATCGGATGCGACCTTCAGCTCTCATCACCGGAGCGAGCCGCGGCCTCGGCGCCGCGATCGCCCGCGAACTCGCTCCCACCCACAACCTCCTCCTCGGCGGCCGCAGGCCCGATTCACTCACCGCGATCACCGACGAACTCCCCGGCGCCACTCCGTGGCCCGTCGACCTGCTCGATCACGACGCACTGACTGCTGCGACGGCCGGGATCGAGCGGCTTGACGTCCTCGTCCACAATGCGGGCGCGGCCGAACTCGGAACCATCGCCGACAGTTCGGTCGAACAGTGGCGACACATGATGGACGCGAACCTTCTCTCCGTGGTCGCACTGACTCGACTGCTGCTCCCGGCATTGCGGTCCGCACACGGGCATGTCGTACTGATCAATTCGGGAGCCGGTATCCGTGCGAACCCCGGGTGGGGCGCGTATGCCGCGAGCAAGTTCGCGCTGCGTGCCTTCGGTGACGCGCTTCGTCTCGAAGAACCTGCGTTGCGGGTGACGTCGGTGCACCCGGGTCGCATCGACACCGACATGCAACGTGCCATCGTGGCGAGCGAGGGGAACGACTACGAGCCTTCGCGGTTCCTGAAGGCATCGACGGTGGCGCGTGCCGTCCGAAACGCCATCGATACTCCCGCCGATGCGCATCCGGCCGAGATCATCCTGCGGCCGTGGTCGCCGCCCGAGTCCTGAGCACGCACTCAGAACGGTAAGGGAATGACCACCGGAGGTGCGCCCGGAACATTGATCCGGATCTGCGGCGGCGGCGGTGGAGCCGGCGCGGGTGCGGGTGCGGGTGGCGGCGGGATCTGCGGCGCAGGTTCGGGTGCCGGGGGCGGGGGAGGTGGCGGCTCGGGCGCCGGAGGGGGCGGTGGCGGTGGCGCTTGCGGCGGAGGTACTGCCTCTGCCTGAGGTCTCGGCACCGGGACCGGTGCAGGGGCCGGGTTCTGCTCGACGGCATCGGGGGTCTGCGGAGACTCCGGTGCCTCGGAAGGCGCCGGTGGCGGCGCACTCGGAGCGAGCGGGCCCGCACCGATCGGCACCGCAAGCAGGTCACCGGTCGTAATGTCGACGACCTTCAACTCATTCACCGCATCCGCTGCCGCCTGGACGACGAGCAGTCGTTCGGGATCGAACCCCGTCCACTGGGTGCCTTCGATGTCGGTGTCACTCGCGAGTACGGGTGGAGACAGTGGGTTTCCGCGTGCGCATCGCACGCGCGGCATTCCGTGGTCGTCGACGAGCACGACGGTCCCCGTTTCCAGTACCGCTTGGACGGGGCGTGCCGTGCCGTCCATGTAGTCGTAGCGGGTGACGCGGGTATCCGCGCGGAGCAGCACCGGGGTCAGGGCGCTCGTGTACTCGAGGATGTCGTCGGCGCCGACCTTGGCCTTCCAGGCGGCAGCCTTGGCCGAATCGCTGGTAAGGGTCGCGACCAGTTCGTTCCGGTCGCACAGTTCCCGGTCGAGACTTCCCCCGTAGAGCGCGACGCGGTCGCCTGCGACCGCGGGCGTTCCGTCGTGTGATACCGGATCTCCGGACTCTGCGAGCGCGTCGTCCGGCGGTGGCGGGACCGCCACAGGAACCTGGGCCGGAAGCAGAAGTCCGGTCCAGGGGTGGTCGCTCTGCGCGGTCGCGATGTCGAGTCGCACGGGATCCGGAGAACCGGAACCGCCGGACGAACACGCACCTGCCACGAGCGCGGTCAGGGCGAGCACCAGTCCGCATCCGCGTACTGCGGTGTCGGGGGCCACGTTCGTCAGCCTAGGTCGACGAGACCGGCCGCGCCGGGTTATTCGGATCGTTCGCGCGGATACAAATCCGCAAGGAAACCGAGCAACAGGTCGTCGACCTCGCGCCGGCGCTCCATTTGCACGAAATGTCCGGCACCGTCGAGCAGATGGATCCCGCGGAGGTCTGGCACGGTCTGCCGCATGCGGTCGAGCGCATGCGGCCCCGACATCGTGATCACGGGGTCCGATGCCCCGGCGACGAACAATGTCGGCACCGTGAGGTGCGCACCGTCGTATTGTGCGGATGCCTCCCAGTTCGCGTCGTAGGCGCGGTACCACGAGAGCCCACCGCCGAAACCGCTACGGGAGAACTCGCTCGCGTAATGCTCGAGTTCCGCTTCGCTGAGCCAGTCCCATGGAAGCTCCGGCGCCGCGGGCAGCACGTCGAGGTATCCGCGCCCCTCCGAGGGATGGTCCCAGACGTCGAGGTACCGATATGCACCCGACAGTGCGAAGAACAGACGCTGAAGAAACTCCGCAGCGTGCGGATCCAGTTCGGCCTCGGCGACACCATGCTGCTGAAAGTAGTGCAGGTGCAGAAAGTGCTTGCGCGCCATCGCCGCGTACAACTCGGTAGGGCGCGAAGGCAGGCGATCCGGCGCGTACGGCACCGAGAGCAGAACCAGCCCGGCTACCCGCCCCGGGTGCCGCAGTGCTGTCGTCCATGCTGCGGGCGCACCGAAGTCGTGTCCGACGAATACGGCTCGTTCGATGCCGAGTGCATCGAGGAGCCTCGTCAACCGATCCGCGACCGCGACGTTGGTGTAGTCCTCGACGGACTCCGGGCGGTCGGTACCTCCGTAACCCGGCATGTCGGGAGCGACCGCGCGGTAGCCCGCCGCGGAAAGTGTCTCCACCTGATGCCGGTAGCTGTAGCCGAGGCCGGGGAATCCGTGGCACAGCACGACCGTGGGTCCTCTGCCCTCGTCGTGGATGTTCCACGTGAAACCATCGATTTCGACCGAGCGGACAGGCATCAGGTCGCGGGCACCGTCTGCATGTCGTCCTGACTCCAATACGCCCTCATGCCGGTGATCTTCGCGTCGTCGTCGAAGGTCATGACGTCGACGACCTCCATCACCATGTCCTGCTCACCCAGGTGCGTGACCAGGCGGAAGAGGAAAGCGGCATTGTTCTCGGCGATCTTGAGGGTGAGCACTTCACCGGTTTGGTCCAGCGGTTCGATCACGCTGTAGAACTCGCGGATCTCCGTTTCCGTGGTGCGTGCGGGAGTGCCGACGGGATCTTCGACGGTCGCACCCGGCGCGTAGAGCGCGAGGACATCGTCGACGGTGCCCTTCGCCACTGCGCGGACGTAGTCCTCGACGGTGTCGCGGATTGCTTCACGAGACGGTGCCATGATGCCCCTTCGATGTTAGAACGTGTTCTATTTTTCAGAGTAGTGCACGATCGCATCCTCGGCCAGGGGCCGAACATGCAATCCTGTGCGCAACATTCATTCCCACCGACAGGAATGCCATCGCATGAGCGCAGACATCGCCTTCACCCTCACCGGGCACACGACCACGCTCGCCGCACGACGCTGGGAACCGGAGTCACCCCGCTACATCGCGCTGCTGTGCCACGGCTACGGAGAACACTCGGGCCGATACCACTACGTCGCGACGCGCTTGATCGCCGACGGCGCCGCCGTGTACGCGGTCGACCACATCGGGCACGGCCTCAGCGACGGCGAACGGGTACTCGTCGAGAACTTCGAGGACGTCGTCCATGACTTCCGCCTTCTCGATCTCACCGCACGACGCGAACATCCAGACCTCCCCGTCGTTCTCATCGGCCATTCGATGGGCGGGATGATCGCCGCGCGCTACGCCCAACTCCACGGCGACGAACTCGCCGCGGTCGTCCTCTCCGGCCCGGTGCTCGGCACGTGGGCGGTCATCGACACACTTCTCGCCGCAGACGAGATCCCCGACGCCCCTGTCGATCCGTCGACCCTGTCGCGCGACCCGGAGGTGGGTCGCGCCTATGTCGACGATCCGCTCGTGTGGCACGGTCCGTTCAAGCGACGCACTCTCGAAGCGCTGAAGGACTGTCTCGGCACCATCATTGCGGCAGGTGCCGTCGACACCGTGCCGGTGCTCTGGCTGCACGGCAGCGACGACGCACTGGTCCCGGTGGACGGCACCGCCACCGGCTGGGCGACATTCTCCGGCCGCGGTTCGTCATCGAAGCAGTATCCCGGGGCACGACACGAAATCTTCAACGAGACGAACCGCGACGAGGTGCTCGACGACGTCCTGGATTTCGTGCACGAGCAGCTTCGATAGTGCGCTATCCGCCCGAACCGTATGGCCGGGTGATGATTTCGAGATAGTGACCTGACGGATCGAGGAAGTAGGTTCCGCGTCCGCCGTCGTTGTGGTTGATCCCGTGCGCGGATTGCTGGGGATCGGCCCAGTGTTCGAGCTTCTGCTCGAGGATGCGCCCGTGGATCCGGTCGAAATCCTCCTCCGACACCAGGAACGCGTAGTGCTGGGGCGAGAACTCGACGTGAGGCGGCGGCTCGGCGAAGTCGAGGGTGACGCCGTTGGCGAGCTGGACGGCCAGGAATCGACCGGCCGGGACCGGATCGGGCAGACCGAACAGAGTCGTCAGGAAATACGCCGAGTGCTGTTTGTCTCTGGCAGCGATGATTGTGTGATCGAGAGAGATGGTCAAGAGGAATCCCTTGGGGTTCGACGCCTCCATGCCTGACGCAGTCCGTCATCGACACGCGACGCTGTTTCCAGAATTACCATCTCCGGGTGGAGTTGTCGATACCGCTCGTCGCGCCCGTTCCGCACTGCTCAAGCTCCGGCGATCTTACCGATCTGCCTTTCCGCCAGGTCGACGACCAACTGATCATCGACGGGCCCGGTCGCGTTGATCTGGAAGTAGACACCGTCGACCGTTCCGGCGACGACGGTGGTGGACTCTGCTGCCCCGCCCTGGTCCGCCTCCGCCCGAGCCGCCGTGAGACTCTCGGCACCTTCCACATCGAGTTCCAAAGTGGAGACGCGGTAGGTGACGGATGCTTCGGCGTCACCGGATGAACTCGTCCGGGTGAAACTTGCGCACTCGTCGAGGTTCTCGACCACCCGACTACCGGTGTCACCGGTGGTGACCATGACGGTGACAGAACTGTCGGTTCCCTGGCTGCCGTCGGACGCATATTCCGAGACAGCCGTGCCTGCACGATCCCGGTTCAGTCTCAGCACGGTATCCACCGCGGTGGGCACGAGTGCGCCACACGATTCGGGATCGGTGACCGTGCTGCCGCTGATCTCCTCGAACATCGCGATCACCTCGTCGTTGCTCACCTCACCCATATCCGAGTCGAGCGTGTCGGCCACATCAGTGTGGATGTATCCCGCCGGGGCATCGACGTCGGAAAGAACCACCTCCGACGGTACGACTGCGACCGCTGGAGTGGACACCGCGTCGGTCTCGGTACTGCCGGAATCGGTGCCGCAGGAGGTCAGGGCACACATGGCGAGACACACGAAACCGGCGGCCAGGGGCTTGTTCACAGTGCGAAAGTTACTTTCTCCTAAGGGGAACCGAGATACTCGGCTGTACAACTCCATCAACCAAGCTATCAAGACCCGGTCGTTCAACGACAGCAGTTCGGATCCAGCACCACACGCAGAGCGTCGAGGGACTCGCCACGGGGACGGTGGAAGACGTTCATCCCGCGTCGTTCGGAGTCGACCATTCCGGCCTTGCGGAGTTGCCCGAGGTGGTGACTGACGGTGGATTCGGTGAGGTCGACACCGGCTGCGAGATCACACGTGCACATCTCGCCGCCATCGGCGGTGAGCAGGATCGACATGAGCGTGATGCGTACCGGATCAGCGAGGGCCTTGAGACGCAACGCAAGTTCGAGAGCAGCGTCCTCGCTCATCGGCGCGGCCGATACCGGTGCGCAGCAGATCGGTGCACTGACGTCGATGACGGGCAAGGCTTTGGGCATGAGTTGAGACTATCCGCCTACTTGACATATGTCGAAAAGGTGGCGCACTCTGTAGCCGACCAGTATTTCGACATATGTCACACAAGTGGAGCCACCATGTCACGCGCACAACTTGCCCTCAACGTCGACGACCTGATCGAGGCGGTCACGTTCTACTCGAAGCTGTTCGGAGTCGAACCTGCCAAGCTCGAGCCCGGCTACGCGAACTTCGCAATCGCCGAGCCGCCACTCAAGCTGGTCCTGCTCGAGAATCCCGGCAAGGGCGGGACGATCAACCACCTCGGCGTGGAGGTCGACTCCAGTGAGAAGGTCCACAGCGAGATCGCCCGCCTATCCGAGGAAGGGCTGTTCACCGAGGAGGAAATCGGCACCACCTGTTGTTTCGCGACCCAGGACAAGGTATGGGTCACCGGCCCGGCCGGGGAGAAGTGGGAGGTCTACACCGTCCTCGCCGGTTCGGACACCTTCGGCTCGAGCCCGCAGCACCTGGACAGAACCCCCGGCTCCGTGAGCGACGTGTGCTGCGGCAGCGCTGCTCCGGCCGGGGAGACGAAGTCGGCCCCAGCCGGAATATCCTGCTGCTGAACAGTTTCGGAGTTGCGATTGCGACCGAGGGTGATCACGTACTCGCAGTCGGTCTTCGCTCGGATGACGCAGCCGGGTTCACATGTGCGGCGGCTGCGCTGTCCCTGCGCCCTACTCGACTCCACGCCCTACTTGACGATGTTGACCATCTTCCCTGGCACCACGATCACCTTGCGCGGCGCAGCGCCGCCGAGCAACTCCACGATCTTCGCCTCGGCCAGTGCCGCCGCCTCGATCGCATCCGCCTTTGCGTCAGCGGGAACAGTGATCCGGCTACGAACCTTGCCGTTGACCTGGATCGGGTACTCGACGGTGTCCTCGACCAGCCACTTCTCATCAGCGATCGGGAAAGGCCCGTGCGCAAGCGGTTCGGAGTGCCCGAGCCGCGACCACAGCTCCTCGGCAAGGTGCGGCGCGACCGGAGCCGTCATCAGTACCAGTGGCTCGACCGCGGTACGCGGAGCACCCGAAGGATATTGCTTGGTCAGGTGGTTCGTGTACTCGATCAGCTTCGCGATCGCGGTGTTGTCGCGCAGATGGGCATAATCATCGGTCACACCTGCGACGGCCTTGTTCAGCGCGCGCAGCGTGTCCTCGCCCGGCTCGTCTTCGGTGACCCGGACAGCGCCACTCTCCTCGTCGACGACGAGGCGCCACGCACGCTGCAGGAACCGTGACGCACCCACGACATCCTTCGTCGCCCACGGACGCGACTGATCGAGCGGCCCCATCGACATTTCGTACACACGCAGGGTGTCTGCACCGTAGTCGTTGCAGATCTCGTCGGGCGCAACAGAATTCTTGAGTGACTTGCCCATCTTGCCGTATTCGCGGGCAACCTCCTGCTCGCCGTCAGGACCCGGCCAGAAGAACTTGCCGTCGCGCTCGACCACCTCTTCGGCAGGAACATACACGCCACGCGAATCGGTGTACGCGTAAGCCTGGATGTAGCCCTGGTTGAACAAGCGGCGGTAGGGCTCCGACGACGTGACGTAACCGAGGTCGAAGAGCACCTTGTGCCAGAAACGCGAGTAGAGCAGGTGGAGCACCGCGTGCTCGACACCGCCGACATACAGGTCGACGCCGCCCGGGTCGTTCGGACCGTGCAGTTCGGGACGCGGACCCGTCCAGTACGCCTCGTTCTCCTTGGCGCAGAACTCTTCCGAATTCGTCGGGTCGATGTAGCGCAGCTGGTACCACGAGCTACCCGCCCACTGCGGCATCACGTTGGTGTCGCGAGTGTAGTGCCGCAGCCCGTCGCCGAGGTCGAGTTCGGTGTTCACCCAGTCGGAGGCCTTCGCGAGCGGAGGCGACGGCTCGGAGTCGGCGTCATCCGGATCGAACGACACCGGAGCGTAGTCCTCGACCTCCGGAAGTTCCACGGGCAGCATCGAATCGGGCAATGCATGAGCTTCACCCTGGTCGTCGTACACGATCGGGAACGGCTCGCCCCAATAGCGCTGCCGGGCGAAGAGCCAGTCGCGCAGCTTGTACTGCACAGTGCCGGTGCCGGTGCCGTCTTCCTCGAGCTTCGCGATGATGGTTTTCTTCGCGTCGGCGATGTCCAGTCCGTCGAGCAGCCCGGAGTTCACGAGTGTGCCCTCGCCGGTGTAGGCCTCGGCTCCGACGTCGCCACCGGAGATGACCTCCCGGATGGGCAGTCCGAACGCGGTCGCGAATTCCCAGTCGCGCTGGTCGTGACCGGGAACGGCCATGATCGCGCCGGTGCCGTAACCGGTGAGTACGTAGTCGGCGATGAAGATCGGGAGCTTCTCACCATTGACGGGGTTCACGGCGTACGCGCCGAGGAACACACCGGTCTTCTCCTTCGACTCCTGCCGCTCCAGATCGGATTTCGCGGCGATCGCGGCGCGGTAGGCAGCAACGGCGTCGGCCGGGGAGGCAGCGCCACCCGTCCACCGCACGTCGACGCCGACCGGCCACGCCGATCCGACGATCGCGTCGACGAGTTCATGCTCGGGAGCGAGGGTGACGTAGCTGGCGCCGAAGAGCGTGTCGGGTCGGGTCGTGAAGACCTCGACCGCGGCGTTCGTACCGTCGACCGCGAACGCCACCTGGGCGCCGTGCGAGCGGCCGATCCAGTTGCGCTGCATGGACTTGACCTTGTCGGGCCAGTCCAGGTGCTCGAGGTCGTCGATGAGGCGGTCGGAGTATGCGGTGATTCGCATCATCCACTGGCGCAAGTTCTTCCGGAAGACGGGGAAGTTACCGCGCTCCGAACGACCGTCGGCCGTGACCTCTTCGTTGGCCAGGACGGTACCCAGGCCGGGGCACCAGTTGACGAGCGAATTCGACTGGTAGACGAGGCGGTACGAGTCGAGGACCGCGCCACGCTCGCTCGACGACAGCGATGCCCAGTCACGTCCGTCGTCGAGGGTGCGCGTGCCATCGGCGAATTCGGCCTCGAGCTCGCTGATCCGGCGCGCCTTACCGGCTGCGGCGTCGTACCACGCGTTGTAGATCGTCAAGAAGATCCACTGGGTCCAGTGGTAGAAGTCGACGTCGGTGGTCGCGACCGAGCGTCGGTCGTCGTGACCGAGCCCCAGACGGCCGAGCTGCCGCTTCATGTTGACGATGTTGGCGTCGGTCGTGGTGCGGGGGTGGGTGCCCGTCTGCACCGCGTACTGCTCGGCGGGCAGACCGAAAGCGTCGTAGCCGAGCGTGTGCAGCACGTTGCGTCCCTGCATCCGGTGGAACCGGGCGTAGACGTCGGTCGCGATGTAGCCGAGGGGGTGCCCGACGTGCAGACCCGAGCCCGATGGGTACGGGAACATGTCCTGCACGAACAACTTGTCGGCGGGCACGTCACCGGCGAGATCACCCACCGGGTTCGGTGCGTGGAAGGTGCCGCGCTCGCGCCACAGCTCCTGCCAGCGCTGCTCGATCTGCCCCGCGAGTTCGGCGGTGTACCGGTGCTGGGGGGTGGCGTCGGACGACGATGGAGAGGACTGAGGGGGACGGGTCACGGTGATCGCTATCTACTCGGCCGGCGTTTGTGGGCTGCAACCAGGGTAGAACGTGCCCCGACCCGAGGAGTGGGGCGGCCACACGCGGCGGTATCCTGGTCCGGTGCTGATCGTCGCCATTCTGCTTTTTCTTATCGCCCTCGCCATCGGCGCGGTCGGTGTCGCGGCGCTGACCGGCAAGCTTCCGCGCAACCGCTGGGCGGGTGTGCGCACGCCGGAGTCCCTCCGCGATGAAGAAACCTTCGCCATGGCCAACAAGGTCGCTGCACCCAGCATGCTCGGCGCAGGTGCGTTGTGCGTCTTCGGTGGTGTCGCGGCGCTCACCCTGCCCACGATCGGCGGTGTGATCGCGGTCGTCGTCACGGTTGTCGCAGCGCTGCTCACGGCGGGTGCCGGTGGTTCGATCGCGGCCCGGGTCGCGGAGGCGACGAAGCCCGCGGACGAAGGTTGCGGAACGTCGTGTGGTGCGTGCAGCCTGCGCGGAATGTGTGAACCGACCGCCTGATCGTTCGCCCGCACACCTTCGCGTGGCAGTGATCCATATCCTGTGCCCATGACCAGTCGTCGCGTCGTCGATCCTGCGGGGGCACTGTTCGGGCTCGCGATCCCGTTGCTGTGCGCACTCGCTGTGCTTGGGCTCACGGTCGTGTGGGAGCCTCGCCTTCCCGCCGAGGTCGCATCGCACTGGTCGGGTTCGGGCGCCGCCCCCGACTCGTTCGCAAGCCCGATGTCGGGCGCCTGGACGATGGCCCTGCTCATCGCGCTGGTCGGCGGAGGATGCAGCGCCATCGCTGCGCTCGCCCAAGCACAATTGATGATGCGTCGCTACATGCTCGTGATCGGTCTCGCGGTGACCTTCCTGATGGCGACGCTGTACGTCGCGACGCTGGCTGTGCAGTTGGATGTGTCCGACCCCGCAGAGGTGCCGTTCCCCGCGTGGTCCCTCGGACTCGGCATGTGTCTCGGCGTCGCGGTCGGATGGGTCGGCGCGCTCCTGCTCCGTGATCACCGGGAGCGCCTGTCGGCGAAGACCACGCCCGATCTACTGCTCCCGCGCGGACCCGTCGAGTTACCCATCGTCGATCAGGTCGGCACCGGCAGGCTCACCACCTTTGTGCTCGCACTTCTCGTACTGATGCCCGTGATCATCGTGTGCATCCTGATAAGGAACTGGTGGCCCATGGCCATCGCGATCCCGGCGGGCTTCCTGGTCCTGAGCCTGCTCCGGTTCACGGTGCGCGTCGACGAGCGCGGTGTCTCGGTGCGCAACCTCGGAGCGTCCTCGCTCGACTACGACCTCGAGGAGATCATCGGCGCGAAGGTCATCGAGACACGCCCGTTCCAGGACTGGGGCGGATGGGGAATGCGGATCAAGCGGCCCCACCGGTACGGACTGGTCACGAACACCGGACCGGCACTGGTGATCACCACCGAATCGGGCCACGAACTCACCATCACGACCGAACGGGCCGAGGAGATGGCCGGCGCGATCAACACCCTCGCCGACCGGCGGAACACCGTGTGATCTTTGACGTCCTCCCGGCCGTGAACGACCGAGATTCCTACCAGCGCCCGCTCGGCGCTTTCGGTGGGTTCCTGTTTCACAGGGACATACCTTCCGCTAGGCGGCAGGATTTACAGTCCCTCCGCAGGCGTTTCGCCTCTCCGCCCGTCCGGCGACGAGGATATTCTTGGCTGCATTCAGATCCCGGTCGTGGACCACACCGCACGCCGTGCAGGCCCACTCCCGCACCGACAACGGTTTCGGACCGTCCGACCCGCCGCACACCGAGCACAGTTGGGACGACGGAAACCACCGGTCCACCCGCTGGAAGGTCCGCCCATAGCGGGCGGCCTTCTCCTCGAGCAACCGAGTGAACATCCCCCACCCGGCATCGTGCACCGACTTCGCCAACCGCGTCCGCCCCAAGCCCGCGACACACAGATCCTCGACGAACACCGCTTGATTCTCGCGGACGATCCTCGTGGAGTGCTTGTGTGCCCAATCCTTGCGGGCGTCGGCCACCCTCGCGTGAGCTTTGGCGACCTCGAGGCGGGCCTTGGCCCGGTTCTTCGAACCCTTCTTTTTTCGGGACAGATTCTGCTGCGCCTTGCGGAGTCTGCGTTCGGCACGTCGGAAGAACCTCGGCGACTCGATGACCTTCCCGTCCGACAGGACCGCGAACGTGGTGAGACCGAGATCGATCCCCACCTCGGAGTCGAGTTCGGGCATCGGTTCGTCGGTGGTCTCCACCACGAACGACACGAAGTATCGGCCCGCCGAATCCCTGATGACCGTGACGCTGCTCGGCTCCGACGGCAACTCCCGTGACCACACCACCTTCAACTCGCCGACCTTCGCGATATACAACGTGCCGTTCGAACGCAGCGAGAACCCGTTGCGGGTGAGCCGGACCGTCTGCCGGTTGTCCTTGCGGGACCGGAAGCGAGGCGCCCCGATCTTGCGGCCCTTCCGCTTCCCGGACAGCGAATCGAACCAGTTCCGATACGCGCGCCGCGCGTCCTGACAGGCCTGGACCAACACCACCGACGCCACCTCGGCCAGCCATGCCCGCTGCGGGGTCTTCTTCGCTGCGGTGACCACCCACCGCTGCACGTCGGTGTCCGAGACCCTCACCCCCGCTGCGTACGCGTCCTGCCGGGCGCGAAGTGCATCGTTGAATACCACCCGTGCGCATCCGAACGAGCGGGCCAGCATGTCCTGCTGGCCGGGCGTCGGGTAGACGCGGTATTGGTATCTGAGTTGCACGCCCGCACCGTACAAGCGACCACCGACATTTAGATTGAGTGTGTGCCCCGCGGACGGACCGAGGCCATCGACTGGAACGCTTGCGATTCCTGAACAGTGAGCGGCTGTCCGCGGGGCCGGCCTGAGGTTCGGCCGGTGTCTCTGTTCGGGAACTTGAAGCCGCACGACCACCAGTGGGCGTCGTGGACTTCTGCTTACGGAATGTCTGGGCAATGCCGTCACCGATCCGGGCCGAGCGACCCCTGCAACCGAATCGTGGAAGGTAGTCCGTGAACCCTGATCTTGGGCATCGACCTCGCCTGTCGAGCAGCTCATCAATCCTCCCTCGCCCGCACCGACGGAACCTACGTGTGGACTGGGAAGAAGTTCTTCACCCGCCCCGCGGACCTGGACGACCTATGGGCCGACATCGACCTCCAAGAAGGCGACACGCTGCGGGTCGTGATGGAACCCACCCGCAACGCTTGGGCACCTGTCGCGTCGTGGTTCCGGCGGCGTGGCGCGGTGGTCTCGATGGTCCCGACCACGCAGTCCGCAGACCTGCGGGCCTACTACTCCAAGCACACGAAGAACGACCACCTCGACTCCAAGCTGCTGGCCCGGCTGCCGCTGCTGCACCCCGAAGGACTCCGCGACCACACCGGCGACGGCCCCGCTGAACCGCTCCGGCGGGTGGTGAAGATGCGGTCCTCGGTGGTCAAGCGCCGCACCGCTGTCTACTCCCGGCTCGACGCGTTCCTCGAGCTCCTCGGGCCGGCCTGGTACGACGCGCTCGGATCGAACTACGGCAAGGCCGCGCTCGCGGTGCTGGTCCGCTACGCCGACCCGACCACTCTCCTCCGGCTCGGGCACGCCCGGCTGACCCGGTTCCTGATCCGTCACTCCCGGGGCGCCTGGCGCGAGGCACACGCCACCGCGCTGCTGAGGGCGGCCCGCGAGTCCCTCGACCTGTGGGGCACCGATCCTGACGTCGGCATCGACTTCGCCGAGCTCGCCGCCGACATCGCTGTCGAAGCTGAGCAGGCCCAGGTGCTGACCGAGCAGATCGAGGACCTCGACGAACGCATCGCGAACCTGTACGAAGAAGCCGATCCGGCCGGGATCATCGCCTCTGCTCCCGGGGTCGGTCCAGTCACTTCCGGTGTCATCGCCGGCCGGATCGGTGACCCACACCGGTTCCACTTGCTCGCCGCAGTTCGTGCCTAATCCGGACTCGTGCCCAAGGTTGCCCAGTCCGGGCAGTCCCACCACCAGCACGGGCTGACCAAGGCCGGCGACCCACTGCTACGCGAAGCGCTGTACGCCGCAGCCGACTCTGCCCGCAAGACCGACCCGCAGCTCGCGGCGAAGTACAAGCGGCTCATGGACAGCGACCGGCACCACGACTCCGCCGTGTGTCATATCGCGACCGTCCTGCTGACCCGGATCGTGGCCTGTTGGCGGGCTGGCGAGCACTACGTCATCCGCGACACGACAGGCCACGTCATCACCGCCGAGGAAGGCCGTCAGATCGCTCGCGACCACCACAAGATCGACCCAAAACGACGCCAGCAAGCCGCCGACACCCGGCGCTCACAGCGCCTCAAGAACAGGACGAGCCGGGAGCAGAAGGAGTCGCAGAGCGCACCAGCAACCCGGCCCGTCAACACCAAGCCTACGACGCTCGAAGTGGCTTGACATTCCTTAGGAACTCACACACCGGTCGAGGGATCGGCTGTCCCGGCCGTGAACGGCCTGGCTTGCGCCGAAGACAATGCGGTCAGTTCCGCTCGACCTCGATGGGGTGGGTCGCCAGCAGCGCCATCGGGAGCGGCTGGCGGCGCAGCACACTCGCCCACATGTCGGTACCGGCCGGGGCCAGGATGTCGCGGGGGTGGGCGGAAACGACCATCCAGTCGTCGTTGCTGAGCTCACCGTCGAGCTGACCGGTACTCCACCCTGCATACCCTGCGAAGATCCGCACTCCCTCGACGTGCTGGGCGAGGGTTTGGGGGTCGGTGTCGAGGTCGACCAGCACGACCCGGCCCGCGAGCCTGCGGACGCCCTTGATGTTGTCGACCGAAGCGCCCTGCCTCGCGATGCCGAGGCACAGAGCGGAGTTCCGGTGGACCGGCCCGCCGACGTACAGGGCACCCGGCGAGGCCGACAGGGGAGCCCAGTGGGGGAGCATCGCGCCCACGGCGGTGTCGCTGATTCGATTGAGTACGACACCGAAGCTGCCCGAGGCGTTGTGTTCGATGACGTAGATCACGGTGCGCCGGAACGTGGCTTCGGAGAGCGCGGTGCCTGCGACGAGCAGATTCCCCGCACGGACCTTGGGGGTCGACGGTGCGGTGCGGTCCTCGGGGTCGTCCTGGTGCTGCGCCACGTCGTCATTGTCTCACCGTGGCTGTGCCTTTGTGGTTACGAATCCTGCAGTGTCGGCCAGAACCCCGAGGTGGTGTTCGAACAGCGCCGACACGTCGGTGAAGGTGTCGCGGCCGTATTGACCGAAGACCTCGAAGCCGACCGCGCCGAACAGTCCGGTCCACACCAGGATCCCGCGGGCGAGAACCGTGTCGGGTAGCTCTGCGTCGAACTCACTTCTGATCCGCGAGAGATCCGACGAGAGCGAGTCGGGGACCGGAACGGTCTCGATCGCCCGCAACCCGCCCGCGGCATACGCGTCCGCCAGAATCCCGACGAGTCGGACCACGACCCGGATTCCGGGCTGGGTCGTGCGTTCGGCAGGCGCCTGGTAGCCGGGGACCGGGCTTCCGAACAGCAGCGCGTATCGCGCCGGTTCGCGCAGGCCCCATTCGCGCACGGCACGGCCGAGCGCGCGGAACCGGTCGTGCGGGTCGTCCACCCCGGTTACTGCGGCGTCGACCGTGTCGCCGAGTTCGTCGTACGCATCGACCACCAGAAGGGTGAGTAGTTCGTCGCGACTCGCAACATAGCGGTACACCGCGGACGACACCACGCCGAGATCACGTGCGACGGCTCGCAGCGAGAGTGCGGCGGCGCCTTCTGTCGCCAAGTGGTCTCGACCGATACGGAGGATGTCGGCCATCGTGCGGGCGCGGGCCCGTGCGCGGGGGGTGGTCATGCTCCCAGCCTGACCACAACAGCGAGCACTGTCAACAAATGTGAGCACTGCTCTTGACATGGGACCACTCGCGGTGCAGTCTGAGTTCAGAAACAGAGAGCAGTGCTCACATTTGTTGGACAAGGTCTCGAGAAAAGGACGGACACCATGTCGAAACTCCACGTAGTCGCCGGCGCCGGGCCTGTAGGCACCACTGTCGCGGAACAACTCGCAGCGCAGGGACACCGAGTCCGCGTCCTCACCCGCTCGGGAAGCGGACCCGAGGGCCCCGGAATCGAACGCCTGCGCATCGACGTCAACGACCCCCGCGCTCTCGACCAGGCACTGATCGGCCCCGACGGAGACAGCGCCGTAGCCTTCTACATGTGCATCCACGGCTCGACCTACTCCGCGGAAGTCTGGGAGAAGGAACTCCCCAGCGCCGAGCAGGTCGTGCTCGACGCTGCCGGTCGCATCGGCGCGGTCGTCGTGTTCCCCGAGAGCCTCTACTCCTACAGCTCACCGCACGAGGTCATGACCGAGAACTCGCCCCGCAAGGCGACCCGCGGCAAACTCGGTGTGCGCACTCGACTGCTCGCAGCCCGTGACGCACACTCCACACCGACCGTAAGCGTTGTGGCATCGGACTTCTTCGGCCCCCACGTCCTCGAAGCCCATGCGGGTGAACGCATGGTCCCCACCGTCCTCGCCGGGAAGACATCCCGGGTCCTCGGATCAGCGGACACACCGCACTCGTTCACCTATGTGCCCGATCTCGCAGCCGCGATGATCGCCGCCGCGGGCAACGACGAAGTGTGGAACCGCGTCCTGCACGCGCCCACGGCGCCCGCGGTGACACAACGCGAGATGGCCACTGCTTTCGCGGCCGCCGCGGGAATGTCCGCTCCGAAGGTGGGGACCATCCCCGCATGGGTACTGCACGTAGGCGGGCTCATGAGCCGCGATATTCGCGAACTCGCGGAAACCGTCTACATGTTCACCGATCCGTTCGTGATGGACTCGAGCCGTACCGAGACGGATCTCGGGTTGGCGCCCACACCGATCACCGAGGCAGCGGCAGCAACCGTGCGCTGGTGGCAGGACCGCGAACGGTAGACAGCACCGGCGGCGGATAGTCTCGAAAATTGTGCAGGACTCGAAGCGGCAGGCGTGGCAGTCGACGGTTTCCGCTCTCCGCGGATCACCGGGACTGGCACGCCTGACGCTCGTGCGCTTCGCGAGCCAGTTCGGCGACGGCATGTTCCAGGCCGCACTCGGCGGAGCGATCCTGTTCAATCCCGAACGGCACGCAGACCCCGTGGCGATCGCCGCGGGGTTCGCGGTTCTGCTGCTGCCGTACTCCGTGATCGGCCCGTTCGCAGGCGCGCTTCTCGACCGCTGGGACCGCCGTTCGGTTCTGTTGTGGGCCAATGCGCTGCGCGGAGTCTTCATTCTCGCTGCCGCCACCGTGCTCATCACCGGCGGAGCGCAGACACCATTGATGGTGCTCGCCCTCGCCGCCGTGGGGGTGAGCCGCTTCGTTCTCGCGGGGGTGTCGGCATCCCTTCCCCATGTGGTGAACCAATCCTGGCTCGTCGGTGTCAATTCCGTTCTCGCCACGGCAGGTTCGGCCGTATCGGCTGCCGGCGCCGGCGCCGCTGTCACCACGATCGCACTCGTCGGTGCAGGCGACCTCGGTTCCGGTACCGCTGTCGCCCTGGGGGCGTCCGGTTCGGTGATCGGCGCGGTCGCCGCGGGCGGATTTGCACGTCACGCACTGGGACCCGACGGCGCGCGGCCCCGGGCGGTGGTGCACACCATCGTCTCCGGGCTGCGGACCGGAGCAACAGCGGTCTGGGAAGCTCCCGGTGTCGCCGCCGCCATGATCGGAATCGGCGCGCACCGAATCGTCTTCGGTATCGACACGCTGATCATGGTGCTCGTGCTCCGCAACACCGAACAGGAGACGTCACTGCCCGGCGGGCTCGCAGGATTCGGTGTGGCGGTCGCCGCCACCGCAGTCGGCATGCTCGTGGCAGCGATCGTCGCACCGTTCCTCATCCCACGACTCGGCCGGCCGCGCACGGTCACCCTCGGGTTGATCGTCGCGGCGGTGGTTCAGCTCTTGTTCGTCACAGCGGTGGCCCAGGGACCTCTGCTCATCGCGGCCTTCCTCCTCGGACTCGCGGGACAGACGATCAAGCTCACCGGTGACGCCGCAATGCAGATGGACATCGACGATGCCCGCCGTGGCCAGGTATTCGCGTTGCAGGACACCGTGTTCAACATCGCATTCCTCGCAGCACTCGCAATGGCTGCATTTGTCATCGCGCCGGACGGCCGTTCACCCGCACTTGCTGTCGCCGGTGCGGCGATCTACGTGCTCGGTGTGATCGGGGTGCTTGCGATCAGGCGCTATCGGATCGACAGCGGGAGTTGATCACACAACGCGGTGGATCCGGATCTCGGTGGCCTTGACCACGAACCACACGGTTGCTCCGGGTTCGAGTGTCAGGTCGACGGCCGCGGCCGTCGTGATTTCGGCCGACAATCCGCTCGACGCACGCACCAGCACCGTCGCACCCCTCGCCTCGATTTCACCGACGGTGACACGCAGCGTGTTCCGCGGGCTTCCGTGCGGCGGCTCGGTGTAGACGGCCACCGCGGACGGGGGAAACACTGCTGCCGCCGCAGCTCCGGAGGGGCAGTCGTCGTCGACGAGGCCGTGCACGAGACCCACTTCCGTGGCAAGACCGTCGGCTTCGAGGACCCCGCCCAGCAGGTTCGTTCCAGCAATGCGCGCGGCAAATGCACTGCGCGGGCGCGTCAGGACGCGTTGCACAGTGTCGTCTTCGACGATCCGCCCACCGTCGACGACTACCACCCGGTCGGCCAGTGCCAGGACATCGAGGGGATCATGGGTCACGATCAGCGCTGTACGACGGTCTTCACGCAGCACCCTGCGCAACAGCGACCGCACGGCAGGGGCCGTTGCGACATCGAGTGCAGCCATCGGCTCGTCGAGTAGGAGCAGTTCCGGGTCTGCCGCCAATGCCCTCGCGACAGCGATACGCTGAGCCTGCCCACCCGAAAGCTGATGCGGTGTGCGATCAGCGAATTCGACGGCGTCGACATCCTTCAACCAGCGCATCGCGACCTCGCGTGCAGCATTGCGCCCCCGGCCCGCACTGCGGGGTGCGAACGCCACGTTGTCGAGTGCGGTCAAGTGCGGAAACAGCAGTGCCTGCTGGGCGAGCAGAGCGACCGAACGTTTATGAGGTGGCACCGCTGCACGCGCCTCCGTATCGGTGAGAACGCGATCGCCCAATTCCACTCGGCCCCGGTCCGGTCGGATCAATCCGGCGATCACCCCGAGAAGCGTGGATTTGCCGGCTCCGTTCGGCCCGAGCACCGCGACAGTGCTGCCCGCGTCCACGTCGAGCTCGACCTCGAAATCGCGCTCGTCGACACTCGCGTGCACGCGCAGCCGGCTCATTCCGGTCCTCCCTTCGGGTGTCGCGAGTGCACGGCGACGACGATCACGAGTGCAACGACGATGAGCAGCAGCGACAGGGCCACCGCTGCGTCCGGATCTGTCTCACGTCGCAGATAGATCTCGAGTGGCAGCGTCCGGGTAGTGCCCTGGAGACTGCCCGCGAAGGTGAGGGTCGCGCCGAATTCACCGAGTGCACGGGCGAATGCGAGCACCGCACCCGACGCGAGCCCCGGTAGCACGAGCGGAAGTGTGACGCGACGGAAGACGGTGGTGGGCCTAGCACCGAGTGTGGCAGCGACGTTTTCGTACCTGTTTCCCGCTGTGCGCAAAGCACCTTCGAGGCTCATCACGAGGAACGGTAGTGCCACGAACGTCTGCGCCACCACCACCGCGGTGGTGGAGAAGGCGATGCTGATCCCGAACACTTCGAGTTGCTCACCGATCAGCCCCCGTCGCCCGTAGGTGTAGAGAAGCGCGATACCCCCGACGACGGGTGGCAGGACCAGCGGCAGCAAGACCAGCGCGCGGAGCACCCGCAGACCGGGAATGCTGCTGCGCGCCAATACAAGCGCCATGGGTATACCCAGGATCATACACAGCACAGTGCTCGACGTTGCGGTCACGAGACTGAGTTCGAGCGCCTCGAGTGACGCCTCCGATGTGATCAGCTCAGGGTAGTTCGCCCAGTCGACAGTGAGGAGCATCGCAGCCAGCGGCACCGCGATGAAGAGCAACCCCACCGCGGCAGGCGCGTACATCCACGCAGGTATCCCCGTGGACGCGCGCACGGGACTCACGGTGCGCCGAATCCTGCGTTTCCGAGAACTGCACGCCCCTGTTCACCGGTCACGAAGTCGACGAATTCCGCTGCCAATTCGGCATTGTCGGCTGCTGCGAGCTCGGCAATCGGATAGGTGTTGACGGCTCCGGACGACTCCGGGAACGCAACCGCAGTCACCGATTCGCCTGCGCTCGTCGCATCGGTGACGTACACGAGACCCGCGTCCGCCTGACCGGAAGTGACCTTACCGAGGACATCGGTCACCGAGGATTCCTCCGAAACCGGAGTGAGAGCCACTCCCGAGGCCTCCTCGACCCGCTCGGTCGCGGCCCCGCACGGCACCTGCGGTGCACACACGACGACAGAGAGCCCTTCCCTGGAGAGATCGGCGAACGAGGCAATGTTCTCCGGGTTTCCCGGCTCGGTGACGATGGTCAGGACGTTGGTCGCGAACTCTACGGGCTCACCCGCAACCAGTCCGGCGTCGACGGCGTCACCCATGGTCTTCGTGTCGGCCGATGCGAACACGTCGGCAGGTGCACCCTCTTCGAGCTGCGTGACGAGAGACGACGATCCGGCGAAGGAGAACTCCACGGTCACCCCGGGGTTTGCGTCTTCGAAGAGATCGCCGAGCTCGGTGAATGTCGACTGCAGTGATGCTGCTGCAAACACCGTCAGGGTCTCGGAGCCCTCTTTGCCGGCATCACTGTTCGCACAGGACGTCAGGACGAGAGCGGCGGCGATTCCCGCCGACGCTGCGACGAGTGCGCGGATCTTCATCAGTTCTCCCCGGGGGTTTCGACGATGACGTTGGTGGATTTGACGACGGCGACCGAGATGCTGCCCGGTACGAGACCGAGTTCTTCCACGGCCTCGGTACTCATGAGTGAGACGATCCGGTGCGGGCCGCATTGCATCTCCACCTGCGACATCACCGTGTCGGACACAACGCGCGTGACGAGTCCGACCAGCCGGTTGCGTGCGGAGCTTCCGACACCCAGCAGGTCGGGTGCCTCGGTGGCCTGTGCCCGGGCGAAGGCTGCGAGTTCACCACCTTCGACGACCTTGCGTCCCGAGCCGTCCTTGGTCGCCGAGAGCAGACCTTGATCGACCCAGCGACGCACGGTGTCGTCGCTGACTCCGAGGAGAGCCGCGGCGTCTCTTATCCGCACATTCGTCATGAACTGGACGATACTTCCGCGTTTGCGTACGAACAAGCGCGGATTACTTTACAACGCGTGGCCGCAGCCGCGGCCGCTATTCGGGGCTCGGGTCGGGGATCTCGTCCGGCTTGTATGCGGGAAGCCGCGAGGCCGGGAGGATCGCAATAGCACTGATCCCAGCGAGGATCAGCAATCCGGTCTTCAGGGCCCTCAATCTGGCATCGGTGTTGATCTGCACGGCCGCATCGACCACCTCCGGCGAGGCACTCGTCTCGCTGAGCACTTCGCGAAGCTGGTCGTTGCTCACGAAGTTGATGTCATCGAGGTCGATCTCCGCAACGACGGACTCCGGGATCTCGACATCGTTGGCCACCGACTGGGCGACGTTCAGTCCGAGAAGCGTCACCAGCATCGCCCCCGCCACCGCCGTCCCGACAGCGGAGGCGAGATTCTGGGTCGTGCCTCGAACCGATCCCACATCCCCGGCCAGCTCTTTCGGCGCCGAGGTCACGAGCACGTTGAACACCAATGTGACCAACGCGCCCTGGCCCATACCGAAGACGATCAGACCCACTATCGTCGGCAGGGTTTCCCAGTCGTTCGTCACGACGAAGGCAAGCCACACCAGCGCAACCGTGGTCAGGACGAACGAGAACATCCCGATGGTCCTCGGGCTGAACCGCTTGTAGAAGCGGATGATCAAGGTGGCCGTGACGAACACCGTCAGATTGAACGGCATCATCGCCAGTGAGGTGTCGAACGGCGAGCGTCCCTGAACGATCTGGATGTACAGCGGAACAGTGAAGTTCAACGCAGCCTCGAGCGCGACAACCACGAACATTGCGTAGAGGGCCGCTCGCTCACGCGACGAGCCGAGCACCGACAGACTGACCAGCGGGACCTTGCCGACCCGCACCCTGCGCCTGGTCCACAACAAGAATGCCTGGCCGAGAACGACACCGAGGACGATGAGGATCGGCGCCGGCGACAATCCGACGACATCGAACGGCGCTCCCTCACGGGCAATGAGCAGGCCCCAACCGTTGAGATTGTTGAATCCCAAGGTCAATACCACGATCGCGACACCGATCAGAGTCGCAGCGACGACATCGATCTCGACCGACGAGTTACCCCGATCCGAGCGGAGAGTGAAACTGAAGACGAACACCGCGACCGCAATGGCCAGCACGATCGCGAACACCGGCCGCCACCCCACGGTCGCGCCGAGCGCGCCGCCGATCAGGAACGCACTCATCCCGGAGAACGCGCGGGCCGAACCGAGAGAGCCGATGGCGGTCGCCTGCTGGGTGCCGTGATAGTTCTCCGCGATCAACGCGACGAGCGCAGGCACGATGATGGCTGCAGAAACCCCCGCGAGCGTCTGCGCGGCAATGACGAACTCCACCGTCGGCGCGAGGATCATCATCAACGACGCACCGCCGAATACGACAACCACGATGCGGAACACCAGGACCCACCCGAAACGCTGACCGAGTTTCGCGCCGAGCATCACCAGCGCGGCCACACCGATCCCGTACATGACGATGGCGGTGCTCACCGCGGTCGGCGGTGCGCCGAAGTCGTCGACCATGCCTCCGATCGACACAGGTAGCGCAGCGACGTTGAACGACATCAGGATCTGGCCGAGGAACAAACCGATCATCGGCAGCCACGACTTGCGCTCTTCGACGCTCACGGTGTCCTGTCCGGTACTCATCACAAGAGCCCCTTCCGTGGAGAATGTGCGGCGGAAGCAAAGATGTTCAATCCCAGCACCCTCGACAGATAACCGGTAGCCCGCTGCCCTCGAACACTGTTGCCCGCGGAGTCCAGGCGCGGTGAGAACACCCCGATTCCGCACTTGCCGGGCGCAATCGACACGATGCCGCCCGCGACGCCGGACTTGGCAGGCAATCCGATCTCGAAAAGCCACTCACCGGAACGCTCGTACAGGCCCGTCGCAGACAGAACCGCGAGCGTGTCACGACACACGCCGGGCGGCACCACTCGTCTACCGGTAAGAGGATTGACGCCCCCGTCCGCGAGGGTTGCGCCCATGACAGCGAGGTCGCGAGCATCGACGTTCAATGAACACTGCTTCGTGTACACCTCGACCACCTCGTCGGGATCGAGCTCGACACGTCCGTAGCTCGCGAGCAACTGCGCAATGGCGCGGTTGCGCTGATTCGATTCGGCTTCGGACCTGTAGACGACCTCGTCCACTTCCAGTCGGCGCCCCGCGAACTCGGACAACCCCGTCAGGACGGCTTCCCATCGTTCATCTGCGCAAGCACCGGGCACGAGCGCTGTCGTTGCTATGGCCCCCGCATTGACCATGGGGTTCATCGGGTGCCCGTCGTTGAGCTCGATCGCGATAACCGAGTTGAAGGCGGCCCCGGAGTTGTTCACCCCGACGCGTTCGCGAACGAGCTCGTGACCGAGCTCCTGGCATACCAGGGCGTAGACGAATGCCTTGGAGATCGACTGGATCGAGAACTCGATGCGCGTATCGCCCGACGAATGAACACCACCGTCCGTGCCCACCACGCACACACCGAATCGATCCGGGTCCGCCTCGGCAAGCGCCGGAATGTAGTCGGCCACCGCACCGTCTCCGAGGGTCCGGTAGCGTCGATGGGCAGCCTCGACGAGCGAGTCCACCTCGTTCCATTCGGGTAGCAACCCCGTGGAAACTTCCTGTGAGACGTCCGAGAGCCCGAGCTCCACTGCAATCCCTCCCCGGACCACCGTGTGTGACAAGCATTCTGTGGCACAAACATTCCTGGGTGGACTGTAGACGGATCGCACGCCGCTCGCGGGAAACGCGCCGATCTTGGTCAGGAAATCGGGATTCGTTCAGTACACGTCGCGCACATAACGCTTCTGCGCGATGAGCCCGTCGATATACGCAGTCGCCTGGTCCTGGTCGAGCCGGCCGTGGGCCTGCACCACGTCGCGCAGAGCGGTGTCCACGTCTTTCGCCATCCGGGCGGCATCACCACAGACGTAGAAGTGGGCACCGTCCTCCAGCCAGCGCCACAGACGCGCACCGTGTTCACGCATGCGGTCCTGCACGTAGATCTTCTGTCGCTGATCACGGGAGAAGGCGAGGTCGAGCCCGGTGAGGAATCCGTCCGAATGCATCGCCTCGATCTCATCGCGGTACAGGTAATCGGTCTCGATTCGCTGGTCGCCGAAGAACAGCCAGTTACGTCCCGTGTGTCCGGACTCTCGACGGTCGTGGAGGAAGGCACGAAACGGCGCGATCCCCGTCCCCGGACCCACCATGATCATCGGTGTGTCCGGCGACGAGGGCGGCCGGAAGTGGTTGCTGCGCTGCACGAAAATCGGGATGTCTACGCCCTTGCTGTGGTCGGCGAGGAAACTCGAGCACACCCCTGCGCGGCCACGACCCGCGTTGTCGTACCGCACCACCGACACGGTCAACTGCACTTCACGAGGATTCACCTTGGGGCTCGACGAGATCGAATACATGCGGGGCTGGAGACGTTCGAGCAACGGCAGCCATTCGTCCAGGGGTGCTTTGAAAGGATATTCGGCGATGACGTCCATCGCCTGCTTACCCCACAGCCAACGCTGCAGTTCGAGCTTGTTGCCGGGGCGGAGAAGTTTCGCGAGTTCGGCGCTTCCGGTCTGGTATTGCACGAACTTCAGCAGGTCCGGTGTCACCCGGGTGATATCGAGGTGCCGTGTCGCGGCTTCGCGCAGCGGGATCGTCGGGAGTCCCGGGATCTCGGTGGGTGCCTCCGCGTCGAGAACGGTGACCTGAAGCCATTCGTCCACGGTGTCCGGACGATTGGTGGGCACCACACCGAGTGCATCGCCCGCGCTGTATTCGAACGCAGGATCGAACAGTTCGAATCCGAACTGACGCACCTCCTTGGACGAACCCGCACCACTGAGGCAGGTATTGCGAGTGAGCCGCGTGATCAGCGGCGATTTTCGCGAGTAGGACGGTGCTGCCGGTACCGGTGCGGCAGCAGGCCCTGCACGTCCCGGAGCGCCATCGAAGTGCAGCTCGATCTCGCTGAGCCACTGCGCCGACCGCGCCTCGTAGTCGGGCTCGCAGTCGACGCGGGAGACGAGAGCGGTTGCGCCGAGCTCGGCCAGCCGCTCATCGAGCTTTCTGCCGAATCCGCAGAAGTCGTCGAAACTCGAATCACCGTACGCAAGAATCGCATACCGCATTCCCGCGAGATCGGGAGCGTCGTCGCGGGTCAACGCCGCGAAGAAGGTGCTGCCGTTGTCGGGAGCGTCGCCGTCGCCGAACGTGCTCGCGACGACAAGCAGATTCGGGACATCGATCAGGCCTGCAACGCCCAAATCGTTCAACGACATCGACCGCACTGCGCAGCCTGCAACTCGGAGGCGTGCGGCGCACGTTCCGGCGAACTCCTCGGCGTTGCCGGTCTGCGACGCCCACGCGACGACGACGGGTGTCCCTTCGCTTTCGCCGGCAGGATCGGTGGACTCGGGCCCTCGCGACAAGGCTCCTGCCAGCAGACCCTCGATCCATGTGCGCGTCGACGCAGAGAACGGCGCCGATGCAGGCAGCACCGGGACACCGCCGAAATCACTCGAACGAATTCCTGCGAGCATGCCGGACAGGTAGATTCGTTCGGTCTCATCGAGCGGAGGCGCCTCGATATCGAGACCGATCGCCGACGCGACACGACCTGCGGGGTCGTCGATGACCTGTTCCGGCGAGTCCACCTTCGCCAACGCGACAGCACACACCTTGAATTCGGGCTGGTGAGATAGGGGATCGGTTGCGTCGTTGGTCACGGCGTTGATCGCGAGGTCCTCGCCGAACTTGTCGTTCCAATGGAACGGTGCGAAGCAGTTGCCCGGGCCCACGCGGTCGGTGACCACCGCGGGAAGCACCGCACGTCCACGACGCGAGGTGATCTCGACGCGATCTCCGTCGGTGATCGCCAGTCGCTGCGCGTCGTACGGGTTCACTTCGACGAACGGGCCGGGCTCCAGCTTGTTGAGCTTGGCGACCCGTCCGGTCTTCGTCAGGGTGTGCCATTGATGCTGGACCCGTCCGGTATTGAGGATCAGTGGGTAGTCGTCGTCGGGCAGTTCGGCGGCAGGCGCGTACGGACGCGGGAAGAAGCGGGCCCGTCCGTCCGGGGTGGCGAACACGTATCGGGGTGCGGTGCCGTCATCGCGGACGAGCTGCGGCCGGACGGTGCCGTCGTTGAGATAGCGGATGGGATTGCGCGCGGCTCCTCCGGGCGGGCACGGCCACTGCACCGGCGTCCGGCGCAACCGGTCGTAGGTCACTCCACGCAGGTCGTATCCGGTGTCCGGGTTCGCGAACCCGACGATCTCCTCGAAGATCTCGTCGGCACTCGAGTAGTCGAAGGCGCTGCCGAATCCCATCGCGGTGGCGACCCGGGCAATGATCTCCCAGTCGGGAACAGCGTCGCCGATCGGATCGACGGCCTGACCGATGAGATTGAGTGTTCGGTCAGAACCTATTGTCACGTAGTCTGATTCGGACCACAGTGCGGCGGGAAGCAGGATATCTGCGTAATCGGCGGTTTCCGTTTCGGCGAAACTGTCCTGCAGGATTACGAGTTCGGCCTTCTCGAGACCCTCGAGAACGGTCTTGCGGTTGGCGACGGTCGCTACGGGGTTGGTGCAGATGATCCAGCAGGCCTTGATCCCCCCGGCAGCCATCTTTTCGAACATGTCGATCGTGCCGGTCCCCACCTCGGTCCGCAACGTGCCGCGGGGGAGGCCCCACTGTTCTTCGACGAACACGCGATCCGCCTCCGAGAGCACACTGCGCTGACCTGGCAGACCCGGTCCCATGTAACCCATTTCGCGTCCGCCCATGGCATTGGGCTGGCCGGTGAGGGAGAACGGGCCGCTGCCGGTCCGGCAGATCGCACCGGTCGCGAGATGGAGATTGCAGATCGCGTTTGTGTTCCACGTGCCGTGGATGCTCTGGTTGAGCCCCATGGTCCAGCAGCTCATCCAATTGCCTGCTTCACCGATCCACTGCGCCGCGGTCCGGATGTCACCTTCGTCGATTCCCGTGACCTGTGCGACTGCCTCCGGCGGATAGTCGGCGAGGAATTCTTCCATCGCGGCCCAGCCATCGGTGTGATCGTCGATGAACTTCCGATCTACGTGACCGTTTTCGACGATGAGGTGCAGCAGGCCGTTGAGTAGGGCGAGATCGGTGCCGGGGGAGATCCGCAGGAACAGGTCGGCCTTGTCGGCAGTCGCTGTGCGGCGTGGGTCGACGACGATCAACTTCGCCCCGGCCTTGACACGATCCATCATCCGCAGAAACAGGATCGGATGGCAATCGGCCATGTTGGAACCGATCACGAAGAACACGTCGGCGTGGTCGAAGTCCTCGTACGAGCCGGGTGGTCCGTCCGATCCCAGCGACTGCTTGTAACCGGTGCCTGCGCCTGCCATGCACAATCGCGAGTTCGATTCGATCCCGTTGGTGCCGATGAAGCCCTTCGCGAGTTTGTTGGCCAGGTACTGCGACTCGAGAGACATCTGCCCCGACACGTAGATCGCGACGGCGTCGGGACCGTGTTCGTCGATGATGGCGTTCAGGCGACGCGCGGTGTCCGAAATCGCGGTCTCCAGCGCCACCGGGGCGTGATCGGCACCGCGTTCCGGGCGTACACGCGCGGTCTCGAGTCGGCCACCTCCGGCGAGCATCGCGGCGCTCGTCGCGCCTTTCGTGCACAGACGGCCCCGGTTGGTGGGGTGTTCCTTGTCTCCGTATGCGTCGAGCACACGGCGAGTCCCGGTGCTCGGGTCGACGCCGACCTCGAGGACCATCCCGCATCCCACGCCGCAATACGAGCAGGCGGTTCTCACCAACGCGCTCGCGTCCTGCATTTCCAGCTCCTGCCCGGACCGTCTCGTGAATGGCCCGGTGTCCATGCTGCGGACACGGTGTTGCGGGAGGATCAAACGCGGTGAGCACGCTGTGACATCTGGCTCACGAGTCCGCACAAACTGTGTGAGGAGCCGGAAACACTCACGCCTTCGGTTGCTGATCCCACCATTTCAGGAGCTCGGCCTCGGCCTCGTCCCGATCGAGCGGCCCGCGGTCGAGGCGCAGGTTCTTGAGGAACTTCCACGCCTTACCGACCTGGGGCCCTGCGGGGATCCCGAGCAGTTCCATGATCGCGTTGCCGTCGAGATCCGGACGGACCCGTGCCAGATCCTCCTGCTCGGCGATCACGGCGATGCGCTGCTCGAGATCGTCGTAGGTGGCCTGCAACGATGCGGCCCTGCGCTTGTTTCGGGTGGTGCAGTCGGCACGCACGAGCTTGTGGAGCTTCGGGAGAAGGTGCCCGGCATCGTGCACGTAGCGACGCACCGCCGAGTCCGTCCACTGTCCCTTGCCGTATCCGTGGAACCGCAGATGCAAGAACACGAGCTGCCCCACGTCCTCGACCATCTGCTTCGAGTACTTCAGCGCTCGCATCCGCTTGCGGACGAGCTTCGCGCCGACCACCTCGTGGTGGTGGAAGCTCACCCCGCCGCCCGGCTCATTGCGTTTGGTGCCCGGCTTACCGATGTCGTGCAGGAGCGCTGCCCAGCGCAGCACCAGATCCGGGTCGCCGTCTTCGAGGTCGATCGCCTGTTTCAGAACGGTGAGCGAATGCCAGTACACGTCCTTGTGCTGGTGATGCTCGTCGATTTCGAGTTTCATCGCCGGGATCTCGGGAAGCACGCGCTGCGCCAGTCCCGTTTCGACCATCACATCGATGCCCTCGATGGGGTAGGTACCGAGAATGAGTTTGTCGAGTTCGGCCTGGACGCGTTCGGCGCTGATCCGCAGGATCTCGTCGGCCATCTCGACGATCGCCGTGTGCACCCGCTCGGTGAGGGTGAATCCGAGCTGCGAGACGAAACGTGCGCCGCGCAGCATCCGCAGCGGATCGTCGTGGAAGGAGTCCTCGGGCCGCGCCGGAGTGTCGAGCACTCCCGCGACCAGCGCGTCCATCCCGCCGAGTGGGTCGACGAACTCGCCGGCACCGTCGGGGCCGATCCGGACTGCCATCGCGTTGACGGTGAAGTCACGGCGCACCAGATCGTCCTCGAGCCGGGTGCCGTACTTGACGATGGGATGGCGGGTCACACGGTCGTACGCGTCGCTGCGGAAGGTGGTGATCTCGATCTGTTCGGGGCCCTTCGACGCGCTCACCGTTCCGAAGTCGATTCCGGTGTCCCACTGATGGTCGGCCCAACCGCGAAGAAGTTCCTGCACGAGTTCGGGGCGGGCGTCGGTGGTGAAGTCGAGGTCGGTGCCCAATCTCCCCAGCACGGCATCGCGAACACTGCCTCCCACCAGGTACAGCTCGTGGCCCGCCTCGGCGAAACGTGCCCCGAGAGGAGCCAGGACATCCGAGAGTGCACGCAGCGTCGAGTCGGCGCTTGCGAGCAGTCGGGCGCGGCGATCGGCGTCCGCGGTGGGAGAGTTCACGCCTCCGGACTTTACCGAGCTGCCCGTGCTCCTGGTCGGACAGGCACCGACGTGTGGTTGAACCGGACCCGCGGTTGAAACAGCACGGTGGCCGTTACAACTACTATCGATCAGGTGTCGCCCGCAGAACGTGCCAACCGCAACCGCCGCAATCCGCGGCGGCGTGGTTCGGGCGGCAAACCACCTGTGCGGGGGGGTGCCGCGGCTGCGGCTTCGACGCCGCACGCGCGGATGCGCACCGTGCGGGAGACCTCCGCCGGTGGTCTCGTCGTCGACGGACTCGGCGGCCCGACCGACCAACTGTGCGCTGCACTGATCGGTCGCACCGACCGCCGCGGACGCCTGCTGTGGTCGCTGCCGAAGGGCCACATCGAGAAGGGTGAGACAGCGGAAGAAACCGCTATGCGCGAAGTCCACGAGGAGACCGGCGTGCGCAGCAAGGTCCTCGCCGAGCTCGGCAGCATCGACTACTGGTTCGTGACGGAAGGACGACGAGTCCACAAGACCGTTCATCATTATCTGCTCCGTTATCTCGGAGGTGAGCTCTCCGACGCCGACATCGAGGTCACCGAGGTTGCCTGGGTCCCACTGACCGAATTGCGGACGCGGCTCGCGTACGCGGACGAGCGGAAACTCGCCGATATCGCCGATCAGCTCATCGCCGACATCGACCCCGCCTGGCTGAAGGACGCCGACGATCCGGGGGCCGCGCTCGGATGACGGTGGTGTTCTCACGGGCCTGCGCCGCGGTCCTCGCTGCGATTGCGCTGGCCCTCGTAGCTCTGGTCGGGCCGGTCCCCGGCTCCGCAATTGCCCAGACGACCGACGAACCACAGTTCCTCCGCCTCGACATCGACCAGGTCACCCCGTCGGCGGTGTCCCTGACCAGCGGTCCGGTCGTGTCGGTGACCGGCACTGTCACCAACATCGGCGATCGCGATGTCGAAGACGTCTGGGTGCGCCTGCAGCGTGCACAGGCCGTCGCGGATTCAGCGACCCTACGCAGCGCATTGACCCTTGATCAGGCCGGATACGACACGGTCGGGGAGTTCGAGGTGGTCAGCGATCGTATCGGGCAGGGAGACACCGAGGAATTCACTCTCGAACTGCCGCTTCGCTCCGATCTCGTCCCCTCCCTCGACATCACCGAGCCGGGTGTGTACCCGCTGCTCGTCAACGTCAACGGTGTCCCCGAATACGGCGGCCAGGCGCGCCTCGACGACGCCCGGTTCCTGCTTCCTGTCCTGGGGGTGCCCGCCGCGGACGAGGTCGGCACCGGCACCGATGAGAGCACCGACACGAGCGGCGCTACCTCGCTCGGGGAAACGTCCGCCGAAGCCGGGGAGAAGGAATTCCCCGCGATAGCGCCCGAGGGATCGACGCCCGTCCCGACCACCGTGCTCTGGCCACTCGCCGATCGACCCCGGATAGCAGCGGGAGTACCCGGATCGGCAACCGATCCGGTCCGTCTCGTCGACGACGATCTTGCAACCTCGCTGGCCGAAGGCGGTCGCCTCGACGGGTTGCTCCGTGTCGCAGAAGAGGTCGTGCAGAACGAGCAGCAGGTCGGCGACGCAATGTGTCTCGCGATCGACCCGGACCTGCTGGTCACGGTCGCGAACATGACACGCGACTATCTGGTGGTTGCCGATCCCGCCGACCCGATCGGCGTCGCAGAGCCCGGCACGGGCACCGGCGCGGCAATCTCATGGCTCGAGCGGTTGCGGGCCCTCTCGGCGCGGATGTGCACAACCGCCGTGCCGTATGCCCAGGCAGACCTCACGGCGCTCGCCGAGACCGGCGATGCATCACTGATCGAATCCGCGCTCACCTCGCCCACCGAGATCATCGACACGACCCTGGGTATCTCTTCCGTTGGCTCGGTGGTCTGGCCCGACTCCGGCGTGCTCACCGAAAAAGCAGGAACGATGATCGCGGCGAACGGTCCGGTGACCGCGTTGCTCGCCGACGACGCCGTGCAGAAGACCGATGCCGGCGCGTCGGGTGTCCGCATCAGCGGCGTGGACGGACTCACAGCGGGCCTGTTCGACAGTGCCGCGGGTGCTGCACTCGCTGCCATGGGCGACGATCCGCAGACACCCTCGTACGTGCCCGAATCGTCGCGCTACACACTCACCGACGATTCGACGACTGCCCGACTCCAGGACGCGCTCGGCGCCATCGCCTGGCCAGCCCTGAATTCGTCGTCGGAGTCGGCATCATCGGCCGGGCCGGATTCGCTGGTGCTCGCGCCGCCACAGGTGTGGTCCGTATCCGCCGACGATGCTGCCCGGGCCCTGTCCATGGTGTCGACCCTGATGAAATCAGGACTCGCAACGGCGCAGCCGTTCCAGTCGATGCTCTCTGCCGCCGCTGCGACCGGCAGCGACCCGGTCACGTCACTGCTGACGTATCCGGAACAGGCGATCACCGACGGTGCGCCCGCGTCGGTGGTTCACGAGGCATCCGCACAGATGCCGCGTCTCGACGGGCTGGAGAATGCCTTCGTCGAAGACCCGCAGGCCCAGCTCACCCCGAGTGCGTTCACCGCGCCGCTGCGGAACGACATGCTGCGCTCGATGACGCTGGCCGGGCGGCGCGGCACCGATCCGGATGCGGCCGCCGCAGCCGCCGAACTGCGAGCGACGGAAGTGCGTGAGGCCGTCGATCGGATGTTCGACTCGGTCACGGTGCTCGCGCCGGGCGGCGTCTTCACTCTCACGTCGGAGCAGAGCCCGCTGCTGCTCGTGGCCCGCAACGATCTCCCGGTGGGCATCACCGTCCGGTTGCATGTCGACGTGCCCGCCGCAATGGACATCACCGACATCGGCCCCACCCAGCTGCCGCCGAGAGGGAGCCGCACCCTCACGGTGCCTGCCGAGATCAGCGACTCGAGAAAGATCGAGGTCGAGTTCGCGCTCACGACCGAGTCCGGTCTGTCACTCGGCAGCCCCACGCAGGTCACGGTACGTTCCAATGCGTACGGCCAGATCCTCGCCATCGTCACAGGCTGTGCGGGAGCACTCCTGTTGTTCCTGGCGGGGCGGAGACTTCTGCACAGGTTCCGGGGGGAGCCGGATCCGGCCGATGAACGATTGGGAGAGAAATGACCGGGAACCCCACCCGCACCGGTACCGGGGGCACCACCGGTCGCAGTGACCATCAGGGACCGACGAGGGAGCATCAGGGACCGACGAGCTCCCCGGATCTCACGGGTCCGACGACGTCTCCCGACCTCACCGGGGCGCCTCGATCCGGCAGGGCGCAGAGCCTGCTCGCCGCGACCGGGTCGATCGCGATCGCCACCCTGATCAGTCGCATCACGGGCTTCCTCAAGCAGCTCCTCATCCTCACGTTGCTCGGCGCCGGGGTCGCGAGCTCGTTCACGGTCGCTCACCAGATCCCGAACATGATCTCCGAGCTCGTGCTCGGAGCCGTGCTCACCTCGATCGTGGTGCCGGTTCTCGTCCGCGCCGAACGGGAGGATCCCGACGGCGGTGAGGCCTTCATCCGGCGGTTGTTCACTGCCGCGCTGGTGCTCCTCGGCACCGCGACGGTGCTTGCCGTCGCAGCGGCCCCGCTTCTGACGACACACGTCTTCCTCGACGATTCGGGGGAGGTCTCGACGTCGCTGACCACGGCGCTGTCGTATCTGCTGTTGCCCGCGATCGTGTTCTACGGGATGTCAGGCCTGTTCACAGGCATCCTCAACACCCGGCAAGTGTTCAAGCCCGGCGCGTGGGCGCCGGTGCTCAACAATATCGTCGTGCTGTCCGTGCTCGTTCTGTACTACCTGATGCCGGGCGAGATCACTCTCGACCCGGTACGAATGAGCGATCCGAAACTGCTGGTCCTCGGGATCGGCGTGCTGCTCGGTGTCGTCACTCAGGCCATGAGTCTGGTCCCCGCGCTGCGCAGGGAAGGCGTCAACCTCAAGCCCCTGTGGGGGCTCGACGACCGGCTCCGCCAATTCGGCGGCATGGCCGCGGCGATCATCATGTACGTACTGATCAGCCAGGCCGGCATGGTCTTCGCGACACGGGTGTCGTCGGGCGCCGACGAAGCAGGCCCCGCCATCTACAACAATGCGTGGCTGCTCCTGCAGCTGCCCTACGGCGTGCTGGGCGTCACCGTGCTCACCGCGATCATGCCGAGACTGAGCCGAAACGCCGCCGACGGTGACACGCCCGCCGTCGTCGACGATCTTTCTGTCGCGACACGCCTGACGATGATCTCGCTCATCCCCATCGTCACCTTCCTCACGATCGCCGGACCCCAGATCGGCGAAGCGCTGTACGGCTACGGAAACTTCGGCAGCGGCAATGCCGAGCTGCTCGGTCGCGCGGTGAGCTGGTCTGCGTTCACGCTCATCCCGTATTCGCTCGTGCTGATCCATCTCCGCGTGTTCTATGCGAGAGAGCAGGCGTGGACGCCCACATGGATCATTCTGGGCATCACCGCTGTCAAGATCGGGTTGTCGGCGCTGGCACCGGTCATCGCGAGCAACGGCAGTCAGGTCGTCGTCTTCCTCGGGGTCGCAACGGGTATTGCCTTCACCGTCGGTGCGTTCATCGGCGGATTCCTGCTGCATCGCACACTCGGCAACCTGCAGATGGCGAATGTCGGGCGGACTGTTTGGCACGTGGTGTTCGCGTCGGCCGCCGCTGCCGCTGTGGTGTTGCTCGCCGACACACTGCTCCAGCTCGACGCACTGAGTGAGCGGTTCGGCGGGCTCGGTTCCTTTGTGCAGGTCGGCATCACCGGTGTCCTGATGGTCCTGGTCGCCCTCGTAGGCATGTGGTTGCTGAAGGTTCCGGAGATCCTGTCGATCGAAGCCATGATCCGGCGCAAGGTAGGTGCGCTGCGCGGCGCCGCACCGGACGACACGCCGGGACCTGCCGGCGCTCTCCCGACGTCACCGCCGCCGACCGGGCCACTCCCCGCCCCTCGCCGCTACGACTATCCCGAAACCGATGTGGAGCGCACCGTTGTGCTCCCACGTATCGACTACGGGGAGTACGGAGTCGGGCCGTATGACGCGATCACAGAGGTCATTCCCGCGGTTCGGGACTTGCCCCGTCCCGTCGATCGTCGGGCGCAACTCCCGTACCCTGGTCAACAGATTCGACCCGGGCGGCGTGGACCGCGATACTTCGTGGCTCCCGGCGATCCCCGCCTCCGTACAGATGGCGGACGAGTCGACAACGAAGGAGTAAGGGTGAGCGACGACCACGCTGCCGGCAAGTCCGCGCTCGATTCAGCGAACCGGAACAACACCGGCTCCGCTGCCGAAAGCTCGAAGGCCGCCGCCGGTTCGACGGGCGCCGCAAACCGTACCTCCGCGCCCGAGGCCCGGAACCCGGATGCCGGACGGCCGCGCGATCCCCACACCGACACGGGTGTCATCCCGATCGGTTCGCCGCAGCTGCCGCCGGTTCGGGTGTCGGGCAGCGCACCTCGTCGCACGATGCGCGGACCCGAGCTCATCGCGGGCGCATCGGTCGCGGGAGGACGCTATCGGCTGCTTGCTCCACACGGAGGTGCACGGGGACTGCGATTCTGGCAGGCGCTCGACGTCAAGCTCGACCGCGAAGTGGCTCTGACGTTCGTCGACGCCGACCAGCGAGCCGCCGATGCGAGCGGACCAGATTCTCCTCAGGCCGTGCTGTCCCGCTCGCTCCGACTCGGACGCATCAACTCGCCGGGTCTCGCACGAGTGCTCGACGTCGTCCGTGGTAGCTCGGGCGGCATCGTGGTCGCCGAGTGGACCCCGGGTCGGTCGCTGAAGGAAATGTCGACCACCGAGCCGTCACCGATCGGCGCGGCTCGTGCCGTGCGCGCGCTTGCCGCGGCAGCCGAAGCCACCCACCGCGGTGGCAGCGCATTGTCGATCGATCACCCCGACCGGATCCGCATCAGTGTCGCGGGCGACGCGGTGCTCGCGTTCCCTGCCACCTTCTCCGACGCCGACGCGATCTCCGACGTCCACGGCCTCGGCGCGACCCTGTACGGGCTGATCACCGGCCGGTGGCCGATCGACGAACCCGGTAACCCGGGTGCCCCCAAGGCAGCTCCGGCGCGCAGTGGTGGCACGGTCGGCGGAATGCCGATCGCGGAGCGCGGTCCCGACGGTGTTCCCGTCGAACCTCGCGCGATCCGTCCGGATGTCCCCTTCGAAATCTCCGCGGTCGCGGTGCGTGCGCTGTCCACCGACGGTGGTATCCGGACGGCCGCGACGGTGCAGCACATCCTCGACCAGGCGTCGGTGGTCGACCAGAAGACCGACATGATCCCCGCGCTGCGACTCGGACAACGAACGGCAGCCGCGGAGAACCATGCCCTCGCCGATCCGGAAGCGCTCGCGCAGAAGAAGAAGCATTCCGAGCGGATGCTCATGGCGCTCGTCGGACTCGGCATCGTCACCGTGATCATCCTCGCGTTGATCGGCTGGTGGATCACCAATCTTCTTGCCGGCGATACCAACGATGCGCCGTTGACCAGTCAGGAATTCGGGCTCACCCCGACGTCCGAGGCTCCGGTGACCGCGGGCTCGGGTGAAGGTGCAGAATCCGCGGCACCGATTGCTCCGGTGGCCGCCGGACCGGTCGCCGCGACGTCGGTTACGGTGTTCTCTCCGCAGGGCACCCCCGATTCTCCGGCGACCGCATCGCAGGCCATCGACGGCGATCCGAGCACCGAGTGGAGCACCGACGCCTACTTCGATCCGTTCCCGTCGCTCAAGAACGGTGTGGGCCTGCTGGTCACACTCGCCGACACTTCCACGCTGTCGTCGGTGACCGTCACGACGGATTCGCCCGGAACGGTGCTCGAGGTGCGCAGTGCGCCGTCGGCTCAGTCGTCTCTTGATCAGACCCAGGTGATCGGTTCTGCCACACTCGATTCGGGCGCGACCGAGATTCCGGTCGAGGCCGACGGTGGCACGTCGCATGTGTTGTTGTGGATCACCGATCTGAGCACCAGCGGCGGCGGCCACAAGAGCACGATCTCCGAGGTCACCTTCACCGCTGCGAAGTAGGCCCCGCACAGCGGGAATCATCCGGCAAATCGGATACCATCCGCGCGTGCGAATTTTCGGGGGGATCGCAAAAGTCGCTGTGCCCGACATCGGAGAGATGTCGGATGCAGAGTTGTTGTCGGCTCATGTCGGAGGGGACAGGGCCGCGTTCGAGGCGTTGATATCTCGGCACCGCGACCGTCTGTGGCAAGTGGCCAAGCGCACGAGTTACTCGGATGAGGACGCAGCCGATGCGATGCAGGATGCGATGCTCTCGGCGCACCGGATGGCGGCCACGTACCGAAATGATGCCGCCGTGCGAAGCTGGCTGCACTCCATCGTCGTCAACGCGTGCCTGGACCGCATTCGCCGCAATCGGGTACGTCCGAGCGCGGCACGCTATCCCGATGGTGTCGAGCAGATCCGCGATGAGCACAATCGAATTTCCGATCTCGAGATCACCCTCGACGTGCAGGCCGCGTTGTTCGCGCTCCCACCCGAGCAACGCGCTGCGGTGGTGGCCGTCGACGTCGAAGGCTATTCGGTGAAGGAAGCAGCACGCAGGCTCGGTGTCCCCGAGGGCACTATCAAGAGCCGCTGCGCCCGCGGGCGAAAGAAACTTGCCTTCGTTCTCGACGACCTTCGATTCAGAGGGAACCGATCGTGAACCGCGTACGTCCTACTCTGGTGAGGGCACCCGAGCCGCCGAGGAGGAATGCGTATGAACGAGGACGAGTTTCCACGTCCGCCGTACTCCGACGACCTACTCGCTGATCTCCACGCCGGGGCATTGGACAACGAACTGGCCGATCGGCTGTGGCCGATCGTAAGGCAGGATCACCACGCCATGGCCGTGATCGACCGGCTCGATGCCGTGCAAGCACGATTACGCGCGTGGGGTGATGAACCCGCTGCCGAACCCATACCGCACGATGTCGCACTGCGTCTCGACGCGACGCTGCACAGCCTCGGACGGCATCACGGAGAGAGGCGGCTCGACCGACGGGCCCTTGCGGTGGCGGGTATCGGTGCCGCGGCGGTCCTCGCGGTCGTGTTCGCTCTCGTCTTCCGCGGAATCGGTGCTGCCGAGGACTCCGTCGGACCACCGCTCGCATCCGGTACCTCACCGTCGCAGGATGATTCCCCTCTCGGGGAGAACGCACTGACCCCGGCGTCCTTGCGAGAGATCGTCGGCTCCACCGGCCTCGGGCCGCTGTCCGAGATGAATCGCCTGGGAGACTGTCTGTCGGCGAACGGATTCCATCCGGGCAGCCGGATTCTCGGTTCGCGCGAGATCCGGGTGGGCAATTCCGATGCCATCGCAATTCTGCTCGGCGGACCGCAGTCACCGCAGATCACGGCACTCGTGGTGGGCACGGGGTGCGGAGCCACCGATCCCGCGACGATCCAGGTCGAAGTTCTGGGGTGATTCCGATAGGTCAGCCTTCGGCCGCGGGCAGCAGCAACTCGAGGATCCTTGCTCGTAATTCCGGGGTGTCGTCTTCAGCGGCGATGAGCCCTGCAAAGAGCGCCGAGCCCGCCGCCATGACCAGGATCGCGCGGGCATCGATCTCGGAGTCGTGACCCGTCTCGCCGGCGAACAGGGCCGTACTCGGCCCACTGAATGTGCGCCACAGCGCGTTCCGGAGGTCGTCGTGATCACGTAGTGCGGCAAGTAGCCCGGGCAGGGCAGCACGCACATCGGGTCGGGAGAAGAGTTCCACACTGCCGGTGACGACCCATTCGATCCAGCCCCGGCGATCGATCCCCGTGTACGGCTCGAGATCAGGTGCCGCTCCGAGCAGCGCGTGGAGAACCAGGTGTGCCTTGGTGGGCCAGCGCCGCGTCAAGGTCGCGCGGCCGACACCGGCGCGTGCGGCGAGTGCACGCATACTCAGTCCGTCCCAGCCGACCTCGACGAGCATCGCTCGGGTAGTGGCCAGCACTTCGGCGTCGATTCGAGGGTCGCGGGGACGCCCGGGAGCAGCATCGGACATACAGTCTGCATTTCTCTTCGGACGGATCGTGGCGTCAGCGGCGCCGCGCGCGTTATAGTCGGATTCTAATTACGGTACCACTGGCATCGAAAGTAGGGGCATGACTTCGCCGCGACCCACCGTCTTCGAGCCCGCCCGGCTCGGACCTCTCACCCTCCGCAACCGAATCATCAAAGCCGCCACGTTCGAAGGCGTCATGCCTCGTGGAGCAGTCAGCGATGAACTCATCGAGTTCCACGCCGAAGTCGCGCGAGGCGGAACAGCGCTGACCACCGTCGCCTACTGCTCGGTGTCCGCAAGCGGTCGCGTCCACCGCGACACGCTCGTTCTCGACAGCGCATCCGTTCCCGGCCTTCGGCGCCTCACCGATGCCGTCCACGCCGAGGGGGCACTCGCGTCCGCGCAGATCGGTCACGCCGGCCTCGTCGCCAACCAGATCTCGAACGGCATGAGCACCCTCGCCCCGTCGACGCGGATCAGCGCACCCGCAATGGGTCTCGTCCGCGGCGCATCGCTCGCGCAACTCGACGACATCGTCGAATGCTACGCATCAGCGGCCCGCCATGCGGTCGATGCGGGCTTCGACGCGGTCGAGGTCCATCTCGGCCACAACTACCTCCTGAGCTCTTTCATGAGCCCGAACCTCAACAAGCGCAAGGATTGCTACGGCGGCAGTATCGCCAACCGCACCGCATACCCGCGCCGGGTGCTCGAGGCGGTACGACGCGCGGTGGGGGACAAGATCGCCGTCATCGCGAAGTTCAACATGACAGACGGAGTCCCCCAGGGGTTATGGCTCGACGAGTCGCTGCCCATGGCACGACTCATCGAATCCGACGGCCACATCGACGCGATGCAACTCACGGGCGGCAGCTCGCTCCTGAACGGCATGTACTTCTTCCGCGGCGACGTCCCGATGAAGGAATTCGTCGCGTCGCAAGCCAAGGTTGTCGGGTGGGGCCTGAAACTCTACGGCCCGAAGATCTTCCCGAAACTTCCGTTCGAGGAGGCCTTCTTCCTGCCGATGGCCCGCCAGTTCCGGTCGGAGCTGTCGCTGCCGCTGATCCTGCTCGGCGGCATCAACCGCCTCGACACGATGGAGACCGCTCTGGACGAGGGGTTCGAGTTCGTCGCGATGGGTCGAGCGCTACTGCGTGACCCGGATGTGGTCGACAAGTTCCGCAATGCGACCGCGCACGAGGGGCTGTGCATCCACTGCAACAAGTGCATGCCGACCATCTACACCGGCACCCACTGCGTCATCCGCAGAACCTTGGAGGACGCCCCCACGACGACTGTCTGAGGTCCGTCGCGCACCGGCCTGATCGGGCGCTTCGGAGGACGGCGCGGGATCGTCCGCAGCAACTGTGGCGTGAGGCACGGCGAGCAGGGAACAACACCGTTTACCCTGGTGTTGATACTTGAAGCTCGGCCGTGGCCTCACCTGCACGGACGACTGTGGCCGCTGACTGCGTCCCACCCACAGCACCCGACCCAGGAAGGTTCGCATGACGACTTCGCCCACGATCCACGACCTCATCATCGTCGGCTCGGGACCGGCCGGATACACCGCCTCGATCTATGCGGCTCGTGCCGAACTCTCGCCGCTCGTGTTCGAAGGAACCCAGTTCGGTGGCGAACTCATGACCACCACCGAGGTCGAGAACTTCCCGGGCTTCCGCGAAGGGATCATGGGCCCAGAGCTGATGGATCAGATGCGTGAACAAGCTCTGCGATTCGGCGCGGATATCCGCACCGAAGACGTCGAAGAGATGGATCTGCGGGGCCCGATCAAGACCGTCGTCGCGAACGGCGAGACCTACAGCGCCCGCGCGGTCATCCTCGCGATGGGCGCCGAGCCTCGCTACCTGGGGGTGCCGGGGGAGGAGAAACTCCTCGGCCGCGGTGTTTCCGCGTGTGCCACGTGCGACGGCTTCTTCTTCCGTGATCAGGACATCGCCGTCGTCGGTGGCGGCGACTCGGCCATGGAAGAGGCCACGTTCCTCACCCGCTTCGCACGAAGCGTCACCCTCATCCACCGGCGCGAAGAGTTCCGCGCTTCGAAGATCATGCTCGAGCGTGCACGCGCGAACGAGAAGATCCGCTTCCTCACCAATGCGACCGTCGCCGAGGTCCAGGGTGAGAACAGCGTCACCAACCTCGTCATCGAAGACACTGTGACGGGCGAGCGCAGCGATCTCGCCGTGACCGGTCTGTTCGTCGCCGTCGGCCACGATCCGCGGAGTTCGCTGGTCGCGGGCCAGGTCGGTCTCGACGACGAAGGCTATGTGCTGGTCTCCGCACCCGGTACGGCGACATCCGTGCCCGGCGTCTTCGCAGCCGGCGATCTCGTCGACCACACGTACCGCCAGGCGATCACTGCCGCGGGCACGGGCTGCTCCGCTTCCATCGACGCCGAACGCTGGCTCGTCGCCAATCGCGAAGCGGCCGAGCCGGTCGCTGCCCAGGCATAGAACACCGGGCATAGAGCGCCCTTCTCGATCCCAACCATCACTGCGCAGGAGAACAACATGGCAAACACCGTCAACATCACCGACTCGTCCTTCGTCGAAGACGTACTGCAGGCCGACAAGCCTGTGCTCGTCGATTTCTGGGCGACGTGGTGCGGTCCCTGCAAGATGGTTGCCCCGGTCCTCGAGGAAATCGCGGGGGAGCACGGCGAGAAGCTGACTGTCGCCAAGCTCGACATCGATGCCAACCCTTCGTCTGCACGCGACTACCAGGTGATGTCCATCCCCACGATGATCCTGTTCTCCGGTGGCAAGCCCGTGAAGACGATCGTCGGGGCGAAGGGGAAAGCGGCGTTGCTCCGGGAGCTCGACGAGGTCCTGTAGTAACGTCCCAGGATCGAGCGCCCGTGGACATGGTCCCGGGCGTATCTGAGACAATTCCGTTCGATGCTGCCCCGCGCGTGCTGGGCACTCCGGTCAGCACGGAAAGGCCCCCGACACATGCGCCCTCTTCGTCACGGCGATCACGGCCCTGCTGTAGCCGAGATCAGGAACACCCTGGCCGGATTGGGGTTTCTTCACGGCGGAGCCGAGGTCGCCGACGAGTGGGTCGGCTCCGACGTCACCTTCGATCATGAGCTCGACGGTGCCGTTCGCGCCTTCCAGCAGCAGCGTGGTCTGCTCGTCGACGGCATCGTCGGCCCGGCAACATATCGGTCGCTGAAGGAAGCGTCGTACCGTCTCGGTGCACGCACACTGATCTATCAGCTGTCGGCGCCCCTCTACGGGGACGACGTCGCAGCACTGCAGACGCGCCTTCAGGATCTCGGGTTCTACGTGGATCGGGTCGATGGATACTTCGGCCCCCGCACCCACTCCGGTCTCAGCTCGTTCCAGAAGGAGATCGGTCTCGCACCCGATGGCATCTGCGGACCCGAAACTCTGCGGGCACTCGAGCTCCTCGGCACGCGAGTGTCGGGGGGGTCGCCGCACGCCATCAGTGAGGAAGAGATCGTCCGGCGGTCCGGTCCTCAGCTCAGCGGCAAACGGATCGTCATCGACCCGGGCCTCGGTGGTAATCACCACGGGATCGTTCTCCGCAGCCCGCACGGCACCATCTCGGAAGCGGACATCCTGTGGGATCTCGCTCGCAGGCTCGAAGGGCGCATGGCGGCCACCGGCATGGAGACTTTCCTGTCGAGGCCCTATCACGCGAACCCGACAGACATCGAGCGCGCCGGTACCTCCAACGCGTTCGGCGCCGACCTGATGATCTCGCTGCGCTGCGACGCGAGTTCGAATCCGGTGGCAAGCGGAATCGCCAGTTTCCACTACGGCAATTCGCACGGCTCCGAATCGATGATCGGCCAGGTCCTCACCGGGTACATCCAGCGTGAGATCGTCGCGCGCACACCTCTCCAGGATTGCCGCAGCCACGGACGAACCTGGGATCTTCTGCGGCTGACGAATATGCCCACGATCCAGATCGATCTCGGCTACCTCACCAACGCACACGACGCGATGGTGCTCGCCGACCCACGTCACCGCGACACGATCGCCGAGGCGGTACTCATCGCGGTCAAGCGCCTGTACCTGCTCGGTCAGGACGACCAGCCGACCGGGACGTACACCTTCGCCGAGTTGCTCGCAGAAGAGCTGTCGATCACCGAGACGCGGTAAGTCTCACTCGCAAAATGGAGAGGCCCCCTCGCTGAGGGGGCCTCTCCATTTTGCGTGAGGACGCTACTGCACACCCACCGTCGCCCTGCCTGCAAAATCCTCGACCGTGATCGATGCGGCCTCGATCAACCGATCCAAGGCAGCTTCGACCTCTTCCTTCCAGCCGTGGTCGCGGTCGAGCTCGAGTCGCAGGCGCGGATACCGGTGATGAGGCGCGACCACATCGAACCCCATGTCCTCGAGGAAATCAGCGGAGATCATGCACTCGTGCGGCGAGCAGGTGTTCGCTGCCGTTGCCGACGGCGTGTCACCGAGCGAATCCGCTACAGTGTCCGCTCTTATACCGAACGCTTCGAGCGCACGCACATTCCGCCGTACGAGATCGTCCACGACGGCGCGAATCAGGTCGGCCCCCACCGCGAGTCCCTGGGCATGCGGTTCGATCCGCATGGTTGTCAGGAGAATCGCGTCGGCACTCACCGGCGAAGTGGGAAACAACTGTGCCCGGGGAACCATATTGGGCGGCGCGTAGAACGCGCACGCGGCCACTTTGTCGCCGACGGTCGCGATCTGCGCGCAGGAACCCCATTGCAGCATGACCGTCGACAGCCACGCCTCCTTCTCGAACTCTGGGTCCGAAAATCCGCGCGCCTCATCGACAGTGTCGGGATCCATCTCCCAGAACACACACCGCCGGGAGTGCCGCGGCAACCGATCGATACCACTCAACGAGAGCGGTGTGACTCGTGTCGACACGCGATTCCTTCGCCTCCACCTCTGGTCTAGACAGCCGTCCTGCTCCGGTGGGGAGTCAAGAAGGGTTCTGACGGGCGCCCGGCTGCTGCGATTCCATCAGGGTCACGATGCGTTCGAGATCGTCGACCGACCCGAACTCCACCACGATCTTGCCCTTCCGCTTGCCGAGACTGACGGTGACGCGGGTATCGAACGACGACGACAGCCGTTCAGCGACGTCCTGTAATCCGGGCATCTGGATCGGCTTCCGCCGCACAGGAGCCGCCACGTCGGGTGTGCCTGCCCGATTCGCGAGGACGACGGCTTCCTCGGTGGCACGTACCGACATACCTTCGGCCACGATGCGCGCGGCGAGCACTTCCTGGGCATCCGCTCCGGCCTCGAGGGAGAGCAGTGCGCGAGCGTGACCCGCCGAGAGCACCCCCGCCGCGACACGACGCTGGACGGCAATGGGAAGTTTGAGAAGCCGGATCATGTTGGTGACCACGGGACGCGAGCGGCCGATGCGTGCTGCGAGTTCCTCGTGGGTGACTTCGAACTCTTCGAGCAACTGTTGGTACGCTGCGGCCTCTTCGAGCGGATTGAGCTGCACGCGATGGATGTTCTCGAGGAGCGCATCGCGGAGGAGCGCGTGGTCCTCGGTGTCGCGAACGATCGCGGAGATGGTTTCGAGCTCGGCCTGCTGCGCCGCGCGCCAACGCCGCTCGCCCATGATGAGCTGGAACCGGTCGTCGTCGATCCGGCGCACGACGATCGGCTGCATGAGCCCGAACTCGCGGATCGAGTGGACGAGCTCACCCAGCGCCTCCTCGTCGAACACCTGACGCGGCTGCTTCGGGTTCCGCTCGATGCGGTCGATCGGGATCTCGAGGTACACCGCCCCGGTGGGGGAGGGGAGGGGTTCGGCGGTGTCGGGTCGCTCCGACGCTTTCGTTTCCGTACCGGAGCCGGTCGAGTCGGGGCCGACAGGTTCGGAAGCTGCCGACTCGGTGTTCCCGGCGGCGGCCGGCGTCCCGTCACCGATGATCACATCGGCCGCTGCGGTCCCGAGGCCCGACGGGGAGATCGTGAAGCCGGAGCTACTTCCCGGACGCCGTGTCTGCGTCTTGATGACCGGCGACTTCTTCCCGGATGCGGAGGTGGCTGCATCCGTCTTGGTTGCGGTACCTGTGGCGGGTGCAGGATCGTCAGAGCTCTCGACGGGAGGGCCCGTCGGAATCAATGCCGCCAAACCGCGTCCAAGCCCACCCTTGCGTGTCGCACTCATCGGTTCCCCTGGTTGTCCTGAATCCCACGTGCCGCCAGTTCACGCCCTGCGTCGAGGTAACTCATTGCACCGCGCGAACCTGGATCGTAGTCGAGAACCGTCGTCCCGTATCCGGGAGCTTCGGAGACTTTCACACTGCGCGGGATCACCGACCGGAGCACCGCGGCGCCGAAGTGCTGACGGACCTCGGCTGCGACCTGATCCGCGAGCTTGGTCCGACCGTCGTACATGGTCAGAAGAACGGTCGACACGTGCAGCGCAGGATTGAGATGTGACTGTACGAGTTCGATGTTGCGGAGCAACTGGCCGACACCTTCGAGTGCGTAGTACTCGCACTGAATGGGGATCAGGACTTCCTTCCCAGCGACCAATGCGTTCACTGTGAGCAGCCCGAGCGACGGCGGACAGTCGATGATGACGTAGTCGTAGTCGCGGTCGCCGAGCGCTTCCTTCGTGATCGCATTGCGGAGCCTGTTCTCGCGCGCAACCATCGAAACGAGTTCGATCTCGGCACCCGCCAGATCGATCGTCGCCGGAATGCAGAAGAGTCGTTCACTGTGGGGACTCTGTTGCACGGCCTCCGCGGCAGTCACCTCACCGAGCAGAATCTCGTAACTCGACGGGATGCCGGAGTGATGGGGCACTCCCAATGCCGTGCTCGCATTGCCCTGAGGATCGAGGTCGATGACGAGGACGGTGAGCCCTTGGACCGCGAGGGCGGCGGCAAGGTTGACGGCCGTTGTCGTCTTACCGACTCCACCCTTCTGATTGGCGATGGTGAGGACGCGACGTTCACGTGGCTTGGGCAGTGCGTTTGCTTCACTCGGGTGCAGAACCTGACTCGCGCGATGCGCGGCCGCGCCGATCGGGGTGTCCATCGACGAGAAGGTATCGACGGGGACCGGAAAGAAGTCGTCTTCGTTTGCGACCTCGGTTTCACGTGAAACAGCGGATTCAGATCCACCCGACATAGAACGCTCCTTAAACATAGATCCGCTCGGTTCGCACGCTACATCCTTCACGCTTCCGATACTTGCTATGCGCGGCGGTTGCAGACGAAGACGTGGCCTCGCAAGGATTGCCCGGACGGGGGACCTACACAGCGCATCCCCGACACTTGAGGCGCATCCACTTCTTCGCTCGCGCTCAAGTATGTCAAAAGAACTCTCGGCAGTGTCGTTGACACCTCGTCGCCGCCCACACCTCGTCGCCGCCCACACCTCGTCGTCGTTGTTTCACGTGAAACGTACGTCCGCAGGTTTCACGTGAAACAACACCAAGGGACGCGCCGCTCTGTTTCACGTGAAACATGACCCACGAAGACCGAGCGCAGCGAGAGACCTCCGGACCCCAGGAGGTTGCGATCAGTACGGAAAAGGTTATGAACCAACGCAATTCGAGAATTGTCATCGAAAACTACTGCACAGCAACGCAATTCATGCACTGATGATAGTTCGCTGTAACGAGCCGACACGAATTGTCACAGTGACGAAAGCAATGCGGGGTATCGGGACACCCTCCCACACCACACTCTTGCGCGATGGAGTCACCAGAGCGGGACATTGCAGAACCCCTCCGGCCACAGCGGGGGAGGGGAGGGGTTCTGTTTCACGTGAAACCGGTCAGCGCTTCCGGCGTCGCTGAGGCTTAGCGATACGCTCCGCTTTCACCACAAGCGTGGGAACCTCGAGGAGATCAGCACCGCACTCGAGTACCTCGAGGTTTCCCGCTCCGAGCTTGGCAAGTTCATCGCGATCCCGCTCGATCTCTTCAGCCGCTGAACTTCCCTTGAGCGCGAGCATTCGCCCGCCCTCATGAATGAGGGGAATCGACCACTTCGCGAGTTTGGCGAGCGGAGCCACAGCCCGAGACGTGACCACATCGGCACCGCCCGCTTCGTGAACCACACCTGGCTGCTCGGCGCGGCCGCGCACCACGAGCACGTTCTCGAGACCGTGCGTCTCGACGAACTCCGCGAGATACACCGAACGCCGCAGCAACGGCTCGACGAGCGTCACCCGAAGATCGGGCCGGGCGATTGCAAGCGGAATACCGGGGAGGCCGGCCCCACTTCCGACATCCACAACTTTCTCGTCCGCTTCGATCAATTCACCGAGGACCGCGCAGTTGAGGATATGCCGTTCCCATAGACGTGGAACCTCGCGGGGGCCGATGAGTCCACGTTCGACACCGTCTGTCGACAACGACTCGTGGTAGCGCTGCGCAAGGTCGAATCGGTCACCGAAGACGCGGTGAGCGATTGCGAGAAGGTCGGACTCTTCGTGTTCCACGTGAAACATCCTCTCCCGTACACGGGTAGTGCAACAAACAATGGACCGACCTGTCGCGCCTACCGATGAAAAGAGGAGCCCGGGCCGGCCGGGCTCCTCTTCGAATCAACTGTTGATCAGTCTCGGATGATCACGACTCGCCGGTTGGGCTCAGCGCCCTCGCTCTCGCTGGACACACCGTCGATCTGAGCAACGGCATCGTGCACGATCTTGCGCTCGAACGGCGTCATCGGAGTCAGTTCCTCGCGCTCGCCTGATTCGAGAACCCGCTTGGCGGCCGACGTACCGAGAGCGCTCAGTTCGGACCGTTTGCCCGCGCGCCAGCCGGCGACATCGAGCATCAGCTTGCTGCGTTCACCGGTGGCCTGCTGAACTGCCAGTCGCGTGAGCTCCTGGAGCGCGTCCAGAACCTCGCCGCTCCGTCCCACGAGCTTGGACAGATCCTTGCCTCCGTCGATGCTGACCACCGCACGGTCGCCCTCGACGTCCAGGTCGATGTCGCCGTCGAAATCGAGTACGTCGAGCAACTGTTCGAGGTAGTCGCCGGCAATCTCGCCCTCTTCGATCAGATCATCGTCGTCATCCACGTCGAGTTCTGCATCCCGCGGCTCGGTAGTCACCTCGAGGTCCTCCTGTGCCTTGTCCAGGTCACTGGCCATATTCAGCTCTCTTCTACTTCGATCAGCGCCGCTTGCGCTTGGAGTTCTTGGGACGGCTGCCAGGCTTCGGTGTACTCGTGCCGGAAGTCTTTCCGCCCTGGGGATCGGTCTTCTTCAGCGACACATCCGGGGCCTGTGCGGCGTCATCGTTGGTCGATGAATCCTCGGACGAAGATTCGGCAGCCAACGGTGCGGCAGCTGCGCCGCCCTTCTTCTTGTTCTTGGTGGGCCGTGCCCCCGGCTTGGGTGCATTCTCGTTCCGGCGTGCAAGCGCCGCCTCACGCTTCGCTTCTTCCTCGCTGTCGATCCGCCGGAAGACGATGTGCTGCTGACCGTAGGTCCAGACGTTGTTGCTCACCCAGTAGAGGAGGATCGCGATGGGCAGGAACGGACCACCGACGAGCACACCCAGGGGGAATACGTACAAGGCCAGCTTGTTCATGATGGCGGCCTGAGGTGCGGCCGCAGCCTGAGCGCTCTGCCTGGCCACCGAAGCACGCGAGTTGAAGTGCGTAGCAATACCCGCGATCACCATGAGCGGGACCGCCACCATCGCGATGTCCCAGCGGGACGGCAGGTCTCCTCCGTCGACGGTGAAGGCCTGAAGTGATGCCATCGGCTGAGTGATCCACGACGAGATCGGCGCGTTGAAGATACGCGCGCTGAGGAACGACTGGACGTCCTCCGGGCTGAAGGCGTAGTTGCCGAGCTGTGCGTTCTCCTCCGGTGTCAGTCCGAGCTGACCGAGCCCCGTCCCTGTGCGGTTGAACGAGCGGAGCACGTGGAACAGACCGATGAACACGGGCACCTGCAGCAACATCGGCAGGCAACCCATCAAGGGGTTGAAACCGTGTTCCTTCTGCAGCTTCTGCATCTCGAGCGCTTGACGCTGGCGGTCGTTCGAATACTTCTTCTGCAACGCCTTGATCTGCGGCTGCAGTTCCTGCATCTGGCGCGTCGTGCGGACCTGCTTCACGAACGGCTTGTACAGGATGACGCGCAGGGTGAAGACGAGGAACACCACGGAGAGCGCCCAGGTCAGTCCGCTGTCGGGCGCCAACACGAAGGAGAAGGCTTTGTGCCAGACCCACAGGATCCAGGACACGGGATAGTAGATGAAGTCGAGCACGGCTCTAGGTACTCCTCTGGTCGTCCATGATCGCCACGCAACGGCGTCGGTCTCAGGTCTTCAGGCGCCGCTCAGGTTCCCGCTGGGGAATGTCGGTGTCGGCGCTCCGGCACCGGATCCCAACCGCCAGGGTGCCAGGGTCCACACTTGAGCAGTCTCACAGCCGTCAGTGCAGAACCCACGACGACACCCCGCATCCGCAGCGCGTCGACGGCGTATTCGCTGCAGGTGGGAAAGAATCGGCAGGTCGGCATCCGAGTCGGCGACACATAGACGCGATAGAGCTCGATGCAGAAGATCAACGCCCGAGCCGGGGCAGTACGGACCGCTCGCAGCGCAGCACTCCATCCGCGCGAGTTCACCGGCGTCCCTCGTCCTCGAGAATCCCGAGACGTAGCAGCCCCGAGCGGACTTGACGCTCGAGATCGCGGGATTCGGCGGTAGCCGCGCCCGGCAAGGCGCGCAACACCACATCGGTGCCTTCGGGAATCGACTCGACCAGCTCCACGCAGATATGACGAAGCCGGCGCGCGACTCGATGTCGAATCACCGCCGGCCCGACAGCCTTACTCACGACGAGTCCGAAACGAGGACCGCCGACACCACTCACTACGAAATCCGGTTGCTCCCGCGAAAGCGCGTGCACAACGAGATCTCGACGCCCCTGACGACGACCACGGCGCACGGCTTCGGAGAAATCCGAACGGCGCCGCAGTCTATACGGCTCAGGTAACACCCCGAGCTCCCGGTTACAGGATCAGGCGGTGAGGGAAGCGCGGCCCTTACGGCGACGCGCCGTCACGATGGCGCGGCCCGCACGGGTCCGCATCCGGAGACGGAAGCCGTGAACGCGCGCGCGGCGTCGGTTGTTCGGCTGGAACGTCCGCTTGCCCTTGGCCACGGTCAACACTCCTCGATAATCTGCGGCACCGGGAGGCGCCATTGGTCCAACGTTTACGGAATTTCGCATGGTCCGCGCGTAGTGACACAGCACAGACCAGCCACTGCAGTACGAGTGACTGTTCGAGGCTACTCGGGTCCGGGCGCGAAATCAAACCGCGAGCCGCCCGCTCACGCAACTCGACACGCCGATCCGAATTCCGCCGAACCTTTCGAGACGACCTGTGACTGCAGTCACTGTGGGGTAAGGTATCGATCATGGCGTCGAGGGGGATCGCTGCCGCCCTGCCAACCGTGTGCCACACTGGGTTCACGACAGGCCATCGCAGCCGGCGTCGCCGATGACAATTGCGGTTGCACCCTGTACACAACTTGCGCTGACCACAGCTTGCGCATCGAATCCCCAACCCGACCGGGCCGTTTCCCCTGGTTGTCCACACCTGTGGATAATCATGTGGAAATCCGGTCGACTCTGTGGGAGGAAGCTTCGTGAACGACGAGCCTAACGCGCTTGCCGATGTGTGGGCGGACGTCGTTTCCGAGCTCACCGTGGACAACGGTGGATTGTCGAAGAGCCAGAAGGCGTGGCTCAACCTCGTCAAACCCATCACCCTGGCCCAGGGCTTCGCGCTGCTGTCGGTACCGTCCACGCTGGCGCAGCAATCGATCGAGCGGGATCTGCGCGAGCCCATCCTGCGGGTACTCAACCGCAACCTCGGACAGGGAGTAGAAGGACTCGGAGTCCGCGTCGAACCCCGCGAGCGGGTCGACGACCCCGCAGAGGACCCCTACGCCGAACCTCGCGACACATTGCCGCTGGAGGGACTTCCGACCGAACCCACCTCTCGTGAGGTCAGATCCCGCGAAACGGCACGTCGCGACACCGAAACCCGGGAACGGCGCACTCCCCGCGACGCAATGCCCGCTGTCGACGGCAGGAGCCTCCACCCTCGCCGTTTCGGACCCGGCTACGACCACGAACCCTTCGAACCCGACCACGGGGACGTCGACGAGGTCGACGACGATCACGAAGCGCTCACCGCGGTACGTGAGTCCTGGCCGTCCTACTTCACTCAGCCGCCGCCTCCCGAAACGCCAGCGATCGGGAGCAGCAGTCTCAACGCGAAATACACCTTCGACACTTTCGTCATCGGTGCGTCGAACCGATTTGCGCACGCCGCGGCCGTGGCGATCGCCGAAGCTCCGGCCCGCGCGTACAACCCGCTGTTCATCTGGGGTGCGTCCGGCCTGGGCAAGACGCATCTCCTGCACGCCGCGGGGCATTATGCACAGCGACTCTTTCCCGGAATGCGGGTGAAGTACGTCTCGACGGAAGAGTTCACGAACGACTTCATCAACAGCCTGCGGGACGACCGCAAGGTCGCGTTCAAACGCCGATACCGCGAGACGGACATTCTCCTCGTCGACGACATCCAGTTCATCGAAGGAAAGGAAGGAATCCAGGAGGAGTTCTTCCACACGTTCAACACCCTCCACAACGCGAACAAGCAGATCGTCGTCTCTTCGGACCGGCCGCCCAAGCAGTTGGCCACGCTGGAGGAGCGGCTACGAACCCGGTTCGAATGGGGTCTGATCACCGATGTCCAGCCACCCGAACTCGAGACGCGCATCGCCATCCTCAGTAAGAAGGCGCGGATGGACGGGCTCGATGTGCCGCACGATGTGCTCGAGCTCATCGCGAGCCGGATCGAGCGCAACATCCGTGAACTCGAGGGTGCACTCATCCGGGTCACTGCGTTCGCGTCCCTCAACAGGCAGCCACTGGACCTGACCCTCGCCGAAGTGGTGCTTCGCGATCTGATGCCCGATTCGACGGCACTCGAGATCAACGCCTCGACGATCATGGCGGTCTGCGCCGAGTACTTCGGCATCTCGATCGACGATCTGTGCGGGCCGGGTAAGGCACGCCCGTTGGCCCAGGCCAGGCAGATCGCGATGTACCTGTGCCGTGAACTCACCGACCTGTCGCTGCCGAAGATCGGCCAGACGTTCGGGCGCGACCACACCACAGTGATGTACGCGGACAAGAAGATTCGCAAGGAGATGGCCGAGCGACGCAAGATCTACGACCAGGTGCAGGAGCTCACAGCCCGCATCAAGCAGCGCTCGAAGCGGTAGCCGAGACCCACTGCAGGACCAACCACGAATCGGAAGCGCCGACCCGGCGCTTCCGATTTTTTCTGTCCACAGCCTGTGGGCAACCCCTCGATTCCATCCCGGATCTCGAGAAAACAGACCCACTCACACTTGTGGACAACGGTGTGCAGAACGTGGGATCTTTGTGGACGAACGGTGGACAGAAGTAGAACAGTCTCGAGGAGTCCACATTCATCCTCGAGAATTCCTCGAGTTCATCCTCGAGTCGAACGCCTCGAGAAGACCTCGCCACCAGCGTAGACGGTCGTTCGTCCACAGATTCCACAGGACCTATTACTACTTCTGTGAGTTCTTCTCAGAAATACTCTTTCAAAACAGGTGTGTGGATCCCTCGAGTCCACAGGCCCTCGAGAGTCGTGCCCTCGCAACGAGGTCCGGCTTTCCAAGCAGCGCTCGAGGGCCTACCGTGGAGCCGCATCCCCGACGCCGAGCAATGGAGTCGGGGCCGTGTGTCAGACTCGTAAGACTTGTCGATGACCACGATCGAGAGAGGATCCCCCGGGCGATGGAGCTTGGAAGCATGAAGTTTCGTGTTGCTCGCGAGGACTTCGCCGACTCTGTCGCATGGGTGGCACGAAGCCTCCCGTCGCGCCCACCGGTTCCGGTGCTCGGTGGAGTGCTTCTCGGAGCCGATGAGCAGGGCCTGACCGTCTCGGGCTTCGACTACGAGGTCTCCGCGCAGGTTCACGTCCCGGCCGAGGTCATCACGCCGGGCCAGGTGCTCGTCTCGGGCAAGTTGCTCGCCGACATCACCCGTGCACTCCCCAACAAGCCTGTGGATGTCATCCTCGACGGCACCCGCGTGCTCATCACCTGCGGTAGCGCCAAGTTCTCCCTGCCGACGATGCCCGTCGAGGACTACCCGCAGCTTCCCGAGCTCCCTCAGCAGACGGGTGCCCTGTCCGGAGATCTGTTCGCCGAGGCCATCGGCCAGGTCGCGGTTGCGGCAGGCAAGGACGACACCCTTCCGATGCTCACCGGCATCCGTGTCGAGATCGAGGGCACCGACATGGTGCTCGCGGCCACCGACCGTTTCCGGCTCGCGGTGCGCAAGCTCGAGTGGATGCCCACCGGTGAAAGCACCAGTTCTGCAGTGCTGGTGCCCGCGAAGACCCTTTCCGAAGCCGCGAAAACAGTTGGTGGAGCGTCGAGTCCAGTGGTCCAGTTGGCACTCGGCAGCGGTTCCTCGGTCGGGGCCGACGGTCTGCTCGGCATCGTCGCCGACGGCCGCCGCACCACAACGCGGCTTCTCGACGCCGAATTCCCCAAGTTCCGTCAGCTGCTCCCGAGCGAACACACCGCGATGGCCACGGTCGAGATCGCACCGCTGGTCGAGGCGATCAAGCGCGTTGCGCTCGTCGCCGAACGCGGAGCACAGGTCCGCCTCGAGTTCAGCGAGGGCAGCGTGTTGCTCTCGGCCGGTGGCGACGATGCAGGGCGCGCCGAGGAATCGCACCCGGCCGAGTTCCACGGCGAGCCGATGGTCATCGCATTCAACCCGGGATATCTGCTCGACGGTCTGACGTCGTTGCACACCGACAAGGTGTCCTTCGGCTTCACCACATCGAGCCGTCCGGCCGTGCTGCGTCCCGCCACCGATGAGGAGCCGGTGCCCGACGAGTCGGGTACGTTCGCTGCCCCCGACAGCGCCTACACATACCTCCTGATGCCGGTGCGCCTGCCGGGCTGACCGGCAAGCAGAAAGTGAACGGACCGTGTACGTTCGCACGTTCGCGCTGCGCGATTTCCGTTCATGGGAGACCGCGTCGGCCGATTTGGAGCCCGGCCCAACCGTTTTCGTCGGGCCCAACGGACACGGCAAGACCAATCTGATCGAAGCGCTCGGGTACCTGTCGGGTCTGTCATCGCATCGTGTGTCCTCCGATTCCCCTCTTCTGCGCGCTGGGACCGCACGAGCGTTCGTGGGTGCCGTGGTCGTCAACGGTGGCCGTGAACTCGGAATCGACATCGAGATCAACGACGGCAAGGTCAATCGGGCCCGAATCAACCAGTCGCCGGCAAGGCGACCGAGAGAGATCGTCGGGATCCTCAGAACGGTGTTGTTCGCACCTGAGGATCTGTCGCTGGTCCGTGGCGACCCTGGCGACCGTCGGCGGTTTCTCGACGAGCTGCTCACCACCCGGTTTCCACGTCTCGGTGGGGTGCGCGCGGACTACGACAAAGTTCTGCGTCAGCGTTCCGCGCTGCTCAAGACAGCCGGCGGTGCCCTTCGAAAGGGTGCGCGCTCGAGCGATGGCGCGAGCGCGCTGGCGACGCTCGATGTGTGGGACGGGCACCTGGCGGCACACGGGGCGGAGTTGCTGGCGGCACGAATCGCGCTGCTGCACGACCTCGCCCCACACGTGGTCGAGTCCTACCGGTCCATCGCACCGGAATCACGGCCGGCGGCCCTGCGGTACCGGAGCAGTCTCGGCGACGCACTGCCTGCAGAATTTGCTGATCCCGCCCGAATACCCGGGCACGACGACCTGGGCCTGATCGAGGTCGCGTTTCTGCAGAGGCTGTCGGAGATGCGTTCCAAGGAGATCGAACGAGGCGTGTGCCTGGTCGGTCCTCATCGGGACGACCTCGAATTGGCGCTCGGTGATCAGCCCGCGAAAGGATATGCGAGCCATGGCGAATCCTGGTCGTTCGCTCTGTCGCTCCGGCTGGGTGCGTTCGCTCTGCTCCGGTCGGACGGCACGGATCCGGTCTTGATGCTCGACGACGTGTTCGCCGAGCTGGACCGTCGTCGCCGAGCCGCGCTCGCGGCGGTCGCGGCGACGGCGGAACAGGTCCTCATCACCGCGGCCGTGCCCGAGGACGTACCGTCCGAGCTGGCGGGTGCACGGTTCCCGGTGTACGCGGAGGAGACCGAGCGCGGCCGTATCTCGGTGCTGGGTGCCGCGAGGCGAGGAGAATCGGTAGGGGAGGTATCCGATGACGGATGACGAGGCTGCCGGATCGAAGGACAACGGACCGGAACCCGAACTGCGTGGTGTGGATCTGGCACGGCGCGCGCTGGAGGAAGCTCGAGCCGCTGCGAAGGCCAGTGGCAAATCGGTGGGGCAAGGGCGTGCTTCGAGTGGAAGGGTGCGTCCGCGACGCCGCAAGCGTGGCTGGTCGGGTCCTGGCCCCGACGACCGGGATCCTCAGCGGCTGGGTGCGTTGACCGGGGCGATCGCGAAGCAGCGTGGCTGGTCGGCGCATGTATCCGAGGGCACGGTGCTGGGCAGTTGGGCGCGGGTCGTGGGCGAGGACATCGCCTCGCATGCGAGGCCTACGACGCTGCGCGACGGGATCCTCCATGTCTCGGCGGAGTCGACCGCATGGGCGACGCAGCTGCGGATGATCCAATCGCAGATACTCGCGAAGGTCGCGGCGTCCGTGGGGCACGGTGTGGTCAAGGAACTGCGGATCACCGGTCCCACCGCGCCGAGCTGGCGCAAGGGCGAACGGCATATCCATGGCCGCGGCCCCCGCGACACCTACGGTTAGCCGCGGCGCCGGGTCTCCGTGCGAGCGCCGAAATACCGGCGATGTAGGAATTCACTTTCGCCGGTCTGCGCCGTGCCGACTGTGGGGACGTCAGCGGTGCGGCAAGCGCGCTCTGTGTCGCCGGGGGCATACGGGCTCGAGCCAAGTAGAATGGACAAGAATGCGCCACGCGCATGTGCGCGAGGCCGAGGCGGAAAAGGAGAGCTACCCACCCGTGGCTGCCGAGAAGTCGAACAAGAACAAAAGTGACTACGGTGCGTCTTCCATCACCGTCCTCGAGGGCCTCGAGGCGGTTCGTAAGCGTCCCGGCATGTACATCGGCTCCACGGGCGAGCGTGGTCTTCACCACCTCATCTGGGAGGTCGTCGACAACTCGGTCGACGAGGCGATGGCGGGTTATGCCTCCAAGGTGGAGGTGACCCTTCTCGAGAACGGTGGTGTCGAGGTCGTCGACGACGGCCGTGGCATCCCGGTCGGTATGCATGCGTCGGGTGCGCCCACGGTCGAGGTTGTGCTCACCCAGCTCCACGCAGGTGGCAAGTTCGACTCCGATGCATACGCGGTGTCGGGTGGTCTGCACGGCGTCGGTATCTCTGTCGTCAACGCCCTGTCCACCAAGCTGGAGGTGGAGATCGATGTCGATGGATACCACTGGGAACAGACCTACACGAACTCGAAGCCCGGCGAGCTGATCAAGGGTGAAGCGACCAAGCGCACCGGAACCACTGTGCGGTTCTTCGCAGACGACGACATCTTCGAGACCACGCAGTACAACTTCGAGACCGTTTCACGACGCCTGCAGGAGATGGCGTTCCTCAACAAGGGCCTGACCATCACGCTCACCGACGAGCGGGTTCTCCCTGAAGAGATCACCGACGAGGTCGTCGCCGAGACTGCCGAAGCTCCGAAGAGTGCCGAGGACGAGGCAGCGGAGGCTTCCGAGCCTCCCGTGCACAAGACCAAGACGCGGGTCTACCACTACCCGGGTGGTCTCGAGGACTACGTGCGACACATCAACCGCACCAAGACGCCGATCCACAACTCGGTGGTGGGCTTCACCGCAAAGGGCACCGGTCACGAGCTCGAGCTCGCGATGCAGTGGAACTCGGGTTACTCCGAATCCGTCCACACCTTTGCCAACACCATCAACACCCACGAGGGCGGTACGCACGAGGAAGGTTTCCGTGCGGCGCTCACGAGCGTGGTCAATCGGTACGCGAAAGAGAAGAAGCTCCTCAAGGACAAAGACCCGAATCTCACCGGTGACGACATCCGTGAGGGCCTGGCCGCGATCATCTCGGTGAAGGTCGCTGAGCCGCAGTTCGAGGGACAGACGAAGACGAAACTCGGCAATACCGAGGTCAAGTCGTTCGTGCAGAAGGCGTGCAACGAGCACATTTCGCACTGGCTAGAGGCCAATCCGGCCGATGCGAAGACGATCGTGACCAAGGCCGTGTCGTCGGCTCAGGCTCGTGTGGCCGCGCGCAAGGCCCGTGAGCTGGTGCGTCGTAAGAGCGCCACCGATATCGGCGGCCTGCCCGGCAAGCTTGCGGACTGCCGCTCGAAGGACCCGGGCAAGTGTGAGATCTACATCGTGGAGGGTGACTCCGCAGGTGGTTCGGCGAAGTCGGGCCGCGACTCGATGTACCAGGCGATCCTTCCGCTGCGCGGGAAGATCATCAACGTCGAGAAGGCGCGTATCGATCGTGTGCTGAAGAACGCCGAAGTGCAGTCCATCATCACGGCGTTCGGCACCGGCATTCACGAAGAGTTCGACATCGCGAAATTGCGCTACCACAAGATCGTGCTGATGGCCGACGCCGACGTCGACGGACAGCACATCGCGACGTTGCTGCTCACGTTGCTGTTCCGCTTCATGCGCCCGCTCGTCGAACACGGTCACGTCTACCTGGCGCAGCCGCCGCTGTACAAGCTCAAGTGGCAGCGCGCCGAAGCCGAGTTCGCCTACTCGGACCGTGAGCGCGACGGACTGCTCGAAGCGGGCCTCGCTGCAGGCAAGAAGATCAACAAGGACGACGGCATCCAGCGCTATAAGGGTCTCGGCGAAATGAACGCCAAGGAACTCTGGGAGACCACGATGGACCCGAGCGTGCGCATCCTGCGTCAGGTCACCCTCGACGACGCGGCTGCAGCCGACGAGTTGTTCAGCGTGCTCATGGGTGAGGACGTGGAGGCTCGGCGCAGCTTCATCACCCGCAACGCGAAGGACGTGCGCTTCCTCGACGTCTGATGCTTGCGGATGTGAAGGCGTCGTGGTTTGCCTCACGTTCCGGTGTGTCGACCCAATAGGGCCTGCGATGTGTGATAACTCATGTCGCAGGCCCTACTGATACTCTCATTTCGGACTAAAGCCGCTTACATTCAGCGGTTACTCATGAGTACACTCCTAACGGCCATTCGTATGCGTGGCCGCCGAACAGGGCCATGAAGGGAATCATCGGGCGTATGTGGAAACCCGTCTTCCATATCCCTTGTATGTCCCGATATGGTGCCCTCACCCAGAAACGTCTCGTTCGACTGCATTCCAGAGAAAATCACGCTCACCGGTCGAGTGGGTTGGTTGCGAATGCTCGTCGCCCGGCGCGAACGGGTTGGAAGGAGAGCTGTAATCCATGAGTGACGAGTCACCGCGCCGGCAGCGGTGGTGGAGCATCGAGGGGTGGGGTCTTCGCAGGAAGGTCACCGCTGTCCTCGCCGTTCCTGTAGTAGTGGCGATGGTCCTCGGCGGACTTCGCGTCCAAGCGGAACTCAGTAACGCGATCCATTTCTCGTCTGCTGCGGACCAGGTCGTGGCGGTGCCCGATATCGTCGACTTCTCGACTGCGTTCGCAACCACGACCGCTAGCAATGCAGCCGGCACGGCGACACCGGAGGAACTCGATACGCTCCGGGCATCATTCGAAAAGATCAAGCCGCTTGCCGCTAACCCCGAGTTCGATCCTGCTATCACTGCAGACCTCACCCAGACGATTGCCGCCGCGGAGACCCTCTACGGGCAGATGCAGGCCGGCCCCGTTCCCGTCGCACAGATGGCTACGGTCTACAACGAGGTCCGCGACAGCCTCAACCGGATCGTCGAGGCGATTCTCGACCAGATCGACGACCCGGAGGTCCTCGACCACGGGACTCGCCTGATCAACGCGTGGTACTCGCAGCGTTACCTGTTCGGTCAGGTTCTCGGCGTGATCGAGATTCTCGAGAACCCGGAAACCTCGGGCACTGCGCTGGTCACCGCGTCCGGCGGCGAACTCGCGATGCTCGATCTGCTTGCCCGCTCGTACCCCCTCGCCGACTCACAGATCGCCGACCTGCGCGGCCGCATCGAAGAACGCACCGCAATGGTGGAGGCCGCAGGCCAGGGTCCGCTGCCGGTGATGGACCTGCGCGCATCGATGCTTCACAGCGTCGACGTCTACTCCAACATCATCAACGAAGCCTCCCAGGCGATCAGTGGAACTGTGATCGACCGCGCGTCGGAAACTCGTTCTGCTGCACTCCGAGATACTGCATTCGTGCTCGCGGCGCTGCTCGTGGCTCTCGTTCTCGCGTTGCTCGTATCGCGGTCGCTGGTGGGACCGATCCGTCGTCTGCGTTACGGCACCCTCAAGGTTGCACGACAGGAACTCCCCGAAGCCATCGACCGGATCAAGGTCGGCGACAGCATCGAGGACATCGAGTTCACACGGGTTCCGGTCGAGACGACCGAGGAGATCGGTCAGCTCGCCCGCGCCGTCGACGACATGCACGGTCAGGCGCTGCGCCTCGCCGGCGAGCAGGCCCACCTCCGCTTGCAGATCAGCGACATGTTCGAGACGCTCGCACGTCGAAGCAAGTCGCTCGTCGAACAGCAGCTCGGGCTCATCGAGCGACTCGAGTTCGAAGAGAAGGACCCGTCCCGTCTCGAGAGCTTGTTCAAGCTCGATCACCTTGCGGCACGTATGCGCCGTAACGGCGACAACCTCCTGATTCTCTCCGGTACACGCATGCGCCGTGGACAGTCCGCCCCGGTTCAGCTCGGCGACATCCTGCGTGCAGCGATGTCCGAGGTGGAGGACTACCAGCGCGTCGAAATCGGTTCCACGCCAGACGGTGCGCTCAGTGGTGCCGTCGCAACGGACATCGTCCACCTGCTCGCCGAACTGGTCGACAACGCCCTGCGTGCCTCCCCGCCGGACAGCACCGTCACGTTCAGCTTTGCGCGTGCCGTCGACGGTGGCCTGCTCGTCGAGATCGCCGACCGCGGTATCGGTATCCCGTCCGACGAACTCGAGTTGATCAACGATCGTCTCCGTCAGGGTGGCGAGGTGGGCCCGGACACTGCTCGGCACATGGGTCTGTTCGTGACCTCGCGTCTTGCAGACCGCCACGGGCTCACTGTGCGCCTGCGGCCGACATTCGACACCGCGCGCAATCCCGGTATCACCGCGAGTGTCCATATTCCGGACGTTCTGCTCATGTCGCCGCTGGCACTGGCCCAGCCGGTGCCCGTCATCGACGGGGAGGCGGAGGAGATCTCCGTCGAACAGAAGCAGGAAGCTCCTCTTACCTCGCCGGACCGCGAACACTCGCAGTCGATTCCGGAGTATCTTCCGGTGCGCGCCGATTCGCGTCAGGACTCGCGCGTCGACGATCAGCTCACGGAGATCCGTCGCCCGGACACCGCTCCGGGCGGGTTCCAGCAGTCGGAGCCCGTATACCGGGAACAGCCGCACGCGCAGCCGCAGGCGTTCCCTCCTGCTCCGGCAGCCCACGCCGTTCCGGCAGCCCACGCCGCTCCGACAGTTCCGCCTCGTCAGCAGCCGCCGCGCGAGCAGACACCGACCGGTCTGCCGCAGCGTCAGCCGGGCTCGACTCCGGGGCTACCGCAGCGCAGCCCCGGCTCGACTCCAGGACTTCCGCAGCGCAGCCCCGGCTCGACTCCAGGACTTCCGCAGCCGGATGGACAGCAGGCTCCGCGCCGGATCCAGCCCGATGCGGCGGCGGCATTCGCCTCGGCGCTCCCGTCACGTGCCAATCGCACACCCGTGGATCCGAATACCGAGAACGGACGTCGCGAGAGTCCGGAACGCGAGCAGCAGGATCCGCCGGTTCAGGAGTCGTCACGTCATGAGGCTCCGGTTCAGGAATCGCTGAACCAGGACGAGGAGAGTCGGGAATCGTCGAGCCACGCAGCTCTCGCGACTCCGCCGATCCGCGAATCCGGTCTGCCTCAGCGTCGTCCGGCCCAGGATCCGGCTTCGCAGAACCGCTTTCCGGTCCAAGGGAACCCGCCGGCCTCGGGCCCAGGTCTGCCTCAGCGTCACCCTGGTGCAACTCCCGGTGTTCCGGTGCGCGCGGTGCGGCCCCCGCAGGACGCGCCCGAATCGGGTCTGCCGCAGCGAAATCCCGGTGCCACGCCGGGTCTGCCACAGCGTCGGCCGGGGTCCACGCCGGGTCTGCCGCCGCAGAGCCAGGACGGATCGGCAACGTCGAACGGTCGTACCGCACAGCCGACCCGAAATGAGCCGGATGCACTACCGGCAGAGGTCACGTCGTCGGGTCTGCCGCAGCGGCGTCCCGGTGCGACTCCGTCGGTAGCGCCTCTACAGGCAGGTCCGCCGCCCAGCGCGGAGAATCGTCGTGGTGGAGCATTCGGGCTGCCGCGTCGGCAGCCGGGGTCGTCGCCGCGAATCCCGCAGTCCGCAGCTCGCCCGGCGAGCATTGCCGACGGTGGTTCGGTATCGGAACAGAGCGATGCGCAGAATGCGGCCCGGCATCGTTACCGCACCAATTCCGCGAAGACCGCGTCGTTCTTCCAGCCGCGGCCGGATGTGGGTTCGCCGAAACCTCACTCCGCGGCCGGTAACCCGATCTTCTCCGACATGATGTCGGACTGGCTCGTCGATCCGACGAACCTTCCCGAGGATCGTCGGAAGCGCGAATGGCATTCGGCGGCCGACTCCGGATGGCAGGCCGCGCAACGTGCAGCGGAAGTTCCGGTAGAGGAACACACCACCTCCGGCCTGCCTCGCCGTGCGCCGGGCGAACGCCTCGTCCCGGGTGCCGTGCGCGAACCTGCGACCGCAGAACAGCGCGCGCTTCGACGTCGTGACCCGGAATCCATTCGGGCCAATCTCAGTCGCCACCAGCAGGGCGTCCGTAATGGACGCGCCTCGGCGACGACAAGTAATCGCGAGAACAATGAACAGGGAGTTCGATGAACATTGATCATGGATCCGATGTAGCTCGTCCGTTGGACTGGTTGGTTTCCAACTTTGCGCGCGAAGTCCCTGGTGTCTCGCATGCGGTCCTCGTGTCGGCCGACGGTCTCCTCATGGCTGCCAGTGCCCATCTTCCGGTCGACCGTGCCGAGCAGCTCGCTGCGGTGACGTCCGGACTCGCGAGCCTCTCCAACGGGGTTTCGCAGTTGTTCGACGGTGGCGGAGTATTGCAATCCGTCGTCGAGATGCAGCACGGCTACTTGCTGCTCATGAGTGTCGGCGACGGTTCGCACCTCGCTGCGCTCACAGCTTCGGAATGCGATATCGGACAGGTCGGCTACGAAATGGCGCTCCTGGTCGACCGGGTGGGTGCGTCGGTCGAGGCGACGCCTCGGGTCGGCCTGGGGTCCTGACGTCGAGGTGGCCATGGAACCGCGCAAGCCGGAGTCGGTGCCGGACCAGCCGAGTCTGGTCCGGCCGTACTCGCTGACTTCGGGACGCACAAGTCCTGCGGTCGAACTGGCGTTGGAAGCCCTGATCCAGGCAATTCCGGGAACAGACAGCCGGGCTCGGGATCTGGACAACATCAACGCCACGATCTTGGAACTGTGCAAGGAGTCTCCGTCGGTCGCCGAGATCGCGGCGAGGGTGGGTGTGCCGCTCGGCGTTGCACGCGTGCTCGTCGCCGACCTCGTCGAAGCCGGGCATGTACAGATCCTGGCCACGCTGAAAGACGATTCGAGCGACGCGGAGCGTCGTGAGCTGATTGAAAGGGTCCTCAGTGGACTTCGCGAACTCTAACGCTACGAAGCGCGTGACCTCGACCAAGATCGTGATCGCCGGCGGATTCGGTGTCGGTAAGACCACGCTGGTGGGGGCTGTGTCGGAGATCGTTCCGCTCCGCACAGAAGCGCTCGTCACCAACGCCAGCGATGGCGTCGACAACCTTGCCGCAACGCCGCAGAAGTCGACCACAACCGTGGCCATGGACTTCGGTCGAATCAGCTTGGCCGAGGATCTCGTGCTGTACCTCTTCGGTACGCCGGGTCAGCATCGGTTCTGGTTCATGTGGGACGACCTCATCCGCGGTGCCATCGGTGCGATCGTGCTGATCGATACCCGTCGATTGGACGAGAGCTTCGCTGCTGTCGACTTCTTCGAAGCGCGCAATCTTCCGTTCATCGTCGCGATCAACGAGTTCGACGATGCACCGCGCTACCCTCTCGAAGACATTCGCCAAGCCATGGCCATTTCTCCCGAGGTGCCGATCGTCTCGATCGACGCTCGGTCGCGTGAATCGGCCAAGCAGGCACTTGTCACTGTCACCGAATACGCACTTCGGAAGTTGCATCAGCCGGTGGCGCAGTAGGAGATTCGTGCCCGCGGCCATTCACCATTCGGTACGGATGATGGCGCGGGCCACCATCACCTCGGCAATCGGGGTGTTCGTCGGAGTGGCGGGTGCGCGCGTCGCGCGCGCACTGCGTCAGCCGACGGGTCCGTGTGTGGTGGTTGATCATCACGAAATGTCTTGTCGGTCGGGCTGTTGCGGGTGCCGCGGTGATCTGCGTGCCCGATCGTGGTGTTTCGCAACTGAAGTCGTGTCCGATCAATGGGTGTCAGGTCACATTCGTGAGAACGGTGTCGCCTGCACCGCTCGATTGCTCGGACTACCGACTGTGTCTCCTTCGAGCCTCTCGCACAACAGTTTTCGATGAAAACAGGGTAATGTTCCCGACGGCTGTCGGGGCCACTGTTGCATCGAAATCACGTGTGCAGCATGCCTCCTCGTGCTGGTGGGGTCGTGTGCTGTCCTGCTTGGAGAACATATGTCGCACGAGCTTCACCACTTCTCGATGGGAATGTGGGTCTTCGTTCTGGCCTGGCTCACATCGGTGATCGGGTCGTACGTCGGCCTGTCCTGCGCGCACCGCGCAAACCACGCTCCCACCCGGGCACTCCGGATGCGCTGGACCGTGCTGGCGAGCATCTCGATCGGCGGCGTCGGGATCTGGTTGATGCACTTCATCGGAATGATGGGGTTCTCAGTGCCCGGTTCCTCTGTGCGTTACGGCTTGATCGAAACACTGGTCTCGGTCGTACTCGCCGGTGGCGCGACATGGTTCGGCCTGAGCATCGTCGGTAATGATGCGCCCTGGATGGCGAATGCCCCGCGGCGGATCCGGCTGGTGGTCGGCGGTGGTGTCATGGGGTGCGCTGCTGCCGCGATGCACTACACCGGAATGGCCGCGGTACGCGTACAAGGGGAACTCGTCCAGGACACGACCTTCGTTGCTGCCTCGGTCGCGATCGGCGTGGCTGCCTCCCTCGTAGCGCTGGCATTGTCGCAGCGTGTCGCGAGCCCGCTCATGCGTGTACCTGCAGCGTTGTTGATGGCCTGTGCGGTGGTGGCATTGCACTACACCGGTATGGCAGGCGTGTCGGTGATCATCGATCCGGCGGCGCCGGCTCCAGGCGGCATGACCGTGATGTCCCTGATGTTTCCCGGCTTCATCGTAGGTCTCGGTGTACTCGCGGTTCTGGTGATCTTGCTGCTTGCTGCTCCCAGCGACGACGACATGCGCCGTGAGTTCCAGATCGCGGACTGGTCGGAATCGGTGGATTCGCGCGGGGTGAAGTCCGAGATGTCGTGATGCGTGGCCCGAAAGTGGATGTCCTTCGCGGCGGTTGCTGACCTGCACCTATAGACTCGGGTGGTTGCGAGAGGTTCGTCGGGCGTGAGCCCGTACCGGACGTTCGAGCCGAGTAGAAGAAGGAGCTCATGACCGACATCACGTTGCCGCCGGAGGGTGCGGGGCACGACCGTATCGAGCCCGTCGACATCCAGCAGGAGATGCAGAACAGCTACATCGATTACGCGATGAGCGTGATCGTGGGCCGCGCCCTCCCCGATGTGCGTGACGGCTTGAAGCCCGTGCACCGCCGCGTGCTGTATGCGATGTTCGACAACGGCTTCCGTCCCGACCGCGGCTATGTGAAATCTGCGCGTGCGGTCGCGGAGACGATGGGCAACTACCACCCGCACGGCGACTCGTCGATCTACGACACGCTGGTCCGTCTCGCGCAGCCGTGGTCGTTGCGGTACCCCCTCGTCGACGGACAGGGCAACTTCGGCTCCAGAGGAAACGACGGGGCTGCGGCCATGCGGTACACCGAGTGCCGCCTGACGCCGCTCGCAATGGAAATGTTGCGCGAAATCGACCACGAGACGGTCGATTTCCAGCCGAACTACGACGGACGAACGCAAGAGCCGACGGTTCTCCCCAGCCGTATCCCCAACCTGTTGATCAACGGTTCGGGCGGTATCGCGGTCGGTATGGCGACCAACATCCCGCCTCACAACCTTGGCGAGGTCGCCGACGCGATCTACTGGGCACTCGAGAACTTCGAAGCCGATGAGGAAGCCACACTCGCGGCGGTCATGGAGCGCATCAAGGGCCCCGACTTCCCGACGGCAGGCCTGATTACGGGTTCGCAGGGCATCCATGATGCCTACACCACCGGGCGCGGTTCGGTGAAGATGCGCGGCGTCGTGGAGATCGAAGAGGATTCCAAGGGCCGTTCGTTCATCGTCATCACCGAGTTGCCGTACATGGTGAACCCGGACAACCTGATCACCTCCATCGCGGAGCAGGTCCGCGACGCGAAGATCGCGGGTATCTCCGATATCCACGACGAGTCGTCCGACCGCATCGGCATGCGCATCGTCGTCACGGTCCGTCGTGATGCCGTCGCCAAGGTCGTGCTGAACAACCTGTACAAGCACACGCAGTTGCAGACGAGCTTCGGATGCAACATGTTGTCGATCGTCGACGGGGTGCCGCGCACGTTGCGTCTCGACCAGATGATCCGGTTGTACGTGAATCACCAGATCGAGGTCATCATCCGCCGGACGCGGTATCTGCTGCGTAAGGCCGAGGAACGCGCCCATATCCTGCGCGGTCTGGTCAAGGCCCTCGATGCGCTCGACGAGGTCATCAAGCTGATCCGCGCGTCACAGACCGTCGACATCGCTCGCGCCGGCCTGATGAATCTGCTCGACGTCGATGAGATCCAGGCCGACGCCATCCTGGCGATGCAGTTGCGTCGGCTCGCTGCTCTCGAACGACAGAAGATCGTCGACGATCTCGCCGAGATCGAACGTGAGATCGACGATTACAAGGACATCCTCGCCAAGCCCGAGCGGCAGCGTGCGATCGTCCGCGACGAATTGAAGGAGGTCGTCGACAAGTACGGCGACGAGCGTCGCACCCGCATCGTCCCCGCCGACGGCGACGTGACCGACGAGGATCTGATCGCCCGCGAAGACGTGGTCGTCACGATCACCGAAACCGGCTACGCCAAGCGCACCCGCACCGACCTGTACCGGTCGCAGAAGCGCGGTGGCAAGGGCGTCAAGGGCGCCGACCTCAAGCAGGACGACATCGTCAAGCACTTCTTCGTGACGTCGACGCACGACTGGTTGCTGTTCTTCACCACCAAGGGCCGCGTCTACCGCGCGAAGGCATACGAGCTTCCCGAAGCGAACCGCACGGCCCGTGGCCAGCACGTCGCGAACCTGCTGGCCTTCCAGCCGGACGAGCGCATCCAGGGTGTTATCCGGCTCAAGACGTACGAGGATGCGCCGTACCTGGTGCTCGCGACCCGCAACGGACTGGTGAAGAAGTCGCGCCTCTCGGATTTCGACTCCAACCGCTCGGGCGGCATCGTTGCGATCAACCTGCGCGACGAGGACGAGATGGTGGGCGCCGTGCTGTGCTCGTCCGAGGACGATCTGCTGCTCGTGTCCGAGCTGGGGCAGTCCATCCGCTTCTCGGCGACCGACGAAGCATTGCGTCCGATGGGTCGCGCGACTTCCGGTGTCCAGGGCATGCGGTTCAACGGCGAGGACAAGCTGTTGTCGCTGAACGTGGTGAAGGAAGGTACGTACCTGCTGGTTGCAACTTCCGGTGGCTACGCGAAGCGCACGCCGATGGAGGACTACCCCGTCCAGGGTCGCGGTGGTAAGGGTGTTCTGACCATCCAGTACGACAAGCGACGTGGCACCCTGGTCGGTGCACGAATCGTCGAGGACGATGACGAGTTGTATGCGATCACGTCCGGCGGCGGTGTCATTCGTACTGCTGCCAAGCAGGTACGCAAGGCAGGCCGACAGACCAAGGGTGTGCGTTTGATGAACCTGGGCGAGGGCGACACGTTGCTTGCGATTGCACGCAACGCCGACGAGCCCGAGGAGATCGACGCATCCGAATCGAAGGAGTCGTAAGTGAGCACTCCCCAGGGGCCGAACGGATCCGACCAGGGAAAATCCGCCCGGAAGCCCGAGGACCGGAACGGACGCGAGGTGGAGACCGACCCGAGCGGGCGAGCCGCTGACAAGCAGGCGTCCGGGCAGGCGAAGTCTGCCGGTGACGCCGTGACGCCGGAGGCTGCTCAGTCGGGGAAGCCCGGTGAAAAGCCTGCGGCAGATTCCACGAGCGGGCCGGCCCAGAAGTCCGCCAAGTCATCGGAGCCCGCATCGACCCCAGGCAAGGGGGAGTCGGCTCCCGGTAAGGGCGAGTCGGCTGCCGCCGAGGATCAGGCGACGCGACAGGCACAGCGTTCGAGCCCGACGGCGCGTCCGACGGGTCAGAAACCGCCTTGGCAGCGTGGACAGCAGCCTGCGGCCAACAAGCAGGGTGCTGCGGCGCCGCAACAGAACACCCCGCAGACGAATCTCCCCGGGGTCGGGCCCGGCCTGGGGAAGACTGCAAATCGCCCGTCAGGAGCCGCTCAGCGTCCCGCGACGGGCTCCCAGCCGGCCGTGGGTAAACCTGCGGCCAAGAACAATCCCGCCGCAAAGGGCAGTGCGGCGCCTACTCGTCCCGTCGTCACCGGTACGGCAGCCGCCTCCATGACCGGTGGCGCGCAGGGATCCGATCGGGGCGCCGCGACAGCGAAGTCGGCGGTCATCGACGGCCCGACCCGGCACATCGAGCGCAAGGACCTGGCGAAGGACCTGCCGGATCTGTCGAGCGTCAAGCACCCGACGCCGGCAGCGCCCGCCGCGGCGGAAACGCCGCACGCGAGCCCCGTCGTCGTGGCACCTGCCGCGGGTGAGGCGCTCAGGGCGACTGTGCAGCTCCGCCGTATCGATCCGTGGTCGATGCTGAAGGTGTCCGCGTTGATCTCCCTGTCGCTGTTCTTCGTGTGGATGATCGCGGTGGGCCTGTTGTACGGCGTGCTCGCGGGCATGGGCGTGTGGGATCGGTTGAACAGTGCCTTCACCGACCTCGTCTCGGAGTCGGGAAGTGACGGACTTATCACTGTCGGTCAGGTGTTCGGCTACGCGACGGTGATCGGTCTCGCGAACATGATTCTGATGACCGCTCTCGCCACGCTCGGTGCGTTCATCTACAACCTCTGCAGCGACCTCGTCGGCGGAGTGCAGGTCACTTTGGCAGACCCGGACTGACCTGCAGGAATACTGCCCCACCGAGGCGATTTTGTTCTTCGAGTGTCGGTGGGGTAGTGTTCCATCTCGGTTCGAGGGCCTATAGCTCAGGCGGTTAGAGCGCTTCGCTGATAACGAAGAGGTCGGAGGTTCAAGTCCTCCTAGGCCCACTCCCCGTGCCGAAAGGGGCAGCAGAATGAAGGTTCTCATCGCGGTGGGAACGGTAGTTCTGGTGGTCTTCGGAATCGCCCGGATGCTCCGGAGCGAGGATGAGTGGCACGAGGTACCCAGCCGGTAACCCGGCGTACGGGGCCTTAGCTCAGTTGGTAGAGCGCTGCCTTTGCAAGGCAGATGTCAGGAGTTCGAATCTCCTAGGCTCCACAGTTGAAGGGCGCTTCCGAGAAATCGGAAGCGCCCTTCGGTCGTTTACGACGAAGTGTCGGATCAGGATCGCAGTAGACGAGCGATGGCGTCGGTCGCTTCCTTGATCTTCGCGTCCGCTTCGGGCCCGCCCGCGACCGCGGCGTCGACGACACAGTGACTGATGTGGTCTTCGAGCAGACCCATCGCGACGGCCTGCAGCGCCTTGGTCATCGCCGAGACCTGGGTGAGGATGTCGATGCAGTACTTCTCGTCTTCGACCATTCGCTGCAGCCCTCGGGCCTGGCCTTCGATGCGCTTGAGTCGCTTGAGATAGGCGTCCTTCTCAGTGATGTACCCGTGTCCGGCGTGCTCATGGCAGTCGGCCGCGGGAACACCGGATGGTGTGGCCGCGGGGGTGGGGGTGGCCATTGTGTCCTCCTGGGATCCGGCTGTCATGTGGCGCATCGTCGATTATGCCTATCGTGCGGTGGAGCGGAATCGGCGAAGCCGCAGACTGTTGCTGACCACGAACACCGACGAGAAGGCCATCGCGGCGCCCGCGATCATCGGGTTGAGCAACCCCATCGCGGCCAGTGGCAGCGCGGCCACGTTGTAGGCGAACGCCCAGAACAAGTTGCCCTTGATCGTGCCGAGGGTACGGCGGGAGAGCCGGATCGCATCGGCTGCGGCGCGCAGGTCGCCTCGGACGAGAGTCAGATCGCTCGCTTCGATTGCGACGTCGGTGCCGGTGCCCATCGCGAGCCCGAGGTCGGCCTGGGCGAGAGCGGCGGCGTCGTTGACCCCGTCACCGACCATGGCGACCACCTTGCCCTGTCCCTGCAGACGTTTGACGACGTCGACCTTCTCGGACGGCAGAACCTCGGCGATGACCTCGTCGATTCCCACTTGACCCGCGATGGTCGTGGCTGCGGCGGTGTTGTCGCCGGTCAGCATGATCGGTGCCAGACCGAGATCGCGCAGTTGGGCGATCGCCTCGGCAGAGGTGGGCTTGATGACATCGGCGACCACCAGCACTCCGCGCGCAGCGCCGTCCCAGCCGATCGCGACGGCGGTTCTGCCGTCGGCTTCTGCGGCCTTCATGGCGTCGTCGAGTTCGGCGGGCAGATGCTGAGCGAAGTCGGCGAGCAGCCGGGTGCGTCCGATGAGCACTGCACGATCGTCCACGGTGCCCTGCACGCCGAGTCCCGCGAGGTTCGCGAACTGTTCGACCGGTGGCAGGCTGCCCACCCTGTCGCGGGCACCCTTGGCGATGGCCTGTGCGATGGGGTGTTCGGACGAATCCTCCAGAGCCCCCGCCAGACGCAGAACCTCACCGGTGTCCTCACCGGGGGCGGCGATCACGTCGACCAGCGTCATCTTGCCTGCGGTGATGGTGCCGGTCTTGTCGAGGACGACGGTGTCGACGCGGCGGGTCGATTCTAGGACCTCCGGGCCCTTGATCAGGATGCCGAGTTGAGCTCCGCGACCGGTGCCCACCATCAGAGCGGTCGGTGTCGCCAGCCCGAGCGCGCACGGGCAGGCGATGATCAGTACGGCGACGGCTGCAGTGAACGCTGCCGCGACCGAGCCTCCGGTACCGAGCCAGAACCCGAGGGTGCCTACCGACAGGGCGATCACGATGGGGACGAAGACTCCCGAGATCCTGTCCGCGAGCCGTTGTGCCTGGGCCTTGCCGGTCTGGGCGTCTTCGACGAGCGCGGCCATCTGTGCGAGCTGGGTATCGGATCCGACGCGATTGGCGCGCACGATGATTCGGCCGCCCACGTTGACAGTGGCGCCGATAACCTGGTCGTCCGGTCCGATTTCTACCGGTACCGATTCGCCGGTGACCATCGAGGCGTCGACTGCGGAAGAGCCGTCGACGACGATGCCGTCGGTGGCGATCTTCTCGCCGGGCCGGACCACGAACTCGTCGCCGACGGACAATTGCTCGACGGGTACCCGTTGCTCTTCTCCGTTGCGGAGTACCGAGACTTCCTTGGCACCGAGTTCGAGCAGCGCCCGTAGCGCTGCCCCGGCATTGCGCTTGGACCGGGCCTCGAAGTATCGGCCCGCGAGGATGAAGGTGGTGACCCCGGCGGCAGCCTCGAGGTAGATGTTGCCTGTGCCGTCGGTGCGGGCGATGGTGAACTCGAACGGGTGTGTCATGCCGGTGATGCCTGCGGTGCCCCAGAACAGGGCATATACAGACCAGCCGAATGCTGCAAGGGTGCCGACCGAGACGAGGGTGTCCATCGTGGCGGCGCCGTGCCGGAGGTTGGTGAAGGCGGCCTTGTGGAACGGCCAGGCACCCCACACGACGACGGGCGCGGCGAGGGTCAGGGACAGCCACTGCCAGTTCGGGAACTGGAGAGCCGGAACCATCGCCATCGCGATCACCGGGATGCTGAGGATCAGTGAGACCAGCAGTCGCTGCCGCAACGCGGCGGTCGGATCCGGCTCCGCGGTGGGCTCGGATCCGGCGGCAGTGGGCGGCGCGGGTAGCGCGGCGGTGTATCCGGCCTCTTGGACGGTGGCGACGAGGTCGGCGGGTGATATCTCGCCGACATAGTCGACGCGCGCCTTCTCCGTGGCGTAGTTGACGGTGGCTGTGACGCCGTCGAGCTTGTTGAGTTTGCGCTCGATTCGGTTGGCGCACGACGCGCAGGTCATGCCACCGATCTCGAGTTCGATACGACCGTCTGCCGGACGGGCGATGGAGTTCATTCGGGTACTCCTCTCGGATGTGGTGGTCAGTGTCCGTGCTCGTCGACGGTGGTGGTGGTGGTTGTCGCGGGGTGGGGCGGGGGATCGATGTGGCTCGTGTCCTCGGGGCCGGCCAGCGCGCCGGCCCCGAACGCAAGGGCGAAGACTGCGACCAGGCCGAGGATGAATCCGGAGACCTTCGTCGAGGTTTTCATCGGAGGGCTTCCTGTCGGAGTCGGGGTGGATCAGTCGGCGATTTTGTAGCCGGCCTCATCGACGGCTGCTGCTATGGCTGCACTGTCGATTGAGGTATTCGACTCGATGTCTACGCGTCCGCTTGCGAGGTCGACTTCGATACCGGTGACACCGGGGATCTCACTGATTTCTTCACGGACCGACGAGACGCAGTGCCCGCAGGTCATCCCGGTCACGGTGACGGTGGTGGTGCTCATGAGTTCCCTCTTCTCGCTGCAGTAGGTGTTTCGCCCACCAATATACCTATACCCCCCATGGGTATCAACCGTGGGTATAGGAGCGAAGAACTTCCGGAGATTCCCGCCGGGTGATGTCGAGACCCGGCGAACAGCTCCGTCCCAGTGGTGTATGCAGCCACACTGGCTGCACAGAACCGAGGAGACCCCGATGACGAAGTACCTACTGCTCAAGCATTACCGCGGCGCCCCCGAGGCGGTGAACAGTGTCCCCATGGATCAATGGACCCCCGGAGAGGTCGACGATCACATGAAATACATGCAGGAGTTCGCTGCGAAACTCGAGAAGACCGGTGAGTTCGTCGACGGGCAGGCACTCGCTCCCGAGGGCGCGTTCGTGCGATACGACGGGGAGGGGCGTCCGCCGGTCACCGACGGGCCCTTCGCGGAGACGAAGGATCTCATCGCCGGCTGGATGGTGATCGACGTCGACTCCTACGAGCGTGCCGTCGTCCTCGCAGGTGAATTGTCGGCAGCGCCCGGCGCAGGCGGCAAGCCGATCCACGAGTGGCTCGAAGTGCGGCCGTTCCTCACCGCGCCTCCGACGATCACCGAGTGAGATGGACGAACTGCTGCTGAGGACGCTGACTCCCGCAGTCATCGGCGTCCTCGTGCATCGCGGAGTGGACTTCGCGACAGCCGAGGACGCCGTGCAGGAAGCGCTCATCGAGGCCATCCGGACATGGCCGGAACGTCCACCCGCAGATCCGAAAGCGTGGCTGGTCGCGGTGTCCTGGCGCAAGTTCCTCGATGTATGCCGCTCCGATGCGGCGAGGAGGGGGCGCGAGCAGCGAATGGTCGTCGAACCGCCGCCCGGGCCGACGGAGACCGCCGACGACACACTGCACCTGTTCCTTTTGTGTGCTCATCCGTCGTTGACCTCGGCTTCTGCAGTGGCGCTCACACTCCGCGCCATCGGAGGCCTGACGACCAAGCAGATAGCGTCGGCCTACCTCGTCCCGGAGGCGACGATGGCGCAGCGGATCAGCCGTGCCAAGAAAACCGTGAGCGGTGTGCGGTTCGAAGAGATACGCGATCTCGCAACTGTGCGACGCGTGCTCTACCTGGTCTTCAACGAGGGCTACACGGGGGACGTCGATCTGGCAGCCGAAGCGATCCGGCTCACTCGGCAGCTGGCGGAGATCCATGATGACGAAGAGACCATCGGGTTGCTGGCGCTGATGCTGCTGCACCATGCCCGACGTTCCGCTCGTATGCGCGAGGACGGGAGTCTTGTCGCACTCGCAGACCAGGATCGTTCCCGCTGGGACACCTCACTCATCGAGGAGGGCGTGGAGATGCTTCAGGCCGCGCTAGCTCGGGACCGGCTCGGCGAGTTCCAGGCTCAGGCTGCCGTCGCGGCCCTGCACGCCGACGCGGTGTGTGTCGAAGAAACCGATTGGGTGCAGATCGTCGGCTGGTACGACGAACTCCTCCGGTTCACCGGATCTCCGGTCGTGGCGCTCAACCGTGCCGTCGCGGTCGGTGAGGCCGACGGGCCCGCGGCGGGTCTCGCGGCCTTGGCTGCGGTGGATCCAGGTCTTCCGCGATACAGCGCGGCGGCGGCGTACCTCCACGAGAAGGCGGGTGATCTCGACGACGCCGCTCGACTGTATGCCGAAGCTGCTCTGACGGCACCCAACCTGGCCGAACGGCACCATCTCGCACGGCAGGCAGCAAGAGTGAATCGGCTGCTACGCGGGTAGCCGGATGTTTCACGTGAAACGACGCCCGTGTACGACAGTTCGTAGTACCGACGTACCCTGGGCTCATGTCCACCGAACGACGGCTCGTGGCGCATCTGCGCGGCGGCTTCGTCGGGGGCACTTCCGGTGCGGTGAGCATCGCCGCACACGCGGCGGCCGGGGGAGCGGCGCCCGGTCAGAGTTCGGCGGTACTCCTCTTGCTGGCGGCGGTCGCTGTCGGAGCACTCGCGATGGGAAGTCGGCTTCCCGTGATCGCGGTCCTTGCGGTGGGCCAGGTCCTCGGTCACGTCGTACTTGCGCTGGGGTCCGAACACATGCACATGCCGAGTCCCGCCATGGTCTCGGCGCACGTCGCGGCGGTGGGGGCCGGAGCCTTCTTGATCACCGCTGCAGAGCGGGGCTGCCGCATAGCCCTGGCAGCGGTGCATCGTCTCGTCCCTCGGCGCTACAACGCGCCGCCCGTACGTTCTCGCGTCCTCCCGTGCGTTGCGCATCGCCCGCACGCGCGTCGTGCGCTTCTTCCCGCTGCCGGGCTCGGCACGCGAGGTCCGCCGGTCGTGGCCTGACCTCGACCTCGTTCACGAGTCCCCACCGGGATCGCCGCCGCGCGGCGGCGATCGGCGCTGCCGCATGCCCGGAAAACAGCATGGAGAACCCAAGTGATCAAGATCTTCAGAACATCTCTGCTCCTCACCGCCGCCGGCGTTCTCGTCGCGGGATGCGGCGCCGACAGCAACCACACCACCGCAGCAGACTCGCTCGTCGTCTCGTCGTCCTGGGCGAAAGCTGCCGACTCAGGCATGACCGCCGCGTTTGCGGAACTCGAGAACACCGGCGATGAAGACCTGACCATCGTCTCTGCAGCGAGTCCCGGCGCGGGCAACACAGAACTACACGAGATGGTCGCGGGTGACGGTGGCGCGATGGTGATGCGCGAGTCCGAATCCGGGTTCGTCGTCGAGGCTGGCAGTGTGCACAGCCTCGAGCCGGGAGGCGACCACCTCATGCTCATGGATCTGACCGGTCCGATCGTGCCGGGAGCGGACGTGTCCTTCACCCTCACCTTCGACGACGGTTCCACGAAGGACTTCACAGCGCAGGTCCGCGACTTCGCTGGTGCACAGGAGGAATACGCACCAGGCCACGCTGAAGGAGCCGACCACAGTGGCTGACGTAAGTCGTCGTCGTCTGCTGGGCGGTAGCGCTGCGATGCTCGGGGTGGTCGGGCTCGGAGTGGGAGGCGCAGGTGTCGCCGCCGCAACGCGGGAGCCTGAGCGCAGGGGCGCACACACCGTCGAGTGCCACGGTGTGCACCAGGCGGGGATCGATACCGAGCCGCAGGCGTTTGCCGCGTTCGTGGCGCTCGACCTGAAACCGGATGTCGATCGGGTCGGCTTGATCGGTGTGATGAAAGTGTGGGCGGAGGACACGCGCCGACTCACCCGGGGAGTGCCTGCGCTCGGCGATACCGAACCCGAGCTGGCAGTCGACCCCGCACGCCTGACCGTCACTGTCGGATACGGAAGCGCGGTGTTCGATGCGGCAGCATCGGTCGCCGCGCGACCGGCGTGGCTTCGGCCGCTGCCGTCGTTCGGCATCGACGAACTCGAGGACCGATTCTCTGGAGGCGACCTGCTGCTGCAGGTGTGCGGCGACGACCCGATGACGGTGTCTCATGCGGTACGCGCACTCACCAAGAGCGTGAGATCGCGTGCGTCGATCAGATGGGTGCAGCGGGGTTTTCGTCATGCCGCGGGTACCCGGCCCGAGGGGCTGACGATGCGCAACCTCATGGGCCAGGTCGACGGCACCGTCAATCCGCAGCCTGCGACCCCGGATTTCGATCGCCAGGTCTGGAATGCGGGCGAGCCTCGGTGGCTGGCAGGTGGGACGTCACTCGTGTTGCGCCGCATCCGCGTGGAGCTCGACACGTGGGACGAACTCGACCGTCCCGCGAAGGACCTCGTGATGGGGCGCAGGCAATCGGACGGCTCACCGCTGACCGGTGCCGACGAGCACGACGACGCCGATTTCGAGGCGCTCGACGACCACGGGATTCCGGTGATCCCGCCGGAGGCGCACGTTGCTCGGGCCCGGCCGCGCAGCGCCGACGAACAGTTCCTCCGCCGCGCCTACAACTACGACGACGACGGAGCAGGTCTGCTGTTCGCCGCCTACCAGGGCGATGTGGATCGGCAGTTCGTTCCCGTGCAGGAGCGGCTCGCGGAGCACGACGCGCTCAATACCTGGACCACTCCCGTCGGATCGGCCGTCTTCGTCATACCGCCTGGATATGGGCCCGATGGGTACCCGGGGGATGTGCTGTTGGAGAACTGACCGAATATGTGACGCAGGCTCGGTTCGGGGCTAGCCTGGTTGCTGTGACGTGGATAACACAGGAACGTCAGGGGTTTGCGTCGCTGCGGGAAGGCGGCCTCAATTGGGACGCCTTCCCGCTTCGGCTCTTCTCGAAAGGCAACGCCAAGTTCTGGGATCCTCACGACCTCGACTTCTCGCGTGACGCGTCGGACTGGGCGGAGCTGAATCCGGAGCAACAGCGCAGTTCGACCTTCCTGGTTGCGCAGTTCGCCGCGGGTGAAGAAGCTGTCACTCAGGACATCCAGCCGTTCCTGCGTGCGATGGCGGCCGAGGGCCGGATCGGCGACGAAATGTACTTGACGCAGTTCTGTTTCGAGGAAGCGAAACACATGCAGGTGTTCCGGCTGTGGATGGACGAAGTGGGCCTCACATCGGATCTGCATCCGTACGTGGCGGACAATCCGTACTACCGACAGTTGTTCTACGAGGAACTACCTCACTCGCTGAAGGTGCTCGATTCGGATCCGTCACCTGCGAACCAGGTGCGCGCGAGCGTCACCTACAACCACGTGATCGAAGGAAGTCTGGCCCTCACCGGCTATTACGCCTGGCAGAAGGTGTGCACTACACGGGGAATCCTGCCGGGCATGCAAGAACTGGTGCAGCGCATCGGCGACGACGAGCGCCGCCACATGGCGTGGGGAACGTTTACGTGCCGCCGGCACGTCGCGGCGGACGATTCGAACTGGAACGTCGTGCAGGAGCGCATGAACGAACTGCTTCCGATGGCCCTCGGGATGATCGGGTGGGTCAACGACCAGTTCGACGAACAACCCTACGGACTCGATCCCGAGGAGTTCGTCGCCTACGCGGCCGACCGGGCGCAACGCCGACTCGGGGCGATCGAATCGGCTCGGGGCCGGGCCGTCGAGGAGATCGACCTCGACTACACACCGGAGGTTCTCGAGGAGAAGTTCGGTGCCGAGGACGCAGCGGAACTCGCCTCGATCACCGAGACGGAGACTGCCGACTAGATGTACTGACCGGGGACATTGATCAACCGCGTGAGGGTGGCTGGTTCGCCCAGGCCGTGTGGGGTCGGTGACGGTGTGGACGTAGCATCTTTCGGCCCGGGACGGCGCCGCGGCACCCGCCGCTGTCAGGTTGGATGCTGCACGTGGATGCGCAGGGCGTTCGCGGCGAACTGCGCGGCCTCTGGGCTGCCGAAGGTCTGGTGGAAGTCGGGGTTGGTTTCGTAGAGGTCTGCCATGCCTCGCACCATTGCGGCGGATCGTTCGGCATCGCCGGCGTGGGTGGGTGTTCCGGGGATGTCAGCGAACCAGGCCATGTGCTCGGCAGCGTGCGCTCGAGCAACTGGTGAGCCGGGTGTGTGGCCGGCTTCGTGGATTTCTGCCCACCGGGTGAGCAGGGCCTGGGCGCTGGCCTGCCAGTCGCGTTGCTGTCCCACGGACTTGGCATGCCACCACCGGTTCGACGCGTCGAAAGCCTCGCGTCCCCACCGTCGTACGACCTCGACCTCGTAGCGGTCGTTGAAGCCTTCGAGCATCACGTCCATGCGTGGTACGCGGCCCTCTCGACGCATCTGCAGGGTGTGCTCGACCGCGCTGATGCGCCGGTTCAGGGCCTCGCGGTCATCGGCGAGCTGTGTCAGGTGGGCCTGGAGCGCTTCGACCTCGGCGGTCGGAGTCTCAGGGGCGTCGAGGACAGCGGCAATGTTGGCCAGTGCCATCCCCGTGTCGCGGAGGAGAAGGATACGTTGCAGGCGCGCGACCGCGTCGGGACCGTAGTATCGGTAGCCGTTGGGCCCGACGCGGTCGGGCTCGAGCAGGCCGATGCGGTGATAGTGGCGCAGTGTGCGGCCGCTGATGCCTGCGCGTTCAGCGAGCTCGTGCACCGTCCATTCCATCAGTGGGCTCCTGTCGTTCGACTTGTTGCTCAGTGTGCCGGGTCTGTGGTCAGGCCCAGCGGTGGCAGCGCAATGCGCAGGATTTCGGACGCGGGAGTGCTGACGTTTCGGGCGGCCGTGGTTCCCGTGGCGTCGAGGTATGCGCGGACAATTCGAGCACCGGCTGCATAGCCGGCCCCGGTCGGCAGGCCGACGGGCTCGGCACCGAATAGTTGTGCGCTGGAGTCGCCCAGCACCCAGGCGGCGAAGTCTGCCATTCCAGTGACGCCCAGGCCGCTGGCAACCTTCGCCAAGACCTGGTCGTCGGAGCGGGTTTCGTCGCGCACGAAGTGGGTGTAGCCGGCGTCGCCGTACAGTTCCGACGCGAAAATGTCGGCGAGCCCTTCGGACACAACGTGCTCGCCGACCATCACTGTCTGTGGGTCCCACACGATTCCGCCGGGTGAGTAGCGCACGTTGTGGTGCAGTTCGTGGACCGCGATCGCCTCGAGGCGATCGAGGACGCGTGAAGTGGGCCAGACGGTGATGGCGATGTAGCCGCTGATGCCGCCGAATCCTGACATCCCTTGCACCTCGTCGACGAAGTGCCTGTTGGTCGGATCCCCGAGTACGAGCAGCACGTTCAGATCGGGGATCGTCACACCCGGATCGGCAGACCTCAACGTGGCGATGCCCTTCTCGAGGGCCTTCTCGATGCGGGTCCACGCATCTGCCGCGACAAGGGACTCCAGACCTTCGCGGACCTGCCCGATTGCGGACTCCGGACGGAAGCCGAAGTTCTGCTGGTGCACGGTGGCCATGTCCACGCCGCCGGGGATGAAGTGGTACATCCCCGCCATTGGAGCCCACATGTCACGGATGAGGTCGTCGCGATCCTTCGCGTCCGCCGTCAGGACTCGGCTCATGCCCCAGGCACTGTCAATCATCGAAATGGTCATGAGAAGCGACCGTAAGCATTGCCGCTACGACAAGGTCAACATTTTCCTCGATCAATGTCCTTGGTCAGTGCAGCTAGACGCAGATCAGGTGGTCAGAGCATGAAGGCGAGCACGAGGCACACGACGATCACCGCGCCGATCCCGGCCAGCGCGTATGTGCGCGCCGACAATTTCGGCTCAGTGGGTGGTTCGGTGGCCTCCGCGACGCTCAGTGCTTTCTGATCTTCGTCCACCACTTCGGACGCTGAGGAGCCTCCGGGCGAGGACTCTCGGACCGGACCCGAATCGGTGGTGGTGGTAATAGCCACAGGTGGGTCGTCCTCCGAGTCGGATTCGGCTTCGCGCAGGCGCGCGAAGCCTCCGGTGAGGACGTCTGTTCGGTCGTAGGACGGCGGCAGGCCGATGCGTGCCTTCTTCTCTCGCGCAGGTGTGAACCCTGTTGCCAGAATCGCGGCGCCGAGCGCAGCGGTCTGCTCGGGCCCGGGACCGACGAGGCTCCGAACCATCAATTTGGTCGCGAGGCTGTTCGCGATGTCCTGGATGTGCGACCGGTCGCGGGCGATGAGCCCATCGCCCATGACCACGACGGCATCGAGGTTGTCGGGCATCCACCCGAACGCCCCGAGCGCTGTCGCGAGTTGCGCTGCCGGGGAGGGCGCGCCCTTGGCCGTGACACGGAAGGCTTTTCCTGCGGGCACGCCGGACCGCACCAACGTGACCGTGGATCCGGCATCGTCCACGTGGTAGACGCCGATGAGCAGACCGGGGGTTTCGGAGATCTCCGAGGCATACCACGTTGCGGCGCCCTGAGCGTCGGAAACGAGGTCGACGTGCCTCAATTCGGCGTAGTCGAGCGCGGCGCGGAGTACCGAGACCCGGGACGGATCCCAATGCGATGGGTAGGTGGCGGTATAACCGGGATCGGTGTCGCGGTCCATGCCCCCGAAGGTCGGAAGCGGGTGACATTCGTTGAGGAGGCAGTGAACTGCGGTTGCCATTGCGTCCTCGGCGCGATAGACGCGGCCGTCGCTTGCCGCGATGCCCCCCGGATCTCCGACACGTGACAAGAACCCGGAGAGCGTACGTGCCTCGTCGACCGTGCGGGTGGAACCGCCGAGTTGTGAGTTGCCGTCGTGGTCGATGTGCAGGACCGTGTCGCGGGCGATGACAACAGGATCGGGGGTGCCGGGTTCGTTGGATGCCACCACTGCTGTGGAGACGATCCTGCCTATCCGAAGCCCTACCCCGATCGCCATCTCGAACCCTCCCTGTAACGATTTGCTTACATCATGCCCCCTTGCTCTTCCGGGAGGGCGTGCACGCCGTATGGCTACCGTAGACCGCGCCTGTCGTGAATATCCCATTTAGACTCCAGCGATGACACAGCAGGAGGAGCGCCCGGATCCCGGATCGTTTCGGGAGATCGTCTATCGGCGCGCAGCGCACCCGGTCGGTCTCGCTGTCGCACTGTTCTTCTTCGCGCAATCGATGACGCCGTCGCTGCTGCCGCGTGTGTGGTACCTGCAGGGTGTTGCCACGGGAATCTCGGTGGCCACGGGTTATGGACTCGGCTGCCTCGTCGCCTGGGTTCTGCGCAGATGTGGAGTGCACCCCCGGTGGTCTGCAGCCACTCGTCGTCGTGGATGGTGGTTGCTGGCCGTCGTGGCTGTCGTGGTGATTCCGACCTTCCTCGTTCTCGGCTCGTGGTGGCAGCAGATCGTCCGTGAGCTGGTCGGCCTCGAACGACTCGAACGCCTCCTGTACCTGCCGGTCGTTCTCGTTGCGGTGATCGTGGCGCTCGTGCTGATCGCGGGGGCTCGCCTGCTGAGATTCGGGGTGATGCGGATGTCCGTGTTCTCTGCGCGATTCCTGCCCGATGGAGTTGCGAATGTCGCTGCGATCGTCGTCGTCGTGGTGTTGCTCGTGGTGGTTCTCGACCACGGGGTGTATCGGGGAATCCTCTCGGTGGCAGAGCGTTCCGCGGCCGTATCGGATCACGGTACGGCGGACGGCGTCGATCGTCCGGCCGCACCGGAGAGGTCGGGTTCACCGGACTCGTTCGAAAGCTGGGAGACATTGGGCCGGGAGGGAAGAACCTTCGTCGCGGGCGGCCCTACTGCCGCCGAGATCGCCGATGTCACCGGTGAACCCGCGCTGACACCGATCCGCGCATACGTGGGTAAAGAATCCGCCGCCACTGTCGCCGAGGGGGCAGGCAAGGTGGTTGCGGAGCTGGAACGCACGGGCGCATTCGACCGCTCGGTCCTCGCGGTGGTGACCACCACCGGGCGCGGTTGGGTCAACGAGAACGTCGCAGGTGCACTCGAATTCGTGAGCGGCGGTGATTCGGCGATTGCGGCGATGCAGTATTCGTTCCTGCCGAGTCCGTTGGCATTTCTTGCCGATCGTGAAACCCCGCAGGATGCCGGACGCGCGTTGTTCGATGCGGTGTACGAGCGGTGGGCCGAATTACCCGGCGATGCCCGTCCGAAGCTTGTGGTCTTCGGAGAGAGCCTCGGATCATACGGTGGTCAAGCCGCTTTCGCGTCCGGCGATGCGCTCGTCGCCATGACCGACGGTGCGTTGCTGGTGGGCACACCGAACTTCGCGCAGCCGTGGGGGAGGATCACCGAGATGCGCGACGAAGGTTCGTTCGAGCGTCTTCCTGCTGTGGACGGCGGGCGGAACATCAGGTTTGCGTCGGATCCGGGTGATGCAGATCTTCCCGCCGAGTGGGAGTTTCCACGTGTGGTGTTCTGGCAGCACGCCAGTGACCCCATCACGTGGTGGTCGTTCGATCTGATCCTGCATCGGCCGGACTGGCTGCGCGAACCTCTGGGCCCCGACGTGGACCCGGGGATGCGGTGGATTCCGTTCGTGACGTTCTGGCAGGTGACTCTGGACATGGTCTTCTCGGCGGACGTGCCCGACGGACACGGTCATTCGTATGGGGTGGATGCAGCCGAATTGTGGGCGGACATTCTCAGCCCGCCGGGGTGGGGCGGTGACGAAACCATACGGGTGCAGGAAGCGCTTTCCGGCATGTCACAGAACGCGGAGCCGGAACTTACTGCCGAGTAAATGCATGTTACATTGCGTATCGCCGTGATGGGCGGCACACATTTCGAGGCACGGAGGAATCAATGGCGGGTCGTACCCGGCGATGGGGGATGACGGCGGGATTGGCGTCTGCGGCACTGATGGCCGGATTGATGATCACCCCGGCGACAGCGAATGCAGAAGGCGACTTCTATCAGCCGCCGGAGGTGCTCGGGGGAGCACCGGGCGATCTCATTCGCACCGAATCTTCCGACCTCGCGATCCGCGTGCCCACGGCCGACGGTGTGTTCCCCGCTCAGGGAACACGGCTGCTCTACCGCAGCAACGATGCCAACGGCGAAGCAAACGCCGTGAGCGGCACCTATCTCGAACCGTCCATGGCATGGAACGGGCCGGGCGAGCGACCCCTGGTGGTGCTGGCCCCCGGAACGCAAGGCCAGGGCGACCAGTGTGCACCGTCGAAGGCCCTCAACCACGTCGTGCAGTACACACCGCCGCTCGATCTCTTCACCGAATACGAACTCCTCTCGATCAACGCGATGCTGTTGCAGGGGATCGCCGTGGCGGTCACCGACTACGACGGATTGGGAACCCCCGGCCACCACACGTACGTCAACCGCGAGGCGGAGGCCCACGCGGTGCTCGACGCGGCCCGAGCAGCGCAGAACCTGCCCGGGGCTTCCATCTCGGAAAACGGACCTGTCGGCCTCTTCGGCTACTCGCAGGGCGGTGGCGCCACAGCCGCCGCGGCGGAACTCGCTCCCTCCTACGCTCCGGAACTCGACATCAAGGGCGCCTATGCCGGCGCACCTCCGGCCGATCTGGTCGAGACCCTGAAGCAGATCGACGGAACCGCGCTCACCGGTGCCATCGGCTACACGATCAACGGTCTCATCGAGGCACACCCGGAACTGACGGACGTCCTCGACGCAGAGATCAACGAACGAGGGCGCGAGATGCTCGCCGCGGTGGCGAACCAGTGCTTGCCCGAGACGCTGTTCACCTTCGGTTTCCAGCAGACCAGTGACTACACGCGCACCGGCGAGCCCCTCGACGTCGTGATCTCTCGGATCCCCGAGGTCCAGGAAGTGATCGCGGAGCAGCGTATCGGCCGACTGTCCCCGCAGATCCCGGTTCTCGTCCAGCACGGCACCCAGGACGATACGGTGCCGTACGGCCAGGGCCGCCAGATGGCGCTCGACTGGTGCGCCCAGGGTGCCGCGGTGCAGTTCTCCCCGAACAACACGCCGCCGATCCTCCCCGGCTTCATCGTCAATCACGCGTTGCCCATGATCGGTGGCCTGCCCGAGGCGGTGGCGTACATGAACGATCGCTTCGCGGACAAGCCCGCGCCGTCCAACTGCGGCGCATTCTGATCCTGCCACGACAGTAGAATTCGGCCCCCGCTCCGCGAGTGGGGGCCGAATTCTTTTGCGATCACGCAGGATTCTGTGTCAGCCGGAAGCGGCGGGCCAGGTTGTCGTCCTGTGACGGTCCGGGCGCCCACTCTGAGATCCACGGACCTGTGCCCTCACTCTGATCGAGCACCCCGTTCTCGAGCCACGTGTAGCGCCCCTCGAGCACACCGTGAGTGAGCGCGACGTCGGCGTCGTCGGTGTTGGTCCACAATCCGTCGAAGAGCCCCTCGACTCGTATGCGCGCCTGCTCGCAGAAGGTGTCGGCCAGCACGAAGGCATCCTCGGCGCCGGGATGCCGGTCGGCGCGCTGTCGTTCGGCACGCACGCAGCACGCTGCCATCGCGAACAGCTCGGCCCCGATGTCGACTATGCGTCCCAGAAAGTTCTGTCGCTTCTCGAGCCCGGCCTGCCAGCGGGCCATCCCGTAGAACGTCGACCGTGCGAGCTTCCGAGATGCCCGTTCCACATACCTGAGATGGACGGCCAGAGAACCGAATTCATTGTAGGAGTTCGGAAGCTGGCCCTTGCCCGCTACCAGTTTGGGGAGCCACTTGGCGTAGAAACCGCTGGCCCTCGCTGCGGCTTTCGCTTTTGCCTCGGCGGAGGCCTTGGGATCGGCGAGATCACCAGCGGCCTTCAGGTGTGCGTCGACTGCCTCTCGCGCGACGAGCAGTCGCATGATCTCGCTCGACCCTTCGAAGATCCTGTTGATGCGCAGATCACGCACCAATTGCTCGGCCGGCACGGCACGTTCGCCGCGCGCTGCAAGCGATTGCGCGGTCTCGTATCCGCGACCCCCACGGATCTGCACGAGCTCGTCGGCGATGATGCACGCCATCTCGCTGCACCACAGTTTCGCGAGGGCGGCCTCGATGCGGATGTCGTTGCGTTTCTCGTCGGACATCTGCCCGGAGAGCTCGACGACGGACTCCAGCGCGTAGGTGGTGGCAGCGATGAACGAGATCTTCGACGCCACTGCGGCGTGCTCACCGACGGGTCTGCCCCACTGAACCCTCGCGGACGACCACTCGCGCGCGATCTTCAGCGACCACTTTCCCGCCCCCGCGCACATCGCTGGAATCGCAAGACGCCCGGCGTTGAGGGTGGTCAGCGCGATCTTGAGGCCGTCGCCTTCGCGTCCGATGAGGTTCTGCGCGGGAACACGTACCTTGTACATGCGCGTGACACCGTTCTCGATGCCCTTCAATCCCATGAACGTGTTGCGGTGCTCCACCGTGATGCCCGGTGAATCCGCTTCGACGACGAAAGCCGAGATCCCGCCTCGATGTGCGTCGTCACTGTGGCCGTCGCTGCGGGGCACACGTGCCATGACGACGAGCAGTTCGGCGACGACACCGTTGGTGGTCCACAGTTTGACTCCGTCGAGTTCGTACGCCTCGCCGTCGTCGATCGGGGTTGCCGTGGAGGCGAGGCGAGCGGGGTCGGAGCCGACGTCGGGTTCGGTGAGCAGGAACGCGGAGATGGCACCCTTCGCGCAGCGTGGGAGGTATTCCTGCTTCTGCTCGTCGGTGCCCGCGAGCGCGAGTGGCTCTGGCACGCCGATCGACTGGTGGGCCGACAACAGCGCACCGATGCTCGGATGCACGCTCGCCACCAGTGTCAATGCGCGGTTGTAGGCCACTTGGGAAAGCCCGAGTCCGCCGTATTCGGGCTTGATCTTCATACCGAAGCATCCGAGGTCGGCGAGACCTGCAACGTAGTCGTCGGGGATCTTCGCGTCGCGTTCGATGACGGAGCCGTCCATCGTGCGGCACAGGTTCCGCAGTTTCGTCAGGAACTCTTCGGTGCGGGCGTCCTCGTCGGGGGTGGGTCGTGGGAACGGGTGGACGAGGTCGAGTGTGAGCCGGCCGAGGAACAGCTCCTTCGCAAACGAGGGCTTGTCCCAGTCGGCTTCGCGTGATTCTTCGGCGACTGCGCGTGCTTGTTCTTCGGTGACGTGCGCGGATCCGGTCATGATGCGCCTCCATCGGAGAGTGTCTACCCGCGAGTATCCACTCTTCTGTGGTAAGCGTCATGCAGTTGCACGGATTCGATACCGACCGGTAACTCCGACTGTCCCGCTGGAGGGGGACAGTCGGGGTCCCCCTCCAGCGGGATGTGCAGCGACCAGGCGTTTCGTAGCGTCGAAGCCATGATCGATGTACAGAACCTGACGAAACGGTTCGGCGACACGACGGCGGTGGAGGACCTGTCATTCAAGGTCGGGCCTGGCCGCGTCACCGGCTTTCTGGGCCCGAACGGTGCCGGGAAGACGACCACGATGAGGATGGTGCTCGGTCTCGATTCCCCGACCTCGGGGACGGCTACGGTCGCGGGTAGTGCCTACCGGGACCTGCGTGACCCGATGCGCACGGTGGGAGCTCTGCTCGCCGCCGGACACGTCCATCCCGGCCGCAGCGCACGCGACCATCTCCGGATGCTCGCCGCGGTCGGGGGGATCGGCGACACCCGAGTCGATGCCGTCCTCGCGACGGTCGGGCTCGTCGATGCCGCCTCACGGCGCGCCGGTGCGTTCTCACTCGGCATGTTGCAGCGACTCGGCATCGCCGCCGCGCTGCTGGGGGACCCACCGGTCCTGATTCTCGACGAACCGGTCAACGGACTCGACACCGATGGCATCCGCTGGGTGCGGTCGCTGTTCAGGACCTTCGCGGACGAGGGTCGCACCGTATTGCTGTCATCCCACGTCATGAGCGAAATGGAACTCATTGCAGACCATCTCGTCGTCATCGGTGCCGGACGGTTGCTCGCCGACGAACCGCTGCACGACTTCATCGAGCGGCACAGCGGCCATTCGGTGCGGGTGGCATCGACCGCTGATGCGGCATTGGGCGCTCGTTTGCGTGAGCGGGGCGCTCACGTCGACGTCGACGGCGGGGGGCTGCTCGTGCGCGGACTCGACGCGCGCACGATCGGTGGCATCAGCCTGAGTGCGGAATACCGCTCACCGAACTGATTCCGATCCGGAGGACCCTCGAGGACGTCTACACCGGACTCGTCGAAGAGCACGGCCGTCACCGTGCGAACACGGAGGTGCACTGATGTCGGCACGCAACATGATCAGATCAGAGCTCATCAAGATCCGGACGGTTCGGAATCTGCGATGGTTGCCCATAGCCGCGACACTGCTCGTCCCGGTGATGGCGGTGTTCGTCGGACTCACAGGAAGCCTGAACGCCGACGATACGATCCTCGGCGGGGCACTCACCGGTGCGATCCTCGGAATGGCCGCACTGGGCGTGTGGGGCGCGCTCGTGATCACGAGCGAATACTCGTCCGGCACGCTCACTCCGATCCTGATCGCTGCTCCCGCGCGGCACACAGTTCTTGCCGCGAAGGCCGTGGTCGTCGCGACGGTCGCGTTCGTGGCCGCGCTGCTCTCGTGTACGGTCGCTCTCGCTCTCGGCCTGCTCACACTGGACACGAATGTCTACGTTCTCGGGCAACCCATGCCGGCCTTGAATAGTTGACTGCACCAAGCGCCGTCGACCCAAGATGGCACGCGTCCCGGATCGTAGGAGTTGGTGCATGTCGGAACTACGAAGGCAGTTGATGGAGGGCCAGGTCGACTGCGATCGGATCGGCGCGGTGCCCGCGGCTGAGACGAGATTTCCGCCGTACATCGTGGTGGACGGTGCTGGTGCGCAGGTCGAGCCGATCACCCAGTATCTGCGTGATCTGGCGCTGAGTGATGTGAGCCCGTTGACCTGTCGGAGCTACGGCTATGACCTGTTGCGGTGGTTCCGCCTGCTGTGGATGCTCGACGTCGAGTGGGACCGAGCAACTGGGAGCGAGGTCGATGTTCTCGTCGGTTGGCTGAAGTCCGCGCCCAATCCTCAACGACAGCGGCCGCGACGCTCCGGATCAGTTCCCGGAACCGTCAACGCTCGAACTGGGAAACTAGCACTGGGGGAAGGCTATTCGCCCAGAACGATCAACCATGCGCTGAGCGTGGTCCACGGCTTCTATGCATTCCATGCGCATTGTGGGCGGGGGCCAGTCGTCAATCCGGTGCCCTCGTCGCGGTCACGTCGTTCGGCGCTCGCTCATCGCAGCCCGCTCGAGGTCACGCCGCAGATCAGGCGTGCCAGATTGCGGCAACGGGTCGTTCAGGCCCCGCCGCGTGCGATTCCGGACGCTCTGTGGGACGAGTTGGTTGCGGCGATGACGTGTGATCGCGATCGCGCCCTCCTGCTGGCCTACGTCTCGAGCGGTGCCCGGGCCAGTGAACTCCTCGGCGTCGGAGTCGCCGACGTCGATTGGGCAGCCAGCCAGATGTATGTGACGTCCAAGGGGACACGGATCCGGCAGCCCGTTCCTGTCTCTGCGGAAGCGTTGCGCTACCTGGCCAAGTATCTGGACGCCGATGGTATCCCGGCTGTCGGTGAGCCATTGTGGCGGACCCGTCGAGGTGACAAGCGCGCACTGTCGTACTGGGCCATGCGGCGTGTACTACAGCGGGCCAACGACAAGCTCGGCACCAACTGGACGCTTCACGACCTACGGCACACAGCCGCAACAAGAATGGCCAACGACCCGGGCCTGACTTTGACAGATGTGCAATCAGTGCTGCGGCACGCCAGCATCGAGACCACCGGACGCTACACCGCCGTGAGAATAGAGGACATCTTCGACAAACTGCAGGAGCACTACAATCGGCCCCGGCCAACGCCGGCGTACTCCGCGGGATACGCGGAAGAGGACATCAAGGCGGTGTTCGGTGGCTGAGAGCTACACCATGCGCAATCGGCGGTCTCCGTCGGTCCGGGCCGATGACGCAGACCGTGCGAGACGATCGCGCTTCGCCGTCGACACAACCTCCCCGAGCCCATCGACGCCGTCCGGTCCAGTGCTCCCATTCGGAGACCTCGCCCAGGCGTCAATCGAGGAAGTCGTCGAGCTGGCCGGATCTCCAACGTTCGGAGCGATGGGCAAATCGCTCGGCAAGCGTCGCCGAGGCACCAGGAGATTGCTGAACCACCTCTCCGAGTTCACCGGCGAGACCTGGCAACATCGATGGGAGGCCAGTGGGCTGAACGACCGCCCACGACCGGTCTCCTGCCTCGCCGACACCAAGTACCACGGCTACGATATGACCTACGGACTCAAATCACTGCTGCTGATGCGACTGATCAAGCCATCGCTGCCGGCATTCCGCGCCAACAAGTTCGTCGACTACGCCACGCTCTTTCGTCGATCACAGCAAGATCCGTTGCTGGACAAATTCTTCGATCAGGCCCGACAGATACGAGCCGGTACCCGCCACCAAGACCGAGCGTTGTTCGACGTGTGCTGCACACTGACCACCCAGGGCATCGCCCTGGCGGATCTGACACCAGAAGGGCTGCTCCACTACGCCGACGAATGCCGTCGACACGACCTCGTCGCCGGCGCCCGCGCCGGCAGCAACCGCTTCGCCGGCCTATTGGCCTGGGAGATCCTGCACCAGATGGGACACTTCCCGCCGGACACACCGCCCACGCTGCGGAGCTTCATCTACAAGGGGCAACGCACCCCGGAGCAGATGGTCGACCACTACGGCGTCCGCGACCCACAAATCCGGCAACTGATCATCGACTACCTACTGCGCCGGCAAAACGACACCGACTACAACACCCGAGACGGCCTCGCCCGCGCGATCGCCGGACGTTTCTGGGCCACGATCGAACAACTCGCGCCGGGACATCGAAGCCTGACGATCCCACCCGAACTGTACGACCAGTGGCGAACCCACATCCGCCTGCGCCGCGACGGCACCCCTCGGATCGATGGCGGTCAGAGCGTCCTACTGCCGGTGCGCGCGTTCTACCTGGATATCCAGAGCTGGGCGCTCGAGGAACCGGAACGCTGGGGGAGATGGGCGGCACCGTGCCCCATCCCACCGTCGGACCTCCGAGGAATGGGGGTTCAACGACGACGAATCAAAGAACGCATGACCGACCGGACCCGCCAGCGCCAACCACTGCTTCCGGCGCTCATCGCGCACCTCGACGACCGGTACGTCGACATCAGCAAGCTCTACGAGACAGCGCGAGATACCCCACTCGGCGCGGAGTTCACCCACGCAGGCCGGACATTCATCCGCCCGGACGAACGCCAAGACCGGCAGACCAAGGACGACACCTTCCCGATCGTGCGCGGCCGCGACCACGCAACCGGGCGCATCCGCAAGATCCACGAAGAAGAGGAATCCGCCTTCTGGGACTGGGCGCACGTCGAGGTACTACGCCACACGGGCATCCGCGTAGAAGAGCTAGTCGAGCTCGCGCACACCAGCATCCGCCAATACCAACGCCCCAACGGTGAAGTCATCGCGTTGCTCGTCATCGCGCCATCCAAGACTGACCGCGAACGGGTCCTGCCCATGTCGGCCGAGCTGTTCCACGTCATCGCGAGAGTCATCACCCGCCAAACCGCTCAGGGGCCGATCCCATCGCTGCCACGCTACGACGGGCACGAACGACTCTGGACGCCACCAATGCCGTACTTGTTTCAACGCCAGATCGGAGAAGTCCGCAGAGTAACCAGCCCGGGAACCGTCCTCAACAACATCAGGAAACAGTGCCAACTCCTCGCCGAGACCAACCCGGCCTTCCAGGACCTTCACTTCACCCCGCACGACTTCAGGCGCCTGTTCGCAACCGACCTCGTCAACAACGGCCTGCCGATCCACATTGGCGCGGCACTGCTCGGCCACCTCAACCTCCAAACCACACAGGGATACGTCGCAGTCTTCGAAGAACACGTGATCCAACACGTCCAACAGTTCCTTGACCGTCGACGAACTCTGCGCCCCCAAGAGGAATACCGCCCCACAACCGATGAGGAGTGGACGGAGTTTGAGGAACACTTCGACAAACGCAAGGTCGAACTCGGATCCTGCGGCCGCCCCTACGGAACCAGCTGCCAACACGAACACGCATGCCTCCGATGCAGCCAGCTGCACGTCAACCCGAAGATGATCGACCGCCTGAACGAACTCGAAGCCGACCTACTCACTCGTAAACAACGCGCCATCGACGAGCAATGGCTGGGCGAAATCGAGGCCATCGATCGAACTCTGGCCTGCCTACGATCCAAACGCGATGAAGCCCGCCGGATCGCACACGACAACTACAGTGTCAGCCTCGGAATTCCTACGCGCGGTGTGGGATCGTGACATCGGATGCTGCCCAGTGGCGCCGTCCACACTGGGGGCCATGGGGCCGTCAGCGGTCCAGCGCCGGCGACACGGGCATTCGGCAGACGGTGGTCAACGACCGTATCGACGCGATGAGGAACGGATACCTCACCGCCGCGGGCTGGCCGACACACGTGATAGACGTCGAGCAGCTGCGCCATCGGTTACATCGTCATGCGGCCCCGGTGAGGATCGTCCCTCGCGTGTTCCCGCCCGCCGTCGTCCCATGGTCCATGCGTCTCTGCACCGAGAAGACCATCGACAAATGCATCGAGGGTTCTTTACCCTCGGTCACGGCTTCAGGTATATCCACTCCGTCACCGACTCAGGCATACGGACGAATATGCCTCCCCCAGAACGGGGGTGTCCGATCAACGGTGGATCCAGCTTAGGATTGGTTGGTTGATGCGTCCTTTGAAAGTGATCGCGAAGGCGTTCTGTGCAGGCTTCCACCTGACTGCCCATCGTGCCCTACCTCGGCCGGTGGGGTCCAGCGTCCGGGTCGCCGGGTACAGGCATTTGAGGGCGGCCTGGTTGTTCGGGAGGTGCCCGCGGGCGCGGATCGCGCGCCGGTAGCGGGCGTTGACCGACTCGATCGCGTTCGTCGAGCAGATCACCCTGTGGACCTCGACGTCGTAGTCGAGAAACGGGACGAATTCGCTCCACGCGTTCTCCCACAACCGCACGATAGCCGGGTAATTCGGTCCCCACTTGCCGGCGAACTCGACGAATCTCTCCTTCGCCGCAGCCTGTGTCGGTGCAGTGTAGACACGCTTGAGGTCGCGCGCCATCTCGTCCCAGAACTGGCGCGCCGCGAACCGGAAGGTGTTGCTTATCAAGTGGATTACGCAGTTCGGCCCGATCGCGAGTTCCCACACCGTGTTGATCGTGTCCGGCAGGCCCTTGAGCCCGTCACAGACGACGATGCACACATCCTCGACACCACGGTTCTTGATCTCGGGGAGCACCGACAGCCAGAACTTCGCGCCCTCGCCGCCGTCGCCGACCCACAGTCCGAGGATGTCGCGTTCACCGTTCACGGCGACCCCGATTGCCACGTGGATGGGCCGGTTGGTGACCTGCCCGTCGCGGATCTTGACGTGGATGGCGTCGATGACACCACTGGGTACACGCGGTCCAGCGGACGATTCTGCCATTCGGTCATCTCCTCGATCACCTTGTCGGTGATCCGTGAGATGGTGTCCTTCGATACCGTCGCGCCGTAGATGTCGTCGCAGGGGGCGGCGATCTCTCCGGTTGTCAATCCCTTTGCGTTCAAAGACAACACGATCTCGTCGATCCCGGTCAAGCGGCGCTGACGCTTGCGGACGATCTTCGGTTCGAACGATGACTCGGTGTCCCGGGGCGCAGCGATCTCGACCGGCCCGATCTCGGTCACAGTCTTCGATCTCGTGCCGATTCTGGAGTTGCTGCTGCCGCGGCCGGCCGGCTAGCCGAGGTGCTCGGTCATTTCCGCTTCGAGCGCGGTTTCGAGCACGTTCTTCGTCAACTGCCCGAGCAGGCCGTTGGGACCCATCAGCTCGACACCCTGTTCCTTGGCCTGCGCCAGCAGCTGCTGCGCCAGCTCCAGCTGGTTCGCCTCGTCCGCCATGGGCTCCAGTGTTTCCGTCACGGTCGACCCCCTCCCGCCAAGGCCACTGCTCGGCGTGTCAGGCCAACCCGGATCCACCGATATTTAGACACTCCCCCCCCAGAACAGAAGTGACCTACCGGTCCGATGCAGGCAGTGGACTGTTGTCGGCATGTACGAAGACGTGCGCCTTCGCAAGGATGTGGTCCCGGAGGCGAAGTACGGCGGGATTGGCGCGGTCGGCCCAGACTAGACCGATGTTGCGGTAACGGGGATCTGACAGTTCGACTCTCACAAGCTCGGGATGGTGCCGTTCAGCTGCAGGGAGGAGCGCAACGCCAAGACCTCTCGCTACGAGCTCGCGCAAGGTGTCGAACTCTGTGATCTCGAAGGCGACATGGGGAACGAAACCCGCTTCGGCACAAAACGAATCGAGCACCTGGCGGAGGTGGAACGCAGGTGGGTTAGCGATGAACATCTCGTTGCGCAAGTCAGTGAGGTCAACGCATCCAGCGGTAGAGAGTGGGTGCTCCTTCGCAACGTACAGATGAAGTTGCTGACGGCCCAGTACTTTCGCGGAGGCAGTGTCTGGCGAAGGGATCATTACGGCCAGGTCGAGACGGCCCGCACGTATCTCGTTGGCGAGGGCCTCGCCGTGCGCCTGCGTTAGATGGAGTCGGACTCTCGGAGCCAGCTCGTGAAACTCCGCTAAAAGTGAAGGGATGCTCACCGGCCCGAGTGACAAGGGGAAGCCGAACCGTACGCGTCCACCTTCAGCGTCAGCGTTCCCACGGACCAGCTGGACCGCATCGTCGAGCGCGGAGACCAAGGCATGCGTTCGCTCGAAGAATTCGCGTCCCTGTGGTGTCAGGGTCACCCGTCGTCCGGCTGGCTGAAACAGCTGCACCCCGAGTGTCCTCTCTACGGTCTTGAGCCTGCGACTCAACGAGGATTGCGGAACCCCAAGTCGCTGCGCAGCGCGCGTGATGTGGCCTTGTTCGGCGGCGACCTCGAAGGCTGCGAGCAGAGGAATGAGCCCCTCTAGCTGAGGTGACAACGTTTCATCCATAGCTGGATCATAAGTCGGCGATACGGACATTGGACGAAACCCCCAACGTGCGCCATGGTTGCCTGCAGAAGCACAACGAAAGGACACATCGGATGGGCGTACTCGATAGTTCTGGGCAGCACGGTGTCCACGGTGGCTCTAGCACAGCGGGCGTTCTCGATGTGGCTCTCATTGGTGGCGGCGTCATGTCTGCGACTCTCGGAGCGATGATCGCCAAGCTTCAACCGGAGTGGTCTGTCTCGTTGTTCGAGCGGTTGGACGAGCTTGCGGACGAAAGTTCGAACCCGTGGAATAACGCAGGCACCGGCCACTCCGGTCTATGTGAGTTGAACTACATGCCGGATCCGGCCGACCCAAGCAAGGCGGCTGATATCGCGCGACAATTCCATCTGTCACGACAGTTCTGGGCATCTCTTGTCAAGGACGGTGATTTGACGGAACCGGGCGCCTTCATCAATCCTACTCCGCACATGGATATCGTCTTTGGTGAGCGGGATGTGAACTATCTTCGTCAGAGGTTTCATACGCTGAAGGGCTTGCCGCTGTTCTCTGCGATGGAGTACTCAGAAGACCGCGAGACGATTGCGTCGTGGTCCCCCCTGCTGATGGAGGGCCGAGTTGATACTGGGCCGGTGGCGGCCACCAGATATGAGGCTGGAACGGACGTCGATTTTGGCGCGCTCACGAAGGCTCTGGTTCGGACTATGACCGTCTCCGGTGCCGACGTGCATCTTCAGCATGAAGTGACTGCTCTAAAGAGAAATGCGGACGGACTCTGGACTCTTAAGGTGCGAGACCGGCGAAATCGGCGCACGGTAGACGTGCGGTCACGGTTTGTCTTCGTCGGGGCTGGCGGGTACGCCCTTAAGCTGCTCCAGAAGGCAAAGATCCCCGAAGTGCGCGGATATAGCGTATTTCCCTTCGGCGCCCAGTTCTTCCGTACGGACAATCCTGACGTAGTGCGCCGTCATGATGCGAAGGTCTACAGTCAGGCCGATCTAGGGGCGCCACCCATGTCCGTGCCGCATCTGGACAAGCGGGTGGTCGATGGTGATTCGTCGCTTCTGTTTGGCCCCTACGCGACTTTCAGTACCCGGTTACTTAAAAGAGGTCGGCTCATAGACCTGTTTACCACCATTAGGCTGAACAATATCCAGGGAATGTTGTCCGTCGGGATTCAGAATCCTTCGCTAGTGCGTTATCTGGTGCTTCAGCTAGTAGCCTCGCGCAAGCGGAAGTTCAAAGAACTACAGCGCTTCTATCCTGAAGCGGTTTCGGCGGATTGGCACCTCATCCAAGCCGGGCAACGAGCTCAGCTGATAAAGCCGGCCGAAGACCGGGCAGGCGTTCTGATGTTCGGTACTGAATTGGTGACCGGTTCCGATGGATCAATCGCTGGACTACTCGGAGCTTCACCAGGTGCATCAACCGCGCCTTCGATCATGCTTGACTTGCTAGCGCGGTGCTTCCCTGATGATTACAGATCGTGGCAACCAACGTTGAACTCGTTGGTGCCGGCGCTGGAATCACCAGTGGACACCGATCAGATCGGTGTTGACCAAAACCTGGAGGTCACGGGAGAGATTCTCGGCCTTACAAGGTGATCGACGGGTGGCGAACGTCTCCTATCTGAGGGCATTCGATCACGCGGACCGTACCGGGGGGCCACGCCAGACTGGCGTGGAGTCGGTATGAATCCGAAAGACCAAGCGGTTTCAAAGCTACTGACAGAACAAATGTCGGAAACGGGCCAGGTTTCGACGGCCGCGTCGGGCACCTGATGCCCGGACATAGGGGGGGAATGGAATTGATACCCGATGGCTTCGTCTTCGGAGAACGCACGGCAATCGCCCTACGCAGCCTGTCCGAACAGCTGACCTACGGTGAGCTCGCCTTTCGGGTGAATCACGCTGCCGCAGTGTTGGATACCGAGCTTGCCGCTACCAAGACCGGATACCGGCGCCATGTTCTGGTCGTCATCGACCATTCTGTGGACTCGGTCGTGGCGCTACTCGCGGCCTCGCTCGTCGGGCTGGCCATTCCTGCCACATCACGGGACATCGAGGCCGGGCACTTTTCGGACGTCCCGATCGACATCAGTGTTGCTCCGGATGGGGAACACGTAACAGCTGCAGGTCGATACAGGCTCAGCTACGAGGATATACGGGATGGCGCTCGCGATTCGACATGTGCCCGGACGGATCCGAGCGAGCCGTCGATACTCGTGTCGACGTCAGGGACGACGGGAGCGAGGAAGTGGGTCGTGCACTCGCGCAACACTCTTGCGTCCGCGGCGGGACTCGTCGCGAAGGAGATGCGGCTGTCGGCAGCCGACGTGTCGCTTGCCGTGATGCCTCTGAACCACACGCACGGCCTCGTGACGACACTCCTGGCCCCGCTGACGTCGGGCGGAACGGTGGTGCTGGCGGATCCCCGCGATGTGATGTCGATGCGAAGTGCCATGGAACAGAGGGTGTCATGTGTTTCCGCGTCGCCCACGTTGCACCGCTACATTTTGAAGGTGCGCGAACTGTTCAACGGCGATCGGTTCAATCCGGACCGAGTCCGGATCGCATCCGACACCCTGACCCCGCAACTTCTCGGTCAATTGCTCGATGCGTACTCGGTTCCCGTCATCGATACGTACGCGTTGACCGAACTGCCCGGCACGATCATGACCAGGACCCTGCGTCGTATCGACGACCTCGCCTCGCCGTACAGGCCGACGCCGTCCGTGGTGTGTCGGGTCGGTCGTGAAACCGCTCCGTCCGAACGCGAACGGGGTGAGCTCCTGGTCGATGGGCCGCATCGGATGTGCGGCTTCTACGACACCGACCGTCGTGACGTGTCACCGGCGTCAATCGCAGGATTCGTTGCGAGTGGCGATCTGGTCGATAAGTCGCTTGACGACGAGTTCCGGTTGATCGGGAGGGCGAAAGAGATGATCAACAGGGGCGGCGAGACCATACCTCCGGCAACGGTGGAGCGAATCGTGGAGCGGGTTGACGGGGTCAGTGGTGCACTGGCATTCGGGGAGCCGCACGATCTACTGGGTGAGGCGGTCGCGGTTGCTGTGACAGTCACTCCGGGTACCGGACGGAACGACGTTCGATCGAAAATTCTGGGGGCCGTGCCTTCCTCCTTGCAGCCGATGACCGTCCATGTCGTCGATGATCTGCCCGTCAAGGAGAACGGAAAGGTGGACAGAAGCGCTGCGCGCAAACGGATTCAGGCCGAGAAAGGGTTGGTTGCATGAGGACGCATCTACAGGACGCTCTCGAGCGGGCCCTGAGTAGCGGGCATGATCGGGTCGTCGTCTCGGACGGCGCAACGCTGGTGCACGGGAATGACCTCTCTGCCGCGGCAGCGGTCATCCAGGACGCACTTTGTGGTGCGGGGGTCGAGCAGGGCGACCGCGTGCTGATCGAGCTCGACAGGTCGGTCGACTACATCGCCGCGGTGGTGGCCTGCGTTCGCAGTGGTGTGACATATGTTCCGGTAGCAGCGAATACGCCGTCGGCCCGACGCACATCGATCGCGGACCATTGTGCTGCTGCGGCGACGATTTCGGCGGGTCCGGAAGGTCCTGGGGTGGAACGCATCGCGGAAGAGATCGCTGGGCGGTCGGCGGGCCGGCATTGCGACAACCCCCTGGCGTACATCATCTACACGTCGGGAACGACCGGGGCACCGAAGGGTGTCGCTGTATCCCATAGCGCGCTGTGGGGCTTCGTATCTCTCGACGAGCGAATCGCGATGAACTCGCCCGAAAGCTGTTTGTGCTGTGCATCGGTGTCGTTCGACGCCACTGTGTATGAGATCTGGCCGACCCTCCTGGGTGGCGGCACCTTGCTCCTGTATTCCGGGGACTCGGTCCATCTCGACGAGCTGTGTGGCGTCATCTCCCAGACTGCTCCGGATCGCGTGTTCCTCACGACAAAGCTCTTCCAGGCCATCGAACAGTCGTCGCGGCGGGATGTGCTCTTCTCCATCGGGAATCTCTTCGTCGGCGGAGAGACCATTTCGCCGCAAAGCTTCTCTCGTGCACGTGAAGTGATGGGGGATCGACTGCGCGCCGCCTATGGGCCGACGGAAGCCGTCGTGTTCACTACGCTCGAACAGTCCGACGGGTCGTTCGCCGACGAGGTACCGATCGGGAAGGCGATGCGCGGGAAGGACGTCCTCGTCCTCGACGACCAGTTGTCGGCGTGCAGCCCGGGGGACGTGGGCGAGATCTTCATCAGGGGCGGACTCGCCGACGGCTACTACGCCAATCTCGCCGCGACGGCGACGCGTTTCCTGCCGTGCCCTGAGGGGTCTGGCGCAGTGATGTACCGGTCGGGTGACCTCGGCGTCGTCGGTGAGGACGGGACGATCACTTTCCGCGGACGCGCCGACCATCAGGTCAAGATTCGTGGGTACCGCGTCGAACTCGGTGCAATCGAATCCTTCTACTTGACGCAATCGGAGATCAGCAACTGCGTCTGCGTGGTGGTGGACGCGGATACCGGCGCCCCGAAACTCTGTCTCTATTTTGTCTCCACGCAGGCACGCGTCAACGCGACCACGCTCCGTAGGCGCGCTGACTCTGCGCTGGAGAAGTACATGATTCCGGACCTCTTCGTACAGGTGGAGGAGTTTGCGACGAGTGAATCCGGAAAGATCGACAGATCGCTGCTGCCGAAGCCGTATCTGAATCGCGGGGAGATCGGTCTCTCGACCGAGTACTCGGCGCCCGAGGGCGCGGTCGAATCGACGATCGCGGGTCTGTTCGGCCTCGAACTGCGGATCGCCGACGTCGGCGCAGACGACAATTTCTACGAGTTGGGCGGGAACTCACTGAACTCTATGTCGCTTCTGCAGTCGTTGTCCGATGCCGGCCTGGTGGCCTCGGCGAGGGAACTGTTCTCCAACCCGAGCCCGCGTAAGCTTGCGACGACGATCTCGGATCGGAAAGAGAACGCTGGTGTCGGCGCCTAGCGGGTGGCTTTCCGCGGCCAAGATCGACGGCCCGGCGGTACTGGCCTTTCCGTTCGCGGGATGTGGCCCGTCGATATACAACCGCCTCGGGGACAGGCTCTCGCGCGAATGGGGCGTCAAGTTGTTCGCGATCCGTCCGCCCGGCATCGAGGCGCGATTCACCGAAGATCGCGCGGCATCACACGCCTCCTATGCTCGTGATCTGGCGAGTGACATCGCATCTGCGGTCGGCGGCAAGTATGCGGTCTTCGGGCACTGCGGGGCCATTCCGTATGTCGTCGAAACCCTTCGGGCGATCGAGCACAACCACGGTCGCGATCGTCTCCCGCACAGTGTCGTGTTCAGTGGTTGGGGGCCACCGCACAAGGGGTTGTACGGAGATCTGAACTTTGCTGACCTCGAACAGATTTCGTATGGCAACGAAGTCCGGAACGTGGCACGCGCCACGGGTGTTGATCTCATCGACGAGTTTGTCGAAATCTATGCCGAGCAACTCGAGTTCGATGTCCGTCAGCAGCGGACCTATGTTTTCGACGCGATCGCTGACGGCGGTCTCGACATCCGTATCGTCGGTTGGTCGGATGATGAGGTCGTCCCGTGCGACGTCGCGGTCAGTGACGAGTGGCGAGAGAGTTTCCCCGACGCCACGATCGAATACAGCGTTCTTGCTGGCGGCCATTACGCCTTCATGGAAGCGCCGGACGATCTCTGTCGCATCTTATGTCATGGCCTGAACTGACCATTCCTGAAAGGAAGCCCTGTGCAGACAGGTGAGTCAAGCCCCAATATCGTATCGCTACCCGACTCGAAGACTTGGATGTCCGATCCCGAATTCTATGCTTCCACTGACGTCCATTCCGCATGGTTTACCGTCCGGAACGAGCACTCCGGGTACCTGGAGTCTTTCTCGAGCGCGGGCGGCCGCTATCACTCCTTCTATGGATACGCGGAGTGCAACACGATTCTTCGAGACGACGAACTGTTCACCTCGAGGTACGGCACGATTATCGAGTCGATCGACTACCCGGATACTGCCCGCGACATCACGATGACCGTCTCGGACGGGGAGATTCACGATAATCATCGTGGCCCGGCGAACCGGTGTCTGTCGAAGACGTCGATTCAGCGGCAGGCCGACACGATCAGGTCCGAGGTGCGCAAGATCGTCGCCGAGATCCCCGAAGGGGACGACATCGACCTGTGCGAGTACACCAAGGGTCTGCCGATGGCGCTGTTCGGGCCACTGCTTCCGGTCGAGCGTGATCAGTGGACTGAACTGAGCGACCTCGTATTCATGAGCATTCTCCCCGATGATCCGGGGTTCGCGAACGGATTGCGGCCGGAGATCGCCCGACGGGTCGCTCATGCGGGCATTTTCGCCTCGCTGTCCGACGCGGTCGATGTGCAGCGGCGGCACCCGGGGCCGGGGGTCCTGGGCGAGTACCTCTCGGCGAGTGACATCGAGGCCCATGGTGATCCGGTCGAGTCGATTCTCGCGAACAGTTACAGCCTCCTGATGGGCGCCCATGCCACCACCAATCAAGTTGCAAATCACCTGGTGGACAGGTTCATCGATCGAACGGATCTGCTCGGTGCCGTGAGCGGAGGGGCGGTCACGCTGCCTTCGCTGATCAACGAGGCGGTGCGGTGGGTCACCCCGACGAACCATCTTCTTCGACGTGCGGTGTGCGACACCGAACTCGGTGGGATGCCTGTCGGCGAGGGGGAGTGGGTCGTCGCTTGGGTCGGGTCGGCCAACCGCGATGAGAGCGTCGTGTCCGAGCCGTATCGTTTCGACCCGCTTCGCCGTGGAAAGCACCTCGGCTTCGGCATCGGGTCGCACTACTGCATCGGATCCCACATCGCTGCCTTCGGGCTCGCGTACTTCTTCGAACTGCTGTTGCAGGAATTCGATCTCGGACCTAGCAGCACGGAGAGCGAGCATGTCCGATCGAACTGGATCAACGGGTACTCCCGGTTGCCCCTCCAGGCCAGACGAAAGCGGCGGGCTGATGGATGAGTCAGTGGGCCACGAACGAGATCTGGCCTTCTACGAGCTCAGCGATGAGTTGCGCGACCTTCTCCTGATCCCCTTCTCCGTGGAGATCCTCGGCCGTCACGGTGTCGAAGAACTGGCTCACGCAGTGGTCGCCGCGCTCAACAGTCACAGCGTGCTGCTGAGCAAGTTCACCGTCACGCACCGCGAGGTCGCCTACGAGCGAGGACTGCCGGCGGACCGCAGCGAGATTCTCCTCCGCACCTCCGGCACCGCAGCCGAGGTGATGAACGAACTGCGGTCCACGATGGAGCCGATCAGCCGTGGTGGGCGTGCATGGCGGTTCGCCGTACTCGAGGATGACGAGGGTTTCGGGACGGAGATCCTCGGACTCGTTCACCACATGGCGGCAGACGGAACCTCCCTCCGGATCTTCCTGGACACGTTGCGCGCCGAACTCGAAGGAACTGCCCGTCGGAACACGTCCGATGGGCTCGCGATCTACCGGAGATTCGTCGAACGGGCAGGCACGCGGCGTCTCGACCGGGTCGAGGCGCAGCAGGCACGGTCCCACTGGCGCGGACATCTGGCGGATCTACCTGAGAATCCGTTCTCGGGCCTGACATCGGCACGATCGGGTCCGTCGGGTCCGTCGGGTTCGGCGCAACCCGCGGAGATCGCGGTTCCAATACCGCGGGGTGCCCCGGCCGCCATCGGGGACATCTGCAGCCGCTTGGGCATCAGCGAGTTCGCGCTGTTCCACGGTGTTGTTCTCGCCGCGCTCGACACGGTCGGTATCCCGCTCGACGCCCCGCTGGTCACCGCGACAGATCTGCGCGACACGCTGGACACCCTCCACGCTGTCGGCAACTACTCCAACCTGTCCGTGCTCCGCGTCGGGCGCCGCGTCGACGATTTCGGGAACTTCCTCGTTCGGATCGCTGAATCCGATGCACAGACAATGTGGTTCGGGTACATGCCGTTGTCGTCCGTGCTTGCCGAGGCGGGCGGCGGGGAAGGGCGTCGCAGCGTCCTCGGCCCCGGAATACCATCGGTCGCGCTCAGCTACGGCCGGGACTTTCCCGGCGAGGTACGGCTGTCGACCGGCTCTCGGCTCGTGCCCCGGCCCTTCGACTCAGCTCGAACCAGACATCTGGTGTCCTTCGATCTCAAGCCGGGTGCACTCGTTGGGCGCGCCACCGGCGCGGTGCCGGACGCGACCGCCGACGAGTTCGTCATCAGATACGACCCCTCGCGCTGTACTACTGACCGGGTCGTCCATGTGCGAGACCGGGTCAGGGACGTCCTGCAGTGGCTGTCGAGCTCGAGTATCGACGAGATCTGTTCGCAGTGGCCCGGACTCGACCGTGACGATGAGCGACGACCCGTCCCGCAGGACGCCCAGGGTCCGGTGCCGGACCCTGGGAACGGTGACAGGTCCTCGGACGTGGTGGTGCTGGAGGACGCGCTCCGCGAGTGCTACGCACGGGTGCTGTCCTGCCCGACTGTCGTCGATGCCGACGCACGGTTTTACGATCTGGGCGGCTACTCACTGTTGGCGCTGCTGGTCGCGGATACGGTCGCGAGCGAGACGGGATACCGAGTCACCGTCGAGGAGATCCTCGGCCATCAGACGCCGGCGGCGATCGCGAGGAACCACTGCGCCGCCGACGGGGACACGGCAGAAGTACAGGCGCGCGCGGTTGGCGACTCAGGTACAGGGCCCGCGTACCTGTTCTTTCCACCCGCCACCGGGAATTCGACCTGCTACCACGATCTGGCAGCCGCGCTCGGTGGTTGCACGAGCGTGCTGATCGATCTACCGCAGACAGTCGGTCGTCCGTTCGACGGCTGGGACGTAGCACGCAGTGCGGTGGACGCTGCCCATGAGCATCTGATCGAGTGCGGCCAGACACCGATCGTGTGCATCGGATGGTCCGCCGGCGGGATGCTCGCGGCCTACGCCGCCGACTACCTGCGATCCCTCGCCGGTGACACCGGTCTCGGGCTCGTCCTGGTCGACTCGTATCCCGAGATCGCGGCCGATCACGTGAGTGCCCTCGAGGCGAGCGCGGCGGAGAGTGTGGATGTCGAAGCGGCGTTCCGAAACGCGTACCCGGTCTTCGGCGAGTACTCGCAGTGGTACCGCCGATGCCCGTCGCCCGTGGGCGTCTCCGACCTCGACGTGCTGCACATTCAGTCCGACGAGAGCCGCGCGGCCGGATACACCATCGACACGTGGTCGGCGCTGTCCGACCGTCCCATCGCGTCGGTGACGGTCGCTGCTCCCCACATTTCGATGCTGTCCCCGGATGCATCACCGCAGATCGCTAACTGCATCTCCGCGTGGTTACCGGAGATGAGAAGGGCCCACACATGACCGATTCCGCAACGAGTGTCACCCAAGTCGGTTTCGCCGAACTGACACGGCCGGATGGTGATTCCCGCCGTGACCGGGACGCCGTCGTATTTCTGCCGCACGCCGGCGGCGACCACAACTCCTACAGGGCGATTGCAGGTCACGTGCAGGAGGCCCGTGTCTTCGGCGCCGTCTACCCCGGGCGCCTCGCAGACGACGGGGACCGGACGATGGACATCGCCGGAGTAGCAAACGGATTCGCCGAAGCATTCCACTGGGATGCCTTCGATCGGGTGATGATCGTCGGGCACAGCATGGGCGGTCTGATCGCACATTCCCTGTGCGCAACGCTCGAAGATCGCGGCTACCAGCCGGATGGAGTGATCATTTCGTCGGCGACCCCGCCGATGTCCGGACTGCTCGGTGGGCCGCTGCCGACTGAGCCGGTGGCGGTGCTCGAGCACATCGTTGCGCTCGGCGGAACTCCGGCCGAACTGCTGAACTCCGCATGGTTCCGCGAGGCGTACCTCCCGATGATCGCCGCCGACTACCGGGCGGTGAACGAATACATGACCACGACGCCGCCGGTTGTGCGTAGCCGGTTGCAGCTTTTCAGTTCCGACCGGGACGCGTCGATTTCTCCGGACGCGATGCTCGGCTGGCGCGAGTACACGACCGGCGGGTTGGTCGCCACGACCTTCGCCGGTGGCCACTTCTACCTGTTCGAGGATCCAGCAACCGTCGCAGGCCATTTCAGCTTCACTCCAGCATCCGACACGAGGAGCACCAAGTGACAAACATCTTCGACGACGAAACCGAGAGCTTCTTTGTCGTCGTAAATGACCAGCAGGTCCATTCGATCTGGCCGCAGCGGCTGCCGACTCCCTCCGGATGGACGGCCGTCCACGGGCCGGACCAGCGGGGCGCATGCCTCGCCTATGTCGAATGCAACTGGACCGACACAGTCCTTCTCCCGCACAGTAAGAGGGTTTCCTGATGACAGACGTACAACGCATCGACAGCCGCCTGGCCGACACGGCGCTTATGGTCGCCGTGTGCCGCGCCATCGCGTCCGTTCGTGGGACGCATGACATAGACGACCCGTACTCGGCGGCGTTCGTCAGCGCCTCCGGAGTGCCCTACTGGACAGCCTTCCTCGAGTCGGGTGAGGCGTTGCTCGCGCAGTCGACGGACTTCGCGATCAAGGCCCGCGCCATGCTCGGGCACGTTGTTGCGCGGACACGATTCATCGATCGTTTCATCGAGGACAGCATCGGGGATTCGGCTCGACAGCTGGTGATCCTGGGTGCCGGATTTGACACGCGCGCAGAGCGTCTGGAACTGCTCGACGGCAAGGCCGTGTACGAGGTCGACATCGAGCCGGTCACGCGTTTCAAGTCGTCTGCGCTCGAATCCGCGCAGTTTGACGGGGCACACAAGCCGATCCTCATCGGTGCAGACCTCGCCGGCGACTGGCTGCCCCGCCTCGTGGAGGCCGGATGGGACGCCACTGTTCCCACGGTGTGGGTTGCGGAAGGCCTGCTCGGCTACCTGCACGGACCGGAGCAGGAAGCGCTGCTGCTCACCATCGCCGAGCACAGCCCCGAGGGATCCACCGCGCTGTTCGAGTACGCGGCGACGATCAGCAGCGACACCGAAGTGCAGACCGACAACCCGCCCATGGAGCAATTCAGCTCCGACGCCGACGCGGCGCTCCCCGATCTGACAACTCTGATCCACGTCGAGCCGCGGACCGCTCCGGATGACTTTCTCGGCCGATGCGGGTGGCGCAATGAGGTCGCGGCCGGCACAGAGGTGTACACGCATTGGTTCGACGAGACCGACATCCAGGTGCGGGCAGCGGCCCTGTCGCCGCAGTTCGACACTCGATTTATCGTCAGCAGGAAGTAGGAGCCCACATGCATACCCTCACTGTTCAGCGTCTGGGTGGAGCCGGTGGTGCGTCGGTTCGGGGATTCACCGAGGAGGACCTCGGCACACCTGGGTTCGCCGAGGACATCCTTGCTCAGCTCACCGAGTACGACCTTCTGATCTGTCAGCCGGACGGAGAGATTTCCGACGACGGAATGTTCCGTTTCGCACGTCAGCTAGGACCACTCACGAGTGCCCACCCGTCGCTGCGCCTTCCGGATCCCGAAGAGATCAGCCACCATCTGCTGCCGATCGATTCGCAGTATTCCAAGGCTGACGCCTGGCACACCGACGGTACGTTCAACGACTACGTCCCGCTCATCGCATTGCTGCGGGCCGACATCCTGCCGAGCTATGGCGGTGAAACCGCTTGGGCCTTTACCCGGCACGCCTACTCCTCGCTGAGCGCTGAGTTCAGATCGTTCGTCGACCAATTGACCGCGATCCACGACAACAATGTCGCCGCGGTCGAACCGCCCGTTGATGGCGACCCGGAGATGATCGCCCGCTACGAGATGTTCCTGGCAAATCGTCTCGAGACCGAGCATCCTGTCGTCGCCATCGACCCGCTCAGTGGTGACCCCACATTGTTGCTCGGGGCATTCGCAAAGTCGGTCATCGGGTTCGACGAGGGCGAGTCGCGAGCGCTCATCGAGCTTGTCCAACGGCGTATCACTGCTAATGAGAACACGCTCAGATGGCGTTGGAAGGTAGGAGAATTCGCCTTGTGGAACAATCGCACCACGCAGCACTACGGCGTAAACGACTACGGGCAGCAGCATCGCCGCATGACACGGTTCAGTGTTGCGGGTGAGCCACCCGTCGGACTCGACGGCCGTGCCTCGCGCCTGCTCCGTGGCAACTCCAGCGGATACCACACCACCGCCCTGACCAGGACTGCGTGATCCGGAGATGAATGCTGTGACCGAAGCCGAAGGCATGTGTTTGCTTGATGCGCAGAAGGAGGTTGTCTACGGTCAGTTGGCTCTGGCGGAGGGTGCCCCTAGTCCCTACTGGATGGGGGACTACTTTGATCTGGTCGACCTGTCGATCGATCGATTGACGGAGGCTGTCGCGCAGGTTGTGGCCCGGACGCCGGCTATTCGGACCCGATTCTTCTATCGGGACGGGGAAGTGCGGCAGCACTTCCCGTTGGATGCTCGACCCGAGATCCATGTCCGGGACCTGTCGGCGGAGGTGGATCCGTGGGCGACCTGTTCGAGGTACATGGCTGATGCTCTCTCCGAGCCGTGCGATCTACTGGACGCGTCGCTCATGGACTTTACCGTGTACAAGCTCGACGCCTCGCGGGCAATCCTGTTCGAGCGCGGTCACCATGCCATCGTCGACGCCTATGGCGGCGGTCTCTACATCGCGGCCATTGCTGCCGCATACACGTACGGCGCGCTGCCGGAGTTCGAGTTGAAGGGGCCCGCGGACCTGGTTGCCGACGCACCCGACGCGAACGGCGAGGAGCTCGAACCGGACTGGCCCGCAATGACGTCGGTGCACATTCTGCCGTGGTTCCGCGGGTCCGACTTCCCAGCCGCGACGGCCATGCCTGCGCGGGCGACGAGGAAGATCGCGCGCTCCACCGTGGACCGCATGAAGGAACTGGCAGCCGAATGGTCAGTGAGGCTCGAGTCTGTATACGTTGCCGCTGTCGCCCAATCGCTCAGCGACCAGTTTCCCGAGATGACAGAGTTCGCGGTCCTGATTCCGACCCACGGACGTTCGAAGGAGACGAGAGCCGCAATTGGCATGGCTGCCAACATGGTTCCGGTAACCCTGCCACGGCGCCCGGCCGACTCCGAACTGAGCCAGTTCGTCCAGGAGTGCGATCGGCGCCTCCGCGCGTCGCTCGTCGGCCGCCGGTTCCGAATCGAGCAGTACCGCAAGTCGCTCGACAAGCACGTCGGCGAGCGGATGTACACGGTTCCGATCATTAACATCATCTCGTACTACCAGGAACTGACCTTCGGTAACTGCTCGGCCCCTCCGATTAGCATGTCCACGGGAGCAGCCCACGGGATCGAGATCACGGTGCTCGATTCCAGTGCGGCAGCAGGGGTGGATCTGCACATCGACTGCAACGCCGACGCGCTGGAACCCAGCGACGCGGCGTCGTTCTCCGCCACACTGTCCGGCGTTCTCGCCGACTTCACGGCCACGGCAACGGGACCGGCCGAGTCGGCGGCAGACGGTGTGTCCGCTCCGGTCGCGCGTCGGACGACCGCCGTGCCTGCGCAGGTCGCGCTGGTGGGGAACGGCAGCACACTCACGTACGGACAGCTGTGCAGCGCAGCGGCAGAGCTTGCACGCCGGTTGGCCGAGTCGGGCATCGGTGCGGGCGACCGGGTCCTGGTCGCTGCCCCACACAGCACGACGTTCCCGACCGCAGCGCTGGCCGTTGCCCAGCTCGGTGCCGTCTACGTCCCGGTGGCGCTCCCGATGGCCGACCAGCGGCTGAGTTCGATCCTGGAATCGGCACACCCGGCCGCGATGGTCGTGGAGGGTTCCGTCGAGGCGCTGGTGGCACGTCACCTTCCACCGGGCGTCGTTACCGTCCTCCACGACCAGGACTCCCCGGATTGCACGGCGTCCGAGGCGCAGGTACCGGCGATGCTCGAGCGTATCCGCGACCTGCACTACATGATCTTCACCTCCGGCAGCACCGGAGCACCGAAGGGGGTGCTGGTCGGCGGTGGCTCGACGCGTGCCCTCATCGAGCCGACGCTCAGAACCATCGACGCACGGCCCGGCATGGTGTGGCTGGCGCAGCACACCTTCGGTTTCGACTTCTCGGTGTGGGAGATGCTCGGGGCGTTGCTGTCGGCCGGCAGTCTCGTCGTTCCGGACGATGCCGCTCGCCGCAGCCTGGACACGCTGGCCGACACTGTCGAGACGCACGGTGTCGACGTCCTGAACATCACCCCCGACGCGTTCAACGCGCTCGAGGTGGCCGATATCGAGCGCATCGCGCGGGTGAGCGGCCGCATTGTCTTCGGCGGTGCCCGCCTGACCTTGCGCAGCGACGTCGCCGAGATCCTCGCGCGCCGGACTGCGGCCTTCAACATGTACGGCATCACCGAAGGCACGGTGCACTCGACTGCCTACCCCATCGGTCTCGGCGACATCCGGAACGGAAGCCACGGTGCCCGCTCGGTGTCGATCGGCCGGCCGCTTCCGGAGGTCACCGGGTTCGTGTTGGGGGATGACTTGGTGCCGGTGGGTGCGGGTGGTGTGGGTGAGTTGTATTTGGCGGGTGCGCAGCTCGCGGTGGGGTATTTCGGTCAGGTGGGGTTGACGGCGGAGCGGTTCGTGCCGTGTCCGTTCGGGTCTGGGGAGGTGATGTTCCGGACGGGTGATCTGGTGCGGGTGGGGCTCGATGGTGGCTTCTCGTATGTGGGTCGGTCCGATTTTCAGTTGAACGTTCGTGGGCATCGGGTCGAGCCGGGGGAGATCGAGTTCGTCGCGGTGGGGTTGCCGGGGGTCGAGCGGTGTGTGGTGGTGGAGCGGGGTGTCGGGTCGGCGTCGTTGATGGTCGCGTTCGTGACTGCTGATGCCGGCGTCGAGGTCTGTCCGGATCGTGTGCGTGCGGAGATCGGGGCGCGTCTGCCGGATTACATGGTGCCGAATCGGGTGGTGGTGGTCGATACGATTCCGTTGACGACCAGTGGCAAGGTTGATCGTCGGGCGTTGGGGGAGGTGCCGCTGGACGGGGATCGGGCGGCCGGTGCCGGTGTGGCGGGTGCCGGTTCGGATGTCGAGCGGGTGGTGTGCGAGGTCTTCGGTGAGGTTCTGCAGTGTGGTGAGGTCGGTCCGTCGGATGACTTCTTCGAGTTAGGCGGACACTCCCTGGCCGCACTGCGGGTGTCGCGACTCCTCGATGAGCGGCGGGGTTGGAGAATGCCGCCGGCCGCCGTACTGAAGAACCCCACACCGTCGGCACTCGCGGCGTTGGTGATCGACGCACCGGACGAGGCGGGCACCCCGGCCTCGTCGACGGCGCGCGGGGACGTCGCCGGCGGTAGCGCGCTGAACGGCTACAATTCGACGCTGGCGGTCATGCTCGGGACACCGAGTGGCCGTTTGCGATACCAGATCCCGCTGGTCGTGCACTGGTCGGATCCCGCCGCCCGGGAGCGTGCGCTGGAGCGCGTCTCGGCGCTGGCGCGGGCGGACAGACGCAGCATCCTGCGGGACGTCTTCGTGCTCGGCGCGGCCGGCAGCGGTTCCCGGCAGTTGCCGGACGTGCGGGTCACTCCGTGGCCGCATCCGGCACCGTATGTCGACCAGACGATCCGTGACGTTTGTGCCGCCGCGGCGGCACGACCCGAGATCCCGGCGCTCGAGGTATACACGTTCGATGGAGCGGGTGGGGACCACATTGCCGTGTTCCTCTTCTCCCACCTCCACTTCGACGATGTCTCGGTGCGGTGGGTGTTCGAACATGCCATCGCCTCCGGCGAGCATCCGGCGCCGAACCACAAGCGCTCGTACGTCGACTTCGTCCAACCGCCCGGCGCTGCCGAACTGATCGCCTCCGACTACGCCGATCGGATCAGGAAGACACTCGCGCAGACTGACGTGCCGTTCGGCGCGACTGCGCATGCTGGATCCGCCGCCCAGTCCGGGCGAACGGTCGTCGTACCTATCCCCGTTGCCATGAGCGAGAAGATCGGGCAGCCGGTCCATCTCCGGAACACGACGCTCTTCGTTCTGCTCAACGTCGCGATTCGGGCGGCGCTGGCCGCGGCGCAGCTGGGCACGACCTTCACGATCGGAACCGCGGTGTCACTGCGCGAATCTCAAGTGGTCGTCTCGGAGACTCGGAACAACCTGGGATATGCACTGAACACCGTGCTCGTCCCGCAATCCCTCGACGAGAGCCGGCCCGTGTCCGACGCCGTGGCCGAGACGCGGTCCGCGGTCGCCGACGCGATCGAGTTCGCCGCAGTCCCCTACGCCGCAGTCGTTTCCGAGCTCTACCGATCGGGCGCAGCGGCACGCGCACCGGCGATCGGTGTCTGGGCACAACTGACGGACGCCTGGCAGTACGACACCGGCACGCAGATCACGCACGCCGGCCTCGCCGACAACGGAATCACGAAGTTCCCGCTCACCTACTTCCTGGAGACCTCAAGTGGGCTGCCCGCCCGGCTCCTGATCCAGTACGACAGCGCCGAGACCGATGAGGACAGCATCCGGAGGCTCGGTGAATCGACGGTGCAGGTGCTGTGCGCACTGTCGGACTGCACGCCGTCGACTCAGGTATCGCGGCTCGTTGGGGAGAAGCAGGAATGAACGCGATGCACACCGTTCGAGAAACCACCGGCGACGTCCTGAACGAGGTTCTGTTCGAACGAAACTGGCCCGAGGCGGGCTGGGTCGGGGACTCGAACACATCCTGCGACCAGGACGAGTTCGTCCGGTCGGTACGGACCACTGCCACTCGGCTGCAGCAGGAATTCACCCCACAGCACGACATCGTCCTGATCACCGCTCGCCGAGATCTGGCCACCCTGACGGTGCTGCTGGGCTGCGTGCATGCGGGAATCGTCTTCGTCCCCCTCGACCGGGCCACCCCGGAGGAGCGGGTACGGGAGATCGCCGTGGCGAGTGGTGCCCGGGCAGTCGTCACAGACCGGGACGACCTGTCCGTCCTGGACCTTCATCGGGTGTCAGCGTTCGTCGCGCCGACGAAGCATCCTCCGGCGAGTCCTGCTCCGTTCACCGGTGACCTGCTGTGCCTGCTGTTCACCTCGGGATCGACCGGCGCGCCCAAGGGCGTGGCCTGTACCCGGAGCGGGTTCGCCGATCGCATGAACCACGACGTTCTCGGAGGTCCCGACTACAACGTCGGGCCGGGAGATACCGTCGCCGCGCGTGCTTCATTCAGTTTCACGATGAGCCTGGCCGAGATCTTCACGGCGCTGCGGCATCGAATGAACCTCTATGTGGCGTCCGACGCAGCGATCCGGAATCCGCCCCGGCTGGTGGAGGAGATCCGGGCGCACAACGGCACGGTTGTGCTCAGTGTGCCCTCGCTGCTCGAGGCGATGATCCGATCGAACGGGTCGCTCCCGCAATCTTTGCGGATCGCAGTCGTCGGTGGGGAGCCCTGCAGCCAGTGGCTAACGGATGCGCTCGGAGAGGAACAGTCGACGGTCCGGATCGTGCACACCTACGGGAACACCGAGACATCGGCCAACGTCTATTACGCGGAATCGCTCACGATGCTCGGCGAGCCCCTCCCGGGGATGACCGGGTTCGTGTTGGGGGATGACTTGGTGCCGGTGGGTGCGGGTGGTGTGGGTGAGTTGTATTTGGCGGGTGCGCAGCTCGCGGTGGGGTATTTCGGTCAGGTGGGGTTGACGGCGGAGCGGTTCGTGCCGTGTCCGTTCGGGTCTGGGGAGGTGATGTTCCGGACGGGTGATCTGGTGCGGGTGGGGCTCGATGGTGGCTTCTCGTATGTGGGTCGGTCCGATTTTCAGTTGAACGTTCGTGGGCATCGGGTCGAGCCGGGGGAGATCGAGTTCGTCGCGGTGGGGTTGCCGGGGGTCGAGCGGTGTGTGGTGGTGGAGCGGGGTGTCGGGTCGGCGTCGTTGATGGTCGCGTTCGTGACTGCTGATGCCGGCGTCGAGGTCTGTCCGGATCGTGTGCGTGCGGAGATCGGGGCGCGTCTGCCGGATTACATGGTGCCGAATCGGGTGGTGGTGGTCGATACGATTCCGTTGACGACCAGTGGCAAGGTTGATCGTCGGGCGTTGGGGGAGGTGCCGCTGGACGGGGATCGGGCGGCCGGTGCCGGTGTGGCGGGTGCCGGTTCGGATGTCGAGCGGGTGGTGTGCGAGGTCTTCGGTGAGGTTCTGCAGTGTGGTGAGGTCGGTCCGTCGGATGACTTCTTCGAGTTAGGCGGACACTCCCTGGCCGCACTCGCCGTGAGCGAGGCGATCTCGGCCAGGACCGGTAGGTACCTTGAGCCCACTGCCATATTCGCGGCCCGAACCCCCGCAGGGCTGAGCGCTTTGCTGACCGATGACGCGCACCTCGGTACCGGGGAACAGGAGGTCGCTCCGCCCGCGGCGAACCGCATGTCGGAGGCGGAACTGTCGATGTGGTTCACCCAGAGGTATCGAAACACCAACGGCGCCTTCAATCTTTGGTACTACGGGCAGGTCAGCGGTCGCCTCGAGGCCAAGCGCCTGCTGCGCGCCTTCGACCGGGTACTGGCGGTCCACCCGAACCTCCGCTCCTTGGTCACGGAGGACTTCGACGGGCCGCACAAGCAGGTTGTCGAGGCGGACCGGATCGCGGCGTCCGACTACCTCCGCATCGTTCCCCGACGACTGCCGGACAGCGAGATCATCACGATGATCCACCAGAACTTCGACTTCGAATCGGATCTGCCGATCCGAGTCGTGCTCTTCACCGACCGCGACGACCTGGTCGACCGGGTGCTGGTGGTGGTCAACCACGTCGCGGCAGACGGGGCCTCGATGCCGGTCCTCATCGACACGGTGCGCGCGGAACTCGAAGGGGCAGGCGCAACTACCGCCGCCGCGGTGCTCGCTCAGCTGCCGGGCGAGCACCCGGCCTCCGAGGCCGATCGGACCTTCTGGACGCGGTATCTCGCAGAAGTCGGTCCGTCGCCGGCCGGTGCGCGCCGTCGGACGGAACCACGCAGCTATGTCGGAGAGGCGATTACGGTCCCGATCAACAGGTCTCGGGTCGACGAGCTAAGCCGGATCGCAGACGCGGTCGGCGGGTCGCTGTTCACGGTCCTGCACGGTGCCGTCGCCATGACGCTCGCATCGCGCGGCCTCGGGACGTCGTCACTCGCCACCGTGCCCATCGAGAATCGCCATTCCAGCGGGGATCGACAAGTGGTGGGGATGTTGGCGAACAACCTGCTGCTGAAGGCCGCGCTCGACGACCGCGAGACCGTCGGTGGCAATCTGCGCACGCTCGCCGATGCCGACATCGAAGCATTCGGCCACCAGCGCTATCCCTTCGAGCAGGCGGTCCGGATCCTGCGGGAGACGCAGCACCTGGACGAGACCGAGACGGCTTCGCCGCTGGCGATCGCCCTGCAGAACAACTACCAGGACTACCTGGAGATCGGCGACGTCGAGCTGCGCCGGATCGTCCTGCCGACCACTCGGTGCCCCTACGACCTGTACTTCAACTTCATCCAGCACGCGGAGCACGACGCCGGCATCACGCTCGAACTGCAGTACGCCGCGGATCTGTATGACCGAACGACGATCGACGACATGGTGGAGGCCTTCCTGAAATGCGCATCGATGACTCTCGACGACCTGAAGACGCCGACCTCGACGTTCATGGAGGTGGTTCGATGACCCCCGGTGTCTCGGACGACGTGTTCCTGCTGATCCGGGCCGCGTCGTGTCGCCGGACGGAACTGGCCGAAGCCGGCATTGACGGTTCCGAGCGACTGCGGCCGACGGCGGTGCCGGGGCTGGTGTACGCGACGGACGACGAGCAGCGAGGCCTCTACATCGAGTCAGGGTTGCTCGAACCGAGGGCACTGCGGGGTGGGCGGCTGCTGACGCTCACCCGTGAGGTGGCCGTCGACAAAGGGGTGTTGACGTCACCGTCGGTTCGGGTCGTGCCGACGAACGGAGGCAATTCACACTGTGCAACAATTACATTGAATCAGTCGGTCGCCGTCGAGTGTGTGGTGACGAGTTCGGGGTACGTCATCTTCCCGGATGACTGGGTCCGCTCCGCCCTGCAGCGTCTCTATCGCGACGTCCTCGGCGGGGAGTCGATCGAGACCGCCTCGAAAGTGTTCGAACTCGGCGGCAGTTCCCGCGACATGCAGCTGTTGTTGCTGTCGGTCAACGCGACCTTTGCCACGCGTATCGATCCACGTGAGTTCTTCGCGAACTCGTCGGTCGATGCCGTTGCGAAGATGCTCGCCGTGGCTCGCGGGTTCCAGGCCTCGCCGCTTCTGGAAATGATTGGAGAATCACATGGTTGAGTTCCTCGGAGTCGGTGTCACGCACGACGCATCGGAGGTCAACTCCCGCTCGGGAGGTGTGTTCGACCGGACCTACACCGAGAATATCGTGGCCGCGCACGAAGACAACGGGTGGGATGGGATGATCTTCCACTACAACTCGGCAACCGTGGACCCGGGCATCGTCGCGACCTACGCGGCGACGCTGTCGAAGTCCATCAACGTCATCGTGGCGGTGCGGCCGAACACCTGCGCCCCGACCTACATGGCGAAGAAGATCGCTACGTTGGACACGATCACCGGCGGGCGCGCCCGCCTGCATATCATCGCCGGCGGCTATGCCGCCGAGCAGGCGGCCGAGGGGGACTTCCTGGACAAGGACCAGCGGTATGCGCGAGCCGGCGAGTTCATCGACATCTGCCGTCGCAGTTGGACCGAGCCCGCGCCGTTCAGCCACTCCGGCGAGTACTTCACCGTCGACAACTTCTACGCGGACGTGCGGTGCACCGACCCGAACGGCACGACCGTCTCGACCGCCGGGATGTCCGAAGCTGCCCTGAAGATGGCAGCGAAATATGCTGACAGGCATGCGCTGTGGGGTATGCCCCTCGCGGAGACGAAGGTGTTCGTCGACCGGTTGCGGGGCTACTGCGACGAGATCGGGCGGGAAGACTTGCCGGAGATCCAGATGCAGTTTCGCCCGATTCTGGGGGACACCGCCGCCGCCGCCCGCCGGCGCGCCGACGACATTCTCGCTCGCATGAAGAAGCAGCTCGGTGGGTGGGCTGCCGGACGGACGCCGGAGACGGCGGGCGCGGCCCACGCTCTCGAGGTGCTGGACAAGGCCGAGTGGCACGACGAGTGCTTCTGGGCCGGACCGCTCGCGGAAGTCAGCGGGGCGGGCAACAACACGGCGCTGGTCGGGACACCGTCGCAGATCTGTGACGCATTGTGCCAGTACCACGATCTTGGCGTCACGGTCTTCGGACTCAACGACTACGACACCCATGTCGGCGCTGTCGAATTTGGGCGTAGTGTCATCCCGCTGGTCAGACGTGAACTCGGGCAATAGTGTCCGTCACGTCTGTACCGAGGGTTGTCCACCGAAGAGGGAAGCCGGGGGGTGGAAGACATGCAGATCAGTAGGTGCCCACATATTCGGGCTGAGATTGTTGGTCAAGTGATGCGTCTCGTATTGGACCGTCCGCGGAGTCTCAACGCGCACAGCCTGGAGATGCTCTGTGAGATCGAACGGCTTCTCGATGTCGCCAACGAGCGTCCGAACGTCAAGAGAATCGTGATCTCCAGCAGTCGCAGCGGGGTTTTCTGCGCCGGTGGAGACATCAAGGCCGTGGCGGCGTACTCGCACGATTGCCAATATGGACTTGTACACAAGTACTTTCAAACCAACAAACGAGTGTTGTCTGCCTTGAGATCGACGCCCATCGAAGTAGTGTGCCTGGTCAACGGCATTTGCTTCGGCGGCGGGTTCGGTCTGAGTATGGCGTCTGACGTTCGTATCGCCACCCAGTCATCGTCGTTCGCTATGCCGGAGGCCCGTATCGGCTTCTACCCCGACGTGGGGGCTAGCCACTTCCTCGCTCAGATGCCGGGGAGTGTGGGACGTCGGCTCGGCGGCGAAGCATTGGTTCTTACTGCATTGGGAGCCATGGAGTGCGGGATCGTCGACCATCTCGTTGACGAACCCGAACTTGAGGCCACCCAAGTGGCCTTGTGGCGCGGCGCACCTATAGGGGAGATCAAAGCGCCTCGGACCTACGGTGGTTCTAGTATCACCGACGCGACCAAAGCACTCCAGCCTTCAGGCGCAGGCTCGCTCTGTCCAACGTCGGTCGCCGTCGCCGATTACCTCCTGTCCTGGGGCAACGAGCACTCGATCGATGAGTGCCTGGAGTACGAAGCTGACATCTCACTGAGAATGGCACTGCGCCCGGATTTCGTCTCGGGCGTTTCGGCAGTTCTCGGTAAGCGTCCACTCGCATCATGGACTCCCGACGATGTCGATCCTCGAGAGCTAGCGCAGATTCTCTCCTGTCCGCTGGAAGTCGCCCGCGAGTTCGCCGGGGAAGCTGGGAAAGCGCTGTCCGTCATGTCATCGGATCATCCTGGTTTCTAGTCGCAAGCTGTGGCATTCGCCGGCAGAGCGGCGGCTTCTGAAGTGCCCGAACGAATCTCTGTTACGGGTGGGTCGAGCAGCCGAGTCGTGACCTCAACATCGGTTCATTCGCATAGATTGGTTTGGATACAGTAGACATGGGCCATTACAAGAGCAACGTTCGTGACCTGGAGTTCAACCTTTTCGAGGTCCTCGGTCTGGACAAGCCGCTGAGTGAGGGCGTGTGGGGGGACCTCGACGCCGACACCGTCAAGGACATGCTGTCCGAGGTCGCGCGGCTGGCCGAGGGGCCGCTCGGCGAGGCGTTCGCCGACGCCGACCGCAACCCGCCGGTGTTCGACCCCGAGAAGCACGAGGCGACCCTGCCGGAGTCCTTCAAGAAGTCGTTCAAGGCGATGTGGGACGCCGAGTGGTACCGCATGGGTCTCACCGAGGAGATCGGCGGCGTGCCCGTCCCCCGCGCGGTGGTGTGGGCCATCGCGGAGATGCTGCTCGGCTCGCAGCCGGCCGCGTTCATGTACGCCGCCGGCCCGTCGTTCGCGGACGTCTTCTTCAAGAACGGCACCGACGAGCAGAAGCAGTGGGCCGCCCAGATCGTCGAGCGCGGCTGGGGCGCCACCATGGTGCTTACCGAGCCGGACGCCGGTTCCGACGTGGGCGCCGGCCGCACCAAGGCCATCAAGCAGGACGACGGCACCTGGCACATCGAGGGCGTCAAGCGCTTCATCACGTCCGCCACGTCGGACGACCTGTTCGAGAACATCTTCCACCTGGTCCTGGCCCGCCCCGAGGGCGCCGGCCCGGGCACCAAGGGTCTGTCGCTGTTCTTCGTCCCCAAGTTCCACTTCGACTTCAAGAAGAACGAGCTGGGCGAGCGCAACGGCGTCTTCGTCACCAACGTCGAGCACAAGATGGGCCTCAAGGCGTCCGCGACCTGTGAGCTCACCTTCGGCGGCCACGGCACCCCGGCCGTCGGCTGGCTGGTCGGCGACGTCCACAACGGCATCGCGCAGATGTTCGACGTCATCGAGCACGCCCGGATGATGGTCGGCACCAAGGCCATCTCCACCCTGTCGACCGGCTACCTCAACGCACTCGACTACGCCAAGCAGCGCGTCCAGGGCGCCGACCTGACCCAGATGACGGACAAGGCCGCACCGCGCGTGACCATCACGCACCACCCGGACGTGCGCCGTGCGCTCGCGCTGCAGAAGGCGTACGCCGAGGGCATGCGCGCCGTGTACCTGTACACCGCCGCCCACCAGGACGTCGAGGTCGCCAAGCACGTCTCCGGCGCCGAGGGCGACGTCGCGCACCGCATCAACGACCTGCTGCTGCCGATCGTCAAGGGTGTCGGCTCGGAGCGGGCCTACCAGTACCTGACCGAGAGCCTGCAGACCCTGGGCGGCTCGGGCTTCCTGCAGGACTACCCGATCGAGCAGTACATCCGCGACGCCAAGATCGACTCCCTGTACGAGGGCACCACCGCGATCCAGGCGCAGGACTTCTTCTTCCGCAAGATCGTCCGTGACCGCGGTGTCGCGCTGGCCCACGTGGCAGGCCAGGTGAAGAAGTTCATCGACCGTGATGACGGCGACGGTCGCCTCAAGGCCGAGCGGGCGCTGCTCGCGACAGCGCTTGAGGACGTCCAGGGAATGGCTGCGGTCCTGACCGGCTGCCTCATGGACGCGCAGGAGCAGCCCACCGAGCTGTACAAGGTGGGACTCGGTTCGGTGCGCTTCTTGATGTCCGTCGGCGACCTGCTCATCGGCTGGCAGCTGCTGCGCCAGTCCGAGATCGCGATCAAGGCGCTCGACGAGGGTGCTTCCGACAAGGACAAGCCATTCTACGAGGGCAAGGTCGCCACCGCGTCCTTCTTCGCCAAGAACGTCCTGCCCGAGCTCACCGCGACGCGCACCATCCTGTCGGACCTCGACAACGACATCATGAAGCTCGACGAAGCCGCGTTTTGACCATTTTGCTTACCAGTTTGCTCTCCAGGTGATTGGGACCGGGGCTGAACCGCTCGGAACGGTCCTGCAGTGGCTTTTCCGACTCCCGGATCGGGTCGTGATCATCGCGGGCTCATTTCCTCGTGAACTGGGTGTTCTTCACGAATCCAGCAATGACTGAGTCGTGAGCATGCCCAACGGTAGTTCACGGAAGCTCGGACTCGAAGGCACCGTCGTCGCCTCCGTCATTGTCGCCAGTGATGGAACCCGTGTGGTCGAGATCCTCACCGACTCGTAGCAGGGAAGACAGCACCCTGACTCTGCCAAGCATGGAGCGCCCCTTTCGCACAGTTTGCAGTTCGAGACAGGAATCCTCGCCTCATCTGTCCGGGAAATGCGCGCTAGCTTGCAAAGTGCAGAGAAGCTCGGCATCGCCGTGGCGTTCGCGGCCGTCGCGGTGCTCGGAACGGTGTGCGGAACGGTGGTTCGTTCCTCGGCCGGCGCGGTGGTGATGGTCGTCGCGATTCTGATCCTGCCGGAACTGTTCGGGCCCCTTCTAGGCGATCTGCAGCCCTGGGTGACGGGTGCGGCACCGTCCGCCGTACTGATCAAGCTGTCGCAGAGCGCCGACGCAGCACCGGAACTGATGGGATCGTTGGGAGGGTGGGCGTCCCTGCTGATCCTGCTCGGTTACACGGCCGCGGCGTGCGTGGTCGCGGCGGTGCTGTTCGACACGCGCGATACATGATCTCGCGCTCACACTGGATGATCGTGGTGGTTCCGGCCGCCGCGATCTTTCTGTTCGTCGTGCTCCTCCACACCCTCACCTCGGATACGACGATGCCGGATCGGTCCGCGACCATCTTCGCCCTCTTGCAGGCGACGGCGCTGGTGTCGACCGCATTCCGTCCGTGGGCGGGGTGGAGCTTGTCATTCGCCGCGACACTCGGCGCGACGGTCGTCGTCGGCGACGGGCTCTGGGTGGATGCGATGATCAACAGTCACTTCGTGGTCCTCGCTGCCGCTGGGGTGCGGATCAGTCCACGATCGGCTGTTGCGATGTGGTGTGCACTCGCTGCCGCGACCGTTGCACTCGCGGTGATGGGAAGTGCTGCAGGAGAAGCGGTGGAGACGCTGGTCCTCGCAGCCGTCGTCCTCGTCGCCGCGGGAGCGATCCGTGCCGCGGTGCATGCGCGCCGCACGCTCGCCGTCGAACGCGATGCAGCCGAACACGATCGCGAGCGCGCTGCGGTGTTGTCGGAACGCGCACGAATCGCGCGGGAGTTGCATGACGTGGTGGCCCACCACATGTCGGTCGTCGCTATCCAGGCACAAGCCGCCCGATACCGGGTGACCGATCCACCACCGGAGCTGACCGCGGGGCTCGACGCAATCCACTCGAGCGCAACGGAGGCGCTGACGGAGATGCGCCGGATCCTGGGAGTGCTGAGATCGGGATCCGACGAGATGACACCGTCGCCGCGCCTCGCGGATCTGCCGAGGCTGCTCGACGGGGTCCGTGACGGCGGGGTCGACGTGCGCGACCAGGTCGTCGGCGACCTCCGGGAGCTCCCGGCCGGCGTCGAACTCTCCGCCTACCGGATCGTGCAGGAGGCGGTGAGCAACGCAGTTCGGCACGCGCCGGGCGCAACGATCGACGTGTGTCTCGCCTACGGATCCGACGGCTTGCGTCTCCGGATCCACAACGGACCCGCCCGCGAACCGGTTCGGGTCGTCTCGGGGGCCGGGCAGGGAATGATCGGGATGCGCGAGCGGGTCGCTGCACTGGGCGGCCGGCTCGAGACCGGCCCCGAACCGGAGGGCGGGTTCGTCGTCGAGACCGTCCTGCCCATTGCAGAAGGAGTGCGATGACCTGCAACACGGCGTCTGCGGTGCGCGTCGTCATCGCCGACGACCAGCGCATGGTCCGGGAAGGACTGTCCGTCGTGCTCGGCGCGCAAGCCGGCATCGAGGTTGTCGGTGAGGCCGCGAACGGGGCCGAGGCCGTGGCCACGGCGGCGGCACTCGAGCCCGATGTCGTGCTGATGGATATCCGGATGCCGGAGATGGATGGCCTCGCGGCGACCCGCCGCGTGTGTGCCGATGTCCCGGCAACGAAAGTCCTCGTGCTGACCACATACGACCTGGACGAATATGTGTATCAGGCGTTGCAGGCGGGAGCGAGCGGGTTCCTGCTCAAAGATGCGTCCGCCACGGCACTCGCCGACGCGGTGCGCATCATTGCAGCGGGCGACGCACTGCTCGCGCCGAGCGTCACCCGGCGTCTTCTGGGCGAGTTCGCCCGACTACCCCGCGACTCACCGCGCGTGCCCACCTCACCAGAACTGACACCGCGCGAGAACGAAGTGCTCGTGTTGCTGGCACGTGGACTGTCGAACGCCGAGATCGCCGCGGAGTTGTTCATCGGTGAGCAAACGGCCAAGACCCACGTGGGCCGCATCTTCGACAAGCTGGCATTGCGCGATCGAACGCAAGCGGTGATCTACGCGTACGAGAGGGGAATCGTCGCGCCGGGGGACCGGTGAACTCAGGCGCCGGTGGGCTCGTTGTCGGCCACGCCGGGCTGCAACCGCGGCGGCTCCGGCGCGACGGGCGGGAAGGACGGGCGACGACTGCGATAGAAGACGACGCCACCGAGGACGACGGCGCCGAGAACGCCGGCGATGAGCAGTGCCGGCCGTCTGCCACCCGACTCGGGTGCGGCCTTCTTTGCGGCGCCCTTGTCGGCCAGCGCCTTCTCCGCGGCCGACTTGATCAGCGGAGACGCCTCTTCCCGTGCGCGACGTGCGTGAGCAGCGAGCTCCCTCGACACCTCGACACCCTTGCGGGCGACGACGAGGCCGGCTGCTGCCGACCCCTGAGCCAACGCCACAGCACCGTCCCCGGCGACACGAAGCGCGCCAACGAGATTGGTGGTGTCGTCGATCGGAGGTACGAGGTCGCGGACAGACTCGGAGAAAGCACTACCGGAAAGGGACTCGCTCACACTCGACATGGCTCCACACTGCCACACCGGTTGATCCTTCCGTCAGGAGCGCGGGAGGATCATCACAGTAGGAGGAGTGCCGCGCCGAACAACACAAGGATGGCAACATGGGGGTGTGACTTCACCCAACCAGACAGCAACCGCCACCCTCCACACCAACCGCGGGGACATCGTCATCTCCCTGTTCGGCAACCATGCGCCGAAGACGGTCGAGAACTTCGTCGGCCTCGCCAACGGCTCGAAGGAATACAAGACCCAGAACGCAAAGGGCGAGACCACCGGCCCGTTCTACGACGGCGCGGTCTTCCACCGCGTCATCGACGGCTTCATGATCCAGGGTGGCGATCCCACCGGCACCGGTCGCGGCGGCCCGGGCTACCAGTTCGGTGACGAGTTCCACCCCGAGCTGCAGTTCGACCGTCCCTACCTCCTCGCGATGGCGAACGCCGGCCCGGGCACCAACGGCTCACAGTTCTTCATCACGGTCGGTGCCACCCCGCACCTGAACCGTCGCCACACCATCTTCGGTGAGGTCGTCGACGCAGAGTCGAAGAAGGTCGTCGACGCCATCGCGACCACCGCGACCGATCGTGGCGACCGCCCGACCGACGACGTCGTGATCAACAGCATCACGGTCGCCTGAAAGAGAAAACTATGACGAACCCCGGCTGGGGCCCGGCGGCCGAGGGGGGCGGCCCCGCGTCCCAGCCGCGGTGCGTCCGTCACCCCGACCGCGCCACGCTGCTTGCCTGCACCCGGTGCGGCCGACCCTTCTGTCCCGAGTGCCTGCGTCCCGCGTCGGTGGGGCATCAGTGCGTCGAGTGTGTCGCCACCGCGCAACGCTCCGCACCGCAGGCCCGAACGGTCGCCGGTGCGCCGATGCGCACCAATCGGCCGACTCCGTTGGTCACCTATATCCTCATCGCGCTCAACGTCGTGATCTTCGGGATCACCGCCGCGCAGTCCGGCAGCGTGATGAACAACGAGCAGGCATCGCGCCTGTTCTTGGATTGGGCGCTGTGGCCGCCCATGATCGCGGCCGATGGCGACTACATCCGGGTGCTCGGCAGCGGTTTCCTGCACTACGGCCTGCTACACCTCGCGGTCAACATGTTCGCGTTGTGGATCATCGGCCGCGACACCGAGTTGGTACTCGGGCGTGCCCGCTATCTCGCCGTGTATGCGGTGTCAATCGTCGGTGGTTCCGCCGCGGTGATGTTCCTTCAACCCGATGCTGTCACTGTGGGGGCGTCGGGTGCCGTGTTCGGTCTGCTCGGAGCCCAGGCCGTCATCCTGCTGCGGTTGCGTCGTAGCCCAGCGCCGGTGCTTGCGGTGGTGGCACTCAACGTCTTCATCAGCATCACGATCCCCGGCATCTCCCTGTGGGGACACCTCGGCGGCCTGGTTGCGGGTGCTGCGGCGACGGCAGCTCTGCTCTACGCCCCGCAGTACATGGGCGCCGGTACCGACCGAATCAAGATCGTCCGTACGGGATGGATCGCGCTCGCTGCGGTGGTGCTGGTCTCGCTCGTACTGGTGGTGCTCGCAGTGCTGCGTCTGCGCTCTCAGTTGGGAGTGTGATCGGGCGCCAGTCCGTGCACCGCAAGCGCGTCGTACACGTCGCGCGGGTCCGTGCCCAGATCCCAGCGACCGAAGATCATCAGCCGTTCGTCGCCGGTTCCGGGTTCGAGCGTGTCGATTTCGAGCATCGGGACCCGCCGACCGAGTCGTGGGTATTCCACGATGCGCACCCGGTGCAGTGTCGCGCGCGGGAATTCGCGACGACCGGACAGGCGCGTGGTCGCAATTCCCGATGCCTGTCCGTCGGGGTCGCTGAGGACCTCGAGGCGGGGCCGCTGGCGGGCAGCCGAGAACGCCATCGAAAGAACGAGTAGCGCAGCGAATCCGATGAGAATCCGGCCAACTGCGTCGGGAACAGCGAACACCGCCGCCACTGCAAGGACCACTCCGCCGGCTGAGAGGGCTGCGACGGCGACCGGCGGGGTCGACCATTCGAGTGGAGCCCGATCGGTCATGCCACTACGTCCGCACAGTTGTGCACAGGGTTCTCCACAGGTGGGGATTAATTACAGCTGTGTAATCCAGCGTCATCGGCGGTCGTCAACGCCACTTCATCGTCATGACCAGACCCGCCACCATGAAGCCGAAACCGATGAGGAAGTTGTACGCACCGAGGCTGTTCATGAAGGAAATGTGCTCTGCGGCGAGGTAGTACACGATCAGCCACAGCAATCCGATGATCATCAGACCGAGCATCACCGAGACGTAGATGGAGCTCGACGGCGCGGCCTTGATTTTCACCGGAGTACGGCTGACCGACCTCTCGACCGCGTCGTCCTTCTTCTTCCTGACCTTCGACTTGGGCATGGTGTCCTCGCTGGTACGACTCCGCCTCCTGCAGGCCGGCAGAGTAGGTTGGGCATCTACCTGTGCTGTACACGCTAACGCAGTAGCCGAAAGGGAGGTTCGACGTGTCGAACGGTCGGCTGCGCACTCTGGCCTGGGCGTCCGCGACACTTGTCGTGTGCCTCGTCGCGGGGCTGTTGCTCGGCACCACCCGCGGTGTTTCCGACGGTAGTGAACTGCGCGCGAGTGACTCGCCGCGCCTGTCCGACCTCGTTCGTGTCGCGCAGGCCGAATCGGATGATCTCGCTGCCACCCGTGACGCGCTGGCCACGCAGGTCGCACAGCTTCAGAGCAGTGCGGCCACCGACGACGACGAAGTCGCTGCAGTGCTCGACCGAATCGCCGCACTCGAGGATCCTGCGGGACTGACCGAACGGCAGGGCGCCGGTGTCACCGTCACCTTGACCGATGCACCGCGCGATGCCGACGGCCGGTATCCGGCAGGCGCCTCGCCCGACGATCTCGTGGTGCACCAGCAGGACGTGCAGAGCGTGCTCAACGCGATGTGGGCGGGCGGAGCGGAAGCCATCTCCATGCAGGATCAGCGGATCGTCGAGACCTCGGCGCCCCGCTGCATCGGCAACACCCTCCTACTGCACGGCCGCACCTACTCGCCCCCGTATGTCATCACGGCGTTGGGAGACCCCGCCGCGATTGCGGCGTCGCTCGATGCCGAACCCGGAGTGCGCTTGTACAAGCAGTACTCCACGCGCTACGGATTGGGCTTCACGCAGCAGGTCGGTTCCGAACTCACTGTCCCCGCCTACACCGGTGGAGCCGCGGCACGATAACTCGGTGAGTACTCTGCTCACCATGCGCATTCTCGTCGTCGACAACTACGACAGCTTCGTGTTCAACCTCGTGCAGTACCTCGGTCAGCTCGGAACACGAGCAGAAGTGTGGCGCAACGACGACGAGAGGCTGACCGCGCCCGGCGCGCTCGAGAAGGTCGTCGACGAGTTCGACGGCATCCTGCTCAGCCCCGGCCCCGGCACCCCCGAACGCGCCGGAGTCAGCATCGACCTCGTCAAGGCCTGCGCCGCCGCACGCACGCCGCTGCTGGGCGTGTGCCTCGGTCACCAGTCGATCGGTGTTGCATTCGGCGGAACCGTCGATCGTGCCCCGGAACTTCTGCACGGGAAGACCAGCCTCGTGCATCATGACGGCGCCGGTGTCCTGTCGGGCCTGCCCGACCCGTTCACCGCGACCCGTTATCACTCGCTGACGGTGCTCCCGGAAACGATGCCCGACGAGCTCGTCGTCACCGGGCAGACCGACAGCGGTGTGATCATGGCGTTGCGGCATGCGGAACTGCCCATTCACGGTGTGCAGTTCCATCCGGAGTCGGTACTCACCCAGGGTGGTCATCGCATGCTGGCGAACTGGCTCGCCGTGTGTGGTCGGGCGCCGCAAGAATCGCTCGTCGCGCAGCTCGAGGGTGAAATGGCCCGGGCGCTCGACGGTGGTGCCGCCTGACGCCCCCATACGCACGGCGCTCACACAACGCGGCGGCCCCTCCCATGGAGTAGGCCGCCGCGCTGCGTGACGTTCGCGCTATCGGATTCCGAGAACCCCGACTCCGACGCTCACGGTGTCGGACTTGGAGATCTCCGAACCGGGCGGCTGCTGCTGGGTGATGATCGTGCCCACGAGACCGGCATCGAGTGTGGCCTCACGGGTCTGCACGAGCTGAGCAGCCGAGCCGGTCCAGCCTGCCGCGCGGAGCGCCGACAGCGCCTGTGACACCGAACGGTTGGTGAGCACGGGCATCTCGATCCGGTCGCCGTCGGAAACCTGGATCGTGACGGTGCCACCCCGATCGGTCGTAGCGCCGCCCGCCGGGTTGGTCGACACCACCGTGCCTGCCTCCTCGCTCGACTCGACCTGCTCGACGACGACCTCGAATCCGGCGCCCTCGATGTTGCCTCGGGCCACTTCCTGGGCCTGCCCCACGACGTTCGGGACACGGACCTGCTCGGGCCCGGAACCGAGCGTGATGGTCACCATGGAGGCGCGGTCGATGTTCGCGCCCGCCGACGGGTTCTGCTCGACTACGGTGTCGACCTCGTCCTCGTCGGACGGCGCCCGCAACACATTCGGGTCGAGCCGCAGCCCGACCGAATCGAGTTGTTGCGCGGCCTTCTCCTGCGAAAGACCGTCGAGTCGCGGAATCTGCACTTGCTCGGGGCCACTCGACACCTCGATGGTGACGGTCGAGCCCTCATCGGCCTGGCTGCCCGGTACCGGCCGGGTGTTCACCACGTTGCCTTCGGCGACCACCGCGTCTGGTTTCTCCTGCAGAGCCACCCGGAAGCCACTGTCCTGCAGCTGGCTCTCCGCCTCGCTCGCCGCGAGATTACGGACGTCGGGAACGGCAATCTGCGCCGCAGTGGAGCCGGGGCCCAGCGACCACAGGAACACGCCGACGATGCCCACGACGATAACGGCCGCGACGCCGAAGAGGACCTTGCGCAACGTCGAACCGCCGCCACCTCCGGACTCGTCGCCTGCAGCGACCCCGCCTGCAGCGCCCGCTGCGGCAGCGGGACGGTAATGCCTGCCGGTGTTCTGATCGACCGAATCGATCAAAGTGGTGCGGTCTTCGTCGGTCATCACCATCGGCGCGCTGGGACGCTGGCCGCTGAGGACCCGGATCAGGTCGCTCCGCATCTCTGCCGCGGACTGGTAACGGTTGGCGGGGTTCTTCGCCATCGCCTTGAGGATCACCGAATCCAGCTCGGGGGGAACCTGCCGATTCACCGACGACGGCAGCGGCGGATCTTCACGAACATGCTGGTAGGCGACCGCGACGGGTGAATCACCTTTGAACGGGGGTTCGCCGGTCATGATCTCGAACAGCACGCAGCCCACCGAGTAGACGTCGGAGCGCGCATCGACCTGCTCGCCCCGCGCCTGCTCGGGAGACAGGTACTGAGCGGTGCCGATCACGGCGGCGGTCTGCGTCATCGGGCTCGACGCGTCGGAGATCGCGCGGGCGATGCCGAAGTCCATGACCTTGACCGCGCCGGCTTTGTTGATCATGACGTTGGCGGGCTTGACGTCACGGTGCACGATCCCGTTGCGGTGGCTGAAGTCGAGCGCCGCACACACGTCGGCGATCACCTCCATCGCCCGCTTCGGCGCCATCGGGCCCTCGCCGCGCACGATGTCGCGCAACGTGTCGCCCTCGACGAACTCCATGACGATGTACGGGATCGGGCCGGCTTCCGTTTCGGCTTCACCGGTGTCGTACACGGCGACGATCGCCGGGTGGTTCAGTGCCGCCGCGTTCTGTGCCTCGCGCCGGAACCGCAGGTAGAACGTGGGATCGCGGGCGAGGTCGGCGCGCAGAACTTTGATTGCCACGTCACGACCGAGTCGTAGATCCCGTGCCAGATGCACCTCGGACATGCCACCGAAGCCGAGGATCTCACCCAGCTCGTAGCGTGAGGAGAGCTTGCGCGGTGTCGTCATGACGTTCCTTGTGTGTCCGGCGGTGCGTTGTTCGTACCGTTGCTGGCTGCGGGCTCTTGATCGCCTCCCGTACCTCCGTCGCCTTCTCCGTCACCTGAAGCATCGCCCGGCGGCGTTTCCCCGCCTTCGGCAGGTTGCGTCGTGGTGGTCGCGGCGGTGGTTGTCGGTGTCGCGGTGGTCGTGGTGGGAGCTTGGGTGGTCTGCGTCGGAACTTCGGCCGTGGTGGTCGGCGGGACCGTCGGCGGAGCCTCGGTCGTTGTCGTCGGCTCGAATGTCGGAGGCTGGGTCGGGACCGGAAGTGGGGCAGTCCATTCCGAGGTCGTCGTGGTCTGCGGAGGACGCGTCGTCGTGGTGGGCTGTGGCCTCGTCGTGGTGATCTGCGTGGTCGGCGACGGCCCCGTGTCGGGCTCGTCCTCACCGTTGGTCAGCAGAACTACGCCCAGCGTCACCAGCGCAAGTACGATCGCCACGCCTGCGGCCCACGCGAGCGCGGTGGGGCTCGGCCCCTTCCGGTCGCCACCGCCGTCACCTCCGCCCGAAGCGGCGGCCGCAGCAGCATAGGGAGGTCGGCCGCTCGTCGGTGGCTGCGACGACCCGGTGTACGGCCCCTGCGTGTACGCGGTCGGCGCATACTGCTGCGTCTGCTGAGACGACTGCATGGGCACCGTCGTGGTCGCCCCAGGAACACCCGGAGGCAACACTCGATTGGCGCTCGTCACGGGCGGCACATTGCCCGGCGGCGGCGCGGGCCGGCCGGACCGCACGGCCGACACGGCATCGCCGAATTCGCCACCGCTCGAGTAGCGGTACTTCGGGTCCTTCGTCATCGCGATGTCGATGAGGTCGCGGACCTCGGGCGGGAGATCGGCGGGCAGCGGCGCGGGAGTTTCCTGCACGTGCTTCATCGCGACCGTGACGACACTCTCGCCAAGGAACGGGCGCCGTCCCGACAGCACCTCGTAGCCGACGGCCCCGAGCGAATACACATCGCTCGCCGATGTCGCCTCCTGCCCGAGAGCCTGCTCCGGCGCGATGTACTGCGCGGTGCCCATGACCATCCCGGTACGCGTGACGGGCGATGCGTCGACTGCCTTCGCGATACCGAAGTCGGTGATCTTCACCTGGCCGGTCGGGGTGATCATGATGTTCCCGGGCTTGACGTCGCGATGCACGACACCCGCATTGTGCGCGGCCTGAAGAGCCCGGCCGGTCTGCTCGAGCATGTCGAGGGCTTGTGGCAACGACAGCCTGCCCACACGCGAGAGGACCGCATTGAGCGGCTCGCCGTGTACCAGCTCCATCACCAGATAGGCGACGGACTGTCCTTCCTCGTCGGTCGTCTCGCCGTAATCGAACACCCCGGCGATGCCCGGGTGATTGAGTTGCGCCGTGGTGCGCGCTTCGAACCTGAATCGGGTCAGGAAGTCCTGGTCGTGCGACAACTCGGCCTTGAGAACCTTCACCGCGACACGACGGTCGAGCCGTGTGTCCAGGCCTTCCCAGACCTGACCCATACCGCCCGTGGCGATCAGTCGCGTGAGGCGATAGCGGTCGGCGACCATGGCGCCGCTGTACAAAGCCATGTCAGCCTCCCTGTATTCCGGCCGAAATCACGGCCCGTCCGATAGGCGCAGCCACCGAACCACCGGTAGCGGCGAGAGCGCGATCACCACCGTCCTCGACGATCACGGCCACCGCCACTGTGGGCTGCTGAGCGGGTGCGAACCCGATGTACAACGTGTGAGGTGGGGTGTTGCGCGGGTCGCTGCCGTGCTCGGCGGTGCCGGTCTTCGACGCGATCTGAACACCGGGAATCGCACCCTGTCCACCCGACCATTCTTCGGAGCCGATCATCAGATCGGTCAGTGTTGCCGCGACCGAGGGGTCGATGGCCTGCCCGAGGGATTCGGGCTTGGTTTCCGCGAGGAGTGCGAGATCGGGCCCCTCCAGACGTTCGACGAGATACGGCTTCATGCGCACGCCGCCGTTGGCGACGGTCGCGGCGATGACCGCGTTCTGCAGTGGAGTCAGCGCGACGTCGCGCTGTCCGATGGTGGACTGCCCGAGCGCAGCCCCGTCGGCGATCTGCCCGACGGTGCTCTCCGCGACAGGCAACGGAATATCCATGGTCTCTCCGATGCCCAGAGCTTCCGCCTGGTCGACCAGGGCCTCACGACCGGTGTTGATGCCCATCTCTACGAACGCGGTGTTGCACGAGCGCGCGAATGCTTCGCGAAGCGACACTGTGGGAGCGCCGCCGCAGGCAGCGCCGCCGTAGTTCTCGAGGGTGGTCGTGCTGTCGGGCAGGGTGATGTTCGGGGCGGCAGTGAACTGATCGTCCGGGGTGACACCCGAGTCGAGAGCAGCCGCCGTCGTCACCACTTTGAACGTCGAACCCGGCGGGTAGGTCTGAGAGATTGCTCGGTTGAGCATCGGCTTGTCGGGGTCTGCGTTCAGTTCGTCCCACGCCGCCGACGTTGCGGCGCCGTCGTGGCCGGACAACCGGTTCGGGTCGTAGCTCGGCGTGCTCACCATCGCGAGGATCTTGCCGGTCGCAGGCTCGATGGCCACGACCGACCCGGTGTATCCCTTGGAGGTGAGTTCGTCGTACGCGACCTGCTGCATGGCCGGATCGATCGTCGAGACCACATTGCCGCCGCGTGGGTTGCGTCCCGACACCAGATCGAACAGCCGACGACCGAACAGCAGGTTGTCGGAGCCGTTGAGCAGTTCGTCCTCGCTGCGTTCGAGGCCAGTGCTGCCGTACTGCATCGAGTAGAACCCGGTGACCGGCGCGTAGGCGAGCGGACTCATGGGCTGCGCGGGTGTCGACGGATATTCACGCAGGTACTTGTAGCGACTGTCGGTGGGGATCGACACGGCCAGCGCCTGCCCGGCAGCCGAGATCTGACCGCGCTGACGTGAGTACTCGTCGATCAACACCCGTGAGTTGCGCGGGTCGGTGCGCAGATCGTCTGCCTTGATGACCTGCACGTAGGTGGCGTTGGTGAGCAGGGCGACAACCATGAACATCACGGCCATCGCGACCTTGCGGAGCGGAGTGTTCATTCGCGCCCCATCATTTCCGTCTGCGCTTCCGCGATGGGCGTCATCGGTTTCTTACGCGGCTGCACGGGTTCGCGTGCGGCGTGCGAGATCTTCATCAGCAGAGCGAGCAGCAAGTAGTTCGCGAGCAGCGACGACCCGCCGTACGAAACGAACGGCGTGGTCAGGCCCGTGAGGGGAATCAGTTTGGTGACACCGCCGACCACGACGAACAACTGGACGGCGAGGGTGAACGACAGACCGGCGGCGAGGAGTTTGCCGAAACTGTCGCGCACGGCGAGAGCGGTGCGCAAGCCGCGGATGACGAGGATGAGGAACAGCAGCAGGATCGCGGCGAGCCCGATCAGGCCGAGTTCCTCACCGATCGCGGCGATGATGAAGTCGGTCTTCGCGAACGGCACCTGGGCGGGCCGCCCGCTGCCGAGACCCGTGCCTGCGACACCGCCGGTGGCCAGACCGAACAGCGACTGCGAAATCTGATATCCGGTGTTGCTGTAGTCGGCGAGTGGGTCGGCCCACGTCTGGACGCGGACGCGGACGTGACCGAACATCTGGTACGCGAAGACGAAGCCGACCGCGAGCAGCGAAAATCCGATGATCAGCCAGCCCACGCGTTCCGTCGCGATGTAGAGCATCACCAGAACGGTGGTGAACAGCAACAGCGAGGTGCCCAGGTCTTTTTCGAAGACCATGACGCCGATGGAGATGATCCACGCGGCGAGGATCGGGCCGAGATCTCGCGCACGGGGAAAATCCATGCCGAGGAAGTGTTTGCCTGCCGTGGTGAACAGATCACGTTTCGCCACGAGGACGGAGGCGAAGAAGATGATCAGCAGAATCTTGGCGAATTCACCTGGCTGGATGCTGAAGCCCGGGAGCCTGATCCAGATCTTGGCGCCGTTGACCTCGGAGAACTGCGACGGCAGCAAGGCGGGGATCGCGAGGGCGATCAGCCCGATCAACCCGAGGGTGTAGCTGAAGCGGGCAAGCAGCCGGTAGTCGTGGAGGAACACGAGGACAGCGATGAAAAGGGCTATGCCGATCGCGGTCCACAGCACCTGCTGGTTCGCGTCGGGCGACGGCATCGGCAGACCCATGTAGCGCGCGTTTTCCTGGTCGGCCAGGTCGAGCCGGTGGATCAGCACGAGGCCGAGACCGTTGAGCAACGCGACGATCGGCAACAGCAGTGGATCGGCGTACTTGGCGTACCGCCTCACCGCCAGGTGCGCGACGAGGAACAACCCGGCATACGCGAGTCCGTACTTCGCGAGATCGAGCGTGAGCGCCTGCTCGAGAGAGGCCTCGACGAGCATCATCGACACCGTCGTGATGCCGATCGCGACGAGCAGCAGTCCCAGTTCGGTGTTGCGCTTCGTGGATTGAGCAGGGGCCGGAGCGAAACCACCCGGGGGGCTGGGAAAAGCCCCCGCACCATGGGTCACCGACATCAGGCGCCCACCCTGCAGTTCTGGCCGGGGACCTGGGGTACGGGCGCCGGTTCCGGCGCCGCCGTCGTTTCGATTCCGCCGTTTTCGGGCGCCTGTTCACCGGGTGCGGGTGCTGCCTCATTCGGGACGGGCTCGGCAGGCGGGGCAGGTGCCTCACCGGGCACGGGTGCTCCCGGTGTGGGTTCGCCGGGCGCAGATGGTGTGGGTTCCGGGGCCGGGGCAGGAGCCGGCTCCTCGACCTTGCACACCGGAAGCAGATCCTGCTGCGCGAGGCGGGCCATCTGCACGCTCGCCTCGTCGAGCGTCCCCGACGGAAGACCGGCACGAACCTGCTCTCGCGCGGCGGGCTGAAGGTCGTCGACCATCATCACGCGACACTGCGCGTCGGCCGGATCCACAAGGGTCAGCTCACCCTCGTCGGTCACGCACCCGATACGTGCTGGTTCCTGCAGCGAGTAACCGAAGATGTTGCCGGGGAGTCCGCGCAGCACGGTGACACGCGCGTCATCGGCGCTGACGTAGTAGTTGTTCTGGATCATCTGCCGACCGAAGTACCCACCTGTGGCGATCAGACCGAGCACCACGAGCGCGATGAGCGGAGCCCACCAGCGGCTACGACGCTTCTTCGGCTCTTCGGGCGCTTTGTTGATGACGCGTTTGGGTGTGGCGCGGGGCGGCCGCATGGCGGCGGCGCGACCGGCGGCGGTGTTCGGCCGGGGAGCTTCGTCCTCGTCCTCACCCGATGCTGCTCCGGCGACGATGGGGTTGCTCTGCCCGTAGTCGAGATCGATGACGTCGGCGACCACCACGGTGATGTTGTCGGGGCCGCCGCTGCGCAATGCAAGTTCGATGAGCCGGTCGGCGCATTCGTCGTGGCCGCCCTCGCCCAGGGTGTTCGCGATCGTCTCGTCGCTCACCACATCGGACAGGCCGTCGGAGCAGATCAGGTAACGATCCCCGGCGCGCGCTTCGCGCACCGTCAGGGTCGGCTCCACTTCTGCCCCGGTGAGCGCGCGCATGATCAGCGAGCGCTGCGGATGCGTGTGCGCCTGTTCCGCAGTGATGCGACCTTCGTCGACCAGTGACTGCACGAACGTGTCGTCGCGGGTGATCTGGGTGAGCTGATTGTCGCGCAGCAGGTAAGCGCGGGAGTCGCCGATATGCGCCAGGCCCAGCTTGCTTCCTGCGAACAGGATGGCGGTGAGCGTGGTGCCCATGCCGTCGAGTTCGGGTTCTTCCTCGACCTGATCGGCGATCGCGGCATTGCCCTCTCGCACCGCGTCGTCGAGTTTGCCGAGGAGATCTCCTCCCGGCTCGTCGTCGTCGAGATGTGCGAGCGCGGCGATCATCAGTTGCGAGGCGACCTCGCCGGCGGCGTGACCACCCATTCCGTCGGCCAGGGCCAGCAGGCGCGCACCGGCGTAGACGGAGTCCTCGTTGTTGGAGCGAACGAGGCCGCGGTCGCTGCGGGCGGCGTAGCGCAGTACAAGTGTCACGGGCGGAGCTCGATCACGGTCTTACCCACGCGCACAGGAGTGCCAAGGGGTACGCGGACAGCAGTGGTGACTTTCGCTCGGTCCAAGTACGTTCCGTTCGTCGAGCCGAGGTCTTCGACGTACCAATCGGACCCGCGCGGAGATAGTCGCGCATGCCGGGTGGACGCGTAGTCATCGGTGAGCACGAGTGTCGAATCGTCGGCGCGACCGATCATCACCGGTTGCGTGCTGAGCGTGATCCTCGTGCCCGCGAGGGCACCCTGTGTCACGACCAGATACTTGGCGGTCTTGTTGCGGCCGAGCGACGGCAATACCGACTGCTTGGGGGAGTAGCGCGGTAGTGGTCGCGCAGAACCGGCATAGATGTCCGAGCGCAATGCTCGCAGCACTGCCCAAACGAACAGCCACAGGAGCAGAAGGAAACCTGCCCGGCTCAGCTGCAGAATCAGCCCCTGCACGGCATGTCCTCCTTCGGCATGTGCGACCGGCGCGCGGTCGTCCGGTTCGGTGCGGTCACTCACAATACGGACATCGACCGACTCCATGCAGAATCAGATCCGCAGCTCGTGCTGCGGATGAGATCTGTGGATCCGGTGAGCCGGTTTTTCCGCTGGTCAGAGGATACGAACGAGGATTTCCGAGTGGCCTGCGCGGATCACATCGCCATCGGCGAGCTGCCAGTCCTGAACCGAAGCACTGTTGACGGTGGTGCCGTTGGTCGAACCGAGATCGGAAAGCATCGCGACCTGCCCGTCCCAGCGGATGTCGATGTGGCGGCGGGACACACCCGTGTCGGGGAGGCGGAACTGAGCGTCCTGCCCGCGTCCGATGATGTTGCTGCCTTCGCGGAGCTGGTAGTAGCGGCCGCTGCCGTCTTCGAGCTGCAGGGTCGCGGTCAGGACACGTCCGGCTGCGGCGGGAGGCTGCTGGTAACCGCCGCCCGCATATGCCTGCTGCTGGTAGCCCTGATCGGCCTGCTGGTAGCCGGGATCTGCGTAGCCCTGATCGGCGTAACCCTGCTGGCCGTACGCCTGCTGCTGGTAACCCGGGTCTGCGTAGCCCTGGTCGTATCCGGCGCCCGCTGCGTATCCCTGCTGCTGGTAGCCCTGATCGGCGTAGCCCTGATCGGCATAGCCCTGCTGGCCGTAGTCCTGGCTGTAGGCCTGCTGTCCGTATGCCTGGTCCTGGCCGTATGCCTGGTCCTGTGAGTAGCCACCCTGGTCCTGCTGGTAGCCCTGGGCGCCGTATCCCTGCTGGTCGTACGCCTGCTGATAGTTCTGCTGGTCGTAGGCCGGCTGCTCGTAGCCTTGGGCGCCGTACGCGCCCTGCTGGTCGTAACCGCCCTGGTCGTCGTACCCGCCGCCCTGAGGGGCGTAACCACCGTTGTAGCCCTGTGCGTAGCGCTGATCCTGGCCGCCGTGCGCGTGACCGTTTCGTGCGTACTGTGCTTCCGCCTCGGCGGGGTCACGGCTTGGTTCGTAGCCGGGGTTCTGCGTCATGGAGCCAACTCCTGGTTCGGGGGTCACTGTTGGACGGTTCTGCGGGGTCCGCTGTGACGGGACGTGCGTCTGTGGACGCCCTGCCTCAGGGTCGACCGAGCCGCGTGTCCGGAACTGCCCGGTGTGCAGTGCCGAAGACGACTCGAATACAACCTGGATCTCACCGTATGTCTGCCATCCCTGTTCGCGAATGAAGTCCTCAAGGTGACGCGCGAACGCCTTCACAGTCAAGTCCCGATCCGCCGCCAAGGCCTCGTGATCGGAGTCGCTGATGGTGATGACGTACTTGTTCGGGGCCAGCGTGTGGCCACGATCAAGCTGCTGGACGCCGTCGGTGGCCTCTTGCTGGAGGGCAGCTTCGACTTCTTGGGGGACGACGCCACCACCGAAGACGCGGGCGAACGCGTCGCCGATTGCTGCCTGCAGCTTTCGCTCGAAGCGTTGGGCGATACCCATGACGACCCCCTTTCCGGTCCAGCGTGTCGTGGGTGCAGATCTCGCTACTGCATGGTATCCATTTTTGCTCGGATTCGACCGGGCGGATTACTCCGCGTGTTCAACCTGACATGTCGAGGTACGGGGCCGGAGCCCGAAAAGCTGCTCTGACCTCGCGAATCGGTGATTCGGTAGGCGCTGTGTTACTGTTTTCTGCGTTGCTCGGGCGAGTGGCGGAATGGCAGACGCGCTGGCTTCAGGTGCCAGTGTCCTTCGGGACGTGGGGGTTCAAGTCCCCCTTCGCCCACAGTGAGCAGTTCCACGAACTGCGACGAACGAGGTCACGAACTCGAAAGAGATCGTGACCTCGTTTTTTGTTGGCAAGTAGTCCGGGGATTGACGCGTTACGGGCTGCGGGAAATGCGGTGTGTTCCGCACCCTGTCCTCAAGAAGACTCCCGTGCTGGCGTACCTGCGACGCACGACTGCTCGCCGATAACGAGTCACGGCGGATGGAGAAGTGGAACCTCGAACCCGGCAGCTACTCTGCAACAAAAGTTTCGTAGTCTACTGCTGATATGAGCTGAGCTTGCCAGCCTGTCTGGCGGTCGAAGCGAAGCAGCAGTTCGTTGACAAGGACCCACAGAACGTCGATCTCTTCAGGCAGGTCAGGCGGAATCGTGGGTCTGAAGTCGAGACCTCGTTCGGCAGCCCAGCGTGTCGCCGGCATCCTCAACGCGTCGATTACGAGGAATCCGTGCCTCTCCCCTTGCTCACCGGCGAGCGACTCCCGCAGATTCCTGCCCCTAATCGTCATCCACTGATTCAGCGTCTCAACCATCAGATCCGGATCGACGGAGTGCTGGTGCTCCATCCCCAAACCGGCTAGCATGACGCCCCTCCCGAAACCAGGCGGACCCGAGATGGGGTCCATTCTGCTGCAATGACCGCCACGAACTAGGCGATAGATCGCGCTACTCGCATCCTTAGTCCTGGGATCGGACTTGAAGTAGTTATCGATGCCGTATGTCTCGAGCATTTTCAGATGTGGCAACAGCTGCTCGGCGAGATTTTTCACAGATGGTTGCGCACGATGCACCCTCTCGCGATCGAGTTCGTCGCTCGTGTTGAAGGTCGGAATGATGACCATCCACAGCCCCTCGAGCTCCTCCGATGGCCAGTGACTGCCCCGGCGGTCCCATTCCTTCCGTAGCTGCTGGTAGTCCTGGCTCGTCACCTCCTTAACCTCGACCACTACTTCTCCAGGAGACTCCTGATGCGACCCTCGGTAATCGGGCGTCTTCTTGCCCTCCTCCAGTACCCGGCCCAGCTCGTAACCCACGTATTCAAGGGCCAATCGTGCCCGCTTCTCGCTCGGCTTCTCCGACGTCATACGAAGACGCAGCCAGCTGACTCGTCGACCACGAAGCGCAGCTCGGTGGTGCAGTGATGTGCACACCTGGAAGCCGGCTGTAGGACGACCGTTTTCACTCGACCTCCCATGCGACGCACTGTCTGACTGCAGTCGCGACGCCATTAACCGCTAGACCACAAATGTATCTGCCGTGCCGGGGTCACGACCTCCGCCGCATCACCGAGGTACCGGCGACAGTTCGTGAACGCTACGGTCGACTCCCATGAGAGATCCGGCGTCCGTTGCAGCCGTGTACGAGCTGCCCAAGCCCATCTGGATAGACCTCGACGTGCTGGGCGGACGGTTTGAAACGTTCATCGGACCACTGCCTGCCACGAGCGTCACGATCTGCCAAGCCTGAGCCCAGTGGTGGTGCAGCGTGGTGTGGTTATCGTGGGCCGGGTGACCGTGACGACCGAGTTCAGAACCGAACGGCGTTCTCTGAGCGGGTGGGGTAGGCGTGCCGCGACACCAGCAGACGTACTCTCGACCCCCGACCTCGACGTGATCACCCAGGCCGTACGTAGGGCAGGCCCACGCGGGGTCATCGCCCGCGGCCTCGGGCGCAGTTACGGCGACCCCGCCCAGAACGCTGGCGGCCTCGTGGTGGACATGACCGCCCTCGACCGCATCCACGGCATCGACCCCGACTCGGGAATCGTTGATCTCGAGGCTGGAGTCAGTCTTGACACCCTGATGCGAGCCGTTCTCCCACACGGCCTGTGGGTCCCGGTGCTGCCTGGCACGAGACAAGTCACGATCGGCGGTGCCATCGGAGCCGACATACACGGCAAGAACCACCACTCGCACGGCAGCTTCGGCAACCACGTCGAATCCCTCGATCTGCTCACCGCCGACGGGTCCATCCGCACGCTGACGCCCACCGGTGAAGACGGGGATCTGTTCTGGGCCACGGTCGGCGGGATGGGTTTGACCGGCATCGTCGTGCGGGCACGTGTACGGATGAAGCATACAGAGACCGCGTATTTCATCGCTGACCACGATCGCACCGCGACCCTCGACGAGACGATGGAATTGCTGACCGGCGGATCCGACGAGGGCTACGACTACTCGATGTCGGTTCCCGACACGATCTCCACCGGCCGGAAGCTGGGCCGGGCGGGCTTTACCCGCGGGTCGCTGGCAACGCTAGACCAACTGCCGCCGAAGCTTCGCCGGGATCCGTTGCGGTTCAACGCCCCCCAACTATTAACCGTCCGGGATATCTTCCCGAGCGGCATGGTCAACCGGGTAACGACGAGGATCGCGGCCGAAGCCGCGTACCGGATGTACCCGAAGCACGGCCGGGGCACAATCCAGAATCTGACGCAGTTCTATCACCCGCTGGATCTGCTCGGAGAATGGAACCGGGCGTACGGCCCGGGAGGGTTCCTCCAGTACCAGTTCTCGGTCCCGTTCGGCGCCGAACAGCCGTTCGGGGACGTCATCCGCCTGATCGCCGAGTCAGGGCACCGGTCGTTTCTCAACGTGTTCAAGCGCATGGGTGAAGGCAATCCGGCCCCGTTGTCGTGGCCAGAGCCGGGCTACATGCTCAGCCTCGACTTCCCGATCCGCGAGGGCCTGGGCAGGTTCTGCGACGAACTCGACGAACGGGTCCTTGATCTCGGCGGCCGTCTCTACTTCGCGAAGGACTCACGCAGCACCCCGGATCGCATTGCGCGGATGTACCCGCGGCTCGATGAATGGCGGACGACCAGGGATCGTATCGACCCCGAGCGCGTGTTCGTCTCCGACCAGGCACGCCGACTCCGCCTGGTCTCCTGTTAGGCGATCGTCAAACAGCACACTCAGGAATCCGCCACAGCGAGCCAGGCCGACTTCCGCCGGGGCGGACTCGCGAGTCGAAGATTGCCCACCTTTGCGTTTATTTCACTTGCTGCGTATATTTCATTTGGAGGAGGTGTGCATGTCCGCGATCGAACATCCCAGTGCCGTGGAGCAGGAACAGGCACGACAGGCGCTCAATGCCCTGCGGGACATCAAACCTGGTCCCGGCACGCTTGACGTCACCGTCGCCGGGACAACAGAGTCCGTTCACCTGCCGAGTGCGGCTCTGGAATTGATAAAAGACGTCTTGGCGAACATGGCGGCCGGCCAGGGCGTGACCGTGGTTCCTGCGCATGCGGAGCTGACCACCCAGCAGGCCGCCGAGCTGCTCAACGTCTCACGCCCGCACGTGATCAAGCTCCTCGACCAGGGCCTTATCCGGTATCGACTGGTGGGCCGGCATCGCCGGATCCTGGCGTCGTCGCTTCTCGAGTACCGGCGTACCCAGCAGCGCGACGCGCGTGGGGCTGCGGACGAGCTGGCCGTGCTGTCCGAGGACCTCGGACTGTACTGACGTGACCTTCACCGTGCTCTACGACGCGAATGTGCTGTACCCGAACGTGCTTCGCGACGTGCTGATTCGCCTGGCCCAGACCGGACTGGTGCACGCCAGGTGGACCGACCGGATTCTCGACGAGACGTTCCGCAATCTCGCCGCCGACCGACCGGACATCCCTGCCGACACCTTGGCCAGGCTGCGGGAGCTGATGAACCGAGCGGTGCCGGACTGCGTGGTCACCGGGTACGAGACACTCATCCCGGCGCTGACGCTGCCCGACGAGGACGACCGGCATGTACTCGCCGCGGCGATCCGCTGCGGCGCGCAGGTAATCGTCACCGCGAACCTGCGCGACTTCCCCGATACCGAACTTTCCCAGTTCGGCATGGAAGCTCTGCACCCCGATGAGTTCGTCATGGATCTGTTCACGCTCGACGGTGCGCGGGTGCACCAGGCGATCAGCGCGACTGCCGCGGCGTGGCGCAACCCGCCCAGCACCCCCGCCGACGTATGCGACCGTCTCGCAGCAGCGGGCCTGCCGATCTCCGCAGCTGCGTTGCGCCGCTGAGACCCACGATGCGCGCCCACGAGCACGATGGTTCCACGGCAAGATCTGGTGGAGGGTGAGCCGTCGACATTGTGTTTCTCCTAGGGGCACCGTCGACGCATTCCGGCGTGTGAGGATCGATGGACTCACACGCTGTGCAACTGGCGGGTGGCGGCTGCGTACTTGTTGCTCAGGTCCTTGTGGACCTCGGCGATGTACTCGAGCGACCTCTGGGTTGGATTGACCGCTCGTTCGCTCGTGTGAAATGTCGGGTACGACGAGATGCCTGCCATGCACGCCGGGTCGATTTCCTTGAGGACACACCAAATACGCTTGGCAACAGTGCCGTTGAGGATCACAACCTCGAGGTTCGGGATCAGCAGGAGGAATCCGCGCAGCGTCTCGGCTGCCTCACGGTCCGATCGGTCGGTCTGGGGGTGCGGCTTCGGCCACGGGTAGGCATTCCACGACACGATCTCCGAAATGTGGATGCCGGCTTCATCCAAGAAGAACTTCTGCCGAGCGGCCGTGAGGTCGACGTTCTCCAGGCAGATCATGCCGGATCCGTCGATATTGGTCGGGTCGGTCTTCGGGCCCGGGTCCTGCATGAGCGTGAGCAACCGCGCGTCGACGCCACCGTAGGTCGGCGCGATATACGGAATGGACACGCGACGCTCGGCCCGCAACGTGTCGACGTACTCGTTGATCGGCCGGACGCTCGGGTCGTACCGCCTCCTGTACAGATCGTTGCGATAGGCGTTATCGCGACACCGCTGCTTGGCAAGTGCTTCCTCGGATGTTGCGGCGGTCGGTACTGTCCACCTCTTCTTGGGAGGGGCGGGCGAATCGGCTACCGGATTGATCTCAGCGCGACGACCGGGGTGGCTGCGGAAACCACACGCGGGAGTATCCTGCGGTGATGCGTCGGCTTCGTCGTACATCGGTGAAGTGGAGCCGTGGCGCTGATCTCGGTGGCCACAGCTGGTCGGGCGGCGCCGCTCATCGCCGCCGATGACGAAAAAGTCCGCCGCGTAGTGGAAACCCTTCCTCAATGCATCAGCGAGTTGGCGCAGATCGCTGAACAACTCAAACAGCAGATCCTGATGTGAGGTCAGAAGCGTTGGCCGAGATGGTCTATCGGGATATGACGACCGGGTAGCGGTGAGGAAGTGTCTCCGCACTGGGAGATGCCATGCGGCGGCACGAAGATGTATGTGCCGAAAAGCGCACTCCTGATCTGCCAACGGCCGGATGTTCGACCGAGTCATCGCCAGTCGCGTCACCCGCCTGCTGGCGCGAAAGATCTTCCGGCGGTCACGCGCCCGCGCGCTCGGCGAGGCTCAGGCCGACCATCAGTACCACCGTGATCGTCGTGGCACCGAGGAGCGGCCACACCCACATGCGTGTTCGTCGTCGCGCGGCAAGGACGATACCCGCGACAGTGCCGATGCAGGCCACAGCGATTCCTCCCCACGTGACTGCGAATGCGGCGGTGAGGTAACCCTCCTGGCAACCGTCGGGGCCGCACGAATCCATCCCCATCGGGAAGAGCAGAGACACGAAGAATGCGACGGCCGCGAAAACTATGGTCACGATGACGAACAGAACGGTCACGGCGGTATCGATCGTGGCGGGAGCGGAGCTGTGCGGGTCTTCGCCGCCGCGGCTGTGGCTCATCGAGGTCATATGTTCATTGTCGGTGCTGTCGACGCGATGTCCTGAGTGGTTCTACCCGAGTATCCCAGTGGCATCTACGGTGGTCCTCGGGCACCATCGAGTGCGACGAAGGGGTAACTACAGTGGTGAACGACGCTGATCTTGCACACCTGCATCGATGCATCGAACTCGCTGAGGAAGCACTGATGGCCGGCGACGAGCCATTCGGATCCGTACTTGTCGGCGCGGATGGTCGAGTCCTGGCGGAAGATCGCAACCGAGTCGCCGACGGCGACCGCACTCGGCATCCTGAATTCGCACTTGCCAGGTGGGCGGCGGAGAACATGACGCCCGACAGTCGTGCGGGCGCAACCGTATACACCTCGGGAGAACACTGCCCGATGTGCGCAGCTGCGCACGGGTGGGTCGGTCTCGGCAGAATCGTCTACGTCGCATCGTCCCGGCAGCTCACCGGGTGGCTCGAGGACATGGGCGTTCCTGCGGCGCCGGTGCAGCCCCTGTCGATCCACGAGGTTGCGCCCGGCGTCATCGTCGAGGGTCCGGCACCGGAACTGGAGGACGCGATCCGTCGGTTGCATCGCCGATGCCACCTCGGTGAGTGAAAAGTGTGGTGAAGTTCGGGAATCGTCTGCGCTGCAGACATCAGGGCGCCACGGGGTAGTGGCTGGTGATCGCCACCCGATTCCACGCGTTCATCACGATCGCGAGCCAGCTCACCGCTGACGCCTGTTCGGCGTTCAACGATCCGTCGTCCCAGGCGTCCGTCTCCGGAACGGGCAGCCGGGTGACCTGCTCGGCGAGGGCGAGCGCGGCCCGCTCCTGAGCTGTGAAGTACTGAGACTCCCACCAGGCCGCGACCACGGCCAGCCGGTCGCTCGTCTCACCCTTGTCGAGCGCGTCGCGCGTGTGCATCCGTAAGCAGAATGCGCAACCGTTGATCTGCGATATTCGGATCTTGACCAGTTCGGCCAGGAGCGGATCCAGACCCGCGTTTTTCACTGCGGTTTCGGCCTGCTCATTGAGACTCGCCAGTTGCTCGTACGCAGCCGGATGTTGCTTGCTGAGGTTCACGTCGCTCATCTGTCGCCCTCGTGTTCGTGCTGTGCTGAGAATGCGCCGGGACTGCGCTGACAAACTAGCCGAATCGCCGGTGTGCTGTGGGCCGATTTGTATTCGAGGCGAATGAAAACGTTCCGGGGAGCACGGTGGAAGTGGAGGATGGCGGGTGCCCTCGTCTCCCGAAGGTGGCGTCCGAAGGATTGGAAGGTGAACATGTCGATCGTCGTCGTTGCGGGTAATCCCAAGCCCGGCTCCCGAACTCTCGATGCCGGAGTTCGGCTCGCTACCGCACTGACCGGCCGGGAACCCGACCACGTGATCGACGTGATCAGCCTCGGTGCAGGTCTTCTCGGGTGGGGTGACGAGGACGTCGCCGCCGCTGTGTCGACTGTCTCCGAGGCCGCTCTGGTGGTGTTCGCCAGTCCGACGTTCAAGGCAACCTACACCGGTGTGCTGAAACTGTTCCTCGATCAATTCGCCACCGGCGACGGATTGCGCGATGTCGTCGCGGTGCCGCTCATGCTGGGCGCAGGCCCGGCGCATGCACTGGCGCCAGACCTGCTGCTCAAGCCGGTACTGGTGGAACTGGGTGCGACGACACCGGCGCCAGGGCTGTATCTCCTCGACTCGACCTATACGACGGACAACTCCATCGCCGAGTACGCCGGACGCTGGTCGCCGGCGGTGACTGCGGCAGTCCGCACGGAGGCGTCTTGAACGCACTTCGACCACTTGGTCGCGTTTGTCCGTTCTTCCACACCTGGGGATAAGTGTGTTGAGCGATGTGCACGACGATCCGCGCTGCTTCAGCGCAATGCGACGTCCAGAACGGCCATGAGTTGTGCAGCACGGCTTCTGCCTGTCGGTGCCGCTGGATACCGGCACAGGACGTCGATCAACACCGGAGTTGCTCGCATGCGCGCTCTCTCGATCATCTCGTGTCCGACGGCCGGGTCGTCGCCGGCCTCGATCTCTGCGATACGTGCCGCATTGGCTGCCGCCCGAAGGATGTGCCCGACCTGGTGGGCTTTCGCGATGGGATGCAGATAGGCCGCGGCGGCGGCGTCGCCTGCGGCTTGTGCGGCCAGTCGCGCGACCTCGGTGGGAGCGTCCGCGGCTGCGCGATGCGCATCCATCGAGGTGATGCGCTGAAGTTTGGTTCGGCGCGCACCGCCGATGAACTCCCAGGCAGCGTCCAAGGCAGCGCGAGGTCGAGGATCGTCGGGCTTGACGGCCTCGAACCGGGGGAGCACCTCCTGGGCGGACTCGGCGACGTAGCGAGCAACCACACGCAATTCATCGTGTGTCAGTTCGAAGTCGCCTGTCACCGACGTCATGGCTCGGCCCTCCCTCGTCGAACTCGCCCGATCGGCACCGCGCCGGCGCCGGCCGACCCACAATGGGTGACAGCATGTCCGTCGTCGACGAAGGGATGTCCCAGTGGATCGATACGAACTCCCGCAAACGGTCCGCCGATCGTCGAAGGAGGTGCAGGAACTGTACGGTACCGCCTATGAAGCAGCGGTCAAGCGGGTCGGGGAGGGCGAGGAGGCCGAGCGCGCAGCCTACGGGGCGGTCAAGGAGAAGTACGACCTCGAGAACGACCATTGGGTACCGAAGCAGGATTGATATTCGACAGCGCCCTCGGCGAGGATGAACGACCCGATCAGCGCGGATATCCGCGGCGTACCGTGCGCGCGAGGATACCGAGGGTTGCTTTCAGGGATCCTTCGGCGATGACGGGGAAGATTCCCGCCTCACGCCATTTCGGGTCGATATCGGACCAGTCGTAGTACGAGGTCACGAGAGAGCCGCCTTCGGCCGGTTCGATGCGGTACCCGTAGATGTGCCCGATCTGCGGGCGAATGGTCCCCAGGATGGTCCAGGCGATTTCACGGTCCGGAACGAAAGTCTCGATATTCACTGTCACGTCGTATTCGCCCATCGGAAAGTCGCCGAGAGCTTCCCGATCCATGTGCACGACAAAACTGTCGCCGACGGCCCGCACGACGTCGCCTTCTGCATCCATCAACATTCCGGAACCATCGATGGCAACGTGTCCCTGGGGATCACAGAGCACCGAGAATATCGACGCGGGATCGGCTTTGATGGTGCGCTGTACTTCAATCCGCTCATTGGTCACTCGAGGATGTTGTCAGATCGACGACGAATGTGCACCTGTCTACGTCACAGTGGCTTCACGCTGCTGGACGTACAGACTGTCGACGAATCGAATGAAGCCGATGTGGCAATGGAACGCACTGCGATCAACGGACACCTGCCGATGCCGATACGGTGAGGTGTATGAGCGCTGTTCCGAGCCACTGGATTCCGCACCGCCGCGAGGACGGTGAAGTCATCGGCTGGATCGACCTGGAGTCACAGGAGCCGGAGATGATTCCCATCGACCGCCTGGGCCGACCCCTCGAGCCGGTCTCCGACTGGACGATGGCCGAGGAAGTGCTCGAAGACCGTGGTCTTCGATTCCTCATGAACCGGTTCCATTACGACGGTCATACGGTGCGGATCAGGCACCTCTACGACGACCGTGTGATCGTCACGACCGCGGTATCCGATGCTGTCGGTGATGTCGGGCAGGAGTTCACTCTGCCTTTCCCGGTGGGCACGGACCTCAGTGAGATCCGAACGCGCTGATCGGACGGTCACTGTGCCGGTGGCAGACCCAGCGCATCGGCGAGCAGCGGCCACGACTGATGGAAAGCGTCCTGCCAGTACCCCCAAGAATGGGTACCTCGAGGCTGCAGGTCGAACGTCGCGGGAATGTCGAGTTCGTTCAAGCGGTTCTGCAGGTTCGTCGTGCACCAATGCACGGCCGCCTCGATCACACCGCCGACCACGACCTGGTTCGCCAGCGCAAGCGCCTGATCCTCGACACTCGCATCCGGTTCCACGACCGTGAACTCATTGCCGAGGGTTTCGTGCGGGCCGGGCAGGCCGGTGGCGTCGGAGATGAACAGCTTGGTTCCGCGCAGACCCTCGGCGTTGACCACCGGATCGTTCTCCACCCATGCCGGATCGTCGTCTTCGCCGTACATGTTGCGCACGTCGCCGCCGCCCCATGTCTCGACGACGAGTTTGACGAACTCCTTGCCGATGGGGTCCGACGTTTGTGCGCATCCGCTGTAACCCGCTGCTGCGGAGTAGAAGCCCGGTTTGGCGATCGCGTACTGCAACACGGCGGTGGCAGTCATCGAATTCGCGGCAATGGCCTGTACGCCGTTGGTACCCAGCGCGGCATCGATCAGCGGAGGAAGCTCGTCGAGGAAGAACGTCTGCCACTTGTTGAGACCGAGATTGGGATCTTCCCGTTTCCAATCGGTGTAATACGAGAACGCGCCGCCGATGGGCATGACCACGTTGACATCTTGTGTTTCCAGAAAATCGCCGACGTCGGTATTGGCCCACCATGTCGCAGCATCGGTACCGCCACCGGCGCCGTTGACGAGATACAGCACGGGCCGGGCCTGGGAGGCGTCCCGTGGCCGCTGGACCCGGACCGGGATGTTCTTGTCCATCGCCGCGGAATAGACCTGCAGTGTCAGATGCTGTCCGTCGATTTCGCTCGAGACGATCCGGGATCCGTCCGGCGACACCGGGTCGGCAAGCAACGCTTGCGCCGTGACGATCGGGTCGGTGGCGTCGCGGTCCTGTGCGAACGAGATGCCACTACCTGCGGTTGCGGCCAGGAACGTTGCAATGGCTGCTGCAACGACGGCGGTCCTGAGCATCGCGGTCCTCTCGCTGGTGCCGGCGGGCACGCGAGGAGCCCGAGGATCGATATGCAGCCATGATGCACCACGCACCGTGCTCTCGCGGGTCGACCGAACGCATCCGGCGCTTCGTCAGTGGCGCCGAGTCAGGTGCAAGCGGACGACCCTGCGGCCGTCGAGTTCGCTGACGGTCAGACGGTGGCCGTCGACAGTGAGGCTCTCCCCGAGGCGGGGAAGGTGTTGCAGGCGATCCAGAACGAAACCGGCCACGGTCTCGTAGGGCCCATCGGGCAGGGTGATTGCGGTATCGCGGGCGAAGTCGTCGATGTGCAGCTGGCCGTCGATTTCCTGATGCAACGGTGGTTGCCGAGCAGGAGCTTCGGCCGAATCCGGGTCGTCGGTGGGGTCGAATTCGTCGCCGATCTCACCGACGATCTCTTCGACGATGTCCTCGATAGTGACGATTCCCGCGGTGCCGCCGTACTCGTCGACGACAAGTGTGAGCTGAGCATTGTCGCGCCGCATCATCGTCAACGCTGCCAAGGCCGGTATGGAGCCGGGCAAAGCCAGGATCGGCCGGCAGAGGTCACCGACGGTACCGGAGTGCGTGTCCGCGTCGGCGAGCATGAGATCACGCATGTGAACGAAGCCGATCACATCGTCGACCGTGTCGGCAGTGACAGGAAAACGACTGTGCGCCTTGTCCAGGGCGAAATTGCGGGCCTCGAGGATCGGGGTGCGGGCAGAGAGGAAGTCCACGTCGGTACGTGGACGCATCACCTCGGTCAACCGGCGTGACCCCACGTCGAAGACCTCCCGGAGCACACTGCGTTCGTCTTCGGGCAGTGCTTCGTGCCCGACCAGGAGTTCGCGGAGTTCTTCGCGGGTGACGTCCTCGTTCTTGCGGGACGGATCGCCGCCGAGCACGCGCACCAAGGCGTCGGTGGACACCGACAGCAACCAGATGACCGGACGCATCACGGTCGCGAATCGATCAAGGGTGGGGGCAGCGGCCAGTGCCGTTCCGGTGGCGCGTTGCAGGGCGATGCGCTTGGGAACCAGTTCGCCCAGCACCAGCGACAGGTAGGAGATGACCAAGGTGGTACCGATCAGGGCAACGGCGTTCGCCGCGGTGTCGGACAGCCCCCAGTGCTGCAAGGCCGGGGCGAGATCGGGAGCGAGAGTGGAGGCGCCATAGGCAGCCGAGAAGAAGCCTGCGACGGTGACACCGATCTGAACTGCGGCGAGGAACCGGTTGGGGTCGCGAGCGAGGGCGGCGGTGCGCTCGCCGCGTCCGCCGCGCCGGGCCAACTCACGCAGCTGGCTCTCGCGCAGCGACACCAACGCGATTTCGGTGGCAGCGAATACGCCGCCGATCAGCACGAATATCAGAACCAAGGCAAAGTTTGCGGCGATGTTGGAGGTCATGCAGACCGCTTCCGGCCGGGGCGGAAGTAGGCAGGTCCGGGTGCGTCGTCCATGTCCGTCTCTCCTTGCCGGTGGTCCCAGTGTAGGAAAATCACGGTTCAGGGGGCCGCGTTCGACGCAGTAGTGCGATGAGTTTTTCGGACGCCGGAGGTCTCACCTGTCACGACTATCGGAAGAGAAGACGGAGATCACGGTGAGCCAGCTGCTGAGAGTTCAGAATTTCGGCGTGTCCAGCGACGGTATCGCTGCGGGCGAGAACCAGAGTTTCGAGAATCCGTTCGGCCTCGACCACGGTGACATGTTCGCGTGGGCCGGCGCCACAGCGAGCTGGCCCAACCGCACGGACCCCGGTGGAAGCCGCGGTCTCGACGACTACTTCACACGCGACTTCACGCACAACATCGGGGCCGAGATAATGGGCCGCAACAAGTTCGGTCCGCAACGTGGCCCCTGGACCGACCACGAATGGCTCGGATGGTGGGGCGACGAGCCTCCGTTCCACACGCCGGTGTTCGTCATGACCCATCATGTGCGCCCGTCGTTCACGCTCGGCGACACCACGTTCCACTTCGTGAACAGCGACCCGGCAACCGTCCTCGAGCAGGCACGCGAGGCCGCACAAGGGAAGGATGTGCGCCTCGGCGGTGGCGTCACCACGATCAAAGAGTTCCTCGACGCCGATCTGGTCGACACCATGCATGTAGCCGTGTCGCCCGTGAAGTACGGACGAGGTCTCCGGCTCTGGGAATCACCCGACGAGTTGCGCGACAGGTTCCACCTGGACGTCGTACCCAGTCCGAGCGGTGTCACTCACCACGTGTTCTGGCGGAAATGATGCGGACGAATCACTCCGCGCGGGGGCGCGCGAGATACCCGGCGATGAAAAGCCCTTCGGCCGACACACAGACCTCCCCGTCGGACGTGCTGATCTCGCCGATCGTATGGATTTTCTGGCCGTCGCGCGACACCTGACGGGCAGCGACCGTCAGCGGTTCGAACAATGGCGCCACGCGGTGGTACCGGACCGTGAGCTGCGCTGTCATGCCACGCTCGCCCGCGAAGTCGTTCGCGTTACCGAGAGCGTGATCGAGTAGGAGCGCAGACACACCGCCGTGCACCTTTGCCGGTGGCCCCTGGTACGGCAGGTCGAGCGTGGTTTCGCCGCGGATCGATCCGTCGTCGTATCCCCGGAACTGCAGCGGCGGTGCGATCGGATTGTCGACGCCGGTGACAGGACTGTGGCGCGTCGGTCCGTTTCCCTTCCACATTTCGACCAATCGCGTGTCGAGGTCGGGGGAGTGCTCGTCGAGCGTGTCCGCGATCTCGTGCAGCGTGTCGCGGATGCGGGCGAGGTGTGGGTTGTCGCGTCCAGTGCGCAACACCGCCGCCATGAGACGTCGCGTTGCGTCCGCGACCTCCTCGATCACATGGCCTGTGGGTGGGGCGCAGGTCGCGACACCTTCGTTGGTCTCTGCCGAGGCAGTCGATGCCATGGTCACCCCTTCTCCACAATCCCTGCGCTGTACGAGGACCGACGGTAGGTCCTGACCGCAACGGTCGCCGGGCAACTTCCGCTGATCGGGAGCGGAAGCATTCGCGCTGACCGCGACGGTTGTCCGGAGTGCCGAACTGGCGCGAACCGCAACCTGAAACCGCACGGTGCGCGCACCATTGTTCTGTGACCACACCCGACCAGGGCCGTCCCACTCGCGCACCATTGGTGCTGGCATCGTTGATCCTCGTCGCGGCGGTCGCGAACCTGAACCTCGCCGTTGCGAATGTCGCACTGCCCGATATCGGGAAAGCCTTCGATGCGACTCAGACCAGTCTCAACCTCATCGCGGTCGGATACTCGCTCGGATTGGCGGCGTCCGTCCTCTATCTCGGCGCCATCGGCGACCGCTACGGACGCAAGAGCATGCTGCTCCTCGGCATGGCGCTGTCGGTGCCCGCGTCGCTTGTCGCCGGCCTTGCACCGAACGAGGGGATCCTGTTTCTGGCCCGGGTGATCGGGGGAGTGTCGGCTGGGCTCGCCTATCCGACGACGTTGGCGCTGATCACGGCGCTGTGGTCCGGAGCGGGCCGGACCCGAGCAATCGCGTTGTGGTCGTCGATCGGCGGTGGTCTCACCGCGCTCGGGCCGCTCGTCGCCGGGTCGCTGCTGGAAGGCTTCTTCTGGGGATCGGTGTTTCTCGTGACGATCCCGCTGGCACTCGTGGCGCTCGGCCTCACGATCGCGATCGTGCCGAGCCATGTCAACGAGTCGACGGACCCCGTCGACCACCTCGGCGGAATCGTGTCGGTAGTCCTGGTCGGATCACTCGTCATCGGTATCAACTTTGCTCCGGTGGACGGAATGACCACCGTCGCCGTGTCTGCGCTCGCGATCGCTGTCGCCTCGGGTGTGGGTTTCGTGATCCGTCAACTGCGGGCGCGGAATCCGCTGTTCGATCTGCGGATCGCGCGGCGTCGGACCTTCTGGGTCGCGGCTGTTGCGGGCATCATCGTGTTCGGCACGCTGATGGGGACGATGTACATCAGCCAGCAGTACCTGCAGAACGTCCTCGGGTATTCGACACTCGCCGCGGGATCGGCCGCGCTGCCCGCTGCGTTGGTGATGGTGCTGGTGGCGCCGCAGTCGGCGAAGCTCGTCGAGTCGCACGGGGCTCGGTTCACGCTGCTGCTGGGATACGTCGCAATCGTGCTCGGATTGGTGGTGGCTCTGATGATGTGGGACGCCGATGCCCGCTACTGGGTTGTTGCCCTGGGTTTCATGTTCCTCGGCGCAGGTGTCGGCCTGGCAGGCACACCGGCATCCCACTCGCTGACGGGCTCGGTGCCGGTGTCGCGCGCGGGCATGGCCTCCGGAACAGCCGATCTCCAGCGCGACCTCGGTGGCGCCATCGTGCAGTCGATTCTCGGAGCGCTGCTCACAGCGGGGTATTCGGCATCGTTCGCAGCCACGATTGCCGCGAATCCGCAGGCGTCGTCGGTCAGCGAACCGACGCAGGCCGCACTGGAGAAATCGTTCGCGGGTGCGGCGAACATCGCTGAACGGTATCCGCAGTACGCGCAGCAGATCATCGCCGCAGCCCGAGCAGCATTCCTCGACGGCGACACACGCGCATACGCGGCAGCGATCGCCATCGTCCTCCTCGGTGCGGTACTTGTGTTCTTCGCATTCCCGAAGCGCGACGCCGAGCGCGAGCTACTGGCGAGTTACGCCGCAGAGGATGCGCGTGAGGCCTGAACGGCGTGTCGTCGGTGCCCGAACCGGCAGTTCGGCGAAGGTGGCGGCATGGTCTCTGCCTTGCGATACGTCCTCATCGTCGCCGGGGGTGTTGCATCAGGTGTCGTACTGGGTGAGCCCAGCGTCGACACCTACATCGACTTCGGCTCGAACGCGGTGTTCGATTCCGATGTCGCAGCGGTCGCGGCGGGCTCGATCGTGGCGATACTCGTAGCAACGGTGTGCCGTGGCCGCTCCCAGGTGGCAATCGCGGTCCTCGCAGGGACTCTGCTCGTGGCGATCGTCGCGTTGCCCGGAGCATGGCGTTACGACACCTATCCCGCGACGATCGGCGCGGGCCTGATTCTCGGTGGCCTGTTGACGATATGCAGGGGACCACAACTGCTGTCTCGGCAGAGCGTCCTTTCCGGTGCTGTGGTCGCCGGTCTGTTGACGGCGTCGCCGATCGCCGAATACCGAAGGTTTGCGGCCGCGTCCCCCGGCTGGGCCGCGTACGTCGAGGTGAGTGAGCAACCAGCGAATATCGTGTGGTTGACCTCGGCGATTGCCGTCGCTGTCTTCACGATCGTGACAGCGGTGATCGGCGGTATCGATACGGGCGACGACGCACGGGCGTGGGACACGCGTGAGCTGGTGGCCGGAGTCGGAATCCCTTTCGTCGCAATCATCTTGTACTGGTCGTTCGACCGTGCCCTGTACACGCCGACGAGTGACTTCGGGCAGGGGCGATGGATTCTGGGCATCCTGATCGTGCCGATCGTGATCATCGCGGCACTGAGCTTGCGGAACCGCTCCGGAAAGCTGCTTCTCGCCGCTGCTGCACTGCTCGTCTCGGCTCGTGCAGCAGAGGAGCTGACCCCGGGCGCGTGGCCGATCCTGTTGATCCCGTCGGCACTGGTGGCTCTCGGTGTGTGGCTCGGCCGCCGCTATCCGGTGCCGCTTGTCGGGATCGGAGTGCTGGCGCTCGTCGCGGCGACGGCGATCTTCGAGCGGGCACCATGGGACAACATGCATTTCGTATCGACGATCTTCGTCCTACCGTGTGCTGCCGCATACACGATCGTCTCGTCCCTGCCCTCCACCGCAACTGTGACTGCGACGTCGCTGACGCTGCCGGCCGTGATGGCGCTGCCGTTGATGATCCAGTTCGGATGGACCGCATACACCCCGCTCACCGAAGCGAATCAGGCCTTTCCGGAAGATGTGCCGAGCACGTGGACGGTGATGACGGTCGCTGCGTCGGTGGCGTCGGTGATTGCGTGCGGTGCCGCTATGGCGTGGTTGCAGTACCGGAGGCCGGGCCGGGACAACACTGTGTGATGGATGGCCCGGCGCCCGGTATTGCAGGCGTCAGGGCACGATCACTTCGGTCGACACGGGGATGTTCGGCCGGTCGGTCCGGAGAGTGAGTTGGACCCGCCCCGGACCCGTATGTACCTGCACGACCATCGGAGTGGTGCTCGAGTGGCGCGCGGGAACGAAGTGGCTCACCGAACCGCTCTGCCCGGTATCGAAATTTCGCCAATCGATGATGGCAGTGACGTCGCAGGCCAGGAATGTCGGCGCCCACTCACCCAGTGGTGAGAACCCCTGTGTGATGCGCAGTTCCACGGAGTGAGTGGAACCGGGCGCGTTCGAATACTCGTACAGCGGACCGTCGTACGCGGTGCCGGACGCGCTCAATATGCCTGCGCAGATGCCATTTCCCAACGTCAACACCGGCGCTGTCCCGACATCGTTCATAGCGCAGGATCGCGGTCCCACATTCGACCACCCGAGCATGCATGGGTCGGCGGCACTGGCCACGCCCGGTGCCGCAACGAACATTGCAGTGCCAAGGAGTCCGGCAGCTGCAGCTGAAGTCAATCGATGTGAAATTTTCATGCCCTCCACATCGTGCACGATGCAGAATTCATTACACCGGCCGGGCACATTCGGTGCCCCGACGATGCACTACGTCATCGAGCCTTCGAATTTCGAACTGCGTGTCACATTCGAGGCATCTCCGGTGTCTTCATGTCGACACCACTTCGATCGGAGGAATGATGACCACCAGAATCCCGCCGGCGGAAATGACCGGACTCTACGGCGGACTCGTCAAGGCCATATCGCGACGCATGGTCGGCAACGTACCCGACGGTGTAGCCGTGTTGTGGCACAACCGAAAGGTGATGAACTTCAGTCTCGGTGTCGGCCGCAGAATCAAGCGATGGGACCGGTGCGACGAGAATCTGAAGTCGCTCGCCAACATGGCGGCGGCGGCGTTCGTCGGATGCGAATTCTGTCTCGATTACGGGTATTTCGAGGCACACAACAAGGGTCTCGACGAGAAGAAGGCGCGTGAGACACCGCGGTGGCGTGAGTCCGAGGTGTTCACACCACTCGAACGTGACGTGATGGAGTACGCCGAGGCGATGAGCGCTACCCCGCCGACCGTCACCGACGAATTGTCGGCCCGCCTGCTCGATACACTCGGTCCGGCCGCACTGGTCGAGTTGACGGCCCACATCGCGTTCTCGAACTTCGCGACGCGCTCCAACATCGCGCTCGGTGTGAGTTCGGAGGAATATGCGGCGAGCTGCGCTCTCGAGCCGCTCGCCGTAGCGTCGAAGTCATGACCGACGATCCGTTCGTCGCCCACCGCGGCCTGCTCTTCACAGTCGCGTACGAGATGCTCGGTTCGGCAGCCGACGCCGAGGACGTCGTCCAGGAAGCATGGCTGCGATGGGATGCCGCGGACAGGACAGAGGTACGCGACGCCCGCGCCTACCTGGTCCGGATCGTCACTCGTCTGTCGCTCAACCAGTTGCGGACATCGGCGCGGCGACGCGAGGAGTACATCGGAGAATGGCTGCCCGAGCCTGTCCTGACCACCCCCGATGTTGCGGAAGATCTCGAACTGGCCGACAGCCTCTCCATCGCGATGCTCACCGTGCTCGAGACACTCGCACCGGCAGAACGTGCGGTCTTCGTATTGCGTGAGGTTTTCGATACTCCGTACGAGGAGATCGCCGCTGCGGTGGAGAAGACGCCGGTATCGGTCCGGCAGATCGCTCACCGTGCCCGCAGACATGTCGCCGCGCGACGACCCCGGATGGAGGTCGATCCGGGCGAGCAGTCTGTGATTGTCGAGAAGTTCCTGGCAGCAGTCACGACGGGCGATATCCAGGCGTTGATGGAGGTCCTCGCCCCGGATGTCGTCGCGATTGCGGACGGCGGTGGAGTGGCGCCGGCATCGAAGAAGCCGGTCGTCGGAGCGCGGCGGCTCGCCTCGCTGCTGGTTCGCTACCCGAAGCTTCGGGGTTTCGAGGTGGCTGCCACTCGGATCAACGGCATGGCGGGTGCACGCCTGACTGCGAACGGCGCCACGGTCGTGGTGAGTGTGGTGGTTGCCGACGGCAGGATCACCCACATCTACGGGATCGCCAATCCGCACAAACTGGGACGCATGAACGAGACGGTGGAGTTGCGGCGGTGAGACGTCGCCGGGCAACTCACGACCTGTGCGGGCTTCGTGCTCCACGAACACCGCGTACCCGAAAATCTGCGCAAACAGGTGTAGTCCGCTCTTCGATGGGTATACAGCGAGGACGCTGTCGATGTCCGGCACGGAGTGGATCTGTGCCGGACATCGCTTGCCTTGATGCACGAGAAGGGACTTGTAGCGATGCTCGGACTCGGAATTATCGGCTGGATCATCATCGGCGGCCTGGCCGGCTGGATCGGTAGCAAATTCATGGGCACCGACGCCCAACAGGGCATTCTCCTCAACATCGTCGTCGGCATCATCGGTGGACTGCTCGGCGGCTTCCTGTTGAATCTGCTCGGAGTCGACGTCGAGGGTGGCGGACTGATCTTCAGCTTCCTGACGTGCTTGCTCGGGGCGGTTATTCTGCTGTTCCTCGTCAAGGCAGTCACGGGGCGTGGCGTTCGTCGTTGATCTCTGCTGCCTGAAACTCGCCGTGGCCGACTCGATGTCGACCACGGCGATTTTCTTGTCCGGAGTGCGCACCTGCGTGGCAACACGAATGAAACTTGTATTGTCTGTGAAATAGATCACCCTCCTTTTTCTGTCGTGTAGGTGATTGGGCGAACGGTCTGGGTACGCGATGTGTGCAGATGGGAAACGGCCCTGATGCAGAAGAAATGAATGCGGACCGAGTCCGTATCTACACGAGGAGGAAGAATGACCGAAATCCTGCAGGCAGTAATCGACAACCTCGATGCCATTCTCGGTACGCTCTCCAGCGGTAGTGCACAGCTACTCGGAACGCTGCAGTAATCGCACTCCGCTAGAGGGAATCGGAGGGTTTTCCTCTGAGAGTGTCGATCTGCACGATCATCGGCCACAGCGGTTGATTCGACCGCTGTGGCCGATGCGTGTCGGCAACGAAGTGGATCAGGGACGGACGCCCACTCCCGTGGCGATTTCCCTTATCCGGCCCCGCGGCGAGTCGGGCGCCAGAGGCGGGGTGGGAAGTCCGGCACCGGCGCGCAGCCCCTCGACGAACTCATCGAGGATGTCAGCAGGCGCATGAGCCGGGGACCAGCCGAGTTCAGCACGCGCGCGGGCACAATCCATCAATGGCAGGCGCAGTACGGTGTCGAGCAATCCGGGTTCGGCCGGCGCGATGTGGGCGTGCCACGCGGCGGCGACTGCCGACCGTACGAGTCCCGGGCGGACAGCGACGACACGTGCGCTGAGTACATCGGCCAGAGTGCGCGCGTCGACCGAATCTTCTGCAGCGATGTTGAACGCTCCGCGGACGGGGCGTACGACGGCGAGTCGGTAGGCCTCGGCGACATCATCGGCGTGGACGATCTGCATGCGTAGCCCGGGCATGTCGGGGACGACAGGGATGGTGCGCAGGAGTGAGCCCGGCACGAAGGGTCCCGCAAAGATCCGCCGCTGTGCCGACGCGGACCCGCGCTGGAAGATGAAACCCGGCCGCATGCGCACCACTCTGATATCGGGGTGGCCGAGCTCGAAAGCGTCGAGCCACCGTTCCAGATACGCTTTCTCTCGTGGATACGCTGCGCCGGGCCACCCGTGCGTGGGCCAACTCTCGTCGACCCTGCGATCATCCCGTGGACCCGGGGAGTAGGCGCCCACCGACGACGCGACCACGATGGTCGATACCCCCGCTGCTGCGGCCGCGGTCAACGTTCGAATCGTGCCGAGCACGTTGTTGGACCACGTCGCCTCCGCTTTGTGCGTCGGCTGGAAAAGCCAGGCGAGATGCACGAGGGCGTCGGCGCCGTGCAATGTCGAATCGAGATCGTCCACGGCGATGTCGACGGCCGCGAATTGTGCTTTGGGTGCAGTCCAGTCGGTGTCACGTCGTGCGACACCGAGCACCGAGCCCACACTCGGGTCGGTGCCGAGCGCTCGGACGACGGCGGTGCCGACATTCCCGGTCGCGCCGGTCACCACGACGTGTTTGTTCGGCAGGTTGGCTTTCGGGTCTTCGGTCATGGTTCCGGGTACCCGCGATGGCCTGCGTCAACCAGTGGTGTTGATGAACCACTACCCTCCCCGCAGGTCTTGACTGTCCTGTATATGTCACAGCCGAAGATGCTCTGGCCGAGTCATACCCACCAATAATGCAAGGATATTCGAATGGATCTGCTTCGCGACGTTGTTGTACTTCTTCATATCGTCGGCTTCGCAGTCACATTCGGCGGATGGGTCACCGAAACAGTGGCCCGGCGATTCCGTATGACCCGCGTGATGGACTACGGGCTACTGTTGTCGCTCGTCACCGGCTTCGCATTGGCCGCGCCGTGGCCTGCAGGAATCGAACTCGACTACACGAAGCTCGGCGTCAAACTCGTGGTCCTCGTGATTCTCGGGGGTGTCATCGGCATGGGCAGTGCCCGCCAGCGACGCTCTGGCGAGCCTGCGCCGCGTCCACTGTTCTACGCCGTCGGCGTCCTTTCGATACTCAACGCCGGGATCGCCGTCATCTGGTGACGGATCCTGTCCAGCGGGAGCCTTCGTATGCCCGATCGGCGCGCGCGGTTAGTGTCCGGCGCATCGGATCCACGCGGAAGGAACAGTGATATGCCGACCGTCGAAGAGCGCCTCGATCGCCTCGAAGCTCTCGAACAGATCAAGATGCTCAAGCATCGATATTTCCGGGCGTGCGACGCCAAGGATCCTGAAGCCATGCGCGCGTGTTTCGTCGAGCGGGGAGCCGACATCTACTACGGTCCTGCGCTCGGTAGCTTCGACGACGCGGACGGGCTGGTCGACATCTACTCCAGAATCGCCCTGCAGCGCGTCGATGATCGGTACGTCATCCTCGACATGCACCACGGCATGCACCCCAGCATCCAGCTCACCGGCCCGACTACCGCGACCGGCGCGTGGACGCTGCGTTTCCGGCAGGTGGATCTGAACGCCCGCACCGAACGGGTCACCGCCCTCGACTACGACGACGACTACGCGGTCGAGAACGGCGAATGGAAGGTCGCCAGGTGCCACGTCAAGGTGCTGTGGTCGATCGAACGTCTCCTGACAGACGATGTGAAAGTGGTTCAGTAGCATGCCAGAGCGCAAGGTTGCCCTCGTTACCGGAGCGAGCCGCAGCGTGGGTAGAGGCGTTGCGTGTGCGCTCGGTTCGGCCGGGTGGACGGTCTACGTCACGGCCCGCGGGTCCGTCGGCGTGGATGGCCCGCTCGACCGGACCGCCGCGATGGTCACCGAACGAGGCGGAAGCGGTATCGCTGTACAGTGCGATCACCTGGACGACAAGCAGATCCACGATCTGTTTGCGCGGATCGCGGACGAGCAGGGCGACCGTCTCGACCTGCTGGTGAACAACGTATGGGCGAGCCCGAAAGGGTTTGCCGGCTTCAGTGATCCATTCTGGAAGCGGCCGGTGGACGACTGGGACAGCCTCATCGGTGTGGGTCTGAGAGCCCACTACGTCGCGTCGGTCGAGGCTGCCCAGCTCATGGTGCCTCGTGGAAGGGGCATGATCGTCAACATCTCCTCGTTCGGCACTCGTGGGTACCTGCATTCAGTGCTGTACGGGATGTCGAAGGCGGGTCTGGACAAGATGGTGGCCGACATGGCCGTCGACCTGCGCGGCACCGGCGTGACCGCATTGTCGTTGTGGCCGGGACTGGTGAAGAACGAAGCGATGCTGGCACGCGGCCTCGACAACTTCCAGGGATTCCCACTCGCCAACGCCGAGACCCCAGAGTTCATCGGACGGGTCATCGCTGCGTTGGCTGCCGATCCGAAGGTGAACGAACGCAGTGGATCCACGCTGATCACGGCCGAGGTCGCGTTGGATTACGGCGTTGTGGACATCGAAGGAAACCAGCCGGATTCGCATCGGAGCGTATTCGGGGGAGGCCCGGTCTTCGGAGGCTGATCAACTGGCGCACATTGCGTCAATCCATGGTTGACGTTCGTCATACGTCAACCTATGGTTGACGTATGACTGAACCAACGCGTAGCACCCATCCGGTTCGCCTCGACGACCTCATCGAGGCGATTAAAAAAGTCCATCCCGACGCCCTCGATCAACTCCAGGACGCCATGCTCGCCGCCGAACACCTCGGGGAGGTCGCCGACCACCTCATCGGCCATTTCGTCGACCAGGCCCGACGCTCCGGTGCGTCGTGGTCGGAGATCGGTCGGCGCATGGGAGTCTCCAAACAGGCTGCCCAGAAGCGATTCGTCTCCAAGGCCGACAACGATCTCGACCCGAACGAGGGATTCAACCGCTTCACTCCGCGCGCGAGGAACGTGGTGATGGCCTCGATGAACGAGGCACGCGCCGCAGGCAATGACGAGATCACCCCCGAGCACCTCGTTCTCGGGTTGTTCGCGGAACCAGAGGGTCTTGCGGCCCGCGCGATGGTCGCGCAGGGCGTCGCGCAGGACGAACTGCGACGTACCGTTCTTGCTGCGCTTCCGGCGAAGACGACCGGCCAGGTTCCCGAGCTGATTCCATACGACGCGCGCGCTCGAAAAGCTCTGGAACTGACTTTCCGCGAGGCCCTGCGGCTCGGCCACAACTACGTGGGTACCGAGCACATTCTCCTGGCGCTCCTCGAACTGGAGAACGGCACGGGAGCGTTGTCGTCGGCCGGTGTCGACAAGTCGAAGGCAGAAGCGCACGTCGCCGAAGCGCTTGCCGCGATTATTGCCGAGCAGGAGAAATAGCACGAACCTCAACCCTCATTGCAGGAGTGTCACTTTCGGTGCTGGTCATCGCGGGATGCAGTAACGACACTTCCGGCAACGAGGAGACCGTCGAGATGCCCCCTGCCACCCCTACCCCGACCACCACCCTGCCCGCCTCCCGCGCCCGGTACGTCCGCCGACGCGTTCGGTTTCCCGACAGACACCGATGCCAACGCCTGCACGTACGGCGAGGACTTCTGACAGACGAAGCTGCTCAGAATCCGCACAGTGCCTTCCGCGAACGTGACCCTGTGCCGGAACGTCCGGCACGCACGCGACGCGAGGAGATCTGACATGCGCACATTCGTCATCGACACAATTCCGGTGGAGGGCGTGGAACTGGACGAATCACGGCTTGCTCGGATTGTCGGAGGCTTGCCCAAGAGCCGGGGTGACAGGGAGCGGACCGGCTGCACCCCCGATAGCCCTATCCGAGGGGACGATCCAATCCTGCACTGAGCCCGGAATGCCGGTCACTCGACTCGGCGAGGGACGCACAGTTGCGTCCCTCGCCGAGTTGTGTCCAGCAGCAGTGTTCGGTGGCTGTGTATTTGCTGCGCTAATTCATTGCTCAGAGTCTGCACAGCGGCCCTCGTGACTATATCCGTGCTGCCGGGAGGTCCGGCACGGAACACACGAGGAGAGCCGAATGAGCAAGTTCGCAATCGACACGATTTCCGCGACCGGCGCCGAACTGGACGAGTCACACCTAGCCCGGATCGTGGGCGGCAAGGCGAAGACCAAGGAAAGGTGCGAGATCATCATCAACCAGGAGACATGCCAACCAGAGGGCCCGGATCGCATCGTCCAGGGCTAGTTGAAGGGTTGTCGACCCATCTGTGCGTCTCTCACCGGGGAGATCGCGCCGATCCGTAGCCCGGGGCGTGATGCTGCGCCCCGGGCCGCCTCCGGAGGTCTTCGTAATGCCAGATGTCCTTGTCCTCACCTGTTCCGGCGACGTGCATGCAGAAGCTGTCATAGAGCGGTTGTGCCAGCGCGGGGCAGACTTCGCCGTTATCGATCCGGGAGATTTCCCCGTCACCGCAGTACTTTCAGTCTCTTACTCCCGATCCGGACTCATCGAACGCACCCTCATAGGCTCGGCAGGACGTCTTGATCTCGGTGCCATCGGCAGCGTCTGGTTTCGGCGGCCCAATGTGCCCGAACCACATCCGGAGATCGACCATCCCGGTGCTCGTGACTGCGTCCGCGAGGAAATCCGTGCTCTCTCGCGATATATGTGGGACAACCTCGACTGCTTGGCTGTGCCAGGGACGATGAGGGCCATCCGAGAGGCATCGTGCAAGCCGGCGCAACTCGCGCGCGCCGGTCGCCTCGGGTTCGAATTGCCTCCAACAATCATCACTACTGATCCTGAGGAGTTTCTGGAGTTCTGGGGTAGTCATGCTGGGCAGGTCATCACGAAACCGTTGGATGGCCTCAGCATCGGAGTGGACGGAGAGGTATCCGGCCGATATTCCGAGATCCCGACCATCCTCGATCTCGCCGCAGCGGACGCTGTGAGATTCTGCCCTGTCATTGCGCAGGCGTATGTGCCCAAGGATGTGGAACTGAGGGTGACCGTCGTCGGTGACCGCGTGTTCGCGGTCGAAATACGCAGTCAGCGAAGTAATCATGCTCGACGGGACTGGCGAAACTACGATGCCGCCCCGGGCATGTACGCACTCCACTCGCTGCCGGATGAGACGGCCGAGCGCTGCATTCGGCTCGTGACCGAGCTGGACTTGAACTATGGCGCCTTGGATCTGATCCTGACACCCGACGGGCGCTATGTCTTTCTCGAAATCAATCCGGCCGGCCAATGGCTGTGGCTCGAATCCGCGACCGGCGCCCCGATCGCGGACGCGGTCGCAGATCTGCTGCTGTCCACCGGCGACCGGTCCTCACGATCCTTGATGAACGGAGCCCTTCGATGACTCTCACGATCCCGCAGCGGCGGCATTCATTCGACCCGGGCGTGGTGTCCGATGCTCTGGACGTGATCCTGTTGGAGAACAGTGCTGGGCACACTGATTCGTCGGAATCCCTCCGTTTGCTGCGCGAGAGCAACAGTGATTTGCGGATTCGGTTGATACGGCACGTGGAGCCTTTCGACGGGTCGTCTCAAAGCGCACTGCTCATCACCGACACGGAGGGAAACGTGACAACGGTGTCGTGGTCGCCGCCCTCGACTGTGCCGTGGCCGCTTCGCGGGGCGCGGCGGGCCGGTGAATCAACCCTGTTGTCCGTCGACGGGGAGACGCTCACGGTCGGTGACGCCATTCTGCATCTCGACGGGATGTGGGACCGTCCGGACCTCCTCACCGGACTCATCGATGCTTGCGTGATACGTATCGAGCTCGAGGAAGACCCTGTCGAGTTGACCGACGCACAGATGCAGGAAGCTCTCGACGCGTTCCGCCGGGCGCGAGGTCTGCTCACTCGCGACGCTACCGAGGCATGGATGGCACAGAATCATCTGAGCCCGAACATGTTCGAACGAACCGTCCGGCACGAAGCCGAGCTTGCGATCCTTCGTCGCCGCGTGGTCGGCGATCGTGCGTGTGCGTGGCTACGTGAGCATGGAGAGACCCTCGACCGTGCGCGTATCACGCGCGCAGTGTTTCCCAGCCGTGCAGAGGCACGCGAGTTCGCAGCACGGGTTGCGGATGTTGATTCCTTCGATGCGGATGACGCAATCCGCTACTTCGCCGGCGAACTGGGGCTTGCTGTGGCCGACGGTCGCGGACAGGCGGAATTCTGCGACGTCAAACGTAGTGATCTCCACGGCGAACTCGCGAATTCGGTTTTCGCTGCGGCGCCGGGGACTGTGATAGCTGCCGAGACGGGTGATGGCGAATGCGAAGTTGTGCAGGTCCTCGCCGTGTATCGAAGCCGGCTCGACGCAACTGCACTGCACATCGTCGAGCGTCGACTGTTCGGTGAGTGGCTTGCCGAGCGCAGGCGCGCCGCGCGTGTCGAGTGGTTCTGGGGAGAGGCCGAGAAGACCGATCGCGTGACGGCGGGCATGGCGTCATGACGCGGAGGGTTCGGTTGCGACACCAGTCGGGGATCTCGGACTGCGGTGCAGCATGCCTGGCCATGATTCTCGACTTCTACGGTGCACCGATGCCGGTCAACGACGTGGCGGACGACCTTGCGGTGGGGCGCGACGGGACGACGGCACTCACGCTGGTTCAGGTTGCCCGCGACTATGGGCTGGACGTGCGTGCGTTCGGCCGGCCCGCCGAGTCGATCGCCGACGGACACACGAGGTTGCCGGCCGTGGTGCATTGGGATCACAACCACTTCGTCGTCGTCGACCGTGCGACGGCGCGATACGTGGCGGTGGTGGATCCGAGTCGGGGACGGCAGCGCCTGACGCACACTGATTTCGCGGAGCGGTACTCGGGTGTTGTGCTCGAGTTCGGTGCGGGCGACATATCGTCGAAGACGCGGCAGGTACGGCACCGCGATACCCGCTGGCGGCGAGACTTCCTCGACCTCGTGTGGCGGGGTAACCGCGCATCGTTTGCGGGGGTCCTGAGTGCGGCGGTGATTCTGCAGATCGTCGGTGTCATAGTCCCTTTGCTCACCGCATTGTTCGTCGACAGGGTCGTTCCCGAGTCCGATTTCGGGCTCTTGGGCATGCTTGCGGTTGCGGTGGCGGGTATCGCCTTCGTGCTCCTTGCTCTGGGGGCACTGCGTACCGTGGTCATCGCTCGGATCCGCCGGCGGGTCGATGCCGTGCTCACCGGATATTCGGTCGAGCGACTGTTCGCACTGCCGTTCACGTACTTCATGCGACGGGGTACCAACGACGTTGCTCAACGCATCGGCGGTATCAGTACAATTCGTGATCTGTTCACCGAGAGGGTTGTAGCTGCTCTGCTCGACGGTCCACTTGCCCTCACCTATGTCGCAATCGTGATGTGGTGGGCACCGAGCGTCGGGGTCGGACTGCTGGCACTGACCGTGGTGCAGGCGTTGCTGATCGGCGTTGTGCATCGACGAGTTGTCGACCTGTTGCAACGTGAGGCTGCGACGGCGGCCGAAGCGGAGGGCACTCTCATCGAGAGCATCCGCGGGATCGAGACGGTGAAGGCGTCCGGAACCGAGGCTGTGGTGATTGCCCGGTGGAAGCGATTGTTCGAACATGCTCTCGCCGTGTCGGTCCGCAGTTCGCTCGTGTCGGGGCTGGTCGACGCCGCACAGGCGGCTTTGCGTGCGGTTGCGCCTGCGGTGCTCCTGTTTGTCGGGGCGTTTCATGTGGTGAGCGGCAGGCTTTCTCTCGGTCAGCTGATTGCGGTCAACGGGATGGCAGTGGTGGCGCTCGGATGCGTGACGTCGTTGCTCACACTCGTGCAGTATCTGCAGTCTGCCGCGGCATATGCACGGCGCCTTCAGGACATCCTCGAATCGGATGTGGAACAGGAAGGCCTCGACGTAAATACGGCGCCGCAACTTTCGGGAGCGATCCGGCTTCGGGGTGTCGGGTTTCGTTATGGTCCGAGGTCCCCGTGGGTACTCCGCGGCATCGAGTGCGATATTCCGGCGGGTGCCACAGTTGCGTTGGTGGGGCGGTCGGGTTCGGGGAAGAGCACGCTCGCGCGCCTACTGCTCGGGTTGTACGGCCCAGAGGAAGGCACCGTTCTCTACGACGGTCTCGACGCGCGGTGCTTGGAGGCGCGGTCACTGCGTGCACAGTTCGGCGTGGTGACGCAGGGCAGTGCACTGTTCACCGGGAGCATCGCCGACAACATTGCTACAGGCAATCCCGAAGCGCCGTTCGTGGATATCGTGCACGCGGCCTCTCTTGCACAGATCCACGAGGAGATTGCTGCGCTGCCGATGGGCTACGACACGGTTCTCCGCGAGGGCGGTGGTCTCTCCGGTGGGCAGCAACAGCGCGTGGCGATAGCTCGTGCACTCTTGACGCGGCCTCGCGTGTTGTTGTTCGACGAGGCGACGAGTGCCTTGGATTCCATGACCGAAGCTGCGGTCGTAACCGGACTCGGGCAGCTGCGCCAGACCCGAATCGTCATCGCTCATCGTTTGTCGACGGTGCGCACCGCCGACCTGATCTTGGTGCTCGAGGCAGGCAGGATCGTCGAACGCGGCAGCCACGCGCAGTTGCTCGCGAAACAGGGAATCTATGCAGGTCTGTGTGCCGAATCAGCGCGGTAACCTCGAGGTCTGGAGGTCCCGGGGAGTGGGGCCGTGACCGTTTCGGGGGATGCCACGTGGGCTCGGCACCTGCACAGATCACCGTCTGTGTTCTCGGTCCTGTCACGGCGTACCGTGACGGTGCGCCGGTCGACCTCGGAGGGCCGCGTCAACGTGCCCTGCTCGCTGCCCTTGCCGTCGCATCGCCGCATGCAGTGAGTGCGGAACAGCTTCTCGGCGAGGTGTGGCGTGACGTGTGCGCTCCGACGGCCAACGCACTGCATTTCGCCGTGTCGAAACTGCGTCGTCACCTCGATCCTCGGCGTGAACGTGGGCAACAGGGCCCGGTCGTGCGCAGCGGACATGGCTATTCCCTGCAGGTCGCAGGATTGGATTCGGCCCGATTCGAAGCGCTCGTCAGAAAAGCCCACGAGGTTCGCGCCGACTCGGCACCGTCTGCTCTCGACGATGCAGCAGTGCTTCTTCGTGAGGCGCTCGACTTGTGGCGTGGCGATCCATACCAGGACGTCGCGGACCTCACCGGCGTCGTCCTCGAACGAGCACGACTGGACGAAAGGTACCGCGACGGATCGAGTGCACTCGTCGACCTCGATCTCGCGCGCGGGTATCCGCGGGAGGCCCTCCAGGCTGCGGAGGCTCTTACCGATCGGTATCCGCTCGACGAGAACGCGTGGGAGCTGTTGGTACGGGCCATGTATCTGAGTGGTCGTCAGGCCGATTCCCTTGCTGCGATCCGGAAGCTACGGCGCACACTGATGGAAGAACTCGGGGTCGAGCCCGGCGCCGCGATACAGGACCTCGAGCGAAGAATCCTCTCGCACGAGGTCGTGGACGCTGGGCACCCGACACCCTCCGCGCAGACACCCGTGGCCGCCGTGATCTTGGATGGCGTGTCCAGCTCGGCCCCGGCTCTCCCGACTTCCCGCACACGGTTGATCGGACGCGCGGCCGATCTGACGCGAGTTTCGGTGCTGCTGGCCGATCACGGTCTGGTGACCCTTTTCGGTCCCGGCGGAGTAGGGAAGACACGCCTCGCTCTCGAGGTGGCAGGCGGTGTCCGAACCGGGGACGGCCCCTGGTTCGTCGACTCGAGTGGAGTGACGGAGGGATTGTCGCTCGTCGTGACCGTCGCGCAGACCCTCGGTCTTCCGAGTGTGGACACCGCTGAGCGTCTCGCCGGACTGATCGGCCTGCGCACGATGTTCCTCGTCCTGGACAACTGTGAACACCTCGTCGACGCAGCGGCGCACCTTGTGGGAGTGCTTCTCGCGCGTTGTCCGCACGTGTGTATTCTCGCCACGAGTCGTGAGCTGTTGGACGTGGACAGTGAAATCGGATACGAGGTCCGGCCCCTAGATCACGGTGCTGCTGAAGAGCTGTTCGCTGATCGCGCTGTTCGATTCGATCCGGAATGGACGCTGACGAACTCGGATCGCGGCTCGGTGCGCAGAATCTGTGAAGACCTGGACGGGCTTCCGCTCGCGCTCGAGCTCGCCGCTGCCCAACTCTGTGTGCTCTCCGAAACTCAGATCGCCGACGGACTCACCGACCGGTTCGCGATACTCAGTGCAGGACAACGCTTTGCCGGTGCGCGTCAACGACACCTCATCGATACCGTCGAGTGGAGCTACCGGATGCTCGATGCCCCGACGTCGTGGGCTCTGCGATCCACATCGGTGTTTGCAGGCAGCTTCGACATCTACGGTGCCGCTGCCGTGCTCGGTGAGCAAGACCCGATTCGTGCGGCTCAGCCGATCCGCGCGCTGGTGAGGCGCTCGTTGCTCTCGGTGGTGCCCGGAACTGCACCGAGAAGGTTCACGATGCTGAACACCATCAAGCATTTCGCTGCCCAGCAGAAAACTACGGACGAGGGGGCGCACATTGCGGCGGCCTATCGCGACCACGTTGTCCGGCGTGCTGTCACCCTGGCTGCGGAGTTACGAGGAGCCAGTGCACGAGAAGCGGTGTCCGAACTGACTGCTGACCGCGCAGAGCATCGGGCAGCCCTCACCGCGGCGCTCGAACATGGTGATTCACATTTCCTACTCGAATTGTCCGGTGCCTTGTACTGGTTCTGGTACCGCGATGGAAACGTGTCGGAGGGCCTGCGCTTCCTGCGAGCCGCAATCGAGGGCGTCGAGCACCATCCTGTCCAGCCGAAGCCCGTAGACCTGGGCCGGGCGCTTGTCGGGATGGCACTCCTGACCGACCTGACCGGAGACTCCCGAGCGGCAATGCGGCACAGTGATCGTGCGCGGGAGGTACTGCTCGAAGCCGGCGACGCTGCCGAGATCGTGTATGCGGACTCGTTGCGTGCCTACTACCGCACGGTGTGCGGAGACCACGACAGTGCCGCGGAGATCACCCAGCGCATTCTCGTCGACGCTCGCCGGATGGGCGTCCACTGGATCGAGGCATCGATTCTGATGGTCATGGGAATCGCGCAACGTAACAGCGGCGATAGGGCGGCAGCAGCAACGCTGAGGAAGTCCGTCGATCTCGCGCGTCGGTGCGGCTACCAATGGGTATCGATCTGTTCGCTGTGGGCGTTGGTCAAGATCGCCGTGGATTCTCGCGATCACGGCAGGGCACTCGAACTTGCACGCGAGAGCCTCCCGATTCTCGAAGCAGAATCCGAAGTGACCGGGTGGATCGTCACCATGCACACTGTGGCAGCGGCGCTCGCGCAGTCGGGGCGCACTGCCGACGCGGCGCGTGTGCTGGGTGCCGCTCGGGCGCATGGTGAGCGGGTAGGGGTGCAGGCAGACCTCCTCGACCCGTACAGCGCTGAGGAAGATGCGGCGATGGCAGCGGCGTCGCTCACCGACGGCTTCGACACGTACTGCGAGGAGGGTTCCCGCCTTTCCCGTGAGGAAGTGAACGCGCTGCTGATGTCCTCTCGACCGACCCTGTGAATGGGCCACGGCATGGTTTCTGCTGTTGGTTCCCTACACACGGCGGGTCTGGCATGCGATGCTGACGATCCAACGGCCCGAACATGAGGAGAGCGAATGAATCCCGTCGTCGAGACCACACGTGGCCGGGTACGGGGAACGGTCGTGGACGGCACTGCAGTGTTCAAAGGTATTCCGTACGCGGCCACGCCTTCCGGCGACCGCCGGTTCGCTGCGCCGGAACCTGTACCCCACTGGGACGACGTGCGCGACGCGAGCGAATTCGGTCCTACCGCACCTCAACCGCTCTACGGGCCACCGCTCGACAAGCTGCTCGACGAGGTGATGATTCCGGGTGAGAACCCGCTGAACCTGAATGTCTGGGCCCCCGACCTCGAGGCTTCGCTTCCGGTGCTCGTGTGGATCCACGGCGGCGCATTCGTCCACGGCAGCAGTGCGATACCGATCTACGATGGAGCGAACTTTGCACGCGACGGCGTGGTTTTCGTCAGCATCAACTACCGGCTCGGGGCTGAGGGCTTCGCGCTCGTGGACGACGCCCCGGCCAACCGGGGCTTGCTCGACCAAGTGGCGGCGCTCGAATGGGTCCGCGACAACATCGCGAAGTTCGGCGGCAATCCCCATTCGGTAACGATCGTCGGCGAGTCGGCGGGTGGGATGAGCGTCGGGGCGCTGCTCGCGATGCCCGCGGCGCAAGGCCTGTTCCATAGGGCGATAGCCCAGAGCGGAGCGGGACATTCGGCGCTGTCGGCCGACACGGCGCGCACAGTGTCGCGTGCGCTCGCCGAGGCGCTCGACATCGAACCCACTCGCGCGGGTTTCTCGACTGTCGACCCGGACCGTCTCATCACGGCGCAGGAAGAGCTGACCGTGCGTATCCGTGGCGACAAGGACGCCGCGAAATGGGGTGAGATACCCACTCATGCAATGGCATTCGAACCGTGTATCGACGGCACGGTGCTGCCGGAGCTGCCCATCGACCGTCTCGCTGCCGGGGCCTGTTCCGACGTCGATCTCCTGATCGGTCACAACGAGGACGAGATGACCTTGTTCTTCGTGCCCTCAGGGGTCGATTCGATGATCGACGACAACAGTCTTCGCATACTCGCGGCCCCGTACGGGCTCACTGAACCCGCCTCCCTCGAGGCCTACCGGTCTGCCCGGCCGGACACGACACCGGGGCAGGTGCTCATGCATGTGCTGCGTGACTGGATGTACCGGATTCCGGCCGTGCGCATCGCCGAGGCGCGCGCCGCGCATGACGCCGCCACCTACGTGTATCGGTTCGACTGGAAAACACCCGTATTCGATGGCCGGCTCGGTGCGACGCACGCGCTGGACATCGGCTTCGCGTTCGACAACCTCCACGTCCCGGGCAACAGCGCACTGGCAGGGCCCACGCCTCCTCACGAACTCGCGCAACGAATGCATCAGGCGTGGGTGACCTTCGTGACGACCGGTGCGGCCGGGTGGGAGCCGTATGGACGGCAGCGTACCGAGATGGTCTTCGGTGAGACCTGTGAGACGGTCGACGATGCCGAGCCCGAACTGCGTCTGTTGTGGAACGGGATCCGCTGACGACGTTTGGTCGCCGAGCCGGAGGGTAGTCCGCAGGGGAGTCATGTACAGCCCACCTCCTCTTGGATCGGAGTGACCACATGCCCGGCGAGACTCCCAAGGTTCCAGGTACACCGTCATCGATAGAACCGGGCGTCGAGGAGCCCACGACGCCGGTGGACCCGCCCGAAGCCAAACCCGACCAGTCCGAACCGGCCGGGGTGACCGCATCCGGCGCTCCGGTCGACGCGGAGCGCAAGCGCGCACAGCAGGGCCGCTATCTGACCACCGCGCAAGGGGCGCGTCTCACCGACACCGATCATTCCCTCAAGGCAGGGGAACGCGGTCCCACCCTGCTGCAGGACCACCATCTCCGCGAGAAGATCACGCATTTCGATCACGAGCGCATCCCCGAGCGCGTCGTGCACGCGCGCGGTGCCGCGGCACACGGAGTGTTTCGCGGCAACGGTGCCGCGACGAGCCTGACCAGGGCCGGTTTCCTCGGCAAGGGTGTGGAAACTCCGGTCTTCGTACGCTTCTCGACGGTGCTCGGTTCGCGAGGCTCGGCCGACGCGGTGCGCGATACTCGCGGATTCGCGACCAAGTTCTACACCGATGAGGGCGTCTTCGACCTCGTGGGAAACAACATCCCCGTGTTCTTCATCCAGGACGCCATCAAGTTCCCCGACATCATCCATGCGGGTAAGCCCCACCCTGATCGTGAGATCCCGCAGGCCCAGAGTGCCCACGACACGTTCTGGGATTTCGTCACCCTTCACACCGAAGCGGCCGCGCACACGATGTGGAACATGTCCGATCGGGGAATCCCGCGGTCGTTCCGCATGATGGAGGGCTTCGGTATCCACACGTTCCGGTTGATCAACGAGTCGGGGGAGACCTCGCTCGTCAAGTTCCACTGGAAGCCGCGCCTCGGAGTGCACTCGGTGGTGTGGGAGGAAGCCCAGTTGATCAACGGCTTCGACCCCGACTTCCATCGGCGTGACCTCGCCGATGCAATCGAGGCGGGTGCGTATCCGGAGTGGGATCTCGGTGTGCAGGTGTTCCCGGATTCTCCCGAGCAGATGTTCGAGGGCATCGACCTGCTCGACCCCACCAAGATCGTTCCCGAGGAACTCGCGCCGGTGCAGATCATCGGCACCATGGTGCTCAACGCGAATCCGAGCAACTTCTTCGCCGAGACCGAGCAGGTCGCGTTCCACCCCGGGCATCTCGTGCCGGGTATCGACGTCACCGACGATCCGCTGCTGCAGGGGCGCCTGTTCTCCTATCTCGACACGCAGATCACACGGCTCGGCGGCCCGAACTTCGCCCAGATCCCCATCAACCGCACCCACGCCCCGGTCAACGACATGCTCCGCGACGGTTTCCACCAGCATGCGGTGCACACGGGAGTTGCGCCGTATCGGCCGAACTCGCTCGACGGAGGGTGCCCGTTCACGGCGGCGCTCGAGGATGGGGCATTCATCGACTTCCCGCACGAGCTTCCGGCTGCGAAGAAGGAACGCGCGGCGGCGCGGTCGTTCGACGACCACTTTTCGCAGGTCCGCTTGTTCTACGTGAGTCTGTCCGAGGTCGAGAAGCAGCATGTGGCCGGCGCCTACACGTTCGAACTCGGAAAGTGCTACGAACAGGCGATCAAGGAACGTGGCCTGCAGGAGCTCGCGAACATCGATCGCGACCTGTGTGCGACGGTGGCCGCCGGACTCGGGCTTCCTGCTCCGGAGCCGACCGTGCCCCTCGGTGATCCCACGCCGAGCCCGGCACTGTCGCAGGTCGGATCGACGTGGCCCGTGGACGGGCGTGTCGTGGGGATCGTGGCCGACGATGCCACCGATGTCGGTGAACTGCAGGCAGCGGTCCAAGCACTCGACGCCGCAGGCGTAGTTCCGCTTGTCATCGCGCCGCACGGTGGAACGTTGGGCGCAGGCGCGGTACCGATCTCGCGCACCTTCCTGACCGCAAGGTCGATCGAGTTCGACGCCGTGCTCTTCGCGGCGTCGCCCGCAGATCCTCGCGTGAACGTGCTCGTCGACGAGATGTTTCGGCATCAGAAGGCGCTCGGAGCGTGGGGGAGCGGGACCGGCGCGCTCGGGGACACCGCGGCACCCGGTGTCGCTACGGCAAACGATCCCCAGACGCTGGTTTCCCAGGTGCTCGAACTCCTCGGGTCGCACCGGGTATGGGAGCGCGACACCGTGTGACAGACCTCACCGGAACCTGGGGTTTCAAGTTCGGGAACCCCAAGTTATTCTTTCGTTACCTCTGGCCGCAGCTGATATTCTCGCTGCGGCCAGTTGTTATTCACGGCCTCTTCATCTTCGTGGTCGCGGCGGACCCGATCCGCCGATCCTGCACCCCCGTTTGGCACCACCGTTAAGTGGGTATCTCCCTTTTCCCCGACCGTTTCAGTGCACGATACCGAGGCAGCGATGAGTGTCGACGATCCGATTTTCGCGTCTCGGCGCCGAGTGCAGGGCTACGCGCTCGTCGTCGCCTTCGTCTTCCTGATCATCGGCGTCCTCGGCTTCGTCCCCGGACTGACGTCCAACTACGGCACGATCCTGCACGTGGGAGCCGATTCGCAGGCGCATCTGCTCGGCTTCTTCCAGGTGTCGGTAGTGCACAACGTCGTGCACCTGATCTTCGGCGTGGCCGGTGTGCTCGCTGCGCGCCGCTTGGTCTGGTCGCGCATTTATCTTGTAGCCGGCGGCTGTATCTACGTGGCGTTGGCGGTGTACGGGATGCTCATCGATCACCACAGTGTCGCCAACGTCCTCCCGGTCAACAACGCCGACAATTGGCTCCATATCGCACTCGGTGCGGTAATGGTGTTGCTCGCCGTCGATCCCCGGGGCAGTCAGCGCCCCCTGTTACCCGGGAAGCGTCTGCCGCGCAGGAGACGACTCCGCCCTCGACGCGGGTGACGGCGGCCGCTCTTCTACATCTTGGCGTAGCGGGCCATCGCAAAGCAGTACAGACCGTAGATCGCCACACCGGCCCCGGCGCAGGTGAGCAGCACAGCGCCGAACGGCTGCGCCCCCAGCGTCTTCAATGCTCCATCCAGTCCGGTCGCCTGGCTGGGGTCGCTCCGCACCGTGGCGATGACCACGAGGATTCCCACTCCGACGATCGTGATCCCTTTCGCGACGTAACCCACCACGGCGAGTGGCTCGATCCACCTGCCCGCCCCGGTCCGGTCATAGGTAGTCAGGTCGTCGCGGAATCCCCGTGTGACGCCCTTGTACACGTGATAGCCCCCGACGCCCAAGAGGACCAGCGCAGCGACGATCAACAGCGCTTTGCCCGGCAACGATTGCATCAGCCGGGCACTGAGCGCGGCATTCTGTTCGCCGCTGGACTTTCCGGATCCCAGAGCGAAACCAATTGTCGAGTAAGACAATCCAACGTACACGGCGGCGATCCCCATGGCTTTGACGCGGTCCAGCGGTGAATTCGACCTCGCGTGTTCGCTTTGCCCGCCCCACACCGCCTCGACCACCCGCCACAGTGCCATCGCGACGAATCCCACCGAAAGAACCCACAGCGCGATGCGACCTCCGGGTTTGTCGGCCAGTGTGGCCAGCGCGCCCGACTGATCGATGTTCTCCCTCGAACCGAAAGCGACCGCGACCGCGAGCATGCCGATCAGCAGATGGAGTACTCCACTGACGACATGGCCGAATCGTGCGCCGCGTTCGAATCCTCGGCTGCGTGCGGCTCTTCGGGCACCACGACCGACTTCGCCTGTCCTCATGTTGCTCCCACGTCCGTGACCTCCGCCTACGAGTCGCATTTGCCCCGTATCGAGGCCCGGACAGGAGTACCCGGAGAGGCCTCGTCGGAAACCCTGCGATCAATGGCCTGTTTGCGGCTGAGACGCGGCGGGTAGTTCGGACGAAGACGGCGGCACCGGCCGGTGCCGCAATGGAGGAGGAAGCAACCCATGGCCGACGCACGCGTGATCTTCTACAAACCACTCGCCCTTGCAGCAAGTGTCGGCGGCGGACTGCTCGCAGGTGCGGTCTTCAATCAGGTATGGAAGCGGATCGGTAGTGGTGAGAAGCCCGAACCGCAGGACTTGTCGCAGAAGACCCGCGACGTGCTCGTTGCGGCGGCAGTTCAAGGGCTCATCTTCGGCATTGTGAAGGCAGGCGTGGACCGGGCCACCGCGAGCGGCTTCAAGAAGGTGACGCACGTGTCGCCGGAGTAACCTGCTTCTCCGCCTTCGCCCGAGGGTGACGCGACGGCGAGCCTCAGGTCTCGGCGAGGATGCGCCGAACCCTCGGGTCCTCGGCGAGTTCCGCCCTGACGTTCCGTGCCCTCTCATTCGCGTCGGAATAGGCAAACGCGTGCGCCCTCGCGATGTGGTCGGAGAGAGCCCGAGGCGACAGGTCGTATGCGTGGGGAGGGATCTCCAGACCCAGAATCCGGCCCGTGGGGGACACGGTCATTTGTATCCCGTGCGAGGTTCCGTTGCCTCTGATCATGTCGATCTCGTTCTGGATCCTGCGGACCTTCGACGAGAACTCTTCGGTTCGGGTCACGGCGTTCTCCTTTGTGTCACCAGCCTGGGTAGGCGGGCAGGGTTCTGGGTGGGATGGGGGAGCGGATGGTTTCGGAACCTTCGGCCGGGACGTCGGGTTCGATGCTGCGTCCCCAGTCTTGACAGCGGTGCATGGTTTCGCCGAGGTCTGCGCCGAAGGTGATGGTGTAGCCGGTGTCGGTGAAGAGGTCTTCGGTGGGGGCGGACCATTGGTTTGCGGATACCGGCATATCCTGCAATGCAGGATATGGATCTGTTCGATCGATGGGGGGCCATCGTGGTTCGAGTTCGAGCTGTGGGTGCTCTGCACTGTCGACGATGCGAGTGAACTGAACGTAGCTCTCTCGGCCTGAGAGCGTGGTGATCCGATATTCACCGTCGTCCCAACGAATTCCGAGATGAGACGGTTGTGTGCACACTGTGGCGTCGAACCCGGTTTCGGTCTCGGTAACTTGGAGGATGTGGGCGCGTGCGGTACCAGCGAGAGCATGATAGGGACGTGCGTCGATGCGGCTCGCGTACTCATAGCTGAGAACGTCGGCAAAACCTGGGTAGGTGACATCGAGTCCGCCGTAGTGCGCGATGGTCTTCGCTTCTTCTGCTGCGCGGATGAGTCGGCCGCGCTCGTCGAACAGATCGATCTCAGGTTCTGCGGACCACACGTAGGTGGCGTTGAGAACTTGCGTGGGAGGCTGATACTCGCGAGGGATCGTCGGCTCGGGTTCGGTCGTCGGTTGCTCCTGTGTGTCCTGCGAGCAGGAGGAAAACACAAGAATGCTCACCGCAATCCAAGAAGCTCGAAGGATCGATCTGTAAGTGGATTTCACTGTGAGTAGTCCCAACGCTCGCCACCGGACGGGACTACGTCGCCCAGTAATACCTCGCGGAAGCCGGACGAACCATCTCTTCGATCTGCGTAGACGATGTCGAGGAGGTCTTGTTGGCCTGCTGCAGATACACCCAGGTAGTACGCCTGGACATCCTTTGGGACACCGGCGTTGGCCAGGAGGTCGGGTACTTGGTCGGTCAGCACATTTCCAGCAAAGGCATTTTGTTGTTTGAGGCCACCGCTGTCTATCCAATCTGCGGGCAGAGTGTTCCTGTCTACTGTTCCTGATTCAATGAGCGCGCTGAACATGTTGTAATTTGTGGTGCTTCGCGCGCTTGTCTCCGTCAGATACATCGAGGTATCCAGACCCTCTATTCCTGATGCGTGACCCACGTATCGTCCTTCAGCATTGATGATTTCGGAGTCCAGGAGGACCCCGGTCGAATAGGCCATCGGCCCGGCCACCACCCCACCCGGAAGCGCTGTCAGAGCACCGGTGACAAGAGTCTGTGCCACCGCATACGCGTCCGAACGGTACTGATTTCGGGTGTCGATAGCAGCCTGCTCGATGGCCTTCTCGTTCTCGTACGCACTGCTCAATCCCACCTCGACGAGACTCTGCAACCGGCCCGAATACGTTCCGTAGCTGTACTTCCCCTCACCGCCCACCTGATCCAGCGCAAACCGCCGATCGAAGTCGGTGGCCTGCGCGAGTGCTGCGCCGTTGACGAGCGCACCGGCTGCGGGGTCGGTGTCGAGGAGAGTGAACACCCGGGTGGCGGGGACAGGGCCGAGGTCGCCGAAGCCGTGGGTGGGTGTGGCGTCCGCGTCAGCTCCGACCATGTCGGATGCATACGGCGCGAGTGCTTCCGAGAACGACTGTACTGCAGTAGGGTTGACACTTCCGATCGTGCGGTCGGAAGGGTGTCCGTCTGTCTCGGGCATGTGCAGGAAGCGGTCGAAGTTGTTGCTGCCGTCCCATCCCGATTTGGGCGACGACAGCGTCTCGGCCAGGCCGAAGGCCGCCTGCCCTGCCCGCTCGGCCCGGGCGACGTCGACGGGGTCGGTCGGGTCGGGCGGGATTGCGTCTGCGGCGATCCAGTCGGTGAGACCGGCGAGGGTGGACCCATCGTCCTCCCACTCGCGGGTGAACAGGGGCACAAGGACTTCGTCGCGGTCGAATTGTGCCGGGGAACCGTCGACACCGGTACCCGACAACAGGTGGTACGACGCATCGGGATTGCGTGTGCCGATGTCGAGGAACGTCCGCGCAGTCTTGTCGTAATAGGAAGGATCGGGCGTGGGAACCACGTGCGGGTCGGCATAGGTCGGCACACCCGCCATGTATCCCGCGACCCTGTTCAGCTCGACCCCCATCTGGGTACCGGGCCGATACTCGGGATTCGCTTCGCCGAGCATCGCCCCGAGTGCGTCGAGACGTTCCAACCGGATAGCGGAACCCGGTTCGCGTGGACCAGGCTCGTATCCGTAGTGGAGGGTGTCGCGGATGTCCTGTGGCACTCGGTCCCAACCGCCGCCGTAGTCGGGGTTCGACAACGTGAGGAGACCGTTGCCCACTGCGTCGGCCCACCCTGCCGCACTCGGATCGCCGTCGTCCTCCCATTCCTTGAAGGTCGCGAAGAGCTCTGTCAGCTCGTCCTGCCCGAGCCCGTTGTAGAAGGCATCGAGGTATTCGATGCTCACGCCACTGTCGGAGGACAAGGCCCGTCCGATACGTTCGAGGTCGGAGTCGCGGGCACGGCCGGACATGACGATATCGGCGTCTTCGTGGCCGTCCGGTCCCTCCAACGCCCAGAGTCCCTGGGTGCGGAAGTCTCCTCCGAACGTCGACAGCCGGATGGTGATCTGGTCGATCGTGTCGGCGGCGTCGCGGTCGAGTTGGTCGAAGGAGCTCAGTGCAGATTTCAATTGCACTTCGAACGTGAGGGCTTCGTCGTCGAGGCAGGCCTGCCCGACGACGTCGGCGCGGGCATCGCCCGTGTCGCACCGGGGTGGGACGACAGTGCCGTCGTCGTGGACCGTGAAGCCTGCAGCGGTTGCATTGTCTGCGGTGCGGACGACGGTGTCGCGCGCGGGAATCAGTGCCGCCGATGCGACACGAAGGGCGTCGACGTGCTCTGTCACCGCGTTGGCAATGCCACGGCCGACGACGCGATCGCTCCACGCCCGCGCGGCTGCGGCTACGGCAGCGTCGCCGTGCCACGTGCTGAATGCGTGGTCGACGTGACGATCGACCTGATCGGTTGCTTTACCGAATGCGATGTTCGCGGTCTCGGTGGCGTCGGCTGCCGTTGTGAGCGCAGCGGGGTCGAGTGCTCGGATCTGCGAGAGTGTCGGCACCTACGACACGGTGCTTTCGAAGGGCACGGTGCTTTCGAAGCTACTTCCTACCGCCTCGACCTGCCGTCTGAATTCGTCCTCGGTGGTCTCGTAGTTCCTCGCGCCGACGGATGTTGCTTCGGCCATGCGATGCAGGCAGACGGACATGGCGTGGTACGCGGTGCGCAGTGGAGCTTCGGCGCGCGTGAGTGCGCTACCGACCGCTGAGGACGTCATCGCGCCGGTCGCCCCGGCGAGCGGGGCTTCCGGCTTCAGCTCGCCGATGGTGTCGGCCTCCGTCGTCAAGGCTGCTGCCAAGGCTTTCAAGGCATCGATGTCGACTTGCAACGATGTCATCCGCAACCAACTCCTGATCTCGAGGCCGTCCCACCAGGGTTGGACGCAGCAGCCGGCCGATCGGTTCCACCGAATCTCAGGCGAAGCGGATGACCGTCCCCATCACGGTGTTGCGCACGCCGGTGAGCCGGGTCGCCGTTGCTACGCGGGCGACCATCCGGGACGCACGTACCAGCAGTTGGGTGCGGCGGCGTCGTGCCCGGTCGTAGAGACCGAGGGCATCGACGACCGGATGTTCGGTCAGCAAGGACGCGAGTGTCGCACCATCGATCATTGCTTCGCATGCGCCTCGGCCGAGATTGGGAGTCATCGCGTGTGCGGCGTCGCCGATCAGTGCGACGTTTCCCCGAACGTACGACGGCAACCGCGGCGACTCGTATAGATCGTGGTGCAGCACCTCGTCGGGATCGAGGCGGTCCAGGACGTCGCGCACGGCAGGGTGCCAATCGCCGAAGCGTGTGCGGAGTTCGTCGACCGTGCCCGCTCCACCCGCAGGTGCGCGCACGGCCGCGAACCAGTTGGTGAGGTTGCCGTCGCGCGGGGTGATCCCGAACAGTGCGCCCGGCCCCCATGTCTCGCTCATCGCGGTGGTGGCTCCGGGTGCCCAGCCGCGCCACGCCGCGTAGCCGGAGTGGGCAGGACGATACGACGGCCCGAAGAGTTGTTCACGTACTGCACTGCCGAGGCCGTCGGCGCCCACCACCACGTCGTATTCCCTGAGGTCGGCGAGTGGAGGGGCGGTGGAACCGAACCTGACGGTGCCGGTGGGGAGGGCCCCGATGAGGAGCCCGAGCAGGACGGGACGCGACAGCAGGATCGCCGGCGTACGGATGTCGCTGAAGCGTCCGAGGATCTTTCCGTCCCATCTCATGAGCGCGCCGGATTCTTGCAGCACGCCGAGGCGCTGTGCCTGCCCGCCCACGCCCGCGAGTTCGAGTGCCCGGGCGGCTGCGGGCCACAGTCCAAGTGCGGTTCCGGTGCCGGGTGGTGACGCTGCGCGTTCGAAGACGTCCACGTGCCAGCCGCGGGCGATGAGGGCGTTCGCAGCGGTGAGTCCGCCGATGCCTCCACCGAGTACGGCGGCCTTTCCTGCGAATGTCGTGGTCATGCACGCAACGTACTACGCCTGTAGTGAATTGTCACTACGGGCGTAGTGCTCGTCGTAGGATCGGGATGTGACCGACAAACGCACCGTCGCGCTCGACGCCGCGATCGAACTGCTCGGATCCGAAGGTCTGCGGGCACTCACACATCGGCGCGTCGACTCGATCGCCGACTTGCCTGCGGGGTCGACCAGCAACTACTTCCGCACCAGGCAGACCCTCGTCGAGGGCGTCCTCGACCGCCTGCTCGAGCGCGACCGGCTCGATGTGGCCGCACTCGCCGGCGTCGCAGCGCCGCGTGACGCACAAGCACTCGAAGATCTGCTGTGTGGATACGTCCTGGTCGCGACCGAGAGCGACGTCGTGCGGACCCGGGCGCGCTTCGCGATGTTCGTCGAGGCCATGGCTGCTCCGGAACTCCGCGGCGCGGTGGAGATCAGACGCGGCGAGCTGAGGGCGTGGGGAGCGGAGATGCTGGCGGGACTCGGAGTAGAAGGTCCAGGTGAATCCGACGCGGGTGCGCGGCTTCTCGTCGACTACCTCGACGGCGTGATCCTGCATCGACTCACGTCCGGTTCCCATCCGGACCCGCGCCCAGGAATCCGCCGCATCCTCGAAGCGATCTTGTAAGCGCGGTAGTCACGATGAAGCCCCCGCTACGGGCCGGTTACCGGCATATTTCCGCTGCTCACGTGCAAAGTAGGGCAGCCTTGCTTGCGTAACCCCCCGTGGCCTGGCATATCGTTTGCTGCGAGGCGGTGGGCCCACGACGTCCCACCGATCGTCAGGTTCGATCCCGCGCTGCCGAAAAAGGCACCCGCACCGTCGCGGATGGGCGGATACTGACGAGGACAAGGTATCGGCACACCCGGGTCGATACCCATCTACAGCAGTAGATGGCCATCAGTGTTGCTGGTCGTCAGTTGCCATCACCGCAACGAAGGCTAGGTATGACTCATCTTCCCGGGCCTCGAGGGCTCTACCACCCGGCAAACGAGCACGATTCCTGTGGCGTCGCGTTTGTCGTGGACATGCATGGTCGACGCAGCCGCGACATCGTCGAGAAGGCGATCACCGCGCTGGTCAACCTCGAACACCGCGGTGCCGCGGGCGCAGAACAGAACACCGGCGACGGTGCAGGCATTCTGATCCAGGTGCCCGACGCGTACTTCCGCGCCGTCGTGGACTTCGATCTGCCCCCCGCCGGCGCCTACGCCACCGGCATGGCATTCCTGCCCAAGGGCGCCGATGCCGCGGGTCAGGCGCAGGAAGCGGTGGATCGGATCGTCGAGGAGGAGGGCCTCGAGGTCCTCGGCTGGCGCGAGGTGCCGATCGACACCTCCGACCTCGGCTCCATGGCCAAGGACGCCATGCCGACGTTCCGGCAGATCTTCATCGCCTCGGGCGCACGAGCCCTCACGGGCCTCGACCTCGAGCGACGTGCGTACGTGGTGCGCAAGCGCACCGAACACGAACTCGGCCACAGCGGCCCGGGCCAGGACGGCCCCGGCAGCGAGACCGTGTACTTCCCGAGCCTGTCGTCGTCGACGTTCGTTTACAAGGGCATGCTCACGACGCCGCAGCTCAAGGGCTTCTTCCTCGACCTGCAGGACGACCGTGTCGAGTCGGCGCTCGGCCTCGTGCACTCGCGCTTCTCCACCAACACGTTCCCGTCGTGGCCGCTCGCGCACCCGTTCCGCCGCGTCGCGCACAACGGCGAGATCAACACGGTCATCGGTAACTCGAACTGGATGCGTGCCCGCGAGGCACTCATCGACACCGACGTCTTCGGCGGGCGCGGCAAGCTCGAGAAGATCTTCCCCGTCGTCACCCCGGATGCATCCGATACCGCACGTTTCGACGAGGTGCTCGAGCTGCTGCACCTCGGTGGCCGCAGCCTTCCGCACGCCGTGCTCATGATGATCCCCGAGGCGTGGGAGCGGAACGAGGCGATGGATCCTGCCCGCCGCGCGTTCTACGAGTACCACTCGGCGCTCATGGAACCGTGGGACGGGCCTGCATCGGTGTGCTTCACCGACGGCACGGTCATCGGTGCGGTCCTCGACCGCAACGGCCTGCGTCCGTCGCGCGCATGGGTCACCGACGACGGCCTGGTCGTCATGGCCTCCGAGGTCGGTGTGCTCGACATCCCTGCCGAGAAGATCATCAGCAAGCGACGGCTCCAGCCGGGGCGCATGTTCCTCGTCGACACCGCAAAGGGGCGGATCGTCGAAGACGAGGAGATCAAGTCGGAGCTCGCCGCTGAGCACCCGTACGAGGAGTGGATCTCCAAGGGCGTTTCACGCCTCGAAGACCTGCCGCCGTCCCGATACACCTACATGTCGCACGAGCGGGTGGTGCTGCGCCAGCAGGTGTTCGGATACACCCGCGAAGAAGTGGACCTGCTGATCAAGCCGATGGCAGCGACCGGCGGTGAGGCACTCGGCTCGATGGGTACCGACACCCCCATCGCGGTGCTCTCGTCGCGTCCGCGGACGCTGTTCGATTTCTTCTCGCAGCTCTTCGCCCAGGTCACCAATCCGCCGCTCGACGCCATCCGCGAGGAGATCGTCACGAGTCTCGGTGGCATGCTCGGCCCCGAGGGCGACGTGCTGCGGCCCACCGCGGAGTCGTGCAGGCAGATCCTGTTGTCGGCGCCGGTCATCGACAACGACGACCTGCAGAAGCTCATCCACGTCAACGACAAGAAGCAGTACCCCGGATTCAACAGCGTCATCGTGCGCGGCCTCTACCCGGTCGCGGAGGGTGCGCGCGGTCTCCACACCGCGCTGGAGAGCATCCGCGAGCAGGTCTCGCAGGCGATCGACAAGGGTGCTCGCCTGATCGTTTTGTCCGACCGCGAGTCCGACGAGAAGCTCGCGCCGATCCCGTCGCTGCTGCTCACCTCCGCGGTGCACCACCACCTCGTGCGCGAGAAGACCCGCACCAAGGTCGGGCTGCTCGTCGAGGCCGGCGACGCCCGCGAGGTGCACCACATCGCCGCTCTGTGTGGTTTCGGTGCGGCCGTGGTCAATCCGTACATGGCGTTCGAGAGCATCGACGAACTGCTCCAGAACGGTGACCTGCCCGAAGGCATGACCCTCGACAAGGCGATCGCCAACTACATCAAGGCGGCGTCGAAGGGCGTGCTCAAGGTGATGTCCAAGATGGGCATCTCCACGCTCGCGTCCTACACCGGCGCGCAGCTGTTCCAAGTCATCGGCCTGTCGCAGGAGCTCGTCGACGAGTACTTCACCGGATTGCAGAGCCAGCTCGGCGGCATCGGCCTCGAGGAGATCGCGGCGGATGTCGCTGCGCGGCACCGGATGGCGTTCCTCGATCGCCCGTCCGAGCATGCGCACCGCGAGCTCGAGGTGGGCGGCGAGTACCAGTGGCGTCGCGAGGGCGAATACCACCTGTTCAATCCGGACACGGTGTTCAAGCTCCAGCACGCCACTCGCACCGGCCAGTACAAGATCTTCAAGGAGTACACGAAGCTGGTCGACGACCAGTCGGAGCGGCTCGCGTCACTGCGTGGACTCTTCGAGTTCAAGACGGGCCTGCGCCCGTCGGTTCCGATCGAGGAGGTCGAGCCGGCCAGCGAGATCGTCAAGCGGTTCTCCACCGGTGCGATGAGCTACGGCTCGATCTCGGCGGAGGCCCACGAGACCCTCGCGATCGCCATGAACCGCCTCGGCGGCCGCTCCAATTCCGGTGAGGGCGGCGAGCACCCGTCGCGTTTCACCCCCGACGCGAACGGTGACTTCCGCCGCTCGGCGATCAAGCAGGTGGCGTCCGGCCGCTTCGGTGTGTCGTCGCACTACCTGTCGAACTGCACCGACATCCAGATCAAGATGGCGCAGGGTGCCAAGCCCGGTGAGGGCGGCCAGCTGCCGCCGCACAAGGTGTACCCGTGGGTCGCGGAGGTGCGTGGTTCGACGCCGGGCGTCGGCCTCATCTCGCCGCCGCCGCACCACGACATCTACTCGATCGAGGATCTCGCGCAGTTGATCCACGATCTGAAGAATGCGAATCCGCAGGCTCGCATCCACGTCAAGCTCGTCTCCGAGCTCGGTGTGGGCACGGTCGCGGCGGGCGTGTCGAAGGCGCACGCCGACGTCGTGCTCATCTCGGGCCACGACGGTGGCACGGGTGCGTCGCCGCTGACGTCGCTCAAGCACGCGGGTGCTCCGTGGGAGATCGGTCTCGCCGAGACTCAGCAGACCCTGATGCTCAACGGTCTGCGCGACCGCATCGTCGTGCAGGTCGACGGTCAGATGAAGACCGGTCGTGACGTCATGGTCGCGGCGCTGCTCGGTGGCGAGGAGTTCGGCTTCGCGACCGCACCGCTCGTCGTGTCGGGCTGCATCATGATGCGCGTGTGCCATCTCGACACGTGCCCGGTGGGTGTTGCGACCCAGAACCCGGTGCTGCGCAAGCGGTTCACGGGCAAGCCGGAGTTCGTCGAGAACTTCATGCTGTACATCGCCGAGGAGGTGCGCGAGTACCTTGCCGAGCTCGGATTCCGCAGCCTCGACGAAGCGATCGGTCAGGTCGACTGCCTCGACACCGTCAAAGCCGTCGAGCACTATCGAGCATCGAAGCTCGATCTGTCGCCGCTGCTCGAGAAGGTGACGTCGCCGATCTTCACCGATCAGGACATGTACTGCACCAAGGAGCAGTACCACGCTCTCGACAAGGCGCTCGACAACGAACTGATCGTCAAGGCGCAGGCCGCTCTGGAGTCGGGCACCCCGGTGTCGATCGACACCACCGTCACCAACGTCAACCGCACGGTGGGCACGATGCTCGGTCACGAGCTCACGAAGCGCTACGGTGCGGAGGGGCTGCCGGACAACACGATCGACATCACCTTGACCGGTTCGGCGGGTAACAGCTTCGGCGCGTACGTCCCCAAGGGCATCACGTTGAAGCTTCTCGGCGACGCCAACGACTTCGTCGGCAAGGGCCTGTCGGGTGGTCGCATCGTGGTGCGTCCGCCGGAGGACGTGGCGCCCGGATTCGTCGCCGAGGACAACATCGTCGCAGGCAACGTGATCTTGTTCGGCGCCACCGGCGGTGAAGCACTCATCCGCGGTATCGCCGGTGAGCGCTTCGCGGTGCGTAACTCGGGCGCCACGGCTGTCGTCGAGGGCGTCGGCGACCACGGTTGCGAGTACATGACGGGCGGCAAGGTCGTCATCCTCGGCAGGACAGGACGCAACTTCGGCGCAGGTATGTCGGGTGGTGTCGCGTTCGTGTACAACCCGGACAAGGAATTCGAAGACAACCTGAACACCGAGCTGGTCGATCTCGAAGACCTCGAAGGCGAGGACTTCGTCTGGCTCAAGGGTGCCGTCGAGCGACATCGTGACGAGACGGGCTCCGAGGTTGCAGCCCGTATTCTGGCCGACTGGTCACAGCAGGTCGGCCACTTCGCGAAGGTGATGCCTCGCGATTACAAGAAGGTTCTCATGGCTATCAAGGACGCCACCATTCGTGGTGCGAACGTTGACGAAGCGATCATGGAGGCGGCTCGTGGCTGATCCGAACGGCTTCCTGAAGCACGGTTCTCGCGAAACACCGGTCCGTCGTCCGGTTCCCCTTCGGCTGCTCGACTGGAAGGAGGTCTACGAGCCGTTCCCGCTCGAGTCCCTCCAGATCCAGGCGAGCCGCTGCATGGACTGTGGAATCCCTTTCTGCCACAACGGTTGTCCCCTCGGAAATCTGATCCCCGAGTGGAACGACCTTGCCTACAAGGGCAAGTGGGACGACGGCATCGAGCGACTCCACGCCACGAACAACTTCCCGGAGTTCACGGGCAGGCTGTGCCCCGCCCCGTGCGAGGCATCGTGCGTGCTGGGCATCAACCAGGACCCGGTCACCATCAAACAGGTCGAGGTGGAACTCGTCGAGAAGGCATTCGACGAAGGCAAGGTCACCCCGATCCCGCCGTCGAAGCTCACCGGACGAAAGGTCGCGGTCGTGGGGTCGGGTCCGGCCGGGCTTGCTGCAGCGCAGCAGCTCACCCGCGCCGGCCACAGCGTCACGGTGTTCGAGCGTGCTGACCGCATCGGTGGTCTGCTCCGCTACGGCATTCCCGAGTTCAAGATGGAGAAGCGGTTCATCGACCGTCGTCTCGCGCAGATGGAGGCCGAGGGCACCGTCTTCCGCACCGGCGTGAACGTGGGCGTGGACATCACCGCTGAGCAGCTGCGTGAGCAGTTCGACGCGGTCGTCCTCGCAGGCGGCGCCACGGTCGCACGCGACCTGCCGATCCCGGGGCGGGAACTCCACGGCATCCACCAGGCGATGGAGTTCCTGCCGATCGCGAACCGGGTCCAGCTCGGCGATCTGCCCGCACCCACGATCACGGCCGCGGGCAAGAAGGTCGTCATCATCGGTGGCGGTGACACCGGGGCGGACTGCCTGGGCACCTCGCACCGGCAGGGCGCCGAGAGCGTTCACCAGTTCGAGATCATGCCGCGTCCGCCGGAGGCGCGTGCCGACTCGACTCCGTGGCCGACCTACCCCCTCATGTACCGGGTCTCGTCTGCGCACGAGGAAGGCGGCGAGCGGGTTTTCTCGGTCAACACCGAGGAGTTCGTCGGCAAGGACGGCAAGGTCACCGCACTGAAGGCACACGAAGTGCAGATGGTGAACGGCAAGTTCGAGAAGGTCGAGGGCAGCGACTTCGAGCTCGAGGCAGACCTCGTGCTGCTCGCGATGGGCTTCACCGGAGCCGAGAAGCCCGGCCTGCTCACCGATCTGGGTGTCGATTTCGACCAGCGCGGCAACGTCGCCCGCTCGTCGGAGTGGAACACGAATGTCGACGGTGTGTTCGTCGCAGGCGACATGGGTCGCGGGCAGTCGCTGATCGTGTGGGCCATCGCCGAAGGACGCTCGTGCGCGGCCGCGGTCGATCAGTACCTCGAGGGAGCAACGGCACTGCCCGTCCCGATCACCACGCGGACAGTGCCGCAGCGCTGACCCACTCACACAGGGCCGCTCACCGGACTCCGGTGGGCGGCCCGGTGTGTTCCGCTGCCGCGCGGTGCCGGAGCGGTTATCGTTCTGCGCATGACTGCATCCGGGAGTGTCACGAGGCGGGCACTGACGGCGGTCGCGGTCGGCGCGGGCGCTACCGCGATAGCCGTATCGGCAGCGCACACGGCGGCGGCCGATCCGTTGAGCGACTGCGTTCGCAACGCCGGGGGCATCGTCACCGTCGACGGGGCCTCGCCGGTAGCACCGGTTTTCGGGTTCGACGGCCTCATGCTGCTGGGCGTCGATGGTGGTACCGGTAATTCCTGCATCACCAACGTCGGACCGGGCACGGTGAATGTGACACATCCGGAAGGACGCGAACCGGGACGCACCCATGTGACCGACGCCCCGCTCGAGATGCGCGTCGACGGGGGTATCGGCAACGTCGCGGTCACGAATCTAGGCACCGGTGGCGTGACCGTCGACCGCCACGCGGTCGCGCCGAGGCCGCAGCCGGCAGCGAGCGAGCCCGAGCTGTTGCCGCAGATGGAACTCGATGCGGGCAGCGACGGCGTGTTCGTCACCAACATCGGGACGGGTTCGGTCGAGGTGATCGATTGGGACCACGCGAGGGGTCCTCTGCCCGCGGAGATTCCGGCCCCGCCGGGCATGGTGGTGACCGACCCGATCACCGGCAACGTCTACGTCACCAACTTCTTCGGACCCGCGGTGACCGTGGTCGATCGTGCCGGAGGACCGGTCTCGAGGGTTGTCGAGAAGCCCGATCCGGTTACTGCTCTCGACCACGGCACCAGCAACGTATTCGTCACCAACATCGGGGGCGGCGCCGTCACCGTCGTGCGCGGATAGGTTCCGTTCTGCCGAAAATACCGACTCGAATCACGCCGAGTTCACCGATGTGTCATATTCGTGATGGAAACTTGGGCGCGGCGTGATGTGACGAAACGGGGCGGGGGATCTTCCATGGGGTTCGGTAAGGCATCGGCAATGTTGGCGGCAGTAGCCGCAGTCGCAGGTGCGATGGTGGCAGCGCCTGCAGCGCAAGCTGTTCCGGGTGGCTGTCCGACGTTGAACGTGATCGCCGTCCCTGGGACGTGGGAGACGTCGAGCACCCCCGACCCCGAACGTGGTAACGGCATGCTGGCCCAGGTCACGGCCGGGCTTCCCGCCGGAGCCCGGGTCGATTATGTGCAGTACCCGGCCACTGCCTTCCCGTGGGAGGGCGACATGTACGGCATCTCCCGCAACCGGGCGGTCGACAACGCCAGGGATCTGATCGCCGGTACCGCGGCGCACTGCCCCGGCACCGATTTCGCGCTTGTCGGGTACAGCCAGGGTGCCGACGCCGCGGGCGATCTCGCCGCCGAGATCGGCACCGGACTCGGTGTGATCCCGCCACACCGGCTCACCGCGGTCGGCCTGATCTCCGATCCGCGTCGCTCCGAAACCGATTCGCTCGTCGGACCTCCTGTGCCCGGCAACGGCGCAGGTGGCTCACGCGTCGGTGGGTTCGGATTGGTGAGCCCCAACGTCCGCACTATCTGCGCCGTCGGAGACCTGTACTGCTCGACCTCCCGCGAGGACTACGTGACGCGCCTCGCCGGGTTCATGGCTATCACAGCGGGAACCGGCCCCGACCAATTCGAGCACTATCGCGACGAGGCCACCATTCTCTACAACGACATCATGGCCGCGGGCGGGGTACCGATGTTGCAACTGCAGATCAGCCCCGAGGCGAACTTCGAACGGGAGACACAGATCCGCGAGTTCTACGGCTCCCAGGTCCACCAGGACTACTCGAACTATGCGGTCGACGACCGCGGTACGACGGCAACGATCTGGCTCAACGACTGGCTCGCGTCGAAGGTATGAGGCCGCGGGGCGCGCGATCAATCGAGATCGAAACGCGAGCCCACCCTCACTACCCGTGGAGCCAAGCGGCTCAGCCACTTCCTGGCCTTCGCACCCGGAGCGACGGTGACGATGGGCCGGTTGTGGCGCACCGCGGAGACGATCGCATCGGCGACGCGCTCGGGTTCGACGTGCAATCTGCGGTGGAGCGACAGCGCGTGCTCGCGGCGAGCGGCGCGCTTCTCCCGGCTCGGAGCGACGTATTCGGAGTTCCGGGTCAGATTCGTGTTCACCAGATCCGGGCACACCACGGTCACACCGATACCGTGTTCGATCAGCTCGGCGCGTAGGCATTCCGAAAGCATGAAAACTGCGGCTTTGCTCGTCGAGTAGGCCGTCAGGTTCCGCTGCGTCATGAATGCTGCTGCCGACGACACATTCACGATGTGTCCCCCGGTACCGCGTTCGATCATCTGCGTGGTGAACGAGCGGCACCCGTACACCGCACCCCAGAAGTTGGTGTTCATGACATCTTCGAAGACCGACTGCGGTGTGTCGACGAATGCGCCGATGACTCCGAACCCGGCGTTGTTGACGAGCACGTCGGGAATTCCGTGCCGTGACCGGACAGTCTTCGCGAACTCACGGACCTGCGCCTCGTCTGCGACATCGAGCTCGTAGGCATGTGCGCCGCCGCCGAAGACGGCGGTCGAACCACCTGCAGATCCGGGATTGTCGATCAGGTGCACTGTTTCGAGCGCACCATCGAGATCTTTGTCCGCCACCACAACGATCGCGCCCGCGGCCGAGAAGGCGCGAGCGGCGGCGCGACCGATTCCGCTTGCGCCGCCGGTGACCACGACCAGCGTGCCGGTCAGGTCGTGGAGGCGGGCGCGGATAGAGGTTCCGGCTCGCCATCGTCGGATCTGCGCGTACCGAGTGGGCATGCTTCCATCCAACACGACGAAACCGCATGTGTCCGGCTCACAGTGCTCACACGACGGTGCTCACACGACGGTGATCGAGCGGGTGTGCCATCCGCTGGCGCCGTCGGGGATCGGCTCGACGCGCAGTTCGGTCTGGACCTCGCCGCCTCGATCGGTCGCCCGTACCTGAAGGGTGTGCGTGCCGGGAACGGCCTGCCACTTCCAATGCCATTGACGCCAGGTGTCGATGGAGTATTCCTCGGCTAGGGTCGCGTCGTCCCACGGGCCTCCGTCCACCCGCACTTCGACCCGGGCGATACCGCGGTGCTGGGCCCATGCCGTACCCGCGACCAGGACCTCGCCTCCGGTGACACGTGCGAACGGCGCCGGAACATCGATCCGGGACGCTGTCTTGATCGGTGCCTGCTCGGCCCAACCGCGACGCGTCCAATACGCCTGTGCCCGGTCGAACCGTGTCACCTCCCAGTCCACGACCCACTTTGTGGCCGAGACGAATCCGTACAGGCCGGGGATCACCTGCCGGACCGGATAGCCGTGCTCGAAAGGCAGCGGCTCACCGTTCATCGTCACCGCGAGCAGCGCGTCGCGGCCGTCACGCACGAGTGCTGTCGGCGTGCCGACGGTGAATCCGTCGACACTGGTCGACAACAGCATGTCGGCGTCGGGCGAGATGCCTACCTCGTCGAGTAGGTCTTTGATCGGGTAGCCGATCCAGGTGGCGGTGCCTGCGAGAGATCCGCCGACCTCGTTGGACACGCAGGTCAGAGTGATGGTGCGTTCGACCGGTGTGCGAGCCGTGAGATCGTCCCAGTTCAACGTGATCTCCCGATCGACCATGCCATGTATCCGCAGTGCCCAGTCGTCGGTGGTGAGCATCGGCACCTGCAAAGCGGTGTCGATGCGGTAGAAGCTGTTGTTACCGGTGATGAACGGTGTCGCTCCGGGGACTGTGATCTCGGAGCCGGGTGCGACCGCCGGCGCACGATCGCCCGTCTTCACGAGTGGTGCAACGAAGGCCATGCGGTTGCGGACGGCACCGGCGATCGAGCCTGCGAGGTGACGGCCTGCCATACCGGCGGACACTGCGACGGCAGCAGCGGCGCCTGCCAGTACGAGAAATCGTCGGCGGGGAAACCCTGAGCCTGCGTGTGCTGCCTTGTCGATCCCGAGCGCGCACCGGGTGAGAGTCGTCAAGGTTGCGACCCCTGCGGCGACACCCACGATTGTCGGAACGGCAGCGACGGCGGTCGCATCGGGCCGGGTCGTGGCTGCATATACCCCGACGAGGCCGAGGCCAACGAGAACGAGACTGCCGTAGGGGCGCCCGGGCCGCTCGACGATCCCGGCGAGCGCGGCGAACACCGCGATCAGGATGCTCATCCCGATGAACAGCGCTGTCTTGTCATTGGTGCCGAAGGTGGTGATCGCGATCTCACGCGCCCACGAAGGACTTCGGTCGACGGTCGTGGATCCGACTGCGAAGAACGGGGACGCGGACGATCCGAACGGCACCGCTACGAGTTCGCCCACTCCCAGGGTGACCGCAGCGGCCAGTATGCCGGCGAGCGCCCGCGCCGCGAGCACGGGCCGCGCATGCGGTCTGCGATTCCCCGTTTCCGGGTTGCCCTCGTGCGTGCTCTCCTCGTTCGTCGTCATGCACCTGTCCTTCCGTCATGTCGGGGAGGACTTCGGTACCGAACATGAAGCGGATGGGTGAGCCGGTGCGGCAGTGGACGACGCGGCTTCCGATATCAGCCGAGATACACGAAGTGCGACGGACCTCCACCCGGCTCCGAGGAACCGGTGACCGCGGGGAAGTTGAACGGGAGTGCGGTGAGCTTGTGCGGATTTCCGTTCTGGTCGGCCTGCCAGCAGTCGAGGAGTACGCCGTGGAATTGCGTACATTCGATTCGCGTCGACTCACCGAACGGTGAGGTGAGCCGGTTTTTCGCGACCAGCGGATTCCAGAACTCGCCGTCGCTCGGAACGAGGAAGTCGGGCTGTTCGACGACGGTCACCGCGCCGTTGTCGGAGGGCCACTCGTCGGCAGCTGCGGTGCCTGCGGTGCCGAGCACCGCAGCGCCGGCCAGAGCAACTATGGACACTGTTCGGCTGAAGGTGCGCATGGCCCCTCAGCGTAGGAGCTGCGCTCGGCCCGTGTGCCGGTTTCACACGCGCAATGTGTCGCGCACATGCCCTGTCTCGTTGATCGACGCCACCCGCCGCCGACCCGCGCGGGAGACGAGAAGGCGCGTGACCGATGCGTATTCGATCGGGAATGCCAGCGGCAACTCGAGCCCGAGGAGGTCTTGCAGCACGATGTTGATGACCCCGCCGTGCGCGACGACCACCGCGGTCTCCTCATGCGTACACGAGGAAACGACCTGCTCGACCGACGTCAGCACCCGCGTGCGGAAAAGTTCCGCATCGACGAAATCGGGAAGGTGACCAGCAAGGATGCGCTGATAGGCGTCGGATCCGAGTTCTTTCGCGGTTTCGAACGGAATGTAGTGATCGAGCTCGTAGTCGTACTCCGCGAGGCCCGCGATCTGCTCGACCGGCAGCGTCAGCCGGTCGGCGAGTGGCTGGGCTGTTTGGAGCGCCCGGAGCTGCGGGCTCGAGAACAACCGCGCGATCCGGTAGGGCGCGAGCGCTTCCACCAGCCGTCCGGCTTGAACCAGTCCCTGTTCGGTCAGGGACGGATCAGCGCGCCCCAGGTTCACGCGGGCGTATTCCGGTTGGGCGTGGCGGATCAGGAGAAGCTGCACGGTGTCCACCATGCCAGGCGTGCGCGGGCAGGCGTAAACGCCCCCGTTTCACGTGAAACATGCGCGCCCTCAGCGTCCTCCTTGCATGTGCTGCGACGGGTCGTTCTCTGGGGAGAGCCGACGCGGGCGTTCGGTGATCGCGGTGGTGCTCGGTGCCTGGATTTCGGCGAGCAAGGACGAGGGGAAGTAGACCGATGCGGTCACACCGGCATTGGTGTCCGAGTCGAACGTGGGGCGAAGCCGGACGTTCATGCCGTTGCGCGCAGCGAGGCGACCCACCACGAACAAGCCCATCTGCCGAGGCGCGTTGACGTCGGCCTCGTCCCACGCGGAGAGACGCAGGTTGATCTGCTCGAGTGCATCGCGCGGGATACCGATCCCCACATCCGCAATCTCGAGCAGAAGCCCGCCACCCTCTGCGGATGCGAATTCGAGTCTTACCGGGCTGTTGGGAGGAGACGCGCGCAGCGCATTGTCGACGAGCTCGGCAACCATATGCACCACGTCGTCGACGGCTTTTCCGACGAGATAGCCGTGCGGCGTGCGCCCGATGTGGACCCGCTGGTAGTTCTCGACCTGGGAGACCGCGCCCCGCAACACGTCGGTGAGCGGCGCCGGTGATGTGCGGGTGCGAGGCCGGGTGCCCGCGAGCACGAGCAACGACTCGCCGGTGCGACGCATGCGCGCTGCAAGATGGTCGAGGGAGAACAGGCTTTGCAGGCGGGCGGGGTCCTTCTCCTGGTATTCGAGCGAATCGATGAGCGAGAGCTGCTGTTCGACAAGAGTCTTGTTTCGTCGTGCGAGGGTTTCGAACATGACGTTCACTTGCTGCCGCAGGTGTGCCTGCTCGCCCGCGAGCCGGAGAGCTTCGTTCTTCATCGAATCCACAGCTCGCGACACCTGGCCGATCTCTTCGGTGGTCTCGATGCCGATCGGTGCGAGGCGGACGCTCTCGACGTCGGCGCCGTCCTTCACCGCTGCGATTGCGTTGGGAAGTTCGGTCTCGGCGGCGGCCAGGGTTTCCTTGCGGAGCCGACGGAGTGGGAGGCCAAGAGATCGCGCGACGAGCAGGCCGAGTCCGAGCGCGACCACGAGTAGCGTGCCGATCAGGATCGAGTCGCGGATGGCGTCGGATCGGGCGTCGGAGGTGAGGCGGTCGAGTGTCGTCGTGATCTGATCGCTGGCATGGACGATGGTGTCGGCGTACGGCGCAGAAGCCGCCACCATCGAACCGCGTAGTTGCTCGCCGAATTGGCGGGTGGGTGTGTAGTTCTGGATCAGCGTCCGGCGTGCTGCGATGTCGCCGAGCATTCCTTCGATCTGGCCGGTGTCGAGCCGCGAGCCGAGTAGCAGCCGTAGAGTCGACTCCTCGTTGTTGATGGCCTTCAATGCAGCGGCCTGTGCCGCTTCGGGATTGGTTGCAAGCATGCCGAGCGTTTCCATCTCGCTGAGCAGATTGAGCTGTGCGTCCCACACGGTGATCAGATTGGAGGCGTCGACGAGTGCGTCGTTGTCTTCGAGAAGGTCGAAGATGTCGCGGAAGATTTTCTTGCATCTGACCAGGAAATCGGTGGTGCGTCGCTCTCGTTCCTCCGCAGACATGCCCGAATTCATCACGCCGTCGTGAAGGATTGCGCCGTCGGTGAGGAGTGCGTCGAGTTCCTTGTGGATGGCCGGGCCGAGTCCGCTCTCGTCTGCCGTATCGACCACCTGTCGCATCGTTGTGGTGACGTCTTCCGAGGTCGCCAGCGTCGGTGGGATTCCGAGGCCGGTCACGGTCACCATGCTCACGAGGGCGGTCGAGTACTCGAGCAGTGCCGGTGCGACGGCAATCTGGTCGGAGAGGGCGTCGTACCGGCTCGATTCCTCGAGCTGAGTGCTGATGCGGAGACCACCGAGCAGCATTGCTGCGAGGAGGGGCACGGCGACGACGACACCGAGTTTGTATCTCAGCTGCCAGTTGCCGAGCTGGAAGATGCTGCTGCGGCGGAGTTTCACGCTCGGTTTTCCTTCCACACAGGGCTATTTCGGCGCGTGAGAAAGTGCGCTGGAATACGTTCTACCCCTTGAGGGTGATATTGTACAAATCTCCACCCAAAGTTCGGGTAAAGACCCGAAGCGTGATCTGCCTGCTGTGAAGGGTGTCAACCGTCCGGTGCAGGGGGAATGTGTATTCGACGTCAGCTTTGCGAATGCCGCGGCTTTACGAACGGGAATGCGAGTGATTCGCGGATACTCCCACCGAGGATCAACATCACGATTCGGTCGACGCCCATACCGAGACCACCTGTCGGCGGCATCGCGTACTCGAGTGCGTGCAGGAAATCGTCGTCGAGCTCCATCGCTTCCTCGTCGCCGCCCGCGGCGAGAAGTGACTGCTCGGTGAGCCGCGCCCGCTGATCGATCGGATCGGTCAATTCGCTGTAGGCGGTGCCGAGTTCGACACCCCACGCGACCAGGTCCCACTTCGCCGCGACACCACGTTTGCGCGGGTGCGGTCTGGTCAGAGGCGAGACGGACGTGGGGAAGTCGGTGTAGAACGTCGGAAATTCGGTACGGGATTCGACGAGGTGCTCGTAGAGTTCCTGTGCAGTCGCGCCTGCGTCCCACGCCGGGTCGTAGGCGATCGAGCGTTCGTCGCACATCCGGCGTAGTACCTCGGCCGGGGTCTCTGCGTCGACGAACGTGCCCAGGGCCTCGGACAACGCGTCGTGGAAGGTCTTGATCGGCCACTCACCCGAAATGTCGATCTCCACCGGCGTGCCGTGGTCGTCGCGGCGAACGATGATCTCGCGTCCGTGCGCGGCGACCGCCGCCCGCTGGATCAGGGTGCGGGCGAGTGTGAGCATTTTTTCGTAGTCGCTGTGCGCCTCGTACGCCTCGAGGATCGTGAATTCCGGATTATGCTTGAAATCTGTACCTTCGTTGCGGAATACGCGTCCGATCTCGAACACTTTCTCCATCCCGGCCACGCACAGGCGTTTGAGATACAACTCGGGTGCGATCCGCAGATACAGGTCGGTGTCGTAGGCGTTGATGTGCGTGGTGAACGGTGCTGCATTCGCCCCGCCGTGTACGGACTGCAGGATCGGTGTCTCGACCTCGAGGTATCCGACGTCCTGCAGCTGGTCGCGCAGGGACCGCACCACGGCACTGCGGGCAGCCAGTAGCCGCTGGGCGTTGCGGTCGATCGCCAGATCCACGTACCGCTGGCGAACTTTCGCCTCCGGATCGACAAGACCGCGCCACTTGTCGGGCAGCGGATGCAGACACTTACCGTTGATTCGCCACGAGTCGGCCAGCAAGGAGACCTCCCCGGTCCGACTGCGACCCATCTCGCCGGAGACTTCAACGAGATCGCCGAGGTCGAACAGGAATTGGCGGCCACCGACCCGTTCGCGATCGACGAGGATCTGCACATCACCGGACCAGTCACGCACGACGGCGAACAGGACTCCACCGAAATCGCGGATCCGTAATATCCGGCCGGCGACCTGAACCGGCCCCCCGCGGGTCGTCTCGCGGGCTTCGGCAACGGTATGGGTCGGTGCGTCGGCGACCGGATAGGGGTCGACGCCGTACTCGACGATCCTCTCCAACGTATTCATCCGTACGCGGTCCTGCTCAGGGCCTCGGCGATTACCGCCGGAGTGTGCCGATCGCGATGGGGCGGAGTCGGCCTCCGGGATACTTCCGTGCTCGGGCACCGCGTCGGGGTCGACCGGCAGCATCGAATGGGTACCGGTGTGCTTCAGGAGTTTCCGGCGACCGAAACTGGGCACCGTGAGAAAACCCTCGGCAACCGACGAAGCCAGTGCGATACGCGGAATCTCGCGGTTGTCGCGGAAACACAGGAAGCGCGGCACCCATTCGGGGTGGTACTTGACGTTGGATCGGTAGAGAGCTTCGAGTTGCCACCACCGGGAGAAGAACAGCAGTATCGATCGCCACAACCGCATGACCGGCCCGGCCCCGATGCGAGAGCCCTCTTCGAACGCGGAGCGGAAGACCGCGAAGTTCAGTGAGATTCGGTCGATTCCGAAAATCGATGCGTGGGTGGCGAGCTCGGTGACCATGAACTCGACGACACCGTTCGGTGCCGCCGGGTCACGACGCATCAGATCGAGCGACACGCTGTTTTCACCCCAGGGCGCGAGTGACAGCATCGCGACCGGTGTGCCGTCGACGATCGCCTCGACGAGAAGACAGTTCGCGTCGAGTGGATCGCCCAGCCGGCCGAGTGCCATTGAGAATCCGCGTTCGGTGTCGGTGTCGCGCCAGGCGTCGGCGAGCCGGATCACGTTGGCCATCTCGCCGGTGCCGACATCGAAGTGTCGTCGAATCCGTACGGACACACCGTGCTTGCGTGCCCGGTTGACGGCCTGTCGCACCGGCTTCATGTCGTGGCCGGTGAGAGAGAATCCCTGCGTGTGCAATACCGCCTCGTCGCCGAGCTGCAGGACCGACAGTCCGGCACGGTGATACGCCCGGGCGCCGTCCTCGCTCGCGCCCATCACGGCAGGTGTCCATCCGTACGCGCGGGCAAGGCCCAGCCATTCGTCGATCGCGTGCGGCCACGCCTCGGGATCGCCCACCGGATCGCCCGAGGCAAGGCACACACCGATCTCGACGCGATAGGTGACGGCAGCCTTACCACTCGGTGCGAACACCACGGCCTTGTCGCGTCGCGTCGCGAAGTAACCGAGCGAGTCGTCGCCGTGCTGATCGAGCAGTCGCCGGATTGCGGATTCGTCTGTCCCGGTGAGCGCATTCGACGAGCGTTGGGATCGGAACAGTACGAACAGTGCGGCAAGCAACGCAAGTGCGCCGAGGAACCCGAGGGCGGTGCTGACGAGCCAGTGTGTGTGCCCGCTGAACTGGTCGTTGTCGATGAAGGTCAGGGCGGTGACGCGATTGACTGCCCACCACAAGCGGTCCTCGGGAGGCAGAGTTCCGGGAAACAGTTCGACGAGCCCCCAGCCGATCAATGTCGCGGTGACGAGTCCTCCCACGAGGACCACCAGCGACCACGGAATCGAACCCGGCCGCACACGCGTGTCGAATTCGCCGAACGAGAGCAGCAGCACCCCCACGAGCAGCAGATGCACGATCAACGCCCCGAGGTGGCTCGGATCGCGGTCCACGATCGCGAGCATCAGATTCGTGAGCGCGAACCCGCCGAGGTAGATCGTGAGGATCCACCAGGCGATGCGCTTGCGCCCCGCGATCGCGGCGGCGAGCACCGCGACGACGAGCGCGAACGACAGACTCGTATCGGGGGCGTCGAAGTAGTACTCGTCGATGTACTCGCGCGGCGTGTGAAGCCAGACGCGCAATGTGGGCGACAGCGACCACAACGCGACCACGCCCGCATACACGGCGAGCGCCACTCCGAAGAAGTGTGGAACCGCCGTCATGCGGGCGTGGAAGCGTGTGGGCGCTGTGGGAGACGGAACCGTCACCGGGGACGGTGGATCCGGCCTCGCGGTGAGATCCGCAGACATGTCCCGACCGTATCGTTGTCGGGCCTCCGTTGCGAACGGTACGCGCTAGGACACTGCCTTCGTGTCGGTCTCGGCCGCGGTATCGGGCTCGCTACGCGACAGTGCGCTCGGCCACCAGACCTTGCGGCCGATGTCGATCGTCAGTGCCGGAACCACCAGCGACCGCACCAGAAGCGCATCGAGCAGTACACCGAACGCGACGATGAACGCGAGTTGCGCAAGGAACAGCAGCGGAATGACCGCCAGCGCCGAGAACGTGGCGGCAAGCACGATTCCCGCCGACGTGATAACCCCGCCGGTGACCGTGAGCGCACGGAGCGTGCCGGTGCGCGTGCCCACCTTCTTCGTTTCCTCGCGCACCCGGGTCATGAGGAAGATGTTGTAGTCGACGCCGAGCGCAACGAGGAACACGAATGCGAAGAGCGGCACCACCGGATCCGAGCCGGGGAAGTTGAACACGTGGTTGAACAGCAGCGACGACACACCGAGAGTGGCCGCGAACGACACGATGACGGTGAGCATCAGCAGAATCGGCGCGACGATCGCCCGCAGCAGCACGATGAGCACCAGCAGCACCACGAGTGCGACGACCGGGATGATCAGTGTGCGGTCGCGGGTAGCGGTGTCCTTGGTATCGAGGTCGACCGCGGTGGGCCCGCCGACGAGGGCGTCGGAGCCGGGCACCGCGTGCACGGCCTCGCGGATGCGTTCGACTGTCGCCTCCGCCTCGAGCGAGTCGGCCGCGTCGGACAGGGTGGCCTGGAGAGCGATCTGCCCGTCGACGACGGTGGGGGCACCGTCCGGGCCGGTGACAGGTTCGACGGTCGTGACGCCCTCGATCCGGGCGGCGTCGGTAACTGCGTCGCGTGACGGTTCGTTTGCGATGATCACGGTCGGCGAACCGCTGCCTGCGTCGAAGTGCTCGCCGAGGATCTGCTGTCCGGACTTGGAATCGGTCTGCAGGAGGAACAGATCGGACGATGCCACACCGGCAGCCTTGAATTGCGGCAGCAGCAGCGCGAAGGCGACGAGTACGAGACTGCACACGATCCAGATGGGTCGCGGTTTCGATCCCACCCACTGGGCGATTCGGTTCCAGAAGCGGTGCGCCTGTTCGAGGTTGTCGCTGTCGAAATTCGGTTCGTACCGCGGCCGGGTGGGCCAGAAGGCGACTCGCCCGAGTAGGACGAGGGCGGCGGGCAGGAATGTCATGGAGGCGACGAACGACGCGGCAATACCGATCGCGGCGACCGGTCCGAGACCGCGGTTGGAGTTCAGATCGGACAGCAGCAAGCAGAGCACACCGAGGATGACGGTGCCCGCCGATGCTGCGATGGGTTCGAGCGAGGCGCGCCACGCTGTGCGCATGGCAGCGTACTTGTCTTCCTGGATGCGCAATTCTTCTCTGAAGCGGGCCACAAGCAACAACGCATAGTCGGTGGCTGCACCGAATACCAGGATGAACATGATGCCCTGGCTCTGCCCGTTGAGCGCGATGGTGCCTGCGTCGGCGAGCAGGTAGACGAGCGCACTGGCGAGCGCGAGTGCGAACACGGCCGAGATGATGACGACGAACGGCAGCAGTGGACTGCGGTAGACGACGATCAAGATGAGCAGCACCACACCGCCCGCGACGAGCAACAGCAGTCCGTCGATCCCGGCGAACGCAGCCGAGAGATCCGCCGCCTGACCCGCGGGTCCGGTCACGTGGACGGTCAGGCCTTCCGGTGCGCCTTCGAGCGCGGTACGCAGCTCTTCGACGGCATCCTTGACCTCGACGTTGCTGTCGATCGGGACGATCATCTGCACTGCCTGCCCGTCCTCGGAGGGGATGGGCGGCGGTCCCGCCGATTCCGTGGCGAGGAAGGCGATGTCGTCCTGGGTGATCCCGCCGTCGCGCTCGGCGACGACAATCGCAGGAATCGCGTCGCTGTCGCGGAACTCGGCGTAGATCTCGTCGGCGCGGGTCGATTCCGCCGAGGCGGGCAGGAAGGAACTCGCGTCGGTCGAGGCGACTTCGCTGAGCTTGCCTGCGAACGGCCCGCCGCCGCCCGCGATTCCGAGCCACACCAGAAGGAGCACGGCGGGTATCAGCCATCGCAGACGAGAGCGGTGGGGTTTCGATGTCGTCGTGGTGCTCAAGAGCTCCTCCTGGTCGGGCCGGCACGGAACGTGCAGGCACCATGTTGCCTCGAGCGTGCCGGTCGCTCAGGATTCGGAGTGCCTGCCCGCACGGATGAGTCAGGCGGTGGCTGCTCCTGCGGAGTCACTTATCGAACGGATGACGCCGACGAGCCGTTTCGTCTGCTCGGGTGCGAACAGTTGGGTCGGCCCCTGCGGCGCGGTATCGGTGAACGGCGCCTCGAACAGCAGCTTCGGGTCCATCTCACCGTGCCGGGTGAGGTGACTGATCACGAGGTTGACGAAGTCGATCTGGCTGGACGACGCGGTCCGCTCACCGAGGAACTCCGCGAAAGCTTCCTGCACGGCCTGCTGGTCGAGACCGACCAGGGAGCGGATGAATCGCCCGAGCCCCTGTGCGTTTGCGATGGCCCGTTCCATGTCCTCGGAGTCGCCGGCGCCGCTGCGTGCCAGCAGCTCTTCGAGGGATTCCAAGTCGGCCGGGGTCAGCGATTTGCCGGAGCGCAGCTTCTGCAGGGCCAGGTTGTGGGGCTGGCGACGCAGATAGTCGCGCACTTTCGCGGTGTAGCGCTCTACATCGGTACCGGACGACATCTCCGGCATGTTCCTTTCGACGACCTCGCCGCGGGTATCAGTGAAGTCGGTGTAGACGATGGCCCGCTTCTTCTTCTCCAGCAGCCCGACGACCGATCGCAGTTCCCGCCGAGCGTGTTCGAGCATTTCCGGGGTGACGTCCTGCCACCATTCGTCGCTCGCGACCTCGCGGAGCAATTCTTCCTTGGCTTTGACCTTCGGGATCGTCAGCCCTTCCTCGAGCAGCCCGTCGGCGACACCGCGGATGGTGCCCTCGTGTTTCGGAAGAGTGCCGTCGTCGATGATGACGGCGAGTTGGCCACGCAGGACGACGAGATCGAACCGCTTGGCCATCTCGTCGCTGTCGCGCACGGTGGTCGGCAGCCCGGCGAGACTCTCGACGATCTCGGCGGCCTGCTGCTCTGTCAGCGAGTCCCACGCGGCGCGGTCGGCGTACTTCTCTACCTCACGACGGCGAGTGCGGACGATGAAGTTGTCGAGCCGCATGCCGGCAACCTGGGTGTGCAGTGTGTCCGCAGTCGCCTTGCGCAGCTCCGTCGCCGCGCCGGAACGGTCCAGTGCCGCCACGAGTTCGGTGCGTACGGTGAACAGCCGCTGCGACAGCGAGGGCGAGAGCGCACCCTCGGAGGCATCCGGGTGCTGATCGAAATAGTCGAAGTTGCCGCACACGTCGAAGATGAAGAAGTCCGTCTTGTCCTGGCCGGGACCATACAGGTCAGGTCGCAGACGGGTGCCGCGGCCGACCATCTGCCAGAACTTCGACTTCGACCGCACGGGTTTGAAGAACACCAGGTTCACGACCTCAGGGACGTCGATGCCGGTGTCGAGCATGTCGACGGAGATGGCGATGTGCGGTTCCTGGTCGGGTTGTGAGAACTTGTCGATGAGGTCCTGACCGTAGGTCACCGAGTGTGTGATGACGCGCGCGAAGGAGCCCTTGAACTCGGGGTAGTTGACATCGAACCGATCCGCGATGAACTGGGCGTGCCGCTCATTCTTCGCGAAGACGATGGTCTTGCCGAGCCTGTCGCCTCCCGCGACGCGATGCCCGTGCGTCATGAGCGTTTCGAGGACCTTGTCGACGGTATCGATGTTGAACAGCCACTTGTTGACGGCCTCGGCCTGGACGACGTCGGGGATCTCGTCGTCGGGGACGTCGTCGCCCCAGTCGATCCCCTCGTACCGCTTCTTCTCCTCGTCGCTGAGGTCGGCGTACCGGATACCGTGCAGCGGGAACGTCAGTGGCACCGTCACCGCGCGCGGCGGTACGAGGAACCTGTCGTTGATTGCCTGATCGAGCGAGTAGTTGTCGGTGGGGACACCGGTTTCGAGCTGGAACAACTGATAGGTGTTGTAGTCCACCTCGTCCTTGGGGGTGGCGGTGAGTCCGAGCAGCAGCGAGTCGAAATAGCCGAAGATGTGCCGGTACTTCTGGTACACCGAACGATGCGCCTCGTCGATGACGATGAGGTCGAAGTAACCAGGACCGAATCGTTTTGCACCACTATCAGTTTCGTCGATAAGGCCCATCATCGTCGGATAGGTGGAGACGTAGACGCGACCCTCGGTGTTCTTGTCGGTCAGCAGGTTCACCGGCGACGAATCGGGTAGATGCGTCTTGAACGCGCCGACTGCCTGTTTGACGAGGGCCTTGCGGTCGGCCAGGAACAGCACGCGCTTCACCCAGTTGGCACGCATCAGCATGTCGGCGAGTGCGACGACGGTGCGGGTCTTTCCGGATCCGGTGGCCATCACCAGCAATGCAGCCCGCTGATTCTCGTGCTCGAACCGTTCGATGACCGAGCGGATCGCCTTCTCCTGATACGGCCGGCCTGCGATCTCCTGCGGTACCGGGATGTCGGCCAGCGGCCTGATCGAGGCTCGGCGCGCGACGAGAAGTTCGAGTTCGTCGCGGGTGTGGAACCCGGCCACCTGCCGCACCGGATAGCGCAGGTCGTCCCAGAAGTGGTGTTCGAAACCGTTGGTGTAATAGATGACCGGGCGGTGCCCCGTCATCTGTTCGAGGCAGTCGGCGTACAGCTTCGCCTGCTGCTTCCCGGCGAACGGATCCACGGACGTCCGTTTCGCCTCCACCACGGCAAGCGGGCGCCCGTCGGCGCTCCACAGCACGTAGTCGGCGAATCCGCTCTTGCTGTCGGGCATTCCGGTGACCGGGTACTCGCGGTCTCGCGGCTGGTCGAGCAGCCACCCGGATTCGCGGAGCATCAGGTCGACGAGGTCGCGGCGGGTCTGCGCTTCGTCGTAGTCATGGGTGTCGGGGGCTGCGGCGCTGGCCTGGTGGGCCGCCTCGATCTGGGCGCGCAGCTCCGCGATGAGCTGCTCGAGGCTCGCTTTCTCCAGGTCTGCCGTCTCGGCAGCCTCGTCGCGGGCCTTGACCTGCGCGATGAGGTCTTGCTTCTCGGCCTCGGACTTCTCGAGCTTCGCGTCTTTGGTGGCCAACTCGGCTTCGAGTTTGCCGAGCTGTGCGACGGTCTTCGCGACGACTGCCCCGCCGCCGGGCTTGGGCAGTCGCGCCGGGTCGAACTGCTGCTGTGGCGACGGCTTGCTCGACGGCTGCGTCGCATAGTTGCGGGCCAGCCAGGACAGGATGTGGAATAGTTCCGCGAGCATCTTCGTGCCTGCGTCCTTCGGGACGGGCCTGGTCTCGTGGACGGCGGTGTTGCCGAGTCGGCGGATGAGATCCATTTTCGCGACGAGAGAGTGCCCGACGACGGCGACGAACTTGCCGTCGTGTAGCCGGGCCGCGAGGTCGGACTTGTACGGCTCGGGCAGGCTCTGGGTGCGGTAGATCCATTTGACGGCGTGCTCGACGACGCGACGGGCGTAGAAGCAGGTGGTGCGCGGGTCGAAGAGTGCGTCGCGCTCGGCCTTCTTTGCCTCGGCGTGCAGCTGCGGCCATTCGGCCTGTAGGAAGTCGAAGTTCCCCACCATGGACCGTGGTCCTCTCTTCGCTCGTGTGCGCGCCCGCGCAGTGACGTGTCGTTCTGTGCTCGATCTTGGCACAGGCATCCGAGTTGTCCGGAGCCGACGAACACTACTGGCCGGGTCTGACACGACCGTCCGGGGCCGAATGCCGACAACCTTCAATACGATCGTCGCGCATTAAAGGTTGAGATACTAAACTTTGATTGTATCGGGCAGAATGAAGGGATTCGCACAGTGGCCGAGCTGTATCGCGCGTATTGGAAGCCGGATCCCGGTTCCGGTCTGGTTGCGCGCGATCGTCGTGGCGGTCATTACGACCGTTACCTTCCCGACCTGGTGACGGACCGACCACTGATCATGCCTCCCGACCTTGCTGCGCGTGCCGCGTCCGCAGAGCGCGACATCCGGAGACTCGGAACAGGTCCTGGTTCGGGCGGACTGCAGTCGATCGCTCGATTTCTGCTGCGGTCGGAGGCGATCGCCAGCTCGATGATCGAGGGGATCGCCCCGTCACCTCAGCAGGTCGCCCTGGCCGAATTGGCGCAGGATGAGGACATCCGCGGGTTCAGCGACCAGGCGCGCCTCGTAGCCAACAACATCTCGGTCCTCCGGCACGCGTCGAGCAGTCTGGTCGACACCGACGCCGTCACCGTGGATGACATCGTCATGCTGCACGCAGCACTACTGCCCGACGAACGGCATCACGGCCTCCGGCAGGTTCAGAACTGGATCGGAGGCTCGAATTGGCATCCGCTCGAAGCGGATTTCGTCCCGCCCTCGCCCGAGGATGTCGGACCGTTGATGACCGACCTCGTCGACTACCTCAACGGATCCCTGCACGGACCGCTGATTCAAGCCGGGATCGTGCACGCCCAGTTCGAAACGATCCATCCGTTCACCGACGGCAACGGTAGGGTCGGGCGCGCGTTGATCCACACCGTTCTTGCCAGGCGCGGTCTGGCACCGGAAGCGGTGCTCCCGATCAGTCTCGTGCTGTCGACTCTCAGCGACCGCTACGTCGACGGGTTGAGCGCCTACCGGTATGTGGGCAACCCGGTCGATCCCGACGCCGTCGCTGGCGTGAACGATTGGCTCTCGACGTTTATCGAGTCCGCTGGCATCGCATCGGAGCACGCGCAACGTTTGGCACGGGACATCGACGAGCTGGCGCTCGAGTGGGTTGGCCGCCTTGCCGGCCACCGCGAGGCGCAAGGGCTTCGAGGGGAGCCCCGAGCGGGGTCTGCGACAGCACGCATCCTTCCGGTGCTCACCGAGGCGCCGATCATGACCGCGCGCACTGTGCAACGTATCCTCGGGGTCTCGTTCCCCGCAGCGCGAGCCGCGCTCGAGGAACTCGCGGACGCCGGAGTCCTGTCCCGCAAGAGCGTCGAACGCGGCACCACAGGGTACGTCGCACGCGACGTCCTCGACCTGATCGACTGTTTCCGAGAGACGTGTCTCGGTATCAAGGATGTGGCGGGGCGTTGTCATCGCTCCGGGCGTCGCGGGATGTATCTCTCCGGCTCGGCCGTTCCCGACGGTATCGGTGCCGGGTGAGGGCGCCGGCGACGAAATGATCCAGGTGGTGCCGGTGATTGACTCGGGGGCGCCGGTCGGGGTCGATGTGAGGTGGCGCGATCCATTCGACACGGCCTGGATGCGCGGCACCGGGCGGTGCGACGCGGGTTTTCCAGCCTCCGGGACCGTCGTGAACGAGGGCATGGCAGCTGTCGCAGGCGAGATCCTCGTTGGTGATGTCGGTGGCGCCGCCGTGCTGCCACTCGTTCACGTGGTGCACGGCTGTGAGGGACGCAGGAGCATCGCAACCGGGACGCGTGCACCCGCGAGACGCTGCGATGAGGGCGAGTCGCTGATCCGCCGAGGCGAGGCGCCGGGCGCGACCGAGGTGAAGGGGGCGGCCGTTGTGGTCGAAAATGGCGAGCACCGGGTGGGCGTTCTGCGCCATGCGCAGTGCATCCCTGATGGGAACGATGCCGCCGGTGGCGGTAGTCGCCACGCCGGACGCCTTCTCGAGTTGGTGTACCGACATTGTCATGATCGCCGTCACCGGTAGGCCGCGATGACTGCCCAGCACGCCGGACGACAGCATCTGCCGCAGCCCGGCCTTCAGTGCGTCGTGGTTGCGCTGTACCGCTGTGCGGGTGTCGCGTGCGGCGGCCTTCGCCATCGCCGTACGGTCCAGATTCGGGGAATCGACATCTCCAGAGGGTGATTCGGGATCGTCGGGGTTGTTCATGCCCGGGCGGGCGAGTTTGGCGAGCACCGGTTCGAGGAGTGCCCGCGTCTCCGGGTCGAGCAGTCCGGAGATCGGGGTCATCAGGTCGGTCCCTTGCTTGCCGAGCCGCAGGCCGCGGCGCCGCTTCCGTTCGCGTTCGTCGGGGGCGTTGCCGTCGGGGTTGAGGTGAGCGAGCAGGTGGATGCCGATCTTTGTGACGTCTTCAGGGGTGGTGGAGCGGGCGGCGTCGGCGAGGATCTGCTCTGCGGCGTCGATTTCGTCCGGGGTAGTGCCGTTTGGGAGTTGGCGCATGGTTCTGGCGATGGCGGCAACGTGGTCGGGGCCGATGGCGCCTTCGCGGCCGGCCGCCGCGGTGGCGGGCAGAGTGGCGTCCATGGGCTCGCCGCTGAGGGTGTGCCAGGTGCCGGTCTTGGTGGCGCCCTTCACGCGTTTCGCGGCATCGGCTCCCGAGATGCGGAGAGTGGAGACGAGGAAGTCGTTGATGGAGCGGCAGGCGAGGTGTGCGGGGATCGACCGTTCGACGGATTCGACGATCAGCCGGTGCCCGACGGCAGCGGCCTTCCGCAGGGAGACTTCCATCCGTTGCAGCGCTTCGACGACATCGGATTCGGACAGGCCCGTCAGCGGCTCGGTGAGTAGACCCTCGATGGCAGCGTCGAGGGCGACCAGGTGGTTTCCCACTCGACCGAGCCCGTCGACGCCATCATTCGAAAGCATGTTCGGAGTGTAGCTGGACCCTCCGACAAGAATCCGAGTTCGAGTCACGTCCTGGGTCTCGTCTTTCACCCCGGCGCCACCCTGCAGAATCCTCCCTTGCGTCGACACTCTGGGACCGAGGATGCAAACTTTATGCATTGACAACGCATCTTAAAATTAAGTTGCATAATTTTTGCAAAGTATTGCGTATCATTGCGCTGTGGATACAGCAGATGTCCGTGCACTCATTGCCGCGGGCGAGTCGATGACAACTGAGTTCAAGCGGGGGAAGCGGAACAAGTTCAACGACACCGACCTGGTCGAGGCTGTGGTGTGCCTGGCCAACGGCAGCGGCGGCACATTACTCATAGGCGTAGAGGACGATGGGCGGGTCACTGGCGCAGATCCTCGGCACGATCCTGTCACCCACCCGGACCGCATCGATGCGCTCATCACGAACAAGACCTCTCCGATCGTGCAGACACGCACCAGCGTCGTCGACATGGACGGCAACGAGGTGATCGTCGTTGAGGTTCCTCGTTCGGCCCGGGTCACGGGAACCGCAGACGGTAAGTACCTACGTCGCGCTATGAAAGTGGACGGAACGCCTGAATGTGTCCCGTTCGCTGCTCACGAGATGTTGGCTCGCGAAATCGACCGCGGCGCAATCGACTACGCATCGCTTCCGGCTCACGGTGCGGATTGGTCCGATCTCGATCCGCTTGAATTCGAACGGTTCCGCCGCCTCGCCACGGCATCCAACGCCGACCTTGCTATCGCCGAGCTGGAAGGTATGGACATCTGCCGAGCGCTCGGCGTGGTGCATATCCAGGCCGACGGTACCGTCCGTCCCTCTCTCGGAGCTGTCCTGCTGTTCGGCAAGTCCGATGCCATCAGCCGGTTCATTCCCAATCATGAGACGGCCTTCCAGTTGCTGAACGGATTGGCGCTCGAGGTGAACACGTTTACCCGCGATCCGTTGTTCAAGTCCGCGGAAGACCTGATGTCGCGGTTTCAAACATGGAACCGCGAAGAAGAAGTCGAGTTCGGACTGCTTCGTGTGGCGATTCCGCTGGTACCGGAAACTGCAGCGCGCGAGGCCATCGCTAACGCCTTCGTGCATCGCGACTACACCGCAATGGGGGCCGTTCGGGTGGAAATCACCGACGAGGCGTTCACGGTCACCAGCCCTGGAGGGTTCCCGCCTGGGGTCCGGCTGGACAACCTCCTGACCATGTCCCAACCGCGCAGCCCGATTCTCGCGGATGCCTTCCGCAGAGCTGGCATCGTCGATCGCTCGGGGCGTGGCATCAACAAAATGTATGCATCGCTTCTGCGTATCGGCCGGGATGCGCCCGATTACAGCAGGTCGAGCGAGTCGTCGGTCGTCGCCGTTGTTCCGCTCGGTGATGCCGACCTCGCGCTGGCTCGGCTCATTGCGCAGCAGGAAAGCAAGTCCGGCACACCGTTGAACCTGTTCGGACTCCAGATCCTGCATGAACTGCGGGTCGAACCTCAGCTGTCGATCCCGGAGATCGCCCGGTATCTTCGTATCACCGAGGGTGAGGCGCGCTCGGGAATCGCCCGCATGGTCGACGCGGGATTGACGGAGATGCGTGGAACCGGCCGCGGCCGCACCTATCACCTGTCATCAGCCGTGTACCAGGCGCTCGACAATCAATCCGCGTACGTGAGGGCTCGCGGCACTGACGTCATCCAGCGCGAACAGATGGTTCTCCAGTACGTGTCGACCTACGGATCCATTACCCGTGCACAGGCCGCTGAACTATGCCTGATCACCCCGACCGCCGCCAGCACGCTGCTTCGGAGCATGGCACGTAAGGGCCTACTTGCGCTCCGCGGGAGTCGCCGCACGTCGCACTATGTCTCTCCCCAGAGCTAATGGTTTCACCGCGCAGTCAAAGCATGTTCGACGTGTAGCCAGACCCTCCAACAGAGGTGGAAGTCAACAAGAAGCGGAAATTCGGGCGGTGCTTCCGATCTGGAGAGCACTTTTGTGTTGACGCTCATCGTCGCGCATGGGATCATCCCTGAACCGGCCTGAATACAGGTCGACCCCGGAAGGTGGTGGAACACCAACCGGGGTCTGGGCACACGACAGAAAAGAGCTGTCATGCACCGTAGGGTGGAGTCTATCCACACGCCCCCAGGGGGCGCTTCTCATGGTTCGGTCTTCGATACCGACTCTCTTCTTCTCACCCCGCCGGGGTCTTCACTGACGTCCTGACTTCACGAGCCTCTCGACTCCTCCGTCGAGAGGCTCGAGGTGTTTCGCTGCGACGTGTGCGTGGGCCGGTCCGGTAGCCGCGACACGTCGGGCATTCGTCGCTCATCTCCTCAGGTCCGACGTCAGCGCAGAAGGCGCTGCGCGCAGGGGTGCCATTCCCGTGCGTGAAACCGACTGGGCGCCAGTACCTTCGTCTCCACAGCTGGCGGTGGAGCACCCGCTCGTGAGGGTCGACACGAACGACCGGGTCCAGCGTAAGCCGCACGTCATCTACGACGTGGGGCCAGAAGCGTTGGCCGAGATGGTCTATCGGGATATGGCGACCGGGCAGCTGTGGGGAAGGGGCCGAAGGCAAGCTCAGGGACCCGTAGGGTCTCCGTACGGTTGGGTGCAGCCGCCCGCAGGGCGCCCGCTTTTCTTCTCCTCACGTGACTGTCGCTCGAGTACGTGCCGCGCGAAGCAGCGATTGCGATCCGTCACTCGGCAGGCAGATGAAGCTATCCGCAGGAGGGACTTCGGAGACATCGGCTTGCGCATGACTTCAGTGCGTAGGGACCTCCCCCTCGAACCCGATGGCCAGGCCACCGAGTCCGGGCAGAACCCCATCGAGTTCCCGGCCGGACTCCACCCCCTGGACTGGTCTCGTGCACATCCGCAGGGGGATCGAAATCAAGGCAGGAGATCGAAGTACTGCGGACGGGCCTTCATTGCGTGGATAAGAAGTTCGTTTCTACTGTCGAAACGCAGTACGACCAGGTCGGCTGCATAGACGTGATGCTGAGCTGCGTGGAGACTGTCGACCCCGTCGATTCCGTGCTCGAATGCGGATTTATGTGCCTTCACGCGACCTGAACCCAGGCGCGGATCGCTTCTCGAATCGCCTCAGACCTGGACACATGCTCTTTCTCTGCCCGCGCGTTCAGTGCCTGCAGCAACGCTTCGTCCATGCGGACCGGGACCACTGTTGCGGGGCCGTCTCCGATGGTCGGGCGACCACGCTTACGTAAGGTGGGGACGTCGTAGCCTGCCTCGGCTTCGTCGGCCCAGCCTTCGATCATCTCGTCGGTGACGGGGGTTCCGTCGATCGTCTCACCAGCCACACTCAATAGTGTAATACGAAAAGGGCTGGCCTGAACTTGCACGTAGAAGGCCGATACGCCAACATCTCGCCACCTGTATCTGCATCGTGATCACATCCGTCCTGTGCGATACGTGGTCGAGTCGGTTGTCCACTACGCGTTTGGACTTGACCCGTGATCAGCACACTGAATTCCCGCCACAATGCTTTGCGGGTATCGAGCCACGAGCGCAGCACCGAAGGTTACTGGTCCGGTCGTAAGTCGACCCAGCTCGCTCGGAGGTACTACTGGCGGCGGTCGTAGCGCGGCGCGCGCTACCTGAGGTTGTGTGCGTGCGTTTGCAGCGATCGTCAGGCGTCGGTGGCTCGCCCGAGGACATGCGCCGCGAACGCACGGTTGTGGTAGCCGCGCACCGCTACTCGAAGTAGTCCTCATCGACCTCGACGACAGTGAAGGTCTGCCGGGTCTGCACGGCCACTCCGTATCGGATCATCAACGACGCCAAGCGACCACCATCGATGAGGATGATGCGGGTGCCGATGCTCTGCGCGTACTCGCGGGCACCGGAGGTGAAGGAGCTGGTGGTGATGAATACACCGCGGGCCGCGCCGACGCCGTGCAGGGCACCGACGAACGCCTGAATTTCGGGTCGGCCGACGGTGTTGTCGGCGGCGTAGCGCTTGGCCTGCACGTAGATGCGTTCGAGTCCGAGCGGGTCCTGATCGATGACACCGTCCACACCGCCGTCACCGGAACCACCGATCCTGGCGGCCTTACCCTCGGTGCCGCCGTAGCCCATGGCGACGAGCACATCGAGCACGGACTGCTCCAGGAAGTCGGGATGCTGCCCGCGCAGCCGTGTCAGCAAGTCTGTCGCGACCTCCGAATGCAACCGAGTGACGCCACTCTCGATCTGTTCGAGAGGGTCAGCTTCACTCTCGTCCTGTGCGGCAGTACTGATCTGGCCGGGTTCGGTTTCCGATGTACTCCGGACGACGGGAACGTAGTCCTGGTACGCAGGAATAGCTTTCAGCGTTTTCTCGGTGATTCCGTCTGGGTGCTGCGCGAGCAGGGCGCGGCCGGCGTCGGTGATGGTGAACGTGGCGCGTGCCGGTTTGTCGACGAGTTGCGCACGGAAGAGTCCGCTCAGTGCCCAGCCGACGCGATTGTCGAAACGGCTCTGTCCGGACGCCAGCGCCTCAGCCCGCTGCTCGGCCGTGAGGCCGACATGATCTGCGACTGCTTCGTGCAACTCTCGCTTCCGCCACGTTGCGCCGTCAGCGAGCACCTCCAGCACTGGAGTAAGAAAGCCGGACCACACCGGCATCGCCGACACCGGGCCCGGCGCCGTCACAGCTCGCCCCGGAAGGCGCGGGCTTGGAGGGAGGAGAAGAGGGCGTCGAGTTCGGTTAGGGCGGTGCGCTCGTTCTCCTTCATCAGCTCAATCGCCTCCTTTCGTTGCGCGAAGGCGCACTGCAACTCCAGCGGAGGAAGACCAATCGAAATTGTCAGCACCTTTGCCTGAGAGATGTTCTTCATAGATCCGCTTGACCCTGTTGCCCGCTCAGACAATCTCCGTCGAAAGGACGGACGCTGGAAGAGCGACTCGATGTAGCGCGGTACTGCCGCGGATTCGTCGTGCCACTTGAAGCGCCACAGCTTGTCCGGAAGTGCGGTCTTACCGTCTGTCGCAGTGACGATCGCGGTCGCACCAACCAACTCTGACGTATTGGCGCGACTGAACAGCAAATCACCCTCTCGAACAAGATGATTCGACGGAGGGACGTAGTCGGAGGGAAGCGGCTTGCTTTCGGACTCTCGATACGCAAGAGACGTCACGGCACTGACTTTGAGAACTCGGTACCCATCACCCTGATCGTCCGAGCCAACAATATTGCGACCACCTTCGAATCCGTCGACAAAGTCACTCACGAACCCGACCGGCCAGCCACGGTCATTTGAAATTGGATCACCGAACATGTCGATGAAGATCGACTGGGTCAGCTCGTCGAGGCGCGCGAGGGCTTCGCGGCGCTTGGTGCGGAGGGCGTCGGCGTGGTCGAGGATCGCCGCGATCCGCCGCTGCGCTGCAACAGGTGGTACTGGAACAGAGACTTCATGAACGATGTTCCTGTTCAGGGTGGGCACACCCGTTCCGGTGCAGTACTGTTCGAGCCGCATTGCTCCCAATAGATAGTAGATATACCTCGTGTCGTTTCCGTGGAAATCTTTGACGAAGAGCGATGTGTTCAACGGCCAAAAGCCACCATCGACATGGTGAACCTTCCCGATGCTTCCGCTACGGCCTGTAACGACCCCGGGGCCATCAACCTTTGTGACACTGTGAAATCCGACGGGGCCGTTCGCTGCGAATACAGGGATCGGCCCAGCAACTCGATTCTGGACTGGCAGGTCATATCCGCGTTGGAGAGTAGCCACATCCCCCAGCGGTAGTGTCGGCCACTCACTCATGCCACATCACCCGCAAGCATCTCCCGCAGCTGCGCCATACCGTCGATGATGTCTTTCTCGAGCTGATCCAGTTCGTCGAGGATCTCGGTTGGCGCCCGGTGCTCGACCTCCTCGTGCACGATCTCCTTGTACCGGTTCAGCGACAGGTCGTACCCCTGCGCGGCGATGTCCTCACGCGGCACGCAGAAGCTCTGCTCTGTTCGTGCTCGCTCCAGCTCCGAACCGTCACGTTCGTTCCAGCGCCGCAGCACGTCCGGCAGGTTGTTCTTCGCGTGCTCGTCCTCGCTCACCTCCGCGAGCACACCGAGCTTGCCCTCGTCCAACAGCGGATTGCGCTTGTCGTCCAACGAGAATCCGTCGGCCTGCACGTCGTAGAACCACACATTGTCGGTGCCGCCGGAGTTGGTCTTCGTGAAGAACAGAATCGCCGTCGACACACCCGCATACGGCTTGAACACACCGGACGGCAGCTTCACGACGGCATCGAGCTTCTGCTCCTCGACAAGAATCCTGCGAAGTTCCTTGTGTGCCTTGGATGATCCGAACAACACACCGTCCGGCACGATCACCGCCGCACGGCCACCCGGCTTGAGCAGACGCAGGAACAGCGCCAGGAACAGCAGCTCTGTCTTCTTCGTCTTCGCGATCTGCTGCAGATCCTTCGCGGTGTTCTCGTAGTCGAGGCTGCCCGCGAACGGCGGGTTAGCGAGGATCAGCGAATACGCTTCGGCATCACCGGTGTTCGCTTCGGCAAGTGAATCGCGGTACCGGATGTCGGGTTGCTCGATGCCGTGCAGCAGCATGTTCATCGACCCGATGCGGAGCATGGTGTTGTCGAAGTCGAAGCCGTGGAACATCTCGTGGTGATACTGCTGCTTGCCGACACCTGAATTGATGGCGTCTGCGTGATAGCTGCGCATGTACTCCGACGCGCCGACGAGGAAGCCGCACGTACCGGACGCCGGGTCCACAATCGTGTCGCCCGGCTTCGGTGCCGTCATGTGCACCATCAGCTCGATGATGTGCCGTGGCGTGCGGAACTGGCCGTTTTGTCCGGCGGCTGCGATCTTCGCGAGCAGGTACTCGTAGATGTCGCCCTTGGTGTCGCGGTTCTCCATCGGCACCTTGTCCAGCCGGTCCACCACCCGCTGCAACATCCCCGCGTTCGGGATGCTGAGCCGCGCGTCCTTCATGAAATGCGCGTACGTGGACTCCTCGCCGCGCATGTTCTTGATGAACGGGAACACCCGGTTCGCGACGATGTCGAACATCTCGTCGGCATGCCGGTCTTTGAACACCGACCAGCGCAGGTCGTTGAACGGCCGACCCTCCTCGTCGTCGCCCTCCGGGAACGGGTTGCCCTCGATCGGGTCGCCGAACAGGTTCGCCTTCTCGAGTGCCCGCGTCTGCTCGTCGTCCAGCCGGCGGATGAACAGCAGGTACGTGATCTGTTCCATCACCTCCAGCGGATTGGAGATGCCGCCCGTCCAGAATGCGTCCCAGACTGCATCGACCTTGTTCTTGATGTCACCGGTGATCACGGGTACCGCTACCTGCCTGTCCTGCTCGCTCGAGTCCAACAGAACTGTATAGACCACCCCACCGACAAGGTATTGCCCAGGTCGGCACATGCGCGGTTTAGGGTGGACTGTGACCGAAATCGGAGGAAGTCCGAGCGCGGCGCCGACCCTCGCGACACTGACCGTACGGCTGAGGTCTGCCGGGTGTGTCTTCGCGGAAGACGAAGCCCGCCTGCTCACCGATGCAGCGCGCAGCCCGTCCGATCTGGAAGACCTCGTACAGCAGCGGATCGACGGCCGACCTCTCGAGCACGTGCTGGGATGGGCCGAATTCTGCGGTCTGCGGATCAGCGTCGACGCAGATGTCTTCGTTCCACGCCGTCGCACGGAGTTTCTTGTGCACTGCGCCGCCGAAGTCGTTGCTCCGGGTTCGTTCGTCGTCGACATGTGCTGCGGCTGCGGTGCGGTCGGGGCTGCGCTCGCCGCTGCCGAACCCGCGATCCGGCTGCACGCCGCGGACGTCGATCCCGCGGCGGTCCGTTGCGCGCGGCGCAACCTCGAACGATGCGGCGGCGACGCCCACTGCGGCGATCTCTATGCGGCGCTGCCCGACACGATGCGAGGCCGCATCGATGTGATCGTCGCCAATGCCCCCTACGTGCCGACGGCGGCGATCGCGACAATGCCGTCGGAGGCACGACTGCACGAGCCGCGTGTCGCGTTGGACGGCGGTGCCGACGGACTCGACATGCATCGTCGCCTGGCGGTGTCCGCGTCGGAGTGGCTTGCGCCCGGGGGCCACCTGCTGATGGAAGCCGGTCTCCGGCAGGTCGAGGCAGCAACCGGGATCCTCGCTGCGGAGGGACTGGCAACGGTCGTTCACCGGTCGGACGAATTCGATGCCACCGTGGTCGTCGGCGTTCCCCGCAGATCGCGACCAGGGTGTAAGGAGATCGGACGCGGGTAGACCGAAGTATGGTCACATTTGCACTCCAGAACCCGAACACCGGTACCGAAGAAGAGCAATTCGAACGAATCGACGACACAGACCGAGATGCGATCCTCGATCGCGCCACCGAAGCGCAGCGCAGTTGGCAGGAGACCTCCGTCGACCAGCGCGCGGATGTTCTCCGCGCCGTCGCCGATCTCTATGAACAGCACAAGGATCAGCTGATCGAGCACATGGGCCGAGAGATGGGCAAGCTCCGACCGTGGGGCGCGGCCGAACTGGACATCGTGGTGGGCATCTACCGCTGGTACGCAGACAACGCCCACCAGCTGCTCGCGCCCGAGGAACTCCCGGCGCAGGGCGCGGACCGTTCGTACGTGGTCAAGCGGCCGCTCGGAGTGATCCTGGGAATCATGCCGTGGAACTTTCCGTACTACCAGGTCGCGCGGTGGGCGGCCCCTAACCTGCTGCTCGGAAATGCGCTGGTGCTCAAGCACGCGGGGATCTGCCCGCTCTCCTCCCAGGCGTGCGAGGACCTCCTGATAGAGGCCGGGCTGCCGCGTGGCGTGTTCCAGAACATCTACGCTTCCGGCTCCCAGATGGAACCCTTCATCGCAGACAAGCGGATCCGGGGTGTCTCCCTCACCGGATCCGAAGGCGCGGGCTCGGCAGTGGCGAAGACAGCCGGGGAGCACTACAAGAAGTCGCTGCTCGAACTAGGCGGAAACGATCCCTTCCTCGTGTTGGATGCGGAGAACCTGGAGTGGGTACTGGACCGATACGTAGACATCCGGATGTTTGCAACGGGCCAGGCATGCAATGCGCCGAAGCGGCTCATCGTGCAGCCGGAATTCTACGATCGCACGGTGTCCTACCTGGAAAAGGCGATCGGCGCGCTCACGGTGGGTGCCTATGACGATCCGGATGCCGAAGTAGGCCCGCTCAGCTCGATCGGTGCCCGCGACGAGATCGTCGACCGCCTCGCCACCGCGGCACGCGAGGGGACCGCCACGATCCGGGTGGGCGGGAAGAAGATCGACCGTGACGGCGCGTACATGGAGCCGACCCTGCTCACCGATGTGGATCCGTCCGCAGATGTGGGGTGCAACGAGATCTTCGGTCCGGTCGCGATCGTGTACAAGGCGGACGGGGTGGACGAGGCCGTGCGCATTGCCAACGAGGAATCCGAGTACGGACTGTCCAGCTCTGTATGGTCCTCGGACGTCGACAAGGCGCACGAGGTGGCTGCGCGGCTCAAGGACGGCATGACGTTCGTCAACGAGCATGCGGTCACCGCAGCCGGCCTGCCTTTCGGCGGTGTCGGCCGTTCCGGCTACGGCCGCGAGCTGGCGCAGTGGGGCGTGGGCGAGTTCGTCAACGAGAAACTGATCCGTGTGTCCGGACAGCGCAGCGCTGGTCTGTCGCCCACATGAGCTTCGGTCCGGGACAGATCAGCCGAGCGGCAACTCAGCGAAAATGCTTGTCGGCTGGGTTGATCCGCCTTCCGGCTCCACACTGAATCCCAATGCGGTCGCATCCGAGATGCCTTCGAGCACAGCCGTGGTCGACGGTGCGACGTCGGCGGGTGTCATGGTGCCTGCGGCAGTCGCGCCGTCGGGTCCGATCAGCCACATCTGGTAGACGGTGCCGTCGGTCGGCGGCGCGACGTTGTTCATCACCAGCACACCGGCGTCGACGTCCTTCGAATACACGACCGTTGCCGTGCCGCCCCCCTCGATCGAACCCGAGGTGGTGCGCACGTCCTCGGCAGCGAGAACCTGCGCCGAGGTGGGGGGAGTGCCCTGGCCGATCTGGGTTGCCACGCCGATACCTGCGATGGCGATCACCACCGCCGCCGCTGCCGCCAGCAGGAAATAGCGTCGCCGGTTCCGGCGGGCCGACAGGTCGATCGGGGAATCGGGCGCAGAGGTATCCGGAGCAGTGCCGATGGTTTCGAGCAGACGGTGACGTACGTGGGCCGGCGGCTCGGCGACTGTCGCATGCGAAACCTGCGCCATCGTCTCGCGAACCTCGCGGACCTCGCGCCGGAATGCTGCGGCGACGTCGGAGTCGGCCTCGGCCACTCGCAGTTCGATTTCGCGGCGTTCGTCGTCCGAGACCGCATCCAGGGCGTACACAGCGGCGAGGTCGAGCAGATGGTTGTCGTCGAAGTCGAGAGGGCTACTCGTCATCGCTGGTCACCCCCAGACAGTTCTTCAAGCGGATCAGGCCGTCCCTGATTCTCGATTTGATGGTCGGCAGCGTCGAGGCCAGTCGTTCCGACACCTCGCGATAGGTGAGTCCGCCGTAGTACGCGAGCTCGACGGACTGGCGTTGCAGATCGGTGAGCGTGCCCAGACAGTCGAGGACCTGGCGTGTGTCGTCGCGACGGAGTGCTTCGTCGCTGACACTGTCGAACTCCGTGCTCGTGGACAACGCGCCGTAGCGGGCCTCTCGCTCGGCCCCCGACTGTTCGGAGCGCACCCGGTCTACCGCCCTGCGGTGCGCCAGCGTGATCAGCCACGACAGCGCCGATCCCTGCGTGCGGTCGAATCCCGTCGCGGTCCGCCACACCTGCAGGTAGACCTCCTGCAGTGTTTCTTCGCTGTAGCCGGGATCGCGCAGTACCCGCAACACCATGCCGTACGCCCGAGCTCGCGTCAGGTCGTAGAACTGCGCGAAGGCAGCCGAATCCTCCGCCGCGACTCGATCGAGCAACGCTTCGAGTGTGTCGGTTCCGCCACCGACGTCGGTCATGGTCCGTGTCCGCTCATCGGACGAAACACTAGCCGGACGAATCGGGCCGCTCAACCTGCACCCACCTGGATGTGGCCCGGTCACGAGTGGCAGCGACGCATCGAGCACGCCGATCATCTCCTGTGGACGCGCGACCGCGGGGGTCGCGGAAGGAAATACGACGTTCGCTGCTGGTACTCGGGATAGCCGGGTCGTTTCGACATGGACTGTTCGAGCAGCCGCGCACCTGTCGCGTAGACGAGGAAGTACGTCATGATCGCGGGTGAGGCCACAGTGACTGCTCCGGGCCATACACTCGCCGCGATCAGCCATACTCCCCACCACACGGTGGCGTCACCGAAATAGTTGGGATGACGCGTCCACGCCCACAGCCCGCGGTCCATGATCCGGCCACGGTTCGCGGGGTCGGCCTTGAACCGGCGCAGTTGCAGGTCTCCGATCGCCTCGAACGACACACCGACGATCCACGCGGCGACACCGACCCAGAGCACCAGTGTGCCGAAGCCGCGGGTGGGCCCGAGCACCGCCGAGACCTGGATCGGCAGCGACACGAACCATTGGGCCGCGCCCTGGGTCACGAAGACCTTGCGGATGATCGTGGCGATCGAGTGGTCACCCGCGCGTTCGAGCATGTCCGTGTAGCGGGGGTCTTCACCTTTGCCGAGCGACTTGCGGTACATGTGCCATGTCAACCGAAGTCCCCACACCGTCACAAGCACCAGCAGGAGGAACCGACGCGAGACGTCACCGCTGCCGAGCAGTGCCGAGGCGGCGGCCACCGCCACGAAACCGAGACCCCACGACACATCCACCACGTTGTACCGGCCGATGCGGTGCCCGATCGCGAAGGTGACCGCCTGGATCACCGCGAGCAACACCACCGCAGACACCGTGATGAGCACGAACTCCGACCAGGCGTTCATCGCGCGCCCTCCTTCCGGAACACGATCTGCTGGACGTCGAGATAACCCGACCGGAACCCGGCCTCCGAGTACGCGAGATAGAACTCCCACATCCGCCGGAACACGGCATCGAATCCGAGATCCGCGACCCGGTCCGTGCGCGTGGTGAAACGTTCCCGCCACAATCGCAGGGTCTCGGCGTAGTGGTCGCCGAAACGCAGACGATCGACGGTGCGCAGCGACGTCAGCGAGCGCGTGATCACGTCGATCGATTCGGTCGACGGCAGCAACCCGCCCGGAAAGATGTACTTGTGGATCCACGTGTAGCTGTCGCGCGTCTCGGCCATCCGGTCGTGCGGCATCGTGATGGCCTGCAGTGCGACGAGACCACCGGGTCGTAGGAGTCGATCGAGACTGCGGAAATATGTGGGCCAGTAGTCGTATCCCACCGCCTCGATCATTTCCACCGAGACGACCGCGTCGTATTCGCCGTCCACTGCCCGGTAGTCGAGGAGATCGATCTGTACGCGGTCCGACAGACCGGCCTCCGCCACCCGCCTCCGGGCCAGCGCCTGTTGCTCGGTCGAGAGCGTCACCGAGCGCACGGTGGCACCACGCTTCGCGGCACGCACGCTCAGTTCACCCCAGCCGGTACCGATTTCGAGAAGACGCGTTCCAGCGCGCACGCCCGCGGCATCGAGCAACCGGTCGATCTTGCGGTGCTGGGACGTCTCGAGAGCATCCCACCGTGCGGGGAGCTCGTCGAACAGCGCACTCGAGTAGGTCATGGACCCGTCCAGAAACGTTTCGAACAAGGCGTTCGACAGGTCGTAGTGGCGGGAGATGTTGGAGCGGGTGTTCTCCTCGGTGTTCCGTTCCCCAGTGGGTTGCGCCGCGACGACGAGCCGGCGCAGACGCCGGAGCGGCAACGGGATCAGCGACCCGATCTCGGCGGCGAACGGGGTGAGTACTGCGACAGGGTCGGACGCGGTCCAGTCGCCCGCCATGTAGGCCTCACCGAAACCGACGAGTCCACCGCGGCCGAGCCGTCGGGCGAACGACTCCGGACGGCGGATGATCATCCTGGGCAGAATCCGAGAATCAGCGCCATTGCTGCTTCCCGCCGCTCCGCTGCCTCCGAGTACGGTCCCGTCGGGGTACTCCACCCGCACGTCCAGGCGCGCAGCAGCATTGCGGAACAACCGGTCGGCGACCACCGCGGCGACGCGGGTGCGGAGTCCTCCTTGGACGGATGCCAGCCCGGGCCATCTCGTCGCGTCGACGCTCACATGCGGGGTCGGCAGTTCGAGTTCGGGTGTGCTCATCGAGAGATCTCCTGTAGATGTCTGGGGGCCGAGGGCGCGGCCGGACGCGGGACGAGGGGCAGCCCCCGCAGCCACAGCCCGATGCCCTGCCTTCGGATGCGAGCCGAAACCATTTGAGGTGCAAGCGGATGGATGAACTGAGTCAGGGCGATCACCCCGAGAGTGGCGGGTCGGCCGGACCCGCGCATCGTGGCCGTGAAAGGCGGCTGTCCCTCGCGGTGTAGCGACACCTCGACATCGAGAAAGGGGCCTGGCTCCGCGACCCGCAGGGTGTAACTGCCGGTGACCTCATTGAACGGGGAGACGTAGAAGACCTTGTCGGCCTCCGCGTAGCCCGAGGCATCCGGCCTCAGCAGATAACAGTGCCGCCCCCCGTAGGTGTTGTGCACCTCGGCGACAACGCACGCGAGCGCGCCGCCGGGATCGTGACACCAGAACAGCGTCAGCGGATCGAAGACGTGACCGAGGACCCGCGCGTTCAGCAGCGCGGTGATACGTCCGCCGTCGAGGTCGATTCCCTCGCCCGCGAGATACGCGTCGATCCGCTCTCGGAGCGTCGCGTCCGGGCGGGTGCCGTCGAAGTGATCGGCGGGGTCGAACCGGGCGAACGGACGCAACCACCACGGCAGCACCGGAAGGTCGTCGAGGTCGATGTACCAGCTGTAGCTTCGGTATTCGAATGCGTGCCGGATCGGTGCGCGCCGAACGTGTCCGATTCTGGTGCGGTAGAGCCACGCCGTGGTCACGGGGACACCTCCGCCCTGATGTAGGAAGGTGCACTCCACTCGACGCCGAGCCGCCGAGCGGCCTCCACGCCGGACCGGGCGCCGTCTTCGTGGAATCCCCACCCGTGGTACGCGCCGGCGAATACGATTCTGCTGTCGCCGATCTCGGGCAGACGCGCCTGTGCTGCAGTCGATTCGGGCGTGTACAGCGGGTGCTCGTACGTCATCTCCGCGATCACCTTGCGGGGGTCGACGAGATGCGCACCGCCGAGGGTGACGAGGAATCGCCGATCCGTGACCGTGGTCAGCCGCATCAATCTGGACATGTCGTAAGTGACGATCACGCCCTCGGGCCCGGTGTCGGCGGGCGTCAGATAGTTCCACGACGCGCGGGCGCGCTCGTTACGGGGCAGCAGCGACGTGTCGGTGTGCAGCTGCGCATGATTCGTCGAATACGGTAGCGCGCTGAGTATCCGGCTCTCCTGCGGAGTCGGGTGGGCGAGCATCGCAAGAGCCGCAGATGGATGCACGGCGATGACGGCCGCGTCGAACCACCGGACATCTCCGTCGCCGACGATCATGCACACTCCGTCATCCGTCCGCTCGACGCTGTGCACCGGAGTGTCCACGAGCACCTCGTCGAGCCGGCTCGCGAGTGTGTCGACGTAGGTGCTCGAGCCGCCGGTCACGGTGCGCCAGGTGGGCGAACCGAAGACGGTGAGCATGCCATGGTGGTCGAGGAACCGGAAGAGGTAGCGAGCGGGATAGCGGGTGGCCAGCGCCGGGTCGCACGACCACACCGCGGCGACGAGAGGGGTCATGAAATGATCGATGAAGAACGGGGAGAAGCCATTCCGTTCCAGAAAAGCCTCTAGCGGCTCGTCCTTCCCGTCGTCGCCCGATTCGAGTAGGGCCAGCGCGGCGCGGTGGAAACGCAGTATCTCAACCAGCATCCGGAGGTAACGCGGCTTCGTGAACGACCGCCAAGTGGGAAAGAGCCCCGGAAGACCCTTCGCTCCCGCATATTCGACTCCGGTCGGGTCGGATCGGATCGACATCGACATGTCGCTCTCCTGAGTGGCGACACCGAGCTCGTCGAACAGGCGTAACAGTGTGGGGTAGGTTCGGTCGTTGTGCACGATGAAGCCCGTGTCGACCGAGACTTCCTGCCCGTCCTCGAGCGTGAGGTGATGGGTGTGGGCATGGCCACCAAGGCGTGAGTCCGCCTCGAACAGGGTCACACGGTCGCGCCGGGACAATACGTGGGCGGCGCTGAGCCCGGCGACGCCGCTGCCCACCACGGCGATGGAACGGGACGGTTCACGCGTCATGGTTTCCTCCGGTAGAGCTCGTCTCGGGTGTCAAGGCATCGATGAGGAAGTCGGCGGTGACGGAGTGCCACCAGCCGGGCCGCGTCAGCATGAAATGTCCCGCGCCGGGCAGCGGACACCATGTTGCGTCGACTCCGCGCCGCAGGGCCGCCGCGGTCTGGGATTCGGCCGACGCGGGATCCGTCCAGCGGTCTCCGGTTCCGTGCGCCACCAGGAGCCGGCGTCCCGCAGGGATGAGTGCGGCGTCGTTGTCGGGCCACCAGGGGGCCAGCGCGACCACTGCTTCGACACCGTTCTGCGCGGCGAGATGTGCCGCGACCCGCCCGCCCATCGAATGCCCCACGAGGCCGATGCGGGTGTCGGGACGCCGATCGAGTGTCGCGTCGAGTGCACGCAATGCGTCGTGCACCGGGCTCATCCGGTCGCCGTTCCAGCCGCGCACTCCGTACTGCACCTGGCCCACCGTGATGCCGTGACCCGTCAGCCTCGAACGTAACGCCTCGGTCAGCAGGGCCATTCGCACGCTCGTCAGATGCCACGGTCGTGTCCCCGCATGGCTCGAGGGTTTGCCACCGGGCAGTACGAGGACGTGCGCGCGTCCCCGAGGTGAAGTGGAATCCATGCTCGGGCTTCGGTGCGGAGGCGATTCCGGATGGGTCACCGGCGCCGGAAAATTTTTCTTCCGATCGCACCCATCCCCCTGACCCGCAGCGGCGAATGACTCTCCGACACACCTCATCGACGCGGTTCGAGGACCGCGCGTACCGAAGGGAACGAGACGATGGCGAATCGGACACGTAAGAGCTTGGCGCTTATCGGTATCGGCGCTGCGGCGGTACTGAGCATCTCCGCCTGCACGTCGGACGACAGCTCCGACACCACGATGGATACGACCACCACCATGACCGAAACCACCGCACCGATGGAAACGACAGAGTCCGCCGCAGCAATGCCGGCAGGCCTCGTCGGGCCCGGCTGCGCCGCCTACGCAGAACAGGTGCCGACGGGCCCCGGTTCGGTCGAAGGCATGGCGCAGGAGAATGTGACCACTGCGGCATCGAACAACCCGATGCTCACCACGCTCACTGCGGCGGTCTCCGGGCAGCTCAACCCGGACGTGAATCTCGTCGACACTCTCAACGGCGGTGAATTCACGGTGTTCGCGCCGGTGGACGACGCCTTCGCGGCGGTCGATCCCGCGACCATCGAGACGTTGAAGACCGATTCGGCGCTGCTGACCGATGTCCTCACCTACCACGTGGTCCCCGGTCAGATCGCGCCCGCCGATATCGCCGGCGAGCAGACCACCGTTCAGGGCGGCGCCGTCGAGGTCGCAGGCTCCGGTGACGAGTGGACGGTCAACGACGCCAACGTGATCTGCGGTGGCATCGAAACAGCGAACGCGACGGTCTACCTGATCGACGGCGTCCTGATGCCGCAGTAGTACTGCCTCGGCCAGCAGAAGGGAGACCCCATGAGGAAAACAATCATCGGTCTCGCTGCGGCGCTCCTCGCCGCAGCGGGCTCGACATTGGTTGCAGCACCCGCGCAGGCGGCACCGCTGAACCCCGTTCCGCAACTCGATGTGAGCCGCTACCTGGGCGGCTGGTACCAATTGGCGGCCAATCCGGCGCCGTTCAACCTCGATTGTGTGCGCGACACCACCGCCAACTACTCACTGATCGACGAACAGAACATCCGCGTGGAGAATTCGTGCACCACGATCACGGGTGAACGCCGAGGAATCGTGGGCAACGCGCGGGTCAACGACACTGCGTCGCTTCATGTGTCGTTCCCCGGCGTGCCGACACAGGATTCATTGGACGGGCCGAGCAACTACATCGTCGCGCATCTCGCGGACGACTATTCGTGGGCGCTGGTCGGTGACCCGAGCAGGCTTTCCGGTTTCGTGTTGTCGCGGTCCCCGGTGGTGGACGCGGCGGGCTGGCAGGAGATCCGTGCAGTCGTGGAGAGCGAAGGCTACAACTCGTGCCTGATGCTCACCTCTCCTACGACGGAAGGGCTTCAGGAGATCAAGCCGCTCTGTACTGTATGAGCGATGCGGAAAGACCGGTGGCGCACAGCGTCACCGGTCTTTCCGCGCTGTTCCGGCAATGTTCTCGAGCATGCCGGCGAAGATGATTCCGTGGAACGGAAGTAGTGAGTACCAGTACACGCGGCCGGCAAGGCCTTTGGGAAAGAAGACGGCGCGCTGGTACAGGCGGGTGCGGTCGGTGCCTAGGGGTTCGACCCGCCATTCGAGCCATGCGCCGCCCGGCGCAAGCATTTCCGCTCGCAGTCGCAACAACTTCGGGCGGTCGATGCGCTCGACCCGCCAGAAATCGAGTGCATCCCCGGTGTGCAGGGTGCGGGGGTTCCGCCGTCCGCGGTTCAGTCCCACTCCGCCCGCGAAGCGGTCGAGCCAGCCGCGAATCGTCCACGCCAACGGGAATGAATACCAGCCGTTCTCGCCGCCGATTCCTTCGACGACATCCCACACCGCGTTCACGTCTGTGTCGCAGTCGAGGCTGCGCTCATCCGTGTAGACAACCTCCCCGGCCCACTCCGGATCCGACGGTAACGGGTCTGCAGGCGCGCCGACAGGCGACGCGTTCGCCCACGTGGTTTCCACTTCGCCGCGTTCGATACGCCCCAATGCCAATGCGACGGCGTCGCGATACCCGGTGAGCCCGCCGCGCGGCGGCGCGATCACTTCGTCGACATCGTGATCGTCCATCACCGCATCGTTTCCCAGCGATTCGATCAGGGTGCGGCCCAGGGACGGCGGGATCGGAGTGACCAGGCCGATCCACAGGCCGGCCAGTTTCGGTGTGAGAACCGGAAGCACCAGGATCCTGCGACGGTGCAATCCCGCCACGTCTGCGTAGACCTGCATCATCTCGCCGTACCGCAGCACATCGGGTCCGCCGATGTCGTAGGTGCGGCTGCGCGGCAGCGGGGCGGTCGCTGCGGCAACCAGATAGTGGAGCACGTCCCGGATCGCGATCGGCTGGATCCGGTTGTTCACCCATCGGGGTGTCGTCATGACGGGCAGGCGATTGCTCAGATGCCGGATCATCTCGAATGATGCCGAACCCGAACCGATCACCACGCCCGCCTGAAGCACCAACGTGGGCACCCCGGACTCGAGCAGGATCCGGCCGACCTGTGCTCGCGACTCCAGGTGCGTCGACAACTCCGCGGACTTCGGGTGCAGGCCACCGAGATAGACGATCCTCCCGACATCTGCGCTGCGCGCGGCTGCGGCGACATGTTCGGCCGCGCGTCGTTCTGCGTCGAGGAATTCGCCGCGACCTCCCATCGAATGCACCAGATAATAGACAACGTCGATATCCTGGAATGCTCGCTCGAGCGATTCGGGATCGCCGAGGTCGCCGCGTACCACCTCCACATCGCCGGCCCATGGCACGTCGCGGAGTTTGTCGGGGTTGCGCGCGAGAACCCGCACCCGATGGCCCGCTGCGACCAGGCGAGGTGCGAGCCTGCCTCCGATGTACCCGGTCGCCCCCGTCACGAGGATGCGCAGCGACCGACCGGGCGAGTCGACGCGACCCGTTTCGGTCATGACGCCGCCAAGAGGTGGCCGAGTTGGTGGCGCAGGCAGTCCTCGAGGGAAGCCCTTCGGAATGTGTGCCCGGCATCGAGCAGACGCCGGGGTACGACGTACTGGTCGGCGGTCGCCAGTTCGCGGGCACCTTGCTCACCGAGCAGCAACTTCGGGCCGAAGCCCGGGACCGGCACCAACGCAGGCCGATGCAATACATCCGCCAGAACTCGCGTGTATTCCTCGTTTCGGACAGGCTCCGGCGCAACGGCATTGACAGGTCCCGCCAACGCCGGGTCGTAGAGCGCGCGATGGTAGACGTCGAGCAGGTCGTCGAGATCGATCCACGACAACCACTGCCTTCCGCTGCCGAGGCGCCCACCGAGACCCGCGGTGAACAGGGGCCGCATCAGCTGCAGAGTGCCGCCGCGCGGGGTCTGCACCACCCCGGTACGCACATTGACCACGCGCAGTCCTGCGTCGGCGGCGGGTGCGGTGGCAGCCTCCCAGTCGGTCACCACATCGGTGAGGAAACCTCCTCCACCCGTGGAGTGCTCGTCGAGTGGTTCGTCCCCTCGGTTGTAGCCGTACAGACCGATCGCCGATGCACACACGAACGTTGCCGGCCCGTTCGCGGTACTGGCCGCGCGCTCGGCGAGCCGCCTCGTCGGTTCGATGCGGCTCTCGCGTATCGCGGCCTTGTGGGAGTCGGTGAACCGTCCGGCGATCGACGCGCCTGCGAGGTGGACGACGGCGTCGACGCCCTCGAACAGGTCGGCGGCAGGCGACTCGGGATCCCAACGTCGCTCGTCGTCGCCGCGCGCCGTTCGCCGCACCAGGTGGATCACGCGGTAGCCGCCCGTGCTCAGGAACGCGGTCAGTGCAGTGCCGACGAGCCCGCTCGTGCCGGACACCGCGACGGTGGCGGGCCGCACTCCCTGCTCACGCGCCCAGCGGTGGCTTGCGAGGTCTTCGGCGAGCTGACGGTGCCGGTAGCGGAAGGTCGGCAGCAGCAGACGTTCCGGGATCGGGGTGTCGACGCGATCGGTCACACGGGTGCGGTGGCCGTCGACTTCCTCGAATCGGTGTTCGTGGCGCCACGAGCCCACAAGCCCCGCCGGTAGCGACATCACCCCCTTGCGGCCGAGTTCGTCGACGAAGCGAGCCGGCGGATCGTAGGCATCGCGTTGGTGGTCCGCTACCCAGCGCAAGCCCCCGGGTAGCCCGAGGACGGCACGTCCGTCCGCGAGGGATCCGGCCTCGGAGACGACGTTCATCGGCTGCCACGGCGGCAGCAGGCGATGGATCGCGCCGCGCCGGGAGTGCCAGTCGAAGACGTCGTCGCGGGACGCATCGACGACGCTGCTGTACTCGATTCCCATCGTGCCTCCGTGGATCGTGTTCCGCCTGCGTTCCATTCGGAGCCGGTCGCTCGGCGGATGGTTCAGTCTCGGGCGGAGATCTCTCCGTATCGTGCCAACGCCACCTGTCGTTCGTGGGCATGATCGACCATCGGCTCGGGATATCCGGGCGGAGGGCCGTCCGGCAGCCGATGGACACTTTTACCCGCGAGGTCGCCCAACTCGGGTACCCAGCGGCGCACGTAGTCACCCTTCGGATCGAACTTCTCGCCCTGTGAGGTCGGGTTGAAGACGCGGAAATAGGGTGCGGCATCGGTGCCGCAGCCGGCCGTCCACTGCCATCCGTGCTGGTTGGATGCGAGATCGCCGTCCACGAGGTGTGTCATGAAGTGCTTCGCGCCCCACCACCACGGCAGGTGCAGATCCTTGGTGAGGAACGACGCGACGATCATCCGGAGCCGATTGTGCATCCAGCCTTCGGCGAGTAGTTGCCGCATTCCTGCATCGACGATCGGGAATCCGGTGCGGCCCTGCTGCCACGCGGCGAAGGCACGCTCGGCGTCCGGTCCTGTGTCGTAGCGGATGCTCTCGAACCGGGGGTTGTAGTTGCGGTATGCGGTGTCGGGGCGGTGGTGGAGGACGTCGGCGTAGAAGTCGCGCCAGCACAGTTCGCTGCGGAAGGTCACGGCGCCGGGGTCCGAACGGCCGCGCAGATCGTGGAGCAGGGTGCGCGGGTGCAGGCACCCGAATTTGAGGGCGGCGGACAGTCGGCTCGTGCCGTCGAGATCGGGCCGGTCGCGGTCGGTGTCGTATCTTTCGAGCTCGTCGTCGCGGAACTCCCGCCAGCGACGCAGTGCCGCCTGCTCACCGGCCGGCGGGAGCGTGATGTCGGTGTCGTCGTCCGGGATGTCGACACGCAGGTCGGCCCCGTCCGGGTCCAGCCACGACACGGTGGAGACGTCGGTGGTCGCGGGGGACCGCCACCCGTGGTCGAGCCAGGCGCGCCGGAACGGGGTGAACACCCGATACGGTGTGCCGTCGTTCTTGAGGACGCGACCGGGTGAGACGGCGTAGGGCGAGCCGGTCCGGACCAGCGGCACCTCACCGAGCGCGGTCTCGACCGCTCGGTCGCGGCGCGACCCGTACGGCGCGTGATCGGCACTGATGCGCACGGCACCCGCATCGAACTCGCGGGCGATCTTCGGTACCACGGTGGCCGGGTCGCCGTGGGCGACCAGCAACCGCCCGCCGAGGTCGTCGTCGAGAGCGCGCAGACAGCGCAGCAGAAAAGTGTGGCGGGGCCCGGTGGCAGCGAACGTGTCGTCGAGCACGAACAGCGCGACCACATGGTCGGCGTCGGCGGCGCTCGACAGGGTGGGCAGATCGCTCAGCCGCAGATCGCGGCGGAACCAGACGACTTCGGTGGTACTCACCCGTCCAGTGTGCGTGGAGGGGGATGGGTGACAATGGCGAACATGGCCGATGCGTTCGAAGTTCCCATCCGTGACGACACGATCAGGCTCGGCCAGTTCCTGAAACTGGCGAGCCTGATCGAGTCCGGCGCCGAGGCCAAAGAGGTGATCGCCGACGGTCTCGTCTCGGTCAACGGTGAGATCGAGGTGCGCAGAGGCAGGCAGTTGCACACCGGTGATGTCGTCGAGATCGGTGGAGTGAGCGCGCGGGTGGCCCGCGACGCGTGAACGGTCAGTCTGCCGCGCGGACTACCACGCCGTCATGATCGCTGTAGACGATCTCGCCCGGGTTGAACGTCACCCCGCCGATCTCGACCGGCACGTTCTTCTCGCCCGACCCGGTCTGGGTGCTCTTGCGCGGGTTGGTGCCCAGCGCTTTGACACCGATGTCGAGGGTGCGCAGGATTGCGGAGTCGCGCACGGCACCGTTGATGATCACGCCGGACCAGCCGTTGTCGACGCCGCGTCCGGCGATGATGTCGCCCACGAGGGCGGTATGGATGCTCGCGTCGCCGTCCACCACCAGGACACCGCCGTTGCCCGGCTCGGACAATGTCTGCTTGACCAGCAGATTGTCCTGGAAACAGCGGATCGTCGTGATCGGTCCGGCGAACTCGGCGCGGCCTCCGAACTGGATGAACTGGGTGTCGCAGCTGCGGATGTCGGGGCCGATCTCGTCGGCGAGGTCGGCGGTCGCGGTGAATTCGATGGCTTCGCTCATGGGGCGAGGATAATGCGTGTGCAGGCGCCCCTCGGTGATGGTGACGACGGCCACGGGCCCACTTCGCCGCAAATGGGTAGATTCTTGTATTCTTACTGGCCGGTTTCGCCCATGACGGATACAGGACGGTGACATGCCTCTCGACGCCCGCTCGGCCGTTGTTCGCGTGCCGAAAGCCGGTGAGCTGATCGCGGCGAGCCTGCGCCGTCAGATCATCACCGGTGAGCTGGAGGCCGGCGAACCGCTGCCCAACGAGGCCGCTCTGATGGAGCGATTCGGGGTGTCGCGACCTACGCTGCGCGAAGCCTTCCGAATCCTCGAATCCGAAGGCATCATCACCGTGCTCCGCGGTGCGCGCGGCGGCGCACGCGTCCAGGCACCCGACGGATCGACGGCGGCCCGGTACACGGGCTTGCTCCTGCAGTACCGCGGTGTTCCCCTCGCCGACGTTTACCGCGCACGCACCGAACTCGAGGTCGCGGCCGTCGGGTTGATCGCCGCAGACCCGGGCGACCGCATCGACACACTCGCCGAGGTCGTCGACCGCGGCGACGCCGTGGTCGACGACCCGCACGCGTTCGTCAGATATGTGAGCGATGTCAACCGCACGATCATGGAACTCGGCCGCAATCAGACGATGTCGACGCTCGCGAGCATGCTGCTCGACATCATGGACGCGCACAACGCGCTGTTCCTGTCGACGCGGACGGAGCGGGACAGCCCGGGGACGGCTGTCGCGTTGCGCGCCAACCACAAACTCGTCGAATTGTTGCGCAAAGGGGAACCCGGTGCAGCGGAGGCGTTCTGGCGTCGTCACCTGGACAGCGTCGAGCGCTACATGACCGGCGACTCGGAAACCACTCTCGTCGAAGTGCTGTCGTGATCAGCTGCCGGTCGCGGTCAGCCACACCAGTGCGACGTTCAGCGCAACGATGAGGCCCGCGGTGAGCCACGCGGCTGCGGTCACCGCCCGGGCGTTGCGCATCCCGCCCATCACCGTTGCGTCGGAGGTCAGCCGCACGAGGGGAATCACCGCGAACGGGATGCACATACTCAGCACCACCTGACTGAGTACGAGCGCGAACGTCGGATCCACGCCGACGGCGAGCAGGATCAGGGCGGGAATCATCACGACCACGCGCCGGATGAACGGGCGGATCCGGATGTGGAGCAGACCCGCCATGATCTCGGCGCCTGCGGCAGAGCCCACCGCGGTCGACGCCAGTCCCGACGCGAGCAAGCCCACCGCGAACACCGTCGCGACTGCGGGACCGAGGGTATCGGTGATTGCAGCGTGTGCGCCCTCGATGGTGTCGGTGCCGGGCGTGTCGCGCAGGGCGGACGCTGCGAGCAGCAGCATGCCGATGTTGACGCTGCCCGCGACGAACAGGCCCCCGGCCACATCCCATCGGGTCGCGCGTATGACGCGGTCGAGTTTCGGTCCTGGTTCGACTTTGCCGTGCCGTCCGCGTGACAGCGCCGAATGCAGATAGATCGCGTGCGGCATCACGGTCGCGCCCAGCATCGACGCGGCGAGCAGGACGGTGTCGGTGCCTGCGAATCGGGGCACGAGCCCGGCGGCGGCATCGGCGGGGGAGACGTCGGTGAACAGCAGACCGCACAGGAACCCGATGGTGATGATGGCCAGCATGCTCACCACGACGTACTCGAATGTTCGCTGACCTCGACGGTTGTGCACCGACAGGATGACCATCGACACGGCGCCGGTGATCAGGCCGCCGACGAACAGCGGGAGCCCGAACAGCAGGTGCAGGGCGATCGCCCCGCCGATGACTTCGGCGACGTCGGTGGCGACTGCCATGACCTCGGCCTGGATCCAGAATGCGCGACGCGACGGGGTGCGGAGCCGGTCGCCGAGTAGTTCCGGGAGGGAGCGGCCGGTGACGACACCGAGTTTGGCAGACAGATACTGGACGAGGATCGCCATCGCGTTCGCGACGACGAGTACCCACAGCAGCAGGTAGCCGTAGCGGGCTCCCGCGGTGAGGTTGGCGGCGACGTTACCGGGATCGACGTAGGCGACGGCCGCGACGAAGGCGGGGCCGAGGAGTGCGGCCAGACGCGGAGTTGCCGTTGTGCGCGTCGTGTTCAGCGGCCGAACCGGCGCTCGTAGTCGGCGCGTTCGCGGTCCGCGCGGGCGCGGGCCTTCGCGCCGAGCAGCGCGGGATCGAAGCCGTGCTGCTGAAGGCGATGACGCTGCCAGATCGGCATGAGTGCGACGGAGAAGTAGATCCACGGCAGCAGTAGGAGCAGCATCATCGACAGCGGCATCCAGACCGGGCCGGGGATGAGCAGGAACAGCAGCAGGAACGGGATGAGGGGAAGGTTCCACCGCAGCAGGTATCGTCGGGCTGCCCCCGGGCCGACGATGTCGTCGCGCACCCACTCGCGCATCTCGGTGGGCAGCGTGCGACCGAACATGTAACCGATCCGCTGAGGCAAATTAGGTCGCGCGCTACTCATATTGCCCAGGATAGAGCCTCACTCGTAGAGGCGCGTCAGGCTGTCCGAGAATGTATCGACCACCACTTTCCTTCGCAGCTTCATACTGGGCGTGAGATCGCCTTCTTCGACGCTGAGCTCGCGCTCGATGATCGTGAACTTCTTGATCTGCTCCCATCGATTGAGCTGCAGATTGAGCGTGTCGATGTCCTTCGAGATCAGTTCGCGCGTCTTGTCGTGTTGCGTGATCTCGGAGAACGAACTGCCATCGAGGCCGTTCTTGCTCGCCCATTCCGTGACGGCCTCGGCGTCGAGCGCCACCAGTGCGACGCAGTACGGCTTGCCTTCACCGTGGACGATGATCTCCGCCGCGTAGGGAGAGATGCCCTTGAAGGTCGCGGCAATCGCCGACGGCGCGACGTACTTGCCCTGCGACGTCTTGAACATGTCCTTTTTCCGGTCGGTGATCTTCAGGTAGCCGTCGTCGTCGAGGCTGCCGATGTCGCCCGTGTGGAACCACCCGTCGGACTCGAGCGCTTCGGCGGTCGCGTCGGGACGGTCGTGGTAGCCGGTCATCACGCCTGGGCCCTTGATGAGCACTTCGCCGTCGTCGGCGATCTTCACCTCGGTGCCGGGGAGTGGCCAGCCCACCGTGCCGAGCCGGTTGGCCTGGGGGCGGTTGACGCAGGACGCCGCCGAGGTCTCCGTCAGTCCGTAGCCCTCGAGTACGGGAATTCCGACGGCGTCGAACCACTGGGCCACGTCGGGATTCAGTGCTGCCGAGCCGGAGATGAAGAAGCGGAGCCGACCGCCGAAGCGTTCGCGGATGGTCGAGAGCACCAGCTTGTCGGCAACCTTGTGCTGGGCCGAGTCGAGCAAGCCCGGTGAACGACCGCCCTGGCGTGCCTTCGACACGTTGGTGCCCACGCCCATGGCCCAGTCGAAGAGCACCTTCTTGATGCCGCCCTCTTCGTTCATCATCCCTTCGACGCGCGCGTGGGCTTTCTCGAAGATGCGAGGAGCCGCGCCCATGAACGTGGGGCGCACGACGGCGAGATTCTCGACGATCTTGTCGACCCGCCCGTCTACCGCGGTGGGGAAGCCCATCTGCAACGGCAGCGTCAGCAGCACCTTGCCGAACACGTGGGACAGGGGAAGCCACAGGTATTGCAGATCGCCGGATCCGAGAAGACCGACGGAGTCGACCGCGGCCGCCTCATACGTCCACGCCGAATGCGGCAGGCGCACGCCCTTCGGCTTGCCGGTGGTGCCGGAGGTGTAGATGACCGTCGCCAGATGGTGGGGCTCGATGCTGTGGATTCGGTCGAGCACAGCGCTCGAGTCCTCGGCGAGCTGCGCCCTGCCCAGTTCCAGGAGCTCGTCGAATCCGATCACCCAGTCGCCGTCGCCCTGTCCGTGGATCACGACGACCTTGGCGACGTCGGGTAGTTCGCCGCGATGCGCCGCGAGTTTGTCGACCTGTACGGAGTCTTCTGCGATGACGATGTGGCTTCCCGAGTTGGCCACGATGAAGGCGACATCCGGTGCGTGGGTGGTGGGATACACCGTGGTGGTCGCTCCGCCGGCGCACATCACCGCGAGATCGGCGAGCACCCACTCGAAACGGGTCGACGACGCCAGCGCGACGCGGTCTTCGAGACCGAGGCCCAGCGACAGCAGACCGGCCGCGAGCAGCCGGACCTTCTCGCCGGTCTCTTCCCACGTGATGCTCGTCCACCCGTCCTTACCGTCGGGGTAGCGGAAGGCTTCTTCGTCCGGTGTCGCGGTGACGCGATCGATGAACAGGCGCGCGACCGACGGCGCCCGCTTCTCGATCTTGGCGTGGTCGACCTTTTCTTCGGACGCGCGCATCGTGGTCATTGCCCCAGTCTAGGAGTCCGCCCGGTCCTGAGCAGCGCTTCTCCGGGCACGCTTCTCCGGGCAACATAGGGAGACAACTTTCCCCCGTCTGCACGGGTTCCCGTGGGTCGTGAGGCAACGGAAACTCGTGCAAGTGGGGGAAGAATTCAGTCACGGGCACTCCTGCCGACGAGCAAGGGAGAACACCATGAAGGACGTGAAGACCAGGACCGAGACCCTGCGGCGCACGATCGGGCATCGCGTCGTCGACGGAAAGGACGCCGCTGTCGTGACGGTGTCGCAGAGTTACCCCACCGACGCCGACGATCTCTGGGATGCCTGCACCAACCCCGAGCGGATCCCGCGCTGGTTCCTGCCGGTCACCGGGGAGCTGCGCGTCGGCGGCCGATACCAGCTCGAAGGCAACGCCGGAGGCGATATCCTCACCTGTAACCCGCCGAAGTCGTTCTCCGCGACCTGGGAGTTCGGAGGCGGCAAGAGCTGGATCGAAGTGGCGGTGATCCCCGAACCGGGCGGTCATGCCCGCTTCGAACTGGCGCACATCGCCCATCCCGAGGGCGACCACTGGGAGACGTACGGTCCCGGAGCCGTCGGTATCGGCTGGGATCAGGCGCTCCTCGGTCTCGGACTGCACCTCGACTCGGGTGCGGCGGTCGATCCCGCCGAGTTCGAGAAGTGGTCGCTCTCGCCTGAAGGCCTCGGCTACGTCCGGGAGTCAGGGAACGGTTGGTGCGACGCCGACGTGGCCGCGGGAACCGAGCCGGATGCGGCACGCGCGCGAGCCGATCGAACGATCGCCTTCTTCTCGGGCACCTGATCCAGGAATGAGAGACCCATGGCGAGGGCCACCCCTGCGCGGTAGTTTGGTGTAACTCCGATTTCTACTCACCGGTAGGGGTGCGATATGCCTGCTCCGAACACTGCGACCTTCACGAGGCTCGCAGAGCTCATCGCGATCGAGGACATCTCCTCTCGACCCACGCGACCCGTCGTCGAGGCCTTCACCGGCCGCGAGATCGCGACCGTGCCCGTCGGCACCGCCGACGACGCGAAAGCCGCGATCGACCGCGCACGCAAGGCGCAGGTCGCGTGGGCGAAGACGCCGGCTGCGGAGCGCGCCGAGATCTTTCACCGCTATCGCGACCTGCTGATCTCGAAGCGCGAGTCGCTCATGGACATGGCGCAGGCCGAAACCGGCAAGTCGCGGGCATCGGCGCAGGAAGAAGTGCTCGACATCGCGATGACCGCGCGCTACTACGCGCGCACCGCCGCGAAACTGCTGCGCCCACGCAATGCGACGGGAATGCTCCCGATCCTGACGAAGACCACCGTGCGGCACCATCCCAAAGGCGTCGTCGGGGTGATCGCGCCGTGGAACTATCCGATGACCCTCGCCGTCTCCGACGCCATCCCTGCGCTGCTCGCGGGCAACGCGGTGGTGCTCAAACCCGACAGTCAGACCCCGTACTGTGCACTCGCGGTCGCCGACCTGCTCTACGAGGCGGGACTTCCGCGTGACGTGTTCGCGGTCGTCCCCGGGCCGGGTTCGGTGGTGGGCACCGCACTCGTCGAGAACACCGACTATCTGATGTTCACGGGTTCCTCACAGACCGGTCGGCTGCTCGCGGAGCAGGCCGGACGACGTCTCATCGGTTTCTCCGCAGAACTCGGCGGCAAGAATCCGATGATCGTCACCGAAGGTGCAAACCTGCGCGAAGTCACCGAGGCCGCGATGCGCGCGTGCTTCTCGAACTCCGGCCAGCTGTGCATCTCCATCGAGCGGATCTACGTCGAGAAGTCGATTGCACCCGAGTTCCTGCGCATGTTCGGCGATCGAGTGCGCAAGGTCGCGCTCGGTGCGAGCTACGACTTCGGTACCGAGATGGGATCACTCATCAACGAGGACCAGGTCAAGACCGTGTCGGGGCACGTCGATGACGCGACCGCAAAGGGCGCGACCGTCGTAGCAGGTGGGAAAGCGCGCCCCGATCTCGGTCCGCTGTTCTATGAGCCCACCGTCCTGACCGACGTCCCCGAGGACGCAGAGTGCTACGCCGAGGAGACATTCGGTCCGCTCGTGTCGGTGTACCCCGTGGACGACGTCGAAGAGGCGATCCGACGCGCCAACGACACCGAATACGGACTCAACGCCTCGGTGTGGGCACGCACCAAGGCCGAGGGTGAGGCGATCGCCGCGCGCATCCACGCTGGCACCGTCAATGTCGACGAAGGATATGCACCGGCGTGGGGGAGTACCGACGCCCCGATGGGCGGCATGGGTATTTCCGGTGTGGGGCGGCGGCACGGACCGGACGGTCTGCTCAAGTACACCGAGGCGCAGACCATTGCGACGACGCGGGTACTCAACCTCGACGGTCCTCGGGGGTTGCCGAAGAAGGTGTGGGCGAAGGTGCTGGCACCGTTCGTGGCTGCGATGAAATGGCTGCCGGGAAGGTAGGGCTGACGTCCGCTGCCCATGCCCCGTCGTGAGGTGGAGGGTCAGTGGCCCTGACGCAGTTGCCCGGAGAGGCGTTCGAGGCGTTCGCGGCTGGCCCCGTCGATCCCGATGATCTCGACGGTCTTGCTTTGGCTGCGTACTTGTGTCGGATCGCGTCTAGGGTCGCAACGGTCGACGCGTCCCAGATATCGGCACCGTTGAGGTCGATGACGACGTTCTCCGGGTCTCGTTCGAGGCGGGCCTGCGTGCAGGGGCTCGGTCTCGGTGTCGTTCGAGAGCGGTCTGCATATCGGTGAGCAGGATCTGCAGTGCGATCGGATAGAGGTTGCGGGTGCCGAACTCCTCGAGCAGGTCTGCGGTGGCCGCGATGTTCGGATACTGCTCGGCAGAGACGCCGGCGTAGACGCTCGTCCATCGCTCGGTATCGGCACCTCGGTGGAGCGTCGAGACGAGTTTCTTGGCGCCGTCCCGAGCCGCATACGAGAGCATCTGAGCGATGAAGCTCCGGTAGTACAGCACGGCGAGACGGTCGGGGAAACCCGCGCTGCGCAGTGCGGCGAGAATCGCCTCCACCCCTGCCAACTCGGCGGGACGTCCGGATATTCGGGCGGCCGAGATCTGGGCCGCGTGAGGATATTTCAGGTATTCCGTGTAGGCGCTCACTCCCCAGCGCTGAAGGTCTGCCTTCCAGTCCCCGGTGCGATGCCAATCGCGCGTGACCCGGGCGATCAGCTCGTCGGCAACCGCCAATTCCAGATCGTCCATCCCTTGAAAGTAACGGTAGATGGTGGTCGGATCCGCGCCGAGAGCTCGGCCGAGACGACGCGCCGACAGTCCTGACGATCCGTGTTCTTCGAGCATCCGAAGGGCTGTGTCCACGATCTTCTGCTCGTCGAGTACGACGCCGGACTTGGTGGATCGTCGACGTTGCCGATCGGCCTCTGCGGTCTTCCTGCCGGTCATTTTCCTCCTTATGTCAACGCCGTTGACGAGCATTCTGCCTTACCGGTTACATGAAGCGCGACACATCGACAGATGGTCTGAGTTGCAGATCACATCTTGTGAGGAATGACGATCCCCATGATTGAAACCCGGTACCGCTCTATGCGGGGCATGACCCCGGTGCTCTTGGCCGCCTTGACGCTCACAACGGCAGCGATGCTGACGGCATGCGGGACACCGACAGATACCGCAGAACCGGCCGCCCACAGTTCTGCTGCGTCCGAGAACCGCCTCGCCGAACTCGGAGTGGAAGAAGGCCCTGATGCGGTCGCCGACTTCTACGCTGCGGAACTGCCCGACGGAGCCGAGCCCGGCTCGGTGGTGTGGGCAAAGCCCCGCACGGACGCCCCGGAGGGCGCCTCCGCCTACACCGTCATCTACGCCTCCGAGAGCGTGCACGGTGGCCTGGCCCCCGTCTCGGGCATCCTCTACGTTCCCGACCGCGACATCGAGCCCGGCCTGGTGGTATGGGCACATGAAACAGCCGGATCCGCGGATGACTGCGCACCCTCCCGCACGACCCTGGCCGAACGCTACGAAGGCGAGTCCGTAGCCGAGATCCTCCGCGACGGACACGCTGTGGTGGTGCCGGACTACGAGGGACTGGGCACACCGGGAAAGACCGTGTACATGAACGGCCAGGCGCAAGCGAGAAACGCTCTGGACGCGGCCCGCGCCGCACAGGGATTCCTCGGCGACGACCTCGGCAATCGCATTGCTGTATATGGCTATTCGCAAGGCGGCCAGACCGGTCTGTGGTCTGCCCACATCGCCGCGGAGTACGCTCCGGAACTGGACATCGTCGGTGTGCTCGGCATCGGTGCCGCCGCCAAGTACCACGACCTGGCGATCTACGAGTCCACCGCCCCGAACACCCGGGAAGACTGGGGGCAAGGCGGCTACCTCGTCTCGGCACTGGCCGGTATCAGCGTCGGTAAGGACCTTCCACTACAGGATGTGCTCACCCCCGCAGGCCTCGAACTGCTGCACACCCTCGGCGGGGAGTGCTGGGAGCCCTGGAAGGAATCGGCCCAACGGCCCGGTCCGTTCGCTCAGGAGCAGGCTCTGCAACCGGGCCATCCCTGGGGAGACATGCTCGCAGCCAACGACGCTTTCACTCCCGTTGCATCGACCATCCCGGTCACCCTGGTTCAAGGTGAAGCCGACACCGACGTGCCCGTACGCGTCGGCCGCGAGCTTCGCGACGAACTCTGTGCCAGCGGAGCGACGGTGGACTATCAGGAGTTTGCCGGTGAACCCCACGGCGTTCCGAGCTTCAAGCCCCAGATTCAGCAATGGGTGAGCGACCGTTTCGCAGGCCAGCCGCTGAATGACACCTGCAGCTGACCGGAGTCGACCGCCCCGTTCCTATTGCGGGGCACCACCGTGTGCAGGTGAACCAAGGCGATCCGTCGCGCGAACGACACCGAATACGGCCTCAACGCCACGGTGTGGGCGCGCACCAAAGCCGAGGTCAGGAAATCGCCGCACTCATCCACGCGGGTACTCAACCTCGACGGCCCTCGGGGGTTGCCGAAGAAGGTGTGGGCGAAGGTGCTGGCACCGTTCGTCGCTGCGATGAAGTGGGTGCCGGGGAGGTAGGGGTCGAGGGGGCGCTTTCCAACTGCCGCCGCAGTGCCTCGAGATTGTCGCGCATCTGCGGACGCATGTCGTGGTGCTGAGGATGAAGGCGAAGGTAGATCCATTCGAACGGACGATAGGGCTTCTCGATCACGCGGTAGGAGTGGCGCACCCGGGTGCCGTGGCCGTCGGGAGTGAGCTCGTACGACCAGAGCGTCGAGTCGCGGTATGCGGGGTTGCGTGAACTCGGTACAGTGCGGAACGCAAATGCCTTGCCAGGGTGGGCTTCCGTCACTTCGCAGAGCCGCGACCAACGGATGTGACCCGACCGGTTGTGCCCTCGGAACCGGGCGCCCACTTCTCCCGCGGGCTTTCCTGACAGTGGTGTGCAGGAGACGCATTCGGTACTGCGCTCGCCGGTGCGGGTGACGTCCGCGAGTGCCTCGTACGCCGATCGGGCCGGGGCATCTATGTGTACGTCGACGGATCCCTCGGTGCGGGCCGGCCGACGGTGCAGAGGGCGGATGTCGACGTCGGCGCCCCAGCGGGACGCGCATGCCCGTCGATACGACCGCGCGAACGCATGCAGCAGAATGAAACGGGTGACGGGACCGACCTTGCGGGCCATGATGTCGTAGTCCTGCCGGTCTGCTCCGTCGATCAACCAGTGCGCTTCCACGCCCAGTTCCTGTTTCGACTTCGGCGCGAGATAGAACCGTTCCTCCCATTCGTCCAACTGGGACTGTGACAGCGTCCGGGCCACAACGGGCATCGCCTCGTTCTCCTCGCGTCCCAGATGCGGTATCAAGACCTCCGACAATCGTTCGAGTGAATGCGAAAGTTGTTTTTGGGAAACGGCATTCGATCGGTAGGCGGCGACGGCCGCGGTCACCCCGGCGATCTCCGGTGCGACCAGCCGGTGGTCGGCGTCCATCCGGTCGAGCAGCGGCCCCGCGCCGGGGTTCAGTCGGCGCACCATCGGCCACAGTCCGCGGTCCTCACCGTCGTGATGCACGTGCAGAAAGTGCATCATCCAGTCCAGATGGTCGGAAAGTGCGGCGCGGCGTTCGTCGTTCGGCGGGGGAGCGGACGCGAGTGCGTGTTGTGCGCGCGTGAGGTCGCGGCGGAGTGCGTTGTGGACGATATTCATGGTGCGAGGTGAACAGTTCAGTGGCGGTCGCCAGCACGGCGGCTCGCGTCCGGGCTGCCTGCAGTTGACGCCGCGGAGATCGGTAGGGGCGAGTGGTGGACCTGCCGGATGTCGCGGACGTATCCGTGGACACCATTCGATCGTAGAACGCCCTCACGTTCAATCCAAGGGTGTTCGGGTGAAATATCGACAGGACCCCGAGGGGCCGTGACTACAGGTCAGCTCTCTGTCACAGTCTTCCGCTCGATGGTCGTCGCGAGCGGTTTCTCGATCACGAAGAACAGGCACACTGCCGCGACGAGCGCGAGCGGCGCGATCGCAAGGTAGATCGGGGTGAGCGCCTCGTTGTACGACTCGATGACCGCCAGGTTCAGTGAGTCGGGCAGGGCATGAACAATGGACGGTGTGAGCGAATCCGCGTGGATCCCGTTGTCGGCCGCGTCGGGGACTCGTTCGGTGATCAGCGTTGCCACCCGGGTGGTGAACACGCTGCCGACCACGCCGACGCCGAGCGTCGCGCCGATCTGGCGGAAGTAGTTGTTGCTCGCCGTTGCTGTACCGACCTCATCGATGGAGAAGGAGTTCTGCACGACGAGGACCAGCAGCTGCATCGAGGTGCCGAGGCCGAGGCCGAGGAGCGCCACGAAACATCCGAGCAGCCACAGGGGGCTGTCGACGGTGAGTGTCGACAGTAGGACCATGGCGGCTGCCACAAGAATCGCTCCGACGATCGGCCAGTTCTTGTAGCGGCCCGTGCGCGTCACGTGGCGGCCGAGGAGTGTGGAAGTGACGAACAGGGTGCCCATCATCGGGAGCATCATCAGGCCTGCGGCGGTCGCTCCCATGCCTGCCACCATCTGCAGATAAGTGGGCATGTATGACGCGACACCGAACAGCGAGACGCTGATGAGGAGCCCGGCGAGGGTGCACAGATTGAAGTTGCGGTCGCGGAACAGGTGCAGCGGGATGACGGGTTCCGCGGTGCGGGATTCGATGAACAGGAACAGCACTACGGCCACGAGGGTCGCGGCGATCATTGTGACAATGGTGGGTGATGCCCACGCGAACTGCGCGCCGCCCAGCGTCGCAACCAACACGAGAAGTGTTGTCGCGATGGACAGCACGGCCATCCCGGCGACATCGATCCGGGGCCGCGAGCGTCGACGCTCCGGGAGGCGGAGGAAGAAGGCTGCGGCCAGCAGCGCGAGTAGCCCGATCGGGATGTTGATCCAGAACACCCATCGCCATCCGGGGCCTTCGGTGAAGAATCCGCCCAGCAGCGGACCGCTCACCGACGACAGCGCGAAGACACTGCTCATGATGCCCATGTACTTGCCGCGTTCGCGGGCGGGAATGACGTCGGCGATCGTCGCCTGCGACAGGATCATCAACCCGCCGCCGCCGAGGCCCTGGATGGCTCTGCCTGCGATGAGCCAGACGATGTTCGTAGCGGTCGCGCTGACAACCGATCCGATCACGAAGACCGAGATGGCGACCATGAGAATCGGTTTGCGTCCCAGGAGGTCTCCGAGCTTGCCGTAGATCGGCATCATGATCGTCGACGCGAGAATGTAGGCGGTGATGACCCACAGCATCAGGTCGGCACCGTGCAGTTCGCCGACGATGGTGGGCAGCGCGGGGTTGAGGACGGTCTGGCTCAGCGAGGCCGAGAGCATCGCCAGGAGCAGCCCCGCGAAGATGAAGGCGATCCGGACTGGGGGTGCCGACGATTCCTGTTCGGACTTCGAGGTTTCCGTGGTCACGATCGCGTGACGTTTCTGAACTGGGCGCATTTGCGACGCAGAACTGCATCGGCATCGGTTTCCTCGAGGTCTGCGCGGGTGAGGATCGGGCGCATGGCCGCCCGCATCACGGCGCCCGCGACGGTGACGACCATTTGCGCTGCCTCTTCAGGGGATTCGTCGGGATGGGCCGCTGTCCAGCCGCCGGAGGCGACGAGGCGTTCGGTGACGAACTCGGTGACGAGCGCCTGCACGTCGTCGATGTACCGGAAGCGTCGGCGCGAGAGTTCGGGATGGCGCTCCATCAGATCGGCGTATTCGGTCTGCGTGATCTGTTTGTGGTTGGTGGTGCGGAAGACGGTCAGGAGTAGGAACGCGACCTTTTCGACGAGGTCGTCACCCGGTTCGATGAAGAATTCGTCGACGACCGTGTCGCTTATGACGGCGGCGCGCAGACCCAGCACGGCGTCTTCCTTCGACTTGAAGTAGTTGAAGAAGGTGCGTGGTGAGACGTAGGCGGCGTCGGCGATCGCTTCGATGGTGATGTCCGACAGGTGGTCGTGCGTCGCGGCTGCGTTCGCGGCGGCGAGGTGGATTGCCGTCCACGTGCGGGCGCGCTTGCGCTCGCGATGCGATACCTGATCGGTTGCAGTCATGAATATTTACATTATGGCAACTACCGGTGGATGCAAATCGGATTCTCGAATCTCGCAAAGTGGATCCACTGACAGTGCTCTCGGCCGAGGCGCTTTGATGCCCGGTGGTCTACGGTCCCTATATGCGACCTTCGGCTCAAAGTCAATGGTTGACGAGATCCAGTGTTCGAGGTTACATCTTAGCGGTAAGTCTTTTAGGGCTTAAGTAATGGCCTCCGACACCGAGGACCCCGATGACACCGGTATCGACCACCATGTCCACTAGTGCCGAGATGATCAGCGCCCGCCTCGAGCGGTTGCCGATGAGCCGATGGCACATCAAAGCTCGCGTCATCGTCGGCGCCGTCACGTTCTTCGACGGGTTCGACCAACTGATGATCGCCTACTCGTTACCCGTCCTGATCCCCAAGTGGAATCTCACTCCGGCAGGCGTCGCGTGGGTGATCGCCATCGGCGGCATCGGCATGCTGGTCGGAGCGCTCGGCGGTGGCTGGCTCGCAGACCGAATGGGTCGTCTCAACGTCATCATCGTCTCGCTCGCGCTGTACGCCGTGATGAGCCTCGGTATGGCGTTCACCGATTCGCTCATGCTGTTCCTGGCGTTCCGGTTCGTCCAAGGCATCGGACTCGGAGCCGAGGTGCCCGTCGCGGCGACCTACATCGGTGAGATCACCAAGGCCCACAAGCGAGGCCGCTTCGTCCTGCTCTACGAGGTCATCTTCCCCGTCGGACTCGTGATGTCCGCGATCGTCTCGGCGTGGGTGGTACCCCGCTTCGGCTACCAGATCCTTTTCGCACTCGGCGCCATTCCGATCCTTCTGCTGCCCGCCTTGTTCAAGCTCCCCGAATCTCCGCGCTGGCTCGCCTCGCGTGGGAAGTACGACGAGGCCGATGCCGCCATGCGACGGATCGAAACCGAGATCACCGAGCGCTCCGGGAAGACTCTGCCAGAACCGGCACCTCTCGCCACCGGCATCGTCGACACGACTCGTGGGCGCTTCCGTGAGGCATTCCAGGGCGTCTATCTGCGCCGCACACTCATGCTCGCGGCGATCTGGGGCTGCGCCTACTTCGTCAACTACGGCATCGCGTCATGGCTGCCGACCCTCTACCGCTCTGTCTTCGAGGTCAGCGTCGACACGGCGCTGCACTACAGCATCTTCACGACGGTGGCCGGTCTCATCGGGTGTCTCGTGGTGGCGTTCCTGATCGACAACCTCGGTCGCCGCATCTGCATCACGGCCTCGATGGTGCTCTGCTCGACACTGTTGTTCCTGCTCGCTGCCACGGGGACCGGATCGGCCTTGGCAGTGCTTGCCTGGTCCGCCGGCGCCGCGCTGTTCGTCTTCGCAGTCAACATGGCCCTGTATGTCTACACCGCAGAGCTCTACCCGACCCGGATGCGTGCGATCGGATGCGCGATCGGCGGAGCCAGCGGCCGGCTCGGCATCATCGTCGGCCCCCTGGTGGTCGGCGGAATCCTCGGAGCCGGCGGAACCCTGGCACTCGTGTTCGGAATGTTCGGTGTCGTAGCGCTGATCGGTGCCGTCGTAGTCGGATTCTTCGCGGTCGAGACTCGCGAAAAGACTCTCGAGGAGATCTCCCAGTGACCACAGCACTTCGTGCCGACGCGGCACTTTGCACCGACACCGCAATCGACTTCGTACCGGTTGCCGACGAGATCCTGGTGGGCGGCACCTGGCGCCGGGCTGCAGGCCCAGCGTTCGCCGTCACCGACCCCGCCGACGGCAAAACCCTGCAGATCGTCCACCAGGCCACGGCGGCCGATGTCGACGAGGCCGTGGCGGCGGGACACGCAGCGGCAGCGGACCCTGCCTGGCGCCGGATGCTTCCGCACGAACGCGCCCGCTACCTGCATCGCATCGCGGATGCGATCGAGCAGCATGCACCGCGACTCGCGCTGCTCCAGAGCTACAACACCGGTAAGACCCTCACCGAGACGACCGCCTTGGTCGGCAGTGCCGCAAACACCTTCCGGTACTTCGCGGCGGTTCTCGAAACCTCCGACGACGACCTCACGACGCAGCGCGGCAACTACCTGACGATGAGTATTCACGAGCCGATCGGCGTGATCGGTGCGATCGCCCCGTGGAACTCGCCGATCGCCAGCGATGCGCAGAAGATCGCACCTGCGCTGGCAGCCGGGAACGCCGTCGTGCTCAAACCCGCAGAATGGACGCCATTGGTATCGATGGCGCTCGCCCGCGTGATCCACGACTCCGGGCTGCCACCCGGGCTGCTGTCGGTGTTGCCGGGCAAGGGCTCCATCGTCGGAGATGCCATCGTGCAGCATCCGCACGTCGGCAAGGTGACCTTCACGGGCGGCACCCGCACCGGGCGTGCCGTCGCGCATGCCGGTGCCGAGAAGCTGATGCCGGTGTCGCTAGAACTCGGGGGTAAGTCGCCGACCATCGTGCTCGACGACGCCGATATCGAAGCCGCGGTGGCCGGTGTGATGTACGGGATCTTCTCGTCGACGGGGCAGAGCTGTATCGCCGGATCGAGGTTGTTCGTCGACCGGTCGCTGTACGAGCCGTTCATGGCGCGGCTGGTCGAGCGGACTCGCTCGCTCAGAATCGGTAACGGGCGCGACCCGCACACCCAGGTGGGGCCGCTCGTGCATCACACGCACCGCGCTTCCGTCGCCCGCTACGTGGACCTCGCCCGTTGCGAGGGTGGCCGCGTGCTGTGCGGCGGCACTGCACCTGACGACCCGGAGCTGGCAGAGGGCGCGTACTACCTGCCTACCGTCATCGACGGTCTGAGCAACGACGCCACGGTGTGCCAGGATGAGATCTTCGGCCCCGTCCTCATTGCGCTGCCGTTCGATGGTGAATCGGATCTTCTTGCGCAGGCCAATGATTCGGTGTTCGGATTGGCTTCGGGTATCTGGACTCGTGACTACCGTCGGGCCTGGCGACTGGCGCGACAGCTCGAGGCGGGCACCGTGTGGGTCAATACGTACAAGCGGTTCAGCATCTCGACCCCGTTCGGCGGTATCAAGGAGAGCGGTCTCGGTACCGAGAAGGGGCGTGCCGGCATCGCAGCGTATTCGCGGCAGAAGAGCGTGTATCTCGGGCTCGACGACGAACCGGACTGCTGGGCCGACTGACACCAACGTATGGCCGAATGTCACCTTCGGTCATGTGGATCGACCGAAGGTGACGTTCGGCCACGGGGGGTCTGTACAACCAAATATCTTAGCGCTAAGATAATATGCATCACTCCATCGGAGGAATTCTCATGAATCAACCCATCGCCCGGCTGCGGCGCCTGCGCTCGGTCGAACTGCGCACCCACGCCGCCGCCGACTCCGCCGAATTCTATTCCGAGGTCTGGGGCCTGAGTGTCGTCGAATCGGGCCGGGAAGGTGCCTGGCTGCGCGGAACCGGCGACCAGCACCACGCTCTCCAGCTCACCCAGGCGGACCGAAACGGTCTCGGGCGCATCAGCTTCGCAGTGGCCACGCCGGCCGACGTCGACGAAGCGGCACGCCGTGTCGCGGAACGCGGCATCCTCGTCGTGCAAGGACCCGGCCCGGTGGACGACGCCGGAGGTGGATACGGCCTGCGCATCGTCGACCCCGAGGGGCGCATCATCGAGCTCATCGCCGACACCCTCGCCGTCCCGGCGCTCGGTCGCGATGACGCCGTGCCGGTGGGTGTGACCCACGTCGTGCTCAACACCATCGATATCGACGCCGCGGTGCAGTTCTACTGCGACGTCCTCGGAATGCGCGTGTCCGACTGGTCGGAGCATCAGATGGCCTTCCTGCGATGCAATTCCGACCATCACAGCATCGCGTTCAATCAGGCGGAGTGGACGTCGATCAACCACGTGGCCTACGAGATGCCGACGGTGGACCACTTCATGCGGGGCATCGGGCGGCTGCGTCATCACGGGCAGCTTCCGCTCTGGGGGCCGGGTAAGCACGGCCCCGGCGACAACACCTTCTCGTACTTCGCCGATCCGGCCGGTCTGGTGTGCGAATACACCTCCGGTATCGCGCAGGTCGACGAAGACCGCTGGCTGTGCCGGGTGTGGCGGCGCGTGCCGGAGCTCTCCGACCTGTGGGGAACGGCCGGTCCGCCGTCGCGCCAGGTGCGCGAGCACATGGCGGGCATCCCCGACCCGGGCGCTTTCGAACGCCACGACCTGGAACAGGCATCATGACGTACGCCGTCGACTACGGGACCGGGCCTGCCGTGGTGATGTTGCACGGAATCGGCGGTAGCTCCGACAGTTTCGCGCCGCAGATCGCAGGTCTCGGTGATTCGCTCCGGATGATCGCCTGGGACGCACCGGGATATGCCCGAAGTGAGAATCCGGTCCGCTCACTCGACCTCGACGATTACGCCGATGCCGCCGCCGAACTCGTTCGTGAGAAGTGTTCGGATGCAGGAGCACACGTACTCGGTATGTCGTGGGGAGGGGTGATCGCGACACGTCTGGCACTTCGCCACCCGGAGCTCGTACGCAGCCTCGTTCTCGGTGCTTCGACCGTCGGCTCGGGTGCCGACGCCGACAGCGCCGCGGCCATGCGATCGCGGATCGCAGACCTCGACCGCAGCGGACCCGAGGATTTCGCAGTCCGCCGCGCACCGCGTCTGCTCTCGGCCGAAGCCTCCGGCGACCTCGTGCAACAAGCCACCGGAATCATGGCGGATGCGGTTCGGCTGCCCGGCTACGGCTACGCCGCCGAATCGATGGCCGCAACCGACCACACCGACGATCTCGAGAAGATCGACGTCCCGACCCTGGTCATGTGCGGCGACGCCGATCGCGTGACGGGGATTCCTGCGAGCCAGGTGCTCGCCGGTGGAATCCGGGGCGCAGTCTTCGTCACCCTTCGAGGCGCCGGGCACCTCGCCAACCAGGAGCAGCCCGAGGCATTCAACGCCTGGACCGAATCATTCGTGCAGATCACCGAACGACTGCGCAACCACACCGCCGTTACCCACTGAATTGGAGACCGTCATGGCACTCGACTACCAGGCCGCAGATCTGAAGGAATTCACCGACTCGCTGATCCTCAGCCGCGGCACCCGCCACGAGGACTGGGATACTCTCGGGTTCCAGGCCAAGGCCGGAGATCGCTTCCGGCGCGCACAGATCCGCTATGTCGGATCCGGCGCCACCGGCAACCACGAGAACGACAACCGCACCATCGCGTCGCAGGGATTCACCTTCTCGAACATGCTTCTTCCCGCCGGTGCGGAAGGCCCCGAACACACACACCACGATGCGGAGGAAGCCTTCTTCGTCCTCGAAGGCGAGGTGGAGGTGGGCATCCACCGTGACGGTGTCGTCGAGAAGCGCACCCTCGGCTATCGCGACATGATCGTCGTCCCGGCCGGTGTGCCCCGCAGTCTGAAGAACACCGGCAGCGTCGACGCGCTGTTCTGCGTGATCATCGGGACGCAGAAGCCTCAGGTGCCCACCTACCCGGAGACGTCCGCGGTCTTCGGCATCTCCCGGGACTGACCGTGGGGGCACTCGACGACCGCACCGTCGTCGTCACCGGTGCGGCACGCGGACTCGGTCTCGCCATCGCTCACCGACTCGGAATGGACGGTGCCCGTATCCAGCTCTGCGACATCGACATCAGCCGCGGTGAGGACAGCGCTGAGAAACTGCGGACCGACGGCATCACCGCCCGATTCGTGCGCGTCGATCTCGCCGATGCGGATTCGGTGGCGGAGATGGCCGCGGCCGTCACCGCCGAAGGGCCCGTGTACGGCCTGGTCAACAATGCCGCGCTCGCCGACGGAGTGGGCGGCAGGGCCGTGCACGAACTCACTGTCGACGAGTGGGACCGCGTGCTGAACGTGAACTTACGCGGAACGTTTCTCGTCAGCCGCGCGCTGATTCCCTCGATCATCGAACACAGCGAACAGAACGGTACAGGGCGCGTCATCTCCATCGGATCCGATGCGGCACTGTACGGCTCGCCGAAATTGACGCACTACATCGCGTCCAAGGGTGGCGTGTCGGCTCTGACGCGCACCATGGCACGCGATCTGGGGTTCTACGGGATCACCGTCAACACGGTCTCGCCCGGCCTGACGGAAAGTGAATCTGCACAGCATGTTCCGGAGCACCGGCACGAACTGTACCGATTGAACCGGGCCCTCGATCGACCGCAGCGGCCCGCGGATCTCGTCGGTGCCGTCGCCTTCCTGATGGGTGACGAGGCGTCGTACATCACCGGACAAGAACTCGTCGTCAACGGCGGCTTCGTCCTGCACTAGCACCTGAGAGGACCGGGTCGTGGACCTGAATCTGAAGAACCGCACTTATCTCGTCACCGGAGGCAGTTCCGGCGTTGGTCTCGCGACCGTCGGGATGCTGCTCGAAGAAGGTGCACAGATCGTAACCTGCGCCCGCGACGTCGATCGGCTCGACGCAGCACTCGATGGGCTGCCGGGACGCGACCATGTCCTGACCGCCGCGTGCGACGTCCGGGACCGCGACAGTGTCGCCGCGCTCGTCCATGCTGCTACGGACAGGTTCGGAGGTCTCGACGGGCTGGTCAACAATGCGGGTGCGTCGCGGATGAAGCCGCGCGCCGAAACCACGCTCGACGATTGGCGCGACGAATTCGACCTCAAGTTCGCGGGCGTGCTCAACACCGTCGAGACCGCGTTGCCCGCGTTGCGGAAGTCGTCGGCGCCGTCGATCGTCAACATCTCGGCCGTGCTGGCGCGGCAGCCGGAGACACGACTGGTCACCACCAGTGCGGCACGTGCGGGCCTGCTCAACCTGAGTAAGTCGCTGTCGCTGGAACTGGCGGCCGACGGCATTCGCGTGAACTCGGTGGCGCTCGGACTCGTCGACACCGGGCAATGGCGTCGCCGCTACGAAACTTCCGGATATGCAGGAAGTTTCGACCAGTGGGAAGCCGAGATCGCAGCGGATCGCGGGATCGCCCTCGGACGATTCGGCCGCGCGGACGAAGTGGCCCACATGATCGTCACCCTTCTTTCTCCTCGCTCGTCGTATGTGACGGGCACCAGCATCGATGTGTGCGGCGGTGTCGCGCGCTATGTCTGAAAGGACCTTCGACATGTCCATCGGAAACCGGGTCGGAAACGGTGGCGATCTTCTGGTGCAGGTGCTGCGCGAGGCGGGTGTCGACACCGTGTTCGGCATCGTCAGCGTGCACAACCAGCCTCTTGTCGAGGCGGTGAGCAAGCACTTGCGGTTCGTGCCGGTACGGCACGAAGCGACCGCGGTGAATGCGGCCGACGGATACGCCCGGGCCACCGGCGGCCTCGGATGCGCGCTCACGAGCACCGGAACCGGCGCGGGCAACGCGGCAGGTTCGCTCATCGAATCACTCAGCGCCGGAACTTCGGTCCTGCACGTGACCGGACAGGTCGAATCGCAGTACCTGGGTTCGGGGCGCGGATTCATCCATGAGACCAAGGACCAGTTGGGCATGCTGGACGCGGTGTCGTCGCACGCGGAGACCGTGCGCGATGCGGACAGTGCAGGAAAGGTGTTGCGCGATGCCGTCGCCCGGGCCCTGGCTACACCCGGCGGTCCGGTCAGTGTGGAGTGGCCGATCGACCTTCAGTATGCGCAGTGCCGATTCGATTCCGCTCCTGTCATCGAAGAACGGGTCGAGGCCCTGGATCCGGCGCAGCTCGAGGCCGCTTTCGCTGCGATGGTGGCGGCACGTCGACCGGTGATCTGGGCCGGGGGTGGTGTGGCACGCGCAGGGGGCGAGCTCACCGCGCTGGTCGAGACATGGGGCGTGCCACTGCTGACCAGCAATTCCGGTCGGGGGGCGGTTCCGGAGGATCATCCGCTGTGCATCGGAAACTATGCATCGTCACCGCTCGGACGCGGACTGCTCGCTGATGCGGACCTCGTGCTCTCCCTCGGTACGCACTTCCGCTCCAACGAGACGGGTGACTATTCGATTCCGATGCCGCGCAACCATATCCAGGTCGATCTCGATCCGGCCGCACCGGGCCGCGTGTTTCCTGCCGATCTGCCCGTGGTCGGTGAGATCGCGGCCTTCCTCGACGCGGCGTCCGGCGTCGAAAAACTCGGTGGATCGGTGGACACCGCATGGACCGAACGAGCTCGGGATACTCGAACCGCAGTCCGCGCGAACCAGCGTGCCGGACTCGGCGACCATGCTGTCCTGTGCGACGCGGTGCGCGCGGTGCTGCCGAGGGACGCCGTGATCGCGCGCGACGTGACGATTGCATCGAGTTCGTGGGGAAACCGGTTGCTGCCGATGTTCGATCCACGCTCGAACATCTTTCCCCGCGGCGGTGGTATCGGTCAGGGGCTCGGCATGGCGATCGGTGCTGCCCTCGCAGACGAGACCCGGCCGACGCTCGGCCTGGTGGGCGACGGTGGATTGGCCGTCCACCTCGGTGAGATCCTCACGATGGCGCAGGAGAAGCCCTGGCTGGTGCTGCTCGTGTGCAACGACGGCGGCTACGGCGTCCTCCGTAACATGCAGTCCGGTGCAGGTCGCGGCACCTATGCCGTGGATCTGACGACACCGGATTTCGCGCTGCTCGCCCGGGCCATCGGCGTCGAGTACCGGCGGATCGGTGGAGCGTCCGAGGCGCACGCGGTGCTCGAGGACGCGGCGTCGTTGCAGGCACCCGTGATCGTCGAGGTCGATCTCGTGTCGTACGGCGAGATGCCCACGCCGTTCACCCCGCCGGTCACCGTTCCGGCCGACTGAGAACCCTGACGCGGAAAGAATTCTCCGCCGGCTGTGGCGCAGATAACATCTTAGCGCTAAGATAATGAGCACTGAAGTAAAGCGTCTCCGAGGAGAATCATGACTACAGACACCGTCGACCTCATGGTCCGTCAGATGCGGGTCGAGTCCACCGGCGTCGTCTCGCTCCGTCTCGAGCACCCCGACGGCGCTGCCGTCGACCGGTGGACTCCGGGTGCTCACCTCGACCTCCACCTCGGAGGCGGGCTCGTACGCCAGTACTCGCTGTGCGGCGACCCCGACGACAAGTCCGGATACCGCGTGGCCGTCCTGCACGAGCGCGCCGGGCGGGGCGGATCACGTCGAGTGCACGAGGCTCTTCGTCCCGGCGACTCGGTCGCGGTGAGCGCCCCGCGCAACAACTTCGAACTGCTCCCGTCGTCGCGCTACGTGTTCATCGCCGGTGGCATCGGAATCACGCCGATTCTCGCCATGATCGGTGAGGCCGAGCGCGCAGGCGCCACATGGGAACTCCACTACGGCGGACGGGATCGCACCACGATGGCCTTCCTCGACGAACTCGAATGCTACGGCGACCGCGTCCACATCGTCACCGAGAAAACCGACGGCATCCTCGATCTCGCGTCCCTGCTCGGTACCGCGCGACCCGACACACTCGTATACGCGTGCGGCCCCGACGGATTGCTCACGGCAATCGAATCGTATTCCGAGGTGTGGCCGCAGGACGCGATCCGCCTCGAACGGTTCAAAGCGAAAGAGCGCGTCGCGGAGACGGGAGGGGATGCGCCGTTCCGGATCGTATGCGAGCAGTCCGGCGTGTCCGCGACCGTCTCGCCGGACAAGACGATTCTCGAAACACTCGAGGAATCCGGTGTCGACGTGCCCAATTCGTGCCGTGAGGGAATTTGCGGCACGTGCGAAACCCGCGTCCTCTGCGGCACTCCCGACCACCGCGACTCCCTGCTCACAGCCTCCGAGCAGGAGTCCGGCGCCACCATCATGCTCTGTGTCTCCCGTGCCCGCTCCGACGAGCTGGTGCTGGATCTGTAGAAAGGATCATTCGATGACTCGGTATCTCGAGATTCATCAGGCCCGATCGGCCGACCTCACCCCCTACGAGATCAAGCTGGCCAAGGCCATCGAGCAGGTCTTCGGTACAGGAGTTCACGACCTCGAAGGACTTGTCGAGGGCCTCAACGGTTCCGGAATTCACGGGCCCGACGGACAGCCCTGGACACCCATCTCGTTCACCACCGAAATGCAACGGATCGGAGCGTAACCATGGTGAATCGACTTCGCACCGCGCCACTGTCCGCCGACGAGATCTTCGCGACCGGCATGCGCGACCAATGGCATGCGGTCTGCCCGTCCGACTTCGTCGAGCGCGGCGGCATCAAGAAGTTGCGTCGCCTCGGCGACGACTGGGTCCTGTACCGAGGATCGGACGGCACGGTGCGGATGCTCGCAGACCGGTGCCCCCACCGCGGTGCTCCCTTGTCGCAGGGCGTACACCTCGGCGACCGCATCGCCTGCAAGTACCACGGGGTCGAGGTCGACGGAACCGGCACCGTCGCGAAAGTCCCGGGGATGCCGGGCTGCAACCTCGAGGGGAAGCGGCTGGTGACGTCGCTGCCCGTGCGCGAGGCCGGCGGTGCAATCCTCGCGTGGTTCGGCACCGACCCCGAAGCCGAGCCGGGCCCGCTCGAACTCCCCGATCCGCTCGTCGACGAGAAGGTCTCCGCGTTTCTCTGCTACGCCGAGTGGGAGACGCCGTGGCGCTTCGCCCTCGAGAACCTGCTCGACCCGATGCACGGAGCGTTCCTGCACCACGAATCGCACTCGATGTTCGGCGGTGAGACGACCGCGAAGTTCCGCATCCGGGAGACCGACCGCGGGTTCTTCTTCGAGAAGACCGACCAGCGCGGCGTCAACTTCGACTGGGTCGAATACTGTCGCACCGGAGCCGACTGGGTGGACCTCGAGATTCCCTACCCGCCCACCGCGGGGCCGGGAGGGTCGTTCGGGATCGTCGGTATGGGCACCCCCATCGACTCCGAGACCACCGCGGTGTTCTTCTGGCGATACCGGCGTGTCGAAGGCTGGGAACGCGACGTGTGGCGCTTCCTGTATCGGACCGTCCTCGAAGAGCGGCACTGGGAGGTACTCGAACAGGATCGGATCATGCTCGAGGCAATGGCGCCCGACGCAGATCAGGCCGAGAACCTCTACCAGCACGACCTCGGTGTCATGCGGTTGCGCCGCCTGTACCGGGGTCGCGCCGAGGAGTTGGCGAAGCAGCTGGCCGGATAGACAGCGTGTCCGGCAGCCGCGGCACGAAAAGACAGAAACACCCTTCCGCAAAGGGTGTTTCTGTCTTGTGCTGCGGTATACCCGCTGTACGTCTCAGTCGCCCTGGTGCCGGGCGAGTGAATACTCGAGTTTTCGCAGCAACTGCACCAGCTCGCTCTGATCGTCCTTCGACAGCTCGGCGAGCATGCGGGTTTCGTTCTCGAAATGAGCAACCGCGACCTCGTCGATGAGTTTCTTTCCTGCCTCGGTGAGCTCGGCATGCACGATGCGCCGGTCGTCGGCGTCGCGTTCACGTCTCACCAATCCCGCCTTCTCGAGACGGTCGATGCGGAGGGTGACGCCACCGGTGGTCACCAGCGAGCTTTCGGCCAGTTGTCCGGGGGTCATGCGATAGGGCTCGCCTGCGCGGCGCAGTGCAGCGAGGACGTCGAACGAGGCCATGTTGATGCCGTACTCGTCGAAGATCCGCGCGATGGTGCTCTGATAGCGCAGGTAGGTGCGGTGAAGGCGTCCGAGTACCTCGAGGGGCGTGACGTCAAGGCCGGGCCATTCGCGAGTCCACTGACTCACGATGTCGTCGACGGCGTCATGGTCGGGAACGTTGTCGCGCCCCACGCGGGCCTCCTCGTGTCTTCGGCTTGCCGCTCGATTGTTGAGCGCCAAAGCATTGTTCACGATACGGCCTGCGCGGGGCGCGTGGGGATGTCAGGGATCAGCGTGGTGCTGTGGCAGTGGCGACTGCGTCGATCTCGACGGTCGCGCCGTAGGGAAGTGCACTCACCTCGACGAAGGTCCGAGCCGGGCGCGGTTCTGCGAAGAGCCGCTCGAACTGGCGGTTGGCTTCCTCTCTCAGCGACAGGTCGGTGACGAAGTAGGTGAGTTTGACGACGTCGGAGAGCTTTCCTCCGACGACGGCGAGCCGGTCGGTCATGCGGTCGATCGCGGCGTCGAGGGCTTCGGTGCGACCCTCGACGGCGATGCCCTCGGGATCGATGGACAGCGCGCCGGAGACGAAGACGAGTCCGCCGGCGACATAGGCGGGGCTGTACGGATGGTGAGAGCTGACGGAGGTGAGTGACATCGGTGATCGCTCCTGAGGTCGGGTCGCGGTTCGCCGACTATCTTAGCGCTAAAATATTGTCTGTGAAGAGGACTTCTCATACCGATACGGACACGTCCGCCGCGTCGTCGTAGAAACACACGTGCCCCGCGATCGGTTCCATCCCGGCGAGAGGTTCCTCGTACGACCACGCCACGTTCTCGGCAGCCGCTTGCCCGGTGAACGACCAGTAGTGCGCCGTGCCCTTGTACGGGCACCCCGTGCGCAGCGCCGACTCCTCGAGCTGAGAGAAATCCACATCCGCAGGGGGGACGTAGTAGCGCGTCGGTAATCCTGTCTCGAACACCAGCACCGGGTTGCGCGTCTCGGCGACGACCGTGTCGTCCACCGTGACACGGACGTGCCGGGAACTGGGAAGCGCGTCGACACGATGATGCGGGTCGCGTGGATGGGTGAACACCTCGGCCTCCTCCTCGAACCAGTGCTCGTCCTCATCGACGTAGACCGTGTCGCCCGGCTCGGGCTCGCCCTGCCGGAACCATGCGAATGCCAACCGATCGTCGAGACCGTCGATGTCCAGCTGGAACACCGGCGAATACGCGCGCTGGTCGTCGACGACGATGTCGTACCACTGCCACACATCGGGGCGGCTGCGGCTCGGTGACAGGGATGCGGACAGCAGATCGAAGCGCACGTCGTCGCGCGGGAACGCATAGAACGGCACGGGTTTCCCCGGCGCCCACACCAGCACCGCGCGGGTGCTGTCCACGACCGTCCGCCCGAACCACTTCCCCCGGATCCTGCGCTCACTGTGTTCGTACAGATAGTCGTCGGATTCGAGGGCGGGCCGGGGCGCGGCGATCTTGCGGGCAGACATACATCGACCGTATCGCGCATGAACACCACGCGGCCGTATCCTGCGACGTCTTGTCGAGTCGATCGGCGGGATACGCTGCTCGGCGATGGTCGACGATCCGCTCGAACTCATCCGGACACTGGTGGGAGTCACCGCGCTCGCTTCCGTGGCCACCGCCGTCCTGTGGGCGTTCGGTGTTCCCCACCGGTTTGCACCGGTGTACGCAATTGCGCGCGGCACAGTGCAACTTGCATTCGTTGCCCTCGTGCTCACGGGAGTCATCGCCGACGCTCGGTGGGTCGCGCTGGTGCTCGTGATCATGTTCGGCGTTGCGCTGTGGACTGCGTCGCGGCGGGTCGGGCGAGGAATCGGGACGACAGTGATGGTCGGTGTGGCCATGTTCTTCGGAATCGGTACCGCCCTTGTCATCGTGTTCGTCAGCGGTGCCATCGAGCTCACGCCCCGATACGCCCTCGCGCTCGGCGGGATTGTGATCGGCGGTGGGATGACGGTCGCCGGACTTGCCGGCCGGAGATTCACCGAGATCGTCGACGACCGGTGGACCGAGGTCGAAGGGTGGCTCGCGCTCGGCGCGACCATGCGGCAGGCAACGCTCGGCCACGCCCGGCTCGCGGTGCGGGCAGCGCTGATCCCGTCCCTCGACCAGACGAAGACCACCGGACTGGTGACGCTGCCGGGAGCCTTCGTCGGCGCGATCTTCGGCGGACTCTCGCCCCTCGAGGCCGGTCGCTTCCAGGTGGTGGTGCTCGCGGCGATCATGGCGGCGGGATCGATCACCGCGGTGGTCCTCGCGATCGGTCTCGGACGTCTGCGGGTGCGTCCGGTCGTGCAGGAGTGAGCTGCGGTATGAATTGAGGTCGATGTCGATTCGACCTGGAGGTGCGCAGGGATGATGCTCGTAGCCAACCGCGGTGAGATCGCGTTGCGAATCATCCGTACGGCCACCGAGCTGGGCCTCGACACCGTTGCCATCTATGCCGATGACGACTCCGCAAGCCCGCATGTCGCGGCCGCTACCAGGGCAGTTGCGCTTCCGGGCTCGGGTCCCGCCGCATATCTCGACCAGGATGCGATCCTTCGCATCGCCCGCGACACGGACTGCGCGTTCGTTCATCCCGGCTACGGCTTCCTCAGCGAGAACGCCGCGTTCGCCGACCGCTGCGCCGACGCGGGCCTGACATTCGTCGGACCCGATCCGGCTTCGCTGCGTACCTTCGGCGACAAGAAGACCGCCCGCGACGCTGCGGCAGGCCTGGGCATTCCCGTGGTGCCCGCGTCGGGTTCGGGTGACCCGGAAGAACTGCGCACATTCCGTGCGCAGCACCCCGACGGCATCGTCGTCAAAGCTCGAGCAGGAGGCGGCGGCCGAGGAATGCGGATCGTGCGCGACGCCGACGACCTCATCGACGCCCACCGCTCGGCCGCAGCCGAAGCGCTGGGTGCCTTCGGTGACGACCGCCTCTACGCCGAAGCGCTCATCACGGCGGCCCGCCACATCGAAGTGCAGATCGTGGGCGCACCCGACGGCGTCGGCGGGACCGTCGCGCGCGCACTCGGCGACCGTGACTGCAGCGTGCAGCGCCGCCACCAGAAACTCGTCGAGATCGCTCCCGCCCCCGCGCTGAGCGCGGCGCTGCGCCGCGACCTGCACGTCGCGGCCGTCCGGCTCGGCGTCGGCACGCACCTGCGCGGGCTGGCGACCGTCGAGTTTCTGGTGGCAGGGACGACGATGGTGTTCCTCGAGGTGAACCCGCGGATCCAGGTCGAGCACACCGTCACCGAAGAAGTCACCGGCATCGATCTCGTGACCGTGCAGATCGCGGTCGCGCGCGGCGCCGTGTTCGACGAACTCGACCTGCCCGACGGCATCACCGCGGACTCCCACGGTGTCACCGGAGCACCTACCCGTGCCAGGGGAGTGGCTGTGCAGGCGCGCATCAACACCGAAACGCTGCGCCCGGACGGGCAGACCGTCCCCGCGACCGGAACCCTGGCCGCATTCACTCCGCCTTCCGGGCCCGGGATTCGCGTCGACACCCACGCCCGCCCGGGGCTCGAAGTGGGTGCCCGCTACGACTCGCTGCTCGCGAAGGTCATCGCACACGTGCGGGTCTCCGATCCTGCCGCCGCGTTCCGCAAACTCGATGCCACGCTCGGCGAGTTCATCGTCGACGGTGTCGCCACGAACCGGGATGTGCTCCGGAAGATTCTGAGCGACAGGGAATTTCTGTCCGGCCAGGTCACAACGACGTGGCTCGGTGAGCGTCTTGCAGAGTTCGTCGCCCCGCACGTGGACACCGCAAGCCCGGAGCAAGTACCCGAACTGAGCGCCGGTGAGCGTGCGGTGTGCGCCGAAATGGTGGGCACCGTCGTCGAAACCGCTGCCGAGGGCGACACCGTGCAGGCCGGCGCACCCGTCGTGATCCTCGACGCGATGAAGATGCAGCACACCGTCACTACACCGGGGACCGCCTGCGTGACTCGGATGCTCGTGCATCCCGGGCAGACCGTGCAACCCGGAACCGTCCTCGCCGTGGTTCACCTCGATGCCGAGCCCGGTTCGGACGCCATCGCAGAGGCATTCGACCTCGATGGCGAGCGCACCGATCTCGACGAGATCCGCGCGCGCCACGCTGCCACCCTCGATGCCGCCCGTCCCGATACGGTTGCCCGCAGGCACCACAGCGGCAGGCGCACCGCGCGCGAGAACATCACCGACCTCGTCGACGTCGGCAGCTTCGTCGAATACGGCGGTCTCGTCCTCGCCGCGCAACGCGCACGCCGCAGCGAAGAAGACCTCATCGCGAACACCCCCGCCGACGGACTTGTAGGAGGCACGGCACGTATCGACGGTGCCGACGTCGTCGTCATGTCGTACGACTACACCGTGCTCGCCGGAACCCAGGGCAGGTACAACCACAGCAAGACCGATCGGCTCCTCGAACTCGCCGCGCGCCGTGAGGTGCCGGTGGTGCTGTTCGCCGAGGGCGGCGGCGGCCGGCCGGGCGATGTCGACGTAGCGCACGGCGCGGGTCTGGACCTGTCGACCTTCCGGTCGATGGCGGCGCTGCACGGTCGTGTGCCCACCGTCGCGGTGGTGTCCGGCCGGTGTTTCGCGGGCAACGCCGCACTCGCCGGTGTGTGCGATGTACTCATCGCGACGCCCGACGCGAACATCGGGATGGGCGGGCCGGCCATGATCGAGGGCGGCGGACTCGGAGAGCACCGGCCCGAAGAGATCGGTCCGATCGACGTGCAACGCCGCAATGGCGTCGTCCACCTCGCCGCGCGCGACGAGGAACATGCCGTCGCGCTTGCCCGGCAGTACCTGTCGTATTTCACTGTCGAGGCAACCGGATTCGAGGCGCCCGATCCGCGTCTCGCGCGACACGTGGTCCCCGAGAATCGCCTCCGCGCCTACGACGTCCGTGCCGCTCTCACTGCTGTCGCCGACGTCGATTCGGTGCTCGAACTGCGTGCGGACCACGGAGTCGGTATCGTCACCGCACTCGTGCGGGTCGAGGGCAGGGCCTACGGTGTGCTCGCGAACAGCAGCCACCATCTCGGGGGCGCGATCGACGCCGAAGCCGCCGACAAGGCCGCTGACTTCCTCGAACTGTGCGAAGAGCACAGGCTCCCCGTGGTGACTCTGTGCGACACGCCCGGTTTCATGGTCGGACCGGAATCGGAGAAACAGGCGACCGTGCGGCGATTCGGCCGGTTCTTCATCGCGGGCGCCCGGCTGACGGTGCCGTTCGGCACGATCATCCTCCGCAAGGGCTACGGGCTGGGTGCCATGGCGATGGCCGGTGGATCGTTCCACTCACCGCAGTTCACGATCGCGTGGCCGACCGGCGAGATCGGAGGAATGGGACTAGAGGGCGCGGTGCGGCTCGGCTTCCGCAAGGAACTCGATGCAGCGCCCACCGCGGAGGCCCGCGAGGAACTGTTCGGGCAATTGGTCGCGGCTGCCTATCAGCGAGGTAAGGCACTGCAGGCGGCGACGATATTCGAACTCGACGACGTCATCGACCCTGCCCACACCCGGACCTGGATTTCTCAGCTGCGATAGGGGTATGCCACCGCCATGGTCACCTATCCAGGGGCTGAGGACTATCTCCCCGACACCCTCGACATCCTCTCGCTCGAGACAGCGGCCCGGGGGTGTCGCGGGTGCGACCTGTTCAAGGCCGCAGAGCAGACCGTCTTCGGAGACGGGCCCACCGATGCTCGTCTGATGCTCGTCGGCGAACAGCCGGGAAACGAGGAAGACCTGGAGGGGGAGCCGTTCGTCGGGCCCGCAGGCCGCCTGCTGGACAAGGCGCTCGTAGCGGCCGGTGTCGAACGGGACACCGTCTATGTCACCAATGCCGTCAAACACTTCCGATTCGACCGGGCGGCGGGCGGGAAGCGGCGCATCCACAAGAAACCGTCGGGCGGGCAGATCATCGCGTGCCGGCCATGGCTCGTCGCGGAACTCGACGTGGTGCGACCCGATGTCGTGGTGTGCCTCGGTGTGACGGCTGCCCGCGCGTTGATCGACAAGGATTTCAAGCTCACCGCGCATCGGGGTGAGGTGCTGCAGCTCGACGAGCAGGTGCGGGGCACGATCGACCCGGCGGTGGTGGCCACGATCCATCCGTCGGCGGCGTTGCGCGCCCACGTGGACCGCGACGACGTCTTCGAATCACTCGTGCGCGATCTTCAGCGTGCCGCCGGATTCCTCTGAGCAGCGATCATGCGGTGGTGGCGAGTGCGGCTGCGAGCCCGAACGCCACCGACATCGCGCAGACTTCGATGACGGCGTTGCGCAGAGAGGTATCGGCGGCGGCTCGGTGGACTTCGGCCGCGGGCACCCATGTGCGGCGCCAGATCCACGCCAGCGCGAGCAACGCCACGAGCACCACCACCTTGGCGAGCAGGACGCGCCCGTAGCCGGTGTCGACGAGCGCGGCGACCGATTCGAGGCGAACCGCCGCGTCGATCACGCCGGTCACGCCGAGCACGACGACGCATATCGTCGCGAGCTTCGAATAGCGCGGCAGTAGCCGGGACCAGGCCCCGCGGCCCCGGACCAGCAGAGCGAGCGCGGTGAGCACCCCCAGCCAGACCCCGGCCGCGAGGACGTGCGCCGCGTCGAGCAACGACCCGAACGGCTGCTGCGACATGTGCCCCGTGACGGGTCGCGCGACGAGAGCGAGAGCTGCAGCGACGAGCACCGGCGCGCTCGACCACGACGCTTCGAGCCGGAAGGCGAGGGCAGCGGTGACGGTGAGGGCGGCGACGCAGACCCACGCGGCTCCCGCGACCCGCCCCGACCCTGCGGTGCCCAGATATTCGACGAAGAGTCCGGAGCTGAGCCGGACCACGGGCACGTCGACGGTCGCGGCGGCCTCGAGGACGAGCTGGACGGTTTCGAGCAGCAACCACACCCCGCCGAGCACGGTGAGTGCGCGCCACACGTCGTCGCCGGACACATCGGGGCGCCGTCGACCGCGCATCATCGCCGCGAGCGTGGCGACACCGAGCACAGTCGAGCCCACCCCGAGCGACAGCGCCCGTATCCATGCCGACAGCTCCGGCGCGGCCAGCAGCATGCCGAGCGCGACCCCCGCGACGGCGCCGGCGGCGGCCCCGAGGAGCCACCGCCGGCGAACGATCGGCACGAGTGTCAGGCCTTCGGCCTGCGCAACACGAACCACAACGCAGCGACGACCACAACCACACCTGCGACGACGAACCACCACACGGCGGGACCCCCACCGCTGTCGGTGTCGGTGTCGGATGCAGGCGCGGCATCGCCGGCCGCGGCCTCACCGGGGGTGCCGGTGCCCTCCTGCGTGAGGGTGAACGTGCGGGTGCCGCTGACGGGATGCCCGTCGGCCGACGTCACGCGGTAGGCGATCGTGTATTCGCCGACCGGGCCGAGGCCGTCGATCTCGACGCTGACCGTGGGTCCGTCGACGACCGGGTCGCCCTTGGACCACAGGTTCCCGTCGGGCCCGACCACGGTGAGCGCTGCGAACTGCTCCTGCAACGCTTCGTTGAACGTCACGCTGACCTGCTCGGGTGCTTCCGCGATCTCCGAGCCTTGCTCGGGAGAGCTGCCGAGGACCACCGAGTGCGCCGCGGCGGGGCCTGCCGCGAGCGTCAGCGCACCGACGAGCGCGAGGAGAACGGTGACGAGACGTCCGATGCCGCCGGTGTTCCTCATGGGTGCTGTGGCTTTCATGCGCGCCGTCCCCGGATCACTGCACCGAGGCCGAGCGCGGCGCCGAGCGCTCCGAGCACCAGACCGATGCCGCCGAGCCACCGCGCGGTGTTGTCGGTGCTGCTGTCCGATTCGGCGGTGGCGGTCGTTTCGGTGCTGTGCGTGTCGGTGCTGCTGCTCCCGTGCCCGTCACCGCTACTCGCTGCGAGCGTGAGGGAGGGTGCGGGCTTCTCCGGTTCCTCGTCGCCGGTTGCGATCTGATCCCAGGCGACGACTTCCCCGTCGCTGTAGGTCTGGGTCGCTGCGAACGTGACTTCGTCTTCCTCGGGAAGCGGGCCGACGGAGAGAACGAACTGCTGGAACTGGCCCGGTCCGACTTCGACTCCCGGGTCGGCAGTCCAGGTGACCGACGTTGCGAGCTGCGTCTCGGGGTTCTTCTCCACTGTCGCCGTCCAGCCGGGCAGCGGCTCGGTGCGAGCGGACCGCAGATCGGGCAGCTCGACGGTGAGAGCGGTGGTGCCTGCCGTCTCGGACTCGGTGGGGACGCGGAATGTCAGGACCGAGTAGCCGCCTTGCTCGGCGCCCGGAGCGACGACGGTGACGTGGGCGGCGGCGATGCCGGAACCGGCAAGGAGCAGCGCCGCGGTGGCACCGGAGCCGATGACGGTCCGGGTGAGGGTGTTCTTCATGAAGATGTGGTTGCTTTCTCGAATGAGGATCAGGACACGGCGAACCGTGCGCCCGGTGGACCTCGTCGAGAGATGCCGGAAGGGAAAGACCTGACGATGTAGCTGTCGGTGTCGATGCGCGGTACGAGAACCGTGGATGCGGTGATCGCGGGACGCCACGCCCGCATGCGCCGAACAACCGAGGTACACGCAGCGTAGAGGCGGTCGGCGATGCCGATCAGCAGTGCGCACCCGACGACGGCGACCGCGTGCGCGGCAAGCATCGCCGGAGAAAGATGCAGGTGCCCGTCCGTCAGCGACGACAGGACGAGGTGGGTTCCGAGCTGGCCGGCGGCAAGCAGCACGGCCGGTGACGTCCTCGGTCGCCCGGCCCCCACGATGCCGACCCCGACGGCAACCGCCGTCAGCAACGCGACGGCGGGGTTCGTCGGTATCGAACCTCCGGCCGCACCATGCGCTGCGACGGCGAGCGCCGCGGTGGAAACCCCCGCGGTGCCGCCGAGCAGGGCCGGGTTCGTCGTCACTCGGGTGTCAGCGCACGCCGAGACGGGCCAGCAGGTCCGCCTCGATTCCGTCGAGCTCGTTGCCGATAGCGGTGTGCGCGGCCTTACGACGCGCGGCAGGCATCTGCTCTGCGGCAGACACTGCAGCGGTCAGGTCGGTGAGGCGACCACGGATGGCCTCCGCGAACTTCTTCGTCTCGGCGTCCTTGGAATGCAGCTCCTCGGTCTTCGTGACCGACTGCTCAGCCGCCGCGATGCGGGCGCTGAGCCGTGCTCCGTGACCGGTGAACTCGCCGAGCTGTTCGACACCTACACCGAGTTTGTGGGCGCGGCGGACGTCGAGTTGCCCGCGTACGGCAGTCGCGGCCTGGTAGACGAGGGGCGCGAGCACGGGCACGAGCAGGCGGGCGACTCCGAGGTAGCGACGGATCTTCGCCGCGGTCAGGCCTTGATTCTCGGCAGCCTTCTTCTGAGCCTTGAGGGTGGCGATCTGCTCTTTTTCTACCTTGGCCTGCGACTTCACGAGCTCCTTGTCGAGCTTGGCCTGCGACTTCGCGAGTTTGTTGGCGAGCTTTTCCTGGGACTTCGCTGTGCGCCGATCACTCTTGTACTGGTTCTTCGCGCCGAGCTTTGCCTCGAGCTTCGCCTTGTGCTTGAGAGCATTGGCCTCCGCTTTGCGGGTGGCACGCCGCTTCCGCCGTGTGAACAACCCCATCGAACAGCACCCTCCATTCGGTACGACCGCAGCGCGCCCGCGCTCGTCGTCAGCCTAACGTGACGGTGCTGCTTCGAGGCGCCGCACGTCCAGCGAATACCCTGGACTGTTGTGGACAAGACCGGGGAGCAGCGACGCAGGCCCGTCTCGATCGAGGCGAGCGCGCTGACGCGGTGCCGCCACCGGGTGTTTCTCGACGCCACGTTTCCCGAGGAGCTGTCCGCGGCTCCCAGGAACCCGGGCGCTGTCCAACGTCAGGAAGCCGCCGCAGCGCACCGCGAGGCGATCCGGCAGCGGATGTTCGACGCCGACCCCGACGGCTGGGTGCACATCGTTGCGGAGGGGACCATGGCGCAGCGCGCCGACCGGACCCTCGAGGCGTGCCGATCGGGTGCCGACCGCATCTGGGGTGCGGTCCTGCCTGTCGAGCCCGACACGGGCAGGCGGGGACGATCAGAGATCCTGCTCCGCGACGCGGAACGCGGCGGCTACATTCCCGTGATCGTCGTCAATCACAAGGTCACCGACCCGGGACGGGGCGCTGTCACCACCGATCTGTTCGGCTGGGCGCCTGCGGTCGATGAGAGCCGCAAGGTGCGGGCGCATTCGGGTGATCAGATGCGTGTCGCCCACCTGTACCGGATGCTCGAACGCCACGGGCTGGCCAGTCCCGCGCAGGTGGCCGGAGCGATCGGATACAACGCCGACTGCATGCTCGTCCACGACCTGAGCGCCGTCCTCGACGACTACGACGCGCGGCTCGCCGATCGCCTCGACATCGCGCGTGGCAACGTGCCGACGGTGCCGTCGCAGATAGGGGAGTGCCGTACCTGCCCGTGGTGGGACAGGTGCCGTTCCGAGCTGGCCGAACGGCGCGACGTGTCGCTGGTCGCGCCGGGGCAGCGCGCCGACGTGCTGCGCGAACTCGGGGTCACCACGATCGAGGGACTGGCCGGCTGGACCGGCGAACAACCCGAGGTGTGGCCGCAGGGACCGTTCGAGGATGCGGTGGTGATCGCGAAGGCATGGCTCGCGGGGGCGCCCCTGGTGCGCCGCTACCGGCAGGTGCATGTCGCGCGCGCCGATGTCGAAATCGATATCGACATGGAGAGCTACCACGAACACGGCGCATACCTGTGGGGCACGTTGCTCAACACCGACGTGCAGTCGGCGTACAGACCGTTCTCGACCTGGCAGCCGGTGCCCACGACCGACGAGGCCCGGTCGTTCGGTGAGTTCTGGACGTGGTTGTCGGCCGAGCGGCGCGCAGCAGAGCGCCGCGGGAAAACCTTTGCTGCCTACTGCTATTCGAGGTCGGCGGAAGACAAGTGGTTGTTGTCGTCGGCCCGGCGTTTCCATGGATATCCGGGGGTGCCGTCCGAGGCGGAGGTCAAGGAGTTCATCTCGTCGCCGCAGTGGGTGGACATCTATCAGGCGGTGACCGACCAGTTCGTGTGCCCGAACGGTAAGGGCCTGAAGAAGATAGCGCCGATCGCGGGTCATCACTGGCGCGACGACGAAGCCGGAGGGGAAGCATCGATGGCCTGGTACCGGGAGGCGGTCGGCTACGACGGCGGTGAGGCGGTGCTGTCCCAGCGGACTCGCCTGCTCGAGTACAACGAGGACGACGTGATCGCCACCAAGGTGCTGCGTGAGTGGATGAGCGACCGTTCGGTGCTCGACATTCCGCATATCGACGATCTCTGAGCCCACGGTCGGCGAGATTCGCCTACCGTACGGCGTCGGCGAGTCTGCCCAGAGCGTCGACGACGGGTGCCCCGAACATCGGTGGGTCGTTGTGCTCGACACCGTGCAGTTCGACGATTTCGACGAGATTCGGCGCACTGTCGGCAACCGCAGCGCTCTGCGCGGCGGGCACGATGCGGTCGGCGGTGCCGTAGACGACGGTGATGGGCACATGGAGTCCTGCGACGATGTCGGCGACCGGGAACCTGTCCTTCAGGAGGATGTCCGGCACGATCCGGTAGTGGTGCCGCGCGACCGATCCGAGGTCGGTGAAAGGAGACCGCAGAAGCATTCCGGCCGGTGGTGATTCGGCGGCGAGTGCGGTCACGACGGCGCAGCCCAGACTCTCGCCGAAGTACAGCACTCGATCCGGTTCGACGTCCTGCCTGCCCCGCAGGTACTGCAAAGCCGCACGTGCGTCGCGGGCCACGCCGTCTTCCGACGGCCGGCCGGGGTTACCGCCGTACCCGCGGTAGTCGAACAGCAGCGTCGAGAATCCTGCGGCGGCGAGGTCGGCGGCGGTCTCCGCGCGCCCCAATCGGTTCCCGCCGTTACCCGGTGCGAGGAGCACTGTGAAGTCGGCACCCGGACCGGTCGGATTGCGGCCGGGCACGAACCACGCTCCGAGTTCGAGGCCGTCCGATGTCGTCAGGACCACGTCCTCGGCACCCGGCAGTACGGTCGCGGCAGCGGGCGGGACCGATGTGTCGGGCAGATAGATCAACCGTCGTTGCAGCGTCCACGCCGCGACACCGGCGATCACGGCGACGAGTACGACTACGAGCACGATCCGCACGGGCAGCGGAGCGGCGTTACCGCGGTGCCATGCGGAGCGCACCGTCCATGCGGATGGTCTCGCCGTTGAGGTAGTCGTGCTCGACGATCATCTGCGCGAGCTGCGCGTACTCGGTGGGCTGTGCGAGCCGCGACGGGAACGGAACACCGGCTTCGAGACCCTTGCGGTAGTCCTCGGTGACACCGGCGAGCATCGGGGTGTCGACGATACCGGGGGCGATGGTGTTGACGCGGATGCCGAACTGCGCGAGGTCGCGTGCGGCGGGCACCGTCATGCCGTGCACGCCGCCCTTGGACGCCGAGTACGCGATCTGGCCGATCTGGCCTTCGAACGCGGCGACGGACGCGGTGTTGATGATGACGCCCCGCTGGCCGGAATCGTCGACGGTGTCGGTCTTGGAGATCGCGTCGGCAGCGAGACGCATGACGTTGAATGTGCCGAGCAGATTGACCGTGATGACCGTCCGGAACAGCTCGAGGTCGTGCGGGCCGTTCTTGGACAGGATCCGGCCTGCCCAGCCGACACCGGCGCAGTTGACGACGATGCGCAGCGGTACTCCGGACTCGGTGATGCGCGCAATCGCGGCGTGCACTTCGTCACCGCTGGTGACGTCGGTGGGAATGAGGGTGACGCCCGCGGGTGCGTTGTCGCCGACCCGTTCGATGGACTGCTCGAGATCGAGTCCGAACACCGTGGCTCCGGCGTCGGCGAGACGGCGAGCGGTGGCGGCACCGAGACCCGATGCGGCGCCGGTGACGAGCGCGGCAGAACCTTGAATTTCCACAGTCTTGCTCCTGTTCCGGGGGACACGCGTTTCGCGTCGAACCTTAGCGCGACAACGTCCCCGAATCCGCTGTGTCGCTGCTCTGCTGCGCCGGTCGCCGCAGTACGGCGGTGCCGATCAGCGCGGCCACCACGCACGCACCGGCACCGAGAAGCAATCCGGCGCGCCCACCCCACTGTTCGACGACCCATCCGGCGATGGGGCCGCCGATCGCTGTGGATCCGAGGAATGCGACCGCCCACAGTGCCATCACCCGGCCCCGCATCTGCGGCGAGGAGGCGAGCTGCAGTGTGCTGTTCGCGCTCGTCGTGAACGTGACGCTCAGGGCGCCGACGATCACCATGAGCCCGATCAGGACCGGCAGGGACGGTGCAGCGGCTGCGACGGCCATGGCCACGCCGAATGCGAGTGCGGCGAGCACGAGTGGTCTGATGCCCGTGCGACCCCACGTGGCGACGACGAGGCCGCCCACCACGGAGCCCGCACCCATCGCGGCGGTGAGAAAACCGTACGCTCCGGCGCCCGCCTCGAAGGTGTGGTCTGCCAAGACGGGGAGCACCACCTGGAATTCGTATGCGAGACAGCCGACGAGCGCCATCATCGCCAAGGGCACAGCCAGATCTGGTGTCCGCCGCACATACGCGAGTCCTTCACGTAATTGGCCGCGGGCCCGCGCGGTCGGGGGAGAGGGTCGCAGTTTCGACACGTCGAGGGTGAGCAGCGAAGTGACCACGGCGACGAAGCTCGCGGCGTTGAGCAGGAAGCAGATCCCGATGCCGCCTGCGGCGATGACGATGCCGGCAACCGCTGGGCCGATCATGCGCGAACACGCGGCCAGGGTGGACTGCAGGCTCACCGCGTTGCGCAGGTCCTCGGGCCCGACCATCTCGAGCATGAACGACTGGCGCGCCGGATTCTCGAAGCACTGGTTGAGTCCGAGTCCGAGGGCAAGGACGTACACGTGCCACAGCTGGACGGTGTCGGTGATGACGAGCAGGCCGAGGATCAGCGCGAGCAGCCCCATCATCGACTGCAGCCCGATCATGAGCTTGCGTTTGTCGGAGCGGTCGGCGACGACACCGCCGTACGGACCGAGCAGCAGCATCGGGACGGTCTGCAGAGCCAGCACGATGCCGATCGCTGTGGCAGATCCGGTCAGTTGCAGGACGAGCCACGATTGTGCGACGGTCTGCATCCACGTCCCGACGAGGGAAATTGCCTGGCCCGTGATGTAGCGGCGGAAGTTGGGGCCGCGCAGGGCGGCGAATGTGTTTCCACGGATATCGGCGAGGACTGTCAATTGCGCGCCTCGTTTCTGCCGCATCCCATGCTGTCGGCGAGTGCTTCGAGGGCGGGGAGTGCGTCGTGCAGTGCGTCGACGTGGTGTTCGCTCAGTTCGGTGAGGTGTTCGGCGAACAGGGCGGTACGTCGGATCCGCAGTTTTTCGGCGAGCGCGGCGCCGTCGGTGGTGATGTAGGCGAGGACGACGCGTTTGTCGTCGGTGTCCGACGAACGCGACACGAGCCCGGCGTCTTCGAGCTTGCCGAGCATGCGCGAGCACATCGTGGGATTGAGGCCTTCGAGGTCGGCCAGTTCGCGTACACCGACGGTTTTCCGTCGCGCGACGGTGCCGAGGAGGGACGCCTGGGACGGGGTCAGGCTGCCGTCTCCTGCCGGTCGTGAGACGCGGCGTGCGATGCGGCCGAGTGCGATGCGAAGGCGGTTGACCTCATCGGGATCGAATGATTCTCTGCTCACCGGTGTGTGCACCTCCAAGTATTTGCCTATCGGCAAGCATATACCTGTGGTCGCCGTGGCGCCGCCGGTCGGCGTCGAAGGTCACACGTGCGTGGCGGGAGTCGCCTCGGTGGGGTCGGTCCGCTTGGTCCGACGGGCGAACAGGAACATGACCAGGGCAGAGATCACGAGAGTGACACCGCAGGCGCCGAGGCCGATCACGGGGGAGTCGGGAGCGATACCGGCCGCGAGCATCCACGCCCCGAATGCGAAGAACAGTGCCGCGGCCCCGAAGCGGATCGCATTGTCCGGCAGGTGTCGTCCGAGGAGGACACCCGCGACGATGGCGAGCGCGTCGGCAGCGACCATGCCGACCGTCGACCCCACCCAGATGCCGATCCAGTTGTTGTCGGTCGCGAGTGTGATGGTCGCGAGCATCGTCTTGTCGCCGAGCTCGGCGAGAAAGAACGCCGAGGTGACGGCAAGGAACGCCGACCGGGTGACGCGGCCCGCCTTGGATTGCTCATTGTCGTCGAGGGAATCGCCACGCAACGTCCACGCGCCGAACAACAGGAAGGCGACCCCACCGACGAGTGAGATGGCCACGGTCGGGATCGCGACACCGAGATAGTGGCCCACCGCCACTGAGACGAGATGCACGGCGGTGGTGGCGAACAGGATCCCCGACAACACCACCCACCAGCGGTAGCGCAACGCGAACGTCATGGCCATCAACTGGGATTTGTCGCCGAGTTCGGCGATGAAGATGATTGCGAAACTCAGAACGACTGCGGACCACATGAGCGGCTTTTCCTCCTTCGTCTGTGGAGGAATCGGGCTTCCTCCGGACGTCGGACGCGTGGTGCGCCGACGGCCGAAGGTCTCGCCCACCGGAGGTCGTCCGGTTCGCCGTGCCGGGCCGATGGCGGCCAGTGTGTCGACAGGGCGATTGGGGGCTACTCCCCTTCGCTGCCACGACATTAGCGCGCGAAAGTACCCGGTGTAAAGGTAATGCTAAGTTAAGTAGAACCGAACTCTCATTTACGGCATAGCTTCATGCCGCGAGCAGCATGGCCAGAACTGCGGTGTCGGGGTCCCTGCCTGGATCCACGTTCACCTTACTGACCAGCGACGTCACGGTTCCATCCGCTTCGGCCTCCACCCACGCGGCGCGATGATCGAGACCGAGATACGGCAACCCGGGTAGGAGCACACACCCCGATGCGGCGCCCGCATTCTCTGGCAGCGACGGCGTGGTCTCCGACGGAGGATGCAGCATGATCAGTGCCGGGGGTTGATGCTGCGCGAAGCATCCCGGCTCCACGGCGGTCTCCCCGAGGACCGGCCCGGCGGCGAGGACCAGGCCGACGGTGCCCGGCTCCGGATCGTCCGGAAGTTCCTCACGAACCCCGAACACCGTGGAGGTCGGCAGCAGTCCCGGCAGTGATGCCACACGGACCGTCAGTGCGAGCAGCTGTGCCCATTCGCGCGTGGTCGAAGGCCACCGTCCCGTCACTACGAATCCCCGCAGCGACCCACCGGAATGAAACGCGGCAATCCCGATCTGATCCCTCATGGCGTTCCTCCGCTCCCGCTCGGGCGATGAGGGAAGAATGCCCGTTTTTCTCGCTGGCACACAAGAGGCGCCGAGTGCCAGGTGCATTCGGTGCCCGGTGTGTTCGGCGCTAAGCGTGTGGTCGGCCCGACACGTCGACTCCCGGCACGTCGACTCCCGGCACGTCGACACGCAGCCGCACGATCGCCCCGGTGCGTTCACGCGCCGCGACCTCGGGCTGCCAGTTCTCGGCGGTGCAGACGAACAGGTCGCGGCCGTCACGACCGCCGAGTGCCACCGCATACGGATTCGCGACGGGCATCCGGTCGGTGATCACCCCGGACTGCGACACCCGGATCACCTCGCTGCCGAACGGCGATGCGACCCACACGGCGTCGTCACGGTCGATGGCAAGCCCGTCCGGGAACACCGACCGATCGAACTCGATCAGCGTGCGACGGTCGGTGAGGGAGCCGTCGTCGCCCACCGTGAAGGCGGTGAGCCGGCCCGGAATCGCGCGGGTCTCGGCGACGACGAGCGTGCGACCGTCCGCGGTCGCGACCATCCCGTTGGCGAACAGCAGGTCGTCGGCGACGGGCCGGACGGTTCCATCCGGTTCGACGAGTGTGAGCACCGCGGGACGGACCGGGTCGGGTGGGGCGCTGGCATCGCCGTAGTTGCCCACATATGCGCGACCGGCACCGTCGACGTACATGTCGTTCAGATGCCAGGTCGCGAGCCCCGACAGATCCGCGTGCGGGGTGAGCGTGCCGTCGGATTCGCGCCGCATCACCGTGCGGGTGTGGCCGACGGCGATGAGCAGGCGCCCGTCGGGAAGGAACCCGAGCCCCGCTGGGTGCCCGTCGATGTGGGCGATGATCTCGGACGATCCTGTGGACGGATCCAGGCGATGTACGTCGTTCGCGTACACATCGGAGAACCAGAGCCGGTCGTCGTGCCAACGTGGGCATTCGGGAAATGCCAGGCCGGAGCACACGGTGTCGAGCGAGGGAGTCGTCATGGCCGCACAGGATAACGGTCGGCCCTAGGCAACGGTGTCCCGCAACGCTGAAGAGGGCCACCCGCTGGGTGACCCTCTTCCACATGGTGCCGGTGACTAGACGATCAGACCTGCGGTCTGGGTGCGCGCGCGCTCGAAGCGAGCCTGCACGTCGGCCCAGTTGACGATGTTCCAGAACGCCTTGACGTAGTCGGCCTTCACGTTCTGGTACTGCAGGTAGAACGCGTGCTCCCACATGTCGAGCATGAGCAGCGGGGTCAGACCGATCGAGATGTTGCCCTGCTGGTCGTAGAGCTGGACGATGATCAGACGCTGCCCGATCGAATCCCACGCGAGGATCGACCAGCCGGAGCCCTGAATGGAGTTCGCGTTCGCAGAGAAGTGATCGCGGAACTTGTCGAACGATCCGAATGCGTCGTCGATAGCTGCTGCGAGCTCACCCGTCGGCTTGTCGCCGCCCTCGGGGGAGAGGTTCTGCCAGAACACCGAGTGGTTGGTGTGGCCGCCGAGGTGGAATGCGAGGTCCTTCTCGAGCTTGGTCGCCTGAGCGGCCATGGTGCCGTTCTCACGGGCCTCGGCCAGCTTCTCGAGTGCAGTGTTGGCGCCGGCGACGTAGGTCGCGTGGTGCTTGTCGTGGTGCAGCTCCATGATCTTCGCCGAGATGTGCGGCTCGAGCGCTGCGTAGTCGTAGGGCAGTTCCGGAAGCGTGTACTCAGCCACGAAGGGTCCCTTCTTTGCGGGCCTGTGAGCCCGTTCGATTTTTTCCGTGCCTATATGGGTATCCACCCAAACCCATAACTACACGCTGCGCAACATTCGGCCTCACGCGGGACATCGGGCCCTACCGGGAACGTGAGGGGAACGGTATGCGCAGAAAACCGAACGGAATCGCTCCTACCTGCGCCGACTCTCCTGATCGGGTGTGCGATTGGGAGCGTTGGTGAACGGGACCTTAACATTGCGGGGTGTCACGGCCGCTCTTCGACGTTCAGGCACGCGGAGCCGAGGCACCACGTGTCCAGCTGCCCGGGCTCGACCTGCTGAGATTCCTCGCCGCGATCGCGGTCGTGTACTCGCACATCTGCTTCTACCTGATCGACGATCTGGGCACCGGCTGGTGGTTCATCGACGTCACCCACATCGTGTTGACCCAGGGCGCGGGTCTCAACATGCACCTGTCGTTCGTCGGTGTCTCGGCGTTCATGATGCTCACGGGGCTGCTCATCACGCGCTCTGCGATCCGCCAGCCGCCAGGGCAGTTCCTCATCGCACGTGCGGCGCGGCTCGTCCCCGCGTTCTGGGTGTGCATCCTTGCCGCGATCCTGCTGGTCCGTTTCGGCATCAACGGTATGTTCAGCGGCCACACCACTGTCACCGACGGCGAGGCCGCACTCAGCTTCTTCCTCGGTGCTTTCTTCCTGAAACCGCAGGTGGCGGTGCTCGGAGTCGCGTGGACGCTCGCGGTGCAGATCATGTTCTACCTGTTCTGCGTGAGCGGGCGATCGCTGCTGCGGGCCAAGCCCATCGTCATGCCGCTGCTCGGGGCCGCGCTGTGCATGCTCGTGATCATCTACAACCTGTACGTCCCGGAGCCGTACACGGTGCCGTTCCTCTCGAAGATCGCCGCGACGCTGCCCACCGTGTTCCTGGGTCAGATCGCCTATCTCGCGTGGGCGCGGCTGATCTCCGTTCGCGGCCTGCTCGTGGCTCTGATCGCCCAGGTTCAGGTGATCGTTCTCGCCACCGACATGCAGGTGTACTGGGCAGGCAGCCACTACCTGTGGACCATCAGCGTGGTATTCGCGGTCGTGGTCCTGCTGTCCCGGTACGACGGCAGACTCGGTCGTCTGCGCGTCGTGCACTGGGTCTCGACCCGCAGCTACGCGATCTACCTCGTGCACACGCTCGTCATGTACCGGATCTACGAGAACACCGTCGGATTCGTCGGTATGACAGGTGCCGTGATCTGCCTGATCATCGGGGTCGCGCTGGTCTCCGAGCTGGTATATCGCGGCGTCGAAGTGCCTGCGGCCCGGTGGATCGGCAGCAGGTGGCTGCACGCGAAGCGGCCCGCGGCCGTGGAAAAGGTCGCCGCGCGGACACACGCGTAGCATCGGGTCATGTCCTGGTTCGACGACATCCTCGCCCATGCAGGCTCGAAGTCCCAGATGGTCGCAGCCGAAGCATCGCTGCCCGGACGGTCGGAGCCCATGCCGGTTCCCGAGACGCATCACGTCAACGGTCACCGCATCGTGCCGCCCTTCCCCGAAGGCCTCGCCACCGCCGTGGTGGGTATGGGGTGCTTCTGGGGAGCCGAGAAGGAATTCTGGCAGCTCGACGGCGTGTATTCGACCGCTGTGGGATACGCAGGCGGCTACACCCCCAACCCCACGTACGAGGAAGTGTGTTCCGGTCGCACCGGGCACACCGAGGTCGTGCTGGTCGTCTTCGATCCCGACGTGATCGACTTCGAGGGGATTCTGAAGCAGTTCTGGGAGAACCACGATCCCACCCAGGGCATGCGACAGGGCAACGACCACGGAACCCAGTACCGGTCGGCCATCTACACGTTCGACGAATCGCAGATCGAGGCGGCCGAGGCCACCGCAGAATCGTTCGCGACACGCCTCGCGGAAGCGGGATTCGGCAAGATCACCACCGAAATCGCACCCCTCACCCAGTTCTACTATGCCGAGGACTACCACCAGCAGTACCTCGCCAAGAATCCCAACGGGTACTGCCCGGTTCACGCGACCGGTGTGAGCTGCCCGGTCGGTCTCGGGGCATAGTAGCGCTGTGTTCAACCGCACAATGTGAGATCGGTTGGCACTCCTTGAATTTCACCCGGTCGGCGAGCACTCTGGAGGGTAGGAGTGCCGAGTGGGGGAAGGGATCGGGGTACCGAGATGACGTCCGCAGCAGGATATCTACGACGCACACGTAGGAGTCTGCGTGGGCGCAGCCCTCTCGTCCGCCGCACCGACCGCGTCGAAGCCCGTCTGTTCTCGTTGCTCGTCGCCGCGATGCTCCTCATGATCCCCGTCGCCGCGATCGTCGTCGCGAACGTCCAGAACACTCAGGTTGCGATGGCGCAGCAGCAACTTGCCGAACGCACCATGGTCACCGCCACGCTCGACGCCGACCCCGTGGTGGCCGACTCGGGCTGGGGAGAGTTTTCCTACATCGCGCCCTCGACCGCCCCCGCCACTTGGGAGTTCCGCGGCGTCTCGCACCACGGCGACGTGCAGATCACCGGTACCGAGGGTGCAGGCGACGAAGTGCAGGTGTGGGTCGATCGCGCGGGCGCCATGACCCTGCAGCCGATGAGCGTGTCCGCCGCCGAGTTCTCCTCGGTGCTTGCCGGTGTCGCGGTGTACATGTTCGCGCTGGTGACCGCATGCGGTCTGTTCGCACTCGCGCATTGGGGTGTCGAGCGTGCCCGCAGCCGCGAGTGGAGCCGGGACATCGAAGCGTTCCTCGGCTCCACCAGCAGCCACTGATCTACAGCGCTGACACCGCAGGCATGACCTCCTGCGCGACGAGTTCGAGGTGGTCGAGGTCGGCCAGATCGAGCACCTGCAGGTAGATCCGCTGTGTCCCGATGTCCGCGTAGGTGCGAATTTTCTCCACGATTTCCCCGGGGGTCCCCGCCAGCCCGTTCTCACGAAGCTCGTCGACCTCGCGACCGATACGCGCGGCACGACGGGCGATTTCTGCTTCGTCCCTCCCGCAGCACACCACGAGCGCATTCGACAGTGTCAGCTCGGCGGGATCGCGTCCCGCGTCGCGGCACGCCTGGCGCACGCGCTCGAAGAGGGTCGCCGAGCCGTCCACCGAATTGAACGGAACATTGAATTCGCTCGCATAGCGCGCCGCCAACGCCGGCGTCCGCTTCTTCCCCGCACCACCGATGACCACGGGGATCTTTTGCTGATGCGGCTTCGGAAGGGCCGGTGAATCCACGATCCGGGTGTGCGTGCCGTCGTACGAGAATTTCTCCCCGACCGGGGTCTCCCACAGGCCGGTGGTGATGGCGAGAGCGTCCTCCAGCCGGTCGAATCGCTCTTTGAGCGGCGGGAAGGGAATGCCGTACGCGGAGTGCTCCTCCTCGAACCAGCCGGCGCCGAGCCCGAACTCGACGCGGCCGGAACTCATCGCGTCGACCTGAGCGACCGAGATTGCCAGTGGGCCGGGGTGGCGGAAGGTCGCCGAGGTCACGAGGGTGCCGAGCCGGATCGTCGACGTGTCGCGGGCGAGTCCGGCAAGCGTGATCCAGGCGTCGGTGGGTCCGGGCAGGCCCTCGGTGTTCATCGCCAGGTAGTGGTCGGATCGGAAGAATGCGCCGTAGCCGAGCCGCTCAGCAGTCTGCGCGACCGCGAGCAGATCCTCGTAGGTTGCTCCCTGCTGTGGTTCGGTGAAAATCCGTAATTCCATTACTCGATTGTTCCAGGCGCCCACCTACCGCGAATTGTGAGCGGTCTCGAGCGATGAATTCGACGGTTGGGGAACCCTGGGGATGAACCTGTGGAAACTGTGGATAACTCCTGCGCGTGGGCATTGTGGAAACTCATTACGGTATGCCGCGCGGCTGCATCGCATATCGACGCGTGCCACTATTGGAATCGTGAGTTCTTCCGATGTGCCCACCGTGTCGGTGGACGAGGTTCCCGAACCGGGCCCCGACTCGGTGCTCCTCGACGTACGAGAGGACGACGAGTGGGCGCTCGGGCATGCGCCCGGCGCGCTGCACATAGCGCTGGCCGATGTTCCCGCCCGCCTCGAGGAGATCGACATCGACGCCGAGATCTACGTGGTGTGTCGCCAAGGGGGCCGCTCGCTCGGCGCCGTCGAATATCTCAACCGGATCGGATACGACGCCTTCCAGGTGGCAGGCGGAATGGTCGCGTGGCAGAAGTCGAACCGGCCTCTGACAGGTGACGGCGACGACCCGGCAAAGATCTATTGATGGCCGCCTACCAGATCTGTGTCCGCTGTGAGAGCCGCTGGCCCGTGTCCTACCAGGCGCGCCAGTGGTGTCCCTCGTGCCGCGGTTTGCTGCTCTCACCCGTCGATACCCACGTTGCCGTTCCTCCCGACCGACGAAACTTCCGCTGGGTCGTCCGGACACCGCAGGGCAGCTCTGCCGAACGAACCGCCTCCCGCCCCCCACAGCCCACGGCGACACCCGCCTACGACGAGATTCCGCGGTGGGGACTACTCGACCGGCCACGACCGCACGATGAGGAGCCGACCCGAGCCGAGACGCTCGCGGGCCTGGCACCCACCTTGCTGGTCGGCGCGGCAGCGGTATTCGGGCTTGCCGCGGTAGCCGAGCTGTCGCGATACGTGTTGCTGCTGGTCAACCGCACGCGGCTGATCGACCCCATTGTTCTGGCATTGTCGGACTCGGCCGTGTGGGCGACCCAGATCGTCGGTCCACTCGTCGCACTCGCCGCCGCGGTCGCGTCGGGTCTACGCCTGATCGAGGTCCGCCGCCGAGTGTTCGCAGAGCGCGGCACCTCGGACCCTCGGTCGCCGGGTTCGGTGTTGTTCGGTGTTGTGGTGCCCGGTATCAACCTTGCGCTCCCCGGCGTTTTCCTCACCGAGATCGCCTACGACAGGCCGCGGCTCCTGCGTGCCGTCCGGATCTGGTGGGTGCTGATCGTGTCGAATGCGGTGCTGTTCGTATTCGTGCTGTTCTGGCGTCAGCGCGACTCGCTCCAGGCCAGAGCCGACGCGGTCCTGTTGACCGCCGTGGTCGCTGCCCTCGCCGCGGTGGTCGCATTGGCGACGCTGTACGTGCTCCGCTTGTGCGACGGCGCCGACCTACAGGGCAGGCCGCTCCAACAGCGCAGGTTCACCACGGCGACCGGGCCGGTATACGCGCCGATCGCCGAGATCGTGCCCGCCTCCGCTGTTCGGGAGGACGAGCACCGGATTCCGGCGGTGACGTCGTGACCGAGTTCGCCGTGCCGCGTGTCGTCGCCCACCGGGGCTCGTCTGCAGCCAAGGCAGAACACACCTTGGCTGCCTACGAACTCGCCCTCGAAGAAGGCGCCGATGGGCTCGAATGCGATGTGCGGCTGACCCGAGACGGACATCTCGTGTGCGTCCACGACCGCACGATCGACCGGACCTCCACGGGCACCGGTGTCGTGAGCGAGATGACGCTCGCGGAGTTGTCAGAATTCGATTACGGCCGGTCGGGGGAACCCGCGAGTCTGCTCACGTTGACTCAACTCATCGAACTGATGATGGACTTCACGAGCGTGCCGGTGAAGTTGTTCGTCGAGACCAAACATCCCGTGCGGTACGGCGCGCTCGTCGAGGCGAAGCTGCTGGCCGAACTGTCCCGGTTCGGGCTCGCGACGCCACCGTCAGCGGACTTCTCCCGGGTTGTGGTGATGTCGTTCGCCGCGAGCGCTGTCTGGCGGATCCGTAGGCAGGCGCCGCTGCTGCCCACGGTCTTGCTCGGAGAGACGTCCCGTTACCTCGGCGGCAGTGCCGCCACAACGGTCGGGGCCACCGCAATCGGCCCGTCCGTCGCGACATTGCGTGAACACCGCGACCTCGTCGACAAGGCTGCTCTCGCAGGCCGGGCCACCTACTGCTGGACGGTCGACGAACCCGAAGACGTGGAGTTGTGCCGCACACTCGGGGTCGGCTGGGTGGCCACCAATCATCCCGGACGCACCAAGGCTCAACTCGACGCGGTGCCCGGCGTGTAGTTTTGCGCCGTGGCGAAGAAGAGCAAGAGAAACAGCGGACCCAAGCCCGGCAGCAATCGCGCCGCCAAGCTCGAGCAGCGCAGGCTCGAACGGGAAGCGGCGTCCGGCGCGGCGTCCCGGCCGTTCGAGGGCCTCGCCCTCGAACTCGACCTCGTGGCGTTGCGGGAGTTCGTGCCGTCTGCACTCGTCGACCTTCCGGTTGCGGGGGGCGGACGCCGAGTGATCGGCGCAACCATCCTCCCGGGCGGTGTCGCGGCACTTGCCCGTGAAGAGGGCGACGAGGTCGTCGGGTACGTCGGGCTGCAGTTGGCGACGTTCGGTCCCGATCCGGCCGGCGAACTCGGTGCGGCACTCGAGTGGGCCCTCACCGCTGAGCCCGGGACGTCGTTGAAGGTGGCAGAGCCGACAGCGGACTCGGCGCGCCTGCAGGATCTGCTCGTGGCCGACGAGCTTCCGTCGATCACCGTGCACCAGGATTTCCAGTGGTGGATCCCGGAAGGTGTCGAGGCTGCTCCCGATGTCGCGCAGACGCTGCAGCAGGCAAACGCTGCTGTGATGCCGTCGGCACGTCTCGACGGTGAGGGCCTCGTCGCCGCGTGGTGGGTGGATACCGGAGAGAAGGCGCACCTGCGCTGGATTCGGCCCGAGGACGAAGACACGCTGATGACCGCTCTGTCGCGAGTGCACGCGGCCGGTGGTCTGCACCTCGGCGAAGGCTCGCGATTTGCGGGATCGTTCCGCACCCACGGCCTGCTGGTGCCCGTGTTCGATCTCGATCGTGAGAAGCATCCCGACGAATGGGTCGCGGCGACGCTCGAGCTCGATGCCCGGCTGGATGCGGCGCTGGGCGACGAGTCGCCGCTCACCGTCGCCGAGCGAGGCTCCCGCGACGGCCTGCGCAGCCGCCAGGTCACTCTGCGCTGACCCTGAATGGCCGAACGTCACCTTCATGCTGTTGAAGTGCGCGAAGGTGACGTTCGGCCGAGGGGCAGCTGGGCTGGCTAGATGCTGCCGCCTGCGGCCAGCGGAGCGTTGCCGTTCCGCTCTGCGGTCTTCGAGTTGAGTTCGCGAGCGACGAAGTCCTCGAGGTTGAACAGGTTCTCGCCTGCGCGATCGGCGACGGTCAGCAGCGTGGTGACGGTTGCGACCTCCTCGACCTGCTCCTGCAGGAACCACTGCATGAACTGCTCGCCGAGGTAGTCGCCCTCGTCGCGGGCGGTGCGGGCGAGTTCGACGATCTGTTCGGTGACGGCCTTCTCCTGCTCGAGCGCCAGCGCGATGGGCTCACGGGCGCTCTCGAACATCGACTGGCAGGCATCGACGCCGGTGAGGTCGACGGCGATGTCGCGATCGAGGAAGTACTGGACGATCATCATGGCGTGGTTGCGTTCTTCGACCGCCTGCGCGTAGAAGTGCTTCGCGAGCTGCGGGAGATCCGCGTTGTCGTAGAAGATCGCGATCGCGATGTACTGATGCGATGCGTTGAATTCGTTGCGAATCTGGTCGTGCAGAAGTGAGTGGAATTTGGTCGTACGAGATTCGCCCATTGTTGTCATGACGGCGACGTTAATGCAGGTCAGGGATAATTTCATCCAAGCGTTGGCTAGACTGATTTCTCCGAGTATTGGCTAAGCTGGGCCATTTCAGGATTGGCTAACCCAAGATCATCTCGGGAGGAACGGCGGTCACGGTGCGGGTGCGAGCAGATCTGCGGGGATCTGCTGGTCCTGCTCGAGCGCCCCGAAGAACTCGATGGCGCGCTCCCGATCCCACAGAAGGACGTTGCCGACCCCGTAGACATCCTCGAAGCCGCCGACGGGCACTGTGGCAGTGATCGTCTCGCCGCGCATCGCCCATGCGAGCCGGCCGAGATCCCACAGGTGATCGCCGTTGTCGACGCGCACCGACGCTGCCGCACCCGATACCAGCGGCCACAACCGGAAGGGGTTGAGAAAGGTGGTGGGGCCGGTCGCCTTGCTCAGCAAGGCCGACATGAACAACCGCTGGTTGTTCATCCGATCGAGGTCGGCGAGTGGTGTGGCACGGGTGCGCACGAAACCGAGCGACTGCGCGCCGTTCAGTTCCTGACAGCCCGCTTCGAGTTGCAGACCCGCCAGAGGATCGTCGATCGGATACGGGACACAGATGTCGACGCCGCCGACCGCATCGACGATCGACGCGAATCCACTGAATCCGATCTCGGTGTAGTGATCGATGTGGATTCCGGTCGCTCCCTCGACCGTCCGGACGAGCAGCTGTGGCCCGCCGAGCGCGAACGAGGCGTTGAGTTTGTCCTGGCCGAATCCGGGAACGGACACGTACGAGTCGCGTGGGAGGCTCACCATCGTCGTGGCGCCACCTCCGCTGGGGACGTGGATGAGCATGATCGTGTCGGTGCGATCGGGGCCGACATCGCCGCCGGTCGCGAGTTCCTGTTCCTGCTCGGGGGTGAGCCCGATGCGGCTGTCGGAGCCCACCAACAGGAAATTGGTTCCGGGGGTATCGCCGATACGGCCCTCGTAGTCGGCGAGCGCATCGATGCGGTCGAGCTTGCCGTCGAAGTAGACGACACCCGCGACCGCCGCGATGAGCAGGACGGCGAGCAGCGCACCTACGCGGCGCAGGGCTCGCCGGAGACCCCCGGGTCGCCTGCGGCGCGGTTCGGGCTCGGCGACCGGCGGGGGCCGACGTCGCGGAGGCGCAGGAGGCGGTGCTGTCGCTGCACGTCGTTTGTCGACGAACGGTTCGGGTTGCTGCCGCGGCTGATGTTGTTGCTGCCGCGGCGGGGGTTGCCGTCGGGGTGGTGGTTGTTGCCTGGGAGGTGACTGTCTGGGCAAAGGCGGCGGCGCGGCACGGCGCTCGGACCGGGGTGTCTGCGACCAGGCACGCGGCGGCGCGGCCGGGTTACGCCGGATCACCTGATTGCCCTCCGGAGGGGGAGGCGCGGCGTGGGGCGGGACGGGGCGCCGCATCGGCGGTTGCCGACGCGGCGGCGGCCCCTGGGGCGGGCGCGGCCGGTTCCGAGGGTCGGGGTGGTCGCCGTTCACCCGGACAACTGTACGTTCACGGCAGTCGATCGCATGTTCAAGACAACCATGAGACGTGCTCCCGCAGTGCTTGGTACCCGATGAACGCGACGCAGTCGATCAGCGCGTGGGCGATCACGAGGGGCCACAGTTTCGAGGTGCGTTGCCAGTACCGGCCGAACACCAGGCCCATGATGACGTTGCCGAAGCCGCCGCCGAGTCCCTGATAGAGGTGGTAGCTGCCGCGGAGCAGGGCCGAGGCCAGTAGCGAGCCGTTCTCCGACCATCCGAGCTGCCGTAGACGCGTGATCAGATATGCGACGACCAGTATCTCTTCGGCGCCCGAGTTGGCGATGGCCCACAACACCTCCGTGGGCAGACGCCACCAGTAGTCGGCAAGAATGCTCGGCGCCACGTTGAGATTGAGTCCGGCGGCACGTGCCCCGAGGTACAACGCGAGGCCCGGCAGCCCGATGAGTGCGGCGAGCCCGGCGCCCGGGAGCCAGTCGCGGCGCAGCAGAGGACGCGCAAAGCCGATGATCTTCGGGCCGTGACCGCTGCGCCACAAGAGATAGAGGCCGAGCGCGGCCCATGCGAGCAGGCGCACGATGCCGAGGAGTTGTCTGGCGAGGTCGATGAACTCCTGCGACGACCGCGGCGCATTCAACGCGACTGTCTGATCGGACAGCGGTTCCGGTGCGAGGGCGGCCTCGAGCAGCGACAGGATCGACGACAGTCCGCTGAGTCCGAACGTGACGAGCAGGACGATCGTGATTTCGATCCACAACGCCCGGCGTTCGGCAGCATCGAGCGGTGTGCCGGGATTCTGCCGGGGTGGATTGAGCCAGGCGCGGATCGTCGTCACGGGAGCGATTGTGCCGGAACGCGCTGCAAAGCCGGCCGCGTGTTCAGTGAGTAGCGCGCATTCCGTTCATGAACGGGCATCCGACGAGCATGCGCAGTGCCTTGCTCAGTCCGCTCGGCTCGTCGACGGGTTCCTGGAAGGGGATGCGAACGTCGTGGTCACCACTGCCGGATTCGATGCGCAGGCGCAGGCCGTAGCGGTCGAGGCCGAGGGGACGGATCCGGCCGGTGCGCGCCGACGGCGGGATCCTCCTGGCGATGCGGGCGAGAATGTCCGCGTGATCCTGTTCGAGGTGTTCGAGCCACGCCGTCTCGTAGGTGGCGAATGGGTCGGGGGCGGCGTCGAACACGTCGGGAAGATCGACGGATTCGGCGCCCGAGGTGTCTGCGGCGACCACGGACGTGAGCCGGAGGACGAGCAACTCGGAATTGTGGCCGACGTCGAGGAGTTCGGGGTGCGGAAGGATCTCGGCGACGTCGGCGGCGACCTGTCGCGGTTCGTCGACGGGGAACAGGTTCCCGCTGAGCCAGATCAGCGACCGGACGGGGTTGCGCAGATTCAGGGGCGAGTGGTCGGTGAGCTCGAGCATCGCGGGCAGGCCTGCGGCTCCGGACTGCCAGGTGAGTGCGACCGCCGTGGTCTCGGCCGGTACGACGATCGCGATGTTTCCGTCGTCCTGCAGGAAGTGGACGGTCGTCGGGATCGGGTCGCAACCGTCGATCGCAAGGTATGTGGTGTCAGCGCGGATGAGAGCGGTGCGCACGCGTTCCGCGGTCGTCGGCGCCGGAATGTCGGTCGTGGTGGTCTGCATGCGGGCCCTCCTTCTCATGTAGGTGAGGCAAACCTAAGTCATTGTGACGCTGGTCGCAAGGGTTACCAGCGCTAACCTGGACGACGTGTCGATCCCACTGCCCCTCGGAATGCCGCCCTCACGCGAAGAACCCCGTGGTCTGCTCGACGCGCTGCTCTCGCGTCGTTACGAGACGCTGGAGGCTGCCCTCGCTGTCTCGGGGCCGGAACTGGCGGCACCGATCGTTCCCGCGAGCGAAGTCGCGGAGTTGCCCGATCGCGATGTGATCGTCGAATTGGATGCCTCGGCCGAAGCCCCGTCGCCTGCAGGCCGGCGACCCGTTCGCTACCAGCTCGACTGCACCCTCGACGACCTCGACGACGTGCTCGCGTTCACCGCTCCCGCGCCGTTGGCGGTCTACGTGCAGGTCGACGACCCGGTCCTTGCGGACTCGGCCCTGGCCGACACTGCTCGCGCACTCACCGAAGCCGGGCACATCCCCGGGTTGCCGACCGGCCGTGCGCCAGGCGCCGTTGCCGATTTCCTCGCCGTGCTCGCACACGCCGACACCGGATTCGTCGCCCGCGCCGAAACAGCTTCCGACGTGCTCGCACTGCTTTCCGGTACGGCGGCAGCGCTCAGCGGATTCGACATCCGCGATGCCCTGACCGCGCCCGACGCCGACCGCCTGGGTCGCTTGATCCCCGAGGCTGCCGAAGCGTTGCGGGAGATCCTGCTCGCTGTGGAAGTCGACGACCCCGACGAGGTGCTGGATGGACTACGGACGGCGGGTCTCACCCCGCGCTGACAGGGTTCATTTCTACGACGCATCCCGGCAAGCGACGGTGCGTAATCTGTAAGCCGTGCCCCGCATCGCGTATTTCGGACCGACCGGAACCTTCACCGAAATGGCCCTCGCCCGTTTCGAGGACTTCGGCGTCTTCGACGAACCCGTCGATCGGGTACCCGCGGCCAGCCCTCCGGCCACGCTGCAGTTGCTGCGCGACGGTGAGGTCGATGCTGCAGTGGTTCCCATCGAGAGTTCCGTCGAGGGGTCGGTGCCGCCGACGATGGACGCACTCTCGATCGGGCCCCGCTTGCAGATCGTGGCGGAAACCGAACTGGACATCGCATTCACGGTCGTGGCGCGCGCCGGGACGACACTCGACACGATCGAGACCATCGGCGCCTACCCGGTGGCGGCGGCCCAGGTTCGGCAGTGGGTCGGCGCCGCGCTGCCGGGTGCCACGGTCGTGGCCGCGTCCTCCAACGCGGGCGCGGCCGAGGACGTGGCGGCGGGCAAGGTCGACGCGGGAGTATCGACCGCGCTCGCCGGCCAGCGACTGGGTCTCGAGGTCGTCGCCGACGGTGTCGCGGATTTCGCAGGAGCCCGGACGCGGTTCGTTCTCGTCACCCGTCCGGCGCCGGTGCCGAAGCGCACCGGCCGCGACCGCACGTCGGTGATCCTGCAACTTCCCCATGAGCCGGGGTCGCTGGTCCGTGCGATGACGGAATTCGCGACGCGCGGCATCGACCTGACCCGTATCGAGTCGCGGCCGACGCGAAAGGAATACGGCACCTACTTCTTCCACTTGGACTGTGTGGGGCACATCGACGACGCACTCGTCGCAGAAGCGCTCAAGGCACTCCACCGTTTCGCCCAGGTGCGGTTCCTCGGTTCATGGGCGGCGGTGTCCGAGCCGGGTGTCGCACCGGTGTCGGACGAGGATGATGCACAGTGGCTGGAACGGTTGCGGCGCGGAGAGGAAATCAGTTGAACGGGAAATTGATCCTGGCCCGGCACGGCCAGACGGTGGCGAATGTCGAGAAGCGCCTCGACACGAAGCTCCCCGGGGCGGAGTTGACCGAGCTCGGAATCACGCAGGCGAAGACGCTCGGCAAGAACCTCATCGAACGCGCGCCGACTCTGCTCGTGTCGTCCCAGGCCATTCGCGCAAAGCAGACAGCCCGGCACGCGCAGGATCCGGTGGGTCTTCGAGCGTCTGCGCGTGACGGGCTGCACGAGGTGCAGGTCGGTGAACTCGAAGACCGCAACGACGAAGAGTCGCATGCGATGTTCGTGAAGGTCTACCAGTCGTGGCACGACGGCGACCTACGTGCCCGGGTCCCCGGCGGCGAGAGCGCATTCGACGTTCTCGACCGATTCGTGCCGGTGCTCGACGAGCTGCGCGCAGACTACCTGGAGGCAGGATCGGGCGACATCGTGGTGGTCAGCCACGGCGCTGCCATCCGCCTCGTCGCGTCGTACCTCGGGAGAGTACCGGGCGGTTTCGCAAGCGGAAACCATCTGGCCAACACCGACACCGTCGAACTGGAGCCGGTACCCGGCGGCGGGTGGGAGTGCGTGCGGTGGGCATCGGTCCACGCACCGTTCCACGACACTGCCCGCGCAGGAGCCGACGACCCGATGGGCTGACGGGAGACGGGAAGACGGGGCATGATCATTCGTCTCGGAGTGAGGCGTGATAGCCGGTCGTGAGCCAGAAGACCGTGCGATCGATCGTGGGCACGATCTCGGTGATGTCGACGTATCCCGCGTTGCAGCGCCCCACCAGGCCGTAGACGACGCTGGAGAGGATCGATTCGAGCTCCGCGACGAACTCGGGATCCACGTCCGACAGGACTGCCAAGCCGACGGGTACGACGGGGTCGAAGCCGCGCACGGCGAGGCTCTCGCCGCCCGGCGCGGCGCGGACGCGAAAATATGCGAAGAGCATCTCGGGATGCTGTTCCCACGGCTCGAAGATCGCGCGGATCACTCGCATCATCGCCGGGTGCAGTGGTTCGCCGGGGTTGCGGCTCTGTGTGGCCAGTTCGGCGTAGTTCGACTTCATCCAGTGTTCGATCGCGGCAAGGATCAGCTCTTCGCGCGTGGCATATCGCTTGTAGATGGTGGTCAACGAGATCCGTGCCCGCCGTGCCACCTCGCGCAGCTGCACCGCGTCGTAGCCGTCGTTCTCTAGAAGCTCGACGACCGTGGCGAGCAGCCGTTCTCCGGTCCGGTCCGGTGCGCCCGTGGCCTCTGCGTTCTCCATGTTTGTGAATTTCCTTGCCCTATCCGGATAACGGGGTTATCGTCTCGTCAGTAACGTTGTTACTCAGCCTACCTCCGGCGCGACGTGCACGCGTATGTCACGCCCCCGGATCCGCACTCACCATGGAGCGCCCTATGACGGGAACGCCCGAGTACCTGCACATCGATCGTGAGATGTGCGAGGCGCATGCGTTGTGTGTCGAGATAGCGCCCGAGATCTTCGATCTCGCGGACGACGACATCGCAACCTGCGACGAACACCCACCGGAAGCGCTGTGGCCCAAAGCGCGTTCGGCAGTCAGTGCATGCCCGCGCCAGGCCATCAGTATCTCCGAGCACGTGCCCGCCACGTCACCTCGTTCACCGAAAGGCCAGTGATCCGATGACCGATCTCGCCTCAGCCGACTACTTTTCCGACGGAGAACTCGCGCAGAATCCGTTCGAGTACTTCGACCACCTCCGAAGCATGAACCCTGTCTTTCGCGAACCGAACTACGGAGTAGTGGTTGTCACCGGCTATCAGGAGGTGGTCGAAGGATTCAAGAACTCCGAAGCTCTCTCGGCGGTGAACGCGATCGGTGGACCGTTCCCGCCGTTGCCGTTCGAGCCCGAAGGTGACGACATCACCGACCAGATCGAGGCGCATCGTCACCTGTTTCCGATCTCCGAACACATGGTGGTGATGGACCCGCCCGATCACACACGGGCGCGATCCCTGCTGGGCCGACTCCTCACACCGAAACGTCTCAAGGAGAACGAGGAGTATCTCTGGACGCTCGCGGATCAGCAGTTCGACGAGTTCATCGACAACGGGAGCTGCGAGTTCCTCGGCGAGTACGCCAAACCGTTTGCGACGTTGGCGATTACGGACCTACTCGGTGTCCCTGAGGGTGACCGCGAAGAGTTCCGTCGCGCGCTGGGCGCCGGAGAACGTCCCGGCACCCGCGTCGGATCGCTCGATCACGAGCCGGTGGGTATGAACCCGCTGGAGTATCTCGACGAGAGATTCACCGGCTATCTTGCCGATCGGCGTCGTGAGCCCCGCGGCGACATCCTCAGCGGTCTTGCTACGGCAACATATCCGGACGGATCCACTCCGGAGCTCATCGAGGTGGTACGACCCGCCACCTTCCTGTTCGCTGCCGGCCAGGAAACTGTGACGAAGCTGCTCAGCTCGGCGCTGCGGGTGCTCGGCGAACGCCCGGAGTATCAGCAGATGCTGCGTGAGGATCGCAGTCTGATCAAGCCGTTCATGGAGGAGTCGCTCCGATTCGACAGTCCGACCAAGATCGACTTCCGGCTCGTGCGCAAGACCACGACGATCGGTGACGTCGACGTCCCGGCGGGGACGATCGTCATGCTGAGCCTGGCAGGCGCCAACCGCGATCCACGGAAGTTCGAAAACCCCAATGAATTTCGACTCGACCGTAGAAACTCGCATGATCACATCGCGTTCGGGCGTGGACTGCACACGTGCGCGGGTGCACCGCTCGCCCGAATGGAGGGGCAGGTCACTCTGAACCGGCTTCTCGACAGGATGAGTGACATCAGGATCAGTGAGGGTCGACATGGATCGACGGACGAGCGGACCTTCGTCTACGAGCCCACTTTCCTCCTGCGCGGTCTCGTCGAGCTGCACATCGAATTCGAGAAGATCTCGAGATAGCCCGAACTGACAGAAACAGTTCGAAAAATACTGCATCGAGCGGTCGTTCGATGCGCGACGCGAGAGGTGAATCATGGCAGGCAGGGTTGAAGGCAAGGTCGCACTCATCACGGGTGCAGCGCGCGGCCAGGGGCGTAGTCACGCGGTGAGGCTCGCGCAGGAAGGCGCAGACATCATCGCACTCGACATCTGCGGTCCGGTCAGAGAAGACGCGCAGATCGCCCCGGCGTCGCCGGAAGACATGGCCGAAACAGTCGAGCTGGTCAAGGGTTTCAACCGTCGGATCGTGACGGTCGAAACCGATGTCCGCGACTTCGACGCGGTGAAGACCGCGGTGGACACCGGCGTCGAGCAACTGGGCCGACTCGACATCATCGTTGCCAACGCCGGAATCGGGACCGGTGGTACACCGCTGCACGAGACGGACGAGTTCGACTGGCAGGAAATGCAGGACATCAATCTCTCGGGAGTGTGGAAGTCGGTGAAAGCCGGTGTACCGCACATGATAGAAGGGGGACGAGGCGGCTCGATCATCCTGACCAGTTCGGTCGGGGGATTGAAGGCCCATCCCAATATGGGGCCGTATATTGCCGCGAAGCACGGCGTCGTCGGCTTGATGCGCTCGTTCGCGGTCGAACTGGGGCAGCACTTCATCCGGGTCAACACCGTTCATCCCACGAACGTGAACACGCCGATGTTCATGAACGAGGGTGCGATGAAGATGTTCCGTCCCGATCTCGAGAACCCGGGTCCGGAGGACATGAAGGTGGTCGCCCAGCTGATGCACGTGCTTCCGATCGGCTGGGTGGAACCCGAGGACATCAGCAATGCCGTGCTGTTCCTGGCATCCGACGAATCCCGTTACGTCACAGGACTCACGTTGTCGGTCGACGCGGGCAGCGCACTCAAGTAGTCACAGCGCTCAGCCGCGCAGTTCGGTGAACAGCAACTGCGCGGCCTGAGTCGCTGCCACCTCGTCACCGTCGATCACCGCGTTCACCAGGGCAGTGTGCTCGTCGTGGAAGCCTTGCCCCGTCGTGTGGACATGCCGGTCGACGGACTGCCGGATGGACGGGAGTAACGAGTCGTAGAACTCGAGGTACACAGCGTTGTGGCTGGCCTCGACGATGGCGCGATGGAGCGCGATGTCCGATTCGACCGCGGCATCGGTGTCGGGTTCGGTGAAGCGATTGTCGCGTTCGACCAACAGCGCCTCGAGGCGTGTGATGTCGTCGGGCGTGCGCCTGCGCGCAGCGAGGACGGCGGCGGTGACGTCGAGGGTCTGCCGAAGTTCCAGCACGTCACGCTCGTGCGCGGTCGCGAAGTACTTCCCGAGGGTGCCGCCGATATCGGAGGTTGCGACGACATAGGTGCCCGAGCCCTGACGACGTTCGAGAAGCCCGGTGTGCACGAGCGCCTGCACAGCCTCGCGGACGGTGTTGCGACCGGTTCCGGTGAGCTCGCTCAATTCGGGTTCGGTGGGGATGCGCTCACCTATCGCCCAGCGGCCGTTGCAGATCTCGCTGCGTAGTTGCTCGGTGACCTGCGAGATCAGGCTCGTGCGTCGAACGGGTTGTCCCAAAGTCATCCGGTCATCCTATGATTTACCGAGTGAGTCTTCTACGCGGCCGCCTGCTCGTCTTCTGCGCCATCGTCATGTCCGCACTCGTGCTCCGTCTCGCCGTCACATCGTTCAGCCCTCTGGCCTCTGCGATCAGTGAAGAACTGGGCTTCACGTCCACACTTGTCGGTGTGTTCGGCATGATGCCGACCGCGATGTTCGCCCTTTTCGGATTCGCCACTCCGTTCCTTGCGCGGCGGTGGGGTCTCGAAACGACGGCATTGGTCGCGATGCTCATGGCCGGGGTCGGCATGGCTGCACGCGCCTTCGTGTCCGACACGTGGGTGCTGCTCGCATTGTCGGCACTCGCGCTGGGCGGAATGGGTATCGGGAACGTTGTCATCCCGCCACTGGTGAAGCGGTACTTCTCCGATCGCCTGGCGGTGGTGAGCTCGCTCTATATCGTCGGCGTCCAACTCGGCACCATCGCACCCGCGTTCGTCGCGGTGCCGTTGGCCGATGCGTACGGCTGGCGCGTGTCGATCGGCGTCTGGGCCGTCCTGGGGTTTGCGGCAGCACTGCCCTGGGTCGTCGTTCTGCTCTGCCGACGCGGAGCCGTCCCGCAGAACGATCGGGTTGCAACCGCCCCGCAGGCGCATGGTCAGGTGTGGCGTTCCCCGGTGGGATGGGGAATGGCCGGCATGTTCGGCATGACTTCCCTGGTCACCTACTCGATGTTCACGTGGATCCCCGACATCCTCGGCGACGCCGGGGCCAGTCCCGCCTTCGGCGGTGCCATGGTCGGATTGTTCTCGTTGATGGGCCTTGTCGGGGCCTTCGGAGGTCCGACGTTGTGCGCCAGGATGAACAACCCGTTCCCCGCGGTCCTCGCGTGCGCGACCTGCATGCTCGTCGGATTCGCCGGACTCTGGCTTGCACCGATGAGTGTGCCCATCCTGTGGATCGTGCTTCTCGGCCTCGGGCCCAGCACGTTCCCGATGGCGCTGACACTGATCAACCTCCGTACCCGCACCCAGGCCGGATCGTCCGCGCTGTCGGGATTCACCCAGGGGGTCGGTTATGCCGTCGCGTGCCTCGGCCCGCTGCTGTTCGGCGTGCTACACGATGCCACGACAGGGTGGACGGCCTCGTTCGGTCTCTTGGTCCTTGCGGTTGCACTACTGGTGGCCGGGGGGTATCACGCCTGCAAGCCGCGCGCTCTCGAGGACAGCTGGCACCGGGTGGATGCGGACGAGGAAGATCTCCCCGCGCGCTGACCCAGGAGCGACGTCACCGAGGTGCGGCGAGCCGGACATGTGTGTTGGACGCACCGTATCCGTCGTAACCGCCGCGCCGCTCGAGCAGTTCGACCTGGAACCCGCCGGGGACGGGCAGCGTGTAGGCGTGGAGCAGCTCGCCGTCGCCGACCCGGTCGTACAGCAGTCCGTGCTCCCGCAACGTGTCCAGCAGGCCGGGCTCGAGAACGAATCGTGCGTCGAGGTCGACGTAGTAGTTGTCCGGTGGTCGGAGGAACTCCACCCCGTTCGAGCGGGCACGACGGACCTCGGCGACGACATCGCTCGTCGCGAACGCCAACTGCGTGATGCCGTAGCGCGTCGCGGCGTCGGGCCCGGAATCCGAGACGTTGAGCGCAACCCGCAGGTTCCCCGCCGCCGCGCGTAGCGCGCGGATGCGGAGTCGCCCGTGCGGCTGGATGTACTCCTCGGGGTTCTCCGGCTCTAACGCGAACAGGGTACGGAAGAACGAGATCTCCTGGTTCAGCTCATCTTCGGGGACGGTGACATCGACGTGGTCGAGTCCCAGCCATCCGCCGTCTGATTGTTCAGCGGTGGGGACGAAGTCGGTCTGCCAGTCGTCGGGTGCCCCGGGCTCGGCGCTGACGAACACGTGCAAACCCGACGGCGACGTGATGCCCGGAAGTCCGGCCTCGCCTTCGCCTCGGGTCTTGTCGACGGTCGGCCACAGCAGGGCGCCCGCCCGCTGGGCGACATCCGTGACGGACGGCGCGACGAGTCCCAGCGCCGTCGCGGCGGGGCCGGGGGCGAATTCTTCGTTGAGCACCACCTCGGCGCCCCCGTTGCGCCACCGGACCACAGGCTTGCTCCGATGCCGCCCGGCGACATGGAATCCCAACCCCGTCAGGAGCTCGGAATACGCCGAGCCGGTGGGTGCTGCGAGTTCGACGAACGCGACATCGGTGCGTTTCGGTACGGGCGGAGCGACGGCCACCCGCTCGCGCGCGGGACCGGACAGACGCGACCCCAGCTGATCTTCGAGGAAGACCAGCGAACGCATGGCGTCGCGTGCGGTCACGAACGGGTCGGCCTCACGGACGACGTCGCTGAAGATCTCCAGCGACAGTGGACCGGTGTATCCGGCTTCGAGTGCGGCGGCCACGACTCCGGCCACATCCAGGGTGCCCTGACCGGGGAAGCAGCGGAAGTGCCGGCTCCATTCGAGGACGTTCATGTCGAGCACGGGCGCATCGGCGACCTGGACGAATCCGATCCGGCTCCCGGGGACCCCGTCGAGTGCGGTGCCGTCATCGCCGCGGGCCAGCATGTGGAAGGTGTCCACCGCGAGGGTGACCGCGGGATGGTCGGCGCGTTCGACGATCGACCATGCCTGTCCGACGCGGTTCACGTGCCGGCCCCACGCCAGCGCTTCGTAGGCGAGGGTGACGCCGAACGACTCGGCGAGTTCACCGACCGCATGCAGTTGCTCGGCGGACAGTTCGGCATCGTCGATCGCGTCGGGAAGTGCGTTGGAGCAGGCCAGGAACATGGTCGCGCCGAGTTCGTTCATCACCTCGAGCTTGCGCCGCACGCGGTGCAGGACCGTGGGGAACCGCGCCGGGTCGACGCCTTCGATGTCGCGCACCGGCTGGAACAGGTCGATGGACAGGCCCAGGTCGGCGCACCGTCGCGCCACCTCGCGGGGCGACAGAGGCGACGCCACGAGGTCGTTGTCGAAGAGTTCGATGCCGTCGAAACCCGCGGCGGCGATTGCCTCGAGCTTGTCGCCGAGCACGCCGGACAGCGATACGGTCGCGATTCCCTTGTACATCAGTGTGTCAGCTCCTCGAAGTGCCGGACCATGCGCTCGGCGTCGGGTGTGCGGCCGGTGAAGTACTCGAAGGCTCCGACTGCTTGGAACACGGCCATGCCACCGCCGGGCACGACCCGGCAGCCACGCGACCGCGCGAGCCGGATCAGCTCGGTCTCGAGCGGGAAGTAGACGACGTCGGACACCCACAGGTCGTCGCGGACGAGTTCAGCGGGCACCGGCAGGCCCGGGTGCCCGGTCATGCCCGTAGGGGTCGCATTGACGAGACCTTGCGCGTCGCGCAGGGCTCCGGCGAGATCGTCCGTTGCAGCGACACGTTCGTCACCGAACCGCTTGGCCAGCCGGGTCGCGCAGTCCTTCGCCTTCTGCGTGTCCGTATCGATGATCGACACGTGTGCGGCTCCCTGGTCGAGGAGGGCGTAGCCTACTGCGGCTCCGGCGCCACCTGCACCCACGAGCACGGCCGCGTCGGTGATGGCCCCGGGGAGGCGACGGCGGAATGCACGGCCCCAGCCGGACCAGTCGGTGTTTCGGCCGAGTGTTCTGCCATCGCGGAAGACGACGGTATTGACCGCGCCGAGGTCGCGGGCGTCGTCGGAGAGTTCGTCGAGGAGCGGGATCACATGCTGTTTGAACGGATGAGTGATGTTGAGTCCGTCGAATCCGAAATGCTTTGCCCAGGAGAGGAGTTCGGGAAGTTCATCGGCGCCGAATCCGATCCTTTCGGCATCGAGCCGCCGGTAGGTCAGATTGAAGCCGGATTCGAGGCCTTCTCGTTCCTGCATGGCGGGGGTGAGGGACCCGTTGATTCCGGCACCCACGAGACCGAGGACGAACGAGCTGCGATCGGTGTTACTGGTGGACACGGTGTTACTGGTGGACACGGTGGATCTCCCGGTGGATATCGAGCGAGGCGAGGCGGCGGATAGCGAATTCGTAGCCGGAGGCGCCGCAGCCGGCGATGACGGCCTGCGCGACCGGTGTGACGTACGAGTGGTGCCGGAAGGGTTCGCGGGCATGGACGTTGGTCAGATGGACCTCGATGATCGGTGCGGCGACGGTGACCAGCGCGTCGTGTAGAGCGGCCGAGGTGTGGGTGTACGCCCCCGCGTTGACGACGAACCCGGAAGTGGTCTCGCGTACCTCGTGGACGAAGTCGATCAGGTCGCCCTCGTGGTTGGACTGGCGGAAGTCGAGGTCGTAGCCGAGCTCGTCGGCGACCCGGGTGCAGAGCACTTCGACATCGGTGAGGGTGGCGGTGCCGTAGAGCGTGGGTTCGCGTTTGCCCAGCAGGTTGAGGTTGGGGCCGTTCAGCACGGTGAAGGTGGGCCGGCCGGTCATCCTGCGACTCCGGCCGGGACGCGGGTGACCTCGTCGGTGTTGTCGGTCTGCCCGAGGTCGCGGGTGAGCACCTTGTGGGTGGCCTTCGGTCCGGACAGGACTGCGATCAGCGAGATCAGCACGGCGCCGAATGCGAACAGCGCCACGCGGTACCAGTTGTCGGCGTTGCCACCCATCAGGGCACCGGCGATAGCGGGGGTGAATCCGGCGAGTGCGAACCCGAACTGGGTTCCGATGGCCATTCCGGAGAGCCGGACGCTGGTGGGGAAGTACTCAGCATATGTCGAGGGCCAGCAGGCATTCGGCATGCTGTAGATGATGCCTGCCAGCAGGATGCCGGAGATCAGTACGAGCGCGACATTGCCGGTGGAGATCGACCACAGGAATACGGTCACCATCACGGCGGTTCCGATCAGCCCGGCGACGAACACGGGTTTGCGGCCGACCCGGTCGGACAGTGAGGCCCAGAGCGGGATCGTGCCCACCGCGATGACGTTGGCGACGATCGCGAGCCACAGCATGGTGGTCGAACTGATACCGATGCCGTATTCGTCGGAAGTCGCGAAGTTCAGGGCGAAAACCTGGAAGACGGTGTTGACCATTGCGATGAACGAGGCGAAGAAGACGCGCAGCACACCGCGCCAGTGATGGCGGAACAGCAGTGCCAGCGGAGCGGGCGGAACCTCGGCGCTCTTCTTCTCGGCGTGGAATTCGGGGGTTTCGTCGAGGGAGCGGCGGATGATGAACCCGACCACCAGGAGCGCGGCGCTGATCCAGAACGGGATTCGCCAGCCCCATGAATGCAGCTGTTCGTCCGAGAGCAGTGCGATGACCGGCAGGAACACCAGTGGGGCGAGGACCTGTCCGCCCTGGGTGCCGCTGAGTGTCCAGCTGGTGAAGAAACCGCGCCGGTTGTCGGGGGCGTGCTCGAACGACATCGAGTTGGCGCCGGCCTGCTCGCCCGCCGCCGAGAGTCCTTGGAGGAGTCGGAGTGTGACGAGCAGGATCGGCGCGAGCATGCCGACCTGTTCGTAGGTCGGGAGGCAGCCGATGAGAAAGGTCGAGACGCCCATCAGCAGGAGGGTGCCGATGAGGATCTGTTTGCGCCCGAATCGGTCGCCGATGTGACCCATCAGGAACGAGCCGAACGGCCGGGCGACATATGCAACACCGAAGGTGGCGAGGGACGCGACGGTGGCGACGGCCTGGTTGCCTTCGGGAAAGAAGATGGTAGGGAAGACGAGTGCCGCGGCCGTGCCGTAGATCGCGAGATCGTAGTACTCGAGCGCACTACCACTCCACGCTGCCAACGCCGCCTTGCGCGGCGTGCGCTGCACGGTGGTCGTTTCTGCCATGGGATTGCCCTTCGAGGATTGCTGGATCAATTATCCGATGCAACGACGGTAAGGGTGGCGGCCATCACACGGCAATCGTTTGCCATTTTTTGCCATACTGTTCGCATGCCCCCCGAGCAGCCGCGCGTTTCCCCGCGTAAACGAGCCACCATCACCGACGTCGCACGCACCGCGGGTGTGGCTGCGTCCACTGTGTCCCGCTCGTTCAGCAATCCCGACCGCGTCAATGTGCACACCCGCGACCATGTGCTCGGGGTCGCCGCCGAGCTCGGCTACACCCCCAACCCGATGGCGCGCGCGCTCGAATCGGGCCGAACCAATACCTTCGCCCTGCTGGTCCCGGACATCACGAACCCGTACTTCGCGGGCGTGATCAACGGTGCCGAACAAGCTGCCACCGCGGCCGGCCGGACCCTCGTGCTCGGTAACACCAGGGAGAGCGCCGCCACCGAGGAACAACTCGTGCGGCGCCTCGGACCCGCCGTGGACGGCTTCGTCCTCGCGGCGTCGCGGTTACCCGACGACGAGCTGCGTCGCGTCGCCGAATTCAACGCCGTCACCCTGGTCAACCGCGCTACTCGCGGGGTCTCGTGCGTGGTCGCCGACTATGCGTCGGGTACGCGACAGATCGTCGACCACCTGGCCTCGCTCGGTCACCGGTCGCTGCTCGTGCTCGGCGGGCCACCGGAATCGTGGTCCGGTGCGCGTCGCTGGGCCGGCCTGCAGGATGCGGCGGAACTGCACAACATGCAGGTTCGCCGGTTCGGACCGTACTCGCCGACGCTCGGCAGCGGACCCGCGGCTGCAGATGCCGCCGTTGCGGCGGGTGCCACCGCGGTGGTCTGCCACAACGACATGCTCGCGATCGGCGTTCTCCGGAGACTGCGCGAACGGGGAATCGCGGTGCCGGAACAGATGAGTGTGGCCGGGTTCGACGACATGTTCGGCGCATCGATCTGCACCCCCGCCCTGACCACGCTCGCGGAGCGCACCGAAGACGCCGGAGCCCACGCGATCGAGATCCTCGGCCGTCTCGCCTACGAGCGGGTTGCCGAGCCGGGGTCACGTGTGCTTCCCACCCAGCTCGTGGTGCGCGAATCCACGGGTCATGCCGTATGAGGCGCCCATGGCGGCAGTCCGTCCGTCCCGGGCACCTGCACAGGTATCCTCGAGCCGTCCGGGTATAGCGATCGATAGGTTGGATGCGTTCATGGGGAGTTCGACCGACGACACCGTCGCTGCTGAGGGGACGGTCGCGCCCGACTGGCGCACCCTCGAGCCGATGGAGCTCACCCCGATCCTGTCGGCGAGCCTCGACGCGTTCTACGAAACCGGATTCCACGGCACGTCCGTGCGTGAGATCGCGCGACGGGTCGGCGTGACCGTGCCGGCGCTCTACTACCACCATGAGAACAAAGAGGGTCTGCTCATTGCGCTACTCGAGCTGTCGACGAGCGACGTGCTCTCACGTTCGCACGCGGCCGACGCAGACGGCGGCACCGACCCGGTGCAGCGCCTGTCCAATGTGATCGAGGCGATCGTGCTGCGGATGACGATGCGTGCGCGGCTCGCGGCGCTCGAAGGTGAGGCGCGGTACCTGAGCCCGCAGAACCGTCAGCGCTACCGGGCGGTGCGCAAGGGCATCGAAGAGATTGTGCGCACGATCGTCGAGGAAGGGACGGCGTCGGGAGCGTTCGACGTCGACGACTCCGCCGAGACGACCCGCGCGCTGCTGGGGATGTGCCAGTCGATTCCCCGCTGGTATCACTCCGAGGGGACGCTGAGCCCGCAGGAGGTTGCGAGGAAGTACGTGGCGATCGCTCTGAAGATGGTGGGGGCTTCTCCCCGCGCGTGACGGACCGTTGTCGTCACCGGCGACAACGGTCCGATCGCGTGATCAGAGCGTGCGGAAGTTCGCGGGGCGCTTCTCCTGGAACGCGGTGACGCCTTCTTTGAAGCCCGGCCCCGCGAGCAACTTCATCTGCCCGTCGAGTTCGCGACCGAAGGCATTCTCGAGTTCGGTGAGGGTCGCGTCATTGATCGCGTGTTTGGTGGATGCCAGGGCGTCCGTGGGTCCGTCCGCGAGTCGCCTTGCGAGTTCCTCGACCTTGCTGTCGAATTCGTCATCGGCGTAGGTGTCCGCGATCAACCCTGCAGCGACCGCCTCGGGGGCCGGGAGCCGTTCGGCGAGCATCGCCATCTTCAACGCGCGGGCGCGTCCGACCGACGCGGCAACCAGTGCGGTGGCGCCGCCGTCGGGCATCAGGCCGATCTTGGTGAACGCCAGCAGGAAGTACGTCGACTCCTTCGCAACGGTGAGGTCGCACGAGAGTGCCAGCGACACACCGACACCCGCCGCTGCGCCGTTGACGGCGGCTATGACGGGACGGGGGAAGGCGCGGAGCAGGCCCGCTGCGCGGTTTGCCGCGTCGATGGTGTCGGTGGTCGGAGCCGCAGACAGGTCGCGACCTGCGATGTCGGCGCCCGAGCAGAACGCGCGGCCGGTGCCGGTGAGGACGGCTGCGCGGACGGAGTCGTCGGTCGCGTACTTCTCGAAGGCGTCGCCGATGGCGTTGAGGGTCTGCGCCTGCACGGCGTTCATGCGTGCCGGACGGTTGATCGTCACGCGCAGGATGCCGTCGTCGACCCGGACGTCGACGCCGGGTAGATCGTTGGTGGGTTTGTCGGTCATGCGGTGTCCTTCGGTGGGTTCGGAAATCAGGATCGAAGTGAGAGTGCGACTTTGCCCGTAGCGGAACGGTTTGCGAGCGAGTGCAGCGCATCCGCGGCTTCGGTCAGGGGGTGGGTGGTGGGCTCGGGGACCTGCAGGGCGCCCGATGCCAGCAGCGGCTCCAGTGCAGTCCACTGTTGTGCGGGATAGTCGGGAAGCAGGCGGATGTGTTCACCCCATCCGGCGCCGACCACCGAAATATTCTTGAGCAGAAGACGATTGACTTTCACGGTCGGGATCTCGCCGCCGGTGAAGCCGAGTACCACAGCGCGACCGCCCGGGGCCAGGCTGCGGAGGCTGTCGGTGAATCGGTCGCCGCCGACGGGGTCGAGCACGATGTCGACGCCCCGTCCGGCGGTGAGTTCGAGGGCCTTGTCCTTGAATCCGTCGACACGGATGACGTGGGTCGCTCCGTTGGCTCTTGCGACCTCGGCCTTCGCGTCGGTGCTCACCACCGCGATCGTCTCGAGGCCGAGGGCCGCGGCGACATTGAGTGCTGCGGTGCCGACGCCGCCTGCGGCGCCGTGGATGAGCACGGTCTCGCCGGGCCGGTAGCGTGCGCGCTCGTCGAGGGCGAAGTGAGCGGTCAAGTAGTTCAGCGGCATCCCGGCCGCGGCCGTGAGCGACACGCGATCCGGGATCGCGAACACCGATCCGGGGCTTACGGCGACCGTCTGCTGCCACGCTCCGCCGTGTGCGAGCACGGCAACCCGCTGGCCGGGGGTGAACCCGCTGCCTTGGGGGGCGGATCGGACGATGCCTGCGCCTTCGGAGCCGAGGACGCAGGGGAGTGGGCGCACCACCTGGTAGCCGGCGCTGGTCTGGAGCAGATCGGGGAATGAGACACCTGCGGCGTGGAGGTCGACGACGACGTGGTCCGGGCCGGGAGTGGGCTCCGGGATGTCGACGGTGTGCACGCCGTCGGGGCCGATGTTCTCCGTCAGATGTGCTGCCTGCATGGTTCTCCCGCCGTATGTGGAACGAATCGTCTCGCGCCGGTCTCCCTCGCAATCATTACCACGCGTAACTGATCGGGCGCTAGCTAGACCGCAGCTATTGACCGATCGATCGCTCCGTGATAACTATTTAGCGATCGATAAGTAGAGGTTCGGACTCTGGAGGGCACGAATGGCCGACGATACGACCACGACGGACGCTGCAGCGCTGTACGAAGTGCGCGGTGGGGTCGCAATCATCACCCTGAACCGGCCGAAGGCACTCAACGCCGTCAACGGCGCACTGTCGACCGCTGTCGGCACCTACCTCGAGCAGGCCGAGAACGACGCCGACGTCCGCGTCATCGTGATCACCGGCTCCGGCCGAGCCTTCTGCGCGGGCGCCGACCTGAAGGCCATCGCCTCGGGCGAGGACACCTCGGCTGCCGGGCACCCGGAGTGGGGCTTCGCCGGATACGCGCAGCACTGGATCAGCAAGCCTACGATCGCGGCCGTCAACGGATTCGCGCTCGGCGGCGGAACCGAACTCGTTCTCGCCAGCGACCTCGCGGTGGTCGACGAAGAAGCCAAGCTCGGACTGCCCGAGGTCAAGCGCGGCCTGTTCGCCGCAGCGGGCGGTGTGATCCGGCTGCAGCAGCAGATCCCTCGTAAGCTGGCTCTCGAGCTCGCCCTCACCGGAGAGCCCATCTCTGCCGCGCAAGGCAAGGAGTACGGCCTGGTCAACCGGGTCGCTCCGGCAGGCACTGCCCTCGACGTCGCCCTCGAGATCGCCGAAACCATCGCTGCCAACGCGCCGTTGTCGGTGCGCGAATCGAAGTCCATGATCTACCGGACCGCCAACCTTCCCGACTGGGAGGACGCGGCGTGGAACGCCAACGTCGAAGCACTGAAGGTCGTCTTCAGCAGCGAGGACGCCATCGAAGGCCCCACCGCGTTCGCGCAGAAGCGCCAGCCCGTGTGGAAGGGCCGCTGACCCGAGAGCCCGGCCCGGTGTCGCGGCGACCGCTCCTGCGACACCGGGTCGCACCACACCCCGCGAAAATTCAGGAGTCACCATGACCAACGCAGTCATCGTCGATGTCGTCCGCACCGCGGTCGGCAAAGGCAAGCCCGGAGGCGCACTTTCGGGTACACATCCCGTCGAACTGCTCGCGCACGTGCTGCGCTCGCTCGTCGAGCGCAACGGCATCGATCCCGCTCAGGTCGACGATGTCATCGGCGGGTGTGTCAACCAGGCCTCGGAACAGTCGCTCAACATCTCCCGCACCGCCCTTCTCGCGGCAGGCTTCCCCGAATCCGTGCCCGCCACCACGATCGACCGTCAGTGCGGTTCGAGCCAGCAGGCAGCCCACTTCGCGGCGCAGGGCGTCATCGCCGGTGCGTACGACATGGTCATCGCGTGCGGCGTCGAATCCATGAGCCGCGTCCCGATGGGCACCTCGTCGATGGGCAAGGACACACACGGTCCGAGCATCCGGGCCCGCTACCCGGAGGGCCTGGTCAACCAGGGCATCTCCGCCGAGCTGATCTCGGCGAAGTGGAAGTTCGACCGCGACGCCCTCGACGCGTTCTCCGCGCAGTCGCACCAGCGTGCCGCTGCCGCCATCGCCGCCGGGCACTTCGACAAGGAGATCGTCCCGATCGAGGTCACCAACGCCGCGGGCGAGCAGGCGGCGCACACGGTCGACGAGACCGTGCGCGCCGCAACGACCGCGGAAGGACTGGCCGGTCTGAAGCCGTCGTTCTACACCGAGGAGTACGCTGCACGCTTCCCCGAAGCGCAGTGGATCATCACCCCCGGCAACTCGTCGCCGCTCACCGACGGGGCCTCCGCAGCGCTGATCATGAGCGAGGAGCTCGCGAACAAGCTGGGCCTCACCCCGCGTGCCCGTTTCCACTCGTTCTCCGTCGCCGGTGACGACCCGGTCTTCATGCTCACCGCGCCGATTCCGGCCACCCGGAAGGTCCTCGCCAAGTCGGGCCTGAACATCGACGACATCGACGCCTACGAGGTCAACGAGGCGTTCGCGCCTGTGCCGCTCGCGTGGGCGCACGAGTTCGGCGCCGACCCGGCCAAGCTCAACCCGTGGGGCGGCGCGATCTCGCTCGGCCACGCACTCGGTTCGTCGGGCACCCGCCTGCTGAGCACCCTCGTCAACCACCTCGAAGCCACAGGTGGTCGTTACGGACTCCAGACGATGTGTGAGGGCGCGGGCATGGCCAACGCCACCATCATCGAACGTATCTGAACTGCAACAACTCTCGAAAGGATTCTCAATGATCGTCAACGACAGCGTTGCCGTCGTCACCGGAGGCGCTTCGGGCCTCGGTCTTGCCACCACCAAGGCGCTGATCGACGACGGAGCCACCGTCGTCATCATCGACCTCCCCTCCTCCAACGGTGAGGCCGTCGCCAAGGAACTCGGCGACCGTGCGCGCTTCGCGCCGGCCGACGTCACCGACGAGGCAGCAGTTGTCGCGGCTCTCGATCTCGCCGAGTCGCTCGGACCGCTGCGTGTTGCGGTGAACTGCGCAGGCATCGGCAACGCGGTCAAGACCGTCAGCAAGAAGGGCGCGTTTCCGCTCGACGGCTTCAAGAAGGTCATCGATGTGAACCTGATCGGCACGTTCAACGTGATCCGATTGGCAGCCGAGCGCATCTCGAAGACCGAACCGGTCGACGGCGAGCGCGGCGTCATCATCAACACCGCTTCCGTCGCAGCCTTCGACGGCCAGATCGGCCAGGCCGCCTACTCCGCATCCAAGGGCGGCGTCGTCGGCATGACCCTGCCGATTGCACGCGACCTCGCGTCGTTGCTCATCCGCGTCGTGACCATCGCTCCGGGCCTGTTCAAGACCCCGTTGCTCGGCTCGCTCCCGGAAGAAGCCCAGGCTTCGCTCGGCCAGCAGGTCCCCCACCCCGCGCGTCTGGGTGATCCCGCCGAGTACGGTGCTCTGGCCGCACACATCGTCTCGAACGCGATGCTCAACGGCGAGGTCATCCGCCTCGACGGTGCCATCCGCATGGCACCGCGCTAGACACTGCAGCACGCACACGTGAGAGGAGGGGTCGATGACCGCGCAGCCCGAGACCAGGTTCACTGATTGGCGGGTCTTCGAGCCGTTGCGGTACGACCCCATCCTCGAACACGCGCTGGAAGCCTTCAGCGAGAACGGCTTCCACGGGACCACCGTGCGCGACCTGGCCCGCCGGGTCGGTGTGACGGTGCCCGCGCTGTATTACCACCACGAGAACAAGGAAGCCGTTCTCGTCACCCTGCTCGACGCTGCCGTCCTCGACCTCATCGACCGTGTCCTGGCCGCGGTCGCGGACGGCGGCGCCGACCCGGTCGCCCGGTTCGCCAATGCCGTCGAGGCGATCGTCCTGAACATGACTCACCGGGCAAAGCGTTCCGGCCTCGATTCCGAACTGCGGCACGTCTCCTTCGAGAACCGCCGCACCTATGCCGCTACGCGCAAACGCCTCGAACTCATCATGCTCGACCTCGTCCGTGACGGTACCGAGGCAGGAGTGTTCGACGTCGACGATGCAGAGGAGACCGTGCGGGCCATGCTCGGCATGCTCCAATCCATCGCCCGCTGGTACCAGATCGACGGCCCACTCACCCCGGCGCAGGTCGCGGACCGTTACATCGTGATCGCCCTGCGCATCGTGGGCTACCACACCACTATCTGAACGTCTCACTGCGAGGAGATCTTTCGTGCTGTCCACAGCCTTCACCGAAACCTTCGGAGTTCGTCACCCCATCGTGCAGGGCGGAATGCAGTGGGTCGGCCGCGCCGAACTGGTCGCCGCCGTCGCCAACGCCGGTGCACTCGGCATGATCACGGCGCTCACCCAGCCCACCCCCGAGGACCTCGAGAAGGAGATCGCCCGCACCCGCGAGCTCACCGATCAGCCCTTCGGTGTCAACCTGACGATCCTGCCCTCCATCACGCCGCCGCCCTACGACGAATACCGACAGGTCATCATCGACTCCGGCATCAAGATCGTCGAGACCGCGGGATCCAACCCCGCGCCGCACCTCCCCGATTTCCATGCCGCCGGTATCAAGGTGCTGCACAAGTGCACCAGCGTCCGCCACGCCGTCAAGGCGCAGGACGTCGGCGTCGACGGCATCAGCATCGACGGATTCGAATGCGCGGGTCACCCGGGCGAGGACGACATCCCCGGACTCGTCCTCATCGCCGCGGCAGCGGAGCAGATCACCATCCCCATGATCGCCTCGGGAGGCTTCGGTGACGGTCGCGGCCTCGTCGCCGCACTCGCGCTCGGTGCCGACGGCATCAACATGGGCACCCGTTTCATGTGCACCGTCGAATCACCGATCCACCAGAAGATCAAGGAAGCGATCGTCGAGGCCAAGGAAACCGACACCGAGCTGATCTTCCGGCCGCTGCGCAACACCGCTCGCGTCGCCAGCAACACCGTCAGCCGCGAGGTCGTCGAGATCCTTGATCGCGGTGGACAGTTCCCCGACGTGCAGGAACTCGTCGCCGGTGCGCGTGGGCGTCTCGTATACGAGAACGGTGACCCTGAGGCCGGCATCTGGACCGTCGGCACTGTCCAGGGCATCATCCACGACATTCCCACCGCAGGTGAACTCGTCGAGCGCATCGTCGCCGACGCACAATCCCTGATCTCCGAGCGTCTCGCGGGTCTGATCGACCGCGTGAACGCCTGATACGCGCCTACTGCCAGGAGAATTCATGAAGCGTACCCACTTCGAAGGTGATCACGAGGCGTACCGGGAAACGGTGCGTGAGTTCTACGCTCGCGAGGTCGAACCGAACTACGAGCGCTGGGAAGAGGAACGGCTCATCGACCGGTCCGTGTACCTGGCCGCAGGCAAGGCAGGGATCCTCGGCCTCGGAGTACCCGAGGAATTCGGCGGGTCCGGTGTCACCGACTACCGGTTCCGCCAGATCGTCCAGGAGGAGACGGCCCGCACGAACACCACATCGTTCGGCGCGACCCTTGCCCTGCAGGACGACATCGCCATTCCGTACCTGCTGCATCTGGGCACCGAGGAGCAGAAGGCCCGCTGGCTGCCCCGCATGGCTTCCGGCGAGATCATCGGCGCGATCGCGATGACCGAACCGGGCGCGGGCTCCGACCTGCAGGGCGTCAAGACCACCGCTGTTCGCGACGGTGACGAATGGGTCATCAACGGCCAGAAGACCTTCATCACCAACGGAATCCACGCCGACCTCGTCATCGTGGTGTGCCGCACCGACCCGAGTGCCGGGTCGAAGGGATTCTCGCTCATCGTCGTCGAGCGCGACGCTCCCGGCTTCAGCCGCGGACGCAAGCTCGACAAGGTCGGTCTTGCCGCGCAGGACACCGCCGAGCTGGTGTTCGAGGATGCGCGCGTGCCCGCCGAGAATCTGCTCGGCACTGAAGGACGAGGCTTCGTCCACCTCATGGAAAACCTGCCGCTCGAGCGGATCGGTATTGCCGTCAGCGCCATCACGTCGGCGCGTGCGGCCTACGAGTGGAGCAAGCAGTACGTGTTCGAGCGCAAGGCGTTCGGCAAGCCGATCGGCGATCTGCAGAACACCCGCTTCGTGCTCGCCGAGATGCTCACGGAGATCGAGGTGACCGAATCTCACGTCGATCGCTGCATTCTCGCGCTCAACGCGGGGGAACTCACCGCGGTCGATGCATCGAAGGCGAAGTGGTGGGCCAGTGAGCTGCAGAAGCGTGTCGTCGACCGGGGCGTGCAGCTGCACGGTGGCTACGGCTTCATGATGGAGTACGCGATCGGTCGCGCCTACCGGGATGCACGCATCCAGACCATCTACGGCGGCACCACCGAGGTCATGAAGGAAATCATCGGCCGCGACATTGCCGCCGAGTTCAAGTAACGGAGTTGCGCATGGGGAGCGGCATGTTCGATCTGACGGGTAGACGCGCCCTGGTGACCGGCGGATCGGCCGGCCTCGGACTCGGTATGGCGCGCGGACTCGCGCGCGCAGGCGCCGATGTCGCCCTCTGGGGCCGCAGCGCAGACAAGCTCGCTGCCGCGGCCACCGGCCTCGGGGGTTTCGGCACGAAGGTCGTCACTCGGTCGGTCGACGTGGCAGACGAGCAGGCGGTGATCGACGGCGTCGCCGACACCGCCGCAGCTCTCGGCGGGCTCGACATCGTCGTGGTCAACGCAGGTATCACGGGGCCGCTGCAGAAGTTCCCCGAATCATCGACGGAGCAGTATCGGAAAGTGATGGCGACCAACCTCGATGGCGCGTACTTCACGATGCGTGAGGCGTCGAAGATCCTCGTCGCGCAGGGCACCGGCGGGACGATGATCGTGACGTCGAGTCTCGGTGCGCTCCAGGGTGCCGGTCGCAATCAGGCGTACGGCGCGACAAAAGCCGCGGTGCTCGCGATGGCCAACGGATGCGCTGTCGAGTTCGCGCGGTTCGGTATCCGGGTGAACAGTGTCCTGCCGGGCTGGATCGCCACCGATCTCACCGGGCAGCTGCAGGAATCCGAAGTCTTCAACAGCAACGTGATCTCACGGGTTCCGCTCGGCCGATGGGGTACCCCGGAAGACTTCGAAGGCATTGCCGTCTACCTGGCGAGCGATGCGTCGAGCTTCCAGACCGGAAGCACCACGCTGATCGACGGCGGATACAGCATGTTCTGAGGTTCTGCTTCGTTCTGGTCCGGCCTATTGCGCGGCCAGAAACGATCGGGAAATGTAGAGCACGAAAATTGTATTCTACGAAAGGGAGAACATGGCGCTCACCGCACTCCTGGAGCTCGAGTTCAAGGCCGACGCGCTGGACGATGCGAAGAAGGTCATGACGCGAGTCCTCGACGAGACCCGAGCCTTCGACGGTTGCGTCGGTATCGAGATCCTGGTCGATCAGAAGAACGAGGCTCGCTGGGTCGTCGTCGAGAAGTGGCAGTCGCAGGAGCACGACACCGCGTACCGCAAGTTCCGGGCCGGTGACGGCGCCATCACCGATCTCGGGCCGCTGCTCGCAGGGGCGCCGAAGCTCACCCATTTCGACGAACTCTGACAGTCGCCCGAAAGCCGGGAGGGACGCGCACACGAGCGCTCCCTCCCGGCTTTTCGTCCGCCTGGGTCCGGTGAGAAAGCGTGGTGGTGCGACGCCGGTCTCCGCCGCGACGGGGCGGACGGTTAAGGTGAGTGTCGGAAGTGCCGGACCGACCGCACTTCGCTGTGAGATCGAGCGTGGAGGTAATCGGGCATGTTTGAACTGATCGGCATGGTCATCGTGGTCGCGTGTGTTGCCGTCGTAGTCGCCTGCTGCCTGATCCTGCTCGTGGCGTCGACCATCGGCCCCCACTTCATGCTTGCCTCGGACAAGAAGAACGCCGAGGTCGAGCGGAACACGCCCGCCCGCGTCTGACCCCGGCCCGACCGAGCAAGAGCCCGACCGAGCAAGAGTCCGAGCGCCTACCCCCAGCCCAGCTGGTGGAGGCGCTCCTCTTCGATTCCGAAATAATGCGCGATCTCGTGCACGACCGTCACCGCGACTTCGTGCACCACATCGTCGTCGGTGTCGCAGATGTCGAGGATCGCGTCGCGGTAGATCGTGATCGTGTCGGGTAGCGACCCGGCGTAGTGGCTGTCGCGTTCGGTCAGCGCGATCCCCTGGTAGAGACCGAGCAGGTCCGGCTCGTCCTCGTGTCGCGGCTCGACGAGCACCACCACGTTGTCGATTGCCCGTGTGAGTTCCGCGGGAATCTCGTCGAGAGCGTCGGAGACGAGTCCGTCGAAGCGCTCATCACTCATCTTCACCATCGGGTCAGGCCCCCGGCAGGGGAGCCGCGCCGGGAAGCGGCGTGGGAAGCGACCTGCCCTCGGGCTGCGCGGGCGGCGGAATCGGCGGTTGCCCATCGATGAGGATGTCGCCCTTCGCGCTGCCCGTGATGGAAGCGAATCCACCGCCCTCTACCTGCTTACCGACAGAGCAGTTGACCTTGCGGCTGCCCGCCAGCCAGCTGTCGAAGTTCAAATTGTCCCAGAACAGCGTCAGCGTCTTGTTCCGCAGCGCCTCCGGGTCGCCCAGGTACTCGTTCACCCGCTCGGTGCAGGTCTGCTCTAGATAGGCATCCTGGTCTTCGATGCTCGGCAGTCCGCCCGGAAAGTTCTCGGACAGGTCCACCGTCGCAACTACTTCGAAGGCGTGCGGCTTCGCGCAATCGACGGGATCGGCCGGGACCCCGTTGTTGATGCCGATACACAGGCCGACGTCCCACGCGCGGGACTGGTCCTGGTCGGCGACCCTGCCCTCGATGGGCAGCAGGTTGCCGGTGGTCGACGAGAACTGCAGCCCGCAGCGCAGCGTCCGTTCGCCGGCTGCCCAGCCCGCTTCGCCGGGATTGATCAGCCCGATGCTGAACTTTCCGTGCGGATCGAAGTGTCCGCCCAGGTAGTCCATTGCCGCAGGTGCGCACTGCTCGTCGCGGAGTTCGGTGAACCGCATGACCGACGGGAAACGTGAACCCGGTCCCCATTCCGCCCCGGGGAAGATGCTCAGGTCGATGTCCTGGACCACCTCGAACAGGTGGGTCTGCTCGCAATCGACCTTCGTGAGGTCGCTCGCATCGAGCGCCGTCCAGCTCAGGCAGTCTCCGCTGGTAGAGGTGCCGAACGCGTCACCGGCGACGGCGCCGGTCGACGGGGACGCACCGCTGTTGTTTCCGTCGACGGTATCGGTGCCCTCGAAACCCGCGACGACGAACGTCGCGATCGCGGCGAGGACCGCGCCCGCAGCTACGAATACCAACGCGCGCCGCGTCAGCTGGGCTGACGGCGGACGCCGTACCGGCTTCTTCTTCTTGTCTTCGGCCATCACCTCCCATCATGCCCTGGTACCGCCCGCCCGGGTAACGTCGGTTCATGGCCGACGACCAGATCGATCCCCGCATCCAGGAGATTGCGCAGCGTTGCTTCGATGCTGCGCGCGCAGGCGAGAGCGAGACCTTGGCGACGTATATCGAGGCAGGTGTCCCCGCGAACCTGACGAACGGAGCCGGTGACACGCTCGTCATGCTCGCCTCCTACCGCGGGAACGCCGCTGCGGTGCGCGTTCTCATCGACCACGGCGCGGATGTGAACCGGGCGAACGACCGCGGTCAGACTCCGCTCGCAGGCGCGGTGTTCAAGGGCGAGGAAGAGGTCGTGCGGATCCTCACCGAGGCGGGCGCTGATCCGATGGGCGGGCAGCCCACCGCGGTGGATGCGGCGAAGATGTTCGGGCGCGAAGACTACCTGCAGCTCTGGCAAAGGTAGGCTTCACCTTCGTGATCGACCTCAAGTTCCTCCGCGAGAATCCCGACACCGTTCGCGCCTCGCAGCGCACCCGAGGCGAGGATCCCGGCCTCGTCGATGCGCTGCTCGATGCGGATGCCTCCCGTCGCGCCGCTGTGCTGGCGGGTGACAACGCCCGCGCCGAGCAGAAGGCGCTCGGTAAGAAGGTCGGCAAGGCGTCCCCGGAGGAGCGGCCCGCACTGCTCGACGGCGCGAAGGAACTCGCGGCCCAGGTGAAGACGCTCGAAGCCGAGCAGAACGCCGCGCAGGAGGCGCTCGAGCGGGCGCACATGGCGATCTCCAACGTCGTCCAGGAGGGTGCTCCGGCCGGCGGAGAGGACGATTTCGTCACCCTGGAGACGGTAGGGGAGCTGCCGACGTTCGACTTCGAGCCGAAGGATCACCTCACGCTCGGTGAGTCGCTGGGCCTGATCGACATGGAACGCGGTGCCAAGGTCTCCGGTGCGCGCTTCTACTTCCTCACCGGCTACGGTGCGCTCCTGCAGCTCGGTCTGCTCCAGCTCGCTGCGCAGAAGGCCACGGCCAACGGTTTCACCATGATGATCCCGCCGGTGCTGGTGCGCCCCGAGATCATGCGGGGCACCGGCTTCCTCGGGCAGCACGCCGACGAGGTGTACCACCTCGAGGACGACGACCTGTACCTGGTCGGTACCTCCGAGGTGCCGCTCGCCGGCTACCACTCGGGCGAGATCCTCGACCTGTCCGGCGGCCCGAAGCGATACGCGGGCTGGTCGTCGTGCTTCCGCCGCGAGGCAGGCAGCTACGGCAAGGACACCCGCGGCATCATCCGCGTGCATCAGTTCGACAAGGTCGAGATGTTCGTCTACTGCAAGCCCGAGGACGCGACGGAAGAGCACCAGAGGCTGCTGACGTGGGAGCGCGAGATGCTCGCCGCGATCGACGTGCCGTACCGGGTCATCGACGTCGCAGGCGGCGACCTCGGATCCTCGGCTGCCCGGAAGTTCGACTGCGAGGCATGGGTTCCCACTCAGGAGCGGTACCGCGAACTGACGTCGACGTCGAACTGCACCACATTCCAGGCCCGTCGCCTCGGTGTTCGCTATCGCGACGAGAACGGCAAACCGCAGACCGCCGCGACGCTCAACGGAACGCTGGCCACGACACGCTGGCTCGTCGCGCTCCTCGAGAACCATCAGCAGGCCGACGGCACCGTCAAGGTTCCGCCTGCGTTGGTTCCGTTCGTCGGACGAGAGGTCCTGGAGCCCGTCCGATAGCGGGTCAGCTCAGGATCAGGCACGAGGTGGAGCCGGTCGCCACCAGCCGTCCCTGTTCGTCGCGCGCTTCGCCGCGCGCGGTCGCGGTGCGGCGCCCTGCGTGTTCGCAGAATCCGTGCACGCGAAGGACATGGCCGGGCTGTACTCCTCGCAGGTAGCGCACCTGCAGATCGAGGGTCGTATATCCGACGCCCGCATCGAGAGTGCTCGACACCGCGAAGCCCATCGCCGTGTCGAAGAGGGTCGCGAGGACTCCGCCGTGCACGCTGCCCACGGCGTTCGCGTGGAATTCCTGCACCTCGAGGGTGATCTCGACGAACCCCTCCCGCGCGTCGGTGACGGTGAAGCCGAGTGTCCGAGATGTCGGGTGATGGGGAATGCTGCCGTCGATGAGACCGCGCAGGAAGTCGAGTCCCTGCATGTCGCGGTTGGCGGCCGACGTGGGCGCCGGATCGTCCCAGGTGTAGGTGCGTTGCCGGTTCTGTTCGTTGTCCTTGCTCACAACTGACGACGGTATCGGACAGTCATCTCGCTCGTGACACCCGCGAGATCCGGTGTCATGCTGGATCCATGCGCCGACGATGTTGATTCGACCGTTCGACTTCCCTGTCCGTCCGGGCGGTCGCCTACGCGGCCACTCGCGAACTCGTGCCGCTCTACGGGCTCTACGCGCTGCTTTTCGAAGACCACGGCCTGAGCACCGGCAGTATTTCGTTGTTGTTCGTCCTGTGGTCCGTTGTTGCGTTCGTTTCGGAGGTTCCGTCGGGCGCGTGGGCCGATACGGTGTCGCGCCGTGGTCTGCTGCTCGGCAGTGGCGTCCTGTTCACCGCGACCTTCACGATCTGGATGATCTGGCCCACGGTGTGGGGGTTCGCGGCAGGGTTCGTGCTGTGGGGTGTCAGTGAATCCCTGAAATCGGGCACGTTCGAGGCGCTCGTCTACGACGACCTCACGGCGTGCAGCGCCGAAGCCGGTCACGTCGAACCCGGTCACGTCGAACACAGATACGCCGCGGTGATGGGGTATGCGAACGCAGGCGAGATGGTGTGCGTGTTCGTCGCGATCCTGTCAGCGTCCCCGCTGTTCGAACTCGGAGGCTATGCGCTGGTCGGGTGGGTGTCGATCGGGGTCATTGTCGCGAACACGCTGCTTGTGCTCACGTTGCCGTGTGCGCCCCGTTCGATGGAGGCAGACGATCTCGACGGCACCGGCGACACGCTGCTCGTCCGCTACATTTCGGCGCTGCGGGACGGCACGAGCGAAGTGCGCACCGACAAGGTGGTACGCCGCGCGGTGATCCTGGCTGCGGCACTGCTCGCGTGTCTTGCGTTCGACGAGTACTTCGGCCTGCTCGCGCGGGAAGGTGGTGCGCCCATCGAGCAGGTACCTGTTCTGGTGGCGCTGACGGTGGCCGGTCAGGTGCTCGGTGCTGCGGCCGCGGGCAGGACCGCCTCGATGAGCGGACGGGTGATGGGTGTGCTCGTGATCGCGGGGGCGCTGCTCCTGGCGGCCGGCGCGATGGTGGGCGGCGTCGGCGGGTTCATCGCGATCGGACTCGGGTACGGCGCTCTGCACAACACCGCCATCGTCGCCGAGGCCCGTCTGCAGGCCACGATGTCGGGTCGCACCCGCGCCACGGTGACCTCGGTGATGGGGCTGACGAGCGAGGTGATGTCGGTTGCTGTGTTCGCGTGGTTCGCGGTGGGCTCGGCCTGGATTCCGCTGTCTGCGCTCGTGGTGTCGACGGTGTTGCCGCTGCTCGTGGTAGGTATCACTGCCGTCCGATGGCTACCCGATCGGGGCTCCTCAGCAGCTTCTTAACCGGAGGCTCTAGCCTCGACGCACATGCGTGCACGTCTGCTCACCATGATCACCGCAGTTTCCGGGGCGGCCCTTGTCGGCGCCGGCTCGATCTTCGCCTATCTCGATTCGCCGGAGGCCACCGTCACCGTTGCCGAACAGGAGACGGCAGGCACCGGAGTCGACGACGCCCGCAGTACGTTGCAACAGGCGAGTCTCCCGCTGTCGATCCTCGATGGTGGCGTCGGCCAGCTCACCGACGGCAGCCGCCAACTCGACGACGGCGCGCAGCAACTCGCCGACGGACTCGGTCAGGCCAGGGCGGGAGGAGAGCAGCTCGCGGGCGGACTCGACCAGCTGGAGGGCGGCGTGGGTCTGCTCGGCGACGGAGCCTCCCAGATCAGCGGGGGCGTCGACGAGGTGGTCACCCGGCTCACCGGATTCGGTGAGATGCAGGGCAGTGTCACCACGCAGCTCACGAGCGTCGCCGACACACTCGATCTGTCCGGCGACCCCGTGTCGAGCTCGGCGTCGGCGGAGATCAGAGGGCTGGTCGACATGCTGAACACCCAGGGTCTGGGACCCGAGACCATGGACCAGCTCGGGCAGCTGCGCAGCGGCGCGCAGCAACTCGCCTACGAACTGACCGATCCGAACGCACAGTTCGTCGCCGGTATGACACAGGCCGCAGACGGGTCGCGGCAGTTGCGCGACGGCCTGATCCTGCTGGACGACGGTGGCAGGCAACTGACCGACGGCACCGGCCAGCTCGTGGCGGGTGTCGGACCGGTGAGCAATGTAGTGCAGAGCATCTCGGGCAATGTCCGGGACGCGACGCAGGCGCTGCCGAAGTCCGGTGACGCGCAGGCCGCCGAACCCACCGTGGAGGCCGGGGACCGTCAGTGGTGGCCGTTCGCGCTGATCGCAGGCGGCGCGGTGCTGTTGCTCGTGCCGGCGTTCGCACCGCGCCCTGCGGTCACACCGATTCCGAGCGTCCCGACTGTGTGACCCGCAGTTCTGTGATCAGGGCGGGCAGCCGCTCGCGCCACTGAACCCAGTCGTGACCACCCGCGAAGGTCCCCGAACGAATCGGGTGGCCGGCTGCGGCCAGTCGATCGGTGGCGTCGGCGACCTCGTCGAGCATCATCCACTCGAGTGAACCCACCTCGCTGAGGATGGGCACGTCGCCGCCGTTGTCGGCCTTCGCGAGTGTCGGAACATCGTGCCCCTGTTCGTCGTGCCACCACATCGACGGTGACAGGCAGGCTGCGCCGCGCACGGCATCGGGCCGGGTCAACGCGAAGAACATCGACGCGAGTCCGCCGTACGAGCAGCCACCCACCGTCACGGGCTCGCCCGCGTATGCGAGTAGCTCGTCGCGGAAGCGCGGGTTGGCGGTCAGGTCCGATGCCCGCACATTGCGTTCCTGACCGTCGGCGCTCACGTGGTCGACGACGAGCACCCGCGCGGGGGCGTTCTCGGGATCGTCGAACGCGGCGAGCACCCGGTGGCGGCGGACCTCGTCGCCGTCGAACAACACGACGGTGCCGTGACCGGGCACGGGCGGCACGTAGGTGCCGACGCGACGCGGGGTGCCGTCGAGCTCCACTGTTTCTGTCGTGAGGATGCCTTCCGGGAGTGCGCCCGTCCGGAGTCGCTGTGGCTCGGCGTCGGGGGCAGCTCCTTCGAACGATCCGATGGCGCCCCGGCGGAAGTCGATCCACCACTGACGCTGGTTCACGTCGCCTTCCGGAACCGTCAGTGGTGCGTTCGACGGAATGAATGTGTACGCGCCACGCCAGCCGGCCGGAACCCGAACGGACAGGATCCACAACCGTGAGTCCGTGTCGCGGAACATGCTTCCTGCGGGAATCCGGCTCCGGTCGGTGACGCAGTTGACGTCGAGGAAGACTGCGGTCGTCGAGGGTGGCAATGCGGCGTCACCCACTGCGAACGTCGCTATCCAGTCGGGGCCGTCGGAGGTGAAGACCACGGTTCGGTCACCCTGCAGGGCATCGCGGACGGCAGTCGGAGTGGGGACGGAACGATCGGGGGCCGGTCGTCGCTTCCTCGGCGAGGGCGCGGGAACGGTGGTGTTCTCGGACAAGTCCGGTCAGCCCTCTCCGCGGATCGCGGCTGCGATCTTGTTGGGTAGTTCCTGGCCGAGCCATGCCATGCTCAGCAGGCTGGTCGAGCGGAAACCACGCCATTCTTCGTCGGTCGGCTGGTAGTGATGGCCGCCTTCGACCACGTTCAGCGAATTGAACACCGGCATCGCGTAGTACGTGTCGCGCAGACCGGTGTCGGGGAAGTAACCGATGAGCACATCCGCCTCGAGGAGGCGGAGGTTCTCGGGGCTGAGCTGGTTGTCCTTGCCCTCCTCGACGTACTTCTCGGTCTCCGGCGCGGGGACGAGACCGAGGCTGCCGAGCAGCTGACTCGTGGCGGAGTCCGGTCCGGTGAGCAGACCTGCCTGATCGGCGGAGTGCAGCAGGGACACGACGTAGGTGGCGCCGTTCAGTTCCGGATTGCGTTCGGCAGCGGCCTCTAGTTCGGATTCGGTGGCCTCGATCTGGGCGTCGATGTCCTCGCGAGTACCGAACAGCTCGGAGACGCGTTGGGACTGCTCGGCCCACGTGTCGGCCTGCTCGGCTTCGGCGCGGGCCAGGGTGGGAGCGATGGCTGCGAGCTGCTCGTAGACGGTGTCGGTGAGCTCGAGGCCGGTCGCGAGGATCAGATCGGGCTCGTAGGACGCGACTTCCTCGACCGGGACCTCGGTCCCGAAGTCGAGCAGCGGCGGGATCTCGCTGCCGAGCTCCGTGATCGCTTCCTCGGTCCACGGCATGACCGGCTTGACCACCGACTGCGCCATCGCGACCGGAACGACACCGGACGCGAGGGCTGCGTCGTTGTCGGACACCGACAGGGTGACCACTCGCTCGGGTGTGCCCTCGACCGTGGTCTCGCCGAACAGATGGCTCACCGTGACCGCCGCTGCGTCATCGGCCGACGACGCAGCGTCCGACGAACCCGACGAACATGCCGCGACGAACAGCAGCGGAACTGCGGCGAGTGAGACGGCAATCCGACCGAATCTCATGTAGACCTCCTCGATGACCAGCAAACGGGAGGTAAGCCTAACCTGAGCAGATGGGGTGTGGTTCCGGTAGCCGGAACTACCGGAACCACACGACCGGCATCAGAGTTTGCTGCTGCGCAGTTCGTGACCCTTGGACGTCTTGCAACGACCCGAGTCGAGATCCCACTGCCAGCCGTGGAGATTGCAGGTGAGGGTGGTGCCGTCGACCACGCCGAACTTCGACAGATCGGCCTTCAGGTGCGGGCAGCGACGCTGAATCTCGTAGCCGCCCAGCTCGATCGACGCCGTGTCGTCGTGCGCCTCGGCGAACCAGCCGTCCGCGTAGGCGATTCGCTCATCGGTGAGGCACTTGAAGAACGTGTACAGGAACTCGTTGTACCCGCCGATGCGCCACGCCGTGAAACGGGTGGACAGGAAGATCGTGTTGACCCAGTCGGGTTCGTCGTCGCGCAGAACCGTCCGCACCAGCTCCGGTGCGATGCGGAACCCGTAGCGGTACTTGCCTTCTCCCTCGATGGGCTCCCGCACCACCCGCTTCGGGAAATCCAGCACGACGGTCTCGGCGTCGTCGCCCGAGCCCATGACCAGACCCACGGGGTAACCGATACCGTCGCAGATCAGATCGGACTGCGCCATGATCGGCTCGAACTTCGCCTTCAACGCGGGCAGCAACGGCTCACCTTCGGCGGGAGCCCACGCGGCCTTCTCCGCCGCGATGATCGGCGCGAACCGCTTCGCCATGTCCTCGATGTAGGCGGCCTTGTCGGTGAAGATCGCATCGACCTGCTCGTCCGGGATCGGATGCGTGAGGGTCATCCGATCCTTGCCGACCAGATCCACCGTCGACCCCGGGATCATGAGCAGGCCGCCGTCGCGCCCGTGGATGCGCAGCTGTTCGAGGAACACGTGCTGGTCGGGGAAGATGTTCCCCTCGTCGCCGTGGTCGTCGTTGAGGTCGCGCAGATCGTCGTCGAGGAACACCGGCGGCCCTGCGGACGGCACGATCCAGGTGGCTCCGACCTGCTCGATGTAACTGCGGCAACGGTCCATGCCACGCTGACGCTTCTGCTTGCCGAAATTGGCCTTGGTCTTCTTCGGGATGTCGTAGACCATCGGATACCAGATGGCACCCGAATACTGCAGCAGATGGATGTCGATGTGGCCGAACGCCTCGTGCATCGGATCCATGTCGATCGGGCGCGCGTCGTTCATGTTGAACACGGTGGTCGAGCCGTCTGAGACGACCAGACCCGAGTCACCGATCGGCCCATCGGCGGGTGCGCGCAACGCGATGATCATGATGTCGAGCTCGCCCGGTCCGACCGCGGCCTGCGGAGCGGCCTCGATACCCGCAGCGGAGATCCGATGCTTCACGGAGTCGGTGGTCTCGAAGAATTTGGTGAAGCCCAGTGCCTCGAGTTCACGCCGCAGATCCGGCACCGGGTAGTCCGGCAGCAGCACCGTCGCGTCCTTGTCGACGTACTTGCTCAGCGTGCCCGGATCGAAGTGATCCTTGTGCAGGTGCGAAACGTACAGGTAGTCGACGTTGCCGAGCTCTTCCCAATCGAGCCCGGTGTTGTCGGGAAACGGCACCCACGATGCGAAGTACGCGGGGTTGATCCAGGGGTCGCACAGGATGGACCCGGCCTCTGTCCGAATGTGGAACCCTGCGTGTCCGACACTGGTGATCTGCACTTCGTTGCCTCCTGACGTGCTGACCGACGTGACCACCAGGGTAGGGGGCGCCGATCGGTCCACTGCGCCCAGGCAGTACCCGTTCGACGCGATTGTGACGTAGACAACCAGGTCACGAGCCGTTCCTGCCCCGACGACGGGGATCGTCACACTCCAGTAGGCGTCGTCGGCAGGTGAGAACGTCGCCGGGCACGTCACCGATCGTGACCGCGGATGTTTCGGGATCGCTCTCGCCTCTGACGTCGATCGCGGTCGGTCCGATGCGGTGGACCCGGCTACGCTGGCGACGTGGAACCCTTCTACCGGACCATCATCGGCGTGGCACGCACACTGTTCGCAGCGCAAGGCCTGAAATTCACGATCTCCGGGGCGGAGCACATCCCGGCGACCGGGGGTGCGGTCATCGCGATGAATCACACGGGCTACATGGACTTCACCTACGCGGGCATTCCCGCGCGTGAAACCAAGCGGTACATCCGGTTCATGGCGAAGAAGGAAGTCTTCGACAACAAGATCTCCGGGCCGATGATGCGCGCCATGAAGCACATCCCCGTCGACCGCGGTGATGCAGGCGATTCGTATCGGCTTGCGGTCGAGGCGCTTCGCAGGGGTGATCTCGTCGGTGTGTTCCCCGAGGAGACCATCAGCCGCAGCTTCGAGCTCAAGGAGTTCAGGTCCGGCGCGGCACGGATGGCACTCGAAGCCGGTGTGCCCGTCGTACCGATGGTGCTGTGGGGGTCACAGCGGGTGTGGACCAAGGGACATCCCAAGCGACTCGGCCGGACGAACACCCCCATCACCATCGTCGTCGGGGCTCCGATCGAACCGTTCGAGCCCGCCGCCGAGATGACCGCCGAGCTGCGCGCCACCATGGACCGGATGCTGAAGCAAGCGCAGCAGGACTATCGCCACGAGCCGGGTGCCTACTGGGTGCCCGAGCGGCTCGGTGGATCGGCTCCGACGCCGGAGGAAGCGAACGCCGACGACGCGCGTGTCGCGGCGGAACGTCGTGCCCGCAAGGAAGCGGAGCGCGCCCGGCGCGAGGGCCGCGACGGCAGTGGAGGAGAGCCGGGCGCGAGCGGAAACCCGCCTTCGGCACAATGACGGAGTGAGCCCTCAGCGTCCGAGTCTTGTCGCGTCCGATGTCGACGGAACCCTGATCGACGACACGGAACGGATTTCCGACCGCACCCGTGCGGCGGTCCACGCCGTGGTCGATTCCGGAACACCGTTCGTTCTTGCGACCGGACGCCCGCCGCGGTGGATCGCACCGGTGGTCGACCAGCTTCGGTACGCACCGCTCGCGGTGTGCGCCAACGGTGCTGTCCTCTACGACAGTGCGACCGACCAGGTGCTCAGTGCCGCGGTGCTCACCACCGACGAATTGGGTTGGCTCGCCGAGGTCGCGGAGACGGTTCTTCCGGGTAGCGGTCTCGCGGCGGAAAGAGTGGGGGCCAGCGCGCACGACGCTGCGACACCCCAGTTCGTGAGCTCGCCGGGTTACGAGCATGCGTGGCTGAATCCGGACAACACCGAACTCGCCGAGCACGACGTGATAGCGGCGCCCGCCATCAAACTGCTGATCCGGCTGCCCGGTGCCAGCAGCGCCGCGATGGCCGAGGCGCTCCTGCCGAAACTGCACGGGCTCGTCGACCTGACGTTCTCGACGGACAACGGTCTCATCGAGATCTCCGCTGCGGGGGTCACGAAGGCGTCGGGGTTGCAGGAGGCCGCTCGCCACCTGGGGGTGTCCTTCGATCATCTCGTCGCATTCGGTGACATGCCCAACGACATTCCGATGCTGTCGATCGCGCGCCACGGTGTTGCGATGGAAAACGCACATCCCGAGGCCAAATCGGTCGCAGACGAAGTCACTGCCACCAACGTCGAGGACGGGGTTGCCCGCATCCTCGAACGCTGGTGGCAGTGACCTGACTCTGCCGGTGATCGAAGGTCAGCCTGCAGGCACCGGTTCAGGTGCCTGCGGGGCTTCCGGTGCCGGCGCAGGTTCCGGCGCGACCGGAGCGGCCGCGGGTTCCCGCATCGACTCCTCGTAGGCGTCGTTGTAAGCGCGGAGCACCTTGGTGACGACACCGGTGACCTCGTTGAAGATCAGCGAACCGAACTCGAAGTCCGATCGCCAACCGTCCGGCACCCGGTACTCGTCGCTGGTGGGCAACCCCAGCTCACCAGCGTCGAGCCCGGACTTCTGCCACGCCTTGTAGATCTCGCCGAGCACCGTCCACACCCCGCCGTTGGGCGAGGAGTAGATGGCACCGTTGACGAACTGGGCGCTCTCGAATCCACCCTTCGCGGGGAGGACCGATGTCATGGCCGTACCCAGACGTCCGGTCTCGCCGCCTTCGGCGATCCACTTCTGGGCCAGCGGGTGATTGTCGGCGAGACGGATCAGTTCCTGCACGAGGTTCTGGACGTTCTCGGCCGATCCGGTTGCCGGCACGCCGGCATCGGTGTCGGGTACAGCACCACGCGCGGGCGGTGGGCCGTCCGTTGCCAGATCGGTGCTCGGGCTCGTGCCCTTTGCGGCGCTCGCGGCGATGTCGCGGATCTTGTCCATCTGGGCGTATCCGCCGTCGCCGGGGCAACTGGTGTTGCCGACATCGCGGTGCGCGAAGATGATCGGCAGGTCCACGGCCGCGCCCCGCGGGTACGGAGTGAACGAGGTGCCCTCGGAGTACATCGTGGTGTGACCCTTGGGATCGAGCCCGGCCTTCGCGAGCCGCCAGCCGAGGAACTTGCCCACGGCGTTGAGGGTCGCATCGGGCGGTGTTGCAGATGAGAAGTCGCCCATCATGGCGATACCCATCGTGTTCTCGTTGAAGCCGCCCGCGTGGGCGCCCTGCACGTTGCGGTCGAGCCCTCCTGCACGACCTTCGAAAACCTGGCCGTACTTGTCGACCAGCACGTTGTAGCCCACGTCGCACCAGCCGAGCGTCTGCGCGTGGTACGCGTAGATCGCGCGCACGATCTCGGCGGATTCCGCCTTGGAGTAGTCGTTGCTTCCTGCGGTGTGGTGCACGGTGGCACCGCCGAGAGAGTCGTCGTAGGTGGGTTCGTCGCACCGGATCGATTCGTCGGCGCCCCACTGGGAGCGGGTGATGACCTTGAGGCCGGAGTCGCCCACTGGGCCCGCGATGTCTTCGAGGGTGGCGTCGGCGGGGCTGGTACCCGGATCGATGAGCACAGCGCTGACGCTGTCGGCGAGGGCCTGGGCCGGGTCCTGGCTGTGCAGCGGGCGAGACGACGAGGCAGGCACGTAACCGAGTTCGGGTGTGCCCTCTGCGGGTGCCGCGTCGGGAACCGGTGCTTCCGCCGGTGCAGGTGGCTCTGCCGGTGCGGGTGCCTCTGCGGGTGCCTCTGCCGGCGCGGGAGCTTCAGGGGGAGCGGGCGCCTCGGGGGCCGGCGGCGCAGGCGCTTCCTCCGGCGGCGCTTCGGCACCGGCGAGGTTCGGCTCCGGACCCGGTCGGGGCGTCAGCAGGACCTGAACGGCATTGGTCGCACCGACGAAGATCGGCTCGGTGCCTCTGCGCGCGTCGCCTGCGGTGTCGTTGCGAGAGGACTCGAGGGGCTCGGTCGCAGCCCACGGACCCCACGTGCCGTCCTCGTTCTGCGCGCGGATCATCGCGTCCGTGTCGGCGATGTCGCTTGCGGTGAGTGCGACGAGGCTGAACGGGGTGTCCTGGGTGAGCTCTTTTACGACCGCCCCCACCTGACCGACCGGCCCGCCTGCCGGATCGGGTGCAGTAGTGATCTCGGGGAGGCCTTGGACGATCTCTTTCAGGCTCATGTCGGGCAGGTTGAGCCCGGTCAGCTCTTCGAGTGGAATCACGAGATCGGGGACCGATGCGAGTACGACCTCAGCGATCGTGGGCGCAACCGCTTCGACGGAATCACTGGTCCGACGGATCTCGGTCTGGTCATTGGTGAAGCCGGACACCGCGAAAGGTGTTGCGACGGCCAGGGCGGCGACGGCACCCAGGACGATCGACGGCTTCGGGCGGCGATGCGGCACTGTTTGCTACTCCCTGTTGCTGTGCGCGGTTCGGACGGTCGATATCACTCGTCGGAATCCAACATCCTCGAGCCCGCTTCGTGCTGGAAGAGGCCGCTGATGAAGGCAACTTGTGATGCCATTGTTGCTGTTGTGACATTTGTTGCGATACCTCGTCACTCTTGTCACACTAGACACAGCCAACCATAACCCTCAACCTGAGCTTGAGCATCGGTCTCGGGATGTCCGATCCGTGAGAGCGGGCGATGACGCGGACAGTCGTCCGCGTGATCAGCGGAAATGCGAGAACAAGGGAGCGCAGCGCATGGCACGACAGTCGATTCGTCGCAAAGGAAAAATTCGTAGACGGCGTGTCGTCCTCGGCCGGCCGCTGCGCAACGGATGGCGCCCGATCGCGACACGTGCCGCTGTGGTCGGTATCGCGCCTGCCTTGCTCGCAGGCGCGGCCGTCGGCGTTCTCGTCAGCAGCGGCTCGGACGGTCCCGAGGTCCGGCAGGCCGTCTCCGCCGACACACCCTTCACTTTCAGCGGTCAGGGCCACGGCCACGGTCGCGGCATGGGCCAGTGGGGCGCCTACGGTTACGCGCAGGACGGCTGGACGGCCGAGCGCATCGTCGGCCACTACTACGGCGGTACCACGCTGGGCACCGTCGAAGACTCCATGATCGCCGTGCGTCTCTCTGGACTCGACGACCACAGCCTCGACGTCTACTCCGACGCAGGCCTCACCGTCGCGGGCAGGCAGGTCGGCCCAGGGGAGGCCGCCCACCTCACCCCGAACGCAGACGGGGGTGCGAACGTCGTGGTGACCGCCGGTTGCAGCGGCGACGTGCTGTGGCAGGGCGCCACAGATATGCCATGGGTCGACCCGGTGGATCTCGGCGAGGATCGTCCCAGGGAGGAACACCTCAAGCTCTGCTCAGGCGACACCGCCTACCGCGGCGCGATCGGTGTGGCGCTCGAAGGAGACGCCGCACGCACCGTCAATCGTCTGAACGTCGAGGACTACCTCCGCAGTGTCGTTCCCGCCGAGGCCCTGCCCGGTTGGGCCGACACGGGCGGGGCTGAAGCGCTACGTGCACAGGCCATCGCGGCTCGCTCGTACGCCCTCGCAGAAAAGCGCAATGAGAAGTGGCAGACCTGCGACACGACGAGCTGCCAGGTGTACGGCGGTTCCGGCACGGAGGATCCCCGGACCGACGACGCCATTCGCACCACCCGTGGACAGGCGCTGATGAAGGACGGCGCGGTGGTCCGCAGCGAATTCTCGGCATCGACCGGCGGGTACAGCGCGGGCGGAACCTTTCCTCCGGTCGAGGACCTCGGCGACAGGGTCGCACCCAACCGGCAGTGGGCCAAGACGGTCACCGCCGGCGAGATCGGCACGGCATTCGGCGTCGGGGAACTCCAGAACATCGAGGTCATCGCCCGCAACAACCTCGGCGACGCGGGAGGTCGCGCTACCCAGGTGCGCGTGATCGGCTCCGACCGGACGATCGAGACCACCGGTGCCGAGGCACGTGCCAAACTCGGTCTGCGGTCCGACTGGTTCAGCGTGCAGGAAGGCGCCGAAGCAGCGGTGCCTCCGCCGACGCCTGCGCCGGAGATCGACACCGAGGTGGGGGCCCTCCGGTTCGAGACCGGTGACAGTTCGGAGATCCAGTCGAAGTACCTCGAACTCGGCGGGGTCGAGGGCCTTCTCGGCTCGCCCGTCGGACCCGAATTGATGCTTCCGGACGAACGCGGCAAGTTCCGCATCTTCACCGGCGGCGCGATCGTCTGGACCCCCGATCTCGGCGCCCAGGTCATCGAGTCGAGCTTCCTGCGTGACTGGTTCCCGAGCACCGGAAGCGCCGAATAGCGCAGGCCGAAGCGCAGCGCCGGAAGGTCGGCTGCTCGTCCCGGAAATGTCGGCTGCTTGACATTGACGCAGCGTCAAGATGCACGCTGGGTATCGAGCAGAACCGAAGGGGCGAACATGGGGCGCGAATGGTCGATCCAGGAGCTATCCCGGGAGGCCGGAGTCACCAGCCGAACCCTGCGGCACTACCACGACGTCGGGTTGCTCCCGCCGAGTCGCACGGGACGCAGCGGGATGCGCTTCTACGACTCGGATGCCTTGGTTCGGCTGCAGCGGATCCTGCTGCTGCGCGACCTCGGTCTCGGACTACCCGCGATCCGCGACGCCCTCGCCGACCGCCGGGATACGGCGGGTGCGCTGCGTACTCATCTGGAGATGCTCCAACACGAGCGAACCCAACTCGAACGCCGAATCCGGGCGGTTCGCGCGACCCTCGAGAAAACAGAGAAAGGAGAAGAACTCATGGCGACCGAAGTATTCGACGGGTTCGATCACACGCAATACCGCGAAGAGGTGACCGAACGCTGGGGCGCGCGGGCGTACGCCACCGGCGACCGGTGGTGGCGCGGGCTGAGCGAGCACGAACGGCGCGACTGGCAGTCGCACGTCGCCCGGCTGAGCGCAGACTGGGCGGCCGCGGCTCAGGCGGGTCTCGACCCGCACGGAGAGCAGGCCCAGGACCTCGTACGCCGTCACATCGAATGGTTGTCGTCCGTTCCGGGCACGCCCGCTCACGGCGCGGACCAGTCCGGCCTGCGTGACTATGTGCTCGGCCTCGCCGATATGTACGTCGAGGACGACCGGTTCGCGGCGAACTACGGCGGCACCGCTGGCGCCGAGTTCGTACGCGCCTCCCTGCAGTATTACCTCTGATCACCCGGCCCTTTCGGGACCCGCCGACGGACCGAAAGGGCACCGGGGTGACAAGGTCGTTACCCTGGTTCTCCGTGACTGCTGCATCAGCGCCCCAGCCCTCTCCCGGTGAGTACGACCTGATCGTCGTCGGCTCCGGATTCTTCGGACTGACGATTGCCGAGCGCGCGGCCACGCAGCTCGGGAAGCGGGTCCTCGTGGTCGAACGCCGCCACCATCTCGGTGGCAACGCGTACTCCGAACCCGAACCGGAGACCGGAATCGAGGTCCACAAGTACGGTGCCCACCTGTTCCACACGTCGAACAAGCGGGTCTGGGATTACGTCACCCAGTTCACCGACTTCACCGGCTACCAGCATCGCGTATTCGCGAAGCATGGCGGTCAGGCCTACCAGTTCCCCATGGGCCTCGGCCTGATCTCCCAGTTCTTCGGGCGCTACTACAGCCCTGACGAAGCGCGGGCACTGATCAAGGAACAGTCCGCCGAGATCTCGACCGCCGACGCCCAGAACCTCGAGGAGAAGGCGATCTCCCTGATCGGCCGTCCCCTCTATGAGGCATTCATCCGCGATTACACCGCCAAGCAGTGGCAGACCGATCCCAAGGAACTGCCCGCAGGCAACATCACCCGCCTGCCCGTGCGGTACACGTTCGACAACCGCTACTTCAACGACACCTACGAGGGTCTGCCCGTCGACGGCTACACCGCGTGGCTCGAGAACATGGCGAAGGATCCGAAGATCGAGATCCGTCTGAACACCGACTGGTTCGAGGTACGCGACGACATCCGCGGCGCGAGCCCCGACGCACCCGTCGTCTACACCGGTCCGCTCGACCGCTACTTCGACTACGCCGAAGGCAAGCTCGGCTGGCGAACCCTGGACTTCGAGACCGAGGTCCTGCCCACCGGTGACTTCCAGGGAACTCCGGTGATGAACTACAACGACGCCGACGTGCCCTTCACCCGCATCCACGAGTTCCGGCACTTCCACCCCGAACGCGACACGTATCCGGCGGACAAGACCGTCATCATGCGTGAGTTCTCGCGTTTCGCGGAGGACGAGGACGAGCCGTACTACCCGATCAACACGTCCGACGACCGCGCGAAGGTCGCCGCCTACCGTGAGCTCGCCAAGAAGGAAGCTGCGGCGAACAAGGTGCTGTTCGGTGGCCGTCTCGGCACCTACCAGTACCTCGATATGCACATGGCGATCGCGAGCGCGTTGACGATGTTCGACAACACTGTGGCGCCGCACTTCGAATCGGGTGCGCCGATCGCGGGGGATGCCTCATGAGCCGATCGACCACCACCGTCGCGCCGGCGCCCGACGCATCGGACAGCGACTCGCTCGGTAAAGCGCTGCTCCAGCGGATCATCCTGCCTCGACCGGGTGAACCTCTGGATGTGCGGACCCTCTACATCGAGGAATCGTCCACCAACGCGCGACGGGCACACGCGTCGAGCCGAACCGAGCTGAACATCGGTGCCGAGTCCGAGGTGTCGCTGTGCACCTATTTCAATGCGTTCCCCGCGAGCTACTGGCGTCGGTGGAGCACGCTGAACTCGGTGGTGCTGCGACTCGAGCTCACTGGTCACGGTCGAATCGACATCTACCGCAGTAAGGCAGATTCGAGCCGCATCCACGTGCAGGGCCGTGAGTTCGAGGGCACCGGCGTCGTCCTCGAACTCGAGACCGATCTCGGCCCGTTCGAGGACGGCGGATGGATCTGGTTCGACGTCACCACCGACACCGACGTCACCGTCCACGCAGCAGGCTGGTTCGCGCCGGTCGAGGCACGCGGCAAAGCCTCGGTCGCGGTGGGTATCCCCACGTTCAACCGTCCGGCCGATTGTGTCGCGGCGCTGCGCGCGCTGGCGTCCGATCCGCTGGTGATGGATGTCATCGACGCAATGATCATCCCGGACCAGGGCACCAAGAAAGTTCGTGACCAGGACGGTTTCGCCGAGGCGGCAGCGCCGTTCGGCGACCGGCTGGTCATCCACGACCAGGCCAACCTCGGTGGGTCCGGTGGCTACAGCCGCATCATGTACGAGGCGCTGAAGACCACCTCTGCCCCCTACATCCTGTTCATGGACGACGACATCGAGATCGAACCCGACTCGATCCTGCGCGCACTCGCGTTCTCACGGTTCGCCAAGTCCCCGACGCTGGTCGGCGGGCAGATGCTCAACCTGCAGGAGCGCAGCCACCTCCACACGATGGGCGAGGTCGTCAACCGGTCGAACTTCATGTGGTCGGCCGCACCGAACGTCGAATACGACCACGACTTCTCGACGAAGCCGCTGCGCGACCGCGAGAACTCGAAGCTGCTGCATCGCCGCATCGACGTCGATTTCAACGGCTGGTGGATGTGCATGATCCCGCGCGTCGTCGCGGAGGAGATCGGGCAGCCGCTGCCGCTGTTCATCAAGTGGGACGACGCAGAGTACGGGCTGCGTGCCCGTGCCGCCGGGTACTCCACTGTGACGATGCCCGGTGCCGCGATCTGGCACATGGCGTGGAGCGACAAGGACGATGCCATCGACTGGCAGGCGTACTTCCACCTGCGCAACCGCCTCGTCGTCGCCGCCCTGCACATGCCGGGTGACGGCAAGGGCATGGTCCTCGACACGGTCAAGGCCACCATCAAGCATCTGGTGTGCCTCGAGTACTCGACCGTCGCGATCCAGAACAAGGCCATCGAGGACTTCCTCGCCGGCCCCGAGAACCTCTTCGAGCTACTTCCCAAGGCACTCGGTGACGTGCACGCGCTGCGGAAGAACTTCTCCGACGCTCGCGTGCTGCCTTCGTCGACCGAACTGCCGCTGCCGTCGGGCGCGGAAGTCGGGGCTGTCGGGCTGCCCGAGGGCACACTCGCGAAGATCTCACGACTCGCGAAGGGCGTGCTGCACAGCGTGCGCTCCGAGAACCCGGAGCATCACACCCGGCCGCAGCTCAACGTGCCCACGATCGACGCACGGTGGTTCCTGCTGTCGCAGGTCGACGGCGTGACGGTGACCACCGCGGACGGCCGGGGCGTCGTCTACCGTAAGCGCGACCGCGCGCAGGCACAGGCGCTGCTGACCGAAGCGCTGCGGTTGCGGCGCGAACTTGCACGACGTTTCCCGGAGCTCAAGCAACGCTACCGGGATGCGGTTCCCGCCCTGACCAGCAAGAAGGAGTGGGAACATGTCTTCGGTATCGAGGGATGACGTCACTGTCCCGTCCGGTGACGGCACCGCCACCGTGACGATCGACCGCGAGCGCGCGCCGCTCGAAGTGCGTATGTTGCAGACGGTCCAGGGCACCGTCGGCACTCTGCCCGGAGCAACCTCGATCGCCCGCGGCATGTCGCACTTCGGCGAGCATGCGCTCGGCTGGATCGCGATCGGCGCGGCGGGAGCACTGGTGGATCCGAAGCGGCGAACCCGGTGGGCAGGAGTCGCAGTCGGGGCGGTCGGAGCGCACGCAGCGTCGATCGTCATCAAGCGTGTCGTTCGCCGTAAACGTCCGGACCATGCGTCCTTGCAGGTCAACGTGTCGACGCCGAGTCGGCTGAGTTTCCCGTCGTCGCACGCGACGTCCACGACGGCAGCGGCCGTGCTGATGGCGCGCGCCACCGGGCTACCCTTTCCGGCGATGCTCGTGCCGCCGATGCTGTTGTCGCGTCTCGTTCTCGGTGTGCACTATCCGACGGACGTCCTGGCCGGTGCTGCGCTCGGGGCGGCGTCCGCTGCTGTGGTGGCGCGGGCAGAGAAGAAGTTTGGAGAGCGATGAGCGAGGAACCGACACCCGTCTCGGAGGCCCCCAAGAGCCTTCCAGCGGCAATCGTCAAGGCGGTGCGCCCACGACAGTGGGTCAAGAACGTGCTGGTGCTCGCGGCGCCGATGGCGGCGGGGTCCGTCACGGAATCTTCCGTGTTGTTGCCGGTCGCGCTTGCGTTCGTGGTGTTCTGCATGGCGGCGTCAGGGATCTACCTCGTCAACGACGCGTTGGACGTCGAAGCCGACCGGGAACACCCGACCAAGCGGTTCCGGCCGATCGCGGCTGGCGTGCTTCCGCTGCGGCTCGCGTACATCCTGGCCGTCGTGCTGCTCGTCGCCTCGATCGCACTGTCGTTCCTTGCGAACTGGCAGCTCGCGGTGGTGATGGCCGTCTATATCGGCATCCAGCTCGCGTACTGCTTCGGTCTCAAGCATCAGGCCGTCCTCGACATCTGCATCGTCTCGTCGGGCTTCTTGATCCGTGCGATCGCAGGCGGTGTGGCCGCCGAGATCCCGCTGTCGCAGTGGTTCCTGCTGATCATGGCGTTCGGATCGCTGTTCATGGCCGCGGGTAAGCGATACGCGGAGCTGCGGCTCGCGACGCGGACGGGTGCGAAGATCCGGAAGTCGCTCGAGTACTACACCGAGACGTACCTGCGGTTCGTGTGGACGCTTGCCGCCACAGCCGTGGTGATCTGCTACGGCCTGTGGGCGTTCGAGCAGGACAACGTCGCCGACTCCAACTGGTACGCGATCTCGATGGTCCCGTTCGTCGTCGCGATCCTGCGATACGCCGTGGATGTCGACGGTGGAGATGCCGGTGAGCCCGAGGAGATTGCACTGGGCGACCGCGTGTTGCAGTTCCTTGCGGTGGTGTGGATCGTGGTGGTCGGCGGTGCTGTCTACCTCTTCTGACGTCGTGGACGGCGTCGACGACAGCGTGGCGGGCAGACCGAGCACCGATCTGCCCGCCCGGTCGGGTCGCCTCGCGACGGGGGTTTTCGCCGGCGGTGTCGTGATCGCGGCACTGCTGATGTTCTGGGGGGCGTGGGAACGCCGCTGGATCGCCGACGACGGCCTGATCGTGTTGCGCACCGTGCGCAACCTGATGGCGGGCAACGGCCCGGTGTTCAACAGTGGTGAGCGGGTCGAGGCCAATACGTCGACCATCTGGACGTACCTCGTCTACGCGGCAGGAGAGCTGAGCGGAATCCGGCTCGAATACGTGGTGCTCACGATCGCCCTCGTGTTGTCGACGGGTGCGATCGTGCTGGCCATGTTCGCCGCCGCGCGGATGTACCGGTGGCGCCTACGGAGCGCCACGGGGACGGTTCTCCTGCTGCCTGCGGGAGTACTCGTCTACATCGCAGTGCCACCCGCGCGTGACTTCGCGACATCGGGGCTCGAGACCTGCCTGGTGATCTGCTGGATCGCGTTGCTGTGGCTGCTACTCGTGAGGTGGGCGACACCCGACTCGACACAGAAGGACCTGCCCGGCACCACCCAGATCCTCGTCACCGCCTTCATCGCGGGTCTCGGTCCGCTCGTGCGCCCGGAACTTGCCATTCTCGCCGCCGGGGCACTGGCCATGTTGTTCCTCGCGCAGGGACTGACATGGCGGGTGCGGGTCGCGATGGTTGCGGTCGCGGGACTGGTGCCTCTGACGTACCAGGTCTGGCGGATGGGTTATTACGGTCTGCCGTACCCGAACACGGCCGTGTCCAAGGACGCGGGCGGAGCCAAGTGGTCGCAGGGGTTCGAGTACCTCGGCAATCTCGTCAGTCCGTACCTGCTGTGGTTGCCGGTGCTGTTCCTGGCAGTCGTCGCCGCGGTGGTGTTGTGGACCACGCGGGCCCCGGCCGGTGGCGGTGCCGTGTCGCCGGGATCGGGGACAGACCTTCGGGCGTGGGTATTGCGTGGTCAGCGGGCGCTGCGAACTCCGACGACCGTCGTGTTCTTCGCCCTTGGTGCCGGTCTGCTGCTGATGCTCTACTCGATGCGCGTCGGCGGCGACTTCATGCACGGTCGTGTGTTGTTGCCCCCGCTGTTCTGCTTCCTGCTTCCCGTTGCGGTCGTGCCGCTGCGGGTGCCGGATCGGTCGGAGATCGGAAACAATCGCGGCACCCGTATGGCGTGCGGTATGGCGATTCTGTGGATCGGGACGGTGATCTGGGCGTTCTTCGCCTCCAACACCACGGGCATGCCGGAGGGCGCGGTGGTGGGCCGTTCCGGCATCGTCGATGAGCGCGCGTTCTACGTGCTCAACACCGGGCATTCGCATCCGATCCTCGCGAGCGATTACCTCGACTATCCCCGCATGCGCGCAATGGTCGAGGCGATCGAGAACACCCCGGACGGCGGGTTGCTGCTGTCGACGGCCTCGTACGACGTGTGGGACGTTGTTCCGCCACCGCTGCCGATCCCACCGGGCGGTGCCGGGCACACGGTGTACTTCCTGAACCTCGGTATGACGAGCATGAACGTCGGCCTGGATGTGCGGGTCGTGGACCAGATGGGCCTCGCCTATCCGCTCGCGGCCCACACCGAGCGACTCGAGGACGGACGGATCGGGCACGACAAGATCCTGTATCCCGATTGGGTGATCGCGGACTCGGGCATGGTGGACGTCCACCCGTGGATGCCCGCCTATCTCGACGAGGACTGGGTTGCCATGGCCCATGTGGCGCTGACGTGCCCGGACACGCAGGAGTTGCTCGCGTCGTCGAGCGCAGAGCTCACTTGGCCTCTGTTCAAGCGGAATCTTCGTAACGCGTTCGAATATTCCGGCTATCGCATCGAGCGAGTGCCCAAGTATGAGATTCAGCGCTGCGGTCTGGAAATGCCGGTGCCGCGAGGCTAAGATCCCGCCAGTTTTCGGAGGAATGTCGCATTCGTTCAGTTGACCTGGAGGGATGTGACATTCTGCGTTGCACGGCCGTTCGGTCGACCCGGCGCTCGGCCTTCGGGCAGGTCTCGCTAAGATCACGCCGGATAACGGAGATGTAACGTTCGTACCCTCGGCGAGCGACGAAGTAGTCAAGGCAAGCTCAAGACCTTGGGAATCGGGGTTTGTCAGAGATCACGCTGTCCTTTACAGTCTTGACCGCAGTGTGACTTGAAGGCGACCTTCACCCGGTCGCCGCCGCCGAAATCCGTCGGGGGACGCAGACGCGGACGCCGCAGATCGAGAAAGTGAGCATTGTTCATGCGTTTTGTCCCTAGGTTGTCGCAGGGCCTTCGCAGGCGCCTGCTCGGCACCGCCGCCGCAGCGCTCGTGCTTCCTGTTGCTGCAGGTGTTGCCGGAACGACCGCGGCAGTTGCCGCACCGGCCCAGGCCGCGCCGGTTTCGCATCGCGCGCCTGCCGGAGGTTTCGAAGAGGTCTTCGTCGATTCGGACATGGGTCCGATCAAGGTTCAGATCCAGTGGGCCGCACGCGGTGGCGACGCGGCGCTCTACATGCTCGACGGACTGCGTGCCCGCGACGACGCGAACGCATGGACCTTCGAGACCAACGCCCTGCAGCAGTTCTCGCAGGACAACGTCAGCCTCATCATGCCGGTCGGCGGCCAGGCGAGTTTCTACACCGACTGGTACTCACCGAGTAATTTCAACGGCCAGGACATCACCTACAAGTGGGAGACGTTCCTCACCGAGCAGCTTCCGGCATACCTCGAAACCCGCGGTGTCTCGCGTAGCAACAACGGCATCCTGGGTCTGTCGATGGGCGGTTCCGCTGCCCTGACCCTGGCCGCGTACCACCGCGACCAGTTCCAGTTCGCGTCGTCGCTGTCGGGTTACCTGAACCTGTCGGCCCCCGGTATGCGTGAGGCCATCCGCATCGCGATGCTCGACGCCGGCCGCTTCAACGTCGACTCGATGTGGGGCCCGCCGTGGAACCCCGCGTGGCTGCGCAACGACCCGTTCGTGTTCGCGCCCAAGCTCGAGGGCCTGTCCATGTACATTTCGGCGGCCAGCGGTCTGCCCGGTCAGCACGACAACCCGAAGGGCCTGGTCGGCTTCTACAACACGGCCAACGCCATGGGCCTCGAGGCGCTGTCCCTCGTCCAGACCCGCGCATTCCAGGTCAAGCTCGCGACCCTGGGCATCCCGGCCACGTTCGACTTCCCGTCACGCGGAACCCACGCGTGGAAGTACTGGGAGGACGAGCTGTGGAAGGCACGCCCGCAGATCCTGGACGCACTCAACGCGCACTGATCTGACTGCCAGGCCAAGCACACTGCTTCGACGTCGCCGCCCGATTGCTCCTCACGGAGCGGTCGGGCGGCTTCGTGCATTCGATAACAATTTTCTCACCTGTCACAGCGCGGCTCCCTCACATCACCTTGCTCGACGTGTAGAAACAGGATTCGGGCGTGGCCGATCCGATCGAGGGCCGGCTCCCGCGATACCGAGTCCGCTCTGCGGACGATCTGCAACACCGCAATGCAGGAAGTGAGCGAAGTCGATGCGAACTGTGCATGGTGGCCATCGGGGGAGGCCGAACCAGGGGACGGCCGGGGCGACGGCGAAGCGACGTCTGCTCGGGCTCGTCGCTGCGGCGCTCGTGGCGCCGGTCGGGGCAGGATTGACGACAGTTGCGGTGGCGACGGCGCAGCCGTCGGTCGCCGAGTCCGGCCCGGCTGCGACGCAGGACTCGTCCGGTGCGACGGTACGCAAGGTCGACTGGCTCACCGACCGACGCGTCGCACTCTGGATCGATTCGCCCTCGATGGGCACGCCGATCCAGGTGCAGCTTCTGCTCGCGCGAGATTGGAACCTCACGCCCGAGGCCAGGTTCCCATCGGTGTTCATGCTCGACGGTCTCCGCGCTCGCGACGATGAGAACGGCTGGACGCTCGAGACGGACGCCGAGCAGTTCTTCGCAGACAAGAACGTCAACGTGGTGCTTCCGGTAGGTGGCCAGTCGAGTTTCTACGCCGACTGGCTCGATCAGAACAACGGTCAGACCTACAAGTGGGAGACCTTCCTGACCGAGGAACTGCCGCCCATCCTCGAAAAGGACTGGCGTACCACCGACAAGCGCGGGGTGGTCGGCCTGTCGATGGGTGGCACCGCCGCGATGTTCCTCGCTGCCCGCAACGAGGGCTTCTTCCAATTCGCGGGGTCGCTGTCGGGGATTCTCACCACCACGACACTCGGGATGCCCGAGGCGATTCGTTACGCCATGCAGGACGCGGGCGGATTCGACGTCGACGCGATGTGGGGCGAACCCGGCAGCGAAGGATGGGAGTCCCACGACCCGTATCTGCTCGCCGAGAAACTCCGCGGTGTGAGCATGTATGTCTCGAGTGGCAGCGGCAGCACGGGTCCGTACGATCAACCGACCGCGGTTCCCGGCGTGAGCACCAACTATGCCGGCATGGGGCTCGAGATCCTGTCTCGCCTGACCTCTCAGGCGTTCGCGACGAAGCTCAACAAACTCGGCATCCCCGCGCAGATCGTGTACCGGCCGTCCGGCACGCACTCGTGGCCGTACTGGGAGTTCGAGCTGCACCAGTTGTGGCCGCAGCTCGCCAATACGCTCGGTGTCGAGACCCAGAAACCCGAGTGCGCCCCGCTCGGCGCATTCGGCGATGTCGCGGCCGCGAATCCTTGGCTCGGCGACTGCCTGACGCGCGAGTATCCCGTCGCGGGTGGCTCAGTGCAGGACTTCCGGCATGGCCGGGTGTTCTCGTCCGGCAGCACCGCGGTTCCTGTCGCGGGTGCTATCGGCGGCAAGTACCAGAGCGTGGGCGGTCCTGCCGGACGGCTCGGATACCCGACGACAGAAGAACGCGGCACGGCCGATGGCAGGGGTCGCTTCAATCACTTCCAGAACGGAGCCATCTACTGGACTCCCGAGCACGGAGCCCGCGCGGTGCAAGGCGCGATCTTCGAAGAATGGAAGAAGCAGGGCTGGGAAGCCGGTCCGCTCGGATATCCGGTGCTCGACGAGGTCGGTACCCCGGATCAGCGCGGCAGCGTTCAGGGATTCGAGATCGGCGCGATGTACTGGACCGAAGCGACCGGCGCCAACGCTGTGTTGGGGAAGATTCTGGGCAAGTACGGCGAACTCGGCTACGAGACGGGGGTGCTCGGCTATCCGAAGTCGAGCGAGCACGTGATCAAGGATGACGGGCGGTTCTCCGAGTTCGAGCACGGCAACATCTACTGGACTCATCAGAGCGGCGCATGGCCGGTGCGTGGCCGCGTGTTCGAGGCCTGGGTGGCCGAGGGAGCCGAGAACGGTCGGCTCGGCTATCCGATCGGTGACGAGACGCCGATCGAAGGTGGAATCGAGCAGAAGTTCCAGCACGGCTCGGTCTCCGTCGTCGGTGACGTACCCACGGTCCATCCGTGATTCTGTACAGCCCCTCCGTGATTCCCAACATCGGGTGACGTCGTAGGACGCACGGTGCCGGTCGGAGCAGGCGCTCCGGCCGGCACCGTGTGCGCTCTGTAGCCTGGACCGAGCCCAGTTCAGATCACTCGAATTCCGGATGTGAGGACACCCCAGATGCCTGCACGGACCCGCTCCCGCTCGACCCGCGTCCTCGGAGCGATCGCCGCGGCCCTGACTTCCGCGGCTGTGCTGGCCGCGTGCGGTAGCGACGATTCGACGGCCACGAATACTCCTTCGACCACGACGACCACCGCTTCGGCGACGACCTCTGCCGAGGCGACCGCCTCGGAAGATGCGGACGGCACCCCCACTCCGGACGCCTCCGATGCCGAGGGCACAGACCCCGAGGGCACCGCCGCTGCCCCGACGAGCCCGGGCGAAGCAGCGACAGCGCCGCCGGCAGGGTCCCAGCCTGCCCCGAGCGAGAGCGGGGAAGCGTTCCTCGCCGCGCTGCGCGAGGAGGGCGTCGAGCCCTCCGACGAGGCGAGCGCGATCGCAATCGCGGACTACGTCTGCGGGGCCGAGGCCCAGGGCGGTAATCCCGACGAGATCAAGACGATGGTGACAGCTCTCGTCGGTAGCGGATCCGTCGCTGCCGGTGAGGAGATCACCGAGGAGGACGCGTCCGCGACCGCCGACACGTACATTTCGGTCGCCCACGACACATACTGCAGCTGACAGGCACTGCAGATAGAGGGAGAAGCACTTGATGGCCAGAACGAAGCGGCGTCGCGGGCGCAGTATCGTCGTACTCGGGGCGTTGCTGCTTCTGGTCCTGGTGCTGGCTCTCTGGTACATGCTCGCGGGGCGCTTGGATGTTCCCGGGCCGGTAGTGCCGCCCGGACAGGAGGAACCGCAGTCGCAGCCTGCGTCCTGCCCCGACGTCCAGGTGGTTGCGGTGCCCGGTACGTGGGAGTCCGCGGTCGGTGACGACCCGTACAACCCGACGGCCAACCCTGCGTCGCTGATGTTGAACGTGACGCGACCGCTGCAGGAACAGTTCGACCCCCAGCGCGCCGACGTCTACACGGTCCCGTACGTCGCTCAGTTCTCGAATCCGGTTGCGCTCCCGCCCGACGGCCAGCAGTCCTACAACAACAGCCGTAGTGCCGGAACCGCCGCGACGAACGAATTCCTCGCGGGCCGGTCTGCGGAGTGCCCGCTCACCACTTACGTCTTGACCGGGTTCTCCCAGGGCGCGGTCATCACCGGGGACGTCGCGGCCCAGATCGGCGCGGGCAACGGACCGGTCCCCGCCGACCGTGTTCTCGGTGTCGCGTTGATCGCGGACGGTCGTCGTGACGGGGTTTCCGGCATCGATATCGGCCCGCCGGTCGCGGGAGTCGGCGCCGAACTCTCGCTCGCAGGTCTGAGGCTTCCGGGCATCACGATGACCGGTGAGCGCCCTGGCGGATTCGGTGCACTCGACGATCGCACCTTCCAGATCTGTGCACCGTCCGACAGCATCTGCGATGCTCCGCCGGATGCGCTCAACCCGACCAACTGGATGACCGCTGCGCCTCGCGTTCTCGAGTACGTCAACAACCCGATCCACGCGCTGTACAACACGTTCGTTGTGGATGAATCGGGCACGACTGCGACCCAGTGGATCACCGGATGGGCTGCCGAGAAGATCGAATCCGCACCACATCCGCCGGAAGAGTGACCCCCTCGGTTACCAGCGGGTAGTGTCCCGGGTCACGTACCCGGTACAATCGACCGATGGCCGCTGCGTGCCCAGGCACGAGCGGCGCTCGTGAGGCCGGGGGAGGCCGCGGGCAATACCGTGAGGGACCGGAGGGGATGAATGTTGTGCCGTCACCGGCTGAGAGCTTGGGAAACGGTGGGCAGATCGGAATGATCCTCGTCACGAAAAGTCGTGTCGAGCGGGAGGCACACCGAGAACCGGTCCACGCTTCCGAAGGGAAGGCCGGGCTGTGTGCACTGCCGATGCGGCGACGGCATGCGCTGCCGATGCAGCGGCACCGGCGGCGAATCTGTATATCTCGCAACCGGTGTGTCCGAACAGACCGCCGAACGAGACCGCATTTCGCGAATGGGAGACCGGGTGTCGTATCTTTGGTGCTTCCCATCTCGGACGGAAGGGTTCGCGCCACACGATCCGCTGCTCGCGGGGGGAGCGAGCTGAGCCGATCTGTAACATATTCGTGATCTCGGATCGATGGACAGTACTGGCAGGTTGACTGCCGGAGGCTGTGAGTGCTGTGCAGGCACGACGATCCGGTAGCGCGGACAACGTAAATGGGGCGCAACCATGTCGAGTGGTTGTGGGATCGCTTCGACAGGGAGAAGGAATTGAGCGTCGGGTTCGAAGAGTTCATCGATGAGTACGGGCAGATCAAACTGCCGGACGGCAGCACGTTGCTCGATCACCTCGAGCAGCACACTGCCTCGAACGGTGACGAGCTGGCCTACCGGTACATCGATTACTCGAGCAACCGTGATGGCGATGTGGACGAGCTCACCTGGGCGCAGTTCGGTGTGCGGCTCCGTGCGATCGCTGCTCGGCTGCAGCAGGTCACCAGTCCCGGCGACCGCGTCGCGATCCTTGCGCCCCAGGGCCTCGATTACGTGGTGTCGTTCTTCGCAGCGATCTATGCGGGTGTCATCGCCGTGCCGCTCTTCGATCCGGACGAGCCGGGGCACACCGACCGCCTGCACGCTGTCCTCGGCGACTGCACGCCCAGCGCCATCCTCACTGCCACCTCGTCCGCTGCGGGTGTGCGCCAGTTCTTCCGACCCCTCCCCGCTGCACAGCGCCCCCGCGTGATTGCCGTCGACGCGATTCCCGACACCGTCGCCGACTCATGGAAGCGCCCTGAGGCGACCAGCGACGACATTGCATACCTCCAGTACACGTCCGGATCGACGCGAGTGCCCGCCGGCGTGGAGATCACCCACCGGTCTGTGCTCACCAACGTGATCCAGATGGCCGACTCGATGGAGCTCAACGAGAACTCTCGGGGTGTCACCTGGCTGCCGCTGTTCCATGACATGGGTCTGCTCACCGTCATCCTCCCGGCGATCGGTGGCAAATACATCACGATCATGAGTCCCCGCGCCTTCGTTCAGCGGCCCGGCCGCTGGATCCGTGAACTCGCAGCGGTCTCCGACGGAGCAGGGACGTTCGCGGCCGCACCGAATTTCGCGTTCGAGCACGCGGCAGCGCGCGGCGTCCCGAAGGACGGCGAGGCCCTCGACCTGAGCAACGTGATCGGGCTGATCAACGGCAGCGAGCCGGTGACGACGTCGTCCATGCGCAAGTTCAACGAGGCGTTTGCGCCTTACGGACTGCCGAAGACCGCGATCAAGCCGTCGTACGGCATGGCCGAGGCCACGCTGTTCGTGTCCTCGACGAAGAACTCCGAAGAAGCCAAGGTCCTCTACGTGGACCGCAACGAGCTCAACGCCGGCCGGGTCGTACTTGTCGACCGCGATGCGCCTGGCGCGATCCCGCAGGTCTCGTGTGGTTATGTCGCCCGTAGTCAGTGGGCCGCGATCGTCGACGCCGAGACCGGCGCAGAGGCTCCGGAAGGTCACGTCGGAGAGATCTGGCTGCACGGCGACAACATCGGAATCGGTTATTGGGGTCGGAAGGACGAGACCACCGAAACCTTCCACAACAGGATCACGAAGCGGGTCGCAGAGAAGAGCCAGGCCGAAGGCACGCCCGAAGACGCCAACTGGCTGCGCACGGGTGACTACGGCGTCTACGTCGACGGTGAGCTGTACATCACCGGGCGCGTCAAGGACCTCGTGATCGTCGACGGCCGCAATCACTACCCGCAGGATCTCGAGTTCTCCGCTCAGGAAGCGAGCTCCGCGCTGCGCCCGGGCTTCGTCGCCGCGTTCGCGGTGCCTGCGAACCAGCTGCCCAAGGTCGTGTTCGACAACTCGGCCTCCGGCCTGCAGTTCGACACCGACGACTCGTCCGAGCAACTCGTCATTGTTGCCGAGCGCGCCCCTGGCGCTGGCAAGGCAGACCCGCAGCCGATCGCCGACGCCGTACGTGCCGCGATCTCCGCGCGACACGGCGTGACCGCGCGTGATGTGCTTCTCGTACCGGCCGGATCCATTCCGCGCACGTCGAGTGGGAAGATTGCGCGGCGGGCATGCAAGGCCGCCTACATCGAGGGAACGCTGCGTGGTGGATACCAGCAGCAGGCGTTCCCCGACAGCGTGTAAGAAATTGTCCTCCGTCCGGGTAGCGTGGTGGGTTGATGGCTGACACTGAAATGACCGTTGCGCAGCTGCGCGAATGGCTGCGGAACTGGATTGCCGACGCAACCGGCCAGCCGGTCTCCCAGATCTCGGACGACCGTCCGATGGAGGAGTTCGGGCTGGCGTCGCGCGACGCTGTGGCGCTCAGCGGTGACATCGAGGATCTCCTCGGTGTCACGCTGACCGCGACGGTCGCGTACCAGCACCCCACGATCGCGTCGCTGGCGACTCGCATCATCGAGGGCGAACCGGAGGTGCCGGAAGGTACCGACGACGCGTTCTATGTCGCCGGTGGCGGCCTCGGTTCGAAGGACATCGCGATCGTCGGTATGTCGACGCGTCTTCCGGGGCACATCGACACCCCGGCCCAGATGTGGGACCTGCTGGCATCGGGGCGCGACGGCATCACCGATCTGCCCGAAGGCCGCTGGTCGGAGTTCTACGGCGATCCGCTCGTCTCCGAGGCGATCGCGAATGCGAACACGCGCGGCGGCTACCTCGACGACGTCAAGGGCTTCGACGCCGAGTTCTTCGCCATGTCGCCGCGCGAGGTCAAGATGGTCGACCCACAGCAGCGTCTCGCGCTGGAGCTGACGTGGGAGGCGCTCGAGCACGCGCACATCCCGGCGAGCGACCTCAAAGGCGGCTCGGTAGGCGTGTTCATCGGCTCGTCCGCGAACGACTACATGCTCATCGCGGCGTCCGATCCGACGGCCGCCGACCCGTATGCGATCACCGGTACGTCCACGTCGATCGTCTCCAACCGCGTCTCGTACTTCTTCGACTTCCGCGGCCCGTCGATCAGCATCGACACCGCGTGCTCGTCGTCGCTCGTCGCGGTCCACCAGGCGGTGCGTGCACTGCGCGGTGGTGAAGCGAACGTCGCGATCGCCGGCGGCGTCAACATGCTTCTCGCCCCCGCGGGGACGATCGGCTTCGACGAAACCGGCATGCTCACCGCCGACGGCAAGATCAAGGCGTTCTCGGCCGACGCCAACGGCATCGTGCGCGCGGAGGGCGGCGGCCTCGTCGTCCTCAAGCGACTCGAAGACGCCGAACGCGACGGCGACAACATCCTCGCTGTGATCGCCGGATCGGCCGTCAACCAGGACGGACGTTCCAACGGTTTGGTCGCGCCCAACCCGGACGCGCAGGCGGACGTGCTGCGCCGCGCCTACCGCGACGCTCAGATCCTGCCGTCGGGTGTCGACTACATCGAGGCGCACGGCACCGGCACAGTGCTCGGCGACCCGATCGAAGCCGACGCCCTCGGCCGTGTCATCGGCCGTGGCCGCGACACCGACAAGCCGGCACTGCTCGGCTCCGCGAAGACGAACTTCGGGCACCTAGAGGCCGCCGCGGGCGCCGCAGGCCTGATCAAGGTCGTTCTCGCGATGCAGGAGAACGCGCTCCCGGCCACGCTCAACTACACCGCGCCCAACCCGTACATCGCCTTCGACAAGGCCAATCTCCGCGTGATCCCTGAGGGGGCCGAGTGGCCGCGCTATTCCGGTCGCGCTGTCGCGGGCATCTCCGGCTTCGGATTCGGTGGCACCAACGCGCACGTGGTGGTGCACGAGTACACCGGGCCGGAAGGTCAGATCGACGCCGAGGCCGAGGTCGAGGTGCTGCCCGACAGCGCCGAGGCCGCGCAGCATGCCGTTGCGTCGGAGCCCGCACGCGAATTGCCCGTCGTGCTCGCGGTGTCCGCACCGATGCCGTCGCGTCGTCGCCGCGCTGCGGCGGATCTCGCCGACTGGCTCGAAACCTCGGTGGGTAGCACCACTGCGCTGGCCGACGTGGCCCGCACGCTGTCGCGTCGCAACCACGGCCGGTCCCGTGCGGTCGTCATCGCCGCCGACCGCGCCGAGGCGATCGCCGGTCTGCGTGCTGTCGCCGCGGGAAAGCCCGCGCCGAACGTCTTCACCGCGGACAGCCCGGCCGCGAACGGCCCGGTGTGGGTCTTGTCCGGCTTCGGTGCGCAGCACCGCAAAATGGCCAAGCAGCTGTACCTCGAGAACCCCGTGTTCGCCGCTGCGGTCGACGAGGTCGACGAGTTCATCCTCGACGAGTCCGGCTACTCCATGAAGGAGAAGTTCCTCGACGACGCGCAGGACTACGACGTCGAGACCGCGCAGGTCGGTATCTTCACCATCCAGGTCGGTCTCGCTGCGGTGCTGCGCCACCACGGCGCCGATCCTGCCGCCATCGTCGGCCACTCGATGGGTGAGGCGGCCGGCGCGTACATCTCGGGCGGCCTGTCGCTGGAGGAAGCCGTGCGCGTGATCTGCGCCCGGTCGCGCCTGATGGGTGAGGCCGAGGGCCAGCTCGAGGGCGACGACATTCGCCTGATGGCGCTCGTCGAGTACAGCTCCGATGAGATCACCTCGGTTCTCCCCGACTTCCCGCAGCTCGAGGTGTGTGTCTATGCGGCGCCCACTCACACTGTGATCGGCGGACCGCAGGAGCAGGTCAACGCCATCGTCGCGCGCGCCGAGGCGGAGGAGAAGTTCGCCCGGGTCCTCCAGACCAAGGGCGCGAGCCACACATCGCAGGTCGATCCGATCCTGGGCGAGCTCGCTGCCGAACTCGCGGGCATGGAGCCACAGCGCCTGAAGGTGGACGTGTATTCGTCCGTCGATCAGGAAACGCTGTACCGCGCCGGTCACGCGGGCATCCACCCGGTCGAGTACTGGACGAAGGGCATGCGGCACAGCGTGTACTTCACCCAGGCGATCCGGAAGGCGCTCACCGACGGCTACACGACGTTCGTCGAGCTCAACGCGAATCCCGCGACGCTGATGTCGGTCGCCGCCACCGCGTTCGACGCCGGTGTGCAGGACGGCGTCTTCATCCAGACGCTCAAACGCAAGGAAGACGAGTCGCTCGGCGTGCTCACCGCGCTCGCGCAGCTCTACGTCCACGGGCATGCGGTGGATCTGCACAGTCTGTTGCCCGAGGGCGACTATGCCGACATTCCGCGTACCGCGTTCCTGCGTAAGCCGTACTGGGTCGACGCCCGCATCGGCGGCGGCGGTGGCCACGGTCGTGTCCCCGGCGCCCACGTCGCGTTGCCCGACGGTCGCCACGTGTGGGAGGTGCAGGCGGGGGCGGTCACCGATCCCGCCGAGCTCGTCACCACCGCCGCGTCGCAGGTTCTGGCCGATGTCGCGCTCACCGCGTCCATACGGCATGCCGAGCTGCCTGATGCAGCCACGGTGACCACGACACTCACTCCGCATCCGGGTGGCGCGTCGGTGCAGGTCCACGCTCGTACGGAGGGCGGCTTCACCCTCGTGCACGAGGGCGTCGTCACTTCGGGTGAGGCGCTGGCTGCCCCGGTGATCGCCGCCCCGGCTCGTCCGTCCGACGACGTCGAGGAACTGTCCGAGGACGCTCCGGCATTCGGCGACAAGTGGGACCCCGAAGGGTCCCAGACTCTGGAGGATCGCCTGACGCTGATCGTCGCCGAATCCATGGGTTACGCACCCGAGGATCTGCCCGCCGAGATCCCGCTCATGGAGCTGGGCCTCGACTCGCTGATGGCGGTGCGCATCAAGAACCGCGTCGAGTACGAATTCGACATCCCGCAGCTGCAGCTGGCGGCGGTCAAGGACGCGTCCCTGCGCGACGTCGCGAAGTACCTGCACTATGCGGTGGAGAATCGCGAAGAGGTCGCGCAGCTCGCCGAGCAGCAGGCAGCGGAGAAGGCCGCGACCGAGGTGCCGCTGGAGCAGATCGAGGACACCACCGTCCTGGGTGAGGCCGAGCAGATCCTGACGGAGGCTGTCGCCCCGGAAGAGCCAGCCGCGCAGGAAGAACCTGCAACTGAATCGTCCGGGCCGGACGTTCCTCCCCGCGACGCCGCGGAACGCCTGACCTTCGCATCGTGGGCCGTGGTCACAGGGAAGTCCGCCAAGGGCATCTTCAACCCGTTGCCGACTCTCGAAGGGTCTGCGGCCGAGCGTCTCGCCACGCGGCTCACCGAGCGTTCCGGCGGGGAGATCACCGTCGACGATGTCCGCGAGGCGTCGACGATCGAGCAGCTCTCGGAAACGGTCCGGCAGTATCTCGAATCCTCCGACAAGATCGACGGACTCGTGCGCGCTCTGCGGCCGCGGCCCGAGGGATCGGCGTCGGTGCCGGTGTTCGTGTTCCATCCGGCGGGGGGCTCGACCGTCGCGTACGAGCCACTGCTGCGCCGCCTGCCCGCGGATACCCCGATGTACGGGTTCGAACGCACCGAGGGGCCGATCGACGAGCGCGCCAAGGTCTACCTGCCGCTGATCAAGGAGATCCAGGGCGACGGCCCGTACGTGCTGTACGGCTGGTCGCTCGGTGGGGTTCTTGCCTATGCCGTCGGCCGGTTGCTGCGCGCCGAAGGCAAGGACGTGCGGATCATCGGTCTTCTCGACACGGTCATGGCAGGCGAGCAGATCGAGGACACTCCGGAGGAGATCCGGAAACGCTGGCAGCGCTACTCGGCCTTTGCGAAGAAGACCTACGGTGTCGAGGCGCCGCTTCCGTACGACCTGCTTGCCGACGCGGGCAGCGACGAAGAGCAGATCAAGATTCTCATGGGTCTGCTCGAGATGAGCGGTGTCGAGATCCCCGGCGGCATCATCGAGCATCAGCGCACGTCGTGGCTCGACAACCGTGCCATTCAGACGGCGAAGCTCGAACGGTATGACGGCGACGTCGTGCTGTACATGGCCGACAAGTACCAGGACGACGCGATCGATCTCGAGCCGGCGTTCGCGACACGGGCGCCTGACGGGGGTTGGGGCGACGTGGTCGAGAATCTGGAGATCATCCACATCGGTGGCGATCACATCCAGATCGTCGACGAGCCGTACATCGGCAAGGTGGGGGCCGACCTGACCCGCAAGCTGGCCGACATCGAGGCCTCGAGGAGCTGAACGAGTAGTGACCACCACGGCAGAAAAGCTGGCCGAGCTGCGCGCAAAACTGGAGATCGCGAACGAACCCGCAGGGGAAGCCGCGATCGCCAAACGTGCTCAGAAGGGCATTCCCAGCGCTCGGGAGCGCATCGACATGCTCCTCGACAAGGGCACCTTCGTCGAGATCGGCGCGCTGATGAAGACGCCCGGCAACCCGAACGCGTTCTACGGCGACGCGGTCGTCGTCGGACACGGCCTGGTCGACGGCCGGCCCGTCGCGGTGTTCTCACACGATCAGACCGTTCTCGGTGGCAGTGTCGGTGAGATGTTCGGCCGCAAGGTGTCTGCCGTTCTGGAACACGCATTGAAGATCGGTTGCCCGGTCGTCGGTATCAACGATTCCGGCGGAGCCCGCGTCCAGGACGCCGTGACCTCGCTCGCTTGGTACGGCGAGATCGGTAAGCGCACCGAACCGCTGTCCGGACTGGTGCCGCAGATCTCGGTCATCGTCGGCAAGTGCGCCGGTGGTGCGGTGTACGCGCCGATCAACACCGACGTCGTCGTGGCGACCGAAGAGGCGTACATGTTCGTCACCGGCCCCGACGTCATCAAGGCGGTCACCGGTGAGGATGTCAGTCTCGAGGAGCTCGGCAGCGCTCGTAAGCAGGCCGAGTACGGCAACGTGCACCATGTCGCGCCCGACGAGAAGGCCGCGTTCGACTGGGTGCGCCAGTATCTGAGCTACATGCCGTCGAATGCGCAGGAGAAGCCTCCCGTGATCAACCCGGGTCTCGAACCCGAGATCACGACCGACGACATCGAGCTCGATTCGTTCATGCCCGACGCCGACAACTCCGGCTACGACATGCACGACATCCTGCTCAAGATCTTCGACGACGGCGACTTCTTCGAGGTCCGCTCGCAGACCGCCCCGAACATCATCACCGGCTACGCGCGCGTCGACGGGTGCCCCGTCGGTGTGGTCGCGAACCAGCCGCTGTACCTGTCGGGTGCACTCGATGCGGCTGCCGCCGACAAGGCCGCGCACTTCGTGCGAGTGTGCGACGCATACGACATCCCGCTGGTGTTCGTCGTCGACACGCCGGGTTTCCTGCCGGGTGTCGACCAGGAGAAGATCGGCGTCATCAAGCGTGGCGGACGGTTCTTGTTCGCGTACGTGGAAGCTTCGGTACCGAAGGTGACCGTCGTGGTGCGCAAGTCGTACGGCGGTGGCTACGCGGTGATGGGTTCGAAGCAGCTCGGTGCCGACATCAACTTCGCGTGGCCCACCGCGCGTATCGCGGTGATGGGTGCGGAGTCTGCGGTCGCGGTGATCGGCCGGAAGCAGATCGCCGAGGCTGGCGAGAACGCTCCGGTGGTGCGTCAGCAGCTCATCAACTTCTACAACGAGCATGTCGCGACGCCGTACATCGCGGCCGAGCGCGGTTATATCGATGCGGTGATCGAGCCGAAGACCACGCGTCTCGAGATCCGGAAGGCATTGACGCTTCTCCGCGACAAGAAGGTGTTCAAGAACCCGCGCAAGCACCACCTGCTTCCGCTCTGAGAGTGTGATCGAGAAGTCCCACCGGCCGTCGATGTGGCTGTGCCGGTGGGACTTTCGCATATCAGTCGAGGATGGCGGTGGCTTCGATCTCCACCAGGAGGTCGGGTTCGGCGAGTGCTGAGACACCGATGCCGGTCAGGGGCGCCAGTGGTCCCTCGATGCCCAATGTGGCGGCTGCTCGGCCGCCGCCTTCTACGAGCTGGGCCATCTTCTCGGGAGTCCAGTCGACGATGTAGGCGGTCAGTTTCGCGATGTCGTCCCAGCCTGCACCGACCTCGGCCAGGGCGGTGGCGATGTTGAGATAGCACTGCTCGGTCTGTGTGGCGAGGTCGCCTTCGCCGATTCTGTTGCCGTCGGCGTCGCGCGCGACCTGCCCGGCGATGAACACCATTTTCGATCCGGTGGCGACCGATACCTGCTTGTAGAGGTCGGTCTGCGGAAGTCCTGCAGGATTGACGAGCGTGACGGCCATGGAGGTCTCCTGGGGGTGGTCGAAGTCTGAAGCGGACCTCCAAACTATAACAGTGCAATGCTATGTAAAGTAGCGTCATGGTGAGAGCGAAGGATCCAGCGGTGCGCACCCTCCTCGTCGAGCGCGCAGCGCAGATGCTGCGAGCCCGCGAACCCCTCACCCTGCGCTCGCTGGTGACAGGGACAGGAGTGTCGACCATGGCCGTCTACACCTACTTCGGTGGTATGGACGGTCTGTGGAAAGCCCTTCGGCAGGAAGGATTCACGCGGCTCGGGTCCGGATTCCGAACGGTGGAGACATCGGGGGACGGGGTCAGAGACCTGGCGGCGTTGTCCGCGTCCTACATCGACAACGCCCTCGATCATCCCGACCTGTACCGCGTCATGTTCGATGCAAGCGTCGAACTGGAAGATCTCGAGGCGGCAGACGCCACCCTGGAGTTCCTGGTCCAGGCTGCGCGACGAGCGCGGAACGAGGGACGCTTCCGCGCCGACGTCGACCCGCTCGAACTGGCGATCCAGAGTTGGGCCATCGACCACGGACTCGTGTCGCTCGTGGCGAACGGACCGCTACCGCACACCACCGTCGACCATTGCGTAGTCATGCTCACCGCACTGTTCGTCCAGGCGGGAGACGAACCCGACAGGTGCCGCGCATCTGTCGAGGAGGGGTGGAAGCAGCGGGCCGGCCGCGAACGTAGATGATCAGCCGGTGTGCAGGGCACTGAGGATGTAGCTGAGGATGTGCTCGACCTCAGTGCCCGGATCGAAGTCCGTCGTGTCTTTCCACAGCAGATGTTCCATCTGCGCCAGCAACAGAATCGCGGTCGTTGTCGAATCCCGCTCCGGGTCGGTGGAGCCGAGATCGGTGATCGGACCGACGAGGACGCGAGCGAGAGTCAGCTCGAGCTCCTCCCGCACCTTCGGGGCATGCGATCGGCCACCAGCGCCCCCGCCTACAACGTTGCGCGTCGCGGCAGCGATCTCGGGGTCGACGCCCTGCTTCAAGATCACAGTCGCGCCCGCACGCAACGCCGCTTCCGGCGTCTCGGCTGCATCGATCTTCCTGCGCAGATGGTTGACGAGGCGGTGTCCGCCCTCCTCGACCACTGCGTCGACGAAGTCGCTCTTGCTGCGGAAATAGCGGTAGAACGCATCGTTCGACAGTCCGGCGGCCGCCACGATATCGGCGACACGCGCAGGCGATCCGGCGGTCAGCAGATCTCGTCCGGCCTTGATCAAGCGATCGACGTCGCGACTCGCGGCTTCCTGCCGCGGAGTGAGGCTTCGCTGTACCGCTTCGGTGGCGCGGGCCGACATGGCGCTGGTGCCGGTGATGTCTTCGGTGGTCACCCTCGCCATTCTAGAGAATCGGAACGCAGTTCTGTGCGCTCCCCCGGGTATGGCCGAACGTCACCTTTGGCTACTCGAAGTGGATGAAGGTGACATTCGGCCAAGTCGGACTGGAGGGCGCGGGCGTCGGCAGGCTTGCTCGTAGGCTGCACGTAGATCCGCGAGAACTATCGCGGGCGAGTTACGGATCTGGCTCGGCAGGTGCGCGACGACGATGAGTCCGTGCCGCTGCATGCGGGCTCGCCGCTGCAGCGTCTTCTCGTGGTCCGCAGGGCTGAAATGGTGCGCGAGTGAATCGATCTCCCACGCTACGGCGACGTCGTCCATCCAACCGTCGGGACGAGCGATCCAGGCGCCGTCGTCGGTGAAGACATCAACATTGTGCATCATCGCAGGTAGATCGCTCGTCGCATAGAGCTTCTGCGCCCACACCTCGGCGACGGAATGCGCGTCGTCGGAGAGCTCGCGGATGACGCCCCGCGGCACCGCAGTTCCTCGTCTGCTTCCCTCGGCCAGTTCCTGTGCGAGCTCGTCGACGGAGACGTCGCCGCGTTGTAGCGCTGATGTCAGCAGAGCCCGGCATCGGTCTGTTCGCGACATACGGCGGGCAGCGTCGAGCAGGCACCGGGCTACAGGCGCGACGCGCAGCTTTCCTTTGCAGACGGGATCGGGGAGGCGCGACGATCGTTCGACGTCCACGAACGAGAACTTCCGTCGGTGTTGTTCATGCGGGATGAGTAGGAGAACGTCACTCATCGTGGCGGAATGCTGGTAGCCGTGAAGCGTCAAACCGGCATGTCCTGAGAGTACTGCGTCGGCGCCTCCGTAGAGCTGCGCTGCCGTGTGCCGGTCGGTCGTACTGAGCCGACCGTTGTGTAGGCCGATGACGCCGGGCAGGATCCGCTGCCACGGACCACCTTTACGGCAGCGTCCGCTGATCGCGCCCGACGTGACACCGTAGTCGAGCAGTGTCGCCGTCCGGATGATCCCATTGACGCTCAGTGCGTGCAGTGCTGAAGGGTCGTCGCCCCATGCTCCCCGTTTCATGGCGACCATGATGCCGATGGCAACGGACGGAACAGGGCCGTTACGCGTGTTGATGGGCGAACCTGTGGATGAACCACCCGCCTGTGGATAACCCGGTGCGCCAGTCGGTTTAGCCGAACGTCACCTTTGGCTACTTGGAATGCATGAAGGTGACGTTCGGCCATGGGGGCCGCGGCCAGCCTACTGTTCGTAGACCCTCAGCGTGCCAGGGTTCCACAGACCCGAGCGCGTTGACTGCTCGGTCACGACGTCGGCCGGTTCGGCATCGGGGTAGTACCGCACATACCGCTCGAGCGAACCCCAGTCGCGCGCCCAGTCGCCGTCGAGATACGTCGGGATCGCTTCGGGACGGGCGAGGACCTCGGTGAACCCCAGCGGCCCACCGAATTCGGCTGCCTGCCAGGTGTCGGTGGACGACACGGCGAGCGGGCGGTCGGGGAGGATGCGATAGTTTGGCATCTCCGCCACCCCATATGCGTGGTCGAACGGACGCTGGCACGGGAACTGCAGGCCCACGGCCCAATCCAGCAGCACCGGCTGCTCGGAGCCGATCACCGAGTCGAGAGTGTCGAGCTGCGGAACACGCGGAGGGGTGAACGCGAGCCATTGGTCACCGGTGAGATTGGGGTCGTTCGCGACGATGCGGACGACATCGGCATCTTCGGGCAGGTCCGCAATCGGTATCCGCAGATTCCGCCACGACGGCGCGGGTCCGATATCGCGCGGCAGGTAGCTGCCCTTGACCTCGAATGTTCCGTCAGGGTTGCGGGTACCGTACTCGAGCAGCAACGACTGCCCGTAGGTCAGCGCGCCGGTGTCGTCGTACGACCAGATGCGACCGGCCGCGGAAATGACGATCAGCGGAGCGTCGTCGCTGCGTTCGGGTAGCCGGAACCAGCTCGACGTGAGCATCGCGGGTTCCTGGACACCGTCCTGGTAGCTGCCGAGGACCGGAGTGACCGCTGGGTCGAGACCGAACGGCAACTTCACGGTGCTGCCGTTGATCGTCTCCGCGCCCGAACCGCCGGTGGTACCGCCGCCGGCCCCGGTCTCGAAGGTCACGCCGATGCTCTGGGTATCGGTGTTGCCCTGCCCGGGCTTGACCTCGACGTAGTCGGCTGTCAGATCGCTCGGGACGCCGTTGGGGGAGAACCCGACCGGTCCGGCTCCTGCGAGAGCGTCACCGCCGGCGGGCGGGTTGGCAGGATCGAGGAGCGGTTCGAGACGTCCGGAGTTGGGATCGCTCTCCACCAGCACATCGTTGGCGAGGCCACAGGAGGAGCCGGTCAGGGCGTCGACGTTCGAACGTGCCAACGAATACGCCGGATACTGCGACACGGCGCCCTTGAGCAGCGACAGGACTTCGAACAACACCATCACCGCCGCGACGACGGTCAGTGGCGCGGCCGCGAACGTACGGATCCGCCGCCCCTTCTCCGACGTGGGTTTCTCCGGTGGCGGCGCATAGCCTTCGCGGAGGTACTGCCAGGCGACGAGGACGAGGGCGAGACCGAACAGAACCAGGAACAAACTGCTCGACTGGTACCCCGACAGCGACACGGTCTTGTCGAACCACGGCACGCCGTAGCTCGACACATACCACCAGCCGTTGATACCCGCGAACGAGATGGCGAGGACGAACAGCAGTCCTGCGAGGAAGATCGTGCGGTTGCGGCGTGACCGCAGCGCTTGCGCCGACACGACCACCGCGGTCAACGCGGCCAGGGATCCTGCGATGCCCGCATACGCCCCGAAGTGATGGGTCCACTTCGTGGGGTTGAACATCATGAAGAAGATCGTTCCGAACACGATGCCGATCAGGCGCCACGACGGGCTCACCGCGATACCGGGAATGCGACGACGACGCAGGAGCACGAGCAGCGTCGTGAACAGGCACAGGACCATGACCAGGAACGCGAAGCGGCGGGGCAGCGAACCGTCGACGGTCTGCACCATCAGGTAGTAGTAGCGGAGGAAGTCGTTCCACCACTCCTCGTTGGGACCGATGATCGTGCGCACCCGGGTGGCTTCGAGGACCGCGGAGAGAGTCTGGTCGGAGAAGACGACGACGAGGACCAGCAGTCCGGCGGCGCCGATCGGGGCGAGCAGCGGCAATGTGCCGACCTCGCGATGCTTGCGGACGATGATGCGCGTCATGGGCCGGATACCGGCGATCAACGCAGCGATACACATCAGGCCCGTCGGAGCAGCAGCGAGCGTGAACGCGCCGACGACCACGGCCGTGGCAGCAGGAAGCAACCGTCCGGTGGCGATCGCGCGTTCGATGGAGCACCACGTGAGTAGAGCGCCGACGGCGACGATCGGCTCGGGCCGCAGACCGTTGTTGTACGGCAGCCAGAACGCGAGGAACACGAGGCCGCCTGTCCACAGGGCGATCTGATTGTGCCGGACCGCACGACCGAGGCGCGGCACTACCTCGCGGCTGATCACCATCCAGCACAGAATCCCGGCGAGCAACGCGGGCAGACGCATCCACGGGCTTGCCGTCGAGATCTTCGCGAATAGGGCCAGCACGTCGTAGTACCAGCCGAACGGGGCTTCGGGGACACCGAACCACCGGAAGTAGTTGGCCATGTATCCGGCGTGATCGGACACCCGCGCCATGGTGAGCAGATAGCCGTCGTCGGAGGTGTTCGCGCCGAAGAAATGCCAGCCGATCAGTGTGCCGACCACCACGAAGTCGACGCCGCGGAACTTCCACCAATGTGACGGGAAGAAACGTCGGTGCCCGCGGCCGTCGGTGCCGTCGAGTTTCGCCAGCGCCGCCAGTGCCAGCGCCGTCGCCAGCACCGCGAGAATCATCGCGAGAGACTTCGCGAGCGTGGGCGTAGACGAGAACCGCGAGTCCACATCGATCTGCACGTCGAGACCGGGGACATCGGTGGACAGGTCGCTGAACACGCCGACGACGAGGGGCCGCAGGTCGCCGGTCAGTTCACCCGCTCGGGGATTGCCGTTGTCGTCGGTGAGGCCGACGAACTCGGCGGTGGTGCGCTCGATATCCGAGAAGATTCTGATCTCGGTGCATGCGGGGGAGGTGACCTCGGCGCGCGGCGCAGTCGCGACCACGACATTGCGATCGAGAACGTCGACGTTCTCCGGCCCGACCCGGACGAACATCGCGTTGAGTGCGGCGTCCTGCCCGCGAGAAGGCGCGGTAGCGAGGACCATGCCGCCACTATCGGGAAGCTGTGCGATCGCGGCACACGGCACGGTCGCCGTCAGCTGCAGGGGCACCTGCGACATGAGCGGCGCCTCGACGTCCGTCATCGAGCCGTTCTGCGGCCACGACACCGTCGCCTCGGTGACCTTGACGGGCAGGAACGGTGTCGCGAGGGCGAGCACCATCCCGATGATTCCGGCGACGACCGCGATGAGCCGCGCGGTGCGGTACTGCGAACGCAGGTCCTCACCGACCGGTCGTGTGGCGGTCACCGCTGGGGAGGAGTCGTTCGTCGTGGCGTCGGGCACGGGAGTCGATGGTATCGGGCAGTGACCAGCGCGGTCACGCGCCCTCATTCGAGCAGATCGGGCACTCCGTCACGGATCGCTCCCGGACTCCACAGACCGGAGCGGGTGATCTCGTCGACCGCGATGGTCGCTGTGCGTGCGTCCGGGTCGATCCGTCGGTACCGCTCCAGCGACCCCCAGTCGCGATCCCAGTCGTGGTTCAGATAGGTGGGCACGGTCTCCGCGGTGAGCAACAGCGGGATCCATCCGAGGGGTCCGCCGCCGATGGAGTCCTGCCATCCGTTGGTTGCATCGGCGCCCACCCGGTCCGGAAGGATGCGGTACTCGGGAACCTCGGCGACACCGTAGCGGTGGCCGAACGGGCGCTGGCACGGGAAGGCGAGCCCGACCGACCAGTCGAGGAGACCGGGCGCCTCGGAACCGACGACCGTCTGCAACGTGTCGAGCTGCGGCATCCGCGGTGGCGTCACCGCGACCCACTGGTCCGGCGACAGGTCGCCGTCTTCGACGACGAGCCGCACCGCGTCGGCGTCCGCGGGAATCGCGTCGCTCGGCACCCGCAGATTACGCCAGGACGGCGCCGGTCCCACGTCGATCGGTGCGATCCGCCCGATCGCGTCGACGTTCTCACCCGAGGAGACACCGAACTCGAAGAGCACGTCCTGACCGGGGGTGATGACACCATCCGGGTCGACGTACTGCACACGACCCGCCGCGGTGACGACGAGCAGCGGTGTATCAGCGGTGCGTTCGGGCAGCGCGTACCACCCGGATTCGAGCTCGGCCGCGTGCTGTGTGCCGCTCCGGTAGCTGCCGAGCACCGGGGTGCGTGCGGGGTCGAGCCCGAACGGTAGCCGCACCGTGCTCTCGTTGATCCCGGCGTCACTACGGCGCCCGCCGCCGGTGCCCGCCGTCGTCGAGGTGGTGGTGCCGCCTTCGTCGGCCTCGAGGGAGTTCGCGCCGCCGGTGGTGGTGATCTCGGCGTCCGCGGTCAGATCCAGCGCGACGCCGTCGGGAGTGAACCCGTCGGCGCGGCCGGCGCCGAGAGCGTCTGCTGCGAAGCCACTCAGCGGAGCGAGCATGGTGGAGTTCGGGTCGGCTTCGACGAGAACGTGATCGGCGAGACCGCACCCGCCCGAGAATGCGGCGGCGTTCGAGCGCGCGATCGAGTAGGCCGGGTACTGCGATACGGCGCCCTTGACGAGGGAGAGCACCTCGAATAGCACGACGCCCGCTGCGACGACGGTCAGCGGTGCCGACGCAAGTGCCCGAGCTCGACCGTTCCGTGCAGGCTTCGGCTTTGCGAACGGCTCGCGCAGATGGAACCATGCCGCCACGATGAGCGCGAGCACCGTCAGAGCGAGCAGCACCGTCGAGAACCCGTACCCCGAGATGGACGGCGGCTTGTCCCACCACGGGACGCCGTAGCTCGAGACGTACCACCAGCCGTTGGACCCCGTGAACGACATCGTGAGCACGAACAGCACACCCGCGGTGAACAACGCACGGTTGCGGGCCGACCGTATCCCCGCTGCACCCACCCCTACCGCGGCGAGAGCGGCGACGGCCGCTGCCAGACCCGCATAGACACCGAAGTGGTGGGTCCACTTCGTGGGCGTGAGCATCATCAACAGCAACGATGCGAAAACGATCCCGAGGATGCGCCTCGACGGGCCGATCGCGGTACCCGGGACGCGACCCTTCCTGAGGATGAGCATCACGCACACGACAAGGCACAGCAGCATGACGAACACTCCGAAGCGGCGAGCGAGCGAACCGTCGGGTGCCACAGTGAGCAGCGCGTCCCATCGCAGTCGTTCGTCGAACCACGGCACGTTCGGACCCACCGCGGACCGCACCCGGGTGGCCTCGAGCACCGAGGCCAGAGTCTGATCGGCGAACACGGCGATCATCACGACGGTGCCCGACGCGAGGATCGGGGCGAGTTGCGGAAGCACCCCGACCAGCGACCGCCGCGCAACGATGAGCTTCGTGAGCGGACGGATGCCCGCGATGAGCGCGGCCACACAGATCAGCCCGGTGGGGCCTGCTGCGAGCGAGAAGGCGGCGATGAGCACGCCGACCGCGGCGGGCAGCATGCGGCCGGTCGCAATGGCACGCTCGATCGAACACCACGTGAGCAGGGCTCCGACAGCGATGATCGGTTCGGGCCGCAGGCCATTGTTGTACGGCAGCCAGAACGCGAGGAACACCAGACCGGCGGTCCACAACGCGACAGTGCTGTGACGCACGGCCACACCGAGACGCGGAATCACCTCGCGGCTGATGATCATCCAGCACACGATTGCTGCGATGAGCGTGGGCAGCCGCATCCACATGCTGGCGGTCGACACCTCCGACATCAGGACCAGCACGTCGTAGAACCAGCCGAACGGGGCCTCCGGCACCCCGAACCAGCGGAAATAGTTCGCCATGTACCCGGCCTCGCCGGACACGCGGGCCATGTTGAGGATGTAGCCGTCGTCGGAGGTGTTCGCTCCGATGACGTGCCACAGAAGAAGGACTCCGATCACCACGGCGTCGGCCGGCGTGAACCGCCACCAGTGCGACGGCAGGAACCTGCGTGCTCTGCGGCGATCGACCCCGTCGATGCGGTGCAGAGCAACCAACGAGGACAGCGTCGACAGAGCACACAGAATCATCGCGACGAGTTTGATCACCGTGGGCGTGGACGTGAATCGGGAATCCAGTTCCGCCTGCACAAACAGTCGGTCGGCGTCGGCGCCTGTGGTCAACGGAACGGCGGAGTCGTCGAGGTCAGAGAAGACCCCCACCATCTGGGGGCGAACATCGCCTCCGACGGTGACATCGACAGCCGGGTCCGCACCCACGATCTGTGCCGCGGTCCGCTCCGAATCGGACGCTACGGTGACCGCGGTGCACGGCGCGTCGAGTGGCGCGGAGACGAGCACCGAGTTCCGCAGCACCGCCTCGACGGTGCCCGGCGCGCCGTCCTCACCGGGTACGGCACGAATCACAAGCGCGTTGCCCGTGGCGTCGGGCGCACCGGGAGGCACCGTCGACACAAGCGTGCCGCCGTCGTCCCCGAGAGCTGCGGCAGCCGCACACGGAACGCTCACTCGCAACGTGAGCGGTGTGTACGTCACGAGCGGCGCTTCGACACTGGCGAGGCCGTCGTTCTGCGGCCATTGAATGGTCGCGGCTTCCTGCTTCACAGGGAGAAACGGGATGGCCGCTGCCAGGACGACTCCGAGCAGACCTGTGAGGACTGCAATGAGGCGCGCGGTACGGACGCTCGAACCCGGGGAATCGTCTGACACAGGGAACGATGCTAAGCGAATGGAGAATTGTTCTGCTCGACCTGATCCGGCGAGCGACACAACACAGTTAGCATCGGTCAGCATGGAGATCTCGTCGGCGATCGGCACTCGCCTCCGCCAAGCGGGGATCTCCGATGTTCGAGACGACAGCACCACTCGTGCGATGTACTCGTCCGATGCCTCGCTCTATCGGGTGCCGCCGCAGGTCGTCGTCCGGCCTCGCAGTGTCGACGATGTAGCGGCAGCCCTCGACGTGTGCCGCCGTGAAGGAGTGCCGCTCACCTCCCGCGGCGCGGGCACCTCGCTCGCGGGCAACGCCGTCGGAACCGGGGTGGTGCTCGACTTCTCCCGCCACATGGGGCGTGTGCTCGAGATCGACCCTCGGCACCGCATCGCGCGCGTGCAACCAGGAGCAGTTCAAGCCACTGTGCAGCGCGCCGCAGCGCCGCACGGACTACGGTTCGGCCCCGACCCGTCGACCCACAACCGCTGCACGATCGGCGGGATGATCGGCAACAACGCGTGCGGCGCTCGCGCCCTCGGCTACGGCCGCACCTCCGACAACGTCGTCGGCATCGAGGTCCTCACCGGTACCGGGCATCCGCTCTCACTTCCCGGCGGTGCGCCGATGCTCGATCCGTTGCGGGATCTCGTCGACGCGAACCTCGCGACGATCCGCACCGAATTCGGCCGGTTCGGCAGGCAGGTCTCCGGCTACGGACTCGAACACCTACTTCCGGAAAACCACTTCGACGTGCGCAAACTGTTCGTCGGAAGTGAAGGGACCCTCGGTGTGCTCACCGAGGCGACAGTGCAGCTGGTCGCCGATTCGCCGGTGCGCACCATGGTTGCCCTCGGCTACCCCGACATCGTCGCCGCAGGCAACGCCGCCCACACTCTGCTCCGGTTCCGTCCCACGGCGTGTGAAGGCCTCGATTCGCGCATCGTCGACATCGTCCGTACCCGGCGTGGGCCGGGCGCGGTCCCACCACTTCCGCGTGGTGCGGCGTGGCTGTTCGTCGAACTCGTCGGCGACGACTTCGGCGAGGTCCACGACCGTGCGGTATCGATGGTCGAGTTCTCCGGCGCAATCGACGCCCTGCACATCGACGATCCGGCACGCGCCGCGGCACTGTGGCGCATCAGGGAGGACGGCTCCGGGTTGTCCGCGCGCAGCCCGCGGGGATTGCCCGCGCACGCCGGATGGGAAGACGCCGCGGTGCCCCCGGACCGCATCGGTGACTACCTACGCGATTTCGAGCAGCTCACCGACAGTTACGGGATCACCGGCTACCCGTACGGACATTTCGCCGACGGCTGCATCCACATCCGTCTCGACATCCCACTCGAGATGCCCGGGCTGTTCCGCGAGTTCCTCTTTGCTGCAGGACGTTTGGTGGCATCGTACGGAGGTTCGATGTCCGGCGAACACGGCGACGGACGGGCCCGCAGCGAACTGCTCCCGTTGATGTACTCCGACGACGCACTGCGCCTGTTCGGCGCCGTCAAATCCGTCTTCGACCCCGAGAACCTGCTCAACCCCGGCGTCCTCGTCGACCCGAGTCCCGTCGACGCCGACCTCCGCGTGCCTGCGGCGCCCGCCGTCCGCACCGGCCTCGCGTTCCGGTACCGGGAGGACGACGGCAACTTCACCCAGGCCGTGCACCGGTGCACAGGCGTCGGGAAGTGTCGCGCCGATACGACGCCCGTCGGCGGGGTCATGTGCCCGTCGTACCTCGCCACCCGCGAGGAGAAGGATTCGACACGCGGCCGGGCCAGAGCGCTGCAGGAAATGCTCAACGGCTCGCTCGTCTCCGGAGGGTGGGCCTCGCCGGAGGTGCACGAAACCCTCGATCTGTGCTTGTCCTGCAAAGGATGCGCGTCGGATTGCCCCACCGGAGTCGACATGGCCACGTGGAAGTCGGAGGTACTGCACCAGACCTACCGCGGTCGCCGACGTCCGATCAGCCACTACACCCTCGGCCGATTGCCGCAGTGGGCAGCGCTCGCCACTCGAATGCCCAGGGTGATCAACACGATTGCCAAAATTCCAGGTATGGGGTCGGCGGGATTGATGCTCGGGGGCATGGACAGGCGCAGGCACGTACCCGCCTTCGCGCCCCGCAATTTCCGGCGCTGGTTCGCCGAGACCGCGGGACAGCGGTTACGCACAGGTGAGCCCGTGCTGCTGTTCGTCGACACGTTCACCGACTACTTCACTCCCGAGGTCGGAATCGCGGCGGTCGCGGTGCTCGAAGCCGCCGGGTACCGTGTCCGGATCACCGAGAAGCAACAGTGCTGTGCTCTCACGTGGATCACCACCGGCCAGCTCGACGAGGCACGAAAGATTCTGGGCCGCACAGTTACCGAGCTTTTTCGTGCGGGTACGCCGATCGTCGGTATCGAACCGTCGTGCACCGCGGTGCTGAGGTCCGACACCGTCGAACTGCTCGGCTCCGAGCCGGCACGTGTCGTGGCCGAGTCCACCCGCACACTTGCCGAACTGCTCGGCGACTGGGAGCCGCCGTCGCTGTCGGGCACCACCGTCGTCGCACAGCCGCACTGCCACCACCACGCGATCATGGGGTGGGAAGCCGATGCCGCGCTCCTGAAACGTGCCGGCGCGAAGGTAACCAGGCTCGGCGGCTGCTGCGGTCTCGCCGGAAACTTCGGGGTCGAGCGTGGCCACTACGACGTGTCGGTAGCGGTCGCGAACAACCAGCTGGTTCCCGCTGTCGAATCCGCCGCCGCCGACACGGTTGTGCTCGCCGACGGTTACTCGTGTCGCACTCAGCTCAGCGACCTCACCGATCGTCGCGGCACCCATCTGGCGGAGCTGCTCGCGTCGCGGTTGCCGTAGGGGACAGGGCCGCATCGTCGACCACAATGTTCGCGCCCGTCGTAGCGAGTGACGTGGCGGTGAGGCCGAACATCCGCAGGAACGAGTCGCTGAAGTGGGACGGCGACGCGAACCCTGCCGACATGGCGGCGCTCGTGAAATCAGTGCCTTCCGAAATGGATCGGGCAACGTGGAGCATTCTCGCCCACAGGCGATACCGACGGAAACTCGTGCCCGTCTCGCGGCTGAACAGACGGAGGAAGTACGACGGGGAAAGTCCCTCCGCGAGCGCCAGGTGTGCGGCGTTGCGTACGGACGGCGGATCGGTGCGAATGCGTTCGAGAGTCCGCGCGATACGGGGATCCAGGTGACGTCGGGGTGATCCGACGACCACCGCCATGATGGCGGCGCCATCCGGAGCGGCACACCTGCACAGGTCGACCAGAGTTGCCTCGGCCGGGTGATTGATCCCGAGGTGTCCCTCGCGGCGTCCCATTCGGCCCATGTGCTCCGATCCGTCAACATGGTTCACGTCCGAATAACAGAAGAGGATCCGGCTGTCCGGCGGAGAAACGACCTGGTGAACGAGTCGAGGAGGGATCAGCGCGCTTCGCGCGGCAACGTCTGCTTCGCCTACGACCCTTACTGTGAATGGCGAATCGACGCCGACAACGAGACAGTGCACCGAGGTGGAGTGCGGGTCGAGACCGAGTGAGCGACCGAGATACGCGGCCAGGCCGGGCCTTATCCACAGCGTCGCAGCCGGCGGCGGATCCGAGTTGGGTGTAGCGCATGTTTCTGGAAGCGCGGCAGGAGCCATACACGCGAGTCTAGAGACCACTACACACACAAAGGAGCGCGAAATGCTCGGAAGTCGAATCGGTTCGGTCCTGATGGCAGGGGTTGGGGTTGCGCATCTCGTCCCGGCGACGGCGGTGCTGTCACGACGTCGGATCGAAGAACTGTACGGAATCACGGTGGCGGACCCGGACGTCGAACTTCTTCTCCGTCACCGCGCTCTCTTCTTCGGACTCGTTGGCGTGGCGTTGATCGGTAGTGCGGCCCGACCGCGCTATCGGCCCCCAGCGCTTCTGTCGGGTGCGGTGGGGCTGGGGTCGTTCGTTGGTCTCGCGTACAGCATCGACGGCTCGAGCAGTGCGCTCGTGCGCGTCGCACGAGTGGACATCGGACTTCTCGTCGCACTGGCGGCAGCAGCGGCGCTCACGCGACGACAATCGGGTCGGTGTCAGGTGCCACGTCACTCGGTATCCGGAGCGCGGTGACGACCAGTGCGAGGTATGAGATTGGCGGGGCGACCGGTGGTTCGGCGCAGCGGGTCGAGCGTAGCGCGTCCCTTGCGCGGGGCGAACCGCTTGGGTCGTGGCCCGATCTCGAAGGGGATTCTCAGATGTTTCCGGGTGTCGGAGTCGATGTCGCAGTTGCCCGATGCCACCGAATGAAGGATGCCGTTGTAGACGAGGTCCCACAGTGCGGGGTTGGCCTGAATCTGCGCGATTCGCATATGGTCAATCTTGCGGCCGTGTGCATCTCGGAAGAACAACTGCCTGTCGGCCCTGGATACGCGGAGATGTACTTTGGTCAGTTGGTAGGTGTCGACCGATCTCGTGTGCTTCTGCAGCCAGGTCGCTCCGGCAGCGGTCCAGCGATCATTCCCTCGGCGCACCAGCAAGGAAAAGGAGACGATAAGTGCCCAGTTGAACCAATGGTGTATCCACCCGAATCCTCCCCAGATCACCGTCCCGTACAAGGCGAATAGGACAGGGATTGCGATGCTGGCGCCGAACCGATCACCGAAGCGCGGCTGTGCAACCTCGAGTGCCGCGCCGAACTCGATCGGCGGTGGCGCGGGGATACTGTGCGGCAACTGATCGCTGGGGGTGTTCGGTTGACCGCCGAGGATGCGTGGTGCGCGGGGTGGCCGAGGCTCGCCGGTGACCGGGTCGGGGATCGGCGGTAGGTCGGGGGTGTTCACCATCCGCGGCGTCTTCCCTTGCTGCGATTGTTGTTGACCGGGCGTGGTCCGAGTTCGTACGGGATTTTCAGGACGCGGCGGGTTTTGGCGTCGATGTCGCAGTTGCCTGATGCGACGGAGTGGAGGATCCCGTTGTAGACGAGGTCCCACAGGTCGGGGTTGTTCTGGAGGTCGTGGATCTTGAAAGAGTGGATTTTGTTGCCGTGGGCGTCTTTCAGTCGTAGGACGCGGGCATAGCCGTCGGCGGAGAAGCGGATGCGAGTGAGTCGGTAGGTATCGACCCAGCTGCTGCGCCATTGCACCCAGGTGGCACCGGCAGCGGCCCAAGAGTTTCCGTAGGCACGGAACATCATCCACGCACCGGTCAAGATGATCACCCAGAACCACCACCATTGAATCCATTCGAATCCGGCTTGCACTGAAACGGGAGCAATGACTAGACCCGCCATTGCGGCTGCGGCCAAGCACTGTTCACGGAGCGTATGTTGGCTCCATTCGAGCATCGGTCCGAAGTCGTCCGGTGGTGGTTCTGGGCGGTTCCGAGGGAGACGGTCCAACGGTGTAGTTTCCGTGCCGTGATGGATGCGCGGTGCGCGGGGCGGCCGGGGTTCTCCGGTCGCCGCTTCGGGGATCGGAGGTAGGTCGGTTGCGTACATCGTGCTCCTCAGAACAGGTTGCCGACCCAGCGTGCCGCTGAGCCGGCAGCGCCGGAGATGTCGTCCCAGTGCTCGATTGCCTCACCGACACCGAATGCGACCCCGATCCCGGCGCCGACGGCGAGCAGCGTGACCGGTCCGCCGGCAGCACTAGCGAGGATCAATTCGGTTGCAACGGTTCCCGCAACAAAGCCACCGACGTCCTTCGCCACGGCCTGTACGGCGTCGCCGGTGGACTCGGCGTTGTACACGTCCGTTGCGGTTTGGCCTACGGTCAATCCGAGGCCGACCACAGGAATCTTGGATCCGAGCGATATCAGTGCCAATCCGTCAGGCACGAAATCGCCGATGTTCTTGCCAAGCAGCTGGACGACCTTGTTGTCACCGAGCCCCGCGAGCAGCCGGGAGTTCTCCGCAGCGAATCGCGCCGCGTCGTCGGCCCCGCCTTGGAAGGCGCGAACAGCTCTGGCTGCTGTGGCTTCCGGGTACGGGTCGCCCAGCCGGGCTGCTTCCGCGGCGAGTTCGTGTAGCCGGGCCAGATTCGCGCCTCGGTTATCGGCGATCGGCCCCCATTTGGCGAGCTCTGCGAAGGCAGTGCCGACATATCCGGTGACTGCGAACGCAGCCAGCCAACCCCACTGCGCTTCCGCGTCCTTCAGGATCGTCGTCGGCCCACGCAGTGCTTCCGCGAACGCGCTGTGCGCTGCGACCTCGATCCCTCGACCTTCCGCGACGAGCCCCGCCGCAGTTTCATAGGCCACAACCTGCTTTGCTCGAAGGAGCTGGGGTGCAACATCATACGAGTTCGGATTTACCGCGATCGGACCGCCGATCCCGGTACCGAACTCCACGGGAATGCCCGCTTCCGACGGTGCCACCTCGGCCTGCGACATTCGTGCTCGTGCGGTGACGAGCTCATCGGCGAGTACACGCAGGGCGGCGGCAACCACGTCGATCTCGTTCGCGGCCGCGGTGGTTCCGGCGATGATGCGGTCGAGCGTCTCCCGGAATTCGTCGCCGGCAGTGCTTCGGAACTCGTACTCGGATTCGGAGCGGCCGTCGCGTGCCGACTTCAACTGTTCGTTCACGCCGGTTGCGAGGTAGGCGAGCGAATCCGCGCATGCGTAGCAGGAGTCGGGGTCGCCGAAAACGTGGGTGTCGAGGCTCATTGTTCACCGGCCTTCGCGATTTCCTGGGCGCTGTGTTCGACGGTCTCCTGATAGCTGCGCAGGCTGGCCTGCGTGGCGTCCGCTGCGTTGGCCAGCGACCGGACCGCCACGTCCAATGCGGCTGCGATCGACCCGAGTGCGTCCACGAGCAGTGCTGTGGAAACACCGGCGTCGGGTATCTCGGCGGGTTCGGAATCGAGGTTGTTGATTCCGCTCGCTCCGGTTGCGAGACGGCTCGCGACCGCGTTGAGGTCTCCGATGTCGATGCTCACCTGGTTCCTGTCCTCCCGAGCGGATCCTGCAGCCAACTTCGGGGCTGTCGGTATTCGTCGTCGACCGGTGGCGGTGGTTGTCTTGCGTCGAGCAGGGCCACGTCGTATCCGGTGGTGCGGTGGATTTCCTGCAGTCCGCCGCTGTCGACGCCCATCCATGCCTGCCGCGGCCCGGAGCAACGGACCAGTTCCTGCAGTGACGTGTAGGCGGGCAATGCCAGCCGGCCGTCGGGCAGGGTGCGCATCTCCAACCGAACCTGCCCCGACCCGTCGCGGCGCCTGATCGGCACGTACAGAATCTCACTCATCGAATCCCCCGATACGGTCGCACCCCCCGTACGACCCGCCGCGACCTTACCGCAACGGCGATGAGTTTCCGCGCGGAGCCGGGTCGGTATCGGTGACATCAGCGCATCGAATCGAGGAGATCGTCATGACCACCCATTCCGCCACCAACCGCGACGCGCACACCCCCGCCGAGACGCCCGGTCGGGGCGCCCACATCGCCGGCTTGATCGTGAGCGGCCTCGTCGTCCTGTTCCTGCTCTTCGACTCCGTCATTCACCTCATGAACACCTCGCAGGTGCAGGATGCGATGGCCGACCTCGGCTTCGATCCGAGCCTGAACAGGGTGTTCGGGATCGTGTTGCTGATCTGCCTCGTGCTCTACGTCGTGCCGACGACCGCGATCCTCGGCGCCGTACTGCTCACCGGATACCTCGGTGGAGCGGTCGCGACCAACCTGCTCACCGAGCAGCCGATCGTCAGCACCACACTGTTCCCGATCTACACAGGAATCTTCGTGTGGGGAGGATTGTGGCTGCGCGACAACGGAGTTCGAAACATCATGCCACTTCGGCGCGGGTGACCACAGCAAACGGCCCCACCTCGGTGATTGTGAAACGCGGATCGTCGAACAGGGTCTCGGGGAAGGTGACCGTGTATCGGCGGACATTCGGGTCGTTCGGGTAGACGTCCTCGGCCAGCCGAAGTGTGTAGCCCTCGGCGCCCTGTCGGAAGACGATGGCGTCGGGGGCTCGCCACTGCAGCGAATCCCACGCGGAGAGAAGCTCTTCGGACGATCCGAATTCCGACCATTCTTCGATCGCTGCTGCCCGACCCGCGAAGTCTGCGAGGGGATTCGCGTAGTGCGACGTCAGCGCTTGGAAGCCGAAGTACGGGTAGTACGCGAGGAACGCGGTGTCGGCGGTGAGGATCACGTGGTCGTCGCGGTCGCCGCCGAGTTGTGAGCGCAGCGTCTCGTCGATCTCCGCGTAATACGACGCAGCGCCTGCCGGCCGCTGGTCGGCCCGCTCACCGCTGCCGTCGGTGTCGGTGTAGGCGACGGTGATCTCGTTCCCGAGGACTTGCGGAATGTTCTGGGTGAACGCCAGCGCACCGAGCGCGCCCACCGCGACGAGCACACGTCGCACATTCGGGTTGTCGCTCGAGGCGAGGCTGATCCATCGCGAGAATTCGACGAACGCGAATGCACCCGCCGTACCGAGTAGCACCAGCAGGATCACTTCGAGCCGGAACGCGAGCAGCGTGTTGCCCATCGCGGTGAACGCCATCGACGCCAAGAACCACAGGTACACAGAGATGACGCCGAGCCCGAGCGCCTGAGCACGCCGCGATGATGTCGCCCGCCCGATCAGCCACACACTGCCGAGCAGACACAACAATCCGATCAGCGACATGTGGAACATCGGCAGCGGCAGGCTCGCGCCCGTGTCGGGTAGGTAGTGGGTCGCGGAACCCGAGCCGGCGGTCGAACCGCCCCTGAGTACGTCGAGCAGGAACGGTGCCCATACGATCAGCGCGACCACCCCCGCGATCACCGCGATGGAGACGAATCGCACGAGCACCGGCATCACGCTGCGCCACGAACCTTCGGCCCGCTTGGCGAGCACTGCCGCAGTCAGCGCCATCACCGTCACCGCGAACGCGGCCAGGCCCAAGTACAGCGTGTAGAACGTCGCGGCGATCCCGAGGAACAGGCCGGTACCCACCACCGCGCCCCACCCCTGCCGTGCGCGTTTCTGGTAGTCCTCGCTACCAGAAACGCGCACGGGGTTGAGGGCGCCCCAGGCCAGCACCAGCGCCGGTGCGATCAGCAGAGCGATCACCGCGCCGTACGGTTCCGGCGACCCGTACGCCAGGACGATCACCGTCGATGCGGTCGTCACCAACACGGCGAGATCCGACCGGACGAGTTCCGACCACAGCACCAGCGCCACAACGGCCGCGACAGCCAGTGAGGCGATGGCATAGGGCTTGAATGCCTCCCAGCCGTCCATCCCGAGCAGATTCGCGACACGGCCACCGATCCAGAACCAGCCCGCCGGATAGAACGGGGGCATGTCGGCGTAGTTCATGTCGCGCAGGGCCGCGCTGTCGGTCAGTCGCGTGAGGAACTGCGTGCGGAACTCCTGGTCGACGGAGATTCCGTGCAGATACAGCTTCGTCGCGGCCAGCGGCATGCCGAGGGTCGCCGTGACCAGTCCTGACAGCGCCGCCCACGACAGCACGCGCGCGCCCGTCACCCACTTGCGACGACGCAGCAGGTAGATCGAGCATCCGAGCGCAGCCAGCGCGACGAACTGCATCACCGTCGTGACGGCCTGAGTGACGTTCGACGAATTGAACGCCGGCCATTGCACTCGCGCGAACGCGAACAGTCCCACTGCAGAAACGACGATCGCGACGACCACGGCCGCAACCATGCGACCGGCGGTCGTCGCGACCTTCCGAAACGGAGCGATGGGGATGACGGTGGGACTCTCGGCGACTGTCACGGGACCCGAGCCTAGTGAAGCCCGGGTCCCAGACGGTGTAGCCGGTGCCGTCAGATCGGCAGCTTGCGGAAGACTGCGCGCGGGATGTGCCGCAGCACGATCATCACGAACCGGAACGGACCCGGCGCCCACACGATCTCTTTGCCCTTGTCGGACGCGGCCACCGCGAGCGCGGCCACATCTTCCTTGTTCACGGTCAGCGGCGCTTCGTCGACATGCGCGCTGAACTTGGTGCGAACCTGGCCGGGGCGCACCACGGTGACGCGGGGACCGAACGGGCGCAGCGCCTCGCCGAGACCCAGGTAGAAGCCGTCGAGGCCCGCCTTCGACGAGCCGTACATGAAGTTGGCACGCTTGACGCGCTCACCGGCCACCGACGACATCGCGATGATCCGGCCGAAGCCCTGCGCCTTCATCTTCTCGCCGATGAGTACACCGACGGACACCGACGCCGTGTAGTTCACATTCGCGACGCGGACGGCCTTGGCCTGGCTCTGCCACAGTTCCTCGGAGTCACCGTCGAGACCGAATGCGACGACGGCGATATCGACGTCGCCACCTGCCCATGCCTCGTCGATGACTTTCGGGTGGGATTCGGTGTCGAGCGCGTCGAAGTCGATGACGTCGACCTTCGTCGCACCCGCAGCATTCATCTGGGCGACGGATGCGTCGCGCAGCGGGTCGTCCGGCAGCGCCGCGAGGATGACGCGGGCGGGCGACTTGCGCAGGTACTCCTCGACGATGGCCAAGCCGATCTCGGAGGTGCCACCGAGAAGCAGCAGGGTCTGGGGATTGCCGACGGCATTGATCATCAGTGCAGTTCCAACCTTCTGGACATATCGGAGGCGAAGACGTTGGTGGGGTCGACCGTGCGGCGCACCTTGAGCCACTCGTCGATCCGCGGGTACATCGAGTGGAAGGTTTCCGCGTCGGTCCGCGAATCCTTCGCCGTGTAGAGGCGACCACCGAACTCGAGGACGCGCTTGTCGAGTTCGCGCACGAACTCGTTCAGGCCCGCCTTGATCGGGAAGTCGACGCAGATGTTCCAGCCCTTCATGGGGAAACTCAGCGGTGCCTTGTTGCCCTCACCGAACAGCTTGAAGACGTTGAGGAACGAGTAGTGCCCGGAGCGCTGGATGTCGACGATGATCTTCTTGAACTCTTCGACGGCTTCGGTGGGGACCACGAACTGGTACTGCAGGAAACCCTTGGACCCGTAAGCGCGGTTCCACTCGCCGAACAGATCGAGCGGGTGATAGAACGCGGTCAGGTTCTGGATCTGGCCCGTCGCGTTCTTCGTCTTGCGGTAGTACAGCTCGCCGACGATCGAGAAGTCGAACTTGTTCGCAAGACCGTTCGGGAACACGTCGGGAAGGGTGAGCAGCGTCGGCGCGTCGAAGGCCAGCGGATTCTTCTGCAGTTTCTTCGGGAGCTGATCGAGTGTTGCCAGCGAACCCCGTGACACAGCTCCGCGGCCCAGCTTCGGGGGCGCGGAAATCGCGTCGAACCACGTGCTCGAGTAGTCGTACTTGTCCTCGGAGCCGTCGCTGTGCACGGCGATCGTCTCGTCGAGGGATTCGGTGCGCATGCTGTCGGCGATGAAGTACGCAGTCTCGGTGGGCGTCATCTCGATGGTCGCGCGCAGGATGATGCCCGTCAGACCCATGCCGCCGACCGTGGCCCAGAACAGCTTGGAGTTGCGTCCCGTCGGGCCGCAGGTGCGGACCTGTCCGTCTGCGGTGAGCAGGTCGATCGAGCGCACGTGGTTGCCGAAGCTGCCGGCGCTGTGGTGGTTCTTGCCGTGGATGTCGGAGCCGATGGCACCGCCGATCGTCACCTGGCGGGTGCCGGGCAGGACCGGTACCCACAGGCCGAACGGCAGCGCCGCACGCATCAGCTGGTCGAGCGTCACGCCGCCGTCCACCACGACCTTGCGGGATTCGCGGTCGACGCTGTGGATCTTGTTCAGCGCCGTCATATCGATGACGAGCCCACCCGCGTTCTGCGCGGGATCGCCGTAGGAGCGGCCGAGACCGCGCGCGATGACACCGCGGCGCAGGTGCGTCGGCTTCGACTCGTTCTGCTCCGCGACCTGCGCCACGGCCTTGGCGATCAGCTCGACGTCGGGTGTGGAGAGCACCTCGGCGGTGGTCGGCGCGGTGCGCCCCCATCCGGTCAGGGTGCGTGTCTGGGTGGGGAGAGGCTCGCTCGCCTGCTCTTCAGCTGTCGTAGACATCGAGGTAGAGGCTACCTGCGTCAGCTCACTACCCGGCAAGATGCCGTAGGTCACTCGTTGCGTTTCGGTGAGAATCTCCATGTAGTGGCGGTGCGGATTGTGGCGCGCCGGACGCTACCCTCGACTCCGTGCCCGAACCCCACGACCACGTTCAGCCGCTGCCGGAACACCACGCTCCGCTCGCTCCCGAGCTGCCGCTGACCGACTCGACCGCCGACGAAGCGCTCGACCTGAAGACGCAGCTGGTGCGGTTCGTGATCACCGGAGGGCTGTCGGCCATCGTCGACTACGGCCTGTATGTGCTGCTCATGGCGCTCGGTGTCACCCGTGATCTTGCGAAGGCGCTGTCCTTCATCGCGGGTACCACCACCGCATACCTCATCAATCGGCGCTGGACCTTCCAGGCGCCGCCGAGCCGGTTGCGGTTCGCCGCTGTTGTGATCTTGTACGCGGTGACGTTCGCAGCCCAGGTCGGGATCAACAGGGTGCTCAACGAGTCGCTCGGTGACGATTGGTGGGTCACCCCGTTTGCCTTCGTCGTCGCCCAGGGCGTGGCGACGGTGATCAACTTCGTCGTGCAGAGGGTCGTGATCTTCCGGATCCGCTGAACATTTGGTGTTCTCGACGGCGTATATCGCTGTTGAGAACACCAAAGCTTCGGTGCGGTGGAACCGGGTGGGGCCGGGCTGCGTCGAACCGGGTATGCCACGTCAACGAATTCACGTGCTCATGGCCCGACAGGACGGCGTCATCATCCGCGACCAGGCGGTCGGGTGCGGGCTGAGCATCGCGACAATCGACCACTATGTACGGGCCGGAGAGTGGCGGTCACTTGCGCCCGGTGTGTATCTGCGCGCGGACCGGGAACAGACGCCGGCCGCCTGCCTGCGCGCAGCGGTGTACGGCGCCGGCGAGGGAGCGACGGCATGGGGGCCGAGCGCTGCGTGGTGGCACGGACTCCTCGATCGCGCACCGAAACGGCAGTACGTCACCGTGCCGCACCGTCGTGCGATCAAAGCGCCTCACGGCGTGAAGTTGCGACGACGAGACCTACTGCCTGAGGACGTGACGTCGGTGCGTCGTCTCCAGGTCACGGGGTTGCCGCTCGCCGTGGTCGAGGCAGCTGTCGAACTGGACAACGGATCGGTCTTCATGGACAGGGCGCTGCAACGGCACACCACACTGGGGTTGTTGGAGCGTGCCCATCGACGTAACCCCGGGCGACATGGGTCGCGGGCCGCCGAGCGTCTCCTCTGTACTGCGCGCAGCGGCGGACACTCCGAGGCAGAGCGAATCCTCTACAGCCTCTTGAAGGCCGCAGGTCTCACCGGATGGCGACCGCACGTGAAGAGTCATGGTTTCGAGATCGACGTGGCGTTCGAGGCGCAGCGCGTCGCCATCGAGATCGACGGATGGGCATGGCACCGAGACGCCGCGCGACACCGGCGTGATGCAGAGCGCCAGAACATACTGGTCAACGCAGGCTGGCACGTACTTCGCTTCACATGGCACGCGCTCGCCCACGACCCGGACGAGGTGATTTGCCATATCCGTCGGGCACTGGCCCGCTGAACTTTGGTGTTCTCGACGGCGTATATCGCTGTTGAGAACACCAAAGTTCGGGTCACACCCGCGGCAACCGTCCCGCAGCATGCGCTTCGGCGAGTGAGGGCGCTGCCCGGTCCTTGGGAGAGAGTTCGTACTCGAGCACACGCCCGCCCGGCCCGACCGTCGGCCATTCGATCCCGATGGCCGGATCCAGCGGGTGAACCTCGTGCTCACGTTCGGGGGCATAGCCCGTCGAGCACAGATACATCACCGTCGAATGGTCCTCCAACGCCAGGAACCCGTGCCCCAACCCCTCTGACAAGAAGATCGCACGACGATCGACGGTGTCGAGCAGCACCGAATCCCACTGCCCGAACGTCGGCGACCCCACACGAAGGTCGACGACGACGTCGAGCACCGACCCCGACGCGCACGTCACGTATTTTGCTTGCCCCGGCGGCGCATCCGCGTAATGGATTCCGCGCAGCACTCCCGCGGCCGACACCGAGCAATTGGCCTGCGCGAGATCGAGTTCCCGGTCGGTCGCTTCGATAAAGCTGGACTGCTTGAACCATTCGAGGAACACGCCGCGGTCGTCGCCGAACTGCTTCGGGGTGATCTCCCATGCGCCCGCGATCTTCAGTTCTCGGTACTGCATTTCCTCAGGAGTCCTTTCCCCTTGCGACCAGATCCAGCAGGTAGGTGCCGTAACCCGACTTCACCAGAGGGTGTGCCAAGGCTGCCAATTCGTCGTCGGTGATGAATCCGCGTCGCCACGCAACCTCCTCGGGCACTCCGATCTTCAAGCCCTGACGCTGTTCGATGGTGCGCACGAAGTTCGACGCGTCGAGCAGGGAATCGAAGGTGCCGGTATCGAGCCACGCGGTGCCGCGGGGCAGCACCTCGACCTGAAGTCTGCCGGTCTCGAGATATGCGCGGTTGATGTCGGTGATTTCGTATTCGCCTCGCGCGGAAGGTTTCAGCGACCGCGCGATCTCGACGACGTCGTTGTCGTAGAAATACAGTCCCGGTACCGCGTAGTGCGATTTGGGATCGGCCGGTTTCTCCTCCAGCGACAGTGCGCGACCATCGGAATCGAACTCGATCACCCCGTAGGCCGACGGGTCCGAGACCCGGTACGCGAAGACGGCACCGCCGTCGAGATCGTCGAACCGTTTGAGCTGTGTGCCGAGCCGCGGCCCGTAGAAGATGTTGTCGCCCAATACCAGAGACACGGTCTCACCGCCGATGTGATCGGCGCCCAGAACGAACGCTTGTGCCAGTCCGTCGGGCTCGTCCTGGACCGCGTAGGTGATGTCGATGCCGAACTGCGACCCGTCTCCGAGTAGATGCCGGAATTGGCCGGCGTCGTGCGGGGTGGTGATCAGAAGGATGTCGCGGATTCCAGCGAGCATCAAGGTCGAAAGCGGGTAGTAGATCATCGGCTTGTCGTAGACGGGAGTGAGCTGCTTGCTGATCCCCAGGGTGATGGGGTGCAGCCGCGAACCGGTCCCGCCGGCAAGGATGATTCCGCGCATGCCGGTCAGTGTCCCATGGGTAGGGTTGGCGTAATGAAGCTGCTCGTCACCGGCGGCGCCGGATTCATCGGCGCGAACTTCGTCCACCAGACCGTGGCCGACCGACCCGACGTCGAGATCACCGTCCTCGACAAGCTCACCTACGCGGGCAACCTCGAGTCCCTCGAACCCGTGACAGACGCGATCACCTTCGTCCACGGCGACGTCGCCGACACCGGGCTGGTCGACAAACTCGTCACCGACACCGACCTCGTGGTGCACTTCGCCGCCGAATCCCACAACGACAACTCGCTGGCCGACCCCTCGCCGTTCGTGCAGACCAACCTCCTCGGCACATTCGCCCTGCTCGAAGCCGTCCGCAAGCACGACGTGCGCTATCACCACATCTCCACCGACGAGGTGTACGGCGACCTCGCACTCGATGATCCGGCGAAGTTCACCGAGGACACGCCCTACAACCCGTCGAGTCCGTACTCGTCGACCAAGGCAGGCTCCGACCTGCTCGTCCGCGCCTGGGTGCGTTCGTTCGGTATCCGCGCGACCCTCTCGAACTGCTCGAACAACTACGGGCCGTACCAGCATGTGGAGAAGTTCATTCCCCGTCAGATCACCAACGTGCTCACCGGGGTGCGGCCCAAGCTGTACGGCACCGGCACGAATGTGCGCGACTGGATCCACGTCGACGACCACAACCGTGCGGTGTGGACGATCATCGACAAGGGTGTCATCGGTGAGACCTATCTCATAGGCGCAGATGGTGAAACGGACAATCGCACGGTCGTCGAGACTGTCCTCGAACTGTGCGGGAAAGACCCCGCCGGCTTCGATTTCGTTCCCGACCGCCCTGGCCACGACCTGCGTTACGCGATCGACGCGACCCGGCTGAAGACCGAACTCGGGTGGGAGCCTGTGTACAGGGATTTCCGATCCGGCCTGCACGCGACCATCGAGTGGTACCGCGCGAACGAGAAGTGGTGGCGTCCGCACAAGAGCGCGACCGAGGCCGCCTACCGCCGAACGGAACGCGCACTCGACGAGTGAGGGCGGTGCCCGTCAGGACGCAAAAGGTGCATTTCCCGCGATCCTCACCAATCGGTCGCAACTCTCACGTGATCGGCGAATGGCAGCGTTCCCGCTGATAATGTCGCATCCGGACCAACAGGATCGAGGAGATCGGGGAGTTACTCGATGGAGCAGGCACCTGCCGGCGACACGACAACTGACGGAAGCAACGTCGACGCGCTGGAGGAGGCCCTCATCGAGCCCGCACGTCGTGATCGGCTGATCGTTCAACGCGGACTGTTCGGGTCGCTCTCGCCGCGCGTACCAGAGAAGATGTACGTGGTCACCAAGGGCGACGCGGCCGCCGACCGGCACGGCCTCCAGCTCGCCGAGGGCGCGACCGCCCACACCAACACCTACTTCGGCCGGTTCGCCGCGACCTTCTGGCAACGGTGGACCGATGTGAAGACGGTGAACCTGCAGCTCACCTATGCCTCCTCGGGCAGTGCGACCTTCACGGTGTCGGCATCCGACGCTCGCGGTCGCGAGCGCGTCGTCACCACCTCGAAAGTATCGGGTTCGGGCGACCTCGATCTCGAACTTCCCATCGAGCGGTTCGTCGACGGCGGCGCGATGTGGTTCTCCGTGGAGTCCGGCAACGGCTCGCTGCTCATCTCCGACGCGCGCTGGACCGTCGCCGCTCCCGAGCACCTGCGACCGGCCGCCGTCGTCATCTGTACGTTCAACCGCGCCGATGACTGCACTATCACGGTCGGCACCCTCGCCTCCGACGACGATGCGATGGCCGACATCGACGCGGTGTGCATCGTCGACCAAGGCACCGACCAGGTGCGTTCGCGTCCCTCGTTCGCGGAGGTCGAAGAGAAGCTCGGCAAGAAGCTGATCTACCTCACGCAGCCGAACCTCGGTGGCGCGGGCGGATTCTCCCGCGGCATGTACGAGATCACCGGCTCTCCGAACTCGGCGCACGCCAACGTGATCGTCATGGACGACGACATTCTGTGCGAGCCGGAATCCGTGCTGCGACTCAACGCGTTCGCGAACATGACGGTGCAGCCCACGATCGTCGGCGCCCAGATGCTGTCGCTGAGCAACCCGCAGATCCTGCATGTCAGTGCCGAGCGTGAGGTGCTCGACGAGATCACTGCGGGTGAGCTCACCCCCGGTGCGAAGATGGGCATCGATCTCATCAAGAAGAAGCAGGATCCCCGCTTCGACGCAGGCTGGAACGGCTGGTGGACGTGCCTGCTGCCCGCCGAGATCATCGCCGAGTGTGGCCTGCCGATTCCGCTGTTCTTCCAGTGGGACGACATCGAGTACGGGATCCGAGCCCGCTTCGCCGGGCATCCCACCGTCACGCTGCCCAACGCGGGTGTGTGGCACGCCGATTTCCACCTCAAGGACTACGACGACTGGGCGCGGTACTTCAGCATCCGCAACGGTCTCGTCGTGTCGGCGCTGTACGGCCGGTTCGACGGCAACGACATCTCGAAGTATCTGTTCCGCAAGATCAGCGAGCTGATCGTGTCGATGCAGTACGGCTTGGCCGCGACCTTCATCAAGGCCGCCGAGGACTTCCTCGCGGGGCCCGACTTCCTCTACGACGGAGGGCAGTCTGTGCTGAAGGAGCTGCGCGAACTGCGCGACCGCTATCCCGAGACGAAGCCGCTGCCGGCGTCGCAGGTAGGCAAGGAATCGGATCCGCATACCCAGATGAAGGTGTGGGACTTCGAGCCCGACAAGAAGCGTGAGGGGCTCGTCCTCGTGAAGCGTGCGGTGCAGCAGTTCCGGGGTAAGGTCGACCGCCGTCAGGTCACAGTGCCTGCGCACTTCGCGAATTGGTGGCACGTGTCGTTGTTCGACACCGCCGTGGTCACCGACGCGTCGCAGAACGCGGTGCGGGTGCGCCGCCGCGACAAGGACACCGCCGTCGCACTCGCGAAGCATGCCGCGAAGGTGTGCTGGCAGCTCCGCAAGGAAGCGCCGCAGATGAAGAAGACGTGGCACGACGCCATGCCCAAGCTGACCAGCCGTGAGAATTGGGCGCGCCTCTACGGCATCGGCGAGTAGTAGCACGTGAGGGCATGGCCGCTTCCCCTGATCGTCGGGGGAGCGGCCGTGTTCGTAGGTGCGGCTTTTTCGTGGGTTCCGTCGTTCTGGTGGGACGAGGCCGCCACCGTCTCGGCGGCGAATCGTCCCCTCGGGGCGCTCCTCGAACTGCACGCCCAGCGCGATGCTGTGCACGGGCTGCACAACCTGCTTCTGCACTGGTGGTTCTCGCTGGCGGGAATCAGTGAGTTCACCGCCCGGATCCCAGGTGCGGTGGCGCTCGGGGTCGGCGCGGCCGCAATCACCGCGACCGGACACAAGCTCGGCGGGCCACGAGTCGCTGTCGCGTCGGGTGTGTTGTTCGCGATCACACCGCGGGTGACGTGGGCAGCAACCGAAGCGCGCTCCTATGCTTTCGCGATCGCAGGGGCAGCGCTGTTGACCCTGCTGCTGGTGAAGGCCCTGACCGCGGGCCACACACGCTGGTGGGTGGCGTACGCCCTGCTGGCTGCGGTTTCGACGGTGCTGTTCGTCTACTCCGCGACAGTGGTCCTCGCGCACGCGGTGACAGTCCTGTTGCTCTCGCGTGACCGTGTGAGGTTCGCCGTCGCAGCGGTAGCCGGAGCGGCGCTGTCGGCGCCGTTCATGGTGCTGGCGTCGACCCAGATCCAGCAGGTGTCGTGGATCCCGCCGCTCGACGCCACTGTGGTGCGCACGATCCTGGTCGACCAGTGGTTCCCGCAAGCACCGTGGGCGGCGGCACTGTGCGCGGTGATCGTCGTCGCGGGTGGGGTCGTTGCGGTGCGGATGGGTGTGACACCGGGGGAGCGGATGCTGCTGGCGGTGGCGCTCCCTGGATTCGCCGTGCCGATGACGGTGCTGCTCGCGGGTTCGCTGGTGTCGCGCAATCTGTATCTCGACCGGTACCTGTCGTTCACGGTGCCTGCGATGGTGCTGCTGGTGGGCTGGGCGCTGGCTCGGGTCGCGACTCGGTGGTGGACGCTGCTCGTCGTGTTCGTCGCGCTGGCTGTGGCAGTGTCACCGGCCTACATCGCGCAGCGTCAGCCGTTCGGGAAGGCAGGTGGGATGGATTACAGCGCGGTCGCCGACCGGCTCATCGAGGTGTCGGAGGCAGGCGACTGCGTCGCATTCGAGCCGACCATCTCGTGGGCACCGACCTCCCCGCGAGCGGTCATGGATGCGCGGCCGGATTCGGTGGTGGGTCTCGATGATGTCGGGCTGGGGCGCAGCGCGGCCGAGCGAACTCAACTGTGGTCGAGTGATGCGGCGCCATCCGAATCGGCCGTTCGTGCGGCCGCCCGGTGCACGGTGCTGTGGGTGATCGCGGATCGTGAGCGCGATACCCCCTGGAAGCTGTGGCATCCCAACAATGTGTGGTGGCGATTCGAGCCGTATCGATTCACCGACACGGAGACCTTCCACGAACTGGCCGAGGCGGGATTCGAGATCACCGACCGCGACGCGGTCCACCGGTTGCAGCTGATCAGGCTGCAACTCGGTCAGACCCAGTAGGCGACGCGTGCGCGGTAGTTGCGCATCGCGAGCAGGGCGAGTCCCCAGCCGAGCACGGTGATCACGAGGACGATGACCCAGTGGTAGAGCTGCTGGTCGCCGCCGAGCAGCGGGGTGCGGACGATATCGAGGAAGTGATAGAGGGGATTGATCTCGGCGATCTTTGCCCGGCCCTCGTTGCCCGTGCCGACGAGGGTCTGCTCGGTCCAGATGATCGGCGTCATGAAGAACAGCAACTGGACGATGCTGCCGAGCAGTGGGGAGATGTCGCGGTAGCGGGTAGAGAGGATGCCGAACACCAACGACACCCACACCGCATTGATGGCGATCAACGCCAGCGCCGGGATCGCCGCGATGGCGGTCCAATGCAGCGGCTGCGGAAAGACGATGAGAATGCCCACGTAGATGACGATGTTGTGCGCGAACAAGATCATCTGTCGCCACACCAGGCGATACACGTGCACGCTCAGCGGCGTCGGCAACTGTTTGATCAGGCCCTCATTGGACATGAACACGTCGGCGCCCTCGAGGATCGAACCGCTGATCAGGTTCCAGATGATGAAGCCGAGGGCCACATACGGCAGGAACGTGGGTACGTCGAGGTTGAACAATGTGCCGTACAGCACGCCCATCGCGATCGCGGAGACGCCCGTCGCAATGGTGATCCAGAACGGGCCGAGCACCGAGCGCCGGTACCTCTGTTTGATGTCCTGCCATCCGAGGTGGAACCACAGCTCACGATGCGCGAACCCATCGCGGAGGTCCTCGAATGCACGCTTGAATGTGCGGGAGGACGATTCGATCGGCTCGTCATCGACGGTGAGGGCATCAGACACGGGTCCCGAGCCTACCCGCGCTGAAATGACGTCTGTTCGGTGTGGTGGTCGGCGGCTCCATCCAGGAGCGTCGCGAGTGTCCGGAGTCCGCGCTCGGTGTCAGCGGCATCGGCGTGACTGAAGTTCAGCCGCATGGTGCCGAGCTGTGGACGGTCGGGGAAGAACTCCTCGCCAGGCATGAACGCGACGCCGCGATCGATTGCCGTGTGGAGAAGCGTTCGGGTGTCGAGTGGCCGTGTGAGGCGGAGCCAGAAGAACAGCCCGCCTGCGGGGGCCTGCCACTCGGCGAGCCCGCCGAGGTGACGGCGTAGTGCGTCGTCGAAGACGTCGCGGCGGTTTCGGTAGAACGACGCGAGGTCGTCGAGGCGTTGCGCCCAGCTCGGGTCGGTGACGGCGCTCAGCACGAGTCGCTGCGACAAGGTGGAGCTGTGCAGGTCGACAGCCTGCTTGAGCATCACCAGATGCGGGAACAGATCCTCGGACGCTGCGAGGAACCCGAGGCGAAGTCCGGGTGCGAATGTCTTGGAGAACGAACCCTGATACACCCATGATCCGCCGCCCATGCGGGCCGCGACGGGCACTCGGTCGCACGGTTCGTACGTGAGCTCGCGGTACGGGTCGTCCTCGAACAGCGTTGTGCCGCTGTCCAGGCAGGCGCGGGCGAGACTGTCACGCTCGTCGCGTGTCGCGCACCTTCCGGTGGGGTTCGCGAAGGTAGGCACGACGTAGGCGAGGGGCGCGGTCGGTGCGCGGTCCCAGTCGAGGTTTGTGAAGTCGGCGCCGTAGAGGCGGAAGACCTGCAGTGCCGCGAGGTAGGTGGGGGATTCGACGGCCACGGGCGTGCCGGGGTCGATGAACAGCTTCGAGACGAGGTCGATGCCCTGCTGACTGCCGGACAGGATCATCACGCGCTCGGTGGGTGCGTCGAGGCCGAGCGCGCGTAGTTGCTCGGACACGGCGGCCCGCAGTTCCGGGTCGCCTTCGCTCGGTCCGTACTGGAGTAGGGCGGGGTCGTCGGAGTGGGCCAGGTGCGGAAGGGTCTCCGATGCGGGGAGCCCGCCCGCGAACGACACCATGCCCGGCCGGTCGATGACGGAGAGAATTTCGCGGATCGGTGATGGGCGAAGCGAAGCGATGCGTTGGGAGAGCATGGGCGATTCCCATCAAATAGGTCAATGTTGTTGACGTACTCTAGGACATGAGTGAGAATAAGGTCAACGTGTTTGACCCAAATCGTGAGGCGGAGTTGAGAGAGGCGATCGAAGATTTCTTCTTCGGTTACCGAGCCTTCACCGCGCTACCCGATCGACTACTCGCTGAACGCGGACTCGGCCGGACGCACCACCGCATCCTGCACTTCGTCCGCCGCGACGACGGGCTGTCGATAGGCGAACTCCTCGACATCCTCGGTATCACCAAGCAGGCACTGCACCGGCCCATCAAGGACCTCGAAGGGCAGGGGCTGATCGCCATCGCACCCGATGTGAACGACCGGCGTGTCCGTCGGCTCACGATCACCGACGACGGACGCACCCTCGAAGCCGAGCTGACCGCTGCGCAGATGCGCCTTCTCGACGACGTGTTCCGTCAGGCAGGAAGCGGTGCGGAAACGTCGTGGCGGGCGGTGATGGAGTTGCTGCGCGCAGACCCTCTCGATCAGGACGCTCGTGCACTCTCGACTTTCACGACAACTGCTGCGCACGCACCGATCTCGGGGGGATAGTAAGTCATCGACCCGCGCGGTCGACGAAGCTCTGCATGCAAGGAGTACTGGTTGACCGACGCAGAACCGCCGCATCCGAGAATCGAACGCAGCCAATTCGGAGTACCCGAACGACGCAGGGAGCCTGCGCTCGAAGATCTGCCCCCGATCTCCAGCACCGAGTTGAGCAAGGGGCCGACCGAGCTCGCCGAACACCGGGGACCCCGCGTCAATTGGCGCGTCTTCGTCATCTCGGCTGCCGTCGTCCTGGCGTTCTCCATCTGGGCCATGGTGATGCCCGATCAGGCCAAGGAGACCATGCACACGGTCGTGACGTGGATCGCGACCAATGTGGGCTGGTTCTACGTCGTCACGGTCACCTTGGTCATCATCTTCGTGCTCTGGGTTGCGCTTTCGAAGGAGGGCAGCGTCAGACTCGGACCTGATCGAGGCCCACCTCGGCTTCCTCAGCTACTCGGCCGAACACGACTATGCATCGAAGCTGACGCCACCCACGGTCCCCGCTATCGAGGGAACTCCGTCGATACCCGTCACCGCCGACGACGTCGAGCGCATCGATGACGACAAACCCGGCGAATAACGTCGGCTGTGACTCTAGGGCCCTTCGACCTCTTCTGCGGGAACGCGCATGGCCACTGGGGCCGACTGCTTGTCGTCGGTCGACGCATGCTCTGCCGGATCGACGACGAGGACCGGTACGGGGCAGTGCTCGGTGAGATACGCGGCGACGCTGCCCAGCATCCGGTTCGACATGCCCCGGCCGCGCTTGCCGATCACCAGTACATCGGCATGCTGTTCGGTCGCGAACCATCGCAGGCTCTGCCCTGCCGGACCGGCGATGACCGCGTAGCCGACCGGGACCTCCTCGGAGCCGGATGCTGCCGCTTCCAGCCGTTCCTTCGCCCCGGCGAGTACTTCGGAGTCGATGTCGGATGCGTCGTCGTATGACACCACCGCGACGAGTTCGAGTACCCCGCCTCCCGGCGCGAACAGTTGCCGCGCGGTATGCAGAGCCTGTTCGGCCTCCTTCGATCCGTCGAATCCCACCATCACGCGCAGACCGCCGGACTCCTCGCCACCGGCACCCCACATCGCGACCGGCTCCGACGTCACGGACCGGGGATTCCGTTCGATGCGCTCGAATGCGATGGGTACGAACAAGGGGCCGAGGATCACCGCGATGAGTGTCCATCGTGGGTCGTGCCCCTTGCGGGCCATCCACAGTCCGGTGGCGAGCCCGGTGAGCACCCACACGCCGATGAAAACCCACAGTGCCGTCCAGTTCACGGCGCCCTCCTCCTGAAATGTGACGGAACGAAGATCGGCCGGGAGGTGATCATCGTCCCTGGTGGATGTCGGGGATTCCATGGCCGTCGTCGTCGACCCGATCGTGCTCGGCGATGCGCCGGTACGCACGGTTACGGATGGTGAGGACGATCGAAGCCAGAACAGCGCTCAGTACCGATCCACACAGCACAGCGACCTTGGCGTGATCTGCCTCGACCGATCCCGCGCCGAACGCAAGATCGCCGATCAGCAGGGAGACCGTGAATCCGATGCCGCCGAGTAGCGCCACACCGAAGACGTCGACCCAGCGCACATCGTCGTCGAGGCGCGCTCGGGTGAATTTCGCCATCAGATAGGTGGTTCCGAAAATCCCGATGACCTTGCCGACGACGAGGCCGGTCGTCACTCCCACGGAGACGGGATCGGTGATCGTGGAGGTCAGGCCCGAAAGGCCTCCCACAGTGACGCCGGCGGCGAAGAACGCGAATATCGGCACAGCGATTCCCGCAGACAGCGGGCGGACCCGATGTTCGACATGTTCGGCGACCGCGATCTTCTTGCCGTTCACGTGCCGCGACACGGGAACGAGGAAGCCGAGCAGCACACCGGCGATGGTGGCGTGCACCCCGGACTGGTGGACGAGCCACCACGTGATGACGCCCAAAGGCACCAGAACCCACCACGCAGTCACCCCGCGTTGCATCGCGAAACCGAAGGCGGCCAGCGGAATCAGGGCACCACCCAGATACAGCAGGTTCAGTTCGTCGGTGTAGAACACGGCGATCACCGTCACTGCGAGCAGGTCGTCGACCACCGCGAGGGTGAGCAGGAAAGTCCGCAACGCTGTGGGCAGATGCGACCCGATCACCGCGAGAACGGCCACGGCGAATGCGATGTCGGTGGCGGTCGGAACCGCCCAGCCGTTCAGTGCTGCGGCACCACCCTGCAGGTTGATCGCAACGAAGATCAATGCCGGGGCCATCATCCCGCCGACTGCCGCGACGATGGGCATCGCCGCGCGTCGGAGATCGCGCAGATCACCCTCGACGAATTCGCGTTTGAGTTCGACACCGACGATGAAGAAGAAGATTGCCAGCAGTCCGTCGGCGGCCCACGTGCCCAGCGACAGATGGAGATGCAACGACTCCGGACCGAACGTGGTGTCGCGCAGCGTGTGATACGAATCCGACCACGGGGAGTTCGCCCAGATCAGCGCCGCGAGCGCAGCAAGCAACAGCAGGGCGCCGCCGACCGTCTCCTTGCGCAGTATGTCCGTGACGCGACGTGACTCTTCCGAGGAACCGCGTGACAGCAAGGGAAGTGACGAGAAGATTCCGGGCATCACACGCCTCCGGATACGGACAAGGAATCGTTGCGATGGCACGACGGAATCATGAGACCTCCGGTTCGACAGCAGAAAACACTCGCCGACCAGACTTCCCGGCACACCGCACGTAACCGTACCGCACCGGCGGCCACCGGTGCGGTACGAGAGTGTCCGACGCCGAGAAGAATCTACGGGGTGGTGTCGTAGAGACTCGCAATCTGCTCGGCGTACTTGGCGTCGATCGGCTTGCGCTTGAGCTTCATCGTGGGGGTCAGTTCGTCACCCGACGGTTCCCAGATGGTCGGCAGGACCGTGTACTTCTTGATCTGCTCGACCCGCGACAGCTTCGAATTCGCCACCTGCACTGCTTTCTCTATCGCATCGAGGACGACGGGATCGTCGGCAAGTTCCTCATGGGTGCCGGACAATCCGTGCTCCTGTGCGAAGGCTGCGAGTGCGTCGGGGTCGAGTGCGAGCAATGCGACGTTGAACGGCCTGTCGTTGCCGATGGCGACGGCCCCTCCGAGCATCGGGCACGCTGCGCGGAGGACACCTTCGATGTTGGCGGGCGACATGTTCTTTCCCGCGGCGTTGACGATGAGTTCTTTCTTGCGGTCGATGAGTCGAACGTAGCCGTCGGCGTCGATCTCTGCGATGTCGCCGGTGTGCAGCCATCCCTCGGAATCGATCGCGTCGGCGGTCTTCTCCGGATCGTTGCGGTACCCCTTCATGAGCAGAGGGCCTCTGACGAGGAGTTCGCCGTCCTCGGCGGTCTTGATCTCCACGCCGGGGACCGCTCGGCCGACCGTCCCGATGCGAATGGCGTCGGGCCGGTTCATGGTCACCACGCAGGACGTCTCCGACATACCCCACACCTCGGAGCACGGAATTCCCAGTGCCAGTACGAATTCGAGAACCTCGGGTGAGATCGCGGCGGCGCCGGTGACGGCGGCGCGAACCTCGTCGAGTCCGAGCTTCTGTCGGATCTTCGACAGCACCAGCTTGTCGGCGAGACCATGCTGCAATTCGAGCGTCCTCGGGACGGGCTTGCCGTCGGACTGCAGCCGCGCGCGCGTGCGGCCGACATCGATTGCCCACAACGCGAGCTTCTTCTTGACCGGGCTGGATTCCTCGGCGAGTGTCTTGTCGATCGCGGCCTTGAGCTTGTACCAGACCTGCGGCACGGCGCCGAACAGCGTTGGGCGGACACTCGGCAACACCGCGATCGCCTGTTTGAGGTCGTCGAGTGTCGTGATCTGCATACCGCCGTAGATGCTCGAGTAGTGTGAACCCCACCGGTTCGCGATGTGCGCATCCGGTAGATACGACACGATCCGGTCGGCGACACCGGTGGGCAGGAACGTGGTGGTCGCTTTCAATTCGGCAAGCAGATTCGCATGGGTCAGTTCGACACCCTTCGGGGGTCCTGTGGTGCCGGACGTGTAGATGAGAGTGAGCAGGTCCGACGGTTGCACGGCCTTCCACGCCGCCTCGAAGTCGAATTCTGCATCGGCGGCAGCTTCCAGATCGTCGAGCGACAGCGTTCCCTCGGGCTTTGCGTCGATGCACACCAGGTGCTCGACCTTCGTGGTGCCGATCGCTTCCGTCAATACCGGGACGAACTGCTCTTCGCAGATCATCACACGGTTGCCTGCATTGCCGAGCACGTACGAGATCTGTTCGGCGGTGAGCGAATTGTAGATCGAGAAGGGGGTTGCGCCCAGGTGGAATGCTGCAGTGTCGACGAGATGGAACTCCGGCCGGTTGGTGAGCATCAGGCCGACGGTGTCGCCGTGCCGAACGCCTAGGCCGGCGAGTCCGGCGGCGAGCTTCTCGACGCGGTCGGCGTATTGGCTCCATGTGTACCGGACAGAATCGTCCGGTGTGCGCAGCGCGATGCTGTCGGGGTACGCCGCGGCGGTGGACTGGAAAGCATGGCAGAGGGTGGACGGTGCACTGTCTCGATTTGTCATGATCGCTCCAGGGAAGAATGGTGCGAAAAGTGTAAAGGGGACTGCACACGTTCGTGGGCGGATTGGTGTGAATGGCTGGAGCGCTACGGATCCGCGCTCAGGGACGCTCGAACTTCTCCTCGCGTCCCAACTTGCGTAGCCGCACCCACTCACGCAAACCGGCCGGGTCGCGTCGGGTCACCAGGAAGTACCAGCCGAACCGCACCCACTCCTGCGGCAGCAGTCGTCGCAGACCGGGTTGTGACAGCAGATAGCCGCGGTTGCGGTAGGTGAAGAAGCGTTTGACATCGTTGTCGGGGAACTGGGTGTGCATCCGTCCGCCGAGGATCGGCTTGAATTCGTCGGCGCCATCAGGATGCAGGTAGGCGGTCTGCAGGCACGTCCCGAAAGGAAGCCCCGAACGTACCAGCCGTCGGTGGACCTCCACCTCGTCGCCGCGCACGAACAGCCGCAGGTCGGGGACGCCGACAGCGTCGATCGCATCCGCGGTGAACAATGCGCCGTTGAACAGCGACGCGATACCCGGCAGCAGATCCTCGTCGCCGAGTTCATGACGCCACCGCCGCCACACCACTCCGCGGCGAAGGGGGAACGCCAGCCGGTCCGGCTCGGCGATGTCGCAGACGACAGGGGAGACTTCGGCCAGCCCGTTTCGCTCCGCGCAGTCGAGCAGCCTCGCGAGAACCTCATCACCCTCAGGCCGACCGTCGTCGTCGGCGAGCCACACCCGGTCGGCGCCCAGCGACAGCGCGAACAGAATGCCGAGCGCGAAGCCACCGGCACCCCCCAGGTTGTGCTTCGACCCGAGATAGGTCGTGGGTATCTCGACCGCGTCGACGAGCACACGCACCTCGTCTTCGTCCGCGTTGTCCACCACGACGAGATGATCGAGGGGGCGCGTCTGCGCAGCCAGCACCTTCAGCGATTCGGCCAGAAGTTCGCGGCGACGATGGGTGACGACGACGCCGATGATGCGTTCGTCAGGCACCGTTGCCGCCCGTCGGGTCCGCATCGACGACAGAAGCCGATCCGGCGGTGCGTTCACGTTCGAGTTCTTCGAGGACAGTGCGCACGTGGTCGCCCGCGTCGTTGCCTTCATAGGCGCGCACCACGTCCTCGATGCCGCCTTCCTGCCGGATCTGGCCATGATCGATCCACATGGCCCGGTCGCACAACTGCGCGAGGAACTCGTTGGAGTGGCTCGCGAAGACGAGGATGCCCGAACGCGCCACCAGTTCCTGCAACCGGATGCGAGCCTTTTTCATGAACTCGGCATCGACTGCGCCGATGCCTTCGTCGAGGAGCAAGATCTCCGGGTCGATGCTGGTGACCACACCCAGCGCGACACGCACGCGCATGCCCGTCGAATAGGTGCGCAGCGGCATCGACAGATAGTCGCCGAGCTCGGTGAACTCGGCGATCTCATCGACCTTTGCCAGCATCTGCTTGCGGCTCATACCGAGGAACATGCCGCGGATGAGGATGTTCTCGTAACCGGAGATCTCGGGGTCCATGCCCACACCGAGGTCGAACACCGGCGCGACACGTCCGCGCACCCGCGCCGCGCCGCGCGTCGGCTCGTAGATGCCCGACAACAGGCGCAGCAGTGTCGACTTTCCAGCTCCGTTGTGGCCGACGAGGCCTACTCGGTCGCCTTCCTTCAACGACATGGTGATGTCGCGGAGCGCTTCGACGACGACGACGTCGGAGTCGTTGCGGCCGATCGAGCCGCCGGCCTTGCCCAGGAACGCCTTCTTCAGCGACCGGGTCTTGGCGTCGAAGATCGGAAAGTCGACGCATGCGTTTCGGGTTTCGATGCTGACTCGGCTCACGATGCTGCTCCAGACGCTGACACGAGTTTCGAGCCTACCGGTCCGCTTCTGATGTCCGACGCCTACAGGTACTGGCCGGTGCCCGTGTGGCCGTGGCCTTGCTGGTCGTCCGGTCCGGCCTGGATGTTCAATCCGGGCGGCAGCGCGCCCTGGCGCATCTGTTCGAGCTGCGCGCGGGCCGCCATCTGCTGAGCGAACAGAGCCGTCTGGATGCCGTGGAACAAGCCCTCCAACCACCCGACGAGCTGAGCCTGGGCGATACGGAGTTCGGCGTCGGACGGCACGGAGTCTTCGCTGAACGGCAGCGCGAGCCGCTCGAGTTCTTCGCGCAGATCGGGCGCGAGACCTTTTTCGAGTTCCTGGATCGAGGAATGGTGGATCTCCTTGAGCCGTGCTCGGCTCGCGTCGTCGAGGGGCGCGGACTTCACCTCTTCGAGCAGTTGCTTGATCATGGTGCCGATACGCATGACCTTCGCGGGTTGCTCGACCATGTCGGCGAGGGTCTCGCCGGAACCGGCCTCGTCCGCGGACGCTTCTTGTGATCCCGGCACCTCGGGCTGCCCCACTTCGCCGCGGGGAATACGGACGGGCTGTCCGTCCGGGCCGATCACCAGAACATCGTCATTCTCGGGATGCGTCATGGGTCAATTCTGGCCTTTCCGGGCGAGCGCTGGGTCATCGGCCCGATCTGTGCGTGGAATGTCCGCGATTTCCCCGTTCGAGCGTACCGACCGGTCGAGCGTTGCCCGGGGAGCGAACAACCGCCGGTTGACTCCAAGATTTAGAGTGTCTGCCATGGCTTACGACGTTGCCCGGATTCGGGGGTTGATCCCCTCGCTCGGCGACGGTTGGATCCACCTCGATCCTCAGGCAGGCATGCAGATCCCTGACGCGGTGTCGCGCACCGTGTCGACAGCCTTCCGAAATGCTGCAGGATCGGCGGCGGGCCGGCATGTCTCGAACCGTCGAAGCGCAGGGATTCTCGACGCGGCACGCACCGCGATCGCCGACGTTGTGGGCGGCGATCCTGCCGCCGTGGTCCTCGGACCGAGTCGCGCCGTGCTGCTCGCCTGGCTGGCCGAATCGCTGAGCCCGCGACTCGGGCTCGGTACCGGCATGGTGCTGTCGCGTCTCGATGATGAGGCGAACGTGGCGCCGTGGCTGCGGGTGGCGAGCCGTTACGGCGCGCAGGTGCGGTGGGCCGAGGTCGAGATCGAGACATGCGACATGCCGGCCTGGCAGTACGAGGAACTGATCACCCCGACGACGCGTCTGGTCGCTTTGTCGGCGGCCTCGTCGATCGTCGGCTCGGCGCCCGACGTCCGGGCGGTGGCCGACCTGGTCCACGACGTGGGCGGCCTCATGGTCGTCGATGCCGCAGGTGCCGCACCGTACGCCCACCTCGACATGGCCGATCTCGGCGCCGACATCGTCACCGTCGACGCGGCCGCCTGGGGCGGACCCCAGATCGGCGCGTTGGTCTTCGCCGACGCTGCGCACCTCGACCGGGTCCCGGCTATGTCACTCGACCCGCAGGCCCGAGGACCGGAACGGCTCGAAGTCGGGGGCCATCAATACGCGCTGCTCGCGGGCGTCACCACGTCGATCGATTTCCTGTCCTCGCTCGACGACGAAGCCACCGGTACCCGACGGGAACGGCTCGAGATTTCCATCAGTTCGATGCAGCACTACCAGGACAGGCTCTTCGAGCGGCTTCTGCGCCAGCTCGACAGTCTCACCGGTGTCGTGGTGCTCGGACGTGCGTCGAGTCGGGTGCCCACGATCAGCTTCACGATCGACGGTGTGCCCGCCGACAAGGTGGCTGCGCACCTGGCCGATCGCCGCATCGCGACTGTCGCAAGCACTCGCGGGACGAGCCGGTTGCTCGACTCACTGGGTGTGAGCGACGAGGGCGGCGCTGTCAGCGTCGGCCTCGCGCCCTACACCACGGCGTTCGAGATCGACCAGCTCGTCCGCGAACTCCGCAACCTCTGAGCTCACCTACGGTCGATCTCGAGTACCACCTTGCCCACTGTTTCCGGGGAGTCGAGGAGTTCGTGGGCCTTGGCGGCTTCCGCGATGGGGAGCTCGGCGTGCACGATGGGTTGGACCTTGCCTTCGGCAACCAGCGGCCAGAGATGTTCACGGACCGCTGCGACGATCGCGCTCTTACCCGATTTCCCGGTATCCGGTCGGCCGCGCAACCCCGTTGCAACGACGTGTCCACGCTTGGCGAGCAGCTTGCCGAGATTCAATTCGCCCTTGGTGCCGCCCTGCATCCCGATCACCACGAGCGTGCCATCGGGGGCCAGGACGTCGATATTGCGCGACAGGTACGCCGCGCCCATGTTGTCGAGCACCACGTTCGCGCCGCCGTAGGCCTTCTTCACTTCGGCGACGAAATCCTGGGCACGGTAGTCGATCGCCAGGTCTGCACCGAGTTCACGGCAGCGATCGAGTTTGCCTGCGGACGCCGTGACGGCCACCGTTGCGCCAAGGGCCTTACCGACCTGGATGGCATGCGTACCGATACCGCCGCCGCCGCCGTGCACGAGCAGGACATCTCCGCGGGTCAGGCCGGCGCTCATGACGACGTTCGACCACACCGTGCACGCGACCTCGGGCAGAGATGCTGCCGCAGCGAGGTCCATGCCGATAGGTACCGGAAGCAGCTGCGAGGCGGGAACCACAACCTGTTCCGCGTACCCACCGCCGGTGAGCAGCGCGCAGACGCGATCGCCGATCTTCCACCCGGAGACACCCTCGCCCAGCTCGGCGATCACACCGGAACATTCGAGTCCGAGGATCTCACTGGCCCCGGGCGGTGGCGGATACAGACCCCGACGCTGCAGCAGGTCGGCTCGGTTGACCGCGGTGGCGGCGACATCGAGAAGAACCTGGCCGGGACCGAGCTCCGGGTCCGGCTGTTCGATCCACTGGAGAACCTCGGGCCCACCGGGTTCGGTGGCGACGATTGCGTGCATGCCGACGACGTTATCGTGACGGGCTCGAGATAGGGCAATGACTCGCGAACATGCTCTCCGCGGAGTACCTGGCGGTAACTTCTCGGGTAGGCACGTGATTACACTTCCCGCGTGACCGGCGAACATGACACACCGAACTGGCTGACCGCGGAGGAGCAGAACGCCTGGCGACGGTATATGGACGGCAATAGCCGGTTGATGGAAGTGCTCAATCGGAACCTGCATGACCAGCACGGGTTGTCTCTTGCCGAATACCGGATCCTCGTCATGCTGACCGAAGCTCCCGAGGGTTCCCTGCGCATGAGTGAACTCGCCGACGGTGTGCTGTCGTCCCGCAGTCGCCTCACCCATCAGATCCGGCGTATGGAGACCGACGGGATGGTCGTGCGGAGCTCGTGCCCGGACGACGGTCGCGGCGTGCTCGCCACCGTCACCGATGAAGGTCGTCGTCGCCTCGCGGAAGCCGCTCCCACCCACGTCGATGACGTGCGTACCAACCTCATCGATCTGCTGAGCAAGAGCGAGCTGAAGACCCTTGCCCGGATTTTTGCGCGCGTGGACGGGGCCCTCGCTGAAAAGTAGTTCGGGGATGCAGTTAGGATTTGGCACGGAAGCGTGGCAGAGCGGCCGAATGCACTCGCCTTGAAAGCGAGCGTCGTGAGAGCGACCGGGGGTTCAAATCCCTCCGCTTCCGCCAAGGCCCCGACCTGATGCCTGCAGGTCGGGGCCATATCCTACGCAATCCGTTCCGCAGGCCTGACAGCCACCGCTTCCGGGGCACACGGGTGCCCTGGTGACGGTGGCTGTCTTTGTGTTCTGTTGCCGAACTACGCGCCGGTGACTGCGTCGAGGTCGGCTTTGATCACGATGCGTCCGTGGAGGGTGGTGGAGACGAACAGTGCGTTGCGGTCGGTGTCTTCGCCCGGTGGTGGGCCGTCGCCGGTGCCGAAGAGGTGTTCGAGTCGGTGGATCAGTGCCCGCACGGTGGCTTTGGTGGCGATGTTCTGGCTGGCGTGGTCGAGCAGGATGGTGCGGGCTTTGGTGAAGTCGCAGGGGTTCATGGTTGTGGGGTAGTGCTGGCAGAAGTAGGCGATCTGCCGGGCTTTCTCGGCGTCGAGTGCGCCTGCCGAGTAGGCGGCGCGGACTTCGGGTTCGAGTCGCAGGAGTTGCGCGAGCGAGATGATGCGCTGGCATTCGCCGATTTCGAGGTGTGTGGCTGCGGCGAGCCAGTGTGCGGGGCTGCGGTGGCCGTGTTCTTTCACGGTGTCGCGTTCGACCATCGCGATGATCAGGTCCACCCGCTGCACTTGCAGGGGCATGGATTTCGGCGGAGATGGCGAGTGTCTCGGCCATCAGTTGTGTGTCGTTGAGTCTCCAGAGTTCCCCACCCATGATCGAACTATATGGAATACATTTTCGAATGACAATAGAAACTCGATCGTCTGTTCGAAAGTACAACGTCATCCGACCTGCGTTGTGGCGGTGACGGCACCGTCTCCGGATCGCATCCGTATCGGGATTCCGCTGGGGTCCTGCGGTATCTCGACTGTGGTCGGTCCCGTCGCAGATACGGCGTCCACCGCGTAGCTGCCGGGCCCTGCGGCCAGCATGACGTCGCCGTATCGGGATTCGAGGGCGACGGCCGCACGGGTATCGGTCACCGCCAGGTCGCCGAACTTGGAGCTGCCGTGGACGACGGTGCCGTAGGGGACGACAATCTCGTAGCGGGCGACGCAGGTGGGGCTACCCACGGCGAACCTGTCGGGGCACCGCGCGCTGATCGTCAGACCCGACGAATCGGTGTCGATCGTCTCATCAGGCTTGTCGCCGTCGGTGAACTCGAGGGTGCGCCGGACCTCGATGTCGTCACGGTCGGAGCCGATCACCTGTGCGCTCAGCGACGCGGTGGTGACACCGAGTTGCTTCGCGCCTGCATCATCGAGCTCGAGTGTGACGGAGGCGATCGCGCCGCTGTAGCTGTCACTCAGCTGTTCCTGACTCGTCGAACCGGCGGTGCATCCGGCGAGTACAAGAGCCGAGAGTGTCAGTGCTGCAACCCCGGCGGGCAGAAAGGACTTCCGGGTCAGGTTTTCAACGACGGGCATGACGAACCTCCAGAACGAGTAGGGAAGCGGCGATCAACACTGCGCTGATACCGAGTGAGAACAGTGGGGACGGGCCACTGAGTGACCCGTCGGTGCGGAGCGCGCCCATGACGTCGACGGCGGCGACCCCGTTGAGTACGGCGTACCAGATCACCAGGTAGACCGCCTGGAATACACGTGCGCCCCGTCCGATCGACCCGATCAGCAGTGCAAGGGCAGGAATCAGCGCGGCGCCCGCAACCCACGCGGCTACGCCGGCCGAGTCCAGTGCGAGGAGCATCTTCGCCAGGGGGCCCGCACCGGCGACGACCGCAATGAGCACACCTGCACCCCACTCGGCGATGAGACGGATGCGCGACGAGACACCGCACTCCACAAGGGGATCGACGCCCTGTTCGTGTGTGAGTGTGCCGAGTCGCGACCACAGCAGTACCGGCAGCAACCATGCGAAGAGCAGAGCGGTGCCGACGCGATCAGCGGGAACCGCGAGGGCTGTGGCGGTCACGATCGCGAGCGTGAGCCACCACCACCGCGACACGCTGCCGAGATGGATACGTACCTCGCCGATCAGCAGCCCCAGGAACGCGTGTCCGTGCTCGGCCGGGGAGAGTCCATGTACGGTCTGTGAAAATGACGGCGCTGCAGTCGGTTCCGGAATCGGATCGAGTGGCTGGGTGGAAGCTTTCGGCAAGGAGATCTGCAGTCGTGACGGATCGAACCGGCTGAACCAGAACGACGGCGCGACCGCGACGAGCGTCGATATCGCAATCAATCCCACACCGGCTGCGACGAGAGCCGGGTCGAAGTCCATGCCGGACCACGTGAACTGTCCGAGCGCACCGGGTTCCGCGGTGAGCCCGATCGAGATCTCGTCATCCGCACCGGGGTACTGCATCGCCAGGTCGGCTTGGAACCCCGCGGTGATCGAACCGTAGACCAGCGGAATGCCGGCGAGAAACATCGACGGATAGACGAAGAACCACAGGATGTTTCCCGCCCCTCCTCGCAAGAACGGAATCGTCTCGAAGACAACGGCGGCTGCTGCGGCCACGGTCAGAACGGGAAGGCAGAACGCCGCGATCGGAAGCCAGAGCGCCGTCATGTCGAGGCCTGTGGATTCCCCACGGAGGAGCTGCATCACCGGTGCGATGAAGGCGAGTGCGGCAGCCATCGCTGCCAGCACCAGCAGGTTGCTGAGGTACTTTCCCAACAGATACATCGGCGTACGCAGCGGAGAGACAGCAAGCGTTTCGCCCACGCCGGTGACGACGTCGCGCGTGATGCCGCTACGGACGACGTAGAACCCGAACAGTGGCAGCCACAGGCTGCCGATCATGGCGAGCATCATTCCGATGTATGCGCTGTCGTATACGCCTCGGAACGACCCGACTTTGACCATCGCGTACGTGGCGGTGGCGGGCGGGACGGCAACATACCCGAGGGCGACGGCACCGAGGACCGTCACCAGGAACGCGGGGCGCCGCGCACGATCCCGGAAATCTGCCATCGCGACGGCAGCAGCCGCGCGGGTCATCGTGTCACCCCGGCAGGTGCTGTCGGGGTATGGACCGCACTGACGTACGCGTCTTCGAGGTCGGGTTCGACAGGACACGCGCTCGGAACCGGAGGGGTATGTGCGACCGCACGAACACGCACGCCCTGTGATGTTCGGACGGTGCGGGTGATCGTCGCACGCAGCCGGATGTCGGCTACGGCATCGATGGGTACGACGGCTTCCCACACCAGACCGTTCGCGGAGCGGAGGAGTTCTTCAGGGGTGCCGCGCCGACGTAGTTCGCCGGCGGTGAGGATTGCAATGTCGTCGGCGATCGCCTCGATATCCGACACGATGTGGGTGGACAGGATGACGATCCGGTCGGCCGCCAGATCGGCAAGGAGGTTACGAAAACGCATGCGTTCCTCAGGATCCAGCCCGACCGTGGGCTCGTCCACGACGAGGAGTTCAGGGTCGCCGAGCAGTGCCTGCGCGATGCCGACGCGCTGTCGCATACCGCCGGAGAATTTGCCCACCGGTCGCGATCGGGCGTCGGTCAGGTTGACGAGTTCGAGGAGTTCGTCGACCCGCTCCTTCGCAGACCGCGTGCTCAGTCCCTTGACTGCGGCGAGATACCGGAGGAACTCTCGGGCACTGAGATTCGGATAGACTCCGAAATCCTGTGGGAGGTAACCGAGGACGCGTCGGAGCGGTTCCGGCCGAGCGACGATGTCGGTGCCGTTCCACGTGACGGTGCCTGCAGTCGGCCGGGTGAGCGTGGAGAGAATGCGCATCAGCGACGACTTGCCTGCTCCGTTGGGTCCGAGGAGGCCGAGAACTCCAGGCCCGATCCGCATGCTGACGTCGGTGATCGCCTGCTTACCTCGATAGGCTTTGGTCACATTGTTCAGGTCCAATTGCATGACTACAGCCGACCATTCGGCAGGGGGTGCAGTCACTGGGTCCACATGGCCGATCGAAGGTGGTGCCAGCACCACCATTCGGCTGCACTTGGCGTCATCCCGAAACACCGGCCGCGTCGATAGGCTCACTCGTGTGTCCTCCGATGAACCGACCACGGTACTCACCGCGATCACACGGCGGCGCTTCCTGCTGTCGGGGTGGCCATGGCGGTCGCTGAGTTATCTGCTGACCGGTGTCCCGGTGGTGTGTGCGGTGGCGCTGCCGTTCGCGGCGTTCTGCGTACCGTGGTTGGTCCTGATCGTGTGGGCGGGCGACGGCATGTATCCGCAACCGCTCGGCAGGGTGTTGCTCCTCGGTGTTCTCGGCGTGGTGCTGGTGTTCGGGCTCGGCCCGCTGGTAGCGATACCGCTGGCGACTCTGGAACGTATGCGGCTGCGTCTGGTGAGCAGCGATCGGGCACTCTCGGCGCACCGCGCTCCTCCCGCCGCGGGTCTGTGGCCGTGGGTGCGCACCCGCTACACCGAGGCCGCGACATGGAGGGAGCTCGGCTACACAGTCCTGCTGCTCACATTGATTCCCGCGTTGTTGCTGCTGGCCGCGGTGATCGTCGGACTCATCGTCGTGATGGTGGTCAGTCCCCTGGTGGTGGGTGACGGTGAAGAGGCGGTGGCGCTCGGCTTCAGCCAGATCACCTCGGTCGATCAGGCTGTCCCCTACGCGATCGCAGGTCTGCTTCTGCTGCCGGCGGTCCCGTATGTGATTGCTCTGATCGCGGGACTGCACGGTGCGCTCGCCCGGTCGTTGTTGTGCGGCGACGACCCGGACGCGCTCCGCGCTCGGCTTGTCGAGGTGTCTCGGTCCCGGGCCCGACTGGTCGATGCTTTCGAAGCGGAGCGTCGCAGGATCGAGAGGGATCTGCATGACGGCGCGCAGTCGTTGCTCGTCAATCTCACCCTGCAGTTGGGTATGGCCAAACTCGACCTTCCACCGGGTTCCGCCGCCGCGAAGAGTGTGTCGCAGGCACACGACCAGGCGAAGAGATTGATGGCAGAACTGCGGCAACTCATCCGGGGAATCCATCCCAGGGTGCTCACCGACCGCGGTCTACCCGACGCCCTGCGTGAACTGACCGAGGACTTCGGCGTCCCGGTCTCCGTCACCGCGGAGGTTTCGCCACGCCCGGCGCCGGACGTCGAGGTCGCAGCCTATTTCGTGGTGGTCGAAGCGCTCAACAACATCGCCAAACATGCGGATGCGACGGCCGTCGGGGTGACTGCCCGGCGCGCCGGGGATCTGCTTGTCGTCGAGGTTGTGGACGACGGCTGCGGCGGTGCGGATCCGGAACGGGGCAGTGGTCTGACGGGGCTGGCCGACCGGGTCGCGGCGATCGACGGCAGAATGCTGCTGTCCAGCCCGCGAGGCGGGCCTACCGTCGTCCGTGTGGAGTTGCCGTGGATCGAGAGCTGACCGTCGTGCGAGTGATCCTCGCGGAGGATGGCGCACTGCTGCGCGAAAGTCTCGCCGCGATGCTCGAGCGATTCGGATTCGATGTGGTGGCCTCGGTCCCGGACGCTGTCACGCTGAAATCGGCTGTGGCCGAGAATCGCCCCGACCTGGTTGTGACCGATGTGCGGATGCCGCCGGGATTCACCGATGAAGGTTTGCGCGCGGCAGTGGAATTGCGACGCAGCTATCCCGGACTGGCTGTGGTCGCTCTCAGCCAGTACGTCGAACTGAGCTACGCCGATGAGCTTCTCGGGGCAGACGGAGGGCGCGTCGGCTATCTCCTGAAGGACCGTGTCGTCGATGTCGAGGAGTTCGTCTCCACCTTGCGTCAAGTGGTGTCCGGCGGCACGGTGATCGATCCCATGGTCGTACAGCAGTTGTTTCGTCGCCGACGAGATCCGTTGGCGCAGTTGTCGCCGCGCGAGCGGGAGGTGCTCGCCTCGATCGCAGAGGGGCATTCGAACGCGGCCATCGCCGCTGAGCTGTTCATCACGGAATCGGCCGTCGGCAAGCATGTCGGCAACATCTTCGGCAAATTGGCGTTGCCGCCGACCGACGACACGAATCGCCGCGTGCTGGCGGTCCTCGCGTATCTGCGTCGAGATGAGCTCGACTGAGGCGCTGCGACGTCCGAATCGTCCGAGATGGTCGGAATTCGCACGGTGTACGGCGCCGACGACTAGGGTCGCTTCCAGTTGACTTGACCCGGACATGCTGGACGGGTTGAGATCGAACTCCGGTCGTCGGGGGACGAGGAGCTGTATGCACAAGAGGTTCATCGCTGCGCTTGCCGTGGCGTTGTTGCTACCACTGTCCGGTCCTGCGGTCGGGCACGCTCAGCCGTCGTCTCAGGCGGCGGTGATCGATCACACCGAGCACATCACCGACAGCCGCACGGCGCTGTTCGTCTTCTCGCCCTCGATGGGCCGGATCGTCCAGGTTCAGGTGCTGCATCCGGCGTGGGACGGGCCCCGCCCGACTCTGTATCTTCTCGACGGCGTCAGCGCAGGTGAAGAATCCGATTACCGCGAAAGCACCTGGACGCAGGAAACCGACATCGTCGATTTCGTTGCGGACAAGAATGTGAACGTGGTGCTGCCGGTGGGGGGTACGGGCAGTTACTACACCGATTGGAAGCAACCGGACCCGATTCTCGGGGTCAACCGGTGGGAAACTTTCCTCACCGAGGAACTCCCCCCGATCATCGATGCGCGATTCAACGGCAACGGAACCAACGCGGTTGCCGGGCTGTCGATGGGCGCGACTGCAGCGATGATGCTGATCACCCGCAATCCGGATTTGTACGAGGGAGTGGCGGCGTTGAGTGGCTGCCTCGACACCCAGCAGGACTCGACCCGAAACTCGGTGCGCGCCACGGTCGTCTACAAGGGTGGAAACCCTGACAACATGTGGGGTCCGCCGGACGACCCGGATTGGGCTGCGCACGACCCGTACGTGCACGCTGGACAGCTGCGCGGCAAAGAAGTGTTCATCAGCACCGGCAACGGACTGCTGGGTCCCCATGATTTCGCGGCCGCCGACGAGCCGATGTCGACCGGTGTCCCTCTCGAGATGGGGGCGTTCATCTGCACCCTCACCTTCGACCGCAGACTTCGCGAGCTGCACATTCCTGCGACCGTCGTGTATCGACCGTGGGGCACGCACTCGTGGGCGTATTGGGAAGAAGACATCAAGACGGCATGGCCCACCCTCGCGGATGCGCTCGGGCTCTGACGTCGAGGCGTCCGCGGGACGTCAATGGAGGCGTATGCGGTCGCGGGCCGGGGGGCGGCTCGGGGCAGGATCCGACAGGAACGTGGTAAGAGCAGTGAGTTCCTCGCCTGCCCCGACACGCGACCGGGCTTCGGTGAATACAGAGAATCCGTCGCTGCCACCGGCGAGATAGTCGTTGACTGCAACGGAATAGGTGGCTCCGAGGTCGAGAGGCGCACCCGAGACAGTGATGTCGCGGACTCGCTGTCCTGGGGCAGCCGACCTGTCGAGGGTGTAGCGCAGATTGTGCGACGGTGCCAGGATCCGCTCCAGGGCAGCGCCGGTGATGTCTGTCTGGAACTGCTGTTCGAGAACCGCGGTGAGCTGAGCGCCGGTCATCTCGAGAATCTGGAGGAAATTCCCGAACGGCTGAACTCCGTAGGCCTCGCCGTAGGTGACGGCGCCGTCGTCGTCGAAGTACAGGTCGCCGCGGAGTCCGCCAGGGTTGGTCAAGGCGATCTGCGCTCCGAGCGGCGCGGTCGCTGCGAGTTGGGCGTCTGCGACGAGGTTTCCGAGTGACGATTCACCGCTGGGCGATCGGTCGCGGGTGATGTCCGCTGCGATGTGCCCGACTTCCTGGGCGGCCGTGTCGGACGACCTGTCGGCCACCTTGGCAATGAAATCTTCGGTGCGCGGATCGGGCGTGATGTCGTGGGTGATCACCTGGTTGAACGCGACCGTCCGGTCGCGCACGACGTCGCGGGTCGCCCGGTCGATCATGATATCTGCGACAGAGAGGATCCGCCCTCGCGAGGCGCCCTGCAGCACTGTGCGTTGCTGTCCGGACGGATCGGGATAGCTGCAGTTGAACTGTCCCTCGCCGTCGGAGGTGACAATGAGATCGACATGCGACGAGACGGTGGTGGTGACCTCCTTGGCGCGTCCGTTGTCGAGGCTGCACGGATCGGCGTCGCTGCCTGCGGCGATATCGCCCTTGTACAACAGGATGATGGAACGGATCCCGAGTGCGTCGAGAGTGTCGGCAGTGCGGTTCACCGCCTCGATCTCGTCGCCGAAATGCAGATTCTCGATCGAATCGCTGCGAATGTATTCCGGAGTGTTGCGGGGTAGGACCCCGATCGCACCAACAGGAATTCCGTCTACATAGCTGACATCGAAGGGCAGTGCAGCCGGCGCGCCGTCGGCGGTCGTGACGTTGGCGCCGAGGAAGGGAAAGTTCGCGCCCTCGTAGGACTCGCTGAACCGGCAGCCGTCTTCGGGGTGACATCCGCCGTCGCGTAGTCGTTGCAACTCCGTGAACCCGTTGTCGAACTCGTGGTTGCCGAGCGCTGCGGCCGTGACATCGAGATCGTTGAGGAATTCGATTGTCGGTTCGTCGTGGAACATCGCCGATTCGATCGGCGACGAACCCCAGGAGTCGCCCACTGCATACAGCACCGAATCGTCGGCCTGTCCGCGGAGCTGGTCGACATATGAGGCGAGATAGGCGGCGCCGCCTGCGGGTACCGACTGGCCGTCCGAGCGAACCACTTCGCTCTGCGGGCCTTGCGGCGGCAGCAGGTTGCCGTGGAGGTCACCGAAGGTGATCAGACGCAGCGGAACCGCGTCGGGGGGTAGCGCTCCTGCATGCCCGATTGTGGCAGAGGCCACGGCGGAGAGTGCCGCGGCGATGGACAGGGCACGTCGCAGTGCAGCGCGTCCACCCATCCGTTCCTCCGTACTCGCCGGTCATTGCAACCGGTCGAGTCTGACAGCGGCGAATAACGCGTCCGATACCCAGCGGTAACGGTTGGGTCTCGCCAAGATCAGGCGACGCCCGCGATTTCCCGGCCCGCGCCGGTTGCATAGGCCACGAACAGGTCGTTCTCGTGTGGATCGCCGATCGAGATCCGGGCGCCTTCCCCTGCGAAGTTGCGCAGGATCACACCGGCCTCAGCGGCGGCAGCCGAGAACGTCGCCGATTTCTCGCCGAGCGGAAGCCATACGAAGTTCGCCTCGCTGGGCGGTACCACGTAGCCGGCCTCGATCAGGGCAGCGCGCACGCGTTCCCGTTCGGAGACGACACCGTCGGTGCGTGCGAGCAGTTCGCCCGCTGCCTCGAGCGATGCGATCGCGGCTTTCTGGGCGAGTGAGTTCACGGAGAAGGTTGTGTGGACCTTGCTCATCGCGACGATGATTTCCGGATCGGCGACGGCGTAGCCGACCCGGAGGCCGGCCAGGCCGTAGGCCTTCGAGAAGGTCCGCAACACCACCACGTTGCGGCGCCCCGCAGCGAGCGGGATTCCGTCCGGGAGATCCTCGCCGGGGGCGGCGCGCATGTACTCGAAATACGCCTCGTCGAGGGCCACGACGATGTGGGACGGGACGGCGTCGAGGAACTGTTCCAACTCGTCCTTCCCGAGGCACGAACCCGTCGGGTTGTTCGGATTGCACACGAAGATCAGCCGCGTGCGGTCGGTGATCGCCGCGAGCATGGCCTTCAGGTCGTGGCCGTGGTCGGGGGTGTTCGGTACCGGCACCGCCGTTGCGCCCGCGACGGCACAGACCACGGGGTAGGCCTCGAACGATCGCCACGAGTAGATGACTTCGTCACCGTCGTTGCAGGTGATCTGCACGAGCTCCTGGCACAGGCTCACCGATCCGCACCCCGCAGCGATACGGTCGGCGGGCAGGTCGAGACGTGCCGCGAGCGCCGCGATCAGCTCGGCGGAGCCATTGTCGGGATACCGGTTGACGGTGGCTGCTGCTTCCAGGATCGCGTCGCGAACACTGGGTAGCGGACCCAGGGTCGTCTCGTTGCTGGCGAGCTTCACCGCGTTCGGAACGGTGCGCCCGGGAACGTAGGCAGGGATCGATGCAAGGTCGGGGCGGGTACGCGGAGTCACCAGCCGATTATGCTCCCGAAGTTTGCGTGCGCGACTCGGATGGTCATGTCATCGTGGACACCATGCCGGAAATCAGCAAGGATGCTGCACCGTTGGCAGGGGACGCGGGGGAGTTGCCGCTCACCGTCGTTCGTCCGGACGTGACCCCCCGGGGCTGCATCGTGCTGCTGCATCGCGCGCGCGTGTTCTCGCCGGAACTTCTCGACTTCATGCAGGCTCTCGCCGACGAACGCTGGTTGATCGTGGCACCCGACCTTCACAGCCGGGGACCAGGCTCCGATGAGGCGGCTCTGTTCGCCGAGGCAGGCCGTGTCAACGCCGACGCCACGTTCGCATGGATCGCCGATGCCGGAATCCGGATGGACACGGTGGGCCTCCTCGGCTTCGACGAGGCGGGCACTGTGGCGACGTGGGTCGGAACCACGCGGCCTGTCGGTGCGGTCGTCAGTGTCGCCGCTCCGGGTATCGTCCGGTCGCTGCGCCCGGTCGTCCCCCCACTTGTCGATCTGGTGCGTTCGTTGCGTGCCCCGTGGCTCGGTCTGTACGGCACCGACGACCCGAACACTCCCGGCGGTGAGGTCGAGCAACTCAGTGAATCCGCGAGCAAATCGGATGCGCCGACGCTCGTGGTGAGCTACGAGGGTCTCGAGCACCGTCCCGACGAACCACCGGTCGTGCATTCCGGCGTCGATCCGGACGAGGATCCGCGCGAGGCCGCGATCGTCGACGCGAGGCGCAGAATCTTCGACTGGTTCGACAGCAACCTCCGCTGATCAGGCGTTTTGCTTTTCTGTGGAGTGGTTGTGTAATGTTTTGCCCCGGCGGTTCGAGAGAATCGAAACCCCGCAAGGAGGCGTGCCAGAGCGGCCGAATGGGACTCACTGCTAATGAGTTGTCCCCCTTACAGGGGACCGGAGGTTCAAATCCTCTCGCCTCCGCCACGATGGTGTAGCGTCACCGTCGATAGAAAAACTGAATACGCATGCGCCCGTAGCTCAACGGATAGAGCATCTGACTACGGATCAGAAGGTTAGGGGTTCGAATCCCTTCGGGCGCACACAGAAATCCCCACCAGCAGTAACGCTGGTGGGGATTTTCTTCGTCGGTGGGGGCTCGACACCTTCCCGCCGTGAATGGACCGCCCAGCGGGAGAACCCGTATCCGACCGATTGATGGGGTCTCTACCGTCGCGGCCATGACACAACCAGCAGATGTGGACGTCGTCGTGGTCGGCGCTGGTGTCGCCGGGATGTATGCGGTACACCGATTCAACCGCGACGGGCTCTCGGTCCGCGGTTTCGAGGCAGGGGACGACGTCGGTGGCACGTGGTTCTTCAACCGGTACCCGGGCGCGCGGTGCGACGTCGAGAGCGTCGACTACTCGTTCTCGTTCTCGGACGAACTGCAGCAGGACTGGGACTGGAGTGAGAAGTACGCGACCCAGCCCGAGATCCTGCGCTATCTGAACCACGTCGCCGACCGTTTCGATCTGCGTTCCGCGTTCACGTTCGGTACGCGTGTGGTGTCGGCCGTGTACGACGAGGACAGCGTCGTGTGGGAGGTGAGCACCGACAGCGGTGAGCGGGTGCGCGCCCGGTTCTGTGTCTTTGCGACAGGAAGCCTCTCGACTGCGAACACTCCAGCGATCCCCGGCAGTGACCGATTCGCGGGCTCTGTGTTCCACACTGCCGCCTGGCCGCACGAGGGTGTCGACTTCAGCGGCATGCGGGTGGGAGTGATCGGCACCGGTTCGTCGGGAATCCAGTCGGTTCCTGTGATCGCTGAGCACGCGGAACATCTGACCGTGTTCCAGCGCACCGCCAATTACTCGGTGCCCGCGGGCAATGCACCGTTGACCGATGAGCAGCGGCGTGAGCACAAGGCGGGGTACGCGGAGCGGCGCAGGTTGTCGCGGCTCAGCGGAGGCGGGTCCCCATTCCATCCGCACCCGAAGGGCGCACTCGAAGTCGGCGAGGAGGAACGTCGTGCCGCCTACGAGCAGCGCTGGAACATGGGTGGTGTCCTGTTCGCGAAGACCTTCCCCGACCAGACTTCGAACCTGGAAGCCAACGACACCGCCAGGGCGTTCGTCGAGGGGAAGATCCGCGCGATGGTCGACGACCCGGAGGTCGCCGATCGTCTGATCCCGAAGGATCATCCGATCGGTACCAAACGGATTGTCACCGATTCGGGCTACTACACGACTTTCAACCGCGACAACGTCTCTCTCGTGGATCTACGCAAGACGCCGATCACCGAGATCACGGGCACCGGGGTTCGTACCACCGAGACGCATCACGATCTGGATGCTCTCGTCTACGCGACCGGCTTCGACGCCCTCACCGGCACACTCGACCGGATCGATATCCGCGGGCGCGGCGACCGGAAGCTGCGCGAGCATTGGCAGGGCGGCCCACGGACCTATCTCGGGCTGGGCGTCGACGGTTTCCCCAACCTGTTCCTCGTCACCGGGCCGGGCAGCCCGAGTGTGCTTGCGAATATGATCCTCGGAGCCGAGGACCACATCGACTGGATCGCCGACGCCATAGCCCACGTCGACATCAACGGCCACCGTGGTCTGGAAGCGCGTGCCGATGCTGTCGACCGGTGGCAGGCCGAACTGGCCGAGCGCGCCGACCGGACGCTGTTCCCACGCGCGGACTCCTGGTACACGGGAGCGAACATTCCCGGCAAGCCCCGCGGTTTCATGTTGTTCATCGGTGGATTCGCTTCCTACCGGGAGATTTGTGCGCGCGTCGCAGAAACTGGGTACGACGGATTCGACCTTGTCGGGAGTCGGAACTTCGACATCGTTGCGGCGGTGACCGAATGACGGGGCGTCTGGACGGCGCCGTCGTTGCGGTGACGGGTGCAGCCGGCGGCATGGGGACGAGTCACTGCGTCCGGATGGCGCAGGAGGGCGCAGACATCGTGGCACTCGATCTTGCCGGCACCGACATCGATTCGGTCGCCGAGGCTGTTGTGCGCACCGGACAGCGATGCGTGACTGCCACTGTGGACGTGCGCGACCGGGCGGCGATGGCCGAGGCGATGGCGTCGGCGTCGGCGGCTCTCGGTCCGCTGACCGCCGTGGTTGCCAATGCCGGCGTCTACGACACGCCCGGTCCGGCGTGGACGATCGCCACCGATGACTGGCAGCGGGCACTCGATGTCAACCTCACCGGCGTGTGGAACACCGTGTCGGCCGCCGAGCCGCACCTGGCCGACGGAGGGGCGGTGGTGATCATCGCGTCCACTGCGGGTTCCAGAGCGATCGCGACGGCCGCGCCGTACAGTGCCGCCAAGCATGCCGTGATCGGACTTGCCCGCACCCTCGCGAACGAACTCGGTGGCCGGGGTATCCGGGTGAATACGGTGCAACCGGGGTCGGTACGCACGCCGATGATCATCGATCCGCGGGTGTTCGCGCGGCTGTGCCCGGACATCGCCGACCCGACGGAGACCGACGCCGCGGCAGTCCTCGCCGCACGGAACATCCTGCCCGTCCCGTGGGTGGATCCGGTGGACGTGAGCAACGCCGTGGTGTTCCTCGTGTCGGATGAATCCCGCTACATGACCGGCACGTGCCTCCCGGTCGATGCAGGTCTGACGGAGAAGGTGTGAACGTGACGAAACCGAGTGTGCAGAAACGTAATGCGGGCAGGGTGCAGGGTAGGGTCGCGCTCGTCACGGGCGCGGCCCGAGGAATCGGGCGGGCGCAAGCGGTGCGGTTCGCCGAGGAAGGCGCGGACGTGATCGCGCTGGACCTGTGCGGCGCAGTGGAGTCGGTCGTGACTCCGCCGGCGAGCGTGGACGACCTCTCCGAGACCGCCGAGATGGTTCGTGCCTGCGGCGCGAGAGTACGGACCGCGGTGGTGGACGTGCGAGATCGCGACGGTATGGCCGCTGCGGTCGACGAAGCGGTCTCCGAATGGGGCGGGCTCGACATCGTGTGCGCAACAGCGGGTATCACGTCGTCCGCGCCTGCCGTCGAGCTGTCCGAAGAGCAGTGGCGCACTATGCTCGACGTGAATCTGACCGGGGTGTGGATCACGTGCGCAGTGACCGCCGAGCACCTCATTGCGCGCGGCGGTGGGGCGATGGTGCTGACGAGCTCGATCGCGGGTCTTCGGGGTCTGGTGGGCGTCGCCCACTACACCGCAGCGAAGCACGGTGTGGTCGGTCTCATGCGATCGCTCGCAAAAGAACTTGCACCGCATGGAGTTCGGGTGAACACAGTGCACCCGACAAATGTCGACACCCTGATGATCCAGAATCCGGCTGTGCGGGCGAAGTTCTGCCCGGACACAACAGAGCCGAGCAGGAAAGAGTTCGCCGAGGCTGCACGCACCATGAACCTTCTCGACGTGCCGTGGATCGATCCGGTCGACGTGGCCAACGCTGCTCTGTTCCTCGCTTCGGATGAGGCCCGCTACATCACGGCGGTGGCGCTGCCCGTCGATGCCGGCAGCACTCAACGCTGAGCACATGACCTACATCGATGCCGGGCCGGTGGTCAGTGGTCTCCGGCGTCGACGCGGCTGAAGCGGACCGGTGGCGGATCGTGGCGCAGTGTCTCACCGATACGACCGGATTCGCAGGCGTCGTCGATCGCGCGCCGCAGCGACGGGCAGGTCGGGTTCCAGCCACCGGGCGTCTGCTCGTGGACGAGCTGAGGGCACACCGTGCGTGCGGGCCACTGCACGCTCGTATGGGCTGCACTGAACTTTTCGACGAACACGGTGGTGCCGCAGCCGCACGACACGGGTTCCATATGATCAGGTCGTTCCATCATGCCTGGTCACGGTACGGACAGAGTGGTTCGGTGTGACCCCCTTTCTCCCGCCCAGCGGACGTGTTCGCTCAGCGGTCGATGAGGTCCTCCGGTTCGCTCGGCGGTTGTTAGGCTCGGATGGATGTCGGATCACCCGGAATATGTCGAGCCTTCGTATCCGTCGCTACCTGCGACGAGCTGGGCTGTGCTCGGCATGCTCTCGTTCGGTGAGGAGCTGTCGGGCAACGATCTGAAGAAGTGGGCGGATTGGAGCATCGGCTTCTTCTATTGGAGCCCGTCGGTCAGTCAGGTGTACGGCGAGCTCAAGAAGCTGGAGAACATGGGGCTCGTGGAGTCGCGCGCGGTCGCGGAGGCAGGTGTGCGCGGACGCCGGGTGTACAGCGTCACGGCAGCGGGCAAAGACGCGGTCGGGGCATGGTCGCGTAGCGCCCCGGTGGAAATCCCGGTCCTCAAGCACGGCGTGATGCTCCGAATGTGGTTGGGTCACCTCAACGACCCCGAACATCTCAAAGAGCTTGTCCGAGCTCACATCGACAACATGGAAGAACTGCGCGATCGCGCAGCACTGCACGCCGAGCATTCGTCACGCGAGCCGGCGTGGGCATTTCCCCGCATGAGCTTGCAGTGGGCGGTCCGCTACTTCGATGCGGAGATCGAACTGTCGCGTACTCTTTTCGGTGAGATCGACCAGGCAGCAAGAGAGTTCGAGCAGGCCCGCCTCACCGGATCGGGCAGCATAGTGCCGCTCGACCCGGGATCGTGGCGCAGTGTCGAGGAGATCGTGATCGGACTTCAGCGCGGGAGCGAATGAGAAGGGGCCGGGGTGAGAAGCTTCCGGAATGCCGCCCAGACGGCGTCGGCGGCCGCGGTGCTTTCAGCGAGCGACGGAAACGACAGGAATCCGTGGAACAGTCCTGGAAAATCCAAGTGCCGCACCGGAACGGAATCCGAGCGTAGCCGCTGCGCGTAGGCGACCCCTTCGTCGTGCAACGGGTCGAGGCCCGCTGTGACCATCATGGCCTGGGGGAGGCCGGTGAGCGTATCTGCGCGCATCGGTGACACGTCCGCTGTGAGTGCGCCGCCTGGTGCGTATTGCTGCCAGTACCACTGCATTGCCGCGCGCGTGTTGTAGTAACCGTCGGCGTAGCGTCGATAGCTGTCGGTGCCGAAGTCGTCGTCGATCACCGGATACAGCAGTGCTTGTGCGCGCAGATGTGGCCCGCCGCGGTCTCGTGCTGCTAGGGCCACCACCGCGGCGAGGTTTCCGCCTGCGCTGTCGCCCGCGACTGCCAGCCGCGCCGGATCGGCGCCGAATTGTGGTGCACGGTCGTGGGCCCATTCGAGCGCGAGATACACATCTTCTGCGGCCGTAGGGGCGCGATGCTCCGGGGCGAGCCGATACTCGACCGAGACCACGACGGAGGCGGTGGCATTGCACATTGCCCGGCAGATCCCGTCGTGCGAGTCGAGATCGCAGAACACGAACCCGCCGCCGTGCGCGAATACGATCAGCGGGGCGGGTGCGGACGTGTCGGGCACGTAGACACGCACTCGTACTCCGGAGCCGATTCGGTGGTCCTCGATGCGGCCGACAGGCTGGGGCGACGGATTCGGTGCGCGGCGTGCGGCCACCGCTGCGCGGGCGGCCGGGCCGGTCATGGTGTGCACTGCGGGAAAATTCGCATTCAGTGTGTCGAGCATCGCGCGGACCGGCGGTGAGGGGGACGTGTGCGGGGCGTCGGTCATGCCGGCTCCATGACCCGGTGCGTACTCCACGCCCGGTTCCGGCCGAGGACGGGGGAGACACCGACGAGTTGGTCCTGGTAGTCGCGCCAGATTCGGGTGGCGGCGGCACGCACAGGGTTGGCGAGGCGATGATCGAACGGCATCGAACGTACCGGACCGCACACCGAGATGGCCGCAACAGGATCGTGTTCCGGTCCGATCGACGCTGCGACACAGCCGAATCCGCGCAGCGATTCTTCCTTCTCGAAGGCGAAGCCCGATTCTCGTACTCGTACGAGATCGGCGTCGTCGAGTGCGGTGGCGGCGAGCATCGCCTTGCCCGCCGCGGTGTGCCGTGCCGGCCGGCGGCCCCCGACCCTGGTGGGTACCGACCCGGCGAGGCGTCCACCGATCTTCTCGAGATAGACGATGTCGGTGTCGTCGAGTACGGCGAGATGGACGACGCAGCCGGTCATCCGATGCAGTTCGTGCAGGACGGGGACGGCTGCGCGGTGCACTCGGTCCTGGTCGAGCGCGATCGATCCGAGTTCGATCAGCCGCATGCCGAGTTCGTAGTCACGCCCGTCGCGTCGCAGCCAGCGCATTCTGACGAGTTGGTCGAGCATGCGGTGCGCCGACGAGCGCGGTAGCCCGGTGCGGCGGACGACGCCCGAGAGGGTCAACCGTCCGGGTCCGTCGAAGGCGTCGAGGACCGAGGACAGTCGGTCGAGGGTTGCTGTGGGCACGGGCGGGTGCGAGCTTTGAACGGTCACGGATGCTCCCTTGCGATCACCAAGCGAATGTGTAGCTTGACGTGGCAATTTCTAATCGAAATAGTGGCACATTCGTTGCGCGAAGGGAAGGGTATTCGTGAATTCGGTCACAAACATGCAGGCCCCGCGGTTCCGGTGGGAACCGCGGGGCCCGACGACACCTCCCGGTGCGGGATCCGCCTACATCGCCGCCAGCGGCTCGCTGCCCGACCAGTCGTGACCCCAATAGCTGTCGGCGGTGATCTCTTCCGAGCTGTAGTGCGCCTCGTCGACCTTCATCCCCTCGGTACCGAACTCGATGTCCCAGCCGCCGGGTGCGCGGGTGTAGAACGAGACCATCTTGTCGTTCGTGTGCCTGCCGAGAGTCGACGAAACGGAGAACCCGTCCTTCACGACACGGTCGAGCGCCTGGCCGACGGCGTCGAGTGAATCCACCTCCACCATCACGTGGATCAGACCCGGCGCGCCCCCGTGCGCGGCGGGGCACAACGCGAGACTGTGATGCCGCTCGTTGATGCCGAGGAACCGGATCCTCATCGGCCCGACCTCCGGCGGAGTGGGCAGACGGAAGGCGCCGCGGGGCAGGAAGCCGAGGGTCTCCGTGTAGAACTCGAATGACGCGTCCGGATCCGTGACCGGCAGTACCGCATGGCCGAGCCCTTGCGTTCCGGTGACGAAACGTGCGCCGAACGGTGTGACCACCGGCGAATGATCGAGAACAGCGCCATGGAACACCTCGAGGACCGCACCGCTCGGATCCTGGAACGTGATCACCTCCTCCACGCGCCGAGCGTCGGCCTCCTCGAGAGACAACCGCTTGACGGCGACACCGGCCAGTTCGAGTTTCTCGGTCACGCGTTGCAGCGCAGCATGATCACGTACCTCCCAGCCCACGGCGACAACCTCGTCCGTGTCACCGGGAACGACCACGATGCGTGCGGCGCGTTCGTCCATCCGCAGATACAGCGCGTCGGGGTCGGGTCCGGAACCGGGCGCGAACCCGAGGACGTCGAACGCGAACGTTCGCCAGCGGTCCATATCGTTCGTCTGGACCTTCACGTAGCCCAGAGCTTTCAAATCCGGCATCGAAAAATGCCCTTCCGATGAGATGAGTATGAGTGGGTCGGTCAGATCATTGCCCGCAGAGGACCTTGTGGTTCGACACCGAGGCGACTGAGCGACGACGCGTGGAAGACCGTGCTCGGCACGTGGATCGCGTGGTGCAGTCCGGCGTGCGCATCGCGCCAGAAACGCTGCAGGGGCTTGTCCATGCGCAGAGCGTTGCCGCCGCAGCGGGGGTAGATCTTGTCGATCGCGTTCACCGCACGCCACGCGGCCTGCACCTGGGTGCGCCGTCCCTCGGCGCGCTGCGCGAACGTCGGTGTCTTCCCGGAATCGACGAGGTCCCACATCCGGTCCACGTTCGCCAGCAGTGTGTCGCGGGCGGCCTGCAGGTCGGCGACGGCTTCGGCGATGGCGAACAGGGTGTAGGGGTCGTCCTTGATCGCGGTACCCTGCGCGTTGATCCGGTCGCCCTGATACACCTCGGCGTGATGGACCATCCCTTCGGCGATGCCGACGGTCGCGGAGGTGATGCCGAGGGGGAACATCGTCGACCACGGCATGAGATAGAGCGTCTCGGTGCGCCCGTATCGGCGTACCGCGGTTCCGTCGATCACCTCGTCGCAGTCCATGACCCGGTAGTCCGGAACGAATGCGTTCTCGACCACGACGTCCTTGGACCCCGTACCGCGCAGTCCCATGGTGTCCCACGAGTCCTCGATGATCGTGTAGTCGGTGCGCGGGATGATCACGTGGAGCATGCGCATCGGTTCTTCGGGCCTGCCGTCCGGTGTGCAGGCCAGAGCACCGAGGAACGCCCAGTCACAGTGGTCGGTGCCCGAGGAGAACTGCCAACGTCCGGAGAACGTGTAGCCGCCGTCGACCGGTACGCACAGTCCGCCCGGCATGTACGGCGACGCCATCCACGTGTTGTCGTCCTCGCCCCACACCTCTTCCTGTGCGCGCGGATCGGCGAATGCCAGCTGCCACGGATGGACGCCGACGATGCCGTGGATCCATCCGGCCGACGGATTCAGCGACGCCGTGCGCATCACCGTCTCGGCGAATTCACGAGGATGTGCCTCGTGGCCGCCGTACTGCTTCGGCTGAAGCATCTTGATCGAGCCGGCTTCCTTCATCCGCTTGGCCGTTTCGTCGGCGAGCTTCCCGATGCGCTCGGCTTCCTCACCTTCGGTGAACAATTCGTCGGCCATCGCATCGACGCGGCTCAGTACTTCGTAGGTCATCGGGTGTTCCTGTTCTTGCTGCGGGCGCCGGGTCAGGGCGCGGTGGAGTTGATGACGCGGCCGGCGGTGATGTTCTCGTCGACTTCCTGACGCCAGTTGGAGACCGCGCGGGTGGTGTCGATTTCGAACTCGAAGCGCGTCGTCATGTCGTCGGTGACGTCGGTGACGTCGACGTAGAACTGCTTGTACCAGCGACGGAGCTGATAGACCGGGCCGTCTTCCTCGGACAGCAGCGGATTGTCGATCGGGGCCTTGTTCTTCCAGATCTCGACGTCCTGTTCGAATCCGAGCTGTACACCGTCTGCGAACTGGGCGGCCATACCCGCGGCTGCGTCGTCGGACAATCCGGGCAGCTTCTTCACGATTGCGCCGTACTGCAGCACGAATTCGTCGTTGCTCACGGGATAGTGGCAGTTGATCAGCACGGTGTTGATGGTCATCCCGTTGGCCTGGGATTCGAGCCAGTCGATCATGTACGACGGCCCGAAGTAGGTGGCTTCGGACTGCAACTCGGCATTGGGATCGTCGTAGTTCGTGCCGACGATGACGTCCTCGCGTCCGGTCGAGCGCATGTACTGCGTGGCGGTGTGTCCCTCGAACACGTTCTTGAAATAGCGCGGGAACGAGTAGTGCACGTAGAAGAAGTGCGCCATATCGACGACGTTGTCGATGATCTCCCGGCAGTGGGAACCCTTGATACGGATGGTCTTCCACGACCAGTCCGTCCATTCATCGGTGCCGTAGCCCTCGATGTGCGGAATCGTCACGTCCGCCGGCGGCGGGTTTCCTTCGGGGTCGTTCCATATGAACAGCTGACCGTTGCGTTCGAGAGTGGTCCACGCTCTGGTGCGGGCCAAGGGCGGGACCCGGCGAGCGTAGGGAATGTCGCTGCATTTGCCTTTGCCGTTCCAACGCCAGTCGTGGAATGGGCATGCGATCGAGTCGCCCTTGATGGTGCCCTGTGCCAGGTTGCCGCCCATGTGCCGGCAGTATGCGTCGAGAACGTTGAGTTTCCCCTGGCTGTCGGCGAATACCACGACGCTGGTGCCGAAGATGTCGATCTGGTGGGGCTTGCCGTCGGCGAGGTCGCGAATCAGTCCGATGCAGTGCCATCCGCGTGCGAATCGCTCCGGGGGAGCGGCTGCTTCGATGACGCGGATTTCCTCATCATTCGAGGTGGGTGTGTCGGGTTGGCTGGAGAGTGCGGTCATGCAGGCCTCCGGGGTGGGCTGTGAATGTGATGCATTGCATGGTCCGGAGTGAGGAGAAGCGAAGGGAACCGTGGCTCCCGCTGGGCGGGCGGAAATTCACAGAAGGCATTTCGAATTAGGTTTCCCTAACCTATATTGGGCTGATGGGTGACTCCGTCTCGCTTGGCGAAATTCAGGAAACGCTGCTGATCCCGCTCTACGGACGGGCGCTCGATGCGCGTCGCCGTCACAGCGTGCTCGGCGACCGCAAGGCCACTGAGCTCGTCGACACCCTCGACTACGACTTCGCCAAGTTCCGCGGTCCGTCGCTGTCGGGATCGGTGCTGCGTGCGTCGATCTTCGACGGCTACGTGCGCAGCTTTCTCGCCGAACATCCCGATGGCACAGTCGTAGATCTCGGATGCGGGTTGTCGACAAGATTCGAACGACTCGACAACGGTCGCGTGAACTGGTTCGATCTCGACGTCCCCGACACCATGGAACTGCGCAGGCGTTTCTTCTCCGATTCGGACCGCTACACGACGACTGCGGGTTCGCTCTTCGACACCGACTGGTTCGAGCAGGTCAAGGAGCGTGGCGGGCCCGTCTTCCTGCTGAGCGAAGCGGTGCTCCTGTACTTTCCGGCGGATCAGGTGCATACGGTGCTCGAACGCATCGTGGAGGAATTCCCCGGGGCCGGTATCTCATTCGACACCGGTGGCCGGGCAATGATGAACAGCCAGGACCGCAATCCGGTCTTCAAAGCGGTGCCCGCCCGGATGGTGTGGACGTGCGATGAGCCGCACACGCTCGAACCCCTCGGATTGACGTTGCTCGAATCGAGGACGTTCGCGTCACCCCAATCCGAGGTGGGGCGGACGTGGCCGCTGCGGTACCGGTTGGGACTCAAAGTCTTGCGCTATCTGGTGCCGCCGCCGGTGACCACGTACAAGCTCAACCGTTTCGAGACGGCGCCGGCGAAGTAGGGGGACGGGCCAGTTCAGGTCAGCCGGTCGATGATCTTCTCCCGGAAGTCGGCGATGGGGGCCCGGTAACTTTCTGCGCTGCCCAGCAGATGGTTGTGGTCGCCGGAGTGCGTGCGCTCCCAGTTCGCCCACGGCGACACCATCACACCGGTGACGCCGATCTTCTCGGCCTGTTTGTACAGTTCGAGGGACGGGGTGTCGCGCAGTCCCATGATGATGTCGAACGGTTCGTGCTCGCGTCCGTACTCGCGTCTGAGATCGTTGATGCGCTGAATCCAATGCTCGGCGTCGTCGAGGGTGTAGGCGGTGCCGACCCAGCCGTCGCAATATCGTGCGGCCCGCCGCAGGGCTGCCTTCGATTCTCCGCCGCACAGGATCGGCACCGGTTCGGGCGGATGAGGCTCGATCATCATCTCGGGGATGTCGTAGTACTCACCCTTCCATGACACCCAGCCGCCCTTCCACAGTTCGCGCAGTGCCTGGATCATCTCGTTGAGCCGAGGGCCGCGGTTGTCGAAGTCCTGGCCGAGGAGCTCGAACTCTTCGCGCATCCATCCGGCGGACAGCCCGATCGACACGCGTCCGCCTGCGATCGTTGCTGCAGTGCCGACCTGCTTGGCGACCTCGATGATGGGGCGTGAGGGCGCGATGTAGACGTTGTTCCCGAAGTGCAGGTTCTCGGTGACTGCTGCCATAGCGCCGATCAGCACCCATGCATCCGGCCACTCGGTGTCGGCGGGCCAGAACATCTTGCCACTTTCGTGGCCGGGGTAGATCGTCGTCATTTCCTTGGGAAAGACGAGGTGGTCGGAGATCAGCATGCCGTGGAAACCCGCTTCGTCGAGCATTCGTGCGACCCCAGGCATCTCTGCGGTTTTCATGAACGCTGTGCCGCTCCAGAACTTCATGTGCTCGACTCCTGTGTGGGTGTGCCTGCCAGACGTAAGAGCTCCCGTGACGAGAGTCACTATAGGCGAATATCAGAATTCTGTTCTGGACCGTCGGGCATGCAAGGCTGCTGAAGCAATTACGTGAACGCCGGGTCTCACCTATTCTGACGGTTGAACCTGATGTGGGAATCATGGATTCCCTGTTGACGTTCGGGTACGCGCGCCAGTAATCTCCGTTCGATCCTGAAAAGTTAACGGCAATTCGCACCAAAAGGTTGCGGCGAGCGACCCTGCTGGGAGACAACATGGAACTTGCGTGGTCAGCGGCCGAAGCCGCATTCAGAGACGAGGTCCGCTCGTTTCTCGATGAGAAGCTGACACCCGAATTGCGTCGTGCCGGCACGCTTGCAACGAGCGTGTACTCCGATCACGAGGCCAGCATGGAGTGGCAGCGGATCCTGCACGAACGTGGCTGGGCCGCCCCCGCCTGGCCGGTCGAGTACGGAGGTTGCGATTGGACGCAGACACAGCACTACATCTTCGGCCGCGAGTCGGTCCTCGCCGGTGCTCCGACGCTGTCGCCGATGGGGATCAGAATGGTCTCGCACGCGATCATCGCTTACGGCACGCAGGAGCAGAAGGACTTCTTCCTCCCCGGAATCCTCACCGGTGAGGTCTTTTTCTGTCAGGGCTACTCCGAGCCGGAGTCCGGATCGGACCTGGCGTCGCTCACGATGGCAGCGGTCGACGACGGCGACGACCTCATCTTGACCGGCAGCAAGATCTGGACGACGCATGCTACCGAGGCGAACTGGATGTTCGCGCTCGTGCGCACGACGAAGTCCGAGAAGAAGCAGCACGGCATCACGTTCGTGCTGATCGACATGTCGGCGCCGGGCATCGAGATCCGTCCGCTGGTGATGACCTCCGGTGAAGAAGTGCAGAATCAGGTCTTCTTCGACGAGGTGCGGGTGCCGAAGAGCAACGTCCTCGGCAAGATCGACGAGGGATGGTCGGTCGCCAAGTATCTGCTCGTCTTCGAACGCGGTGGCGCAGCCGCAGCGCCCGCCCTGCAGGTGATGGCCGAGCGGATCGCGACGGCCGCAGCAGAGCAACCGGGCCCCTCCGGTGGCAAGCTCATCGACGATCCGTCGTTCTCCGCGGCGCTCGCGGACGCGCGCATCCGCACCGAGGTCCTCGAGATCCTCGAATATCGCACGCTGGCCGCATTGGCGGCGGGAAAGGATCCGGGACCCGCGTCGTCGATGCTCAAGGTGCTCGGCACCGAACTCAGCCAGACGCTTACACGGCTCACGCTCGAAGCAGCCGGTCCTCGCGGCCGCGTCTACCAGCCGCACGCGACGAAGCCTGGCGGCCCGGTCGCGGATTTCGTGCCGCCCAGCGGCGACTACCTCAGTGGCGACGAATGGCAAGCGGTCGCGCCGTTGCGCTACTTCAACGACCGCGCCGGATCGATCTACGCCGGTAGCAACGAAATTCAGCGAAACATTCTCGCCAAAGCAGCATTGGGGCTCTGATGGACTTCGGTTTGAGCAAGGAGCAGGAGCTCCTTCGTGATTCGGTCGCCAAATTCCTCGCGAGCCGGTACGACCTCGGCCGCAGCCGGAAGGCCGCGACCACGGGAGCGGGCTGGCAGCCCGAGGCGTGGCGCGCATTCGCCGACGAACTCGGCATCCTTGGTGCGACTCTTCCCGAAGACGTCGGTGGCATGGGTGGTGGCCCGGTCGAACTCATGGTGGTGGCGGAAGAACTAGGCCGGGCGCTCGTCATCGAGCCATATGTCGACACAGTGGTTCTCGGGGGCGGACTTCTCGGACGCGCAGGGGGCGACCGCGCGAAGTCCACCCTCGAACGGATCGCGGCAGGCGACGCCGTTACTGCGTTCGCAGCGACCGAGGAGACTTCCGGATACGTACTGCACGACGTCACCACGACAGCGCGGCGTGACGGCGACGAATGGGTGCTCGACGGCGCCAAGATCGTGGTGGGCAGCGCGCCGCTGGCCACCCACATACTCGTCACCGCGCGTACCGAGGGCGATCGATTCGATACCGACGGGATCTCACTGTTCCTGCTCGAGTTCGACGCCAGCGCTCCGCCCGCCGGTGTGGCGGTCCACTCGTATCGGACGATCGACGACCGCCGCGCAGCCGACCTCGAGTTCACCGGGCTGCGACTACCCGCCGATGCACTGTTAGGCGAGCAGGGCAAGGCCTGGAGTGCAATCTCCAGGACTGTGGACGAGGCGATCACGGCGGTCGCCTCGGAATCCGTCGGACTGATGCGCAAGGTGCTCGCCGACACCGTCGACTACTGCAAGCAGCGCCAGCAGTTCGGCCAGCCCATCGGCAGCTTCCAGGTCCTGCAGCATCGCATGGTCGATATGTACATGGAGCTCGAACAGGCCGTTTCTGCGGTGTACCTTGCGGTGTTGCACCTCGACTCCGACGACGTAGGCAGGGCTCGCGCAGTCTCGGCCGCGAAGGCGACAACCAGCCGTGCGGCACGGTTCATCGGCCAGAACGCAGTCCAATTGCACGGTGGGATGGGCATGACCGAGGAACTTGCCGTCGGCCACTACTTCAAGCGGCTGACGGCAATCGAGTACGAGTTCGGCAGCGCCGAACAGCACATCGCTCGATACGCAGAGCTGGTCAAGCCGTAACCTAAAGCCGTAACCACAGCGACGGCGGCCTACCGTGAGGGCGTCTCCCTATTCGAGGGAGCGCTGGACACGGTCGGCCGCCGTCGTCGCATCTTCGTGTTCCCATACCCGCACGACTGTCCACCCCGCCTCGGTCAGTCGTGCATCCGTGTCGCGGTCGCGTCGAACATTCGCCGCGAGTTTGGTGTCCCACCACTCGGCATTGTTCTTCGGGGCAGTCGCATGTAGAGGGCACCGATGCCAGAAGCACCCGTCCACGTAGACAGCAACGTGTCGCCGGGGGAAGACCAGGTCGGCGCGTCGTCGCATACCTGCTATCGGGGCGCGATCGACGAAGAACCGCAGCCCGCGTCGGTGTAGCTCCCGCCGGAGCGCAATCTCGGGTGCCGTGTCGCGGCGACGCTGCCTGCTCATTCGTGCGCGCGTGCGAGCATCGGTGGGCGGTCGGTCGGACGACGCCATACGAACCCCCCTGTGCTCGAATCCCTACGCTGCGACTGTCGGGAAGCCGCCCATACGGTCCAGATGATTCTCGACGTCGTCGAGGAAGCCCGGAGGAAAGCGCAGCTTGCCGGAGCGCGCGCGGCGCAGGAACCCGGCGGTGGCTCTTGCCGACAGCAACCGGGACTCGTCGAGGAACCCGCCGAGATCCTCGTACGGAGAGTGGACCGGCCACAGTGATTCGTGGACCCGGAAGGTCTTGCCCTGCATCCCCCAGGCTGCGCTCGGCCAGGCGTCGCCCGTTGCCAGAGGCGTTTCGTGGTCGGGGGAGTACTCGATCCGATGGCTGAGGCGGTGACCTACCCACGACGCCATCCGTACGCTCACCGCATTGCCGACGAGCCGCCACCGGTGTCCGGGCCGGACGCCGGCAGCCTGGACGGCCGGTGCTGTCCAATCGGGGTCGAAGCCCTGGAGTCGTTCGGCGTCGATCAGGCCGGGGGTCACTATCTCGCCCGACGGCAACCGCACCGCAGGCGGACTTGCGATACCCAGCGTCGAGCCGCCCTTGAGAGTGGGGACTGCATTGATCGCCCATCCGAGGCCGCGGACACCCTCTGTCCAATAGAACCCGCACGGATAGAGGTCGGGATTGCCTTCGATGGGCATGCCTGCGTCCTCGCCGAACAACACGGTCCGGGGATCCTCGGTACGGGAGGCGACCATCAGAACACGCTGCCTGCGCTGCGGTAGACCGAAAGCGCGAGCGTCGACGACGCGGTATGCCCACATGTACCCGAGCTCACCCAGCGCGTCGGTGATGTGCCGCATCGCAGCACCCCGGCCGAGCTGCAGCATGAACGGCACATTCTCGATGACCAGCCAGCGGGGACCGTTCTTCCTCTTCACAAGCCGGAAGACCTCATCGACGAGGCTGGACTTCGACCCCGTGATCCCCGCGGTCCGGCCGGCCTGAGAAAGGTCTTGGCATGGGAAACCTGCCGCGACCAGTTCCGTGTTCTGAGGAAGAGAGCGCAGGCGCGTCACATCGGGATGGAGGGGAATGTTCGGAAACCGCGTGCCGAGGACAGCTTGTGCTCCTGGGTCCACCTCGCACAGGAGCTCTGTATTCCAACCGTGCTCCGTCAGCCCCAGTTCGAGGCCGCCGATTCCGGCGAACAACCCGACCATGTTCCCCGTCGACGTCACGGCACCCTTCCTCGCTCGGCTCAAACGGAGACGTTACTCGAGAGTTGTACTGATCCGTGAGTCGACGCATGAACACGGTGTCGTCCCGCGATGAACACCCTCACCGAGGCTTCGGTCCTTCGCTACGGTGATTTCGTGGTTGCACACGCCGAACCCCCGCTCGTGGTGATCCGTGGTGCTTCGGGGTCGGGTAAGAGCACAGTGACCAAGGCCCTACGGCACCGCTTCGGTAAGGCAGAGTGCGCGGTCGTCGCCCAAGACAACGTCCGTCGCACGATCTTGCGTGAGCGCGATGAACCGGGAGGTCTCAACATCGACCTCATCGAGATGATCGCGACGGAGTGCATGAAGCGGGGGCGGTTGACCATCATCGAGGGGATTCTCGACCCCGACCGGTACGGCGAAATGCTCGAGCGTCTCGCGAGGTCGACCGACCGCTCCTTCTTCTATGTCTTCGACCTCTCGTTCGAGCAGACTCTTGCCCGACATGCCACGCGTCCGGAGGCAGCCGAGTTCAGTCCTGCAGACATGGGCACGTGGTACCGGGGGCTCCAGCTCCTGCCTTTCGTGGCGGAGACAGTGTTCGACGTGTCCTGGTCTGCGGATGCGGTGGTGGGCCGTATCCACGACGACCTTCGGTCCTCCACTGACCGATTCGGTGCCGATGACGGGCGCACTTCCGGATAAAAACCCATTTGACCTGGCGATTTGGTGTTCCGGCAGGACCTCGCGTAACTTATTCCAGGTCAGAGCGACACGGACACCGACCCGGACCACACGGTCAGGGACAACGAGGTTGGACGAAGACGCCTGAATTTCACTGGTACGACACCTTCTGGTAAGGTTTCGCACCGCCCCTGGTTCCGAACCGCACACGGATTTGCGTCCGTGAGTGAAACGGTCTAGGCTGGAACAGTTGCCTCGGAACGAGCCGGATGTGTCCGGTGAGTGATGATGTGTGCGTGTTCTTTGAGAACTCAACAGTGTGCCGATGAATGTCAGTGCCAATTATTTTGGTGCGATCACCGATGATGTTCGGTGGTCGAATTTGCTGATCATCACATTCTTCCGTCTGTGGTGGTCAGTGTTTTGCTAGTTTGAGTTTTTTTGCTAGTGATTTGGCTCGATGTCTTTGACTGATCAGCCCTTCGGGGTTTTGATTATGAGTCTTTAACGGAGAGTTTGATCCTGGCTCAGGACGAACGCTGGCGGCGTGCTTAACACATGCAAGTCGAACGATGAAGCCCAGCTTGCTGGGTGGATTAGTGGCGAACGGGTGAGTAACACGTGGGTGATCTGCCCTGCACTTCGGGATAAGCCTGGGAAACTGGGTCTAATACCGGATATGACCAAAGGCTGCATGGTTTTTGGTGGAAAGTTTTTCGGTGCAGGATGAGCCCGCGGCCTATCAGCTTGTTGGTGGGGTAATGGCCTACCAAGGCGACGACGGGTAGCCGGCCTGAGAGGGCGACCGGCCACACTGGGACTGAGACACGGCCCAGACTCCTACGGGAGGCAGCAGTGGGGAATATTGCACAATGGGCGAAAGCCTGATGCAGCGACGCCGCGTGAGGGATGACGGCCTTCGGGTTGTAAACCTCTTTCACCAGGGACGAAGCGCAAGTGACGGTACCTGGAGAAGAAGCACCGGCCAACTACGTGCCAGCAGCCGCGGTAATACGTAGGGTGCGAGCGTTGTCCGGAATTACTGGGCGTAAAGAGCTCGTAGGCGGTTTGTCGCGTCGTCTGTGAAATCCCGCAGCTCAACTGCGGGCTTGCAGGCGATACGGGCAAACTCGAGTACTGCAGGGGAGACTGGAATTCCTGGTGTAGCGGTGAAATGCGCAGATATCAGGAGGAACACCGGTGGCGAAGGCGGGTCTCTGGGCAGTAACTGACGCTGAGGAGCGAAAGCGTGGGTAGCGAACAGGATTAGATACCCTGGTAGTCCACGCCGTAAACGGTGGGCGCTAGGTGTGGGTTTCCTTCCACGGGATCCGTGCCGTAGCTAACGCATTAAGCGCCCCGCCTGGGGAGTACGGCCGCAAGGCTAAAACTCAAAGGAATTGACGGGGGCCCGCACAAGCGGCGGAGCATGTGGATTAATTCGATGCAACGCGAAGAACCTTACCTGGGTTTGACATATACCGGACGACTGCAGAGATGTGGTTTCCCTTGTGGTCGGTATACAGGTGGTGCATGGCTGTCGTCAGCTCGTGTCGTGAGATGTTGGGTTAAGTCCCGCAACGAGCGCAACCCTTGTCCTGTGTTGCCAGCACGTAATGGTGGGGACTCGCAGGAGACTGCCGGGGTCAACTCGGAGGAAGGTGGGGACGACGTCAAGTCATCATGCCCCTTATGTCCAGGGCTTCACACATGCTACAATGGTCGGTACAGAGGGCTGCGATACCGTGAGGTGGAGCGAATCCCTTAAAGCCGGTCTCAGTTCGGATCGGGGTCTGCAACTCGACCCCGTGAAGTCGGAGTCGCTAGTAATCGCAGATCAGCAACGCTGCGGTGAATACGTTCCCGGGCCTTGTACACACCGCCCGTCACGTCATGAAAGTCGGTAACACCCGAAGCCGGTGGCCTAACCCCTTGTGGGAGGGAGCCGTCGAAGGTGGGATCGGCGATTGGGACGAAGTCGTAACAAGGTAGCCGTACCGGAAGGTGCGGCTGGATCACCTCCTTTCTAAGGAGCATCTCCTGTCTCGGATCGACACGTTGGTGTCGGGGGAGCAGGCAGAGCCATTACGGACACACATGTTGTCCGGTGGTGCTCATGGGTGGAACGCTGACAAGTACTTCTCATCCGGGTTTGTCCACTGTGGCGAATTCGAGGGGTTATATCGGTGCACTGTTGGGTCCTGAGAGAACACGTTGTTTGTGTTTGATCAGCGACGATGACCTGCGAAAGTTTTCCGCCTTCAGGGTGGGTTCCGGTAGGGGTTGTTGTGTGTTGTTTGAGAACTGCACAGTGGACGCGAGCATCTTTGTTGTAAGTGTTTATGAGCGTACGGTGGATGTCTTGGCACCAGGAGCCGATGAAGGACGTGGGAGGCTGCGATATGCCTCGGGGAGCTGTCAACCGAGCTGTGATCCGAGGATTTCCGAATGGGGAAACCCAGCACGAGTGATGTCGTGTTACCCGCGCCTGAATATATAGGGCGTGTGGAGGGAACGTGGGGAAGTGAAACATCTCAGTACCCACAGGAAGAGAAAACAATATGTGATTCCGTCAGTAGTGGCGAGCGAACGCGGAAGAGGCCAAACCATGGGTGTGTGATACCTGGCAGGGGTTGCACTTGTGGGGTTGTGGGGCTTTTCTTCTCATCACTGTCATGATGAGCGAGAGTAAGAAACCGGTGGATTAGTCGAAGTGGTCTGGAACGGCCTGTCGTAGAGGGTGAGAATCCCGTAGACGAAAATTTGCCGGCTCTCGTGAAAGGTACCCAAGTAGCACCGGGCCCGTGAAATCCGGTGTGAATCTGTCGGGACCACCCGATAAGCCTGAATACTCCCTGGTGACCGATAGCGGACTAGTACCGTGAGGGAAAGATGAAAAGTACCCCGGGAGGGGAGTGAAATAGTACCTGAAACCGTGCGCTTACAATCCGTCAGAGCCTGTGCAGCCTTTGGTGGCTGGTGGGTGATGGCGTGCCTTTTGAAGAATGAGCCTGCGAGTTAGTGGCATGTCGCGAGGTTAACCCGTGTGGGGTAGCCGTAGCGAAAGCGAGTCCGAATAGGGCGGTGCAGTGGCATGTTCTAGACCCGAAGCGGAGTGATCTACCCATGGCCAGGGTGAAGCGATGGTAAGACGTCGTGGAGGCCCGAACCCACTTAGGTTGAAAACTGAGGGGATGAGTTGTGGGTAGGGGTGAAAGGCCAATCAAACTCCGTGATAGCTGGTTCTCCCCGAAATGCATTTAGGTGCAGCGTCGCGTGTTTCACTCTGGAGGTAGAGCTACTGGATGGCCGATGGGCCCTACAAGGTTACTGACGTCAGCCAAACTCCGAATGCCAGGGTGTGAGAGCGCGGCAGTGAGACTGCGGGGGATAAGCTTCGTAGTCGAGAGGGAAACAGCCCAGATCGCCGGCTAAGGCCCCTAAGCGTGTACTAAGTGGAAAAGGATGTGGGATCGCTGAGACAACCAGGAGGTTGGCTTAGAAGCAGCCACCCTTGAAAGAGTGCGTAATAGCTCACTGGTCAAGTGGTCCTGCGCCGACAATGTAGCGGGGCTCAAGTACACCGCCGAAGCCGCGGCATTCGCATGACACACGCTTGTTTCTGCGGAAACTTGTGCAGTGGTGTGGATGGGTAGGGGAGCGTCGTGTGGCCGTGGAAGCAGCAGTGTGAACTAGTTGTGGAGGCCATGCGAGTGAGAATGCAGGCATGAGTAGCGAAAGACGAGTGAGAAACTCGTCCGCCGAATGACCAAGGGTTCCTGGGCCAGGTTAATCCGCCCAGGGTGAGTCGGGACCTAAGGCGAGGCCGACAGGCGTAGTCGATGGACAACGGGTTGATATTCCCGTACCCGTGTGAACGCGCCCCTGATGAATCACTGGTACTAACCGTCCTGAAGCAGGTCTGTTCCCTTCGGGGGATGGGTGTGTGGATGCACGGGACCTTCGGTGGTAGTAGTCAAGCGATGGGGTGACGCAGGAAGGTAGCTGGGCCGGCTGGTGGAATAGCCGGTGTAAGCCTGTAGGGCGAGTGGTAGGCAAATCCGCCACTCATGTGCCTGAGAGGTGATGCGTAGCCGTTGTGGTGAATTCAGTGATCCTATGCTGCCGAGAAAAGCCTCTAGCGAGCTTTCACATGGCCCGTACCCCAAACCGACACAGGTGGTCAGGTAGAGAATACTGAGGCGATCGAGATAACTGTGGTTAAGGAACTCGGCAAAATGCCCCCGTAACTTCGGGAGAAGGGGGACCTCGTCTGGTGATCGCCTTTACGGTGTGAGCTGGGTGGGGTCGCAGAGACCAGAGAGAAGCGACTGTTTACTAAAAACACAGGTCCGTGCGAAGTCGTAAGACGATGTATACGGACTGACGCCTGCCCGGTGCTGGAAGGTTAAGAGGACCGGTTAGCTGCCCTTGTGGTGGCGAAGCTGAGAATTTAAGCCCCAGTAAACGGCGGTGGTAACTATAACCATCCTAAGGTAGCGAAATTCCTTGTCGGGTAAGTTCCGACCTGCACGAATGGCGTAACGACTTCTCTGCTGTCTCGACCACAGACTCGGCGAAATTGCATTACGAGTAAAGATGCTCGTTACGCGCGGCAGGACGAAAAGACCCCGGGACCTTCACTATAGCTTGGTATTGGTGTTCGGTTCGGTTTGTGTAGGATAGGTGGGAGACTGTGAAGCGGGCACGCCAGTGTTTGTGGAGTCGTTGTTGAAATACCACTCTGATCGTATTGGATGTCTAACCTCGGGCCCTGATCGGGTTCAGGGACAGTGCCTGGTGGGTAGTTTAACTGGGGCGGTTGCCTCCTAAAATGTAACGGAGGCGCCCAAAGGTTCCCTCAGCCTGGTTGGCAATCAGGTGTTGAGTGTAAGTGCACAAGGGAGCTTGACTGTGAGACTGACAGGTCGAGCAGGGACGAAAGTCGGGACTAGTGATCCGGCACCGGCATGTGGAAGCGGTGTCGCTCAACGGATAAAAGGTACCCCGGGGATAACAGGCTGATCTTCCCCAAGAGTCCATATCGACGGGATGGTTTGGCACCTCGATGTCGGCTCGTCGCATCCTGGGGCTGGAGTAGGTCCCAAGGGTTGGGCTGTTCGCCCATTAAAGCGGCACGCGAGCTGGGTTTAGAACGTCGTGAGACAGTTCGGTCTCTATCCGCCGCGCGCGTAAGAAACTTGAGGAAGGCTGTCCCTAGTACGAGAGGACCGGGACGGACGAACCTCTGGTGTGCCAGTTGTCCCGCCAGGGGCATGGCTGGTTGGCTACGTTCGGAAGGGATAACCGCTGAAAGCATCTAAGCGGGAAGCCTGTTCCAAGATGAGGTTTCTCACCCTTTATTGGGGTAAGGCCCCCGGCAGACCACCGGGTTGATAGGCCGGAACTGGAAGCGCAGTAATGTGTGGAGGTGACTGGTACTAATAGGCCGAGGACTTATCATGAAGGTGTTACGCGTCCACTGTGCGGTGTCTGAAACAGCACCCGATTCGTCAGAATTGGGTGGGCGGAGCTCCTGACGTGAGGGGGCTGTGTTCACTCGGTTCGACACGCGTGAGCGTGGGTATAGTTTCATAGAGTTACGGTGGTTATAGCGATGGGGAAACGCCCGGTCCCATTCCGAACCCGGAAGCTAAGCCTGTCTGCGCCGATGGTACTGCACTCGTCAGGGTGTGGGAGAGTAGGTCGCCGCCGTGCATTTGTTCCGAGAGGGGCCCCACGTTGTGGGGTCCCTTTCGTGTTTTCGTAGGTGGAGAGAGTTCAGGGAGGGCGGGGATGGTGTCCCTGTCCTCCCTGGCTCTTGTTGTTTCAGTGTGTGGGTTTCGTGTGGGGTCGGGTGGTGTTCGGTCGGGGTGCCGGTTTCGGTTTCGGGTGCCCACCGGGCGTCGGAAGTGCGCGGGTGAGGCGTGGTGCCCAACCACTCGTCGGCCAGCGTTTGAGTCCGAGACGATCCGGAGTCAGACGTGTATTGACAAAGGCTGTTTCGAGCTCGGGGTCGGCTTCCCCGCGGAACCGGTAGAGAATTGTGCCGCCGTTTTCTTCGGTGCGGGCACCCGCTTCCCAACCTGTCGCTCGATATACACCGCGCACTATGTTGTCGGCGACGACGATGATCGGCAGTCCGTCGATTCCTCGGGCTGCGGTCCCTGCCGGCCAGGGACGCGACGCGAGTTCACGTACGGCCTCCGTCGACGCCTTCTTTGCCTCGTTGATACGCAGAACCACACACGGCGTGGGAGGTTCGGGCGCGGCCTGGGCCGAGTACTGACGCACGATCTCCGAAATCGGAATTGCGGTGCGGTCGGCTTCGGACTCCTCGTTCGTGCCTGCGAGGTTCGTCAGTACCGGTTCTCCGCGATGCGGTTCGAGCAGCCCGAGCGAGCTGATGACTGCCTGCGCGACGTCACTTGCCGTGTGCTCCGGATCGGTCGCGGGGCGCAGCGCATCGGCGATGATGAAGTGTTCGACCGAGTAGCCGGAGTCGTACACCGCCTTGATGCGACGGAGTGCCGCCTCGGTCTCAGGCGTCGCGACGGGCGCCTTCTCTTTCGACTCCTCGAGTTTGTGGGTTTCACCGAGCGCTGTCCAGGTGAGTGTGAAGATGCGATTGGCTCTACCGATTCCGACGTAGAGGATGCTGCGGTCGCGGGAGTCCACAATCGCGTAGACATACGCACCGAGCTGGTCGATCACGTTCTTCTGGAGCGGTCTGGGTGTCGGCGTCCGGTCGTCGACCTTGGTGACGATAGCGCGCAGAACGGTCAGCCGGAGTGCTACGGGAACTGCACCGGCAGCACCCCCGAACAGTTCGCGGTTGGCGGAGTCGATCGAACTGAATGTGCGTCCACTGTTGCGTGCCAGGGCACCCAGCGCGAGTGTGAACTCGGAGAGTCTCTGCCGTGGGTCGTCCGCGGTTTCCGGAAGCTCATTGCTGGTCAGGAACATCTGGATTTCCGGAGACTCCAGCAATGTCTGGGCGATGTTCAGAGGAACTGTCCACACGGTGCGCATGAAGCGACTCTAGGCCAATACAGGGCGGAGGAACCGTTTCCGGGACGGCTGCGTCGGACAGTTTTCGATCTTCATTCCGTGGCGGATGTCCGCACAGCCGATGAATGGACTCGATGGGTGGATCGATCCGAGGTCTGGAGACATCGATGCAGGTAGGCGTGGTGTAGGGAGCTCCCCCCACGAGGGGGAGAACTGTGCTGTGAGAAGTCTCCTTGCCGTGGGATCTCCAATTACGGCACCGATGCCGCTCGGCGACGACTTGTCGCATACGGTATAGATCGTGAGCAGCCCAGACTCTGATGCCGTTCGTCCTGCGGCAACCCCAGCGTCCAACTGGCCCGCGCTCTTGACCTGGCGGTCGCTGGACGCGCCCCGGATGGAATCGGTACGTGTGCAGCTGAGCGGCCAGCGCATCAAGGCGACCGGCCGTATCGTCGGAGCCGAATGTTCTGAACATCCGGCGTTCAGCGCCTCCTACGACCTCGTGACGGATGAGGACGGAGTGACCCGTCGGCTGTCGGTGCGCACGACGATGGCAGCCGGTGAGCGGCACATGTCCATCAGCCGGTCCGGAGAGGGCATCTGGATGGTGGACAGTGGGACCCACCATCAGCGAGCATCATTCGGTGGGGCGCTCGACGTCGATGTGATCCTCAGCCCATTTTTCAACGCCTTGCCGATCCGGCGTTACCGCCTGCAAGAAGGCGCCGACGAACTCGAAGTTCCTGTTGTGTATGTCAATCTGCTCGACCTGACAGTGCAGGAAGCCACGGTGATCTACAGCAGCGCCGCGGACGGGATCCACGTTCTGTCACCGGTGTCGTCTTCCTCCGTCACGGTCGACGAAGACGGATTCGTCGTCACCTATCGCGGGTTGGCCGAACGCATCTAGTTTTCGTCGACGCCCTCCACCGCCAGCGCGGCAGCAAGCGCCGCGGACTCTGCGGGGTGGCTACCGTGCCCACCGGTGCCTGCGGTGAGCCCGACGATCTGCAGCCCGATGCCTGCGTCGCCGGGCGCGGGCACCGAGATCGCGGGTACACCCAGCACGCTGAACGGGATGCAGCGTTGGAGCAGGGGCGCTCGCAGCTCGGCAGGATCGCTGTTCAGGCTCGCGGATCGGATGCCCGTGGTGGCAGTGATCAGTGCGTCGAGGTTCTCGGTGCGACGCAAGCGCTCGAGGACACCGTGCCGGAGCTTCTGAGCCGTCCGTAGCGCACGGAGGTACTCGTGGGCGGGCCGATCCCTCTGAGCCTCCAGGAGCGTAGCCGTGGGCGTCTGATAGCGACCAGGGTCGGCCTCGAACCTGTCGCGGTGGGTTTCGTATGCCTCGGATCCGGTGATGATCGGGTACACGCCGAGCAGATCGTCCGTTTCGGGCAGAGCGACATCCACGACCTCGGCGCCGAGATCTGTGAGGGTCTGGCATGCCAGGTCTGCTGCAGCGTCGAACTCCGTGTCGGCGAGGTCCCAGATTCCGCCGCGGAGCCGGCCGATTCTCAGCCCTGACACCGGGGAACGTAGATGCGCGACTCCTGGCATCGCCCCCCATGCGAGTGCGGTGTCGAGGCTGTCGGTGGTGAGCAGGCCGACGTGGTCGAAGGTTGTGGACAGCGGAAAGATACCCTCGACGGGTAGTGCCCCGCTGCTCGGCTTGAATCCGGCGATGCCGCACAACGCCGCAGGTGTGCGGACGCTGCAACCGGTGTCGGTGCCGATGGCGACCGGCACGATGCCCTTCGCGACGAGCACCGCGGAACCGGAGGACGATCCTCCGCTGATGAGGGCAGGATCGTGCGGATGAGCAGCCGGACCCGAGGCGTTGACCAGGCCGGTAGGTCCGTACGCGAACTCGTGCAGGTGCGTCTTCGCGACGATGATCGCACCGGACCCACGCAACCTCTCGATGATGCGGGCGTCCCGGTCGGCCGCCGGTTCGTCGGCGAAGACATTGCTGCCGCAGCGCGTCGGCAGCCCCGCGACATCGATGTTGTCCTTGACCGCGATCGCGACGCCGTGCAGCGGGCCGATCCAGTTACCCGCAGCGATCTCGGCGTCCGCACGTGCTGCGCTCTCGAGGGCTGCAGCGTCGTCGCGGGCGGCCACGATGTTGGACCAGGGTGTGCCTGCCAGCGAGTCGAGATCTGCGAGGACCTGGCGGACGTGTTCGGTCGCGGTGAGTTTTCCGGTGGTGAGGGCCGCAGCGGTATCGCGAAGGTTCGTCACACCCACACACCTCCTTGCCGTCCGGCTTCTCTCAGGCGTTCGATCCAATTGTCGTCGCCGGGCATGATCCCGGTGATCGGATGGCGTCGGCGCTGTTCGTAACGCGTGCGGGCAGCGTGACCGCGGCGAGTGAGGTCGCCGGTGCTGCCGTTTGCGAGCTGCTCACGTGCCGCGCGTAGGACGTCGAGGGTCTCGTCCAGGGTCTCGAGAAGTGCAGTGGCGTTCCCTTCGCACATCGCGTCGACGAGGCCGGGTGCGGTCGCCGCGACACGTGTCCCGTCGCGGAACGATCCGGCTGCGAGCCCGAGCGCGAGGTCGCCGCCTGCGGCTCCAGAGATCGCGAGTGCTTCGGCCAGCAGATGCGGCAGATGGGAGATCCGCGCGACCGCGGCATCGTGTTCGCGGGATTCGGCGGGGACGACGACAGAACCGCAGTCGAGGGCAAGCGCGGCGACCTGCTGCCACAACTCGGGATCCGTGTCGTCGTCGACGGTGACGACCCACACGGCGTCGCGGAAGAGATCCGCGGACCCGGCTTCCCACCCCGACTCGGCTGTCCCGGCCATCGGATGACCCCCGACGAAGCGCGCCGACAGTCCGCGAGCAGCGACTGCGTCGGCGATCTGTGCTTTCACGCTGACGACGTCGGTGAACGCCACGTTGGGCGCGTGCGTGGCGATGGCGGCCAGAATCGAGTCGACGGCGGGCACCGGCACAGCGAGCACCACCAGTGCTCGAGCTTCTTCCGCACGCGCCAGTGTGGCTGTGAGATCGGTGGATGCGTCGAACCCGTCCGCGACGGCGGCGTCCACCGCATGTGCCGATCGGTTGTATCCCCAGGCTCGACGGCCCGTCGCTGTCGCGGCCCGGAGCACGGATCCGCCGATCAGACCGAGACCGAGTACACAGATTGGGGGCGCGGCGGCAGGTGTGGGCACCGCTTCAGATTGGCATATTCACCGGTGGGCTTCATTCGTGGGACCGGGCCGACTACCGTTGCGCGCATGGCTGCACAGCGTGTCGGGGACAAGAGCCCCGCGGTGAGTTCGACAGAGGACTTCGAAGGTTTTGCCGTTGCAGTGACGCGTGAGGACGGACGCTGGAAGTGCCGTGCACTGTCAGCATCAGCATTGACGAGCCTCGACGCGGCGGTGACGGAATTGCGTGAGCTCCGGAGCTCCGGAGCAGTGTTCGGTCTGCTCAATGTGGACGACGAATTCTTCATCGTCGTTCGTCCTGCACCGGCAGGCACTCAACTGTTGTTGTCGGACGCCTCGATGGCCGTGGATTACGACATCGCGGCCGATGTTCTCGATGCACTGAACGTCGAGATCCCGGATATCGACCCTGACGAACTCGACGATGTGGAGCCCTGGGAAGAGGGTGACCTCGCAATCCTGGCCGACATGGGGCTGCCCGAGCCGGTGTTGGCGGTGATCCTGTCGGAGACGGATCTGTATCCCGACGAGCAGATCGAAGAGATCGCGCAGCGACTCGGATTCGACGACGTGTTGAGCGCGACGCTCGACAAGATGAATTAGATGGGACTGCGCGACGACGAGGAGCTGATCCGGGTCGCGTTGGAAGCTGCGGCCGCTGCGCCCACCGGGGATGTCCCGGTGGGCGCGGTGGTGTTCGCACCCGACGGTACCGAGCTCGCTCGCGGCGCGAACTCACGCGAGGCGACCGGCGATCCGACAGCTCATGCCGAGGTGCTGGCGCTGAGGGCTGCCGCGCAGGTCTACGGGGACGGGTGGCGGCTCGAGGGTGCAACTCTCGCCGTGACATTGGAACCGTGCACGATGTGCGCTGGTGCGCTGGTGCTTTCTCGGGTGTCGCGCGTGGTCTTCGGTGCGTGGGAGCCGAAGACGGGTGCTGTGGGGTCGCTGTGGGACGTCGTACGTGATCGTCGGCTCACGCACCGCCCCCAGGTCCGGGGTGGGGTGCTGGAGGAAGAGTGTGCGGAGATGTTGGAAGTGTTCTTCCGCGGCCGGCGCACGCCTCCGTTCGAGTCATGACCAGGCGATTTCGGCACGGCGACCCGATCCGGTAAAGTCTTCTAGCGGTGGCGTGTCCGAGCGGCCTAAGGAGCACGCCTCGAAAGCGTGTGACGGGTAACCCCCGTCCGTGGGTTCAAATCCCACCGCCACCGCCACGAGTCCCTCACCTGTTCACACAGGTGGGGGACTTTCTGTTGTGGGTGTGCGACCGCGCACGAAAAAGGCAGCCGCGCGTTGTCGGCACCGTGCGGCTGTCCGATGCGGCTGTATGTCCGATGCGGTTCAGGGGCGGTCGATCAGACGCTGCACGACCTCGAGCAGTTCGTCGACGTCTTCTGGCGGTGTGTCGTCGGTCTCGCCGGACATCGCCGCGCTGTAGTAGAGGCCGTCGCCGATCAACATGACAGCGCGCGCGGTTGCGGGGTCGGCGACAGTGTCGGTAAGGACGTCCATCCAACCCTGGCTGATCCGATTCAGTGCCAGACGGGCTCGCGGGATCGCGTTCTGGCTCAGCCGTGTGGTGGCAATGATGGCGCGGTCGAGTGGCGTGTCGGCGTAGACGGACGTACGGATGTAGTAGGCGGCCGGACCCTCGGGGGCGTCCCGCATGAGTGCGGCATCCCCCGCTGCGAGTTCTTCGACGTGATCGGCGAGGCCCTCGACGAGGGCGTCCTTCGAGGGGAAGTGATAGAGCAGGCCGCCTTTCGACACGCCTGCAGCGGCGGCGACCGCGTCGAGGGTTGCGGCGCGTTCACCCTGTTCGAGAAGGATGGTTACGAAGGCGTCGAGCAGTTTGGCGCGGGCGGCAGGAGGGGGCGGCACAGGGCAGATGATACGACCCTCGTTACTGCACCGTCCAGATGGTATAGTAACGAGGGTTCGAATCTCAACTCTCTCGAAAGTCGATTGCCGTGTCGTTCACGCCTGTCTCATCACCGGACGCAACCGCAGATGTCCCCAAGGCAGGCCCCCGTGAGTGGGTGGCCCTTGCGGTCCTCATGCTCCCGGTGCTGCTGGTCTCGGTCGACAACACCGTGCTTGCGTTCGCGCTACCCGAGATCTCCGCAGCGCTGCGGCCGAGCGGGACACAACAGCTGTGGATCATCGACATCTACCCGTTGATTCTGGCGGGCCTGCTCGTCTCGATGGGCAGCTTCGGCGACCGCATCGGGCGACGACGGCTACTGCTGATCGGTGCAACAGGGTTTGCTGCGGTCTCTGTGATCGCGGCCTATGCGCCATCGGCGGAAGCGCTGATCGCGTCGCGTGCGGCACTGGGCTTCTTCGGGGCGATGCTGATGCCATCGACACTGTCGTTGCTGCGCAACATCTTCCTCGACGCGGAGCAACGTCGGCTCGCGATCGCGGTGTGGGCGTCGTGTTTCGCGGCGGGAGCCGCGCTCGGTCCGATCGTCGGCGGGTTCCTTCTCGAACATGCGTGGTGGGGCTCGGTGTTCTTGCTCGCGGTGCCGGTGCTGATCCCGCTGCTCGTTCTGGGCCCGGTCTTCGTGCCGGAATCCCGAGACCCCACACCGGGACGTATCGACGTGGTGAGCATTGCACTGTCGATGCTCGCGCTCGCGCCGCTGGTGTTCGCAATCAAGAATCTCGCCAACGGCAAATCGGTCGTCATGACGGCTGCATTCGCCGTCGTCGGGGTCGTTTCGCTCGTGTTGTTCGTGCGACGTCAGCTACGCCGGCCGGATCCCATGCTCGACGTGCGGCTGTTCCGTGTGCCCACGTTCAGCGGTGCGGTCCTGGTGAACTTGCTCTCGGTGGTCTCTCTCGTCGGGTTCCTGTTCTTCGTTTCCCAGCACCTCCAGCTGGTGATCGGGCAGAGCCCGATGCAGGCCGGTCTGAGCCTCGTTCCCGGGCTGGGTGTGATGGTGGTGGCGGGTCTGGCAGTGGTCACATTGGTGCGATGGGTCCGGCCGTCGACGATCATCGTGTCGGCGTTGTTGCTGTCGGCGCTCGGATACGCGCTCGTGTTGATGCTGGCCTCGCCCACGGCCCTTGCTCCGATCATCGTGGCGTTCGCGGTTCTCGGGGCAGGGATCGGCGCCGCCGAGACCCTGTCGAACGACCTGATCGTCTCTAGCGTGCCGCCGGAGAAGGCAGGCGCGGCGTCGGCGGTGTCCGAGACAGCGTACGAAATGGGCGCGGTGCTGGGAACCGCCGTGCTCGGCTCGATCCTCACCGCCTCCTACGGCGCAAACCTGCGGGTTCCGGCCGGCCTCGACCCGGAAGCCGCGACCGCCGCTCGGGAAACCTTGGGCGGTGCCCACGCCGTTGCCGACGCCCTGCCCGCGGAGCAGGCGACAGCCTTGCTCGGAGCCGCGGGAGAGGCGTTCGACAGCGGTGTGACCATCACGTCGGGAATCGGAATGGTGCTCATGGTGATCTCCGCGCTGCTGGCAGCGCGAATGCTCACAATGCGCGCACCTGCTTCACGATGATGACGTTTCCCGAATTCCGACGGTCGTGGCATCGGTTGCGGACCCGGCTCGGGGAACGGTGAAGGTCGCGGCGACACACGCGATGGCGACGACGAAGCACGCCGCGACATACCAGAGGTTGCCGATGGGATCGCCATTGTCGGTGACGCCGTCGACAGCCGAGAAATAGTCGGGCAACGCGGTGATCCAGAGGACCGCCAGCACGCCGAGGTACACCAGCGAGAACCGCTGGACGAACACGTTCGTGTAGGCGGGGGCGTCGGAGTCGCCGCGGCGCAGCCGCGACCACTGGCGAGCGAGCACCCAGATCGCAACCGCGCACAGGACGACGAGTTCGAGTGCGTACATGAACCCGCGCACCGTCGTGCTCCCCATTCCGACGACGGTGGCAGGGATCGGCAGGACGAATGTGCCTACCGATGCCAGGATTCCGATGACGACTGTGCGCCAGACCAATTGGAGGCCGGAGAAGCTCTCTCCCCGGTCGATGTGGCGGCCGACGAAAAATTGTGTACACAGGGCAAGGGACATCGGCCACAGTGCGGCGAACACTACGACGCTCGGCAGCGGAACGGAGTCGAAGAACGGTTGGTTGATCGGATTGTCCAGGGACCATTCCCACCAGCGCAGTTGTGGCCCGAGGTGGTCGAAGATCTCGTAGAAGGCGTGGTGGACGAAGCCGACGGCCACTGCGCCCGCAATCACGCCGTATCTACGGAATACCCCGAGCATCCGGACAATCTCGAAGGACAGCGTCGCGAGCAGCGGATAGATCGCGACGATGTATAGAGGCAGTCTGCCCCACATGAATTCGACGGTGAACACGTTGTGCGCGAACATCGTGTCGACGTGCTGTTCGATCCCGAACGCGGCCGGGAAGTACAGGGGCGGTTCGATGATGAACAGGTATGCGCACGCGCCCAGCCACAGCACCAGGTTGGTGGGGTCACCGTGCCGGCGCAGTCGCATGATGGCGTAGACGAGAGCGAGCACTGCGCCGACGACGATGGTGAACTCGAGTACCGGCAACGTCCAGTTCTCGAGCGCCAGCGGGTTGCGGAGTTCGACGAGCCCGCCTGCCTCGTCGCAGGAGAAGCCGAGTCTCGTCGCGAGGTCTTCGAAGGTGGGCGAACACAGATCCGACATCAATTGACCCCCGGTGCAGCGGTTTCCGCGGTGTACCACTTGGTGACGTCATATCCGGCGTCGAAACGCTCGAACCACACTCCGGCGAGTTCGGGTAGATCTTCATGCTCGGGGTTGTGCTTCGGCAATTGGCTTCGGATGATGCCGCGTAGCGCGATGAGCTGTTCGCCGAGCCCGAGGTCGTCGAACGCACGTGGCATCGGCCCGGCATTCGCGGCCTGCATCCCCGGAATCATCCGGAGCAGCTTCTGCTTACGCCGATACGACGCGAACATCGACAGTGCGTCGATCTTGCGGTCTTCGAGGGGGACGTGCTTGTTGAAGCCCGCGCACGCGATTCGGATGACGTCGAGTACGTGCTTGAACACCGAGGCGGCCACGCGCATGCGGTAGACGTCGCTGCCGACGACGGAGTCGTAGATGATCAGCGCCGAACTTCGATGCTCGACTTCCTCGACGAAATGCCAGATGAACAGGGATGCGACCCGGTCGTCGCCGGGGCGGAACAGCGACGCGTCGTTGTCGAGCATGAGTTTGAAGACAGGGGTGAAGGTCGCTTCGAGGTCTGCGGTGTAGGCCAGTCGGTACTTCAGCGACGTCTCGGCGGTGAGCTTGTCGTAGGCCCCGATCACCTCGTCGAGCGTTTCCTGCAGGCCGGGGTATCTCTTGATCAGGGCGCGGACGTGCTGGCGGTGCGCGGTGGAGTGCTGCCCTTCCTGTCGCATGAACGCATCGGCTTCTTCGGCAACCACGGCGTCAGCGAATTGCGGCTTCGCCTCGGTGATCATCTGGACGATCATCTTCTCGAAACCGACTGCGAGAAACGAGACCGCGTTGGCCATGCTCGAGAAGGCGGGGTTCTCGGGGTTCCACAGGAAAGGCACGTCGTGGTCCTCGAACGCGAAACGCATCTTGCGGACGTGCAGGTTTGTCATTTCTTCTACCTCGTTCTCGGGGCTGTCCGGTCAGGTCGGGGCAGGTAGGACCGACGATTTGGAAGTATCATACGACTGGACTCAGGTATGTATGATGACTTTCGTGTAAAACTCCTGGCATACCCACTCCGGGATTGGGCTACGTGATAATGTCGGGCCCCTCATTTCAGGAGGCGGCTGTGGCACGTAGGCGAGGGTGGGGTGGGAGTCCGCCCGACAGCGACGATGAGGCAACCCGGCGCATCGTCGAGACCGCGGTCGACATCATCGGGCGCACCGGCGCGGCGATCAGCATCGCGCAGGTCGCGGAATCGCTGGGCGTCATCCGGCAGACGGTCTACCGCTATTTTCCCAGTGCAGATGCGCTGATGAAGGCTGCGGCCATCGCGTCGGTCGCCGGGTTCCTCGACCGTCTGGCCGACTGCGTCGAAGGCATCGTCGACCCCGTCGACGCGACCGTCGAAGCCGTCGTCTTCACCCTCGCGGAAGTGCGCCGCACTCCGCACCTCGGGCTTCTGCTGTCGAGTTCGTACGCGAACGTCCACCCCGAGAACATGACATCCGACGAAGCGCAGGCCTTCGGCATGACCATGATCCGACGGTTCGATGTCGAGTGGGAGAGCTACGGTTACGACGACGCGACGCTGCACGAACTCGTCGAATACCTTCTGCGGACTATGCAGTCGTTCTTCGTCTCTCCAGGCAACCCGCCACGAAGCGACGACGAGATGCGTCGTTATCTGCGCCGGTGGGTGGGGGCAGCGGTCGCGGCCCAAGTCGTTGCTCGATGACAAGCAACCCCGATTTCGCGGAAGAATTCGGCGGAGAGTCCCCGCGGGGTCGAAACGTCTTCTAATCTCGCCCCATGCGGAAAGCTGTGTGGGTCCTCGTCGCCGTCGTCGTGATCGCGTTGCTGGGCTTCTTCGTCGCGCCGTGGCTCTACGGCAACTTCATTGCGGAGGACGACGCGCCGGCTGCCTCGGTATCGACGTCCGGCGCGGAGGCCGCAACCGGTGAGCTCGACGGCGAGTGGACCGTGACCCCGGGCGCCGATCCCAACCGGACCGCGGCGGGTTACACGGTGCACGAGATCCTGAGAGGCGCCGACGTCACCGTGGTGGGGAGCACCGACCAGGTTTCGGGCACTGCAACGATCGCCGACGAATCTCTCACCGCAGCCGAGATCACCGTCCGGGTCGACGGTATCGCCACCGACATCTCCCAACGCGACGGTCAGTTCCGCGGCATGGTGATGGACACCGCGAACCACCCGACCGCGACCTTCACGTTGACCGAGCCCGTGGATGTGTCGTCCTTGCCGACGGACGGCACCGTCGCCACCGTGCCGGCGACCGGCATCCTCACTCTGCGCGGCGAGGAGCGCACCGTGACGGTGGACGTCGACGTTCTGCGCACCGGCGGGAGCATCGTGGCGTCGGGCAGCATTCCTGCCACCTGGACCGACTGGGGCATCGAGCCTCCGAACCTCGGATTCGTCGCTGTCGACGAGTCCGGAAGTGTGGACTTCCTGATCACCCTCGAGACGGTGAACTGACCGTCTTCGACTGCGTCGGAGTCCATCCGGGCGGCCCGAAGGCGTAGCCGAGTTTGTGGCGCCAGGATGTCGCCGACCGCCAGTCGCGCGCAATCGCCCGGTACTCGTGAGTCTGCAGATCCCAGATATCGAAGGTGCCCACGGGCGTTGTGAGCCCGTACACGGGCCGTTGCCGCTCGGCCTTGAACGTGCCGAACATCCGGTCCCAGATGATGAGGATGCCCGCGTAGTTCCGGTCGAGGTACTCGGGATCCGACCCGTGGTGCACCCGGTGGTGCGACGGCGTATTGAACACGAACTCGATCGGCGGGGGCAGTGTGCTCACTCGCTCGGTGTGCACGAAGAACTGGTAGACGAGACTTACGGAGAACCCCACGAACACCATCCAGGGCGGGATGCCGAGGAGGGGCAACGGCAACCACATGATGATCTCGCCGCTGTTGTTCCATTTCTGGCGCAGAGCGGTTGCGTAGTTGAAGTACTCACTCGAATGGTGCGCTTGATGAGTCGCCCAGACGAGCCGAACCCGATGCGCCATCCGGTGATACCAGTACCAGAGGAAGTCGATCCCCAGCAGCAGGATCACCCACGTGTACCAGGCGTCGGCGGGCAGGTGCCACGGTGCGACGTACACCCACAGTGCCGAGTATCCGATGAGTGCGAGCACCTTCCAGCCGGCGCTCGTCACGATCGAGATCAGCCCCATCGAGAGGCTTGCCCGCGCATCGCGCATCTCGTATCCACCGCGCGGGGGGCGGACGCGTCCGTCGGGTCCCGGCTCGGCGTGCTCCAGCGCGCGGGCCGCGACCCACTCGAGAATCAGGAACAGCGCAAACGCCGGTATCGCGAGGGCGACGGGGTCGTGCAACGGTTCGAGCAGCGATCCCCACGCGCTGAACAGGGTCTCCCTCATTGCGGGGCCTCCAGGTAGTACGTGGACGACCGTCCAATGTACTCCACCTGTGGCACCCGTCACTATTGCTGGGCGGGTTGTGCGGATTTCCCCCAGTATTGGTAGGGATTAGCGGTCGAATGTTGCAGGGAGAGCAGAGTGCATATCAGCGCAAGGGTCGATTACGCCGTGCGGACCCTACTCGAGCTCGCCGCATGTGACGGCGGCCCGGCCAAGGCGGAAATGCTGGCGACCGCCCAGTCGATCCCGCACAAATTCCTCGAGGCCGTGCTCGCCGATCTTCGCCGGGGTGGTCTCGTTCGCAGTCGTCGGGGTCCGGATGGGGGTTATTGGTTGGCGCGACCGGCCGACGAGATCTCCATCGCCGACATCATTCGCACGGTGGAAGGACCACTCGCGTCGGTGCGGGGGGAGCGGCCGGAGAGTGTGGAGTACACGGGGGCGGCCGAACGGCTGCGGGACGTATGGATTGCGGTGCGGGTGAACCTGCGTGCGGTGCTCGAGGATGTGACGCTCGCGGATGTTGTTGCGGACGAGCTGTCGGAGTTCGTTCGCGACCTGACCTCGGATCCGGGCGCATGGGAGCGCCGCGTGGTGTGAGCTGCATTACTCGCGGCGATCAGGTGTGGCCGATCGCATAAATATTGCAGAACTCTGCAAAGTTACACGGCTCTGCAAAATCTGTACCGTTGTTGGAGTGAGCACTCAACTCGGATTGCGCGACCGCAAGAAAGCCGCCACCCGCGCGGCTCTCGCGGACGCCGCTGCCGAACTCGCGCGCGAACACGGCCTGCATGAGGTCACTGCAGATGCGATCGCCGCCAGGGCCGGCGTCTCGACACGCACCTTCCACAACTACTTCGCGAGCAAGGAAGAAGCGGTCCTCGTGCACTTCGAGGGCCTGATCGAAACCTGGATCGATCTTCTTCGGCACCGCCCTGCGGACGAGCCCATCATGTCTTCGCTCGAGGAATGTGCCGTCGGGCTCGTGACCGACCCGCAGTGGTCGTTCGACGACATCAGCACCTGCGTCGCGTTCGTCGAGGAGGGCTCGGGTAACGAATCCCGACACATCGAGGTCGCGAAACGCTCATCGCAGCTGCTCGTCGATGTCATCGCCGAGCGTACGGGCACTGATCCGGCCACGGATATCTACCCCAACCTGGTGCACTACGTCAGTTTGGGAGCGATCAAATCGGCCATCGAGATGTCCATGGCGAATTCCGCGTCCTCACCCGAACACCTCATCCGGGAAGCCTTCGAGCTGCTGCGACGGGGATTCTCGTAACACCCCCCACGACCACGACCATGTTCGATCGAAGAAAGGGTGCCTGCCGTGGCGACCTACCTCTACCGGATAGGCAAGTTCGCTTACCGGCGTAAAGGCGCAGTCCTCTCGTTCTGGATCGCGTTGCTCGTCCTCTTCGGAGTCGGCGCAGCAACGCTGTCCGGCCCGACGACCGACTCGTTCACCCTGCCCGGCACCCCCGCGCAGCAGACGCAGGATCTGATGGCCGAGCGGTTCCCGACGGCCGAAGACCCGATGAACGCACTCAGCGCACGGTACGTCTTCGCCGCGCCCGACGGACAGACCCTCGACACCCCCGAGAACATGGCGGCCATCGACGAGACTCTCGCCGCGATCCGCGGGATCGACACGGTTTCCGCGCCTGCCAAGGTCGACCCGGCCACCGCCACCCCCGAACAACAGGCAGGCGTTCTGACCAACCCGGTCACGGCAGACGCCGGTCTCACTCAGCAGATGCTGGGACTGGCCGCGCAGCAGGGCACACCCGAGGAGGCCGCGCGCGCCGATGCACAGGCCCTGTCGCCGCTCAGCGCCGACCGCACCGTCGGTTTCGTCACCGTGCCGTTCGACGGCGAAATGACCGACGTCGACCAGGCCATGCGCGACCAGATCGCCGCAGCTGCGGACATCGCTCGTGATGCAGGTCTGACCGTGCAGGTCAGCGGCACCGCCGCAGCCGAGATGACGATGCCCGGCGGCACCGCGGAACTCATCGGTATCGGCATCGCCGCGATCGTGCTCACCCTCACCTTCGGCTCACTCGTTGCAGCCGGTCTGCCGCTGATCACTGCGCTCGTCGGTGTCGGCATCGGAAGCATGGGCATTACCATCGCCACCGGTTTCTTCGACCTGAGTTCGATGACGCCGACACTTGCGATCATGATCGGCCTTGCCGTCGCCATCGACTACTCGCTGTTCATCGTCTCGCGCTTCCGGCACGAGCTGCTCAATACCTCCGATCGTGCCGAGGCCGCCGGTCGTGCCGTCGGTACCGCGGGTTCCGCCGTCGTGTTCGCCGGCCTGACCGTCATCATCGCGCTCATGGCGCTGAGCGTCGTCGGCATCCCGTTCCTGTCCGTGATGGGGTACGCCGCCGCATTCACTGTGCTCATGGCAGTGCTCATCGCGATCTCGCTGTTGCCCGCCGTGCTCGGTCTCTTCGGTGAAAAGGCATTCGCGGGCCGCATTCCCGGACTGAATTCACGCGACTCCGAGGGCGGTGAGCCCGGCGCTGCACAGAAGTTCATCGGCGCCATCACCCGTCGTCCGCTGATTCCGCTCGTCGCAGGCGTCGTCCTCCTCGGCGTTCTCGCACTCCCCGCGACCGGCCTGCGGCTTGCCCTGCCCACCGAGGCGACGGGCGATCCTGCCACCAGCGCACGCCAGGCCTACGATCTGATCGACGAAGGATTCGGACCGGGACGCAACGGCCCGCTCGTCGTTGTCGCCGATGCCCGCGACGCGGACGTTTCGGCAGACGCCGTCTTCGGTGCGGTCCTCGGCTCGCTGTACGAGCACGAAGAGGTCGTCAACGCCCAGATCGTCGCGGTGAACGAAGCCGGTGACACCGCGCAGATTCTCATCACGCCGCGAAGCGGCCCGACCGATCCTGCAACGATGGATCTCGTCTCGGAGATTCGCGCCGACGAAGCAGCACTGAACGACGAGTACGGCCTCTCGTACGGCGTGACGGGTCAGACCGCGCTGGAAGGTGACGTGTCGGAGAGCCTGCAGAGCGCGCTCGTCCCGTACCTCGCGGTGGTCGTGGGTCTCGCATTCATCCTGCTCATGCTCGTGTTCCGCTCGATCCTGGTGCCGCTCACCGCGACACTCGGCTTCCTGCTGAGCGTCCTGGCCACCTTCGGCGCGACCGTGGCGGTCTTCCAGAACGGCTTCGGCGGTCTCATCTCGAACCCGCAGCCGATCGTGAGCTTCATGCCGATCATCCTCATCGGCGTGGTGTTCGGCCTGGCCATGGACTACCAGGTGTTCCTGGTGACCCGCATGCGCGAGGACTATGTACACGGTGCATCCGCCTTGGACGCGGTGCGCAGTGGCTTCGCGCACGGCGCCCGCGTGGTGAGCGCCGCCGCGATCATCATGATCTCGGTGTTCGCCGCGTTCATCGCCGAACCGGATTCGCTGATCAAGTCCATCGGCTTCGCGCTCGCCGCCGCCGTCTTCTTCGACGCGTTCATCGTCCGCATGGTGATCATCCCGTCGGTGATGGCATTGCTCGGAGACAAGGTGTGGTGGCTGCCGAAGTGGCTCGACAAGATCCTGCCGAACGTCGACGTCGAGGGCGAGAAGCTCACGCGCGAGCTGGAAGCCGTTGGCGCGACCCCGGAGTCCAGCCGGGTGTGAGGTCCGCGAGGTTCGTCCGGAGACGCAGGTAGCGTATTGCCCATGTTGGTTCGGCTGTTACGGCGCTTTCTCGTGCGCTACAAGGGTTCGCTCATAGCTGTGGTCATGCTGCAGCTCGCGGCCACCACGGGCATGCTGCTGTTGCCGAGCTTGAACGCCGACCTGATCGATCAGGGCGTGGCAGTCGGCGATATCGACTACATCATGCGTACCGGGCTCCTCATGCTGGGGATCAGCGCGGTGGAGGTCGGCTGCTCGATAGGCGCCGTGTACTTCGCTGCGCGAGCCGCCATGTCGTTCGGACGAGACGTCCGGCTGGCGCTCGTGCAGCGGGTCGGCGGGTTCTCCGCCCGCGAATTCGGCACCTTCGGAGCGCCGTCGCTGATCACCCGCAACACCAACGACGTACAGCAGGTTCAGATGCTCGTGCTGATGACCTGCACCATCGTGGTGACCTCCCCGATCATGGGCGTCGGCGGCATCATCATGGCGTTGCGCGAAGATGTCGGCACTTCCCTGGTACTGGCGGTTGCGGTACCGGCCCTGATCCTGACGATGGTCGTGCTCATCGCACTGATGCTGCCGGGATTCCGGGTCATGCAGATAAGGCTCGACGGAGTCAATCGGGTGCTGCGCGAACAGGTCAGCGGCATCCGTGTCGTGCGGGCCTTCGTTCGCGACGACACCGAGAAGGCCCGCTTCGACCGCGCCAACGACGATCTCACCGCGACGGCGCTGCGCGTCGGCCGCGTCAATTCGGTGCTGTATCCGGCGGTGCTGCTCATTGCGAACGTCAGTACCGTCGCTGTGGTGTGGGTCGGCGGTGCCAGGATCGATTCCGGCTCCATGCAGGTCGGCTCGATCACCGCGATGATCACCTACGTGGCGCAGATCCTCATGGCTGTCCTCATGTCGTCGTTCATCGCGATGATGATGCCGCGCGCAAGCGTGTGCGCAGGGCGCATCCTCGAGGTCCTCGACACCGAACCGACCGTCGCGGCACCGACGGAACCGGTGCGCGAACTCGGCGCTCGGATCGACGTCGAACTACGGGGTGCCGGGTTCTCCTATCCGGGTGCCGACGCGCCCGTGCTGCGCGACATCAGCTTCCGGGCCGAGCCCGGCACCACCACCGCGATCATCGGCGGTACCGGGTCGGGCAAGAGCACATTGATGCGTCTGATCCCGCGACTCATCGACGTCACCGACGGGCAGGTGCTGGTATCGGGTGTCGACGTCAGGCGCCTCGATCCCGAGGTGCTTCGGTCGCGGATCTCCGTCGTGCCGCAGAAGGCGTATTTGTTCTCGGGCACGATCGCCGACAATCTCCGCTACGGCCGCGCCGACGCGAGCGACGACGAACTGTGGCACGCACTCGAAGTGGCTCAGGCCGCCGAGTTCGTCCACGCCATGCCGGACCGGCTCGAATCGGTGTTGTCACAGGGGGGCACCACCGTCTCGGGCGGGCAGCGACAGCGACTCGCGATCGCCCGCGCACTGGTACGTAAACCCGCCATCTATCTGTTCGATGACGCGTTCTCGGCGCTCGACCCTGCGACCGACGCGCGACTGCGCGCGGCGCTGGAACCCGAAACGCGCAACGCGTGCGTCTTCATCGTCGCTCAGCGTGTTTCGACGGTGCAGGACGCGGATCGCATCGTCGTTCTCGACGGCGGCGCCATGGTCGCGACCGGGACGCACCTCGGACTGCTCGGTCGTTCCCAGACGTACACCGAGATCGTCGAATCGCAGAGAATGGCCGCCGTATGACGTCGCCCGACACGGCCGGACAACAGGCCGCCCCGCAGTCACGTCTGGGCGTGATCATCCGCATCCTCGGTCTGCTGCATCCGCATCGGTACGTCGTGTATTCGGTGATGATCGCGGCGTTGCTCGGTGTGGTGAGCTCGTCGATCGCGCCCCTCGTGCTCGGCCGAGGTACCGACATCATCTTCAACGGTGTGATCGGGATGCAGTTGCAGGCGGGGCTCTCGAAGGATGCCGCGATCGCGCAGCTACGTGCGGAGGGTCGCGACCAGTTCGCCGACATGGTCGCCGGAATGAACGTGATCCCCGGAGTAGGAATCGATTTCACGAGTCTGGGGCGCACCCTCGTCATCGTCCTCGCCCTCTACCTGTTGTCGTCCGCGCTGATCTGGGTTGCGGCGTACGGATTGAACGAGATCGTGCAGCGCACCGTGCGGGACATGCGCGCGAGCGTCGAGCGGAAGATCCATCGTCTGCCGCTGCGTTACTTCGATACGCATTCGCGCGGTGATCTGCTCAGCCGTGTCACCAATGACATCGACAACGTGTCGACGGGTATGCAGGAGTCCATCAGCCAGTTGGTGCTGGCGGTGTTCACCCTTCTCGGGCTCGTGGTGATGATGTTCTGGATTTCGCCGCTGCTCGCGGTGATCGCGCTGTTGCTCGTCCCTGCCGCGGCCGTGGTGACGATTCTCGTGGCGAAGCGTTCACGCAAGCATTTCGCGGCGCAATGGGATGCGACGGGCACGCTCAACGGGCAGATCGAGGAGTCGTTCACCGGGCACGAGCTCATCACCGCGTACGGCCGGACCGAGGAGATCGAACGGCGATTCACCGCAACCAACGACACGCTGTTCCAGGCTGCGTACCGGGCCCAGTTCGTGTCGGGACTGGTGATGCCGCTGGTGACTTTCCTGAGCAACATCGGATATGTCGTCGTGGCGGTCATCGGTGGTCTGCGTGTGGCGTCGGGCACGTCGACGCTCGGTGAGATCCAGGCGATGATCCAGTATTCGCGGCAGCTGTCGCAGCCCCTCGCCCAGATCGGCGCGATGATCAATCTCTTGCAGTCGGCCGCGGCATCCGCCACCCGCGTGTTCGCGGTCCTCGACGAGGAAGAGCAGGAGCCCGAGCCCGCGGCGCCCACGATGCCGTGGAGCAGGCACGGCCTCGTCGAGTTCGAGAACGTGTCGTTTTCGTACACTCCGGAACGCCCGCTCATCGAGAACCTGACGTTGCGCGCCGAGCCAGGGCAGATGATCGCGATCGTCGGACCGACCGGGGCGGGTAAGACCACGCTGGTGAATCTGATCCTGCGCTTCTACGAGGTGAATTCGGGCCGGATCCTCGTCGACGGTGTGGACATCACGGGGATGCTCCGCGAGGAGTTACGTACCCGGATCGGCATCGTGCTGCAGGACACCTGGCTGTTCGGGGGCACGATCCGCGAGAACATCGCCTACGGCAATCCCTACGCAACCGAGAACCAGATCATGTCGGCCGCACGGATGAGCTACGTCGACCGGTTCGTGCGGGCTCTGCCCGACGGTTACGACACGATCGTCGACGAGGAAGCCGGAAGCCTCAGTGCCGGTGAGCGGCAGCTCATCACGATCGCCCGGGCGTTCGTGTCGAAGCCCTCGATCCTGATCCTCGACGAGGCCACGAGTTCGGTCGACACGCGCACCGAACTCCTCGTGCAGCAGGCCACCGCGCGGTTGCGCGACGATCGCACGAGTTTCGTGATCGCCCATCGCTTGTCGACGATTCGCGACGCGGATCGGATCGTGGTGATGGAGGACGGCCGGATCGTCGAGCAGGGCGCTCACGAGGATCTGCTCCAGCGTGGCGGCGCGTATTCGCGCCTCTACGAGGCGCAGTTCAAGGCACTCGTCGACTGACCATCAGGTGTCGCGGTCGTTGCTCTCGAGCTGCTTGATCCGGTCCGCGGCCTGCTTCAACCGCTTCTTGCGCTCTTCGTTCTCGGATTCTTTCAACTCTTCGTAGAGCTCCTCGTCGGAGTCGCTGTAGTTGAAGATCAATCGAGGTAGTCCCAGGGTCACGACCAGGCTGGGCCAGACCAGCCAGGCGTGGTCCCAATCGAACACATTGTTCAGTACGAGGAACGTCACGAGGGTGATGCCGATGATCACCCAGTCGAGGGATTCGACCAGATTTCCTCGCCGGAGCAGAGACGACAGCTCAGTCTCGGCGCTGCGTGACGGAGTGCCGACGGGTGTGGTTTCGGCGATCTCGGTGGATACCTTCCGGATCCGGTTGTCGACCACTTCCAACGGTGCGCCTCCCGGAAGTCCGCGGAATGCATTGCGGAGGGGGTCGAGCGCGCGGGCAGCCGCGATCTCGCCGGAACGCTCGTAGAATTCGTCGGCATCCAGCCGCCCCGCCGCGAAGTGCTCACTGATGACGTTCAAGGAATGCAGCCGTTCGTCGTCGCTCAATCGCAGATCGTGTTCGTCGGGCCGGTCCGTCATGTCGTTCGCCTCCCCGGAATGGTGTGTAGTCGAATCCTACGGCTGACGGAGCACTTCCCGCGCCGTGCGACGGACCGCCGCGGTGAGGGCGTCGAGGACGGGGGAGTCCAGTCTCCAGCGCTGCCAGTACAGCGGGACGTCGAGCGGGTGGTCGGGTGCGAGACTCACCAGATCGGTGTTGTCGGTGAGCATCGGATCAGGAAGCATGCCCCAGCCGAGTCCGAGGCGCGCGGCATCGACGAATTCGAGTGCCCCGGGAACGTAGTTGCGGGGTGCCGTAATCCGGCGACGGGTTCGCTTGCGCAGGAATCGATCCTGCATATCGTCCTTGCGATCGAAGGTCAGCATCGGTGCCTTCTGCAGCTCCTCCGGGGACATGCCGTCGGGAAACCACCGCTCGGCGAAGTCGACACTGGCCATTGCGTGATACCGCATCGATCCGAGCTCCTCGGAGGTGCAGCCCTGCACGGGTTCGGGGACGGAGGTCACCGCAGCCATCGCGGTGCCGTCGCGGAGCAATGCGGTGGAGTGGTATTCGTCCTCGCGGTGCAGTTCGAACAGGGCGCGGTGGCGGACCGGCATGCGTGCAAGCGCGCGCAGCATCCATGTGGACATCGAATCGGCATTGACCACAAGGGGAATCGTCACGTAGGCGTGTTCGTCGGCGGTGAAGCCGAGTTCTTCGGAGGCGTCCTGTTCGAGTCGCGCGACCTGCCGCGCCAGACGCATCACCACTTCGCCGGACGGAGTGGCGGACACCGGGCGGGTGCGGCGCAGCAGAACCTGGCCCACGTGCTGTTCGAGGGCCTTGATGCGCTGGCTCACCGCCGACGGTGTGATCCGCAGGACCGCAGCGGCTCCGTCGAAGGTGCCTTCGTCGAGGACTGCCGCGAAGGTCCGCAGCTGGGAGAAGTCGACGTCCATATGAAGCAACTCTAATGCAGCGTTAGCTGAATCAATTGTTCTTATGATGGCCGGATTCCTAGCGTGGAACGCATGTCCCTTCTCGCCGCCGGCTTCGTCACAGGTCTGTCACTGATCGTCGCGATCGGTGCGCAGAACGCGTTCGTTCTGCGCATGGCCATCGCGCGACGACACGTGCTGCCCGTGATCGCAGTGTGCGCGATCTCCGATGCGCTCCTCATCACGGCGGGTATCGCGGGAATTGCGACGATCCTCGATCACGCACCCGGCGTCATCGATGTGATCCGTTGGGCAGGAGCCGCTTTCCTCATCGGATATGGGCTGCTCGCCGCGCGGCGTGCGCTGCGTCCTTCGGCGTTGTCGGCTGCACCCGGTGGCGCTGTCACGATCGGTGCCGCGCTACTGACCTGCCTCGCACTCACCTGGCTCAACCCTCACACCTACCTCGACACCGTGTTGATGGTCGGATCCGTCGCCAACCACTACGGAAACCCCGGACGCTGGTGGTTCGGTGCGGGAGCCATCGCCGCGAGTGCCGTGTGGTTCGTCGCCCTCGGGTACGGCGCGCGTTACCTGCGCAATTGGTTCGCCAAGCCAGGATCCTGGCGGATTCTCGACGGCAGTGTCGCGGTCCTGATGTTCGGTCTCGGCGCCGGACTCGTGGTGTCCTCCTGAGAGCTGCGTTACGCGCGAGGAGCGGTGCCACGCCTGCGATAGCCCAACGGCTCGAGGTGGGTGAACACCGTCACTCCGGGCAACGCGTCCCGAAGATCGGCTTCGAGCCGGTCGAGTAGTTCGTGCCCGGCACGCACCGACCAGTCGCCCGGCGCCCGCACCGTCAGATACACGAAGCGCTGGCGACCCGACTCACGCGTGCGGGCGGGAAGGAACTCCACCGGCTCCGATGTGCGATACCGGTCGAGTACCGCGTTCACGACGGCGACATCCTCCGCGGGGAGTGAGGCATCGAGCATGCCTACGACGGACTGCCTCACGAGCCCGTACCCGATGCGCAGGATGTTCAGGGCCACCACGATCGCCACGATCGGATCGAGCACGTCCCACCCCGAGACTGCCACCAGCGCTACGCCCGCCAATACCCCCACCGACGTCCACACGTCCGTGTGGAGATGTTTGCCGTCTGCGACCAGTGTGATCGACCGGTGTTTCCTGCCTTCACGGATCAGCACGAAGCCGACCACGAGGTTGATCACGGATGACCCGGCCGAGAGCGCAAGACCGAGGCCGGCTTCTTCGACAGGCTGCGGCGACAGCAGTCGCGCGATCGACGTCCACAGGATTGCGGCCGCGGCCGCGAAGATCATCGTGCCCTCGACGGCAGCGGATAGATACTCGGCCTTACCGTGACCGAAATCGTGGTTGAAGTCGGCGGGCTTCGCAGCCAGCCGCAACGCGAGCAGACCCACGATCGCTGCGACCAGGTTGACGCCGGACTCGAGGGCGTCGGAGAACAGACCCACCGATCCCGTCAACCACGCGGCAAGGGCTTTGAGGGCCATCGTCGTCAGTGCCGCCGCGACCGACAACCACATGAACCGCATGAGCAGCCGGTTCGACTGCGTCGAGGTCACCGCCGTATCAGCCCTTTATGAGGTTGTACTGCAAGCCGGTGATCTCTGTCGCCGTGATCTCGACGTAGTTGAACTTCGGTGTCGGAACCCACGGGGTCAGGCCCAGCGCATCGATCCTGGCAGCGTCGTCGAAGCTCCGCAGCACGCGAGCGCTCCCGTGCACGACGACGCTCCACGCGGTGTCCTCGTGGATGTGATCGGTCTGGAACGCGACGGTGGAATGCACGGTCAGCTCGGAGAGCTTGCTTCCCTCCCCGGTCCGGAAGTACACCTTGCCGTCCGACACGACATAGTTGACGGGATAGATCTCGGGACGCTCACCCACGACCGTGACGAGGCGTCCCACCTTCTCGGACGCGAGTCGTTCCCAGGCCTGTTCATCGGACAGGCGAACGACGGGCTGATCCGATTTCGGGAAATCGCTCATCGCTGCTCCTACTCGAATTTCGACGCTGCCCTTCCACCACATCACGAACGTACGCCCAGCGCAGAAGTACCACATGCAGTTACGGTGAGAACGACCCACCGAGCACGCGGAGGAATGTCGATGGCAGCCGAGACCGTGACGGAGTGGCACACCCGACCCGCAGACGATGTCGCCGAGTCCTTCGATGTCGCCCCTGATCGGGGGCTGGCCGCGGATGACGTGGAGCGCCGCCGCGCGGAGTACGGGCTCAACGTGCTCGACGAGGCGAAGAGCATTCCCGCGTGGCGGAAAGTACTCTCGCTGCTCGCCGACAAGATGACACTCGTTCTCGTCGTCGCGGCCGTCGTCAGCGCGACCGTGTCGCGGGAGTGGGAGACTCCCGTCGTCATCTTCGCGGTCATCGTCCTCAACACTGTCCTCAACTACGTGCAGGAAGCCCGCGCCGAGAACAGTCTGCAGGCACTGAAGCAGATGTCGGTCTCGACCGCGCGGGTCCTGCGTGACGGACGCGGCGTCGAAGTGTCCCGCGCCGATCTCGTCCCAGGTGACATCGTCCAACTCGAGGCCGGCGACTCGGTGCCCGCCGACGGCCGTCTCGTCGCCGCTGTACGACTCCAGGTCGCAGAAGCCGCACTCACGGGTGAGTCACAACCCGTCGACAAGACCGTCGATCCTGTCGAGGACCCCCACGCCCCACTCGGCGACCGCCACGACATGCTGTTCATGAACACCGAGGTGACCCGCGGCCGCGCCTCGATGATCGTCACCGACACCGGCATGCGCACCGAGATGGGAGCGATCGCCGCGCTCCTCGGTACCGCCGGTGCCGAACAGACTCCGCTGCAGCGGCGCATCGGACAGCTCGCGCAGACTCTCACGATCATTGCGGTCATCACGGTCACGCTCGTGTTCGTCCTCGGCCTACTGCGCGGACAGACCTGGTCCGAACTTCTCGTCACCGCCGTATCACTCGCGGTCGCGACCATCCCCGAAGGGCTCACCGCGGTCGTCGCATTCACGCTGGCGATGGGCGCGTCGCGGCTCGCGGCTCGGGGCGCGATCGTCAAGCAACTCGCTGCTGTCGAAACGCTCGGCAGTACCACCCACATCGCCACCGACAAGACCGGCACTTTGACGCTCAACGAGATGACGGTGCAGCGGTTGCTGGTGCACGGCCGCAGCTTTCGCGTCACCGGCACGGGATACGGGACCGAGGGCAAGATTCTCGTTGGTGACGGCAGGCCCGTCCCCGATCTCACCGAAGCTCTGCTCGGCATGGCCGTGTGCAACGACGCGACGGTACGCGACGGCATCCTCGTCGGCGACCCCACCGAAGGTGCGCTGGTGGTGCTCGCGGAGAAGGGTGGAATCGACGTCGAGGGCAGCCGGACGGCTCTGACCCGGATCGAGGAAGTGCCGTTCGACTCGGATTACAAGTACATGGCGACGTTCCACACCGGTCCGGACGGCGGTTATCAGTGCTTCGCGAAGGGCGCGCCCGGTGTGTTGCTCGAGCGAGCTTCGTCGACCCTGCGTGCCGGCGGCACGGTCCCGCTCGACGACTCCACCCGCACGCGGATACGTCGCGCGGTCGAGGATCTTGCTTCGGAGGGGCTGCGCACTCTCATGATCGCCGGCCGCGCACTCGATGCGGTACCTCGCGGCGACGCAGAGGCACTGCAGAACGCGGTGGCCGGTCTGACCGTGTACGCGATCGTGGGCATTGCCGACCCGCCACGCTCCGAAGCGAAGGATGCCATCGAGGTGGCGCACAATGCCGGCATCTCGGTGCACATGATCACGGGTGACCACCTCGTCACTGCGTCGGCGATCGCCGACGAACTGGGTATCCGCGGGCGAGCCGCAGCGGGCGCCGACCTCGATGCGCTCGGTGACGACGAATTCCGTGGGACAGCAGCACAATTCGGTGTCCTTGCCCGAGTAGCGCCCGAACACAAGATCCGTTTCGTCAAGGCGTTGCAAGCAGATGGCCAGATCGTTGCCATGACCGGCGACGGTGTCAACGACGCGCCTGCGCTGGAGCAGTCCGACATCGGTGTCGCGATGGGCATCACCGGCACCGACGTCTCCAAGGGCGCTGCGAACATGATCCTCACCGACGACAACTTCGCGACGATCGTCGCAGCGGTGTCCGAGGGCCGGGGGATCTACGACAACATCGTCAAGTTCGTGAAGTTCCAGCTCACCACGGCGTGGGGATTCGTGCTGATCTTCCTCACCGCCGGTGTGCTCGGGCTGGCGGGCGGCGCACCCTTCACCGCACTGCAGATCCTCTGGGTGAACATCATCATGGACGGTCCACCCGCGCTGGCCCTCGGAGTCGACCCCACCGAGCCGGACGCCATGAACCGGCCGCCGCGACCGGTGAAGGAAGCATTGCTCACCCGGGATCGCGTACAGCGGATCCTCGGTCTCGGCGTGCTGATGACCGCAGGAACGATCACGGTCCTCTACTACGGTCCGAAGTGGTTCCCCGACAGTGCCTCCGACCCGCTGTTCGCGACAACCCTCGCATTCACGACGTTCGTGTTCTACCAGGTCTTCAATCTCTTCAACGTGCGATCGAACCTCGGCTCGGTGTTCTCGATGCGGACGTTGACCAATCACACGATCTGGATCGCGATTGTCGCGGTCATCGTGATGCAGATCTGTGTGGTGCAGATGAGCGTGCTGCAGGGATTCTTCGACACCACCTCACTGACGTCGTACCAGTGGGCGCTCGCGGTCGCGGTGGGATCGACGGTGTTGTGGGTCGACGAGATCGGCAAGTTCGTGGCGCGACGAGTCGAGGCGAGGAGGTCGGCACGAGTCGAGAGGCCCGTTCTGACGTGAACGGTTGACTCGATACCGCGGGGGAGGCAACGCTGGAGCACATGAAGCGACGACCCCGCGTCGACGTACACCAGCACCTGTGGCCGTCGTCGTTCGTCGACGCCCTCCGCGACCGCAGCAGCCCGCCCCGGCTCGACGGCTGGACACTGCACCTGTCCGGCGAGCCGCCCTATCAGGTCGATCCCGCCGACCATTCGGTTCCCGCGAGAGCTGCTCTCACCATCCGGGACGGAATCGATCTCGCCCTGGTGTCGATGTCGAGTGCGCTGGGAATCGAGGTACTTCCCTCGGGCGAGTCCGGCCCACTGCTCGACGCCTACCACCACGGTGCGCTGGCGTTGCCTGCGCCGTTCGGCGTGTGGGCGGCCGCGAATGTCGTCGAGCCCGACCCGCGGATGCTGCGCGATGTGCTCGACGCCGGGTGCGTCGGCCTGCAGATACCGGCCACCGCACTGATCGATCGGGAGGGGTTCGATCGGTGCGCGCCGTTGCTGGCAGAACTCGAGCGTGCAGGCGCACCGCTGTTCGTTCACCCCGGTCCGGCAGCGGCGCCCGATGTGCCGGCGTGGTGGCCGGCGATGGTGTCGTACGTCGGTCAGATGCACACCGCATGGTTCGCCTGGCACGAGTTCGGTGCGCGCCGATTCCCGAGGCTGCGGGTGCTGTTCGCCATGCTCGCGGGCCTGGCCCCACTGCACGCCGACCGCATGGCCACCCGCGGCGGGCCCGTGGATGTGCCCGCACCGGGTGTGTACATGGAGACGTCGTCGTACGGGCGGGAGATCGTGGCAACGGTGCTGGCGCATCTGGGCGAGGACCGGGTGTTGCTCGGGTCCGACCGTCCCTACGCCGCACCTCTCGCACTCGGCGGCTCGGTCGGCGTGCGATTGCGCACGGGCAATCCGGCACGTTTCTTTTCGAACGGTGGTGAGTAGAACTCTTGACGTGCGGTTCCGTAACCGGTGACATGGTCTGCGTGAACTTCCCGGCGAACGCGCACCGCGGTCTCTGCACGGGCTCGAACCGTGCCGACGACGCGCATCGCTGCTGTTGTCGCTGAAATCGCCGCTCTCTTCTGTTCCGCCCGGGTACCTCTGTGCCCCGATTTCAGGACGTTCCCCATGCTCACTCAGCCAGACCTGCCCATCCGTGCCGACCTCGATCTCACCTCCCTCGCGCTGCAGATCGCACGCGATCCCGGCCGATGGCTGTCGGCCGTTCGATTCGACGAGCAGGAGCGCTGGTACACCCGGCTGCCCGTCGTCGACCACCACGAGGTGTGGTTGCTCACCTGGCTCCCCGGTCAGCGGACCGAGATCCACGATCACGGCGGCAGCGCGGGTGCCTTCGCGGTGGCGCGGGGCGTGCTCACCGAGACCACCGTGCACGCGCCGCCCGACGCTGTCCTGCTCGGATCGCCGGTGACGTTGTCGCGGAACGAAATTCGATCCGGTGAGGTTCGCGGGTTCGGCGCCCGCCACATTCACGAGGTGGCGAACGAGTCTGACGTCCCAGCCATCAGCGTCCACGTGTACGCGCCGGCCCTGTCGACGATGAGCCGGTACCGGATCGACGACGGCGCGCTCCGGCTGCTCGCTTCGGAGCGCGCAGGCACGAAGTGGTAGTGCCCGGATCGGTGATGCGGGGCATGGCATAACTCACGTCGTCTCGAATCGTCGTCGGAGCGCAGTCGCAGGACAATGGAAGCTTGCCCGGTCCGCGGTGTCGCATGGCCGACACCATCAGCGCCGATGGACCGGCTCCTGCAACTCGCACAATCGAAGGTTCCTCCTGCATGACCACCACGGCTTCCGACCGTCCGGCCCGCACGACTGCCACCCACCCGCGACGGGCCTGGGTGATGTGGGCGCTTGCCCTGGGGTCGTTCGGAATCGGCACCACCGAGTTCGTTGCGATGGGTCTGTTGCCCGACATCGCGTCCGGGCTCGGTATCTCCGAACCCACCGCAGGTCATGTCGTGTCGGCGTATGCGGCCGGGGTCGTCGTCGGGGCGCCTCTGATCGCGGTGATCGGCGCAAAGCTGCCGCGTAAGACGTTGCTGATCGCACTCATGATCGCGTTCACGCTCGGCAACGCGGCGACCGTGCTGGCACCGAACTACGAGCTGCTCGTCGCGTCCCGGTTCTTGGCCGGCCTGCCCCATGGCGCGTACTTCGGTGTCGCGGCGCTGGTAGCGGCGCATCTCGCGGAGCAGGGTCAGCGTGCTCGGGCGGTGTCGCTGGTGATGATGGGCCTGTCGGTTGCCAACGTCGTCGGGGTGCCTGCGGCATCGTGGCTGGGAATGGCGCTGGGGTGGCGTTCCGCGTTCGTCCTCGTCGCGGTGATCGGTGCGGTGACGGTAGCAGCTATTGCGATGTGGGTGCCGTCCCTGTCGATTCCCACGACGAGTGTGCGGATCGAACTCGGCGCTCTGCGACGCAAGCAGGTGTGGCTGACGCTCGCGGTAGCGGTCATCGGATTCGGTGGCGTGTTCGCGGTCTACACCTACATCAGCACGACCCTGACCGATGTCGCAGGGTTGTCGAAGTCGCTCGTCCCCGTCGCTCTGATGCTGTTCGGAATCGGGATGGTGGTCGGAAATTTCGTCGGCGGGCGTCTTGCCGACCGCGCTCTGGTGCCGGGAATCTTCATGACGGTGACGTCGCTCGCTGTACTGCTTGCGGTGTTCATCGCGGCAGCGCACAACCCCTACACGGCGCTACTGCTGGTCTTCCTGCTCGGTGCAGGCTGCGCCGCCGTTGGGCCGGGTCTGCAGGTCCGGTTGATGGATGTCGCGGACGACGCGCAGACCCTCGCGGCGTCGCTTCACCATGCGGCGTTCAACCTCGCGAATGCGTTCGGTGCGTGGATCGGCGGTGTCGTCATCGCGGCGGGATTCGGATACACGGCTCCCGCAGCCGTCGGCGTGGTGCTGGCGCTGGCGGGTGTGGCGATCTTTGCCGTCGCCACGCGGCGACCATACGTGTGACGGCGACTCCGGCCACGGTTGCGGGTGCACACCACACATCAGCAGTACGCGAACAGAGAACCTGCAGGCGTCATGATTGGATGACGATGTGACCGACCCCAGCGTTACCGACACACCCGTGCCCACCCCGAACGATCCGTTCTTCACCATCGGGACCCGCCTCGACAACGGATTGGGGCGTACCGGCACCATCCACACACCGCACGGCGATATCCGCACACCGGCGTTCATCGCGGTCGGCACGAAAGCGACGGTCAAGGCGGTGCTGCCCGAGGCGATGGCCGATCTCGGGGCGCAGGCGGTCCTTGCGAACGCCTACCACCTGTATCTGCAGCCGGGGCCGGACATCGTCGACGAGGCCGGAGGCCTCGGAAAATTCATGAACTGGCCCGGTCCGACCTTCACCGACAGCGGTGGATTCCAGGTCATGTCGCTCGGTGTGGGATTCAAGAAGGTCCTCGCCATGGAGTCGGTGGGTGTCCAGAACGACGACGTCATCGCCAAGGGTAAGGAACGGCTCGCCAAGGTCGACGACGACGGCGTGACCTTCAAGTCGCATCTCGACGGGTCGAAGCACCGCTTCACCCCGGAAGTGTCGATGCGCATCCAGCATCAGCTGGGTGCCGACATCATGTTCGCGTTCGACGAGCTGACCACCCTGATGAACACCCGCGGTTATCAGGAGGAGTCATTGCGGCGCACACAGGCGTGGGCCGTGCGCTGCATCGCCGAACACGAGAAGCTCACCGCGCAGCGCGCCCACCGCCCTTACCAGGCGTTGTTCGGTGTGGTGCAGGGCGCACAGTACGAGGATCTGCGCCGCGAGGCATGCCGCGGTCTCGAATCGATCCGCGGTGAGACGGGCCGCGGGTTCGACGGCTACGGCATCGGCGGGGCCCTGGAGAAGCAGAATCTTGGCACGATCGTGCGCTGGTGCAGCGAAGAACTTCCGGAACACAAGCCGCGGCACATGCTCGGGATCAGCGAACCCGACGACATGTTCGTCGCTGTCGAACACGGTGCCGACACATTCGACTGCGTCAATCCGTCCCGGGTGGCACGTAATGCCGCGATCTACACCCCCGACGGACGTTTCAACATCAACACGAGCCGTTTCCGCCGTGACTTCACGCCCATCGACGAGAACTGCGACTGCTACACGTGCGCGAATTACACGCGCGCGTACATCCACCACCTGTTCAAGGCGAAGGAGATGCTCGCGTCCACGTTGTGCACCATCCACAACGAGCGGTACACGGTGCGTCTCGTCGACGACATCCGCCGCAGCATCGACGACGACCGGTTCGCCGAGCACAAGGCCGAGACGCTGGGCCGGTTCTACCCCTCCAAACGCGCACCGTAACTCGGCTCGTGTTTCTTCACGTACGCGATCACCTGGTACGTGACGGGCATGATCACGATCTCGACGAGTGTCTTCCACAGGAATCCGACGACCACGTAGTTCACGAAGTCCGCCCATGTCGAGATGCCGATTGCACCTGCAGCGATAGCGCAGAAGATCAGGGTATCGGCGAATTCACCGACCACCGTCGATCCGATCAGGCGGGCCCACAGGTGCTTCTCCTTCGTACGTTTCTTGATCCACACGAGAACGTATGAGTTGAGCAGCTGCCCGACCAGGTATCCGGCCAGACCTGCGAGAAGCATGCGGGGTACCACCCCGAGGACCGCCTCGAACGAGTCCTGGTGCTCGTAGAAGTCCGCGGCAGGAAGTGACCACGTGATCCAGAAGCACAGTGCCGACAGCGCGACTGCTCCGAAACCGAAGAGCACGGCGCGGCGGGTCGCGGCGAATCCGTACACCTCGCTGAGGACGTCGCCGAGGATGTATGCGAGCGGGAACAGGAAGAACCCGCCGTCGGTGATGATCGGCAGGATCTGCAGCGGTCCGACCCCGAATTCGGTATCGCCGAAGAACGCGACACCTTTCGTCGCGGTGATGTTGGAGATGATCAGCACCGTACTGAACAACACCAGAATCCCGGGATAGAAGCTGTGCCCCACCCGGGCGAACGCCACTTGCTCGGATGCGGATGTCGGGGAGTCTGCTGCGTTTGTCACCTGGCCATCCAAACACCCGGGCTGGGGGAATGCGAAAGTGGTGACAACGGCAGCGGGCCCCGTCCTCGATGGACGGAGCCCGCTGCGCTGATGACGAGTGTCAGTTCTTGACCACTCGGGTGCCACCCGCGAACTTGTCGTGGAAACCCTGCTTGGTGCCGTCCTGCTCGATCGTTACTGCGATGCCGATGTAGGCAGCCAACGACGCGAGGCTTGCCAGCCAGCCCAGGAACGGGATGCCGGTCAGTGCCTGGAGTGCGACGAAAGCGTTGCGCTTGGCCGCCTCCTCCAGTGTGGGATGACCACCACTCGGGCCGACCACGGACAGGCCGAGCAGCTTCTTCCCGAAGGTCGCGCCCTGGGTCGATTCGAGATAGGTCCAGTACCCGAAGGCGACAGCTCCCGTGAGAACCGACATGACGAAGGCCATGAACCCGCTCCCGGACCCGAAGGAAACGAGCGCAGTGAGGATGCCCATCGGGATTCCGACGATCAACCCGTCGATGATGCGTGCGCCGAGACGCGGCAGCAGTTCACCCGGCTGCGACGGTCCGAACCCCGGTGTCGGCGAAGGGAAACCGGGGGCCCCGCCGAACTGCTGGCCACCGAACTGCTGCCCGCCGGGCGCCTGACCGTACTGCGGAGCGCCGTACTGAGGTGCGCCCTGCTGCGTACCGAATTGGTTGCCCTGCGGCGCGCCGTGCTGCGGCCCACCGTACTGGCCACCCCCGTTCTGGGGCGCCCCGTACTGGGGGGCGCCGTACCCGCCGCTGTTGTCAGGCCCGTAGCCATCGATCGGCCCGGAGAACTGCTGAGTGTAGTCCGCCGGTTGCGCTCCATAGCCCGACTGATTGCCGTACTGGGGAGCGCCGCCCGGGTACGAGCCCGGATTCTGCGGATTGGGCTGCGGGGGTGGGTATCCACCGGATGTCATATATCTCCCTTTTGTGAGCAAGATGCAGTTGCGCCACCGTACAACGTCCCGGTGACGGACAGCTATACGGTGGCGCAACGATGCGGTGGCTCGGTCGTTCCGGGAGGCCTATCAGGGAGCGACAGGGCCCCCGGTGGTGACCCGGTAGGCGTACGTCGAGGCGATGATCGAGACCGGAACGCTGACGAGCAGTCCCAAACCGCACAGCAGGGCGCCGACGATGTTGATGCCGATGAGCGCGAGTGCGAGCAGGAGCAGGGTGCCGGCGTTGGACTTGATCGCGTTGAAACTCGACTTGATGGCGGTGATCGCGTCCTGGTTGCGGTCGACCACGAACTGCATCGTCCACCACGTCAAGAACGCGACGGCGATTCCGGGGATGATGCACAGGAACAACCCAACGGTGGTTGCGATACCCACGAGCAGACCTGCGAGGATCACCGCGCCGACGGCGCCAACCTGGAGGAAGGTCCCGAAAGCGGGTTTCTGCCCGTCGGTCTCGCTCAGCGCGCCGCGGACGAATGCCGCCTGGATCAGATAACCGACGACGGCGGTGACGAAGCTGCCGATGATCGACCAGACGCCGAAGCCGGACGCACCATCATCGAGCGAGACCGAGAAGTCGAACCCGTTGAAGATCCCGTTGAGGAGCGCCTGAATGATGAAGGCCACCACCATGGCGACGATCCACACGCCGGGGTTCTGGCTGAACTTGCGCCAGCCGTACGAGATCGCATCTCCGACGCTGAGTTGCTGCCCGCCGGGTGCGTAGCCGCCACCGAAATCCCCGCTCGGGGGCGGCGGGAAACTTCCCGGAGGCGGTGGATAGTTACCGCCGGGCGGGGGCGGATAGTTGCCGGAAGGAGGAGGTGGGTACCCACTGCCACTCTGGGGTGGCGGGGGGTAGTTGCCCGGTGGGGGATATCCGCCGGGAGGGGGATTGGTGCCGCCGGGCGGATACCCGGGCCAGGACTGGTTGGGGTCGTCCCCCGGTTGCTGGGGGTCCTTGTTCGGGTCGTAGCCGCCGGTCGTCATCGGATCCTCTCGAGGATGGGATGGTGCACGTGCTGTCCGTTCTCACGTGAGGTTACGTGCGATACAACCTCGGTGCATCACTTCCGGCGCTGTGTTCACACGGGGAGATACACCCAGGGTTCCCTCGGAATCTGCGTCGGATCCCACCGGTCGAGCAGCACGGGGAGCGATACCGGTTCGCCGGAATCCGCCAGCTTCAGGGACACCGCGATCGTGGCGAGCACGTCGGCAGGCGCCTCCCCGAGCGCGACCCGGTCTGCGAGAGTGACGGCGCCGTCCCTCTTGGCCAGGCGCTTCCCCTCGGCGTTCAACGCGAGGGGGACATGCGCATAGTGCGGTATCGGAAGTCCGAGCAAGGACGCCAGATACCCCTGGCGGGGTGCGGAGCTCAGCAGATCATCGCCGCGCACCACTTGATCGATGCCTTGGTCCGCGTCGTCGACGACCACGGCCAGGTTGTAGGCCGGGGTGCCATCACCGCGGCGCAACACCAGGTCGTCGACTATTCCTGTGAATTCACCGTGTAGTACGTCGTGAACCGTGTAGTACGCAGCCTCTGCTCGCAGCCGGATCGCCGGTGGACGGCCGCTGTCGCGTTTCGCGGCGCGTTCGGCTGCGGTGAGGTCGCGGCAGGTGCCCGGGTACGCGCCCGCGGGTGCGTGCGGCGCCGATGTGGCCTGCTGGATCTCACGCCGCGTGCAATAGCACTCGTACGTCAGGCCGGCGCGTTCGAGGCGTGTGATCGCCTCGTCGTACAGCCGCAGGCGGCGGGATTGGTGAACGACCTCGCCGTCCCAGTCGAGACCGAGCGCAGCGAGATCGGTGAGCTGGGACTGTTCGGCTCCGGGGCGTACCCGATCGAGGTCCTCGATTCGCATGAGAAATCGACGCTGCGTGGATCGTGCGAACAGCCAGGCGAGGACGGCGGTACGGAGGTTGCCGAGATGCAGGTCGCCCGACGGGCTGGGCGCGAACCGTCCCGCGCCGTAGTCGGCCGAATGTGACACCCGTGCACCTTATCGGGCCGGACGTACGTCAGTTCGCGGCGTCGAGCATCAGATGGATCTGGGTGTACAGAGCGTGTGTGAGGTATTCGCGCGGGTACAGGTCCGGGCTCGACGTCGCGTCGAGGGCCAGACCGTTCACCGCCGCGACGAGCAGGGCTGCGCGCGTCTCCGGATCAGGGGTGCCCATGCGGATCAGGACGGTCGCGAGTCCCGTCCGGATCGTGAAGAGTACGGAACTACGGATCGAACTCAACGACGGCGACGTCGCGGCGCGCACCGCGAATGCGGCCATCACGTGCGCCTCGCTGCCGCGTTGGTCGTCGAGGGGGAGCAACTGGCTCAGCGCAGCGAACAGCGTCCGCGTGGGGTCGATGTCGGGATCGACGGCGGACAGGCGCGTGAGAACCCTGTCGGCGAGGGCCCGAAACGAATACGCAAGCATCGCGTCTTTCGTCGGAAAGTGGTGTTGGACAGCGCCGATCGACACACCCGCCTGACTTGCGACCTCTCGTACACTCGCCGCTTCGAGACCGCTGCGTGCGGCGACCTCGAGCAGTGCCGCAGCGAGCCGGGTGGGGCTGGTGGTTGCGTAGGGGCGGGCGCGCATGGGAGAACCGTAGCGGAGCGCGTGAGGTTCCTGATGTCATGGGGGCGGGCCTCCACACGATCGTGCTCTGTGGAGTCCGACAGGCGCGCAACTACGGGGAAGGGACTGTGATGGGGTGGAGTCGGGACGAACTCGAGAAGGCGTACACGGACTACCGGGAAACGGTCGTGCGGGCAACACAGACCCGCGACTGGAACTGCTACGCCGACCAGTTCACCGAGGACGCAGAATACGTCGAGCACGCGTACGGGACGATGAACGGCCGCGAAGCGATCCGCAAGTGGGTGACGCGGACGATGTCGGCATTTCCCGGCAGTCGGATGACGTCGTTTCCGCCGTCCTGGTACGTCCTCGATGAGGAACGCGGCTGGGTGATCTGCGAAGTGCAGAACCCGATGGAGGACCCGGGCGACGGCACCGAGCACAACGCCCCGAACATCACGATCCTGCACTACGCCGGCGACGGGTTGTGGTCGTACCAGGAGGATGCCTACAACCCGATGAACTTCCTCGCCGCCACCAAGCGGTGGTGTGCGCACGCCGAGAAATGCGGAAACCTCCCCGACGATGCGCGGGCGTGGCTCGACAAGATGGCGAAGAGGGGCGCCTGACGAGGTGTACCACAGTCGCTGCGGTTGTGAAGGCGGCGATGTGCGCGCGGGGTATTCGAGGTCGAGCTGACGGTCGGATCGGCTCAGCCCTCCGGGGTATCCGGTGGTGTCTTTTCGATCGGCTCACTCTCGGGTGCGGATTCCTGCGTGGCAGCGGGAGGCGGTTCGTCGACCACAGGTGGTGCTGGGGCCGGCTCAGGTGTGGCCGTAGGTTCGGAAGCGGCGGGCGGCGCAGGCGCGGGTTCCGTGACCGCAGCCTTCGTCCATACCCCGGCCGACTTGCTCACCGACCACGTTCCCGAAGGCCCGGTGATACGCAGCTCATCGGTGCCGGGAAGCCAGGTCAGCGTGTCCTCGGCGGATGCGGTCGTACGGTATTCCTCCGTGCCCGCCGCTGAGTTGATCACCGCCACCGGGCGGTCTTGTGACCGGACGAGCTGGGCACTGTAGTTTCCCGTGGCCGAATCCACCGGAGCGCTCAGAGGTATCTGATCGGAATCCTCTGCTTCCGGTCCGTGGGTGGGTGATCGAGGCGCCTGCTCCGGTGCTTCCGAGTTCGCCTGCGCGTCCGGGGATTGCTGCGGTGACGAAACGGAAGCCGAGACGGAGGACGACGGCGGCGGCGGTGATGTCGTCGAGCTCGTCGCTGGCGCGGCTGCCTGCGCGGACCGCGCGCCTGGTGCAGGCGCTGCGCACGCGACGCCCGTGGTCGATGAGATGTCGAGCCGGTAGGCGACGAACCCGGTCGAACTGGCTCCGGCCTGAAGCGCGCGCACCTCCGCGATACCGGTTCCGGTGGTGATCATCCCCAGGTCCAGGTCGCTGAGTGCCACAGACTGAGTCACGGGTGCCCCGGCGGTAGTCGGGACAGCCGACACGGCGGTCGTGGACGCCGGATTGCTCGTGGCCGGATTACGGACGGAAAGCTGATAGGTGTAGCCGGATCCGAGATGGGGCCAGGTCAGCGTGGCCTTCGTCGGCTTCTCTGCGGTGTTGGTGACACACGTCAGGGTGGCGGGGGGTTGCACATAGGCGGGGGTGCCTTCACGTTCGCCGAAGGGACTGCAGTTCAGATCCTCACGTCCGAGCAGGCCGAGTGGCTGGGACACCAGCCGTCCTGTCCATGCGGCGGAGACCGTGCCGCCGGGAAGCATGGTGTGGACCTCGGCATGGTATTGCCAGATCAGGCTTCGTTGTGGCAGGCCGGTCCCGTAGATCTCGTAGGAAATCGTTCCTCCCTGCGCAACCGTGATGTTCGTGACGTCCCATGTGCGCCACACCCGCCCCTCGAGGTCCCGCAGGATGATCCGGTACTGATAGGGGGCGCCCACATGCTGCCAGCTCAACGCCACCGGGTCGGGCTGACCGACAATCAGACGCCCTGTGCATCCCACGGTGCCCGGCACTTTCGGCACGAACTCGGATTTCGAGGAGAACGCGCCGGTCTGGGCGGTGGCGGCATCGGTGAACACCGCGGCGGTGCCGGGAATGTGCCCGAATCCCAGTCCCACGGTGGTGATCACCGACAAAGTGAGTACCACCGGCGCGGGGGTGCCGGACACGGGCCAAGTCCTGGGCTTGGGTTCACGGTCGGTGGTGCGACGGCCGTGCGGCCGGACGGCAATCCAGGCGAGTGCGGCGGCGCCCACGCAGAGGACCAGGAGCCCGAGTGGAGTCCCGAGCCATACCGCCACGTATCCGAGATGGTCGATGTGGAAAAGGATGCGCTCTGCCGAGGTGACACCGTAGGGGCGTGCGTCGGGCTCAGGATTCGCGTCACCTTGAAGGGTGAGCAGCGCGGTGTTTCCGGCCGCCGAGTCCACTGCGACGATTCGGTGCGTGACTCGGACATCTTGGTCGGTGAGGACACTGACCACATCACCGGCGCGGAGTTCGGTGGCCGGCACGGAGCGGGCCATCGCGAACGAGCCGGACGCGATGGTCGGCTCCATCGATCCGGAGCGAAACACCAACGGCGTCAGGTTGAACAGCACCGATGCGAGAGCCGTGAGAATGCACAGTGCTCCGATCACCGCGCCGACGGAGAGCAGAGCATCGCGGATGCGAGTCGCGGACCTCGGTTTCCGGTGTTGTGTGCTCACTCGGACCTCACATGGTGGTTTGTGCGTTGAAGGTGAAGACGATGGTGGGAACCGTCCGGTTCTGTGCGGTCATGGAAGCGTTTGGAGGTAGACCTGCTGTGACACAGAGTGTCTCGATACCGGACTGTGCAGCCAGCGGACGCGCTGTGGTGATCAACGCGATGGGACTGCCTGCACGCAGTGTCGCCGACCCGATCCGAGTCCCGGTGCAGGTGCCGGCTCGCATTCCGTTCGCGGTGGAATTCGATGCGGTCCCGCCGCTGAACACTCGGATTTCGAGGTGATCGGACAGAGCGGAGCTGCCGGCCGGTGTACTCGCGGCCATCGTGTAGGTCACGTCCATCGTCGATCGGGTGTTCTGAACCTGCATCATCGCAGCTCTGCTCTCACCCGGCACCATGGCGGACAGTGCGAGGTCGTTGACGGTGTAGGTCTTTGCGTCGCCGACTCGAAGGTCGACGATTCCCGTGCTGAACGTGCCGGAGGTAGCTACAGCCGAATTAGCCCACAGTGCAAAGGTTCCCACCGATCCCAAGCCGAGGATCATTCCCAGCGACAGGATTGCTCGCACCCGCACGGTGAATGCCGCCGACAGGTTCCGGTATGTGTGACGCACACGCGTTGCCGCACTAGGATTGTCGACCATCGGAGGCTCCAGAGCGTTCTGTGGCATTTCGGCGTCGATTTGCGCTCTCGCGTGCGCCGCTGATCAACAGAAGCGCCGCGTAGCCGAACAAGGCTGTGGATACGAGGCCGATCGTCCACGCTCGCTGTTGGCCGGTGAGCCAATTGTTCACGTATCCGAGATAAGGGATGCTGTACCAGACGCGCCCGCGGATCTGCTCGTACACCACCGGTTTCTCGTCGGGTATGTCGTTGGCGTCGCCCTGCGTGATATAGGTCCGTATTCCCCGGGCGGACTGCGCGGCGGAGATGATCCGGTGGGTCACCACTTCCGGCTCTCCTGGACGTAGCTGGTAGGTGATGGCCGCCCCTACACCGAGTTCATCCTGCTCGACTGGGTCGACCACGATAAGCGTGCCCGGCGGGTATGTCGGATCCATCGACCCCGTCAGTACTGTGAACCGTTCGGCTCCTGCGACGGCCGGGATCAAGATGGTGATGACCAGCAGCGCGAGCATCGCCAGCATCAGTGTCCAACTCAGGACGTTGCGAATCCACCAGAGCACTCCTGTGCGCTCTTCGGTTGAACCGGCGGTTGCGGTTTCGGTCATGGCTGTTGTTCCGCTCGGAAGTGGAGGGTGACCGACGTCGACTTGCCCGGTTGTGCGGTCTGCCCGACCGTCGCCCGCAGGCACCATGTTTCGGAGGTCCCTGCAGGGACGATGCGTCCTGTCGACGGTGCGGGAAACGCGGTCCACGGTCCGGCGACGGGTCCATCGGGCTCCGGGACTACAGCGCCGGTGGATGTCGGGCAGGAGGCAGTGGAACCGACGATCCAGGCGGTGACCACCACGGGCAGTTCTGCGGAGGTCTGTGTCACAGACTGCAGTTGGTACGACACGCCCACTTCTCCTGCGATCGATATGGTCAGTGGTTGTTGCACCATCGATCCGGTAGCGAGGTTGGTGCCGCCGAACGCCGACCACGGGTAGTTCTCCGACCCGTCTGCCAGGACCGTCAGCCGTCCCGAGGTGATGGTGCCGCCGCTCAATTGCGCCTGATCGCGCCACAGCGCGCCGGTCTGCTGCGCGGACAGTGCGCCGAGCAGCAGAACCGAGGCGGCAGCGGCGGTCCACAGAAACTTGCGCCCCATGTCGTCACGCGGGGGCAGGGTTGGGATTCTGCTCGAGATTGAGCGACATCTCTGCGAGGTCGACAGTTTGACCCTGACCCGTCGTACCGGTGGTGCCCGGGTCGAAGGCGATCGTCACGCCGACCGAGATCGGTTGATCTGAGCCATCGTTCGCGACGACCTGCACACCCTCGCCACTTGCAGGCAGAGTGGTTCCGTTCAGGGTCGCAGTGACGTCGCGTTGCAGCGCTGCAAGTAGCTCGGCGTCGCCGGTTACTGCGCCGAGATCAGCGGTCAGGGTTGCTGTCAGGTTGTCGCCCTCGGCTGTGAGCGTGGTGTCGCAGGTGTATTCGACGGTGTCGCCTGGCACGATGCGGAAGGAACTGATGTCCGCGATGGTCGTTCCCGCGTTGACGTTCGTCCACGTCCCGCCTCCGGCGCACTCCCCGAGCGTCAGTTGACCGGATGTGATCGTTCCACCTCCACCGAGGTCTGCCTCGTCACTCCAGAATGCCAGGGTGCCCACGCCTCCCAGGAGAAGGATGGCGCCTGCGCCGGCCGCTACTGCTGCTTTTGTTTTCTTGTTCATTCTGCACTCTTTCCAGCTGGGTTGTGGTACTTGGGAGTTCGTTCATCTCCGCGAGGTGCCGGGTACCCGCTTTTTGCTGATTCCTTCGGTTTCCACTGAGTCGCGAACGAAATCTTCCGTACTGTTGCGGCAATGTTGTCTCAACGTTGTCGTGAAATAGGTTTGAGTCACGGCGGTTCCGGGAAAGGCAGACCACCCGAGGAGTTTCCGATTCAATGGTCCAAAGAGGCCGCGGCACGCCTATCGACCATGAAACCGTCAGCCCGGCAGCTGATCCGGACTGAATTCTGTCGGCCCTCTGTGGGTTCTCGAGGTCCGCCACCGGGCTCCACCCGTCATTTCACTTTGGTGATACGCGTGTGTGGCTCGGCGCGATAGCGAAAAGGGGCTCCGACGAGGGCGACCGTCACGGCGGGTAGGGGAGGAACCGCACGCTGACGGCGAGCGCGGCGGATACGGCGGTGGCGATCCACAGCGCGTGCAACCCGAATGCGCGGTGGGCCAGTGCGCCGAGGACGGCTCCGCCGACCAGCCCGGCCCACAGGCCGAAGTAGGGAAGCCAACGCCAGCGGGGGCCGCCGAGGAGGGCGGCCGCGATGCGGTGGCCGATCTTGACGAGCGCGCCCGTCATGTAGGTCAGGGCGATGCTGACCTCACCGTCACGGCGGAACACCGAGTTCTCGGCGCCCATCGCCAGTGTCATGGCGATGACAGCGAGGGGAGTCCAGTCGAGAAGCGCGCCGACGGAGGCGAGCAACAGTAGCGCGGTGACCAGGGCCAGCACTGCGCTCTTGCGGGTTCGCCGATCGTGATCGGTCAGTTCGGCGAGGATTCCGCTGATCGTCACGCCGACGACGAACAGCACGAGGATGCCCGCGATGATGCCCGTGTGGGCCCAGGCACCATCGGCGATCCCGACGCTGAAGCGTGTCGAGTTGCCGCTCATGAACGAGACGAAGATGCCGCCGAGCGTGATGAAACCGATCGCATCGACAAACCCGGCGAGACACGAGAGCGCGACCGCGAGTGCTTGGAGATGCCTGCCGTATCCGACCACGCAGAAATGATAGGGCTGCAGATCCTGCCGGGACGCTGATCGTTACGTAGCAGATGTAACAAATCTGCAGAGCAGCGGCGATGACACGCTCGGTATCGTTTCAGTTCCCCAGGAGTGCTTCCGGTGTCCCCATCTCGCAATTTCTCGATACATTCGCGCTTCCGCTGGGTCGCGGGAGCCGCTGCGACGGTCGTGCTGCTCGCCGGCTGTGCCGAGACGGTCACCGAACTCGAGCCGAGTGCATACACCGACGCGGTGACGACTTCCGCGTCGTCGAGTGCTCCGACGTCCCAGGCTGTGTCGACGACGCCCGCTACGTCTCCTTCGACGGCGGTGCCGATCGCCGAGATTCCCGCTGCAGCGGGAATCACAGGCGAGGCGGGCGCCGCCCTCTCGCAACTCGCGACGTTGCCGATCAAGGGGCGTGCGCCGAAGACCGGCTACGACCGCGATCTGTTCGGTCAGGCCTGGAGTGATGACGTCTCGGTTGCGGGCGGGCACAACGGCTGCGATACCCGCAACGACATCCTGGCCCGGGACCTCGCCGACATCGTCTACAAGCAGGGGACGCGTGACTGCGTCGTCCTGTCCGGCACCTTGAACGATACGTACACCGGCACGACCATCGCGTTCACCCAAGGGCAGGACACCTCGGCGGCAGTACAGATAGATCATGTCGTCGCCCTGTCGGATGCGTGGCAGAAGGGCGCGCAACAACTCGATGCTGGGGCCCGCGCCGATTTCGCGAACGATCCGAGAAATCTCCAGGCGGTCGACGGGCCGATCAATCAGCAGAAGAGCGACGGTGACGCCGCGACCTGGCTGCCCCCCAATCGTGCCTACCGCTGTACGTATGTGGCTCGCCAGGTGCAGGTGAAGGCCGCGTACGGACTGTGGGTGACGCAGGCCGAGCACGACGCGATGGTGCGGGTTCTCACTTCCTGCGGTGGGTCGGTGCATGCTGCGCAGCCGTCGGCGTCCGTAGCGGCTCCGACGACGACCACGTCCGCCCCGGCGCCGCAGCCTGCACCGATCGCGACCACCGCGGCACCCCAGCGTGTCCAGCCCCAGCCCACCGTCGTCGAGACCGACCCGGGCACGGTGTACTACAAGAACTGCGCGGCCGCCCGCGCGGCCGGAGCCGCACCGTTGTACGCGGGGGAACCTGGCTACCGGCCGAAGATGGATGGCGACGGCGACGGTGTGGCCTGCGAGTAGGAGTCAGGTCGTGGCGACCTGCGCCGTCGGTATCGGCCGGACTTGCAAGGCGTCGTGACGTCGGGTCAGGCGAATCGGTCTGTGAGGTTGCGCCGCATCCGGTGAAGTTCCTTCAGCTCGGCCCGGAGTTTCTCGCTGTCGGAATCGAACTTGCGCGCTCGTTCGACGGCGCCGGCGCGGTGCTCGGCGAGAGCGCGCTTCTCGGTGTTCTCGATCGCGGCCGAGATCTCGTCGATCTCCCGATCCAGCATCGCGCGCCATGTGGTCGCCTGCAGGGAATCGGCCTCGTGATGGATCGCTTGGTTGTTGTCGCTGACCACGATCTCCGACGAACTCCTTCGAACTCGACGGCGCCGCCGCCGACTCACCGATGTCTCCGGGGCCTCCCCGGGCGGAACAAGTGTCCAATGTCGCTGATCTGGGACAAACGATGACACGGATTCGGCACGTGCTCTTGTGAAGTGACCCAGTGCGAGAAAAGCCCGTGACCGGCATTTCTGCTGGTCACGGGCTTCCCGTTGGCGGAGGATAGGGGATTTGAACCCCTGAGGGCGTTAACCCAACCCGCGTTCCAGGCGAGCGCCATAGGCCACTAGGCGAATCCTCCGTGGGGAAGCATACCGAATCAACCTGCCGACTTCCCAAACGGGCAGGTGAAAACGCGGATCGAGAGGTGTGGGAGGGGGTGGTGCGCACCCGTGCGGAGAGTCCTCTAGACTTGCCGATGGATCCCGCGCGGCGCGCATCCTGTGAACTCCCCCAGGGCCGGAAGGCAGCAAGGGTCAACGGGCTCTGCCGGGTGCGCGGGGTCCCCTTATTTTCCGCCGATGCCCGTGTCACCGTGCACGGTGAAAGGTCTCTCCGCATGCCTACGCAGACCCAGATCGGGTTGATGAGCCATGAGGAACTCGTTGCAGAGCACGAGCGCCAATCCGCGAATTACGAGCGGTTGAAGACCGAGAAGCTGACGCTGGATCTGACCCGAGGCAAGCCGTCCCCCGAGCAGCTGGATCTCTCTTCGGAGCTGCTGTCGCTGCCGGGCGCGGACGATTACCGGGATGCCACCGGCACCGACTGCCGCAACTACGGCGGGCTCGAGGGTTTGCCCGAGCTGCGTGCCATCTTTGCGGAACTGCTCTCCATCCCCGTCGACAATCTGCTTGCGGGCAACAACGCCAGCCTCGAGACCATGCACGATCTCATCGCGTGGTCGCTGCTGCACGGCACCGTCGATTCGCCGCGCCCGTGGTCGCAGGAACCGGTCGTGAAGTTCCTGTGCCCGGCACCGGGCTACGACCGTCACTTCGCGATCACCGAGTCGTACGGCATCGAGATGATTCCGGTCCGGCTGAACGACGACGGCCCCGATGTCCACGCAATCGCCGAGCTCGTCGCGAACGACCCGCAGATCAAGGGCATGTGGACGGTTCCGACGTACTCGAACCCGACAGGTGCGGTCTACAGCGAAGACGTCGCTCGAGCGCTGGTCTCGATGCCCACCGCGGCTCCCGACTTCCGGATCTTCTGGGACAACGCGTACGCGGTGCACCCCGTTCTCGAAGAGGTCGCCCCGGCGATCGACATCCTGCGGCTCGCCACCGAGGCCGGGAACCCGAATCGCGTCTTCGCTCTCGCCTCGACGTCCAAGATCACTTTTGCGGGATCGGGTGTGAGCTTCTTCGGTAGCTCCACCGTGAACCTCGACTGGTACCAGAAGCTGCTCGGGATCAAGACGATCGGCCCCGACAAGATCAACCAGTTGCGCCACCTGCGCTTCTTCGGCGATGCCGACGGCGTGCGCGCACACATGGCGAAGCATCGCGAGATCCTCGCTCCGAAGTTCGCGCTGGTCCGCAAGATCCTCGAAGACCGGCTGGGCGCGTCGAAGGTCGCATCGTGGACGGAGCCGAAGGGCGGCTACTTCATCAGCCTCGACGTCGTGGACGGCACAGCCAAGCGGGTGATCGCGCTTGCCAAGGACGCAGGCATCGCCCTGACCGGCGCGGGATCCGCCTTCCCGTACAAGAACGACCCCGACGACAAGAACATTCGCCTCGCTCCGAGCTTCCCGTCGCTCGACGAGCTCGCCAAGGCGATGGACGGCGTCGCGACCTGTGTGTTACTCGCCGCGACGGAGAAGACGCTCGGTCACTGAAATCCCCCGAGCGCATCGGCTCCGGGTGCCACACGTTCTCCCAAGCTGTGGACAAACCTGTGGAGAACAGGTGGACCGACGGTGGACAACTCCTGGCGCATCGCTCTGACCTCACGAAATCCGTAGATTCGCTTTCCTGTGAATAAGTGCCATACTCCGATGTCAGGGTCGCCGCATTCCCGCGGCGGGTTCGGAAGTGGTGAGTGTGATGGAAGACCGCGCTCTCGTACGATCCGGAGCCGGCGCAGCTGCCGTCGGTTCCGTCACGGGCTGTCACGGTGTTTTGAAGGTGTTTCTCCTGGCTCTCGACATCGAGGCCGCGGCGGTGTCGCCACCGCCGATCGCAGCGGTGGGTGAACTGGAGCCGTTCCTTCCGTCTCGAATCGGTTCACTGCCGGGCACCGACCACGGCGTGCGGCCGGCCAGCCTGCTCGCGTATCGGAAGGTCACCGATCGCGAGCGAGCACCTCTGTCGTTCGGAGCCTCGACCGGGTCGCTCCGCACCGGCGCGGCGCATCCGTTCGTCGGGTCGCCCGCGACCTGCCTGTCGTTGTGGGAGATCCCGGGCCACGGATTGGTACTCGCCCTGGAAATGCTGACCGACGACGCGTCCCCGCTGATCGACTGGCGCACAGATGCTCTGCAGGACCGCGACGGTGCAGGCTTCCGCCCTGCCCTGGACGAATTCCTGGCACCGTTCTCGCTGAACAGCAGTGCGTGTCTCAACGATCTGTTCCCCGGTTTGAACTGCCGGATGCCTGACCCCACCACGTACCGCGCTCTGAGCGAGTTGGCGGTGCACCGCCATCGCGGTGTCGGTGACCGGGAAGTCATCGAGGCCTTGGTGGTAGAAGTCGTATCGAGCGGCGGCGACCGCGTGCGTGAACTCGTCGACGGCAGGCGCACCGACTCCCAGGCCCGCGCCGCAGCGCAGATGTGGGGGGTGCTGTGGGACTGGGACCGGGTCTCGCTTGTGGACCACCCCGTGCAGCCGGGGGCGGCCATTGCGGTGCGAGAGGATTCGGGCGCGATACTTCTGGATCTCGAGGCAACCCCGGCCGGCAGCGACTACGTGGGCAACGACACCAGCGAGATGATCTACGGCTTGCTGCCGTGGGTAGCCGTGCGTGCCCACGCCTCGACCGATTTCTGGCGGGTTCTCGGACACCTGCGCAACCACGACGATCTCACCGGCGACCGACTGGTGGAGGCGCTGGACGATATTGCTGCCATGCAGGCCCGGAAGATGGAACGAGCGTTGCTCCGCAAATCCTCGCTCCACAACAACCGGTTCCATTCGTGGACGCAGCCGACGCAATTGCGGTCCGTGCTCGTCGACAGGGTCGCAGACGAGATCGCCGGCCTCGACGCAGAACTCGCGAACGCGGTCGACGTGATCGAGCACGCGGTGCTACGCAGTGCCGAACTGCGCGGAGCGCACCACTCCAGGCTTGCCCGCGGATGGTCGGCCGCAGGTGGCGCAATCGCCGTCGTCGCATTGTTCGCAGCCCTCGCTGCGGTGCCGGGCACATCGGAACCGACGCTCTTTCCGCACTGGGTGTATGCGCTGATTGCGTCGATCGCCCTCACAGCGACGGTGATCGTGGGGGTCGTCGTGTGGCGGCGACAGTGACCCGGGGTGCATGATCGACCCATGGCAACGACGTTGAACCTGGTCGGAGATCCGGACGCCGACGCATTGCTTTCCGAAAACCCGCTGGCGCTGTTGATCGGAATGTTGCTCGACCAGCAGGTTCCTATGGAGGCAGCCTTCGCGGGCCCGAAGAAGCTTGCCGATCGGCTCGGTGGTCTCGACGTGCACCGCATCGCGGAGGCCGACCCCGACGAGTTCATCGCGGTGTGTGCCGAGCCGCCGGCCGTGCACCGTTTCCCGAAATCGATGGGTCAGCGAATCCAGGCGATGTGCGGTGCGATCGTGCAGGAGTACGACGGCGACGCCTCCGCGATCTGGACGTCGGGCGATCCCGATGGCAGAGAAGTACTGAAGCGTCTGAAGGCGCTGCCCGGCTACGGTGACCAGAAAGCCAGGATCTTCCTGGCACTGCTCGGTAAGCAGCGGGGGGTGCAGCCCGCGGGATGGCGTGAAGCGGCGGGGGCCTACGGCGACGAGGGTTCCCGTCGCTCGATCGCCGATGTCGTCGATTCGCAGTCGTTGCACGAGGTGCGTGAATTCAAGAAGGCGTCCAAGGCGGCGGCCAAGACCGGAAAGAAGTGACGCGTGGCTGTGCGGTGAAGCGCGGCTTCGTCGCATCGTCGGTGGTAGCCGCTCTCGCGCTGACAATTCCGGGGGTCGCCGTGGCAGGAGGGGGAGACGACCGCGTCGTCCTCCGGCCGGGCGACGGGATCACGTTCTCGCCCGACCCGGCGCCCGGCTGGTGTTCCGTCGCAGCCGTGGGACGTGACCACGCGAATCGGCTTGTCGCTGTCACCGCTGGTCATTGCCGCCAGAGCGGTTCGGCCCTGATCTGGAAGGTCGGTGAGCAGCACCGCGGGCCGGTCGGTATCGAGACCGACGTCGCAAGCACCGGCTCGGTGGATCCCATCGGTTTCCCCACCGACGAGGCGCCCGACTACGCAGTGCTGCTCCTCGACGACACGAAGGTGCGTGGCTCGAACACCTCGGAGCCCAACGACCGCGGTCAACGAGTCGTACTCGAATCCGTCGGGTCGCTCGCGCCCGGTGACAGTGCCGTCGGTGTGCAATGCGCGACAGGGCGCACCAACGGGGTCGCGTGTGCGTCCGGCGGCATGCTGGTCGACGAGAATCTGATGTCGTCAGCACTGTTGATGAAACCCGGAGATTCCGGTGGCCCGCTGGTCCGGGCCGACACCGGTGAATGGATCGGGCTGTCCGTCGGCTACCGCCCCACCAGGCGGGGTCTCGCGGCCTATCAGCGAGCGGACCGGATCATCGAGGAGATCGACGCGCACGGAGGGATCGGCGCAGGTTTCACGCTCGTCGACGCTCCCTGAGGGCAGGTTTTCGAGGTGCTCGCGGACGTCTGCCGCTCGGGACGAGGCCCATGATCACGCGAGGCGTTCGCCCACCCTCGCGAACGGTGATCGGCCGTCAGCTCGGATCGGTGGTGTCGGTCGTCCGGGCAGTGCCTTCGGCGAGCAGCAGGTAGAGCGATTTCCGTGCGTCGACGAGTGCTTTGTGGGCTGCAGCGATCTGGGTGTCGCTGCCGCTGACCGCGACGACGCGTGCGGCCGTCTGCAGGTCCCGGAGGGCGCCACGCAGGTCGGGACCGTTCTCGTCGGCGGAGTGGCCGGCGAACGGATCGGCCTGCTCGTTGGCGGGATCGGCGAGCCAGGCGCGCCCCTCGTCGGTCAGCGACACGAGTTTGCGACCGGCATCCTTCTCGACGCGGACCAGCCCTTCGTCCTCGAGTTGCGAGATGGTCGGGTAGATGGCTCCAGGGCTGGGCTTCCAGACGCCTCCCGTGCGGTCGGCGATCGCCTGCATCAGCTGGTAGCCGTGCATGGGCTCGTCGGCCAGTAGCTGCAGTACTGCCGCGCGGACGTCGCCTCGTTGAGCGCGTCCTCGGCGCCCGCCGCGGTGCATGGGGCCGCCCCCGCGATGGCCTCTGCCGTGTGGACCTTCGCCGAAGGGGCTTCCGCGTCGGGGGTCGCCGCCGGGGAACGGACCCCCGCGGCGGGGATCCTCGCCCAGGAACGGGCCTTCGGAAAAGAACTGATTCATGTCGTGTGCGCGGCGGGCGCCGCGCATATGTCGTTCGTTGCGCATTGTGCGAACTCCTTCTCTGTTGATGCAGTCACGATATTTCACGATATATCGTTTGTCAACGACGGCGCCGTTCGATCTGTTGTCGGCACGCGCCGGTACTCTCGGCGCGTGGCCCTGTACCGGAAGTATCGACCCGCGACCTTCGCCGAGGTGGTGGGGCAGGAGCATGTCACCGCGCCCCTCAGCACGGCTCTCGACACCGGGCGCATCAACCATGCGTACCTGTTCTCGGGTCCGCGTGGCTGCGGTAAGACATCTTCGGCGCGCATCCTCGCCCGGTCACTCAACTGTGAACAGGGCCCAACCTCGACACCCTGTGGACAGTGCCGGTCGTGCGTGTCGCTCGGCCCGGGCGGCGGAGGCAACCTCGATGTCACCGAACTCGACGCGGCCAGCCACGGCGGCGTCGACGACACCCGCGAGCTTCGCGATCGCGCGTTCTACGCACCGGCCGAGTCGCGGTACCGGATCTTCATCATCGACGAAGCTCACATGGTCACCACGCAGGGATTCAACGCCCTGCTCAAGATCGTCGAGGAGCCACCGGAACACCTGATCTTCGTGTTCGCGACCACCGAACCGGAGAAGGTGCTCCCCACCATCCGGTCGCGAACGCACCATTACCCATTCCGCCTGCTCCCTCCCACCACGATGCGCGGCCTTCTCGAGAAAATCTGCGTCCAGGAGAACGTGCCGGTCGAGGATGCGGTGTATCCGCTGGTCATTCGCGCCGGTGGTGGTTCGCCCCGAGATTCGCTGTCCGTCATGGATCAGCTCCTCGCGGGAGCAGGGGTCGAAGGTGTCACGTATCCGCGCGCTCTGTCGCTGCTCGGGGTCACCGATGTGGGGTTGATCGACGAAGCCGTCGACGCGCTGGCGGCCGGGGACGGCGCGGCGTTGTTCGGCACCGTCGAGAAGGTCATGGATGCCGGACACGATCCGCGTCGCTTCGCGATCGACCTCCTTGAACGCCTCCGCGACCTCATCCTCATGCGAAATGTCCCCGACGCCGCGGAACGTGGCCTCGTCGATGCCCCCGGCGACGTGCTCGAACGCATGCGTGACGAGGCCTCGCGGCTCGGTCCGGCCACGCTCACGCGCTACGCGGAGATCGTCCATGCCGGACTCGGCGAGATGCGCGGTGCGACGGCGCCCCGCCTGTTGCTCGAAGTGATGTGCGCTCGCATGCTGCTTCCTGCGGCATCCGATGCGGAGTCCGCGGTACTACAGCGGCTGGAGCGGCTCGAACAAGGATTCGTCCCGGGGCGCGCCGCCGGTGCAGCGGTTACGGCAGCGGGTTCCGTTGCGGCTCCGCCTCCGACAGCACCCGAACCTGCCGCCGTTCCGATCGCGCCCGACGAACCGGCCGCGCGTTTCCAGCGTCCGTCTCAACGTCGTGCACCCGACCCGGTGCAGATCGAGGCTGCTTCCGCACTGCCCGCGCAGCCCGAACCACAGGCGCCGGAGCCCGCTTCGGCTCCCGAGCCGCGTACTGAGACGCAGCCGCCTCCTGCTGTGATACCCGAACCGGCACCTGCGCCGGAGCCTGTACCGGAACCCGAACCGGCGCCTGAGCCCGCGCCGGAGCCTGCTGCGGCATCGAGTCTCGACGCGGCAGCCATCCGTGCGGTGTGGTCCGAGGTACGCGCCAAGGTGCGTGCCCGCAGCAAGACCGTGGAGGTCATGTTGTCCGGTGCTACCGTCCGCGAGGTCGATGGCACGCGGGTCGTCCTGGTCCACGATTCGGCGCCGCTGGTCAAGCGACTCGCCGAACCGCGCAACGCAACCGTGATTGCCGAGGCACTCCGCGAATTGTTCGGTGTCGACACCGAGGTCACATGTGTCCACGGGTCTGCCGCGCCGGCACCTGAGAAAGCTGCTGCGGCACCTAAGCAGTCGCGCCCCACCGGGCAACCACGGTTCTCGCGGCCCAGCCAGGCCAAGCGGTCGCCGACTCCGGACGCAGCACCTCCGCCCGTCGGCGGGGCGAGTGCAGCGCCGTCACAGCGTTCCGAGTACGACGACATTCCCCCGCCGGACGCACCCGATCTGCCCGACGATCCCGGCCCGGATGCGAATTACGACGCTCCGCCGCCGGATCCGTCGGAGATCTCCAAGGAGGACGTCGACGAGATGTTCGCCGAGGCCGCGACGCCGGGCGATCCGTCGACCCGTCGTGATCCCGAAGATGTGGCGATGGAGTTGCTCAAGGACGTGCTTGGCGCTCGGCCGATCGACGAGAAGTAGCGGGGGATCAGTTCGCTCGATGTGCGCCCGGGCCGGGGCGCACATCCGCGTCGCGCGGCTCGACGCGATGGCCGGCCTCGCATTGCACGACGGCCGCGACGGGTTCGCCACAGTCGTGGTGGTGCACCGTGAGGGCCGGTCCTTCCGGATCGGCGTAGTGGCGGTCGCCCCATTGCAGTAGGGCGATCAGGATCGGATACAGTTCGCGGCCCTTGTCGGTGAGCCGGTATTCGTGACGGGCGCGACGACCCGCTTCCCGGTAGGGCACGGTGTCGAGTACGCCCGCGTCGACGAGGGTGCGCAGTCGCGCAGAAAGGATCGGTTCGGAAATTCCGGTGTGCTGTCGCATCTGCTCGAATCTGCGCACACCGTTGAAGACCTCGCGTAGGACGATCATCGTCCACTTCTCGCCGATGATGTTCATCGTTCGCTGGACCGAGCAGTTGTCGGTGTTGTAGTCGAGCCACTGCATGATGCGAGCGTAGCTGACTGTGGTCTTGACAGGCAGGCCCTTACCTGGCTAACTGTGATTTCAGAAGTCAGCTGTGGAGTGAGGAGTAACCATGTCGGAGACCAAGGGAACTGCGGCGGTGCCGGACGCGTCCCTCGCAGCCGCGAGTCGATTCGTCGCTGCGAGCGGATTCGTCGTCGAGGAGGCAACACCGACTCGAGTGTCCGGACATGTCGACCTCGGCGAAGACCACCTCACCCCGTGGGGCGTCGTGCACGGCGGCGTCTACGCCACCATCGTGGAGAGCGCAGGCAGCATCGGAGCCAGCGCCGCGGTCGTCGATCGCGGTCAATTCGCCGTCGGCGTGCACAACGCTACCGATTTCCTGCGGTCCAGCAGGGGGTGCCGCGCGGTCGTGGTCGCCGAGCCGATACAGCAGGGCCGCACGCAGCAGCTGTGGCAGGTGATCATCAGTGATACCGCGAGCGAGAAGGTACTCGCTCGCGGTCAACTGCGACTACAGAACATTCCGCTTCCTGAGTGAGGCCTCTGTTCGGTCGTGTCAGCGGATGAGATTGCCGAGATCGATCGGAACCTGTGCCCCGGTGATGTACTTGGCTTCGTCCGAGCACACCCACGCGACCACCGAGGCGACGTCGTCGGCCTGAAGAATCTGGTAGGGAAGCGAATTCATGTAGATGGGTCCGAGCGTCGAGGCGTACTTCGCGATCAGCGGGTGCAGATCCGAGACGGTCATACCCGTCTCGACGCCGGCCGGATGGACGGTGTTGACCCGGATCCGATGCTCGCCCAGCTCGTTCGCCATGGTTTTCGCGAGACCCACGATGCCGTGCTTCGTCGCGGCGTAATGGCCGGTGAACGGGGTGCCCTTGATACCGGACACCGAGCTGGTGAACACGATCGAGCCGCCGTCACCCGTTGCGAGCAGGTGCGGTACGGCGGCCTTCGCAGTGTGGAACACACCGGTCAGATTCACGTCGACGGTCTCTTTCCACTGTTCGAGGCTGATCTCCCACGACAGCCCGCCCGAGCAGATGCCTGCGTTGGCGATCACGACGTCCAGTCGCCCGAAGGTCTCGACTCCCGCTGCGAGCGCCTGCGACAACGAGTCGAAGTCGCGTACATCGGCCACAGTCGCGACAATGCGTCGCCCGGTCGCCTCCACCAGGCGCACGGTCTCGTCGAGATCGTCGCGCGTTGCCCCGGCGTACGCGGTCGAGGAGAACTCACTGCACGCGTCGACGGCGATGATGTCGGCACCTTCCTGCGCGAACCTGACGGCTTCGGCGCGACCCTGCCCGCGCGCTGCTCCGGTGATGAACACGACCTTGTTCTCGAATCGGGGGGGTGCAGAATGGCCGGTCGAGGTCATGCGGGCTCCTTCGGATCTGAGTACCTGTCCGGCGATTCTGTGGGCAGTCGTCGCGCTCGGGCCTGGGCATTCCCGCTGAGCGAGAGACCGTGCGATTCACAGCGAACTCCCAGCGATACCGCAGCCGAGTCACTGCGCGCCGCCCCAGACTGAGGCGGTGATTGCAACAGCCCCCGGCCAGGTGCACCGGAAGGAGACTCGGTGAGGAAACAGCTCTCGAAAACCCACCAGGACACATATGAAGGACGCGGCCTGCCCAGGCCGCACGACGAGATCGTCGACCAGGGTCTGGCCTTCGACGTCGGCACTCTGTTGAGCCGACGCAAGATGCTCACGCTCTTCGGATTGGGTGCCGCGACGGTCGGCCTGGCTGCATGCGGAGGCGCAAACAGCGGCACCACCGCATCCGCGACGTCGACGACGGCCGCTGCCTCGGGCCTTGCGGAAATCCCCGACGAGACAGCCGGGCCCTACCCGGGCGACGGATCCAACGGTCCGGACGTGCTCGAACAGAGCGGGATCGTGCGGAACGACATCCGATCGAGCTTCGGGGAAGCCTCTGCGACCGCTGAGGGAGTCCCGATGACGCTCGAGCTGTCCATCGCCGACCTGGCAGCGGGAGGAGTTCCCTTTGCCGGGGCAGCGGTATACGTGTGGCACTGCAACCGCGAAGGCGGCTACTCCCTGTATTCGGAGGGGATCACCGACGAGAACTACCTGCGCGGCGTGCAGATCGCGGACGCCGACGGAAAGGTGAGATTCACCAGCATCTTCCCCGCGGCATATCCTGGCCGGTGGCCGCACATCCACTTCGAGGTCTATCCGGACGAGGAATCCATCACCGACTCCACCAAGGCCGTCGCCACTTCCCAGGTCGCGCTACCGCAGGATGTGAGCGAGACGGTGTACGCCACGCCTGGTTACGAGGCTTCGGTCGCCAATCTCGCGGCGATGACCCTCGAGACCGACAACGTCTTCGGCGACGACGGCGGCGTGAGCCAACTCGGCACGGTCACCGGCGACGTCACCAGCGGATACCACGTCGTTCTCGCTGTCGGTGTCGACACGACCACGGAACCCACGGGTGGCAACATGTCCGGTGGAATGCCGCCCGGTGGAATGCCGCCCGGTGGAATGCCGCCGGGAGGAACCCCGCCGAGCGGTATACCCAGCCCTCCCACGAACTGACGGGAGATGCCGGGCGGGGTTCCCGCTCAGTTCTCGCCGAGACCCAGCTCTTCTGCGCGGACGAACTTCGTGTACTGGGCGGCCACTCGTTGCGGCATCGTCCGCAGGGTGTCGTCGTCGGGGTCGGTGTTCCCGACCGCGCGATGTCCGACGAGCTGAGCGACGTACGGACCGTAGGTCATCATGCAGTCCATCAACCTGCCCTGAGCGATGTCGCCGGCACGGCAGACGGTGTCGGGAACACCCTGTGGCGCAGGCTCGTCGACCAGGTCAGGGTAGGTATCGCGGCTCTGCTCGAGGAACGCCTCGCGCAATTCGCGGGCGGCTTCGGGTCCGCTGGTGCGGTAGACGGTCGAATTGGCCAAAGCGACACGGTCGGTACCGGTGGCTTCGAAGATGTCGGCCGTCTCTGCGGGATGCGAATCGAAGTGCAGCCATCCGAGCGGTCCGTAGACTGCTGTGTCGGAGTTCCTTGCGTACTCGTTCTCGGTGAATCCGACCGCGCGCGCGAGGACCTTGTCGAGGTCGACCGGAAGCGACTCGATTTCGTCGGTCGGTGAGAACGGAAACTGCTCGACCAGCGAAAGCTGCTCTTCGACAGCACGAGCCGTGGTATCCGAGTTCCACTCGGCATCATTGTCTTCCGCGGAAGTATAGGTGTAGACCACGTGTGGTCCCCGCGCGGTGAAAGTCGACATGCTTGCGGTGTCGAGGCTGTCCCAGTAGTAGGTCGTTGCGAATGTGTCGGGCAGCTGCGGGATCGATACCGGTGTCTGCGGTCCCGAAGTGAATCCGACATCCTCCGGGGCGAGCGCGTTGGCGTGCAGAGCGGCAGCAGCCTGGGCGGCGCTGTCCGCGTCGGGGAACCGCCACACCGCGACACCGAGCTGACGGGAGGCATCGGGTGTACTGCTGAAACTGCCGAAGCCCGTGATGATGCCGAACGATTCGGCCACCTCGGCGGCGCCGCCGCCGCTGAGGACCTTGCCGATTCCGCCGACGCCGACGCCTGTCGCCATGCCGCCACCGTCTGTGAGCGTGGGGTCGATGGTGTAGGGGTGAATCACGAACTCGGCCATGCGCTGACCTTCGACTGCGGGACCGAAATCCCCGGCCGACTGGCCTTCGGCGATGAAGTCGCGCGGTTCGACGTTGTATTCCCCCGTGTCGAGTGCTGCGATATCGAACGTTCCGGTGGTGCTGCCGCTTTCGATTGCCTCGCCTTCGGCGAGTGCGGTGCCCTCGGAAGTAGTGCTGCAGCCGGCGAGTGCCAGGGTGACAGCGGTGGCGGCGAGAAGAATGCGTGAGGTACGCATGGTAGTCGATACTCCTTGTCCTGCAATCGGTGCAGGTGGCGTGGGGTGGATCAGGCAGGTGCGAAACCGATTTCGGTGAGCAGGGTCATTCCCTGGCCGGCCGAGTCGGTGGAGAACTGGATGAGTAGTCCCGTCGATCGGTCTATAGCCGTGAAGTAGGTGCCGTCCTGGCCCTGATCGATGATGCGGTTGTTGTCCGGTGAGACGATCTTGGTGTTTCCGTCGTTGCTGTCGCGCAGGCGTATGAAATTCGAGCGCGCGTATTGGTCGTCACGCCACGCGGTGACCGACTCGTAGTCGTTCTTCTCCATGCCGATCGCTCGGCCGAGCGAGGAATCAGGATTGACCAGGCAGCGGACCTGCAAGGCCCCCTGGGTGCTGAATCCTGACTTGTTGCATTCGGAGCTCGCGTCGATGAGCCTTCGCGGAAGTAGCGCGGTGACATCGTCGTAGGTCTCGCTGGTATAGCTCGAGTCGGAAGTGGCGGGCGGCTTCCCACCGTTGTCCGGTGCGGCTTCGGTGGTTGTCGCGGTGACTTCTGCGGCCAGGGCGTCGTCCTGCGTGCCGTAGTAGAAGCCCGCCGCTGCGATGGCGACGGCCACCACAGCTCCTCCGGCGAGTGCCAGGGTCTTCCGGTTGGTGCGCGTCGGCGCCGACGCGCCGGTATTCGGTTTGACGAACGAGGCAGGCGACGGGGGAGCCGACGCGGTGTTCCCGGTCGGCCTCCGTTCGAGCACCTCGGTGTCGACCATCGCGGGAGGGTCGGTGGCGCGACCACCTGCGACGAACCCGGCGGCGCCCTTCGCGACGACGGTTTTCGGGTCGTCCAGTGTGGCGATCGGCCCGAGCTCGGCCAATCTGCGGTGCACGTAGGGGATCCGGGAGGAGCCACCGGTCAGGTACAGCGCCTGCAGGCCGCCGCTTCCGATGCCTGCGTCGCGCAACACTCCGCGGGCGAGCTGGACGGCGCGGGTGATCTGCGGTTCGATCAGCTGCTCGAATTCGTCCCGCGTGAGAGTCAGGGTCTTGTCCGACCCATTGCCCCTGACCCGGATCGTCGCCGACGGAGCTTCCGAGAGGAGTTCTTTCGCCTTTCGGATCTGATCGTCGAGAGTGCGACGGGTCTCGAGACCTTCCGGCGTGCGCAGCCACGCTGCGAGCTGCGGATCGTCCTCGGCCAGATGCTGGTCTACCCATCGGGCTATCGCACCGTCGAGACTCTTGCCTCCGAGGGCGTTGTCGCCTCCGGCACGCAGAACCTCGAAGGTCCACTCGTTCGTTGCGGTGAGGACGGCTACATCGAGGGTTCCGCCACCGAAGTCGAACACGGCGATCGTCGAGCCCTTCACGATTTTCGCGTCGTGCTGGCGTGAGTAGTAGAAGGCCGCCGCGCGAGGTTCGGAGATCAGCGAGACACTCCCACCGAGCCCTGCGATCGATGCGGCCTCGCGCAGCACCGACAATTCTCGTGACGACCACGCCTCCGGATGGGTGAGCACGACCTCGGCCGGCGGTTCGTTGTTGTGGCGTTGAAGTGCTTGCCCGTACACGGTGCGCAGCACTGCCGCGATGATCGATGAGACGGCAACTTCCCGGTCCCGAACGACGATTCCACCGGCAACGACCAGTGACTTCGGTGCGACCACGAACCCGGCGGGGTCGAGTGAGGCCTGGTTGAGCGCCACGTCTCCGGTGGACATCGCATTCGGGCCGACGAAAACCGATGACGGCAGAGCATTGCCCGTGTGCGTCAGTGGGAGCGTCTCGACTCGGTCGGGTCCGATTCGGTGCGCCGCGGCGGTATTGGACGTGCCGAAGTCGACCGCTAGGACCCAGCTCATCGGTAGTTCTCCCTCATGATCATCGGTGCACTCGCACCTTCACTTCGACGTAGCGGATCATATGACCGCGATGTCGCCAACCTGCTCGGACGGTCTGCTCGATCGTGTTCACGTCCGCCTCGCGCGGTGCGGGCACCATCGCGACGGCACGGTGGAAGGTGGGGTCGAACGGCGTGCCCACCGGCGCGGTCACGCGTTCGACTCCCATCCCGGCGAGCCGGTCGATGATGCCGGTGCGCTCTTCGCCCTCTGCTGCCACGTCGGCCGCGGTGATCAGGTCGTCGATCCGATCGGCGATCGGAGTCGTACCTGCATCATCGGTTGTCATGACAGATCAGGCGAGGTCGGTGTTGTACTCGGAGCTGCTGCCGGTACCGAACTCGCTGACGTCGACGTAGTCGTCGGCAGTGCCGTCACCGTCGTAGTCCACTGCGCCGGTGTGCAGGTCGATCACGGCGTCGACCTCGCCGTCGCCATCGGCATCGATCGCGGCGACATCGAGGCTGCCGTCGGCATCGGAGTCGATGGCGGATATGTCGATCAGCCCGTCACCGTTGGTGTCCATCGAGATCTGGTCGAGCACGCCGTCGCCGTCGCTGTCGCTGATGTTGGCGTCGATGCGGCCGTCACCTTCGAGGTCGACGGTGGTCAGATCCACCATGCCGTCGCCGTCGGTGTCGTAGTCGACGTACTGGGCTCCGTCCGAGCCCGAGTACTCGTCGAGGACCACCGGCCCCGAGCCGGAGGCGCCGGCCGGTGCGGAACCCGGGTTGCCCGACGCCGCCGCACCTGTCTCGCTGGAGCCGGAAGACGCGGCGCGGTCGCTCGAGTTGGAGGCCGACGAATTCGAACCCGAGACACCGGTGTCGAACGCGGAGGAGCGGTCGGCGGAATCAGTAGCCGAGGAGGAGACGCCTGCGTTGGCGGAATCGGACGACGAGGCCCTGTTGCTCGAGTCTGACGCAGAAGAGGACGCACCGACCGAGGCCGACGAGCCGCTGTCGCTCGCCGATCCGTACGACGAGTCGGAGCTGCTCGAGCCCGACGAGTCGTAACGCTCGTAACGCTCGTACGATTCGTAGCTCACGGAGCCCTGGTCGCTGGCCGACGACGATCCGAAGGACGAGTCGCTGTCGTACGTGGAACCGGAACCGTACGACGAATCGGCGCGGTCGCTCGCGGCGGATGCGGAGTCTGCGGAGGACGCGGTCGAGCCGTACGACGAGTCCGAGCGGGTGCTGTCGGTCGACTCTGCGGCCTCCCCGGACGCTGCGGCGCCGAAGTTGGCGTCGGAGCGGGTGCTGTCGGTGGACTCGGTGGCGGAGTTGGCCGAAGTGTTGGAGAAGAATCCGCTGGTCATGGTGTGCTCACTTTCCATCGGTACGTTCGGGTGCCGGTGACGGGGCGTTCGTGTGTGTCGGTGATATGAGGCGCGGGCAGGACGAAAAGTTCCCGCAGAGTTCGAGATTTTCGCAGATTCGTCTGTTACCGCAGGTCAACGCAGAATGAAGCGCAGACGAATGTGTTGTGTGGCGCTGTTGCCGGGTTCGGTTCGGTCACGGAGCCCGATCGGTTCGGTCCTTATCGAGTCCGGGATGCACTCCTACGGTGGAGGCGGAAGGTTGGGCGCGGACGTCCTCATGTGATGTCGCGTCACCACACCGTCAGCACGGGAAGGAACCTGCGCACTGTGACCACCGAGGCATTCATCTATGAAGCCATCCGAACCCCCCGCGGCCGCGGTAAGAAGAACGGCTCGCTGCACTCCGTCAAGCCGATTTCCTTGGTTACCGGCCTGATCGACGAATTACGTGTCCGCTTCCCCGATCTCGACGAGGATCGCATTTCCGACCTCGTCCTCGGCATCGTCGGTCCGGTGGGCGACCAGGGCGCGGACATGGCCCGCGCCGCCGCCACCGCGGCCGGACTGCCCGACACCGTCGGCGGAGTCCAGATCAACCGCTTCTGCGCGTCCGGCCTCGAAGCCGTGAACACCGCGGCACAGAAGGTGCGTTCCGGCTGGGACGAGCTCGTCATCGCCGGTGGCGTCGAGTCCATGTCGCGAGTGCCGATGGGCTCCGACGGCGGCCCGTGGGGCCTGGACCCGGCCACCAACTACGACACCTACTTCGTACCCCAGGGCGTCGGCGCCGACCTCATCGCGACGATCGAGGGCTTCTCCCGCGAGGACGTCGACGCCTATGCTCTGCGTTCGCAGCAGCTCGCCGCTGCCGCGTGGTCGGGTGGCTACTTCGCGAAGTCCGTCGTCCCGGTCAAGGACCAGAACGGCCTGACGATTCTCGATCAGGACGAGCACATGCGTCCCGACACGACCCTCGCGGGTCTGGCCGGGCTGAAGCCGTCGTTCGCCACGGTCGGTGAGGTCGGTGGATTCGACGCCGTCGCTCTGCAGAAGTTCCATTTCGTCGAGAAGATCAACCATGTCCACCACGGTGGCAACAGCTCGGGCATCGTGGACGGCGCAGCGCTGGTGCTCGTCGGCTCCGAGCAGGCGGGCAAGGATCTGAACCTGACCCCGCGTGCCCGCGTCGTCGCGACCGCCACGTCGGGTGCCGACTCGACGATCATGCTCACCGGCCCGACACCGGCGACGAAGAAGGTCCTCGCCACCGCGGGCCTGACCGTCGACGACATCGACCTGTTCGAGATCAACGAGGCTTTCGCCTCCGTCGTCCTGAAGTTCCAGAAGGACCTGAACATCCCGGACGAGAAGCTCAACGTCAACGGCGGTGCCATCGCTATGGGACACCCGCTCGGCGCGACCGGTGCCATGATCCTCGGCACGATGGTCGACGAGCTCGAGCGCCGCGGCCTGCGTCGTGCCCTGCTCACCCTCTGCGTCGGTGGCGGCATGGGCGTGGCCACCATCATCGAGCGCGTCTGATACCGGAAGGATCCGAAATACAGTGACCGACAACATGATTTCCTGGGATCAGGACGCCGACGGCATCGTCGTCCTCACGCTCGACGACCCCAATCAGGGCGCGAACACCATGAACGCGCTCTACAAGGCCTCGATGAAGGCGACCGTCGATCGTCTCGTCGCCGAGAAGGACTCCCTGAGCGGCGTTGTCATCACCTCCGCGAAGAAGACCTTCTTCGCAGGCGGCGACCTGCGCAACATCATCGAGATCGGGCCCGACGACGCGCAGGCCGCGTTCGACGAGGTTCAGGACATCAAGTCCGACCTGCGTCGCCTCGAAACCCTCGGCAAGCCGGTCGTCGCCGCCATCAACGGTGCGGCGCTGGGCGGTGGACTCGAGATCGCGCTCGCGACCCACCACCGAATTGCTGCCGACGTCAAGGGCATCCAGATCGGACTGCCCGAGGCCAGTCTCGGCCTGCTGCCCGGTGGCGGCGGCATCACCCGCACTGTCCGCCTGCTCGGCCTGCAGACCGCGCTGCTCTCGCTTCTGCTGCAGGGCAACAAGTACAACGCGGTCAAGGCCAAGGAACTCGGTCTCGTACACGAGGTCGTCGGCAGCATCGACGAGCTCGTTCCCGCCGCGAAGGCATGGATCAAGGCCAACCCCGAAGGGGGTGTGCAGCCGTGGGATGTCAAGGGCTACAAGATCCCTGGCGGTACCCCGTCGTCGCCTGCGTTCGCGGCGAACCTCCCGGCCTTCCCCGCGAACCTGCGCAAGCAGCTCAAGGGCGCCCCGATGCCTGCTCCGCGCGCGATCATGTCTGCAGCTGTCGAAGGCGCACAGGTCGATTTCGACAACGCGTCGACGATCGAGTCCCGGTATTTCACCGAGCTCGCCACCGGCCAGGTCGCGAAGAACATGATCCAGGCGTTCTTCTTCGATATGCAGTCCATCGGTTCAGGCGCGTCGCGTCCGAAGGATGTGCCGAAGCGTGAGATCAAGAAGGTCGGAGTTCTCGGTGCGGGCATGATGGGCGCGGGCATCGCATACGTGTCGGCGAAGGCCGGTTTCGATGTGGTACTCAAGGACGTCACCGTCGAGGCCGCAGAGCGCGGCAAGGACTACTCGGTCAAGATCGAGGAGAAGGCGCTCTCGCGTGGCAAGACCACCGAGGAGAAGTCGAAGGCTCTTCTCGGCCGGATCCACCCGACCGCCGACGCCGCAGACCTGAAGGGTGTCGACTTCGTCATCGAGGCCGTCTTCGAGAACACCGAGCTCAAGCACAAGGTGTTCCAGGAGATCGAGGACATCGTCGATCCCGATGCTCTGCTCGGCTCCAACACGTCGACGCTGCCGATCACGGGTCTCGCGACGGGCGTCAAGCGTCCCGAGGACTTCATCGGTATCCACTTCTTCTCGCCGGTCGACAAGATGCCGCTGGTCGAGATCATCAAGGGTGAGAAGACCTCCGACGAGGCGCTCGCCCGCGTGTTCGATTACACGCTCGCGATCCGCAAGACCCCGATCGTGGTCAACGACAGCCGCGGCTTCTTCACCTCGCGCGTGATCGGTACGTTCGTGAACGAGGCCATCGCGATGCTCGGCGAGGGCATCGAGCCCGCGACGATCGAGCAGGCCGGTTCGCAGGCAGGGTACCCGGCTCCGCCGCTGCAGCTGACCGACGAGCTGAACATGAAGCTCATGCAGAAGATCGCGAAGGAGACCGCGGAGGCCGCGGCGCAGGGCGACACCAAGCTCGGCACCACTCGTCACCCGGCGATCGACGTCGTCGATTTCATGGTCGAGGCCGGTCGTCCGGGTCGTCTCGAGAAGGCGGGCTTCTACGAGTACGACGAGAACGGCAAGCGTCTCGGCATCTGGCAGGGCGTGCGCGATCACTACAAGACCGTGGCGACGCTCGATGTACCGCTGCAGGATCTGATCGACCGCATGCTGTTCGCCGAGGCCATCGAGACCCAGAAGTGCTTCGACGAGGGCGTGCTCACCACGACCGCCGACGCAAACATCGGCTCGATCCTCGGTATCGGCTTCCCGGCCTGGACCGGTGGTGTCGCGCAGTACATCGTCGGATACCCAGGTGGTAAGGAAGGCTTCGTGAAGCGGGCCGAGGAACTCGCCGCCAAGTACGGCGAGCGTTTCACTCCGCCGGCGTCGCTGCGTAGCTGACCCAGTTACAACCGGAACGGGCAGATACACCCTTGCGAAAGGATGTATCTGGCCGTTCTCGGTGTATCTGCGCCTACGCGCTCATGCGACCCACCACGGGCGCAGCGGGACTTGAGGTGCCTGATCCTCACCCAGCTTCACGCCGAGAATCTGGTGCAGCTGGACGCCGTTGCTCTCGAAGCCCACCCGCGACCCCGCCATGTACAGACCCCACAGACGTGCGGTGGCCTCGTCGACCTCGGAAAGTGCTGAATCCCAATGTTTCTCGAGGTTCTCGCACCATGCTTTCAAGGTCAACGCGTAATGCTGGCGCAGGTTCTCCTCGTGCATCACCTCGAAGCCGACGTTCTGGGCTTCCGAGATGAGCCGGCCCGACCCGGTGAGCTCCCCGTCGGGGAACACGTAGCGGTCGATGAAGCCGCCGGCCTTCATCCGTCCGCGGTTGTGAGGGCGAGTGATGCTGTGGTTGAGCAGCAGACCGCCGACACGGAGTTTGTCGTGCAGGAACCGGAAGTACGACGGGTAGTTCGCGGCACCGATGTGCTCGGTCAGGCCGATCGACGAGATCGCATCGAACCCGGTTTCCGACACGTCGCGATAGTCGGAGTGTCGCACCTCGGCGAGGTCGCCGAGACCTTCCTCGGCGATGGCCTTCTGCGCCCATTCCGCCTGTTCCTTCGACAGGGTCGCGCCGATGGCCTTCACACCTCGGCGGGCTGCGTAGCGCACCATGCCGCCCCAGCCGCAGCCGATGTCGAGCAGGCGATCCCCGGGCTTCAGTCGTAGCTTCTCGAAGACGAGGCGGTATTTGTTCTCCTGGGCGTCCTCGAGACTCTGGTTCTCCGATTCGAACACCGCGCACGTGTACGTCATGGAGGGGCCGAGCACGTATTCGTAGAACGTGTTCGACACGTCGTAATGGTGATGAATCACCTCGGCGTCGCGTGCCTTCGAATGGCGAAGGCCCTCGGCGACGCGGCGCCAGCGGGGGAGATGTTCCTGTGGTGGGGGAGCGATCGGCCTGATCAGGTCGGGTCCGAGCGACCGAACGATCTGCGCGAGAGTCCGCGCAGGCGGGCGCTCGAAGTGCACACCGCCGAGTGCCTTGAGCAGGGGATACGGGTCGGCGGGGTGCACACCCTCCGCCTCGAGCGTGCCGGAAACGTATGCGCGGGCCATGCCCAGGTCGCCCGGGGCGGTGACGATATAGGTAGCGCCTTCGGGGGCGGTCAGGTTGAGGCCGAACGGAGCGTCTGCGGGCCCGGTCGTGGAACCGTCGTATGCGGTGAACCGCAGCGGCATCTCACCGCCCGTTGCGATCTCGACGATCTGGGCAAGATTGAGCTTGTCCGTTTTATGCCCGGAGGCCTCCGATTTGAATGTGGTCAATGTCGTTTCACCGCCTTCGCGAACAGGCCCGTCAAGCGGGACCCTGGATCGTATCTATCCTTGAGCGCGGGGTATTCCCCCTCGCCGTAGTAGAGCTTCTCGAATTCGTCACGGCTGTAGAAAGAATCGGAATACAGCGACTTGTGACCGTCGAGTGCTGCCACCTTACGCTCGATACGGCGGTTCGCGGCGCCTTCGGCCTCGCCGCGGACCACGGGCACCGACGACCAGAAACCGATGTTGACGTAGGTGCGTTTCGGCTCCAGCGGGTACAGCGGCCATGGCCGGCGAGGGTCGTACGACGCGGACCGATCGCGGAGACGCAAGGGGCACAGCCAGATCGGTTCGATGGGAATCTCATCGAGGAACCACTGCATGAACTCCTGGGTTCGTTCGATGGGAACCTCGATGTCCTGGACGACGCGTTCTCGCGGCGGATTGCCCTTGCGGGCCTCGATGCGGTCCGCGATCGAGTACTTGTGGTCGAGCGCGATGAGCTTCCAGTAGAAGCTGCTGCGCAGCAGCTTCTTCGGCCACAACTTCCGGATGCGAGGATTCTGGGCTCCGAAGGCGCGCGAGCACCAGAACCAGTCGGTGTCCCACCGCCACAGGTAGTCGTGGATGGTGAGGCGGTCGGTCTTGGGATGGTTGACGGACTCGTGCCGGATCGACTGGTAGAAGATGTTCATCTCGGTGTAGTCGGATACCGGTCCGGCTTCGGAGGTCTGCACGCCGAGCGTGAGGTAGCTTTCGTCGGCGGAGAAGACCACACCGTCGACATAGTCCACGGCAACTCCGGCGTACACGCGGTCGGTCGTGATCCGGTCGAGCGTCGACTGCAGGTCGGCAAGTGAGGTGAAACGCAGGTGACGCAACGCGACGAACGGCTTCACCGGTTCGAGTTCGATGCGAAGTCGCGTGGCATAACCCAGCGATCCGTAGGAGTTCGGGAAACCGCGAAACAGGTCGGCGTGTTCGCCGTCGGGTGTTGCGGTGATGATCTCGCCACCCCCGGTGAGGATGTCCATCTCGAGGACCGACTCGTGCGGCAGTCCGTTGCGGAACGAGGTGGATTCGATGCCGAGCCCGGTGACCGCTCCGCCGAGGGTGATCGTCTTGAGCTGGGGCACGACCAGCGGCGCGAGTCCGTACGGAAGTGTCGCGTCGACGAGGTCTTGGTACGTGCACATTCCGGCAACATCGGCCGTGCGTGCCTGCGGGTCGACGGAGATGACACCGCCGAGCCCCGCTACGTCGAGACCCGGTGAATCGACCTTCGTGCGTGCGCGGAACAGGTTCGAGGTCTTCTTCGCGAGACGTACCGGCGCATCGGCGGGGATGGTGCGATACGAGCGCAACAGACGTTGCACACCCTCGCGGTGGATCGAGTCGCCGTACGGCCCGACACTTCGTGACGTTCTCAGCATTCGACTCCCCTGCAGCAGCGCACCAGTGGTGGGACCCACAATAGACCTGCCGGGCACCTACGTCGCGGTACTGACAGGCAGGATGTAGGGCGTCGGCGAGCCGCACGGGCTCGAAACGAATCCACAGTCACAGAGGAGTTCACCGTGGCACAGGTCAGTGCAAGCAGCTCGATCCAATTGGCAGCGGCACCCGAGAAGGTGCTCGCGGCGCTTGCGGATTACGAGAGCGTGCGCCCGCGCATTCTCTCCGATCACTACCGGGACTATCGCGTGGTCTCCGGTGGGCAGGGCGACGGCACGATCGTGCACTGGCTGCTCCAGGCCACCGAGAAGCGGGTGCGCGACGTACAGGCGAAGGTGACGACCTCCGGCAGCACGATCACCGAGACCGACGCGAACTCGTCGCTCGTCACGACGTGGAGCGTGGTTCCCAACGGCACCGGCTCGACGGTCGTGACGCTCACCCAGTGGAACGGCGCGGGTGGCATCGGCGGATTTTTCGAGAAGACGTTTGCTCCGATCGGCCTGCGCAAGATTCAGAAGCAGGTTCTCGAGAATCTGAAGAACACGGTCGACTGACCTTCGTGTGAGTGCCGGCCAGGTGGGCATGCGACTAGCCTGGCTGACGAAACACCAGGTAGACGATCTCAGTAGACAGAAACCTCCGTAGTCGAATGCTAGGTGATCGATGAGACCGGCTCGACAACGCAGGACCCGAACACAGGAAGGACGTGTCCGTGCAACCCGGTGGTATGCCTGACATGCAGCAACTTCTCGCCCAGGCCCAGCAGATGCAGCAGCAGCTCATGGCTGCGCAGAACGAGATGGCGCAGGCCCACGTCACCGGCCAGGCCGGTGGCGGTCTCGTCACCGCAACGGTGAAGGGCACCGGTGAGGTCGTCGCTGTGCAGATCGACCCGAAGGTTGTCGACCCGGACGACGTCGAGACCCTGCAGGATCTCGTCGTCGCTGCGGTTGCCGATGCGTCGGCCAAGGCCCAGGAAATCGCTGCCGAGAAGCTCGGTCCGCTCGCGGGTGGACTCGGTGGCGGTATCCCCGGCCTGCCCGGTTTCTAGAGGCACGCGTGTACGAAGGGCCGGTTCAGGACCTCATCGACGAGCTCGGCAAGCTTCCGGGCGTCGGACCCAAGAGTGCGCAACGGATCGCGTTCCACCTGCTGTCGGTCGAGCCGCCGGAGATCGACCGGCTGCAGGCTGCGTTGCAGAAGGTCCGTGACGGCGTGCAGTTCTGCGAGGTGTGCGGCACGGTGTCGGACCGGGAGCGGTGCCGGATCTGCGCAGATCCGCGGCGTGACCGAACGCAGATCTGTGTCGTCGAGGAACCCAAGGATGTGCAGGCGATCGAGCGGACCCGTGAATTCCGTGGCCGCTACCACGTTCTCGGTGGGGCGCTCGATCCACTGAACGGTGTCGGTCCGGATCAACTCAACATCCGTGCGCTGCTCACCAGGATCGGCAACCAGGAAGACGGGATCGATGTCTCCGAGGTGATCATTGCGACCGACCCGAACACCGAGGGTGAGGCGACGGCGACGTACTTGGTTCGGATGCTGCGGGACTTCCCGGGGCTCGTCGTCACTCGGCTGGCGTCGGGTCTACCGATGGGCGGCGACCTCGAGTTCGCCGACGAGCTCACACTGGGTCGTGCAATGTCCGGAAGGCGGACGATGTGACGGATCGCCGGACGCCAGTGGTCACGGGTGCACCCGAGAAGAGGCGACGGACGTCGGGGGAAACCCGGGGGCTGATCCTGGATGCCGCAGGTCTCGCGTTTGCGACGCGCCCGTATCGCGAGATCACTCTCAAGGACATCGCGGACGACGCCGGGGTCAGTGCCCCTCTGATCATCAAGTACTTCGGGTCCAAGGAGCAGTTGTACGACGAGCTGGTGGATTTCAAGGCTGCGGCCCACCTGCTGTACGACGGCCCGTTCGAGAAGTTGGGCGAGCGGATGGTCGAGATCTTCGCGCGGCAGTCCCCTCGGCACAAACCGTTGTCGATGGCGTTGCTGTTCATGAGCGGATCCAGCGAGGAGAGCAACCGCAAGCTCCGGGAGAACTACTCGTCCCAGATGATCGACGCGTTGGTGGCTTTGATGAGGGGGCCGGATGCACGGATGCGTGCGGAGCTCGTGTTCTCGATGCTCCTCGGGGTCGCGTTCATGCGCCGCCGGATGATGCAGGAGAAGGCGGCGGGATCGGTCGATGACGTGGTCGCGATGTATGCCCCACTCGTGCAGTCGCTGCTCGACGGCAAAGGTCACTGAGACAATCCCCACTCCGGTTGTGAGGTAAATGGCTGTTCACCTAGAGTGGTGAACAGCCATTTACCATCGCCGGAGGGAGTCGCGTGACAGTGTCGTTCCCTCTACGGCTGCACGTTCCGGGTTCGCAACGCAGTGTGCCGGTGCAGAAGCGCACCGCGACCCGCTCCGACCGGCCGAATCTGTCGAAGTACGTTTTCCCGGTCCTCGCGGTGGGCGCGATCTTCCAGGCGATCATGCAGACGGTCATCGTGCCGTTGCTCCCGAGTCTTCCCGGTTTCACCGGAGCTGGACCCACCGCAGTGTCGTGGCTGGTCACAAGCACGCTGCTCGTCGGTGCGGTGATGACACCCATCTTCGGACGTCTCGCCGACATGATCGGCAAGAAGCAGATGCTCCTCATCGCGTTCGGGTTGATGACGGTCGGGTCGCTGATCTGTGCCGTGACGTCGAACATCGGACTGCTCATCTTCGCGCGGGGGCTCCAGGGGGCAGGTGCCGCTGTTCTTCCGATCGGCATGGCGATCCTGCGCGAGGTGATGCCGCGGGACCGCGTCGATCGTTCTATCGCGGTCCTCAGTTCCACACTCGGCATCGGTACGGCCGTGGGAATCCCGTTCGCCGCAGCGATCGTTCAGTTCGCGGATTGGCACCTCTTGTTCTGGGTGACCACGGCGATCGGTGCGGGAGTCGCTGTCGCGGCCGCGTACGTCGTCCCTCGGTCGAGTACGCGCACCGGCGGTCGCTTCGACGTCGTGGGAGCCGTGGGGCTCTCGAGCGCATTGATCTGCCTACTGGTGCCCATCACTCAGGGAAGCACGTGGGGGTGGACGAGCACCGCGGTCCTGACCATGTTCGCGTGCGCCATTCTGTTGTTCGCGGCGTGGGGATTTCAGCAGTTGCGCAATCGCAACCCGCTCGTCGACCTGCGAGTGTCGGCGCGCCGTTCGGTTCTGGCGCCGCATCTGTCTGCGCTGCTCGTGGGCTTCGCGTTCTACGGGAACACCCTCATCACGACCCAGCTGCTCCAGGCTTCGCCCGATCGTGGTGCAGGGTACGGTCTGACGATTCTGCAGGCGGCAGTGTGCCAATTGCCTGCCAGCTTCGCGATGATGGTCTTCGCGCTCGTGGCCGCACGTGTCTCGGATCGGTTCGGACCGAAATCGGCGATCATGGTGGGCGCAACCTTCCTCATCATCGGCTACTCGATCCACGCGGTCCCGGACAAACCTCTGTGGATGGTGGTGGGAGCCATCTTCATCGCTGCAATCGGAACGACGTTCGTGTACTGCACACTGCCGATCCTGCTTCTCGGCGCTGTGCCGCTGTCTCAGAATGCTGCTGCGAACGGTGTCAATGTGCTGCTCAGGACCGTCGGGAGCACGATGTGCAGCGCGGTGGTCGCGTCAGTGCTCGCCGCGCACATGATCGCAGGCGGAATCGCGTCGAGCGGGTTCGTCACCGTGTATCTGGTCTGTGGTGCGTGCGCCATCGTCGTATTCGTATCGGCGTTCGCGCTTCCGTCCCTCAAATCGAGGACGCCCAGTCCCGCAGACGTATGAGTCTGCGACACGGGGCGTCCGATTCGGTGCTGCGGCGACGGGGTCAGACCCCGAGATCCCGCGGTCGGTAGCCCAGCGGGTAGCCGGGATACGTGCGATTGGTGGCATTGCCTCCCGATACCGACACCCTCCGCTTGGGGAGCCTGCGTACGAGCGCGGACCGCATCCGCAGTGCACCTTCCGAGACGGAGCGCATGCGCGGTGACCCCTTGGGGAATCCGAACGCGTGGGCCATGCGGTCGTCGATCAGCGAATACACGACCTTCTCGACACCGGGGCCGAGCGCCTTCGGGTACCACGACTTGAACAGCTCGAGGGTGTAGGTGCCGATGGCGTGGTTGTCGTCGCTGTAATCGAACATCGTCTGTTCGTATTCGAGCTTGAACCGGTGGAACTCCTGGAACGACTCCGGGATGTCCTTGATCCCCATCCGGATGCCGACCTGCCGGTAGAAGTAGAACGACGCGAGCCGCTCCTTCGGATGCAGGCGGCGCCAACCGTACTGGTCGATCCAGTCGAGCGGGTCGTACACGAAGGTCGACAGCACGTACAGCATGTCGTCGTTGTCGATCGAGTACTTGCCGTGCATACGGTTGATGTTGCGCAGCGATTCACGTCCGCGTTCGGCGTCGTACCCGTGCTCTATGAGTTCGGCCATCAACAGGGACGTGTCGTCGTAACGCTTCTGTGGCCGATGCTCGAACTCTCCGGTCCGGGCGAGTAACTCGGAGATGGTCGGCACACAGTACGTGCGGAACAGTGCGAACTCGAGCGACCGCTGGTAATCCCACGGAAACTCGTAGCCCGCGGTGATCCGCAGGATGTCCTGATGATGGGTGACCGGGTCGAGACCCTCGATCACCTTCAACCAGCCGTATCGTCCGGCTTTCGGATGCGGGTCGCGATCCGGACCGGGAAACGTACCGGCCTTCTCGATCCGTGCTTCGGGCGACGCGACGACGGCAGGCTTGCGCGATCGTTTCGCCCGCGATCCCGTGGTTGTCATCTGCTCTTACCTTCCGTGCATGAACTTCAGCATCTTCGCGGCCAGGTTCAGATCGCGTTCGGGTCGTTCGAGGCTCATCAACTTCAGCGGCGAACTGAACTTCTCGACCGTCACCGACTTGGGCCGGCTGAACTCCCGGAGCCCGTCGGCGCCGTGGATACGTCCGAAGCCGGACTCGCCGATCCCGCCGAAAGGCAATGACGGGATGCCGGCGAAGCCGAGTACCGAATTGACCGAAACCATGCCGTTGTGGAGGCGTCCGGCCAGCTCACGACCTTTGGCCTTGTTGCCGATGAAGATCGATGCGCCGAGTCCGTACGACGTGCCGTTGGCACGGTCGACTGCCTCGTCGAGGTTGCGTACCTTGTTGACGACGACGGTGGGGCCGAAGGTCTCCTCGCACACTGCGCGCGAGGTCTCGGGCACGTCGGTGAGGATCACGGGTTCGATGATGCGTTCGCCCACCGACTCGGCGCCGCCGACCACCGCAGTGCCGCCGCTTGCGAGGGCATCTTCGATATGGCTGCGCACGATATCGATCTGGCGGGGCAGAGTCATCGGGCCGTAGGTCGACTCGTTGTTTCCACCCGGCTCGGCGCGCTTCACTACGGCCGTCAGTTTGTCGAGGAACTCCTGGTAAGCAGACTCGACAACGTAGATGCGCTCGACGCCTGCGCATGTCTGTCCGGCATTGCCGAATGCACCGAATGCTGCGAAATCCACCGCCTTGTCGATGTCGGCATCTGCCGCGACGATCATCGCGTCCTTGCCGCCGCACTCGGCCACGAGCGGGGTGAGCGACTCCGCGCACACGGCCATCACCTTGCGCGCCGTCGGTCCGGAGCCAGTGAACGCGACCTTGTCGACACCCGCGCGGGTGAGCGCAGCTCCGGCCTCACCGAGTCCGGTGACGACTTGGAACACCGGCTGGGTCGGTGCGATGGAGTTCCACTTCTCTTCGAGCCACTTGCCGACGCCCGGTGTCAGCTCGCTCGGCTTGAACACGATGGCGTTGCCTGCGGCGAGAGCGTACGAAATCGACCCCATCGGGGTGTAGACCGGATAGTTCCACGGCCCGATGACTCCGACGACGCCGAGTGCCTTGTACTCGAGGGTGGCGGCCTGGTTGAAGCTTGCGACCCCTGAGGGCACCTTCCTGGCTTTGAGAACCTTCTTCGCGTTCTTCGCGGCCCAGTCGAGGTGTTCGATCGCGAGCATCACCTCGAGGAAGGCGTCACCGTACGGCTTGCCGGTCTCGTGTGAGACCAGCCTGGCCAGGGAGGCGGCGTCCTGTGCGACGGCCTTCTTGAATTCGAGGAGCCACTCGCGACGTCCGCGGAATCCTTGCGCGTCCCACCACCGTGCGGCGATCCGGGCACGGTCGACGGCCTCGGCCACCGCTGCGGCATCGGCGATCGGATACTCGGCGATCACTTCCCCCGAGCGGGGGTCGAGGCTGGCGAACGTGTCGGTCGTCGGCTTGGTGGTCGGGCCCGTCGTGCTGCTCTTCTGTGTCATCTCTCGACGCTTTCTGACGGATCACATCACATATATTTGATGTGATTAGCTGTAGTGGAGCTCACACTATGCGCCTCGTACCGAACGGACAAGCCCGATCCGCTCGCTTCGGGGCCGTCAGGAGAAACATATGACCTCGCCGACCCGCGCAACCGATGCTGTTGCTGCCGCTCGAGATACATCGAGTACGGATCCGTCGCGTATGCGTAGACGCCCGCAGCTCTCCGACGAGGTGGCTTCCCACCTGCGCAGCGCGATCATGTCGGGTTCATTTCGCTCGGGCGAATTCATCCGATTGGACGAGACCGCAGCAGAACTCGGAGTCAGCGTCACACCGGTCAGAGAGGCGTTGCTCACACTGCGCGGCGAGGGCATGGTCGAGTCCGCCCCGAATCGGGGATACCGGGTGTCGCCGATGAGTAGCTCCGACATCGACGACATCTTCTGGCTGCAAGGGCAACTCGCGGTCGAACTCGCCCTGCGGGCCGCGGAGCGCGCCGCTGCCTGCGACCTCGAACGATTGGAAGATCTCAACGAGCGCCTACGTGTTTGCGTGACTGCGTCGAAGGGCTCGGCGGGTTCGGAGATATCGACCGACGTCGAGCGCATTGCCGATGCCGAATGGTGTTTTCACCGCGAGGTGAACCGAATCGCGAACAGCCCGAAGCTTGCATGGTTTCTCGATACTGCCGCCCGTGCGCTGCCGTATCGATTGTTCGCCCGGGACCCTCAGTGGGGAGTGGTGGCCGTGCGGTCGCACGAGCGGCTCATCGCTGCGATGCGTGCGGGGAAGCACAACGAGGTCATCACGCAGACCCTGGTCCAGTTCGACGACGCTGCAGCCCGGCTTCTGGCCCACCGGAGGCGGCTCACCGAGAGCGCGGGCGGCAATTAGGGAACAAGGCCCCCTTGCCTATCTGCGCACGGGCGTGCACAATTTGGATGACACTGCAGCATCCGTACTTTCGCCGAGGAGGCGACCCATGGCATCACCAGTGGAAGTAAACGAGCCCGATGTCGTCGTTGAGGGCGTCGCCGATCGCGCCACCGTCGATCGTGCTCCGGTCGAGCGTGGCTCGGTCGATCTCGCGGATTTCGTCGGCGAATCGATGCTTCTCCTCGGTGCCGGATCGACGGTGCTGCTGCAACTCGCCGACCGTGGTACCGGACACGGCGTGGCCGATCACAGCACCACTCTCCAGCGTCCGCTCGACCGGTTGCGTACCACGATGACATACGTCTACGCGGTCACCCTCGGTACGCCCGAGGAGCGTAAGCAGATCGTCCGGATGGTCAACAAAGCTCACGTACCGGTGCGGTCCGAGACCTACAACGCGTTCGATCCGGAACTCCAATTGTGGGTTGCAGCAACGCTCTACCGCAACGGCGTCCAGATGTACGAGCGCATGTTCCACAAACTCTCCGACGCAGACCTCGAGTGGATCTATCAGCAATCCGCGGTCTACGGCACGGCACTGCAGGTCAAAGAAGACATGTGGCCGGCCACACGCGCGGAGTTCGACGCATACTGGGACAACATGATCGCGACGATGGACGTCGATGAGAAGGTGCGGGCCTTCACACGCGGCCTGCTCGGGGGCGGCGACTCCCCGCTACCCGTGAAGCTGCTCATGCCGCTACAGCGCTTCATGACCATCGGTCTTCTGCCGCAGCGCATGCGCGACGAATTCTCCCTGCCGTGGAGTCCCCGCGACCAGCGCCGGTTCGATCTGTTCTGGAAGGTCGTGCCCCCGGTGTACAGGAGGGTGCCGCGGCCGATCCGGCAGCTGTCCGCCACGTACTACCTGCGCGACATGCGGCGCCGCTTCGCCTCGGGTCGCCGCATCGTCTGACGTCCCGGCACGGCGGATGCCGTCCTCGGCCGATTCACCGAACCGAGGACGGCATCCGGATCCGAGCGGTGAGAGTCAGAGCGCGACGTCGCGTTCGAGCCCGAACCAGTAGTGTTCGCCGCTGTCGAAGACGAGTCCACCCTTGCCGTTCATCACGCCGATGACGGTGTCGTTGTCCACCTTCTTGAAATGGTCGAACACCGGCATCCCGTCGTAGACCATCGTCGCGGTCACCTCGCCGCGGAACACGACGTCCCACATACTCGCTTCGCCACGACCGGTCTTCTTGTCGGAGAACAACTCTCCGTCGTCGTCCCGGCATACGAGCGGCTGGACCTCGGAGACCGAGACGAAGGACTTCCCGTACCAGCGGGCACCACCGAGCATGTGGTGGGTGCGGTGACCGGTGTCGAAACTGAATCCTTTCCACCGGTATCCGACCAGATCATCGATTCGTGCGGGCTCGAGACGCTCCCAGAGGGTGTCCAGCTCACGGGGATCGATTCGGTCGGTGCGGGCACGCAGTGCGGCGAGTTCCGAGACAACATCCATGTCGGTTCCTGTCAGTCGAAGGTGAGTACGGCCTTGACGACCTCACCTGCAGTCACTGCGGCGAAGGCGTCGTCGAGCTTGTCGAAAGGGAATGTGCTGGTGATTTTCTCGACGGGGAACCGGCCGTCGCGCCAGAATGCTGCGAGTTCGGGAAGGAAGACGTGCGGGTCGGCGTCGCCCTCGATGACCCCGGTCAGTGTGCGACCGCTCAGTAAGTGCGTCTGATCGATCGTGATCGGGTTCCGTCCTCCGCGTAGGCCGAGGGTTGCGCATACTCCGGGGCTCGCGAGTGACGACATCGCCTGGCGGATGACTGCTTCGGACCCCACCGATTCCACCGCGTAGTCGACGCCGCCCTCGGTGCTGCGGCGTATGTGGCGGCCGATGTCGTCGACCTCGTCGGGAGACAAGACCGCCGTGGCGCCCAGCTCGAGTGCCAGCGAATGCCGACGGGGGTTGGGGTCGATGCCGATGATGGTGTCGCAGCGCGCAATCTTTGCGGCCATGACCGCCGCCATGCCTACTGCACCGAGACCGAATACGGCTATCGACGAACCCGATTCGGGCTGCAGGACGCGAAGAACGGTGCCGGCTCCTGTGGCGAGTCCGCACCCGAGAGGGCCTGCGAGTTCGACGGGCACACCTCGAGGGAGACGAACGACGTTACGGTCGGTCGCGACCACGAGCGACGAGAACGACGACTGACCGAACCAGTTGCCGTGAACCGGTTTGCCCGAGCCGTCGTGAAATACGGACGTGCCGTCGGGTCGTGTACCCGAATAGTTCAGCGGAGCAAACCGTGCGCAGTAGGCGGGACGGCCACGACGGCAGTTGCGGCAGCTCCGGCAGGAATCGAAGCCGATGACCACTGAATCGCCCACGCGCAGGCCGACGACGTTGGCACCGACCTCCGCGACCACCCCCGACCCCTCATGGCCAAGTACCGCGGGAAGCGGGATCGGAACTCCGCCGGACGCCGCGGTGAGGTCGGTGTGACAGATTCCGACACCGCGGATCCTCACAAGGATCTCGTCGGCCCGAAGTTCTGGGACCACAACGGATTCGATTTGCATGGAAGCGCTGTGTTCGCGCAACACGGCAGCACGCGCGATACGGCTCATGGGTGCAGCACCTCACCGGAATCGCCGCGGTTGCCCACGAGCACCGCCAGCATCAGCTGCTGCACTCGTCTCCGGTGGGATTCCGTACTCCGGAAGCGCATCACCTGTCCGACGTCGAGGGACAGGATGAGCGCAGCGTGGACGAGGAAACGGCATTCGACGGCCGAGAGATCGGCGCGCAACTCGGCGACGATGCGCGCCCACTCCTCGATGTTCAGGCGCTGGATATTGCGGAGGTCGCTGCGGTAGGCCTTGGGGAGGTTGCCGATCTCGGCGAAATAGACAGACATCAGCTCACTGTGATCGAACGCCAGCCGAACGAATACGTCCACCAGATGCTCGAGTGCCTGGTCGGCGGTCGACGATTCGGTCAGTGCCGATTCGACGGACATCGCAACGCGGTCGCCCGCACGGTGGAAAGCTGCGGCGAGCAGATCGGCCTTACTCGGGAAGTGCCGGTACACACCGGAAGCGTTGATTCCGGCCGCGGCACCGATCTCCTCGATGCTCACATCGTGATAGCCCCGTGCATCGAACAGTAGAATCGCCTCGTGCAGCAGCACTTCGCGCTTGTTGGACGTAGCGAGACCGGACTTGGTTTGCGGCTCTCCGGAATCGGGATCGGCGGGAGCGAGAGGTGTCGCCAGAATCGAGTGGCACGCGTCGAGCAGGAGCTGCTGGAGCCGACGGTTCGACAGCGGTGCGCGGTGGGTGGTGATCGAGCCGATCGTGCTCAATAGTGCAGTGCTGAGCACGACGTCGTCGGAGGCGGTGAGGTCGGGGCGAATCTGCGCCGTGAGATGGGCGAGGCGTCGATTGATCGCGACCATCTTGCTGCGAACCTGCAGACGGTCGTCCTTGGACAGGTAACGACGTTCCCAGCGGTAGAGCCCACCGGTTCGACGATTGGTGATGGTGGTGCGGATCGTCGCAGTGAGCAGACGGTCGAGGGTGTCGCTCGGATCGGTGTCGTCGCCGGAGTCGAACTCGTCGACAGCAGCTCCGAGAGAGTCGGCCAGCTCATTGACCGCGTGCCGGAACAGCGCGTACTTGTTCGGGAAATGGCGGTAGAGGGCAGGCCCCGAGATACCGACTGTCTTGGCGATCTCGTCGATGCTCACGCCGTGATAGCCGCGCTCGCTGAAGGCCTCGGCCGCGACGGCGGCAATCTGCGCCTTGCGGTTCTTGGGGCGTCGGCGTACCCCAGTGGTCTTGCTATCGGCGATTGATCGTGCGCGCGCCCCGACCTGCGCGTGTTCGGCCACCTGAACTCCTCGTCGATTGTGTCGGACCCGCGACCGATCGCGGAGAGTCATCCTAAAGGTAACAGCTGAGACCCGAAAATCGGAATGCACTTCGACCACCGATTTCATACCAAAACCCCAGAACAAAGTGTATTGACAAACACAATGGTGACCTCCAAAGTTAATACCGATTCTTCCGATTCACTCTGGAAGAGCGGGTACGTGGGGGCGTAGTGGCGCGTCCCGCGCCGATTCGAGGAGGACTCTTGAGGACCCGATTCACCGAGGCGTTCGGGGTCGAGCACCCCATCGTTCAGGGCGGCATGATGTGGGTCGGCCGTGCCGAGCTGGTCGCAGCCGTGGCCGACGCCGGTGCGCTGGGATTCATCACAGCGCTCACGCAACCCACACCGGAAGACCTGGTTCGCGAGATCGCACGGTGTCGGGAGATGACCGACAAACCGTTCGGAGTCAACCTCACCATCCTGCCGTCGATCACACCGCCGCCGTACGACGAGTACCGCGCCGCGATCATCGAGTCGGGCGTCAAGATCGTCGAGACCGCGGGCTCCAACCCGGTCGATCACCTGCCGTTCTTCAAGGATGCGGGGATCAAGGTCATCCACAAGTGCACGAGCGTTCGGCACGCCCTCAAAGCGGAGCGTGTCGGCGTCGATGCTGTGAGCATCGACGGCTTCGAATGCGCCGGGCACCCCGGTGAGGACGATGTCCCCGGTCTGGTTCTCATCCCCGCCGCAACCCGGCGACTCAGGATTCCGGTGATCGCGTCGGGCGGCATCGCCGACTCGCGAGGCCTCGTCGCCGCGCTCGCCCTCGGCGCCGACGGCGTGAACATGGGCACCCGCTTCATGTGCACGGTCGAGTCCCCGGTGGCGCAGCAGGTCAAAGAACAGATCGTGGCGAACACCGAGCTCGATACCAAGCTGATCTTCCGTACGCTCCGCAACACGGCACGTGTCGCGGCGAACGCGGTCAGCAAGGAGGTAGTCGAGATCGAGTCCCGCGGCGCAGAGTTCGCCGACATCGCGCACCTCGTCGCCGGAGCTCGTGGTCGCACCGTCTTCGAAGAGGGTGATGTCGATGCCGGTATCTGGACGTCGGGTCAGAGCCAGGGGCTGATCGACGACATTCCGACGGTAGGCGCGCTCGTCGAGAGGATGGTCTCCGAGGCCGAGGCGCTCATCACCGGGCGTCTGAACGGCATCGTTGCGGCCGAGGCAGGGGTGCGAGCATGATCTGGACAGCAGAGGGCATCGCCGTGGAAGGTTTCCGTTCACAACTGGAGGGCGGGATTCTCCGGATCACGATAAACCGCCCGAAACGGATGAACGCGCTCGATCTCGGGACGATGGGCGCACTGCGTGACGCGGTGGCAGCGGCCGGAGCGGACGAGCGCGTGCGGACCATCGTTCTCACGGGTGAGGGCACCGCGTTCTGCACCGGGGCCGACCTTGCCGCTGCGGGGGCGAACCCAGCCGACCCGAACGTCGTCATGGACACCGCGAACTCGTTGATTCGCGCGATCGTCGAATCGCCCGTGCCCGTCGTTGCGGCGGTCAACGGGCCTGCCGCCGGTGTCGGTGTGTCGATCGCGGTGGCGGCCGATCTCACCTACGCAGCCGAAAGTGCTTACTTTCTTCTGGCTTTCGTCAACATCGGACTGATGCCCGATGGCGGATCGAGCATGCTGATCCCCGCGGCCATCGGCCGGGCCCGGGCGGCCGAGATGGCGCTGCTCGGCGAACGTGTGTCGGCGGCCGACGCCGCCCGCTTCGGTCTTGTGGCCCGCACCCTGCCGGACGTCGAACTCGCCGCGCATGTCGATGCAGTGGCGACCCGCACTGCGAGTGGTCCTCGCCGCGCTCTCGCGCTCACCAAGCAGGCACTCAACAATGCGACTCTTCCGGCTCTCGATGATGCGCTGGCGCTCGAGAAGGCCGGCCAGGTCGAACTGCTCGCATCCGCAGATTTCGCCGAGGGTGCGATGGCCGTGCTGCAGAAGCGCCGGCCCGAGTTCGGTTAGAGCCCGCATGCACATGTGGAGCTCGGGGCAGGTTGCGGGCACGGACCCGCCATCCGCCCTCTGGCTCTTCTAAAGCACTGTTCATAGACTATTTCGCAGGGATTTCGCCGAAGCGTGCGCCACATGTTCCTTGATGAGATTTCCCATCGAGAGCGGTGAGAATCTTCGTTAACAAAGATCTAGTCACAATCGGAATTTGCATGTAGGGTGCATCACACCGGATCCCGGCATTTGCCGCGCCCCTTCGTCCTGAAGCTTTCCTGTCTCGAGAGGACCGTCGATGGTTTCCCCTTCTGTCTCGGATGCTCACCGCTACCGCAGCAACAACTGGAACAACCAGGTCGCGCGTCACGCCCTGATGACACCCGATCGCACCGCGTTCCGGTTCCTCGGCGAGTCGATCACCTGGTCGCAGCTGGACGAGCGCGTCGAGAAGCTTGCGGATGCGCTGTCGCGCCGCGGCATCGGCTTCGGCGATCGCATCATCGTCCTGATGCTCAACCGGCCCGAGTACATCGAGATCGTGCTCGCGGCCAACGCAATCGGAGCGATCGCCGTGCCGGTGAACTTCCGTCTCACCGCATCCGAGGTTGCGTTCCTGGTGGCCGATTCGGGCGCGAAGGCGATTGTTGCCGAGGGCCCGCTCGTGCCGCTCGCTGCCGCCGCCCGCGCGCAGTCCGAAGGCATCGACCTGGCGATCACGATCGGTGCGGAGCCCGAGGGCGACGCAGTATCGTACGACGCCCTCGTGGCCGAAGAGGGCGATCCGCACCCGCAGGTCGATATCCCGAACGACACTCCGGCGCTGATCATGTACACCTCGGGCACCACGGGTCGCCCGAAGGGGGCAGTGCTCACCCACTCCAACATGGAAGCCCAAGCGCTCACCTGTATCAGGGCTTTCCAGCAGTTCGACGAGACCGGCATCGGATTCTGTGCCTCGCCGATGTTCCACATCGCTGCGCTCGGATCGATCGCACCGAGCCTGATGCTCGGCACCGCCACCGTGATCCACCCGGTCGGCGCATTCGATCCGGGTGCGCTGCTCGACGTTCTCGAGGCCGAGCAGGTCACCAGCTTGTTCCTCGTACCGGTGCAGTGGCAGGCCGTGTGTGCTGCGCAGCAAGCGAACCCGCGTAAGCTCGCCCTGCGCAACATTTCCTGGGGTGCTGCGCCGAGCTCGGACACCATCCTGCGCGCCATGGCCGAGACCTTCCCGGATGCGTTCAATGTCGCGGTGTTCGGCCAGACCGAGATGTCGCCGATCACGTGCGTGCTCGACGGCGCGGATGCGATCCGCAAGCTCGGCTCTGTCGGACGCGTCATCCCGACCATCCAGGCACGAGTGGTCGACACCGAAATGAACGATGTCGCTCCCGGCGAGGTCGGTGAGATCGTCTACCGCGGGCCCACCATGATGCGCGACTACTGGAACAACCCGGCGGCCACGTCGGAGGCATTCCACGGCGGATGGTTCCACTCCGGAGACCTCGTGCGCATCGACGACGAAGGCTTCGTCTACGTCGTGGACCGCAAGAAGGACATGATCATCTCCGGTGGTGAGAACATCTACTGCGCAGAGGTCGAGAACGTCCTGTTCGGACATCCCGCAATTCTCGAGGCCGCTGTCATCGGTCGTCCCGACGCGAAGTGGGGTGAAGTACCCGTCGCGGTCATTGCGCCGAAGCTCGGCAACGACGACCTCACCCTCGAAGAGTTGCAGCCGTACTTCGACGAGCACCTCGCGCGTTACAAGCATCCGAAGGACATCGTGATCGTGGACGCCCTGCCGCGCAACGCGAGTGGCAAGGTCGTCAAGGGCGAACTGCGCGGCGGACTCTCCGCTGTCACGCAGGGCTGAACCCCTGAAGTCCGTTTCGTATTGCTGCGGGACGGACTGTAGCGGGGATGTACCAGGCGCCGGCCGTCGATGCCCGGCACGCGAACAGTAGACACCGAGGGGGTGGGGAACGTGGCATTCGAGCTTCCGAAGGCGAAAGGTCCGGCGCACGATCTTGCTATCCAGATCGGTGCGTTGGTCGGCTTTTCGCTCGAGACGCTCGTCGCGGCGTTCCGTGTGGTCATCCAGCGGAAACTGTCTCTGGGGGAGACGTTTACGCAGGCACTGTTCATCGCGAGGGTATGTAGCGGGCCTTCACTTCTGCTCATGCTGCCGATCGGCGTGCTCATCGCCGTGTCGGTGGGATCCCTCGCCGGGCAACTCGGCGCCGGCGCCTATTCGGGGGCGATCGTATCGTTCGTCGTCGTGGGGCAGGCAGCGGCGCTGGTGTGCGCGCTGATGCTCGCAGGGGTCGGTGGTTCGGCAATCTGTGCCGACCTCGGCTCGCGCACCATTCGCGAGGAGATCGATGCGATGGAGGTCCTGGGCCTCAACGTGATCGACCGTCTCGTGGTCCCCCGCCTCATCGCATCGGTGCTCGTGTCGATTGTCCTGTGCGCGCTCGTCACCGTCGTCGGTATCGGCGCCTGCTACCTGTACGAGATCTATCTCAACGACGGGTCCGGTGGAGCGTTCCTCCGTACCCTGTCCGAGTACGGACGCCTGTCGGACTTCGTCATGGCCATGGTCAAATCGGCCTGTTTCGGTGTCACATCTGCTCTGATCGCGTCGTTCAAGGGACTTCATGCCAAAGGTGGTCCGAGTGGTGTTGCCGATGCGGTCAATGAAGGCGTGGTGCTCGCCTTCATCATGGTGTTCGTCGTCAATACCGTTCTGTCCCAGATGTACACGGTGATGGTACCGGCAGTGGGTACGTACTGATGATCTCGTATTCCACCGCGGCGCGAGCGCGGTCGGCGGCAGCGCGTCCGTTCGCCGCCGTGGTCGACGGATGTGCAGAAGTCGGCCGACACGTCGTCTTCGCTTTCCGTGCTGTCGCGGGTATTCCCACGGCGCTGCACCGGTATTTCTCACACGTCCTGCGTCACATCGGGGAAGTCAGCTTCGGTTACGCGTCGCTGCTCGCCGGTGGCGGCACGATAGGCATCGTGCTCGCGATGTCCGCGGTTGCCGCCATGATGGTGGGTGTCGAAACCCAGCGAGGGCTCGAACTCATCGGTATGACGTCGCTGTCGGGGATGCTCTCCGCGATCGCCAACACCCGCGAACTCGCTCCGGTCGTCGCGTCGATCGCGTTGGCCGCCAAGGTCGGTACCGGGTTCACCGCGCAGCTCGGGGCGATGCGGATCTCCGACGAAATCGACGCACTCGACGCGATGGCCGTGCGATCGGTCCCCTTCCTCGCGAGCACACGTCTCATCGCGGCTGCGGTATGTGTCATCCCGATCTACATGGTGGGCCTGCTCGGATCGTACGTCGCGACCCGACTCGTCGTCGTGAACTTCCAGGGGAACTCGGCGGGAACCTACGATTACTACTTCCATCTCGCATTGTCCCCGTCCGACCTGTGGTACTCACTCACCAAGGCCGTGGTGTTCGCGATGATCGTCGCGATCGTCCACTGCTCGTACGGATTCTACGCGTCCGGCGGACCCGAAGGCGTCGGCCGTGCTGCCGGACGGGCATTGCGCACGAGCATCCTCGCAATCGGCGTCACCGATGTGGTTCTCACCTTCGCATTGTGGGGTTTGGTCCCGACGATTCCGGGGGTCGGGCTGTCGTGACGAGCAATGCCACCATCGAACGGTCGAGAACCGGGGGCAAAGTTGCAAGGCAACGCAGGAACCGGACGGGAGGGCCGAGCAGGGGCATGCTCGCCGTCATCGGTGCGATCGCGTCCGTCGTCCTGATCGTGATCGGCGGACTGCTCGTGGCGTCGGGCTCAGGTGCTCTCTCGCGTGATCCGCAGGTAAACGCGACAGTCCCGGCCGAAGCCGGCCTGATCCATGGTGCCGCGGGGGTGCAGTACCAGGGAGTGCATGTCGGTTCCGTCATCGGTATCGACGCAGGTGTCGCAAGCTCTCGCCTCACCATGCAACTGGGCGAGGACGGGATCACCGAGATTCCCGCGTCCGTGGTAGCGCGGATCGTGCCGCGCACGCTCTTCGGCGACGTGTTCATCGAGCTCGTCCCGCCGGAGAATCCGGAGATCGGCCCGCGACTCTCGGACGGCGCCGAGGTCGCCTTCGACACGTCGGATGAGGCCGTGCAGCTCGCCGATCTCTACTATCGTGCCGCCGATATGCTCGAACAGCTGCGTCCCGAGCAGTTGTCCACCGCACTCGATGCTGTGAGCCAGGCTCTGGAGGGTCGTGGAGAAGCGCTGGGCGCCACGATCGATCGGATGGCCGCGCTCACGGAGGACCTCGGTCCGCTCGTCGACGCCGGTATCGCGGCGGCGCCGCAGATGGCGGACGTGGCAGAGTCGATGTCTGCCGCCACCGACGACGTCATCACCGTGATGCAGAACGCCTCCGAACTGTCGCGGATCGCGCTCGAACACGAGGACGGAATTGCCCGTCTCCTGTCCGGCGGCGCCGCGCTCGGAACGCAGGGAGCCGACCTGCTCTCCGCGAACACCGACAACATGATCGCAGTCGTGCGTAACGGAGCGCCGGTCGTCGGGGCCTTCGCCGGCAACACGGAGGGGCTCGACGCGACGTTGAAGAACGTGGGCATCTTCGGTGAAGCGGGCGCACGAGTATTCTCGACAGGCCGATTCAACATCACCGCGATCGCCGACTTCGCTGATCCCATGCCGTACACCAGTGCGGATTGCCCGCGATACCCCGGCATGGAGGGCTCGAACTGCGGCGACCCGGTGCAGACTTCCGCAACGAGCCGCAGACAGGTCGTGTCGGGCGCTGCAGAGAGCGCGCCGATCGGGTTCCTCGAACAGATCTCTGCCGGCGTCGACCCGGCCGATCCTGCAGCGCTGCTGCGTGATCCATCCACCGCGGCTTCGGTCCTGCTCGGCCCGTTGGTACGAGGAGCGGCGGTGAGTATCCCGTGAGAGCGAATATCGGACCGGGGATCCAGCTCGCCGGGTTCTGCCTGGCAGGGGTCCTCGCAGCGGTCCTCGTCGGCAACACCCTGGAACGCCCCATCGTCGGGTCCACCACCGACTACTCCGCGGAATTCACCGATGTCGAAGGTCTCACCCCGGGCAGCGACGTCACCCTCGCCGGTGTACGCATCGGCCAGGTGTCCGATGTGAGATTCGAACCGCAGGACGACGGTACATCCCGTGCTGCAATCGACTTCGAGATCGAGGCCGGACACGAGCTCACTACCGACGTGCTCGCCGACATCAACTACGGCGACATGATCGGTGTCAAGTACGTCGCCCTGAGCCTGCCCGGCGACACGACCGGTCAGGTGCTCGAACCCGGCTCGACGATCCCGATCGAGCAGACCACCCCTCCCGTCGACCTCACCGCGCTGCTCAACGGATTCAAGCCGCTCTTCGAAGCGATCGACCAGGCGCAGATGAATTCCCTTGCCGCCTCGGTCGTCGACGCCTTCCAAGGGCAGGGCGCGACCCTCGAATCATTGCTTCTGCACGTGGCTTCCGTCAGCACCGACATCGTCGAGCAGGAACAGGTGTTGAGCGACGTCATCGTGAACCTCGAACAACTCGTCACCGTCGTCGACCGGCGAAGCGACGAAATATCACAACTCATCTCGGGTATGGATGTGGTGGGGCAGGCGCTCGCGGGCGACACCGATCAGCTCGCCACACTCATCGATCGCGGGTCCACTGCGGTGCGGTCCACCGCGGTGTTGATGGCCGGTGCGGTGGCACCGCTCGATACCACCGTCACCGACCTACGAGTCATGACCGATGCCTGGGTTCCGCAGACAGACGAGTTCAACCGCTCGATGGCGTTGCTGCCCGAGCTCGGGCACAAGATCAACAGGATCGGCGACTACGGCGGCTGGCTAAACCTCTACATGTGCAATTTCACGATCGAATCGAACGACTTCGAGACCAACATCTTCGGGTCGACCTACTCGGAGGTGTGCCGATGAGTCTCGGGCGCACACTTCGCGACACCTTCGCTGCGATCTTCTCCGGTAGACACGATCGGAATGCGAACCCGATCGTGCTGGGGATCGCAGGTATGGCGCTGGTAGCGGTGCTCATGCTGGTGGCATTGGCGGCCCCGACGGTGGTGTACTGGTTGCGCACGGACTCGTACACGGCCGAACTCGCGAATGCTGCAGGACTCGAGCCGAACGATCCTGTGTATGTGGCGGGTGTTCCGGCCGGACGGGTGGAGTCGATGGAGTTGTCCGGTGATCGTTTGATCGTCGGTTTCCGCCTCGACCGGTCGCAGATGCTCGGCGACCGGACGAGCGCCGAGGTCAAGCTCCAGACCGTTCTAGGGAAGGTCTATCTCTCGGTGCAGCCTGCTGGAGCAGGTGAGCTCGATGACGGTCTGATTCCCCTGGCCCGCACCGGTGTTCCGTACAGTCTCGACGAACTCGCCACCGATGCCGAGCACGTGGCCGACGGCCTCGACGTCGAAGGACTCGAGGCGATGATGCAGACCCTCGCCGACACCATGCCATCCGATTCGGAGCAGATCTCCTCCGCACTCGCGGGGGTGGAAGCGACCTCGCAGATGCTGGTGCGCAACGACGCTCGCATCACTTCCCTGCTCCAGGCCTCGAAATCTCTCACTTCGATCGTCACCGATCAGAGCGAAGATGTCGCCGCGCTCGTCGAGAACTCTACTGCGGTGGTGAACATTCTCACCGCGAGGAAGGACGCGCTCTTCCAGTTGGTCGAGGATCTTCGAACGCTCACGGAGTCGGCCGAGACGTTCCTGACCGACAACTCCGACGACCTGAACGCCCTCGTCGTGAACATGCGTTCGGTGACCGACACGCTTGCGGCGAACGCCGACAACATCGACCGCATCCTCCTCGAATTCCCGTCCGCTCTACGCGCTGCCACCAACGCGTCGGGTAACGGGACGTGGGTCGACGTGCATGCACCTGCTGGTCCCATCCCCGACAATTTCCTGTGCTCCATCGCAGTGATGGAGGGCTGCAAGTGAATCCGACTGCGAAGACATGGCTGATTCGCGGCGTCGCGATCGTTGCGGTGCTGGCGTTGTGCGCCGCCGGTGTCTGGTACGTGGTGGGTCCGGACCGAACCCGCACCGTCACCGCGCAGTTCGCCACCGTGAGTGGAATCTACCCCGGGAGCAATGTCGCGGTACTGGGCCTGCCCGTCGGCACCGTCGAAGAAGTCCGTCCCGCCGGGACATACGTCGAGGTGACGATGTCTGTGCCGTCGGATATCGCTTTGCCCGAGAATGTCACGGCGTTCGTGATGAACCCGTCGGTCATCAGCGACCGGTTCGTCGAGCTCGCGCCTGCCTACCGCGGCGGAGCGCAGTTGGGCGACGACGGCGTGATTCCTGTCGAACGTAGTCATTCACCCATCAATTGGGACGAGATGCTCGAGAGCGTCGACACGCTCGCGGCCGCGATGGGGCCCGAAGGCGGCGATCTCGGTCGAACGCTGGAAGTGTCCGCCGACGCGACGGAGGGCCTCGGTGAGCAGATGAACCGGGCGATCGTTGCGCTGGGGCAGGCGACTTCGGTGGTCGGAGCAAAGTCCGAGGACATCGGCGGACTGATCGATGATCTCGGGGCGGCTGTGCGCGCGGTGAATTCTCGTGAGGGATCACTCACCGAGCTGGTCGACGGTGTCGCCGAACTCGGTGAGGAACTGCAGCGGCAGAACCTCGATGTGTCGGCACCGATCTCCCAACTGAGCACGATCCTCGATCAGCTCGACACCCTCCTCGCCGAGCGCGGAGGTGACGTCGAACAGGTCATGGCGAATGCTCGTGTCCTCACCGACACCTTTGCGGCAAACGAGGTGGGGCTGGCGGAGCTGTTCGACGTCCTGCCCCTTGCGATGCAGAACATCGACCAGGCGATCGGAGAGAACGGACGTGGCCGGATCCGTCTGAACATCTCGACTCAGATCAGTCAATTCCCTCGCGCGCAGGAGTTGTGCGCTCGCGAACGCCTGCCGCTGTGTACCGGCGCAGGTTTCACCAATCCGCTCACCGTGCCGTTCGACCTGTCCGATCCGTATGAAGACCTTGTTCCCGAGTCTCTGGATCGCGCTCTGGGAGAAGGAGGTCCGCGATGACACGGCGGAGCAGGATCGTATTCGTCGCCCTCGCTGTGGTAGTCGGCCTGTTGACGTCGGGTTGTGGCTTGAGCTTCCAGAGTCTGCCGATGGGCCGGACCGGGCCAGGATCCACCTTCATCGTGACCGCGGTCTTCGAGAGCGCCGACCGTGTCGATCTCGGTGCGGAGGTCCGGGCCGGACAGGCCATCGTGGGCCGCGTGTACTCGATGTCCACCGACGGCAAGCAGGCGTTCGTCGAGCTGAGCATGGACGAGTCCGTGGATCTCCCGGCAAACGTCGGTGCGTCCGTTCGTCTGCCCTCGGCTTTGGGCAGTCCGTACATCCAGATCGACCTGCCGGAAGAGGCATCGAAGGAACTGCTCGCCGAAGGAGACACCATCACCCGGACCGAGCTCGGACCCGACATCGAGAGCACTTTCGCGATGCTCGGCAATGTCGTCAACGGCAGCGGGCTGGACCAGCTCAGCACCATCACCACCGAGCTCGATGCTGCCTTCGGAGGCCGCGGGGAGTCGATCCGTACGATGCTCACGAAGCTCGACTCCACGATGGCGCTGGCCGACGAGAACACCGAGTATCTCGACCGGACGCTCGCAGCCGTCGATTCGGTGACCGCGCGGCTCGCGCAGCAGCAGGAGCTGATAGACAACGGGATCGCCGACAGCACGGCTCTGATCGGGCTCCTTGCCGCGCAGCAGCAGGACCTCCGGACATTGGTGTCGAGCACGGCAACAGCGGTGTCGTCGATCGATACGGTGATGGCCGAAGACGCCACGATCGGCACTGCGGTCGACGACCTCGCAGAGATCACTGCGGGAATCCGCGACTTCAACGCCACGGTGGGGTCGATGCTCGTCAACGTCAACGGTTTCATCGCCGGCTTCAACTCGGCGGTGCGGGGCGACTATCTGCTCTTCGACGGTGCTTTCGACATTCCTGCCGCGATCGATCTGCTCGTCACCGGCGGTATGCCGCCCGGCGAGGAGACCGACGCATCACAGCCCGTCGACATCGCGTCGGACCTGGCCGACCTGCTGCAAGGTGGACTCCGATGACCCGCCCCGTTCTCGTTCAGCTGGTGGCGTTCGTGCTGGTCGGCATTTTCGCAACCTTGTTCGGCGTCCGTTATGTGCTCGGCCCGCAGAGCCTCGGCGGCGCCGTCGAACTGACAGCGACACTGGCCGATGCACGCAGTATCGGGCCTGGCACCTCGGTCACCTATCGCGGCGTCGCGGTGGGAACGGTCGAGTCGGTCACGATCAATCCCGGCGGTGTCGGGTCCACAGCGGAACTCGCGCTCGATCCTGGAACACAGATCCCTGTCGGTAGTGTGGGTCGGGTGTCCACTGCGACGGCCATCGGCATCCTCGCGCTGGACATCGAGCCCGAGACCGCTGACGGACCGTATCTGACCAGCGGCGACACACTCCGGGTGCCGGAGGAGATGCAGGGCATGCGTCTCGATGAACTGCTGCTGCACATGACCGAGCTCGTCGAGAGCATCGACGCCGATTCGATCGTGTCATTGGGTGATACATGGGGCACCGCGCTCCGCGACACGGGACCGGAACTGCAAGCACTGCTCGAGAACGCCGACTCCCTGTCTGCAATGGTTGCCGAACGCGCCCCGACCATTGCGACACTGCTCGACGAAGGCCTCGGACTGATCGACTCCCTCGCGCGCAACTCGGAGAGCTTCCCCGGTTCGATGCGTGCCTTCCGCGACGTGTCGGACCAGCTCGTCGGGAGCAGAGAATCGCTGGTGTACCTGCTCGGCCGGTCACCCGAAGCGCTTGCACGTACCGAAGAACTGTTCGCCGGTACGAAGGACAACTTCGGCGTGCTCATGACCAATCTCGTCACGATCGGAGAGGTGGCAGGCCCGCGTGCACCCGCGGCCTCTGCGCTCCTCGATGCCATGCCCGCGACGCTCGCCGACCTCTCGGGCATCGTCAAAGGCGACCGCGCCGACTTCTCGCTGGTCGGAACGCAGGGACCGGTCTGCGTCTACGACACCCAGCGGATGATGGTCGGTGATGAGAGTCCGCGTGAGCCCAACCGCTCCCTGTACTGCCCGCCAGGAGAAGATCTCTCCCAACGCGGAGCACGTGTTGCGCCAAGACCGAACGATCTGGGATTGCAGGGGCAGACCACTCCGGGCGCCGTGTCCGGGCCGGATATGGCCGACGACCCCCTCCTGATCCCGACGGGCGTCGAGGTCCTGAACTACTGGCAGAAACTCCTGGAAGGACTCGGGAATTGATCGACGAGAACCCCGCCGACGTCGCCGTCGCCACCGAGAGCGACGAATCGGAACAGGAGCCCGTTCGCCGCTCCGGGAAGGGAGGGGCGGTTGCCATCGCGGTGATCGTCCTGTTGGCTCTCGCCGCGGGTTTCTGCGGCTTCCGGTGGTGGCAGGCCGAGCAGACCGAGTCTCTGCGCACCGATGCGGTCGCCGCTGCCCGGGAGTATGCGACCACTCTGGGCACCTACGACTACCAGTCGTTCGACGATTCACTTGCGGCCGTGACTGCGGCCTCCACCGAGGAATTCGCGGCGAAGTACTCGGGTGTCGCGGGTGACCTGCGCGGACTCGTCGAGAACGGGCAGGGCGCGTCGGTCGCGACGGTCTCCCACGCCGGACTCGAAACCCTCGACGGCGACACGGCCACGGTGCTGGTGTTCCTCGATCAGGACGTGAAGAACGTCGTCGTCCCGGAGGGGCGGACCGATGCGACGAGGTTCCTCATCACACTCGAGCGCATCGACGGCAGGTGGATGCTCGACGGTGCCGACGCGAAGTAGCGACCACGCACCGGAGGCCGGGCTGTGCCCAGACCCTGTTGCATCACGTGCGAATCTGACTATCTTGAATCGGAAGGATAGTTTTCTCGATTCAGAATCCTGGTCGGATTCTCAGGTGCGACGAGGCAGGCGATGCGCTTCATCTTCCATTACCCCGAGATCAGTGGTTCCGACGGCGATGTTCTCGACCCGGGCCCGCTGCGCGATGTCGCCGTCGCGGCGGAACGGGCAGGATTCGATGCACTCTCGTTCAGTGAACATCCGGCACCGGGCGCGAAGTGGCTCGACCGCGGCGGGCATCAGACTCTCGATTCATTCGTCGCGCTCGGCTACGTGGCCGCCGCGACCGAGCGGCTGAGGCTGCTCACCTATCTCGCAGTAGTTCCCTACCGCAATCCGTTCCTGCTCGCGAAGGCAGCGGCCACCTTGGACAAGCTGTCCGGTGGTCGGTTCACCCTCGGCATCGGAACGGGTTATCAGAAGCGTGAATTCCACGCGCTCGGCGTCGACTTCGACGAGCGCAACGCACTGTTCGACGAGGCGCTCGATGTGCTCCCGCTGCACTGGAGCGGCGAACCGTTCTCGTACCAGGGGCGGCATTTCAGCGCACAGGACATCATCGCCCGACCCCGCCCTGTTCAGGATCCGATTCCGATCTGGATCGGAGGCAACTCCAAACTGACCAGGCGCCGGGTTGCGCAGCGCGCCCAGGGGTGGATGCCGATGTCCGGTGGCGCGACCCTGAGTACGACGGCACGCACCGCAGAACTCGGCCCGGTCGAGCAACTCGGCGGCGATATCGCCGAGCTCCGTGCGGAAGCGGTCACGGCAGGTCGCACCGACCACATCGATGTCGTCTATTCGTACAGCAGTGAGATCTCCTCGCCCACCGTCGACGTCGACAGGCATCGCGACGTGCTCGACCAACTGGAGAAGGCCGGAGTCGACTGGGTGCTGGTGTCGTGCCCCATCGAGAGTCTTTCGGCCACCGTCGAGTTCCTCGAGTCCTTCGGATCCACCTACATCGGGCGAGGGTGAGCGGCATGGGCTGGTTCGAAGAACGTGCTGAATTGGACGGGACTGTCGCCGTGATCACCGGCGGTGCCGGAGGTCTCGGTGCCGCTATCGTGGAGGATCTCTCCGCGAACGGGGTGCGTCCCGCTGTCATCGACCTCGACGACGCTGCGGTGAAAGAACTACGCGACTCACTTGACAAGCGGGGCGTCGACTGCATCGTCACGCAGGGCGACGTCCGCGACCCCGACGCGCTGACCGCGCTGTTCGATCGGGTCGACGAGCGGTGGGGCCGGGTCGACTCCCTCGTCAACATCGTCGGAGGAACTTTCCGGGCGCAGTTCGTCGACACCAGTGCCAAGGGGTGGGACGCGATCTTGCGTACCAACCTCTCGCACGTGCTCCACGCGTGTTCACTCGCGGTGCCCCGGATGCAGGCCGGTGGTCGCGGTGGCAGCATCATCAATCTCACGACAATCGAAGCGCACCGGGCGGCGCCGGGTTTCGCTGTCTACTCGGCGGCGAAGGCGGCTGTCGAGCAGTTCGCGCGAACACTCTCGATCGAGGTTGCACCTGACGGCATCCGGGTCAACAATGTGGCGCCCGACTACGTTCCGACTCCCAATCTCGCCAAGCTGGCCTCCCTCGGCGGGGGTGATTCGTCCCTGTCCACTCCCGACGGGCTCCGTGTCGCGATCCCGATGGGCCGGGCAGGACACGTCACCGATGTGTCGAACAGTGTGGTTTTCCTTGCATCGAAATTGTCGGCGTTCATCACCGGGACGACGTTGCACCCGGACGGCGGGACCTTCGCATCGTCGGGTTGGTTCAACTGGCCCGAATCCGGTTGGGCGAACCATGTTCCGTCGCGGATCCTGGCCGGCGCAGAATCGGCGCGGCCTCTTGACGCAGGCGGTGTGATGTAGATAACATCGAAAGTGCGAATCGAGCAGACGTCCGAGGACGACAGAGGCTCGTGAAGCAGAGATCCGGCCCGGAGAACGCGAAAGCGTATCGACGGGCCGAACCCCTGTTCAGGGGGCGATCGGGGAGGAGTTCGGTGGGGGAACGAATCGATGCTGTCATGCGCGACGGCCTGACATTCGACGTGCGCGATCAAGGCCCGATCGACGGCGAACCGGTCGTCCTGCTGCACGGCTTCCCGCAGGATTCTCGGTCGTGGGACGGCGTTGCGGCGAAGCTGAACGAGGCCGGATATCGCACGATCGCGCCCGATCAGCGCGGCTATTCCCCGTCTGCGCGACCGCTGCGTCGGCGCGACTATCGCCTCTTCCATCTCATCGCCGATGTGGAGGCCCTCATCGCGAAGGTGGGGGGAGGTCCCGTCCACCTGGTGGGCCACGACTGGGGTGCGGCCGTCGCATGGGCGTCGGCCGCGCGGCATCCGGATGTGGTGCGCACGCTGACCGCGGTGTCGGTACCGCACCCCGCCGCTTTCCTGCGGTCGATGATCACCAGCACGCAACTGTTCAAGTCCTGGTACATGTTGGCTTTCCAGTTGCCGTGGATTCCGGAAAGGTTGTTGACCGTCCCCGCGGTGAGCAATGCCGTCCTGCGAAGGACGGGGCAGACGCCGGCTGCCGCCGCGCGCGACGTGGAGCGCATGGGTGATCGCCTTGCGGTCCGGGGCGGGCTGAATTGGTACCGCTCGCTACCGCTGACCGATCCACGCTCGAGTCTCGGCCGTGTCGAGGTGCCCACACTGATGGTGTGGAGCGACGCCGACGTTGCGATCGGGCGCGCCGCGGTCGACGCCAACCCCCGCTACGTCGCGGCGCCCTACCGCCTCGAAACACTCGCCGGGGTCAGTCACTGGATCCCCGATGAGGTGCCGGAGGAACTGGCGGGTCTGATTCTCGGCCACGTCGCACAGAACTGAGACTTCTACGCGCGCAATCGTTCCCGGCGGAGCTGCTCGACCTCCGGTAGGTCGAGTGGGGGCAGAGATTCGACGTTCAGTGCGCGAGCGAGCAGGTGGTCTGCGAATTCGGGATTGCGTGCCAGCACAGGGCCGTGCAGATATGTTCCGTAGACCGAACCCTGCACCGCGCCTTCGCTTCCGTCGCCGACGCCGTTGCCCACGCCTCGGGTCACCTTGCCGAGGGGGCTCGCATCGGATCCGAGCGTCGTTCCGCCCCGGTGGTTTTCGAAACCGGAGACCGGCAGGGTGAGGCCCGGGATGCTCGGGGTGATGACGATCTCCCCGATCGCCCGGGTCTTCTGCGGTGACGTCGTCGCGTCGAGCAGGCCCACACCGTCGACGCGCTCACCGGCCGAAGTCTCGTACCAGTGCCCGAGCACCTGGATCGCCGCGCAGATCGCCAGGACGGGTGCGCCGCGTTCCGCCGCTTTCTGCAGACCTGGGTAGCGCTGAAGGTGGCGTGTCGCGAGGCGCTGTGCCGCGTCTTCGGCGCCGCCGAGTGTGTAGAGGTCGAGTGAATCAGGGACGGGATCGTCCAGGCCGATTTCGATGATCTCTGCGTTGTGGCCGCGCATGCGGAGGCGCTGGCGCAACACCAGTGCGTTGCCTCCGTCGCCGTAGGTGCCCATGACATCGGGCAGGACGAGGCCGATCCGCACTGTCGACTCAGACATTCGTAGCCCCCTTGGCGATCGCGGTGTTCAGATCCCGGAACGCCGTGTAGTTGGCGAGAACCTCGACGCGTCCGGGAGGGCACGAGGCGATGGCGCGCAGCGGATCCGCGACGAGTGTGTGCTCGACTCCGGCGTACGTCAGCCGCACGGCCAGGTCGGTGCCGCGCTCACCTGCGGCGACCACCTGCACATTCTCGAAGTGTTCGAAACGTACGTCCCACAGCCACGACAGGTCCTCGCCGTCCGGCACCTGACCGTTGACCGCGATCACCAGGCCGTCGACCGTCGGATCGATCATCGACAGTGCCTCCTGCCAGCCGGCGGGGTTCTTTGCCAGGAGCATGTGGACCGAATGTGGCCCGACCTGCACGGTCTTGTAGCGTCCCGCGACTTCTTCGACCACGGATGTGGCTGCCGCAGCTTTCGCGGGATCCGCACCGAGTGCGACGGCGGCGGCCACGGCCTGCGCCGCATTGCCGCGGTTCGCACGCCCAGGCAGCGTCAGCTTCAAGGGCAGGACGAGCCCGTCGGGCCCGTAGATATTGTGTTCGTCGACCCACCAGTCGGGCGTCGGACGGGCGAAGTCCGATCCGGTGCTGTACCAGTGGTTGCCTTCGCGCACGATGGGTTCGCCGGTGCGGGGGCAGCTCACCGAGTCGCCGGCCCACCCGGCTCCGGCGGCGACCCACACGACGTTCGGGTTGTCGAAAGCGGCGGAGGTCACCAGCACGTCGTCGCAGTTGGCGATGATCGTTGCGTCGGTGTGCCCCTGCAACCCCGCGCGAAGCCTGCGTTCGATCATGTTGATCTCGCCGACGCGGTCGAGCTGATCTCGGGTGAGGTTGAGCAGCACGATCGCTTCGGGCTCCAGCGAATCGGCGACATGCGGGGTATGGAGTTCATCGACCTCGATAGCGGCGAGTCGCGCGGTGCGGTTCGCGGCGAGAGCCGACACGATACCGGCGTCCATGTTCGCACCATCGGGTTGGGTCACGACGGCGTCGATGGTTTCGAGCGCGGCCGCGGTCATCCGCGTGGTCGTGGACTTTCCGTTGGTGCCGGTGACCAGCACGGTGCGGCGCCCGCGACCGAGCTGCGTCATCAGCCCCGGATCGATTTTGAGGGCGATGAGCCCGCCGATCATCGAGCCGTTACCTCGTCCGGCTTTGCGTGATGCCCACGCAGCCGCTTCGGCCGCGCGCAACGCGATGCGTCCGCGAGCCGAGATCCCCGTCGTTGTAGCCACGCGCCGAGTTTTCCACAGCCGTGTTACGGACTCGTACCCTGCCCGATCGGCGTGATGAGACACGGTTGCGGATTCATGTTCGCGCGACGCGGTTCGATCACGCCGATCGGGGCGGATCAGAGGGGATCAGGCCAGAGCTTTCGCCTTGAGGGCTTGGAACTCGTCCTCGGTGATCGTGCCTGAATCGAGGAGTGCCTTCGCATCCGCGATGTGTTCCGCAGGAGACTTTTTTCCTGCGACGTCCCGAATGTAGTTGTCCTGTGCCGACTTGAACTCGGCCGCTTCGCGGGCCGACCGCTTCGCCATTCCGTCGCCGTGCACGATCAGGTACACCAGGGCGGTGAGCCACGGGACGATGAACAGGAAGACGATCCAGATCGCCTTGACCCAGCCGGACTGTTCCCGATTCCGGAACAGGTCGCTGATGATCATCCACAGCATGATCAGGTAAGCGATGAAGGCGAAGCATACGATTATGTACCAGATGATGTCCCAGAATTCCATGCAATTCTCCGTCTACGTATGGACAATCATGTGCACGAACCCAATTCGGATTTCGACGGAGTACCGCGCTTTTCCGGAAAGCAGAACGCGATCGAGTCGAGATGCCATCCGCAGATTACAGCCGGGATTGTCCTGTTGCAGGGGAATGCGAACTCTGAGTTCTCCAGGGCCGGACGACGAACGCGGCGGGGCCCCGACGGGGCCCCGCCGCGTTCGGGGGAGCTGATCGCTTCGTCAGCGGTGAGCGCGGTTCACCTTCATCGCGTCAGCGGTGGGCACGATTGACTGCCGAGACGACTGCGCGCAGCGACGCTACGGTGATCGACGGTGCGATACCCGCACCCCACACCAGAGCGGTGGTGCCGTCGGGACGTGTCACGTCGGCTTCGACGAATGCCGCGGCGTTGGCGTCGTCACCGGCCGACATCGCATGCTCGGCGTAGCCACGCACCGCCACCTGATAGCCGAGGGATTCCAGGCCGTCGACGAATGCTGCCAGCGGTCCGTTACCGGAACCGGTGATCTCCTTCTCGACGCCGTCGACCTTCAGCAGGGCGACGACGGTGTCCTCGCCGTCGTCGGTCTCGGCTGCGGTGACCTTCTGCTTGATGCGCTCGAGCGGCGTGACGGGTGCCAGGTACTCCTCGTTGAAGATGTCCCACATCTCCTTCGGGCTGACCTCGCCTCCTTCGCCATCGGTGACCTTCTGCACGGCCTGCGAGAACTCGACCTGGAGCCGGCGCGGCATGTTCAATCCGTGGTCGTGCTTCATGATGTACGCGACGCCGCCCTTGCCGGACTGCGAGTTCACGCGGATCACGGCCTCGTAGCTTCGACCGACGTCCTTCGGGTCGATCGGCAGGTACGGAACCGCCCAGATGATGTCGTCGACATCGGCGCCCGCGGCGTCTGCGTCGGCCTTCATGACGTCCATGCCCTTGTTGATGGCGTCCTGGTGGCTGCCGGAGAACGCGGTGTACACCAGGTCGCCGCCGTAGGGGTGACGCTCGGGCACGGGCAGCTGGTTGCAGTACTCGACGGTGCGCCGGATCTCGTCGATGTCGGAGAAGTCGATCTGCGGGTCGACGCCGCGGCTGAACATGTTCAGGCCCAGCGTCACCAGGCACACGTTTCCGGTGCGCTCGCCGTTTCCGAACAGGCAACCCTCGATGCGGTCGGCGCCGGCCTGGTAACCCAGCTCGGCCGCGGCAACGCCGGTGCCCCGGTCGTTGTGCGGGTGCAGCGACAGGATGATCGAGTCGCGCTCGGCCAGGTTCCGGTGCATCCACTCGATCGAGTCGGCGTAGACGTTCGGCGTTGCCATCTCGACGGTGGCGGGCAGGTTGATGATGACCGGGTTCTCGGGGGTACCGCCGAGGGTCTCGACGACCGCGTCGCACACCTCCTTGGCATACGACAGTTCGGTGCCGGTGTAGGACTCGGGGGAGTACTCCCACCGCCAGTTCGTATCCGGATAGTTCTTTGCCGTCTCGATCACCAGCTCCGCCGCGTCGGTCGCGATCTTCTTGACGGTGGCCTGGTCGGCCTTGAACACGACGCGGCGCTGCAGGATGGACGTCGAGTTGTAGAAATGCACGATCACGTTCTGCGCGCCTGCGCAGGCCTCGAAGGTGCGGGTGATCAGCTCGGGCCGCGACTGCGTCAGCACCTGGATGGTGACGTCATCGGGGATTGCGTTGTCCTCGATGATCTCCCGGACGAAATCGAAATCGGTCTGGCTCGCCGACGGGAAGCCGACCTCGATCTCCTTGTAGCCCATGCGGACCAGCAGATCGAACATGCGGCGCTTGCGGGCCGGGCTCATCGGGTCGATCAGCGCCTGGTTGCCGTCACGCAGATCGACGGCGCACCAACCCGGTGCGCGGTCGATGATCTTGTCGGGCCACGTCCGGTCGGGCAGCGAGACGGGCTCCACCTCTTCGGCGAAGGGCCGGTACCGGTAGGTGGGCATCGATGAGTTCTTCTGCTTGTTCCACGATGCCTGGTCGGCGGGAGCAGGCTTGGTCGGCGGCGTGATGTTGCGCGAACCGGAGGTGAAAGCGTCGGCGGGTGACATGACGTACTCCAAGAAAAAAGGGGACTTGTGAGTCCAGATCAGGATATCGACCGGCGCGACGAAACCCCGCGACGGGAGGCCGGTCTGGTCAAATCCCGCCGCGGCGGCCGAGAAGAAGCGCACGCTGCATGCCAAGCAGTGTAACGCGCAAGACCACTCTTCGCCCGCGGGGCTGTCCGCAGGCGGTGCGGTGTCCGATCGGCACCTGCTCGTTCGTCGTCACGGTGAGGGGCTTTCCTGCTCCTCACGGACACGAGAGGATGGCAATCATGGACTTTCTCGCGCTGTTGGTGGGTCCGGAGATCGGGCCGGAGGTCGTACCCGGAACCGACGAGTTCGACGCGGAGGTCGCTCTCCATGACGAGTTCGGGAAATACGCGGGCGCGGCGATAGTGGGCGGGGCTGCTCTGTACCCGTCGGTGGATGCGGTGACCATCCGCCGATCGGATGGCGCACCGCTGATCACGGATGGCCCCTTCGCTGAGCTGGCCGAGGTGGTGGTCGGTGGTTTCTACGTCTTCGCGGCCGATGACCTCGATACAGCGCTGGACCTGACGCGCCGTATCCCCGGTATGGACGACGGCTATACCGAACTGTGGCCGCTGGAAAGCTGGACCGTGTCGGAAGAGTTGGCCGGCTGCTGGCTCGCGGTAGTGCGCGACCAGGCGCAGAACGCGGAACAAGGCACCGTCGATCACTCGGCGAGCGCATCCCTCCGCGCGGTACCCGACGCCATCCGCGGCGTCGCGGTGTTCCGTCCGCCCTCCTCCGCTACCACCGTGCGGACCCGCGGCGACGAGATGATTCTCTCCGACGGGCCTGAGGACGCGCAGGAGACAGTGATCGCCCTGTACATCCTGTCGGCGCCCGACCGAGCCGCGGCGGCCGATCTGGCCTGCCGGATCCCGGTGGGGCCGAAGGGGAGCGTCGAGGTGCGGCGCATGGTCGACGAGTAAGCAGTCGACGAGTAAGCAGTCGACGAGTAAGCAGTCGACGAGTAAGCAGTCGACGAGTAAGCAATCGACGAGTAAGCAATGGGCATGGACTCGGCGGAGGTGTTCCGGGCGGAACATTGTCGTGCAGTCGCGTCCGTCGTGAGTGCGTTCGGCAATCTCGACCTCGCCGAGGACGCTGTTCAGGACGCCTTCGTCGAGGCCCTGCGGACGTGGCCGGAACGTGGTATCCCCTCGAACCCCGGAGCGTGGATCACCGCGGTGGCCCGTAACCGCGCAGTGGATCGGTTGCGTCGGGAGGCCGCACGCAATGGGAAGGAATCCGCCGCGGTCGCGCTCGCGCCGCTGCCGCGCTCGGGGGACGGTGCGGTGCGCGACGATGAGCACCGCGCGGTGCGCGACGATGAGCTCGGCTTGCTTTTCACCTGCTGCCATCCAGCCCTTGCGCGCGATGCGCAGGTCGCACTGACCCTGCGGCTGGTGTGCGGCCTCACAGCGACCGAGATCGCGCGCGCATTCCTGAAGTCCGAATCGGCTGTGACAAGGCAACTCACTCGCGCGAAGACCAAGATCCGGGATGCGGCGATCCCGCTTCGGCTCCCTGCCGAACATCTTCTGCCGGAACGTGTCCCGCAAGTGCTGGCGTGTATCTACCTCGTGTTCACGGAGGGCTATTCAGCGACGGCGGGGGATTCCCCGATTCGTTCGGACCTGTGCGCCGAGGCGATCCGGCTCGGCCACCTCACGTGCACGCTCATGCCGGACGAGGAGGAAGCGTGGGCGCTGCTTGCTCTCATGCTGCTCCAGGACAGCCGGCGCGGCGCCCGTCGCGACGGTAGTGGCGAACTGTTACCGCTCGAAGATCAGGATCGAACCCAGTGGGACGCGAACTCCATCGCTCAGGGATTGGCTGCGCTCGATCGAGCTGCCGGTTCGACGGGGCAGTACCTGCTTCAGGCAGTCATTGCGGCAGTGCACGCCACCGCGCCGTCGTGGGAGCGCACGGACTGGCCGGTGATCGTGGCAGCCTACGATCGCCTGGTCGCCATCACCGACTCGCCGGTGGTCGAGATCAACCGGGCGGTTGCGCTCGGGTTCCGTGATGGATGGGATGTGGGGCTCGACGCGCTCGCTGCGGTGCCGAAGAATGCCGAACTGCGCCGGTTGTACGAGCCGGCTCGCGCCGACCTGTTGCGTCGTGCGGGTCGATTCGCCGAGGCAGCGGAGGCTTATCGTGCCGCGCTCGCGGTGACGGGCAACGAGTCGATCGCCCGAGTGCTGCGTCGACGCCTCGTCGAGATCGACATCGCCGGAGGTGGGGAGTGACCCGGGTGCGTTCGTGACCCGATTGAAATCAGCGCTTCCCGCATGTTCGTACCTCGACGCCCTATTGTGCTCAGAAGTAACTCGAGTATCACCAGTCACATTGGTACCAGGCGAGTGGTGAGGGGTGTGGTTCATGCGGTCTTCGAGGAGGGCGGCCATCGGGGGCTGCGCCCTTGTCATCGCACTGGGTGGAACGGTGCCATTGGCCGTGCAGGCAGGCGCCGAACCGTGTGGCCACGAGAGCCCAAGTGGTAGCGGGCTCGGTAGTGGCGGTTTCGGTAGCGGAGGCCTCGGTAGCGGTGGTAGTGCGGATCTCCTGCCCGGAGCGCCGAAGAACCTGCTACCGGACCTGGGGCCAGGGCCCACGCGGGCCGTCGCATGGGTCACCGGACCGCGTAGCGACAACCGGACCGATAGGCGATTCTCCGTTTCGGGTACAGACCTGGCGATCATGTGGGACAACGGCGCAGCCGGACCGGACCGCAGGATTCTCATGGCCTTCGGCGACACCTTCGGAGACTGCACTGTCCCCGGTGAACAGTGGCGGCACAACATTCTGATGCGTAGCTCGGATGCGAGCCTGGCCGACGGCATCGACGTTCCCGACCCGGTTCCCGGCGACATTCACGCCGGTTCGCCGGTGGATGCGCACGCTCCTGATTTCTCCCGCGAGCTGGTGGGGTCGCTCGGGATCGAAGGGATCGAGAAGACCGTGATTCCCACCGCTGGGATCGCCGTGGACGGCGTGCAGTACATCAACTTCATGTCGGTGCGGGCTTGGGGCGATCACGGCGAATGGTGGACCAACGCGTCCATGATCGGCACCTCCGTCGACAACGGGGAGACCTGGCAGGTCGACCCGGCCACCGCGCGGCTGAATGTGCCTCTCGACATTCCGGGTGTCCAGCAGTTGTCGGTGGGCAACGCCAACTTCCAACAGCACGCGTATGTACGGCACGGCGGCTATCTCTACGACTACGGGACGCCGCAGGGCAGGTTCGGCGCTGCGTTCCTCTCGCGCGTGCCCGAGCACCGGATCCTCGACCTCGCCGCGTACGAGTACTGGACCGCCGACGGATGGATACCGGGTGATGTCGATCGTGCTGAGCCGATCGTCCCGGGTGCGGTGGGTGAGCTGTCGGTTCATTTCACCGGCGACCGATTCGTCATGCTCTACGGCGACGACGCCGACGGCGCGATCGAACTGCGGACCAGCGCATCGCCCGAGGGTCCGTGGGGTGAGCCTCGCCCGCTCGTGACGCACGATCGGGCCGGGGGTCTCTATGCGCCGTTCATCCATCCGTGGTCGACCGGTGACGACCTCTATTTCACGGTCTCACGCTGGAGCGATTACAACGTCATGCTTTTGCACACGACCGTATCCGGATAGGGCGAGAGCCGCGCAGGCCGTCGGCATCGGTAAGCTTGCTTCCTGGACTTGTACCCAAGACCCCGGAGGTTCGCCAGCGTGGCACTCGTCGTCCAGAAGTACGGAGGATCGTCGGTCTCGACGGCCGAACGGATCCGGCGCGTCGCTGAAAGGATCGTCGAGACCAAGAAGGCGGGCAACGACGTCGTTGTGGTCGTGTCGGCAATGGGCGACACGACCGATGAACTCCTCGACCTCGCCCAACAGGTCTGCCCGGCCCCGCCCGCACGTGAGATGGACATGCTCCTCACCTCCGGTGAACGCATCTCCAACGCCCTCGTCGCGATGGCAATTCACTCGTTCGGCGCCGAAGCCAGGTCCTTCACCGGCTCGCAGGCAGGTGTCATCACCACCAGCAGCCACGGTAAGGCGAAGATCATCGACGTGACGCCCGGTCGCGTGCGTACTGCGCTCGACGAGGGCAGCATCGTGCTCGTCGCCGGATTCCAGGGCGTCAGTCAGGACAACAAAGACATCACGACGCTCGGTCGTGGCGGATCGGATACCACTGCTGTCGCTCTTGCTGCCGCACTGAACGCGGACGTCTGCGAGATCTACACGGACGTCGACGGCGTGTTCAGCGCCGACCCGCGCATCGTCAAGGATGCGCAGCGGCTCGACAAGGTCTCCTTCGAAGAAATGCTCGAACTCGCAGCATGTGGGGCCAAGGTCTTGATGCTGCGCTGCGTCGAGTACGCCCGCCGCTACAACGTGCCCGTGCACGTTCGTTCGTCGTACACCACCAAGCCCGGCACCCTCGTGACCGGATCGATGGAGGACATCCCCGTGGAAGAAGCCCTGATCACCGGCGTTGCACATGACCGCAGCGAGTCGAAGATCACCGTTGTCGGACTGCCCGACACGCCCGGCTACGCCGCGAAGGTGTTCCGCGCTGTCGCCGACGCCGAGATCAACATCGACATGGTGCTGCAGAACATCTCGAAGGTGGAGACCGGCAAGACCGACATCACCTTCACGCTGCCGACCTCCGACGGCCCGCGCGCCGTCGAGCTGCTCAGCAAGCGTCAGGACGAGATCGGCTTCACGCAGGTGCTGTTCGACGACCACATCGGCAAGGTGTCGCTCGTCGGTGCGGGTATGAAGAGCCACCCCGGCGTGACCGCCAAGTTCTGCGAGGCATTGGCGGATGCCGGCATCAACATCGACCTCATCTCGACCTCCGAGATCCGCATTTCGGTGCTGGTCGATGACAACGAACTCGACGACGCGGTACGTGTACTCCACGCCGCGTTCGAACTCGGCGGCGAGGAAGAAGCCGTCGTGCACGCAGGGACGGGACGGTAAGCCATGACAACCATCGCTGTAGTCGGTGCGACCGGGCAGGTCGGCATCGTCATGCGCACCCTCCTCGAGGAGCGCAACTTTCCGGCCGACAAGGTGCGCTTCTTCGCATCGGCGCGTTCTGCAGGCAAGAAGCTCCCGTTCCGCGGCGAGGAGATCGTCGTCGAGGACGCGGCCGCGACTTCCGACGACGACTTGAAGGGCATCGACATCGCCCTGTTCTCTGCAGGCGCGACCCTGTCGCGTGAGCAGGCTCCGCGGTTCGCCGCAGCCGGCGCGACCGTCGTCGACAACTCGTCGGCGTGGCGCAAGGATCCCGAGGTTCCGCTCGTGGTGAGCGAGGTCAACCCGGAGGACGCGAAGAACCCGCCGAAGGGCATCATCGCCAACCCGAACTGCACGACGATGGCTGCGATGCCGGTCCTCAAGGCCCTGCACGACGAGGCGGGTCTACAGCGACTGGTCATCTCGAGCTACCAGGCGGTGTCGGGTAGTGGTATCGCAGGCGTCGAGGAACTCCTCGGCCAGGCGCGCGCCGTCATCGGTGACGCGGAGAAGCTCGTGCACGACGGTAGCGCCGTAGATTTCCCGGCGCCCGACAAGTACGTCGCGCCGATCGCGTTCAACGTTCTCCCGATGGCCGGGGCGATCGTCGACGACGGATCCGGTGAGACCGACGAGGATCAAAAGCTGCGCAACGAGTCGCGCAAGATCCTCGGTCTTCCCGACCTGCTCGTTTCGGGTACGTGTGTGCGCGTCCCGGTCGTCACCGGTCACTCGCTTTCGATCAACGCGGAGTTCGAGCGTCCCGTTTCGCCCGCTCGCGCGCAGGAGGTCCTCGCGTCTGCTCCGGGTGTCAAGCTGGTCGATGTGCCGACGCCGCTCGCCGCTGCCGGCGACGACGTGTCGCTGGTCGGTCGTATCCGCCAGGATCCGGGAGCCCCCGAGGGACGTGGTCTTGCACTGTTCGTGTCGGGCGACAACCTGCGGAAGGGTGCTGCGCTCAACACCATTCAGATTGCGGAGCTTCTGGCTCGGTAGACTACTGCGTGTATTTCGAACGAACGGCACCCTCGATCGTCACGATCGAGGGTGCCGTTCCCTCGTTCCGAGGGTGCTGTCACTCGAACATGCGATAGATCGCCTCGACGACCACTGCGGGGCGTTCACTGTCCTCGAGTTCGATCACGCCCTCGATGACGATCTGGACGCCGCCTTCGGGTAGCTCCTCGAGTGATTTCAGGGTTGCGTCGAGTCGTACTCGCCCGCCTGCCGGTACCGGGTTGGTGAAACGAACCTTGTCGAGGCCGTAGTTGAGTGCCAGCGTCACGCTGTCCACCTTCAGCACCTCGTACCACATCGGGATGATCAGCGAGAGCGTCAGATACCCGTGTGCGATCGGCCCGCCGAACGGGCTTTCCTTCTCCGCGCGGTCGGGGTCGATATGGATCCACTGATGGTCATCGGTGGCGTCGGCGAAGGTGTCGATCCGATCCTGCCCGACGGTGATCCAGGAACTGAGGCCGAGGGGTCTGCCGACGTATCCGGCGAGTTCGGCGAGGGTCGAGACGTGTGTACCGGCGGTTTCAGTGGACGTCATCGGGACTCCCTTACTAGTCGGTATTGCTGTGCGCGTAAGCGATTCTGCTCTGTGTGCCACTGCTTGGTCCCGGGTTGGGTATCGAATGGGTCTCGGCACCCTGCGGCACCGTAGGTAGAAGATAAAAACAGTCTGGACTGTTTGTTGATTTGCCGTTACGCTGAGTAGCGTGATCCACGACACTGTAGCGGCCGGCGCGCGAACTCAAGCGCAACGCACCGCAGCGACGCGCGGGAAGTTGCTCGACGCGGCGGTCGAATCCCTCGTCGAACTGGGGTATTCGGGTACCAGCACTCACGGCATCGCCACGCGGGCCGGGGTGTCGCGTGGAGCGCAGCTCCACCACTTTCCGACCAAGGAATCTCTGGTGGTCGCGGCTGTGGAGCACCTCGTCGACAAGCGTCTCGTCGAAATCCTCGAAGCGGAACCGGATCCCGAAGTCGGGATGGAAACGCTGATGGATGCGTTCTCCGGACCGTTGTTCGATGCCGCGCTCGAACTATGGGTTGCGGCGCGCACCGATCCGGCGTTGCACACCGCGATGGTCCCACTGGAACGCAAGGTATCGGATGCGCTGCACGTGGGATTGATGGAAATCATGGGTGACCGGATGAGCCCCGAGTCGATCGATCTCAGTATCGAGCTCGCCCGGGGGCTGGCGGTATCGGCCCTGATGCGCACCCCCGAATCCGATCGTGAGTTCCGGGAGCGGCTGCTTCCGGCGTGGAAGGCTCTGGTGATGAAATGAGATCTGGCGATCCGACCGGCCGGGAAACGCTCCCTCGGCACGTCCGCACGCTCATAGTCGGCGCGGGGTTCGGTGGCATCGGGATGGCCGCCACGCTCTTGCGTGACGATCCCGCCGCCGATATCCTCGTCGTCGAACGCGGCGACGATGTCGGCGGGACCTGGCGGGCGAACACGTATCCCGGTGCTGCATGCGATGTTCCGAGTGCACTGTACTCCTTCTCGTTTGCGCCGGATCCCGAGTGGAAGCGGGCGCACGGTACCCGGGCCGAGATCTACGCGTACCTCCGCCGGGTATCGGGCGAACTGGGCGTCACGCGGCGCACGCTGTTCGGGTGTGAACTGCGCGATGCGCAGTGGGACGGGGAACAAGCGCGATGGGCGGTGTCGACCTCGCGTGGCGACCTCACCGCCGATGTGCTCATCGTCGCGACAGGCGCCCTCTCGACTCCCACCCTGCCGAAGGTCCCGGGTCTGGAACTCTTCCGCGGGAAGATGTTCCACTCCGCAGAGTGGGACCACGACCATGACCTGACCGGCGCACGGGTCGCGGTGATCGGTACCGGAGCATCGGCCATCCAGTTCGTTCCGGAGATCGTCGACAAGGTCGACCGCCTTACGCTCTTCCAGCGCACCGCATCCTGGGTGATGCCCAAGCGTGATCACGCAATCGCTTCTCCGGTTCGATCGCTGTATCGCCGCTTTCCCCTGATCCAGAAGGCCGTGCGCGGTGCCGTGTACGGCCAGAAGGAGTTGTACGTCATCGGGATGACGAAGCCCCTCGCGCGGAAGTACGCGTTGCCGCTGTTCGAGAAGCGTGCCCGTTCTGTCCTGCGCAAGCAGGTGCCAGATCCCGAACTGCGAAAACGTCTCACGCCGGATTTCGCCATCACCTGCAAACGAATTCTGCTGTCCAACGACTGGTTTCCGGCAATCACCCGTCGTAATGTCGAAGTCGTCTCCTCGGCGCTGACCGCGGTGACCGAAAGCGGAGTCCTCGACGCCGCAGGCAACGAATATCCCGTCGATACGATCATCTTCGGAACCGGATTCACTCCCTCCGAACCACCTGTAGCGCAGCATGTCCGAGGAGAAGGCGGACGGAGCCTCGCGGACGTGTGGAGCGGGAGCCCGTCGGCGCATCTGGGAATCAGTATCAACGGCTTTCCGAACCTGTTCCTCATGTACGGCCCGAATACCAATCTGGGGCACAGCTCCATCGTGTACATGCTCGAGTCCCAGGCCGCGTACATCGCCGATGCGCTGCGCGTCATGCGCACCCGCAGTCTCGATGCGGTGGAGGTCAGGGCCGACGCGCAGCGCCGCTACGCCGAAGAGCTCGACCCGATGCTGGCAGGCACGGTCTGGAACACCGGCGGCTGTAGTAGTTGGTACCTCGACAAGACCGGCCGGAACTCGGTGATGTGGCCGACCTTCACCTGGCACTACCGTAATCGGACCAGGGAGTTCGATGCAGAGAACTATGCCCTGCGGGCCACGAACTCGGGAGTACGAGCATGACCCACTATGACGTCCTCGTCATCGGATCAGGATTCGGTGGCAGCGTCTCCGCGCTGCGTTCGACCGAGAAAGGTTACCGGGTCGGAGTCCTCGAGGCAGGCCGTCGTTTCACCGACGATGAGCTTCCGAAGACCAGCTGGCGGCTCCGTAAGTATCTGTGGGCTCCTGCGATCGGATGTTATGGCGTGCAGCGCATTCACCTCCTACCCGACGTACTGGTCATGGCCGGGGCCGGGGTCGGAGGAGGCTCGCTCAACTACGCGAACACCCTCTACCGTCCGCCGTCTCGGTTCTTCCAGGATCCGCAGTGGGGGCACATCACCGATTGGGAGGCCGAACTCTCGCCCTACTACGAGCAGGCCTCGCGGATGCTGGGGGTGCGTGAGAACCCGAGCGTCACCCCTGCCGACGAGGTGATGCGGAAGGTCGCCGACGATATGGGCGTGGGCGATACCTTCGGTCCGACCCCGGTCGGTGTCTTCTTCGACGAGCCGGGCAAGACCGTCCCCGATCCGTACTTCGGTGGCGCGGGCCCCGAGCGCACAGGATGCACCGAGTGCGGCAGCTGCATGACCGGCTGCCGCGTAGGTGCCAAGAACACCCTGGTCAAGAACTATCTCCATCTCGCAGAGCGTGCGGGCGCGCGGATCCATCCCCTCACCACCGCAACACGGGTCACGCCTCGCCCGGGTGGCGGCTACGAGATCGAGACGCGCAGCACGGACGGTATCCGTAAGCGTCGCAAGGCTTTCACCGCTGATCAGGTCGTGGTCGCGGCAGGAACCTACGGCACTGCGCGTTTGCTTCTCGCGATGCGTGAGAGCGGCGATCTCTCCCGGTTGTCGCCGAGGCTCGGTCGTGTCGTTCGGACCAATTCCGAGGCGGTACTCGCAGCAACGGCGCAGAATCGCGATGTCGACTACACCGAAGGTGTTGCGATCACCTCATCGTTCCACCCGGACGACCACACCCACATCGAGCCGGTGCGATATGGAAAGGGCAGCAACGCGATCGGACTTCTGCAGGCGCTCCTCGTCGACGGCGGTGGACGGGTACCCCGGCTGGCGAAGTTCGTGGGTGTGGCGGCCCGCAATCCGCGAGCTTTCCTGCGCAGCCTGTCGGTACGACGATGGTCCGAACGCACCGTCATCGCGCTCGTGATGCAGACCGACGACAATTCCCTCGAACTTGCCGGCAGGCGAAGCCCGCTCGGACACGGTGTCACCAGCAAGCAGGGTCCCGGGAATCCGCCACCGGAGTGGATCCCCGTCGGGCACGAGGCGGTCCGGCGGGTGGGCGACGAGATCGGTGGCGATCCGGGCGGATCGCTGCTCGATCTCGTGAACATCCCCATGACCGCGCACTTCCTCGGCGGTTGCGTGATCGGTGACTCGCCTGAGACGGGTGTCGTCGATCCCTATCTGCGCGCGTACGGCCACGAAGGCCTTCATGTGGTCGACGGCTCTGTGGTCACCGCGAACCTCGGCGTCAATCCCTCGCTCACCATCACCGCGCAGGCGGAGCGAGCAATGGCGTTGTGGCCGAACAAGGGCGAGGACGATACCCGGCCGGAGGTCGGGGCACCCTATGCGCCGGTGAAACCTGTGCGTCCGCTTCGACCGGCTGTGCCCGCAGAGGCACCTGGCGCGCTGCGCCTACCCCTTTTCCCGATACGACGTGAGGAGACGGCCGGTGCTGTGGAGCGTTCCTGAAAGCGACGATGGACGGACAGACTGGCCGGCGTCGCCACCGCCACCGTGGCCGGCGAGCGTGCGCGCCACCCTGTGGTGGCACCGCAGTACTCCCGCGGCCCGTGAGTACGGTCCCGGAGGGCCGATCGTGCCGATGACACTGGCGATGATGGTCGACTACCTGGAGTCCCCGGTCGGTCCCTATCGGGAGATTCTGGCCAGTCCAGTGCTTCGTCGAGGTCTGATCCCCGCGATGGCGGTACCGTTCATCGCTGTCGACTCGGCGCGGTCGGTGCACGGTGGCCGGGAGCATTGGAAGCTGCCGAAGGTGCTTGCCGAATTCTCGGGGGACGTCCTCGGCGACTTCACCGCTGTCTCGGAGAGCTGGAAAGTGCGGACTTCCGCGTCACCGCGCGGCCCTCAGCTTCCGATCGTCGGGGGACTGACTTTCGCCCAGCCGGACGGGGACGGCGCACTGTGTCGAGCGTCTGCTCGTTTGCGTGGTCGTTTCCGGTATGCGCGGGTCACGGTGGATGCCGAGGGGCCGACGCTGGGTCGTTGGCTCCGGCCGGGCACCCATCACGGAATCGTCATCACTTCGGGTTCGATGGCGACAGGGCCTGCGCGTATCGAGCGATAGCCGGAGGCCTCGATCCGCACGACCGGCCATGGTGAACACTGGAGGGCATGAGTGACTCCACCTTCGAAGCCGGTATCGACGAGATCGTAGGGGAGGACTTTTCGGATGCTCGCCTGCCGCGGCAGGAGTGGCGTCGTCAGGAGTACACCGGCTGCACTTTTCACGATGCGGACCTCACAGGGCTCCGGACGGAAGCGGTCACCTTCACCGACTGCGACTTCACAGGTGCGGATCTCACCGGGTCGACGCATTCCGGCGCGGCGTTCCGGAATTGCACCTTCGAGTACACGCAGTTGCGCGACAGCACCTTCCGGAACTCGACCTTTCTCGGTTCGGTCTTCCGCGACTGCCGGATGCGCCCGCTGATCTTCGACGAGGTCGACTTCAGTCTGACCTCACTCGGCGGTGTCGATCTCCGGAAGGCGGACCTGAGCGGTTGCCGATTGCGGGAGGCGAACCTGGTCGAGGCGGATCTGCGGGAAGCGCTGCTCGTCGGCGCTGACCTCAGCGGCGTGCGTGCGGGTGGGTTACGACTCGACGGAGCAGACCTGACAGGAGCGCGCGTCGACGCGATGCTCTGGGTTTCCGCGAGCCTGCGGGGCGCGAAGATCGATTTCGGGCAGGCGCTCGCGTACGCGGGGGCACAGGGCCTTCAGGTCGTGCAGGGCTGAGTCCCGGGGTGGTTCGACCTAGGACGGTTCCCGCGGCGTGAGCCCTCCGAGTTCGATGACGTACTCCTGTGCGGGCTCGTCCCAGGCCACGGAATAGGTCGTGGGGTAGGCGCCGGACTGTTGGTAAGCGGCGGGTTGGAGCAGATCCTCGTGGAGATCAGGTTTCGACGTGAGCCACTGCCGCGTCATCATCGGCTCGATGAACACGACCTTTCCGTCCCACGTTCCATGTAGCACGGTCTCGGTGAAGTGGTGGCCGGATTCGCGGGCGTCGAGCCAGTGCAGCCCCATCCCGGGAACGGTGCCCAGGAGTGGATCGTCGCCTGCGGTATATCCGTCGGGCAGATACCGAGGGTCGGGGAGTCGGGTCGACGCCTCGATGTAGCCCGGCGTCAGTGGATCGATCGCACGCCTGGCGGCCGCGTCGATCAGATAGAAGTGCACGTCGATGTGGGGGATGTCGAAGCCGTGCTCGGGGTTGTGACCGTGCGAATTCCAGTCCAGGGTCACGTGGTCGAAGATCGTGGTCGTGGCTTGTTCGGGTAGCGGCAGGACGTACTCCTGCGTGTGCGGCAGCATCCCGATCGGGAGTCCGTCGAGGGCGGCTGCGTCGAGGCGGACACCGACTGCGGTCGGTGTGCGGTCGTCGTCGAACGCCACATAGGTATGCGCGTTTCCTGCACCGACCGAGACCTCGTCGGCGCTGACGACACCGGACATCCCGCCTGCGTGTGCGGTGGGAGAGGTGGCCACGAGGAGTGCGCAGGCCGTGGCGAGGAGCGAGAGTGGGCGCGTTCGCATAGCCATGGTTCTCCTGTGGTGCATGAGGCCGGTGATTCGGATGGTATTTCCTGACGGCCGGTGCCGCGGCGGGTACGTTGAATCGTGATGTTCCGGTTCTGCCTGCCGGCGCCTCGGGACTTTATGCCTCGTTTTCTTGACCTATTCAAGAAAAGGTGGTGAAGTGTGATTGGTGACACAACGGAACTCGCGTTGTGAAACGCCAGGGACTGCCGCCGCTTCGCAGCCCGGAGTGGTAGCGCGACAACTGGATACGAACTTCGACTGAACGCGCGTATATCCACGCATGCCTACGGAGGGACGACAATGACCCAGGACAAGCTGACGACCGGCGCAGGTGCTCCCGTTCCCGACAATCAGAACGTCATCACCGCCGGACCGCGTGGTCCGCAACTGCTCCAGGACGTCTGGTTTCTCGAAAAACTCGCGCACTTCGACCGCGAGGTCATCCCCGAGCGCCGTATGCACGCGAAAGGCTCGGGTGCATACGGGACGTTCACGGTCACCAACGACATCACGCAGTACACCACTGCCAAGATCTTCTCCGAGGTCGGCAAGAAGACCGAACTGTTCGCCCGGTTCTCCACGGTGGCAGGCGAGCGCGGCGCTGCCGACGCCGAGCGCGACATTCGCGGCTTTGCGGTCAAGTTCTACACCGAAGACGGAAACTGGGACCTCGTGGGCAACAACACGCCGGTCTTCTTCTTCCGCGACCCGCTGAAGTTCCCCGACCTCAACCACGCCGTCAAGCGCGACCCGCGAACCAACCTGCGTAGTCCCAACAACAACTGGGATTTCTGGACCAGCCTCCCCGAGTCGCTACACCAGGTCACCATCGTCATGAGTGACCGTGGCATACCCGCTTCGTACCGGCACATGCACGGTTTCGGTTCACACACCTTCAGTTTCATCAATGCCCAGGGGGAGCGGTTCTGGGTGAAGTTCCATCACCGTGTCCAGCAGGGCATCAAGAATCTGACAGACGCGGAGGCTGCGGCCATCGTCGGCACCGACCGCGAGAGCGCTCAGCGTGATCTGTTCGATGCGATCGAGGCCGGTGACTTCCCGAAGTGGAAGCTGTGCGTGCAGATCATGCCCGAGGCAGACGCGGCGAAGGTGCCCTACCACCCGTTCGATCTGACGAAGGTCTGGCCGAAGGGCGACTACCCTCTCATCGAGGTCGGTGAGTGGGAGCTCAACCGCAACCCCGACAACTACTTCGCGGAAGTCGAGCAGGCCGCCTTCAACCCTGCACATGTGGTTCCCGGCATCAGTTTCTCGCCCGACAAGATGCTGCAGGGTCGTCTGTTCTCCTATGGCGATGCACAGCGATACCGGCTGGGAGTCAATCACTTCCAGATCCCGGTCAACGCACCGAGGAATGGGGTGAACAGTTTCCACCGCGACGGCGCGATGCGGGTCGACGGCAATCACGGCGGCAAGCTGCACTACGAGCCGAACAGTTACGGTCAGTGGCAGGAGCAGGCGGAATACCGCAATCCGCCTCAGTCGGTGGGCGACGTCGCCGACGCGTGGAATTTCCGCGAGGACGACGACAACTACTTCTCGCAGCCCCGCGTGTTGTTCAACAACATGAGTGACGAGCAGAAGCAGGCGTTGTTCGAAAACACTGCTCGCGCGATCGACGGCGCCGAGGAGATCGTGGTGCAGCGTCACATCGACAACTGCACGCAGTGCGACCCTGCCTACGGCGAGGGCGTCGCGAAGGCGATTGCTGCCCTCAAGGGAGAACGCCCCATCTAGGTCAGTTGTATGGATAGGGGCCGTCTGCGCACGCAGGCGGCCCCTACCGTCGAAACCGAGTCAGGTCGCCTTCCGTTCAGCGTCGACGAGGTCGCGCACCAGTGGCGCGACCTCGCCTGCGAAGCGTTCGAGGTCGTCGGCGGTGTCGCTCCCGAGAATGAAGGTGCTGGTGCCGTGAAGCAGCGCCACGTCGGCGAGTTGTTCGGCCCACACTCGTGGCGGACCGTTGAGAAACGAACCATCTGCGGCGTCGCCGAAGGTGCCGCTGACGTTGTACAGGCGGCGGATCGCAGCAGGGTCGCGACCCGCCTCGTGTGCAGCCGCGTCCACTCGCTCGGTCATCGCGCCGAGTGCGTCCGGTCCGGCATTGAAGGAACTCGGTAGCCATCCGTCGGCGTAGCGTCCCGCCACCGCCAGCATCCGCTTCCCATACGCGCCTAGCCAGATTCCGATGTCGTGTAGCGGGGCCGGTCCGCGCTTGGCGCCGTCGACGCTGTAGTGCTCGCCGCTGACACGTGCCGCACCGCGTTCGTCCGACCAGAGGGCTCGGATCACCGCGATGGCGTCGACGAGTGCGTCGACCGATTCTCCTGCGCCGCGTCGTGGCCCCCCGTTGGCAGCGATGGCGTCCCAGAAGCTCCCGGCTCCCATTCCGAGTTCGATACGCCCGCCGCTGAGCCGGTCGAGCGATGCGGCGCTGCGCGCGAGGATCGCTGGTCCTCGTAGCGGAAGATTCGCGACATTCGGAGAGATCGTCACGGTGTCGGTTCTTGCTGCAATCCAGGTCAGCAGAGTCCATGCGTCGAGGAAGCGGGGTTGGTACGGGTGGTCCTGGATGGTGACCAGGTCCAGTCCGGCACGTTCGGATCTTACGGCGAGGTCGACGACGATCGTGGGGTCGGCCGCGGTGGGCGTGAGAAAGCTTCCGAACCGGAGTTTCTGACCGTAGTCGGGCATAGGATGTTCCTTCCCTCGACGGAGTCGACCGTGTCCACCCTAGCCGGTGAGCACGGCCACACCGATCCTTTTCTTGACTAATTCCAGAAAAGAGGCATACTTGGTGGCATGCAGCGAACGGATGACTCACACTTCGACCCCAAGGAACAGCTTCGTTCCGTGGGTTTGCGGGTGACGGCTCCGCGAGTTGCAGTACTCGATATGGTTGCCCGGAACCCACATTCGGATGCCGATCAGGTTGCCGCCGCTGTGCGGGACGAGCTCGGCAAGGTCTCGACCCAGGCCGTCTACGACGTACTCAGAGCCTGCGTGGGCGCCGGACTCCTCCGGCGGATCGAGCCGGCCGGATCCCCGGCACGGTTCGAGACCCGCACCGGGGACAACCACCACCACCTGGTCTGCCGCAATTGCGGCACTGTCGTCGACGTCGACTGCGCCGTCGGCGCTGCGCCCTGCCTTACTCCGTCGGATGCCGGAGGCTTCGTCATCGACGAAGCCGAGGTGACCTTCTGGGGTTTGTGCCGGTCCTGCCGCTGAACTCTCATTCACTGATCCACTTCACGCACGGTGCCGCTCTCACGGACCGTGTCGACGCGTCGTACCCGCTCCCACGGGGAACCGCTCATCTGGAGGTCTCACATGACGAACACCCGTTTCACCACCAACAACGCCGGTAACCCTGTCGCCAGTGACGACACCTCGCTGACCGCGGGTGCGCAAGGTCCGATCCTGCTGCACGACCATTACCTCATCGAGAAGCTCGCACACTTCAACCGTGAACGTGTCCCCGAGCGAGTGGTCCACGCGAAGGGTGGTGGCGCATTCGGTGAACTCGTCGTGACCGAGGATGTGAGCGCCTACACGAAGGCGAAGCTGTTCCAGCCCGGCGTGAAAACTGAGTCGCTGGTGCGCTTTTCGACGGTCGCCGGTGAGCAGGGAAGTCCGGACACGTGGCGCGACCCGCGTGGTTTCGCGGTGCGGTTCTACACCGAGGACGGCAACTACGACCTCGTCGGCAACAACACACCGGTCTTCTTCATCAAGGATCCGATCAAGTTCCCCGACTTCATCCATTCGCAGAAGCGCCTACCCGGCTCCGGTCTGCGCGACCACACCATGCAGTGGGATTTCTGGACGCTGCGTCCCGAGACCGCGCATCAGGTGACCTGGCTGATGGGGGACCGCGGCATTCCGCGTACCTGGCGGCACATGGACGGCTTCGGCTCGCACACCTACCAGTGGATCAATGCCGCCGGTGAGCGATTCTGGGTGAAGTACCACTTCAAGACCGACCAGGGAATCGACACACTCACCGCTCCGGAGGCCGATGTGCTCGCAGGCACCGACCCCGATTACCACCGGTCCGATTTGTACCGGGCGATCGAACGAGGTGAGTTCCCCAGCTGGACGCTTCACGTGCAGGTGATGCCCGTTGCGGAGGCCGAGGATTATCGTTTCAACCCGTTCGATCTCACGAAGGTCTGGTCGCAGAAGGACTACCCGTTGATCAAGGTCGGTACCTGGACGCTGAACCGCAACCCACGCAACTTCTTCGCCGAGATCGAGCAGGCGACCTTTGCACCCTCGAATATCGTTCCGGGCATCGGCTTCTCGCCCGACAAGATGCTTCTCGGCCGTGTGTTCTCCTACGCGGACGCGCACCGCTACCGGGTCGGCGCCAACCACGGGCAGCTGCCGGTCAACACTCCGAAGAACAAGGTGGAGTCGTACTCGCAGGACGGCAACATGGCGTACTCGTTCAATGACCCGGCGACGCCGGTCTACGCCCCGAACAGCTTCGGCGGACCGCATGCCGACCCCGAGCGCGCGGGTGATGACGGGCTGTGGACCTTCGGTCCGGAGGCGGTGCGAGCTGCGTATGTGCAGCACGCGGAGGACGACGACTTCGGTCAGGCAGGCACGTTGGTCCGAGAGGTCATGGACGACGCCACGCGGGAACTCCTGGTCGGCAACATCGTCGGCCATGTCCTGGCCGGCACCTCAGAAGCCTTGTACGAGCGCATCTTCGAATACTGGCGCAACGTCGACCCAGATCTGGGCAAGAGGGTCGAGGTGGGCGTGCGGGCCGGAGGCGAGTGAGGTCTCGGGGTTTGTGCCCCGAGGCGTCAGGCCAGGCCCCACAAGTAGATCGCAACGGCCAGTGCCCAGACGATCAGAGACTGTGCGTCCATGGTGTGAACCCCCTAGGTCGGTTGATGATGAACCGTACAACCATCATGCCTCGCGACGGGTCCGGGGTCACGTCGGCGCCTCGGCCGACATGAGCATGTGACACCGGGCTTCGCCCGGATGTGGATTCGGCCACAGAATGATTCGGTCAGGAAGCATTCGGGCATGACAACTGTTGAACCCAGCGATATACGAAAAATGAGAGGAGTGCGAAAGATGAACAGCCCCATCAGCAGCACGCTGTCGGACGAGAACCGGAAGGTTGCCGCAGACGCCTTGCAGAACGTGCTCGTAGATGTGATCGATCTGAGTCTGATCGGCAAGCAGGCACACTGGAACGTCGTCGGGTCCCAGTTCCGCAGCATCCATCTCGACCTCGACGAACTCGTCGCCACTGCTCGCGAGTTCACCGATCAGGTGGCCGAGCGGCTGACCGCCATCGGTGTCAGCCCGGACGGCCGGGTCGCAACGGTTGCCCGTGAGAGCGGCACCAAGGGCTTCGGCGACGGCTGGAGCAAGGATACCGAGGTCGTCGCTTCGATCGTAGGTAATCTCGCAGCGGTCATTGCGCGCTTGCGTGAAGGTATCGAGGTCACCGGCGATGCAGACCCGGTCACACAGGATCTGCTGATCGGTCAGGCTGCTCGCCTCGAGCAGCTTCACTGGATGTGGCAGGCGCAGCTCGCCTGACCTGAACGATGAACTCGAAGGCCGCCCACCGTCTCGGTGGGCGGCCTTCGGTCGTTCCGGTGGGATTCGCCAGTGATCCGTGTGACAGGTGTGTCGGTAGTGGTTGCTAGGTTGGGTGTTCGATCCCCTCCGATCGGACGGGTGGCGGAGTTCGAACGAAAGGTGTTGTCCGACATGGTGATGGGACCTACCCATGCGGTATCCGGAGCGCTCGTCGGTCTCCTGGTCGCCGACGTGTTGCCGCGGGAATGGGGTGGCCCTACCTCGACGCCGGAGATTCTCGCCTTCGCGGGAGTCTGTGCCGGATCGGCGCTGCTGCCCGATCTCGATACGGCTCAATCGACCGTCGCGCGATCCTTCGGTCCGGTGAGTCAGGCCTTCGCGCGGGGCGTCGGCGCGGTCTCTGCGGCGTACTACAACGTCACGCGGGGGAGTAAGGACCGGAAGCGTACGGGTGGTCACCGCACCATGACGCACACGGCGTTGTTCGCGGCCCTGGCCGGAACAGGAGTGTCGCTACTGGTTGCTCAGTTCGGACGGAACGCGATCATCGGCGTCCTGTTCATCACCCTGGGTCTCGCGTTGCGCGGGTTGTTCGGCTCTTGGGCCAAGAAGTACGGATGGTTCGTCGTCACGCTTGTCGCTGCGATTCTCTCGATATTGATGTGGACAGCGTTCCCCGGGGATGTCGGGTCGACCGGATTGGGAGTTGCTGTCGCTCTCGGGTGCGTCACGCACTGTCTGGGTGACGCGATCACGAAGGAGGGGATCCCGTTCCTTGCTCCGTTCGTGCCGTGGCAAGGGAAGCGGTGGTGGGAGTTCAAACTTCCGCGTGCGATCTCCATCAGGGCCGGCGGACCGTTCGAGGTGGTGTTCCTCGGACCTGCGCTGACCGTCGCTGCGGCCGGGTTCGCTCTCTGGTCCGTCGAGGGTGTTCCGGACTACGTCTTCGGGGCGCTCGAGGCATCCGGTCTGGCGTTCTGAGTTTCGAAGCCACTGGCATCGAAAAGAAACTTGTTCTATTTTTGCTCCGTCCCGATTTCTCCACAGAACGGAGCTCATCCACGTGAGCGAACGAACCTCGAGCGTTGTCTTCGGTCGGCGTGGCTTCCTCGGCGCTGCTGCGGGTGCTGCGGCGCTTGCAGGGTTGGGCTGGGCCCCCGCCGGAGCCATCCCGCTCGGCGACCCGCGCGCGACCATCCCCGCACCTCCTGAGTTTCCCGCTGATATCCCGCTCGTTCAGCAGCGCTTCGAGAACTGGGCGAAGACCATCCGGTTCGACGCCGTGTGGACAGCCGCCGCGCGCGAACCGGGCGATGTCGTGCGCATTGCGAACTGGGCTCACGGCCACGGCTACTGTGTCCGTCCCAGAGGATCGATGCACAGTTGGAGCCCGCTCACTCTCGTGCCCGGTGAGAGTGCCGACAAGATCGTGCTCATCGACACCATCACGCATCTGAACTCTGTGAGCGTCGACGGAGGAGGTTCTCCGGCCACCGTGACTGCGGGTGGCGGCGCGAGCCTCGAATCGATCCTCTCGGCACTCCAGGCCGAAGGTCTCGGCTGGGCCAATTCACCGGCGATCGGCGACATCACCATCGCGGGGGCCCTGTCGATCGGTGCCCACGGCGCGACCTACCCCGCCGCAGGGGAACAGGCCGTCCCGGGGCAATCCTTCGGTTCCCTGTCGAACCTCATCGTCTCGCTCACCGCAGTGGTCTGGAACGCCACGGTGGGGGAGTACGAACTGCGAGAGTTCCGCCGTTCCGATCCGGACATCACACCCCTGCTCACCCACCTCGGCCGTACCTTCGTCACCTCTGTGACGCTGATGGCAGGTGTCAATTATCGGTTGCGTTGTCAGAGTTTCACCGACGTGCCGTGGCAGGAACTCTTCGCGCCGCCGGGTGCGCAAGGCCGGACGTTCGAGCGGTACGCAGAGGAGTCCGGACGCGTCGAGGCCATCTGGTTTCCGTTCACCGAAACCCCGTGGCTCAAGGTCTGGTCGGTCACTCCCGAGAAGCCGCCCACCTCACGCGAAGTGCACGGACCCTACAACTACTTCTTCACCGACAGCATCCCAGAATTGGTGACCACCCCGCTCGGTCAGGTGGTCAGCGGCAATCAGGCCATCACCCCGGCATTCGGTGCGTCGCAGTTCGGTGCCGTCGCGGCAGGTCTGAAGGCCACCGGCACCGAAGACCTCTGGGGCTGGTCGAAGGATCTGCTGTTCTATCTGCGGGCGACCACACTGCGCGTCATCGCGGGCGGCGGTGTGGTGGTGACGAAGCGCGAGAACATCGCGCAGGTCATCAACGAGTTCACGACGTGGTTGCACGCCCGGATGAGCGACTTCGCGTCGCAGGGGTTGTACCCCGTCAACGGCCCGTTCGAGGTGCGGATGTGCACGGTCGACAACCAGGACGAGGTGCTCGTCGCTTCTGCCGGCGCGCCGAATCTGTCACCTGTTCGGCCGCGGCCTGATCGGCCCGACTGGGACACTGCGATCTGGATGAACGTCGTGTCGCTTCCGGGCACAGCGGGTCTGCCCGAGTTCTTCCAGGAGATGGAGACGTGGATGGTCGCCAACTACTCCGGTGACTACGCGACGTTCCGCTCGGAGTGGTCCAAGGGCTGGGCGTTCGATGCCGAGGGCGGATATCGAAACCAGCAGTTCCTCGGCGACACCGTTCCTGCCATGTATCGCACCGGGCTGGGAATCGACGAGGGCTGGGACGCGGCGAGAGCGGCATTCGACCGGCACGATCCACATCGCGTCTTCAGCAATGGTTTCCTCGACACCTTGCTCTGACGCGGAAGCGGATTCACCCGGCGCGGGCACCACCGTGCCGGAATCCGATGTCGGGTACTCGGCACGGTGAATTCCGGTGTAGTTCATCTGAATGACGCAATACCTCCATCGGCATGGACAGCGCGATCACTACCGTCCCGTGAGTCTGTATTCGATCTTGTGGAGGTATGGGAAAATGAGCTCCGTAGTCACTGGTTCCGCACTGAATCATGGCTCCGCACTGAATCGCCGGGGTTTTCTCGGCCGTACTGCGCTTGCAGGTGTCGGCATTGCGTTCGCCGGAAGTCTCGACGCACTTGTGCGGCCGGGTATCGCGGCAGCGGCGCCAGGTGCTGTCGGCTACGGTCCACTCATTCCGGATCCCAATGGGCTGCTCGCGCTCCCGATCGGCTTCTCGTATACCGTGCTCGCGACGTCTGGGGAAACACTGCTCGACGACGGCAACCCGGTTCCGAGTAACCCGGATGCGCTGGGTGTGTTCGCGCGAGGCAACGGCGCTACGGTGGTGTCGAACCACGAAATCGGCGACGACGCGAGTGAAGACCCCTTCGCGGTCCCCGTGGTCGAGGGTCTGACCTATGACCCGGGTGCTCGTGGCGGCACCACCACGATCCTCGTCGGACCCGATGGTCGGCGCGAAGGTCAGTACGTCAGTCTCGCGGGCACCGTCGACAACTGCGCCGGCGGTATCACCCCGTGGGGCACGTGGTTGACGTGTGAGGAGACCGACGATCGCGCCGGCGACAACGGTCTGACCCGAGATCACGGCTATGTCTTCGAGGTCGACCCCGCGAGCGCGGAGGCGAACGTCGGCACCAGCCCGGTGCCGCTGACGTTCCTCGGCCGATTCGAGCACGAAGCCGTCGCTGTCGATCCCGGAACAAGCGCGATCTACCTCACCGAAGACGCCGACGAGCCCAATGGTCTGTTCTACCGATGGGTGCCCCCGCAGGGCTTTGTGGGCAGGCACGGAGCACTGCGCGAGCTGGCGCAGTCCGTCGGCGGCGACACGGCAGGAATGCTCCAGGCGATGAGTTGTTTCCAGGACGGCGCCTTCGTCACCGATCTGTCGCAGGCCACCGAGCCGGGAACGCGTTACGCCGTGCAGTGGGTCGACGTCCCCGACCGGAATGCGAACGACGCACCCATCCGTGAGCAGTTCGGAGATGGAGAAGTCACTCGGAGCCGCAAGCTCGAAGGTGCATGGTGGGGCGACGGCGGCGCGTACTTCGTTGCGAGTTACGCCCGTTTCGACGACGGCAGCATCGCCGAGCACGACGGGCAGGTGTGGTTCTACGACCCCGCTTCCGAGACTGCCGAGCTGAAGGTTCTCTTCGGCGTCAATCCGGATCCTTCTGTCGACACCGGCAACTACGACGGTCCCGACAACATCACCGTTTCTCCGCACGGCGGACTCGTCCTCGCCGAGGACGGCGATGGAGTCAGCCATCTGATCGGCGTCACGCCGAGTGGTGCACCGTTCTCGCTGGCGCGTAACGAGATGAATGACAGCGAGTTCTGCGGCCCTGCGTTCAGCGCTGACGGGCGGACGCTGTTCGTCAACATTCAGACGCCCGGCCTGACCCTGGCGATCACCGGCCCCTGGATCCGTCCGATCGGTTAGCCCGGGCTCCGACGGCGAGAGCGACGAGAAGTGGAGCCGCACACCGAGTGTGTGCGGCTCCACTTTTCGTTCGTCGGATGTCAGAGATCGAATTCCGCGGGGTTGATCCCGACCGCATGTGCAGCGCCGCGCACCGCGGCCTTCTCATGGTCGTCGAAGTGGCCGTCGGCGCCACCGATGATGATGCCGATCTGGATGACTGCGCGGGCCTGATCCGGCTTCGACTTCAACTTGGCGATCGTGGCGGTGGCTTCGACCTTGCCGAAATCGAAATCGGACTCCAGCTTGCTGCAGTACCAGTCGAACTTGTCGCGGAGTTCGTCCTTCGGAAACACCGCGAGGATGTCGTTGCTCATGATGAGCGCCGCGGTCTTCTGCCGTTCGGAGGGGTCGATGCTGCCGTCGGCAGCGGCGATCAGCGCGCACATCGCCATGCTGGCGTTCGCGAATTCTTTGTTCTTGAACTGATCCGTCTTGGTTTTGAGCTGTGCGCTCAGCTCGGTGGTCTTCGCCTTGAGTTGATCCCAGAACGCCATGGTGGCCCTTCGTGTCGGTGTTCGTGCACCAACCACTCTGCCATCGGATGTGAAGAAAGTGCTTTGTGAGGTCTGCGGCAGCTCGAGCCGTGGAGCGTAGTCCGGCCGCCGGTCACCGGAACGCGGCCTCTCCGGTCAGTGCTTTACCGATGGACAGCTGATGCATCTCGGAGGTGCCCTCGTACGTCAGCACCGATTCGAGGTTGTTGGCATGCCGGATGACCGGGTATTCGAGAGTGATGCCGTTCGCGCCGAGGATAGTGCGGCATTCACGCGCAATAGCGATGGCCTCACGGACGCTGTTGAGCTTGCCGGTACTGATCTGTTCGGGGGTGGCCTCGCCGCGGTCCTTGATCCGGCCGAGGTTGTAGGCGAGTAGATGGCCCTTACCGACCTCGAGCGCCATATCGGCGATCTTGGCCTGCGTCAGCTGGAACGACGCGAGTGGCTTGTCGAACACGATCCGCGACCGGGCGTAGTCGATGGCGGTTTCGAGGCAGTCGCGCGCAGCACCGAGCGCACCGAACGCGATGCCGAACCGTGCTTCGCCGAGGGCGGTCAGGGGGCCTCGCAAGCCCTTGGCGAGTGGCAACATCGCCGAGGACGGCAGCCGCACACCGTCGAGGACGAGTTCGGAGGTAACCGAGGCACGCAGCGACATCTTGGCGTGGATCTCGGGAGCGGAGAATCCCGGGCTGTCGGTGGGCACGACGAAACCCCGGATGCCTTTCGCGCCTTCGTCGAGGTCGGTCTGGGCCCACACCACGGCGACGTCGGCGATCGATCCGTTGGTGATCCACATCTTGGTACCGCTGAGGACCCAGTCGTCGCCGTCGCGCTTGGCGTTGGTGCGCATACCGGCAGGGTTGGAGCCGAAGTCGGGCTCGGTGAGACCGAAGCAGCCGATCGCCTCGCCTGTGGCCATCCGCGGCAGCCAGTCCTGCTTTTGCTCTTCGCTTCCCCAGTGGTGGATGGAGAACATCGCGAGGGAGCCTTGCACGGAGACGAGGCTGCGGATGCCGGAGTCGACGGCCTCGAGTTCGAGGCACGCAAGCCCGTAGGCGGTTGCACTCATTCCCGCGCAGCCGTATCCGTCGAGGTGCATGCCGAGCACACCGAGTCCGCCCAGTTCCTTGGCGAGGTCGCGGGCGGGGAGTTTCGCGTCCTCGAACCACTGGGCGATGTGCGGGCGGATGCGCCCGTTCGCGAACGTGCGGACGGTGTCGCGGATCTGGAGTTCCTCCGGCTCGAGAAGTGAGTCGAGGGCGAAGAGCTGTGTCAGGGACTGTGCGTTCGACATGTGTTTCTCCGGGTTCGAGGTGAGAAGCATCGTTTGTGCAATCGTATGCAAGAACGATTGCGAGAACGTTTGCATCACCTACGCTAAGGCGGATGATGCAGGTCGTCAACCCGGACCCGCGCAGACACGAACGAGCAGGAGAGCCGAATGGCCCGACCCGACCGCGCACCGACTCTCAAAGAGATCGCCGAGCGCGCCGGTGTGCACGTCTCGACAGCATCGCGGGTGCTCCGCCAGCCCGAGCCCGTCGACGGATGGTCGGAGTCCGCGCAACGTGTGCGCGAGGCAGCGCAGCAGCTGGGTTACCGGCCCAATCTGTGGGCGGCGAGCCTGCGCACCCGCAAGACCACCACGCTCGGCGTCGTGATGCCCAGACTGACCGACGGCGTCGTCGCCACGACGTACCAGGGCATCGAGGAAGCGGCCGAGGGCGCCGGATACTCGGTGCTGTTGTCGAGTCCTCCCGACGACCTCGATGCGCAGCGCCGCTCCATCTCGTTGCTCGTGGGGCGGCAGGTCGACGGTCTACTGCTCAGCAGCCTGCACATTCCCGGAGGTCCGTTCGTCGAGTCGCTCGCGCTCGGCCCCCTCCCGCTGCTGTGCGTCACCAGACATGCAGACGCGGGACTGCCTTTCGTCGTCGGCGACGACTACCGGGGCGGGTGCCTTGCCGCGCAACATCTGCTCGACCGCGCGTACTCGGATGTCGCGATCATCGCAGGCCCCGACCACGCGAGCACCGCTCGGGACCGGCGTGACGGTTTCGTCGACACTCTCGAGCGTGCGTCGGTCTCGTTGCGTCCCGAGTGGATCGTCCGGTCGGGTTTCGATGTGACGGGGGGAGTCGAGGCCGCTCGCGTGCTGCTGGATCGCCCGGATCGCCCGCGCGCGGTCTTCGCGGTCAGCGACACGATCGCGATCGGTGTCCTCGGGGTCGCGCGCGATCTCGGCCTCACGATCCCCGACGACCTCGCCCTGGTCGGTTACAACGACATCCCCATCGCCGAGCAGTTGCCCGTCCCGCTGACCACGGTCCGCTCGCCCGCCCACGAGATCGGGGCCGTCGCGGTGCGCAGCCTGCTCGAACTCGTGCAAGGGCGCGCAGTGGAGTCCACGAGACTCCCGGTCGAACTTGTCGCGCGGAGATCGACCTGATCCGCCCTTTCGTTCGGTCACTGCTGGACAACGCCACGGTGACCGAGGACGATCACGCACGTGACGAACGGCGATGCGCAGCGACTCCGAGACCTCGTCCTGTTGCGCCGTGTCCGCGACCGCATGGATCGCGAGTATGCCCAGCCACTCGACGTGGACGCACTCGCGCGCGGGGTGGGCATGTCGGCGGGGCATCTGAGTCGCCAGTTCAAGAAAGCCTATGGCGAATCGCCGTACTCGTACCTGATGACCCGCCGGATCGAACGGGCGATGACGCTGCTGCGCCGCGGTGATCTCAGTGTCACCGATGTGTGCTTCGAAGTCGGTTGTTCCTCGCTGGGGACCTTCAGCACCCGCTTCGCCGAACTGGTCGGTATGCCGCCGAGTGTCTACAAGGACATGGCTGCGTACGGGACGGAAGGGATACCGGCCTGTGTCGCGAAGCAGGTGACGAGACCGATCAGGAATCGAGAAGCGCAGGTGTCCGGACGTCGCTAGCGTTGGCGCCATGGACATCACCATTCACTACACATTCCTCCCGCACACCGATCCGGAAGCGTCCCTGGCGTTCTACCGCGACACACTCGGATTCGAGGTCCGCAAGGACGTCGGCTACGAGAACATGAGGTGGATCACGATCGGGCCCCCCAACCAGCCCGAGACATCCATCGTCCTGAACCCGCCTGCCGCAGACCCCACTATCAGCGACGACGAACGCAACACCATCCTCGAGTTGATGGCGAAAGGGAACTACGGCGCCCTCACCCTGGCCACGGACGACCTAGACGGACTCTTCGCGAAACTCGAAGGCAGTGGTGCCGAGGTTCTCCAGGAACCGATGGATCAGGATTACGGTGTGCGCGACTGCGCCTTCCGTGACCCCGCGGGAAATCTGATCCGGATCAACGAAACCAGCTGAACTGCAATATCTTCACACTTCACATCGCTATATGTCAGAGCAAGTCCGACTGCCGATATCTATTGATCCGGCTGACGCTGCAGTAACCGCGTGGCACAGTCGAGCAGGTCACTACTGCGGCCTCCGGAGCGAGGTTCCGGACAGAGAAACGGAGACACCGATGACGCCGTCCGCCAGGACGAACACCCAGTCGCGTGAACTGAACGCCGCTGACAGTCACGACCGGATCCTCGTCCACGGGGCGCGGGTGAACAACCTCCGCGATGTCAGCATCGAGATCCCGAAAAGACGGCTGACGGTATTCACGGGTGTCTCCGGATCCGGCAAGAGTTCGCTGGTGTTCGGCACGATCGCCGCGGAGTCGCAGAGGCTGATCAACGAGACCTACAGTGCGTTCGTGCAGGGGTTCATGCCGAACATGGCCCGGCCCGATGTGGACGTCCTCGACGGGTTGACGACGGCGATCCTCGTCGACCAGGAACGTATGGGCGCCAATCCGCGATCCACCGTCGGCACCGCAACCGACGCCAACGCAATGCTGCGCATCCTCTTCAGCAGGGCGGGTAAGCCGCATATCGGTTCGCCCCAGGCGTTTTCGTTCAATGTCGCTTCGATGAGCGGTGCCGGTGCAGTATCGATGGAACGCGGTGGCCGAACAGTGAAGGAACGTCGCTCCTTCACCATCACCGGCGGAATGTGCCTGCGTTGCGAAGGTCGGGGATCGGTCTCCGACTTCGATCTGACGGCGCTGTACGACGAAACCAGATCGCTCAACGAAGGTGCGCTGACAATCCCCGGCTACAGCATGGAAGGCTGGTACGGACGGATCTACCGCGGTTGCGGCTTCTTCGATCCCGACAAGCCGATCGCGAAATTCACGAAGAAGCAGCTGAACGATCTCCTCTACAAGGAACCGACGAGGATCAAGGTCGAAGGCGTCAACGTGACCTTCGAGGGGCTGATCCCGAAGATTCAGAAGTCGTTCCTGTCCAAGGACCGAGAGGCGATGCAGCCGCACATCCGCGCATTCGTGGATCGTGCGATCACATTCTCGGTCTGCCCCGAGTGCGACGGCACGCGGCTCACGGAGGACGCTCGATCGTCGAAGATCAAGGGGCTGAGCATCGCAGACGTGTGCTCGATGCAGATCAGCGATCTCGCCGAGTGGGTTCGAAATCTGGACGAACCATCGTTGGGCCCCCTGCTCGACAATCTGCGGCAGAACCTCGATTCGTTCGTCGACATCGGCCTGGGATACCTGTCGCTCGAACGCCCGGCAGGCACGCTTTCCGGTGGTGAGGCCCAACGCACCAAGCTGATCCGGCACCTCGGGTCGTCCCTGACCGATGTCACCTATGTCTTCGACGAGCCGACGATCGGACTCCATCCACACGACATCGCACGGATGAACGATCTGCTGCTTCAACTGCGCGACAAGGGCAACACCGTGCTCGTCGTCGAACACAAGCCCGAGGTCATGGCGATCGCCGACCATGTCGTGGACCTCGGCCCGCGCGCAGGCACCGAGGGTGGTGAGGTGATGTTCGAGGGCACGTTCGACGGTTTGCGCAAGAGCGACACCCTCACCGGGAAGCACCTCGACGACCGTGCCTCGCTGAAGTCGTCGGTGCGCACGGGAGTGGGCGCACTCGAAGTGCGCGGCGCCGACACCAACAATCTCCGCAACGTCGACGTCGATATCCCCCTCGGAGTACTGGTGGTGCTGACCGGTGTCGCGGGGTCGGGGAAGAGTTCGCTCATCGGTGGCTCGGTGGCCGGCCGCGACGGCGTGGTCACAATCGATCAGGGCGCGATCAAAGGCTCGAGGCGCAGCAACCCCGCGACGTACACGGGCATGCTCGATTCGATCCGCAAGGCCTTCGCGAAGGCCAACGGCGTCAAGCCGGCGCTGTTCAGCGCGAACTCGGAAGGCGCGTGTCCCAACTGCAACGGCGCGGGCGTCGTCTACTCCGACCTCGCGATGATGGCCGGAGTCGCGACACCCTGCGAGGTGTGTGACGGAAAGCGTTTCCTGGCGGAGGTGCTCGAGTACAAGTTCGGTGGCAAGGACATCAGCGAGATCCTGCGGATGTCTGTCGCCGAAGCCGAGGAATTCTTCGGATCTGCGGACTCGAAGATCCCGGCGGCCCACAAGATCCTGGATCGCCTGGTGGACGTCGGACTCGGTTACATCAAGGTCGGGCAGCCGCTGACGACGCTTTCCGGTGGCGAACGGCAGCGGCTGAAACTGGCCACCCACATGGGGGAGAAGGGGGACATCTACATCCTCGACGAACCCACCACCGGCCTCCACCTCGCCGACGTCGAGAATCTGCTCGGCCTGCTCGACCGTCTCGTCGATTCCGGTAAGTCCGTCATCGTCATCGAGCACCATCAGGCGGTCATGGCGCACGCCGACTGGATCATCGATCTCGGTCCCGGTGCGGGCCACGATGGCGGCAGCATCGTGTTCGAGGGGACACCGGCGGATCTCGTTGCTTCGCGGTCGACGCTTACCGGTGAGCATCTGGCGGAGTACGTGGGGGCGTGAAGGGACTCCGATCAACGCGATCGGGCGCATTCTCCGGCTGGAGAATGCGCCCGATCGGCTGTTTCACGAGTCGGGGTGGCGGGATTCGAACCCACGACCTCTTCGTCCCGAACGACCCCTTCTCGGGAAACAGTGAGATATGGCGAATGTGAGCTGCGTGAGTAGGAGGCGCCCGACCAGCACATTCGACCGTTGGTGAGATGAGGAAGAAATGGCGAGTCGGAGTAGTCCTGCGGACCCGCTGCGGACCCGGAGGGGCGAGCCCTGCGACTCCGCATGCGGCCGGTCGTGCTTTCGATCCAGGCGTCAGTGGTCTGGCACGCACAGCCTGGTAGAGGATTGCGGCTCGATGTAGATGAAGAAGATGTCCCTCCGCCCCGCGAAGTACTGACCAGGCGGTCTTCCAGGGCGCCGCACATGACGATCAGCGGCGATTGCCTCCCTTTGCCCATCCGAAGGTCTCAACCGTCGATCGACCGCTCTTGCGGCGCCGGTAATCCGGTCTGACCGCAATTGCGTTTGAGGCACCACGGCTCAATAGTCTGCTCCTCGCCGAGCATCGCCGGGCCAACCCAACAGAACCCCACGGATCCGAGGTCTGGGACGTCGACATCTTGGACGACAAGGAGCAAGGGCACAGGGCCGCTTTCCTGCATAATCTCCGAATGATCCTGGACTTCTTGCGATCCAACGCTGGCCTGTACACGCAGTACACGGCGGCGTTCGTCTTCCAATTCGTGGGCGTGGCGCTTGTCATACGGGATCTTTTCCGCAGTCGAGCCAACGAACGCTTGCTGAGGCAGAACTTGGGTGTCATCTCGAAGGTGTACTCCGAGGTCGAGACGCACTCAGGACCGCACTCTTTGGAAGTCGCACGGGGGGACGAGTCCTGGGCGACGATGATCAGGCCGGTCCTCGAGGTCGACATGCGAGGGAATCTGGTCTGGCAGGCGCTAGGCCAGGTGGTCGGTTACCTGGATGCCAGCAAGGAGCCCCGCAAGACTTTGACGTGGATCGGGCCCGTCGCCCTGGGGCTCGGCATTGTGTTGGGATGGGTAGCGAGCATGTTTGCAATCCGGTAGCCGCTACCGCTGGAACGTCCGTGCACGGCGACTTCAGAGATCCGACCCTTGGATGACCGGACCCGACAAGACCCTTTGCCCGACCGTGGGCATGGTCCCGAGAGCTGCGGATTTTAGTCAGAATCCGCCCGTCCCGCCTGGTGATATGGGGTGACACCGGCGCAAGGTTCATGCAGGTGAGGTGGGGTTCGAGTGCCATCAAATGATGGCTCGTCACGTGGTCACACACGTCGTCTGTGACCACTCGGTGACCGCCCTCTGAGTGGTACGTGCTCGGCGAGTTCCCCGAGGTTCCTGACAAGATGCCAGACTCCCCGACGCCTGCGCGGAGACGACCTCCGCGGAGGCACGGGGCCAGCGGGCTGATGCTCAGAAGTGAGTGACAGCCAGCAGCTCTGGGTACCGGTCAGCCCGGCGCGTCCACGAAGCGGAAGTGGTCGAAGGAATCGGTGCATGGTCACTTCGCTGAGAGAAACGGCGCAGGCTTCTTCGGCATATACCCGGCCTGATCAGAGGGTGTCAGCCTGACCCCGTCACATCCTGTTCACTTCGGTCTGCCACAACATCGCGACCACACGCCTGCCAGAATGCACTGGTCGCCGCGGATCACGGTTCGGCGCAAGCCACGTAGGCTCAGCCGAGTTGACGGTCGACCAAAGTTTCGATCGTGTCCTCGTATGGATCGAGGTCTCCGAGGTAGTCGAGATCACTATTCGACTGCTCCCTCGGCGTCCCCTGCTCGGAAAGCCATTGAACACGCCAGTCAACTCTGAACATGCCTTCCATCCCGTATGGGATGATCGGACTTTGCAGGTACGCAGCCGCGTGCGCCTGTTGGTGGTGCTTCTGTACCCGCTTCGCGACCTCGTCCTGAATTAGGTGCACGATCGCGTCTCCAAGTTGGGGGAAATCCAGGTCCACCACCTCGCCACCCGACACCTCGGATAAGTCAGCTGTCGCCTTCTCGCCGTTCACGTACACAACTAGGTGGACCTCAAAGGCAGTGTGCCGACCGTCGTTCCTAAACTCAAGCTTGCCAGGGTCGGTCATCTCATACACCCAGTCAACGTCGTGCACCTCCGTCGCGCGTTGCTCCCTGCGACGGGCTATTTCGGTGGCCTCTTCCGCAATGCTCTTCGCCTCCGTCGCAATGACGTTTGACTTGTCGGCGAGATCGTTCGACTGGATAGCCAGATCCCGGGCGTCACCGGCGATCAGCTTCGTCGAATCAGCGGTCTCGACCGCTTCTGCCATGAGCGCCGTGCTCTGCTCGGCTTGCTCTCTCGACGCCCGGGCTTCCAGCTTCGCTTCGCGGGCGCTAGTGACTGCGACCCATGCACCGGCAAGACCGGCTGCACCCCCCAGGAAGCCTCCGACCGCTCCTATCCACGTCAGCGCAGTGTTCAGCCACGGCTCCATCGCTACCCCTGTCCGAAATATACTTTCCTCGGAGGTTATACGGCTCGATGACCGCTCTGTGCCACACCGCAGATGCGTTCGGAACCCGGGCGGTCGGGAGCAGGGGGGTCCATAATCGCCAGCGTGCTCGTTACCCGATCGTTCACGATGTCGGGGCCGGTCTTGGCCCGGTAGTGATCGATCAATGCTCGATTCCTGCTTGGAGGTGCTATGTCGACGACCTTCGGAGACTCGCCATGTACATGCCGATCGCAGGTCCGGTGAGTGCAAGCATCGCCGTGAACACCGTCTGGAACGGTCCGCTGGCCCGTTCCCAAACGTCCGGGGCTGCCCAGATCGGCACGAGGACGTACGCCACGCCCACGACGATGGTCATGACGGAAAGCCCGACAACGAGGTCGAAACCGGGTGCTGCGCGGACGTAGCTTCGTCTGCGAGCGCCAACCTCGCGGTCGACAAGCGAGATACTCATGCCCTGATCATGCCGCAAACCTGACAGGCAGCGATCGATCCTCGGCGGACACTTGGAAGTCCCGACGCTCAGCTCAGGTCGAGCGTCGGCAAGTTGTCGACGATCTTCATCGTCTCAACGCTGACCGTGACGATTCGCTTGACCAGGTCCACGATGTACCGCGGGTCGTCGTGCTCGTCGCACCAGTCGTTCGGGTCGTTCACGATGCCCGACTTAGGGTCGGTCTTGACCTGGTAGCGGTCGATCAGCCACTCGATCGCTGATCTTGAGCCGAGCATGTAGCGGTGGGCCTCGTCAGGGATGCCCGAAAGTGTGATGTGGGCGTTGTAGACCAGTGTGCTCTTGTCGGTCTTCGACTTGAACTTCATCTTGCCGACGCGGTACAGCTCGCGATCGTCGGCACCGACGGTGCTCTTGACGGTCTCCGCTAAGGGGTACGGCTCGACCGACTCGTAGCCGACGTGAAGGACTGCGAGATCACGACCTGCCTGTGCGAACGCCTGGAAGCCCTTCGACGTGGCCACCTTAGGGATACGGGGCAGCATCTTCTTGAGGTCAGCAGCGAACTCCGACCGATACTGAGGCGATTGGAGGACACCGTAGACATAGTGGAAGATGTCATCCTTTGTGACGTCGTCGCCGAATGCCTTCCGATAGGCAGCGAGGATCAAGTCGGTGATGTTGTCGATCTTTCGGTAACCAGAACCGTCGCCCACACTTTCTCCGAAGTCGATTTGGCCGTCCTCAACAGCGACCCCTTCGTAGGTCCAGCGGGGGAAGTACTGTCCGCTGCTGGACCCCCAAAATGACAGGTCGGGGATCAAGTCCGTCATGAGGGCTGAAAACGGCTTATCCGACCCCGCACCTGTGACGTAGAAGCCAGAGTTTCGCTGCTCAGGGGTGGGGAAGATCCGCGGGATCTGGTAGCGCATGGCGTTCATCTGTCCGTCAAAGTAAACCGACTGCTTGCAGAAGGGCCGGTACATGCCCACGCGAGCGGCACCCTGATTGTGGACATAGCGATTACCTCGAACCAGATCCGCCTTCGCATTCCGGTTCCAGCTGATCTTGGTTGGATCGGCATTGATGAACTTCTCAACCTCTGGGTTCAAACCAGATGAGGTGGAAGATTGGTAGCGGTCGACCTCGGCGTTGTATGCGTCGATCATGCGCCTTACGTTGGCGTCGAGGCGATTCCGTGAGTAGTTGTACGCCCAGGCGTCCCTACCTGTCGCGAGACCCAAGGAATACGTTGAAAAAACCGTGATGGGCTTCTGCGCGCCCTTCGGGACCTTCTCCCCGATCGCAACATGGGTTATGAAGGCGGCGCTGCGCTGGTTTATCCAGTCGCCCTCAGCGTTCGGGGTGATCTGCAGCCAGTCGATGTTGGCGATGCCGCCCACCCCGACGAGGTCAAGCTTCTCGTCACGGGTGAGGTAGTCGCCGATGTCCCGGTAACGGATGCGACAGGTGCCGGTGTGGGCGGGGTTTTTAATGGCGATAAGGATAGCGACGGTGTTACGGCTACCGGAGCCGAAGACCTTGCCACCTTCCTTGCGCGATTGCTCGCCGGCGGTGCGTTGGTTGCCTCGCAGGTTGTAAACGTACAGGGTGGAGAACTCGTCGGCGAGCGCGAGTCGAATTCCGTCGGCTGTGTTGCCTTCGATCCAGCCGCCATTCGAAACGTACGCGACGATCCCGGAGTCGCCGACGCGATCAGTGGCCCAGCGGATGGCCCTAACGTAGGAGTCATAGAGGGTCCGCTGGCTGATCGCGGTCGACCGAGCGGCGTACGTCCTTTCGATCGCGCTGTCGAGGGTTGGGTACTTGACATTCGCGTTGTCGTCGTTCGCCGAGTCCTGACCAACCGAGTAGGGCGGGTTGCCGATGATGACCCGGATCGGGGAGGCCTGTTGGCGGAGGATGCGGGCGTTGTTCTGCGGAAACATATCGGCGTCCATGGTGTCGCCGTCCTCGGCGATTTGGAACGTGTCGGTTAGGACGATGCCCTCGAAGGGCTGGTAGCTGCCACCGTGCAACCCATGGAAGGTGGCTTCGATGTTGATCGCGGCGATGTAGTAGGCGAGCAGCAGGATCTCGTTGGCGTGCAGTTCCGAAGTGTACTTGCGGAGCATGTCCTCCGGCCGGATGATGCCGGACTGCAGGAGCCGGGTGATGAACGTGCCGGTGCCGGTGAATGGGTCGAGGATGTGCACGCCCTCGTCTGTCAGAGACTTACCGAACTCCGCCTTCAGTGCGTCGTCTGCGGCGCGGATGATGAAATCCACGATCGGAATTGGGGTGTAGACGATGCCCATTGCGTCGGCGGCCTTCTTGAAGCCGAGGCGGAAGAACTTCTCGTAGAGCTCGACGATGATGCGCTGTTTGCCCTCGGCGTTGTCGATGCCGTCGGCGCGCATGCGGACTGAGGCGTAGAAGCCTTCCAGCTTCTCGGTTTCGGCTTCAAGAGAGGCGTCGTGCAGGGTGTCGACCATGGCTTGCATGACCTTCGAAACCGGGTTGTGGCTGGCGAAGTCATAGTCCTCGAAGAGCGCGTCGAACACTGGCTTGGTGATCAGATGCTGGCAGAGCATCTCGATGGCCTGATCGCGGTGGATCGAGTCGTTGAGGTTGGCTTTGAGCGCGTCCACGAACCGCTCGAACGCCGCGGTGACGTCAGCGTTGGCGCCTTGAAGTAGGGCCCGGATGCGGGTTTCCTGGGCGCGGGCGATGTCGGCGACGTCTTTGGCCCAGTCCTCCCAGTAGGTGCGGGTGCCGACCTTGTCCACGATTTTCGCGTAGATCGCATCGCGCCATTCGTCGATCTCGAACAGGCCGAGCTGTTCGGCTACCGCTGAGACAGCGTCGGGCCCGCTGGCACCGGCTGTGCCACCTTCTGCACCTGTCTCGCTGCCTAGGCCTGCTGCGGTGTCGGCCCAGGCCTCGTCAGCTGGTCCGCTGACGTGCCCGACCAGGATCGACTCGGCGGCCTTTTTCTTGTTGAGCTCGAGCTTGTTGACGGTGGCGTTGAACCGGTCATCGTGGGCTCGCAGTGCCTGCAGGACCTGCCACACGACCTTGAACCGCTTGTTGTCGGCCAGCGCCTCGCTGGGTGCCATTCCGGCCGGCACTCCGACAGGGAGGATGATGTAGCCGTACTCCTTGCCCTCGGCTTTGCGCATGACTCGGCCGACGGATTGCACGACGTCGACGACGGAGTTGCGGGGGTTGAGGAACAGCACCGCGTCCAGGCCCGGCACATCCACACCCTCCGACAGGCATCGGGCGTTCGACAGGATGCGGCACTGGTTCTCCGCGAGCGGGGCTTTGAGCCACTGCAGCCGGTGGTTGCGTTCGAGAGCGTTGTACGTGCCGTCGACGTGCTCGACCTCGCAGCGCAGGATGTCGTCGTCTGCCTCGTCGTAGGCGCCGATGACGGTGTCGAACTTGTCGGCGAGCTTCTTCGACGATTTTATGTCCCGCAGGAACGCCACCGCACGCTGCATCGGCCGAGCGCTGGTACCGAAGCTGGCTCCGTCGGCAGCTTCGCCGGTGCGTTTGGCGAGCCCGTTCCAGCAGCCGACGATCTTGGTGGCGTCGTCGAGATTCAGCTCCTGGTTGTCGTCGGCAAGCTGCCGCTGTAGGGGCCCGGCGATGTACTTCTCGTCGACGGTCAGGACCAGGACCTTGTAGTCGGTGAGCAGGCCGCGTTCGACGGCGTCACCGAAACCGAGGCGGTGGAACTCGGGTCCGTAGAGATCCTCGTCGTCCATCGACGCGAGGACCGCAGCCTTTTCAGTGGCCTTCGTCTTCGTTTCTTCGGCGAACAGGCGCGGTGTGGCGGTCATGTACAGCCGCTTGTAGCCGCGGATGTAGTCCTGGGCGTGGACCTTGACGAAGTTCGACTCGTCGGCGTCGGCGAGGGTGACGCCGGTGGTGCGGTGAGCCTCGTCGCAGATGATCAGGTCGAACTCGTCGAGTCCCTGGTCCTGCGCCTCGGCGATCACGCCGATGGACTGGTAGGTGGAGAACACCACGGTCAGGCCCTTGGCACGTTTGCGGTGCTGCGTCTGCTCGATGAGCGTCGCAGGATCTGTGGTGGCCGGTAACGGCACGTCGTGCGGGTTGATGTCCTCAACGGCCCGGGAGACCTTGGTGTCCGAGCAGACGGCGAACGATCGCAAGTCGAGCTGGCACTGCGCGGTCCACTCCCGCAAGGTCTGGGAGAGCAGCGAGATCGACGGCACGAGGAACAGCACCTTCGCAGCCCCACCGTTCTCCGCTGCGGTGCGTTCGGCGGCCTTGAGCGCGGTGAACGTCTTGCCGGTGCCGCAGGCCATGATCAGCTTGCCGCGGTCATGCTCGGCGAAACCGGCGAAGACCTTGTCGATAGCTTCCTGCTGGTGCGGGCGGGGCTCATGCTTGGGAGCGGGCTTGAGGTCGACGTCGAGGGTGATGTCGGGTCCGACGAAAGCCCAGTCGATCGGGGACTCGGCGATGTCCGCGAGGCCGATGCGTTGGACCGGGATCTGCTGGTTTTCGCAGGCTGCCTCGGCGTGCTTGCCCCACCGGTCGGTGGTGGACACGATCAGTCGATGCCGGAACGGCTTCTGGCCGGAACGCGCCAGGAAAGAGTCGATGTCACCTCGGGCGAGGGTGTGTTCGGGCTCGTAGAACTTGCATTGAATGGCCCAGAGGTCGCCGGTGTCGGCTTCCTGGGCGACCAGGTCGATGCCGGTGTCGACCTTGCCGTCGCGTCCGGGCCAGTCCTTCCACATCCAGACCTGGTCGAACAATCGCCCGTAGACGGGATCGAGGGGCAGGTACTGGGCCATCAGCTTCTCGAACTTCGCGCCCCGCTCGTAGTTGCTCGGGGCCTGGCGGAATGCCTCGAAGACGTCGTGGACGGAAGTCGACACTGCACTGCTCTCTGTCGGTGCCGGGCGGTGTGACCGTGCTCGGCGGGTCGTTACTGCTTGCCGGGTGACGTTACCGAGGCGAAGTAGAGCAGGTGGCAGATGGGCGCTTCTGGGTGCCGGCCGTGTCCGGCATGGAGTCCGACGGGGTGGCTGCGGCTGTAGTCAGCTTGGGAAGCTGATTGGGTGTCGCGGTAGTGACTAGACACCTGTGAAGTGGCTGAGCTGGCGTTGCGGGAGGCTGCGCCAAAATGCGCGCCTACAACCTAAAACGGGAGTTCAGGCTAGGAAAACGTGATCTCGATCTGGTTGCTGTCGGGGTCGACGAGCGTGATGGTGTTGCCCTCGTGCACGGCGTCGTCGATGTAGTCCGCGATGCGGATCGCTCGGATCAGCGCGGCGGTGCGGTGGGTGCCGTTGCGACACGCGATGGCAGTGATGCGGTCGACGTCTTCTTCGGACAGTTCCACGCACACCTTGAGCTTCTTGGACATGGTCATGGCCGATTCCTCATCGGTTCGGCCCCTGTCCCCGCGATCTGGGAGCGTAGGACGTCGAGAACGCCTCGTAGGTCTGCGACGTGCTGGGCACGCTCCTTGGCCAGCTGTTCGGCGTTTTGGCGCGCCGCTGACTCGGCCTCAAGCTTGTCCCATGCGGCGAGTAGCTGGGTCTGGAGGGTCTTCACGTCGTTCGGCAGGTGTCCCGGCTGGGCTTCTACCGCCTGATCCGGCCGCGGTGGAAATCCCGCAGCGATGAGGTCTTGGAGGGTGATCTGCCAGCCTTCTTGGCCCTTGACGGCTTGGGGAAATCTGTTCGCGTTGAGGGCGCGTTGGATTGATGCCCGGCCTACTCCAGCGAGACGGGCCGCGGCAGCTGCCGAGAAGGTGTCCTGCTTCGGATCGGATTCGGTCTTGTCCTCATGTGGTGCTTTCACGAGCGTGATCATGCCCGCCCGCACCTGTTCGGTCACGCCGTGCCGCGGCGGGTCGTCTCACCGGCTCGTTGCTGCGCTCTCGGAGAGCAACCGGTAGACGGTGGCGCGGGACATGTCGAGTAGTTTCGCGATTTCCGGGGCGCTCATGCCCTTGTCGCGGTACTCCCGTGCTTTGGCGGCGTGGGTGGTGTCGAACTTCGGTCGGCGGCCACCGAGTCGGCCGTTCGCTGCTGCCGCGGCAAGTCCAGCCATCGTGCGTTCGCGGATGACGTCGCGCTCAAGCTGGGCGAACGCGGCCATGATCGTGAGCATGGCCCGACCCATGGCGCCCTCAGTCGAGAGGCCCTCGGTGAGCGACCGGAAGGCGATGTCGCGTTCGTGGAGGTCGTCGACGATGGTCAGCACGTGCTGGGTGTTTCGGCCGAGCCGGTCGAGTTTCCAGACCGCGAGGACGTCGCCCGGGCGGAGATGGTCGAGGCAGGCCGCCAGCTGTGGCCGCTCGGTGTTGGAGCCGCTGGCTCCGTGGTCGGTGAAGACGCGGATCGAGCCCGCTGCTTCGAGCGCGTCGTGTTGGAGCTGAGGGTCCTGCTCTGCGGTGCTCACCCGCGCATATCCGATGATCGCCATGTTTGGTGCCCCTGTCTCGCAATCCCGCGTGTCCTTGCCGCGAGACGGTACGGGTTGTGAGACGAGTTTGTGCGACACCTCGGCCGCGTGTTGCTCGAGAACCGTCTCCGGGATTCGTCGAAGGCGGCACTGTCTCGCAAGACGATCGTTTGTGCGACGGATACTTGGTATTGAGCTTCGCTAGGAGGCGAACTTTTATCGCTGACCCGTGTAACGCGCTCGGTCACGGAAGCGAGTAGGAACTGTGAGTGAGTTTGAGGCGAATGGGGGGACGCCAGGGTCCGGCGGTCGGTGGGCAATTCTGATTCTCGCCTACTTGGCGATGGCTGCGGTGCTAGCGAAGTGGATATGCCGTGTCCTTCCACTGGAGCCCGCTGGCCAGAGCGCGCCGGGCTCTGGCGATACAGAGAGTGAAGCGGTCGATCCGTCGGCTGGGGACGAACCGGATATGCCAGCGCTCGAACTCCTACAGGACTTTGTCAAGGCGGCGGCTAACAACCAACTTGAACGAAGCAAAAGTTTCGACCAGCGGGGCGGGGTTCTGCTGGGTTTTGCAGGCATTCTCGTCGGCCTGGTGCTTCGTGACCTTCCAAGCTTAGGAGGATGGGGAATGTGGGGCGGAGGACTAGCAACAGTCGCTGCACTCCTGTCGGCTACGGTGATCCTCCCGAACACGGCCGGGGGACTAAATCCGAGGACCATGCTGGAGGAATACGCGGCAGCGCCCGTAAGAACAGCCAGGTTCCGTGTGCTCTCGACCCTGGCCGACATCTTCGATGTGGAGGAGGCGAGGATCAACCGGAAGGCTCAACGTCTTAGGATCGCTACCCTTATGCTGCCGGTCGCAGGCGCGATACTGGTAATAGGCGCTATCGTGAACATCGAACCTGCTGAGCAGCCCTCGGCAGTGCCGGTAGATCTCGGCGTAGAGGAGGTGCGGGATGTCGAACAAGCAGGTCAGGTCGGCGACCAAGAGTAAGCCACCCCGGCGAGTCGTGCTTCACTCTGACCCCAAGATCGTGGGCAATTACGAAGGCTCGGCACGTTCCACCCGTCGTCTCCGGAACGCCATCCGCAAGCTCCAGAATGCGCGCAGTGAGGTCGCAACTGATGTCAACGAAGCCTGAGCGTTCCGCGCAGTCTAAGGCCAACAAGGAGTCAATGTCGGGGTCCTCGAAGCCAGACGTTCCCAAAGTCAAACTCCAGCCTGACCCCCGGCTCGTGCGGAGCATCATCGCTGATGGTGGACCACGGGACAGTGCGACCTTCCAAGGGTAGGTCTGAGCAGGGGTGGTCACGTCGGTCTTCAGGATCGGAATGAGTCTGTCTTGCAGACAGATTTCGCACCAGCCCGAGCGTGGTTGAGTGCTATCCCGCCGGTTCTTGAGGCTCCTCGAACGCTCCGGTTGACGACGCGGTATCCGTCGTCATCCAGTTCGTCCCGGTTGCGCTTCACAACCGTCAGCACGGTCTCGCAGTCGACATTCGTAGAATGTGGCGGCCATCTCGGTCGTGACATGCGCGTCGTGCGGAATGACGTTGCCTGGATCGGATCCGTTGCGTGATGCAACGACAGAAGCATTCCCGTAACCAGCGGTAACGCTGTAACGGTACGTCCGGACCGGACGACAGCTCGGTGAGCAACCTTCGCAGAACGGACACCGAGTTGAACCCTCCAGCCGGCTGGCATCCTGATCCCGCAGACCCGAACACGGAACGCTACTGGGATGGTCAGCAATGGACCGAGCATTCGCGCCCACGCCAGCACAACCCCGCAGCCTTCATGGCACCCCCGCCCTCTGACGTAGCGACTCAGCCAACCAAGAAGCGACGGAAATGGCCGTGGTTCCTCGCTGGTGTCGTTGTGTTCTTCATCGTCGTAGGTTCCTGCAGTAGCACCGGCGACAGCAGCTCGTCGTCCACTCGGACGACCACCGAGGCTCCGGATCCGGATCGAGAGAACCCAGCAGCGTATGAGTCTCTGTCGGAACGGGACTTCGCTCTGCTGGTGAAGGACCCGGATTCGGCGGAGGGCCGAAAGATCGTGCTGTATGGGGTCGTTACGCAGTTCGACGCTGCGACCGGCACGCGACAGTTCCGGGTCGATACCGGACCGATCCAGCTCGAAAGTGCTTATGTCTACAACCAGAACACGGCGGTCGAGGCTCGGGATGCGGCGCTTGTCGCCGATGTGGTGGAGGACGACGTCGTGAAGATGTACGTCGAGGTCGGGGGCAGCGTCTCTTACGACACCCAGATCGGTGGGCGTACGACGGTGCCCGGCGTGATCGTCAACATGATCGAAATCGTCGGCTGAGCGTGTGACAAGACGACGAAAGCGCCCCGCCCGGGTGAGGGCGGGGCACTTTCAAGGGATGGTTGGTGTCACCTCCCGTTCGTTCGCGAGTAGCCGCGTGCAGCCAGATCGGCCAGCCGCGCCATGCGGGTCATTGCCTCGGGAACGTCCTGGGTGACCATCGTTCCGATGGAGATGCCCTGCAGCCCGACCTGGGATGCCATGTCGTCGATGACCGCGGCCGCTACCTCGCGGCCGTAATGCGCCCACTTGCCCGAGTAGGTCTCTGACCACTCGGCCATGCGTTCTTCCTGGGGCCGCTTGTCCAGCGAGATGCCGGTGGCCTCGAGCAGTGCGTTCTCGAGGTTGAAGCCGTCCCCACCGGGCGCGCCCTGGCCGTTCTGCTCGAATGTCTCCCGAGCTTCGGGAGCCATGTTGAAGAGCGTGTCGGCCTCGGACGTCGACCCGTCCGACTGATGCTGGAACTGGCGAGTGCCCTCGTCACCGACGCGGACAGACCCGTCGAACGTGCCGACCGGACCGGACAACCCCAACGGGTTCTGCCCGGTCAGCGTGCCGATCAGGTCCTGGATGACGTGGAACCCGAACGGCTCGAGGACGTACTCGTCTTCGCCGGTCTTGTTGAGCACCAGGTTCAGCCCCGGAGGCAGGTTGCCGCCGGTGTCACGGTTGAACACGAAGTCCCAGGCGTTCGAGACCGGTTCGGCGATGGCGTCCTTGAGGTCGCGCACGCCGTCGGCGATGACATCGATGACCGAGGCCTTCTCGATGGCGAAGGCCTTGACCGGCTCGATCATCGCGTCGAACGCTGCCGGTGGGACGTTTCGCCACTCGGGCGGGGGTTCACCCACCCCGTCGACGATTTTGTCCCGCAGCGGGCTGATCAGCTTGTCGATGAACCGCCCGACGACCGAACCCTGCTCGGCCGGGGTCGGTCCGCTGCTGGATCCGTCGCCGGGCCCCGGGTCGACGAACGCGCCGTCGACGATCGGCAGGTGGAACTGCCACGGGAACATCGAGTTCGAGGCGCCTCGGGCACCGGCGCCGTAACGCACGCCGACACCGCCGGACGACTCGACGTTGATGTCGGGCAGGCCCTCGACGCCGGTGAGGCTACCGGCGGCGTGACCGCCACCAGCTCCGCCCGGATTGTCGAACACGCCGATCGAGAAGCCCGCGCCGAGTCCGGGCTGGAAGCCCATCGGACCGGGCTGCCCTCCACGGAAACTGCCTGTGTAGAAGTACCGCTGCCACGGGTTCTGGCCGAGGATCGCCGCAGCGATCGACGCCATGAGCCCGGTGCAGTCGAACGAACTGTCGACGCCGGTCGGACCGGCCCACTGGTACGGCTTGCCGTGCTGGGACTGCGCGAAGTCGTGACCGCGCTTGAGTGCGTCCCACGCCGGGTCGTCACGGGTGACCCGCCCGCCGGACTCCATCGCGAACAGGCCCTCGGCGGAGGTCGGTCGACCACCGCGAGCGGAGTTGTTGAAGGAGGTCAGGTTGTCGACACCGGCGGCGCGGGTTGCCGGTTCGGACAGCACGAACTCGCCGGGGGCGAGGACACGCAGTACGCCGTCCTTACCCCAGGTCGTGCCGGGTTCGAGCGGTACGAAGCCGCCGGTTTCCATGCCGGGGATCGAGCCGCCGGAGGCGCCGCCCCCGCTGCCCCACGAGACGTGCGGGACGTCGGTCCAGTCGGGGAGCTTGCCGCCGAGGAATCCGTCGACCTTCGACCACAGTCCGCCGACACCCCAGTTGATCAGGTCGATCATGTGGTTTACGCCGGACGCGAGGTCCTGCAGTAGCCCGTTCCAGGTGTCCGACACGGTGGTACGCAGGTCGGTGAAGAAGTCCTTCACCTTGCCGATGCCCTCGGACAGGCCGGGGAAGTGCTCGTCGATGATCTCGCCGACGCCGTCCTTGATCGCCGTGGGCAGATCACCCCAGGAGGTGACGGCGCCGTTGGTGATCTTGTCGAGGAAGTGATCGGCCAGCCCGCCGAGCCCGTCGGTCTTGAGCGCATCCCAGGCGGGCATGATGTGGTCGTTCCAGCCGCCCCGGACGTCGTCGACCAGCCCGTTCCACGCGTTGGACGCGGTCTCACCGAGTGAGGACAGCGCGCCCGAGCCGATCTCGCCGATCCGCGATCCGATGTCCCCGAACCAGGTCACGACCCCGGACGCCTTGTCGCCGACCGACGCCGAGAACGACTCCCAGCCTTCCTGTGCCGACGACCAGATTTCCGAGACCGGCTTACCGCCGATGGTCATCGGACCGCTGAACATGTCGCCGATCTCGGCGGTCTGGTTGTTGAACCAGTTTCCGGTGCGATTGCCGATGTTCCCGAACCAGTGGGCGACGGTGCCCTCGTTGTTCGGGTTCCACATGCCGCCGTCGTACGAGTCGGTCTCGTTGTTGTAGCCGAGCAACGAGTTGAATCCGCGTGCGGTCTTCCCAAGCCAGCTGTCGGAGTTATCTGCGACATCCCAAATCTGACGAAGCTGCCCAGCCTCCCGAGCCTCGCCGGGGTTGAGCTGCTGGGGAACCAGCGGACCTTGGGTGTCGAGCACACCGTCGCCGTCGGTGTCGATCTTGCCGCGCTCCGACCCGCCGGCCGGTTTGAGCGTCCCGACCAGTGCTGCGCCGATTTCGATGGCGTCAACGATGCCGTCGACGATCGCTTTGACGTCCCGGAAGAACGACTTGATCTCGTCCTGACCTTCGGGGGTTTCCAGGAACGCCGCCCACTCTTCGGTGGTGACTCTGATCGATTCGAGCCAGGAGTCCCCGGTCTCGTCGGAGCCAGCGAAGATGCTGCCCATCATGCTGCCGACGTTCTTGATGATTTCCCAGAACTGATCGAGCACGTCGAGGGCGTTCTGCATGAAATCGTGCAGCTGGGACGTGCCGTCCTCGCCGACCTGCGACATTTCGCGGATCGTGTCGGCCCAGCTGCCGGTGGTGCCGTCGAAGGTCTCCGTGATACCCGGCAGGAAATCCGAGCCGACCACCGCGAGATCGAACAAGACCTGACCGAGGTTGCCGAGCCCGCTCAGGAGCGGACCGAGCGCCGCGGTCGTGTTGTCGAGGATCGAGGCGATACCGGCCTGCTGACCGGGCTCCATCAGCCATTCCATCGCCGACTGCAACTTGGTGTTGAGCACGTCGGCCAGGCCGGTGAAACTCGTCGTCAGCTGCGGCAGGTAGGTCTGGGACAGCGCTTGGAGCTGCGGACCCATGTTCTCGAACAGCGAGTCCTGCACCGCCCAGCGCAGCGTCTTCCACTCGTCGTTGAGGTCGACCATCGTCTCGACGAAGTCGCGAGCGTTCGGAGAGAGCTCATCGAGCGCCTTCTCATACGCCTTGAGCGAGGCCGCAGTGTCGTTCTGCGCCTCGTCGAGCGCCTTGTAGGCCTCGGTGACCTGCCGTGCCGCCTGCTCGTTGGCCCGATTCGCATCACGGTGGGTGCGCTCGAGGTTCTTCGCGGCGTCGATCGCTGCCTGATCGGCCTCGACGACCCGTTCCTTCGCCGCGACGACCTGCTCGGACCCCTCGACTCCGAGCCGGTTCGCTTCCTCGGTTTCCTTGCGCAGGTCACCGTTGCGTTCACGGATCTCGGCGAGCCGCTGCACGGCCTGGTCGTAGTCGATCTGCGCCCCGCGCCGCTCCAGATCAGCGTCGGGACCCGTGAAATCGTTGCGCTGTAGGCGCCGGCGGGCGCGGTCGAGTGCGAGCATCGCCGATCTCTCATCGATCGCTGAGCCCTTGAGCGCGAGGTTCAGATCCTCGATCCGCTCGACCGCGTCCTCACGGGCCCGGTTGAGGTCCTTCTGGGCGCGCACCGAGTTCTCCTGGGCGCGCTGCACGCCCTCCTCGGCGCGTTCGATGGACTCCGCACCGTTCTCGGCCGTGATCGCCGCGTTCTCGTAGGCGTCGGCCACGGACTGCTGTGCCCGCTCGACGGCCTCGGCGGTCGCCTCCTGCTCCTCCGCAGAGTTCTTGAACGCCTCAGATCCGGCAGTGACGGCGTCGGTGACGCCGCCCATGCCGATTTTGATCGTGGCGAAGGTGGCTGCGGCAGCGGCACCCATCGCGGGCAGCAAGGAAATCACCCCGGTTGCCTGCACCAGCTGCCCGATCAGGGGCACCAGCGACACCGCAGCCAAGGCCACCAGAGCGGTCTTCGCGAGTCCGATCACCGACCCGAGCTGCCCGAACATTCCGATCATCAGCGAGAGCGGGTTCATGTTCGGGAAGTTGGGCATCGCGCGCATCTGCGCGGCGAGCATCGCGAGCATCGCCTGCATCGCCAGCAGCGAAGCCATCGCGTTGCCGGTGTCGAGGTCGAATCTCACCCGGATCGGATGCTCGGCCCACATACGGAACATCTGCAGCTCGGCCATCGCGGCGGTGGTATCGAGCTTGAGCTTGACATCGATGGTGCGGTCGGCGGCGCTGAGCAGCCCATTGAGGGAGGTCAGGTCACCGGCCGCATTGCCAATGTCGACATTGACCCGTATGTCGATGGTGCGGTCGGCGAACTGCCGCAGGGCCCCGAGCTGCATGACTGCGTCGGTGGTGTCCGCCCGCACGTCCAGGTCGATGGTGCGGTCGCGGGTGAACGCGTCGAGCTCCGCGGTGGCGGCGGTGGTGTCGAGGTCCACGCGGGCAGTGATCGACTTGTCGGACGAGTTGAGCAGCGCGGTCAGTGCTGCCAGCTCGCCAGCGGCGCCGCCGGTGTCGAGATCGACGTCCAGGCGGATCGGTTGTGCGGCGAACTGCCGCAACGCCCCGAGCTCGCTGACCGCGGCGGTGGTGTCCAGGCGGGTGGTGAGGTTGATGGTGCGATCGAGGTTGGCGAGTTGGGTGGTCAGCTGCGAGCGCAGCAGATCCTCGTCGAGCTTCGCCTCGATCTTGATCGGGGGCAGCTTGCCCATCGTGCGCAGCTGCGTTTCCAGTCGCGACCGGAACTGATGCAGGTTCTCCGGCTCGATCGGCACTCTCAGCGGCTTGTTGAACGCGTCGAGGCGCGTCTCGACCTGCTGAAAGAACGTTCCCCAGGATGGGGTAATCGCGAGCCGAGCGCTTCCAGCGGAGTATGAGTCGGTCAATGGAGCCTCCGTTGCGTGGCCTCACCACGGGGATGCGGCGAGAGGTGGAGCGAAGGGAGGTTCTGGCCTTTGCTGTGGGACATGGCAATTCCGTTCTGCCGCGCCAGGCGGCCATGTGGGTTGTGAGGTAGACACCAGACAGCGCCGGGCTGCAGGTGCGGGCGGAAAGGAGCCCGTACGCCAGGTACGGGTGAATCACCTACCGGCCAGGGACCGGCGGTGACAGTGGGTATGGCAGGACTGGAACCTGTGGCGACCGGCGTATGGGACCGGCGCTCTGCCTCTGAGCTACACCCCTGCATATGCGAAAGGCCCGCCACCCCAGCGGGGAAGTGGGCCTTCGTCCTGCGACTTCTAGTGTTTGCCGACGAGGGAGTGCCACCACTTCGGCGGCCACACCACCGTCTCGGCGTACGTCGGATCAGAGATCATCGCCAACTCGCGGCGCTCGGCGTACGTCTCCATCAAGTCGTCGTACATCTCGGCGACGTACGCGGCAGACCGCTCGGCGATCGGGAACACCCGGTCACCGTCGTGGGGTAGGGGGCGACCCGGTCGGTGAAGCAGCACCGAGTAGCAGCCGGGACAGCCGTCGACGAGGAACACGCCCGGGTACAGCTTGAGCTGCATGGAGGTCAGTGTCAGAGCTGGGCAATGCTAGGTGAGATGGCTTGTTCTGCAATGGAAAGTGTGCATGCTGGCCCAGGAGCCCAGGAGCCCAGGAGCCCAGGAGCCCAGGAGCCCAGGAGCCCAGGAGCCCAGGAGCCCAGGAGCCCAGGAGCCCAGGAGCCTGAGGACTGAAGGGGAAGGGTGGGGTATGAAGCATGAGGGGCTGAGATGTGCACCTGAGACAGCAGAATGCCCCTACCCAGGGGGCAGGGGCATTCTCAGAGACTCAGGATGTCAGGGAAGCCTGCAGAAGCATCAAGGCCAGTGCCCTGGCCTGGTAGGGGTCCAGGCCATCCAGGGTCTGAATGGGCCCTTCCTCCAAGTCAGAGCAGACTGTGATGGTCTGGTTGTCCAGGGGCTGGTAGACCACATCCATGGACTCCCCATCCGCATACTCCAAGCTCAGGATCCTGGAGCCCACAGCATCAAAAGTGTTGACAGGGGAGCCTCCCAGGGCTGCTGCAATGAGCTGCTGTGCCAGTTCAAGGGCAGCATGGGGAGTGAGGTCTGCAAGGCCCTCAGGGAGCTGTGCAGTCAGGGTCACCAGGTGCTCCTCAATGTTGCTGTGCCCCACAGAAATGGGCACTCCAATAGTGGAGGGGATGGAAGGGTTGGCCAGGTCAGCAGTTGGGGCAGAGGTGGAGATAGCAGAAGTCATCATTGCTCCAAGGGAGAAAGGGATGGGAGGAAGCCATCAGCAGAAGTGCTTGGCTACCCACCAAATTACACCCCAATGAACAAATGTCAAGACACCTGTAATTCATAGGTGTGAGAGGCAACCTCACCTCAGGCATGACTTAAAGAGACTCGCCCGCTAGGCTTCTCGCTCTTGCAGGATCGCATCCACCCGAGCCCGACTCAGGCCTGTAGCACGCTGCACATCGACCACTCGAGCACCTTCGTCGATCGCCCTCGCGATCGAACTACGACGCTCCGCGGACGCCCCTGCTGCGCATTCACGCGCCTGCCGGCATCGCTCGGCCGCAGACTCGACGTCCGCCAGCAGGCGGCGCACCCGCACCTGTCGGTCGGCACCGTCGCCTGCAGCCAGGATCTTGTGCACAGCGCCACGGGAAAGCCCTGACGCTGCGACGAGTTGGGCAACGGTGGCGCCACCATCGTGCGCGGTTCGAATCGCCGCGTTCTGACCCTCGACTGCGGCGTCCGTCGCTGCCAAAGCACTTCGTGTCTGGTCGGCAGCAGTCGACACCGCGGCAAGGGAGCCGTCGGCAGTGCGCGACGACGGTCGAACTTCACCCATAGCAACTCCCTGATCTGTCCGCCATATGCCTGAGTCGAAATCGAGACATCGTCCGACTTCGTCAACTCGAAGCATCAGTCCTGGTGTCCACCTACTCGTCCCGGAATCCCCGCAGCGCGAGGACTTCCACCATCGTATCGGGCGCGTTCGGGCATCTCGTGCACGTCTCCGAACTGCCCTCGCCCTTCTAAAGACCCGCGGGCGGGCCTGTACCAACGGCTCGCAACAAGCAACCGGGCCCGCCCGCACCAACCCCCACGAAAAAGCCCCGCCGGAGCAGTAACTCCGCGGGGCACGTACACCCGAGAAGGAGCCTCAGATGTCAGTGCCAGACGTTACCTCAGGATCACCGTTCGACGCGATCCGCCAAACACGCGCGGACGGCAGCGAGTACTGGTCAGCGCGCGACCTCATGCCGATGCTCGGCTACGAGAAGTGGGATCGATTCGCAGACGCAGTAGAGCGCGCGATCATCTCAATGGGCGCGCAGGGTCATAACGCAGATAAGGAAGCTTCCCGGCTCCGGGAACCTTCGGGACGCACGAATCAGATGCGCGAGGACTTCCACCTCTCCCGCTTCGCTTGCTACCTGGTCGCAATGAATGGCGACCCGCGTAAGCCGGAGGTCGCCGCAGCGCAGGCGTACTTCGCGATCCAGACGCGTGTTGCGGAAACTCAGGTAGAGATCCCCGGCCCCACACGCGCTGAACTTGTCACCCGCGCGGACCTCGCCCGCATGGTGCTCGAATCGGAGGAGGAGAAAGCGGTCATCGCCGCCGCTCTCGAATCCGCGGCCCCCGCGATCGCCTACCACGACCGGTACGTCGCGAATGGCGATGCCGCGATCGTGAAGGCCTGGGGTGCGCAGTTCGGCCTCAGCGAGAGGAAGGCGTACGCGCTGCTCGTCGAACGGAAGGTCTGCTACAGGACCCTCATCGGAGAACGGTGGTCGAACAGCAAGCAGTGCAAGGTCGCTGAATACGAGTACCGCGCCTACGCCAAGTACCTCGACTGGTTCGATCTCCGCCCGCAGCACAACGCGCCGCGATACCACAACGGGCAGGTCCGGCAGACGCTCTACGTGCGTCAGATGTTCGCGCTGCAACTCGCCGCGAAGTGCGGACTGTCCAACCAGCTCACGATCGAAGACGGTGCAGCATGAATGAGTACGTGTGGAAGCTCCAAGTCGAATACCCCGAAGACTGCCTCTACCCCGAAGACCATGAGCCGGGTTACCTCGCGGGGAATCAACGTAGCGACTGGAAACCTGCAGGTTGGGTGGCCGATGAAGAGTGGATCGAGCGGTACGGTTCCGAGGATTTCTTCTGGCCGAAGGTGGAACGGATCTATCGGAGTCGTTCCGCGGCCGTCCGGCGTGCACAGCTCCTCGAGAGATACGGCGCTGTGGTGAAACTCCTGCGTTCCGTGCCGCTGACGTTTGAGGAAAAGCCCTTCCCTGGTGTCCTGTCGCGTAAGGCATCGGCATGAGCGACCAGCATCCGATCTGCAAACACTGCGGAATCCCCGTCATCGACCGTGGTAGCGGCTGGGTCCACACGGACGGCCCGCAGCAGGGACTTCACCGGTGCGCGCTCAACCCGTACGGCTACGACGCCGAACCACACGGGGAGGCCTGCGCGCACACGTGCCTTGGCCACGACAAGGGCAAGGCGATGACTCCGGAGGACTTCGGCCGGTCCCGGCACGGCGTGCACATCTACCAGAACGAGGACGGCTACTGGTACGCCTACGGGCATCACAGTGCCCGCCGGTTCGCTGCCGCGATGAATCACGAGGCCCGCGAGTTCGACGGGGACGTCGCTGACATCACCCTCGACATGGTGCGCGCCGAGATGCGGCAGTGCTGGGGAAACAACGTCCGCCGCGACAGCGACGGCATCCGCTGGGACTTCTGCAAACCCGGTGATCCGGGCGCGTTCCCGTTCACGGCGGTTCATCCTTGACGACCGCCACTCTCGTCGTACTGGCGGTGGCCGCGGGCATGACCGCGGTCGCCGCCGGCTACGGCCGCAACAGCGCACTCACCATGGCCCTCGGGGCGTTCGCCGCACTATGGTCAGCCGAGCGGGAAGTTCTCGCGAGCCCGGACTGCCCCGTCACGCAGATGCTGACGCAGCTGCAGTTCCGGCGCGACGTGCTCGACGACCTCCACCGCATCGCGGAGGACCATCACCACCAAGCCCTTCAACGCGAGCGCAGCCGCATACCGATAAGTGACGCCTCCGAGTAAGTCGACGTACTGACGCGTCACACGATCCATCGCGGGCTCGTCGTCACAGACGGCTGCGAGCTCGAAAGCCAACCGCGTCGCAGCACGGTTGACCGTGTCGAAGTCGAGTACACCGTTCGGAATGCCGTCGTCGTCGGTAGTGACAATTTGCTCAGGTAGGGATTTTCGTTTCGGTGACATAGATCGACCTTTCATGTCGAGGTGAGAAAACTTTCATGTCGAGGTGAGAAAAGGAGTGCACTGCAGGCCACGCGGGTCACAGGTCCCAGCGCCCGAGGTGAGTGCTCGGGCAGCTCCGCACCAGACGCGATGCCCAACCGGTCAGACACTGCACCGGCTACGGTCTGCAGAAGAAGCAGGTCCACACAGAAAGGCATCGACATGGCCCTCCACAAGGACGACTCGAAGAACGTCTCGACGGTCACCGTGAACCTGCCGAACGAGGACATACTCCGCATGTCCGAGATCGCCCGATTCCACGACACGACCAAGACCACCGCGCTGGTCCGGTCCCTGCGGATAGCGTATTTCCTCGAGACCGAGACCCGGACGGGCAGCACGGTGTACCTGCGCGAACCGGATGGGACGTTCCGCGAAGTTCAGTTCGACTGAGTGTTCACGGCGTCGGGCTTGTCGCTGCGAATCACGACCTCGTACATGCCGGACTCGTTGACGATGGTCGCTCGTTGCGTCCGGCCGAGGCTGTCGAGGATGGGGTACGTCCGCCGTACCCCATCGTCCAGCCGCTCGGCGACCGCGGAGGCCGCGCGGGTGAGTCCGAGAACCGCACAGAGGTCGGCGAGGACGAACCATGGTTCGCCGTCGATGGTGAGAGTCCGGACCGTCGTGGTGACCCGCGAGAACCGCGGCGGAGACCCTACCTGCGGCCACCTCCACGCAGAAACCGATTGCGCTCCTCGCGACGAGCCTGCTCAACCCCGTAGACCTGCACACTCTCAGCGACCCGATCCAAGAACGAGGGCCGCCCGGTTCGCCGCGCAAACTCGGCCTCCATACGACGAGCCTCCGCGCTCCGCTCCGCAACCGCCCTGTCCGAAGCCACATCCCGGCGCTCCTCACGCGCAGGGCGAGCAGCACGATCAATCCGCAGCTGATCGATCTCATTCTGCGGCTCCGTCGCCCTCCGACGCTTCGCCTCGATGATCTCCTCGATCGACGCCTCGACTGCAGTCTGCTCGGCCAGCTGCTCGGACCGTTGCTCACGGGCCAACCGACCAGCCTCCTCCTGCTGGGCACGGATCGCGGACCTCGACTGCTCATGCGCGGCATTGGCTCGTCGAGCTTCCTCGGCGCGAACGTGATTGCGATGCTCTTCGTCGTACTTGGAGTAAGCCATCATGGGCTCCCTTCGGGTGACGCGACGGATCTCGCCGCGCAGGTAGGTGATGGAGAAAGCGCGGCCTCGCGCGCACGCGTAGGCGCGCGAGTGCCACTGTCGACCGGTCGATGCACTACTCGATGTGGTCGGTGGGTTGGCTTCGGTTTTGTTGGATGGTGTCGGCGATTTGGGTGGCGAGGCGGATGGCTTCGGGTTCGTCGAGGAGTGCGGTGATTCCGAAGAGGGTGATGCCGATTCCGTTGGTGTGGGGGTTGGGGGTGACGTTGATGGTGGTTCGGGTGCGTTTGATTTTGGCCATCAGGCGGCTCCTGGGGTGTTGTTGCCGGCGGGGTTGAGCCAGGGTGCGGTGGTTTTCGTGGGTCGGCCGTAGCAGGGGTAGGTGCGGCCGAGGAGGACGAGGCCGGTTTCGTGGGGTGTTCGGCAGGTGTTTGCGCGCCGGTGGGCTTCGAAGGCGGTGAGGGAGGAGAACGTGTGGTGGCAGCCGTTGCAGTGGCATACGTCGGCAGCGGTCCATCGCGCTTGGCAGCGGCTGCAGGTGTTGGTTTGGCTCATGGGTATCCGGTCATGGATGTGGGATGGCTGTTCTTGCTTGCACAGTCGGGGCAGGGCAGGAGTTTTCGGCTTCGGGGTAGGTCAGGGTGGGCTGAGCTGTTTGTGCGCTCAGATTCCGAGTGCGGCGGTTTCGGCGGCTGCTTCGTTGGCGAGCTGCGCGGCTTCGGTGGCGAGGCGTTGGGCGCGGATCTCTTTGAGTCGGGCCCGGGCGGTGTTGGCGTGGTGGACGCTTTTGGCGCGGTGGCGTCGTTCTGCAGGGTCGAGTTTGTTGTGGGGGTCGATCTGGGCTTCGTATCGGGCGAGGGCGCGTTCGTGGGCTGCGGCCGCTGAGGCTTGGGTAGCTGCGGCGGTGCGGGCGCGGCGGTCCGGCGTGTTGGCCCAGGATTCGTGGGCGGCGATCTGTGCGGCGAGGCGGCGTTCGGTGGCGGTGGCCATGGGCTGCTCCTGGAATGCGAAAAGCCCCGGACGTGGCTGTCCGGGGCTGCAGGGTCGGGATACGAAAAAGCCCGGCTCCGCGTAGGAGTCGGGCTCGGTTGTCGAATGGCGCGTGGTTGAGTGTCTGATTTTTCTGACACCTGTCGCGCAAGACCACCTTGCCTGGCTTTTTGCGTGCGTGTCAAGGTCGCACGTGGACATGTGGGGCAGGTCACTGGCTCCGCCGCCCGAATCAGAATTCGACGGGGGAGCGACCCAGTAGAGGCCGCCACGGTCGCGCGTGTGCGCGTTACGGAACGTAACTCCCCCTCTCTAGTAAGCATCTACGTATCTGGTGTGTAGGGACTGGTAGGTGGACACCTGGATGTCCACTGGTCGGTGCTGAAATGTCCACTGGTCGCGGTCGGCGCGGTGGTCGCGCGCACCCCTGTAACAGCCTGACCGCTTTGCCGGATTGACCGATCGTGACGCACCCTCAGCACGGGGACCGCAACGGTCCGTACATCTTCGACGCGACCCTGAACCGGTGGGTTTCCGCAGCCCCGGACCCGGTGCCGGCTCGGAAGAAGAGTCGGTGGTGGTCGTGGCTCATCGCGGCGTTTCTTGGGGTTCTGGGCGTTTGGCTTCTCGTGCCGCCCGACGAACAACCGCACGGTAGCACCGACAAGGAGCGGGTCGTCGCGTTGTGCTCGAAGCTGGTCCGCGAGCAGTCGTTGACGCCGTCGACGTTGAAGTTCTATACCGCGGAGGCGGTCGAGCGTCCCGACGATTGGGAGGTCACGGTCGAGGTGGACGAGCAGAACCTCTTCGGGGCGATGCTGCGTGTCTCGTACACGTGCCAGGTGACCTACGACGACGAGACCGGACTGTTCTCGGCGCTTCGTGTGGAGTGACGAGTGTGTGGAAGGCCCCGGCTGCTTCGGCAGGCCGGGGCTTGGTTGCCCGCTCGTTCCCTGGACGGTGCCGTCGGATCGGGCCTGACGGATCGCGCCGCCCGGCAACGCCGCATCATGCCCAATCAGCTTGCCGCGTTCCTCCACCTGTAGACCGTCGCCCGATGTACGCCGAGCTGTTCGGCGATGTCGCAGACCGGCATCCCTTGGTCGATCAGTGCGACCGCTTTGGATCGCATGGCACGGCTGTCGTCGTCTGCTGTCGCGTCAGTCGCAGATGTAGCGGTGAGCAGGTGCAGGTGTGGCGAATCGGTGCCATCTGTTGACGACGGTGCGATGGCGATTTCGTCGCGCCCGGCCATGCTTGTCGCAGTGTCGCATTCGGTAGTGTCGCCCAGGTTGAGCTGCGAGGACACCTGCTGCTGCCGGCCCTCCCCCGACGGCGCAGTCGCAGCGGACGAGGTGTGCGCTACGGCAATCGCATTCGTCCGTCGCAGGACCACAGCGAGGTGAGTAACCGCGACCAACGCAATCGGGGGTACAGCGGCGACGGTGGCGCGCAACCACACAGGGAGTGCCCCGTCGGGCAGCGAGGCGTGCAGCACGTTGCCCGCAACGGAGATAGTCGCACCGGCGAGCAGCAGCAGCCACGCGTACGTGCCCACCCGTGCGACGACTGCGACGGTCGCGACGATGATGAGCCCGTCGACGATGAGCGGCCACAGCCACGGGGTGGTGACGCCCGACCGGTCGGCGAGGTCGGTGAGGGCTTCGTAGGACAGCCAGAAGGCGGCCACACAGATCGCGGCTGTGCCAGCCACGGCGACGACGAGCGGGATCGTACGGGTGCTGTTCATGGGTCTCCTGGGGCTGTCAGCGGCTGGATAGCGGTAAACGGCGGATGCGGTCGGAGTCTGGCTTCCGGTGTCGGAAGCTTTGCTGGGCTGTCTCAGGGGAGGTCGTGGATATGGCGTTTCCCGGGTCTGAGCGCCTTGCTGCCGGTCGAGTGCTCCACAGGAGCCACAGGAAGGAGCCTTCTGCGATGGTGACCACGGGGATCGAGGGCAAGGTGCCGCGGCAGCGCCCGATAGGGACTGGACTGAGTCCACGACGTACCGGTACTTCGTGGCCGTGTTGGTGGGGTATCGATCGGCTCCCGCCTCGCTTCGCTCGTTGTGCTGCCGCGGCGACTCCGTCGCCTTGCCATCGAACCCCTTCTGCCGCGGCTTGTGTTTGTGGAATCCGGCGCGGTTGCGGTGTGTTCGAATGCCGTGGTTCTCGAGGACATTCGGAGGCGTCTCTCGTGGGGTCCTCTCCTGGCGTGAATGAGGTGACCACAGAGATCGAGGGCAAGGTGCCGCGGAGCGAAGCGGAGCGGTGCCGCGGCAGCACCCGTTGCGGACGGTTGCGCAGCATGGCGTTCCGCTTCTTGTCTGTCCTGACTTGGTGCTCGCCGACCTGTCCTGTCCTGACACCCCCCACTTCGTAGGGGGTGTCTGTCCGGGACAGGTCGTCGCGAATGCACGGGAGACCTGTCCTGAAACTGTCCTGAAACTGTCCGGGACAGGTCTGACCTGGAGTAATACGCATGACTGTCCCGAGGTTCGGGACAGAAACGGACCCGGCAGACCTGTCCCGAGAGGCCGAGACTGTCCGGGACAGGTAGGAACTGCGCTTTCCAAAGTCGCCGCCATCAGACTGCCCCACCGCGAACAGCCTTCCGGCGCCGTACCGCTTCGGCGTAGGCGGCGTTCCCCGCAGAAACTGGGTCTTCGTAATCGGACAGGTACTTCTTCAAGGCGTCCCTGCCCAACCTGGGTGGTGCGTTGGTGCGCTCTGCTGCAGCGAGGATCTCCTCGACTTTGCTGGCAACTACATCACTGGCATGTTCCGTGGCCTCCGAAGAGGCAACCTCGGCTGGTGGCGTAATCAACCACGATAGGGAACCATTCTCATGGTCGGTGAGTTCGAATGTCCCGGCCGATTGACGCTTCGCGGAGGAGCAGTGCGCCCGCACACCACCGTGCCGGTCTTTCGCGACTACCAAGTCGCAAGCTCCACCATGACCAGGCCTGAACTGGCGCGTCACGGTGACGCTGATCGAGCAGCCGCCGAGCACACGGGATTTCGCCACCGTACCGCCAGGGTCGATCCGATTGCGGGCCTGTTCACTCTTAGGGCGGTGATCGACTGCGATGACGGCAGCACCTGACTTCGCCATCGGTTTCAGAGTCCGTCGGTGGACGTCCGTGACCTCGTCAGGGCTGTTGCTAGAGCTGCTGAAAAGCGGTATCAGCTCCCCCAAGGAGTCGACGATGACGATGGACGGCTGCCAGGTGCTCACGTCTTCGACGACCTGCCTGAAGATCTGAGGGCTCTCGGGTTCGCTATAGCGGAAGTTCTCTTTCAGGGTCTCAGGCAGCACGCCAAGTTTGAGCAAGTGACCGAGCACTGCAACAGCTCCGTTGTGGTCGAGGTCGATCATGAGTGCACGACGTCCGGCCGTGAGCTCTGAAGCGACCGCCGCGAGGCACACCCAGGTCTTGCCTGCCTCCGGATCACCGAAGATGAGATTGACCTGTCCTGAGTAGAAGAGCGACTGCCCATCTGCGCGTTGCAGAATGGTCGGGCGCAGCGGCTCCGGCGCTTCCCCGTCAAGGATCGCGGCGATGTTCACGTACGGACTTTGAAGAGCCACGGACCACGTCGGCTCATCCTCGCGGGTGGGCTGCTGCTCGTATAGCGTTCGGACTTCGGCGATCTCGTGGTCGTCTGGTTCATAAGCCGGGATGGGCCCGTTCATTGCGCGTACTTCCGCGCTGCCCGCCAGACGCGAGTGACGCCGCCAGCGCGTGCAGGGCGGCGGGACTGGGTGAAGCCGACCGGTTCGATGTGCCCGGCCTTGTGTGCGGTCTGGAAGAGCGCGCCCCAGCGGGCGGGGGTGTCGAAGTGGATGCCGAAGTGTTCCTCGAGGTCGTACGCCTCGAACGGGAGTTCCGGATTCATGCGTGCGAAGGTCTTGAGCGCTGCCATGGCCGGGTCGAAGGTCCAAGGGTCAGCGTGGGCAACGGCCTGTTCGAGGCCGGTGCGGTCGGATGCGGTATTCAATTGTCTCTCCGAGGTGATCTGTGAAGTTGTGCCCCGCGGCGGCTGTTGCGCCTCGGGAAGGAGATGTGGGGTGGTGGCGCCGATTTCGGTTCTGGCGCCTATAATCGTCAATCGAACCTCCGAACTGTCGGGTGAGCTGCTTCGCGTGCCGCTCACCGGTATCGGTTCATTGCTTGACGTGGGTGTCGAGTGGGAGATGGGTTCCGAGCGGGCCGCACTGCCAGGTGTGGCCCGCTCACCATTTCTGTGGGGGTCCGGGTGACCGCGGGCAGATGCCCCGGTGCTCCTACGCTGCAACTGCATTGACGGTCACCGCTCCCGTAAACGGGAGGCAGCCTCGGCTGCAGTCTCGAGCACCCTGCGGGCGACGATGAGCCCGCCGGACACCGAGGTGAGTGCATCGTCCGGGTCAATCGGTTCGCCGAGCTCATCCACATCGAGGTCGTCGACGTCGAGCGCCCGGTACTCGTGGGCGATACTCCGCAGTTCGCGGCGAACGGCCTGCAAGCGTTCGCAAAGGTCCGCCGGGTTCGTGGATTCGTGAATCATGCGGCACCGCGAGCATTTCGAGGCGCCGAAGTATCGATCGAGTTGCGTCCACCCCGCCTAGTGGCGGCTTCCTGCTCGGAAAGCCACTGTTCCAATGCCTCGCGTCGGTAGAGGACTCGACGGCCGATGGCAAAGGACTCGGGGCCCAGATCCTGGCACCTCCAGTACCTGAGTGTCGCCACCGGGATGTAGTACGCCTCGCTGACTTCGCGGGTCGTGAGGAGTTCCTTCGTGCTGCGGTCGGTGATTGCGTTGTTCACGCTGCCTCGCTCCTTGCTGACAATGAAATGATGTTGGACATGAACAAGATATAAGAACATCATAACAAGCCGATAGGGTCGAGTTGGTACCCCAGAACGTTGTATCGTTGGCCGCGTGAGTAAGAGCATGGATTGGGACGAGCAATGGATAGGTCAGCGGATCCAAGAACTCCGCCAAGCGCGAGGGATGACCCAGCATGACCTCGCCGAGGCGGCAAACCGCCTCGGCGGCACCTTCCATCAGCAAACAATCCAGAAGATCGAAGCCGGCGCCCGGCCGCTGCGGCACAGTGAGGCCATCAAGCTGACGTTGGCGCTTGGTGTGCACATTGACGCACTCAGTGGTGACAAGCCGGAGATCGATCGCCAGTTTGCGGCCGTCCAAGCCGCCATGCACGAATCACGCTCGAGTGTCCGTGAACTCGATCGAGCCGTCTGGGAATGGCTGGCCCGCTGGCGGGAAGCCAAGGACCAGGCGGCGATCTTTGCTGACCTCGAGCAGATGGACTCCGACGACGAGGAGGGTTTGACCGAACCCCTGCGGACCGACGCTGGCGACGTGAGGCGAATCGCGGAGGCACTACTCGAAGCGCTCGACCAGGCGGCCGGAGAAGGCGCCGCGGATGCCTAGCCCGCGCCGGAATCGCCGTGCCGGTGTCGAGGATCGCTGGTGGAAGACCATCGAGAACGAGGACGGCTCGAAGCGGAAGGTTCACGCGTCGGGCTGGACCGTCGATGATGCAGGCAAGGACGTGCCGCCGCCCCGCAAACGTTGGCGGGCGAGGTGGGTCGACGACCAGGGGCGCGAGGTCTCACGAGCCTTCGACCGCAAGGCAGATGCCCAGGCGGAGATTGACCGGGTCACAGCCGAGGTTCATACCGGGACGTACGTCACCCCGTCTGCAGGTAGGGCGACGGTCGACACGATGTACGAACAGTGGATCGGCGCACAAGCGCACATCAAGGCCTCCACTCGGGCAACCCGGGAGAACGCCTGGAAGGTGCACGTCCGGGATGTCTGGGCCAGCACGCCGGTTGCGGACATCCAGACCTCTGCGGTGCGCAAGTGGATCGCCGACATGGTCGCGGCCGGGGCGAAGCCCGCAACGGTCGAGAACGCACTCGGGGTACTGCGGATGGTGTTGCACCTAGCCTTGGAGGACCGCAGGATCGCACGCAACCCCACCGACGGAGTCAAGGCACCCCGGCGCGAGCACAAACGGCGCGGATACCTCACCCACGGCCAAGTCGAGCAGCTCGCTCGCGAGGTCGTTGGCGGAGCTGAGGTTGTGCGGTTTCTCGCCTACACGGGACTGAGATGGGGTGAGATGGCGGCGCTCCGAGTGCAGGACTTCGACATGCTTCGGCGCCGAGTGAACGTCCTACAGGCGGTGGCCGAGGTGAAGGGAACGCTCGTCTGGTCGACCGCGAAGAACCACGAACGCCGCTCGGTGCCCTTCCCTCGCTACTTAGCTCCTGAGCTCTCGGCTCTCATGGCGGGGAAGGGGCGCGAGCAGCTGGTGTTCACCTCCACGGAGGGCGAGGTCTTGCGTGTCTCGACCTACCGCCCCCGCGTGTTCGCGAAGGCTGTGGCTCGGTTGCAGGAGAGCACCGCGGAGCAGAGGACCAAGGAGGAAGATGACGACGGTCAGCCGGTGACGCCGGAGTTCCCGATGGTCACCCCGCACGATCTTCGGCACACCGCAGCGTCGCTCGCGGTCTCCGCAGGCGCGAATGTGAAGGCCGTCCAGACGATGCTCGGGCACAAGTCGGCGGCCCTGACGTTGGACACGTATGCGGACCTGTTTCCGGACGATCTCGAAGCGGTTGCGGACGCGCTCGACGTGGCGGCGCTGGCTGCTCGGACTGCCATCTGAGGATCGGGGCTGAATCTACTGCGGACCCACTGCGGACCGAAAACGTCAGAGGCCCTTCCCACGCTGCGGAAAGGGCCTCTGACCTGCTTCTTCACTGTCGGGGTGGCGGGATTCGAACCCACGACCTCTTCGTCCCGAACGAAGCGCGCTACCAAGCTGCGCCACACCCCGTGATGAACCTCGGTCAGCTTACCGCACGACTCGCGAGAAGATTAAATCGCCTGGTCAGTGACTATTTGAGGGTTGATGACGAAGCCATGCGGTCAGCGGGGAGTCCCTGCGCTTTCTGCGGCACTACCCGAGGATCTGCGCGATTCCTCACGCGGAGCCGGAACCAATGTCAGCAGCGTGGCTTCCGGACGGCAGCAGAAGCGCGCGGGGGCGAACGGGGAGGTGCCCATTCCCGCCGACACATGCAGCTGCATATGCGCACCCCACCGCGAGGGGCCCTTCACCCGCGACCGGTCGATGCCGCAGTTGGTCACCAGGGCACCGAAGAACGGCAGACAGAGTTGTCCGCCGTGGGTGTGGCCGGCGAGTACGAGGTCGTACCCGTCGTCGGCGAAACGATCGAGCACGCGGGGCTCGGGTGAGTGGGTCAGTCCCAGGCGAAGATCTGCGGACTTGTCGGCCGCCCCGGCGATGGTCTCGTAGCGATCACGTTCGAGATGCGGGTCGTCGACACCGGCCACCGAGATGCGCACGCCGCCGACCTCGATATCGCGTCGGACGTGTGTCATGTCCTGCCATCCGCGTTCGTTGAGGGCCGCGCGCAGGTCGCCCCACGGTAGCGGAGGCCCGTAAACGCGGTCGTGGTCTTTGTCGAAGTAGGCGAGTGGGTTCTTCAGGACCGGCGCGAAGTAGTCGTTGCTGCCGAACACGAAAAGTCCGGGGCGGGCAAGGAGACCGCTGAGCGACTGGACGACCGCGGGAACCGCCTTCGGGTGCGACAGGTTGTCGCCCGTGTTGATCACCAGATCGGGTTCGAGCCGATCGAGTTCCCTGAGCCAGTTCTGCTTGCGTTTCTGCCCCGGCATCATGTGCAGGTCGCTGATGTGCAGCACGCGGAGTGTCGAAGCGCCCGGCGCCAGGACCGGGATGGTGACCTCCCGGAGGGTGAATGCATTGCGTTCGATCAGCGTCGCGTAACCGAGGCCGAGAGCGGCAGCTCCCGCGGTACCCGCGGCGACACGTGTGAGGGGAGAAAGGTCAGGCACTTCTTCAGGGTACCGCCGCCGCACGTCTGCGCACGTGCTTCGACGGTCCCGGCGTAGCGTTCCCGGTATGACCGACACTTCTTCCTCACTCAAATCCACATTGCGCGCAGACATGACGGCCGCGATGAAGGCCAAGGACCAATTACGTTTGGCGACACTGCGGATGTTGCTTGCTGCAATCCAGACCGAGGAGGTGTCGGGGAAGGAAGCGCGCGAGCTCTCCGATGACGAGGTCATCAAGGTTCTGTCGCGTGAATCCAAGAAGCGCGGTGAGGCTGCTGAGGTCTACACCGAGAACGGTCGCGGGGAACTCGCGGCCAAGGAGCACGCCGAGGCACGCATCATCGATGAGTATCTGCCGACTCCGCTGACCGACGCGGAGCTCGTCGACGTGGTCGACACGGCCATCGGCAGGGTCGCAGACGAGCTCGGAACGCGTCCGGGTCCGAAGAACATGGGCCAGGTCATGAAGGTTGCGACCGCGATCGCCGCGGGCAAGGCCGATGGAAAGCGCTTGTCCGCGGCGGTGCGGTCGCGTCTCTGACCGTCAGTTGTCCGGTTGCGATGGGGTCGTCGTTGCGGCCGGGCTTTCCGACTCACTGCTGTCCGGCGGCGCCGACTCGGTCTGGGCAGGTTCTTGACGGCCGGGAACCGGGGCGGGGGCAGCAGGCACCGTGGTATCGGGAACCTCGCTGCCGCTCGGCCGTGCGGGAGTCGCACTCGTCGTGGGTGCGACGCGCACGGAACCGTCACTGACGAAGATCGTCACCGTCGAGCCGGGTACCGCTGAGCCGGAGGGGGAGGAGCCGGTGACGATGCCTGCTCGTTCTTCGGCCTTGACCGTGGACTCGGTTACCGCGAATCCGGCGTCCTGCAGGCGCTGGGTGGCCCGATCCCGCGACAGGCCCGTGACGTCCGGAACCTGAGCGTTGCCTGCGCCACGGACGTAACGCGGGTCGGTCGGAGGAAGCTCGATGGAACCGAACTTGGTGGCGATCGGAGTCATGGCCGTGAACCAGGTGTGTGCAGGGGCGGTGCCGCCGAACAGGTTGCCGTCGTAGCACGGACGGACCGGGTTGGCGCAGATCTGGCCCGGCGTGGGGGAGTCGCCGTAGGTGTATACCGACCCTGCGTACCTGTTGGTGAAGCCGAGGAATGCAGACGACATGTGCGACTCGGTGGTTCCGGTCTTGGCTGCCACCGGCAGGTTCCATCCGGTGCTGCCTGCGGCTCCGGAAGCGGTACCTCCGCCGGCGGTGTCCTTGCTCATCGCATTGGCGAGGGTGTCGGCCAGGCCGGGTTCGACGACCTGCTCGCACGCCTGCTGCGTGATCGGCACCGGCTTGCCCTCACGGTCGAAGACACCGTCGATCGGGGTCGGCGGGCACCACTTTCCGTGTGAGGCCAGGGTGGCGGCCACGTTCGACAATTCGAGGTTGTTGATCCATGTGGGGCCGAGCGTGTACGAGCCCAGATGCTGATCCTTCTGCATGTCGGCCATCGACTGCTCACCGAATCCGGAGGTGTTGGGCTGCGAATAGGAACGCATGCCCAATCGGACGGACATGTCGACGACGGAGTCGACGCCCGTCGCCTCGATCAGCTTCACGAAGGCGGTGTTCGGGGACTGAGCGAGCGCGTCGGTCACCGACAACGCAGGCGGGTACGGCGCGGCGTTCTCGACGCAGTAGTAGCCGGCGGGGCAGCCCCGCGCGCCGCCATCGCCGAGACCCTGCGCGTTGTAACGACTGGGCACGTCGAGGATGGCGTTCGTACCGAGGCCCTTCTCCATCGCTGCGGCAACCGTGAAGATCTTGAAGATCGATCCGGCACCGTGCCCGGCGAGCGAGTAGGGCTGCGGCTGAACTGTTTCGTAGGCGTCGCCGTCGAGGCCGTAGGTACGACTCGAACCCATCGCAAGGACACGATGGGAGTCCTGACCCGGTTCGACCACATTCATCACCGTTGCGACATCGTCGACGGTCGGGCTCGTGTACTGGTCGAGCGCGGACTTCGTCGAATTCTGTACTTCGGGGTCGAGTGTGGTGCGGATGAGGTACCCGCCCTTGTCGATCTGCTCTCGTGACAATCCTGAGTTCGCGAGGTACTGGAGGGCGTACTCGCAGAAGAATCCGCGATCGCCCGCTTCGATGCAGCCCCGCGGCAGGGTGTTGGGTTCGGGAAGGACGCCGAGGGGTTCTGCCTTTGCGGCCCGGATCTCGTCTGCCCGCTCAGGAATGTTCTCGATCATCGTGTCGAGCACGACGTTGCGGCGATTGGTCACGCCTTCTTCGTTCGTGTACGGGTTGAGTGCCGAGCTGGACTGCACCATGCCCGCGAGCATCGCTGATTGGGCGATACTCAGGTCTTTCGCGTCGATGCCGAAGTAGGTCTGGGCGGCGTCCTGGATGCCGAACGAACCGTTTCCGAACGGCACCAGGTTCAGGTAACGGGTGAGGATCTCGTCCTTCGACAACTCTTCGTCGAGGGTCAGTGCCATCCGGATCTCGCGGATCTTGCGGGCGGGCGTGGTTTCGATGGCCGCGCGGCGTTCCGCATCGGTCTTCGCCACGACATGCAGCAGGTAGTTCTTCACATATTGCTGGTCGATCGTCGACGCGCCCTGTTCGACCTGACCGCTGCTGGTGTTGGTGAGGAAAGCACGGATGGTGCCTTGCCAGTCCACGCCCTGATGCTCAGGAAACCGCTTGTCCTCGATGGAGACGATCGCGAGTTTCATCTCGTTGGAGATCTGGTCGCTCGGTACCTCGAAGCGGCGTTGGTCGTACAACCACGCGATCGGGTTGCCCGCAGTGTCGACCATCGTCGTTACAGCGGGAACGATCCCTTCGACGAGTTCTGCGGAACTGTTGTCGACGGTGTCTGCTGCGCGATTCGACACGTAACCGAATCCGCCTGCGGCCGGGAAGAGCATTCCGGCCACGAGGACACCGCCGAGGGCCGTGCAACCGGCAAGTTTCGCCACAGTACTTCGGATCGACACGGGTACACCCTACGTGCCGACCGGAGGAGTCGACGATTCCAGGGAAACGAAACGCCGTCCGACGTGCGGCTATGCACGGGCGTACCAGAAAAGGTTTTGTTCGCCTTGCGCGCGGGCATCAGTTTACCTAGATTGAGACAGCAGTGTGATGCAGATAACACCTCGACAGTGAAGACGTACAAGTTTTTTCATGCTAAGTGCAAATTGTGCGTCCTCAGGAACTCCCCACAACGGAGTTCGGAAAGCAAAGGGGAACTGAATGCACCTGACCGCCCCCATGACCAGGCTCGACGTTGACGAAGAAGAAGCACGCATCGCCTGGGTATCGAAGGCTCGATGCCGCGAGGTAGACCCCGATCAGTTGTTCGTCCGAGGCGCGGCACAGCGGAAGGCGGCGGTGATCTGCCGTCACTGCCCCGTGATGCTGCAGTGCGGCGCGGACGCACTCGACAACCGCGTCGAGTTCGGAGTGTGGGGAGGAATGACCGAACGACAGCGTCGTGCGCTCCTCAAGCAGCATCCGGAAGTGGAGTCCTGGTCGGACTTCTTCGAGGCGCAGCGTCAGCACCAGAATGCGGTATGACCGCAACTCGATGAGGTAACCGGCTGTACAACGACGCCGGAGCACGCACGACGGGGAAGGTCGTGCGTGCAACCCGGAACATCAGACCTGCCGGGTCAATTGGTCGCCCACCGCTCGCAGCGCTTCGAGGTCCGAGACCTCGAAGGGCAGCGAGGGCACACCGACGACCGGCACGTGCGGATTTGCTGAGGTGAATCCCCGCAGCAGATGGACTTCTCGTTTCGCCGTCACCGCGCGATGCGCGTGGATGCGCAGCACGGCCTCTGCTGCGGGAGCATCTGCACCGCCCTCCTCCGCAAGGAGATCGGCCGAGGTCAACGCGTGATCCGCAGGCAGCGAGGACAACGTGGGATGTGTCCGGTTGAGCACGAGACCCGCGAGCGGCATCTTGTCGCCGCGCAGTCGTTCCACGAAGAACGACGCCTCGCGCAGGGCATCCGGTTCCGGGGCAGCGACGACCATGAAGTGGGTTCCGGGCTGCTGCAGGAGTTGGTAGGTGCGGTTGGCGCGTTCGCGGAACCCACCGAACATCGAATCCAGGGACTGCACGAATGCAGATGCATCCGAGAGCATCTGGCTGCCCACGATCGTCGAGACCGCCTTCAACGCCAAACCCATCGCACCTGTCACGATCCGGCCCAGTCCACGGCCGGGGGCGGTGAAGATACGGATCATCCTGCCGTCGAGGAAGGCGCCGAGGCGCTTCGGTGCGTCGAGGAAGTCGAGGGCGTTCCGTGACGGCGGGGTGTCGACGACGATGAGATCCCACTCGTCGCTCGCAGCGAGCTGGCCGAGTTTCTCCATCGCCATGTACTCCTGCGTACCGGAGAACGACGACGCCACCGTCTGATAGAAGGGGTTGTCGAGGATCTGCCGGGCCTTCTCCGGCGTGGAGTGCTCGAGCACCATGTCGTCGAATGTGCGGCGCATGTTCAGCATCATGGCGTGCAGTTCGCCGGTCCCACCGGACTCGAGCGGTACCTTCTGCGGAGAATTGTCGAGAGTCTGCACACCGAGCGCCTGAGCCAGACGCCTCGCCGGATCGATCGTGAGCACCACGACCCTGCGGCCCTGCTCCGCCGCGCGCAAGGCGAGCGACGCCGCCGTCGTCGTCTTACCGACACCGCCCGACCCGCAGCACACGATCACCCGTGAGGTCGGATCGTGGAGGAGCTTCGCGACATCGAGGACCGGTGCCGTGCGCACCGTCCGCTCGGTCACCGGACGCCCTGTTCGGCGAGCAGCTCTGCAAGTTCGTAGAGTCCGCCGAGGTCGACCCCGTCTGCGAGCAGTGGTAGAGACATCCGTGCCACCTTCACGTCGTCGAGTTGGGCGGCGCTGACCTGCTGCGCCTGCAGTATCGAGGCATGCTCGATGGTTTCTGTGAGCAATCCGGCGAAATCGTCGTCCGACAGCGTCAGCCCGACCCTCTCGAACGCGGACCGGATGGATTCGCCCGGGATGCGCCCGTCGGCGACGTCGTCGACCAGAGAGTCCGGAAGGTGCTCGGGTGCGGTCCTGTTGACGATCACCGTGCCCATCCGCAGATCGGCTGCCTCCAATTCGTCGACCGCGTCGGCGGTCTCCTGAACGGGCAGCGCCTCGAGCAACGTGACCAGGTGCACGACAGTCTCGTCGGAATGCAGCAACCGAACCACACCGTCGCTCTGCGAGCGGATCGGTCCCGACTTCGCGAGATCGGCCATGGCCTTCGTCACGTCGAGGAAGCTGCCGATCCGGCCGGTGGGCGGAGCGTCGACCACGACCGCGTCGTAGAGGCGCTCACCGGACTTGTCGGTGCGTACCACTGTCTCCTTGATCTTGCCGGTGAGGATCACGTCGCGGAGCCCGGGCGCGAGCGTCGTCGCGAACTCGATCGCGCCGATCTTGCGCATCGCGCGGCCCGCGAAGCCGAGGTTGTAGAACATGTCGAGGTATTCCAGGAATGCCGCCTCGATGTCGATCGCGAGGGCCATGACCACTCCGCCTCCTTCGGCGGTTGCGATCTTCGTCTCCACCGGAGGCAGCGGGGCCACGTCGAACAGCTGCGCGATTCCTTGCCTGCCCTCGGTCTCGACAAGCAGGACCTTCCGGCCCCCCGACGCGAGGGCAAGTGCGACTGCCGCCGCGACCGTGGATTTTCCGGTTCCGCCCTTGCCGGACACGAAGTGCAGTCGTGCCCGCGCGGCCTTGGCCGGCCATGTGCCGGAATGAGATGTCTGTGTCGCCACGGTGTCGAGCCTATAAGTCGTCAACAGGGAAAGGCGCCGGATAGGGTCAGGTCATGAGTGAATTGACTACGTGGGAGTACGCAACCGTGCCCCTGCTCACGCACGCGACCAAGCAGATTCTCGACACGTGGGGTGCTGACGGGTGGGAATTGGTGACGGTCCTGCAAGGACCCACCGGCGAACAGCACGTCGCGTACCTCAAGCGCCCCAAGAGCTGACCCCGTGGCCGCAACCTGGACCGCACGTCTGTCCGAACTCGGGATCACCCTGCCGCCGGTAGCCAAGCCGGTCGCCGCATACGTTCCCGCCCTGCGCAGCGGGGACACCGTCTACACCTCGGGTCAGCTTCCGATGGTCGACGGAACCTTGGCGTACGTCGGAAAGGTCGGCTCCGACGTGTCTGCAGACGACGCGAAGACCGCTGCCCGCATTTCGGCACTCAACGCGCTGGCCGCAGTCGATGCCCTCGTAGGGATCGACAATGTGGTGCGCATCGTGAAGGTAGTCGGATTCGTGGCGTCGGCAGACGGATTCACCGGACAACCCGGTGTCGTCAACGGAGCCTCGGAACTACTGGGCGAGATCTTCGGCGAGTCCGGAGCTCACGCGAGATCCGCAGTCGGTGTCGCGGAACTTCCGCTCGCCGCGTCCGTCGAGGTGGAGCTGATGGTGGAGGTGCGCTGATCATGGCACTCGTTCATCCCGCCTACGGGCAACTACGGCAAGTAACCGAGAACGCGGCGGTGCTGCTTGCCGAGAATCCGTCGGTGATGTCCCTCGAGGGCACCAACACGTGGATCCTGCGTGCCCCGGACAGCGACGAGTGCATTGTGATCGATCCGGGCCCGCTCGACGAGGCGCACCTCACCCGCGTCGCGCAGGTTCCGGTCGCGATGACGCTCATCAGCCATCGCCATTTCGATCACACCGAAGGTGGTGAGCGTTTCGCGGAGCTCACCGGAAGCCCGGTTCACGCCGTCACGCCCGAACATCGGCACGGTGGTGGTACCGAGCTGTCCGACGGCGATGTCGTCGAAGCCGCTGGGCTCCGTGTCCGGGTCCTCGCCACACCGGGCCACACCGCGGATTCGCTGTCGTTCGTTCTCGAGGACGATCGCAGTGTCCTCACCGCCGACACGATCCTCGGGCGGGGAACCACCGTGCTCGACGACACGGATGGCGACCTCGGCGACTATCTGGGTTCGTTGCGGTCGTACATCGCACTAGGTCAGGGGTACACGGTGCTGCCCGGGCACGGTGCGGAACTGCCCGACCTCGAAACCGTCGCTCGCGGGTACCTGGCGCACCGGGAAGAGCGGCTCGATCAGGTTCGGGGCGCGTTGCGAGCCCTCGGCCGAGAAGCTTCGGCCCGGCAGGTGGTCGAACACGTGTACGCCGATGTGGACGAGTCCCTGTGGGGTGCGGCCGAGAAGTCGGTGAACGTGCAACTGGCATACCTGCGCAGCTAGATCTCGAGCACAGGGAAAGAACAGGTGAGGCCGGGACACCCCAAGGTGTCCCGGCCTCACCTGTTCAGGGTGCCGCGCAGGTCGCCGTCAGCGGGCGCGACGCGCGAGTCGCTCCGAATCCGAGATCAGCACGCTCTTGCCTTCGAGGCGCAGCCAACCGCGATGGGCGAAGTCGGCGAGCGCCTTGTTGACCGTCTCGCGAGATGCGCCCACCAGCTGTGCGATTTCTTCCTGGGTCAGGTCGTGGGTCACGCGGAGAGCACCCGCCTCCTGGGTACCGAAACGCTGAGCGAGTTGCAGCAGCGCCTTGGCGACACGACCGGGAACGTCGGTGAAGATCAGGTCGGCGAGGCTGTTGTTGGTGCGACGCAGGCGACGGGCGAGCACGCGCAGGAGTTGCTCCGCAATCTCGGGCCGCTGATCGATCCACGCCTTGAGCGCCTCGCGATCCATGCTCACCGCGCGCACCTCGGTGACAGTGGTCGCGGTGGACGTGCGCGGGCCCGGGTCGAAGATGGAAAGCTCACCGAACATGTCGGAGGGGCCCATGATCGTCAGCAGGTTCTCGCGGCCGTCCGGTGAGCGCCGTCCGAGCTTGATCTTGCCGGAGACGATGATGTAAAGGCGGTCGCCCGGTTCGCCCTCGTTGAAGATGACGTGGCCGCGCGGGAAATCGACCGGTTGCAGCTCCTTGACCAGCGCCGCAACCGCAGAGGGCTCGACTCCTTGGAAGATGCCTGCTCTGGCCAGGACCTCGTCCACGTGCGCTCCTTTTGGGATGATTCTTGTTGTTCTTCGCTGTCAGGTGCACGTCCACGGCATCCCGGCGAGGGTCACCATTGCGGCGTACGGACGCCAAGTCTACTGTGCCTGTCGCATGTGTGAGTGACCGACACCACGGAATCCGTCTCTGTATGTCGGATCCCGCTCTCGAATACTACCGGCCGGTACCTTCTTCAGCTCGCTCGGCTCGCGTCCAGGAGATCCGGAGCGTCGACAGAGTCGGAGGTGTCGCTGCGGCGCCTCCGGCGGTTGAATCGGGCCAACGCGCCGGGGAATCCTTCGCGGGCGAGGGCGTCGACGTCGTCGTGGTCGGCCTGGTCGAGAAACTCCTCGACCTCCTGCTGACGAACGGACAAGCGACTCAATCGTGATTCGACTCTTTCCATGGCGAGTGCAAACAGCATGAGCAGCACCGGGAGAAGTACGACAGCAAGAGCTTGCATGACGGGAAGTAAACACGGGCAAGATCTCAGAACAGACACGGCCCCCGTATCGAGCCCGGCGTCTTACGTACAGTGGTCCAGGTGCAACCGACCCCGTCCGAGAGCCTCGATTCGAGCCCTGTCCGCTCCGCCGAACGGAGCTCGCGCAGGCCACGTCGGGCCCGGGGACCCGAGTCCCGCCTCGGTTTGGTGCGGCGCGCGCGGCGGATGAACCGGCGTCTTGCCGATGCCTTCCCGCACGTTTATTGCGAACTCGATTTCACGACTCCGCTCGAGCTCGCAGTAGCGACGATTCTGTCTGCACAGTGCACGGATGTACGAGTCAACCAGGTCACGCCTGCGCTCTTCGCCCGCTACCCCGACGCTCGTTCGTACGCGGAAGCCGACCGCACGGAACTCGAGGAGTACATCCGTTCCACCGGCTTCTATCGCAACAAGGCCAACTCGCTCATCGGCCTCGGGCAGGCGTTGCTCGAGCGCTTCGACGGCGAGGTTCCGCGCCGGATGAAAGACCTCGTGACGCTCCCGGGCATCGGCCGGAAGACAGCGAATGTGGTCCTCGGCAACGCCTTCGATGTGCCGGGAATCACTGTCGACACCCACTTCGGCCGGCTCGTGAACCGGTGGAAATGGACCGACGAAACCGACCCCGTGAAGGTCGAACACGCGGTCGGTGAGCTCATCGAGCGCAAGGAATGGACGCTGCTGTCCCACCGGGTGATCTTCCATGGCCGGCGGGTCTGCCACGCGCGTAAACCAGCGTGCGGAGTGTGCGTGCTCGCGAAGGACTGCCCTTCCTACGGGATCGGACCCACCGACCCGAGCCTCGCCGCGAGGCTCGTGAAGGGACCGGAGACCGAGCATCTGCTCGAGCTCGCCGGGATGTGACGGCGGTGCGTCCTTCGAGTGCAGGCCGCTGGAGCCTGGCAGCACTGGTCGTCGTGATCGCGCTGATCGTCGCCATCTGGCCTCGCGACAGCGACACCTCCGAGCCGACCCCCACCGACGGTCCGGGTACTTCTGCGGCCCCCGTCGATCGCAGACCCCAGGACGACGCACAGGCGCTGGCCCCACTTCGCGCCGCAGCGGATCTGCCGCCGTGTCCGGCACCGACCGGCGCACCTCCGGACGGACCACTCGCCGGGCTGGTGTTCGAGTGCGTGGGCGACGGTAGCTCCGTCGACCTTGCCGCCGGACTTGCCGGTCGTCCCGCCGTCGTCAATCTCTGGGCGTGGTGGTGCGCTCCCTGCGCCGAAGAACTCCCCGTACTCGAGGAGTTCGCGCTACGCGCGGGCGACGCAGTCTCGGTGGTGACCGTGCATACCGATCCCAACGAGAGCAACGCGCTTGAGCGGTTCGCGCGGTACGGCGTCCGGCTGCCCGGAGTGCAGGACGGTTCAGGACGCGTGCAGGCTAGGGTGTCCGCGCCGGCAGTCCTACCTGTCACGGTGCTCGTGCGCGCCGACGGTTCGATCGCCAAGGTGCTCCCGCAGCCGTTTCGCAGCGCCGACGAGGTGGCCGAGGTCGTAGAGACACATCTGGGGGTTGTCGCATGACTCCGTATTGGCTGCGGGGAGTAGCCACTCGCGAGCCCACCGATCCGCACGGACTCAATCCTGTGCTGACTCGCGGAGCTCCGCATGGGATGACCACCCGCCAGGCGTCCGTGCTCGTCTTGTTCGGCGGCTCGCCCGAGCCGGACCCCGTAGCCCGCGGAGGTCTCCCTGCAGACGCCGAGGTATTGCTCACCCAGCGCGCCGCGACCATGCGCCAGCACAGCGGGCAGGTCGCCTTTCCCGGCGGTGCTGCCGACCCCGAGGACGACGGTCCGATCGCAACCGCTCTGCGCGAGGCGCAGGAGGAGACCGGGCTCGACCCGGACGGAGTGCGACCGCTGGCGGTGCTGCCCGAACTGTTCATTCCGCCGTCGGGGTTCGACGTCACCCCGGTCGTGGCGTACTGGGAGAAGCCCAGCCCGGTCGGGGTGGTCGACCCGGCCGAGGCGGCTCGTGTCGTGCGTGTACCTGTGCGCGACCTGCTCGACCCGGACAATCGATTCCAGGTCTCCCACCGAATGGGGTATCGGGGCCCGGCGTTCCAGGTCGACGGCATGCTCGTATGGGGATTCACAGCGGGGGTTCTCGCCGGCCTGTTCACGGTGTCTGGATGGGAGATCGAATGGGATCACCGAGACGTTCGTGACCTGGCAGTGGTGCAAGCCGAACTCGAATCGGGGGTGATCGACGCATGACCGGATCGAACTGGATCGACCTGGTGATCGTCCTCGTCGTGATCATCGCGGCGTCGTCCGGTCTTCGGCAGGGAGCGGTCGCCTCGGCGCTGGCGTTCCTGGGAGTGCTGCTGGGGGCGGTGGCAGGCATCCTCATCGCACCTCACGTTCTCGTCCACGTCGACGAGGGACGGCTACGGATCCTTGCCGGGATCGTGCTGATCATCGTGCTGGTGGTGGTCGGGGAGGTTGCAGGCATGGTGCTCGGCCGTGCCGCGCGCAGCAGCATGCACAGCCCCAGCGCCCGTGCGGTCGACAGTGTGATCGGCGCGGGCCTCCAATCCGTCGCAGTCCTGATCGCTGCCTGGCTGCTGGCCGTCCCGTTGACTTCCGCGGCGCAACCGCAGATTTCCGCGGCGGTGCGCGGATCGACGGTGCTCGGCACCGTCGACAACCTCGCCACCGACTGGATGCGGGCGATCCCCAACGAGTTCTCAGCGCTTCTCGACACCTCGGGCCTCCCCGAGGTGATCGGGCCGTTCGGCCGAACACCGATCGCAGAGGTCGCCGTTCCTGACGGCACGTTGCTCGACGGGCCGATCCCCGCACAGCTGCATTCGAGCGTGCTGCGCATCAACGGCGTCGCTCCGAGTTGCCAGAAAGCACTCGAAGGATCGGGCTTCGTGGTCGCGCCCGAACGCGTAATGACGAATGCTCATGTCGTGGCGGGGACCGCGGCGGTGACCGTGGAGAGCAACGGGCGTGCACTCGACGCGGAGGTCGTACTGTTCGACCCCGCGGTGGACGTGGCGATCCTCGCGGTTCCCGGCCTGACCGCGGCTCCGCTTCCGTTCTCTGCCACCCCGGCGGAGTCGGGCGACGACGCCATCGTCCTGGGGTATCCGGGTGGTGGCCCGTACACCGCGAGCGCGGCCCGCATCCGAGAGACCCTGGACCTGCAGGGACCGGACATCTACCGCAGCGGCACTGTCGAGCGTGAGGTCTACACACTGCGCGGACTCATCCAGCAGGGCAATTCCGGTGGACCGCTCGTCGACCCGCAGGGACAGATCCTGGGCATGGTGTTCGGTGCGGCCGTCGACGATACCGACACCGGTTTCGCGCTCACGGCATCCGAGGTGAGTCGTCAGCTCGCGATAGCCGACTCGATGGTCGCCGCCGTCGAAACCGGGGCGTGCATCGTCTGACGCGATCAGAGGGTGCGGATGAAGTCCAGGAGGACAGCCGTGACGTCGTCGGCCTTCTCCTGGTGAGGGTAGTGCCCTGCACCGTCGATGAACTTCATGATGCGCCCGGGCGCGTGTCGCACACAGCGTCGCAAGGTCGCGGCCACCACATACGGATCGAGCGCACCGTGCACCTGCAGAACGGGGAGGGTCAGGGTGACGTCCATGGCCTTCATGAACCGGCGGCCGTCGGGTCGCCACTGACTACGGAATGCCCACCGCTGGTACTCGAGGCTGCAGTGCGCGACTCCGGGGATCTGTACCGCTGAGCGCAGGCGGTCGACGACGGCAGGGAATTCCGCGCTGTACTGCCAGTCGCTGCCTGAACGGAGGCGGACCAATCGTTCGATCTCGGCGCCGTCGTCGCGCACGAGAAGCCGTTCGGGTCGCCACGGCAGCTGATGAGCGAGGAACCCGGGCAGCAGGGCCTTGCGCTGCGCCCGGTCCCGAATGGCTGCATCGCGAAGCGAAATCGGGTGCGGGGAGTCCACGACCGTGATCGCGCGGACGAGCCGGGGGTGCAGAACGGCGGTGGCCCAGCACACCAGCCCCCCGTCGGCGTGGCCGACGAGAACCGCTTCGGTATGTCCGAGCGCACGGATCAGTCCTGCGACGTCGCCGGCGAGGGTCCAGCCGTCGTAGCCGCGGGGCGGCTTGTCGGTGTCGCCGTAGCCACGCAGATCGATTGCGACCGCGCGGTACCCTGCCTCGGCGAGCGCGGTGAGCTGATTGCGCCACGACCACCACAGATCACCGAAGCCGTGGATGAAGACCACCAGCGGCGCGCCGGGCGGTGCGCCATGGGCTTCGACTGCGTGGAGTCGGATGCCGTTGGCGTGGATGTCGCGGTGGGCCCACGGTCCGTCGTAGCGGACCGTGGACGGATCGGGTGGGGTCAAAGTGGATGATCGGTCGAGCTGCGTCAACGAGCTGCGTAGTGCGGACGTTGCGTCTCGGCATCGTCGCCGGACATCGGCAGAACCGTCTTCGCCTGCTTGAGTGAGTCGATGGTCTTGCTCGGCGCCCGTAGCTTGCGCACCCTCATGTAACCGATGAGCGCGAAGATCGCCGTCACGACCACCATCAGCAGGAAGACGATCAGGAAGGCGAGCCAGCGGGCAACCCAGACGTCGAGCAGTTCGGCGAGGAAGAAAAAGAAGAAGAACGAGCTGAAAATGAGAACGGCGAGGGCGAGGATGAAGAACAGGCTGCCCTGCAGACCCTTCTTGACCTCGCCGGTGACCTCCGCCTTCGCGAGCTCGACCTCGGCGCGGAACAGTGTGGACACCTGGGCGGTCGCGTCACGGACGAGTTCGCCGATGCTTGCGTCCCTCGAGGTCGGGGTGGGCACCTCCGTCAGCGGAATGCCCGAGATGCTGCTCGGCGCCCCGTCTCCCGGCCGGTTCCCGTTCGTGACGCTCACTAGTCGACCCCTTCAGTTGGTTCGTTCTGCTTGCGGTGGGCTCACCCACGCCGTAACAGTAGCGCCGATCCCAGTGAGGGGGCGACGAGTGGCACAGCAACGCGGTGGCTTTTGTGATTTCCTCGGATTCTTCGCTCTCCTGATGAGGCTGCGCCCTCCCGGGACGGATGCCGGGAGGGCGCAGCCTGGATCGGACTACTTCTTACGGATCGCGTCGAAGACCGCGGGATCCACCAGCGTCGAGGTGTCGCCGAGTTCGCGCCCTTCGGCGACGTCGCGGAGCAGGCGTCGCATGATCTTGCCGGAACGGGTCTTGGGCAGCTCGGGAACCACAGTGATCTGCCGCGGCTTCGCGATCGGGGAGATCTCGACGGCGACGTGATCGCGCAGTTCCTTGATGAGCGCATCGCCGGTGTTCTCGACGTGCTCGAGCAGGATCACATACGCGACGATGCCCTGACCGGTGGTGTCGTCGGCTGCGCCGACGACGGCGGCTTCCGCGACAGCGGCATGGCTGACCAGGGCAGATTCGACTTCGGAGGTGGAGATGCGGTGCCCGGAGACGTTCATGACGTCGTCGACACGTCCGAGTACCCACAGGGCGCCGTCTTCGTCGTACTTGGCGCCGTCGCCTGCGAAGTACCAGCCCTGCTCCTCGTACCGGGACCAGTAGGTTTCGCGGTAGCGCAGCGGATCACCCCAGATTCCGCGGAGCATCGCCGGCCACGGCTGATCGAGCACGAGGTAGCCGTTTCCGCCCGCACCGAGCGGGTGGGCTTCGTCGTCGACGATATTTGCGGAGATTCCGGGCAGCGGTGCCATCGCAGAGCCGGGCTTGGTGGCGGTGATGCCGGGGAGAGGCGAGATCATGATCGCGCCGGTCTCGGTCTGCCACCAGGTGTCGACGATCGGGGTCTTGCCCGCACCGATGACCTCGCGGTACCAGCGCCACGCCTCCGGGTTGATCGGCTCGCCGACCGAGCCGAGCAGGCGGATCGACGACAGGTCGTGGGCGTCGGGGATCTCGCGGCCCCACTTCATGAACGTGCGGATCAGCGTGGGTGCGGTGTAGTAGATCGACACGCCGTACTTCTCGATGATCTCGAAGTGCCGGTGTTCGTTCGGTGAGTTCGGGGTGCCCTCGTAGACGATCTGGGTGACGCCGTTCGAGAGCGGCCCGTACACGATGTAGGAGTGTCCGGTGACCCAGCCGATGTCGGCGGTGCACCAGTAGACGTCCTTGCCCGGCTTGTGGTCGAACACGTAGTGGTGGGTGTACGACGCCTGGGTGAGGTAACCGCCGGAGGTGTGGACGATGCCCTTGGGTTTTCCGGTGGTGCCGGAGGTGTAGAGGATGAACAGGGGGTGTTCGGCGTCGAACGCCTCGGGCGTGTGTTCGGGGGAGGCCTTCTCGACCGTCTCGTGCCACCAGAGATCGCGGCCGTCGGTCCACTCGACGTCGATACCGGTGCGCTTGACCACGAGTACGTTCTGGATCGACGCGGCCCCGTTGACGGCCTCGTCGGCGGCGGTCTTGAGCGGTGCGGCCTGGCCGCGGCGCCACTGCCCGTCGACCGTGACGAGAAGTTTGGCTTCGGCGTCGTCGATGCGTGAACGCAGTGCCGAGGCCGAGAAGCCGCCGAAGACCACCGAGTGGGTCAGGCCGAGGCGGGCGCAAGCGAGCATCGTGATGATCGCCTCGGGGATCATCGGCATGTAGATCGCGACGCGATCGCCTGCGGTCAGACCGAGGTCGGTGAACGTGTTCGCGGCCTTCGAGACCTCGGCGAGCAGGTCGTTGTACGTCAGTGAGCGGGAGTCGCCGGGTTCACCCTCGAAGTGGATCGCGACTCGGTCGCCGTTGCCTGCTTCGACGTGGCGGTCGACGCAGTTGTAGGCGACGTTGAGGGAGCCTCCGACGAACCATTTCGCGACGGGAGCGTCGGACCAGTCGAGCACCTGCGTCCAGGGCGTCGCCCAGTCGAGCCGCTGGGCCTGGGCGTCCCAGAACGCCAGCCGATCAGCGTCGGCAGCGGCCTGCAACTCGGGACCTGCGTTGGCGGTGGCGGCGAACTCGGCACTCGGCGGGAACACCTGCTGATCGTGGTCCTGGGCTGCGCTCGTCATGGTGCGGTGGCCTCTTTCCGGGTCGTGGCAAAACAGTTCGGACGTCAGTGAGCGTAGTCACCTGTGACGCGGATCGCATCGTTGCACGACGCTGCAACCTGCTCACATGCGCTGATCGGTCGTTGTCACGCGACGGGCGGTCGGCAGGGACGACGAGTGGCTCCTCATGCGTCCGGCGACGGGCCATAGGTGATGCGTGCAGCTCGCGCCGGTACCGTTCGGGACCGTGACCGATCCGCTGCAGCCCATCCTCGATCTCCCCGGCGTGCGTGACGCGGCAGACCGCGCGCGTGACGCTCTCGCCGAGGTTCACCGTCACCGCACGAACCGACGCGGCTGGCCGAACACCGCGGCAGAAGCCTCGGTACGGGCCGCGCGAGCGTCGGCGGCGATCGACGGTGGATCGACGGAGCTTCCGCCCCCCGGGGAAACCGGCGATCCGGTCCTGTCGGGAGCTTTGCGCGTCGCACAGTCCCTCGACGGTGACGCGCTTGCAATTCAAGTGTCCACCTGGCGCCGTGCACCGTTGCAGGCGCTGGCGCGCCTACACCTGCTCGCCGCGGCAGATCTGGTGGGCGATCCGGAGCAGCTGGGTCGGCCCCGGCCGGAGCCCGGGGTGGCGGAACGGCTCGACGCACTCGCCCAATTGGTCACGGGAGGCACTTCTGTCCCCGCTCCGGTCCTCGCGGCGGTGGTGCACGGCGAGCTCAGGACACTGAGCCCCTTCGCTGTGGCCGACGGTCTCGTGGCGCGCGCGGCGTCGCGGCTGGTGTGTGTGGCGTCCGGACTCGACACCCACAACCTCGGGGTGCCCGAAGTGACGTGGATGCGGCGAGCGCAGGCGTACCGCGACGGGATCGCGGGCTTCGCTCAGGGCACGGAAGTGGGTGTCGGCGGCTGGGTCATCTTCTGCTGCGGTGCGCTCGAGGCAGGCGCTCGCGAAGCCACGTCGATCGCCGAGGCGTTCGGAGGTAACTGACAGTCGCCGCACCCGTTCGAAACGCGTTGCTGTGCTCTGAACATGCTGCAGTGCTGTGGCTTTCGGTCACGCGATGCAAAAGCGGGTGGCTCGCCGATCGTGATCGGTGCGCCACCCGCTAGCACGGACCTGCCGGGTTACCATGCGTGCTGGTGTGGGTTGTGTGTCAACGGCCTCGGCGATGATCCGGGTGTCGGCGGTTCGCTCTTCACAACGGGTGTGAAGGTCTTGCCTTCGAGAACTCGGAACTCGCAGGCCCACAACGCTTCTGCCCTTATAGTGGCATCGGCTCCGCGTGGGTACTCGGTGTCCGTGCTGGGAAACCCGGGCGGGAGATCGAATCTTCTCTTCCGATTCGCTCTTGGCCTCCCGTGCTTCCGTAACTCATTTGTACCCCGTACTTTCGGCGTCGGCAAGACCCTGGCCCGGAAAGATTCAGCTCGGGAGTGGGAGGAGGCGAGGGTGTCGCCGGGGGTCGTGCCTGCGCCCGGCGAGGTAGACTGCGGCACCGGTGATCAACGCTGCCGAGGCTCCCGCCGCGGCGAGTCGGATCAGTCCTTTCGCTGACGGGCGCACGCGTCGCGACAATGGCACCGGTCGCGTGAAAGTCAATATGAGCCATTGATTTTCGTTCGCACAACGCCGCAACGCGCGGTCGGGATTGACCGCGCGAGGCTTGCCGACGGCCTGCAGCATCGGCACGTCCGTCGCCGAATCCGAGTACGCGTAACTACGTGTCAGGTCGTAGCCGTGTTCCGCTGCGAGCTCACGCATCGCGGTGCTCTTCGCCTCGCCGAAGCAGTAGAACTCGAGTTCGCCGGCGTAGCGCCCGTCCACGATGCGCATCCGGCTTGCGGCGCTGTAGGAGGCACCGAGTGCCTGCGCGATCGGCGTGACGACCTCCTCGCCCGACGCCGACACGATCACCACGTCGTGCCCGCGGGCTCGGTGGTCCGCGATCAGGTCCTTGGCTTCGGCATACACCAACGGCGTGACGATCTCGTCGAGTGTCTCGTTCACGATCGAACGGATCTGCTCCACGTCCCAGCCCTTGCACATCTGCGCGATGTGCTCACGCATCCGATCGACGCGTTCCTGGTCGACAGTGGACAGTACGAAGAGCAGTTGTGCGTAACTGCTCGCGAGCACCGCGCGGCGGTTGAGCAGGCCATGCTCGAAGAACGGGCGGGTGAATGCGAGGACGCTCGACTTGGCGATGACGGTCTTGTCGAGGTCGAAGAAGGCAGCGATCCGACCGGACTCGGCGGGATCCGCGGTCGCGTCTGTCACGTTCTCCACCATAGGGCCCGCGGTGCCACTTTTCGGGGCCCGGATGTGCCGCGCCACGCGGATGCTTGAACTTGCAAACACTGAGTATGGAAGGTGTAGTATCGCGTCAGCCTGGATATCCAGGCAGTGTTCAGCCCGACCCCCCGGGGCTGAACTCCGACGGCCCTCGCCTCCTCCCCCCCTGGCGAGGGTCGTCTTTTTGTCAAGACCGGTTTTCGCTCCGAGCCCACGACCGTTCCCGGTTGCAGCCATCACGCCGAGTTGTCCACAGGCGCCTGATTCATCCACAGATTCGGCGTTACCGGTGAATCGGCCTTCCACGGTGGTCCTCGGCGGCGCACGCTGTGCGGCATGAACGACGTCCTCGCGCTGATCGGCGACGCGACTCTGCTGGCGAGCCTGCGCCGTGTCGCGGCGGCAGCAGACCGGCAACTGGCCGAACCGGCCGCGCTGCCGCAGCGCCGCGCATGGCTGGACGCAGGTGTGGTCGTCGTCGACCGCGACGAAGCGCTCGTGTGCGCCGCTGCGTTGCCCCGCCGATCCGGGATCGTGCTGGTCTGTCCGGACACGCCCGGGCTGGACGAATGGCAGGCTGCGGCCACGGTCGGCGCCGAGCATGTACTGGGCCTTCCCGGCGACGAAGTGGAACTGCTCGCCGTTCTCGGTGCAGCGGCCGAGCCCGAGGCGGGCGGAGGCACTGTGTTCGCAGTGCTCGGTGGTTGTGGCGGGGCAGGCGCCTCGACCTTCGCCGCCGCGCTGGCATGGACGGCTGCCACCAGGGGAGCCCCCGGCGGCGTCCTTCTCGTCGACGCCGACCCCTTCGGAGCGGGACTCGATACCCTCACGGGCCTCGAAGAACGCGCAGGCATCCGATGGTCCGGACTGACCATCGACTCCGGCACTGTTTCTGCTCGCGCTTTGCGCGACGCAGTACCCGAATGGCTATCGGGAGTGGGCGTGCTCGCAGGCGACCGGGGTGCCGAACGCATCGGTGCAACCCCGCTCACCGCGGTACTCGAAGCAGTACGGCGTGCGGGCGCCACTGTGGTCTGTGACGTAGCCCGTACGTTCGACGAGGTAGCCGAAGCCGCGGTCGCTGCTGCCGACACCACTGTGCTCGTCACCCAGGCGCGGGTGAGCGGCGCGTTGTCTGCCGCCCGGACAGCGGACTGGCTCGCCGGTCGTGCCGCCACGGCGGGAGTCGTGGTGCGTGGCCCAGCACCCGGCGGTCTGCGCGCTGTCGATGTCGCAGCCGTCGTCGGACTACCGCTGCTGGCCGCGATGCGTCCTCAGCCAGGGCTCGCAGAGGCACTCGAACGTGGCGGTCTGCCCCTACGCCGGCGTTCGCCGCTCGTTGTTGCTGCCCTCGAGGTCCTCGACTCGCCCGGTCGCACCGGGGCGAGGAGGATCTCATGAACAATGTTCTGGACGCCGAACTGCTCGACCGGGTACGCGACCGGCTCGCGGCCGAACCGGGGGAACTGTCGCCCGCACGTGTCGCGTCTGCACTGCGTGCCGAGGCAAGCGGCGTACTCGGCGACACGGACCTTCTCGTCGCTCTGCGCCACCTCCAGACCGAGCTCACCGGAGCAGGGCCACTCGAAGCTTTGCTTGCAGACCCCACCGTGACCGATGTACTGGTCACCGCACCCGACCGAGTGTGGGTCGACTGCGGTGGGGGTTTGACCCTCACGTCGGTGACCTTTCCGGACGAGGCTGCCGTCCGACGGCTCGCGCAGCGCCTCGCATTGTTCGCCGGGCGCAGGCTGGACGACGCACAAATGTGGGTCGACGGCCGACTCCCCGGGCACGGCGAGTTAGGCGTCCGTCTGCACGCGGTCCTTGCGCCCGTCGCCCAGGGCGGCACGTGCCTGTCGCTGCGCGTGCTGAGACCGGCCACGCAGGGGCTCGATGCGTTGGTCGAACGTGGGGCAGTGCACCCCGAGGCTCACCGATTGCTCCGCCGGATCGTGGCGGGACGCCTTGCCTTCCTCGTCGTCGGGGGAACGGGGGCGGGAAAGACGACGATCTTGGCGGCGCTCCTCGGCGCTGTGGATCCCGCGGAGCGAATCGTGTGCGTCGAGGACGCGGCCGAACTCGTCCCCGATCACCCGCATGTGGTTCGTCTCGTCGCCCGAGCGCCGAACGTCGAAGGCGTAGGAGAGGTCACCGTGCGCGACCTCGTGCGTCAGGCATTGCGGATGCGGCCCGACCGGATCGTCGTCGGTGAGGTGCGAGGCGCCGAGGTGGTCGATCTACTGACAGCGCTGAACACAGGTCACGACGGCGGTGCGGGAACAGTCCACGCGAACTCGCCCGACGAAGTACCCGCCCGGCTCGAAGCGCTCGCAGCCCTCGGCGGACTCGATCGTGCCGCCCTTCACAGTCAGCTTGCTGCAGCCGTGCAGGTGATCCTTCATGTCCACCGTGCTCCCGACGGCACCAGGAGACTCGTCGAGATCGGGGTGCTCGAACGCGACGCGGTCGCGGGGGTACTGGTGGTGCCCGCGTGGACATACGCCGACGGTGCTGTGCCCGGTTCGGAACTGCTCGAACGGATTCTGCGGTCGAGGGAGCGGTAGTGACTGCATCCCTCCTGTGCCTGGCCGCCGCCGTCCTCGCTTCTTCCGGTGCCGACGCACGCCGGCGACTCGGACGGCCCGCCACCCCTGCATCGGCAGCGTTACGCCGACCGAACCGCGTGCTCTGCGCGGTGGTCGTCGCGTCGGCTGCAGGATTGATCGTGGGAGCAGGTGCTGCCGTCGCCGTGGCGGTCGCAGTCGCCACGATCATGTTCCGGTTGCGTCGCCGACAACGGGCCACTTCTCTCGACACGGAACGCCGGGTCCTGCTCTCCGCCCTGGACATGGTGATCGCGGAGCTCCACGTCGGTGCGCATCCCGCCGACGCGTGCGATACGGCCGCGCGCGAAACAACCGGCCCGACGTCGGACTCGCTGCGTGTCGCCTCGGCCCGGGCACGGTTGGGGGGATCTGCCTCCGACGGACTGCGCGGTGCGGCAACCAAATTTGCTCATGACGGAATCGGTGAAAGCCTCGTCCGGGTTGCCGATGCATGGTCGGTTTCAGATCGTCACGGCCTGGCACTCGCCGAACTGCTGTCGGCGGCTCGATCCGATCTCGCTGCGCGCCTGCGGATTCGGACCAGAACCACAGCAGGACTCGCCGGTGCTCGCGCCACCGCAACGGTTCTTGCCGCGCTACCCGCGCTCGGAGTGGCACTGGGGCAACTCATGGGGGCGTCGCCTCTGACGACGCTCCTCGGTGGCGGTCTCGGTGCAGTGCTGCTGGTACTCGGCACGGTGCTCGTGTGCGCAGGACTGCTGTGGACCGACCGCATCGCCGACAGGGTATGCCGGTGAGCGCATCGATGTTGCTGCCGTCGTTGTGTCTTGCCGCAGCACTGGTTGCCGTGCCCGACCCTGGAACGCGGCGGCTGCAGGCTTTGCACGGATCGCCCGGCCCGACGACGAGCACCGCGACCGGCAACGTGCAGGATCCGTATGCGACCGCCGCCGCCTTCGATCTCTTCGCCGCGTGCCTGCGAGCGGGGATGCCGGCAGCATCGGCGGCGGGTGTGGTCGCGGAATCTGCGCCGCCTGTGCTCGCTGCAGCGCTCCGTCGAGGAGCCGACCGCCTGAAGCTCGGCGCCGACCCGGCAGACGCGTGGTCCGCGGAAGGCGACCCGCTGCTCGAAGACTTCGCTCGCGCTGCGCGGCGATCGGCGAAATCCGGTGCGCCATTGTCCGACATCGTGTCCGAACTCGCCGTGCGGCATCGCTCGGAGGCCGAAGACGACGCTGCAGGCGCCATCGAACGTGCAGGGGTGCTCGTGAGCGGTCCGCTCGGCCTGTGCTTCCTACCGGCATTCGTGTGCCTGGGCATCGTACCGGTGGTGATCGGCCTGGCCCGGGGCGTCCTGGGCTCAGGGCTGTTGTGACGTCGACGCGGACCGTCCGCGCCGATAGAAAGGGGAAACTCGTGTTCACCGAATCTGCAGAACGAGAACGGCCGTTGGCCCGCCGCGTCATGAAGGTGGTAAGTGACGACGACGGCATGTCGACGGCAGAATACGCCATCGGTACCATCGCCGCGGCGGCCTTCGGTGCCGTGTTGTACACAGTCGTCACCGGAGACGGAATCGTGTCGGCGCTGACCGGCATCGTCGAACGTGCCCTCAATACTTCGGTGTGACGGCATGGGCGCGGGCTCGACGCGTCGTCGTGGGGGACGAGGGCGGCGTGACAGTCGAAGCCGCACTTGCGATCGCTTCGCTCGTCACCGTTCTGACGCTGTGTCTCGGGGCAGTGCTGTGTATTTCGCAACAGGTGCAATGTCAGGACGCGGCGCGGGAGGCGGCACGACTGGCGGCGCGGGGCGACGATGCTCGGGCGGTCGAGATCGCGGCCCGAGTCGCCCCTTCCGGTGCGTACATCGAAGTGGGTATGGAAGACGATCTGGTCGTCGCGATCGTGAGAGTCGACGCGCCGCTGCTTCCGATGATCACTCTGACAGCCGAGGCTGTTGCAGTGCGCGAGCCGGGTGAGGTCTCGTGACGCGGATGGACCTGCACGACGAGCGCGGCAGCGCCAGCATCCTCGGATGCTGCATCATGGCTGCGCTCATCGCGATCACCGCGACCGTTCTGCACGTCGGATCGGTCGTGGTGGTCCGTCACCGCGTGCAGGCCGCAGCGGATCTGGGGGCGCTGGCCGTCGCGTCCTTACTCGACCAGGGAGTCGACGAGGCCTGTGCGATCGCGAAGACCGTGGCCGTCCGTATGGATGTGGGGGTGCGGAGTTGCCGGATCCATGGGTGGGACGCGGTGGTGGAGACGTACGCTCCGGTGTCGCCGATGTTCGGTGAGCGGGACGCGTCGGCCATCGCAAGGGCCGGTCCCGCGGCGGACGTGTCCGATTCCACGACCGAGCGCAATCGAACGCGCGGGACGCACGAATGAGCGGGTCCCTCGCGTTCGGTTGTCACGGTGAGCCGGCGATCCCGTTCAACATTGCGGACAGCAGGGCGATCGCGCCGGCCTTGTCGAGCGGATCGTTGCCGTTCCCACACTTGGGGGAGTGCACGCACGAGGGGCAACCGTCGGCGCATTCGCATGCGCGCACTGCGTCGCGGGTGGCAGTGAGCCACGGAACGATCCGTGAGAATCCACGTTCGGCGAAGCCGGCCCCGCCGGGATGTCCGTCGTAGACGAACACCGTGGGCAGGCCCGTGTCGGCGTGCAGATCGGTGGACACGCCGCCGATATCGCCTCGATCGCACGTTGCGATGAGCGGGAGCAATCCGATGGCGGCGTGTTCGGCCGCGTGCAGAGAGCCGGGAACGCGCTCGGGTGTCAATCCGATCCGGTCGAGCAGTTCCGGCGTGACGGTGTACAGCACCGCGCGCGTCGGAAGGGTCTGCGCAGGCATGTCCAGGTCGATCTGGTCGAGCACCTCCCCCGAGGGGAGACGCCGGAGATAGGCGACCACCTGCCCCGTCACTTCGACTGTGGCCATCTGCACGGCGACGGGCCCGTATCTGCGGGTCTCTTCCACTGCCACGACTCGGATGTCGGTGACCTCCCGAACGGACGTCGACCACTCCGGATCCTCTGCGTGCACGAGCGCGACACCGTCGTCGAGCTGAAGCTCGTCGACGACGAAGGTCTCACCCTGGTGGAGGTGCACTGCGCCGGGGTGGACGGTTGCCGGCGCGCGTCCCGCCTCGACGGTGCCGAGCATCCGGCCGGTGTCGGCTTCGACGATCGCAACCGGATGGCCGATGCCGCCGCGGATATCGACCTCGGCGTGCGGATGGGTGTCCGGTGTGACGAACCAACCGTGGGGGCGCCGACGGATCAGACCCTGTCCCGCCAGCTCCGTGAGCAACTCTTGCGCGTCGAACCCCTCGGCCTCAGCATGTGAGAGCGGCAACTCGAGGGCAGCGCACAGCAGTTGTGGCCCGAGCACATACGGATTCGACGGGTCGGTCACGGTCGCTTCGACGGGCCTGTCGAGGAGCGCCTGCGGGTGATGCACAAGGTAGGTGTCCAGTGGGTCGTCGCGCGCGACCAGGACGACGAGAGAACCCTGACCGCGACGCCCGGCCCGACCGCTCTGCTGCCAGAACGACGCGACGGTGCCGGGAAATCCGGCGACGACCACGGCATCGAGGCCTGCAATGTCGACCCCGAGTTCGAGGGCGTTGGTGCTCGCGACACCGAGTAACCGCCCCTCGGACAGTGCGGCCTCCAGGTCGCGACGATCTTCCGCGAGATACCCGGCGCGGTAGGTCGCGACACGGTCCGCGAGTTCGGGTGCAGATTCGGCGAGCAGACGCCGCGCACCCATCGCGGTGAGCTCCGCACCATGACGTGAACGGACGAATGCCAGCGTGCGCGCACCTTCGACGACGAGGTCGGCGAGAAGCCGGGCTGCCTCGGCGCCGGCAGCGCGGCGTACGGGTGCGCCGCGCTCGCCGGTGACTTCCCGGAGCAGCGGCGGTTCCCATAAGGCGACGGTGCGCGGACCGTGTGGCGAACCGTCCTCGGTGACCTCCTTGCACGGCGCCCCGATCAGCCGTGAGGCGGCGGCTCCGGGGTCGGCGGTGGTGGCGGATGCCAGGATGAACACCGGGTCGGCGCCGTAGTGGTTCGCGAGGCGGCGCAACCGTCTGATGACCAGCGCGACATGCGACCCGAAGACTCCGCGGTACGAGTGACACTCGTCGATCACGACGTACCGTAGCCGCCGAAGCAGTCGAGCCCAGCGTGCGTGGCCGGGCAGTATCGCCAGGTGCAACATGTCGGGGTTGGTGAAGATCCACCGAGAATGGCTTCGTGCCCATCGACGTAGTTCGGTGGAGGTGTCGCCGTCATACGCGCACGGATGAACTGTCGACAGTTCACCCGTCCTGCCGGTCAGATCCGTCACCGCGCGCAGCTGATCGGCGCCCAGAGCTTTCGTGGGGGAGAGATACAGCGCGGTGGCCTGAGGGGCCGACGCGAGCGCGGTGAGGACCGGAAGCTGGTAGGCGACGGATTTGCCCGACGCGGTGCCGGTCGACACCACGACGTTGCTGCCCGCAGATGCGAGATCGGCGGCGTGAATCTGATGTCGCCAGGGCTGCGACACTCCTTGTTCGCGGAGCGCGTCGACGACGCAGTCGGCGGCCCAATCCGGCCAAGGGACGTGTTGCGCCCTCCGTGCGGGTAGATCGGCTGCGTAGGTGAGAGGGTGTTCGTTCGAAGGCGTGCCTGCGAGCAGTCGGTCGAGTAGCGCCTGTCCGTAACCGGGGGGAGTGCCCGTGTCGTGGTGGATAGGGGATGGACTGGTCACGCGTCGGCTCCGGTGGATCGAATTCGGTGCGGGTCGAGGCGATGGTGCGTAGCATGGGATCAACCCTCTACCCGCTGGTCATGCTACCGAGCGGCCTGCAAGATCAGAATTTTGGCGCGATTGTGCCATACCTACTGTTGTGACCGCCCGGAACATGATTGACTGGCACGCGGTCGCAGCTTCTGTGTTCGTAGACTTGAGAAAGTGCACGCTCGCAGGATCGTGGTTGCGAGCGGTGTGCTTTAGCTCTTCCAACGGGGGATTCGAAAGGTACAGCGGTCGGAATCGGGACCTGGCGGCCGCTGTCCCCAGCGGCTCGTCGAATCCGGTGTTAGAAAGAGAAGGAAAAGCATGGCACAGGGCACTGTGAAGTGGTTCAACGCGGAGAAGGGCTTCGGCTTCATTGCTCCGGAGGACGGCTCTGCCGACGTGTTCGTTCACTACTCCGAGATCCAGGGTTCCGGTTTCCGCACCCTCGAGGAGAACCAGCGCGTCGAGTTCGAGGTCGGGCAGGGCACCAAGGGCCCGCAGGCCACCGGTGTGCGCGCCGTCTGATTCGGCGCGCTCCGTCGAGCACCTGTGAGAGCGATCGCTCTCACTCCATCGTCCCCTGTCGCCACCGGCGATGGGGGACGATGGCTTTCTCGGAGCAATACAACTGGAAGAGGCAATACGCAAGGAGGTAGCAGTGAGTCAACTGTCCTTCTTCGGCGCCGATACTGCACCACCGGCATTGTCCGACCTGAGCGGGTTGCTCGCCTCGCAGGGACGAATCGTGACGCGCACAGCCGACTCGGCGCAGATCACAGTGACGGTCGAGGCGCCATGGCGCGCGTCCGCGATCGCCGATCAGATCATTGCTACGGGTCTGACCGCGGCGATCGATGCCTTACCGGACGGGTCTGCGCGGGTGTGCACCTCCGACGTTTCCGAGCTCGTTCCGCTCGCGACCGCGTGGTCGCACGGCGGATCCAAGCGTGTTCCGGCCGGATGGGTCCCGAGTGCCGGGGCGCTGCGGGCATGGTTCCTGGCAGCGGGCCGGGTTGAAGTGGTGGGTGAGCGGTACGTCCTCGGGCTCGACCCGAATGCGCCCCGCACGTATGTGTCACTTTCCGAGGCTCTGATGGTGGCCGGAATCGCTCCCACCTTGATCAGCCCGCATGGTGCCCCACCAGGGTTGCGAGTGTCGGGACCGCGCCGTATCGCGCGGCTCGCGGAGAGCATCGGAGCGCCACCCGACGACTCCGAAGCCCGAGCGATCTGGCCACGTCACGAGCACTTCGACCACCACATGTGACGAGCGATCGACCGAGTGTGTGCGACCCTGTGTGTGACCGAGTCGGGGAGACAGGTCGGTATACATGTCTTCGAGAGACGGACATGTCGGCAAAAGGGAAGGTTCAGGCGTCACGGTGGCAGCACGGGACAAAAGCACGTCGGACAACGCGTCGGGCACGCGCCGACTCGTCATCGTCGAATCTCCGACCAAGGCAAAGAAGATCGCCCCCTACCTGGGGCGTAACTATGTAGTCGAAGCCTCCGTCGGGCATATCCGCGACCTACCCCGCGGTGCAGCCGACGTTCCCGCCAAGTACAAGGGCGAGTCGTGGGCTCGGCTCGGCGTCGATGTCGATCATGACTTCGAGCCGCTGTACGTCGTCAACCCGGAGAAGAAGTCCAAGGTCACCGAGCTCAAGTCGCTCCTGAAGGATGCAGACGAGCTCTATCTCGCGACGGACCCCGACCGCGAGGGTGAAGCCATCGCATGGCACCTCCTCGAGACCCTCAAGCCCAAGGTTCCGGTACGCCGGATGGTCTTCCACGAGATCACCGAGCCCTCGATCCGTGCTGCGGCCGAGAACACCCGAGAGCTCGACAACGACCTGGTCGACGCACAGGAAACCCGTCGTATCCTCGATCGCCTGTACGGCTACGAGGTCAGCCCGGTGCTGTGGAAGAAAGTCATGCCCCGACTGTCGGCGGGCCGAGTCCAATCGGTCGCGACCCGTGTCATCGTGCGACGCGAACGTGAGCGCATGGCGTTCAAGTCTGCCGAATACTGGGATATCGCTGCCACCATGGATGCCGGTGCAGATGCGAGTCCCCGATCGTTCGGCGCACGCCTGGTCAACGTCGACGGCTCCCGCGTCGCGGCGGGTCGCGACTTCGGCCCCGACGCCGTTCTGAAGACCGACGGTGTCGTCGTGCTCGACGAGGCCTATGCCCGTCGCCTGGCCGATGCGCTGTCCGGTGTCGCGTTGACGGTGTCGTCGGCCGAGAGCAAGCCGTACACGCGCAAGCCCTATGCACCGTTCATGACCTCCACGCTGCAGCAGGAGGCGGGCCGTAAGCTCCGGTTCTCGTCCGAACGCACGATGCGCATCGCGCAGCGGTTGTATGAGAACGGTTACATCACCTACATGCGTACCGACTCGACGACCTTGTCCGAGTCGGCGATCGCTGCGGCCCGTTCGCAGGCCACGCAGCTGTACGGCGCCGAATACGTCCACGCGACGCCCCGTCAGTACACCCGCAAGGTCAAGAATGCCCAGGAAGCGCATGAGGCGATCAGGCCCGCCGGCGATGTCTTCGCGACTCCGGGCGAACTGCATTCGCGGCTCGATACCGACGAGTTCAAGCTGTACGAGCTGATCTGGCAGCGTACGGTCGCGTCGCAGATGGCCGACGCGAGAGGTACCACCCTCACGCTCCGCATCACCGGCACCGCCGGGACGGGGGAGGTGTGCACCTTCTCGTCGTCCGGCCGCACGATCACGTTCGCCGGGTTCCTCAAGGCCTACGTCGAAAGCGTCGACGAGGAGGCAGGCGGTCAGTCGGACGACGCGGAGTCGCGGCTACCCAACCTCAGCGAGGGCTCGGCGGTCACCGCGACGAAGCTGGACCCGGATGGGCACTCGACCAACCCGCCGGCCCGTTTCACCGAAGCGAGCCTGATCAAGACTCTCGAAGAGCTCGGCATCGGTCGTCCGTCGACATACGCGTCGATCATCAAGACGATTCTCGATCGCGGCTATGTCTACAAGCGTGGCAGCGCGCTGGTGCCTTCGTGGGTGGCGTTCGCGGTGATCGGTCTGCTCGAGGCTCATTTCGGTCAGCTCGTCGACTACGACTTCACCGCAGGTATGGAGGACGATCTCGATGAGATCGCCTCGGGCCAGGAGCAGCGCAGTGCCTGGCTGTCGCGGTTCTATTTCGGCGGCGAGCACGGCGACGAGGATTCGGTGGCACGCAAGGGCGGCCTGAAGAAGCTGGTCGGGCAGAACCTCGAAGACATCGATGCTCGCGAGATCAACTCGATCCGGCTGTTCGACGATGCCGAGGGCCGCGAGATCCACGTGCGAGTGGGCCGGTTCGGTCCGTACCTCGAGCGGATGGTCGTCGACCCCGACAATCCCGAGGCCGATCCGATCTCGCAGCGCGCGAACCTGCCAGAGGATCTGCCGCCGGACGAGTTGACCCTCGAATACGCGGAGAAGTTGTTCTCCACCCCGCAAGAGGGCCGGGTTCTCGGTGTCGATCCGGCGACCGGACACGAGATCGTCGCTCGTGAGGGTCGTTTCGGTCCGTACGTCACCGAGTTGCTGCCCGAGCCGAAGCCCGAGCCGGAGCCGGAGCCCGATGTCACGCCCGTCCCGGTCGAAGAGCTGACGAGCGGCGGCGCAACGAAGACCGCGACCAAGACGGCCGCAAAGAAGGCGGCCAAGAAGGCGCCGGCGAAGAAAGCAGCGAAGAAGGCCACCGGCCCGAAGCCGCGCACGGCGTCTCTTCTCAAGACGATGGAGTTGTCGTCCGTCACTCTCGATGACGCTCTGCGGTTGCTGTCGCTACCGCGTGTGGTCGGTGTCGATCCGGAATCCGGTGACGAGATCACCGCGCAGAACGGTCGCTACGGTCCGTACCTGAAAAAGGGTACCGACTCGCGTTCGCTGGCGACCGAGGAACAGATGTTCACGGTCACCCTCGACGAAGCCCTGAAGATCTACGCAGAGCCGAAGCGCCGCGGACGCCAGGCAGCTGCAGTTCCGCCATTGCGTGAACTCGGTGTCGATCCGGTCAGCGAGAAGCCGATGGTGATCAAGGACGGCCGTTTCGGTCCGTACGTCACCGACGGCGAAACCAACGCGAGCCTGCGCAAGGGCGACGAGGTCGGCACGATCACCGACGAACGGGCATCCGAGCTGCTGGCGGATCGTCGTGCCAGGGGGCCGGCGAAGAAGACGACCAAGAAGGCGGCGAAGAAGACTCCCGCCAAGAAGACCGCAGCGAAGAAGACCGCGGTCAAGAAGGCAGCAGCGAAGAAGGCTCCCGCCAAGAAGACCGCAGCGGAGAAGACCGCGGCCGAGGAGACGACAGACTGATCTGCCCGGACCGAGGTCGTCGGTGCCGATCGCTACGCTGAGCCGCATGCCCGGAGTATTCGATCGTCTCGTCGGTCAACGCGATGTCGAGACCGATCTGGTGGGTGCGGCGGTGGCCGCGCGCACCGGCGTCTCCGGCTCTGCGATGACGCACTCCTGGCTGTTCACAGGTCCGCCCGGATCAGGTCGCTCCGTTGCAGCCCTCTGCTTCGCGGCGGCACTGCAGTGCACCGACGACGTGACACCCGGATGCGGTTGCTGTCACGCGTGCACCACGACGATGGCGGGTACTCACGGCGATGTCCGGCGTGTGGTTCCCGAAGGCCTGACGATCAGTGTCAAGGCGATGCGCGAGATCGTGCAGGTCGCGTCTCGGCGACCGAGTACCGGGCGTTGGCAGGTCGTGGTCATCGAAGATGCCGACCGCCTTACCGAAGGTGCTGCGAACGCACTGCTCAAGGTCGTCGAGGAGCCGCCGCAGCGCACGGTCTTCCTACTGTGTGCACCGTCGGTCGATCCGGAGGACATCTCGGTGACCTTACGGTCGAGGTGCCGGCACGTCGGGCTCATCACCCCGAGCGTCGACTCCATCGCTCAGGTCCTACGCGACGTCGACGGTATCGCTGCGGATGCCGCGCAGTGGGCCGCGTCGGTCAGTGGTGGCCATGTGGGTCGTGCTCGACGTCTCGCCACCGACGCGGCTGCCCGCGACAACCGCGCCCGCGCTCTGGATGTCGCGGGCGCCGTCCTTCGACCCGCCACCACCTATACCTCTGCGGAAGAACTCGGCCGGCGCGCAGAGGCCGAAGCCAAAGAGATCAGTGCAGACCGCGACGAACGCGAAACCGAGGAACTCAAGACCGCCCTCGGTGCCGGCGGTACGGGTAAAGGAGCTGCCGGTGCTCTGCGAGGTTCGGCGGGAATACTCAAGGAACTCGAACGCACCCAGAAGTCACGCAAGACCCGCACCGAGCGCGACATCATGGACCGTGCTCTCATCGACCTTGCCGGGCTGTACCGGGATGCGCTTGCGCAGTCGATGGGTGCAGTGACGACGCCCAACCATCCCGACATGACCGACCGCGCCCGCGACCTCGCCTCCCGGGCCAAGCCCGAAAGGCTCCTCGACTGCATCGAAGCGATCCTCGACTGTCGCGAAGCGCTCGCGCAGAACGTCAAACCTCGCTTCGCGTTGGCCGCAATGGCGGCTCGTTTGAGCGCCGCGTTCCGGTGAGCTTCCTGCCGGTTTGCGTCGAGCGGGGGGGTTTCGGCTAGACTTCGGTCGCCGCAAGGCGCGCTGCCTTAGCTCAGTCGGTAGAGCATTTCACTCGTAATGAAAAGGTCGAGAGTTCGATTCTCTCAGGCAGCTCAGAGGCGAAGGCCCCGTCCACAAGGACGGGGCCTTCGCCGTTCTCGACGCTCCACCGGATCTGCGTGGATCATGGGCACCATGCTGATGGAACTGTTCTCCCTCATCCTGATACTCGGGGCCCTGGCAGTTGTGCTTCCGATGGCGATTCGAGTCTTCCGTAACCGCGACGATCGCTAGGCGCCATGCGCTCCGGCGGGAGTTCCGCGCCTCTCGACAAGCTGCGGTGTGACGCCCATGCTCGATACATGAGCGAGTCGTTGAAGAGGCGAGTGCGCGACAAGATCCTCCGGCAACGTGCAGAGGACGGGGGCCGGCCCCTCGGGGACGCCGAAGGAGATGACCCCAGGGCCATGGACCTGAATCACGATCTGATGTTGCTCGATCGTGCAGAGGAAGATGACGCCGTCGTACAGGCGCTTGCGGAGAAGTATTGGGTGCCCTGAGAGCAGTAAACATCGATGACCTGGCGATTTGGTGTTCCGGCAGGACCTCGCGTAACTTATTCCAGGTCAGAGCGACACGGACACCGACCCGGACCACACGGTCAGGGACAACGAGGTTGGACGAAGACGCCTGAATTTCACTGGTACGACACCTTCTGGTAAGGTTTCGCACCGCCCCTGGTTCCGAACCGCACACGGATTTGCGTCCGTGAGTGAAACGGTCTAGGCTGGAACAGTTGCCTCGGAACGAGCCGGATGTGTCCGGTGAGTGATGATGTGTGCGTGTTCTTTGAGAACTCAACAGTGTGCCGATGAATGTCAGTGCCAATTATTTTGGTGCGATCACCGATGATGTTCGGTGGTCGAATTTGCTGATCATCACATTCTTCCGTCTGTGGTGGTCAGTGTTTTGCTAGTTTGAGTTTTTTTGCTAGTGATTTGGCTCGATGTCTTTGACTGATCAGCCCTTCGGGGTTTTGATTATGAGTCTTTAACGGAGAGTTTGATCCTGGCTCAGGACGAACGCTGGCGGCGTGCTTAACACATGCAAGTCGAACGATGAAGCCCAGCTTGCTGGGTGGATTAGTGGCGAACGGGTGAGTAACACGTGGGTGATCTGCCCTGCACTTCGGGATAAGCCTGGGAAACTGGGTCTAATACCGGATATGACCAAAGGCTGCATGGTTTTTGGTGGAAAGTTTTTCGGTGCAGGATGAGCCCGCGGCCTATCAGCTTGTTGGTGGGGTAATGGCCTACCAAGGCGACGACGGGTAGCCGGCCTGAGAGGGCGACCGGCCACACTGGGACTGAGACACGGCCCAGACTCCTACGGGAGGCAGCAGTGGGGAATATTGCACAATGGGCGAAAGCCTGATGCAGCGACGCCGCGTGAGGGATGACGGCCTTCGGGTTGTAAACCTCTTTCACCAGGGACGAAGCGCAAGTGACGGTACCTGGAGAAGAAGCACCGGCCAACTACGTGCCAGCAGCCGCGGTAATACGTAGGGTGCGAGCGTTGTCCGGAATTACTGGGCGTAAAGAGCTCGTAGGCGGTTTGTCGCGTCGTCTGTGAAATCCCGCAGCTCAACTGCGGGCTTGCAGGCGATACGGGCAAACTCGAGTACTGCAGGGGAGACTGGAATTCCTGGTGTAGCGGTGAAATGCGCAGATATCAGGAGGAACACCGGTGGCGAAGGCGGGTCTCTGGGCAGTAACTGACGCTGAGGAGCGAAAGCGTGGGTAGCGAACAGGATTAGATACCCTGGTAGTCCACGCCGTAAACGGTGGGCGCTAGGTGTGGGTTTCCTTCCACGGGATCCGTGCCGTAGCTAACGCATTAAGCGCCCCGCCTGGGGAGTACGGCCGCAAGGCTAAAACTCAAAGGAATTGACGGGGGCCCGCACAAGCGGCGGAGCATGTGGATTAATTCGATGCAACGCGAAGAACCTTACCTGGGTTTGACATATACCGGACGACTGCAGAGATGTGGTTTCCCTTGTGGTCGGTATACAGGTGGTGCATGGCTGTCGTCAGCTCGTGTCGTGAGATGTTGGGTTAAGTCCCGCAACGAGCGCAACCCTTGTCCTGTGTTGCCAGCACGTAATGGTGGGGACTCGCAGGAGACTGCCGGGGTCAACTCGGAGGAAGGTGGGGACGACGTCAAGTCATCATGCCCCTTATGTCCAGGGCTTCACACATGCTACAATGGTCGGTACAGAGGGCTGCGATACCGTGAGGTGGAGCGAATCCCTTAAAGCCGGTCTCAGTTCGGATCGGGGTCTGCAACTCGACCCCGTGAAGTCGGAGTCGCTAGTAATCGCAGATCAGCAACGCTGCGGTGAATACGTTCCCGGGCCTTGTACACACCGCCCGTCACGTCATGAAAGTCGGTAACACCCGAAGCCGGTGGCCTAACCCCTTGTGGGAGGGAGCCGTCGAAGGTGGGATCGGCGATTGGGACGAAGTCGTAACAAGGTAGCCGTACCGGAAGGTGCGGCTGGATCACCTCCTTTCTAAGGAGCATCTGTCCATACATCCCGAAGAGTCGGTGAATGTGTGTGACCAGAGGCCGTTTGTCTCCGTATGTGGGACACGGTTGCTCATGGGTGGAACGCTGACAAGTACTTTCCATCGGTTCTTCTCTCTGGGAGAAGGATCCGGGAAGTTATATCGGTGCGCTGTTGGGTCCTGAGGGAACACGTTTTCGTGTTTTTTCAGCGACGATGATCCACGAAACAAGACACGGTGTGTGTTCTTGCGGTAGGGGTTGTTGTGTGTTGTTTGAGAACTGCACAGTGGACGCGAGCATCTTTGTTGTAAGTGTTTATGAGCGTACGGTGGATGTCTTGGCACCAGGAGCCGATGAAGGACGTGGGAGGCTGCGATATGCCTCGGGGAGCTGTCAACCGAGCTGTGATCCGAGGATTTCCGAATGGGGAAACCCAGCACGAGTGATGTCGTGTTACCCGCGCCTGAATATATAGGGCGTGTGGAGGGAACGTGGGGAAGTGAAACATCTCAGTACCCACAGGAAGAGAAAACAATATGTGATTCCGTCAGTAGTGGCGAGCGAACGCGGAAGAGGCCAAACCATGGGTGTGTGATACCTGGCAGGGGTTGCACTTGTGGGGTTGTGGGGCTTTTCTTCTCATCACTGTCATGATGAGCGAGAGTAAGAAACCGGTGGATTAGTCGAAGTGGTCTGGAACGGCCTGTCGTAGAGGGTGAGAATCCCGTAGACGAAAATTTGCCGGCTCTCGTGAAAGGTACCCAAGTAGCACCGGGCCCGTGAAATCCGGTGTGAATCTGTCGGGACCACCCGATAAGCCTGAATACTCCCTGGTGACCGATAGCGGACTAGTACCGTGAGGGAAAGATGAAAAGTACCCCGGGAGGGGAGTGAAATAGTACCTGAAACCGTGCGCTTACAATCCGTCAGAGCCTGTGCAGTCTTTGGTGGCTGGTGGGTGATGGCGTGCCTTTTGAAGAATGAGCCTGCGAGTTAGTGGCATGTCGCGAGGTTAACCCGTGTGGGGTAGCCGTAGCGAAAGCGAGTCCGAATAGGGCGGTGCAGTGGCATGTTCTAGACCCGAAGCGGAGTGATCTACCCATGGCCAGGGTGAAGCGATGGTAAGACGTCGTGGAGGCCCGAACCCACTTAGGTTGAAAACTGAGGGGATGAGTTGTGGGTAGGGGTGAAAGGCCAATCAAACTCCGTGATAGCTGGTTCTCCCCGAAATGCATTTAGGTGCAGCGTCGCGTGTTTCACTCTGGAGGTAGAGCTACTGGATGGCCGATGGGCCCTACAAGGTTACTGACGTCAGCCAAACTCCGAATGCCAGGGTGTGAGAGCGCGGCAGTGAGACTGCGGGGGATAAGCTTCGTAGTCGAGAGGGAAACAGCCCAGATCGCCGGCTAAGGCCCCTAAGCGTGTACTAAGTGGAAAAGGATGTGGGATCGCTGAGACAACCAGGAGGTTGGCTTAGAAGCAGCCACCCTTGAAAGAGTGCGTAATAGCTCACTGGTCAAGTGGTCCTGCGCCGACAATGTAGCGGGGCTCAAGTACACCGCCGAAGCCGCGGCATTCGCATGACACATGCTTGTTTCTGCGGAAACTTGTGCAGTGGTGTGGATGGGTAGGGGAGCGTCGTGTGGCCGTGGAAGCAGCAGTGTGAACTAGTTGTGGAGGCCATGCGAGTGAGAATGCAGGCATGAGTAGCGAAAGACGAGTGAGAAACTCGTCCGCCGAATGACCAAGGGTTCCTGGGCCAGGTTAATCCGCCCAGGGTGAGTCGGGACCTAAGGCGAGGCCGACAGGCGTAGTCGATGGACAACGGGTTGATATTCCCGTACCCGTGTGAACGCGCCCCTGATGAATCACTGGTACTAACCGTCCTGAAGCAGGTCTGTTCCCTTCGGGGGATGGGTGTGTGGATGCACGGGACCTTCGGTGGTAGTAGTCAAGCGATGGGGTGACGCAGGAAGGTAGCTGGGCCGGCTGGTGGAATAGCCGGTGTAAGCCTGTAGGGCGAGTGGTAGGCAAATCCGCCACTCATGTGCCTGAGAGGTGATGCGTAGCCGTTGTGGTGAATTCAGTGATCCTATGCTGCCGAGAAAAGCCTCTAGCGAGCTTTCACATGGCCCGTACCCCAAACCGACACAGGTGGTCAGGTAGAGAATACTGAGGCGATCGAGATAACTGTGGTTAAGGAACTCGGCAAAATGCCCCCGTAACTTCGGGAGAAGGGGGACCTCGTCTGGTGATCGCCTTTACGGTGTGAGCTGGGTGGGGTCGCAGAGACCAGAGAGAAGCGACTGTTTACTAAAAACACAGGTCCGTGCGAAGTCGTAAGACGATGTATACGGACTGACGCCTGCCCGGTGCTGGAAGGTTAAGAGGACCGGTTAGCTGCCCTTGTGGTGGCGAAGCTGAGAATTTAAGCCCCAGTAAACGGCGGTGGTAACTATAACCATCCTAAGGTAGCGAAATTCCTTGTCGGGTAAGTTCCGACCTGCACGAATGGCGTAACGACTTCTCTGCTGTCTCGACCACAGACTCGGCGAAATTGCATTACGAGTAAAGATGCTCGTTACGCGCGGCAGGACGAAAAGACCCCGGGACCTTCACTATAGCTTGGTATTGGTGTTCGGTTCGGTTTGTGTAGGATAGGTGGGAGACTGTGAAGCGGGCACGCCAGTGTTTGTGGAGTCGTTGTTGAAATACCACTCTGATCGTATTGGATGTCTAACCTCGGGCCCTGATCGGGTTCAGGGACAGTGCCTGGTGGGTAGTTTAACTGGGGCGGTTGCCTCCTAAAATGTAACGGAGGCGCCCAAAGGTTCCCTCAGCCTGGTTGGCAATCAGGTGTTGAGTGTAAGTGCACAAGGGAGCTTGACTGTGAGACTGACAGGTCGAGCAGGGACGAAAGTCGGGACTAGTGATCCGGCACCGGCATGTGGAAGCGGTGTCGCTCAACGGATAAAAGGTACCCCGGGGATAACAGGCTGATCTTCCCCAAGAGTCCATATCGACGGGATGGTTTGGCACCTCGATGTCGGCTCGTCGCATCCTGGGGCTGGAGTAGGTCCCAAGGGTTGGGCTGTTCGCCCATTAAAGCGGCACGCGAGCTGGGTTTAGAACGTCGTGAGACAGTTCGGTCTCTATCCGCCGCGCGCGTAAGAAACTTGAGGAAGGCTGTCCCTAGTACGAGAGGACCGGGACGGACGAACCTCTGGTGTGCCAGTTGTCCCGCCAGGGGCATGGCTGGTTGGCTACGTTCGGAAGGGATAACCGCTGAAAGCATCTAAGCGGGAAGCCTGTTCCAAGATGAGGTTTCTCACCCTTTATTGGGGTAAGGCCCCCGGCAGACCACCGGGTTGATAGGCCGGAACTGGAAGCGCAGTAATGTGTGGAGGTGACTGGTACTAATAGGCCGAGGACTTATCATGAAGGTGTTACGCGTCCACTGTGCGGTGTCTGAGACAGCACATGCTTCGTATCCATTGTGTGGGTGTGGGGTGTTGCAGTGTTTCATAGAGTTACGGTGGTTATAGCGATGGGGAAACGCCCGGTCCCATTCCGAACCCGGAAGCTAAGCCTGTCTGCGCCGATGGTACTGCACTCGTCAGGGTGTGGGAGAGTAGGTCGCCGCCGTGCACCCGTTCCGAGAGGGGCCCCACGTTGTGGGGTCCCTTTCGTGTTTTCGTAGGTGGAGAGAGTTCAGGGAGGGCGGGGATGGTGTCCCTGTCCTCCCTGGCTCTTGTTGTTTTCAGTGTGTGGGTTTCGTGTGGGGGCGGGTGGTGTTCGGTCGGGGTGCCGGTTTCGGTTTCGGGTGCCCACCGGGCGTCGTCAGAACGTTCTGCTCGACGTCGAGGTCGATGGATTCGGGATCTACCCCAGGTAAGCCGAATTCCGCGATGAAACTGCTGCCCTCCCGCCACGCGTCCATCGGCATTACTGCGGGTCTGGCCGTCGTGCCGAGTAACTGCTGACCCGAACGATCGAAGTCGCGAAACGGGCCGGGGCGCATCAACATCGTCTGTCACCTCCGGATGCTGCCTCGTACTTCTGTCTACGGCTGTCAAAGTCCACGAACCGGGGTCTACGGCATTTCGGTGACCGCCGGCCTGACCGGTATAGACCCGCAGACTCTGCGGCTGTACGAACGACGCGGCCTGATCGCTCCGGACCGCACTCCCGGAGGTACCCGCCGCTACAGTGACGCCGACGACGTGGCGGCCTTGCGGCACATCACTGCACTCGTTGCCGGCGGAGTCAACATCGCCGGAATCGGACGCATCCTTCACCTGGATGCCCGCAATCAGCGTCTCGAGGAGGACAATGCCTACCTGCGCTCGATGCTCGGTGCTTACGAGAAGGAAGGCGCCCCGGCGCTGCGCCTAGTTGAGTCCCCGATGATGGTGTAACGCGGTTGCCGGCCTCGTCGTAGTAGACGTGGAGCGGCCACCGCGTGATCTTCGAGTGAACCCTTCACAGCACTCTCGAACGGAGCATCACGGTGACCGCACCTCACATTGTCGACCCTGCCGGCCTGCTTGGCGAGGCCCTGGCGGAAGCCTCCCCGGACCTCATGCGCAACCTGCTGCAGACGGTGATCAACGCGCTGCTGTCCGCCGACGCCGACGCGGTGGTCGGTGCCGAGTGGGGCCAACGCAGCCCGGACCGGACCGCGCAGCGCAACGGCTACCGGCACCGCGACCTGGACACCCGGGTCGGCACGATCGACGTCGCGATCCCCAAGCTGCGCACCGGGACGTACTTCCCCGAGTGGCTGCTCGAGCGGCGCAAGCGGGCCGAGTCGGCGCTGATCACGGTGGTGGCGGACTGTTATCTGGCCGGGGTGAGCACCCGCCGGATGGACAAGCTCGTCAAGCAGCTGGGCATCAACAGCCTGTCGAAGTCGCAGGTGTCCCGGATGGCCGCCGACCTCGACGCCCAGGTCGAGGCCTTCCGCCACCGGCCCCTCGACGAGGCCGGACCCTTCACGTTCGTCGCCGCCGACGCCCTGACCATGAAGGTGCGCGAGGGCGGGCGGGTCATCAACGCCGTGGTCCTGATCGCGACCGGTGTCAACGGTGACGGGCACCGCGAGGTCCTGGGCATGCGGGTGGCCACGGCCGAGACCGGGGCGGCGTGGAACGAGTTCTTCGCCGACCTCGTGGCCCGCGGCCTGGCTGGGGTCCGGCTCGTGACCTCAGACGCGCACGCCGGCCTCGTCGAGGCCATCGCGGCCAACCTTCCCGGCGCCACCTGGCAGCGCTGCCGCACCCACTACGCCGCCAACCTCATGAGCGTGACCCCGAAGTCGATGTGGCCGGCGGTCAAGGCGATGCTGCACTCGGTCTACGACCAGCCCGACGCCGCCGCGGTGCACGCCCAGTTCGACCGGCTGCTGGACTACGTGGCCGCCAAGCTGCCGGCGGTGGCCGAGCACCTCGACGCCGCCCGCGCCGACATCCTGGCCTTCACCGCCTTCCCCAAGGACGTCTGGACCCAGATCTGGTCCAACAACCCCTCCGAGCGGCTGAACAAGGAGATCCGGCGCCGCACCGACGCCGTGGGCATCTTCCCCAACCGGCAGGCCATCGTTCGCCTCGTCGGGGCCGTGCTGGCCGAACAGACCGACGAATGGGCCGAAGGCCGCCGCTACCTCGGCCTCGAAGTCCTCGCCCGCTGCCGACTCGCTCCAGTGACCGACACGACGACGGAGGTGAGCACCGACCCCGTCCTCGAACTCAGCGCCTAACCCCTACGAAGGATCACAGGCGATACACCACTACCTGGGACTTGACCCTGCGCCTCCGGCCTCCACCATAAATATGCAGCTGGCACGGTTCAGCCTTCGACCCGTGGGGTAATAGTGTCCTGGGTCGACTGCTGCGCGGTCGTTGCGCGAGTACGGATACTATTCCTCGGATAGAAAGATTTGCGATGCTGCAGCGTGAAACAGCTCCTACACCGGGATATCATCATTGGATTTTTCGGTGCGATCACTGCGACCACGGGTATCGCGTTACTGCAGGCAGCCGAGAGATCGCCGACACGTACGCTTGCACCAACGGCTGGATGATCACAACGCGGATGCTGTGCCCGAGCTGCGCCACAATCCTCGACGCCGAGCGCCGGTCGCCTTTGCTTCTCCAGCCGCCGGCGGCATAGAACGACATGGTCGGCATCTGAAATCGTGACAGCGGCGGATTCGAAGCTTGTCGAGATCCGGTGAGAAGGTGTAAAACCGTGGGGCACGGGGGTATACGAAGATATGACATCACTGCCGACCGCGATTCACAGGTGGCCCCGCACCGTTGGAACCGACTGGCCGGTCTTCCTGATGGCCACGGTCATCTGTGTGCTCTGCGCAGGGTCGGTAGTTGTATTCCAGGGATCTCCGGCTATGGCGACAGCCGCTGGCGCACTGACAGCGTGTGCGGTGCTCGTGGTTCTGAGAATTTTGCGGAACCCGGTGCAGGACTAGCTGCTGACTGGGTGTCGAACGTGAACGAGCTGCCGTCGCTGGTCAGGAGCGACTTCGTGAGCCGGCACTGAGGTTGCGCTGTCTGTTGGCGGCATGCCGCAGTTGCAGGATCCGGAGACCCCCTGTGAGTCCGACTATCGCCGCACCAGCAATAGCTGCGAACAGCAACGCCACACCCAGGGGCAGCGAGAAGTCCCACCCGAACAGTTCCAGCGTGATGCTGTCGAGATTCTGCAGGATGAACACCAGCAGCAACAGCAGAATGAGGACGCCGGTAACCAGGGCGGTCCACAACGCGCCGGTGCGGGTCCGTCTGATGCCCTTTCCTCTGACGAGGTCAGGGTGCAGGTCACTCGTGGCGTCAGGATCCGGCGTCGCGCCCGAAGGCGGGACGGGGACATCGCTGTGCGGTGGTGGTGATGAGAGATCGCGGTCCGGATCTTCTGGGCCCCTCGAGGTGGTTGGCATGTGCAGTCGGGTACCCACGTTCGGTTCCGACTATTCCGGTCCGGATGCGGTGGTCGATACAGTTCCATCTGCCCCGATACGAGACTTTGCACCCGGTGTGCGCCGGAAGTGTCCGAGGGACCCGATGAGAATCCCCCGGACACTTCTCCATCCCCCGAATGACGACTCCCATCACAGTCGCCACATGCCTCCCCGTACTTGGGTCAGAGGTACCAGCCTCCGTTGACGCCGATGACCTGACCGGTGATGAAGCCGGCATCGTCAGAGCAGAGGAACGCTGTCGCTGCCGCAACGTCGTGCGGTGTCCCCGTCCGGCGAACGGGCGTCATGCTGGCGAGTGCCTCGAAGTTGATCAGCATCTCGCCGGATTCCTCGGCTGCTCGCGCCATCGGAGTATCGATGATGGACGGAGGAATCGTGTTGGCAGTAATGCCTTTCGGAGAAAGTTCGTATGCCAGGGCTTTGGTGAGTGCGATGACTCCGCCCTTCGACGCGACGTAGTGCGCTCGATCCGGGGCGCCGGACTGTGCACTGGACGATGAAATCGTGATGATGCGACCCCAACCCGCTTCGACCATGTCGGGTACTGCTGACTGCACGCTGTTGAATGTGCCGGTGAGGTTGACGTCGATGATGCGTTTCCAGTCGGAGAGATCGATGTCGGTGAACGGAGCGGTTGCTTCGATTCCGGCGCTCGTGACCATGATCTTCACCGCGCCGAGTTCGGCGCGGACCTTTTCCATGGCAGCATCCACACCGGGCCGATCGACGACGTCGACCTCGAATGCGCGTGCCGTCGCGCCGTTTTCGTTCAGTTCATCCGCGGCTTGCTGTGCTGCGGAGCCGCTCAGGTCGAGCAACGCGACGGGGTGGTGCAGCGCGGCGAGTTGTCGGGCGACCGAGAGCCCGATGCCGGAGCCTGCTCCGGTGACGACTGCGACCCTCGTCCTCGCCTCGATGCTGCTGGTGTTGTCGACCATGTGGGAAATCGTCCTTTCAGCCGACGGGGGTGAACTCGAGATGGAGCTCGGCAAGGCCGCGCAGGATGTAGGTCGGTTCGTAGCTGAAGTCACGGTCATGCGCGGGGCCGTGCCGGGCTTCGGATACCCGAATGTCGCGCATGCGGTCGAGGATCCGCTCGATCGTCACGCGTGCCTCGACGCGTGCCAATGGCCCGCCTGGACATGAATGGACTCCTCGACCGAAGGCGACATGTTCACGTGCATTCTCGCGATCGATCCGAAGCTCATGGGGCTTCTCGAAGCGCGACGGGTCGCGATTTGCCGCGGGAAGCGACACCATGACCACCGTGCCTGCCGGGATCTTCACATCCCCCACGGTCGTCGTCTTGCGTGCAAGACGAAAGTCGCTCTTGACGGGGCCTTCCATGCGAAGCATCTCTTCGATGAATGGCGGGATCAGGGTGCGGTCTTCGCGAAGTTGCGTCTGCAGATCCTGGTTCTCGGCGATTTGGAGCAGCATCGAGGTGATGAGCCGGGCCGTCGTGTCCTGACCGGCACCGAAGAGGAAGGTGGCGATCCGGACGAGTTCGACGACGTCGGGGACTTCCCCATCGGGGTACTTCGCGTCGGCCAGAATCGTGAGGGCGTCGGCACGCGGCTCGCGGCGGCGGTCTTCGAGGAATGCCGTGAACTTCTCGTCCAGGAACTCGAGAGGGTTGGTGCCCAATGACTCGCCCTCGGTCGAGCCGACCTTCTGCGCGTTGAGGTGACGTGCGAACGACTCGTGATGTTCGGCGGGCACACCGAGGAGATCGGCGATCGTCAACAGGGCGAAGGGCACCCCGTAGCCGAAGAGTGCCTCGAACTTGCCGGACGCGTGGAACTGATCGATCAGCCGATCGGAGAGCGCCCACATGAAGTGTTCGTTCTCGTCGAGTCTGCGCGGTGTGAACAGGCCGCTCACCAGCCGTCGAGTCCGCGAATGCTGGGGCGGATCCATGGTGACCAGATGCTCGTACATCGGAAACTGTTCGCGATGTGCGTCGATCTGCGCATTGATGTCGTCGCCGTCCACCGTGAACGGTAGCGGCGGGAAGGGACCGATCGGCGCGACGATATTGGAGAAGTTCGCTGTATCGCGAAGTACCGCCAGGACTTCGTCGTATCCGGTGACTGCGATGACGTTCTGTGAGGCTTCCAGTCGTCGTACCGGGCACTTCGAGCGGTGATAGTCGAAGAACGGGTGCGGGTCGGCGACGAAGGACGGGTCTGTGAAGTAGTCCTTCGTATCGAAGTCGTTCAAGTCGAGCCTCCTGGAGGACCTAGATATTGCATAAAGTATTGCAGCGCAACTAGACATAAAGTATTGCAGCGCAACTAGATTCGATACAGTTGGCGCGCGAGGGTCTGGGCTGGGGGGGCGACCTCCGAGCGCTGTGCACCTGCCTAGCATTGTTCGTGTCATGGATAACATATGAGGCTTGATATGGTCAACATCACATAAGTTATCCCCATGGGATGTTGCAAAGTTGCAGCCGTGCAACTGGTGAAGCGGAGGTTGATGGATGGCGTCGTCGCGCAGGCTCGGTGCACCGGATGCGAAGAACCGAACGGTCCTGCTCGATGCGGCCGAGGCGTTGATGATCGAAAAGGGATACGCCGCAGTGACATCCAGAAGAGTCGCTGATCGGGCTGGATTGAAGCCGCAGTTGGTCCACTACTACTTCAGGACGATGGACGACCTGTTCCTGGAGATCTTCCGCCGCCGCGCCGAGGAAGGCTTGGTCATGCAGGCCGATCTGATGAACGCGCCCAACCCGCTGCGGGCGCTGTGGGACTTCAGCACGAATCCCGCCGGAGTCGCCGTGACCATGGAGTTCATCGCCATGTCGCGCCACCGTGAGGCCTTGCGGTCTGAGATTGCGAACTATTCCGAACAGTTCCGCGCGGGCCAGCGGGAGGCGCTCGACAAGATCCTCGACCGCGTGAACCTCTCCGAGAAGATCCATTCGGTCGTGGTCTCGGTACTCATGACCAGCTTGTCGCGAGTGCTGGTCATGGAAGATTCCCTGGGTGTGACAGGCGGGCATGCGGAGACGGTCGAACTCGTCGAGTGGGTGCTGAGCAAATTCGACTGATGTCCATCTCTGCAGGTAGGCGAATGTATAACAGCGCTTATCCGGTCGCCTTCGACACCGATTTGTAAATGATCATTGCAATTGTGAGAACTCTCTTCTACTTTGATGCATGTCAGATGCTCGTTCGTAGAGTGACCGGTTCGGCCGAGGGTGTCGGGGGTGTTCGGCCGGGGCGTCCGGTTTCGGCCGCATCCTGTCTGCTGGTTCTTCGTGATGGGTCCGGGATCGTGCCTGGTGGAAATTGAGACCTTTTGCACACGCGCTCAGCATCTTTCGTACAGAGTATGAGCGACGGCCGATCTGACATCGGCTGCGCACTTCTAATTCTTCCGCTCGTGAAGGGGATCGACTGTGGCAGAAGAGGGTTCCACTTCCACGTATGAGCAGTCCGCCACTGATGAGATCGATGAATGGGCGCGCGGGTACGTTCGGCGCCACCCGGTGGCCGCCCTCGCGACAGTGGGCGAACAATGCAAGCTCGGAGTCCGAACAGTCCAGCACCTCGTGGTGGACATCGCGACCCTTCGGTTCCCTTTCGCGGAGTTCATCCGCCAGGCGGCATTCATGGCGTCGGCGTCCGCGCTCCCCACGATGTTCGTTGCGATTCCGATCGGAGTGACTCTCTCCATCCAGTTCGGGTTGCTCGCTGGACAGGTCGGAGCGACCTCGCTGGCCGGAGCGGCGAGTGGTCTTGCCGTGATCAAGCAGGGTGCCCCGATGGTCGCCGCGCTGTTGATGGCGTCGGCGGCCGGCTCGGCCGTGTGCGCGGATCTCGGGTCGCGCAAGATCAGGGACGAGATCGACGCTCTCGAAGTGATGGGGGTCTCGGTGATCAGGCGGCTGGTGGTTCCGCGGTTGGCCGCCGCGATCCTGGTCGGTCTTGCCTTGACAGGACTCGTCTGCTTCGTCGGATTTCTGTCCGGATACCTCTTCAACACGTTCGTGATGAACGGGACGCCGGGTAGCTTCGTCGCCACCTTCGCTTCCTTCGCGACCGTCGGCGACTTCGTTCTCACGATGATCAAGGCCATGGTATTCGGAGCGATCGTCGCGGTGGTCGCGTGTCAGAAGGGACTGTCGACCAGTGGCGGCCCGGCGGGCGTGGCGAATTCGGTGAACGCCACAGTGGTCGCGTCGATCCTTCTTCTGATGGTCGTCAATGTCGCCTTCACACAGTTGTACGTACTGCTGTTCCCGCGGACGGGGTTCTGAGTGGCTTCCAGTTATTTTCCCCCGGGTGTAAGGCCGATCGTCACCGCGGTCAGAAGTCAGGCGGCGGTGATCGCCCGACTCGGGCACATGGTGACATTCCTGATGCGAGCAGTCGCCGCGATCCCCACCACGCTGCGGCACTACCGGAAAGAGTTTCTTCGGATTCTCTCCGACGTGACGTGGGGGAACGGCTCGCTCGTCGTCGGTGGCGGCACGGCCGGGGTGATCATCGTGCTCGGCGCGGCTGCCGGTGCGATCGTGGCCATCGAGGGATACAACGCGCTGCACCTGCTCGGTCTCGAGCCCGCGACCGGGATGATCTCGTCCACGGCCACGACCCGTGAACTCGCGCCCATCATGGCGTCGCTCGCCTTCGCTGCGCAGGCCGGTTGCCGATTCACCGCGCAGCTCGGGGCCATGCGGATCTCCGAGGAAATCGACGCGATGGAAACGCTCGCGATTCGGTCCATCCCCTATCTCGTCACCACAAGGCTTCTTGCATCTGTGGTGGCGGTGATTCCCCTCTACCTTGTCTGCCTGGCGGTCAACTATGTCGCAGTGCAGGTTGTGATCGGCATGGCAGGCGGAGTCTCGTCCGGAACCTACGACCACTATTTCTCCTTGGTGCTCAGTGGCGCCGATATTTTTTACTCGCTATTGAAGACGATCGTCTTCGTGATCATCACCACCACGATCCAGTGCTACTACGGCTACTACGCCGCTGGGGGTCCGCAGGGCGTCGGTACCGCGGCCGGGCGAGCGATGCGAGCGAGCATATCCGCGATGATTGTCATGAACCTTCTTCTTACTCTTCTGTTTTGGGGTCTCGGCTCCGGTGCAAGGCTCGGGGGGTAGGCGATGTCGTTTCTGTTGGAGAGCGATCCGCACGGGGTGTCGCTCCGGGGCCTCGTTCTGCGGGGCAGCATCGCGCTCGTGGTGGCCGTGTTGTTCGTCGCGGGGATTTTCGTCAAGATGGGCGGTGCTTTCGACAAGGGCTACGACATCACTGCGACCCTGGCCGACGTCGGGGACGGCTTACCCGCCAGGTCCGACGTCAAGTTCCGTGGTGTTCTCGTCGGGGAAGTGAACGACGTCGAACTCCCTGCGGGAGGCGGTGCCAATCTCGTGAATATCTCTATCCTGCCCGAACATCTCGAAGGAATTCCCGCAACGGTGACCGCGCGCGTGGTACCGAGCAACGTCTTCGCCGTCTCGTCGGTCCAGTTGGTCGACAACGGCCCCGCACCCCATCTCGAAGAGGGGGCAACGATCCCTCAGGACGAGAGCTTGTCCACAGTGCAACTGCAAACCGCACTGACGAAGCTTCGCGACCTCACGGCCGCGACAGCGCGTCTCAGCTCTCAGGAAACCCTTGGTGTCCTCGCCACCGTGGCGCAGGCCACCGATCGAAGGGGCGACGACATCGTCCGTGCGGGAGCGCAATTGCAGCGAATCGTGCACGAGGTCGGTGCCGTCGTGACCCCCGACGGCGGCCCGTCGACACTGTCCGCGTTGGCGGATGCAGTGGAAGGATTGCAGCATTCGGCTCCGGAACTGCTCGATGCAGTCAATCATGCTGTCGTGCCTATGCGGACGATTGCGGAGAAGCAGGAGGAGCTCTCGACGCTGTTCTTCGGAAGTGCCAACACGCTCTCGACGATGGCGACGTCGCTGGAGAACAACACCGACCGAATCGTCGGCATAACCACCCAACTCGAACCCGTGCTGGGAGTGGTCGCCGACGGTGCTCACGAGTTCACTCCGATCGTCAATAGGATGAATTGGATCTCGGGGAAGTGGTGGACGGAGTTCTGGCCGGTCGGCCAGCAGAACGGAACGGGCAAGTTCGTATTCCAGGCGACACCCCACATCGAGTACACACGCACTGACTGCCCCCGGTACGGAGATCTGGCCGGGCCCAGCTGCGCCACAGCTCCGGACACGGGCGCTCCACCTGTGGCCGAACGACTCGGATCGACACGCACGATCGAGCGAGCCCCGATAGGAGGCAACGTGGGTCAGGTCGGTGCACCCGCAGAGAAGGACATTGTCGATCAGATCCTCGGCGGTGACTTCGGCGGGGCGGCCGACCTCCTACTCGGGCCCATCACACGCGGCGTCGACATCCGAGTGACCCCCGAGACGGGCGGAGGGCCACGATGACGATACGCAAACCGCTGATCGGGCTGATCGTGTTCCTGCTGATCTCGGCGGGATTGACCTGGCCGGTCGTGGTCACCCTGCAGCGAGGAGTGCAGGGCTCTACGAGTTCCTATTCTGCAGTGTTCAGCGACGTTTCCGGTTTGCGTGTGGGCGACGACGTCCGGATGGCCGGCGTGCGAGTGGGCCGGGTCGACTCGATCTCACTCGATGAGACGGTTGCGCGGGTCGGGTTCAGCATCGACTCGTCCCAGCAGGTGTTCGCGAACACGGAGGCTGCGATCACCTATCAGAGCATCATCGGCCAGCGCTATCTCGGGCTTTCCCTGGGGCAGAACTCGGATACCGCGATCCTCGAAGCCGGCGCCGAGATCCCGCTCGAGCGAACGGAGCCGTCATTCGATATCTCGGTGTTACTCAATGGTTTCGAGCCGCTGTTCAGCGTGCTCGACCCGGAGCAGGTAGACAATATTACGGCTTCGGTGATCGCCGCGCTCCAGGGCGACAGCGGATCCGTGACCACCCTTGTGGCCGAGACATCGAGGCTTGCGGAGTCGATGGCCGAACCGGACCGCATCCTCGGCGACATCATCGTCAACTTGGACGGCATCATCTCCGATCTCGCGTCGCAGAGTGGTGAGATCGACTCGGTGATCAGCGGTGCCCATTCGATCTTCGCGGAGTTGAACGCCAGGCGCCCGGAACTGGTCGGTTCTCTCGACAGGATTGCGACCACGACAGACAGTCTTGCGGCACTCACCGGCGAAGTGCAGCCGGACCTGCAAGAACTCCTGCGCAGGCAACCGGGTTTCACCGGACACTTCGTCGACACCAAACCATCGTGGGAGTACTTCGGATTCAATCTCCCCGGCCTACTCAAAGGGTTGGCCCGTGTGAGCGAGGACGGTTCTTACCTGAACGCCTACCTGTGCAACATCAACGCAACGCTCGTTCCCGAGTTGAGCCATGTCATCCCGTCGATCGTGGCAGGTGCGACGCCCGGCGGCGAAATCAAGCAATCCCCGATCTGTAGGTGACGGCCATGACACGGACAGGAACCACATCCGCTCGGAAATTCCGGCTGCGACCGGTTGAGTCGTACCGTAGCGTCTCCCTCGGCATCTTGACGGTCGCGATGATTGTCGCAGTATTGGTCGCGATGGTAGGGGTTGCAAACCTGGGGATCGGAAAGTCGACATATGAAGCGGAATTCGTGCAGGCAGCTCAGATCGCGCCGGGGGATGGGGTGACGGTGGCGGGAATCCAGGTGGGTACGGTCGAAGGCGCGCGACTCGAGGGTGATCACGTGATTGTCGAGATGAAGATCGACAACGGTGTGAACTTGGGTGCCGACACAGTCGCGTCGATCAAACTCACCACGCTGCTCGGGTCGCGTTATGTGGAGTTGCGCCCGGCAGGCGAGGGCAGTATCCCGGACAAGAGGATAAGGCTGTCCAATACCGTGGTCCCCTATGATCTCCAAGCTGTTCTCGCCGATGCGACAACGACCTTCGAGCAGGTCGACGCGGAAAGATTGGGTGTGACACTGACCGAACTCGCCGGGGAGCTGGACGATCTTCCAGCTCTGATGCCGCAGGCCCTGGAGAACGTCGAGAGCCTGTCGAGGGTCGTAGCGGACCGTCGCGATCAGGTGGGATCTCTCGTAACCGCAACCTACGAACTCACGGAGATCATCCGTGCCCAGCAGGGCGACCTCGGTTCGTTGGTACGAGACGGCAGTGACATGGTGAACGAGCTGGCTCTTCGGCAGAATCTGGTCGAACGGTTGTTGTCGTCGACCACGGGCCTTGTGCAACAGTTGCATACGATCGTCGTCGATGATCGCGAGTCACTCGATGCGTTGATCGCGGATCTCGACTCGATGCTGCAGAGCCTGGGAAATCAGGATGCACTGCTCCGCAACATTCTTCAGATTCTCCCGGTGCCGATCCGTAACTTCACGAACGCGACCGGCACCGGACCCGAACTGGATTTCACTTCCGTTGCCGGCCCGTTCATCGACTCGTGGATGTGCGCGATCAGCGGTAATGCCGAACTACATTCGCTCCCAAAGTATTTCGAGGACTGCCAATGAGGACGCGTAGATGGCTGTCGATCGTGGCGGTGATTGCCGTTGTCGCGGGGCTCGCGTTCATCGGGTTTCGATCGTGGTTCGCCGGCAACGACGAGATCACCGTCACTGCAAAGTTCGACAACGGCGCGGGGCTCTACGTCGGAAACACCGTGGCGGTGCTGGGAATCAAGGTCGGCCGTGTGACCGCGATCGAACCACAGGGGACCCACGTGGCGGTGACGATGAATATCGACGGTGACATGGAGATTCCATCCGATGCGCAAGCAGTTGCGGTATCGACATCGGTACTCACCGACAGGCACGTGGAACTGACCCCGGTGTATCGCGGCGGCGACACCCTCGAGGATGAGGCCGTGATCGGACTCGATCGGACTCGCACCCCCATCGAGTTCGACCGGCTTATCGCCATGGCCGATACCATGGCGCTCGAACTCCAAGGCGACGGCGAGGGCAACGGAGCTGTCGCCGAACTCCTCAGCGCCGGCGCATCGATGACCGACGGGCAGGGTAGCAGTATCCGGTCTGCGCTCGGAACATTGTCGGAGGCTTTGAAGATCGGGCCTGATGGGGGTGCTCAGACGCGCAACGAACTGACCGCGATCGTCGACAATCTCGCAGTGCTGTCCGAGGCTGCGGCAGTCAATGATCAGGACATTCGTGAGTTCGGGGCAGTGACGAACCAGCTCAGTGCTGTGCTGGCCGAATCCGGTATAGGCCTCGGCGACACCGGATCCATGATCAATGACATTCTGCTGCAGACGAATGATCTGCTGACAGCCAACCGCGGTGCGGTGCAGGCGACGGCGACGAACGCCGAGACGCTCACCCGTGCGCTCGCCGACTATCAGCGGGAGATCGGAGAGTTCTTGGACCTGGCCCCCCTCCTGCTGAACAACGCTTACCACGTCATGGACCGGGAGAACGGCGGCGCCCGCGTGCACGGTCTGCTCGAGCGGGTCGCGCTCGATGGGGTATTGGTCAAGGAGGTCTGCAATCTCATGGGAATGCGAGATCTGGGTTGTGACACCGGCACAGTCAGCGACCTCGGCCCGGATTTCGGGATGTCGGGGATGCTCGAAGGACTAGCGGGGATGCACCAGTGAGGCTCAGTATCAGACGAGGCGTAGGCGCTGCCTGCGTGATGGCTGCGGTGACGTCGACCGCGGCCTGCTCGGTGGGCTTGGAGCAGCTTCCGCTGCCGGCTCCGGGTTTGAGTGGTGACTCGTACACTCTCACGGCAACATTCGAGAACGCGTTGAACCTCCCGACGAAGGCCAAGGTCAAGCTCGACGGCGTCGATGTGGGCGAGGTCGAATCGATGGCCGTGGAGGGATATCAGGCGATCGTGACCATGCGCGTTGCTGAGGGGGTCGTGGTGCCTGCCGGCAGCGGTGCCGAATTGCGCTCGGCGACCCCGCTGGGAGATGTCTTCGTTGCGCTCCAGGCACCCGAAGGGGAAGCTGTGGCCGGACCTCCACTCGGCGACGGCGACGCAATTCCGATCGCAGACACGTCGGCTGCCGCAACAATCGAGGAGTTGCTCTCGACCGCGTCGGTCCTCGTCAATGGAGGTGCAGTGCGCAACCTCACCAAGATCGTGAACGGGCTCGGTCACGCTGTCGACGGACGGGGCGCAAACATCGAGAGCCTTCTCGACGAGTCTGCTCGCCTGGTTACGCAACTCGGTGCGCGGTCTGCCGAGATCGAACACTCACTGGTTCAGACCGACATGCTCATTGCCACATTGGCGGAACGGAAATCGACGATCCGCGAGGTGGTTGCTGCGGCGGGTCCGGCGCTCGAGGTCGTCGCCGGCGACACGGCGGAGATACTCGACCTCGTGACGCAGGTGGATCGGATCAGTACGCAGATGGCGAAGCTGCCGTCGGTCAACGGTACCGATACGCGGTCGATGGTCGCCGATATCAACCGGATCGCGGCCGAACTCAACAACGCGGCGACCTCGCCCGATGCCTCACTCGAAGCGGTCAACAGCCTTTTCGCTCCGATCATGAAGACGACGAACTCGACGTCGGCGAGCGCTGACGCAGACTGGCAACAGCTCATCCTCGGAGCGATTCCGTCACCCGGACATTCTGGGGATCCAGGAAGCCGGTTGCCGGAGGTGTCGGACATCGACACGATGGTAGGTGCCATCACCCATTCCTTGCTGCGTCTGCAGGGCAGGTTGACAGGAGCGGGCGGGTGACCGAGAAGATGAGTGTGACAGACCGGATGGCAGCACCGGTAGTCGGTGCGGTCCGGACGGGGTATCGGCATCGTCTCGGATTGTCCTTGACGGCGCTCGCCACGACTCTCGTGCTCGGAATCGTCTATCTGGTGTTCGGCGTCTTCGAACTCAATCCTGCAGACCGAAAGATCCAGGTACAGGTGCATTTCGATCAGTCCGGCGGCATTCTCCCCGATCGCGACGTCACGCTGCGCGGGGTTCCGGTGGGCCGTGTGACGGCGGTGGACCTCACGGACGACGGTGTTGTTGCGGTTGCTTCGATCGATTCACAGACCAAGATTCCCCAAGGGGCAGAGGTTCGTGTCGCGGGCCTGTCGCTTGCCGGGGAACAGTATCTCGACTTCCGTCCGAGCACTGACGACGGGCCGTACCTGACAGATGGTGCTGTGATCTCGACGGCGGATACCTCGACACCGGTCCCGCTGTCCGACCTCATGCACAATCTGGATGGCATGCTCGCGCAGATCGATCCGGCCGAGGTTCAGGTGATCGTCGAAGAATTGGGGGTGAGCCCTGAGGCCCCTGAGAAGCTGTCCGACATCATCGATGGCGGGACCTTCCTCATCTCGACGCTCGATTCCGTGTTACCGCAGACTGTTTCGGTTCTCAATACGAGTAAGGTGGTGCTGAACACGCTTGCGGAGGGAAGTCCGGGGATGCAGACCACCTCGGCCAACCTGTCCACATTGCTGCAGGGTGTCGAGTCGATGGATGCGGGCTTCCGGACATTCGTCGACAACGCTCCCGCGACCCTCGGTGCACTCGACTCGATCGTTGCGGACAATTCCCCCACGATGGTGCAGCTGCTCGGTAACCTTGCGACGGTCTCGCAAATGGCATACGTACGGGTGCCGGCTCTGCAGGAGTTCTTCTTCCCGACCGAGCGGGACGGCTCGACACTCGAGGCGATCGGATCAGCGTTCCATGACGGCGGTATATGGGCGTACGTCAATTTGTATCCGCGTTACACCTGCGATTACGACCTTCCTCGTCGGCCACCGGCGGTCCCGGATTTTCCGGAGCCCTACCTGTATACCTACTGCAACAACCCCGATCCGTCGGTTCTCATCCGTGGCGCCCGGAACGCTCCCCGGCCGCCCGGGGAGGAAGGGGAGGCCGCGCTTCCGCCGGGTGCAGACCCGGCTCGTACCGCCGACCCGACTCCGATTGGGCCGCTGTCGGTTCCACTGACATATGGTGGCCCGCCTGACGAATACATCTACCCGAGATGACCGACGATTTGGTACACACCTCTCTGGAAGGAGTACGCACATGAGCAAGACCGGTTCCACCCTGGCAGCAGACGAACTCGCGGCGGACACCGTCGATCCGGTGAATCAGGACGCCACCGAGAAATCCGCCACCGAGGAATCCGTCGAGGAGGACGGCCACGACAGCACCGGACCGGAAGTCGATTCGGGTCGACGCATGCGTCGGGTCCGTACCGCCGTGCTCGTGGTGATCACCGTGGCGTCGGTGGCCTGCGCGACATTCTTCGCGTGGAAGGCACACGAGGTCAGATCCGTCAATGCGGCTGCTGCCGAGGCGCTGTCGACGGCGCAGGAGTACGCGGTGACGCTGACTTCGGTCAGCCCCGGTGAACTCGACAGCAACTTCGATGCAGTGTTGAACGGCGCCACCGGCGAGTTCAAGGAGATGTACGCGCAGTCGAGCGGCGAACTGCGCCAGCTCCTCGTCGACAACAACGCGCAGGCAGAAGGCACGGTGGTCGAAGCCGGCGTGAAGTCGGCAACGACCGATCGCGTCGAGGTGTTGCTGTTCATCGATCAGACGGTCACGAACTCGGTCGTCCCGGAACCGCGTCTCGATCGCAGTCGTGTCCTCATGACGCTCGAGCTCGTGGACGGCCGCTGGCTGGCCTCGCAGGTGGACCTTCCCTGATCTAGGAAAGCCGACCGTTCGGCAGAGGTGGCAGTGCGGTGGCCCCGAGCCACGCATCCCACAGTGGCCGCAGCGATACATCGGTGAATCTCGTTGCCAGATCGGTCAACTGGTCGGTGGTGACGTTGGAGTGCCGATACTCGGTCGTCCACATACGAACAAGGGTGAAGAAACTTTCGTCGCCGAGACGTAGTCGCAACGCGTGTAATGTGAGGGCACCGCGCTTGTAGATCCGGTCGTCGAACATGTCCTTGGGCCCGGGGTCGCCCAGAAGGATGTCCTGCGGCAGGCGGGCAAGCCTGGCGTGCGCCATCCGCGCGTGTTCGTGCGCCGATGATCCCCCGGAGTTCTCCGACCACAACCACTCCGCATAACACGCGAAGCCCTCGTGCAGCCAGATGTCCTTCCATCGTTTCAAGGTTAGGCTGTTTCCGAACCACTGGTGCGCCAACTCGTGCGCCACCAGTCGTTCCTCGTCGCGGTTGCCACTGCAGAAGTTCGCACCGAAGACCGACATTCCCTGCGATTCGATCGGGATCTCGAGGTCGTCGTCGGTGACGAGCGCGGTGTAATGCGCGAACGGGTACGGTCCGAACAGTCGCGTGAACACTTCGATCATCTGCGGCTGACGTCCGAAGTCCCTGTCGAACTTGGCGCGCAGCCTCGGCGGATGCACCGCGAACTGCGGGACGGGCGACGACGCAACCTTGCGGACCTCGTAATTCCCGATCTGCACGCTCGCGAGATAGGTCGACATCGGTTCGGGTTGCTCGTACACCCATGTGGTGCGACTGGCCTTCGTCGTCTTGCGGAGCAACGTCCCGTTGGAAATGACCTGGAACGGTGCGTCCGCAGTGATCGAGACTCGGTAGGTGGCCTTCGAACCGGGATGGTCGTCGCACGGAAACCATGTCGGTGCACCGTTCGGCTGGCTGGCGACCAGTGCACCCTCGTCGAGTTCTTCCCAACCGACGTCACCCCACATGGTGTGCCGAGGGGCGGGGGTACCGGCGTACTGGATGGAGAACGTGAGAACGGCCCCGACCGGGACGGTTTGCGAGGGTGTGACCGTCAGTTTGTCGTTGCGGTGGGTGAATTTCGACGGGCGTCGCCCATTGAGCGCCACTTTGGTCACGCGCATGGTCTGCGCGAGGTCGAGTGTGTACTTCGCCCGGACGTCGGTCGTGGTGGCGATGATCGTGGCACGCCCTTCGAGCCGATTGGCGCTCACCTTGTACGTCAGGTCCAGCTCGTACCGCGACACGAGATACCCTCGGTTCCCGCTCTGGGGGAGATACGGGTCGAGCGGGCGATCGGGCCCGGTAGGTGCTACCGGTTTCGCTGCTTTGAGCGGCTTCATCGCGGCGACCAATCACCGGGCCGGGACCACGGCGCAATCGGATTGCCCTGCCAGCGGGTGGAGGGGGGAACCACGTCGCCGCGCATGACGAGGGACGCAGGCCCCACAGTGGTACCTGCGCCGATTCCCGATGCGGGGAGCGCGACACATTGCGGGCCGAGCGTGGCGCCGGCGTCGAGGGTCACGGTGTCCATGGACATGATCCGATCATGGAACAGGTGGGTCTGAACCACGCACCCCCTCTCCACGGTCGCGCCGGGTCCCAGCGTGACGAGGTCGGCCTCCGGCAGCCAGTAACTTTCACACCACACACCACGACCGATCTTCGCGCCGAGACCGCGTAACCACAAGTTCATCACGGCGGTGCCGGGTGTCTGTTGACCGAACCACGGCGCGGCGACCATCTCGACGAAGGTATCGGATACCTCGTTGCGCCATACGAAGGAACTCCACAGCGGGTGTTCCTCCTGCCCGATGCGCCCGACGACGAGCCACTTCGCTGCGATGGTGATGATGCACGCCAGCGCACCGGCGGCCATCAGCACGAGTCCACTGACCAGTGCCGCGGTCGCGTAACCGCGATGGACGGCAATGGAGTTCAGCGAGAACAGCACCATCAGGCCGATTCCGAACGTGACCATCATCGGAACGAGGCGGAAGGTCTCGACGACTCCGCGCGCGATCTTCAGTTTCAGGGGCGGCTCGAATGTGCGACTCGAATCGGACTCGCCGGAGGCACGGCGCAACCGCACGGGGGGACTGCCGAGCCATGACGATCCCGACTTCGCCTTCTCCGGTGCGGCCGACAGGACCGCGACGAGGCCGTGCTTCGGCACGCGACGACCTGGTGCGGCCATGCCCGAGTTTCCGAGGAACGCCCGCTTGCCGACCTTGGCGCGCGAAATGTACAGCCAGCCGCCGCCGAGTTCGTACGAGGCGACCATGGTGTCGTCGGCAAGGAAGGCGCCGTCCGCGACCTTCGTGAACTTCGGGACCATGAGGACAGTGGAGGCCTCGACATCCTTGCCGATGTCGGCGCCGAGCAGCCGCAGCCAGATCGGAGTGAGCATCGACGCGTACAGCGGGAACAGGAAGGTACGCGAGGAATCCATCAGGCGTTCGGTTGCCCAGACCTGCCACCCGACGCGGCTTCGGACCGGATGCCAGCCTTCGGCCATTCCGATCGACAGCAACCGCACGGTGATCAAGGTCAGCACCGCGAACACGGCCATGGTGAGAATTCCGCCTGCCGGGAGCATCGCAAGGGAACGGACGACGGCCTCGGACACACTCACGGTGTCCTTGACCCACCAGACGAGCAGTGCGACACCCGCGCCGATCGACATGATCGGAAGTCCTGCGAGAAGGATGGACGTGACACCGAATATGGGGACCCAGCGCGCGCCGCGGGGCGGATCCTCGGAAGGCCATTGCGGTTCGGCTTTTCCGGTTTTCTGCGCGGGTGAACCGGCCCAGTGCTGCGCAGCCTTGACGCGGCCGAATACGGCCGATCCTGCGGCAACCTCGGCGTTCTTGCCCACGCGTGAACCCGGGGCGAGAAACGAGCGTGCGCCGATCGAGGCACCGGCTCCGATCCTGATGCTTCCGATGTGGACGAGGTCGCCATCGACCCAATACCCCGACAGATCCACCTCGGGTTCGATCGAGCAGCCGTCGCCGAGCACGAGCATGCCGGTGACCGGCGGAAGGGTGTGCAGGTCGACGCCCTGGCCGATCTTCGCGCCCAGCGCCCGCGCGTACTGGCGCATCCACGGCGCACCGGACAGATTGGTCGCGCCGGACGCCTCCGACAACCGCTGCGCGGTCCACAGCCGCAGGTGTACCGCGCCGCCGCGGGGATAACTGCCTGGCTTCAGCCCGCGCAGAAGTAGCCGCGCGCCCAGGACCGCCGTGCTCATCCGGCCGAGCGGTGAAAGGAACACGACGACGCCTGCTGCGATCCACCACCACGACAACGTCACGGTCCACGGAACATCGGTGGCCATTGCGATGATGTTGTTCAGAATCGCCAGCCACGTGATCCATTGGAGGCCGGTCAACGTCGTGAGGGGTACCGTCGCAGCGAGTTGGAGGAACTGCGCCCCTCGCGACACCGGGGTGACTTCGCGCGGACCCGTGGTCTCCGTCGGGGCGAGTTCGTCGAGATAGCCGGCGAGGGACCCGAGCCGAGGCCGGTCGTAGAGTTCGGCGACCGTCATGTCGGGATAGCGCTCACGCAGTGCGGTGACGAGTTGCGCGGCGGACAGAGAACCTCCGCCGAGTTCGAAGAAGTCGTCGTCGAGTCCTTCGATGCGGGCGCCGAGCAGTGACGACCACAGTTCCGCGACCCATTCGGCGGTCGGAGGTAGTCCGAGCGCTTCGACCGAGTCGGCGTCGGCGCCGGGCAGCGGCCACGGCAGGGCATTACGATCGACCTTCCCGGACGTACGAGTGGGAAGCTCGTCGACGAGCGCGAGACGCGGTACGAGTGCTGCTGGAAGCTGTTCGGACAGCAGGTCGTGGGCGGAGGCAACGTCGAAGTCGGGATCGGTCGAGGCGATGTAGCCGACGAGAATCGAGCTTCCGGCCGAGGTCTTGCGGACCGCGCACGCACCACCGGCGACACCGGGCAGGTTCTGCAGGGCATTGTCGACCTCGCCGAGCTCGATGCGGCGTCCGCCGATCTTGACCTGGTCGTCGGCGCGTCCCTGGAAAAGGAGTCCCGCACTGTCGAGTACGACGAGGTCGCCGCTGCGATAGGCGCGATCCCAGCCGAGGGTGGGCATGGGCGCGTACTTCTCGGCGTCTTTCGCCGGGTCCAGGTAGCGGGCGAGCCCGACACCGCCGATCACGAGCTCGCCGGACTGTCCTTCGGCGACGGGATTGCCCTCGGTGTCTACGACCGCAAGATCCCAGCCGTCGAGTGGCAGACCGATCCGGATCGGTCCGGTGCCGTCCATGATGGCGGCGCACGCGACCACCGTCGCTTCGGTGGGGCCGTAGGTGTTCCACACTTCACGGCCGGGCACGGCGAGACGCTCGGCGAGGTCGGGCGGGCATGCTTCCCCGCCGAAGATGAGCAGGCGCACTGCTTCGAGTGCCTCGCCGGGCCACATCGCCGCAAGGGTCGGGACCGTGGAGACGACGTTGATGTTGCGAGAGACCAGCCACGGGCCGAGGTCCATTCCGGAGCGCACGAGCGAACGCGGCGCAGGAACGAGGCACGCGCCGTGCCGCCAGGCCAGCCACATCTCCTCGCATGATGCGTCGAATGCGACGGACAGACCTGCGAGGACCCGGTCGCTTGGGCCGAGAGGTTCTTCCCGGCAGAACAGGTTCGCTTCGGCGTCGACGAAGGCGGCGGCGTTGCGGTGTGTGACGGCGACACCCTTCGGGGTGCCGGTGGAACCCGAGGTGAAGATGATCCACGCGTCGTCGTCGAGGGCCGGTTCGCGTACGTCCGGTTCGTCGGCAGGAGGAGCGGTGCCGGGACCGATCCCCGCATCGGTGACGATCGCGGTCACCTTTGCTTCGGAGAAGACCAGCTCGGCACGCTCATCGGGGTCGTCGGCGTCTACCGGGACGTAGGCGGCGCCTGCGGCGAGAACGGACAGAATGGTGATGTAGAGGTCTTTGGATCCGGACGACATGCGCACCCCGACGCGATCGCCGGCGCCCACACCGGCCTCCGCGAGTCCACGTGCTCCTGCGCTGACCTGGTCGAGCAGTTCGGCGTACTCGAGCATCGTGGTGCCGTCGTCGATTGCAGGAGCGTGGGGGTGCGATTCGGCGCTGGCGCGAAGTACGTCGACGAGTGTGCGCGGCGCGGGTGCGTGTGATCCGCGCAGGAAGACTTCCGGTACGAGCGACGTGTCGTCGGCTGCGGGCGGGGGTTGAGCAGACAATCCGCTGTCCTTCTACTCGGGTGGGCGATCCGGGTTATTTCACGTGAAGGTGGACAACAGATGAACGTTCGGTACGCGCAGCGAGCGGGTGGGGGTGTGCGGTGTCACGCCTCAGAGCAAAGCACGATGGTGGTTCCTCCGCAGGTCAGAAGGAGAAATTCTCTTTCGGCCGGAGACCGTGCGGAGGGCCTCGACGGGATGCCGACTTGACACGCAGTGTGCCCGGTGTCATTGTCTTCGGCAGGTCATGAGTACCAGCGTCAAGCCCCGGCTCGCTGGTCGGCAACCCTCCGCCGCGGTGGGGTGCTCCGGGTGACGACCTGGCTGACGTACCGAACCCGGACGCAGCAAGCGCGGACTCCGCCGGCGAACGATTCACCATCGTCGTGGCGATCACCGACGGGTCCCTGATCGATGAGGGAAATTCGTCATGACTGTTGCTACTTCCACCTGTATCGCTCCCTTTGCTCGCGTGTCGGGCTGTGACGTGCAGGTTCCTCTGGTGCAGGGCGGAACCTGCAGCTACGCGAACTTCGACTATGCGGCGAGCGCACCGGCTCTGGAGAGTGTGACGGACCGGATTTCCGAGCTGTTGCCGTTCTACGCCAGCGTGCACCGTGGTGCGGGCTATGCCTCGCGCATCAGCACCACGAGCTACGAGGAGTCGCGTGAGTCGGTTTCCCGGTTCGTCGGTGCCGACGAGGACCAGGTCGTGGTCTTCACCCGAAACACCACGGATTCGATCAACCTGCTCGCCGGTGCAGTCCCCGGCGACGTGGTGGTACTCGACATCGAGCATCATGCGAACTTGTTGCCGTGGAAGAACACTCGTGTGGTCGAAGCTGCGGATTCGGTTTCGGAAACCGTGTGGCGGATCGCCGTCGAGCTCGAGCGTGCGCCGACGGCACTGCTTGCCATCACGGGAGCGTCCAATGTGACCGGCGAGGTGCTGCCGATTGCCGAACTCGCCGAACTCGCCCACGCGTGCGGCGCACGGATCTTCGTCGACGGTGCCCAGCTGGTTCCGCATCGCCGCGTCGACCTCGCCGAGCTCGGCGTCGACTATCTCGCGTTCTCGGGCCACAAGCTGTACGCGCCGTTCGGTGCCGGGGTGCTCGTCGGACGTCGCGACTGGCTCGATGTCGCGGAGCCGTACCTCGCCGGGGGCGGAGCAGTACGTGAGGTCGCCCTCGACCGCACCGAATGGGCGTGCGCCCCTGCCCGGCACGAAGCCGGGTCCCCGAACGTGCTGGGGGTCGCGGCGATCGCTGCCGCGTGCGACACTCTCGCGTCGCACGACGCCGAGGCAGCTGCGCGTCACGAGGAGCTGTTGTGCGCGCAGCTTGTCGATGGCCTGCACGACATCTACGGCGTGGAAATCCTTAGGCTGTGGGATGATTCGGCAGACTGCGTCGGGATCGTGACCTTCGGTATCGATGGTTTCGAGCCCGGCGAGATAGCCGCGTACCTCTCGGCCGAACACGGCATCGGTGTTCGTGACGGGCGTTTCTGCGCCCACCCGTTGCTCGCCCGCGTCGGCCTTCCCGGTGGTGCGGTGCGCGCCTCGCTGGGATTGGGTAGTTCCTCGGCGGACGTCGATCGTCTGCTCGCGGCGCTTCGGCAGCTGGTGGCGAGCGGGCCGCAGTGGTCGTATGCCAAGGTCGAGGGGGCCTGGAGCCCGTCGCCGGAGACCCGGATCGGCCTTACGCAGTCGGGCGACGGTGCGGCGGAGTGCGTCTGATGATCGCCGCAGCGATCGACAATTCCCGGCGAGATCAGTAGGGTTTTCTCATGGCAGTGTGGAGTTCGGCGCAGGCAGCGGCCCAGTGGTGCCGCCGCCACGTCGACCTGTGCCGCACGGCCTCCTGCATCTGTTCGGACTGACGAGGTTCCCGTTCCCGCTTTTTCGATGCCGAGTTCGGCATATCGAGAGGAATTCTCATGTCCTACAGTAGTATTTCTTCAGCCGAGTCCCTGCGTGTCGCAGTCGAATTCGTAGATGGTTCAGGGCCAGATGTGTGGGCGGATCTCACCGTCGATCGCGACGGCGGTGGGCCGCTCGACCTCAGTGCTGCTCCGCGCACCGTCGTGCGGGTGCGCGCCGCAGATCTGCGGGAAGCGCGCAAGCTGCGCGATCGGGCACGAGCCGATGCCTCGGCGGAAGGCCGCGACCCCGACGCCCTCACGGTGCTGGTCGACCTCGAAGTGATCGTCGACCTCGAAGCGCGCGTGGCTCGTCGCCGTGCTCAGGATGCGTGGCGCCGGGCAGGCGGGGGAGCAGCGGGCCTGTCCTACGTCGGTACTCCGACCGGGCTGGCCGGCCTGATCGCCGATATTCATGCCGTGAAGGTCGCCGACGGCGTCACCCTGATCCCGGTGGCCGGTGGCATCACGGTCGACAACATCGTCGATGGAACCCTGCCGTGGCTAGAGTCTCGCGGACTCATCGAGATCTCACCGTCGTCGGCGGAGTTGGGGCGCAGGTTCGCCGCAGGCAGAGGTCGCGCCACTGATCGTCCGGACGGTCGTGTGGCCCTCGCATCCTGACCTCCTGCACGTTGTGATCAGTCGACCTCGAGGTCGACGCCCGCAGTGATCCGCAGGAGTTCGGTGTACGAGGTGCGGAAGAGGGTGTCCAGGCTCCCTCCCGATGCCCACAGTTCGGGGTATCCCGCCAAAGCGCAGTCGACGTAGGTCGGCAGATTGGTGGGGTGCCCCAGCGGTGCCACACCGCCCGGTTGTTGCCCGGTGACCTCGGCGATCAAGTCGTCGGGTGCGGGAGTGAGGGTGCCGGCCAGCCTGGCGCCGGCCCGCTCGAGTGAGACCCGGTGCGCGCCCGAGACGAGAACCAGTATCGGCTCCTCGTCGAGAAGGAGTACGAGGGACTCGACGATGGCTCCGACGTCGACCCGCACTGCGGCTGCTGCCTGTTCGGCGGTGCGCACCGGCGTCGACTGCGTGGTGATCAGGCCGTGATGTCCTCGGGCGATGAGGGTGTCGGCGACACGGGCAGCATTCGGGTGCAGAGGCCTGGGCATGATGCCACCCTATGAAAACCGGTGACTGCTGTGACCGGATCCAGAAGGATCGACGTGATCGGAAGCTCGATGCGGTTTACACGCTCAAATATTACTCTCGAGTAATGACTGATTCATCCAGTTGGAAGGCGTTCACCGTAGAGCGCACCGAACACGTCGCCCAGGTCACGCTCATCGGCCCGGGCAAAGGCAACGCGATGGGGCCGGACTTCTGGTCGGAACTACCGCAGATCTTCGCGCAACTCGACACCGACCCCGAGGTTCGCGCCGTCGTGCTCACCGGCTCCGGCAAGCACTTCTCGTACGGTCTCGACCTTCCTGGCATGGCCGGTGAGCTCGGGCCGGTGCTGGCCGACAAAGCGCAGGCGAAGCCCCGCACCGATTTCCACGCCATGGTCAAGCGCATGCAGGGCGCCATCACGGCCGTCGCCGACTGTCGTAAGCCCGTCGTCGCTGCGATCTCGGGATGGTGCATCGGCGGCGGCGTCGACCTCGTCTCGGCGGCCGACATCCGCTACGCCAGCGCCGACGCCCAGTTCAGCGTCCGTGAGGTCAAGGTCGGTATGGTCGCCGACGTGGGGAGCCTCGCGCGACTTCCCCGGATCATCGGTGACGGGCACCTACGTGAACTCGCGCTGACCGGCAAGGACATCGACGCCGCACGCGCCGAGAAGATCGGTCTCGTGAACGACGTCTTCGACGACGCCGCAGCAACACTCGCCGCAGCGCACGCGAGCGCGGCCGAGATCGCAGGCAACCCCCCGCTCGTGGTCCACGGCATCAAGGACGTCCTCGACCACACGCGGTCCGCGCAGGTCGACGACAGTCTTCGTTATGTCGCGGCCTGGAACTCGGCGTTCTTGCCGTCCGAAGACCTCACCGAAGCGATCGCGGCCGTGATGCAGAAGCGCACGCCGGAGTTCAAGGGGCGCTAGGACGCACCCTGCAGCAAGACGACATCTCCGGGCCGATTTCGTGATCGGCCGGGAGATGTCGTCTTCAGGGGACGCGGTGCCTGCCGTCGTCCTACGGACTTCGGTGTCCGCATCGTCCTACGGACTCAGTGTCCGCCGTTGTCCTTCAAGCGCGCGATCGACGCGGTTACTTCGGCCTCGGCGTCGGCCCGGCCCGCCCAATCGGCAGCTTCGACATGCTTGCCCGGCTCGAGGTCCTTGTAATGCACGAAGAAGTGCTTGATTGCGTCGAGCTCGAACTGCGGCACATCGCTGATGTCCTGGATGTGATCCCAGCGCGGGTCACCGGCCGGAACGGCCAGGACCTTGTCGTCTCCGCCTGCCTCGTCGACCATCTTGAACATGCCGACCGGACGTGCATCGACGATCACGCCGGGGTACACGGACTCGGGGAGCAGCACAAGGCAGTCGAGCGGATCGCCGTCCTCACCGAGAGTGTTCTCGATGTAGCCGTAGTCGGCGGGGTAACCGAAGGAGGTGTAGAGGTAGCGGTCGAGCTTGACGCGGCCGGTCTCGTGATCGACCTCGTACTTGTTGCGCTGCCCCTTGGGGATCTCGATGGTGACCTCGAACTCCACGCCTTGCCTCACTTCGTCGATGTTTGCCAGTCGATACGACGTCCGTATCTGCGGCGATGGTCCGCAGTGAGGATAACCGTCCCGACGCTACGCTGTAGGTGCAGGTACCGGACCACCACGCGACCACCAAGGGCGCGAGTGTGTTGGACACAGCGGAGGCGCGTTGGCGGGGCAAGGCAAGAGCAAGAAGCAGGGCGGACTCGAGACCCGTAAACGTCGGAGCTTCCGGATCCTGCTCGGTATCTGGATCGTGGGCTTCCTGGCGCTGGTGGTCGGTGGCGCGTTCGCGGTGTACGACGTCCGCAGCACTGCATCAGCCGCGGTGGTCCCCGCCCCCGCGCCCGTCGTCGCTGCGCCGCAGGTCGCAGCCGTCACCGACTCCGCCCCCGCACCCAGCCCCTCCGGGCTCGCCACTGCACTCGGCGCTGCCGTCGCGAACCCGGGACTCGGCGCATTCACCGGATCGGTCACCGACGCCGCGACGGGCACTGTGCTCTGGTCACACGAGCCCGACCGTCCGATGACACCGGCGTCCACCACGAAACTGCTCACGGCAGCAGCGGCGCTGATCGCCCTGCCGAGCGACCATCGGGTCACGACGAAGGTGGTGTCCGGATCCCGGCCGGGCGAGATCGTGCTGGTCGCGGGGGGCGACCCGACACTGACAGCGCAGCCCGCCGGTCAGGACGGCTTCTATCCGGGCGCTCCGCGCATCGCCGACCTCGCCGACCAGATCACACGTTCCGGAAGTGTGGTCGACACCGTGCTCGTCGACACCGGTGCGTACAGCGGCGAGCTCCTCGCACCCGGATGGTTCCCCGAGGACGTCCCCGCGGGCTTCGTTGCCCCGATCGAGCCGGTGATGCTCGACAGTGGGCGATCCGACCCGCTCGAAGACGAATCGCCGCGCAGCGCCACACCCGCCCTGGACGCGGGCCGGGCACTTGCCACTGCACTCGGCGCAGATCCTGCAACAGTGGCTCTCGCGTCTGCCCCTCCCGGTGCGACCCCCATGGCATCGGTGCAATCGGCACCGCTGCGCGACCGGCTCGGCCAGATGGTGAGCCGTTCCGACAATGTGCTCGCCGAGGCAATCGGTCGTGAGGTCGCGATGGAGGCCGGGGTCGGGGCTTCCTTCTCCGATGCCACCGGTGCCGTCCTGCGTGTGCTGCAGGGCGCGGGCTTCGACACCTCCGGGGTAACGCTTGTCGACCTCAGCGGCCTTTCGGTCGACGACCGGATCCCCGCCGGTCTGCTCGACTCCATCATGGCGGCCGCCGCGGCACCGGACCGTGAGGAACTGCGTCCCATACTCGACTACTTGCCTGTCGCCGGAGGCACCGGCACCCTCGCTGATCGCTACGGTGCGACGAATCGCGCCGGAGCCGGGTGGGTTCGAGCCAAGACGGGCACACTGAATCTGGTGAGTGGACTTTCGGGCTATGTCGTCGACGTCGACGGTCGGGTGCTCTCGTTCGCGTTGCTGTCCAACGATCGTTCCCCCGGTGAGGCCAGGCCCGCGCTCGATGCGGTGGCTGCGGTCCTCCGAGAATGCGGATGCCGATGAGTGGCGCCGACCGCGCACTCGGCGACGCGATCGATTGGTCGTTCGCGGCGGGAGTCGGCGCGCGGCTGGCGCGGCCCGCGCCTGCGATGTCGCGCTACACATACGACACCGCGGCCGCTGAACTCGCGTCCGCGTCGGATCGGGCCGAGGCGCCGGTCCGGGATCTGACCGGTCTCGGGGACGGCGCCGCGCCGCGGCCTGCACTCGTCGTCGACCGGCCGGGGTGGGTCCACGCGGCTGCCGCTTCGATGTCCGAACTGGTCGGCGAAGGGGAGAACCGCTCGTGGGCCGCGAAGCCCGCAGGAGCGCAGGCCGGTGCGATGCTCGCCTATCTGTCCTCGGCGGTGCTCGGACAGTACGACCCGTTCTCCAGGACGCTGCTGCTGGTCACCCCGAATGTCGTCGCCGTCGAACGGGCCCTGAAGGTGCCCACCGCAGACTTCCGGCTTTGGGTATGCCTGCACGAGGTAACCCACAGGGTGCAGTTCGCGGAGGCACCCTGGATGGCCGACCTCATGCGCGACGCCGCCGGGGAACTCTCGGCAGCCGTCGACGAGCCGATCGGCGACATCGCCAGGCGCCTGATCTCGGCTGTCCGTGACCTGCGCGAACCCGAAGGCAAACCGATGTCGCAGCGCGGCATGCTCGGCCTGATGCGTGCGCTGCAGGCCGAACCGCAACGCGAAAGCCTCGACCGGATGCTCGCGCTGGGCACCCTTCTCGAGGGGCACGCGGACCATGTCATGGACGCGGTCGGACCGTCAGTGGTTCCCTCGGTGGTCCGCATCCGTCGTGCGTTCGACAGCCGGCGGCGACGCAGCAGCAATCCGATCCACCGCGTCATCCGCATCCTGCTCGGGATGGACGCGAAGATCGCGCAGTACGTCCACGGCAAGAGGTTCGTCGACGCCGTCGTGGAGAAGGTGGGGATGGAGCGGTTCAACGTGGTCTGGTCCGGGCCGGACGCACTGCCGACACTCGGCGAGATCGACAAGCCCGAAGCCTGGATCGCGCGAGTGCTGGGCTGACGATGGCTGCGGCATCGCCACCCCTGCTCCCCGCGACCCCCGCGATCCACGAGATCCGATTGGCAGTGCGCGCGTGGCTCACCGAGTATGGCGCGACCACCGTCGTCGTCGGGCTTTCCGGTGGTGCCGACTCGGCGGCCCTGACCGCCGCCGCCGTCGCCGAGGCCCATGCGGTGCACGCGGTAGTGGTGGATCACCGACTACAGGCCGGATCCGACGTGGTCGCCGCACGAGCCGTCGAATTCGCGGAGTCGGTCGGATGCGCGTCAGCGCAGGTACGAGCGGTCGATGTGACCGGCCCCGGCGGACTCGAAGCCGCCGCCCGTCACGCGCGATACGAGGCCCTCGACGACGCGCGGTGCGGCCATCCGGTGCTGCTCGGACACACTCTCGACGATCAGGCCGAAACCGTCCTGCTCGGCCTCGGCCGCGGCTCGGGTCTGCGGTCGATCCGTGGAATGGCGTCGTTCGACGACCCGTGGGGGCGCCCTCTCCTCGGCATTCGGCGCGACACCACTCGGCTGGCGTGTGAGGAGCTCGGCTACGACCCGTACGAGGATCCGCACAACTCGGACTCGCGGTTCACGCGCGTGCGGCTGCGGAGCGAGGTTCTCCCCCTGCTAGAGGACGCTCTCGGTGGTGGAGTGGCTGCGGCGCTCGCGCGAACCGCGGCGCAGTTGCGCGAAGACGGTGAAGCTCTCGATGCGGCCGCGGCGAGCGTGCTGTCGGACGCCCTCGGGCAACCGGGCGCCCCAGTAGGAGAGCAGCAACTCGATACCGCGACGCTCGCGTCGGCGCCACCGGCGGTCGGGCGTCGTGCGGTGCGGGCGTGGTTGATCGAAATGGGAGTCTCGTCACCGCCCGACCGGACCCTCCGGGCAGTGGACGCCCTGGTGAGAGGATGGCGCGGGCAAGGACCGGTGGCCGTCGGCCGCGGTCCCGGACGGGGGAGCAGGTTGGTGGTGGCACGACGGCGTGGCAGGCTGATCCTCGAGTTCGTCGACCAGCAACGGTGTGCGGACGACTGACGGAAGGTAGGTAGGACCCGGTGTACGAAGGCGATATTGCGTCGGTGCTGATCTCGCAGGAAGAGATCGAGAAGCGCACCGCAGAACTGGCAGAGTCGGTCGCCGAACGGTATCCGCCGGGTGCACCCGAAGGCGATCTGCTTCTCATCGGCGTGCTCAAGGGCGCGATCTTCTTCATGACCGACTTCGCTCGTGCGCTGCCGATCCCGACGCAGATGGAGTTCATGGCCGTCAGTTCGTACGGTTCGTCGACGTCGTCCTCCGGTGTAGTGCGCATCCTCAAGGACCTCGACAAGGACATTGCCGGTCGCCACGTGCTGATCGTCGAGGACATCATCGATTCGGGACTGACCCTGTCGTGGCTGCTCCGCAACCTCAAGACCCGCAATCCCGCTTCGCTCGAGGTCGTCACGCTGCTGCGTAAGCCCGACGCCGTCAAGATCGACGTCGAGGTCGCGGACGTCGGCTTCGACATCCCCAACGAGTTCGTCGTGGGCTACGGCCTGGACTACGACGAGCGGTACCGCGACCTGCCGTATATCGGCACGCTCGATCCGAAGGTGTACAGCAGCGAGAGCTGAGTGAGACTACTGCGGCGAGAAGCGGTGGTCCGGACGGACCGCGACCGATCGCTGTAGCGCCTCCAGATCCTGCTCCATGAGCCGGAACAGCCAGTACACGAACACGAATGCGGCGATACTGCCCATGGAAAGCACACGCACCGCGGGCTGGACCTGGGCGATCTCGTCGACCGTGAGGAACGTCGACCCCGCGACTGCGACGAGGGGCACTGCCGCCGCGACGGCGAGATACCGAATGCTGCGACGGTGCAGACCTTCGAGTTCGCGGGCATCGGTGGTGTCGGTCGCGCCGTGGGACAGGAACGCCGGGTAGATCGACCGCACCATGTAGAACGAGACGAAGAAGAACGGGTACGCCACGGCGATCGTTCCGCACACGACGATCGACGTGACGAAATGGGTGATCGCCCTGCTGTCGAGCGCTCCCGACACCGACTCCATGATCACCGGGAACAAGATTCCCGACAGCACCCACAGCATCATCACCACCGCCGTGATGCGGTCGGCGATGAGCAGTGCGTCATGCCGTGCACGCGCGAGTTCGGCGGCGTCGTACTGACGTCCGCGGCGCAGTCCCCGGGGCACGGTGATCAGTCGTCGCGAGAGGTAGACGATCACCAGTGCGCCGAGGGGAAAAACCGCGGCGTTGATGATCAGCGCGATGTTCTGGAATTGAAGCTGTGCGTCCGGCGACAGCGCTCCGACGATCAGATTCCGATTGTGCTGGAAGTTGTAGAGGGCCCCCAGGACATTGGGTAGACCGACTGCCGCGATCATCAACGGGACGACCGGTCGGCGCAGTCGCGCCCGCCAGCTCTCGGGCGGCGGGTCCACGAGTTCGCGGGCGCGTGCGTCGAGACAGAGGTCGAACTGCTGCGCCAGTTCGGCGCCGGAAGCCCACCGTTCGGCGGGTTCGGGTGCGAGACACCGTGCGAGCACGCGACGCAGAGTCTGCGGGCAATCACTCGGCAACTGTGCGAGAGCGTCGCCGTCCGGAGGTGCGCGGCGACCGAGCAGCATTGCGTCGAGCGCGTCCATCGTGGGCGCCTCCGCGGCGCGCGCGCCGTGATCGGCCCCGGGCCTGCTTCCGGTGAGCAATTCCCACAACATCACGCCGAGCGCGTAGATGTCGCTGCGGGTGTCGAGGTCGGCGGCGCTGCGGGGCAGATGGGGATGGCATGCCTCGAGTTGTTCGGGGGACATGTATGCAATCGAGCCGCCGAGATAGGCGACAGGCGAGCTGTCCACCGCTTCGGCGAAGCTGATGTTGAAATCCGCCAGCTTGGGCACTCCCTCGGCGGTCAACAGCACGTTCGCCGGTTTGATGTCGCGGTGCAGCACACCGCGGCTCTCGGCGTAGTGGAGTGCCTCGGCGAGACGCCGACCCAGCCACGCCACGGTCTCGGGCCACGTCAGGCCCGCGAGACGCTCTCGAACGGGTGATTCGGACGGTCTGATCTCGCCCTTTGCCTGAAGGGTTCCATCGACGCAATCGAGCAGCAGACGACCGGACCGCTGCTCGGGAGGTGTCTGTCGCACCTTGTGCAGCACGCGCAGCAGAGTTCCACCGGGCATGTACTGCATGTACAGCAGACGTAATCCGTGATCGGGCAGAATTCGCTGGTCGAAGACCCGCACTATGTAGTCGTGGTCGAGCTGGGCGAGGGTTTGTGCCTCGTTTCCGCTGTTCCGCGACACTTTCACCGCGACGAGACGTTGCATCGACTGCTGCCGTGCGAGGAACACGCGTCCGAATGCGCCGGTTCCGAGCGCTGTGAGCAGGTCGAAGTCGTCGATGCGTTGTCCGGCCTCCACGTCGTCGAGCGTGATGGGGTCGCCGGAGTCCAGCATGTCCGGGAGTGTTTGTGCTGTCGCGGTGAGATCAACCGGCACGGATTCGGCCGCGCGGGTGGTCTCCGCGGGTCGTGTCCTTTCGGAAACCCGCGTGGCGTCACGAACTGTGATGTCGGCAGCTGCCGTCTCGGAAACCGGGTCCGGGTCCCGCGTGTCCATTGCTCGATTTTCCCACATGCCGCCGCATCGGATACGGCACAACGCACAGCCGGAAAGGCAGGGAACCCCGGCATGATCGCGCGCGTTGACATAGTAGGCCGACCACGCAGGGACGTCCTGGCAGCGCCACGCGGTAACCTTGCGGTGCCCGATTGGTCACGGGTCTGGGAAGCGCCACAACGACCACATTGCTGACGCCACTATCGAAAGGACCGGCCGGCCCGGCCGAACCTGTATGAACCGCAAGACAGTGTTTCGTAATCTGGGGATAGTCCTCGGCATCCTGTTGGTCATCTACGCCTTCAGTTACTTCGGCGACGACACGCGCGGCTTCACAAAGGTCGATACGTCCGTCGCGATCGCGCAGCTCGACGCAGGCAACGTCAAGCAAGCGCAGATCGACGACCGTGAGCAGCAGGTCAGGTTGTGGCTCGACAGCGGTAACGACTCGACCGAAGGCTCGACCGAGATCCTCGCGAAGTACCCGGCCTCGGCCTCCGAGCAGGTTTTCGACAAGGTCGCTGCATCCGATGCCGAATCATTCGACACGCAGGTCACCCAGGAGAGCTGGCTGACGTCGATTCTGCTGTTCGTGTTGCCGATGATCATCCTGCTCGGTGTGTTCATCTTCGTGATGAGCAGGATGCAAGGTGGCGGCCGTGGCGGCATGATGGGCTTCGGTAAGTCGAAGGCCAAGCAGCTGTCGAAGGACATGCCGAAGACGACCTTCGCCGACGTCGCAGGCGCGAACGAAGCCGTCGAAGAGCTCTACGAGATCAAGGACTTCCTGCAGAACCCTGCTCGTTACCAGGCTTTGGGCGCGAAGATCCCGAAGGGCGTACTTCTGTACGGACCTCCCGGCACCGGCAAGACCCTGCTCGCCCGCGCGGTCGCAGGTGAAGCGGGAGTCCCGTTCTTCACGATCTCCGGCTCCGACTTCGTCGAGATGTTCGTCGGTGTCGGCGCCTCGCGCGTACGCGACCTCTTCGAGCAGGCCAAGCAGAATTCGCCGTGCATCATCTTCGTGGACGAGATCGACGCGGTCGGCCGTCAGCGCGGCGCAGGACTCGGCGGCGGGCACGACGAGCGTGAGCAGACACTCAACCAATTGCTGGTGGAGATGGACGGCTTCGGCGACCGCCAGGGAATCATCCTCATCGCGGCCACGAACCGCCCGGACATCCTCGATCCCGCCCTGCTGCGTCCCGGTCGCTTCGACCGGCAGATCCCCGTCAGCAATCCCGATCTGGCCGGGCGTCGCGCGATCCTCCAGGTGCATTCCAAGGGCAAGCCGATCGACCAGCATGCCGACCTCGAAGGCCTCGCGAAGCGCACCGTAGGTATGTCCGGCGCGGATCTCGCGAACGTCGTCAACGAGGCTGCGTTGCTGACCGCCCGTGAGAACGGCACCGTCATCACCGAGGCGATCCTCGAAGAATCTGTCGACCGCGTGATCGGCGGCCCCCGTCGTAAGAGCCGGATCATCAGCGAGCACGAGAAGAAGATCACCGCCTACCACGAAGGCGGACACACACTCGCAGCGTGGGCGATGCCCGATATCGAACCCGTCTACAAGGTCACGATCCTTGCTCGTGGCCGTACCGGCGGACACGCGATGACAGTGCCCGAGGACGACAAGGGCCTGATGACACGCTCGGAGATGATCGCGCGGCTCGTCATGGCAATGGGTGGCCGAGCCGCGGAAGAACTGGTGTTCCGCGAGCCCACCACCGGTGCGTCATCCGATATCGACCAAGCGACCAAGATCGCCCGCGCGATGGTCACCGAGTACGGCATGAGTGCGAAGCTCGGAGCCGTCCGCTACGGCCAGGAACAGGGCGATCCGTTTCTGGGCAGATCCATGGGCGTGCAGTCCGACTACTCGCATGAGATCGCACGCGAGATCGACGAGGAGGTGCGCAACCTGATCGAGGCTGCGCACACGGAAGCCTGGTCGATTCTCAACCAGTATCGCGACGCACTCGACCTCATCGCAGGTGAACTGCTCGAGCACGAGACGCTCACCCGCAAGGACCTCGAACGGATTCTCGCTACGGTCGAGAAACGTCCCCGGATCACGACATTCAATGATTTCGGTGATCGTGTGCCGTCGGACAAGCCGCCGATCAAGACTCCCGGCGAACTCGCCAAGGAACGCGGCGAGCCGTGGCCGCCGGAGCCGCCGTCGCTGACCAAGCCCGCGCCGCAGGAACAGCCGCAGGTGCCGCAGCAACCGCAGCAGTTCCCGCCGCCACCGCAGCAGCAGCCGTACCAGCAGCCGCAGCAGCCCGCAGGTCAGGCGCCTCAGTCCACCGGTCCTGCTCCGACCCAGCAGCTGTTCGGACAGCCGGCTGCGGGACAGCCTCCGCAGGCGCCCGGTCCGGCACCGCATCAGCAGCCGCAGCAGCCGTCCGGTCAGGGCAACGGCTACCAGGCTCCGCAACCGGCACCCGCGTCGGAACCCATGCCGGGCTTCCCTCCGGCTGCCGACCAGTACACGGGCGGCCCCCGGCACGCGACCCGCCCCGATTACGGTGCTCCCGCGGGTTGGTCGGCGCCCGGATGGCCTCCGCAAGATCGGCCGAACCAGCCGCAGGACCAGTCCGGCGGCGTCTATCAGCGGGGCTACCCCGACTGGACACAGCAGGGCAACGCGGACGGCGTGAGCGGCGCAGGCGGCGACCCCGACCCGCAGCGCGACGACGACGGCCGGACACCTCCCGAGCCTCCCCCCACGCAACCGTGGGACGGGCCGGCAGGCCACCGCTGAGCTCGCGCGGAAACAGCGTAGTTCCCAGATCACATCCAGAAAGTGGAGGACGTCGGGTGTCGGTGAATCACCTCAATACGGAGGCGAGTCGTACCTCGGGCAACCATGACGACACTGAGTCGTTGAGTCTGTCGTCGGGTCGGCCCTTCGATCAGGCCCGGGCCGAAGCAGCCGTGCGGGAACTGCTCATCGCTGTCGGCGAGGACCCCGAGCGCGAAGGGCTGCGTGACACCCCGGCTCGTGTCGCACGGGCCTACCGCGAGGTGTTCAGCGGACTGTTCACCGTTCCCGACGAGGTCCTCAACACCACCTTCGACGAAGGCCACCAGGAACTCGTCATGGTGCGCGACATTCCGATGTACTCGACGTGTGAGCACCACCTGGTCTCGTTTCACGGTGTCGCCCACGTCGGCTACATCCCCGGGCCCACCGGTCGCGTGACGGGACTGTCGAAACTCGCCCGTCTCGTCGACCTCTACGCGAAGCGACCGCAGGTGCAGGAACGTCTGACGAGTCAGATCGCCGACGCACTCGTGCGCAAGCTCGAGCCGCGCGGCGCCATCGTCGTCGTCGAAGCCGAGCACCTGTGCATGGCGATGCGCGGTATCCGGAAGCCGGGAGCGAGCACCACGACATCCGCGGTGCGCGGGTTGTTCCAGACGAGTTCGGCGTCTCGCGCAGAAGCCCTGGATCTCATCCTGCGCCGGTGAGCATCCATACGGACACACAGTGGCCCCTCGTGCGGGACGCACAGTGGCCCATCGTGATGGGCGTACTCAACGTCACCAGCGACTCCTTCTCCGACGGAGGGCGCTATCTCGATCGTGACACCGCGATCGCCCGCGGATTCGAGCTCAGGGAACTCGGAGTCGACATCGTCGATGTCGGCGGCGAATCGACTCGTCCTGGCGCGGCCCGGGTCGACCCCGAGATCGAGGCCGCACGCGTCGCGCCTGTCATCGAGGCGCTGGCTGCGGCCGGGATCGCCACCAGCGTCGACACCATGCGCGCGTCCGTTGCCGCCGTTGCCATCGAAGCCGGGGTGACGATCGTCAACGACGTATCGGGAGGCCGGGCGGATCCGAACATGGCGTCGGTTGTGGCGTCGGCGGGAGTCCCGTGGATTCTGATGCACTGGCGACCCACCGGCGAGTTCGTGCACGCCGGAGGGAGCACCCACTACGACGATGTGGTGCGCGAGGTTCGCGACGAACTCCTCACCCAGGTCGATGCTGCACTCGCGGCGGGAGTCGCGCGCGAGAACCTCGTCCTCGATCCCGGTCTGGGATTCGTGAAGAACCCCGATCACAATTGGGAACTCCTTCATCGACTACCCGAGCTGACCGAACTCGGACTCCCGGTGCTGATCGGTGCGTCGCGCAAACGATTCCTGGGGTCGCTGCTCGCCGCACCCGATGGGGCGGTGCGCTCGCCGGATGGGCGCGAGGTCGCGACCGCGGTCGTTTCGGCCCTCGCTGCGACACACGGTGCGTGGGGTGTGCGAGTACACGATGTGCAGGCGAGTCGCGATGCGCTCGCCGTGGTCCGGGCATGGCAACGAGGCAGTGCGGAAGGTGTACGCGGTGGGTGATCGCATCGAGCTGCGCGGGCTGAAGGTTCGCGGCAACCACGGGGTGTTCGATCACGAGAAGCGTGACGGGCAGGACTTCTTCATCGACATCGTCGCGTGGCTGGACCTGGCACCGGCCGGAGCCAGCGACGATCTCGTCGACACCCTCGATTACGGGGGACTCGCCGAGCGGGCCGCCGCGATCGTCGCCGGCCCTGCGCACGATCTCATCGAGACAGTGGCCGGCCGGATCGCAGACAGCGTCCTGGCTGATGGCCGGGTGACGCGAGTGGAGGTGACCGTGCACAAGCCGTCGGCGCCGATCCCCTTGACCTTCACCGATGTGGCGGTGGTGGTCGATCGGACCCGGGGCTCCGAATGAGTCGCGCGGTGCTGTCGATCGGTTCCAACCTCGGAGACCGGCTCGCGCATCTGAAAACCGTTGTCGACGCCCTTGGACCGCGAGTATGCGCGGTGTCGAGTGTGTACTCCACTGCGCCGTGGGGTGGTGTCGAGCAACAGGATTTCCTCAACGCCGTCGTGGTCGCCGAGGACGACGGTTTCGACGAGTACGACTGGCTGACGCTGGGACGCGAACTCGAAGCTGCTGCCGCTCGCGTCCGAGCGCAGCATTGGGGCCCTCGAAGCCTCGACGTCGATGTCGTCGTCTGCCGGACCGATGCGGGGGAGGTGCGCAGTGACGATCCCGAGTTGTTGCTGCCGCATCCTCGCGCACACGAGCGTGCCTTCGTCCTGGTGCCCTGGCTCGACGTCGAACCGGCTGCGAGTCTCGCCGCGAATGGGCACACCCGACCGATCTCGGACTGGCTCTCGGACCTCGACGAGGCCGAACGCGACGGCGTGCACCGCACCGACCTCTCGCTGATCGATCATGCGCCGGGCGCGGAGGACGATCCCGGGGATCGCCCATGATGAAAGCGACGCGAATCCGCGACCTGCTGGCTCTCGGGCTGCTCGCTGCGGTGGTTGCGTGGTTGCTGATCCGCACCATGTACGGTTCGTTGCCGCCGATCCCGGTCTATGCCGGTGCATCGCTGTATCCGGTGGCTGCCCTCGAAGCGGTGCTCGCATTCATGATCCGCTCGCGGGTGAACAACCATCAGCTCGGCGACGGACCTCGCCAGTTGCATCCCATCACCGCGGCACGCTCGGTGGCGCTGGCGAAGGCGTCTGCGCTCGTCGGTGCGGCAAGCGCCGGAGTGTGGGTGGGCTTTCTGCTGTATCTCCTGCCGCAGCGAGGCACGGTGCAGGCGGCGTCCGAAGACACTTCGGGAGTGATCGTCGGTGCGATCGCGGGTGTCGTGCTCGTCGCGGCAGCATTGTGGCTCGAACATTGTTGCCGCACACCCGAGGATCCGGACGAGCCGTCCGAGCCCGCGACCTGACGGTGCGTTCGGCCCAGCGGGCCGAACGTCGCAATTCGACTGGGTGTCGCGGTGATGTCAGGCCCGGCAGAGCGTCGGCCAGTACCCTGGTAATCATGGTGTCCCGGGGGCGAGAGAGTAAGGATCGGCGGCCGTGGCGCAGTTCCGGCTCGGTCATCGTCGCCGGGCTGCTTGCGCTCGCGATGGTTGCCTCGTTGTTACTCGTGTTCAGCGACAGCGTTCAGATGCTACGGATCGCTGTGGTCGTCGCCTTGTGGTGCGCGGTCGTCGGAGCCATCGCAATGACGAAATACCGCCGGGAATCGGCGCTCGACAAGGCCAAGGCGGAAGACCTCAAGACCGTGTACGAGTTGCAGCTCGACCGCGAGATCTCGGCACGCCGCGAATACGAGTTGGGGGTCGAGGAGAAGGTCCGATCCGAGCTCCGGATCGACGCCGACGAAATGACCGCACTGCGAACCGAACTCGCGGCGCTGCGCCGCAGCCTCGAAGCATTGTTCGACGGGAAGCTCCCCGACGACGGTCTCGCGCTGGAGGGCGAGTCCGTCCGCGAACTCGACAGTGCGCCCCGGGTGAACGCCCCGAGCCCCTCCGGTCCGGCATTTGCATCGCCCGACGACGAGCCGTTGACGGCGGAGACCGAGATCGTGACGTCCGGTGCCGAGCAGTCGGATGCGGACCGAGCGGCCGAGTCCGATGATGCCGAAGCCACAGCTGATGCCGAAGCCACAGCCGGGAAGTCGGACACACCGGGTATACCGGCGGGGCGACGGGCTCGTCGTCGCCGTGACGCGGAGGCGTCCGGCAGCCACGCACAGGGACGGTCCGTCGCTGAAATCCTGGCGAACCTGTCGTCGGATCGCTGAGAACCGCGCCTGTGGGCCTCTTCGGTGAGGTGTAGATCACGCCGCTTCTCCATGGCCTGTCACAAAGGCCGCGCGCTATTGTCGTGCAGAACGTCTGGTACCCGCCGCGCGGGACTGGAACGAACGAGAGGACCCCCGTGACTTCCTTCGGGATCACAAACGCGCCTGCCCCTGCCCGGCTGTCCGTGGGCATCGTTTCCGCAGGGCGTGTCGGAACCGCACTGGGAGCGGCGCTCGAACGTGCCGGCCACGTTGTCGTTGCCTGTTCGGCAGTGTCCGAAGCGTCCAAGCATCGCGCCCACACGCGTCTGCCGGAGTCTCAGATCCTGCCTGTCGACGAAGTCGCGGGCAGATGCGATCTGCTCCTGCTGGCAGTGCCTGATTCGGAGCTCGCCGGATTGGTTTCCGGCCTTGCAGCCACCGGGGTCGTGCGCCGTGGAACATTGGTCGCGCACTGTTCCGGTGCCCACGGCATCGAGATCCTCGCGCCGCTGACCGGAGTCGGAGCAACTCCGCTCGCGATCCATCCCGCGATGACCTTCACCGGCCACGACGAGGACACAGCACGTCTGTCGTCGACGTGCTTCGGGATCACCGCCGCCGACGAGGTCGGCTACGCGATTGCGCAGGCGCTCGTCATCGAGATCGGCGGTGAACCGGTCCGGGTGTCCGAGGCGATGCGCCCGCTCTACCACGCGGCTCTCGCTCACGGCAGCAATCATCTGGTCACACTGGTGTCCGACGCCGTCGAAGCCCTGCGGACCGCACTTGCAGGGGACGAACTCCTCGGCCAGCAACTCGTCGATGCCGAGCCCGGCGGAGTCGCCGAGCGTGTCATTGCGCCGCTGCTCACCGCAGCACTCGACAACGTCCTGCGGCGCGGTCCGGCGGCCCTGACCGGCCCGGTGGCACGCGGCGACGCCGACGCGGTGGCCACACACTTGCGTGTGCTGGAGGACGTCGATCCGCAGATCGCCGCGGGATACCGCGCTCTGTCGTTGAGATCTGCACAGCGCACCGGTTCGAAGCCGGAACTGATGGAAATCCTCGAAGGGGCTGATCACGGTGAGTGAAACGGAACAGCGCGGATACGTGCGCGGCGAACTGACCGTGCACCACGACCCGGCTGCCTTGACGAAGGTCACGAAGGCGCTGCGCGGCGTCGGTCGTACCGTGGCCCTCGTACCGACAATGGGTGCACTCCACACCGGGCACCTCGAACTCGTGCGGCAGGCCAAGCTGACCGGCGCGGTCGTGGTGGTGTCGATCTTCGTCAATCCATTGCAATTCGGTGCGAACGAAGACCTCGACGCATACCCGCGCACCGTTGACGCGGACGTCGAGTTGCTGCGCGAAGCCGGAGTGGAACTCGTGTTCGTCCCGTCCGTCGCCGCGATGTACCCGGCCGGGCGCCGCACGATGATCCATCCGGGTCCACTCGGTGCCGAGCTCGAAGGCGGATCGCGCCCGACGCATTTCGCAGGAATGCTCACGGTCGTCGCGAAGTTGCTGCAGATCGTCGGACCGAACAGCGCGTTCTTCGGCGAGAAGGACTATCAGCAGCTCACGTTGATCCGCCAGATGGTGACCGACCTGAACTTCGACGTTCGGATCATCGGTGTGCCCACGGTCCGTGAATCCGACGGCCTCGCGCTGTCGTCGCGCAACCGCTACCTCGACGCCGACCAGCGAGAGATCGCCACCGTCCTGTCCGCGGCGCTCGTCGCGGGCGCGCATGCCGCTGCCGGTGGCGCCGACGCGATCCTGTCGGCGGCGCACGACGTGCTGGCCTCCGCACCTGCAATCGAGGTGGACTACTTGGAGTTGCGCGGAGCCGACCTCGGCGAAGCTCCCGAGCGAGGCGACGGTCGGCTGCTCGTGGCCGCACGACTGGGCTCCACCCGTTTGATCGACAACGTGGGGGTCGCGGTCGGGACCGGCTTCCTCGAACGGGCGACCGGTCCGGTCGATCCTGATGCCGAAGACGACCTGCTCGCTCGCTGACGCGAGTTCACGACGAGAAGAAAGAAACTGAGGATCGACATGTTTCGCACCATGATGAAGTCGAAGATCCACCGCGCAACGGTGACGCACGCCGACCTGCATTACGTCGGTTCGGTGACGGTCGACCAGGATCTGATGGACGCGGCGGATCTGCTCGAAGGTGAGCAGGTGTGCATCGTCGACATCGACAACGGCAACCGTCTCGAGACGTACGTCATCGCCGGCGAGCGTGGATCTGGTGTCATCGGGATCAACGGCGCTGCAGCGCATCTCGTGAGCCCCGGCGACCTGGTCATTCTCATTGCCTACGGCGTGATGAACGAACAGGAATGCAAGGATTACGCGCCGCGTGTCGTGTTCGTCGATGCGGAGAACCGCCAGGTCGAACTGGGCAGCGACCCCGCGCACGCACCCGAGGGGTCCGGTCTGATCACCCCGCGGATGCTGTCGACTCTCGACGCATCGATGGTGTAGCGGTGCTCCTGGCTGTCGATGTCCGGAATTCCAACATCGTTCTGGGCCTTTTCACCGGCAGCGGTTCGCACGCAAAACTGCTGCGGGATTGGCGGATTCGCACCGATTCGCGGATGACCGCGGACGAACTCGCTTTCGCGTTCCGTGGGTTGCTGGGTGATCACGTGGAGCAGATCACCGGTGTCGCTGCGCTGTCGACGGTCCCGTCGGTGTTGCGGGAGTTGAGGGTGATGCTCGCCCGGTACTGGGATCGGGTACCTCATGTGGTGGTCGAACCCGGTGTCCGTACGGGTGTTCCGCTGCTCGTCGACAATCCGAAGGAGGTCGGCGCAGACCGGATCGTCAACAGTCTTGCCGCCCACCATTTCTACGGCGGCCCCTGCATTGTCGTCGACTTCGGTACGTCGACCTGCGTCGACGTGGTGTCCGCGAAGGGCGAGTTCCTCGGTGGCTGCATCGCGCCCGGGGTGGAGATCTCGATGGACGCACTGGCGTCGCAATCGGCGGCATTGCGCATGGTCGAACTCGTGCGGCCGCGTGCGGTGCTCGGCAAGAACACTGTCGAATGCATGCAATCCGGAGCGGTTTTCGGCTTTGCCGGCATGGTCGACGGGCTCGTCGGCCGTGTGTGCACGGAGGTCCCCGGATTCGGCGGTGACGACGTCGTGGTGATTGCCACCGGCGACAGTGCCCCGCTGATCATGGAGGAATCGCGTCTGCTCGAGCATCACGAACCGGACTTGACCCTCGAAGGACTGAGGTTGGTCTACGAGCGGAATCAGGAACGGCGTGCCTCGAGGCGGGGAGCCGCCGAGGCTTCCGCGCGCCGCGATTCTGTGTAAGAATGTCCCTCGTGATCTGCCGCATGTGTGCCCAGGAGTGTTGTCGAGGCTGACGTCCGCCTCGATCGATAACACCTTCCTGGGAGTTTTCTCATGCGCGCTGCGCTTGTCTCGTCCTTTTCTTCATCGCCCTCCGCTCCGGTTGCGCTTCTGCCGCTTGCCGTCGAGCGCACCTATCCCACAGAGCTGGCTGCCGCCGTTGCTCGCGGCGCGGTGATCGTCGATGTCCGCAGCACGGCTCAGCGCGATGCTCAGGGCACCCTGCCCGGCGCCCTCGCGATCTCCGAGGAGCTGGTCACAGCCCGACTCGACCCCGCGAATCCCGGCCGTCTGGCCGTCGCCGTCGACCTGGATGTCGAGTGGATCCTGGTATCAGCTGAGGGCACCGATTCACACCGTCTCGTCGCGAGCCTGCAACAGCGGGGTCTGCGTCGTGTCTCCCACATGGCGGGCGGCTACCACGCGATCCTGGCGGCCCGGATGGTTCAGGCCGTCACCCAGGCCCATCACATCCTCGCCGACGTGGAGCGCGTCACAGCGCACTGAGGAACTGTGCGGCTGCGACGTTGTGACGTGGCGCTCTCGGATAGTCTGGTTACCCGTGAGTGATGCCAGCGTTCAGCAGCCCGACGATACCCCCGAACAGATCCGGGTCCGCCGCGACAAGCGCGAACGGCTCCTGGCCGAAGGCAAGGATGCGTATCCCGTCGTCGTGCCGCGCACGCACACGCTCGCGGAGATTCGTGCCGAGTACCCCGACCTCGAACCGGACACAGCGACCGGTGTGCAGGTCGGTGTGGTCGGACGTGTGATCTTCATGCGCAACACCGGCAAGCTGTGCTTCGCCACCCTGCAGGAAGGCGACGGAACCCAGCTGCAGGTGATGGTCAGTCTCGCCGCCGTGGGGGAGGAGTCCCTCGCCGAGTGGAAGGCGCTCGTCGACCTGGGTGATTTCGTGTTCGTGCACGGTGAAGTGATCAGCTCCAAGCGCGGCGAACTCAGCGTCATGGCCGATTCTTGGACGATGGCGTCGAAGGCGCTGCGACCGCTGCCTGTCGCGCACAAGGAGATGAACGAGGAATCCCGGGTTCGGCAGCGCTATGTCGATCTGATCGTCCGCCCGGAGGCCCGCAAGAACGCTCGGATGCGCGTCGAGGTCGTGCGTGAGGTTCGAAATGCGCTCGAGCGCCGCGGATTTCTCGAGGTCGAGACGCCGATGCTCCAGACGCTGCACGGTGGTGCTGCCGCACGCCCCTTCGTGACGCATTCGAATGCGCTCGACATCGACCTGTATCTGCGTATCGCGCCCGAGCTGTTCCTCAAGCGTTGTGTGGTCGGCGGCATCGACAAGGTCTTCGAAATCAACCGCAATTTCCGTAATGAGGGTGCCGACTCCACGCATTCACCGGAGTTCGCGATGCTCGAGACCTACGAGGCCTACGGTACGTACGACGATTCCGCGAGGATGATTCGCGAGATGATCCAGGAGGTCGCGTTCGCTGTGTTCGGCAGCCACGTCGTCACTCTTGCGGACGGCACCGAATACGACTTCGGCGGGGAATGGAAAGTCCTCGAAATGTACCCGTCGTTGTCGCAGGCGATCGGAACCGATGTCACACCCGACACTACGATCGCGGAATTGACCGCTCTGGCAGGCAAGGTGGGGCTCGAAATTCCCGAAGGTAAGGGATGGGGCCACGGCAAGCTTGTGGAAGAGCTGTGGGAGCACACGTGTAGCGACCAGTTGAACGAGCCCACTTTCGTCCGCGATTTTCCGGTCGAGACCTCGCCGCTTACTCGTGATCACCGCACTGTGCGCGGAGTCACGGAAAAATGGGACCTCTATGTGCGCGGTTTCGAGCTTGCCACCGGATATTCGGAACTCGTCGATCCCGTAATTCAGCGCGAGCGGTTCGTGGATCAGGCACGTCTCGCGGCCGAGGGCGATGACGAGGCAATGGCTCTCGACGAGGATTTCCTCGCCGCTATGGAACAGGGAATGCCTCCTACCACGGGAACCGGGATGGGAATCGATCGGCTGCTGATGGCGCTGACCGGTCTGGGAATCAGGGAAACTATCCTCTTCCCCATTGTTCGTCCGACCACTCGCTGAATAGGTCCGAAACCTTTCGGTATAGACATGCGTTAATTGCGCGGTATTGTGGTCTGGTCCCGTGGGGGGAAAGCGCATTTCTTGATGGAGAGGGTTTCCAGCACATGGCAAAGAAGGTCACCGTCACACTTATCGACGATGTCGACCAGGAATCGGCGGCAGACGAGTCGGTAGAGTTCGGACTCGACGGCGTGACCTACGAGATCGATCTGTCGGAAGACAATGCGGCAGCGTTGCGGGAACAGTTGGAGTACTGGATTCAGCACGCCCGTAAGGTCGGCGGCCGGAAGCGCAGCAAAGTCGTACAAAGTGCACCGGCGGCGAGCAAGTCGTCGCGGGGAACAACGGATCGCGAGCAAACTGCTGCTATCCGTGAATGGGCGCGAAACAACGATCTCCAGGTCTCCGCGCGTGGGCGGATCTCGGCCGACATCATCGAGCAGTACAACAACGCGCACTGAGTTTTTCGGCTCAGGCTGTACAGCACCGTCGGGGTCCGCAGCAGCGGACACCGACGGTGCTGTCGCATTTCGTTCGCGTGCATTGTCTCCGGTGTCTTCCGGCGTAACATCTCTGCTCATGGCCGAACGTGTGCTGGTGCCGGGGGAAACATGCTGGAGGACGGAGCACGCCGATCGCCTCACCTTCATCGTCGAGGCAGCAGACTATTTTCGTCACGCGAAATCGGCGATGTTGCAGGCGCGCGAACGCATCATGCTGATCGGATGGGATTTCGATACCCGGATCAAGTTCGAACCAGGCGGTCGTACGCTGGAGGGGCCGAACCGGCTCGGCGCATTTCTGAAATGGCTCCCGAAGCAGAATCCGGACCTCGACATCCACCTCCTCAAATGGAACATCGGTGCGCTCACAGCGATAGGCAGGGGCATGACGCCGGTGTTCGTCCTCGACTGGCTCACCGGCCCGCGGGTGCATTTCGAAATGGATGGCGCCCACCCGGTCGGCGCAGCCCATCACCAGAAGATCATCGTCATCGACGACACGCTGGCATTCTGCGGCGGCATCGACATGACCGTCGACCGGTGGGACACTTCCGATCACCCCGACCACAGTCGATATCGACGTGAGCCGAACGGGCGACGCTACGGTCCCTGGCACGACGTCACCGCCGCGGTGGACGGCGCGGCCGCACGCGCACTCGGCGACCAGGCGCGTGCGCGATGGCATTCGGCAACAGGGGTGGATCTCGACCCCGTCGGTCCTCGTGACGCAATCTGGCCTGACGGGCTCGCGCCCTCGGTCACCGACATCGACGTGTCGATCGCCAGAACTCTGCCCGAGTACGGCGGCCGTGAGGGCATCCACGAGATCGAGGCGCTCTATCTCGCGGTGATCGCGGATGCCCGGAGCAGTCTGTACCTCGAGAGCCAGTATCTGGCGTCCCGCACGATCGCGGAAGCACTCGCCGCGAGGCTGCGTGAGGACGACGGCCCCGAGATCGTGCTCGTGATACCCCGCAATGCGGAGGGCTGGCTCGAGCAGAAGGCGATGGACGGTGCCAGGCGTTCTCTGTTGCATCTGCTGTGGGCCGCTGATGTCCACGGCAGATTCGAGGCCTACTACCCGGTGACCGAGGCCGGGAGACCGATCTATGTGCACGCGAAGGTCGTCGTCATGGACGACACCCTGGTACGGATCGGATCGTCGAACCTCAACAACCGGTCCATGGGATTCGACACCGAATGCGATCTTGCACTCGAAGCCGCTCGTGCAGGCGATCCCGTCTCTCGCGCAGCGGCAGACCTGCGCAGCAGACTTCTCTGCGAGCACCTCGACGTCGATGCGCAGACCTGGGACCGGGCCGTGGAGGAAGAGGGGTCGTTGCTCGCAGCGATCGAGCGCCTGCGGGGTTCGGGCCGTTCCCTGCGTCCGTTCCGACCGGGTACGGTTGGAGAGGAGGGCAGTCCCCTCGCGGAGAACGCGCTCATGGATCCGGAGCGGGCACCGAAGAGTGCAGCTCGGCTGATCCAACAGGTTCTCACTCGCTGACCACCTGTTCGCTTCTGGCGTACAGGTTGCGGAAACGTATGCGTCACGTGCAGCGTTACCTCTTGTAGTCGTGTTTTCCGCTACCCCCTTCCGGGGTGGAGGGGAAGCGGGTGGAATTCACGCCAACTAGAGTGTCGAGTGGGATCGTGGAACCTTCGCTGGTTCGATGTGAACGACTCGAGTGCCGGAGCGAAGAGCGGCTGCCGGGGTCCGGGACAACCTCGTACCGGATCCGTCGGCCGAGAGTGTGAGGGAGTGCGATGTTCGAAAGGTTCACCGATCGCGCGCGGCGCGTCGTTGTCCTGGCTCAAGAAGAAGCCAGGATGCTCAACCACAACTACATCGGCACGGAGCACATCCTCCTGGGCCTCATCCACGAGGGTGAGGGCGTGGCGGCGAAGTCGCTCGAGTCGTTGGGGATCTCCCTGGAAGGTGTCCGCAGTCAGGTCGAGGAGATCATCGGCCAGGGACAGCAGGCCCCGTCCGGGCACATCCCGTTCACTCCCCGTGCCAAGAAGGTGCTCGAGCTCAGCCTCCGTGAGGCGCTGCAGCTCGGTCACAACTACATCGGTACCGAGCACATCCTCCTCGGCCTCATCCGTGAGGGCGAAGGCGTGGCAGCTCAGGTGCTCGTGAAGCTCGGCGCCGACCTGAACCGTGTCCGCCAGCAGGTCATCCAGCTGCTCTCGGGTTACCAGGGCAAGGAACCGCAGGAGGCCGGCACCAGCCGCGGCGAGGCCGGCACCCCGTCGACGTCGCTCGTGCTCGACCAGTTCGGCCGGAACCTCACGCAGGCCGCTCTCGAAGGCAAGCTCGATCCGGTCATCGGTCGTGCGAAGGAAATCGAGCGGGTCATGCAGGTGCTGTCCCGTCGCACCAAGAACAACCCGGTGCTCATCGGTGAGCCCGGCGTCGGCAAAACCGCCGTGGTCGAGGGTCTGGCTCAGGCGATCGTCAACGGCGAGGTTCCGGAAACCCTCAAGGACAAGCAGCTCTACACGCTCGATCTGGGTTCTCTCGTCGCAGGCAGCCGGTACCGCGGTGACTTCGAGGAACGCCTCAAGAAGGTCCTCAAGGAGATCAACAGCCGCGGCGACATCATCCTGTTCATCGACGAGCTGCATACGCTCGTCGGCGCGGGTGCAGCAGAAGGCGCGATCGACGCCGCATCGATCCTCAAGCCGAAGCTCGCTCGCGGTGAACTGCAGACGATCGGCGCGACCACTCTCGACGAGTACCGCAAGTACATCGAGAAGGACGCAGCGCTCGAGCGTCGCTTCCAGCCCGTCCAGGTCGGTGAGCCGACGGTCGAGCACACCATCGAGATCCTCAAGGGTCTGCGCGACCGCTACGAGGCGCACCACCGCGTTTCGATCTCGGACAAGGCGCTCGTGGCTGCGGCGACCCTCGCCGACCGCTACATCAACGATCGCTTCCTGCCGGACAAGGCGATCGACCTCATCGATGAGGCGGGCGCTCGGATGCGTATCCGCCGGATGACCGCGCCGCCGGACCTGCGCGAGTTCGACGACAAGATCGCCGACGCGCGCCGGGAGAAGGAATCGGCGATCGACGCGCAGGACTTCGAGAAGGCCGCGAGCCTGCGCGACAAGGAGAAGCAGCTCGTCGCACAGCGCTCCGAGCGCGAGAAGCAGTGGCGTGCAGGCGATCTTGATGTCGTGGCAGAGGTCGACGAAGAGCAGATCGCCGAGGTGCTCGCGAACTGGACCGGCATCCCCGTGTTCAAGCTCACCGAGGAGGAGACCACCCGTCTTCTCCGTATGGAGGAAGAGCTGCACAAGCGGATCATCGGCCAGGAGGACGCCGTCAAGGCAGTCGCGAAGGCCATCCGTCGTACGCGCGCCGGCCTCAAGGATCCGAAGCGGCCCTCCGGCTCGTTCATCTTCGCCGGCCCGTCCGGTGTCGGTAAGACCGAGCTGTCCAAGGCACTCGCGAACTTCCTGTTCGGCGAGGACGACGCGCTCATCCAGATCGACATGGGCGAGTTCCACGACCGCTTCACCGCGTCGCGCCTGTTCGGTGCGCCTCCCGGATACGTCGGATACGAAGAGGGCGGCCAGCTCACCGAGAAGGTCCGCCGCAAGCCGTTCTCCGTCGTGCTGTTCGACGAGATCGAGAAGGCACATCAGGAGATCTACAACACGCTCCTGCAGGTCCTCGAAGACGGTCGCCTGACCGACGGTCAGGGTCGCACGGTGGACTTCAAGAACACGGTGCTGATCTTCACGTCGAACCTCGGTACGTCGGACATCTCGAAGGCTGTCGGCCTTGGCTTCAGCTCCGGCAAGGGAGACCAGTCGAACTACGAGCGGATGAAGAACAAGGTCAACGACGAGCTGAAGAAGCACTTCCGCCCGGAGTTCCTCAACCGTATCGACGACATCATCGTGTTCCACCAGCTCACGCAGGAACAGATCATCGAGATGGTCGACCTGATGATCGGTCGTGTCGAGACCCAGCTCAAGAACAAGGACATGGGGATCGAACTCACCGAGAAGGCGAAGTCTCTGCTGGCCAAGCGAGGATTCGATCCGGTGCTCGGCGCCCGCCCGCTGCGTCGCACCATTCAGCGTGAGATCGAGGATCAACTCTCCGAGAAGATCCTCTTCGGCGAGATCGGTGCAGGCCACATCGTCCTGGTCGACGTCGAGGGCTGGGACGGCGAAGGTTCCGGTGAGAACGCGAAGTTCACCTTCGCGGCGAGTGAGAAGCCGGCCGAGGTGCCCGACACCCCGGCGGTGGCGCTCGCGAAGAGCGGCGAGGGCGAAGCGGAAGCCCAGTAACAACGCGCGTAGACGCCGAGGGGCGGCACTCCATCCGGAGTGCCGCCCCTCGGCGTTGCAGATCGCTGGGCAGCTGGTTCAGGCGTCAGTTCTTCCACGCAGCGGTCGGTCGTCCGGACCAGTTGGCGAGGCGTTCGGTTGCTCCTGCGGCAGGAGTGGGTTCCACCACCGGGCCGAATGGGACGGGTCCGCCCCGCGGGGTCTCGGGGAGTGCACGCTGCATGATGCCGAGAGCTGCATCGGCCAGGGCCGGGTCGGCCTCCGCCGGTTGACCCGTTGCCACCGCCAGGTCCCAACCGTGCACGAGTGCTTCGTTGAGCGCGATGAGGACCGCGGCGCGTCCGGGGAAGGTGCCCCAGGGGGCGGTGACCACCGTGTCGAGCATCGCGTCGTCGTTCCACACCTCCCAGTACCGGTCGGCGCTCGTGCGCAGCGCGGCGACCCATCCCTCGGCGGGCTCATCGCGGGCCTCGGGCACGGTGTGCGGGTCGCCGCCTGCGCCGATGACGCGGCCTCGGTCGACGGTGGAGAGGAGGTGCCCGATGAGGGAGCTCACGTCGAACTCAGGGCACGGGGTGGGGTCGGTGAACTGGGAGGGCCGGACTCCGTCGATGAGTCCGGCCACCCAATCGAGTGCTTCGCGAAACATGGGGCGAGGGTCTGTCTGCATCGTGGTCATGACACACAGCATGGATGCCGAACACGACACCCTCTGTCAGGTATTTTCGATCGATTCGGACGAATTCACCCCGCTGTCACGGAGTCTTTGTGCTTCGCCTCGTAGAGCTTTGCCCATTCAGCGCGGGATCGGATCGACACGTCCACGTCGGTTGCCTTGGCTCGCAGCGCTCCGACGGTCGCGTCCTTGCGTTCGACCTTCGAGAACGGGTCCCAGTTGAAGAAGCGGCACGAGTTCTGCCAGGTGATCTTGTCGATCTCGGCGTCGGTCGCGCCCGCGGCCTCGAGCTCGCCGAGTACCTTCTCCGGCGCATCGGGCCAGAAGCAATCGGAGTGGGGGTAGTCGCACTCCCACGCGATGATGTCGATGCCGATCTCGTGACGCAGCTTGAGCGCGGTGGGGTCGGTGACGTAGCAGGCGAGTGAGTGCTCCTTGAAGACCTCGCTGGGCAGCTTGCCGCCGAAGTCGCGACGGAGCCAGCGCTGGTTGGTGTAGTGCCGGTCGCAGCGGTCGAGGAAGAAGGGTATCCAGCCGATGCCGCCTTCGGAGAAGGCGAACTTCAGGTCCGGGTAGGAACGCATGGCCGGGCCCCACAGGAGATCCTGCGCCGCGATGGCGGAGATCTGGGTAGCGAGCACGATCAGGTTGTCGATGGGCGCATCCTTCGCCATCGAGATGGCGCCGAACCCCGAACCGATGTGAAGGCACATCACGACGCCCTCGTCGGACAGGGTCTGGAAGACCGGGCCCCAGTAGTCGATGTCGTGGTAGCTGGGCAGTCCCTCGAGGTGGGGGAGTTCGGGCATGGTGACGGCGCGGCAGCCCTTGGCCGCGACGCGTCGGATCTCGTCGCACATCGCAGGCACGTTCCACGTGGGCAGGAGGGCGAGCGGCAGGAACCGATCGGGGTAGGCACCGCACCACTCGTCGATGTGCCAGTCGTTGTAGGCCTGCACCATCACGATGGTCACCTCGGCCTGGTGCTGGTTCAGGTGGCGTGCCGAGAAACCGGTGAACGTGGGAAAGCACATGGAACCGACGATGCCGTTGCGGTCCATGTCGCGTACGCGCTCGTGGATGTCGTACACGCCGGGGCGCATCTCGGCGAACCGCGCGGGATCGCGACCCCATTCTTCTGCGGGCCACGACACCACCGCGTTGAGTCCGCTGACCCCTGTCGGCTTCCCCTGGTAGACCCACTGGTCGACCCCTTGCTCGGTGACGATGACCTTGGGTGCTTCGTCCCTGTACTTGGCCGGGACGTGGCGGGCGAACATGTCGGGTGGTTCGACCACGTGGTCATCGATGCTCACGAGAATCATGTCGTCGAGTTGCATATTCACTCCTGGGTGCTGCTCGTCACATTGCGGTTACTCCTGTTGTACCGTTCATAAGCATGACCGTCTCTACGCAATCGGCCATGCATCGTGCAGGATCGGACAACCTCAAGAGTCTGCGTCGCAGTGCGGCGATAACCGCCGGAAGTTACCTCTACGAGGGCGGGAGCCTCGTGACGGACTGGCACAGCCACGACATGCACCAGATCGAGTACGCCGTCGGCGGTGTGGTCGAAGTGGAGACCGCGACCACCCACTATCTGTTGCCACCTCAGCAAGCGGTGTGGATACCGGCGGGATTGCGGCACCAGGCGACCATGAGCCCCAGAGTCCGCTCGATCGCCGTGATGTTCGATCCGGAACTGGTGCGATTCCAGGGCGAACGCGCCGCCGTCCTCGACGTCTCGCCCCTCATCCGCGAAATGATCATCTACGCGCAGCGATGGCCAGTCGGCAGGTTGTCCGACGACGCCGCGGCAGAGCGCTTCTTCGCGACCCTAGGCGGTCTCGTCCTCGACGCCATCGACTCCGACGAAGCGCTCCTGAGCCTTCCGATGTCGGACCATCCCGTCGTGCACGAGGCGATGGCGTTCACGAAGGCGAATCTCCACGACGTCACCATCGGTGAGGTCGGACGCGCAGTGTCGGTCTCCGAACGCACCTTGCGGCGGTTGTTCGACGAGCACGTCAGGATGTCATGGCGCAGCTACCTACTCCAGGCTCGGATGCTGCGCGCGATGGCGCTCCTCGCGTCGCCGGAGCAGTCTGTTCAGGAAACCGCCCGCGCCGTCGGATTCGACAACGGTAGTTCGTTCGCCAGGGCCTTCAGTGACTTCTGCGGGCAGTCCCCGTCGTCGTACCGGCACCGCAGCGCAACCGAACGGTCCTGACCTCGAGAAGCAAACACGACACTTCGTGTCAGGTTTCGGTGCCATGATTCGGTGATGCGCGCTGAACGGCTGCTCTCGCTGGTGTTGATGCTCAGAAACCGGGGCCGGATGACCGCCCCGGCTATCGCCCGCGAACTCGAGGTCTCGGTACGGACCGTCCTGCGTGACGTCGAGGCGCTGTCGTCGGCCGGCATCCCGGTGTATGCGGAACGCGGCCGTGCCGGAGGCTTCGCGTTGCTGCCCGGTTTCACCACCGACCTCACCGGGTTGACGATCGACGAGGCAACCGCGCTGCTCGCCGCGAGCACCTCGGCCGACACGGCGGCCCTCGGCATGGCTCCCGCGTTCGCCGCCGCGATGCGGAAGGTCACCGACGCGTTGCCCGAGGCAGGGCGCACGGCGGCCATCCGGGCATCGGAACGGATTCTGGTCACCGGGTCGGGATGGATCACGGACCCACCGGTCGATCCCCACCTCGGCGCGGTGCAACAGGCGGTCTTCGACGGTGTGCGCCTACGAATCCGGTACCGTCCGCGCGACCGGGACGCCGGGTGGCGGACCGTCGACCCGATCGGTGTCGTCAGCGCTGCCGGTCGGTGGTACCTGGTGGCCTTGCACCGCGGTGACGAACGCACCTATCGGCTCTCGCGTATCGATGAGGTGAAAGTGCTCGACGTCAAGGCCGAGCGACCGGAAGATGTCGATCTCGCCGAGATCTGGCAGCGCAGAAGGGCTCGATTCCGCGCGGGTATGTCCACTGTCTCCGCCACCGTGAAGGTGCGCGCGAGTCGCCGAGACGAACTCGCTGCGGTCGCGATCTCGGTAGCCGAACTCCCTGCGGAAGACGAACGGTGGTGTCTCACCGAGGTCGAGTTCGGGGGTTCGGGCCACGCAGGAGCGGTGATGTGGCAACTCGGTGACGACGCCGAACTTCTGGCACCGCAGACGCTGCGCGACGAGATCCGCATGCAGGCGCTGAAGCTATCGGCTCGTCACCGATGACCGGGCGGTGGAGCTTTCGCCGATTGTCCGCGAACCGGAGACTGCGGCGCACGCATCGGCGTAGGTTCGGGCCAGACTGTTAGTTTCGCGCCGGATGGAGGGAGCAGCAATGCCGACACGGAGTGCACGGACCGCATGGAACGGTGGACTCGAGGACGGGTCGGGCCAGGTCGAATTGACCAGCTCGGGACGCGGCACATTCGATGTGTCGTTCCCACGGCGCTCGGCCGAGGACGCCGACGGTGTGACGAGCCCCGAAGAACTGATCGCAGCGGCCCACTCGACGTGTTTCGCGATGCAGTTGTCCGCGATGATCGCCGAAGCCGGAGGCACCCCGCAGAGCCTGGAGGTCAGGGCCGACGTGTCGCTCGGTCCGCACCCCGAGATGGGGTTCCGACTCACCGGAATCAAGCTGACCGTCCGCGGTGAAGTCGACGGCCTCGACGCCGCGGGCTTCGAGAAGGCCGCGCAGACAGCGAAAGAGATCTGCCCGGTGAGCCGCGCGCTGACGGGTGTCGAGATCACGCTCGACGCGGCACTCGAATCCTGACCCTGCGCCGCTGCCGAGAATCGGCGTCTCTCGGCGGCGGTGCAGCGTCCGTTCGATGTGGGCACCGGCGTCGCGCGACGTCGAGCTTCGCGGATCGGGAACAATCCGCGGCTGCCTTGCCGTTGTTCGACTCGTGAACGTAACTGCCGATACAACCCTTCCCACCGCCCACATCGAGATCTGGTCGGACATTGCCTGCCCGTGGTGCTACATCGGCAAGCGCCGATTTTCCGCAGCCCTCGCTGATTTCCCGCAGCGCGACCGGGTCACGGTGACGTGGCGGTCGTATCAGCTCGCACCCGAGACGCCCGCGGGCCTGAGGAAGCCCGAGATCGAGGCGCTGGTCGAGATGAAGGGCATGCCCGCCGAACAGGTTCGGCACATGTTCGCCCAGGTGTCCGCCACTGCCGCGCAGGTCGGGCTGGACATCGAATTCGACACGGTGATCGCGGCGAACACCTTCGACGCACACCGTCTGTTGCACCTCGCCGGCGACAAGCGCGACGAACTGCTCGAGGCACTGTTCCGTGCGCATTTCGTCGACGGCAAGATTGTGGACGATCGTGAGGAGCTGGTGCGTATCGCCGCGTCGGTGGGACTGGATGCGGATGAGATCCGCACCGATCTCGAGTCCGACGCTGCTGCCGATGCCGTCCGAGCCGACCTCCTGGAGGCCCGGCAGCTCGGTGTCACCGGTGTCCCGTTCTTCGTCGCCGACCGCGCGGTCGCGGTGTCGGGAGCCCAGCCGGAGGACGTGTTCCGCGCATTGCTCGAACGCGCGATCGCCGACGCCGACAGTGCAGAACCCACCACAGATCCGATCGCCGCCGATGCGGACGGATGTGAGGGAGACACCTGCGCGGTGTGAGCGACCGTCACATCAGGCGAGGCAGATCGTCGGTGATCCCGTCGAGATAGCGTTGCGTGACTCGGCGTTGCAGCAGGTGACCGAGCGGCCCCGCGATCCGGGTGTACCAGCGTGCCGGACGCGAAAAAGCAGTGATCCGGGTAGTGACGTTCCCGTCGGTGCCACGTTCGACGAGAAAAGTCTCTTCGCCGCTCTCGGGATGCCCGGTCAACGTGCCGTACGAGAAACCGCGACGACCGGGCTCGTCGATGACGTCGACCACCCGGCACCAGGCCGTCGCTCGGATGGGCCCGATGCCCCATTCGAGGCGTACATCGAGTCCGGGAGTGGGACCCGGCGTGCCGTGCGCCACCCGGATACCGGCGGCGCGATGCATGTGCCAGCCGAACAGCCGCCGGGACGCGGTATCGAAAATCTGGTCGCCGGTGCCCAGTTCACGCGTCATCTCCAGCGACCGATAGCCGGCCGGGGAAACACTTCCCCGGCCTGCGCCCACATCGGGATAGGTGAACTCACGCCCGGATTCACCGGGCACGGACATCAGGACTTCTTGACGTCGAGGACGACTTCGAACTCGAGCAGCGATGCGCCCGACGCAACGGGCTTCTTGGCCTCGCCCGCGTGCGCGGCTCGCGCGTCGCCGTCACGCCATGCAGCGAAGTCCTCTTCGGTCTCCCACTGGGTGACGACGAAGTAGCGGGTCTCGCCCGCAGTCGGGCGGAGGAGCTGGAATCCGAGGAAGCCCTTGGAGTTGTCGACGGTGTGCGCGCGATTGGCGAACCGCTTCTCCAGCTCGGGGCCTGCGCCCTCGGGGATTTCGATTGCGTTGATCTTCACGACTGCCATGCGCGCGAGCCTACTCCGCTACCTTGGGCGATTGTGTTGCACGACGAGGGTGGTAACGGACGTCCGATCCTGCTGTTGCACGGATTGATGGGGAGCGCGCGCACTTGGCGTACCCACGTGCCGTGGCTACGCGAGCACGGCCACGTCCACACGTTCGATGCGGCGGGGCACGGACGCCCCGCGCCCGCAGAGCTCACCACCGGCGCCTTCGTTGCGGATCTGGCATCCCATCTCGAGAAGTTCGACGAACCGCTCGTCGTCATCGGGCATTCGATGGGCGCGCTGCATGCGTGGTGCCTCGCCGCCGCGCATCCCGACTGTGTGGCGGCGCTGGTGCTCGAGGACATGGCCCCGGACTTCCGGGGACGTACGGCGGCGAACTGGGCCGCGATGGTAGAGCAGTGGCCGCAGCCGTTCCCCACCGAGCAGGCGGTGATCGACTTCTTCGGCCCGGTGGCCGGACAGTACTTTCTCGATTCGTTCGACCGCCGCGACGACGGCTGGCATCTGCACGGTGAGGTCGCGACGTTCCGCGATATCTCGGAGGAATGGGGCACCCGCGCCTTCTGGGACGAATGGCACTCGATTCGTGTCCCCGCCCTGCTCATCGAGGGCGAGTTCACCATCACCCCCGAAGGACAGATGCAAGAGATGAGTAGCCGACCCGGCACCGAGTACGTCCGTATCGCCGGTGCCGGGCATCTGGTCCACGACGACAAACCCGACGAGTATCGCGCGGCGGTCGAGCAGTTCTTGACCGGAGAACGTAGCGCGCAAGCCCGGTCCTTCAGGGCGGGTTAGCGCATCAATCATGTCGGTGGTCGTGGCTATGGTCTCGCTGTGCAGCTCCGCTACCAGTACCGCGTCTACCCGACACCGAGTCAACAGAACATGCTGGCCCGGTCGTTCGGATGCGCGCGGGTGGTGTTCAACGATGCGTTGCGTGCACGGCAGGACGCGCACGCGGCCGGGGTGAAACTGTCGGACACCGACGTGCAGAAGCAGGTGATTACCGCCGCGAAACGCACACCGGAGCGGGCGTGGCTGGCCGAGGTGGCGTCGGTGGTGTTGGTGCAGTCGGTGCGCGACTCGGCAACGGCATACAGGAACTGGTTCGATTCACTGGCCGGGAAGCGGAAAGGCCGCAAGGTCGGTCCGCCGCGGTTCCGGTCCCGCAAGGACACCCGGCAGGCGATCCGGCTCACCCGCAACGGCTTCAGTATCCGAGGCAACCGGAAGTTGTATATCGCGAAGGTCGGCGAGGTGAAAGTCGCCTGGTCACGCGACCTACCCTCGGAACCCTCGAGTGTGTCGATCATCAAGGACGCGGCGGGTCGGTACTTCGCGTCGTTCGTGGTCGAGACGACCGACGTGCCGTTACCGGAGTCCGATGCGGAGGTGGGGATCGACCTGGGCCTGACGACGTTCGCGGTCCTGTCGGACGGCAAGACCATCACCACACCGAAGTTCTTGCGCCGCGCCGAACGCACACTCTGCAAGGCGCAACAGGCACTCTCTCGCAAGCAGAAGGGCAGCAACAACCGGGCCAAGGCACGCGTTCGTGTCGCGAAGGCTCACGCCAAGGTGGCCGACGCCCGCAAGGATTGGGCGCACAAGAACTCCACGGCGATCATCCGCGAGAACCAAGCGGTGTTCGTCGAGGACTTGTGTGTCACCGGGCTGGCGCGGACGAGGTTGGCGAAGTCGGTGCACGATGCCGGGTGGGGCATGTTCACTCGGATGGTGGAGGAGAAGGCCGCCCGGTATGGGCGGACCTTCGTGAAGGTGGACCGTTTCTACCCGTCGAGCCAACTGTGCTCGACGTGTGGAGTGCAGGACGGCCCGAAACCGCTCTCAGTGCGGGAGTGGCAGTGCGCGGCGTGCGGTGCGGTCCACGACCGCGACCTCAACGCCGCCAAGAACATCCTCGCCGCCGGACGGGCGGAGAGGCGAAACGCCTGCGGAGGGACCGTAAATCCTGCCGCCTAGCGGGAGGTAAGTCCCTGTGAAACAGGAACCCACCGGAGTGGCGGTAGCGCTGCAGGAGGAATCCCGGTCGTTCATGGCCGGGAGGACGTCAATTCGCTCGACTAGCGCGCGCCTTCTCCAGCGAGCGCGAAGCGTCCGTCGTCGGTCTGTTCGACCAGTCCGTCGAGGAGCAACGAATGCAGGGCCCGATCGCGCTGCCCGGGGTCTGTGAGCCACACCTGATCGAGTGCCGGACGCTCCACCGGAGTGTCGCTGTCGCGGAGGACTGCCATCAGTTTTCCGCGCACTTGACGGTCGGTTCCGGCGAACTTCTGCACGCGCCGGGCCGGGCCGTCGTGAGCCGGACGGCCGGCCTGCACCCACGCGCATTCGGGGAGCGGGCATCGATCACAGTCGGGGTTCCGCGCGGTGCACACCGTCGCGCCGAGCTCCATCAGTGCAGCCGAGAACGTCGCGGCCCGCGCGCGGGTGCGCGGCAGCAGAATCTCGACGTCTGCGAGGTCCCTTCGTGTGGAAGGGTTCCCGGGCTCCGCCTTGCCGTGGACGGCGCGTGCGACGACGCGGCGCACGTTGGTGTCCACCACGGGAACGCGTTGCCCGTATGCGAAACACGCGACTGCTCGCGCCGTGTACGCGCCGATCCCCGGCAGCGACAGCAGGACGTCGACATCGTCGGGGACCTGGTCGTCGTGCTCGGCGGCGAGGACCCCGGCGCACTCGTGCAAGCGCAACGCCCGACGCGGATAACCGAGCTTGCCCCAGGCTCGCAGCACCTCGGCCTGGCTCGATGCGGCCATCGCCGAGGGGACCGGCCAGCGCCGGACCCACTCCTCCCAGATCGGCGCGACCCGCACGACGGGAGTCTGCTGCAACATGACCTCCGACATGAGGATCTGCCATCCCGTCACGCCTTCGTGGCGCCACGGTAGATCCCGTGCCTGCGCTGCATACCAGCGCAGCAATACGCCAGCATCGACCGGCATTCTCACGTCCTTTCGAAACGTTCTGGGCGGTTGTTTACATAGGTAAAAGTATTCCCGCGTGAAAGTCGAAATCACCGGGGGTGAATACTGGGTATATGCCGAATTCGAACCCCATCTCAGCCTGGAAAGCTCTGACCGAAGGTAATCAGCGCTTCGTCAGTGACACCCCACTGCACCCCAGCCAGGGCATCGACCGCCGAGCAGAGCTCGTCAACGGCCAGCACCCCACCGCGGTGCTCTTCGGATGTGGCGACTCCCGTGTCGCGGCCGAGATCATTTTCGACCAGGGCCTCGGCGATATGTTCGTCGTCCGAACTGCTGGTCACGTGATCGACAGCTCCGTGCTGGGCTCGATCGAGTATGCGGTCGACATTCTCAACGTGCCTCTCATCGTCGTGTTGGGACACGACAGCTGCGGTGCTGTCGGCGCGACATTGTCCGCACTCGACGGCGGCGAGGTCCCGTCGGGATTCATCCGCAGCATCGTCGAGCGGGTCGCACCCTCGATTCTCCTCGGGCGTCGAGAAGGGCTCGGCACCGTCGACGAACTCGAGGCGCGCCACGTCGTGGAAACCGGCAAGGTGCTCACCGAACGCTCGCAGATCATCGCGGAGCGCATCGCCGATGGTCGCTGCGCTGTTGTGGGTGTGACGTACAAGCTCGACGACGGTCACGTACAGCTGCAAGGCCATATCGGCGATATCGGTGTGACCTCGGACTGACGCGACACGCCGACGACCATGTGGCCATCGCCCGAGCTGACACATACCGTGTGAAGCGTGTTTGAACCCAACGGCCCACTTCCTCCTGAGATCTACTGGCGACGCCGTGTTCTCGCGATCGTCGTCGCGGTGGTCGTGCTGGCCTTGGTCATCTGGGCGGTTCTCGCCTTCACCGGCGGCGATGATCCCGAAACGGAACCCGCGGCCTCCGGCACCACGATGTCCGAGACCACCACGACCACACCGGACGGATCCGGTGTCGAAGCCGGAGCAGAGACCGGTTCGGACGATGGTGGCTCGGACGCTGGCGGTTCCGGAAGTTCGAATTCCTCGAACGCGTCCTCGGGGTCGTCCACCCCGTCGGGTGCTGCGGAACCGGATGATTCGGGCGCGGCCACGACACCGGTGTCGGCATCGACGGCACCCGGGCAGTGTTCGGATCAATCGCTCGCAGTGCGCGTGACGGCAGGCGAGCCGAATTACCAGGTCGGAGCCGAACCCGAATTCACGATCGTCATAACCAATATCGGGACGTCCTCGTGCGAGCGCGATCTCGGTGCGGGCCTGCAGCAGGTCCTCGTGTACACCCTCGACGGCAACCAGCGCGTGTGGGCGAACACCGACTGTTTCCCCGACTCGACCGCCGACGTGCGTTCGCTCCGCCCCGGGGATCAGGCCGCGTTCTCGGTGCGGTGGTCCGGCACGACGTCCGAACCCGGGTGCGCGACGCCGCGGGAACCGGTCCAGCCGGGCGCATATACGGTCGTCGGGCAACTCGGTGGTCTGCGCAGCACGCCGGAGCCGTTCAACATGACAGCGTGAAGTGCTGGTCCGTGAAGTGCTAGTCGTAGTGATTGATCGACGCCTCGGCCAGGCGTGAGAGACCCTCACGGATGTAGCGAGCCCACAGCGCTCCGATCCCTTCGACGGCCTGAAGGTCCGCGGCGGTCGCCGCGAGCAAACCCTGCAGAGTTCCGAAAGCACCCACCAGCCGGTCGATCTGACGTGCCCGGAGCCTCGGAACACGATTGAGGACGCGGTATCCGCGGGGGCTCATTGCGGTGTCGAGCGCTTCGATGGTGTTCGGATAGCCGAAGGCCCGCGCGAGTGTCGTCAGGTCCAGTAGATCGACATCGGTCAACCCTCCCAACGCATCGAGCGCCTGCTCCACATCGAGGACCGACGGTGAATCGGTCCCGGCCAGGTAGTCCAGAACGAGCAGTTGCCTGGCGAGTTGATTGTCGCCGACGAGCTCTTCGAGTTGCAGTGCGAGCTGCCGACCGTCGGTTCCGAGCTCGAGCACATCCTGCTCGATCTCCACTGAAAGGCGGTGCATCATTTCGAGGCGCTGCGCGACGGTGAGCGCATCGCGCAATGTCACGATGTCTTCGATTTCCACCACCGAGAGCTGCCGGGTGACTTCGTCGAGACGAGCCTTGTACCGCTCTAGCGTCGCGACGGCCTGGTTGGCCCTGGAGAGGATCATCGCGGAATCGTCGATGACATGCCTGCGTCCTTCGACGTACACGCTCACGATGCTCATCGACTGGCTCACCGAGACCACGGGATACCCGGTCTCGATAGCGGTCCGTTCGGCTGCGCGATGACGGGTACCGGATTCGACGGTGGGGATGCGGTGATCGGGCACGAGCTGCACGTTGGCGCGCACGATCCGGGTGCCGTCGGTGGACACCACGACCGCGCCGTCCATCTTCGACAACTCGCGCAACCGGGTAGGGGCGAATTCGACATCGAGTTCGAAGCCGCCGTCGCAGATCGATGCGACGTGCTCGTCGAAGCCGAGCACGATCAGGCCGCCTGTGCGGCCCCGCAGGATGCGTTCGAGGCCGTCTCGCAAAGCTGTGCCGGGTGCCAGACGCGCGATCGTCTCGTTCAACGTCGCAGCGTCGGCCGACTCGGTCATGTGCGAAGTCCTCCTGGCTGCGCGTGCGTTTCTCGTCACATTTGTGCAGGCCACGGAAAAGTCGTAGGCGAGCGCGCAACTACATTACTTGCTCATGAGTAGTCTCTGGACCTTGCCCGATGACCTCGTCGTTCCTGATCTTCGCGAGGATCATCCCGGTCCGGGGGCGCCGATACCGCAGCACTGGTCCAAGTGCCTCGGTTGCGGCGACGATCAGCCGACCGGACTCGCAATGCAGTGCACGATCGGCGAGGGGCTGTCCGTGAAGGGCCGATTCGAGGTGGCCCCCCGTTTCCAGGGCGGGCCGGGGTTCATCCACGGAGGCATCCTCATGACCGCGTTCGACGAAGTCCAGGGTTTCGCATGTAACGCCGTGTTCCGGAAGCCCGTGGTCACCGGGCACATGGGGACCGATTTCAAGCGCCCCATCCCGCTGGGGGCGGTCCTCGAATTCACCGCCCGAGTCGACGGGACGGTGCGTCGCAAGGTCTACACGAGCGCCGAGGTACGCATCGTCGATGGCCCGCTCGCCGATCCCGACGTGATCGTGGGGAGCTCGCACGGATTGTTCGTGATGGTCGGCCACGAACATTTCGAGAAGGGGAAGGATTTCGCTGACGGCTTGCCCGGCGCCGACGACATCTCGTCGATCTGAGGTGCTTCTCAATCGGGGAGCATCGGTACACCTTCCCTGTGGTCGTGGCCGAGCAGCGTCGCGGACGTGAGCGCCCCGGCTCCGAACCGGCAGTGGACGTCGTCGAGGACCGTGTCGAGGGCGTGCCGGTCGATCGGGCGATGTGTCGCGGTGATCTCGTTCGAGCCCGGATCGGGCGACGGCACCGGCTCGTCGAAGGGAAGCTCGAGCTGCTCGATGCCCTCGCCGTCCAAGTTCGTCACCGAGACACCGATCAGGGTGAGCCCGCAGTCGGCGACCTGCGGCCTCGCTGATTCGAGCAGGGCGCGTGCCGTGTTGCTGAGGATGTCGGTGCGCGCGGTGGGGACGCCGAGTGTGTGCGACCGCGTGGCCCGCGTGTAATCGGCGAAGCGGAGTCTGAGCACCACTGTGCGGCCGATCCGATGGGCGCGGCGCATCCGGGCGGCAACCTTGTCGACGAGCAGTTGCAGCGTCGCGTCGATCGACTCGATGCTGTGGGCTCCTCGACCGAGCGCGTGCTGGGCGCCCATCGAACGTCGGCGTCGACGGTGAACCGGCCGTGGGTCGTGTCCGGTCGCGAGCGCGTACAGGTGGCGGCCTGTTGCCCGGCCGAGCAGCGAGATGAGGTCGGACTCGGATTCGTTCGCAATATCGGCGACCGATCGAAGTCCGTGCGCATGCAGAGTCGAGGCGGTGACCTTGCCGACGCCCCACAGTCGTTCGACGGGCAACGGGTGGAGGAACTCGAGTTCCCCTTCCGGTGGGACGACGAGCAGCCCGTCCGGTTTCGCGACGCCACTCGCGACCTTTGCGAGGAACTTCGTCCGGGCCACACCTACGGTGATCGGCAGGCCGACCTCGGCCATGACCGTCGCGCGCAGGTGTGCCGCGATGTCGGCCGGCTCACCCGAGATGCGGCGCAGCCCCGACACATCGAGGAAGGCCTCGTCGATGGAGACCCCTTCGACGACGGGTGAGACCCGATCGAAGATCTCGAACACCTCCCTCGACGCCCGTGAGTACGCGTCCATGCGCGGCGGTATCGAGATCACGTGCGGGCACAGAGCGCGCGCTGCACGGCCCGGCATGGGTGTCTTGATTCCGTATGCTTTCGCCTCGTAGCTCGCTGCCAGGACGACCCCGCCGCCGACCACCACCGGTTTTCCTCGAAGCCACGGGTCGTCGCGTTGCTCGACCGACGCGTAGAACGCGTCGAGATCGGCGTGGAGAATTGTTGCGCGGTCGGACACGAACATATGTTCGCATGCGAGTCCGACAACCCGATACGGCAGAATCGCCGGCCGGAGAGTGTTAGAAACGATCCATGTCCGCCCCCGACCGTGGTGCCCCCGATGTCGTCGTCGAACGCGATGGTGCCGTCACCACGATCGTGCTCAACCGCCCTGATCGCAGAAACGCCGTGGACGGGCCGATGGCCGCGCAGCTCCGCGAGGCCATCGAAGCGTTCGACGCAGACGAGAAACAACGTGTCGCGGTGCTCTGGGGTGCGGGCGGCCATTTCTGTGCTGGCGCCGACCTCACGGCCCTGGGTGATTCGCAGCGGCGTCACGAGCTCGACCCGCAGGGCGGCGGCACGGGACCGATGGGCCCGTCCCGGATGGCGCTGTCCAAACCACTGATCGCGGCGGTGAGTGGCTACGCGGTCGCAGGTGGACTGGAACTCGCACTGCTTGCAGACCTGCGAGTGTGCGAATCCGACGCAGTCTTCGGGGTGTTCTGCCGCCGCTGGGGTGTACCACTCATCGACGGCGGCACGGTGCGACTGCCGCGGATCATCGGGCAGGGGAGAGCGCTCGACATGATCCTCACCGGTCGCGCGGTGGATGCGGCCGAGGCCTTGTCGTTCGGCCTCGCCAACCGGGTCGTCGACGCGGGTACGTCACTCGCTGTAGCGCAGGAGATCGCGCGGCAACTGGCAACGTTTCCGCAGGAATGCATGTCGGTGGACCGGGCGTCGGTCTACCGCTCGTTCGATCTTCCACTCGACACCGCGTTGCGGGCCGAAGGCGCCCACGGTGCGCCGATCGTCGAGCGGGAGGGCATCGCAGGCGCTGCACGGTTCACGTCGGGAGAAGGAAGACACGGCGCCTTCCGCTAGTCGTGTTTCGAAGCGGGCGTCAGCCGATGTTCATGAGCGCCTGCCCGAGGTTGGTCACCTCGCGGACCTTCATGCCGGAAGGCGCGCCCTCCGTGTTGCGGGGCACCACTGCGCGGGTGAACCCGAGCCGGTGTGCTTCGGTGAGCCGTCGTCCTGCTCCGGCCACGCGCCGGACTTCGCCTGCCAGTCCGACCTCGCCGAGCAGGACGGTGCCGGGCGGGACCGGTTGATCTCGGACAGCCGAGACGATGGCAAGCGCCAGCGCGAGGTCGGCGGACGGATCGGTGATCCGCATGCCGCCGACCGTCGAGGCGTATACGTCGCATTTTCCGAGATTGCGGACGTTGCAGCGCCGTTCGAGTACGGCGAGCACCATCGCGACGCGCGCCGAATCCAGGCCGCTCACCGCGCGCCGCGGTGACGGATTCTGGGTGTGGACGACAAGCGCCTGAACTTCGCCGAGCAGTGGGCGTTTGCCGTCCATCGTGACGGTGACCGCCGTCCCCGGCACCTCCTCGTTCCGGTGTTGCAGGAACAGTCCCGATGGGTCGCTCACCTCGACGATGCCGCCCTCGGTGAGTTCGAAGCAGCCCACTTCCTCGGCTGCACCGAACCGGTTCTTGACCCCGCGCACCATACGCAGCGTCGAATGTTTGTCACCTTCGAAATGAAGTACGACGTCGACGAGATGCTCGAGCGAGCGTGGGCCCGCCACTGCGCCGTCCTTGGTGACGTGACCGATCAGCAACACCGGGATACCGCTGGCCTTCGCGAGCGAGGTCAGCGCGCTCGTGACGGCCTTGACCTGAGTGACACCGCCGGACACGCCGTCGACATCGGCGGCGAGCATCGTCTGCACCGAGTCGACGACGAGCAGTGTCGGCTTGACCTGTTCGACGTGGCCGAAGATCGTCGCCAGATCGGATTCGGCAGCCAGGTAGACCCGCTCGTGGACAGACCCGGTGCGGTCGGCGCGGAGTCGAACCTGACCGGCGGATTCCTCGCCTGTCACGTACAGCGACCTGTCGTCGGCGCCGCGCTGAGCCCAGCGGTGGACGACCTCGAGGAGCAGCGTCGACTTGCCGACGCCAGGTTCACCCGCGAGCAGGACGACGGAGCCGGGCACGATCCCCCCGCCGAGAACCCGGTCGAGTTCGGAGATTCCAGTGGTCTTGGCCGCGGTTTCCTTCCCGTCGATCCGGGTCAGAGGAGTGGCGGGGGTGGTGGGGAGGACTGCCGCGGCGCCCGCACGCGCGAGCGAGGTGCCCGGTCGCGATGCGACAGCTGTCGGCTGCACCGGTGCCTCGTCCAGCGATCCCCACGTTCCGCATTCGGGGCAGCGTCCGACCCACTTGGCGACGGTGTGCGAGCAGTCGGAGCAGCGGTACATCGTTTTGGATCTGGCCACTGCCGGAGGATATGCGAACGTGGTGACAGAACGCCGGAAGGTCCGGACGAGAATGCTCGTCCGGACCTTCCGGAAGGGTCTTGCCGGTCGCGCTGGGTCAGTGCGCTTCGCCGATGATCGGCGACATCTCCGACTCGTGGCGATCGAGAACCGGGCCTGCATCGACCGGTACGGACAGGGTCACGTCGCCAGCTTCCTCGAAGGAGAAGGTGAAGGGGATGGTCAGGCCGGGCCGGACACCTTCCTTCAGGTCGACGAGTTCGATGGTCTCGACCGTCGCGGGCACCACGGGGGTGTCCTCCGGCGAGGTCGGCTGCGGCGACTCGTCGACGGACTCGAGAAGATCGGTGGTCTCAGGGGAAACACCGGCGATGACCGAGCCGAGAGCGGGGATCGTGATGTTGTCCGCGCCGGTCACCGAGCCCGCGTACTCGGTCTCGATGCCCGTGAGGACGTCGTCCCGGTAGCCGTCGAGATTCGCGATGGTGAAGCCGAGCAGAGCGGTTCCGCCCGGCTCGATGCTGTACTCCTCGGAATCCGGGTAGATGATGTGCACGTTGCGCAGTGCAAGGCTGCCCGCGTCCGTGTTGGTGCCGTTGATCGCAGCCACCTGGTCGGAGGTCTGGGTGATCTGACCGGCGCCGCACGCGGACAACGCCAGCGTCGCACCCGCGGCCAGGGCGACAGCGGTCGCGACTCGACGAGTCGACGTGTTGAGAGCAGTCACTTTTCCTCCACTCGGGTAAGGCTCGCAATCCACTAGGCAGAGTAGTAGTTGTCCCGCCTGGAGTGTGCGTCGGGTCATCGATATTGCCATTTTGTGCACCACAACGGGGCATAACGCCCTGTCAGGGCGGGTGTGTCGCACGTCACCGGATGCACGTAACCGGTTGCCTGTCAAGCCCTACGCCCACGTGTCGGTGCCCCTGACCTGCGCCGTTGATGAGAGGCCGATGTGGTCACGTGTTAAACTCGAAGAATCGAAAGGGGCACGGGACACATGATTTTCAAGGTCGGAGACACCGTCGTATACCCCCATCACGGTGCGGCGCTGATCGAAGCAATCGAAACACGCACCATCAAGGGGGAGCAGAAGGAATATCTGGTTCTGAAAGTCGCGCAGGGCGACCTCACGGTGCGGGTACCTGCTGAGAATGCAGAATATGTCGGAGTTCGCGACGTGGTGGGACAAGAAGGCCTCGACAAGGTCTTCCAGGTGCTGCGCGCACCGCATACAGAAGAACCGACCAACTGGTCACGGCGGTACAAGGCCAATATCGAGAAGTTGGCCTCCGGTGATGTCAACAAGGTCGCAGAGGTAGTCCGCGACCTGTGGCGCCGGGAGCAGGACCGCGGCCTTTCTGCTGGTGAGAAGAGAATGCTGGCGAAGGCTCGGCAGATCCTCGTCGGTGAGCTCGCGCTTGCCGAGGGAACTGACGATGTCAGGGCAGAGAGCATGCTCGACGAGGTTCTCGCCGCCGCATCCTGATAGGCGACGCGACCCTCGAATCAGCATCAAGTGAATCGAATACAGCAAGTACACGATCGCAGCGGGCCGGTCGTCGGAATTATTCCGGCGGCCGGCCGCGGCGTCCGTCTGGGTGAGTCACTACCCAAGGCGTTCGTCGAGCTCGGTGGGCGCACGATGCTCGACCGGGCCGTCGAAGCGATGCTGGGTTCCGGCGCGGTCGACCGTGTCGTGGTGGTGGCGCCGCCCGAGCTCGCCTCGGCACCTCCGGCGGAGCTCGTACGCGCCGAGTACGCCGACCGGGTCACGGTCACCGGCGGTGGTGCGGAACGCGCCGATTCTGTGCGCGCGGGTCTCCGGGCGGCGTCGGACGCACAGTTCGTGCTCGTGCACGATGCGGCGCGGGCGCTGACTCCACCGGAGTTGTTCACCCGAGTGGTCGAGGCGCTCCGGGGTGGGCGGCGCGCAGTGATTCCCGTCCTGCCGGTCGCCGACACCATCAAGAGCGTCGACTCCGACGGGGTCGTCACCGGCACCCCTGAGCGGGCGTCCCTGCGAGCGGTGCAGACACCGCAGGGGTTCGATGCAGACCTGCTCGATCGCGCCAATCGCGATACGGGCGACGCGACCGACGATGCCGGGCTGGTGGAACGGCTCGGCGAGCTCGTGCAGACCGTGGCGGGCGACCCGCTCGCCTTCAAGATCACCACACCGCTGGATCTGGTGCTGGCCCGAGCCTTGCTCGCTGCCGGCGAACGGACACAAGAGGGGAACTGAACACACGTGCGTGTCGGAATCGGAACAGATGTGCACCCGGTCGAACCGGGGCGTCCGTGCTGGATGGCCGGTCTGCTGTTCGACGATGCGGACGGTTGCTCGGGGCACTCCGACGGCGACGTCGCCGCACACGCATTGTGCGATGCGTTGTTGTCGGCGTCCGGCCTCGGCGACCTGGGTTCGGTGTTCGGGACCGATCGTCCCGAGATGTCGGGAGCATCGGGGGCCTCGATGCTCACCGAGGTACGGCGGCTGCTGACCGAAGAAGGCTGGACCATCGGCAACGCGGCCGTGCAGGTGATCGGGAACCGCCCGAAGATCGGGCCGCGACGCGACGAGGCGGTGCGTGTGCTGTCCGATCTGCTCGGCGCACCCGTGTCGGTGTCGGCCACAACCACCGACGGACTCGGGCTGACCGGCCGCGGGGAAGGTGTGGCGGCTATCGCCACCGCACTCGTATTACCTGACGTCGATCAACGGTAGGATGGTCTGTCGTGACTTTGCGCCTTTTCGACACCGAAACACGAGCCGTGCGGGATTTCGAACCGCTGGTGCCCGGACACGCCTCGGTGTATCTGTGTGGCGCCACTGTTCAGGGTGAGCCGCATATCGGCCACGTGCGCAGCGGCGTCGCGTTCGACGTTCTGCGACGATGGCTCGCAGCGAAGGGACTCGACGTCGCGTTTGTGAGAAACGTCACCGATATCGACGACAAGATTCTCCGCAAGGCAGGCGAGGCGGGCCGCCCCTGGTGGGAATGGAAGACGACCTACGAACGCGCTTTCACCCGCGCCTACGACGCTCTCGGTGTATTGCCGCCCTCCGTGGAGCCTCGCGCGACCGGGCACATCACCCAGATGGTCGAGCTCATGCGTCGTCTCATCGACGCGGGTCATGCTTACGCATCCGACGGCAACGTCTACTTCGACGTGATGAGTTTCCCCGAGTACGGCGCGTTGTCGGGGCACAAACTCGACGACGTCCATCAGGGTGAGAGCGCCGGACAGGGCAAGCGCGACCCTCGCGACTTCACCTTGTGGAAGGCCGAGAAGGCCGGCGAGCCGTCGTGGCCTACGCCGTGGGGCCGTGGCCGTCCGGGCTGGCATCTCGAATGCTCCGCGATGGCGGAGTTCTATCTCGGTTCCGCGTTCGATATCCATTGTGGCGGCATGGATCTGGTTTTTCCGCATCACGAGAACGAGATCGCGCAGGCCCGCGCCGCGGGCGACGGCTTCGCTCGTTACTGGTTGCACAACGGCTGGGTGACCATGGGCGGCGAGAAGATGTCCAAGTCGCTCGGCAATGTGCTGTCCATCCCCAACGTCCTCACCCGCGTGCGCGCCCAGGAGCTGCGTTATTACCTCGGCAGCGCCCACTACCGGTCGATGCTCGAATACTCCGACACGGCGCTGGCCGAGGCGGCCGCGGCCTACCGGGGACTCGAGTCGTTCGTGACCAAGACCCGTGACCGCGCCGGCGACGTTCCCGTCGGAACGTGGACCGACGCGTTCGCCGAAGCACTCGACGACGATCTCGGGGTACCCAAGGCGCTCGCCGAGATCCACGGTCGACGCAGCGAGGGCAACAAAGCGCTCGACAACGGAGACCTGACCGAAGCGGTGCGCATCGCGTCCCAGATCCGTGCGATGCTTTCTGTCCTCGGCGTCGATCCACTCGATGCACACTGGCAGGAGAGCTCCGGCGACGAGTCGGGTGCGCTCGCCGCCTTGGATGTGCTGGTGGGAGCAGAACTCGATCGTCGACAGAGCGCCCGCGCCGAGAAGAACTGGGCGGTCGCCGACGAAGTACGTGACCGGCTGACAGCGGCGGGGATCGAAGTAACGGATACGCCGAACGGACCCGAGTGGTCCCTGAAAGCAGGGCAGTGATGGCAGGCAATTCCCAGCGACGCGGAGCGATTCGCAAGGGCGGAACGAAGAAAGGCCAGGTCGTCGGCTCGGGCGGTCAGCGTCGGCGCGGTCTCGAAGCCCGCGGCGCGACCCCGAAGGCCGAGGATCGTTCGTACCATCCTGCGGCCCGGCGCGCTCGCGCAGCGGCGAAGGCCGCCGACAACCGAGGCCGCCGTCCGGGGGGACGCAAGCCGGAGGACGGGCCGGAAATGGTCCTCGGCCGCAACCCCGTAGTCGAGTGCTTGCGGGCCGAGGTCCCGGCGACCGCGCTCTACGTCGCGGTCGGTGCGGAAGCCGACGACCGGCTCAAGGAAGCAGTGCAGCGCGCCGCTGATGCCGGCATTTCGATTCTAGAAGTGCAGCGCAGCGAACTCGACCGGCTCACCGCGAACGGTATGCATCAGGGCATCGGCCTGCAGGTGCCGCCGTACCGCTACGCGCATCCCGACGATCTGATCGTGCGCGCCAAGGAGAGGCACGAGCGACCTCTGCTGGTGGCGCTCGACAACATTTCCGATCCGCGCAACCTCGGTGCGATCATCCGGTCCGTCGCGGCGTTCGGTGGCCACGGCGTGGTGATTCCACAGCGTCGGAGTGCGTCGGTGACCGCTGTCGCATGGCGTACCAGCGCGGGTGCCGCGGCGCGGCTTCCAGTTGCCCGGGCGACCAACCTGACACGCACGCTCAAGGACTGGCAGTCTCAGGGCGTCCGCGTCGTGGGACTCGATGCCGGTGGTGATACCGACCTCGACACTTTCGACGGCACCGATCCCGTCGTCGTGGTGGTGGGGTCCGAGGGTAAGGGACTCTCGCGGCTCGTCCGGGAGACGTGCGATTCGATCCTGTCCATCCCGATGGCCGGCGATGTGGAATCGCTCAACGCGTCGGTCGCGGCAGGCGTCGTGCTCGCCGACATCGCGCGTCGCCGCCGGTCCTGAAGGCCAAGTCCTGAAGGCCAGGGCGTACCCGCGGGAACCGATCGGGCCCTCGCTGCGTCTGTACCGGTAGGGCCGGACGGAAGCGGAGGCACACAGTGGCATACACAACGGCGTTCGACGGGCGTTTCGAGATCACACCGCCGTTGAGTCGGCCCGACATCGACTTCCTCACCGGGTTCGCGGGTGCTGCGAGTGGTCCGCACAACGCGGGCCGCGACGGTCTGCCGACAGAGGGACGGCCGCTGTCGTGGTGTCAGTGGGTCCCGAGCAGTGACGGATGCGCCCTCGAGTGGGACGGCGACCCGGTCTTCTACCGGTACTCAGAATGGCTTCAGTACCTGATCGCCGCGTTCCTGGCATCCCGGGGCCATGAGGTGTCGGGGACGGTGGAGGTGCGCACCAGCGCCGGCGACCACGGCCTGATCACTGTGCGTGACAACGACGTCACAGTTCAGATCAGCCGGACGAACCGCACACGCCGTCCCGGACGTAATTGCGCCGCAGTGGGAAGGTCCGCTGTCGTCACCACCGCGATCACCGGATAACCGCCGGTGACGGGATGATCGGCGAGGAACAACACCGGATGACCCTCCGGTGGCACCTGGACGGACCCGGCAACCATACCCTCGCTGGGTAGTTCGTCATTGCGTGAGCGGTGTAGCGGTCCGGGGCCCCGGAGCCGAATCCCCACCCGATCGAGTTGCGGAGTCACCGTCCACGATTCGTGTAGGAGGGCGCGGACCGAGGCGGGAGTGAACCAGTCGTCGCGGGGCCCTGTTCGCACGCGGAGCTCGACTGGATCGCCCGCGGGCGCAGGCGGAGGGATCTGCTCTTCGCAGGGGAGTTCGTCGGCGAGTGCGCCGACAAGCAGCCGGTCACCGGTGTGCACCGGCGCTGGGCCCGTGCCCGACAACGTGTCGGTCGAACGGCTTCCCAGTACCTCCGGAACGTCGATGCCGCCGCGGACTGCCAGATACGACCGCAATCCCTCGGATGGTGCTGAGACCGAGACGACGTCCTGATCACGGAGACGCACCCTCGCGCAATCACCCACGGAGCGGCCGTTGACCGTCACGTCGACGCGCGCTCCGGTGATCGCGACGATCGTGTCGCCGACGCTTCGGACCGAGAGTCCGCCACCGGTCACCTCGAGGGCCGCGGCGTCCGGGTGATTGCCGACGAGGCGATTCGCAGCGTCGTGCGCCGTGCGGTCCGCAGCGCCGGATGCGGTCACGCCGTCGGCCCCGTATCCGATGCGTCCGTGATCCTGCACAGTTGTGAAGATTCCAGGGTTGACCACCTCGAGCCATGCCATGGATCCATGGTCTCGCAATCCGGGGCGGCGGTGAGGACTGTTCGGTGAGCGCAGCCGGCGCGCGTTAGGTTGAAGTGCCGCAGTTCGAGGGAGACACGATGAGCCGGAACGATCCGACCACCAGTATCGAGGCCACCCGGGTGGAGGCGACCCGGGCAGTCGAGGGTGCGTTGGACGACGGCGATCTGGCTGCGGCGCACGCCGCAGTAGCCGAGCTGAGCGTGGAACTGCTCGTCGACGTGCTCGAGCGGTTGGACCACACCGACCGCGCGGTGCTCTATCGGTTGCTTCCCAAGGATCAGGCGATGGAGGTGTTCGAGCAGCTGGATCCGAGTCTGCAGAGCGCCCTCGTCGGCGGCCTGCAAGACGATCAGGTCGCGTCGATCTTTGCTGATCTCGAGCCCGACGATCGAGTCGAACTGCTCGACGAGTTGCCGGCCACCGTTGCGGCGAAGCTCATGCGCGGCCTCCCGTACGACGAACGTGAGATGACAGCGACGATCCTCGGCTACAGGCAGGGCGCTCTCGGACGGCGCATGAGCCCGGAGTTCGTCTCGCTGCGCCAAGACATGCCGATCGAGCGAGCCCTCGCGATGGTCCGTAGCCGCCTCCACGATGCCGAGACGGTCTACACCCTGCCGGTTGTCGACAGGAATCGGATCCTCGTGGGTGTGGTGGGCTTGCGAGATCTGATGGGCGCCCCGAAGGATGGCGCAGTCGGCGACATCATGAGCGAACCGTATTTCGCGCGGGCCACCGACGACGCAGAGGAAGCTGCCCGCCGCTGTGCCGAGCTGAAATTGCTGGCGTTGATCGTCGTGGACAGCGAAACACGACTGGTGGGCATTCTCACTGTCGACGATGCGTTGCGCATCCTGGAGTCGGCCGAGAGCGAGGACCAGGCCCGGATCGGCGGCACCGAGCCGCTACGCCAGCCCTATCTCGCCACGCCGGCGAGACAATTGGTGCGTTCGCGGGTCGTGTGGCTGCTCGTGCTGGCGATCGGAGCGACATTGACCGTGCAGGTGCTCGAGGTATTCGAATCGACCTTGGAACAGGCCGTGACGTTGGCGTTGTTCGTGCCGCTGCTCATCGGCACCGGTGGCAATACGGGAAATCAGGCGGCGACCACCGTCACGCGGGCATTGGCTCTCGACGACGTGAGTCCCCGAGATGTCGGCCGTGTCGTCGTCCGTGAACTCAGGGTGGGGTTCTCGCTCGGGGTGCTGCTCGGTTCCGTGGCGTTCGTCCTCGCAACTGCCGTCTACGACATGTCGGTGGGCGCGGTGATCGGGCTGACCCTGGTCACCGTGTGCACCCTCGCAGCCACTGTCGGTGGAGCGATGCCGTTGGTCGCCAAGGCTATCCGCGTGGATCCCGCAGTGTTCTCCAATCCGTTCATCACGACGTTCGTCGATTCGACGGGATTGGTACTGTATTTTCTCATTGCGAAAGCCGTGCTGGGAATTTGACGAGACCGCTTGGTGTTCAGTAGGACTCGAATCGTACTGCGGCACCGGGGTGCAACAATGCAGGGGGAGTCCGATCCGGTTGCCACAGAACTTGTTCGGTGGTGCCGATCAGCTGCCAGCCTCCCGGAGAGCTTCGCGGATAGATCCCGGAGAACTCGCCTGCCAACCCCACGGCGCCCGCGGGCACCGAGGTCCGCGGGGAGTCTCGACGCGGTACCTGCAATCGGCTGTCGCCGCCCGTGAGATAGGCGAAGCCGGGAGCGAAGCCGCCGAACGCCACCGTCCAGGCGCGTCCGGTGTGCGCGGCGATCACACCGCTGACCCCCAGTCCGGTTCGTTCACCGACCTCTTCGAGATCGGGACCGTCGTACCGCACGCCGATCACCACTTCGGTCCCCGGGGCGGTGTCGGTGCGCATCGGCTGCGTCTCGACGAGCCAGCGGCGCACCGTGTCGGCGTGGGTCGTTCGCGTGTCGAAACGGACGAGCAGTGTGCGGGCAGCGGGCACCAGATCGACGACACCGTGTATCCGATTCGCGTCGAGTGCACGGAAATGCGCGAGTACGTCGTCGAGTGAATCGAACTCCGCGAGTACTGCGGAGTCGCCGTTGCGCAGGATCCTCACGTGCCGCCGCCTAGACGAAAGCGCGGACGTCGATGTTCTCGGCATCCAGCAGGGCCCGGACGGCTACGGCCATGGCGGTGGCGTCGGGGGAGTCGCCGTGGATGCACACGGACTGAGGGTCCACACGAACATCGGTGCCGTCGATTGCTGTGACCACGCCTTCGGTGACCATGCGCAACACGCGCTGGGCCACCAGATCCGGATCGTGCAGCACGGCACCCGGTTCGCGCCGCGACACGAGGGCCCCGCCGGGGGTGTACGCGCGGTCGGCGAACGCCTCGGTCACCACGATCAAACCCGCGCGTTCGGCCTCCTCGAGGAACGCCGATCCGGGAAGCCCGAGAACAGGTAGTGAGGCGTTGTACGAGCGGATCGCCGCCACGACCGCGCGGGCCTGCTCGCGGTGGTGAACGATCGCGTTGTACAAAGCGCCGTGCGGTTTGACGTATCCGACCGTTGAGCCCGCAGCCCGGGCGAGGCCGTCGAGGGCGCCGATCTGGTAGATGACCTCGGCGGTGAGCTCTGCCGGCTCGACATCGATGAACCGTCGACCGAACCCCGCCAGATCGTGGTACCCCACCTGGGCTCCGATGCGTACGGTGTGATCCACTGCGCCCCTGCAGGTTTCGAGCAGATTCGACGGATCACCCGCGTGGAACCCGCACGCGATGTTGGCGCTCGTGACAAGCGAGAGCATGGCCTTGTCGTCGCCGAGTCGCCACTGCCCGTAGCTCTCGCCGAGGTCGCTGTTCAGGTCGATGCGTGTCACGTGTCCGATTCTAGGCGTGCGTCGGATGGTCGCCTCGAAGGCGCATGTCAGATTACTGCCCCCACGTCCTTCGCGACGATATTGTCGAGCGCGCGTTCGGCGACAGCGGCGATGGTCATCGACGGGTTGCACGCACCCGACTGGCCGGGAAGCAGTGCACCATCGAGCACGTACAGGCCGCGCTGGCCGTGCACTCGTCCGTCGAGGTCGCAGACGCCGCCCATGCTCGCACCGCCGAGCGGGTGCCACGTGGACGGCACGATGGCGTTGGTGTCGGTGGCGATACCTGTGTTGCCGACGATCCTGCGCACCGTGGGATCGATGTGACCGTTCTGGATCGCGACGTCGCCGTCCTTCGGCCAGTGCAGAATCGCGTCGTCGTTCGCGGAATCGTAGACGAACGAACCGCGGCTGTCGCTGATGCCGTAGCCCACGAGCACGGTGCTGTGGGCGTCGAGTCCCATCGCCGGAATCGACGCCTGGATCACCGTGAAGGCGGCGTTGGGGTCGTCCCAATTCTTGCTGCCGTAGACGACCGGACCGCCCTGCAGTGCACCGAAGTCCTCACGCATGTCGGACCAGAGGTAGATACGGTCGGCGTTGCTCCCCCAGTTGCGTCCGAGATCGTCGGGGAGATCCGGGATCTGCCCCTTCTGCGCCGCCCGGACCAGCAGCCGGGTCGTGTTGAGGCTACCGGCGGCCAGGATGAGCGTGTCGGTGGTGAGGATCTTGTTCTCGAGGAGCTGCCCGGAAGTGTCGATCCGGTCGACGTACACGGTCCACCGGCCGTCGGACGCTCGTTCGATGTCCTTGACTTCATGCTGGGCCTGGACGGTCACCAGACCGGTCGCCTCGGCAGCGGCGATGTAGGTGACGTCGACGGAATGCTTGCCGCCGTTGTTGACACCGAGAGCGCCGGAGCCGTCCGTGTACGACGGAGCCATCTCGCCGCGCAGTTCGGCGAGCGCGTAGTCCCAGTCGATCGGCATGGGAATCTTCTCGAGTGGAAGCCCCGCCTGTTTCACGCGCTCGGCGAATATCCGCGCGGCGGCGTAGTTGGGGTGGGAGACGAGTTCGTCGGGGGCGGTCGCGAGTCCCAGCATCCGCGACACACGTGGGTAGTGGACGCGATTCATCGTGGCCCAGTCGAGCTCGTTCGGGAAGTGGGTGTTGAACACTTCCTCGCTGGGCTGCAATGACATTCCCTGGTAGACCAGCGAGCCTCCGCCGACGCCTGCGGCACACAGGGCGGTCATGTTCTGTCCGACGACCGCCTCGACCAGGCCGGTGTGCGGCTCGACCATGACGGGCCTGCCGAAGAGTTCGGGTGCGGACCGGAACCACAGCATGCGCCCGTCGGGTGCGTCGACTCGCGGGAAGGTCGTCGCGTCGGGTCCGGTGGGCCAGCGTTTTCCCCGCTCGAGGATGGTGACGGGCACCCCGGCTTCGGCCAGACGGAGTGCGCTCACCCCGCCGCCGAACCCGGAGCCGATGACGACGACGCGATGTTCTTCGCGTGTCAGCGGAACCTTGTTCGTTCGGGCAGCGATGCCCGACGAAGCGGCAATACCGCTGGATGCATGGGCGACGGCCGGCCCCGCCAACGCGGCGCCGACGGTGGCTGCTCCTGCGAGAAAAGTGCGTCTGGTGATGCTCGACAAGATCTCGACCCCCCAAGAGTCTGCTCCGGCCCGGTCTTCTCCGGGCCGCGTGCAAAACTAGACAGAAGGGTGTCGAGTGTCAAGGTTTAGGCATCGCAGGACCCAGCCATCTGGTGAGAAATCGCCGCAATTCGTCGTCCGAATGCATCTGCGGATCGTCGAACAGAACTACCGACAAACCGAGAAAGAGCGTGAGATCGGCGATGTCGTCGAAGAACGGAATCACCTCGGGGTGCCTGTCGGTCATGGGCGTAAGCAGTTGGTGGACGACCGGTTTCGCGCGGCTCACCATGCCTCTGTCGAAGAACGGATGCTCGCGACCCGAGCGGTGCAACGCGGAGAGCACCGGGTTGCTACGCACCGCCATCCGCCCCGCGACCAGAAGTTCGACCACGTACTCGCACGGCGTCGTGGTCCCGGCCAAGCGCGTGCGGATGTCGTCGAGGCCCCCAAGGGCAGCGCTGGCGACCGCCTGCGACACCAGATCTTCCCGGCTGCCGAATATCGAGTACACGGTCTGCCGGGAAACACCTGCGGCCTTCGCGACCCCCGCGATGGTGACGGCATCGAACCCCTCGTGGGTGATGAGCGCGAGCGTCGCGTCGAGGACCTTCGTACGGGAGCGCATTCGCTGATTGTCCCGCACCGAGTGGACGTCAGGCCGCCGGTGTGAGAACCCGCCCCGCGCCCCGGCGGCGCTGCACCGACCCGATAGCCCGGCACACGAGGTAGATGACGAAGGCGATCGTCGTGATGAAACTCGACACCGGGACTCCGGGTGCGAGCGCGAGCAGGATGCCGCCGACGGCCGCGACCTCAGCGAAGATCACCGACAGGATCGTCGCGGCGAGTGGTCCGCGCGTGACCCGCGCTGCTGCTGCGGCAGGCGTGATGAGCAGGGCCATCACGAGCAGTGCGCCGACGATCTGCACACCGAGCGCCGCGGTGATGCCGACGAGCACCGCAAAGACCATCGACAGTGCTCGCACCGGGACGCCGCGTGCGGCGGCAACCTCTGGGTCGGTGCTCGCGAACAGTAGCGGACGGTACATCAGGAGCAGTGCGCCGATCACGAGGACCGCGCAGCCTGCGAGCAGCGAGATGCCGGTTCCGCCCGGCGCCACGATCTGGCCGGTCAACAGTGAGAACGCGGCGCCGGTTCGTCCGTCGTACGCCCACAGCAGCAATACCGCGAGGCCGAGGCCGAACGCCATGACGACGCCGATCACCGAGTCCCGTTCGCGGGCACGCGTTCCGAGCAGCCCGAACAGGATCGCGGCGACCACGGCGCCGACGACCGCTCCGAGCCCGACGGACACTCCGACCAGGAGCGCAGCGGCAGCGCCGGTGAGCGACAACTCGGAGGTGCCGTGCACCGAGAACGCCATCTGGCGACTGATGATCAGGGGGCCGATGACACCGGCGAGAAGGCCGAGGATGGCGCCGGAGATCAGCGCCTGCTGCACGAAGTCGTACTGCAGCAGCTCGGCAGTGGCCTGAAAATCGAACAGCCGTGCCATAGCGTCCGTGAACTTGCTGCTCATGACTGGTCCTCCGGGTGGTGATGGTGGACGCCTTCGCCGGGGCGGAGCCCGCCCGCGCTGCCGAGCGCATCGATGGCGTCACCGGTCCCGACGACGACGAGCCGCCCCCGCATCTCGAGCACCTCGACCTCGGTGCGGTACAGCTCGGAGAGCACCTCGGAGGTCATGACCTCCGAGGGTGTACCGATGCGGAACTGGCCGTCGACGAGATAGAGCACCCGGTCGACGAGGGGAAGGATCGGATTGATCTCGTGGGTGACGAACAGCACGGCGGTGTCGTGGTCCTTGCGCCGCTGGTCGATGAGCGCCGACACGAGATGCTGATTGGCGAGGTCGAGGCTGAGTAGCGGTTCGTCGCACAGCAGCACTTGCGGATCACCGACGAGTGCCTGCGCCACCCGGAGCCGTTGCTGTTCACCTCCGGACAGGTCGCCGACCAACGCGTTCGCGTACGACTGCGCACCGACCTGGGTGATCGCGGCGTTCACGGCGGCTTTGCGGCGCTTGAAATGTCGAATACCGGTGCCCCACAGGTGTCCGTCCACGCCGAGTCCGACAAGGTCGCGGCCACGCAACGGGACACCTACGTCGAGGGTCTTCTGTTGCGGTACGTATCCGACATGAGGGCTGCCGGTATGAACCGGTGTGCCCGCGATGGTGGCCGTTCCAGCGCTGAGCGCGAGCTGACCGAGCAGGACTTTGAGGAGGGAGGTCTTTCCGGCGCCGTTCGGCCCGAGGACCGCGACGAACTCTCCGGGGTGCACCGCGAGGTCGAGGTGGTCCCAGAGGATGCGTTCGCCGAATGCCAGGCGGGCGCCGCTCAGCTCGACCGCGTGAGGTTCGACCGCGCGGGGATGGTCGGAGGGGGAAGATGTCACCGGAGTTCGCGTTCTCGAGCTGTGGTCAGGGACTGTGGTGAGGATTTACGACGCAGAATCGAGTCCGGTGGCGAGCGACTCGGCGGTCGTGGTCTGCCACTGAATGTAATCGACGCCCTCGGGCAGGGTCTCGAAAACCTCGACGACGGGAATGCCCGAAGACTCGGCAGCCGAGCGCATCTCCCTGCTCACCTTGTCCTCGGTCTGCGGGTTGTAGAGCAGGACTCCGACCTTCTTGTCGAGCAGCAGTTGCCGAGTCTCGGCGATGCTCGCGGGCGACGGGTCGGTGCCGTTCTCGATCGCGTTGGTGAAATCGGTGGGAGTCACGTCGTCGAGACCGGCCGCCAGCACGAGGTATTGGCCGATGGTCTCGGTCTGGACGATGGGCGCGTCGGCGTGGGTCTCCGCGATCCGAGCCGTGACGTCCGAGATGCCGTGCAGGCTCTCGTGGAACGCCGCGGCGTTGTCGCGGTACACCTGCGCGCCGTCGGGGTCGAGGCCTGCGAGCTGCTCGGCGACGGCGTGCGCGACCGCGTCCGCGGTCGCGAGGTCGTACCAGACGTGTTCGTTGATGCCGCTGTGATCGTGGCCGTCATGATCGTGGCCGTCATGACCGGGGGCGGCCTCGTCCGTCGCCGGAGCATCCGAGGCGGGGGCGTCGTGGTCCGTGCCGTGGTCGTGGCCTGCGTGCAGGTCGCTGTATTCACCCGACTCGAACAGTGCGAACGCCTCGACGGTGGGGACGTCGCCACCGACGGACTCGAGGATGTCATCGACGAAGTGGTCGTATCCGCCGCCGTTGTAGACCACCAGCGACGCGTCGCTGATGGCAGCGGCATCGAGTGGACTGGCCTCGTAGGAGTGTGGATCTGCGCTCGGTTCGGAGATCAGCGACTCGACCTCGATCCGGTCGCCCGCGACGGCCTGGGCGATCGAGCCCCACACGTTCGTCGACGCGACCACGCTCAGTTCGTCGTCCGAGCCCGAGTCGCCGGTCGTGCCGGAGCCACACGCTGCGAGGACGGTGGCGCACGACAGGGTGGCCGCAGCAAGCGCGGCGCGGGAGGACATACGCACTGTTGTTCTCTCCTGAATCGGGGCGCGGGGGAAGGCGATGAGGCCACCCTAACGCTATTGGAAACCGTTACCGTTCCACTTTAGCGGACGATTCCGCGCATTCCGCCCAACCCGCCTGGTCGTGAGCATCGACACAGGACTACGGTCCGATCATGTCCAGGTCCCGTCAGCCGCGCCGACAGGCAACCCTGGCGTCGATCGCCGCCGAGCTGAAAATCTCTCGCACCACGGTCTCGAACGCGTACAACCGGCCCGACCAACTGTCCACTGAACTGCGCGAACGAGTCTTCGAGGTCGCCAAACGCCGGGGCTACGCCGGCCCCGACCCGATGGCCCGATCCCTGCGTACCCGCAAGGCAGGCGCGGTCGGAGTACTACTCACCGAAGCGCTGAGCTATTCGTTCCGCGACCCGGCAGCGATGAGTTTTCTCTCCGGCCTCTCCGAAGCCTGTGAGGCTGCCGGGCAGGGCCTGCTGCTCATTCCGGCGGGGCCGGGCCTCACCGACACCGAGGCCGCGCAGGTCGTGCATCGCTCGTCCGTCGACGGGTTCGTCGTCTATTCCGTGCCGCCCGAGGATCCGTATCTGGCCGCTGTGCTCGAACGACACCTGCCGATCGTTGCATGCGACCAGCCTCGCGGTATCGGGGCGGCGCCCGTCGTGGGCATCGACGACCGCTCGCCCATGCGTGACCTCGCCGCCCACCTGATCGAGCTCGGTCACTGCGAGTTCGGGATCGTCTGCATGCGGCTCGGTCGCGAACGACACGACGGTGTCGTGGACCTCGCTGCGCTCGAAGACACGGGCTTCCACGTCCAACATGAGCGGATACTCGGCGTGCGCGACGCCATGCGCGACGCCGGGCTCGACGATTCCGCGCTCACCGTCGTCGAGCGTTTCACCCACACCTCCGGCGACGGGCAGTCTGCTGCGGCGCAGATCATGAGCGTCAATCCGCGGATCACTGCGCTGATGTGCACCACCGACGTGCTGGCGCTCGGTGCGCTCGCATGGGCCGACCAGGCGGGGCTCGACGTCCCCGGACACCTGTCGATCACCGGGTTCGACGGCGTCGACGAGGCACTGCGCGAAGGTCTGACCACGGTGAGCCAGCCTCAGAAGGACAAGGGACGTCGCGCGGGTGAGCTCCTGCTGGCCTCGCCCGCGCACTCGGGCATCCCCGAGATCGAGACCCTCGACACCCAGCTCGTCTTCGGCAAGACCTCTGGGCCGGTCGAGAGCACCGGCTGGTACGCCGAGTAGGCCGGCTCAGGCGGGGTTGGCGGCGAGCAGCTGCGCGCAGCGCAAGAGGCCGATGTGGCTGTAGGCCTGCGGGTGATTGCCCAGCGACCGCTCGGCGACCGGGTCGTACTCCTCGCTGAGCAGTCCGGTCGGGCCTGCCGCGGCGACGAGTTGTGCGAACAGTGCCTCCGCGTCGTTGCGCTGCCCGATGAGCAGATACGCCTCGACGAGCCACGCCGCGCACAGGTGGAAGCCGCCTTCGATGCCCGGTAGCCCGTCCTCATGGCGATACCGGTACACCGTCGAACCGCTTCGCAGTTCCGCTTCGGTGGCGCGGACCGTCTCGCGGAACCGCTCGTCCGTGGGATCGATCAGTCCGGTCAGCCCGATGAACAGAGTTGCCGCATCGAGGTCGGAGCCGTCGTATGCGGCGGTGTAGGAGCGGACGTCGTCGTTCCAGCCCTTCTCGAGGACCTCCTCCGCGATTTCGTCGCGCAGGGATTCCCACCCTTCACCGGCGGGGCGGGAGAACGTATCGGCGAGAGTGAGGGCCCGGTCGACGGTGAGCCAGCCCATCACCTTCGAATAGACGTGGTGTCGAGGGTTGTCGCGGATCTCCCAGATGCCGTGATCAGGTTCGAACCAGCGGCGCTCGACCGCTGTGACCATCGAGCAGACCAGCTCCCAGTCGCGATCGGTGAGCGCAGAGATCCGGTCGGCGCCGAGTGCATCACGCCGGTGAGCGATTGCGGCGATCAGGTTCACGATGGGACCGAACACATCGAGCTGAACCTGCTGGTTGGCCGCGTTACCGACGCGCACCGGTCGTGAACCGGCGTATCCGGGAAGGGAATCGAGAACGGCCTCCGGTGGCAACGGGCCACCCGCAAGCGTGTAGAGCGGGTGCAGGCGCTCGGGCCCGGGTAGGGTCTCGAGGACGTCGTGCACCCAGTCGAGGTAGTTCTCCGCCTCGACGAGGGAGCCCACGTCGACGAGCGCATGCGACGTCAGTGCCGCATCTCGCAGCCAGCAGTACCGATAGTCCCAGTTGCGTACCCCGCCGATCTCCTCGGGCAGTGAGGTGGTCACCGCAGCGAGAATCGACCCGGTCGGCTCGTGAACGAGGCCGCGCAACGTCAGTGCCGACCGCTTGGCGAGATCCGGCTTGAGTGTGGGGAGGTCGAGTTCGGCGGCCCACTGCCACCAGTACGCTTCCGCGTGTGCCCGCCGTTCCACCTCCGATGTCGGGTGCTTCTCGAGATCATCTGTACCGCAACGTAATTCCAAGACTATGTCGCCGTCGGCAGGATCGACGACAGCGTGGGCGGTCTGGTGGACGCCCTCGCTGGTGATGTCCCAGCGGACTCCCGGCGACCGCAGGACGAACGGTTCGTTGAAGCCGTGCACCCGTAGGCCTTCGTCGACGGCTTCGAGGACCACCTGGCCCTGGCCGAATTCGGGACGCGGTGCAAATGTCACGACCGCCGTTGCCCGGCCGGAGATGACCCGTGTCAGGTCGGTGCGGCCGGCCTCGACGTCGTGCGGCAGGTAGTCGATCACCGCGAGGCTCGCCCAGCGGGTCACGACCGTCATCGTCGAGTCGATGTACCGCTGACTCAGCGGAAGTGCTTCGCGCGTCGGTCCGATAGTGAAATGACCAGCAGCGTCGCCGCCGAGGAGATGCGCGAAGATCGCGGCCGAATCGGGCTCGGGATGACACAGCCAGGTGATGGTGCCATCGGGGGTGACCAGCGCCTTCGAACGCGGGCTTGCGAGCATGGTGAGTCGCTCGATCGGGCTGGCATGCGCACCCGAGAGCCACGTGCGGCGTTCTTCGAGAAGGAATGCCAGCGCCGCGATCACGTCCTCGGAGCGGTCCACCCGGTACTCGGCGACCGTCGCGCCTTCGCCCACCTTGATGCCGACGTCGGGTCCGCGCAAGGAAGCGAATGCCTTCTCGTCGGTGACGTCGTCGCCGAAGAACACGGCGGCGCTGGAGGCTTCCTGGTGCCGGATGATGTCGAGTGCGCTGCCCTTGTCGGTCGGGACGACGGACAGCTCGATGACGGCCTTGCCTTCGGTGACCTGGATGCCGGGCAGCAACGCGAGGTCGCCGCGTACCGCAGTCAGGGCGTGTTCGGCGTCCCCGCACTCGGCGTTGCGTACGTGGAGGGCGGCGCTGGCGGGTTTCGCCTCCACCCTGGTACCGGGGAATCGGCTCGCGATGGCCTCGAGTCCCGTGACGATGTAACGGAGCCGGCTCTTGGATTCGTCGTCGATCGCGTGCACGAATCCGACATCGAACTCGGAGCCGTGACTTCCGACGAGCTTGACCTCCACCGGCAGACGTGAAAGCGCTGCCAGATCCTTGAGCGCGCGCCCCGAGATCACCGCCGCGGACGTCGCAGGCAGAACCGCGAGGCCCCGCATGGCGCGGACTGCTTCGGCGTGCGGATGAGCGTTGTCGGGATCCGACACGATGGGAGACAAGGTGCCGTCGTAGTCGCTCGCAACCAGCAACCGGGGCGCGCGTGCGACGGCGGCCAGCGCCCGGCGCAGCTCGATGGGGAGGTCTAGTGCGCTCACCTGTCCCAAGGTAGGCGAAAAAGCCGGTGCACCCACCCGTGTGGAGGCAATCGCGGGGGTGTTTCGCGTTACACCCGCGAAGTGCTGGATGAAAGAGTCGTTCTGCTCAGGAATCGCTGCGCGACTCGGCGCCACCCGGCGTGGAGTAGACCTCGCGGGGGGAATCGCCGAGCAGCAGGTCGACGGTCAGTTCCAGGCGGCGTGCAACGTCGGTGGCCGAAGACCGGCGAGTCAGCCACGCCACGAGGTTGGACAGCCACACATCGCTGATGACGCGCGCTATCGCGAGTTCTTCCTCGGTGGGTTCGCCTTCGTTCATCGCCTTGGCGAAGAGTCGGTCCATGAGCTTGCCCACCTGGTCGACCTCGGCGGCTGCCGACGCGTCGGCGAACATGAACGCCCGTGTCATTGCCTCGGTGAGCAGCGGGTCGCGTTGCATGGCCTTGGTGATCAGGCTGAGGATCAGGTGCATGCGTTCGAGTGGACTGTGTCCGGGCGGGATCTTCCCCCTGCCCTCGATGCGGGCGAACTCACGTCCGAGTGCCGAGACCAGCAGGTGCACCTTCGACGGGAAGTACCGGTACAGCGTGCCCACCGCGACATCTGCGCGTTCCGCCACGGCGCGCATCTGCACGGCCTCGTATCCACCCTTGGACGCGAGCGTCAGGGTGGCATCGAGTATCCGCTTGCGCCGTTCCTTCTGGGCGTTGGAACTGAGATCGTCCTCGGTGAGGGCGGCCAGGGTTCCGTTGCCGTTGGAACGCGAGCGGGACGGGGTGACCATAGATCGTTTCCTCACACCTTGACTCTGGACCGGTGTCATATTAGAACACGTTCTAGGTAATGATGTCATTTCGAAAGGTCGGAGTCCCGCTGTGAGTATTGCCATGACAGAGGAGCAGCGGGCCGTTCAGGCCTCTGTTCGGGCCTGGTCACGAGGCGTGGAGCCGGTGTCGAGGATACGTCGCGACCCCGGTGACGCCTGGCGCGAGGGCTGGGCATCGCTCGCCGAACTCGGCCTGTTCGGTGTTGCTGTTCCGGAAGAGGCCGGCGGGCTCGGTGCCACTGTGGTCGACCTGGCCGTCATGCTCGAACAGGCCGCGCACGAACTTGCCCCAGGACCCGTCGTGACCACCGCGGTCGCAGCGCTCGTGTTCGGTCGCGGTGGGGACGCAGTAGGGAAGACGGCCGCCCTGCTGGCCGAAGGCGCACTGCCCACGGCCCTCGCACTCGACCCGGTCGCCGCGGAACTCACTGCCGACGGGGCTGTGCTCACCGGCGGAGCCGGTGCCGTGATTGCGGCGGAGTCCGGTGTCGCAGTTCTCGTCCGCCTCGACACCGATGCCGATGGGGCCGAGCGCTGGGCGTTGGTGGACTCCGATGCGCCGGGCCTGCATCTGGACGCGCTCGAGACGATCGACAAGTCTCGACCCCTCGCACGGGTACGACTCGGCGGGACGGTTGTTCCCGCCGAGCGAATGGTGCAAACCCCACCGGGATTCGTCCGCGATCTCATCGTTGCGCTCTCGGTAGCCGAACTCGCCGGTGTCGCAGGCTGGGCACTGACCACCGCCGTCGAATACGCCAAGATCCGCGAGCAGTTCGGCAAGCCCATCGGCTCGTTCCAGGCCATCAAGCACTTGTGCGCGGAAATGCTTTGCCGCACAGAGAAGATCCGAACCCTCGCCTGGGATGCGGCTGTCGCCGCGGATTCAGATGCGGCAGAGCTGCCTGTTGCGGCTGCTGTCGCTGCCGCGGTGTCACTGGACGCCGCCGTGGAGACCGCCAAGGATGCGATCCAGGTACTCGGCGGAATCGGTTTCACGTGGGAGCACGACGCGCACTTCTACCTGCGGCGTGCGGTCGCCACGCGGCAGCTGCTCGGGGGTTCGACCACGTGGCGCGCACGCCTGACCGATCTGACCCGCGGAGGTGCGCGCCGTCATCTCGGCATCGATCTGTCGGGGCATGCCGCCGATCGTGAACGCATCCGCGGCGAGATTGCGGCGATCGCTTCGCGTCCTGAATCCGAGCACCGGGTAGCACTTGCCGAATCAGGTTGTCTCGCACCGCATTGGCCGGCTCCGTACGGGCGCGGGGCCGGGCCGGCCGAGCAGCTGCTGATTCAGGAAGAGCTCGCTGCCGCGGGTATCTCGCGTCCGGACCTCGTGATCGGCTGGTGGGCGGTGCCGACCATTCTGGAACACGGAACCGCCGAGCAGATCGAACGTTTCGCGATGCCCACCCTCCGCGGCGACATCGTGTGGTGCCAGCTGTTCTCCGAGCCCGGTGCCGGATCGGACCTCGCGGCACTGCGTACCACAGCGGAGAAGGTCGACGGCGGTTGGAAACTGCAGGGGCAGAAGGTATGGACTTCGCTCGCGCACCAGGCGGACTGGGCCATCTGCCTGGCTCGCACCGACCGGGACGTTCCGAAGCACAAGGGCATCACATACTTCCTCGTCGATATGAGATCTGCGGGCATCGCCGTCGCACCGCTTCGGGAGATCACCGGCGACGCGTTGTTCAACGAGGTGTTCCTCGACTCGGTGTTCGTGCCCGACGACTGTGTCGTCGGTTCACTCGGCGGCGGCTGGAAACTTGCCCGGACCACATTGGCGAACGAGCGGGTCGCGATGGGCGGAAAATCGTCGCTCGGTCCCGCGATCGAAGAGCTCCTCAGCCTGGCTGCACCGGGCGACGCGGTGGCCGACGACCGCATCGGCGTCCAGATCGGTGAGGCGCTGGTCGGTTCGCTGCTGGACCTGCGCACTACGCTCGCGCAACTCGAGGGACAGGACCCGGGGCCTGCGTCGAGCGTGCGGAAGCTGATCGGAGTGCGTCAGCGGCAGGACACCGCGGAGCTCGCGATGGATCTTGCGGGGGAGGCCGGGTGGGTGGAGGGCCCCCTGACCCGCGAGTTCCTCAATCTGCGCTGCCTGAGCATCGCGGGCGGCACGGAGCAGATTCTGCTCACCGTCGCCGCTGAACGCCTCCTGGGGCTACCCAGGAGCTGACGGAACGGAGTCCCGAAGGTCGGGACGAGCTCGACGGTGACTCCCCGAGGCGTGCACGATACGGGCAGATGGCGGTTTCGCCGACACCGGAATGGTGCTACAACTAGAACACGTTCTAACTAGAAGGCGGTTACGGTGGATTTCGCACGTGACGAGACGCAGGAGGAAGTGGCCGGAGTTGCCGCCGACCTGCTCGGTCGGGGGCTCGACTCCGACGAATTGTGGTCTGCGCTCGCGGGCGCGGATCTCCTTTCGCTGGCACTACCCGAACGACTCGGGGGTTCCGGACTCGGAGTCGCCGAGGCCCTCACCGTCCTCACCGAGGTCGGCCGCGCTGCGGCACTGGTCCCGGCGCTACCCACCATCGGGTTCGGTGTGCTCCCGGTACTCGCACTCGCGACCGAAGAGCAGCAGGACGCGCTGCTGGGCGAGGTTGCCTCCGGAGGAGTCCTCACCGCAGCACTCGCCGAACCGGGCCGGCCCTTCCCGCAGACGCCCTCCGCCACAGTCGTCGAGGTCGACGGTGGTATCGCAGTCACCGGTTCGTTCGTCGCGGTGCCCTACGCGGATCGCGCGCAGAGCATCCTCGTTCCCACCAACGCCGGAGTCGTCGCAGTAGCGCCGGACGCCGACGGAGTGACCCTGCTCGAGAGCCCCACCTCGGCGCACACCCCCGAATTCTCCGTCCGGCTCGAGTCCGCAGTCGGTACGCGGCTCGGCGGCGGCGACGCAGCGTCCGACGTCCAGACCCTGTACAGCCTCGCGACAACGGGGATCGCCGCGCATTCCGATGGACTACTCACCGGAGCCACCGAACTCACCGCGAAGCACGTGAGCGAACGCCACCAATTCGGCAAGCCGCTCGCGGCCTTCCAGGCCGTCGCACAGCAGATTGCCGACGTCTACGTCACCGCCCGTACCCTGCACGTTGCGGCACTGTCGACGATCTGGCGGATCTCCGAGAATCTCGACGCTGCAGATGATCTCGACGTCACTGCCTACTGGATCGCCGCGGAACTGCTCCCGGCGATGCGCGTGCTGCATCACCTGCACGGCGGCATCGGCGTCGACGAAACCTATCCGATGCACAGGTATTCGTCTCTGGCCAAGGATATTGCGCGCCTGCTCGGCGGCGCTTCGTACCGACTCGACCTCGTGGGGGCCCGGTGTTCATCGAACTGACCGAAGACCAGCGCGCACTGCAGACCGAACTGCGCGGCTACTTCTCCAACCTGATCTCGCCCGAGGAGGCCGAGATCATGCGCACCGAGCGGCACGGACCCACCTACCGAGATGTGATCCGGCGCATGGGCAAGGACCGCTGGCTGGGCGTCGGCTGGCCCAAGGAATTCGGCGGCCACGGTTTCGGTGATGTCGAGCAGCAGATCTTCGCCAACGAAGCCGTCCGGGCCGACGTGCCCCTGCCCAGCGTCACTCTGCAGACCGTAGGCCCGACCCTGCAGGTGTACGGCACCGACGAGCAGAAACAGAAGTTCCTGCCCGCAATCCTCGCCGGTGAAGTCCATTTCGCCATCGGCTACTCCGAGCCCGAAGCGGGAACCGACCTCGCGGCGCTGCGCACCACTGCCGTCCGCGACGGCGACGAGTATGTGATCAACGGCCAGAAGATCTTCACCACCGGCGGTCACGACGCCGACTACATCTGGCTCGCCGCTCGCACCGGTTCCGCGGATTCCCGCCACCGGGGCATCTCGGTGTTCATCGTCGACACCAGCGATCCCGGCTTCAGCTGGACCCCGATCATCACCGCCGATGGCGCCCACCACGTCAACGCCACGTACTACAGCGACGTGCGAGTGCCCGCGAGCATGCTCGTCGGCGAAGAGAACAAGGGCTGGCGCCTGATCACGACGCAGCTCAACCACGAGCGCGTCATGCTCGGACCGGCAGGCAAGGTTGCGGGCATCTACGAGCACCTCGTCGAGTGGGTGCGCAAACACAAGCTCACCGACGAACCCGAGGTGCGCCGCGCACTCGGTGAGATCCACGCGACGTACCGGCTCAACGAACTGCTCAATTGGCAGGTGGCGTCGAGCGACGGAGACGCCGTGGACATCGCCGACGCGTCGGCCACCAAGGTTTTCGCCACCGAGCGCATCCAGCGGGTCGGCATGCTCGCCGAAGAGATCGTCGGACGCTACGGGGATCCCGCCGACCCGGATACCGGTGCGCTGCTCAGCTGGCTCGACATGCAGGCCAAGCGGAACGTCGTCATCACCTTCGGCGGCGGCGTCAACGAGGTGATGCGGGAACTGATCGCAACAGCCGGTCTCGGGATGCCCCGGGTGCCGCGATGACGGAGGCGAACACGATGAGCACAGCCGAAGAGATCCTCGCCTCAGCCGACGCGGTTCGTGCCGATGGGGCCTCCGCCCCCCGCTGGGGGCGCGACCCGGTGAACATGCCGATGGTCCGAAACTGGGTGGAGGCGCTGGGGGACGACAACCCCATCTACACCGACGAAGCCGCGGCCATTGCGGCCGGTCACGGAGGTCTCGTCGCACCTCCCGCGATGGCGCAGGTGTGGACGATGCGCGGCCTCGGCGCCGAACGGGAGAAGGATGATCCACTCGGCCGGATGACCGCCATCCTCGACGAGGCCGGTTACACATCGGTGGTCGCGACCAATTGCGACCAGATCTACCACCGCTACCTTCGCCCGGGTGAAGAGGTGACGATCGAGTCCACGCTCGAGGACGTCGTCGGACCCAAGAAGACCGGACTCGGTGAGGGGTGGTTCTTCACCACCCGCAACATCTGGAAGGTCGGCGACGAAGCGGTCGCCGAGATGATCTTCCGCATTCTGAAGTTCGCGCCCCCCGCCTCAGATGGTGGAGCATCGAAGACGGTTGCAGCGCAGCAGGTACCGGAGGATCTCGACCCGACCCGCATGCTCCGCCCGTCCGCGTCGCACGATACGAAGTTCTTCTGGGACGGTGTCGCCGAGCACGAGCTGCGGATCCAGCGCCGGCCCGACGGGTCACTGCAGCATCCGCCGGTGCCCGCGCTGTGGCTCGACAAGAACGAGACGACCGACTACCTGGTCTCGAGCGGTCGCGGCACCGTGTTCAGCTTCGTGGTGCACCACGCGCCGAAGGCCCCCGGAAGGCAACTCCCGTTCGTGGTGGCGCTGGTCGAACTCGAGGAGGGGGACAGGGGCGAGCGAAGCGACGGGGGAGGAATCCGCATGCTCGGCGAGCTGCGCGACGTCGACCCATCCGACGTGAAGATCGGAATGCCCGTCCAGGTCACCTATCTCGACTTCCCCGGCGACGACGAGACCGGCGGAAGCCCCTGGACTCTCTACGCATGGCAACCCCGTGAGGAGGACGCGTGAGCACACCCGCGACGACGGTGGGGGAGAAGCTCCCACCTCTGTCCATCCACGGCGACCCGACCTTCGTCATCTCGACGGCATTGGCCACCAGGGATTTCCAGGACGTCCACCACGACCGTGACCTGGCTCAGCAGCGCGGCTCGAAGGACATCTTCGTCAACATCCTCACCGACACCGGACTGGTCCAGCGGTACCTGACCGACTGGGCCGGACCGCGTGCCGTCGTGAAGTCCATCTCGCTGCGCCTCGGTGTCCCGTGGTACGCGTACGACACGCTCACGCTGAACGGTACCGTCGCCGGCATCGCCGACGACGGAGTCATCACCGTCGATATCGTGGGCAGCAACTCACTCGGCAACCACATCGTCGCGAAAGCCACGTTCCTCGCAGGTGAGGGCGCATCCGAAGGAGGAGCCGCATGAGCGGGCTGTCGCGTAAGGCTGCGATCGCCGGAATCGGCGCGACCGATTTCTCCAAGGACTCCGGGCGCAGCGAACTGCGCCTCGCCGCTGAAGCGGTGACCGATGCCCTCGACGACGCCGGACTCACGCCGGCCGACGTCGACGGACTCGTCTCCTTCACGATGGACACCAACACCGAGGTGGCAGTCGCGCGGTCGGTCGGTATCCCGAGCCTGAAGTTCTTCTCCCGCATCCACTACGGCGGCGGGGCTGCGGCCGCGACTGTGCAGCAGGCCGCGATGGCCGTCGCGACCGGTGTCGCCGACGTCGTCGTCGCCTACCGTGCTTTCAACGAACGCTCCGGTGCCCGCTACGGGCAGGTGAACGGTGCCCTTGCAACCCAGGTGAATTCATCGGGTACCGACAACGCTTTCTCCTACCCGCACGGCCTGAGCACCCCCGCCTCGTTCGTCGCGATGACCGCGCAGCGCTACATGTACGTCACGGGCGCCACCAGTGCAGACTTCGGTGCCGTCGCGGTCGCCGACCGCAAACACGCGGCGACGAACCCCAAGGCGTTCTTCCACGGTAAGCCGATCACGATCGAGGATCACCAGAGTTCCCGGTGGATCGCAGAGCCGCTGCACCTGCTCGACTGCTGCCAGGAATCCGATGGTGGTGTGGCGCTTGTGATCACGACTCCGGAGCGTGCCGAAGACCTGAAGCACGCGCCGGCGATCATCACGGCGGCTGCGCAGGGCAGCGGGCCGGATCAGTACATCATGACCAGCTACTACCGGGACGGCCTGACGGGACTGCCCGAGATGGGCATCGTCGGCAATCAGCTGTGGGAGCAGTCGGGTTTGACTCCGCAGGACGTGCAGACCGCGGTGCTCTACGACCACTTCACCCCGTATGTGCTGATGCAGCTCGAGGAACTCGGCTTCTGCAAACCCGGCGAAGCGAAGGATTTCATCGCCGACGGCGGAATCGAACTCGGCGGGCACCTGCCGCTCAACACCCACGGTGGCCAGCTCGGTGAGGCCTACATCCACGGCATGAACGGCATCGCCGAGGGCGTCCGCCAGATTCGCGGGACGTCCGTGAACCAGGTGGAGACCGTCGAAAATGTACTCGTCACCGCGGGTACCGGTGTCCCGACGTCGGGTCTGATGCTGTCCCGGTCCTGACCCGGCGTACTCCCGGTCGGCGGGAGAATTCCGGGCGCGACACCGGACTGTGGTGTAGACCGGGTCAGTAGCCAGGAATCGAGAAGGGAACGGCATGAGCAACTTCGAGGGCAAGGTCGCGTTCGTCACGGGAGCCGCTCGCGGCCAGGGGCGCTCGCACGCACTGGCATTCGCGGAGGCGGGAGCGAATCTCGTCCTGTGCGACCGCTGCGAGGATTCGCCCGTCGTGCGCTACCCTCTCGCCACCGAGGACGACCTCGCGGAAACGGTGCGTCTGGCCGAAGCCGCAGGTGCGAAGGTCGTCTCGGAGAAGCTCGACACCGCGGATCGCGCCGCGATGGACCGGCTCGTCGCACGCGCCCACGACGAGTTCGGCCGCATCGACATCGCGGTCGCCAACGCCGGGGTGTCGACGGCGGCGCCGGTCCAGTCGATGCCGCAGGCCATGTGGGACGAGACGATCTCGTCGAACCTCACGGGTGTGTTCAACACGATCGCGTCCGTTGCCCCGGGGATGATCGAGCGCGGATACGGGCGGATCGTGACGATCTCGTCGATGCTCGGGCGCGCCGGAAACACCAACATGGTGGCCTACGGTGCATCCAAGTGGGGTGTCATCGGCCTGACCAAGAGCGCCGCGCTGGATCTCGCGCAGAACGGGATCACCGTCAATGCCATCGCACCCGGCAATATCTCCACTCCGATGATCCACAACGACGCGCTCTACGGCATGCTCCGGCCCGATCTGGAGAACCCCACGGCCGACGACGTCGCTCCCGTCTTCACGTCGCTACATGCCCAGCCTGTGCCGTGGCTCGAGCCTGCTGAGATCACCCGCGCGGTCCTGTTCTTCTGTGACGAGGCGTCCGCACACATCAGCGGAACCGTGCTCCCGATCGACGCGGGGAACGCCGCGCGCGTCACCGGATAGGTCTGCTCACGGCTCCGACCCGACGGCTCGGGTCGGTAGTCGACCCGTCCCGAACAGTGCCGCGACCGCAATCAACGCTGTCGCGGCGAACGCCACCTGCAGGGCCTCGAGGCGCGCGTCGCTGTTCACGGCAACGACGGCGTCGCGCGTCGGCTCGTCCAGGCCCGTGGTCACCAGCGCGTTGTCGAGTTCGGTGTTCGACAAGAACGGCACTCCGTTCGTGATCTGCGTGGTGGCCTGTTGCTGGACGGATGCCGGGATCTCCGGGTTGTCCTCGATGCCTCCGGCGACCGAGGTGGTCAGCGTCGCGATGAGGATCGAACCGATCAGTGCCGTGCCGAGCGACGCGCCGAGGTTGGTGGCGGTGTTCTGCACACCGCCGACCTCTGCGCTCTGCGCATCGGGCACCGCGGACACCGTGATCGCCCCGAGCTGTGAGGACAGGGCCCCGAGGCCCAGGCCCATGAACAGCATCGGAATCGCGACGACCGCGGCGTTCGCGCCGGGATCCATTCCGGCGGTGAGGATCGTGATTCCCACGATCATCGACGCGAGTCCGAGTCGTACCACCCGTCGAGGGTTCGCGTGTGGCCGGAGTTTGGGGATACCGGCCGCAGCCAGGACGAGTGCGATCGAGAGCGGAAGGATTCGCACGCCGGTCTCGAGTGCGCTCAATTCCAGCACCACCGACAGGAACAGCGGGACTGCGAAGAACACCCCGGCCTGTACTGCGAACTGTGCGAAGAACATCGTCACTCCACCGGTGAGCTGGCGGTTCTCGAACAGCGCCGGATCGACGAGTGGATCGCGGCCCTTGCCGATCAGCGCGTGCTGCCGTCGCATGAGCAGATAGAGCACGAGCAACCCGCCGAGCACCAGCCAGATCACCGGTGACATGCCGATGACCTGCGGACCGGAGGGCGATGCGAGCACCCATCCCCATTCGCTCGACCGCAGCACGCCGTACACGATCATCGCGAGCCCCGCGACGGACAGGATCGCGCTGGGCACATCGATCGAGACCGGCGACGGCGGGACATCTCGAACCCGCCGCAGCACGAGCAGGATCAGCGCCACCACCACGACCTCACCGAAGAATACGTACCGCCACGAAGCGAAGGTCGTCACGGCGCCGCCGAGCAGGGGACCGACGGCGACGGCCATCGCGCCGGCCGCCGCGACGAGACCGTAGGCTGCGGCGCGACGTTCCGGTGGGAAGTTCGCGGCGACGAGCGAGACGATCGCCGGCATGATCAGGGCCGCGCCGATGCCTTCGAGGAGCGACCATCCCACCAGCAGGATCGGAAGATTCGGGGCGAGCCCGGTGACGAGCGAGCCGACGCCGTAGATCACGAGACCGATGCCGAAAGCGCGGCGTCGCCCGAGTGCCGCGCCGATCTTGCCGCCCGTGATCATCAGGGACGCCATCACCAGCGTGTACAACGTGATCGCGGTCTGGATACCGGTGATCGTCGTATCCAGGTCCTGCGCGACAGTCGCCATCGATACGTTCATCACCGAACTGTCGAGCGTCATCAGGAATTGGCCGGACGCCAACACGGCCAGGATCAGAGCGGAGCCGGATCGACTGTCCGGCGCCGAATCGACACCACCCGAATCGCGACCAGTACTCATGGTGAACCGGCTTCCGAGTCCAGAAGTGAATCCCGCAGTGCACACAAAGTACAGCAGCCCGGCGCGGCAAAGGAGTGACTCGATCGAACTCCACGCCGGGCTCGCGGGCAAAAATCGGTCGCACGTGTCGGTGCCCTGGTGCACACTGGGCGAGCACCCGAAATCCAGGGGAGAACATATGGCCGACGCCATTGTCGTAGAAGGATTGATCAAGCGGTTCGGGAACTTCACCGCGCTGGACGGAATCGATCTCCGTGTTCCGGAGGGCACGATCACGGCGCTGCTCGGTCCCAACGGCGCCGGGAAGACCACCGCGGTCCGCGTACTGACCACACTGCTCGTCCCCGACGGTGGCCGCGCCGAGGTCGCCGGATTCGATGTGGTCGCCGAGGCCGCCGCTCTGCGGACCCAGATCGGGGCGTCCGGTCAGTACGCCGCGGTCGACGAATACCTCACCGGATACGAGAACCTCGAAATGGTCGGCCGTCTCTACCATCTCGGTGTCAAACGAAGCCGTGAGCGGGCACGCGAGTTGCTCGGCCAATTCGACCTCGTCGAAGCAGGCGATCGTCCCGTGAAGACCTATTCGGGTGGAATGCGGCGCCGGCTCGACCTCGCCGGCGCACTGGTCGCCGAGCCTCCCGTCCTGTTCCTCGACGAGCCCACCACGGGCCTCGATCCCCGCGCCCGCCTCGATTTGTGGGACATCATCGAGAAACTCGTCGAACGTGGCACCACTCTGCTGCTCACCACGCAGTACATGGACGAGGCGGAACGTCTGGCCGACCGCATCGTCGTGATCGATCGGGGCACCATCATCGCCCGGGGGACCGCAGACGAACTCAAATCGCTCGTCGGCGGTGAACGTATCGAGCTGGCAATTCCCGACGCCCGGCAGATCGAGACCGCTCGTGAAGCTCTGGCGGAGCTTGCTGCCGGAGATATCCGCATCGAATCGGGCCGGGTGATCGTGCCCTCCACCGGCGGCACCGAACTGCTCGTCGCCGCGCTCGGGCGGGTCGCGGAGGCCGGTGTCCAGGTCACCGATGTCACGTTGCGTCGGCCCACCCTGGACGACGTGTTCCTCACCCTGACGGGTCACGAGGCGGAGGAGAAAATCGAGGAGAGCGCGACGTGAACACTCTGCAGATGACCGCATCCGACGGTCTGACCATCGCCAAACGCAACATGATCAAGATCAAACGTGTACCCGACCTGATCGTCTTCACGACGCTGTCGCCGATCATGTTCGTACTGCTGTTCGCGTACGTGTTCGGCAGCGCGATTCAAATCCCCGGTACGTCGTACCGGGAGTTCCTCATTGCGGGCGTGTTCACGCAGACGGTCATCTTCGGCGCGACATGGACGGGCCTCGGCATGGTCGAAGACCTCCAGAAGGGCATCATCGACCGATTCCGGACGTTGCCGATGGCGCCGTCGGCGGTGCTGATCGGCCGCACCTCCACCGACGTGCTCATCAACATCGTGAGCTTGGTCGTCATGTCGCTGACCGGTCTGATCGTGGGCTGGCGCATCACCTCGTCGCCGCTCGAGGCGCTCGGTGGTTACGTGTTGCTGCTGCTGTTCGCGTACGCCCTGTCGTGGCTCATGGCGGTGGTGGGCATGTGGATTCGCACGCCCGAGGTGTTCAACAATGCCAGCTTCATGGTGATCTTCCCGCTGTCGTTCATCGCCAACACATTTGTCGACACCTCACAGATGCCGACCGTCCTGCGCACGTTCGCCGAATGGAACCCGGTGTCAGCGGTGACCCAGGCCGTCCGCGAGTTGTTCGGCAACACGAACCCGATGATGCCCGTGCCGGAGGTGTGGCCCCTGCAGAACCCCATCATTGCGTCGCTGTTGTGGACCGCGCTGATGCTGGTTGTGTTCGTGCCGTTCGCGATCCGTCGCTACAAGAAGGCGGTGAGTCGGTGATCAGCCGCGCTGTGCGGCCCATCCGTTGATCGCGGTCGCGAACTCGGTCGATGCGGGCAGCAGCACCGGGCCGTCGGCGCCGCCGGCGGGCAGCGGGCCGAGCTCTTCGAGCGTGTGATTGGCAGTCGTGAAGTGCCCGAACTGCAGATCCGTGTGTTCGAGCGAGACCCGCAGCGGCTCGATCTGATCGCAACTGATGTTGAGGTCCTTGTCGGAGCACGTCAGCAGGACGGGGGTGCCGTCCGGGAGTGACGCGGCCAGCTCCGGGGGATCGAGTGCGTCGGCCTCGGCCAGGAACGTCGCGGTGAAATCATTGAATCCGAACTGCGCCATGATCGGGCTCAAGCCCTCCGGGACGGTGCCGGTGGTGCGGAGCGACTCGATCGCGCGGGGAATGTCGGTGCGCAGTGCGTCGGCGTCGGACTCGGGGAGCTGCCCCGAATTTGCGAGCGACTCGAGCTGGCCGCGCAGCAGGTCGAGGTAGCGCATCGACAGCGGTGCAAGTAGCCCGTAGCCGTCGCCGACACCGCGTTGTGCCAGTGCGAGCGCGGTGAGACCGCCTTCGCTGTGACCCAGCACCAGGATGTCGTCGGTCGTAAATCCGGTGCGCTCCGAGAGCAACTCGGCAGCGGCCTGAGCGTGATCGACCTGATCGGTGAACCCGTACACCTTTCCGGTCTCGGGAGCGTACGACCCGAGACCGGTGGCGCCCGCACCGATCTTGTCGAAGCGGAGGCTCGCGATCCCGTGGGCGGCGAGCGAGTCGGAGACACGAAGCAGGGTGTCTGCCACCATCAACGGTGCCTGGTTGCCGTTACGATCGGTGACTCCGCTGCCCGGCAACAGCAGTGCCGCGCCCTTGATGTCACCGTCGGGGGTGCGGAGACTGCCGTGGAAGGTGGTTCCGGAAGAGTCGAACGCAACCTCGGTATCGGAGCCGGCCGGTGCGATCACCGAGCCCGTGTCGGGCAGTGCGGACGCTGTACCTGTGAACGCCGCACCGCCTGCCACCACGAGCAGGGGAACCGCTGCAGCACCGATCGCACGTCGCAAGCTTCGCATGGTTGCGAACCTTAGCAAAGGTCAACGATCAGGGCAGTAGTCGGTCGATGAACGTGTTGCTGTACACCCGATGGGGATCGAGCCGGTTGTACACCGCCCGCGCACTATCCCAATTCTCATCGTTGGGAACACCTTCGCGATAGGTATCGGGCAGGCCCTGGGTGATGATGTGGTCGTCCGTATACGGCAGTTCGGGTCCGAACGCCCAGCCCTTCGACCACTCGGGACGGAAGGTCGAATCACCGCCGTTGTAGCGCTGGCGCATCCACTGCTCCATCTCGCGATAGAACGCGAACATGCCCGGTGTGCCTGGAACACCCAGCACATTCAGCCAGATCGCGGTGTCCCACTCGGGCTTGTCGGGACGTGGACGCGTCGCGGAAATGGTCGGCGGACCGGCAGAGGGCACGCGCACGTCGGAGGGCTGGTCGAGACCACAGCAACGAATCTCGACGGGACCGTTGAGCGGGAACTGGCCGAGGCCGCGATAGTGCTCGATCCGTTCGTTGAACCACTGGGTGAAGTCATGGATGACGTTGGCGATGTTGGCGCGGTTGGTCAGCACTGCGCCACCGCCCTCGGTCAGACGCAGAGTGGTGGCTTTGATGTAGAACTGCAGGTCTTTGGACCAGCCCCAGATGTCCGACGACGCAGTCGCTGCGAGCCCCGCAACGGTCACCCCGTAGTACGTCTGACCGAAAAGTGGCGCGATCTGCGGGTTTCCGCCCGTCAGCTGGCCGAGCAGATCGGTGATCGGCTCGGGGACGTTGTCGGAGAACGGGTAGTTGTAGGGCCCCGTGACCTCGCGCGACTCGGCAGGTTTGTCCGGCGCGAGTGACCACACCTTCATCCACGGCTTCTCCGTGAACGGATACCAGATTGCTTCCGCCCGGCCGGTGCTGCTCACGAACGATTCGAACGTACGACCCGAAGCGCCTGCAGGCGAGAACAGTTCGCGCCAGTCGATATCGGTGAAGCTCTGGCACCGCATCCGGTAGTTGGGTCCGGCCTGGAGCGTGACCGACGTCAGGAACGTTCTACCGAGGTGCGTCAGAAGCGCAGTGATATCGGGGTCTGCGCGGGTGAAGGTGCGCAACGCATACTTGCTGCCGTCCCACACGACGGCGGTCAGTTCGGTGACGAGATTGCTCAGCGAACCGAAAGTATGTCCCGGAACATTGTTTTCGCCGTCGGCCGGAAGCGCTGCCCCGTGGGCGTTGACTGCGAGCGACCCGGCAATCGACAGCACACCGGGTGCGGGAAGATTCGCGAACCCGAGTCCGTGGGCCTGCAATGCCGACGTGATCGCATCGAGTGTGGCGCCGGGTCCTGCCGTCACCGTGGCCGGATCGCCACCCGGGTTCACGCTCACCGAATTCAGGTGAAGCATGGTGTCGGCGAGGATCACTCGGTCGACCGGAGCGCCGTTGACGATCGTAAGCGGCGTCCAGCCGTGCATTGCACCCCGCGGCCGGATGGTGTAGCCGTTCTCGTGGGCCCAATTGGTCAGCCGCACCACGTCATCGGCATTGTTCGGTGCGCACGTCCAGATCGAGTCGAGCATGATCTCTTTGGACCAGTTCTGGTACGCCTGCTGGTACAGATCGATTCCCTCCGGGAACGACGGCGGCGCTGGAAGCGTCGCATCGGACGATCCGAATGGAATCGCGTGCGCGGGTGTCCAGCCGCCGACAGCGGTCGCGGCCAGTGCGCCGGCGCCGACGGCGAGGAATCCCCGCCGGGAAAGGCGCGGTGCAGAATCTCGAATTGTCATTTATCGGACAGCTTTCCACGAAGGTGGACTCACGCGACGGTGAGGACCACATCGGCCAGGGCTGGTGCAAGATCTCGGTCTGCGACGGTGACGGTGGCGAGTAGCTGGTTGCCGCTCTTCCACACGCGTACGCGCAGTGTCTCACCCGGGAACACGACGCCGGCGAACTTTGCGCGGAACCCGGCGACACGTGTCGCGTCGGAATCGAGGAGGTGGTCGGTGATCGATTTGCAGACGGTCCCGTAGGTGCACAGGCCGTGAAGAATCGGCGCCGGGAACCCTGCAGCCTTCGCGAATTCCGGATCCGAGTGGAGGGGGTTACGGTCGCCGCAGAGGCGGTACAGGAGTGCCTGCTGGGGCAGCGTCGGGACGTCGAACTCGGCATCCGGATCGCGGTCGGGCAGCGCGAGCGCTTCCGACGGCCCGCGCTCACCGCCGAAACCGCCTTCCCCGCGTGCGAAGATCGACGATCGTGCGGTCCACAGCGGGTTTCCGTCGAGGTCCTCGGTGACGGATTCCTGCACGATGACCGCGGCCTTGCCCTTGTCCCACGCCTCGGCGATGCGAGTGGTGGTGCGGCCTTTGCCGGATGCCGGGATCGGCGCGTGGACCACAACCTCCTGGCTGCCGTGCACGACCTTCGCCAGATCGATCTCGATACCCGGGAAGGATACCTTCGGGGGTTCGGTGTCGTGGAATGTCGCGGCCACCGTCGCGAAGGTGGGGAGCACTTGAGGATCACCGTCGCGCAGGTAGCGCAGCTCGCCGGCGTCGGTGGGGCGGGCGCCTGCACCGAGTCCGAGATTGTAGAGCTGGACGTCGCTGCTGCTCCACGAGAATTCTTGGGCGGGGAGCGTTGCGCCGATGGCGACTGAGGGATCGATGGGCACGGGGATCCTTTCTTGCTGCCGGGCCGCACTTCGGCGCCGGGTGGGCGCAGCCTAAGCGTGATCGGCGGTGTCGGCGACGGTGTCTTCCGCTGAATGGGCTCCGTTCCTGCGGAGGATATCGAGCACGGCCAGGTAGCCGAAGGTCATCGCGGGACCGATGGTGGCGCCTGGGCCGGCGTAGGTGTGGCCCATCACGGGGGAGCTCACGTTGCCGGTCGCGTACAGCCCGTCGATGACCGTGCCGTCCTCCTTCAGGACGCGTGCGTCGACGTCGGTGACGAGACCACCCTTGGTGCCGAGGTCGCCCGGAACCACCTTGATCGCGTAATACGGCGGTTTGCCGATCACCGCGAGGCTGGGGTTGGGCTTGTTGCGGGGATCGCCGTAGTAGTGGTCGTATTTCGACTCGCCGCGACCGAAGTCCTCGTCCTTGCCCGAGCGGGCGAAACCGTTGAATCGCTCGACGGTCTCGGAGAGTGCAGACGCCGGAACGCCGATCTTCTCGGCGAGCTCACTGACGGTGTCGGCCTTGACGATCACTCCCGCCTTGAACCATCGTTTCGGGAACGGCTGACCGGGTGTGATGCCTGCGAAGGTGTACCGGTTGCGGTAGCGCTGGTCGAGGACGAGCCACGCGGGGATGTTCTCTCCGGGTCCGTCGCCGCGGCCGTGCTCTCCGCCGTACATGGCGTGGGTGGCCTCGACATACGGGGCGGATTCGTTGACGAACCGCTTGCCTGCGCTGTTGACCATCATGCAGCCGGGAAGGCTGCGCTCGGACAGCGCGAACCACGGGCCGCCGGTGAGAGGGAACGACGGACCCCACCAGGCATCGTCCATGAAATCGACTGCGCCCCCAACAGATTGGCCCGCGCGGATGCCGTCGCCGGTGTTGGCTTTCGCGCCCACCGACCACTCGGTGCCGATCGGCTGACGCTGGTACTGCTCACGCATCTCGAGGTTGTGTTCAAATCCGCCGGTCGCGAGGACGACGCCCTTGCGCGCGTGGATGGTTCGCTGCTCACCGTCGGATTCGACGCGAACTCCGCTCACGACTCCGTCTTCGACGACGAGTTCGACAAGGGCGGTGTCGAGCAGCACGGGAACACCCGCGTCGCGCAGGCCGATGCGCAGCCCCGCCATCAGGGCCTGCCCACGGACCAGCAGATTCTTCTTGGTGATCTTGGCCCAGACGAATCGTGCGCCGACCTTCGCTGCGCGCAGTGGGCCGCGCGGGTTGCGCATCAGGAGGTTGAGCCACTTGTAGTCGGCCTGGGTGATGACGAAGTTCGGTGGTGCCTTGACGTAGTCGGGTTCGAGGAGCTTCAGGTCGTCGCCGAGACGATTGCCGTCGAACGGCTTCGGTTCCACCGAGCGGCCACCGGCACGTCCGCCGGGCGCTTCGGGGTAGTAGTCGGAATACCCTGGAACCCAAGCGAGTTCGAGTGCGCTGTTCTTCTGGATGAACGACAGCATCTCGGGTCCGCGGTCGATGTAGGTGTCGATCCGCTCGGCCGGAACGACGTCGCCGATGATGCTGTGGAGGTAGGTGCGTGCGGCTTCCGGGGTGTCCTCTATGCCCGCGGCCTTCAGGGCGTCGTTGTTGGGGATCCACACGCCGCCACCGGAGCGCGCGCTCGAGCCGCCGTAGTGGGGTGCCTTTTCGATCAGGACGACGCTTGCGCCCTTGCGGGCAGCGGTGATCGCGGCGGTCATGCCGCCGGCGCCGCTGCCGACGACGACGATGTCGTACTCCTGCTCACTCATGTAGAACACGTTATAGAATGAGGGTGTCCGGAGTCCATCCCCTCCTTGTGAATCGCGTATATCTTTCGAGCGTGCCACACCGGAACTTGTTTCAGGGCGTGACGGGTCTGCGCGGTGCCCGGAACCGACATCTCGAGGTAAATCGCTCGACTTGCGCACTCCGACGACGACGTTGCCGCGGCGTTCGAGGCCGCGGCAACGTCGGTGGTGGAAGTGTGGGTGCGATCCGTCCCTGCACGATGTCGCGGGGCGGAACGAATCTCAATTCGGGACGGGGACCGTTCCGTCGATCACGGCCTGTTCGATGCTGGCGCGCAGATTCGGGCAGCCTTCGCGGGGGGTGATCGATGTGCCCGCGGCGGCTGCGTCGGCGCGGAAGACCGGGCACACCGCGGCCGGGTCGTCCTGCCACTGCACGCTTGTATGCCGGTAGCTGTTCTTGCGTACGAGGACGCACGTGCCGCACTCGCGACACGCGACTTCGTTCAGACCCGAGTCGAGGTAGTTGATCTTGTCTATCGCGGTCTGGGCTGCGATGGCCTCGACCCGGTCGGGGCGATCGGCGAAATCCGGGGACTTCGCCCATTTGGCTTCTCGGGTCGAGGCGCTCATGTCAGACCTCCGCTTCCTGCTTACGCTTTTCCTCTTCGGCTGCCTTGCGCTCGAGGTTCTCGGCGACTTCCTTTTCCCACGCTTCGTTGGCCTTGGCGGTGTCGACCTCGAATTCGAAGCGCCCGGTCATCTTGTCGGTGACGTCGGCGACGTCGACGTAGAACTGCTCGTACCAGCGACGCAGCTGGTACACCGGACCGTCCTCTTCGCACAGCAGTGGATTTTCGATCTTCGTCTTGTTCTTCCAGATCTCGACGTCCTGAAGGAATCCCTCGCCCACGCCCTCGGTGAGTTTGGCCGCCAGTATGTCGGTCTGCTCTGCGTTCATGCCCGTCGGCTTCTTGACGATGATGCCGTACTGCAGCATGAACGAGTCGTGCGTGATCGGGTAATGACAGTTGATCAGCACGGATTCGGTCTCGTATCCGCCATAGTTGTTCTTCAGCGGGTTGATCATGTAGGACGGGCCGTAGTACGCCGCGTACGACTCGAGTTTCGATTCCATACCGTACTGGGTGGCCATGCCCTTGTCCGGGCGGCCGCGGGTGTTGAGGTACTGCTCCGCGACGTGTCCTTCGAACACATTCTTGAAGAACGTGGGGAAGGCGTAGTGGATGTAGAAGAAGTGCGCCATGTCGACGACGTTGTCGATGATCTCGCGGCAGTTGGACCCCTCGATGAGGATCTGATGCCACGTCCAGTCGGTCCACTCGTCGGTCCCGTACTGCTCGAGTTCGGGGATGGTGACGTTCTCCGGCGGCTTGTTGCCTTCCGGGTCGTTCCACACGAACAGCTGGCCGTGCTTCTCCATCGTGGTCCACGCGCGAGTGCGGGCGAGTGGGGGGACGCGACGCGCGTAGGGGATGTCGGTGCATTTGCCGTTGCCGCCCCAGCGCCAGTCGTGGAACGGGCATGCGATCGAGTCGCCCTTGATCTCTCCCTGGGACAGGTCGCCACCCATGTGCCTGCAGTAGCCGTCGAGGACCTTGATCTCGCCGTTGCTGTCGGCCCAGACCACGAGTTTGGTGCCGAAGGCCTCGACGGAGTGTGGCTTGCCGTCTTTGAAACTGCGACTCAGTCCGAGGCAGTGCCAACCCCGCGCGAACCGGGTCCGCGCCTCTCCGACGTCGATCTCGCGAATCTGTGCCATGTCCGCTCACTTCCTTCCGGATCTCTTAGTAGAACACGTTATAGAATTTCCCCCGCGATCGAAAGAGAACGGGGACTTTGATCCCCGTGGAGCCTGTGATGCCACGGAACTCGTCCGGTCTCGACACAAATAAGAACATGTTCTAGTCTCGAACCAAGCGATCAATTCCTGAACAGACGGGAGCGTCCAGTGGGGGACCACGACAGCCACGAGGTACTGCAGCGGATCGACGCTCTGCTGCCCAGCCTGCGGGAACGCGCGCAGGAAGCCGAGGATCTTCGCCGCATCCCCGATAGTTCGATCAAGGCGCTTCAGGAGTCCGGATTCTTCAAGCTTCTGCAACCGGCCCAGTGGGGGGGATACGAAGCAGACCCCGTCACCTTCTACACCGCGGTACGCACCATCGCGAGTGCCTGCGGGTCCACCGGATGGGTGTCCGGAATCATCGGAGTCCACAATTGGCACCTCGCATTGTTCGATCAGCAGGCGCAGGAAGACGTCTGGGGCGAGGACGCCGACGTACGGATCTCCTCGTCCTATGCCCCGATGGGAGCCGGCGAGGTCGTCGACGGCGGTTACAAGGTCAACGGTGCCTGGGCCTGGTCGTCGGGCAGTGATCATGCTTCCTGGGTGGTCGTCGGGGGCCCGGTCATCAAGGACGGGCGTCCCGTCGACTTCGGCAGCTTCCTGATTCCGCGATCCGAATACGAGATCGACGACGTGTGGAATGTGGTCGGACTGCGTGGCACAGGTTCGAACACCATCGTCGTCAAGGACGTGTTCGTTCCGCGACATCGCTTCCTCAGCTTCAAGACGATGAACGATCTCGCCTCGCCCGGGCTGGAGCGCAACACGGCTCCCGTCTACAAGATGCCGTGGGGAACCATCCACCCCACGACCATCTCCGCACCGATCGTCGGCATGGCCTACGGTGCCTACGACGCCCACGTCGAACATCAGGGCAAACGGGTACGTGCCGCCTACGCGGGGGAGAAGGCCAAGGACGATCCGTTCGCGAAGATCCGCATTGCCGAGGCATCCAGCGACATCGACGCCGCGTGGCGTCAGCTGTCGGGCAATGTCGCCGACGAATACGCATGTCTCCTCGACGGTAAGGACGTTCCCATCGAACTCCGCCTGCGTGCGCGCCGCGACCAGGTGCGCGCGACGGGTCGCGCCATCGCCTCGATCGACCTGCTCTTCGAGAACTCGGGCGCTACCGCTCTCGCCAATGGCACACCCATCCAGCGCTTCTGGCGAGACGCGCACGCCGGCCGCGTGCATGCTGCCAACGATGCCGAGCGTGCGTACGTGATGTTCGGCGGCGCAGAGTTCGGTCTTCCGCTCACCGACACGATGGTGTGAGGTTTCCCGTGACTGCAACGCAAGAGATCACCTACGAATCGACGTCCCGATTTGCGCAGGTCCGCGACGATCTGCGCCTGCACTACCACGAGGCCGGCGTCGGGAACGCCACCACCATCGTGTTGCTGCACGGCGGAGGCCCCGGCGCCTCGGGCTGGTCGAACTTCTCCCGCAACATCCCGGTGCTCGCCGAGAAGTTCCACGTCATCTGCGTCGACCAGCCCGGATACGGCAAGTCCGACAAGCCCACCGAGCACCCGCAGTACTTCGTGCACAGCTCGACCGCGTTGAAGGATCTGCTCGATCACCTCGGTATCGAGCGGGTGCACCTGCTCGGAAATTCCCTCGGTGGCGGCGCGGCTGTGCGTTTCGCCCTCGATTTCCCCGACCGCGCGGGCCGACTCGTCCTCATGGGCCCGGGCGGCCTCAGCGTCAACCTGTTCGCCCCCGACCCGACCGAGGGGGTGCGCAATCTCGGCAAGTTCAGTTATCAGCCGACGCGGCAGAATCTCGAAGCCTTCCTGCGGATCATGGTGTTCGACCAGTCGCTCGTCACCGAGGAGCTGATCGACGAGCGATTCGAAGCCGCCAGCGCCCCCGAATCGCTCGCCGCTGCCAAAGCAATGGGGAAGTCGTTCTCCAGCAGCGACTTCGAGCTCGGTATGCTCTGGCGCGACGCCTACAAGCTCCGGCAGCGCGTCCTGCTCATCTGGGGGCGTGAAGACCGCGTCAATCCACTCGACGGTGCGCTCGTGGCACTCAAGATGATCCCGCGCGCACAACTGCACGTCTTCGGTGGCTGCGGACACTGGGCGCAACTCGAGAAGTTCGAGGAATTCAACCGGATCACGGCGGATTTCCTCACGGACGGAGGTAAGTGATGTCGATCCGGTCCCTCGCGTATCTGCGTATCGGCGCGACCGACGTCGCTGCGTGGCGTGACTACGGCCTCAAAGTGCTCGGCATGGTCGAGGGCAAGGGTACGAACCCCGACGCCCTGTACCTGCGCATGGACGATTTCCCGGCTCGTCTCGTCATCGAGCCGCACGACACCGACCACCTGCTGGTGTCGGGCTGGGAGACCGCGAATGCCGGCGACCTGCAGTCGGTGCGCGACAGCCTGTCGGCCGCCGGGGTCCCGTTCAAGGAAGGCACTGCGGAGCAGATCGCCGACCGCCGCGTCGACGAGATGATCGTGTTCCAGGATCCGTCCGGCAATACGCTGGAGGCGTTCCACGGAGCCGCGCTCGAACACCGTCGAGTCGTCAGTCCGTACGGGCACAAGTTCGTGACCGGCGAACAGGGTCTCGGACATGTCGTGCTCTCCACTCGGGACGACGAGGAGTCGCTGCGCTTCTACCGCGATGTCCTCGGCTTCCGCCTGCGCGACTCGATGCGGCTGCCCCCGCAGATGGTGGGCCGACCCGCCGACGGCAAGCCGGCATGGCTGCGATTCTTCGGATGCAACCCGCGCCACCACAGCCTCGCGTTCATGCCGATGCCCACACCCAGCGGCATCGTGCACCTGATGATCGAGGTCGAGAATTCCGACGACGTCGGTCTCGGGCTCGACCGGGCGCTACGCAAGAAGGTCAAGATGTCGGCGACCCTCGGCCGCCATGTCAACGACAAGATGCTCTCGTTCTACATGAAGACACCGGGCGGGTTCGACGTCGAATTCGGTTGTGAAGGATTGCAGGTCGAAGACGAGGGCTGGATCGCTCGGGAATCGACTGCCGTGAGCCTGTGGGGGCACGACTTCTCGGTGGGGTTCACGCAATGAGTGCCCCCACAGACGGTGGCGCCGGTGCGTTCGAGCCGCAGGGGGTCGCGCCCCTCGACCCGAGGACGTTCCGCACCGTCCTCGGGCAGTTCTGCACCGGCGTCACCATCATCACCACCGTCGACGACGACGCGCCCGTCGGATTCGCCTGCCAGTCGTTCGCGGCACTGTCGCTCGACCCGCCGCTCGTTCTGTTCTGCCCCACGAAGCAATCCCGCTCGTGGGGAGCGATCGAGCGTAGTGGCCGATTCTGTGTGAACGTGCTCGGCGAGGAGCAGCAGGACGTGTGCGCCCGATTCGGGTCGCGAGAACCGGACAAGTTCGCCGGCGTCGACTGGACCGCGTCACCTCTCGGGTCGCCCATCCTCGCCGGATCCCTCGCGCATATCGACTGCACTGTCGAGACCGTGCACGACGGCGGCGACCACTGGGTCGTCTTCGGACGTGTCGCCTCGTTGAGCGAGGTCCCCGACGACACCGAGCGGCCGTTGCTCTTCTACCGAGGTCAGTACACGGGTATCGAACCGGAGAAGACCACCCCGGCGCCGTGGCGCGATGATCTCGAAGCGTTCCTCACCACCGCGTCCGAGGACACCTGGTTGTAGGGGCTGCAATTCGGTCCGGAAATCTTCCTCATGTGATCGGGCATAAATCCTCCCCTGAGCGTGTTGTGCTCTACCATCGGTCAACCAAGACCTGGTACAGCCGCCAGACGTGCATGAATGGGAGGAGCCCATGGCAACCGACTACGACCGCCCCAGGGTCGAACAGAACAATGACGAGCCGCTCGACATTTTGGGTCCGGGCCGCAACACCGCACAGGCGGCGGTGGCGGACGTCGAGGAAGCCGACACCGCCGAATCGTTCGAGCTTCCCGGTGCGGATCTGTCGGGTGAGGAACTGACCGTCCGCGTCGTTCCTCGACAGGCCGACGAATTCACCTGCACTCGTTGCTTTCTCGTCCAACATCGCAATCGCATGGCCGACCAGGAAGAGAACATCTGCCTGGATTGCGCCTGAAAACGCCGTTCTCGCAGCGGTTGAACGCCGTTCGACGTCTGCGGTCAGCGTTGCAATATCCGTGACATCAGCTGCCGTCCCTGCCCGAACGACATGTTCGGCAGGTACGCGTGGCCGACCGCGAGCCCGATCCGAGGCAATGCCGTCGAGTCGGGAAACACCATGTACATGGGTCGATGGCGGGGCTGGAACTTGGCTTTGAACGACAAGAGCGACCGGAACCCGTACACGGGCTCGAGAACCTGACCGAGCAGGTTCAGGAGGTCGTCGAGTGCACCCCGCTCATCGGCACCGGACTCGTCCGCCGCACTGGCGAGCGGGGCGCCGGACAGGCTGAGGAACTCGAGCCCGTCCTCGCGGGCAGACAGCGCAGCCGACGCGATGAGGAACTCCATCACCGGCGGAAACCCGTCGGAATGTCGTCGCATGAAATCGAGTGTGAGCCCCACGAGCCTGCCGTCGCGGAACACCGGCATCCACGACGTGACACCGTGCACGTGGCCGCCGGTATCGACTGCCACCAGCAGACGGATCTCCGGGTCCTTCAGTTCCTCGAGCCCTCCGAGGGTGAAACCCATTTCGGGAAGCCCCTTGTCGGAGACCCACTCTTCCGAGATCTCGACGATCTGTGAAACCACCGACAGGGGAGCGTCGGTGAACGTGGTCCAGCGGGCTTCGATGCCCTGTTTGGTCGCGCGATTCAAAGAGGTCCGTACGTCCTGGAACTTCTTGCCCTTGAATGCGAGTTCCGGCAGGTCGAGGAGTGTCTCCTCGGCGACCTGCACACAACTCCAGCCGTGGTTGCGCGCAATGACTGCGAGATCCTCGCCGACCGAATAGAAGCACGGCGTCCATCCGTTGCGCAGACAGTACGAAGCAAACGCATCGACGGCGTCGGCGCGTGTCGACGGATCGCCAACGGGGTCGCCTGTGGTCAGAGCGATACCCGAGTGCACCCGATACGCGACTGTGTGTGCACCGTCGTCACTGAACCAATAGCTGTTGCCCGGCCACGTGATCATCCATGACAGTGATTCGCCTCCTGGTGATCGCAACAGCGCGCGAACCCTCTGCTCGTCGGTAGTGGAGTGCCCGAGTGCGGGAATCGTGAAGCTGCGGAACATCAATACAGCGAAGACGACCCAGACCGCGATGCCCACCCATTCGAACAGCACCGTCGCGGGAATCGTCGCAGGCAATATCGGTGGGTCGAACAACTGCAGATACACCGGCGGCACGAGCCGGCGCGGAAAGTCGCGTAGCAGCGTCACCGGACCGGGATCGCGATCGAAGCTCCCGGCGAGAATCATTCCTGCTGCAACGTAGAGGACCAGAGCCGCCGCGGTCACGGCGGCAGTACCGAGCCACACGCGCCGGTAGGTTCCGCGTGGCGCCCGTACCTGGAACAACCGGCGCGTCGCCAGAAGCACCACGAGGACCGCGAGGAGCACGGACAACGGCGCCAGTTCCTGGTACAACGATCCGTGCCGGTGATATCCGTACACCAGCGAACGCGTCTCGGTCGCCCGGACGACGGCACTTGCCGTCGCTGCAGCGATGAGTGCGAGATGCCCCCATACCGTGAGCAACCACGCGGCGCGGCGACCTCGCCGCAGACCCTCCGCGCCCACCAGCAACACTGCAGCGGGCATCAGATTCGCGACCAGCGGACCGAACCCCGAGAGTCGGAGGGCTTGGTGCCCTTTACGGCACTCGCCTGCCAGAGCCGGATCGTCACACACGTCCACGAGTTCGCGAGCCGTGTAGGGGACCTGGCCGAACAATTCACGCAGGGCCGACAGCGGACCGATGGCGTGTGGTGAGAAGGCAGCGAGCGCAGGGCCGAGCACACTGGCCGCAACCACGAGAGCGATGAGTGTGCGTTGTTCTCTGATCGTGCCGCCGAGCGTTGCGGCGCGCGGACGCCCGCGGAAGACGAGGGGTCCCAGCATCGACCCGGCGACAGCAGCGCCGAGGCGAGTCAGGTCTTGCAGGTGACCGGCAAACAGCGTGGTGGTGATCAGGAAGACGAGCACGACCATGCGGATTCGTCGTCGCCACAGCGTCGACATCGCAGCGGTGGCGGTCAGCAGCGTGCCGATGATCCAGGGAAGTGGATCCTCGATCAGATGGCCGTGGAGGGCGATTCCCCACGAGTTCGGAAACGTGGAGGCGAGCTGTGCTACCGCCAATGCTGCGGCTGCGCCCACGCCCTGAGTGACGGCCGCGCCGATCGCGAACCGCCTGCTACCGCAGAGGTTCTCGACCGGAACGGCAACTGCCAGAACGGCGGCGGTGACGAGAAGGTAATCCGCGAGCCTCGACGCGAACAACCCGGACGTCCAGAGCACCCACACATGCCCGTCCGAGAAGCTCGAGACTCCGAGCGAGACGTCGTGGGCGAGATCTCGCGACGGGCCGCGCAGGACGCTTCCCGTGGCCACCCCGAGAATCCAGAGTCCAGCAAGCAGCGTGAGCGAGACGGGAGCGCTTCGCAGCATCGACGTGTAGCGCGCGATCACCGGCCGAACGTGTGTCACGGGTGTGTCAGGCCTAGTCGCTGACTGAGCCACGGCAACTCCTTCTCCAGTCCGGCCGACCACACCTCGAAACTGTGCCCGCCGGGTAGCTCGGTGAGATGGACATCCATACCCGCAGCCTGCGCGGCAGCGGTGAGTTGTTCGATGCCGGAACGGTATTCGCTGTCGTCACTTCCGACGACGAATGCACCGGCCGAATCCGGGAAGCGTTCGTGGACAAGCAGGTACGCGGGGTTGATTCGATCGAACGCCGCTTCGTCGCCCCCGAACACCTCGTTGATCGTGCTGGCTCGGTCGCCGAGGGTCGGTTCGGCCTGCCCGGACATGTCGAGGAAGGTTGGATAGACGTCCGGTCGAAGTGTCGCGAGTTGGAGTGCGCAGGTGCCGCCGTACGACAGGCCTCCGATCGCCCACGCTCGCGGGTCGGTGTCGACTTGGAGGTTGCTGCGCACCCACTCCGGGACGTCGACCGACAGGTATGTTGCGACGTTGCCGAGATGCGAGTCGACGCACATCGGGTTTGCGAACTCGCTGCCGGTTCCATCGGCGAGCACCACGATCGGTGCGAGTCCGCTGTGTTCGGCGGCAAATGCATCCATGGTCTGGGTGAGCCGGCCCCCGATGAGCCAGTCCTCGGTACTGCCGGGCTGCCCTGCCAACAGCACCAGGACGGGCAGCTCCGGACGAGGATCGGTGAAATAAGCGGGCGGAAGGTAGATGTTCGCGGCGCGGGCCTCGAACCCTGAGGCTGCGCCCGGTATCGGAGCGGTGATCACCGCGCCGCTGGTCGGCAGACGAGGCGGTGGAGTCCACGTGTCGATCGGGACCGTCCTCGCGGGCTCCAGTGAATCGAGCGACACGGTGCGGAAGCTGCTCACACCCAAGGCCGCGCGGACGGTCGGGTACGCGTCGTACACGGTGTTGATTTGACCTGCGGCAGCCAGCGTGACGACCAGCCACGCCGCGATCAACCCGCATGCCGCGGGAAGATGGCGCCGGGCCCGATCACGGGACAGCAGACGGCCCACGAGGAGAGCGAGAGCCAGAACCGCAATCCCCGCCCACACATAGACCGTCGTCGGAAGGGGATCGGGAAACGGCCGCCACAGTTTCTCGACCACAACCGCGGCCGCCACCGTGACCACCAGCGCACATGATGCAAGCACAGGTAAGAGGACGAGCCACCGCCTGCTTCGCCGGACGGCGAGTATGCCGAGCCCGACGACCGCAGCCGCGGTGAAGACGATCGCCGCTGCACTCGTCGTCAGCGGTAGATCCAGCACAGGGTCGGCGATCCCGGACAAGGACACCGACTCAGTATGGATCGGCCTCGACGTCTCCGGAGTCGTTGTCGCCGATGAGCGCTTGGACGATCACCGGAGATGCAACGAGCGCGACAGCGACGACGAACAGATATCCAACGATGGTGAAGACGATCCCGAGTGTCCCGAAATGCGCTTCGGAACTGGCGGTGACATGGGGGAGTGTGATTCGTCCTCCGATGCTGACAGCGGTCAGCAGCGTCGCGGTGAGAATACCGGTGGCGCCCAGGACACGGGTGGGAACGAGGCCTGCTGTGAGCAGTGTCGGGCACGCCGTCCACACGCAGACCCACATGCACCATTGGGCGACCAGCGCGAGGATCGGTGCCCCCAGCTGGTGGATCAGTCCGGTGACCAACGCGGAGGTCGCCACCAGCAATAGAACAGCACACCACCGCCACGCATGGGACAGGCGCAACACCGGCGTATCCCAGATCCTGCCGTACACCCTGCCGAGCGCACGCGCGAACGATGTGCCACTGATGAGGACCATCAACAGTCCCACTGCGCCGAACGCCGCCGCTTCCGACGTCACCTCGAATCCGTCCTGGAGGAGTGCGCTCGGATCGACTCCGAACGGAGCGAGCAGGGTCTCCCGAATTGCGGACGTGTCGACGAGGAGCGACGCCGCCATGATGACGGGCAGTACCGAAGTGAACAGCTGCGCGGCGAGCGTCATCGAGCGGTCGACGAGCTCGATCCGCCCGAGCCCCACCAGGATGCGCTCGAGAGCGCGACCCACCGGGTGGGTATTCAACTCGGCGCGGAACCGCGCCACCGTCGCCGCCAGCATGGACCGATCCTGTCAGGGACCCGTTCTTCATGTGCGCCGAACGACTGCGTCTCCGCGTGACTACAAGGCCACACCGATGTACTTGGTTTCGAGGAACTCGTCGATTCCGGTGAAGCCACCTTCGCGTCCGAGCCCGGATTCCTTGATCCCGCCGAACGGTGCGGCAGGGTTGGAGACCACGCCCTGATTGAGCCCCACCATCCCGGCTTCCAGCGCTTCACACACGCGCAGACCCCGTCGAAGGTTCTCGGTGTAGACGTAGGACACCAACCCGAAGGGAGTATCGTTGGCGCGCCGAATCGCTTCGTCCTCGGTTTCGAAGGTGCTGATCGCCGCGACCGGACCGAAGATCTCCGTATGGCACATCTGCGCGTCGTCGGCGACGTCGGTGAGCACCGATGCCGGATAGAAGAATCCGGGTCGGTCGACGGGGGTGCCGCCGAGGGCGACCGTCGCGCCGCGGGCGACGGCGTCGTCGATGAGCTCGCCGACCTTGTCGACGGCGGCGCGGTTGATGAGCGGTCCGACGACGACGCCGTCTTCGACACCGCGGCCCATCGGCAGTGCGGACATGCGCTCGGTGAGGCGCTTCGTGAAGTCCGCGGCGATGCCTTGCTGGACGAGGATACGGTTGGCGGCGGTGCAGGCCTGCCCGATGTTGCGCATCTTCGCGGCCATTGCGCCGTCGACGGCGGCGTCGAGATCCGCGTCGTCGAACACGAGGAACGGCGCGTTGCCGCCGAGTTCCATGGACGTGCGCATGACAGTGCGCGCGCACAGTTCGAGCAGGTGTTTGCCCACTCCGGTCGATCCCGTGAACGAGAGCTTGCGCGAACGCGAATCGAGGATCAGCGGGGCCATCACCTCGTCGGACTGTGACGTGGTGACGACATTGACGACCCCGGGCGGGAGTCCCGCCTCGCTGAGCAGATCGGCAAGGGCGAGTATCGACAGGGGGGTCTGGGACGCCGGTTTGATCACGCTCGTGCAACCGGCGGCGATGGCCGGACCGATCTTGCGTGTGCCCATCGCCATCGGGAAGTTCCACGGGGTGATGAGCAGGCACGGGCCCACCGGCTGCTTGGTCACGAGAAATCTCGATTCGCCGGCGGGCGCCTGCATGTAACCGCCGTCGATGCGGACGGCCTCCTCGGCGAACCAGCGGAAGAACTCGGCTGCGTAGCTGACTTCACCGCGTGCCTCGGCAAGCGGCTTACCCATTTCGAGCGTCATGACGAGCGCGAGCCGATCGACGTTCTCGATCATGAGCCGATAGACGTCCGAGAGGATCGTCGAGCGTTCACGCGGTGATGTCTGCGCCCACGAATCCTGCGCTGCAGCTGCAGCATCGAGCGCGCGCATTCCGTCGGCGGGGCTCGCGTCGGCGACCGCACACAATTCGCGTTCGGTGGAGGGGTCGACGACGGGCATCGTGTTGTCGGCCTCCTGCCATCGCCCGTCGATGAACAGGCCCGTCGGGACAGTGCGGATGGCCGCATCCTCGTTCGGGCTGAGCGTGTCGTTGCGACTGACCGTCTGATCGGGCATGGCGTGCCTTTCGTCCGTTGCCTTCGGCCTTCGCCCATGTTATGCATATTGTCAACAATCCAACAATGGGATTGAGATTCGAATCGGTCGCCGAACCCGGGAGGGTTGTCATGACTCGACTGTCTCCACTGCTTCAGCAAGCCACGCCCGTCACCGTCGACCATGCCGCGGGCAGTTACATCTACGGCACCGACGGACGAAGATATCTCGACTTCACGGCGGGGATCGGTGTGACCAGCACCGGCCACTGTCATCCGCACGTCATCGAAGCGGCGCAGCGTCAGATCGGATCGTTGATCCACGGCCAGTACACGACAGTCATGCACAAACCGCTGCTCGAGCTCACCGAACGGCTCGGCGCCGTCCTGCCCGAGGGCCTCGACTCACTGTTCTTCGCGAACTCGGGGAGTGAGGCGGTCGAGGCGTCGTTGCGTCTCGCTCGCCAAGCGACCGGACGCCCCAACGTGATCGTCTTCCACGGCGGATTCCACGGCCGCACTGTCGCCGCCGCATCGATGACCACCTCGGGCACCCGATTCTCCGCGGGCTTCAGTCCGCTGATGGGCGGTGTGCACATCGCGCCGTTCCCCAACGCCTACCGCTACGGCTGGACCGAAGAGCAGGCCACCGACTTCGCGCTGAAGGAACTCGACTACCTGTTCGCGACGGTCACATCGCCCGCCGAAACCGCGGCGTTCATCGTCGAACCCGTTCTCGGCGAGGGCGGATACGTCCCGGGTAACACCCGGTTCTTCCAGGGGCTCCGCGAGCGCGCCGACCGGCACGGAATCCTCCTCGTGTTCGACGAGATCCAAACCGGATTCGGCCGAACAGGAAAGTTCTTCGGACACCAGCATTTCGACACCAGGCCCGACGTGATCACGATCGCGAAGGGCCTGGCGAGTGGGTTTCCGCTGTCGGGCATCGCGGCCTCCGAAGAGCTCATGTCCAAGGCGTGGCCGGGCTCCCAGGGCGGCACCTACGGTGCCAATGCCGTGTCGTGTGCGGCAGCGGTGGCGACCCTCGACGTCATCGAGAAGGAAGGCCTCGTCGACAATGCCGCGGCCCGCGGCACCGAACTGCTCGAAGGGGCGCGTTCACGCGCTACCGACGCAGTGGGTGACGTGCGGGGGCTCGGCTTGCTGGTGGGCAGTGAGTTCGTCACTGCCGAGGGTGGCCCGGATCGCGAACGCGCCACGGCCGCACAGAAACTTGCAGCGAGCAAAGGACTGCTCCTTCTGACGTGCGGCGCGTATATGAATGTCGTCCGGATGATTCCGCCGCTGATCGTCACGTCCGAGCAGGTCGAGGATGCCCTCGGCATCTGGTCCGAGGTGCTCGCCGAAGTCTGACCAGGAGTTCCTGTGGCCCGCTATATCACGATCGCACTCGACAAGAGACGAATCTCCTGTCGTGCACGACTACTCGACATCGAAGCGCCACTCACGTGCGAAGCAGTGTGGAATGCCCTTCCTCAGAGCGGTGCGGCGTTCCACGCGAAGTACGCCCGCAACGAGGTGTACACGCTGGTGCCACGGATCACCGCGGCGCCACATCGGGAAAACCCCACCGTGACGCCCATTCCGGGTGATGTGTGCCTGTTCGATTTCGAACCGTGGGAGATCGGCAACCCGGCGTATGGGTACGAGCCGGGGTCCGAAGCGCACCACGAACAGGGCGCCACCGATCTGGCGCTGTTCTACGGCCGCAACAATCTGCTGATCAACGGTGATGTCGGGTGGGTGCCGGGAAATGTGTTCGCGACCATCGAGGATGGCTTACCTGAGCTCGCCGCGGCATGCAACGACCTGTGGATGCAGGGAGTAGTGGGGGAGACACTGAGTTTCACACGAGCGAGGTGAGCGGGCAGGATGGGCCCATGCAGACCTTGCCTCTCACGTTCCAGTCCTCCGTCGTCGTGCGCGCCACCCCGGAGGAGGTGTACGCATTGGTGTCGGATGTGACCCGGACCGGCGAGTGGTCGCCGGTGTGCACGGGGTGCTGGTGGGACAACGGCGACGGTCCCGAGGTCGGTGCCGTTTTCGTCGGCCGGAACGTGACTCCGGAGCGCACCTGGGAGACACGCTCGGAGGTTGTCGTCGCCGATCGGGGCCGGGAGTTCGCGTGGTCGGTCGGGCCCGGCGTGGTGCGCTGGGGTTATCTCATCGAGCCGACGGACGGCGGCGCGGAGCTGACGGAGACGTGGGAGTTCGGCGACGCAGGAAAGAAATTCTTCGACGAGCGCTTCGGGGCGGAGGCTCCGCGCGAAATCGCCGCGCGTGAGCAGGCCGCTCGCGAGGGCATCCCCACGACACTCGCCGCGATCAAACGAATCCTGGAGAGCTGACGCGCAGCGTCGGCTGCTCGTCCCATTCCGTGATCGGCAGCCGTTTCGATGCGGCGTGCCGGGGTATGACCCACGCGTCTACCGCTCCCGGAAGTGAGGGATAACCATGAGCTCTTCCGATTCGACTTCGACAACCGGACGTCCGCTGGCGCTGATCACCGGCGCCTCTACAGGGATCGGCTATCAACTCGCGCGTCAGCTTGCCCGTCATCGCTACGATCTTGTTCTCGTGGCCGACGAGCCGTCGATCTATCGAGTCGCGGAGGAGTTTGCGCCCCAAGGCGTCACTGCCCACGCCATCGAGGCCGACCTCGGTACCAGGGAAGGTCTCGACGAGGTGCAACGTTCACTCGACGCGCTCGAGCGGCCCATCGAGGTTGCTGCTCTCAACGCAGGGGTGGGCGCGTACGGTCTCTTCCACGAAATTCCACTCGAAGACGATCTGGCAGTGGTGGCCGTGAACATCACCGCCAATGTGACATTGGCCAAGAGCCTGACGAGGGCGATGGTGGAGCGTGGTCGCGGACGGGTGATGATCACTTCGTCGGTAGCAGCAACCATGCCGGGCCCCTTGTATGCGACATATGCGGCGAGCAAAGCGTTCCTCCAGTCGTTCGCCGTAGCGATTCGCAACGAACTCGCCGATACCGGTGTCACAGTCACCGCATTGATTCCAGGGCCCACGGACACCGAATTCTTCGACCGTGCGGATATGAACGAAGCGAAGGTGACCAGCACCGATCTGGACGATCCCGAGCAGGTCGCGGCGGAGGCCGTCGAGGGACTGCTCGACGGTAAGGAGCACGTCGTCACCGGCAAGGCCATGAATCGTGTGCAAGCGGCGGTAGGCCGGCTGTTGCCGGATGGCATTGCAGCGGCTCTGCACCGGACGCAAACCAAGCCGGGTTCGAAGTGAGCGTGAGTCAGGACTGCCGCGCTGATGGTCCTCCGCCGACGCTTGTGTCGGGACTACGAGCTTACGGCGCTCGGCATCGACGCTCCGATACCGTTGTACTGCAGTCCTATCGGACGGAGAAGCTGATCCCGAAGTTGTTCAGCGTGGCGGGAAGCGGACGGTCCGGGTCGGGAGTGGTGCGCGAGGTGAGGGTGAAACCGGCGCGGGTGAAGAGGTTGGCCAGTACTGTGCTGGCCACCAGCAGGACCACGTTGCGTCCGGGGCACGCTGCGGGCCCGGCGCTGAAAGGAACGAGTCCCCGATACTGTTCCGCGCGTCCGTCCACCCATATTTCGGGCTCGAATCGGTCGGCGAACGGAAGAGTGTCGCGATCCCGGTGGAACGCCGCCGCCAGGATGACGAAAGCAGAACCTGCCGGGATGGAATACCGGCCGTGATCGTCCTCCCACTCGGTCGCAACCAGGGAATCTCGAAGGATCGCGGGCGTGGTCGGCCACAACCGGGTGCTGTCGAGGACACACCCGCGTAGATAGTCGTAGGGTTGCGGCGCGTCCAGTGTGGACTCGTCGATCAGCTCGAGTGCTCTGGTGCGCTGGAGTGGGTGAGTGGACAGCAGCGCCATTGTTCGGAAGGTGACCATGCCCGCGGCGTCGAAGGCGAACAACCAGTGCGGGATCTGGCCGACGGGGTCGATCGGTGCAACCGTGGAAACCTCTCGGAGCGCACCGGCGAGACTCTCGGCCGGTGCTGATTCGACGTACCGTTGCAGGCGCTGGGTGAACTTGTCCCGGAGAGCATGCCGGGTCGGATGGGCGAACGACCAATTCCCGTTGGACCGGAGCGTCCACAGCTGATCGGTCAGTTCGTGGTCGTCTCGTGCGGTGTCTCCCAACACGACACGTCGGACCATCCGCCACCACCACCGGGTGAACACGGCCGCATCGAGGGTGCCTGAAGTGCGGGCATTGCGCAGCAACTCGTCCGATTCGTCGCGAATCAGGTCGGTGATCGGGTCCGCTAGGCGATGCATCGCGTGCCCGGTGTCGAGGGCGTGCTCGTTCACGTCCCGGCGGTGAGCCCGGAGGTCACCGCGTGAGATCAGGACACCGTTGGGCTGAAACGGGCTGAGCGCTGCCACCTTCTCGCGGTTCGCCGCGGTGAACGAGTCGGCATTGCGCGTCAGCACGGTATCGACGTCATCGGCCGACAGAACCAGGGCGAGGTCGCGGCCGAATACCCGTAACGGCAACGGCCCGTGCCCGTAGCGCTCACCGAGCACGGGAATCTGCCGCACAGTGGCCGAGTCGGCCTGCAGCCGTTCGAGCAGACCCATGACGGGACGGCGCCGGGCGATAGCGCCCGCCGCGACGAATGGCAGCGCGACCTGACCCAACAGGCGTGCCGTATCAGCGGGAGTTGCACGGCGCTGCTGTGCGGTCGAGGCCGGTCCTGTGGCGGTCAGTGTCATCGATACCTCCGGGTGGATGTCCTCGGGCGAGCACTTCTCGCGCGTTACCGGGGTCTACCCGTATCGAGCACGGTCGAATCGTGTGTCGCCCCGGGAGGGCAGATCCGACCGGGCGGAGTTCGTACAGTGCAGCGGAGCGACGATCCCTACTCGGCCAGCGCGTACTCCGCGAATCGCGCGACGGCGAGTACCAGATCATCCGAGTGGCGCGGTCCCACGATCTGGAGCCCGACGGGAAGCCCGGCCGACGTAGTGCCTGCCGGAATGCTGATCGCCGGTTGCTGCGAGAGATTGAACGGGTAGCTGAACGGTGTCCATTGTGGCCAGCTCGTTGCCGACGAACCCGGAGGTACGTCGTAGCCCGCCTCGAATGCGGGAATCGGCATCGTCGGCGTCAGCAGCACGTTGTGCGTCAGATGGAATTCCCCCATCGTGATGCCGAGGGCGGCGGCGACCGCGCGCGCATCGAGATACTCTACGGCGCTCAGTGTTTCGCCGCGCTCCCACACTCGGGCCAGGCCCGGATCGACCTTGTCGCGGGCGCCGTCGGGAAAGTTCTTCAGCATTGCGGCAGCACCGGATGCCCACAGCACTTCGAAGGCTTCGAGCGGGTCGCCGAATCCGGGATCGGCTTCGGTGACGGCGAGGCCGGCATCAGCGAGTCGACGCACGGCGCGGTCGATGATGTCGCCCACCTCGGGGTCGACCGACACGTAGCCGAGCGTTTTCGAGTACGCGACACCGAGACCGACGACCTCTCGGTCCAGTGAGCCGCGGAACGTCATCACGGGAGGCGCGAGCGCGGTCGGGTCACGGGGGTCGGGCAGCGACAGGATGTCGGTGAGCAGGGCCGCGTCCTCCACCGTTCGGGTGATGGGCCCGGCGTGAGCAAGCGGACCGAACGGGCTGGCAGGGAACAGCGGGATCCGCCCGTGCGTCGGTTTGAATCCGACGACACCGCAGAACGACGCGGGAATGCGGATGCTGCCACCTCCGTCGGTGCCCACTGAACATGGCCCGAACCCCGCTGCAACGGCGGCGGCACTGCCGCCGGAGGATCCGCCCGCGGTCTTCGTTGTGTCGTGAGGGTTTCGGGTGATCCCGTACAACGCGGAGTCTGTCACGGCTTTCCAGGCGATCTCCGGTGTTGTCGTCTTGCCGACGAACACCATCCCGTCCTCACGGAGCCGTGCGGTGACGGGGCTGTCGACATCCCACACCTGATCGGCGTCGACGGCCTGAGAGCCGCGCAGTGTCGGCCAGCCCTTCGTGAGGAAGATGTCCTTGATCGAAATGGGGACTCCGTCGAGCAGTCCCTTTGCATACCCTGTGCGCCAGCGTTCCTCGGATAGGCGGGCCTGTTCCAGGGCTCGGTCTTCGTCGACCAGGCAGAACGCGTTGATGTCGCGGTCGCGCTCGGCGATGTCGTCGAGAACTGCCCGAGTGGCCTCGACCGGGGAAAGCTCACCCGCGGAGAAGGCAGTCACCATGTCGACCGCGGTCATGTCGGTGGGCTTCATGCGTTGCCTCCCTGGTGTTCGGGCCCGCTCCCTGGCGTCGGGCCTCAGGTACTCGGCACGTAGCCGAGGCGCTTGTCGACGACATTCTCGAGTTTGCCGCCGGAGCGCCACCGCTGGAAGTTGTCGACGAACACGTCGACAAGTGCGTCCCTCCATCCTGCGAAGTCGCCGGAATTATGCGGTGTGATCATCACATTCGGAATATCCCACAGGGGGTGTTCCGGCGGGAGCGGTTCGATGTCGACGACGTCGAGTGCGGCGCCGGCAACCTCCCCGGAACGCAGGGCCTCGACCAGGTCGTCGGTGCGGACGAGGTCGCCGCGTCCGACGTTGATGAAGCGTGCGCTCGGTTTCATCGCGCGGAACATGCAGGCATCGAACATGTCACGTGTCTGCTCGGTCAAGGGTGCAGCGACGACCACGAAGTCGGCGACGGCGAGTGCTTTGGCGAGGTCTTCGGTGGCGGTGACAGTGCCGAAATCGGGGTCGTCGTCGCGTGCGCGTCGCCCCGAGCCCCGGACCCTCATGCCGACCGCGGTGAGGAGGCGTGCGATCGCGCGACCGATGGGGCCGGTGCCGACGACGAGAGCGGTTCGTCCGGCGATACGTTCGGATTCGCGGTGCCGCCACGTGTGCTCGCTCTGGAGCCGGAGGGATTGCGGGAGATCCTTTGCGAACGAGAGGATCTGCGCTAGAACGTATTCTGCGATCGGCTGATCGAACACACCCCGAGAGTTGGTGACGGTGACGTCGCTGTCGCGAAGGGCCGGGAACATGATCGGATCCACTCCCGCTGCGGCCACGTGGACCCAGCGCAGCGTCTCGGCGGCATGCCATGCACGGGGGAGTGAATCGGTGAGGAAGTCGTAGACGAAGAGCACCTCGGCTCCGGCGAGCGCGGTCGCGAGGCCGTCGCTGTCGGTGTAGCGAATGTCTGCGTGCTCGGCGACCGGGGCAAGGAGTGTCTCGTCCGGCACGGACTCGGCATGTAGCACTGCCACCACAGGGTTCGCTGTCACGATTGACACCGTATGAGCCTATCGTATTATTGTCAACAATCCTCGTACGGTGGTGTCAGCGGGTAGAAGCAGAGGGCCCTATGGAATTGAACATCCCCGAATTCGAGGGGCCTCTCGTGCAGCGGGGCATCGGTATCATCGCACCGTTCGATCTCGCACTCGAACGTGAACTGTGGCGCTGGGCCCCGCTCGAAGTGAGCCTGCACCTTGCGCGCACACCTTTCGAACCCATTGCGGTGAGCAAGGAGATGGCCGAACTCGTCTCCGATCGTCGTCACCTCATGGCCGCAACCCGAGACATCATGCAGGTCGAGCCCGAGGTGGTCGCCTATCTCTGCAGCTCCGGCTCGTTCGTCAAAGGCGTGGCGTACGAAAAGACCCTGTGCGACGCGATCTGCGAGGCTGGCGCACCCGTGGCGGTGACGACGTCGGGAGCGCTGCTCGAGGCACTTCACCGATTGAACCTGACCAAGATCTCGGTGCTCACCCCGTACGACGAGGAGCTCACCTTGCTGCTGCGCGATTTCCTCGCCGAAGCCGGAACCGAGGTACTGCGGTCCGAATATCTCGGACTCGGCGGCGGCATCTGGAGGGTCAACTACCGCACCATTGCCGAACGCATCATCGGTGCCGATACGTCCGAATCCGAGGCGGTCTTCGTCAGTTGTACCAATCTGCCGACCTACGACCTGATCGCACCCCTCGAACGTGAATTGGGCAAACCGATACTCACGGCCAATCAACTCACGATCTGGGCGTGTCTCGGAAGGATGAAGCTGCCGATGACAGGACCGGGACAGTGGTTGAGAGGTGTCTTCTGATGCGAGGTGTTTCAAGTGCGTGAGAGTCCGACGATCGGAATCATCTACCCCGATCACGCGGCCGAGGACGACTACGCGTTCGCCGAAGATCTTCTCGGAGTGCGGATTCCCGTCGTTCACATCTACGGGACCGACCTGCATGCGGTGCCCGAGCTTCTCGACCTCGGCAGCCCCGGGAAACTCGCCGCCGGGGCAGCGAAGCTCACGCCGGAGCAACCCGATGCCGTCGTCTGGGCCTGCACGTCCGGGAGCTTCGTGTACGGATGGGACGGTGCGCGTAACCAGGTCGATCAGCTTTCGGCGGCCATCGGCGGCATCCCCGCGTCGAGCACGAGCTTCGCGTTCGTCGAAGCAGTGCGAGCCCTCGGCGCAAGCCGCGTCGCGGTCGCCGCAAGCTACCCGCGCGACGTGAGTGAGCTTTTCGTCGACTTCCTGAACGGTGCGGAGATCGACGTCATCTCGTTCACCGGTGCGGGCATCGAGACCGCAGCCCAGGTGGGCACCCTCACCTCCGGTGAGGTGCTCGAGCTCGCCGCAGCCAACGATCACTCCGATGCGCAGGCGCTTCTCGTCCCCGACACCGCCATGCACACGCTGCGCTTCCTGCGCGATATCGAAGCACACGTCGGCAAGCCGGTCCTCACCGCCAACCAGGTGACGGTGTGGGAAGGCCTCCGGCTCACGGGTTATAACCTAGGACGCCCGGAACTGGGCACACTGTTCGAGGAAGGTGTCGATCATGGCGCTCGGTGATCTCGGGGATCTGCAACCCGTTGCCCAACCGTCGACGGCGGAACTGATCGCTGATCAACTGCGGTCGGCCATCGTCCGCGGTGCTATCGAGCCGGGCGCCCAACTCGGTGAGGCCGAACTCGCGACACGTTTCGCCGTGTCGCGCGGACCGTTGCGCGAAGCCATGCAACGCCTCGTCTCCGAAGGGCTCCTCTACAGCATCCGTAACCGCGGGATCTTCGTCACCGAACTGACCTTCGACGACGTCGTCGACATCTACAACAATCGCCGCGTCATCGAGGGCGGTGCACTCGACCTCGTGCTCGACGGGCGCCGCGAGCAGACGTGGCAGGATCTCGGGACGGCGATCGATGCGATGCGCGCGGCAGCGGACAGGGGTGACGCCGGCGGTGTCTCCGACGGCGACCAGATGTTCCATGAGATCCTCGTCGCCGGTGCGTCGAGCCCGCGGCTGATCCGGTCGGCGCGCACGCTACTCGTCGAGACCCGTATGTGCCTCGGGGCGCTGCACACGACCTATCCGGATCTGCACGTGCAGGTCGACGAGCACGTCGCGCTGCGCGAGGCGATCCGCACCGCCGAACCCGACGTGGTGCGCAAGCTTCTCGGCGAGCACCTGCACGACACCGTCGATCGCCTCAGGGATCAGGGCCTCAGAGGCCAGGGGTGACGACCTCGGCATTGCCGAAGGTCATCTGCAGGTCGGGGATCGACGACGTGACCAGTGCACGTCGGGGCAGACCCAGGCGGCGTAACTCCTCGGCGATCGGATGGGTGCCCAGCCGCAGCGTCGCACCGCCGATCCGGGTGCGTACGCCGCTGGGATTCATGTTCCACGTGGTCCGACGCGTGACGCCGTCGAGGTGCGAGTATGCGGCCAACGATGCCGCGATGCCTTTGCCGGGAACGGGCAGGCCGGGAGCCACGGACATCTCCGCGATCAGCGCGCCGTCGCAGCTCACAGTTCCTCGCTTGGTGGCGCTGCGGTGGTCGGCGTCGAAATCCGCGAAGATCTTCGGGAAGCCCCAGATTCCGCGACCCGCCGCGCGCGTGAATTCTCCGTCGACCGGCAGCTGATGGATCAGAGCGCCGGCTCCGCCGGTCGCGAGGTCGCGCAGATCCTGCGGCACGCCACCGCCTCGCTGCGTGTGGTCGCGCACGAGAAAGCAGACTCCGAACTCGTTGTAGGGCCCGAGGTCGCCGTCCACGTAGTCGACGAACACGAGCGTGCACAAGCCGCGACCCGGCCGGTACTGAAGGATCTCCAGACCGGTGTGGTCGATCAGCACTTGTGCAGGCGTCGTCGGAACTGGGAACACCGCCATGAATGCCGTGGCCGCGCGCACCTGCACGGGCATCTCGACGGGTGTACCCAACACCATGTGCGTGTCGCTCATGGCAATAATGAGAACACGTTACAGAAATTATGGGAACAGGTCAGCTGGGCGCACCGACGTTCATCTCGTCCGGGTGTGCGCCCACACGATTGCCATTGTCGAGGGTGTCGATCTCGCTGAGATCGAGGGCGGACAGCTCGAAATCGAACACGTCGATGTTCTGGGCGATGCGCTCGTCGTGCACCGACTTCGGGATCACGATCAGACCGTTCTGCAGATGCCACCGAATCAGCACCTGTGCCGCGCTCTTGCTGTGACGGTCGGCGATCCGGTCGATGACCGGGTCGGTGAGCAGGGTGTTGGGCTTCGAATTCGGGCCCCAGCCGGAGTTGCTGGTGCCGCCGAGCGGACTCCACGACTCGACCGCGATGCCGTGCTCTGCAGCGGTCGAGCGGATCGCCTGTTGCGGCAGGTTCGGGTGCAGTTCCACCTGATCGACGGCGGGCAACAGACCACCGCGGTCGACGAGCAACTGCAGGTGGTGCGGCTCGAAGTTGCACACCCCCACGGCTTTTGCCCGGCCGGATTCGACAATCTTCTCGAGTGCGTCCCACGTGCGCAGCAGGCGATCGTTGTCGCGTAGCGGCCAGTGGATCAGATACAGGTCGACGTAGTCGGTGCCGAGCTTCGCCAGGCTCGTCTCGAACGCCTTCAGAGCCGGCTCGTATCCCTGGTCGGAGTTCCAGAGTTTGGTGGTGACGAAGATGTCCTCGCGCGGCACCGACGTGCCCGCGAGCGCGCGACCCACTCCCTCCTCGTTGCCGTACGCGGCGGCGGTGTCGATGTGTCGGTAGCCGGCGTCGTCGATTGCGAATCGGACGGCGTGCTCGGTCTCGTCGTTCGTGGCCTGCCATACCCCCAGGCCGAGCTGCGGGATGGTGGTTCCGGAATTCAGCGTGATGTCGGGAGTCGTCATGGGATCGAGCCTAACTATTTCCCGCGCCCGCGCCGGTCGAACGGTACACCCGCTCGACCGAAGGGGACGGGTGTACCAGTTCACTAGCTGGCAGGGTGCGTCAGTGCGCTTCCCGGCTTCGCAGCTCGACGGAGGCGAGTGCGAGCACCTCTTCCTCGGTGGGCGGACTCTTCGGATGGTGGGTCAGGCACAGTGGCGCTGCGATCTTCCGGAAGCTCGCGCCTTCGACCGCGGCGTAGAACTGTCCGGCGGGTAGTTTGCCGATGTCCGGGACCGTACCTCCCTTGACGCGCGCCATTTCCTGCGCGGCCTGGATCTGGGCCGGGCTGTTGAGCAACCCGTAGAACTGGGTGGCTGCGTTGCCGGGGATCTTGTTGTTCAGACCCTTCGGGGCCTGCGTCGCGAACACCAGACCGAGCCCGTACTTGCGGGCCTGCGACGCGAGTGCGAGCGTGCTCTGCGTGCAGGCCGTGAATCCTCCAGCGGGCGCGAAGTTCTGGGCCTCGTCCATGACGAACAGTGCCCCGAGTGGGCGGTCGCCGGCCGGGTTTTTCTTGACCCACGCGAACAACGCCATCTGCAGCTGGTTGACGAACCCCTGGCGCTGGTCGTCCGACGGCAATCCCGACAGGTTCACCACCGACACGCGGGCGCGGTAACCGGGGGAAGGCGCGAGCAGGGTCCCTGGGTCGGCGGCGGTGCCGCGACCGCCGAAGAGTGGATCGTTGGCGATCGATGCCTTCAGGTTCTCGGCGAGATCCGCGGCGATCTTCGTCGCGTTGCGCAGTGTGCTGATGTCTTCCGGAAGGTCCTCGAGCAACGCGACGAACGTGTCGAGGGTGCCACCGGGGCTTTCACCGAAGTATTCGAGTGCCTGCTTGAGCACCGCGCGGGCCTTGTCGGCGTTCGCGGACTTTCCGGCGGCGTTCGCGCGCGGGGCCAGTGCGGCCACCGCCGATTCGACGGAGGCATCGAACTCGTCGGCATCGTCCCGGACACTGGCGAAATCGGGCAGCGGCTGGAAGGACAGCGGGCGCCCGTTCTGGCGACGCGGTGTCCACACGACGACCTCGGTGTTCTCGAGGTACTCGTCGGCCTTGGCGCGATCGCCCGGCGACCACGGACGGGAATCGGCAGGCCATTCGCTGCCCAGCCGCGCGAGGTCGTTGTTCGGGTCGAGTACGATCGACGAAACACCTTGCAGTGCACATTCTTCGACTATCCGTCGGATGAGCACGGTCTTTCCGGAACCGGATCCGGCGAAGATCGCGGTGTGCTTGCGCAGTGCTTCGAGATCGACGCGTACCTCCGTGTCCATGGCGATAGTGCGTCCGAGGGGAATGGACGCCGCGTTGTTCTGGGTCGGTTCGACGTTCGAGGGAGGCGAGACTCGCTCCTCGACGAGGGGTTCCGGCTCCGGAGTGACGGTGATCGGCTCCGCGGTGGTCGGACGAACGGTGATCACTTCCGGTTCGTCGCCGAGAGCCGTCGTGAGCAGTGCGGTCCCGTGTGCGGGACGACGGGCCTGCAGCCACGCGTCGAGGTGTTCAGGGTTCTGCTCCAGCAGTTCCCGGAGAGCGGCGAAGACGCGTGCGTCGTCGACGGAGAGGGTGCAGACGCGACCCCCGGCCTGCTCGAACTCGGCGACGATCGCCCGGGTCTTCTCCCCGTTCGGCCACGGCTGATTGCGCAGCACGATCAGATTCCGTCCCGGGATACCTGAAGACAACCCGACTGCGGTGCAGGACTTCTGGAGTCTGTTGACTGCCGCGGTGTGGTGTGTCGAGCCGATGGCGCGGAACGCCCAGTGCATGTGCTGTTCGGATTCTTCGTCGAGGGTGCGCAGCAGGCGGGCGTGCAGTGCGGGTTTCGTGCCGGACGGAGTCTCCCGCCCGTACACGTCGTCGTCCGCACCGCTCTCCCGGATCCACGCGTCCAGACCCGCGCTGAGCAGGGGCGGGATCACGAGATCCTCGACGGTGTGGTCGAACGCACTGTCGATCGATGCGGCCGCCTGCAGCTGCGCGAAGCGGGCGTCGAGCACTGCGAAGTCACCGGCGTGATCGACGGCGGTCGTGGGCTTCTCGCGCTTATCGGGCACCGGGGTCGTCAGGTCGGTCATCTCCGTGACCGCCCCGTTCTCGAGGCAGGTCCGGATGTGGCGGTCTACCAGCTGAAGCAACCGGCGCGGCGTGTATCGAGGTGCTTCGTCGAAGACGGAACCGGTGACCGGCCACGTCGGGTACGGCGCGGTGAAACCGACCGAGCAATAGGCGCGTTCGAGCCGGAGCCGGATCAGATCCTGCGCCACCTGGGGCGACGGCAGTAGCGACAGCGTCGGGCACACCCGGAACCGGTCGCGGACCGTGGCCGTCGCGAACCGGTCGATCACGACCCACGCCGTCGGCAGGCACGACAGCACCGGGACCGTGCGGCTGAAGGTCTCGCGCAGGCCCATCAGGCCGTGTGCGAAGTCCTCGTACGAGTTGTCTGTCGGGCGCGTGACCGACCCGGTGTCGTCGGCCCCGACATGCTGCGGGTTGAGCAGGGTATCGAACTGGTCGATCGCGAGCACAGTCGGACCGGTCAGCGCGAGGAGCCGGGAAAGGTCGCGCGCGATCTCCTGGTGGGTCGGCGTGGCCGACCCGACGCCCCAGTCGGCACGCTCGCCGGCGGTCGATTCGTCCTGCCCGAGGAGATACGACTCGCCGATGTCCCGCAGGTCCAGCGCTCCGGCATAGAGAACGAGGGCGCGGGCGGTGCGCCGGCACTGCTGGGAGAGCTGTGGATCGGCCGCGAACAGGCCGGTGATGAACGCATCGAGGGTCGCGCGGTCGAGTTCGGACTCCCCGATGATGGCCCGCCGCTGCACCCGCGACACCCGGGCGACGTTCGCGAGTTCCCACAGCAGGCGACGCAGCTGGGTCTCGTGGTCGGCCATGGGGCGCCCGAGATCCTCGAGCATCGCGAACAGCGTCGACTTCCAGAAGCTCACGGCGTCGAGCATCTTCACCAGGAAGAAGTATCCGCCGTCCTGCTGGATCTGCTCGCGGACGTACCCGAGCAGGTGCGTCTTACCGACGCCGGCCTGGCCTCGCACCACCACCCCGAGCGGGCTCGCCGACGTGGAGCTCTTCGCGTCGCGGAAGGCGTCCAGGATCATGTCCATCGCGGTGCCGTGCATCCCGGGGACGTGGAGTGGTTGCTGCGCCTCCCACACCTCGTCGGGTGTGGGCGCCCAGGTCAGGCGGACGGACGCGAGCGCCCGGAGTTGTTCGTCGGTGCTCATGCGACCTCGATCGACAGCAGGTGGTTGGGGGTGTCGCCGACGACGACGGCGGCGGCACGGTCGGCGTCGCTGAGCGCCTTCTGGTTCATTTCGGGGTTCAGGTGCACGTCCGGCAGGCGGAGCATATGCAGCAGTTCCCGATCCACTTCGTCGACGGACAGATCGGCGAGGACCGATCGCAGGCGGGCCAGACCCACCCACGCGCCCGGCTCGCGCGCGAGTTCCCAGTACGCGGCGCGGATGCGGTCCTCGACGGTCGGCGACGCGTCGTCCACCGCTGCAACCTCCTCCGTGACGGGGGCGAACACCTCGTACAGCTGCAGGTCGGCTCGGTCGAGGTGCCGGCCGAGGGCGCGCAGGAGGGTGTACACGGCGCGGACCGGCGCCGTGACACGTGGCGGGGTGTCGGCGATGAGAAGCGCTCGGCAGCGCGCCCACCCGGCGTCGGTCAGCTCGTGCGTGAACGGGCGGACCGAGGTATCGGTGGCGACGAGACCGAGCCGGTTGAGTTTCCGGCGGCTTTCCGCGCGCAGATCCGGGCCGAGCGTCTTCAGTGCGGTGTTGGAGACGGGCCGTGCTTCGGCGAGCAGGGTCAGCAGGACCAGCGTCTCGGTGGGGGTGAGGGATTCGGCGCTCACTGCGGTCTGCCTTCTGAAGTCGGGACGGGGGTGCGGGTGGCGAGACATCGGGCGATCAGGTCGGCGACAGCGGTGGCATCGCCGAGGACATGGTCGTTGGTGAACCGTAATACTGCGAAACCGGCCAGCTGAAGGTGCACGTCGCGTCGACGGTCGGCGGCGAACTTCTCGGGCCGCCGATGGTCGTCACCGTCGATCTCGACGACGCAGCGTGCTTCGGGAAACATCAGGTCCACCCGGATCGGAGCGTCGAGTGGGCCGGCCGACCACGTCCGGTTCCACTGTCGGTCTCCGGCCCAGTCGCACGTGCTCAAGACGGACTCGAGCAGTTGCTCGGCGTCGCTCGCGGGGTGTGGCCGACCGAGTGGGGCGGGCAGCCGCAGACGCCGTGTCACCGGAGTCGCCGCGGCGGGTGGCCGGGCCGGACCGACCCGGACGACAGGGAACCGGTCGACTGCCGGGATCGGATCGCCGATCAGCCAGATCCCGAACCGGTCGCGACCCGTGAGCCACTCGAGCGCCGCAGCGAGAACGTGCTGCTCCTCGACGGGCAGCGGGTCCGCGGTCACGGCCAGTACCACGTGTTCCCGTCCGTATGCCGAGGCGAGGACCCGTGCGAGCCCAGCGGCACGCACCTCGGCCGAGTACCGGGCAGGATCGAGGCGACCACCGAGCACGGAGGCTTCGGCGAGGTCGGCCAGGAACGACCCGTACTTCGGAGTGACCAGTCCGGATGTCAGTGCGCGCACGGCCGTGATGTCGAGGCCGCTGTGCCCGTCGAGCACCCGGGCGCCGGGCATCCATTGGAGAAACAGGGTGTGAGCTGCGGTTTCGCACTCGTCGAGGATCCTTCCGGCGACATCCGACCCGGTGGATGCGTTCGTGACGTGGTAGCCGGATACCACCGAAGCTGCGGGTGGCAGCGGATCGAGTGCGTCGGCGACGGTGGCGGCGTCGGCACCGTCGAGGTGCACGACCCGATCGACGGGCAAATCGACGAGCGCCGGGAATGAAGAAGATGCGGACGGAATCATCACTCCGTGGAGCCCACAACGCGCTGACGTCGATACATGCTGAGAAACCATACATACCGGACACGACATCGGCAGGGTGAGGTTGCTGCGGCTACGCGCACCCGAGGCGGGCCATCCACCCGTCGATGTCACGTCGGCTCGTCAGACGCACGATCGGCAATTCGGGACGCCGCTGGAGAACTTCGCGGATGCGCTCCGGGAAAAGCCCGTACGTCGACCACGACCAGCGGATGATGTGCGTGCGGTCGGTGAAGATGGTGTGTAGCGGCGGTTCCACGTTGCCGTTCCACAGCACCTCACGCCGGACCCGGCGGCGCAGCGTCCGGCGGATCACCTGCCGCATCACGACGGGGCGAGGTAGATCGAGCCAGATCATCAGATCGGCCCGCTCCGCAAGCAATGGACGGACCACGGTGTACTGCCACTCGGTCACCCAATACGGCTGGGAGGTGAAGTCCTCCACGTCGGCGACGAACGACGGCCGCGGCGTCCAGTTCGGACCATGATGTAGCCCGTCGATCTCGATGTGCTCGATCCCGAGTGCGTCGCCGAGACGGGCGGAGAGTGTGGTCTTCCCGGAACCCGACGTCCCCGCCACAACGATGCGGCAGGGACGGTCGGGTGGCGGTGTCGCCGAGTCGAGAAGAGGCACCGCCGGAGGTTATCGCAGCTCAGGCAGAGACTGCGACCAGATATTCGCGCGGCTGCCCGAACAACTGCGCGGTGCCGTGCGCGCGCTTGAAGAACAGCTGCGCGTCGTGCTCCCACGTGATCGCGATACCGCCGTGCAGCTGCACCGCCTCGGATGCGACCTGCTGGAATGCTTCCGAACAGTAGATCTTCGCCGCGTAGGCATCCTGCGGATCCTGCGACAGCACCGCCGCGTACGACATGGACCGTGCAGTTTCGACGAGCGCATACATATCGGCCATACGGTGCTTGAGCGCCTGGAACGAACCGATGACACGACCGAACTGTTTGCGGTTCTTCGTGTACTCGACCGTCAGATCCAGAGTCGCCTGGGCAGCGCCCACCTGTTCGGCCGACACCGCGATCACCGCGGCAGTTCGCAACCTTTCCACCAGGTCGTCGGTCGACGACAACCGGCGGGCTGCGACAGCGGAGAACGACACCTCGGCCAGCGGCCGAGTCGGGTCCATCGTCGGAACCCTGCGACGCGCAACGCCGTCGGTCTGCGGATCCACCTCGAACAGCGCTGTCGTGTCACCGTCGGCGGCGATCACGAGCAGTGTGGTGGCGATGTCGCCGCCGAGGACGTAGTGCGCTGTGCCGGTGAGTACATCGCCGTGGGCGGCGACACCCGGCCGGTGCCACCCCGCTTCCGATGCCCAGCACACCGCGACGACCTCGCCGGCGGCGATGCCGGGCAGCAGCCGGGATGCGGCGTCGGTGTCGCCCGAGAGCAGCACCGCCTGTGCGGCGAGAACCGCCGATCCGAGGAACGGGGACGGAGTCAACGCCCGACCGAGTTCTTCGAGAACGACGTGGGTTTCGGCCCACGACGCACCGACGCCGTCGTACTCCTCGGGAATCGCGAGCGCGGCAACCCCGACCTGCTCGACGAGCCGCGACCACAGATCCGCATCGTAGCCGTCGGAGGACGCAATCGCCTTGCGGACGGCAGCGGAATCCGAGTGCTTCGCGAGCAGGCTCCGTACCGACTCCCGCAGTGCCGCGCGATCCTCGGTTTCGAAGGTCACGACGCGACCTCGCCCTCGAGTGCCGCGACGACGCGTTCGCGATGGAAATCGGGTGTGCCCCATGCAGTGACAAGTGCGCGGGTCTTCGTGATCCACAGCGACAGGTCATATTCCTGCGTGTATCCGATGGCGCCGTGCACCTGCAGTGCCGTACGTGCCGCGAGGTAGGCGGCATCGCCACACGCGACCTTGGCCGCCGACACGTCGCGCGACGCGGTGGGCAGGCCATCGCGGACCGCGAGCGCCGCACCGTGCAGGAGCGGACGTGCCATCTCCAGTGCGACGGCAACGTCGGCGAGGTGATGCTTGATGGCCTGGAACGAACCGATGACCCGGCCGAACTGCTTGCGCTGCTGCACATACTCGACAGACATGTCGAGCAGGGTGCGGCCGAGGCCCTGCAGTTGCGCGGCGGTTGCAAGTGCACCGAGGTCGAACGCGGCGTCGAACGGGGTCGAGCCGAGCACGTCGGCGGACGAGACCTCGAACAGGTGACGCGCGAGGTCCACCGACGCGTGCTGTTCACCTGCGGTGGCCGTCGACACCGACTCGCCGTCGACGTGCAGGAGCAGCTCGGCCACATCGGCGTCCACCGCATACGGCGTGTCCGGAGCTGCCGCGACGGTCGCGAGCGACCCGGATGCCAGCGCCGCGAGACGACCCGGAGCGACCGCTGCGAGCAGCGCGGGTACGACAGCGACGGTTTCGACGACCGGGCCCGGAACCGCGTGGCGGCCCAGCTGTTCGACGGCCACGACGAGGTCGACCGCGTCGGCACCGAGACCATCGTGCTCCTCGGCGATGAGCAGGCCGTTCACTCCCGTCTCGGCGAGTCGCTGCCACACGGTCAGGCCGGGTGCGGTGTCTCCGCTGTTCCATGCGCGGATGACAGCGGGCATATCGGACTTGGTGAGGAGCGCGTCGATGCTCGACGCGAAATCCTCGTGGGATTCATCGAGTGCGAATCTCATCGGTCGCCCTTCGGGAGGCCGAGCAGTCGCTCGGCGATGACGTTCTTCTGGATTTCGTTGGTGCCTGCGTAGATCGGGCCCGACAGTGAGAACAGGTAGCCGTCGGTCCAGTTGTCGACCACCTCGGCGTGCGCGCCCTGCAGGTCGAGGGCGGTTTCGTGGGTGGCGATGTCCCATTCCGACCAGAACACCTTGTTGATCGACGATTCGGCGCCCAGCTGGCCACCGTTCGTGAGCCTGGTGACCGTGCCCCACGTCGACAGTTCGTAGGCGCGTGCACCGATCCACGCGTCGGCGACCTTGTTCCGAAGCGCGGTGTCTCCGTGCAGCGGCGACTGCGAGTACTGCGCGAGCAACCGGTCGGTGGTGGCGAGGAACCGTCCGGGCGCACGCAGCGACAGGCCACGCTCGTTCGACGCGGTGCTCATCGCGACACGCCATCCCGCGTTGACCTCACCGATCACACCGGATTCACCGGGCTTCGACGGATCGTCGGGGACGAAGACGTTCTCGAGGAAGATCTCCGCGAATCCGGGTTCGCCGTCGAGCTGATCGATCGGCCGGACGGTGACGCCCTCAGCGCGCAGATCGAACATGAAGTACGTGATGCCCTTGTGGCGCTGGGCTTCCGGATCGGAGCGGAACAGACCGAAGCCCATGTCGGCGAACGAGGCCCGCGAGCTCCACGTCTTCTGCCCGTTGAGCAGCCACCCGCCGTCGACCTTCGTCGCCGTCGAGCGCAGCGACGCGAGGTCGCTGCCTGACTCGGGCTCCGACCAGGCCTGTGCCCAGATGTCGTCGGCACGCGCCATTCGCGGCATGATGCGCTCGAGTTGTTCGGGCTTCGCGTGCTCGAACAGAGTGGGGGCGAGCAGGAAGATGCCGTTCTGGCTCACCCGGCCGGGTGCACCCGAGCGGTAGTACTCCTCCTCGAACACCACCCACTGCTCGAGCGTCGCGTCGCGGCCACCGAGCGATTCGGGCCACGAGACGACGGACAGGCGCGCGTCGGCGAGGAGTGCTTCCCACTGCCGGTGCTCCTCGAAGCCCTCGGCGGTGTCCATCGACTTCAGCGGGGTCTTCGGGACGTTCTCGGCGAGAAACGCCCGTACCTCGTCGCGGAAAGCGAGAGTGGCGGAGTCGAGTTCGAGATCCATCACTTGCTCTCCTCGGCCGGACGAGCGCTGGCAGCCATCGACTTGGCGTCCATGCCGCCGAGGGAGTCGGTGCCGACCTCCGCGTTGTACGAGTGTGCGAAGTGATGCAGGCCGAAGACCGAGTCCATGCCGTTACGCATACCCATCTGGTCCTCGCACTGGTTCACCGCACGCTTGGTCAGTGCCAGGCCGAATCGCGGCATCTCCGCGATACGTCCGGCCAGGGCGAGGGTCTCGGATTCGAGATCGTCGCGTGTCACGACCCGGCTGACCATGCCGACTTCGTATGCGCGCTGCGCGGTGAAGCGGTCGCCGGTGTACAGGATCTCCTTGGCGAACCGGGTGCCGAGGACCCACGGGTGTGCGAAGTACTCGACACCCGGAATGCCCATGCGCACGACGGGATCGGAGAAGAAGGCGTCGTCGGAGGCGACGATGAGGTCGCACACCCACGCGAGCATGAGTCCACCGGCGATACATGCCCCCTGGACCATCGCGATGGTCGGCTTGGGGATCTCCCGCCAGCGGCGGCACATCCCGAGGTAGACCTCCATCTCGCGGGCATAGCGCTGGTCGCCACCCGGCTTGTCGACGTGATCCCACCACATGACGGCTTTGTTGTCGTAGTGCACGTGGTGGTCGCGACCGGGGGTGCCGAGGTCGTGGCCGGCGGAGAAGTGCTTGCCGTTGCCCGCGAGCACGATCACCTTCACCTCGTCGTCCTCGACAGCCTTCTCGAAGGCGGCGTCGAGGGCGTACGTCATCACCGAGTTCTGCGCGTTCCGGTAGTCCGGACGGTTGAGGGTGACGATCGCGATACCGTCACGCACTTCGTAGGTGACGACGTCGGGCTCGAATGGGACTGTCATGACTTCTCCTCACGCAGAACGTTTTTCAGGACCTTGCCGGACGCATTCCGGGGAAGGTGGTCGACGAAGCGCACCGACCGGGGTCGTTTGAAGTTGGCCAGATTCTCTTTGGCGTAGGCGAGAACGTGATCCTCGGTCAGATCCGCTCCGTCCAGTGTGGCGACGAAGGCGCAACCGACCTCTCCGGCCCGTTCGTCGGGTACGCCGATGACGGCGACCTCGTGGACACCGGGGATCCGCAGCAGCGACGCCTCGATTTCGGCGGGGTACACATTGAATCCGTTGCTGATGTACATGTCCTTGAGGCGGTCGGTGATGTCGAGGTACCCGCGCTCGTCGAGGGTGCCGACGTCGCCGGTATGCAACCAGCCATCGGAGTCGATGGTCTTGGCGGTCGCCTCGGGATCGTCGAGGTAGCCGAGCATCACGTTCGGGCCGCGCAGCAGGATCTCGCCCTTGTCGCCGATCCGCACCTCGAAGTCGGCGGTCGCGCGTCCGGACGAAGTCGACACGGTGACGGGGTCGTCGTCGGTGCGGCACATCGTGGCGACCACGGCCTCGGTCTGGCCGTACGCGGTGATCACCGCGTCGAAGTTCAGTTCGGTCTGCATGCGCTCGACGAGCGAGACCGGCACCGGCGCGGCGCCGGTGACCGCGATGCGCAGGTTGCTCAGGTCGTAGTCGCCGCGGCACGGGTGGTCGAGGATGCTCTGGTAGATCGTCGGTGCGCCCGGGAGCACGCTGATGCGTTCGGCCGAGACCATCGCCATGACCTTCTCGACGTCGAAGACGGCAAGCGGGATGACCGTTGCCCCTGTGAGCAGCGCCGCCACGAACCCGGCTTTGTATCCGAAGGTGTGGAAGAAAGGATTGATGATGAGGTAGTTGTCGTCGACGGTCAGTTCGGCGCATTCGGTCCATGCCTGCGCGACGCCGATGCACTGGCGGTGTGCACTGAGCACGCCCTTGCTCTTTCCGGTGGTGCCGGAGGTGAACAGGATGTCGGAGACATCGTCGGGCTCGACGGCTGCGGCGCGAGCGTCGGCATCGGTACGCGAGGCGTCGGTGGCAGCGGCGAGGAAATCGTCCCAGTCGGTGACTCCGTCGACCGGATTGTCGTTCCCGCTGACCGGGACTCGCACGACTGTGGGGACGGTGAGATCGGGTGCGACCTCGCGGAGTTGTGCGTAGCGATCGGAGCCGAGGAAGTCGCCCACGATGACGAGCGCGGACGCGCCGACGCGTTCGATGATCTCGGCTGCTTCGCCCGCGGTGTAACGGGTGTTGATGGGGACGACGACGCCACCGGCCCAATGCGCACCGAGAGCAGCGATTTCCCAGTGATACGTGTTGGGCGACCAGATCGCGACGCGCGCACCGGGTTCGACGCCGCGAGCGACCAGGGCCGCAGCGAAGTCCCGCACGCGTGCGTGCAATTGTGCGAAGGTCAGTCGGGTCTCGCCGTCGACGATCGCGAGCCGGTCGGGCCAGGTCTCGGCAGTGCGGACGAGGGCGGCCGGCGTGGTTCTCGGATGTGTGTTCACTGAGCTCCCTACCTAGCAATTGCTTGGTAGGTTATCGTACAGACGTGCAAGAGAGCGAGAGCCTGGAAAATACCGAGTACGCGGCCACCGTGCGGACGTGGCTCGACGAGAACCTGACCGGCGAATTCGCCGCCCTCAGGGGCAAGGGCGGGCCCGGCAGCGAGCACGAGTTCTTCGAACAACGACTCGCGTGGGACCGCCACCTCGCCGAGGCCGGATGGACCTGCATCGGCTGGCCCACCGAATACGGCGGACGCGGTGCAACCATGGAGGAGCGGGTCACCTTCCACACCGAATACGCGAAGGCCGACGCGCCCGCGCGGGTGAACCACCTCGGTGAGGAACTGCTCGGACCCACCCTCATCGCGTTCGGCACCCAGGAGCAGAAGAAGCGATTCCTCCCCGGAATTCGCAACGTCACCGAACTGTGGGCCCAGGGGTACTCCGAGCCGGGTGCCGGATCCGACCTCGCCAACGTCTCGACCACCGCGCGCCTCGAAGACGGCAAGTGGATCATCAACGGCCAGAAAGTATGGACATCCCTTGCGCACGTCGCCCAGTGGGCGTTCGTGATCGCGCGCACCGAACCGGGCTCGACCCGTCACCAGGGCCTGAGTTTCCTGCTCGTGCCGCTCGACCAGCCCGGGGTCACCGTTCGGCCGATCCAGCAGCTCACCGGCACCTCCGAGTTCAACGAGGTCTTCTTCGACGATGCGGTGACGGACGCCGACCTCGTCGTCGGTGAGCCCGGCGACGGCTGGAAGGTCGCGATGGGCCTGCTGACCTTCGAACGCGGCGTCTCCACTCTCGGCCAGCAGATCGGCTTCGAACGGGAACTCGACGGTGTCGTCGGCCTCGCGCGGGCCAACGGCTCGATCGACGACCCCAATATCCGCGAGAAGATCGCCCGTGCCCGCGTCGGGCTGCGGGTGATGCGCGCCCACGCCCTCCGCACCCTGGGGGACGCCGATCCCGGCCAGGCCTCGGTCGCCAAGCTGCTCTGGGCCAACTGGCACCGCGACCTCGGCGTCCTCGCCATGGAGGTCCAGGGCGCTGCATCGCTCATCGGCCCCGACCACGATCACGCGGGCACCCCGTCGAACATCACCGACCCGGAACATCTCGAGCTCGCCGAATGGCAGCGGTTGTTCCTGTTCACCCGCGCCGACACCATCTACGGCGGATCCAACGAGGTCCAGCGCAACGTCATCGCCGAGCGTGTGCTCGGCCTTCCCCGAGAGGCTCGCCCGTGACCACCTCCCCGCTGTCCACCCCGCCCGTCGAAACCCCCGGGCACGGGTTGCTCGCAGGCAAGAAGGTCGTCGTCACCGCGGCGGCCGGAACAGGAATCGGTTTCTCATCGGCGCGGCGCGCCCTGCTCGAGGGCGCCGACGTCCTGATCTCGGACTTCCACGAGCGTCGCCTCGGTGAGGCCGCCGACAAGCTCGCCGCGGAGTTCCCCGAACAGCACGTGCATTCCATCGTGTGCGACGTGTCGTCCACCGAGCAGGTCGACGCGCTCATCACCGGTGCCGCCGACAAGCTCGGCCGCATCGACACGCTGATCAACAATGCCGGGCTCGGCGGAGAGACCCCGGTCGTCGACATGACCGACGAACAGTGGGATCGCGTCCTCGACGTCACTCTCACGAGCACATTCCGGGCGACGCGCGCGGCATTGCGTTACTTCAAGTCGGCCGGCCACGGCGGTGTCCTGGTCAACAACGCGTCGGTGCTCGGCTGGCGTGCCCAGCACTCGCAGGCACACTATGCCGCGGCGAAGGCCGGCGTCATGGCCCTCACCCGTTGCTCGGCGATCGAGGCTGCCGAATACGGTGTCCGCATCAATGCCGTCGCCCCGTCCATCGCGCGCCACGCCTTCCTCGCGAAGGTGACCAGCGAGGAACTGCTCGACCGGCTGGCGTCCGACGAGGCGTACGGTCGTGCGGCGGAGGTGTGGGAGATTGCTGCGACGATCGCGATGCTGGCGAGCGACTACACCACCTACCTGACCGGCGAGATCGTCTCGATCTCCTCGCAGCGGGCCTAGTAGTTCGACAGGCCGGAAGTTCGAAAGGCTTTTGCTCCATGACCCCACCTCGCGACGACTCAGCGAAGACCGGCCGCCGCGCCGAACTGCTCCACATCGCGGCCGACCTCTTCGCGTCACGCGGTGTCCGCGCCACGACGGTCCGCGACATCGCCGATGCCGCGGGGATCCTCTCCGGCAGCCTCTACCACCACTTCGACTCGAAGGAGTCGATGGTCGACGAGATCCTGCGAGGTTTCCTCGACGACCTGTTCGACCGGTACCGCAAGATCGTGGCCGCAGGCCTCGACCCACGCGCGACGCTCGAAGCCCTCGTCACGACGTCCTACGAATCGATCGACCGATCGCACGCCGCGGTCGCGATCTATCAGGACGAGGCCAAGCACCTCGACGGCGACAGGTTCTCCTACATCGCCGAACTCAACACGGAGTTCCGCACACTGTGGTCGGGGGTGCTCGAACGAGGGATCTCGGAGGGAGTGTTCCGGCCCGACGTCGACGTCGACGTCGTCTTCCGTTTTCTCCGCGACACGGTGTGGGTCGCGGTGCGCTGGTATCGGCCTGGCGGAGCGCTCAGCGTCGAACAAGTTGCGCAGCAGTACCTTTCCATCGTTCTCGACGGACTGTCGAACCCGAACCCCGCATAAGGAGCAACAATGACCGAGGCTTACATCGTCGACGCGGTCCGTACCCCGATCGGCAAGAAGAAGGGCGGCCTGGCGGATGTGCACCCGGCCGACCTCGGCGCACACGTCATCAAGGCAGTCGTCGAGCGCACGGGCATCGACCCGGCAGACGTCGACGACGTGGTCTTCGGTTGTGTCGACGCGATCGGCGGCCAGGCGGGCAATATCGCTCGTACCGCGTGGCTCGCGGCCGGCTACCCGCAGCATGTGCCCGGTGTGACCGTCGACCGCCAGTGCGGATCGAGCCAACAGGCCATCCACTTCGGTGCGCAGGCCATCCTGAGCAACACCGCCGACCTCATCATCGCGGGTGGCGTGCAGAACATGACGCAGATCCCGATCTCGTCGGCCATGACCGCCGGCCAGCAATACGGCTTCGACACCCCGTTCGGGGGATCGAAGGGCTGGGTCGAGCGGTACGGCTCCGACGAGGTCTCCCAGTTCAAGGGCGCCGAGATGATCGCCGAGAAGTGGGACATCAGCCGCGAAGAGCTCGAACAGTGGGCGCTGCAGAGTCACGAGCGCGCCAAGGCCGCGATCGCCGCGGGCCGCTTCGACAACGAGATCGTGCCCCTCGGAGACGCCGCCGTCGACGAGGGACCCCGCGAGACCAGCCTCGAGAAGATGGCGGGCCTGCAGACTCTCGTCGAGGGTGGCCGCCTCACCGCGGCCGTCGCGTCGCAGATCTCCGACGGCGCGTCGGCGCTGCTGCTCGCGTCCGACGAGGCCGTGAAGAAGCACGGCCTGAAGCCGCGCGCACGCATCCACCATCTCAGCGCTCGCGGTGACGATCCGATCTTCATGCTCACCGCCCCCATCCCGGCGACGCAGCACGCACTCGAGAAGACCGGTCTGACCATCGACGATATCGACGTCATCGAGATCAACGAGGCGTTCGCTCCCGTCGTGCTCGCATGGATCAAGGAGATCGGCGCCGACCCGGCCAAGGTCAACGTCAACGGTGGCGCGATCGCGCTCGGTCACCCGCTCGGCGCTACCGGCACCAAGCTCATGGCGACCCTGCTCAACGAACTCGAGCGTGTCGGCGGCAAGTACGGCCTGCTCACCATCTGCGAGGGTGGCGGCACCGCTAATGTCACCATCATCGAGCGCATCTCGGAGTAGTCCCCGCACGGAATGCCCACGGTGACGGACACAGTGCCGTCACCGTGGGCATTCCGTTCCCTGGGTCAGCGCAGCGTCGGATCGGTGACGCGGTCGCTGCTGCCCGCTGTGCGGAACACGGTGTCGACGAAATCGGCGACAGGATCGGCGGGCAGGACGTCGACGAACCCGTCGTAGATGATGCCACCATCCGGGCACCACACCTTGACGTGCCGTTTTCCGGGGGCGACCTGGTGCGCGACCATCCGGCTCGACGGTTCCAGCGGCAAACTCTGAGTGTTACCGTCGGCGTCGGGGTCGACGCGGCAACTCTCCGGATGAACCGGCACGCCGTGGACGTTCACCAGGATCCGGGCTCTGCCGGGCACGACCTCGGCGGTCGCGGCGGCTCCCGCTGTACCCGGGGTGGTCAGGACGATCGCTGCGGTGGACAACACAGCCGCGGCGGCACTTGCGTATCGGAATCGCATCCGGCTCCCTCACATAGGTGACAACAGATCGGTCGACAACGGGTCGACCTTACGCAGCGAACGCACTCATCTGTACTCCTCGACAGGATGTCGCGCATGATGTTCGGGACTACTCTCGAAGGCATGTGCCGGAACATCACCGAGCTGCGCGGGCTCGAACCGGTAGCGACCGCCGAGGAGATCGAGGCGGCCGCCCGGCAGTATGTCCGTAAGGTCAGCGGAATCCACAAACTGTCCGATGCCACCCGGGAGCCGTTCGAGCAAGCCGTCGCTGAGGTCGCCGCGACGACCACGAGATTGCTCGATCTCCTTCCCGAGCGGCGGCAACCACCACCGACGGTGCCGCCGCTGCGGCGCCCCGAAGTGCAGGCGAGGATCGCCTCGCGGGGCTGAATCCATCAATTCGGTTCTTGGGCACCCATCCGCGGGTAGCGTGACGCAGGCCATAACTGTGCACGTTGTCGAGGAGCCGTCGGGCGCATTCGGTTGCCGCTCAGCGTCGGCTCCGGTGAGGAGCCGAGATGGCCGTCGACCCGACGCCGCCCAGCGACGCGAACGTCGAATACTTGCGCACGGACCCGGCTCTTCCCCCGGTGGGCGTCGTCGATCGAACACCGATGTCCGCCACGGCGCGCATCGTCTTCGTAGTCCTCGCGCTCGTCGGTGGCTTCGCCTGGTCGATGATCGCGGTGGTGCGCGGCGAGAACATCAATGCGGTGTGGTTCGTGATCGCGGCAGTGTGCACATATCTTGTCGCATACCGGTTCTACGCCAAATTCATCGAACGCAAGATCGTGCAACCGCGCGACGATCGCGCGACCCCCGCCGAGGTCCTGGAGAACGGCAAGGACTACATGCCGACGGACCGGCGGGTCCTGTTCGGACACCATTTCGCCGCGATCGCAGGGGCCGGCCCCCTCGTCGGCCCGGTCCTCGCCGCTCAGATGGGCTACCTGCCGGGAACGATCTGGATCATCGTCGGTGTCGTCCTGGCCGGTGGAGTCCAGGATTTCCTGGTGCTGTGGATTTCGTCGCGGCGGCGCGGGCGCAGTCTCGGACAGATGGGACGCGACGAACTCGGCCCGATCGGCGGAATTGCTGCCCTGATCGCCGTTTTCGTGATCATGATCATTATTATCGCGGTGCTCGCACTCGTGGTCGTCAATGCACTCGCGGAGAGCCCGTGGGGGTTGTTCTCCATCGCGATGACCATTCCGATCGCGTTGTTCATGGGTGTGTATCTGCGTTATCTGCGCCCCGGCAAGGTCTCCGAAGTGTCTGCGATCGGTGTCGTGCTGCTGGTCCTGGCAATCGTTGCAGGAGGGTGGGTCGCCGAAACCGATTGGGGTGTCGAATGGTTCACCCTGTCGAAGGTGACGATCGCGTGGTTGATGATCGCTTACGGGTTCGCCGCGTCCGTCCTGCCGGTGTGGTTGCTGCTCGCCCCGCGCGACTACCTGTCGACCTTCATGAAGGTCGGTACCATCGCGCTGCTCGCCATCGGCATCCTTATCGCCCGCCCCGAGATCCAGATGCCCGACGTCACGTCGTTCGCGATCGACGGTGACGGGCCCGCGTTCGCCGGGTCGCTGTTCCCGTTCCTGTTCATCACCATCGCGTGTGGCGCGCTGTCGGGGTTCCACGCATTGATCTCCTCCGGCACCACTCCGAAGATGCTGGAGAAAGAGAAGCAGACCCGCCTCATCGGGTACGGCGGGATGCTCACGGAATCGTTCGTGGCGATCATGGCCCTGGTCACCGCGTGCATCATCGATCAGCACCTGTACTTCGCGCTCAACGCGCCGGAAGCGCTTACCGGTGGCACCCCCGAAACAGCTGCGGCCTATGTGAACAGTCTCGGACTGTCCTCGCCGGACGTCACTCCAGAACAGATCGCCGGCGCGGCGGCCGCGGTCGGGGAGGAATCGATCATCTCCAGAACAGGTGGTGCGCCCACCCTGGCCTTCGGTATGTCGAACGTCCTGTCCGACCTGTTCGGCGGCGACAGTCTCAAATCGTTCTGGTACCACTTCGCGATCATGTTCGAGGCGTTGTTCATTCTCACGACCGTCGACGCAGGCACACGTGTCGCGCGGTTCATGCTGTCGGACTCCCTCGGCAACTTCGGCGGTGCCGCAAAGCGTTTCAAGGACCCGTCGTGGCGTCCCGGTGCATGGTTCTGCTCGTTCGTGGTCTGCGCACTGTGGGGTGCGATCCTGCTCATGGGCGTCACCGATCCGCTCGGCGGCATCAACACCCTGTTCCCGCTGTTCGGTATCGCCAACCAGCTGCTCGCCGCGATCGCACTGACGATCGTCCTCACCATCGTGGTCAAGAAGGGGCTGCTGAAGTGGGCGTGGATCCCCGGCGTCCCGTTGGTGTGGGATCTCATCGTGACGATGACGGCGTCGTGGCAGAAGATCTTCTCCAGCGACCGCGCGGTCGGATACTGGGCGCAGCACAATGCGTTCGTCGATGCGAAGAATGCAGGCGAGACCCGGTTCGGTTCGGCCGCCTCACCTGCCGCGATCGACGCCGTCATCCGCAACACGTTCATCCAGGGCACGCTGTCGATCGTGTTCGCGGTACTCGTTCTCATCGTGGCTATTGCCGGCGTGGTGGTGTGCATCCGGTCGGTGCGGCTCGGCGGCATGCCGACGACCGAGTCGCCGGATGTGCCGTCGAAGATCTTCGCGCCTGCCGGATTCGTACCCACACCGGCCGAGCGTGAACTGCAGAAGCAATGGGATGAACTCATCGCGTCGGGCAAGGTGCGTGCACCCGGCGCCGCCCACACACACGCCGATCACGCGCATCAGCACGAGAGCGGGACGCCGTGATCACCGCGGTGCGTCGGGTGTGGTGGTGGGTCGGTGCGCTGATGGGCGATCACGACTACGCGCGGTACGTCGAATTGCAGCGGCGGCTGAACTCCGGCGACCCGGTCATGACCGAGCGTGAGTATTGGCGTCAGAGGCACGCCGCAAGCGAAGCAGACCCCGGGGCACGCTGCTGTTGATGCGGGCGTGGGCGCAACCGGCCGGGCTCTTCTACGATTCGGAGTGTGGATCGCGCCGCAGGCGCGTCGAATCGGACGAAGGGGAGAGTGCAGACAGTGGGTTCCGAAGGCCGTGTCGTCGACACGAATGTCCTCGACAATCCTGTACACACCTCGCTGACCGGTGATCACGCCCATCTCGCCCGCCGGGCGGGCCGTGCGGCCACGTACTGCGCCGACGTCGCCACCTTCTGCGCAGTGCCCCCCGATCCTGAGCAGCAGGACTGGTCCGATCTTGCTCGACTGCTGGGGTCCGGTGCTCTCGCGGACCTCTTCGATTGCCCGCACGCTCCGCCGAACGAGTGGAAGCCCGTCTTCTCCGTCGACGGACTCCAGATGCTCGCACCGGCCCCCGGTGATCACGCGGACGCACCGGACCTCGCCGAGGGAGCCGAACTGCACGAACTCGGTCCCGGCGACCGGCAGGCGATGCTCGATCTCGTGGACCGGACACGGCCGGGACCGTTCTATCCTCGAACCCCCGAAATCGGCACCTACCTCGGTATCCGCCACGGCAGTACTCTCGTCGCGATGGCGGGTGAACGGTTGCACCCACCCGGCTGGACCGAGATCAGTGCAGTGTGTACGGCACCGGATGCGCGCGGTCACGGCTACGCAGGCCACCTCGTCCAGGCATTGTCTGCACGAATCGCGGCACGCGGCGAGAGAGCCTTTCTTCATGTGCTGCACAGCAATACACGCGCGTTGGACCTCTACTCCCGGCTGGGTTTCCAGCCCCGGAAAGACGTGCGATTCCGCGGCTTCGAAGTCCCCTGATATCTGCTGCCACGGACGGTGATCAGCCCACGACGGGCAACGTGACGAAACTCGGTACGGCGGAATCGAGTTCGAGATGCTGCGGTGCGAGCCCACTGTCGTGGAGCATCGGGCCGAGCGGCAATGACCGGGGAATGCTGGATGCGTAGACGTCGATCCGGATGCGGTGTCCCGGCTGCAGGATCGCGTCGGTGGGCAGCATGCTGATATCGAGTTGCGTGGGCCGGCCGGGCACGACCGGTTGGTGTGTGTCGAGAGTCAGGTACGGATGGGCGCGCGTGTAGTCGCCCGACGAGGTGAACGTACTCTTCGAATCATCGATCGCGCGCAGTGACGCAACCAGGGATCCGCTCGACAGCACCGTGGAGCGGCCATCGGGTGCAACATCATTGATCGACACCGACCAGAAACCGTCCGGGGTGTCGAGCACCGTGTTCAGATGCAGGTTGATCGGCCCGGAGATGACGGTCGGCTCTGCCATCGGCCGCGAGGTGAACGTCAGGCCCTCTGCCTCGTTGAAGCGTGCGTCCTTCGTGCAGTTCGATCCGAGGAGGACGGCGATCCCCGCAGTGCCCTGCGCAGCTTCCCTCGAACATACCCCGCGCAGGCCGGGTGCGACGGTGAGCCGCGCCGGAGAATCCTGCGGGGTGGGCTGCAGGCTTCCATCGTGGACCGAGTGCGCCGCAGTGCCGCTCGGTGTCGTCGACAGGTACATCCGCTGGTATTCGACACCCGCACGCGGGAATTGGTCGGTGGTGGTCCAGCCACCGCCCTGCTGCAGCAGCGTAACCGGACCGTACTCGGTGATGCCGTTGTCGATGTCCTTGAGCCAGTGGTCGAACCAGGCACGCTGCAATGCGACCATCGTCGGCGGGTGTCCGGGAGTGCCGAAGCCCTCGCCGAGGACGGCGTGGTACCCGTCGCCCATCACGAGTTGTTTGTTGCCGGGCGACACCGGAATCGAGTTGTAGATGTCGGGCTCGCTGTTGGCGAAGATGTCGTGCCAATTGCCGAACACGAAGGTGGGTACGTCGATCGCGTCGAGATCTGCTTGTCGTTCCTGATAGAACGGGCCATCCTGCGCGACTTCGAGTGCCTCGGGTGAGACACCCTCGATGGTCGGTGCGGTGAGTGCTTCGACGAGTTCGGGGATCTTCGTGAACGGATCGGCCATACGATCGCGGAGCCATTGCGCATCGAATCTGCCCTGCAGCAGGGCTTCGACTTCGGGGGCCCACTTGAGGCCGTTGACGAGGCCGAGCCATGCCGGCATGAAGCCGACGCCGATCGCACCGCCGGTGCCGACGATGTCGCGGAGCAGATCGTTGCCGGGTTCGACGGCGAACACGGCGTCGAGTTCGGCCGGTCGGTGTCCGGCAGCCTGGATCTGATTGATCGCCGAATACGACACACCCGTGGTGCCGACGCGACCGTTGGACCACGGCTGCGACGCCGCCCAGTCGATGACCTCGACGGTGTCCTGTTGTTCGCGAGGTCCGAGCACGTCCCACTGTCCATGGGAAAATCCGGTGCCGCGGACGTCGACGATGACCTGCGTATAGCCGTTCTGCACGAGGTCGCGGTTGAGCCCGAAGGCGCGTCCCAGCTGCGCCGCGGGGGCGGCAAGCTCCGTGATGCCGTCGAAGGGAACGCCGAGATCGAGGATCGTCCCGAGATCTTCGACGAGCGGCTGAAGAGTCGGATCCTCCATCGCGACGGACGCGAGCGTCGACAGAAGTTTGGTGTACGGCGTGAGGTTGAGAACCACGGGCGTCTGCTCGTCGATCGGTGTCCCGTCGGCATTCGCAGGGCGGAACACATTGGCGCGGAGTACAGTTCCGTCGCTGAGGGTGATCGGCACATCCCACTCGACTGCGGTGCCGGGGTACGCATCGGGCGCATCCACGGCCTCCTGCCATCCGATTGCATCGGCGCCGCCCGCAGGATCAGCCGCAGCCGTGGGTGCGAGAGCAATCGTCATAGCGGCGGTCGCCGCCATGACGACAGCACTGATGAGACGTCTTTTCACCTTTGGTTCCCCCTGTACCGGCAGTAACAGCTTGCTGGCACGTTAGCCGTCGGTAATCCCCAGGTCAACGATGTGCACACACAGGTGTGCTGTATTTTCGGATCATGGCGGCGGGAAAGAACTGGTTCGATCGCGGCGGTCGGGCCTACGCACAGTTTCGTCCCGAGTACCCGGCGGAGCTCGCGGAGTTCGTCGCTTCTCTTGCTCCGGCGACCGATCTGGCGGTCGATGTCGGATGTGGAAACGGCCAATTGACGGTGCAGCTCGCAACCCGTTTCGATGTCGTGATCGGAGTCGATCCCAGTGCAGATCAGATCGCGAACGCCAGGCTCCATGATCGGGTCCGCTACCTTCAGGCACCCGCCGAGACGCTTCCCGTGCCGGATCGGAGCGCTGCCCTGATCACCGCCGCGCAGGCGGCGCACTGGTTCGACCGCCCGGCGTTCTACAGCGAGGTCCGGCGGATCGCCGTCGACGATGCTGTGCTCGCGCTGGTCAGCTACGGGGTCATAGAACTCGACGCAGACCTCGACGAGCGGTTTCAGCACTTCTATCGGACCGAGATCGGCCCGTATTGGCCCGAGGAACGCACGCACGTCGACAACGGTTATGCCGACATCGACTTTCCTTTCGACGAGCGTCCTGCTCCACCGATGCAGATCCACAAGGAGTGGGACCTGAACGGCATGCTGGGCTATCTCTCGACATGGTCGGCGACCCGAAAGGCCGCGGAGGCGGGAAAATCCGAGGTTCTCGAGTCCTTCGCAGCAGATCTGGCAGACCTGTGGGGTGACCCCGCGACAACGCGGGAGTTCACGTCGCCCGTCAACATGCGCGTGGGAACGATCTGAAGCACCCGTGAGCATGCAGTTTTCGTCGCTATTATCCGTAGATTGCGTATCCGTAGATTGCGACGAGAACTGCACGCCGGACACCGACCGAAGCTATGGAGTGAGCCACAATTCGTCCGGTAGTGCCGATCCGAGTGCATACATCTGCACTCCGTGCAGATCCTGGCTACTGATCACCGACGGCGCCGACCGGATGTACCAGATTCCGGGTTCGAGCTCGGCGAGTCGTTCCTGCACCGTTCGGTATGCGGCCACACGTTCCTCGCCCGTGGTGCCCGTACGTCCGGCGTCGAGCGCGGCGTCCAGCGCGGGGTCCGAAATTCCGGTGTGATTCCCCGACGAGGTGGAATGGAAAGCGTTCCACAAGGTGGTGTCGGGTTCGGGGCTGTCGGCGGCCCAGATGATCATGTCGAAATCACGGGCTGCAGTGCGCGGCATGTATCCCGCGATGTCGAGCACCTCCACCTCGACCTCGACGTTGTCGTAGGCGGCGAGTTGCGCCTGCAGACTCTCGGCCACGGATCTGATCTCCACGAGAGAAGTTGCGGTGAAAGTGAATTCGACAGGTTTCCCCTCCGCGGCCAATTCGTCGAAGAGTTGCTGCGCCCGCTCCGGATCCTCCTGGCGGAGGGGAATATCCGCGTGGAACGGTGAGGACTCCGGGAACAGCGTATCGGGAACCTGGCCGTGCCCCTCGAACACCGCGCTGTTGATGTCGTCGAGATTCACTGCCGCGCTCACCGCCTCCCGGGCTCGGGGGTCGTCGAACGGGGCACGTCGAGTGTTCATGACCAGGTACTGCCCGCCGCCGACGGGTACGGCGTCGGTGGCCAACCCTGCCTGCTCGGCCTTCGCCAGCGCTGCCCAGCTGGATTCGGACGCCAGATCGGCGCCACCGCTGACCATCATGTTGACACGCTGGTTCGCGTCACTGACGGCGCGGAGTTCGATGGCGTCGAGGTACGGACGGGGCGCATCCCAGTAGCCGGGGTTGCGTTCGAGTTTCATGCGGTCCTGGCGTGTCCACTCCGTCAGTGTGAATGGGCCCGCGCCGACGGGATCTGCGTTGAAGGCGTCGGTTCCCTCGGCCAGCGCGGACGGGGAGGCTATCCAGTTGAGCCCGCTCGATGTGATCGAGTTCCCGAACTTCGGGTTGGGTGCAACGAGAGTGATCTTCAATGTTGCATTGTCGATGACCTCGGTCCCTGCGATCTGTGACGCCAGTGTCAGCGAACCGGATCCGAGCGACGGATCGAGAATGCGATCCCAGTTGAACTTCACTGCTTCGGCGTCGAGCGGTGTTCCGTCGGTGAAGGCGAGATCCGGCCGCAGGGTGAGGAGGAAGGTGGCGCCGCCGTCGGACGTGACGAAATCTTCGGCCATCCGATGTTCGAGTTCGAGCGTGTGCGGGTCGTCGATCATCAGCGTCCCGTAGAGCGCATTGCCCAGCAGGCCTTGGCCGACCCAGTTGTTGGCGAGGGTCGCCGGGTCGAGCGACACTGGTTCGCGCACCTGGATGATACGGGCGACGCCGCCAGGAACCGGTTCACCGTCGGACCCCGCAGACGCGCTGGAGCCGCCGTCTGCTCCGCACGCCGTCAGGAGCAGCGCTGCCGCGCAGATGGAGACGAGCGCGGTGACCGGGTTTCTATGCCGAACAACCCATTCGAGCATGAATGTACCTATCCTTCAGGTAGCGGTGATGTGGTGCGTCGTTATCCCGTGACCCACATTTCCGCAGGAAGCGGGGAGCCGAGTGAGTACATGCGGATGCCGTGGATATTGTCGGTGGTCATGACGGCCGGCGCCGCGCGTGTGTACCAGACGCCGGGAGCAACCTCGTGGAGTCGTTTCTGCACGATCTCGTAGGCTGCGTCGCGTTCCTCGGGTGTGGTGCCCACGCGGCCCGCATCGAGAGCAGCGTCGAGTTCGGGATCGGAGATACCGGTGACGTTGCCCATCGACCGTGAATGGAAGGCATTCCACAAGGTGGAGTCCGGCTCTTGGACATTCGCCGACGAGATCATCATGTCGTAGTCGCGGGCGATGTTGCGCGGAATGAATGCGGCGAAATCGACGATCTCGACGTCCATGTTCACATTGTCGTACGCGGCAAGTTGCGCCTGACTGACTTCCGCGGTCGCCTTGGTCTCCGGCAACGTTGTTGCAAGGAACGAGAACTCGACGGGCTTTCCTTCCGCGGCGAGCTCGTCGAACAGGCGCTGGGCCTCCTCGGAGTTGTACTCGGCCAACGCTATGTCCTTGTAGAACGGTGAAGACTCGGGGAACAGGGTCTCCGGGATGTCGCCGGTGCCTTCGAAAGCGGCCGCGTTGATGTCGTCGAGATTCAATGCCATCGAGACGGCGCGACGCGCGCGGGGGTCGTCGAACGGGGCGCGGCGGGTGTTCATCGCGAAGTACTGCCCGCCGCCGACGGGTGCGAGTTCGGTGCCCAGCCCGGCATCCTCAGCTCTGGCCAATGCTGTCCAGCTGGTTTCCGAGGCGAGATCGGCCCCGCCTGATGCGAGCATGTTGACCCGTTGGGTGCCGTCGGCGACGCTCAGGAGGGTGATGTTGTCGAGATAGGGCCGAGGTGCGTCCCAGTAGCCGGGGTTGCGTGTGAGCTCCATGCGATCCTGGCGACGCCAGTCCGTGAGGCTGAACGGCCCCGCTCCGACCGGAGAGTTGTTGAAGGCGTCCTTGCCCATCTCCAGGGCAGTGGGGGAGGCGATCCAGTTCAGCGTGCTGTTGGTGATCGAGTAGGCGAACATCGGGTTCGGATTGGCCATGACGACCTTCAGGGTGGTGTCGTCGACTACCTCCGTCGCGGAGATCTGGGAGGCCTGGGGGAGAGAGCTCGACCCCGTGTCGGGGTCGGCGATACGCGACCAATTGAGGTGTACTGCTTGAGCATCGAGGGGTGTTCCGTCGGTGAAAGTCAGGCCGGGTCGCAGCTCGAGCGTGAACGTATTGCCGCCGTCGGTGGTCGAGAAGCCGGTCGCCATCCGGTATTCGATCTCGAGGGTTTCGGGATTGTCGATCATCAGCGTTCCGTAGAGCGCGTTTCCGAGGAGGCTCTGGCCGACCCAGTTGTTGCTCAATGCAGCCGGGTCGAGCGATACCGGTTCGCGAACCTGGATCATGGTGGCCGAACCACCGGAGACGGGATCACCGACCGGTTCGTCCGAGTCGCCGCCGGAGTTGGGCGCGCCGCATGCCCCCACGAGAAGTAACACCGAACATGCCGCAACGACGGTGGTCAGAGTGCGCCGGATCATCGATCTCCCTCATTGTGGGGTGTGTCACAAGTCCTGAGGAGAGAAGTTAGCAAGATCGAGCGAGATATAGAAGACCATCTCCTGAAATAGGCAGACTGGGTACGATCGCCCACATGGCGGACGCGTCCCGTCGTCCGGGCAGACCGCGCGACACCAGCATCGACGAACGGGCACTCGTCGCCGCGCGCGAACTGCTCGCCGAGCAAGGATTCGAAGCGACGACAATCCAGGCCGTGGCGGTGCGGTCGGGTGTGCACGCGTCGGCGATCTATCGAAGGTGGTCATCCCGGATCGAGCTGATCGAGGACGCCGCCTTCCCCATGGAAAGTCCGTTGAAGGTAAGCCCCACCGGAGACCTCCGAGAGGATCTGCGCCGCTTCATCCGCGCGTACACAGACACGTTCAGCGATCCGGCGACCCGTGCGGCGGCGGGGCCTCTGCTGGCGCATCGCCGGTCCGACGCCGGCCACGGCGCCGCCTACCAGCGGGTGTCGGTGCGGCCACAGTTCTTCGCAATCCTGGAATCGGCACCACCGGGCACCGTCGATCCGACGCTCGACCCCAACGATGTGTTCGACATGCTCCTCGGAGCCGTATGGACGCGCATCGTCGTGCCGATCACGGACTCCCGACCCGACCCGGTCGAGCGGACGGTGGAGATGATCGTGCGAATGCTGCGACCCGTGAACGACGAGAAGTAAGCAGGGTGAATGTAAAGCTCGCAGCCCCAGTGGATGATCACCGGGGCTGCGAGCACTACATCAGGGCTGCGAGGTTCGTCAGACGCGTCCGGATTCCCGCAGGGCTCCGAGCGCATCGATACGAGCAACCGCATCGGTCATGATCCGGTCGATCAACTCTGCACAGCTCGGCAGGTCGTCGACCATGCCCACGACCTGACCCGAGGCGAGCACACCGGCTTCGGTATTGCCTTCGACGAGACCGGCTTTGAGCAGCATGGGGGTATTGGCGGCCATGATGATCTGCTGCCAGGTACGGTCGCTCGCCTTCTTCATGGCGAGTCCGTCCTTGACCAGCGTGGACCACTTCATGCCGGTCATCGACTTGAACTTCGTCGCGTTCCGTGCCGCTGCGACGAGCCCCTTGGCGTAGCTGGACTTCTCGAGGCTGTTCACCAGTTCGGTGTTGAGGACGCGGTGTGGCATTCCGTCGACCTTGAGGGACACGGTGGTGTCCTGCAGACCGCGAGCGAGATACTGCTGCTTGACCGAATCCGGCACGGCGCTGTCGCTGGTGAGTAAGAACCTCGTGCCCATCGCGACACCGGCCGCACCGTACGTCAGTGCTGCGGCGAGACCGCGACCGTCGAAGAAACCGCCCGCAGCGATGACCGGGATGTCGACGGCGTCGAGCACGCTGGGCAGCAGCAACGTGGTGGCGACGGGCCCGGTGTGACCACCGCCCTCACCGCCCTGCACGATCACCGCATCCGCACCCCACGACGCGACCTTCACCGCATGCTTGGCTGCGCCGATCGACGGGACCACGACGATGCCGTGATCCTTGAGCTTTGCGATGAGTTCCTTCTTGGGAGCCAGCGCGAACGACGCAACCTTGACGTTCTCGCGGATCAACAGGTCGATACGTTCTCCCGCGTCCGACGCATCGGCACGCATGTTCACACCGAACGGCTTGTCGGTGAGCGACTTCGTCTTCGCCACTGCCGCTTCGAGTTCGGGGTAGGTCATCGTCGCCGAGGCGAGGATTCCCAGACCGCCCGCATTCGACGTCGCTGCGGTCAGACGCGGACCCGACACCCACCCCATGCCCGTCTGGACGATGGGGTGCTCGATGCCGACGAGTTCGGTCAGCGGAGTACGCAGCAGGGCTTTTCCGCCACCGGAAGTCACAGCGAGACCTCGCGATCGCGCAGGCTCTTCGGGTCGATGACCTCGCGGATCAGTCGCAGTTCTTCGGCGGTCGGCTCGCGGGTGACGCCTGCCTCGGCGAGGCCGGCGACCTCGAACGACGTGTTCGCGGCGACGGTCTCCGCGTCGACGCCCGGATGCAGTGTGACGGCGCGGAACGAGTGGTCCGGCCCACCGAAGTCGAACACACCGAGGTTGGTGACCACGCGGGGGATCTCGAGGAAACGGAACGCGGGGTTCTCGGGGTCGATCTTGTCGTAGCCCACGCCACACACGATGTCGACCTTGTGGGTGAAGACGCGGGTCGAGTGCTTGCCCACCCAGTAGCTGGTGGCGTGGTTGATGGTGTTACCCGGGGCGCCGCGCACACCGAACATCTGTCGCGTCGGTTTTTGCAGGTCGTCGCCGAAGGCGGAGAGGTTCTGGTTGCCGTGCCGGTCGATCTGGTTGGCGCCCATCACCACGTGCCTGCGTCCGGATGCGACGACGTCGAACACCTTGCGGAACGGCATCCACCCCTCGACCGGGGCCTTCGCGCCGAGCGCGGGCACCTCGGCAAGGATCAGTGCCTCGCCGTCGGTGATCACCAGGTCGGGTTCGGTGGTGAGCTTGGCCAGACGCGCGCCGATCTGCGGGAGCGTCGCCATCGGGCTGGCGACGATTTCGCCTGCACCGGAAAAGATCTCGGCGCATGCGATTGCGCAGTACTCGGCGCGGGTCACAGTGTCGGTGGTGGTCATGCCTGCTCCTCTGCGAACTTCTTGACGGCGGCCTGGTAGTCCTCTTCGGATCCGGAGAGGAACCGGTCGACGAAGGCCTGCCACGACTCGGGGGTCTTGGCGGCCTCGGCGTAGTGACGCTGGAACTTCTCGTCGCGACCGTACGAGTCGCCTGCGAGCGTGAAGTGGGCACCGTTCGGTGCTTCGACGACACCGTCGACCATCAGACGGCTCAGCAACAGCTGCTGCAGCGGAACTTCCTTGACCAGTTGCTCGGTTTCGACGATCTTCTCCACGGAGACGTATCGTTTCTCGGCGGCCATGCAGTAGAGATCGTCGAAGTACGGGTCGACGCCCTGGTAGCCGGCGTTGCCGTGCTTGTCGCCGATGTTGAGGTGCACGAAAGAAGCGTCGAGGTTCAGCGCGGGCATTGCGATCAGGGTCTCGCGCTTCCCGGATTCGTCGGCGTAGGGGGAGGTGACGGTCTGCAGTTCGTCGCCCCAGAAGCTCTGCACGTCGGAGCCGAGGCCTGCGCGGATCGGTAGGAACGGCAGGCGCGCGGCGGCCGCTTCGAGGCCGCACTTGACCATGCCCTCATCCATTTCGCGGGCGACGAGATCACCGGAGGTGCGGGCCTTGGCGAACCACGGGTCGTAGAACGGCGCCGAGTCGAGCGACACGAAGCCGTAGTACGCCTTCTTGACCTTGCCCGCAGAGCACAGCAGCCCCAGGTCGGGACCACCGTAGGTCACGACGGTCAGGTCTTTGAGGTCCGAACGCGCAATTGCGCGGACGAATGCCATGGGCTTGCGGCGTGATCCCCAGCCGCCCAGGCCGATGGTCATTCCGCTGCGCAGTTCGCCGACAGCCTCGTCGAGCGACATCCTCTTGTCACGCATGAGTGTTCAAGCTCCTTCTCGTACTGCTCAGTTCCTGGACCGCCCAGTTCTCTGTACGGCTCAGTTCTCTGTACGGCTCAGTGGTTGCTTCGGGGCTTGCCCGTGGCGACGAACTCGTCGCGGTGCTCGTCGGCGACACCGGCGAGGTTCAGTTCGAAGGTGAAGCCCTGTTCGATGCGGTAGGCGGTCTTCACGTCGACCGGGTCGATCCGGTTGATGGCTTCCTTGGCGCGGCGAATGACGCGCGTGTCCTTGGCGGCGATCATCCCGGCGACTTCGCGTGCGGCGGCGTCGAGTTCGTCGCGCGGCACCACCTTGTAGACAGACCCGAAATGCTCGAGTTGCTGGGCAGTGACGTTCTGCGCGGTGTAATACAGGGTGCGCATCAGGTGCTGGGGGACGAGGCGTGCGAGGTGGGTTGCAGCTCCGAGCGCGCCGCGGTCGACCTCGGGAAGGCCGAATACGGCGTCGTCGGAAGCGACGATCACATCGGCGTTGCCTACAAGCCCGATGCCCCCTCCGACGCAGAAGCCGTTGACCGCGACGACGACGGGGACCTCGCAGTCGTAGACCGCGGCGAATGCGGCGGCGCAGCCATGATTGGCGGCGATGAGAGCATCGAAGCCTTCGGTGGCCTGCATTTCCTTGATGTCGACGCCGGCGTTGAAGCCGCGGCCCTCGGCGCGCAGGACGACGACGTGCGTGCTCATGTCCTTGCCTGCGGCCACGATGGCGTCGGCCAGCTCGAACCATGCGGCGGAGGGGAGAGCGTTCACGGGCGGGAAGTCGACGGTGACCGTGGTGATCCCTGCGCCGTCGGAGGTGGAGGTGATGCCCATGGCATTTTCCTAACGTCGGTACCGAACCAAGCGATTGCTTGGTAAGTTAGCACATGCCTGTTCCAGGGCACAGTGACTCGGGGTCGCGCCTCAGTACCCGGGCAGGTCGTCGCCGGGAAAGCGGCGTCGAACGATCTTGCCGGTGGTATTGCGAGGCAGCAGATTCCGGGTGAGCCGCCAGCGGGTCGGCACTTTGAAGTAGGCAAGATGATCGGCAATGTAGGCCGTCAGTTCTTCCTTGGTCGCGTCCGAACCAGGGTTCAGAACGACAACCGCGCACACTTCCTGACCCCACTCGGGATGGGACAGGCCACTGACCAGGCATTCACGGACCGCAGGATGGTCGCCGAGGACTCGCTCGACCTCCGACGGGTAGATCGATTCGCCGTTCTGTTCGATGAGGTCGGCCCGCCGGCCCAGGAGCCGTAGCCGACCACCCTCGACGACGCCGTAGTCACCCGTCCGCAGCCAGCGGTCGGCGGTGATCGTCTGCGCGGTGGCCTCGGCGTCGTCCCAGTACCCGAGCATCACGAACGGGCTGCGCACGCACACCTCGCCGGGTTGACCGTCGGGAAGCCATCCTCCGTGCTGGTCACGGATCTCGAGGCTCACCGTGATCACCGGCTCGCCGACAGTGCCCGGATACTTGTCGAGTGATGCGGCGGTTGCGGCCGTGATCGAGGTACTGCATTCGGTGATCGTGTAACTGTCGACGAGGGCATGACTGCCGAAGGGCAATCGCTCGCGGATCCGTTGCTTGAACTCGGGGGTCGTCGGTTCCGAGGACAACGTGAACCCGATCAGTGAGGTGAGGTCGTACTGGTCGAGATCTTCTGTTTCGAGCATCCGCGCCGCCATCGACGGAACGGCATTCCAGTGGGTGACCTCTTCGCTTTCGATCAGTTCCAGCACGGGTCGGATTCCGAGCCAGCCCTGGTTCATGACGACGGTGCTGCCGGTCGCGAGGCGGGGCACAACGGTGTTGTGCAGGCTGGTGATGTGGCACAGGGAGGAGGTGAGCAGGTGGCGGGTATCCGAGGGGACACCGTGCGCATACTGCCCACCGGTCCAGGCGGCGGTAATGGCATCGGAATAACGGTGATAATCGGCCACCGCCAGCAGATTCCGCTGCGAGTGCAACGCCCCCTTCGGTTCGCCACTCGTGCCGGAGGTGTACAGGAGTACAGCGGGGTCGTCCTCGTCCACTCTCGGCGGGGGTGGTTGCGCGCCGGCGAACTCTGCGATCAAGCGCGGCAGATCCTCCTCGATCGTGAGCACGATCGTGTCGGTCACGCCCATGGCGGCCGTGGTTTCGGCTCGCTGCTCATCCACGATCACCACCCGGGGGCGCGAGCACCTGATCCCGAATTCGATCTCGGGCCGCACCCACCACGCGTTGAGTCCCACGGTGATCGCCCCCAGCGCCTGCGTCGCCCAGAAAGCAGTGACCCATTCGGGCCGATTCGCCGACAGGATCGCGACTCGGTCGCCGACCGAAACTCCGTAACGTTCGCGCAGCGCCGCGGCGAGCGCGTAGGCCTCGCGCGCATGCTCGGCAAATGTGATTCGGCGCTCCGACGTTACGAGATACTCTCGGTCCCCCCACACGAGCGACTGCGACAGCAGGTCGGCGACGGCCCGGCCACGGTTCTTCATCACCGGCATCTCGGTGCCCAGTACCTCGTCCATGACGATTTCGAAGGCGCCACCTCGACCGGTGAGACGAGAAATGAGCTGGTCCAGGAACGGCCGCGGATCCGACGGGACGGTCACAAGAGCTCTCCCCTCCTCGACGGCGCTTGTGTGTCGCGAAAGGCTCTCATGCTCCCGACCACGACCTTCGAATGTACCGGTGAGTGAGATCCCGGGCAGGAGCGGTCGGGGACCCACTTAGCCTGCTCACAGTGGAGAAAGGACCGACCACAATATGACCGTCACCGAAGAATCGTCGACCGCTCGCTGGCGCGGCGTAGAACTGGGTACACGCACCGTCCGCTACGACGAGAGCGACGCGATCCTGTATGCCCTCGCGGTGGGCGCGCCCGCCACGGATCTCGACCTCGTGTTCGAGGATCGGCTCAGGGTACTCCCGACGTTCGCCCTCACACTCGCACAGTGGGCACCCGACGAACTCGGTGCTCGCGGCGGGTTCGATACCCGCACCGCCGTGCACGGCGCGCAGTACCTCGAGGTTCGCGCGCCGCTTCCACGCTCGGGTGAGCTCACGTTGTCGGCCAAGGTCGGCGAAGTGTGGGACAAGGGCCGCGCGGCGGTATTCGAGGTACTTGTCGAATCGGAGTTCTTCGTCGCAACGTGGTCGCTGTTCGCGCCGGGCGCGGGCGGCTTCGGTGGCGAACGCGGACCGTCGGCAGCGCCGGCGCCCGAAGGTGCACCGGACCGGACGGCCACTCTGGCCACCCGTGAGGACCAGGCTGCGCTGTACCGATTGACCGGCGACCGGCACCACATCCATATCGATCCCGAGGCGGCTGCACACATCGGGCAGCCTCGCCCGATCATGCACGGGCTGTGCACGCTCGCTGCATCGACGATCCCGTTGGCACGCGCGGTCGGCGCGCATCCGGCGGACCTGACGTCGTTGTCCGGACGCTTTGCTGCACCCGCGTTCCCCGGCGACGATCACGAGCTCCGCATCTGGGGCGAGAGCACCGACCTGCAATTCGACGTCCGTGCAGGCGACAACGCCGTGGTATCGGGTGGGCGTGCGACGTTCGCCTGACCGCATTCGCACACGGCCGGAATCTTCTGGAGGAAAAAGTTGGACACGTTCGCCGAAGTAGTGCGTTCCCGCAAGGGTGACGACAAGATCGGTCTCCGGTTCGAGGACCGGCAATGGACCTGGGATCAGGTGATTCAGGAGAGCGCCGAGCGTGCGGCCGCGCTCGCCGCCGCTGTCGGTGAACCCGCGGGTCGTGGTCGGCATGTCGGCGTGTTGCTCGAGAACGTGCCGGACTTCGTGTTCTGGATCGGCGCCGGTGCGCTCGCCGGAGCCGTGGTCGTGGGTCTCAACGCGAGCCGTAGCGGACCGGAGATCGCCGACGACATCCGTCAGGCCGACGTGGACTTCGTCGTCACCGAAGCGCGCCTTGCGCACCTGGTGAACGGTACCGACCACGGCCTGTCCGCAGACCGGATTCTCGACATCGACTCGCCCGACTACCTGCGTTTTCTCGAACCGCATCGTGGTGCCGACCTGCCCGACACCGTCCCCGCACCCGACGACATCGCCCTCCTGTTGTTCAGCTCCGGGTCGACGGGCAGGCCGAAGGCTGTCATCGTCACGCAGGGCAGGCTCGGGCGCCTCCTCGACGCCCTGGTCGAGCGCACCCGGATGCGCCGGGATTCGGTGGCGTATCTGTGTATGCCGCTGTTCCACGGCAATGCGGTGATGCTGAACCTCGGCACTGCGATGCGCGTCGGAGCGACCGTCGGTCTCATCCGGAAGTTCTCTGCCAGCAAGTTCTCCGACGATATCCACCGTTACGGTGCGACCTTCGTCAACTATGTCGGACGCGCGCTGTCGTACGTGCTGAACAAAGCGGAAGACCCGCGTGACCGCAACGGGACACTCGAGGTGGCCTTCGGTACCGAAGCGTCCGAGGTGGACATTGCCCGGTTCACCGAGCGATTCGGGTGCACTGTGATCGAGGGCTACGGCTCTAGCGAGGGCGTCCTCAGGATCAACCGCACCCCCGGCTCCCCGGCCGGGTCGATCGGTACTGCGGCGAATGGAGCCGATGCACGGGTCATCAACGAGGAGACAGGCGAGGAATGTCCCCCCGCGCAGTTCGATGAGGCCGGCCGGCTGCTCAACTCCGAAGCGGTCGGACAGATCGTCGCGATCGGCGGCGCGGCCGCATTCGAGGGCTATTACAAGAATCCGGGTGCCACCTCCGAGCGGGTGAAGGGTGACGACTTCTGGACCGGTGACCTCGCATATCGCGACGCCGACGGGTTCTTCTATTTCGCCGGTCGCGCATCGGATTGGCTGCGCGTGGACAGCGAGAACTTCTCGGCCGCACCGGTCGAGCGCATCCTGGTCCGGATCCCCGGGATCCTGTCGGCTCCGGTGTTCGCGGTACCGGACCCGGCGACGGGCGACCAGGTGATGTGTGCAGTCGAGCTCGACGCAGGCGCGGCGTTCGATCCTCAGGTTTTCGGGCAGACGCTCGCCGAGCAGCCCGACATGGGCGACAAGTGGTGGCCGCGCTTCGTGCGCGTGACAGATCACCTCCCGCTCACCGGCAGTAACAAGATCGACAAGGCACCGCTGCGGGCCGCCGCATGGAACACCGCCGACCCGGTGTATGTCCGGGTGGGGCGCACTCGCGAATACGTGCTGCTCGACGACGCGGGGCGCACACAGATCGAACGCGACTTCACCGAGCAGGGCAGGGCGGCTCTGCTTCCGGCACCGTTCGTCTCCGCCTAGCCGTGGCAGGGAGAGACGGTCTCACCGAGCGGGACCTGCAGCTCGGCGGTGACCTCGCTCACCTACCGTGACGTTCATACAGCCCCACCAGGACTTGTCTCACAGCCTGTGACGAGTCCGCGCCGCGAACGGAACACTCTGTTCCGCTCACTCGATCACTACTTCCGAAAGGACGGACGACCGTGAGCCTGGATACTTCCGGTAACACCGAAATCCGCGAAATCGTCGTCGGTTCCGCTCCCACCCGCTTCGCCCGCGGGTGGCACTGCCTCGGACTGGCGGAATCCTTCAAGGACGGCAAGCCACATTCCATCGAGGCGTTCGGCACGAAACTCGTTGCTTGGGCCGATTCCAACGGAGAGCTGAAGGTCCTCGACGGATACTGCCGTCACATGGGCGGCGACCTGTCGCAGGGCACCGTCAAGGGCGACAACATCGCCTGCCCCTTCCACGACTGGCGGTGGGGTGGAAACGGTCGTTGCAAGGACATTCCGTATGCCCGTCGTGTTCCTCCGATCGCCAAGACCCGCGCGTGGACCACACTCGAACAGGACGGTCTGTTCTTCGTCTGGCACGACCCCGAGGGCAACCCGCCGCCTGCGGACGTCACGATTCCCCGGATCGAAGGCGCGACCAGCGACGAGTGGACCGACTGGATCTGGTACACCACCGAGGTCGATACCAACTGCCGCGAGATCATCGACAACATCGTCGACATGGCGCATTTCTTCTACGTGCACTACTCGTTCCCGACGTTCTTCAAGAACATCTTCGAAGGCCACGTCGCGACGCAGGTCATGAGGGGTCAGGCCCGGCCGGACATGCGTCCGAACACCGAGGGACAGCCGAAGATGCTCGGCAGCCACTCGGAGGCGTCGTACTTCGGTCCGTCGTTCATGATCGACGATCTGAAGTACGAGTACGAGGGCTACGACATCGAATCGGTGCTCCTCAACTGCCACTACCCGGTCTCCGCAGACAAGTTCGTGCTCATGTACGGGATGATCGTCAAGAAGTCGGATCGTCTCGAAGGTGATGCCGCCCTGAAGACGGCGCAGCAGTTCGGCACCTTCATCGCGCGTGGGTTCGAGCAGGATGTCGAGATCTGGAAGAACAAGACCCGGATCGAGAATCCGCTGCTGTGCGAGGAAGACGGCCCGGTTTACCAGCTGCGACGCTGGTACGAGCAGTTCTACGTCGATGCCGCCGAGGTGAAGCCGGAGATGACCGACCGTTTCGAGTTCGAGATGGACACCACCCGCCCGGTCGCAGCCTGGATGAAGGAAGTCGAAGCCAACATGGCAGCGAGGACGGCGGGTGCTGACGGCCGGACCGAACCCGCAGGCGCAGAGAAGACCGATGCAGCCCCTTCGGTGTAACGACTGCATGGCGCAGGTGCTGGTGAAGAAGAACAGCTGGGAACACACCGAGATCCAGTGGGACCAGCGGGCGCGTGAGCAGTGCCGCGAGTCCGGGGCCGGGGCGGATACGTCCCGGCGCCCTGGCGCGCCACGACCGACGTGCCCGTCGATGCTTGCCGCCATTACCCGCGCTGCCGCGGAGGGGCTGATCGATGTGGTCGACGACGCGCCGGTTCCGGCCCCGATTCTCCACTAGTCATTGCCGCCGGATGACCGGTACCACAACACTTCTCGAAGGATTCTGATGACCGAAACCCAATCGATCGACCGCGCTCGGTACGGACAGTGGGCGGTGATCGCCGGTGGCTCCGAGGGTGTCGGCGCGGCTTTCGCCGACGAACTCGCCCGTGCCGGGTTCGACCTGCTGCTCATTGCACGCAAGCCGGAACCACTCGAAGAGACCGCCGCGAAGGTGCGTGCGCACGGCGTGGAGGTGCGCACGCTGTCCCTCGATCTGCTCGCGGCCGACGCCGTCGACACGATCCGGTCGGCGACTGCCGACCTCGAGGTGGGCCTGTTCATCTTCAATGCCGGCGCCAACAGCTACGGCCACGAGTTCGTCACCGGCGACCTCGACGGCTTCCGCGGCGTGATCGAGCTGAACGTGCATCGGCAGATCGAGCTGTCGCAGTTGTTCGGTGCGCGCATGAAGGAGATGGGCCGCGGTGGAATCATGCTGCTCGGCTCCCTGGCCGGCTACATGGGCTCGGAACACCAGAGCATCTACGCGGCGTCGAAGGCATTCAGCCGGGTCTTCGCGGAAAGCCTGTGGCTCGAACTCGAACCGTACAACGTGCACGTGCTCGAGCTCATCCTCGGCGTCACCCGTACGCCCGCCATGGAGCGCGCGGGCCTGAACTTCGATATCCCGGGCATGTTGGTGGCGGAGCCGGAGGACGTGGCCCGCGAGGGTCTCGAGCATCTGGCAGACGGGCCGGTGTGGGTTGCGGGCGGCAACTACGATGCGGCTGTCAAGCGCAGCGGTTTCCCGCGCGACAAGATGGTCCTCGGTGCCGCGAAGGCGATGCGGGCACTGCTGAACCGCTGATACACGACGAACGGAAAGGCCGGCGAGGTGAACACCTCGCCGGCCTTTCCCGTTGGTTCTGAGATTGGTTCGATCAGAACTCGATTTCGATGCGATCGCTGATCGGACGGGCCTGGCACGCGAGTACGTACCCGCTGGCGACGTCCTCGTCGTCGAGGATCGCGGATTCGGGCATGTCGACCTTGCCGGACACGACCGTGCATGCGCACGAACCGCATTCGCCCTCGCGGCACGAGTAGGGCACGTCGAGGCCCTTGGAGAGCATGACGTCGACGAGGGTTGCGGACCGCGGCCAGGACAGTTCGTGATCGTCGCCGTCGAGACTCACCTGCACAGATGAAGTCTCCTCGTCGTCCGCTACGTCGATCGGGGCGATCTCGGCGAAGGGATCCCCGGTGAGGGATGTGAACACCTCGGCGTGGATCCGATCCGACGGCAGCCCGGCAGCTTCGAGACCTTCGCGTACCGCGTCCATGAAGGGCTGCGGACCGCACATGTACGCGTGATGCTCGGCGTACGGCGAAAACAGAGTGGTGAGCTGACCCGCGACCGGTCTGCCCTGCACGGTCTCGAGCCAGTGCAGCACGGTGAAGGCACCCGGGTAGCGGATCGCCAGGTCGCGCAGTTCCTGCGCGAAGATGACGGAGTTCTCGTCGCGGTTGGCATAGAACACGACGATGTCGCGGTTGCCTGCCGCGAGCGCCGACTTGAGAATCGACATCACCGGCGTGATTCCGCTGCCCGCTGCGCACAGCAGCAGCTTGTCGTCGAGACTGCTCGGGGTGAACACACCCGCCGGCGGCAGCACCACGAGCTCGTCACCCGAAGAAACGTTGTCGCACAGCCAGTTCGACCCGTAACCGTCGACGGTGCGCTTGACGGTGACCTTGAGCTGTTCGTCGCTGTGCGGTGAGCTCGCGAGTGAGTAGCACCGTGCCACCGAGCCCGTCCGATCGCTCGGGATGCGGAGAGTCAGGAACTGGCCGGGCTTGTAGGTGAAGCGGTCGCTCTGATCTGCGGGGATGTCGAAGACCAGAGAAACCGCGTCGGCGGTCTCCTGTACGACAGCGGCCACGGTGACCGCCACCGCGCGCGTGCTCACCGGCGTCTGAACGGATGTCATCGTGGCTTCCTTAAAATGCGGGAAAAGGTGTATGGATCACGGTAATCGGAACACCGACAACGACGAACGGCCCTCCCGATGGTTGGGACACCAAGCAGGAGAGCCGAAGTCGAGTGAAGGTGATCCGGGTGCGCTCAGGTGAGGGTGCCCTCGTGCACCGATCGGTCGAACTCCGGTAGTGCAGATCCGTCGCGGAGCTTGGTTGCCAGCGCGGGATCGGCGAGATGGAGGCGGCCGATGGCGATGAGGTCGAATTCCTCGCCGGAGAGCCTACGTTCGAGCTCGGGGATGTTGTCGGCGGTGGGAGCAGTCCCCGAGGTTCGGCTTTCGCGCAGACTCGCCCCGAGACCGACACTGCCCACGGCCATCGACAGTGCGCCGGTCAGCTTCTTGGCCCACCCGGCAAGGGACAGATCACTACCCTCGAAGACGGTCGCGTCGAAGCGACGGATGCTTGCGTCGAAGACGTCGACGCCTGCTTCGGCCAGCGCCGAGAGGATGATCTGGAGCTCCTCGGGCGTCTGCGCGATCCGTGCGTGGTAGTCCTGCTGCTTGTGCTGGGAGAAGCGGAAGAAGATCGGTGTGTCGTCGCCGACCGCGTCTCGGACGGACGCCACCACGGCGGCGGGGAATCGGGTGCGCCGTTCGAGGTCGCCGCCCCAGTGGTCGTCGCGCCGGTTGGTGGAGTCCCACAGGAACGAGTCGAGCAGATAGCCGTGGCCGCCGTGCAGGGCAATGCCGTCGAACCCGACCTCCCGGGCGTTACGGGCGGCCTCAGTGTAGGCGGCGATGACGTCGGCGATGTCCTCCTCGGTCATGGCGCGGCACGGTTCACCAGCCCGCGCGACATATTCATCGGAGTAGGAGGTCAGACCGACCTCGCCCCACACGCCGGACGGTCGCATGGGGGTGAGGGCGGGGTCGACTGCGGAGGTCATCGCACCCCAGAGCGGTCCGACATGCCACAGCTGCGGGATGATCCGGCCGCCTTCTGCGTGTACCGCATCGACGACGCGCTGCCAGCCCTCGAGTGCGTCGTCGCCGTGCATGCGGGGCACGCGCGGGTTGTCCACCGCCGTGGGATGCCCGATGGCGGTGCCCTCGGTGATGATCAGCCCGGTACCGCCCGCTGCCCGTCGCCGGTAGTACTCGGCGACGTCGGCCCCGGGTACTCCGCCGGGCGAGTACGAGCGTGTCATCGGTGACATCACGATGCGGTTGGGCAGTTCGAGGGTCCGGATCGACAGGGGGCGGAACAGGGGAGACAGCGTTCGGGTCATCGGTGCGGTGCTCTTTCGTCGGTATCGGGCAGAGATGGCGTGTCGAACGCAGCGCCGATCTCGGGTGCGAGATCGCGCAGCGCATACAACTGGTCGCAGTAGTGCTCGACGCCGGTCGCGGAGATGGCCGCGCCCACGATCGTCGCTCCTGCTCGCCTACGGCGGTCGAGTGCGCGCAGAGTCTGCTCGCGTGAACCGAGCGGATCGAGGGGCCTGCCGGTAGCGAGTACGACCTCGAACCCGGGCGGGAGGTTCGCTTTCGCCAGCATCGTCTCGGTCTGTTCCATGGTGAGTCCGAACGGTAGCCAGCCGTCGCCGAGGGTTGTCGCACGTCGTAGGGATCGGGCTGTGCGCCCGCCGATCCAGAACGGAACGTGCGGCTGGATCGCATGCGGCCGGACCTGGATATCGGCGAAATCGTAGTAGGTGCCGTGGAACTCGGGGGTCGGCGTCGACATGCAGGAGCGCAGGGCGGCGAGTGCTTCGTCGGCGCGTGCGCCGCGGTCGGCGAAGGGCGCTCCGAGGAGGTCGAATTCTGCCTCGAGGCTTCCGACTCCCAGCCCGAGGATGAGCCTGCCGCCGCTGACGGTGTCGAGGGTTCCGTAGCGCTTCGCGATCTCGAGCGGGTGGTGATAGCCGAGGACGAGGACCCTGGTGTTGAGCCGGATCCGTGAGGTGCGCGCGGCGAGGTAGCCGAAGGTTGCGAGAGGGTCCCAGTAGGTGCCGCCGCGTTCGGCTGCGACGTCGGTCGGTACGGCAACATGTTCGCTGCAGGTGAGGTGATGGAATCCGAGGCTGTCCGCTGTTTCCGCGATACGTGCGAGTTCGGCGATGCCGGCATCGCGTTCCCACTCGGCGAGTGTTGCCGGGTGGCCTATCACCACGGGTGATGTGATCCCTATATGCATCCGATCGATCACCTCGAACCGATTTTGGCGCGGCAGCGCGGGGTGGGCAGGTGCTCGTCCTGTTCGACTTTTCTACCGGTCGAACCGGGGTGGTTCGCGTGATCTCCTGCTCAGTGGGATGTATCGGAGTTGCCTTCGGTGAGGCGGATTCGGTGAGTGGACGACGAAGTGCGCAGAACTCTTACTTGTGTTATCGGCACCTGCTGGGTGATACTAGTCACGTCGGCACAAGAATGAATTTCAGTTTTTCTTGTTTGCCCAGGTAGAAGCAAGGTTCGGAGAGGGAGAGACGATGGTCCAGTCCACAGAGATGCAGGCCGTTACAGTGCAGAGCACGACCGTGCAGGACACGTCGGAGTCCAAGCGTGAACTCCCGGCATCGATGGTCGAGCGCATGACTCTGATCCTCGACGCATTCGACGGCGCCGGTTCGCGCCTGACCCTCGAAGAGGTGGCGTGCCGCACCGGACTGCCCCGCTCGACCGTCCACCGCATCCTCGACCAGATGGTCCGCCTCGAATGGGTCGACCACGCCTCGTTCGGCTACTGCCTCGGGCGCCGCGCGAAATCCCTCGGCGCAAGCGACAACGGACACAGCCGCATCCGTGAGGCCGCGGCGCCGCTCCTCCACGAACTCCACCTGCAGACCGGCATGGTCGCGCACCTCGCCGTCCTCGACCGCGGCGACTGCATCTATCTCGACAAGGTCGGCGGCCAGCTCGCCGTCACGCTCACCTCCCGTGTCGGCGGCCGCGTCCCCGCCTACATCACCGCGTGCGGCAAGGCGATACTCGCCGGCCTCGAGCCCGAGCAGGTCGACGCGTTCTACGGCACCCATCTCGTGCGTCGCACCGAACGCACGATCCCCGACCTCGGCACCCTCCATCAGGAACTCGGCCGTATCCGGCAGCGTCACGGACTGGCCTTCGAAACCGGCGAAGCCCAGAACGGCATGGCATGCGTGGGGGCAGCAGTGCGGAGCCCGGCAGGCCCGGTCGCGGGAATCTCCCTGTGCGGACCCGCGCGCCCCGGCCATCTCGAGCGTGTGGCGCCGTTGGTGGCCGACGCTGCCCGCGACATCTCCCGCATCCTCCATCCTGAACTCGGTACCCCGCGCCGCGCCCGTCGCACCGCCGCCGAGCCCGCGCCGTCGTGGTCGCCGCAGGCGATGGAACGCTTGGTCGCCACCCAGGCCGGGCAGTGGATGTAGGCCCGTCCACGGCTCGGATGCAAGCGAAATCGTCTCGTTGACTGGGAGCCCCGGCGCAATGTGAAGGGAATCACTGGAAATGTCGAGGATATGACGACAGAACTGACGCAAGAAGGCACCGCACGCGAACTCACGACCGATCGCGGAGTGCTTCGCTACCACGAAGCCGGAGACGGCCCGCCGCTCCTGCTGCTGCACGGTTCGGGCCCGGGCGTGACGGGATGGCGGAACTACCGCGGTGTCCTCGCCGACTTCGCGGAGCACTACCGTTGCCTCGTCCTCGAATTCCCCGGCTTCGGCGTCAGCGATCCGTGCGAGGGCCACCCGATGGCGATGGCCAAGTTCGCCGTCAAGGACTTCCTCGACGGTCTCGGCCTGTCCGACGTCGCGATCATCGGCAATTCGATGGGTGGCATCGTCGCAACCCAGTTCGCCCTCGCCGAACCCGAGCGAGTGAACAAGCTCGTCACGATCGGCGGCGCCGGACGCTCGGTGTTCGCACCCTCGCCGGGCGAGGGCATCCGGTTGCTCATGGAGTTCACCGACGATCCGACCCGCGAGAAGCTGGTTCGCTGGCTGCGCTCGATGGTCTTCGACCCCGCGATCCTCACCGAGGAACTCATCGAGGAGCGGTGGTCACTGGCCACCGAGCCGAAGACCCTCGAGATCGCCCGTCGCATGTACGGCACCGCGGCATTCACGGCAGGCGCACGCGCCGCTGCCTCCTCGAACGAGACGCCGTACTGGGCTCAGCTCGGCAAGATCAAGGTCCCCACCCTGCTCACCTGGGGGCGCGACGACCGCGTCAGCCCGGTCGACATGGCGATGCTGCCGATGCGCGAACTCGCACACGGTGAACTGCACGTATTCCCGAACTGCGGGCACTGGACCATGATCGAAGCCCGCGAGGCGTGGCTGGCAACTGTCCTCGCCTTCCTGAAGAGGCACGACGCCTGATCCGCCGAACGCCGCGCGGCTCACTGAACTCCCGCTGAGCGGAAAATTCACGCAAGGCGGTCGCGGATCCTCCACGGTAGAGAGCATCGCCAGGTCGAGACGGTAAGCGGCCTGACAACATCCCGCCCGGCAGCCTCCGGGCGTCACATCAGAAAGCTGGAGAGAAAATGGGACAGGTTCTCGACTCCATCTCGCCGTTTGCCGACGAGATCCGTGCCGACGGTGCAGAAGGCGACCAGCTCATGCGCCTGACCGACCGCAGTGCCAAGCGGCTCAGGGACGCAGGCGTCATCCGCATGCTGCAGCCCAAGGAGTTCGGCGGCCTCGAAGCGCACCCGCGCGAGTTCGCCGAGACCGCCATGGCGCTCGGCGCGATGGACGGGGCGACCGGTTGGGTCAGCGGCATCGTCGGTGTGCATCCGTGGGAGATGGCGTTCTTCGATCCCAAGGCTCAGCAGGAGGTCTGGGGCGAGGATCCCGACACCTGGATCGCGTCGCCGTATGCCCCGATGGGTGTGGCCACCCCGGTCGACGGTGGGTACATCCTCAATGGCCGCTGGTCGTTCTCATCGGGTACCGACCACTGCCAGTGGGTGATGATCGGTGCGGCCATCGGCGACAAGGACGGCAACCGCCTCAATCCGCCGCAGGCCCTGCACGTGCTGCTTCCGCGGTCGGATTACGAGATCGACCAGGACAGCTGGAACGTGGTCGGGCTGCGCGGCACGGGCTCGAAGGACCTGATCGTCAAGGATGCGTTCCTGCCCGAGTACCGCACACTGTCCGCGGCGCGTGTCATGGGCGGCGTCGCGTGGAAGGATGCGGGCAGAGACGAGACGCTCTACAAGTTCCCGTTCTCGTGCATCTTCCCCCTCGGCATCACGTCGTCGCTCGTGGGCATCGCGCAGGGCGCGCTCGATTGCTACATCGAGACGCAGCGCGAGCGCGTCACCGTGTCCGGAACCGCGATCAAGCAAGACCCCTACGTGCTCTCTGCACTCGGTGACGCGGCCGCCGAGATTGCGGCGTCGCGCGCGGCGTTGCTCGAGACCGTGGACCGTTTCTGGGACATGACCGAGAAGGGCCACGAGGTCACGTTCGAGCAGCGGGCGATCGGTCGCCGGACCCAGACCGCCGCCGCGTGGCGCGCGGTGCGCGCCGTCGACGAGATCTTCTCCCGCGCAGGTGGCGGCGCTCTCCAGCTGAGCAACCCGTTGCAGCGCTTCTGGCGCGATGCACACGCGGGTCTCAGCCACGCCATCCACGTACCCGGATCCATTTTCCACGCGGCAACCCTCACGCAGCTCGGTGGCGAGCCCGAGGGCGCGATGCGCGGAATGATCTAGAACCTCTTGAATCCCCTACTGCGAAGGAATATTCGGACATGACGGATATCCGGGCCCTGGGCTATCTCAGGATCCAGACCACGGACATCGCTCGGTGGCGCGAGCTCGTCGTCGACGGGCTCGGTATGGCGGTCGGCAACGGACCCGAGGAAGACGGTCTCTATCTGCGGATCGACGAACGTCGGTCGCGGCTGATCGTGCTGCCCGGCGACACCGACAAGGCACTCGCCGTGGGCTGGGAGGTGCGCGACCAGTTCGCCCTGCAGCGTGTGCGTGAGGCTGTCGAGAAGGCCGGCATCGAGGTGCAACTGCTCTCGGAAGACGAGGCGCTCTACCGCGACGCCGAACAGGTCATCGCGTTCGACGATCCGGGGGGAACCCGCGTCGAGGTCTTCTTCGGGCCGGTCCTCGACCACAGCCCGGTCGTGACCCCGCACGGCGGCCGTTTCCACACCGGCGAAGAAGGCCTCGGACACGTTGTCCTGCCGGTCGCGAACTTCGACGCGGAGTACTCCTTCTACACCGAGGTGCTCGGCTTCCTGCCGCGCGGCGCCATCCGCGTCGGCGGACCGGCCGCGAAGCCGCCGTACCGTCGGGTGCGGTTCCTCGGTGTCAACCGTCGTCACCACAGCCTCGCGATGTGCCCGGCACCTCCGAGTGAAGTGCCGGGACTCGTGCACATGATGCTCGAGGTCGACACCCTCGATGCCGTCGGGCAGGCCCTCGACCGCGTTCGGAAGCTCGGCTTCTCGATCTCGTCGACCCTGGGTAGGCACACGAACGACAAGATGGTCTCGTTCTACGTGCGGGCTCCGGGAGGCTGGGACCTCGAGTTCGGCACGGAGGGCATGCTCGTCGACGAAACCTTCTACACCGCAGAGGAAATCACCGCCGACAGCTACTGGGGCCACGACTGGTCCGAATCGGAACCGCTCGCGGCGTTCGCGCCGCCCGAGAAGAACTGATCCGGCAAGAGCCGACGCTGTACCCGACGATGCCACGACCGCTGCGCGGCGTGGCATCGTCCACATTCACCGACAGGAGTTCGACATGGGCAGCGACGTACTGACGGCCGTGCGCGCGTTGCTTCCGGACATCGCCGAGCGGGCCGCCACGATCGACGAAACCAGGCGAGTCCCGGACGATGTGGTCGACGCACTCTCGTCGACCGGCGTGTTCCGGATGCTGCAGCCGCGCCGCTACGGCGGCACCGAGACCGACCCGGTCCGGTTCTACGAAGTGGTGCGGGAAGTATCTGCGGCGTGCGGCTCCAGCGGATGGATCACCTCGGTGCTCGGCGTTCATCCGTGGCACCTGGCGTTGTTCGACGACCGCGCCCAGTACGACGTGTGGGGTGACGGCCCCGGGACACTCGTAAGTTCGGCATACGCGCCGGTCGGACAGCTGAGCCCGGTGGACGGAGGCTACGAGCTTTCCGGCACGTGGATGTTCTCCTCCGGCTGCGAATACGCCTCGTGGGCACTGCTCGGCGCTGTCGTCACCGGGCCGGAGGGACGGCCTGTCAGCTTCATGACCGCCCTCGTGCCGCGCATCGACTACGGGATTCGCGACGTGTGGAATGTGGTCGGGATGCGCGGCACTTGCAGTAACGAGATCACCGTCGACCGGGTATTCGTGCCCGAGTACCGGGTCAAGAGCAACTTCGAGACCGCGAACCTGCGTGGTCCGGGTCAGAAGGTCAACACCGGCCCCCTGTACCGGCTTCCGTTCGGCGCATTGTTCGGAACGACGGTGAGTATGCCCATCGTCGGAGTGGTCGACGGCTGTTACGAGCACTATCTCGCCGCGATGCGCGAACGTGTCCGATTGAGCTTGGGCGGCGGACGATTCGTCGACGACCCGTTCGCACAGACCGCGGTGGGTCGTGCCGCCTCCGAGATCGACGCCGCGATCCTGCAGACCACCCGCAATCTATCTGAACTGTGGGAACACGCGGTCGATGGCAGGGAGATCCCGATGATGTTGCGCGCGCGTGCCCGCCGCGATCAGGTGCGGGCGACCGAACGTGCCGTCGAGGCGATCGATCTGTTGTTCAAGACGGCCGGGGGCTCATCGCTGTTCCTGGGAAACCTGGTCGAACGGGCCTGGCGTGACGCACACGCCGGAAGCATGCACGTTGCGAACGAACCGGAACGTGCACTGGCGCACTATGGCCGGGCCGCGTTCGGATTGCCGGTCGAAGACAACCTGCTGTGACATCACCGAACTACAGACGAACGAAAGAGAGTGTCCCCTTGAGTAACCCGGATGTCCGGCCGGTCCCGGCCGACAGCATCGAAACATGGGACCATGTTGCCGACGTGGTCATTGCGGGATTCGGTATCGCCGGTGTTGCCGCGGCGATCGGAGCGGCAGAGAGCGGAGCCGACGTGCTTGTGCTCGAACGCACCGGTGGTGGTGGAGGTGCCGCAGCACTGTCCGGCGGGATCGTCTATCTCGGTGGCGGCACCCGGCTGCAGAAGGCGTGCGGCATCGACGACACACCCGCGAACATGAAGGCGTTCCTCGCCTCGGCTCTCGGTCCGGGGGTCGACGAGCAGAAACTCGACGCGTACTGCGACGGAAGTGTCGCGCATTTCGAATGGCTCGAAGCGTGTGGAGTGCCCTACAAGGAAGGGTTCTGGAATCAACCGGGCTGGGAGATTCCGAACGACGATTCGCTGATGTACAGCGGTGGAGAGAACGCCGCGCCGTTCTCCGCTCGCGTCGCTCCGGCGCCCCGCGGTCATCTCGCGCAGGTGCCCATGCCTCGCAACGGTGAGCAGGGCGCAGGCCATGTCCTGATGACCGCACTCATCGCGAAGGCAGGCGAACTCGGCGTCCGCGTCGAAACCGATGTGCGGATGCAGCGCCTCGTCACCGATGCCGACGGCAGGGTCGTGGGACTTGTGACGACCCGGTTCGGCAAGCAGGTCACTGCGCGCGCCCGCAAAGGCGTCGTCCTCGCGACCGGATCGTTCGCCTACAACGACGAGATGATGCAGGCGTACGCCCCTCGCCTCTACAAGCGCCCTGCTGCGACGGTCGAGGAGCACGACGGACGCGGAATTCTCGTCGCACAGGCCCTCGGCGCAGGGCTCGCCCACATGGATGCGTGCGAGGTCGCGTTCTTCTGCGACCCGCAGTTGATGGCGCGCGGAATCCTGGTCAACGGTCGTGGCCAGCGGTACGTGCAGGAGGACACCTATCCGGGTCGGATCGGGCAGCTCACGTTGTTCGAGAACGACAATCAGGCGTTCCTCATCATCGATCAGGAGTCGTACGAGGACGGGATGGCGGCGCCCAGCTCCAGCCCTCAACTCAAACGCCAGCCGACGTGGGTGTGTGAGACGATCGACGAGCTCGAATCCGAAATGGGTCTTCCTGCAGGATCTCTCACGTCGACCGTGGAGATGTACAACCGGCACGCTGCCGAGGGCTCGGATCCGGTGCTGGGCAAGAAGCCCGAGTGGGTCGCGCCGATCGGTTCACCGGTGGCGGCGATCGACCTCCGCGGAAACACGGGAGGCTTCACGCTCGGCGGGCTGCGGACGTCGGTCGATTCCGAGGTCCAACACGTCGACGGCACTCCCATCCCGGGCCTGTACGCGGCGGGACGATGCACGTCGGGGCTCTCCGCATTCGGCTACTGCAGCGGGATTTCGCTTGGCGACGGCAGCTTCTTCGGGCGTCGCGCCGGTATCCACGCCGCTGCCTCGTAGAACCTGGTCGCAGCAGGTGCGGGCCGTCGGCGCGGCCCGCACCGTTGTCAGTCGCCGAGCCCGAACGCGCCGCGATAGAACACCATGGGGCGTTCGTCCTCGAAGCATTCGAGTTCCAGTACCCGGCCGATGACGACGTCGTGGTCGCCAGCGGTGTGCACGTCGTGGACCTCGCAGTGTGCGCGCATGAGAACGCCCGGAAGCGAGGGGGTGCCCCAGCGCGACAACTCCCAGTCGAGGCCGTCGAACTTCGTGCCACGCGAGGACCCGAAACGCCCGCACAGGTCGGACTGCTCTTCTCCGAGCACGTTGATGGCGAAGCGTCCCGTCGGGCGGATCCGCGGCCAGGCGCGACCACGATGGTCTGCGCAGAACAGGATCAGCGGCGGTTCGAGCGACACCGACGCGAACGACTGGCAGGCGAAGCCGATCGGCCCGTCCTCGTCGAGGCCGGTGACGACGGTGACTCCGGTCGCGAAGCGGCCCATCGCATTGCGCATGTCGAGCGGACCGGGGAGCTCGGGTTCTGCTCCGAGGACCTGCGTCAGGGTCTGGGTGTACATGCGCCTCAACTCCGATTCATCTCGGGTCGCCTCGTTCCGGCGACGTTCGCGTGCCATGAATGTATGGACGACCCGTAATCCACCCACGATGCATTCTCGCTGAGCGGACTTCCGTGCCGTTGTCGTCGCGTCGAGGGCTCATCTGCGGGCTCGTCTCGGTGGGCGGGAGTGCGGGCGCGGGTGAGCTGGGGACCGCTCGATGGGACAATCGTCGATGTCACGGAAAGGAGGGTTGTCGATGCCCAGAATCGGGGTGGCGCGAGACGGTGCCGAGCCCACATCGGCCGAGCAGCGCGACCGGCACGAACGGATTCTCGACGCGGCGGCTCACCTCGCGACCGAGTTCGACCTGCCTCGGGTGCAGATGACCGAGGTCGCCAAACGTGCGGGTGTCGCGATCGGCACGTTGTATCGCTACTTTCCGTCGAAAACACACCTGTTCGTGGGGGTGATGCTCGATCGGTTGGAGCGATTCAGCGGCTACACACCGGTCAGCGACCCCGATGTGCCGGTGCAGGACGCGATCTGTGATGCGTTGATCGGGATGACCCGTGAGATGGTCGCGTATCCGACGCTTGCATTGGCGATGCTGCAGTCCAACAGCACAGCCGTGGCGGCTGCGGTACCCGACACGGTGAAGATCGAAGCGACCTTCCAGGGGATTCTGTTGACGACCGCTGGTATCGCCGATCCGACCGAGGGCGACAAGGACCTGCTGCGGTTGCTGTCGATGCTCTGGTTCGGGGTGATCACCGCGTTCCTCAACGGCAGATCGACCATCGCTGAGACCGAGGCGGACATCCGGCGTAGCTGCGATCTGCTGCTCGTCGAACTGAGCCCTCGGACGTAGTGGGAGGTGTCAGTGAGTGGCGGCCCGATGGCCCGCGTGCGCGCCCGCGCGGCGCCCCGAGTAAACACAGTCGGCCAGGGACAGACCGCTCACATACGAGTTCGAGCAGATGCCGACGGCTGCCCGGCCCGCGGCGTAGAGGCCGGTGATCGTCGTGCCGGATTCGTTCCGGACTGCGCCGGTGTCCTCGTCCACCAGTAGGCCGCCGAGGGTGAGCATCGGCATCGGATAGGTCAGGCGGGCACTGAAGGAGATGTCCAACAGTGCGAAGGGGCCGGTGCGCAGCGGGCGGCGCAGGTCGTCTGGTTTGCCCATCGGGTCGGGGATGTTGCGTTCGATGGCGCGATTGTGTGCGTCGACGGTTGCGCGCAGCGCCGCCGGTTCGATCCCGGCGCGGGTTGCGGCGTCCTCGACCGTTGCGCCGGTCGCGCTGCCCACGCGCAGCAACCGCTCGGTCTGCATGCGCTGGAACCACACCGACTGTGTGCCGATCTGGCGACGGGCCTCTTCGGCCAGTCCGGCGTCGACCAGCAGCCAGGCGCGATGACCGGGCGCTGCCGCGATGGCCTGACCCAGTGCCGCGCCGTAGCGGGACTCGTCGATCATGCGCTGCCCGCTGGCATCTACGGCGATCGAACCGAAGTAGGCGCTGGGAGGTGCAATGAACCGCCACGTCGAGAGCACATCCATGCGGTCGGTAGCCGCGCCCAGGGCCTGGGCCATGGCGATCCCGCTGCCGTCGTCACCGGCGGTGCCGAGCGGTAGGCCCTCGGCCCACGGATAGTCCGGGGCGTACTGCTGCACCATCTCGCCGTTGGCGATGAAGCCACCGGTAGTGAGGATGACACCCGAGCGTGCCTGAATCCGTACTGGAACGCTGTAGCGTCGTTCGATGCGGGCCAGCAGTGCTTGCATGGCCTTACGCAGACCTGGGTGGTACACGCCCGGTTTCGCGGAGAGTCGGGCCAGTGCGGCGAACCGTCGCTGTACGGCTATGGGTGCACCGCCGATCGTGGTGGCCTCCACGCCGGTCACCCGACCGTACTCGGTGACGAGTCGCGTCACCCTGGTACCGGTTCGGACGTGGACGCCGTGCGCGGCGGCCGACTCGGCGAGCGGTCCGAACAACTTCTTGCCCGACACTCCGCGACCGTGTGCGCGGTGGCCGCGCTGACGGGGCGTCGCCGCTTCGCGGAACATTCCTGAGTTCTCGCTGCCCGAGTAGTACAGGTAGTAATCATCGGTGGGATAAGACGTCTTGAAGGGGCACAGCGAGGGCTGGAACGGAACTCCGTGCCGGGTCAGCCAATCGATCATGTCCGCGGACTCCTCGCAGAACCGACGCAGCGTCGGCTCGCTCACTGTGTCGCCGACCTCGGCTCGCAGATACGCCAGCATGTTCTCGACGTTGTCGTCGACACCGGCAGCGCGCTGCACCCAGGTGCCCCCACCTGCGTAGATGATGCCGCCGGACAATGCTGTGGCGCCGCCACCGAGGTATCGGTCGAGCGCGACCACCTCGGCTCCGGATTCCCGTGCGGCCAGGGCCGCCGTGACACCTGCGCCGCCGTATCCGACGACCACCACATCGGCCGAAGAGTCCCAGGTCTGCGCCATCGTGACCGCCTTTCCGGACGAAACGTCAACGCCGCGAACTATAACGTGTTCTAAAACATCTGGCGATGTGCCGTGCGGCCGGCGTGTGTGCGGGCGGTTTTCTTCGGCCCGCGTTCCCAAACCAAGCGATTGCTTGGTAAGTTCGGGTAGGGCTCACGACCGGAGCCGCGGGAATCGATGCGGAGGCAGGATGGATCTCGGACTCGAGGGCGCAGTCGTACTCGTCACCGGCGGTGTGCGAGGGGTCGGCGCGGGAATCACCAGGGTGTTCCTCCGCGCGGGCGCAACAGTCGTGACGTGCGCGCGTAACGAACCGGACAGCCCGATCGAGGTGGACGGCCGCACCGCGGAGTTCCTCGCATGTGACGTCCGGGACGCTGATCAGGTCCACGCCATGGTGGCGTCCATCGTCGAGCGGCACGGGCGCCTCGACGCGCTCGTCAACAATGCCGGCGGTTCCCCGTTCGCACTCGCAGCCGATGCGAGCCCGAAGTTCCACGCGAAGATCGTCGAACTCAATCTGCTCGCGCCGCTGCTCGTCGCACAGGCCGCGAATGCGGTGATGCAGACACAGGACTCCGGCGGATCGATCGTCAACATCTCGAGTGTGAGCGGGTCGCGGCCCTCGCCCGGCACTGCCGCGTATGGTGCGGCGAAGGCCGGGATCGACAGCCTCGGAACATCTCTCGCGGTCGAGTGGGCACCGAAGGTGCGCGTCAATTCCGTGGTGGTCGGCATGGTGAACACCGAGCAGTCGCATCTGTTCTACGGCGACGACGCAGGTATCGCCGCAGTCGGCGCGACCGTGCCCCTCGGGCGACTGGCTGCCCCCGACGACATCGGGAACTGCGCGGCATTTCTCACCTCACCGCTGTCGGCATACGTCAGCGGATCGACATTGACCGTCCACGGCGGCGGCGAACGCCCTGCCTACATGGCAGCGGCACGAACGAAGGAGACAAAGTGAGTGGACTGCTGGACGGACGCGTCGTCATCGTGACGGGTGCCGGGCGTGGCCTCGGACGAGCCCACGCGTTGGCTTTCGCAGCAGAGGGCGCCAAGGTCGTCGTCAATGACATCGGTGCGGGCGCCGACGGCTCGGCGACAGGGGAGACCCCCGCCGAGCAGGTTGTCGAGGAGATCCGGGCGGCCGGCGGTGAAGCCGTCGTCAACGGCGACGACGTCGCGGACTGGGCCGGTGCCGAGAACCTCATCAAGACCGCGCTCGACAACTTCGGACGCCTCGACGTATTGGTCAACAACGCGGGATTCCTGCGCGACCGCATGCTGGCGAACATGAGCGAGCAGGAGTGGGACGCGGTGACCCGCGTGCACCTCAAGGGCCACTTCGCTCCGATGCGGCACGCGATGACGTACTGGCGCGCGGAGTCGAAGGCCGGTAACCCGGTCGATGCCCGCATCATCAACACGAGCTCCGGTGCGGGCCTGATGGGCAGCATCGGTCAGGGCAACTACGCCGCGGCCAAGGCGGGTATCGCGACCCTGACCATCCAGGCCGCCGCCGAGTTCGGCCGGTACGGCGTCACGGTCAATGCGATCGCGCCTTCCGCGCGGACCCGCATGACCGTCGGTGCCGGTGGTGCGATGGCCGAGATGATGGCTGCTCCGGAGGAAGGATTCGACGCGATGGCACCCGAGAACGTCTCGCCTCTGGTCGTGTGGCTGGGCAGCAGCGAGTCGAAGGACGTCACCGGCCGGGTGTTCGAGGCCGAAGGCGGAAAGGTGTCGCTGGCAGACGGTTGGCGTCACGGCGAGGCCGTCGACAAGGGCGACCGCTGGGATCCGAAGGAGCTCGGACCGGTCGTCGAGAAGCTCATCGCTTCGTCGGAGCCTCCGACCCCGGTCTACGGCGCCTGAGAGACTCCCGCTCCCGGCCCGTGCCGGAGAACACCGGGCCGGGAGTGGGTTCACCCTTCGGAAGCGGGGGTGCCCGTGTGCGCGTCGGCGGGTAGCGCACCTGAAGACGTGACCACCAGCACCGCGACGAGCACCACCATGAGCACCGCCGCCACTAACAGGGACGCCGGTGCCAGTGCACTCGCGCCGATGAGCAACGACAGTCCGACCACAGCGACGTCGGCCCCCCGCGACAGGCATCCACGCATCGTCAGAAACCAAGCGCTGAGCAGGAAGATCGCCACTGGCACCGTCAGTGTCGCGGCCGCTGCCGTCGCTTCGAGCCCGGTCGCGTGGGTGTCGTGGTCGATTGCGACCTCGATACCCGCCGAGAACGCGCCCGCCGCAGCGAACACCACGTAGTGCCCGTATCCGAACACGAGCGCCGACGACATGCCGGTCAGCATTCGACTGTGTTCGGTGTGGAAGTACACCCACCACATGCCGCCGGCGAGCGCCAGTCCGCACACGGCGATCAAGACGAGCGAACCGACATTTTCGGTGTGGTCGATGGCGTCGACGATCGCGTTCGCCGACGCAAGGATCGATTCGCCGAGGACGATGAGGGTGAAGAGGCTGTACCGCTCGGCGATGTGCTCGGGATGCCACGGGGTGATCCGTGCATGCTCCGCTACGACCGGAACCGAAAGTTCTGCCACGACGAGCACGAGGAACGAGACCGTACCCCACCCCTCCGGCAGGCCAAGCCGGAGCACCCACAGGATCTGCACGAGCGTTATGCCGATCGCGTACCGCATCGCGGTCTGCCGGAGCGCGGGATCGGAACGGGCGGCGCGCAGCCACTGAGGCACCAGTGCCAGCCGCATCATCACATAACCGAGGGTGACGAGAGCGAAGTCGCCGTCGGTCATCGCAGGTACGGTGCCTGCCGCGAGCACGAGCACGCCGCCCATCTGAAGCAGCGTGAGGACCCGGTAGAGCCAGTCATCGGTGTCGAATGCGCTCGCGAACCACGTGAAATTCACCCACGCCCACCAGATCGCGAAGAACACCATCAGGTAGGCGCCGACCCCCGAGACGATGTGCTGGGAGGTCTCGCTCTGGTGCAGTTGCGCCGACGCGAACGACACTGCGACGACGAACACGAGGTCGAAGAACAATTCGAGAGGCGTTGCGACGCGATGTTCCTCGTCGCGGCGTCGCGGCACCATCCGCCGCAAACCCAGAAACGATCCCTCGGGCATTCGAGCCCCTTCCGCCGCGCGCGCTGTCCTCGTCACCGCGCAACGCGCACGGGCTGCGCAGCCTCGCTTACGCCGGGGTGCGGATGATCAACGTCGAACCGGGGAAGTAGGCAGCGAGCTCGGTGCGGGCCGCCTTGAGTGTGGCGGTGCCGTAGCCCTGCTTCCGGGCCTCGGGGCGAACCCAGATCCGCACTTCCACCTCGTTGCCGGTAAGTTCACCGAATGCGAAACCGATCTTCTTCGGCTCGTCACCGGAGAGATCTTCCGCGACGAGCCACATACCCGACTCGTCGTCCATGAGCGCAGCACCCTTCTGACGCTCGGTCTCCACCGCTGCGTCGCTGCCGTCGCCGAGCTGTTCGGCGCAGCGTGCCTTGAGCAGCTCGATGTCGGCCCGATCGTCGCTGATCTGGCGCAGCCGGAAGTGCTCACCGGTCGCGTAAGGGCGCGAATCCGTAGTCCACTTCACGACCGCGTCGAGATCGTCCAGCTCGGTGCGGATCTTCTTGCGTTCCGCCTTCGTGAGGCGTCCCAGTGGAAGGGCGAGGACGGCCTCTGCGCAGAAATCGGTGGTGCCGAGCAGTGACCCGATGGCGGCAATGGCGCTGTCCCGGTCATTGCTCTCGACGATGGCGTCGAGCACCTCGTGGCGCTGCTCGAGCGCACGCAGCAGGGCGGCCGCGATCTCGCGGCGGTCGAGTACCTGGTCGTGATTCGTGGTTGCCATCGGGTGACATCCCCTCTCGAGAGCATGAACAATGCGTCTACCAGTATTGCCGGTCGAGGCGCGGTGCGTCAGCCGACCTCACTCGCAGACGACGACGGGAATGACACGATCGGTCCACGACTGGTAGTTGTCGAAATCCGGATACATCGCCGTGAGTTTCGGCCAGTACTGTGCGCGCTCCGCATCCGTGGCGACACGAGCCTTCATCTGACGGATGTCCGACCGGATCTGGACGGTCACCTCGGGATTCGCCTGGATGTTGCGGAACCACAGCGGATGCTTCGGCAGCCCGCCCTGGGACGCGACGAGCAACACCTTGCCGTCGGCCTCGAGGAACAACAGGGGAGCGGTCCGTGGCTGCCCCGTCTTCCGGCCGGTGGTGGTGAGCAGGCACACCGGGATTCCCCACGGAAATGCGCTGCCCACCCGCCACTTTCCACCGAGGCGGCCACCGGTGGCCCGGTACAGGACCACGTTCACACGCGACATCCACTTGATGATCGAGGTCGTCGCCTTCGAATCGAGCCCCTTGGGGGCCGCCTCGCTGCCCATGATCAGATGCGTTCGATGATGGTGCCCGTGGCGAGCGCGCCACCCGCACACATGGTGATCAGCGCCGTCGATGCGTCGCGCCGCTCGAGTTCGTGCAGCGCCGTCGTGATCAACCGCGACCCCGTCGACCCCACCGGGTGACCCAATGCGATCGCTCCACCATTGACATTGACCTTGTCCATGTCGGGCCCGTGGACCTGGGCCCACGACAGCAGCACCGAAGCGAAAGCCTCGTTGACCTCGAACAGGTCGAGGTCGCCGATGCTCATGCCGGACTTCTCGAGCACTTTCGCAGTCGCCTGGACAGGGCCGTCGAGGTGGAATTCGGGCTCGGAGCCGACCAGTGCCTGCGAGACGATCCGTGCGCGCGGCTTCAGGCCCAGAGCCTTCGCCTTGTCCTCATCCATCAGAAGCACCGCGGCCGCACCGTCGGAGATCTGCGACGAGGTGCCTGCGGTGTGGATACCGCCGTCGAGCACGGGCTTCAACTTGGCCAACGACTCGGCGGACGTGTCGCGCAGCCCCTGATCGCGGGTGACGGTCTGCTTTTCGCCGGTGTGCTTGCCTTCCTTGTCGACGACAGGGGCGACGATCTGCAGGACCTCGCGTTCGAAGCGGCCTTCGTCCCATGCCTGCTTCGCGAGTTGCTGGGAGCGCACACCGAGGGCGTCCACGTCATCGCGGGTGATGCCGCGGCGCCGAGCAATTCGTTCGGCGGCCTCGAACTGGTTCGGCATGTCGATGTTCCACGACTCGGGCCGGCGGGGTCCGGCCTGGTCGCCGACGTTGGCGCCGAGCGGCACCTGCGTCATCGCTTCGATGCCGCAAGCGATTCCGGCTTCGATGGCACCGGTTGCGATGAGACCTGCGATGAGGTGGTTCGCCTGCTGCGCGGAGCCGCACTGGCAGTCGATCGTGGTGGCGCCGACCTGCCACGGCAGTCCGGCATTCAGCCAGGCCGTGCGGGTGATGTTGTTGGACTGGGCGCCGGCCTGGGTGACGCAGCCGCCGATGACCTGTTCGACGAGTGCCGGGTCGATCCCGGACCGTTCGATAAGCCCGCTCTGTGCTGCACCGAGGATTTCGGCGGCGTGGAGGCCGGAGAGCCAGCCACCTCGCTTGCCGATCGGGGTGCGTGCGGCCTCGACGATGACGGGTGTGCCCACAGCGGGCTCCTTTCTGTGTGCCCCTCGGGGCAGCGTTCCTACCTCGGAAAATAGAACAGGTTATCGAGTGGTGCAAGAGGTGGTCTCGCTGTTTGGAAGCACGGTTTCCTTGGCGAGCCGCGTGTGCTGTGCTTCAATGATTCTAGAACGTGTTCCACATTACAGCGCGGGTATCCGTGCAAGGGCAGGAGAGGTTCAGTGGTGGCACAGCCCAGCATCCCCGAAGGCATCGACTTCACAGATCCCGATCTTTTTGCGGAGCGTATGCCGTTCGAAGAATTCGCCGAACTGCGCAGGACGGCACCGGTCTGGTGGAACAAGAAGTCGCCGGATGTCAGCGGCTTCCACGACGAGGGCTTCTGGGTCGTGTCCCGCCACGAAGAGGTCCGCGAAGTCTCCCGCCGGAGCGATGTGTTCTCCAACTGGGAGAACACTGCGATTCCGCGGTTCAACGACGACATGCCGCGAGAGGCCATCGAGCTTCAGCGTCACGTCCTGCTCAACAAGGACGCGCCCGAGCACACCAAGCTGCGTAAGCTGGTCGCGCGTGGATTCACACCCCGCGCGATCAACGGTCTGCGCGACGAATTGAACTCGCGGGCAAAGAAAATCGTTGCCGAGGCATGTCAGGAGGGCGGCGGCGACTTCGTCACCCAGATCGCTGCCGAGCTGCCGCTGCAGGCCATCGCCGATCTCATCGGTGTGCCCCAGGATGATCGCGCGAAGATCTTCGAGTGGTCCAATCAGATGACCGGGTACGACGATCCGGACAACACCGCCGATCCGGCAGCGGCCTCGATGGAGGTCCTCGGCTACGCCTACCAGATGGCTGCCGAGCGTAAGGCGAATCCGGCGGACGATATCGTCACCACCCTCATCGAAGCGGACATCGACGGCGACGAACTCGCGCCCGAGGAATTCGGATTCTTCTTCATCGTTCTCGCCGTCGCGGGTAACGAGACCACCCGCAATGCAATTTCCCACGGCATGGCGGCCTTCCTCGACAATCCGGAGCAGTGGGAGATCTTCAAGCGCGACCGTCCGAAGACGGCTGCCGACGAGATCATCCGCTGGGCCACACCGGTTATCTCGTTCCAGCGCACCGCACTCGAGGACACCGAGCTCGGTGGTCAGGCGATCAAGAAGGGCGACCGCGTCGTGATGCTGTACGCATCGGCCAACAACGACGAAGAGGTCTTCGAAAACCCACGGGAATTCGACATTCTCCGGGATCCCAACCCGCACCTCGCATTCGGTGGAACCGGTGCGCACTACTGCCTCGGCGCCAACCTCGCTCGCATGGAGATCGACCTGATCTTCAACGCAATCGCGGACCATATTCCGGACATCACCAAGATCTCCGATCCGCATCGTCTGCGGTCCGGCTGGCTCAACGGGATCAAGGAATTCCAGGTCGACTACAAGACGCAGGGTGGGTGCCCGGTCAAGCACTGACCTCGGTGGAGGACAGGCCGGTCGCGACCAGCAGGGTGTCGCGCCGGTCGAGGGGCCCGGCCGGCCACCCGCTGGTCGGGGCCACTCCGAAGCGGTAGGAAAGGGGAAGGGATCTGTGGCGCGATGGAACACGGGACCATCGCTCATCGAGATGCATCTGCAGACTCAACCACTCTTGTAGCAACGGCCGCGCGCACCGCGAATCCGAGGCCGACGGTGGCGATCGCAGCGACCAGTCCGATCCCGATTCCGTAGGCCTGCGGCCCACCGTCTCCGGCATCGACCAGCCACCCGATGACCTGCTGGAGTACTGCCACGACCAGGAACACCGCACCGTTGACCACCGCCAGTGCGGTTGCACCGCCGCGAGAGCCGGTGTGGTCGTTGACCATCGAGAACACCACGACGACGCCGCCGGCCGCGACCGCGGCCAGCAGCATCCCGACCGTTGCCATCGCTGTGGCGCCCGATAGTTGCGCAGCGATGAACACTGCTATCCAGCCGCCGACCCCGACCGCGCTGACCACGACCATCGTTGCGGCCTTCCGGCCGTGTACATCCGAGAAACGACCGACGGCCAACGAGGTCAGTCCATACACAAGCAATGCTGCGGAGATCACGGTCGCCGCGGTTGCCGATGCCATACCGGTAGTGGTCAGAAACGGCGTACCCCACAGGCTGGTGAAGGTGTAGAACGTCGAGTTCGTGCCCACGGCAACGAGTGTGAACGCAATAAGCGTGCGATCCCGCAGCAAGGCGCCGACACCAGTGCTGGTCTCCTGACCCGTCGTGCGGTCCACCACCGCAGACGGAAGATGCCGCACGAACATCAGTACCGCCGCCGCACTCAGCAACGACACCACCGCGGTGGCCGCCAGAACCCCTCTCCAGGTTGGGCACCGGAGAAATCGAGCTCGTCGGCGAGTGGTCCGGCCAGGCTTCCTGGTGCGAATCGGGTGAAGAAGCTCAGCACGAACGGGATCAGCACCAGGACGTAGCCGACCGTGGGCGAGCGCAGTGTTGTTGGCATCACGGGCGATTGTCCAGCACGCGGTTCACAATCCATTTGTCGACACGATGCACGACCTGCTCGGTGTCGCAGTACCGCCCGGAAATCGACGCGGCCACTCCCTTCTGCTGCACCTCGTGGCGCTGGTGACCAGCGCCCGAACTCCTCAGGGTTGCTGATTCAGGCACACCAGGGGTCGACCAATTCGACTCCGGTACCGGTGAAATCCTTGGTGTTCCGTGTCGCGTATGTGGCTCCGTGTGCCAGACAGATCGCGGCGATCTGGGCGTCGGCGGTGTGGATCGGCAGCCCTGCCTGTTCACGCCTGATGAGGACGGCGGCGTAGTGCTCGGCGGCACCGTCGTCAAATGGCAGGATCGCCATGGTGTCTCGGTAGGGCTCGAGCGCGGCGTCGATCTTCGCGGCCAGTGTCGACCTGCGCCGGCCTTTCGGGAGGCGGCGCACGCCGGCCAGAAGTTCGGCGAGAGTGATGGCGGTGATCGCAACCTCGCCAGTGAGGCCTTCCATCCACGCGATGACCACGCTCTCCGGCTCCGGTCGGAAGATCTCGGAGATCACATTGGTGTCGAGGACGATCACGTGAAGTCCGCCGCGCGGGCGACGTCGGAGCGCTCGGGTAGGGGGAGATCCTCGACGCCCCCGGCTTCCTGCGCTGCACGCATGAGTGCGAGACCGATGTGTGGCCGACGCGTGGCCTTGGTGAGAATGTCGCGGGCTTCGGCCTCCATGGAGCGGCCGTGCTCCTTGGCCTGGGCGGCGAGCCGCTTTTTGACGGACTCGTCGAGCCCTCGGACGACGATGGATGACATCGGAACTACCTCCTCAGAGTGCTATCAAGAACGATAGCACCTGGGATGATCCTCGACCGCCCGTGGTGGTGGATACTATGCGTATGTCCTAATTCGAATCCCATCTCCAGCGGCCCTCCAGGACAGGGATGTGGGTCGACGTGGACGCCGCTTGGGCCTGGGTAACCTGGGACGTTCACTCGCATTGCGACCACTGTGTGCCAGTACGGACAACCGGCTGCGTGCCCACGCAGCGGCGAGACCTCCGGCGGCTCTGTGCGGGATGCCGCTGGAGGCTCGGTGTGCTCGATGGGACGTCGCATGCTGATCTCTGCGTGTTCGCCGATGGCCGGAGCCAACGCGTGGACGAATTGGATTGTGAGAGAGGCAATCTCGCGCCTACGTGACATGATATCTGGTCGGTGCACGTTGATATCGTAAAGTGTTGTGCAGAAGCGCAATTCGAAACGTTCCTACCGATTGACTTGTCGGATCGAGTGCAGCGTTGGAAGCGGTAGGGACGACCGATTCGCGGTCCGGTCCCACGAAGACGCATCGCGCAGGTAATCCTCTGGAGCCTCCGCTCGATCATCCTGCAGGTTCGGGAGCTCCAGGTCGACCGGTAGCCGCCACGACGCCGGTGGCGGCTCCAACGATCAGATCTCAGCATCGAATCGGCACGACAACGACCGGAGGAGGGATTCCATGGCACACGTACAATGTTCGACCACATCGGCATCACGTCGCAGGGGTCCGGTTGGAGCCGCGACCTTCGTCAGTCCCGACCACAAGCCGGGGTCGCCCACGGCGACGGCCAACGACCTGAGGTGCGCAACGTGTGCTTCGAAGTCGGTGACCTCGAGACGTCCGTCGTCGCGGTGGCCGAGCAGGGGTACGGACTCATCAGCGGGATCGCCGAGTATTGGGACAGTGTGCGGATGGCGTACAGCCGGGAGTGGCCGACCGCACGCGCACTACGCGAACCGGGAGCGCACCTCCGCGACCACATCCACCAGATGCAGTAGTCGATCACTGCCGTCGGGCGCCCCATCCGCATCGATGCCGCAGACAGTCACGCGCGTGACACCGGCCGCCGCATACGGCCGCACCGTCGCCTCGATCTCGTCGGCAGACGCATCAACCGGCACCATCGCCGGCATGACCACCTCGAACGGCCGGTCGAGGCCACGAGCGTCGCGAGCCTGCAGGGCCAGGCGCAGACTTTCCCGCACCCCGTCCGGTGTCTCGTTTCCGCCGCCGAGCAGCACACCGTCACCGAGTTCACCCGCGATTGCGAGCGTTCTGGGTTTGGTGGCGCCGATCAGTAGCGGCGGTACGAGTGCGGGCGGGTACGCGAGTCGGACGTCGTCGAGTTGGACGTACCGGCCCTGGGTCGTGACGGTCTCTCCGTCGAGCAGCGCCCGCAACGCAGTGCTGTATTCGCGTAGCAGCGTGATCGGTGACTTCGCTCGGACGCCGGCCTGTCCCATCCACTCGAGGATGCCGTGACCGATGCCGGGCAACAGCCGGTCCGGGAAGAGTCGGGCGAGGGTGGCGATTTCCATGGCGGTCAGGGCCACATTGCGCAGCGGTACGGGGATGAGGCTGATGCCGACGCGGATGCGCTCCGTCCAGGCGAGCACCGCGGCGGCGGGAGCCAGGCCGGACTCCGCGAAGCAGTCTTCCCAGAGCCAGAACTCGTCGATGCCGGCGGCCTCCACGGCGAGTGCGGCGTCGCGAAGGCGTTCGGGTGGTTGGCTGGGAGGAAAGACGAATCCGATCGCGACCGTGTTCGTCTCGGACGTTGCAGCACCTGAGTTTTCGGTGGCCATGTGTTCCTCGATTCTCGTCTTAGCTATCCCAGTGGCGCGACTATCGCACAGTCATACATCGGAACTCGAACGAGCGCACCCACGGTGACGGTCGAGGCGTCGGCAGAGACGAGAAAGATCATCGTCACGATCAGTTCTGCAACTGGATGAGTCACCCACACCCAGGATTACGCACCGAGGACGTGTATGCCCCGCTGGGTACTCGTGGCGTGCATCCGCACACCGACGAACAGCGATGACCGTGCAGATGAACACGGCACCCGGATAGTCGATCCGACCTCGCGTGCATCGGCGGTCAACCGTCAGGACAGCCTTCGGCCATGGAGTACCGTTCCTGCCCCGGAGACCGTTGCACACACGGCTACGGTTGATCGGACGTCGACAGCCGTACCCGGCCACTATCGAGATCGATCCATCCGCCGTCTCCTACAGCGACGTCGATTCGAGCGTGCCTCTTACCCACAACTTCTTCAGTGACATGCCTCTTCGCGGGGGAAAACAGTTCGTCCATCATCCCCAACGTGCCGCTCCCCGCGTCGGCCGTGCGTGGCTTGCTCTTGCGCCAGAAGATCCATCCTCTTCTCTCTGCCCACAGTGCTGCCTGGTCGATTCCGACGAGCACCACGATTGCGGTCACACCGATAAGCAAAGCTTCCATCGAACATCCCCTTCAATGTCGCGGATTCCTTGGCCAGCACAATGTTCGTGTGGTCTACTCCGGTTCAATCCCGTACCGATGATGCCAGAGGGGACTCGATTCCAGAGGTGCTCGGACGCACGGGAGAACGCCATCGTGGGTCTGCCGCCCGCCCGGTCGCGGTGTGGTGTCACCCTCGCCCGTTACCGTGTGCGCGTGAATAAACGCTTTCAGGTCGTGCCTGCGGTCTATGTGCTGTTCCGTCGCAACGTTGTCGGGCGCGAGGAGGTCCTGCTCCAACTGAGGGAGGGCACTGGCTACCTGGACGGACATTGGGCTCACGCTGCGGCGGGACACGTCGAGCGGGGCGAGTCGGTTTTCGATGCCGCTGTTCGTGAGTGTGCCGAGGAGCTCGGTGTCGTGGTCGATCCTGACGATCTCGTGGCGCTGACCTCGTTGCATCGCCAGGAGTTGCCCGGCCACTCGTACAAGGATCATCGAGTGGACTTCTTCGTCGAATGTCGCAGCTGGTTACGTGAGCCACGGCTGATAGAGCGTGAGAAGGCAGCGGCGCTGCAATGGTTCGACGTGCGAGAATTACCGACCCCGATGGTCCCGCATGAAGAGTTCGTGATTGCCGCTCTGCACGCCGGTCGGCTGGCACCGCTTCACTGCATCGGATTCTGAACTACTCACGTCCGGCGTGAACGGACTGAGGTCTGGTTCCGTGGTGTCGCCAGGTCTCGTGCCGAGAAGGCGCGAGGATCGGTCATGGACGAGCGGCTTCGTCGCGCCTCACCGTCAACGGATCGGTGTCCGTTCCCATTCCTGCTGTTCGACGTTTTCCTCGGCTCAGAACAGGATTTGCCCGACCAATGCACTCGGAACTGCCGATGGACCGCGTTTCCGGCGTCGTTACCGATGACCATCCGGCAATCCGGCAGGACCGCCTCCGCGTAGCGGGACCCGACGGTATTCCTGGCGTTCCTTGCGATCGCGGACGACTATGCCGCGCTCCTGGAGCGTTCCGTGGAGCTGACCGGCTACATGGGAATCTTTGCGGGAGAGCGCGGTACGTCGTTCGCGGAGCAGTGCGTGGATTTCGCTGTCGAGGCTGGGGTCACCGTCGATCCACCGGGTGAATTCGTCATCGTTGTGTGACGTGTCGGTCCAGGGGTATCCGTGCTCGGTGAATGCGTGGGCGACGGCGATCTTGTCGAGGTCGCCGAATTTGCGACGGGCGAGTTCACGGCGCGTGACGTCAGTCAGGACCAGGTCTTTCTCATCGAGGTGGGCGCCGACGATCTTGTTTCGCGGAACATAGAGCGCGTCGTCGTCCTGCTCGAGGAGTACACCGTCGGAATCCACGGTGACGGTGAGTGATTCGCCGAGGGTGCTCATGGCGAGGACCACGCCCCCGACGATCCCGAGGATGGTCAGGATCGGTAGCGACCACGCGGTGGTCAGCTCGGAGAGAAGTTCCACCGGCCCGGGGACTGTCGGCAGAGTGTCGACGGCCCAGCGGCAGACCGGGGGAGCGGCGAAGCCGAGCCCGATGCCGACCAGGATGCATGCCGCCGCCACGACGGCGGGGATCATCCAGGAGACGGAGATCTTCGTTGCATCGTCACGCATCGTCGTCATGAGGTCCCTTTCGATGTCCGGTGAGATAGCGGTGGATGACCGTCCGCATGGTCTCCACGGGAGCTACCGCAGACGGGTTGTCCGCGTAGAGAAAAGCAGAATCCGTGATCGCACGGATCCAGGTGGCGGTCGCGTCCGGGTCGAGCGCGGGGTCGATCCGGTGGTGCGCGCGACGGAGGAGATCGCTGAGTCCTCGGCTCACTACGGCGTCCGTCTCGTCGAGGACCACGGCGAGTTGCGGGTCGTGGGCGACCTGCCGCATCACCTCGATCACGAGGCCCGCGGCGAGTGGGTCGGAGGCGGGTTCGACGAGTTCGGCGACCAGGTCGAGAATCGCCTCCAGTGGATCCTCGGCGTCGCGATAGCGTTCGACCATCGCCCGGGATTCGGGCAGGTCGCGCTCGAAGATTGCCCGGAAGACGCCGCGTTTGTCGCCGAAGTAATGGAAGACCGTGCCCGAACTGACGCCCGCGGCTTTCGCGATCGCGGTGACAGGGGTTGCTTCGTAACCGTGTTCGGCAAAGAGCACGGCGGCCGCATCGGTGATGGCATTGCGGCGTTGCGCTTGGAGTTCGGGGTCGACGGTACGGGCCATGAACCGAGGATAATAATTAATTGACTAGTAAGTCAATTAATCGTCCATGTGCGCGATCCGAGCGACAGGAGAACAATGTCAGTCCAGTCGATGCAAGTCGCCGACGGTGTCGATGTCGCCGGGATCCGCGAGACCTGCGCAATCCAACTGCCGCACCCGGTCGCGATTACGGGAGAGGAACGATCGCGCGCCCTCGTCGCCACGTGCTTGCTGCGCCGCCGCTACCGCGTCGACCAGGTCGAAGACGACGGGATGACCGGGGCGCTCGCCGAACACCGGCAAGGTCACGGTTCCGGGTTCGTGCGCCGACAGGATTGCATGTACGAGTTCGGCGTTGATGCCGGGGAAATCCACCACCGTCAGCGCGATCACGTCGGCACCGGCCGCCGCGTCGACCCCGCACCGAAGCGAGGTCGACATTCCGATCTCCCATCGGGAGTTGTACACCGGGGTTGTTCCGGGTGGGCACGCTGCAGCCACCTCGTCGGCGTACGCGCCGGTCACGACGATCGTCCGGTCGCACCCGCCTTGCTCGAGAGCATCGACGACGGAATGCAGCAGGGGACGGCCCCGGTGGGGTAGCAGGGCTTTCGCCCGACCACCCAACCGTGAGCCGTCCCCCGCAGCGAGAACGATTCCGGCAGTGACCACGGTCCGACTCTACTGGGCCGGACGCAGCGTCTTCATCGCTCGATCGACTTCCCAGAAGGCGCGCAGCGACGCGATCTTGCCTTCGGCGTTCACCCGGTAGACGAACACGCCCTCGGCGTCGATGATGTTGCCGGCCATCGTCGTGCGAATGGTGCCGATGTTGACGCACTCGTCGCCGCACACCAGGACGTCGTCGACGAGGAACTCGAGCGAGTCGGTGTTCGCGATCGTCATGTCGTAGAACTTCGCGATCGCCTCCGTCCCGTGATGGCCCTTGCCTTCCGGGTCGAACCCCGACGGTCCGACAGGATCTTCGACATATCCGTCGTCAGCGAACAGCGCCAGCCATTCGTCCTTGCGCTTGCCGCTCGCGGCCGCCTGGGACGAGCGTGCCGCGACGCGTGCGGGATGTTCCTCGCTCATGCTGTGCCTCTCTCGTGGATGAAGCCCTTCGCGTGGATGAACTTCTCGGCGAACCTTTGCAACGATTCCTGCTTTGCCTCGAGCGGGGAGTCGAATCCGTGACCGTCGAATATCCATGGCACGACGATGATGTCGGTGACCCCCGCGTCTGCGAGTTCGGTGTAACCGGACGAGCCGAACTTGTCGATGCACACCGTCTGGATCTCGAAGGGGGTGTCGGACCGGCCGTATTCGCTGCGCAGGGTGCCCAAACGGTCGATCACGGGGACGAGATCGTCGAACTTGATCATTGCCGAGGTCCAGCCGTCGCCGACCCGCGCGGCCCGGCGCAACGCCACGTCGGTGTGGCCACCGACGTACAACGGCACCGGTTTGCTCGGGGCCGGGCTCATCTGCAGGCGATCGAAATCGTAGAACTCACCGTGGTGCTCGACCATGCCACCACCGAGGATCAGCTTCAGTACATCGATCATTTCGTCGACACGTTTTCCGCGTCGCGCGTAGGGAACGCCGCACCATTCGAATTCTTCTGGTGCCCAGCCGATCCCGACGCCGAGCCCGAACCGGTTGTTCGTGAGGTTCGCGACCGAACCGACCTGACGGGCGAGCAGTACCGGATTGCGGGAGCCGAGTTTGAGGACCTGTGTGTAGAACTCGATCGTCGACGTAGCTGCCCCCATCGCAGCTGCGGCGATGAGCGGGTCCACCCAGGGTGTGTCCGCCGTCCACATCCGCGACCCGTCCGGCGTGTAAGGATAGTCGACGGTCTGCTTCTCCATGTAGAACAACGAATCCGGCAATGCGATCGACGAAAAGCCGCATTCCTCGGCGGTCTTCGCGATCCCCGCGAGCTGATCCAGTGGTGTCATCGCGACGCCGACGGTGAACTTCACCATGACATACTCCTAGTTCGCCGGCTTCTCGGACCCGACGACCCACATCGAGAAGTACTGCGAGCCACCACCGTACGCGTGTCCGAGTGCTTTGCGTGCGCCGTCGACCTGATGTTCTCCGGCCTTACCCATGACCTGGATCGCCGCCTCTGCGAAGCGGATCATGCCCGACGCGCCGATCGGGTTCGACGACAGGACGCCGCCGGACATATTGACCGGAAGTTGCCCCCCGATTGCAGTTTCTCCTGCCTCGGTGAGTTTCCACCCGCCACCTTCCGGGGCGAACCCGAGGTTCTCGAGCCACATCGGTTCGAACCACGAGAACGGGACGTAGATCTCGGCGCAGTCGATTTCGGTGAGCGGGTCGGTGATCCCGGCCTGCTTCCACAGTGCTGCGGCAGCGATCCGGCCTGCTTCGGGGTTCACCTGGTCGCGGCCGGCGTAGGTGGTCGGTTCGGTGCGCATCGCGGTCGCGTGGATCCACGCGACGGTGCGCCCGTCCGCCTCGGCTGCGGCAGCGCTGTCGGCGTCGCCGAGCACCACGGCGCATGCACCGTCAGAGGACGGGCACGTTTCGTCGTAGCGGATGGGATCCCACAGCATCTGCGACGCCTGCACCTTCTCGAGGGTGATGTCGGGCTGCTTGAGGTGGGCGTACGGGTTCTTCGCGCCGTTGAGACGATCTTTCACAGCGACCATCGAGCCGACGTGTTCGGGTGCCCCGGAGCGACGGATGTACGAGCGGACGTGGGGCGCGAAGTAGCCACCTGCGCCTGCACCGACCGGCATGGTGAACGGGACGGGCGTGGACAGCGCCCACATCGCATTGGATTCGGACTGTTTCTCCCACGCGACCGCAAGTACGCGCCGGTGGATACCCGCCTGGACGAGACTCGTAGCGACATTGGCGGTGGAACCGCCCACGGAGCCGGCGGTGTGAACGCGCAGCAAAGGCCTGCCGGTTGCGCCGATCGCGTCGGCCATCGCCAGTTCGGGCATCATCGCGCCTTCGAACAGATCGGGAGCTTTCCCGATCACGACCGCGTCGATGTCGTCCCAGCCCACATGGGCGTCGGCCATGGCTCGGTCGATTGCTTCGCGGACGAGTCCTGCCATCGAGACATCGTGCCGCTTCGCGACGTAGTGGGTCTGTCCGGTTCCGAGGACAGCTGCAGGTTGCTTCGCCATCAGTTTCGTCCCTCCAGAACGGCTACCAGATTCTGTTGCAGTACAGCGCCACCCGTGGCGTGGGCGAGTGCCCTGCCCGCCTTCCCATCCATGATTGCCTTGGCGGCGAAACCGATACGCTCGAGCCCACCGGAGAACATCGGGTTGCCGGTCAGCGGACCACCCGACGGATTGATCGCAGTGTTGCCGTTCAATCCGATCTCCTCACGCAGGATCAACTCCTGGTGGGTGAACGGTGCGTGCAGCTCGGCGAGGTCGAAGGAGATGTCACCGCCGGTGGCAGCCGCAGCGGCAGCGCGTGCGGACGGCGCGGACGTCAGATCGGCGGCTCCGAAATTCGGGGAGTCGATGCGATGCTCGATCCCTGTGATCCACGCGGGGTTCTCACACAGTTCCCGCGCGCGGTCGCCGGACGCCAGGATGATCGCGGCAGCGCCGTCGGTGACGGGGGCGCAGTCGTGACGGCGCAACGGGTCGGCGACGTACGGTGTCGCGAGCAATTCCTCGACGGTGACATCGCCGCTGATCTGGGCGTCGGGCCTGCTTTTCGCTGCCGCGCGTGCCTGGACGGCGACCTCGGCCATCTGCTCCGCGGTCCACTTGCCGGAGTCGAGTCCGATCCGTGCCTGCAATCCGGCGAGCGACACGGCGTCGAGGCCGAGCGGTGCGACGAGATAAGGATCGAGCTGGAGCGAGAGGACGCGCCGCAACGTGCCGGCCGACGACTTGCCGAACCCGTATACGAGCGCGGTGTCGACCTCACCGGTGATGAGCTTTACCCAGGCCTCGTAGAGGGCCCACGCTGCGTCCATCTCGACGTGCGACTCGTTGATCGGGGGAACTGCACCGATCGCGTCGATGGCCGAGATGAACGAGAACGAGCGACCTGCGAGGTAGTCGGACGAACCGGAGCACCAGAAACCGATGTCGGACTTGGTGATTCCGAGCTCGCCGTAGAGCTCCTGGAAGCAGGGCACGAGCATTTCGACACCGTTGGTGGTGCCGTGCGTTTCGCGGACGTGTGGAGCGTGCGCGAAGCCGACGACTGCAATGTCTGTCATGATTCCGCGGCTCCTAGAGGTGGTGTTTGAAAGTGTCGAAGTCGGCGTCGGGTTCGCCGGTGGGACGGAAGTATTCGATGTTCCTGAGGGTGTAGTCCCATTCCTCCTGCGGTCGCCATTTCGCTTCGACGCGCATGCCCATACGGACCTCTGCGGCATCGCACTCGAGGATCAGGTGCAGGAAGGGAATGTCGGCGCCGTCGAGCAACACATATGCGGCGACGTACGGGGGTTTGATCTGCTGGCCCATGAACGGAACATTCACGATGCAGAACGTGGTGACGATGCCCTTGTCGGACAGCTCGACGTGTTCCTTCGTCGGAACGCCGTCGGTGGGGCTTGCACCTCGCGGCGGAACGTACACCTTGCCCCCGGGCCCGGTTCGCCCGCCGACGAGCTTCCCTTCCTTCAATCCGCGCAGGTACCACGATTCCTCGGGAGACGCCGTGTGCGTGTAGTGCAGGTCGAGGGGCGTGACGATCATGCCTACCGGCTCGGTGTCGGCGTCGGCAGCGGGTGCTGCCTCGGCCTCGCCCGGCTCGAACGCGACGATGTCGTGGATGTCGCCCACCCGCTCGTCCGCCCATCGGACGCGCACCCGCATGCCGGTGCTCATGTCGTCGGGAGAAGGGACGTCGACGGCGTGCAGTAGCGACGAGTCCGCACCGTCGAGCCGGATCAGAGCCCACGCGAACGGGCGGTCGAACGGCTGCCCGGGCAGAGGCTCGGGATTCCACGTCCAGCTCACCACGGTGCCGGTCTGCCCCGACTCGACGAAATCGACGAGCGGCTCGTGGGTGATCGCGTCGTATTCCGGGGGAGGGACGAGCACTCGCCCGTCCGAACCACGTGCGCCGACGATCCGCCCGTCGCGCAAACCGGTGACGAATGCACCGACGGCAGGCCCGGTGGACCGGGTGTAGTCGAACTGAAGATTCAACGGGGCTCTCAGTGGCGGTTCGACGACCGCGCTCTTTCCCAGACTCACATCTTCGAGTAGAACAGGTTCTAATGTCGCTGGCAAGAGTAGCGTGTGAACAGCGCGGCATGGCCAGTCATCCGACCTGAAAGGCGTGCAATGGAACTGGGACTTCAGTTGGGATATTGGGGCGCGCAACCTCCGGCCAACGGACCGGAACTCGTTACTGCCGCGGAGGCTGCGGGGTTCGACGCGGTCTTCGCGGCCGAATCGTGGGGATCCGATGCGTTCACTCCGCTCGCATGGTGGGGATCGGCGACCGAGCGAGTGCGCCTCGGGACGTCGGTTGTGCAGATCTCGGCCCGAACCCCGACGAGTTGCGCGATGCACGCGCTCACCCTCGATCATCTTTCCGGTGGTCGGCACATCCTCGGTCTGGGGGTATCCGGACCGCAGGTCGTCGAAGGCTGGTACGGGCAACCGTTCACGAAACCGCTGGCCCGGACCCGCGAGTACGTGTCGATCATCCGCGATGTTCTCGCGCGGAAGGAACCCGTCACCAGCGCGGGTCCGCACTATCCGCTGCCGTACTCGCAGGAAGGGGCGACGGGGCTCGGTAAACCACTCAAGCCCATCACGCATCCGCTCCGTCCCGACATCCCGATCTGGCTCGGAGCCGAAGGACCGAAAAACGTCGCGCTCACCGCCGAGATCGCCGACGGCTGGCTCGCGATCTACTACTCCCCGCGCCTCGCGCCGATGTACAACGAATGGCTCGACGAAGGATTCGCCCGTCCGGGAGCGCGTCGCACTCGTGAGGACTTCGAGATCGCGGCGACCTGCCAGGTGGTGGTGACCGACGACCGGGCCGCGACGATCGCCGGAATGAAACCGGTCACCGCGCTCTACGTCGGCGGAATGGGTGCTCCCGAGTTGAACTTCCACGCGCAGGTCTACCGCCGGATGGGATACGGCGAAGTGGTCGACGAGGTCACCGAACTGTTCCGCTCCGGACGTAAGGACGAGGCGGCTGCGGCGATTCCCGACGAGATGGTCACCGAGACGATGATCGTGGGCAATCGCGACGAGGTGCGTGCGGGGGTCAAGCGGTGGGAAGACGCGGGAGTGACGATGCTCCTGGTGTCGTGCCGCGACGCCGAGCACGTGCAGTCGCTGGCCGACGTCGTACTGGGCTGACTGCTCTGCATCCGTTTCCGTCTCGCGGTACGCGGGTCTGACCTATCCTCGAGCCATCCGGAGTTCCGTGGCGAGGGGGTCCGCATGTGCCGACTGTTCGCGCTCAGTGCTGCACCGCACCGCGTACACGCGACCTTCTGGCTGCTCGACGCTTCCGATTCTCTGGCTCGCCAGAGCCGTCGCGAGCCGGACGGCACGGGTCTCGGCACGTTCACCGACAGCGACGAACCCCTCGTGGAGAAGCAACCGATGGCCGCGTACGAGGATCGAGCATTCGCCACGGAAGCCAGAGAGCGGTCTTCGCGGACGTTTCTCGCTCATATCCGGTACGCGTCCACGGGCGGACTCGCCCCGCGCAACACACATCCGTTCGAGCAGAACAGACGGTTGTTCGCGCACAACGGCGTTCTCGGCGATCTCGACCGGCTGGACGCGGAGCTCGGGTCATACAGGGGTCTCGTGCAGGGCGACACGGATTCGGAGCGGTTCTTCGCGCTCGTCACCCGACGCATCGACGAGCACGACGGGGACGTGACGGCCGGCCTCACCGCCGCAGCACAGTGGGCTGCCGAGAACCTCCCGATCTTCGCTCTCAACGTCATCCTGACGACCGCCACCGAGCTCTGGGCGTTGCGATACCCGGATACACACGAACTGTGGGTACTCGAACGTCCGGGCGGAGGCGCCCAGGGTGATCGTCGCCTCGACCACGGCGGTACTGCAGGCACCGTGCGTGTGCAGGCAGGGCACCTCGCGCAGTATCCGGCCGTGGTGGTTGCCAGCGAGAGAATGGACGAAGACCCGCACTGGTCGGCGCTGAACCCCGGCGAGCTACTGCACGTCGACGATCACCTGAGCACTGTCCGCAGCGTTGTGCTCGATGCCCCTCCGGCGCATCCGATCACGTTGGCGGAACTGGACCAGCGCGCAGCGGCCTCACAGCGCGGCAGGTGAATTCCCGTCAGGCACCGGTGAATTTCGGCGCTCGCTTCTCGACGAAGGCGCGAGGCCCTTCCTTCGCGTCGGCGCTCTTGAATACGGCAGCACCGAGTTCGGCGTCGATACGGAAGGCTTCTTCTTCGTGGAGTCCCTCGGAGCGGCGGATGGTTTCGAGGATTGCCTGAACCGCGACGGGCCCGTTGGCGGAGATCGTGTCGGCGATCTCGAGCGCCCTACCGAGAGCCTGGCCGTCCTCGACCACGTGCCCGATGAGTCCGATCTCCTTGGCTTCGGGTGCCAACAGGTGCCGCCCGGTGAGCAGGATGTCGGCGGCGATCGTGTACGGGATCTGACGGACGAGGCGCACCGCCGAACCGCCGAGCGGGAACAGGCCCCACTTTGCTTCGGATACGCCGAACTTCGCGCTCTCTCCGGCGACGCGTATGTCGGTAGCCTGAAGGATCTCGGTGCCGCCTGCGATGGCGGGGCCCTCGACCGCCGCGATGAGGGGCTTTGTCAGTCTCCGTCCCTTGAGCAGAGCGGGCAGGCGAGACAGGTCCCAGCCGCCGCCGTTGCCTGTCCCGTCGCTGCGCTCGCCCCGTTCGAACTTGTCGCCGGGTGCGGACTTGTTCATGTCTTTGAGATCGGCGCCAGCGCAGAATGCGCCGCCTGCGCCGGTGAGGATCGCGACACGGATCTCGGGGTCGTTGTCGACGCGGTCCCACGCCTCGGTCATGATCGCCATCATCTCGCCCGACAGTGCATTTCGTGCTTCGGGCCGATTCATGGTGACGATCAGGGTATGTCCGCGTTGCTCGACGAGGCAGTGCGGAGCACGCTCCGAAACGTCCGAATTCTCGGCAGCGCCGGTAGGGGCGGTAGGGGGCACTGGAACTCCTGAAGTGTTGTGAGCTGGCTCTCAGTTCGGGTCTTGTCAGAAACGATAACACGTTCTATTTTGATGGCGTGGCCCTTAATATCGCAGACCTCGTAGAGCACGCCATCGATCTCGTCCCCGACCGTGTCGCACTTGCGTCGGACGGTCGCGAACTCACCTATGCGCAGCTGGAGGAGCGGACCAACCGCCTCGGGCACTACCTGCAGGAAGAGGGTGTCGCGCCCGGCGACAAGGTGGGCATCTACTCGCGCAACACCATCGAGGCCGTCGAGGCGATGATCGCGGTGTTCAAGATCCGGGCGGTAGTGGTCAACATCAACTTCCGGTACGTCGAGAACGAGTTGCAGCACATCTTCGAGGATTCGGACATGGTGGCGCTCATCCACGAGCGCCGGTATGCCGACAAGGTCGCGAACGTGCTGCCGACTACACCGCTGGTGAAGACGTCGCTCGTCGTCGACGACGAAACCGGGCTCGACTACTCCGGCTACGGGGGAGTCGACTACGAGCAGGCGCTCGCGCAGACTTCCCCGGAGCGTGACTTCGGGGAACGCAGCCCCGACGACCTGTACATGCTCTACACCGGCGGCACCACCGGCAAGCCGAAAGGCGTGATGTGGCGGCAGGAAGACGTGTGGCGCGTCCTCGGCGGCGGTATCAACTTCCTCACCGGTGAGTACGTAGGTGACGAGTGGGAACTGGCGAAGACCGGCGCCGCGAACCCCGTGATGGTGCGCTTCCCGATCCCGCCGATGATCCACGGCGGTGCGCAGTGGGCGCTGCTACAGGCGTTGTTCGGTGGCGGCAAGCTGATCATGCACCCCGAGTTCGACGGCCACGACACGCTGCGCGTCATCGAGGAACACAAGGTCAACGTCATCTTCATCACCGGCGACGCAATGGGCCGCCCCATGATCGATGCACTCGAAGAGGGGAACCCGAAAACCGGTAAGCCATATGACCTCTCGTCCATGTACTTCATGGGGTCCAGTGCGGCGCTGTTCTCCCCTGCGCTCAAGGAACGATTCCTCGAACTGCTCCCGAACTGCATGATCTCCGACTCCATCGGCTCCTCCGAGACGGGGTTCTCAGGCATCGGCGTCGTCGCGAAGGGGCAGGCCCATACCGGCGCCCCCACCGTGAAGATCGACGCAGCGACCTCGGTACTGGACGAGGACGGCAACCCGCTGCAGCCCGGCGACGGCAAGGTCGGTCTGCTCGCCCGCAAGGGACACATCCCGCTCGGGTACTACAACGATCAGGCGAAGACCGAAGCGACGTTCCGCGAATACAACGGTGTGCGGTACTCGATCCCGGGTGATTACGCGCAGATCGAACCCGACGGCACGGTCACGATGCTCGGCCGAGGCTCCTCATCGATCAACAGCGGCGGCGAGAAGATCTATCCGGAAGAGGTCGAGGCCGCGCTCAAGGCCCACCCGGACGTCTTCGACGTGCTCGTGATCGGTGTCCCCGACGAGCGGTTCGGGCAGCGTGTTGCGGCAGTCGTCGCGACACGGGGCGGAAGTCGTCCCGCACTGGCCGATCTCGTGGAATCGGCGCGCGCGTCGATTGCCGGCTACAAGGTGCCACGCAGTGTCTGGTTCACCGACGAGATCAAGCGGTCGCCTGCCGGAAAGCCCGACTATCGCTGGGCGAAAGAGCAGGCAGAAGCCCGTCCTGCAGACGACATGTACAGCAGCGGCGGCCTCGTCGCGGCGAACTAGAAGGACACACATGCAGACCGATCTCAGTAAGAAGTTCGGCATCGAGTATCCGATCTTCGGTTTCACGCCGTCCGAACACGTCGCAGCGGCGATCAGCAGGGCCGGGGGCCTCGGCGTGCTGGGTTGCGTCCGGTTCAACGACCCCGAAGAACTCGACGCGGTCCTCACCTGGATGGACGAGAACACCGACGGCAAGCCGTACGGTGTCGACATCGTGATGCCGGCCAAGGTGCCTACGGAAGGTACCGCCGTCGATCTCGACAGCCTCATCCCGGCAGAGCACCGCGCATTCGTCGACCGCACACTCACGGAGCTGGGTGTTCCACCGCTCGGCGACGATGCCGAACACGCCACCGGAGTGCTGGGCTGGCTGCATTCGGTCGCGCGTTCCCATGTCGATGTGGCGCTCGGGCACCGACCCGCACTCATCGCCAACGCTCTCGGTTCGCCGCCGAAGGACGTCATCGATCTTGCACACGAGAAAGGCGTGCCTGTCGCTGCACTGGCCGGTGCCGTCGAACACGCGAAACGGCATGTCGAGAACGGCGTCGACATCGTCATCGCCCAAGGCTACGAGGCAGGCGGCCACACCGGTGAGGTCGCGTCGATGGTGCTGTGGCCGGAGATCGTCGATGCCATCGGCGATTCCGCTGCGGTTCTCGCCGCCGGTGGTGTCGGGTCGGGCCGTCAGGTCGCTGCAGCGCTCGCGCTCGGCGCGTCCGGTGTGTGGATGGGTTCGTACTGGCTGACCACCTCCGAATACAAGCTCGGTTCGGCCGCGCAGGGACCGTCGTCGATCCAGCGTGCCCTGCTCGGCGCGAGTTCGTCCGATACCGTGCGGTCGCGTATCTACTCCGGAAAACCGGCCAGGCTCCTCAAGACCAAGTGGACCGAGGCGTGGTCGAAGCCCGATGCGCCGTCGCCTCTTCCCATGCCTTTGCAGAACATCCTGGTCAGCGAAGCGCACCAACGTATCTCCGCGGGGAACGATCCCGAGGTCGTGGCGATGCCGGTCGGGCAGATCGTCGGACGGATGAACGAGATCCGGCCTGTCGCGGAAATCATGACCGAACTCGTCGACGGTTACGACCGGGCGGTCGAGCGGCTGAATCAGGCGCGGTAGCCGAGAGTCATTCGCGGACTTCGACGATTCCGTGCGCGCCGCGCTCGGCATCGACCATCGAGTGCGACACGAACGGATATTGTCCGGGTTCGGGGAATTCGAGTTCGACGAATCCGCCTTGCGCGGGGGACAAACCGAGCGTCTGGCTACCACCGGTGCCCGGCCGCAACCGATACTCACCCTCCGACCACACGGTGTCGAACTGCCCGCCCACGACATGGAACGATGTGCCGCGGTTCGGTCCCGCTGCGAGCACCCAGATCCGGACCCGCTCACCTACCCGCGCCTGCAACGGCCTGTGGTCGTACTGGTTCGCATAGCCGTTGAACACCACCAGATCGGGGTCCTCCGCAGGGATCTTGTCGGAGTCGGCCTCGCCTCCTTCGGCTCCCAGGTACAGCTCCGACTGCACCAGGACGTATTCACGGTCGGCGGGCGGGAGGTCTGGCGAGTCGATGATGACCGCACCGAACATCCCGTTGGCGATATGCAGGGACATCGGCATGGTCGAGCAGTGGTACATCCAGATCCCGGCACGGGTCGCGGTGAACCGGTAGACAAGTGATTCACCCGGCTGGATCGTGCGCATGGGCTCGTCGGGCGCAAGCGCACCGGCGTGGAAATCGATCGAGTGGCCGATACTGCCGTCGTTGACGAGTGTGATCTCGAAGACGTCGCCGGCGTGGCCGCGCAGCGTGGGGCCGGGTGCGGTGCCCCCGAACGTCCACAGTCGCTGTGTGATTCCGGGGGCGACCTCGCGTTGTTCATCGGTGACAGCCAGCGTCAGATGGTGATCGGCATCAGGTGCAGGCGCAACCGGATCGTGGGCGATGAACCCGGAGTCCGGTGCGGCCCCGAGACTGTGCGACACAGCGCTGGCGGCAAGCGATGTCGCCTCGTGCTCCGAACCGGCCTCGCCGTGGTGCGGCGGTGCGGAACCGGAGGTGCGCACCGTCAGCGTCATCCCCATCTGGCGATGCCCGGCAACCGAGCACCACCCGTCGACGTCGCTGCCGATCACACCCGCGTCGAGTGTTGTGGTCGCACCCGGGTCGATGCGGTCGGTGCGAGTGCCGTTGGCCAGCACCAAATCGTGCCGGTCCGTACCCGTATTGACCAGGGTGACCACGAGCCGGTCGCCGGCGGCGACCTCGATGACGTCGGGGACGAACCGCATACCCTCGACGTGAACTTCGACCTCCGCGGTACGCCCGGTCTCGGCGACGTGAGAGGTGCCGACGGTCGCGATGCCGACCGCGGACGGGTCGGCGGCGACACCGACTGCGGCCGCGAACACCACGACCCCCAGGCCGGCCGCCGCGACCGACAGTCTGCGTCGCGCGGGTACCGGCTCGGGGCGCCCCGGTGTCGAGGTTTGCCCTCGCATGCGCCGCGCTGCCCACATCGCGCGGACCATGAGCGGCAGGAAGGACGCCAACGCGACGAGTACGAGGACCGAAGCCGCAACGAGCACGAGACTCGGAACGGGAAGAACGCACAGCAGCAATGCGCCGTTCGCGACCGACAAGCGCCAGGGCGCACCACGTTCGAGCTCCGCGGTGGCCGCCTGGACGGATGCGCGACCACCGATGACGACGGGCATCAGGTAGCTCAGCGCACCGAGCAGGACCTGGGTGAGGAATCCTGCGAGGAGAGCAGCGGTCGCCCGTCCGGTGACCTCCGTTGCATCGAGCGGCGTCGTTGCGAGTGCGATACCGAACCCGAGATAGGTGAGGGAGCCGAGCAGCCACACGACGCCGGCGAGTACGGAGAGCGTCGCGAAGTCGGTCGGATGCTTGCGGCGGATCTCGTCGAGGTGCGGTTCGAGGACGTACACGGCTGCGGCGAGGTATCCGAACACGCCGAGTGCCGTCACGAGCGGTATTCCGGCGACGGCGCCGACCACTCCGACGGCGAGTGCTGCGAGCAACGCAGGTAGTCCGCGTCGCGCCGCGGTTTCCACGCGCTGTGCCATGCGGGTACGCAACATCGTGGGCCACAGGGTGACGAGGGTGCCGAGCACTGTCAATCCGACCCAGCCGAGCAGGTTGATCCCGGCGTGAGCGAGCACCAGCCGGTCGTGCAGGTCGCCTGAGAGTCCCGAGTTCGCCATGGCTACACCGAATCCCGCACCGATAGGCAGCATGGATGCGGCTGCGACGTAGTACCGAATGGTGTGCGCGAATCGGGACGGGAGTGCGCGCCTGAGGCGCTGGAGAAGGATCGCTCCGTGCCACGCGGCGGCGACGGCCACGACGGTGCCGCCGAGGAGCACGGCGGGCCAGCGGCCGGTCACCATCCCGGTGACAACGGCGAGGGCTCCGGCATTGAACGCAACGAGCCGCACGGTTTCGCCGCGGTGGGTGACGGGCGCCGGGCGGCGCAACAGCGCATCGGTGAAGTGTCTGCTCCACACGAGGATCGCGTTGCTCGCGGCTCCCAGCCCGAGCAGATGGATGAGCAGCCATCCGGACTGCGGAATCCAGCGGTGTGCGACGGTGACGACGACGAGCGCCGTGAACCACAGCCCGACCACTGCGCCGGTCTTCAGATGCCAGCTGCCACGCTCGGTCATCCCGCAACCTCCTCGGGAGCACGGTGCAGTGCAGGCCACGTCGTGATGGCGGTCATGAAGCGCGCATGCCCGCTCGCGCGGACAGTGCGGCGTGCCCGGAGAGCGACGGGCTTCACGGCGGGGCCGATGAATCGTGGGCGGGGAAGGACGGATCGGGCAGGAAGAGCCTGCACGCAGCGGGTTCGGCGAAGGCGAGCAGATCGAGACCCGGGCCGGTGGGAGCGTCGATTTCGAGGAGGGCACCTTCGATGATGCCGAGGTGGACCTGGCACACGACGGTCGGGTAGCGGCGCGCTGCTTCCAGCAGTGGGCAGCGACGTAGTGCGACCCCGAGTGCGGGCCCGCGGTCGACGGGGTCGAATCCGAGCCGGATGAGGACGTCGAGCGCGAATGCGTGCGGATCGTTGGTTTCGGTGGCCATCAGGTCGATGACCTCGCGCGCGATCTCGCGTCCCCAGGCGATTCCGGCGGCTCGTGCATCTGCTTCGGGGTCGGTGCTGGTGCGGGCGATGTGTCCGGCGAGGGCGGTGGCCAGGCCCGCGTAGTCCCGGTGCGCGCCGGTGGGATCTGCGGTGGGGGTGGGGCGGTACAGCTGGGCGGGGCGTCCGCGTCCGTGTGCCTTTTCACGGGTGCGTTCGACGAGGTCGAGTTCGACGAGGGCATCGAGGTGCTCTCGCACGGTGTTCTGGTGGAGTCCGAGCCGTGTGGAGACGTCGCCGACGCGGGTGGGGGCGTGTGCGCGGATGTCGTCGAGCACCGCGATTCGCTGGGTGGACAGCGCCGGGTGCGACGTCGGCGGAAGTGCCGGTCGGGGGCCGTGTAGCAGATCACTGTTTTCCACGGAAATAACTGTAGTAAATTGACGGGTGGAAGGCCAGTGGCAACGACCACAGGCGCCACCACACCGAGGGAGTCATCATGAGCACCGAGGTCGTCCCCGTCGCCAGTAGTGCCGCCGATGCGCAGGCCGTCGACGCCGTCCGGAACCATCACGCCGAGATCGCGGGCCGCATCGCAATCCTCACCGACACCTTGATCGACGCCGCCGCGGCAGGAGGGGACGTCGAGACCGCCCGGCGCGCGGCCGTCGACTACCTCAACGGAACATTGATGCCGCACGCCGTCGCTGAAGAGCGCAAGTTGTACCCCGCTGCGGGTCGCCGCGACGATGCGCGGCTACTCGTCGAATCGATGATCGCCGTGCACCGCGTGCTCGCCGGGCTCGTCGATCGGATCGCGACGGAACCGTCGCCCGTCCGCCTCGCCGCGGCCGCGTACGCGCTTCGGGTCGTGTTCGATGCGCATCTCGTCGACGAGAACGACAGGATCCTTCCGCTGATCGCGGCCGACCCCGGGGAGTCCCTCACCGCGATCCTCGATGGAATGCACGAATTACTCGGTGGGCACGAAGAGTCCGAGGAGCTTACCGAGGCCGGTGCCCACTCCGGTGGCCACTTCTGCGGATGCGGTGAGAAGGACGACGAGCATCGAGGTCCCGACACGTGGGGCGTGAAACTGAATCGCACCCGAGGTCTCACATGCGGGTGAGGACCGCGAGCAGGTCCTGGATCTCGTCGACGGTCGGGGTGCGCAGATTGTCCCGGCCGTAGACGAATCCGATCCCCGCGTACACGAGGGTGCCCGCGCGCATACGCGCTCCGGCATCGTCGAAACCCAGTTCGAGGAAGGCATTCTCGACCACCGCCATGATGCGCTGGTCCAGCGCGCGCACGGACTCGGCGACCTGAGGGTCGCTGCGGGCCCAGTCTCGAACCGCGGTCTCGGCGGCCCACGAGCGGTCGTCGACGAGCATCGTCGCCATGTGAGCGAGCCGCTCCCGCACCGGCATTTCCTCGACGGTCGTGAGTCCGCGAGCGGCGTCGTTGTCGTGGGAGCAGTAGCGTGTGGCGATGGCGTGCATCAGTTCGTCGATATCGGCGAAATGCCAGTAGAAGCTGCCTTTCGTGACACCGAGTTGGTCGCACAAACGCGAGATCTTCACCGCCGAGCGGCCCTCGGTGACGAGTAACTGCAATCCGGCTTCGGTCCAATCGTCGAGTGAGAGCCGTGGGCGACGGGGGGAGTCGCGTGTCTTCTTCGCCGAGTGCCGAGTCACGACCATTCTCCTTGTCCGGTGCGAGTGCGACACTACACGCCGTGGTCTGCGGTGGCCGCCGTGACGAGTTGCTTCGTGCAGATCGCGGAGTAGGTCGGCCGCGGATCGCCTCGCGGCAGCCCACGCATACCGGGTCTATCCGGCGACGACGTCGATCGCTCCGGGTGTCCCTGCCGCGGTCGAGAATGCGAGAGCGGCACCGACTGCGAGGAATGTTGAGCGTGACCGGAATTGCAGTGTCATCGGATGCCTTTCGTAGCCTTGACCAAACCATACCGTATGGTACTGTGAACCCCGTCACGATTCGTCGTGGTCGTACCGGTCGGTGTGGGGTCGACACGAAAGCGCATGATGCACAAGATCAGTCGCAGAACACTTCTCGCAGGAATGGCCTTGGGGGCCGGGGCGGGTGCACCATTGCTGTTCGGTGGTGGCCGCGCGCTCGCCGATGGTCCGGATATCTCGAACCCGTTGCTCTTCCACTCGCCTTCGCTCGAACCGTTCGTCGACGAACTCCCCATTCTGCCGCGCATCGACAACACGACGGTGACGATCGATGCGGTGAGCACGACGCACAGCTTCCATCGCGACCTCGCTCCCGGCCCCGCCCTCGCCTACGGCGACCGCACCTATCTCGGCCCGGTCATCGTTGCGCGGCAGGGGCGCGAAACCACGGTCGAGTACCGCAATCGGATCACGTCCCATCCGTTCGCAGCCGATTTCGACACGTCACTGCACGGACTCGGCGAGCACGACCGCATCGCGGTGCCCACCTCGATGCACCTGCACGGGGGTGTCACACCACCGGAATTCGACGGCCACCCGAGGCAGATCTCACGCCCGGGACAGGGCTACACCTACCGGTTCCCGAACCGGCAGGAAGCGACGACGATGTGGTACCACGACCACGCGATGGCCGTGACCCGGCTCAATGTCTACGCCGGTCTTGCGGGGCTGTATCTGCTGCGCGACGAATACGACACCGGCGAACCCGGCAATCCACTCGGCCTTCCCGCGGGCGTCCACGAACTCGACCTCGTCCTCCAGGAAAAGATCGTGAACAGCGACGGCACACAGAGTATTCGCTCGACCCCCGTCGTTCCGCAGGGGCGCTGGGAAGGCGGAGCCGTCGGCGACGTCGGCGTCGTGAACGGCAAGATCTGGCCGCAAGCCCGCGTCGACCGCGGCCTGTACCGGATGCGGATGCTCAACGCGGCCTCGTTCAGCATCTGGGACCTGCACTTCTCGAATGACATGCCGTTCTGGGTGATCGGGATGGAAGGCGGTGTGCTCGATGCCCCGGCACCTGTGACGCGAGTGCGTCTGTCGCCGGGGGAGCGCGTCGACATTCTCGTAGACTTCAGTGCGCTCGAACCCGATTCCACCGTCGAACTGCGCAACACCGAACCCGCTGCGCCACAGGCCGCGCAGATCGGCGCTGTGCTGATGCCGACGTTCATGCGTTTCCGCGTCGGAACAGAACTCGGCTTCACCGACCCCGTCCCGGAGACCCTGCGCGGCGGTGCAGGACAACCCCCGGTGGTGGGCCCGATTCCGGTGCCGCAGACGGTACGCAACGTGTCGCTGAGCCAGCCGTCGGATGTCCGGCTGCCGCCGTCGATCATGTCGCTCAACAATCTCACCTTCGACACCGACGACATCGAAAAGCCTCGGCAGGGCACCGTGGAGCAGTGGAACATCGTCAACGCCACTCCCGATCCCCATCCGATTCACCTGCACCTGGTGCACTTCCGTGTACTCGGGAGGCAGGCGATCGACACCCTCGCGATGTGCGCGCGTCAACCACAGGGGCCACTGGGTATCAAGTGGACTCCCGACGCCGACCCGTTCGTCGTCGAACCGCTTCGCGGACCCGAGTCCTGGGAGACCGGTTTCAAGGACACAGTGATCTGCGACCCGAACTCCGTCACGCGCATCGTGGTGCGCTTCCCGACGACCGACGAACTCGGATTCGACCCTGACGCGACCTTCTCCACCGAGGTGCACACGTTCGACGACCACGCACATGCAGTTCCGCACCACGGTCACGGCGAACCGCAGGACGGTGAACTCCAAGGCTACGTGTGGCACTGCCACATCCTCGATCACGAAGACCACGACATGATGCTCGAATACCGGACGGTGACATGACTTTCAAAACGAACGACTACTTTCAGCGCATTCCCTACGAGCCCGCATCCGACGGCCGCATCGAGATGCACTCGGGCCTGAGCCGCCACTATCCGACACTCCACGGAAATCTTGTTGCCGCGCCGGGATACTCGCGGAAGGTCGGGGTGATCATGTGTCATCCCGCCTCGAACTTCCTGAGCCACTTCTTGCTGCGCGCGATCTCCGGGGCAGGCATTCCGGCCATGGGCCTGAACACCCGGTACGCGTCGAACGAGCCGGCGCTGATCATGGAGCGCGCCGCGTTCGATCTTGGCGCCGGAGTGCGGTGGATGGCCGAGGAACTGGGATTCGAAAAGGTCGTGCTGCTGGGCTTCAGCGGCGGTGGCTCCCTGGCGTCGTTCTATCAATCGCAGGCCGAGAACCCCACCATCACCGAGACACCCGCCGGCGACCCGGCGTCATTCTCCGACGCGAAGCTACGTCCGGCCGACGCGGTGATGCTCGTGGGGGCGCACCCCGGGCGTGCGCGTGTCCTGCGGCATTGGATCGACGGCGCTGTCCTCGACGAAACAAACCCGTACAGCATCGATCCCGCACTCGATCTCTACGCGCAGGGCAGGATGGTACCGCTCGACCACGACTGGGTCGCCCGGTACCGCGAGGCTCAACTTGCGCGTATGCGGCGCATCGATGCCTGGGCATTCGAACAGCTCGACGAATTGAACCGCACCGGTGCATCCGACCGCGGATTCGTCGTGCACCGCACCGTCGCGGACCCTCGTTTCGTCGACCTCACCCTCGACCCCAGCGACCGCGAACTCGGCAGCATGTACGGCGATCCGGCCGCCGCGAACACCGCAGCCGGTGGACTCGCGCGATTCGTCACGGTGCGTAGCTGGCTCAGCACCTGGAGCTTCGAGAACACCAATGCCGACGCTCTCGAAGACCTGTCACACGTCGATGCGCCCGCCATGGTGATGAGCCTGCTCGGCGACCAGGCCGCCTTCGCGGAGGATTCGCGCCTGATGCACCAGGCGCTGGGCGGCGACAGCGATCTGATCGAGATGCGCGGACTCAACCACTATCTGGTCTATCAGCCGGGCGGTCTCGACGACGTGGTCGGCCGTATCACCGGCTGGATCCGTCGCACCGTCCTCGAGGAGGCAACGCCATGACCGGGACACTCGATGCGAAGACGTCCCCGCCGGCACAGGACCGCTGTCCGAGTCGATTTCCCTATTGGCAGGCCGTCGAGCGCCCGGGCGTCGCGCGGGTCCGGAACATCATCCGCAAAGTCACAGGTTTCGACATCCTGCACGACGACGAGACTGCCCGTGCCCTGTGCAACGATCTCTTCAGCGGCGACCCCACCGCGGAACGGTTCGTCGGCGAGGTCTATCACGGCGATCTCGGCCCGAAGAAGACGCGGGAGATGCTCGATAGTGCGCTCACCGGCGGCATCGATACCGTCCCGGACGCGCCGGAGGCGATGAAGGCGCTGTTCGAGGAGTTCGAGATCGTCCCAGACTGGGTGCAACCCGAACTCGTCGAAGAAGGCGCCAAGATCTGGCGACGCTGGGGCACTATGCTGTTCAGCTTCGCGGGCGCCGAAACCCTCGAAATCTACACGGAATCCGCTGTGGCGACACCACTGTCGCTGGCCGGTGGGTATGCCGGTGACAACGCGCTGCGTCGTTACCTCGAAACCTGCCGCTTCTGGTGCGATGTCTCCGAGCCCGGTGCACTGCTCACCCCGGGATCGGCCGGACGCGCCACTGCCCTCAAGGTCCGCGTGATGCATGTATCGGTACGCGATCGGGTTGCGAAGCACCCCGAATGGGACGAACAGAAGTGGGGGCTGCCGATCAGCCAGACCTACATGCTGCTCACCCTGATCGCAGGCAGCCTCACCCCCGGCCTTGCCCTGTGGACACTCGGCTATCAGACCACGCCGCGGGAGATCCGCGCTCTCATCCACTTTCAGAAGTACATGGGATACCTGCTCGGGGTTCGCATCGACTGGTACCCGGAGACGATCGGCGACAGCATCCGCACGTTGCTCACCACCGTGGTGTCGCGATCCTACGACTCGGGTGAGCACGGCAAGGAATTGATCGAGTCGTACCCGTTGGCATTCGCGCCCCGTGACGGCCAGCGAGGATTCGAGCGGCTACGGGCGGCGTACAACTTCCGGATCAACGCGGTCTACTCGGCAATGTTCATGGGACCGGGCACCCGTCGCAAGTATTCGATGCCGACCGTCATTCCGTGGATGATCATCCCGATCATCCGATTCCCGTTCATCACCGCGATGGAACTCGCCCGGCGTGTTCCCGGGATCTCCGGAGTGCACGAAAAGATCATGGTCGCTCATCGTGAGAACTGGTACCGAGCCCAAATGAACGGGCGAGAAGCGCAATTCGACGCAAGCGGCGCCCTGCGGCGCTGAATCCCGACATCACCGGAGGAACTATGGCGGCACTGCAGATCGTCGAGGCATGGAATGGTCCCGGTCGGCGCGACGGCGACATCACGCAAGTCGTCCCGAGCGACAACGGCGCTCACCCTTCGGCCGACAAGCACGCATTCGAACACTGGTACTTCGATGCACATCTCGACGACGGTCGCATCGTCGTCGCCATGCTGCAGACGCGGGAGCTGGTGCACCGGAAGCCCGGCGTCGAGATCCACGTCTACAGCGCCGACGGCGAGCGTCGCGAAGCCATCACACAGTATTCCGACGCAGACCTCACCGTGTCGGCGGAGCGGTGCGACGTCCAGGTAGGCCGCAGCTTCGCCAAGCTGACCGGCGAGGAGAACGGGCTACCGGTCTACCACGTGTCGGTGGCAGAGGACGACCTCGCATTCGATCTCACGTTCACCGCCGAGGTGCCGCCGTGGATGCCGGGACGGGGGCAGACCAGTTACAACGATCGCGAGTTCTTCGCGTGGGTGGTCGGCGCACCTCGCGCACGTGTCGCGGGAACGGTGACCGTCGACGGGGTCACCACCGAGGTCACCGGGCGTGGTTACCACGACCACAACTGGGGCGTCGGCGACATGAAGCGCATCATCTCGAAGTGGTATTGGGGTCGCCTCTACACCGACGATTTCTCGCTGGTCTACGCGATGGTGCAGACGCAGAAGAAATACGGCGAGCACTGGTCTCAGCCGGTGATGATCGCTATGGGACGTGAGGTGGTGCTCAGCAACGGCGAGGTCGAGATGACGGAGGGCCCGGCGGTCTACGACGCCGTCGCCGATCGCACCTACCCGTCATGGTTACGGATACAGGTTGCCGATTCCCTCGATCTGACGTTGACGGTGCGCGAAATCGTCCACGCTCACAATCTTCTCGAAGACATCCCGATCGCGTCGAGCAAGCTCGTCAAGCCGATCGTGAACTGGCTGGTCGGCCGGCCGGGTTACTTCCGGTTCCGGTCCGATTTCACGATGACCGTGACTATCGACGGTGAACAATACGATCGTTCGGGTACGACGCTGCACGAGATGGTCGCCCTGACGTGACGGTGGACCTCGAGTACCTGAACGGGTTCGGTAACGAGCACCACAGCGAGGCGGTCGAGGGTGCGCTGCCGTGGGGTCAGAACTCACCGCAGCGAGCACCGTACGGGTTGTATGCCGAGCAGCATTCGGCCACCGCGTTCACCGAGCCGCGTGAGATCAACACACGCAGCTGGACCTACCGGATCATGCCCTCATCCGCTCATCGGCCGTTCCAGCGAACAGGCGACCGTGGCTGGGTGTCCGCGCCCTCGTCCGAGGCAGTGGTGACACCGAACCGGCTGCGTTGGGACCCGCAGCCCGCGCCTGCGGCCGGTGTGGACTTCGTCGACGGCATGACGACCTACGCTGTCAACGGAGACGTCCACGGACGTACCGGGATTGCCATACATCTGTATGCGATATCGGTGTCGATGACCGATCGGTATTTCGTCGACGCCGACGGAGAACTGTTGTTCGTCCCGCAGAGCGGTGCGCTGCTGCTTCGCACCGAGTTCGGCAGGATCGCGATCGCGCCGGGGGAGATCGCGGTGGTCGGGCGGGGCGTGCGCTTCCGGGTCGAACTCCTGGGTGACACAGCGACCGGGTATGTGTGTGAGAACTACGGAGCAGCCTACCGACTCCCGGAACTCGGGCCGATCGGCGCCAACGGACTCGCCCACGCACGCGACTTCCTCTATCCCACAGCGTGGTACGAGGATCGTTCCGGAAAAGTGGAACTGGTGCAGAAATTCGGCGGTCACCTGTGGGCAACCGAACTCGACCATTCACCGCTCGACGTCGTCGCGTGGCACGGGACGCACGGTGCCTACAAATACGATCTGGCGCGATTCAACGCCATGACCACCGCAGGCTGGGATCATCCCGACCCGTCGATATTCACAGTCCTCACCTCGCCGTCCTCGATCACGGGCCAGGCGAACGTCGACTTCTGCGTCTTTCCCGACCGTTGGGTCGTCGGTGAACACACTTTCCGGCCACCGCATTTCCACCGCAACGTGATGACCGAGTTCATGGGTCTGATCCGTGGGCGACACGATTCGAAAGCCGAAGGGTTCGTGCCAGGAGGAGCATCGCTGCACAACCAGTGGGGTGCGCACGGGCCCGACCGGGAGACCTTCGATCTGGCGTCATCCACCGAACTTTCGCCGGTCAAACTCGAGAACACGACCTCGTTCATGTTCGAAACCCGCCTCGCGCTCGCCGTCACCGAGTCGGCTCTGGGCGCATCCCATCGCCAAGGCGACTACGACTCGTCGTGGTCCGGACTGGAACGTCGCTTCATCCCGCCCTCGAACTAGGAGCCCCTCAATGACCGACACTGCAGCTCCCGTCATTCCCGCCCCGGTCGTCGTGCCGGACACACTTCTGCGCATCGGCGGCCGGGCGGTTCCGGCCCGGTCCGGCGAGACGTTCTCGTCCATCAACCCGGCCGACGAAGAGATCGTCGCCGAGATCGCACGCGGCGGCGCCGAGGACATCGACGCCGCCGTCGACGCCGCCCGCGACACGTTCGACTCGGGTGCGTGGTCTCGTATGGCCGGTGCCGAACGCGGCAGAGTCCTCTCGCGCGCGGCAGATCTCATCGAGCAACATGCCGCAGAGTTGTCAGCGCTCGAGACGGCGGAGATGGGCAAGCTGTACGCCGATACCGTCGCGGGCGACATTCCCGCGGCGGCAGCATCGTTCCGGCACTACGCGGGCTGGGCCGACAAGATCGCCGGCGAAGCGATGATCCTCCCGGACGTCGGACCGCAGCACCGCTTCGGCTTCACCCTCCGCCAGCCACTCGGGGTGGTCGGTGCGATCACGCCGTGGAACAACCCGACCGTGGTTGCAGCGTGGAAGATCGCACCTGCGCTGGCAGCGGGTTGCTCGGTCGTCGTCAAGCCCGCCGAGGTTGCTTCCCTTGCAGTGCTGAAACTCGCCGACCTGCTTGCCGAAGCCGGCGTGCCGGACGGGGCGTTCAACGTCGTCCCCGGCCTGGGGCCGGAGGCAGGAGCTGCGCTTGCTGCGCACCAGGGCATCGACAAGATCACCTTCACCGGCAGCCCCGTCGTCGGCAAGACCATCACCTCGCTTGCGGGCGAGAAGTTCCGGAAGGTCACTTTGGAGCTGGGTGGCAAGGCCCCGCAGCTGATCTTCCCGGACGCCGACCTCGAAGCGTCGCTGCCGTGGATCGCGATGGGCAACTTCTATCACCAGGGGCAGGTATGTGCGGCGGGCACCCGCGTGATCGTGCACGAGTCTGTCGCCGACCAGGTCATCGAGGGCCTCGTCGAATTCGCACGTGCCGCAGTGATCGGTGATCCGTTCGACGCGGGAACCACCCAGGGCACGATCGTCAACCGCAAGCAACTCGACCGCATTCTCGGGTACATCGAGAAGGGCAAGAGTGAAGGTGCCGATCTGCTCACCGGCGGCGCCCGCGTAGGCGACAAGGGCTTTTTCGTGCAGCCCACGGTGTTCCGCGGCACCAACGATCTGACGATCGCGCGAGAGGAGATCTTCGGGCCCGTCGCGACCGTCATCACCTTCAAGACCACGGAAGAGGCCATCCGTCTCGCGAACGCGACGCAGTACGGCCTCAATGCCTTCATCTTCAGCCAGAGCCTCTCGACGGTGCACAGCGTGATTCCGCAGCTGAGGGTCGGCACCGTGTGGGTCAATGGCTGGGGTGTACCCGATCCGGCACTACCCTGGGGTGGTCGCGACGCGAGCGGCATCGGGCGTGAGCTCGGGCGCAGCGGCCTCGAGGCGTTCACCGAGGAGAAGACGGTTCACCTCGGCTACTGACCGGAAAGAAATGGACACTCAGTGACGACGGATACCGCAGGCACACCGACCGAGTCGACAGAGCAGACCGCATCCGGTGCGCTCGGAGAGATCAGGGTACTCGAACTGGGCACTCTGATCGCCGGTCCGTTCGCGGGACGGTTGCTCGGCGACATGGGCGCCGACGTCATCAAGATCGAGGATCCGAAGCGTCCCGACCCGTTGCGCACCTGGGGGCAGGGGGAGCGTGATGGTCACCGCTTTTTCTGGACCGTGCACGCACGCAACAAGCGGTGCATCACTCTCGATCTCAGGTCGGTCGACGGTCAGGACCTCTTCCGCCGACTGGTCGCCGAATCCGACGTCGTCGTCGAGAACTTCCGGCCCGGCACACTCGAGAAATGGGGCCTCGGCTTCGACGTGCTCTCCGAGGTCAACCCTGGGATCGTCCTTGCGCGTGTGTCCGGATACGGGCAGACCGGCCCCAGAGCCGGACACGCCGGATATGCCTCGGTCGCAGAGGCGGAAAGCGGTCTGCGGCACCTGAACGGCTATCCCGGTCAGGCGCCGCCGCGGCTCGCGCTGTCACTCGGCGACACGCTCGGCGGCATGTTCGCCGTCCAAGGTGTGCTTGCCGCGCTGCTGAGCCGCGAGCGGACGGGGCGCGGGCAGATCGTCGACGTGGCGCTGACCGAAGCGTGCTTGGCCGTTCAGGAATCGGTCATTCCCGACTACGACGCTGCCGGGGTGGTGCGAGGACCGTCCGGCACCAGGCTCGAGGGCATCGCGCCGTCGAATCTGTACCGCACCGCCGACGACATGTGGATCGTCATCGCGGCCAACCAGGACACCGTCTTCCGGCGCCTGTGCGCGGCTATGGATCGCCCGGAACTGGCCGACGATGCGAAGTTCGCCGACCACCTTGCGCGTGGTGTGAATCAGGACGACCTCGACGATCTCATCGGCGCGTGGGCCGCCACATGGCCCCTCACCGAGCTGCTCGAACACCTGTCGGCCTCCGGTGTCGTTGCAGGGCCCGTCAATACGGTGGCCGAAGTGGTCGCCGACGACCAGTTCCAGGCGCGCGACATGCTGGTCTCCCATCATGACGAACGCACCGGCCTCGATGTTCTCGGACCGGGGGTGGTGCCGCGCTTGGCCGACACCCCGGGTTCGGTACGTCGTGCAGGTCCGCCGATCGCCGGCTACGACAACGCCGCCGTCTACGGCGACCTGCTGGGCGTGACCGAAGGCGAGCGCGCCGATCTGCGCGAGCGCGGCGTGATCTGAGCGCAGTCGGTTCTCGTTCAGCCGGGCAGTCCGATTGTCTTGATTTCGAGATACTCTTCGAAACCCTGCGTGCCGTTGCGTCTACCGAGTCCGCTCTGTTTGGTGCCACCGAACGGGCTCGTGATCCCGAAGAAGGACTTTCCGTTGACGGTGACACTGCCGGTACGCATGCGCTGCGCGACGGCCAGCGCCCGATCGTTGTCGGCGCTGCTCACCTCACCGGACAAGCCGTAGATCGAATTGTTGGCGATCGCAATGGCCTCGTCATCGGTGTCGTAGGCGGTGACGGTCAGTACCGGGCCGAAGATCTCTTCCTGCGCGACGCGTGAATTGGGATCGACGTCGCCCAGCAGCGTCGGCTGGGTGAAATAGCCCGTCGGCAGATCCTCCGGAATGCCGCCGCCGGTGATGAGGGTCGCGCCGGATTCGACACCGTCGGTGATCAAGCCGAGCACCTTCTGACGCTGGGTTTCGCTGATCTGCGGTCCCTGCATGGTGCCGGGAACCCACGGATCGCCCACCGGGAACGATTCCATCGTGGCCTTCAGCACCGCGATGCCTTCGTCGTAGCGGCTGCGCGGTAACAGGATCCGGCTGGGCAGGATGCAGCTCTGCCCCGACATCACACATGCCATCACCGCTGCCATGGGAAGCGACGCGCCCAGGTCGGCGTCGTCGAGCACGATGTGAGCGGATTTGCCACCGAGTTCGAGCATCGTTTTCTTGACCGTGGGCGCGGCGGCAGCCAGGATGGCTCGCCCGGTCGCCGTCGAACCGGTGAAGGTGATCATGTCGACCCGTGGATCCGACGACAACGCGGCGCCCACCTCGTTGGCGTTCGACAGCACGACGTTGAACACGCCCGGCGGAATATCGGTCTCCTCGGCGACGATGCGTCCCAGTTCGCTGCCGGACCACGGGGTGAGCTGTGCAGGCTTGAGGACGACGGCGTTGCCTGCCATCAGTGCAGGCATCGTCTCGGCGACGTTGAGATAGAACGGCACGTTCCACGGGGTGATGGCGCCGACGACCCCGACGGGGTCGAAGTGCAGGAGCCGTCGCGCCGGGCCCATGACGGTGGGATGCATTCCCGTGTCCTGCAGATAGTCGAAGCTGCGGCCGTATTCGGCCCAGTGCTTGACTTCCTCGATCGGATCTTCGATCTGGCTCGATGTCACCCCGATCGGGCAACCGACTTCGGTCACCACTATCCGGCGCAGGCGCTCCATGTTCTTCGTCAGCGCTTCATGCAGTTGGTTCAGGCAGTGGTAGCGGAATTCGACGTCGCGTGACCAGTCGGTCGTGTCGAAGGCGCGGCGTGCGGCGCCGATGGCGCGTTCCATATCGGATACGGTGCCGTCGGTGGCGTGGCCGACGACTTCTTCATTGCCGGGGTGGATCACGTCGAATGTGGCGCCGCTGCTGGTGTGTTGTAGTTCGCCGTCGATCAGCATGCGATCGTCGCCGGCCAGTATTCCGGTGTCGTCCTGTACTGACGTCATATCGCTCCGTTCGGTTGTACGCGTTCGGGTGCTTGCCAATGTCGCGACATCAAGACGGGAATCGGTCGCGAGACTATATCGACGTCATCGATGGCGAGGTGATTCAGCGAAATCGTCGGGACACGGTCACGACCGCAGCCAGGGCACACCTGTGCCCTGGTGACGGTGGCTGCTTTTGTAGAACTAGGCGACCAGATCCGGTCTGTTCCCCGGAATCGGCTTACGGAACAAGTCCACACTCGCAGGAGGAATGAACTGCGGCCGACGCTCCTCGGTCATCTCCACTTCCCACTCGGTGTGGTGCATAAACCGATGATGATGACCGCATAGCAGCACGAGATTGTCGATGTCGGTGCCACCGCCGTCCACCCAATGGGTCAGATGATGGGCATCGGCCCAGGCCGGTGGTGTCGAACAGTGGGGGAAGGCGCACCCGCCATCCCGCACCGCGAGGGCTCTGCGTTGCGCGGTGGACGCGGTGCGGCGCGTCTGCCCGTGTGCGAGCGGCACGCCGTGTTCGTCGAGCAGGATCCGTGTGACCTGGCAGTCGCAGGCGAGCATCCGGGCGGCGTCGAGCGACAACGGTCCGGCCCACGGTTCGGTTGCGTATCCCTGTTCTGGGGAGTTCGCGAAGAGTTCTTTGACGGCGGTGTTCTTCGTCAGATCCGTGATCGACGCGGTGACCGTGACGTGCGGTTTCACGCCGCCTTCGACCGGGACGAGCCCGGCGGCTTCGACGAACTGCAGGAGTTGCTCGAACGCATCCGCGTTGCGCTTGGATGCCGGTCGGTCGTCTTTGATGCCGTTCGTTTCGGGCCTCGGTGCGGCCAACGGGGAGAGCAGGTGCCGGAGGCGGGCGCCGGTGACGGCATCGAACTCGCCTTTGATCACCACACGCCCGTGCAGAGTGGTGGAGACGAACAGCTCGTTGCGGGTGGAATCCTCACCGGGTGGTGGACCATCGCCCGTGCCGTAGAGGTGTTCGAGGCGGCGGATCACGGCGCGCACGGTCGCTTTCGTGGCGACCGTCTTGCTGGCGTGGTCGATGAGGATGTCGCGGGCCTTCTCGAACTCGCACGGGTTCATATTCCGTGGGTAGTGCTGGCAGAAGTAGGCGATCTGCCGCGCTTTCTCCGCATCGAGCAGCCCGGATGAGTAGGCGTCGCGGACTTCCGGTTCGAGCCGGAGCAGCTTCGCGAGTGATTCGATGCGATGACATTCACCGAGTTCGAGGTTGGTCGCGGCACACAACCAGTGCGCGGGGCTGCGGTACCCGTGTTCTTTGACGGCGTCGCGTTCGAACAGCGCGATCATCAGATCCACGCGGTGCACCTGCGACGCATGGATTTGGGCGCTGACGGCGAGCGTCTCGGACATCAGCTGCTTGTCATCGAATTTCCAGGTATCCCCACCCATGATCGAATTGTATAGAACATATATTCGACTTACAAGTACTTTTCGAAATCATGTTCGATGCTGGTCACTTCGGTGTTGCGGGGCATGTTCATTCGGGCACGCTGGACCTATGGTGGAACTTGTTTCAGTTGTTCACCGTCTCTTCTCGAGGAGTGCTGAATGCACACACCCCTATGCGACCAGCTCGGCATCGAGTTCCCGATCTTCGCATTCACCCACTGCCGCGACGTCGTCGTCGCCGTGGCCAAGGCCGGTGGCTTCGGCGTTCTCGGCGCTGTCGGCTTCACGCCCGAAGAACTCGAAATCGAACTGAACTGGATCGATGAGCACATCGGTGACCGGCCGTACGGCGTCGACATCGTAATCCCGGGCAAGTACGAGGGTATGGATTCCGACCTGTCCGCCGACGAGCTGACGAAAATGCTGCAGTCGATGGTGCCGCAGGAAACCCTCGAGTTCGCCCGCGGAATCCTCACCGACCACGGTGTCCCCGTACCCAAGGGCGACGACGATAACGCGTTGCAATTGCTCGGCTGGACCGAGGCCACCGCCACGCCGCAGGTCGAGGTGGCACTGCAGCATCCGAAGGTCACGCTCATCGCCAACGCGCTCGGCACTCCGCCTGCCGACATGATCGCGCACATCCACGACTCGGGTCGCAAGGTTGCGGCGCTGTGCGGTTCCCCGTACCAGGCCCGCAAGCACGCGGATGCCGGAGTCGACATCATCATCGCCCAGGGTGGCGAGGGCGGCGGACACTGCGGCGAGGTCGGCTCGATTGTTCTGTGGCCGCAGGTCGTCAAGGAGGTTGCGCCTGTTCCGGTACTGGCTGCCGGTGGCATCGGCAGTGGCGAACAGATCGCCGCTGCGCTGGCGTTGGGCACGCAGGGCGTCTGGTCGGGTTCGCAGTGGCTCATGGTCGAGGAAGCCGAGAATACGGCGGTCCAGCAGGATGCCTACATCAAGGCAGGCAGCCGCGACACCGTGCGTAGCCGCTCGTTCACCGGCAAGCCCTGCCGCATGCTGCGCAACGACTGGACCGAGGCGTGGGAGCAGGAGGAGAACCCCAAGCCTCTCGGTATGCCCTTGCAGTACATGGTCTCCGGCATGGCCGTTGCCGCTACGCACAAGTACCCGGACGAGTCCGTCGATGTCGCTTTCAACCCGGTGGGTCAGGTCGTCGGGCAGTTCACGAAGGTCGAGAAGACCTCCGCGGTCATCGAACGGTGGGTGCAGGAGTACCTCGACGCGACCGGCACACTCGAAAGGTTGAACGACGCCGCGAACGCATAGAACTCCACCCGTGCGTGGTTCTGGTAGCGGGGGCTACCGGAACCACGCACCGGCGGTTATGCCGGTGGTGTCATAAGCTCCCCGAGGTTCGTCGCCGAACCTCCGCCGTCGCGGCACAACTGCACGGTCGCGGCTCGTCGGCCCGGGTACTCGATGCACGGCATGTTCCTGGCTCCCCGCACCGCAATCGGCGAATCCGCCGGCAGCTTGCAATACAGATCCGACGGCGTCTCGGGCACATCGAGTTCCGTCGGTGAACGCCTCTGCTCGGGCGGAAGGAAGCCCTCGATACACGGCGGCGGGTCGTTGTAGGAGTTGACGAAGAACGTGTTCTGCGCCGGATTGTCGGCGTTCGGGAGCGCTGCCGATTGCGTCGACGCCATGATCGAGGGGAACAGCACCAGCATCTGCTCGAGCGACGGCCGGTACACGGCCGCAACCTGTTCGACGGTGATCAGGTTCGCGAGCAGCAGCGGCATCGTCGGCTCCATCTCCTCGAACATCGCCTGCACCTGCCCAGCGGCGGGCGCTGCGACATCGAGCAGCGCGCGAATGTCCGCATCGGAGTCGCGCAGTTGCGCGGTGGTTCCCGCGAGGGCGCTCGCCCATTGCGTGATCGACTCCGATGCCGCGACGTTCGTTTCGAGCAGGGGACCCGCCTGATCGAGCAGCGCCGCGATGGCGTCGGCGCTGTCGGCCCCATCAGCACTGACCGCCGCTGCCGCGTCGATCAGGGTTCGCAGGTCTTCATCCGATTCGCCTACAGCCGTGTAGGTTTCGTCGAGGAGAGTCGCAAGCCGGTCGTTCCCGACGGACTGCAGTGTCTCGTCGAGTTGGTCGAGGGCCCCGGCGATCGGCTCGGGAAGTGACACCTGCGCTGCGGCGACGACGGCGCCGTCGCTCAGGTACGGACCCTCCTCGTTCCCGGGCAGGAACTCGAGGTACTGCTCACCCACCGCCGACATGCTGCGGACCTGTGCCGGTGCATCCATCGGCACGGCAACCCCGGAATCGAGCGAGAGGACGGCTTCGGCCCCGGGCGTGGTCATCGCGACCTCGGTCACCCGCCCTATTTCGAATCCCCGATAGGTGACATTCGCCGACGGATACAGGCCTGCGGCATCGACAAGTTCGACGCGAACCTCGTACCTGCCGACCCCGACAAGCTGCGGCAGATTCACGACCCACAACGCCACCGCCAGCACCGCGGCGATGCCGATCGTGAAGAACACGATCAGCCGGGCACGTAGGGCTGCGGTGGGACTCATCGGGTCTCCTCCTCGGTGGGCGGAACCAGCAGCGATACGAGGTCGGGGATCGGACGGTCCGTCCCGGTCAAGGCCCCCTCGAACGGCGTCCCGAGCAGCAGTGCGTTCTCGAGCGTCGGGAGCGTGAGGTCGAGAATGACCGTGCCGTTTGCATAGTCGCCGCGGACCGCGTTCTTGTAGGTGTCGATCGGGAAGGGGAATGTCAGCAGGTAGCGCAGCGACTCGGTCAGCGAATCGCCCGTGCCCGCGAGCGCCGCGAGTACCGGCTCGAGGTCGCGGAGATTCGCGATGGCGTTGTCGCCGCCGGCTTCGACGACTTCCGTGGCGACACGGCCGAACTGCCCCAGCGAGTCGACGGCACGTGTCAGATCTTCACGCTGCTCGCTCAACACCTCGAGAGTGGGGGCCAGCTGATCGGTAGCGGCCGCCAGCCGCTGGTTGTGCTCGGCGACTTCCGCGGCGAGGGTGTCGACGGATTCGATCGTCCCGATGATCTGTTCCTTCTGACCGTCGAGCCCAGCGAGCACGGTGTCGAGTCGGGTGATCAGTGCCCGCGCCGACTCCTGGCGTCCGTCGAGTGCGGTGTTCAGTTCGCGGCTGATCTCCTGCGCCTGCGCGAGACCGCCGCCGCTGAGGACCAGCGACAGTGACGACAGGGTCTGCTCGGTCGTGGGGAATAATCCTGCCCGGTTGAGCGGAATGATGTCTCCGTCCCCGAGCCGGCCCTGTGGGGCTTCGGCTGTCGGCGCACCGAGCTCGACGTGCGCGGATCCGAGCAGGCTGGTCTGCCCGATCTTCGCAATCGCATTGGCGGGAAGCTCGGTGCCTCCGTCGATCATCACCGTTACTACTGCATGCCCGTCGGCGAGCTGCAGATCGGCGACCCGCCCGACGGTGACGTCGCCGACCCGTACACGCGAATTACGCTCGAGGGTAGTAACGTCCGGCATTTCGATCACAACCGCGTACGCGCCGTCCCCTCGGCCGTGGGTCCCCGGTAACTCCAGGGAGTTCAATCCGCGCCACTCGCACCCCGCGACCAGCACGGTGCACATCAGAGCAAGCGCGATCTTCGACAGTCGTGCGGTCACGGTGCCCCCGGGAGCAGGAGGTCGGCGAGGTCGAGTGGAGCGACCACCGGCGCAGGCGGTGGAGCGACACCTGCTTGCGGCGCAAGATCGGGTTCGGTGTACACCAGCTGATCGGGCAGTGCCCCGACCCCGCGAGTGGGATTGATGCGCACGGGCGGGTAGTCCATCGTGAGCAGTGGCAGGATTGGGCCGAGGTACTGCACGCACAGTTCGGAACCGGTGTGGGCGTCGACCTGCTCCGCGGCGGCAAGGGCCGAGCACACGAACTGGGCCGGATTGGCGAAGTTCGACAGTGCCAGTGCGGACACCACGGTGTTGTGGGCGGGCTGGTAGATGCTCTGCAGGTTCGACAATGCGGTCGGCGCGACATGCAAGACCTGTGCAATGCCGTCGCGCTGCGCTGCGAGTGTCTCGGTGAGCGCGGCGGTGCGATCGAACGTCGTGTCGATGTTCCCGCGGTTGTCACGCACGAAGCGTTCGACGTCGACGAGCACCGTGTCGAGGGTGGCGAGCGCGGCACCCATGTCGTCGCGGTTGTCGTCGAGAGTCTGCGTCACGGATGCGAGATGGGTGTGAAGAGAGACGATCTGGTCGCTGCTGAGCGACAGTGCCTCCACGAACACCTGGAGATTCCCGATGGTGCCGAACATGTCTTCACGTCCGTCCGAGATGGTGCGCAGCGCAGCGGACAACTGCTCGAGGGACGCGCGCATCGCCGGACCCTGCCCCTCGACGTTGGCGGCAGCGGTGTCGAGGACCTCTCCGAGAGGGCCCTGCGGGTCGTCGACGGTCGGCCCGAGTTCGGTGGTCAACCGGGTCAGTTGTTCGGTGATCTCATCCCATTCGACGGGCACAGCCGTGCGCTCGAGCGGGACTACGGCTCCGGGGGTGAGTTCTGGCCCGCCCGTGTACGCGGGTGTGAGCTGCACGAAGCGCGCCGAGACCAGCGTCGGGGCGATGAACGCGGCCTGCGCGTCTGAGGGTATGGGCCGATCGGAGGTGAAGGTGACGAGAACGTGGTTGCCGCGCGGTTCGATATCGGTGACCCGCCCGACCTCGACGCCCATCACCCGCACGTCGTCGCCGACGTACAGGCCGCGACTCGTATCGAATTCGGCGGCGTATTCGACCGACGAACGCCACGGCGCCACCGTGAACGACAGCACCGCGACGATTGCCAGCACAACCAGGGGAACGAGCCAGGTGAGAAGGGGACGTAGACGGGTCATCGTCCACCTCCGACCGGGGCGATACCCGCACCCTCGAGTGCGGCGGTGAGCGCGGGTTCGATGATCTGCGCGGGCAGTAGATTCTGGATGTACGAGTTGAAGAACGGGCCCGATGCCACCGCTTCACCGAGTTCGGTTGCGTACGGGCCGAGCCGTTGGATCGCCAGGGCGATGTCGTCGCGGTTGCGCGTGAGGATGTCGAGCACCGAGTTGACCTTCTGCAGTGTCGGAGCCAGTTGGGCTTCGTTGTCGACGATGAGGTTTCCGATCTCGACCGACAACGCCTGCACGTTGGCGAACAGGGTGTCGAGAGAACTGCGACGGCGGTCGAGTTCGGCGAGAATGCGATCCGCGTCGACTATCAGCGAATCGATTGCGGTACTGCGCTCGGCGAGCACGGTGGTGACTTCTTCGGCGTGCCGGAGTAATTCGCGCAGGGATTCGTCGCGGGAGGCCACCGTGTCGGAGAGCCGCATGACCCCGTCGAGGGCGGCGGCGACGTCGTCGGGGGTGTCGCGCAGGGTGTCCGACAGGACGTCCATGGAGGCGCGCAGTTGTTCGGCGTCGAGTTCTGCTGCGGTCTCGGTGAGATCGCCGAGGGCATCGGTGAGCTGATACGGAGCAGTGGTGTGGTCGACGTCGAGGGTGGTGTCGGGGTCGAGGGTTCCGGGTCCGGCGGGACGCACACGCAGGTGCCGCGCGCCGAGTGCAGTGGCCGTTGCGATCTCGACGGTGGTGTCGGTGCCGAGGACGACGTCGTCGGTGACAGTGAAGGTGACGGCGACGGCGTCGTGGTCGATCTCGATGTCGGTGACCCGCCCGGCGTCCTTGCCGGACACCTGCACAGCGTCGCCGGTGTTCAGTCCGCCGGCGTCGACGAACCTGGCACGGTAGGTGGTGCCGTGGTCGAGGAACGGAAGCGACTGGATACTCAAGGCGCACAACATCAGAGCGATGACTGCAACGGAGCCGACGACGCCGACGCGAACCTGATTCATCTCACGGAATTGAGTCATTGCGGAGCACACCTGCCCGTGGTCTGCCCGAACAGGGGAGAGCTGATGGTGTTCCCGGAGGGATCGCTGACCTTGATGAGCATGCCGCACAGGTAGTAGTTGAAGAATCCGCCGTACGCGCCGAGGCGGGTGAGTGAGGCATACGCCTCGGGAAGTTCGGTGGTCAGTTGCTCGATGGTATCGCTACGCGAGTCGAGTAGTGTTGCCAAGTTTCCTGTTTCGCTGATCGTCCCCGCCAGTGGGGCACGAGCCTCGGCGAGGAGCGCGGCCACCTCAGCGCCGGCGGCGTCGATATGGACGACGGAGTCGGCGAGCAGTGTGCTGTCCCGAGCGAGACCGGACGCGATTTGGTGTGCGCGCTCGAGGGCGGTGTCGAACGTGTCGCGGTGGGCGGCAAGGTTTGCCAGCACCGAGTCGAGGTTCGCGATCACCTGGCCGACGAGAGCATCGCGGTCGGCGATGCTCGAAGTGACCGACGCCGCGTGTACGAGAATCGATTCCACAGATCCGCCCTGGCCCTGTAGCACGGAACAGGCCGGTGAACGCATCGAGCGACAGCGCGTAGAAGCCGCCGAGTGCGCGCGCAATATTTCGCGGCACCGTGTTTCGGGTAATCGAAACCATCGGTGTTTTCGCCTCCCCCCACGGATCAGGCTCTCGAACCAGGGTTCCGAGAAACCATACCTCAGGGTATGTGAGGCGACAAGCGTCAGCGGCGATGCCGCTGCCCATAAGGAAACCTATGCGGACACGGAGGGATCCTGGTCGAGGAGCTGTGCGAGTTCTGCTGTCAACAGGCGGAATTCACTTTCGGCCTTCTCCCGCACCCAGACGGGGTCCGTGCAGTGCCATCGTTCGGCGGAGAGTGTGCGCGTGAGAATCTTGAACGTTGCCGTGTGGGGAAGGCTGCGGGCGACCCTGACGAACGTCGGGAGCTGTTTCGGCCCGAGATCCGCTCGAGTATCGAGGAATTCGGCAAAGGCAGCCGGATCGAACTCGTCATCGACAGCGGGGACCACCGCGATCATCACCCGGTCGCCCACGAAGCGGTCGGGCACGGCGTACACCGACACCTGCGCGAACCCTGGGTACCGTGACAGTACCCGTTCGATGGGTGCAGCACCGAGGTTCTCACCGTCCACGCGTAGCCATCCCGAACTGCGACCCGCAAAGTACACGAACCCCTCGGCGTCACGGTATGCGAGATCGCCACTGTGGTAGCGGCCGTTCCTCAGCCGCTCGGCATCGGCCTCGGGGTTCTTGTAGTACCCCGCGAACGCACCTGCGCCATCCGAGTTGACCAGCTCCCCGGTAGCCTCGTCGGCATTGACGATTCGCCCGTCGTCGTCGAACACTGCCGGCGGACACGGCAGCCCGGTTTCGGTATCGAGGATCTCGATGCCATCGGGAAGCAGTCCCAGCGACCCGGCGGGCCTGCCGACGGTTGCGCGGATCGCGATTCCGCCCTCGGTGGAACCGAATCCGTCCACGACGGTCGCGTCGAATCGACGGCCGAATTCCGCGACCGCGGGCGCACTGCCCTCGTTGCCGTACATGATGCGTAGTGGATTGTCGGCGTCATCGGGTCGTTCGGGTGTGGCGACGACGTAGGACAGCGGCTTTCCCACGTAGTTCGCGTATGTGACTCCGAATTTCCGCAGGTCGGGCAGGAACCCGGACGCGGAGAACCGTCGACGCAACGCGATTCCGCTCCGAGCGCCCAACGCCACGCCCCAGCCTGCCATCATGGCGTTCGAATGGAACATCGGCATCGAGAGATAGACCGTGTCGGCCGGCCCCAGGCCGAACCTCCCGGCCAGCATCGTCCCGGGATCGGTGATCTTCGCGTGCGTGCATCGCACGGCCTTCGGGTCTCCGCTGGTGCCGGAAGTGAAGATCAACATGAAGAGATCGTCGGGCGCGATGTCGTCGACGACCTGATCGGAGCCCTCGTACGGGGCGATCGCGGCGTGCCACTCGTCGGAATCGATGTCGATCACCCGCACACCGGGAAGATCGAGTCCGGTGAGAAGTCCGATGTGTGCGGTCTCGGTGAACACCACCTGACAATCCGCAAGCAGGATGTCGCGGGCGAGCGCCTCACCCCGCCGAGTGGTGTTCAGGCCGGCAACCACGGACCCCGAGAACGCCGCTGCCCCGAGCAGCAGCGAGAACTCCGGCACGTTGTCGAGCAGCACGCCGAAATGGCGCGGACGCGACGGATCGAGCGTCTCGCGCAGCATCGCTGCTCGATCGTGGGAAAGTGCGACGTGCGCCCTCCACGAGACGAAGGCATCCTCGAACCACATTCCGCGGTCGTCGACCTCGGCCAGTCGGCCGAGGAGGGCGGTAACGGTGTCGGGCATGGTGCTTACCTCCGGGCGTCAGGCAGGCGCGTCGGCGAGTTCCCGGCCGAGTGCACGCAACTGTGTCGTGGCGGATCCCAGCAGGAATTCGTGCTGTTTCGCAACGAGGAAGTACCGGTGAACGGGATGATCCTCGTCGAGCCCGACCCCACCGTGGACGTGTACGACGGTGTGTGCGACCCGGTGCCCCGCGTCGGCGGCCCAGAATGCCGCGGTGCGTAGGGCGGTGGTGTAGGGCGCGTGCTGCTCGGCGTCATGGAGGTCGCTCTGAGCAATCCGGTAGGCGGCCTGCCACAACGTCAGCCGAACGCCTCTGACGTCGATGTACGCGTCGGCCAGGCGTTGAGCGACGGCCTGGAAACTTCCGATGGGACGGTCGAACTGGACACGCTCGCGGGCGTAGTCGGCGGTGAGTTCGAGCGCCCGGTCCAACGCTCCACACTGGTAGGCAGCCGACCCGAGGAGGAACCGGTCGCGCAACCGGGCCGCGACGGTGGCACCGTCCGAGCCGAGAATGCGATCCGGTCCGAGTGCGACCCCGTCCAGCGTCACGATGCCCGTGGATCCGAAACTCGTGGTCTGCTGTGGAGTGACGCTCACGCCGGGATCGTCGGCGCGCACCAGGAACACCGCGACCCCGTCGTCCGTGGTGGCGGGCACGAGGAAGCCGTCGGCGACAGGTGCGGTGTCGACCACGATCTTGGTGCCGTTCAGTATGTGACCGGAACCTGATGCGGTGGCCGAGGTAGTGGGGTGGAGCGGATCGTCGTTGACCTCTTCGACCAGTGCGGCCGTCAGAACTTTCTCGCCGGTCCCCGCGGGCTCACCCCACTCCTGTCGCTGTGACTCCGACCCGAATTCCGCTATCGCGGAGGCGGAGACGACGACCGACGTGAGATAGGGGACCGCCGCAGCGCCGCGTCCGAGTTCGATGAGAACAGCGGCCTGTTCGAGAGGGCCGAATCCGTCGCCGCCGACCGAATTCGGCAGTGCGGCGCCGAGCACGCCCGACGACGCAAGTGCATCCCACAGGACGTGATCGGTGCGGTCGTCTGCGGCATCGAGGTTGCGCTGGTGTTCGTCTGTGACGATGCCGGTGACGATGGTGCGCGTGAGTTCCGAGAGGTCCTGCTGCGCTTCGGTGAGAGTGAAATCCACGGTGGACGTCCTTTCTAGCGCTTGGAAGGCGGCATGCCGAGTGCGGTCATCGCGATGATGTCGCGCTGCACTTCGTTGGTGCCGCCGCCGAAGGTGAGGATCAGCGAACTGCGATGCATCCGCTCGATACGTCCGCGCAGCAGTGCGCCGGGAGAGTTCTGCCGCACTGTCGCCGCGGGGCCGAGAATCTCCATGAGCAGGCGATACGCCTCGGTGGCGAACTCCGTTCCGAAGACCTTGTTGGCCGAGGCAGGCGCGGGTCCGAGCGGACCGGTGCCGGAAGCGATGTCCCAGTTCATGAGCTGGAGGTACTCGGCCTTGGCGTGCACCCGTGCCAGGTTGACCTGAACCCATTCCTGGTCGATCACCCGCCGTCCGTCCGGAAGCTGCGTCTGCTGGGCCCAGGCCCGGACTTCGCGCAGCGCACTGAGGATGGGCCCGGCGGAGGTCAGGGCGACCCGCTCGTGATTGAGCTGGTTGGTGATCAGTGCCCAGCCACCGTTCTCCTCTCCGACGAGTGCGGAGGCCGGGACCCGGACATCCTGATAGTAGGTGGCGCTCGTGTCGGGCCCCGCCATGGTGTGCACCGGTGTGTACGAGAATCCCTCGGCGTCGGTGGGGACGATGAGGATGCTTATTCCCTTGTGCTTCTTTGCATCAGGATCGGTGCGGACCGCGAGCCAGACGTAGTCGGCGTAGGCGATCAGACTCGTCCACATCTTCTGGCCGTTGATCACCCACTCGTCGCCGTCGCGCACGGCACTGGTGCGCAGCGACGCAAGATCGGTGCCCGCTTCCGGCTCGGAGTATCCGATGGAGAAGTGGAGTTCACCGGCGGAGATACGCGGGAGGAAGTACGCCTTCTGTTCGTCGGTGCCGTAGTGCATGATCGTCGGCGCGACCGAGTCGATGGTCAGGAATGGAACGGGCGCTCCTGCGATGGCAGCTTCGTCGCTGAAGATCAGCTGATCCATCGCGGGACGGTTCTGGCCACCGAATTCCTCCGGCCAGCCGAGCGTGAGCCATCCGTCCTTTCCCATCTGCTGGACGACCTCGCGGTATACGTTGCCCGAGCCGTACTCGCCGGTGGTGGCGGCAAGCGCCTCGCGTCGTTCCTCCGTCATCAGGTCGGCGAAGTATCCGCGCAGTTCCGCGCGCAGCCGTTGCTGCTCGGGGGTGTAGTTGATGTCCACGAACGCTCCTTCGTCGTCATCGGATCCGACGAATCATTGCACAGAATTGTAACGCGTTCTAGTGTGAGTTCGAATGACTCGTACGGCGAGGAAATGAGGTCCGGAAAATGGATGTCGAGGTCGACTTCGACCGCTGTGAGGCCAATGGAGTGTGCGTGGGTATCGCACCCGAGGTCTTCGATCTGAACGACGACGACGAACTGATCGTTGTGCACCCCACTCCCGCGGGGAGTGAGGATCTCGTTCGTGACGCAATCGCGCAGTGCCCGCGCGCGGCGCTGTCCGAGGTCCGGTAGCGCTGGAACACCTCACCGGGTCTTGCCACAGACAGGAACAAGTTCTAGATTTCGGGGCGGCTTCGGATCACCGGGGTGGACCACGGGCGAGGGCATTTCGCATGTCGGCCCGATTTCGCAAGGGAGTACGTGAATGAGTGCTGTCGGCAACGGTCGCGACGAGAATGTGTCGCTCGAGGGCAAAGTTGCGGTCGTCACCGGAGCCGGCGCAGGGCTCGGACGCGCAGAGGCGCTCGGTCTCGCCCGCGCCGGCGCGAGGGTGGTCATCAACGATCTTGCTCCCGGTGACGCGGTGGACGACACGCTCGCGCAGATCCGGGCGCTGGGAGTCGACGCGGAGTTCGTGCCCGGCAGCGTCGCCGAACGGGAGACTGCCGATGCGATGGTCGCCACCGCTGTGGATCGATTCGGCGGCCTCGACATCGTCGTCAACAATGCCGGTGTCGTCCGAGACCGGATGCTTCCGAACATGTCGGACGAGGAATGGGACACGGTCGTCTCGGTGCACCTGCGCGGTCATTTCCTCTTGTGCCGCAATGCCGCCGCCTACTGGCGCGGCAAGTCGAAAGAGGTCGGCGGCCCGGTGTACGCACGGATCGTGAACACCTCGTCCGAAGCTGGGCTTCTCGGCCCCGAAGGTCAGGCCAACTACGGTGCGGCGAAGGCGGGGATCACTTCGCTCACCGTGTCGGCGGCACGGGGGCTGTCGCGGTACGGTGTCCGCGCCAACGCGATCTGCCCCCGCGCTCGCACCGCGATGACCGAAGCGGTATTCGGCGGCGCACCCGACGGGGAGATCGATCCTCTTTCTCCCGACCATGTCGCATCTCTCGTGTCTTATCTCGCCTCGCCCGCGGCGGAGGAGATCAACGGCCAGGTTTTCATCGTCTACGGCCCGATGGTTGCGCTGATGGCGCCGCCGACCGTCGAGCAACGCTTCGACGCGGTCGGGCAGTGGACTCCCGCTGCGCTCGCGTCCGAACTCGGTGGGTACTTCTCCGACCGTGATCCGGCCAGAACGTTCTCCGCGTCTGCGGCTCTCGATCTGTGATTCACCTCTAAGCTTTGCAGGAGGACCGACTCGGACGTTCGTCCGGATCGGGTTTCCTGCAACTGGCGGTGTCGGTTACTGTGCGATCCGGATGTTGTTGCGTGGCGACGTCTGGATACCGGCGTCCGAAAGCGTGTCCTTGCGGATGCCGAAAACAGAATGAGAATCTGTTCTAATTTTTGCTGGCGGACGCCGACGAATTCGCTGTCGTGACCGAACGGATCTGCAAATAAAAGAGGTTCCTCTCGCGCTCGAATACCCGATGAAATCCCAGCGTAAACCGCGTTATGTCGGCCGAATCCTCTCGGCTCGACCGTACTTTCCGACTGTGACACAGCCCCTCCGAGCCGCGGAAGCGATGCATCTTTGACACGTGAACACGTTCTAGTTAATATGACGCGGGTCACAGCAGTACTGCTGCTGTGGTGTGGTGCGAGCGAATCAGCGAACGAAGGGGGAGTGCGGTGGTAGACCTCTTCGAAGTTCCTCTTCGCGCCGTCGGTGGTCTGTTCGCCATGACGGGCGAGACCGCGCGTGCCGCGTTCGTCCGTCCGTTTCAGCGACGCGAATTCATCGACCAGGCATGGTTTGTCGCCAGGGTCTCCCTGATGCCGACCATCCTCGTCGCGGTTCCGTTCACCGTGCTCGTCAGCTTCACGCTGAACATCCTGCTGAGGGAGATCGGTGCGGCCGACCTCAGCGGTGCGGGAGCCGCACTGGGTGCCGTCACCCAGGTCGGCCCCATGGTCACCGTGCTCATCGTCGCCGGCGCAGGAGCCACCGCGATCTGCGCCGATCTGGCCGCGCGCACCATTCGCGAGGAGATCGACGCGATGAAGGTGCTCGGTATCAATCCGATCCAGCGTCTCGTCGTACCGCGCGTTCTCGCGTCCACGGTGGTCGCGCTACTGCTCAACGGGCTTGTCTGCACCATCGGCATCCTCGGTGGTTTCGGATTCTCGGTCTTCTTCCAAGGCGTGAACCCGGGCGCCTTCGTCAACGGCATCACACTGCTCACCGGATTCGGGGAACTCATGATCTCCCAGGTCAAGGCCGGGCTGTTCGGCATGATCGCCGGACTCGTCGCCTCATACCTCGGTCTGAATGTGCGAGGCGGCGCCAAGAGCGTCGGCGACGCTGTCAACCAGACGGTCGTATTCGCCTTCATGGCGCTCTTCGTCGTCAACCTCCTCGTCACCGCGGTCGGCATCAAGCTCACGGGCGGATGAGGGGGATACACGATGGCATTGATGACAGGTCGGTTCCCCAGAGCTGCGCGACGACTCGGTAACACGTCGAAGTCGATCGACAAGGTCGGCGAACAAGCGCTCTTCTTCGCTCGCGCTCTCGGCACCATGCCGCGCGCGGTGATGCACTATCCGAAGGAGACCGTGCGGTTGATCGCGGAGATCAGCATGGGCACAGGCGCCCTCGCGGTGATCGGCGGAACCGTGGTGATCGTCGGCTTCCTGACCTTGTTCACCGGCGGCATCATCGCCGTGCAGGGATTCAGCTCGCTCGGCAATATCGGCGTCGAGGCGCTCACGGGCTTCTTCGCAGCGTTCATCAACGTGCGAATCGCTGCCCCGACAATTGCCGGCATCGGTCTCGCGGCGACGATCGGAGCCGGCTCCACGGCGCAGCTCGGCGCGATGCGTGTCTCCGAAGAGATCGACGCGCTGGAGACCATGGCGATCCCGTCGATCCCCTACCTCGTCTCGACCCGCGTGATGGCGGGGATGATCTCGATCATCCCGCTGTACTCGCTCGCGGTCATCGCGTCGTTCATCGCCAGCCGGTTTGCAACCGTCGTGCTCTACGGGCAGTCGGCGGGCGTGTACGACCACTATTTCTCGACCTTTCTCATCCCGACCGACATCCTGTGGTCGTTCGTGCAGGCCATAGTGATGGCGGTCGCGGTGATGCTCATCCACACCTACTACGGTTTCAACGCGAGTGGAGGGCCGGTCGGTGTCGGCGTGGCCGTCGGAAACGCGGTGCGGGCCTCGTTGATCGCGGTCGTGACGGTGACCCTCCTGATCTCCCTTGCGGTGTACGGCACCTCCGGCAACTTCAATCTGTCGGGATAGGGCGCGCATGGAAACCGCTTCGTGGAAGAAGAAACTTGCCGCCGCCGGAATGGTCGGCGGACTGGCAGTGGTCATCGTCGTGGCATTGACATTGTTCGTCGGTGGATTCACCTCCACCACACCCATCACCGTCACCTCGGCGCGCTCCGGTCTGGTGATGGAAACCGATGCCAAGGTGAAACTGCGCGGCGTCGAGGTGGGCAGGGTCGCCTCGATCGAGCACAGCCCGAACGGGGCCGTCCTCGAACTCGCGATGCAGCCGGGCCAGATGGATCTCATTCCGTCGAACGCAAAGGTCGCGATCGAATCGACCACTGTGTTCGGTGCCAAGTTCGTCAACATCATCGTGCCGGACGATCCGTCGTCCACTCCGTTGGAGGAGGGCGCGGTGATCGCGGCCGACAGCGTGACCGTCGAGTTCAACACCGTTTTCGAGCACCTGTCCGATGTCCTGGCGCAGATCCAGCCCGAGAAGCTCAACGCGACCCTCGGCGCATTGTCCGAAGCGCTGTCCGGGCGCGGCGACGACCTCGGCGCGACCCTCGTCGCCGCAGACGAATACCTCGTCGAGATGAATCCTTCTTTGCCGCAATTGGAATACGATCTCGAGGTCGGCGCGGATGTCGCACAACTGTATGCTGATGTGGCTCCGGATCTGATGACCACCATCGGCAATGCGACCGATGTGGGCAACACCGTCGTCGACGAGCAGGAGCAGCTCGATCTGCTGCTGATGAATCTCACCGGGCTCGCAAATACCGGGCGGGACGTTCTGGGGGAGAACGAGTCCCAGCTCACCACCGCGCTCGATGTCCTGACGGATACGACCACACTGCTCGGTGAGTACTCGCCCGAACTCACCTGTTTCATCGTCGGACTCAACGACGCCCGTGTCGCATTCGAGCCGATGGCGGGCACCGGGAAGTACCCGGCCCTGATGCTCAGCACCAGCTTCATGGGTGGTGCCACCCCTTACAACCAGGAGGAGGATCTGCCTGTGGTCGGTGCGTCGGGCGGTCCCAACTGCCACGGTCTGCCGAATTTCGATCCGGTCCGCGACGGCAATGCATCGTTCCTGGTGACCGATACAGGGACCGTCCCGTACAAGCCTGCCACCGAAGCGTGGATCCGGTACCCGACGATCTTCGGGTTCCTGTTCGGCGACTACCTTCCGGCAGGGCAGTGACCATGAGGGAATCCACGGTCAAGTTCTCGATTTTCGCGCTGGTCATGGTGCTCGTGTTCGCGGGGCTCGCGGTGGTGTTCAGTCAGGCGCGTTTCACCGGAACGGAGGACTACCACGCCACGTTCACCGACGTATCGGGACTCGAAACCGGCGACAAGGTGCGAATCGCGGGGGTCCAGGTCGGGTCGGTCACGGGAGTCGACATCGGAGACGGCAACCACGCCGAAGTGGACTTCGATGTCGATTCCCACCAGACACTTTTCGCCAGTACCCGTGCGACCGTGCGCTACGAGAATCTGGTCGGCGACCGCTACCTCGAACTTCTCGAGGGGCCGGGCAGCATCGACATTCTCGGGGCAGGCGGCAGTATTCCTGTCGAGCAGACCGAGCCTGCCCTCGATCTCGACCTTCTGCTCGGGGGATTCAAACCCCTGCTCAAAGGGCTCGACTCGAAACAGGTGAACGATCTGTCGGGTGCGTTGCTGCAGGTCTTCCAGGGGCAGGGCGACGCATTGGTCTCGTTGCTCGGCTCCACGAATTCGTTCACCAACTCGATTGCGGACCGCGATCAATTGATAGGGGACGTGATCGACAATCTCAATGGCGTCCTCGGGACGATCGACGACCACGATCGTGAGTTCACCGAGACGATCGATCAGTTGCATGCCTTGGTCGGTGGACTCGCAGAAGACAAGGATCCGATCGGCGCCGCCATCCCGCAGATCGCCGCAGGCACCGCAGATCTCGCATCGCTGCTGCAGAACACGCGTCCCGACCTGCAGTCGGTGATCGCGCAAACGAACCGCACCATGACGCAACTGGACCTCGGAGAGGACGACATCAACGCCACCCTCGAACGGCTGCCGTCGGACTACAAGAAGCTCATCCGCGTCGGTGCGTACGGAAACTTCTTCCAATTCTTCCTGTGTGCCAACACCTTCAAGCTGTCGGGGCCGGACGGAACGACCATCCGATACACGACCGCTGCACAGACGACCGGAAGGTGTGCAAAACTCGAATGAGTGGAATCCGAGAACCCGACACACTCCGGATCGGCGCTGTCGGTCTTGCAGTGTCCGTCGCGATCGTGGTTGCGGGACTGCAGTACGACCAACTGCAGTTTCTTTCCGGTGGACTGACCTACTCGGCGCGGTTCGCAGATGCAGGTGGCCTCATTCCCGGTGACGACGTCACCCTTTCCGGAGTAGACGTCGGGTCCGTGACCGACGTCGCCCTCGACGGGGATGCCGTGCTCGTGACTTTCTCCGTCCGCGACGGCATCGCTCTCGGCGACGGTACCGGGGCCGATATCAAGACCAACACGGTGCTGGGCGCCAAATCCCTCGCCGTCCGCCCGGGTGGGCAAGGCGTGATGCGTCCGGGGACGGTGATCGCCCTCGACCGCACCAACTCGCCGTACTCGCTGACCGACGCACTCGGTGACCTCACGACGACCACGTCGGAGCTCGACACCGAACAGATCAACGAATCGCTCGAAGCGTTGTCGGATACGTTGCAGGACACACCACCCGAGATCCGCGGTGCCCTCGAAGGAATGACCCGGCTGTCGCAGTCGATCAACGCGCGCGACGAATCCCTGTCGCAACTGCTCGAACGTGCCGAGGACGTCACCGGCATCCTGGCCGAGCGCAGCGATCAGGTCAACGAACTGATCGTCGACGCCAACTCACTGTTCGGCGAACTGAGCCTGCGACGCGATGCCATCACCGAACTCATCGCGAATATCTCGGCAGTGTCGCGGGAATTGACCGGTCTCGTCCAGGACAACCAGGCGCAGATGGGCCCGACGCTAGAGGTGCTCAACAGGGTCACCGAGAATTTGCAGGCCAACAAGGACAACATCGCCGGTGCGCTCGACGGGCTCGGCCCTTACATCAGTGCTCTCGGCGAATCCGTCGCGAGCGGGCCGTTCTTCAATGCCTATGTGTCGAACATTCTCCCGGCGCCGTGGTGGAAGGCCATCGTGGACAGTCAACTGGCACCCGACCTGCTGCCGCAGGATCTGCAGGACGTGATCCCCAAGGAACCGCCGTCGATCAAGAGGGATGGCGAATGAACGCGCACACCACACCCACCGAGAACGCGGGCCGAAGCCGCCCGGCATGGCTGCTGCCTGCGATTGCAGGCATCGTGATCGTCGCGCTCGTGGCGGTTGGTCTCACAGTGTTCCTCGGTCTGGGTAAACGTACGATCCATGCCGAATTCCTTTCCACAAGTGGGCTGTACGAGGGCGACGACGTGAGGGTGCTGGGTGTGTCGGTCGGGAAGATCACCGACATCGAACCCGGCGACGAGGTGGTGCGCGTGAGTATGCAGGTCGACGACTCGGTCGATGTTCCCGCCGACGCCAAGGCCGTGATCATCGCCCAGAGTCTCGTGTCGGCGCGCTTCGTCCAGCTCACACCGGTCTACACCGGTGGAGACGAGATCGCCGACGATGCAACCATTCCGGTGGAGCGCACCGCATCTCCCGTGGAATGGGACGAGATCAAAGCAGAGTTGATGCGACTGTCGGAAGCGCTCGGCCCGGAAGAACTCGATCCGCAGGGCTCTCTCGGCCGGTTCATCGACACCGCCGCGGAGAATCTCGACGGAAACGGCGCGACCATCAACAGCACACTTCGGGAACTGTCCGATACCATGCACACCCTGTCGGAAGGCCGAACAGATCTGTTCGGCACCGTCCGCAACCTGCAGACCTTCGTGTCGGTGCTCTCTCAGAGCAACGAGCAGATCGTGCAGTTCGGCGGTCGATTGGCATCCGTGTCGAATGTGCTGGCCGAAAGCTCCGACCAGCTGGGCGTCTCGCTCACCGATCTGAATGTGGCGGTCGGAGATGTGCAGCGATTCGTGCAGGACAACCGCGCGGGCCTGACCGAATCGGTGCAGCGACTTGCTGACGCCACAGAAGTGCTCGCCCGCAAGCGTCCCGAAATCGAACGTGTGCTGCATTCCGGCCCGACCGCCCTGTCGAACTTCTACAACATCTACAAGCCGGCGCAGGGTTCGCTCACCGGTGCTCTCGCGATCAACAACGCTGCCAACCCGATCGAGTGGATGTGTGGATCCGTTGGTGCCGCTGCGAATGCGACGTCCGAGCGCAGTGAGGAACTGTGCCGACAGCAACTCGGTCCTGTCCTGTCGTCGATCCAGGCCAATTACCTCCCGGTGCTGGCCAATCCACTGGCCGGTGTCCAAGCGTTCCCCGACCAGATCGAGTACTCCGAACCGGGGCTCGAAGAGGCGTCTGCCGGGCGAGGAACCGCTCCGGAGCAGCCCGCGATGCCGGCGTCGCCGCTCGACGGGCTGATTCAGGGGATGCCCGGCGTCAGCGTTCCGGGCGACCTGGGGTCGCTGCTACAGCCGGGAGGCGGACGGTGAGAATGCGGAGCAGAGCTGCGCGGTTCGTCGCGGCGGCAACGACGGTGGTCGCGGCTGTCACGCTGTCCGGGTGCGAGTGGAACGGGCTCAATTCCGTCCCGATGCCCGGGGCTGCGGGACGTGGCGACGACGCGTACCAGGTCCAGATACGAATGCCGAACGTCACGACACTGACGCAGAATTCGCCGGTTCGGATCGACGACGTCACCGTCGGTTCCATCGAGAACATCGAGGTCGAGAACTGGCACGCATTGGTGACGGTGTCGCTCGAGGGCGACGTCGAATTGCCCGCCAATGCGACGGCGCGCATCGGTCAGACGTCGCTTCTCGGGTCGCAACATCTCGAACTCGCGGCACCGACCACAGAACCGCCCGAAGGCCGGCTCGAGCCGGGCGACATCATCCCGATCGAGCGCGCGGGTGCGTATCCCACGACGGAGCAGACCCTGTCCTCACTGTCGGTCGTGCTCAATGGTGGTGGCCTCGCACAGATCAACGACATCACCACCGAGCTCAATGCGGCTCTCGTCGGTCGTGAGGATTCGATTCGAGATCTGCTACCGCGCCTCGACGAGCTCGTCTCCACACTCGACACGCAACGCGAGGACATCGTGTCGGCGCTAGAGGGGATGGATCGTCTCGCGTCCACGGTGAACAATCAGAACGAAACGCTCGTTCGAGCGTTGGAGGAGCTTCCCCCGGCTCTCGGTGTGCTCACCGACCAACGGCAGAACCTCACATCGGCCATCACCTCGCTCGGCGAGCTGAGCACAACCGCGAGCCGGCTCGTCGAGAACAGCGGTGACGATCTGAAGACCAACCTGCAGGCGCTGTCTCCGACGCTGCGTGCACTCGCAGATTCAGGCAGTGCATTGACCGAGGTGCTCGGTGTGCTGTTGACCTATCCGTTCCCGCAGGCGGGCATCGACCAGATCATCCGCGGCGACTACGCGAATCTTGCAATGACGATCGATCTGACTCTCGACCGGCTCGACCTGAACTTCCTGACCGGAACTCCACTGGCCGGACGACTGGCAGGCCCCGAAGGCATCCTCGGTACGGATGCCGGTCTTGCGGCGCAGGCGGTCGACCCCTTCCAAGCGCCGTTGGCACCGCCTCCGGCTGCGCCGCCTGTCCCGGAAGGAACAGTGACGATCCCGGGAATCGGCGAGATCAAGATTCCAGGGCTGCCATGGGAGGTGCCTGCGCCATGATGCTCACCAGGTTCGTCCGTATCCAGCTCTCGATTTTCGCGGTGCTCACCGTGATCGGGCTGGTGGTCATGTCGCTGGTGTACGTGCGCCTTCCACAACTGGTGGGCATCGGTCAGTACAACGTCACCGTCGAATTGGCATCGACCGGTGGCCTCTATCCGCATTCGAACGTGACGTATCGAGGGAACACCGTCGGCACGGTCACGAGCGTGACCTTGTCGCCGGTGGGTGTCGACGCGATGTTGTCCATTGATTCAGGACAGAAGATTCCGGCCGATGTCGACGCAGCGGTACGCAGTGTTTCCGCGGTCGGTGAACAGTACGTCGATCTTGTGCCGCATGAGAATTCGTCGTCGGACCAACACCTCGGCGACGGCGATGTGATTCCCCTCGATCGCACGACGGTGCCCCAGGAGGTCGGGGCACTGCTCGATCAGGCGGATGTCCTGCTCGCCAGCATCTCCGACACGCGATTGCAGACCGTCGTCGACGAGGCATTCGACGCGTTCAACGGGACCGGGCCGGAACTGCAGCAGCTGATCGACTCGACGCGTTTGTTCGTGCAGGAGGCGTCGGCGAATTCCGTCGAAACACGCCGCCTCCTGGACGAAATCGGGCCCCTGCTGGACACCCAGGTGGTCACGAGTGATTCGATCCGCTCGTGGACCCGCGATATGGTGACCTTCACCGATCGGCTCCGCGAGAGCGATCCGGATCTGCGCGCACTCATGGAGAAGGGGCCCGCGGCTGCCGCGGAGGCGGAAACTCTTCTGCAGGAGCTGCGTCCGACATTGCCGCTGCTGCTCGCCAATCTGGTGAGCGTCGGTGAAGTCGGGGTGATCTACAACGCGGGGATCGAGCAGATTCTGGTGCTGTACCCGCCGATGACGACCGCTCTGATCACCGCTGCAGGCGGCGGCCCCGCGGAGGACGGTGCGGTTGTCGACTTCCATCTGCAATTGCACGACCCGCCGCCGTGCCTGTCCGGTTTCGTTCCGCCCGACCAGTGGCGCAGCCCAGCGGACACCTCGGTGGTGGACACTCCAGACAACATCTTCTGTCAACTGCCGCAATCGGATCCGAATGCAGTACGTGGTGCGCGGAATGTACCGTGCATGGAGTACCCCGGCCGGCGGGCGCCGACCCCCGAGATGTGCCGTACGGGCTACACGCCGGGCTACTCGGACAACCCGTGGCGGGGTGCCCCCACGCCGGTGCAGTCGGAGAACGACATGCCGACCCCCGCGTCGTATTCCGAGGGTGACGCCGATGCGGCGCCCGCAGGCGTGACCGCGCGCCGGGTCGATCCGGAAACCGGCACGTACATTGGACCGGACGGCACTGTGTTCCGGCACACCGACCTCGGAGATGGGACGAGTTTGGAAACCTATATGAAGGCACAACAGGGCTGATGGCTGACGAGAACGAGAACCCCGAAGCAGACACCGCCGACGCGGGCAAGGTCGAGCCGACCAAGGTCGAGCTGAGCAAGGCCGGTGAACCCGAAGTACGCGAGAATGCCGCTACCGCTCCGCGGTGGGCCAAACCCGCCACGATCGTCGCATCGGTGCTGATCGTCGCGCTCGTCGCGGCGGGAGCGTGGTTGCTGTTCGAACGACAATCGGCAGCCGATCACAGCGACCGTCGCGAGGAGTATCTGCAGGCTGCGCGACAGACCGTGCTCAACCTGACGAATATTCAGGCCGACACAGCCGACGCCGATGTCAAACGGCTCATGGAGGGCGCTACCGGCGACTTCAAGGCAGAGTTCGAAGGTCGTGAAGGGCCGTTCGTCGAGGTCGTGCAGCAGGCGGGTGTCACCACCACGGGGGAGGTGCTCGAAGCAGGCATCCAGAACGAGGACGGCGCGTGCACGGCGTCGCTGGTCGCGTCTCGCGCAATGGTGAGCAACGCCGAGCAGTCCGAACCGGAGCCCCGCGATTTCCGCCTCCGCGTCACGGTCTGTGACGAGGACGGCCGGTTGCTGGCGTCGAAGGTGGAGTTCGTGCCGTGAGCGATGATCGGAAGGAAGAGCCCGTGACAGCTGTCGACACGGATGTCGAAGACAAGGCGGAGGCCGGGGGCAACACGTCGGCCGGTAGCGATGCGACGTCGTCGACGTCGCGGCTGCCGCTGATCGCAGGTGCCCTCGGTGTGGTCGTTCTTGTCGTCGCGGTCCTCGTCGGGTGGCTGGGGTACGGCAAGATCCAGGACAGCGCGGCCGAATCGGCCAGAGCCGAGGCTGTGGCTGCGGCGGAGGAACAGTCGGTTGCGATGCTCGCCTACGACTTCGAGAACGTCGACGAGCAGGCAGCTGCCGCGGCCGAGGGACTCACCGGCGACTTCCGCGACGAGTACATGAACCTGATGCAGAACATCATCGCGCCCGGAGCCAAAGAGAAGTCGATCAGCGTGCAGGTGAGTGTGCAGGCCTCCTCGGTGGTGTCGGCCGACGCCGATCACGCAGTGACGTTGCTGTTCCTGAACCAGATCACCACCAGTTCCGAGAACCCGGAAGCCGTGAGCAGCGGGAGCCGGGTACGTGTGGAGCTCGAAAACCAGGACGGGCGTTGGCTCGTGAACCGATTGACACCCATCTAGGACGGGCGGTCAGATCGGCTCGCCGGTTTCCGCGGGGGCGACCAGCGCGGGACCGGCGGCCCCCTGGTGGGCGAGTGCGTCGAGAAACGCTCGGGCCCACCGATCCACGTCGTGGGTCAGAACCTGGCGGCGAAGAGCCCGCATCCGCTTGCGGCCCTCCTCACGGGTCTGCGTCAGCGCGGCCTCGAGTTTGTCTTTGACGTCTTCGAGGTCGTGCGGGTTGCACTGGTACGCCTGCTTCAATTCCTCGGCAGCACCGGTGAATTCGCTGAGAACGAGTGCTCCGCCCAGGTCGCTGCGACAGGCGATGTATTCCTTGGCGACGAGGTTCATGCCGTCGCGGAGTGGGGTGACGAGCATTGCGTCGGCTGCGACGAAGAATGCGATCAGGTCTTCGCGGGGCACCGGGCGGTGAATGTAATGCACGACCGGGCGACCGACCTCGGCGTATTCGCCGTTGATGCGACTGACAACCATCTCGATCTCGCCGCGCATCTGCACATACGATTCGACTCGTTCACGGCTCGGTGTCGCCAGCTGAACCATCACCGTTTCGGTGGGGTCGACGCGGCCTTCGGCGATGAGTTCTCGAAGGGCATCGAGGCGAATATCGATTCCTTTGGTGTAATCGAGCCGGTCGACGCCGAGCAGCACTTTGGCCGGATTTCCGAGTTCCTTGCGGATTGCCTTGGCGCGGGCACGGATCGATTTGCTTCGGGACTGCTCGTCCAGCGCTCCCGACGCAATGGAAATAGGGAAAGCTCCCACCCTGACGGTGCGGAAACCGACCTGCACCACACCGAGTTTGGAGCGCACACCGACCGTCCCACGGGAGGTCTGATGCCCGGCCAGGCAGCGGGCGAGATACAGGAAGTTCGTTGCACCGCCCGCGAGATGGAACCCGATGAGATCGGCGCCGAGAAGGCCTTCGACGATCTCGGTGCGCCACGGCATCTGCATGAACAGCTCGACCGGCGGGAACGGGATGTGAAGAAAGAACCCGATGGTGAGATCCGGCCGCAGCATTCGGAGCATCTTCGGGACCAACTGGAGCTGGTAGTCCTGGATCCACACCGTCGCGCCGTGCGCGGAGGCTTTCGCCGTTGCTTCTGCGAATCGCCGATTCACCTCGACGTAGGCGTTCCACCACTCGCGCCGGTACTCGGGGCGCACGATCACATCGTGGTAGAGCGGCCACAAGGTGGCGTTGGAGAAACCTTCGTAGTAGTCGGCTATCTCGTCAGCGCTGAGCGGGACGGGGTGCAGGACCATGTCGTCTTCGACGATGGGGTCGATGTCTGCATCCGCAACACCTGCCCAGCCCACCCATGCGCCGCGGTTACTGCGCAGGATCGGCTCCAGCGCGGTGACGAGACCACCCGGACTGCGTTTCCAGCGGGTGGAGCCGTCCGGGAGCCGTTCGAGGTCGACCGGGAGGCGGTTCGCGACGACCACGAAGTCCGATTCGGTGAACGTGTCGGAATCTTGGCGCGGTTCCGCCTCGCCGGTCGTCACATCGTGTCCTCTCCGCCTACGGTTCGTTGGTTCAGTTCTTGTCGAGCGGGCCGATGCCGAGCATCGACAGGAGCATGCGGCACTCGTCCGCATCCTCGGCATATGCGGCGACGACGCGCTGCGCCTGGCGTGCGGTTTCGTCGGCGAGGGGTTCGATCTCCTCGTCGACGATGTCTTTCGCCGTGGGTTCCGCGGCCATGATTGTCCTCCCGGGGTGACTGCTGTGAGCAGGCGCTCTACCCGACTCTATGAGAATCGGACGCGTCAACGCCACCCGCCTTGCGCTGGATCGAGTCAGGTGCGTGGAGGCGTGGAGCGACGAGCCATCACGGTACGGTGTAGCGGGGGTTGCGCCACGTGTCGAGATGTGGCGCTGTTCGCTATTCGCCGAGGAAGGTTTTCATGCCCATCGCCACGATCAACGGAATCCCACTGAATTACCAGGTCAAGGGTTCCGGCGACCTGGTCGTCCTGATCATGGGGACCGGTAGCCCTGGCCGCGTGTGGGATCTGCATCAGGTTCCCGCGCTGGTGAAGGAGGGATATCGCGTCGCGACGTTCGACAATCGCGGCATCGCGCCGTCGGGGGAGAGTCTCGGTGGTATCACCATCGAGGACATGGTCAAGGACACGGCGGGTCTGATCGAGTTGCTCGGCGGCCCGGCGCACGTCGTCGGAACGTCCATGGGTTCGCGCGTAGCGCAGGAACTCGCGCTTGCCCGGCCGGATCTGGTGCGGAAGGCCGTTTTCCTCGCGGGGCATGCTCGGATGGACCGCTTCCAGATCACGCTGACCGAGGGAGAGCGTCAGCTGTACGACAGCGGGGTGGAATTGCCCGCGAAGTACAAGGCCGCGCTCACCGCGGTGATGAACCTGTCGCCTGCGTCGCTGGCCGACGAGAACACTGCCCGCGACTGGCTCGACGTATTCGAGTTCAGCGGTGGTCGTGTCTCGCCAGGCGTGCGGGCTCAGCTCGGGATGGACCGTGAGTTCGACCGTCGTGCCGCCTACCGGTCGGTGCGGGTGCCGTGCCTGTCGGTCGGCTTCGCCGACGATCGGATGATCCCGTCGTACCTGACGCGTGAGGTCGCCGATGCGATCCCGAACGCCAGGTACGAGGAGGTCCCGGACGCCGGTCACTACGGATACCTCGAACGACCCGAAGCTGTGAACAAACTGCTGCTGGACTTCCTGGCCGACTAGAAGGTCCGACCGGAACAAGCGACCCGGACCGTGTGATGCGAGCGCGGCGGAATCCCTGTGGGGTTCTGCCGCGCTCGTGCTTTTCCCGGCTTTTCGGGCAGGCCGTGGGCGTGTCCGAAACGACGGTCCCCATCGGGAGCGCTTCGCTTGGTACGCTCGCCGAACCAAGGTTAGCCTGAGCTTTGTTCAGGGGTGTTGAGGCGAGCCGGCTGCGGGCAGCATTGCCCCCGACTACGGAAGTTGAGTGATGATCGACCGATCAAGTACATTCACCGGTCAATCGGAGGTGCAGGGCGACCCGCATGGGGAAGTCTTCGACCTCGTCGGCATCGGTTTCGGTCCTGCGAATCTTGCGTTGGCCATCGCGATCGAGGAACACAACGAAACCTCCCTCGGCAACGAGATCCGCGCGTGTTTCTTCGAACGCCGTCCCGAGTTCGCGTGGCATCCCGGAATGCTCCTCGAGGGCTCGACCATGCAGATCGCGTTTCCCAAGGATCTGGTCACCTTCCGTAATCCGACCAGCAGCTACAGCTTCTTCTCCTACCTTCACGAGCACGGCCGGCTGGTCGACTTCGTCAACCATCAGACGTTCTTCCCCACTCGCCTCGAATTCCAGGACTACCTGCAGTGGGCCGCCCGACGGGTCGGGACCGAGGTTCGCTACGACGCCGACATCGTGGCCGTCGAGCCACTGCGCAACGCGCGCGGAAGTGCCGACCTGTTCACGATCCGCACTGCAGACGGCAGTGTCGTGCACGCTCGGACGGTCGTGATGGGTGTCGGCCTCCGGGCTCGCGTTCCTTCCTGGGCAACCGAGTCGTCACGCTGCTTCCACAACCACGACTTCCTGTTCCACCTCGACGAGATGCCGTCTCCGGTCCACCAGCGGTTCGTCGTGGTCGGTGCCGGTCAGAGCGCTGCCGAGGTGGTGCAGTACCTCCACGCCAACTATCCGCAGGCCGAGGTCCACAACGTCTTCGGCCGCTTCGGTTACAGCCCCGCCGACGACAGCCCGTACGCCAACCGGATCTTCGACCCCGAGGTGGTCGACGAACTGCACTCGGCTCCGTTCGAGGAACGCGAGCGGCTCCTCGCGCTGCACAAGGGCACCAACTATGCGGTCGTGGCGCCCGAACTGATCGAAGCGCTGTACGCAGCCGAATACCGCGAAAGGGTGCGTGGGCCGCGCCGTCTGTTCATGCGCCGCGCATCCGAGGTGCTCGCCACCACGGAGACCTCTACGGGCATCGAAGTGCAGATTCGTAACAGCCTGGACGGCTCGTCCGACACACTGGAGTGCGACGCCGTTGTCCTTGCGACCGGCTTCGAGCCGGCATCGCTCGGTTCGATGCTCGGAGACCTCGCGTGGAATACCCCGGTGCCGCCGGTGGCGCGCGACTATCGTCTGGAACTGCCTGCCGATGTCGCGGCCGACGTGTACCTGCTGGGAGGGACGGAGAAGACTCACGGTTTGACTGCGTCGCTATTGTCGAATGCGGCAGTTCGTGCAGGAGAGGTTCTCTCTTCGGTCCTCGAACGCCGACTACGGGGGCAATCGGTGGAGCGGGCGGAGATCGGCGAGCTTGATAGAATACCGAGCCAGCACACCTACGCAACAAGTGAGGCGAGATGAGCACGAATCCATTTGACGACGAAGACGGCCGCTTCTACGTTCTCGTGAACGACGAGGAGCAGTACTCGCTGTGGCCGACCTTCGCCGAGGTCCCGCAGGGGTGGCGGGTGGTATTCGGCGAAGAGTCGCGCGCCGCGTGCGTCGAGTACGTCGAGCAGAACTGGACCGACATGCGTCCCAAGAGCCTGCGCGATGCGATGGAGGCCGACGAGAAGGCCCGCGAGGGTAGCGCCTAGACACTTCTTCTACATTCGACGAGAGTCACGCAGCCGACGAATACGCTGCGTGACTCTCGTCTTTTGTGCGGGTATCGGCGCGGTGGTGGAGATCGGTGACGTCGGAAGTGGCCCGGTTCCTTCGATGATGGGTAGGGGGCCGGTGCCGTCGATGACCGGAATCGGCCCGGTGGTGGCGGTGGCGCTGGGACGATCTTCTGCTTCCTCCATGGCGGTCCGCGAACCGGTCCGGCGCATCTGCGGTCGGCGCAACCCGCTCGCTGCGGCCCCGAGGAGAACGCGGGGATGCCGCGTCGTCCGGGCGAGCCACTCACCGAGCGTCACGCCCGCGGCGAGAGCGCATCCGATACCGAACGCCGAGAACAGCGCTGTCATGCCGGTGGTCACCTCGTTGCGCAGCATTGCGTACAGACCCCGGTACAGAGCCAGACCCGGCAGAAGAGGAGTGATACCGGCAACGGCGACGACGAGTGGCGGGATCAGAGCGCGGCGCGCCATCAGACCACCGGCGAAGCCGATGACCGTCGCGGCGATCGCGGACGACACGATCGGCCCGAGACTCAGCCCCAGCGACAACTGGTAGACGAGAGCACCCGCTGCGCCGGCGAGCCCGGCCACCGTGAGGGCCCGGCGCTCCGCGTAACAGGCCAGCGCGTAGAACAATGCGGCCGCCGCACCGGCTGTGACCTTCGTCGGCAGCTGTGTCAGATCGGGCAGTGGGGCATAAGTGATCAGGGGAAGCTCGGCCCCGAACACCTCGGCGATGCGCAGCGTCGTCGCCACACCGGCGATGATCCCGCCGGTCATCATCAACAATTCGAAGAACCGCGCGGACGCAGTGATCGGCGCCCCCGTGATGGCGTCCTGCACCGAACCCACCAGGGAGAGTCCGGACAGCAGCACGGTGACGCCCGCCGCGATGATCAGCCCCGGCGAAATATCGATACCGAGTGCTTCGCGGAATCCGTACAACGTGATGGCCGGCGCAGTGGCGATGATGCCGCCGACGACGTGCTGGAAGAAGAACGGCAGCCCTACACCGTTGAGGAATCGGTTGGCACGGTCGATCACGAACGTCGATGCGAAGGCCACCAAGGCAACGAGGAACCCACCGCCGAGCAACACGGAGATCGCAGCGGCCATGCCCGACCACGCGACCGTTGCAACCCAGCGGTTGTAGGGGTGGGGCGCGCTGGTGAGCGCCATGAGTTCCTCATGGGCCTGCGCAGGTGAGATAGCGTCGCGTCGGATCCTCCGGGTGAGACGATCGACCGCCGCCAGGCGAGTGAAATCCATGGATCGGTACTGCACGACACGCATGGTGCTGGCCGGGGGCATCGTCTGCCCGCGATAGGCCGACAGCACGATCGAGTTGTAGGTGACGTCGACATCGCACTGGGCCAGACCGTAGGTGGCGGCGACGAACCGTACCTGTTCGGAGGTGTCGATCGCGCCGGTGCCCGCTGCGAGCAGAACCTCACCCACGCGCACAGCGACGTCCAGAGCCTCGGCAACGACCGCATCGTCCGTCAGATCGATCGGTTGAAGTGGCGCGGGTGCGGCGGTGACCGCGTCGATGGTCGCGCGGCGCTTGCCGAAGATCAGATTGGCGGCGTCGTTGAGGAAGTTCACCGGCAACCGTCACCTACGAATCCGTGGCAGTCAGGGGTGAAACGCATGAGACCCACGGTAGCCAAACGGGCCGGGTGTGCGCGGCGAGTGTGACGCACTATATGATGGGCCGCGCTTGAAATGCCTCCTTAGCTCAGTGGTAGAGCACTCGCCTTGTAAGCGAGCGGTCGTCAGTTCAATCCTGACAGGGGGCTCCACATCAGGACCCGCTCCGACGCTGGCCAGGGGTCGTTTCTCCGGAAGGGAGAGCGGCCCCGATCGCGTTCTTGCCCAAATTTTGCCCCGCATCTTCTCGACACTGCGTCGGGGATGGCGTTCTCCTCGAACCACCACGGCAATGTGCCCCACGGGTCCTTGAATGCGGCGAGCCGCACGTGCGCACGTTCGACGAGCGGATGAATGCCGCCGCGCGGGCCGCACTGAAAGTTCGGGAACCGGAACCCGTCGGCGACTCGAGTGTCGATCGGCGGCGTGTACCCGAACGGGCCCGCCGACGTCGGGATGGTGGTCGGCGGAGGGGACGAGGGCTGCAGAGATTGAGTCGTCTCGCGGTTCCTGCGGTCGCCTTCAGGTGGCAGGCGGTGCCGTCCTGAGCGCGTCGGACGGGCTTCACCAGACCCGGGATGTGACGACCGGCCCTGCCTACCGGCAGATCGAGTTATCCGGACGTCGACGGATGGTGGGTTTTGCGGCGGATGGTCGGTCCCGTCGCGGACGGTGATGAATGCGACCGGGGACGGGTACATGCTCCCGCGGGCTTGCTTGGAGGTTCGACCTCGCTCATGTCGGTTGCGAACAGATACTCGTTCCGCCGCTCGTCGGTGAACCCCTCGATCCGGTCGAAACTCGTAGACGATATAGGTAGCGAGGGAGTTTTCCGCCCGGGAAAGGGGAACCGGGGGCTCCAGTGAATGAGCTCTGGCCAGTCGAAACAGTGGTCAGGGTTCGCCTTTCTGCTTTCCAGACCCCCGTGACGCACTGCGACTCAACGCATTCGTGAGGCGGGCGTTTTCGGCCGAGGTGGTGTGGAGTTACGAGTTCACGAGTTGGCTGGCTCGTTGGAAAGTGACGCCGAGGATCGCGCCGATGTCGCAGACAGGAATGCCCTGTTCGGCCAGGTCGTGGGCGAGCGCTTTGGCTTCAGCAAGGGCGTGGGCTCGAGGCGTGAAGCCTTGGGTGGCAGAGGACGGTGCCAGAGACGTCTCTACGGGCACGGGAACGCTCCGCGGTGGGGTATTCGGCTGGTCGCTGTGCACGAGACCAGTGGCTACCGGTCTGCTCCGACTCCTCTGTGCGAGGAAACGCGCTCACTAGGAGGTTTGGTGGAGACGGTGCGTAAATGACAACCTACGTCGGTCATCCCTCAGAAACCGTGAGTGACAAACACCCAGGACAGAAAGATGCCCGGAATATCAGATTTGGGTGTTGTCGAGATGCAGCGAAGACTGACAACCCGACTGAGACTTCCCACCGGGATGTCAGTTCGGCGAACTGGACTTTGTCAACGGCACCTGAAAACTGACTAGAACCCACCATGCCGTGCCGGGGTCAGTATTCACGTGCCGTCGACAGACTTTCCCCACAGGGCGTCAGTGAGTTTTCCCGCTTGAAGTCAGTGGAGTTCGGTCCGAGCATAATCCGGAATTCGCGCCGAACTGGGGCTTTGCCCAGGTCGGGGTCTTGCGTCCGAGCCGGGGAGCAACGGTTCCGGTGACTACGGTCCTTCCCCCAGTCCTGACGGTTTTGCTGACTTCATGCGGCGATGGGGGTAGAGGCATGCTCGACAGATGACTTCATGAGGTGCTGTGCGTGTGGCACCGCGAGGACGGATGGAGTGCCCCCGAGTGCGCGGAGGCTCTGGGCGGCTGCTGGGTGCACTTCAGCGAAGTCGAGGTCCCGGGCTTCCGCGCACTCGATTCGTGCTGACATTTCATGCGGCCTACGCGTTGACATCATCGTGCGGTCTCTCAGCTGAGAGATGCCGGTCCGGAGAAGCTCGTTATCGCGTCACCGGTGCAGGGCCCGGATCCCCAATCCACACGTGGCTCGCTGCAGTCGGCCGGTCCTCCCGACAGCGGAGGCGAACAACGGATGCGCCGACGATCAAGGTGTCCCGGTCAGCACGGGTTGGGTGGGTGCGGAATCAGCGCGTCCCGTCGGTCAACGTGTGCTGAACGTGAACGAGATGTTCTCGCATGTGCTTGGCGGCTGCGGCAGGATCGCGATCTTCGATGGCATGGAAGATGGCCGCGTGCTCGACGCAATACGCATCGCGGATGCCGGTAGTGAACGTGCGGCTCTTCAGACTGCCCCAGATCGGCTGTTCCCGACATCGGATGAGATGGCGGCTGATGCCGATGAGCACCTCATTTCGAGTCGCCACGGCAAGTCCGTGATGGAAACGAATATCCCACTGTTCGAATTCCGATGCAGAAGGAGCGTTTTCACCTTCGTGGAGGATGTGCTCCAAGTTTGCGAGGTCCGCGGCGGACGCGGCGAGTACCACGGCCGGCATGAGGGCTGGTTCGATCGATAGTCGTGCCGCCATGATGTCGGCCGGGCCAGGGATACTGCTCATCTCGAAGGCTGGCACTGAAGGGCTGGACAGGAATGTGCCGCGGCCGACATGTCTGGTCACCATTCCGGTCTCGGCAAGATGGCGTAGGGCCTCCCGGACGGCACTTCGGCCGAACCCTGTCGTCGCGACGAGCTCCCGCTCGGTAGGGAGCTGATCACCGGGCAGAAATCCGCCTTCCCCGAGGAGGCGTTCGATGTGACGCAACGCTTGCGCTGCCGATCCGACCGGGCTCATCACCACTTCACCTTTCAACCAATTCCAACCAAAAATAATCCAACAACGCCGGAATCGCCTGCAAGATTGTGTGTTGTGAGTCACATTATTGGGCTTTAGTGTGGAGTTCACATCCGATTGCGCCGATTGGTCGGCATTGGTTCTACAGGAGGACTTCCGTGCGTTTTTCCCGAATTCAGACTCCCGAAGGCGCGCGCGTCTGCGCGGTCGATGACAATGGCACTGCTCGCCCGGTTGCCTTCACCGACACCGGGGTCCCGGTGGAAACGCTGCAGCAGATCATCGCCGCGGGCCCTGACGCGCTTGCCCGACTCGCAGCCGACGACACCGCCACGGCAGGTGCGCTGCTGGCCCCGATCATCCCGCACCGCAACATCTTCTGCGTCGGACGCAACTACTCCGAACATGCTGCCGAATTCGCGCGCAGCGGTTTCGATGCCACGGACAACAACACCAATCCGGTCCCCGAGTACCCCGTGGTGTTCACCAAGCCGGCAGCGTCAGTGATCGCCTCCGGTGAGCTGGTGGACCCGCACGTCGACATCACTTCCACCCTCGACTACGAGGGTGAGATCGGCGTGATCATCGGCAAGCGCGCCTCGAAGGTCTCCAAGGACGAGGCGATGAACTACGTGTGGGGTTACACGCTGATCAACGATGTCACCGCCCGTGACCTGCAGCATTCCCACAAGCAATGGTTCATCGGCAAGTCGCTCGACACGTTCTGTCCGATGGGGCCGTGGGCCGTGTCCGTCGACGAGATCGACATCGACGACCTGCAGCTGCAGACCCGCATCAACGGTGAGTTGCGTCAGGACGCCAACACTGCCCAGCTGATCTTCGATGTGCCCACCATCATCGAGACCCTCTCGGCAGGAATTACCCTGGAACCCGGAGATGTGATCGCAACCGGCACACCCGTCGGAGTCGGAATCGGATTCGACCCGCCGAAGTATCTGGCCCCCGGCGACGAGATGATCGTCTCTGCCCCAGGACTCGGCGAACTACGCAATGTGATCGCGGGTGTCGACGCACCCGAGGCTCTCACCCGAATCGGCTCTGGCCGGCTGTTCGTGGAGAAGACAGGAAGCGGCCCCGCTGTAGTGCTGATCCACGGACTCGGCGGCGCCAGTACGGTATACGAACCGCAGGTCGAGGCTCTGGCCGAGCAACACACCGTGCTGCGCTACGACCTGTCCGGCCACGGACGTTCCCCGGCGCTCGGGCCGAACAGCATCGAGAACTGGGTCGACGAACTCGCCGCGCTGCTCGACACCGAAGGACTCGACCAAGTCGACCTCGTAGCTCACTCGATGGGCACCCTGGTCGCCACCACATTCGCGGCCACCCACCCCGACCGGGTCGGGCATCTGGCGCTGCTGGGCGCGGTGCGGGCCCAAAACGAGCAGGCACAGTCCGCCACACGAGCCCGCGCCCGCACCGTCCGAGAAGGCGGCATGCAGGCAGTGGCCGACACCATCGTCGCCGCTGCACTCTCGACCGAAACCAAGGCCGCCCGCCCGGTCGCCGTCGCCGCAGTGCGAGAACTGCTGCTCGGGCAGGACCCGGCCGGCTACGCGAACGCCTGCGAAGCCCTCGCCGCCGCCACCGAACCGAAGTTCACCGACATCGTCGCACCGACCCTGCTGATCACCGGAGACGAGGACAAGGTCAGTCCCACTGCCGTCAACGAGCAGTTGGCCGAGTCGATCACCGACTCCCGCCTCGAGATTCTCGACCGCGTCGGCCATTGGCACACCGTCGAGGACCCCGCCCGCGTCACGGCGATGCTCGTCGACTTCCTGAGCCGCTGACCAGCACACTCCTGCAGCCAACCGACCGGCGCACGCCGGGGCGGGAGCCGACCCTGCCCCCTGTGGGACGGCCTCGCCCCGGGCGCCACCTTCTCGCTCACCCCATTGCGCTTCCCGAAAGGAGGTGGACCGATGTCCACCACTGTGTTCACCAACGTCCGTATCTTCGATGCCACCGATGCCGATCCCTACATCGGCGAGGCCCGCGTCGCCGACGGCCGCATCACCGAGGTCACCGCCCGCACCGGCGCCGTCGACCGCACCGGCGCGCGGATCATCGATGGCGGAGGGAAGTTCCTGATGCCCGCCCTGTGCGATGCCCACACCCACTTCTCCTGGACGAACTCCGCCGATCTGCCCGGCCTCGGAACGATGGGCGTCGAGGAACACACCCTGCTCTCGGCCCGCTCCGCGTTGACCTACATCGACCACGGCTACACCATGTGCGTCGGTGCCGCTGCCGCCAAGCCACGACTGGATGTGGTCATCCGAGACGCCATCAACAGCGGCCAGATTCCCGGCCCACGCTACCTGGCGAACTGCCAGGAGATCGCCGTGACCGGCGGCGCATTGGTCAATGGCATCACCGCCTTTGCCGACGGGCCGGAGGAAATGCGTAAAGCGGTGCGCCGCAACGTCGAACTCGGCGCAGACCTCGTCAAGCTGTCGATGTCCGGCGAAGACATCACCGGAAACCAGCATGCCAAGGACAATTACTTCTCCGACGAGGAAACCGCCGCGGCCGTCACCGAAGCACACCGCCGGGGACTTCGGGTGTGCAGCCACGCCCGCTCCGGCGAAAGTGTGAAAATGTCGCTGCGCAACGGCGTCGACATCATCTACCACGCCTCCTTCACTGACGAGGAAGGCCTGGACATGATGGAGGCACAGAAGGACCGCATTTTCGTTGCACCCGGAATCAACTGGCTCGTGGCAACCCTCGAGGATGCCGGAGCGTTCGGCTACCCGCCCGAAGCGGCCGAAGCCGCGGGCTACCGCTACGAACTCGAGTGCGCCATCGAAGGGCTCAAGAAAATGAAGGCTCGTGGCATTCGTGTGCTCCCCGGCGGCGACTACGGATTCGCGTGGACACCTCACGGAACCTACGCCCGCGATCTCGCGCATTTCGTGAACCTGCTCGATTTCAGCCCCAAGGATGCTCTGTTGTCGGCAACCAAGCTCGGTGGCGAAATCATGGGGATGCCTGACGAACTCGGACAGATCAAGCCCGGTTACTGCGCTGATCTGATCCTGATCGACGGCGACCCGCTGGCCGACATCACTGTCCTGCAGGACAAGGACCGCATCGTCGGAATCATGAAGGAAGGGGTATTCCACAAGGACCCGGGCACCGGTATCGAGCGCGGCGTCCGCGAGGTCCACGAGATCCACCACGGCAGCCCTGTGCCGGCCTGACCCCACTCTGCGGTGTCCCGGCTCACCGTCCGGTGAGCCGGGAAGCGGTAGTACGGCCAGGCAACCCGATCGATACAGGCTCTCGACATTCGGCGCTCACTATGACGACCGCAACACCCATCTTCGGTGCCACAGTTCGGTATATCGCTCCTTGTGAAGGACATCTTTCATGTGCAATGTGATTCACCAGGCCCACAGGCAGTCACTGTCCCGCCGTGGACTGTTGGCAGGGGTCATGGCTGTGGGAGCGACGACCGCCCTCGCCGGTTGTGCCCCCTCTACTGCTTCCAGCTCGGCGCAGACGCCTGCGCCCTCGTTCGATTATGTCCAGCAGGCACGTTCGTATCGCACTCGAGCGGTCCTGCTCGGCACTGCCGGCGGTCCGATGACATGGATCGACCCGCACAACGGCAGCGACCGAGCCCGGCACGGCATCGCCACCGCCGTCGTCGTCGGTGACGCGTTCTACCTCGTGGACTGCGGAATGGGGGTGGCCCATCAACTGCGCATGGCACAGCTCGGACAAAGCGGGGATTTCCACGGGTACGAGGGTTTGCGCGACATATTTCTCACCCACCTGCACTCCGACCACACCATGGACTACTTCAACATCGTGCTGTCCGGCTGGTACCACGGCCTCCCCGGCCCCGAACCGGTCGGTGTCTACGGCCCCGGAGACCGCGGTGCACTGCCGGCGATCACCGGACCCAGCGATGTCGCTGCCGTCAACCCGGACAATCCCACGCCCGGCACTGTCGATATGACCACCTATCTCACCCAGGCTTTCGCCACCGACATCAACGACCGGCTCCGTGATTCCGGAAAGCCGTCCCTCGATCACCTGATCCGGACCCACGACATCGACATTCCCGCTCAGGTCGGGGCGCGCGCCAACGATAACCAGTTCCCCGACATGGACCCCTTCGTCATCATGGAAGACGACCGCGTCAAAGTCAGCGCGACCCTCGTAGACCACGGCGCTGTCTACCCTGCCTTCGCCTTCCGCTTCGACACGGACGACGGATCCATCACGTTCTCCGGGGATACCGCACCTAGCCCGAATCTGGTCCGTCTCGCTCAGGAGACCGACATCCTCGTCCACGAAGTCATCGACGCCGACTGGGTGCGTGCTCTGTACGGCGAGCCACCGTACAGCCCGGAAGAAGAGGGGTTCATCGAGCATCTGCTGCATTCCCACACCACCATCGAGCAGGTCGGCCCCATCGCTGAACAAGCTGGTGCGAAGTCGCTTGTCTTGTCCCACCTGGCCCCGGGAAACAACCCCCGTGAACGCTGGCTTGCCGCCTCCGCCGGATTCTCCGGAGACCTCATTGTCGGCGAGGACCTGATGCAGGTCGGTATCGGCGCCCGCACCAGCTGACTACGCGGGTGACCCTGCACTGAGCAGGTGGCACCTCCCGTCGAACACGGATGGGTGATCTAGTTTCGATCTGCTTGCGATGGTCGACTTCGCCGTCCGCTGGCTCCAGTGGAACGGTGGACCCGACACAGAAATCTTCATCCGTTTCGGCATCGGTTCTGACGAGTACTACCAACGCTTAACCACCGCGATCGAGAATGATTCCCGGTTACTCTCGACATGCGTTCGGACTTGCGGCGTCTGTGCCGTCCGCAGCCGTCGACGCGGCAGGTTCGCTCGCACACCTGTCACCCTCGAGACCGATCTTCGTAATGAGTGAACGCACATGACACCTTCCTCGATTGGCGCGTCCAGGCTCGCTGCACCGGCTTCGACATCGACACGTTCTTCGGCCCTGCGACGGAAAGTTACGGCGCCCGGACCAGGCGAGAGCGCATGGCTCGACGCATCTGCTCTCGTTGCTCGGTCCTCGAGCACTGTCGACGTTTCGCAGTCGACACCGGACAACCTCACGGTATATGGGGTGGACTGACCGAATCCGATCGACGCAGAGTCCGGCGACACCGGCAGATCGCATGAGCGCTGTGGCATCTATCCTTCGCACTCCCCAGCAGTCATGTGCGGTGCGCTCCTGTAACGCCTCAGCGGAACAGGCCTTGCCGTCGTGACCGCGGCACCCATCTCCGCCCTTCTGCCCGGCGGTACCGTCCCCGGTGCATCGCTCACAACGTCGCTACGCCCACGGTGCTCGCCGGGGCACTGTCCGGGCTGATGAGCGCTACGGCAAACTTCGGTGCCCTTTGCCCGACATCGCACGCGCCACTCTCATCACCTCATCACTTGCGCCACACCCCCGGCGAGACACCATGCACCTGTCGGAAACGGCGATTGAAGTACGCCGGATCCCGAAAACCTACCCGGCGAGCGATCGTCTCCACCGACAGATCGGTACCGGACAACAACAGCCGTGCTTCCGTCATCCGACGTTCGGTGATCCACTCACCGATCGTCCGACCCGTTCGCTCTCGGACCACCGTGGTCAGATGCCCCGGTGACATCCCCACCGCGTCGGCCACATCCCGGGCCGACAACTCCTGCGCGAAGTGCTTTTCGATCACCCCGAATGCGTCCGCCAGCACCGGTTCCTGGCGGTGCCTCAGTTCTCCTTCCACATCGCCGGCCAACCTGGCCACCTCGAGCAACACCAACAGCAGATAGGCGCGCACTGCCAGATCACCACCGGAACGGAGCCCTCGGAACTCTACGTCGAGCCCCTGCAACAATCCCTCCCATCGGGGTCGGTCGGTGACCTCGACATGAAAGAGACCGGCGCCCACCCCAGATTCCGCCGCCAGGAACGGACTTAGCAGCGGGTTCGACCGCCACAGCTGCAACGACTGACCGAGTCCAGTCATCCCTTCCAGCACGGTTGGCGAAAATTCCACCGCCCATCCGGTGGCGTCGTCCACCATAGACAGATCGTGCACCACCCCAGGAGGCAGCAGTACTACATCGCCCGGGGCCACAGGCACCGGACGATTCATCACCATGTGCGGGCCCGAACCAGTCCGAAAGTACAACAACTCGAGATCATTGTGCCCATGCGGGCCCGTCTGTACTCGTGGATTGTCGGCTTCGACTGACTGCACATCGATCGATGCGGACCGCGAGCTACGCCCTCGAGCCTCGAACATCAGCACATGGGAGTCTCGCATCCCTTACCTCTCCACATGGTTGCCGATCACGCACCACAACAAGGCAGATCACCCCGAGAATAGTCCAAAGGCATGCGCTTCGTGACTTCGCGGTCACAGGGGTATGAGCAGAACTTCCGGTGAAGCTCTACGGGACACAGCGGCGGGCAGTAGGTGCTGTCACCAGTTGCTCCGGCCATCGCGGACACATCTGTATTCCTTCGTGGGTCGCGGAACCCTTTGTTGGTCGGGTGGCGATCTACAGCGCTGACGGACTGCGTGCGTGGAACCGCCCGATGCCGCCTTCGCTCCCTTGTCCGACCGCGGACAGTCTGCGGCGGTAGCGACTTGCGTTATTGTGGGTCGTATTGGTCTCGATAGGGTGAGAGTCTGTGATCGTCAGCACCGATAATCGGTGTGCAAGGAAATCTGTAAGCCAACCCCATATGATCAGTTCGAGTTGGTTCTTTCGTGACATCGTCCCGATTGGTGACAGCCGGCCGCTCAGAGGCAGGCGCCGGCAGCCTATCTGGGTGGGCTCGAGTAACATACTTTCAACTCAGATCTCGTCGCGAGTATTGCGATGAACACGAGGAGATCGCCGAAGCCCATCGCCGACCGGACTAGGACAGCGCCCGCGCCGCAGTGCGTGTCACACCTGACGTTATGTCCGAATGCCCCTGTCGGAGAACAATGCACAACCGCACCACCCACACCACTCACCCGTGGAGCGACGACCGCTCTGCGCGGGGTTCAGAAATCCGAATGAAGAATCGAGGTCTTTGTGCACGTTCTGATAACTGGCGGAGCCACTGGTATCGGGAAGGCCATCGCCAGAGAGTTCCGGAGTGCTGCTGACGCTCGGATTGTCATCACAGGCCGAACTGAAGCCACCTTGCGAGCAACGGCGGAAGAACTGGATATCGCATACGTGGTTTGTGACCATTCCAGCCCTGAACAGGTATCGTCCGCAGCAAGGAGGATCCCGGCCGATTTGGATGTCATCGTGAACAACGCTGGTGGTAACACAGGTTTCGACCAAGCATCACCAGTGGGGCTCGATGGTGTACGAGATGCGTGGCTCGAAAACTATGTGGCCAACGTCGTCACCGCAGTGCTGACGGTCAGCGAGTTGGGGCCACGCATCAACGACAATGGAAGAATCATCAACATCGGCTCTGCCGCTGCGGAGAGTGGATCCGGATCGTACGGTTCCGCGAAGGCCGCAGTCAGCTCCTGGACAGTCGGCCTCGCAAAGGAATATGGCCACCGAGGGATCACGGCCAACGCTATTTCCCCCGGATTCATCGCCGACACGGAGTTCTTCAGAGGTCAACTGACCGCGCAGAGAGAGCGTGACCTGGTATCCCTCACACAGAACAAGAGGCGAGGAACACCCGAAGACGTTGCTGCACTGGCATACTTTTTGGCATCACCGGGCGCCGCGCATATAACAGGTCAGACATTGCAGGTGAACGGCGGCGCCTTCACTACGCGTTGACCCTTCCCCAAGGGCGCTGGGTGCTCGGATAACAGCGTTCCGACCTCTTCGCTCGGTCCTGGCCTCGACGCCCCGGAGTCGGGTCAGCACCAGCGCTCGCCCATCACCGAACCTCCGGCAGACAATTCGACACCGTCGGACATCCGGTCGCCTACGTCGGCCTCGCGCCGGTCACCCGCTGATCTGAATCCTCGATCCGCGGTGAACACCGATCACGATGCGGCAACAAGTAACTCATACGCGTGCGCCATATTCCGCGTTCGCAACCTGTGCAAGACTCGGACCCGCGCGACTACTGCGCCATACCTCAAGCGGTTGCGGTGTCTGGAGCGCTGACACTGTGGAGCCGCATCGCCGAGGTCTTCACTGCCACTGTCGAGGTTCGGGACAGCATCCTGGTCTGAACCTGAGCTTCCGTGGAATCTCGGAGAGCCATTGGAATATTTGCTCGCGAGTATTACATTCTCCTTATGAGGATACAACGTTCTACCACATGCAGGCGCGTTAGTGGGCGAAACGCGGGATCGCCTGAATCGGCGCCGCGGACGAGTGCTTGCGCGAAGTTGGTTCGCTCATGACTGCAGTGGTCCCCGACACCCTGGAGCAGGCGACGTCCCCACAGTGGCTGACCTCCGCATTGCAGCCACGTTTCCCAGGGATTGTTGTGCGAGAAGTGATACCGGGACCTGTTGTGGACCGGGTGTCGACCAACGCGCGATTCACCATCGTGTGCGAGGGGGGAATCCCTGAGGGCTTGTCTTCACGGCTGTGTGTCAAAGGGTATTTCAACGAACAGAGTCGTGCGGCTCGATTCGTGGGTGAGCGAGAAGCTTGCTTCTACCGAGACCTCGCGGCAGATAGTGGCGTGCGAACGCTACGAAGTGTGTACGCGGATTTCGACACCGCTGCGCGTCACGGGGTTGTGGTGACCGAAGATATTGTGGCTGAAGGAGGCGCATTTCTTGACGCTGCCAGCTACATCAGTCCAGATCAGGTAGCCGATAGCCTGAGCCAGTTCGCTAAACTCCACGCATCAACCTGGGGTAACTCTGCGTGGTCTGAGAAGCATTGGCTGACTTCGAACCTGGCGGGTGCGTTGAGGGCTTGGGGTGGTGATGCGATCACCGCTCGGATAGCTGGGAACTTTCACGGCCCGAACGGCCGACGAGTCCCTGAGGGAGTCAGTGACGCGCCTCGGCTGACCCGTGCGTACAGCTCACTGGTCGCCTCCTTGGAAGCGGAACAGATATCTTCGGATTGGTGCGTCATCCACGGCGACGCCCATGTTGGTAATACGTTCTTGGATGCTGCGGGGGCATTGAGCCTGGTTGACTGGCAGCTCGTGCAGCGCGGTATGTGGTACCTCGACGTCGGGACGCACATTGCTACCGCTCTGACTGTGAATGACCGGCGCGGCAGTGAGAAGGACCTTCTTTGGCATTATCTGGATTGCCTTGCGGCTCAGGGCATCACTCCACCTTCACGGGACGTTGCGTGGCGAGCGATGAGCCGAGGGATACTGCGGGGGTTCTTCCTTTGGGGGATTACGACGAAGGTCGCGCCGAACCTGATCGAAATCCTGTTACACCGGCTCGGTACAGCAGTCGCCGACCACGATGCACTCTCGCCGGAAGTATACCTGGCGCCCCTGTCAAGAGAATAGCCTCGATTCTTCGCGCGGACTGTGCACCGTCCTGAGCGTGCTGGGATTGGGTTTTGCCATCATGGATTCGGTATACGGCCGGGGCCAGTTGCCCGACACGGTCGGGTGAATTCGAGGTCCACGGCCTCGAAGGCGACAACGTCGTTTCATGCGGTCGAATACGTCTCCGCTGGTTGCACCGGTGCTTGTAGCGTATCGAGTCGGTTCAGCGCAGAGACCAGGACCTTGACCGATGTTGCTGGGGCGGCGTGGTTTACCGCGGTACTAGGCACGGCGGGTGATCCGCACGGCGATCGACCACAGTCGCCGCCCTAGTTCTTTTGTTTCCCGCACCGTGCGGGATGGTCGTTCAGGTGAGCGTCTGACGAGCGCGCAGGCCAGTTGTACGATCGCAGCCACATCTTGTTCTCGAACCGGCCTCGGCGTCGGTGCCGCAGCTGAAAGATCGGGCAGCTGGACGCGGCGGATGCTCGTGGTGAACGCGGGTCGGGGCACGGACTCCGGGTGTATCAAGTGATTGCTGAAGTCTCATGATTCCTCCGGAACATCCATTCCCTGTTGTAGGTTGTCTCATCGAACCACTGAGGGGACCGCGTTCGCCGCGCAACTCAACATCGATGCCCGACCGGAGTTCACCCCAGCGCATCCACCGGGCTGTCACCGCCTTCGCGTTCCGGACCTGGCGGTGGACCATGTGCTCTCCGTGCTGGTACACGACAGCGGTTACGAGCGAATTGCCACCGTCGTGTGCTCGGAACGCACTCTCGGTCGACACCCGTGATTGTTTACGACAGGTTCATCTCGTACCGGTCCGACCAGAGGTCGGGGGTTGCAGCAAGCGCCCGAGGGCGGCCTGGATTCAGGATGTTATGCGCGACGGTGAGTGCGCTTTCACCCGGATGTGTCCGATGTTCGATGCGCATCGACCTGTCGAGGAATGGGTTGTTCCAGCGCGACGTCGCTGTCGTCATGCACCACGGGGGTTGCGGCACAGTACTGTTCGCAGACCACACCGTCGGTGAGCGACAATTCTGTGCCGGCGAGGTTCGTGGTTCCGGGCATGCGGCGCGGCCGGACACTGGTCGCGATCACCAGTTGGTCGTATTGCACTGAGTCGCCGTCGGCCACGGTCATCGTCTGCCTGACCTGGTCCACATCGGTGGCGGGCGCACCGAGACGCAAATCCAGGTCCAACGCCTCCAGGTCTTCCGGTTTTCGCAAGCGAAGCCGGTCGGTGCTCCATTCTCCGGCGAGCCATTGTGTGGATAGCGGAGGTCGGGTCGTAGGGTGCACTCGGTTCGTCACCGATCAGGCTGATCTTGCCTTGGTGACCATTCGGCGCGGCGCTTCCACGGTAGCAAGACCAGCCGCGGAGGCGCCGACGGTCACGACACGGTTCATGGTTCGACGATATGGATAGCGGAAGCCGGGCAGGCGATGGCCGACTCCCGGACGTCGTTGTGCAGTTCGGGCCCGGGGTTCTCGGTCAACAGCACCACTACGCCGTCGTCGTCACGCTGGTCGAACACCTCCGGCATGTGCAGCACGCACATCCCGGAGCCGATGCACTTCTGAGTATCAGCGACCACCTTCATTGGGTATCTCCTTGTAGTCGTTCGAGTTTGACGCATATTGATCGGTGAGAACTATTGTCATGTGATGTGCCTCACGGGTACGGTACAACATAAGTCAGATGTCTGTCTGAGAAAAGTTGAGAGGTGGGAACATGCGGATCGTCATGGACGACAGAATGTTGCTCATGACCGACGATTCGTCCCCCGACTCCCCTCGGCCTGTTTCACGCAAGGAACAGCGCGAGGCCACGCGAGAGCTACTACTCACCACCGCAGAACGGTTGTTTGCCGAACAGGGTCTGTCCCTGGTGTCGATGCGCCACATTGTCGAGGCGGCCGGGCAAGGCAATAATTCTGCGCTGAAGTACCACATCGGCACCCGTGCGGATCTGATCCGCGCCATCGTGCGGAAACACGGGGAGCCGGTCGCTGCCCGCGCACGCGAGATGGCGGAGCAAGTGCGCGGCTCGACCAATCCTCGCGACCATTTGGCGAGCCTCGTGCTGCCCTACACTGAGCACCTGGCCGAACTCGGTAATCCCAGCTGGAATGCACGATTCAATGCCCAGGTTGCCGTCGATCCGGTTTTCCGCGATGAAATCCTGACCGGCAACCTGGTACCGACCCCCGATTACGACGCCTGGGCCGGTGTGCCGGAGCTTCCACCGGCCGAGTCCCTTGTGCGTAGGCAGGCCATGCGCATGGCGGTCATGCATACCTGCGCCGAGCAGGAGCGACTTGCCGCAACCATCGGGGCCCCGGCCGACTGGCAGATGATCGGCGAGGCCATCACCGACGCCATCACCGGACTGCTCACCGCCCCGCGTCACCCCCGAAACGCCCACTGAGAACCCACAGTCAACGAAGGGAACAGCCCGTGAAAGCTACCGAGACGACCGCCCCGATCGGATCGTTGACCGGCCGACGACCACTGCCCCCCGAAATGTCCGAAAGGACCGGGTGCCCTTTCGATCCGCCCGCCGCACGGTTCCGATTGCAAGAGGAACATGGCCCGGTCGCGAAGGTGCCGCTGCTCAATGGCGCACACGTCTGGCTGATTACCGGCTATCAAGAAGTTCGCAACGCCATCTCGGACATCCGCCTCAGCTCCGATGTGGTGCGCAATGCCAATGCCATGTCCCTGACCTCCGAACAGGTGACGGCCGGCAGCTGTCCCGCCCAGCCGGACCTGCAGCGCACCGACGGCATGTTCATCTTCATGGACCCCCCGGAGCACTCGCGGCTACGGAAAGTGCTCACCAGCCAGTTCACTGTGCGTCGCATGCGTGCCCTGGATCAGCGAGTGCACGAGATCACCGACGAACTCATCACCGCCATGCAAGGCGCCGGCACCACCGCCGATCTCGTGACAGATTTCGCACTGGCTCTACCATCCCTGGTGATCTGCGAGCTCCTCGGAGTGCCGTACGAAGACCGGGCAGAGTTCCAGGAGCGGAGCGCGATCACCCTCAACATCAACAACACTCCGGAACAGCAGCGTGATGCCGGGATCGCACTGTGGGAGTTCATGCGAAATCTGGTCATCGCAAAACGCGCCGAGCCCGGTGACGACATGCTCTCCGGCTTGATCAGCGGCGAACTGGCCGCCGATCCACCGCTGACCGACGCCGAGTTGATCGACATCGGCGTGACACTTCTCGGCGCCGGCCACGAGACCACAGCGAACATGCTTGCACTGAGCGTCTTTGCTTTACTCGAGCACCCGGAGCAGCTCGCTGCGCTCCGGAACGATCCGACACTCATCGACGCGGCTATCGAGGAACTGCTGCGATACCTCTCGGTCTCGCATACCGGCCCGACCCGCATCGCGTTGGAAGACATCACCCTCGGCGGGGTCGAGATTCCGGCCGGGGATACGGTCGTGATTTCGTTGCCCACCGCCAACCGGGACGAAGAGCGTTGGCCGGAGCCCGGCCAGCTGGATGTGACCCGACCGCGCGACACCGGGCACATGGCCTTCGGCTACGGCATACACCAGTGCTTGGGGCAGCAGCTCGCGCGTGTAGAGCTGCGGGTGGGGCTTATCGAACTGTTCAAACGACTGCCGGGCCTCCGACTCGCAGTCCCAGCCGCAGAGATTCCGCTCCGGACCGACATGGTGGTCTTCGGGGTTCATTCACTGCCCGTGGCATGGGACTGAAGCACGCTGCTTCACGGCCGAAGTAGCCCTGCAGGATAGTCTCGCAGCCGGGGCGTTGTGCACGTATCTGGTGACCGGATCGGCGCTTCTACACCTGCCCTGAGACGGCATCGGTTGCGTGCCGCCACGCCTGAGCCGCCGCGCCCTCTGTGCTCTGTGGCGTCCCCCGGCTTGTTCGAAAGCTCTATATCCTTTTGCTGTCAACGCTTATCGGACCCGACTGTGAACAAGTGCACTGACGAATCTATGATTGACACCACTTCGGACAACCGCTAACTTGACCAAGAAGTATCGTTGAACCAGGCAAGACGTGAGTCCCATCAGCCCTTGTGACTGCATGGCAGTGCGCCCACCTCTGTCTTATCGATGTTCAGAACGTTCTCACGCCCATGCAGTTCCCCACCCCCTTATGTGAGTCCTTCTATGCAGGAAGGCGATACGGGGTTCGTGACCGGCACGTATCGGAAGGAACCAAGTGACCACCACCAGTCTTCGATGCCTGGCGATGCCCGCGCCGGAAGCGGTGGAAGGGCGAGCAGTCCGATGACCTTCATCGACGAGCCGGGCAATTCGGTCGGTGCCCGGATTCCGCGGATCGAGGATGCTCGTTTGCTCACCGGTACAGGAACATTCGTCGATGATATCTCCCTTCCGGGCATGCAACATGTGTGTTTCGTGCGTAGCCCCTATGCTCGCGCGCGGATTCTCGACGTCGACATTTCGGAGGCCCTCGCCATCGATGGGGTCACCGCGATCTATGATGCTGGGGACCTGAATTCCGGCGTACACGAGTTCAGGTACACCGCAGAGCGTGTCGCCGATCCCCTGATCCGTGTACCACTCGCCGAGGGCGAAGTCCGGTTCGTCGGAGATCCCGTCGCCCTCGTCATCGCCGCCGATCGCTACGTGGCGGAGGATGCGGCCGAGCGGGTCCTCGTCGATTACGAGCCGCTGACTCCGGTGATCGATTACGAAACATCCTATGAGAACCCCGAACTCGTGCACGCGAACGCTCCATGCAATCTGGCCGGCGAACTTGCCGGTCGACCGTTGTCGGATTTGGAGTCCCTCTTCGACAGTGCTGCGCATGACGTCGAGCAGACCCTCCACCAGCAGGCCCACATGCCCATGCCGATGGAGACCCGGGGAGTAGTCGCGCAGTGGTCGGCAGCAGCGGGCGATATGACGGTCTGGACATCTACTCAGGCACCGCATGAAGTTCGATTGGTATGCGCACGGGTCCTCGGAATCGACGAACACCACGTCCGAGTGATCGTGCGGGACACCGGGGGTGGATTCGGGCAGAAAGTGGTACCTCAGCGCGAGGAGATCTGCGTCATGCTGGCCGCCAGGAAGGCCGGGGCCACACTCAAGTGGATCGAAGATCGGCAAGAGCATCTGATGTCTGCAGGAATGGCCCGCCAGGAACATGGAACCGGGCGCTTCGCGTTCGATGCAGACGGAATCATTCTTGCCGCCGACCTCGAACACGTGCAGAACGTGGGTGCTTACCCGATCACACCGCCCATGACCGCAGGCGGCGTAGTCGGCATGCTGTTCCCTGGTCCGTACCGGATCCCTGACGCCACCTTCAGAACGAAGCTGGTGTACTCCAACACAGTCGGACGAGGGGCCTATCGCGGACCCTGGCAATTCGAATCCATGGCCCGAGAAGTGGTGCTCGATACTGCGGCGCGGCGCCTCGGGATCGATCCGATCGAACTTCGTCGGCGTAATCTACTGCGCGCCGACGAACTGCCGATATCGAACCCCAACGGTATGCCGTACTCGGATGCGACACCGCGTGAGACATTCGAGCAGGCGCTCGACATCCTGGACTACCCGGCGTTCCGCCGCGAGCAGCATCTCGCGCGTCAGGACGGTCGGTACATCGGGGTCGGCACCTGCACATACCTCGAACCCACCACTGGCGCTACTGCGTACCACGCCACGGAGGGCGCGACCATTCGGATCGAGCCGTCGGGCAAGGTCAACGTCTACGTTGCGGGTGGCTCATGCGGTAACAGTCTGGAGACGACGGTGGTCCAATTGACCGCCGACGCGCTCGGTGTCGAGATCGGGGATGTCAATACGGTGCAGGGCGACACGGCGATCACTCCCTTCGGCGCCGGAACCGGAGGCAGCCGATCGGGTTCGATGACTGCCGGCGCCGTGGCTCAGGCCGCGGGGCTCCTGCGTGAGCGGATTCTGGCTATCGCTGCGCACACATTCGAAGTCGACCCCGGCGATATCGAATTCCGGCAGGGCCGAGCCACTGTTCGGGGTGTCCCGAACCGGGAACTGAGCTTGGCCGACATCGCCGACATCGCCTACTTCCAAACCCTGACTCTCCCGCCGGATCTTCCCTCCGGCCTCGAGGTCAGCGAACGATACCGAGCGCAGAGTCCGCTGATCTGGGCGAACGCAACCCACGTGTGCACATGCGCGGTGGACATCGAAACGGGCGAGGTAACGCTGTTGCGCTACATAGTGAGTGATGATTGTGGCCCCATGATCAATCCGAACGTGGTCGAAGGGCAGATCTACGGCGGGACTGTCCAAGGCATCGGTGGCGCTCTCTACGAGCATCTCGCCTACGACGACACGGGGAACCCGATCACCACGACGTTCATGGACTATCTCCTCCCCACTGTCCATGAGGTTCCGGTCATCGAGTTGGGGCACATCGAAACTCCCGGACCCGGTCCAGGCGGATACAAGGGCGTGGGCGAAGGTGGAGCAATCGGATCGGCGCCGGCGGTGGTCAACGCTGTCGCCGATGCGCTGGCGCCGTTCGGTGTCGAGGTCGATCATCTGCCGTTGAGTCCGTCCAGGATCATCGACATGCTCGATGCCGCGCGCGCTCAGGCGGTAGACAGGTGAAACCCTCCGCGTTCGAATACCACCGGCCCACAACGCCCGAGGAAGCTGCCGAACTCCTGGCAGAGTTGGGTGAAGACGCCAAGCTCATCGCCGGTGGTCAGAGTTTGATGCCGATGCTCAACCTTCGACTGGCAGTGTTCGAGCACCTGATCGATATCGGAGGGCTCACTGACCTTGCTGGAATAGAGCATGTTTCCGACTCTGTCGTAGTCGGTTCCACCACAAGTCAAGCCGCAGTCGGCAGGTCCACCACTGTCCTCGAAACAGTACCATTACTCTCTCGGGCCACCCCGCTGATCGGACACTTCCCGATCCGCAATCGCGGCACACTCGGTGGTTCGGTCGCTCACGCCGATGCCGCAGCGGAGTACCCCGCGGTGGCACTCACTCTCGATGCCGAGATCGAGGCGCTGTCCTCCGCCGGTAGGCGAACGATACCGGCTTCCGAGTTCTTCACCGGAATGTGGACGACCGCGTTGCGCGATGACGAAGTCCTGACAAAGGTCACTTTTCCGATCCGAGAGGGAAGATGGGGGTTCGCAATCAACGAATTCTCACGCCGCAAAGGCGACTTCGCCCTGGCGGGCGCCTGCCTAGCTGTGAAGGTCGACGACAATTCGCGAGTCGAGAACTGCAGCATAGGACTTTTCGGCCTGGGATCGATGCCGACCCGGGCGACTTCCACAGAGCGCTCCCTCGTCGGATGCTCGATCGACGAACTGCAGGTGCGCGACGTCGCCCACTCTGCGGTATCCGGCCTGGAGTCGGTTCCGGCCGACCTGCACGGTTCCGCTGCGTATCGCACACGAGTCGGAGCCACGATGGTGGCACGCGCGTTGAAGAACGCTCTCGAGGAGGCAACAGATGACTGACGTCGACATTGCGATCGAGGTCAACGGCATAGTGAGGCGCTCAGCCGTCCCGCCCCGATTGACGTTGGCCGACTTCTTGCGCGTCAACTGCGGATTGACCGGTACGCACGTGGGGTGCGAGCACGGGGTCTGTGGCGCGTGCACGGTCTTGATGGACGGTGAGGCCGTACGGGGATGTCTTCTCTTCGCAGTCCAGGCCGACGGTAGCTGCATCACCACCGTCGAGGGAATCGCATCGCCCGACGGCACGCTCGCACCCATCCAGGAAGCGTTCCGCCAACACCACGGCCTCCAGTGCGGATTCTGCACCCCGGGTTTCATTGTCACCGCTACAGCATTGTTACGGGATAATCCCGACCCGACCGATGAAGAGATCCGTGACGGAATTTCTGGAAGCATCTGCCGCTGCACCGGCTATCAAGGCATTGTGGCCGCCATCCGCGCCGCGTCGATCACCACCTGACCCGTTGATTCGACCAATACGAGGATCTGAATGAAACTGGAGAACACCTTCCGTATCGCCGTTCCCATCGACGAGTCCTGGCGTGTACTGCTCGATATCGAACGAGTCGCTCCCTGCGTTCCCGGAGCTACCATCACATCCCACGACGGAGACAAGTATTCCGGAAACCTCAAGGTCAAAGTGGGTCCCATCGCACTGAAATACACCGGCATCATCGAAGTGCGCGCCACGGATGAAGCCACGAAAGTAGTGGTCTTCGAAGGTAGCGGCCGAGAAGCCCGCGGAAACGGCACGGCAAGCGCGGTCATTGCCTGTCGCATGTCCGAATCGGGCGCCAGTACCGACGTGTTCGTCGAGACAGAACTCGACATCACCGGCAAGCCTGCGCAATTCGGGCGGGGAGCGCTCGCCGAGGTATCCAACAAGCTCCTCGAGCAGTTCGCCACTAACCTCGCAGATCAGATCATTGCATCTGCAGGAACTTCGAGCGCGGGGGCCTCGGACAGCCCGGATTCGCGTCCATCGGTCGACACCCACCTCGCGGACGTGGAAGCAAGCCACGACAGTTCTACCCACGTCGCCGACCATACTGCTGCTGCACCGCCGATAGACCTCCTGAGTATCGGAGGAAGCCGGAGTCGCGCCATCGGGGTGATCGTTTCGGCGGCGTCGGTCGCACTGATGATCCCGCTCTTGATTCGGAGGCGTCACCGGTCGGCTAACTGATTCTCAAATTCGCGTGGATCAACCGGATGCGCCAATCCGGCCGGAGCGAGCGACTCAAAAGAGGCGCTCATGTACAGAAATGAGGCACAGATTGTCAGGGAAACTCGAAGGGAAAGTAGCCTTCATCACCGGTGCGGCTCGCGGGCAAGGACGGAGCCACGCGGTGCGCTTGGCCAAGGAAGGTGCCGACATCATCGCAGTGGATGTCTGTAAGCAACTCGACGGCGTCAAGATTGCGATGTCGACACCAGACGACCTCGCCGAAACCGCAGCGCAGGTTGAGGCGCTGGGACGTCGCATCCATGCCGTCGAAGCGGACGTTCGCGACGAAGATGTCATGACCGAGACCGTTCGCGAGGGCGTTGCCAAGTTCGGTCGGCTCGATATCGTTGTGGCCAATGCAGGGCTGGCCAGCGAAGGTGCGATGCTCGACGAGATGACCCAGAAGGCATGGCGCGACATGATCGACGTCAACCTGACGGGCGTGTGGACCACCACGAAGGTGGCCACTCCCCACATCGTGGCCGGTGGCCGAGGGGGATCGATCATATTGACCAGCTCCGTCGGAGGCCTGCGCGGCGCACAGCATATCGGCCACTACATCGCAGCGAAGCACGGCGTCATCGGCCTGATGCGGACCCTTGCGCTGGAACTGGGTGACAAACGTATCCGGGTCAATTCCGTGTGCCCCACGCAGGTGAGCACACCGATGCTCCTCAACGACGAAACCTACCGGCTCTTTCGTCCCGACCTGCCGAACCCAACCAAGGACGACTTCGCCGAAGCCTCCCAGATCGGCCAGGTGCTGCCGACTCCGTGGGTCGATGCAGATGACGTGAGTTCGGCGGTGCTGTTTCTCGCCTCCGACGATGCTCGATTCATCACCGGTGTCGCCCTGCCGATCGATGCTGGATCATTGCTCAAATAGGAGTCGTCACAGGAGGAGGCTCCGGGCGCCACGGCCGAACCCATCTAACGTCGTGCTGCGCTTCCCAAGTGGCACAGAGTAATTCGATCTGCACTCGGTCTATAGTGACCGAATACATTCTGCAGTCCGCGCCATCCACACGACTCGTTTGTGCGTCAAATCCGAGAGGTCGATCATGCGTCGAATCGCACCGTATCCGAAGCTCGCCTCAGCGCTGTGCAGCAGTGCATTGCTCTTGTTCGTCGCAGCCTGTGGAGATAACACCGCAAGCAGTGAACCCGGACGGGGGGAGGGCAGCCCTGTGGCTGGTGGCTCCGCAACGATTCTGCAGCATGCCGAACCCCCGTCCCTGGACCCAGCGTCGATGTCCAATGTCTACGCGTTCCACGCAGCGTTGGGTAATGCACTGTATGGGACGTTGATGATCAACGACACCGAGACGTTCGAGATCGAATACAAGATGGCCACCGACTTCGCGTCCATCGACGGAGGAACCACGTACAACCTTGCGCTTCGGCCCGACCTGACGTTCACCGATGGCACCCCACTCGACGCCGCAGCGGTCAAATTCAACTGGGATCGACTACGCGATCCCTCTCTCGGCTCGACATCGACCAGGCAAGCAGTCCAGGTGGCCGACACAGAGGTCGTTGATGCTACGAATCTGAAGGTCACCCTGGTGGCTCCCAACCCGCATTTCGCGGAGTCGCTCGTGGCGGGCGCGTTGAACTGGATCGCGTCGCCGACCGCATTGGAGAAGGGGCGGCAAGCGTTCGATGAGAATCCTGTCGGTGCCGGACCGTTCACACTGGTCAGCTGGACGCGCCAAGATGCTATCGAGCTTCAGAAGAACCCGGACTACTGGGACGCGCCCAAGCCGTATCTCGAGAGCCTCACGATCAAGGGCGTCCACGACACCAACCAGCGTATGAACGCGATGATCACCGGCGCCGCCGATCTGTCGCTGGAGTCCACCATCGCCAACATCCGCCAGGCAGAAGCCGCGGGCCTCCAAACAGAAATCGTGCCCACCGGAGGAGGCCAGAACATCGGAATGAACTACCGCCGCGCACCCTTCGACGATGTACGAGCCCGCCGAGCTATCAGCTTGGCTCTGGACCTCGACGCGCTCAATACGATTGTCTACAACGGGGAAGGCGAAGTCCCGGAGACCCTCTTCCCAGAGGAGTCGCCCTTCTTCAGTGACATCCCTATCCAGGAGTCGGACCCCGAGGAAGCCCAGCGACTGTTCGACGAGCTGGCTGCGGAAGGCAAGCAGGTTCGTTTCACCTTCACCTCCTTCCCGACGACAGACGCCAAGGCCGTCGCTGAAGGAGTGCAGGCACAATTGAGGGCATACGACAATGTCGATGTGGATATTGCGATGCTCGACGCGGCAACAGCCACCACGCGGCTCGTAACCGGAGACTTCGACATGATCATCACGGCCGCGGTCGTCCAGGATCCCGACTTCGCGTTGTGGACAGCGCTGCACTCGCAGTCACCCGGCAACTTCAATGGCACCAACGACCCCGAGCTCGATGCAGCGCTCGACGCCGGCCGCGTGAGCGAGTCCTTCGAGGAGCGGAAGGATGCATACGACACCGTGCAGGAACGCCTGGTCGAGTCCGTCCCGGGTATCTGGTACGTCCGTGCAGTTCCTTCAGTCATGTATGGCACCGATGTGCATGGTGTCGAGTTGTACACGCTCGCCTCGCCTTTGCCTGAGGAACTTTGGATCGGTTGATCAGCATCATCGGTTGAATTTCACCGACACGCTCAATCGGTAGTGCGTGACGCGGGCCCAACGGAGGCAGTCCTTGACAGGGGAAACCCGGGCCCGCGTTGCGAGCAGGCTCCGCTCGAAATGTACGCCTACCTGATCGACGAGGGCATCTACCTATGCCCGGTGTCTAAGATGCATCGAATCCTGCGGGGAAGACACCTCTCGTTCAGCTGCGAGGACACTCCCAGCAACCACTCTCGAGCATGACCTGCCTCAGCTCACACCGAGCTTGTCTGTGATCTGGGTGTAGAGCTCCGCGCGGTCGCCGGCGAGGGCCTGCTTCACCCATGCGGTCGTCTCGTCCACGACCAACACGATCGCGCCTGAGGCCAGTCCGTCGAAGGTTCGACGGGGGACTTCGCGCGCGTCAATCATCGGACCCGTGTAGCCGTCCGTGGCCAGGTCGGTCGCGGCGACGCCGAAGAGGACACTCTGCACGTGGGTGCCCTGGGGCGCGAGTTCGAGCCGCACACCGTTGGTCATGTTCCAGGTAGCGGACTTCGCGGCGGCGTAGGCGCCGGTGCCGGCGGTGGCGAACCACGACAGCGCGAACAGGGCGTTCACGATATCTCCACGCCCGTCGGTCGCCAGGACGGGTGCGAACGCTCGAATCACCCCGAGAGTGCCCACTAGTGGGCGTCCATCTCTTTGCGTACGTCGCCCAGGTCACCTGCAATGAGCGAGGCGCCGGTAGAGATTCCCGCGTTGTTGACCAGGAAGATCACATCGCTGGCGGTCTGGGCGACCGCGTTGATCGATTCCTGGTCCAAGAGGTCCGGACAGAACGGCACGACCCTGCTGTCGTCGAAGTCGACAGTCTCGGGCGACGAGCCGGAGCGTAGATCTTGCTCGCGCCACGTTCGAGCAGCTCGAGAACGAACTGGCGACCGATGCCGCGGTCGCCGGTGACGAGGGCGGTCTGGTTGGCGATGTGCATAGCCCGTGCTTTCGTGTGTTTTCAGGTCAGCGCTATAGCGAGGCTCGTTTAATCAGGGTGTTGATGTACTCGGCGGTGGGGCGGCCGGAACGTCCGGAGAGAAGTTCTATGTCGCTGCCGGTCGTGTGGCACTTGCCGGTGGCGATCGCGCCCTGAAAGTAGTCGACCACGTCCTGTGCGTGGTCCATTCCGCCTGCGGTGAGTGCTGCGACGACCTCCGGTTCGGGTGCGGTCCGGTGGACGATATTCCGACCACAGGCCAGGCTGAGCAGGGCCGCGAGGTCGTCGTAGGTGTACGGCTCGGGGCTGACGAGGTTGTAGGTCGCGCCGATGTGTCCCTCCGAGGTGACGGCTGCGGCGATCGCTGCTGCCTGGTCGGCCCGCGGCGCCCAGTTCATCGTGTGGTTCTGGGTGGCAGACAGCAGTTCTCCGGAGTCCGCCGCGACCGCCAGTTCTGGACCGAGCTCGTCAAAATACACAGAATTGCGCAGGAACGTGAACGGTATACCCGCTGCCCGGATCGAGTGCTCGATGGCAAGGTCGACGTCTTCCAGGCCGAAGGGGCGCTCCTCGGGATCGGACAGGCTCACCCACGCCAACTGAGTCAACTCCGCCCTGTGAGCGGCCATGACCGCGCCGTGAAGTTGGTGTAGACGAACGGCGTTGTCCAGCGACGGCGGGGAGATCAGGACGAGCTTGTCGATCCCGTCGATGGCCTTGGCGAAGCCTTCCTGATCGTCGTAGCTGGCCACCCGTGGCGACATGCCCTGAGTGGCGAACCGCTCACCCTTCTCGGCCGAACGGACCAAGGGGATGACGCCGCTCGGCGCGATGCCCGAGGAGATGAGGTTGTCGATGACGAGGCCGCCGAGGTTTCCGGTGGCGCCGGTGACTGCGATCTTGGGCACGGAGTGTCCTTCCTGAAGGCGCAAGCGCGTTATCGTAGGGCCCTACGTTTAAGTAGATAGCATAACCGTAGGACCCTACGTTTAAGGAGGGCGTATGCCTACAGCCGCTCGCGCTCCGCGGGCCGACGCTCAGCGCAACAGGGCCAAGCTGCTCGCCGCGGCTGCACCCCTCGCGGGTACCGGGGGAGGGGAACTCTCCCTCGAACAGGTCGCCCGGGACGCCGGGGTGAGCATCGCAACCTTGTACCGCCACTTCCCGACCCGAGAGTCACTGCTGCTGGCCATTTCTCATCAGGACGCGATCGACCACAGCGCACGCGCCAGCGACTTGCTGGCCACCGCGCCGCCGGTCGAAGCGCTGCGGCAGTGGCTGAGCGAGATGGGCCGGTACGGTCTCACTCGCCCAGGAATGGGACGCGCGTTCCGGGTGTCCGCCACCGAGCCTGTGAGTGATGAGGTCTATCGCACGACCGCCGATGCCCTCGCCAGCCTTCTTGCCGCCGGACACGGAGAGGGAGCGATCAGAGCAGACCTCAGTGCAGATGACATCTTGCTCGCACTGTGCGGGCTGTGGGACCTCGAAGACTCACCCGAAGCCAGAGCGCAGTGCGACCGACTCACAGGCCTCCTGTACGACGGCCTGCGGAGGTCTTCGTAGGGGTGCTCACCACTGCCGAAAGGCGTCCGGGACCCGACACCGTCACGTCCCGATCACACACGACGGACCTTCGTGTGGCCGTCGCCGGATACGCGGAGGTTCGTCGACTTCGATGGTTTCGAACAAGCTCGTTCGTGCGTGAGGTTGTTCAAACAGGGGTCATGATTCGGTGACGACTCCGGCTCGGGCGAGTCACGGTGATGCACCCTCGATGTCGATACTACGGACTGGTGCCATTGTGATGACTGTTCTGGGCGGTGCGGACGGATGTTCGGATGCCGTTCGGCGGCTCCTTGCTGGGCGGTGGTTCACGGTCGTCCCTGCGCAGTCGGCGTGGCCGGTCGATAAAGTAGGGCTCAGGCGAGGTAGTTGTACCGGAAAGTAGTTTCGCAGGTAGATACACACTGACCGTGATCCCATTGTTTCTTTCCGAATCGAACGTCGGACGCAGTCGAACGGCGATGCCGTGTCGTTCGGCCAGTCGGCCTACGACGAACAATCCCATGCGATGAGTCGCGACGCTGGTGGTCTCGCCGTCTGCGGTCAGACGCTCGTTCAGCTCGTTGAGGTCATGGGCGGGAATGCCTATACCCTGGTCGGTTATTTCGAGGAGCATCCCGCCATCGACCGCGCCGGAGAACGCGAACCTGACCGTGGTGTTCGGTGGTGAGGCGCGCAGGGCGTTGTCGATAAGCTCCGCGACGAGGTGGGCAACATCGGCGACAGCGCTGCCAACGAGGTTTCCTGCCGGCATCGCCCCTATGTGCACCCGCTCGTAGCTCTCCACCTGGGATACGGCCCCGCGTAGCACGTCGCCGAGCGGTGTGTCGGGCATACGGCCGTGACGCTTCCAGGTTCCGGCGAGCACGAGCAGGGAGTCGCCGGTGCGGCGCATCCGGGCAGCCAGGTGATCAAGTGCGAACAGGCTTTGTAGGCGGGCGGGATCCTTTTCCTCGAACTCGAGCGATTCGATCAGCGAAAGCTGCTGCTCGACGAGGGTTTTGTTGCGCCGCGCGAGGGTTTCGAGCATCTCGTTGACCTGCCGCCGTAGGTGCGCCTGTTCACCGGCGAGGCGTAGAGCTTCGAACTTCATCATGTCCACGGCGCGAGCGACCTGGCCAACCTCTTCGACGGGGTTCGCCCGGACCGGCGGAAGCACCACCGAGTCGATGTCACCACCCTCACGGATGCGGATGATCGCCTCGGGCAGTTCGTGTTCGGCGGCGCGCAGTGTGTCGTCGCGCAGCCGTCGCAGTGGCCGGACGAGCGAGACCGACATGGCGACCGCGAGGGCAACCGCGAGTCCGAGGATGGTGACGACTGCTATGCCGTCGCGCCACGATTCCGCGCGGGCCTGGGATGCGAGGTCATCGAGGGTAGTGGTGATATTTCGTGCTGACGCGTCGACGAATTCCCGGTACCGGACCAGCGCGGTGAACAGGGAGTCGCGTAGAGCTCCGACGTCTGCGGCTGCGTCATCGAGATTGGCCGTCAGAGCGGATCGGTTCTGGACGTCGGCGATGAGCGCGTCCACGGGTGCACGATCGGGAAGCGTATCAGCGAGCACGCGCAGCTCGGCGAGTTCGGTACCCATCGCAGTGGACCACATGAGCAACGCAGACGTGGGGTCGTCTCGCAAAGCAGCGAACGCGATGGCCTGATCGAGCAACACCCACTGGATTGTCCAACTATCGAGGAGGGTGGCGCCTTCGGACAGCACCGTGGGGTTCGCCGTAAGGTTGATGATAATGCGGTAGACGTTGGTCGTGCGGGCGACGAACTCCTTGACGAGTTCACCGGCGGCAAGGGAGCCCATTTGCCCTGTCTGGGCGCTGGCCAGCAGTTTCCTGCCCTCTTCGAGAACCCTCGCCAGGGCTGCCGCAACCTGAGGTTCGAGATCGCTGTTCTGCAGCAACTCGACGATCGCAATGTCGGCTTGCGTGGCGGTCTCCACGCCTGGCTCCGGTGGGAGCGACAGGACCGTCGCAGCAACAGCGCCCGCGACGCTTGTGCTGAACTCGGTGAGCGCTGGGAGGACGGCCATCTGCTCGGACTGAACGGCGTAGTGTCGGGACTCCTCGACCAGTTGGTTGACCCGGGACGCACCGAACAGGGTTGCCGCGATCACCGGCAGGCAGAGCAGCACGGCGACCTTCCGCCGTAGGCGCCAGTGCTGCGGCGAAAAGGCCCGGAACAGTCGGGCTGCTCGGCTCATGGCAGGATCGATTCCTTTCGAGCTTTGGGTGCTGCCGGATTTGGAAAACGGCGATATGCACGAAAACGTCGATGCCGAAACTGATTTAGAGATTGTCAGAGAGTCAGGTTAGGAACGGCCGCAGGCACCGAACAAGGGGGCTGCCGCATTCGAATAACACCTATGTGCATACCCGTATGTATCGAAGCGGCAGAATCCCAGGTGGATATCACATCGACGTCGCTGACGAAGGACCACGCTCGAACGGGGGCTGTCCCTAATGGGTTGAGGTCGTGGAGTCTTAGCCCCCTTACTTAGCGCGGCCGTCCGCCCCTTAGCCCGTGATATTCCCTGTAAACCATAGGGTTTCATCAATCGTTCCGCGGTGTACCGCCCACCGAGGCCCCCGGGTGATCGCCGATGGTGGCCATGATCGCTACGTCGGAGCAAGAAATGGTTCGCTCGCCGCATAGCCACCGAACTCGCCGCCGCGGGGGATCAGGTGTCGGTTTCGACCGTCGGCCGATGGCAGGCGTGGTTGGGCATCAACCGACGGCGCTTCCTCGACCTGAAGGGCGCCGAGAACGGCCCGGCCCCGAACGCCATCGTCGCGCGGTAACCCGGCCACGTGGTGCACGTCGGCATCAAGAAGGCCGGCCACATCGCTGGTGATGGCGCTGACGCATCCACGGTCGGGGCAGTGAACACGCCATGACCGTCGTTCGTGGTAAGAAACGATGTACCCGCACCGGCTACGTCTTCCCTACACCGAAGCTATTCCGAACGAGAAGGTGGTTATGGCAGTGGGTTTCATCAACCATACCGAGTGTTCTTCGCCACTCACTGCATCGTCAGGCTCACCCGCGTGATTGCCGACAATAGTTCCTGCTACTGCTCGGCAGTGCTCGACCGGACACCGGCCTGAATGCGGCACCAGTTCATACGCCCCTACAACCCGTGGCGCAACAGCAGGTGCGCGCTACAACCGGATCCTTGCCGAGGGGTTTCTCTACACCCGCGAATGGGCCTCAGAGCAACACCCCTCCGAGGCCCTCGCGGTCTGGAACGCCCACTACAACTACCCTCGACCTCACACTACCGCCGGAAACCGGCTACTAGCACGTGCCGATTCCACCCCGACGTCATGAGCTCATACAACTAGCGGGTCGCTATTTCAGCATGCTTCCCGCGTCGACGGTAAGTGGGAGTCCTGTGACGTAGCGCGATTCGTTGGATGCCAGGAAAAGAACCGCGTTGCTGATGTCCTCGGGTTCGACCCACCCGATAGGCAGTACGTGCATTGTCTGCGCAGCTACCTTGAGATCTTCTGGTCCGGGATTCTCGAGGTCAGGACGGAACATCTTCATCGTCGCCTCATGCATGAACATCGGCGAGTTCACATTCGTAGGATGTACGGAATTGACCCGGACGAAGTGCTGGCCCAATTCCACGGCGAACGAACGCATCAGCCCGACCACGCCGTGTTTGGCGGCGATGTAGGGACCCATATGTGCGTGCGACTTCAATCCTCCGACCGAGCTCGTCAATATGATCGATCCGCCCTGTTCTCCCGAAAGAATGTGTGGTACTCCGGCTTTGACCGATTTCCACACCCCTGAGAGGTTGATGTCGATCATTTCCTGCCAATCGGATTCCGCGGTCCGATCCAGAGTCTCACCGCCGTTGCCGATCCCCGCGTTCGCCACGATGATATCGAGCCGACCCAACTGTTCGACACCGGCGTCCACTTCAGCCCTCAACGCATCGTAGTCACGCACGTCCACTTCCGCCGTGACGATACGCCGGCCGAGAGCTTTGACGAGATTCGCCGTCTCAGCAAGATCGTCGGGCCGAGCAGGGGCAATCGAAGTATCAGGTCTGATCGGTTTGCAGATATCTACTGCGATGATGTCTGCACCCTCTTGCGCGAGCTTCACGGCGTGACTGCGCCCCTGGCCTCGCGCAGCCCCCGTAATGAAAGCGACTTTTCCCTCTACCCGTCCTGTCATGATTACACCTCACTTGTCGCACATTCGGCACCGGCCGGAATGTGACACACCTTTGAGGTCACTCGTGGCACGAGTGACCAAATGGCACTGTTGTTCGAGCCATTTCTGTAAGCGTCGCAGAAATCCCGCGTACGTCGATCGGTCACGTGCAGCGCTCGACCGGTCATGCGACCGGCGTGAACTCGATATGAAGTTCTGTAAGGCCTCGCAGAAGGAAAGATGATTCGTAGGTGTATCGGCGATTGCCGGCCGGACCGTGATGGGACTCACTGATCGAGAAACTCTGCGTCCTGTCCAGGAGTCGATTCATGGTCACGTTTGCCTCGACGCGGGCAAGCGGTGCGCCTGCGCATGTGTGCAGACCTCGACCGAACGCCACGTGATCGTGGAGGTTCTTGCGTCCCAGCTGGAATTCGTTCGGGTCATCGAACTTACGCGGATCGCGATTGGCTGCCCCGAGACACAACATCACGATAGTCCCGGCCGGGATGTCGACATCGCCGATAGTGGTGGTTTTGCGCGCCAGCCGAAAATCGACCTTGGTCGGGCTGTCCATTCTCAGAGATTCCTCCAAGAACGGCCGGATCAGGCTCCGGTCCTCGCGAAGCCGCTGCTCGAACTCGGGTCGATCGCCCAATGTCCGCAGCCCTGCGCTGAGGAGTTTCGTGACCGTCTCCTGACCGGCAGCGAACAGGAACGTAGCAGGCCGGACCACTTCCTTCACCGAGGGAATCGATCCGTCGGGATAGGTGGCCGTAGCCAGACCAGTGAGAATGTCATCTCGGGGCTCACTTCGACGGTCGGAGATGTAGCCGCTGAACATGTCGTCCAGGTATTCGAGAGGGTTGGTGGCCACCGGCGTGTGGTCGAGGGACCCGACATTGGGACGCGATTGGCCAGCGAGTCGATCGCGGAACTCTGCCCGATCCTGCTCGGGCACACCGAGCAGGTCAGTTATCACAAGTGTGGCAAATGGTTTGGCGTACTCTCCGAGAAACTCGCAGTGACCGTTATCTATGAATTCGTCGAGTTGGCGATCAGCCAACTTCCACATGTACTCCTCGTTCTCCTGCAGGCGTTTCGGAGTAAGCATCCGTCCCAGAAGCGAGCGTGCACGCGTGTGATCGGGCGGATCCATTGTCACCATGTGCTCGAAGATCGGGAACAGGTGCCGATGCGCTTCGATCTGTTCGGTGATGTCGTCACCTGCGGGCTCGAACGGCAACGGAGGAAACGGTCCTCCGATCGCATTGACGGCAGAGAGCGCTTCGGAATTTCTGAAGGCTTCCGTCACCTCCCGGTGCCCGGTGACGACGACCACGCCGTAGTGTGGCTCCCGAAACACCGGATTATGACTTCTGAGCTGGTCGAAGTACTCGAATGGACTCTGAGAGAGTGCCTCGTCACTGAAATAGTCGAGTGACGTGAGATCGGTCATGGGCTGCGGACCTTTCGAAAGGGGGCGGGTGTTTCATACCGACGACCATTCGGCAGTACATCTATTGGTGTGGTGTCGATCGGTTGCTGTCGAGGAAACGGAACTTGCTGTTCAGGACTGCTCGGTGCCGAAGCTGATTGCCTGCCGTGGGCATGCGTCGACGGCGGCGCGGACCTTGGGTAGTAATGCTTCCGACGGGTGCTCGTCGCACGTTGCGATGTCGTCGTCATCGGACAGGGTGAAGATCTCGGGTGCGATCTCGGTACATAGTGCGTGTGCTTCGCACATGTGGGGATCCACAGACACCGTCAAAGGTGATGTCACCATTGGTCCTACTTTCACTTGTGGAGGCTGCGGGCTCATCGCATGGCAATGCGAATGTTCTTGACCTGAAGGAATTCGTGGAGCCCTTCGAGTCCGCCGGTGCGACCGAATCCGCTCTGCTTGTATCCACCGTAGGGGCCCTGGGGAGAGATGTCGCTGAAGTGGTTGACCCATACGGAACCAGCCTCGAGTTGGCGTGCGACACGGTGGGTCCGACCGAGATCGGTCGTGTGCACGAAGGCGTTCAAGCCGTACGACGTGTCGTTGGCTATGCGCACGGCGTCGGCCTCAGTCTCGAACCTGATCACGGAGACAACCGGACCGAACGTCTCGGTACGGGCGAGACGCGAAGCATTGTCAACCGCTGCGAAGACCGTGGGTTCGACGTAGTACCCCTGTGCAAGTCGATCGCCGATTCTGTCGCTACCGACTCTGTTTCCTCCGAGAATGAGTTCACCGGCACGCTCGGACACAGCACGGTCGATCTCGCCGAGAATACGATCCGCGGCAGATTCACTGATCACCGGACCGAACGACACCGCTGGATCGAATGGATCACCGATGTTCGCTGCACCGACAGTCGCGACGAACTTCTCGACGAAGGCGTCGTACACCGAGGACTGAACAAGAATACGGCTGGCACACGCGCAACTCTGACCGGATTGCATGAGAGGACCCTGGTGCGCCGATATCGCCGTCGCGAGGTCGAGATCTGCATCGTCGAAGACGATGTCGGCCGACTTCCCGCCGAGCTCTGCGACGACCGGAGTCAAGTTCGTTGCCGCTTCTCGGAGGACTTCCCGAGCAGTGGCGGTGCCACCCGTGAAATGGATCTTCCGGATCCCCGGATGACGCACCAGAGCGGCTCCGCCGTCCGGACCTGACGGCACCACGTTGACCAGCCCAGCGGGCAGGCCGACTTCCGAGCACAACTCACCGAAACGGATGGCGGCAAACGGTGCCAATTCGGATGGCTTCAGCACCACTGCATTACCAGCGGCCAACGCCGGCGCGACACACGCTGCTGCGACTACCAGCGAGCCGTTCCAGGGCGCTATGACTCCCACAACACCGTACGGTTCGCGCTCGATCAGATTGATATCGAATGAACCCGACACGGGCGTACTTGCGCCGTGAGGCTTGTCGACATAGCCAGCGAAGTGGCGCAGGAATTCCTCGAGCAGCGGTGCGGTGGCGGCGTAGGAGACCGGGACCGCGTAGTCGTGGGTGTTGAGCTGCGCAAACTGCGATAGATTCTCCCGCACCGCATCTGCAACGTCGAACAACAACTCACGACGTCGTGCCGGAGGAAACGACATCCACTCACGATGCGCCTCCCACCCCGCCGTCACCGCCTGATCGATCTCCGTGGCGCCGGCCAGGGGGATTGTCGCGTTGACCTGACCGGTTGCGGGATAAATATGGCCGTGCGTCCCCCCGGAAGACTGCGTGAGCAGATCGCCGCCGATGAGCAGGCCTCGAGGTAGAGAGATATCAACAGCCGGGTCGTTTTCGCCGGTCGTCGCCGTGTCGGTGGTCGTAACCATGATGCTCCTCGGCATTCCGTCAGATTTTCGTACTCAGCGAACGCAGAATCCGGCGTCGAGTGCCCACTGGGTTCCCGTGATGAACTTCGCCTCGTCCGACACCAGGAAGGCGACTGCACCCGCGATGTCGTCGGGTTCGAGCATCGGCAATGGCAGTGCGTTTTCCATGCCCGAGATCGAATTGCTTCCGCCGGCGGCCGCCTGCTCCATCATGGCTTGCATCGCTTCGTTGATCGTCATCCCGCTGGCGACGCCCGTCGGATGAATCGTGTTGACCCGAATCCATTCCGGAGCAAGATAGTTCGCCCAGGATTGCATGAGAGCTACCAGACCTCGCTTGGCTGCCGCATATGCTGTGCCACTTGCGAACAGAGATCCGGTAGCCTTGATACCCGCGGTTGAGCTGGTGATCACGATCGAACCACCACGTTCTGCTTCTCTCATCGCGGGAAGCGCAGCCCGAACAGTGTGGAACACCCCGGTGAGGTTGGTATCGATAACGTCGTTCCAATCGGCAAGGAAATCGTCCGATTCCTCCCCGAGCCGGATGATCCCGGCATTGGCGATGATGATGTCGACACGACCGAGCTGTTCGTACCCCTCCTGGAACGCCGACTGGACCTCGTCGAACTTTCTCACATCGGCCTTTCGACCGACCATGCGCCGACCTTCCTTTTCGACCAATCGAACGGTCTCGTCTAGGTCTTCTCGGGTGGCATTCGGATACGTCAATGATGCGATGTCTTCGCAGATGTCGATTCCGATGACGTCGACACCCTCACGCGCGAGCCGCACGGCGTGCGCTCGACCCTGGCCACGCGCAGCGCCGGTGATGAACGCGACCCGACCTTCAAGTCCTCTGGACACGTGATGTCTCCCTTCAATTGGTTTCTGTTCGGCTTCGACCGATGTCGATCGGCCGTTGGAGTGGACAGATCAGTCAGGGACTTGCGCCCAAGCTGCTTCCGCAGCGTCATGGAGTGCTTCCCCTTTGGCGAAACCGTAGTACGCCGCAAACTGCAGAACGATCTCGTCCATCTCTTCCTTGGCGATGTCCCCCGAATGCAAAGCGGCACTGACGTGGGTCTGCAACGGTTTGGGAGAGTCGTTCAATGCAACGGACGCGACGGTGATGATCCGGCGTTCTTCATGCGTCAGTCCCGGGCGCTGCCACACGTGTCCGAATACGAACCCCAGGATTCCGGCATGGCGGAACGGTGATGTCGGACTGGGTGCTTGAGTGAGGTTGACGTCGATGAATTCCTGTATTCCCCGCTCGAGTCGGTCCTCCCAGTCGGAAGGACCGAGGACACCGTTGTCCTGGTTCGGCCACGGATCTGGGTCTACGCCTCGTTCCTGGTGAATACGAGCCCACTGCCGGGCGACGACCCCTTCGAGGTGGGAGGCCTTCGGCCAACCGCAGTACACCGCAAAGTGCAGGACGAACTCGAGCATGGCCTCGAGGTCGATGTCGCCGCTGGCGAGTGCGGCATACACATGCTCGTCGATGGGCCCCGGCGCGTCTGCCGCGGCAACACACGTGAGAGTGACCCACCGCCGATTCCTTCGACTCAGTCCAGGGCGCTGCCATACATCACCGAACAGAAAATCCAACGAGGCCTGCTCGAACGGTGTGCCCGGCCGCTCGGGCTCGCTCCACATCACCTCGCCTGAAATCCGCTCGGCACGTGCATTACTCAACGCTTCTCTCATGTCAAGAGGTCCTGTCCTGGTTGTCGGGTGAGAGCCGCGAGGAGGGTGCCTCGACTCTGTAGTTTCCGATCTCGCGTCGATCCCCGGTGACGCGGGAACATGCGGCTCTGCGGTGATAGTCGCGAAGCAATCAAGTTGCTGATCGATCGACCAGGATGCGAGATCGAGAATAGATTTACATGAGATGCAGAACACAGTCAAGACTTGATGGATTGTCGAGCTGAGGGCCAAGAGAGCTGGACTTCAGGTTATTTTGCTACTTGGGCCCAAGTGAGCTCCGGAGCTGTTTTTGAACTCAAGCGTGCTCAGTCGAACCCCGAGTTGAGCTGATCGATCGATCAGGCCTCTCTTCCGGAACGTCGCGAGTCCCGGTATTCTTCGGTCATCGAAGGAATCGGCGAGCTTCGGAGAGGAAGGAGGGTGGCGAATCCCGTCCCGTCGACCCGAGACGTCATGTGGATGTCAAGGAGTCCTGTGCGCTACGGCGCGTCTCGATATCCGAACGTCCATTGTGACGCTGATGGCGTGTGCAGCAGACCGATGCTCGTCGGCCACTATCCGCTGCTCCCGCCCAGATCTTCCCGTCGGTACCGGTTCCCTGGGCGCAAGCCGGTCGACGGCCGGGTCGCGTTGGCCGGCATCATGTTCGTTCTGCGGACCAATGTCGCCTGGCGTGCCGTCCCGGCAGGGAAGATCGGGTGTAGCAGCGTGACCTGTTGGCGCAGGCTGCGGGAGTGGACCGAGGCCGGGGTGTGGCCGCGGCTGCACGAGATACTGCTCGCGGAGCTTCGCTCCGCCGGGTTGCTCAAGATGGACGACGTCGCCGTCGACGGCTCGCACGTGCGGGCCCTCAGAGGGGGGCTCACGCTGGGCCCTCGCCGGTCGATCGAGCCCGTACCGGCAGCAAGCACCACGTGATCGTCGACGGCACGGCACCCCGTTGGCGGTGTCGTTGACCGGCGGAAACCACCACGATGTCGCCCAGCTGATGCCTTTGATCGAAGCGGTACCACCGATCCGCAGTTGCCTCGGTCGACCGCAGAATCGGCGCCGCCGGTTGTTCGCGACCGCGGCTACGACGACGACAAGTACCGAAATATGCTTCGCGCCAGGGGCGCCACGCCGAAGATCTCATGCAGCGGGGACGCGCACGGATCCGGCCTCGGCAAGGTGCGCTGGGTCGTCGAACGAACCTTCGCCTCCCTGCACCAATTCAAGCGCCTACGAACCCGTTCCGAGGTACGAGCGGACCTGCATCAAGGCATGCTCGAACTCGCGTGCAGCATCATCTGTTTGAGGAGGCTGCGGACGTCATTCTGCAACGATCAGTAAGCGGTGGCGTTCTGCTCCGCTGATGGATCATTGGAAGACAAATCGGGCGGTACAGTGCCGGACGTTGCAGTGAGGGAATCGAACCGGTCGATGTAGCGTTCCATGAAACGGAACGCCTCGTCGTGGCCGAGATCGACCCCGATGGCCTTCTCGTCGACCATGACGCGCGCAAGTGCGCTCCGGAACATCGACATCACTACTGGTGGGAACTCGGTGAGGTCGACTCCGTTTGCGCGCAGGGCGACGGTGAGCGCCGTCGTTTCGATATCGCGGACTCGTTCGATGTATGCCTTGAGCTCGGCCTGGATAACCTTTCGATGGTTGGCAAGAGCCATGAATTCGGTGTTCAGTCCGGTGATGTGTGCCTCCGAACTAATGCGCCACAAGGCACGCAATGGATCTGGTTCCGCCAGTGCCTGACGTTGACGCTCCAAGTAAACCTCTGTGCCGGAGCGTAATACGGCCAAGAAGAGGTCGTCCATCGTGGGGAAATAGTAATAGACCAAGGCCTGTTTCACCCCTGCCTTGGAGGCCACACGGCGTGATGTTGCCGCAGCATATCCTTCTTCCAGCATGATTGCGGCGGTTGCCTGCATGAGCCGATGGCGGGCGTTCGTCTCATTGCCACCGACCTTTCGCGATGTACTCATCCGCCCTCCATTCACGACGTGGGTGCGGATGCCACCGTCCCCGGAGCGACGGGAACCGTCGCTCTGCTACGGGCACCTCACGCTGATCAACCAACCACTGCAGTCGCCTCTACTGTATCGGCCCTCTCGATGGAACGAGGTGCGGGGCCCGTCAACGGGCACACCGGTCATCTTGACGGCCTCGTCCTCGACACCCTCACCGCATGGGTGATGCCATCTCATTGGTGTGCTTGCCTGAGAACGTGGGAACGGTTCGCTACCCGGGCATGCCGCTCCGGGTGCCCGCCTATGACCATCCCGCGGGGTTCGGTCGTGCTACCGAGGGGGTCAACAAATCATGTTCTGGTCTCCCCGCTGTCGTCGGAAAGCGCCTTCGTGCGAGTGAGATCCACGGGCTGTCATGGCCGCTCGCGATAGTGCTGACTCAGCTGGCGTGGTGAGCCTCTCCGACCCCGAGGAGCGTCCCTTCGGGCTGGAAGACGTCGACCTTGTTCTCGAGCACTCGCTCCGGTCGGCGGGGCCGACCAAGCAGCAGTGATCGACGCCGCCGCTATCTCAGAAGACCACATCGGCGCTACCTACGACCTGGTCAACCCTGAGGCTTACACTTCTATGACGACGTCGCGGCCTACTCCGAGAGGCGTGCGCCACCTGTGCGTTCCCGGGGGTGAGATACCGCACGAAATTTGCCAGCAGGCCGACCTGGAAACGTCACTCAGTGTCAGCGACGGGACGCGCCAAATGTCGGATGTATCCGGGCAGGATTCGGTTGTTGAGTTGGGGGATGCCGAAGGCATATGAGGGCGGAGTGATACATCCGATGCAGTATATGTAGTAGTTAGGTTGACACAATCTAGCTTATCGGCATCTTGGTGCCATCCAGAACTACTGCAGCCCAATAGGATTGAGTGATAATAGAGCCGTTTTGTGGCTTGGCTCGACGTCGAGGCGCGACGTGGGTGCGCCTGATTGCGAAGGATCGACATACGGACTTTTGGCGATCTCGTCAACCTGGATCGCCAGCCCGCCGACCTTGGCTGCATCTCTTGGCAGACGAAATGCCGCCCGTCGTGCTCGAGTCCGACCGGCCGTCACGTGCAGTATGGCCACCCTTGTGGGCCACGCGTCCAGATTCTCAGATTGCATTCGATTTACCCGCTGGCAGCGGCAGAACGAACTTGCGATGGACGCTGCTGGTCGAGCCCACCAGCGTCCGAGGGCCATCAGTTCCGCCACATGTGTCAATGCATCGGCACCTTGATCAACGCCAAGCTGGGCTACAAGTATGGACAACAGACCGTCAGATCAAGAATCGAGCCATGCCCGGCATTCACGAGACGCCCTGTGGGGGCAACTCTTCATGGAACGCCGATAAGCTCATGAACCAATGTCGCACGGCTGGCGCCCTCGCTGCCAGCCGGCGTCTCGGATAGGGGGCGCCGCAACTCCGGATAGGGGGAATTGCCCGCGGCGGGCGCGGTGGGCAGCCCTCCTTTCTGCTATCCAGACCCCCTGACGCACTGTGCCTCAACGTATTCGTGAGGCGGGGCGCATTCGACCGCAGGCGTTGTGAGTCTGGAGTTCACGAGTTGGCTGGCTCGTTGGAAGGTGACGCCGAGGATCGCGTCGATATCGCGGACGGGGACGCCATGTTCGGCCAGGTCGTGGGCGAGCGCCTTGGCTTCAGCAAGGGCGCGGGCCTCGAGGCGGGCAGCCTCGGCGCGGTCGGTGCGGATTCTGTCGGCGCGCTCACCGGCGGGGACGCCCTCGACATCAAGGTGCATGGTCACGGTGTTGTCCTCGATGCGAGTGCCGGTGGTGACTGCGATGTACTCGCGAGCCATCTGTTCGGCTTCGCTGATACGGCGAGCCTGGGTGAGTCCGTCCAGTGCAGGGATTGAGACCATCCACCACTTGCCGTCGCGGGTCACCTCGACTTTGTAGTTCGTCATCTGTTCTTGTCCTCGAGCTCTGGTGAGGGGTTGGGTGAGGGGGATCCCCGGGGTCACGGCTGGTGCTTGCCAGTACAGTCCATCCTTCTAGACTGTTTTTAGTCTAGCGTCATAGGCGAAAGTTGGTGCGCGTGTACACCTCAGCGCATCGAGATACCGAGTTCGGCGCCCGTCGCGCATCACGCGGCACGTCGGCACTCGCAGCGGCCGACGATCTCGTATTCGTCGTCCTCGACCCACCCGTTCACACACTTGCCGCAAGAACTCGTTCGAGGCCGTGAGCGGCGGACCGGCAAGGACTTCCACAGGCGGATCCAGCCGTGGACGTGCATCGTCGGGTTCTCGGGCCGGTGCGCGCGGGTGGCCGCCGCGACGAGCGTTTCGATGCCGTGCAGCTCGATCATCGCGGTGAGCTCGCGCCTCTGCTCGGGTTTGATGCGCGCGTACGACGCGAGCAGTCCCGCAGCGAGAGTTGCCGATTCGAGCGTGGTGAAGAGTGCGCAGGATTCGTCGACGACCGCGCGAGTCTTCCTGGCGAGAAAGTCTGCCGCTGACAACAACGACGTGGAGGTTGCTGCGTCGTCTCCGGTCGATTCGATTGTCCGCGCGGCGTCGTTGTCGGTTTCGGTCCTTGGTGATCCGTCCTTTGTCAGAGCGCCCGGTTCGCCGTCGGTCGCTTTACCGGAATCCGATTTCCTGGGCTTCGGAACGGGAGGCGGAGGCATGACGGTCTGGGGTCTTCGTAGACGGTCTGGATGGTGGACCAGCGGCCACGCTCGTCCTGGATCTTCTCGCGGACGAGATAGCCGTGTTCGGCGAGTTCGCGCATCGCGGTGCGGATCGCTTCGCGGCCTTCGCGTGGAGACTGCCGGGCGATGGCGTCGGAGCGAATACTCCAGTCGTGGGGCTTGGAAAGAAGCCAGATCAGCACTGCGCGTGCACGGAAACTGAGGCGCTCATCGTTGATGAGGGCGTTGGAGAGGATGGTGAAGTTGTCGGCCAGACGTGGCCCACGACGGATACCACCCGTGCTGGGAACATGGGTATGCTCGGTCACTGTTCGACTCCCTTTTAGTCGGACAGTGACCGTCGCGAGGGCCTAATCTCGCGGCGGGCCTTTTCATTTGTGGTCGAAACTCTGGCACATGCGGTTCGGGTTTGTCCACGCCTCTGACGAGCGCCGCACTGTCGATCTCGTTGTGCGGTGGCGCCCGCCCACGAGCAGGCGTGCCACGTTGTCGGGGGTCCTCAAATCTTCCTGTGGGTGTGGTGACAGGTCCCGATCGCAGGGGTGCCATGCCCGCGTGGCCCACTGGATGTGGCACAGTGCGGCCCAACCGGAATCCGACCGCTCCTTGGAAGGTGGACGTGTATGAGTGGTGTGCGACGGACAGTGCTCGCGGCGACAGTGGCAGCGACAGCCACGCTCGGACTTTCGACAGGGCAGGCAGCTGCAGCACCTTCGGTGGACACGATCGTCAACGGAATTCTGTCGGTCACACCGCTCTGTCAGGGCACGATCGACGAGTTGATCATCGCTTGCACCGAGTTGGAGGAGCTGACTCCGCGTTTTCCGGTGATGCTCGATCTGAATCCGATCGGTACGCATCTCGTCGTTCTCGGAGCGGGCCTGACCGAGGACGGCAGGATTCAGCCCGTGCTCGAGCAGCGGCTGGAAGCGGCCCTCCGCGCGGCGGAGCGCTATCCGACAGCGCCTATCGTCGTCACCGGGGGAGTGCCGCGTGACGGCACCACCGAGGCAGGCGCCATGAAGGAGTGGCTGGTATCGCGGGGTATTCCGCCCGAGCGGATCATCGAGGAATCCGAGTCGTCCTCCACCGTGGAGAACGCGCGATTCACCAACAATGTCCTGCTCGAGCGCCGCGCAACGGGCGCTGTGCTGGTGACCAACAAGGATCATCTCGAGCGCGCGATGATCAATTTCCGTCAGGCCGTCGATGCCAGGATTCCGGTGGCAGGGATCGTCGCGGCCTGAGTGCGGGGATCAGGCAGGAGCGATCTCCAGGTCGTCGTCGTCGACGAACACGAGACGCCCGTTGTCGAGCGCGACCGCCCACCGTCGGATCGGGGCCCAGTCGCGTCCGAGGTCGTCGCCCACGGTCTGCTGCGAGGTTCCGTAATCCTCCACGATCTTCCCGGGCGTCGATCTCGTCTCGGCGACGCCGGCTCTTACGATCACGGCAGCACCCACCGACAACTGATGGGAGGAGTTCGACGCTGGACCGGCCATATTCGGATCATGCCATCTCGAGGCGGGCTCGGCGGGGTGAAAGCGCGTACTCGCACGGCGATGGATTCACCGCAGCGCGAGCTTCTCCCGAGCTTCGGCGGCGAAGTCCTCTTCGACCATCAGGTCGTATCGGCTCGCCTCGATGCTCTTGCGGGAGATGAAGTCGCGCCTGCCGCCCGTGCTGTAGTGGGCGACGAAGCCGAGTGCACCGCCCCATAGAGCTCCGAACGCAATGCCGACGAGGATGGGTCCGGCGACGGTGCTTGCCGGAAGGAACACGGCGAGCAGGAGTCCGAACAGCAGGCCTGTCCATACGCCAACGCCTGCGCCTTTGGCGGTCGAGCGCGCCGTCGTCATCCGTCCTTCTACCTGTTCGACGGTGGTGACGCCCTGGCCCACGACCCTCAGGTACTCGACGGCGAAGCCTTCGTCGGAGAGATGGTCGATCGCGCGTTCCACTGCGTCGTATGTGCGATAGCTCTCGAGAAGCGTCTCCGAATCGAAGTTGTATCCCGAAGTGGGTGCGTAGATCTCTGTCATGCGCAGCTCCTGAAATCTGAAAAATTGGCAAAACGATACGCTCAGCGTAGCGTATCGTTTCGTAGTGTTTGATTTCGGGGGGTCATCTTCCGCAGACTCGATGCACTGGCGGGGAACACTCGCCCTAGAAGGGATGGACATGGTTGTCGATGCCGACGTGGAACCCGCGTCCGTATCGCCGCGACGTTCCGCCAAGTCGCGTGCCGGGACGGACGCGAGGATTCTGGGCGCGGTACTCGCGATCCTGCGCGAGCACGGACCGAACCGGGTCACCGTGGAGTCCGTCGCAGCGTTGTCCGGTGTCGCGAAGACCACCATCTATCGCCGGTACGCCAACCGCGACGAACTACTGGATGCCGCACTCGATTCGCAGTCCGCGGCGCCGCGCATACCCGACGGACTCTGCGTGTACGACCGGGTGAAGTGGACCCTCGACCTGCTTCGCGTGGCTCTCTCGAGCGACATCGGTATGGGTAGCGTCAGCGCGGTCCTCACCGACGCGGACCCGGATCTGACCGAATCGTTCCGCGACATCATCAACAGTCGCAGCCAAGTCGCGGCCGAAGTGCTCCGCGCCGCTGTCGATGCAGGTGCGCTCCGAGCGGACCTCGACATCGACACCGCTGTGTCCACACTCGTCGGTTCGTACCTCGGTGCATACCTGCGGCATGGACGGGTCGACGAGACCTGGGCCGACGACGTGGTGCACATGGTGTGCCCGGGGCTCGAACCCGGTAATGCCGCCGACTGACGTCGGCACGCCACGGCAGTGTGTCGTGGCGGTCGTCGGATCTCTGAATCTGGACCTTACGGCACTCGTGAGTCGTGCCCCGGACGATGGGGAGACAGTGCTCGGCCGGAGTCTGTCGACCTATCCCGGCGGGAAGGGCGCCAACCAGGCGATCGGTGCCGCACGGCTCGCCGCGACCGCGATCGTCGGGGCGGTGGGCAACGACGATGCGGCAGACGTCCTGCGCGCCGCACAGCGATCCGCGGGCGTCGATACGTCGCACCTGACCGCACTCGACGCCGCGACGGGTCGCGCGATCGTCGTTCTCGCCGAGGACGGGAGCAACCGGATCATCGTGATCGCAGGAGCGAACGGTCTCCTGGACCCCGCGCATGTCACCGAGGCGCTGGACGACCTTGATCCGGCGGTTGTCCTCACCCAGCTCGAGTTGCCACCGTCGGTGACTCGCGCGGCGGCGCTCTGGGCGCGAGATCGTGCGCGCAGGTTCGTGTTCAATCCCAGCCCGACGGCCCCGGTCGAACCGGAGATCCTTCGGGCAGCAGACCCGTTGGTCGTCAATGAGCACGAGGCTGCGCACTACGCGCAACAAGCCCCGGGCACCCACATCGACGTCATCGTCGAGCGATTGCTGGGCATGGCCCCCTCCGTTGTGGTGACACGAGGAGGCGACGACGTGGTGATCGGCACGGCGGACGGCGTCGAACACATTCCGGTACCGGATGTCGACGTGGTCGACACGACCGGTGCAGGCGACCATTTCGCAGGCACGCTCGCGGCTCTGCTCGGCACCGGGGTGCCGTTGCGCGAGGCTGCGATGCGGGCGGCCACCGCCGCGGCACACCTCGTGGGGTTGCGCCGGGAGGAGCGCTGACGAGCGCTGACGGGCGGTTACGGCGGCAGCAGTTCGCCCTTGCTGCTGCGTAGCCACCGTCCGGGGAGCTTTCCTGCAAGATCGCCGAGTGGCCCGACCGCGCTGCGGAGCAATTCCACAGTTTCCTGCAGGGTGTCGACACTCTCGTTCATCCGGACGATGCCCGGCGTGAGACTCGCGAGGGTCTCGGACAGCGACACGATCTGATCGAGGGGGCCACCTTCGGCGAGCAGGCGTTCGAGGGCGCCACGCTCGGACAGCAGTACGTCGAGCGTGCCGCCTTCGGCGAGTGCGCGTTCCATGACCCCGCCGGGGCGGAGCGCCGTATCGACCAGGCCGCCGGGCGCGGTGAGGCGCTCGACCGCGCCGTCCTGCGCCAGTAGTCGTTCGAGCGGGCCGTCGGGCGCGGTGATGCGGTCGAGGAGCCCGCCCTCTGACAGGAGCCGGTCGAGGGCTCCGTCGTCGGCGAGAACCCGGTCGAGTGGGCCACCAGGAACCGTGATCCGGTCGAGTGCGCCTCCCGGTTCGAGGAGTCGTTCGAGTGGACCGCCGGGGGCGGTGAGCCGATCCACCGGACCGCCGGTCGCGAGGAGCCGGTCGAGTGGCCCACCGGGGCGCAGGGCCTGCCCGAGCCCTCGATCGTCTGCGGTCAACCGTGACACCTGCTGCAGCAACCCGAGCGAGCCCCGACTATCGCTCAGACCGACCGCGCCGAGAGCCGAATAGGTCGTCGGCGACACCGCGACACGTATGGTGCCGATGACCGTTTCGGCGACGAGAAGAGCGGAATCTGCCGCGGCCAGGCCGACTCGCAACGGTGCCGAGAGCACGGACCCCAAATTCATGAATTCACTGTAACCGGAGACACACAGAAATCGGCCCCGCGATCAGTGCAGAACTTTCAGCCCCACGACGCACACGACGATCCCGGCGATCAACAGGATCTTCACGACGGACGCGGTCTCGGTACCGCTGACCATCGCGTACCCCACGGTCAATGCCGCGCCGATACCGACCCATATCGCATAGGACGTGCCGATCGGGAGAGTGCGCATGGCGTAGGCCAGGCCGGCCATGCTCAGCGTCAGCGCAACGAGGAAGACGATGCTGGGAGCCAGCCGGGTGAATCCCGCCGACTTTCCCAGAGCGGTGGCCCACACGGCCTCGAGGACACCGGACAACACAAGGACGATCCATGCCATGATGACAACTCCTGCACCGTCTTGTCGCTGGCCGGGTACGGTGCGCTCGTCCGGGAGACCGAGATGCGGTCACCATCGCTCCAGGCTAGGAACGACGGCCGACGGCGGCAAGAGGCCGGTGGGCTATCTCACCGCATCCGTTCCCAGGAAGCTCACAGCGAACGCCCAGCGGGACTCCAGGGGCGGGCGCGACAATCGTCGGCGTGACCGATAAATCCGAAGCCCGCATTCTGGTCGTCGACGACGAGCCGACGATCGTCGAACTCCTGTCGGTGAGCCTGAAGTTCCAGGGGTTCGAGGTCGAGACGGCTGCGAGTGGTGCCGAAGGTCTCGACCGGGCCCGCCGCTTCCGTCCGGATGCGATGATTCTCGACGTCATGATGCCCGGCATGGACGGGTTCGGGATGCTGCGGCGCCTGCGCGCGGACGGCATCGACGCCCCGGTCCTCTTCCTCACCGCGAAGGATGCCGTCGAGGACAAAGTCTCCGGGCTGACACTCGGCGCCGACGATTACGTGACCAAGCCGTTCAGCCTCGAAGAGGTCATCGCACGGTTGCGCACGATTCTCCGGCGTGCGGGGAAAGTGTCGGAGTCCGAGCGCTCGGGGCGCGTCAGGTTCGCCGACATCGAACTCGACGACGACACCCACGAGGTGTTCAAGGCCGGGCAGCCGGTCTCGCTGTCTCCCACCGAGTTCACACTTCTGCGCTATTTCGTGGTCAACGCAGGCACGGTGCTGAGCAAGCCACGGATCCTGGAACACGTGTGGAACTACGACTTCGGGGGAGAGGTGGGGGTGGTGGAGTCGTACGTGTCGTACCTGCGGCGCAAAGTCGACACCGGTGACGTTCCCCTGATTCACACCCTGCGGGGCGTGGGTTACGTGATGCGTGAGCCCAGGGCGTGAACTCGCGTTCGCTCCTGCGACTGCATGCTGTTCCGTTGCGGCTGAAGCTGGTTGCGGCACTGGTCCTGCTCGCGGGACTGGGGTTGCTGGCATCGGGCTTTGCTGTCACCTCGGCGTTCGAGACGTCGATGATCTCCCGCGTCGACCGGGATCTGCATGATGCCGGGCAGACCTGGGCGAAGCCGCTGGGGTTACTTCCTCCACCGCGGCAGGCTGCGGACCCGGGACGTCCGCCGAGTCCGTTCTACGTGTATCTCACCGACGCCGACGGCGATGTTCGGCTGCTGATCAACGACCAGTCCGAGTCTCCCGACCTGCCTCCGGTACCCGAAGCGGGACTGCGCACGGTGGGCTCCACCGACGGGTCGGGTGTCGAGTGGAGGGTCCTGACGACCGATGATCGGGACGGCGGCACCACCACGGTCGCATTGACCTTGTCGGAGACCGAGGACCTCGTCGACCGACTCGTCGTTCTGCAACTCGTGATCGGCGGAGTCGTGCTCGTTCTTCTCGGCATCGCCGGATATTTCGCAATCCGGCACAGTCTGCGCCCGCTACAGGAGGTCGAGCGTACGGCGGCTGCGATCGCGGCCGGCGACCTGAACGAGCGCGTCCCTGAAACGGATCCGAGGACCGAGGTGGGCGGGCTCTCCGTCGCGCTCAACACGATGCTCTCCAGGATTCAGGAGGCATTCACCGCGACCGCCGCGTCGGAGGAGTCCGCTCGCCGGTCGGAAGACCGGATGCGCCGCTTCGTCGCCGACGCGAGCCATGAACTGCGCACGCCCCTCACCACGATCCGCGGATTCGCGGAGCTCTACAAGCAGGGTGCGAGCGACGACACCGACATGGTGATGACGCGCATCGAAAGCGAATCCCGCCGTATGGGCGTCCTCGTCGAAGACCTGCTGATGCTGGCACGGCTCGACGCGCAACGACCGCTCGAACGCAAGCCCGTGGATCTGCTCGCGATCGCTGCCGACGCCGTGCACGGGGCGAGGGTCGTCGCGCCGGACCGCAGCATCGACCTCGAGGTCCTGGACGGGCCCGGCACACCGGAGGTACTGGGCGACGATGTCCGGTTGCGCCAGGTCCTCGGGAACCTCGTGACCAACGCTTTGACCCACACGCCGGCCGACGCAGCGGTGACGGTCCGGGTTGGTACGGTCGGCGCCGATGCCGTGCTCGAGGTTTCCGACACCGGGCCCGGACTGTCGGAAATCGACAGGGAGCGCGTGTTCGAGCGTTTCTATCGCACCGACAGTTCTCGTTCACGCACCGGCGGCACCGGGGGCGGCAGTGGTCTGGGACTGTCCATCGTCGCCGCGCTGGTCGCCGCGCACGGCGGGACGGTCGACGTCGACAGCATCCCCGGCCGGGGGGCGACGTTCCGCGTGCGAATGCCACGCCTGCACCCGGAGTGAGACCCCGACCTGCTCTACACTGCGTTTCGCATCATGCCGATTCGGTAGGGCAGGTAGGGAGCCAGATGGGGATCGCGGATTTCGTGTCGAAGGCCGCCCACAACGCGTGGTCGATGTTCGTGGCGGACGGTGTCGCAGAGCCGCACCGGACGCCGTCGGTCGTGGTCGGCGACGGTCTCCACCGCACACTGCGACGCTTCGGTCCCGAGGACGGCGGCGACCCCGTGCTGCTCGTGACGCCGCTCGCGGCGTCGCCGACCTGCTTCGACCTGATGCCCGAGCAGAGTCTCGCCGCGCACCTCGTCGGGCTCGGTCGCAGCGTCTTCCTCATCGAGTACGGGGAGATCACCGACGACGATCGCGACCTAGGACTCGAATTCTGGATCGACGACGTGCTCCCCGAGGCGATTCATCGTGTTGCGGAACTGTCGGGCGGACGCAACGTCGATCTCGTCGCGTGGAGCATCGCGGGAAGCCTTGCGCTGTTGACTGCCGCGGCCCACCCGGAATTACCGGTCCGCTCGATCACCACGTTCGGGACACCCATCGACTACGAGAAGATTCCGCTGATGGTCCTTCCCCGGCTGGCGGGTAGGTATCTCGCCGAACCGGCGCTCGATGTCGCCGACCATCTGTTCGGCGGGATTCCTGCACCGCTGGTGCGGATTGCCTACCGCGTCACCGCGCTCGAGCGCGAGGTGAGGAGGCCGTGGTTCGTCGCGGCCAACATCGCCGACCGCGACAAGCTCGCGCGTATGGAACGCGTCGACCGGTTCCAGAACGAGATCGAGGGCTACGCGGGTCGGGCATTCCGTCAGCTCGCGGTGAAGGTGACCGTGGGCAACGAACTGACGACGGGACGACTCGAGCTCGGCGGTCGCGTCGTCGAACTCGCCGATGTCGACGTGCCGGTGCTGGCGTTCGGTGGCACCGACGACGTTCTCGCTCCGATCCCGTCGGTCGAGCCGGTCACGTCTGTTCTCACCGGATCGCCGAGAGTACGGTGCGTTCGTGTTCCGGGTACCCACCTCGGGATTCTCGCGGGAACGACGGCCCCCGCCACGTCGTGGGTGGAACTGGCCGCGTTTCTGGACAACCCTCTCGGCGGCGATCCGGACGGCGCGGGAGCGGCGCCCGTGGCCACCGGTGAGTCGGTGTCGACAGCGTCGCAACCCCGGGCGCACTGAGGCACACCCTCAGTCGGGGACGTGTTCTCCGTGCCCCTGTTCACGCAGTGCTGCCCGGATCCTGTCGCGGGCCCGGTCGAGCGACTCGGCCGACGGATCCTTCTCGGCCTGCGAGAAATCGAAGTCGCCGAGCGTGTGCGCGGGGAAGACGTGCAGGTGCAGGTGGGGGACCTCGAGACCGGCGATCACCAGACCGACGCGCGGCGCTTCGTACGCTGCGCACACTGCGCGTCCGACGATCCGGGCGACACGGTTGACCTTGTCCGAGAGGTCGTCGTCGATCTCCTGCCAGTGATCCACTTCCTGTCGCGGAACGACGAGGACGTGCCCCTCGGTCAGCGGATTGATGGTGAGGAACGAGACGACATCGTCGTCCTCCCACACGAAACGGCCGGGTAGGTCACCGGAAATGATCATGCTGAACACGGAAGCCATACCGGCACAATAGGCCGATCACAGCTGCTCGGCGACATCGGCCGCAGCGAGTGAGAGGACAAGCAGGGGGACGACCTTCGCAGGTGGGATGTGATAGCGGTTACGGGACTGCTGTTCGACGATGTGTGCGGCCGACAGTGTTCGCAGATGGTGGTAGAGACGGCCGGGTGACGACAGAGCCGTCGCCTCCTGCAATTCGCTTGCAGTGGCGGGGCCTCGCAGCAGGGTCCGCACGATCGCGAGGCGGGCAGGATTGCCGAGCGCATCGAGGACTCCCGCAATTGCAGAGCCATTCAACCCGAGGGTGGCGGCAGCGTCGTATTCGACGGTCCACGACACGTTGCCGTACAACGACACCGTGCCCTGGTAGCCGATGCTGCCCGCCGTCCCGGGGGATGCGGTGCGGGCACTCTCGTCGGCACGGGCACCCTCATCGGCACTGGCACCCTCGTCGGCGCTGGGGCTCTCGTCGGATCCTGTGCTGCCTTCGAGAAGCCGGACGCGACGTTCGAGGTCGGCGATCCTGTCCTCGTAGTTGCCGGTCGGGCGGTCGTTCACACAGCGCACCGTATCCGATCGAGCAGCGCGGGCTCCGACATCGCGGCGAACATGAGTCCCTGGTGCGCGAAGCTCGTCTGCGCAGCCGAATAATCGGCCTCCGACATGTTCGACGTCAGGATCACCGCGGTGGAGACGGTGCCGTCGGGCAGCCTCGTACTCATGGCCTCGGTGAGGATGCCGGGAAGGCTGCCGCCCTTGAATCCGAGACCCTCGGTGCCGGGAGGCGCCGGCTGCCATTCCAGGTGACCGCGGGCGATGTCTGTTCCGCTCCCGAACGACCCGTCGGCGATCGCCCGATGGATGCTCGCGAGTTGCTCTGGAGTACCTGCATTGTCGTCGCGTTGAATCCGGTCCATTTCGCCGTACGGATCGTCGGGCAACACGTCGGGTTGTTGCAGAAGTTCGTGGACCTCGGCGCGGAAGCCCGGGTCGTTCGCGTAGCGCTGAGCGGTGTCCCACAGGTCGGTGCCGGTGTCGTCCGGTGCAACGAACCCGAGTGTATTGCCGAGCAGAGTCGGCGGTTCGAAGTCGTCCCATCCGCCCTGCTCCGCAGCCGTCCTCAGCGCGTCGTCGCCGAGCCGGTCCCGCAGGTACTCGGGTGCCGCGTTGTCGCTCTCCTGGATCATCGCGCTCACCAGGTCGTCGAGGGCGACGGTGCCTTCCGGGGTGACACCGAGGCGTTGCATGGCGGCGGGGTGTGCGCCGCCATCCGTGTCCGGGAGATACCAGCGTTCCCATTCGGCGACAGGGATTTGTTCTGCGGGGTCGAGATTGCCGTCCGCAACGGCTCGCGCGTACGCGGCAAGGTGGACGACCTTGACTGCCGACGCGAGTGGCGCGGGGTCGTCGGCGCGGTGTGCGACGACGTTCCCGCGTCCGTCGTCGATGACGAGGCCGACCGAGTCGGGGTGTTCGGCGAGGTAGCCGATCCAGCCTTCGGGGCTCGTCACGTCTGCGGCGGGTGGCGGGCCGCAATCGGCGGCCGCTGAGGTTGCGGTGCCGGTTGCGGTGGCGTCGTCGGGTGGTGAATCGGTGCACCCCGTGAGTGTCAGGGCGGTCGTGACGGCAAGTGCAGCGAGGACCTTCGTCGACATCGGTACTCCGTAAGTTCGGAAGTTCGGAATTACGAATTTACGATAGGCGTGGCGCAGACATGTGTCCAGCCCGCCGACCGGGTCGGTCGTATCGTCACCCTCATGGACGAGCCCGGATCTGCACGTGTCGGTACGCAACATGCGCTGATCGCCGAGCTTGTCACCGAGGTCCTGGCTCCGCTGCCCGCGGACCGCCGGACGGTCGTCGGACTGTGCGGGCCGCCCGGCTCCGGCAAGAGCCGCGCGGCGGGACTGCTCGTCGGTGCGCTCACCCGCGCCGGAATCGAGACGGGGTCGGCGCCGATGGACGGCTTCCATCTGTCGAACGCCCAGCTCGATGCCCGCGGCGCCCGTGAACGTAAGGGGGCACCCGACACGTTCGACGTGGCGGGATTCCGCGAACTGCTCCAGCGCGTGCGAGTGCGTCGGGACGAGACCGTCTACGCCCCCGACTTCTCGCGCAGACTCGACGACCCGGTCGCGGCGGTGCATGCCATCGAACGGTCTGCCCGAGTCGTGGTCACCGAAGGGAACTACCTGTTGTTCGACGCCGGTGGCTGGCAGGAAATCCGTCCACTTCTGGATCTCGTGATCTACCTGGACGTGCCGGCGGAGACACTGACTCCGCGCCTCGTTCGTCGGCATCGCGTAGGTGGTCGTGCACGATCACAGGCCCGCGACTGGGTTCGCGACGTCGATCTGCCCAACGCCACCGCCGTCGCTCGCACCCGTGGCCGTGCCGATCTCGTGTGGAGCCCCGTCCCGTAGTCTGTCGTGCGTGCGCGTACTCGTTATCGGCTCCGGTGCCCGTGAACATGCTCTCGCCCTGGCTCTGTCCCGCGACCCGGGTGTGACGGCCGTCCTGGCTGCTCCGGGCAATGCCGGCATCGCCGAGGTGGCCGAGCAGTATGCGGTCGATGCCTCGTCCGCCGATCAGGTTGTCGCGCTCGCAAAGGACAAGCAGGTCGACCTCGTCGTGATCGGACCCGAGGTCCCGCTCGTTCTGGGTGTCGCCGAGGCCGTGCGCGAGGCAGGCATCCCCTGCTTCGGCCCGTCTGCCGACGCCGCTCGTATCGAGGGGTCGAAGGCTTTCGCGAAGGACGTCATGGCCGCAGCAGGTGTGCGTACCGCACGCAGTGAGGTCGTCGATTCGCCAGCGATCATCGACGAGGCGCTCGACCGGTTCGGCCCTACCTGGGTGGTCAAGGACGATGGACTCGCCGCGGGCAAGGGTGTGGTGGTCACCACCGACCGGGACGCCGCCCGTGATCACGCGGCGGAGATCATCGAGAACGGACACCCCGTGCTGCTCGAGTCGTTCCTCGACGGACCGGAGGTGTCCCTGTTCTGCCTGGTCGACGGCGAGACCGTGGTGCCGTTGCTGCCCGCGCAGGATCACAAGCGGGTCGGCGACGGTGACGTCGGCCCCAACACCGGCGGCATGGGTGCGTACACGCCGCTTCCGTGGCTGCCCGAAGGCGCTGTCACTCGGATCGTCGACGAAGTCGTGAAACCGGTTGCTGCCGAACTCGTGCGTCGGGGTTGTGGCTTCTCCGGCCTGCTCTATGCGGGTCTGGCCATGGGCCAGGAGGGTCCCGCGGTCGTCGAGTTCAACTGCCGTTTCGGCGATCCCGAGACGCAGGCGGTGCTTGCGCTGCTCGAGTCCCCGCTCGGCGAGGTGCTCGGCGCGGTGGCGAACCGCACGCTCGCGCAGTTGCCCCCGCTGCAGTGGCGCGACGGTGCTGCGGTGACGGTCGTGCTGGCTGCGGAGCACTACCCGGCGAGCCCGCGCACCGGCGACGTGATCGGTGGCGCAGACAGCGACAAGGTCCTTCACGCAGGCACCAAGCGCGGCGACGACGGAGCGCTCCTGTCGGCGGGCGGTCGGGTGCTGAGCGTCGTGGGGGTCGGCGACGATCTAGAGGCTGCGCGTGCGGACGCGTACGCGATCTTGGATGACATCAAGCTCCCGGGCGGCCATTTCCGCACGGATATCGGTCTTGCCGCGGTCGAGGGGCGCATCGCGCTCTGACTTGTTCCCGTGCGGGAAAAACTTGCGCATACTGCATGAATGTTTCACACTCGGTGCATCTTCTGAAGAGGCCAGAGGTGACAAATGGGTTCATGGAAGCGTGTATCGACGCAGGATCCGACTCCGCTCGCGCATCATTGCGTCAGGCTCTACTCGCTGCCGAGCGACATCATTGTCGAGCGTGATGTCCCGATCCGTATGGCCGACGGCACCACATTGCGGGCGAACGTCTTCCGGCCGGAAGGCGCCGAACGCTACCCGGTCCTCGTCTGTGCAACGCCGTACGGCAAGGACGCCGGTGTCGACGACTATCCGGTGAGTTTCGGCGAGCTCGCTCAGTCCGGCAACTTCGTCGGCGAACTCGAACTGAGTGATCACACGGCGTTCGAAGCCCCCGATCCCGGCTACTGGGTGCCGCGCGGATACGCCGTTGTCGTCGCCGACCTGCGCGGCTGTTTCGCCAGCGAGGGGCGCCCGCGGCTGCTGCTCGGCCGGATCGCGGCAGACGCCGCCGATGTCGTCGAATGGGCCGCCGAACAACCGTGGAGCACCGGGAAGGTGGGAATGGCCGGGGCGTCGCATTTGGCGACCTTGCAGTGGTACACTGCGGCGCAACATCCGCCGCATCTCGCCGCTTTCTCCCCGTGGGATGGGATCACCGATCCCTTCCGCGACACGCTCAGCCACGGTGGAATCCCGGAAACGCATTTCAGCAGTTTCTGGTGGCGCGCGACGCAGCGCGGCAGCCGCTCGCCGTCGACGTCGATCCGGAGGATCTCTCCGTGGCTGTGGCGACGATTCCCGGACCGCTGCAGGCACGTCGTAGGCCCGCCGCCCTTCGCAGACATCACTGTGCCCGCTCTGGTGGGAGCGTCGTGGTCCGATCAGGGGCCTCGCACGCGCGGCTCCATCACCGGTTTCTCACAACTGGGATCGCCCGACAAGTGGTTGTACACGCACGGCCGCAAGAGCTGGCAGATGTTCTACGGGGTCGAGGCGCTGGACATTCAACGCCGGTTCTTCGACCGTTTCCTCAAAGGCGAGGACAACGGATTCGACGAGACCCCCCGCGTTCGTCTCGAAACCCGCCACGATCTGCGCACTTACTCCGAACGACATGAATCCCAGTGGCCGATTCCGGACACTCGCTACGTTCCACTTCATCTCGATCACGCCAGCGGTGGCCTGCATTCGGAGATGCCCGCAGAGGAGGCCAGTGTCCGGATGTTCCCCGTCGCAGGCGACGAACTGGTCTTCACCACGACCTTCGACGAGGACACCGAGGTCACCGGTCACGCTGCTCTGCGGTTGTGGGTGGAGGCCAAGGACGCCAAGGACATGGACCTGTTCGTCGCGCTGAAGAAGATCGATCCGGCGGGCGACGAGGTCCGTTTCGAAGGGCACGACGGTTTCGAAGAGGCGGTCGTCGCGCACGGATGGATCCGGGTGTCGCGGCGCGCGCTCGATCCGGAGGCGTCGACCGCATACCGACCGGTGACCGACCCAGCCGCGTACTGGCCGCTGTCGGCAGGACAGATCGTGCCCGTCGACATCGAGATCATGCCGCACAGCACGTTCTTCGAAGCGGGATCCTCGCTCGCGCTGGTTATCACGGGCCACGACTTCGACACACTTCCCGACATCCGGCACAACGACACGATCAACCAGGGATTCCACATCGTGCACGCGGGTGGCCGATTCGATTCGCATCTGTTGCTGCCCGTGGTGGCCGCCGAGGTTTCCACGGACGACGCCACCGGTGTCCCGGCCGCGTCCGCTTCGCTCCACGACCTCCCCATCGCGTGGGGTGCCCTGTTCGGTCGCCAGTACGTCCGGCTCTGAGCGCGAGGGGAGGACGACTACCGTCGACGTCGTGCGCACTGAATCCCGACGCTCCCTTATCGAGACGTTCCACGTCATGGACGTGTGGAAGGCCGCCGCCGAACGGCAGCGCACCCACGGTGACGTGCTGAGCCTGGCTGCAGGGCAGCCGTCGACACCGGCGCCCGTACCGGTGTTGCGGGCCACCCGCCACGCCGTCGACACCGAACTGCTCGGCTACACCGAGACCTTCGGGATCCTCCCGCTGCGCGAAGTGATCGCCGGGTACCACCGCGAGCGGTACGGACTCGATGTCGATGCCGACGACGTCGTGGTCACCACCGGGTCATCGGGTGCATTCACTCTGCTGTTCCTCGCCGCGTTCGACCCCGGCGACACCGTGGTCGTCGCGCGGCCCGGATATCCGGCCTACCGCAACACCCTCGCCGCGCTCGGCTGCAACGTTGTCGAACTCGATTGCGGTCCCGATACCCGCTACCAGCCCACCGTTGCCATGCTCGAAGCGCTCGACACCCCGCCTGCGGGGCTGGTGGTCGCGAGTCCGGCCAACCCGACCGGCACCATGATCGAACCCGACGAACTCGCCGCACTGGCCCGTTGGTGCGACGATCACGGCGCGTTGCTGATCTCCGACGAGATCTACCACGGCATCGAATTCGGCTCCCTGAGTTCAGCGGCGGCCTCGCCTGGGACTTCGACGTCCTGGGCGACGTCGAGGGAGTCGGTCGTCGTCGGGTCGGTGTCGAAGTACTTTTCGATGACGGGCTGGCGACTCGGGTGGATGCTCGTGCCGGATTCGCTGCGGCCTGCCTTGCAGCGCCTGGCGTCGAACATGACGGTCTGCCCGCCGTCCATCTCGCAATTCGCGGCGATCGAGGCGTTCGGCGCCGAAGCGCGTGTCGAACTCGACGGGCACGTTGCCCGGTACGCCGCCAACCGGGAACTGCTGTTGACCGGCCTACCGGATCTCGGGATCACGAAGCTGGCGCCTGCCGACGGCGCGTTCTACGTATACGCCGACATTGCTCATCTGCTGGCCGACGAGACGTCGACCGCGTGGTGTTCCCGGCTGCTGCACGACACGGGTCTGGCGCTCGCGCCCGGCATCGATTTCGACACCGTCCGAGGCGACGAGACGGTACGACTGTCCTTCGCCGGATCGACCGCGGACGTATCGGCGGCGCTGGACCGGCTCGCCGGATGGCTGCCGGTGTCCTGAACGGCGCTGCTACCTGCCCGACGCGATGATCTGCGCGATGTTGCGTTCGGCGAGTGCGGCGATGGTCAGTGACGGATTGACTGTGCCGGTGCTGCCGGGGATCAGGGCACCGTCGACGACGTACAGGCCGGGGTGACCGTGCACCCGGCCGTAGTCGTCCGTCGCGTCGCCCATCACGACACCGCCGAGCGGATGCGCCGTGAACGACGCGTTGACGTCCGCCGCCATCGGCTCGGCGCCGGGTACGGTGCCGCCGGCTGCAGCCATCCTGTCGTGCACGGCCCGCAGTGCGTCGATGCTCGCGCGTTCGCCGCCCGAAGGCCACTTCACCACACCCCGATCGGCGTTCGGGTCGTAGACGACCTCGGCGCGTGTCGGGTCGAGCGTCATGCCGAGGGAGGCGAGCATGCCCACGTCCTTCGCTGTGCCCGCGACGAACCAGTTCTCGAGGCTCAACGGCAGACCCGATTCGTCGACCACGCGAGAGGCCGCAGGCGAGCCCTGATCGCCGCCGAATGCGTCGGTCAGGGCGATCGAGCGCACGAGCACCGCGTCGCCGTTGGTGCCCCAGCCGCGGCCGACGTGCTCGTTGAGGTTGGCGAGCGATCCCGTGTGACGTGCCTTGACGAGCAGTTCCGTGGTGCCGACCGAGCCCGCACCCAGCACGAGCTTGTCGCATGTCAGTGTCGAGGTACTCAGGACGGCACCGGTGGGATCGACAGCCTGCACATCCACCACATAGCGGCCATCGGGTTCCTGGCCGACCGACAGCACCCGGTGGGCGTGGCACACCTGCGCGCGACCGGTTGCTTCCGCCGCCGGAATGTAGTTCTGGGTCAGGTCGAACTTCGCGCCGTTGGAGTTGCCGAGGTTCGTCTCGCCTGCCACCGCCGACCGGCGCACCGACCCCGCGAGTTCGGCGCGGACGATGTCCCAGTCCCAGATGCCGTCGATACGGTGCGGTGTGTAACCGGCTTTGACGGCGTCGTCGTCCCAGCGTCGCGAGTGCGTGAATTCGCGGGCGTGGTAGATGTCGTCGGGCATCGGATCGAGCCGCAGCATCGCCCGTACCTTCGGGTACCACGTCGAGGTCATCTCGTCGTAGCTCAGCCGGCTGCCGAAGACATGCTCGAAGAAGCGTTGTTCGGGGGCGATCATCACGCCGGTGAACACGATCGAGCCGCCACCGACCGCGGCGCCGCGCCACACCGACATGTTCGGGTAGTCGGTCACGTCGAGCACACCCGCGAAGTCGTCGCACACGACGGGAATTCCGGTGGGGCCGGTGAATGAGGTGCGGTGGTAGTAGCCGCGCCCATCGGCGAGCAGATCTGTCGTGAAGATCTCCCGCTGCGGGTCGCGGGGCCAGCGCATGCCGCGTTCGAGCACGGTCACCTGCGATCCGGATTCCGCGAGCCGCAGCGCGGCGACACTCGCCCCGAATCCGGAACCCACCACGATCACGTCCGAATGCGCCGGTGGGGTGGGGGGAGGGGTGAACAGTTCGGGGACGAGGCGACGGTATTCGTCGATACCGAGGGGCAGTGCCGAGGCGACCGGGAGCCCGGAGCCCCCGACACCCACGGACGCCACGGCTGCGCCGAATGCTGATGCCTGTAGGAACCGACGACGTTTCATTTCCGACTTCGCTCCGATCGTGTCGATACGACCGGGGGCGCGACAGCCGAGCCCCCATGCCGGCGGGGCTGATGGTACCGGGCGGTCTCTGGCCCGTTCGCCCCTGGTAGAGGTGGTTGGGCTGTCACGATGACTAGGTGTCGATTGCTGCGACTCCGAAGGGCGAGCGGCGCCGCCAGGCGCTGGTCGAGGCTGCAGCCGATCTCGTACTCGAAGGCGGTATCGACGCGGTCCGGCATCGGTCCGTCGCGACCCGCGCCGGCCTGCCGCTGGCGTCCACGACCTACTACTTCGATTCGCTCGACGACCTCATATGGTGCGCCGTGCACTTCAACAGCGTGCGTGAACTCGACGAGATGGGCGAGTGGGTGCGTGAGGTTCCGCAGTCGTCGCGCACCGTCGGCTCGACCGCTGATCTGATCGTCGACCTGCTCATCGGCCCGCGCGCGATCGGTCAGGCAGACCGGGAACGTCTCATCTCGAGGTACGAACGCTATGTCGCGACCGCACGCCATCCCGAGTTGCGCGACGTGCAGCTGGAGATGCGCGAGCAGCTCGACGAACTGCTCACCGAACTGCTTCACCGCTGCGGCCGCGACGTGCACACGGATCAGCTGCGCCGGCTCGTCGCGGTGGTGGACGGCGCGGTGCTCGGTGGTCTCGGAGAACTCGATCCCGATCCGAGAGCGCTGGCGCGGGGGATCTTGATCGACGTCGTGGACACCGTCGCCCCGCCGGCCGATGGGTGATCACGGGCACGGGTCCGTAAACTGTTGCTCCGTGAGCAACATCCCGAACGTCCTCGCCACCCGGTACGCCAGCCCCGAATTGCGGCAGTTGTGGTCGCCCGAGCAGAAGATCGTGCTCGAGCGCCAGCTGTGGCTCGCAGTGCTGCGTGCGCAGGCCGAGCTCGGGATCGATGTTCCTGCGGAGGCGGTCGCCGATTACGAGCGTGTTCTCGATCAGGTGGACCTCGACTCCATCGCTGCGCGCGAACGGGTCACCCGCCACGACGTGAAGGCCCGTATCGAGGAGTTCAACGCCCTCGCCGGACACGAGCACGTGCACAAGGGCATGACCAGCCGAGACCTGACGGAGAACGTCGAGCAGCTGCAGATCCTGCGGTCGCTCGAGCACGTGCACGCACACGGTGTCGCGGTCGCCGCCCGTCTTGCAGAGCGCGCCGCCGAGTACTCGACGCTCGTTATGGCCGGACGTTCGCACAACGTCGCGGCGCAGGCCACCACTCTGGGCAAGCGGTTCGCGTCGGCGGCCGATGAACTCCTCATCGCTCTGCAGCGCGTACGCGAACTGATCGATCGGTACCCGCTGCGCGGTATCAAGGGCCCGATGGGAACGGCCCAGGACATGCTCGATCTGCTCGGTGGCGACGCAGGCAAGCTCGAACAGCTCGAAGCGAAGGTCGCGGAGCACCTCGGCTTCTCACATGTGCTGACGAGCGTCGGCCAGGTGTATCCGCGTTCGCTCGACCACGATGTGCTCTCTGCGCTCGTGCAGGTCGGTGCGGGTCCGTCGTCCTTTGCACACACCGTCCGTCTCATGGCCGGACACGAACTGGTCACCGAGGGATTCCAGCCCGGACAGGTCGGATCGTCGGCCATGCCGCACAAGATGAACACCCGTTCGTGCGAACGAGTCAACGGGCTGCAGGTCGTCCTGCGTGGTTATGCCTCGATGGCGGCAGAGTTGGCCGGTGCCCAGTGGAACGAAGGTGACGTGTTCTGCTCGGTCGTGCGCCGAGTCGCGCTGCCGGATGCGTTCTTCGCGATCGACGGGCAGATGGAGACCTTCCTGACGGTGCTCGCCGAGTTCGGTGCATACCCGGCGGTCATCGAGAAGGAACTCGTCCGGTACCTGCCCTTCCTTGCGACCACCAAGGTGCTCATGGCTGCGGTGCGTGCAGGTGTGGGGCGAGAGACCGCGCACGAGGCCATCAAGGAGCACGCTGTTGCCGTGGCCCTGGCGATGCGTGAGCAGGGCCGCGAACCCGATCTGCTCGATCGACTCGCAGCCGACGAGCGGCTTCCGCTCGACCGTGCGGGACTCGATGCCGCCCTCGCCGACCGATCGGTGTTCGTCGGCGCAGCCGAGGAGCAGACCGCGCGTGTGGTCGGTGCCGTGGAGGTTTTGGTAACGCAATACCCGGAGGCGGCGACGTATTTGCCGGCTCCGATCCTGTAGATACAGGAGACGGCTACCAGGGGAGAGTTCGATGGGGGTAGCTGCACACAACAGGGGAGACGACAGTGTCGGAGAAGGTGGGAACCAACGGTCGGGTCAGGGACGCAGTGCGCACACGCACGGCGCTCCTCGATGCCGCGCTCGAGGTGTTCCTCAGGGACGGTTATGCCGAAGCGGCGACCGAAGAGATCGTGGCTGTCGCGGGCGTGACCAGAGGCGCGCTCTATCACCACTTCGCGAACAAGCGTGAGCTGTTCCGGGGCGTGATCGAGCGCCTTCAGAAGGAGGCCGAGGAAACCCTCGTGCCGAACGAGCCGTACGACGATCAGTGGGAGGCGTTCACCGCTGCCGTGCTCGCGTCCCTCGACGCGGTCTACGACCAGGCGACCCGCCGTCTGCTGCTGATCGAGGCGCCGGCAGTTCTCGGGTGGGCCGAGGTACGTGAGACCCACCGCAGTTCGTCGTTGCGCAGCATCGAACTGATGCTGGAATCGCTCCATCCGGAGGGCCCGGAGAAGTCGATTCGCGAATCGGTGCTTGCTCACCTGATCGTCGCTGCCGTCGAGGAAGCAATGCTCTACCTCGCGCACAGTGACGAGCCGCAGCGCGACCGCGCTGTCGTGGAAGCCGAATTGCTGAGGGTGCTCAGCGCTGCCCGACGGCCGGCCGTGGGTTCGTAGCCTCCTAGTGAGATCCTTACCTACGTGAACGACTGCATCTTCTGCGCGATCGTGGCCGGAACCGCACCCGCGAGCGTGGTCCTCGACGAACCCGACGTACTCGCGTTCATGGATATCCGGCCCTTCACACCGGGTCACCTGCTGGTGGTGCCGAAGCGTCACGCATCCGGTCTGAAGCAGCTCGATCCGGACGACGGAGCGGCGGTGTTCGCGGCGGGGCAGCGGATCGCCACAGCGCTGCGGGCGAGTTCTCTCCCGATCGACGGCGTGAACCTTCTCCTGGCCGACGGCGTGGCCGCGGGCCAGGAGGTGTTCCACGTGCACTTGCACGTCGTGCCGCGCACCGGAGGCGACGGTTTCGGGGTCCGCGCCCGGTCGCAGTCACCCAACCGGACAGTGCTCGACGGCACCGCAGATGCGATCAGGTCCGCCCTGACCGTGCCCGAGGAGTAACGCCGTGACGTATGTGCAACCGATCGCGCCGATCGGCGAGTCGATCGCGTGGTCAGCTCTTGTCGCGGTCCTCCCGCTCCTGACGATGCTCGTGATGCTGGCGGTGTTCCGCGTCAAGTCCTATCTCGCTGCGGCGGTCGCGGTCGTCGTAGCCGTCGCGGTCGCTGCGATCGTCTACAGGATGCCGCTGGTCTCGGCGGTCAGCTCCGGCCTGGAGGGCGCCGCGTTCGGCGTGTTCCCGATCATGTGGACTGTCGTCAGCGCCGTGTTCGTCTACCGGCTGACTGTCGAGACCGGTCATTTCGACGTGCTGACCCGGGCATTCGCGCGAATCTCCCCGGACCAACGCATCCTGACGATCGTGATCGCATTCCTGTTCGGCGCGCTCCTCGAAGCCGTCGCCGGTTTCGGAACACCGATCGTCGTCGCCACCGTCGTTCTCATCGGCGCGGGGCTCAAACCGGTCAGGGCGGCGGCCGCAGCATTGATAGCGAATGCTGTGGGGACACCTCTCGGCGTCATGGGCACCCCGATCCTCACCATGTCGAAGGTGTCCGAAATCCCGATCGAGGAGATCGGACCCGTCGTGGCGACGCAGGTCTGCTTGATGGCAGCGATCGTTCCCTTGGTGCTCGTCGCGGTCGTCGGGGGCGCCGCAGGGGTTCGGCAGACGTGGCCGGCGGCGATTGCTGTCGGTATCGCATTCGCGTCCGCACAGTTCGTGTGCGCAACCTACTTGGTGGTCGGACTGAGCAACATTGCGGGGGCTGCCGCAGGTCTGGTGGCGTTGCTTGTCGTGTTGCGATTCTGGTCGCCCACCGGGCAGGCGTCTGCCGCGCCGCAGCACGAACCCGACAGCACCCGCCGCGTGATCGAAGCGTTCGCGCCGTACGCCCTGATCGTCGTCGTGTTCCTGATCAGCCGCATCGAACCGGTCGCATCGGTGTTGTCGCGCGCGACATTCTCGTTCACGTGGCCGGGGCTCGACGTGCAGACTGCGGCGGGCGGAGTGCCCGCCGCCGAGATGTTCACGCTGAACCTGCTGACCGCACCGGGCACGATCGTGTTCGTCGCGGCGTTGTTGTCGATCGCGTTGCTCCGTGTCGAGGCCGGGGACGCCCTGCGCTGTTTCGTTGCCGCTGTGTTGCAGTTGCGGTGGTCGTTCGCGACAGTGACGTCCGTCGTCGCGTTGGCATATGTGATGAACCTGTCGGGACAGACAGCGACGATCGGTCAGTTCCTCGCCGGTGCGGGGGCTGCATTCGCACTGCTGTCACCGGTTCTCGGGTGGCTCGGTGTCGTCGTGACGGGTTCCAACACGGCGTCCAATGCGATGTTCGGAAGCCTGCAGGTGTCGGCGGCGCAGCAGGCCGGACTGGACCCTACCGTTCTCGTGGCGGGAAACATGACCGGTGGAACGGCCGGAACCCCGATCGCGTTGCAGAACCTTGCGCTGGTCTCGTCGGTGGAGGGCTTGGCAGGCAGGGACGGGGTGCTGCTGCGCCGACTGCTTCCCGTGAGCCTCGCTGCGCTCGCCGTGTATTCGGTGGTGGTCTGGTTGCAGACCACCTCGGTGTTGTCCGCGATGGTGACCTAGATTCGTTGCACCGTTCGGCCCGGAGTTCCACTACGGTGATCTTGTGCCAGTACCGCAGCCGATCATCACGCCCCTGACCGAGGCGGCGATCTTCCTTGTCGTCACGGTGGACGAGGGAGGTGAGCCGGTCGTCCGGGATCTGCTCGGCGACCTTGCGGGACTGCGTCGATCCGTCGGTTTCCGGATCCCGGAAGGCGGGCTCTCGGTAGTTGCCGGCATCGGGTCGAAGTTGTGGGACCGATTGTTCTCCGGTTCCCGCCCCACCGAACTGCACGAGTTCGTCCCGTTGAACGGCGAGACACACCACGCACCGGCGACGCCGGGAGACCTCCTGTTCCACCTCCGGGCATCGACGATGGACCTGTGTTTCGAGCTCGCCGGGAAGATCAACGATCGGCTCCGCGGCGTTGCCACCGTGGTCGACGAAACCCACGGATTTCGTTACTTCGACCGCCGCGACCTCCTCGGGTTCGTCGACGGAACCGAAAACCCCGAGGATGACGAGGCGATCGGTGCAACACTGGTCACGGACGACCCCGGTTTCGCCGGCGGCAGCTATGTCATCGTGCAGAAGTATCTGCACGATCTCGCGGCCTGGAATGCGTTGCCGGTCGAAGAGCAAGAACGCGTGATCGGACGTACCAAGCTCGACGACATGGAACTCGACGACGACGTCAAACCAGCGAACTCACATGTCGCGCTCAATACGATCGTCGACGACAACGGCGACGAACGCCAGATCCTCCGGGCCAACATGCCTTTCGGGAATTTCGGAGCCGACGAATTCGGCACGTACTTCATCGGATACTCCGGCACTCCCGATGTGACCGAACGAATGCTGCGCAACATGTTCCTCGGCGATCCGCCCGGAAACCACGACCGGATACTGGATTTCTCCACGGCCGTCACAGGCACGCTCTTCTTCTGCCCGGCCATGGAGTTCCTCGACGACCTACCTCCGGCGCCGCCGGAACGGCCGGTCGTACCCGAACCGAACGCACCGACCGCCGGAGACGGATCCCTCGGAATCGGCCCTCTCAGAAGGAGTTCAACGCTGTGAACAATCTCTATCGAGAACTTGCCCCCATCACGGACGCCGCGTGGGCCGAGATCGAGGAGGAAGCGTCCCGCACGTTCAAGCGGCATGTGGCGGGTCGTACTGTCGTCGACTTCTCCGGCCCGCACGGCACCGATTTCGCGGCGGTCGGTCTCGGCCGCACCCGCGAGATCGACGCTCCTGCCGACGGCGTGCGTGCACGACAGCACCGGGTGGCGCCCGTCGTCGAACTGCGGGTGCCGTTCACGCTCTCGCGGGAAGAGCTCGACAATGTCGAGCGCGGCGCTCACGATGTCGACCTCGACGCGGTGAAGGAGGCTGCCAAGAAGATCGCGTTCGCGGAAGACCGCGCGATCTTCGAGGGCTATGCTGCCGCGGGAATCGAAGGCATTCGTGCCGCGTCGACGAATGCTCCATTGCATCTGCCCGACGATCCGCGCGACATTCCGGAGACCATCAGTCTCGCGTTGTCGGAGCTGCGCCTGGCCGGTGTCGGTGGCCCGTACTCGGTGTTGCTGAGTGCGGATGCGTTCACGAAGGTCAGCGAGACGTCCGACCACGGCTACCCGATCCGCGAACAGATCCGTCGCCTGATCGACGGCGACCTCATCTGGGCGCCGGCGATCGACGGGGCATTCGTGGTGACGACCCGTGGCGGCGACTACGACTTGCAGGTCGGGCAGGATCTGTCGATCGGGTATCTGTCGCATGATGCCGACAGCGTGCAGTTGTACTTCCAGGAGACCCTGACGTTCCTCGTGTACACGGGCGAGGCCTCGGTCGCGCTGCTCTCGCAGCCCTGACCTCGCAGCCCTGACCTCGCAGCCCTGACCTCGCCTAGCGCTGACCCTGTTGCTGCTTCTGGGCGGCGGTGTTGACGCGGGCGAGGACTCGGTGCAGTTCCTCGAGTTCGGATATCTCCACGCCGAGCGCGTCGACGACCTGATTCGGGACGGATTCGGCGGCGATCCGCAGATCGCGGCCGGCATCGGTCAGATCGACGACCAGTCGCCGCTCGTCGACCGAGCTACGGGTGCGGGTGATCAGACCGAGCGTCTCGAGTCGCTTGAGTAGCGGCGACAGTGTGGGGGAGTCGAGCTGCAGGAGCGCGCCGATGTCCTTGACGGCGAGTGGTGCCCGCTCCCACAACGCCAGCATGACGAGGTACTGCGGGTGCGTCAGTCCGAGCGGCTCGAGGATCGGCCGATACACGGCGAGCACCGCACGGTTCGCCACCGACAGGGCAAAACACACCTGACGCTCGAGGGCGAGGGGGTCGTCGCCGGACGAGATCTGCGAAGCGGGGATGTCGACGCTCATGAGATCACCGTACCGAACCAGTCGTGCGCCAATGGATCGTGGGCGATTTGGTTCGTTTCCGATCCGGTGCATGGACGTCGGGCCGGAGAGTGGACCTGACGCACCACGGCAGACTGGCCCGCGCGGCGCTATCTTCCCGCAGGTACCCCTGTTCGAGAAGGCAGGCGCGCTGCTTCACTCCATCGCTCGAAACCCCGCTCTCGTCGATGGCAATAAGCGGACGGCCTGGGCGGCAACATGGCTGTTCCTCGGTTACAACGGTATCCCTCTACGCGGCGGCTTCGACGTCGATTCTGCCGAGGCGCTGATGAACGACACTGCCACCGGCGCTCGCGACGTCGCCTCGATCGCCGCAGCTCTCGTGACGTTCGTGGCCTGACGGCCGCGTATGCCCGATTGCAGGGCGCGGACCGGAATTCGCTGCCGGTCGATCAGACCGTCTTCAACCACATGCTCCTGATGTGGCCATTCGACCCGTGGGCAGCCCAGTCGACAGATCCCTACGCAGCGACTACCCGCTATAGGCTCTCACTGCAGCGGCAGAATCATCAGCTGCATGCCACAGCTCCGGGCAACCAGGACACCACCCCACACCTACAGATCCAGGGAGGGTGCATGACAACGATATCGACCACCACAGATCTTCCGCTCTCTGCCGAGCGCGCCCGGCAGCTGGCCGCGATTCCCGAGGTGATGCAGTTCGTCCTCGCGCCGGTGTTGACCTTCGCGATGGACGAGGCCCCGCCGCCGGATGTCTCTGTGACCCCCGGCTTTTGCGCGCGTGGCCGGGTGAAGTGGTTGGGCGTCATCCCGACCTGGACTCACGAGATCCGCGTTGTCCGTCTCGACGATCTCGAGATCTACACGCATGAGCGTGGCGGCCCGGTACGGAGGTGGAACCATCGGTTGTCTTTCCTCCCGCTGGACGAGACGACGTGCCGTTACACCGACGAGGTCGAGGTCGAGGAGGGGCTTCGTGGGTGGGGGACGGCGTTGTTCGCCCGGGTGATCTTTCGGCATCGACATCGCCGGTGGCGGCTGCTCGCGTCCGTACTCGCAGCCGAACGGGATCGACATGTGCACGATGATGGTGAGGTGATCTCGCCGGGCGGAAACCCCGTGACGAGCTGAGTCACGACGCGAGGTCGCATGGAGGTTCAGATCTCCGGCCAGTGATGTTCCAATCCCATGAGGATGAACTCGATCTTGGTGTCCACCACACCCCGCTCACGCCAGGATTCGCGTGGTTCGATGAGCGATTCGCTGCCCACGGCTTCCTTCACGCGATCGAAGCCGGTGGTGCCGCTGTCGTCGACAGTCCGCATCGACTCCACACCGAGATGACAGGCAAAGACGGTGTCTCCGATGAAGTCGAGTGCGAACAGGGCCTGCTTGTCGGTCTTGTCGTGCGCCGCCAGGGCTCGGGCATACGCAGCGATGACCCCCTCGATGCGGGTGAAGGCGGAGGCATAGCTGTAGACCACCCGGCTGAGTCCGGGAAAGTCGTCACACACCCGCCAGCATTCGTCCGCCCAGAGTTGAAGCATCGTGTGCCAGTCCGCTGCGTCATCGTCGGGCACCCGGATTCCGGCAGCAATGTGGTCGAGGCAGGCCACGACGATCTCCTCGCGCGACGCGAACAGACGATACAGCGCCGTGGTCGCCACGCCGAGGCGACGACCCACGGCAGACAGCGTGAAGCGGTCGAGGCCCTCACCGAGGGCCGCATCGATGACGTCCTGCTCGGTGAAAGCCGGCTTCCGCCCGGCCTTCTTGCTCAGCAGGACCGGTGAGCCCGCGTTCGTGCCATCGACATGGTCCATGCCATAAGGCTAGTGGGCCAGCTGCCAGCCCTGCGCCTCCTCGAGCCGACGCCAGAACTGAGAGTATGTGCCTCCGGCAGCCAGCAGTTCCTCGTGCGTCCCCTGGCTCTCGATCCGACCTTGGGCATCGAGCGCGACAATCTTGTCGGCTCCCATGATCGTGGCGAGCCGATGGGCGATGACGACGACGGTCGACTCTTCGCGCAGTCTCTCGATTGCCGCGACGATGTTCGCTTCGTTCTCGACATCGAGAGCCGATGTCGCCTCGTCGAGCAGGACGATCGGTGCCTTCTTGAGCAGGGCCCGCGCGATGGCCACTCGTTGGCGCTCTCCGCCGGAGATGCCCCGGCCACCTTCTCCGACCCGTGTGTGCCAGCCGTCGGGTAGCCGCTCGGCTATCTCCGTGACGCCGGCGAGGTCAGCAGCCTCCCGGATCTCCGCCTCCGTCGCCTCTTTCCGACCCACCGCGACGTTGGCCTCGAGTGTGTCGTCGAACAGATAGACATCCTGGAACACCATCGACAGCTGGCCCATCAGTTGCTCGGAAGTCTGTTCGGCCACGGGGAGACCGCCCACCAGTACCCGGCCCTCGTCGGCGTCGTAGAAGCGGCAGAGAAGCCGCGCGATGGTCGTCTTGCCGCTGCCCGACGGACCGACGAGAGCCACCATCGAACCGGGGGACACCGTCATCGAGACATTGCGCACCGCCGGTGAGGAATCGGGTGAGTAGGAGAAGGTGACGTCGTCGAGTTCCAATCTGCCCGGTGAGGGCAGTGTCCCGGGGTTGCCGGGCTCGGGCAGGGCCTGCGCCGTGAGTACGTCGTCGAGCGCGTCGAGCAGCGGTCGTCGCGACTCCAGACCCATCGCGCTCTCGGTGATCGCCGACAGCGTCGAGGTGAAGCGCAGTGCGAGACCGATGAATGCCAGTGCCGGGATCGGTTGCAGTGCACCGTCGGTGGCGAGCGATCCGGTTACGGTGATCAGCACCACGACCACGCCCTGGGTGACCATTCCGCTGAGAAGCATCCCGATCGTCTCGAGCCACAGCCCGCGCTTCTTGGCCGAATACGCACCCTCGAGCGCGTACCCCAGCGGCGCGTAGTCGTCGGTGCGGGCACAAGAGCGGATGGCGCCCTGGCACTGTGCGTACTCCACAACCCGGTTTGCCAACGTGGCTTCCTTCGGCTCGTGTATCGACCTGCCCTTGCGCATCAGTGCCGTCGACACCAAGGTGATGAGGACGAACACCGGCACCGCAGCGGTGAGGATCAGACCGAGCGCGGGGTCCCAGAACCACGCGGCGACGATGATCACGATTGCTGCCGTACTGCGCGAGACGAGCGGCCCGAACATGTGGGCAAAGATCTCGCCCGCCGACATCAGCTCGGACGACACCATTCGGGACAGTGCCCCCGCCAGCGGCCGTGCGAACCACCCGAGGGGCTGCTTGGCGACCTGATCACCGACCAGACGATGGAAGCTTCGTAGGAAGTCGAGCGCGACGTCGTAATTGGCCTTGCTGGCCCAGTAGTTGAGCAGGAAGCTGGCCACCGACAGGCCGCCGAGCACCCACAGCCAGCCGGCAAGTCCCAGCCCCCAGACGGCATCGTCCTCTGCCAGTGCGCTGATGGTGGGGAGGAGAGCCGCGAGCGCGAAACCTTCGACCAGGCCCACGATCACGCTGGCGGCGATGGCAGGCCGCATGTGCTCCGGGTGTGAGATCATGCGCTGCATCCGGGGGACGATATCGATCAGCGGAAGTTTCATCGGTGGGTTCCTTCGCGGTCGTTGCCGCCGGCGGGGCCGGCTTCGGGGAGACGCGTCTCGGCCCCGGTCACTCGCCACAAGCGCGCATATTCGGGGTGGCTGAGCAACTCCTCATGGGTCCCGATGGCCGACACACGACCGGAATCGATCACGACGATCCGATCGACCCCTTTGATGACCTCGGGACGATGGGCGATCACCAGAACGGTCCTGCCCCGGACAAGGGTGGACAGGGCTTGTTGGATGTGGTGCTCGGACTCGGGATCCGTGAGGGCGGTAGCTTCGTCGAGGATCAGGATCGGGGCGTCGACGAGCAGCGCTCGGGCGATCGCGATGCGTTGCGCCTGCCCGCCGGACAGCCCCGAATCCGTGCCGTAGATGGTGTCGAAGCCGTCCGGGAGGGCCTCGATGTCGTCGAGAATCCGGGCGGCTGCCGCCGCTTCCCGAACCTGCGTGTCGGTGGCATCCTGCCGGCCCAACACGATGTTGTCGCGGATGCTGATGCCGAGCAATTGGGGATCCTGCAGGACGAAGCCGACATGGGAATACAGATCGGTGATCCGGTCGAGCGGTACGCCACCGATTCGGATGGTCCCCGACCGAGGATCGTCGAAGCGGGCGAGCAACGTGGCTATCGTCGATTTGCCCGACCCGGAGGGGCCGATGAGTGCGGTGACAGTCCCTTGCCGAAGGGTGAACGTGACGTCATCGACGGCGAGTGCCGCATCGGGACCGGAACCGTAGGTGTAGCTGACGCGGTCGAATACGACTTCGTGGGAGCGGAGTTCGTGACCATCTGCATCGTCGGAGTGCGACAGGATCGGGGCGTTCACCAGATCGACGAGCCGCAGCGCGGCGCCCCCTGCCATCTGCTGGGCCCACATCGAATTCATCAGGCTCTCGAGTGCGTACGGGATCAGGAGCGCGATGAGCGAGGTGGCGAGTACGTCGGCGGTTCCGACAACGTCGTGATGGACGAGTACAGCACCGACGCCGATGTTGATGAGCAACACCAACGGCACGGCAAGAACTGACGTCCCGAGGGCGGAGACTCGAATCAGTGGTGTGACCCAGGCCAGGTAGAAGTCGTAGAAGTCATCGGCGGCCTCCTGATAACTGCGGTGGGCACGTCCCACGCGTCCGAATGCCTTGACAACCGATATGCCGGTGACGAATTCGACCATCCGCGCCGACACGGTGGACAGTCGCTGATCCATCTCCGCGGTCTTCTCGCCCATGCCGCGCATCGATCCGGCCATCGCCGCGGCATAGAGCGGGATCGTCGCGATTGCCAGCAGTCCCAGGCGCCAGTCGATGATGAAGGCATAGACCATCAACGCCAGAGGCATCACCATCGCGTTGGTTCCGTCGACAGGCTGATGGGCGATGAGGTGATGAATGGTTCCGATATCGTCCTGCAGCGCTTTGCGTACGCGTCCGGAGTTGGTGGACGTGAACCACGCGAGGGGAGTACGGGAGAACCGTCTTACCAGACGGAGTTGGATGAGGTGGCCGAGCTTGATGTCGGCGAAGTGGGTGACGAGCAAGGCGGTGAAGTAGATGACCAGTCGGAGCCCGAAGGTGACGAGGAGAACCCGAATCCACATCCCGACCTCGTCGCCGTCGACGGGAGCGTTCGAGTTGTGTGCACTGAGCAGCAGGTCACCGATGCGCACCAAGGCGATATAGGGGACCACCGCGAAGATTCCTGACACTGCCGCGAGGATCCGGCCGACGGTCAGGCGCGCCGACACCGGACTCATCAGCTCTTTCAGCGCGCGGGCACCTGCCTTCTGTTGATCCTTCTGTTCGTGGGCGGAGTCGGATTTCCGTCGCTGGTCCTCTGAGGGGGGATCGGTAGCAGGTGCGGTGGTCGTCATGGCACTCCTGGGCGTCGGGCAAACCGGCTGTCATCGGTAGCCAGGGGCAATTAGGTTAGGTTTGCCAAAACTATTTATGAATGGCGTTCACTTTAGGGCGCACGCCTGCAGGACGCAAGGGTGAAGTTCATGTACATCCATTGCGCGGCAACGCACTGACATCCGGTCCCGGCAACAATGACGCACCGGCTGTGATGCGCGATCGCGCACACACCACAGCCGGGTCGATCGAACTATGCGACAGCGAGCTCGTTCGGCTGGTCCGGGAGCTCGGTGGATTTCACGATCACACCGGTGGTGAGATCGACGGCGTGAATGGTATTGCTCGCAGGTTCGGTGACATATCCGATATCGCCGTCGACCACGAGGGCCGGGTGCGGGTTCTGCCACTCGTCCGGCCCTTCCCACGGTGCGATCACGGGGTACTGGCCCCTCATCTCACCGTTGGCAGGGTCCATGACATAGATGGATCCGTCGGTTGCGAGAACGTAGGCCTGGTCGTTCGGTCCGCGAGCGATGCCGCGCCAGGTGTACTCGATACCGTCGGGCAACTCGATCGCTTCGTACGTGTGCGCTTCGGTGTCGATCAAGGTCACCATGTTCAACAGGTAGCCCTCGGCGTCGGGGTCGTCCTTGTAGTCGCCGACGATGAGCGGGCTCGTTTCCGATACGTAGGCGTTGCCCATCCGTCCGTATTCGTCAGGAGCGGTGAGCTTCTCGAACGCGCCGTCGTGGTAGAGCAGAGCTCCGTCCTCGCAACCGAAGACCACAGCCTCATCGGTTGCTGTTCCTTCCCCGTGGACGCCGGGGCACTCTTCGCTTCGCGCCACCTCGTTCGAATCCGTGTCGAGTGCCCGCACACCGGTACGGCCGTCGGCGTTGCCGATGGTCGTGAGTAGCGTGCCGTCCTCGAGGACGATCGACACCCCGTGGTGGGCTTCATCGCCGGGAACCATCCGGGTCGAAGGCAACTCGTTGTTGTTCGTCAGCAGCGCGTCGGTGTCGAACACGACGGTGTTGCTGGTGCCGTCGTCGTAGAGGACGGTTTTGCCATGGTGGCGGACGACGTGCGCCGGAGTCTCGGCCTCGAAGACGAGATCGGTCAGTTCCGGTGTGGCGGTGTCGAGTACCTGGAAACCGCCGGTGGTCGTCACGAGAAGATGGCGGCCGTCGCCGACTGCGTTGAGCCGGGTGAACTCTTCGGAGTCGAACTCGCCGAGAATCTCGAGGGTGTCCCCATCGAGTACTACCAGCCCGTTCTCGATCGCGACCGCAATGCCTCCATCGGTCGAGGCGTCAGCGGAGGGCGAAACGGTGGTCGGGTCGGTTACCGTCTGCTCATCCGATCCGCTACATGCGGTGGCCAGCAATGCGGCGCCGACTGCAGCCGCAATTGCTCCTTTTCCGGGCACATGTCGTAGTCTCATCGATCTTCCTCTCGGTATACGGTTATCAGGGAGAGAGCCCGGCGGTGATGCGCTCGGTGTTGGCGCGCATCATCTCCAGGTAGGTTTCGGCGCCTTGTCCGGGTTCTGTGAGCGACTCCGTGAACAGTTCGATCACGTCCACGTCGACGCCGGCTTCGTCGGCGAGGACCTGGACCAGGCGGTCGGGTTGTGACGATTCGGCGAAGATCGCCGGTACACCGGATTCGACGATGGCGGAAGAAAGTTCGCGCAGGTCGCTCGCGCTGGGCGACGCGAGCGTCGTACCTCCGGGGATGATCGCGCCCACGATGCGGAAGTCGAATCGTTCAGCAAGATAACCGAAAACGTGATGATTGGTCACCAGGTTGCGCCGGTCCTCGGGGACGGAATCGAACGCCGCGGTCATCTCTTTCTCGAGTTCAGCGAGTTCCTCGCGGTAGCGTTCGGCGTTCTCGTCGATCGCCGCCTTGTCGATGCCGTCGATCGATACCAGCGCGTTTTCCAGTGCGTCCACAACGTCGCGCATGCGCGCGGGATCGGTCCAGAAGTGAGGGTCGGGTGTACCTTCGTTCTCCTCGGAGTACGCGAGAACGTCGATGGTGTTACCTGCGACGAACGTGTCCACGCCCGCATCTGCTGCCCGATCGAGGTGCTGCTGCAGCCCTTCTTCGAGGCCGATCCCGTTCGATACCACCAGATCGGCTCGACTCAGAAGGCTTGCTTCCTGTGCTGAGATCTCGAAGGAGTGCGGATCTGCATTGGGTTTCATGAGCGTGGTGACCTCGGCGGCATCACCCACCACATTCTCCACGACGTCCCCGAGAATGTTGGTGGTCACGACGACCGTCGGCCGGTCCTCGTTCTCGCTTGTGCTTCCGCAGCCTACGAGAGTGAGCATCCCTGCCAACGCCGCACCGACCAGACGGGTTCGTCGCATCATCGCCCCGTCTCCGCGAAAAAGACGGGAGTGGTAGGTGTTTCGAGAGTCCGGGCAAGCCGCGCGTTGTCGGCATAGGCGATCTCGTAGACGACGCCTTCCGCCGGAGCATTGATGTATGCACGCTGCCGGTCGACTGTCAGTTCGACGCTCTCGAGCAGTGCGGGGTCTGCGATGCTCCGAGGCAACAGTGGCTCTGTGGCCGCGACTTCATCACCCGAACTGCCGTCGTACACCCGAACGCGGCCACTTCGATCGAGGGCGACGATATGCTCGTCCGCATCATCGGCGGCCGACACCCGGAGGAGCGGCTCGGTGGTCGGGATCAGCTGCCAGGTGCGGGCACGGGTGTCGAGTAGCCAGATGCCCTCGTCGCCGGCCCGTGCGGCGACACTCGGGCGCCCTTTACGATTGTCGAACTCCACTGCGGGCGTGTGAGTCCCTTCCGGGTAGGGGAGGTGCTCGAATGTCACGTCCCCGTCTTCCGCTGTCGCGAGCAGAGCGCCGGTGGCGCACCCGATCACGACTCCGACCCGGGTGGTGATGGTGCCCTGTGCGTCGGGACATTCGACGCTCTTCCCGTCGACGGGTGTCCCATCGGCACGATGGAAACGCACTTCCGTGGCCTGTCCTCGATCTCCTGCGTGGGTGATCAGGGCCCCGCCCCCGAGGGGGACGGCAAGTCCCGGATGTGGCCCGGTGCCGATCCGGAACAATTCGCGTATCTCCCCTTGCGAGAGAGCCGCGTTGTCCAACAACACCGCCTCACCGGTGAGAGGGAAGAAGAGACCGGTACCACCGATGGTCGACGTGTTCGATGTCGAAACCGACGGTATGCCTTCACCGGTGACGTTCCCGAGCAACTTCGGGGCCGCCCGGTAGTAGTGGAAGTGGTCTACGTGATCCCAGGTCCACACACCACTGTCGACGATGTCGACTCCTTGTTGCGTCGTCGCAAACAAGTATCGCCCGTCGGATGCGACAGCAGACGGTGCGGAGATGGTGCCCAGCTCCGTGGTGGTGTCGTCGAGAAGATCGAGCATGCCGACTGCACCCGCGGCGTCGATGCTCACCAGGTGCAGCGGCGGTTCGGCAACCTCCTCCGCTCCTGCAATCGCGCCGTGGCCGTCACCGGTGGATCGATCGGCCTCCGGTATCGGCGGGGTCGAATCGGCGGACTGGGTTGCGCAGGACGACAGCGCGATAGTTGCGGTCGCGGCAAGTGCGGTCAGAATCCCGCGTCGTAACATTGTGTGCTTTCTGATCGACAATTGTTCAGGTCAACGGTTTTCGGCGCAGATCGAGACCGGCGGTTCATCTCCGGTATCTCCGAACTCCTCGGTCGGGTGCACGTCACGGTCGTGGCGATGACGGAAACGATTGCGGGTACTGCGAGTGATCGCGGATGTCAGGGCCAGGCAGATGGCGCAGAACGCGATCGATGCGCCGGCGGCAGTTCCGAAGTGCCATGAGGTGAGCAGACCGGAGGTGACGGCCGCGAATCCGAACACCGTGGCGAGGAGCATCGTCGAGGGAATGCGTCCGGTCCACTGGTGGGCCGCGACGACCGGGCCGAGCAACAGGGCCACTACGAGGAGCGTTCCGACCGCCTGGTACGACGCGACCACGGCGAGGGTGACGAGTGCGACCAGCATCACCTGTGCGAGCTGAGGGCGGAGACCGAGGGTGTGGGCGATGCGCGGATCGAACGCGGATGCCACGAAGGGACGGTGGAACTTGGTTGCGATACCGAGTGTGATCATGAGTGCGCTTGCGAGGGTGACGATCTCCGCAGTCCGGATCGCGAGGATGTCACCGAACAGAATGGTCGTCGCATCGGTGGCGAAGCTACGTGAATGAGAGACGATGATGATGCCACTCGAGAGCATCGCGACGAACAACAGGCCGATGGTCGTGTCATAGGACAGGCGGCCTCGCCGTTGCAGGGCACCGATCGCGGCGCTCATGGCTCCGGCGCTGATCGCTCCGCCCGCCAGCACGGGCAGACCCAGGACTGTGGCCAAGGCAACCCCGGGCAGCATTCCGTGGCCGATCGCTTCACCGAGAAAAGCCATGCCGCGGATGACTACCCAGGTGCCTACGACACCGCAGATCGCTGCGACGAGGGCACCTCCCAGAAGGGCGCGGACCATGAAGTCGGTGGTGAAGGGATCGCTGAGCCAGGACACGGGTCAGGAGCGTAACTGGTAATGACAACGATTACCAATTGCTATAGTCGCATGAATGAAGACTTCGACCTCCGTATTGACGGCGCGATCCCTGAGCTATGCCTACGACGGACGCGATGTTCTGCACGGTGTCTCCGTGACGCTCCGTCGTGGAACCGTGACAGCAATCGCGGGCCCCAACGGCTCGGGTAAGTCGACTCTCATCGAGTTGCTGGCGGGAGTTCGAACTCCCCGCTTCGGAAAGATCTCACGATGCGGCGCGGTGGCGCTCGTCGTCCAACGGCCATCCGTCCCCGACACCCTGCCGGTGACCGTCTTCGATGTCGTCACCATGGGAACCTGGGCACGACGGCTGGACCGCCGGAGTACCCGCAGCGCGGTCGTCGAGGCCATCGAGAAAGTGGACCTCACGGGATTCGAGAAACAACCACTCGCGGCACTCTCCGGCGGGCAACGGCAGCGGGCCCTCCTTGCGCAAGGAATCGTGCAAGAGGCACCGATCCTGCTCCTCGACGAACCCGCCGCAGGGCTGGATTCGGCCAGTCGCCGACGCACACGCGAGATCCTCGCCGAGTATGCGACCCGTTGCGGAGCGGCAGTGGCTTGCGTGACCCACGATGACGAATCCATCGCCGCCGCAGATCGCGTGCTTCGACTCGAGTCCGGACGCGCAGTGGTGCGCTGAAGCGAGTGACCGGTCGTCGCAATCGATGCTCGGGGCCGCGTTCGTGTGACGCCCCGTCAGGGCTGGTAGTCAGGGTATTTCGTGTGCAGTTCGAGATAGCCGGCGACGTTCGCCTCGAGCCAGTCGTCGCCGTCGCCGGGGGTTCGGCCGTCGCAGACCGCATCGCCTTCGATGCAGACTCGTTGGACGGGGATCTCACCGAATTCGCTGCGCGCGCCACCGAGCGTCACGCCGGGGACGATGGGGCCGGGGAACAACGTCTCGACGCCCCGGGTGTCTCGGGGATCCGAGTACAGGATGCCGCTGATCCGGGACGGCGGGACTGATCCGTCCTCCGCGATCTCGGCGAGGACGTCGCCGGCAATGGAGGCGCCCTGCGAGTAGCCGAGAATCAACAGATCAGCGTCGGGGCAGGTGCTGTGCCGGGCGGCGATGGTCTCGCGGAGTCGCTCATGCCCGATCTGCTTGGATCTGTCGTAGGCGATGGCGCCGTCGTCGTCCAAGCCGTCGCCGTCGTCGTGCGAACCGGTACTGGGCATTGGTACGACCACCGCGGGGTAACGGATGTGTTCGACAACGGTGCCCGGGCCACGATGACGGTCGGAGATCTCTGCGAGTGGCGAATCCGGGTCGATCGAGTCCGGAGTGCTGAAGCCCTTGGTGCCGTCGACCGCGAGGACGTAGCGGTCGGGGCACGGACTCGTATCGTCGGCAGCAGCGGTGGGGGCGGTGACCAGCACGGCGCCTGCGGTGGTGATCAGTCCGGCGGCGAGCATGCAGAGAAGACGAGTGTGGGTACGAGTGGTCCGGGGCATGCGCGGTTCTCCTGGTCGGCCCCCGACAGGCGATGATCGAAGTCGATACTAGCGAACTCCGGGTCCGCGGTCCTGTCTACTTTGTCGCTTTTGCAGTGAAGGTGATCACACCGCGTCAGACGGTAGCCCTGTCATCCGCAGGGTGAGGTTCAGCCGGCCCCGTGCTATTCCGAGACCTGGCCCGCAGGAGTTCGGAAATACCGACGGCACACCGTGATACGCAAACCTCGACGGTCCGCCGAACACGAACAGATCCCCGGACTCGAGCCGGATGTCGGTGTAGGGCCGGCCTCGCGTCTCACAATTTCCGAATCGGAAGACGCATGAATCGCCGAGGCTCAAGGACACGATCGGTTCGGCGACGCGTTCGTCCTTGTCCTGATGCATCCCCATTCGCGCGTCGGCGTCGTAGAAGTTGATCAGGGCTGTGTCCGGCTCGTAGTCGTCGGCAGGGCGGGAGTACGCGTCGGCGACCGCTCGGCGACCGAGGTCGGCGAGCCATCGGGGGAGAGGTGCGACGGGCGCGTCATCGACATCCACCGCCCTGCGGGTGTAGCGGTACGGAGACCAATGCCACCCCAGGCAGACCGTCTGCACCGACATCACTCCGCCTCCGGGGAGGGCGGTGTGTCGCATCGGTGCCGGACCCCGCGCCCAGTTGCGGCATGCCTCGACCAGCCGGCGCTGCGCGTCGCGGTTCAGCCACTCGGGCACGTGCACTGCCCCGGGGGCGACCTCGCGACGTGCACGGGGGATGGGCAGCGGTTCGTTCACTGTCGCGGCTCCTCGATGCTTTTGTCGTCCGGGGCGGTCGGCTGTTATCCGCCGATCACGTATAAATACAGAATGCCGAGCTCCGACATCGACGACACCTTCGACGACTCTCCTCCGTCGATGGCACCGTCGTCGTTGTTGCGCGACCTTCCGGTCACCGAGCGGGGGCTGCGGACGCGGTCGTCGTTGATCGCCGCTGCCCGGACGGTATTCGAGAGTGCGGGTTACCTCGACACCAGGCTCGTCGACATCACCAAGCACGCGAAGTGTTCCGCGGGCACGTTCTACACCTACTTCTCGAGCAAGGAAGAGATCTTCGCGGCGGTGCTCGAACTGGCGCAGGAGGACATGCTGCATCCGGGCATGCCACGCGTGGCCGACGAGGATGATCCGGCGGCGGTCGTGGAGGCGAGCAACCGGGCTTATCTCGAAGCGTATCGACGCAACGCGAAGCTGATGGGTCTGCTCGAGCAGGTCTCGCACATCGACCCGGTTTTTCGTGAGCTGCGTCAGAAACGCGGCGACGCCTTCATCCGGCGCAATGCACGCAGCATCGCGCATCTGCAGGACCGCGGCCTCGCTGATCGCGAGGTCGACGCGCTCCTGGCATCGAGGGCCCTCTCCGGCATGATCAGCCGACTTGCCTTCTCCCACTTCGTCATCAACGAGGACGAGTCCGCGAACATGGACGAGCTCGTGTATACCGCGACTCGACTGTGGGTCAACGCGCTGCGGATCCCTCAAGGCGACTGATCGTTCCGGATTCGGCGTGGTCCGTCGTAGCATGCGGGCATGACGACGACACGCATCGCCGCACTTGCGGTCCTCGCTGCTGCGGCCTGTGGTGCATGTAGCCAGCAAGAAGTATCCGTGACCCGTAACGGCACCGCGGTGCCTGCGGTCGCTGTCCCGGTATCGGCGCAAGATGTCGACCCGTGCGCCGCAATTTCTCCCGAGACGCTCGATGCGGTGGGCGCGGGCGATGCGATGCCGCGTGAGTTGCTCGCCGAACCCGGGTGTGAGTGGTCCGGGGTGAACTCCTACATCACTCCTGACGCGACGCTGTGGGTCTCCGGCAGATCTGAGCCCGACGATGTGTGGGAGCGCACGACCGTTGCGGGTACCGAGGTCGAGATCTGGACTCTCACGCCGGAGATGGGCCGATACATTGCGCGATTCGACGACCTCACTCTCTCCCTGAACTACAAGCGAGCTCGAAGTGAGATTCCCGCAGGCGAAGCGCTAAATCTTCTGATGGCAGACGTATTGCGCGCGTACGGTCGCGTCGAATAGCAACTGTGGTCCCGTTGCCTCGTTCGCGGGGCGGGGCGCCGCGAACGGTTGAAGTTGACGCCGTATTCAACTTATAGTGCGGTGGACGAGGTGTACGGCTGCGGGGAGGACGAAGTGGACGTTGCTGGGAAGGTCGCCATCGTGACCGGCGGAGGCAGCGGGATCGGTGACGCCCTGGCTGCCCGGCTCGTGTACACAGGTGCCCGCGTTGTCGTGGTCGACCTCGATGTCTCCGCCGCGGAGCGCACGGTTGCGCGCATCGACGCCGAACATCCCGGCGGTGCCGTCGCGGTCGGTGCCGACGCCTCCGATGCCGACGCGATCGCGCGGGTCATCGGGATCGCAGAGAGCCGCTTCGGGCCGGTCGATCTGTACTTCGCGAACGCCGGCATCACCGGCATGCACGGACTCGACCTCGACGAAGACCAGTGGGAGAACGTCTTCGACGTCAACCTCCGGGCGCACATCCGTGCGGCGAAACTACTCGTCCCGGGATGGGCCGAGCGTGGCGAAGGCTACTTCGTGAGCACCGCGTCCGCGGCAGGCCTGCTCACCCAGATCGGTGCGGCAGGATATTCCGTCACCAAGCACGCTGCCGTCGGATTCGCAGAATGGCTGTCGGTGACCTACGGCGACCAGGGCGTCCGCGTCAGCTGTATCTGTCCGATGGGTGTCAACACGCCGCTGCTCTACTCCGGCAGCAATTCCGGTGAGTCACTCGGCGACCTCGGAACTCGCGCCGTGACGTCCTCCGCAGCGGTGCTCGAACCCGCGGATGTCGCCGAGATCGTGCTCGACGGCATCCGCGACGAGCGGTTCCTGATCCTTCCTCACCCGGAGGTACTCCAGATGTACCGGAACAAGGGTGCCGATTACGACCGGTGGCTGCGCGGAATGCGGCGCTACCAACGGTCCCTGATGTCCGAATCCTGATCGACTCTCGAGGAGTTTGCCGTGTCTTTGTTCGACCTGTCACCGCGCGCCGAGAAATATCGGGCGGATCTGCTGGAATTCATGGAGTCCCACGTCTACCCGGCCGAGGCCGTCTATCACCGTCAGATGGAAGAAGCCGGCGATCCGCACTTCCACCCGCCCATCATGGAGGAACTCAAGACGGAAGCGCGCTCGCGCGGGCTGTGGAACCTCTTCCATCCGCATCCCGAGTGGGGCCCAGGGCTCACCAATCTCGAGTATGCGCCCCTCGCGGAGATCATGGGCCGGAGCCCATTGGCGTCGGAGGCCTGCAACTGCGCCGCACCGGACACCGGCAACATGGAGGTGTTCACACTATTCGGAACAGAGGAACACAAAGAGAAGTACCTGAAGCCGTTGCTCGACGGCACTATTCGCTCGGCCTTCGCGATGACCGAGCCCGACGTCGCGAGTTCGGATGCCACCAACATCGAGATGTCGATGGTTCGTGACGGCGACGACTACGTCCTCAACGGGCGTAAATGGTTCGCATCCAACGCGATGCACAAGAACTGCAAGGTGCTCATCGTGATGGGCAAGACCGACCCCACCGCGGCCCCTCACAGGCAGCAGTCGATGATGGTCGTCCCCATCGACGCCCCCGGTGTCACCGTGGTGCGCAACCTGCCGGTCTTCGGCTACCACGACCGCGAAGGCCACGCCGAGATCCTGTTCGAGGATGTGCGCGTGCCGTCGAAAGATGTTCTCGCGGGCGAAGGCGAAGGCTTCGCGATCAGCCAGGCGCGTCTCGGGCCCGGGCGCATCCACCACTGCATGCGCGCGATCGGCGTGTCCGAACGCGCCCTCGAACTGCTGTGCCGACGTGCACAATCGCGCGTCACATTCGGCAAGCCCGTCGCCGACAACGCCAACATCCAGGACTGGATCGCCGAGGCCCGCATCGAGATCGAGATGATCCGCCTTCTGACCCTCAAGACCGCGTACCTGATGGATACCGTCGGCAACAAGGAAGCGCGCACCGAGATCGCGGCGATCAAGGTCGCCGGACCGAATATTGCACTGAAGATCGTCGACCGGGCGATCCAGGTCCACGGTGGTGGCGGAGTCACCGACGACTTCCCACTCGCCATGGCGTACGCGCATCTGCGCACACTGCGTTTGGCCGACGGTCCCGACGAGGTGCACAAGCGCGCGATCGCCAAGCAGGAACTGCGCAAGTACCGAGACCTGCGGCCCACGTCATGACGGGGTTCGATCTGACGGGCAAGACCGCGATCGTCACCGGCGGCTCCCGCGGTATCGGACTGGAGACTGCCCGTGGTCTCGCACAGGCGGGAGCGAACGTCGTCGTGACCTCACGCAGCCAGGAATCGGCGGATGCCGCCGCGGCCGACATCGGCCCGGCTGCGCTCGGTGTGGGAGCGCATGCCGTCGACGACAATGCTGCGCGGCGATGCATCGACATCACCCTCGAGAAGTTCGGCCGCATAGACATTCTCGTCAACAACGCCGGCACCAACCCGTCGTACGGCCCGCTGGCCGACCAGGACCACGCGCGGTTCGCGAAGACCTTCGACGTGAACGTGTGGGGCCCGGTGTTGTGGTCGTCGTTGGTGGTGAAAGCGTGGATGGGTGATCACGGCGGCAGCATCGTCAACACCGCGTCGATCGGCGGAATGAAGTTCGAAGCGAACATCGGGGTGTACAACGCGTCGAAGGCCGCACTGATCCACCTCACAAAGCAGCTCGCGCTCGAGCTGTCGCCGATGGTCCGCGTCAATGCCGTCGCACCCGGTGTCGTGAGAACCAAGCTGGCCGAAGCACTGTGGAAGGACCACGAGCCCCGGGTCGCGGCCTCCACGCCGCTCGGGCGCATCGGTGAACCTGTCGACGTCGCCTCGGCTGTGCATTATCTCGTCTCCGATGCGGCGCAGTGGATCACCGGTGAGGTGATGGTGATCGACGGTGGCCGGTTGCTCGGCAACGCGCAGTCGTTCCGGCAGGGAAGTGCACGCGATGTCTGACACCGTGGTGGTCGGGATCGAGACCGAAGCGGTCACGACGTGGGTCGCAGGCATCGTGCCGGAGTTCGCGGGGCCGCTGACATTCGAGCGGATCGGGCTGGGACAATCCAACCTGACCTACCTGATCAGCGACGCATCCGGGCGGCGGTGGGTGCTGCGACGGCCGCCCCTGGGTACGCTGCTCGCTTCCGCACACGATGTTGCGCGGGAAGCCCGGATCCTTTCGGCCCTCGAGCACTCGGCCGTTCCGGTACCGCGCGTGCTTGCGGTGACCGACAACCCGGCGGTCTCCGATGCGCCGCTCGTCCTGATGGAATTCGTCGACGGGCTCGTCGTCGACCGGATGGCCGTGGCCGAGGAACTCACACCCGGGCAGCGACGGGCGATCGGGATCCGCCTGCCGCGGACACTCGCGGCGATCCACGCCGTCGACCTTGCCGAGGTGGGATTGGCGGATCTCGCGAGCCACAAGCCTTACGCCCTGCGCCAGCTCAACCGGTGGTCGGGCCAATGGGAACGCTCGAAGACGCGAGAGATACCCGACCTCGACGACCTCACCCGACGGTTGCTGGCCAACATCCCGGAGCAGCGGGAAGTGACCCTCGTGCACGGCGACTTCCACCTGCGGAACCTCATCACCGCACCGCAGAACGGTGACGTGCGAGCTGTCCTCGACTGGGAGTTGTCCACACTCGGAGAACCCTTGGCGGACATGGGAAGCATGCTCGCGTATTGGAGTGAACCGGGTGAGCGCACCGCGGGCGACTTTCCGGCCACACAACTGGACGGCTTCCCGAGCCGGACCGAACTCGTGGAGATGTATCTTGCCGAGACCGGTCGCGACCCCGCCGCACTGAAGTTCTGGCATGCGCTCGGGTTGTGGAAGGTGGCCATCATCGCCGAAGGCGTGATGAGACGCGCACTCGACGACCCACGCAACAAGGCAGCCGCGAGCACCCCGACCGTGGAGCGCATCGACGCACTCGTCGGCGCCGCCATGGCGGTGGCCGCGGATGCCGGTATCTGACCGACCGAACACCAACGAAGTAGAGGCTGTGATTTCGTGAAAGCGTGGCGTGTACACGAACTCGGTGAGCCGCGAGACGTTCTCAGGTACGAGGACATCGACGAACCGGTGGCCGGGCCCGGCCAGTTGCTCGTACGAACGTTGGCAGCACCCGCCAACTTTCCCGACGTGCTGTTGTGTCGGGGAAAATACCAGCTCAGGCCTGCGCTGCCATTCACTCCGGGCGTCGAACTGTGCGGTGAGGTGATCTCCGCAGGTGAGGGTGCCGCCCGTTACTCCGTAGGCGACAGGGTGATCGGGAACCCGAATCTGCCACTCGGCTCGTTCGCCGAGTACACCGTGATGGACGAGGTGAACGCCTTCGCTGCGCCGGTGTCGCTCGACGATGCCGAGGCATCCGCGCTGTTCATCGGATACCAGACCGCGTGGTTCGCGCTACACCGCCGAACGCAGCTGCGCGAGGGCGAAACGCTTCTCGTGCACGCGGCTGCGGGCGGCGTCGGCAGTGCTGCGATACAACTCGGGAAGGCGGCCGGTGCGCGCGTCATCGGTGTGGTGGGCGGACCGGAGAAGGCCGAGTACTGCAAACGCCTCGGCGCTGATCTCGTGATCGACCGGCACACAGATGATTTCGTGGCAAAGGTCAAGGAGTTCACCGGAGGTAGGGGCGCTGACGTCGTGTTCGATCCCGTCGGCGGCGACGCCTACGCGGGCTCGACGAAGTGCATCGCGTTCGAGGGACGGATCGTCATCATCGGGTTCGCAGGCGGAACCATCCCTACTCCGGGCCTCAATCACGCACTGATCAAGAATTATTCGATCATCGGACTGCACTGGGGCCTGTACAAGGAGTACGACCGTGCGGTCATCGAACAGTGCCACAGCGAACTCACGGCGCTCACCACCTCCGGGGCGATAGCACCTCTCGTCAGTGAGCGGTTGTCGTTGTCGGAGGTTGCGGACGGAATCGCGCGGCTGGGTGAGGGAACGACCGTGGGCAGGGTTGTGTTCGTTCCGTAGCTGCACGCCGGGATCCAGTATCGGCCGGCGGTGGGAGAACCGCCGGCCGATACTGTCATCTCGTCAGTTCTTGACGTATCTGATGCCGAGCGTGAGCACGATGGCGAGGACGCACATGACTACGAGCATGGCGCACACGGCTCCCAGTGCTGCCACCGTCGGTGTCGATGATCCGGGGACTACGAGGGAAGCGAGCAGCACTGTCGTAATCGACGTGCCCACCGCCATCGCGGCGGTGCGCACGACCGACTGGCTTCCGGTGATCTCGCTGGTGTTGTGCTCGGGGACGAACTCGACCAGCAGGTTCGGCAGTGCCGTGTATGCGAAGGCCGTCGCGATGGACACGGTGATGACCAGCGCGGTCATACCGACCACGGAACCGCGGAAGACGAAGAATGCGCCAGAGGCGATCATGAACAGGGTGGTGCCGAGCAGCAACGACGATCGAGCGCCGACTGCTGCAGCAATCTTGCCTGCGAGCGGAGTGAAGAGCATTCCGATCATTGCGCCGATGAACGAGAGCATCCCGGCGTGGGTGGCCGACAGGCCGAGTCCGAACGGCGCGGTGTCCGGGGTCTGCATGATGATCGGGATGAGCATCGTCGTCACGCCGATCGGGCCGACTCCAAGCGCGATCGTGGCGAGCATGGTGAACGCGACGTTGCGCTCGGCGAGCAACCGGAGGTTGATGATCGGGGATTTGCGGGCGAGTTCCCAGCGCACCCACCAGGCGAAGATCGCGATACCGACCACGAGTAGGCCGAGCACGCGGGTATCTCCCCACCCCCAGGACTTGCCTTGGGTGAGGGCCAGGAGGATGGCGGTCACCGAGATGGCGAGGCCGATCGCGCCGACGAAATCGACCTGCTGACGTTCGGCGTCGCGATGACGCCACGGCAGCACGGCCTCGACAAGGACGACGCAGCCGATGGCATAGATTGCGGTGACGACGAACATGTACCGCCAGTCGCCGAGATCGATGATCAGGCCTGCGACCAGGAGCGAGGCGGCACCGGCGGCGACTGCGGATCCGGAGATCAGCGCGATGGCCATCGGTACCTTCTTCGCCGGGAGGTGTTCACGGGCGAGTCCGATGCACAGCGGCAGGATCGCACCGGCGACACCCTGGATTGCGCGACCGATGACGACGGCCCACAGCGACCCGAATGCCATGCTGATGATCGATCCGACTGCTGCGCAGATCAGGACGACGATGAGAACGCGCTCTCGGCCGTACATGTCGCCGAGGCGTCCGCATACTGCCGCGGATGCGGCTGCAACCAGCAGGAATGAGGTAACGGTCCATCCCACAGCAGATGAGTCTGCTGCGAACACCTGAGTGAAGGTCGGAAGTGCGGCGTACATCATCGACGTCTCGAATGCGCTGATGATCTCAACTGCGATAAGAACGGAGACGATCACCCAGACCGGCCGGGTCCGTTCGAATCGTTTCTCTGAGCGGGTTGATGCGGGGCGGCCGGGTATCACCGATGTACTCATTCGAGCTCCTGAATCCTGGGGACTTCGAGGAGAACGGTATGGCTGTGCGCGTGGTCACATCGACCGGATACCGGTGAGTGGGACACTCTTGCGGGCAGGGGTCAGGTCTGTGTTCCCGGCTCGTCGTCCCTGGTGATCGCCCTGGTCAGTGAATCTGCGACGAATCGGGTGAGTTCTGCGTGATCGAGGTCGGTTGCCCAGTTGTGCACGATTGTGTCGGACACGCCTTGGAGGGCGGACAGGACGAAGGGGAGCATGGAGGGTTCGTCCCGCAGGACGCGACCTTCGGATGCCGCTGCCTGCGTGAGTGCGCGGTGAAGTTCGGTGTTGTACTCCCGTGCGGTCCGTCGCACCTGACGGACCGATTCGCGTTCGGTGCGGTCGTCGCCTTCGATGTCGCGCCAGGTTGCGGTGAAGCGTCCGACGCGGCCCCACTGCTTGGTGGACTCGGGGATCACCGCGGCGAGCAGGGCGGCGACTCCTCGGTCGCGAGGAAGAGTTGCGACGAACGACCGGGATTCGATCTGGCTCTCGTTGAGCAGTGAGGTGAAGATGTCCTGCTTGTCGGTGAAGTACTGGTAGATCAACCCGACGCTGGTTCCGGAGCGCTTCGCGATCGAGCGGATGGTCAGCGCCGAGTACCCGCCCTCGTCGAGCAGGGCTGCGGCCGCATCGAGGGTGCGGCGACGTCGGGCCGCCGCATCTCCGTAGATCGATTTGCTGCTCGATTCGCCCATCGTCACACCGTAGCCGGGGTGCGGTGATTGCCGATGCCCGCATCGGCGTGGTGTTGCCGAATGAGATCGAACATTGTTCGAAATGGGATTGAACAATGTTCGTTCTGTGGCTAGAGTCTCATTCATGGACCACGGCGCCGGCTCGGCGACACAATCGATTCATCCCTCCCGGAATGCCGGCGACGCGCCCGCTGCTTCTGAATTAGCCACTGCGGCAGGGGAGTTGCTCCTCGACCTCCGGCGCGATCTCGAGGTTGCGGACGCGGATCCGGATCAGCTCCGACGGTTGGGGGACCTGCGGAGTCACAACTACCTCACCCTCGCACTGGCGGAGAGGTTTCCCGACGACTCGGTGCTCTCGGAAGAGGGCGCCGACGATCGTGCGCGGCTCGGAGCGGATCGCGTCTGGATCGTCGACCCGCTCGACGGCACCCGCGAGTTCGGCGAGCACGGCCGCACCGACTGGGCCGTGCATGTCGCCCTTGTCGAGAACGGACTGCTGACGGTCGGAGCGGTCGCGATGCCCGCTCTCGGGGTGACCTACTCGACGGGCGATACTCCAGCGACCCTCTCGCCGTTACCGCGAACTCCCCGCGTGGCCGTGTCCCGCACCCGCAAACCGGAGCCCGTCCTCGCCCTCGCGCGTGCGCTGGGTGGGGAACTCGTGGAGATGGGATCGGCCGGCGCGAAAGCCATGGCCGTCGTGCGCGGCGAGGTCGACATCTATGCCCACACCGGAGGCCAGTTCGAGTGGGATTCGGCGGCACCCGTAGCGGTTGCTCGTGCCGCGGGTCTGCACGTTTCACGGATCGACGGCTCCGAACCCCGCTACAACCAGAAGGACCCCTGGATGCCCGACATGTTGATCTGCCGCCCCGAGTTGGCCGACGCAGCATTGGAGGTGCTGCGGCGATGAGCAGTCCCACCCTCGGTAAGAACCTGACACACCTGGAGCGTCTCGAGGCCGAGAGCATCCACATCATGCGGGAAGCAGTCGCCGAGAGCGAGAACCCAGTGATGCTGTACTCGGTCGGCAAGGACAGCGCCGTGATGCTGCACCTGGCCCGCAAAGCGTTCTACCCGTCACGTCTGCCCTTCCCGCTGCTCCACGTCGACACCACATGGAAGTTTCGCGAGATGTACAAGCTGCGTGACGAGACCGCTGCCGCAGGAGATCTCGACCTGGTCGTCTACCAGAACCCGGAATGTGTCGAGAGGGGCATCAACCCGTTCACGCACGGTTCGGCGACCCACACCGACATGTGGAAGACCGAAGGCCTCAAGCAGGCGCTCGACCTATACAAGTTCGACGCCGCGTTCGGTGGAGCCCGCCGCGACGAGGAGAAGTCCCGCGCCAAGGAGCGCGTCTTCTCGATCCGCTCCGCCGAGCACCGCTGGGATCCGAAACAGCAGCGGCCCGAGCTGTGGCGAATGTACAACGTCCGCAAATCGCCCGGTGAATCCCTGCGGGTCTTCCCCCTGTCGAACTGGACCGAACTCGATGTGTGGGAATACATCAGGCAGGAGAACATCCCGATCGTTCCGCTCTATTTCGCGGCGAAGCGACCCGTCGTCGAGCGCGACGGCACACTGATCATGGTCGACGACGACCGGATGCCGCTGCTGCCCGGCGAGGTTCCCGAGCTCAAGAGCGTGCGCTTCCGCACCCTCGGTTGCTACCCGCTCACCGGCGCTGTCGAATCCACGGCCGAGACGTTGACCGACATCATCCAGGAAATGTTGCTGACCACCACCTCTGAGCGCCAGGGTCGCGTGATCGACCACGACTCCAGTGCCTCGATGGAGAAGAAGAAGCAGGAAGGGTACTTCTGATGACTCAGCCTTCGGAGCTGATTGCCGACGACATCGAGCAGTACCTCGCGCGGCACGCGAGCAAGTCCATGCTTCGCTTCATCACGTGCGGTAGCGTCGACGACGGCAAGTCCACCCTGATCGGCCGCCTGCTCTACGAGTCGAAACTGGTCTTCGAGGATCAGCTTTCCGCGCTCGAAGCGGACTCACGCAAGGTCGGCACCCAGGGCGAGGGCCTCGATTTCGCCTTACTCGTCGACGGCTTGGCCGCCGAACGCGAACAGGGCATCACGATCGACGTCGCATACCGCTACTTCTCGACCGAGCAGCGCAAGTTCGTTGTTGCGGACACCCCGGGCCACGAGCAGTACACCCGCAACATGGTGACCGGGGCTTCCACCGCCGACCTCGCGGTAATTCTCATCGACGCCCGCAAGGGTGTACTGACCCAGACCCGTCGGCACTCGTACCTCGTCTCGCTCCTCGGTATCCGCCACGTGGTGATCGCTGTCAACAAACTTGACCTGGTCGATTATTCGCAGGACGTCTTCGACGACATCGTGGGCGAATACACGAGTTTCGCGAACGAGATCGGACTCGGTGGCGTCGTCGCGATCCCCATGTCGGCGTATGTCGGGGACAATCTCACCGAACGCAGCTCCAACACGCCGTGGTATCAGGGGCCGACGCTGATCGATCACCTCGAGGACGTCGAGATCGACGACGACCTGCGCACCGGACCGTTCCGCATGCCGGTGCAGTGGGTCAACCGCCCCAACCTCGACTTCCGCGGCTTCTCCGGCCAGATCGTCGGCGGAACGGTGCGTCCGGGCGACCGGCTGCGAGTTCTCCCCAGCGGCAAGGAGTCCACCGTCGCGCGAATCGTCACCATGGACGGCGACCTCGACGCGGCCGTCGCCGGGCAGTCGGTCACCATCACCCTCTCCGACGAGATCGATGTCAGCCGTGGAGATGTGCTTGCCGGCGCGGAGGTGCTGCCCGGTGTGGCCGACCAGTTCGAGGCGCATGTGGTGTGGATGGGCGAACACGAAATGCTGCCCGAGCGTCCCTATGTGTGTCAGATCGGGACAATGACCGTGCAGGCCCGCATCACCAAACCCAAGTACAAGGTCAACGTCAACACTCTCGAGAAGACCGCGACGAACACGCTTGCGCTCAATGAGATCGGTGTGTGCAACATCAGCTTCGACCGGCCGGTGCCGTTCGACGCCTACGCTGCGAACCGTGACACCGGCGGGTTCATCCTGATCGACCGGCTCACCAACACCACGGTCGGTGCCGGCATGATCGCGCACTCGCTGCGACGGTCCGACAATATCCACTGGCAGGCCGTGGACGTCGACGGTGATGCCCGCAGGGCGCTCAACGGCCACGGATCACAGGTGCTGTGGTTCACCGGCCTGTCCGGATCGGGCAAGTCGACCATCGCCAACGAACTCGAGCGCAAGTTGTATGCGTTGGGCTGTCATACCTATCTCCTCGACGGCGACAACATCCGGCACGGACTCGGCCGCGACCTTGGGTTCACCGAGGCAGACCGGGTGGAGAACATCAGACGTGTCACGGAGGTGGCCAGGCTGATGGCGGATGCCGGCCTGATCGTCCTTGCGTCGTTCATCTCTCCGTTCCGTGCCGACCGCGACGCGGCACGCGATGTGATCGGCGCGGACCAGTTCTGCGAGGTGTTCGTCGACACCCCGATCGACGTTGCCGAGCAGCGGGATCCCAAGGGCCTCTACAAGAAGGCGCGACGCGGTGATCTGATCAACTTCACCGGGGTCGATTCCCCGTACGAGCCGCCGGAACATCCCGACCTCAGGGTCGACACGACCGCGACCTCGCCCGCGGACGCGAGCGAGCAGATCATCGAGCTTCTGCGCAGCCGCGGCACGATTGCCTGAATCAGTTCCCGAATATCACCCGTCACGGAAGGAATCTTCTTGCCCACGAGAGACGAAATCTGCTCGGCACTCGAGTCGTATGTGAAGCACCTGGGAAACCACGACGTGGACCAACTGGTGGCGCTCTTCGCGGATGACGCGGTGCAACACGAGCCACTCGGCGTGCGGACCTACCGCGGCCGCGACGAGATCCGCGGGTTCGACACCGAGAATGCGAAGGTGGACTTCACCGTGAGCCGCCACTCGCCGATTATCGTCACCGGCCGGTATGCCGCGATGCAGGTACGGGTGGAGCGCGAGGGGATGCCGGCGTTCCTCGCCAGCGACCTCTTCGAATTCGACGACGACTGCCGGATAATTTCGCTCAGCGTCGTGATCGACCCGCAGGCCCGAGTGTGACGGTGGGGTTGCGGAGGGCGATGCCGCCGCTGCTCGACGGTAAGGTCGTGGTCGTCTCCGGTGTCGGTGCTGGGCTGGGGCGCTCGGTGGCTGTGCGCAGCGCCATGGCCGGTGCCCGGGTCGTCCTGGCTGCGCGCACAGAGTCCCGGCTGGCGGAGGTCACCGACGAAATTCGGGAACTCGGCGGTACCGCGCTGTCTGTGCCGACAGACCTCACCGACGACGCGTCGGTGACCCATCTCGCAGAGTCGGCACTCGCGGAATTCGGTGTCGTCGACGCGGTGGTGCACAACGCGTTCGTGCAACCGCCCCACGAGCGGCTGCTCGACACCGAGTTCGAGTCGATCCGGCGGGGCATGGACATCAACCTGCTCGCGGCACTCAACCTGACCCGGAAGCTGGCGCCGGCCCTCGAGAAGTCCGAGGGCTCGGTAGTGATGATCAACTCGATGGTGCTGCGCAACCAGCTGCCGAACTTCGGGGCCTATCGGGTGATGAAGTCCGGCCTGCTCGCCCTTGCCCGCAGTCTGTCGGTGGAGCTGGGGCCGATGGGGGTGAGGGTGAACTCCGTTGCTCCCGGTTACATCTGGGCCGACCGGGTCAAGAGGATGGTCGAGAAGCAGGCCGAGCAGCGAGGGGTCGACCTGTCCGACGTCTATGACGAGATCGCGGCAGACACCGACCTGCGTCGGCTGCCCGAGCCCGACGACATCGCGGACGCCGTGGTGTTCCTCGCCTCCGATCTGGCCCGGGCGATCACCGGGCAGTGCCTGGACGTCAACTGCGGACACACCCACCACTGATCCACTCTCACAAGGACATAGGAATGACACAGGATTACGACGGCATCGGTTCCGTCGAGGACTTGCATCAGGCGGCGCGCGAAGCGACCGGATACGACGACTTCGGCAGCGACGACTACCTCGAAGGGCTGCAGGTCCTGCTCGGGTCGTTCGAACGAGAGGCCGACCTCACTCCCCACGGCAAGGTGATCGCACGCAAGATGATCCTGTCCGCGCTCACGGGCCGGCTGATCAGCGAGGCTGCGTTCGCGCGCCATCCAGAGCACGACCACGTATCGATCGAGCGCCCGATATTCGTCAGCGGAATAACCCGAACCGGCAGCACTGCACTGCAGCGGCTGCTGGGTGCGGACCCTGCGCACCAGGGCTTGGAGATGTGGCTGGCGGAGACGCCGCAGCCCCGCCCTGCTCGTGAGAAGTGGCCCGAGAACGAGGATTTTCTGCGTGCGGAAGCCTTCTACCGTGCGCGTCAGGCGAACGAGCCCGACCTGATGAAGGTGCACTTCATGGGCGCAGAGGAGGCCGAGGAGTGCTGGCGCCTGATGCAGCAGACGATGCTCTCGATCTCTTTCGAGTGCGTGTCCTACGTGCCGACCTACTCGAAGTGGCTGGGGGAGCAGGACTGGACCGCGACGTACCAGCGGTACAAGAAGAACCTGCAGTTGATCGGCATGAACGATCAGAATCGGCGTTGGGTGCTCAAGAGTCCCAGCCACGTCTTCGCGATCGACGAGATCATGAAGGTCTTCCCCGATGCTCTGTTCGTCCGCACGTTCCGCGATCCGCGCACGTCGATGGCGTCGACGTTCAGTTTGGCCGAGCAGGGTAAGCACGACATGTCGAATGCGTTCGATCGCCCGGCCATCGGACGGACCCAGCTCGACCTGTGGGCGCGCGGCAACGAGAACTTCACTCGTGCGCGGGCTCGGTACAACCCGGACCAATTCATCGACGTCGACTACCGCGACTTCGTGGCCGATCCGATCGGCACGGTCGAGTCGATCTACACCCGGTTCTCGATGCCGTTCACCGAGGACGCGCGCCGCGCGGTGGATGCGTCGCATCGGGGGAGCCTCGCCGACCATCGCCGTCCGTCTCATCGGTATTCGCTCGAGGACTTCGGTGTCACCGTCTCCGACATCGACGAGAAGTTCGCCGCCACCGCGTGAACGCTCGAAACAGCAACCAGAACAGGGGTACTCATATGAACGCCACTTGGGAAAAGTTCTGCGCAGATCTGCTCGAGGTCGGAAAGGTCCTCGAGGACGACATCGTTCCTCAGGATCCGTTGACGCAGGCCGAGGGCGTGCGCTACCTGAGCCGATTGCTGCGGTACGGCACGATCAACTGCGTCGAGTACACCGATCCGCGGTGGCCGAAGTTCACGTCGGCGCCCAACCCCAACATGATGACGAAGATCGGTGCCGACAACCCGGACAACGTCTACATGCGCGCCAACATCTCCGGAAAGTACAGCTACCGGATCATCGGCAGCCGGGGCACTGTCCCGCTCATCACCTTCGGGTCGCGCATCAATCGCTACCATATCGACGGCACCATGCTGCAGACCGGCGACCTGCACGTTCATGATCTCGAGGTCGACGAGAACGGCCGTTTCGAGTTCATCGCCAGTGTGGACAAGCCCGCCGAGGGCGCCTGGCTGCCGTTGGCGCCGGACAGCAACCTCATCTCGGTTCGCGCGACTCACCAGGACCGGCGCAACGAGGTCGTCTGTGAGCTGTCGATCGAGTGCCTCGATCCGGACGGGGATTTCGAGCCGTTGAGCCCGGAGAAGATGGGTGAGCGACTGACCGGGGCGGTCGGGATCGTGAAGGGTATGGCGGAAACCTTCCTCGAGTGGTCCCGAAGGTTCCAGCCGGAGCCCAACGAGATCTTCGATCGGGGTCAGGAACAGTTCCAGAACGCCGGTGGCGATCCGACGATCTTCTACCTGCACGGGTATTGGAAGCTTGCCGAGGACGAAGCTTGGGTCATCGAGACCGAAGTGCCGAACTGCGAGTACTACAACTTTGTGCTGCAGAACTTCTGGGTCGAGTCGCTCGACTACGACCGGACGAACGTGTACATCAACAACCACACCGCGAAACTGAATGACGACGGCACGCTGACCATCGTCGTCGCCGCGAAGGATCCCGGCTACGGAAACTGGATCGATACCGACTCGCACGCCGAGGGCACATGGGCGATGCGCTGGATCAAGGCGGATTCTCATCCGATCCCGACGTCGCGCGTCGTGAAACTGTGACAGTGTCCGCGATGAAGTGGGCACTGCCGGTGGCGATGATCGACACCGCGCACCTGCCCGCATTGGCACGTGTTGCCGACGAATGCGGCTACGACGCGATTGCGTTGCCCGACTCAGTGTTCTACCCCGAGACGGTGTCTGCCGACTACCCGTATTCACCCGACGGCAAGCGGATGTGGGCTCCGGAGACGCCGATGCCGGATCCGTTCATCGCGATGACCGCAATGGCTGCCGTCACGCAGCGCGTGCGGTTCTACACGAACGTGCTCAAGTTGCCGTTGCGCGATCCGCTGCTGACCGCGAAGCAGATCGCGACGATGGCGGTGATGTCGGAGAACCGTGTCGCCGTCGGTGTCGGGTTGTCCTGGCTACCCGAAGAATTCGTGTTCACCGGCACCGAGATGCGTACTCGCGGTGTCCGCACCGACGAGGCCGTCGCGATCATCAAGGCGGTGTGTGCGGGGGAGGGGCCGCAGTGGGTCGAATTCCATGGTGAGCACTACGAATTCGACCGCCTCATGATCAGCCCCTCACCCGGTCGGCCTGTTCCGATCTACGGCGGCGGGCACAGTGAGGCAGCACTGCGCCGTGCGGCGCGACTGGGCGACGGCTGGATCTCGGTCAATACCGATGTCGCACAGCTGACATCGGCGATCGAGCGGCTGACCGAGCTGCGTACCGAATTCGGCCGCGCCGATGTTCCGTTCGAGATCGATGTGTCCCCCACCGATGTCTCCGACATAGATGGGTACCGGCGATTGACCGACATCGGGGTCACCCGGGTGCGCGTGGCGCCCTGGCGTATGTACGGCGCCGATCCGTCCGACTCGCAGGCCCGACTCGACGCGATCCGCCGGTTCGCGGACGATGTGATCGGCGTTCAGTAGGGGCCGACGCGGGCGATGAAGGCGTCGAGATTCGACCGGACGCGCTCGATCCGGTCGTCGAGCGGGGAGTCGTCGCGGTAGAGGCGGCCCCCGCTCGGCGTCTTCTTGCGGCGAGCGTAGAGCGAGCAGTCGAGGTCGGCGCACATGTAGGTGCCGATCGTATTGCCTCGGCGCCCCGCGTCGCCTGTCTTGCGTGCGGCCATGAGATGCACCCCGCCGTTGGGGTGGGTGGTCTGGCAGATCGAGCACATCTGTGCGGGCCGCCTGCCGCCGGATTCGTGCCGCAGGGCGACACCGACGAGGCGGTCGCCCTGCTCGGTCACCACGTAGCACCGGCCGGGATACGACGGATCGGTCCAGCCGAGGAAATCGAGGTCGTCCCAGGGCAGGTTGTCGAGATCCGCGGGGACGGACAGGCGCTTGGCGTCACCCTTCGAGCAGTTGATGAACGACGATCGGATGTCTCGTTCGGTGACGGGCAGCATGCTTCTGGCTCCTTCGGCGAAGAGTGGGACGCCCGCCGAGGTTACGGACACTCGTTCGCCTGAGCAACGGATTTTCCGACGTGCGCCTCGCCGAAGTGCTCGTCGGTGAGCTTGCGGAGCAGCCGTGCAAGCTCGGCGCGTTCGGCAGTATCGAGGCGGGTGAACACCTCGGCGGCGTCGGCGTCGCGCGCTGTGTCCAGCTCGGTGAGCAGGCGTTGCCCGTCAGAAGTGAGCTGTACACACACTGCCCGGCGGTCGGCGGGATCGGGAAGTCTCTCGGTCAGCCCGCGCGATTCGAGACGGTCGACGACCTCGGTGGCGGACCGCGGCACGATGCGCAGCGACTTTGCGACGACTCCCAGCCGAACCGGCTCGTCGGCGCTCCCGATCACCCGCAGCGCCCGGTGTTCGTGCGGCGTCAGACCCCAGGGGTGAATCCTCTCGTGCCAGCGTTTCCGCAGCGTACGAGTGGTCGCCATGAGGAGGTCGCGGAGCGTCGCGGGGGAGTCCGACATGACGTTCACCATACCTCAGTTGACGGCTGCCTCTTAATGAGGCAACCTCACTAAGTACGAACGAATCATGAATCGGGGTGGTGTGCATGATGCAGCCCCCACCGGGCCAGGGCGGCGGCAGAGGCCGTGGAGCCAAGGTCGACCCGAAAGATATCGAACAGCTGAAGGAATCACCCGTCAGTCTCCGGCGCATCGGCGCCCTGTTCGCCCCCTACAGCTGGCAGATCACCGTCGTCGTCGCGCTCATCGTCGCGTCGTCGGTCATCGCGCTCGCGAATCCCTTCCTTGTCCGCGCCGTCATCGACGACGCGATCCCGCACCAGAACGTGAGCTTGCTGCTGTGGGCGGTGGGCGGCATGCTCGCCGTCACCGTGGTCGGCTCGCTGCTCGGCGTCGCCCAGACCTGGATCTCCACGACCGTCGGACAGCGGATCATGCACGATCTGCGCACCCACGTGTTCTCCCACCTGCAGCGGCAGTCACTGAGCTTCTTCACCCGCACCCGCGGCGGCGAGATCCAGTCGCGGCTGACCAACGACATCGGCGGAATGCAGTCGGTGGTGACCTCCACCGCGACATCCATCGCGTCCAACATCACCACCGTGGTCGGCACCGCCGTCGCCATGACGATCCTCAGCTGGCGGCTGGCGTTGCTGTCGCTGATCGTGCTGCCGCCGGCCATCTGGCTCACCCGCCGCGTCGCGATGATGCGACGCGCGATCACCACTCGTCAGCAGCGACGCATGGCCGACATGCAGACCCAGATCGAAGAGGGCCTGTCCGTCAGCGGTGTGCTCCTGGTCAAGACGCTCGGCACCGGTCCTGCGCTGTCCGAGAAGTTCGCCCGGGCCTCCGATGAACTCGCCGACCTCGAACTGCACGCGCAGCTCTCCGGTCGTTGGCGCATGGCCACCATGAACATCGTGTTCTCGGCGCTCCCCGCGATGCTGTACCTCGTGGCCGGATTGCCCGCGACGTCCGGTGGCATGACCATCGGTACCCTCGTTGCGTTCACCGGCCTGCAGGCAGCTCTGTTCCGGCCACTGATGAGCCTGCTCGACGTCGGAATTTCCATCGTCAGCTCGCTTGCTCTGTTCAGCCGCATCTTCGAATACCTGGACCTGGCTGTCGAGATCGACGACCCGGAGAAACCGGTCCGTCTCGATCGGCCCACGGGATCGGTCCGGTTCGAGAACGTCGACTTCCGGTACGACGGCGCGCACCGCCTCGCCCTCGACGGCATCTCCCTCGACGTACCTGCGGGCTCGCAGGTTGCGCTGGTCGGCGAGACCGGCTCGGGTAAGACCACGCTCGGATCGCTCGTCGCGCGGCTCTACGACCCGGAATCCGGGCGGGTGACCATCGACGGTGTGGACCTGCGCGACATGGCGCTGGCCGACGTCGCAGATCTCGTCGGGATGGTCTCGCAGGAGACCTACCTGCTGCACGCCACCGTGCGTGAGAATCTGCGCTACGCGAAGGAAGACGCCAGCGACGCGGAGATCGAGGACGCTGCCCGCGCCGCGCGCATCCACGATCTGATCGTGTCGCTGCCCGACGGGTACGACACCGTCGTCGGGGCCCGCGGCCACCGTTTCTCGGGAGGCGAGAAGCAGCGCCTCGCCATTGCCCGCACGTTGCTCCGCGATCCGCGGATTCTCGTGCTCGACGAAGCGACCAGCGCGCTCGACAACGAAACCGAGCGTCTGGTGCAGCAGGCGATCGACACCGCGCGACACGGACGCACCACCATCACCATCGCGCACCGGCTCTCGACGGTTCGCGACGCGGACGAGATCGTCGTCCTGGACCACGGCAGGATCGCCGAACAGGGATCTCACGACGCGCTTGTCGCGCTCGGCGGTCGGTATGCTGCGCTGGAGGCTCGCGTCGAGCAACCCGTCGCAGTGTGAGCCGCACGTCGGAACGGATCACGCTCTGAGGGTGGCACCACCGTCGACGTACAGGGTCTGCATGGTGATGTGCCGGGCACGCGGTGAGAGCAGGAACTCTATCGACTCGGCGATATCCACGGGTTCTGCGATGCGTCCCAGTGGGATACCGACCTTGAACTGCGCGAGATCACCCGCGATGGCGCCCTGCGCTCCGGTGTCGTCGTCGGGGTCGGCCCACAGCGTGCGTTGCATCGCCGTGTCGGTGGAACCGGGCGCGACGACGTTGGCGCGAATCCCGTACTGCGCGAGCTCGAGGCCGAGAATTCGCACGAGCATCGTCGCGGCTGCCTTCGAGGACCCGTACGCCCCCATGCCCATGCGGGGCACGCCCGCGGAATTCGAACCGACCACGACGATCGATCCGGACTTGCGGTCGCGCATCGCCCGCCCGACGGCTCGCAGCACGGAGAGGAGCCCGGTGACGTTGATGTCGTGGATGCGTTGCCATTCGTCCGGGTCGCAGTCGAGGACCGAGGCGACGGAGAACACGCCTGCGACGTGGGCGAGGCCCTCGATCGGGCCGTGGGTGCCCTCGATGTGGGCGATCACAGTGTCCACGGCGTCGCGGTCGCGGATATCGAGTTGATACGAGGGCGCAGGATCGTCCAGCATCGCTGCTGTCTCGCGCACTCCGTCGAGATCGCGATCGGCGAGGACGAGGCGATGCCCCGAGGCCGCGAGCGTCAGGGCGGTCGCCCGCCCGATGCCCTGGGCCGCGCCGACGACGAGAGTGACCGGCCGGGTCATCGGCGAACTCCGAAGGCATCGAGCACTGTTCCGAATTTCACTGTGGTCTCGGCTAATTCGTCGGACGGATCGGAGTCGGCGACGATGCCTCCGCCTGCGTGAGCGGTCAGTGTCGTGCGGTCGGGGTGGAGGACGGCGCACCGGATGGTGACCATCCACTCGCCGTCGCCGTTCTCGTCGCACCAGCCGAGTGCGCCGGCGTAGAATCCCCGGTCGCCTTCGAGTTCCTGGATCACCTCGCGTGCCAGGCCGGTCGGGGTGCCGCAGATCGCGGGCGTCGGATGGACGGCGAGCGCAAGGTCGAGCGCGGTGAGGGAACGGTCGCGCAGCCGACCGGATACGGGCGTGCCGAGATGCCACAACTGCCGAGTGTTCGTGAGGGACGGGCTATCCGGAATGTCGAGCTCCGAGCACAGCGGCTCGAGTGAGGCCCGCAGTGAATCGATGACGTGGGCGTGCTCGCGCAGATTCTTCGCGGAGGCCCGAAGCGTCTCGCCGGTGGCGCGGTCGACGTCGGGGTCCGAACTGCGGGGCGCAGAGCCGGCGAGCGGGTGGGCCGTGACGAGGTCGCCCCGGCGCCGGACGAGTACCTCGGGGCTTGCACCTACCAGGTGACACCGGGACCACTGCGTACCGGCCGCGCTGAGATCGACGGCGAATCCGTTGCCGACGGTGTCGCGGGAAATCAGAGCGGCAAGAAGCATTTCGGGAGCGAGGCGGCTCTCGGACTCGAGCGTGAGAGCGCGGGCGAGAACGACTTTCTCCAGCGCGTGGTCGTCGGCGCGGAGCAGTCCCAGCGCCGTGGTCACGCGGTCGACGTGTTCATCCTCGTCGGGGGTGACACCGGTGAGCCGAATAGTCGGTAGCGCAGGAGTTTCCGTCGTGTAGGAGGTGGCGATGTGGTCGAGGGCCTCGGGGACGGTCAGCGCTGCGGGGTGGTCGGGGGCGAAGGGCAGGGCGCCGGCCACCGCGCGGATCCGGCCGGCGCGCAGTGCGGATGCGGCGTCGAGGGCGGAATCGAAGCGGTCGTGAACACCGTGGGCGAGCACGGTGCCGTGAGGGCGGGACAGCACGAATGGGGGTGGTGCGGTCCGTGCTGCCCGGTCGGTTGCGGTAGCGGCGGCGACCGGTGCCTGCATGCTCACACCTTTCGGTTGCGGCTGGTCGGCCGCGGCGGCTGCGCGCGACCGGTGACGAAGATATACGGATAGCCTTACCTTTGCTAGCGCTACGGGTCGTGTCGTGCGGCAGCCTGGATCCGAGGTGGCCGAAATTTCGGTCGAAACAGGGTGAACCGGGCGCTTGGCCTCGTCGTCGATGTCGGTTAGCCTAACCAATTGTGACCGGGGCGACGTGCCGCGGCGTAGTGACATGTGGGAGACACACGATGCGGGTTCTGGAACGGAGCCGGGGGCGCGCCGCCGTAGTGCTCGGCGCGGCGGCCTTGTTGGCTGTCGGACTGGTCGGATGCTCGAGCGACGGTGACAGCGACACTGCAGATGGGGGTGCCGGCACCTCGGCATCCTCGGAGACGCGGACATTCGAGGCGCAGAACGGTTCCATCGAGATCCCGGCCGACCCGCAGCGCATCGTCGCCTGTGGCTACGCGGTGCTCCCTCTGATCCAGTCGAACGCCAACCTTGCTGCTGTGTGCGAGTGGGCACGTGAGACCGAGAACATGGACGAGGAAACCCTCGCCGCATACGAGGAGCTGCCGAAGGTCGCTCCCGACATGTCGGTCGCCGACCTGAACTACGAGGCCGTCACCATGGCCGAGCCCGACCTCATCATCATGGGTGTTCCGGCGATGGTCCAAGAGCAGCTCGACATGGCCACACTGGAAACGCTTGCGCCGGTGGTGTTCCTCGGCCCCAGTATTCCGGGTGAATGGCGTGAACTCGGCGAACAGTTCGCCGATGCAGCCAACGTGAGCGATTCGTACGGTGAGTTCAAGGACGAGTACGACGCGCGCGCTGCGGAACTCGCCGAGAAATACGCCGGTACTCTCGGCAGCCTGAAGTTCGCGGGTGTGTGCAGTGAATGTGGCACGAACCCCGGCGAATACATGCGCGAATACAAGTCGTCCTACACCACGAACCTGTTCGACGACCTCGGCTTCGACTTCCCCGGCACGCCGGCCGACCCCGCAATCACTCACGGCGAGTACCTCTCGTTCGAGCAGCTGCCGGAGAACCTCGGTGACGCGGACGTGATCGTCTACGGCATCGAAGCGGACGGATCAGTCACTCCGGCCTTGCAGGAACTGTTCGATTCACCGCTGTGGAAGGAACTGCCCGCAGTGAAGGCGGGTAACCTCGTCGCCGTCGAGCACGCCAACGCGGCGACCTACCAAACCGCTCTCCTCGCACTCGATTCCATCGATGCGGCACTCGAGAAGCTGCCCGCCAACCAGTCGCAGCAGTAGTACTTCGTTGCGGGTGTGGCCCCGCGGCAACGCACGCCTGAACGGCCCCCGGCCCCCGGGGGCCGTTTGCGTGCCTGAACGAGCCGGTCATGCCTCAGGGGCGCAGAGCGTTCTTCGTGGTGCGTGCCCAAGACTCGATCGCAGAGTAGCTGTCGCCGACGCCCTGTGTGTAGGCCACGAGGGCCCCGTACAGGTGCGCTCCTTCGGTTGCCAGCTCGATCGTGCTGACCCAGTGGGAGGCACGCGCCATGACGGCGGCGGAGATGTCGAGGCGATCGCGGGTCTCCCGTGATACCGAGGTGAACGAGTCGTCCGCGATCATGAACGTCTCCGTCACCCCGCGCCAGTAGTACTCCGCGTCCATCGCTGCGCGCAATGATTCGTAGTCCGTCGTCTCCTGCATCGCCGTCGCATGCCGGAGCTGGCTCGACGCGTGGCCGGACGAGCCGAGCGGGATGTACGTGATGTCGTCGATGGATCTGTTGTCGCCGCGTCTGGTCCTCACCGCAGAGATGGTGCCTGATTGCGAGGCAGAACGGAACACGCGGTTCCAGAACGGTCGCGCACCCGGTCGGTGAGTGTGGGCAAGTCCCTGGTGATGGTGCGATTCGACATCGGACTCGTCGTCAGCGCGATCACGGTCGGTGGTGTTGCCGTACCCGGTCTCGGGCAGGCCACGCCGCCGATATCCGATCGCCGGAGTGGACCTGTGGTCGGACTCTGCATCGTGCCGCGACCACTTACGCATGGCCAGTTCGGTTTTCGTCTCGGCCGGTACCTACCCGAATTTCGATGAAGAGGGAGCGGCTCATCCTGATTCGTCATGCCCCGCCGCATCAGGTGAACCTGACCGAATTCAGGTGCGCTGGGTTTCTCTGCCGGGACGGTTCGGAATCGACGCTACACAGACGGCGAGCGCGAGCGCGCACACCAGAACGGCCGTGAACACGGGAGAGACGGACGCGGCGAGCTGCTCTGCGCCGGGTGCGGAGCCCTCGATCGCGCCGGAGCGAGCCAGCGCGGCGTTCGCGAGAGCGCCGAACACGGCAACGCCCACAGCACTGCCGATCGAACGGGCGAAGGCGTTCGCGCCGGTGACGACGCCGCGCTCATTCCATTTCACGCTGGACTGGGCTGCGATGAGTGATGGACTCGCGATCAGACCCATGCCCAGGCCGATGACGACACAGCAGCCCGCGACCTGCCACGGTGCCGAATCCGGACCCGTCTGTGTCAGGAGGGTGGTACCGGTAAGGAGCGGGACCGCACCGATGAGGCCTGTGGTGCGGAATCCGAGACGCAGGTACAGGCGTCCCGACTGCGCGGCTGCTATCGGCCAGCCGAGCGTCATCGCGGCAAGTGTGAACCCGGCGACCAGAGCGGTGGTGCCCAGCGAACCCTGTACGAACGACGGCACGTACGACGTCAGGCCCAACACCACTGCGCCGACCAGGCACGACACCGCGCTGGTGGTGATCAGAACCCGGCGGGTCAGCACCCACACCGGCAGGATCGGCTCGGGCACCCGCGTCTCGATCACGACGAACGACACGAGCAGGACCGCACCGGCCGTGAAGATCGCAATGCTCGTCGTCGACGCCCATGCCCACGACTGCCCGCCCTCGAGTAGCCCGAGGATCACCAGCGCCGCTCCGACGGCCAGCGTGGTGGCGCCTGCCCAGTCCACGGAGCGTCGCGGTCCATCGGGTTTCGACTCGTGGAAACTGCGCACGAGCACCCACGCCGCGACCGCACACAGCGGCACGTTCACCCAGAAGATCCACCGCCACGACAGAAAATCGGAGAACACTCCACCGACCGTGGGGCCGACGATCGACGACATTCCCCACACGCTGGCCAGGTAACCCTGGGCCTTTGCGCGCTCCGCCACCGTATAGATGTCACCCGCGATGGTCTGCGCCATCGGTAGCACCGCGCCCGCCCCGATCCCCTGCAAGGCGCGGAAGGCGATCAGCGCAGGCATGCTCCACGCCACCGCGCACAGCACCGAACCTGCAGCGAACACACCGATACCGAACAACAGGACCGGTGTGCGCCCGAAGATATCGGACAGCTTCCCGTACACGGGTACGAGGACGGCCTGAGCGAGCAGATAACTCGAGAACAGCCACGGGAACTGGGTGAATCCGCCCAGGTCGTCGACGATCGTGGGTACCGCGGTTGCCAGGATCGTGCTTTCGAGTGCCACCAGCGCGGTGGCGAGCATCAGAGCGATCAGGATCGGCCCTCGCTCCGACCGGAAGCCGACGTCCACACGGTCCGACACGGCCATCACACCTTCCTTTGTTCTGCCGCGTCGTCGTCCGGGGGAGCGATCTTCGTGGCCTCTTCTCGCAATTGTGGTCGATGGGACATACGCCACGGCGTGCGGTACGAGTCGGTGTCGACCACTAGGGTGTCATCGTGCGTCCTTCACTCGAGTCCTACTCACACCTGGCAGGCGGCAAGGTCCGCGACCTCTACATCGTCGACGACGAGCACCTGCTGCTCGTAGCCAGCGACCGGATCTCGGCCTACGACCACATCCTGGAGACCTCGATCCCCGACAAGGGTCGCGTCCTCACCGCGATGAGCGTGTTCTTCTTCGACCTTCTCGACGCGAACAATCACCTCGCAGGCGAGCCCGACGACGAGCGGATTCCCGCCGAGGTTCTCGGACGCGCGCTGATCGTCAAGCGTCTCGAGATGGTGCCGGTGGAGTGCGTGGCCCGCGGATACCTCACCGGGTCCGGTCTCGCCGACTACAACGCCACCGGATCGGTATGCGGCGTCGAACTACCTGAGGGGCTGGTCGAGGCATCCAGGCTTCCCGAACCGATCTTCACGCCCGCGACGAAGGCCGACCTCGGCGATCACGACGAGAACGTCAGCTTCGAACAGGTCGCAGAGAAGATCGGACTGAACCTGGCGATGCAGCTGCGCCAGGACACCCTGGACATCTACGACCGCGCCTCGATCTATGCCTACGAGCGCGGCATCATGCTCGCCGACACCAAGTTCGAGTTCGGTCTCGACAAAGCAGGCAATCTCGTGCTGGCCGACGAGGTGCTCACCCCCGATTCGTCCCGGTACTGGGATCTGGCCGAGTACGAGGTGGGCAAAGTTCAGCCGAGCTTCGACAAGCAGATCGTCCGTAACTGGCTCACCAGTGACGAATCCGGATGGGATCGCGCATCGGACACGCCGCCCCCCGCACTGCCGCAGCACATCGTCGACAAGACCCGTGCGCGCTACATCGAGGCCTACGAACGCATTTCCGGACTGTCCTTCGACGATTGGATCGGCTGACCACGATGACCTCCCCGACCCCGCCCGTTGCCGCGAAAGTTCCGCAAGAGCGCACCCATCACGGTCACACGTTCGTCGACGACTACGAGTGGCTGCGCGACAAGGACAACCCCGAGGTGATCGCGTACCTCGAAGCCGAGAACGCGTACACCTCGGCGCAGACCGCGCATCTGGCACCGGTGCGGGAGTCGATCTTCGAGGAGATCAAGTCGCGGACACAGGAGACCGACATGTCGGTCCCCACCCGCATGGGCGAGTGGTGGTACTACGCCCGCACGGTCGAGGGCAAGCAGTACGGAATCCAGTGCCGGTGCCCCATCACCGACCCGGACGACTGGACGCCGCCGGAGGTCGCAGCGGGCACCGAACTGCCCGGCGAACAGGTGCTGCTCGACGGCAACGTGGAGTCCGAGGGGCACGACTTCTTCTCGGTCGGCGCGTTCTCGCTCAGCCATGACGGCACGCTGCTCGCGTACTCGACCGATGTGGTGGGCGACGAGCGGTACACGCTCAAATTCAAGGACCTCACCACCGGCGAACTCCTCCCCGACGAGATCCCCGGCACCGCGCCCGGCGCCACGTGGGCACTCGACCACAGTCACATCTTCTATCAGACGGTCGACGAGTCCTGGCGCCCCGACACCGTGTGGCGGCATCGGCTCGGAACCGCCGTCGACGATGATGTGAAAGTCTTCCACGAGCCCGACGAGCGGTACTGGGTGTCGATCGGCGCCACGCGCAGCGAGAAGTACCTCATGATCTGGGTGGGATCGAAGATCACCACCGAGGGCTGGGTTCTCGAATCCGACAATCCCACAGGTCAGTTCCGCGTACTGCTGCCGCGACGTGAAGGTGTCGAGTACGGCGCCGAGCATGCCGTCGTCGGAGGCCAGGATCGGTTCCTGGTGCTGCACAACGACGTCGACCCCCGCACCGGCGAGAAGGCGGAGAACTTCGTCCTCGCGGAAGCCCCCGTCGACGACCCCTCGGCGCTGCGCACGCTGATCGAGCACCGCAAGGACGTGCGGCTCGAAGATGTCGAGGCGTTCGAAGGACACATCGTGCTGAGTTACCGCCGCGAAGCGCTCACCCGGCTCGCGGTATGGCCGCTCAACGCCGACGGATACGGCGACCTCCACGAACTCGAATTCGACGAAGAACTGTTCGCCGTCGGTCCGGGCGGAAACCCCGAGTGGAAGCAGCCGTTGCTCCGACTCGGATTCACCTCGTTCATCACTCCGACCCGTGTCTACGAGTACGCCGTGGGCACAGGGGAGTTGTTGCTACGCAAGTCGCAGCCCGTGCTCGGCGACTTCGATCCGTCGCGCTACGAACAGCGACGTGAGTGGGCGACGGCCGACGACGGAACGAAGATCCCGATCTCGATCGTCGCGAAGAAGGGCACACCCGCGAACGCTCCGGCCCTGCTGTACGGGTACGGCTCGTACGAGGCCAGCATCGACCCGGGGTTCTCGGTCGCGCGACTGTCGCTGCTCGACCGCGGCATGGTCTTCGCGGTCGCGCATGTGCGCGGCGGCGGCGAGATGGGCAGGCACTGGTACGAGCACGGTAAGTCGCTCACCAAGAAGAACACCTTCACCGATTTCGTCGCGTGCGCGCGACATCTCGTCGACACGGGTGTCACGAGCCCCGATCGGCTCGTCGCGGACGGCGGCAGTGCGGGCGGATTGCTGATGGGTGCGGTCGCAAACATCGCACCCGAGCTCTTCGAGGGCATCCTCGCGAATGTGCCCTTCGTCGATCCGCTGACCTCGATCCTCGATCCGTCACTGCCGCTGACGGTGATCGAATGGGACGAGTGGGGCAACCCTCTCGCGAATCCTGAGGTGTACGAGTACATGCGCTCGTACAGCCCGTATGAGAACGTCGAAGCGAAGGATTACCCGGCGATCCTCGCGATCACGAGCATCAACGACACCCGCGTGCTGTACGTCGAACCCGCCAAGTGGGTCGCGAAGCTGCGCGCGACGAAGACGGGCGAGTCGCCGTTGCTGCTCAAGACCGAGATGAGCGCCGGCCACGGTGGTGTGTCGGGCCGGTACGAGAAGTGGCGTGAGGTCGCATTCGAGTTCGCATGGGTGCTCGATACCTCCGGCGCCCTTCGCGCGTGAGGAGGTTCCTGCGACCGAGCTGCAGGTGACACCGTTTCGGTAGAACACCGACTAGGCACCCACGATGCCCTCCGGATGTACGCCCTCCAAGGCGCGCACCCGGAGGGCATCGTCCGTTCTCCGGCCGCTCGACGTGCCGCGCCGGACCTACCTCTGTACCGATCGACCTTAGGTAGGTTAGGCTCCCATTACTGATACCGGTCGAGGGGAGGGTTGTGTCTACAGGGCGTGTCCAGGTTCTGCACGTGAGTCCCGGTTCATGTTGTGCCGGTGAAATATTCGTGCACAGAGACGCCCGTGTATCCGCACTCCACCCACGACGAACCCGCTTCTGCGCGCGCACGAAGACTGGGGTCAGGCCACCCGCAGCGCTGTGCGCTGCGCAGGCTCGACGTATCGACCGACGCTGACTGACATACCGACCGCTCGGAGCCGCCGCGACTCGATGGCTCCGTCATGGGCCAGGAGAGCCGAGTACATGCGACTACCAGTCTTCTTCGAAGCGCCTGCGTCACCGCTGCGCACCGAACACATAGAGGTCACGGAATCCACGACTCCGCGGGAGCTGACGCTGCGAACGATGTTCGCTGCGAAGAGGTACACGGTCCCCGGTGGCCTCCTGCTGATCGTCCATCAGCTGTGCGGAGCTCTCGTTCCGGTCATCATGGGTGTGGCCATCGACCGTGCGATCAGCCCGAACGACGCGGGTCAGTTGGTGCTGTGGGTTGCCGTGCTCGCCGTCGACTTCGCGCTCGTGTCGTTCACTTTCCGGTTCGGATCCCGCGTCGGATTTCTCGGCATGCAATCGATCCAGCACCAGGTGCGCACGAGGATCACCGACCGGATCCTCGACGCACGAGGTATGGGCGGCCCCCGGCGCCAGCCCGGAATGCTGTTGAGCATTGCGACATCCGACGCACGGCAGCTCGCCATGGCCGTCGCGATCGTCATCTATCCTCTCGGTGAATTCGCTGCTGTGGTCTTCTCGGCATTGATTCTGCTCTTCATCTCGTGGCCGCTCGGACTCGCAATCCTGGTGGCAGCGCCGCTGATGCTGTGGGTCATGGACCGTGCAGGTTCGCCGTTGCGCAGACGGAGCATGCAGGAACAGCAGGTGGCAGGGGAAGCTGCCGGCACCGCCGCGGATCTCGTGGGCGGCTTCAGGATCGTCAAGGGCCTTGGCGCGGAACACGAGGCAGGACGCCGATACCTGGATGCCAGCGAACGCGCGCTGCAGGGCACCCTCAAGGCGAACGTCGCGCGCGGGGGCTACCTGGGGTCGATGGAGATCGTCACCGGACTGTTCATCGCCGGAGTCGCGATCGCTGCCGGAGTGATGGCGGTCGGCGGTGAGCTCACCATCGGCCAACTCATCACCGTGGTGGCAGTGACCCAGTTCGTGATGGGCCCCCTCCAGGCGTTCGCAGCGAACTTCGGTGCCATCTGGGCTCAGGCATTGGCCTCGGCGGAACGCGTACTGATGGTGCTGCAGGCGCCGTACTCGAACGAAGACACTGCTGCCGCGCGTGCTCCGCACGGCTTCGAACTGCGATTCGACGGCGTGACGTGCGGTACCGCGACCGAGATCGATCGCCGTATCTCCGAAGGGGAGTTCATCGCCGTCGACACGGATGCGGCCACCACCTCCGCGTTCGCCGACGTACTTACCGGACTGGTGAATCCGGACGCCGGGGTGATTACCGTCGGCGGAGTGGACGTCCGCGACCTGCCCCATGACTCTCGCGCAAGGACCCTGCTGGTCGCCCCGCACGAAAGCGATCTCTTCGAGGGAACGATCGGCGAGAACATCGCCGCAACGGACGATGTCACCGACGACGCCGTGGCCCGCGCCGTATTTGCAGCGGCCTGCGACGATGTGGTGGCGGCGCTTCCCGACGGCCTGACTACCGATGTCGGAGAGGCCGGACGACTGCTGTCGGGTGGGCAGCGTCAGCGTGTGTCGCTGGCACGGGCCCTCGCAGCGAACCCGGACATCCTCGTCCTGCTCGACCCGACAACTGCCGTCGACTCGGTGACGGAAGCGACCGTCGCCGAGCGTATCGCGGTTGCACGGGCCGGAAAGACCACTGTCATGTTCACCTCGTCGCCGGCGTTGTTGGCGGCAGCATCGAGCGTGTGGCGTATCGACGCTGCCGCAGACGAGGCAGCCGAACCGCACACCGCCGCCGAGATGGTGGGAAGCGATATCGATTCGACGCTGATGGAGCCTTCGCGATGACCACCCAGTCGATTTCCGAATCAGCGAAATTCCCGATCGCCGACGCGCGATCGGTGTGGCACGAGGTTCGTCGTGCGCTGCAGGGGCAGCACCTCCGCCTGGTTGCAGTCGTGGCGACCATGGTCGCCGGAGCTGCGCTCGGTCTCGTTCCGCCGTGGGCACTCGGCCGCATGGTCGATGCCGTCATCGACGGAAGCGGTACAGGGCGGATCTGGCTGCTCGGTGCCGCCATGATCGGCGCGGCGCTTGCGTTCGCCGGATTCACCGCGCTCGGAGTCATCCTGTCGTCCAGGCTTTTCGAGACAATTCTGGCGAGACTGCGCGAGCGAATGTTCACGACTAGTCTCTCGTTGCCGCTCGAACGTGTCGAGGCGGCAGGCAGCGGTGATCTCGTATCGCGAGCCACGGATGATGTCGAAGAGGTGTCCCGAGCGATCAGCACGGTGATGCCTGCACTGTCGACATCGTTGTTCACGGTGCTGCTCACCGCAGTGGGGCTGACCGCCCTGGACTGGCGGTTCCTCGCAGTGCTCGTGGTGGCCCTCCCGATCTACGTGCTCGCGGTCCGCTGGTATCTGAGCCAGGCGCCGGCGATCTACGCGGCCGAGCGGGCCGCGATGGGGCTTCGAGCACAACAGGTGCTGGGCGGGGTGCGCGGACTGCGCACGGTTCACGCGTACGACCTGTCACCCAGACTGGCAGACCGCATCGGATCACACTCGTGGGAAGTCGTCCGCTGGTCGATGCGCGCCCGCATCGTGCAGAACCGGTTCTACGGCCGGCTCAACACCGGCCAGTTCATTGTCATGGCAGGCCTTCTCGTGGCCGGATTTCTCCTGGTGGGCGCCGATGCACTCACCGTGGGAGCCACGACGACGGCAATGCTGCTCTTCCTCAGGCTGTTCGCCCCGATCGACGACCTTCTCCTCGTCATCGACGAGTTGCAGTCGGCACTCGCATCGCTCGCACGAATCGTCGGTGTGATCGAGGTCCGTACGGCGAAGGAGAGCGAGGGACAGGACGGTGACGACCGGGCTGCCGAATCCCGTACGCCTCGGCTTCCGTCGCGCGGTGCGCTCGCAGTGCGGAACGTGACGTTCGGCTACACACCCGGACGAGAGATCATCCGCGGTATCGATCTCGATGTCGCACCCGGCGAAACCGTTGCGGTCGTTGGGCCTTCGGGAGCCGGGAAGTCGACACTGGCGGCACTGCTCGCCGGGGTCCGGACGCCCGACTCCGGCGCCATCCGGTTCGGTGGCGTCGACATCCTGGATGTACCGGAGTCCGAGCGCGCGCAGCGGATCACGCTGGTCACACAGGAAGTGCATGTCTTCGCCGGATCGTTGCGCGATGATCTGGCTCTGGCGAACCCGAACGCCGACGACGTTGCCATGGAGGCGGCGTTGCGGACCGTGCTCGCCGGCGACTGGTTCGACCTGCTTCCCGACGGACTCGACACGGTCGTAGGGGACGCCGGCCATCAGCTCACACCCATGCAGGCCCAGCAGCTCGCATTGGCTCGGCTGGTGCTTGCAGACCCGCCGATGGTGATTCTCGACGAGGCCACCGCGGATGCCGGGAGCGCCGGTGCCTCGCTGCTCGAGCGTGCGGCCCGTGCGGCGTTGGCCGGGCGCAGTGCACTCGTCGTTGCGCACCGCCTGGGGCAGACTCGGGATGCGGACCGAATTCTCTTGGTGGACAATGGGAAAGTTGTGGAATCGGGCAGCCATGAGCAGTTGATTGCACGTGGCGGCCGCTACTGCGAACTGTGGGATGCATGGAGCATGCATCGGCAGTGACCGTGAACGCGAATATGGAGAAGCGGGCCGGCGAGCACTTTCCCGCTGCAGACCGATCCGAGAGGGACCTGATGGCACAACCGAAGCTATCCGTCGACACCGGCATGCCCATCGCTCCGCTCCACCTCGACGGAGTGGTGGACTACCCGGCGGAGTTCGCCGCGCAGTACCGCGAGAAGGGATACTGGATCGGACAGACACATTCGGCGCTCCTGGCCGGTACGGTCGCTGCCCATCCGGACCGGCCGGCGGTCGTGGATCCGCGGCGTTCGTTGTCCTACGCCGAACTCTCGGAGCGAGTGCAGATCATCGCGGGTGAATTCGCGGCCCGAGGACTCGGCCGCGGCGACCGCGTGATCGTCCACATGCCGAACACCGTCGAGTACGTCGAAGTCGTGTTCGCGCTGTTCGAAATCGGTGCGTTGCCGGTGTTCGCGCTGGCCGCGCACCGCTCCGCCGAGATCCGCCAGTTCTGCACGGCCGCAACGGCCCGCGGGTACGTCACCGTCGACAAGTTCGGTCTCACCTCGTACGGGGACCTCGCAACCGAGATCGATACCGACTTCCCCGATGTCTCGACCTTCGTGATCCCGATCGGTGACGAATCGTGGGCAACCGGCCCACCCCTGCCGCGCGTCGACCGCTCACTGCCGTCGGACGTGGCGTTCCTCCAGCTCTCGGGAGGCACCACCGGTACACCGAAACTCATTCCGCGCACTCACGACGACTACCTGTACTCGGTGCGTGAGAGCGCGCGGATCTGCCAGATCGACAGCTCCTCGGTGATGCTTGCGGTACTGCCGATCTCGCACAACTTCACAATGAGCTCGCCGGGGCTGCTGGGAATGATCGCCGTAGGTGGCCTCGTGGTGATGGCCCCGGACCCCAGCCCGGATACCTGCTTGCGGTTGATCGAGGAACACGCGGTCACCCATGCGGCGCTCGTACCGCCGGTGCTGATCGCGTGGCTGAATTCATCGGCGCGCCACGATCGTGATATCTCGTCGCTCTCCTCGCTGTGGGTGGGGGGCGCGAAGCTACCGGAGGAGGCGGCCCGCCGGGTCGCCCCGGAGCTCGGGTGCTCCCTGACGCAGGTGTTCGGCATGGCCGAAGGACTGGTCAACTACACACGCCCCGATGACGACGAGGAGACAGTCACCACCACCCAGGGTCGTCCCATCTCTCCCGACGACGAAGTGCGGGTCGTCGACGACGCGGGCGCGCCGGTGGCCGACGGCGTGGAGGGGCACCTGCAGACGCGTGGACCGTACACGATCCGCGGCTATTTCCGGGCGCCGAAGCACAACCGGACGTCGTTCACTGCCGACGGGTTCTACGCCACCGGCGACATCGTGGTCCGCGACCCCCGCGGATACCTCACGGTCGTGGGCCGCAGCAAGGATCAAATCAATCGCGGCGGCGAGAAGATCGCGCCGGCGATGGTGGAGAACCATCTGCTGGCACACCACGAGATCCACGACGTATCCGTCGTAGGTATTCCCGATGAGGCTCTGGGCGAACGCATCTGTGCGTACGTGATCCGGCGCGATCCGAACTCCGCGACACCCACCGCGTCCCAGCTACGCGCATTTCTGCGGACCGAACGGCAGGTGGCGGCGTACACGATCCCGGATCGCTTCGAGTTCGTCACCGAGTTTCCCACCACGTCGGTAGGCAAGATCGACAAGAAAAGTCAGGGATCATGACACTCACCGAAGGGCACCCGGCCCCGACCACTGCCGCCGCGACTGCCACACCCACGCTGATGCCGCTCACCGGCGCGCAACTCGGGATCTGGAACGCGCAACGACTCGAACCGGATTCGCCGTACTACCTCGTGGGTGAAGTACTCGAGATCGACGGCTCCGCGGCAGGCGTGGAGATAGATCTGCCGGTGCTCATCGCGGAGATCTCGGAGACCGTCGCCGAGGCCGAGACGATGAGGTTGCGATTCGTCGACACCGATGACGGACCCCGCCAGTGGATCGCCCCCGAACAGACGTTGTCGATCCCCGTCCTCGACCTCGGCGACGAGAAGGATCCGCTCGCGGCAGCACACGAGGCCGTAACCCGCATCCGCGCCGACGCAGCCTGCGCTGCCCGGGACATGGAGGAGCGAGAACTTTTCACTTACACGCTGCTCCGCTTGTCGTCCACGCAGGTGTGGTGCGTTCAGCTGTACCACCACTTGATCGTCGACGGGTACTCCGCGGCGATGATCTCCCGTCGGCTGGCGACTCGCTACACCGCTGCAGTGACGGGAAAGCGGCTTCGCCCGAACACTTTCGGTTCGATCTCCGAGGTCGTCACCGAGGATGTGGAGTACCGGGACTCCGAACAGGCGTCGCTGGACCGTGCCTACTGGACAGCGCGTCTCGATCCACTGCCCGAGTTACACGGCCGCCGCGGGGGAGCCGATCTCGGATCGGCAGCACAGACACATTCTGCTCGGGCGATCCTCGATGCCGAGGTTATGGAGCAGCTGAAACAGATCGCTGCAGAGAGCGGATGCACGTGGGCGGACGTACTGATCGGTGCCTACGTGGGATTCGTTGCCCGGCTGCACGGGACCGCCGACGTCGTGCTGGCGCTGCCCGTCATGGTGCGCACCACGCGCACCGCACTCACGACACCGTCGATGGCGGTCAACGTGCTGCCGCTGCGCGTCTCGGTGTCCCTGTCCGATGACATCTCGATGCTGGGGTCGTCGGCCGCGACCGCTCTGAGTGAGCTACGTGAGCACCAACGCTACCGCGGCGAGGATCTCGTACGTGATCTGGCCGCGCCCGGAGCGGGTGCCGTCCTGCACGGGGTGGGAATCAACCTCAAGGCCTTCGATTTCGATCTGAACTTCGCCGGAGCAGTCGGAACCCTGCGCAACGTCGCGGGCGGGCCGCCGGAGGAACTGGGTCTGACAGCGACACCCATCGACGGCGGGCGCATGATGCTCGGGTTCGAAGTCGACGCCCGGATCGTGTCCGAGGCCGAGGTGAACGCCCGGGCCGAAAGCCTGGCCGGGCTCATTCGGGCACTGTGCGCGCCCGAGCGTCCGTCGCTCGGCACGGTGGGCCTGCGCTCCCGCGGTCTCGACGCGAAGTGGACTCCCGCTGCGCTTCCGCAGGCCGGTGCCCGCTCGGTCGCCGACATGTTCGCGGACATGGTAGCCGCGCACCCCGGCGACGTCGTGCTCTCCGATTCCGACCACCACGTGACGGCAGCAGATCTCGCATCGCGCACGTACCGTCTTGCGCGCCTGATCCGTTCCCGCGGAGTGGGGCCCGACGACATCGTGGCGATTGCACTGCCACGGACCACGGACATCGTCGCCTGCATCTTCGCGGTCTGGGAAGCCGGCGCCGCCTATGTCGTACTGGATCCGGCGTACCCCACCGAACGACTCAACGGCCTCGTCGAACTTGCCCGCCCCTCGCTGCTGCTGTGCGCAGGGGAACCGCCGGTGACGAACGCGGCATGCGAGACGATCCGGCTGGGATCGGAAGCGACTGAATCCGAACTGGATTCACTTCCCGATGCACGACTGCGCGACGACGAGCGGGCGGCAACACCGCACCCCGACGACGCCGCCTACGTTCTGTTCACCTCGGGTTCGACAGGGACGCCGAAGGGGGTCGTCGTCCGCTCGGGAGGGCTCGCGCATCTCGTGCATCGTCAACGCGACACGGTGCACGCGGATGCGTGCGCGCGAGCCGGTGGACGTCGGCTGCACGTCGCACATACCACCTCGTTCGCGTTCGACGCCTCACTCGATCCGCTGATGTGGATCGTCGGCGGTCACCATATTCATCTGTACGGCAGCGATATTCAGCGCGATGCCGATCTGCAGATCGACAAGTTCACCCACGATGAGATCGACGTCGTCGACACGACCCCGTCGATGGCGACGTTCCTCGTCGAGGCGGGCCTGATCCAGACCTCGTCCGCGACCGACGCGGGCCACCGGGTCGATACGATCGTCGTCGGGGGTGAAGCGCTGCCCTCTGCACTCGCCGAGCAACTCGGACGGAGTGCGGCCCGCGCCTACAACATGTACGGGCCCACCGAAGCCACCGTCGATGCGATCGCGGCCGACGTGACCGGCCCCGACGTCTACATCGGTATGCCCTTGGAAGGCACCGCGGCCTATCTCCTCGACGCGGCACTGCATCCCGTTCTGGATGGGGAGGCCGGTGAGCTGTACCTGTCCGGCCCCCAACTTGCACGCGGCTACCTCGATCGGCCCGGGATCACCGCGGACCGATTTGTGGCGGACCCCTTCGATGCGTCGGGTGGGCGGATGTACCGCACCGGCGATCTCGCCTGCTGGAACCCCGAGACCGGCTTCGAATACCGTGGCCGCGTCGACGACCAGGTCAAGATCCGCGGCCACCGGGTGGAGCTTCGTGAAGTCGAAGCTGCGCTGGCACAGGCAAGTTCGGTCACCGCATCGGTCGCAGTCGTGCACGGGGCAGGTGCCTTCGCGAAGCTCGTCGGATACGTCGTGTCCGACGACGCCGCACTGTCCGGCGACGACGTCCGGCGTGAGCTGCTGACCAGGGTCCCGGATCACCTGGTGCCGTCCGTGGTCGTGGTCCTGGACGAGCTGCCGGTGACGGTCAACGGCAAGATCGACCGGAAGCAACTGCCGGATCCTTCCGGTCTCGCATCCGCGCGGGGCGACTCCGGTCGCGAGCCCGGCACGCCTGCGGAATACGCTTTGTGCGCAGTCGTAGCCGAGGTGCTGGGCGCGGAATCCGTGTCGCTCGACGCCGACCTGTTCACGCTCGGCGGCGACAGCATCGGTGCCATCAGCATCAGCAGCCGGCTACGCGCGCACGGACTGGCCCTCACCCCCAAGGAACTGCTGTCCGGCCGAGACCTCGCCACACTCGCGGCACTCGCACGTGAACTGGTCGACGACGCCGCGGCACTGATCGACGACAACGGGATCGGGCGGGCGCCGACGACGCCGATCATGCGCAACGTCCTGCGGAGCGACTCGATCGAGTCGGTGTCGTCGTACGCGCAGTGGACGGCCGTCGACATCGACGGACACATCGACAGTGAGGCGCTGGCAGCTGCGGTACAGACACTGCGGGAGCGGCATCCGGCCCTGCGGATGATCGTCCGCGACGACGACTCCGTGGACATTCCCGCCGCTACCACCGCGCCCGTGACGATCGGAGAGCGCGGGCCGGTCTCCGCAGTCGACTTCGTGCGCGAGATCGCCTCCTGGGCCCGGGACAGCGCCGAAGAACTGGCACCGCGTGCGGGCGATCTGCTGCGGGTGAGCATCGTTCGTATGACGGACGGCAACGATCGGTTGCTCGTCGTGATCCACCACTTCGCCGTCGACGCGGTGTCCTGGAGCACTCTGCTGACCGATCTTGTGGCGGCCTACCGCGGTCGTGCACTCCCGACGACGGCGAGCGAATCGTGGCTGCACCGCGCGAGGGATCTCGCCGCCCGTGGTGCCGTGCACCGCTACGTCGACGAGAAGGCGATGTGGTGTGAAGTTCTGGAGACGGGCTCGCAGGTGCTCGTCGAGTCCGACCTCCGGCCCGGCATCGATACCCATTCGACCGCGCAGGTGACTCGAACGAACACGACAGCCGCGGTCGGCACCGCGGTCGTCGACACCCTGTGCGCGATGTACCGGGCACGACCCGACGAGGTGCTGCTCGCGGCACTGACCGTCGCGCTGCGTGCCTACCGGGGAACAGCAACGGGCGATTTCCCGGTCCTGGCGGAAGGGCACGGCCGCGACGCGGACTCGGGTTCGGATCGTGGATCGACCGTCGGCTGGTTCACCACCGAATATCCGGTGTCCGTGCCTGCCGCGTTCGTCGACACCGACGAGCGCCTGGCCGAAGCGTTGGGCGGGGGACGCGTCGTCGCCGAGATACTGCACGAGGTCAAGGCCCGCCGCCGCGCGGGACGCGACAACGGGATCGGCTACGGCGTCCTGCGATTCCTGGACGACGCCGGTGCGGCCCTCAGCGAGCTGTCCGCGCCCCAGATCGTGCTCAACTACCTCGGAAAGCCCGCCGGAATGTCGGGTCCGGATTGGCGCACGATTGCCGGTGACGCATTCGGCGTGGTGGAGCCGGGCACCCGCACGCTCACCGAGATCCTGGCGATCAATGCGTTCGTCCACGACGACCCCGCGGGGCCGGTGCTGTCCATCGAATGGACCGCCGCCGGTGCACTTCTCGACGGATCGGCGGTCGCGGAGCTGCAGCGATGCTTCGACGAGGCATTGAGCGGTTTCGCCGCCCACGCTGCTCTGCATCCCGGAGGGTTGAGCGCCGCCGACTGCGATGACGTCGTCGTCACGCAGAGCCAGATCTCCTTCCTCGAATCGATCACCGGACCGCTCGCCGAGATCCTGCCGCTCTCCCCGCTGCAGGAAGGGTTGCTCGCGCATGCTGCTCGCTTCACCGAACACGACCCGTACGTCCTGACCGCGGTCGTCGACCTCGCGGGTGAGCTCGACACCGACCGGTTACGTGCCGCATTCTCGGCCGTCGTCGCCCGTCACCGGAACCTGGCCGCCGGATTCCATTTCGACGGTGTCGATGAGCCTGTCGCGACGATCCCTCAGGTGATCGAGATTCCGTGGCGGGTCTCCGATCTTCGGGATCTGCCGGAGAGCGCAGCCGCTGCGGCCGCCGCACAGACCCGGCTGCGTGCTGCGGAGCGGATCTTCGACGTGCAGCGGGGACCTCTCCTGGCGGGGCATGTGCTCCGGCTCCCCGGTGGGCAGACGCAACTGATACTCAATGCGCACCACCTCGTGACCGACGGCTGGTCGACGCCGATCGTGTTGCGCGAACTGGTGTACGTCTACAACCACGGCACGGCCGGTTTGCCGCCCGCTCCCGACTATGCCGACTTCCTGCGGTGGCTGAGCCGCCTCGACCGTGCTGAACTGCGCGGAGCCTGGCGCCGCCGTCTGGCCGGGCTGACGGAGCCCACACTGGTCGCCCGCGGCGAGGGCGCCGGGGAGCATCCGGTGGCAACCGAGGTCGCGGTGGACGACACGCTCGGGCAGCAACTTGCGGAGGTTGCGCGCGCGAACGGGCTCACTGTCAACACCGTCGTGCAAGGTGCGTGGAGTGCCGTTCTGTGCGCGCTCGTCGACAACGACGACGTCGTGTTCGGCACGACCGTGTCCGGCCGGCCCGCCGACCTCGAACGGGTCGAGACGATGGTGGGCCTGTTCAGCAACACCGTTCCGGTGCGCATGCGGATGGATCATCGTCCGTTGCGGGACGTGCTGCAGGCCGGCCAACGAGACCAGTACGACCTCGGCGATGCGGAACACCTGCCGCTGTCGGAGATCGAATCCTGCAGCAACGTGCGTGGCGGCACGGGTCTGTTCGACACCCTGGTGGTGTTCGAAAACTATCCTGCGCGATTCGGCGCGAACCCGGACGACTCCGCCGACTCGACGCACATCCTCGGCATCGGCAACATCAGTACGACGCAGTACCCGCTGTCGCTGCTCGCACCGCCCGGCGACCGGTTCCGGCTCGTGGTCGACCACGACCCTGCCGTGGTGGACGCGACGACCGCGTCGAAGGTCGTCGAGGCGCTCCCGACCGTGATCGCGGACATGATCTCGAACCTGGACCGTCCTGCGTCCGAGTTCGTTCCGCGCACGATCGGCGTCCTGCCGCCGCGGGCCGTCGCCGCCCGCGTACCGTCGTCCGGTGGTACCGCACTGCCGCACCTCGTCGATACTGTGACCGCGCAACTGGGTGAGGTACTCGAGACCACTCTGCTCCCCGACGACGACTTCTTCGATCGTGGCGGGCATTCGCTGGTCGCGATGCGCGCGGTCAGCGGTCTGCGACGGCACGGCATCGTCGTCTCCGTCGCCGACATCTTCGCGGCGCGCACGGCCCGGGCACTCGCCGCGCGCGCACAGGCTTCCCCGGCAGCCCCCGTTGTGGATGCATCCGAGCCGGACGACATCTCCCGTGAACCGGTGTTGTCGTCCGCGCAGGAGCGGCTGTGGATCCTGCACCGACTGGATGAGCAGTCCCGTGCACACGACGTCCCCGTCGTACTCGCACTGTCGGACGCTCCGGACACGGCGGCGCTGCGCGCTGCGTGGCGAGACCTGTTGGCGCACTTCCCGATCCTGAGGACCTGTTATCCCGCAGGGCCCGACGGTAACCCCGGGGTGCGAGTGCTGCCCGAGTCGGCGATCCCGGAACTGCGGGACCGCAGCACGGAACTCGACCTCGACTCCGCTGTGCGCAAATATATCTCGGACCCGGATTCGGTGTTCGATCTGACATCCGCGGTGCCTGCACGGGCCACCGTGCTCCGCGGACCCGGATGGGCAGCGCTCGTCATCGTGATCCACCACATCGCAGTGGACGGCGCGTCGGTGCCGATCCTGCTCGACACCCTGGCACAGGCCTACCGGGATCGGCTGACGGGCCGCACTCCGCAGCTGTCCTCTGTCGCACCCGATTTCGCTGAATTCGCTCGGGCAGACCGGGTCCGGACAGCTTCGGCGGACGCCGAACGGTCGTTGGCGCACTGGGAACGACGGCTCGCCGCTCTTCCCTCCGAACTCGAGCTGCCTGCCGACCGGCCCCGCTCCCGGCATGCGACGCACCGGTCGGTCGATGCAGTGCGGCTGCTCGACAGCGCGATGGCGGACGCGCTGAAACACGCAACCGTCCGGCACGGAGTGTCGGTGCTGATGCTTCTCGAGGCTGCAGTCGCATTGACGTGGCAGCGATTCGGAGCGGGCAGCGACATTCCACTCGGCACAACGGTATCCGACCGGGAACTTCTCGCGGACGGGCGATTCCGGGACACCGTCGGATACCTCGTGAACACCGCCGTACACCGGATCGACCTCACCGGTGATCCGACACCCGGACAGGTGCTCGACCGCGTGCGCGCCGTCGGGCTCGACGCGCTCGAACATCAGCACGTGCCGTTCGATCGTGTCGTCGACGCGGTCGCACCGGAACGCGCCGCGGGACGTCACCCGTTGTTCCAGACGATGGTCGGACACGAAATCCTCGGTGCGCCGATCGAATTGGGTGACGTCACGGCCACCCCCGTCGAACCGATCGATCCGCCTGCGCGCATGGATATCGCCGTCTGGCTCCGTGAGACCGGAACGTCGACCGAGATCCGTCTGGGCGCCGCCGCCGATCTGTTCGATGCGGACACGATCGCCCACATGGCCGATGAACTCCTCGTCACGCTCACTCACATCGTCGAGCGGCCGGACAAGCCGATCTCGATGCTCGGCAGTGTCGATGCCCACGACGGTCCGATGCGCGAGCATGCACCGCAGTCGGTGGCGCAGCGGTTCCTGGCCCAGGTCGGGGAACGACCCGATGCCCCCGCGATCGTCGTGGACGGGAAGGAGACCAGCTATCGCGAGGCCGGTGCCCGCGTCGATGCGCTCGCCCGCGAGCTGACTGCGCGCGGAGTACGCGCGGGGTCGGTGGTCGGGGTCGCGGTCGGCAGGGACGCCGGTCTGCCGCTGGCGTTGCTCGCGGTGCTGCGGTGCGGTGCAGCCTACCTGCCGTTGGATGTCGACTATCCACGCGATCGTCTGCAGTACATGCTCGACGATGCACGTCCGGTCTGTGTGCTGGTGTCTGCGTCGACCGCCGACGACATCGGATGGATGGACCTTCCCGCGGTGCGGGTCGACGCAGCAGGCATGGAGATTCGGACAGAGGTCGTGCTGCCGGAGGTCCCCGCCGCCGACGACGGACTCGCCTACATCATCCACACGTCGGGGACCACCGGAAAACCCAAGGGCGTCATGGTCACCTCGGCCAACCTCGCGGCGTTCGCGGATGCCACGGGCCGGCTGGGTTGGATCGACAGTGACGATCGGGTGATGGCGGTGACCACCGTGTCGTTCGACATCGCGGTGCTGGAGCTGCTGTGTCCGTTGGCGCTCGGCGCGTCCGTGGTGGTGGCTCCGCGCTCGTCGGTGGTCGATCCCGAGAAGCTGGCCGCGCTGATCGAGGCGTCCGGTGCCACGGTCGTGCAGGCGACCCCGTCGCTGTGGCGACTGCTCCTGACCGTGCCCGGCGTGCGGGCGGCGCGTGCCCTGATCGGTGGTGAAGCGGTCCCCGCCGAACTGGCCGATCAACTGACCACGGTCAGCGACGAGGTCTGGAATGTGTACGGCCCCACGGAAGCCACGGTGTGGGCCACGACGGACCGCCTCACCGCGGGTGCGCCGGTCACGATCGGTGGACCGTGGATCGACGTGCGGGCCACTGTTCTCGACGACCTCCTCCGTGAGGTTCCCGAAAGTGCGTTCGGTGAGCTGTACCTGGGGGGTGCCCAGATCGCTCGCGGGTACCTCAACCGACCGGGGCTGACCGCGACCCGATTCGTCGCCGACCCGCGGCGCCCGGGGGAGCGGTTGTACCGGACGGGCGATGCGGTGCGCAGACGCCGCGGCCGTATCCAGTACCTGCGGCGCACCGACGACCAGGTGAAGGTGCGCGGGTTCCGTATCGAGCTCGGCGAGGTCGAGACTGCGCTGCGCGCGTTGCCCGAGGTCACCGACGCGGCCGCGAAGGTGGCTGCGATCGCGGATGGATCTTCCCGGCTCTTCGGGTACGTCGTCGTCCGTGACGCCGTCTCGGCCGACCCTGTCAGGATGCGGCAGGCACTGGTGAAGTCACTGCCGGATCAGTTCGTGCCGCAGTCGATCACTGTCGTGGAGTCCCTGCCACGCACGTTGAACGGCAAGCTCGACCGTGCGGGTCTGCCTGCGCCGGCGATCACCGCCCCGCCGAGCGGAACGTTGCCGGGTACCGGCGACCGGACATCGGGATCGATCGCCGAGGCTCTCGCTGCAGCAGCCCGCGACGTCCTCGGAACCCAGATCGACATGGGATCGAACTTCTTCGCTCTCGGCGGGGACAGTATCGCCGCAGTACGGTTCGTGGCAGCGGCGTCCGGCCGCGGGGTGCGCATCGCCGTGGCCGACGTGTTCGAGTGCGACACCCTGGACGAACTCGTGGACCGTGCAGTTCGGATGTCGACCGGAGACGATGCACCGCACACGCGTGCCGAGCTCGTCGAGATGGACGATACGGCCCGAGCACGCGTGGACGCCGAGTACCCGGGGTGGCAACAGGTTCTGCCGCTGACCCCGTTGCAGCGGGGAATGTACTTCCAGTCCGTGAGTGGCGGGCGCGGCGCCGCGGACAACTATCACGTGCAGCACCGCTTCACCTTCGCGGAGCCCGCCGACCGTCGGGCATTGGCCGCTGCGTTGGCGGCCATCATTCTCCGGTACCCGAATCTCGGTGCGGCATTTACGCATTCGATGTTCGCGGAACCGGTGTCGGTCATCGGAACGGTGACGATCGACATAGAAGAGAAGCAGTCCGAATCCCTCGACGGACTCGATGACGTCGCTGCCGACGAGTTCGCTCGTCCCTTCGCGCTCGACCACGCACCACTGGTACGCGCGGTGCTCGTCACGGCGCCGGATTCGGCCGGGCAGCTGATCGTGACTCAGCACCACCTCCTGTCCGATGCGTGGTCGCAGGGACTTCTGTTCACCGAACTGTTCACGCTCTACGGTGTCGCGAAGATGCTCGCCGGCCTGTACCCGGCGGACGCAGCAGGTGATTCCGAGGTGGCGTCGGCGCTGCAGCGTGTGCTGGTTCCTGCGGCGGACTTCACCGATCATCTGCGTCATCTGGCCGGACTCGATGCGGACGTCGCTGAGAAGGCCTGGGCACTCCACCTGGCCGATCTCGACGAACCGACGCTGATCGCACCGAACGCGGCCCCCGGCACGATGTCGCTGCCCAACCGCGTCACACAGCGGCTCGACGATTCGGTGCGCGACGAGATCGTCGCGCTTGCAGCAGAGAACGGTGTCACGGTGTCGACCGTCATGTCACTCGCGTGGGCACTGACCCTGCGCCGACTGACCGGACGCGACGATGTGGTCTTCGGATCGACGGTGTCAGGACGCGACCCGCTCGTGCCGGATGTCGATCGTATGGTCGGGCTGACACTGAACACCGTGCCGGTCCGGGTTCACCTGCGTTCGTCCATGACCTTGGTGGATACGCTGCGCCGGTTGTTCGTCGAGCAGGGTGCTCTGATCGAACACCACCATGCAGGCCTCGGCGAGATCGCCCGGGCCGCAGGGTTCGGGGTGCTGTTCGACACGCTGGTGGTGTTCCGCAACGTCGGAGGCGACGAGGCGCGATTCGGGGTGTTCGAACGCGCGGGGATCTCGGTGGCGGAGGCGACGGACTCGACCCACTACGCGATCACCGTCGACATCGACCCGCGCAGCCGCAGCGGCGCCATGGAGGTGACGATCGAGAACCGGCCCGATCTCGTCGACGACGAGGCCGCCGCGTCCCTGCTCGCGGACCTCACGGGCATGATCACGGAAATCGCGGGCGCTCGGGCGCGGATCGCTACCACGGTGGCAGAGACCGGGCGTGCGTACGCGGAGCTCGAACGCACCGCGCTCACCGCGCCCCGCGAACCGATACCGCTGCCCGGTGCGGCACAGGGCAGCATCGACACGTTGCTGTCCGAACGCGCCGCCGCCACCCCGGACTCGCCGGCACTGACCTGTGGTGCCGAGACATTCACTGCCGGTGAGTTCGACAGCCGGGTGACCGCGCTTGCTCGACATCTGGTGGCGAGCGGCGTCGGGGCCGGCGACCTCGTCGCCCTGATGTTGCCGCGGATCGCCGATCATGTCGTGGCGATCTTCGCGGTGATGCGCGCGGGTGCCGCGTATCTTCCGCTCGATCTCGCGCACCCGGGTTCGCGACTGCGGGAGATCGTGCTCGACAGCGGTGCCGGGACGGTCGTCACGGCCGACGCCCGCACCGAAGGTGTTGCCGAAGTCGTGGCCGGGCTACCCGGGATCTGCGTCGTCGACCTCGCCGACCAGGGGGTCGCCGAGATCCTGTCGGGAGTTCGTCCCGCACCGGACGTGCCGACGCACCGCATCGCTGGGCCCATCCATCCGGACCAACCCGCCTATGTCATCTACACATCGGGCTCGACGGGTAAGCCGAAGGGCGTGCAGGTCGGTCACCGCGGCCTGACCACGATGTACCACAACCATCGTGACGAGATATTCCGCGGCACAGAGGACCTCGTGGACGGCAGGCAGTTGCGGATCGCACATACCGTGTCGTTCTCCTTCGACATGTCGTGGGAAGAACTGTTCTGGCTGCTGGCAGGTCACCACGTGCATGTCATCGACGAGGAGGCCAGATCCGATCCGCGTTCGCTGGTGCGGCACTATCGGACCGTCGGGATCGACGTCGTCAACGTCACGCCGTCGTACGCGCGCGAACTGGTCGCTGCCGGCCTGCTCGACGGTGATCGGGCACCGAAGCTGGTGATGCTCGGTGGTGAGGCCGTCCCACAAGAATTGTGGAGCAGGCTGCGAGACCAGGTAGGCATCGACGGTTACGACCTCTACGGACCGACCGAATTCACCATCAACGCGATGGGATCGGCCGTCGCGGACAGTGCGACCCCGTGCCTCGGCACACCGATCCGCAATGCCTGTGCGCGCGTACTCGATTCCGGGCTACGTCCGGTCGCCGTCGGGGCGGCCGGTGAGCTCTACATGTCCGGTGACGGTGTGGCGCACGGATATCGGGGCCGATACGGACAGACCGCGTCGCTGTTCGTGGCGGATCCGTTCGCGGCCGGCGAGCGGATGTACCGCACAGGCGATCTCGTCCGTTACCTCGACGGAGGGCGGCTGGAGTATCTCGGGCGAGTCGATCGGCAGGTCAAGATCCGGGGCATCCGCATCGAACTCGGCGAGATCGAGTCGGCACTCGAGGCGCTGCCGGGTGTGGCACGGGCCGCCGCGACGGTCCTGTCGACCGGCAACGCGTCGCGACTGATCGGGTACGTCGTGGCCGACGGTGCACACACGGAGAGCGAACTGCGCGCACAATTACGCGACACGGTTCCGGCGCATCTCGTTCCGGCGCAGATCGTGCGAGTGGACACCATCCCCCTCACGGTCAACGGCAAGCTCGACCGGGCGGCCCTGCCCGAACCGCCGCGCCGCAACGTCGCGGATTCGCTTCGCACGCCGACACAGTGGATCGTGGCCGCCGTGTACTGCGACCTGCTCGGGTTGGACGAAGTGGGCGCAGACGACGGTTTCGTCGACTGTGGTGGAGACTCGCTGGCAGCGATGCGACTGGTCTCGCGGCTCGAACGCGACACCTCCGTCCGCGTGGATGTCGCGGAGTTGCTCGACCGCCAGACCGTCGAGGCGGTGGCAGACCTCGTCGACGCCCGCCGGGGCGGCGATGCCGACGATGCGACGAGAGACGTTATCCGCTTCGGCCGCAGCGGAACCGGAGAGCCCCTGTTCTGCATCCATCCGGCCGGAGGCTTCGCGTGGCAGTTCGCGTCGCTGGCCTCGATGCTCGACCGTCCCGTCGTCGGACTGCAGCTTCCCGCGCACGACCGTCCCGAGTCGTTCGACGACCTCGTCGCACACCACCTGCGGGCAGTGCGGCGCGAACAGCCGCGAGGACCGTACCGCCTGCTCGGATACTCGTTCGGTGGAACGCTTGCGCACGCGATCGCGGCGGCGCTGACGGAGTCCGGTGACACCGTCGACTTCGTCGGGCTGGTGGACAGTGAACCACTTGACGGGCGCAGCACCGATGTGCCGGCAGCACGCGCGTCCGGACTCCCGTCGGAACTGGCCGCCGACATCGCCGAGAACTTCGCATACACCGCGACTCTGCTGGATACGGCGAAGGCGCCGGTGTACTCGGGGACCCTCACGCTGTTCGAGGCCCAGCGGTCGAGGCCACCGGTCTGCTTTGCCGACCGGTGGGAGCGAATCCACGCTGGGACACTCGTGGTCCATTCCGTGGACGCAGATCACGACGGCATCGCGACGGCTGCCGGGTGGCGGCAGATCCTGCCCTCGCTCGAGGAATGATCCAGTTCGCGCCAGGGTCTCGGGCGATACGAAGAAACACGCAAGACGAAACAGGAAAGGACAACACAGTGCTTACGCGCGAGATCGTCATCGGAGACATCGCCAGTGCTCTGGATCAGCCGCTCGAATCGATCAGTGACGAGGTGAATCTCCTCGACGAAGGGTTGGATTCGATCCGGATCATGGGACTTGTGGAACGCTGGCGCTCCGCGGGGGTGGAAGACCTCGATTTCCCGACGCTCGCCGCCGATCCGACCGTGGCACACTGGGTTGCTGTTGTGCTCGGCGAGTACTGATTTCTTCGAACGAAAGGGCTATCGATGGCTGGGACCGTCCGCGAGCTCGAGGTATTTCCCATCTGTATCCGAGAGATGGACGTGCTTCGGGTCGAAGATGTCACACCGGGTATGCGCCGGGTGACCGTCGGAGGACCGTCGATGGACTCCCATGTTCGTGACGGTGTCGAGTTGCCGCCGGTACGGACCAGTGGTTTCGACGACGACGTCAAGCTGTTGCCTGTCGACCCGAAGACCGGGGAACTGCCGTTCGAGGTGCCTCGGAACTCCGACAGCGGTGCCGTCGAGTGGCCGTCGGGATCGTTCCAGTACGCCCGGACCTACACGGTGCGCTCCTTCGACGCAGACACCCGCGAGATGGCCATCGACTTCGCGATGCACGAGGGCGGGCTGGCGTCGGACTGGGCGAATCGTGTGCAGCCGGGAGAGACAGTCCTCATGGCGGGGCCGAAGCATTCTGCCGGACTACCCACTGCAGCCGACTGGATGCTCATCGCAGGCGACGAGACCGCACTGCCCGCGATCGCGCACTGCCTCGAGAAACTCCCGCCGGATCTGCCCGCGACGGTGGTGATCGAGGTCGCCGAACCGTCGCATCGGCAAGAGCTGAAATGCGAGGCACCCCTCGACGTCACCTGGCTGTTCCGTTCCGAGAACGGGGGTGAATCGCGGCTGGTCGAGACGGTGCAGGCGGCACAGTGGCGTCCCGGGCAACCGTATCTGTGGGTTGCGGGCGAGACACTGACGATCAAGCCGCTGCGACGGTGGGCGAAGCGGGACAAGGAGATCGCGAAGGAGTTCGTCGAGATCACCGGGTACTGGCGTCACCGGGAGGTTGCGCACGCTGCGGCGGATTCGCAGGACGTCACGGCGGTCGCCGAGGCCGACCCGGACGCGCAGTTGCACGAGATGTCCGAGTTGCTGCCGCCGCTCGTCATCCGGACGGCAGTGACCGTCGGGCTCTTCCCCGCGATCGACGGCGGCGCCGACACTGCGGGCACGATCGCCGCAGAATGCGGGACTCACCCTGCGGCAACGGCGAAACTGCTGCGTCATCTCGTACTGATGGACCTGCTGGCCGTCGAGGACGACCGATTCACACTCACCGAGATGGGATCGATCCTGGCCGATCAGGACACGTTCGCCAGCCAGGCACTGCACTTCGACAAGATCCACACCCGACTCGACATGGCCTTTCTGGGACTGCTCGACGCCGTCCGGACCGGGGCGCCCGCAGCCGGACACAGCTTCGCCGACAAACTTCGCGAACCCGGATTCGTGGACGACTTCCACGAGGAGGTCGCGTTCGGGTCCGTGTACCGCGCGCCGGCACTACCCGACGCGGTCGATCTCGACGGCGTGCGCACCGTCGCGATCTACGGGGAAGGCGCCGGCGTCTACGCCGACACCCTCGCCCGCCTCCATCCAGATCTCGAGATTTCGCTCGTGGGACTGCCCGCCCAGAACACCCGGAACCTGGGCGACGTGGCCCAGTCGCGCCGCGAGCAGATCCAGCGCATCGACGGCAGCGAGTTCACCGCGCTCGCGACGCCCGTCGACCTCGCCGTCGCAGTGGAGATGGTCGACAGTCATCCCGACGCCGACGCGCGCCTGCTGCTCGGTGCACTCGGCGCGTCTGCGCGACGGGTCGTGCTGGTCACCGACGTACTCGATCCGCAGACCACCGACGACCACGAGACAGAAGCCGATCTTCTGAAACTGTGCCTCCACGGATCAGGCCAGCGCACCGAGGCGGAACTGTCGGCGCTGGTAGAGGAGTCGGGATGCGGAACGCCCCGATTCGGGGCGCTGGGCTGGGGGTCGACGGTCGTCGAGTTCGCCGGTACGCGTCAGCTGTAGGCCTGCACCGCTCCGGTGGCCGACCACCGCCCGGCGCGGCGCTCGACGGCGATCGGATGCCGGAAGGCCTCGGAAATCGTTTCGGAGGTCAACGCCTCGTCGACCTCACCCCGAGCGACCACCGTGCCACCGGAGAGGACGAGAGCGTGTGTCGTCGAGGCGGGCAGTTCTTCGAGGTGGTGGGTGACCAGCACGGAAGCCAGTTCGGGGCGGAGCTGACGTAGCTCGGCGAGGACACCCAGGAGGACCTCGCGGGCTGCGAGGTCGAGTCCGGTGGTCGGCTCGTCGAGCAGCAGCAGATCCGGGTCGGTGACCAGGCCGCGCGCAATCAGTGCGCGGCCTCGTTCTCCCTGCGAGAGCACCGACCACGGACTGTCGGTGATCGCACCGAGCCCGAGCATGCCGATCAACTCGCCGGCCTTGCGCTGCTCCTCGTCCGACGGGGCGGCTCGCGGCGGCAGTGAGGTGGATGCGTAGAGCCCGGTCAACACTGCGTCACGCACCGTGACACGAGGGTCGATACGTGTGCGTGGGTCGACGTGACCGATGTGTGTTCGCAGTGAGCGCATGTCCACGCGCCCGAGACGGTGTCCGAGGACGTGCACGGTGCCGGTCGTCGGGTGCTGGTGGGCTCCGCACAATGCGAGCAGCGTCGACTTCCCGGCACCGTTCGGCCCCATCAACGTCCATTGCTCGCCTGCACGGACATCGAGATCGATGTGTGCGATCAGTGACCGGCCCTGACGCACGACGCTGACGTCCTGTAGTTGGAGGACGGAGGGGCGGTTATCTGTGCTCATGAATTCGTATTCTGTCATTTCGGAGTCAGAGCATCGGCGATGGCCTGCAGGTGTTCCCGGGCGGTGGGCGCTGTGACGGTGAGGGCGGTGTCAGGGAGTGCGCGCGTAGCGCACCTGCGGTCGCCCGGCCTTTCCGTATTCGGTGAGTCGCACGAGTGCCCCGTCGTCGGCGAGACGCTCGAGATAACGCCACGCCGTCACCCGTGATACACCGATCCCGGCGCCGACCTGAGCGGCAGTGCACGGGGCATCCGCGTCCCGGAGGTACCCGACGATGAGGTCGAGGGTCGCGGGCGCGATGCCTTTCGGACTCGATGCGCGCGAGTCGGACGTGCGCAACGCCGACATGGCGCGATCGATCTCGTGCTGCCCGGCGGCCTTTCCTGAGTCGTCGAGCGCCTCACGGTAGGACACGTAACGTTCGAGTTTGTCGCGTAGGGCCGCGAAGGTGAACGGCTTGAGTAGATACAGCACGATTCCGCGGGCGACGGCAGTGCGCACCACCTCGAGTTCGCGCGCCGAGGTCACAGCGATGATGTCGGGACTCGGATGGAACACACTCAGTGCGGCTGCGATGTCGAGTCCGCTGGTGTCGGGTAGCCCGATGTCGAGGAGCACGAGGTCGATCGGCTCACCCCCGTGAGCTGCCGTGGTCACGGCGCGCAGTGCATCCTGTCCGGTGTGCGCGACCGCAACGACGGTGAAACCCGGTATGCGAGCGAGATATTCGCGATGGGCTTTCGCGATCAGCGGCTCGTCCTCGACGATCAGCACACGGATCATTCGTCGTCTCCAGGCTCGGCGGCGAACGCAGAGTCGTCGGTGCCGGTCCGGCCGAGCGGGATCTCCACAACGACCATCGAGCCGAGGGACGGCTCGGTGCGCAGACTTCCCCGGTACTTTCTGACCAGCCCGTTGACCAACGCCAGACCGAGCCCGTGGTGATCGAACTTCGTGGAGTAGCCGCGTGCAGTTGCTCGTGCCAGGGTCTGCGCGGACATGCCCGGTCCACTGTCTGCGACTTCGACGATCATGGTGGTTCCATCCTGCCGTATCCCCACCTCGACCCACGGTTCGTCCGAGATGCGCGCGGCGTCGATCGCATTGTCGACGAGATTGCCCACGAGCGTCACCAGGTCGCGAGTGCTCATGATCGAGGTGGAGTCGAGTGCGGTGTCCTCGGTGATCGTCAGCTCCACACCCCGGTCGGAAGCGTCCGCACTCTTCCCGAGCAGCAGCGCGACGAGCGCGGGTTCGCGCACGGCCGAGGTGAGACGGTCGATGAGCGCCTGCGACATCGCGAGCTCCTCCGTCGCGAAGGCGACCGCGTCGGTGGTCCTGCCGAGTTCGACCATAGTGATGATCGTGTGCAACCGGTTGGCGGATTCGTGGGCTTGCGCGCGCAGTGAATCGGCGAAACCCTTCACCGCGTCGAGTTCACCGAGCACACTTCGCAGCTCCGTGTGGTCACGCAGCGTCACGACCGTGCCGAGCGTTCGCCCGTCCCACCGCACCGCATCACTGTTGATCAGGAGAACGCGGCCCTCCGTGACGTGGACCTCGTCCCGAACGTCGTGGCGGCTGAGCAGGTCGCGGACCGTCGCGGGCAGAGCATCGAACGGCACCGGACCGGTGCGCGGCAGATCGAGAAGCCGCCGTGCCTCGTCGTTGACCACATCGATCCGCGGTCGCGACGACTCGACATCGAATACCAGCAACCCCTCACTGATCGAATGCAGTACCGCGTCGTGATGCTCGTAGAGGGTGCGGAGCTGCCGCGCATCGAGGCCCAACGTCTGCCGGCGGAACCGGCGGGCGATGAGATACGCGCCGACAGCCGACACCGCCACCCCCGCCGCGACCACTCCGAGGATCGTGGGTAGTCCAGCAACGAACTCTTCCCAGATGTGGGTACGCGTCACCCCGACGGACACGAAGCCGACGAGGTCGCCTGCCTCGTCGTAGACGGGCGCAACGGCGCGGATCGACGGGCCGAGCGAGCCGGTGTATGTCTCGGTGAACGTCGCACCCGCGCGTGCCTGATCCGTGTGGCCCGTGTACGGCCGCCCGATCTCCCCGGGGGTGGGATGAGTCAACCGGATCTCGTTCATTCCCATGACCACCACGAAATCGACCCCGGTCGACGTGCGAACCTCCTCGGCCCGCACCTGCAGGTCGCCGCCCGCGTCATTCGTGGTGATTCCGACAGCGACTTCGGGAAACTGCGCGAAGGTGTCGGCGATCTCGGTCACTTCGCGTCCGGTGGCGTCATCGGCCTCGCGGCGTTCGTCGAGTACGAACAGGACTCCGGCGACCACGGCCATCACCGTGAACACCACCAGCTGCAAGATCAGCAGTTGGCGCGCGACGCTCAGAGGGCGGCCGCGACCCGGTCCCGACCTCATCTCGACCTCCCGCCGCGCGTCTTCTCCAAGAGTTCACGCGCACGTTCCCCGTGAACACAATGCACGCAATCTTCTGCGCGCACTGCCCTTCACTCCACCATGTTCACAGTGCGCGTGACTTCGGTCACCCGATTCGACGCCGGTGGAACCTCGATCCGAGCAGGTTCGTCGCCGACACTGCACCACAACGTGAAGGGCACACATGAGTATCACCACGCGCGGGGAGAAACACCGCGACCGCACCCACTGGTTGTACATCGGCGTCATCGTTGCGGTGGTCGCGGGTGTGATCGTCGGATGGCAGGCACCCGAGGCCGGTAAATCGCTCGGTGTGCTCGGCACGATGTTCGTCGATCTGATCAAGATGATGATCAGCCCGGTGATCTTCTGCACCATCGTGCTCGGCATCGGCTCGGTGCGTGCCGCCGCCAGCGTCGGGCGGATCGGTGGTCTCGCCCTCGCCTACTTCGTCGGAATGTCCACGGTCGCCTTGGCGATCGGACTCGGCGTCGGGAATCTTCTCGACCCGGGCTCAGGCCTGACGCTCGACCCGGAGACCGCAGATTCGGGTGCCGCACTCGCCGAGCAGGCGCACGCTGCGGGCGGTACTGCCGAGTTCATCTCGTCGATCATTCCCATGTCGCTGCTGTCGTCGCTCACCGCGGGCAGTGTGCTTCAGACACTGTTCGTCGCGCTGCTCGTCGGCTTTGCGATCCAGGGCATCGGGAAATCGGGTGAACCGATTCTGCGCGGCGTCGCGCATATCCAGAAGCTCGTGTTCAAGATTCTGACGATGATCCTGTGGCTCGCACCGATCGGAGCATTCGGCGCAATCGCCAATGTGGTCGGACAGACGGGGCTGAACGCAGTCGTGCAGTTGGGTGCGTTGATGCTCGCGTTCTACCTCACGTGCCTGGTGTTCGTGTTCGGTGTGCTCGGCTCGCTGCTCAAGGCCGTGGCGGGAGTCTCGGTGTTCAGACTCGTCCGCTACCTGGCCCGTGAATACCTCCTGATCTTCGCAACGTCGTCGTCGGAGTCCGCGCTGCCGCGTCTGATCGCCAAGATGGAGCATCTCGGCGTCGAGCGCACCACCGTCGGTGTCGTCGTGCCCACGGGGTATTCGTTCAACCTCGACGGAACCGCCATCTACCTGACGATGGCCGCGCTGTTCGTCGCCGATGCCATGGGAAGTCCGCTCACGTTGTCGGAGCAGGTCTCGTTGCTGGTGTTCATGGTGATCGCCTCGAAGGGCGCGGCCGGGGTCACCGGCGCCGGTCTTGCGACGCTGGCCGGTGGCCTACAGAGCCACCGCCCCGACCTGCTCGACGGTGTCGGTCTGATCGTGGGTGTCGACCGCTTCATGTCGGAAGCGCGCGCGGTCACCAATTTCTCCGGCAACGCTGTCGCGACGCTGCTGATCGGCACGTGGACACGCTCGGTCGACCGCGATCGAGTGGACGAGGTGCTCTCGGGTCGGCTGCCGTTCGACGAGAACATGCTCGGCGACAATGACGGCATGCCGGAACCTCTCAAGGAACCGTCTCGGCTCGAGAAAGTCTCGGCCTGACCTACTGTTCTCTCTCATCGGAGACCGGTTACCGCCGGCACGGAAGCCGTGTACCTCTCAGAGATGTACCGGCAGCCGTGTCGGTGCCAGGCGGTTGATGCGGGAATGCTCTGAGTGCGCTGGGTTGCTGTTGAGCCGTAGTGCCGGAGTCAGGGTGAATTCACGCTCCGCCGCACGAGTGGCGGGTTGGTAGAGACCTGTCGGTATGCCCACCCCGTCAGCAAGTCAGTCGTCGGTAGCGGTGCTGCCATTCGCGTTGCGAGACTTGGACAACGATTCCATAAGACCGCGCATGGCACGCATATCGGAGCGTAGCTCGTCCAGTTCGGAGCGAAGGTCGTCCACTGTGTCGATCGGTGGTTCGGCGGGCGCCGGTTCGCGCTTCACCTTCGTCGACGACGGGGGCAGCGTCATTGTGGTTGATTCGGTTCGTGCCGGGGCGAACCCGTCGAAGAAAACCGATGTGACAGTGGCGGTTATCGATTCGATGTCGGCGGCGAGGGTGTCTCGGTGCCACCTGACCGACTGGAAAACGCACTCTCGCATCATCCGCTGAAACTCGAATACATCTATACCGGAATTGAATTCACCATCGCGTACTCCTTCATCGACAACGTCGAACCATGCCCGGTGCGAGGACTCGACGGCACCGGCGATCTCCGTGTACTCGGGGAGCGCACCGAGGTTCTCGATCTCGTTCTGATAGATCTCTGTGGCGTAGGGATGCTGGTCTGCGACTTCGAGTGAGACTCGGACCATGAGCCCGAGACGATGGCGGGCCGTCTCGGGCTCGGCCCGGACGCTCTCGTAGTTGCATACCAGGTCTGTCAGGAAACTCCTCAGGATCTCGGAAACGATGGCATCCTTGGAACTGAAGTAGTGGTACAGCGTCCCGGAATTCAGCCCGACCGCGTCGGCGATCTCGCGGATCGTGGTGGCTGACATTCCTCGTTCGGAAAAAAGCCGAGCCGATTCGGCCAGGATCTTCTGACGCCGACTGGCTGTCACTGTTCACCTCTCGTGTCCGGGTCTGACGATCTGTGCATGCGCCGCCACATCCGAGGCTATCAGCAGGTCAGGGCTGTTTACCTGAGCCACGTCAATGCGCTCTTCGCTCGTTGTGGCCATGTTTGCCGAGCATGCGACCCCGGTGGGGTCGAGTTGCCACGTGGTAGGGGTGTGATGCGGGAAACTGCTTTCTCACGAGTCGAACCATGTCCAGTTCCAGGGCTCGATGTTGCGTAGCACCCCGGAGAACAAGAGTTCGATGCCTTCTTCGAGCGGGGTCGGCTCGAGTTCGATCCCGCGCCGTGCCCGATCGGCCAGATGTAGGGCTGGGTCTCCGTCGAGAAACACCATCACGATCCGCACCTGACCCGATGAAGTGCGGTCGTCCTCTGCGAACGTGACCCCGTCGTCCGAATCGCGTCCCACGTCGAGTGTGGTGCTGTAGCTCGAGAAGGTCCACACCCCTGCGACCTCCTCGCATTTCAGCAGGGCCGGTATTACTTCGCGGTCCTGCTTGGCGAAGAACTGCTCGCTCACACTGCCGTTGGGGTCCTGGACCCGAGTCGCGACCAGCGAGATTCCCCGGTTCGGGCGGATCGGCAACGCGTCCGCGCTGAGCAGACAACGCGGGCTCACGTAGCCCTTGACCGGCATGAAAGTGCCCATCGCCAGACGCCGGCTGAGCCGGACATCGGGTCGCCGTCCCAGTTGGAACGTCCTGACCGCGAGGTTCTGCCATTGGGCGAAGCTCTCGTCAACGGGGTCCCGGAACCAGTAACTGTTGACGTAGTGCACTCCGTCGAGCACTTCGCAGGTCCGGGTGGATTCTGCGCAGTCCGGGCTGTGCACCCACCGCTCGCCGTGGGCGACGCCGTCCAGAGCGAGATTTTCGGGCCGATGGTCGAGCTGGTGCCAAGCGTTGTACTCCGCGTGCGAAGTCGGGTCTGTCACCTGGGTGAACGAGAAGAAGACCTTGCGGCCTAGCATGGTGCTGCCTCGGCGAGCACCGGCGCGACCCGGGTGAGTAACAATTCCACGTGGCGGTCGACCAGCGCGTCGGGCATCCCCGGGAGTCCGGCCCACAGATAGACGTGCTCGACTGGCATGGAATGAGTTCGGAGACGGATCTCATGGGCCGCCACCTCGGGTGTGGCGACGGTCAGTCCCGGCACCGCGCCCGTCAGGTCGAACTCGGCGATCAACTCGATCTCCAGATCGGCGGCGCTGCGCGCATCACCACGCCTGCTCGCATATGTTGCCTGCTGGTGTGCCCAATGCGGGATCAGTCGTCTTGTAGTCGACTCGGGATCATCGGCCACAATGATGTTGAGCATGCCACCGCGGCGGGCCGCGTCCGCGCCGTGGCCGCCCTCCTCGAGACCGATGAGGTACGGCGCCGACAGAGCCGGGTCGAGCGACAGCAGTCCGGCTCCGAGACGTCCGGCCCGGGCGGCGCCGCGGGGCCCCTGATATCCGAGCCACATCGGCACCGGTGCCTGCGCTGGCCCCGGCGTGACACCGCCATCCGACAGCAGATTCCGCACCGCGGAGAACACTGTGTCGGTGACGTCGTAACGGGTGCGAAAGTCCGATCCGAATGCGTCGAATTCCTCTGAGGACCACCCGGCGCCGAGCCCTAGTTCGAGTCGCCCGCCCGAGACAAGGTCTACGAGCGCGGCCTCTTCCGCGATGTGGACGGGATGGCGGTGGGGCGCGAGCAGGACGGCCGTGCCGATCCTGATGCGCTCGGTTCGGGCGGCGATCGCGGCGGCGAGGGTGAGCGGTTGCGGCAGGTAGCCGTCCTCGAAGAAGTGGTGCTCTGTCAGCCACACCGAATTTGCGCCGAGTTGCTCGGCCCAGGCAACCCGATCGAGCATCGCACCGTAGTGCTCGGCGCGGGGGCGTTCCCATCGGGTCGGGTTGCGCATGTCGAGAAAGAGTCCGAGCTTCACGAAAAGCGGTGTCCTGTCCGTCGGTGTGGTCAAAATGAATGAAGTGGCTGGCTCAGTCAGCGGCGGGAGGGGTCAGGGCCATCGAAGGCACGATCTCTGCGGCGGCGTTGTCGCCTGAATCGGCGGCGCCGCACACGTCGACATCCGCGCAGTCGCGCGCGTCCTCGATGTCGGCCCCTCTACCGATCTCGGTTTCGAAGGTAGTTTGCCACTGGGTGAGCTGCTCGGAGGTCCAGCCGAACTGTGTGCGTTCGTCGAGCAGGCGATCGGCGACCCTTGCAACCATCGCCACCCGAGGTGCGCGTCTCGACTCGACCTCCCCGAGAATGTCCGCGGGGGCCAACGGCCGTGTCTTTGTGCGGTAGTGCGCCCAGGTGGCCTCGAGAGCGTCGGATTCGGCGCAGTCCCTGAGCAGTTCGGACCAGTAGTACTCGCCGAATCCGTCCGGGGGCGCGTACTGTCCGATTCCGGACCGGATCCGAAGGATTTCCCGGCACGTAAAGACGTCGACGGTCTTGACTCTGGTCACGACGCGATCACATTCGATGATGCGGCCGTTACGGATTCGAGCGCCACCCGGCGTATATCGCGCCTGCCGAACTTGCCGCCCGACGAGCGCGGTCGACGGCCGGATGTGTTCAGCCTTCGGTCCGATGTGTCGGAGCGCTCGGGGGTGGCAACGGCTTGTACCCGCACGATCTCGTGCAGCGGGTCGGTGCCCCACCAACCCGACTCGACGTACTGCCGTGCAGTCGCTGCGTCGATCGAACTCATTGTCTGGTTCCTCCTGTGCGGGGTGGGGGCGTGCGGACTACGCGGAGTGCGGGTCCCCGGAGTCCTCTTTCGACCACACCAGGTCCTGATCCCCCCACGTGCGCGGTGGGCGGGAGAAGACCTCCTCGAGCATCGGCATGAAGAACTCGAGGGGTTCGGTGTCGTAGTCGGGGTCGAACGACTCCTGGTCCCAGGCTGCGCAGAAGTGGGCGCAGGTATCGAAGTACGGGGAGTCCCGATACCGGTCACGACTGTCGGTCGGAATTCCTAGCTTGTCGCCGTAATGGTAGGTCTGGAAGACACCGTGGTGCTTGACGATCCACACCGCCTCGTCGTCGAGCACCGGCCGCAGGATCGCGGCAGCGACCTCGCTGTGATTGTCCGGGCAGAGATCGTCGCCGATGTCGTGCAGGAGGGCGGCCATCACGAGATCGACGCGGGCACCCTCCCGGTGTGCACGGGTCGCGGACTGCAACGAGTGCTCGTAGCGATCGACGCGGTAACCGAAGGTATAGCCCTTCATCGACTCGAGCAGACGTACAACCGTCCCGAGCCAGTGGTCGCGACGATGGACCGCGGCCTCGTCGCGGATCAGTTCCATCTCCGCGGCAGTGGCGTCGTCCATCCGGGAGAACTCGACGGTACGGGTATTGTCGATCATGTCAGCTTCTTTCGGTCTCGGTCTCGTTGGTCGATGCGTCGGGCCCCGGCAGTCAGGCCGGGCTGACAGTGGTTTCGCTCGGCGCGTCCGTCTCCGCGGTGAGGGCGAGGCCCTTGGTCTCCTGGGTGAAGTAGGCGGCGGCGGCAACAGCCAGTGCGAGCACGATGACGTACCAGGTGAACAGGTCCGGCGTACCGCGGGAGGTCAGCCACGAATTGAGGTACGGCGCGGTACCTCCGAAGATCGCAGCCGCGAGCGACACCGCGATTCCCGTACCTGCCGCGCGGGACTTCGTGGAGAACAATTCGGCGAACCAGGCGACCTGTGTACTGGCCCCGAGCGCCTGGATGACGAGCGCCAGGGACATCGCCACTACCAGGGTGAGAGCCGAACCGTCGAGCATGCCCGACAAGGGGAAGGCGAGCAAGGCCACCAGCAGTCCCCACACGATGTTGTTGGGACGACGTCCGAATCGGTCGGCGAGGAGTGCCGCGAGCGGGAGAGCGAGGATGAAGACGATGTTGGCGACCACGCCGGCCCACATCGCAAGTTTGTCGTTCACGTGGTGGAAGCTGATGGCGTACGCGGGAGCGTTGACCGACCAGGTGTACGAGAAGACCGATGTGCCGCCGACGAGGAGAACGACGCGCAGGATCGAGGTTCGCTGCGCCCAGATGTCGCGGAGCGCGGAGCGTGCCGACGACCGTGTCCCGGTGCTCGCGGCCTCGGCGGCGTGGTCGGTGAAAGCTGCGGATTCCTCGAGGCCGCGGCGCAGGTAGAGCGCGAAGAATCCGAGCGCACCGCCGATCAGGAACGGGATGCGCCAGCCCCAGTCGGCCATCGCCTGGGAGTCGATCGCGGTACGCATCACTGCGCCGAGGAGGGTGGCGAGCACTGTTCCGCCGACGGTGGACATGATGACCGTGGTACCCCACAGCGCGCGGTTGTCGGGCCGCGCCACCTCGGCGATATAGGTGTACGACCCGCCCTGCTCACCACCGTGTGCTACGCCCTGGATGCAGCGGACGACGAGCAGCCACAGCGACGCGAACACGCCGATCCGTTCGTAGGTGGGCGCGATCGCGATGAGGACACTCGATGCTGCGACCAGTGTCATGGTCAGCACCATGACGAATTTCCGTCCGCGGCGATCGGCAACCAACCCGAAGATCAGGCCGCCGATCGGGCGCATGACGAACCCGACCGCGAACACCGCCATCGTCGACAACAGGTTCGACACCTCGTTGGTCGAGTGGAAGAACTGGTTGGAGAAGTAGACCGCGAAAATCGCGAACACTGTCCAGTCGAACCACTCCAACGTGTTTCCCATATTGACGGCCAGAATCATCCGAGCCCGGCCCTTGACCCGGGATCGGATCGCCGGCGTCGGACTCTCCGCAGGATTGTTCTGTGTTGGTGAGGCGGTCATGCCGGTTCTCCTTGTCGGGAGGGGTGCGGTGGGGCAGTGGGAGGGGCGGAGCAGTCTCAGCGCTGGACGGTTGTTGGAGGGGACACGGTGCCGTCGTGTGGTTCCTCGGTTTTCTGCTCCTGTCCGATTCGGAGTCGGGACGAGGGGCACGAGAACACGGAGGACTGCGCGCTGTATGGCGAGCATCACAAATTTAGGGCGATCCGCAAAATATGTCAATCAAGCGTTTGGCTGGCAATGGCGGGACGTGGGAGGCGCGATGTGCATCTCTGGCGGCTCTGGCCGCACGGTATGTGTGCAGATCGGGAGACCTGGGGGCCGGTCGGTGGTCGCGGGTGCGGGCTGGTGCTGTTCGTCGACGGCGTGAGGTTTGCTGATGTGAGGGCTTACATCGGTATCTTTTGTAAGATAGAGTTCCGACACGTCCGAATCTGTGACCCCAATCTCACTCCATGGAGGCGCTGTGACCGTGTGCGACGAATCGACGGCCATCGGAGGTGGTCCGGATTCGATGGGTGAGTGGCGACCGCGTGCCACGCCCCCCATCGGGGTCGATCTCAACAACGAGCAGAAGCTCGCCTGCGCGTTCCGGATTCTGGCGCGCGACGGCTTCAGCGAGAACATGGCCGGCCACATCACCTGGGCCGATCGGGACGACGACAGCCTCCTGATCAACCCGTGGGGGTTGTGGTGGGACGAGGTCGCGGCTTCCGATGTGTGCCGTGTGGACGCGAACGGTGCTGTGATCGAGGGTAAATGGGATGTCACGCCCGCTTACCACATCCACACCGAACTGCACCGGCGTCGTCCGGACGCCCGGGTGGTCATCCACAACCACCCGTACTACGTGACCGTGCTGGCTGCTGTCGGTGTTCTGCCGATGATTGCGCATCAGACCGGCAGTCTGTACGACGACGACCTCTCCCTGGTCGACGAGTACGACGGTGAGATCAACGACGCCGAGCTCGGTCGGGGTCTCGCCGACCAGATCGGCGACCGTAACAACGTCATCCTCGCCAGCCACGGCATCATCACCACTGCCGACACGATCGAACTCGCGGTCTACCGCGCGGCCTCGATCGACCGGTTCTGCCGGCTGGCGTACGACATCCTGCTGCTCGGCAAGGACCCACTGCCGATCGAGAAGAGCATTCGAGTCGCGATGCAGAAGGCGCTCGTCGAGCGAGCGGCCGGTGTCTACTGGGCCGGCGCCGTGCGCAAGCTGCTCCGGACCGATCTCGACGTTCTCGACTGAAGACCTCCATACCCCAAAATTTGCGGCTGCGTAGGTAACGCAGCCGGATTCGCCGACCCCCGACAATTGAGGAGCGTGCGAGATGGCCAATCTCGACGAACTGATCCACAACACCGACTTCACCCAGAACGTCAAGGGGAAGGTGACCTTCCTGCCCGAACCGGAGAGGGCGCACCGGCCCTTCCCCTTCATCTCCGTCGATGACCACATCGTCGAGCCCAAGGACGCGTTCGAAGGTCGCCTGCCGGCGAAGCTCGCCGACCGGGCACCCAAGGTCATCCACCGCGACGGCGCGGATATCTGGGTGTACGACGGTAAGGAGATCCCGAACGTCGGTTTCAATGCGGTCGTCGGACGCCCGGTCGACGAGTGGGGTTTCGACCCGCAGCGCTTCGAGGACATGCGCCGTGGTTCGTGGGACATCCACCACCGTGTCAAGGATATGAACCTCTCGGGTGTGTATGCGTCCCTGAACTTCCCGTCGTTCCTCCCCGGCTTCGCCGGTCAGCGTCTACAACTGAGCACCAACGACCGGGAACTGGCGCTTGCTGCGACGCGCGCCTACAACGACTGGCACCTCGAGGGCTGGGCGGGCCCGTACCCGGACCGCATCATCCCCTGCCAGATCCCGTATTTCCTCGACCCCGAGATCGGTGCGCAGGAGATCTACCGCAACGCCGAGCGGGGCTTCAAGGCGGTGACCTTCTCCGAGGGCCCCCACGCCCTCGGGCTGCCGTCCGTGCACTCGGGTCACTGGGACCCGATCATGCGGGCGTGCGAGGAGACCGAGACCGTCATCAACCTGCACATCGGCTCGTCCAGCACGTCGCCGAGTACGTCGGAGGACGCTCCGCCTGATGTGTCCGGCACGTTGTTCTTCGGCTATGCCATGTTCGCGACCGTCGACTGGTTGTTCTCGAAGATCCCGGTGCGCTTCCCGAATATCAAGATCGTAATGTCGGAAGGTGGAATCGGTTGGGTTCCTGCACTTCTCGACCGTCTCGATCACATGAACACCTACTCGTCGATGTACGGCACATGGGAAGGCATCGACATCTCCCCAGCGGACGTGCTGAAGCGGAACTTCTGGTTCTGCGCCGTGGAGGATCCGTCGACGATGGTTCTGCGTGACCGGATCGGGATCGACCACATCCTGCTGGAGGAGGACTACCCGCACAGCGACAGCCTGTGGCCCCGGACCATGGAGGTCGTCAGTGAGTCCATGAAGGGACTCTCTGCAGGTGAGCTACCCAAGATCACATGGGAGAACGCATCCAAGCTGTACCGGCATCCAGTGCCGCAGAGCGTGATCGACGATCCGAACAGCTTCTGACCGAGTGCTGGTCGGGTCCGGCCTTCCGGTCGGGCCCGCTCAGCCGAAGAATAGACGGTCCCGCGCGACCGCGGGATCGAGCGAGACGGCCGGTCGGTCCGGGTCGTGCGGATAGGTTTGTACATCCCGGAGATGCCGGGCCGCGATCACCCGCGCAGATGCGGCGTCGCCGTCCTCGATGCACTGCAGGATCTGGCCGTGAACGGCCAGCGCCTGGGTCCGTTCGGTCGGCGGAATCCGTTCCGGGTCCGCTCGCTTGCTGGCCCAGTCCGTGACGTGACTCGACCACAGGGCCTCGAGGGCTCCAGCCAGCACGATCAACGACCGGTTTCCGCACAGCTTCACCACGGATTCGTGAAACCGTCGCGAGAGTGCGGTCGCGGCAACAAGATCGTCGACTTTCGACAGTGATTCCTCGTGCAGGGCGCGCAGAACCGGAACCACCTCGGTGGCACGGTCTCCGCGTTCCGCGCACAGCGCCGCGCACATCGGCTCGACCTCGTGCAGCGCGCGACCGACGTCGTCGATGTCCGTTCCCGACATCGCGAGCACCATCGAGAGGCTGTAGGCAACGTTTCCGGGGGTGGGCCGGTGCACGACGGCTCCGCCCCGGTTACCGCGGCGGACACGGACGAGACCCTCGGCCTCGAGAATGCGCAGGGCCTCACGCAGGGACTGGACGTTGACCGGGTACTGCTCGCGCAGTTCGGCTTCCTTCGGCAGGAGGTCGCCCTCGTTCAGGTCGCCGCGCAAGATCCGCTCGCGGATCTGGTCTGCCACCATCTCGGCCAGTCGTCGCCAGCGCAGGCTGCCCGGATCGGGAATCTGCGATTTCCGGTCCGGTGCCCCTGCGGGCACCGCCGTCGCGTCCTTTCGATCTCGGGAGTCCATGAAGCCAAAGTTACCAAACTTAGTGAATTTGGTCTGCGCCTGCTCTGTCGTTCCCGCCGGGTCGGCGGGATTACCCCAGCATCCACAGCGGCAGTTCGTCGCGGCACACCCTGCGATATCGGCCGCTGCCATCTCGAACATGCGCTGACGGGCAGCCGAACTACCTCCGGCGACATGAGGGCTCAGCAGGACGTTGTCCAGCTCCGAAAAGCGGACTGCCGGACTCTAGCGGTTCGCTGACAAAGACCTCCAGCGCGGCCCCGGCCACGGATCCGGAGCGAATCGCAGCGGCGAGCGCAGTCTCGTCGACGACCGGACTGCGGGCGACGTTGATCACCAACGCTTCCGGTGGCAGCAACGCCAGTTCGCGATGACGATGACGATGTCGGCGTCCGGCAGCAGGGCTGCATTTCCTCCGCGGTACGGACGGTGGGTACGAGGAGCCGGCATCACCGACAGATGGTGCGCGCACCGCCCGCTCGACTGCCGGATCCTCTATGAGAATCAGGACTCGGTCGGTCGGGCGGTGCGTCCTGTGCCGATGCTGCGCGGGGGTCAGGCCGTCGATGGTTCGCCGGTTCGTCCGGGCAGTCGCGTCGCCGCCAGGCCACCGAGCACTGCGGATGCGGCGATCAACATGTACGCCCACTGGAAGCCGATGCCCTCGTACAACGGAATTCCGCCGGCCATCGCCTGAATGTTCGCATTGAGCACCACGAACACCACGGTCGTGCCGATACCCGCCATCAGGGTGCGACTCACCTCGGTGAGGCTGGAGCTGACCACCTGATGTTCGGGTGGCACCGCCGCGATGACCAGGTTCGGGATCGCGGCGCCCGCCAGTCCCACACCGAGATGGGCAAGTCCGGTCGCGGTGAGCACGAGCAGTTCGTCGCCGCGTCCGAGGCCCATCGTCAGCGCGCCGACCGCGACGGCGACGGCCGCCGCGACCATGTGCGCTTTCGCTCCGAGTCGCTGCACCGTGAGTCCGACGATCAGTCCGCCGACGACGATGCCGATGCCGTTGATCACGCCGAAGATCGCGAACTCACTGGCTGTCATGCCGAATCCGTAGTCACCGCCGGCCTCGCGAGGCGTCATGGCCATGATCGCGAGGATCGAGCTGGTCGTGGTGCCGACGCCATACACCAGGCCCGACGCGAGCACCGTGTACAGCAGCGCCGGACGACGCAGTTGCTGCAGATCGACCAGCGGTTCGGGGACGTGGCCCGCCTGCACGATCCAGGCCGCGAACAGGGCGCACCCGGCCGCCAGCAGGCCGAGGGTTCCGGCGCTGGTCCAGCCCCACTGCGGCGCCGAGCTCACCGCGACCAGGACGGCCGCGACCGAGCTGCCCAGCAGGAACGCACCCATCAGGTCGGGACGCGAATCCGAGGACCGCACCGGGGATTCCGGCACTACGAGCAGAGCGGCGACTGCCAGTGCCGCCGTGAGGACGGTGACGAAACAGAAGGCGCCCGCGACACCGTGATTGTCGATGAGCCAGCCCGCGAGGAACGGCTGCAGCACGACGACGATACCGGTCCCGGTCACGGTGACACTGACCGCGAACGGCACGATCTTCTCCGGGAAGACGTCCCGGATCAGCGAATAGCAGAGGAACGCGACCGAGAAGATCGCACCCTGTAGTGCCCGGCCGAGAAGGAACATCGGGAAACTCGACGCGACCGCGGACAGCAGGGAGCCGACGACGGTGATCGCGAGCACGACCATCAACAGGCGCTTCTTGCCGTACATGTCGGCGAGCTTGCCCACCAACGGCATCGCGATGCTCGCGGTGAGGAACGCGATCGTCATGGTCCAGCCGGCCTGGGCGGTCGCGTACTCGGCCGAGATGGCAGGCAACGCGGTACCGGCGAGGACCGCGGACACCGGGATGATTTCACTGACGAGAATCAGGACGATCAGGATCGTCACGAGCCGGGGCGTCCACCGGTGGGTGTCCTCCGCGCCGACGGTGGTGCCGCCCGCCGGCACCCCGCCGTCGACGGTGCCTGTCACTGCGGGAGACCCTTCGCTCCGGCCGGCGGCGGCGTGTACCGGTGGCCCCACACTGCGCCCTCGGTGATCCGGTAGGTCGGTGCCGCGTCTTCGATTCGTTCACCACCCCATCCGATCTCGGTGGCGTGCCCGTCGGGGGAGTAGGTGTAGAACGAGAGCATCCGGTCGTTGGTGTGCTTGCCCAGCGACTGCATCATCGGGACGTTGAGATCGTGGGCGCGATCGAGAGCTTTGCCCACGTCGTCGATGTCGACGGTCTCCACCATGAAGTGCAGCAGTGCAGGGCCCGCGGCAGGATTGAGCCCGAGCGTGTGCTGGCGTGCGTTGCAGCCGAGGAAGTAGCTGGTGCCGCCGGGCAACGCGAGCGAGTTGCGCTCGGCGAATCCCAGTACTCCTACGTAGAATTCGTAGGCCGCTTCGGTATCCACACAATTGAGGATGACGTGTCCCATGCCCTGATCGCCGGTGACGAAGCCGGACAGGTGCCCAAGCTCCACACTCCGATGGCTCAGTACCGGCCCGTAGAACAGTTCCACCCGGTTGCCGGACGGGTCGTCGAATGCGGCGAAGCCCGTGACCTGCCGCAGCGCGCACTCCTCGGGGGTGCCGGCGTGGGTGTCGATGCCCGCGGCCTCGACTCGGGACATCAGGTCCTTCAGGTCGGAGCGGTTGAGGACCTCGAAACCGACGGCTTCGAGTCCCGGTGTGGCCGATTCGGTGACGACCAAGCGCGGCGGGTAGTGGTCCATGCGATAGTGCAGTGAGTCCGCCGACGGGCCGTCGACCGGCATCATGCCGATGAAATCGCGGACGAAGGGATTCCACCGCTCCGCAGACTCGACGTTGAGACGTAGGTATCCCAGTGACAGAACAGGCATTGCGTACTCCTCGAAATCAGTAGAGGTTGCCGGGTTCGCCGGTGAGCATGTACCGGCCGTATTCGAGATTGACGATGTCCGGCAGGTTGATGGCATGGTGCTGGCCGGCATGGACGTCGCGCCAGACCGATTGCAGTGCACTCGACAGCGCGATCGACCGTGGCCCACCCACCTGGTATGCCTTGTCCGCGGCCGAGACCGCCAGCCCGACGGCTGCAATGTGATCGCGTTTGGTGCGCTGCCGCATCGCCATCGAAACCGTCGCGCCGCGTTCGACGGCACCGAAGGCGTCGGCGAGGTCGGCCTGAAGAGTCCGGTACGCGGTGTCGACCTCGAAGTCTGCCTCGGTCAGGCGTGCCAGCGTGGCCGCGTGCGGCATCTTGGACACGTCGATCGCCAAGCGGGACCTGTGAATCGAGACAGCTTCGTCGATCACCCGGCGGGCCATGCCGATCAACGGCACCGCGACGGCATTGACGAATAGGGTGTACCAGGGCAGCCGGAAGAGTCCGGCGGTGTTCACCTCGTTGCCGGGATAGCGCTCCGCGTAGAGGTCGACGACGTCGTGTGTGCGATGTTCGGGCACGAATGCGCCGTCGACGACGATGTCGTTGCTGCCGGTACCGGCGAGGCCGGACATGAACCAGACGTCGTCGATCGTGTAGTCGGCGCGGGGGAGCAGCAGATGGATGTGCTGCCCGGTGCGCTTCCCCTGCTCGTCGGTGACCATTGCGCCCAGGAAGACCCAGTCGCAGTGGTCGCTGCCCGACGAGAATCCCCAGCGTCCGGTCAGTTCGTAGCCGCCCGGCACGATCTTGGCGGTGCCGGCCGGGCTGTAGGACGAACTGATCCACGCGTCGGAATTCTCTCCCCACACGTCCTTCTGGGCTCGATCCGGGAACAGGCCCAGGTGCCAGGAGTGGACGCCGACGACACCGGTGACCCAGCCCGCAGAGCTGGACAGCCGTGCGAGCTCGTACATCGCGGTGTTGAAGACGCCAGGATCGGCCTCGAACCCGCCGTAGCGCTTGGGTTGGATGAGTCGCATGATGCCCGCGTCGCGCAGGATCTTCGCGGTGTCCGCCGAGAGTCGGCGCTCCTCGGTGCATTCGGTTTCGAGTGCCTTCAGGCGGTCACCTGCAGCGAGGGCGGTGTCCAGTGCGTCGTGCTGGAACTCCATGTGGGAAAACTCCTTCGGTGCCAGAGGGGAAATCAGCGGGTGAGGAAATCGGTCGTGAGCGACTCGAAGTCGTGCTTGCGTTCGACTTGGGCCCAGTGCCCGCATTCGCCGAGAATGTGCAGGTCCGCTTTGGGCATGCGGCGGAGCGCGAACAGGGCGCCGTCCGGGGGCAGCATGCGGTCGTCGCGGCCCCAGGTGACCAGGGTCCGGTGCGGGATCTCGTCGGTGCGTGCCCACAACGGCGCCTTGCCGGGCAGGGCCAACGACGCCATGACCGCGCGCATCCGATCGATGGCGCGGGGTGCGGTGGCGTTGTTCCAGCGCTCGTCGAGCAACTGCGGTGTGATCGTCGCCGGGTCGTAGACCATCGACTCGACCCAGGCTTCGAGTGCCTCGCGGGTGGGGTCGACGAGAAAGGCGTTCAGGCGCCGGGCGCCCTCGCTCATCATCGGTCCCAGTAACGGTGCGTACAGGCCGCCGGGGCCCATCAACACCAGTCGCTCGACGCGTTCTGGTGCGATCGCCGCCGTCTCGAGCGCGACCCATCCGCCCATGGAATTGCCGAGAACGTGGGCCTTTTCGATGCTGAGGTCGTCGAGCAGCGTGACTATCGACTCCGCGGCGAGTTCGGGGTACGGACGGTCGTACTCGATATCCGGGCTCGCACCGAATCCGGGCATGTCGACAACGATGGTGCGAAAGTTGCGTGCGAAGGCCGGCAGGTTCTTCGAGAAGTTGGACCAGCCGGAGACTCCTGGTCCGGACCCGTGCAGCAGTACGAGGGGATGACCTTCACCGGCCTCGTGGAAGTGCAGTTTGTCGGTGGCGGACGGTCCGTGCGTCGTGGCGTCGTAGTCGAGGGTTTCCATGCGATCCGATCTTTCTCTTGCGGCTAGTGCATTTCGCCCCGACGAAGCCGGGGCCGAGGTCCACGAGGAAGTGGACCCGGTCTCAGCAGGCCCAAGTTGTGTGAGGCGAGTCACGTACGAGGGGTACGGTAACGGCTGTTGCAGTTCCGATCAAGCGAACGGTTGAGAATTCCCAATCAAGTGATTGATCAACCGTTGCTCTGGCGCTACCGTGTGTTCGGGCCGTCGTGTGATGGCCGACACGATCATGAATTCAGGCCCGGGAGGCAGTGATGGACAACGCGGCGGCTGCGCGCTACAGGCAGGCCGGCTGGTGGGGTACGCGTTCGCTCGGTGAGGTCGTCGCCGACCACGCGAGGAGGATTCCCGCGGCGCCGGCGTTTGTCGCCGGTACGGACCGGACGAGCTGGCTTGCCTACGACGCATATGCCGACACCATCGCGGCGGCACTGGTGGGTGCAGGAATCGAGCCCGGGGGCCGCGTCGGGGTGCTCCTCCCGGACACTGCGGATGTGCATGCCGCGTTGGTGGGGACCGAGCGAGCCGGCCTTGTGGCGATGGGCATCGGCGCACGTGCCGGCGACGCCGAGATCACGCACCTGCTCGGTCGTTCCGGTGCGGTCGCGCTGATCACGAGAGCGGATGACCGTGGCCGCGACATCGAGCAACTCGGGCAGCTCGTGCGTGCGGCCGGGCTGCCGGTCCGCGTGCACCTCGTCGTTGGGGACGGGCAGGTGCAGGCGCTCCGCCGGCTCGACGCAGGACGCTGGCGTGAGGTCCCGGTCGAGTTCGCCCCGGACGACCTGGTGCGTCCGCGCGCTCTCGGTCCGGACGATGTCTCGATGCTGAACTCCACTTCGGGCACCACCGGCCTGCCCAAGTGCGTGGTGCAGTTCCAGAACCGCTGGATGCATTTCTCCCAACTGGCCATCGACGCCGGCGAACTCGGCCACGACGAGGTATTCCTCGCGGCGGTCCCGGCTCCCTTCGGCTTCGGACTGTGGACGAGCCACTTCGCACCGGCGATGCTCGGGGCACCCGCGGTGCTGCTGCCTCGCTTCACCGCCGACGAGATGGTGCGGAAAATTGCAGAGGAGCGGGCGACTGTCCTGTTCTGTGTCAGTACGCAATTCCGCATGCTGCTCGCCTCGGATCTGGCGGAACAGGTCGATCTGTCGTCCCTGAAAGTCATGTTCACTGGCGGCGAAGCGGTGCCGTACCGCGACGCCGCGAGGTTCGAGGACCGGACCGGCGCCACCGTGCTGCAGTTCTTCGGATCCAACGAGAGCGGCGCGTTCAGCTACACGACGACGAAGGACCCTCGGGAGAAGCGGCTGACGACTGCGGGCCGGATGGTGCCCTCGATGACAGTCCGGCTGTACGACGACGAGGGGCGGGACATCACCGCCAGTGGCGGACCGGGGCAGCCGGGTGGCACAGGGCCGCTCTTGAGCATGGGGTACTACGACGACCCGGCGGCCAACGACGAGCTCTACGCACCGGACGGCTCGCTGCTCATGGGAGACCTCGTCACCATCGACGACAGCGGCTACCTCACCGTTGTGGGCCGCAAGGCCGAAATCATCATCCGAGGAGGGAAGAACATCTCCGCCGCCCACGTGGAGCGAGAGGTCGAGACCCACCCGGATGTCGAAATGGCCGTGGCTGTCGGACTTCCGGACGACGTCTTCGGTGAACGGGTCTGCGTCGTCGTCAGCGGAAGTTCCGCTGCCGGGCTGACGTTGCCCGGCCTGGTCGCGCATCTGATCGAGCACGGGGTGACCAAGGAGTGCCTGCCCGAGTACCTGCTCGTAGTCGACGAGCTGCCCCGGTCCTCGGGAGGAAAACTTGCCAAGGGGCAGGTCCGGGACCTGGCTCTGGCGGCGCTTGCCGCGGGTGAGCTCGAGGTCGCGGCCGGTGTCGGCCTCCTCGATCCGGTAGGGAGAGGGGCGCAGGGATGAGTTCGGCCCGCTGAGAGGGAATATCGTTGTTCCAGTGCTGCTGCGCCGGTAGGAAGGCAGTACGCCCGCGGGTCTCGATTCTGTATCCGCCAGTGAAAAGGGGAGGTCCACGTGACCGAGATCGACCAGCCGAACCGTGTGGTGGGCTTCACCAGAATGGACGAGTCCACCAAGGAGGACATCGCACTCATCTTCACGGAGTCGAAGAAGTTCCTCAACGATCGCCTGGTGGACACCATGGTTGACCTGCTCGACTCGCTCAAAGGGCCGACGCTCGGCTACCAGGTCGACCGCTACGAGCACTCGCTGCAGACCGCGTCGAGGGCGTACCGCGAAGGGGCCAGAACCGATCTGATAGTCGCCGCGCTGCTGCACGACGTCGGCGACGCGATGGCGCCGGCGAACCACGCGGAGCTGGCGGCGTCGATCGTCCGTCCATACTTGGACGCGGAATCGACATGGGTCGTGCAACACCACGGAATCTTCCAGGGTTACCACTACTGGGACCGGCTCGGCCTCGATACCGATGCACGCGAAAAATTCCGCGGTTCACCGTATTTCGGCACCTGCGCCCACTTCTGTGCCGAGTGGGACCAGGTGTCCTTCGACCCAGGCTACGAGACCTTGCCGATCGATCACTTCGTGCCGATGTTGCGTGAGGTGTTCACCCGTTCGGCGTCAGGGTTCGGCTCGGACTGATCCTGATCGACACCCGCGCATGGCCGTTGCTCGGCTACTGGAAGAAGGGTGGTTCTACGCGCCTGAGGGAGCAGTGTAGATGGGCACGCTAACTTGGTTGTATGACCACGCCTCTGCAGAACATCACCATCAACACCCTCTCCGGTGAACCCACCAGCCTCGGTGCGTGGGACGGCCATGCCCTCCTCGTCGTCAACGTCGCATCCAAGTGCGGCCTCACGCCGCAGTACACCGTGCTCGAACAACTCGCGAAGGACTACGCCGACCGCGGGCTGTTCGTCATCGGTGTCCCGTGCAACCAATTCATGGGTCAGGAACCCGGCACCGCCGAGGAGATCCAGGAGTTCTGCTCGACCACCTACGGCGTCACGTTCCCCCTGCTCGAGAAGATCGAGGTCAACGGCGAGAACCGGCACCCGCTGTACGCCGAGTTGACGAAGCAGGCCGACGCGAGCGGCGAAGCCGGTGACATCCAGTGGAACTTCGAGAAGTTCCTGATCGCGCCCGACGGTACGGTCGTGAACCGCTTCCGTCCCCGCACCGAACCCGATGCACCCGAAGTGATCGACGCGCTCGAAGAGATCCTGCCCGCCTGAAGACCACCCTGCCGCGACAGACCAGAACAGAGCACGAGAAACATGTTTTCGACCGAGGCGCGTGACGCGCTGTACGACATCATCCGCATGCGCCGCGACGTGCGCGCCGAGTTCAGCGGTGACGTGATCTCCGAGGACGTGCTGTGGCGCGTCCTCGGGGCTGCCCACCACGCGCCGAGCGTCGGCAACACCCAACCGTGGGACTTCGTGGTCGTGCAGGACCGGGAACGTCTCGCGCAGTTCGCCGAGCATGTGGCAGGGCGCCGTCAGGCATTCGCCGACTCTTTGCCCGAAGACCGCAAGGGCACCTTCGACCCGATCAAGGTCGAGGGGATCGTCGAGTCCGGAACCGGCATCGTCGTCACCTATGACCCGGAGCGGGGCGGCAAACATATCCTCGGCCGCCACACCATCGACGAATCGGGTCTGTTCTCCGCGGTGCTCGCGATCCAGAATCTCTGGCTCGCGGCGACAGCGGAGGGGCTCGGCGTCGGCTGGGTGTCGTTCTACGAGGAGCCGTTCCTCGCCGACTTCGTCGGTGTCGCCGGTCCCGTCCGGCCCATCGCGTGGCTGTGCGTCGGACCGGTCACCGCGTTGCAGGAGGTCCCCGATCTCGAGCGGTTCGGCTGGCGCAGCGGACGTGAGCTCACCGATGCGGTGCACCGCGACACGTTCGCGGGTGCTGCGTTCGAGCCGGACGCCGCAGACGCCTGACAGCCGACATCCCTACCGACAGCGGCGGCAGGCACCCACGGGTGCCTGCCGCCGCTGCTGTCGGTACCCGTCAGAGTTCGGCTGCGACCTTCCACGCCGAGTGGATCGCACCTTCGATGTAGTCGACGCTGCCTGCGTCGCCGACCACGCGTACATCCAGGCCCGAATCGGCCAGTTGGTCGGCCAGCGGTGCAGCGGCCGACACACCGGACGCGACGATGACCATGCTGGCGCGGGCAGACTTCGTCTCGCCGTCGACGGTGAACTCCACGGTCTTCGGCGTGATCCGCTCGACAGTGGCATTGCGGTGCACCTGCACGCCGATTTCACGAGCATGCTTCGCAGCGGTCCACCTGCGCGGCATCGCCATCGGAACACCGAGCTGCTGCCCTTCGGCGAGCAGCGTCACGCGGCTACCGCGCTCGGCCATGAACTCTGCCAGCTCGAGTCCGACGAGCGAGCCACCGATCACGACGACGTCCTTGGCCATCGGCAGGAACTTCAGGAACCGGGTACTGAGGCTGCGGATCCGTTCGGCGCTGGTGGTGATGCCTGCCAGTTTGCCGAGCTTGCCCATGATGCGCAGGAACAGTGCCTGATCGGAGACGTCGCCCGTACCTGTCATGAGTGCACGCATGCTGTCGCCGGTGTGCACGTGCGGCAGGTCGCCGCCGGGAACGGTCGGACGCTCTCGTACTGCGCCGGTCGCGACGATCACCACATCCGGGTTCAGCGCACGCACGGATGCCGCGGTCGCCTCAGTGTTCAGGCGCACGTCGATGCCGAGCCGGGTGACTTCCTGAGCCTGCCATTTCAGCATGCGTCCGTTGTCGGGGGTGGTCAGGCTGGAGAACCACATCGTGCCGCCCAGCCGGTCCGCCTTGTCGAGGACCGTCACCCGGTGTCCGCGTTCGGTGGCGACCCGCGCCGCCTCCAGACCGCCAGGCCCGGCGCCGATGACCACGACGTGCTTGGATGTGGCGCTCCGGACGAACGGCATCAGCGTCTCGTTGCCGAGCGTGGGGTTGACCGCGCAGATCGGCGTGGCATCCCAGAAGTTCTCCTGAACACACACGTAGCAGTTGATGCACGGGCGGATCTGTTCGGTGCGGCCCGTCTCGAGCTTGTTCACGAGCTGCGGGTCGGCAAGCAACTGGCGGCCCATCGCAACGAAATCGGTGTGTCCCTCGGCGATCATCTTCTCGCCGACCTCGGGCAACATGCGGCCGACGGTGATGACCGGGATCGACACCGCACGTTTGATGGCGGCAGCGTTGTCGGTGTAGAAGCCGACCTTGTCGGGCAGCGGGCCGTCGGTGAAGTTCGCGAACGCGTTGAGCGCGGTTCCCGTGACGTGGATGGCGTCCGCGCCCGCCTGCTCGAACATGACGGCGGCGGCCGTGGATTCCTCCACGGTGAGACCGTCGGTTTCGCCGTACTCCTGGCCGGCCAGACGCACGATCACCGCAAGGTCGTCGCCGACCTCGGCCTTGACCGCACGGATCACCTCGACCGTCAGCCGGGCCCGATTCTCCAGCGACCCGCCGTATTCGTCGGTGCGCTGATTCGAATACCGGCTCAGGAACCCGCCGAGAACGTAATTGTGGGCGACATGGATCTCGACCGCGTCGCCACCGGCAGTCTTCACACGTCCTGCCGCTTCGGCGAACATGCGGATCAGCCACTCGATGTCATCGACGGTGGCCTCGTGATACGTGGTCTGCTTGCCGCCTTGGATGGCGGCCATCTTCTTCAGTTCCTCGGGCGTGTTGTCGATGAACGCGCTCATGTCGCTCGGTGGCTTCGGCCTGCTCGGAACGAGCTGTGGCCGATCCTGGACCGTGTCGATACGCGCAACCTTGCCGTGGTGCGTCATCTGCACGCACAGCTTGCTTCCTGCGTCGTGAACCGCGTCGGCGAGCGCTTTGAGCCCGGGGATGAACCGGTCCTCGGACAGTCCGGGCTCCTTCGTGCTGGCACATCCGGCGGGGTACGCAACTGCGCAGCATCCGGTGATGATCAGCCCGGTTCCCCCGGCGGCGCGAGCGACGAAATGATCGATGTCGCCCTGCTCGATCTCGCCGTCCTCGCAGAGGTTCATGTCCATCGCAGGCAGCACCACCCGGTTGTCCAGAGCAATGGGACCGATGGCACCGGGGGAGAGCAGGTTGGGGTATGTCTGAAGCCGGTTCGTCACGGGAGAAAGCTATTCCTGGCAGAAGGGCCGGCGGGAATCGGTCCCGATGAACGAGATGCCGGTCACTCAGCGCCGAAGCAGTGAGACCGGTACGCTGTCGAACCCGCCTGCGGGGTACGCGGCGTGACCCGGAGGCACGGCCACTTCGATGAAGTCGGTCGCGGCGAGCAGCTCTTCGATCAATACCGTCAGTTCGAGTCTCGCCAGCGGTGCGCCGGGGCACCCATGGATGCCGCGCCCGTAGAGCAGATTGTCGTCGGGATCGCGGTCGAGCCGGAACTCGTCGGGATCACCGAAGACGCCCTCGTCGCGATTCGCCGACGCCCACAGCACCATGACGCGCTCGCCCACTGGAATCGTCCGGCCGCTCACCGTCACCTCCTCGGTGGTGCGACGACGGTTCGCGATCAAGGGCGCACGCATGCGCAGAATTTCGTCGCACGCAGCGCCGATGAGATCCGGCTCGGAACGGAGACGACGTTGGACATCGGGGTTCGCGGCGAGGAACGACACGAGGATCCCGACACAGGCGGCGATCGTGCTCAGTTCCCCGACCGTCCAGTTACGGATGAGGGACACCAGTTCGGCGTCGGACAGCGGCCGTCCGTTCACCCGCTCGGCGAGCAGTTCGGCGGTGACGTCGGCCGGCCGGTCGAGGGTGCGGCGCTCATCGAGCTGTTCTCGGATGTAACCGTCGAACTCCATCGCGATCGCCGACATCGCTTCTCTGTCCAGGGCACGCGTCGCTTCCCGGTTCTTGCGTGTCCATTCCCGCAGCGGGTCGTGAAGGCGTGCCGGCCATCCCATGAAGCGGCACTGGATACGGTTTGCGAACGGTTCGGCCAGCTCGGAGACGATCTCGACGAGGCCGTCGCCGAGCGCGCCGACGAGCTGCCGCGACACCGCGCGGCACTCGGGTTCGAACTCGCGCATGCGGCCGGGAGTGAAGTAGCGATCGTTGATCGCACGGAACGCCGTGTGCTCCGGCGGATCCATCCCGTTGGGAACCGACAGGTGTGACGACACCGAGTTGCTGAACGTGCCGGGGTCGTCGAGGATCCGCACGATGTCGGCGTGCCGGAACACCGTCCAGTTGCGGTACGCGCTGTACGCCACGGGGCACCGGGCGCGCATCTCGTCGTATGCCGCGACCTGGTCGGTCTGGACCTGTGCGGAGCGCGGATCCCAATCGACATGCGGTTCGCCGGTCATCGACTGCCTCCGTTGTATCGCCGGTACATGCCCTCCCAGTGTGCAGACCGTGGACGGACTGTCGCGTAGGTTTCGGCCCCCCGACGATTTCCGTTCATCCGCATCGTGCATCGTGAAAGGCATGAGCGGACAACTGATCGTGTCGGTCTCGGGGATCAGGGACGCCACACGCGACGTCATCGACGGATTCGCGCGGGAGATGGACGCCCGCGGCGTGCCCCTGTCGCTGTTCGTCGCGCCGAGGCTCAAAGATCACTACCGCCTGATCAACGATCCGGAGACCCAGGAGTGGCTGCTCGAACGCCGTGAAGGGGGCGACGCGGTGGTTCTGCACGGGTACGACCAGGCTGCGACCAAGCGCCGTCGCGCCGAGTTCGCCGCACTGCCCGAGCACGAAGCCCGTCTGCGTCTGCTCGCGGCCGACCGTGTCCTCGAAGAGGTCGGCTTGCGTACCCGCCTGTTCGCGCCCCCGCGCTGGCTCGGATCGCCGGGTGCACTCGCCGCGCTCCCGCACGCCGGGTTCCGTCTGATGGCCGACATCGCGGGGATCCGTGACCTCGAACGCGACACCGTCGTCAAATCCCGCGTCTACGGCATCGGGGACGGCGCGAAGACCGAACCGTGGTGGTGTCGGGCCATGGTGATCGGGGCGGGGCGCGTGGCGCGCCGTGGTGAACTGTTGCGTGTCGCAATATCTGGAGCGCACCTGGCGAAGCCGGGGCCTCGGCAAGCGATGCTCGACGCTGTGGATATCGCACTGCACCACGGCGCGGAGCCCAGCGTCTACCGTTGGCAGCGCACCGTATTCGATCGCAGTGTGGCCTGAGGTCGTTCGGGGCGATCGCCGGACTCGTCTCCCATCGGGCGCTACCGGTCGGTAGTCTTTCCGTCCATGGACGCAGACGTGATCGTGGTGGGCGCGGGTCTCGCGGGATTGGTCGCAACGGGGGAGTTGATCGACGCGGGCCGCAAGGTGCTGCTCGTCGATCAAGAGAATTCGAACAACCTAGGCGGACAGGCATTCTGGTCTTTCGGCGGACTGTTCTTCGTCGACAGCCCTGATCAGCGTCGCCTGGGGATCAAGGACTCGTACGAACTTGCCCTCCAGGACTGGATGGGTACCGCAGGTTTCGACCGCGACGACGAGGACCGCTGGCCGCGCCGCTGGGCGCAGGCCTACGTCGAGTTCGCGGCGGGCGAGAAGTACGCCTGGCTACGGGAGCGTGGCCTGAAGATCTTCCCGATGGTCAACTGGGCCGAACGCGGCGGTTACGACGCCGGCGGCCACGGCAATTCCGTTCCGCGCTTCCACATCACGTGGGGAACCGGCCCCGCGCTCGTCGAGATGTTCGCGCGCAAGGTCCGTGACGGTGTCGAGCGCGGACTGGTGACGCTGAAGCACCGCCACCAGGTGGACGAGCTGGTGGCGGCGGGCGGCGCGGTCACAGGCGTGCGCGGCACCGTCCTGGAACCGACCACTGCCGCACGCGGCGTGAAGTCGTCGCGGACTGCGGTCGGCGATTTCGAGTTCTCCGCCGGCGCCGTCATCGTCACGTCGGGCGGTATCGGAGGCAACTACGATCTCGTGAAGAAGAACTGGCCGAAGCGGCTCGGGGAGCCGCCGAAGCACATGCTCACCGGGGTACCCGCGCATGTCGACGGCAGAATGCTCGAGATCACCGAGAACGCAGGTGGCAACGTCGTCAACCGCGACCGCATGTGGCACTACACCGAGGGCATCACCAACTACGACCCCGTGTGGCCGAACCACGGCATCCGCATCCTGCCCGGGCCGTCGTCGCTGTGGCTCGACGCCACCGGCAGGCGGCTTCCGGTGCCGCTGTTCCCCGGTTTCGACACTCTCGGCACACTCGAGCACATCGTGGGTACCGGCCATGATCACACCTGGTTCGTGCTGGATCAGAAGATCATCGAGAAGGAGTTCGGCCTCTCCGGGTCGGAGCAGAACCCCGATCTGACCGGTCGTGACATCCGACTGCTGTTGCAGCGCGTGAAGTCCGGCGCCCCCGGTCCGGTGGAGGCGTTCAAGGAACGCGGCGTCGACTTCGTGGTGCGCGACAACCTCGCCGACCTCGTCGCAGGCATGAACGAACTCACCCCGGACGCGCCTCTCGACTACGCGACGGTGCGATCGGTAGTCGAGGCCCGCGACCGTGAGATCGCCAACAAGTACACAAAGGACCTGCAGGTCGCCGCACTGAGAGCAGCGCGCGCCTACAAGCCCGACCGCATCGCGCGGATCGCCTCACCGCACCGGATCCTCGACCCGAAAGCCGGGCCGCTCATCGCCGTCAAACTGCACTTGCTCACCCGCAAGACACTCGGCGGACTGGAAACCGATCTGTCGTCGCGGGTGCTCAAAGCCGACGGATCGGTGTTCGATGGTCTGTTCGCCGCAGGTGAGGTCGCAGGCTTCGGTGGCGGCGGCGTCCACGGCTACCGGGCGCTCGAGGGCACATTCCTCGGCGGTTGCATCTTCTCGGGCCGGGCGGCGGGTCGCGCCGCCCGGTGACCGTCCCGGCCGGGTGCTTCGTCAGACCTCTTCGCGGTCCTCGTGCTTCAGCACCCGGAACTCGGTGCCCGCAGGCGCCATCTCGGAGTACCGGCCGTAGAAGATCCCATTGGCCTGATCGGTGATGATGCCCTGGTGGATCGGCACCGCCACGCGCGGATTCACCGCGCGCAAGTAGTCGACCGATTCCCAGATCTTGAGCCAGGGAGCAGCCGAAGGCAGCGCGAGCACATCGACCTTCTCGTGCGGAATGTAGAGCGAATCGCCCGGATGGAGCAGACGGGCCGGGTTCTCGTCGTCGCCGACGAGGTAGGCGGTGTTGTCGATCACCGGTAGTTCGGGGTGGATCACCGCGTGGCGTCCGCCGGTGCCGCGGACGGTGAGGGTGCCGACGGTGAACGTGTCGCCGGGGCGCACCGCCGACCAGTCGCCGCCCAGCATCGACGCCGACTGCGGGTCGGAGAACAGCGCGGCGCCCGGGTTCGCCTCGAGCAGCGCGGGAAGGCGCGCCGGGTCGGCGTGGTCGGGATGCTGGTGGGTGACGAGGACGGCGTCGAGTCCGGTGATCCCTTCGAATCCGTGCGAGAAATTGCCCGGGTCGAACAGGATCGTGGTGCCGTTGTGTTCGAGCAGGATGCAAGAGTGTCCGAAGTGCGTCAGTCGCATGGATCCGAGTATGCCGGGCTCGACCGCTGCGCGTGGGCCGGTAAACTGCAGCGTGTCCGGTATCCGTCTCCGGACGCCAGCACTACTACCGAGGAGCAGCACGTGGCGCGTGTCGTCGTCGAAGTCATGCCCAAGACCGAGATTCTCGACCCCCAGGGCCAGGCCATTGTCGGGGCGCTGTCGCGGCTGGGCTTCGCGGGCGTGACCGACGTCCGTCAGGGAAAGCGGTTCGAGCTGGAGATCGACGGCAGCGTCGAGGATGCCGAGCTCGAGAAGATCGCCGAGGGTCTCCTCGCGAACACCGTGATCGAGGACTGGACGGTCCGTCGAATCGACGGTGAGGCATGAGCGCCCGCATCGGAGTCATCACGTTCCCGGGAACGCTCGACGACGTCGATGCATCCCGCGCCGTGAAGCTCGCCGGTGGTGAGGCCGTGAGTCTGTGGCACGGCGACGCCGACCTGAAGAATGTCGACGCGGTCATCGTGCCCGGCGGATTCTCCTACGGCGACTACCTGCGCTGCGGCGCGATTGCCCGGTTCGCTCCGGTGATGGGCAAGGTCGTCGAGGCAGCGCAGGGCGGAATGCCCGTCCTCGGTATCTGCAACGGCTTCCAGGTGCTGTGCGAGGCAGGCCTGCTGCCGGGTGCTCTGACCCGCAACGCCGGTCTGCACTTCATCTGCCGCGACCAGTGGCTGAAGGTCGAGGCTACCGACACTGCGTGGACGTCGCGCTACGAGTCGGGCGCCGAGATCCTCGTGCCGCTCAAGTCGGGAGAAGGCCGCTATCAGGCTTCCGAGCAGGTGCTCGACGAGCTCGAGGGCGAGGGGCGTGTCGTGTTCCGCTACGCGGGCGACAACCCGAACGGTTCGCAGCGCGGAATCGCAGGTATCTCGTCGGCGAACGGCCGCGTCGTCGGTCTCATGCCGCATCCGGAGCACGCCACCGAGGCGCTCACCGGTCCCAGCGACGACGGGCTCGGCATGTTCTACAGCGTTCTCGACGCCGTTGTGAACGCCTGACTTCTGGCACGACAAGACCCCGCTGTCCATCTGGGCAGCGGGGTCTTGTGTTCGGAAACGGAAGCGAGGGACCCCGTCGCCGTCCCGATCGGCCTCGAGGTCCCTCGCCCGTAATACACCCGGAATTCAACCCCCCGATCGAGTCCCGAGCCGGAGCCACCCCCATCCCCCTCCGGTGGCGCCGACGTCGAGTGTGCCGGACGCGATCGATCTTGTCGTGAGTAGGAATACGCAAACTTCGGGTATCCATATCCGGGCTGTTCGGACGTACGCTGTAGCGCACTGTTCCGATCCCACTCGTGAAGGACCGGCATATGGCAACTTCTGATACGGCATCCTCCGAACCCACCGCTGCGAATTCCAGTACGTCGGACGAAGCACCTGTGTCCGAAGAATCTTCGGTGAAGCGCATGCTGCACATCTTCGACGTGACGCAGACCGGTGAGAACAGCTTCACCGGGGAGAGCGACGGCGGGGGACGACGCGTCGTCGACGGCACCCAACTGCTCGCCCAGTCCATCGTTGCGGTAGCGAAGCGATTTCCCGACAAGGAGATCCGATCTGCACGGGCGATCTTCTCGCGCGCGGTCGATGCGGACGAACCGGTCGATTTCGAGATCGATATCGTTCATGCGGGACGCACCATGGTCAGCGCCAACGTGGCCGTATGCCAGAACGGTCGCCGCCACGCGATGGTGTCGATCCTCGCGGATCGTCCGACCCCGGACGTGATCCGCCATCACAAATCCCGGCCCGATGTGGCCCCGCCTGCCCGAGCTCATCTCAACGAAATGCCCATGACCGGACGGGAGCTCAGGGTCGTCGATGTGGTGGACGTCCGCAGCCCCGAAGAGGTCGGGCCGCCGGAACTGTATGCCTGGCTGCGTTACGACCCGATCCCGACGCGTACCGACCTGGCCAAGGCGCTCATCGCGCACTTCACAGGGCACCTGTCGGTTTCCGCGACCATGCGGGCACACGACGGAATCGGAACGAGCCAGGCACACCGGACTGTTTCGACCGGAATCATGACGGTGTCGGTCGCATTCCACGACCCGGTCCGATGGGACGGATGGTTGCTCTATTCCCACGAAAGCACGCAGGTGGGTGGAGGAATGTCCTACGTGCGTGGGCAGGTGCACACCGAAAGCGGGGAATTGCTCGCATCGTTCACCCAGGAAGCGATGATCCGTCCGTTGCAGGCCGATCATTCTGCGATACCCGCAAGCGCGCGATTGTGACCGAACGCAGAACCACCGCACAGGAGAGTGCCGATGAGTGTGCACGACGAGACACGTCCCCGGGGCAGCACCGGTTTCGCGGACAGGCCGGACTACCGGGTCGATATCCATGCCCGCCGCAACGTGGTCCGCGCGACCCTGGGCGGGGTGCTCCTCGCCGAGACCACAGCATCCCTGCTGGTCGACGAGCAGGACCACGGCCTGGTGTTCTACTTCCCACGCGCGGACGTCGCGGTGGAACTGGCACCGGCCGGGGGCGCCGGGTCGCGGTGCCCGTTCAAGGGCGAGGCGACGTATTGGCGTTTCGATGGGGACGGCGAGCAGCCGCTGTGCTGGAGCTATGAGGAGCCGTGGGAGCAGGTCGCTCGGATACGCGGATTCGTGGCGTTCTACCAGGACGCCGTGACCGTGAGCGTGGGGCAGGCCCATCCTGCGGTCTCGGGGCGCTGAGCAGAAGGCGACGGTGGCGCCGGCGAGGGCGCAGCAGCGAGTGCGAAGATGCTGGCATGCCTTCGATCACGAATGCCGATGCCCAGGGTCTGTGCAACTTCGTCGACCTGTCTCCCTCACCGTTCCATGTGTGCGCGACCGTTGCGGCAACTCTGACCGACAACGGGTTCACCGAGCTCGACGAGACCAGCAGCTGGCCTGCTGATCCGGGTAGGTACTACGTGATCCGGGGCGGCTCGCTGATCGCGTGGAGCACCGAAGGGGAAGACACGAGCCCGGCCCGGCCGTTCCGCATCGTCGGGGGACATACCGACAGCCCGAATCTGAGAGTCAAGCAGCACCCGGATCTCGCGTCGGCCGGATGGCAGCTCGTCGGCCTCGAACCGTACGGCGGGGCATGGCTCAATTCGTGGCTCGACCGCGACCTCGGGGTGTCCGGACGGTTCACCGTCCGCTCCGGTCACACCACCGAGGACGTGCTCGTGCGCGTCGACAAGCCGGTTCTGCGTGTGCCGCAGCTCGCCATCCACCTGTCGGAAGACCGGAAGGGCGTGCAGCTCGATCCGCAGCGCCACGTCAACGGTGTGTGGGGCATCGGGCGCGAGCCCCGGTCGTTCATCGAGTATCTCGCGGAGCAGACGGGTATCGACGCCTCCTCGGTCCTCGGCTGGGAACTCATGACGCACGACCTGGCACCGAGTTCACTCGTCGGCGCAGGCGGAGATCTGGTCAGCGCTCCGCGACTGGACAACCAGGCCACGTGTTACGCGGGCCAGCAGGCCCTTCTCGCCGCAACCGAGCACGTCGCCGAGCATGCCGGACCGATGCCCGTGCTGGCCCTGTTCGATCACGAGGAGGTCGGCAGCATGTCCGACCGCGGGGCGTTCTCCGATCTGCTGAACACAGTCCTCGAGCGCATCGTGCTGGTGCGCGGCGGTGGGCGCGACGAATTCCTGCGTGCGATGGCCGGGTCGATCGTGGCCTCCGGCGACATGGCACACGCGACGCATCCGAACTATCCGGACCGGCACGAACCCGCGCACCGGATCGCGGTGGGCGGCGGACCGGTGCTCAAGGTCAACCAGAATCTGCGGTACGCGACCGACGCGGAGGGCGCCGGTGCATTCGCCCTCGCCTGCGAGCAGGCCGGTGTTCCCCTCCAGCGCTACGTCCACCGGGCGGACCTGCCGTGCGGTTCGACGATCGGACCGATCACCGCGTCCAGAACGGGCTTGACCACCGTCGACGTCGGTGCACCGCAACTCGCGATGCACTCGGCGCGGGAATTGATGGGTGCGGCGGACGTGGCGATGTACGCGGATGCGCTCGCCGCATTTCTCACACCGCGCTTGCCTCATTCCTGAGACCGGCGCGCCGCCCGGTGCGAGACTGGGGTCGTCCAGTCCGGCGTGCGATCGGGGGTGTCGAGGTGAGCGGCCCGTCCTTCCCCGACCACCTGCTCGGCCTCGACGAGTGGGTGGGGCTCCCCGAGTACGAGCGCTTCCACGTGGAGCTCTGCGAGGGGGTTCTCGTTGCGTCGCCGCAACCCGGATCAGCGCACGACCACGCCGCGCTCGCGCTGGTGTTGCAGCTCGACGAGCAGCTTCCAGGCAACCTGTGTGTGCTCGGTGGGGTGGAGGTCCTGGTCACTGCCGAGCCGCTCACGGTGCGCGTTCCCGACGCCATCGTGGTCGACCGGGCCCTCGTGGACGCGGATCCCGACCGAGCTCCGTCCTCCGAGGTGCGGTTGGTACTCGAGGTCACCGTCGACGGCACTGCCCGCACCGACCGCGTCACGAAGTTCTCGGAGTATGCGGAGGCCGGGATCCCTCAGTACTGGATCGTCGATCTCACCGGTCCGCCGGTGATCGCGGTCTTCACCCTCGATTCCGGCTGGTATCGATACGACGGTGAACACAGCGGTGCACCGACGCTGACTGCGGCGGGAAACGAGGTCACCGTGGACCTCGGCGGGCTCGTCGAACAGAGCGCCCGTGCACCTGCGGAACGCCGCGTGACGGCGCCCGTGCAGGAGCACAACGCAGTGGTCGCCGACACCGCTGCGGCACCGGAAGCGCCGGAGGGGCCTGCCCCCCGATAGACTGGCCTCCGGCAGTGCCCGCCCGGCCTGCTGTTTTCGATCCTGCTGTTTCTCGATCCCAGAGTGAAGGGACCCGACGCCCAGTGTCATCGCACGTGGATACCGTCACCCACGCCGCCGAAACCCCCGATGTCGCTCAGCCCTATCGGGAGCTGGGGCTGAAGGAAGACGAGTACACCCGCATCACGGAGATCCTGGGGCGCCGCCCCACGGACGCCGAGCTGGCGATGTACTCGGTGATGTGGTCCGAGCACTGCTCGTACAAATCGTCGAAGGTGCACCTGAAGTACTTCGGTGAGACCACCACCGACGAGATGCGCTCGTCGATGCTCGCCGGTATCGGTGAGAACGCAGGCGTCGTCGACATCGGCGACGGCTGGGCCGTCACCTTCAAGGTCGAATCCCACAATCATCCCTCCTACGTCGAGCCCTACCAGGGCGCAGCGACAGGTGTCGGCGGCATCGTCCGCGACATCATGGCGATGGGTGCTCGCCCGATCGCGGTGATGGACCAGCTTCGCTTCGGCGCCGCCGACCACCCCGACACGCGTCGCGTCGTCGACGGTGTCGTGCGCGGCGTCGGTGGCTACGGCAACTCCCTCGGCCTGCCCAACGTCGGTGGCGAGACCGTGTTCGACGCGTCCTACCAGGGCAATCCGCTCGTCAATGCGCTGTGCGCAGGAGCGATGCGTGTCGAGGATCTGCATCTGGCGTTCGCGTCGGGTACCGGCAACCGGATCATCCTGTTCGGTGCCCGCACCGGCCTCGACGGCATCGGGGGTGTGTCCGTACTCGCGTCCGAGACGTTCGACGACAGCGAAGGCGGTGGACGTCCGAAGAAGCTGCCCAGCGTCCAGGTCGGCGACCCGTTCACAGAGAAGGTGCTCATCGAGTGCTGCCTCGACCTGTATCGCGAGAAGCTCGTTGTCGGTATCCAGGATCTCGGCGGTGCCGGGCTCTCCTGCGCGACATCCGAGCTGGCCGCTGCCGGTGACGGCGGCATGCACATCTACCTCGAGCGTGTTCCCACGCGCGCGACGGGCATGACCCCGGCCGAGGTGCTCTCCTCGGAGTCTCAGGAGCGTATGTGCGCGGTCGTGGCACCCGAGAACGTCGACGCGTTCATGGCCGTGTGCAAGAAGTGGGATGTGCTCGCCACCGATATCGGTGAGGTCACCGACGGCGAGCGTCTCGTCATCGACTGGCACGGCGAGACCGTCGTCGACGTGCCGCCGCGCACGGTCGCGCACGAGGGGCCGGTATACGAGCGTCCCGTGCAGCGTCCCGATACGCAGGACGCGCTGATCGCCGACACCACTGCGAAGCTGAAGCGTCCGGAGACGGACGATGAGCTGAAGGCCACGTTGCTGAAGTTGCTCGCGTCGCCTGCGCTGTGCAGCCGCAAGTGGATCACCGAGCAGTACGACCGGTACGTGCGTGGCAACACTGTGCTGGCCGAGCACGCCGATGCCGGTGTGGTCCGCGTCGACGAGAAGACCGGCCGTGGTATCGCGCTGGCCACCGATGCGTCGGGCCGCTACACGCAGCTCGACCCGTACGCCGGTGCGCAGCTCGCGCTCGCCGAGGCGTATCGCAATGTGGCCACCACCGGTGCTACGCCGAAGGCCGTGTCCAACTGCCTGAACTTCGGTTCGCCGGAGGATCCGGGTGTGATGTGGCAGTTCCAGCAGGCCGTGCGCGGTCTCGCCGACGGATGCGCGCAGCTCGGTATTCCGGTCACGGGCGGTAACGTCAGCTTCTACAACCAGACCGGTTCCACGCCGATTCTGCCGACGCCGGTCGTTGCGGTCCTCGGAGTGATCGATGATGTGCACCGTCGCATCCCCACCGGCCTCGGGCTCGAGCCCGGTGAGACGCTGATCCTGCTGGGGGAGACCCGCGACGAGTTCGACGGGTCCATCTGGGCGCAGGTCGAGCACGATCATCTCGGTGGTGTGCCGCCGAAGGTCGATCTCGAGCGTGAGCGTCTGTTGTCGGAGATTCTCCTTGCGGGGTCGCGTGACGGGCTGATCTCTGCTGCTCACGACCTGTCCGAGGGTGGGCTTGCGCAGGCTGTTGTCGAGGCTGCGCTCGCGGGTGAGACGGGATGCCGGGTTCTGCTGCCCGAGGGTGCGGATCCGTTCGTGACGTTGTTCTCCGAGTCGGCGGGCCGGGTGCTCGTTGCTGTTCCGCGTACCGAGGAGTCCCGGTTCACGGGTATGTGCACGGCGCGGGAGATGCCGTGGGTCCGGATCGGTGTCGTCGATGAAGGGTCCGACTCGGTCGAGGTTCAGGGCCGGTTCTCGGTGCCCATGAGTGAACTCCGCGAGGTCTACGAAGGCACCTTGCCGGCACTGTTCGGGTAACCGAATGGCGGCTGCCCAGGTCGATCGGCTGGCAGCGATAGAAGCCCGTCAGGGGCAGATCATCGCCGCAGTCACCGATTTCGGTGAACGCCACCCCCTCACCGCTCGGGTGTGGGGGTGGCTCAGCCTCGATACGACCGGGGTGGCATTCGCCGCTCTGTTCTTCTGCTGGTCGTTGTCGCCGTCGCTACTGCCGCGCGACTGGCTGTTCCAGGGCATCATCGGTGGGCTCAACGCCACGATCGGGTACGGGCTCGGCTGCGTCGTCGGCTGGGCCGTCACTCGATTCGTGCTCAGGGGACGAGCGTGGTGGCCGCTGCCGCTGCCCGTCGAACGGGCGATCAGGGTGGCGGTCCCGGTTGCAGGCATCCTCGCTTCGCTGGTCGCTCTCGTGCTCGCCGCCGGTCAGCAACGTCAGCTGGCTGCCCTCATGGACGCCGAGGGCACCACGACGTCCGGCTACCTTCGCACCTGCCTGCTCGCCCTTGCCGTTGCCGCATTGCTGATCTCGCTGTGGCGCGGGTTGCGCGACCTCGGCCGCTGGATTTCCAGGCAACTCGTGCGGCGCACACGGATGCCGGCGGGGCTCGCCCGCACCCTCGCGGTGATGGTCGTCGTCCTCGCGACCTTCATGCTCATCGACGGTGTGCTTCTGCGCGGTGCTTACGCGATCACGAACTCGGCATTCAGCATTCAGGACGACACCACCCGACCCGGCGCGATACAACCGTTGAGCCCCGCGAAATCCGGCAGTCCCGAGTCTTTCGCACCTTGGGAGACACTCGGGTTCGAAGGCCGGAACTTCGTGTCGCGGGGACTGGACACCGACGAACTGGCCGCGATCAACGGTGTCCCCGCGCAGGAACCGATTCGCGTCTACGTCGGGCTCGATACGGCCGAAACAGCCGAGGAACGCATCGATCTCGTCGTCGACGAGCTCGAGCGCACCGGTGCGTTCGACCGTTCTGTACTGGTGCTGATCCCCACGACAGGGACCGGCTGGGTCAACCCTACGGCGGCGCAGGCGATGGAGCTCGTGCACAACGGCGACGTCGCGATGGTGGCGTGGCAGTACTCGTACCTGCCGAGCTGGATTTCGTTCCTGGCCGACAAGGAGAAGGCCGCTGCTGCAGGCGAGATGCTGATCGACCGCGTGCACCAGCGGTGGCTCGAGCTCCCCGAAGACCAGCGGCCCGAATTGTTCGTCTACGGCGAGAGTCTCGGAACGCAGTCGGGTGAAGGTGCTTTCGACAGTCTCGCGGACATCCGGGAGACCGTCGACGGTGTGCTGTGGGTCGGACCGCCGAATTCGAATCGGCTGTGGAGTCAGCTCGTCGAGCGCCGGGATCCGGGTAGTACCGAGGTCGAGCCGGTGTATGCCGATGGTCTCGTCGTTCGGTTCGCGGACAGCCGACAGGAGATCGGTGTTCCCGACACTCCGTGGTTGTCGCCGCGCGTCCTGTACATCCAGCACGCCTCGGACCCTGTCGTCTGGTGGACGCCGGACCTGCTGTTCACACGTCCCGACTGGTTGTCCGAGCCGCCCGGGCCGGATCGGCTCCCGCAGATGCGCTGGTTCCCGTTCGTCACGTTCTGGCAGGTCTCGGCCGATCTGACGAACGCGGCAGGGGTTCCGGACGGGCACGGTCACAACTACGGCACCACCGTGCTCGACGGGTGGGTGGCGGTGACGCAACCCGAGGGTTGGACCGATACCGACACCGAACGGGTCCGGATCGCGTTGGAGGCGCTGCGCAAGACGCAGGGGCCGGAGAAATGAGCATCCGGATGTGGCGCGGACCGGTCGCTGCGGTTGCTGCAGTGGCGCTCGGAGCGATCCTGCCCGCAGCCCCTGTCGGGCCGCGTGGCCGCGCGCTGCTCGCCGTCGGTGCGGGGATCGGTGCGGTGGCGTTGACCCGCGCGTCGGGTCTCGACCGACATGCCCTCGGTCTCGACGTATCGCGGCTGCGTGCAGGCCTGCGGTGGGGAGCCGCCGCGGCAGGCGCCATCGGGGCCGGCTATGTCGTCGCGCTGTCCGTTCCGGCGCTGCGCATCCACTTCGTCGACGACGAACGGGGCCGGCGCGAGGACTTCTACGAATGGATCGGCCTGCACATTCCGATCGGCACCGTCCTCGCCGAAGAGTTGCTCTTCCGAGGCGCGTTGACGGCCCTCGTCGGGCCGGTGCCTCAGGCGGTGGCGTTCGGACTGTGGCACGTGCGCCCGGCGATCGCCGTCGGCGACAGCGTAGCGACGACCGTGGTCGTCACGGCCCTGTCGGGCTTGGCCTTCGCGTGGTTGCGAAGGGGGAGCGGCAGCGTTCTCGCGCCGGCACTGGCTCATCTCGCGATCAATGTCGGGGGAGCGGTCGCGGTGCGGGTCGCGACGGCCGGGACCGGCCGGTCCCACACAGCGAATTAGGCTCGACTCCATGGCACCGCGCAAGATCGTCGATCCCGCCGACCTCCGTGAGGCGCTCCTGCGCGTCGGGTCGTGGGTGTCGGGCAGCAGCGACGAGAAGCCATCGAGGACGGACCTCGCGGTGGCGGTGCGGCTCAGCGCCCGGACTCTCGAACAGATCGCGCCGGGCTCGAGCGTCGAGGTGCGGGTTCCACCGTTCGTGGCGGTGCAATGCATCGAAGGTCCCCGGCATACGCGTGGGACGCCCCCCAATGTTGTCGAGACGGACCCCCGGACGTGGCTGCGGCTGGTCGTGGGACTCGAGGTGTTCGACGATGCAGTGGGCGCCGGCGGCGTCGATGCGTCGGGCGCACGGACAGGTGAGATCGCACATTGGCTTCCGCTCCTTCGTCTGTGATCCAGGAGTCCGTGCGGGTGCATGGTCGGGGGCGTCCCGAACGGCACGTAGAATGGGCCTGCCCCGATTTTGTCCAGCCCCAGGGAGCACCCCGGTGACCAGTGCCGATCTGTCGGTTCACACACGCAATCTTCTCGCCTCGGACGAACCCGAGAACGAGCCGCGCGAAGAGTGCGGCGTCTTCGGAGTGTGGGCTCCCGGCGAGGACGTGGCGAAACTCACGTACTACGGGCTCTACGCCCTTCAGCATCGAGGTCAGGAAGCCGCGGGCATCGCAGTTTCCGACGGTGCGCAGGTCCTCGTGTTCAAGGATCTCGGTCTGGTGAGCCAGGTCTTCGACGAGCAGACCCTGGCTGCGATGCCGGGTCATATCGCCGTCGGCCACTGCCGCTACTCGACGACGGGATCGACGACGTGGGAGAACGCACAGCCGATCTTCCGCACCACGGCGGCAGGCACCGGCGTGGCGCTCGGCCACAACGGCAACCTCGTCAACACCGCCGAACTTGCGCAGAAGGCGCGTGAGCTGGGCGCGCTCGACCAGAATCGTCCGGGCGCAGCGACCTCCGACTCGGACCTCGTCGGTGCGCTCCTCGCCCATGCGGCGGCGGACAGCACGATCGAAAACGCCGCAATGAAGCTGCTACCGACCCTCCGCGGCGCGTTCTGCCTGACATTCATGGACGAACACACCCTTTACGCGGCGCGCGACCCCTGGGGCATCCGGCCGCTGTGCCTGGGTCGTCTCGATCGTGGCTGGGTGGTGGCCAGCGAAACCGCGGCGCTCGACATCGTCGGAGCGTCCTTCGTTCGCGACATCGAGCCCGGTGAGTTGCTCGCCATCGATTCCGACGGTGTCCGGTCGTCCCGTTTCGCGGCGCCCGAACCGAAGGGCTGTGTTTTCGAATACGTGTATCTGGCGCGACCGGACTCGACGATCAGCGGACGTTCGGTGCACGCGACGCGTGTCGAGATCGGACGGCGCCTCGCGAAGGAACATCCGATCGACGCGGACCTGGTGATCCCGGTCCCGGAGTCCGGAACTCCCGCCGCGGTCGGCTACGCACAGGGCTCCGGTCTGCCGTACGGACAGGGGCTGATGAAGAACGCCTACGTGGGCCGCACCTTCATCCAGCCGAGCCAGACGATCCGTCAGCTGGGTATTCGGCTCAAGCTCAATCCCCTGCGCGAGGTCATCCGCGGGAAGCGACTCGTCGTCGTCGACGATTCGATCGTGCGTGGCAACACCCAGCGTGCACTGATCCGCATGCTGCGTGAGGCCGGGGCGCTCGAGATCCACGTCCGGATCGCGTCGTCCCCTGTGAAGTGGCCCTGCTTCTACGGCATCGACTTCGCCTCGCCCACCGAGCTCATCGCCAACGGTGGCGGTCACCGCGACACGGACATCGACGAGCACGACTACGACGAGATGGTCGAGATGGTGCGCCGGTCGATCGGTGCCGATTCGCTCGGCTACATCTCGATCGACGGCATGATCGGCGCGACCGAGCAGCCGTCGACGCGTCTGTGTGCGGCGTGCTTCGACGGCAGCTACCCGATTGCGTTGCCTACCGAGTACGCGATCGGCAAGAACGTCCTCGAAGGTGTCGTCGATGCGGAATCGGTCACTCCGACCGTGCTGGACAACGCCAACGCGGACGTTCTGAGCCGTCCGTAGATCCGGTTCCGGTACCGTGAGTGCGCGGTCGGCTCTCTCGGGCCCGCTTTCGCATGCGTTCTGACGGACACCGGCCACCCTGCATTTCGGTCACGAACGTGCCGTAACGCAACCTGACAACCCTATTCACAACTCGAAGCTGGAGCCGACAACCCATGACCGAGGAGACAACCCCCGGAGCTTCCTACGCAGCGGCAGGCGTGGACATCGAGGCGGGCGACAAGGCCGTCGAACTGTTCGCTCCGCACGCGAAGAGGGCAACACGACCGGAGGTGCTCGGAGGTCTCGGGGGCTTCGCGGGTCTGTTTGCACTCAAGGGCGACTACAAGGAGCCGCTGCTCGCCGCGTCCACCGACGGCGTCGGCACGAAGCTTGCGGTGGCGCAGGCGCTGGACAAGCACGACACCGTCGGTCTCGACCTGGTGGCCATGGTCGTCGACGATCTGGTCGTGTGCGGCGCCGAGCCGCTGTTCCTGCAGGACTACATCGCTGTCGGGCGCGTCGTGCCCGAGCGCGTCGCCGAGATCGTCTCGGGTATCGCCGAAGGCTGCGTCCAGGCCGGCTGCGCTCTTCTCGGCGGCGAGACCGCAGAACACCCCGGCGTGATGGCAGACGGCGACTACGACCTGTCTGCGACAGGTATCGGTGTGGTGGAGGCCGAGAAACTCCTCGGCCCCGAGCGCGTCCGCCCGGGTGATGTCGTGATCGCGATGCGCTCGTCGGGACTGCACTCCAACGGGTACTCCCTCGCACGCAAGGTGCTGCTCGAAATCGGCAAGATGAGCCTGACGGCCCACGTCGACGAGTTCAGCCGCACACTCGGTGAGGAACTGCTCGAGCCGACGCGGATCTACGCGAAGGACTGCCTGGCCCTCGCCGCCGAGACCGAGGTGCGCACCTTCTGCCACGTCACCGGTGGCGGGCTTGCGGCCAATCTTGCGCGCGTGATGCCGAAGGGCCTCGTCGCTGAACTCGACCGCACCACGTGGAGCCCGGCACCCGTTTTCGGTCTCATCGCTCAGCGCGGTCGTGTCGAGCGCGCCGAGATGGAGAAGACCTTCAATATGGGTGTCGGCATGGTCGCGATCGTCGCGCCCGAGGACGTCGACCGCGCGCTTGCGGTGCTCACGGCTCGGCACATCGAGAGCTGGACTCTCGGAACTGTCCGGAAGGCGCAGGATGCCGACGGTGAGCGGGCGCTGCTCCTCGGTGATCACCCGCGCTTCTGACGGCAGCGGCAAAATACGAAACAAGGGCCGGATATTCACGCTGGAGCGTGAATATCCGGCCCTTGGGTGTTTCTATGTGAACTCGCGGTCGTTGCGTCGCACACGCAGGGGGACCGCTCGATCAGCCGATGTCACCATCAGTGGAGGGGGAGCCGATGCCGGCTCCCCCTCCACTGATGGTTTACGTCTGGTCAGCGACGCCAGTCGTCGTCGTCGTCCCAACCGGAACCTTGGTCGGCGAAGACCTCGTCCCTGTGCGAGTTGGGTGCACCGCCCGACAGATCTCCGTCCGACAACTCTCGTTGAAGGCTCTCGAAGTCGGTGGATGGCGAGCTGTACTTCAGTTGCCTTGCAACCTTGGTCTGCTTTGCCTTAGCTCGGCCGCGGCCCATGGCCAACCCCCTCGCGCTTTGACGGGGCGGCCTGGGGAATTTGGCGGCCCCGGTGTGTTGAGTATTTTCCTGTGCCCCACTTTAGCTTGGAAAACTCAGTTCCGCTCCCACCCACCCGTTCAGGCCGGTGTCCTTTACATCTCATTGACACCCGACCTGCAGTAATGCGGTATTCAATTGTGTGAAGATGCGGCTCAGAACACCCCCGGTACGGCTCGGACGGTGCCGACACGCGCACCACCACCGAGTACGGGTTGCGAAGCCAGAGCTGCCAGCTTCTCGTCGACGGCTATCCCGAGCCGGGTGAGGACCGCAGCGGTGAGCGGGAGCCGGGCACGTTCATGACCATCGTCGATCTTGAAAGCGAACGCCGAGCCGTTCGGAAGGGCGCCCGCATGGATGCCGTCGGCTCCGGCCTTGCACACCAATCCCGGAACGGCCTGAATGAGCCGCAGGTCGTCCTTACCCGACCCTGAGATGAGGAACGGGTGCTCGCGGATCGCATCGGCGACAGCGTGTTCGGGCGTGTCGGGATCGGCGGTCGCCAGCCGGGAGTACGCGTGGGCCAGATTGATCAACGGCACCGGGACAATGGGAAGCCCGCATCCGTCGATTCCGAGATCCGTCTCCTCGATGTCGCCCGTGAGATCGAGGATCGTCTCCACCACAGCTCGCTGCAGGGGGTGGGCGGAGTCGAGGTAGTTCGCGGTGGGCCAGTTGTTGACCGCGCACGTCGCGAGCATCGCGGCGTGTTTACCCGAACAGTTCATGTAGGCGGGACGAGGGGCGCGACCCGCTGCGAGGACCTCGGCGCGGGCGAGTTCGTTGCCGGGTAGGTCCGCGGGACACTGCAGTGCGTCTTCCCCGAAGCCGGAGTAGGCGAGCAGCTCCTCGACGAGTTCGATATGGTCCGATTCGCCTTCGTGCGACGCCGTCGCGATGGCAAGTTCGGCGGTGTTGCGGGGCGCGAAGCCCAACCGCAGCATCGCGGTTGCCTGCAACGGCTTGTTCGACGAGCGCGGATAGACGGGAGTGTGAACCTCGCCGAGCGACACGATCACCTCACCGCGGGGATCGAGGACCACGAGAGATCCCCGATGTATGCACTCCCGGAATCCGGAGCGCACCACTTCGACCAGTTCGACGCTCAATACATCACCCGTACCTCTCGCCCGGCGACACGTCGCCGGGCCTTGTCCGCGACACTCGGCGACAGATCGTCCTGCTGCTCGAGCATCATCGCGATCCGTTCCGGGTCGCGTCCGGTGAACAAGTCGCGCACGGTCACCCCGTGCCCCGGGACGTCCTCGACGACGATGCGGTCGCCGGCCTGCACCGGGCCTTCGACGAGTACCTTCAGGTAGACGCCCGTGTCGCCGCGGGCCGCGAACCGCTTGACCCACCCCGTTTCGCCCGACCACACACCGAACGTGCCGCAGGGCGTACGCGGGCCTGTCACCTCGAGCAGGAGACCGGCGCCGCCTACCCGCCACCGCTCGCCGATGACCGCGTCGCTGGTCGCGATGCCACTGGTTCGAAGATTCTCTCCGAACCATCCGGCGGGAAGGTCTCGGCCGAGGTCGCCGGCCCAGCGCCCGGCTTCGTCGTCGCCGTACGCGTAGACGGCTTTGAAGCGGCCCCCGTGGTTCTCGGTATCGCATTGGCGGTCACCGTCGAGGCCGAGACGTCCGACATGGACGGGACCCGCCACGGGGCGCTTGTCGATCCCGGTGACGGGGACGCGGCGGGTGCCGCTGGCCCGGATCTCGTGCACCACACACACGGCGTCGACCCGGCCGGGATTCGGTGCGGGACTCAACGGCCGCGCAATCGGTCGACCGCGAGGCGGCCGGCCTGGATCGTGTCGTCGGCCGGCACCGAATCCGGATCGATGGCGGCCGCACACGGACCGACGACGAGCGCGGTGTCGGTCGCGATGTTGCGTTTGACGAGGGCCAGCGCTATCGGGCCCAGTTCGTAGTGATCGACGACGGTGCCGAGCCGTCCGACCGAGCGGCCTCCGGCGGTGATCGCCTCACCGGGTTCGGGACGCCCGTCGGCCGAGCCGTCGAGGTGCAGAAGAACCAGGTGACGCGGCGGTTTACCGAGATTGTGGACGCGGGCCACGGTCTCTTGGCCGCGGTAGCAGCCCTTGTCGAGGTGGACCGCGCCGGCCTCGGCAGGACCTCCGATCCAGCGGGCCTCGTGTGGGATGGTGCGCTCGTCGGTGTCGAGACCCACGCGCGGCCGGGAGTCGGCGACGCGCAGTGCCTCGAACGCCCAGATGCCCGCGGCGCGGGCGCCTGCGGTGGTGAGCGCGGTGAAAATCTCGCCGAGTTTCTCGCGCGGCACGAGCAGGTCGTAGGAGTGCTCGGCGGGCCACGGCATTCTCCGCACGAATCCGCCGCCGGGGAGCGCGACGGCCGCATAAGCCTCGGCGGGCATGGCATCGAGGCCCAGTGCGGCGAGGATCGGCGCGCCGTCGGCATCGGGGCCGAGCAGAGAGAGCACCGCGAGTTCGTTGCCGTCACGGGGCTCGGCCTTTGCCCAGAAGACCATCTTGGTGAGGAACCCGAGCAGGTCGGGGCCACGGTCGTGTTCGGTGTCGATCCAGGTGGTGCCGTCGAGGTCGGTCTGCACGAAGTGGTGTTCGACGCGACCGTTCATATCGAGGCTGAGGTTCTCGGCGGAGGTGCCGTCGGGCAGGGATTGCACGTGCTGACTGGAAATGGTGTGCAACCAGCTCAGGCGTTCGTCGCCGCGGATCGCAATCACGAAGCGGTTGGAGCGGTCGACGACGGCGACGGAGCCGACGGCGGCGCGCTGTTCGCCCAGCGGATCTCCGTAGTGCCACGGCAGGCCCTCGTCGGGACTTCCGGGCGGGGACGCGACGGCATCGGGGAAGGTGAGCAACGGGCTCTCGGACACGATCGGAAACTCGGCCACGACACCAGTCTATGGGGAAGCGATCGGCAGGGGAGTAGTGGATAGGGTGGGCGGCATGGCTGATCGGGTGCTGGTGACACTGGATGGCGAGGTGAGGGATGCTGATGCGCCCCTGCTGCACGCCGACGATTTCGGAGTGCTGCGAGGGGACGGTGTCTTCGAGACGCTACTGGTGCGAGGCGGGCGAGCCCGCGCGGTCGAGCTGCATCTTGCACGGCTCGCGTCGTCCGCATCCGTAGCTGATCTTCCTGCCCCCGAGCTCGACGACTGGCGTATGGCCATCGACATTGCCGTCGAGCAGTGGGGAGATGCGCGAGAAGGTGTACTTCGTCTCGTCTACACCCGCGGCCGAGAGTTCGGCGACGGGCCCACGGCGTTCCTGCTGGTGACCCCGGTGGCCGAGCGTGTTCAGGCCGCGCGGCGCGACGGTGTCTCGGTGGTGTCGCTCGAGCGCGGGTTCTCGGTGGACCTCGCGCAGAAAGCACCGTGGCAGCTCCTCGGCGCGAAGACGTTGTCGTATGCGACCAACATGGCTGCGCTGCGCCACGCGGAATCCGTGGGGGCCGACGACGTGATCTACACGAGCAGTGAGGGCCACGTTCTGGAAGGCCCGCGATCGACGGTGGTGATCGCGCGCGGACGGACTCTCCTCACGACCCCGCCGGAACAGGGCATTCTGCCGGGCACCACCCAGCAGGCTCTGTTCGAGGCAGCTCGCGGGCACGACTTGACGGTGCGGTACGAGGCGCTGCGGCCCGCCGATCTCATCGTCGCGGACGGAGTCTGGCTGTTGTCGAGTGTGGCGCTCGCCGCGCGTGTGCACACGTTGGACGGTCACTCGCTCGCCACTGAGGCGCTCGGCGACGAGATCGAGAAGCTGGTCGACAAGGCGATCGAGACCGCACGCTGACACTCGCGTGAGCCCGGCCGCGGGGGCGGGCTGGTTGTGGTGGTGGCCACCGATGATGGGCGAGACCGACATTTTCTACTACTGTTCGTAGTAACAAGCCGTTCTGCATGTGCGCGGTCGGTCTTGTGAACAGAATCCGACGCGGGCCCCGCGCTCGGACTTCATCCAGGTACCGGCCCTACCTGTACTGGCTCGACTCGGAGTGGCAATGGACGTGCTCGACCTGTCCCGATGGCAATTCGGGATCACGACGGTGTATCACTTCATTCTCGTCCCGCTGACCATCGGGCTCGCCCCGATGATCGCGATCATGCAGACGATGTGGGTGATCACGAAGAAGGATCACTGGTATCGGCTCACCAAGTTCTTCGGGAAGATGTTCCTGATCAACTTCGCACTCGGTGTGGCCACGGGCATCGTGCAGGAATTCCAGTTCGGCATGAACTGGAGCGAGTACTCGCGCTTCGTCGGCGACGTGTTCGGCGCGCCACTCGCGCTCGAAGGTCTCGTAGCCTTCTTCATGGAATCCACTTTCCTCGGACTGTGGATCTTCGGGTGGAGCCGCCTCCCGAAACTGGTACACCTCGCGACCATCTGGCTCGTCGCCATCGGCGTCAACGCCTCCGCGTTCTTCATCATCGCAGCCAACTCGTTCATGCAGCACCCGGTCGGTGCGGTGTACAACCCGGAGACCGGGCGCGCAGAGCTGACAAGCATCTGGGAACTGCTCACCAACAACACCGCGCTGGCGGCGTTCCCGCATGCGGTGGCCGGGGGCTTCCTCACGGCGTCGACCTTCGTCGCCGGTATCGGAGGCTGGTGGATGGTGCGGAACATGCGTCGTGCCGCGAAGCTCCGTGAATCCGAAGCGCCGGAGACGGATGTCCTCGAAGAGGCCGAGCGACTCGAATCGGACGCGCGGACGATGTTCCGCCCCGCGACACGGCTGGGGCTGCTCATCATGATCATCTCCGGGATCGGTCTCTTCGTGACGGGGGATGTCCAGGCAAAACTCATGTTCGAGCAGCAACCCATGAAGATGGCCTCGGCAGAATCCCTGTGCCACACCGAAACCGACCCGAACTTCTCGATTCTCACCATCGGCACCCACAACAACTGCGATGGCGTGATCCACGTTCTCGAAATGCCTTTCGTGCTGCCGTACCTCGCCGAAGGCGAGTTCTCCGGTGTGACACTGCAGGGCGTCGAAGACCTGCAGGCCCAATACGAGGAGCAGTTCGGTCCGGGCAACTACAAGCCCAACCTGTTCGTCACCTACTGGTCGTTCCGGGCGATGATCGGTCTCGCGGCGGGGTCTGCCGCCCTGGCGCTCGCCGGCCTGTGGGTCACCCGACGCGGACGGGTGCCGGATCAGAAGTGGTTCGGATGGCTCAGCATCGCGGCGATTCCCACACCCTTCCTCGCGAACAGCGCCGGCTGGATCTTCACCGAAATGGGCCGTCAACCCTGGGTGGTCCACCCGAACCCGACCGGTGTCGACATGATCCGGCTCACGGTCGAACAGGGCGTCTCGGACCACGCGCCCGCGACCGTGATCACCTCGCTCGTCGCGTTCACTCTGGTCTACGCGGGCCTCGGCGTCGTGTGGTTCTGGCTCATCCGCAAGTATGCGATGGAAGGCCCGATGGAACACGACGCGCAGCCACCCGGCGAGCACGACGACGAGTCCGACGACAACGGACAGCCCAAACAGCTGTCCTTCGCGTACTAGGAGACGGCCATGGGGCTCCAAGAAGTCTGGTTCATCCTGATCGCCGTGCTGTTCACCGGGTACTTCGTCCTCGAGGGGTTCGATTTCGGTGTGGGCATGCACATTCCGGTACTCGGACGGGGCAGGGACGAGACCGCCGACACCCGTCGGCGCGTGTTGCTCAACACCATCGGACCCGTATGGGACGGCAACGAGGTGTGGCTGATCACCGCAGGCGGTGCGCTGTTCGCTGCCTTCCCCGAGTGGTACGCCACCTTGTTCTCCGGCTTCTACCTACCGCTGCTGTTGATACTGCTCGCGCTCATCCTGCGCGTGTGCGCCATCGAATGGCGCGGCAAGATCGATGATCCGAGGTGGCGTCGCCGCTGCGACCGGGGCATCATCTTCGGCTCATGGGTACCGGCGGTGCTGTGGGGTGTGGCATTCGCGAATATCATCCGCGGCGTCGCAATCGACGAGAACAAGCAGTACGTCGGCGGGTTCTTCGATCTGCTCAATCCCTACGCGCTGCTCGGCGGCGTTACCACCGCACTCGTGTTCGCTCTGCACGGGGCAGTGTTCATCGCGCTCAAGACCGCCGGCGACGTGCACGAGGATGCGGTGAAACTCGCACGGCGACTTGCACTCCCGGCTGTCCCGGTCGCGGGCGGGTTCGTGCTGTGGACACAGCTCGCCTACGGCAAGGACTGGACGTGGATCCTGGTTGCCGCCGCGGCGCTGTCGCTGCTGGTGGTCGTGGCACTCACTGTCGCCGAACGTGAGGGCTGGGCATTCGCGTTCACGACCATCGCGATCATCGCGACCGTCGTCTTGCTGTTCGCCTCGCTGTTCCCGAATGTCATGCCGTCCACCCTGGACCCCGCATGGTCGTTGACGATCGAGAATGCGTCCTCGAGCCCGTACACCCTGAAGGTCATGACCTGGGCTGCTGCGATCATGACCCCGGTCGTTCTGATCTATCAGGGCTGGACGTACTGGGTTTTCCGCCAACGTATCTCGACCGCCCAGATTCCCAAGTCCATCGGGCTGACAATCGGAACGAAATGACCGTCGAGTCCGCTGCGGTTTCCGCCGACGTGTCTGCACGAAGACGGGGGCCGATCGACCCGCGACTGTGGCGCTACTCCGCCGCAGCGCGCGGGTACCTCGTCCTGACGGTCATCACGTCGCTCGTCGATGTGGCGATGGTGATCGCGGCGGCGCTGATGATCGGTACGGTCCTCGCCGGGGTCATCACCACAGACGCGCGGTCGCTCGGAGATTGGAGCACCGAACTCGGTCTCCTCGCTGCGGTTGTCGTCGTGCGGGTCGCGGTGACCTGGTTGCATTCGCGCTACGCCCACCGCTCGGCGACCCGGGTGATCGCAGAACTCGAACACGAGGTCCTGGACGCGGCAACCACCTTGCCGCCCCGCGAACTGGACCCGCGGCGCGACGAGATCGCGACCGTACTCACCCGCGGGCTCGACGGTCTCGGCGATTACCTCACCGGTTACATCCCGGCGCTGCTCCTGGCCGTCACGCTCACCCCGATCACGATCGTCGTCATCGCCACGCAAGACCTCACGTCCGCGCTCATCGTGGTGATCACCCTTCCCCTGATCCCGATCTTCATGATCCTCATCGGAGTCCTCACGAAAGGGAAAGCCGACCGCACCCTCTCGGCGATGACCACACTGTCGTCACAACTGCTCGACCTGGTCGCGGGACTGCCGACCCTGCGCGCACTGGGTCGTGAACGCGGACCGGAAGCTCGTGTGCGCCAACTCGGCGAGGACCACCGTCGCACCACGATGTCGGCGCTCCGGGTTGCGTTCCTCTCGGGTACGGTGCTCGAATTCCTCGCGACCCTCTCGGTCGCGCTCGTCGCGGTGGCAATCGGCCTGCGCCTCGTCACCGGCGATATGGCCCTCGAAGCCGGCATCATCGCGCTGATCCTCGCACCGGAGGCCTACCGGCCGCTACGCACCGTGGGTAGCAAGTTTCACGCCGCCGAGGACGGGATGGCCGCCGCGGAGAGAGCATTCGCGATCCTCGACAGCGTGGGCACCGGTGCGCCCCGACCACCGGCAGGGCCGACGAAGCACCGGAATCCGAGCCGGGGCAGCGCGCCGGAACTGGTGTTCGACGGGCTCAGTGTTGCGGGCCGTGACGGATACGCCCCGCACCGGTTCAGTGCGGTCTGCCGACCCGGTGAGATCACCGTCCTCACCGGACCCAACGGCAGCGGTAAGTCCACCGCATTGCTCGCGCTCCTCGGCCTTGCCGAAGCGGCAGAAGGACTGGTCACCGTCGACGGTGCCTCGGCAGAAGGCACCGATCAGTGGTGGAATCGGGTCGCTTGGCTGCCGCAACGACCGGTGCTGGTTCCAGGCACCCTCGCCGACAACCTGCAACTCACGGGGGCCGACCCCGCGACGCCCGAACTCGACGAGATCTGCGTCGCAACGGGATTCGACGCTGTTCTGGCCGACCTTCCGGATCGATGGGACACCGTCGTCGGTGCCGACGGCACCGGTTTGTCGCTGGGCCAGCGGCAACGGCTGGCACTCACCCGCACCCTGGCGTCACCGCGAGATGTCCTGCTGCTCGACGAACCCACCGCACACCTCGACGACGTCACCGAAGTCACCGTGTTGAACACGCTTCGTGACCGCGCGGAAGCAGGACGCACCGTCGTGATCGTCGCGCACCGACCTTCCCTGCTCGCGATCGCGGACCGGGTGGTCGCCGTGGAAGGGCGTGCCGCATGACCGAGCCGAAGGGCCGCAGCGACAGAAAGTACCTGCTGCGGCGCGCGATGGCGCTGCTCGAACTCGAACCTCGACGCGTGATGCTCGCCGTGGGCGCCGGGGTTGCGACCCTCGGCAGCGCGTTGCTGCTCGCCGGAGTCTCGGCGTGGCTCATCGTGCGGGCGTGGGAGATGCCTCCGGTCCTCGACCTGACTGTGGCGGTCGTCGCGGTGCGTGCGCTGGGTATCTCGCGCGGACTCTTCCGGTACTTCGAGCGCCTGGCCACCCACGACACAGCTCTTCGCGGCATGACATCGGCACGGTCGCGGCTGTACGAGCGCCTCGCCGAAGGTGACCCGGCTGCCTCCGCCGGGCTGCGACGCGGGGATCTGCTCGCCCGCACCGGTTCCGACGTCGACGCCCTCGGCGATGTCGTGGTGCGCGCCCTCGTACCCATCGCCGTGGCGGTCGTATTGTGCGTCGCCGCCGTGATCGCGGTCGGGATCCTCGTACCCGCTGCGGGCGCGGTCCTCGCCGTTGCTCTGCTGATCGCGGGAGTCGTCGCACCGTGGCTCTCGGCGTCCGCCGCGGCCCGTGCGGAAGCCGACGGCGACGCCGCCCGGTCCCGCTTCGGTGAGGACGCCGTGACCGCACTCGACCATGCCGCGGAACTACGTGTCGCGGGGCGCTTGACCGCCGTGACCGACCGCGCGCGGGCCGCGAATCTCGAATCGGTGCGTGCCACCGATCGTTCGGCGGCTCCCGCCGCATTCGCCGACGCGGCAACACCGCTCGCGGTCGGGGCGAGTGTGCTCGGTGCTCTGTTGATCGGCGTCACGGCATTCGGGTCGGATGCTTCGACGATGAGCCCCACGACCCTCGGAGTCCTCGTGCTGCTGCCGCTGTCCGCGTTCGAAGCCACAGCGGTCCTTCCTGCTGCGGCACAGACACTGACCCGAGCTCGACTTGCGGCCAGGCGCATCGTCGACATTCTCGACCGTGCAGATCGGCCCGTACCCCACGGAACTGCCTCCGCGGACGGCCCGGGCACACTCCGCGCCGACGGACTGCGCAGCGGATGGCCGGGCGGCGCGGACACCGAACCCGTCGATCTGGAGGTGGGCCCCGGTTCGCGGGTCGCGATCGTCGGGAGCAGCGGTAGTGGCAAGACCACCGCATTGATGACACTGGCCGGACTGCTCGTACCGGCGGGTGGATCGGTGACCCTCGACGGCGTGGATCTTGCTGAGATCGATCAGGCCGCGGTCCGCCGGCGTATCGCTTTCTTCGCCGAGGACGCCCACATCTTCGACACGTCGATCCTCGAGAATCTGCGTGTCGCCCGGGGTACCGTCGACGAGTTCGAGGCGCGGGCCGCACTCGCGTCGGTAGGACTCGGGGAGTGGGTCGACGCACTACCCGACGGCGTCCACACGGTGCTGACCTCAGGTGCCCGCGACATCTCGGGCGGACAGCGCCGCCGGTTGCTCCTGGCACGCGCGATTCTGTCTCCGGCGGACATACTGTTGCTCGACGAACCGGCCGAACACCTCGATGCGGAGGACGCCGCGCACCTGCAGCGCCGGCTCCTCGATGCCGGTTCGGGACTCGTCGCTGCCGCTCGGACGATCGTCCTCGTCACGCACAACCTGCCCGAGGGCACCGCCGCCGACCTGGTGGTACGCGTCGAGAAAAATGCGTTGCCGACGTTGTGATCCGCGCGTACTTTCTCAGGTACACGAGAAAGGAGGTGGTCTGGAAGTGATTGATATTCGGACGCGTGAGGTGACCATCCGCTAGCAGTGTGACGACGGAATTCACCCGCCGCACATGGCAGGCGAATCCCAGGTGGTCACCCGGCCCCCGAGCACCGGTCTGTCCGGACCGGACCCGGCATTCACGGACGTCGTTCTGTGATGTGCCGGGAGGCTCGGGGGTCGTTCGCGTTCCGGACGGTGGATTCCGAAGTGATCATTCGCACGGTTCCGAAAACTCAGTGTGTGTGTGCAGGCGCCGGGGTACACATGGATGATGCCGATTCTGCAGCAGGCCCACGATGCTCTCCGGCTACGCACTTCGCCGGGCATCTTCTTTGCCTCGGCGGGTGTCGCGATCCTGTTCGTCGTGCTGACGATCGCGTTCACCGACGCCGTGGACGAAATATTCAGTACTGCATCGAACTGGATCATGACCAACCTCGGCTGGTTCTACATACTCGGGGTCACGACCTTCCTGCTCTTCCTGGTTGGGATCGCACTCACCCGCTACGGCAGGGTCCGTCTCGGCGGCGACGACGAACGACCGGAACATTCGAACATCGCATGGTTCTCGATGCTTTTCGCGGCGGGTATCGGCACGATTCTCATGTTCTGGGGAGTTGCAGAACCGATCTCGCACTTTGCGAACCCGCCGAGGCAGGACGTCGAACCGGGTTCGGTCGAGGCCGCTGAAGAGGCGATGGGCTTCGCCCTCTATCACTTCGGTCTGCACACCTGGACTATCTTTGCGCTCCCCGGCCTGTGCTTCGGCTATTTCATCTACAAGCGGCATCTGCCGCCGCGTGTCAGTTCGATCTTCGCGCCCCTCCTCGGCGGACGGATCTACGGACCGATCGGCCACACGATCGATGTCGTCGCGATTCTCGGCACCGTGTTCGGTGTCGCGACCTCGGTGGGTCTGGGGACACTGCAGATCAATGCCGGTCTCGCGCAGTTGTTCGACGTCGAGGAATCCGGAGTCATCCAGATCGGGTTGATCGCGATCGTCACGGTGATGGCCGGTGTCTCGGTTGCTCTCGGGCTCGACAAGGGCATCAAACGATTGTCGAATCTCAACATCGGCATGGCGGTGGGTCTTCTGATCTTCGTGCTCGTCACCGGCCCGAGCCTGTTTCTGCTCAAGGGCATGATCGAATCGGTCGGTATCTATGGCGAATCCCTACCGCGACTGGCGTTCTGGAACGACACTTTCGCGAACTCCGGATGGCAGAACACGTGGACCGTCTTCTACTGGGCATGGACGATCACCTGGTCGCCGTTCGTCGGTATCTTCATCGCCCGGATCTCCCGCGGCCGCACGGTCCGCGAGTTCGTCGGCGGTGTGCTCGGGCTGCCCGTGCTCTTCTCCGTGATCTGGTTCAGCATCTTCGGCATGGGCGCCTTCGACATCGAACTCAACGGTGAAGGTGGTCTGGTCGAGCGTGTCGTGGACGACGGTGACATCCCCGGTGCGCTCTTCGAATTCCTCGGGCACTTCCCGTTCACCGGGGTCGTCTCGTTCATCGCGGTCGTGCTTGTCGTGATCTTCTTCGTGACGTCGGTCGATTCGACGGCGATGGTGCTGGACATGATGGCGTCCGGTCACGAGGAGAAGGCGCCGATTCATCAGCGTCTGTTCTGGGCGGTCCTGATGGGTGCCGTTGCGGCGACGATGCTCGTCGCGACCGGTAAGGACGGGCTCGACGCGCTGCAACAGGTCATCACGGTGGTCGGGTTGCCGTTCTTCGTGATGGGCTGGGTGATGATGTACAGCCTTGTGCGCGGCATCCGCGAGGACCTCGGTGAACGCCCGGAACCGGTGACCAGGCAGTGGCCCGAGGTGTACTCGGCCGAGGCGCTTGCCGCGGCCGAGGGCCTACCTGCACCCGAGGTGGTTGTGGTCACGCACGCAATCCCGGAGGAAGAAGAACAGGAAGGGCCGGAGACGGACAGTCAGGAGTCGGCCCGCGCCGCAGAGCGGCCGGCCGACTCGAAGTGACGCGTCCGGCGGAGCCGGAGCGTCAGCCGACGTAGCGCGACAACCGCGCTGACATGCGCGGGATCAACTCGCCGTCGCCGATGACGCGTTCTTCGACGTAGGCGAGGTCGCCCCCTTCGATGATGCCGTAGAGCCGCTTGGCTCCGCCCACGGTCTCACCGGATTTCGTGCGGATCACGACGTCGGTCGCAAGTTCCCAGGAGGACTGGGTCAGGGCCGCTCCGTAGTACAACTCGACGACACCGGAGCTGTGGGTGAGCAGCAGTTCGACGGTCTCGGGATCCTCGCTGCCTGCGGCGTCGGTGCCCGACACACGCCAGAAGCCGCTTTCACGGCGATCGGGTGCACTGAACTCGCCGGCCTCGTCGAGCCGCCACGAGCGCGCTTCCCACGCGAGATAGTCGGATCCATTGTGTGAGACGACGATCTGTTGACCGAAGCGGTAGTCGCCCGTCTCGGGATCGTGTCCTTCGCCTTCGCCGCGCCACACACCGACGAGCGGCAGCAATGCCAGCATCGCCGGGTTCAGGTCGGGCCCGAGCCTCAGGTTCGCGGTGTCCTCAGGGCCGGGGAGACCGGGCAGGGCCGGGATATTGCGCTCGGCGGTGGCCTCGGCGCGTTTCTCGGCATCGGCGATGGCGTCGTTACCGCTGCGGCGGGGTCCGTCGTCCGTCACTGGTCTTGGGTGACCAGGCGGTAGATGGTGTACAGCGTGAACCAGATGATGAGCAGCGCTGCGAGGACCAGGAGAACTTCGAAGAAAATGACCACGGGCACATATTAGCTCCTCGGTGTTCGTCGGTACGACTCGGCCGGGTGGGAACGCGAAGGGCCCCGCTCCTGATCGGAGCGAGGCCCTGATGCCCTGAACGTGACCTGTCGGTCGGGGCTACTTCGCGACGGTGACGTCGACGTTGTGGACACCGGCGGAGGTCGGGCTCACGGTCGCGGTGCCGTTGCCCGTGCTGGACAGCGCACGGATCTTCCACTCGCCGGGTGCGGCGAAGAAGCGGAAGTCGCCGGTAGCCGACGCGACCACTTCGGCGGTGAACTCATCGGTGCTGTCGAGCAGGCGCACGAAGGCGCCACCGACGGGTTGTCCGTCGGCTGCGAGAACACGGCCGGTGATGACCGTTTCCTTCTCGGTATCGACGTTCGACGGAAGAGTCTGGGACTGGACGGGTGCTCCACACATGTTCTTATGCTCCCAATTCGATCGGTGCGCCGACGAGCGAGCCGTACTCGACCCAGCTGCCGTCGTAATTCTTGACATTCTGCTTGCCGAGGATCTCCTGCAGCACGAACCAGGTGTGGCTCGAGCGCTCGCCGATCCGGCAGTAGGCGATGGTTTCCTTGGTGTCGTCGAAGCCCTTCGCTGCGTAGAGAGCGGTGAGCTCGTCGTCGGACTTGAACGTGCCGTCCTCGTTGGCGGTGGTGCTCCACGGGATGTTGATCGCGCCGGGTACGTGTCCACGCTGCTGTGCCTGCTCCTGCGGAAGGTGCGCGGGGGCGAGGATCTTGCCGGAGAACTCGTCGGGCGAACGCACGTCGACGAGGTTCTTGTTGCCGATGGCGTCGATGACCTCGTCGCGGAACGCGCGGATCGACGTGTCGGGTGCGGCGGCCTTGTACTCGGTAGCCGGGCGGCTGACCTCGTCCTTCGACAGGGGGCGACCGTCGAGCTCCCACTTCTTACGGCCGCCGTCGATGAGCTTGACATCGTTGTGGCCGTAGAGCGTGAAGTACCAGTAGGCGTACGCGGCGAACCAGTTGTTGTTGCCGCCGTACAGCACGACGGTGTCGTCGTTCGAGACGCCCTTGGCCGACAGCAGCGCGGAGAACTGCTCCTGGTTCAGGAAATCGCGACGGACCGCGTCCTGCAGATCCTTGCGCCAGTCGAGTCGGATCGCGCCCTCGATGTGGCCGCCTTCGTAGGCGGAGGTGTCTTCGTCGACCTCGATGAAGACGGTCTTCGGCGCTTGCAGGTTCTGCTCAGCCCAGTCGGCGGAGACCAGAACGTCGGAGCGAGCCATAGTTGTTCCTTTCGTGGTGACACTGAAGTAGTCGTGGGTGGAACGGCAGAAGTGCTGGCGGAACAGCGAATTCAGGTGGTCTGTGACCGCAACCGGGAGACGAGCGGATACATGCGGCACCCGAGGCACACCCCGAATGCGGCATTCAACAGGGCTGCGAACAACGCGAATCCTGCGGCGACGAGACCGAGCGTGACGGCACCGGCCAGTAGTGCGGCGGTGCCGATCAAGGCGAATACGAAGCCGACCCCCTGCGCGAACCGCAACGGCTCGGCGGGCTCGGTCTCGGACGGCAGCGACAGGCGCGGTGCAACCGCGACGGCGAAGAGCGTGCCGTACGGGCTTCGGCGTGGGCCGACAGTGGCGCCGAGGAGGAACACGACGGTCTGTACGGCCAGCACGATGCCTGCTGCCCGCGGTGCGAACGAGGCGATGGCGAGGACCGAGACGAGAACCACTGTGGTGATCCAGGCGGCGAACCGGGGTCCGCGCACGTCCACCTGGAGAGCAGAGGATGTGGTGAGAGACATGTGTGTACTCCTGCTGGATCGATATCGCTGGGGCGAGTCGAATCGCGGTAGGTCGACCGCGGGTGGATCAGCAGGTACAACAAGTGCCACCGAGGCGGCACAGATCAACTGTGCGGCGTCGGGTGAGCATCAGCTCTTGGCAGGTCAGCACGCGTCGCAGTCTAACCGAGAAAACGGCGCAGGGAAGGGCCGGGTGCCTGCTTGTTTCACAGCCCGGGTGCCCGCCGGTGTCACAGCGCGGCCAGTGCTTGCCTCAGATCGTTCGTCGTCGGAACCCCGGAGACCCGGTAGCGCTGGTGTCCGTCGCCGTCGAACAGGAAGGTCGTGGGAAGCGAGAGTACGCCGAGTTGCGTGGCGAGGGAGACGTTCTCGTCGAAGTCGAGCTCGATGTCGCGCACCGGCGCCGCTGTGCCGCCGTTGTCCTCGATGACCCCGGAAACGACCCGGCGGACTGCGGCACATGGCCCGCACCATGGCGCGGAGAAGTGCAGGATCACCGGTTCGCCCTCACCGACCCCGACCTTGCCGAGTTCAGGGTCCGCGGCCGAAGTCTCGGCGATGGGTAGTTGCTTCAGCCGGCCCGACCGGGACCGGATCACCGCACCCACTACACCCGCCGCGACGATCACGACCGCAAGGACGATGAGCGCGTTCACGAGGGCTGTTGCACTTCGGTGAGGTCGATGGTCACGTTGTGCGCTTCACCTTCGATCACGATCCGCGAGCCCCGTGCCTCCACCGACGTGGGATAGACGCCGAACGGCAGATCCTGTGGTTCGATTGTGGTGGTGAACAACCCCAGTACCAGGGGTTTCAGCGGATCGGGAACGGAGAAGTCGGCATGCCCTTCGGGGCCGAAGTACAGGTCGGACGCCACGATCTGTACCCGGTCGCCGTCGAGGACGAGATCTGCCTGGACACTGACCCGCGCGGAGAGCGGGCCGACCGGCACGGTGCCGGTGAGCACGACACCGCCCGCGGTGGTCGGACCGGATCCGCCTGATCCGCCCGTGCCGTCCGATTTGCTGGCAGGCGGCGCAGAAATCTGCAGATCGGGAATGCCGAGTGCCTGACCGAGCTCGGTGGCGTCGATCATGACACGGCCGTACAGCAGGTCGACCGGTACCGACCGGATCGATCCGTCGAGGAGCGCGGACGCCTCTGCGTGGGCGCCCACCAGGTTCGCTTCGACGGTGATGTCCCCGAGCATGTCGGTGGGGACCCGATCCGCAGTGATCTCGACGTTCTCGTAGTGACCGTTGCGCGCTTGCAGAAGAAAAGGGAAACCGTGGATCGTCACCGCGGGATCGGCCTCGAGGGCGCCTCCCTCACGCAGTGCGCGAGACAGCCGATACTCCGACCAGGCCGCCGCTCCGAAATCGACCAGCAGAACGAGTCCGACGAGGACGACGAGACCATAAATGAGTTTGCGCACGCCGACCATTGTGACGGAACGTACCGGGCGGCGTTCTCGCCAGCTAACACGGCGGTAACAAATGGGGGGTTAATCTGTACCACACCGTTCATCCGGAACGGTCTGCCCAGGCAGTGCGAAGAAACGGAGGCCCGGTGGAGCTTCTCCTTCTGACCTCCGATCCGGATCCTGATGCTGTGTTGCCGTCGTTGTCGCTGCTGGCGCATTCGGTACGGCCGGTCCCGACCGAAGTGTCGTCGCTGCTCGAGGCGGCCACCGCCGATATCGCGCTCGTCGATGCCCGAACCGATCTCGCGGCGGCGCGCGGATTGTGCCGCCTGCTCGGTGGCGCCGGGTCGGCGATACCCGTGGTCGCTGTTCTCACCGAGGGCGGGCTTGTCGCGGTCAACCCCGAGTGGGCGCTCGACGACATCCTGCTCACAGGCACCGGGCCCGCCGAACTCGACGCTCGGTTGCGGTTGCTCCTTGCTCGGTCCGGCGGTGCGGTCTCTGCCGAGACCTCCGGGCGGATCACGCTGGGCGAACTCACCATCGACGAGGACACATATACAGCGAGGCTGCGCGGGAAACCGCTCGACCTGACGTACAAGGAATTCGAGCTTCTCAAGTACCTCGCCCAGCACGCAGGCCGAGTCTTCACCCGCGCACAACTGCTGCAGGAGGTGTGGGGCTACGACTTCTTCGGTGGCACCCGGACGGTCGACGTGCACGTGCGACGACTCCGCGCGAAGCTCGGCCCCGAACACGAAGCCCTCATCGGGACCGTCCGCAACGTCGGATACAAAGCCGTCCGGCCGAGCAGCCGTACCAAGGGCGGTCACACGGTCGGCCACCCCGAGGACGAGTTCGCCGAGTAATCGCTACCCTCGGGTGCATGAAGTTCGGGCCCAATGAGCGCGAAGAGCTCCCGCTGCAGCAGCAGTTCGTCGATCGTCCGACCGCGGCGCAGGCCGCCGAGGTGCAGGCACTGCTCGAGCGTGCCACCGCGCACGACGGGACGGCTCCGGTGTCGGAGCAGGCAGTTCACTCGCTGACCCGCGACACCGATGCGCGGCATCTGATCGCCGTCGTCGACGGGGCGGTCGCCGGGTATGCGAACCTCATGCCTGCGCACGACGAACATCCGTCGATGTCCGAGGTCGTCGTCGATCCGGCCTACCGGGGTCACGGCCTCGGCGGCGAGCTCGTCGGCGCAGCCCTGACCGAAGGGGGTCCCGAAGCACGGGTGTGGGCGCACGGAGATCTTCCCGCAGCCCGCGCTGTCGCCGCGAAGCACGGCCTCAGGGGCGTTCGCGAACTCCTTCAGCTGAGGAGGCCGCTCGATCTCGCGCTCCCCGAACTCGAAATACCCGATTCGGTCGAGCTGCGCACGTATCGAGGACCTTCGGACGATCCGGAACTCGTGCGGGTCAATGCTTCCGCCTTCGAATGGCACCCTGAGCAAGGGCGGATGACCGCGAGCGACGTGGCCGACCGTCGGGCCGAATCGTGGTTCGATCCGGCCGGGCTGTTTCTCGCATTCGACGTCGCCGACCCGGATCGCCTCTTGGGATTCCACTGGACGAAGGTGCACCCGCCGGGGCCGACGGAACCGGCGCTCGGCGAGGTGTACGTGGTCGGCATCGACCCGGAGGCACAGGGCCGGGGACTCGGGCGGCTCCTCACGCTCGCCGGACTGCATCATCTGCGCGAGCGGGGACTACCCACTGTGCTGCTCTATGTCGAGGGTGACAACACAGCCGCGCTCAACACCTACGGCAAGCTCGGGTTCGAGCGATTCCATGTGGATGTCGCATACGCGAAGTGAACATCTCCCGACGACACGTTGTTGTCCGGTGAAGTTCGGGTGATTGTCGCAACACCAATAGTGCCTGTATCCGGCGTGTTCATCTCCCGTTAACCGGCGAGAGAGTATCCGTCCACCGGATCCGCCTACCTTCTGCATACGGGTCGGATGCTGACGACTCGGCGCAGGGGATCCTCCCGCGTCTCGAAGTCGCCACCCAGCCTTGTGTGGCGGAAGCGATATTCCTGAAGGAGTACAGGTGAACCTGAAGCGCAATGGTGCCCTGCTCGGCCTGTTTGCGGCCGGCGCACTCACGCTCGCGGCTTGCGGTAGCGACAACAATGCGGGCTCGGTCGAGGTCGACGCCGACGCGTCGGGCGCGACCTGCGAGGGCAAGGCGAACCTCTCCGGTGCGGGGTCGTCTGCGCAGAAGAACGCGATGGACAACTTCGTTTCCACCTACATCGCCGTCTGCAACGAGAAGGGCGCCTCGGTCAACGTGGCGTACAACCCGTCGGGTTCCGGTGACGGCCGCACGCAGTTCATCGCCAACCAGATCGATTTCGCCGGCTCCGATTCGGCCATCAAGGAGGAGCAGGCCGCGCTGGCAGCCGAGCGTTGCGCCGGTAACCCGGCATGGAACCTGCCTCTCGTGTTCGGCCCGGTCGCACTTGCCTACAACCTCGAGGGCGTCGACAATCTCGTCGTCAACGGTGAGGTCGCCGCCAAGATCTTCAACGGCCAGATCACCACGTGGAACGATCCGGCGATCGCCGCGCTGAACGAGGGCGTCGAACTGCCCGACAGTCCGATCACCGCGATCGTCCGTTCCGATTCGTCGGGTACCACCGACAACTTCCAGCAGTACCTCGAAGCAGCATCCAACGGCGCATGGACCACCGGTGCAGGCTCCGATTTCACCGGCGGTATCGGTGAAGGTGCGAAGGGCTCGGCCGGTGTCGCCCAGGCTGTTTCGGGCGCTCCCGGATCGATCACCTACGTCGAGCTGTCGTTCGCCGAGCAGAACGGACTCAGCATCGCTTCCATCGACACCGGCAACGGCCCGGTCGAGCTGAACTCCGAGACCGCCGCTGCGGCCATCGATGGCGCAGAGTTCGCCAGCGCAGGCGGCGGCGACCTGACCCTGGACCTCACGTCGATCTTCGGCACCGACGCAGAAGGCGCATACCCGCTGGTGCTCGCGACCTACGAAATCGTGTGCTCGGGCGGCTACGACGCCGACACCTCGGCAGCGGTCAAGTCGTTCCTGGTCAGCGCGGCCAACGAAGGCCAGGAGGGCCTCGAGGAAATCGGCTACGTCCCGCTTCCCGAGTCCTTCAAGTCGAAGCTGACCGAATCGATCGACGCCATCGCCTGATCGTCTGCACAGGCGGACCGCCCGTTCGGGAAATTCACCACGAGATAGATTGCGAGTTCACATGAGTGACGCGCCGAGCACCTCGGCTACTCGCGCCGCCGGTCCTGACCCGGCCGGGTCAGGACCGGGCGGTCCGCACGGCAGTACACCGGAGGCCAAGATTACTTCCCCACAGACCAAGAAGAAGACCGTCGTTCGGCCAGGCGACCGGATCTTCAGTTCGTTGGCTTCCGGGTCCGCCGTCCTGGTCTCGGTGATCATCGCCGCGATCGCGGTGTTCCTGGTGTGGCGTGCGGTGCCTGCGCTGCAACGCAACACCGTCAATTTTCTCACCAGCCGAGATTGGATCACGCAGGACATCGAGGCGATGGCCTTCGGTGTCCTCGACCTCTTCCAGGTCACGGTCCTCGTGTCGATGTTCGCGCTGGTACTGGCGATGCCGGTGGCCCTCGGTATCGCGATCTTCCTCACCTCGTATTGCCCCGAACGGATCAAGAAGGCGCTCGCGTACGTGATCGACCTGCTCGCCGCGGTGCCGTCGATCGTCTACGGCCTGTGGGGCATGCTCGTCCTGGCGCCCTTCCTGCGACCGATCGCCGAGTTCCTCAACACCAACCTCGGCTGGTTCCCGTTGTTCGCGACGGGCAGCGGATCGATCATCGGCGGCGGAACGATCTTCACCGCGGGCATCGTGCTCGCCGTGATGATCCTGCCCACCATTGCCGCGGTCAGCCGCGAGGTGTTCGTCCAGACACCCACCGCGCACATCGAGGCTGCACTCGCACTCGGTGCGACCCGCTGGGAAGTCGTGAAGACCACGGTGATCCCGTTCGGCAAGTCCGGCTACGTCAGCGGTTCCATGCTCGGTCTCGGACGTGCACTCGGCGAGACCATGGCGCTCTATCTGATCCTGCGGACCACGTCCGAAGCGTTCTCCTGGTCGCTGTTCGACGGTGGCGCCACCATCGCATCGAAGATCGCTCTCGGTTACGCCGAATTCAACAACAACATCCAGGCCGGTGCCTACATCGCCGCGGGTCTCGTGCTCTTCGTCCTGACCTTCGTCGTCAACGCCGCAGCCCGCATGATCGTCGCTGGAAAGAAGGACTGACGCCATGACGACGACAACCCTCACATCGCCCGTCAAGGCACCGACGTTCCAGCGTGTCAGCGGTGCACGCAGGGCCAAGGACGTCGCGGCCACCGTGCTCGTCACCCTCTCGGTGCTCATTGCGCTCGTGCCTTTGGCCTGGGTGCTCATCACCGTGATTTCCAAGGGCATGCCCGCCCTGCTCTCCTCGACGTGGTTCACCCATTCACTGAGCGGACTGACCGCTTCGTCCATGGGAGGCGGTGTCTACCACGCGATCGTCGGCACCCTCCTGCAGGGATTGGTGTGCGCGATCATCTCGATCCCGCTCGGCGTGTTCGTCGCGATCTATCTCGTCGAGTACGCGGGTAAGTCGAAGCTCGGCCGCATCACGACCTTCATGGTCGACATCCTCAGTGGTGTGCCGTCCATCGTCGCCGCGTTGTTCATCTACGCGCTGTGGGTGGCGACCTTCGGAATGCCCAAGTCCGCATTCGCGGTGTCCCTGTCGCTGGTGCTGCTGATGGTGCCGGTCGTGGTGCGCAGCACCGAGGAAATGCTGCGAATCGTTCCTCAGGATCTCCGAGAGGCGTCGTACGCGCTCGGGGTCCCGAAGTGGAAGACGATCGCCCGGATCGTGCTCCCGACCTCGCTCGCAGGCATCATCACCGGCATCATGCTCGCCCTTGCTCGCGTGATGGGGGAGACTGCGCCGCTGCTGATTCTCGTGGGATACGCACCGTTCATCAACTTCAACCTGTTCGGTGGCGAGATGGCAACCCTGCCGGGTCTGATGGTGGCCGAGATGAACAACCCCACCGAAGCGGGCTCGATGCGCATCTGGGGTGCTGCACTGACCCTGATCCTCATCATTGCGATCCTCAACATCGCCGCCAAGCTGATCGGCCGCTTGTCGCAGGTCGGCTCCAAGTAGACGAGCCGGCGATGACCACATACTTCGAATTCGATACACCATTAGGGAGCCGATGATGGCCAAGCGTCTGGACCTCAAGGACGTCAATATCTTCTACGGGAAGTTCCACGCGGTGTCCGACGTGACGCTGTCGGTGCCTCCTCGCAACGTCACGGCGTTCATCGGCCCGTCCGGCTGCGGTAAGTCCACCGTGCTCCGCTCCCTCAACCGTATGCACGAGGTGACCCCCGGTGCCTACGTCGAGGGTTCGGTGCTCCTCGACGGCGAGGACATCTACGACGCGGCCGTCGATCCTGTGGGGGTTCGCAAGACGATAGGCATGGTGTTCCAGCGGCCGAATCCCTTCCCGACGATGTCCATTCGCGACAATGTCGTAGCCGGACTGAAGCTGCAGGGAATGCGCGACAAGGGCAAGCTCGACGAGGTTGCCGAGAAGTCGCTGCGTGGCGCGAACCTGTGGACCGAGGTCAAGGATCGCCTCGACAAGCCCGGTGGTGGCCTGTCCGGCGGTCAGCAGCAGCGTCTGTGCATTGCCCGTGCGATCGCGGTACAGCCTGACGTGTTGCTCATGGATGAGCCGTGCTCCGCCCTCGACCCGATCTCGACGCTCGCAATCGAAGATCTGATCACGGAGCTGAAGCAGGAGTTCACGATCGTCATCGTCACTCACAACATGCAGCAGGCAGCCCGCGTGAGTGACCAGACCGCATTCTTCAATCTCGAGGCCACCGGCAGGCCCGGCAAGCTGATCGAGATCGACGACACCGAGAAGATCTTCTCGAACCCGACGCAGAAGGCCACCGAGGACTACATCTCGGGTCGCTTCGGCTGAGATCTCCCCGGCGACAGTACGAATAGGAGAGCCCCGACCGGATTGATCCGGTCGGGGCTCTGCGCGTGTGGGGCAGGAGAACTGTGTGGGGCAGGAGAACTCAGGATTCGGGGTACACAGTGAGCTTGTCGACGCGCTGCTGCATGGTGTGGAAGTCCTCGAGGGTGGGCAGCTTGCCCGTTACCAGGAAGATCACACGACGGCCCACCTCGACGGCGTGATCGGCGAAGCGCTCATAGAAGCGTCCCAGCAAGGTGACGTCGACGGCCGCCGCCACACCGTGCTTCCATTCGCGGTCCATGAGTACCGTGAACAGGTGACGGTGGAGATCGTCCATCGCTTCGTCCTCCTCGTGGAGGCGTGCCGCGCGCTCGGGGTCTCGGGTTTCGAGGATCTCGCGGGTTGCGGCGCCGAGGGACACGGCGATCCGGCCCATTTCGGCGAAGTATCCGCTGACCTCGTCGGGAAGCACGTGATTGGGGTGACGTCGACGCGTGGCCTTCGCGATGTGCAGGGCAAGCGCACCCATCCGGTCGATGTCGGCGACGATCTGGATTCCGCTCACCACTGCGCGCAGGTCGCCGGCGACCGGACCCTGCAGCGCGAGAAGCGCGAACGCCTTCTCTTCGCACACGGCACCGAGTTCGGTGATCTTGTCGTGCTCTTCGATCACCATCTCCGCGAGCGGGAGGTCGGCCTGGAGCAGGGCCTGGGTGGCCCGTTCCATCGCCGTTCCGGCGAGCCCGGCCATTTCGCCGAGTAGCCCGGTGAGTTCATCCATCTGTTCGTTGTAAGCGACGCGCATAATGTCACACCATACGGCGTCCGAGGGTCCTTATCACGATCAGAGAGTGAACCGGAGGTGAACGACGCGGATGGGTTCAGCGCTCTCAGCTGCAGGGATCGGCGGCGGCGTTGGTAACGGTGAGGTCGGCGGGTAGCTGGACGGCACCCTCGGCGTCGGCTTCTTCGATGGCGACCGGTTCGAGCGGGCTCCCGGGCGGCGTGGGTGACGCGACGACACCGTCGTAGCCCGATCCGAGAACGACCTCGACCACGTTGCCGATCGACGAATCCGATGCACGCTGCAGCACCGCACCGGGGAACGTCGAGGCGACCGTCATCGCTTCGGCCTCCATCCCGGGAGCGAACCGGACGACCGTGTGTGTGCTGGTGCCTGTGTAGTTACCGGTGTTGTAGATGGGGAACCCGTACATGGCAAGTTCGTCGGCAGTGCTTGCGGCGAGCCCGGACACATCCGATGCGTTGGATACCTGCACCGACACCCAGGACGGATCGACCGCCGAGAGGGAGGGGGCCATCTCCGGCGGTGCGTCCGGATCGGCGTCGGCGGCCGGGTCGCGCTTTTCTCCCGGAAGGGGCTGGTCGTCGATGATCGCGGTGAAGATGGCTTCGATGTCGTCGAGCCGGGGAATCTCGTTGCCCCACTCGGTGGTGCCTGCAGTGGGTGTGGTCAGGAAAGTCACGGCCCCGGCGTCGACATTCTGAAGGGACCGGCCGAGCTTCACCAGCGAATCGGCGTTGACGTTCTCGACGAAGGTCGCGCGGGTGAAGGCACCGATGAGACCGTTCAGCTTTCCCGGGTCGAGCAGGACCTTGTTCGACAGCGCGGACCGCAGCAGCGACGACAAGAACTTCTGCTGGCGGTTGATACGCGAATAGTCGCTGTTGATCTCGGACTCGACCTTGCGCGCACGAACGTAATCGAGGGCTTGCCGACCATCGAGAAGGTGGGTGCCCGCCGTGTCGATGATCGTGCCGAGCTCACCGTCCACCAACGGAGTCGGGGTGCAGACCTCGACACCGCCGACCTCGTCGACCATCGATTCGAAGCCCGCGAAGTCGATACCGACGAAGTGACCGATCTTCAGGCCCGACATCTTCTGGATGGTCTTGACCAGGCATTTCGGACCGCCCAGGGCGTATACCGCGTTGAGTTTGTCGCCATCGGCCGCGGGGTGGATCTCCGAACTGTAGTCGCCGGTCGAGCTGTCCCACGCGAGACAGACCGGCCGTTCGACATCGAGATCCCGGGGGAATGACACCGCAACGACGCGACTGCGATCGGCGGGAATGTTGACGAGGATCGCGACGTCGGCGCGAGAGCCCTCCGCGTCTTCGACGCTGCCTGCACCCACCTCGCCGCTGGCGCCCGCACGCGTATCGGTACCGACGATCAGGTAGGTCTCGTCACCGGTCTGCCCGATCGGATCGACGATGTCTGCGGACTCGGTGTCGAGCGCTGCGATCTGAGAGAACCCGGCCTCCGTCGCTCGGAGATAACTCCAGACCGACCCAGTACCCACCAGGGCGAGGACGGATACGAGCGCGACCGAGGCACGCGCGAACAATCGGAGTTTCCGTTTCTTGCGCTTCTTGCTCAATGCCAGCCGGCTCAGGCCGTCGCCGGCCACCGCATGGGGCGTCGCCGTCGGCTCGTCGCCGACATCGTCGGGCTCTGTGCCTGGCCCTTGGGGGGCTACGGCAGTGGCCGGCGCGACCGATCTGGTGCGGTCATGGTCGGCCGGGGTTGCCCGGGTCGGGACGCGGCCATGAGGTGGGTGAGCGGGGGGAAGCGCCGCCGCCGCGGTCAGGGGAGGTGGATCCGTCCGCTGCGGAGGTGTCGCTTCCACGGGCGTGCGAGGTTGCTGATGCGGTGGCCCGGATACGCGTGGAGGCCGCGACGCCACCGGAGGCGGAGCCTGCGGCGTCCGGGGCGCAGGCGGAGTATCGGGAGCCCGAGGTGAGGTGGGCGGTCGTGGCGCCGGGGGAGGTGGAGATGCGGCGGGAGGCGGCGGCAGTGACGGTGCTGGCCGGGCAGGCGGCGATGACGAGGTGGACGGTGATGACGGGGTGGAGGGGGGCGAATTCTTCTCGCGATCCACCTTGTTCATCAGCTCCGCGACGGTGAGCTGTTTCGATTTGTCTGCAGAGTCGTTGCGCCTGCTGCGTGCGCTCTCGCTGCGGCGGCTGTCGGAGCGAGAACCGCCACTTCTCCCGGTGTCCGGCCCAGCGCGATCGGTTCCTGCACTGTCGGGCCGGTCCCGGCGGATTCGGCCGGAGTGTGCGTCGCGGTTGGAGGGGTCGGCGATCGGTCGCTCCCAGGGGGCACGACTGTCGGGCGAACCCGGATCGTGCTCCTCATCCACAGATGCCCCGGCCTCTCCGCGTCGCGTTTCCGCACTCGTAGTGTTCGCCCTCGGTCCGAGCGACCTCGCCATGATACTGACTGCCGGGCGACGAACGGAGATGTGCGAGCTTTGTCTCGCCCGGATGGTGAATCAGCGCAGTTCAGCCACCAGAGTGCATGATGTCCGCGCCCGCTGGGACCAGAGTGTCGTCGGGGTCGTCGAGCCATCCGTCGGGAAGTGCCACGGAGCTGGGGGAGCCTTGGCGGCCACGCGGGCCTTCGGCATCGGCCGGGAACGGGACGGCCGGGTCGAGCAGGCCGAGGAGATCGTCGAGTTCGCTCAGCGACGACACCCGCGCCAGGCTGCTCCGGACTTCTGAACCCGCTGGGAAGCCACGCAGGTACCAGGCGATGTGCTTACGTATTTCGCGCATGCCCTTGTCTTCACCGTGGTGATTCGCGAGCAGCGTGGCGTGGCGGCGCATGATCACTGTGACCTCGCCCAGCGTGGGAGGGGTGGGGATCTCCCGGCCGTTCAGCGCCGCGCTCAATTCGGCGAACAACCAGGGACGCCCCAGGCACCCGCGTCCGACGACGACACCGTCGCATCCGGTCTGCGCCATCATCTTCTCGGCGTCCTCGGCATCGAAGATGTCGCCGTTGCCCAGGACCGGTACGTCCGTGACATGGTCCTTGAGGCGGGCGATCTCGTTCCAGTCCGCGGTGCCCGAGTATCGCTGAGCAGCGGTGCGGGCGTGCAATGCCACAGCAGCAGCACCCTCGGCTGCAGCGATGCGCCCCGCATCGAGGTGGGTGTGGTGTTCGTCGTCGATGCCGATGCGGAACTTGACGGTGACCGGGATATTCGTGCCCTCGGTGGCGCGTACCGCCGCCGCGACGATCTGTCCGAACAAGCGACGCTTGTAAGGCAGAGCCGATCCACCGCCCTTACGGGTGACCTTGGGGACGGGGCACCCGAAGTTCATGTCGATATGGTCTGCGAGGTCCTCGTCGACGATCATCTTCGCTGCGGCATATGTCGTGTCGGGATCGACCGTGTAGAGCTGTAGCGAACGGGGTGTCTCGGTGGGGCCGAACGTGGTCATGTGCATCGTGACCGGATGACGTTCGACGAGGGCGCGCGCGGTCACCATTTCGCACACGTACAGGCCGGACGTGCTGCCGATCCGCTCGAGTTCGAGGTCACGACACAGAGTGCGAAATGCGACATTCGTCACCCCGGCCATCGGAGCCAGCACGACCGGGCTGTCCAATTCGAGCGAGCCGATCTTCAGGGCAGACATGAGAACCTCGAGAAAGCGTTGTGGTGCAAAGGAATACGACCAGGTTCCTGCAGATGCAGGGTGGGACACCTGTGCCCGGCGCCGAAACCGGCACCGGGCACAGGATAACTGCCGGTGGTGGTGGCGCCCGAATCGGTCGATTCGGGCTCCACTCGCAGCGTCAGGAGACGGCCGCGGCGCGCTCGCGCTTTGCTGCCTCGCGGGCGAGAGAACGGTCGCGCATCTCCTCGAACTTCACGGTCTGCTTCTCGAGGTCTTCGAGGAAGGTGCCGAGTTCGTCGAGCGTCTGGGCGCCGGCGCTACCGTAGTCGCGATCGAACAGCTTCCACTTGCGCAGAACGGGCATCACGACGTCGTCGAGGTGCTGGCGCAGGTCGTAGATGCCGTGCTTTGCCATCAGGACGCCGTTGCGACGGAAATTGGGCATGCCTGCGCCGGGCATCTGGAAGTTCTTCAAGACCTCGGTGATCGCTTCGAGGGCTTGGACCGGCGCCACGTCGAGGGCTGCTTCGCAGATGTTGCGGTAGAAGATCATGTGCAGGTTCTCGTCGGCGGCGATGCGCTGGAGCATCTTGTCGGCGATCGGGTCGTCGCACGCGTGGCCGGTGTTGCGATGGGAAACGCGGGTCGCAAGCTCCTGGAAGGTGACGTAGGCGACCGAACGCAACAAACCCGTATCTTCGTTCGGCGACGCGAACCCGTTCGTCATGTGCTCCATTCGGGCGTTCTCGAGCGCCACCGGATCGACACCGCGCGTGACGACGAGGTAGTCGCGCATCACGATGCCGTGCCGGTTCTCTTCCGCCGTCCACCGTCCGACCCATGTGCCCCACGCGCCGTCGCGCGAGAAATTCACGGCGATCTCGCGGTGGTAGGAAGGCAGGTTGTCTTCGGTGAGCAGGTTGGTGATCATCGCGGCCTTGGCCACCTCGCCGAGGCGTGACTGCTCGGGATCCCAATCGCTGCCGCCCATCGCGGCGAAGTTGCGGCCCTCGTCCCACGGCACGTAATCGTGGGGATGCCAATCCTTCGTCATGGAGAGGTGTCGGTTGACGTTCGCCTCGGCCACGGGCTCCAGCTCACGCAGTAGCTCCAGTTGAGTCAGGACTCGCGTCATGAATTCGTACCCCTGTCCGTGTGATGTCGTGTCGTGCTGCAGCCTACGGGACCGTAGGTTTGTGCCCGTCGAAGTCTGTCGCCGCGCACCGGAACCTGGCAGCCGATCGGAATCACAATGTTGCCTGTCACAAAATGTCCGTGGCTACGGTACCGGGTCACCGCCGCGTACCGCCGGAAGTCCCTGAATCGGAAACGGCCCCGGGTGGGTCCGAGGCCGTTTCCGCACGAGAGATCAGGTTGTGCTGATCAGCGCTTTCCTCCGCCCAGCAGCCCGCCGAGCAGCCCGCCGAGTCCGCCGCCGGAATGACCGCCGAGGACGCCCCCGAGTATGTCGCCGAGTCCGCCGCCGGTGTTACCCGAGCCGCCCGCAGCGTTCTTCAGAAGTCCGCCGAGCAGGTCGCCGAGAACGCCCTGGTTGCCTGTGCTCGCGGTGGTCGAGGCGGGAGCGGATCCGCCGGTGATCTGCTTCGCGAGATAGGACAGCACGATCGGCGCCAGGATAGGCAGCAGTTGCGCGATGAGGTCTTTGCCTCCGGAACCGTTGACCGAACCGAGGGTGCTGATGACCTGGTCCTTGTTGGCACCGAACACGTTGGCGACGATCTTGTTGCCGTCCGCGGTGTCGACCTTTGCAACATCGACACCGCCGTCGAGGATCGTCGAACCCGAGTGCTTGTTCACGGCCGACATCAAAGACGCCGCGCCCGCCGTGTCCTGAGCGTTCGCGTCCAGGCCACCGACGAGAGTCGGGAGGGCCGCGCGGACCGCGGTCTCCGCCGTTGCGGTGTCGACGCCGAGTTCGCGCGCCACCTGGTCTATCGGTACCTGGGAGATCAGTTCGTCAAGGCTTGCCATGTGCACCCTCGCCTGGTCAGGGCACCCCACCGAGAGGCGCCGGTGTGGTGAGAGTATCGACCGCGTCACAGTCAGCCGCGTGCCGGCTGGCGGGAGGGTCGTCGTAGCGAAACGAGGCAGCACACCAGGCTGACGAGGGTGCCGCTGACCAGTAGCACGAACCCGTTCTGATTGGTCAGGGCAGTGCTGTGGTTCTCCACCAGGTAATCGCCGTGAGATTGGAAGATACGCACCGCTGCAGTCGCACACACGGTAAGGGCGAGGACGGTGCCGGCCCAGCCGGTGACCACGGAGTCGAACAGTGCGGCGATCAGCAGTAGTACTGCTGCTGCCGCGAGCGGAACCGCGAGCGACTCGTACAGTGGTAGGCCCGCAACGGCGAGGCTCGTGGGATCGCCGCTCGGAAATCCGTCGCGCAGCCCGGAAAGAGGGGCTTCGGTGGAACGTACCCCGCCGACCATGGGCAAAACGGTGCCGATGCCCAGCGCCACGGCAGCCAGGAACAGGCCCAGATCCACGAAACTGCGCATGTGCCTCCCACCGAATTCGATTCGCGCGTGCTCACACTATCCAAACCGGGGCGGCGAACGCGGGCTGAAACGCCAGGACACGGAATCGAATCCACTGCGCGCCGGGTGGACCGTAGGCTGGGTGCATGTCTGACGCCAGGACATCGTCCGAAATCGAGCGAGCGGGAATGAAGCCGTGGCTCAAGAAGACCATCGCAGTGGTCGTGACTCTGCTCGTACTCGTCATCACCTATTTCGTGCTCGCCGCCTTCCTGCCTCGGTGGTGGGCGCAACGCGTCGCCGGCCTCGCCGAAGGGGGATTCTCCCGCGGAATCATGTGGGGCCTGCTCTTCGGAATCCTGTGCACCGCGATCCCGCTCGTTCTCCTCGTCTGGGTCTGGCAGGTGCGCGGGTGGAAGTACGGTCGCGGCGTCCAGATCGCCCTCACGGTGCTCGCGCTCGTTGTCGCGATACCGAACCTGATGACGCTCAGTGTGGTGCTCGGCGGTGGGAACGCGGCGCACGCCGGTGAACGGATCATGGATGTCGATGCGCCCGGATTCCGGGGGGCCTCCCTGGTCGGAGCTGTTATCGGCGTCCTCGTGTTCGTGTTCCTCGTCATCGCCGTGGCCCGATACCGGAAGCGCGGGAAGGACCTTCGTGCTGCGCGCGCCGACCTCGAGCGGAAGGCTGCAGACGCAGAGAAGCGCGACACCGATCCACGGGGTGGCTCAGCCGACGGTGTACCACCGGAGGGTTTCTCGAGGGGTTCCGTGGATCGCTGACCATTGTCCGAAGTCGGCATGAATCCTCACCATCACGCGGCTGCCCGTCCTACGGCATGGGTGCGACAGAGGCATCGGACGGCGAGGTCGTCGTCGTTCATCACGTACCCGGTGCCTTCGCAGGCGGTGCACTTCACTGTGCCGTAGTAGGCGGGCGTGGGCGTGGGGCGGGGGCGCGGCATGGCTTTCCACAGCCGGATCCAGCCCTGCGCGTAGAGCGTCGGGTTGGCGTCACGATGCATGGCCTTCGCGCGCTCGGCGAGTGCTGCGGCGCCGTGCAGATCGATCATCGCGAGGATCTCGCTCTTCTGGGCGGGCTTCACGTGCTCGAACGATCCGGGGAGACCGGCGTGGGCGCAGGCGTCGATCAGTGCCGCGTAGTTGCGGTCGCGCTCGTCGAGTTCTTTCTGGGCGGAGTCAGGCAACGACAACGAGGTCCCGAGCATGTCGACAGGTGACGTGTCGGCCTGACCGGTGTTGTTGTCGGTTTCAGTTCTTGGTGATCCATCCTTTGTAAAGGCGCCCGTCTGTCCGTCGCGCGGCTGACCGGAAGTCGATTTCCTGGTCTTCGGTTCGGGAGGCGTGGTGTCGCTGGTGACGGGCTCTTCGTAGATGGTCTGGATCGTGGCCCAGTGGCCCTTCTCGTTCTGCACCTTCTCGCGGACGAGGTACCCGTGGGCGACGAGTTCGCGCATCACGGTGCGGATCGCTTCGCGTCCCTCGAAGGGGGACTGGTCGGCGATCACTTCGGAGCGGATGCTCCAGTCGAACGGCTTGGAGAGGAGCCAGATCAGGACTCCGCGGGCGCGGAAGCTGAGGGCTTCGTTGTTGATGATCGTGTTCGAGAGGATGGTGAAGTTGTCGGCGAGGCGTGGGCCGCGACGGATACCGCCCGTGCTCGAGACATGGGTATGCTGGGACATCGTTCGACTCCTGTTTAGTCGGACATCTGCCCGTCGCGAGGGCCTAATCTCGCGGCGGGCTCTTTTTGTTGTGGTCGAACCTTGGCACAAGGTGTCGCACGTTGTCCATCGGTCGCGGCACACCCAACGCTCAACCCGATCGGGGAGCGATTTGGCAGTTGGTTGGTACGCACGAAAATGACCTGGCGTCCTCCGAAGAGAATCACCAGGTCATCGCTGGTGCCCCCAGTAGGGCTCGAACCTACGACCTGCGGATTAAAAGTCCGTAGCTCTACCAACTGAGCTATAGGGGCATGGGCGCACAGTGTAACCACACCGCGCCGCCTGATCGTATCCGACGCGCAGCCGAATACTTCAATGGGCTCGGGTGCACACCCCCTGCTTCCGCACCCGAGCCGCGGAAAGCATACCACTCGGTGTGTTCTGTGGTTCATGGTGCTCCGAAGGTCAGGTCACGCGGTCACGAGGGATGCTGCGCGACTACTGTTTCGTTTCGGGGCTCGGATACTCGGAAGGCTCGATTCGCTCATGTCACGTCAACAGGAACGTGCGCGTCGTACGCGTTCCGCCATCATCAGGGCGGCTGCAGTCGAGTTCGCCAAGCGTGGCTACGGCGCCGCGTCGATCAACTCGATTCTCGAACACTCGAACGCCACCAAGGGCGCCATGTACTTCCACTTCGCGTCCAAGGACGAACTTGCGCGCGCGGTGCTCGAAGAAGGTCTCGAGCACTACCGGGCGATCGTGACTCACTGGGTCGGGGCCGCAGACCTCGACCCGTTCGAGCGCCTGCACGGGATGATCGCCGAGCTCGGAGAAGCTCTCCACAACGACGATGTGATTGCGGCCGAGTTCAGGCTCGTCACCGAACCCGAGTTCATGAACGAAGCGCGATTGCGTGGCAGTTATATCTGGGGGAGAGCGGGCTATCAGCTCGCGGTCGAAGCGCAGGAGCAGGGATTGTTCCGTCCGGACGTGGATATTCGTAGGTTCGTCGAGGCGGTCGGATCGTCGCTGGCCGGCCAGCGCTACCTCGCGGACCTCACTTCGCCGGACATCGACGTCAAGTCGAAGTTCGAAGCCTGTCTCGAGGTCCCGCTCGAAGCGATGGCCTCGGAGCAGTGGCTGGCTCGCTGGCGGGAGCGGGGTTGGCCGCGAACAGCGGAATGATGGCATGACCAGCTGATTTGTGAATCAGGAATGCCGTGACATAAGCTGTGCAAGCTCCCAGCGGAACGGAAAATCCCGTTGAGGGTACGGGTCGGAGGAATCCGGTCGGGCCCCCTTCGTCTAGCGGCCTAGGACGCCGCCCTTTCAAGGCGGTAGCGCGGGTTCGAATCCCGTAGGGGGTACACTTCGGTTTCGGCCGAATGTGTGCAGTACGCTGGCAGAGAATTGAATAGCAAGGCCCTGTGGCGCAGTTGGTTAGCGCGCCGCCCTGTCACGGCGGAGGTCGCGGGTTCGAGTCCCGTCAGGGTCGCAGAAGTTTGCGATCGGCATTCGGTTCGGGTGCCATCCGGCCAGGTAGCTCAGTTGGTACGAGCGTCCGCCTGAAAAGCGGAAGGTCGCCGGTTCGATCCCGGCCCTGGCCACCACGATGGTTGCGTTTCGACCATCGAAAAATGAATACAAGTGGCCCACCGCGTGCGGTGGGCCCAGCTATGAGAGCCCGATGGGTTCCTATGGCCCTGTGGCGCAGTTGGTTAGCGCGCCGCCCTGTCACGGCGGAGGTCGCGGGTTCGAGTCCCGTCAGGGTCGCTCTGCGCGAAGGCCCGGTATCGATGAGATACCGGGCCTTCGTCGTCGTTACAGCACTGTCGCCGACCGGCATTCGGCGTGCTCGGCTACCGCGACCGAGTGAACATGTTCTAGTGTGTGCCCTACGTAACTGCATGGACACGCGTCCGAACAATCCGGGGGTTGATGTGCGCATAGCTCTGCTGTCGTACCGGAGCAAACCGCACTGCGGAGGTCAGGGCGTATATATTCGCCACCTCAGTCGGGAGCTCGCAGCCCAAGGCCACGAAGTCGAGGTCTTCTCGGGCCAGCCGTACCCGGAACTCGATCCGTCGGTGACCTTGACGAAAGTTCCCAGTCTCGATCTCTACCGCGACGACGACCCGTTCCGCACGCCGCGACCCGGCGAGTACCGCGACCTGATCGACGTCCTCGAGGTTGCCACCATGTGGACGGCCGGGTTCCCGGAACCGCGCACCTTCGGCCTTCGCGCGGCCCGGCTCCTTCGTGATCGAATCGCCGATTTCGACGTCGTCCACGACAACCAATCACTCGGATCCGGTCTCCTCCGCATCGCAAAGGACCTACCGCTGGTCGCGACCATCCACCACCCCATCACCCGGGACCGCGAACTGGATCTCGCCTCGGCAACCACCGTGCGTCGCAAGATCACCCTGCGGCGGTGGTACGGATTCCTGCGAATGCAGGGGCGGGTGGCCCGGAAGATACCGATGCTGCTCACCGTCTCGGAGAGCTCCGCCGACGATATTCGCACCGCGTTCGACATCGAGCAGGACCGGATCCACACGATTCCCCTCGGCGTCGACACCGATCTGTTCGCTCCCGCGACCACGCCTCGGGTCCCGGGCCGCATCGTGTGTGTGGCCAGCGCCGACGCTCCTCTCAAAGGTGTGCCGACGCTGCTCGAAGCGGTGGCCAAATTGCACACCGAGCGCGAGATCGAGCTCGTGCTCGTTTCCAAGCTCGCCCCCGGCGGCGCCACCGAGCGTCGGATAGAAGATCTCGCGATCGGCGATGTCGTGCGCACTGTGTCGGGGATCGACGACGCCGCGCTTGCGGAGCTACTGGCGTCGGCGGAGATCGCTGCGGTCCCGTCGTTGTACGAGGGCTTCTCGTTGCCTGCTGTCGAGGCCATGGCGTGCGGGACACCCCTCGTGGCCAGTCGCGCAGGCGCGATTCCCGAAGTCGTGGGCGACGCCGGCGAGCTCGTGCCACCGGGTGATGCCCAGCAGTTGGCTGACGCGATCGCGGCACTGCTCGACGATCCGGCGCGCAGGACGCAACTGGGCACCGCTGCCCGCGCCCGCGTCGAAGAGAAATACAGCTGGGCTGCGGTCGCCGCGCAAACCGCGAGCGTCTACGAGAACGCGATCGCCGTACACGAAGGAAGGAGTAACTGATGTTGACCGTCGACTTCGATCGGCTGGGGGTGCGGCCGGGTTGCCGCGCGATAGACATCGGCGCCGGCGCAGGCAGACACTCGTTCGAGCTGTACCGGCGCGGTGCGGACGTCGTTGCCTTCGACCGCAGTGCCGACGACATGAAAGCGGTCGCCGACATGTTCGTGGCGATGGAACTCGAGGGTCAGGTACCCGAAGGGGCCCTTGCCCGCGCCGAGGTGGGTGACGCGCTGGCGTTGCCTTATGCCGACGAGACCTTCGACGTCGTCATGATTTCCGAAGTCCTCGAACACGTTCCCGAGGACGATCGCGCGATCGCGGAGTTCGTGCGGGTCCTCAAACCCGGTGGTGTCGCAGCTGTGACTGTCCCGCGATGGTTACCCGAGAAGATCTGTTGGGCGTTGTCGGACGCGTACCACGAGGTCGAGGGCGGGCACGTCCGCATCTACAAGGCGGACGAGCTGGCCACGAAGCTCGGCGCGGCCGGTTTGACGGTGCGCGGGACCGACCACGCTCACGCTCTGCACTCGCCGTACTGGTGGCTCAAGTGTGCGGTCGGCGTCGACAACGAGAACAATCCACTGACCAAGGCCTACCACCGGATGCTCGTGTGGGACCTGATGGAAGGTCCGTGGCTGACCCGGACCGCGGAGAAACTCCTCGACCCCGTCATCGGCAAGAGCGTCGTGTTCTACCTCGAGAAGCCGGGTGCATCCGGTGCGCCGCAGTGAGTTCCATCGCCGGATGATGCCGGAGGTACCCGGTGTGCTGTCGCGCGACGAATGCTATGCGACAGGGCAGGCGATTGCGCGCATGCAGGAGCCGTCCGGGGCGATTCCCTGGTTCCCGGGCGGTCACACAGATCCGTGGGACCACGTCGAGTCCGCAATGTCGCTGACGGTCACCGGGCTGCGTGAGGAAGCGTCGGCTGCCTTCGGATTCCTTCGCAGTACACAACGTCCCGACGGTTCATGGCCCGTGAAGTTCCGGAACGGGATCATCGAGAACGCCGATACCGACAGCAACTTCACCGCGTACATCGCGGTGGGGGTGTGGCATCACCATCTCGTGACCGGCGACCGGATGTTCACGTCCGAGATGTGGCCGAGCGTGCGAGCCGCGCTCGACCACGTCGTCGACATGCAGTTTCCCGGCGGCCATATCGCGTGGGCGCGTGGGTCGGGCGGACTCGTCGACGAGGCGCTGCTCACCGGATGCGCCAGTATCCACCAGAGCTTGCGGTGCGGGGTTCAGCTCGCAGAACTCGTCGACGACCCGCAGCCGGAATGGGAAGTGGCGCTGTATCGATTGGGGCATGCGTTGCGCAGGCACCCCGAGGTGTTCACGCCGAAGCCCGAATACTCGATGGACTGGTACTACCCGATACTCGGTGGCGCGCTGCGAGGCCCCGAAGCCCATCGGCGCATCCGCGAGCGATGGTCCGATTTCGTCGTGGACGGACTCGGTATCCGCTGTGTCGACCACAAACCGTGGGTGACCGGCGCGGAGACGTGCGAGCTCGTTCTCGCGCTCGATGCCCTCGGCGACAGCGAACGAGCACACGAGCTGTTCGCGTCGATGCAGCACCTGCGCGACCCGGACGGTTCGTACTGGACGGGCCTTGTCTACGACGACGGTAAGCGGTGGCCCGTCGAGGTCAGCTCGTGGACGAGCGCGGCGGTGATCCTTGCGGCGGATGCGTTGTCGCGGACGACCGGCGGCAATGCGGTGTTTCGTGATGCTGCAATGCCCCGGGGGCAGGTGGGTCGTGATCGCTGCACCGAGCACTGCGAGGTGTTCGTCTGACACTGCACCGAGCACTGCGAGGTGTTCGTCTGACACTGCACCGAGCACTGCGAGGTGTTCGTCTGACACTGCACCGAGCACTGCGAGGTGTTCGTCTGAGGGAGTATCCGAGCCACACCTTTACGAGCCGACGACCCCTCCGGTGCGTTCGAGCACTCGCAATGATCCGGTGACGGAGACTTCGGTGAATTCCCCACTTTCGAGTGCGCGGCAGTAGATCTCGTACGGGGGGCGTCCGCCGTCGGCGGGGTCGGGGAACACATCGTGGATGATCAGGGCGCCTCCGGGCTCCACCCATCGTGCCCAGCCCGAGTAATCGGCCTGCGCCGCTTCGCTACTGTGCCCGCCGTCGATGAAGACGAAGGCGAGCGGCGTTCGCCAGAACGCCGCGACCTGAGGAGAACTGCCCACGACCGCGACGACGTGCGACTCGAGACCCCCGTCGGAGAGGGTGTGCCGCAGTTTCCCGACCGTATCCAGCTTGCCGGTGTGCGGGTCGACCAGCGACGAATCGTGGTACTCCCAGCCCGGTTGGTGTTCTTCGGAACCGTGGTGGTGATCGACGGTGACGATGGTGCCGCCTGTCGCCTTCGCAGCCTCGCCCAGATACACCGTGGAGCGGCCGCAGTAAGTGCCGATCTCGACGCCCACTCCGGTGCCGAGGTAGCGGACAGCTGCGTCGTGTAATGCCGTGCCTTCGTCGAGGGGCATGAAACCCGGTGTAGCTTCCGCGAGTTCGAGCGCCTCACGGGGGAGGGAGGTACGAGTCATCGCGGTCGGTCTCCGTTCGTCGGACGAGTTGAATATTCGTGTGCCACATTACCGAGAGCACTCGGCACGCGATACTGCCGTCATCGGATGACGGCACGCGATACTGCCGTCATCCGATGACGGCGAGGCTGTCGAGTTCGCGTATCGCTGCACACGAGCGTGTCACCATGGCAGCGAACATCCGGTCACCCCGTTCGGTCCGGGTGCCGAAGGCGCACCCGAATACAGCGATGAGCGGACCTTGCAGAGCGCCGAATCGGTAGTCGTCCCAGCACTCGGAGAACGCGTAGCGGTCCACGCCGCGCTCCACGAGCCTGCGGTGGTACGCGGTGACCAGATGGTGTTCGTGTTCGCGACGCAAGGCAGGCGGCAACGATGTGCCGAGAAAATAGGCGAGGTCGCGCGCGGGAAGCCCCACGGTGATCGTCTGCCAGTCCACGGCCGTCACCCCGGGCACACCGTCGTCGGGGAACATCAGATTATCGAGGCGATAGTCACCGTGCAGCACGGTGAAACGCTCACTGCGAGCAAGTATCCACTGTTCTGTGGCATCGACGCACCCGCGCAGCGTGTCGTTGTCGCTGTCGTCGAGCAGGTGCCCCAGATCGGCGACGAAGGTATCCACCGCGGGCCCGTACAGCTCGGAGAGGGTACGGGCCTGCGCTTCGTCGGAATGTCCGAGCCATTCCAGGTCGAGCAGTGCCGGGTCGTTCCACCGCGGCGCGTGCAGGTCGGCGAGATTGCGAACGGCGTCGAGTGCCTGTCCCGGTGTGCATCCGCGGATCTGATCACCTTGGCGGGCGGGGGCAAGGTCCTCGAGAAGGAGCGTGAAGTTCCCGTCCTCGCCCAGGGCCGCGTAGTGACATCGCGGCGCACGGACCGAGACGGTTGCTGCGAGATCGGTGTAGAACCGGACTTCGCCGCGGTACGCTCCGGCGAGCATGGCGCGTACGCCGGTGTCGACTGCGGGAAGCTTGGCGACGAGTCGTTCCGGTACCCCGTCGCCGGTGAGTTCGAGCCGATGGCATGTGCCGATCTGCCCGGTACCGATGGTCTATGCGCGAACGGTGTGTACGGGAGCGTCGAGGGCGGCACTGAGCCACTCGGGGGACAGCTCTGCAATATCGGAAACGACGGTGTTGCTCACCGAGTACTCCATCCGGGATTTGCGGGTAGATGTGCGAAACGGTGGGGAGCGCGGATGTGCCGCCACGCGTCGAGTACCGGAGCAAGCTCTGCGGGGGTGGCTCCGTGCAGGATCACGCTGTCGGCACCGGCGTCGAATTGGTCGGCGATCCGCTCGGCGCATCGCTGGGATGTGCCGGTGGCCGACGCCGCGAGCCAGTGCTCGGGCAACTGCGCCTCCAGGTGCCGGAGTACGTCGTCGGTGCCGGTCGCATCGAATGCGCCCTGGTGTTGCTGCACGATCGGGTCTGTGCGGAACCGCTCGAGGTCGGCAGCGGACCAACCGTTGGCCTTGATCAGCACGTCGCCGTAACCCTGGAGATAGGTGGCGAGCCGGCCCACGAGTTTGCGCCGTCGCTCGGTGTGGGGGATGGATTCTTCGACGGTCGCCAGCACCGACCAGATGCGGACGGAGGCCGGGTCGCGTCCGGCTGCGGCAGCGGCGTCGCGCACAATCTTGACGACCCGCGCCACCGTCGCGTCGGAGAAGAAGGTGTGCAGGACGACGCCGTCGGCGATGCGGCCTGCGAGTTCGAGCGATCGGTCGCCGAGTGCGACCATGAGAATCGGGATGCGGTCTGTTCCGTCGGCGGTGCGACGCAGGTATGGGAACGCGCCGGCGGGGCCGTCGTGGCCGATTGCGGCGTCGCCGCGGAACAGTGTGCGGAGCACCTGGGCGGTGTCTTCGAGCCGCGCCGACGACACTCTGGGCAGTCCCATGAGATCGAAGAGGGCGTCGAAGCCGCGACCGAGCCCGAGGGCGTAGCGGCCTCCACTGAGTCGGTGGGCGGTGGTGGCCATGGTCGCGGTCACCATCGGATGGCGGGTCTGGGGATTCGTCGCGGCGGTACCTATCCCGATCGATTCGCTGATGGCCGCAGCTGCTCCGGCGAGGACGCCCGCGTCCTTGGTATCGAATCGTTCGGACAGGAAGACCGCGCCCATCCCGAGTTGTTCGCCGTGGCGGATCTCATGGAGCACTGCGCGCGGGTCGGGGGCGTGCCCGGCAAGCGCATAGAAGCCGAGTTCGGGGAACTCCGGCATGTCGGGCGTGGTCACGACCGCGTCGCGGCACGGCGTTTGCCGAGCACACTCCCGACTGCGTTGTCCAGCTTCGTTCCGAGTGGCCAACCCACATAGTGCGACAGGAACAATGCGATCTCTCGCAGCTGTTCCTCGTCGAGTTCGTCGTTCTGCAGGGCAGCGCCGAGCTGGATCTCGGCGACGTCGCTGAGCCCCTGCGCCGTCAAGGCTCCGAGTAGCAGTAGCCGGCGGTCGCGGATGCTCAAACCCGGTCGCGACCAGATGTCGGCGAACAGATGATCGGCGGTGGCTGCGAAATGGGCACCGGGCCCGTCCTGGAACTCGAACCCGTAGACCTTGCCCATCATCTCGAGGCCGCGCTGGCGCCTGTCGTCGGTCATGAATGCTCCTCCATGCTGTGGGTGCGTGCGACGTCGCCGATCCCGACTCCGAGGCCGGGACCGAGGCCTGCGAGGGAGCGTGTGGCGAGGGGAAGTTCGACGTCGAGTCGGTCGCCGAGCGCCATGGCGAGCGCCAGATCCTTCTCGCCCAGCGCTCGCACGTGCGAGAAGATCGGAAACCACGAATCGTCGGGTTCGAGTGGGGATGTGTTGTCGCGCCACATGATCGATCCGGCACCCCCTGTGATCGCGTCGGTGTGCCGGACGACCTTGCCGAGTTCGGTGATGTCGATTCCGGCGGCCTCTGCGAGGCGTTGCGCTTCGGTCGCGGCGGTGAACGAGACGAAGTGGAGAAGGTTCCGTGCGAGTTTCATGCGGGTGCCTGCACCGACCGGCCCGGCGTGGACGACCAGCGCGGCGAATGCGCTGAACGGATCTCGAACCTTCTCGAACGCTTCATCCGATGCGCCGACCATCACCGCCAGCGCTGCCTTCTTCGCGCCCGCAGCGCCACCGCTGACCGATGCATCCACGAACTCCACGCCGTGCGTTGCGCACAGCGCGCCGAGGTCGACGGCTGTGGTGTCGGAGATCGTCGAGTGCACGGCGATCACAGTGCCGGGTTCCGCGCTCGACAGCAGTCCGTCGGGGCCGGCTACGACGTCGCGGACCTGGGTGTCGTCGAGGACGGTGACACACACGATGTCGCTGACGGAGGCGAGTTCTGCGGCGTTCGAGACGGAGTGGGCGCCCGCTTCGACAAGCGGGGTCACGGCGTCGGGGTTGGTGTCGAGGACGGACAGCCTGCCGGTGTGGTCGAGCAGCCGGTGCGCCATCGGTGCACCCATGTTGCCGAGGCCGATATAGCCGATGCGGATCGTCACGACCGGATCACCTGCCCGCCGTCGACGTTGAAGATCTGACCGGTCACCCAGCCCGCGTCGTCGGATAGCAGGAACAGGCACATGCCGACGAGGTCGTCGGGTGTGCCGATGCGCTTGAGCGGAAGCTGCTTCACCATGTCGGCGACCATGTTCGACGGTGTGGTGGTGCGTGTGGCCTCGGTGTCGATGGGTCCGGGTGCGATCGCGTTGATCCGGATGTTCGACCCGCCCAGTTCGACGGCGAGTTGCTGTGTGAGGCCGTTGATCCCGACCTTTGCGAGACCGTAGAAGCCCGAGTACACCCAGGCGGCAGTGGACGACTGGTTGACGATCGAGCCTCCACTCCTCGTCATGTGAGGCCACACGGCGCGGGTGATGTTCAGGGCCCCGTCGAGATTGACGCTCATGAACTTCTTGTAGTAGTCCCACGGCACGGTGAGCAGGAGATCGAGTTTCATTCCGCCGTAGATCGCGGCGTTGTTGACGACGTGATCGATTCCCCCGTACGTCTCGACGGTCTTGTCGGCGAGTTCCTTCGCCGAATCCGGATCGGAGACATCCACGGGTAGAAATGTGGCGGTTCCGCCGTCGACGACGATCTGCTTGGCCACCTGCTCGCCGAGTTCGGCATCGATATCGGCGACCACCACGCGCGCACCTTCGGCGGCGAGTGCACGTGCGTATGCCTCACCGATTCCTTGGGCTGCTCCCGTGACGATCGCAGTGCGATCGGTGAATCTGGACATATGGCAGGTCCTTTCGATTAAGTGGGGCACTGCGAACGTCAGAGCGCGGGTTCTGCGACGAGCTTGGTCTCCAGGTACTCCTCGAACCCGGCGAGGCCCATCTCGCGGCCGATGCCGGACTGCTTGTATCCGCCGAACGGAGCGTCCGCGGCGTACCAGATGCCGCCGTTGACTCCGAGGGTGCCGGTGCGGACACCCGCGACGACGCGTGCGATGCGATCGGGGTCGGTGCCGTAGACCGCGCCGGAGAGTCCGTAGGGGGAGTCGTTCGCGATGCGGATCGCGTCGTCGTCGCCGTCGTGGGGCAGGATCACCAGCACCGGACCGAAAATTTCTTCCTGTGCGGTGCGGGCGGAGTTGTCGAGTCCCGAGATCAGGGTGGGTTCGACGAAGAACCCGCGGTCGTGCTCGGTGGGCCGTCCTCCGCCGACCACCACCGTGCCGCCCTCCTCGACGGCGAGGCGGATGTAGCCCTCGACGCGGTCTCGCTGACGGGCCGAGATCAACGGCCCGCAGACGGTGCCGGGGTCGCGGGGGTCGCCCGGGCGCAGGCCCTGCAGTGTCTTCTTGGTGGCTTCGACAGCCTCGTCGTAGCGGTCACGCGGCACGACGAGGCGTGTGGTGATCGCGCAGCCCTGGCCGGCGTGTGTGCACACCGTGAACGCCGCCATCGAGCACGCCGCGCGGAGATCGGCGTCGTCGAGTACGAGGAATGCGGATTTACCGCCGAGTTCGAGGAAGACCTTCTTGAGCGACTCCGATGCGGCCCGCATGACCGACTTACCGGTTGCGGTGGAACCGGTGAACGAGATCAGGTCCACTCGGGGGTCCTCGGCGAGCAGTGCGCCGATGCGGTGGTCGCTCGAGGTGACGATGTTGAGCACTCCAGGTGGGAGGTCGGTCTCCTCGGCCGCGATCTTGCCGATGAGCGCTGCACACCAGGGCGTGTCGGGCGCGGGCTTGAGAACCACGGTGTTGCCTGCGGCAAGTGCCGGCCCGATCTTGGCGAAGTTGATCTGGTGCGGGAAGTTCCACGGGGTGATCGCGCCGACCACGCCGGTGGCTTCCTTGAGCAGGTACCGGTGGGTGGGAATGCCCATGGGGGAGGCATTGCCGAGATCTTGTTGCCACGAATAACTCTCGGCGAGATCAGCGAACCACAGCAGGTCGTCGACAGGCCCTTCGAGATGAGCGGCGGCGGTCAGGAACCGGGGCGCGCCTACCTCGGCGATCGTGATCTCCCGCAGTTCCTCGATGTGACAGTGGATGGCGTCGCGGAGTTGGCGCAGGCAATGTGCGCGGAAGGTGTGGTCGCGGGACCAGTCGGTGTGGTCGAAGGCGCGGCGGGCCGCGTCGATCGCAGCGTCGAGATCCGCAGGGGTGCCGTCGGCCGCGTGGCCGAGTACCTCCTCGGTGGTGGGATCGATCACCTCGAATGTGCCGCCGCTGCCGGGGACGAGTTTTCCGTCGATCAGGAGCATGGAACTGTCGGTCGGGCGCAATGTCATCAGACGATTCCCTAACGTTCTGGACAGGTGTCTGGACTATAGTTCGACATGTTCCGGGAAAGCAATGGTTCGGGTGGATGTCCGTACGGGGGAGCTTGATACGGAGAAATCGAGTGTGCAGTTGTGGCCGCAATTTTCGAAAAAGACGACAACGACTGCACACTCGAACGTGGTCAGGAGATAGGGCTCCTCAGAACACTCGCACGCCGAGGCGGCGTCGGATGCGCATGTCGACGAGATAGACGTGCCACAACAGGCGCCATACGTGCGGGGTCATGCGGTGGACGGCGCGCATCGTGCGCAGATATCTGTCGAATCGTCGCTGATCGTCGGCTGTCCAGTCGTAGTGCATGACCTTCCGGAACTCCGGCGGCAGCGCTCCCCGGGTGATCAGTTCGAAATCCCGCCCGAAGATCTCGTGGGCGGCCCGCCCGGCGCGGCCGAGTCGCATTTCGAGGAAGCTCAGATTGCACAGACGCGTGAGATATTCGCGCACCCCGTCGTTCATGGAGATCCGGGTAAGGCCCTCGCGCCAGAGCGCGTCGTATTCGTCGCGGGTCCTCGGCCAGGAGTCGGGACGCACGTTCAACGTGGTCGCCAGGGTGATGCCGTCGCTCAGGACGCTGGTGTATTCATTCTCGGTCAGCGGGCCGTGCAGGAATTCGTGCTGGTCGATGAAGTATTTGAGCAGGCATACGGCTACCCAGAGTTGCAGCCTGGGTGAGTTCGCGCTGTACGAGACGTCGGCGTTCGGTTCGGACACGACGCGGGCGTGGATCTTCCGCACCGTCTCGCGCAGGTATTCGCGGTCGGTTTCGGTGCCGAACACCGCCACTGCCAGGTAGGTCCCCGTCGTGCGGGCGCGTTTGATGGGATGCAGGTCGGCGCGACCGGAGTCGACGGAGCTGTCGACCACACCCTGGCCGACGCCGGGGTCGGCCAACTGCATGATCACGTTGGCTGCGTTGATCGTCCCTCCGAGTGGGGAGACGAGATCACCGACCGACTCGATGGTGCGCACCCTTCCTCCATCTGATGACGAACGTAATCAGTTTACGTCGCCACCGTGGAGCGTGAGTACCGGCTTTCGAACCCGACCTCAGTCGAGGATGTCGCGAACCTGTGTGCCGTCCCGCCCAGCGAGCACCATGTCCTGAGCCACGACCATATGTTTCTGCCAGTGCGTGAACGCCCCCGCACCGTCGCGGGCCCGCAGCAGCTTGATCAACTTGCGCTGTGAACGGACGAACAGCTTGTAGTTCGCCTCGTACTTGTCCACATCGGTCGCGAGTCGCTCGCGGGTGACATTGGTGGTGTGCCGTTCGTAGATCTCGTGCAACATCCCTGCGATCAAGGCGAGTGTGGCGTTGCCTGCCAGCTGGACCATGCGGAGATGGAACCTCGCAGCAGTCTGGCCGAAGGTTCCTGCCGCGTACGACGACGGAATGGCTTCATCCACGATGCGTTCGAGTTCGTCGAAGGCTTCTTCGGTGCCCGTTTCGGCGAGCAACCGCGCTGCGGCGGGTTCGATCGCTTCGCGTGCGACATACACGTCGGCGACGGTGGCGCCCGAAAGTTCCAGCAACAGCGACGCCGGTCGCGCGACCACCTCGGGGCCCGGCACGCATACGCGAGCGCCGGTGCGGGAACCACGGCGGACCTCGACGAGGCGTTCGGCCTCGAGCACCCGAACGGCCTCACGAAGCGTGGGCCGGCTCACGGAGAAATGCTCCATGAGCTCGGCTTCGTGAGGCAGGTGGTCGCCGTCCTTGAGCTCACCGTCGACGATCATGCGGCGCAATTTGCGTGCGACGAGTTCGGCTGTCTTGGGTGTTCGAATTGCTCGTCCCATCGTGCCGGGGGCATCGAAGATCGGAGCCCATGCTTCGTCGGTCACGGGGGGCACCTTCCTGCTCTGTTAGAACTTCGCGTACCTAGTAAAGTACCCGACGAGCGGTCCTCGAAGGAATCTACTTGTGAAGGTACGTCACGGGATGCTGCCCCGGTAGCGGGCGCTGCTGTATGCAGCGGGCCAGCGCAATTCTGAACGCAGGTCTACAGCCGCGCGGTAGGGCCAATGCGGATCCCGCAGTAGTTGCCTGCCCATCATGATGACATCGGCAGCGCCATCGACGAGTATCTGTTCGGCCTGGACTGCTTCGGTGATCAGTCCGACCGCCGCAACGGGGAGTGAACTGGCTTCGCGGGCAACCCGAGCGAACGGGACCTGGTAGCCGGGTCCGACGGTGATCTTCTGGTGCTTGACCATCCCTCCACTCGAGATGTCCATCATGTCCACACCGGTTCCGTCGAGGAGGCGGCACAGTTCGGCCGTGTCTTCGAGGGCCCAGCCGCCGTGGGCCCAATCGGTGGCGGAGATGCGTACCAGCAGCGGGGTGGTGTCGGGGAGCGCGGCACGAACGGCGGCGACGATCTCGAGTAGGAAACGGCAACGGTTCTCGAAACTCCCACCGTATTCGTCGGTGCGGGTATTTCCCAGCGGGGAAAGGAATTCGTTGATCAGGTAGCCGTGCGCGGCGTGGATCTCGACCACTTCGAATCCTGCGTCGATCGAACGGCGCGCGGAGTCGGCGTAGGCGGTAACGAGCGTTGCGATCTCGTCGCGGGTGAGTGCGTGTGGTTCGGGGAGGCCTTCGTAGGCGATCGCCGACGGCGCAACGACCTGCCAGCCGCCTTCCTCTGCGGGTAGCGGAGTGCCTCGGTGGCGGATACTGCCCTTGCGGCCGGAGTGGGCAAGTTGGATGGCGGGGACAGCGCCCATGTCAGAGATGAATCGGGTGATGCGTTTCCAGGCATCGGCCTGCTCGCCGTTCCAGATCCCGGTGTCGGCAGGGCCGAGACGCCCCGCCGGTTCTACGGCGGTCGCTTCGGTCATGACCAGTCCGGCGCCGCCGCGTGCCATTCCGCCGAGGTGCGCGAGATGCCAGTCGGTGGGTACTCCGGATTCCGGTGCCGAGTATTGCGCCATCGGGGCCGCCCAGATCCGATTTCGGGAAGTGATGCCGCGCAGTGAGATCGGCGAGAACAGCAGGCTCTCGGACACAGGTCCTCCGATTCCGGTGATGAGATGGCCGGTAGGGCCAGCCGCCCGAGGCACACGATCGCTCCTTGCGCCTACCATACATAGTCAACTATGTTATCTATGTAAGCACACGGTGGTTTTCACCGTGAGACCAAGCGCCGGATTGCCGGCGGACTCCGAGGAGCGGCAATGTTGAGGACGCGGTTCACCGAGGAATTCGGTATCGAACATCCGATCGTGCAGGGCGGAATGATGTGGGTCGGCCGGGCAGAGCTTGCCGCCGCGGTCTCCAATGGGGGTGGCCTCGGTATCATCACGGCGCTGACCCAGCCCACCCCCGCGGATCTCGCCGAAGAAATCGAGCGGTGCCGCGCGCTGACCGACAAGCCGTTCGGCGTCAACCTCACTCTCACCCTGTCGATCAACCCACCGCCCTACGCAGAGTACCGACAGGTGATCATCGACTCCGGCGTGAAGATCGTCGAGACCGCCGGCTCCGATCCGACCGTTCACGTCGAGCACTTCAAAGAGCACGACATCAAGGTAATCCACAAGTGCACAAGCGTTCGCCACGCTCTCAAAGCACAGCGCATCGGCGCCGACGCGGTGAGTATCGACGGCTTCGAGGCCGCAGGCCACCCAGGTGAGGACGACGTCCCCGGCCTGGTCCTGATCCCGGCATCTGCCGACGCTCTCGACATCCCGTTCATCGCATCCGGTGGTTTCGCAGACGGCCGGGGCCTCGCTGCCGCGCTCACGCTCGGCGCTGACGGCATCAACATGGGGACCCGGTTCATGTGCACCGCGGAAAGCCCTATCCACGAGAACATCAAGCAGCAGATCGTCGGCGCCAGCGAGCTCGACACCCAACTGATCTTCCGCCAGCTCCGCAACACCATGCGCGCGGCGAAGAACTCGGTGAGCGAAGAAGTCGTTGACATCCTCAACAAGGGCGGACGCTTCAAGGACGTCAAGGACCTCGTCGCCGGCACCCGGGGCCGCAAAGTATACGAGAACGGTGATCCCGAAGCTGGAATCTGGACCGTGGGTGTGGCACAGGGCCTGATCCGCGACATCCCGCCGGCCGGCGAACTCGTGCGCCGCATCGCTTGGGACGCCGAGGAGAAGCTGCTCTCCTTGACTCACAAGATCACCGACTCCGTTTCTGTGTCGTGAGGAGCGCGCAATGACCGAGACCGACGCACGCGACGCCACAACCCAAGAGGAATCTCCGCTGCTCGTCACCAAGGACGGGCCGGTCGTGATCCTCACACTCAATAGGCCCGACCGGCGCAACGCCATCAACCGGGCGATGCGCAAGGCTCTGAAGAAAGAACTCTGGCGCGCAGACGGTGACGACGACGTGCGCGTCGTAGTGATCACCGGTGCCGGGACCTCCTTCTCGTCCGGAGTGGACCTGCCCGAGGCGCTGTCCGGGCCACCGCCCCGCACTGAGGGTGTGACGCCGACGCAGGTTCTGCGAGGGATCACGAAGCCGGTGATCGCTGCCGTGAACGGGCCGTGCTACACCGGCGGCTACGAATTGGCCGTGAACTGTTCCTTCATCATCGCGTCCGATCGTGCCGAATTCGCCGATACCCACGCCCAGATCGGGCTCCTCAACGGCTGGGGCGGCAGCGCCATGCTGCCGCGCATGGTGGGGCTGCCAGCCGCGATCCAGTTCATTCTCAGCGGTGAGCCGATCAACGGAGACGTCGCCGCACGGATCGGCCTCGCAAACGAGGTGGTCGAGCACGATGAGCTCATGGCACGCACGCTCGAGATCGCCGGCAAGATCGCCAACGGACATCCCGGTGCAGTACAGCGGATGCTGCGTCTGCTCAAGGAAGGTGCGGGCACCTCGCTCGCACATGCGCTCGGCCTCGAGGCCGAAGCAAGCGCGACGCATCGCTCCGACGGCGCCGATATCGGCGCGCGGTTCAGCAAGCGTCGCTCCGAAAAGTCCTGATCTATACACAATCCGAGCTCTGAGATCATGGGAGGTGGCGCGGTGGAACAGAAGACCACGGCGGTACTCGAAGCAACGACCGGCGACTGGCGTGACAGCCTGGCCACTCTGCTCGACGACTACCGGAAGCGTCCGCGGCCGGCAACGTCCCGTGAGCGTTTCGAGGCTGCCAAGGCATGGCAGTCCGAGCTCGTTGATGCGGGTCTCGCGGCGCCGGGCTGGCCCCGCGAAGTCGGCGGCATGGAGCTCTCGCTCGAGGATCAGCTCGACTATTACCGGATGACGACCAAAGCCGGTGCGCCGAAGCATCCGTGTGGCCTGTCGTTCATCGTCGCACCGACGATCATCGTGCACGGCACACAGGAGCAGAAGGACAGGTTCCTCGAGCCACTGTTGCGCGCAGACGAATTCTGGTGCCAAGGCTTCTCGGAACCGGGCGCTGGCAGCGACCTCGCGTCGTTGTCCACCCGCGCGGTGCGCGACGGTGACGTCTATCGGGTGACCGGCCAGAAGATCTGGACCACCATGGCCGACAAGGCCGATTGGATCTTTGCGCTGGTGCGGACCGGCGCCCCCGGCCGCGGCACGTCCGGAATCACCTACCTCCTGATTCCGATGAATTCACCCGGTATCGAGGTACGTCCGCTGCGCGACGCCGCAGGCGGTCACCACTTCGCGGAGGTCTTCTTCGACGATGTCGAGGTGCCCGTCGCCAACCGGCTCGGCAAAGAAGGCGGCGGCTGGTCGATCATGCGGACCTCGCTCGGTCACGAGCGCGCCACCGCGTTCCTCGCCGACGAATTTCGTTACCGCGGAACGGTCGACAAGGTATTCACGCTTGCCGCAGAGCAGGGTTACGCGAACGACCCGCTGATTCGTCAGGAACTTGCGAAGGTCGAAACCAACGTCCGCGCGATCGCCGCCAACAGTGCCCGAGCACTCGACGCGGTGCTGCGAAACGAGGATCCGGGTGGAGTCGCCTCGGTCAACCGCCTGGTCAAGTCGGAGTTCGAGCAGCACATGCACCGGCTCGCACTGCGCCTGACCGGTTCCGGCGCATTGCTGAATACACGGTCCGAAGGTGTTGTCGAAAAGGGTCGCTGGACATACGGATACGTGATGGCACGCGCCGCGACGATCGGTGCGGGTACCGCAGAGATCCAGCGCAACACCATCGCGGAGAACGTGCTTGGCCTGCCATCGCATCGCGGCGAGGGCCGCCGAGACCCGGTGGTCGCACCGGGCCGACCGCTCACTGCTCCCGAAGAAGACGAGGCGGCGCTGCGCGAGGTACTCGGCGACCTGGTGTCGTCCTACGTGGACACCGAAAAGCTCCTTGCGCGTGAGTCGACGCCTGGCGATTACGACATCGGCCTGTGGGACGAACTCGTGAAGTTCGGTCTGCCCGGTTTGACCGCGCCGGAATCTCTCGGTGGTGGCGGCCAGTCGTTGCGGCTGCTGTGCGCCGCCGTCGAAGAGGCTGCGTACCATCTCGCGCCGGTGCCGCTCGTACCGACCGCGATCGCACTCGAGGTGCTCGTCGCTGCCGGCGTGGACGACGTTGCTCGCACCGTCATCTCTGGTGCAACCGCTGCGTTCGTCGCTCCTGTCGACGACCGGGGTTGGGTTACCGGTTCAGGTCTGCCCGTGCTCGACGGTGGTCGCTTGACCGGCCGGGTCGAGCGGGTCGCGGGCGTGCCCGTCGCCGACGTGCTCGTGGCTCTCGCGACCGACGCGGCCACAGGCGACCGCGTGCTCGTCTCGGTGCAGCCTGCAGATGTCACTGTCACGGTGCAGAACTCGGTGGACCTCACCGCAACCGTGGGTATCGTCACCGCGAACGGAGCACCGGCCACGGTGCTCGCGTCCGGGCAGACCGTCGATGACGTATTGGTCCACGCTCGCCGCGTCGCGCAGTTGCTCGTTGCCGCGGACTCGGTGGGTGTCGCCAATCGAGCTCTCGCGCTGGCGGTGGACTGGGCCGGACAGCGTGAACAGTTCGGCCAGCCGATCGGTTCGTACCAGGCAATCTCCCACCGTTGTGCCTACCTGTTGGTCGGCGCAGAAGGTGCACGGGGCCAGGTGCTTTTGGCCGCGGACTGCGTCGAATCCGATCCCGATGCGGCAACCTCCGCGAACCTTGCCGCGGCGGCCGCGCTCAGCACTGCGGTGTCCGCCGCGGAGGACTGCATCCAGATCCACGGCGGTATCGGCTTCACGTGGGAACATCCCGCGCATCTGTTGCTGCGCCGTGCCACGGCCAACGAGGCGTGGATCGGCCGGCCGGAGGTCCTTCGGGACCGTGCCGTGGGCGAGGTGTTCGACCGGCTGTCCTGACGGGCCGAGCGAACTCACTGTCACGAGACGAGGCCGGTGTCCCGAAGGGGACACCGGCCTCGTCCTGTAACGGGGTTCGGATCGGTCAGCCGACGACGTCCTTCTCCCTCAACTCGGCTATGCGTTCGGGGCTGATCCCGATCTCGGTGAGGACCGAGTCGGTGTGCTCACCGATGGTGCATCCGGCGTCGGCCTTCACGCCCGAGCGGGAGAACCGGGTCAGGGGAGCGAGACGTCGGTGCTCGTCGAAGACGGGACTGTCGGCGAGCACGGTGTATCCGGCCTCGAAGTATTCGTCGCCCTGCAGATGACGCTCGGAGGTTTGTTCGGTCACGACGACACAGCCGATGTCGTGCGCGTTGAGTTCCTTCTCCCAGTCGAACTTGGAACGCGTGCGCAGCACGGCAGCGAGCGTCTCGGCGAGGTCCGTATCGTTGGTGGTGCGCAGATCCGGCGTCGAGAACTTCTCGTCTCCGAGGTCGGCGTATGGGGTCAGCGCCTCGACCAGGCTGTTCCACTCGAAATCCCGCGGTGCGGCGAGGAAGATCCAGCCATCCGACGCCTCGTACAGGCGGTACAGAGCGCCGAGACCGTACATGTCCGGGTCGGAGACCGGCGGCTCGGGACGGTTCGCGTAGTCGGAGTTACGGTCCATGAGCGCGTGGGTGGCGGAGGACAGCATGGTCGCGGTCATGTCGCCCAGCGCGCGGCCGCGTTTACGGGCGAGCAAACCGAGCAGCATCGACGAAGCGACACCGAGGGCGGCGACCCCGTCGGCCTGGACGGACGGATTGGCGCCTGCGGTGTGCCGGCGCAGGGCGACACGTTTGATCTCCTCGAGATCGTCGCCGTGGAGGTCGAGGCCACCGAGGTCGCTCATGGTCAGGCCGGATGCGGCACCGACAGAGGGCGCGTATGCCGGGCGGCCACCGTAAGGACCTTCCGTGCCGTACCCGGGAGCGTTGAGGTACACAAGATCCGGATTGAGTCCCTTCAAGGTCGCGGCGTCCACACCGATGCGTTTCGCGGCGCCCGCACGGTAACTCTGGAGGACGATGTCGGACCTCTTCGCGAGTTCGTGGACGATCGCGAGGCCTTCGGGGGTGTTGATGTCGAGCGCGACAGACTCTTTGCCCTGCAATACTTTGGCTCCGCCCGCCTCGGGGAATGCAACCAGGTTGCGCATCGAATCGCCGGCGAGGGGCTCGACCTTGAGGACTCGGGCACCGAGATCGGTGAGTACTGTCGCGCCGTACGGCGCCGCGAACATCGAGCCGAGCTCGAGGACCGTCACCCCCGCGAGGGGCAGCTCGCCGGTGGGTGCGGCGGCGGCAGACGAGGCGGTCGGTCCGGATGTCAGTCCCTCGAGCACTTCCTCCGTGTCGGCCCCGAGGCGAGGCGCCGGTCGCAGTTCCGTCAGTGGTTTGCCATCGACATGGACGAGTGTGGACGGCTGGCGGACCGGGCCGCGATCGGGGTCGTCGATGGTCACCACACGGCCGTCGTGCTGAAGCTGTGGATGATCCAGCGCGGCGACCGGATCGCTGAAGATCTCGGCACTGACATCGGGGTTCGTATCGAAGACGTGCTGCCATTCCGCGAGGGTGCGCTCACGCACTTTCTCGAGCATGGTGTCCCGCAGTTCGACGCGGCGTTCGACGTCGTCGAAGAGCGGGATGCCCTGCCAATACGGGTCGGTGAAGACGTGGGCGAGGCCGAACTCGGTCATCATCGCGAAGAACAGGCGAGGCTCGGTCTGCGCGAACTGAAGCCAGTGACCGTCCTTGGTCTGTGCGACGAGCAGAGGGTAGATCAAGGGCGCAGCGGGGCGGCCCTGATCGTCGAACGCATACATCGCCTGGTAGGCGTCGGGCCAACGTGCACACACGAGTTCGAAGAACCAGTTGTAGGTGTCCATCGAGGCCGCGCCGCGTAGCAGGTCGGCTTCGACATGCTGGCCGACACCACTCGTCTCACGTTCGTACAAAGCGGAGAGGATGCCCTGGACCGCAGTGTGGGCTGCTCCCCACGACGCCCATGGAGTGGGTGTGAACGACGGCCCGGGACGTTCGGACATCTGCGCCTTGCCGTGGAACACGCCCATGCGGGCGAGGACAAGGGCTTCGTAGCCCTTGTCGTTCGCCCATGGACCGGTGGTGCCCCACCCGGTGATGGACGCACTCACCAGACGAGGGTTGAGGTCGGCGAGATGTGCGGGTGTAAGACCCAAGCGCTCGAGAGCGGCGGGACGTGACGTGGTGACCAGCACGTCGGCGCTGCGCAACAGGTTGTGCAGCGCGGCGAGTCCAGTGTCGGTATGTAGATCGAGGGTGAGGCTCTTTTTGCCACGGGCGAGAGCCGGCCATCCGGTCAGGGCGCGCAGGGCGCTGCCTGCCGGCGGTTCGACCATCACAACGTCGGCGCCGGCATCGGCGAGAAACACGCTCGCAAAAGCGCCGGGGGTCGTGGTGGAGAGATCGACAACGGTGAGGCCGTGCAGAGGGGCCGTCGACTGGGTGGAGGCTGCGTTCACGTCAGACCTTTCGAAGGGGTACGGCGAACGAGAAGGTGTGACCTTTATAACTAACGAAGTTCACTACGTCTACAACTTGACCAAAGTTTGTTAGCCTCCCTTTCCCTTTGCTGTGGTAACGATCTCGGCTCCGGCACGAAAAAATGCACGCCGACCTGGGTCGACGTGCATTTCAAGGAAAGGGGTGAGGTTCAGGCCCGGAATCGGAGCAGTCCTTCTTGGGCTGTGCTCGCCACGAGGTTTCCTTCCCGATCGAAGAGATGCCCACGCGACAGTCCTCGACCGTTGCCCATCCACGATCCTTCTTGCTCGTACAGATGCCATTCGTCGGCGCGGAACGGGGTGTGGAACCAGACGGTGTGGTCGAGGCTCGCCAGTTGCAGTCCGGGTGAATCGATGTGCCGGCCGTGCGGAGGCAGTGCCGCGGACAACAGAAAGAGATCTGAGCAGTACGCGAAGCCTGCGGCTTGGGTCAGTGCGTCGTCACCGAGTGGCTCAGGAGTGCGAACCCACGCGCGTTGCCGAGGTGGACGAACCTCGCCTCGGCGATTCGCCAATCGTGGATACTCCTCGGGGAAGCGGAACTCCACCCCGATGTTGGACAGAAGCGGGAGGAGCCAGCCGGCTTCTCCCAGCTCCAGGGTGCTCATGCTGTCCTCGAACTGTGGAAGCTGCTCGGGCGGTATCGCGGGCTCGCTCATCGGCTGCTGGTGCTCGAGGCCTGCTTCCGGACGCTGGAACGACGCGGTGGCAACGAAGATCGTACGGTCGCCCTGTACGGCGCGTACGTTACGCGTGGTGAAGCTACCCCCGTCGCGTAGTCGCTCGACGTGGTACTCCACGGGTACGTCCGAGCGTCCGGGGTGTATGAAGTGACCGTGCAGCGAGTGCGCTTGCCGGTCGGAGTCGACTGTGAGACCCGCTGCGGCCAAGGATTGCCCGAGCGCCTGGCCGCCGTAGATCCGCGGTGCAGCGATGTTCGACTCGCCCCGGAACACGTCGTCGCCGGCGCTTTCGAGCGTGAGGATGCGCCGCACGGGCGGTCGAGGAATGTTGGCCACGGATTCTGCGGTGACGGCTATAGACATAGGTAAATTGTATAACTACGTTGTATCGCGCATGGGTGTGTTGGCGTTGGGAAGAGAGATCGTGGACTATCGCTATCTGGGCCGCAGTGGTGTGCAGGTATCCGCGTTGTCCCTGGGGGCCATGTCGCTGGGCTCGATGGGAAACACGGACGTCGACGAATGCACCGGGATCGTGCACCGCGCGCTCGATGCCGGCATCAACATGATCGACACCGCGGACGTCTACTCGCAGGGGCAGTCCGAGGAGATCATCGGTGCGGCTATCGCTGGGCGCCGCGACGACGTCATACTCGCCACGAAATTCTACAACCCGATGGGGCGCGATCGTAATCGTCGTGGAGCTTCACGACGCTGGATCGTTCAGGCATGCGAGGACAGCCTGCGTCGGCTGAAGGTCGACCACATCGATCTCTATCAGGTCCACAGGCTCGACGAGAACACTGATCTCGACGAAACCCTTTCCGCACTATCGGATCTTGTCCGGTCCGGAAAAGTGCGGATGATCGGCTCGTCGACCTTCCCGGCCGAAGCCGTCGTCGAGGCGCAGTGGACGGCGGAACGCCGTGGATACACTGCCCTGCGCACCGAACAGCCCCCGTACTCGATATTCGTGCGTGGTGCAGAGCGCGACGTGTTCCCGACGTGCGAACGGTACGGCATGGGAACTCTGGTGTGGAGCCCGCTGAACGGCGGATGGTTGACCGGAAAGTACCGATCCGATGAGGACCCGGCTGCCGATTCCCGGTTCGCCCGTGTTCCTCGCGGAGCGTGGCGCACGGACTCGCCGGGTGCGCGACGCAAGCTCGAAGCGGTCGACGAGCTCGAGAAGGTTGCGAGCGACGCCGGCACGGACCTCATCGGTCTGTCGATCGCCTTCGCCATGGCGCATCCCGCGGTAAGTTCGGTGATCCTCGGCCCCCGTACCCTCGACCAGCTCGAAAGTCAGCTTCCCGCAGCAGAAATCGTTCTGTCCGACGACCTCCTCGATCGTATCGACGAGATCGTCTCGCCGGGCACGAACATCTCCCGAGGCGACCTCGCCTTCGAACCCCGGTCGATTCGCCACAAGAAATTGCGGCGCCGCTGAAGTCCGAACGAGCAGAAGGAAATCCGTATGCAGCATCTGGACGCGCCCACCGCGATCCGCGCATGGCACGCTCTCGTGGAACTGCCCGATCCCGATGCGCTGCGAGCTCTGCTTGCTCCCGGCGTCGTATTCAGATCGCCCGCGGTCCATACTCCCCAGGAAGGCGCGGAACGCACCTTCGCCTATCTGTGGGCCGCGATTCAGGTGTTCGGCCCCAGCCTCGACTACCGGCACGAATGGTACGACGATAGCTCCGCCGTTCTGATGTTCATCGCCGTCGTCGACGGCCTGACGATCGAAGGCGTCGACATCGTCCGGTGGGACGCCGACGACCGTATCGTCGAATTCACAGTCATGGCCCGCCCGTACAAAGGGCTGCAGGCACTCATCGGTGCAATGGGCCGGCAGTTGGGAAGCGCGTGATGGCATAGCGTTCCCGCGCTGCCGTCGACGTACGACAAGGGCGACGCGCACTGCCGTGCTCTTCCGCCGTCATTCGATCCACACATCCTCTCGAAAGTTCACCCATGCAGCGCACATTCTTCGAAAGCGATCACGAAGCGTACCGTCACACGGTCCGCGAGTTCCTGGCTCGCGAGGTCGAGCCACACTACGAACGATGGGAGGACGACCGGCTGGTCGACCGTTCCGCCTGGCTTGCGGCCGGGAAATCCGGCATCGTCGGCCTGGCTGTGCCGGAGAGGTTCGGTGGTTCGGGTGTCTCGGATTACCGATTCCGCTGTATCACCGCCGAGGAGATCGCCCGCACCGGCACGACCTCCTTCGGATCGGGAATCAGCCTGCAGGACGATGTTGCACTGCCGTACATCATCGACTTGGGAACGGATGAGCAGCAACGGCGTTGGTTGCCACGCATGGCTGCCGGTGACCTCATCGGCGCCATCGCCATGACCGAACCCGGCACGGGTTCGGATCTGCAGGGCATAAAGACCAGTGCGGTCCGAGATGGCGACCACTGGGTCCTCAATGGGCAGAAGACGTTCATCACCAACGGTATCCATTCCGACGTGGTGATCGTCGTGGTCCGCACCGATCCGGACGCCGGTTCCCGCGGTTTCTCTCTGTTGGTCGTCGAGCGCGACATGCCCGGCTTCAGTCGGGGGCGCAAGCTGCACAAGGTCGGTCTCGCGGCGCAGGACACCGCGGAACTCGCCTTCGAGGATGTGCGGGTGCCTGACGCGAACCTGCTCGGCACTGAGGGCAAGGGGTTCGTCCATTTGATGGAACACCTTCCCCTCGAACGCATCTCCATCGCAGTCGCCGCGATCGCCGCAGCGCGCGCCGCCTACGAGTGGACGCGTGAGTACGTGTTCGAGCGCAAGGCGTTCGGCAAGCCCGTCGGAGACCTCCAGAACACCCGCTTCGTGCTCGCCGAGATGCTCACCGAGATCGAGGTGACCCAATCGCACATCGACCAGTGCGTCCTCGCGCTCAATGCCGGCGAACTGACTGCCGTCGATGCCGCGAAAGCCAAGTGGTGGGCCAGTGAACTGCAGAAACGCGTCGTAGACAGGTGCGTCCAATTGCACGGCGGCTACGGATTCATGATGGAGTACCCCATCGGACGCGCGTTCGTCGACAGCCGTGTCCAAACACTCTACGGCGGCACTACCGAGGTGATGAAGGAGATCATCGGCCGAGACATCGCGGCGCGGCCGGCCTGACCCGATACGCGTATGCGCTGGACATGGCAGGGAATGGGATAGCTCCCTTCCCTGCTTTGTCATTGCTGTGGACTGTGCCCAGCAGGCACCCTTTCGTCATGTCGGGGGCCGAGGTTGACAGCGGCCCCAGAAGTCAGAATACTGTTCTCAGAATGACAATCTGATTGTGTGCCCGAGCAGAATCTTGCCGGGAAGTCCCCAGCGGAAGGGTCCCATCGCGTGACGCTCATCGACGACGAACACTTTCGTGCCGACCTGGCCGTGCGCGCCGTGCGTGCCGGACAAGAATGGCGTGAAAACCTCACTGTCACAGACGTACGTCCACTGGCAGGCGGTTCTTCGAGCCTCACCTTCATCGCCGACGCCTCGTCGGCTGCGGGTGAGCAGCAGGTGGTCCTCAAGGTCGCACCTCCCGGGCTCGAACCCGTCCGTAACCGCGACGTGTTGCGGCAGGGACGCCTGATGAATGCACTACACGGTGCACACGGGGTCAAGGTGCCGGAAGTCTACTTTTCTGGCCCGGGGCAATCGAAAGAGGCGCCGCCGTTCGTGGCCATGGCGTTCGTGGCGGGAGAATGCGTCGAGCCTCTCCTCGCCGACGAGCGCGGTGACGCGCTTCAGGAGCAGACGAGGATGCGGTTCCTCGATGCCTCCCGCATGCTCGGCAATCTGCACCGGGTCGTCCCTGCAGAGGTAGGTCTCGGCGACGAACCGGTAGTGACGATCGAAGACGAGATCGATCGATGGACAAAGGCATTCACGACTGTTCCCGAGGATCTGAGCGGCGACTACGAGAGATGCGCGAAGGCGCTGCACGCGACGATCCCGAAGCCGATGGCTCCCGTCGTGAATCACGGAGACTTCCGTCTCGGGAACACACTCTGTGACGGCACAAGAGTCACCTCGATCATCGACTGGGAAATCTGGTCGGTGGGTGATCCCCGCATCGATCTGACATGGCTGACGTATTTCACCGATGAAGCCCGGCATCCGGCACGTCCCAACGACGAGCCCTGTGGCGCGCCGACGATCGCCGAGGTCGTCAGGGAATACGAAGAGTCGTTCGGTGCGAAAGTTCCCGATCTCGAATGGTTCGACGCTCTCACGCGTTACAAGGAAGCTGCCGCGACAGCGCTGCTGATCAAGCGTGCGCGCAAGCACAACACGATGAACCCCTCCTTCGCACGGATGGAGCCGGCACTGCCGGAGCTCCTCCGCGAGGCGCTCGCTCTCGTCGGCGGTTGAGAACCGGACCGGCACGCCACACCAGCCCGCACCACGAACTTCACGTAAGGAACGACTATGTGGGATTTCCAGACCGATCCGGAATTTCAGGAGAAGCTCGACTGGGTCGAGACCTTCGTCCGTGAGGAATGCGAGCCGCTCGATCTGCTCTTTCCGCACCTCGGCCAGCCGTACAACACGGAGAACAAGGCGGTACGCGCGATCCTGAAGCCGCTGCAGGAACGCGTCAAGGAACAGGGCCTGTGGGCGTGCCACCTCGGACCCGAGCTCGGTGGCCAGGGATACGGCCAGCTCAAGCTCGGCCTGCTGAACGAGATCCTCGGGCGCTCGATGTGGGCACCGACCGTCTTCGGCACCGCGGCACCGGACACCGGAAACGCCGAGATCCTCGCGATGTTCGGCACTGATGAGCAGAAGGCCCGCTACCTGCAGCCGCTGCTGGATGGCGACATCGTCTCGACTTTCTCGATGACCGAACCCCAGGCGGGTGCAGACCCCAAGGAGTTCATCTGCTCGGCGCGCAAGGACGGCGACGAATGGGTGATCAGCGGTGAGAAGTGGTTCTCGTCGAACGCGCGGTACGCGTCGTTCTTGATCGTCATGGCGGTCACCGACTCCGATGCCTCGCCGTACCGACGGATGTCGATGTTCGTCGTGCCCGCCGAAACGCCCGGTATCGAGATCATCCGCAACGTCGCTGTGATGGGTGATCGCGAGGAACTCGACGAGGGCACCCACGCCTACATCCGCTACAACGACGTGCGTGTCCCGGCAGATGCCATCCTCGGCGGCCCGGGACAGGGATTCGAGGTTGCGCAGGCCCGACTCGGAGGCGGGCGAGTGCACCATGCGATGCGCACCGTCGGCAAATGCCAGCGCGCCTTCGACATGATGGCCGAGCGAGCACTGTCGCGAACCACGCAAGGAGAGACTCTTGCGAAAAAGCAGCTCGTTCAGCAGTTCATCGCGGATTCGGCCATCGAACTCGAACAATTCCGGCTACTCGTTCTGAAGACCGCGTGGATCATCGACACCCAGCCGCACGGTGCTGCTCGCACCCACATCGCGATGTGCAAGGTGGCGATGGCGAAGATCTACCACGACATCGTTCATCGGGCTATCCAGGTGCACGGTTCGCTCGGTGTCACCGTCGAACTCCCGCTGCACGAGATGTGGGCCGGTTGCTTGTCGCTCGGCCTTGCCGACGGACCGACCGAGGTGCACAAGGTCGCCGTTGCCCGCGGCGTGCTGAAAAACTACGAGCCCACTCCGACCTTGTTCCCGTCCGAGCACATCCCCACCCGGCTCGTTGCCGCCAAGGCGAAGTACGCCGATGTTCTCGAGGAGTACGGAATCGCATGACCGACAACTTGTTCGACCTCACAGGCAAGGTCGCACTGGTGACCGGAGGCAGCCGCGGACTCGGGCGTCAAATGGTCCTGGCCTTCGCGCGCGCCGGAGCCGACGTGGTGATCACCAGCCGCAAGATCGACGCGTGCACCGAGCTGGCACAGGAAGTCGAGGCACTCGGACGCAAGGCGCTGCCCGTCGCGTGCCACGTCGGAAAATGGAGTGACATCGATGCGCTGATCGAGTCTGCCTACGAGACCTTCGGCAAGGTCGACATTCTCGTCAACAACGCGGGCATGTCGCCGGTGGCGCCGTCGTCGGCCGAGACGACCGAGATGTTGTTCGACAAGGTCATCGACGTGAACTTCAAGGGTCCGTTCCGGCTCAGCGCCCAGATCGGTGAACGGATGGCGGAAGGCGACGGCGGCTCGATAATCAATGTGTCGTCGTCCGGCGCGATCTTCCCCGCCCCGAAGTTCGGGCCCTATGCCGGAGCGAAGGCGGCTCTGAATGCGCTGACCGGTGTGTTCGCGCGTGAGTTCGGTCCCAAGGTCAGGGTCAACACGATCTCTGCGGGCCCGTTCCTGACCGATATTTCCGATGCGTGGCCCGAGGAATCACGCCGTTCCACCCGCAGTGCGGTCGGTCGGCCGGGTAACCCGGAGGAGATCGTCACCACCGCTCTGTATCTGGCGAGTCCTGCTTCGAGTTACACCACATCGTCATTCGTGCGTGTGGATGGTGGACTGTACTGACGCACCGAGAATTACCGGTGCACCGACAATCTCGAGTCTCAGGAGACGCGCAGCACATGCGGGCAGCACGATGTGACAGGTACGGCTCACCGGATGTGGTGACGGTGCGCGACGTGCCGGATCCGATTCCGGGGCCGGGTGAGGTGCTGGTCGAGATCCGCGCGGCGGCAGTCAATTTTCCAGACGTCCTGACCGTCGCCGACAAGTACCAGGTGTCCGTTCCCACGCCGTTCACTCCGGGTAGTGAGTTCGCCGGAGTCGTGCGGTCGGTGGGAGCGGACGTCCGGTCGGTCGCGCCGGGCGACGCCGTCATGGGTTCGGCGATGACCGGAGCTTTCGCGGAACTGATCTGTGTTCCCGCAGGTGTGCTCAGTCCCAAACCCGACGGTCTCGACTGGGCTTCTGCAGCGGCGTTCCGCGTGACCTACACCACGGCCTATCACGCCCTGGTGACCTTCGGTGGAATGCGCGCCGACGACTGGGTGGTTGTGTTGGGCGCCGCCGGCGGAGTGGGTACGGCAGCGATCGACGTGGCGAGCAGGCTCGGCGCCAGGGTGATTGCCTGTGCATCATCGGAGGAGCGACTGGCGGCGGTGTCGACACTCGGCGCGGACGCCGGCGTTTCCTATGATTCGGAAGATCTCAAGACGCGCATCAAAGAGATCGCAGGTGGTGGCGCGCAGGTGGTGATCGATCCGGTCGGCGGTGCGTATGCGGAGCCGGCGCTGCGGGCATTGGCTCCTGGCGGCACGTTCGTCACAGTGGGGTACGCGACCGGCAAGATTCCACGAATACCCTTGAATCTTGTTCTGTTGAAGGATCTTACGATTCGAGGCGTCGAGCTGCGCACCCTGGCGCAACGGCACCCCGACGCGCCGGCTCGTGCACAGCAGGTCCTTGCGGCGCTCGTGTCGGAGGGGATGACGCCACTGGTGTCGCAGGTGTTCGGCCTGGACGACGTCGCCAGAGCGCTGACGAGCTTGAATGACCGGACTGCGGTCGGAAAGGTTGTTATCGCGCTCGACGGTGCGTGCTAATCTCAGAACCGCATTCTGCATCGTATGGAGGTGAAAGTCGGCTGTGTCCTCATCTCCTGCCGATTCGTTCGACACGGACATCCTGGTGATCTCCGGGGGCCGCCAACTACGTCGCGCCGCCCACCCAGCCCGCCAAGAAGCGTATGACGCCGAGGTCCGAGCCCTGATCCGGGCGACTTCCGAGGTGATGCTTCGCAATGGCTGCACCGAGGTTCCGAAGGTCAGTGAAATCGTCCGCGAGGCCGGCATCACCAACCAGGCGTTCTATCGGCACTTCCGTAGCCGCGACGACGTCGTCGTCGCCACCTACGAACAGGGCATGCTGACGGTCTACAACTACCTTCGTCACCGCGTGCACAAGAAGTCCTCGTGGCAGGACAAACTCGAAGCGTGGATCGACGGAATTGTCGCTCAGATCGAAGACCCGCGACTGGCCGATCTGAGCGCCGTCATTCAGTGGAACGTATCCCAGATCGCCAGGGAAAAAACCGAGATCGAGCCGGTGGGCCGAGAACGTATCCGCGCGCTGTTGCTGTCCATTCTGACGGAGGCCGGTGTCGCCGATCCCGATCGGCAGGCGTTGTTCGTCGACAACCTCGTCACCGGCACCGCGTCACACTATATGGACACCGGTCAGCAGCCGACGGCCGGTGATCGGGAGGCGCTTCTGCGCTTCTGCCTCGCCGGGCTCGGAAGTCCTCCGGCGTAGTCCGACCACTGCGGTCGACAACGACACCGGGCGCCGGACAGGTCTCGTCACCTGTCCGGCGCCCGATATCGACGAGTTTCTAGTTCGCGATGTGTTCGCGCGGCAGTCCCAGTATCCGCTCGGCGATGACATTGCGGTTGACCTCGGACGTGCCGCCGGCGATGGTCATGGCCCGAGACATCAGGTAGTTGTACGCAAGTTGCGGCTCGTCCCCGACCACCACTGCGGACCCCGCGATGCGCAGCGCCAGCTCGCCGACGTGCTGCGAATGCTCGGCGACGAGCATCTTGCTGATACTGCCCTCCGGGCCGGGTTCTCCACCCACCACGGCCCGCACGACGTTCCGGACATTGAGAACATCCATCGCCTGCTCGCGTGCGACGAGCTCGGCAACGGCGCGGGTGGTCGTGACGTCACCCGCCGCGTACTTCGCAGCGACGTCGAGCAGCCTATAGGCAGACCGCTCGTCCCCCCCGGTCTTGCCGCCACCAATGGAGACCCGCTCGTTGCCGAGCGTCGCCCGCGCGACCGCCCATCCGTTGTCGACCGCTCCCACCACGTCCTCGTCGGAAACGAAGACGTCGTCGAAGAAGACCTCGTTGAAGACGGCCTCACCCGTGATCTCACGCAGCGGCCGCACCGTCACGCCGGGCGCGTGCAGGTCGACGACCACAGCCGTGATGCCCTTGTGTTTCGGAACGTCGCGGTTGGTGCGGACTGTTGCCAGTCCGCGGTTGCAGTTCTGCGCATTGGACGTCCACACCTTCTGCCCGGTGATCCGCCAGCCGCCGTCGACTTTCACGGCGCGCGTCGACACGGCGGCGGCGTCCGAACCTGCGCCGGGCTCGGAGAACAGCTGGCACCACACGAGATCGCCCATCAGGCCCGGACGGATCCACCGTTCGATCTGCTCGGCATTGCCGTGCTGGGTGAGGGTGAGCAGGATCCACGCACCGATGCCCAGGTTGGGAAGATCGATACCCGCGAACTCCTCGTCGATGACGAGTTGTTCGACGGGGGACGCGGCGCGGCCGTACGGCTTCGACCAGTGCGGCATGAGATAGCCGGAGTCCACGAGCAGCGCGCGGCGATCGGCTTCCGATGCGGCCTCGTACTGCTGTACGAACTGCTGGGCCTGGGTGCGGAAAGCTTCGGCCTCGGGGGGCAGATCCACCGCGTAGTGGCGGCGCACCCCGGCGGCACCCGACGCTACGATCGAATCGAGCGCGCCCACGGGATCGCCGAACAGTGCTCGCAGCGCCTGCGCACGGCGAAGGAACAGGTGGCAGTCGTGCTCCCAGGTGAATCCGATGCCACCGTGGATCTGGATGCTCTTCTCTGCGTTGGCCACATAGGAATCGAACGCGAGCGCGCGAGCGACATCCAGCGCGAGGACGGCCTGCTCGCCTTCCGTTCCGGCACGGGCGGCATCCCACGCGACCGCGACCGTGAGTTCACTCGTTGCGAGCATGTTCGCGAGGTGGTGCTTGATCGCCTGGAACGAGCCGATGGCACGCCCGAACTGCTCGCGCACTTTCGCGTAGTCGAGGGCGGCGTCGAGCGTCGCGCGAGCCCCGCCGGCCGCTTCGGCCGTGGCGAGGGCCCGGGCGATGTGACGGACGTGGCTCGCGGCGCCACTCACGACGGCCAGCGTCGGCGCGTTGTCCAGAAGCACGTGCGCCAGACTCAGCGTCGGCTCGAAATCAGGAGTCGGAACGACGGTGACGGCAGCGTCGTCGGGGGAGACGAGCACGAGGTCGTCACCGACGACGAGCGCGAGCACGCTTGCATTGAGGGCGCCCACGACGAGGCCGGCATCACCGGAGACCGTGATGTCGGAAAGGCCCGTGCTGGATACAGCGAGCGATCCGGCGATGCCGAGTCCGGCAACGGTCGAGCCGTCGGCGAAACCGGGCAGCCACCGGGACTGCTGGTCGTCGTCTCCGGCGGCGGCAAGTGCCGCGGAGGTCGCGACAGATGCCAGGAACGGGACGGGAACCAGCAGTCGGCCGAGTTCTTCGGCGACGATCGCGACTTCCGGCAGGCCTACGTCCTCGCCACCGAAGCGGGAAGGAAGGTGCAGACCGAGCCAGCCGAGTTCGGCGAGCTGCTTCCACAGTGAAGTTGCATCGGTGTTCGGGTCGTCGACAACGCGTCGCGCGAGCGTCGCGGCATCGTGGCCCGTGAGGAACGACCGGACCGCATCCGCGATATCGCGGTGGTCGTCGGTGATCGCGAGTGGCATGAGGGCTCTTCCTAGGTGAGTGGTCGTCGAGTGCTGGTCTCGATCAGCGCGGAGCGAACCGCTGACCGGCATCGAGGCGCAGGCACTGCCCGTTGAGCATGGCGTTGTCGACGATCGCGAGGGCGAGTTTCGCATATTCTTCGGGTCGGCCCATGCGCTTGGGGAATGCAGCGTCCTCGACGAGGGGTGCGACCTGCTCATCGGTGAAGGCTGCGGTGGCGCCGGTGGCGAACAGGCTCGGGGCGATGGCGAGCACGCGGATGCCCTGCGGCCCGAGATCGCGGGCCATGGTCAGGGCCATACCGGCGATGCCGGCCTTTGCAGCGGAGTAGGCGACCTGCCCGATCTGGCCTTCGAACGCTGCGATCGACGAGGTGTTGATGATGACGCCGCGCTCGGCGTCCTCGGGCTCGTTGTTCGCGATGTGGGCTGCGGCGAGCCGGTTGAGGTTGAATGTGGCGATCAGGTTCAGGTCGACGACCTGGCGGAACGTCTCGAGGTCGTGCGGGCCGCCGCGACCGAGGGTCTTCTTGGCCGTGCCGCCGCCCGCGGTGGTGACGATGACGTGGAGGCCACCGAGGTCGGTGACGGCCGCAGCAAGCGTCTCCTCGACACCGGTGAAGTCGGTGATGTCGGCCGGGTAGAACGTGCCGCCGATCGCGCTGGCGACCTCCTTGCCGTTGCTGCCCTCACGATCGAGGATCGCAACCTGGGCGCCCTGTGCGGCGAGCGCCTCCGCGGTGGCCTTGCCCATTCCGGAGGCGCCTCCGACGACGACGGCTTTCTTTCCGCTGATATTCATGCAGACTCCTGGTGTTCGGTATGTCCGGTCCGGGTCGTTACGTGAAGGTTGGCGGATCACTGGATCTTCGCGTACCGACTCGGTCGTATGTTAGGTCACTTATAGTACTATCTAAACTATGTGACGAGCGCTACTCTGACAATGTCGGTAGCGGCCGGTCACCGAGGTGACATCGCCGGAGCCGCAGAATGGCCCGAGTGCAGAATTGTTCAAATGGAGGAATCGTGATTCTCAAGGTCGGTCAGTCGTTGGCCAGTTCCGTCGACACCACCACTGTGATCGTGGTCCGCGCGCCCAAGGTGGACGTGTCGTTGACCTGCGGTGGAGTCGACATGGTCGTCGGCAAGAAGGGACAGGGGGATGGCGCGTCGATCGATCCCGCGCACGTCGGTGGCGCCGAACTGGGCAAGCGCTATGCAGACGACGAGGCCGGAATCGAAATCCTGTGCACCAAGCCCGGCTCGGGCCGACTCGAAGTCGACGGCCGCGCGTTGCCCCTCAAGGCGGCCAAGCCGCTGCCTTCCTCGGACTGATACCCGGTATCGGTAAATCGATTCCTCGAGCGGAGTGACGAATGAATCTGACGATGTTGCTGGACATGGCGGTCGACGGCTTCGGCGACCGTACCGTGGTCGGAAGCCGTGACCTCGGTATCTCGGCGGCACGACTGCAGGAACTGTCGGTCGCCGGTGCCGCCGCGATCCGTGAAGCGGGGGCCGACTCCGTCGTGTATCTCGCTGTCAACGGCCCTGCGTTTCCCGTGGCCATGTTCTCGGCAGCGCGCGCTGGTGTCCCACTTGTTCCGGTCAACTACCGGCTGGGGCGCGAACAGCTCGACGGTCTGCTCGCGAACCACCCGCGCGCACTCGGCATTGCCGACCAAGCGCAGTCGGACGCCCTCGAGCGGGCAGGTCTGAAGGTGTTCTCGCCTCAGGCATGGCTTCAGAACCTCGCGTCCTCGGCGAACATCGAGCTCGACGAGGACGATGCTGTCGACACCGACGCGCCTGCTGTCGTGATCTACACCTCGGGAACCACCTCGGCGCCGAAGGGCGTCCTGCTTCGCCATGAGAACCTCACGTCGTATGTGTTCGGATCGGTGGAGTTCGCGTCGGCCGAAGAGACCGATGCAGCGCTCGTCAGCGTTCCGCCGTACCACATCGCGGCGGTCGCGAACGTGATCACGAACCTCTACGCGGGGCGGCGCACCATGGTGCTCGAGCAGTTCACTCCGCAGCAGTGGCTCGACACGGTTCGCCGTGAAGAGATCACCAACGCACTCGTCGTACCCACGATGCTCGCGCGCATCGTGGAGTCCGATGCGGACAAGAGTGTGCCGAGCCTTCGAGGCTTGGCGTACGGGGGTGCTCCCATGCCCGCGAAGGTCATCGAGCGCGCCCTGCAAATATGGCCCGGCGCCGGATTTGTCAACGCCTATGGCCTGACCGAAACCAGTTCCACTATTGCGGTTCTCGGGCCCGACGACCATCGGGCGGCGCTCGCGAGCGATGACGAGTCGGTCCGCGCGCGGCTCGGCTCTGTCGGGCAAGTGGTGCCTGGTATCGACCTCGAGATCCGTGACTTCGACGACAGTGTGCTCGAGCCGGGTGCGATGGGACGTATCTGCGTCCGTGGCGACCAGGTGTCCGCTGAATACGCAGGTATCGGCCGCATGGTCGACGAGCGCGGATTCTTCGATACCCGCGACAAGGGGTACGTGGACGAAGAAGGTTTCCTCTTCGTGGGTGGTCGTGTGGACGACACGATCATCCGGGGCGCCGAGAACATTGCACCTGCCGAAATCGAGGACGTAATCCTGCGGCATCCGGACGTTGTGGACGTTGCCGTCGTCGGTGTTCCCGACGAGGAGTGGGGCCAGCGCATCGAGGCGGCAGTTGTCCTACGGCCCGGAGTTTCCGTCGATGGCGATGATCTGCGTGCGTTTGTGCGAGATGCCCTGCGGAGCAGTAAGACCCCCGAACGTATTGTGTACTGGGACGAACTGCCCCGCACCGAGACCGGCAAGCTGGTCCGCAGGCACGTGGTGGACCGTCTCGTCCAGCGGGAGCAGTCCGCGAAGGTATGACGATCACATGCATCGGTCCGGTCGGCTCACGCCGGCCGGACCGATGCATTTCAGCCGAACAGTTCGACGATCGATGTTCTGCCTGCCCCGCGACCGAACAAGATCTTCCCGACCGAACGTAGGTGCGCGGCCCAATGTTCTTCGGCTGCCGCCCCGTCGCCGATCGCGACGATGCCGACGAACTTCTCGTACGACCGAAGATTGCGGCGATAGGCCGGCCACGTGCCCTCGCGCCGGCTTCCACGATCCAGGGCGGACTTCTGATGCGTCCTGACGATGTCGCGCAGCACGCCGGCCTGGACGCTGAGGGCGTTGTTGCCGCACCGCTCAGTGATGATGGATTGGAAACTGCCGGTGAGCTCGGCCCACATTTCCGGCGCTCCGTTCGATTTCAGGTCTTCCTCGGTGACGTCGCGCATCCGATCGATGCACGCGCGTAGGTCATCGAGATCGTTGTCGGTGCGACGCTCGGTGAACAGCCGCGCACAAGCAGGCTCGAAAATTATGCGAGCCGTATGGATTTCGTCGAGAGTCGTGCCGCTCATCTGCAGGATGAGGCCGACATACCGCGCCGCGACGGAGATGTCGGGGACGGATACGACGGCTCCGCCGCGCGCACCGCGCTTGAGTTGAATGAGCGATTCGGCTTCGAGTAGCCGGTATGCCTCTCGCAGCGTGGGACGGGAAACCCCGAATTCTTCCATGAGCGTGGTTTCCGGTGGGAGAGTGTCGCCTTCCTTCAGCTGACCGCGCACGATTTCGGTGCGGAGGCGGTCGGCGACGAGTTCGGCAGTTTTCGGGATGCGCACAGACCCCGACGTTGCGCCGAGGGACGCGGCTTCTCGATTGCTCATGACCCAGAGGTTACGTCCTCGTCCTCGAAGATTGTCCGAGTATCCGACCTAAATGGCTTTACATCTATGACTAAGTACACTTACTGTGGGAGGGGACCGGCGAGATGGACAACCGCGCCCGCCCACTCAGCCGCTTCGAAGCGCCGGCCACGGTCACGGCGCCCCATCGACCCACGGAGGTACTCCATGAGCACGTCGGAGACAACGGAAGCAAAGCCCGAGATCTACACCTTCCGCGAGGAGGATGTTCAGAAGGCGAAGGATCTCGTCGGTGTTTATCACGCCGTCACGCAGCGCGAGCAGTACACGCGCGCGACGCCGGACATCATGCGCAATTTTGCGCGTAGCTACGGTGACGACAATCCACTGTTCGTCGACGAGGAGTACGGTCTCGATACGCGCTGGGGTGGTCAGATCGCGCCGCCGATGATCAACATCGCGCTCACCAAGGATCTGCTTGCGGATCCGGTGCCGAAGGATCAGCGTCGTCCTTCGTTCCGTGGCATCCATGTGTTCGTCTCGGGTACCACTACCGACTGGTACCGCCCGGTTTACGACGGCGACACCCTGTATTCGTTCCAGGGATTCGAGAAGGTCGAAGAGAAGCAGTCCGAGTTCGCGGGCCGCTCACTGATCGTCACGCGCATCCATGTGCAGTTCAACCAGCGCGCCGAAGTCGTTCAGACCCAACGTGTGATCACGATCCACACCGAGCGCCACGAGTCGAAGAAGCGCAAGAAGTACGACGCAATCGAGCCTGCCTCCTACACCGCCGACGAGATTGCGAAGATCGACGAGATCTACGCGGCCGAGCAGATTCGCGGCGCGAATACTCGCTACTTCGAGGATGTCGCGGTCGGTGACACCCTCGGCACGATGGCGAAGGGCCCGCTGACTACCACAGACATGGTTGTGTTCCATTCGGGTGGTTACGGTTTCGCGCCGTACACGCCGACGTCCAGCCGTCTGGCATACAAGAATCGTCAGCGCATCGCCGCGTTCTACATCCCGAACGAGCAGGGCGTCCCGGACGTGGCTCAGCGTATCCACTGGGACAGCGAGTACGCGCGCTCGATCGGCCTGCCGGCGGCGTATGACTACGGCATGATGCGCGATTGCTGGCTCTCGCACTTCCTCACCGACTGGATCGGCGACGAGGGTTGGGTCGAGTCCATGTCCAGCCAGATGCGCAAGTTCAACTACGAGGGTGACACCCACACCTTCACCGGTGAGGTCGTCGGCAAGCGCGTCGAGGGAGATCGCTACCTCGTCGACGTCGAACTGCGCGGCACCAGCCAGCGTGGTGAAGTCACTTGCCCGGCCACCGCCACCATTTCGCTTCCGAGCCGCGAAACCGGCTTGGCTGTCCTGCCGACCGCACCGGTCGAGTTCGAGCGGGTCGCTGCGAAGATGCTCAAGCGCAGCGGTGAACTGCGTGCGGAGAAGCGCCGCGCCGTCCAGGCCTGATCGCTTCACCTGATCGGACCCGCCGGGATGCGTCCTTCACACCACCCGGCGGGTTCTTCCATTTCGTTACCCACACTGAAACGAACGAGGATGCCATGCCGGTGACCACCGAACTCCGTGACGGCGCAGTGATCGTCACATTGCGTTGGACGGACAAGCGCAATGCCCTGTCGGCAGACGACGCGGACATCGTGTCCGACGCCATCACCGCTGCCGGATCCGAGCCGGATGCCAGGGTGCTGGTCCTGACGGGGGAGGGCACATTCTCCGCGGGCGGCGACCTGCCGTACTTCGCGGAGCTGGGCAGGACGTTGACGCCCGAGGAGATCCACCAGACCATCTACCGCCGTGTGCAGGGAATGGTGCGCGCGCTACGCGACTCGCCGATCCCGACGATTGCGGCCGTAGACGGCCCAGCCGTCGGCCTGGGGATGGACCTCGCGCTCGCGTGCGACATGCGGTTCGTCGGTCCCAAGGGATTTCTTATGCAGGGATGGGCCCGGGCCGGCCTGATCGCGGGGACCGGAGGGGTGGCACTGCTGCATCGCATCGCGCCGGACCTGCTGTGGCGGTTGCTCGCGGAACAGGAACGGATCACGGCGAACCGTGCGGTGGAACTGGGCCTTGCGGAAGCCGGAGAGCCGGACGCGCTGTCTGCCGCGCTCGCCCGTGTCGAGGCGCTGTCGTACATCGATCGCCGCGTGCTCGGCGACTATGCCGCGCTTGCGCGGAGGGCGGCCTGGCCCGCCGAGGAGAACTTCGATGAGGCGGGCGCGCGTCAGGGACACCTTCTGTGCTCATCCGAGTTCCGTGAACTCACGCACCGGTTGCTCGGAAAATCCTGAGTTACCAGTGCTTATGTGACCGGCCGCCTCGTACGACGATGGCGGCCGGTCGCATAAGTGTGTGGGCGCCCACCGTCAGTTCAGGATGTCGCGGACCTGAGTCGACTCGTGGCCGACGAGCAAAGAGTCCCGAGAAATCATCACATGCTGTTGCCAGTGGTCGTAGGCGTTGTCGGCGTCACCGGAACGTAGAAGCTTTACCAGGCGGCGGCACGATCGGACCAGCAGCCGATAACTCGCCTCGTACCTTTCACGGTCTTCGAGGCTCTTCTGCACAGTGACAGTCTCCATGTGACGTTCGGAGATTTCGTGCATCATGCCGGCGAGTAGTGCGAGAGTGATGTTGTCACACAGTTGCACCAGCCGGAGGTGAAACGCTGCGGCTCCCGCGGATAGCTTGTCTGCGTGGTAGGAGGCAGGGATATCTTCGTCGATCATGCGCTCGAGTTCGTCGAACTCGGTGTCGCTTCCCGTCAGTGCCAGCAACCGCGCGGCATGGGGTTCGATCGCCTCCCGGGCGACGAGTACGTCGGCGACAGTGGCGCCGGACAGCTCGAGGAGCAGCGATGCCGGCCGAGCTACGATTTCCGGGCCGGGTACACATACCCGCGCACCGGAGCGAGAACCGCGCCGCACTTCGACGAGCCGTTCGGCCTCGAGTACGCGAACGGCCTCGCGCAGTGTCGGTCTGCTCACGGAGAAGTGCTCCATGAGTTCGACCTCGTGCGGTAGCCGGTCTCCGTCGGCCAGTTCGCGGTCGACGATCATGCGCCTCAATCTCAATGCCACCAGTTCGGCCGTCTTCGGGGTACGAATCGGTCGCGACGACGTGGCGCCCAGCGAGTCGAAAATCGGTGCGAACGATTCTTCGGCCACGATTACCTCCGGGATGGGGTGAGGGAGTCGCAGTGGGCTCGCTCGGACAAGTCGATGTAGGCAGGACGATGGGTCGAATGTCGACTGGCGCTGGAGTCCTGACCTTTCATAGCTTACTATGTGATACATGTCATTTGTGCATTTCACCGTGACGTGCGCGTGAAGCCGGTACGGGCTCCACGCGGACACCGTCGGGTGTTCGCCAGTGGTTCCTCGGCCGACCGGAATTATGAACGGAGAAGCTGTCTTGAGTAACGGACTGCGGGATGTCGCCATTGTCGGTGTCGGCGCCACCCCCTATTACAAGCGCGGAGGATCCGCGCCCCAGACGATTACGGAACTTGCCGGTAAGGCAATCCTTGCGGCGTGCGAGGACGCCGGAATCTCGGTGAAGGACATCGACGGTTTCGCCTACTACTCCGGCGCGGGCGCCGGGTACGGCGACAAGATGGATACTGCCGACTTCATGGAGACCCTCGGTATTCCCGAGGTCACCTTCACCGCGTCGCTGACCTCCGGCGGCGGCGGAGCCGCCGGCTCGATCGGCCTGGCGCGTGCCGCGATCGTGGCGGGCGACGCGACGACGGTCGTCACCGTGATGGCATTGCAGCAGGAGAAGCAGCGACTGGGCACGGTGTTCGCAGCGTCGGCGCCCAATCCGACCAACTCGTTCCTGCAGCCGTCCGGTCTTGCAGGGCCGGGGCACTTGATGTCCGTACTCGCACGTCGTCACATGCACCTGTACGGCACCACTCGCGATGCCTTCGCCGAGATCGCCATCTCCGAGCGGCAGAATGCACTCAATCGTCCCAAGGCGATCCAGAAGAACCCTCTGACCAAAGAGGACTACTTCAATGGCCGCATGATTGCAGACCCGTTGTGCCTGTACGATTTCTGTCTCGAGACCGAGGGTGCGGTCGCGGTGATCACGACGAGCGCGGAGCGTGCGAAGGATCTCCGTCAGACGCCCGTGCCGGTCGTGGCGGTCGCGCACGGTGGTCGTCGTGAATGGGGTCGTGCGTTCGCATGGTACGGCATGCCCGATGAGTACTTCGCCTCGGCCGGTAACGCACCGATCGCGAAGCGGCTGTACGAACAGTCCGGCCTGTCCGCCAAGGACATCGACGTCGCGCTGCTCTACGATCACTTCACGCCCATGGTGCTCATGCAGCTCGAGGACTACGGCTTCTGTGAGCGCGGCGAAGGCGGCGCATTCGTCGAGAGCGGCGCCATCCGGTACGACGGCGGTTCGATCCCGGTGAATACACACGGTGGTCAGCTGTCCGAGGCCTACATCATCGGAATGACACACATCATGGAGGCGGTGGAGCAGATGCGAGGCACTGCGATCAACCAGGTCAAGGATGCCGAGTTCGCGCTTGCGACCGGCGGCCCCGCGTCGCTGCCCGTCAGCGGCCTGATCCTGGGACGTGCGGCATGAGCGACATCGTAGCTACGCCGCTGCCCGGCGACACCGTCAGGATCACGACAGATCCGCACACCGAGCCTTTCTGGCAAGCCGCCAAGGAAGAGCGTCTCGTTGCGTGCCAATGCGCCGAGTGCGGACACTTCCGGATGCCTCCCACCCCGTTCTGCCCCGAATGCCAGTCCACGGAGAAGAAGTGGCCGGAGTTGTCGGGGCGGGGCACGGTCTACAGCTTCGCGGTCGTGCACGGTTTCCCGGGCCTGCCCGACATCACCGTCGTCGGTGCGGTGATCGACCTCGACGGTGCCTCCCCGGCCCGCTTGGTCACGAACGTCGTCGACATCGATCCCGACGAGGTCGAGATCGGTATGGAGGTCGAAGTGCGGTTCTCTCCGATCACCGAGGGGTGGAAACTGCCCGTATTCCGTCCCGTGCAGGACTGAATCCCACAACAGGTAGCAGTAAGCGGCCTGTGCTGCGGATGCTTCGGCGTACGCAGCACAGGCCGCTTCCGTACTGCGCCGAGTCGCGGAATTTCACAACTTGGTTAACTAAGTGGTGTTGACAACCTAAGTGGTGCACTTCACAATGTATGCAGGCCGTGGTCGTGTACACACCCGGCCGCAACTTTCCGGCTCGGTTCGAAACCGAGTGATGCGCCCACGCCGCGCACCAGCCGAACGAAGGACTTTCCATGTTGCGGTTCATGGCATCACGACTGCTGACGGTCGTGCCGATGCTTCTGATCCTGACGGTCATCGTGTTTCTGCTCGTCGAAATCGCACCGGGCGACCCCGCCGCGATCATCGCCGGCGCCGATGCCTCACCCGAAGCGATCGAAGCGGTCCGTCAGCGGCTCGGACTCGACCAGCCCGTGTGGCAGCAGTACCTGTCCTACGTGTGGAACGCACTTCATGGAGACCTTGGTACGTCCTTCGCCACCAACGAGCCCGTCACCGAGGTTATTGCCCGACGCCTTCCGAGGACCCTGTCCATCGGCTTGTTTGCGATGCTTATGGTCGTCATCCTGAGCATCCCGCTCGGCATGCTCGCAGCAGTCAAGCGAGACAGCCTGTACGACCGGCTCCTGACCGGTAGTTCGGTCTTCCTGCTTGCCATTCCGCCGTTCGTGCTCGCCGCGATCCTCGTGAAGTGGTTCGCCCTCGGCGGCCTGCAGATCTTCCCGCCCACCGGCTACGCACCGATGAGTGACGGACTGGGGGAATGGCTGATGTACGCCACGCTCCCCGCCATCGCCGTCGCCACCATCAGCCTCGCCGAACTCACACGACAGGCGCGCGGCTCCATGATCGAAGCCCTCGAGCAGGACTACATCCGCACCGCACGAGCCAAGGGACTGAGCAAACTGACGCTGGTGTGCAAACACGCGGCGAAGAACGCGTCGGTTCCCTACATCACCATGCTCGGCCTCAACGTCGGCCGCGTCGTTGGTGCAGCCGTCATCATCGAGGCGATCTTCAACATCCAGGGTTTCGGTCAGCTCGGCGTCACCGCCGTCATCAACCGTGACATCCCCACCATGCAGGGCGTTGTTCTCGTCAGCGGCGTGATCGTCCTGCTCGTCACCCTGCTCGTCGACATCTCGTACGGCTACCTGAACCCGAGGATTCGAAACCAATGACCACCACAGTGACGAACGCGAAAAGCGCCAAGACGCTGTTCTCGTATACCCCCGGCCGGACGATGAAGCGGCTACTGCAGGACCGTCTCGGCATGTTCTGTCTCGTCGGCCTGATGTTCTTCGTGTTCATCGGTGTTCTGGCACAGTTCTGGACGCCGAAGGATCCGTCGGCCCAGGATCTGTTGAACCGGCTGGAAAGCCCCAGTGCGGAGTACTGGCTCGGCACCGACGCTGTCGGCCGTGACATCCTCAGCCGCCTCATGGTCGCCACCGGTGTCGATCTTGCTGCAGCTGCGCTCGCGGTGGGTATCGGTATCGTCGCGGGTGCGAGCCTGGGTCTGATGGCCGGCTATTTCGGCGGCGCCCTGGACTCGTTCACCAGCCGAGTCTCCGATGTGCTGATGTCCTTGCCGCCGCTGCTGTTCGCGGTCGCGATCGTCGGTGCTCTCGGGCCGAGCCTGACGAACGCGATGATTGCAATCGGTGTGCTGCTTGCTCCACGGTTCTTCCGGTTGGTCCGGGTCAGTACACGGGAGATCATCAGCGAGGACTACGTCGAAGCTGCCCGTTCCGGTGGCGCAGGCCCGATCAGGATCGTGGCGCGCCATGTGGCGCCGAATATCGTTTCCCCGTTGCTCATCCAGATCTCCTTCGGCGCATCCGTCGCCATCGTCGCGGAATCGGGCCTGAGCTTCCTCGGCCTCGGTGTGCAACCGCCGACCGCGAGTTGGGGTTCGATGGTCAAGGAAGGCTTCGACAATCTCGCGATCAACGGCTGGACCATCATTCCTTCCAGCGTGATGATCGTTGTTTCGATTCTGCTGCTGTCCCTGTTCGGTGACAGCCTGCGGGATGCAGTCGGCAGCCAGGGCGGGAGCAAGGCATGACAATGACCACTGAGAAGGCACTCGAGCAGGACACCGTCCTTCGGGTCGAAGACCTGTGCGTCGACTTCAAGACACCCGATCATGGGTGGACGAGGATCGTCGACAACGTCGGACTCAGCGTCCGCAAGGGCGAAACCGTCGGACTGGTCGGAGAATCGGGCTCGGGCAAGACGGTCACTTCGCTCGCGATCATGCACCTGCTGGCGCGGAACGCACGCATCTCCGGTTCCATCGTCGTCAACGACCGCGACTTGAACACGCTGCCGGAGAAACAGCTCGACGACGTTCGCGGTGCCGAGGTCGCGATGATCTTCCAGGAGCCACGGCGCAGTCTCAACCCTGCCTTCACAGTCGGCGACCAGGTTGCCGAGGCCGTCCGCAGGCACCGCAAGTGCTCGCGGAAAGACGCGTGGGCCCGCGCAATCGAATTGTTCGACCGCGTCGGCATCCCCGATCCGGCAAAGCGAGCGCATGCCTACCCGCACCAGTTCAGCGGGGGTATGTGCCAGCGTGTGATGCTCGCGATGGCACTGTCGTGTGATCCGGACGTTCTGATCGCCGATGAGCCCACCACCGCCCTGGACGTGACCGTGCAGCGGCAGGTGCTCGGCCTGATCCACGAACTGCAGCTCGAACTCGGGCTCGGTGTCCTGCTCATCACCCACGACCTGAGTGTCGTTGCGGAAGTATGCGACCGGGCTGCGGTGATGTACGCGGGCCGGATCGTCGAGGACGCGCCCATTCTCGAGCTCTTCGACAATCCGCGCCACCCCTACACCGCGGGTCTTCTGCACGCGATGCCCGATCCGGTACGACATGCCGAGAAGATGGGCGTGATCCCGGGCCGTGTGCCACCTCCGCACGAGTTCGTCGATTCGTGCCGGTTCGCGCCGCGCTGCCCCTACGCCCAGGACAAGTGCACCGAGGGCTTCATGCCGTTGTCGACCATCGGAACCGATCATCTCGTGCGTTGCGTCCGCACCGACGAGATCTCGCTGGAGGACGCTTTCTATGACTGACACGACCGCGGCCGGCGCACACGCCGACCTTCGGAAGAACGCCGGCGAAGTGGCTCTTGCTATCGAGGGCTTGACGAAGTCGTACCCGGCCAAGCGAAATCTGCTCGGTCGCGTGACCGAGACTGTCGACGCTGTGCGAGGTGTGAGCCTCGAGGTGCGCAGCGGTGAGACGCTCGCGTTGGTCGGCGAGTCCGGTGCCGGGAAGTCGACCGTCGGGCGACTGGCATTGCGTCTGATCGAACCCGACAAGGGTTCGATCAAGGTGCTCGGCGACGACATCACCGCGATGGGACGCACGGATCTGCGCAAGGTCCGGGGCCGGGCGACGATGATCTTCCAGGATCCGTTCAAGTCGCTGAACCCCCGTGCCCAGATCAAGTACTCGATCGCCGAGCCCATGCTCTCGCAAGGGGGGTACAGCTCGTCGGACCGCGACAAGCGTATCGCGGCGTTGCTCGATCGCGTCGGTCTGACCGCGCATCACCTCGAGCGGTTTCCCTACGAAATGTCGGGGGGACAGCTTCAGCGTGTAGCCATTGCGCGTGCGTTGGTGACCGACCCGGAGGTCGTCGTCTGCGACGAACCCGTTGCAGCGTTGGACATGTCCATCCGATCACATGTCATCAATCTGCTGCGCGAACTGCAGGCCGAACGTAATCTCGCGTACCTGTTCATTTCGCATGACATGTCGCTGGTGCGAGTCATCGCCGATCGTATCGCGGTCATGAAGCGTGGCGAGATCGTCGAGTGCGACGAGGCGGCCGCATTGTTCTCGGACTCGGCGAACGAGTACACCCGAACGCTGCTGTCGGCCATCCCGGCTGCGCATCCGAGCCAGCGTACGTTCCGGCCCGCACCCATCGCGCGAATTGCAGGATAGGGGTCCGCCGTGGCTGTGATGCCGATCGAGTGGGGCAAGGTCCGTGAGTATGCCGCCGCAACCGGTGCGGTGCGGCCCGAATATCTGGACGACCCGGCGGCGCCCGTGCCGCCGACCTTCCTTTCCACCGTGGTGTTCTGGGACGATCTTTCGCGGGTCTTCGACCTTCCCGAAACCCGCGCCGGATGCGAGGCGATCGGAGTGACACCGGATGTCCGCCGACTGCTGTCTCTCGAGCAGGAATACGAATTCCACGGAAAGCTGCTCGAGGCAGGCGAAACCGTCACGACCGGATTGCGTCTCGATTCGGTTGAACACAAGAACGGAAAATCGGGACCGATGGCAATGGTGCACTTCACCGTGACATTCACCGATGCCGACGGTGTCCTCAGAGCGGAATGCCATTACACCTCCGCGCTTCTCGCGAATGCTGGGGCGCAGACATGACGGCCTCGACGGTCGGTATCGAAGAGGGGCAAGAGCTTGCCCCGCGCGAGTTCGGGCCCATCACGATGACCGACATCGTGCGCTACCAGGGCGCGAGCGGTGACATGAACCCGATGCATCATGACGACGAAATGGCGCGTGCTGCAGGATATCCCGCAGCATTCAGCGTCGGCATGCTCGGTGCCGGATATCTGGCCGCATATTGCACGGACCGCTTCGGTACCCGGACCGTGAGACGATTCCGGACCCGATTCCGCAAGGTCGTGTATCGCGGAGAGATCCTGACCGCACGTGCTGTGGTGCGCAGTATTCGGGGGAGTGGGGGCGACGCACGGATCGAACTCGAGCTGGAATTGATCGATTCGACGGGTGTTGTCGTTGTCGACGGATCGGCCGAAATTCAGCTCCGTGCGGTGAATAATACTGATGCAGAGAATGATTCCGAGTAATCCAACACGTTCGGTATTGTGATGCGCACCACCACGCGCTAGTGTCGTCGACGAAATATCACTTTTCTTCGGGTGTCGAAGTGTGTGCGCTCCCACTCGCGCCTGCACGGCCGTGATCCGCGCTCGAACCCGATTCCGCGAAAGGGCATCTCATGTTCCGAAGTCGCTGGGCAGTCACCGCAGTCGCGTGTGTGGCTGTAGCCGCGTTGGTTTCCTCGTGCGGTAGTTCCGATTCGTCCGCCGCTGCGGACCAGGGTGCGGTCGACACCAACGCAACCTTGTCGGTGGGTTTGACTCAGGCGGTGAACACACTCGACCCACATATGGCGACATCGGATCTCGCGTCGTTCCGATTCGGGCTCAACGTCATATACGACCGGCTGTTCACGGTGGACTACGAGGGCAAGGCCAACGGCATGTTGGTCACCGATCGGTCGTACAGTGACGATGGCCGCAGCATGGTGTTTGCACTTCGTGAGGATGCGTCCTTCCGTGATGGCACGCCGCTCGATGCTGCGGTGGTCAAAGCAAACCTCGACCGTGCGCGCACGCTCGAGTCGCCGGTGGTCAAGCGCTCGTTGTCGGCGATCTCCGAGGTGACCGCGACAGGCCCGTACGAGGTCACCGTGGCATTGAACGAACCGACCAATCAGCTGCCGTACACGCTCGCCGGGGTTGCCGGTCTCATTATGAATCCTGTTCTCTTCGAGAGCGGCGATCCCGACATGACCGCCGACGGCTCCGGTGCATACAGCGTCGAATCGTGGGCGCCCGGCGAGAAACTGGTGTTGGTGCGCGACCGAGACGACTACTGGGACGCCGACGCGGCCAAGCCGGCCCGTATCGAGTACACCGGCATTCCCGACTTCCAGGCATTCACGAATGCTGTGGCTGCCGGCCAGATCGACATCGGCCAGTTCCAGCCAGGCAACGTTGCCGCTGTCGAGGGTCGTGATGGTCTCGTCACTGTGCCCGTCGATTCCGGAGTGGGGATGGAGATCGCGATCAATCGCGACGCGAAGCCGCTCGATGACCTCAGGGTCAGACAGGCGCTCAACCACGCGCTCGATCGCGACATGATCACCGAAGCCCTCTACCCGGACTCTCGCGTGCGGTGGCAGTTCGCCCCCGAAGGGCTGCCAGGATTCGACGAAAGCCTCGAGGAGATCTACCCGTACGACCCCGAGAAGGCAAAAGCGCTCCTCGCCGAGGCCGGGCACCCGGACGGTATCGATCTCGGTGAAATTGCGGTGTCGTCGGCGACCACACCTGGGCTGGTCGATGTGATTCAAGAGCAGTTTGCGGCGTCGGGTATCCGCTTCGAGCCGCGCGTGCTCGACGGCGTCGAGGTGTACACGCAGTTCGCAAGCGGGACCTTCCCCATGATGATTGCATTCAGTTCGTACGGACTCAGCCTCCCCGCAGGCCTCAATACGCGCGCCGGCGCAACACAGAATCCTGCCGGGACCACGCCGGAATATGAGGCGCTGCTCGACCAGGTCACCGATTCGACGCGCACCGATGACGAGCGTTCGGCGAGCGCGGTCGACCTCAACAGGTACCTCACCGAGGACGCATGGGGAGTTCCGATCGTGTGGATCACCTACCCGTGGGTGATGAGCGACAAGGTCGGTAACTTCAGTACCGAAATGGACTACGCGACGACGTGGGGCCCCTTCGACCTGAGGTACCTCACGGTCGCCGAATGACCCTGCGGCACCGAATTGTACTGCATCACTGAATGACCGCACCGCCTGTCGATTTCGACGGCGGTGCGGTCCGCGTTCACCGCAACGAGAGGCGAGACCCATGAGTGGAACCACGATAGATCTGACCGGGCGGGTTGCCATGGTCACCGGTAGCGGCGGAGGGATCGGCCGCGGCATCGCACTGTCGCTTGCCGAGGCCGGCGCGAATATCGTCCTCGCCGAGATCGATCCGCAACGCGCAGAACAGACCGCCGACCTGATTCGTGAGCGCGACCGCAAGGTCCTTGCGGTGCAGACTGATGTGATGGACACCGAACAGCTACGGGAGGCCGTCGCGCGCGCCGATGCCGAGTTCGGTCGGCTCGACATCTTGGTCAACAACGCCGGTGGTGTCCGCGGCGGTGCGTTCGTCGACCAGAGCGAACGAAGTTGGCGGCGCCACATCGACATCAATCTCGTGAGTATGCTCGCAGCGACCTCGGCGGTCGTCCCCCTCATGCAGCGAGGTGGTGAAGGTGGCTCGATCGTCAACGTCAGCAGCATCGAAGGAACCCGTGCTGCACCCAACTTCGCGGTATACGCCGCATGTAAGGCCGGGATGCTCAGCTTCACACGCACGATGGCCCTCGAACTTGCCGCGGACGGCATCCGCGTCAACGCGATCACTCCGGATCAGACCGTCACGCCAGGAAACCATGGGCAGCGTACGGGGCCGATCGACGAATCCGCTTTCCTCGTACGTGAACCGGAACGCCAGGATGCCATGGACCGGTACATTCCGCTGGGACGCGAAGGTGCAATCGCGGAATGCGGCATGGCCGTCGCGTTCCTGTGTTCGCCTCTCGCCTCGTACATCACGGGCGCGGTTCTTCCCGTCGACGGCGGTACGTGGGCTGCGTCGGGTTGGTCGCGGGGGACCGAGGGGACGTGGAACCTGGGGGACTTCCCCATCGGCTGAGTCGTCGGTCAGGTCGATCGTCCGTGGAATGGTGCGTCAGGAGAGCCTGTGATGACGAAGAACGGGGCCGCCGATGCGGTGGTGGTCGAACATATCGAGCAGATCCTGGTGGTGACGATCAACCGGCCGCACGCACGCAATGCGGTGTCCGCGGCAGTCACCCAAGGTCTCGTCGACGCCCTTGCGCGGGCCCAGCATGACTCCGACATCCGCGTGGTGGTGGTTACCGGCGCAGGGGAGGAGGCCTTCTGCGGAGGCGGCGATCTCAAGGAGATGGCCGGCGGCCGGTCGCTGTACCCGAGCCCTGAGATCGAGCGGGCCTGGGGATTCGGCGGTTTCTGCCGGCACCCGATCGACAAGCCGATCATCGCAGCGGTGAACGGCTACGCGATCGGTGGCGGTGTCGAGATTGCGATGGCCTGCGATCTCGTCGTCGCGACCGAGTCTGCCTGGTTCTCGCTTCCAGAGGTGCGCAATGGTTTCCTCGCGTCCGGAGGTGGGGCCATCCGGGCTGCACAGTGGCTACCGCGGGCGATCGCGATGGAGATCCTGCTGTTGGGGGAGAGTTTCAGTGCTCGACGGGCTCTCGAATGGGGGCTGGTCAACCGGGTGGTGCCGGACGGCCGGTCGCTGTCGACCGCGCTGGACCTGGCCCATCGGATCGCAACGAGCGCGCCGTTGGCTGTACAGGCGACAAAGCGCCTCGTCGCGGGGATCGTCGACGGTACGGCCGTGACCGAGCTGGAGGCGTGGGCTCGCAACGACAGAGAAGACGGCGTCGTCAGCGAGACCGAGGACGCGAAGGAAGGCCCGCGGGCCTTTGCCGAGAAACGTCCGCCCGTCTGGAAGGGACGATAGACATCGAGATTCGGAATTCGGGCCAGCCGCGGCGTGCAGGTCTCGAGCCTCTGGCTGCGGTTGCATAACCTTCTGTAAGTCGAACAGTCTTTTGGAGCTAACTCTAGGCAAGAACCTTGTGTGTGAACTAGGTTACATTCGTGCACTTGGTGATCGACATTCGGTCACGAGTCATGTCCAGCTCGTACCCAATTTCGACCGTTCGGCCGGTCCGGCCGCGGCTTGAAAGGACGTGTCATGTTTCGACGACGTTGGCGTTTGGCTGTAGCGATGGTCGCTGCTGTCGGACTGATGACAACTGCCTGTGGCTCAGGGGATTCCAGCGGAAATGGCTCCGGTGGCGGCGGTGAGGTGGACACGACGGCGACGCTGCGCGCGGGCTGGACGGTCGGCCCGAATTCGCTGGATCCGCACATGGCAGTCTCCGAGGTTGCATCCTTCCGGTTCGGGATCAATGCGATCTACGATCGGCTGTTCACCATCACCTCCGCGGGTGAGGTGGAGGGGATGCTGGTCGAATCGTGGGAGTACAGCCCGGATGGCCAGCAATTGACAATGCAGTTGCGTGAGGATGCGTCGTTCCGCGACGGCACGCCGCTGGACGCGCAGGTGGTCAAGGTCAACCTCGATCGGGCGCGCACGTTGAACTCGCCGGTGGTCAAGGGTCTGATGGAGCCGGTGACCGAGGTGGCGGCGAGTGGGCCGTACGAGGTGACGTTGACATTGTCGTCGCCGACCGATCTGATGCCGTATCAGTTGGCGGGTATGTCGGGGTTGATCATGCATCCGGATCTGATCGCGAACGGCGATCCGAATATGGAGGCCAACGGCTCGGGCGCGTACAGCGTGGAGAGTTGGGCGCCGGGTGAGAAGCTGGTGCTGGTGCGTGATCGAGATGACTACTGGGACGCCGATGCTGCGCAGGTCGCGCGGATCGAGCACACGGCGATTGCGGATTTTCAGGCGTTCACCAATGCGGTGGCCGGTGGGCAGATCGATATCGGGCAGTTCCAACCCGGAAACGTCGCAGCGGTCGAGGGTCGTCAGGGCCTGAACACCGTTCCGGTTCCGATGGGCATCGGGACCGAGTTGATGTTGAATTGGAACTACGGGCCGCTGTCGGATGTGCGGGTGCGGCAGGCGTTGAATTATGCGCTCGATCGTGAGGCGGTCACGGAGGCGTTGTTCCCAGGTTCGGATGCGCGGTGGCAGTACTCGCGTGAGGGTTTGCCGGGCTTCGATTCCGGTCTGGAAGAGCGGTATCCGTATGATCCGGCGAGGGCCAAGGAGTTGTTGGCCGAGGCGGGCTTCCCTGATGGTGTGGATTTGGGTCGGTTCATCATTTCCAATGCAGTGACGCCGGGGCTGACCGATGTGATCAAGGAACAGTTCGAGCAGGCAGGGATCCGCTTCGAGCCCAATGTGATGGATTCTCTCGAGGGAATGACCACGTTTGCGGGGGGCGAGGCGCCGGCGTACCTGAATTTCTCGTCGTACGGTCTGGGCTTCGCTGCCGGGATGGTGACGCGGTCCGGGGCGACGCAGAATCCGGCGGGGCCGACGCCGGAATACGATCGGCTCTTCGCGGGTGCAACGGATTCGCGACGTAGTGCCGAGGAGCGAGAGGCCAGTGCGGTCGAGCTCAACGACTACCTGGTGGAGGAGGCGTGGGGTGTGCCGATGACGTGGGTGACCTATCCGTGGGTGATGAGCGATCAAGTCGGAAACTTCAGTGCGGATATGGATTACGCCACCACGTGGGGTCCGTACGACTTCAGGTACCTGACCGTTTCGGAGTAGCTGCTCACGCAGACTCGGATGCCACTGATGCAGTCGTGTCCCCGCCCCACTTCTGTGGGGCGGGGGCCACGACTGGGAGGGCGGGTCGAAGTATGCTGCTGCGGCGAGGTTTCCGGCCGCGTGACGTTCGGTCCGAGCAGTGCATCGACTCAACTGCGTCGAACCGGTGGGCTCCACGCATCGGTCAGGTCGATGGTGTCGAGCAGTCCGGTCTTGAGGACCTTGTTGGTGGGCGTGCGCGGTAGCGCGTGGGTCAGGATGAGATATCTCGGAAGCGCGTGCTTGGGTAGCTTGCTCGTCAGCCACGTGTTCAGTTCCGGCTCGTTCAGAGTGGAGTTCTCGATCGTCTCCGCTACGAGCAGGACCTGGTGTCCTGCAACGAGGTCCGGCACACCGATTACGGCGCAGCCGGACACCTGCGGGTGCTCGTCTATCACCGCCTCGACCGCAGTTGTCGAGATGTTCTCGCCCATCCTGCGAATGGTGTCGCCGGCTCGATGGAGGAACTCGAAATTGCCGTCGGGGTGTCGTATGACGATATCGCCCGTGTGGTACCAGCCGCCGGCCAGTGCCCGTTCGGTCGCCTCCGGCTGGTTCAGATATCCGACCATGATCATGAGCCGGTCGTCGGGCCGAATCCAGAGCTCACCCGGTACACCGTCAGCGACAGGTTGTGCGTTTTCGTCCACCACCTGTGCCTGGTAGCCGTCGCGGACGCGTCCGCACCAGGTGTGTTCGAGGTCGGGCGGGTCGCTCAGGACGAGAGGAAATCCGACTTCGGTGGAACCATAGAGGTCGTAACATTTCACGGCGAATCGTTCTGCGAATTCCGCAGCGAGGGCGACGTTGTGTCCGGCGAATACGGCTTCGAGAGGGTTGTCTGCGTCGTCCGGCCGTGGCGGTAACGCCAGCAGGAGAGCGCCATGCAGAGTCCCTGTGGTGCACCCGAACCTACGGACATCGTTCATGGCGGCCTTTGCCGAGAACCGTTCGCGGAACACGACCTGGCCGCCGATGTCGCACATCGTGACCAATGGACTCCGTCCGGTGACATGGAACATAGGATGGCAGTTGTAGCTCACGTCTTCGGGACCGAGTGGTATCCGGCCGATCACGCTGGCGAACTGTGCCCAAACGAGTATCACTCCTTTGGCTGGACCCGTGCTGCCGGACGTATAGATCACACACGCTATATCGGCCGGCGTAGGCAGCAGATCGAGCTCGGTGGTGGCTGTAGCCAGGGTTTCCCACTCTCCACGTTCGACGATTCGAATAGCCAAGGCTGGTCGTGTGTCTCGGATTCGGTCGACAAACTCCGGTCTCGCCAAGCACAGCACGGGCGCGGCATCGTCGAGGACATGCTCGAGGAAGGCACCCTTCAGTTCGGGGTTGACCGGGACCTCTACCGCGCTCAGGCAACCGAGAGCGACCCAGATCATTGCCGCATCGATCGAGGGCGGCAACAAGGTCGCCACACGGGATCCCGAAACCACGCCGAGGTCGCGGAGATGCTCAACCCAGCTGCGGACGCCCTCCCACGTCTCTCCGTAAGTTGCATGGCCCCCCGTCACTTCGCGGAGAAACGGCCGGTTCGGCTCCGATCGAGCACGAGAACGCAACTGAACCGGCAGCACCGATGCCGGATCCGTTGCCATGGCGGCGAGTGTCGATGAGGTGGGCAATTCTGGCTTCTCTTTCCTGCTTGCGCAGATATGGATATTCGATGACGAGACCACCATCGCGCGGATGGTCACCATCTCATTCGTGCCGCTACCGTCCGGATCACGTCTGCGCATTCGTCCGGTCGTTCCAGCGGGAGATGATGATGTGCGCCGGCCATGGGTCGGATGTCGATATCCGGGTGCCACCCGCGCAACACCGGCAATGATTCGATCACGGGAGCGGTGCTCAGGGTGCCGTATGCGTATGCGACCGGACACCGTACCGCCTGCCAGGCTTCATTCACTGAAGTGTCCGAAAATGACGGCGGCCGAGGATCAGCCCGCCACGTCCATCCGTTGGCAGTCTGGTGAACTGCATATGCGGCGACCGGGTCGATGACGTCCTTCGGCAATGCCGGTTGAGGTGGCTCGAGCCGGAACCGCTCACGTATCTCCTCGTAGGTCCGATACATTCGTTGGGATCGGACGGTCCGCTGGGCGTCGTCTTGTCGGACCGCAATACAGAAGCCCGTGTCGAGGACGACCAAGCCACCGAACAGCGCCGTCTCGGTGGCTGCGGCTATGACTGAGGATCGACCTCCCATGCTGTGACCGGCCACAAGTGCGGGTCCTGCTCCGACATCGCGAGCAACTGCAGCGAGTTCGCGCGCATGTAGCTCGGGATTGTATGCGCTGCGTTTGCCGCTTCGGCCGTTGCCGCTCAGATCGACAGTGATCACACTGAAGTCGTCGCTCAGCAGCGGAACGACGCGATGCCACCACATTTGATGCGCGCCGAACCCGTGTACAAGTATGGTCGTGCGTTGTCCGACACCGTGAATCGAGTAGTGAATCGGGCATCCGACCACTTCTATCTCGGAAGACGTGATCGTATGAGCACTATGGCTTTCCATTACCCACTATTCCTCTCCATTCTGTAGTGTCGCTCGGCGGATGGGGTGCAGGTCTCGAATCTGCAGGTCGAAAACCGAAACTGACTGTGCCGTCATGCGCTGAGGGTAAGCACGATTCGTTTCAGTGGAATCCGGAGATCACCGCGTCGCCGTAGTGGTGGAGCGCGTCGATTGCCTCCTCCACCGTCGTGGCGGGTGTATCGAGCACGAACCAGCCGACACCGGCCTGGTTGAACTCGTGCAGACGGTCGCGGTGCTCGTCGAGCGAGCCGCCGTGGACCAGGACCTTGCTGTCCGGCCCTTCGATCTGCACCTCGACGGCGTTGCGCGGCCGACCCGCGGCTTCGGTGAGGTCCCGTAGTTCGCCGATTGCCCTCGTCAGCGCAGCCACGGTCGGGATCGGAGTCGTGCGGACCGTCGAGGCCTTCTCCTGATCTATCAGCAGGGGAGCCCAGCCCTGTCCGACTGTGGCCGCTCGCGTGAGTGCCCGCGGGGCGTTCCCGGCGATCCACACCGGAACGCCGCCCTCCTGGACAGGGAACGGCAGTGCCGTCTGTGCCAGGCTCGTGAAGTGCCGGCCCTCGTAGCGATACCCTCGGTGCGTCCAGGCGCCGCGCATCACCTCGATTGCCTCGTCGAAGAGTTCGTGTCGCTCCTCGAAATCCACGCCGACGGCGGCGAACTCCGACTTCAGGTATCCGACGCCGGCGGTCAGGATCGCTCGGCCCTGCGACAGATGGTCCAGGGTGGACATGGCCTTCGCGACGAGGAAGGGGTTCCGATAGGGCAGCACCATCGCGTATGTCATCAGCTTGATGCGGTCCGTGACGGCCGCGCAGAACGCCAGGGCGGTGGTCAGGTCGAAACCGTCGTGGCCGCCGGACCGGATCCACTTCTCCGACGGGATCGGATGGTCGGTGACGGCGATGGCGTCGAAACCTGACTCTTCCGCGGCACGCGCGAATCGGGTCATCGCTTGCGGTCCGAGGAATTCCGGGGTGTATCCCTGGACCGCGAGCGGGTACTGGACTGTGAACTTCACGGCATCACTCATTCAGGACAGGTTCCCGGCTCGTCCCGTGTCGCGCAGGGCCCGCACGAGTTCGGCGAAGTGGTCTGGCTTCCATCCGTCCTGGTCTTCTCCCCAGCCGATCTTTCCGTCGAACTCCCAACGCATCAATGCGTTCGATCCGGTGCCGTGTTCACACATGTGGCTGACGGCGAAGCCTTCGGCTTCCATCGACCGGCCGGTGACGTCGACCAGTTCGACCTCCATGTGCGCACTCCATCCGGTACGGGGGTCGCGGTAGTTGCGCATGCGGCTGCGTGTCTTGTCGAGGCGTTCGAATCGTCCTTCCTTCAGGAGCCACCCGACGTTGAGCGGCGAGAATCCCGCGGCGTTACCGTCCTGGGGACGAACGAAGCTCAAGAAGCCCGTCTCGGCGCCGGCGTGGCCGAAAATGTACTGGATGCGCCCGCGACCGCGTTGCCGCTCGACCTGTCGCCACGAGGGACCACCGGGTTCGCGAACGGTGTATTCGCCGCGCAAGTGTTCAGGCTTGCGGCTCTGTAGGTGCGCCCCGCCGCGCGGACCCCACGTGCGGTCCCGCACGGAGTGGCAGTCGATAGTGATGCGCTCGCCGTCGAGAACGAGTTCACCGGTGAGATGGCCGAGCTGATCGAAATGAGGGTTGAACATCGCGGGCGCCTCGCCGGGTGTGAAGCGCTGAGGTGGGTGCACGCTGCGATGTTCGAATTCGATCGCAAACTTCGCAGCCGGGTCGGAGTAAGCGATGTGGTAGTCCATGGTCGGCTTCAAGGCTTTGACGCTGAAACCGCCTGATGGAAAGGAGATGTCGCGCAGGTCGGGGTTCTCGATCATCGGGATCGGTCCGGAGTTGCGGAAGTATGCCAGACGGCCGGGGTCTGCTCCGCGCGGATCCCACGCGAACACGCGCCACGTGACGGCGCCCTGGTTGGGTAGATGTGCCGCGTGGAGCCACCCTCCGATCCGGCGCTCGGGAACGTTGAACGACCACCAGGTCGTCTCGGTCTCGTAGGGGTCGTCGCTGAGCCGGTGGTAGAGGTCGTCCTCGGGGAGAAATGGTACTTCGGGGTCGGTGACGGTGTTCGAGGTCATGTGCACGCTCCGGGATCGGTCGAGAAGCTTGTCGAAAGCGAACTAAGTGATATAAGTGATCTGTACCATATCTGTTGGTGGACCGCATACGTGAGAATCGCTCGAGGAACAGGACGCACTGATGACGACGGCGACAGAAGTTTCGACCGAACTCGAAGCGAATTCTCTTTCCTCCGAGCTCGTGGAGTGGATCGGCGACGCTGCGAACGGCACCGTGATCTCGTCCGATCGGCGCCCGGGCGGTGGTCGACGCGAAGCGTGGGTGGTGGAAGTACGTGGTGCGGACGGTGCGGTTCGCCCGTTGTTCTTGCGCTACGACCGTCTCGACCCCGAGGAGAAGGGTGACGATTTCACCCTGCACCGCGAGGCGGCATTCTTCCGAGCGCTGAGCGGCACCGCAGTGCCGGTCCCGGACGTCGTCGGTGTCCACCCGACCGAACAGGCGATTCTGTCCGAGCTCGTGCCCGGACAAGCGTGGTTCTCCCGCCTGCATGACGAGGATCAACGGGTCTCCGTCGCATCGGATTTCATGCGGATCCTCGCCGAGATGCATCGTGTCGATCCACACCGGCTCGGGCTACCCGACCAGGATCCCGACGCGGATCTGCGTGTGCTCGTGCACCGCGAGATCGATACGTGGGAGAAGGTCTACCGTGACTCCGGAACCAGCGATCCTCTGATCGATCTAGGGCTAGATTGGGTGCGCGGCCACGTGCCCGACATGGACGGACCGGTGGTGATCGTGCAGGGCGACACCGGGCCGGGCAACTTCCTCTACGAGAACGGCAGGGTTACCGCCGTCCTCGACCTCGAGTTGGGACACCTCGGCGATCCGCATGACGATCTTGCATGGGTCTCGGTCCGCTCGGTTCAGGAACCTTTCACCAATCTTATGGAGCGTTTCGGTGACTACGCGCGTGCGGCCGGCACGGACATCGATTTCGATCGGGTCCGCTACTACCGGGTGCTCGCCGAATTGCGCATCGTGATTTTGGGGCACCGCAAGCGTGCGGAGCCCGATCTGCTGGGCGAGGTCGGCAATTCTCTCGTGTACGGGCTGCTGCACCGGAGGTTGTTTCTCGAAGCGCTGGCCGACGTGCTAGGTGTGGAGATCGTCGACGTCGATCCGGTGTCGTCGACGCCGAGCGAGGGTGACTGGCTCTACGCCGCCGCGCTCGAGCAGATCCGGCAGATCATCGTGCCGCGAAGCGAGGATCCGTTCGTGATTCAGCGCAGCAAGGGTCTGGCCAGAATTCTGAAGTATCTGCGTGAAGCCGCGTGCGTGTCAGCGCCCATCGAGCAGCGGAACCTGGACGATCTCGAAGCGGTGCTCGAATACCGACCGTCGTCGGTCTCGGCGGGAACTACCAAGCTGGTGAAGCGGTGCCTCGCGGGAACGGTACAGCTCGAGACGGCGGTGGGCGTGCTCTTGCGTCAGGTGGCCGGCGAGACGCAGGCACTGCGTCCGGCAATGGGCGTACTCGCCGACCGGCACTTCGATGTGATCAAGAAGTGAGCGGCGCGATGGTATTCGACGGGAAGATCGCTGTCGTTACGGGCGGTGCCCGCGGTATCGGTCGGGCGATCTGTGAGAACCTTGCCGATGCAGGGGCCCGTGTGGTGGTGGCCTACCGATCCAGGGCCGACGAGGCGACGGCTGCGGCCGCCGGGATCCGCGACCGTGGGGGTGACGCGGTAACGGTGCAGGTGGACGTGGCGGACCCCGAATCCGTGACGGAGCTCATGGCGTTCGCTCGCCGTGAATTCGGCGGTCCCATCGAACTTCTCGTGAACAACGCTGCCTACTCGCGATTGCTCGACGTCGACGAGCTCACCCCGCAGCGGTGGGATCTTCTGTTCCGCACGAACGCCGGTGGGCCCTATCTCACGACATGGGCGGTCAAGGACGAGATGGCCGAGGCCGGTGGGGGCGCAATCGTCAATATTTCGTCGATCAACGGTGTCTCGGCGAATGCCTCGACGATCGCGTACGGCGCGACGAAGGCCGCGCTGAACAACTTCACCCGTGGCTGCGCGCTTGCGTTCGCGGAGGACGGCATCCGGGTCAACGCCGTAGCGCCCGGACTCGTCCTGACGGAGCAGGCACAGACCGTCACGGCGCAGCAACGTGCCGCGATGGTCGAGGGAATCCCGTTGGGACGCGGCGCACAGCCGGAGGAGATCGCGTCGGTCGTTCGGTTCCTGCTCTCCGACGAATCCTCCTACATCACCGGCGAGACGCTTGTGGTCGCCGGCGGGCGCCATTGAGAGTGGGCGCAGCGCCGCGCACCCGATTCCCTCGGATCGGGTGCGCCGGAGGTCAGGTCGCGTCCACCGGAGCGCCGATCTCGGTAAGCACATCGAGCCTGTCGGGATGAGGTAACCACCCGAGTTCGCGCCGCGCGCGGGGTGCACGCGTGCGACTGCACGTCGAGAAGACGATCAGGGCGGCGAAGGTACCCCAGATCTCGACGCCTTCGGAGAGATCGATGCTGCGAGCAGGAACACTGTGCTGCTGTGCAAGGGCCTCGGCGATGGTGCGGAAGTTCGTTTCGCCCGACACCGCGTGGTACAGCGCGCCGGCCGGCGCCTTCTCGGCGGCGAGGTGGTAGATCTCGGCGACGTCGTCCACATGCACGTTCGAATACAGATTCAGACCGCGACCGATGTAGCAGACCGCACCGGTCTTCTCGATCGACGTACGGAAGCCGTCGAGCATGGGGGAGCGGCCGTGTCCCCAGATCATCGAGGGCCGTACGACGATGCCTCGGACCCCGCGGGCGTTCACCTCACGCACGACGTTCTCGGTGTCGACGCGGCCGCCGATGTACTTGGACGGGACGAATTCGTCGTCCTCGGCGAACGTGTCCTCGCTCCACTCACCGTCGGTGCGCTGCGACAGGACGCCGGTGCCGGACGTGAAGATCAGCGTTTTCCCGGTTCCCTCGAGGGTGTCGATCAGTGCTTCGATGGTGTGCCGCTCGGGCTCGAGCAGCAGTTGCGCGGCATAGAGAATGACGTCTGCGTCGGCCGCGTGCGCGACGGTGCCCTCGGGATCGGTCAGCAGGTCGCCGAGCACGGGCTCGGCGCCGGCCTTCCGTAGCGCGTCGGCGGCGTCTTCGTTGCGGACCAGACCGCGCACGGTATGCCCACCTGCGACGAACCGCCTGACGAGCGCGGAGCCGAGGAATCCACCCGCGCCGTAGATCAGAACATTCATGTTGTCCTCCGTGGACTGTCGTCGAACCCGTACACTGTGTTATAACCCAGATCACATAGTTTACTAAGTTCCCACGATATCGGGAGGCAAAATGGATCTCGGCCTGAAGGGCAAAGTTTTCCTCGTCACGGGCGGGTCCGACGGACTCGGATTCGCGACGGCCTCGTCTCTGGTCGCGGAAGGCGCCGACGTGACGATCTGCGGGCGCAACACCGAGCGTCTCGACGACGCCGTGCGGTCGCTGCGCGCACTCGGCGGCGGATCGGTGGAGGGAGTGCGGGCCGATGTCACGGTCGCCGCCGACCTCGACGGCCTCGTCGAACAGGCGTATGCGAAGCGGGGCAGGCTCGACGGACTCGTGAACTCCGCCGGTGTGCACAGCGGCGGTGCGTTCGAAGAGATCACCGACGACGCCTGGCACGACGACTTCGACCTGAAGTTCCTCGCGGCGGTGCGCGCGAGCCGCGCGGCAATGCCTCACCTGAAGGAATCGAAGGGCGTCATTCTCAACGTACTCAGCACGGGAGCGCGTGCTCCGGGCGCCGGTGGCGGTATGCCCAGCTCCCCGTTACGGGCCGCGGGCCTGAGCCTGACCAAGGCGCTGGCCAACGAGTTCGGCCCCGACGGAGTTCGGGTGGTCGCGATGCTCATCGGCATCATTCGCAGCGGGCAGATCATGCGCCCGGCGGTCGAAGCCGGCCGCGATGTCGGGGAATACATGGCCAAGATCGCCGACCGGATGAAGATCCCACTCGGCCGTGTGGGCGAGCCACACGAATTCGGCGACACCGCGGCCTTCCTGCTTTCGCCCCGCGCCGGTTACCTCACCGGCACGGCCGTGCACGTCGACGGCGGCTTCAGTCCCGTCATCTGACAACCCCCTGATCACGAAGGAACATGTTGTGAAGACCTATCAACTGGCGGCCCAATCGCTTTCCGAGTGCGGTGTCGGAACCATCTTCGGGCTCATGGGTGATGTGAACCTCGCGTATCTCGGTGACTTCGTCGAAAACCACGGCGGTGAGTTCGTGGCGGCCGTGGCAGAAGGTGGCGCGGTGTCGATGGCGGACGGCTACGCCCGCATGACCGGTGGTGTCGGCGTCGCATCCGTGACACACGGTCCGGCGGTCACGAACTGCACGACTGCCCTTGTGGAGGCGGTGCGGTCGCGCAGTGCAGTGCTGTTGCTGACCGGCGGCACCCCGGATGTGCGCGACCACTTCCAGGATCTCGATCTCGAGGGGTTCGCCCGTCTCACGGGCGCGGAGTACCGCCGGGTGCGGAAGGCCGACGCGGTGGGTGCAGATATCGCCGAAGCCCTCGCCCGGGTGGCCGCCACCCGGGTTCCTCTTCGTGCTGGATCTGCCCTACGACCTGCTCGAAGTTGCGGTGACGGGTGAGTCTCCGCGCACGGCACCTCCGCTGCCGGTGCCCGGTGCGCCGGACCCGGATCTCGTCGACGACGCGCTTGCCGCGTTGCTCGGCAGCGCGCGACCGGTAATCCTCGCGGGCAGGGGTGCGGTCGCCTCCGGGGCGCGGGACGACATCCTGCGGCTGGCGCGGGCCATCGACGCTCCGGTGATGACGACGTTGCTCGCGAAGGACCTCTTCGCCGGTGAACCCGAGAATCTCGGCGTCCATGGGTCGCTATCGCACGCCGTGGCGATCGAAGAGCTCGGCCGTGTCGACTGCATGCTCGTTGTCGGTGCCGCACTCTCGTCGTTCACGACGGACAACACGGCACTGCTGGCCGGCAAGTTCGTCATCCAGGTCGACGATCGATCCGGTGCGTTCGGGCGTTTCGCGCCGGTGGATCTTCCGATTCCTGGTGACGCCGCAGGTGTGGTGCGTGCGTTGTGCGAGCGTCTCGCGGAGGCCGAAGCACCGGCGCCGTCCGGTCGTCGTGTCGCCCAACTCGCCGACGCGGTGCAGGGGCTCGAGACGAAGGGTTACCGCAGCATCTCCGGCGGCGGAACCGTCGACATGCGGGACGCGATGGTCCGCCTCGCCGAGGTGCTTCCGCAGGGAACACAGGTCGTCACCGATGTCGGACGGTTCTCGTTTGCGGCGTGGAAGTATCTGCCGGTCGATCCGGGTCGTTTTACCGTTCCCGGCGCATTCGGCTCGATCGGACTAGGGATCGCGACCGCGGTGGGCGCTGCCGCGGGTCGCCGCGACGTGCCGACGGTCTGTGTGGCCGGGGACGGCGGCGCGATGATGGGCCTGGTGGAGGTGAGTACGGCGGTCCGGCACCGCCTGCCGCTGGTGCTCGTCGTTCTCGACGACCATTGCTACGGCGCCGAGTACCTCAAACTCGAGAGTCTCGGGCTCGCGACCGCGCATTCGGAGGTCGAGTGGCCCGGCTTTGCGGGGACGGCGCGTGCGCTCGGTGCCCGCGCGGTGATGGTGCGGGAGGTCGACGAGTTTGCGCAGGTCGCGGAGCTGCTGGACGAGGGGGCCTACCCTCTGGTTATCGAGGTCAAGGCGGATCCTGCCCGACGGCGTCCTGAGGTTGCTGCGGTTGCCGGACATGCGCGTTGACGTGTTGACGGTAAGGACTGGACTCGACATGGGTCACTTAGTAATATTTGTCAGGGCGCATGCCCGTACTTTCCAGGAGGAACTGTGGACCTGAGCGGCTTGACCACGGTGATTGCAGAGCTGAAAGACCACGTTCTGACGATCACGCTCGACCGGCCCGACAAACTGAATTCGTTCACCGACACGATGCGGGCCGAGTTCGCTGCACTGTGGGTCTACGCGCGCGAGGAGGATGACGTCCATGTCATGGTGCTCCGGGCCAACGGGGAACGCGCCTTCTCGACAGGCGTAGACGTCAAGGAAGGCACGTTCCTCTCCGACAACGTCTTCAGCCGCCGCGATCCGGGCGTCGATCTTTCGCCCAAGCACAATGGTTGCTGGAAGCCGCTGATCTGCGCCGTGCACGGCATGGCCGCCGGAGGTGCGCTCTACTGGCTCAACGAAGCAGACATCATCATCGCAAGCGAGGATGCCCAGTTCTTCGATCCGCACGTGTCGTACGGAATGGTCGCGGCGCTCGAACCGATCGGTCTCGCGCATCGGATCCCGATCGGGGAGGTGCTGCGTATGGTTCTGTTGGGCCTCGACGAGCGGATGTCGGCCAAGCGCGCACTGGAAATCGGATTCGTCAGCGAGATCGTGACGCGGGACAGCCTGTGGGACCGAGCGCAGGAGCTGGCAGAGCGCATTGCCGCGAAACCTCCGGCCGCGATCCAGGGCAGCATCCGGGCCATCTGGGAGTCCAAGGATCAGGGCCGGTCTGCGGCCCTCGCGACCGGAATGTACTACACCGACCTGGGCAATCCGATCGGCAAGGCGCAGGTCGTCCGCTCCGAGGTACCGACCCGCAAGTACGAGGTGCGCTGACATGGATTACGGAATGACCCCGGAGCTCGAAGAGTTCCGTGCAGAGGTGAGCGAGTTCGTCGCGGCAAACAAGCCGGCAATCACCGTCAAGGCGGGTGTTCGCAGCGCGGAGGATGCCGAGGAGCTGGCTCTGCTCAAGGAGTGGACGGGAAAGCTGTTCGCGGCCGGATACGTCGGCGCCGACTGGCCGGAGCAGTACGGCGGTAAGGGTTCTGCGCATTCATCGGAAAAGGACGTTGTCGTCGGTGAGGAGCTCGCCCGGGGCCGCGCGCCGGCCGCGATCCAGGGCGCTGCTCATCTGGTGTCGCATGCACTGATCGATTTCGGCACCGAGGAACAGCGGCAGAAGTACCTGCCGAGAATTCGTACCGGCGAGCTCATCTTCTGTCAGCTCTTCAGTGAGCCGAGTTCGGGCAGTGACCTCGCGTCGCTGCGCACCAAGGCCGTCCCCACCGAAAACGGTGGATTCAAGGTCACCGGTCAGAAGGTGTGGACCACGAACGGACACTGGGCCGACTACGGCTACTTGCTGGCGCGTACCGATCCGGATGCCCCGAAGCACAGAGGTATCAGCGCATTCATCGTCGACATGCGTCTGCCGGGTGTCGAGGTGCGGCCGTTGCGGGAGATGACCGGCACCTCCGATTTCAATGAGGTGTTCCTCGACAATGTCGAGCTCGGACCGGATGCGTTGATCGGTGAGGTCAACCGTGGCTGGGGCATTGCGAATTCCAGTCTCGGACATGAGCGAAGCGGCGTGGCGACGAGCACGGTGCGGCTGCAGCAGAACGTCGAGGCTCTGAAGGATCTGGCGAAGAACGTCACGCGGAACGGACGGCCGGCTATCGAAGACGGTGCCGTGCAGGACCGCATCGGTGAGCTGTCGGCCGCGGTCACGGCACTCTCGGCTCTGGTGTACGCGAACATCAGCCGTTGGTCACGCAAGACCGAGCGACCATACGACGCACCGATGACCAAACTGATGTTCAGCGAACTCGGTGTGGACATCGCACGTTTCGCTCTCGAACTCGCCGGCGAGGCCGGGATTCTCGTCGAGGGAGACGCGAACGCGATCGACCGTGGTCGGTGGCAGGACGAGTTCCTGTACGCGCGGGCGTACACGATCGCGGGCGGAAGCTCGGAGATCATGCGCAACCTCATTGCCGAGCGTGGTTTGGGAATGCCGCGCTGAAGTATGTCGCGTGAGTGGGGAGGGTCTGACGGACCCTCCCCACTTCGTCGTGCGGAGACTGAGAGTCCCGTGGCACATTTGACTCAAACACGATTGACCTAGTTAACTATGTCATCTATCTTGAAGGTAGACGTTTCGCTCCGCGTCGCCGTAACCGGTGTACAGGAGCGTCATGAAACCGGTACCGATGCAGGAAGAACGCGGATTTTTCCCGTCGGCAGAAGTGGGAGGCATCGAATGACGGGTATCAGGGAAGCGGTGGGCTTGCTGTGGTCGGCATCCGACGACGCGAAAATGGTCCAGCAGGGCAAGGTATGGCACACGTGGGGCGAAGTGCGCGTGCTCGCCGAGACGATCGACGCCGAACTGGCGCGTGTCGGGTGCAGTGACGGTGCACGTATCGGCGTCGTGCTGGGGAACCGGATGGAGTCCATCGCATCCTTGATCGCCATCCTCGGCAAGGGTCGCACGATCATCACACTCAACCCCATGCAGCCGACGGCGCGAGTCACCGCAGACGCGGTGGCATCGCTTCCACAGGTCGTGCTCGCACCGCAGAGCATGTGGGAAGAAACCGAATTCGAGATCGCAATAGCGGAGGCCGGCATCGTCGGATTCGCGGTCGACGGACTCGACGTCGTGCAGCGAACGGGTGGTCCCGAGGTCACCATCGAGGTCGTGAAGGACGAGAAAGACCCCATTGCGGTCGAGATGTTCACTTCGGGGACCACGGGCCCGCCCAAGCGGGTCCCGCTGACCTGGCGTCAGCTCGAGGCGGCTCTCAAATCGGTCCACAGCCACACCGGTAAAGGTGGCGACGAGCGTGAGCCGCTCACCGGACGCGTTGCCCTCGTGTCGCTCGCGATCGTGCACATCGGCGGCCTGTGGGGCGTCATTCAGGCGCTTGCCGAGGCGCGGCCGATTGTCGTACTGCCGCGGTTCACGGTCGACGGATGGGTCGACGCCGTGCACGAGCACCAGTTGCGTGTCGCGGGTCTGCCGCCGGCCGCGATGCGGTCGGTACTCAACGAGGACGTGCCCAAGGAGAAGCTCGCGAGTCTGCGTGCGGTGACGGCGGGCACGACCTTCGTCAGCCCCGACCTGGCCGACGAGTTCACCGAGCGTTACGGGATTCCCGTGATGATCATGTACGGTGCCACGGAATTCGGTGGTGCAGTGGCAGGGTGGACGAAGCCGCTCATCGGCGAATGGTGGGCGCGCAAGCGTGGCAGCATCGGCCGACCCTTCCCCGGCGTGAAGATGCGCACGGTGGACGAGAGTGGAAACGTGCTGCCCGTCGGCACTACCGGCCGCCTGGAAGTCTGCTCCAGCCAGACCGGCACCGGAACCAACCAGTGGGTGCGTACCAGCGATCTGGCTCATCTCGACGACGACAACTTCGTCTACATCGACGGTCGCGCCGACGATGCGATCATCCGCGGCGGCTTCAAGGTGCAGCCGGAGACGGTATGCAATGCGCTGCGCGCTCACAGTTCGGTGCTCGACGCCTCCGTGTACGGCAAGACCGATGAGCGGCTCGGTCAGGTCCCTGTCGCGGTGATCGAACTGATCGCGGGAGCAGAACCCGTCGATGAGGCCGAACTCAAGGAGTTCGTCCGCAACCAGCTGACCGGCTACGAAGTTCCGGTCACCATCCACACGGTGGACGCACTGCCGCGCAGCGTGTCCCTCAAGGTCGACCGGCGCCGTCTGCTCGAGATGGTCGCCGAACTCGAATCCACGCGGGTCTGACCCGTCTCGCTGACAAAGAAGGAGCACATCGTGACTGCAGTAATCGTGGAGGCCGTGCGCACACCGGTCGGTAAGCGGAACGGTGGCCTGGCCGACGTCCATCCGGCCGACCTGTCCGCTGTCGTTCTCAACGCGCTCGTCGAGCGTGCGGGTATCGACCCGGTCGTTGTCGACGATGTCATCTGGGGATGCGTGCAGCAGGTGGGTGAGCAGTCCATCGACATCGCTCGCACCGCGTTGCTGGCGGCCGGATGGCCCGAGACTGTCCCGGGAGTTACCATCGACCGCCAGTGCGGTTCGTCGCAGCAAGCCTTGAACTTCGCCGTTGCAAGTGTCGAAGCCGGTCACTACGAGGTCGTGGTCGCCGGTGGCGTCGAGTCGATGTCGCGCGTCCCGATGGGTTCGTCGGGCAAGGTCGGTGGAAATCCCTTCCCGACGGCGTTCCTCGACCGGTACGACGGTGTCGCGCCCAATCAGGGCGTCGGTGCCGAGATGATTGCCGAGAAGTGGGGCATGAGCCGCACCGAGGTCGACGAGTTCTCGGCTCGCTCCCACGAGCGTGCCGCGGCGGCGCAGGATGCAGGTCTGTTCGACGCTCAGATCGTGCCCGTGACCACCCCTGACGGCACTGTGATCTCGAAGGATGAGGGCATCCGCCGCGGCACGTCGGTCGAGTCGCTCGCCAAGCTCAAGACGGTGTTCAAGGAAGACGGCGTCATCCACGCCGGTAACGCCTCGCAGATCTCCGACGGCGCTTCGGCGCTGCTCATCATGAGCGAGGAGGCGGCAGCGAAGTACGGTCTGACGCCCATCGCCAAGATCCATACGGCGACCGTTGTCGGCGCCGACCCGGTCATCATGCTCACCGCGCCGATCCCGGCGACGGCCAAGGCCCTCGAGAAGTCGGGCCTGAGCGTCGACGACATCGGTGTGTTCGAGGTCAACGAGGCGTTTGCCCCCGTGCCCCTTGCATGGCTGAAGGAGATCGGAGCCGACCCCGAGCGCCTCAACCCCAACGGCGGCGCGATCGCCCTCGGCCACCCGCTCGGTGGATCCGGTGGACGAATCCTCACCGACATGGTTCACCACATGCGTCGCAACAAGATTCGCTACGGACTCCAAACGATGTGCGAGGGTGGCGGACAAGCCAACGCCACGATCCTCGAACTCGTCGAGAACTGAGAAAGGGACCGACGATGACTCAGGCAACCCAGGCCGGTGCGCTCGTCGAGCGCGTCGGCAACGTCATGGTGATCACGATCAACCGTCCGGAGGCCCGCAACGCGGTGAACTCGTCGGTGAGCATCGGAGTCGGCGGCGCCCTCGAAGAGGCGGCGAACGATCCCGAGGTGCGGGCGATCGTTGTCACCGGTGCCGGTGACAAGTCGTTCTGCGCGGGCGCCGACCTCAAGGCGATCTCGCGTGGCGAGGGCCTGCATGCTCCCGGTCATGAGGACTGGGGCTTCGCGGGCTTCGTCAAGCACTACGTCGACAAGCCCACGATCGCTGCTGTCAACGGCACCGCGCTCGGCGGGGGTACTGAACTGGCGCTGTCGGCGGATCTCATCGTGGCCGCGGAGAACGCGACCTTCGGTCTGCCGGAGGTCAAGCGCGGTCTGATCGCCGGTGCGGGTGGCGTGTTCCGCCTTCCCGCCCAGATCTCGCAGCGTCTCGCGATGGAGATGATCTTCACGGGAGATCCGATCACCGCCGCGCGCGCTCTGGAGGTCGGTCTGATCAATCAGATCGCGCCCGAAGGGAAGTCTGTCGAGGTTGCGATCGCACTCGCGGAGCGCATCGCCGTCAATGCTCCGTTGTCGGTACAGGCCAGCAAGCGCGTCGCCTACGGCGTCGTGGACGGCCGGCGCGTGGAGGAGGACGATCGGTGGGCACTGTCCGCCGCGGAGTGGGATCGTCTCGCGCTCAGCGAGGACGCGAAGGAAGGACCGCTCGCGTTCGCCGAGAAGCGCGAGCCGGTCTGGAAGGCGCGCTGACGCTCGCTTCGTCCGGTATGCAGCAGCCCGGGTCGTTCCCATGGGGATTCGGCCCGGGCTGTAGTTCTTCTAGACAAAGGTTACTAAGTAGACCTTGTTCCCTTTGTGGGGTAACCTCGTGGTGAGCGTCACAGCGGATGTCGATTTCCGGCACATGTAGTCCGGAGTACGAAAGGCGGAAACTCCATGACCGATCGGATTCTCGACGGAGTACGTATCGTCGAACTCGCCTCCGGGCTGGCCGTTCCGGTCGCGTCGCGGATGCTCGCAGAGGCGGGTGCCGATGTCATCAAGGTCGAACCTCCGCAGGGTGATCCGCTCCGCGAACGTGTTGCCTTCGCTTCCTGGAACCGCAGCAAGCGCAGCGTCGTCCTGGACATCAACACCGACGACGGCCGCGCGAAGCTGTCCGACCTGCTCGACACGGTCGATGTCTTCGTTCACGAATTCACCCCGACGCACGCGGCCGAGCTCGGTCTCGACGACGCGACGCTGCGCGAACGTCACCCGCACCTCATCGTCTCCTCGGTGGTCGGTTACCCCGTAGACCACCCCGACCGCGACCGCCCTGCCCACGACCTGCTCGTGCAGGCACGCTCCGGACTGATGGGTGAGCTGTGGGGTTACCGCGAGGGCCCGATCGCCATGCGCTTCCCGCTGCCGAGCTGGGCGGCAGCATCCCTCGCCGCCGCGGGCATCGTGGCACGACTCATCCAGCGCGACGGCACCGGCCGGATCGGTGCAGTGCATACCTCACTGCTGCAGGGCATGCTCAACACGGCATCGCTCGCGTGGAACAACGCCGAGAACCCCATCCCCGCACTGATTCTCAACAAGTACGAAGCGCCTCCGCAGCTCGCGATGTACCAGTGCAGCGACGGTGTGTGGCTGCAGATGATGAACCCTGGTGAACGTATCGACGTCGGTGCGATTCCTCTCGTCCGGGAGGTCGCCGCTGAACTCGGCGGCGACCTGAACGATCTGTCGAGTAACGCGAGTGAAGAGTTGCGCACCGTCATCGCGCAGCGGCCGAGTACCCAATGGTTACCCGTGTTCCGAGCTGCCGACCTCGGAATCGAGCCGGCCCTGCAGATGGGCGAATTGTTGCGCGATCCGCAGGTCACTTCCAACGGTTACGTCGTCGAGGTGGACGATCCGATCAACGGAAAAACGATCCAGGCCGGTAACCCGTTCGGTATCGACCCCCCATGCGTCGTAACGCGCCCCGCGCCACTCCTCGGCGAGCACACCGACGAAGTGCTCGCCGAGCTCGGATCGTTGTGTGCTGCAGTCGGTGACGGTTCCAAAGATATCGGCGACCCACGGCCTCTCGCCGGCCTGAAGGTCCTCGACCTCGGCTCGTTCCTCGCAGGCCCGATGGCGCCGATGCTGATGGCGGACCTCGGTGCCGAAGTCATCAAGGTCGAGCCCGTCGTCGGCGACCGGCTCCGGTACAAGCCCAGCTACTGGGAAGCATGCTCCCGCAACAAGCGTTCGCTCGCGGTCGACCTCACTACCGAGCAGGGCCAGGCCGTACTGCGCAAACTTGTAGATTGGGCAGACGTTGTCCACCACAACCAGCGTCCGAAAGCGTCCGCGAAGCTCCACATAGACGAGGCGGGTCTGCGTGCGCTCAAGCCGGATATTGTCTTCGGTTACGTGACCAGTTACGGAGAGAACGGCGATCGTGCCGACAGCCCTGGTTTCGACTCGATCTTCCAGGCACTTGCAGGCTGGGAGGTCGAGAATGGCGGTGTCGGAAATCCACCGCAGTTCTCTCGGTTCGGCGTCCTCGATGTCCAGACGGCACTCGGGTCGCTCATCGGAACACTGCTTGCGGTGTACTACAAGCAGCGGACCGGGCGAGGAACCAAGGCATCCGGGTCGTTGCTCGCGTCGGCCACTGCGACGCAGAGCGAGACGCTGATCCGTCTCGCCGACAACAGTGTTGCCGAGTACCCGCGGTTCGATGCAACCCAAACCGGTTTCGGACCGGGCCGCCGCATCTACGAGGTGGCCGACGGTTGGGTCGCGGTCGTTGCCGAAGCCGACGGCCAGCTCGCCGCGTTGCGCGCGATAGCGGGCGCAGCCGATGACGAGGGGATCGAGGCGGGCCTCGCGGCGTTCGAATCCGAGAAGCTGCTGATCGACCTCGCGTCTGCGGGCATTGCAGCAGAGCCGGTCCGTGAGGAGTACAGCTTCGAGTTCTTCGACGACGAAGCGAACCGCACCGGGCAGCTCATCGCCTCCTACGATCACGCGCACTTCGGTCGGATGGAGCAGCCCGGCGCCTACTGGAACTTCGACGATCTCACTCTGAAGTTCGACCGTGCAGCACCGGTGATCGGCCAGCACACCCGTGAAATCCTCACCGAACTCGGGTACGGCGACGAGGAGATCGACGCAATGTACGCCGATCGTGTGGCCGGAGGACCGTCGGTGCCGAAGATGTGGGAACACGAGTAGACAGCAGCAGTACACCCGCCGTCAGGTACAGGGTTCTACGGGAGGACAACTTCATGGCAGTCGACATCCCGTTCGGTCTCGTGGCCCGCGGCCCGTCCGGTCCCGCCCCGGTCCGTCGTCGAGGTTCGGTGCGCCGCACCTCGACGATCGACATGCGGTGGCCGGACGGGCACGGAACGCAGTTGCGCCTCACTGGCAGGTCGCGGGATCTGCTGACACCGGACGACGGTGAGCCCGTCGTCCTCGCCGAGGACACGATGACGGTCGGGGTGAACTCGGCGACCCGGACGATCGAAGACATCGCCACGGATCCGCCGCGACCGGCGGTGACCGGGATGATCGGCGCACGTGGCGGCGGCAGTTCGCGCACCGTACTCGCCGAGGTGCTGCCGGGCGAGGCTTCGGCCGGCACCCCGCTGTATCTGATGCTCGACGACATCGCGGGCGCGTCGCTCGTCGCCGGATTCGCCTACTCTCGCTGGATTCCGCGGGAACAGATGCTCGTGGCGATGGAGAATGCTCCGCGTCGCAAGATGGAGGGCATCTGCACGGGGTTCCAGCCGGGTTCGGGAGCGTTGATGCCCGACGGCTCGTCCAAGTGGAACCACCAGGTGCAGACGGTCGGACCGCTGCTCCGCGAAGATGATCCGATCGGGTGGCATGAACTTTTGGAAATCACGGAGATCTCGATGCGGCGTGCACGCCGCATCGACGTGACGATGGGTGATGTCATCGAGATCGACTCGATGTTCCAAGATTCGTCGACGGTGCCAGAGGGCGGGCGTGTCGCGGTGCACGAGTATCTGGTGAAGGCAACGGCGGATCTCGCAACGGGGGAACTACTGTCGATCTCGGCAGATCCCCGCGTGCTTCCGTACGACGAATGCCCGCTTGCCTCATTGTCCGTCGACAGGATAGTAGGAACTCCACTTCGCGATCTGAGAGCCGCTGTACTGGAGATCTTCCCCGGCACTGCTGGATGTACACACCTCAACGACGCGATGCGCGCAATGGCCGAAGTGCCTGTGTTGGTCGACGCGCTTCGAAGCGCAGACGGGTGAATGGAACTTAGTAATATAAGTGCTACAGGTTTACTAAGAAAGATGTTAGCCTAGACACATTCCGGTCGCAGGTGTGTCTCCAGGGCCGGAGTGTCCGTATCCCCTGAGAAAGGCCGAACATGTTTCGACGCCGCACCCTCCGTGCAGCTGCCGCCGTGGCCGCGGTAGGACTGCTTGCCGCCTGTGGCTCGAGCGAATCCGGTGGTTCCGGCAACTCCGGTGTACCCAACCCGGACGCGTCGCTGAGCACGGGCTGGACCACCGGCATCACCAGCCTCGATCCGCACTTGGCGACCAGTGAGATCGCTTCGTTCCGCTTCGGGCTCAACATGATCTACGACAGGCTGTTCACCGTGGAGGCGGACGGCACGGTCGACGGAATGCTCGTCGACAACTTCTCGTACTCCGAGGACGGCCTGGGGCTCGTGCTCGACCTGCGTGAGGATGCGACATTCCGCGATGGCTCTCCGGTCGACGGCAATGTTGTCAAAGTCAACCTCGACCGCGCCCGCACGCTCGACAGCCCGTCCGTGAAGTCGCGCATGGAGCCGGTCACCGACGTCACCGTCACCGGCCCGTACCAGGTCACGTTGACGCTGGCCGAGCCGACCGACACCATGCCGTACGTCCTGGCTGAAATGTCCGGTTTCATCATGCACCCGGATCTGATTGCCAACGGCGACCCTGCCACCGAGACCAACGGCTCGGGTGCGTACTCGGTGGAAAGCTTCGCTCCCGGTGAACAATTGACAGTCGTTCGCGACCGAACCGATTACTGGGACACCGAGGCCGCTCAGATCGCGAAGCTCGAGTACAAGGCGATCTCCGACACTCAGGCATTCACGAACGCGATGGCCGGCGAGCAGATCGAGCTGGGCCAGTTCCTGCCGGGCACGGTGACCGCGGTCGAAGACCGTCGCGGACTGACGACAGTCGACGTCCCGACCGGAATCGGCGTGGAACTCTTCCTGAACCGAAACATGGCCCCGCTCGACGATGTCAAGGTTCGCCAGGCGATCAACCATGCCTACAACCGTGACGTGATCGTCGAAGCGCTCTACCCGGGTTCCGAAGCTCGGCACCAGTACTCGCGCACCGGTCTGCCCGGCTACGACGCGGCGCTCGAGGAGACCTACAACTACGATCCCGAAAAGGCGAAACAGTTGCTCGCCGAGGCCGGCCACCCGAACGGCGTCGACCTGGGTGAAGTCATCATCGTCAACGTCATCACCCCGGGGGTGGCAGACGTACTGCAGGAGCAGTTTGCAGAAGCCGGTATCAAGATCACGCCGATCGTGAAGGACGGACTCGAGGGCCCGACATCATTCGGCCGCGGCGAAGCCTCCGCGCTGTTGCACTACTCCCCGTTGGGGACCAGCTTCACGGCCGGATCCACTTATCGCTGGGGCCCCCGCCTCAATCCGTCGGGTGTGACACCCGAGTATGAGCAGATGCTCGCCGCCGCAACTGATCCGCGCCGTTCGGAAGAGGAGCGTGAAGCCTCCGCGGTCGAGCTCAATACCTACCTGGTCGACCAGGCGTGGGGCGCTCCGCTCGTGTGGATCACCTACCCGTGGGTCATGAGCGACAAGGTCGGCAACTTCAGCGTCGACATGGATTACTCCACGACGACCGGTCCCTTCGATCTGCGATACCTCACCGTCTCCGAGTAGAGCCGCCCCGAAGCGGAAATACTCCCCGGGTCACAGGCACGGGGAGTATTTCCGGATCGGTGGAACCCGGTGCAGCGATCGCGACAAGCAGGTGGACTGGGCTCTCCACTGGCTCTGCACCAATCGTGCGGATCCACCTGCGCGGCAACCTCTTGCACTCCTCACACCATGAAATCCGGGTTCCGGAGCCTTGTTCAGGCTCCAGAACCCGGATTTCATGTATGGAGAATGGCCGGTCTGCTACTGGCCTTCGGTTTCGGCGGTGTGGGCCCGGGCCAGGGCCAACCCCTCGTCGCGAGTCGGGACGGTGGTGTGCCACTTGCCGCAGGTGCAGAACGCGATGTAGTGGTCTTCGGTCGGCAGGACGGCCTGGGCGTCGCAGTACCCGGAGGACTCGGCCATCGAGGAGACGAACTCGCCGGGCAGGTCGTAGAGAACGCTGTCGCTCATCGGAGTGCTCTTTCAGGAGGTGAAGTGGACCGGCCGGCCCGCGATCGTTCGATGCGGACCGGCCGTTGGGTCATCGGAGACCGTCAGACGGTGGCGGTCTCCGGCTTCTCAGTGCCGACGGCAGGGAGCTTGGGGGCGCCCGGGAACAGCTCTTCGAAGGTGCCGTGCATGATGCGATCCTTGACCTTCTGGTCGACGTTGTCGAATAGGTTGTGCAGCGTCAACTGCGTATGACCGTAGGTGCCCTCCATGTGCGGGTAGTCGCTGCCCCACATCACGTTGTTGTAGCCCATGCCTGTCATAGCGGCGATGGCCGACTCGTCGTGCTGGAACGATGCGTAGACCTGGGAGTAGATGATTTCCTTGGGGCTGCGCTTCAGCTTGGGGCGCACGGCCATCGAGTGCTGGCGGTAACCCTCTTCCATACGGTCGGCGACGAACGGCACCCACGTCGCGCCACCTTCGGAGACGAGCACCTTCAGATTGGGGTGACGATCGAGTGCGCCCGAGGCGACGAGCTTCATCACGGCGCGCTGGCCGCCGAAGGTGGTCTCGGTGTAATTGAGGACTGCACCGCCCGGGCCGCGGTAGGTGGCGCCGGGAGCGCCGCCGGTCGTGAAGTCGATGGGCTCGGTGCCGATATGGAACGCGATGACCATTCCGATGTCCTCGGCGAGGGCCCAGAACGGCTCCCATTCGTCGCGGTTGTAGTCCTTCTGCAGCGGATGCGGGGAGACCGGCATGAAAACGGCCCTGTAGCCGATTTCGCCGCAGCGCTTGAGTTCGTCGCACGCGTCCTGGATATCGAGGGTCGACACCTGAGCGGTGGGGACGAGGCGCGGCGAGTAGTCCATGATCGTTTCCTTGGCCCAATCGTTGGACACACGCAGTGCCTCACGCAGGACCTTCGGGGTGCGGAACGAGCTGGACCACATGCCGAGAGACGGGAAGATGAGTTCGGTCCAGATGCCCTCTTCGTCGAGGTCCTTCAGGCGCAGTTCGACGTTGCCGGCGCCCGGCGCACGATGGCTGGCGGCGTAGAACTCTTCCTGCGAGATATTGGGGAGCCGGCGACGGAACGCCTGGCCGTCGACGAAGACGGTCTCCCACTTGCCGTCAGGGTCCTTCTCGGAACGGGGGACGAGCTCGGCCAGATCCTTGGGCAGGCGTGCGCGCCACAGATCGTCGGGCTCGAGGAAGTGCGAATCACCGGAATTGGCCCACAGCTTCTTGTCGGACACTTCGGTCTCCATTCGTTTGTACGGGGATGGGGCTGGGTACCGAGCGGTCAGTTTGTGCTGGTACCGGTCTATATTGGTAGAAATTCTAGAATGTTATTTTAGGATGTACAGTGATTATGGCCACGCAGAGGGCGGGAAGTCAACCCCAGGCGGTGCGACAACGGAGGAACGATGCTGCAGAGCAAAGGGCGCATACGCGCCCGCACATGGACGAGCACATCCGCGACGAAGGACAAGGTCCTCGACGCGGCCGTCGAGGTCTTCGGTGAGCATGGCTTCACTGCGGCGACCATGGCCGAGATCGTCGAGCGCTCGGGCGTCAGCGTCGGCAGTATTTATCACCATTTCGGTGGGAAAACCGAGGTCTTCAACGCGATTTGGGAGGACTTCGTCGGATTGCTGCGGAATCGTGTCGACGAAGTTGTGCGGGCAGCCCGGCAGGGCGGGGAAACCGACGGCTTCGAGTTGTTCGTTGTCGGCACCCGCGAATACTTGTGGTTGATATGGGAAAACCGAGCACAGGCACGGGTTGTCGCGATGGGGGACACGCCGCCCGGATTCGACGTCCAGCGCCGCAGGGCGAGCCGTGTCGGAGGGGACAGCGAAGTCGCGGTGCTCGGGCTCGGTCCGTCGCGACGGGAGCGGTTGTTCGGCGATTTCCTGCTCGCCATGCGCAACGAGACCACGATCGCGCTGTTCAGCACGAAGGCCGAGGCGGACGCGCAAGAGTTGATCGACGAGGCGGAGAAGTACTTCAGGCGGTTACGCGCCGACGCCTGAAATGATCGGTACGAAGGGCGAGGCAGCGGTCCCGAACCCGCTGCCTCGCCCTTCGATGCACGTTCTCGCTCAGGCCGAGACGAGTCGACGCCGGTGGTACGACACCGAGCCGTCGAGGAGTTCGTCGACCTTGATGCGACGGATCAGTAGGTGCACGTCGTGCTCCCAGGTGAATCCGATGCCGCCGTGTACCTGAAGAGCGGTCTGCGCGGTGGCGCTGGCACCTTCGCAGGTGAACGCCGCTGCAGCGGATACGGCGCGGGTGCGGGCGTCGGTGTCGTCACCGTCGAGGGCGACGGCTGCCGCCCACAGTGCGGCGCGCGAGGCCTCGACCGAGAGGGCCATGTTCGCGCAGTGGTGTTTGATCGCCTGGAAGCTCGCGATCGGCTTGTCGAACTGGGTGCGCTGTCCGGCGTATTCGACCGTGACATCGACCAGACGGGCTGCCGCGCCGAGCGCGTCCAGGGCCCGGAACGTGGCGAGCTCGTCGTGCAGGAAGGCCACGGTACCGGGCTGCAGCACCGACCAGTTGCCCTCGTCGAGAAGGACGTCCATTTCGGCTACCGACCACGAGCGGGTCAGGTCGAGGGTCTCCAGGGTGCGGACGGTTACCGTGTCGACGGGCAACACCGCGGCGACTTCGGTGCCGGTGTCGGTGATTGCAACGAGCAGAATGCTGTGTGCTTCGATCAGCCCGGTCGTCGGGGCCGTGGTGCCGCTCAGGTGGAGCGTTGTGCCGTCGAGTTGCGCGTGGAGCGCAGAGTTCTCGAGGGAGCCGAGTGCCGGCAGTACGAGTTCGGCACCCGATTCGGCAGCGTCGAAGGCCTCATGGCCGAGTTGTGCGAGCAGTCGCGTCGCGACCGCGAGCTCTGCGACCGGCAGCGCACTGCCCGCACGTCCGTGCTCTTCGACGAGTACGGCGAGATCGACGTGTGTGCCGCCCATATCCTCGGTGAGGAGCCCGATCAGGCCGGATTCAGCGACGTGTTGCACGCCTTCGGGTGTCGTGCGGGCCGGGCCGCTGTCGATCGCCGGACGCCGCGCTGCGATGGGGTCGTTCTTGGTGAGCCAAGCGCGCTCGGCCTCGGCGAGGGCTTCTTGTTCGTCGCTCAGCGCGAAGTCCATGGCACTCCTCCAGCATCGTGTTTGTTGACGTAGTTAACCACGTCATCTAGGTTTTGGGTAGCGCCCGAGACGAGATTTTCTGAAAGTCTAGGTTCGTATCGAGCGGTCGTACGAACAGGAGGTCACATGTCCGGGAGCAGCGCAAGAGAATCGGTCGGCGGGGGCGCAATCGGAGGCGGCTGGAGTTCGGTGAGCCACCGCGGCTTCGACGCCGGCGTTCACCGTGAGAATCCGCAGCCGTATGCGGCGATGGTCGCGGTGGCTCGGGACATGCTCGACGAACTCGCGGGAGCGAACCCGCCCCTCGACGTCGTCGAGAAGGTTGCTGCTCATCTGGCCGATGTGCAGGCATTGCTCACAGACCACCAGGTGTCCGAGCGTCGTCGTCCGTTCGGCCATCTCGACGTGCCGGGACGCGCGCAATGCATGTCGCCGCTGATCGAGTTCGACCGATGGGACCGTGACGGCGCCGCCGGCACTGTCACCTTCGGTAGGTACTACCTCGGCGGTAACGGCGCTGCGCACGGCGGCACCATCCCCCTCATGTTCGACGAGGTGCTCGGCAGGCTGGCGAGCACGGACCGTACCCCGTGCCGCACGGCATACCTGCACGTGGACTTCCGCTCCATCACTCCCATCGATGCAGAACTCACCGTCGACGCCCGCTTCGAGCGGGAAGAGGGACGCAAGCGCTACCTGCGCGCAGAACTCCGTCACGGTGAGGTGCTGTGTGCCGAAGCGGAAGGCCTGTTCATCGAATTGCGTCCCGGGCAGCCGTGACGAACGCACAGCCACGCGTACGCGTCGAGCGCGTCGGGCATGTACTCGTGATCGAGATGTGTCGCGCAGACAAGCGCAACGCGATCGACCGTGCAATGGCGGATGCTCTTGACGAGGCCCTCACGTCGCTCGACCGGGACGACGACCTCCGAGTCGGCGTGCTGGCTGCGGATGGTCCCGTGTTCAGTGCAGGCAGCGATCTCACTGCCGGTGGTGACTACTACACGGAACGCGGTGGTGAATACGGGGTCATCCGGCGTCGTCTCACCAAGCCGCTCATCGCTGCGGTGGATGGCCCGGCGCTCGGCGGTGGCTTCGAGATCGTACTCGCATGTGATCTTGTCGTTGCGTCGGAAGACGCCGTGTTCGGGTTGCCCGAGGTCGCGATCGGTCTCGTGCCGACATGCGCGGGACTGTTCCGCGCACCCCGGTCGTTGCCCCTGAACCTCGCGAAAGAACTTGCATTGACCGGCGACCCGATTCCGGCATCGCGTGCCTACGCGGCCGGGTTCGTCAATGTGCTGGCGCCAGGCGGTGAAGCCAGAGCTGCCGCGGTGCACCTGGCGGAGCGGATCGGCCGGAATGCACCGACCGCCGTGCGTGCGTCTCTCGCCGCGATCAACGACGTGGTCTCGGCCGACGACCCCGCCGGGTGGAAGGCCACCGATAGCGCGAAGCGTTCGATTCTCGGCTCCGAGGACGCTGCTGAAGGTGTGCGGGCATTCCTCGAAAAGCGTCCACCGAAGTGGACCGGTCGCTAGGTGCCGAGAACGTACATAACGTAGTAAACTACGTTGACTGTATTTGAACGAGGGAGTTCGTCCATGGAGACCTTGCAGGTGGAACGCTACGACGGTGTCGTGACGGTGACCATGTCCCGCCCGGAGAAGAAGAATGCCGCGGACGAAGCGATGTGGCGTGAGCTCGCTGAGACGTTCACGGAGGTCGGACGCAACGAACTGGATCGGGCGCTGGTCCTCACCGGTGCCGGTGGAGACTTCTGCTCCGGAGCCGATCTCGCGGGCATGCGCGACGATGCGCTTCGTTACATGGCGGACGCGGGGGAAGCAGCTCGGACTCTGCACGCGTTGACGATCCCGACCATTGCCAAGGTCGACGGCGTCGCAGTGGGCGCCGGCTGGAATCTCGCGCTCGGTTGTGATCTCGTGGTTGCCACCGACCGCGCCAGGTTCTCCCAAATTTTCGTTCGTCGCGCGTTGTCCGTGGACATGGGCGGATCGTGGCTCCTGCCCAAGCTCGTCGGTATCCAGAAGGCCAAGGAGATCGCGTTCTTCGGCGACATGTACTCTGCCGCCGATGCGGCCGAGATGGGCCTGGTCACCCGTATCGTGACACCCGACGAACTCGACGAGACCGTCGACACGATGGCTCGCCGCCTCGTCGACGGGCCGGCACAGGCACTGGCCCTCACCAAGCAACTGCTCGACGCGGGTGCCGACGGGGGCAGCATGGAAGCGGCGTTGCGTCGTGAGGCGCACGCTCAGGCGAACAACATCAACGGCGACGACGCCAAGGAAGCGAAGGCCGCATTCCTCGAGAAGCGCACACCGGACTTCCGCACCGGTGCGGCAGTACAGGTGTAACGGACGCAGCGCGGGTTTCGAGTGGAAGGCAGTCCATGACCGACGTCGACACCGGCGCGACCGATACTGGTGGCCGGACGCTCAACGAGATTTTGACAGTTGAGCAACTCGACCGGGATCTGTTTCGTGCATTGCCGATGCACGACGACGGCCGGCCGTTGTACGGGGGGCAGATCGCGGCGCAATGCCTGCTCGCGAGCGGCTCCACCGCGCCTGAGGGCAGACACCCCCATTCGCTGCACGGTTACTTCCTCCGGCGGGGAGACTCGACGCGGCCGGTCGTCTATCGCGTCGAACGAGACCGGGACGGCCGCAGCTACTCCGCCAGACGCGTGGTTGCAGTGCAGGGCGATGCCGTGTTGTTCAGCATGGCTGTTTCGTTCCGTACAGCGACCGAGGGCGCCGAACTTGATCTCGGCGCCTCGACTCCGATCGGCACGCCCGAGGCGGCCGAAGAGATCCTCTCGGGTCTGCCTCTCGAGGTACGCGTGGAGGAGCAACCGAGCCGTCGCCAGTTCTTCCCGACCAGTTTTTTCGTCCGCACCTTCGAAAAGTTGCCCGACGACATCCTCACGCACGCCGCGGCACTGACGTACATGTCGGACTTCTCCGCGGGATTACCCAGGATGCTCGGCGGTGAGGTCCTCGGACCGAGCCTCGACCACGCTCTGTGGTTCCACGACGTGCCTCGATGGGACGGATGGTTGCGCGTCGAATACGAGCCGGGAGCCGCGGCGGCGAAGCGCGGCTGGTATTCCGGATCGATCCACAACGGCGCGGGGCGCCGGATCGCGAGTCTGGCTCAGGAAATGGTGTACCGAGAGGACGACTCGGCTGCAGATGCACCGTGAGGAGAACGGGATGAACGAAGAGAAATCTGCAGATGTCGCCGCACGAGCGGTCCGTCGCCTCGCGACTGCGATCCTCGATGCCCGCTCACACGGCGCGGCGAATCCGGACGTGGCAGCCGAAATCTCCGCTCTTGCCGACCGGTTCGAGGCAGTGGCCGCCGATCCGGGCGACTGCATCGGCGGCAAGGTCGGTACACACGACGGTGTGCTCGAACGTAGTCCGGTGAGCGGCGCGAAGAATCCGGTGGCGATACCCCTGCGGTTCGAGCCGGGAGACGACGGTGAGGCCTCGGCACGCACCGCGTTTCCGACGCAATACCAGGGCCCGGCAGGATTCGTGCACGGCGGAGTTTCGGGGCTCGTGCTCGACGTGGCCATGGCGGTGGCGAACAGCGGGGTGGGCAGACCGGGCGTGACCGCCGAGATGACGCTGCGTTATCTGCGACCGGTTCCCCTGTATCGGGAGGTGACCGTACGCGGCCGCTACATACGTGCCGAGGGACGCAAGACATGGGCTCGGGGCACGATCGAAGTCGATGGTGAGGACGCTGTGGTGTGCGATGGGTTGTTCGTCACGAAGGAGTTGTCGCTGTGACCACACTCGAACACAGGGCTCGCCCCCGTGAGGTGTCTCCCGCTGAGCAGGACTACGCCGCGGCACTCGAGCGGGATGCCACAGCACTGCGAAGAATCGTGGACCTGATCCAGCGGGTCGACAGCGGCCATCCGTTGCTTCTCGAAGTTGCAGAAGGGCTCGACGCGTTGTCGGAGCGACTGGAGAATCCGGTCGAGACGGTGACAGAGACGGTCAGCAACCCCGGTTGGCGTCACGATCCGGTCAGCGGCGTCGAGAATGCGATCGCGCCCCCACTGGTACTCGAGTTCGAGTCCGACGGAACCGTACGCGCCGAGCTCGAGTTCGGGCTGCCTTATCAGGGACCCAATGCCTTTGTGCACGGGGGTGTATCGGCGATGGTCCTCGACCATATCCTGAGTGCGGCCGTGCCCCCCGGTGATACACCCATCGTCACCGCACAACTCACGGTCCGGTACCACCGGCCCCTTCCGTTGTTCGTGCCTGTGACCATGGTCGCGCGTGAGACGGAGCGCGATGGGCGAAAGAGGTGGGCCACGGGTGAACTCGTCATCGACGGACAGGTCGCGGTGTCGGCCGAGGGATTGTTCATCGAGAAGCAGTTGAAGTCCGCACGGTAATCGTACTGGTCAGGAGGAAACGTGGTCGCGTGGAGACTTCCGGATGCCCGAAAGGAACTGTCGCGGTATTACACCGGTACGGAGAAGTATCTGACGTCCGTCCCCGGAGAGTCCCCCGTCGATGACACTGCGGCCCAGCTCCGTCGAATCGTCGAGGCGTTGTCGCTCACGAAACCTGAAGCGGCGCATCTTTCGTCGGTTACCGAGCGGCTACGAGACCTCGCCGACGCACTCGAAGTGCACACCGAGTCACCCGCTGATCGCCTGTTCGGAATGTGGGACGGAGACGGCGTCGTGCGGCACGATCCCGTGACCGGACCGGAGAACACACTTGCTCCCCCCCTGGTCATGCACGTCGCGGAGGACGGCTGGGTCGAGGGCGAGGTGACCTTGGGCCTGCCGTACCAGGGTCCGCCCGCTGCGGTGCACGGTGGTGTCTGCGCGGCGCTGCTCGACGCCGCGCTCGCCGTCGCCAATCATCGTGCGGGAAACAATGGCATGACCGCCAGGCTCGAAATTCGTTACCAGCGACCGACTCCGCTCTACCATCCCATTCTGGTGCGGGCCAAGCAGATGAGCCAGGAAGGCCGCAAACGGTTCACGATCGGCCAGATCGTCGTGGACGGCGAAGTCAGCGCCGTCGCCGAAGGTCTCTTCATCGCGCGTCGGGGTTCCGTTGCAACCGGGGCATCCCCCTCGAACACCGGGCAGGAGTACACATGAAGTACATCTGACTGGGCAAGAGCGGTCTACAGGTATCCCGACTCGGCTTGGGATGCATGAGCTATGGAACCCCTGACAGCGGTCAGCATGCATGGACGCTCGGCGAGGAAGATGCCAGACCCTTCATACGCACCGCCGTCGAGGCCGGAATCAACTTCTTCGACACCGCGAACAGCTACTCGGACGGCACCAGCGAAGAGATCCTCGGCCGCGCGCTGAAGGAGTACGCCAAGCGCGAGAACGTCGTGATCGCCACGAAGGTGTTCGGCCGGGTGCGGCCGGGCCCCAACGGGAGCGGGTTGTCGCGCAAAGCGATCATGACCGAGGTGGAGGCGAGTCTGCGCCGTCTGGGTACCGACTACATCGATCTATATCAGATCCACCGCTGGGATCGCCGCACCCCGATCGAGGAAACCCTCGAGACTCTGCACGATCTGGTGCGGGCGGGCAAGGTCCGATACGTCGGGGCATCGTCGATGTTCGCGTGGCAGTTCGCCAAGGCGCTGTATACCGCAGACCTGCACGGCTGGACCAGGTTCGTCTCGATGCATCCTCACTACAATCTCCTCTACCGCGAGGAGGAACGCGAGATGCTGCCACTGTGCGAGGACCAGGGGATCGGGGTGCTGCCGTGGAGCCCGTTGGCCCGTGGCCGCCTGACACGTCCATGGAATGCGACCAGCGCGCGGACCGAGAGCGACGAGTTCGGGAAGGGCCTGTACGGCGACGACGAACCGATCGTGGATGCAGTCGGTCGCATCGCGGATGAGCGCGGTGTGGAGCGAGCCCAGGTAGCGCTTGCGTGGGTGTTGAGTCGGTCAGCCGTGACGGCACCGATCGTCGGTGCCACAAAGCCCGCGCACCTCACCGACGCGCTGTCCGCCTTGCAACTCGAATTGACCGATGAGGAGTGTGCTGCACTCGAATCGCCCTACTGCCCAAGGCCGGTTGCCGGCTTCGCTTGAGATCGATCCGGGCACACGTATTCGATCTGACAACGGCCAGTTTGTCATTGCGAGATGGCGGGGATCGTATGGTCCCCACGTCGTCGCGAAGTCCGGAATCGTCGTCGTCGATCCGGTCAAGGCGAGGGGTGCGGGGTTGCTGCCCTCATGATCACGTCGACGAGAGGTTCGACGTGTGCTGCCGTGTTTTGTCGTGCGTCGTCGCGTTCGTCCAGAGGCATCGAGAGAACGTGCACCAGGATGGAACCTACGAGTGCTTGCGCGAGTGGGAGAACAGGCACATCGAATGCGATTTCACCACGGTTGATGGCCCGCGTGAAGACGGTGGTGATGCTGGCTCGGCTCGCTGCGGTAATTCGCTCCTGGAACGGGCCGAGCATCGTGGGGGCGGCGGTGAAGTCGACCGTGATACGCAGGGTTGCCCACCCGGTGGGGTCGAGGAAGTGGCGGAGGTTCCGGGTTGCGACCTCTGTAAGATCGTCGCGAAGGTTACCGGAATCGGTTGTCGTGGCGAGCGGTAAGGCGACCGATTCGACACTGGCAATGAGCAATTGCTCCTTCGTTGCCCAGCGACGGTAGAGCGCAGATTTGCCGACGCCGGCGCGGCGCGCGACTCCCTGCATCGTGAACGAGGCCCAGCCGGTTCGGGCGTACTCCTCGAGCGCGGCAGCAATGAGACGTTCGCTGACGTCGGGGTCGCGCGGACGCCCGGCCGGTCTTTGCTGCTCGTCGGGCATTGCTCCTCATTCCGGATGTCGAACTGTATCCCGTCGATCCTTACATTTTGCGCAGTGGTGGGAGCCACGCCCTTGCGGACTTCAAACGTCCGTAATACTCTGTGATCTGCCTAACATCTTCATCTAGGTGATCCTCTACGTCTTTGTCGAGGCGCGGTGTCACTGCGCACACGTTGCGTGGCCTGCCGACGCTTCCCTCCGAAAGGACTACCCTTGGCCGATCTCGAAGGCAGAGTCGCATTCATCACCGGTGTCGCCCGCGGACAGGGACGCGCGCACGCTGTCAAGCTGGCCTCGCTCGGCGCAGACATCATCGGTGTCGACATCTGCAAGGACATCGACTCGATGGACTATCCCAACGCCTCGCGCGACGATCTCGACGAGACGATCCGGCTCGTCGAAGCCGAGGGTCGTCGAATGGTCGGCCGAGTCGCCGATGTGCGGGATCGTGCCGGGCTGGCCGCGGCGTTCCGAGAAGGCGCCGCGGAGTTCGGCCGTGTGGACATCGTCATCGCCAACGCAGGCATCGTTCGCCTGACTCCGTGTGCAGACGAGGAACGCGAAACCCTGTGGCGTGACATCATCGATACCAATCTCACCGGTGCATGGAACACGGTCGAGGTCGCGTTGCCTCTCCTGCGCGAAGGCGGACGGGGCGGGTCGATCGTCCTCACGAGTTCGAGCGCCGGACTGAAGGGGACAGGATCCGAGCAGGCCGGTTCGCAGGCGTATACGGCTGCGAAGCGAGGATTGGTCGGCCTCATGCAATCGCTCGCGAATCAGTATGCGCCCGAGTGGATTCGCGTGAACACCATCCACCCCACCGGGGTTGTGTCCGGCATGACGATGAACGAAACGATGGAGAAGTTGTTCGCCGCTGCAGCCGCGGGCGAGGGTTCGGGGATGGCGACCATGCAGAACGCACTGCCGATCCCGATTCTGCAGTCCGAGGACATTGCCAACTCCGTCGCGTGGCTGGTGTCCGACGAGGCCAAATTCGTCACCGGAATCGCGTTGCCGCTCGACGCCGGCTTCAACATCCGCTAGTCCCACACCGACTTCCGAGCATGATCACAGGAGTGACCAATGACTACTGTAGTAACTGATCTCACTCGTCCCGACGTCCAACTGCATATCGGTGCCGAGCGCGTGGCCGCAGGATCAGCGGGCACGTTCGATCACGTCAACCCTGCAACGGGACAGGTCGACAAGACGATTCCGCTGGCGGGCCCGGCCGAGGTCGACCGCGCCGTGGCTGCGGCCGCGGACGCGTTCGAGTCGTGGAAGCGCACCGCGCCTGCAGAGCGGGCACGATTGCTGCATCGACTGGCGGATCTGATCGAGGTCAACACCGAGGAGTTCGGCCGGCTGGGCGCGATGGACAATGGCACTCCGCTCGGTACGGTCGCAAGCCTCACCGCGAAGTCGATCGCGTGGACCCGGTACTACGCCGGATGGGCCGACAAGATCACCGCCGAGGTGACGTCGACGCTGAGCGCCGACGGCGAATTCGGCTACACCCTGCATCAGCCCTATGGGGTGGTGGGCATCATCATCACGTGGAACGGGCCTCTGATTTCTCTGGCGATGAAGATTCCTCCCGCGGTGGCCGCGGGCAATACCGTGGTGGTCAAACCGTCCGAGTTGACGCCGTTCTCGGCGGAACTGTTCGCTGCTCTCGTGGTCGAAGCGGGCTTTCCGCCCGGTGTGATCAACATTCTGCCCGGCGATGCCGCGTCCGGTGCGGCGCTTGTCGAACACCCACAGGTCAAGAAGGTCTCGTTCACCGGGGGACCGGCCACGGCGTCGAAGATCCTTGCCGCGTGCGCGCCGACGATGAAGCCCGCGGTGCTCGAACTCGGCGGCAAGTCCGCCAACATCGTGTTCGAGGATGCGGACCTGGAGGCCGCATGCGGATTCGGCACGGTCATGTCGGTCGGTGCGATGTCCGGGCAGGGCTGTGCATTCCCCACTCGTATGCTTGTGCAGGAGTCGATCTACGAGCAGGTCGTGGCCACCGTCAAGGCCATCGCCGAACAGATCGTGGTCGGTGATCCGTTCGCGGCGGGTACCTTCGCCGGTCCGGTGGTCAACCAGGCAGCGTTCGAGCGGATCCAGCGTGTGATCGCGAAGGCGAAGGAGGACGGCGCACGGCTGGTCACGGGCGGTGAACCGGCAAGGCTCGGCGGTGAACTCGCGGGCGGGTTCTTCCTGCAGCCGACGGTGTTCGCCGACGTCGACCCGCAGTCGGATCTGGCGCAGAACGAGGTGTTCGGGCCGGTTCTTTCGATCATCCCGTTCCGTGATGAGGCGCATGCGATCGAGATCGCCAACAGCACTCGGTACGGTCTGTCGGGTTACGTGCACACCAAGGATCTCAAGCGTGGTCTGCGGGTGGCGGAAGAGTTGGTCACCGGTGAGGTGTTGATCAACGGTGCGTCCAATCTCGCGGTCAATCGTCCGTTCGGTGGTCTGGGGGTCAGTGGCCTGGGTAAGGAGGGTGGCAAGGCCGGTATCGAGGAGTTCCTGTTCGTCAAAGGCATCGGTATCGCCTGACCCTTCGACGTCGAACCCGACTCCCCATAAAGGGAGTCGGCTGTTCGGCCTGCTGTGAAGTGGTACCGCGGCGGGGCCATGCCCTACTCGACGCCTCGGCGTATTCGGACCGACTACCTCCGAGGAGAAACACATGAAGGTGGGCTCGAAAGCCAAGATTGCGTTGGCGGCATGCATGACCGCCGTCTTGCTCGCGGGGTGTTCAGGGGCACAGGCCGAACGTTCCGGTGAGATCGACCCGAATGGGACCATCAAGGTCGCGAATGTCGCAGGAACGCCCACTCTGGACCCGCATGCGACAGCAGCCGAGATCGTCTGGATGCTCAGCACGATGCCGCTGGTGTACGACCAGCTCTTCTCGCTCGACGAGGAGGGCACACCCGAAGGTCGCCTGGTCGACAGCTGGTCCTACAGCGACGATGGGCTGGCATTGAACTTGATGTTGCGCAACGACGTGGTTTTCCGGGACGGCACGGTCCTCGATGCGGCTGCCGTCAAGTTGAATCTGGACCGAGCCCGCACTCTCGACTCCCCAGTTGTCAAGAAGCGGATGGAGCCCGTCACTGCGGTCGATGTGGTCGGACCCTACGAAGTCCGGCTCACCCTTGCAACGCCGACACCGACGATTCCCTATGTGCTGGCCGAGTGTGCAGGCTTCATCATGCATCCGGACCTGATCGCCAACGGCGACCCGGCCGTCGAAGCCAACGGCTCCGGTGCCTACAGCGTTGTGTCGTTCACGCCCCGCGAGAGTCTCGAACTCGTCCGTGACAACGACAACTACTGGGATCCTGACGCTGCGCGCGTCGAGACCGTGACTTTCCAGGCCTTCGCCGACAAACAGTCCTACGTCAACGCCGTGGTCGGTGAGCAGGTCGACCTCGGCAACTACCAGAGCTATGGTGACGCCGCGAAGGGCCAAGATCACCTCGACGTAGTAGAGGTCCCCACCGGTACCGGCGTTCAGATCGTGCTCAATTCGTCGATCGCTCCACTCGCCGAACTCGAGGTGCGTCAGGCGATCAACCACGCGATCGACCGCACATCGATTGTCGATGCGCTCATGCCCGGCTCCGAAGTGACGTATCAGCATGCGCGCCAAGGGTTTCCCGCGTACGACCCAGCTCTGGAGGGTGAGTACGAGTACGATCCGGAGAAGGCGAGGGCTCTCCTCTCCGAAGCGGGCCACCCCAACGGTATCGACTTGGGTGATCTCCTGGTCTCCCAGGCCGTTGTTCCGGGCACGTCTGACGCCGTCGTCGAACAACTCGCCGAGGTCGGTATCCGCGTCCGACCGATCGTCGTCGACCCGCAGGCCATTGCGACACAATGGAGCGAAGGTCGCAACGCAGCGATGCTCACATTCACTCAGGCCGGCACCGAGTTCAGCGCCGGGGCCGCGACCAGGTGGGGACCGCGATTCCAACCGAAAGGCATCCCGGAGGAGTTCACCAGCATGCTCGCGAATGCGGCGGACAATCGTCTCGACGACGCCGAACGCGCCGCTCGCTATCAGACGATCAACCGATATCTTGTCGAACAAGCGATCGCTGCTCCCATCGTGTGGCTCGATGACCAGTGGATCATCAACACTCGTATCGGTGGGTTCAGCGCACAGAGTGATTACGCGGGCACGACCAGCCCGTTGGCATGGGTTCCCCGCGGACTGTGGGTAACCGAGTAGGAGTGCCCACTTGTGGACACGAAAAACTCTTGAATAATGTAGCAACCCAGTCGAACTGGACCCGTCGGCGATGAGCTTACCGGAAGTCGCTGCGTCGCCAACGTTCATGGCATGCCCGGTCGACTTGGGTGGAGAAGAAGCAGTCAACGCTGACAGGTTTGAATGAAGGAAGCCGGCGTCTCCAGAGGACGCCTACTGCATCACTTTCCATCACAGGACGAGCTGCTCGTGGCTGCCGCCCACCATCTTGCGGCCGAACGCGTACGGGTCCTCGGATCCAGAACGGATTGGCCTGAAGACGATCGCGAACGTATCGCGGCTGCGGTCGAGACGATGTGGCTGACCTACCAACAACCGTATTTCTGGGCTTCGGTGGAGTTGTGGATAGCTGCTCGGTCGGACGAGCAATTGCGGGAAGCGCTCGTTCCGGGAGAGCACATCATGGCCGCGATGGTGCGCTCGGCGACCGAAATCTTCTTTCGGCCCCGACATCGCACGGAGGCCTGCTTGTCCCATGATCCGGGAAGTGCTGAACACGAGCATGCGCGGCGTCGCGCTCACCTACGCGATCGAGCCGCGCGATCCCCTCCGGGACCCACACCTGCCGGAGTGGATTTCGCTGGCTAAGCGACTACTTCAAGGGGTAGCGAGCTGAGTGCGTCCAGTAGACAGTGTTCGTGGCGACGACGCTTACGCGCCCGCCACCTGGAGCGCCTTTGCGACCTCCAGACGCAATTCCGGTGTCGGCACCCCGACGTTGTTGATCGAGTAGCGGGTTGCCACATCGCCGTATCTCGCGAGAAGCTCTTTCGCCGCTTCCGCGGGTGAACCGACCGCCGCGAACAACGCGAGGGTGTCGTCGTCGATCAACTCGCCCATGGTTACCCACCTGTCTGTGTCAACGGACTTCGACAGGAGATTCAATTCGTCAGCGAGATCGCCGAGTCCGTGCAGAGCGAGCACCGGTCGGTACGCTGGGGTCGAACCGTAGAACGCGATCTGACGACGTACCGCTGTCTTCGAAGCTGCGAGTTCTTCGTCGGTATGTCCGGTGACCACGAACCCGGAGCTGACGATTTCAGGATCAGCCTCCGGCGCACCAGGGGCGCGCCGACCACGCATGAGCGCGGGCAGTGTCGCCTCACGTACATAGCGTTCGGTGGTGAATGGATGCAACAGCATTCCGTCGGCGGTGCGTCCCGCAGTTTCGGTCATCTTCTCGCCGACTGCGGCGAGCAGCACTTTCGGCGCAGGGAAGTTGCTCGGAGGCGTGAACATCGGCGTCATCAGGGTGTGGCTGTAGAAGTCGCCCTGGAAGTCCAACTTCTCGCCGGTCGCCCACGAATCCCATATGGCACGCATGGCCGAGATGAACTCGGCCATGCGGGGCGCGGGTGCGCTCCACGGCATGGAGAACCGACGTTCGATGTGTGGCTTGATCTGGCTGCCGAGACCGAGTGTGAGACGGCCACCGCTGTAGTCCTGCAGTGCCCTACCCTGGACGGCCAGGGTCATGGGCGACCGCGCGAAGGCGACCACAATGTTGGTGAGCAGGTCGACGCGCTGGGTGACGCCGGCGGCGATGGTGAGGTGGAGCATCGGATCCGACACCACCTCGCTGTAGGAAACGCCGTCGAATCCCTTCGTTTCCGCGTCGCGGGCCATGTCCGCGACGTCGGCCAAGGCCCCGGTGGGGGAGGACAGCGGGAGATCGACCTTCATTTTCCCTTGCCTTTCATGGAAGGTGACGCGTTGCCGGGGATCGTTGCGGACCGCAACCGAGCCCGTCACGTCATGGCACGCTGGAGTCAGTGGACCTCGATGAGCACAGCACCACCCTGGCCGCCACCCGCACACATGGCCGCGACACCGATACCGCCGCCGCGACGACGCAACTCGTGGACCAGAGTTGTGATCATACGAGCCCCGGACGCCGAGATGGGGTGCCCGAGACTACAACCGCTGCCGCTGGTGTTGACAATGTCCTCGTCGATCCCGAGAGCGCGGCACGCCGCGATCGGCACGGAGGCAAATGCCTCGTTGATCTCCCACAGATCTACATCGGACACGGCCAGACCCGCACGATCGAGGACCTTGGGGATGACGTCGACCGCCGCCATTCCATTGCGCCGGGGTTCGACGGCGACGTTGGCCCACGCCCTCACGGTCGCGAGTCGAGTGAGGCCTTCGGCCGCGGCCAGGTCGTCGGCGACCAAGGTCAGTGCCGCCGCGGCGTCGTTGACGCCACTCGAATTACCGGCGGTGACGGAAAAACCGTCGATTTCCGGATGCAGTACCCGCAGTGCGGCGAGCTTGTCGAGTGTGGAACCGCGCCGGGGGTGTTCGTCGACCGAGAAGACGAGGGACGGGCCGTCTTTCTGGGGTGCTTTGACAGGGACGATCTCGTCGTCGAACAGTCCTGCGTCGATCGCGGCGACAGCACGTTCGTGCGAGCGAAGTGCCCACGCATCCATGTCTTCGCGCGTGAGTCCGGCTTCCTGGGCGGTGTTCCATCCAACCGTGATGGTCATGTCGAGGTTGGGTGCCTCCGGGGTGTCCGGATGCGCGGGACTCATCCAGTTGTCGATCCACTCGTCGGCGGTGCCGGGCACGCGATGCTGCTGCTTGGGGTTGAGTGAGGACGAATGGACTCCACCTGCGACGACGGCACGGTCCATGCCGGACCGGATCGACCCGGCCGCGTTCTGCACTGCTGTGAGACTGCCCGCGCAGTGCCGATTGACCGACTGGCCGGGAGCGTGCACCAAGCCGGCTTCGATCGCCGCGTAACGGGCGACGTCACCGCCCCCGTAGTTGGACTCGGCGAGTACGACGTCGTCGATCTTCCCGGGTGCCAGCCCGGAACGTGCGACAGCTTCCGTGATGACGAGTTGGGCCATCTCGGCGGGTGTTGTTTCGGTGAGTGAGCCCTTGAAGGAGGTACCGATCGGCGTGCGGACGGCACTGACGATTACTGCTTCTGGCATGTCTTCCTCGAATCCGGATACGACTGTGGCGCTCGGCGGCATGCGTGCACTTGCCCAAAAATATATGACTTGGTGAGATACGACAATCAGTGGCGGTCGAGTTTCGCTACGGCATCGACCGTGACCGGTACCGCGGTCATCGTCGGCATGTGATTGATCGTCTGGACGTTCGTATCGCACGTCAACAGTGCTGCGACGTTGCTACCGTGGGTGTGGAGATCGGCATCCGGGTTCAGAGATCCGTAACAATGCGTCATCGATACGATGCCCCGCCGTATTGTCTCGTCCGGAACTGCGACGGCCCGGATAGAACCATGACGGGACCGGATAGTGATCGTGTCATTCTCTGAAATCCCGCGTTGCCGAAGGTCGGCAGGATGGACGAAGGCGGGATTGAAAGTGCGACGCAAGCCCCGGTATGCCGCGGACTCGGGCCGGTCAAGGAAGCAAAGTTGTGTTGGGTCCCCATGGACAGACCAATGGCGTCGGGCCCCTGGCTACCGATCATGTCGCCGAGGCGATCCGCGCGCGGCAAGCAAGGCAGCGATCGTGCAGCTCTCCGAAGGGCTGGCCTTGTACCTGCGACCGAAGGGTATCGGCGTCACGCTGCTGTGCCCGGGTCCGGTCCGGACCAACATCGCTGCGTCACTGCCACCGGGTTTCGGCCCTGCTACCGGAACCCGGGGTCCTGGAACACAGTTCGGATTCCTGGAACCGGAGGTTGTCGGTGAGCAGGTTGCCGACGCCATCGTCGATGGCACCTTCTGGCTGCCGACCGACCCCCAGGTTCGCGACGTCCTCGTGCAACGCGCGTCGGACTGGGACGCCTTCATCGACGCGCAGGTGAAGGCGATCGCGTCGGCGGATTGAGAGAAGCCGGAAAGGGGCCGGCCGGATGAATTACCGGTCGGCCTTATCCCTGTTCAGCTCGAGAATGCGGGATCTACACGGGACCCATGCGGATTGCGCCGTCGATCCGGATGGTTTCACCGTTGATCATGGCGTTGTCGACGATCGACAGGGCGAGTTTGGCGTACTCGGCCGGAACGCCCAGGCGCGACGGGTGAGGGACTTGCGACGCGAGGGATTCGCGGACCTTGTCGGAGATGTTGTTCAGGATCGGTGTCTCGAACGTGCCGGGAGCGATGGTGACGACGCGAACGAGCTTGCGCGCGAGGTCGCGTGCGCCGACGAGGGTCAGGCCCACGATGCCTGCCTTGGCGGAAGCGTAGGGTACCTGGCCGATCTGGCCTTCGAAGGCTGCGACAGACGCGGTCATGATGACAACGCCGCGTTCTCCGCCGACCTCTTCATTCTTGACCATGCGTGCCGCAGCCAGACGTAGCACGTTGAAGCTGCCGACGAGATTGATGTCGACGACTTCCTGGTAGAGGTCGAGGCTGCCGGGAGTGCCGTCCTTCTCGACGAGGCGCAGCTTGCCTCCACGGCCGGCGCAGTGGACGACGGCGCGCAACGGGGCCCTTTTTTCGGCCTCGGCGAGTGCAGCGTCGACGGCATCTGCGTCGCGAACGTCGGCAGGCGCGAACGTCGCGAGTTCGCCGAGTTCCTTGGCGACGGTCTCGCCGTCGGAGGACGGGAGGTCGATGATGACGGTCGGGACGCCTCGCGCGATGAACGCCTCGGCGGTTGCCCGCCCGAGGCCGGAGGCGCCGCCGGTGACCGCGGCGGACGCGTTGGTGAGATCCATGGAAACGTGACCTTTCGTTCGTACGGAACTGGACAAACAGGTATTGCTCGGGAGTTTGGAACGTCTACCCTTGCCGACAACCTAGTTATACAGGTAATACTTGTGTAGCAGGATTGGTGCGGCGTCGGCAACGCATCCGTCCGTGAGTGGTCATGTCGAGGGAAACGGAGCTGAAGTGGACGCGATCGACACCGGCCTGGTGATACTCCGAGTGCTTTTGGGGATGACGATGGTCGCCCACGGATACGGCAAACTTTTCCGCGGTGGCCGCATCCCCGGCACGGCAGGATGGTTCGACAGCATGGGTATGCGACCCGGCAAGGTGCACGCGTGGCTGGCCGCCCTCACAGAGGTCGGCGCGGGTATCGCCCTCGCACTGGGCCTGCTCACTCCGTTCGCTGCCGCCGGATTCGTCTCGCTGATGTTCGTCGCCGCGTGGACCGTGCACAAGGGCAAGGGTTTCTTCGTGACGGCAGACGGCTGGGAATACAACCTCGTGCTGGCCGGGGGAGCAGTGGCTGTCGCAATCATGGGCGCCGGTAGCGCGAGCCTCGATCGCCTGATCTTCGGCGGCAACCTGCTCGATGGCTGGATCGGCGGTGCAATCGCGTTGATCGGTGGCCTGGCCGCGGCCGGCATCCTACTCGGAACGTGCTACCGCCCCGCACCGAAGCGCAGCGATGAGTCGGCGACGGTGTCGTGACGATGGACTTTACAGAGCTACACGCCCGCGAATGCGTTCGCGACACGGTCGCCCGGTACACCCACGCGGGCGACGGTGGAAAGCTCACCGAACTCGCCGAGTGTTTTACTTCGGACGGAACACTCGAGATCAAGAGCCGGTCCAGCGCGACAGGCCGGGATGCAATCGTCGAGATGCTCGGAGGCGGCGCGACCCATGCCGACCCACCGCGCGTCGCGTCGGGCGCAAAGTTCTTCCAGCGGCATTTCGTCGCCAATCTGACGTTCGATTCGATCACGCCCGACCGCATCGAGACGCGTGCTTACTTCGTAGTGTTCGGGCCGGACGGCGCGGATCACTGGGGCCGATACCGGGACGCCTTCGTGCCGGTCGGCGACCACTGGCTCATCGCGCACCGCTTCGTGGCGGTCGACACGACGGCACCCGGTTCGTTCCTCGAGGCCCGGTGGTCTCGATGACAGCACGCGGATTCGTCAATCTCCGCGATGTGGGCGGGCTGCCGCTCGTCGACGGAGGGGTGACCGCGCATGGCGTCCTGTACCGCGGCGACGCCCCCTACCCGGGCGACTCGGTCCTCCCCGAACTCGACTCCTGGCCGCCGAGCACCGTCGTCGATCTGCGGGGTGATGCCGAACGTGATCGATTCGCATACGGCTGGCCGAACGGCACGGTGGTACACAACATGCCACTGTTCGATTCAGCCGCGCCCGGTGCGCGGCCGGCCGACCTGCAGTCGCTCTACGCACGGATGCTCTACTACAACGAAACTCGGGCGGGAGAAATCCTCGGACTCGTTGTCGAACCCGAAGGCCCCGTCCTGCTGCACTGCACTGCCGGCAAGGACCGCACGGGCGTCCTCGTCGCGGTGTTGCTGCTCGCTGCAGGTGTCGAGCCGGATGCCGTAGTCGACGACTACGTCCGTAGCGAAGAAGCGTTGTTCGACCTCATCGACCGATGGCTCGATGTGGGCGTCCGTACCCGCAACTCTCCGCCACTCGCCGAACAGTTTCTGCGTGCACCCGCCGATGCGATCTCACCGATCGTCGAGCAACTCACGTCGGCACCCGGGGGACCGGCACAGTGGATGCTCGACCACGGCGCGAACCCCGCACACCTCGATACATGGCGGGCTCGGATGAACGGCGTTGCAGCGCCCGCGACCGGGCGACAGGAAGGGTTCGGGTCATGACTCTCGCACGGACCGACGTCGCCGCACCGTCGACGCTGACGGAACTCCGGGACGGAGTACTCGTCATCACGCTCAACAGACCCCACGCCCGCAACGCGATGAATGCGGACATGGCCGAACAGATCGGTGACGCGCTCGAACGCGCGCACCACGATCCTGAGGTGCGGGTGGTGGTCCTCACCGGTGCCGGTGAACAGGCGTTCTGCGGTGGCGGGGACCTCGTCGCGATGTCCGAAGGACAGTCCCTCGAACCAGCCGATCCCGTCAAGGAAGCGTGGGGCTTCGGCGGAGTGTGCAGGCACCCCATCGACAAGCCGATCATCGCGGCCGTCAACGGTTTTGCTGTCGGCGGCGGAGCTCAAATCGTTCTCACATGTGACCTCGTCGTGGCAGAGGAGAACGCCGTGTTCTCCCTCCCCGAGGTCGGCAACGGCCTCGTTGCCTCGTCCGGCGCGGCAGTGCGGCTTCCCGCGTGGCTACCTCGGCCGATCGCCATGGAACTCCTGCTGCTGGGGCGCCGATTCACTGCCGCCGAAGCCTACGCGTGGGGACTCGTCAACCGTGTCGTGCCGCCTGGACGCGCTCTCGAAGAGGCTTTCGTGATGGCCGAGACCATCGGCAGGCAGGCGCCGCTTGCGGTGCAGGCCACCAAGCGTGTGGTGGCGGGCATCGTCGACCGCGAGTTCGTCACCGAACATGATGCCTGGGAAAGAAATCTGATCGAGACTGCTGCGAACCGGGCCACCGAGGACGCGAAAGAAGGCCCCCGCGCGTTCGCCGAGAAGCGCCGACCTGTGTGGCTGGGCCGGTAACTCCAACCCCTTGCGTCTTTCCATACTACGCCGACCGACCAGAACCGAGGCGCCCGAGATGACAGCACCTGAAATCACCACCTACGACCCCGATGCGTTACGCGAGTTGTGGTACCGCGAAGGTTTCTACAGCGAGCTCACGTGGCCCGACGTGCTTGCCGAGAGTTGTGTTTCGGGAGCATCAGCGACCGTCGTGTATGCCGATGCCGAAGGTGGGCAACTCGTCACGACGGTCGGCGAGATCCACACGCTCGCTCAGCGCGTCGCCGCGGCACTGCAGGATCGTGGCGTCCGCGCAGGAGACGCAGTCGCTGTGCAGCTTCCCAACGGGATCGAAGCCTCGGTTGCGTACGAGGCGGTGCTGCTGACAGGCGCGGTTCTCGTCCCCATCGTGCACATCTACGGACCGAACGAGGTCCGCTTCATCCTTGAACAGTCGGGCGCAAAGGTTCTCGTCCAGCCCGATCGCTGGCGGTCGGTCGAGTACGGTGACCGTCTTGCCGTGTACTCCGATATCCCCACTCTCGAACACGTCGTAGTGGTCGGTGATGCCGTACCCGCCGACGCATGCGCCTGGAAGGATCTCGTCACCACCACATCGGTGTACATGCCGCCGACCGTTCACGCCGACGACGTCGCGCTGCTGATCTACACCTCGGGCACTACATCTGCGCCCAAGGGCGTACAGCACAGCCACAATTCGCTGCTCGCCGAGCAACGGTCGGCACCGCAGTACCTTGGTGCGGGCGACGACGCCGTGCAGCTCGTCTCGTTCCCGCCCGGCCACATTGCGGGCGTCGGCAGCGTGCTGCGGCCGCTGCTCCACGGCCACGATACGGTCTACATGGACACGTGGGATCCGTCCCTCGCAGTCGAGTTGATCGCTCGCCACCATGTCACCGCGACGTCGGGAACCCCTTTCCACCTCACGGGCATGCTCGACCTCGGAGATGTCGCTGGGAAGCTCGCGACGATGCGTGAGTTCCTCATCGGTGCGGCCACTGTGCCGGAAGAACTGGTTCGACGTGCGGCGACCGTCGGTATCAGCACGTACCGTTGTTACGGGTCGACCGAACAGCCCACCATCACCTCGGGTTCCGCAGTCGATCCCGAGGTCGCACGCCTCGGAACCGACGGATCGCCGCTCCCGGGTGTGCGGGTGCGCATCGTCGACGAGGCCGGCGCCGATGTGCCCACCGGCACCGACGGCGAGGTCGTTACGCGCGGGCCCGACCAGTTCGTCGGCTACCGAGATGCGAGTCTGAACGTCTCGGCATTCACCGTCGACGGCTGGATGCGCACTGGTGACCTGGGCCATCTCGATGCCGACGGTCGGCTCACGATCACCGACCGCATCAAGGACGTGGTGATCCGTGCGGGTGAAACCATCTCGTCGGGCCAGCTCGAGGATGTGCTCGTCACCCACCCGGCGGTGGCCGAGGGCGCAATCGTCGCAGCACCCGACCCCCGATACGGCGAAGTTGTCGCCGCAGTCGTGGTGCCTGTGCCCGGCACCGATATCGATCTCGACAGCATTCGCGAGCACTTCGCGAAATCCGGTCTCGCGAAGCAGAAGACCCCCGAGCGATTTGTTCTCGTCGACTCACTCCCACGCACGGCGTTGGGCAAGATTCGCAAGGCCGAACTGCGCGCCGAGCATTTCCCGAAGGGCGGTATCCGATGAGTGTGCGCTGGCAGGACTTACGGGTGCCGGTGATGGCGGCACCGATGTTCATCGTCTCGAATCTCGACCTCGTGATCGCCGCGTGCCGCGCGGGTGTCATCGGCGCATTCCCCTCTGCGAATCCGCGGGCTCCCGAGACACTCGACGACTGGCTCGGCGCAATCCGCGCCGCTGAGCGCGAAAGCATCGATCGTGGTGAGCCGTTCGCGCCGTTCTGCGTGAACTTGCTCGCGTCGTCCGCGGTCGACAAGAACAAGCGTGACCGTGCACTCGCGACCGTCGCGAAACACGAAGCACCGCTGATACTCACCAACATGGGTGATCCGAAGGAGGTCGTGGACGCCGCGCACGGCTGGGGCGGTACGGTGTTCCATGACGTGACGACTATCCGGCACGCAGAAAAGGCGATCGAGGCCGGTGTCGACGGGCTCATGCTGGTGTGTGCAGGAGCAGGTGGGCACGCGGGTACATTGTCGCCGTTCTCTTTCCTGCCGCAGGTGCGCCGCATCTTCGACGGACCCATCATGCTGGCCGGTGGTATCGCCGACGGACACGGAATCGCCGCAGCACTCGCGCTCGGGGCCGACCTCGTGGTGATGGGCACCCGGTTCATCGCGACCCTCGAATCGGGCACGGTCGACGAACACAAAGACATGCTCGTGGATTCGCGCAGTGAGGACGTGTTGTTCACCGACGCGATTGCCGGCTTGCCAGCCAGTTTCCTTTCGCCATCCATTGCCGCGAACGGGCTCGACCCTGCAGACCTGCCGAAACCACTGGCGAGACACCGCCCGAACCTGCCCGCCGGTGTGAAACCGTGGAAGACGGTGTTCAGTGGAGGCCATTCGACCGGTCTGATCCATGATGTTCCGCCGGTGGCGGGCGTGGTCGACCGGCTGGCGCACGAATTGGGCGCGGCCCGAGACGCCGGCGACTGGCGCGCTGCGCTCGCGGCCGCGGTGGCCCGCACAAAGTACGAGCGATCATGACGAGTACTCCTGGTTCGCTCACGCTCTCCGGCTTCAACTCGCATCTCGGTGTGACGCTGACCGAGGTCGGGCCTGATCGCGTCACCGCGACGATCGAGATCACCGAGGAGCACCTGCAGCCCGCGGGCATTGTCCACGGTGGCGTGCACTGCGCGATCATCGAGACGCTTGCAAGTATCGGTGGAGGCCGGTACTTCTCGGGCCCCGGCCGCAGTGTAGTCGGGGTGAACAATTCGACGGACTTCATTCGAGCGGTAGGCGCGGGAAGTGTGCTCACCGCAGAGGCGACCCCTATCCACCGCGGGCGGACCCAGCAGCTGTGGCAGGTCGAGATCGTCGGGCCCGACGACCGGCTCGTGTCCCGCGGAACCGTCCGGCTGGCGAACCTCGAAAACTTAGAAGGCAACCCGAGCAGAGAATCGAGGAATTCATGACCGATGTGCTGTCGATCGAGCATCCGCGGGAAGGCGTCAAGATCCTACGGATGAACCGTCCGGACAAACTCAATGCATTGGATATCGAGCTTGCCGCGGCACTGCATCGGGAATTCGATGCCCTCGCATCGGATCGTACGACTCGGGTGGTTGTCCTCACCGGAGCCGGACGCGGCTTCTGCGCGGGCCTCGACCTCGACGGATACGGCGAAGTGCCCGATACCGAGCAGTCCGGTGATGTGCACCGGACGCTCGCGCGCCAGGAAGATATCGCCTCGCTCGTTCAGAAGATCCGGAGGCTGCCTCAGGTCTTCGTCGCTGCCGTCAACGGTCCTGCGGCCGGCGGGGGTTTCGCGCTGGTATGTGCGTGCGACGTGCGTATCGCCGCCGAAAGTGCTGTCTTCGCAGTGTCGTTCATCAAGGTCGGATTCTCCGGTTGCGATATCGGCACATCCTGGTTGCTGCCGCGCATCGTCGGCGCGGGCCGGGCGCACGAATTGATGCTCACCGCCCGCAAGTTCGGCTCCGACGAAGCCGTGCGGATCGGTCTGCTCGCCGACGTCGTTGCCGATGACCAACTCGACGGCCGCATCGACACCTGCGTCAGCGATCTGCTCGCGGCACCCCCGCTGTCGCTGGCGCTGACCAAGCGCGGCATGTGGCTTTCGCTCGAGATGCCGTCGTTCGATACCGCCGTCGAATTCGAGAACCGACAGCAGGCTCTCACCTCGGTGACAGCCGACCAGGCAGAAGCGATGACCGCATTCGTGGAGAAGCGGTCGCCCACCTACGAGAACCGATGAGAAAAAGATTCCGTGAGTAACGAGGGTTCGAAACGTGAAGCGCCGGTCGTCCTGATCAGCGGGGCGGGCCGCGGAACCGGTCGTGCGATTGCGCTACGTCTGGCGCGCGAAGGATTCGACGTCGCCGGCTTGTATGCGCGAAACGACGAAGCTGCCGAAAGTACTCGAGCTGAGGTGGAGTCGACCGGTGTGCAGTGCCGAATGTATCGGTGCGACGTCGCGGACACAGCCGCCGTCGCGGAGCGGGTCGAGCAGGTATCGGCCGATTTCGCCCGCATCGACGCACTGGTCCACAACGCCGGAATCGCCAGTCGAGGAAAGACCGTGGCCGACACGGAACCGGCGGAGATGGCCAGGGTGATCGGCGTGCACGCATTCGGCGCATTCCATCTGTTGTCGGCAGCGATTCCGATACTGCGCAAGTCCGATCGGGCGTCGGTCGTGCTGATCTCCAGCACCGCGGCGGCGACGGCGGCGCCGGGTAACGCGCCGTACACGATCGGCAAGGTGGCGCTCGAGGCGCTGGGCAGGACCGTTGCTGCCGAAGAAGCCTGCAACGGTATCCGCGTGAACATCGTGGCACCCGGCCTTATCGCCACCGAAATGGGGGATCGTTTGGCCCGGGCCGTCACCGGCGCTGCAGGCGCGACCGAACTGGACGCGCAGATGCCGTTCGGGCGAGTCACCCGACCGGAAGACGTCGCGGAAGCGGTGGAGTTCCTGATCTCCGACCGCGCTCGTCAGGTCACCGGCCAGCGCATAGAGGTGCACGGAGGCGTGCCGGGCGTGCCGAGAGCTTGATCAGGGTCATGATCCGACCTCATAGCGTTGTGCCCGAGGACCCATCAACCGGTCCGCGGGCCCATAGCTGGAAGCGCTCGCGCCGCTTCGTACTCCGCCGCGAGCGCGTCGAGTACGGTCTGCTTGCGATTCGCGGAGAGCAGGCGTTTCGACGCGACAATCGATTCCGGTGCGAAATCCGCAATCGTTCGGGCATACCTGCGGACGACCTCGTCGAAGTTTGCCAGCGGAATCTCGGCAGCGGCCAGGCCCAGACGCACCGTCTCGGCCGAGTCGATCCACCGGGAACTGAGGATTACGTCCATCGCCGCTTGCCGGCCGATCAACGCCGGCAGGAGGTGACTACTGCCCGCCTCGGGTACCGTCCCCAATGCCGTGAACGGTGCCCGGAGCCTGCATCCCTCGGCGACGAGGACGACGTCGCACAGCAACAGCAGTGTCATTCCGAATCCCACCGCAACACCGTGGGGGGCTGCGACAACCGGTTTCGACATCCCCGCCAGAGTCCCCACAAGCTCGGCGAACCGTGTTCTCAGTTCTTCGGGATCGGAGAACGTCAGGGCATCCAGATCGACGCCGCTCGAGAATGCCCTTCCCGCACCACGAATGAGGACGACTCGGACGGAGGCGTCCAGTTCGGCATCTGCGAGAGCGCGAGTCAGCTGTAGATAACCTGTGGAGGTGAAGGCGTTGAGACGTGCTGGACGATCAAGAGTCACCAAGCAGATCCCATCGGTGACTTCTACGTCGATCTCGGTGGGTGACAATGTATCGGACACTCTTCTTCCTTCGTAGGGAGCGGAGGTGCACGCATCTGGGGCTGCGGAGCGCAGGCCGCGCGGCATCCGTCACACCGCTGCGGCCTCGGGCAGTTCCGGGATGGCAGACAGCAGGGTTCGGGTGTACTCCTGCTGCGGATCGGCGAAGAGTGCGTCGGTGGCCGCGTACTCCACGATTCTGCCGGACTGCATCACCGCGACCGAGTGCGCGAGTTTCTCGACAAGCGCCAGGTCATGGCTGACAAAGAGGTAGGACACGCCCCGCTCCTGCTGTATGTCCAGGAGTAGGTTGATGACCTGCGCCTGAACGGATACATCCAGTGCCGCGACGGGTTCGTCGCACACGATCAACGACGGGTCCGTGCTCAGCGCGCGGGCGATCGCCGCTCGTTGCAGTTGGCCACCGGACAAACCGGTGGGGTATCGGTCGAGTAGATGCGTGCCGAGGCCGACGCTGTCGAGCAGCGCAGCGGCACGATCCTTCAATTCCCCGCGAGGGCACAGTCCGTGCACGAGGAGCGGTTCGGCGACCGCCTTCCAGATTCGCATCCTCGGGTTCAGGGATGAGAACGGATCTTGGAAGATCATCTGCGCGTCGCGTCGGAAGCTCCTCAGGCCGGCACCACGCAGGCTGCGGAGATCCCGTCCGCGAAATGTGATCTCGCCCGAGTCCGCGTCGGTCAGTCGCAAGACGAGACGACCCGTCGTGGATTTTCCTGCGCCGGATTCGCCTACCAGAGCCAGGGTTTCACCCTCGCCCACAGTGAAGGACACGTCGTCGACCGCCGGCCGCGACGCGGATCCGTGCGGGAATGTCTTCGACAGGGAGTGAACGTCGAGAAGGGGCATGGTGCTCCATCGGGTCAGTGGATGCCACGGGTTGTGTGATGCGTGCAACATAGTATACAAAGTGTTCTAAGTGAAGTTGCGAATTTGCCGTTCTTTCGGGGCGGCCTCGTGGAGGGATTGCTGTGACGGCGATGAACCTGACGGATCTGGCGGCAAACTACGAGAGCAAGCCGGCGGTGGTGATGGCCGGCAGCGGCGACACGCTGAGCTACCGCGAACTCGAAGACGCGTCCAACCGCATCGCTCACCTGTTCCGGCAGCGTGGCCTGCAGGCGGGTGACCATATCGCGGTGCTCATGGAGAACTGCCTGGACGTGTTCCCCGTCGTCTGGGCCGCGCAGCGCGCGGGTCTTCTCTACACGCCCGTCAACTGGCATCTTGCAGACGATGAGGCGGCGTACATAGTCGAGAACTGTGGCGCCCGAGTGCTCGTGCATTCCGAACAACTCGACCGGCTCGCTTCCGTCATCGAGTCCGGAAACTCAGCTCTTGAAGCAAGATTGACGGTGGGCCACGTGTCCGTGAGTGGGGCCGAGCGGCTCGCCGATGCGATTGTCGGACTTCCCGATATCCCGATCGACGACGAGTTCGAGGGGTATTACATGTTCTATTCGTCCGGCACGACCGGGCGACCCAAAGGCATCCTGCCTGCACTGACCGGCGCACCTTTCGGGACCGGACTGACCATCGACTCGACGATGCGAAACGCCTTCGGGTTCGGCTCGGACACCGTGTATCTGAGCCCTGGACCCCTCTACCACGCAGCACCCCTCGGATGGAGCATGGGCACCGTCCGCAACGGTGGCACCGTAATCGTCATGGAGCGGTTCGATGCCGAAGGCGCACTGTCCGCGATCGAGCGGCAGCGGATCACGCACGCCCAGTTCGTGCCCACCATGTTCGTGCGCATGCTCAAACTTCCGGACGAGTCCCGGACCCGGTATGACGTGGAGAGCTTGCGCGTGGTCATCCACGCGGCCGCGCCGTGCCCGGTCGAGGTCAAAGAACGCATGATCGAGTGGTTCGGCCCGAAGATCGTCGAATTCTACGGGGCCACCGAGGGCAACGGATTCTTCCTGATCACCACACCGGAGTGGCTCGAGCATCGGGGGTCGGTCGGCAGGCCGCTCCTCGGCGAAGTACACATCTGTGATGACGACGGAAACGAACTCGAGCAGGGAGAAGTCGGCAGCATCTGGATGAGCGGCACGGCGACGTTCGAGTACCACGACGAGACCGACAAGACCTCCGGTGCGTACAACGACAAGGGCTGGAGCACGCTCGGTGACCTCGGGCATGTCGACGAGGACGGCTACCTCTACCTGTCGGCCCGACGCACCGACCTGATTCTGTCCGGCGGGGTGAACATCTATCCGCAGGAGATCGAAGACGCGCTGACGATGCACCCGGCGGTCCTCGACGTCGCGGTCATCGGCATACCGGACGACGAGATGGGGCAGCGGGTGCACGCAGTGGTGACCCCGGCCGACGGCATCGCTGCGGACGAGGCTCTCGCGGCCGAGCTGATTACTCATGCACGGGACAAACTTGCGCATTTCAAGGCGCCCCGGACTGTCGAGTTCGGTGAGGTACCGCGCTTGCCGAGCGGCAAGATCCTCAAGCGCACATTGCTTGCCCGTTACGAGGGCACGAGCGTCACGCAGTAACGAGTCGACGCCGCGGGGAGCGGTATCTCGGTCACATCGAGTTCGTAAGGAGAACTATGGCCGTTCACAGATCGCGGCGCCACGTCGGGGCAGCGGTTCTTGTCGTGATAATGCTCGCCGCCGGCTGCGGATACGGGCCGGGTAGTGCGTCCGAGGCGCCGGACCCCGACACCGCGGTCCTCGACCGCGGGGCGGACCTCATTGCTGCCACTACTGCGGTGCCGACCGGCTTCGACCCGCACCGTGAGCGCACGTCGGGTGAACGCGTGTATTACTACCCGGTTTTCGACCGCCTGACCAGGGCCGAAAACGGTGGGGAGATCGTGCCGATGCTCGCCGAATCGTGGGTTACCGCTCCCGACGCGATGTCGATGTCGATGGTGCTCCACGATGACGTCGAGTTCCACGACGGCACACCGTTCGATGCCTCGGCGCTGGTCGCGTCGATCACGCGCGCGCAGCAGTTGCCGGACTCGGTGGTGGCGCCATTCCTGGCAACTCTCGAGCGCATCGAGATCGTGGGCGATCACGAGGTGGTGTTCCACTACTCGGCGCCCACTCCGGATATGCCCACCGTCCTCGCCGGGCCGGCCGGTGCGATGATCAGTCCCGCCGCACTCGCCGACCCGAACCGCGACCTACGGGTCGATCCGGGTACCGCGGGCACCGGTCCGTATCTCGTCGAGACCTTTGTTCCGAGCCAGTCGGTGAGCTATGTCCGCGCCGCAGAGGAGAACTGGGATCCTGAGGCGGGCGCGCTGGCAAATCTGGAGATTCGCTTCATTGCCGACGACCGTACCCGTGACTCCGCGATCCGTTCCGGGGAAATCGACGTGTCCTACGTCAACTCGGTGGTCGCGCAAGGAGTGCGGCAGGCTCAGCTGGCAGCGCAGGGCAGTACTTTGCGGCTCGTCGAGGTGCCGACCAGCCAGCTTGCGGCATTGTGGATCCAATCCGATCGTCTGCCCGATCCTCGAGTTCGCGAAGCGCTGGTGCGCGGGATCGACCGCGAGGCAATCGCAGAGGGCTACTACCAAGGTGATTGCGTTCCGTCGGCGCAGCTGCCGAGGGAGGGATTCCCAGGTTATGTCGAGAACTTCACCGATCCGTATCCGCACGATCCAGCGAAGGCCCGGGAACTCGCTGAGGCGGCCGGCTGGAGGAAGTTCGAGATTTCCTACACCGCAGGCCGCGAAGCGCTCCCGGTGATCGCGGCCGACAATCTTGCCGAGATCGGTGTCGAGACGGTGCTCCGGCCGGGCACCAGCATCGAGGCACTGACTGCCTTCCGCACTGCACAGTCCGATTCGTTCATGTACTCGATGGCGTCCGAGGGCACGGTAGCCGACACAGTGAAGTGGACCATGGCCGACTCCCGGCTCTCCTACGACGATCCTGAGCTTGCCGCGCTTGCCGAACAGGCTTCCAGGGCAGTCGATCCGCAGGAACGCGAACGGATCAACGCGCAACTGGTGACTGCTCTTGCCGAAGCTGCGATCTTCGTTCCGATCTGCCACTACAACACGTACTTCCTCATAGCGTCCGACGTGGTCGGCTTCGACGAGGCGCTCAACGGTGAGTCCCAGTTCATGATGGACCTGCGCTACGTCGGGCGGGTCGGAGAGGCAGAACCGTCGTGACGACACTGCGCCGGGTCGTCATCACGACCCCGGTCCTGTTCCTGCTGGTCACCTTCTCGGTCTTCGCGATGATGGCGGCCGCACCGGGAGACCCTGCTATCGACCTTGCCGGCCAGAATGCTACGGACGAGGATATCGCCCGCGTGCGTGGTGAATTGGGTCTGGATCAACCGTTCTTCATTCGGTACTGGAATTGGCTCTCCTCGGCCCTGACGGGCGATCTCGGTACGTCCTACAGCAGACGGCAGCCCGTCACCGAGCTCATCGGTTCGCGACTCGAACCGACCCTGTCGCTCGCGCTGGTCGCGATTGTCATTGCGATCGTTCTGGGTGTGGGCCTGGGCATCGTTGCCACCGTGCGCCCCGGAGGGGTGATCGACCGGATCGTCGGTGTGGTGTCCGCGGCAGGTATCGCACTCCCGCAGTTCTGGGTCGGCATGCTTCTGGTCATGGTCTTCGCGCTGACCCTGCGCACCATGCCTGCCACCGGATACGTTCCGTTGTCCGAGGGAGTGGCCCCGTGGGCGGCGCATGTGGTGTTGCCTGCGGTCGCCTTGGCCATCATGCCTGCCGCCGAGCTCGCCCGGCACACCCGAGGCTCGGTGCTGGAAGTGCTGGACAAAGACCACATTCTCACCGCGCGAGCAAAGGGTATGCCGACCTGGCGGATCTACACGATGCACGTCGTGCGCAATGCGGGCATCCCGATCGTCACCGTGCTGGGCATCCGTATCGCGCAGTTGCTCGGCGGCACGGTCGTGATCGAAACCGTTTTCGGCATCCAGGGCCTCGGAACCTTGACCATCGACTCCGTGCTCGGACGTGACATTCCGACGATTCTCGGGATCGTCGCGCTCGCCGCTGCTGTCGTTCTGGTGATCAACCTGCTCGTCGATCTTTCCTATCGCTTCATCGACCCGAGGACGGTCAACCGTGTCGCTGCATGATGAAAAGGTCCGGGCCCCGGCCCCTGTCGCGCCTCCGGCATCGGCCGAAGCTGAGAAGCCCCCCGCCGCGGACGCGAGTATGGCTGCCGCGACCGTACGCACATTGTGTCGAGATCGAGCCACACTGTGTGCCCTCGTCTTTCTTGGGTTCGTCACGCTCGTGGCAATTGTCGGTCCGCTCGTCGTGTCCACCGACCCCAACACCTTGAACCTGCGGCACGCCCTGGTATCGCCGAACTCCGAATTTTGGCTCGGCACCGATGATCTCGGTCGTGATCAGTTCAGCCGACTGGTCGACGCGACGCGCGTGACCATGATCGCGGCGACAGAGGCTGTCCTCGTGTCGGTCATCATCGGTCTGCCGCTGGGGCTGGTATCCGGATACTTCGGGGGGAGGATCGACGCGGTGTTCGGCCGACTCAACGATGCGCTGATGAGCGTGCCCGCCCTCCTGCTCGCCGTGACTGTTGTGGCGGTAGTCGGACCGGGCCTGACCACCGCAATGTTCGCGATCGGCGTGGTGTTCTCACCTTCGATCTTCCGCATTGTCCGCGGTGCCACGATGGCGGTGCGTTCCGAAACTTATGTGGAAGCTGCCGTGGCGATCGGATGCCGGCCTCTGCGCATCATGTTCGTCCATGTGCTACGTAACACCTTTCCGCCGGTGCTTGTTCAGGTCAGCTTGCTGTTCGGGATCGCAATGATCGCCGAGGCGAACCTCAGCTTCCTCGGCTTGGGTGTGACCCCACCGCAGGCGAGTTGGGGATCGTTGCTGCGCACCGCGTTCGACAACTTCTATGCGGCACCGTTCTTGATGTTCGCGCCGGGCCTTGCCATCGCACTGACGGTTCTGGCGTTCTCCCAGATCGGTGACGGTCTGCGCACCGCTGTCGGCGACACGAAGGGGACACGATGAGCAAGCAGAGTGCTACTGGAGGAGATGTCGTTCTCGAAGCGCGCGACCTCACGATCGAGTTCGGTCACGGGCGGGATGTGATTCGGCCGGTCGACGGCGTCGACCTGGTACTGCGGCGCGGTGAAATGCTCGGGCTGGTAGGGGAATCCGGTTCCGGTAAGAGCGTCACGTCTCTCGCGATCACGGGCCTGACCGAATACACCGGTGGCCGCATCGTGTCCGGCAGCGTCCGTCTCGGTGACATCGATGTCCTCGCGCTCACACCCAAGCAGCGCAGTGCGATTCTCGGTCGCGATATCGGCATGATCTTCCAGCAGCCACGCCGCAGTTTGAATCCGACGATGTCGGTCGGGGGACAGATCGCAGAATCTGTGCGACGTCATCGCGGTGGTAGCCGTAAGGAGGCGTGGGCGCGGGCTGTGGAGATGCTCGATCGGGTAAGAATTCCGGACGCGACGCGGCGTGCGCACGAGATGCCGTTCAGCTTCAGTGGGGGGATGGCGCAGCGCGTCATGATCGCGATGGCGCTTGCGTGTGAACCGTCCGTCCTGGTGGCCGACGAACCGACGACCGCGCTCGACGCAACCGTGCAGGCCCGCGTGATGGAGTTGCTCGCCGAACTGCAGCGTGATCTTGATGTTGCGGTCCTGCTCATCACTCACGATCTCGGTGTCGCGTCCGGGACCTGTGATCGGATCGCGGTGATGTATTGCGGGCAGATCGTCGAGGAAGGCCCGACGGCGGACGTGCTGGTACGGCCCTCGCATCCGTACACCAAGGGACTACTCGCCGCGACGCCGCGACGTGGTCGCGGTGGCAGACTCGACCCGATTCCCGGCAGCGTGCCTCCTCCCAACGCGATTCCTGCCGGCTGCCGGTTCCACCCCCGCTGCGCGATGTCCACACCCGGTGCGTGCGACACACGGCCGGTTCTTCTCGAATCCCAGTGCGAAGGACGCGCCGATCGATGCGTGCATCCGGAGAATGGTCCGGTCCCCGCGCGGGCGTGAGGGCTGCTACACCTACCTTGCGTCCTCACCCCGCGTTTGTGCGCTGTCCACGCCCACATACGCCAGTACGCCCCGGACTACCGTCTCGTAGATGCGGTCGAGAGCTACTTCGTCGCCGAGGAAGCCGCTGCTCTCGAGGAGTGCAAACCCGTGCAGAGCCGAGAACATGCCGATCGTGACTTCGAGCCTGTTCTTTTCGGGGACCCCGCAGGAAGCGAGCATCGTGCTGAGCGCGACGTTGGCATCGAGCGCTGCCGCGATCAGCGTCTCCCGATCGATCGGCGCAGTGGTCAGCGCTTGGTAGCGCCTCGGGCGCGTCGTGGCCCACGCTCTGTGGGCGTCGATCAGAGCGCGCAGACCGTCTCTGCCACTGCGCCCCATCGCCACTTCACGCAGGTGAAGCCCGAGGTCCGTCATCGCGCGCGCCTGTACTGCGGCGCGGACGTCGTCGAGGCCGCGGACGTGGTTGTAGAGGGAGGCTGCGACGATCCCGAGCCGGCTCGACAGCGTGCTCATCGAGAGTTGCTCCCACCCGGCCTCGTCGACCGCATCGATCGCAGCGTCGATCACCTTGTCGCGCGTGAGGGTTCGTCGTCTGACCGGTCGGGAATTGTCACGTGCCATGAATTCAGTCTAAGGGGCTTACGTTACAAACGAAGATATGTAGTTTATAAGTGATGACTGTTCGTCACCTTCAAATCTGAGCCGTTCGAGCGTGAGGCGCAACCATGACGACTTCCCGTACCGATCTGAAGAATCCCGATCTCTACACCGAGGGGGTTCCGCACGCTTTCTTCGACGACCTCCGCAGGCACTGCCCGGTGTATTGGCAGCCCGAAGACGACGGGCCCGGATACTGGGCGGTGACCCGGCACGCCGACGTCATCGGCGTCTCACGCGGCACGACCTTCTCGGCCGCAATGGGATCCACCCAGATCGACGAGTTCGACGAGGAGACCCGGCTCAAACAGGCATCGATGCTCCTCAACCTCGATCCCCCGGACCACACGCGGCTGCGTCAGCTCGTCAGCAGAGGCTTCACCCCGCGCGTGACCAAGCAGCTCGAAGGTCGAATCCGCGCCATCTGTACACGCGTGGTCGACGACTTGATCGAGGCGGGTCGCGACGGGAAGATTGTCGACTTCGTGCCGGTCGCGGCAGCGCCACTCCCGCTCGAAGTGATCGCCGCACTGCTCGGCGCACCCGCCGAAGATGTCGGCAAACTCTACGACTGGTCGAACAGGATGATCGGCTGGGACGACCCGGAGTACGGCAGCACCCGTGCGGATGGCGAACTTGCTGCGGCAGAGGTTTTCCTCTACGCCAACGAGATTGCCGCACAGCGACGGGTGGAGCCGCGCGACGACATCGTCACCAGGCTCGTCACTCCAGACGAGAACGGCGACACACTCTCCGAAATGGAATTCGACATGTTCTTCGTGCTCCTCGTGATCGCGGGGAACGAGACGACCCGCAACGCGATCTCCGGCGGAATGCAGGCTTTCATGGACCACCCCCATCAATGGCGACGTCTGCAGAACGAACCGGAACTCCTGCCGAGCGCGGTGGAAGAGGTCCTACGCTGGGTCAGTCCTGTCATCGGATTCCGTCGCACACCCACCTGCCCGGCCGCAATCGGAGACCAGGAGGTCGACCGGGGCGACAAGGTGGTGGTCTACTACCCGAGTGCCAACCGCGACGCGGACGTGTTCGACGACCCCCACGTCTTCGACATCGCGCGCAGCGACAACCCGCATGTGGCATTCGGCGGTACCGGTGTGCACTTCTGCCTCGGTGCGCACCTCGCGCGGCTCGAACTGAAGATCATGTTCGAGACCCTCGCGACGCGACTCGACCGCGTCGAACCGGCGGGGCCTGCGCGGCGGTTGCGATCGAACTTCATCAACGGGATCAAGGCCATGCCCGTGCGGATCCACCCGCGCCAGGCCTGAATTCATGCGCGCGCAGGTCGTCGACCATTGCCGGACGATGGTTACCGTAGTAATGTCCAGACACGTGTCCAGAAATGTGAATCTCGAATCCACCCGACGTCGGCTCACCGAACGGCAGGCCGACACCGTGCAGCGCCTCACGCAGGCCGCCGTCGAGGTATTGAGCGAAGAAGGATTCACCGGACTCACCGTCCGCATCGTCGCCGCACGCGCCGGCGTGGCTCCCGCCACCGCCTACACGTACTTCTCCTCCAAGGAGCACCTGGTCGCGGAAGTATTCTGGCGCCGGCTCGCCACCGCACCCATCGAAGAGTCGGGCGAAGCGGATCGAGTCGACCGCGTGGTTTCGGTCCTCAGGGGCGTGGCGCTGCTCATGGCCGACGAGCCGGAACTGGCCGCCGCAGTCACGAGTGCGCTGCTCGGCCGCGACCCCGACGTCGAGCATCTGCGCGCACGAATCGGTATCGATATCCGCGAAAGGCTCTCCGCCGCACTCGGGGACGGCCCGGACGGCGACGAGCTCGAGGCGCTCGAACTGCTCTACGCAGGTGCGCTCGTGCGCGCGGGAATGGGTTACGGAACATACGAAAAGCTCGCCGACAGGCTGGAAATCTCGGCCCGACTGTTATTGGAGTGATCCATGATCCAGGCTCCCCCGGAGTCCGTGTCGATCGACCCGCCCACGTTCGATCCCTACGACTACGCCTTCCACGAGGATCCGTACCCCACCTATCGCCGGCTGCGTGAGGAGGCGCCGCTCTACTACAACCCGGACCTGAACTTCTGGGCATTGTCGCGTCACGCCGACGTCGTCGCAGGTTTTCGCGACAACACGCGACTGTCCAGCGCGAACGGTGTCTCGCTGGATCCCGCGGCCTACGGGCCGAACGCCCACAAGGTGATGTCGTTCCTCGCGATGGACGACCCGCGACACATGCGTATGCGACAACTCGTGTCGAAAGGGTTCACCCCGCGACGGGTCGCGGAACTGCAGGAGAGAATACTCGAACTCACCCTCGGTCACCTCGAACCTGCGCTCGCAGGAGGTGAATTCGACTGGATCGCCGACGTCGCCGCCAGGTTGCCGATGGACGTCATCTCCGAACTCATGGGAGTTCCCGAGGCCGATCGCGCTGAGGTCAGGCGACTCGCAGATCTCGTGGTGCACCGCGACGAAGGTGTGCTCGACGTCCCGGTCTCGGCTATGGAAGCATCGCTGCACCTCGTGGGCTACTACGCCGACATGATCGCCGAGCGTCGGAAAGCGCCCACCGCCGATCTCACCTCTGCGCTGCTCGACGCCGAGATCGACGGCGACAGGCTCGACGATGACGAGATCATCGGATTCATGTTTCTGATGGTGGTGGCCGGAAACGAAACTACAACCAAACTCCTCGGCAACGCGCTCTACTGGGGAGCGAAGAACAAGAACGAAGTGTCGCAGGTACTTTCGGATCCGCAGCGCGCACCCGAGTGGGTCGAGGAAACCCTCCGATACGACACCTCGAGTCAGCTCGTCGCGCGCACCGCCGCCGCGGACATCGACCTGCACGGCGCCACCATCCGCTCCGGCGACAAAGTGCTGCTGCTCATCGGATCCGCCAACCGCGACTCCGAGGTGTTCGATGATGCCGACGAATTCCGGCTCGGCCGCAACGCATCCGGCAAGCTCGCAAGCTTCGGTGCGGGAGTACATTTCTGTCTCGGAGCTCACCTCGCGCGCCTCGAGGCGAACATCGCCCTCGAACAGTTCGCGCGTCGAGTCGCCGACTACGAGATCGACTTCGACCGCTCCGAGCGGGTCCACTCCACCAATGTGCGCGGCTTCGCCGCCCTCCCCATGAAAGTGACGGAGCGACATGCCTAGATTCGAGCCACACCCCGAGCGCAGGCCCGCGCTCGTCAGCGGCGCGTCGTCGGGAATCGGGACGGCTACCGTCTACGCGCTCGCCGAACTCGGTCATCCCGTCGCACTCGGTGCCCGCCGAGTCGAGGAGTGTGAGGCGATTGCCGAGAAGATCCGTGCCGAAGGCGGCGAGGCCTTCGCCCATTACCTCGACGTGTCGTCGACCGACTCCGTCGACGCGTTCGTCGCGGCAGCAGAGGATGCCCTCGGAGCCACCGAGATCGTCGTCTCCGGCGCAGGCGACATGGACTTCTCACTGGTTCACGAGATGGATACGGACCGGTTCGAGTTCCAGGTGAACGTCCACCTGAACGGCACTCAACGTCTCGCGCGGCGCGTGCTTCCCGGAATGATCGAACGTCGGCGCGGAGACTTCGTCGTGATCGGATCGGACTGCGCCGACGTTCCGAGGCCGCGGATGGGCGCCTACGTGGCGGCGAAGACCGGCCTCGAAGCGCTCGTCGTCCAGTTGCGGATGGAACTCGAAGGGACGGGTGTGCGCGCCTCCACCGTCCGGCCCGGCCCCACCCAGACCGGCGCTGGGATGACAGCGCCGGCCGAGGTCGTCGGCCCGCTCCTCGAGGACTGGGAGCGCTGGGGCTTCGCCCGGCACCCGTATTTCCTCCGGGCGTCGGATATCGCCGCCGCGGCAGCGAGCGTGGTCTCGGTCCCTCGCGGAGCCCACATCGTGCTCGTCGAAGTGCAGCCCGAAGCGCCCTTGCGGAAGGAAGACAAGTGACCACTGGGACATCGAACAGCGGGGCACCACACACGACCGTCGCACCCCCTCGAGTCTCCGGCGGCGAGCACGAGCACGGACACCTCGAAGAACTGCGCACCGACCCCATCGCACTGATGAACCGCGTCCGCGACGAATGCGGCGACGTCGGCGTCTTCCAACTCGCCGACAAGACGGTCGTGCTGCTCTCGGGCGCCGAAGCCAACGAGTTCTTCTTCCGGTCGTCCGACGAAGAACTGGACCAGCAGGCCGCCTACCCGTTCATGACGCCCGTGTTCGGGGAGGGTGTCGTGTTCGATGCGAGCCCGGAGCGGCGCAAGGAGATGCTGCACAACACGGCACTGCGCGGCGAACAGATGAGGGGGCACGCGGCGACCATCGACCGCGAGGTCCAGGACATGATCGCCGGGTGGGGCGATGAGGGCGAAATCGACCTCCTCGAATTCTTCGCCGAGCTGACGATCTACACGTCGTCGGCGTGCCTGATCGGCAAGAAGTTCCGCGACGAACTCGACGACCGCTTCGCGCACCTCTACCACGATCTCGAGAAGGGCACCGACGCACTCGCTTTCGTCGACCCCTACGCACCGATCGACAGCTTCCGCCGTCGCGACGAGGCCCGCCGCGGGCTCGTCGAACTGGTGCAGGACATCATGAACGGTCGGATCGCACATCCGCCGCAGGGTAAGGAGGACCGCGACCTGCTCGACGTGCTCGTCTCCATCAAGAACGAGGACGGCACCGAGAGGTTCACCGCCGACGAGATCACCGGCATCTTCATCTCCATGATGTTCGCCGGGCACCACACCACTTCCGGGACCGCGGCGTGGGCATTGATCGAATTGCTGCGCACTCCGCAGAGCATGCAGCAGGTGACCGACGAACTCGACGCGATCTACTCGGACGGCGCGGACGTGAGTTTTCATGCGCTGCGGCAGATCCCGAATCTGGAGGCAGTACTCAAGGAGACGCTTCGGATGCATCCGCCGCTGATTCTGCTGCTGCGGGTTGCACGCGGTGACTTCGAGGTCGCCGGCTACCGCATCGCCGAAGGCGATCTCGTCGGCGCGACCCCGGCGATCTCCAACCGTATTGCCGAGGACTTCCCGAATCCCGACGTGTTCGATCCGGGCCGCTACATCGACCCGAACCAGGAAGACATCGTCAACCGGTGGACGTGGATTCCCTTCGGTGCAGGCCGGCACCGATGCGTCGGCGCGGCGTTCGCGTTGATGCAGCTGAAGGCTATCTTCTCGATCCTGCTGCGCGACTTCGAATTCGAGCTGGCCCAGCCCTCCGACACCTACCGCAACGATCATTCGAAGATGGTGGTGCAGCTCGCGCAGCCGTGCACAGTGCGGTATCGGCGCCGCACCCGGGAAACGGAGTAGTCGTGAAGATCGAAGTGGATCTCGACCTGTGTCAGGGGCACGCCATGTGCGAGATGGAAGCACCCGAGGTGTTCACCGTTCCCAAACACGGCACCGTGGAGGTCCTCGTCGACGAGGTCCCCGACGACCAGCGCGACGACGTCGACGCCGCTGTCCGTTATTGCCCCACCCAAGCATTGCGACTAGCCCAAGACTGACGACAGGAGACGTTATGTCCACATTCGACCGTGCTGAGCTCGACGAGATGATTTCCCGCTGGATCGACGCCAACAAGCGGGCCGAGGCGGCGGGTGATTGGAAGCCCCTGGCCGAGATGTACACCGAAGACGCCACCTACGGGTGGAACTACGGGCCCAAGGACGATTTCATGGCCGTCGGCCGGGACGAGATCCGCGAGCTCGCGCTGGGCCAGGAGATGCGTGGTCTGGAAGGGTGGGAGTACCCCTACCAGCAGCTGATCGTCGACGACCGCAGCGGCGATGTGATCGGCATGTGGAAGCAGATCGCCGACGCGAAGCGCGACAACGGCGAGCACTACTCGGTGCACGGTATCGGCGGCAGCTGGTTCCGGTACGGCGGGAACTTCCAGTGGTCGTGGCAGCGCGACTTCTTCGATTTCGGGAACGTGTCGCAGTTGTTCCTCGAGATGATCACCGACGGGGCATTGTCCGACGGCATGAACAAGCGCATCGAGCGTTCCACGTCCGGAAAACGCCTCCCCGGCTGGTACCCCGTGGGGCAGGCTCCGGTGCCGCTGTGGTGACCACGGTGCGGAACGGCACATCGTTCGAGGCGCTGTCGCGTGAGGATCTCGCGGTTCTCGTCCCTGAACTGTTGCTGTGTGGTCAGTTGATCGACCGCTCCGGCATGGCCCATCTGATCTCCGCGTTCGGCCGGGAAGGCATGGCGGCCATCGCGATCGAAGAATGGCAGGCATCCTCTCCCTGGTACACCCGGCGCATGCAGCAGGCGCTGAACTACGAGGGAGACGACGTCGTGACGATCTTCAAGGGCCTGCAACTCGACATCGGAGCACCACCGCAGTTCATGGACTTCCGGTTCCGCGTCGACGACCGCGACCACGGTGAATTCTGGCTCGATCATTGCGGCGCGCTCATGGATGTCGAACCGCTCGGCGACGAGTATGTGACGGCGATGTGCCATGACATCGAAGATCCGACATTCGACGCCACAGCACTCGCGACGAATCCGCACGCGCAGGTGCGACCGATCCATCGTCCGCCGCGCCGCCCGGAGGACCGGCATCCGCACTGCGCGTGGACGGTGACGATCGACCCGGCGCATGTTCCGCCGGCCGTCGAGCCGCACACCGATGCGCTGGGACGAACGGCAGCGAGATCGGTGGAGCTGAGCCCGATCGTCCCCGGTGGTGCCGGGCGTGACGAGTACTCGGGGCCGTTGCTCTCGGACGTGCGTTTCGGCGACTTCTCCCATTCGGCGCTCGTCCGGATCGCGGAGGAGGTGTGCCTCCAGCAGCACATGCTCACCCTCGGATTCCTGATCGGGGTCCGCAAACGCACCGACGAGGACTCTGCGTCCACGTTGCTGAGGAAGCAACTCACCGGCATCGCCGGGCTGACCTCGGAACGGATCCGCAACGTACTCGGCCTGTCCGGCACGTTCGACGATCTGGCGACCGTCCTGGGTATCCATCCCGTCCTCTCGCCGCATCAGTACGTGGGACGCACGATCGAGTTGCACGATGACCACGTTCGGATGCGCATCGGGCGAGACCGGGGAGTGGACGCCGATGGTGGATGGACGACCTTCATCGACGCCGACCACCTCGGACCTCTCGATGCGCTGGTCCGCGGGGTCGACCCGCATTTCACGACGCGGGTGGTAGCGGAGTCGCCCGACGCACTCGTCGTCGACGTGATCCGGGAGGACACGCCGGCGCGAGAGTCCAAGGACGTGCAGATCACCAGATTCAGCTCGGGTGCGGAGTTCGTGTTCGCAGACCGGGGGATTCCGCTGCCGCTCACTGTCCTCTGACTGTCGCCGTCCCAACCCTGTTGAGCGAGTGTGCCCTTCACTCGATCAGATCGAATGAAGGGCACACTCGCTCAGTTGGGGGCGGGTGACCTCGACGTCAGTTCTTGGCGGCAGAGATTCCTGCGCGTCGGCCGAAGAAGCTGCCGTCGCCGAGCGAGGTGCCGCTCGCATAGCCCCACGCGCACACACCCGACGTGCAGCGGCCCGCCGCGTAGAGCCCGGGGATCGGCTCACCCGAGACGTGCAGGACCTCGGAGTCGACGGTGGTGCGCAGCCCACCGAGGGTGAACCCGGCAGTGCAGTTGCGCAGATCCATTGCGGCAACAGGTGTTCCGATGTGCTTGACCCATTCGCTCTTCTTTCCGAGCACCGGGTCGCAGCCGTCGGCTGCGTGCCGGTTGTACACCTCGACGGTGGACTGCAAGGTGCCGGCCGGCAGTCCCATGTCGGATTCGAGTTCCTCCACCGTCTCGGCCACCCACTTGGGCTGGAATCGGAAGTACGGAGTGGAACTGACTGTGGCGCATCCTTCTTCGTACGCGCTCTCGTCGATGATCAGGTAGGCCTGGTTGTCGTTCTTCAGCAGGGTCAGCTGCCCGATCCGGCCGGGGTAGGTGTCTTCGGGGACGTAGCGCTGGCCGCGGGCGTTCACGAGGATCCCGCGCGCCATCAACTGCGGGTCGCCGAAGAAGGCGACCTCTGTCGCGTCCATATGCGCGAGGTCGGCGCCGAGCGCCTGTGCCATGCGGATGGCGCGACCGTCGTGTTCCTCGATGGCGGCGGCCGGCCGGCCGTTCAGCTGCGGTGCATAGGTGGCGACCATGTCCTTGTTGTACGCGAAGCTTCCGGTGGCCAGGACGACACCGCGCCGGGCCCTGATGTGGATGTCCTTGCCGTACTGCTTGGCGGCGAGCCCGACGACGCGCCCGGCGCCGTCCACGATGAGGCGCTGCACACGCACGTCGTATTCGGGTCGGACACCGAGTTCTTCGGCCACCTGCGCCAGCGGCTCCATGAGCTTGAAGCCGCCGCCCTTCTCTCCCGTGCGCTTGTCGGTCATCTGCGGAACGTGCCCGCGCGGTGCGGGCGTGGCGATCTCGTTGAAAGGCGCAGAGTTCTCTCCGCCGGAGAACATGAGGCCGTCGTCGCCGGGGATCTCCCACCCCGGTTCGCCCCAGAAACTCTCCTTGAACACGACACCGTTGTCCACGAGCCAGTTGTAGTGTTCGACGCTGCCGTTGCAGTATTCCGAGATCTTCGCTTCGTCGGCTCCCGGGCCGAGGGCGGCGAGCATGAAGGCTTTCATGTTCTCGGCGGAGTCGTCGAATCCGAGCGCTTTCTGCAGTCCGGTGCCTCCGCCGAGGTAGACGATGCCGCCGGACAGTGACGCTGCTCCGCCCCACCCGCCGGTGCGCTCGAGGACGAGAACTTCGGCGCCGCTGCGGGCGGCTTCGATGGATGCGGATACGCCTGCGATGCCGTATCCGGCAACGACAACATCGGCCTCGTGATCCCAGGTGGTGACCTGCTCGGCGAGCAAGGGGTGGATGTCGGTGCTCATATGGTGATCCGTTTCTGGTGCGGGTGGGTCAGGAAGTGAGGCCGAGTTTTCCGGCGAGACGGTCGATGTAGGCGACAACCTCTTCCTCGGAGCGGTCGGGCAACCCGAAGATCACTTCGGTGACGCCGGCGTCGCGCCACTGTTCGAGTTGTCCGGAGTCGGGACGACCTGCGAGCGCAAGCACCTCGGGGGTTCCGGTGCGCCCGGCATCGGCCCACATCTTGTGCAGGCGTTGCACGTTGTCGACGATGTCGCGTTCGGTGGGGGTGGTGATCCAGCCGTCGCCGGAGCGGACGATCCACTCGAAGTTCCGGTCGGTGGCGCCGGCACCGAGCAACACCGGTGGGCGAGGTTGCTGGATCGGTTTGGGCCATGCCCAGCTCGGCCCGAACGATACGAACGTGCCGTCGTAGGACGCTTCTTCCTGGGTCCACAGCGCCTGCATGGCTTCGAGGTACTCGCGCAGGGCTGTTCGCTTCTTCTTCGGCGGGACTCCGTGGTCGGCGAGTTCTTCTGCATTCCAGCCGAATCCGGTTCCGATAACGACACGGCCACCGGAGAGGTGGTCGAGCGTGGCGATGGTCTTCGCGAGGGTGATGGGGTCGTGCTCGAGGGGCAGTGCGACCGAGGTGCCCAGGCGGATGGTGGAGGTGACGGCTGCGGCGAGTCCGAGCGCGACCCAAGGGTCGAGGGTGCGCATGTAGCGGTCGTCGGGGAGGGTCTCGTTTCCGGTTCCGGGGTGGGCGGATTCGCGCCGGACGGGGATGTGCGTGTGTTCGGGCACATAGAAGCTGTCGAAGCCTGCTTCCTCCGCGGCTTTTGCGGCGGCGTCGGGTCGGATTCCCCGATCGCTCGTGAACAGGGTGATTCCGTGGCGCACAGCGACCCCTCTCATCGGATGACGCAAAAAATGTAACGCGTTCTATCTTTGGATGGAAGGGTTTCCGGACAGGTGTCTAGTATTTCCGGGTCGATGAAGGCGGTCCACTATCCTGGACGTGCACTAGCGGAAGGTGACATCGATGACGGAAGAGTCGGCCGTGGGGGTCGAGGCGCGGAAACGTCAGGTTGCTCAATCGCCGGGGGCCGGGCTGAAACCGGCGCAGCGCGCACGGTATCTGCGGATCGTCGACTCTGCGAAGGCGCTCGCGTCCGAGGGTGGTTACGACGCCGTGCAGATGCGTGCCGTCGCTGATCGGTCGGGTGTCGCTCTCGGCACGGTCTACCGGTACTTCCCGTCCAAGAATCAGCTGCTCGTGGTGGCGATGGTGACCCAGTTCGAAGAGGTCGGCGAGTACTTTTCGGGCGCCGAGCTCCCGGGCGATACGCCGCACGAGCGGATCATGGGTGTGTTGCAAGCGTCCGTCTCGAGGCTCGAGCAGGATCCTCGCCAGTACGACGCTCTGGTGCGTGCCGTGATGTTCGCCGACGCGTCGTCGGCGCCTGAACTCGACCGGCTCGGTCAGGTGCTCACCGAGTTGTTCGCGAAGTCGGCCGGTATCGAGGTCGTCACCGAAGAGGTGCTCAACGCGGTGCGCATCGTTGCGGACGTGTGGATGTCGACCCTGGTTGCGTGGGCCAATGGGCGACAGGGCGGTGAAGGCGTTCTCGAGCACATGGACACCGCGGTGCGGCTGGTCTTCGACCGCCTCGAACGGATGCAGCGGGTGAGCTGAGCCCACCCGCTGCATCCTGTTTGCGGCAGATGTCAGGCCGGCACCTCGACGATGCCGACGGTCGGCAGGAAGAAGCACGACGACTCGCCGTTCTGTACCGTGCCGAACACGGCGGCCAGGACGGTGCCCGCGCCGGTGTCGACCGGTGCGACGCGCACACCGCCGAACGGAACGGTGTCGGCAAGGAACTGGGAGATGGCCGCCTCGACCATCGGTCGCATGGGGGCCGGGATCGTCTCGGGGATCGCCGCGCGTGAGGCTTCGTCGAGTGTGCCCATCGGCACCAGTCCGCCTTGGAGCGTGTTGACGTTGAGCCACGCGAGTTGGATGCCGTCGGCGTTCGCGTCGTCCTCTAGGCCCATCGGCACGAAGGCGAACAGTGTTTGGGCGGGGTCGACGACGTCCAGAGAGAACTCTCCGATGCTCTGACCGGGCCACGGTCCGGGTACCGCTCCGGCCACCGCGGGGGCGATTCCGAGGGGCAGATTGCCGTCGGGCGTGCAGAACGGTGCGCCGGTGGGGTAGAGGAACGGCTCGACGCCGAGTCGGCGCAGGAATTCCATCCCCTCGTCGTACGCGGCGAGTGGGGTTCCCTCGGCGGCGTCGACGGCACTGCCGCGTGCGCCTGCGATGGCCTCGGCCGCCGCGAGTGCAGCCTGGTCGACGCCGGGTGTCGAGCGCAATACACCGAGCGTGGTGGCGATTGCGCTGTCGGCGGCGGGTGCGGGCACATCGGCGGGCGCGGGTGCGTCGACGATCGGTGGTTCCGCCGGTTGCGCCGTGGCGACGACGGGCAGTGCGAGGCCGGCCGCGACGGCCAGCGTGGCCGCTGCGGCGAAGGGGCGCATCCGGAGGCGCGTGGTCCTGCGGGTCATGTGGGCTCCTGTGGATCAGGTCTCGACACATCGGTCTCGACGGATCGTGTCAACACTGTTCGAACTCTCAGTCTCAAGTAAAGGTTGAGACTGACCGAATCAAGGAAAGCACAAGGGCGGCGCTCCGGCCAGAGCGCCGCCCCGTGTGTTACTCAACCGACACTGTGGTCGAGCAGATCACTCGATCTCGTCGGGGTGCTTCCGTAGATGGAGCACGCTCAGGATCAGCCCGCCCCACAAGGTGGCCAGAGCGAGGACCATCATCACGATTGCGGAGGTGTTCACGAATTCTCTCCCTGCTCTGTTTTGGTGAGCGCTGGTGTGGAAACCGAACGGTTCTCGTCGAGTTCGAACTCGGCTTCGACCCCGCGACGCCAAGGAATGAACGACATGGCGATCGCGAGAATGATCACCGCGATCTGGACACCCCACCCGAACGTCGTCACCAAGCTGTCCGGGAGTCCCCCGTAGCCTTCGTTGATGCGGTCACGGATCTCGCTGAACAGCATGTAACCGAGCACCACCGGAGTGACGACGCCGACGAAGACCTGCCACACCACGCCGACCTTGAACGACGACACCGAGTTGAGATGGTCACGCAGTTCGGGCAGGCGCCGCAGCACCCACGCGATCACGATAACGGCCGCGAACGCAACACCCACGATGCCGAACTGATTCGCGAACCGGTCCACCACGTCGAGGGTGTTCAAGCCGGTTGTAGTGGGGAACAGGAGTATCGACACGATGGCTGCAGCGCCGCCGATCGTAAGTGACGCGGGTACCTTGCCGAGCCCGGTCTTGTCCTGGAAGGCGGAGACCGTCACCTGGATGATGCTGATCATCGATGTGAACCCGGCGAACACCAGCGACCCGAAGAACAGCACACCGAAGATGGGACCGCCCGGCATCTGCGACACGATCGTCGGGAAGGCGATGAAGGCCAGGCCGATACCGCTCGCTACGACCTCGTCGACCGCGACGCCCTGAGCCTGCGCCATGAACCCGAGCGCCGAGAACACACCGATTCCGGCGAGCACCTCGAAACTCGAGTTGGAGAAACCCACCACCAGTCCCGAGCCGGTCAGGTTGGTCTTGCGTTTCAGATACGACGAGTAGGTGAGCATGATGCCGAAGGCAACGGACAGCGAGAAGAAGATCTGTGCGTAGGCCGCGATCCACACTCCGGTGTCGGTCAACGCCTCCCAATTGGGGGTGAACAACGCGTCGAGGCCGAGAGCCGAACCGTCGAGCAGCAACGCCTGGACCACCAGGGCGCCGAACAGAATCACGAGCAGCGGAACGAAGATGCGGTTCGCGTTGCCGATACCGCGCTGCACACCGAGCGCAAGAACGGCCACGACCAGAACCCATACCAGGACCAGCGGCCACGCGACGCCCGGAACGAAGCTCAGACCGAACGTCGCCTCGGCGTCCATATGCAGGAAGTCCTCGAGGAAGAAACCTTCGGGGTTGTCGCCCCACGCCTCGGTGATGGAGAAGAACGTGTAGCAGCCTGCCCACGCGACGATCACCGCGTAATAGACGCCGATGACGAAGCAGATCAGGACCTGCCACCACCCGAGGAATTCGCTGCCGCGGCTCAGTCGCCGGAACGCCAGCGGCGGAGATCCTCGGAACTTGTGGCCCATTGCGTAGTCGACGAACAACAACGGAATACCCGCGGTGAGCAGGGCCACCAGGTAGGGGATGAGAAATGCCCCACCGCCGTTTTCGTATGCGATGTACGGGAATCGCCAGATATTGCCCAGGCCGACCGCCGAACCGATGGCGGCCATGATGAACACCGACCGTCCCGACCAGACCTCGCGCTTGTGTGCAGCTTCGTGCTGTGCCACGAACCTCGTCCCTCCACTCGTTCGATTGCGTAGACGCTAGTCCTCACAGCGCCGGAACCGGAACAAATTCGGGATTCATGATCAGATATGAGCTTCGTACACACCCGATCGGGTCAGTCCTGCCAGAGTTTGTCGAGTCCCGGGCCCGGGTCGTCATCCTCTTCCTCCGGGGCGCCGCGGTAGCGCAGAGCAAACACGACCCATCCGATCACGGCGATGAGCACGAAGCTGATCAGGCGGTACACGAGCACAGCGGACAGTGCTTCCGCGCCCGACATTCCGCTTGCAGTGAGCGCAGGAACGAGCACAGCGTCCATCACGCCGAGGCCGGCAGGCAGCAACGGGATCGCACGGCTCGTCGCGGTTCCTGCAGCGTAGGCCACGGCGATACCCGCGAGGCTGGGCGTGCCACCGACCGCGTAGGCAGCGAACGCGAGGCACGCGCCGTCGCAGACCCAGTTGAACAGCGACCACCCGAAAGCGCGTGCGGCGTGTGGACGGTCGAGTTGCACGGCCCCGATCTGATCGACGATCTTGCGCCACGCCCGCGAACCGGCCTCCGCAGGCTTCTTCCTGAGCCGATTGAACCCTCGCAATGCGATCAGGCCGATGGATTCGAGCGACCCCGGATTGCTGGCTGCGTATTGGATCAGCACCAGGAACGCGGCGAGGCCACCGATGGAGAAGATCAGCGAGAACGGGTTCGTGGTGGCGCCGATGAGAAGAGCACCCACGAGCCCGAGTAGTGCGAGTCCCGCGGCCTGGAGCAGGCCGGCCATCACGAGCTGCCACGTGGCGATGACGGGGGCCGCACCCCACTTGCGCATCTGCCGGTAGGTGAAGGTGGTTCCTACGACGGGACCGCCTGGCAGGGTCACGCTCATCGAGTTCGAAGCGAGCGCCACGGCCAGTGACTGGCGAAGCGTCACCTTCACGTCCGCGGCGGACAACAGCGTGCGTTGCACGCTGGCGAAACTCGTCATCTCCGCGACCGACGCGAGGATCGCGGCGATCACCCACCACCAGTACAGGTGGCCGAGGCCGCTGACGCCGTCGGTCAGCTCGGGCCACACGAGGATCACCTCGACGGTGAGCACCACCACGAGCAGGCCGCCGACGATCCACTTCAGGTAGCGACGCCGCTTCGGAGTCAGAGCAGAGCCGTTGCCGTGACTCTTGCCGGAGTCCCCGGAGTCCCCGGAATTCCCCGCAACTGCGGCGTCCGTCGGGCCGGGTATTTCCGTCGTGTCGCTGGTGTCCGTCGCTTGTTCGTCGGGGGTCTTGTCGTCGGTCATCTACTCGATCGGCCAGTCCGTGAGGGTCTTGCGGTACAAGTCTTCGACCGCGGCGATGTGTGTGTCGAGATCGGTGACGCTCCACTCGCTCACATCGATGGGGGCGAGCACTGCGACGTCGATGGTGCCCGACCGCAGCAGGGTCGAGTGTTTCCACAACAACTCCCCGGCATTGCGGATCACCACGGGGACGATCGGGACCCGGGCCTCCATAGCGATGCGGAATGCCCCCTTCTTGAACCGCCCGATCTGCGGTGTCAGGGAGCGCGTGCCTTCCGGTGCGATGATGACCGAGGTGCCTTGTCGCAGGGTGTCCACGACCGGTGCCAGCGCCTCCACGGCGCGTTCGGTGTTGCCACGGTCGATGAACGTGGCACCGACGAATCGCAGCAACGCACCGAAGAGCGGGTCGTTCGCCAGCTCTTTCTTCGTCACGCCGGTGAAGTCGTGACGCAGGACCTTCGCAAGGACCACTGGATCGAGTTGACTCTGGTGGTTGAAGATGAACACCGCCGGGCGATGCTCCCACGCGTTCCCTTCCCCGTGCACCCGCACGTCGATACCCGCGAGCGCGAGCGACACATCGGACCCGATGTTCACGATCGAGTCGAGCGCAGTCTTGCGGCTGCGATTGATCAGCCCGAGTCCCAGCCCCGTCCAGACGGAACCGACGATTCCGCCGTACGCGGCAGCGGTGCGCACCGCCTCCTTCACCCCGGGCGTGCCACGCGGCCGGAACCGCAGGATGGGCCACTTGCGTTCGCGTGCGATCCGGTCGAGTGTGCGGTCGGGGTTGGTCGCGGTCGGGTTTCCGGTGGTGGCGAGGAACTCGGCGTCCTCGCCGCCGTTGGAATAGGTGTAGCTGTGCGGACCGTCGATGCCGTGCTCGTCGATGAATGCGCGCGTCGCATCGGATTTCCCGCTGCGCCACAACGACTTTCCATCGACCTTGCCGGTGAGGACACCGTCGACCACCTCGAGCGGAGTGAACAGTACGTGCTCGACGCCGAGTGCGTCGGCTGCCGCTTGGATCTGATACCGAGATGCCGACGACGCGATCACGACGGTGTGGCCCGCGTTCTGGTGCGCTCCGATGAGCTGCCACGCCTCGGGATAGAGGTGCCCGGCGATCGTGGACATGAACAACCGTTGCCCGATCTCGTACAGTTCTTCCTCGCTGTGGCCGCGCCATGCCTTGAACGCAACGGCTACGAAGCGTTCGAAATCGGCTTCGCTGTCGGTTCCGCGCAGACCGTTGACCATGGTCGACGCGAGTTCGGCCGCGGTCACTTTGCCTGCGAGGAGCCGGTCGCGGAAGAAATGCACCCCGGAGAAACCATGCACGATGGTGCCGTCGAAGTCGAAGAACGCAGCCACTTCGGGGCCCTGAGGCCCCGTCCGCACCCTGTGCAGTGCCTGCTCGATGTTCACCGCTCCGCCTTCCTGTTCGACACGTCCAGTGACTCGGCCAATGCGACCCGCTCACCGACGGCCAGCAGCTGTGACGCGAACGCACGACGCTTCTGCGCGACCGAGTCGTCGTTCCGGTCGAGAAGCCCGCGGTTGCGTGCCAGCTCCAAAGCTGTTGCGAACAGTTCCGAGGATACGGACTCGGAACCGTACAACCGGTCTTGCAGCAGCATCTGCCGTCCCACCGCGACGCACTCGTCGAGGAATGCGTCGCGCTCCACTTCGAGCGTAGGGTCCCTGCGCGCCAGCCGCTCGGCGACGACGAGCTGTGCGTCGAAGAACGAGCGCAGCGTGCGGTGCGACATGAACAACCCGGTCTCGATCAGCGCGTTGAGCGCCCGGCCCTCGCTGGGAAGCGGCGTTCCCCATTCCCATTCGGGCACGAGAAGCTCCACTTCATCTCGCAGCTCCGATTCGAAGGCGTCGCGGTCGGGGAAGAAGAACTCGAACTTGAGCAGGTCGCGCAGATTCTTAGCTTCGTGCCACGCGGTGCGCACCGGGTTGTCACTGGGGTGTTCGTGTACGAAGAGCACAGCGAGTTCGAGGATCGAGCGGTTGACGAACCAGTGGATACCGCTGTTGCGGTAGAACGCGGCGACGAGATGCTGACCCGGTTGGATGGAGTACACCGCCTCGTCGCCTCCGGCGTAGGTCGTCACCACACCGGCGTCGGTCAGCGCAGCGAGAACCTGGGCGAGCCCACCCTCGCGGTCGAGGAGTTCTACTTCGCCTTGCGGGGCTCCGCGGGCGTCGAGGTAACTGCGGACCGGCGCGACGACAGCCCGCACCTCGTCGAGCGTGAGCGCTCGGTCGCGGACCCCGAGTAGGGCGAGGGTGACAAGGCTGTTCACGGTGACCGGTGTGGTGCGGTTGATACCGACCGCCACTTCGAATGCCACCTTCTGCATCGCCTTACGCTGGAGACCGTCCCTGGTTGCGGGGTCGTGGGCTGTGCCCTCCCCGGGTTCCGGCTCGGACAGGTCGGGGTCCCCGCCCGCCGCGAGTTGTGCTCGCATCGACAACGGCGTGCCGAACTGCACGTAGACATTGCCTGCGCTGCGCTGCTGATTGCGGGCGTAATTCGCCAGCCACCTCAGCCCTTCGGGTTTCTTCGGGGCGCCGGTCTGCTCGGCGGCCACGGCTGCAACCTCGGCGAGCCCTTCGTAGGTGATCGATACAGGTACCAGCATCGCGTCGTCGACACGGCCAGTACGGATCGCGTTCGCAACGTAATTGAGGAGTCCGTAGCGCGGCCTGCGAAGCTTGCCGGTGCGGGTGCGACCCCCTTCGAAGTACCACTCCAGATTGAATCGCTTGCCCAGCAGGAAAGCGAAGTACTCCTCGAGCGCAGCCTTGTACACCGTGTCGTTCCCGAAACTCCGCCTGATGAACACCGTGCCCGTGCGACGTGCGATGGGGCCTATCGGCCAGAACGTGAGGTTGGCACCGCCCATCAAGTGGTTACCGGGGAAATCGTGATCGGCGAGGATGCTGCCCAGGACGAACGCGTCGGCGTACGACCGGTGGGACGGCAGGAACACCAGCGGATGCGTGCGATTGAGCTCGCGTAGCGCCTCCAGTCCGGAGTCGTCGGCGTGCACCGTCCATGCCGAGCTGTGCAGTGGACGCATGGCCTGTGTGAAGAGGTCCGTGACCAGGCGTGACTGCACTGCGACGAGCTCGTCGAGTGCGGCGCGGGCTCGTCCATCGACCTCGTCTCGGGAAAGGTGTTCCTCGGCTGCGATCGTGTCGAGACGCCGCCGGAACGACGGCTGATCCATGATCTGCGCGGCAACGAGCCGGGGCACCTTGTACCGATCACCGATGACGGCGCGTTCGGCGCGCTCGAGCGCAACCACGGCTCGTCGCGTCACATAACGCGCGAGGGACGCCGCGTCCGGAACTCGGCCGTGTTCCTCGGCGGCAAGCTGCTCACGAAGATCGTCGAGGTGCGCGGGTGCTGCCACCACGATCCGGTACCGGTCGGAGGACCTGCCGACCAGCCACTTCTGGATCAGGACATTCGGGTTGCGGGGGTTGGTCAAGGCAAGGACATCCGAGAACCGCGCGCGGCGGGCACCGTCGCGTTCGGAAGGGAGCCACACCACCCGGACCGGGACGAGAAGCGGGTCGTCGGTTCGGGCGGAGAGTTCGGAGGTGAGGACTCGTGAGTCGAGGTCCACGACGTCGGGACGAGCCGCCGCACGGTAATCGTCGGGCACGTACTCGGAGTTGCACCAGCGGTCCAGGAGGTCACGTTCGATCTTCGTCCTCGCCGCGGAGAGGATGACGACCCGTCTGTTCCCGGCGGCGCTGTCCTTCTCGCCGACGCTGGACTCCCCGTCGATATGCATCGTTCCCCTGTTCGATATCCACTCGACAGCAAACTACCGCTTTCGGACGGGGCGTTCAGGCGCAACGGCGCAAGTCACTGTGCGCCTGAGTGCACGAACCGCGCGAGATGCGGGCACAGTGGGGCAAGGAGACCGCGGACCGATACGAGGAGTACACAGTGGCGGGGCAAGCAGAGATCTCATACGCGTCGATGCGGGAAACCCACAGCTCGTTGGTGTTCTTCGTCGGCGATCGAGTGCACAAGATGAAGAAGCCACTCGATCTCGGGTTCCTCGACAATCGCACGCGCGTTGCGCGAGAGCAGATCTGTCACAGGGAAGTGGTGCTCAACCGGCGCCTCGCCCCGGATGTGTATCTCGGCGTGGCCGACATGCACGATCCGGGAGGGGAGGTGTGCGAGCACTTCGTCGTCATGAAGAGGCTTCCCGACGATCGGCGTATGGCGGTGGTGATCGAACGGGGCGAGGACGTCGGTGCGGCAATCGACGATGTGGCACGGCAGGTTGCAGTCCTGCATGCCGCGTCGCCGCACAGCCCCGGCATCGATCGGTGCGCGACTGCGGAATTCGTTGCCGAACTGTGGCGACTGAGCCTCGATCACCTCGATCGCCTGCAGGTCGGGCGGGAGGCCGGGTCTGCCCTGGCTCGCATCCGCACTGCGTCCCAACGCTATCTACAGGGACGCACAGCATTGTTCGATGGCCGTATTGCGGCAGGCAGAGCGGTCGACGGGCACGGAGACATGCTCTGCGACGACATCTTCTGTATGGACGACGGCCCGCGCATCATCGACTGCCTCGAATTCGACGACGAGCTGCGCTATGGAGACGCGGCCCTCGACCTCGCTTTTCTTGCAATGGATCTCGAACGCCTCGGCGCTCTCGACGCGGCGCGCACCTTGCTCGATGCGTACGCCACCCATGCGGACGATCATCCCCCCGCGTCGCTCGAGCATCACTACATCGCCTACCGCGCCCTGGTGCGCGCCAAGGTGACCGCGCTACGCCACGAGCAGGGCGATGCTTCCTCACGTGAGGAAACCTTCGGCTACCTCGACCAGGTAGAGCACAATCTCGATCGTGGACGGGTGCGGCTGGTCCTCGTCGGTGGTGTTGCCGCAACCGGGAAGTCGACGCTGGCCAAGACGATCGGAGGTCATCTGAGAGCGGCTGTCCTGCGAACCGATGTGATCCGTAAGGAACTTGCCGGGATGGCTCCGACCGAACGTACCGGCGACGGTGTCGGCTCGGGTCTGTATTCAGCGGAGAGCACCGATGCCACCTACCGGGAACTGTGCCGTCGTGCCGGTGACCTGCTTGCACGGGGCGAATCGGTGGTGCTCGACGCGACGTGGCTTTCGGAGGAGCGTCGTCGCACTGCGCGGGAGGTCGCGGTTTCGACGGCTGCAGATCTGATCGAGATCGAATGCAGAGCCGACCGGGAGGTGCTGATGCAGCGCATCGCCTCTCGCACCGCGCGTGGAGACGATGCCTCCGATGCCACCCCGGCGGTGCTCGACGAACAACTGCACCGGCGGGACGAGTGGCCGGGTGCTGTGGTCCTCGATACGACGGAGGGGGGATCTCCCGACTCCGACTGGATCGAAAGGAAACTCGGCCGCGCGCCTTGGTGAGGTGAGCCTGGCCGTGCTATCGGAAGGGGTGTGCGAGTTCTACGCTGGCGATCATGTCCCTACCGGAGTCGGTGTCCGACCACGCCGCCGAGCCGCACACCAGCGGTCTGGCCACCAAACTGAACTGGTTGCGAGCCGGCGTGCTCGGCGCGAACGACGGCATCGTCTCCACGGCGGGCCTCGTCGTAGGCATTGCCGCAGCCACCACAGACCGGTCGACGATTCTCGTTGCCGGTGTGGCAGGGCTGGCCGCCGGCGCGGTCTCGATGGCGTTGGGGGAGTACGTGTCGGTGAGTGCGCAGCGCGACACCGAACGAGCTGCGTTGCGGGTCGAACGCCGCGAGCTCGCAGTGATGCCCGAAGAGGAGCTCGAAGAACTTACCGGCCTGCTCGAGCACAAGGGATTGTCCCGTGCCACGGCACGTTCGGCAGCGGAGGAACTGACAGCCCGTAATGCCTTGCGGGCACACGCGGAAATAGAGCTGGGAATCGATCCGAGCGAGCTTGCGAACCCGTGGGTCGCGGCCCTCTCATCTGCGGTCGCCTTCACAGCGGGTGCGTTGGCACCGCTTCTCATGATCGTATTCGTGTCCGAAACTATCAGGATCCCAGTGACTTTCGTGGCAGTGTTGTGTGCGCTTGCCGCAACGGGATCCGTCGGTGCCTGGCTGGGTGGCGCGCGACCGGGGCGCGCGGTGGCGCGCGTTGTGCTCGGAGGTGCGCTTGCCATGGCGGTGACCTATGGACTCGGCGCTGCATTCGGGGTCGCACTCTGATCGACCCGCGCAAAGGCCCACGCGCCGCGGCGGGGGCGTGGGCCTGAGCGTTGTGCGGTCCGGCGCTTTCTCAGGGCTTGCGTGCGACAAGGACAGGGCAGGGTGCGTTGTGCAGAAGATTCTGACTGGTGGAGCCGAGTAGAGCGGCGGCGAACTGGCCGCGCCCATGGCTGCCGACCACAGCGAGTTGCGCATCCTGCAGGTGGTTCAGCAGTACCTTCGCGGCGGGACCGCGATCGATGACGCGACGGACCTCGACGTCCGGATACTTGTCATGCAGACCCGCGAGGGACTCCGCGAGTACGGCGGACTCCGACTCTTCCACGGCCTCCCAGTCGACCAGCGCGGCCGTGGCACCGACGCCGAGTGCAGCGTCGCCGATCCACGAATGCACGGCCGAGAGCGGTGCTCCGAGGGTCTGCGCATATTCGAATGCGTACTCCACTGCGGCAGAAGAGAGTTCGCTACCGTCCACACCCACGACGATGGGCTTCGAGCTGGGGAGGGGGTTGGAGGTGTCGCCTCGCCACACCACCACCGGGCACGGTGCGTGGTTGGAGACGCGTACGACCGTCGAGCCGAGCAGGAAGTTTTCGACCTTGCCTGCGCCCGTGGCGCCGAGGACGACGACGCGAGCCTTTTCGGCGGCCTCGAGAATGGAGGTTGCTGCGGGCCCGGGGCCGATGAAGCTCTGCACCTCCAGGCCGGGATTGTCGGCACGCACGCGGTCGGCGACGTCGGAGAGGACCTGTTTACCGTCCTTCTCGAGTTGTTCGACCATCTGGGACTGGATCAGGACCGCAGCTTCGCTGTAGAAGATCCCCTCGCTGGGTAACGAATGAACGAGCTCGAGTGGCACCTCGAGACGCGCGGCGAGTGCGCCTGCCCAGCGGGCGGCTGCCGCAGAGGTTTCGGAACCGTCGACACCTGCAACGACGGCCTTGCTGGTGCTCGGTGTGCTCATCGATGTCTCCTTCATTTGTACGGCGACCTGCGGGACGGGGCGACCGATCGGCTACGGATGTCACGTTACGCCACACGAATCCGACGCATACCCGGGAACCGCGATGCGTCGTGGCGAGTCTCGAGGTCCTGGCTCAGCGCCACAACGTGCGTGCGGATTTGTATGCCTTCTTCCATGCCGCCTCGAGGTGCACGGCCTGCCGAGCGCCGATCTCGGCTTCGAGCTGATGCAGGACACCGAGTCCGAAACTGGACTCGGCGGAGTGCCCCTGCTCGGACGCCAGATCGAGCAGATGGTCGCGCGCGACCACCGAATCCTGGAACTCGCCCAGCAGGTCCTGGAACTCGTCGAACCTGTCGAGTGCGTGCTCGGCGCGTTTCGGATGCAGCGGCGCGATCACCTCGATCGCGTAGCGCAAGCGTTTCGACCCCTTACGTGCGCGGTGCATCCGTTCGTCGCGCTCTGTATCGTCGCGGGCTTCGGCCACCCGGTCCACACGTTTCGTCACTTTCTTTGCGAGATTCTCGATCGACCGGGCGAGCTTTGCGGGTTTGGGACGGTGCTGCTTGTCACGATTCTTCGGGGTGGCCGACAGTTCGCCGATCAGCGTGTCGAGACTGTCGATCAGCGCCAGATACCGATCGGAGTCGAGCGTCGTGATCGCTTCTGCGCGTGCCGCAATCGATTTGGCGGTGAAGTACTCGTCGATGCGCGCGCGGGTGGCCTCGCGATACCGTTCGACGCTGATCTCCGCGACTCGATCGGCGAGTCGTTCGTGCTGGACCTCGAGATCGCGGGACGGGCTCAGACATCTTCCGAGCCAGCGCAGTTCCTCGACGAGTGCGGTGTCGATCGCGAAATCGTCTGCGTAGGTCTGCAGGGCACTGCGGAGGCGGCGCGCTGCTTTGCGCATGCTGTGTACCGCGTCGGGTGCGTCGCGTCGCACGGCGATGTCGGACATCAACAGCGTCTGTCGCTCGTGTGCGAGATAGTCGCGCAGGTAGCCCGCGGTACCGCGCAGGGGTTCGGTGGCCGGGATGAGGTCGCCGAGGACTCGGTGCACCTTCGACGGACTCGGGGAGCGTGTGATGCCTTCCGCACCGAGGAGTTCCTCGACTGAATCCAGGATGGAGGGGTCGGCCCCCGGCCCGAGTTCGACCTCGATCTCCCGCCACTGCGGTTCGGCGTCGTCGACGCTGCGGATCGCGGTCACATCGTCGATGACCACTTCGGCGAGCAGCGCGCCGTCGGCCCCTCGGAGCCGATGTCGACGGCGTCGAGTGTTCAGTAGCGCGGCGAGCGCTACAGGGCGATTCCGCCGAACCCCGCGGAGCAAGCCGAGCAACGCATCGGGCGCAACGTCGGTGGGGCCGCTCGCCGCGAACGGATGATGCAGTTCGGTCCGGGTGTCGTCGCCGACGGGAAGCTTCGAATGCCAGCCTGCGTCGTCGCCACCCTCACGCCTGCGAAGGGTGATCTTCGATCGCAGCAACTGCAGATCAGGGGTATCGAAGTATTGGGCGGACAGATCGACCGTGTCGGTGTCGATCGACGTGACTCCTGCGATCCCGGAGAGATCGGGCACGTCCTGGTCGGGTGTCGCCGTGTACTTGCGTTCGGTCTCTTCGGATACCGATGTGGTCGATTTCGCCGGCGTCATGATCCTCCTGTCGGTGGTGTGCACCGAGTGCTCCCTGAAATGCAACTGTGCCATCGAGTTCCCGATATGTCGCGAGTGCAGGATGTGAAACACAACAAAGCCCGGGAGAAGGGCACTTGGACTCTGGTCTTCTGCCGATTTCCGGGTGATCATGGGGAAACGCGCGCCTCCGGAGGGTGAGAATGAGGATTTTGGTGGCGGTGGGGAGCAAGCACGGTTCCACCGCGGAACTCGCAACGGCTTTGGCTGCGGGTCTGCGTCATCACGGCGCCGACGTCGATGTTCGCGCGCCCGAGGCGGTATCGAGTATTGCCGATTACGACGTCGTGATCGTGGGGAGCGCTGTCTACCGCAATCGGTGGCTGCGCGCGGTTCGAGATTTCCTCGACGAGCACGCTGTGGCCCTGCGACGCCGGGATGTCTTCCTCTTCTCGTCCGGACCGATAAAGGAGCAGGGGCGTCCCGTGAACAACCATTACGACGTCGCGCCCGCCATGGCCCGCACAGGCGCTCTCGAACACCGTACGTTCGCAGGAAAGGTCGATCCCGCCGTACTCAGCGCCGGTGAGCGTGTGGTGGTCCGGATGACCGGGGCCCGGCTCGGTGACTTCCGTGACTGGGATGAGATCGGTTCATGGGCGTCGGAGATCGTCGCGAGAGTGTCGGGACGCACCGGGGCGCGAGTCCCCACCGAACAGATCCGATAACCCGGCCGAGGCGCGCTTCAGCTGCCGGGGAGGCGGTAGTGCTCGGCGAGCTCCTCGGCACGTTCCCACATCGACCAATCGATCGGTCTGCCGTCGAGCTGGGCTTCGACGACCTCCAATCCCGCGTGCCAGCCCGCACCGTGCGCGTACGCGTCGTCCTCGGTGTCCGTGGTGTGGGTGAGGGTGAGCCAGCATCCGCCGGATCCGTCGGGTGCCAACTCCCAGTGAAGTACGTCGGAGTCCCACATCAGCTCGAGAATTCGTCCGGGGTGCACTACCAGGACCGAACCGCTCGCGGTATGCCCAGCGGGAAGATCGAAGCGGCGTACCTGTTCATCGGTGGTGCGGAACTGTAGTTGCGCGCCCGGGGTGAGGTCCCAGTCGACGGAGGCGGGAAACCAGGCGTCGAGGTACTCGGACTCGGTGAGGACACTCCACACCCTCTCCGGAGAGTGAGGGAAGCCACGTTCGAAGCGCAGGGCCACCCGGCCGTCGTAAGTACGAGAAATGCTGCCGAGACTCATGGATCCTCCACGACGAGAAGCCCGTGCTGCCAACGGGGTCAGGGGGTGCTGTGGTCCCATGCTGCCAGGTTTCTGCGGCTTGTGAAGTGAGTCCGCCGACCCGTGATCGGATCGTCGAATTCGACCGCGCGCGCGAGTAGCTGGAGCGGTGACGAATAGTCGTCGCGGGCAACGTCGTACACGTGCGGGTAGAGGGGATCGCCCATGATCGGCAGACCAAGGGAGTTCATGTGTACGCGCAATTGGTGCGTTTTCCCCGTCCTCGGTAACAGTCGGTACAGCGCACGATCGCCGCGGACATCGTGCACGTCGAGGTGGGTAACGGCGTTGATCTCACCCGGGACTTCGCGCGCCTGGAGAACCCCGCGTTCCTTCACGATGCGGCTTCGTGTCTCGAGAGGGAATCCGAGGTGCGGCGCAGCGGGTGCCACCGCCTCGTACTCTTTCTCGACCATTCGGTTCTCGAAGAGCATCTGATAGGCGCGGCGAACCTCACGGCGAACCGTGAACACCAGTACCCCGGCGGTGAGACGGTCGAGTCGGTGCGCGGGTGTGAGTTCGGGAAGGTCGAGTTCGCGGCGCAGTCGCACGAGCGCGGTTTCCGCAACCCACGAACCTCGGGGGATAGTGGGAAGGAAATGGGGTTTGTCGGCAACGAGCAGATTGTCGTCATGATGAAGAATGTCGATTTCGAACGGAACACGTGTCTCCGCAGGCGGATCGCGATAGAGAAACACGAACGTGCGCGGAACGCACGGACTGGTACGTGAGATCACAGTTCCGTCACCGGAGAAGACCTCACCCGAGTCGATCTTCTCTTCGATCCGTGCTGCGTCGTCGGGAAAACGGGTGCACAGGTACTCCACCACCGTCTCCGACGTGCAGTTTTCCGGAATTCGCAGGCGGGTCGGATTCAGTCCGTCTCGGACGGGAAGGGGAGCGTCGGGCACGTCGAGACACGGTAGCCGCCGAGTCGCCGATTTCGGTTTCGGCTTTGCAGGATAACGATTGTGTGCAAGCCTGCTTAAGTCTCGCGCGCACTTATATCGTGTGACGAGAGTGATTTCTGGGGTAAACGTTCAAGGAGAGCTTGGTGTGACGAATTCGTCCGATAACGGAACGCGACGGGGAGTGCGCGCCCTCGTGCGGCTGCTCGTAGCGGCGATCGTGGTCCCGCTCGCGCTCGTTTTCGCAGGTATCGGGGCAGGTACCGCGTCCGCAGACCCGTACACCCGATTCTCCGAGGACTGGGTCGCCGCACCCGGCGGCGTCGGCCAGATCAAGGTGCGCATCTGGCACGCGAACAACGGCAGCAACAAGGCTGTGTATCTGCTCGACGGCCTGCGCGCCACCGACGATGTCAGCGGTTGGGAGCACGAGACCAATGCGGCATGGCTGGCCGACAACGGCATCAACGTCGTGATGCCGGTGGGCGGCCAGTCGAGCTTCTACGCCGACTGGTACGCGCCGAGCAACTTCAACGGCCAGAAGTACACCTACAAGTGGGAATCGTTCCTCACCCAGAATCTCCCCGATCATCTCGCTGCCGCGTACGGCATCTCCCGCAGCAACAACGCGGTCGTCGGGTTGTCGATGGGCGGTAACGCCGCGCTGATCCTCGCCGCTTACCACCGCGACCAGTTCGGCTTCGCAGGCTCGCTGTCCGGTTACCTGAACCTGTCCGCGCCCGGTATGCGCGAAGCGATCCGCATCGCCATGCTCGATGCAGGCGGATTCAACTCCGATGCCATGTGGGGCCCTCCCTGGGATTCCGCGTGGCTGCGCCACGACCCGTTCGTCGCGGCACCGAAGATGCGCGGGCTGCCGATGTGGATCGCGGCCTCGAGCGGCCTGCCCGGTGAGCACGACCGTCCGAACTCCGCGATCGGCGTGTTCAACACTGCAAACGCAATGGGGCTCGAAGCGCTCGCACTCGCGCAGAACCGCGCATTCCAGGTCCGGCTGGCCACCCTCGGTATCGACTCCGCGCACTTCTCCTTCCCTTCCACCGGCACCCACACGTGGGGCTACTGGCAAGACGAGCTGTGGGAGATGCTCCCGATGATGAAGGCGTCGATTGGCGCCTGACTCCACCGCATCACCGGTAGCGCCGGTCACCTACTTGGTGACCGGCGCTACCAGCGGTGTGGGGGAGGCAACTGCTCGATCACTCGGTGCTGCGGGAGCTACGGTCCTGCTCGCAGGCCGCAACACGGCCGCAGGTGAACGGATCGCATCGGAGATCGGCCCCAACGCGTCGATGCACCGTCTCGACCTGGCCGACCTCGATTCGGTCCACGAGTTCTCCCGCACCCTCGGCGACCGTACGATCGACGTGCTCGTCAACAACGCCGGGGTCATGGCGCTGCCACTGACCCGGACACGGGACGGGTTCGAGATGCAGTTCGGTACCAATCACCTCGGCCATTTCGCTCTGACCGGCCTGCTGCTCGACCGCATCACCACGCGCGTCGTCACCGTGTCCAGCGCTGCCCACCTTCTCGGCCGGCTGGACCTCGACGACCTCAACTGGGAACACCGCCGCTACAGCAGGGCTGGCGCCTACGCGCAGTCCAAGCTCGCGAATCTGGTGTTCAGCCTCGAACTGGAGCGGCGCCTGGCGGCGGCACGTTCGCGGTTGCGTGCGATCGCTGTTCACCCCGGGTACGCCGCCACCGAAGTCGGGAGCAACACCGGCACATGGTTCGACGGCCTCTTCGGTTTCGGCAAGAAGATCCTGCAACGCACTTCCGCGCAGGGCGCCGAATCAGTGGTGTACGCCGCGACGGAGCCGACGATGGCCGGTGGCCTGATCGGACCGCACATGCTGCTGTACGGCTCACCTCACCAGGCCCGGATTGCGCAGCGGGCACGCGACCGCGATGTCGCCCGCAGGCTGTGGGAACTGTCGGAGAAGTACACCGCAGTGACGTTCTCCCTGAAGTGACTTTGCACTGCAGGGACGTTCTCCCTGCAGTGACGTTATCTCTACCTGCCGAAGGGCGACCCTGGTTCGAACGTGAACAGCGGCGGTGCCGTATTCGTCGAACCGCCGTTCCCACCGCTGCCGTTCCCACTGCCACTGCCCCCGCCGGTTTCCGATTGCTCCGGTTCAGCGTCGGATTCGTTGTCGGAGTCGTCGTTGCGCGAACGGTCGCGGCGAGAGGACCATCCGGTCTCGGTCGTCGTAGGGGAGAGCGAGGGCGTGGGGGACGGTTCGGTGGTGGTCTCCGGCGAGGATGTTCTTGTCACGGTTTCGGGCGTCACGGTCGTCGTGACCGGGGGCGGGGCAGCGGTCGTCGTGCTCGGCTCCGACGTCGTGGCCGGTGTAGTGGTGATCGGGTCGCGCGGATAGTCCCCGAGGTTCATTCGTACGGTCGCTTCGCTCGGGTTCGGGACACTCTGTCCTGCGGGCGCGCGACCGGTGAACGCGAACACCGTGACCGCAACCAACGCTGCGACCCCGGCTGCAGATGCGCCCCAGGCCACGATCGCGCGTCGTGGTTTCCCGGGAGCAGGGAAACCTGCACGATCGACAGGATCGATCCGGCGACCCATTGCCGCGCGTTCCGCTGCGGACGGCGGCGCGGTGAGGACTCGGTCGCGCAGGTACGGCGGCGGCGGTGTCGTCGGAAGTCGAACAAGTTGTCCGGCCGGGTCGGTGACGGCAGCGTTCGCGTGCTCGAGCGCAGTTTCGACATCGAAATCCCCGCCGATGATCGCGGCGACCTGACGTTCGGTGAACCCGTACCGCACGGTGAGGTCGACCGCCTCGAGGTCTGCCGGATCCAGCGCGTGTACCGGCGGCAGAACGGTGGTCTCGGCGTCGACATCGGCTTCGGGGCCCGCGGGGACGTAGCCCGGTGCAGCACCGCCGGATACGCGCACGCACTCAGACCGCGCGATTGCGCACAGCCAAGCCGTGAACATGTCGGGATCACGCAGCGTCCGGATCCGTTCGACCGCGATCCACACGGCGTCGTGTGCCACGTCGGACGCACTGGAGGGATCGAGGAACCCGCGCACGTATCCGTACAGCGTCGCGGCGTGAAGGTCGTAGACGTCGGCGGCCGAGTCGCCGGCCTTCGCTCGCAGTGCCGAGACGAGCGAACGGTCTGTTCCTCCCGAATGCCGGCTCAATCGTCGAACCTTCCGTGTCGGAATCGGTCGTGTCGTCCGGCGCAGTCTACGAGGGAACCCGTGTGCGAGTCGCCCGGGCCTCTGCGACGGTCGGTCAGCGACGGATGTAGCCGAGCTCGGTGGCAGCCGCGACCGCCGAGGTGCGTGAGTCGACACCGAGTTTGGTGTAGATGTGCGCGAGATGCGATTTGACGGTGCCTTCGGTCAGATGCAATCGCCGTCCGATCCGCTGGTTGGACAGTCCCTCGGAGACGAGCGTGAGGACCTCGACCTCGCGCCGGGTCAATGCCGTCCCTGGATTGCGCAGCCGGGTGACGAGCCGGTCGGCCACGGCGGGAGCCAAGGTGGTGCGTCCCGCCGCGGCAGTGCGGATCCCCGCGGCAAGATCCTCGGGGGGAGCGTCCTTGAGGAGATAACCGGTTGCGCCTGCCTCGATCGCGGGGAGAGTATCGGCATCGGTGCCGTAGGTCGTCACGACCAGGATCCGCGGCGCGCCGGGACGGGAGGTGATCGCAGCGGTGGCCTCCGCGCCGGTCATTCCACCGCCGAACTGAAGATCCATGACGACGACGTCGATGTCACCCTCCGCTGCGCGAGAAACGGCTTCCTCTGCCGTCGCCGCCTCCGCGACCACCGTCATGCCCGGTTCGGTGTCGAGCACGGCGCGTAAACCGGCTCGCACGACCGGATGGTCGTCGGCCAGCAGCAACCGAATCGGTTGTTCGTTCACTCGGTCACCTCGGTAGCAGCCGGTTCGGTCGGAGGGGGAAGAGGAAGTCGGGCAGCCAGAGCGGTACCGCGTCCGGGGGCCGACTCGACGGTGAACGTGCCGTCGAGGTCGAGTATTCGTGAGCGCATCGCTGCCAGCCCGAAACCGTCGCCGTCCTTCCCGGGGCGTGGCACACCGTCCGGAACGAATCCGCGACCGTCATCGACGATGTCCACCGCTACCTCGTCGTCGAGGAAACTGAGGGTGACGGCCACATTCGCGGCGTCGGCGTGGTTTGCGGCGTTGGCGAGTGCGGACTGCGCGACCCGGAGCAGCGCGACCTCGTGGGCGGTGGGCAACGCGACCGGGGTTCCGGTCAGGTGGAACCGGGCGACGAAGGGGTGCCGTGCCGCCGTGGTCATGCAGAGCCGGTCGAGTGCGTCGGCGAGGGTGGAGTCCGTGAGCGCGGGAGGTGACAGTGCAGCGACGAACTGTCGTGCCTCGGCAAGGTTGTCGACAGCGGCGATCCGGGCCTGTTCGACGTATCCGGTCGCGGCATCGATATTCGATGGCAGCGCACGCTCGGCCGCGCGCAAAAGCAACTGGATGCTGGAGAGCCCCTGAGCGAGGGTGTCGTGGATTTCGCGGGCCAGTCGTTCGCGTTCCTGGAGGACACCGGCGCGGTGCTGTGCGGCAGCGAGGTCGGCCCGCGTCGCGGTGAGTTCGTCGATCAGCATCCGTCGCCGCTCACTCTCGTGGTACAGGGTCCGATAGCCCCAGACGACTGCGACCGCGACCGCGGCACCGAGGGCCGGGCCGATCCCGGCTGCGGGAGTCACGGCGTCCTGATGAGCGGCGAACCCCGCCGCAGCGGTGATCGCGGTGAGGACCACCGCAATCAGACCGCCACGCCGCTGTAGCAGGTGTAGCTGCACGAAGTACAGCGGAAAGGCCAGCCACACTGCCTCGGCGGACAGTGTCAGCAGCACCAGCCACACCGCACCGACGGCGATGAGCCAGAGTGCGGCCGCGCGGGGAGATCGAGCGACCACGGGCAGCAGCGGTCCGATCGCATATGTCACGGCGAGGACCACGGCCGTAGCAGCCACCGCGCCGGCATGGGGAGCGTCGCCCGCCACAGCGCGTACCACCGTCAGCGCGAGCAGTCCCATCACGAGCAGGTGCAGGCACCAGGCCAGAACCCTGGTGGCGGTCGTCGAGGTGTTCACTGTCGGCCAAGCCTACGGGTCGCTGCGGCGTGTCACATCTGCCGAAAGGTGGAGAGCGACCCGCTTCGTTCGACTCGGAAAGACATCACTCGGGCCCGATGAATGCGGCTCGGGGGACGACGAAAGTGGACGGCGTTCCGAGTTCCACCGAGAGAAAGCCGAGCCGTGTTCGTTGCCTGGAGAGACCTGAGATTCGCCAAGGGCAGATTCGCCCTGATGGGGACTGTCATCGTCCTGATCACCCTCCTGGTCGGCCTGCTGTCCGGCCTCACCGCCGGTCTGGCTCGGCAGAACATTTCCGCGATCACGGATCTGCCCGCCGACCACATCACCTTCGCAGATCCCGGCGACGACGATCCGGCGTTCGGGAGTTCCATGGTCACCCGTCAGCAGTGGCAGCAGTGGGCCACCGCACCCGGCGTGACTCGCGCCGAACCGCTCGGCATTTCCACCACAAGGGCGACGGCGGGGCAGTCGACCGCCACCGTCTCCGAGTTCGCGGTCGAACCGGACTCGGGCCTCGTGCCGGGCGGGGCCGGTGTCTCCGACGGCACCGCTGTGGTGTCCGCGGCAGCAGCGGAGGCCTTGTCCGTGAACGAGGGCGAGCGCATCACGGTGAACTCCCGGACCCTGACCGTGGCCGCGATCCGAGGTGACGACGCCTTCAGCCACACCCCCGTGGTGTGGACCACCCTCATCGAGCCGACGGCCACGGTGATCGCACTGACCACCGCGGACGGCTTCGACAGCGCCGGGGCCGACCGGCTCGCGGGAACCGAGACCGTCTCGAAGAGCGACTCGCTGTCGGCCATCGGTTCCTACACCTCGGAGAACGGTTCGTTGCAGCTGATGCGCGGCTTCCTGTTCGTCATCTCGGCGCTCGTGATCGGCGCGTTCTTCACCGTGTGGACCGTTCAGCGCAGTGGTGACATCGCCGTGCTGAAGGCGCTCGGGGCACCCACGTCGGCTCTGCTGCGCGACGCGCTCGGGCAGGCGGTGGTCCTGCTGTCGGTGTGCACTGTCGTCGGCACGGGTATCGCCGCTGCGCTCGGCGCTGTGATCTCCGGTTCCGTCCCGTTCGAACTGACGGTTTCGACCGTCCTGACCCCCGCGGTGGTGATGATCGTCCTCGGTGCGGCCGGTGCAGGCCTGGCAGTTCGCCGCGTCACCTCCGTCGACCCTCTGATTGCCCTTGGAAGTGCCCGATGAGCTTGAACCTGAACGATGTGACTCTCACCTATCCCGACGGCGACCAGCGGCTGGTCGCGCTCGATCGTGTCACTCTCGATGTGCCTGCGGGGAAGGTCACCGCGGTGGTAGGACCGTCGGGCTCGGGCAAGTCGAGCCTCCTCGCCGTCGCCGCGACCCTGATCACCCCGGATTCCGGCACGGTCACGATCGCGGGAACCTCCACAGCCGGTCTGTCCCGCGGCGCGCTGGCGGACCTGCGTCGAAAGAAGATCGGCATCGTTTTCCAGCAACCCAATCTCCTGCCCTCTCTGACTGCCGTCGAGCAACTGCAGGTCACGGCGGCGATCGACGGCAGGTCGACGTCCGATGCCCGCTCCCGGGCGTTGGAGCTGCTGGACGCGGTCGGGCTCGCCGACCATTCGGATCGACGTCCGCACCAACTCTCCGGCGGGCAGCGGCAGCGCGTCAACATCGCACGCGCGTTGATGAACGACCCTTCGGTGCTCCTCGTCGACGAACCGACGAGTGCACTCGACCATGAGCGCGGCGCCGACATCGTCGACCTCATCACCGGGTTGACGCACCGGCAGGGGACAGCAACGGTGCTGGTCACGCACGACCGCGCTCACCTCGTCGCGGTCGACGACGTGATCCCGGTGATCGATGGCCGGATCGCGGCCGAACATGCCTGAGACGCATGGCCTAGCGCATTGACATATCGTTTCGATATGTCTTCATGCGCAACTGACGGCTAGCAGCCGGCATCGGTTCGGCGCACGCTCGACAGGTGCAGACAAGAACGGAAATCGCGCCGGTAGCCCCGGTATCGACGATCGCCCGACTTACGCCGGGACTCGCGCTGTGTGCGGTTGCGTCGGCGATCGCAATGGCTGCAGGTGCCCTCGTGCCTGCGTTGAGTCCGCTGCTGATCGCAATCGTGCTCGGCGCGGTCGTCGCGAACGTGGTCGACCTTCCGCAGCGTGTGCGTCCCGGCCTTGCCTTCTCGGCCAAACGGCTGCTGCGTGTCGGCATCGCGCTGCTGGGCCTGCAGTTGCTTCTCGCGGACGTCCTCGGCCTCGGCTGGAAGATCATCGTGGTGGTGGTTGCCATTGTTGCCCTGGGAATCTCGGGAACGATGGTCGTCGGCGGACTACTCGGTCTCACCTGGACTCAGCGAGTCCTGATTGCCTGCGGATTTTCGATCTGCGGAGCGGCGGCTGTCGCCGCAGTGGACGGTGTCGTCGACGCGAAAGAGGACGAAGTGCTCACCGCGGTCGCACTCGTGGTGATCTTCGGAACGTTGATGATCCCCGCGGTACCCCTGCTGTCGCAGGCTCTCGGACTGTCCGACGAAGCGGCAGGCGTGTGGGCAGGAGGGTCGATCCACGAGGTCGCTCAGGTCGTTGCGGCAGGTGGCGTCATCGGCGGCGCAGCGCTGGGGGTGGCCGCGGTGACGAAGCTGGCCCGCGTCCTCATGCTGGCGCCCGTGATCGCAATCCTCGGTATACGTCAGCGGCTCACCGCCTCCGGAGCCGATGCCCACCGTCCTCCGCTGGTACCACTTTTCGTCGCAGCGTTTCTCGTGTGCGTCGGGGTGCGGGCCACCGGGCTCGTTCCGGACGTCGTACTCGGCGCGGCGTCCGTAGTGCAGACCGCCTTGCTCACCGCGGCCATGTTCGCCCTCGGCGCCGGTGTCCGGGTAGCAACCATCAGGAAGGTGGGCGCACGCCCCTTCGTCCTCGCGGCGATCTCGACCGTGTGGGTTGCATCGATCGCGTTGGTCGGAGTGTTTCTCGCAGGTCTCGGGTCCTGAGACCCTGTTCGACGGTTCCGGGCCTGTTCCGCGGGCTCCGCCGCCCGTAGGCTGGCGGTCATGGTGGCATGGACTGCGCAGGACATCCCCGATCAGACCGGCCGCACGTTCGTCGTGACGGGCGCGAACAGCGGGCTCGGCGCCGAAACGACACGGGCCTTGGCTGCCGCGGGTGCGCGTGTGGTGCTCGCGTGCCGCGATGTGGAAAAGGGCGAGAAGGTCGCGGGCGAACTCGGTGACCGCGTTCAGGTGCGTCGGTTGGACCTGGCGGATCTGGATTCGGTGCGCGGGTTCGTCGACGCTCTCGCGGAGTCGCACGAGGTGATCGACGTCCTGATCAACAACGCGGGTGTGATGGCAGTTCCGCTGCGGCGGACAGCAAATGGCTTCGAAATGCAGATCGGTACCAACCACCTCGGGCATTTTGCGCTCACGGCGTTGCTTCTCGGGCGCATCACCGACCGCGTGGTGACGGTGAGTAGCGCGATGCACAGGATCGGGCGAATCGATCTCGACGACCTCAACTGGGAGCGCAGGCGATACGACCGCTGGCTCGCGTACGGGCAGTCGAAGCTGGCCAATCTGTTGTTCGCCTACGAACTGCAGCGGCGCCTGACCGATCGCGAGTCACCGGTGCGCTCGCTGGTTGTCCATCCGGGCTACTCGTCGACAAATCTGCAGTTCCGCAGCGAGACCCTCTACGGCAAGCTCATGGAGCTTGCGACCCCGATCATCGGGCAGTCACCTGCAATGGGTGCGTTGCCATCGCTGTATGCGGCGACAGTCCCCGACGTCGAACCGGGTGGGTTCTACGGTCCCGACTCGTTCTTCGAGATGCGCGGGCATCCGAAGCGGGTGCAGTCGAGCGCACGTTCCAAGGACGAATCCGTTGCGTCGAGGCTGTGGTCGCTCTCGGAGGAACTGTGCGAGGTGGAGTTGCTGTCGGACTGAAGGTGGCAGGTCGTTCACAACAGCGTCGCAGGAACGGGTGGTAGCGCGCCTCGCCGACACAGCCGGGTCTGGTCGACGAGATCGAGCGTCCGCAGATAGTGGCGGACCAGATCTCCTCCCGAGCGCGCCGAATCGGAGGCCACCTGCAGTGCCGCAGCGAGCCCGTCGCCTCGCGCCCACCGGTGGATCGCCGCCACCGGGGCCGGGTCGGGCTCAGGGCTCACCGCAAGGCCGTGCCGTTCCTCGGCGGCGGCGAGTTCTCCCCACAACCGGACTGTCGCGCGCAGTGCCTCGTCGATCGCCGGTGTCGTACGTCCCGCGGATGTGGCCGAGCGTCGGCGGTTCTCGCCGAGCACACTCGACGCAACCGCGGCCAGCTCGGCAGGCTCGAGTCCGGCCCATGCCCCGGTGCGCAGGCACTCGGATACGAGAAGATCGCTTCCGCAATAGATCCGGCTGAGCCGCACGCCGTCGTCGGTGACGTGGGCATGCCCGCTGATCGGGTCGTACATGACGTGGCCGCGTTCGTCGAGCAGTGCCAGTGTGCGGTCGAATGTGTCGATCAGTCGGCCCGAGACCGTATGAACCTGCGCGAGTAGCAGTTCGGTGTCCGCGTTCAGGGCGCTGCGTTGGGCGGCAAGCGTCAAGAGGCGGTCACGGTCGCCACGACGATGACCGGGGTGAGAGCGGACCGCACGCGCCAGGACTGCGACGGTGTCGGCCGGAGCGGTGGTGCGGGCAATGGCGAGCCGGTCGCACAGACTCCGGTATTCGTCGAATCCGTCGGCCTCGGCAAGCTCTGTGTCGAGTGCGGCGAGAGTCGCAGAGTTGACACGGGCGGCCTCGGCGAGCGCGGCGACCGAGTTCTGCGCCTGGAACTGGGCGAATGAGCGACCCAGTAATGCGCGAGCGCCGCCCACACCGAGATCGTCGATGAGATTGACCGCCGTGTTGTATCCGATGCGCAGCGAACTGTGCAGCGGGTAGGTGCGAGTGGAGGCGAGTCCGGCGACGGTTGCGGGCGCGATGTCGGGACTCCACAGCACTACGGCGTGCCCCTCGTCGTCGATGCCGCGGCGACCGGCGCGGCCGGTCAATTGGGTGTACTCGCCGGCCGTCAACCGCACCGGCCCATCGGCCGTCGGTTTGACGAGGCGTTCGAGTACGACTGTCCGGGCAGGCATGTTGACGCCCACCGCGAGTGTCTCTGTCGCGAAGACCACCTTCACGAGGTTGCGAGCGAACAGTTCTTCGATGGTGTGCCGGAACGCGGGAACGAGGCCGGCGTGGTGTGCGGCGAAACCACGCTCGAGCCCGTCGATCCAATCGGCGTAACCCAGCGCATCGAGATCGCCCGGGGGCAGCGAGGCAGTGTGCTTCTCCGCGATGGCCCGGATCTCGGACAGGTCGGTTCCGTCAGTGAGCCGCACCGAGGCGTCGAGGCATTCGGTGACCGCGGCGTCGCATCCGGCGCGGCTGAACCGGAACCAGATGGCAGGCAGGAGTTGTTCGGCTTCCAGACGTGCGACGATCTCGGGTCGGTCGGCGCCCGCGGGTTCGGGCCGGTGACCCCGTCTGCGGCGGCGTCCCCCTCCGGGGGCCGGTGGTGGCGCGGCCTCGACGAGTCGTCGATGCGCGATGTACCGCTCGAGGTTGTCGTCGACACCGCCGTCAAGCGGCGACAGCAGGTCGAACAGGCGACCTCCCGCGAGCATGTGCTGGGTCAGCGGCACCGGTCTGGTCTCCTCGACGACCACGGTTGTGTCGCCGCGGACGCGGGCAATCCACTCGCCGAATTCCTCGGCGTTGCTCACCGTCGCGGACAGGCTGGCGAGACGTACCGTCGCGGGGAGGTGAAGTATCGATTCCTCCCACACTGCGCCGCGCTCGCGGTCGGCGAGATAGTGCACTTCGTCCATGACGACGTGGGTCAGCCCGGTCAGCAGAGGGGAGTGCCCGTGCAGCATGCTCCGCAAGACTTCGGTGGTCATGACGACCACGGGCGCATCGGGATTGTGCGTGATGTCGCCGGTGAGCAGGCCGACTCGATGGTCACCGAATCTTTGGGCGAAGTCGTGGAACTTCTGATTGCTCAGAGCCTTGATCGGTGTGGTGTAGAAGCACGTTCCGTTCGAGACGAGGGCGAGGTGGGCTGCGAACTCCCCGACGACGGTCTTTCCGGAGCCGGTGGGCGCGCAGACCAGCACGTCGCGGTGGTTCTCGAGTGCGCCGCAAGCGCGGGTCTGAAATTCGTCGAGGACGAAGTCGAGCTCGGCCGCGAACAGCGTGAGCTGCGGCCCGTACTGCGTATGCACGTGTCCACGCTACGCGGACGCTTCGGGCAACGCGAAGGTGTGGCGCGGATCACCTGACTGCGGGAATTGATCGCGAGGTATGCACGTTAGTTGAGTACGTACGACTCAAGTTCAACAGAAAGGCTTCGGAATGCCGTCATTCTTCGGGCCTGGTGGCCCCGGCCGCATCGACATTTCGCGATTCATGAGCCGCGGAACGCAGGAGCTCATGGCTGCTGCGGCGCGTTTCGCAGCGGAACGCGGCGACGTGGATCTCGATGCACTGCACGTTCTACGTGCCATGGCTGAGCAGGACCCGGCCCGGACGGTCATGACCCGCTCCGGTGCTGATCCCGCCGACGTGGTCAAGGCAGTGGAGCAGCGACTCCCGCAAGGCGATCCCGGGAGCGGCGCGATTGCGCCCGCACTCAGCGGCGTGGTGAAGACCGCCCTGCTCGAGGCACACCAGCTCTCACGTGCACTCGGATCCACGTACATCGATCCGGAACACCTGTTCTTCACGCTCGCTGCAGACCAGACTCGCGCGCCAGGGCGTCTGCTTGCGTCGCTCGGTGTCACCCCGCAGGCACTGCAGACCGCGCTCCAGCCGGTGCCTGCTGCGCCTGCTGAGGCGGAGTCGTCGACGCCGACCCTCGACAAATACGGCGTCGACCTCACCGACCGTGCTCGGAACGGCGGTGTGGACCCCGTCATCGGTCGTGCCGACGAGATCGAGCAGACCGTCGAGATTCTTTCGCGTCGTACCAAGAACAACCCGGTGCTCGTGGGTGAGGCCGGTGTCGGCAAGACTGCGATCGTCGAGGGCCTGGCCCAGCGCATCGTGGACGGTGACGTTCCGGACACTCTGCGCGACAAGCGCATCGTCCAGCTCGACCTGACCTCGATGGTGGCCGGTACCCGCTATCGCGGCGACTTCGAGGAGCGACTCACCTCGGTCCTCGACGAGATCACCGCGCAGGACGGCGCGCTGATCGTCTTCATCGACGAACTGCACACCGTCGTCGGAGCCGGGGGTGGCGGCAATGAGGGCTCCATGGATGCGAGCAACATCCTCAAGCCCAAGCTCGCACGCGGCGAACTGCATGTGGTCGGTGCGACCACGCTCGACGAATACCGCAAGCACATCGAGAAGGATCCGGCGCTCGAACGGCGATTCCAGCCCGTCACGGTGGGCGAGCCGTCGCACGACGATGCCGTCACCATCCTGCACGGACTCCGCGACCGGTACGCAGAATTCCACCGCGTCAGGTACTCGGACGAGGCGATCGAGGCGGCGGTGGATCTGTCGGTGCGGTATCTGCCCGACCGGCACCTTCCGGACAAGGCCATCGACCTGATCGACCAGGCGGGCGCGCGGCTGAGGCTGCGTACGCCGACGGTCGACGCCGAGGCGCTCCGCGAGCAGGTGAGCTCTCTCGAAGCGGAGAAGGACGCCGCCGTTGCAGCCGAACGCTACGAGGAGGCGTCGCGGATCCGCGACGAGATCGTGAAGACGCAGGCCCGGATCGACTCGGGATCTGCGACGAGCGATGACGCCGAGATCCCGGAGGTGGACACGGAGCTGATTGCCGAAATTGTCTCTCGCGCAACAGGTATTCCCGTCACTCGGATGACGAGTGGGGAGAAGGACCGGCTGCGGAACCTCGAGAACGAGCTGCACGAGCGCGTCGTCGGCCAGGACGAAGCGGTCCGTGCGGTGGCGCGCGCGGTGCGTCGAAGCCGTTCGGGGATGAGTGATCCGGGCCGGCCGGTAGGTAGCTTCCTCTTCCTCGGGCCGACCGGCGTCGGTAAGACCGAACTGGCGAAAGCCCTGGCGGAGGTGCTGTTCGGAGACGAGCGGTCGATGTTGCGCATCGACATGAGCGAGTTCGGTGAGCGGCACACGGTCAGTCGCCTGGTCGGTGCGCCACCCGGATACGTCGGGTACGGCGAGGCCGGTCAGCTCACCGAAAAGGTGCGCCGCAACCCGTATTCGGTGGTGCTGCTCGATGAGATCGAGAAGGCGCACCCGGATGTGTTCAATACGCTCCTCCAGGTCCTCGACGACGGTCGTCTGACCGACGGTGAAGGTCGCACGGTCGACTTCAGCAACACCGTGGTGATCATGACCAGCAACCTCGGGTCGGACATCATCTCGAGCCGTGGTGGCGCGCTCGGCTTCACCACCGGTGACGCCGAGGCTGCCGAGAAGCCGTTGAGAGACAGGGTGATGGCTCGATTGCGCGAAGCCATGCGACCGGAATTCCTCAACCGGATCGACGAGATCGTGTTGTTCCGCAAGCTCGACGACGAGCAACTGCGGCGCATCACCGACCTTTTGCTCGACGACACTCGGAAGAAGCTGGCGGACAAGGGTATCGATCTCGACATCGATGGTGTGGCCGTCGACTGGCTCGCCGATCGTGGGCGTCAGCCCGAGTTCGGTGCGCGACCGTTGCGCCGTGCGATCCAGCGTGAGGTCGACGATCGTATCGCAGATCTGCTGCTCGATGACGAACTCGTCGAAGGTGGCGCGGTGTCTGTGGCGGTCGAGGACGGCGAACTGGTCGTCAGGTGACCGGAAACGGTTGGTAAAGAGATGCTTCGGCCCGCCTCGGGTGGCAACACCTGAGGCGGGCCGAACGCTCTGTGGACGGTAGGATCGGGCGCCATGGCCACCCGATCCGGATTGTCCGTCATCATTCCCGTCCACAACGAAGAGGTGTATATCGGGCCGTGTCTCGACGCGTTGATCGAGCAGCAGGACGACCTTGTCGAGATCGTCGTGGTCGACAACAACTGCACGGATTCCACCGTCGATGTGGTGTGGCGTGCGCAGGCGAAATGCCCGAAGATCAAGCTGGTGAGTGAGACGAGGCCCGGTGTTGCGTACGCGAGGAATGCCGGATTCGAAGCTGCATGCGGCGACATCCTCGGGCGGGTCGATGCCGATACGCGTGTCCGTTCGGACTGGGCTCGGGTGGTGTGCGACTACTTCGACAGAGGCGACACCGACGAGGTCGGAGCTGTCAGCGGGCTGAACAATTCGTACGATTCACCGTATCGGCGACTCAAAGGCTGGTACGTCGAAAAACAGGTCCAGCGCGGAATTTTCGGTGGCGAGCGTCCTTACCGCAATTTGCACGGCGCCAACATGGCAATCCGTCGGTCGGCGTGGGAGCGGGTCCGTGAGGACGTGAGTGTGGCTCCGGATATCCACGAGGACCTCGACCTGGCGCTGTGTCTCGGTGCGGCGGAGGTCCCGATCGTCCAGCTCAGCGACATGCGAGTCGATATCTCTCCCAGGCGGGCGTTGACCCCGCCGCGGGAGTTCGGCTCCTACATCGAGTCGGGTGTGAAGACCTTCGAACTGCACGGACGGATGACATCCGAGATTCGTCGAGCGCTGGCACTGCATGAGAAGTTCCACGTCCTCGTCTACGCCGCATATCGGCCCTACGATCCGGAGCTCGGCCGGTTCTCGCTGCGCGCGCTATTGGGGAAGCCCCGGGCTCGGACGATGCCGGTGAGTGCCGGTATCGACGCAAAATAGCGCTGGGAGTCGATGCCCTGTGCCAAGGTGGGGGAAGGCGAACCGGCGGGTCCCGTGCTCGAAAGCGACGGGACCCGCCGTAGGCGGGGACCGGGAGTTCGCTGCAGCCCTCAGCTCTCCGCTCAGTCCTCAACGGGCCCACCGATGAATATAGGTTAGGCAAACCTTATGCGCAAGGGTTTGGGTTTCGACGCTGTCGGTCAGGCACCGGATCGGCCGCGACCCGCAGGATTGTGCACCGCCGAGCCATAGCGGATCGAAATGCATGTGAACGCACGTGTGTGCCGATAGATTGTCGACCATGACAGCGAACCGGCCGGAGGGGCGGGTGGCAGAGCTGTGCACCCGCATGCGCTCCTTCATCGACGACGAGGTCGTTCCCCTCGAACCCGTCCTCTCGCGACATGACGACGAGGCGGTAGCCGCACTCACCCGACTGAAATTCCGCGCGAAAGGTCTCGGGTTGTGGGCGCTCGGGCATCCCGAGGAGATCGGTGGTGCAGGTGTGCCATTCCTCGACTTCGTCTATCTCAACGAGATCATCGGCCGCTCCGAATTCGGGCAACTCGCTGTCGGGTCGGTGTCCATGCAGGACGCGTTGATGCTGCAGCGGCACGGCACCGACGAGCAACGCCATCGCTGGATTCCCGGTCTGGTTTCGGGAGAGATCCTTCCGTCCGTCGGAATGACCGAACCGGAGGTTGCCGGATCCGACCCCATTCTGGTCCGGACCGCCGCCACTCTCGACGGGGACCACTGGATCATCAACGGACACAAGTGGTTCACCACTGGTGCGCGGGAGGCCGGGTACTGCACGGTGTTCGCCCGCACCGAATCCGAGGCGACAGCGTTGCACCGCAGCATCAGCGCGATCATCGTCCCCACCGATACCCCCGGCTTCGAGATAGTCCGGTCCATTCCCACAATGGGACACGACCCCAGCGACCACTACGAGGTTCGCTACACCGATGTGCGGGTGCCTGCTACGAACCTGCTGGGAGCGCGCGGCAACGGGTTCGTCGTCGCGCAGGACAGGCTCGGCCCGGGCCGGATCTTCCATGCCATGCGCTGGCTCGGGCAGGCGCAACGCGCGTTCGAGATGATGTGTGCGCGCGCCAACGAACGCTTCGCCCACGGTTCACTGCTGTCCGAAAAGGGCGAGATCCAACGGTATGTGGCCGAATCGGCCGCAGAGATCCAGGCGTCGAGGCTGATGACGCTCGATGCCGCCCGGGTCATGGATTCCGGCGAGGATGCCCGAGTGCAGATCGGGCTCGTCAAGTTCTGGGGAGCCCGAATGCTTCACAACGTCGTCGATCGAGCCATCCAGGTCCACGGCGCCCTCGGGCTGACCGCCGACACGCCGCTCGAAAGGATGTACCGGCAGGCCCGCTACGCGCGGATCTACGACGGACCCGACGAGGTGCATCGAATGTCGACTGCTCGTCGACTCCTTCGCGACGGGGAGAGGGCCCCGTGGAAGTAGCGGTGGGCATCGCCGACGTCCTGTCGACACACTGGGAGACATCGGTGTCGGTGACGGGCCTGCGCAGACTCACCGGTGGCGCGAGTAGACAGATCTGGTCGTTCGACGCTGCCCGCAACGGGGACACGAACGGGTACGTGTTGCGCCGCGATCCTCCGGGCCAGGGCGACGCACCGCGGATGCGCGCCGAAGCCGCATGCCTGCTCGCGGCGCGGAAGGCGGGAGTGCCTGTGCCGGAAGTCGTCGTTGCGGCCGACGCCGCACCGGGACTCGACGCACCTTTTCTCATCATGGAACGTGTGACGGGTGAGAGCATTCCGAGGAAGGTTCAGCGGGACGAGGCGCTCGCCGGCGCGCGGGCAGGACTCGCCGACGAACTGGGCGGAATCCTCGCGCGTATCCATTCCGTGCCGGTCTCCGAGGTTGCGATGCTCGGTAACGAGGACCCCCTCGACGTGGTGCGAGACCTCTATCGCTCGTTCGACGAGCCGCGACCCGTCGTCGAAATCGCCCTGCGGTGGCTCGATCGGCATCGTCCACCGAGGCGTGGCAACGCGCTGGTGCACGGTGATTTCCGGCTCGGCAACCTCCTGATCGGGCCCGGGGGGACCGCGGGCGTTCTCGATTGGGAACTGGCGCACCTCGGGAATCCGGTCGAAGATCTCGGGTGGTTGTGCGTGCGCGCATGGCGTTTCGGAGGTGATCGTCCGGTCGCCGGGGTCGGTACACGCGACGATCTGCTCGACGGATACGAACGCCTCACCGGGTGGCGTCCCGACCTGGAAGAGCTTCACTGGTGGGAGGCTTTCGGCACGCTGCGTTGGCTCGTTCTCGGCCGGTTCCAGGCGCAGAAGCACATCTCGGGAGCGGAATACTCCGCCGAGTTCGCGGCGATCGGTAGGCGGGTGTGCGAATCCGAATGGGACGTGCTGCACACCCTGGGTCTGATCGATGACGTTGTCCTGCCGCCGGATCCGGTGCCGGAGCCCGAAACTCGCACAGACCTGTTCGGACTTCCTGTTGCCTCCGACCTGCTGGGCGCGGTGATCGACGAACTCGGCAGTGGCATCGCTCCGTCGCTCACCGACCCGGGTGCGGCGTATCGCTTGAAGATCTGCACGAGTCTGCTGCGGGTCGCGCGAAGGGAGCAACTGCTGGGCTCGGTTCAGCGGGCAGCGCACGCCGGCCGTCTTGCGCGCGTGGGCTGCTGCGACGAAGCGGAGCTTGCTCTGCGCCTCCGTAGTGGGTTGCTCGATGTCGCCGACTCGGACGTGCGCTCCGCGGTTCTCGGTGCGGTCGTCGAAAGGTTGCGTGTCGCGAACCCGAGACAGCTCGATCGGCCTTGAACGGCGGAGAAGTTACCTAAGGCAAACCTATCTTCGCTGCGTTAGGATCGGTCGACGATTCCGGTGGGGATCGCGTTCGATGATGGTAGGAGACGGTATGGCCGAGAAGTCCCGCGGATGGCAAGGTGCGGTTCTCAAGCTCCTCCGCGCCGACGACTACGAACTTACTGTCACGAGCCGCACCGAGATCACCGAGCACTATCTGCGGATCGGATTCACCGACGGCGGCCTGCTCGCGGACCATCCGGTGCACCCCACCATGTGGATCCGCATGTGGTTCCCCGACGGCGACAAGGTGCACCAACGGGGCTACACCCTCGTCGACATCGATGTCGACAAAGGAACCTTCGACATCGACTTCGCGATCCACGACGGATCTGCCGCGAGATGGGCGCAGACGGTGACGCCGGGCGAGAAGATCGGTGCCACCGTGATGGGATCGAAGTTCGAAGTCCCGGAGGTGACGCCCGCGGGGTATCTCATCGCCGGCGATATCGCCTCGCTACCTGCCATCAATTCTCTGCTCGCCTCGATCGGTGATGTGCCCGCGACGGTGTGGATCGAATGGGTGCACGAGAGGGACCGCACTCTCCCGCTCGCCGCGGGTTCGAACGTCACGGTGAAATGGATTCAGCGCGCGAACGAAGGCAAGAGCCTTGCCGACGCTGTGAAGGCTGAGGCTTTTCACGCACGCGATCACTTCGGTTGGGTTGCAGCAGAAGCGAAGTGGACGCGTGCGATCGCCGCCGCATTCAAGGGGGAATTCGAGATCCCCAAGAAGCAGATCAAGTCGCAGGCCTACTGGATGTAGCGAGTATGAGGTGGCCGTCACACTCGCTCGTCGGAACCTTCTGTTACTCTCGTCGACATGCAGCGCGCATATTTCTGGTTTAGCAGGCCGGCCCGGGGTGGGTCGGTCGGCGTTACCACGCGCTGACTTCTTCCACCTACGAGCCGGATTACAGACCGGCTCGCTGGATATCGCAGCTTCCTCGAGGGTCGGCCTGAGAACAGGAACCGAGAACCCGATGAGCACCAAGACCAATAGCATCTCCACCGCGAATCTCGATGATCAGCGCACCGTGCGGATCAGCCCGCTTGCAGCACCGTCCGTCGTGCGTGCCGAGCACGCACCCGACGAGGTTGCTGCCGCGACCGTGCGTTCGGGCCGCGCTGCCACCGTCGACATCCTCAGCGGCACGGATGACCGTCTCGTCGTCATCGTGGGCCCGTGCTCGGTGCACGACCCCGCCGCCGCGATGGACTACGCCCGCAAGCTCGCTGCGAAGGCCGACGAACTGCGCGATGACCTGCACATCGTGATGCGCGTGTACTTCGAGAAGCCCCGCACAACGCTCGGCTGGAAGGGCCTGCTCAACGACCCGCACCTCGACGGCACATACGACATCAACACGGGCCTGCGCATCGGCCGCAAGCTGCTTCTCGATGTCTCGAGCCTCGGCCTGCCCGTCGGCTGCGAGTTCCTCGATCCGATCCTCCCGCAGTACTACGCTGACCTTGTCACCTACGGCGCGATCGGTGCCCGCACTGCCGCGAGCCAAGTGCATCGTCAGCTGTGCAGCGCCCTGTCGATGCCGGTCGGCATCAAGAACTCCACCGAGGGTGACGTCCAGGTGGCGGTCGACGGCACGCGTGCGGCCGCCGCAAGCCACGTGTTCCCCGGAACGGATCTCGACGGACAGGCCGCGCTGATCGAAACCGTCGGTAACCCCGACTGCCACGTGATCCTGCGTGGCGGCAGTGCAGGACCGAATTACGACGCCGAGACCGTCGCCGACACGATGGCTCGGCTGCGCAAGTCGGGGCTGCCCGAGCGGGTCGTCATCGATGCGAGCCACGGCAACAGCAGCAAGAACCACGAGAAGCAGGTCGACGTCGTCACCGACATCGCCGACCGCATCGTTGCAGGTGAGAAGGGGATCGTCGGTCTCATGCTCGAGAGCTTCATCGAAGCGGGCCGACAGGACCTCACGCTCGGTCAGGCGGACGAGCTCGAATACGGCAAGTCGATCACCGATGCGTGCATCGACTGGGCGACCACCGTCGATCAGCTCGACCGCCTCGCGGAAGCGGTGCGCGCTCGCCGGTCCTAGCAGGTCGCAGCTTGACCCCGACGTAGCGTCAGGGTTGATGCTGGGGTCATGAGAATCGGCGAACTGGCCACAGCCGCAGATACGACCGTACGCACCATCCGGCACTACCACCGGCTCGGGTTACTGCCGGAGCCACCGAGGTCCTCCAACGGGTACCGCGTGTACTCGATGGAGGACCTCGTGCGTCTGATGCGTATCCGCTGGCTCGCCGGTGCCGGTGTACCGCTCGGCGCGATCCCGACGGTGATCGGAACAACCGATGACAGCGAAGCTCGCGACGACCTCACTGCGGATCTCGAAGCGCTGATTGCAGACCTCGACGCGCAAGTGCACGCACTCGACGGTAAGAGACGTGCATTGTCCGCGATGCTCGAAGGGCATCGACGCGGCGAAACCCTGTCGCCGCTTCCCGAATCACTCGTGCAGGCGTTCGCCGAACTCATCGACGGCGAGCAGGACCCCCGTACGCGCGAGGTATTCGAACGTGAACGTGACAGCTGGGAGGTCATCGTTCTGTCCGGCCAGGTCCCGGAATCATTCCTCGATGCGGCGACGGTGCTGCTCGTCGACCCCGCGCAGCGAGATTCCGTAGTAGCGCTGTATCGCAGGTTCGGAGCGCTCGCGGGGCACCGGCCCGACGACGTCCGCGACGAGATCGACGCAGTTGCCGAGGAGATGGCCGGCTTCTTCGGGGTACTCATCGGCAGCGGTGAAGGCGGCGTGTTCGCGGACTGGGCTGCGACTGCGGCCGCCTATGCGGAGGAGGGGCAGTTCATGATGTCGGAGGTGCTGCCCGATCCAGCACAGCGGGCGGTGGCGATCGGGGTGATCGGCCGCGTCGCCGACAAGGCGGGAAAGTCAGCCGACAAGGCGGGAAAGTCAGCCGACAAGGCGGGAAAGTCAGCCGACAAGGCGGGAAGGTCATGATCGCCCGGACGGCACGCCGGATCCACGGGGTGGCGGTGGCGATCACGGTGCTTGTGGCCGCCGTCAATGCGACGCTCGCTGCAATCGGGATCCTGAGTCCGGGAGCGGCCTTCGTACTGTGGCTGGGGGTCGAGATACCGCTCGGCATCGTGGTCGGTGTCATGACCGTGCAGCGCATCCGATCTCTGAGGCGCGAGGGATTCGGTTGGACTGCGACCCTCGATGAGATCGCCGGGAAGATTACTGCCGACCTCATTCGGTTCGAGGCACGCGGCTACCGCGCGATATGGCAATTCGTGCGCCGCCGTTACGACGGCGGAGAGCCCGGGGTGGTGCCCGTCGGATACACGAAGGGGACGATGGGTATCCCGATGGCGTTTCTCGTCGCGTGCGTCATCGAAGCCGTGGTCGTCCACGTGCTGGTCCCGTGGCCGGCGGTCCGCAACGTACTGCTCGTACTCTCGATCTGGGGACTGATCCAGATTCTCGGGATTCTCGCAGGCCGGATCACACACCCGCATCTGCTGACGGATACGCGGCTGACGATCCGGGCGGGACACCAGGTGATCGTGCAACTGGATCGAGGTGACGTCGAACGCGTGCTCGAGCGGAGGCGGTGGGAGTACACATCTCAGATCGTCGACGATGACGCGCTCTACCTCCCGGGGCCGGACGGCACCTGCCTCGATCTGGTGCTCAGAGAAGCCGTCGACGTCACGCTCCCGGCCTTCTTCGAACACAAGCGCACCACCGCCTCGGTATCGCGCCTGTCATTGCAGGTGGACGATCCGGAGGCGGTGGTGGCGCACTTCAGTGCCGTGGGGCTCAGGCCGAAGGGCTTCAGCGCAGAGGCGTGAAATCCCTGCTGCCGAGATACGACGGACGCGGCTTGCCCGCAGCAAACGGCTCGACCGGTGTGTTCTCGACGCTGTTGAACACCACGAACAGATTGGAACGGGGAAGCGGCGTGATGTTGCCGTTCGATCCGTGCATGCAGTTCGAGTCGAAAACTGTTGCAGAACCTGCAGATCCGCAGAACGTGGTGATGCCGAACTCGGCACACATCCGGGTCAGGGTGTCTTCATCGGGCGATCCCGTCGGCGGGACGTGGGTTACAAGCGACTCTCGATAGTAGTCGTCGGGAGTCTCGCCGGCACACGAGACGAACGTCTTGTGTGAGCCCGGCATGATCATCAACCCGCCGTTGTACCCGTAATTCTCGGTCAACGCGATCGAGATGCTCAACGCGCGAGGGGTCGGCATGCCGTCCTCTGCGTGCCAGGTCTCGAAGTCCGAGTGCCAATAGAACGGCCCACCGCGGAACCCTGGCTTGACATTGAGCCGGGACTGGTGGATATAGACGTCGGATCCGAGTAATTGCCTTGCAATACCTGCAATTTCAGGACGGCGGATGATCGAATCGACCAGGCCGCTCAAGCGGTGTACATCGAAGATCGAACGTACATCGCCGCCGGCGTGCTCACGGACCACGCGTTCGTCGTTGCCGAGCTCGAGTCCGAGACGGGAGGTTTCTTCCAAAAGGTTTCCGACATCATTTGCGGCGAGAAGTGCTTCCGCAGTGTGGAATCCGCGTGTATCGTACGCCTTGACTGCGGCGGAATCCAGCGGGCCGGGGTGGGAACCCCAGACGACAGGATCCTTCCGCGCGATGGATTCCGAAACAGTGCGGTTGCGAGTCGGATAGGCATCCTTCACGACCGTGCGCATATTCTCCGAATCACCCTCTCGAGGATAGACGATGGTTCTACCCGACCGTCTCAGAACCGGGTCGGTTATGCAACCCGGCAAACCGGGTCTGCGCCGGAGAACGCCCTGCTCGTCGCCTCGGGACTCGAACGCGGGACCGTGTCGGAGATGCGCAGTAGGGTCACGACATGGGATACGAATTTCAGGTCACGATCGATTGCAGCAACCCGCATACTCAGGCGCGATGGTGGGCCGAAGCGCTCGAATGGCGTGTCGAACCCAGCGACGAGGATTTCATTCGCGGCCTCGTTGCGGCCGGGCACGCAAAAGAAGAGGACACCGAGATTTTCGACGGCACACTCGTGTGGCGGGCGGGGTCTGCGATCACCGACCCGGACAACCCGCACCGCCCCAGAATGTTGTTCCAGAGGGTCCCGGAGGGAAAAACCGTCAAGAACCGAGCGCATCTGGACATCCAAGCGGGAGACAACCGCGAGGAGATGGCCGAGCGCCTGGTCGCGGCAGGTGCCACGCTGCTGCATCGCGGCAGTCAGGGTCCTTACGTGTGGATCACGATGGCGGACCCGGAAGGTAACGAGTTCTGCCTGTGCTGACAGTTGTGCTGATGGCTTCTGATCAGGCCGGCGCGCGGTAGGCGCGCGGCGTGTTCCCCGTCCACCGCTTGAACGCGCGGCGGAAGGCGCTCGGCTCGGAGAATCCGAGACGCGCCGACAGGTCGTCCACCGGCTCGCCCCGCCGTAGTCCGGCGATCGCCAGGTCGCACAGCACTTCCTCCCGGAGACGGCCGAGGGACGTACCCTCGTGGCGCAGCAGCCGCCGCAGATGTGGCGGACTCACTGCAAGCATGTCGGCGATCTCGTCGGTGGTTGCGGTGCGGCCCTGGATGCCGGACTCGAAGATTCTGCGCACCTGGCTCGACACGCTCGATTCGTAGTCGCGTTCGGACAACATCAGGTTCGGAGAATCCCGGAGATACGTTTCGAGCGACTCTTCGGTCCTGACGATCGGCGACCGCATGGCCGAATTGTCCATTTCGAGCGCCGCGCGTCCCGCGTCGAAGGTGACGGGGATGCCGAAGATCGCGTCGTAGCTGCGCGCAAGGATCGGATCGGGCTCGGCATACGGCAGCGACACCGACACCAGCGGTATCCGGCCCCCGACGAGCCAGGCCGCGAAGCGGTGCAAGAGCATCAGTAGGAAATCGACTGCCACACGGGTCTTTTCCGTCACATGCTCGGGAAGGGCAACATCCAGGTAGGTGCTCGTCTCGCCGATGGTCAGACTCAATCGAGGAAGCCCCTGCAGGACCCGGTTGACCTCGATCATTCGTGTGAGAGCGTGCGCGAGATCCGGGCAATGGATCAGTGTCAGTGTCATGATCCGGAACGATCCGCGCGGCACCGATCCTGCGCCGAGTCCGAACAACTCGTCATCGGTGATCTGCCAGACCGAGCGGGTGAACAGGCTGACCTGCTCGGGAGTGAGTCGCGCGTGTGGTTGCGCGAGCACTGCTCGGCTGATCCTGGCCGCGGCGAGCGCCGGAGCGAGGTCGATGCCGTCGGCTGCCGCGACACTCACCGCTCGACCAACGAAGTCGGAGGGAATCGTTGGGGCTGACACGCTTACAGTGCCCTTCCTTCGCTGTGAAGACGCCGGACGCCGTGCAGTCGCTGGGCCGCCTCGGTGAGAACGTCGTCGCGTTTGCAGAAGGCGAAGCGCACCAGATGATTCCATGATGCAGAGTCGTCGACGAACACGCTCACCGGCACGGCGGCGACGCCGATCTTGCTCGGCAGTGCACGGCAGAGTTGCACACCGTCGCGGAAGCCGAGCGGCGTGATGTCTGCGCAGACGAAGTACGTTCCCGCAGAGTCGAGAACATCGAATCCGGCTTCGGTGAGCGCATGTGAGAGAAAGGTTCGCTTACGCTGCAGGTCGTCGCGCATCGATCCGACCCACGATTGTTCGTGCGTCAGCGCGTGCGCGACCGCGGGCTGGAACGGTGCACCGCCGACGAAGGTCATGAATTGCTTGGCGGCGCGGACCCCGTCGATCAGTGGGCGGGGGCCGATTGCCCAGCCGATCTTCCATCCGGTGACGTTGAAGGTCTTCGCGGCGCTCGACACCGTGATCGTGCGCTCGGCCATTCCGGGTAGTGAAGCGAGGGGAGTGTGGTGACGACCGTCGAAGACGAGGTGCTCGTAGACCTCGTCGGACAACACCAGCAGATCACGCTCGCACGCAAGCTCGGCGATCGCTGCCAGGGCGCCGTCGTCGTAGACGGTCCCGGTCGGGTTGTGCGGGGTGTTGACGACGAGCATGCGGGTGCGGTCGGTGACCGCGGCCCGGAGGGCATCGACATCGGACACGAATTCGTTGCCCGATCGGGTCAACCTCGCGGTCCGTCTGGTCGCGCCTGCCAAGGCAACTGCGGCTGCGTAGGAGTCGTAGTAGGGCTCGGTGAGCAGCACTTCGTCGCCGGGTTCGACGAGACCGAGCAGCGCGGCGCTGATGGCCTCGGTGGCACCGACGGTGACCAGAACCTCGGTGTCCGGGTCGTGTTCCAGCCCGTATCGCGCGAACCGGTCGGCAGAGATCGCCGCCCTCAGTGCCGGGGTCCCGGAACCGGGCGGGTACTGGTTGACGCCTTCCGCGATTGCTCGTCGGGCAACCTCGAGCATCTCCGGCGGCCCGTCGGTGTCGGGGAATCCCTGTCCGAGGTTGATCGCACGGTGCTCGACGGCGAGTGAGGTCATCTCGGCGAAGATCGTGGAGGCGAACGGCCGAAGCCTGGCAACGGTGCGGGCCTGTCCCGAGTTCGGCGATTCTCGCATTTCTGCAGGGTAGCCGGTACGTGCTTGCCCTGTTCGCATGCTGTGTCACATCTCGGGGTGCTGTCTCGTCCAACAAGAGGAAGATGAAAACGACCGAGGAGGCAGATCATGACACGGATACCACCGCTCACGCCCGACCAGGCGGGATTGACGACGAAGGCGATGTACAAGGTCGCAGGCCGCATGTTCGACCAGGTCCCCGAGCCGTTCACCGTGGTGGCCTACCACCCCGGCCTGCTCCGTGCGAGCGGTCTGCACGAAATGCTCGCTGATCGGGCATCGAAGGTGTTGCCGAAGAACGTGCGGGAAATAGCGGTCTACCGCACGGCATGGACTGTGGGCTGCTCGTGGTGCGTCGATTTCGGCACGATGCTGCAACGGCTCGACGGTCTCGACACCGATCGGCTCGAACATATCGCCGAGTACGCCACCTCGGACCTGTACAGCGACGACGAGAAGGCCGCGATCGCGTATGCAGACGCGATGACCGGCGATGTGGCGAACGAGGTGACCGACGAACAGATCGCCGACCTCGAGAGGCGGTTCGGTCGTGCGGGCGTTGTGGAACTGACCTACCAGATCGGGCTCGAGAACATGCGCGCCCGCATGAACTCGGCACTGGGCATCCACGACCAGGGCTTCAGTACGGACGCGTGCCGCGTGCCATGGGCGGAGGAGACAACTCGCTGACCGGCTCGGTGATCACTCCGGCGGGTCGGACGGAAGCCTGACACCGCCGAGTTTTGCCGGGTTCGCCATGTCGTATGCGGCCCACACACGTCCGTCGCGCACGGTGACGCCCAGGACGCGCCCGGGGAATCCTCGGTGTGTGTCGTCGCCGACGGATCCTCGATTGAGGAAGCCGAGTTCGCCGTTGACAAGGGCCGGCTCGAGCGTGGTGAGTGCGTCGGCACCGTAGAGGTGCACGAGTCCGAGGAAGAATCGTGCGAACTTGTCGGGTCCCGTGATGACGTTGATCGCGGTGCGCGTGGTCCCGCCTGCATCGCCGATCATGCGGGCGTCCGGGTGCAGTGCCGCGACCACGGTGTCGATGTCGCCTGTGGCAAGTGCTGTCAAGAGCTGCTGTACGGCATGCTCGTGGTCGGTCGCGGACGAGGGCGGCGGGGCATCGGCAAGGGCGCGTCGCCCTCGTGACGCGAGTTGACGTGCCGCCGGAACACCGACATCGAGGATGCGTGCGACCTCGTCGAAAGGGACACCGAAGCCGTCGTGCAATACGAACGCTATCCGTTGTGTGGGTGTGAGCGTATCGAGCACGAGCAGTGCTGCCAGGCGGTTGTCCTCATTGCGCACCACCTGCTCGAGCGGGTCGGGTGGCGTCGTGCCCGCGAGGGGCGTGACGATCGGCTCGGGGAGCCACTGCCTCACATACTTCTCGCGGCGCACCGCCGCCGATTTCAGCCTGTCGAGGCAGAGACGACCCACGACGGTCGTCAACCACGCTCGTAGATCGCCGATGCTGTCGGGATCTGTGTTGTCGAGCCGAAACCACGCATCCTGTACGGCGTCCTCGGCGTCCGCCACGCTGCCGGTGAGCCGGTATGCGACCGACAACAGGTGACTGCGGTGTTCCTCGAACGATTCCGCCATCGCAACTGCGCGCATATTCTCGATGCTACGACGGGAGAACGATGCGGGACGAGCGACGGACCTGACGAGGGAACGTATGGACAAGTACGACGTGAAACGTGCACACAAGAATCTGTATTCGTCGTCGGCCGGGGACTTTACGGAAGTAGACGTGCCCGAGTTCCGGTATCTTGCGGTCGAGGGGAGTGGCGACCCGAACAGCAGCCGGGCATACGCGGAGGCGGTCGAGGCCTTGTACAGCGTGTCGTACACGATCAAGTTCGCCTCGAAGAAGGAGCTCGGGCGCGATGCCGTTGTGGGGCCGTTGGAGGGGCTGTGGTGGGCCGACGACATGTCGACATTCGTCAGCCGTGACAAGCGGGCATGGAAATGGACGATGCTGATCAACCAGCCGCCGTGGGTCACTGACGAGATGGTCGACTCGGCGAAGGCCGTTGTAGCGAAGAAGGCGCCGGCCTCGTTGCCGCTGCTGCATTCGATGACGTGGACCGAGGGACGATGTGTGCAGATCCTGCACATCGGCGCGTACGACGACGAAGGGCCGACCCTGGAGAGCTTGCATCATCGCGTGCTTCCTGAGAGGGGGCTCACCTACAACGGCAGACATCACGAGATCTACCTGAGTGATCCCCGCCGTACCGCGCCTGGGAGGCTGAAAACCATTCTCAGGCAACCGGTCACCGTCGCATGACTGTCACCAGCACGGGATTGCTGCTGTATCGCATCGACGACACCGGTCTCCTCGAAGTGTGGCTTGTGCACCCCGGCGGGCCGTACTGGACAGGCAAGGACGAGGCAGCGTGGTCGGTTCCGAAAGGCGAATACGGAGACGAGGAGGATCCACGCGAGGTCGCTCTGCGTGAATTCGAGGAAGAGTGCGGATTCGCCGCCCCCGACGTTCCGTTGACTCTGCTCGGACGGTACAAGCAGCCCTCGGGGAAAATAGTGAGCGTCTACACCGGAGAAACCGCGACCGAACTGGAGTTCGTGTCCAGCAACATGTTCGACCTCGAGTGGCCTCCGCGGTCGGGAAAGATGCAGCAGTTTCCAGAGGTCGACGATGCGCGGTGGTGGCCGCTGCCCGAGGCCGAGATCAAACTCCACAAAGGCCAGCGCCCAGTTCTCGATGCACTTCGTGCGCGCCTCGACGAACTCGGACGCCCCTATCGCCTCGAATAGTTCACGGCAGCGGTAGTCCTACTGCGCCGCGTTGGAATCACCGTGAGCCGAACCCTTGCCGGTGCGGCGCCGGGTCGCGATGCTTGCACGGTCGTTGTCGAAAAGAAAAGGAATCGTCGTGCGTAGCTGTCCGTGTCGCTGAAGCACCGTCGCTCATACCGCAACCTCGTTCCCGTACCGGTGCCCGCAACAGCGGGCCGACGCAAGGACACTTCTACGCGATGTCTCATTCCGCGCTGCGGCGCCTCACGACCGCCGTCGCAGCAGGCGCAGCATTTCTCACTCTGACCACTGTCACCACAGCCTGCTCGACGGGCTCCGACGCCTCGGTGACCGCCGACGGCAGGACCGTCCTGCGGTACGAAGGTGCACCCGCTCAGGTCATCTATCCTGAGCTCGCCGAAGCACTCGGCTACTTCGACGACGTCGAACTCGAATGGATCGGCGACAACGGCAACGGGCCGCAGTCGCTGCAGAATACTGCGACGAACCAGATCGAATTCGGCGGCGCTTTCAACGGTGCCGTCATCAAGGCACAGGCCGGCGGTTCACCGCTCACTTCCGTCCTCGGCTATTACGGGGCCGACACGCAGAGCTTTCAAGGTTACTACGTGCTCGATGACAGCCCGATCCGGGAGGCGCGCGACCTGATCGGCAAGAAGGTCGGCATGAACACTCTCGGGGCCCACCACGAGTTCCTCGTGCGGGAATGGCTGGCGCAGCAAGGATTGACGAAAGACGAGATCGCGCAGGTCGAGCTCATCGTGGTGCCTCCCGTCAACACCGAGCAGGCGCTGCGTGAAGGCCAGATCGACGTCGGGACGCTCGGGAGTGTGTTCCGCGAGACCGCTGTGGAGCGCGGTGGGCTTCGGCCCCTGTTCACCGACGAAACCCTTTTCGGTGCATTCACATACGGAACGCTGGCGTTCCGTGACGACTTCATCGCGAACAATCGCGACGCCGTGGAGGACTTCGTGCAGGGGACCGCTCGTGCGATCCGCTGGGCGCAGATCACTCCACGCGAGGAGGTGATCGCGAAGTTCGAGGAGATCATCGACACTCGCGGCCGCAGCGAGAACACCGATCTCGTGGGGTATTGGAAGAGCACCGGAATCGCGGGGCCGGGCGGCGTGATCACCGATCGCGAAATACAGATCTGGCTGGACTGGCTCACCCGCAACGGCGAGCTCGACGAAGGCGCGCTCGAGGCATCCGATGTCTACACCAACGAGTTCAATCCCTACTTCAACGGAACCTACGACCCCGACAGCGGTCCGAACGGCGAGCCGGTCGAGGAGGCAGTGCAGTGACGATTCGGCAGACCGATCCGAAGCTCCGACTGGAGCACGTGACCAAGCAATTCGCCGTTCGCGGTAGCAGCGAACGGTTCACCGCGATCGACGACATCAGTATCGATCTCGCAGAGGGCGAGTTCCTCGTCCTCGTCGGACCCAGCGGTTGCGGCAAGTCGACGTTGCTCGATCTTCTCGGTGGGCTCAGCGAACCGACATCCGGTCGCATTCTTCTGGACGGCCGCGAGATCTCCGGGCCCGGACTCGACCGTGGCATCGTCTTCCAGCAGTATGCGCTCCTTCCATGGCGAACTGCCCGTTCGAACATCGAATTCGGACTCGAAGCGAAGGGGCTGCAGAAGAAGGAGCGACGCGACCTCGCCGATCGCTATCTCGAACTCGTCGGCCTGCACGGATTCGGAGACCGGTACCCGCACGAACTCTCGGGCGGTATGAAGCAGCGAGTCGCCATAGCGCGCAGTCTCGCATTCGACCCCGAAGTGCTGCTCATGGACGAACCTTTCGCAGCGCTCGACGCGCAGACCCGGGAGTCTCTGCAGGACGAACTCCTGAGGATCTGGCGGGAAACCGGCAAGACCATCCTGTTCATCACTCACGGCATCGACGAGGCCGTCTACCTCGGGCAACGCGTCGCGGTTCTGACATCGCGACCGGGGCGGATCAAAACGGTCGTCGACATCGAAATCGACCGTAGCGTGGACGATGTCAGGTCCGGCGACGCCTTCCGCCGCCACCGCCATGACATCTGGAGTGAACTGCACTCGGAGGTGGAGCGCGGTCTGGGCATCGAAACCGCGGCAGTCGAGCCGACCATCACAACGGAGAAGGTGAAGCATGTCCAGCACTAGTGCCACACTGACCAGGCCGGCCGAATCGGCTGCGCCCGTCGCCGAACGGAAGTCGGACACGCCGGAGGCCACCTCCTCTCCGAGCGTGGTGGATCACGTCCGTGCAGTGGCCTGGAGAATCTTCAAGCCGGCCGTCGCTATCGTTGCGTTCTTCGCGCTGTGGGAGATCGCACCGCGCGCGGGTCTGGTCGACGACGTGTTCCTTCCTCCGCTCACCACGGTGCTGGAAGCCTTCGGTGAGCTGGTCGCCAGCGGCCAACTCGCAGAGCATCTGGGGGCGAGTCTGTCTCGGGCGCTCACCGGATTCGCGATCGCACTCGTGTTCGCGATTCCGCTCGGCGTCGCGATCGGCTGGTACAAACCCGTCGCCGAGACCCTCAATCCCATTCTGGAGATCTTCCGTAACACGGCGGCGCTCGCACTGCTGCCCGTGTTCATCCTGATCCTGGGCATCGGTGAGACCTCCAAGGTCGCGCTGGTGATCTATGCGAGCACTTTCCCGATCCTGCTGAACACGATCTCCGGTGTCCGCACCGTGGATCCTCTCCTGGTGAAAAGTGCGCGTTCGCTGGGTTTTCCACCGCATCGATTGTTCCAGAAGGTGATCCTTCCGGCCGCGGTACCGACTGTTTTCACCGGTATCCGTATGGCGGCGGCCTCGTCGATCCTGGTCCTCATCGCTGCCGAAATGGTCGGCGCCAAGGCCGGTCTGGGATATCTGATCACCGCCTCTCAGCTCAATTTCCAGATTCCGAACATGTATGCGGGCATCATTGCGATCTCGATCGTCGGACTCGTTTTCAACGGCATCCTGATCGCCATCGAACGCCGGCTCTCGCGCTGGCGCGTCACGCAGTAGGTCCGTTTCCTCTTGCCCGTCCTCTCTCGCAATCGGTTAGGTAGTCATGACCAGGTCTCCGAAGCAGCTCAACCTCAATGCCTTCCTGATGGGCGTAGGTCATCATGAAGCAGCGTGGCGTCACCCGCGCACCGAAGCCCATCGAGTCCTCGATGTGAATCACTTCCAGGAACTCGCCCAGATCGCCGAGCGCGGCAAACTCGACTCGGTGTTCTTCGCCGACGGTCTCGCGGTCGGCCCTCGTATCGAGAACAACACACAGGCGATTTTCGAGCCGCTCACACTGCTCAGCGCAATGGCTGTGGTGACCGAGCATGTCGGGCTCATCGCCACCGCTTCCACGGGTTACAACGAGCCCTACAACCTCGCTCGGAAATTTGCGTCGCTCGACCACATCAGCGGTGGTCGAGCCGGCTGGAACATCGTCACCTCGGGTGGTGAGGACGAGGCCCGCAATTTCGGCTACGACGAGACTCCGGATCATGCCGGACGCTACGACCGGGCCTCGGAATTCGTCGACGTCGCGGTTTCACTGTGGGACAGCTGGGAGGACGATGCGATCGAACTGGACTCCCGGACAGGACGTTTCGCAAACGCCGACAAGGTTCATGCGATCGAACACGAGGGTGAACGGTTCCGGGTCCGAGGTCCGCTCAACTCACCGCGCTCGGCGCAGGGCCGTCCCGTCCTGGTGCAGGCCGGGTCGTCCGAGAGCGGCAAGAACTTCGCCGCCGAATACGCGGAAGCCGTGTTCACCGCGCAGCGCACTCTCGCCGAAGGGCAGGAGTTCTACCGCGATCTGAAGGCCCGCGTGATCAAGGCCGGTCGCGACCCGCAGTCCTTGAAGATCCTTCCCGGTATCGTCCCGTTCATCGGAACGACGGAAGACGAGGCGAAAGCACTAGAGCAGGAGTTCACCGACCTCATCTCGCCTGCCTACTCACTGCGGCAGCTCTCACGGATGGTCGGCGTCGACCTCACCGAGCACTCGCTGGATGCTCCGCTTCCACCGCTTCCACCCATCGACGAGATCCAAGGCAACAAGAGTCGCTACCAGCTGGTCAAGGACCTCGCCGAGAACGAAGACCTCACCGTGCGAGAGCTGATCGCCAAGCTCGGTGGTGGCCGTGGGCACCGCACCTTCGCGGGAACACCCGAGCAGATCGCCGACGAGATCGAGCTCTGGTTCGTCAGCGATGCGGCAGACGGGTTCAACGTGATGCCCCCATACCTGCCCGGCGGGCTCGCGGACTTCACGGCGCTGGTCGTGCCGATCTTGCAGAGGCGAGGCCTGTTCCGCACCGACTACACCGAGACGACACTGCGCGGGCACTACGGGCTCGACCGCCCGGAAAGTCGGTACGCTGATCGTCGGCACGCAGCGACTGCCTGACCGGGCTGCGCCGCACCGATCATCGGCGGAGAGGACTTTCATGCGCTTCGGATACTTCGTTCCCCAGGGTTGGCGGCTGGACCTCGTGGGTGTCGCGCCCGCCGACCAATGGCGGGTCATGCGCGACCTCGCGCAACGAGCCGACAACGGTCCGTGGGAATCGATCTGGGTGTACGACCACTTCCACACGGTGCCTGTGCCGTCGGAGGAGGCGACCCATGAGGCCTGGTCGCTGGTGTCGGCATTCGCGGCGGTGACCGAACGCGTGCGTATCGGGCAGATGTGCACGGCAATGGCCTACCGGAACCCGGCGTACCTGGCCAAAGTCGCGGCCACCGCCGACCTCATCTCCGGCGGTCGCGTCGAGATGGGGATCGGCGGCGGGTGGTACGAGCACGAGTGGCGCGCTTACGGCTACGGGTTCCCGTCGGCGGGGGAGCGGCTCGGTCGCCTCGACGAAGGCGTGCAGATCTTCAAGCAGGCGTGGACCGACGGCATTGCGACTCTAGACGGGAAGTACTACCAGGTCGATGGAGCGATCTGTCGCCCACTTCCGTTGCAGGACGGTGGTATTCCGCTTTGGATCGCAGGCGGAGGCGAGAAGGTCACGTTGAAGATCGCCGCGAAGTACGCGCAATACACCAACTTCGACGGCACACCCGAAGGATTCGCGCACAAGTCGGACGTCCTGCGTGAGCACTGTGCGGACGTGGGCACCGACTTCGACGCAATCGTGCGTTCGGCGAACTACAACGTTGCGATCGGACGGACGGAGAGTGAGGTCCAGGACCGGCTCGAACAACTTCGGAGCCGACTCGAGCCGATCGTCGGTGCGGACAAGGCTGATGGGGCGCTCAACGCATTCCGGGGGATGCCCGCGGTGGGCACTCCCGAGCAGATCGTCGAGAACCTCACAGCGCTGAAGAAGAAGGGTCTCGAGTACGCGATCTTCTACGTCCCAGAGGCCGCATACGACACGTCCGGCCTCGAACTCCTCGAGAAGGAAGTGCTTCCGCAACTAGCGTGATGTCGCCTTCGCGGTATCCGGTTCAGATCGGCCAGGTGCCGGTGGGCGTGCGAGGGTCGTCGGGCAACAGCCCGGCGACCCATACGTCGCGTGGAACACCGCGCTGCACCGTGCCGTGCCGGGCGACTCCTTCATATTGGAATCCCACCCGCCGCGCGACCGCTGCCGACGGCCGGTTACCGACGAATGCGCGCCATTCGATCCGCGAGACGCCCATTCCGTCGGTGGCGAAAGCGAAGTTGCACGCGAGCTGTACGGCAGCGGTGGCCAAACCGTGTCGCCGTATACCGGGGGCGATCCAGTAACCGATTTCCGGAGCCCCCGAACCACGCCCCAGAAACCCGACCATGCCGCACAACCGACCGTGCAGGCTCGTGCGAATCGCCCAGTCGGGGAAGCCGTCCGCCCATTTCGCAGGCACGATGTCGCCGACGAAACGCACCGAATCGGCTCGCGTGTACGGGCTCGGCACGTTCGTCCACGCGGCGATCGCCGAATCCTGGCAGGCCTCGGCAATGACGTCGATGTCTTCCGGGACGGGCGCCGACAGCGTCACGCCGCCATCAGCGAGAACTCGGGTTTCCATATCGGCTCCGAACTTCTGTCAGCGCAGCTCCGGCGGGAGGTCCTTGCTCTGAAGCTCCATGCGCCGCTCGTCGGTGGCGTTGACCTCGTCGGCGAGTTTCAGTTTGTTCGCGAGCAAGCGCCATTCGGCGTTGTCGATCGCGCCCGCCGCTTCCGCGAGAACCTTGGTGTCGCGGGTGCCCCATGCGATAGGCATCGGGCTGGCCATCTGCCACACCTGTGATTTGTTGTTCGTCGAGCGGTCGGACAGCACGGCGACCGAGGGCACCTGCTCGCCCACACGGACACGGTGCCCGGGAATTGCCTGCACGTCGCGGGTCACCAGCGCGTAGTGGCGGGTGCCTGCCTCCGGCTTCGCAATGTCGATCAGGGCCAGCAACGTCATTCCACGCGCACGTGTCGCCGCGACAACGGCCGGGACCAGCGGGTTGTCGTGATAGAGCTGCTCGATGGTGCCGATCTTGCGGGGGGCCCACAACGCCACCCACAGCGACGTGAGCGCCGCGACCACCAGTACTGCGCCCACCACGTACGACCAGGACTCACCGAGATAGAGGAGCCACGCAGCTCCCGCGGCGCACAACAGCGCGACGATGATGCCGGAACGCCGCAGGCTGCGGACCTCGGCGAGCGTCTGGTTCACACTCTTGGCATGGGGCAGGTCGACGGAGAACTCGAATCGGCGCACCCACCCAGCTTATGGGACGCGCGTCGGCCCCGGCTCGAGCACAATGCGCACAACGGGACTATCGCACTCAAACGTGACGGGCCCACGTGATGCAACCCACACTTGCTCCAGTTGATGTCACCACCGGATGGTTGCTCGGGTTCCCGAGAGCCGCACCCCGCCCCGATCGTGCAGTCGCTCGTGGACGGCGTGTGCCCACCGCATCCGGATCGCAAGAAAGTGGGTGCTGACGATGCTGGTAGGCCTCGGCTTCCTCATGATTGCCGCCTTCATCTGATGTTCGGCGCGGATACTCCCTCGTTCACGGGGAGCGGAAGCGCCGTCCTCCTTCCACAGGGTGGGCTGCGTGGAGCAACCGAATCGGGTCGAGAAACCTTGCCGGTGGGTCCGGTTACGGTACCGGGCATGGAGACCGAGGTGGTGCGCTACAACTACCGGCTGAGGCCGGGCACCCTCGCCGAACGCGCCCTGATCCAGGAATGGCACCGTTGCCGATTTCTGTGGAACGAAGCCGTCCACCAGCAGAAAACCGGCGGCAGACCGAACTTCACGAAACTCAGCACCATGTTGACCGAGACCCGAGCTCGCTCGTCGTGGCTGCGCGACGGTTCGCAGGTAGCGCAGCAGCAGATGCTCCGCACCTACGCGCAGGCGTTGGATGCATCGTTCACCGTCAAGGCCGTGGTCGTCCCCGCTTCAAGGCGCGGAAGAACACGTTGCCGTCGCTCGAATACACCCAACGAGGTTTCCGGATTCGTGACGGGCAGTTGGTGCTGCCCAAGGGTGTGAGTGTTCCGGTGGTGTGGTCGCGGGAGTTGCCGTCGGAGCCGTCGAGTGTGCGCATCACGCGTGATTCGTTGGGGCACTGGTACGCGTCGTTCGTGGTGACCCGCGCGAGAGAGCCGATACCGGCGCTCGACGACGGCAGTGGTGTGGGGATCGACTGGGGTGTGAGCAAGACCGCGACGGCCACCGCCGAGGAGTTCGATCTGCCGCATGCGCAGCATCGGAAACGCTGTGCGGCGGAGTTGGCGAAATCCCAGAAACGGATGGCCCGACGCCGTCGCGGGAAGGGGCAGGCGCCGTCGAAGGGCTACCAGCAGGCCCGCAAACAGGCCGCGAAGGTGCACAAGAAGGCGGCCCGGCAGAACCGGCACGACGGACGAGGCTGGGCCAAGCGGGTTGTCGATCGGCATCAGTTGTTGGCGGTGGAGGATTTCAAGCCGAAGTTCCTGGCGAAGTCGACGATGGCGCGTAAGGCCGCGGATGCGGCGATCGCGAGATGAAGCGGGAACTTGTCGAATGTGGCAGGCGGGCCGGCCGGAAGGTGGTGTTGGTGCGGCCCGCGTATACGACGATGACGTGTTCGGGGTGTTTCGCGAGAGCCAAGCAACCCCTCGAACTCGCTGAACGAGTTTTCCGATGCTGGGCGTGCGGGCATACCGCGTGTCGGGATCGGAACGCTGCCAGAGTGGTTCTGGCTGTGGCGGAGCGTGGCCACACCGGTGTCGACGACGTAGGTCACGGGGATCTGCCTCCTTCGGGTGGTGGTTCGGGTGCGGTCTGAGTCGGGAATCTCCTGCCTTCAGGCGGGAGAGGCGTTAAGTATCTGGTCCTGTCCAAGCGAGCGACTCCCGTCGTGGGACTGATCCTCGTTCCCGTCGCGTTCGGCCTGATCGCAGGAGCTGGTACCGGTATCGGCGACATGATCGTCGGAGGAATCGAATCCCTTGCTCCGACTGCGGCCTTGTTGTTCTTCGCGATCATCTTCTTCGGGATCATGATCGACGTCGGTTTGTTCGATCCGCTTGTGCGGCTCTGCGCAGCGATCTCGGTTATGCCGCGCTCGTCGCGCTCGGTGCCTTGGCATTCGGGACCGTCGGCTCGATTCTGCTCGCGAATCGGTGGAAGACGCTCACACTCGGACTCGAAACCGATCAGCTCGCGGAACTCGTCCGGGAGCAGGAGGTCGTCCTTCACGGGATTTCCGATGGCGTGGTCGCGACTGATGCGGGTGGAACCGTCACCGTGGTCAATTCCGAAGCGCGGCGATTGCTGAATCTGCACGGTGGTGCAGGTGATCCGGTCGAGGAGATCGGGATGAGTCCGCGCCTGTTGGACATTCTGCACGATTCGCAGAGCGCACCGGTCGCTGCGACCGCCGGGGACCGTGTCGTCGTAGCGGTCGCGCGGCGGGTGATACGGGATCGAAAGGATCTCGGCACTGTGATGTCGGTGCGCGACCGCACCGACGTGGAGAACCTCACGCGTGAACTCGGAGCCGTACAGTCGCTCACGACAGCGCTCCGCGCGCAACGGCACGAGTTCGCCAACCTACTCCACCTGCTGAACGGACTTCTCCAGCGGGGTCGTACAGAGCAGGCCGCCGACTTCATCGAGCAGATCATCGGGTCGGGGCCACTGGGACAGCACCTCGAGGGCGTCGATGCTCTCGCCGACCCCTACCTGCACGCCTTCCTCACCGCGAAGGCGGCTCACGCCCGGGAGAACGGTGTTCGCCTCGTGCTGGGGGAGAACACATGGGTGCACGGCGTGCTGCGCGTACCCGTCGATGTCACCACTGTGCTCGGGAACCTGTTGGACAATGCGATCGAGGCAGCCAGGGAAAGCCGGCGACGGCCTGCGGAGGTGGAGGTGGAGCTCGTCGAGGATGCAGCGGATCTGCACATTACGGTCGCCGACACCGGAAATGGTGTTGCCGCTGGGCTTTCCGACGTGTTCGAGGAGGGCGCCACCACCCACACCGCCAGTGGGGTTCCGGGCGGACGGGGAATGGGTCTCGCATTGGCACGGCAGATCGCACGCGAGCACGGCGGAGACGTGCACCTGGTCGAGCGTGGCGGACGTCGAACACCGGACAACCCGACCGGCGGCGCGGTGTTCCTCGCGGTGCTCGCCGGAGTTCTCGACGAAGGAGACACAGGGTGGGCAGATCAGATCTGACGGTGCTCGTCGTCGACGACGATTTCCGCGTCGCCGAACTGCACGCGCAGGTGGTGTCGGGTGTCCCCGGATTCACGGTCGCGAATGCGGTGGGCAGTGTCTCTGCGGCGGAACGCAGTGCGAGAGAATCCGGTCGACCTGGCACTCGTCGACGTGTATCTACCCGACGGTTCGGGGATCGATCTGATCCGTGAACTGGATTGCGACAGTTTCGTCCTTGGCGCAGCCGGAGAAGGGCCCACCGTGCGGCGGGCACTGGCTGCCGGGGCGCTGGTCTACCTTGTCAAACCGTTCTCCAACACCGAATTGGCGCGCAGGCTCGCCGCGTATGCGCAGTACCGTCGCATCACGTCGTCGGCGGAACTGACCCAGACCGAGATCGACACGGCCCTCGCGGCGCTGCGTCCCGTGCTGCCGTCATCGGACACCGCCGCACTTCCGGCGCGTTCGGTCACCAAAGAGCTTGTGATGAAATCACTTCGGGAGTCCGAATACCCGATGTCGGCCGGGGAGGTCGCGATGGCGACGGGGGTGTCGCGCGCGACGGCTCAGCGGTACCTCGCGGCACTCGTCGCGAAAGGGAACCTGCGGATGCAGCTGAGATACGGCAGCACGGGCCGCCCCGAACAGGAGTACCGGCTCGTCCGCACCGACAAAGCCTGAAAGGATTCGCCGCGTGGTCCGCTTACTCAGCCGATCTGCGGCCCCAGTAGGTCGTCGGCATCGGTGATCCGGTATGCGTAGCCCTGCTCGGCAAGAAAACGCTGGCGGTGTGCGGCGTACTCGGCGTCGAGAGTGTCGCGGGAGACCACCGAGTAGAAGTGCGCCTGCCCCCCGTCCTGCTTCGGGCGCAGCAACCGTCCGAGACGCTGGGCCTCTTCCTGCCGCGACCCGAACGTGCCCGACACCTGCACCGCGACCGACGCCTCCGGCAGGTCGATCGAGAAGTTCGCGACCTTCGAGACGACGAGGACGTCGAGTTCGCCGTTGCGGAAGCGATCGAACAGTGCCTCACGTTCCTTGCTGCGCGTCGAACCCTTGATCACCGGGGCATCGAGGGCTTCGCCGAGTTCGTCGAGCTGATCGATATAGGCGCCGATGACGAGCGCGGGGGAGTTGGGGTGACGAGCGAGGATCGACTTGACCACTGCGTTCTTGGTGCGAGCCGTCGAGCACAGCTTGTAACGTTCCTCCGGCTCGGCCACCGCGTACGCCATCCGCTCTGCGTCGGTGAGCGTCACGCGCACCTCCACGCAGTCGGCAGGGGCGATCCACCCTTGTGCCTCGATGTCCTTCCACGGCGCGTCGTACCGCTTGGGCCCGATCAGTGAGAACACGTCGCCTTCGCGTCCGTCCTCTCGCACCAGCGTGGCCGTGAGACCGAGACGACGTCGGGACTGCAGGTCGGCGGTCATCCGGAACACCGGTGCCGGAAGAAGGTGCACCTCGTCGTAGATCATGAGCCCCCAGTCGCGGGAGTCGAACAACTCGAGGTTGCGGTACTCGCCCTTCGTCTTGCGGGTGATCACCTGGTAGGTGGCGATGGTGACCGGGCGGATCTCCTTCTTCTCGCCCGAGTACTCGCCGATCTCTTCCTCGGTGAGCGAGGTGCGGGCGATCAGCTCGCGCTTCCACTGCCGTCCGGCGACGGTATTCGTCACCAGGATCAATGTGGTGGCACCGGCCTTCGCCATGGCGGCCGCGCCCACCATCGTCTTGCCTGCCCCGCAGGGCAGTACCACGACTCCCGAACCGCCGTCCCAGAACGAGCTCGCGGCCATCTCCTGGTAGTCGCGCAGATGCCACGGATGCGTCTCGAAGTCGAGGTCGATGCTGTGCGCTTCACCGTCGACGTACCCAGCGAGATCTTCGGCAGGCCAGCCGACCTTGAGCAACATCTGCTTGAGGCGGCCGCGTTCGCTCGGGTGGACGATCACGGTGTCGTCGTCGATGCGTGCGCCGAGCATAGGAGCGATCTTCTTGTTGCGCATGACCTCGGCGAGCACCGCATTGTCGAAGCTGACGAGTGTCAGTCCGTGGGCGGGATTCTTCACCAGCTGAAGGCGGCCGTATCGGCCCATCGTGTCGACGATGTCGACGAGCAGCGGCTGAGGCACGGCGAAGCGAGAATAGGTGACCAGCGCGTCGACGACCTGCTCGGCATCGTGGCCGGCCGCGCGTGCGTTCCACAGGGCCAGCGGAGTGACCCGGTAGGTATGGACGTGCTCGGGTGCGCGCTCGAGTTCAGCGAAGGGAGCGATGGCCTGCCGGGCCGCGTTCGCCTGCTCGTGGTCGACCTCGAGCAGCACGGTCTTGTCGGACTGGACGATGAGCGGTCCGTCGGCCACGAAGCCTCCTGGTGAGAGAATGTAGAACTCTTCCATTGTCCAGATGCGGAGGGCGGCGCGCCACCTGCGCGCCGCCCATGCGTCCGGACATCACCAGAGGAACATGATCAGTTCGTCAGCGATCGGCGCACCTCCATCACGCACACGAGAGCCTCCGAAATTCCGGAACGATATCCGGCGTCCTTTTCGGAGGAAATCATCACGGAATCCAATTCTCCTTCGAGCCTTTCCTGAATTCTGTCCAGGGCGTGGAGTGTCCGTTTCATTTCGATACCGTCTTCTTATCTCATACCGGTGTTCTGATCACTCCGGCTCGTTCGTCGAGTACGAATACTCGTGCACGGGCCAACGCTGCCCGATGACCGTTGCTGTGCGCGTCGGTTCCCGCGGATCGTGACGGCAGGTCACGGATCTTTTCGTACAGTGCCTCCAGCACTGCGGTTTCGGTGTTCATGGCGTGCGGTTCTCAATTCCGCTTCCGCTTACGAATGAATTCCCCGGCCGCTGCAGCCTTCTCACGCTTTTCTGCCCGGCGCTCCTTCATGGACTGCGCGGGTTTCTTGAGTGTTTTTCCCTTGTCGGCCATTGTCGCTCCTCATTTCGAGTGGCAATTACTCAACGAGCCACACCATACGTCAAATCCTGGAAAAAGCCAGTTTGCGAAAAATCGATTCGATTTCCGCGCGTGCATATCAAGGTCGGCGATCTCTCGCAGTCGGTGTGACCGTTGCCCGATGCGGCCGGACTGCTGGGGGAAACGGGAGGTTCAGTCGACCAGCGCTACCGACGAGACGCGATGGAGCACGAAGCTGCGCACCGAGCCGGTCGCGGGGTCGAACGCTTCGAGCTGCCCGCCCGCGACGCTGACCGGATCGACGATGCGACGGGTCGCGGTGCCCTGAGCATCGACGTACCCGAGGGTCACACTGCGTTTCGCGTGCACAGCCAGCTGCAGCAACGCCATCGTGGCCGCACCTCCCGTCCGGCTTCCGTCTCCGCGCACCGGTTTGCCTGCCGGCGCGGAGGCGGCACGATCGCCCGCACGCAGGGTGCGTACGAGTGTCTCGAGCTGTTCGTCGTTGGGCGGCAGAGGGCCGGCGTATCTGGGACGCGACCGCGGCACGACCAGCCGTGCGCCGCGCGGACGCAGATCCAGCACCGCACCCGACGCATCCTCTCCCGCCGGTGCGAAACCGGCCGCTCGCAGCGAGGTGAGTACCTCGGCGAGGGGTGCCTGCGAGATCGCGACCGTCGGGGCGACCGCGCGCAACGCCAACGTCGCCGCGACCGGCGCCGCGAGCACCTCTGCGAGAAGTGCCGGATCGTCGGCGCGCACGAACGACGACGCGATGCCGGCACGCAGGCGACCGTGGCGCCGTGCTACGTCGTCGATCAGGTAGGTCAGAGATTGGGGGACGGGTGTGCGCGAATGGGCCGAGAACAGGGCGTGCAGATCACCGGCACCCATGCCCGCGTCGAGCGCACGGCGCACACTGCCCTCACTGATCCGGTAGACGGTGGCGGCTCCGGCCGATTCGACGTCGGCGACAAGCGCGACCCGCCCGGCCAGTTCCGCGACGAGCGGACCCGGAGCGACGACGGTGAGGTCGGCCTGGACGAGGACGTAGTCGACAGGCTCGGGGAGTGCGTTCGCCATCTCCGCCTCGGCGTCACCACCGTGGAGCAGGGCCTTGCCGGGTGAGCCGAGGCTGCCGTGCGCGACCAGTGCGAGTGCGGTGGCTTCACGAATCGTCTCGGACACCGTCTCATTACCGAAGTGACCTGCCGACCGCGGCCGCCGCCATGCGGCAATGGCCTGCACCTCGGCGGTGGTCGGCGTGACGTGGTCGGCGAGAACTTCGAGGAGCAGTCTGCGGTCGTAGGCCGCGGTCGGGGAGTTCACCTCCTCGGACAGGGCTGCGATCGGCTTGTCGTTCTGATCCCGGCGCCCGATCAGCCATGGCCGTCGTGGTGCGTCGAGCCACGCGCCGGCGAGTACCGCCCAACGATGCGCGGTGTTCGCGGTGAGCCATCCGTCCGCCGAGGTGGTGGGAGCCCAGTAATCGTCGATGTCGCCCGGTGGGGCAGGGTCGGGATTGCCGCGTGCGACGAGTCCCGCAGCCGCGAGCACCTCGACAAGCAATGCGGTGTGGTCGTCGGTGAGGTCCAGTGCCTTGGCGAGTCGGTGGAGTTCGCGAACCCCGAGGCCACCGGAACGCAGCGCGGGAGCGGGTTGTCGGCCCAGTGCGGTGACCAGGTCCTCGCAGTGACGCAGCAGCTCGAGGGCGGCGCCTGCGGCGGTGCTGTTCGTGTCGGTGGCAGCCTTGGTGCCCGCCTCGACACTCGGGGCGAGCAGCGATGCCGGATCGAACGGTGCTTCGCCCCGTAGTGCTTGCCCGACCTTATGAGGAAGTTCGACCGTCTCGTCGTCGATGCGGGTGAGCAACCCGGACGCCAGCAGCCTCTGGACGGGCCGGGTCTCGTCGGAGCCGGGCGCGGCGTCGCGGGTACGCCCGATGGGTGACGTGCGTGCCAGGGTGTCGAGGATGCCGCGCTGTGCAGGGTCGAGTTCGGCGAGGACGACGTCGAGTTCCTCGCGGGTGAACGCGTCCGTTTCGGGGGTGCGCCCGACCCGCCACGGCACCGCTTCCACTGCGGCCGCAATCAGACGCAGACCCTCGGGTGTGTCCCACACCAGCAGGACGGAACGCAGCCGGTCGAGAATCCGATCGACGGCCTTGGCGGTGATCCGTCCCCGCAGATCATCGACGAGGGTTTTTCTGGCCACCGCCTCGTCTGCAGCTCCGAGACGGGCAAGTGCCTCGATGATTCCGAACTCGGCGGTCGTGAAGTCGTTCGCTGCGCGGAACACCGAAGCGCGTTGACGTGCGCGGTTCGCAAGCACGCCCATGGACGCGGGTGGGGGCACCACCAGATCGGGTCGCGAGCGCAGAAGCTCGACGAGTTCCGTGTCGCGGCGATCGGACAGCCACTGGGCGAGCGAGTCCGATGCGGCGTCGGGGGTGGGCGTGGCGGGTGTCATCCGCTCCAGATTAGAGACCTGAGATGGCCTGAGACGAACTCACCTGCCAAAATGAGCGTCATGGCTGACAAATCGAAGAACCTCTACGTCGATCGCGGATGGCCGGAGTTGGCAGATGGCGACCATGCGGTCACCGAACTGTCGTCGACGCGTTCGGGTCCGCTCTCCCCGTACGGCGAGGACGCCGTGTTCCCCGTCCCGGCGGACGAGCTTCCCTACACGCACCCGCACACCGTCATCAACCGCTGAGTTCCTCGACACCGAGGCCTCCTCGGTTGTCAGGCTCCCCGACAACGAAGAACCCCCGCACCGAGACCGGTGCGGGGGTTCTTTGCTGATGCTGCTGAGTGCTGCCTACTGGGGCAGAACGGCGCGGACCGCGTCGAGGACGGCCGGGTCGAGCGCAATACCGGCGGCCTGCAGTGCGTCGACACCCTGCTCGAAGCCGTCGATGATGCCCTGTGCCTCGGCGGGCAGCGCCGGAACCTCGGCGAGCTGCGGAACCGCACGGTTCTCGGTGACCGGCGCGGGCGTGGACTGAGCGGGGGCGCTGGGGGCCTCACGCTGTGTCGGAGCGCTGGACAGTCCGAGGCTCGAGGAGCAGGACGGCCATGCGCCCCAGCCCTGGCCTGCGAGGACACGCTCGGCGACGACGATCTGCTGGTCGCGGCTGGCCTGGTTGGCGGTGGGTGCGTATTCCTGGCCGCCGTAGGCGTTCCAGGTGCTCGGCGAGAACTGCAGGCCGCCGTGGTAGCCGTTGCCGGTGGCGATGGCCCAGTTGCCGCCGGACTCGCACTGTGCGAGGCGGTCCCAATCGGAATCGGGTGCTGCGGCGGCGGTGCCGCTGAAGGCGACACCCGTGACGCCGAGGACGGCGCCGGTCAGCGCGAACTTCGCGACGGTCCGGCCGGTGTTGGTGGGCTTGCGATGGCGTCCGCTCATGTCGGTTCCGTTTCCTCTCCGCACGCGCCTACGAGGTCAGCTGTCGGGTTCGGACTGAAGAGGTAGTCCGGCCGTTGCGCTCGTCGAGCGCTCCGGCTTCACCCCAAGGCCTGCCGCGTGTGCGGCGGGCCGGGCCTCCGGGGAAGCGTCCCGGCGGGGGCCGGGGTGCTTCCGAGGGAGACCGGTTGGGTCCCCCGTTTCCTGTCCCTCGTGGATCGTTCGTCGGGATAACCGGACTTCCGCGGGACAGGAATTTGGCGCGGCGGGCCCGGGTTGGTTGGACCAGGCGGTCCGACCGATGACGACGGTAACGGTCCGGTGGGCGAGTGTCACCAATTGGTAACGCGCGACCGGAAGCGGTCTCGAGCTTGTACTGGGGCTATTCCAGAGTGAACTCGCTGGTAGTCGCGCGAGTAGCCTCCGAAACCCGTTTCGAGCCCGCGCTGTTATCAGCTCGTTATGTGATTAAGGTCACAGGTATGTTGGGCGTGCATCGACGGGAACAATGTCTTTCCCGAGCGGCATCAGAGAGATCGGGATCATCTTCAGGTTCGCGATCGCGAGTGGAATACCGATGATCGTGATGGCCATGGCGATCGCTGTCGTGATGTGTCCGAGGGCCAGCCAGATGCCGGCGATCACGACCCAGATCACATTCCCGATCAGCGAACCGGCCCCCGCAGTCGGCTTGTCGACCGTTGTCTTCCCGAACGGCCACAGCGCATAGACGCCGATGCGGAACGAGGCGATACCGAACGGGATCGTGATGATGAGGATGCAGCAGATGATGCCGGCGAGGAAGTATCCGAGCGCCAGCCACAAACCGCCGAAGATCAGCCAGATGATATTGAGAACGACCCTCATGAACCGTTACCGCCCTTCGAGCGCCGACCTGACTGCAGAGCGAACGCGATTGCCAGCGCGAAGCCGAGTGGCCACGCGAGAGTGAGCAGGAAAAGCACGAGACCCGGCTTGCCGTCGGTGACGATCGGTGTCAGGAAGATTGCGACCACTGCCACGATGCCCACCACGAAGCACGCGATGGCTGCGTTGAACAGGCCCCGGCGGGGTGCACGAGCAGAATCGGAAGAAGAGTTACCCACGACGACTACGGTAGTCGCAGGCAGTCGGGGGCGGAATGTGCGCCGAGGTACACTGAACGCGTCTGCGCGTCCCGCTCGATGAGTTTGGGGCGCGTTGTTTTGCATGTCCATATCGTGCCCTCGGGCACGGCCGTCCAGGAGCAGGTGAGCGCGGTGCCGACCGGCAAGGTGAAATGGTACGACGTCGAGAAGGGCTTCGGCTTCCTGTCTCAGGATGAAGGCGAGGACGTCTATGTTCGCGCGTCGGCGCTCCCCGAGGGTGTCGAGAGCCTCAAAGCGGGCCAACGCGTCGAATTCGGAATGGCCGTAGGTCGTCGCGGACCCCAGGCGCTCAAGGTCGAATTGCTCGAGAAGCCGTCGTTGCGGCAACAGGCCGGACGGCGCGAGGCACCGGCGCGTGAGCGACGCTCGCCCGACGAGCTGCACGGCATGGTCGAGGACATGATCAAGCTTCTCGAAGTCGCGGTCCAGCCCGACCTACAGCGTGGGCGCTACCCGGACCGCAAGGCTGGACAGCGGATCTCCGAGGTCATGCGAGCCATCGCCCGCGAGCTCGATCACTGAACGGACCACGAGGACAGAAACGCCGAATGCCGTATCCGAACGAATCGGATACGGCATTCGGTCTTCACCGGACCGAGGAGTGACCTCGGCCGGGCCGCGTCAGAACGTCTGGACAGCCCACACGGCGTGAGCGATCGGCTCGCCGGCTTCGTCGACCACAGCGGAGGGCAGCTGGACTTCCACGCCGAGCAACTGCAGAGTCGGGTCGCTCGGCACAGTGATCGCGCGCTGCTGTCCCGGCTCGACCATGATGCCGTCGAGGAACGTCTCGCCCGTCTGGAGATCGCCGTACACGGCGATCAGACGCCACGGCGCACCGGAGATCTCCGACGGCAGCGACAGCTGAAGCGGGAATCCGGCGCGAACGGGGAGCTGCGTGATCGGATTCTCGACGCAGTCCTCGAGATTGATGTTGCAGTGCTGTGTCGGAGGGACCGTGACCGAGTTTCCGTCTCCGAAGGCTGTGATCTCGGGCAGTCGCGGCTCGGCCGAGTCGACGAGTCTCCACACCACCGCGCCGATACCCACGGCGACCACCACCAGGACTACCGCGATCAGCGCGATCGCCTTCTTCGTCCGGGCTTGCAGATTCATCGGCTCCCATTTCGTGTCGGCTGCCCATCCGTGCGTACTCGACGCTCGTCGGCAGATTCGGTGGAGGCGTGCTCGGGCCTCCTGCCGCCCAGGCCGGGCAGCAACGTCTTTCCACGGTAGGTGAGCAGGGTCTGCGTGAAACCGAGAACCAGCACCACCGTCACGACCGAGAATCCGATCCACAACTCGGTGGGAAGCAGAACTCCCATGGCGCCGCCCAGCACCCAGCTCAGCTGCAGGACGGTCTCGGACCGGCCGAATCCGGACGCAATGGACTCCTCGGGCAGGTCCTGTTGCAGCGAGGCGTCGAGCGAGACCTTCGCGAGGGCGCTGGCGCAGGCGGCGACCAGCGCGGCCAGGGCAGCGGCGAGCACGTGGTCCGTTGCAGCGACGATCGCCGCCACGACGACTGCTGCGGCCACGCAGCGCACAACGATCAGGGCCGGACGGCCCAACGCCATCCGTGCGCCGGTCGCATTCCCCGCGAAGTTCCCGATCGCGGCGGCAGCGCCGACGAGACCGAGCATCGCAGCCTGCATGAGCGGTGATTGTTCGGTGGTGCTCTTCGCTACGAAGGCGATGAACAGGGTGAGGAAGCCGGTGAGCACACGGATGGTGCCGTTGCCCCACAACCCCGTGACGACCGTACGGCCGAGCGGCTGCCTGTTCTTGCCGCCGGGGGAGAGCACCTCGGTCTTGGTATCGAGCACCTCGGTGCGGGCCTCGGACCCGCGGTACGACAATGTCGCGGGTACCTCACCCTCGGTGACTTCGACCCAGGCCGGTATCCGCATGCTCAGGTACGCGCCGAGAACGGTGATCGCGGCACACAGCCACAGTGCGCCCGCCGAATCGAATGCCCACGCCGCTGCACCGGCAATTGCTCCGGCGCCGAGGGTGCCTCCGACCAAGCCGAACACGGTGAGTCTGGAATTGACACGCACCAGGTCTATCTCGGGTGGCAGTACGCGCGGCGTGACCGCGGATTTGAGCACCGCGAACGATTTGCTGAGCACCATCATTGCCAGCGCGGCGGGATACAATGCCCAGCTGTCGAAATTGAAGATCAAGACGATCGCGAGAACGGTCCGCAACCCGAACGACGTCGCCAGCGCCACGCGACGACCGTGCTGAAGCCGGTCCAGGAGCGGACCGATCAGCGGGGCGATGACGGCGAATGGTGCGATCGTGATGAGCAGATACAACGCGACCTTCGTCTTGTCCTCACCGGTCGCGGCCGAGAAGAACAGTGTGTTCGCCAACGCCACTGCCATCGCGGCGTCGGCTGCGAAGTTCGCCATGGTCGCGTACATCAGTGCCGTCAGGCCCGACTTGTCGGCGCCGTCGGCGGTCGCGGCCCGACGGAACGTGGCGATTCCCTTGTTCGTGAGCTCTCGGCTTCGGAACGCAGCAACGCGCGTCACGGTGAGTTTGCGGGGCATCCTCGGTGCGCGGGGCCCACTGGTGTCATCCGCGCGGTCGTCCTTCGTGTCCGAGGAGTCCTTCGACGGTCCGGTGCCTCGCCCCGCCGCGCGCTTGTCGGTGTCTTCGGGGCCCGAGCGGTACGACTCGTCTATCGGATGCAATGGCGGCAACGGTGTGCGGCGCGCAGAAGTGCGGCGCGGAGGCGGATAGTTGCTGTACCCCGGATGCCGAGAGCCCGGGGCACGATCATCCGCCTTGTCGGCAGGTCGCTCTTCCCGTTCGGTCACTCTTCGATTCTTCACCACCGCGCACCTGTTGTGCAGTCGGGCCGGTTGTCGCGTCGCTCGCAATGCCCGGACGTGCGGGCTGCGCGTGCCACCCTCATGGGACGAACCGGACTTCGAACAGCGTCGGCCACAACTTGCCTGTCACCAGGAATCGGTCCGTACCGGGGATGTGGGCGATCCCGTTCAAGACGTCCACATTGTCTCGATCGGCTTCGTCGAGTCGGTTGCGCAGGGCAGACGCGTCGATCGTTGCCTCGACCCGCCCGGAATCGGGATCGATCCGCACGATCTCCTCGGTCTTCCACACGTTCGCGTAGACGGCGCCGTCGTCGGTGCATTCGAGTTCGTTCAGGTTCGACACCGCACGGCCGTCGCGATGTACCGTCACCCGTCCCAGTTCGGCAAACGTGTCCCGGTCTCGGAACGTCAGGTCTGCGGAGCCGTCACTCATCACGAGTCGAAGGGGTTGGTCGCACAGACCCCAGCCCTCACCGTCGTAGTCGATGCGTTGCTGCTCGGTCAGAGTGTCGCGGTCGCGGACGAACGCCACACCGTCCTTCCACGTGAGCTGCCACACCGCCGTGTCGGTGACGGTGATGCCTTCCCCGAACATGTCGTCGGGAAGTGGCACCCGGATGCGTTCGGTGGGTGAGTCGAGTGGGCGGGCCGACAGCCATGACGTCCCCTCACGCCCGGTGCCCTCGAACAATTCACCGCCGTCCAGTTCGAGGCCCTGGGTGAATGCCGCCGGATCGTGTGGATGCTCCGCAACGACCTCGACGCGTAGTCGATCTACGGGTGGCCCGGTTTCGTCGACGACGGTGTCGCTGCATCCCGCGGTCAGGAGGACGAGTGCGAGCACGAAGGTAGCCGGTCGACGCGTCATGGGGTTCATTTTCCCGGTGTTCTCTCCTGCTTCTTCTCAGCGGTCTCATGTGTCTTCTCGTGGCCGGGCACCATGCCGGGGCATCGGTCCGGCACAATGGTGCCCGTGAGCGTTGCATCTTCTGCCGTTGCCCCCGGAACGGTTCCTTCGGTGGATCCGGCCGTCCGATCGGTGCTCGCGGAGGCCGTCGAGGTCGCTCGGGCTGCCCTGAGCGAGGTCGGAGAGGGCGTGGTCGGCGCCTATCTGGGCGTCACCTCCGAGGACGAATGCGCAGCCACCCACCGCTTCGCAGCCGATCTGGCCGGGTACCACGGCTGGCAGTGGGCCGTCGTGGTGGCCGCGGCGCCCGAATCCGATCACGTCACCGTCAGTGAACTCGTATTGCTTCCGGGCCCCGAATCGCTGGTTGCGCCCGCATGGGTGCCGTGGAACGAACGCATCCGCCCCGGCGACCTGGGCCCCGGCGACCTGCTGGCCCCTGCGCCGGACGACGAGCGGCTCGTTCCCGGCTACACCGCTTCCGGTGATCCCGACGTCGACGAGACCGCCGGTGAAATCGGGCTCGGCCGCAAACAGGTGATGAGTCTCGAAGGCCGGCTCGCCGCAGCAGAGCGCTGGTTCGACGGTGAATACGGCCCCCGCTCGGAGATGGCGAAGGCCGCACCGTCGACGTGCATGCTGTGTGGGTTCTACCTGCCGCTCGCGGGGTCGCTGCGGGCAGCGTTCGGTGTGTGCGGAAACGAACTCGCCGCCGACGGTCATGTGGTGCACGCCGAATTCGGTTGCGGCGCTCACTCCGATACCACTCTGCCCACCGGCGCGGGGTCGCCGAAGTTCGACGCGTACGACGACGGAGCGGTGGAGGTGGTCGAACTTCCCGGTGCCGCTGCAGAGCCCACCGACGACCCAGCCGTCACCGAGAACGCGCAGTCGGAACAGATCGACTGACGTGCACGCCTCCGACACCGCGGATCCGTTCGGCACCGCGGCGCTGCGCGATGGTCTCGTGACCGCGTGGCGGTCATCGCCGACACGTTTACGAGAGGACATCGCCACCGAAGCGGATCTCGTCCGCGGCGGATACCGCGACCGGGTCCTGACCGAGCTGGCCCAGAACGCTGCCGACGCTGCAAGTCGTGCCGGAATTCCGGGCACCCTGCGAGTTCGGCGGGTCGGAACCTGCCTGCACATCGCGAACACCGGAGCGCCCCTCGACGAAGCCGGTGTCCAGGCACTGACCGCCTTGCGAGCGTCGAGCAAGAGTGGCGGTGTGGGGCGATTCGGCGTCGGATTCACCGCGGTACTCGCAATTTCCGATGAGGTCGAGGTGCGGTCTCACACCGGGTCCGTCAGGTTCTCCGCCGCGCAGACCCGTGACTTGCTGACCGAACACGGATTGGCCGTGTCCGGCCGCAGCGTGCCGACCCTGCGTCTGGTGTGGCCCAGCACGACCGCACCGGCCGCGGGAAGTGACACCGAAGTGGTGCTCGACGTCCGTTCCGGAATCGACGTCGAAACGCTGCTCGGCGACTTCCGCCGCGAGGCGATGGATCTGTTGCTCGAACTGCCCGCACTGCAGACGATCGTCGTCGACGACGACGAGTTCGTCCGCACCGAACGTGTTCTCGAGTCCGGTCTGCGGGAACTACGCATCGGCGATCACTGCTGGTGGGAGCATCGTGGAGCTTCGGCCCGATGGCTCATGCCCGTCGTCGACGGCGTGGTCCGGCCGGTCGGCGACGACGTGCTCCGCGCACCCACCCGGTCGGACGAGGAACTGTCGTTACCCGCCCTTGTCGTCGCCGACGTTCCGATGCAGCCCGACCGTCGGCGGGTTCTGCCCGGCGCTCCGGTGGAACAGCTTGTCTCGGGCTACGCAGATTTCGTCGCGGCATTGCCCGGCGATCAGCGACTCGCGGCGGTGCCCACACCGGGTTTCGCGCGCAGCGAGGTCGACGGACGCATCCGTGAGGCACTGTTCGACGAGCTTCGTCGCACCAGGTGGTTGCCCGCCGCACGCGGGGGCGACGATCTCGCACCCGACCGCGCGACCGCACTGACCGGACTCGACGACGCTCTTGCCGAGGCACTCGACGAGGTCGTCCCGGGACTGATCTCTCCGGCGTTGTGCTCACCTCGACACGCGGCGGCGCTTGCTGCGCTCGACGTGCACCGCATCGGTCTTGCGCGAGTCGCCGATCTACTTGCCGGGCAGTCGCGGGAGCCGGCCTGGTGGAACAGGTTGTACGAGGCGCTGGCACCCCTGGTCGTCGACGCCGTCGCAGCCGAGGAGCTCGCGGCCCTTCCGGTGCCGCTGTCCGATGGACGGACCGTGACCGGGCCTCGGACCGTCGTCCTGCACGACCTCGGCTCCGTCGCATTTCCGTGGGTGAGGCTCGTACACCCCGATGCGGCGCACCCGCTGCTGACCCGGCTCGGCGCGGGCGTCGCCACAGCAGCGGATCTGCTCGGCGATCCGGCGCTCGCCGCAGCCATCGACGATGTGTACCACGATCCCGACGACCGAGCGGCCGAGGACCTCGCCGCCGTCGTGTTGACGCTCGTCGCGAAGGTCCCCGCCGGGGCCGTGCCCCACGACCTCGGGAGGCTGTTGTTGCCGGGCGTGGACGGTGAACTCGCCCCCGCTGATGAGCTGCTTCTTCCGGATGCACCTCTCGCGGAGGTTCTCGTCGAGGATTCGCCGTTCGGCACGATCGATGCGGAACTGGTCGAGAAATACGGTGCTGACGCGCTGCGGGCGATCGGCGTCGGGTGGGGATTCACCGTGTTGCGCGCCGACCTGCCGACCGGACCCGACCACGACCTGCCCGACGAGGACCTCTGGTGGCAGACGATCGATACCGATCCCGACACGCTGGTAGCGGTGCGCGATCTCGACCTCGTCGACGAGAACCGCTGGGAGCGGGCGCTCTCGCTGCTGGCTGCCGAGCCCGGCACCGCGGCGACACTCACCGATCGTGACGGCTACACCGCGTGGTGGCTACGCAATTACGCGGTCCTGGACGATCAGCCGCTCGGCCATCTACGGTACGTGGACGACGCGGTCTTCGAAGGTCTGCTCGATCCGTGCGCGCATCCCGACGCGGGAGCATTCCGTACGTGCCTGGCCGGAACCGGGATCGACGATCCCGACCTCGTCGAGATACTCCTCGATCGGCTCGCCGATCCGGGGCGGCGTCCGGACCCCGCCGCTGTCGTGGCTGCGCACACCGCGCTCGCGCAGTCCTACGCCGCGGGCACCGTCGATCTCGACGGCGTGATCCTGCCCGCCGGGGTCCGTAGCCTCGCGGGCTCCGTCGTCGATGCCGCACATGCTCTCGTGGCCGACCAGCCGTGGTTTGCTTCGGCGATTCCGGCCGATCGGCTGATCGTGGTCGACCACGCTGCCGCGGCCCCGCTCGCCGAGTTTCTCGACATCGCTGCAGCGTCGGCCGTGATGTCCGGCGAACCGACGGGGCCGGGAGAGGCCACGACGTGGCGGCGTGAACCGGATGCGGTGCTCGCCTCGGTGGCGTCGGGCCTGCCGATACCGGCGACGCCACTGGTGGTACACGAACAGCTCACGGTGCGCTGTACCGGCGCGATCACCGGCGAGCGTGCGGTGCCGTGGTGGGTCGACGTCTCCGGTACCGTCCACTGCACACGTCTCGGCCTGCCGGCGGCCCTCGCCGGGTTGTCCCGTAGCTCGTGAGCATCGACAGCACGTGAACATCGACGAGGCGACACTCGACTGGGTTGTCGGCATTCGCAGTCCGGAGCTCACTACGGCGCTCACTCTGGTCACTCACGCCGGCGGCGGGATCGCGAACCTGGTGATAGCCACGACTGCGGTGCTGCTGCTCTTACGGATCTCGAGGCCGGCAGACGCGTTGCTCGTCGGGGGAGCGGTGGCCACGGCATGGCCCGTGATGACGGCGATCAAGAATCTGGCGGTCCGGGCGCGTCCGGACGAACCCGAACGACTGCTGGACCTTGCCACGTGGTCGTTTCCATCGGGACACGCGATGATGAGCGCGGTGCTTGCGACGACCCTTGCGGTCGTCGCGATGCGGGCCTGGCCCCGTGGCGATGGCCGGAGAACGGTCGCGATCGCCGGTCTCGGTACCTACACCGTGCTGGTGGGGCTGAGCCGTGTGTACCTCGCGGTGCACTGGTTGACCGATGTCCTCGCCGGGTGGGTTCTCGGCTTCGGCTGGGCGTTACTGTGGGTGTGGTTGCTCACGTGGGTGCAGGGCAAGCGGCTACGCGGCTAGCCCGGGACGCCGAGACCTCGGCGGTCTCACTCGAGACCTACCTGCGCACCCCGCCGACCGCGACGCGACGCCGAGCGTTGAACGAGGAACAGGCCAGTTCCCAAGAGCCCCACGATGATTCCGGCGATACAGACGGGAAGTGCAGCCGACCAGCTCTCGCCGGCGATCAGGACCGCGACCGTGGCGATCACCCAGAGCCCCGTTCCGATCACGAGTGCGGGCCGGGGGTCGGCGATGGCGCGGATCCGTCCGGCGATGATTTCTGAATCTCTCACGAATTGCAGATTAGATCCTCAACGCTGCAATAATCTTCACCCGTTGCGACGCACCGTACTCGACGAGCGGAAAAAGTGGACATGGCCGTAGGCACCGATTCCAAGAAATCATCATTCCTGGACACGTACTTCAAGATCACCGAACGAGGTTCGACGGTCTCGCGGGAGGTACGTGGTGGACTCGTCACGTTCTTCGCGATGTCGTACATCGTGGTGCTCAACCCCTTGATTCTCGGCAGTTTCTCCGCCGACGATGCGACCGCGAAGGTCGACGTCCTCGGCAACATCCTGCCGGTCAACCAGGTTGCCGCGGTCACCGCCCTCGTTGCCGGTCTGATGAGCATCATCTTCGGTGTCGTCGCCAACTATCCGTTCGCGATCGCCGCAGGCCTGGGCATCAACAGCCTGCTCGCTGTCACGATCGCTCCTCAGGTGACATGGCCCGAAGCGATGGGCCTGGTCGTCATCGACGGCATCATCATCGTGGTGCTCGCCCTCACCGGTTTCCGCACCGCCGTGTTCAACGCGATCCCGAAGGAACTCAAGGCGGCGATCGCCGCCGGTATCGGCGCCTTCATTGCTTTCATCGGGATGGTCGACGCCGGGTTCGTGCGGCGCATCCCCGACGCGGCAGGGACCACGGTCCCCGTCGGACTGGGTATCGACGGCTCCATCGCGTCGTGGCCGACCTTCGTTTTCATCGTGGGTGTGCTGCTCATGGGTGTCCTCGTGGTGCGGAAGGTGCGGGGCGGCCTGCTCATCGGCATCGTCACCACCACGATCCTCGCGATGATCGTCGAGGCCATCGCGGAGGTCGGACCGTCGCAGGGCACCAACCCGAAGGGCTGGAACCTCGGTCTTCCCGCAGCACCCGATTCCTTCATCGGCCTCCCCGACCTGTCCTTGGTCGGCGACGTGAATCTGTTCGGCGCGTTCACCCGTATCGGTGTGATCGCCGCGTCGTTGCTGGTCTTCACCCTCGTGCTCGCCAACTTCTTCGACGCGATGGGCACCATGACGGGCCTGGGCAAGGAAGGCAACCTCACCGACAAGGACGGCAATCTGCCGGGCATCGGGAAAGCCCTCGTCGTCGAAGGCGCCGGAGCCATCGTCGGTGGCGGAGCCTCCGCATCGTCGAACACCGTGTTCGTCGAGTCCGCGTCGGGCATCGCCGAAGGGGCCCGTACCGGCCTAGCCAACGTCGTCACCGGCCTGATGTTCCTGCTCGCGATGTTCCTGACCCCCCTCTACGAGGTTGTGCCGATCGAGGCCGCGGCCCCCGCACTCGTCGTCGTCGGCGCGCTCATGATCGGTCAGGTCCGCGAGATCGACTTCACGAAGTTTGCCGTCGCGCTCCCCGCCTTCCTGACGATCATGGCGATGCCGTTCACCTACTCGATCGCCAACGGCATCGGGGTCGGCTTCATCACCTGGGTCGTCCTCCATGCGGTGAGCGGCAAGGCGCGCACCATTCATCCGCTGCTGTGGATCGTGGCGATACTGTTCGGGCTGTACTTCGCCGTGGACCCGCTCACGGAATTGCTCACCTGACACAGCGGCGGGTCGAAGGCCCGATCTGTCCCGTATTGTGCTCGCCATGATCTCGGACACACGGGCACTCGCAGGCGACCTCGCGCTTGCTGTGGTGCGTTTGACGCGGCATCTGCGGGGACAGCGTAGCCATTCCCGAGTCACTCTGACGCAGTTGTCGGCCATGCAGACGTTGCGGACGGAGGGAGCGATGACGCCTGGAGTGCTCGCGTCCCGCGAACGGGTGCAGCCGCCGTCGATGACCCGTGTGATCGCGTCGCTGAACGAACTCGGCCTCGTAGATCGCACTCCGCATCCCACCGACGGCAGGCAGATCATCGTCAAGTTGTCTTCTGCAGGAGACAGCTTGCTCGCCGATGAGCACCAGGCGCGTGAAGTGTGGCTGACCGAACGCCTCACGAAGCTCGATGACGACAGCATCGCGACCTTGCGCGACGCGGTGGGCATCCTGACCGAGTTGGTGTCCGAGGAAGACTAGTCGAGTCCGATGCGGCGATCGTGTCTCCGACTGGGAGAATGTTGTCGTGGTTCACGTCATCGACATCGACGATCCCGCCGATCCAAGGCTGGACGATTTCCGCGATCTCAACTCCTCCGACCGGCGTCCTGATCTTCCAGGTCGCAAGGGTTTGGTGGTCGCCGAGGGTGTGCTGGTGGTGCAGCGCATGCTCGACTCCCGATTCCCGTTGCACGCCATGCTCGGTGTCGATCGTCGTCTCGGTGAACTCGCCGACGACCTGTGCGACGTGGACGTGCCGTTCTACAGGACCGACGCGGCGACCATGGCAGAGGTGGTCGGTTTCCACCTCAATCGCGGCGTGCTCGGGGTCGCGTATCGGCCCGAACCGCTCGACGTCGTCGAAATGATCGAGAAGGCAACCACCGTTGCGGTACTCGAAGGCGTCAACGATCACGAGAACATCGGCTCGATGTTCCGCAATGCCGCAGGGCTCGGTGTCGACGCTGTGCTGTTCGGTAAGAGCTGCGCCGATCCGTTGTACCGGCGCGCGGTGCGCGTGTCGATGGGGCATGTTCTGCGAGTCCCGTTCGCGCACGTCGAGCAATGGCCGAGCGACCTCGATACGCTGCGTGACTGCGGCTTCCAGCTGATCGCGCTGACCCCGAACCCGGAGGCGATGCCGCTCGCCGAGGTGATGACGGGGGAGAAGGTTGCGTTGCTGCTCGGCGCGGAAGGACCCGGCTTGACCGAGCAGGCGATGGGCGCCGCCGATGTGCGTGCCCGGATACCGATGGCGCCGGGGACCGATTCGCTCAATGTCGCGACGGCCGCGGCGATGGCGTTCTACGAACGGGTTCGGATTCCGCGGTGAATATGACTTCCGTGCCCTCGCCGACCCCGTGGTCGACGGGGCTACCGCTGTCTGTGTTCGTCTTCGCGATGAGCGCGGTAACCCTCATCGCGATCGGGGATGTGCTCGCCGACATTCATCCCGTGGTTGCGGTACTGGTCAATGTCGTGGCTGTCGTGGGAGCCCTCCCGACCTTTCTTCTTTGGCGACAGCGAGAGGTATGGCGGTGGGTGGCGTGGGGTGTCGCTGCCGCAGTGCCTGTGGCGTGGGGGGTGCTGCTGCTCGGATGAGTGCGGGGTGACCTACAGGCCTACTGCGCGACGCCACCAGGAGCGTGTGGGCTGTTGTCCGGCCGGTGCGGCAAGCGGTGCGGGTTCCCCTGGCCTGCGCAGGGTGAAACTCCATACATCGATACCGCTCGGCTCGGGCTCGTCCTCGGCGCGACCGACATACCGGAATCCGAGCCATGCGGCATTGGCGGCTTCGACAAGGCGCCGGGGATGGAACGGCAGTGCTTCGGGGTGCGGAACAGAGCCGGCAGGCCACCGCATGGGGTGTTCGCCCGACCAGTACGGACGCTCCCATAAGAAGGGGATGCCCTCGTCCTCGTAGAACTCGATGGCACCGGCCCCGAACGCGCGCCGGAGCGTACCGCGCTCCCATGCTGCGAACGAGCCCCACCCACCGGCCGCGTCGGACACGATCAGGTAGGTGCTCTCCGATGCGAGTGTGTGCAGCCAGTTGGCACCCACCGCGGACGGGCGACGATGGATGAGTTCGCGGCTGCACACCACCGTGACACCGGGGAAGCTGCCGACGAAGACTGTGTTGTCGTCGAACTCCGTATCGTCCGGCCCTTTTCCTGCAGCGACCTGTGCGAGCGTCGCGCGACCGCCCGCAGTGGCGTGCCGATCGGGATGCAAGCGCGTGAGCAGGGCATGCGCGGTATCGCGGTCGGGAGTTGAATTACGCAGTACCGCAGCCGGATCCGGGGCGTCGACGTACCAGAGTGTCGACACGACCGCCGCCATCGGCGTCGGCCCTCAGGCGCGTCCGTTGCTGCGGACGCCGAGTAGTACGTCGTCCCAGGACGGAAGTGCGGGCTTGCCGCGCTTGTCCTTGCTCGGGTTCGCTGCCGACTTGGCCGAGACGGCAGCGCCGCGCTGGGTGTCGGTATCGTGCTCGGTGACGGTCGGCATCGACCGGCCCGCCTCCACGACGGGTACCTCGTGCTCTTCGGGCTCCGGCTGTCGATCGATGACGACCGCGTCCGCCGGTGGGGCGACGAACCGCTCGGTCTCCGACTCCACTGTGTCGTCGATGTCGCGGGACGAGTACACAGGCGTCAGGTAACGCAAGGGGCGACCGCAATCCGGGTCGACGAGGTCGGCGGCGATGTCGTCGAGCGCCGAAATGGTGCCGCCGTGTGCATCGGGCTGATAGCGCCAGTGCGCCGCATTGGTAGAGCGACCGGCCTGCCACTCGAGCTGAGCGACCCAGTGCCCGTCGTCGTCGCGCCACGCATCCCACGTCGCCTCGTCGAGGTTGTGGCCCCGCGAGCGGAATGCCTGTGTGACGATCTCGAGGAGCGTTTGCACGGCGGGACCGTCGGGGCGCACCGGGTGCCCCTGCTGTGCCATGTCGGCGGCACGGGAACGCTCGAGGAGCACCGGGTAAGCGAAGCGCTCGACCTTCGAGATCGGGATTCCTGCTTCCTCGGCGACCTGTTCGACGGATGCGCCTGCCCTTATGCGGGCCTGGATCTCCCGTGGGCGGAGGGTGCTGGCGGTTTCGATCTGGATCTGTCCCAGCCGGGCGAGATCGCCGCGTGATGCGGCGCGGAGTGTGTCATCGACTGGAATGCGGAACTTGTCCCCCGTTGTGGGATCCGCGAGCACGACATGCTTAGCATCCGGCTCGAGACCCACCACCTTCAGTTCTCGCACACTGACCTCCTCGCGCCGGCTCGCGATCGACTTGCCCGAGATTATCGGAGTTGTCCGCGATCCGGGAGGTGGACACGCCGCGCCACGCCGGGTCGGATCACAGGAATTCCGGTCGGAGGCGTTATCGTACTGAGTTTGCCGATTATGTCTCGATGTGTGGTTGAGGGTTTCGGAAAAGGCGCGAGGGCCGGACCCACAGGGTCCGGCCCTCGCCCCGATGCTGCGACAGCGGTCGCAACATCGGGATCAGAGCTGGGAGACGACCCAGTCGATGCTCTTGGTCAGCTGCGTGATGTCTTCGGGGTCGATCGCCGGGAACATGCCGACACGCAGCTGGTTCCGGCCCAGCTTGCGGTACGGCTCTGTGTCGACGATCCCGTTGGCCCGCAAGATCTTCGCGACCTGCGCCGCATCGACGGACTCGGCGAAATCGATGGTACCGACGACCTGCGACCGCAGAGCCGGATCGGTGACGAAAGGCGTGGCGAACTCGGAACCCTCGGCCCACTCGTACAGACGCGACGACGAATCCTTGGTGCGCGCGACCGTCCAGTCCAGGCCACCGTTGCTGTTCATCCACTCGATCTGATCGGCGAACAGCAGCAGCGTTGCGAGCGCAGGCGTGTTGTAGGTCTGGTCCTTGCTGCTGTTGTCGACGGCGATCGGCAGCGACAGGAACTCCGGCGTGAACCGGCCCGATGCCTTGATCTCGGCGACGCGCTCGAGCGCTGCCGGGCTCATCAGCGCGATCCACAGTCCGCCGTCGGCCGCGAAACACTTCTGGGGCGCGAAGTAGTAGACGTCGGTGTCGGCGATGTTCACGGGAAGTCCACCCGCGCCCGACGTGGCGTCGATCGCGATCAGCGAGTTGCCGGACCCCGCGGGACGGGACACCGGCACAGCAACACCCGTGGACGTCTCGTTGTGTGCCCAGCCGATGAGGTCGACCGACGAGTCGGCGACGATTTCGGGAGCCGAACCCGGATCGGCGCTCACGACGACCGGGTCGCCGATGAACGGGTTGTTCTTCGTGACGGTGGCGAACTTCGACGAGAACTCGCCGTACGTGAAGTGCTGCGAACGTTCGCGGACCAGGCCGAATGCTGCGGCATCCCAGAATGCAGTGGTGCCACCATTACCGAGGACCACCTCGTAGCCCTCGGGCAGCGAGAAGAGATCGCGCAGCCCCGAGCGGACACGAGCCACGACGTCCTTGACAGGCTTCTGGCGGTGACTGGTGCCGAACACCGAAGCGCCGACGTCGACCAGCGACTGCAGCTGCTCGGGGCGGACCTTGGAGGGACCGCAGCCGAAGCGGCCGTCTGCGGGCTTGAGATCGGCGGGAATGATCGGTGAAGCGTCAGCCATCGGAAAGCGTGTCCTAAGCGTCGAGGGACAAGTGCAGCAGTAGTCTAAACCGCCTCGCGTGGCCGATCACCGATGTGTGATCGAATCCCATCCCGCGACGGTGGCGGCAGCGCGGGGGTCGGGGCCCGTGTAGATCGCGGCAGGACGCACCAGCTTGCCGAGTTTCTTCTGCTCGAGAATGTGTGCGCACCAGCCGCCGGTACGACCGCAGGTGAACATCGCGGGCATCATCGCGGCGGGAACCTCCGCGAAGTCGAGGATGACCGCGGCCCAGAATTCGACGTTCGTTTCGATCGCGCGGTCCGGGCGGCGTTCACGCAGCTCGGCGAGGGCGGCCTGCTCGAGTGCGGCGGCGGCCTCGTAGCGCGGCGCGTCGAGGCGCTTGGCGGTGGCGCGCAGCACGCGGGCACGAGGGTCTTCTGCGCGGTAGACGCGGTGCCCGAAGCCCATGAGCTTCTCTTTGCGGTCGAGGATGCCCTTGACCATGGCGCGTGGATCGCCGGTGCGCTCGGTCTCTTCGATCATCGGCAGCACGCGCGCCGGTGCCCCGCCGTGGAGGGGACCGGACATCGCGCCCACTGCGCCGGACAGCGCGGCCGGGGCGTCGGCGCCGGTAGAGGCGATGACACGGGCGGTGAAGGTGGAGGCGTTCATACCGTGCTCGGCGGCGGAGACCCAATAGGCGTCGATGGCCTCGACGTGTTTGGGATCGGGCTCGCCCTTCCAGCGCACCATGAAGCGTTCGGTGACGGTCTGTGCCTCGTCGACCCGTTTCTGGGGCACGGCAGGCTGGTAGATGCCGCGCGCGGACTGGGCGACGTAGGACAGGGCCATCACCGCGGACCGGGCGAGGTTGTCGCGCGCGGTTTCGTCGTCGATGTCGAGCAGGGGTGAGAAGCCCCAGATGGGTGCGAGCATCGCGAGGCCTGCCTGGACGTCGACACGCACGTCGCCGGTGTGGATCGGCAGGGGGAACGGTTCTGCGGGGTGCAGTCCGCGTCCGAACTCGCCGTCGACCAGCAGCGCCCACACGTCCCCGAAGGTGACGCCCTTGCCGACGAGCTCTTCGATGTCGACACCGCGGTATCGCAGTGAGCCACCGTCTTTGTCGGGTTCGGCGATGTCGCTGGTGAAGGCGACGACGCCTTCGAGTCCTGCGACGAAATCCTCGGGTACGGACGCGTGTGGTGCCATGACGGTGTGGCTCTCCTCGTTCACGTGCGGCCCGGTCCGGGCGGCACTGCCGGTGGAATGAGTGCGCAGTGTTGTGATCGGCAGCTCATCTCTGTCGTCGAAGAGGACTCTAGTCTCCCAGTCCATCTTCGACCTCCGGGAGGTGCTCGCTGTGGATAATCGGCGAATGGCCGACTCGCAGCAGGAAATCAAGGACGTCCCGAGCAGCATCGCGAGCCCGCCGCACGGGGAGCGGCAACCCGAACGACAGCGCCTCCGCAAACTCGCGCAGGCCGCGCTCAACGCCGACATGACCGTCGACCAGCTGCAGACGATCATCGGCGATCTGGACCGAACTCTCGGCAACATGGACCACACCATCAGCGGACTGGACGGCGCGATCGCCGGGCTCGGCGTCACGCTGGCCCGCTTCGACAGAACTCTCGACCAGGTCGACGCGACCGTGAGCCAGATGAGTGACGTCGTCGGTCGGCTCGAAAGGGTCACCGGCCGCCTCGAGTCGCTCGTCGACATCGCCGAGATCGCCGTCCGGCCCCTTGGTGCACTCGAGTGGGCGGGTCGCAGTATTGCTGTCCGTCTCGGCTGGGGCGATCGCTCAGAATCCACCGACCGGCGAGAGACGGCGATCTCGGAGTAGCGTCCACATCCGTGCAGCACGATCCGCAGAACCCCTTCGCGTCCATGCGCGTGGACTACACCCCGGCGACCCCGGTAACGGTGTCGCCGGACGTCGATCTGAAGCCGGAAGACGTCGCCGACGGCTGGTTTCCGCTGGCACGACGGTGGCTGGCCGACGCGGTGTCCGCAGGTGCCCCCGAACCGAACGCCATCGTTCTCGGCACCGTCGACGAACACGGTCATCCCGCGACCCGGACCGTGTTGTGCAAAGGAATCGATGCCGACGGCGTCACCTTCTTCACCAACTACGGATCGGACAAGGCACGTCACCTCGACGCTGTGCCCTACGCGTCCGCAACCTTCGTGTGGTTACCGCTGCACCGGCAGCTCGGTATCCGAGGCCAGGTCACTCGAATCCCGGCCGAGGAGACGGAAACCTACTGGCGGACTCGGCCGCGCGGGTCGCAGCTGGGAGCGTGGGCATCGCATCAGTCGCAGCCCGTCGCCTCGCGCGCCGACCTGGACCACGCACTTGTCGAGGCAGGCGAAAGGTTCGGTGTCGACGACATTCCGGTGCCTCCTTTCTGGGGAGGATTCCGCATTTCTCCAGAATTCGTCGAGTTCTGGCAGGGCAGGCCCAACAGGATGCACAACCGTGTCCGGTCCCGGCTCGTTGATGGCAGGTGGCACACGCAACGGCTGCAACCGTGATTCGAGTGTGCAGTTGTTGTCGCGACCTGCCCGGAGGATTCAAGCCGAGGAGAACTACGCACTCGACATGTTCGGTGCCCGCAGTTCGGTGACCGCGATCCGTGCGGCCTCTCCGATCGCCGCATCCACCACCGGTAGTGCCGGCTCCGCCCGCGCGGCGCGCGTGAAGACCGCGACCGCCACCGGATGCTCACCGGGGAACTCGACGACCGCGACCTCGTTGCGGATGACGCCGATCGTGCCGGTCTTACCCGCAATCGATACTCCGCGATAGGGGAAGGCCGCGGCGATGCGGTGCGGCCAGATCTGGTTGCGCATCACGTTCTGGACGAAGTTCGTCTGCTCGGCGGAGAGCGCGTCGCCTGCCCACACCGCGGCGAGCAGCCGGGTCATCTCCTCGGCGGTGGTCGCGCTGGTGAACGCCGGATCGTATGCGGAGACCGACCACGCCGCGTCGTTGTCGGTGAGGGCCTTGAATGCTTCGACGGTGGTGCGGCTGTCGGTCTCCTCGACCAGCCGCCGGTACATATCGGCGGTGCCGCCGACGATGTTCGTGCGCTCTAGACCGAGCCTGGCGAGCATGTCGTGCACTGCGACGGTGCCGATCTCTCCGAGCAGCACGTCAGCAGCGGCATTGTCGGAGACGGTCATCATCGACGCGGCGAGATCGCGTCTGCTCATGGTCACCGGATCACGCATGCTCGCGATGCCGGTCGACCCCGGTGTGCACTCGTACGGATCGATCCGCAGTTCGGACGTCGGGTCGATCCTGCCCGCGTCCACCTCTGCGCAGAACGCGAGGAACAGCGGAAGCTTGTAGACCGAGGCGAGTACCACCCGCTCATCACCGTGCACCGACAACGTGATGTCGTCGGTCGAGCAGCGGCGCGCGTGCAACCAGCCGCTGCACCCGGCGTCGGCGAACACGGCCCGGATCCGATCGGCAGCCGATCTCATTTCGCGCGCTCGCGGAACAGCACGCGATCGATCGCCGCGACGTGCCGGTCGACCTCGGCACCGGGGCGCCACACGATGCGCACACGCAGCGCAATGGCATCCGGAGCGAGTGTCAGCCACGCGACGCCGGGCGCCGAGCCCGGTGGTGCGGTGGATATTCCGAAGTGCCTTCCGGCTGCGACCGCCGCGAGGATCGTCCGGTCGTCAGGGACGGTCGTCGGATCGACATCGAGTCCGCGCTCTCGCAGAATGTCTTGTGTGGCATCGAAACCCGCCGGGTTTCCGGCTCGCGGGGGTGTCGCGAACGACAAGTCGCAGAGCATCGGGAAGCGGGGCCGCTCCGCTCGGGCGCTGCGGTGCCCGGCAGGGACAACCACCCATCGAGGCACCTTCGTCACCGGTCCGGCCTCGATACCGTCGAGAAGTGCAGGGTGTTCGACGACCGCGAGGTCACACATGCCGGAGCGGACGGCCGCGATCAGGTCGGTTGTTGCAGCCACCTCGGTCGCGATCGTCACGTCCGGTTCGGTGCGAAGCGCTGCGGCGCAGGCGGTGATATTCCGATCGGGGAGTGCGGCCGTTGCGCCCCAGCGCACGACACCGCGGGTTCGAGAGACGCGCTCGGCTTCGGCAAGGAACCGTTCGGAGTCGTCGACGAGCAACCGTGCGCGGGGGAGCAGTGCGGCGCCGGCAGTGGTCAGGACGGCTCCCCGCTGTGTGCGGTGCACAAGAGTGGTGCCGATGTGCTGCTCCAGCCTTCGAAGTCCTTGTGACAAAGGAGGTTGCGTCATGTCAAGGGCGGCTGCTGCGCGACCGAAGTGACCTTCTTCCGCGACGGTGACGAAGAAGCGGAGATGGCGGATCAGATCCATGCCGCTATTCAACCAGCGCCTGCTGTGCACGGTGTGGAGTGCCGCTTCGGGAGTTCGACGTCCGTCTCCTGCGGGTCGCCTACCGGCGGCGATACTTTTTGCGACCCGTCGCTGACCCATGCGGATATTGGCGGTCCGGATTGCTCGAGTGCTGTGGTGATGGCATGACTGAGCAGCGAACAACATTGTCCCGCAGATGGTTTCTCAACTCCGCGCTCGTGGCGGTGTCGATCCCCGTCGTTTCAGCATGTGGCGCACCGACTGCCGCGTCCGTTCCGGATCGTCCATCGGACGGTGCGCCACTCGAAACGAGGCTCCACCTGGCGGAACTCGACGAGCGCCTCGACGAGATCGAGAAGATGCATGCGGTGCGTCTTGGAGTGGCCGCACATTCACCGGGGAGCGGCCGGACCTACACGTATCGCGGCGACGAACGGTTCGCGATGTGTTCGACGTTCAAGCCGTACGCCGCCGCAGGCATCCTGCAACTCGAATCCCAAGGGCGGCTGCGGCTCGACGACGCCGTCGCTGTCGAACCGGGTGACATCGTCGTCAACTCACCGGTCACTTCCGAGAACCAGGGCCGAATGATGACCTACGCACAACTGTGCGAGGCCGCACTGACCCGCAGCGACAGCACGGCAGGCAATCTGCTGCTGAGGCGGCTGGGCGGCCCGGACGCGGTGACCGCGTTCGCACGCTCGGTCGGGGACGATACGACACGCCTCGACCGGTGGGAACCCGAGCTGAACGACGCCGCGCGCGGCGACGAGCGCGACACGACGACTGCGGCCGGATTGGGGCGCGGATACCGGGAGCTGCTTCTCGGCTCGGCGCTGGACCCGGCGCGCCGACGAATCCTCACGGGATGGATGCATGCGAGCATCACATCCGATACGAGGATGCGTGCAGGTCTCCCCTCGGGCTGGGTCGCCGCAGACAAATCGGGAGGAGGATATTTCGCCACGCTGAACGACGCCGGGGTGGTCTGGTCGCCGGAGGGGGAGCCGTTGGTGCTGGTGATTCTCTCGGACACCACTACCGGCGACCGCGACGCTCCGTTCGAGAACGCTCCGATCGTGGACACGACGGCGGCACTCGTCTCGGCGATGAGAGCTGTGCCCTGACGGTTGGTACTCCTGCCGTGAAGCCCCGAATCGGCAGGCCGAATCCGCAGTGAAGACGGTGTCCGCCGGGCAGACTGTTGATCATGTCCGAGCCGATCCATCACTCCATCCGGGGCGGCGGATACCGGGCCGAGGTGTCCGGTACCGGTGCTGCGCTGCTCGCACTCGACTACGACGTCAGCTCGGACACGCGAGAATCGGCTGCTCGAGGCTCGGCTGCTCGAGGCTCGGCGGGGGCCTACCGGCTGGTCGAGACCCCGCCAGGCCACGAACCCCCACAGGACTACGTCGGGGCTGTGCTTGCTCCGTGGCCCGGCGGCATCCGCGACGGGCACTTCTATTTCGACGGAATCGAGCATCAGCTCGCCCTCACCGATCCGGAGCGGGGTACTGCCGTCAACGGTCTCGCCTGGCATCGGCGATGGGAGGTGACGGCTCTCACCGACTCGAGGATCCAGCACACGTTGGAGGTCGGGCTGCACAAGGGCTGGCCGTACCAATTGCGGTTGACGGTCGCGCACGAAGTGGGTCCGCACGGCCTCACCGTCACTCACACGGCGACGAACGTCGGCGGATACCATTCGCCGTTCGGGTTGGGGGTGTGTCCCTACCTGCGGGCCGGTGACACCCCGCTCGACGAGTGCACGCTGCAGTTGGCTGCTGGGACGAGGATGCCCCTCGACCGCGCGCGAGGTCTGCCCGATGCATACTCGCAGTCCGTCGCGGACACCGAATACGACTTCACCCGGGCGAGGTTGCTGGGGGACGTGCACCTCGATGTTCCCTTCAGCGCCCTCGACGAGGATCTGGACGGTAACGCCCGGCATCGACTGTGTGGGCCGGACGGCCGGGGTGCCGAACTCTGGACCGGCCGGGGATTCGGATGGCTCCATGCGACGACGATCGAGGATGCCGGAACGCGCGCGCTCGCCCTTGCCCCGATGACGTGCCCGCCCGATGCCTTCAATCTCGGCATCGATCTGCTCGTCCTGCAGTCCGGGGAACGGTGGAGCGGGCGATGGGGTCTGCGGGCGTACGACTCCCAAGGCTGAGTTCTGCCGCACGTCGCGTACGATCGATGCTGGTGAGCGGCGTGCATCGACGTCCCGTCGGAGATTCGGAAGGTGCTGTCGGGCTCCCTTCGGCGGTACGTGCGACACACCGTTCGGGGACTTTCGACCGACCCTGCCTCCGCGCTGCAGCCACGGAACCGTTAGGTTCTACGTGAATGTTCGGAAGTTTCTGGTAGGTCTGAGCTTGAGAGGGATCCTTCGTGCCCGCTGAGAATGACACACAGCCCACCCTCAGCTACCCCGGTGGCGAGCACACAATGGCTATCGCCAAGGCGACGGAAGGCAATGACGGCATCGAGCTCGGCAAGCTCCTTGCGGACACGGGGTACACCACCCTCGATCCCGGATTCGTCAACACCGCCTCCACGAAGTCGGCGATCACATACATCGACGGCGAGAAGGGAATCCTGCGCTACCGCGGATACCCCATCGAGCAGCTCGCGGAGAAGTCGACGTTCATCGAGGTCAGCTATCTGCTGATCTACGGGGAGCTGCCGACCACCGAGCAGCTCGACGTCTTCACCGATCAGATCCGCCGGCACACGCTGCTGCACGAGGATCTCAAGCGCTTCTTCGACGGTTTCCCGCGCAACGCGCACCCGATGCCCGTCGTCTCCAGCGCTGTGAACGCGCTGTCCGCGTACTACCAGGACGCCCTCGACCCCGACGATCCCGAGCAGGTCGAGCTCTCCACCATCCGTCTGATGGCCAAGCTGCCGACGATCGCGGCCTACGCCTACAAGAAGTCGGTCGGTCAGCCGTTCCTCTACCCCGACAACTCACTGTCGCTGGTCGAGAACTTCATGCGGATGACGTTCGGGTTCCCGGCCGAGCCGTACCAGATCGACCCCGAGGTCGCGCAGGCTCTCGAGATGCTGCTGATCCTGCACGCCGACCACGAGCAGAACTGCTCGACGTCGACGGTGCGTCTGGTCGGTTCCTCGGATGCGAACCTGTTCACGTCGATCTCCGGTGGCATCAATGCCCTCTGGGGTCCGCTGCACGGTGGTGCCAACCAGGCCGTGCTGGAGATGCTCGACGAGATCCAGAAGTCCGGCGGCGACGTCACGGAGTTCGTCCGCAAGGTCAAGAACAAGGAAGACGGTGTGAAGCTCATGGGCTTCGGGCACCGCGTCTACCGCAACTACGATCCGCGTGCTGCGATCGTGAAGAAGACCGCGGACAAGATCCTCAACAAGCTCGGCGCCGGCGACGAACTGCTCGAGATCGCGATGAAGCTCGAGGAAGCCGCGCTGACCGATGATTACTTCATCGAGCGCAAGCTGTACCCGAACGTGGACTTCTACACGGGCCTGATCTACCGGGCGATGGGCTTCCCGGACCGCATGTTCACCGTGCTGTTCGCGCTGGGTCGTCTGCCGGGCTGGATTGCGCACTGGCGCGAGATGCACTCGGATCCGACCCTGAAGATCGGCCGTCCGCGTCAGATCTACACCGGGTACACCGAGCGCGACTACAAGGGACTCAGCGCACGCTGACGTGTCACCGACGATGAGTTCGACGATCGACTGTTCGACGAGGGAGCTGGACCTATGACCAAACCGGAAATCGAATTCCAGGAGGGGCCCGCCCCCACTGAGCTGGTGGTCAAGGACATCACCGTCGGCGACGGGGCAGAGGCCGTTGCGGGCGCAATCGTCGACGTCCACTACGTGGGTGTCGAGTACGACACGGGCGAAGAGTTCGACTCGTCGTGGAGCCGTGGTGAATCGATCCGCTTCCCGCTTGCAGGTCTGATCGCAGGCTGGCAGGAAGGCATCCCCGGTATGAAGGTCGGCGGCCGTCGTCAGCTGACGATTCCGCCGGAGCTTGCTTACGGTCCGGCGGGGTCGGGGCATCAGCTTTCCGGCAAGACCTTGGTGTTCATCATCGACCTGCTCGCCGTGCAGGTGCCGCCGGAGCCTCCCGTGATCGAGAAGCCCGAAGGCCCGGCCCCGACCGAGCTGGTCGTCGAGGATATCGAGATCGGCGACGGCGCGGAGGCCCAGCCCGGCGCCACCGTCGACGTGCACTACAAGGGTGTCGAGTTCGACACCGGGGAAGAGTTCGACTCGTCGTGGAGCCGCGGTCAGTCGGTGGCGTTCCCGCTCGCTCGTCTGATCCCGGGCTGGCAGCACGGCATTCCCGGCATGAAGGTCGGCGGCCGTCGCAAGCTGACGGTGCCGCCGGAGCTTGCTTACGGTCCGGCGGGGTCGGGGCATCAGCTTTCCGGCAAGACCTTGGTGTTCGTCATCGACCTGATGGGCACCAACTGATCAGCGCAGTGCGCTGATTCCGATCACGTTCGCAGGCCGCGCATCCATGGTGATGCGCGGCCTGCGTTTGTTTCGGGTGGCTCCGATCAGTAGCCCGCAGTGGCAAGTCCGTTGTCGGTGATACTGCCCCGGATGGCTCCGGAGTTGCCGACGGTCCTGCCGAAGCTCCACTCGCCGTCGTTGCCGCACACGAGCGCACCATTCCGGGTACCGGGTGAGGCGTACTCGACCTTGACGACGTTGCCGTTGTCGTCCTCGTGCACGATCGGGCAGCCCTTTCCGGGTCCCCCGACCGGATCGACCTTCGGTTCCGCCGAGGCGGTGGCGGCCCCGCCCAGCACAGCTGCGGCGATCATGATGGTGGCGGCGAAAACTTTGTGGTGCTTCGACATTCGATTCTCCTGGGGCGGGGGCGTGGTGGCTGATACAAGAGTGCGCCCTCGGTGGCGTTCACCGAACCCACCCTAGGGGTGGGGTCGGTACACCCGGCTGGGCGCGATAGGTGATCATCGACGGTATGGAGAGCGCACACGGCGGGGTTGCTCACACTGTCCGGAAGTCGAGTTCGGTCCGTGAGGCCTACTCGGCGAGATCGCAGGAATACGTGGATCTGTTCGGCACCATGACCTCGACGCACCCATCCGACCGTGCGCTGGTGGGCAGTTGGGCCGCCGCGCTCACGGGTGCTGTACTCGATGCCGGGTGTGGTCCGGGGCAGTGGACGGACTTTCTGGCCGAGTGCGGATTGGACGTGAGCGGAATCGATCTGGTGCCCGAGTTCCTCGCACGAGCTCGCGACCGGTATCCGGAGCTCACCTTCGATCTCGGCCGATTCGAACAATTGGACGCCACGACAGCATCATTGGGAGGTGTACTGGCGTGGTATTCGCTGATCCATCACGATCCGGCGGACATCGCGATTCCCCTCACCGAGTTCGCGCGTGTGATCCGGCCCGGTGGAGGATTGCTGGTGGGTTTCTTCGAAGGACCGGCCGTCGAGCCGTTCGACCACGCCGTCGCCACTGCCTATCGATGGCCCGTGGACGAGCTCGGCGCGGAACTTGATGCTGCCGGCTTCGACGTGATCGAGACGCACATGCGAACGGTGAGCGGTCACCGGCCGCACGGCGCCATCACCGCACGGCGCCGAGACTGAATCCTCTTGGAAAGGCGGTAGTTACAACGACAACGGGTAGATACAGGACTTTGCGGAGGTTGTATCTGTCCGTTGCTCCGTTTCTACGACGGCCGGCCGTTGTACGGCGAATCGAAGAACGCGGCCAGCCGTCTGTGCCTGTGCGCGAACAGGGCAGCGACGATGCGGCGCGCGAGTGTGCCCGCGCCCGGAATCCCCGACAGCGGCACGCGCAACTCGAATGTGAGCCGATCATGGACCCAGGTGCGGTTCGTCGCGAGCTTATCCAGAGTGCGTTCGTGTTCCCAGCGACGCACGAGGAGCATCGTCGACTTCTCATGGAACCGGCGACCGGGCTCGAGCGCGGCGATGGACAGATGGTCGTAGTCCACCGGCAGCACGCCGAACAGAAGTAGTGGGACTCGGGCGAGTGGGCGTCCGATGGGGACCGTGTCCTCGGAGAGTGTGTGCGCCCACTGGGGCATGCGCATTGCGAGTACCGGTGCGAGCTCGTCGTTGATCCCCTCGACGCTCGTGACCCGGGCCCACACAACCGTATTCGGTGCATCGACGGCCGACTCGTGCTCGACAATGATCTCGCTGCTCATCAGGCCCGCTTCCCGTCTCTGAGGGACACTGCTTTTACTGGACATCATGCATGCTCGTTGGTCTACTTGTGGGCACAGTGTCCCCCGCGAAAGATCCTCCGAAAGGATTGTCCGTGCCCGCTCCTGTCTTGTCCCGTCGTGACCTCGACTTCCTGCTCTACGACTGGCTCGACGTCGAATCACTGACGTCGCGGGAGCGTTTCGCCGAGCACTCACGCGAGACGTTCGACGCTGTGCTCGATCTGAGTGCCGATCTCGCGACCAAGCATTTCGCCACACACAACAAGAAGGCCGACGCCCAGGAGCCGCGGATCGGCGAGGACGGACGCGTCGAGATCATTCCCGAGGTCAAGGCGGCGCTGGATCTGTTCGCCAAAGCCGGGCTGATCGCCGGAGGATTCGACGAGTCGCTCGGTGGAATGCAGCTGCCGATGACGTTGTTGCGCGCATCGATGGCGTGGTTCCAGGCCGCCAATGCCGGAACCTCGTCGTACCCGTTCCTCACCGCCGCCAATGCGAGTCTTCTCGTCACTCACGGCAGCAGGGAGCAGATCGAGAGGTTCGTCCCGGCGCTGCTCGAGGGCCGGTTCTTCGGCACGATGTGTCTGTCCGAACCGCAAGCGGGATCGTCGCTGGCAGACATCACGACCAAGGCCGTTCCAGTGGATGACGGCACCTACCGGGTCACCGGGACCAAGATGTGGATCTCCGGCGGAGACCACGAGCTGACCGAGAACATCGTCCACCTGGTGCTCGCAAAGATCTCCGGCGGCCCCGCCGGGGTCAAGGGAATCTCGCTGTTCATCGTCCCGAAATTCCTGGTGAACGACGACGGCACGCTGGGTGACCGCAACGATATTGCGCTGGTGGGCCTCAACCACAAGATGGGCAACCGTGGCACCACCCACGCGTTGCTCAATCTCGGCGAAGGTGCCTTCGCGCCGGGTGGGCAGGCAGGGGCCGTCGGCTATCTCCTCGGCGAACCGCACAAGGGCCTGCAGTACATGTTCCACATGATGAACGAGGCGCGTATCGGTGTCGGCTTCTTGGCGACCTCGCTGGGCTACGCGGGCTACCTGCAGTCGCTGGACTACGCGCGCACCCGCACACAGGGGAGGCCGCTCGGGGCGAAAGACCCTGCATCACCGCAGGTTCCGCTCATCGAGCATGCCGACATCCGGCGGATGCTACTCGCGCAGAAATCGTACGTCGAAGGTGCTCTTGCCCTGGGACTGTACTGTTCGAAGCTTGTCGACGAACAGAATACCGCCACGAACGACGAAGCACGTGCCGAAGCAGGGCTGCTCCTCGACGTGCTCACCCCGATTGCGAAGTCCTGGCCGTCACAGTGGTGCCTCGAAGCCAACAGTCTGGCGATCCAGGTTCTCGGCGGTTACGGCTACACCCGCGAATTCGACGTCGAGCAGTATTATCGCGACAACCGGCTCAACCCCATCCACGAGGGCACGCACGGCATTCAGGGTATGGATCTGCTGGGGCGCAAGGTCGTCATGCAGGGCGGGGCCGGACTGGCGCTGCTCGGTTCGACGATCGACGCCACCGTGAAGAAGGCGCTCGCAGCCGGCGGCGACGCGGCCGAGTACGCGCAGCTGTTGCGCGCCGCGGCCGAGCGTGTCGGCACCACGACGGCAACGCTGTGGTCTTCCGGGAATCCTGCACTGGCGCTGGCGAATTCGACGGTGTATCTCGAAGCGGTGGGGCACGTGGTGGTCGCATGGATGTGGCTCGAACAGATGCTGGCTGTAGCCGGCCGTGAGGGCGACTTCTTCGACGGAAAACGTGCGGCAGCGAGGTACTTCTATCGTTTCGAGCTCCCGAAGACCGGACCGCAGTTCGATCTGCTCGCCGGCCTCGACCGTACGACGCTCGACGTCTCACCAGCTGCATTCTGATACGACTTCACCACGTCACCGTGAGAGTCCCGCCCACCTCCATGGCGTGCCAGCGGTCGGCGTAGTCGTCGAATCGGCCGACGATGCGCTCGACCAGCGGGGGAACTGTGTCTGCCGTCATAGGCGGTGGCAGTGCCCGCGCGTGGCCGCGTCGGTACTCCCAGACGGGTAACGTCATTCCCACCAGTTCCTCGGAGCGGATCAGGTCGGCCTTGGGACGGGAATGCGCGTTGTCTCCCTTCGTCTTTCGGCGCCGGTTTGCCTTGGTTCGTTCGGCGGGGTCGGCGGGCCAGAACAGGCCGTTGTCGCCGGCAGCGAGCTGCCCGAACACCCCGCGAGGAATGCCTGCCTCGACTTCGACGAGGAAATGCAGCAGGTCGTGGGGGAGATAGGGATGCCCGCCGGGGCCGTTGCGAGGAGCGAGCGTCGCCCCGGTCTCACGGTGTACGGCGATCTCGTAACTCGTCCCGGGGCCTTTCGTGAACACGACACGCATACCGTGCACGGTAGGCCACGGGAACATTATGCGCACGTGGTTTTCGGCGCCGCTGGGCCGGTGCGAATCGGACCTTCCGCGTCAGGCAGATACTTCGTCGATCAGCAGCCGCAGAGCGTGACGTACCGTCTGTGCCAGCACGCTTTCCGGGTCCCCGTCGAAATGCTGTTCTTCGGAGCGTGTTCCACGCGGGCCGGTTGTCGCGAAACACACGGTGCCGGGCGGCCGCCCGTCCTGTGGGTCGGGGCCGCCGGCGCCGGTGACGGCGACGACGATGTCGGAGGCGAGCAGCCCGGCTGTCGACTGGGCCATCGCGCGCGCTGCCGACTCGCACACCACCGGCCCTTCGGGCACTTCGAGCAATCCGTGCTTGACGGATCGTGAGTAGGCCACGATCGCGCCGCGGAACCATTCGGAACTTCCCTTTGCTGCTCCGAGTCGTGCCGCCAGGGTGCCCGCCGTGAGAGATTCGACGCATCCGATGGTGAAATTGCAGTCGGATGCGAGTGTGCCCAGTTCGTCGATCAGCGCATCGGACAGATCCGTTCCTTCGACGACATCGTCATCGTGGGCATCGGGGTCGTTCCCGCGACTCGCCATGGCCGGCCTCAGCCCTTCGTCGTGAAGCGATTGAAGACGACGCCGCTGTCGAACACGCGGCTTTCCGCCAGCTCGAAGAACTGCGGCTCGAAACCTGTTCGGAACAACGGAATCCCGTTTCCTGCGATGATCGGGGTGACCTCGACAGCGAGCTCGTCGATCTCCGGCAGCAGCTCACCCGCGAGAGTCCCGCCACCGCACAACCAGATTCCCCTGCCGTCCTGCTTCTTCAGGTCGCGAACGTATTCGAGGGGGTCGGTCGCCACCAGAGTGACGGTGTCGTCGGGGGATTGCGGTAGCGTCTTCGAGAAGACGTACTGCTGGAGATGCGGATAGGCGCTGGTGAGGCCGACGCTGAGCGAGGGCTCCCATGTGCGACGACCCATGACCACCGCGTCGAAGTGCTTGCCGGGCGCCGTGACCTCGAGCTGGTCGCGAACGTGCACCGGCAGTGTCTCGGGATACTCCTCGATCCGGTGAAACATGTGATCGCCCTCGGTGGGGAAGAATTCGGTGCCGCCGGAGGGGTCGGCGATGAATCCGTCGAGTGTTGTCGCGACGTAATAGGTCAGTGTGCGCACACAGCCCTCCTCGAATGTGGGTACAGGCCGAGACCTGATCGAACTGCAACGCTAGAACGGGCGTAGCACCGAAGCCAGCACATTCGACCGGTTTCCACCGAAAAGTTGTCACTCACTACTCGGTGGCCGCATCGCGGATCCATCGAGTGAGAATCGTGCCGTCGTCGTCGCACACCAGGTGAGTGCGCCGCATCTCGGTGACAGCGGAGGCGGGGGAGTGAGCGATACGGTCCGCAGACCCTGCAGCGAGCAGCGGCGCCCAGGTCAGACACAGGTCGTCGACGACGCCGTCGGCGATCATACGACCGAACAGTCGGGGGCCTCCCTCACACAGGACCCGGTTCCACCCTGCTCGGGCCACGGCGGCGACGAGGGCCTCACCGCCGATATCACCGTCCGCGATGACACGGACGTCAGCGCCGGCGTCGGTGAGTGTGCGACGTTTCTCCTCCGGCACCGCGCCGCTCGTGAACACAACCGGTGGTACGACGGTGTCGGTGAACAACCGCATCCCCGGATCGAGATTGCCCGATGCAGTGACCACTGCAATCGGCGGCACTTCCGACAACCCCGCGGCGGTGCGACGTTCCCGAAGGGAAGCGCTCGTCCGTGCACCGCCGTAGTTTTCGGTGCGCGCGGTACCTGCACCGACAAGGATCACGTCGGCGAGTTCGCGGAGCAGACCGAACACGACCTTGTCCGCCGGTGTTCCGAGCCCGCCGGAACGGCCGTCGACAGCGACCGCGCCGTCGAGAGAGGACACGAAGTTCATACGAACCCACGGCTCGGCGAGGTCGGGCGGATAGGCGTACAACTCGTGCAGATCGGAGCCGTCGAGGACTTGGCCGGGCACTGTGGGGTCGTCGAGTCGTCGCATACCGTCGATCAGACCACGGCGGCGGCGGTACCGTCACGTCACGCGCCGTGCCCGGGATCCAGGTGCCGCACGTCGTCGAACATCACCGGGTCGCTCAGATCCGAGCGGAGTTCGCCGCGATCCGGGGCGAGCAAGAATCCGACGTGGTCTCCGAGGTCGACTCTCCCCACGATGGCGCCGGTGAACCACGCGGCCGCGTCGTCGAGGATCGGTAGCCCGTGTGGTCCGTCGCTCCAGTTGCATTGTGCGAATTTGTCGGTGTCGTCGCCGCTTCGTGAACCGAACAGGTCGGCCAGTGCCAGCTGCGACCGGTCGAGTATGTGTACCGCAAGATGTTCGGCGGCACCCGCTACCCGGAACGTCCGGTTCTTGTCGGACAGCGCCACCAGAAATCTCGGCGGATCGATCGCGACCTGTGTGGCGAAGCCGACCAGACATCCGCTGCGTTCGTTCACTGCCCTGGTGGTGACGATGAACATCGGATAGTCGAACCGGCCGACGATGGCCGAGAAGCCGTCGTTCGAGCCGTGGTCGTCGGTAGGCATGCACGCATCGTACGTGGCACGTATCCGAGCCGGCCCGGGTTTGATTTTCCGCCCATGCGGTACCCGAGAGGCCATGACGGATCATTCGGAGCCGAGGGATGCAGCGGATACGACGGTGGCACCCGACGACCCGCGCAAACCCGATTCGCCCACGGATCTGGCGAAGCCGTCGTGGAAATATGTGCTTCGAAGGACGGTCGGTGAATTCGGCCGAGACCAGTGCACAGACCTTGCCGCTGCCCTGACCTATTACGCGGTGCTGTCACTGTTTCCGGCGCTGTTGGTAGTGGTCTCTCTGCTCGGAGTGTTCGGGCAGGGGCAGAACACCGTCGACACGGTCCTGCAGATGATCGAGGATGTGGGTCCGAGTTCTGCAGTCGACACCCTGCGCGGCCCCATCGAACAGCTGGTTCAGGCACCTACCGCAGGGTTCGCCCTGATCATCGGTCTCCTCGGCGCGTTGTGGTCGGCGTCGGGTTACGTCGGGGCGTTCGGCCGGGCAATGAACCGAATCTATGAGATCGAGGAAGGCAGGCCGGTCTGGAAGCTGCGTCCGTTGATGCTGCTCGTGACCGCGCTGGCACTCGTTGCAGCCGGGGCCACCGCGCTGATGCTGGTGGTCAGCGGACCGGTCGCCCGCGCGATCGGCGAGGCCGTGGGGCTCGGTGATACGGCTGTCACCGTGTGGAACATCGTGAAGTGGCCGGTGATGCTGGCTCTCGTCGTCGTGATCGTGGCGGTGCTGTACTACGCCACTCCCAACGTGGCTCAGCCCAAGTTTCGATGGGTCAGTCTCGGATCGCTCATCGCGATCGTCGTCTGGATTCTCGCGTCGGTCGTATTCGCCCTCTACGTATCGAATTTCGGAAGTTACAACAAGACCTACGGCTCTTTGGCAGGGGCGGTGGTCTTCCTGCTCTGGCTGTGGATCACCAACCTGGCCTTGCTCTTCGGTGCGGAGTTCGACGCGGAACTCGAACGCGGACGGCAACTGCAGGCCGGTATCGAGGCCGAGGAATCGCTGCAACTTCCCGAGCGCGACACCCGGGTGATCGACAAGAACGAGGCGAAACATCAGGAATTGATCGAGCACGGACGCCGCCTACGCACCGCACACGGCCCCCCGGAGTTCGACGACGATACGGAAGGAACCCGCTCATGACGACGCATTCCGGCGAATCTCGCCCCGTTGCGGAACAACCCGCGAACCTGTCGACGGTAGAACTGACCGAACGGCTCACGGCCCAGGTGTCCACTCTCGTGCGCACCGAGGTCACTCATGCCCTCGACGAGGTGAAATCGAAGGGCACTCGCATCGGTGTCGGCGTGGGTATCTCCGGCGCCGGCGCACTCCTTCTGTATCTGGGAGTGGCGACTCTGATCGCCGCGGGAGCGCTGGGGCTCGCTACGGTGCTCGATCCATGGCTCGCGACCTTGATCGTCGCGGTGGTGGTGCTTGCGGTCGGTGGCATCCTCGCAGCGCTCGGTGCATCGAAGGCGAAGAATGCGGCGCCGCCCGTGCCTGACCGGACCATCGACAGTGTCCGCGGAGATGTCGCCGCAGCGAAGGGAGCAGTGCGATGAGTGAGTCCACCACCAATGGAGACGGAACGAGCGGTGCAGCAGAGCCCGACATCGAGCGTCAGCGGGCCGAACTTGCGGCGACCGTGGGCGAACTCACCGACCGTCTCGACGTGCCCACCCGCGTCAAGCATGCGGCAGAGGAACGCGTCGAATCGGTCCGGGAACGGCCCGACCTCGTCGCATTGGGTGCGGGCGCGCTCGTCGTGATCCTCGCCCTCGTCGTGTGGCGGCGACGGCGAGGATCACGAACGTAGCCGGCGTCCGTCAGCCGCCGAGCTGCTCCCTCAGCGCTTCGAGTACGGCGGGGTCCTCGATGGTCGACGGCACGGTGTACTGCTCGTGGTCGGCGATCTGCCGCATGGTCTTCCGCAGGATTTTTCCGGATCGGGTCTTGGGAAGCGCGTCCACGACGGTCACGTCGCGGAAGGTGGCAACAGCGCCGATCTGGTCGCGCACCATCGCCACCAGTTCCTGGCGAAGGGTTTCGGGGTCGATGTCGACACCGGCCTTGAGTACGACGTATCCGGACGGACGCTGACCTTTGAGTTCGTCGCGGATTCCGACGACGGCGCACTCGGCGACCGCGGGATGCGCCGCGACCACGGCCTCCATGCTGCCGGTGGACAGCCGGTGTCCGGCGACGTTGATGACGTCGTCGGAGCGGCCGAGTACGAACACGTACCCGTCGTCGTCGATGAAGCCGGAGTCGCCGGTGAGGTAGTAGCCGGGGAACGTATCGAGGTACGAGCGGCGGTAGCGGTCGTCGTCGCGCCACAGCCCGGTGAGGGTGCCGGGTGGCAACGGTAGCCTCACGACGATATTGCCCTCGGTGCCTGCCTCGACCTGCTTGCCTTCGCCGTCGACGATCTCGACTCGATAACCCGGGACCGGGACGGTGGGGGAGCCGGCCTTGAGTGGCATCGGGTCGAGTCCGCGCAGGTTCGCGGCGATCGCCCAACCGGTCTCGGTCTGCCACCAGTGATCGACCACCGGACGTCCCAGGACCTTCGTCGCCCATTCGTAGGTGTCGGGGTCGAGACGCTCACCGGCCGCGAACAGCGTCTGCATCGAGGAGATGTCGTATTTCTTCAGCTCGTCGGCGTCGGGATCAGCCTTACGCACGGCCCGGATGGCGGTGGGTGCGGTGAACAGTGCCTTGACTCCGTACTCGGCGATGATTCGCCAGAACGCGCCCGCATCGGGGGTACCGACGGGTTTGCCTTCGTACATGACGGTCGTCGCTCCGGCCAGCAGCGGTCCGTACACGATGTACGAATGGCCGACGACCCAGCCGACGTCGGAGGCGGTCCACCAGACATCGCCTGCGGCGATGTCATAGATGTTGCGCATCGACCACGTGAGTGCGACTGCGTGGCCGCCGTTGTCGCGAACGACGCCCTTCGGCTTCCCGGTGGTGCCGGAGGTGTACAGGATGTAGAGCGGATCGGTTGCCGCCACAGCCACCGGTTCGGCCGGGGAGGCGTCGGCGACGAGCGCATCCCAGTCGAACCATGCGGCCGTGGATGCCTTGTAGTCGCCTGCGGAACCGGGGATCTGTTCGCGGTTCTTCACGATCACGGTGTGCGGGGGAGTCTGCGACAACTGCAGTGCCTGATCGACCATCGGCAGGTACTCGATGGTGCGTCCCGGCTCGAGCCCGCCGGATGCCGTCACCAGCAGCACCGGTTGCGCATCGTCGATGCGGGTGGCGAGTTCCTTGGCAGCGAACCCGCCGAACACCACCGAGTGCACCGCGCCGATACGGGCGCACGCGAGCATCGCGATGGCGGCCTCGGGGATCATCGGCATGTAGATGATGACGCGATCGCCCGATACCACGCCCTGGTCCCGCAGGACGCCCGCGAACGTGGCCACTTCGTCGAGTAGCTCCGAGTACGTGTAGGTGCGCTTGGCAGGCACCATCGCCGAATCCCAGATCAGAGCGGGCCGGTCGCCGTTACCTGCTCGGACGTGCCGGTCGAGGGCGTTGACGCTCGTGTTGAGGGTGCCGTCGGGGAACCACCGGTACGACGGGGCCGAAGTGTCGTCGAGAGCGCGGGTCGGGGCGGTGTCCCACTCGACATCCTGCGCGGCCGCGAGCCAGAACGACTCCGGATCGTCCACACTTCGCCGGAACGCGTCCTCGTACGAGCTCATCGGTTCGTGTCCTTCCTCGACATCGACGTGACCGCGACCACCCTATTCGACACCGTCCGCCGGGCGGGACAGGATCGGACGCATCTGCGCCGGGTGGTACCGATGGATCGGTGAACGGCCGTACCGTGTGAGCATGTCTTTGCTTGCGGAGGATCTGCTGCTTCTCGCGCTCGACGACGAGTCGGGAAAGGCGATCGTCGACAGCATCACCCTGCCCCGTGCGCTTGCAGGCGCTGTGCTCCTCGAACTGGCACTCGACAATGTCGTTCTCCTCGATGACAAAGGGGAGGGAGGAAAGAAGAGCCGGGTCGTGGTAGGCAGTGCGGTGCCCGTCGACCCGATACTGACCGACGCGGTGGCGCGCCTCGACCGGCGCAGGCCGATGAAACCGGCAGCAGCGATCGAGAAGCTGAGCAAGAACATGAGAGACACCGTGCTCGAACGTGTCGTGGCGAACGGCTGGGTTCGCGAAGAGCGCGGCAAGGTACTCGGGCTGTTCCCGGCTCGCCGTTGGCCCGCCGTCGACGACAGTCATGAACGGCGGGTACGCAACGAGCTTCATTCCGTACTGGTCGACGGGACGACACCCTCGCCCCGCGCAGCAGCGCTGATCTCGTTGTTGTCGGCCACGAAATCGACGCCGAAGATCTTCCCCGATGCCGACAAGAAGAGAATTGCAGAGCGTGCCAAGGACATAGCCGAAGGTCAGTGGGCGGGTCAGGCAGTTCGTCAAGCGGTCGATGCGATCAACACGGCGATCCTCGTTGCGGTCACCGTGCCCGCAGTGGTAGCGAGCAGCTGAGCGCCGCGACTCAGGTGGGCAAGCCCAGAGCGCGGAAGCGGGAGATTCGGCGCTGGTAACGCTCGTCGGCGGGTTCGTCTGCAAGAGAGGACAACTCGCGCGCCACTGCGGCGCCGACCCGTTTGAGGAACTGGATCGGCTCGTCTGCTGCATCCTGCTGCTCAGGTATGACACCGTCGATGATCCCGTTGCGCAACAGATCCCTCGAGCGAATCCCCTGCGCCTCGGCCATCCGAGGAGCGTGGGTGGTGTCGCGGTGGACGATCGCGCTTGCGCCTTCAGGGGGCAGCGGTGCCAGCCAGCCGTGTTGCGCGCACAGCACCCGATCCGCAGGAAGCAACGCGAGGGCGCCGCCTCCGGTGCCCTGGCCGAGCAACACGGACACGGTCGGCGTCGGCAATGTCACCAGATCTGCAAGGCAACGGGCGATCTCTGGCGCGAGCCCACGTTCCTCGGCTTCCTTCGACAACGCCGCCCCCAGGGTGTCGATGACGAGGACCAAGGGGAGTTGTAGTTCGTCGGCGAGTCTCATTGCGCGTCGTGCTTCCCGCAGTGCTCCGGGACCCATGGGTGCTGCAGCCGATTGGCCACTGCGGTCCTGGCCGAACAACACGCACGACACACCGCGGAACCGCGCCAGAGACAACATCACCGTGGCATCGGATTCGCCCTCACCGGTACCGGACAGGGGCACCTGGGCGGACGCCGCGTGCCGCAACAGCTGACGGATTCCGGGTCGCTCGGGTCGGCGGGTGAGGATCACCGACTGCCAGGCCGGAATATCGGGGACGTCGTCGACATCGGTGAGTGCAGACTCTGCGGAGGTGTCGGGATGATCCGGTTCGACGAGAACCCGCAGCAGCCGATGCACCACCTGCCGGATGCCCCCGAGCGGGATCACCCCGTCGATCACGCCGCGCCGATGGAGGTTCTCGGCCGTCTGGACTCCTTCGGGGAAGTCCTCCTGGTACAGGGCCTTGTAGACGCGTGGACCGAGGAAGCCGACGAGTGCACCGGGCTCTGCCGCGGTGACGTGCCCGAGCGACCCCCATGACGCGAACACCCCGCCGGTGGTGGGGTTTCTCAGGTACACGAGGTAACCGAGATGCGCGGCCTTGTGCGCAGCTACCGCAGCTGCGATCTTCACCATCTGCACGAACGCGAGGGTGCCCTCCTGCATGCGGGTTCCGCCCGAGGTGGGGGAGGCGAGCAGCGGAAGGCCCTCCGCGGTGGCGCGTTCGACAGCCGTCACGATGCGTTCGGCCGCCGCGACCCCGATCGACCCTGCGAGGAAAGCGAATTCGCAGGCGATCAGCGCGACCCGGCGTCCGTGGACGGTACCGACACCGGTGAGTACCGACTCGTCCACGCCGGACTTCTCCGCGGCGCGCTCGAGTTCGGTGCGGTAGGAGTCGTCGGGTTCGACGTCGAGCGGCGCCTCGTCCCACGAGCTGAAACTGCCTTTGTCGAGCACGGCATCGATGAACTGGTGTGCAGAGATTCTGGTCCGAGCCACGTGGCCTCCCTATCGGTCCGGTCACGTGCGACTGTACGACGCGTCCTGGACAGACGAGGGGGCGGTTGTGTGCGAGTTCGACGAGAATCTCGCGCACAACCGCCCCCTCGTGTGTCTCTATCGGCCGAGAGCTTCCTTCCAAGTCACCGTGCGTCCGATGCGCAGGATCGAACGCTGGTAGATCTTCGCGGCCACCAGACCGAGGAGTGCGGTGACCGCGACCATCAGCACGATGGTGCCCACGATCTGGAACGGCGAAGCGACCCCGGCCGCAATGCGCAGCGGCATCAGGATGGCCGAGAACGGCGGGATCCAGCTCAGCACGGTGCTCCACGTGGCCTCGGGATCGTCGATCGACGAGAACGCCGCGAAGAACATCGCCAGAATGATGAACATGAGCGGCCCGGAGGTGGAGTTGACGTCCTCCTGGCGCGACACCATCGACCCGGCAGCCGCATAGAGCACCGCGAAGAATGCGAATCCGAGCACGAACCAGCCGAGAGTGCCTGCGAACACGCTGATCGCGGTTCCGGTGATGGTGAGAGTGTCGGTGGCCAGCGCAGCACCGACGCCCACGACACCGTAGGCCGCGAGCTGGAGCAGACCGACGGCGCCGATACCGAGGATCTTTCCCCACAGCAACTGCAGCGGACGCAGTGTCGAGAGCAGCAGTTCGACCACGCGCGACGACTTCTCTTCGACGACACCCATGGCGACGTACATGCCGAACATGAGGATCTGCATGTAGAGCAGGATCACCGCGACGATCGCGAGGATCATGCGTTCACCTTGTTCGGGATCCGGCGGGTCGATGGCTTCGACCGTGACGGTGGCCTGCGCGGCCGCTGCGGCGATCTCTGCCGGATCGACACCCTGGCCGGTCAGCGCAGCGGACTGTGCTTCCTGCGCAACAGCAGCATCGATCAGGGTCTTCAACGTGGAGTCGATGTCGGATTCGGTGAGGGCGACGACGCTGCCGTCGTCGCCGGGAATCAGGGCGACTTCGAGCTCACCTGCGGCGATTTGGGTGCGTCCGGCGTCGGCGTCCGGAAGTTCGGAGATCTCGAGCGGTGATCCGGTGGCGTCGCCGAGCGCGCCGAGGGTTGTGTTCAGGCTCGGCGTTCCGACGATGCCGACGGTGGGCCGCTCCTCGTCACCCCCACCGAAGACGGACATGGCAACGATGCCCGCGACGATCGCGACCAGGATGATCGCGTTGCTGATGAGGAAGCTCTTCTTCTGAACTTGAGTCTGGAACTCGCGACCGGCGACGAGGCCGATGGCGCGCGTGGTGGACAACGGGGCGCTCATGCGGCAACCACCTCTCGGAACAGATCGGTCAGGGACGGCTGGTGCAGGGAGAACTCGTGGACGGGACCTGTTTCGAGGGCGGTTTTGAGGATCTGCTGGTCGTCGACACCGGGCGAGACCGACAGGACGGTCCGATCACCCGAGTGCTCGACGGTCGTGACGCCCGGGAGCCCGTTCGCCCATCCGGTCGGGGCTTGAGGAGCGTGCACCACGAGGCGCGACTCTCCACCGGAGCGAAGTTCGTCCACGGTACCCACGGCGCGCATCTGCCCCTTGGAAATGATGCCGACGCGCTGGCACAGACGTTGCACGAGATCGAGTTGGTGGCTCGAGAAGATGACGGGGACACCCTCATTCGCTTTCTCCACCAGCACGTCGCTCATGACGTCCACGGCGACGGGGTCGAGTCCGGAGAACGGCTCGTCCAGGACGAGAACCTTCGGATCGTGGACGAGGGCGGCGGCAAGCTGGACCCGCTGCTGGTTGCCGAGCGAGAGCGAATCGACCGTGTCGCCGAGGCGCTCAGCGATTCCCAGTCGCTTCGTCCAGCGCTGCACCGCGTCGGATGCTTCGGGCTTCGACAGACCGTGGAGTTGAGCGAGGTAGGAAAGTTGTTTCCCCACTTTCATCTTCGGGTACAGACCGCGCTCTTCCGGCATATACCCGATGGTGCGGCGCACGTCGAGGTCGACGGGGTTGCCGTCGAGCCTGACTTCGCCGGAGTCGGCGGCGAGCACTCCGAGGATGATGCGCATGGTGGTGGTCTTGCCTGCGCCGTTGCTGCCGACGAAGCCGAACAGTTCGCCGGGGTGGACGTCGAAGCTCGCGCCGTCCAGAGCGACCGTGCTGCCGTAGCGTTTCGAGAGATTGTCGATTGTGAGTGTCACGTTTTCAGTCCTCAGGGTCGTCGTCGGGGCGGTTCCAGGCGAGCAGGACGGCGGGTAGGCATCCGCTGAACAGTATCGATGCGAGCGCGAATCCGCCCGCTGAGTACGCGAGCGATTGATGGTCGAGCGAATCGATTGCCGCACCGAACAGAAGTGCGAAAATCGGTAACAGCAGCAGAGTTTGAGCAACGGACAGGCCGATGGAACGGGCGCTGTTCCGTTCGGTGATTTCGCGTTCGTCGAGTGCATGGCGCGGTGCGTCCGATTGGCGGCCGGACACGATCTGGAGGCACGTCCAGGTCGGCAGGAACACCAGGGTTATCGGCAGCCAGGCAACCGCGGCGGTGATCGAGAAGTACGAGACGATCGCGATGACGAACATGGTTGCGAGCAGAGTCATCACGGTGCCTGCGAGAGCGCGTCGACGTTTCTGGGTGCGCCAGTTCGGTAGCCAGTGAGCGGTCAGTTCTTCGTTCTTGAGGAACCGTCGGGTGCGATAGGTCTCGTAGCGGTCGAGCAGCGATTCGGCGGGCATGTCTCAGGCCTCCTTCCGAGGCTTGTAGAGCTCGGTCGACAAGGGTGTGAACTCCTTGCGGGAGAAGACGGCTTCCACCGGTAGGGAGAACACATCGCAGATGCGAAACGCGAGGTCCAGACTCGGATAGTGGTTGCCGCGTTCGAGCGCGCCCACTGTTTGCGGGTTCACGTCGATGAGCTCGGCAAGCTGCGCGCGGCTCATGCCACGCTCCGCGCGCAGTACGCGGATGCGGTTGTAGATGGGGAGCGTTTCCCCACGTCGTACCGGACTCATGGAACAAAGTGTTGTAAAAACACAACGATTTGTCAATGTCGTCAGGCGAATGGGTCGCTCTGGCCACTCACGGTCCTGCGTACATCGGGGCGCAGCTGTGCGATGCACCCCCTGACAACCGAACCCACCGGATCACTACAGGGAATCCGACACGGCAGCCGGGGAGTCGGCGTCGTCGGCGGGCGTGATGCGCTGGTTGTGCTGCTCCAGCACACGGTATCCGTAGTAGTACGTCACGAGCATGAGAGCCCAGACGGCCATCGCGATGCTGTAGAACAGGGTGCGGTCGGCGTCATCGCCGGGAATTCGGACGATGTCGTATGAGACCGCGATGATCGCGCCGAGAAGGGTTGCGAACGACACCCATGCGGCGTGGTTGCGCGCACCGATTCGCCAGAGCCGGATGGCGACGTAGAGCATGAACACCGCGACCGCGAGGTTCGCGATGGTGTAGAAGACCGTCCATCCGGTGCTGACAGGCCGCACGTCGAGGGCGCGGTTCAACCCGACGACGGTGGCGAGGGTGATCGCGACGGCTTCGACGATCCAGTTCGGACGGTAGTGGTGCGTGATGGTGAGCATGCCGAGGATGAAGATCAGCGTCATGCCGAACGACCGCGAGAACGCGTCGAAGAACACCATGAGGTGGTAGCTGAAGCTGTCGTGTGAGACGCCGGTGCCTGCCAGGAACAACACGTTGGTCCCGGACAAGGCGATCACCAGCCACTCGAAGCCGAGCAGGAAGTTGTGATGCCGACGGAGAAATCTGACGCCGTAGACGTACCCGGTCACGAGCATGGCGACGTTCGCAATCAAGATCAATATCATGTGGATCATGTCCATGAAAGGGTCCTTCGAGGGAGATGCGGCGTACTACCGAAGCGCGTCGGCGATGGCGTCCGAGACGCGGTCGACGGCGTCGCGCGCTGCCCTGCTGATCCGCGTCAGCGAGATGTAGCCGTGCACGAGGCCGCTTTCGCGCATCAGTCGCGTCGGTACGCCGGCGTCGGCGAGACGGTGGGCGTAGGCGATCGCTTCGTCGCGAAGGGGATCGAACCCGGCGACGGTGATCAGCGTGGCGGGTGCCCCGGACAGGTCGTCGGCGTGGAGGGGTGACACGCGCGGGTCGGTCCCGGGGTGGCCGTCGGGCAGATACAGCCCCGCCAGCCAATCGATCTGCTTGGCCGAGAGGGCGGGATTGTCCGCGAACTCCGAGCGGGACGAGCTCGTGCTGATGGCGTCGAGCACCGGATACATCAGCACCTGCATCAGTGGGCGGAGCGGTTCGCCGCAAAGGTCGTTCGCGAGCACCGCGCAGAGATTGGCCCCGGCGCTATCGCCGAGCAGCACGATCCGTTCGGGGTCGACATCCCACTCGGCGGCGTGATCGACCGCGAACCGCCATGCTTCGAGCGCGTCGTCGACGGGTCCGGGGAACTGTGCTTCCGGCGCCAGTCGATACTCGATCGACAGCACTGCGACGCCGGCGCGGTCTGCGATCAAGCGGACCGGCGGGTCGTACCCAGCCCGGCTGCCGAGCACGAATCCGCCGCCGTGAAGGAACACGACCAACCCGGCCGACCGTGCGGCCGGACGATACAGACTCGCCCGGATCCCGCTGGGCAACGCGAGGTCGTCGACGTCGATCGCGGGGGCGTCATCGGCGAAGACTCGGCAGTCGTTGTCCATTGACGTCCGTGCCTGCGCGACCGTGCCGTCGCTGAAGTCGGGGCCGGATGCGCCGGCGCGCATGAGAATCGTGATCTCGGGGGCCATGACGTCGCCATCGGTATTGACGACATCGGCCACCACGCTGCGGATGATCCGCTCCGGCACACGGCCGAGGGCGGTGAACGCCGCGCGCTGAATCCGCTCCGACGGGGTGAGCGGGGCGGGGGCTTCGGCGGTCGAGCGCCGGTCGATGACCGTCATTGCCGTGCTCCTTCCGGTGCCGTCGGGGCGCTCCGGAGTTCACGCTCGAGCCTCGAACTGAACGCAAGGACGTCGGTGATGACAGGACCGCGGAACATCTTCCGGTCCTCGAGGAAGACGCTCTTCATCTGCCACGGCATCTCATCGCCCTGGCGGGGCAGCGTGTGCTTGGCGCGAAGCATGTAGCCGGCATCCAGGTCGATGATCGGGCGGGTGCCGGTGCCCTCGGGGGCGTGGGCGACGGCGGTGTCGTAGCCGTGGGTGTCCATGTGGCGGAGCAGCTCGATGAAGCTCTTGCCGAGCAGGCCGATCTTCAGGGTCCACGACGACTTGGTGTAGCCGATCGCCATCACCCAGTTCGGGACGCCCGAGAGCATCATTCCGCGGTAGACGACGGAGGAAGACAGATCGACCGGACGCCCGTCGATCGTGAGGTCGATCCCGCCGAACAGACGCATGTTGAGTCCGGTGGCGGTGACGATCAGGTCGGCCTCGAGCTTCTCACCGGACTCGAGCTCGATGCCGTCCTCGGTGAAGCGGGCGATCCGATCGGTGACGACGGATGCGTTCCCCTTCCGGATGGACGCGAAGAAGTCGCCGTCGGGGGCCAGGCAGAGCCGCTGGTTCCACGGGTCGTAGGGCGGATTGAAGTGAGTGTCGACGTCGAACCCGGTCGGCAACTGCTTCTTGTTGAGGTATCGAATCATTCGGCGGGACGCTTGCGGGAACGCGGTGAGCATCTTGACCACGGCCCAGTCGCTCCACACGTTCTTCCAGCGGGTCGCGAGGTAACCCCCGCGTTCACCGAGCAGCTTGGTGAGTTCGAGGCTGAGACCGTCGATCCTCGGCATCGTCATGATGTAGGTCGGCGTCCGCTGAAGCATCGTGACATGTGAGGCTGCGTTGTCGCCCTGGAGCATCGAGGGGATCAGGGTGATAGCGGTGGCACCGCTGCCGATCACGACGACCTTCTTGCCGGAGTAGTCGTAGTCCTCGGGCCAGTGCTGGGGATGGATGATGTCGCCTTCGAAGTCATCGCGACCGTCGAACTCGGGGGTGAAGCCCTCGTCGTACCGGAAGTAGCCCGTAGCCCCGAAGACCCAGTCGGCCTTGATGATCTCGTGGCGGACGGTGCCGTCGGCATCGGTGACGTCCACCGACAGCACCCACTCGGCATCGTCGCTCGACCACGCTGCGGAGGTGACCTGGTTGCGGTGGCGGATGAGCTTGTCGAGGCCGTACTCGTCGACGGTCTCTTGAAGGTAGTCGCGGATCAGCGGGGCATCGGCGATCGCGGTCTCGTGCCGCCAGCACTTGAACTCGTAGGCGAAGGTGTGCAGATCAGAATCGGAGCGAATGCCGGGGTACCGGAACAGGTCCCACGTTCCGCCGATGGTATCGCGCCCTTCGAGGAGGACCATCTTCTTCTTCGGGAACTCCTGCGTGATGTACACCGCTGTGCCGATGCCCGAGATGCCGCCGCCGATGATGACGACGTCGAAGTGCTCCGGCTGCGCTGCTGACCTGCTCATCGTCTCTGACTCCACTCTTGGGTATGTTTACGACTTCGGGATGTCCCTCAGCGTGCCGAAGTCGGTGTAACCCACGCCACATCGAATCTCAGCGTCTTGTTGTCGGCAGGTGTGGAAATCTCACACACTTCGGCGACGGCGGGCCTGTGATCCGAGCTCCGAAATCGTCCTACCTGCGTCACAGGTGCGATGTGCACCGTCAGGGAGCCGGAAACGCTGAGATCTGGGGATAGGCAGCCTCACTCGGGGCAGTGATAGTGAGACCTGCGACACAGAACCTGCATCCAAAGATCGGAACACCATGACCACCGCCGAAACCACCATCACACGGGTTCCCCGGACCACCCCAGTCGCAGACATTCTGACGACTGTCGAGCGAGAGGGGGGCGTCATCATCGAAGGTCTCCTCTCCCCGGAGCAGGTCGAGCGCTTCAATACGGAGATCGATCCCGACCTCGCGGCGCTCGCACCCGGCAGCACCCACGAGAACGAGATCGTGCAGGAGTTCCACGGGGTCAATACCAAGCGACTGACCAACTTGGTCAATCGCAGCGATATGTTCCGCGACGAGATCATCGATCTCGACCTGGTCCACGAGTTGTGCGACGCACGGTTCCTCGAGGAGTCCGGGACGTACTGGATGACTACCGCGCAGGTGATCGAGATCGGCCCTGGCAACCGCGCACAGATGTTGCACCGGGATCTGGAGAACTGGTACCCGTTCGTCGGTATGGGGCCTGCGGGACCCGAGATCACCCTGAACTTCCTCATCGCACTCACCGACTTCACCGAGGAGAACGGTGCGACGCGGGTGATCCCCGGCAGCAACCACTGGTCCGACTTCGAGAACCGCGGCGCACCGGAACAGACCATCCCCGCGATCATGAAGGCGGGTGATGCCCTGTTCATCAGTGGGAAGACCGTTCACGGAGGAGGAGCGAACCTCACCACGGGCCAGTACCGACGCGGTGTGTCGTTCGCGTTCAACCCGGGCTACCTGGTCGGCGAAGAGGCATATCCGTTCCTCGTGGACCGCGAGGTCGCGGCGACTCTCCCCGAGCGCGTCCAGCGAATCCTGGGATTCCGGTCGCAGTACCCCCTCGGTTCGCCGGGGCTCTGGCAGGTCGATTACGCGGAGCTCGCCGATTACCTCGAGCTGTAAGGACGGCGACGCAGCTGATCAGTGGGGTCTGCTGGATTCGCTGAAGCCACCGACCGCACCGAGGAGACTTGCGGGCATGACGACACCTGAGCCGCTGTGGTCGGATCCCTCGGAGCCGGTCGAGCGATTGATCCGCGACTTGGCCGAACGGATGCTTGCGCGGTCCGGCGAGATCGTCACCGCGGTCACCGCGGCGTCCGTCAGCGCTCCGGAGTATCGGATGATCGCCGACGACCCTGTGCTCGCGGCCGCCGACGCGCGCTTGGTCGTTTCTCTGCTCGATCATTGGCTCACGTTCAACATCGCGCACCCGGGTCGGCGGGTGGCTCCGATCGGCGGTAGCGAGATCCGTACCTATGCGCGTGACGTTGTGCTGCGTGGTTTCGTCGCCGACGAGATCCAAGCGTGGCGGGGCGCTGAGCGTGTGTGCTGGCACTGGTGGCTTACCGCGTGCTTCGATTCGACGGACGATCTGGACGAGCTTCGTGAACTGACGGAGATCTCCGGGAACTCTCTGACGACGTTCACCGACGACTCCATGGCGGAGTTGGGCGAGCACGTGCGGCGGATCCGGGAGGAGCTCGCCGGCGGACCGCAGCTGCAGCGATACGCCACCGTCGAGCTGCTCCTTCAAGGCGCGGACATCACGACGCCGCACGCAGAGGCCCAACTCGGGTACGCGCTCACCGGATCGCATATCGGGGCAGTGATCTGGGTCGACTCCGAGAAAGACGTCTCGTTGCTGGAGCGCGCCGCCGAGCAAGTGATGCGCGCGTGCGGTGCCGACCGTCGCCTCACCGTGGCCGCGGGCACGGCGGCGTTATGGCTGTGGATTCCGGGGAAGACGCCGCCACCGGCCTCGGTCCTGGTTGAACGGCTCCGGGGCCGGCGACGTGTCCGCGTTGCATTGGGCCGATCGGCCAGGGGCGTGCCCGGCTTCCGGCGCACCCACATGGATGCCGCTGCAGCACAACGTCTTCTGGCCCGACTGGGCTCCAGTATGTCGGTCGTGCGGTATGAGGACGTCCACCTCGTGGATCTGCTCTCCGCGGACCTCGCCGCAGGCGACCGATTCGTCGTCGATGTCCTCGGAGACTTCCTCGACGCCAGTCCCGTCCTGCATCAGACGGTACTCACGTATGTCGAGGAAGGTCTCAACCGGACGAGCACGGCCGAGCGGTTGTATACCCATCGCAACACGATCGATCGTCGGCTTGCTCGCGTCGACGAACTCCTCCCCAAACCGTTCGCGCAGAACCCCACAGAGGTGGCGGCAGCTCTGACCATGCTGCTCGTTCGGCGCAGCACCACCTGAGCAAGCAGCTCTTTGCCCCACTGTCTCGCCGTGGTCAGGCGATTCTGGCGTCCGGGTCAACGGCCGTTTCGGGTACGAACAGTAACTCGATCGATCCGTCACCCCGTTCGCACAAGATTCCAACCGCCGCGGTGTGGGGTTCGGCCGCTGTCTCGGTGTTCTTCCTGGTGACCGCGCTATTCAACGAGACCGCGTTCTCGTACATCCTCGGTATGGCAACTATCGGGTAAGTGGGTGTCTACATCTTGACCACCGCAGAAATGATTGTCGCCGACCGACGCAGTGTGTTCCCGCCCTCCAGCGCGCAAGCGAGGAGAGTCCGCGCTCGACACCGCTTTGGAGCCGGTACACCCACGCCGGCGTAAGGCGGCAACTGATGGACGACCCTCAATCCTCGTTGAAGCCGCGAAGCCTCTCCATCTCACGACGTTCCTTCTTCGTCGGCCGTCCTGCGCCGCGGTCGCGACGTGGAATCGACGCGAGTACCTCCTTCGGCGGCGGGGGAGGGCTGTGATCGATGTACGCCGTCGCCGCGATCGGTGCACCGACCCGCTTGTTCACGAGCTGCGCGACCTCGACGATCTTCTCCATGCCGTGCACGCGAACCCGCACTTCGGTACCGATCGTGACGGGGGTCGACGGCTTCGCGGTGACCCCGTCGACGCGCACGTGCCCGCCCCGGCATGCGCTCGCCGCTGCCGAGCGGGTCTTGAACAACCGCACCGACCACGTCCAGCTGTCGACCCGAACACTTCCACCCATCTACAGCAACTCCTCGCTCAGTTCTCCGTCTTCCAGCTTCCACCTGCGCGTTGCGCGGGTGGTGTCCAGCATCCGCCGATCATGGGTCACCAGCAGCAGGGTGCCCTCGAAGCTTTCGATGGCCTGCTCGAGCTGTTCGATTGCGGGAAGGTCGAGGTGGTTGGTGGGTTCGTCGAGCACCAGCAGATTCACGCCGCGGGCCTGGAGCAGGGCGAGACCTGCCCGGGTGCGTTCGCCCGGTGACAGTGACGACGCCGGCCGCATCACGTGATGACCTTTGAGCGCGAATTTCGCGAGCAGTGTGCGGACATCGGCATCCGGCCACTCGGGCACGTGTGCACCGAAGGCTTCGACCAGCGGCTCGTTGCCTTCGAATAGTCCACGCGCCTGGTCGATTTCGCCCACCAGCACACCGGATCCGAGTGCAGCACGACCCGCGTCCGGGGTGAGCGCGCCCAGCAGCAGACGCAGCAGGGTGGTCTTTCCCGCGCCGTTCGGTCCTGTGACGACGATCCTGTCGCCCCATTCGACTTCGGTGGTGACCGGACCTAGCGTGAACCCGCCCCGAGTCACAACCACACCGTCGAGCGACGCGACCAGGGTGCCGCTGCGCGGCGCCGCCGCGATCGACATGCGCAGTTCCCATTCCTTTCGGGGTTCCTCGACCACCTCGAGGCGCTCGATCCGCCGCTGGGTCTGCCGCGCCTTCGCGGCCTGTTTCTCGGTGGATTCGGCACGGACCTTCCGTCCGGCCTTGTCGTTGTCCTTCGTCTTGCGCCGGGCATTGCGCACGCCGTGTTCGAGCCAGTTGCGTTGCATCTGTGCGCGATCCTCGAGCGCCGACTTGGTGTCGGCGTACTCGTCGTACTGTTCCCGCGCGTGCCTTCGCGCAACCTCGCGCTCGACGAGATACGCTTCGTAACCCCCGTCGTACACCGAGATCTGTTGCTGCACAGGGTCGAGTTCGACGATTCCTGTCACCGTCCGCGCCAGGAACTCTCGGTCGTGACTGATGACCATCAGCGCGTTCCGTGTCTCCGCGACGAACCGCTCGAGCTGGTCCAGGCCGGCCAGATCCAGATCGTTCGTCGGCTCGTCGAGCAAGAGCACGTCGTAGCGCGACAGCAACAGCGCTGCCAGTCCGGCGCGGGCGGCCTGTCCTCCGGACAGACCCTCCATCGGGGCATCGAGGCCGATATCGAGGCCGAGGTCGGCGACGACCTTCTCGGCCCGCTCCGCGAGATCTGCTCCGCCGAGCGCGAGCCATCGTTCGAGTGCGGGGGTGTAGTCGTCGACGTCGGAGGTGCCCAGCGCTTCGGCTGCGGCATTCATGGTGTTCTCGGCGTCGGTGACGCCGGTGCGGCGACCCAGGAACGCGAGGATGGTCTCTCCGGGCACCCGCTCGGGTTCTTGCGCGAGGTACCCGACGGTCGCATCGGGCGGGCTCAACGTGACGGAACCGGTGACGTCGGCGCTTCCCGTACCTGCAAGGGTCGTGAGCAGGGTCGACTTGCCTGCGCCGTTCGCGCCCACCAGCCCGATCACGTCGCCGGGCGCGACCGTCAGGTTCAGTCCGTCGAACAAGGTGCGTTCACCGCGGGAGGCCGACAGGTCGCTGATTCGTAGGGTTGCGCTCACCCCACGATTATCGCCGTCGCGATGAGTTCGCCGTCCGGCGCGGGTCAGTACAGGTATGACAACAGCTGCAGTCACCACCACGATTGACGTCCGTTACGGCGAACCCGGCGCCGAACCCACGTCGTGGCCCGAGACGGAGGCCCTGTTCGCGTCGGCGCCGTTGTACTGGGTGAGCACGATCCACACGACCGGTCGGCCACACGTGGCGCCGCTCGTCGGCGTGTGGCACGGCGGCGCCTTCCACCTCACGGTCGGCCCGGGCGAACAGAAAGCACTCAATCTTGTGGAGGATCCCCGCATCGCAGTCACCACCGGACGCAACGACTGGGATGCCGGCGTCGACGTGGTGCTCGAAGGGGAAGCCCATCGTGTCACCGACCACGACGCACTCACCGCGATCGCCGCCGCGTACTTCGCCAAATACGGCGAAGCATGGCGCTTCGAGGTCGGAGAGGGAGGCTTCGGTATCGCCGATGAGTTCGCCTGGGTGTTTCGGATCCCGCCCCGGAAGGTGCTGGTCTTCGCGAAGAAGCCGCACGGCCAGACCACCCACCGATTCGGCTAGACGTTCAGGAGCCCAGCTTCGTGGCAAGCTCTCGGATTGCATTCTGTGCGGCGGAAAGGCTCTCCGCAGCCTGCCCGGCGAGCGGGGACATCGGTGGAATCCTTTCGGCGAGAGTAAGTTCCGCCGTTACCACCGACACCGACATGCCGAGTGATTCGCCCAGCGTCTGCTGGAGCGGCGGGATCACCGAATCGGTGCCCTCGCCGGGGGTGCCGGGTGCGTACGTATTACCTCGACTCGACACGATCACCGCGGGCTTGCCCTTCAGCGGTGCGTCCGGGGTGTCGAACGGCACGGTGGTGCCGAGCACGTGGATGTAGTCGATCCACGCCTTGAGTGTGGACGGCATCGACCAGTTGTACATCGGCGCACCGATCAGGACGACGTCCGCGTTCGTGACCTCCTCGATCAGCGCGGCCTGCAACGCCTCGGCCTCGGGATCCGGCCGTTCCGCACCGGTACGCAACCGCGCTGCGTAGTGCAGACCGGCGTCGGGTAGGTGGGGCAGCGGCGATCGGTGCAGATCTCGCACGAGCACTGTGTGCTCGTCGCCGAGCGAACGCCACGTGTCGGCGAACAGCGCGGTCAGGCCGCGGGAGACCGAGGCGTGCAGGTCGGCGGAGGAATCGAGGTGCAGCAGTGCAGGCATGGCGTCTCCTGGGTTCCGGCGGTGATGTCGTCGGAGCTTACTGCGCCGTCTGCGGCTGCGTAGCGCCGCCGACGGAGGGGGAGTGCCCGCTCTCCACCTGGACATCCAGCGGATTCGCGATTTCGTCGCGTGGCATGCGCGCCACGACGATCACGACGAGCGCGACGACCATGGGCACCGTACCGGCGAGCACGAATGCAGGTACCAGACCGACTGCGAGTGCAATCGGGCCCGCTACCGCCATCGACAGCGGCATGAACACGAGCGAGACGAAGAAGTCCAGACTCGACACCCTGCCCAGCAAATGCGGCGGCACACGCCGCTGCAGCAGCGTCCCCCAGAGCACGGTGGGTGCTTCGAACAGCACTCCGACGGCGAACACGGCTACGACGATCAGCACGATCGAATCGGCGAATCCGACGACGACGAGCGGAATCGACCCGACTCCCCACATCAGCATCATCACCGTCAGATAGCGGCGAGGTAGCCGCGTGGAGGCCATCGTCAGCGCGCCCACGGCGCCTCCCACGCCGAACGCGGCCAGGACGATCGCGTGGGCGCCCGGCCCGCCGCCGGGGATGTCCTTGACGACGAACGGGATCAGCACCTCGATCGGACCTGTCAGGACGAGCACGATCATCGATCCGAACAGGAGCGTGCCGAGTAGCCACGGGGTCCGCGTCATATAGCGAAATCCCTCGACGAGATCCATGGTGGCCGAACGTAACGGATGGCCGTTCGCGACCGGTAGATCGCGGCGTACCGGTGTGGGCCGCACCGCGAGCAGGCACAGCGCTCCGGCGACCTCCAACACGACGACCGCGGCCAGCGCCGCGCCCGGCGAGATCGACGCGACCACTGTGCCTGCGAGCGCGGGCCCCGCGGCCTGCATGCACACCGGGCGGAGTAGTCCTTCGATTCCGTTGGCGGCCAGCAGGTCTTGTGGGGGAACGATCGACGGTAGTAGAGCCGAATAGGCCGGGTAGTGAAATCCTTCCGAGAGGCCGACAGCGAAGCCTGCGACCGCGAGATGCCAGAACGTCACCCGATCGGTCAGTGCGAGTACCGCGACGATCGCCACGATCGCGGCCCGTGCGATGAATGCGGCGAGCAGAATCCGTCGCTGCGGTATCCGGTCGGCGAGCACACCGCCGACGAGGCTCGTGAGCACGATGCCGACTGCCGGACCGGTCGCGACCAGTGAGAGCTGGGCGGGTCCGCCGCCGAGCTCTATCACCTGCCACACCAGCGCGATCAGCCACATGCCCGCCGCGAGCATTCCCAGCGACAACGCGAGTACCAGTGCCCGGTACTGCTGCCACCGGAATGGACGAGCCGGCCCGCGTGCCCATCGCGCGGTAGTGTCGTGCACGTTCTTCCTCCGTCCTGCCTTCCGTAGTGTCGGCCGGTCGGACGGGGATCGGCAACCGATTTTCGTCGTCGAGCGTGCAGTTTTCGTCGCCTCCTCTCGAAGAATGCGACGTGAACTGCATGCTCGATCGGGTGTCAGCGGACGGGCCCCGACTCGAGCGTCAGGTCGGTGGAGCCTGAAACTCCTGCCTCGTCGATCCATTCGACACGCACCCGATCGCCCGGCCGATGCCGACGCAGCGCGTCCTCGAGATCGTTGGTGGAGGAGACCGGCGCGCCATCGAAAGCGATTATCACAAAGCCTGTTTCGAGGCCGGCGTGGTAGGCGGGAGAGCCGTACGAGACCCACAGCACCTCGGCGCCCCGGTCGCCACCGTCGGAGCGAGCAGTGGTGACGCTGACGCCGAGCTGCGGGGTGGGGCCCACATGAACGGTCTCGGATCCGACCCCGCTTTGCACCTGCTCCAGCACGTCGAGTGCTTCGCTGATCGGCACCGCGTACGCCTCGGGGGGTGCCCCGCCGGTGTCGATCCCGATGGTTTCCGACGGGTCGCGGTAGACCGAACCCGCGGTATTGACCCCCACGACCACACCGAACTCGTCGACGAGGGGCCCGCCGGAATCGCCGGGACGGATTGCCGCGTCGGTCTGGAGCATGCCGGTGAGCCGGTGGCGCGATCCGTCGGTCGAATCACGCACCACGACGTTGCGGTCGTGGGCGACGACGGTGCCCGGTGCTGCGACGACGACGCCACCGCCGTCGGCATTACCGAAGGCGGTGACCAGGGATCCGACTTCAGGTGGCGTGTCGGCGAGGGTGGCGACCGGCAGGTCGTGCGCCGCGCCGAGTTGCAGGACCGCGATGTCTCGGGTGGGGTCGTAGCCGGTGACGGCGACGTCGTAGATCAGCCCGGTCGCGGGACTGACCGCGGTGATCTCGGTGGCGCCGCTCACGACGTGATGATTGGTCAGCGTCACGCCGTCGGGGGTGAGGACGATGCCCGTACCCGCGACCCCGCTCCACCCTCGGCTCGCGTCGATGTTGACCACCACCGATTCGGTCCGGGTAGCGAGTTCGTCGAACGACAGTGGGGGCGGAGGTGGCGGCGCGGGTGCTGCGACGGGCACGGGGGCCGGTGATCCGACCTCGACGACGGCGGGTGCGCTCACGAGCAGGCTCGCGGTGGCGACGAACGCCACCAGTAGCGTCGACCCCCCGCGCCCCGTCACGTCGCGTGCGCCTCCGTCTCCAGATGGTCGACGAGTTCGCGAGCCGCTGCGCGCCCCGCACGGTTGGCACCGATGGTGGACGCCGACGGACCGTAACCGACCAGGTGGATCCGGGGATCACCCTCGACCTGGGTCGCGAGTCGGCCGGTCAACGTGATCCCGCCGCCCGCGTTGCGCAGGTCCAGTGGTGCAAGGTGGTCCAGGGAACTGCGAAATCCGGTGCACCACAGGATGACATCGACGTCGAGCTGTGCCCCGTCGGGCCATTGCACGCCGGTCTCGGTGATCTCCGAGAATATGGGCTGACGTTCGAGGACGCCGCGTTCGCGTGCGGCTCGGATCGCTGGGGTGACGGGTAGGCCGGTGACGGAGACGACGGAGCCGGGTGGCATACCGCGCCGCACGCGGTCTTCGACGAGCGCGACTGCAGCTCTACCGATCTCGGGACTGAACTCTTCGTTGCGCCAAGCGGGTTCGCGTCGGGTCGTCCAGGTGGTTCTTGTGACGCGGGAGATCTCGTCGAGCAACTGCACCGCCGAGATCCCGCCGCCGACGACCAGGACGTGCTTGCCGATGAATTCGTCCGCGGAGCGATAGTCCTTCGTGTGCAGTTGACGACCGCGGAAGCGGGTGGCACCGGGATACCACGGGACGAAGGGATGTTCCCAGGTTCCGGTGGCGTTGATGATGCCCTTGGCGGTGTAGATCCCCGAATCGGTCTCGATGCGCAGGTGGTCGCCGCGATCGCAGACCACCGTCACTCGGACCGGGCGGTGGACCGGCAGATCGAATCGCGCCTCGTAGTCCGCGTAGTACTCCGGCACCGCGGTGGATGCGGGTACGAGACCGGTCTCGGAACCGACGATGTCCTCGAACGGTGACCCGGGAAGATCATGGATTCCATTGACGGTGCTCAGCGTCAACGAGGGCCATCGGTGCTGCCACGCTCCTCCGGGTCCGTAGGAGCGGTCCAGGACGACGAAACCGGTTTCGGGGCGGACGCCGAATCGACGTAGGTAGTAGGCGGATGAGAGCCCGGCCTGTCCGGCGCCGATCACGACGACGTCGACGGCCTTCGTGTCGGCGGCGGTGTCCTCGAGCGTCATCGAACCCCTCCCGGTCGGTTCCCGTGTATTCAATGATGCCCCGCGGCGCGGGGACGTGCGCGGCAACTGTGCAGGGAGGCGGTTCGACGTCCGTAACGCCGGATTCGTGATCCCACATCGGCCGAGAATGTGATATCACTTTAATATCGTCAAGGTATCGGAAGGGAACTTCATGGACACACCGGACACATTTACGGTCGAGCGACCGGGCCGCTCGTACAACGGCTGGGCCGTGCTCGTCGCAGGCCTCGTCGTCGACCTTGCTGCGATCGGACTGATCGTGTGGGGCGCGATCGAAGTCGCTGTACCCCTGATCGTCGCCGGTGCCGTGATCTTCGTCGTGGCGACAGTGGCCCTCGCAGGTCTGGTGCTCGTGGAACCCAACGAAGCCCGCGTCCTGCAGCTGCTCGGCGGGTCGTACTCGGGCACGCTGCGCGAACCCGGCCTGTTGTGGATGAACCCGCTCAACTCGCGCCGTAAGATCACCACACGCATCCGCAACCACGAAACGGGGCGGGCGAAGGTCAACGACGCCGACGGCAACCCGATCGAGATCTCCGCCATCATCGTCTGGCAGGTCGAGGACACCGCCCGCGCAGTCTTCGATGTCGACGACTTCGAAGAATTCGTCGCAGTCCAGACCGAAGCCGCCGTTCGTCACATCGCAGGCAGCTACCCGTACGACGGTCCCACCGAGGTGATGTCGCTGCGTCAGAACGCCGACGAGATCACCACCAGGCTGTCGGAGGAGGTCCACGAGCGTGTGCAGTCCGCCGGCGTCCGCATCATCGAGACGCGCATCAACCAGCTCGCGTACGCACCGGAGATCGCTCAGGCGATGCTGCGTCGTCAGCAGGCCGGTGCCGTGATCGCCGCGCGCGAACAGATCGTCCAGGGCGCCGTTACGATCGTCGGCAGTGCGCTCGACCGACTCGTCGCCGAGAACACCGTCGAACTCGACGAGGAACGTAAGGCCGCGATGGTCTCCAATCTGCTCGTCGTCCTCTGCGGCGACCAGAATGCACAACCCGTCGTCAACACGGGTTCGCTCTACCAGTAGGAACGACGGCATGGCCGAACGTAAGAAGGTGCTGTTGCGGCTCGACCCCGCGGTTCACGACGCGCTCGCGCGGTGGGCCTCGGACGAGTTGCGCAGCACCAACGCGCAGATCGAGTTCGTCCTGCGTCGAGCTCTGACCGACGCCGGGCGCATGCCGCGTGCCGCGGGACGGATCCGCAAGCCCGGTCGTCCCCGCGCCGACGAGGACGAGTGATTCGATCTCCGCCGGGCGAACAACGCGAACTGCCCACGCACGCGCTTCGTTGCCGTTAGCTTTGTGCGGATGGCGCCTCATCGGTACCCCGAGGCGGCTTCGACACGAACGACAAGAGGAATGCCGTGAGTCTGTGGAGCTATATACAGGGCCGTGAGCAGACTCTGCTGTTCCTGACCTACCAGCACGCCTCCCTCGCGTTCCAGACCGTCCTGGTCGGCAGTGTCGTCGCATTGGCGATCGGTGTTGCCGTCTATCGGCTGCCGGTGATGTCCTCGCTCACGCTCACCGGCAGCCGGGTGGCGCTGACCATCCCGTCGCTCGCACTGCTCGCGCTGCTGATCATTCCGTTCGGGCTCGGCGTCACGCCGTCGTTCGTGATGCTCGCATTCTTCGCGGCGATGCCGGTGATCGGCAGTTCCGTCGTCGGGCTGCGATCCGTGTCTCCGGCGGTGATCGAATCAGCACGGGGAATCGGCCTCGCACGATGGCGGATTCTCGCATTCGTCGAACTGCCGATCGCGTGGCCGGTCATTCTCAGCGGAATCCGCGTTTCGACCCAGATGGTCGTCGGAGTGGCCGCGATCGTCGCCTACGTGCTCGGTCCTGGACTGGGATCGCTGATCTTCAACGGACTGGCTCGCCTCGGCGGAACCAACGCCGTGGAGATGGCTTTGACCGGGACCATCCTCGTCATCCTCGTGGCTCTGGTCTTCGACGCACTGCTCGTACTGCTCGGACGCCTGACCGTTTCGAAGGGACTCTGATGGCAGACCGGCGCATCACCGGCACTTCGATACGGCTCGACGGCGTGGTCAAACGCTATCGCGGACAAGACAAGCCCGCCGTCGAGCGCCTCGACCTCGATATCGAAGCGGGCGACATCGTCGCCTTCGTCGGGCCGTCCGGATGCGGCAAGACCACCACGTTGAAAATGATCAACCGGCTCATCGAACCGACCGAAGGCCGCATTCTCATAGGCGACCGCGACGTCACCGACGAGAATCCCGACCGGCTCAGGCAGTCGATCGGCTATGTCATCCAGTCGGGCGGGCTTTTTCCACACTGGTCCGTCGCAAAGAACATCGGCGCGATCCCCCGAGTCCTCGGCTGGAATCGCACCGAGATCGCTGAACGCACCGAGTATCTTCTCGAACTCGTGGGCCTCGATCCGGGCACCTACGCCGACCGTCTCCCCAGGGACATGTCCGGCGGACAGCAACAACGCGTCGGTGTTGCCCGAGCCCTCGCGGCCGACCCGCCCGTGCTGTTGATGGATGAGCCGTTCGGGGCGGTGGACCCGCTCACCCGGGCCCGCCTGCAGGACAGCCTCCTGTCCATCCAGCAGGAGCTGGGAAAGACAATCGTCCTGGTCACACACGATTTTCAGGAGGCGACCAAACTCGGCGACAAGGTGCTCATCCTGTCCGAAGGCGGACGTATCGAGCAATACGCGCCCCCCGCGGAGATCCTCGCAGACCCCGCCACCCCTTTCGTCGAGGAGTTCGTCGGATCCGGTGCCACTCTCGCGCAGCTCACACTCACGAGAGTGCGCGACGTCGACTACGAACAGGTGGTCACCGCGTCGGTCGGAGAGAACGCAGGAGAAGTGGCGGACCGCGCCCGTCTTGCGGGCCACGACTGGATCGTCGTGGTCGACGGACGCGGAAGGCCGCGCGCGTGGCCCACCCTCGCCGAGATCGCCACAAAACCACAGATCTCCGACTACATCGACGCGAGACTTCCGGTGGTCAGCGAATCGTCGACGCTCAACGACGCGCTCGACTCGATGCTCGCCGCGAGTCAGGGTGGAGTCCTCGTCACCGACGGCCGCGGCGTCATGCGGGGTGCGCTGCGCATCGACACGGTGATGGCGGTGATCCGTGCCCACACCGCCGAGGTGAGATCGGACGACGAAGAGCCCTCGTACGTCTCACACGACGAGGACCAGCACCGGGAGGATTCGTGATCTCCGCGCGGCGGGTACCGGTGGACGTCTGGTTCGAGCCACTGATCATCGTTGTGGTCGGCGCGGGTTATCTGTACTGGTATCTGACTTCGTCGTTCACCGAAACCGAACAGGCGGCCCTCGGGTGGGACAACCTGAGGGCGACCATCGTCGACCACATCGTGCTTACGGTGGTGGCGGCGATCATCGTGATCGTGATCGCCGTGCCCCTCGGGATCCTGCTGAGCCGCGACTCGATGCGATGGCTCAACCCGGTCGTCGTCAATGCTGCGAACGTCGGGCAGGCCGCCCCGGCAGTGGGACTGCTCGTCCTGTTCACGATGTGGCTCGGCACCGGATTCCGGACCGCGGTCATCGGTCTCGTCGTGTATGCGATCCTTCCGATCCTCCAGAACACGATCGTCGGTCTGCGCCAGGTGGATCGGAGAGTCATCGAGGCGGCACGGGGTATCGGATTCTCCAGTGCACGCACTCTCGTGCGTGTCGAGTTGCCGCTCGCAGTGCCGATCATCCTCAACGGTATTCGGACCGCTCTGGTCATTCTCGTCGGAACCGCGACGCTGAGCACCTTCATCGGGGCCGCGAGTCTGGGAACACTGATCACCACCGGAGTCACGTTGTTCCTTCCAGCGTTGCTCATCTCGGGCGCGATCCTCGTGGCCCTGCTGGCACTGATCATCGATTGGCTGGGCAGGCTCGTCGAATTCGTCGCAACACCGCGAGGCCTCTCGTGACGCGGATCCTGCACGGTGCCCGCGTGCTCGTGGTCGTGGTGTGCGCGGTGGCTCTTGCCGCGTGCGGTCTGGTCAGTTCGTCGGGCACGTTCCGGAAAGCCACCCTCCCGGACGGAAGCGAACCGTTGGCCGGAGCGTCGCTGGTCGTCTCGTCCAAGAGTTTCACCGAGGGTGTCATCCTCGGCAAGATCACAGCCACCTACCTTGCCGCCGCGGGCGCCGACGTCTCCGACCTCACGGGCGCACCGGGATCGGCGTCGTCGCGTCAGGCACTGCTCAACGGCGACGTCGACATCGTCTGGGAGTACACGGGCACCGGGTGGGTGAACTACCACGGGCAGACCGAGACGATCGTCGACCCGCACGAGTTGTGGGAGCGGGTCCGTGAGATCGAGAAGGAGGAATACGATCTCGAATGGCTGCCGCCGGCGAACTTCAACAACACCTACGCGTTCGCTGCATCCACTCCGACCGCGGAGCGACTCGGTGTGCGGCGTCTCGAAGACATCGCGAGTCTGCCGGTCGGCGAGCGCACCTTCTGCGTGGACGACGAGTTCTTCAGTCGGCCGGATGGTTTCGTTCCGATGCTCGAGGCATACGGGATCCCGTTCAATGATCCGAACGGTGTTCCCGCCGGAAATGTGACCAGGATGGACACCGGCGTGATCTATATGTCTACCGCGTCGGCCGAGCCCTGCAATTTCGGCATGGTGTACACCACCGACGGCCGGGTGCGGAACCTCGACCTGGTGGTCCTCGAGGACAACCGCAGCTTCTTCCTTCCCTACAGCGGGACCGCGGTGGTGCGCGGAGAGATTCTGGCAGCGCATCCGGAGATCGCCGAACTCATGGGCACGCTGTCTGCGCGACTGACCGAAGACGTGCTGCAGGACCTCAACGCCCGCGTCGACATCGAGGGGCAGGAGCCGTCCGAGGTCGCGTACGAGTGGTTGATCTCCGAGGGGCTCGTTTCCTAGAACGAACGGCGCGAACGTAATCGGACCGGTGAAATTCTCTGGTCGAATCATGATCGCCCCCGCTAGGGTCGTGGGGTGATGCCGTCATGCTGATCCGCCTGATCGTCACCTACCTGCCGCGATATCGCGTGAACGTCGTGGCGGTGGTGATTCTGCAGTTCGTGGCAACTGTCGCGATGCTCTACCTGCCGACGCTCAATGCCGACATCATCGACAACGGAGTCGCCAAAGGCGACACCGGATACATCCTGCGGATCGGCGGCTGGATGTTCGCGGTGGCGTTGGTGCAGCTGGTCTGCATGATGTATGGGCAGTACTTCGGTGCCCGCGGCGCGCTTGCCGTGGGACGCGACCTCCGTCACGATCTGCTGCACCGGGTGAATACCTTCTCGGCACGCGAAGTCGGCACGCTCGGTGCGCCGTCGTTGATCACCCGTACCACCAACGACGTACAGCAGGTCCAGCTCCTGCTGGTGATGAGTTCGTTCATCCTGGTCACGGCACCCATCATGTGTATCGGCGGGATCGCCATGGGGATTCACGTCGCGGCACCCATGGCGTGGGTACTCGTGGTGGCGGTGCCCATTCTCGGTATCACGATGGCCCTCATCATCCGGGTGATGGTCCCCGGTTTCCGGGTGATGCAGGCCCGGCTGGACAGCGTCAACAGGATCCTGCGCGAGCAGATCACGGGGATCCGCGTGGTCCGCGCATTCGTCCGGGAACGGTACGAAGCCGACAGGTTCGAGGTCGCCAACGACGAACTCGCCGACGCGAGCCTGCGAGTCGGACGGATGATGGCGTTGATGTTTCCCGTGGTCATGGGGATCACGAACGTGACCATCGTCGCGATCATCTGGGTCGGCGGGCACGAGATCTCCGACGGCACTGTGAAGATCGGCGCACTGAGCGCGATGATCAGCTACGTCATGCAAATCATGATGTCGGTCATGATGGCGTCGTTCCTTGCGATGATGGCTCCGCGAGCAACCGTGTGCGCGGAACGGATCGGGGAGGTCCTCGCGACCGAGACGTCGGTGGTGCGGCCCGCCGAACCGATCGGCTTCCACGCGGATCCGGCCACCGTGGAGTTCCGCACCGCGCAGTTCCGCTACCCCGGCGCAGACAGTCCGGTTCTGGAGGGAATGACCTTCCGCGTCGACCCCGGCACCACCACCGCTGTCATCGGGTCGACAGGTTCGGGCAAGACGACCCTGATCGGATTGGTGCCGCGCCTGATCGATGTCACCGACGGCGCGGTCCTGGTCGGCGGCACCGATGTCCGGCACCTGGACCCCGACGTGCTGCGGGCGGAGATCGGGCTGGTGCCGCAACGTGCCTATCTGTTCTCCGGCACCGTCGCATCCAATGTGCGCTACGGGAAACCGGACGCCACCGACGACGAGGTCTGGGAGGCACTGCGCATCGCGCAGGCCGACGAGTTCGTCCGCGCGATGCCGCAGGGACTGGACACGCCGATCGCGCAGGGCGGCACGACGGTGTCGGGTGGCCAGCGCCAGCGGCTGGCGATCGCGCGCGCACTCGTCCGCCGGCCGTCGATCTACCTGTTCGACGACGCGTTCTCGGCTCTCGACCTGTCGACCGACGCGCGCCTGAGATCTGCGCTGCGGCCCGCGACCACCAGTTCGGCGATGATCATAGTCGCGCAGCGCGTATCGACGATCATGGACGCCGATCAGATCGTGGTCCTCGATCGCGGACGGATCGTGGGGGTGGGGCAGCACGACGAGCTGCTCGATTCGTGCGAGACCTACTCCGAGATCGTCCGATCGCAGCTCGCCGTCGAGGAGCGGTCGTGACGGGCCCGGGTGGCAGGCAGCCGCTGGGTGCCCCGGTGCAGAAGCCCCGATCGTTCGTGCCGTCCATGAAGCGGCTGCTGCACCTGCTCGTCTCGTATCGCGGCTTCATGATCGTGATCCTGACTGCGACCGTCGGATCGGTGATCCTCACGGCGATCGCCCCACGGATCCTGGGTCACGCCACTGACCTGATCTTCAACGGTGTCATCGGCAGGATGCTCCCCGCCGGTACCACCAAGGAGCAGGCGGTCGCCGACCTCCGGGCACAGGGACAGGACACGTTCGCCGACATGGTCGGCTCGATGGACCTCACCCCCGGAGTCGGTATCGACTTCACTGCCGTCGGGCGGGTATTGCTGACGGTTCTCGCCCTGTACCTGGGATCGGCGCTGCTCGCGTGGATCGGTGCCTATCTGCTCAACATCGTCGTCGTCGGCACCATCAAGCGATTGCGTTCCGATGTGGAGGACAAGGTTCATCGTCTGCCTCTGCACTACTACGACACGACCCCGCGCGGGGATCTGCTCAGCCGCGTCACCAACGACCTGGACAATCTGTCGCAAAGCCTGCAGCAGACCGTCTCACAGGCGCTGAACTCGGTGCTGACCGTCATCGCGATCCTGATCATGATGCTGTCGATCTCACCTCTGCTCACGATCATCGCGCTGGTGGCCATCCCGCTGTCCATCGTCGCGACCGTCCTGATCGCCCGGCGATCCAAACCGCACTTCTCCGCGCAGTGGTCGTCGACCGGCAAACTCAACGCGCAGGTCGAAGAAGCGTTCACCGGACACGAACTGATGTTGGCGTTCGGCAGGCAGCAGGAGGTCGAGGACGAGTTCGACACCCGCAACGACAAGCTCTACAACTCGAGTTGGCGCGCCCAGTTCATCTCCGGACTGGTCCAGCCGACCATCATGTTCCTGGGCAATCTGAACTTCGTCGCGGTGGCGGTCGTGGGTGGACTCCAGGTCGCGTCGGGTTCGATCAGCCTCGGGTCGGTGCAGGCGTTCATCCAGTACTCGCGTCAGTTCACCCAGCCGCTCGCCCAGATCGGCTCGATGGTCAACCTCCTGCAGAGCGGAGTGGCCTCGGCAGAACGGATCTTCGACATCCTGGACGCCGAGGAACAGAGTGCAGATCCGGCCGACCCGCAGACCCCGTCGAGGAACAGCGGGCGCATCGACTTCGACGACGTGTCGTTCCGCTATGTGCCCGACAAACCGCTCATCGAGAACCTGTCGCTGGTGGCCGAACCCGGGCACATGGTCGCGATCGTCGGACCGACCGGCGCGGGCAAGACCACTCTCGTCAATCTCATCATGCGGTTCTACGACGTCGACTCGGGAACGATCCGCGTCGATGGAGTGGACTCCCGGAGCATGACCCGCGACGATCTGCGCGAACGCACCGGGATGGTCCTGCAGGATTCGTGGCTTTTCGGCGGTACCATCTACGAGAACATCGCCTACGGCGATCCGACCGCAACTCGCGAGGAAGTTCTCGAAGCCGCTGAGCTGAGCCACGTCGATCACTTCGTGCGGGCCCTGCCCGACGGGTACGACACGATGCTCGACGAAGAAGGCGGCGGTGTCAGCGCAGGGGAGCGACAGCTGATCACGATCGCACGGGCCTTCCTCGCGAAGCCGGTGGTCCTCATCCTCGACGAGGCAACCAGCTCCGTCGATACCCGCACCGAACTGCTGATCCAGCAGGCGATGGCGACACTACGCACCGACCGGACGAGTTTCGTCATCGCGCACAGGCTTTCGACGATCCGCGATGCCGACGTCATCGTGGTCATGGAAGACGGTCATATCGTCGAGCAGGGCAACCACGAGCAACTGCTCGCGGCCCGCGGCGCCTACTACGAGTTGTATATCAGCCAGTTCACCGGCCCGGTCGAGGCGGAGGAGGACCGGGGCCACGAGGCGGTCGTCGAACAGGCGTGATGCCCGTTCTGTCCGAAGTGAACTCGGTTCAGCGTCGACCGTGCGCCATGGACAACACTGCTTCGGTCGGGAGCCGCGGCGTCGGCGCAGGCCTGCCCTCGGGTACGGCCGTCCCGATCCGGATCAGCGCCTGGGGGCAACCGCCATCGGGTGCCAGCCCGGCGATGATCTCGCGACTACCCGGAAGCTCGGTCACGTGGGTCAGGGGACACGAGGCCAGACGGTGCGCTGTTGCTTCGAGGAGCAGTGCCGAAAGCATCCGTCCCGCGGCCAGCCACGCGCGCCGCTCGTCCGTCGGGGTACTGACGAGCAGGACCGTCGAAGCGTCGACCTGACCGGCCGCATCGGCGGGGGAAGTTCTGTTCCCCGCGGGAAAACTACGTCCGATATCAACCCGGCGATGCTGCTCGGTGGTCACCAGTGCCTCCGGCGGAATGCCGAGGGCCTTCGTCGTGTGACCTGCCCACCAGTGCAGTTCCTGCTGATACGAGGTGTCGTAACGGCGGAGAGCGGCGCTGCGTGCGGTCGCGTCGGCCAAGGTTGCCCGTGCCTCCGGGGACAGGACCGTCACAGAGGCGTCGCCGGGCCCGGCGCTCGCTACCACGTCGAGTGTCGTGGTGTTGTCGGGTGCTCCGAGTGGTCGTCGATCCGAGTAGCGTCGCCTGATCGCTGCAACGAGATCGAAGTCGTGTGAGGCGGGACGGGCACCGTGCCCGAACCGCACGGTGGCCAGATGGTCGGAGTGCGCACCCTCGGGGAGGTGCCGAACGTCGGTCGACCATTTCAGGGCGGTGAATGCGACCTGCAGGTGATGCAGCGCCGCGCCGCAACTGAGTACGAGTTGCCTGCCCGAGGGGTCGACCGATCCGAGCATCCGTGTCGAGTCGCCGTGGAGGTGCAGCGATCCTGTTTCGTATCGCCAGTGCCACGGCTGACTGTTGTGCACCGACGGCGCGCGGCACGCGAGATCCACGGCCATCCGCACAACGTCGGAATCGGGAATCCGGGTGCTCATGATTGCTCCCACGCTTGTATGACCGGTCCGGTCTGGCCCCCATTGTTCGCTGTCCGCGCCGCCGGGTCCAGAGACGATTGTCATCGACTCGAACGGGTGACGCCGAGGGGTGGGAGAATGCGGAGGCTCGAAACCGAGAGGATGGGGTAGAGATGATCGGAATCAATCGCGACGGCGACGTCGTCACGGTGGAACTGCAGCGTGAAGAGCGTCGCAACGCCCTCACCACACAGTTGTGCGTGGAAATCCGCGAGGCCGTGGAGAAAGCCGCGGAGGACGATGCGCGGGTCGTCGTGATCACCGGACGCGGCAGTTCGTTCTGCGCGGGCGCCGATCTGTCCGGCGATGTGTACGCGGAGGGATTCACCGACAGCCTCGCCGAGCTGCTCCGCACGATCGTGGAAGCGCCGATTCCGGTGATCGCCGCCGTCAACGGTCCGGCAATCGGTGCGGGCACACAGCTGGCGCTCGCGTCGGATCTCCGCGTTGTGGCACCCGGCGCGAGGTTCGCGGTGCCCGCGGCGAAGCTGGGCATCTCAGTGGACCGGTGGACAGTCCGCAGGCTCGCGTCGCTCGTCGGCGGTGGCCGGGCCCGCACGGTGATGCTCGCCTGTGAGGCGATCGAGGCCGAGGACGCGCTCGCGTACGGCCTGGCCAACAAGATCGGTGATCTGGCCACCGCTCAGACGTGGGCGCAGGAAATCGCGAAACTTGCGCCGCTGTCGATGCACGCCCACAAGCTGTTCCTCAATGACGACGGCACCCGCCGCGATCCCACCGCCGAACAGCAGGCGGCAGCCGCCGCGGCGTGGCTCAGTGAGGACGCGCAGGAAGCGCGCCAGGCGCGGGCCGAACGTCGCGACCCGATCTTCCGCGGCCGATGAACATCGGGCGAATGGCGTCCTCCGCTGCAGCGGGCGCGGGACTGGTGTGGCTGGCACGAGCGGCCCAGGGGCTACCCACCTCGATCGGTGCGTCGGTATCCGACATCCGCCCGTACGCGGCCGGATCGCCGCAGTACCGGGAGGGCCGGTTCCACAACACCGATCCCGCGCAGATGCTCGGTCCGGACGCCGGCGGTGGGTTCGTCAAAGACCTGCTCGCCCGCGGATCCCGCGGAAAACCGCTGAGCGAGGTCCCACTCGCCCCGTACGTGGCGCCGGTGGAGGCCGCGCCACTCGCGGTGACGTGGTTCGGGCATTCGAGTGTCCTCGTGGAGATCGACGGATACCGGGTGCTCGCCGACCCGGTGTGGAGCGACCGAGTGTCACCTTCGGCAACGGTCGGTCCGATGCGATTGCATCGCACGCCGGTCGAACTGTCGGTGCTGCCGCCGATCGATGCGGTCGTCATTTCGCACGACCACTACGACCACCTCGATCGTTTCACGGTGGAAACGCTCGCGGCGTTGCAGCCTCGGGCCAGATTCCTCGTGCCACTGGGGGTGGGAGCGCACCTGCGGCGGTGGCAGGTGCCCGAGGAACGCATCGTCGAACTCGATTGGGATGAGCACACCGAGATCGGCGGGCTGAAGGTGACGTGCACCGAGGCCCGCCACTTCTCAGGTCGTGGCCTGCACCGCAACATCACGTTGTGGTCGTCGTGGGTGCTGGCGGGCCCGGCCCATTCGGTGTTCTTCGGCGGCGACAGCGGTTACACCCGCCGCTTCGCCGATCTCGGTGAGAAGTACGGGCCGTTCGACCTGACGCTGCTGCCCGTAGGGGCATACGACTCCCGGTGGCCCGACGTCCACATGAATCCGGAAGAGGCGGTGCGCACCCATCTCGACCTCGGCGGAACCGAGCGCCGCGACAGCCTTCTCGTGCCGGTGCACTGGGGAACGTTCAACCTCGCGTTCCACGCGTGGTCGGAGCCGATCTCCCGGCTTTTGCCCGCCGCGCAGGCCGACGGTGTCGTGACCGCCGTGCCGATGCCGGGACAGCGCGTCGATGTGTCGCGGTCGCGGGCGGACGAGCCGTGGTGGGTGGCACTGGGATGACGCTCGGGTGAACGTGATCGGCGGCGAACGCTACCGGTCGTGGTTGCCTGGAATAACCTGTTCGCTATGGCAGCAGACGAGCCCACCGCGATGGTCGGGCCGGCGGACACGATCGAGACCGAAGCTCCCCATCGGGTGACCGGGTTGACGACCGAGCAGGTCGCGGAACGGGTCGCGCGGGGTGAGACCAACGATGTTCCCGACAGGGCGTCACGGTCCGTCAACGACATCGTGCGAGCCAACGTGTTCACGCGCATCAACGCGATACTCGGTGTGCTCTTCCTGATCGTGTTGTTCACGGGATCGCTCATCGACGGCATGTTCGGGTTGCTGATCATCGCGAACAGCGGGATCGGCATCATCCAGGAGGTGCGCGCCAAGCGCACCCTCGACAGGCTTGCGATCGTCGGTCAGGCCAAGCCGGTTGTCCGGCGAGACGGCATCTCCGCGGAGCTGTCACCGCGCGAAGTGGTACTCGACGACATCATCGAGCTCGGGCCGGGCGACCAGCTCGTGGTCGACGGCGTCGTCGTCGACGCAGCGGCGCTCGAACTCGACGAATCGTTGCTTACCGGCGAAGCGGACGCGATCGACAAGGTACCCGGGTCGACGGTGATGTCGGGCAGTTTCGTGGCATCGGGCAGCGGTGCGTACCGCGCGACGAAGGTCGGCCGCGATGCCTATGCCGCGCGGCTCGCGGACGAGGCCAGCAAGTTCACGCTGGTGCACTCCGAGCTCAACTCGGGAATCAACAAGATCCTGAAGTTCATCACCTACCTGATGATTCCCGCGGGCCTGCTCATCATCTACAACCAGTTGTTCTCTAGCGGCGAGGCGCTCCGGCCCGCATTGAGCGGTATGGTCGCCGCGCTGGTACCGATGGTGCCCGAAGGCCTCGTGCTCATGACGTCGATCGCATTCGCTGTGGGTGTGATCCGGCTCGGCCGCCGCCAATGCCTGGTCCAGGAACTCCCCGCGATCGAGGGTCTCGCCCGCGTCGATGTCGTCTGCGCCGACAAGACGGGCACGCTCACCGAGAACGGGATGAGGCTGGCGGATGTCGTCGGTGCGGACGGCGCCGATCTCGATACCGCGCGAGCGGCACTTGCCGCACTCGCTGCCGACGACCCGCGGCCCAACGCGAGTGTGCTCGCGATCGCCGAGGCATTTCCGGATGATGCGGGGTGGGGGGAATCGACTGCGGTCGCGCCGTTCTCGTCGGCGAAGAAGTGGAGCGGGCAGTCCTACGGGGGCCACGGCAACTGGCTGCTGGGCGCTCCGGACGTGTTGCTCGATCCCGCGTCGGATTTCGCGCGGCAGGCCGAGCAGATCGGAGCGAAGGGGCTGCGGGTGCTGCTGCTCGCCTCCAGCGACCGTCCCGTCGACGACCCTGAAGCCCCCGGCACGGTGACACCGCAGGCACTGGTGGTGCTCGAGCAACGGATCAGGCCCGATGCGCAGGACACACTCGAATACTTCGCCGGCCAGAAGGTCGACGTCAAGGTGATCTCCGGCGACAACGCCGTGTCGGTGGGTGCGGTTGCGTCGTCGCTGGGCCTTCCGGGTGGCGAGAATCCCGTCGACGCCCGGACTTTGCCCGACGACCCGGATGCTCTTGCCGAGACCGTGGGAACGGCAACGACATTCGGACGCGTCCGGCCCGATCAGAAACGCGCGATGGTCGGTGCTCTGCAGTCGCGGGGGCACACCGTCGCGATGACCGGCGACGGTGTCAACGACGTCCTGGCACTCAAGGACGCGGACATCGGTGTCGCGATGGGATCGGGCAGTCCTGCGACCCGTTCGGTCGCCCAGATAGTCCTGCTGGACAACAAGTTCGCGACCCTGCCGTACGTCGTGGGGGAGGGTCGCCGCGTCATCGGCAACATCGAACGCGTCTCGAACCTGTTCCTCACCAAGACCGTGTACTCGGTGTTGCTCGCTTTCCTCATCGGTGTATCGGGGGCGCTGTCGCAGATCTTCGATTTCGAACCGCTGCCGTATCCGTTCCTGCCGCGCCACGTGACGATCGCGGCCTGGTTCACCATCGGTATCCCGGCATTCCTGTTGTCGCTGGCACCGAACAACGAGCGTGCGCGGTCGGGTTTCGTGTCGCGGGTGATGCGCCTTGCGATTCCGTCGGGCGTCGTGATCGGTGTGGCCACGTTCGTCTGCTATGTGCTCGTCTACGGCGGCCCCGACCAGACCGAGGAGCAGAAGATCCAAGCCGGGACATCGGCGTTGATCACGCTGATCATGATCGCGCTGTGGGTTCTCGCCGTGGTTGCACGCCCGTACCAGTGGTGGAAAATCGTCCTGCTCGCCGGGTCGCTGCTCGGATACGTGATTCTGTTCTCGGTGCCGTTCACGCGCGAATTCTTCGCGCTGGACCCGTCGAACGTCGCCTACTCGACCATCGCGGTGACCTGTGGCGCGATCGGTGTGGTGCTCGTCGAGGTCATCTGGTGGATTTCCGGGCGGCTGCACGGCGAGCATCGGCGCCTGTTTGCGGCCCCGGACGACCTGCTCCCGGGAGTACACTGACCGACGACTGTTGCCTGGACTCGTCGATGCATGTTTCGCAAGACCTCTCCGGTGGGAATTCGTGTCGACGACTCCACTTCATGGAAGGAGAGCGGCATGGGTTTCATGGATTCGGTCAAGGGACTGCTCGGCAAGGGCAAGGATTACGCGGCGCAGAATCCCGACAAGGCCCAGGGGTACATCGACAAGGCGGGCGATGCGGTCGACGGGAAGACCGGCGGCAAGTATGCGCAACACGTCGACAAGGCTCAGGACGCTGCGAAGAAGCATCTCGGCGCGACCGGTAACCCTGCGCCCGGCGCGCAACCAGGCCCCGGAGGCGAGCCGGGCCCTCAGTCCGATCCCGGACCGGACCCCCAGCCGGGGCCGCGCACCCCATAACGCCGGTCCGTCCACAGACGAGAGGCCCGTCGGTTGTGCGAGGATTCCTTCGCTCGATACCGAACGAAAGGGACACGCTGTGGGATTCATGGATCAGGTCAAGGGCCTCGTCGACAAGGGCAAGGATCTGGCTGCCGAGCACCCCGACAAGGTGAACGAGGCCATCGACAAGGTCGGTGACCTGGCCGACGAGAAGACCGGTGGCAAGTTCGCCGACAAGGTCGACACCGCCCAGGATGCGGCGAAGAAGGGGCTCGGCACCGCCTGAGCCGTGCTGCTCGCGCGCGCCGCACCTGCCGACGCGCGCGAGCACGCCGCGCGTTCATGTCACGTGGCGGCGCAGCCATCGGCGCACAATCGACCCGTGAACGGAACCTGGATCCTGCTCATCGTGGTCGCGGCGATCGCCGTGACCGGATTGGCGAATCGCGGGAATCTGCAGGCGCCGCTGGTGCTCGTCGTGATCGGGGCGCTCGCGTCGTTCATTCCCGGCCTGCCGCGGATGGAGCTCGATCCCCACGTGCTCCTCGGTGTCGTCCTCCCGCCGCTGCTGTATTCGGCTTCGGTGCGATTCTCCGTCCCCACCTTCAAGCGGAATCTGTCGCATATCCTCCGGCTCGGTATCGGGACGGTCCTCGTCACGGCATTCGCCGTAGCGTTCTTTGCGGAATGGCTCGTCCCGGAGCTGACGTTCGGTGCCGCACTGGTTCTCGGTGCCGTGGTCGCGCCCACCGACGCTGTCAGCGCAGTCGCGGTCGGCCGGAAGCTCGGTCTCCCGAAGCGAGTCATCGCCATCCTCACCGGGGAAGGCCTGGTCAACGACGCCACAGCGCTGACCCTGTTCACGGTCGCAGTCTCCGCGGTGGTGGGGACCCAGGTTCTCGTCGATTCTCCTGTGGTGTTCTTCGGCTACGAGGTCGTCGGTGGTGTCGTGGTCGGGCTCGTCCTCGCTGTGGCCGTGCACTGGGTGCGCTCCCGAATGGACCACCCCTCTTTGGAAACCGCCTTGGGTCTGGTCATTCCGTTCACCGCGTATCTCGTTGCCGAGGAGATCCACGCATCCGGAGTACTGGCGGTCGTCGCAGCGGGTCTGTACATGGGGCACCGCTCGACCGACCTGTCGGTCACGACGAGACTGCAGGAACGATTCGTCTGGGAAAGTCTCGACATCCTGCTCGAGATGTTCGTGTTCGCCTACATGGGATTGCAGCTGAAGTTCGTCCTCGACGAAGTGACCGACAACGGATACGACGTCGTCACGATCCTGCTCTACGCGTTCGCGGTATTGGTTGTGGTCATGCTCGTCCGCCCGATTTGGGGACTGCTGAACTGGGGTCGGAGACGAGCCGCCCGGACGGTCGGGTTGGGCAGGCTCGGCCGCGACGCCCTGAGTTTCCGGGAACACATCGTGGTGTCCTGGGCGGGGATGCGCGGCGTGGTGACCCTCGCCGCCGCAGGCGGTATCCCATTCGTGCTGGCCTCCGGTGAGCCCTTCCCGGGCCGTGAGATCATCCATCTCACCGCGATCGTCGTCGCTGTCGGCACACTGTTGATCCAGGGTTCGACGATGCCGGTCTTGATCCGGCGCCTCGATGTCACCGACCCGTACGAGCAGTTGCGCGCCGATGAACAGCGGGCACTTGCACGATCCATCAGTTCCGATGCGGCGAGAGACAGGTTGCATGCCCTCGCAGCAGAACTGCCCGATGGAGCGGACGCGGCGAAGGTGCGGCGGATCCTCGAGCGCGTCGAACGATCGATTCGCTCTCGCGTCGATGCCGAGCGCGCCGAGTCCGAGATCGACATCGAACGCAGCCAGGACGCGGGAGCGTTGTTCGACCGGTTCCGCCGCGCCGTGCTGCGCGCGCAACGCACCGCGCTGATCGCCGCGCGTGACGACGGCTCCCTCGACGACGAGACGCTGCGTGCGGAACTCGAAAGTCTCGACATCGAGGAGGCAGCGGCGGAGGAGCGGATCGACCGGCGTGATCGGAAGGATTGACCGGCGCGGTCGTGATCGATCGACGAGCAGACGTCGTAGCGTGAGTTCGTGACCGTAACCGTCCTCCTCGTCGTCGCTGTCTCGGTGTTTGTCGTCGGCTTGGGGATTGCCGCGGTATGGGCACGTACCCGCAGAGTCGTCACGACACCCGCCGAGCGTGCGGTACACGCGACATTGCACACCGCGTCGCTCGCTGCGCGCCCCTTGCGCAGCGGCCTGGACGCGACGTCGGCTCAGGAAGCGGCGCCGCATCTGCGGCGGCTGCTCGCGGAGGCGCAGGCCGTGGCCCTGTTCGATACCGAGGGCGGGCTGCTCGCATGGGACGGGCCGTTCCAATCGCTGTCCGGGCAGGTGCGGATCGCCGCGACCCGCGCGATCGATGGCGAGCGGCGTGTGCTCGTCGGGCACGCTGCCCTCGAGCGGGGGCCGCACGATTTCGCCGCACGTGCCGTGGTCGCCCAGCCGCTGGTCGTCGACGATGTCGGTGTCGCGGGTGTGCTCGGTGTCGTCACCACCGCTGATCCGGGGCCTGCGCTGCTCGGTGCCCTCACCGAGGTGGCCCGGTACGCGTGCAGTCAGCTCGAACTCGCCGAACTCGACGCGTCCCGTGCCCGTCTCGATCGCGCCGAGGTGCGTGCGTTGCGGGCGCAGATCAGTCCCCATTTCATCTACAACGCTCTGAACACGGTCGCCTCGTTCGTTCGTACCGATCCCGATCGTGCTCGCGAGCTACTGCTCGATTTCGCGGATTTCACGCGGTACTCCTTCCGCGCGACCGGCGAGTACACGTTGCTCGCCGACGAGCTGCGCAACATCGACCGCTATCTGACGCTGGAACGGGCCCGCTTCGGCAACGCACTGGAGGTCAGACTGCAGGTCGCTCCCGAGGTGCTCAACGTCGCTCTGCCGTTCCTGGCCTTGCAGCCGCTGGTGGAGAACGCGGTGCGGCACGGCATTGCGGGCAAGCCGACACGGGCAGGCACCATCACGATCGTGGCGGCCGATGAGGGGACCGACTGCATCATCAGTGTGGAGGACGACGGAGTAGGCATGGAGCCGGAACTGCTGCGCTCGGGGATGCTCGATTCGACCGCCGATGGCAGCGAGGGAAGCGGTGTCAAGGAATCGGCGCACGTCGGTCTCTCCAACGTCGACGACCGGTTGCGTGCTGCGTTCGGCAACGACTACGGCCTGATCGTCGACACTGCACCGGGCGCAGGCACCAAGGTGAGCATGCGGGTGCCGAAATTCCGGGCGGGTATCAGGCCGTGATCGGATTCGTCCGTGGCACGATGAGTCTGCTGTGAACGAGACTCCCGACACCATGACCGTGCTCGCCGTCGACGACGAACCGCCCGCGCTCGACGAGCTGGCCTTCCTCCTGCGCGCCCGTCCCGAGATCGGGCGGGTCCACACCGCGGGTGATGCGACCACCGCGCTGCGGCTGCTGCGCGACGGTGGCATCGACGCGGTGTTCCTCGACATCAACATGCCGGGACTGGACGGGCTGGAACTCGCAGGAATCCTACGGAACTTCGCGACTCCACCGTCGGTGGTGTTCGTGACCGCGCACGACGACCGAGCCGTATCGGCGTTCGACCTGGGCGCTGTGGACTACGTTCTCAAGCCGTTGCGGGAGGAGCGTCTCGTCGAGGCCGTACGTCGTATCGTCGAGCGGTGGCGACCGGCACTACCGGACGGTTCCGAGGCGGAGTCGCGCGACGAGGTGATCCCCGTCGAACTCGGTGGCGTGACCACCCTGGTGTCGCGGTCGTCGGTGCGATGGGTGGAGGCGGACGGTGACTATGCGCGCCTGCACACCGACACCGGGTCACATCTCGTGCGCATCCCGATCTCGTCGTTGGAGAGCCGCTGGGCGGATGCGGGCTTCCTCCGTGTCCACCGCTCGTACCTGGTGTCGTTGCCGCTGGTGACCGGCATCCGCAGTGCCGGGACGGGGCTGGTCGTATGCATGAAACCGGTCGGTAATGCTGCTCCGGTCGAGTTGCCTGTCAGCCGCCGTCACACTCGTGAACTCAAAGACCGGTTGATCCGAGGGCCGATGCAGTCCTGGACGGCGCGGTGACGGGCCCGTCCGCGCGTCCCCCGGCCGGGCCGCACCGCGAACGCGTCGTGCTCGCGAAGAGGCGCGGCGCGCGCATGGTGCGTACGCGGGTTGAGGTGCAGCAGCAGACCGAGGTGGGCGACGCGATGGTTCGGGGTCTGGTGCGTGCGCAACTCGGGCTCGCGCTGCGGATCGCGGTGGTCCCGGTATGTCTGCTCGGCGCGATTCCGGTGGTACTCGCTCTGTTTCCCGCGCTGGCCGATCTCACTCTGTGGAAGGTGCGGGTGCCGTGGATCCTGCTGGGTTTCGTGTCGTATCTCCTGCTCCTGGTCTGCGCGTGGCTGTATGTGTTTCTGGCCGAACGCAATGAGCAGGATTTCACCGACCTGACCGACGACTGACCTCCGTATCCATGAACACCTCGGTTCCTGTCCTCACAGTGGTCGGCATCGTCGCCGCCGCGATCGCGACGGTCGCGATCGGGGTCTACGGCGTGCGGATCTCCCGTACCACCTCGGATTTCCTCGTCGCGTCCCGCAGTGTCGGACCCCGTTGGAACGCCGCCGCGATCTCGGGTGAATACCTTTCTGCCGCATCGTTCCTCGGGGTCGCAGGTCTCGTCGCCAAATACGGTACCGATGCCCTGTGGTACCCGGTGGGGTTCACCGCCGGATACCTCGGTCTGCTGTTGTTCGTCGCGGCGCCGCTCCGCCGATCGGGTGCGTACACCGTGCCGGATTTCGCCGAGTTCCGGCTCGGCGAACCCTGGGTGCGGTCGCTGTCGATGATCATCGTGGCGATCATCTGCGTGCTTTACCTGGTACCGCAGTTCCAGGGTGCGGGTCTGACACTGAACATCCTGCTCGGTCTTCCCAGCTGGGTGGGGGCGGCAGTCGTCGGTGTCATCGTGATCGCCAATGTGGTGGGCGGCGGCATGCGGTCGATCACGTTCGTGCAGGCCTTCCAGTACTGGCTCAAACTCACCGCGGTGGCGCTTCCCGCGCTGGTCCTGACGATCTACTTCGTAGGTGACAACCGCGGCGTCGACGAGCCGGTACCTCCCACTGTCACGGAGACCACCACTGTCGACATCACTGTCGATGTCGTCGTGCAGGTCGCCGAGCCGATTTCGGTGACGGCCACCGGCGAGGTGGATTCGCGGCCCGTCGCAGGGCGCATCGTTCTGGCCCCCGGCGAACATGAACTCGGCGCGGGCACCGAATTGGTGCTCGAGGCGGGTTCGCCGGTGCCGGTGGTAGCGGGGGCGCCCTCCGACAACGACGCGTGGGCGTCGCCGGGCGCGGGCATCGGTGCAGGCGGTGAACACCACCTGTTCCAGGTGTATTCGCTCATGATCGCCACGTTCCTCGGAACGATGGGACTGCCCCACGTCCTCGTGCGGTTCTATACCAACACGGATGGCCGGGCCGCGCGCATGACGTCGTTCGCTGTGATCGGCCTGCTCGGATTGTTCTATCTGTTCCCGACGATTCTCGGAGTGTTCGCGCGTCTGTACGTGCCCCAACTGCTCATCACCGGCCGCTCGGATGCCGCTGTGTTGCTCCTGCCCAACTCAGTGCTCTCGGGTTGGGTGGGTCAACTGCTCGCCGCGCTCGTCGCGTCGGGGGCGATTGCGGCATTCCTGTCGACGTCGTCCGGTCTGCTCGTGAGTGTCGCGGGAGTGCTGTCGACCGACGTGCTGCGTGGACGGGTTCGGGACTTCCGGATAGCAGCGGTCCTGGCCGGGATCGTTCCCCTGCTCCTTGCGGTGTCGGTGGTGTCGCTGGATCTGTCCAGGTCGGTGGGGCAGGTGTTCGCCATCGCGGCGTCGACACTGTGTCCGCTGCTGATATTGGGAATCTGGTGGCGTGGGCTGACCGCGATCGGTGCCGCTGTGGGCATGGTCGTCGGGGGTGTCGTGGCAGGCGGGGCGGCTCTGCTCACGGTTCTCGTGCGATTCGACCCGGCGGTCGCCGGGGGCTGGCCGGCAGTGCTGTCCGCTTACCCGGGCGCGGTGAGCGTGCCGCTGGCGTTCCTGGTCATGATCGGGGTGAGCCTCGCGACGAAGAAGAAGGTGCCTGCCGACGTCGGTCGCACGTTCTCCCGAATGCACGTTCCGGAACGGCTCGGGATGGGCCGCGACCGAGAACTCGGTGCGTTCGGAGAGCGCCGTTCGTCGCAATGAGACGACCGTTCGGCGCACGCGACGACAGTTCGGCGTGCGATGGGCCCACACCCCTTCATGTGTGATGGTCGTCTCATTACCGTTTGTGTGCACTACACCTCACACGGACGACCAAGGAGTCGGCAGTGACCACAGCACCACTGAGCGAGAGCGACGTACCGGAGCGGCGGGTACCAACGCCGCAGGACTTCGTCGACATGCAGGCGAGTCCGGAATTTCAGGAGTTGCGTACCCGGTTGCGCCGGTTCGTCTTCCCGGTGACGGTGTTCTTCCTGGCCTGGTACGCCCTGTACGTTCTGCTCGCCACCTACGCGGCGGATTTCATGGCGACGAAGGTGATCGGCAACATCAATCTGGGCCTGATCCTCGGACTCGGGCAGTTCGTCACCACGTTCGTCATCACCGCCGTGTACGTGAAGTTCGCCGGACGTGAACTCGATCCGCGCTCGGCAGCGATCCGTGAAGAGCTGGAAGGACCGCAGCAGTGAACGTACTTGCGCAGGGCCACACCGATGTCGGTAACCCGCTGCTCAACATCGTCATCTTCGTGGCGTTCGTCGTCGTCACGATGGGCCTGGTCATCAAGGCCAGCCGCACCACGAAGAAGGCCTCGGACTTCTACACCGGTGGTGGTCAGTTCTCCGGTCCCCAGAACGGTTTCGCCATCGCAGGCGACTATCTGTCGGCCGCGTCGTTCCTCGGTATCGCAGGGGCCATCGCCGTCTACGGGTACGACGGCTTCCTGTACTCCATCGGCTTCCTCGTCGCGTGGCTCGTCGCGCTGCTGCTCGTCGCCGAATTGCTCCGCAACACCGGGCGATTCACGATGGCCGACGTTCTGAGTTTCCGGCTCAAGCAGCGGCCGGTGCGGATGGCTGCGGCACTGTCGACGCTCGCGGTGTCACTGTTCTACCTGCTCGCCCAGATGGCCGGTGCCGGTGGACTCGTCGCCCTGCTCCTCGACATCCAGGACAAGGCCGGCCAGGCGATCGTCGTCGCTGTCGTCGGTGTGCTCATGATCGTGTACGTGCTCGTCGGCGGCATGAAGGGCACCACGTACGTCCAGATGGTCAAGGCGGTGCTGCTGGTCGCGGGTGCGGGCGTCATGTTCGTGCTCGTGTTGCTCGCGGTGCGCGGCAACTTCTCGCAGCTGCTCGCCGACGCTCAGGCCATGGCATCGAACTCTGCGGACGAAGCGGTCGCCGGCCGCGACATCCTCGCGCCGGGTGCGAAGTACGGCATCAGCGGCATGACCCGGATCGACTTCATCTCCCTCGGCATTGCGCTGGTGCTCGGTACTGCGGGTCTGCCGCACGTGCTGATGCGCTTCTACACCGTCCCGACCGCCAAGGAAGCGCGCCGTTCGGTCACGTGGGCGATCGCGCTGATCGGAGCCTTCTACCTGTTCACGCTGGTACTCGGCTACGGAGCCGCGAAGATGGTCGGCCCCGACGTCATCCTGAACGCTCCGGGCAAGGAGAACGCTGCGGCTCCGCTGCTCGCGTACGAACTGGGCGGCACGATCTTCCTCGCGGTGATCTCCGCGGTCGCATTCGCCACGATCCTCGCGGTCGTCGCAGGCCTGGCGATCACGGCATCCGCATCGTTCGCACACGACATCTACGCGAGCGTGCTCAAGCACGGCAAGGCCACCGAGGACGAGCAGGTGCGGGTCTCGCGCATCACCGTCGTCGTGATCGGCCTGGTCTCGATCGTGCTGGGCATCCTCGCCATGGGGCAGAACATCGCCTTCCTCGTGGCACTCGCCTTCGCTGTCGCCGCCTCGGCGAACCTGCCGACGCTGCTGTACTCGCTGTTCTGGAAGAAGTTCAACACCACCGGTGCGCTGTTCAGCATCTACGGCGGCCTCATCAGCTGCCTGCTGCTGATCGTGTTCTCCCCGGCGGTCTCGGGCAGCCCCTCGGCGATGTTCCCGGATGTCGACTTCTCGTTCTTCCCGCTGTCCAACCCGGGCATCGTGTCCATCCCGCTCGCGTTCGCTCTCGGTGTCGTCGGCACCTACCTCGGCCGCAACAAGCCGGAGGATCCGTTCAAGCAGGCAGAGATGGAGGTCCGCTCGCTCACCGGTGTCGGCGTCGAGAAGGCCGTGTCGCACTGACTTAGCACCTGCGTCCGTGAGCCGAATGTCACCCTCGGTCAGTTCAACTGACCGAGGGTGACATTCGGCCATTCCCGGTGAGGGCTCCCGTCTCGTCTACGCTGCAGTCATGGCGAAACTCGAAGTCGCGACCGACCTTCCGCTCGACCCACAGTCTGCGTGGGAGAAGGCCTCCGACCTGGAAGCATTCGGCGACTGGCTGAGCATCCACGACGGCTGGCGCGGGGAGCTCCCCGACACGCTCGAAGCCGGGGTGGCGCTGCAATCCGTGGTTTCGGTCAAGGGGATGCGCAACCGGGTCGAGTGGAAGGTCGACGAACTCGACGCTCCGCATCACGTGGTGCTGCGCGGGGCGGGCAAGGGCGGCACCAAGTTCAAGATGCGCCTCGCGGTGGCCGGCACGGGGTCGGGATCGCGGTTGACGATGAAGATCGAGCTCGGGGGAGCCCCGCTGTTCGGCCCGATCGGGTCGGGTGTGGCACGTGCACTGCAAGGCGATCTCGACGCCTCCCTGCGCAAGTTCGCGGAGTTGTACGGCTGAATCGTTCGTTCGAAGCCGTATGGGCTCGAAGTGAGGTTGGCACAATGAGGTGATGCCGACCCGCACGATCGGGGACCGTCGCATCACGCTGACGAACCTCGACAAGGTGCTCTATCCGCGCACCGGCACCACCAAGGGCGAGGTGATCGACTACTACGTCGCCGTCGCCGAAGTCATGCTGCCGCACGTCGTGGAGCGTCCCGGCACCCGTAAGCGCTGGCCCAACGGCGTCGACGAACCGGCGTTCTTCGAGAAGAACCTTGCGCCGCACGCGCCGTCGTGGCTCGACCGTCGCACGGTGCACCACAAGCAACGGTCGGTCACCTATCCGGTGTTCGACTCGGTGGCAGGCATGGCGTGGCTCGGGCAGCAGGCCGCACTCGAATTGCACGTCCCGCAGTGGCGGTTCGCCGGATCCTCACCCGGCCCCGCGACCCGGCTCGTGTTCGACCTCGACCCCGGCCCCGGAGCCGGGCTCGCGCAGTGCGCACAGGTCGCACGGCACGTGCGCGACATGGTTGCCGAACTCGGGTGGCAGACCTATCCCGTCACGAGTGGCAGTAAGGGCCTGCATCTTTATGTCCCGCTGGACCGGCAACTCGCGTCAGGCGGTGCGTCGACCGTCGCCAGGCAGGTCGCGACAAATCTCGCGACGCTGCACCCGGATCTCGTCACGGCGACCATGGCGAAGGCAGTGCGCGGCGGCAAGGTCTTCGTGGACTGGAGCCAGAACAATGCGGCCAAGACGACGGTCGCGCCGTACTCGCTGCGCGGCCGCGACCAACCGTGGGTGGCTGCGCCGCGGAGCTGGGACGAACTCGACGACCCGGATCTGCGGCAGCTCACATTCGACGAAGTACTCGAGCGGATCGTCGAACACGGTGATCTTCTCGAGGGCCTGGATCCGGCCTCCGGCGATCCTCGACTCGGCACCGACAACAACACGGCGGACGACGCGCTCGCCGACTACCGGCGTAAACGCAACGCCGCACGCACTCCCGAGCCGGTCCCGTCCGCAATCACCGCCACGGGCGACGACGACCGGTTCGTCATCCAGGAACACCATGCCCGCCGTCTGCATTACGACCTGCGGCTGGAACGAGACGGTGTGCTCGCGTCATGGGCGGTACCGAAGAACCTGCCGGAGGATACCGGCCGCAACCATCTCGCTGTCCGGACGGAGGATCATCCACTCGAGTACCTCGATTTCCACGGCACCATACCGTCCGGTGAGTACGGCGCCGGGACGATGACGGTGTGGGACACCGGCACCTACGACACCGAGAAGTGGCGCGACGACGAGGTGATCGTGCGGTTGCACGGAGAAAAGGTCGAGGGCCGATATGCGTTCATCCGTACGGAGAAGGACCAATGGCTGGCCCACCGGATGAAGCAGCAGTCGGGTTCTGGGCGATCGGAGGAGTTTCCGGCCGACCTACGTCCGATGCTCGCAACCGCGGGTGATGTGGAGGATCTCGAGGGTGCGACGTGGGCGTTCGAAGGTAAGTGGGACGGATACCGCGCTGTCGTCGAGGTACGCAACGGAACCGTCCGGGTGCGTGCCCGCTCGGGACGGGATGTGACCGGAGAATTCCCCGCGCTCGGAGAGCTCGCGCACGTGCTCGACGGTCACGATGCCGTTCTCGATGGAGAGATCGTCGCCGTGGACGCGTCGGGCATCACGAGCTTCGAGCAGTTGCAGCGTGGGGCGAGCGCGGAGTACCGGGTGTTCGACCTCCTGTATCTCGACGGGGTCACGCTGGTGAGCAAGACCTACGACGATCGACGCCGTGTGCTCGATGCGCTCGCCGCGGCGGCGGAGAGATTGACCGTGCCGGGCCAGTTGACCGGGGACGGCGCCGCTGCGCTTGCCACGAGCCTCGAGCGCGGATGGGAAGGTGTTGTCGCGAAGCGCCGCGACTCGGTGTATCTCCCGGGAAAGCGGAGTACGGCGTGGGTGAAGGCGAAGAATTGGCTCACGCAGTCGGTGGTGATCGGCGGTTACCGGTCGGGGCAGGGGAACCGCGCGGGGGCGTTCGGCTCGTTGCTTCTCGGCCTTCCCGGCGACAGCGGGCTCGTCTATGCGGGGAGGGTCGGTACGGGGTTCGACGACCGGACTCTCGCAGAGTTGACCTCGTCGCTGCGGGTGAGACGGCGGGACACGAGCCCGTTCGCGGACGAGCTACCCGCTGTCGATCGGCGTGACGCAGTGTGGGTGGAACCCGATCTGGTGGGGGAGGTGCGGTTCGCGGCGTGGACCGAAGGTGGCCGACTTCGTCACCCGAGCTGGCGTGGGCTGCGGAGTGATCTGGACCCGCACGACGTGCGCCGGGAATGAAATGCGCCGGTGCCGATGAGGGCGAATGAGGCCATTCGGTTGGTGGTTGTCGGTGTAAAATCGTATGTTCTTCTCATACCGGACTCGGGGGCTTTGTCGGGGAGCCGCCGGTAGTCAGATCGATCGACGAAGGAATCCCGACATGACGAGTGTGCTCGAGCCCTCCCGTATCTACTCCTCGCCGCAGCTCTCGGCTCGTGAAACCGAGATACTTCGGGAGTGGCTTCTGTGTGATTCCAAGTCCGAGGCAGCCGCCCGCCTGTTCGTGACCGCAGCCACCGTGAGTACTCACATCGCCCGCATCCGCGACAAGTACCTGCGTGTGGGGCGTCCCGCGACCACCAAGACGTCCCTGCTCGTGCGTGCACTCCAAGACGGTGTGGTATCCATCGACGAGCTGTGACGACGGTGCCGCCGAGTCAGGCCGGTCCGATCCGTAACCTGTTCGAGCATGACCGTCCTGAAATCCCTCGTCCTGTTCGCGGTTGCCGCCTTGTTCGAAATCGGTGGGGCGTGGCTGGTCTGGCAGGGCGTGCGCGAGCACCGCGGTTGGATCTGGGTGGGTCTGGGTGTGATCGCCCTCGGGGCGTACGGGTTCGTCGCGACGCTGCAACCGGATGCCAATTTCGGCCGCATCCTCGCTGCATACGGCGGGGTCTTCGTCGCGGGCTCCCTGCTGTGGGGTGTCGTGATGGACGGCTTCCGTCCTGATCGCTGGGACATCGCGGGGGCGCTGGTGTGTCTCGCAGGCGTCGCCGTGATCATGTACGCCCCGAGGTGACGGAGCGTGCAAGGGTGGAGGATTCGCCACCTCAGGGGACCTTCTGAGCGCCGGCCATCATCCCGACACTGGGCGCATGACAACGACAACCAACTCGGGTCCTCGCACACGCACTCCGGCTTCCCGGCTGCTCGTCACCGCATACGGGGTCTGCGCGTATCTCATATTTCTCGCGGTGTTCCTGTACGCGATCGGATGGGTCGAACGATTGGTGGTGCCCCGGAACATCGACGAGGGCCCCCGTGCCCCGGCCGGTATCGCGGTCGCGATCGACCTGGCGCTGCTCTCGCTGTTTGCGGTGCAGCATTCGGTGATGGCAAGACCCTGGTTCAAGAAACGGTGGACCAGGATCGTGCCGGAACCCGCGGAACGATCCACCTACGTCCTGCTCGCCTCGGCCGCGCTGGCACTCGTGATGTGGCAGTGGCGTCCGCTCCCGCATCTGATCTGGGACGTCGAGAGCAGCACGCTACGGATCCTGCTCTACGCGCTCTCGCTCGCCGGGTTCGGTCTTGTGCTCGTGTCGACGTTCGCCATCGACCATTTCGACCTGTTCGGACTGAGGCAGGTGGTCCGGCACCTGCGCGGAAAAGTGCCTGCTGCGAGCACCTTCCGGGTACCGCTGCTCTACCGTTCGGTGCGGCACCCGCTCTATCTCGGTTTCCTGGTTGCCTTCTGGATTGCGCCGACCATGTCCGTCGGGCATCTCCTCTTCGCCACGGTCACCACCGCATACATCCTCGTTGCGATCAGATTCGAGGAGCGCGACCTGATCGCGACGTTCGGTGAGCGATATCGCTCCTACCGGAGACGTGTGCCGATGATCGTTCCGTGGAAAGGTCTCAGCCGACGGTGACCCCGCCGGTGGCCGGAGTCGAATTGCACAGCGGCCCGCTGGCGAGGCTCACCGATCCGAACACGGTGGTCAGGACCTCGCCCGGCCCGGTGTCCACCGTCGCGGACAGGTTCGGGTAGTCCCCCGTGAGGTCGACGATGCCGGTGCGTCCGTTGTCTCGGTTGAGCCACGCGACGGTCACCTGGCCTGCGGCAGGAATCGGCCACAGTGCCTGCGTGGTGGAGAACTGCACGTGACCTGCGGCGATTCCGTGTTCCGCGTCGGGTCCCGGATGGGCTGCCACTGATGTGAGCGATGCGAGACTGCCTTGGTTGAGGCAGCCGATGGTGATCGCAGTACCCAACGGTTGTGTCGGGGCGGCTGCGGCGACCCCCGTGAAGAGAACAGCGGCTGCGACGGGGGCTGCGAATGTGAGTGCTCGACGGGTGAATCGCACTGCAGACATGCTGCGGGCTCCTCGGGTGGGGGAATGTCGTGTCCGGGTGCCGACCACGGCGTGCATTTCGTTCGTGGCGCGTCCCGCGACCGATCGACTGCCGTGATTCTATCGATCCGTCGATCATCGAGGGACGGTTTCGAGTCCGGCAGTGTTACGGCAGTCACAGGCCCCGATCTGCCATCGGTTAGCCTGGCCTAATGAAGTGGGAGAATTTTGTTGCCACGCTGGTCGCGCGTGAGCAGGTTGCAGCACACCTGCTGCGTGCACGCCTCCGGATCGGGGAGGGGACCGGCAACGGTTACCTTCCGCTCGCTGCGGCCGACGAGTCGGTGGCGTTCTATCTCTCACACGACGGTGAGGAACTGCACGCGCGCCCCAGCGAGAATCCGAATGCTCTGGGCGGCTGGGAGATCGTCGACGAGGAGCGAAGCGCCGGGCACCGCAACTACACCGTGCGCTCATACGACGCGGAGTCCCGGGAGATGGTGGTCGACTTCGCGGAGCACGAGCACGGTCCCGCGATCGAGTGGCTGCGAGCAGCGGAGCCCGGCTGGCGTGTGCTGATGGCCGGTCCGCGTTCATGGCACGAACCTCCGTCGTCGGCGACGCGTCACGTCCTTGCCGGAGACCTTGCTGCGCTGCCTGCAATGGCCAGGATTCTGGAGCAGGCCGAACCTTCGGTGCACGTGACCGTCCTCGCCGAAGTACTCGACCGCAGCGAACTCGAGTACCTGCCCGCGCGGCAGAACACCGACATCGTCGAACTCGTCGGCAGCGGCAACGGTGTGTCGCGCACGCGGTTGTCCGCGGCGCTCTCCGAACTGGACCTGCCCGCCGACGGATACTGCTGGTTCTCGGGGGAGGCCGCCGATATCCGCGCGGCCAAGAAGCATCTGCGTTCGCTCGGATGGTCGCGTGAGCAGTACGACATCGTCGGCTACTGGCGTGAGGACGCCGAACGATGGACGGCGAAGTTCGAGGAGCAGGGCGACGAACTGCGCGCGGTGTATGCCGCCGCGCTTGCCGAGGGGAAGTCGGTGGAAGAAGCGATGGATGTCTACGAGGCCGCGCTGGAGAAGGTCGGCTTGTAGCCCCTGACGGGTGCGTCGAGAGTGTGTGCCCTCGGCAGGATTCGAACCTGCGACCTACCCTTTAGGAGAGGGTTGCTCTATCCCCTGAGCTACGAAGGCGCGCGCCGGTTCGGTGGACCGAATCGCGGCGCGCTGTGAGTGTAGCGGTCGCTCCCGCGCCGTGCGAAGAGAGCCGGAAATTCGCTGTTTGTTACCGACCGGTTGGTTCGGTTCCCGCTCTGTGGGATTGCGAAGAGGTAACGCTGGACCGGACGTATATCGTTTTGTTACCTTGAATCGCCAGGAACGACCGGGGTGTTACGCGCCGGCCGAAATCGGGACTACGAACGGGACAGCGACTGTGGCACGGCACCAGCGGACACGCGAAGATGCATCGGCATTCGAGATCGACCTGACGGTCGGATCGACTCAGCGTGGGCGTCATCGCATCGAGCCGACGGGCCCGTCGGCTCCGGCCAAGGCGGCCACCGTGGCGTGCGCCACCGGCGCGTTCATGGCCATCGGCGCGCAGTTCACCGCAGGCACCGCTGCCGCCCACCCCGGCCACGATCACGGCCCGGTCCAGGCGGCTCCCGCCCCGCAGCTTCCGTTCGAGCTGCCCGAGGGCATCGAGCTTCCCGCGATCCCCGGCATCACCACTCCCGCCGAGCAAGGCGCCCCGCAGCTGCCCGTCGAGGTCCAGGGTCTGGTGGACCAATTCACCGGTGGCGGCAACTGGCTCGACAACCTCAACCCGATCAAGCCGAACACGGTGCAGCCGGTGTCGGGCACGCTCACGTCCGACTGGGGTGCGCGCTGGGGCTCCCACCACGGCGGAATCGACATCGCTGCCCCTATCGGCACTCCGATCCAGTCTGCCGCCGACGGCACGGTCCTCGACGCAGGCGCCGCCTCCGGCTACGGCCAGTGGGTTCGCGTTCTCAACGACGACGGCACCACCGCTGTCTACGGTCACGTCGACACCTATCAGGTCTCCGCGGGTCAGCGCGTCTCCGCGGGTCAGCAGATCGCCACCGTCGGCAACCGTGGCTGGTCCACCGGACCGCATCTGCACTTCGAGGTGTGGGACGAGGCAGGCAACAAGACCAACCCCAACACCTGGCTCAGTGACCGCGGCGTTGTCGCCGACTGGAGCGGCTACCGCGCAGTCTGACCGCCGCTACCGGCAACACTTCGAAACACACCCGGCCTCGCGGCCGGGTGTGTTCGTGTTCACGGACGCACACATGCTCCGGTGTTTCGGGTGGCCGTGCGGTAGTTTCATCTTCACCGCCTGCTACGCAGGTGGCAGAAGTATCAGATCTGCGTAGACGCCTGCAGAGCGATCTGTCGGCACAGACCGGGGAGAACACGTGGGCACAGAGATTTCTGCTCGTTCGTTCACCGGCGCAGACCGCCGACAGTTCCGGCACAAGGTCCGCGAGTGCATGAGCGCGCTCGAACGTATGCTCCGCGACGGTGCGTTCGCCGATGCGCATTCTTCGCCGGAACCGCAGCTCGGCATGGAGATCGAGTTCAATCTCGTCCAGGACGACATGGCTCCGGCAATGTCCAACCTGGAAGTTCTCCAGGCGATCGACGACCATGCGGTCTTCCAGACCGAACTCGGCCAGTTCAACGTCGAGATGAATGTCGAACCGGGTCCGCTGTCCGGCGACGCCACGATCGAAATCGAACAATCCCTTCGTCACTCGCTTCGGCGCGCGGACGAGCGGATGCACCAGTTCGATGCCCAGCTCGTGATGATCGGGATGTTGCCGACCCTCGAACTCGACCATCTCGGCCGAGACCGGATCACCGCCAATCCCCGCTACGAGGCACTCAACGAGCAGATCTTCGCAGCACGAGGCGAGGACATCGAACTCGACCTCGACGGTGTGCCGCTCCCCGGTACGGGTGAGGTGGAACGCTTACGCGCCGACACCAACTCGGTGGTACCCGAAGCGGCATGCACTTCGCTGCAACTGCATCTGAGGGTGGCACCCGAGGATTTCGCACCGCATTGGAACGCGGCGCAGTGTCTGGCGGGGGTACAGGTGGCGCTCGCAGCGAATTCGCCGTTCCTGGCGGGTAAGGCGCTGTGGCACGAGAGCCGGATTCCCTTGTTCGCCCAGGCCACGGATACCCGGCCCCTCGAGTTGAAGAACCAGGGCGTGCGTCCACGAGTGTGGTTCGGGGAACGCTGGATCGAGTCCCCGATCGACCTGTTCGAGGAGAACTCCCGCTACTTCACTGCGCTGCTACCGGAGATCACCGACTCCGACCCCGCCGCAGAACTCGATGCGGGCCTGATTCCGCAACTGCGTGAGCTTCAGATGCACAACGGCACCATCTATCGGTGGAACCGGCCCGTCTACGACATCAGTGATGGTCAGGCCCACCTGCGGATCGAGAATCGCGTCCTGCCTGCCGGGCCGACCGTCCTCGACACCATGGCGAACGCGGCGTTCTACTACGGATTGCTGCGAGCGCTCGTCGAAGACGACGACCCGCTGTGGCGGCGGATGACATTCGACGCGGCCGAAGAAAACCTGATCATCGGTGCCAAGTTCGGACTCGAATCCCGGCTGTACTGGCCGAAACTGGGCTGGGTCGGTGCCGACGAGCTCGTCCTGCGCCGGTTGCTGCCCCTGGCGGATCGAGGGCTGGAATCGTTCGGGCTCTCGGCCCGCGCGCGCGACCGCTACCTCGGGATCATCGAGGGCCGGTGTCTGAATCGGCAAACCGGAGCGGCATGGCAACGCGAGCATGTCGCGCGACGTGAAGCGGCGGGCGAAGATCGTCGCACCGCTTTGTCGGGGATGCTCCGCGATTACGTCGCGGCGATGACCGACGGCAGACCCGTACACGAGTGGGGTGCGTAGGCGCGGACCGTACCGCGTCCGGCCGTGGTGTGCCGATCGTCGGTGTGTCGATCGTCATCTCGTTGCGTCGCGAGTCGATCAGATCCGCAACGACCGGCTGACGATGACCGTCGGCGCCATCACCGTTCGATCCGTCGGTGGTTCGTAGCCGGGTACGACCCTCAGATCGTCCGATAGATCGATCAGGCGCAGTCCCACTCGATCTTCGAGGACACTCAGGGTGAGGGTCACCTCGACTCCTTCCGGACCCGCTGCCCAGAATCGGAATCCGAAGTCGTCGGCCGGTTCCGCTCGGTGCCCGTCGACGGTTGCGCCGTGGACAGTGGCCGTTGTGCTGTCGACCCACAGTCCGATGGCGTTCGCGCCCCTGGGAGACGACAGGCGAAGCCGAAGCTCACGGGCGCCGCCTGCAGCAGTGTCGTCGAGCACCTCCATCTCGGGTGCCTGAAGAGGTGCTACGGGCGCCGGACCGTGCGCCATCGGCTCGTCTCGCCAGGGGAATTCCGCGGGCAGGGGGCTCGCCGGGTCGACGAGCAGTTCCCGGCTCCATTCCGAGCGCGGGGAGTCCGGGGACGCCCAGATTGCGGAGTCTCGGTCGCTGTCGAGTGCGTACCACAGGTGTTCCTGTCGCGGATCGGTCGCGCCGTCGCGGTTGAGATAGCCCGCGACGAGTGCACACACGAGTACCGACGCGATGGCTGCGGTTCCGGCCATCTGCGTCACGGAGATACGCCCGACCCGGGTCGCGGATGACGGGAGCACCGCTTCCCAGAGCACGAGGGTCAGGGAGAACAGCACCGCGACGAATATGCCTGCGAGCGGAGCTCCGAACATGAGTCCCGCATCGAACGACATCACCACGGCGGGGGCGAGGAGCAGCGCGGCGGGGACGGCCCCGACCGCCACCGAAAGGGTCGGCAGCGGTGGACGATCAGTGAGGAAGCGAGCGATCTGCATTCCTGCGAGAGCGGGCAGTGCGGGCAGAACCAGCACCGATGCGACACCGACGTACGGCAATGCGATCACCGAGGCGAAGGCGATCAGGACGAACGCCCCCACAACGAAGGATGCGGCCGGAAGGCGCGTTCGGGCCCACAGGTAGGTCGTGACGAGCACGCCCGCCGCCGCGATGACGGCGGCAAGCTGGTAGACACCCGGACGGAAGGGCTCGCTCGAGACAGGGGAGGCCATACCGGGAGCGAGGCGCATCGCGATGAACCACGGAAGCCATGCGGCGAATGCCGCGATCCCCACCGTGACTGCCGAGACTCCGGTGGCGGCGGCGACATTCCAGTACGTGGCTTCACCGCGTCGAATCCGCGCAGCGACCAGCCATCCGACCGCGACGACGAGGAGTCCCGTCAGCGCGATCTCCACCCAGCGCGGATAGTGGATCAATCCCCAGGGCGCTGCGGTGACGACCTCCTGGCCCCCGGAGTCGAGCGCGGTGAGGTCGGACTCGACGAGTTCGCGCGCGACGGTGAGGGCGGTATCGCCCATCTGTTGCAGCGACTCGTGGCTCAGCCGGTCCGGGGTGTCGAGGGGGCTGTGGTAGTACGCCGATCCCCTCGCGATCGCGGTGTCGTACGCGTGGAACCCGGCAGCGGCGAAATGCTTGAAATCCGTGTCGTTGGGAAGCAGTTCGAACCCGAATTGGGTGAACGAATCGGCGTTGGCGCCGGGTGCATGGGCAAGCGTCTCGATGAGGGCGCCGTTGGGGTCCGTGATGCGGAAGGTGACGGGTATGCCTGCGTTGCCGCGTGCCTCGTGGTTGAGGACGACGGTGGGGCCGAGGGACGGTGAGCGCGTCTGCGTGAACATCTGAGAGCCGAGGAGGCCGTCTTCCTCGCCGTCGGTGAGCAGGACGATGACGTCGTTGCGCGGTGCGGGACCGGCCGTGATCGCGCGCGCGGATTCGAGGACGGTGCCGATACCGATACCGTCGTCGGCGGCGCCGGGTGAACCACGCACGGTGTCGTAGTGGGCGGCGAGCACCACCGTCCCGGTGGGGTCCGTTCCTGGGAAGAGCGCGACGATGTTGTGCACTCGGGCGCCGCGCTGCGTTGCTCCGTCGGTGGGGGAGTACCAGCCCACGCCGCTCTTGACGGAGGTGCGCCAGCCGAGCGCCTCGAGTTCCCCGACGAGGTACTCGCGGGCAGCGGTGTGTGCGGGCGAGCCGAGGACCCTGGGCTCGGCGGAGATCGCCTCGATGTGGGCGGCGGCGCGTCCGGCGCTGAACACGTCGGCGGGCGCGTCGGTGGCGCGCGGCGTCGGGGAGGGGGGTAGCAGCACCGCCGCGAGCCCGACGACGAGCAGTGCGAGTAGCGCGAGCACGCTCGACCGTCGGGGTAGTGCCCGAGCAGCCTCGGGCGAGGCGGTGTCCATGGATCGAGCGTAGCGGTCAAAACGGGCAGTGCCCCGGCCGACAAGCCGGAGCACTGCCCGTTGATCGATCAGCTGTCCTCAGGCTCCCGCGGGTGCCCAGCTGTCGGGGCCGAACACCTCATAGTGGATGTTCTCGGCAGGCACGTTGCGTTCGATGAGGGCCTCGCGCAGCGACAGCATGAACGGGAGCGGTCCACAAAGGTAGGCGTGGGTCTTCGGGTCGAGGGGGAGATCCGTGATGTCGGCCCGTCCCACACGGATCGTCTCGAGCGGTTGACGCGCACCGAGGTCCTCGTACCAGCGGTAGACATCGGCCGACGGGATCTTCTCGACGAGGGTCGAGAGTTCGTGCCGGTGTGCGTGGTTGGCTGCGGAGCGGTCGGCGTGGAGTACCGAGATCGGGCGCTGGTCGCCGACCTCTGCGAGGTGCGAGAGCATGCCGATCATGGGGGTGCAGCCGATGCCCGCGGAGGCGAGGAACAGGGGGGTGTCCTCATCGGTGAGCACGAGGTCGCCGAACGGCGTGGTCACCTGGAGTTCGTCGCCTTCGAAGCAGTTCTCGAACAGGAAGTTCGAGACCTCACCGGCCGGGATGGCGGTGCCGTCGGGTGCGGTGGATGCGGCCACGCGCTTGACAGTGATCCGCCAGTCGCCCCGGGACGGGGCGTTGGACAGGCTGTACTGCCGGATCTGGCGGGCGCCGTCGGGCAGCTCGACGCCGACCGAAAGATACTGTCCGGGACGGAACGCGGGCAGGGGAGCGCCGTCGAGGGATGTCAGAACGAACGAGACGGTGTCGGCGGACTGGTAGACGCGCTCGGCGACACGTACGGTGCGCCACACCTGCCCGACCTCGACGCCCGCGGCCTTGTAGAGGTCGGCCTCGAGTGCGATGAGGGTGTTCGCCATCAGCCAGTACAGCTCGTCCCACGCCTGCGCTACCTCGGGAGTGACTGCGGCGCCGAGGACTTCGACGATCGCTTCGAACAGATGCTTGTGCACGATCCAGTACTCGTCGGGCTTGATGCCGAGAGAGGCGTGCTTGTGCGCGATACGGGAAAGGATGGACTCGACGCGTGCGGGATCGGGATCGAGCTGGAGGGTGGCGAACGCTGCGATCGATCCGGCGAGTGCCTTCTGCTGCTCACCCTGTTTCTGGTTGCCCCGGTTGAACAGGTTGCGCTCGAGTTCGGGGTGCGCCGCGAACATCTTCTTGTAGAAGAGGGGCGTGATATCGCCGATGGCGGCACCGACGGCCGGCAACGTAGCGGCGATGACTTCCTTGGATTCGGGCGAGAGAGTCATGGTGAACTCCATTTCCTGTCAGGGGTGGGCTGAGTGAGGGTCAACAGGACCGGTTCGATCTTCGATGTCGCCAGGTCGGCGACGGTGACGTCGTCGAGCGTGGCGTAGAAGGCTTCCTGCGCGTCGCGCAGCGCCTTCCTGAGTTTGCAGCCGTGACGGAGGGGGCACGGGTTCGCTCCCTCGCAGTCGACCACTTCCTCGTCTCCTTCGAGTTGCCGCGCCAGCCATCCGATACTGGCGGTGCGACCGAGCTCGGTGATGGCCAGCCCTCCGCCACGTCCGCGGCGGGTGGTGACGACGCCGAGCTCATTCAGTCTGGCGACCACTTTCGTCGTATGTGCGTACGACAGATGTAGTTGTTCGGCAACGAGTTTCGTTCTCGGCACGCTGTCCGCGGAGGACGCGGCCAGGTGCATGACAACTCTCAGTCCGAGATCGGTGAACTGGGTGAGTTGCATGGCCTCACGCTAGTTAATTTGCATCCCGGATGACAATTTAGTGTGACGTAGATCGCGTAGGGAATCTCGTTGTCTCACTTACTTCTCCGGTTGCAGGGACGAAAGTCCATTCCACACCACATCCTTAGGGGCTAGTCTCGATCTTGTGAAACCTCACGGTGAAACACCTCGGGACCACAACAATGTGACTGTCGGTGTGGACGGATCACCCGCGTCCACTCGGGCGGTCCGCTGGGCCGCAGCCACCGCGGCGCAACGAGGACTGTCTCTGCACCTCGTTCATGCGGTCGATTTCGCCACCACCGGCTGGGCAGCAACCCCCTTCGTTCAGACCTCACGGGTCTTCGAGTGGGCGGAGGAGGACGCCAAGGCCGTCCTCGGCGAAGCCAAGAAGATCGCGAAGGAGAGCTCTCCCGGTCTCGAGGTCACCGCCGCGGTGGCCCTCACGGGCACCGCGAAATGGCTGGTCCGATTGTCGCGGGAGACCCGGATGCTCGTGCTCGGGCAATCCGGCAGCGGGCGCCTCGGCGAAATGTTCCTCGGTTCGACGCCCGTTGCGGTCGTCGGCCACGCCGCATGTCCTGTCGTTGTCGTGCGTGGTGAGGACGCGCCACCCGAACCCGACTATCGTCCCGTCGTGGTCGGAATCGACGGCAGTCCGTTGAGCGAGAATGCGCTCGTCGCCGCGTTCGAGGAGGCCTCGTTCCGGGACGTCGACCTGGTTGCGGTGCACATCTGGAGCGATCTGAAGGTCGGAACCCTCGAGACCATGCCACTCGAATTCGAGCCGGAGGCGCTAGAGGACGTCGAGCGTGTGCTCCTCGGTGAGCGCCTGGCAGGCTACGGCGAGCGTTATCCCGACGTCACCGTCGTCCGCAAGATCTACATCGACGGACCGCGCACCCATCTGCAGGCGTGGAGCGAGCATGCGCAACTCGTCGTGGTCGGCAGCCGAGGCCGCGGTGGATTCAAGGGGCTCGTTCTCGGTTCCACGAGCAATTCGCTCCTGCGTGAGGCCCACTGCCCGGTCATGGTCGTCCGTCCGGACGAAGACTGACGGCGGTAGTGTTCGGGGCACGGTCCACAGGCGTGCCCCGCACGCCGCAGAGTTGAGGTGTGCGCATGCGAATCGGAATGGGTTTGAACTACAGCGGCGGATTCGCCGAGACCGTCGCCGAGGTCGCCGACCTCGAGCGGGCCGGCCTCGACATCGTGTTCGTCCCGGAAGCCTATTCATTCGACGCAGTGAGCCAGATCGGTTACATCGCCGCGAAGACGTCGCGGGTCGAGCTCGCATCCGGCATCTTCCAGCTCTACACCCGTACGCCCACGCTGACCGCGATGACCGCCGCCGGCCTCGACTACGTGTCCGACGGCCGCTTCGTGATGGGAATCGGGGCATCGGGTCCGCAGGTCATCGAAGGTTTCCACGGTGTGCCGTATCACGCGCCGCTCGGCCGTACCCGCGAGATCGTCGAGATCTGCCGGAAGGTATGGCGGCGCGAGAAAGTCGAGTACCAGGGCAAGTACTACCAGCTCCCGCTTCCCGAAGACAAGGGCACCGGACTCGGGAAACCACTCAAGATCATCAATAAGCCTGTGCGCGAACGAATCCCGGTTGTCATTGCATCGATCGGCCCGAAGAACGTCGAGCTGACCGCCGAGATTGCCGAGGGGTGGGAGCCCATCTTCTACTACCCGGAGAAGGTTGCCGAGGTGTGGGGCGACGCGCTGGCTGCGGGCAAAGCCAAGCGCGACCCCGCGCTGGGTGAACTGCAGACGTACGTCCAGGTCGCGCTCGCGATCGGCGACGACGTCGATCACATGATCGACTGGGTGCGGCCGATGCTCGCCCTCTACATCGGCGGTATGGGAGCGAAGGGCAAGAACTTCTACAACGATCTCGCCGTCCGCTACGGTTTCGAGAAGGAAGCCGCGCTCATTCAGAAGCTCTACCTCGACGGCAAGAAGGAGCAGGCGGCGGCGGCCGTGCCCGAGGATCTCGTGCGCGCCGTCTCGCTGATCGGTCCCGAAGGTTATGTGCGTGAGCGTGTCGCAGCGTTCGAAGAAGCCGGCGCGACGACACTGAACGTCACTCCGCTCGCCGGCGACACCGCAGGGCGGGTCCGTCTGATCGAACAGATGCGGAGTATCTGCAGCTGACCCGTTCTCCGGGTCGGCGTCACCATCACGGAGAAAGGTTCCGGATATGAGCGAGATCAAGCCGATCGTAGTTGCGGTCGACGGGTCCGACGCGGCCTCGGGCGCGGTGATCTGGGCTGCCCGCGCGGCAAGTGCCCGATCGGTGCCACTGCGCATTGTCACAGTCGTCCACGTTCCGGCTTTTTACTACTCGGAGCCCTACCTTGCGCAAAGTTTCCACGAGGAGATGAAGACCACTGCCCGCGACCGCCTCGCCAATGCGGGGGTGCTCGCGCGGAAGGTCGTCGACGACAACAACGGCTCGGTGGAAATCAGCACCGAGCAGATCGAAGGCAAGGTCGCGCCCACACTGGTCGAACTATCGTCACACGCCGATCGGCTCGTCGTCGGATCACGTGGACTCGGCGAGGTCAAAGGTCTGCTCGCGGGCTCGGTGTCGACGTCCGTGGCCGCCCACTCCCTTGCTCCCGTGGTGATCGTGCGCGGCCGCACTCTCGATGGGGCGCCCCCGTTGGAGGGCCCGGTCGTGGTCGGTGTGGACGGGTCGGAGTCGTGCCGGGCCGCCGTCGAGTGTGCGTTCGAGGAGGCTGCCGCACGGCGCGCGACCCTCGTCGCGGTCAACGTGTGGAGCGATGTCAGTGTGCAGCCGTCGCTGGGCGCGGTGCCCGAGGATCCGCATTGGGCCCGTATCCAGACGGGCGAGGAAGTCGTGCTCGCCGAAGGCCTGGCCGGGTATCAGGAACGGTACCCCGACGTCGTTGTCGAGCGGGTGGTCGCGCGCGACCGGCCTGTGCGGGTGCTCAGTGAATATGCCGAGAGCGCACAGCTTCTCGTGGTGGGGTCGCGCGGGCGGGGAGGATTCAAGGGTCTGTTGCTGGGGTCCACCAGCAATGCCCTGATCCAGACCGCCGATTGCCCGGTGCTGGTGGCGAGGTCCGAGGTGGGCGGGGAGTAGAGATCTGACGGGCGCCCTGCGGGCGGCTGCGCCTGACCGTGCGGAGACCCTACGGGTCCCTGAGCTTGCCTTCGGCCCCTTCCCCAACGCTGCCCGGTCGCCATGCCCCGATAGACCGTCTCGGCCAGCACTTCTGGCCCCACGTCGGAGGTGACGTGTGGCTTGTACTGGACCCGGTCGGTTGTGTCGACCCGCGCGATCGGGTGCTCCACCGCCAGCTGCGGAGACGAAGGATACTGGCGCCCAGTCGGTTTCGTGCCGGGGAATGGCACCCCGGCACGCAGCGTCGATGCGCTGACGTCGGTACTGTGGGAGGCGAGCGACGATGCCTCTCGACGTGCCGTGGTTACCGAAACGGCCCTTGCGCACGCGGAAGCAGGCGAACACCTCGAGCCCCTCGATGCGCGCTGCCGAATCGGCAGGGATCGAGGGGCTCGAAGATCAGGACGTCAGTGGAGAACCTGGCGGGCGGGTGATGTGTCGGCCGGCGCGGAAGAATGCGCTCGCGGCTCGTTGCTGATTTACGCCTCTGAAGGGCGTGTGGATAGAATCCACCGTACGGTGCATGACAGCTCTTTCTGTCGTGTGCCCAGACCCCGGTTCGGTGTTAGCGCACCTGCCGGGGTCGACCTGTATTCAGGCCGGTGGAGCGATGATCTCACGTGGTGTGGTCGGGGTCAACTCGAACGATTGTTCGGTTCGCTAGGGAGTCTTGCCTGGTCACGGCATATGTCTATTGATCGGAGCTGTTGAGTACACCAGAGACGAGGAGCTGAACGAGGCGGTCGGCGTCGTAGTCGGGGTCGCCGGCTACTCCGATGCAGAGGTTTCCGATGCCCCTCATCAGGTTGTATGCGTCGACCGGCGCGACGTGTCCGGCGCCGCGATGTTCGAACGTGGCCTCGAGGAGTGAGGCGCAGACCGGTACGAGGCGATCGATGAAGTAGGCGTGCAGCGCATCGGATCCGGCGCTGTCTCCTTGCAGTGCGTCGGCGAGGCCGTGCTTGGTGACCAGGAATTCCACGAACAGTGCTACCCACGCGCGTAGGGCGGCTTCTGGGGTCGGGCTCTCCTCGAGCAGTCTTGGGCCGGCGTCGGCGCAAGCCTCGACCTGATGGCGGTACACCGCCACTACGAGTTCCGGGCGAGTCGGGAAGTGCCGGTAGATCGTTCCCATTCCGACCCCGGCTCTCGCTGCGATCTCACGAACCGGTGCGTCTACCCCGGACGTGACGAACACCGCCGCAGCCGCGTCGAGAAGCGCCTGTTCGTTCCGCCGCGCGTCGGCGCGCTTCGTGCGGCGTCCACTCTCATCGATCACAGAACACACTCTTTCATGCTGTCACGTGTTGCTATCCGGAACATCGCTCCGTATTATTCGGAACAGCGCTCCGTTTTCCATTTCATGGCAGGGAGCCGACCCTCGAAAGGATCCCGTTGTGACCTCTTCCGTCCTGACTACTCCACTTGTGTCCACCCTCGACGATCTCGTCGGCGACGGCACTCCCGTCGTGTCCGTTGCCCCCGTCGAACTGTCGGCCCGTGGTCGCGCACTGCCGCTCGACGTGCGGATCTCCGCGTCTGCCACCGGCTCCGACCTGCCGATCGTGCTGTTCTCACACGGCAACGGGTGGCACCACGACGGCTATGCGCCTCTGGCCGCGTTCTGGGCCTCCCGGGGCTTCGTCGTGGTCCAGCCCACCCACCTGGACTCCCGGCGCTACGGGATCGGATTCGACGACCCCCGCTTCCCGAGCATCTGGACCGAGCGGATCGCAGACCTCGGACGCATCCTCGACCAACTCGACGTCGTCGAAGCCGCTATCCCTGGACTGGGCGGACGGGTCGACCGCACCCGCATCGCCGTCGCCGGTCACTCCTGGGGCGCGCAGACCGCGCAGGCGCTTCTGGGCGCCCGGATCCTGGGCAAGGACGGGCAGGTCGGGGAGGACATGTCCGACAGTCGGGTCGCGGCGGGCCTCCTGCTGTCCGCGACCGGTGTCGGCGGCGAGGAGCTGCATCCCTTCGCGCAAGCCAACTTTCCATTCATGTATCCGTCGTTCGGGGAGCTCACCACGCCGACGCTCGTCGTGGCAGGCGACCGCGACCAGTCCCACATGTCGAGCCGCGGCCCCGACTGGTTCACCGACGCCTACACCCACAGTCCCGGCGCCACCGATCTCATCACCTTCTGCGATGCTGAGCACGCCCTGGGCGGGATTCCCGGGTACGAAGTCGCGGAGACCACCGACGAGAACCCGGAGCGTGTGGCCGTACTTCAGCGGATGAGCACCGTCTACCTCCGCACCGCGCTCGGCATCGACGACAAGTGGGCATCCGCCCGTGCGGCCCTCAACGACAGCGTCGACCCGATCGGTCACGTCCACAGCAAGTGAGCCGCTGTGCTTGCCGATCCGCTCGGAAACCATCCTCAGACCACCTCGCGGTGGTTCTGCATCGCCGAACGTGACTGGCACGCCTACCTCGCACACCGTCGAGCCGACTCGTCCCGGCACGAAAATGCGGTGCACCCGCGAGATGGCCGGAGCCCCTTTCGAATTTGCCGATGCAACCCCAGTCGGGGGGGATACATGTGCTCGGCTGACCTCAGTTCAAGCCCGCGTACCCTTCCGCAGGCTTCGACCGGAGCCGACCGTCGGGTAGGTTCCGATCATGACGCCGACGTGGGAACAGGTCCGGGGCTCGAACTACGGCACGATGGGACGCACCGTTCGCGGAACTGTCCACCGTCCGGACGGATCGTGGAACCGCGTGTGGCACGCGCCCGAGAACACCTGGCGTTACGAGAACGAGTCAGGTGAGCCCACCTTCATCGAGAACGCCACCGACAGATGGTCCAGCGACGGGAGCGGCACGATGGTGCACACTGTCAAGTCTCCCAACACCGGCTACGCAACCAGCGGCTCCTCGCCCGCCCTTCTGCTCCGCGCCTATGACGTGTTTGCTCCCCGGGCAACTCGCGGGTTCGACGACCAACGATTCGCCGGGCCGAGCGCGCCCAGACCAGTTCGCGTACGTGGCCGCGACGGTTGGGAGGTGAGCGCCCTCGACCAGCACGCGAACGACACGGTCACCTACGTGTTCGACGCAGAACTCGGTATCGCGCTGCGGTGGCAGCGTGGTGACGACTGGATGGAACTCGAAAACCCCAGTCTCGACGACGTATTCGATCCTACATTGTTCGCGTGGACAGGGCCGTCACGCCCAGCTGAGGATGACTTCGCGAGATTGAAGCGGGAGCAGGAGGAACGTCAGCGCGCTCTGGCCGGGATCCCTCAGGCGCTTCCCGCGTGGCTGCCGCTGACGATAAACGCACAGTCCCAATCCGGCGATGCCCGCACCGGCGAGCTGAGTGTGTCGATCAGCGGGTATGCGCCGCAGTTCACGCTGCGCCGATGGGTGAGCGCGATCGGCGAACCAAAAACCGAATGGCCGAACGATTCGACGCCGGAACGCTACCGGCGGTCCATCGGCGACTGGACGTACGAGATCCGCAGCCACCAGGACATCGACCGCGACGATTGCGCTCGGATCGTGGACTCCGTCGTTCCGGTCGACCCGCCGGATCGCGACCCCTCCGAGATCACCGCCGAACTCGCCGCAGAGGAGCACGATCGCCGCGAAGCGGAGGTGCTCGCCACCCTCGGAACAGGACGAGTCCTCACCGACCATCTCGAAGGCGAGTCACTGCTCATCCGCACCGACTTCACCGACGACGCCGCCTGGCGAAGCATTGCCGTCGCGGCCATGGCTCCGGTACCGCAGGGAGACGGAACCGATTTCGCTGCTTACCTCACCTGCATCGACAATCCGGAGTACGACGGGCTGACTGTCGACGGGCTTCTCGAAGCAATCGGCGAATCCCTGATGTACTACGCGTTTCTCGTCGACGCCGAGACGGTGAGCAACCCGGAGATGCCCATCGTCGCCGCCTACACGGGGCCGGACGAACCGCACCGGCCTCGCGGACGGACATTCCGTGTCATTCCCTCGGAGATGTGGGGTGTGGAGAACAACCTGTCGATCTCGAACATGGACTTCGAGTCTTTCGCAGACAGCGCCGACGAGGACGGGGTATTTCGGGGTTTCCCGGAACCCGTGCGTCCCGTCGAGGAAGTGACCACCCGCGAGATCGCGCAGTGGATCGCAGACGATCTCGATACCGACGCGCTCCGGGAGTTCCATGCCCAGATCGCCGGGCGGAAGTACTGCTATCCGGTGTCGTTGTTCGAGGTCGACCTGGCGGAGGCGCATGCTCACACCCGCGACACCGAACACGGAACGCACGCAGATCTTCTCGGGTACGACGAGTTCTTGGACGCGACTTCGGCTGAGGGGCCGGCGCTGCGCGGTACTGTGCCGACGCACAACGGCTATTGGACCTTCGTCCTCGACCGCGTTTCCCATCGACCGATCGCGGCGTACCGCATCACTTACGCAGCCTACGTGCCTCCGGCACCTCAGGAAGGTGTGCGGCAACCGATGAGGTTCGAGGTGCCGTTCGTATGCACTGAACCGGTCTCGTTCTCGACGCTGACCGACGACGACGATCTGATCGACCGAGATGTCGTGCAGCGAGCTGTTCTGGCCGAAGCTGCCCGGCTGCATCCCGACGGCGAGATCACAGGTGGCGTTCCTACGCTCCAGCGGATTCCACGTCTCGTGGGTTTCAAGATCGGCTGCTATGTGCATATCGATGGCCGGCCGGTGTTCTATGTGGCTATCGTGACGGACGTCGACGACGAGTTCATCGTTCAGGAGGTGCCGCTGGAGGGGATGCGGGTGGTCGGCCCTGGCGAAGCCTGAAAGGTGACCGGGCTTCGACACTCGGCCGGTGAGCGACATGAGTTCCGAGTGCGAAGTGGACGTGGTTCAGCCGAACTCGTCGACGCCGGCCGCTCGCAGGCGACGCCACATGTCGGCCGGGTGAACACCCTCACGGATCGCGTTGTTCTCGATGAGAATTCCCAGCATTTCCGTGCACGTGTAGGCGAGGTCTTCGAGAGCGAGACCGCTGTAGCGCGCCGCCAACCACCCGGATGTGTTGCCGGACTTCGCTGCCTGCGCCATGTCCAGAACAGTTTGGAACAGCTCGGAACTCGACGGTTCCTCGAGCTCGATGGCGGTGAGTTCTTGTGTCACCTTCGACGATCCTTCCTCGCAGTCAGTAGCCGATCCGCATGATCAGCTGCGGCGGGGTGGCCATTCCCAGTCGTGCGCCGAGACGTTCGGCGGAGTCTTCGATTCGTAGTGGATGGGTGAGAACCGACGCGGACAGACGCGCGTCGACGGCCGCAAGCCACGCACGTTCGGTGGCTATTCCGATCCGCACGAGATCGATCGGGTCGGCGGAGTCGGCGTTGAACAGCAGTACGGTTTCGCGGTCGATCGCGGCGGCCAGGGCCGATGAGTCGGGCACATCGGTGGTGATCATGGCTTTGCCTGCGGCACCGTGCTCGTCCAGCGTGGCATCCCACCCTTCGACGACCTCAGCGTTGCCTTCCGGTTGCCAATGCGACGTCCACGAGAACATCTCGCGCTGATAGTGGAGATTGCGACGCTTGGCCTCGGCCGAATAGGTGAGCATGTCGGCGAGCGCCGGAGCCTCGTCGGACGCCAGTAGGCGGATGCCCACACTCGGTTCCCCGGCTCCCGCCGCAACGACGTCGCCGATGGTTTCGGCAGGCACCGGAATATCTGCGAACGACTCGCGGTGGCTCTTGCGGCGGGAGATTGCAGCGTACAAGCGCAGATCGGAACTTGTCGGAACAGAAGTCCCGAGTGTCTCGATCCGTGCGACCACGGACGGACGATCGGGGAAGGGGAACAGCTGTGTGCGGACCTGCCTGCCGAGGACACGCATCGCGAGTTCGAGATGGGCCACTGCGGTGCCGCACGAGATGAGCCGATCGGGGCGCAGGGGATCCGTCCCCGGCTCGGCGAATTCGAGACGTTCCTCCAGCTCCGCGGCGGAGCCGGGAAGCGTGAGATCCCACGGTTGGGTGTCGTGTACCGAGGGCGCTTCGATGACGGCTCGCGCAATGATGTCGGTATCACTAGGCGACCAGGTTTCGGAATCGACGGTCATCGCTACCCTCCTCATCCGGTCGTCACCGAGCGCCGACACATGTCCCGGTGTACTACGAGCGTCTCCCACGAGTGCGAGACGATGCACGGGGCGAAGGTCCCGAAAGTGACGTCGAACGGCCCTGGGAAGAACGCCGTCGTGGAAGGCTGCGACCATGGCACCATCGAGCTGAACGAAAGGTGCGTGCGATGCCCCGCATATTTCTCGTCGACGACCACGAGATCGTCAGACGCGGACTGGTGGATCTGCTCAGCAGCGTCCCCGATTTCACCGTCGTGGGTGAGGCCGCGTCCGTGGGCGAGGCGCTGGCCCGGATCCCGGGGAGCGGCGCCGACGTCGCAGTGCTGGACGTTCGGCTTCCCGACGGCAACGGTGTCGAACTGTGCAGGGAGTTGCGTACCCGGATGCCCGAACTGCGCGCATTGATGCTCACCTCGTACTCCGACGACGAGGCGCTGTTCGACGCGATCATGGCCGGTGCGTCCGGATTCGTGCTCAAGCAGATTCTCGGCACCGACCTCGTGTCGGCGGTCCGCACGGTGGGGGAGGGTGGCTCTCTGCTCGACAGTCGCGCCACCGCCGCGCTGATGAATCGGATCCGCGCGTCGCGGAACGCCGACCCCCTCGCGGAACTGTCCGATCAGGAGAAGGCTGTGTTCGAGCTGATCGGCGAGGGAATGACGAACCGTGAGATCGCCGAGCGGCTGTTCCTCGCCGAGAAGACGGTGAAGAACTACGTGTCGCGGTTGCTGGCGAAGCTCGGGATGCAGCGCCGCACGCAGGCCGCGGTCCTCGCGACCGAGCTGCGTAAAGGCAAGCAGCAGGGCCAATCCTGATCCTGCTCGGGTACAGGACTATTCAGAGCGGAGCCCGCCACAGCACCCTGGTCCCTCCGACGTCGCCGGGGCCGATGATGCACATGCCACCGCATTGCGCGGCCCGGCGTTCGAGGTTTGCCAGCCCGCTTCGCCGCGGTGCATCGGGGAGTCCGGTGCCGTCGTCGACGATCTCGATACGGAAGTCGTTGTCGGCGGTCACCGACACCGTGATGTTCTCCGACTGCGAGTGGCGCAGCGCATTGCTGAGGCCTTCGCGGAGAACGGCTTCGGCATGGGGGTGGATGCGGTCGGGAACCAAAGTGTCGATCGGACCGATGAATTGGACGTTCGGCGCGACCGTCGAGTGAATGCTGAGATCGCCCACGACGTCGAGCAGCCTCCGTCGGAGGCTGGTGCCCACCGCGGCCCCCGTGGTGTGCAGATCGAAGATGGTCGTGCGGATCTCGCGCACCGTCCGGTCGAGTTGCTCGACGGCGTGATGAATGACGTCGGTGACCCGGCCGGGGTCTGCGCCGGGGACCATGACGCTCTGCAGGCTCATTCCCGTTGCGAAGAGACGCTGAATCACGTTGTCGTGCAGGTCCTGTGCGATGCGGTCGCGATCGGCAAGGACATCGAGCAAGCGTTTCTTGCGTTGTTGTTCGGCGAATTCGAGTGCCACGGCGGCAAGATTCGACATCGACTCGAGCCGGGCGATCTCCTCGTCGTCCCACGGATCGGATCCGGTCTCCCGGGTGACGATGAGCACGCCGGTGATGGTGGAGGTCGCCGACAGCGGCAGCACGATCGCGGTGCCTTCGTTGCCGTGCCCGGCCGACGGCAGCCCCGCCAAGGAGTCGGTGAGAACAGCCTGCCGGGTCTTGAGCGCATGCAGCACCGGCGTGTCGGTCAGGTCGATCCGCACGGTGTCGGCTGCCGGTGCGGTCGGTGATGCAGCGTGGAGCGTGCCGTGGGAACCGTCGACGAGGACGACGAAAACTCCAGCGCAGCGGGCAAGTTCGCGGACCTGGCCCGTGAGGAGGCCGAGTGTTTCGTCGACCGAGCCACCCACGAGAAGACGCGCGTTGATCGAGGCCATCGCCGCGAGCCACCGCTCGCGAGTCAGTGATCCTTCGAACAGGCGCGCATTGTCGACAGCCATCCCCGCGGACGTTGCCAGTACCTTCAGGATCACCGCATCTTCCTCGGTGAACTCCGGGTTGCCCAGCTTCTCGGTCAGATAGATGCTGCCGAACACTTTGCCGCGGATCATGATCGGAGTCCCCAGGAAGGACTTCATCGGCGGATGGTTGGGGGGAAACCCGATCGACGCCGGATGCTTCGACAGGTCGGCCAGTCGCACCGGCCGCGGATCGTTGATCAGCAGCCCGAGGATGCCGCGCCCTTCCGGCAGGTGCCCCATCTTGCTGCGTTGAGCAGTGCTGATGCCTTCGTAGACGAACTCCGACAGTCCTCCGTCGGCGGCGCGCACACCGAGCGCCCCGTACCGGGCATCGAGAAGTGACACCGCGGATTGGACGATGCGTTGCAACACGGAGTCGAGTTCGAGTCCCGACCCGACCACGAGCACCGCCTCGAGCAGGCTGCGCAGAGTCTCGGGTGCCGTGGCGGCGTCGTCGAGACGGTCACGCAGCTCGGTCAGGAGGGTGTCGATCGGCGCTTCGGTGACCGAATCGGGCATGTCGTTCACAGGGAGTCTCCCAGCAGGTCGAGTACCGCGGTGACCGTCTCGGCGGAGAGATCGGTCTTCGCTCGGCTCAGATCGTGACCGGCCGCAGGCACCTCGAGAAGGGCCGTGGGTCCGGTCACCAACGCTGCGGCGGCCGTGATCTCGTCGAGGGTGCCGAACGGGTCGCGGGCGCCGTGCACGAACACCGTCGGCACCGCGACGGCGGGCAGATGCTCGGTCCGGGCTTTTTCGGGCTTACCCGGCGGATGCAACGGGTACGACAGGAGGACCAGGGCGTCGGCGATCCCGGGTCGCTCGGCTAGGAGCATGGATGTCTGTCGGCCGCCATAGGAAACACCGCCGACCATGATCGGTCCGGTGTGCCGTTCGCGCAGCGCGGCGATAGCCTCGGCCACTCCCGACCGATCCTCCGCGGCGCGGGCCGGTTGGGGCGGTCCCTTCGGTTTGCGACGCCGGAACGGCAGGTCGTAGCGGAGCGAGACGATGCCGTGTTCGGCGAAGCGCTCACACATCACCTGCAGGATCTTCGCGTCGCTGTTGCTGCCTGCGCCGTGGGTGAGCGCTATCGCGCCACGCGGCTTCCCGTCGGGGATATGCAGCCGGCCGTGCACGGTTCCGGTGTCAAGGAGTTCGACGCTCACCAGACCACCGTAACCGGGCTCATGGCGCATTCCGGTCGGAAGGAGCAGGTGCGGGTGTGCCGCGCGGGCGCACGAGAGTGGTCCACAGGTGGCGCAGCATGGCCGTGAACACGAGCAACCACGCCGCCATCGCGACCCACAGTTCGGCCGCACCGACGGCGCCGACGAGCGGCAATTCGTCGGCACGGCCGAGGTAGATCCCCGCGACGGCATACATGCCGAGGGGGAACACGATCGACCACAGCGACGAGTCATACGTCAGTGGGACCTTGTGGACACGGTGCCGCCACCAGCCCGCTGCAATCAGTGGCGGGAACAACCAGGTGGCGAAAGCCCAGATCACGACCGCGAGGCCCGCGATCAAGCCGCGGGTGGCATCGACCATCGGCGCGTCGGACATCTCGACGATCTGTGCTCCGGCCACGACAGTGATCGAGCATGCTCCCATCGCGACCCAGTACGGAGCAGTCAGGTCTGTGGGTCGCAGCGGATATTGCAGCATCCGCGCACCGACGAAGATCCCGGCCGCGGCATACAGGAACAGGCCAACGGCCCACGTGAACACCGCGACCGCGGCCAGCAACCGGTCCAGTTCCTGGTAGACGGGCTGCAGTGCCGCAGCAGCGATGGCGACGGATTCACTGGCCACCACCCAGATGAACCAGGTGCCGTTGGCCTTCGCGAGGACGGGACGCTTCGTCGTGCCGAGGACTGCGGTCCACGGGATCACATATCCGAGTACCAGCCAGGTCAGCGCCGCGAATAGCAGTAGCACCGCCGCAGTGGAATGCCAGCCCTCCATCATCAGACGTACCCCGAGGACGTTGCTCCCCGCGATGAAGGTGAAGAAGCCGAACGCCCGCGACGAATCGGCCATGTCGTCGTACAGGTCGTGCCGGAACTTGATCGATCGCCAGATCGAGAGCACGAGAAGAACCGCGTACGACACGGCTGTGACGATCAGCAGGATCACCGACGCGACGTCGAATCCTCGGAGATGGGCACCGATCGAGATGATGCCGCTCGACATGACGAGAGCGAAGTATCCGGGTGCGAGCGTCCGGACCGCCGCGCCGGAGCGGGACGAGAGATCCACTCGGCACACCCTACTTCAGCAGGCGGGACATCCTGCGATCAGCAAGGATCTTCCCGCCGGTCTGGCAGGTGGGGCAGTACTGGAAGGATCGTTCGGAATACGACACCTCGCGGACGGTATCGCCGCACACCGGGCACGGCAGCCCTGCCCGGGCATGCACTCGCAGTCCTGAGCGTTTCTCCCCTTTGAGCCGGGCGGCGTCCTGACCCACCGATCGGTCGACGGCGTCGACGAGGACCGAGCGCATCGCGCCGTAGAGAGTGGCGACCTGCTCACCTGTGAGACGCGACGCGGTGGCGAACGGAGACAACCGGGCGACATGCAGGATCTCGTCGGAGTAGGCATTGCCGATCCCTGCGAGCACCGACTGGTCGACGAGAAGCGTCTTCAGGCGCGCGGTACTGCCCTCCAGCAGCGCACCGAACTCGTCGGCGGTCACGTCGAGGGCGTCCGGTCCGAGTCGTGCGATACCCCGGACCTGGGCGGGGTCGCGGACGACCCACACTGCCAGACGTTTCTTGGTGCCTGCCTCGGTGAGATCGAACGCGGGGGTGGAGGCGTCGGGGCGGAACAGGTGCACGCGCAACGCCAGCGGCCCCTTGCCGAGCTTCGGCGGTGTCTGTGACGGCTCGTCGAGCCATCGCAGCCATCCGGCCCGCGACAGGTGCGTGATCAGCGACAGATCACCGCAGTCGACGACGAGGAACTTGCCGAAGCGACGGGCCCCGGTGATGTCGCGCCCTTGCAGCGTTGTGATCGGGGGATCGGCGGTCTGCAGCACGCTCAGGGCCGCGACGTCGATGCGACCCACCACGGACCCGACAGCGTGTTCACGTAAGAACACGGCGAGTGCTTCCACTTCGGGGAGCTCCGGCATGCCTCTCAGGCTACGACCCGTGCGCGGTCTTGGTAGCTCTGACGACCAGAAACGCGCACGGGTGGCGCAGCCGCCTAGACTGCCAACCGTGACTGTCCCGACTCCCTATGAAGATCTGCTGCGCCTCGTCCTGGACACCGGGACCCCGAAGTCCGACCGCACCGGCACCGGCACACGCAGCGTGTTCGGGCATCAGATGCGCTTCGACCTCGCGCAGGGCTTTCCGCTGATCACCACGAAGAAGGTCCACCTCAAGTCGATCGTCTACGAGTTGCTGTGGTTCCTGCGCGGCGACTCGAACGTGAAGTGGCTGCAGGAGCACGGGGTCACCATCTGGGATGAATGGGCGACCGACGAGGGAGAGCTCGGACCTGTCTACGGCGTCCAGTGGCGGTCGTGGCCGGCACCCGACGGCAGGCACATCGACCAGATCTCCGGTGTGATCGACACGATCCGGAACAACCCCGATTCGCGTCGCATGATCGTGTCGGCGTGGAACGTCGCGGATCTCGACGACATGGCGCTGATGCCGTGCCACGCGTTCTTCCAGTTCTACGTCGCCGACGGCAAGCTCAGCTGTCAGCTGTACCAGCGCAGCGCCGACATGTTCCTCGGCGTGCCGTTCAACATCGCCAGCTACGCACTGCTCACCCACATGGTGGCGCAGCAGACCGGACTCGACGTCGGCGAGTTCATCTGGACCGGCGGCGACTGCCACATCTACGACAACCACATCGAGCAGGTCACCGAACAACTCACCCGCGAGGCGTACGGGTACCCGACGCTGAGGCTGGCACCGCGCGATTCGATCTTCGACTACCGCTTCGAAGACGTCGAGATCGTCGACTACCGGCACCACCCCGCGATCAAGGCACCGGTGGCGGTGTGAGCGACCATGTCACGCTGATCTGGGCACAGACTCCCGGCGGTGTGATCGGCCGCGACGGCGCTATCCCGTGGCACGTCCCGGAGGACATGGCGTTCTTCAGGAAGGCGACGATGGGCAAGCCCGTCGTGATGGGCCGGCTCACCTGGGATTCGCTGCCGGAACGATTCCGGCCATTGCCCGGCCGCCGCAATGTGGTGGTCACGCGCAACCCCGAGTGGTCGGCCGACGGTGCCCTCACCGCGTCGAGTGTCGACGAGGCACTGGAGAGGGCCGGTGACGGCGAGATCGTCGTGATGGGCGGCGGCCAGATCTACGCGCAGGCGATGGATCACGCCACGCAGCTGCTCGTCACCGAGGTCGATCTCGAGGTCGACGGCGATGCCCTTGCCCCGCCGGTCGGACCGGAGTGGATTACTGCCGACACCGGCGAGTGGACGACGTCCACCTCCGGAACCCGATTCCGATGGATCCGGTACATCCGAAGTTGAGTGGCGGATCTTCCGGTGCGCCATACTGCGAACCATGGACAAGCTCTCGCTCACCGCGCTGGCCCGACAGCAACTGAAACTTGCCGCCACCTCGAGTAGCGGACGCAGCTCGCACACCGTGTTCGGTGGGCACGCCAAGAGCCTGCGGCAGACCGTCGTCGCGCTCCAGGCCGGACGGGAACTGCGCGAGCACGACAGTCCAGGCGAGGCGACCCTGCAAATCCTCACCGGTCAGTTGCAGTTGATCGCAGGAGACAATTCGTGGAAGGGCTCGCCCGGCGATCTGCTGATCATCCCGCCGGAGCGGCACAGCGTCGAAGCGCTCGAAGACGTTGCGTTCCTGCTCACCGTGTCCATGTGAGCCACGCTCGAGATGAGCGAAGTGCCTACAGCACAGGGGAATAGCCGCGATAGCCTTCCCATGCGAGTCTCCGCTCACTGCGAGGATCGTGCTCCACGCGGGTCGGCACGTCGAACACCACGGTCGCGCGGTCGGTCTCGTCGTAGCGAGGCCACGACGGCAACGGTTCGCCGTGTCGCGCGAACTGCAGCCACTGGCGTTGTACCGAGGCGGAGACCGTCCGCAGATCACGACGGCCACCCACCGAGGTGAGCAGCCTGCCCAGCAGTTCGTCGGCCTGTCCGAACACGGCCAGCAGTTCGACGGCGTGCGTGGCGTCGAAACCCGTCCATCGAAGCAGGCGGGGAGCGAAGTCGTAGCGGTAGGCGAACGTCGGTGCGTGGCGTGAGTGTGCTTGGGCGATCTGCACCGACGGATACCAGAAGGTGGTGTCGCCGCCGAGGTCGATGGCGGCACGTTCGGAGGGATACCCGGGATACGCTGCGGTGATGCGTTCGTGGGCGTCGGGGTCGGTGCCCGCGAACATCCGCTCGATCCGTTGCGGATCGGTGGGGAGTGCATCGAGGAACCGCGGGAAGAGCGCACCCTCGCGGTCGTTCGTTCCGATGATCAAGGGGACCGGGTGCGCGGTGCCCGCTTCGTACGCCTCGAGTGGTGCCACCGGCAGGTACTTCCCGTCGACGACCGGACCGAACGGGTGCAGCCCCGGCGTCGCACGCAGGACCGAGGCACCGAGGCGTGAGCCGGCACGACCCAGTTCTGCCGGGGATGCATCCGACAGCGCCTTCGCTGCGGTGGCGGCGTCGGCGCCGAGCAATTCGACGAAGCGCCGACCCCACTCGCGAGTGCGGTCGACGGTGTTGACCAGCCCCGGCGCGGGGCTCTGCGCGATCGCGCGCGCGAACAGTCCGTGCGCGGCAGGGGTCGCGAGCAAAGTGGTGATCGACGTGCCGCCCGCGGACTCACCGAAGATGGTCACGTTCTGCGGGTCTCCGCCGAACGCGGCGATGTTGCGTTGGACCCATTCGAGCGCTGCCACTTGGTCGCGGAGACCGAGATTGGAATCGAAGAGGCGAGAGGCGCCGGAGTACTCGGTGAAGTCGAGATAGCCGAGCGCGCCGAGACGATAGTTGAGCGAGACGTACACGATGTCGCCGTCGCGCACGAGGGATTCTCCGTTGTACACGGACAACGCGCTGGTGCCCATGGTGAAGGCACCACCGTGGATGAACACCATCACCGGCCGGGGCGTGTGGACGCGGCCGGACGGGGCGAGCACGTTGAGCGTCAGACAGTCTTCGCCGGCGGCGACCCGGGTGCCCGAGCCGGTGACCAGGCCGCGTGGATGCTGGCTCGCGGCGTTTCCGAAGCGAGTCGCGTCGAGGACACCCGACCACGGCTCGACGGGTTGCGGCGCACGCAACCGCAACGGGCCGACCGGCGGCGCGGCATAGGGGATACCCCGCCAGGCGACGAGGTCGCCATTGCGGATTCCGCGGACGGCGCCGTCCGGGGTGACGAGCATCTCGGACGTCATGGTGCGCACTGTACGTGACGTCCCGTCACACCAGTGTGAGCATCGTGCCTCTATGTCCGGTAATGCCCGGTTTTCCGGTGTCCGATACTGTCGCATCCGGTGCAGGAGAGGAGGTGCTGGTGACCGGAACCCAGACCACGCAGCCCGCGCAATCCGCTGCAGAGACGACTCGTTCCGAGGGTGTCGACGTAGATGTACTGGTCGAGGCGTCGGTGAAGGTGCTGCGCGCGTACGGGCGCAATGCCACGGCCGAGCTCGCCTTGGCCAAATCGAAAGCACCCGTGCAGCGCCGCACCGTGGTGGTGGTGGGGGAGGTGCAGCGTGGTAAGAGCGCGCTGGTCAACGCTCTCGTCGAGGAACTCGATGCGTCACCGTCCGCCGTCGAGACCACCACGTCCGCAGCGGTGCGGTTCGTGCCGCCCGACGATCGGCACCCGCCGGGATCCGTCGAACTTCTGTACGCAGATCGAAGTGTGCCGATCTCTCGCGCCGAACTGCCGGACTGGATCACCAGCAATGGTGCGCGCGTCTCCGACCCCACGATCGAAGACCTGCCGACCGGCGCGGTGGTCGCGACCGCGCGGCCCGTCCTTGGCGGAGCCGTCGTCGTGGACACCCCGGGCTCCGGTGGGCTCGTCGCCTCCCACACTGCGCTTGCAACACAGTCGGCACGGCAGGCTTCGGTGCTGGTGATGGTGTGCGACGCGTCCACCCCGCTGACCGAACCCGAGATGACCTTCCTGCGCGATGCGTCCGCGTCCGTCGAATCGGTGGTGGTCGTAGTCACCAAGACCGACAAGAACCTGCGACGCTGGCGCCCCATCGTGGGCGAGAACCGCGCCTTGATCGAGCGCCATCTGCAGCGGCAGATACCGGTGCTGGGCGTGTCGAGCCTGCGTGCGGCACTCGCTGCGCAGATGCCGCCCGGTCACGCACGGGACCGGGCCGAACGAGCGTCGGGCATCGTCGAACTGCGCGCGCAGATCAATGCCCTGCTCGACACGAGAGCAGAGCTTCCCCATGCCGATACGCTCCGTACTCTCCTCGAAGGACTTCGCCGCGTCGAGGAACGGGTCGCCTCGGATATCGCGGTGATCGACGACAACGCCACCGCAACCGCTGATCTCACCGCCGAACGCGACCGCCTGCAGGATTTGAAGAACCGGTCGCAACAGTGGGAGCAGTACCTTGCCCGTGATCTGACGCTCGCCCGCCAGGCCGCGCTCGCCCACCTCGACGAGGAACTCGACCGGATCCGACAGCAGTGGACGACCCGCGTCAACAAGTCGTCCCTGGAAGTGATGCGGCGCAGCGCGCAGAGTTTCACCGCCGACATGCAGACCGATCTGCTCGCGGCGATGGAATCGGCAGCGCAGGTGTTCCTCGAACGCATCGAAGTGATCGTCGCGGAACTGTTCGGCCCGAACTCACCGCAGTGGTCTCAGATCCGCGAACTCGTGTGGGCCGCGATGCAGACCGGCACCGTCAGCTCGGCCGAGGTCGGTTCGAAACGTCAGGGTCTGCTCGACCCGAGCGTGCTGACGATGGGCATGATCGGCACGTCGATGCTCGGCGCGGTCATCGGTGTGGGTGCCGTGGCCGGGGTGGTGTGGGTGGCCGTCAACCTCGGCTACAAGGCGATGCGGACAGGAAAGACCAACCTCCTGAACTGGTTGCGGGAGACGTTGGCCGCGACCCGCACAGGCACCTCGCGCATGCTCGAGTCGGCGTTGTCGGTGGGACGGCCAGAGATCGTGCTGCGCCACCGCGACGACCTGAAGAGTCGTATCGAGGATCTGCAGAGTCAATTGAAGGAAGCGCAGGAAACTGCCAGGCTCGATGCCGCGACACGTGAGAAGACCCTGGAGCGGTTGAAGAAGAACCGGAAAATCGTGCACAACCGGATCGAGGCGATCGAGAAACTGCTGGGATCCCAGACTTCGGGAGTGCAGAGTTGATGCCTCAGGGTGGGAGCCCCCAGCGAGCCGTCGATCCGGTACACGCTCGGATCGAGTCGGCACTGCACTCTCTGGCGAATTTGGGCGGTGATCTACCGTCGCACGCGTCGCGGATCGGCGCGATCCTCTTCTCGCCGCCGCGCATCGTCGTCGTCGGTCGCCTCAAAGCCGGTAAGTCGACACTGGTCAATGCACTGATCGGTGCCCCGCTGGCCGAGACCGCGGCTCTCGAGGCGACCAACGTCGTCACCGTCTACAGCAACGGCGCTCCGTCGCGAGCCGAGGTGGTCAAACTCGACGGCAGTGTCGTCCCGCAGCCGTTGAGTTTCGGGGGGACGGTCGAACCCGCTTTTCCGCCCACCGAAATCGCCTATGTGCAGCGGTTTCTCCCGTCCCAGTCGTTGTCGGACATCACGTTGATCGACACGCCGGGGCTCGCGACGCTGACGGTCGACAATGCCGCCACGACCCGGCGTGCGCTGATCGACGGATACGAGCAGACCCGCACGGCGTCGGTGGATGCAGACGCGGCGATCTTCCTTTTCGATTCCGCACCGCGCGCCGACGAGGTCGATTTCCTGCATCAGCTCGGGTTCACGCCGCTGACGACGCTCGGGGTACTCTCTCGCGCCGACGGTTTCGGGGAGGGGGCACTGGGCCGACGCGACCCGATCCCACACGCCGCGGACCACGCGGCCGTGCTGGCGGCGCAACTACCCGGACTGGTCGGCTCGGTGATTCCCGTTGCGGGTCTGCTCGCGGAGACCAGCCACACGGGCCGACTCACCGAGACCGATGCGCGGGCGTTGCGTTCGCTGGCGGGGCCGCCCGGCCGGGAACTGTTCGACATCATCGACGTGGGTGATCCGATGCCGGTGGACCCATCCACCGTTGAGCGACTGCTCGACCTGGTGGGCGAGTACGGGCTCGTGCACGGACGTCAGGTGGCGACGGGGGGTGCACATGCGTTGGGGACCTGGCTGTCCGAACGATCCGGCATCGGCCGCCTCCGCGAGGTGCTGCACACCTCTCTGCGTGAATACGCGGTGCTGCAACGTGCAGGCCGGATCCTGCGGGAGATCGATTCGCTCGCCTACGCTCATCCCGCACGCGATCACATCCGGTCGATCGCGTACGCCCTGGAGAACGATCCGGCGCTGACGCCGGTGTTGTTGTTGCGGGCGCTGCGGGCACTGTTGCGGGCAGATCCGTCCGCGGCGCTGGTTGCGGAACTGGTAGACCTGCTGCGCGGCCGGACGTTCGCCGAGCGGTTGCGTCTGCCACCCTCGGCGCCTGCGGGCGCCATCCGTGACGCAGCGGCGCAGCGGCTCGCAGCGGTCCAGCAGCGCACGTTGACCGCGTCCACTGCAGCCGAGGATGCAGCTCTGACGGTGCTCACGCGGGCCTATACCACCATCTGGCGGACCCATAGTTGATTTCGGAATCGGATAGGGCATGATGTCGGACGAAACGGTGTGGTCGTAGAGGGGGTTCGTTGTCCGGCTGGATGCTGTCGATCGACTTCGGTGCGTCGAATACGGTTGCTGCGCATACCAATCCGATACGCGGTACCGTCGAGTCGCTGATCGTCGATGATGCGGTCCGGCCCATCGAGGTGGTGTACGAGCGGACCCTCGCCGCACATCACGGACAACGTCCGAAGGTCGTGGTCCTCACGCATCCGGACGCCTGGTCGGAGCAGCAGATCCGGACGCTCGCCGACGCCGGGGCGCGGGCGGGCATCGATGCGCGCACGATCATGACGGTCTCCGAGGCTCGGGCCACCGTCGAGTACTGCACCCAGGGCCGGACTCTACGAGACGGGACGGTGTACGCGGTCTGCGACCTCGGCGGCACCTCGCTGGATACGGCCGTGGTTGTCGTGACCGAGACCGGGAGATTCGAGGTGGTAGCAGCCCGAGGCGACGACACTCTCGGCGGCCGCACCCTCGACGCGGCCGTGCGCAGGTGGGCGGAAGGCGTGTTCACCACGCGCGAACCGGGATTCGCTGCGCAACTGCAGCAGGCGCCGCTGGGTGTGCACCGGGAGTTCGACGAGCAGGCGCGACGCGCGAAAGAGGTACTGACGTACGAGCCGACGGCCACGATCGCTGTGACGCTCGACGGTACCGAATACGCCGCGACTCTGACTCGCGAGGAATTCGACGCTGCGATCACACCCCACATCGACCGTGTGGTCGAGACCATGTGGGGCACCTTGACCGATGCCCGGCTCGGGGTAGGGGATCTCGACGTTCTGTGCGCGACCGGAGGATCTGCGCGAATTCCCCTGTTACGTAACAGGCTGGCGCACCTCGGCCCTCTCGCGACCCCGAGCGATCCCGCGGTGGTGGCAGAGGGGGCGCTGATCTTGGCCGAGAACAGCAGGCGGAGCTTGCGCGCCCGCGCGATCGGCTGGATCCGACCCGTGGGGATCGTGGTGGCAAGTGCCCTGATCGTGGCGGGGGTCACCGTTGCCGCTGTGCGGGGGCTGCCGGAGAATTCCTCGGCTCGGGGGGACGGGACTGCCCCGGTGAGCACGGAGACGATGGTCGTCGACGACGGCTGGTCGTAGTCTTCGGTTCGGCCGATGTTCGTCGGCCGGGAACATTTGCGGTTGTCGCTGCATCTCATTGTCGTAAGCAGGTGAGCAGCGAGAATCGAGGACAAGATGGCAGAGAATCCTTACGGTGTCGGACCGGGATCCAGTTCGGAGCAGGGCCCGGTCCCGAACCCGGCACTCGGCGAGGGCGCGGTCGACCGTGACGGCGACGGAGTTGCCGACACCCTGTACGTCGACCTCGACGGTGACGGGCGTATCGATGGTGCACTGTTCGATCACAACGAGGACGGCGTGATCGACGAAGGTGACTTCGACATGGACGGCGACGGTATCGTCGACACCGTGATGGTCGACGTCGATGGCGATGGAGTGGCCGACGTCATGGGCGTCGACTACGACCAGGACGGATATGCCGACGAGGTCTACACACTCGAATCCGACACCGGGTCGGCGGAGTCCACCGACTCGACCGGCCTGATGTGACCGACTCCGGGAAGGGGACGCGATGAGCGACTCGGATGTCTCCCTGTGGGAGGCCTTGGGATTGTCACCCGACAGTGCTCTCGAACCGGTGCCCGACGACGTGTGGGACGGTGCTGTGGGGGCAGCGGTGGATCCCGATGCGGTGATCGTCGACTCCGGACTCGTGCCGGACGACGCATCTGCGGTCGCCGGCGACGACATCGTTCTCGACGATGACGAAATCGTTCTCGACGGTACCGATTCCGCCCCGGAAGACGAGACCTCCGATGCGTACAGCGATCCCGGAACCGACCTGGACGAGCCGGTCTCCGGTGGACTGGACGGGCTCGACCTGGGATGGTGATGCTCGGCCGAGGTCGGGGACGGTAATCTACCGCCACGACATGGGGGTATGAATGGACGACGACGAGCTGATCGCGCAGTGCCGAGCAGGCGACACCGCAGCGTTCGGTGAGCTGGTGGGTGCCTATCGAACCCGGACCTGGGCGGTGTGTCTCCAGATCACCGGCAACCGGCACGACGCCGAAGATGCGCTGCAGGACGCATTGACTGCGGCATGGCAGAACCTGGACAAGTTCCGGGGCGCCGCCAAGTTCAGCACGTGGCTGCATCGCATCGCGGCGAACGCGGCTCTGGCGACCGTGCGTCGTCGCCGCGAGGTGATGGTCGACGAGATCGATCTGGGTGTGAGTTCCGAGTCGCCGGTAGCCGACCGCGTCGTCGACGTGGACGCGGTGCGCCGCGCGCTCGCAGACCTGCCGGACGAATATCGCACCGCGGTGGTGCTCCGTGAATACGCGCAGCTCAGCTATGCCGAGATCGCGGAGCATCAGGGGATCGGGGTGCAGACCGTCAAGAGCCGGATCAATCGTGCGCGCACCCGTCTGGTGGAGGCCCTCGCTCCCGCGGTGTGACCGTCGCCGGTGCGCGATGCTCCTTGACCCGAGGGCCTTGACTCAAGGGATGAACCGAAGTTCAATACTTGATGTGGCCTATCGGCGTACTCCCGCAGTGCAGCAACGACTCGACGCCCAACGCGACTCCATCGCGGCCGCGGCGGTCGCGTTGTTGACCGAACACGGGTACCAGGGGTTGTCCATCGCAGCCGTCGCCGAGCGAGCCGGGGTCGCCACCGGTACCGTCTACCGGCATTTCACGGACAAATCCGATCTCATGGTCCGTGTCTTCCGTGAACAGTGCGGTCGCGAGGTCGCCGCGGTCAGCGCCGTCGCCACCACCGGAACGGCCGCCGAACGTATCGCGCGTGTCATCGAGACGTTCGCCTCCCGCGCATTGCGGAAACCGACCCTGGCATACGCCCTGCTCGCGGAACCGGTCGACGCCGCCGTCGACGCCGAGCGACTCCAATTCCGTCGTGCGTTCGCCGCCTCGTTCGCCGATGCGATCCGACTCGGTGTCACCACCGGCGAACTACCCCCGCAGAACCCCGGGCTCGTAGCCGCAGCCCTCGTCGGGGCCGTCGGTGAAGTCCTCACCGGCCCCCTCAGCGTCGGTGAGGCGGCCGCCACCACCATTCCCGACCTTGTCACCCTCGGTCTGCGCGCGGCAGGATGCGACCCGGCCCTCGACCGGCACGAAGGAGTTCCGTCATGACATTCCCGGCCACCCACGAAGTGTTCAATCAGGTACCCGATCTCGTGCCCTATCAGGCGGCCGACGACCGAACGCTGCTCGAAGGGCTGCGCCGCGAGGGCGCATCCTGGGCCGAAGACGAGGTCCGTGAACTCGGTGTGCGCGCCGGTGGTGTCGAGGCGCAGGAATGGGGCAGGCTCGCCAACGAGTACCCGCCCGTGTTGCACACCCACGACCGCTACGGAAACCGGGTGGACGAGGTCGAATTCCATCCGCACTGGCACGACCTGATGACCGTCGCCGTCGAACACGGCCTGCACGGCGCACCCTGGCGTGATCCTCGTCCGGGCGCGCACGTCGCCCGCGCCGCCAAGTTCTACGTGTGGGGACAGGCCGAGGCCGGGCACATGTGCCCCATCTCCATGACCTACGCCGCGATCCCCGCGCTCCGGCACAACCCGGAGCTCGCGGCGATCTACGAGCCGCTCCTCGCGGCACCCCACTACGACTTCGGCCTGCGCGAACCGTCGTCCAAGCGCGGCCTGATCGCAGGCATGTCGATGACCGAGAAGCAGGGCGGCTCCGACGTCCGTGCCAACACGACGACGGCGACACCCAACGCCGACGGCAGCTACACGATCGTCGGCCACAAGTGGTTCACCTCGGCTCCGATGTCCGACGTATTCCTGACCCTGGCCAATACGGAGACCGGCTCGTCGTGCTTCCTGCTGCCGCGGGTCCTGCCCGACGGCATCCGCAATCGCATCCATATCCAGCGTCTGAAGGACAAGCTCGGCAACAGATCGAACGCGTCGTCCGAGATCGAATACCAGGGTGCGATCGGATGGCTCGTGGGGCCGGAAGGGCGCGGCGTCAACACGATCATCGAGATGGTGAACATGACCAGGCTCGACTGCGTCATCGGCTCGTCGACCGGAATGCGGGCGGCCACGCTACGCGCCGTGCATCATGCGCGTCACCGTAAGGCGTTCGGTGCGTTGCTCATCGATCAGCCGCTCATGCGCAACGTCCTCGCCGATCTCGTCGTCGAATCCGAGGCGGCGACCACGATGATGATGAGGCTCGCCGGAGCGACCGACCGCGCGAGCGGTGACGAACAGGAAGCGGCGCTGCGCCGGATCGCACTCGCGGTCACCAAGTACTGGGTGTGCAAGCGCGCCCCCGCGCACAGTGCCGAAGCCCTCGAATGCCTCGGCGGCAACGGCTATGCCGAGGAATCGGGTATGCCGCGGCTCTACCGGGAAGCACCGCTCATGTCCATCTGGGAGGGCTCGGGCAACGTCGCAGCTCTCGACGCGCTTCGCGCGATGGTCAAGCAACCCGGCAGCGTCGACGCGTTCTTCTCCGAAGTACGACTGGCCGAAGGCGCCGACAGCCGGCTCGACGACGCGATCTCACGCCTCGGCAAGGAACTCGCCGACATCGAGAACATCGAATATCGAGCCCGGCGCATCGTCGAACTCATGGCACTGGTGCTGCAGGGAGCTCAACTGGTGCGGCACGGGCACCCCGCGGTGGCCGATGCGTTCTGCGCGAGCAGGCTCGATTCCGATTGGGGAATCGCACTGGGCACTCTGCCCACAGGGGTTGACACCGAAGGAATTCTGTCTCGAATCTGACCACGGCCGGGATCTGTTTCGGCACCTGACCGGCGCGAATATTCGAGGCATACTGGAGACCAACGTCCCAGAAACGATTGCGGGTGGTGCCCGTCATGATCAGCAGCACACAGTGGCGGGGGTGGGGGGACGACGTCGCGGTGGCAGTCACAGAATGCGCAGCACTCGGTGAAGCCGAAGAACTCGTGCGGTCGGTTGTCGAGGAATCGGCGGCCGCATGCGACCTCCGACGCGGCGACGCGGAGATTCATACGGTGAACCTGGCGCAGGGCACACCGGTGCGGGTGAGCCCGAGACTGGCGGCACTCCTGCGGTCTGCACTGTGGGCTGCGCGGATGACGGACGGCGCGGTCGATCCCGTCGCGGGCGACGACGCGAGACTCGACGAGAAATCCGTGCCGCCGATCCATCCGATCCCGCGCTACCTCGACGTGCAGCTCGACGACGAGACAGTGCTCGCACCGTGGGGTGCGAGCCTCGACATCACCGCTACCGCGCACGCCGACGTCACCGACAGGGCGGCGACGCTGGTCGCGACCGTCCTCGAATGCGGGGTGCTGGTGCAGATGGGCGCCACGATTGCGACCGCGGGGCACTGCCCCGCGGGCGGGTGGCAGGTGTCGCTGCCCGACCACGGGATCGTCGAGCTGCCTGCTGGTGCCGCGATGAGTTCGCGGACGTCGGCCGCCGGCGAGCAACGATGGGGCACGATCACCGTCATCGCAGCGGACGCAGTGTGGGCCGATGCCGCCGCGGCGACGGCGCTGCATCGGGGTATCGGAGCGATATCGTGGCTCGAGCAGTACGAACTGGCGGGCCGCCTCATCGATTCGAGAGGCCGGGTCCACACGACGTCGACGTGGTCGGATCCACGTGCGGCCTGAGCACTGTCAACTCTTGCGCATGCGGTGATACGTCCGGATCAGGGCGTCGGTGGACGCGTCGCCCGCCGAGATCGTGTCCTCGCTCTCCAACGCAGGTTGTAGTGCCGTGGCCTGGACCTTCCCCAACTCGACACCCCACTGGTCGAACGAATCGATGCCCCACACCACCCCCTGTACGAACACCTGGTGCTCGTACAGCGCGATGAGCTGGCCGAGCGTGGACGGCGACAACTGCGGTGCGAGGATCGTCGTCGACGGCCGGTTTCCGGGCATAACCTTGTGCGCCACCAGCTCGTCCGCGGTGCCTTCGGCGCGGATCTGTTCCGCAGATTTCCCGAACGCCAGCACCTTCGATTGCGCAAGCATGTTCGCCATCAGGGTCGCCTGCATCGACCCTGTGCCGTCGCGGCCCGGGAGGTCCACCAGTGCCCGCGCGAACCCGATGAAGTCGGCGGGCACCAGGTGCGTGCCCTGGTGCAGTAGCTGATAGAACGCGTGCTGCCCGTTGGTGCCCGGTTCGCCCCAGAAGATCTCACCGGTCGGGTAGTCGACGGCAGACCCGTCGATCCGCACCGACTTGCCGTTCGACTCCATCGTCAGCTGCTGTAGGTATGCCGGAAACCGCACCAGGTCATTGGCATACGGCAGCACCGCCCGCGACTGGGCGCCGAGGAAACTCGTGTACCACACACCCAGCATCCCGAGCAGAATCGGAGCGTTCTGCGGTAGCGGGGCCGTGCGGAAATGAGTGTCCATCGTGTGGAAGCCGGCCAGGAATTCCGCGAACCGATCGCGGCCGATCGCGCACATCACGGACAGCCCGATCGCCGAATCCACCGAGTACCGGCCCCCGACCCAATCCCAGAACCCGAACATGTTCGCCGGATCTATCCCGAACTCGACGACCCGTTCACGGTGCGTCGAGACTGCCACGAAATGCGACGCCACCGCATCGCCTCCGAGCGCAGCAACCAGCCAGCGTCGCGCGGCCGTGGCGTTCGAGAGGGTTTCGAGTGTCGAGAAGGTCTTCGATGCCACCACGAACAGCGTGGACGCGGGATCGAGTCCGGTGAGCACTGCCGTCAGATCAGCCGGGTCCACATTCGACACGAACCGCACCTCGGGGCCGTCGGCGTAGTGGCGCATCGCGCGGGTGACCATCACCGGCCCCAGGTCGGAGCCGCCGATACCGATGTTGACGACCGTCGCGATCTTCTCTCCCGTAGCGCCACGCCACGCGCCCGAACGCACCCGATCGGTGAACTCACCCATCGCGCTCAGCACTTCGTGTACCTGTGCGGTCACGTCCTCACCGTCGACGACCAGCGACGAATCGCGGGGAAGCCGCAGTGCAGTGTGCAGGACGGAGCGGTCCTCGGTGACGTTGATGCGCTCCCCGGCGAACATTGCGTCCCGTCGGTCTTCGACCCGCGCTGCTCGCACGAGACCGAGCAACAACTCCAGGGTTCGCTCGGTTACCAGGTGCTTGCTGTAGTCGATCGACAGCTCGCCCGCGGATGTGCACATTCGCGTGGCACGCTGAGGGTCCTGCTCGAAGAGATCCCGCAGGTGTATCGACTCGACCTCCGCCCGATGCGCGGCGAGTTCCTGCCATTCGACAGTGGAGGTGATGTCGATCATGCGAGAAGACTATCTCTCACCTGCGGTTACTGCTGGGTTGATGACGAACCGTGTCCTACCGAGCACTATGAGGAAATGGACACCGCAGAGTTGATCCGTTCCGTTCCCACAGACCTGTTCCTCGGTGGCCGCTGGGTGCCCGCCGAAAACCACACCGTCTTTGCCGTCCACGACCCCGCCACCGGCGACGAACTGACCCGAGTGGCGGATGCCTCGCCCGGCGACGCCGCCACAGCCCTCGATGCGGCGGTGGCTGCAGGGCCCGACTGGGCGGCGACCCCTCCGCGGCAGCGCGGCGAGATCCTGCGGAGTGCCTTCGAGAAGGTCACTGCCCGCGCCGACGACTTCGCACACCTCATGTCGCTCGAGATGGGTAAAGCACTACCCGAGAGCCGATCCGAAGTCGCCTACGGCGCCGAGTTCCTGCGGTGGTTCTCCGAGGAAGCCGTCCGCATCCCCGGCCGCTACACCCAGGCGCCGGCCGGGACCGGACGTATTCTCGTCACCAAGCAGCCGGTGGGTCCGTGCCTCGCGATCACCCCGTGGAACTTCCCACTTGCGATGGGCACCCGCAAGATCGGTCCCGCCTTCGCTGCCGGCTGCACCATGCTCGTCAAACCCGCCTCCGAGACCCCGCTGACGTTGCTGCTGCTCGCAGAGATCTTCGCCGAAGCAGGACTGCCCGAGGGCGTGCTGTCCGTGCTCCCGACATCCCACGCGAGCGCTGTCACCGGGCCACTCCTCGAAGATCCACGGCTGAGGAAGCTCACCTTCACCGGATCGACCGGGGTGGGTCGCGCGCTCGCCGAAACCGCAGGCCGCTCACTGCTTCGCACATCACTCGAACTCGGCGGCAACGCGCCGTTCCTGGTGTTCGAGGACGCCGACCTCGACGACGCCGTCGATGGCGCAGTGGCCGCGAAACTGCGCAACGGCGGCGAAGCCTGCACGGCAGCGAACCGATTCCACGTCGCGAACTCCGTGAAGGAAGAATTCGTCACCAGGCTGGCCGAACGGATGTCGACATACCGCATGGGCCCAGGCACCCACCCGGACACGACACTCGGACCCCTGATCAACGAAGCCCAGCGAAACACCGTGGTCGAACTCGTCGACGACGCCATCTCGGCCGGTGCACGAGTGCGCCTCGGCGGACAGGTGCCGGACGGGCCGGGATGGTTCTATCCCGCGACGGTGATCGACGACGTACCGCAGCGGGCCCGCATCCTGCGCGAGGAAGTGTTCGGTCCGGTGGCCGCGATCAGCGGATTCGACACCGAGGACGAAGCGATCGCCGCGGCGAATGCCACCGAGTACGGATTGGCGGCTTACGCCTTCACCAAGGACCTCGACCGGGCGTTGCGCCTGTCGGATGCGATCGAGTCGGGCATCCTGGGCGTCAATCGGGGAGTGGTCTCCGACGTCGCGGCGCCGTTCGGTGGCGTCAAGGACTCAGGCCTCGGTCGGGAAGGCGGCAGTGAAGGGATCGAGGAGTACCTCGACACGAAGTACATCGCCTTGCAGTGACCGACGGCTCGGGGCGCCTGCTAGTGGCCGAGGCGTCCCCGGCCGAGGCGCAGAAGCAGCATCGCCAGGGTGTGACCTTCCTGCCCGAGCTCGCTGAAGCGCTCGAGTACTTTCATCTCGCGGCTGTGGACGAGTCTGGTGCCACCGGAAGCCATGCGAGTGCGGCCGATCAGACGGGACACCTCGGCGCGACGCTTGACTGCGGCCAGAATCTCCGCGTCGAGGCGGTCGATCTCCTGGCGGAGCTTGTCGATCTCGGCCTCGGAGGTGGGCACGGGGTCGGCTGCGGCACCGTTCGGGGTGGCGGCACCGCCGGTCAGGGAAGCGTCGATGTTCGTACTCATGTCGTCTCCTCGAGTCAGCTCTGGAATCGTCCGGGAATCGGGGGCTGTTACCCGGATCGGGAAACGTCGGTGGTCGAGACGCGGAACCGACCGTGTGCGCGCAGCTCGGCCGAACGAAGGACACATGACATGGCGTCCAGTTTGCCACCCGTACACCGAGCGGCCAAGTCGGATTCGATGTCCGACCCGTCCGGTAGTTTTAGAGGACGATGAACACTCCTGCAGCGCTCGCCCATTCGCTCCCCGCTTCCGACGCCCTTCTCGAGGGCCTCAATCCGCAACAGCGGGAAGCGGTCACCCACGAGGGGGCTCCGCTGCTCATCGTCGCGGGAGCGGGTTCGGGCAAAACCGCTGTGCTCACCCGCCGTATCGCATATCTGCTTGCCGAGCGCGGTGTCACCCCCGGGCAGGTGCTCGCCATCACCTTCACCAACAAGGCCGCGGCCGAGATGCGCGAGCGTGTGGCGGGGCTCGTCGGGCCGCGTGCGCATTCGATGTGGGTTTCGACGTTCCATTCGAGCTGCGTGCGGATCCTGCGTGCGCAATCCGCGTTGCTGACCGGCATGAACTCCAATTTCACGATCTACGACTCCGACGATTCCCGTCGTCTGCTGACGATGATTGCCAAGGATCTCGAGCTCGACACCAAGAAGTACTCCGCCAGGCTGCTCGCCACCCAGATCTCGAACCTGAAGAACGAGCTGATAGGCCCTGAGGAAGCCGCCGCGACCGCAAGTTCCGATCCCGCTCCGCTCCCGAAGATCGTCGCGAGTGTGTACGCGCAGTATCAGAAGCGGTTGCGTGCGGCCAATGCATTCGACTTCGACGACCTCATCGGCGAGACGGTCGCACTTCTGCAGGCTCATCCGCAGGTCACCGAGTATTACCGCCGTCGCTTCCGTCACGTTCTCGTCGACGAATACCAGGACACCAACCACGCGCAATACGTGCTCGTGCGTACCCTCGTCGGCGACCCTGACGAACCGGGCGATGTCCCGCCGAGCGAGCTGTGCGTGGTGGGAGACGCCGACCAGTCGATCTACGCGTTCCGCGGCGCGACGATTCGCAACATAGAGGAGTTCGAGCGCGACTATCCCCAGGCGCGCACCATTCTGCTGGAGCAGAACTACCGTTCGACACAGAACATCCTGTCGGCCGCGAACGCCGTCATCTCCCGCAATACCGGCCGACGGGAGAAGCGACTGTGGACCGACGCGGGAACGGGTGAGGCGATCACCGGCTACGTGGCCGACAACGAGCACGACGAAGCCCGGTTCGTCGCCTCCGAAATCGACCGGCTGGTCGACACCGGCGAGGTCAAGTACTCCGATATCGCCGTGTTCTACCGCACCAACAATGCTTCCCGGCCTTTCGAAGACGTGTTCATCCGTCACGGTGTGCCCTACAAGGTGGTCGGGGGAGTGCGGTTCTACGAGCGTAAGGAAGTGCGCGACGCCGTCGCGTACCTCAAGGCTCTCGACAATCCCCACGACACGGTGAGCCTGCGCCGTATCCTCAATACCCCGCGCCGTGGCATCGGTGATCGTGCCGAGGCGTGTGTCGCCGTCCACGCAGAACGGTACGGCGTGAGTTTCGGGCAGGCGCTGCTCGATGCCGCTGAGGGCAATGTCGCGCTGTTGAACACGCGTGCGCAGAAGGCAATTGCGGGTTTTGTCGGCATGCTCGACGACTTGCGAACGATGTTGAGCGAGACCGACGCCGACGGAAATGACGCGGTCGACATCGGCGACGTGGTCGAGGCGATCATCGAACGCAGCGGTTACCGTGCCGAACTTGCCGCCAGCGACGACCCTCAGGACGGCACCCGCCTCGACAACTTGCACGAACTGGTCAGTGTGGCAAGAGAGTTCAGCTCGGATGCCCGCAACGCTGCCGGGGTGGTCGATCCTGAACTCGAGGAGGGCGAACCCGCGCCCGGCTCTCTGGCCGCATTCCTCGAGAAGGTGTCGCTGGTCGCGGATGCAGATCAGCTTCCCGACAACGACGACGGCGTCGTCACGCTCATGACACTGCACACCGCGAAGGGGCTGGAGTTCCCGGTGGTGTTCGTAACCGGTTGGGAAGACGGTCAGTTCCCGCACATGCGTGCGCTCGGCGACCCGGCCGAACTGTCCGAGGAGCGACGCCTCGCGTACGTGGGTATCACCCGCGCGCGTCGTCGTCTCTACCTGTCGCGCGCGATACTGCGCTCGGCGTGGGGGCAGCCGGTGACCAACCCGGAATCGCGTTTCTTGCAAGAGGTTCCGCAGGAGCTCGTCGATTGGCGTCGGGCCGATCCAGGTCCGGCGCGTGGGCAGTCCATCGGGTCGGGTACCGGATCTCGCTTCTCCGCCGGCGAATCACGTTCGGCGACTCCGAGTTTCGGAGCGGCGCGAGGGCGCAACAATCATCTGGTGCTTGCCGTGGGCGACCGCGTCACACACGACAAGTACGGTCTGGGGACGGTGCTCGAAACCAAGGGATCCGGGCCCACCGCGACGGTGGTCATCGATTTCGGAAGCGCAGGTAAGGTGCGGCTGATGCTGGTCGGCGGTGTGCCGATGACCAAGCTCTGAGGAAAGTGGCGGCGCCGCGCCAGCGGGGGAAATCACGCGGAGTGGCGACGCGGTGGCGCTTTCCGTAAGCGCCGGAGTGTTCTGCTCAGTCGGCGTTCTGGCCGAGGGAGATGCCTCGTGTGGCGAGCCACGGCAACGGGTCGATCTTGTCGACGCCGCCGAGGTGAACCTCGAAGTGCAGGTGCGGGCCGGTGGAGAATCCGCGGTTGCCCATGGTGGCGATCTGATCGCCCGCCATGACCTTCTGACCGACGGTGACGAGCGATTCGTTGATATGCCCGTACACGGTGACCGTGCCGTCTGCGTGGAGCAGGCGAACCCACATGCCGAATCCCTGGGCCGGACCGGAGTCGATGACCTCGCCGTCGGCGACCGCGAGGATTGGGGTGCCGATCGGGCCTGCGATGTCGACACCCGCGTGCAGGGTGCCCCACCGGGCTCCGAAATTCGAGGTGAACGCGCCGACGGCAGGCAGTACGAACAGGGGACGGCGGGCGGCTTCTTCGCGTGCTGCCCGCTCCTCGCTGAAACGCTGGCCCTTGGCGAGCAGGTTGGAGAACTGCGACAGATCGTTGGGATCTGCAATGTTGAGAACCTGGGGTGCCTGTGACGGCGCTGCGCCGTTGCTCGCAGAATCGGAGGCGAACTGGGCTGCCTGCGGCACGGCCGTCGCGGTGAGGGTGTTCGCGTTCGAGGTGTCGGCGGCGAGTGCGATCTCGGAGGTCTCGGGGCTCGAACCGGAAGTGCTGGTCGCGGCCTGTCCTGCGGCGACGACGGCACCGGCGGCGACCGCAAAGACGGCTGCGCGACCCTTGAGTGCGGTGGGGGGAGTGGGGATGCGGTGGGCACCCGTACGCGGCGCGGGGGAGTTGACGTTCTCGACCGGCTCGCTGCCGTAGTAGGTGGGTTGTGCCTTACCGGTGTTGCGGAAGTCGGTATCGCCGAAGTGCTGGGTATCGGACGAACTCCAGGGGTCCCAGGCGTCGTCGGGGGTGGTGGAGCGGCGAGCGGGGCTGCCGGTGATCTGGCTGCCTGGACGCATGCCGTCCTCCTTCGTCGTGACCTCATCGTTACTCGAGCTGGAGGTGACGGTAACGAAACGGTCGCGTAGGTGGCAAGCCGTATGTCCGAAGCGGGCGCTTATGTGACTGGCATCACAGGTTGGACCTGGGTGGATCCGGTCATTCCCCCCAGGTCACGAATTCAAACCTTCGATGAGTGCGGAGATTGCGAATGTGATCGTCGGGTGTCCTGCATGCCTGTGCGCGCGATCACCGGAACCCGCTCCGGGTGCCGGTCGCCATGCGGTCTCGGTCACCTGTCATCCTGGTTCAGGTGGTCCTCTCGGGTGTCGTACAGCTGCCTTCCCGGAGGTAACCCCCGTGAGGTAATACGAGGCCTGCGGAGCCCGTGATGTGTGCCACAGAGTGCGGGCGCAGTCGTTTCGTAGGTCGTCCGAGAAACTAGAGTCCGAAATCGGCCCGCTCAATACCCCCGAGCGGGCGAGAACGCAGACGAGACGGTGAGCAGATGGATCTCTTCGAATACCAGGCGAAGGAACTCTTCGCCAAGCATGACGTGCCGACATCGGCCGGCCGTGTGACCGACACCGTCGCCGGTGCCCGCGAGATCGCCGAGGAAATCGGCAAGCCCGTGATGGTCAAGGCGCAGGTCAAGGTCGGTGGCCGTGGTAAGGCCGGCGGCGTGAAGTACTCCGCGACCGCAGACGACGCGCAGACCCACGCCGAGAACATTCTCGGCCTCGACATCAAGGGTCATATCGTCAAGAAGCTGCTGGTTGCAGAGGCGAGCGAGATTGCGGAGGAGTACTACATCTCCTTCCTGCTCGACCGCACCAACCGCACCTACCTGGCGATGTGCTCGGTCGAGGGTGGCATGGAGATCGAAGAGGTCGCCGCCACGAAGCCCGACCGCCTGGCGAAGATCGCCGTCGACGCCGTCAAGGGCGTCGACCTCGCGTTCGCGCGCGAGATCGCAGAGAAGGGCCACCTGCCCGCCGAGGTTCTCGATGCCGCGGCTGTGACCATCCAGAAGCTGTGGGAGGTCTTCATCAAGGAGGACGCTCTCCTCGTCGAGGTCAACCCCCTCGTCCGTACGCCCGACGACCAGATCCTCGCCCTCGACGGCAAGGTCACCCTGGATGCGAACGCCGACTTCCGTCAGCCCGGCCACGCCGAGTTCGAGGACAAGGACGCGACGGATCCGCTCGAGCTCAAGGCCAAGGAGAACGACCTCAACTACGTCAAGCTCGACGGCGAGGTCGGAATCATCGGCAACGGCGCAGGTCTGGTCATGTCGACCCTGGACGTCGTCGCCTACGCAGGCGAGAAGCACGGCGGCGTCAAGCCGGCCAACTTCCTCGACATCGGCGGCGGCGCCTCCGCTGCAGTCATGGCTGCCGGACTCGACGTCATTCTGAACGACGCGCAGGTCAAGAGCGTGTTCGTGAACGTCTTCGGTGGCATCACCGCGTGTGACGCGGTCGCCAACGGCATCGTCGGTGCACTGAAGACCCTGGGCGACGAGGCCAACAAGCCGCTCGTCGTGCGCCTGGACGGCAACAACGTCGACGAGGGTCGGCGCATCCTCGCCGAGGCCGCTCACCCGCTGGTCACGGTCGTCGCAACCATGGACGAGGCTGCCGACAAGGCTGCCGAGCTCGCCTTCGCCGCGAAGTAAGGGACACACAGAACAATGGCAATCTTCCTGACCAAGGATTCCAAGGTCATCGTCCAGGGCATCACCGGCGGCGAGGGCACCAAGCACACCGCACTGATGCTCAAGGCAGGCACCCAGGTCGTCGGTGGCGTGAACGCCCGCAAGGCAGGCACCACGGTCTCGCACACGGACAAGGACGGCAACGCCGTCGAGCTGCCCGTCTTCGGCACCGTCGCGGAGGCCATGAAGGAGACCGGCGCGGACGTCTCGATCGCGTTCGTTCCCCCGGCCTTCTCCAAGGACGCCATCGTCGAGGCCATCGACGCCGAGATCCCGCTGCTCGTCGTCATCACCGAGGGCATCCCGGTGCAGGACTCCGCGTACGCGTGGGCCTACAACGTCGAAAAGGGCAACAAGACCCGGATCATCGGCCCCAACTGCCCCGGCATCATCACCCCCGGTGAGGCGCTCGTCGGCATCACCCCGGCGAACATCGCGGGCAAGGGCCCGGTCGGCCTGGTTTCGAAGTCCGGCACCCTGACCTACCAGATGATGTTCGAGCTCCGTGAGTACGGCTTCTCGACCGCCATCGGCATCGGCGGCGACCCGGTCATCGGCACCACCCACATCGACGCCATCGAGGCGTTCGAGAAGGATCCCCAGACCAAGGTCATCGTGATGATCGGCGAGATCGGTGGCGACGCCGAAGAGCGCGCAGCCGACTACATCAAGGCCAACGTCACGAAGCCGGTCGTCGGCTATGTTGCGGGCTTCACCGCTCCCGAAGGCAAGACGATGGGCCACGCAGGCGCCATCGTCTCCGGCTCGTCGGGCACGGCGCAGGCCAAGAAGGACGCTCTCGAAGCTGCAGGCGTCAAGGTCGGCAAGACGCCGTCCGAGACCGCTGCACTCGCGCGCGAGATCCTCGCATCGCTCTGAGCTGGTAGCGCCTGAGCAGATTCACCGCGGCGCCCACCCGGACCATACAGCCGGGGGGCGCCGCGTGCTCGTTCTCCGGTGAGTGCCGCTCCTACCGGTCGATCCACTCCGTGCCTGCCGGTTCGAGCTCGCCTGCACCCGAGGTCAGCGAAGCCACCAGGCCTTCGAGCTCGGCCGCATCGCCCGCCACCGTGAATTCCACCCGGTCGGTGTAGACGACGTCGAGCACTGCCACGCCCCGTCCGCGCAGTTCTGCTTCGAGTCGCCCGGCGTCGGCATGCCCGACATCGAAGGTGAACCGCTCACGTTTTTGTCGTTCGACGAGTGCGGCGGTGTCCAGCGCCGTCGACACCGCCCCGGAGTAAGCGCGCACCAGACCTCCCGCGCCGAGTTTGATACCGCCGAACCAGCGCGTGACCACCACGACAATGTTCACGAGGTCGCGGTGGTGCAGCACCTGCAGTATCGGGACGCCGGCTGTGCCGCCGGGCTCGCCGTCGTCGCTCGACCGTTCCGCCCGTTGCGCCTGGTCGTCGCCCACGACGAATGCCCAGCAATGGTGACGGGCATCCGGATACAGACGACGTTGTTCCTCCACGAAACCGGCGGCGTCGCCGGTCGAGTCGACCCGCCGCAGCGCGGCGAGGAAGCGCGAATGCTTCACCTCCGTTTCCACGACGACATCGGATCCGAGCGCGAGTGTGTGCGGCATGGCCACCATTCTGGCGTCGGGTGCATAGGGTGGTGATCAGCGACCGACTACTGCAGGAGGATCGATGTCATACCCCAGCGGCCCATCCGTCCAGAGCAAGGTTGTGCCGTTGCTGTTACCGATCGGCGTGGCGGTGCTCGGCGTCGTGAGTTTCATCGTCGGGCTCGCCCCGTACGTGAGGATCACGTTCGGCTCGTTCGTGTCGTTGTCGTCGTTCGACTTCGGGTTTGCGGTCGTGCCGCTGGCGTTTCTGCTTTTCGGCGGTGGTTGCGCGGCGCTGTCCTTGCTGCCCGGCCAGGATCTACGTGCTATAGCGGTCGTCGCGTCGGGGGTCGGATTCGTGACGTCGCTGTTCCAGCTGTTCCACCTGCCTCAGGACACCGGCATCGCCTGGGGCGGTGTGACGATTCTCGTCCTCGGTCTCCTGCAGACGGCGCTTGCGGTGTTCGCGCTGCTCTTCGGTATCGGCGTGCTGGTGCCGGGGCAGCGATCTGCCCCGCAGGGCGTGTACGGGCAGGGCTTCCAGTCGCAGTCCTTCCAGCAAGGTGCACCCCAGCAGGGCCAGCAATCTCCGGCGGGCCAGTTCGGCGCGCAATCTCCCGGGCAGGGATACGGCACCCAGGGATACGGCGCTCAGGGATACGGCAGTCAGGGGATTGGAGCTCAACAGTTCGGAGCTCAGCAGTTCGGGGCCCAGCAACAGCAGTTCGGTGCGCAACAGGGCGGTCAGACCCAGTACCCGGGGATGCAGCACTACCCGGGCCGGCAGGACACCTTTTCGGGGCAGACACCCGGGCAGGCTCCCTACAGCGAGTACCTGCAGCCCTACGTGGCGGCACAGCGCGAGGCAGGGCAGTCCCACGACCCGGGGCAGTCCCACGACCCGACCCGGTCGCAGGAGGCCGAGCCCGAACAGGCCCGCGAGACCGAGTCGAGTACGTCCCCTGCGGCCGAGAACCCTGTGGCCGAGAACACCCAGGATGCGCCGACTCAGGTGTTCCGCGCGCCCGACGACCAGCGGTGACCGGCGCGCCTGACGCAGTCGGCCGAACGACGGTGCAACCATCGAGGTGATGACTTCGACGCTAGGCCGGCCAGTTCGGCACACACCTTCCGATGACGAGCACATCGACTCGGAGCGCTTCCGGATCCTGATCGCAGCGGCGGCGCGTGTCCCCGCGGTGACGATCGCCTTCGTCGCGACCGTCGTGGTGATCACAATGGTCGTGGCGAACAGCGATCTGACAGGGATCTACGCGGCGATCGCCGGCACATGGCTGGCACTGCACCAGGTGACCCTGTCGATCGACGACACGTCGCTCGGCGTGCTCCCATTGCTGCCCACGGGGCTGATCGTGTGGCAGGCGGCGCGGGCGAGTGCCTCCGCCGTGGATTCGACCATCGACCACACCGAACAGAATCTGACGCTGCAGGATGCGGCGCGGATCGTTGTCGCAACCCTCGCGGGCCCGATGATCGTGACCGTGATCGCCCTGGTCGTGATGCAGGACGCCGCGGGAGTGCTCCCGGTGACGACCCCCAATGCTGCCGCTGCCCTCTCCTGGGTGAACGGCCTGTATCTCCTGGCCGCCGTGTTGGGGATCGGTTCCCGGACGTGGCGCGTGGTGTGCAGGAGGTACGAAGTCCCCGAGTGGCTCGTCCTGTCGGTGCGCCCGGCAGTGCGAGCGCTCCTGAGCATGTTCGCGATAGGCGGTGTCCTCACGCTGGTGGGCATGGCGTTGTCGTGGACCACCATGGGCGACCTGCTCGAGCGTGGCGAGGGAGTCGTCGGTGTCCTCGGTCTGACGGTGCTGTCGGTTCTCTATCTCCCCAACGTCTTCTTGGGTGCCTCGTCGATCCTTGCCGGTAGCACCGTGCAGTTCGGTGACGTCCGATTGAGCCTGTTCGAGGCGAGCGGCGGCGACTTGCCTGCGCTGCCCGTCCTCGCCGCGATTCCCGCCGGTCCTGCAGCTGCGTTCTGGCCGGTGATGCTTGCGGTTCCCGCGACCGTCGGGGCGCTCGCGGGCCGGTTCGTGGCGCACCGTGTCCTGCAGGCGCAGGCCGATGGCCTCCCGGTGCGCAGTTCCGACGCGTCGCTGACGCTTCTCGCGGCCGCCGCGCAGACCGGCGTCGCGATCGCGCTGCTGACCTGGGCTGCAGGTGGTCCGCTCGGGATCTTCGGGATCGTGGGGAGCAATTGGTGGCTCACGGGTGTTCTGGTGTTCGCGTGGGTCGGGCTGCTCGGGCTGATCACCGCGCAGTTGCTGATGTGGCGCGAAGGCAAGTTCGCGGCAGCGCAGGTGGCCGAGGACGAGTACGACGACTACGAAGACGAGTACGACGACCTCGATGGTGACGACGGGGACGACCAGGTCAAGGCGATCGAGGGCCCCGGTGCGGATACTGCGGATGACGGCGAGGAGGCCGCCGATCCCGAAGATGTCGAGGAGCCGGCCACCGAAGACGACGACACCGAAGACGCAGGCACCGAAGACGCAGGCACCGAAGACGAAGTCCTCGAAGCTCGGGATACCGACGGCGAAGCCGAGGACTCCGACGACCCGAACGTCACCGACCCGAATGTCATCGACGCAGAAGTCGTCGACCTCGAAGACGAGGAGTCGGACGCGCACGAGGAGGTCGAAGAAAAGCGTGGGAAGGAAGGCGACTAGTCTCTGAGGCGGCCGCCTTTCCGGCCTGCCCCCTCGAGTTCCAGGAGTACAGCGCTGACTGCCTCGCGTGACCAGCTGCCGCCCACCGCGCCCGCGCGGATCGTCGTCCTCGCTTCGGGCACGGGAAGTCTTCTGCGTTCGCTCATCGACGCGACTTTCACCGACGACTACCCTGCGCGGATCGTTGCCGTCGGAGTCGACCGCGAGTGCGCTGCGCAAGAGCATGCCGCTGCTGCCGATATCCCACACTTCAAAGCGAGCTTGCGCGACTACACCGACCGCGGCGAGTGGGATCGCGCCCTCACGGAGGCCGTCGCGAAACACGAACCCGACCTCATCGTCACCGCAGGGTTCATGAAGATCCTCGGCGCCGCTTTCCTCGGACGTTTCGGGGGGCGCATCATCAACACGCATCCCGCTCTGCTGCCGTCGTTCCCCGGTGCGCACGCTGTGCCCGACGCGCTGGCCTACGGCGTGAGGGTTTCGGGGTCGACCGTGCACCTCGTCGACGGTGGCGTCGACACCGGTCCGATTCTTGCGCAGGAAACCGTGCCGGTCCTCGACGGCGACGATGAGGCTGCCTTGCACGAACGCATCAAGATTGTGGAACGACGCTTGCTGGTCGACGTTGTCGCCGCCGTCGCGACCCGTGGAGTTGTATCCGATGGACGAAAGGCCGTGATCCCCAGTGACCGAACGTAAGACTGTGCGCCGCGCACTGGTCAGCGTCTACGACAAGAGCGGACTGGTCGAGCTGGCGAGTGGGCTGCACGACGCGGGCGTCGAACTGGTGTCCACCGGCTCCACCGCCGCGACGATCGCCGGTGCAGGCGTGCCCGTGACCCGGGTCGAGGAGCTCACCGGGTTCCCCGAATGTCTCGAAGGCCGCGTCAAGACGCTGCACCCGCGCGTACACGCAGGCATCCTCGCGGACACGCGCAAGCAGGACCACCTCGACCAGATCGCCGATCTCGGTATCGAGGCGTTCGAGCTGGTGATCGTCAACCTGTATCCGTTCACGCAGACCGTGGCCTCGGGCGCGACTCCCGACGAGTGCGTCGAGCAGATCGATATCGGTGGCCCGTCCATGGTGCGTGCTGCGGCGAAGAACCACCCGTCGGTCGCGGTGGTTGTCGACCCCGCCGGCTACGGTGACGTCCTCGAGTCCGTCAAGGGCGGCGGGTTCACGCTGGCCCAGCGCAAGCGTCTTGCGGCGCAGGCCTTCCAGCACACCGCTGCATACGACGTCGCGGTTGCGAGCTGGATGAACGCCGGCTACGCGAACGGGGCGAGCGAAGCGACGGGAAATGCCGCCGCGACCGATGAGGTCATCGCAGAGGGCGGCGACTCGCAGTTCCCTGCGTGGGCAGGTGCGACATGGGTCCGCGCGAATGTCCTGCGCTACGGCGAGAACCCGCATCAGGCCGCTGCGCTGTATGTGTCCGAGGACGGCGAGCCGGGTCTGGCGCAGGCCGAGCAGTTCCACGGCAAGGAAATGTCGTACAACAACTACCAGGACGCCGATGCTGCGTGGCGCGCTGCGCACGACCACAGCGAGCCGTGCGTCGCGATCATCAAGCATGCCAATCCGTGTGGCATCGCGATCGCCGACGATATCGCCGCCGCCCACCGCAATGCGCACGAGTGCGACCCGGTGTCGGCGTACGGTGGCGTGATCGCCGCGAACCGTGAGGTGAGCGTGAAGATGGCCGAGCAGGTCGCCGAGATCTTCACCGAGGTGATCATCGCCCCCGCGTACGCGGACGGTGCCGTCGAGGTGCTCTCCCGAAAGAAGAACATCCGCATCCTGCGCGCGGATTCGCCGAAGACCGCACAGATCGAGATGCGTCAGATCTCCGGCGGATTGCTTCTGCAGGAGCGCGACGCGCTCACCGCTGACGGAGATGCGCCCGCCAACTGGCAGCTCGCGTGCGGAGATCCGGCCGACGAGGCGACACTGCGCGATCTCGAGTTCGCGTGGCGCACGGTTCGTGCCGTCAAGTCCAACGCGATCCTGCTGGTGTCCGGCGGGGCGACCGTCGGTGTCGGTATGGGCCAGGTCAACCGGGTCGATTCGTCTCGCCTCGCGGTGGCCCGCGCCGGGGACCGTGTCGTCGGCTCCGTCGCAGCGTCCGACGCGTTCTTCCCGTTCGCGGACGGTCTGCAGGTGCTGACCGAGGCGGGCGTCAAGGCTGTGGTGCAGCCGGGCGGCTCAGTGCGCGACAGCGATGTCATCGAGGCTGCTCGCGAAGCAGGCATCACGCTGTACTTGACGGGTGCCCGCCACTTCGCGCACTGATGTTGCGTTGAGAGAGTATTTCTCGCAGGGCTACCGCCCACTCGCAGTTGCTGTTTCAGGCAGCGTGCGGGTGGGCGGTGTGCTGTGCGGGAGCATCTGCGTCGAGGACGCCGCGATCGTCGGCGATGACGAGGCGGGCGGCACCGCGATCGAGCAGCTTACGGATGAGATCGGCAGCTTCTGCGGCTTTTTCTGCATCGACGTGGCTGAGATCGATCGTGATGGCGTGGCCTGTCAGATCGTCGGGCAGGGTTTTCGGGATCTCGCCGGTAGGGGAGAGTCGGAATTTCATGGTGTTCTCCTGTTGGAAGGGAAAGAAAAAGGCACCCGGGGCGATGTGCCCGGGTGCCGAGAGCGGAGTCGTCGAGGACTCTATTCTCGGGGTTGCCGCGGGGCTACGTGGAAGTGGAAGTAGGCGAACGGTACGAAGCGGCGCTTGCAGAACTGATACTGACGTTGCATCGGACCGTACCTTTCTTGTGTGCTCCAGCGGGTTAACGGCAAACCATACACGATTTACACGTAAGCGACATCCAAAATTCCCCGCGCGGTCGCGGGCCTCTGGTCAGAGCGATTTGATCCACTTCTCGAAACCGCTGGTGAACTCCTCGGAGTACGGCAGATCGGCGACGTAGTCGGAGCCGGTGGACTGCTGCTCGCCGATGTCCTTGAGGACGTGGTTGGTGCGTTGCATGCGCAGCGACGTCAAGCGGGTGTGCACCAGCGCGGAATCGAGCGCGTCGACGTCCTCGATCCGGACCTGAATGTCTTTCGACGAGACGGTCGTGAGGACGGGAAGATTGCCGTCGATCTGCGCGGCGAGCATCCGGGGATCGAGTGCGTCCTCTTCTGCGAGGGCTTTCGCGTTGGCCGAGACGAGACCGGCGTTGCGGAGCGGTTCGGGCAGGTCGTCACTCAAGGTACCGTCGGCGCGGAGCGACTCGACCGCACCGGCGAGCGCGAGACGCAGTTGATCGGCGATCTGCACGGGCAGCTGCCGTGCAGACACCACCGCGTCGAGCTGGGCATCGATTTGGGCGGTGAGCAGATCGAGCAGGCGCACGGCCAGCGGCTCGAGGAGACCGAGGCCCTTGATGTCGATGTCGGTGCGAGCGTTGTTCTGCGCGAGCGACAGGGCGATCAGTGCTCCCTCGCTGTGCCCGATGACGTACATCCGCGAGGAATCCACGCCGCGTTGCTTTGCGAGAAAGGCCAGGGCGTCGGCGGCGGCTTCGATGAACGTCGAGAACCCGAGATCGGCGACGTCCTCGACGTCGTAGGGGCCGAGGCCCGTGGTGCCGCTGCCGAGCTTGTCGTAGCGCAAGCTTGCGAATCCGTTGTCTTCGAGGACGTCGGCGAGGTGCCGGAGAGTGCCGATCTTCCCCGGGAGCAGGGCGCTGTCGCCGTTGCGATCGGTGGGGCCGCTGCCCGCGAGCAACAGCACCGCCGGCACCGCTCCCTTGATCGAGACGGGAATGCGCATGCTGCCGTGCAGGGTCACATCGCCGCTGGAAAAGGTGATCTCGGTGTCCGACATGTCATTTGTCTATCAGAAGGGCACCCCTCGGTGGACACTCAGGCCGTTCCGGCAGACCGCGCGCGTCGCATCCGGCCGTACCCCTTGAATCCGAGCCAGCCGAACAAGATCAACAGAGGGATCACCAACAGCGGCAGGACCAGCGAGATCAGCGACGTCACGAACGACGCCACGCTGTCGATCACCGACAACACCGGATTGCCGAAGCCCGCGGTTGTGGCGGTACTCACGGCGCGCGTTCCGGTCTGCGCCGTGCTCACCGCGAGCGCGGTGGGCGCGCCGACGACGATCCCGGCGATCGCCGCCCACGCCGGATCGAGGTTGCTGAGCGCTGCCCATGCCACCAGCGCTCCCGCGACCGGGCGGGTGACCGTACCGGCCAGAGACAACGCATTGTCGACGAACGGGATCAGATCGGCGAGCACTTCTGTGACCGTCGCGATCGTGAGCGCGGTCAGAGCAGCGGTGGAACCGACCCACAACATCGAGTCACCCACGACGATGCCGAAGAGTTCGAAGTGCACCGCAGCGCTCAACATCAGCAGCGGGAGGAATGTGCGCAACCCGGTCGCGGCGGCCAGGCCGAGTCCGAGCAGCACCGCCAGGAACCAGGTGTCCATGAGCGGCAGTGTATGCGCGAGGCCCCGTGTTGCCGTCGTTTCGCTCGCTCGATTCGCGAGGGGGTGCCGAAACGACGCGACGGTCGTACCTTGGGTGGGGTGACCTCTCCCACATCCCGCCCGTCCACTCTCGGTGAGCTGCGCGCGTCCGGACACGTGCAGCGCTCCGTCAAGGACGAGATCAGACAGAATCTGCTCACTGCGCTGCGCGACGACACCGACCCGTGGCCCGGCATCGTCGGGTTCGACGAGACCGTGGTCCCGCAGCTCGAGCGGGCACTGCTCGCCGGCCACGATGTGGTGCTGCTCGGTGAACGAGGCCAGGGCAAGACCCGCCTGCTGCGCACCCTGCCGCTGCTCCTCGACGAATGGACACCCGTGATCGCCGGCTCGGAGCTGGGCGAGCACCCCTACGAGCCGATCACGCCCGCCTCCATCCGGCGCGCCGCCGAACTCGGTGACGACCTTCCCGTCGCGTGGCGGCACCGCAGCGAACGGTACGCAGAAAAGCTGGCGACCCCGGACACATCCGTGGCCGACCTCGTGGGCGATGTCGATCCTGTCAAGGTCGCCGAGGGGCGCAGCCTAGGTGATCCCGAGACCATCCATTTCGGTCTGGTACCGCGGTCGCACCGCGGCATCGTCGCCGTCAACGAGCTGCCCGATCTTGCCGAGCGCATCCAGGTGTCGCTGCTGAACGTGATGGAGGAACGCGACATCCAAGTGCGCGGATACACCATCAGGCTGCCGCTCGACGTACTGCTCGTCGCGAGCGCCAACCCGGAGGACTACACGAACCGCGGACGCATCATCACACCGCTCAAGGACCGCTTCGGCGCAGAGATCCGCACCCACTACCCGATGGAACTCGACGACGAGATCGCGGTCATCCGGCAGGAAGCCGAACTGCAGGCCCGTGTTCCCGGTTTCCTGCTCGAGATCCTGGCTCGCTTCACCCGGCTGCTGCGCGAGTCGACATCGGTCGACCAGAGGTCCGGAGTGTCGGCGCGGTTCGCGGTCGCGGGAGCGGAGACCGTTGCTGCCGCAGCCGTTCGTCGCGGTGCCGTCCTGGGCGAGGACGACCCGGTCGCGCGCCCGGTCGATCTCGGCACCGTCGTCGAGGTCCTGCGGGGCAAGGTCGAATTCGAGTCCGGCGAGGAGGGACGCGAATTCGAGGTGCTCGACCACCTGCTGCGCCGCGCGACCGCCGAGACTGCCCGCGCCCGCCTGGCCGGTATCGATCTCGCCCCGCTCGTCTCTGCCGTCGAACAGGGCGAGCCCGTCGTGACTGGGGAACGGATCACGGCGAAGGTGCTGCTCGACGAGCTGCCCGAACTGCCTGTGCTCGACGACATCGCCGACCGGCTCGCCGCGAACGACCCCGGAACCAGGGCGTCCGCACTCGAACTCGCACTCGAGGGGCTCTATCTTGCGCGCCGGATCGCGAAGGACACCGGCGACGACGGCGCGGCGGTGTACTCCTGATGAGTCGGGCGGCTCGCTACGGTCCGTACCACGGCGGTGATCCACTCGCCCCGCCCGTGGATCTGCGCGACGCGCTCGCCTTCATCGGCGACGATGTCCTCGCCGGCAGCTCGCCGCGACAGGCGCTGCGTGAATTGCTCCGCCGCGGGCAGGGCACTATGCGGGGCCTGGACAAACTTGCAGCGCAGGCGAACAGGCGTAGGCGTGAGCTGCTCGACCGCAACAATCTCGACGGAACTCTGCGGGAGGTGCGTGAGCTGCTGGACAAGGCTGTCCTCGAAGAGCGGAAGACGCTCGCGCGCGCCCTCGATGACGATGCGCGCTTCTCGGAGATGCGCATGGAGGAACTCCCGGGCTCCACCGCGCAGGCCGTACAGGAACTGGCCGACTACGACTGGCGGAGCGCTCAGGCGCGCGAGGACTACGAGAAGATCCGCGATCTGCTGGGCCGGGAGATGCTGGACCAGAGGTTCGCGGGCATGAAACAGGCGCTCGAAGGCGCGACCGACGAAGACCGGCAGCGCATCGCCGAGATGCTCTCGGATCTCAACGATCTGCTCGACAAGCACTCCCGTGGCGAGGACACCCCGGAGGACTTCGAGCAGTTCATGGCCGAGCACGGCGATTTCTTCCCGGAGAATCCGCAGAATGTCGAGGAACTGCTCGATTCGCTCGCGCAGCGTGCCGCCGCTGCGCAGCGACTGCGCAATTCGTTGACTCAGGAACAGCGCGACGAACTCGATGCGCTGGCTCAACAGGCGTTCGGCTCCCCGGATCTCATGCAGCAACTCGACCGTCTCGACGGTAATCTGCGTGCGGCCCGGCCCGGCGAGGACTGGACGGGTTCGCAGCGATTCCGCGGCGACGAGGGCATGGGTCTCGGGGAAGGCACCGGCGCGCTGCAGGAGATCTCGGAACTCGACCAGCTCGCCGAGCAGTTGTCGCAGCAGTATGCGGGTGCCTCGCTGGACGACATCGACCTCGATGCCCTCGAACGTCATCTCGGCCCGGAAGCTGCCGCCGATGCGCGGACGCTCGCCGAACTCGAGAAGGAACTGCAGAAGCAGGGGTACTTCGATCGCGGCGCGGATGGGCAGTGGCGTCTGTCGCCCAAGGCCATGCGCCAACTCGGGCAGCACGCGCTGCGCGATGTGATGAACCGTCTCTCGTCGCGGGGTGGACAACGAGAGACGCGGCGTGCCGGGGCGATGGGGGAACCGACCGGAGCAGCGCGGTCGTGGGAATTCGGCGACACCGAACCGTGGGATGTCGTGCGCACGTTGACCAATGCGACGTTGCGCGACCCCGGGGTGCCCGTTCGGATGACGGTCTCGGACGTCGAAGTCGTCGAGACGGAACAGCGCGCACAGGCTGCGGTTGCGCTTCTCGTCGACACCTCGTTCTCGATGGTCATGGACGGACGGTGGGTGCCGATGAAGCGCACCGCCCTCGCGCTGAATCATCTGGTGTCGACCCGTTTTCGCGGCGATGCACTGCAGCTCATCGCGTTCGGTCGGCACGCGCGGGTGGTCACGGCCCCCGAACTTGCAGGATTGGACGGCGTCTACGAGCAGGGCACCAATCTGCATCACGCGCTGTTGCTCGCCGGACGGCATCTGCGACGTCATCCGAACGCGCAGCCGGTGGTGCTCGTCGTCACCGACGGCGAACCGACCGCGCACCTGGAACCGGATGGGTATGCGGCGTTCGACTACCCGCCCAGCGCGCGGACCCTCGGGCTGACCGTGCGCGAGCTCGACCATCTCGCAAAGATCGATGCGCAGGTGACGATCTTCCGGCTCGGCGACGATCCCGGGCTCGCCCGGATCGTCGACAGGATGGCCCGTCGTGTGGCCGGCCGGGTGGTCGCTCCGGACCTCGACGGTCTCGGTGCGGCGGTGGTGGGCAATTACGTACGGATGCGTCGCAGGTAGGTGCGGGCCGTCAGCGCGTGACGCGGCTCGCTGACGGCAACGCGGCGGCGCACACCGCGGCCCATCCGGCCGCGACACCCATGACCTTGGCTTTCGCGGAGGGCGGACTGGCAATACCGAACGCGACGACGTCGCCGAGGTCGAACGCGACCCTCGCCGCAACGGCCGACCGGAGCGGTGCTCCCGGTGTGGCCAGCATCATCGAGAGTCCGGACAGCACGTCGCGGGCACCGAGGGCAATGCCGAGGGCGCGACCGGTGCGGGTTTCTCCGCTTCCTCGTGCCTCGAGTTCGGCGGCATGCACCAGCGACGCGGGGCGCAACGCGGTGTAGGCGCCGTACGCGGCGGTCAGTAGCCCGACGATGCGGGGATATGCGGGCGACAGGTTCATCTTCTGGTAGTACCCGGATTCCCCTCGTGTATTCGCGCGGAGACGAATCAGCGGCGCAGCGCCCGCCACGTGGAGGTGGCTGCTGCGGACAACAGCGCGGCCGTCACCCAGAACACCGACGCCACCCCCGCAACACCGGCGACCGCGCCCGCCGCGAGCGGCACCGCGACCTGCCCGAGCCGGTTGCCCGTCAACCGCACCGCCAGCGCCGAGGCCCGATCCGACGGTTCCACCAGCTCGACCACCCACGTCATCGTCAGTGGCTGACCCACGCCCCAGAAAACCCCGCATACCGCGAGCAGCAGACCGATCACCCACGGGTTCGGCACCACGGGAATCAGCGCGACCGGCACGATCGTGCCAGCGGTCGCCGACAACAGCAGTCGGCGTCGCGGGATCCGGCGCAACGCCCACGGCAGCAGCGCCCGGGACACGATCGATGCGACCGTCCGCGCGGTGAGCAGCACCGATACGAGCAGGACCCCGAAACCGAACTGCTCTCCGAGCAGCGGCAGGTACACGACGACGAGGTCGACGGAGGCCAGCACGATCAGGCTCGACAACATCGCCGGCTTCATCCCGGGAGTGGCGAGCATCGAGCGAACCGACTGCGGTGGGCCGTCGTCTCCAGTGCGCCCGGAGCCGAGCGGCTCCCGCAGGCCGATGACGAACGGCAGGGCGAGCGCCGCCAGCACTGTCATCGCGATGAGCGCGCCGGTGGTCTCGACGGTGCCGTCGCTCGTGCTGTGGGTCGCGGCGATCGCACCCGCGACCGGAACTCCTACGGCCTGCCCGACCGACACACCGAGGGTGATGCCGGCGAACCCGCGATCGAGTTCGCCGGGCGACGACAGGATCGACACGAACGCCTGACCCGAGACGGTGACGAGCAGTTGACCGAGCCCGAGCACGATATTGCCGAGTCCGAGCACCAGCAGGCCGGAACTGAGCGCGATCGATCCGAGACCCACGGTGGACACGACGATCCCACCGCGCAGGATCACGGTCGCGTGGCCGCGGTCGACGGCGCGACCCATCCGTACTGCCGCGAGCAGCGGCACGATCGCATACAGGGCGGTGATCATGCCGATCGTCGCGGCGTCGCCGCCGAGAGCGAGGATCCGGTACGACACCAGCACACGCACCGACTGGAATGCTGCGTGCAGCAGCGCGGTGGAGATGCAGAGATAGAGCAGCCAGTGCCGGGGCGGGGAATGCATCGATCAGGAGGCGGTGACCACTCGATCCCCGAGGGGCGACTGCAACGGCACCTCGATGGTCCCGAACACCGCGACCATGATGCACATGCTGTCCTGCGCCTCCGGCAGGGTGCCGCCCTCGAGCGACACCGTCACGACGTCATCGGTCTCGGTCACGGCGGGGTCGACGCCGAAACACTCCGGGGTTCCGGTCTCGAAATGCAGAGACAGCCGGTCGTCGCCGATGCGTGAGAACGACGTGATGGTGAGCGGATGTGCTTCGACGATGTCCGGTCGGGCCGAGAACACCGTGGCGCCTGCCGGTTCGGGGCTCTCCGGTAGCGGGTCGACATCAGGGGGCGTCGAACCGCACGCAGCGGCGAGAAGGCAGCAGGCGAAGAGCACGACGAGACGCATGCGTTCCACCGTAGGCGTGCCACGTGGCAATGTGTGTACCCGCGCACCACAACGGAGGAACATGAAGCTGCCAGTCTTTTTCGACCCGCCACCCCGGGCGATGCCGACACCCGAGGTCGTCGTCGACGACACCCTGACACCCCGCCGCTTCACCGTGCGGACGATGCTGGCGGCGAAGAAGTGGACGACCCCGGCTGCGTTGCTCGTTGCGATCCATCAGGTGTGCGAGACGCTGGTGCCCGTCGTCATGGGGCATGCCATCGACCGGGCGGTCGCGACCAGGGATTTCGATGCCCTGTGGCGATGGCTGCTCGTCCTCGCCCTCGTATTCGCGGTCCTGACGGTTTCGGCACGCTTCGGTGGGCGCATCGGACAGGCGGGCATGCTTGCGGTCCAGCATCGGATGCGCACGCGTGTGACCGACCGGATCCTCGACGTGCGCGGCGTCGGCGGCCCGCAGCGCACCCCCGGCGACATGCTGAATATCGCAACCTCGGACGTCGAACAGCTTGCTCGCGGTATCGCCGTCATGGTGTACCCGATCGGGCATGTCGTCGCTGTGGTGTTCGGCGCCGTCGTGCTGCTGAGCGTGTCGTGGCCGCTCGGCCTGGCGATCCTCGTCGGAGCGCCCGTGATCCTGTGGTTGCTCGACAAGGGTTCCGGTCCGCTGCGGCGGCGCAGCTTCGAGGAGCAGAAGGTGGCGGGGGCTGCAGCAGGTACCGCCACCGACCTCGTCACCGGCATCCGCGTGGTCAAGGGCATCGGCGCCGACGCGGAGGCGTCGCGGCGATACGTCGGCGCGAGTCGTCGAGCGCTCGACGGTGTGCTCCGTTCGGCGCGCGCCGAAGGCGCCTACATTGCCTCCATGGAATTCGCGTCGGGCCTGCTCATCGTCGGTGTCGCGGTGGCCGCGGGCGCGATGGCCGTCTCCGGCTCGCTCACTGTCGGGCAGCTCATCACCGTCGTCGGCGTGACACAGGTGATCATGGGGCCGCTCGCCGCGCTCGGATCCAACATGGGCGCGGTGTGGGCGGCAGCGGTCGCCTCTGCCGAACGGGTCCTGAGTGTTCTGCAAGCACCCCCCGCAGTCGACACCGGCGATCGTGACGCCCCGGACGAGGGCACCCTCGAATTCGAGGCGTTCACGGCCGGGCGACTACGTGATCTGAATCTGACGATCGCAGCCGGCAAGTTCACCGTCGTCCATACCGACGCCGAGACCACCGCTGATCTGGTCGCTGTGCTCGCGCGGTCGCGTCACCCGGAACACGGACGAGTCCTGGTGGGCGGCGTCGACCTGTTCGATCTGGGGAACGACGCGGCGCGACGCAGCGTGCGGGTGGTGCCCCACGCGTCGCACCTGTTCGAGGGCACTGTCGTGGACAACATCGCTGCGGGTGTCCCGGACGACGCACCCGACGCCGATGCCCGCGTCACTCGCGCGGTGTTCGCCGCGGCGTGCGACGACGTCGCGCGGGTGCTTCCCGCTGGCCTCGACACACCGGTCGGCGAAGCGGGCAGGTTGCTCTCCGGTGGACAGCGTCAACGTGTCTCGCTTGCACGCGCTCTCGCGGCGCCCGCAGAAGTGCTGGTGCTGGTCGACCCCACGACGGCCGTCGATTCCGTCACCGAGGCCGCGATCGCCGAGCGCGTACCCGAACTCCGGCGCGGACGGACCACTGTGGTGTTCACGCGGTCGCCCGCGTTCACGGCGGCGGCCGACGATGTGCTCGAGCTGAGCGACCTTTCCTTCGCAGTTTCCGGAGATGATCGATGAGTACTACAGCTATTCGTGCGGGCGAGCGGTTCCGGACCGCGGATGCGCGCGGCACCGTGCGTGTTGCGCGGTCCGTGTTCGCAGGTAAGGGTCGTATGGCCTCCGGCGTATTCGTCGTGCTGGTGGTCGGTGCAGCGGCCGGTCTGGTGACGCCGTGGGCGATGGGGCGATCCGTCGACGTCGTGCTCGAAGGCGGCGATCTCACCGACATCGCGTGGCTTGCGGGAACAATGGTCGCCGGAGTCATCGTGTTCGCAGCATTGAGCGGTCTCGGGCTCATGCTCACCTCGCAGCTGTTCGAGACAGGCCTGGCGCGCTTGCGCGAACGTATGCTGGAGGCCGCGATGCGGCTGCCGCTGGCCAGGATCGAATCGGCGGGCAGCGGCGACCTCGTGTCGCGGGCGACCGACGATGTGGCCCAGGTCAGTTCCGCGATCCGCGAGGCCGCGCCGGCGATCTCCGGTGCACTGTTCACCGTCGTCCTCACGATGTTCGGTCTCGCGGTACTGGACTGGCGGTTCCTGATCGTGCTGATCGTGGTGTTGCCGGTCCACTATCTGGGTGCGCGTATGTACACGCGGGATGCGCCGCCGATCTACCAGCAGTCGCGGGTGGCAATGGGGGAGCGCGCTCACCACGTGCTCGGCGGGATCCGCGGCCTTCCGACGGTGCACGCGTTCGATCTCGGCCCGAGCCTGGCAGGCCCGATCGACGAGCATTCGTGGTGGGTTGCGCGCTGGGAGTTGCGGGCCCGCATCGTCGTCAACCGTCTGTTCGGGCGAGTCAATCTCGCCGAGTTCCTGGGAATGGCCTCGATCCTGTTCGTCGGCTTCCTGCTTGTGGACAACGACGCGATCACTGTCGGCGTCACGACTACCGCGATGCTGTTCTTCTTGCGCCTGTTCGGTCCGCTGGGTCAGTTGCTGATGGTGATGGACTCGCTGCAGAGCGGTCTTGCGTCCTTGTCGCGGATCGCGGGTCTGATCGAGGAATGCGAGGAATTCGAGGGCGCCGACCGTGAGCCTCGGGTTGCAACGCAGCCGGCGGGGCGTGAACTCGTTGCGCGCGACGTGCATTTCGGATACGACACCGGGCCGGAGATCGTCCACGGAGTGGACCTGACGATCGGCGACGGCGAACACGTCGCGCTCGTCGGTGCCTCCGGGGCAGGAAAGACGACGTTCGCCGCGGTGCTCGCGGGTGTGCACCCGGCGAGCGCCGGAACCGTCACTTTCGGCGGGGTCCCCATCGGCGAACTGGGCGACGAGCGTCGCACGCGCGAGATCGCTCTCGTCACCCAGGAAGTGCACGTGTTCTCCGGGTCGGTGCGCGACGATCTCCGGATGGCGGCGCCCCACGCAGAGGACGGCACGCTCGTCGAGGTGCTCGAGAGGGTCGGTGCACACGGCTGGGTGTCGCGGCTGCCCTCGGGGCTCGACACCGAGGTGGGCTCGGGTGGCCACGTACTCACTCCGATGCAGGAACAGCAGCTTGCGCTGGCACGTCTGATCCTGCTGGATCCGGCGTTGGTGATTCTCGACGAGGCGACCGCGGATGCGGGGTCGGCCGGTGCCGACGAACTCGAGGCGTCGGCCGAGGAGGCGCTGCGAGGGCGGAGCGCGCTGATCGTCGCGCATCGGCTCAGTCAGGCAGCGCGGGCCGACCGCATCGTCCTGATGGACGACGGGCGGATCGTCGAACAGGGCTCACACGACGACTTGGTCGCTCGGGGTGGCCGGTATGCGCGGTTGTGGGCCGCGTGGTCGGTGGGCCGATCAGGCGAGTAGTGCCGCGACCACGCCGAGTCCGGGGATCGCTGCGAGCGTCGTGACGAGCGCGGCGTCGCGGGCCAGGACCATGCCGCGACCATACGCGCTCGCGTAGACGAACACGCTCTGGGCAGTCGGCAGCATCGCGACGACGACCACCGCGAACAGTTCGGTGCCGTCGAGGTCGAGCAGGTAGCGACCCATCGCCCACGCGAGCAGTGGTTGGACGACGATCTTGAGTACTGATGCGAGCGCAACGTCGCGACGGGGACTGGTGCCCTTCTGGAGTACGCGCACACCCTGCAGCGACAACCCGAACGCGAGGAGTGCCCCGGGTACCGACGCCCCGCCGAGCAGCTGGATCGGCTGCAGCAGCGCGTCGGGCACATGCCAGCCCGTTCCCGCGACGACGAGTCCCGCGGCACCGGCGACGACGATGGGGTTCTTGAACGGTGTGATGAGCGTTTCGAGTCGCGATGCTCCCGGTCGCGCGGTGGACAGATCGAGTGCGGTGAGAGCGATGGGGGAGAGCACGATGATCTGGAAGAGCATCAGCGGCGCGACGAACGACGCATCACCGAGAACGAACACCGCGATGGGGATCCCGAGGTTGGCGGAGTTGACGTATCCGGCGGAGAGCGCACCGACCGTCAACTCCGGTACCGCACGCTTCAGCCACAGTCGCGCGATCAGGAGATAGCCGATGGCAACGGCGAATGCGGTGGCCGCGCCGACGTAGAGATGTTCGGAGAAGATCGTCGACAGGTCGGAGGTTGCGAGGGCGTCGAACAACAATGCGGGCGTCGCAACGACGAACACGATGCGGCTGAGCACGGTCTGCGCCTCGGCGCCGAGGGTGCCGCGCCGGCCCAGCACGAAGCCGATTGCGATGATCACGAAGATCACAGTGAACCCCGAGATCACACCAGACACGGTTGCCCAGTCTAACGACCTGTTCCGAACCTCCGTCGAGTGTGCAGTTGTTGTCGTCGGTACTCGATATTCACGACAAGTACTGCTCACTCAAACCGGGGCACCGGCTGCGCGAAGCCGGAGCCGGACCCTGTTCACGATGGATTTCGGACGTCGGCGCAGCTGCTCGGAATTCACCCGGATCATCGACCAGCCGAGTGACGCACATTCTTCGTACCGCTCGATGTCGCGCGTGCGTTGCCGCTCGTCCGTCCAATGGTGGGTGCCGTCGTACTCGACGGCGGTCCGCCACTGCCGCCACCCCATGTCGGCTCGCGCGATGACCCGGGCTCCGTCAACGATCGGCAGCTGGGTCTCGGGGACGGGAAGCCCGCCGCGGATGAGCAACAGCCGCACCCGGGACTCGGGAATCGACTCGGCCCCGGGGTCTACCTTCGCGAGAACGGTGCCCAGCTGTACGAGCCCACGTTCGTGGGGGTGACGACCGGCGAGCTCGAGGATGTCGCGGGGAATCAGGTGCGTGGCGCGGCACAATGCGTCGAGTTGGGCGATCGCGTCGTCTGGGTCGAGCCATCGGCCGATGTCGAAGCCGGTCCGTGCCGGTGTGGTGACGGCCATGGAGTCGACGTGGCACACCTCGTCGTCGAGGAGCGTGTCGCCGTGGACCACCAGGCCTGCCGATCCGCGGCGACTACCGCCTCGGATGAGTTCGGCAGGTGCGAGAGTGTCGATCCACCTGCACCCGTGCAGGGCCGCAGCCGATCGTCCGGCAAGTACACCCTTGCCGCCCGCCCACAGCCACGCTGCCTGCGCGCGCAGGATCGGTGTCACCGACACTGTCGGATCGATGTAGACACCCCGGTGTACCCGGCGGAAGCGCCGGAGCTGCCCCTTTGTCAACCGTCCCGCAGCGACCGCTTCGGTGCCGACGAACGGCTCGTCGAAGAAGAAATCCCCCATGTCCGCGACCTTGCCCGATGCGTTGACCTGGCGGAAGTACCGATTTGCGTCCTGTGGATAACTCGATCGAGTGTGCAGTTGTTGTCGTCGGTACTCGATATTCACGACAACAACTGCGCAACCAACGACGAAGGCGCCCTTCCCGACGAATCGGAAAGGGCGCCCTCGGTGCGGCTGCTACTTGCTGCTGACGTAGGGCAGCAGAGCCATCTCGCGCGCGTTCTTGACGGCGATGGCGACCTCACGCTGCTGCTGCGGGGTCAGGCCCGTGACGCGGCGGCTGCGGATCTTGCCGCGATCGGAGATGAAGGTGCGGAGCAGGTTCACATCCTTGTAGTCGACGTGGTCGATCTTCGCCGCGAAGAGGGGATTCTTCTTCGGCTTGCGGCCCTCGACGGCCCGCGACTTCTTCGACGGCCCTCGTTTGACTGCCATGTTCTCGCTCCTCACCAGCTCGACTTGTGGACGCCGGGCAACTCCCCGCGGTGGGCCATCTCGCGTACACGTACTCGCGAGAGCCCGAACTTACGCAGGTGGCCGCGTGGGCGACCGTCGGCAGCGTCTCGATTGCGCAATCGTACCGGACTGGCGTTGCGGGGCAGGCGCTGGAGGGCGGCCTGTGCTGAGGCGCGCTCCTCGGCGGTGCTCGTCGGTCTGCGGATCGTGTCCTTCAGTGCGGCGCGACGCTCGGCATAGCGCGCGACGACCTGCTTGCGCTGTTCGTTGCGGGCGATCTTGGACTTCTTGGCCACGGCTACTTCTCCTCTCGGAAGTCGACGTGCCTGCGAAGCGTCGGATCGTATTTGCGCAGGACCAGGCGGTCGGGATCGTTGCGACGGTTCTTGCGGGTGACATAGGTGTATCCGGTCCCGGCCATCGACCGGAGTTTCACGATCGGCCGGATCTCGTTTCGTGCCATCAGAACTTCTCTCCTCTCGCCCGCAGCCGGGCGATCACAGCGTCGATGCCGTCGCGGTCGATGGTCTTGATGCCCTTCGCGGAGAGGGTGAGCGTGATGCGTCGCCCCTCGGACGGGACGAAGTACGTCTTGCGCTGGATGTTGGGGTTCCAGCGCCTGTTGGTGCGGACGTGGGAGTGCGAGACGGATTTCCCGAACCCGGGAGAGCGTCCGGTCACCTGGCAGTGCGCCGACACGATGTTGTCCTTCCTGTCGGCCGCTCCGCAGAGCGTAACGACAATCATTTTCGACAAATGGCTGGGCCGACTGTACGCTGCCGAATGGCTAATGACAATCATTGTCGAAAGGAGAGAGGTGGATACCAGGACACCGCTGATACTCGTCGCGGGACGGGGCGGAACCGGCACCCGCGACGCCGGTGCTGGGCAGGTCGCCCACGGATTCCTGCGGGCGGGCACGATCGTCGTCCACCACGACCTCGCGCATGTCGGGGACGGCATCGTGCACCGCACCGTCACCACACCGGGCGATCGGCGACACGAAGCTCTCGAACTCGCGCACGCCTGCGTGTCCTGCACCCTGCGGGAAGATCTCCTGCCGCTGCTGCGCCGGCTGCACAGGCGTTCCGACGTCGATCGGATCGTGCTCCACCTCGATCCGCAACTCGAACCCGAGGCGCTGTGCTGGGCGATCGAGCACGTCATCATCGCCGACGTCGTCGGGCAGATCGACGGCCCCGCCTCTCGTGACGTACGCATCGAAGGAGTCGTCACGTGTGTGGACGCCGCCTCATGGATGACCGATGCCACCGGCGACGAGGACATTGCGACCACACCTGACGACGAACGCACCGTCGCCCAGGTGGTGGTGGGCCAGGTCGAGTTCGCAGACGCACTCGTCGTCCGGCCCGGAGCCGACGGCTGGGCACAGGCCCGGCTCCACGCCGTACTGGCCAGGCTCGCGCCCGACGCACCGATCGTGTGGAGCAACAGCCCCGACGTCGAGGCACTGCTGCGACGCATCCCGGCCGGCGCGCGGCGCGGAGAGATCTCCGATGCGCACTCACCGCTGCTGCGTGGCCAACCGCCGCTCGACGAGGACTGCGGAATCCGGCTGCTCGAATTCGGCGCGCAGCGACCCTTCCATCCCCAGCGACTCCACGAGGCGATCGACGTGCTGCTCGACGGAGTCGTGCGCACTCGTGGTCGCGCCTGGGTCGCGACCCAGCCCGACACCGCGCTGATCATCGAGTCGGCGGGCTGTGGCCTGCGAGTGGCACACGGGGGTCCGTGGCTGGCGTCGATGACACCCGAACAGCAGCAGCGCGTCCCCGATGCCCGCCGCGCGATGGCCGCCCTGCGCTGGAGCGACACGTACGGAGACCGCGACAGCTCTCTCGTCGTGCTCGTCCACGATGCCGATCCCGACACCGTGCTCGGTGCATTGCGGGACGCCCTCCTCACCGACGACGAATTCGTCCACCCCGAGCTGTGGCCGACGTGGGACGACCCGTTCGGCCACTACCACCAGGACCCGTGCACAGATCTGCCGACCGACGGGACTCGCGTCGAGCAGGCAGCCGAACGCACGGAATCAGGCTCCGAACAGAGAGGTCACGCATGAAATCCGGTCTCCACCCCGACTACCACCCGGTCGTGTTCCAGGACGCGAACACGGGGTCGACGTTCCTGACGCGCTCGACGATCACCTCCGACCGCACGGTCGAGTGGCCGGACGGCAACGTCTATCCGCTCGTCGTCGTCGATGTCACCAGCGAATCGCACCCCTTCTGGACGGGTACGGCTCGCGTCCTCGATGCCGCTGGACGCGTCGAGAAGTTCGAACGCAAGTACGGCACCCGGCGTCCCCGCGGTTGATCCCGAATCAACAGAAACGAGACTTCACATGGCAGTTCCCAAGCGCCGCATGTCCCGCGCGAACACGCGCAGCCGCAGGTCCCGATGGCACGCGAAAGCGCCGGATCTGGTGCCGGTGACCGTGGGCGGCGTGACCCACCGCGTGCCACGTCGGCTCGTCAAGGCCGTCCGGCTCGGAATGGTCGACCCCGACACACTCTGACCCGTTCTCAGGCACCTCTCAGCGGTCGGGGCCAAAATGGTGCGCATGCGCATCTTGGTGGTCGACGACGACCGGGCGGTGCGGGAATCCCTGCGCCGGTCACTCAGCTTCAACGGCTACACGGTCGAACTCGCGACGGATGGGCAGGACGCGCTGGAGAAGGTCGCCGCCGCCCGGCCCGACGCGATGGTGCTCGACGTGATGATGCCCCGCGTCGACGGACTCGAAGTGTGCCGTCGGCTGCGGAGCACGGGCGACGACCTGCCCATCCTCGTGCTCACCGCCCGCGACTCGGTCTCGGAGCGGGTATCCGGGCTCGATGCGGGTGCCGACGACTATCTGCCCAAACCGTTCGCACTCGAAGAGCTCCTCGCCCGGCTGCGGGCACTGCTGCGCCGAGCCGCCCCGGATCCGGACGGTGGACTCGAGGACACGATGCGCTTCGAGGACCTCACTCTCAACCCCGCGACACGCGAGGTCACCCGCGGCGAGCGGCAGATCAGCTTCACCCGCACCGAGTTCGCGCTCATGGAGATGCTCTTGGCGAACCCGCGGCGGGTGCTCACCCGTAGCCGGATCCTCGAGGAGGTGTGGGGCTACGACTTTCCGACGTCGGGCAATGCCCTCGAGGTGTACGTCGGATATCTTCGCCGCAAGACCGAGGCGGGCGGCGAACCACGGCTCATCCACACGGTGCGCGGCGTCGGTTACGTGCTGCGCGAGACCCCTCCGTGAGCGGTCAGATGAGACCCCCCATGCTGTTGACCCGGTCGGTGCCGCTGCGCACCCGGGTCACGTTGCTCGCTGCGGGAGCGGTTGCCCTCGCGGTCGCGGTGACCTCCATCGCCGCCTACATGGTGGTCTCGCGGGCTCTCTATTCCGACATCGACAAGCAACTGCAGGCTCGTGCTTCTGCGCTCGTCGAATCGAGCACGCTGATCACCTACGACCCCCGCTACATCGGCGGCGCTCAGCTCTACAGCTCCGACATCAGCGTCGCTCTCATCTATCCCGACCTCGGACGCTACGTGCCGCCCGGATCGTCGGTACCGATCGGCGCACCGGAACTCGCTGTCGCGGAAGGCGAGCAGACATCGTCGTTGCGGACCGTCGAACAGCAGCGGGTCCTGGCGCAACAGATCCCCGACGGCAGCACCATCGTCATCGCGCAACGTCTGCGGCCCACGGGTGAGGTGCTCAACCGCCTCGCAAGCGTGCTGTTCGTCGTCGGCGGATGCGGGGTCGTGCTCGCTGCGGCCGTCGGCGCGACGGTGGGCCGGACCGGTCTGCGGCCGGTGGCGCGGCTGACCGCCGCCGCCGAACGTGTCGCGAGGACCGACGACCTGCGACCGATCCGCGTGACCGGGCACGACGAGCTGGCGCGACTCACCGAGAGCTTCAACATGATGTTGCGGGCGCTGGCCGAATCGAGGGAGCGGCAGGCCCGGCTCGTGGCCGATGCCGGCCACGAATTGCGCACACCGCTGACCTCGCTGCGGACCAACATGGAACTGCTCATCGCCGCGAGTCGCCCCGGGGCGCCGAGCCTCCCCGACGACGACATGGCCGAACTCCGCGAGGACGTCGTGGGACAGATCGCGGAATTGTCGACACTGGTGGGCGACCTCGTCGATCTGGCCCGAGAGGAGGCACCGGAAACGGTGTTCGAGGCCGTCGACATCGCCGAGGTCGTCGATCGCAGTCTCGAACGAGCACGACGACGTCGTACCGAGATCGATTTCACCGCCGTCACCGAACCGTGGTTCGTGTTCGGCGACCACGCGACCCTGACCCGTGCGGTGGTCAACGTCCTCGACAACGCGGCGAAGTGGAGCCCGGCGGGTGAGGACGTGGTGGTGAAGATGCATCAGATCGGCACCGGACTGATGGAACTGACCGTCGACGACGCCGGGCCGGGTATCCCCGAGGAAGAACGGGAGCTGGTGTTCGAACGGTTCTATCGTGCGACCACAGCGCGGTCGATGCCCGGTTCGGGGTTGGGGCTGGCAATCGTGCGGCAGGTCGTGATGAAGCACGGCGGGACCATCGCGGTGGACAGATCGGAGCGCGGTGGTGCGCTCATCCGCATCGTGCTCCCGGGCACCCCGCAGCTCGACGCCGACTGATTGCCAGGAAACTGTGAGCCGATTCTTCAGGAGCTTCTCAGCCGACAGGTCCATATTGGATGGAGTACACACCCTCCACCCGGATCGACTCGAAGGACGAAGGCGACGAACGAGATGACCGACCCTACCCACGGTTCCGGACAGCCTGCGCCTGGACAACCTGTGCCCGGACAACCCGGTCCCGCGCAGCCGCAGCAGCCCCACCCGTACGGAACGCCGCCGACCGCCCCATATCAGCAGCCGCATGCGCCCGCGCAGCCGCGCAAGTCCGGGCGTACCGCACTCGTCGTGGGTGCCATCGCGTTGGCGATCGTCAGTGGCGGTATCGGTGGCGCGGTGGGTGCATTGTCGGTCCGTGATTCCGGGTCGGGCGTCGGGGTGACCAATGCACTCGACTCTCCGCGGCCGGAGACCACCACGGTGGCGAACGCTCCCGAGGGCACCGTGCAGGCGGTCGCGCAGCGGGTCGTGCCCAGCGTCGTCCGTATCGAGGTGGTCGGGCGTTCGGGTGCGGGTGAAGGATCCGGTGTCGTCCTCTCGTCCGACGGCCTCATCCTCAGCAACAACCACGTCGTCGCGGGAGCCGGGCCGGGCGCCGAGCTCACCGTGGCCTTCGCCGACGGAACGTCCGCCGAGGCGACCGTCGTCGGGACCGACCCGATCACGGACATCGCGGTCATCCGTGTCGACGGCCGCGACGATCTCACCCCGATCGAGATGGGCAACTCCGAGAACCTTCAGGTGGGGCAGGCTGTCGTCGCGGTCGGTTCACCGCTCGGACTGGAGAGCACCGTGACCTCCGGGATCGTTTCCGCGCTCAACCGGCCCGTCTCCACCAGTGGTGAGACGGGTAATCAGAACACCGTGATCGACGCGATCCAGACCGACGCGGCCATCAATCCGGGCAACTCCGGTGGCGCGCTCGTCGACATGGAAGGCAACCTCGTCGGAATCAACACCGCGATCGCGACCTCGGGTCAGCAGTCCGGTTCGATCGGCCTCGGCTTCGCGATCCCGGTCGATCAGGCCCGGCGCATTGCCGACGAACTCATCGACACGGGGACCGCAACACATGCGCTCATCGGTGTGCAGGTGCCCGCTCGCGCGGACGTGAACGGAGCCGCGGTCGTCGAGGTGGTTGCGGACGGGCCCGCCGCGCGTGCCGGAATCCCCGCCGGTTCGGTCATAACGAAGGTCGACGACCGGGTGGTAACCGATGGTGACTCCCTGATCGCGGCGATCCGCTCGCAAGCCCCGGGCACCACGGTGAGCGTCACCTACACCGACGCGCAGGGCAACAACCCGACGACTGTCGATGTGGAAACCGCCTCCGACGCGGATGGTGGCCGATGATTCAGGAGGCAGACATCATGGAGATTGTCGAACATACAGCGCGTCCGGACGACCTGCGAACTACCTTTGGATCCATGGAATTCGAAGCCCCCCGAACCGGCCGCGCACTCGTGGTGATCGTCGACGACCGCGTGTCGCATGGCGACAGCCCCGATTCGACCGGCCCGCTGGTGACGGAACTGCTCGTCGAAGCCGGCTACGTCGTCGACGGTGTGGTGTCGGTGTCGGCCGACGAGGTCGAGATCCGCAACGCGCTCAACACCGCGGTGATCGGGGGAGTGGACCTTGTGATCTCCGTCGGTGGCACCGGTGTGACCCCGCGCGACGTGACGCCGGACGCCACTGCTGACGTGCTCGACCATGAGATCAGGGGTATCGCCGAGGCTCTGCGCTCGTCCGGTCTCGCATCGGGTGCCGTCGATGCCGGACTTTCTCGCGGCCTGGTGGGCGTGTCGGGTTCGACGCTCGTCGCGAACCTCGCTTCGTCTCGCGCGGCGATCCGCGACGGCATGGCGACCCTATTGCCACTCGCTACCCACGTCATCGACGAGTTGTCGCGGGTGGAGGAGTAGCACCATCTCTGCAGACTCGGACAAGACGGACCATGAGAGCCGCGCCCGGATCGACCGGGCGCGGCTTGCTCGGATCTTCGGTGACGCACTTCCCGACACGACGAAGGACGAACGCGGGGTCGATGAAGACCGATCGGGCGACTCCGACGAATGGCTCAAACGTCAGGTTCCGCCTCATCACGGTTAACTGTGATATCAATCACTTTGCGTAGGGTAACTTAAGTCCCGAGCTCGGCTCGGTGTCGGCGTGTCGCAACCGGTTCGTAATGTCTCGTTTGCCTACGGGGTAGGGTTCGGCGGGCGTGACGAGTGTTCATGATCACAGGCATGCATCGTGTATGTGCACTTCAAGTGCACAAAATTCGAGCAACTACCTGCACGAACGTTCAGATCTTGGTGGCAAGAACCAATGCGCGAGGCTCGTTCCGGATCTTGGGGTGAATCCCGGTAGCGCGTATCGGAGGTTTCCCACTTGTGTCCGACTGTGTTTCGTGAGCGTTCCGGTGGCCAGGTGTAGCCATTGCCTCGAGATAGGTCACGGTCTAATCTCCTGACAGGTTCGATCAGATCAAGGAAAGGTCGCAGGGGCCGCCTTCGATCACGAATCGGTAACGCAAACCGTGCGGACGTTGATCAACAACGAGCTCACCGGCGGCAACCACCGGCGGTGAGCTCTGTGTGGGATACGCCTCGCGGACGGCTAGGGCGACCAAGTTGTCGGACGCGGGCGCGCATACCGGCACGCAGAGAACGGATGAGACATTCATGAAGATTCAGACGCGACGCGGTTTCCGAACCGCCCGCAACGCCACGGTGGCGGCGGCCGCTGTGGCCGGTCTGGTTCTCGGATCGGCCGGGGCAGCAAGTGCCGAGGTCAATGATCAGAACCGGATCGTCTCCGACGGCCACGAAGTGATCGTCACCCAGGAAGACACCTTCATCAACGGTGTGCCTCCGATCGGTGGCAGCCCGCTGAGCCGTGAGTGGTTCCACAACGGTCGCGGTCTCGCCAACATCGTCGGACCCGAAGCAGCGGACTTCGAGGGCTCGACCTTCCAGTTCGGCTACCAGGTCGCGTGGTCGGCGTCGCTCGACGGTTCGATCGGGTTCAGTTGGACGAGCCCGCAGCTGGAGGCCACGTTCAAACCGACTCAGGTGGAAGTGCCGATTGTCGACGACAACGGTGATCCTGTGTACCAGTACAACCAGGATGGCACTCCAATTCTGGATGATGAGGGACAACCCGTCCCGGCGTACAAGAACGTCGATTCGGTTGAATCGTCCTCTGTAGCCAAGGGCTTGCTGCCGCAGGCGACTGCTGCGGTTGAGTTGACCCCGGCTCCCGGCATCGAAGAGATCGTCGTCGCCGAGGGCGAGTTCGACGGCGACTTCAAGGAAGTCCAGATCGCCAACGTGCACGGTGCGGCCACCGGCGTCATCGGCCCGGTCTCGCTCCGTCCTTTCGTCCGCGTCATCACCGACAACGGCGACAACGTCACCACCTACGGCCAGGTCTGGACTCTTTAGAGTCCGGTCCGAGCAATCCCGCAGTAAATCCCCACCACCTAGTACGGAGTAATCATGGGAATCAAGTCGCGTGGCTTCAAGGCCGCTCGCAACAGCGTCCTGGCCGGTGCCGCCGTTCTCGGCATGGTCGTCGGTGCCTCGGGTGCCGCTTCGGCCGAGGTCAACGACCAGAACCGCATCGTCTCCGACGGCCTCGAGGTCGTCGTGACGCAGGAAGACACCTTCATCCAGGGTGTCCCGGCGCTCGGCGGCAGCCCGTTCAACCGCGAGTTCTTCCACAACGGCCGCGGCACCGTGAACCTCCTCGGTGAGGGTGCTGCTGACGAGTCCGGCACCACCATGCAGTTCGGCTACCAGTTCGCATGGGCAGGCAGCATCGACGGCGCCATCGGGGTCACCTACTCGACCCCGCAGCTGGAGCTCTCGCTGAAGCAGTCGGGCCCTGAGGCCAAGGTCACCGACATCCTCCCGCAGGCGTACGCCGAGCTCGAGCTGACCCCGGCTCCGGGCATCGAGGAGCTCGTCGTCGCCGAGGGCGAGTTCGACGGCGACTTCAAGACCGTTCAGTTCTCGAACGTCCACGGCACCGCCTCCGGCGTCCTCGGCGCTGTCCAGGTGCGTCCGTTCGTCCGCGCGATCACCGCGAACGGCGACAACGTCACCACCTACGGTCAGGCCTGGACCGTCTAAGACGGACCATCCGGCGTAAGCCGACGCTCCACAAGCTGGGCCCGCTCGTACTGCGAGCGGGCCCAGCTTCGTCTGCCTGTAGCGGCTACTCCGGCAGTGGCTTTGCGTGCGCTCCGCCCTGACCCGACTGCGCAGCCTGGGATTCGAGAATGTCGCGGATTTGGATCAGCAGGTCTTCGGCGCTGGCCTTCTCGTCGGATTTCTCGGTCGCGAAGCGCTTCTTCGCCGCGTTGGCCGGGACGATGAGCACGAAGTACACGACCGCCGCGATGATGATGAAGTTGATGGCCGCAGAAATCACCGCGCCGATGTTGATGAATGTTGCGGGGTTGTCGGCGATGACCTGGAATCCCCACCCCATCTCGTTGTCGCCGCCGAGGGCCGCGATGAGCGGGTCGATGATGTATTCGGTGAAGGCGGTGACGATCGCGGTGAACGCGGTGCCGACCACCACTGCGACGGCAAGATCGAGGACATTTCCTCTCAGGAGGAAGTCCTTGAATCCCTTCAACATGCTGCTCTCCCTTTCGGCTGGACCGCGCGAATGCGGAATCGACCCTGTGGCGACATGCGTGTTCTGCGTCACATGCCGATATGGGGACGATAAACCGCGAAGAGCGATCGCGGGGGTCAGTGCAGCGTCACCGTCAGAGCGCTGGTGAGTGAGGCGGCCGCCACCGACACGGCCTGCTCGGGTTCGAGAGCCACCAGAATCACGCGTTCGCGCTGGTCGGTCGCCTCTTCATGCTCAGCGAGCACCACTACGGCTCCGTGCGCAAGGACGTGCGCATCGGGCATCGCCGAGTCGGACTCGCCCGTCACCGTCAGGACGTCTACCTTGTCGCCTTCGCGCAGCAACCGGCCGACCCCCGCATCGGCGAGCCGGATGGGCACGACGCGGGCATTATCGGCGCCGACGGCGGCAGCCGCGAGCCTGGGGCCGAGGATCCTGGTGTCGACGAGTGCCTCACCGGCAGGCACCGGACCGGCGAGTGTATGGCCCACGGCGTCGGCGATATCGGTGAGGGTGCCCGTCGCGAGAGCGGCGGTGTCGCGGTCGGCGAACTCGACGTCGTCGGCGGTGAGCGCGACTCCCGGCGCCAGATCGCGGGCCGCGACCACCACGGCGGTCCGTTCGGCAGAGGAATCGTCTCGGAACGCGAGGACCACAGCGAGGACGACGAGGAGTGCCGCTATCGCACGCCTGACGGCCACGGTGCGGGCCCAGCCGGGGCGCAGCAGGGCGCCGATGCGGTCGGAGAGGCTCGGCTCCAGCGACGACGCGGGTCGCTGCGCACGGTCACGAAACTGCGCACGATCACGAAATTGCGGTCGATCTCGGAAGAACTGTAGATCTCGAGAAAACAAGGGTCCGGCGGGCATGCTCCGAACCTAGAGCTCGGATCGGCCCGCCGGACCTGAGGAACCGGGGGATTGCCGCGGCCTGTGGATGAACAGGGCAGCTGTGGACAACTCCGGCGTGGAGCCGAAAATGTCAGCTGGCAGCTGCGGCCGTCGAGGTCGACGACGCGGACGCTGCGGCAGGCGCGGAGTCGGACTTCGTCTCGGTCTTCGCAGGAGCAGCAGACTCGCTCGCGGTACTGCCGCTACGCGAATCGGTGCGGTAGAAGCCGCTTCCCTTGAAGACGACGCCGACGGAGTTGAAGAGCTTGCGGAGCTTGCCGCTGCACTGCGGGCATACGGTCAGCGAGTTGTCGCTGAACGACTGCACGATGTCGAACTTGTTGTCGCACGCTGTGCAGGCATATGAATAAGTGGGCACCGGTGACTCCTCCGCGAATAAGATCGAACCGCAGCTTTAGCACTCTACAGTCGACAGTGCCAACAAATCTAGGGACTGTGTTGTTCCGCACCTTCGCCGGAGCCGAGACGGACCAGGCCGGATCCCGGTGTGAGCGCCCAGCCCATACGGATGTCGTGCGGATCTTCGGGCAGCTCATCGACCAATTCGTCGTCGCGCACCACCGCAATGATCCGTGCCTGCGGCGCGGCCAGGTGGAGAGTGCGGTCGTAGAACCCAGCGCCGCGTCCCAGTCGTACGCCGCGCCGGTCCACCGCGAGTGCCGGGACGAGAACGGTGTGCGCCCGCCCCACCGTCTCGGGCGGCAGTACCTCGCCGGTGGGTTCGTGAAGTCCGAAACCTGCCGCAGCCAGTGTGTCGGCCCCGAGAAAATGTGCCCAGTGCAGGGCTGTGTCCGGTCTGGTGACCGGTACGAGGACCTCGGCACCTGCCTCGGCCAGCGCGTCGAGCATCGAGATGCCGCCGGGCTCGGACCCGACAGGGACGTACGCGCACACGGTCGTGTCAGCGGGAACGAGCGTTGCGGCTAACGTGGCCAAAGCGGCATTCTCGCTACGGCGCTGTTCGGCGCTGAGAGTGCGCCGTCCGTCGAGGACCTTGGTGCGCCAATCGGCCTTGGTCGGGGGATGCATATTCGTCACCTTAGGATCACCGAGCCATCACTTCGCCGGCAAAAGTTAGGGTTGGAGCTTATGACGAACAATTCGACCGAGGTCGCGCGGCATTTCAAAACCGCGGTCGTGCCGGCAGCGGGCATGGGAACGCGCTTCCTTCCCGCCACCAAGACCGTTCCGAAGGAACTGCTTCCTGTGGTCGACACACCGGGAATCGAGCTGGTGGCGGGGGAGGCCGCCGAGTCGGGTGCCGAGCGACTGCTGATCGTCACCTCGCCCGGTAAGGACGGGGTGGTTGCGCACTTCGTCGAAGATCTCGTGCTGGAGTCCAAGCTCGAGGAGAAGGGCAAGTACGAGCTGCTCGCCAAGGTCCGCAAGTCGTCCGGAATCCTCGAGGTCGACTCGGTGATCCAGGCTCAGCCGCTCGGTCTGGGCCACGCCGTGGCGTGCGCCGAGGATGCGCTCGACGACGACGAGGATGCGATCGCGGTACTCCTGCCCGATGACCTCGTGCTGCCCGTGGGCGTGCTCGAGACCATGCAGAAGGTGCGCACCAAGCGCGGGGGATCGGTGCTGTGCGCGATCGACGTGCCGAAGGACCAGGTGAGTGCCTACGGCGTGTTCGACGTCGAGGTCGTGCCCGACGCCACCAACCCGGATGTGCTCAAGGTGCTCGGCATGGTCGAGAAGCCGGCCATCGAGGATGCGCCCTCGACCTTCGCCGCGGCAGGCCGCTACCTGCTCGACCGCGCGATCTTCGACGCGCTGCGTCGCATCGAGCCCGGGGCGGGCGGAGAGCTCCAGCTGACCGACGCGATCGCGCTGTTGATCTCCGAGGGACACCCCGTCCACGTCGTGGTCCACCGCGGCACCCGACACGACCTCGGAAATCCCGGTGGCTACCTGCGTGCTGCGGTTGACTCTGCGTTGAACACCGAGGAGTACGGTCCCTCGCTTCGTGAGTGGCTGGTCGAACGTCTCGAACGATGACGTCGACGGGTGATCTGTGAACGGTGACGCGCGGTAGTGCGGGCTGGAGGACGGTAGCGGTATGCGGTCGGTTGAGGATCAGCAGACCAGGGTGACGGCGGCAGCCGTTGCGCCCAGGCCTGTGCGGGTGGCGATCTCGGAGGCGCAGGGATTGCTCTGTGCAGAAGAGGTGGTCACCGAGCGTCCGTTACCGGGATTCGACCAGGCCGCGATCGACGGTTACGCGGTTCGCAGCGTCGATGTGCAGACGGTGGGTGCGCGCCCCGATCCGGAATCCGGTGAGGAACCCGCCGAGGTGACGCTCCCGGTGGTCGGCGAAGTGCGCGCGGGCTCGCGTCAGCCCATCCGGTTGCAGCCGCGGCAAGCCGTGCGGGTCGATACCGGTGCGCCGCTGCCCACGCTCGCCGATGCGGTGCTCCCGCTCGGGAGCACCGACGGGGGCGACGCCCGGATCAAGGTCTTCGAACCGGTCCGCTCGGGCGACTACGTGCGACGCACCGGCGACGACGTACAGCCCGGCGACGTGGCCGTGCGTGCGGGCGCGATCATCGGCGCCGCACAGGTGGGTCTGCTCGCCGCGGTCGGGCGCGACAAGGTGCTCGTGCATCCGCGACCGCGACTGTCGGTGATCTCGGTCGGCGGCGAACTCGTCGACATCGACCGTACGCCCGGCCCGGGGCAGGTCTACGACGTGAACTCCTACGCGCTGGCTGCGGCCGCGCGCGACGCAGGCGCCGACGTCAATCGGGTCGGGATCGCGAGCACCGAGCCGAAACGGCTGCGCGAGGTGGTCGAAGGACAGCTGATCCGCTCCGAGATCGTGGTGATCGCGGGTGCTGTCGGTGGTAGTGCGCTCGACGACGTCCGTGAGGCCCTGACCGATCTCGGCAAGCTCGAGGTCGAGCGGGTGGCGATGCATCCGGGTTCTGTTCAGGGATTCGGACAGCTCGGTCGCGACGAGGTGCCCACCTTCCTGCTTCCGTCGAATCCGGTCAGTTCCCTGGTGGTGTTCGAGGTGATGGTGCGTCCGTTGATCCGGATCGCGCTGGGGCGACGCCAACCGATGCGCCGCATCGTCACGGCCCGCACGATCGCCCCGATCACGTCGATTCCGGGGCGCAAAGGATTTCTGCGCGGGCAGCTCATGCGCGACGAAACGTCAGGTGACTATCTGGTGCAGGCGCTCGGGGGCGCGGCGGGCGGGTCGTCGCACCTGCTCGCGACTCTTGCGGAAGCGAATTGCCTCGTGCTGGTTCCGCCGGAGGTGTCGGAGATCCGCACGGGCGACCCGGTGGATGTGTCGTTCCTCGGGCAACGTGGATGAGTCGTCACCCCGGGTGGCCGGCCGATTTGGGGCCGCTTCGTGTCGCGGGTGGGTCGGTGACGGTGCGGTCGGTGCGGCTCAGGGACGCCGCCGCGTGGAGCCGGTTGCGCACACGCGACCGTGAGCACCTCGAGCCGTGGGAGCCGACGGGGGAGTCACCGTGGGAGATGCGGCATCACATCTCCGTGTGGCCGGGCCTGTATCGGAGTCTGCGCGCGGAGGCCCGCAAGGGACTGATGGTGCCGATGGCGATCGAACTCGACGGTCGGTACTGCGGTCAGATCACGGTGGGCAACATCGTGCGCGGGGCGCTGAGATCCGCGTGGATCGGCTACTGGGTCGAGAAAGAGGTCAACGGACTCGGCGTCGCAACCGCAGCACTCGCGCTCGGGCTCGATCACTGCTTCGGCCCCATCGGCCTGCACCGTGTCGAGGCGACGGTGCGTCCGGAGAACCAGCCAAGCCGCGCCGTGCTGCGCAACGTCGGCTTCCGTGACGAAGGTCTGCTCCAGCGCTATCTCGACGTGCAGGGGCGGTTTCGTGATCATCTTCTCGTTGCGATGACGGCCGAGGAAGTACCCGGCTCGGTGGCCGATCGTTTGGTGCGCAGTGGGCGCGCGACCTGGGCCTGAGCGTCCGCCGCTGCCCGTCTCCGTGAGAACGGTGTGCTGCGTGTAATGCAAGTTACGTGCAACATGAGTAACAATCCCCACCGCAGAGATATACGTGTGTGACTAGAGTGAAGAGTGTGTCCCATGGTTTCGCGTGACTAGTGTGACGGCAGTAGCCGTCTGAGTCGGCGTTTCTGTAGAGATAAGAGTGATGATGCCGTTAACCTGGGAAAGGTCAGTGGCGTCGACGGACTGGTAGGCGACAACTGGGAGGAGGGCCGCCGGAATGCCGAACTCACTCCTGTGGATCGGGCTAGTTGCCGTGTGGTTGTTCGTCCTGGTTCCCATGCTGGTCACGAAGCGTCCTCGCATCCGTCAGACGACCGACGCCGCACTCGCAACACGGGTTCTGCATCGGGGCGACCAGAAGCCGAAGGCCCCCCGAGGCCCCGCGACAGGTCACCGCACCGATCCGAACTGGCGTCCGAGTCGTGATCACACGCACCGCCATGCGGAGGCTCGTATGAACACTCAGACCGACGACAGGCCCGACACCGAACCCGACTTCCACGACCTCGACGACGCTGCGGCGATCGACTCCGACGAGCACCGGTACGAGGCCCACGACCCCCCGGCGCGTCAGAGCGTTCCGCGCCGCCGCGGGCGAGGTGGATTCGATCCCCACGCCGATGCGGTGGCATCGGCCGAACGATACGAGTTCCGCCAGCGCGCGGTCTTGGGTCTGCTCATCGGCTCCATCATGACTGCGGCGCTGGGTTTGATCCTGTCGCCCGTGATGTGGTGGGTATGCGCCCTCGTGGTGGCAGCGTTCGTCGGTTACCTCTTCTATCTGCGCCGTCAGGTACGGCTCGAACAGGACATCCGCCGGCGCAGAATGGCCCGGCTGCAGAGGTCCGCAGCGACCGGAGTGCACGTGCAGGGCGACGGCGACTCCGGCGAGGTTCCGTCGCGACTGCGTCGCCCGGGGGCCGTGGTTCTCGAACTCGACGACGAAGACCCCGAATTCGAGCACCTCGACAGGTTCGACGACGAATACGCCGAGTACGTCGACCCGGGGTACCTCGACCCGGGTTACGACGAACCCGACGACTTCCCCGTCCGGCACGCCTCCGGTGCATGACGGACACTGGGAAACGACTTCGGAAAGCCCGCACCACAGGGTGCGGGCTTTCCTGCTTGTGAGGCCATGACCTGCGTCTATATCTTGATTTCGTGTTGAGGGTCTGCGTTTGCTAAGGTTTGCGAGTTGGTTCTGCGGAACCCTCGGGGCTGTGGCGCAGTTGGTAGCGCGCTTCGTTCGCATCGAAGAGGTCAGGGGTTCGATTCCCCTCAGCTCCACAATTTCAGACGTACTAGAACACCTGACATCGGTGGAAGCCGGGGGTTGGTGCGAGGGCGGCGAACGGCTCAGCGAGCTTGATCGTCGCCCTTTCGTATTCGCTGATCTCGATGCCGTCGGTGAGTGCTTGGTTCGTCAGCCGCCCCGTGGAGTGAGTGCGACGCGCCGCTGAACATCGCTCGATCAGTGGCCAGAGTCCTCTGGCACTGGCCATGAATTTGCTCGTTACTGTGCGTCTGGCCGCGACTCGCGATCACTACGACCCTTGTGGGTACGGGACGAGTCACTTCGCCACGTATTCGAGCAGGGCAGCGATCCCCGTAGTGAAGATGGCTTCGGTGTCGACCTCATGTGCGACATGCAGGCGGGCGTAGGTGGGGGAGGTCTCGACGTCGATCGCCGTAGCGCGTTCGCTGTCTGCCATCGGAGCGGTCGTGGCGCTGCCAATGGCGAAGTTCGACAGTGCGTACGCCGCGCCGAGAGGGTCTGGTGCTCCTGCCTGCTGGAGCAGGATCACCATGCGCTCGGAGAGCCGGAGGTAGTTCGGCCCTCGCGGTGCGCGCATCCCGATGACTTGGCAGGCCCAGCGATGGTCGGTCAGGTGCCGGTAGTAGGCGCGCATGAGTTCGAGCAGCGGTGCATCAGCGATGGCTTGGCTGATGGTCGGGTCGTTGCCGAGGGCTTCATCCAGAGCGAGGTCGAACAGGTCATCGACGGATTCGACTCGGGAATAGAGACTGGCGGGAGCCACGTCGAGTCGTGTCGCGACGGCGCGAGCGGTGAGCGCACGCAGCCCGCCGTCGTCCAGCAGGGTGACGGCGGCGCGGGCGATGTCTCGTACGTCGACAGCGCGTGTGCGGCGTACAGGCTTGGGGTGCTCCCAGTAGCTCACCCTTCCAGGTTATCCGAACGATGTTCGCATTGTTATCCGCACTATGTTAGTTTTGGGGGTATGTTGGATGCCACGCGCCTCCCGCTTCGCAGCGAACACGCCGTGCTTAGAGCGATGCACACCGGCGACGCACGCCCATACGCCGAGGGAACTGCCGATGCCTCAGTGCGCCGGTACGCGCATCTGCCCGAACCGGAGTACACCGAGGCGTCCGTCACAGCGCTCATCAACGGCGCAATCAGCGAGGGGCTGGAGCGCGGCGACCTCGCGGTGCTCGCCATCAGCGACCCCTCCACAGGTGAGTTCGCCGGGAGTCTCGTTCTGTTCGACGTCACCGACAAGTCGGTTGAGGTTGGCTTCTGGGTGCACCGCGACCATCGCGGCAAAGGACTCGCCGGTGCCGCACTCTCCCTCGCTGACACGCTCGCCCAGCGCAGCGGACTCACCCGTCTGACAGCGCGCACCGTGCCGGAGAACCTGGCTTCCCGGCGCGTACTCGAACAGGCAGGGTTCTCGTGCGGAGCCGAAGTCGACGACGTCGCCCCCTCCGGCGAAGCGGTCGTCCTGTTGCACTACTCGCGTGAACTTGTATCGAACCCGCTGATTCCGGTGGAGACCGAACGCCTCCGTCTCCGGCTCCACGAGTCTGGCGACATGGGTTGGTTGCACCGTTTGTACTCGAAATCCAGTGTCGCGCGGTATCTGTTGGATGAGCCGTGGAGCCGCGATGACGCCGCCAAGCGGGTCAGCGAGCGACTGGCCAAGACCGGCCTCGACAGCGACGCTCGAGCGCTGGCGCTCGTTATCGAACACGACGGAACGCCGATCGGAGATGTTCTCCTGTGGTTCGTCGACGCCGACCGCAGAGTCGCGGAGATCGGCTGGGTGCTCGACCCCGATCACGGCGGGAGAGGGTTCGCACGCGAGGCGGTGAGCGCGGTGCTGCAGGTCGCGTTCGACCACTATCGAGTGCACCGTGTTTCCGCACAGATGGACGCGCGTAATACCGCCTCGGCCAAGCTCGCCACTGCCGTTGGAATGCATCACGAAGCGCATCTGCGCCGGGACTGGTGGAGCAAAGGTGAGTGGACGGACACCCTCATCTTCGGGATGCTTGCCAGCGACCGGTGAGCCGCACCACGCAAACGTCCCCTCAATCCTGTTGGGGCGGACCGTACGAGAGACGGTCGAAGATCAGCACACTCGCGCTGATCTTGCTGTCGCGCACCGTGAAGCATTCCGCGGCCGGGGCCGTGGCGGTTGCTGCGGTCTGCGGGTAGTAGAAGAGCGCGACGCGATCTCGGTCTGCGAAGTCGGCGATATCGGCCACACCGGTGAGTGCGGGTGCGAATCCGGCGATGAAGTCCTGGTACGCGGCTTTGCCGTTCAGATCGATGCCCGGTGCTCGGCAGATGATGTCGTCGGCAACGTGGGTCATGGCACGCGCGACATCCCCGCTCGTCCAGGCCCGGTGGTAGTTCTTCACGACGTCGTAGGCGGATTCCTGTGGCATGGGAGACTCCCTCGATTCTCGTTCGTGTAGTGATGTCTTTCGGGTCGGTTCACTCGCCGCGCGGCTGCCACTCGTCCGGTCCGGCGTCGCCGCCGGAGCCTGCTGTGGCCAGACGGGGGAGGAAATGGTCCCACCCGTGGGCGTGCCCGCGCAGTTCGGTATCGGGAAGGTCGGAGTGGACGAGGTCGACGCGGGTGCCGCCGGCGACGGCGGTGAGCCGGAACTCGACCGTCGATGCTCCGATGGGCAGATCCGCATTCCCTGCAAATCCCCACGAGACGACCACGCGGGTCGGGTAGTCGACGTGAAGATACTCGCCACGGACCGGGTAGCCGGCGATGTCGACCGCGAAGAGGCCGCCGGGTCTCGGATCGAGTTCGGCATACTGGCCCATCCACGCTGTCATCCCGGAGTTCGTGGTCAGGTACTCGAACACTGTCTCGGGCGCTGCGGCAATGTCGATCGAATCTCGGAACTCAGCCACGGTTCTCGCCCGCCCTCGCTTCGATCACGGTCTTGAGTGCAGACAGCTTCCCCGGCCAGAAATCGTCGAGGTATGACCGCACTGCGGCAAGACCGTCGGTGTTCACTGTGAACAGATGGCGTGTGCCCTCGCGTGTGCTGACTGCGAGGCCCGCTTTCCGGAGGACTCCGAGGTGGTGCGACGTCGTCTGTTGGGACAATCCGACTTCCTCGGCGATAGAACCCACCGGGCGCGGAGCGGAGCGGATGACCCGTAGGATCGTCCGTCGATTCTCGTCGGCAAGCGCCCGTAACGCCCTGTCGAGGTCCGCTGCAGCCTCGGCACCCATTGTTCGCCTCCGCTCATCGAGTGCCATGAGGGTAGCACAAATGAATATTTGTACTCATGCATATGCGTGGACTCGAGTGCTCGGAATAGCTATCCCGCGCTCACAGCCGCCGCAGGACCACGACGGTGTCGTCGAGTACGACCTGGGTTCCGTCCGGGCCGATGGCGTCACGCGCGCGGGTCTCGGCGATCCGCACTTCCCAGCTGCCCGGTTCGAGGTCGAGTGCCTCGACCTCTTCCTGCGGGCTCGGGAACCGATGGTCGCCGTGCCCCTCGTGCGCATCGGCGCCCGCCCACGGTGGGAACGCGGCGTGCGAGACGATCACGAGGTGCCCGCGCGGCGCGACGAGTCCGGCGGCGTGGCGAAGCACGTCGGTGCGCGGAAACTCGACGGGCGAATGAAGGAACGATGCGGCGACGAGGTCGTAGCTGCTGTCTTCGCGCCAGGTTGCCAGGTCTGCCGCGGCGAACCGGATGCGATCGACGGGAAGTCCGGCGGCGCGCGCAGCGTCGGTGGCGCGGCGGACGGCGGTGCGGGAGATGTCTACTCCGGTCGCGTCCCAGCCGCCGCGTGCCAGCCAGATCGTGTCGGCACCTTCGCCGCAGCCGAGGTCGAGAGCAGTGCCCGGTGCCAGGCCGGACACCGCGTCGACGAGGGACGCGTTCGCATTGCCCGACCACAGACCGTCGCTGTCGGTGTAGCGGTTCTCCCAGAATTGTGCCGGTGATGTGTCGGCGTGCATGAACTCTCCTCGTGTGCGGGCTTGCGTCACCGCCGATAATGCGACTTCATGTTGACATGAAGTCAAGTCCGAGGTGGACGATCGGTGAGGTGGCCGAGCGCTTCGGCCTCGCCCCACATGTATTGCGACATTGGGAGGACGTCGGGCTGATCGCGCCCGACCGCGACAGCGCAGGGCGCCGCCGCTACCGCGACACCGACGTCACCAGGGTGGCGGTGATCATCAGGAGCAAGGCCGCTGGAATGAGTCTCGACCAGATCCATGTCCTGCTGGCAGGGCAGACGGACGAGCGGCGCGAGGTGCTCACCGCGCACCTCGACGACCTGGAGCGACGGATGGCGGAGATGGCCCGCTCCCGGGAGATGACACTGCATGCACTCGAATGCCGCGCTCACGACATCGCGACATGCCCCAATTTCGCAGCAGGCGTCGCCGATCTCCTCGAGAACCGCACCGGCACACGTCCTGATTTCGGCTCGCACCGTACCGCGACGGAAGAGGCATCTCGATGAGTCGTTCTCGGACTCGGCGCAACTTCCGTGCACTATCCGGTAACCGCACTGTGCCGAGGCGGTAGAGCCGGTACCTCCAGCCCCAGTGAGTCGCGCAAGGTTCTACCCGGATACTCGATGCGGAACAGACCGCGGCGCTGCAACTCCGGCACCACGAGGTCGACGAAGTCGACGAGAGAATCCGGGTAGGCAGGGCACATCAGATTGAAGCCGTCGCAGGCGCCGGCAGCGAACCATTCCTCGATACGGTCGGCGATCGATTCCGGTGTGCCGATCATGGTGGCGTGGCCGCCACCTGCTGCGAGAAATCCGAGCAGTTCCCGCAGCGTGGGACGCTGCGTCTGGATGATTCGCTGCACCGTCGCGTACCGCCCCTGCGGGCCGGTGAACTCCGATATGGGAGGCAGGTCCGAAACCGGAGCGTCGAGAGCATGACCGGTGTAGTCCCGGCCGGTGAACGACCCGAGCTGGGCGAGAGCACCCTCGACATCGAGAAGAGAGTCCAATGCGGCCTTCTTCGCGTGTGCTTCGTCGTCGGTGCGGCCGACGTAGGTGACGAGACCGGGCAGTATCGCGATAGACGCGGCATCACGCCCCGCGGCGGCGGTGCGGGACCGCAGATCGGTAGCGAACTCGAGCGCTGCCGGAAGGTCCCAGGCGACCGAATACACGGCCTCGGCGTGGCGTGCTGCGAGGTCGCGTCCGGTGTCGGAGGCGCCGGCCTGGAACAACACGGGGCGTCCCTGCGGGCAGCGTGGCACCGTGAGCGGGCCGTCCACTCGGAAGTGTCTACCGTGGTGTTCGATCCGGTGGATCGCGTCGGCATCCAGGAAACGCCCGGCAGTGCGGTCCGCGATCACGGCGTGCTCTTCCCACGAATCCCACAGCGCGACAATCGCGTCGATGAACTCCGCCGCTCGCCCGTATCGTTCGGCGTGGGCCGGTAGTGACTCGAGTCCGTGGTTGCGGGCTTCGGCGTCGAACATCGAGGTCACGATGTTGGCACCGGCGCGTCCACCGCTGATGTGATCGAGCGAGGCGAGCATGCGGGCCGCGTGGAACGGCGTGTAGAAACTTGCGGACACCGTGGTGACCAGGCCGATCTTCTCAGTGGCCCGCGCCATCGCAGACAGCGCCGTGAGCGGTTCGAGAAACCACGTCGTGCCCGCCGTGTACGCGGTGTTCACACTGTGCCCGTCGGCGAAGAACACCGCATCGAAGCAGCCCCGTTCGGCGGTGCGCGCGAGTTCCTCGAAGTAGGCGATGTCGCCGATGCGCTCCGCGGCGGAGTCCGGGTGCCGCCACGCCGAAGAATGATGCCCGGCACCGTACAGAAATGCGCCCAGATGCAGGGTGCGTACCACCGGCATCAGTCCATCACCAGCCCGCCGTCGACGACGAGGTTCTGCCCGGTCACTGCTCGCGACCAGTCGGACGCGAAGAACAGCACGGCGGCGGCGAAGTCCTCCGGCGTCGTGACCGCACGCAGCGGGGTGGACGCGGCGATCAGGTCGAAGACCTCAGGAGGTGTCGCGGACGATGCATCGGTGGTGCGCAGGAGTCCGCCCGACACCATGTTCACCCGGATGCCTTCGGGGCCCAGATCCGCAGCAAAGGTGCGGGTCGTCGACAGCAGGGCCGCTTTCGCCGCGGTGTAGTCGTGGTACGGCACGACCGGGTTCTGGAACAGGTTGGTCCCGATGTTGACGATGCTGCCGCCGCCGGCTTCGCGCATGCCCCTCAGGGCGGCCTGGATCGTGTTCACCGCGCCACCGACGATGCCTTCGAGTTGCGCTGCGAACGCACCGTAACCGATCTCGTCGGCCTTGTCTCGGGCGTCACCGTTGAAGGAGAAGTCGGGAAGGGCATTGTTCACCACGGTGGTCACCGGACGTCCGAAGTGTTCGCGCGCCCGGTCGAACGCAGCCTGTACCTGCGTGCGGTCGGTGACATCGGCCTGCACGGCGATCGCTCGTTCGGAGCCGATGCTCTCGGCGAGAGCCTGTGCTGCATCGCCGCTGCGCCGGTAGTTCACCACGACCGACGCGCCTTCGTCCGCGAAGGCCTGCGCGATGCTGCTGCCGAGCCCGCGGGCTGCGCCGGTGATCAGGACGATCTGATTCTGCAGTGACGTTGTGACGAGAGCCATTGTGGCGCCTTCCCTTCGGAGCGAGGGATACACAGGCGGCATCGGTCCACTGGTCTGTTGCCGACTCGGCATCCCTTCGCTCGCATGATCGAGATCAGGTTCTACGGGTGTGGTCTCAGCCGTTTCCGGCACCCCGTGTCGAGTTCCGAACCCCAGGTTAGCAGTGTGCACGGGCAACGCCGGAGCACGTCACGTTCCGGCATGGGCGAACAGCAACGCGAGCCACGCCCAGCCCACGGTGATCACCACCCGCTGCACGAGCCCGGCGAGCCGGGCGTCGTTTTCCCACGCCTGCCCGAATGCGACGAAGCCGATGCTCAGCGCGCCGGCGGTCAGGCCCGAAAACCATGTCCACGCGGCGCCGGACACCGTGAACGCGGCGATGATCGCGGCTGCAGGAAGCGAGGTGAACACGACTGCACCCGCGTGGTCATGAATCTTGTGGCGGCGCGTGTACACCGTCGGTGTGCGGTCCGGTGTGCCCGGCGGATATCCACGCATCGCATCCATCGGAAAGAGTCCCGAGAGTACGAGGGCGACGCCGAACACTCCGATCGTCACGCCGAGCAACACACTGCCGAATGCGTCGGCGACGCCGACGGATCCGAGGGCCACTCCTACGCCGCACGCGATGAAGTTGGTGGTCTGGATCCAGCCTCGGCGGCCGAGTGCGAGCGCACTGACGGGCTGGCGTACCGGGTGATAGCCGGGGCGGGTCCACCCCTCGACGAGGAAGACCACGACGAAGACCGTGAGCGCGACCGAACCGATGATCGTCACGCGGTCATTCCCACCGGAAGAGCGCCGCCGCAACGACGACACCGGTCACGATCGCCACGCCGAGCGCGACGAAATGGGCCGGATCGGCCGGACTTCCGGCCCATGCCGCGGACATGGCCTGCGACGAGGCGCCGAACGGTAGCCACTCTCCCACCGCGGCAACGGGCTCCGGGAGCGAATCGATGCTGCCGAACAAGCCGCCGGTCGCGCCGAGTGCGAAGAACGCGACGAGACCGATCGCCACCGCGGAGTTCGGGGTCGGGGAGATCGCCGCGACGATCATTCCCACCGCATACATCGCCGCCATCGAAAGCACGAAGACACCGAGAGCAGTGCCTGGGTGCACAGGTAGCCGGGCGTCGAAGAAGACGATCGCGACGATCAGCGCCGCACCGAGCCCGACCAGGGTCTGCAGCACGCTCACCACGACCTGTGCCACCAGGACCATCGCAGGAGACGCCGGTGTCACCGACAGTCGACGCAGAATCCCCGTGCGACGGTAGTACGCCAGGAAACTCGGCATGTTGATGACACCGATCGTGGCGATGATGATCGTGAACACCAGCGGCATAACGTACACATCGAGCGCTGAGCGTCCGTTGATCACAACCTCGCCGCTCGCGGTCGCCGCACTCATGACAAGGATGAGCAGCGGGAGGCCGATCGGGACGACGAGACCCGCCGTGTCGCGTGCCACCATCCTCGCTTCGCACGCGATCAGCGTCAGCCATGCCGCGAAACCGGGCCGCCGGATCTCCGTACCGGTGTTCATACGGTGTCCTCCAGTTCTTTTCCGGTGAGCGCGACGAATGCCTCGTCGAGGTTGTTCGCAGACGCTGCGGCAACGAGTCCGGACGGGGTGTCCAGGGCGACGAGTCTGCCTGCGTCGAGCAGGGCCACACGGTCGCAGAGACGTTCGACCTCTTCCATTGCGTGGCTGACCAGAAGGACAGCAACGTTGTCGTTGCGCAATCGCTCGACCGTTTCCCACATCTGTCGCCGAGCCCGCGGGTCGAGGCCGGTGGTGAGTTCATCGAGGATGACCACTCGTGGCCGTCCGACGAGTGCCAGCGCGATCGACAACCGCTGCTGCTGACCACCCGAGAGCTTCTCGAATCGGATTCCTCGCTGCGCGGTGAGACCGACCATCTCCAAGAGTTCTGCGGCACCGGCGGGTGCCGGATAGAAGGTGCGATACAGGCCGACGAGTTCGGCGACGGTCAGCGCCCCGTGGAGGGTGGCCGCCTGCAACTGAACTCCGAGAATCTGTCGGGCGTGCGCACGGTCGCGGTGGGGATCGACGCCGAGAACACGCACACGTCCACCGTCGGGCGATCGCAAGCCCGCGACCATTTCGACGGTGGTGGTCTTTCCCGCCCCGTTCGTCCCGATGATCCCGAGGGTTTCGCCGACCCCGAGTGTGAAGCTGATGTCGTCGACCGCGACCTTGTCGCGATACCGCTTGCACAGGTGCTCGGCAACGATAGCCGGGGCGCTGATGTTCATGACGCCGACGGTATGAGCCGAGCGTGCGTGATCGCGTGTGCCGGATGTCAGGAATGCCGACCATGACTTTCGGCACCCGCTCAGCATGATGGTCGCGGCTTAGAGTGGTGTCGTGCATCGATGGTCACCTGAGGGATTGTCGGGCGTGGCGATGCTCGTCGTCTCGGTTGTGGTGGGCGGACCGATCCTGTTCGGCGGCGCTCACACCGAGATCCCGCGCGCCGCATGGATCGTGCTGTTCGGTGTCCTGCTCGTCGCGTTGTTCTTTGCCGCTGCGGCCCAGCGACCGTCGGCAGGCAAGGCCTCGTTGGCAGTGGCTGTCGTCTCCGGCTGGGCTGTGGTGGCGACCGCGCCGGGAATGGGGCCGCTGCCGATTCTGCTCGTCGTCGTCGCTGCCCTGAGCGTCTACGTGGTACAGATTCGCATCGGCCTGCTCGTGGTGGTTCTCAACACGCTCGTCATTGCCTTCGCGACAGCGCAGCAGACCGGAGATACCGGTGCGACGATACTGACCGCGGGTTTCTATCTCCTCATCCAGCTGGCGACGCTATTCAGTTCGTTGTCGCTGTTGCGGGAACAGCAGATGCGGCGGGAGCTGGCCGAGGCACACGTCGAACTCCAGGCGGCGAGCGTCCTGCTGTCGGAATCCGCGCGCACCGCGGAACGACTGCGGATCTCCCGCGACTTGCACGACCTCATCGGTCACCAGCTCACGGTGCTCGCGCTCGAACTGGAGGCGGCACGGCACCGAGACGGTGACCGGGCCCGGGAACACGTCGAGCGAGCGAACGGGGTCGCACGGGAACTGCTCGCCGACGTCCGGTCCACGGTCGGGGAGCTGCGAGTCGAGCCCTTGAACCTCGAGGTCGCCTTGAACCGTGTGGTGCGCGACCTGCCGGGGCTCGATGTGCAGATCGAGGTTGCATCCGACGTGGAGGTCCGAGAAGAGCAGGCCGCGGCATTCGTGCGGGCCGTGCAGGAGATCGTGACGAACGCGCTTCGGCACGCCGATGCTCGTACAGTTCGCGTCGAGATCTCGTCGGAGGCCGGAGGCGTGGTCCTGTCCGCGACCGACGACGGTGCCGGCACCCGGAAGTTGACCGTCGGCAACGGTCTGCGTGGCCTCGCTGAACGGTTCGAGGCGCTGGGCGGACACGCCACCTTCGACGGCAACGGTGGTTTCAGGGTCACAGCGAGGGTGCCGATCTCATGACTCGCGTTGTGGTGGTGGACGACCAGACGCTCGTGCGCCAGGGCATCCGGAGTTTGCTGGAGGTCGCCGAGATCGACGTGGTCGGGGAGGCGGACGACGGCCGGGTGGCCCTCGACGTCATCGCCGACGCCGGCCCCGACGTGGTCCTGCTCGATCTCAGAATGCCCGGGTACGACGGCATCTGGACACTCGATCGCCTGCGTGAGCGGGAGGTCGGGGTCCCGGTCCTCGTGCTCACGACGTTCGACGACGACGCCCTCGTTCTCGACGCTCTGCGCTCGGGAGCGCGCGGCTACATGCTCAAGGACGTCACGCTCGACCAGTTGACGCACGCGGTGCGAACCCTCGCCGACGGCGGAACCCTCATCGCCCCGTCGATCACCGACCGGCTTCTCCGCGCGATCCGGTCCGGCCCGTCGCCCGCGGGCGTCGATGCGCCGCCCGCGCAGCGCCTCACCGACCGCGAACTCGAGGTGCTGCGACTGATGGCGGAAGGCTTCGGTAATCGTCGGATCTCCGAGACGCTGTTTCTTGCTGAGGGGACGGTCAAGAACCACGTGTCGTCGATTCTGCTCAAACTAGGCGCCCGGGATCGCACCAACGCCGTGCTGCGTGCCCTCCACGAGGGAGTCCTACGTTGAGCTGTTCGGTGCTGTGAGCAGGATTTCGATCGCGTGAACGGTCATCCGGGACCATGGCGCCGATCGGGAGAACCCGGCACACTATGTGTCATGGATCACAGGATGAGTGACGACGAATTGCGGCGGGCCATTCGGGTGCTGCGCGAACGCGCGGACCGGGCGCGTAACGAGGGACGCGACGACGATGCCGACATGCTCGAGAAGACGATTCACGGCTACCAGGAGGAGATGTCCCAGCGGCTCTGACGATCGGTCTGCGCTTTCCGGAACGCCGCGGCGGTTAGGGTGTCGCCATGGCGATCAAGGACCTGCGCGGAACCAGATTTCTCGTTACGGGCGCGGCCAGCGGAATCGGCCGCGCTCTCGCTCTCGCGGCAGTCCGCGAGGGAGCCGATCTCATCCTGACCGACCTTCAACAGCACGGTCTCGACAGCGTTGTCGACGCCGTGCGCGCAGGCGGCGGGACCGTACTGCATTCCGCAGCGTTCGACATCTCGGACTACGATGCCGTCACCGCCTTCGCGCACGCCGTCCACGAGCGTTGCGAGTCGGTCGACATCGTCGCCAATGTCGCGGGGGTGTCGGTGTGGGGCACCGTCGACCGCCTGGAGCACAAGCACTGGAAGCTCATGGTCGACGTCAATCTCATGGGACCGATCCACGTCATCGAGAACTTCGTGCCGCCGATGATCGCGGCCGGTCGCGGAGGGCATCTGGTCAACGTCTCGTCGGCCGCTGGGCTTCTCGCATTGCCGTGGCATTCGGCGTACAGCGCCAGCAAGTTCGGGCTACGTGGCGTATCGGAGGTGCTGCGGTTCGACCTCAAACGGGACGGTATCGGTGTTTCGCTCGTGGTGCCCGGAGCTGTGGCCACCCCGCTGGTCGACACGGTGGACATCATCGGCGTCGATCGCGACGCGCCCGCGGTCCGGAAACTGACGGGGCGTTTCGTCAAGCACGCGGCGTCGCCCGAGAAGGTCGCCGAGTGCATTCTCGCCGGCATCAGGAAGAATCGTTTCATGGTGTACACGTCGTTCGACACCAGGTTCGGTTTCTGGTGGGCCCGCAAGTTCGCCCCGCCCTACAACCTCGTGATGCAGGGCGCCAACGACTACTTCCGCAAGGTTCTACGCTCGGGCTCCGCGAAGTAGCCGGACCTGCCCGCGAAACCGATCTATGCGTCGCGCCGGAGTGCGGCGTGCAAGTGGTGGGTGAGCGGGGTGTCGGCGTGGGCCATCCACAGGTCGTAGGTGAGCGTGTCGCCGTCGAGGACGTAGCGACGCTTCAGTTCGTGCACCGGTTTCGCATCGGGTGAGCGTTCGAGAACTACCGCGGTGAGGTCGAGCACGCCCTGGGTGAGGCGACCGCGCTGGATTTCGACGAAACCCGTCGGTTGCGACACGAGCAGTTCGATGTCCCCGCCGCTGTTGCGCAGGTACCCGTTCTCGGTGTGCAGCGGTCGCGCCTCGGTGCGGTGACGGGTCCGGCTCACGTACATCAGGAACGGTTTGCCGGGGATCGAGGCGAATTCGATCGTCTCGTCGTACGAGAAGTCGTCGATGGTGGGGTAGTGGCCTTCACCGCCTCCCACCCAGCGACCCGCGAACGCGGCGAGTTCGCCGAGTGGATCGTTGTCGGCCGGATTGTCGGACATCGGTAACTCCTCGCGGGTGGGCTGCGCGTGTGCACCCGCCATCCTTCCGCAGAGAGTTACCGTTGTCGCATGAACCAGCAGTGGGGTGTCGATTCCGAGGTGGGTGCGCTCACGTCCGTGATGCTGCATCGGCCCGGCGCGGAACTCGAGCGGCTCACCCCTCGGAACAACGATCAACTGTTGTTTGATGCGTTGCCGTGGGTCGCGCGAGCTCAGGAGGAGCACGACGCGTTCGCCGAGGTGCTGCGGAGTCGGGGTGTGGAAGTGCTCCTTCTTTCGGATCTGCTCACCGAAACCCTCGAGGTCAGCGGGGCTGCGCGGGTGCAGAGCATTTCGTCGGCCGTCGATCCGCGTCGCCTCGGGCACTCGCTGGCCAAGGAACTCGCCGGTCATCTGCGCACCGTTGCCGCACCCGAACTGGCGCGAATCCTGATCGCAGGAATGACTTTCGACGAATTGCCCGCGGCCGGTATGGGTTCGCCACCGTCGCTGGTGCGGCTGATGCATCACGGCCCGGACTTCGTCATCGAGCCGCTCCCCAACCTGCTCTTCACCCGGGATTCGTCGTTCTGGGTGGGCTCGCGCGTGGCGATCTCGACGCTCGCGCTGCCGGCAAGGCGACGGGAAACCAACCTCACCGACCTCATCTATGCGTTTCACCCGAAGTTCCTCGGTGTACGACGGGCGTACGAGTCGCACACGGCTCCCGTCGAAGGTGGCGACGTGTTGCTCCTCGCACCGGGCGTGATCGCGGTGGGAGTCGGGGAGCGGACGAGTCCGGCAGGGGCAGAAGCATTGGCGCGCAGTGTCTTCGAAGACGGTCTTGCTCATACGGTACTTGCCGTGCCGATCGAGCAGCGGCGCGCATCGATGCATCTCGACACGGTGTGCACCATGGTCGACGTCGACGCCGTCGTGATGTATCCCGCCATCCGCGACACGTTGGAGGCGTTCACGATTCGACGCGAAGACGGCTCTGCGCGGATATCGGGACCGCAGCCGTTCCTCGAGGCAGCGGCCGACGCAATGGGCATCGAGAAGCTCCGGATGATCGACACGGGGCTCGATTCCGTTGTCGCGGAGAGGGAACAGTGGGACGACGGGAACAACACCCTTGCGGTCGCGCCGGGGGTGGTCGTCGCGTACGAGCGCAACGTCGAAACCAATACGCGACTCGAGGATTCCGGAATCGAAGTGCTGCGGATCGCCGGGTCGGAGCTGGGCTCCGGCCGCGGCGGTCCGCGGTGCATGTCGTGCCCGCTGGCGCGGGCGGCGCTGTAGAAGCGCGTCAGAGAATGTCGCGGACCTTGTCGACGGGGCGTGCGAGCACCGTTCCCTTGTCGGTGACGACGAGGGGGCGTTCGATGAGGATGGGATTGTCGACCATCGCGCCGAGCAGTTCTTCCTCGGATGCTTCGGCGAGATTCAGCTCTTTGTAGAGCGATTCCTTCTTCCGGATCGCTTCGCTGGGGCGCAGTCCCGCGTCGTCGAGGAGTTTGCGCAGGCCGTCGCGCGACGGCGGGGTATCGAGGTACTTCACGATCGTGGGTTCGAGACCTTCCTCGCGCAGGAGTGCGAGGGTGTTGCGAGACGTGCTGCAGCGAGGATTGTGGTAGATCGTTGCGGTGTGTGCCATGTCTCGATTGTGCCCTGCCGGTACGGCTGTCGGAAATGTCCCTGCCGGTGCGGCTGTCGGAAATGTCTCTGTTGAGCGTGGTTGCTCGGCCCCATTAACATTTCCGGGTCAATCTGTTCGCACCATGTGGCTCAATCGTGAAAGGCCCGGGGGAATGCTCAAAGGTTTCAAGGATTTTCTGCTGCGCGGAAACGTCATCGAACTCGCCGTCGCAGTCGTGGTGGGCGCGGCGTTCACCGCGATCGTCACCGCGTTCACCGACAACATCGTCAATCCGCTTGTCGCGGTGGTCGGCGGCAACAACGAGATGGGCTTCGGCTTCAAGATCCTTGCGTCGAACGAGGCGACCTTCATCAACCTCGGTGCTGTGATCTCCGCGGTGATCAACTTCGTCATCATCGCTGCGGTCGTCTACTTCGTGCTGATCGTGCCGGTCAACGCAGCCAAGGCCCGTTTCGCCCCGGACAAGGAACCGGAGGACGAGCCGCTCAGCGAGACGGACCTGCTCATCCAGATCCGCGACCTGCTCGAGAAGGGCAGCTACAACACCGTCGACGACGACACAGATGGCCGCCACAGCGGCAAGGTGCGCGTCTGACTTCGCGGTCGCCGGGCCGAACCGGCGATCCTGTATCCGGGGCCCGCGTTCTCTTCCGGTCGAAACCTCTCGAGGACGCTGCTAGCCTGCATTAATGCTCGATATCGCGATCGATTCGGACTCATCCGTCCCACCGTTCGAGCAACTCCGCCGGCGGATCGTGGAACTTGTCCGGGATGGAGAGTTGATCGCCGGCACGAAGCTGCCCACCGTGCGTGGAATGGCAGAGACCCTCGGGATCGCACCGAACACGGTGGCGAAGACATATCGCGAGCTAGAGCAACTCGGAGTACTCGAAACACGCGGACGGGCCGGTACATTCATCGCGGATTCGGGCGACCCGACGCGTTCGCTCGCACAACAGGCGACGATCGAATACGTCGCATCTGCGCGTGTACTGGGAATGTCCGACGAGGAGATCATCGAGTTCGTCGAGGCCGCGCTGCGCGCCTGACAGACGACTTCCGCGCGATAGCACAACGTCGTCCGCCGCCCCCACCCCGGTGCTTCGGCAAATTCCGTCGTGGAGATGAGATGATCGAAAACCATGGCACGGAACAACCACTACGAGGCGTTCCTGCGACAGGTCTCGACCTTGGCAGGCCCACGCTGGATGCGGCCACCTGATCAGGGGCTTTCGGGTACCTGCTGTCCCACGCGCACCGGCAACATATGGAACGAAGTGCACTTCGAATGATGTCGCCGCAGCGATAGATCAATCCTCGGTATTTCGCGAACCGCGCCGACCTTCCGAGCCCGCCGCGCCACCACACGCGCGTCAGCGGCGTCATCCACTACCGTCGCCACGCGCCGGGAGCGGTGGCCCGGACGGCGCAGGAAATACCGCACAGTGTGCCGCTCGAGTTCTGCGAAAGCGGCACAATTTCGAGTCAATGAAGGAAAGTTGGGACATATGACTGTGCCAGACGACCGGACTCACGACGCAGAAGCCGCTGTGGCCGCCGGACCACCGGATATTCCGCCGACCGACCCACCGCGCATCCGCACCGACCGCGTCGTGTTCGGAATCTCCGCGGCCCTGGTTGTTGCCATAGTCGTGTGGGGTCTCGCAGCTCCGGACAACTTCAGCTCCGTGACCGGATCCGTTCTCGACTGGATCGTCATCGAGATGGGCTGGCTGTTCGTCCTCTCGGCAACGGCCTTCGTCATCTTCGTGTTGTGGATCGCAGCAAGCAAATACGGGCAGATACCACTCGGCAAGGACGAGGAGGAACCCGAGTTCCGCACCGTCAGCTGGATCGCCATGATGTTCAGCGCGGGGATGGGCATCGGACTGATGTTCTTCGGCGTGTCCGAGCCGGTCTCGCACTACGTGACAGCGCCTCCCGGCACCGATGGCGGAACGGGAGTGGCGATGGCGACCACGATGTTCCACTGGAGTCTCCATCCGTGGGCGATCTACGCGGTGGTGGGCTTGGCCATCGCTTACGGGACCTTCCGAAAAGGCCGCAAGCAGCTGATGAGCGCCGCGTTCATTCCGCTTCTCGGACGCCGTACCGAAGGCCCCATCGGGAAGCTCATCGACATCCTTGCGCTCTACGCGACACTGTTCGGAACGGCTGCGTCGCTCGGCTTGGGCGCATTGCAGATCGGGTCGGGATTCGAGGTCACCGGATGGCTGGAGACCGCCGGGGTGGGGCTCCTCGTGGCGATCGTCGCGGTGCTCACCCTCGCCTTCGTCGCGTCCGCGGTGTCGGGAGTCGCGAAGGGTATCCAGTGGCTCTCGAACATCAACATGGTGCTTGCGGGTGTGCTCGCGCTGTTCGTGTTCGTGCTAGGCCCGACGATTTTCATCCTCAACCTCATTCCCACCACGCTCGGCGCCTATGCCGCCGACCTCGCCGAGATGTCGGCTCGTACCGCGGCATCCGGGCCCGAAGCAGGCGAATGGCTGTCCAGCTGGACGATCTTCTATTGGGCCTGGTGGATCTCGTGGGCGCCGTTCGTCGGCATGTTCCTGGCGCGGATCAGCCGTGGCCGCACCATCCGTGAATTCGTCATCGGCGTGATGATCGTGCCGAGCGTGGTGAGCTTGCTGTGGTTCGCCGTCTTCGGTGGCGCCGGGATCAACCAGCAGGAACAAGGCTACGACGTCGCCGGTGCCGGAAGCGTCGAAGAGCAGTTGTTCGGCATGCTCGACCACCTACCGCTCGTGGGCATTTCCACCGTCGTCGTGATGGTGCTCGTGTCCATCTTCTTCGTCTCGGGTGCCGACGCCGCATCGATGGTGATGGGCAGTCTCACGCAACGAGGAACGCTCACACCGAGCCGAGGCGTGGTGGTGTTCTGGGGTGGTCTGACGGGTGGTGTCGCGGCGCTGCTGCTGTGGACGGGTGGCTCCGAGGCACTCAATGCACTACAGACGATGACGATCATCGCCGCAGCGCCGTTCGTCATCGTCATGATCGGTCTGTGCGTGTCGCTCTACCGCGATCTGAGACGAGATCCGATCATCACCGGTGGCCGGCGTCGGCGACTGCTCAGACGCATCGAGTGACCCCCGGCTACGCCGCATTCGCTGTCGAGGTGACGGATCCGCAGCCCGGATGCAGTGTCCTCGTGATCGGGACGGACACCGCCGCCGACGCATTCGCGGTGCGCGTCGGACCGGCCGGCGTGATTCGAACCAGCCGCACCCTGGCCGACGCGACCGGCACCTCCGATCTCGTCTGCGCGTTCGGGGTGCCGGATTTCCGTGTCGGCGGCGCGTCGCAGCTCACTGGTGTCGCGGAGTTGCTCGCACCCGCTGGGCAACTGTGGGTGTTCGATTCGCCTGCGCACGGCGAGTCGGCCGGGCCGCTGTCGATGCAGATCAGCACGACGCTCTCGCAGGCCGGACTCGCGATCGTCGACATACTCGAAGGGCGGTGCGTGATCGGTGTCTGTGCCATGGTGAAAGGATGAGCGCCGCACGCGACCTCCTGACCACCTTCGAAGAGTTCCTGCGAGTGCAGATTCCGGTTCACGTCCGATGCTGGGACGGCTCCGAAGCGGGACCGCCCGACGCCGAGGCTCGCGTCGAATTCCGCAACCGCCGGGCGCTGCGCCGTGTGCTGTGGGCTCCCAACGAACTCGGGTTGAGCCGCGCCTACGTCAGCGGCGACCTCGTGGTCGACGGCGATCTCTACGCGGTCCTCGGGCTTCCGGACCTCGTCGACAGACTCGGCAGCCGCACGCTGCGCGACACATCGCCACGTGAGTTCGCGCGTCTGGCGCGAAAGTTCGCCGCGCTCGGCATCGTCGGGCCCCCGCCACGACCACCCTCGGTGGAGATCCCTCGCCGGCGCGGTGCCCTGCACAGCAAACGACGCGACGCCCAGGTGGTATCGCATCACTACGACGTCGGAAACGACTTCTACAGGCTGTTTCTCGGCCCCTCGATGGTGTACTCGTGCGGCTATTGGAGCCGGCCCGAAACCGGCACACCCGGCCTCGAGGACGCACAGCACGACAAGCTCGACCTGGTCTGCCGGAAACTCGGACTCGAACCGGGCATGAGGCTGCTCGACGTCGGCTGCGGGTGGGGATCGATGGCTCTGCATGCAGCGCAGCACTACGGCGTCGATGTCCTCGGCGTCACGCTCAGCGCCGAGCAGCGCGACTTCGCGCAGGCGCGTATCGCCGAGGCAGGCATGTCGGATCGCATCGAGATCCGGCTGCAGGATTATCGCGACATCGACGAGAGCCCGTTCGACGCGATCTCGAGCATCGGAATGTCCGAGCACGTCGGGGCGGCCAAGCTCCCCGAGTACGCGCAGCACCTGCACGAACTGCTCGTCCCGGGTGGGCGGTTGCTCAACCACGCCATCGCGTCGGTGGTGCACCGGCCTGATCCCCGCAGCCGTCCCGCTACCTTCATCGACCGTTATGTGTTCCCCGACGGGGAGATACTGCCGCTGAGCCGGACCCTCGATGCATTCGAACGCGCGGGCCTCGAAGTCCGCGACGTCGAGGCGCTGCGCGAACACTATGCGCTGACATTGCGTGCGTGGGTCGCGAACCTGCAGGAATCGTGGGACGAGGCGAGCTCGCTCGTCGGAGCCGAACGAGCTCGGACCTGGTTGCTGTACCTCACCGCGAGCGCACTCGGCTTCGAGGAACCCGGACGTCTGTCGATCCACCAGGTTCTCGCCGTACGACCCACAGCCACCGGCGCGAGCAACATGCCGCGGACCCGTCACGAATGGCTCTCGAGCGGGTGATGTCCCGGTCTCGGACGGTGCGCCTGACGGGAGTTGTCGGCACCTCGCAGTAGCGTGACCGCAGCCCGCTGTTGCACTGCGAGAGGGGAGACACGGATGGCCCGCACAGACCGCTTCGACGGAATTCTGGAACGGGGCTGGGAGCGTTTCCGCACTCGACTTGCGGCGCGGATCGCCGCGCTCGGAAAGGGCGAGCGAATCGACCTCGCTGCCGAGACCACAGGTGAACATCTCACCCTGGTGAAGATCGTCGCGCTCGATGCGAGGTGTATCGAGGTCGAGATGGCGGGAATCGGCCCCAGCATCAGCCCGGTGCGTCAGGCCGACGAGATCGCGCACCGCATCGTCTCTGCGCTGCGCGAGACCTACGGCGTGCTGCATCCCACCTTCCTGCGCAGCGAGGAGCCCGACACTCCCCGCACACTGCGCTCGCGTGTCGGTGAGGCACTCCAGCTACAGTTCGGGCGGCCGATCCCTCTCGACGCCGACGGAGACTATGTCGTCGTCGTCGATTCCCAGGCGGTGTTCGTCGTGGTCGACGACAGCGCCCGCACCATCCAGCTGTGGGCGCCGCTGCTGCACGGCATCACCGGGCGTGCGCGGGCGGCCGAGGAACTACTCGAACTCAACCGCGCATGGCCGCACATCAAACTGCTCCTCGTCGAAGACCGGCTCGTGGCGACGATCGACGTGATGGGCGACCCGTTCGTGCCCCGGCACCTCGCCGACCTCTTCGGTGCGTTGAGAGTGCTTCTCGGCACCATCGACACCGGATTCGCACAGCGCTTCGACGGGGAACGGTACACCGGCGACACCGACGCAGAGCCCACACTGTTCGACGAACCGACGGTGTTCGACGAACCGAGCTGACCGAGCCGGACACGCACGGTCGGATCAGCAGAATCAACGCCAGCTGGGCAACCACAGTTCGCTGTGCCAATGCGCCACCGTGATCGGCAACCCGGTCAGGATCGGCCACAACCACACGAAGTTCGCGACCACCAGACCCACGTAGAGGCACACCACGAGCAGACCGGTGGTCCGCCTTTCCGGCGACGCGTAACGCTGTCCCAGCACCTCACCGAGAACCAGCGTGATCGCCATGACGAGGAACGGCGCGAGCGGAACCGCGTAGAAGTAGTACATCTGCCGGTCGAGGCTCGCGAGCCACGGCAGAATGCCGGCCCCGTAACCGGTGAGCACCGCAGCCCACCGCCAGTCGCGGCGGACCAGCATCTGCCACAAACCCCACCCGAGGACGGGCACCGACACCCACCACAGGGCCGGAGTACCGATGAGCATCACGGCCTTGACGCATTCGTCGGCTCCGCAACCGTCGATGTTCGACCCGTCCGCGAAGTAATACAGCATCGGGCGCAGCCCCATGGGCCACGTCCACGGCTTCGACTCCCACGGATGGATGTTGCCCGCGGAATTGGTCAGACCCGAGTGGAACTGCAGGACACTCGCGCTGTAGTACCACAGCGACCGCAGCGCATCCGGCACGAACGAGAAGGCACTGTCGTGGCCGATCTGATTGCCCACGGCATGGCGGTAGACCCCGGTCTCGCTGGCGAACCATGCCCAGAACGTCGCCAGATAGACGCCGACGGGGATCACCACCAGTGCATACAGCGCGGGACCGATATCGCGGAGCGCGGTGCCGATCCACGGTCGCTGCACACCGTAGGCCCGGCGTGCAGCGAGATCGAACGCCACCGACATCAGACCGAAGAACGCAATGAAGTACAGCCCGGACCATTTGGTGCCCACGGCCAGACCGAGCAGGACACCGGCCCCGAAACGCCACCACCGCACCCCGAAGCGAGGCCCCCACACCGAGTCGCCGAGGCGACCCTCGGCGTACACGCGGGCCATACGGCGGCGGATATCGTCGCGGTCGACGAGCAGGCATCCGAATGCGGCGACGACGAACACCGCCTGAAAGATGTCGAGCATGCCCATCCGCGACGAGACGAACGTGACCCCGTCCACGATGAGGAGCAATCCGGCAACGGCACCGAGCATCGTCGAATGCGTCATCCGGCGCACGATGCGCACAACCAACAGCACCAGCACGACGCCGGCGACGGCAGACGAGATCCGCCAACCCCAACCGTTGTAACCGAACAGTGCTTCGCCGACCGCGATGAGCTGCTTGCCTACCGGCGGGTGCACCACGAGCCCGTATCCCGGGTTGTCCTCGATCCACCCGCCGGTGAGGATCTGCCAGCCCTGCGGAACGTAGTGTTTCTCGTCGAATACCGGCGTCCTGGCGTCGGTCGGATAGTTCAGCATCGTGAAACGGGTGATGGCCGCGAGAACCGTGACGAACGCCGTGACGACCCAACCGCGTGTCCGATCGGCCGGAGCGGACTGCGGGGGTGGTACCAGCGGAGCGGGACTCGAGAGGCGGCGGTGCGGGGCCTCGGAAGGGCGCAGGTCCGTCGCGGTCACAATCCGATCGTAGGCTGAACCGCATGCAGGCAGAAAATCCGGGACAACAGGGGAATCCGGGACACCACGCGAATCCGGGGCGGGGTCGGCTCGTGCTGGCCGCGACACCGATGGGCGATATCGGCGACGCCTCCAAACGGCTCTGCGACGCGCTGGCCACCGCGGACGTCGTCGCGGCAGAGGACACCCGTCGCACCAGGTCTCTCGCCTCCGCGCTCGGCGTGACCATCACCGGCCGTGTCGTGAGCTTCTACGACCAGGTCGAAGTGTCGAGGGCGCCCGCGCTGATCGCCGATATCGAAAGCGGCCGCACGGTGCTGCTCGTCACCGATGCGGGCATGCCGTCGGTGAGCGATCCCGGTTACCGGCTGGTCTCCGCATGCGTCGAGGCGGGCCTGCCCGTGACGTGCCTGCCGGGCCCGTCCGCGGTGACCACCGCACTCGCGTTGTCTGGTCTGCCCGTCGAACGCTTCTGCTTCGACGGATTCCCGCCCCGTAAGCAGGGGCAGCGCCGCACCTGGCTGGCGACACTCGCGACCGAGCCACGGGCCGTGGTGTTCTTCGAAGCGCCGCACCGACTGGCCGCGTGTCTGGTCGATGCCGCCGAGGTCTTGGGCGGAGAACGCCGCGCCGCGGTGTGCCGCGAGCTGACGAAGACCTACGAGGAGGTCAAACGCGGAACCCTCGCTGAGCTCTCCGAGTGGGCAGCGGGCGGGGTTCGAGGTGAAATCACTGTCGTGCTCGAAGGCGCCGCCCCACGCAGCAGCGATCCCGCCGATCTCGTCGATGACGTCGAAGAGCTCGTCGCCGATGGTGTCCGGCTCAAGGACGCCTGTGCGCAGGTGGCGGGGACCTCCGTATCGAAGAAGGAACTGTACGACGCGGTGCTGGCCGCTCGGCGCGTCTGACCTCAACTCCGGTACACCGCGGGCATACACTTTCCGTCCATCGGATCACCCACCGGACGACGAGCAGGAGAAGTGTATGGACGCTGTCAACGATTTCCTCGTCGAGGTGGCGGGGGTGGTGTGGGGTCCGTATCTGCTGATTCCTCTGCTGCTCGGGACGGGTCTGCTCCTGACCATCCGGCTTCGTGGTGTGCAGTTCCGCAAGTTGGGCCCCGCCCTCAAATTGGGGCTGATCACCCGTAACGATCCCGGTGCCGCCGAAGGCGACATCTCTCAGTACCAGGCGTTGACGACCGCTCTGGCGGCCACGGTCGGCGTCGGCAACATCGCCGGTGTCGCGACGGCCATCTATCTCGGCGGTCCCGGAGCGCTCTTCTGGATGTGGGTGACCGGCCTGCTCGGCATGGCGAGCAAGTATTCGGAGGCTTTCCTCGGGGTCAAGTACCGCACCCGAGATGCCAAGGGTGAGCAGAGCGGTGGCCCGCAGTACTACCTGGCACGCGCGATCCCGAACAAGTTCGGGCTCGTCCTCAGTCTCGTCTTCGCCGTGTTTGCGGTGCTTGCGAGCTTCGGTATCGGCAACATGACGCAGGCCAATACCGTCGCGACGCAGATGGACGGCACGTTCGGGGTGCCGACGTGGGTGAGTGGGGCCGTCATGACGGTGCTCGCCGCCGCTGTGCTCCTGGGCGGAATCAAGTCGATCGGGCGGGTCACCGCCGGGTTCGTGCCCGCCATGATCGTCCTGTATGTCGGTGCGGGCATTCTCGTGCTCGCGGTGAATTTCGGCGATATTCCCGCAGCCCTCGGCCTCGTGTTCTCCGACGCCTTCACCGGAACGGCGGCGACCGGCGGCTTCATCGGCTCGGTGTTCATGGCCGCGATGCGCTACGGCGTCGCACGCGGCATCTTCTCCAACGAGTCGGGCATGGGTAGTGCCGCGATCGCGGCCGCCGCGGCCCGGACGACGCACCCCGTCCGGCAGGGCCTGGTGTCGATGACGCAGACATTCATCGACACCATCATCGTGGTGACCTTCACCGGCATGGTCATCATCACCACCGGCGCCTGGCAGTCGGGCGAGGAGGGCGCCGCGATGACGTCCACGGCGTTCGCAGACGGCCTCGGCGGCGACTGGGGCCACTGGATCGTGGCGATCTCCGTCGTGTTCTTCGCCTTCTCGACGATCCTCGGATGGTCGTACTACGGCGAGCGGTGCGTCGAACGTCTCGTCGGCCGCGGTGGTGTGGTGCCGTACCGCGCGATCTTCGTGGTCGTCGTGTTCATCGGCGCGACCACCGAACTCCAGGTGGTGTGGAACTTCTCCGACGTGATGAACGGTCTGATGGCGCTGCCGAACCTTATCGGCCTGATCCTGCTGTCCGGGATGATCGCGCGGGAGACGAAGGCGTATCTCGACCGCGATCCTTATCTGCTGGGGGAGCCACCTGCCCGGGAACCGGACAAGGCCTGACCGGAACGGAAGGTGGCGGAGATACGCAACGGCCGGACGATCATCGATCGTCCGGCCGTTGCTCTCCCGATTCAGGGCGCTCGCTGTACCGAATGGAACTACCCCTCGATCAGTTCCACTCGATGCAGAGCACTCGCCCTGGTGCAAGGTGACCTTGCGTGGTGACCAGTTTCGTACCCGATGGCAAAGCTCTCCAATCGCGGACCGTCGCGGAACGGGTATCATCCCAGGTCGGGCATGGTGAGGAACTTTTCCGCAGCGGACTTTCCTCGGCGGATTCCCCTCGCGGAAACGGATCGGAAGGGCGCGGAAGGTGAGTGCGGACGACGGCACGACGCAGGACGCAGATCACCGGCGCTTCTTCGCCGACCAGCTCCGCATCCTGTTCGCCGCTGCAGGCCGTCCGGCGTTGAAGAAGGTGGTGTCGGGCGCGTCGACGATCTCTCGCGCGGTCGGAAACGACCGCACGGTATCGGTGCAGCGGGTCAGCGATTGGCGTAGCGGCAAGCGCGTGCCTGCGAGCTTCGAATCCGTCCACCCGGTGCTCGTCGTGTTGATCCGCTCCGCTCGCGAGCTCACCGCCGAACCTCCGGCCCCGGGCCTCTACTCGCTCAAGCAGTGGGAGCGATGGTGGAAAGCCGCGCGCGGCGAGAGTGGTGGAGCCCGGTCGGCCGACAGACCACCCGTGGTGATCGTGGACACGCGCCCCTACAAGGGGCTGTCCGCCTATCGAGCGGACGACGCGCGGATGTTCTTCGGCCGGACCACGAGTATGCGCATGCTGGCCGATACGGTCGTCGCGGCGCACGGTCAGGGGCTGGTCATCGTGACCGGTGCGTCCGGTGTCGGGAAGTCCTCACTTGTCCAGGCCGGTCTCATCCCGCTGATGTGTGGTGGTGGCGAGTGCGCCCCGGTGGTCTTCACCCCCGGCTCCGACCCGGTCGGCCGCCTCGTGGAGGTACTGCCTGCCTTCGCCGGACTCGATGGCCCCTCCGGCAAACCTGTGGCCGATCGGGCAGCGGTGCACGAGGCCATGGCCGCCGAAGCGGAGAAGGCATCGGTGTCGACGCTGCTGGTCGTGGTCGACCAACTCGAGGATCTGTTCACCCAATGCGACGATCCCGACAGCCGCGCGCACTTCTTGACGCTGCTCGAACACATGTCGACGGCCGGCGACTCCGATGCGCCCGCGCATGTCGTTGCGACGATGCGTTCGGACTTCTACGAGCAGGCCGTGACGTATCCGGCGCTCGCTCGTGCGCTCGAACGCCGAAGCAAGGCCGTGCAGCCGTTGGACCGGGAAGATCTCGTCGAGGTCATCTCAGCGCCGGCCAAGCTCCTCGGTGTACGACTCGAACCGGGACTGGTCGACCTGATCCTGCACGACCTGGGTGTGCTGGCACCGGGGGACATCAGTGGCACCGAGCTGCCGCTCCTGTCCCATCTTCTCGACACCATGTGGGACAAACGCACCGGTGGCGCGCTCACCGTGGCAGGCTATCGCGCGACCGGTGGTGTGCGTGGTTCGATCGCGGCAGGAGCCGAGCGGGCCTGGGAAAGCCTCGACGAACGCGACCGCGAGATCGTGCGGACGGTGATGGTCCACCTCGTCTACGTGACGAACACCGGCACGGACGTGAAGATGGCCCGCCCGCTCTCCGTGCTTCTCGCGGTGGGAAGCGACGACCGCGCGGCCACCGCGAGAGTCGTGGACCATTTTGTGTCGGCGCGCGTGCTCGTCGTCCACGAGGGGCACGTCGAACTCATCCACGACGCGGTGATCGTGGCATGGCCGCGCCTGAAGGCGTGGGTCCACGAGGACAGGCAGTTCGCTGCGTCTCGCCAGCAGATCGAGGCCGACGCTGCGAACTGGATCGAGAGCGACCGCAACAAAGGCATGCTCTATCAGCGCGGGCGGATGGATCTGCTCTCGGAACAGGGCGCGCGATTCGGCGGCAGTGCGGCAGAGGAACGGTCCGTTGCCGCGGTCAGTCCGGCCGCCCGTGAATTTCTCCGAGCGTCCCGACGACAGATCGATTGGCAGCGCCGCCGCCGCGGGGGAGCACTGGCAGGACTGGTCCTGCTGACGATAGTCGCGCTCGTGATGGGTGGCCTGGCGTGGGTCGGCAAGAACAAAGCAGACGAGGAACGAGAGGCCGCGCAATTCCAGCAGGTCGTGGCGCTGTCGGATTCGAGCCGATCGGACGATCCGACGATGTCGGCGCATCTCGCGCTCGCCGCGAGCTCACTCGAAGGCGACAGTGAGGTGGCCTACTCGCGGCTCCTCGCCACGCAGGGTGTGCCGCTCGCACGCGTCCTGGTGGGGCATACCGGGCCGATCTACGGAACCGCGGTCTCGCCCGACGGCGCGACGCTGGCCTCGGCCAGTGACGACGGCACCGTGCGCTTGTGGTCGTTGACGGGTGACATCTCGTCGATCGGCCCCCCGCTGGTGTCGTCGTCGAACTACATGGCGTCGGTGTCGTTCAGTCCGGACGGCCGTTATCTCGCCGCAGGCGGCGGCGACGGGGGTGTGTGGCTCTGGGACATCTCGGACCGCGGCGCACCCCGATCTGTGCTGGACCATCGCGTTCTCGGATCGGGTGCTGTGCACAACGTTCGGTACAGCCCGGACGGGCGGACGCTGGCGGTGCCCTACGACGACGGTTCCGTCGTCCTGCTCGACACCTCGGCGCCTGCAGCCGGCCGGTTCCCTGTGACGGAGATACGCGGACACGAGGGCGGTGTGCGGACGGTCTCGTTCCGTACCGATGGTTCGGTTCTGGCCACCGCGAGCGACGACCGCACGGTGCGACTGTGGGATCTGTCCGATCGTTCGGCGCCGATTCCGCTCGGCGACCCATTGACCGGGTTCGGTGACGTCGCCCATTCGGTCAGCTTCAATGCGGACGGCACCCTCTTGGCTGCGAGTAGCGACGACGGTGTGCTGTGGTTGTTCGACACCACCGACCCTCGGAACCCCCGGCAGATCGGCACTCCGGTGCAGGCCCATACCGGAGGGGTGTGGAGCGTGTCCTTTCTTCCGGACGGGCTCACCCTCGCCAGTGCGTCGTGGGACGGCACCGCGAAGTTGTGGTCGGTGGATCAGGACGCTCGGCGGATCGATGAGCTCACGCCCGCGCTCACAGGGCACGGCGGTGGTGTACCCGCGCTGACGGTCACCCCCACCGGAGACACGATCATCACCGGAGGCCAGGACGCGAATCTGCGAATCTGGACCATGCCGCATCGCCGCGTGTTCGTCTCGCAGGCGCCTTTGACATTGCCTGTCGCCGACCGCTCGGGCGATCTCGTCGCCACCGGAAGCTACGACTCGGTCGTCCGGCTGTGGCACGTCGACGACGGTGGATGGTCCCGCGTCGGCCAGGTGGAGCTCACGCGTCCACTCGGCGGCGGCTACGTGAGCGCACTGTCTCCGTCGGGTGAGGTGCTGGCGGCGGCGGCAACCTCCGGGGGAAGCATCGAACTGTGGAATGTCGCCGAACCTGCGGCGCCACGGCAGCTGGGTGAGCCGCTCGCGCTCGCAACCCGATTCACCTCGGCCCTTGCATTCGGGCCCGAGGGCACCACCCTGGTCACGGGCAACGACGACTTTTCGGTGCAGTTGTGGGATCTGTCCGATCCGGCAGCGCCGAAGCCGTGGGGTGAACCGCTCGGCGGGCCGACCAACCTGGTGCGACACACGGCGATCAGCCCCGATGGACGCAGTCTCGTGGTAACCAGCGCCGACGGCCGGATCTACGCCTGGGACATCACCGACCGGTCTGCCCCCCGCTCCGTGGCCGTCACCGAGGGGCATACCGCCGGAGCGAACGGACTGGCGTTCGCTCCCGACAGTTCGGTTCTCGTCACCGGTGGTGACGATCATCAGGTCGTGGTGTGGGACCGCGGCCCCGCAGGAGGTTTCGTCGCACGCGACACGCCGCTCCGCGGTCACACCGGCACGGTGTACTCGGTGTCGGTGTCGCCCGACGGCAAGCACGTCGTCAGTGGCAGCGACGATGGCACGGTCCGGTTGTGGGACGTGTCGGATCCCGAGGGCATGCGCGCGGTGGGGGGACCGATCACCGATACCGGTTCGGGGCGCTGGCAGGTGATGTTCCATCCGAACGGCACGGTGATCGCTGCGGGCGGCGACGGTGTGCTGCGCACCTGGAGTCTGGACCCCGACGTGGTCGTCGAGAGGATCTGCTCCGCGACGTCGGGGCAGTTCAGGGAACTCCTACCGCAGTTCGGACTGCCGTTTCTGCGTGACGAGGTGTGCTGAGAGCCAGGATGCTCGCTGCCTTGTCGAGACATTCCTGCCATTCGGCGTCGGGGTCGGAGTCGATGGTGATGCCTCCACCGACCCCGAGGGCGCAGGTCCCGTCGGCGTCGAACTCGACGGTCCGTATTGCGACGTTCGATTCGGTGCCCGCCAGCGGACTCGCCATTCCCACTGTGCCGCAATAGACACCGCGCGAGGATGGTTCCCACTGCTGCAGCAGTTCACGGGCGCGGCTCTTCGGGCACCCTGTGACCGAGGCGGGCGGGAAGGTGGCCTCGAGCAGATCACGGGCGGATACGCCGGGGCGGGCTGTCGCAGTGACGGTCGAGACCAGGTGCCACACGCCGGGCGCGGGCCGGACTGCGAGGAGTTCGGGCACGACGACGCTGCCTGGTTCGGCCACACGGCCGAGGTCGTTGCGAACCAGATCGACGATCATGATGTTCTCGGCGACATCCTTGACGGAGGCCCGCAGGTCGTCGGGGTCCCGGTCCAGCGGGAGTGTGCCTTTGATCGGGCTGGAGACAATCCGCCGGCCGTGGCGGGCGACGAACAGTTCCGGTGACAGTGACGCCACCGCACCCCACGATCCTTCGAGGTAGGCGGCGCGGGCCGGGTTCGTGCGGGTGATCGCGTCGACGAAGAAGGTGAGGGGGTCGCCGGTGTAGTCGCCGGTGAACCGGGTGCACACGCATGCCTGGTACACCTCGCCGGCCCGGATGGCGTCGAGGCACTGCTCGACACCGTGCCGGTGGGTGTCACGCTCGGGCAGCGACCAGTCGATGTTCCACTGTGCTTCGAGCACCGCTGCAGTGTCGACGGCGTCCGTCCTGTCTGCAGGAACTGCGAGGGCCGCGCGGGCCAGTGCATCGGGACATTTTCTGTCGGTGAGTGTTTCGTACCACCAGCATCCGTCGTGGTCGAGACGCAGGACGGTGTCGGTCCAGCCACCTGCCGCGACGGGTAGTGCCGGGGGCCCGGAGGTGGCCGGGTCCGGGTAGGAGAGGTACCCCATCCATCCGCCGCCGATGTGTGGGCCGCCTGCCCGGAGCTGTGTGTCCGGGCAGGTGAATGCGTCGGTGGCCGAGACCGGCTGCACATCGAGCGACGGTGCGATCACCGCTGCGGCACCGAACCACGATCCGGTGAGCGCCGCGGGCGCGGGTGTACCGAGACGCCGGGCGTGCTCACCGAAAGTGGCGAGCACCTGAGCAGGTGTACCTCCGTGTCCGAGTCGTTCCATCCGCATCGGACCAGCCTGTCACGACGCGGGCGAGGCCCCGAAGCGGGTCAGTTTGTCGGGATTGCGCACCGCGTACACGCCGGTGATCAGGCCCTCTGCGATCTCGAAGAGGAAGACGAGGTCGATCACGCCGCGCGAGTACACGAGCACACCCGGTGCCGTGTTGACCGTCGCGGCGGAGACGGTCATGTCCGGTAGTCCCACACGTGCGAGTCCGGAGAACAGGCGCGCCACCTTCTGCGCACCGTGGACCGGCACCTTGGCCGCGGTGACCTTGCCTCCGCCATCCGCGATGTACATGGCATCGGGCGCGAGCAGCCGGAGCAGGCCGTCGAGATCGCCGGTCATTGCGGCCGTGAAGAACTCACCGACCACGCGGTCGGTCTCGTCGCTCGCGGGTGTGAACCGCCGTCGCCGCTCCTGCACGTGGTCGCGGGCCCGGTGAGCGATCTGCCGGACGGAAGCCGGGGTGCGGTCGACGGCGTCGGCGATGTGCGTGTAGTCGAATCCGAAGACCTCGCGCATCACGAACACCGCTCGTTCGAGGGGGCTCAACGTCTCGAGAACCAGGAGCATCGCCATCGACACCGATTCGGCGAGTTCGACCTCCGCCGACGGATCGGTATGGCGCTCGTCCGTCGCGGTGAGGAGCGGTTCGGGCAGCCACGGCCCGACGTACTCCTCACGCCGCCGTTGCGCAGCTCGCAACGAATTGAGTGCCTGCCGCGTGACGACCTGCGCTGCGTAGGCGCGTGGTTCCGCGATCGTGCTTGGGTCGACCTTCGCGAACCGCAGGTAGCTGTCCTGGAGGACATCTTCGCTGTCCGCGACGCTACCGGTGATCTCGTAGGCGATCGAGAACAACAGGCCGCGGTGTTCGGTGAAGACCCGCGACGGCGAGGTGTCGCCGGAGGTCACCGTACGCCGGCCGTGTCGAGGGCGGGGCCTGCCGGGACGAACGGTGCGTGGCCGCGGGCTTGGCGTCGCATGAACCAGATGGTGCCACGCAGGATGCCCTCCTTGGCGACTGTCGCCGGCCTCCCCCGTACCGCCGTCGCGCGAGGTGTGTCGGCGGATGTGGTGAACTGCAACGCGGCCCGGCCACGACCCAGCGAGATGCACTGCGCGACGAACCCGAGCGACAACGGTTCGGGTTCGCGACCCTGTAACACGTCCCACACCGTTCCCGCACCGTGTACACCGAGCGGAATCGCGGCCTGGCAGCTCATCCGGACGTAGGGCCGCTGCGCGATCGTGATGGCGTCGCCCACGCCGATCACGTCGGCACGGTTCGTCGACCGCAGAGCAGCATCGACGCGCAGGCGACCGAAATCGTCGACGTCGAGTCCGCTGCGGCGAGCGAGATCGGGTACCGAGAATCCTCCCGCCCACACCGTCAGGTGGGAGGGCACCTCGGTGCCGTCGTCGAATCGCACACCGGCATCGTCGATCTCGGTGACGGTGACGCCGGTGAGAATGTCGATGCCGAATCCGGTCAGGGTGCGTCGCAGGTACCGGCGGGTGCGGTCGGGCAGGCCCGGGCCGGGATCACCGACGAGTGTGTAGCGATTGCCGGGGTGCGCCGTGGCGAGTTCGGTCACGGTCTCGATGCCGGTGAATCCGCCGCCGACGACCGTGACCGCAGCACCGGCGGGCAATGCTTCGATCGCGGTGTGCAACGCCGACGCGGATTCGAGGTCGGATACCGAATGCGCCCGCTCGCCGCCCGGGACGTCGATCCGGGCCGGTCCGCTACCGACCGCGTACACCACGGCGTCGCAGGTCAGTACCGAGCCGTCGGTGAGGAGTACTGCACCGTCGTCGATCCGTTCGGCGGTGCCCACTCGCAGTTCGGCACGGGGATGAAGCAGGTCGGTGAGTTCGTGTGTCGCGGAGCCGGTCGCGGCCGCATGCTGGTGCAGCCGGGTCCGTTCGACGAACACCGATCGAGGATTCACCACGGTCACTGCGACGTCGGGGTGTTCGGAGAGGAGCCGGTTCGTGGCCATCACGCCCGCATATCCGGCGCCGACGACCACCACATGAATGTGTGTGTTGCTCATGGTTCTCGCCTCGATCCATTCGTTCGGATGTGTCGGTCATTGGACACCGCGCGGGCCGGGAACGTGACATCTCGGTGGGAAATGTGGTCAGCGTCGCAGCGGAGACTGCCCCGGTGCCAGGGATGCGTTCTCGGCGGCATCGCGTCCGGCATGGAAACCGTCGGCGTCGACACCGCGACCACCGGAGGAGCGGGTGGTGGGGAACAGACGCCGGAACTCCGCATCCACCGCTTCGGAGCGGCGCGCGAGGATGGGGGCGAGATCGGTCATCGGTACGCGCGCATCGGCGGCGGCTTCCGCAGTGGCGTGAGCTTGGGCCTCGCGGAGTCGCTCGCCGATGCGGTTCGCGAAACCGGTGAGGAAGGCGCGTCGGAACGACGTGGCCCCGCCACCCCGCCTGCCTGCAGTCCCGGCCGTGTTCATGGCGCGCGTGCTCTGGACGAGCAGAGATGTGAAGAGCATCTCGACCTGCTCGAGATCGACCACGGTGCCGACGATGGTCGCGATCTGCACCCGGGTGAACCACACCGTGCGGACCCGGTTCGCATCGCCGATCGCGGTGAGCAGCAGTACTTTCTCCTTCGCGTAAGGACGCTCGAGGTGGAGGCGCCGGCCCCTGACCGGATCGGAGGAGGGGCGGGCACCACCGAGTACAGCCGCTCCTACCGCGTACCGGGTCATCAACTCCTGCGCCTTTGCAGTGAATGCCTCTGCCTCGTCAGGGAATTCGGTGGACTCGGCTTTCGAGAGCAATCCGCGGATGCGTTCGAGCACCCGTGGATCCGGGGCAGAGGGAGCGGTGCCGTCCGGTGTGGTGCGCGTCTGAGGCCATTGGGACGGCGGGGTGGTCAGCTGGGTGAACCGCGGAAGGTATTTCCACGTGTAGGCGAGTCCGTCGACCTGGAACCGCGACACGTGCGGCAGTACGCGCAACAGGCTCGTCTCGAACGGGTGGCCGGCTTCGGCGATGCGGGCGATCGCGGGGTGGCGATCGCCGATCGTGCGGACCTGGTGCAGCCATTCGGTGGGCGCGCGGTGGGACGCGCGGGTGCGATGGGCGTCGAACAGCACGGACGCGGCAGCGAGCGGCGTATCGGTGGGATCTCCAGAGTGTGCGGCCATGTGGAGTACGTCGGCGGGCTGCCAGCCGCGCTCGTAGGCGCCGTTCAGCTCGACGAGCAGGACCTCGGCGCGCACCTCGTCGGTTCGAATGTATGTTCCATTGCTGGGCATGGGGGAGAGTGTGGCGGAAGCCACCGACAAGTTCCGGTTCGGTGTGGCTGCTCCCCGAAACGCCGGAGTCCGGGCCGCGTCACGCTGCGGCCCGGACTCCGGCGATGCGATCCTCGCTCGGCGACGTTCGACTACTCCTCGTCGACGAAACGCGGGAATACCGGTGATGGCGCAGGCAGCGCGGTGCCCGGCACGAGACGCGTCGCGATGTCGGAGAACTGCCGAGCCTGAGGACCCTGGCCGAGCAGATCGAGGATCTTCGAACCCGCGTCCGGCATCACCGGCTGAACCAGGATGCCCACGACACGTACGACTTCGAGAGTCACGTACAGCACCGTGGCCATCCGCGCCGGATCCGTCTTGCGGAGCACCCACGGCTCCTGCGCCGAGAAGTACCGGTTGGTCTCCCCGAGCACATGCCAGATCGCTTCCAGCCCGAGATGGATCTGCTGTGCGTCGAACTCGGCGCGAACCTGCTCGAGCAACGCGTGTGCCTGCGCGAGCATCGCGTCGTCCTCGGCGGTGAACTCGCCCGGGGTCGGAACCTGCCCGTCGAGGTTCTTCGCGATCATCGTCAGCGACCGTTGCGCAAGGTTGCCCAGGTCGTTGGCGAGATCGGCATTGATCCGGGTGACGATCGCCTCGTGACTGTAGCTGCCGTCCTGTCCGTACGAGATCTCGCGGAGCAGGAAGAAACGCAGCGGATCGAGGCCGTACTTCTCGACCATCTCGATCGGGTCGACGACGTTGCCGACCGACTTCGACATCTTCTCGCCCTTGTTGAACAGGAAGCCGTGCACGAACACCCGCTTGGGCAGTTCGAGACCGGCCGAGATGAGGAACGCAGGCCAGTACACGGTGTGGAAGCGGGTGATGTCCTTGCCGATGATGTGCAGATCGGCCGGCCAGTACCGCTTGTACGACTCCGACTCGGTGTCGGGGAACCCCGCGCCGGTGAGGTAGTTCGTCAGGGCGTCGACCCACACGTACATGACGTGATCGGGGTGGCCCGGGACGGGCACGCCCCAGTCGAAGGTGGTGCGTGAGATCGACAGGTCCTTGAGCCCGCCCGAGACGAAGCTGACGATCTCGTTGCGCCGCGTCGCGGGAGCGATGAACTCGGGGTGTTCGTCGTAGAGCTTCAGGAGCTTGTCCTGGTACGCCGACAGGCGGAAGAAATACGTCGACTCCTCGGTCCACTCCACGGGCGTGCCCGTGTCGGTGGACAGGCGCGACCCGTCGTCCTGCAGGGTCGTCTCGGCCTCGGTGTAGAACGCTTCGTCGCGCACCGAGTACCAACCCGCATAGGTGTCGAGGTAGATGTCGCCGTTGTCGACCATGCGCTGCCAGATCTCCTTGCTGGCCTCGAGGTGATCGTCGTCGGTGGTGCGGATGAACCGGTCGTACGAGACGTTGAGGGACTTGTCCAGGGCCTCGAACACGTCGGAGTTGCGTCGCGCCAGCTCGGTGACGGAGATGCCCTCCTTGGCGGCTGTCTGCTGCATCTTCAAGCCGTGTTCGTCGGTGCCGGTGAGGAACCGGACGTCGAAGCCGTCGAGGCGCTTGAACCGTGCGAGGGCGTCGGTGGAGATGTACTCGTACGCGTGCCCGATGTGCGGGACGCCGTTCGGGTACGCGATCGCGGTGGTCACGTAGAACGGCGGGCGAGCGGACTCGGCGAACGGCGGGCGGGTGGGAGCGGCGGCAGTCATGGTGGCAACTACTTTATAGGGCGTGAGCAAAAGCCGTCCTGCCCCCGAAGCTCCGGAACCGCTGGCGCCGCTCGTCGACGCCCATACCCATCTCGATGCGTGCGGAGCGACCGATGCTGCGACGACCGCCACGATCGTGGACCGGGCCGCCGCGGTGGGCGTCGGCCGGGTGGTCACGGTGGCCGACGACCTCGATGCCGCGCAGTTCGCGGTGCGGGCCGCGCACTGGGATCCGCGGGTGTTCGCGGCCGTGGCGATCCATCCGACGCGCGCGAACAGCCTCGACGACACGACACGCACCGAGATCGAGCGGCTCGCAGCCGACCCGCGGTGCGTCGCAGTGGGGGAGACCGGCCTCGACCTCTACTGGCCGGGGAAGCTCGACGGCTGCGCCGAGCCGGCCGAACAGGAAGAGGGCTTCCGCTGGCACATCGATCTCGCGAAGAGGCTCGGCAAGCCGCTGATGATCCACAACCGCGAGGCCGACGACGATCTGCTGCGGGTGCTGCACAGCGAGGGCGCACCCGAGACCGTCATCTTCCACTGTTTCTCCTCCGGCCCCGAGATGGCGCGGGCCTGCGTCGACGCCGGCTACCACCTGAGCTTCTCGGGCACCGTCAGTTTCAGAAACGCCAAGGCGTTGCGCGAGGCGGCGCCTCTCGTGCCGCGCACTCAGGTCCTCGTCGAGACCGACGCGCCGTTTCTCACACCGCATCCGTTCCGGGGCGCACCCAACGAGCCCTACTGCCTGCCCTACACGGTGCGCGCTCTCGCCGACGTGCGCGGCGAGAGCGCGCCTGAGCTGGCCGCAGCAACCACCGCGAATGCCGAGCGGGTGTACGGACTTTCGTGAGTGACGCCCGCATCGGCGCCCCGGACGTGAGACCGTGGGCGCATGCACAACTTCGTCTATACGGCACAACCGGCCCGGGTGATCTTCGGTACGGGCACCGCGTCGAAGGTCGGCGACGAGGTGCGCCGGCTCGGTAGATCGCGTGTGTTGCTGCTCGGCGGCGAGCATGTGCGTCCGCAGGCGGATCTCGTGGAGCGCGCACTCGGATCGTTACAGGTGGCGCGGTTCGACGGTGCGGTGATGCACACTCCGGTCGCCGTGACCGAGCGTGTTCTGAAGTACGTGACCGACCATCGGGCGGATGCGGTCGTCGCCGTCGGTGGTGGATCGACCACGGGCCTGGCGAAGGCGTTGGCGGTGCGAACCGGGATCGATCAGGTGATCCTGCCGACCACCTACGCGGGTTCGGAGGTCACGCCCACCCTCGGGGAGACGGCCCACGGGGTGAAGACGACGAGGTCGTCGCCGGACATCCTGCCGGAGACGGTGATCTACGACGTGGAGTTCAGCGCCGGGTTGCCGGTGCCGATGGCCGTGACCAGCGCCGTCAATGCGCTGGCGCACGCGGTCGAGGCGTTGTATGCACAGCACGCCAATCCGATTGTCGATGCTCTCGGGTTGCAGGCGATCGTGTCGATCGGGCGCGGTCTGCCTGCGCTCGGTGTCGACGGTGCCGACCTGGAAGGCCGCTCCGATCTGCTGCTTGCCGCGTGGTTGTCGGGGGTGTGTCTCGGATCGGTGGGGATGGCTCTGCACCACAAGTTGTGTCACGTTCTCGGTGGTTCGTTCGATCTGCCGCATGCTGCGACGCACACCGTGATGCTGCCGCACGTCATGGCGTACAACGCGCCGTCGGTTCCGGACGTGATGGCCCGGATCGCCGAGGCGCTCGAGGTGGATTCGGCTCCCGCGGGCGTGTACGACCTCATCGTTTCTGCAGGCGGGCCGACGAGTCTGGCGGAGCTCGGCCTACGGGAGGGCGATCTCGACGAGGCCGCACGACGAGCGACCGAGAAGACGTATCCGAACCCGAGAGAGGTCACCAACGTGGGTGTGCGGCGGTTGCTCGGCGAGGCGTTTACAGGGAGACGTCCGGCGTGACGTCGATTACACCCGTCGCGCTAGGTTGAACCTACAACCTCGCGCTGCTACTTTTGGTTGCGTTGTCAACTAGAAGGGGCCTTCGGCCTCGCAACCGAAAGGTCATTTCGTGAACAATCCCCTCGTTCGAGACATCGGCATTCTCATCGCGCGGCTGGGCCTCGGAATCATCCTGTTGACCCACGGCCTGCAGAAGCAAACGGTGTGGGGCCAGTCCGGTACTTCCGCCGCGTTCGAGGGTATGGGTGTGCCCGCGGCCTCGGTGAGTGCGTTCGTTGCGACGTGGGTCGAGATCCTCGGCGGCATCGCACTGATTCTCGGTCTGCTGGTGCCTGTCTTCGGCGCGCTGCTGTTCCTCGTCATGGCGGGTGCGTTCGTCATCGTTCACGTCGGAAACGGCGTCTATGTCGCCGACGGCGGCTTCGAGCTCGTCGCTGCGCTCGGCCTCGGGGCGCTGCTCCTTGCTGTCGTGGGTGCGGGTCGTTTCAGCATCGACCACATTCTCGGGCCCAAGCTTCCGTTCCTCGCGCAGTCGGCGCAGGCGCAGCGGGCGCCGGCTCGCAGCGCCGTGTAGTCGATCCCGTCGATCGGGCGGCGACTGTCGATCGCAGCCGGAGGGCGCATTGTGGGTGATTCTTCACCCGCGATGCGCCCTTCTCTCGTTTCCACCCGACATCCGCGGTGTCGCCCGAGGCAGGAAGATCAACGGCATTCCTGGCCGGCCGTAGGAAATTCATCGAAATCGAGAACAATGTAACTCCGGCCACAATACCTGCGAATCCCGTTGGCCGATGAGCTTTGTATCAGCACGAGTTGTGATTGAAAATATCGGTTTATCACCGAATGGTTACGCACATAATCCCTGGTGAACTGGGTGTAGTTGCCATATCAATTCACGTTCGTTACCGTGCCGTGATCACAGTCGTCGTCTGTCTGGAATTGTTGTGTCACCCTTCACCAAGATCAACCGAATCAAATCGCCGGTGTTCTTCGCGCTCGTTGCGGCATTGTTCGTAACCATTGCGGCCGGCGGGATCACCGCGCTCGTCAAGCACAAGGACGTCACGCTCGACATCGACGGAGAGCAACGAGCCTTCGGCACGATGAGCTCGAACGTCGGCGACATCCTTGCCGCTGCCGGATACCAGGTGGAGGAGCACGACGTCGTCGCCCCGGCCGTCGATTCCGCCGTGTCCGACGGGGACACCATCGTGTTGCGCCAGGCCCGCGAGGTCACGCTCACCGTCGACGGTGCGGAGCGCACCGTGTGGACCACTGCGCTCACCGTCGACGAAGCTCTCGCGCAGTTCGAGCTGAACGACGACGTGTACGTGTCGGCTTCCCGTTCGCACCGTCTGCCGCTCGACGGCACCGAACTCGAGGTCGTCAATCCCAAGACCGTGCAGTTCGCCGACAACGGCGCGCCCGCCGCGCCCGTGCGCCTCGCGGCACCCACCGTGGGTGAGTTCTTGACCGCGCACAATGTTGCCCTCGAGCAGGCCGACAGCGTGAACGTCCCGGCCGATGCCGCGCTCGAAGAGGGCATGGAGATCGTCGTGACCCGCGACCGTGTCGAGAGCCGCATCGAGACCCTGCCGATCGAGGCCCCGCAGAACCGGGTCGACGATCCGAACATGACCGAGGGCGAGACCGCACTCGACAACCCGGGTGTTCCGGGTGAGCGTTCCGTCACCTTCGACGTCCACACCGTCAACGGTGTCGAGGTCGGCCGTACCGAGACCGCGTCGACGGTTCTCTCCGAACCTCAGCCCGCGATCCTTCGGGTCGGCACCATGCCCAAGCCTGCAGTTCCCGCATCCGGCCGGGCATCCACGTGGGACGCCCTTGCGCAGTGTGAGGCCACCGGAAACTGGGCCATCAACACCGGAAACGGCTTCTACGGAGGCCTGCAGTTCACGCAGCAGACCTGGGCCGGGTTCGGCGGAACCGAGTACGCTCCGCGCGCCGATATGGCCACCCGCGAACAGCAGATCGCCGTCGCCGAGAAGGTTCAGGCAGCACAGGGCTGGGGTGCATGGCCGTCATGCACCAGCAAGCTCGGCCTGCGCTGAGGCGACATGCCGCCGACTCCGGTGCGCTAGGTTCGCCTCGTGCAAGCAGACGATTCAGACGCCACCCCGGCTTCTCCGCGCGGCCTCGCCGCGTTGCTCGGCCCCGCAGAGGTCCGGACTCTCGCGGAGGAGTTCGGGGTGCGTCCGACCAAGCAGCTGGGCCAGAACTTCGTGCATGATGCCAACACGGTGCGGCGCATCGTGTCGGCCGCGGGAGTCGGCCCCGACGACGTGGTGCTCGAGGTCGGGCCGGGGCTGGGGTCACTGACCCTGGCCCTGCTGGACGTCGTCGACCGCGTGGTCGCGGTGGAGATCGATCCCAGGCTGGCCGAGCGCCTGCCTGCGACGGTCGCTGCGCGTGCCCCGCAACTCGCCGGTCGCCTCGATGTCGTGCCGATGGATGCGATGAAGGTTTCGGTGGACGATCTCCCGTCGCAACCGACCGCGCTCGTCGCGAATCTCCCCTACAACGTGGCTGTGCCGGTGCTGTTGCACCTGTTCGCCGAAATTCCGTCATTGCGCACTGCCCTGGTGATGGTGCAGCTCGAAGTGGCCGATCGTCTTGCGGCGCAACCGGGTAGCAAGGTCTACGGCGTGCCGAGCGTGAAGGCCCGATACTTCGGCGATGTCCGGCGCGCGGGTTCGGTCGGGCGTTCGGTGTTCTGGCCTGTGCCGCAGGTCGAGTCGGGCCTCGTGCGCATCGACCGTTACGAAACCCCGCCGTGGCCCACTGATCCGGCGCACCGCAAGGCGGTCTTCGCGGTGGTGGACGCGGCATTCGCTCAGCGGCGAAAGACGTTGCGCGCAGCGTTGAGTGGTTGGGCCGGCTCGCCCGCAGACGCCGAACGGCGCCTGGTCGCAGCGGGTATCGAGCCGTCGACGCGGGGGGAGAGGCTCGATGCAGCCGCCTTCGTCCGGCTGGCGTCGATCGCAACTGAGGGTTGAGTCACCTTGCGGTGGCATCGAGACCCGATGTGTGCTCTACTTGAACCTGGTCGTTAGGTAGTGTGTTTGTGGTTAACCCTCGCACATTTCTAGTTGCGAGCGGATGCGATACCACCACGGAATCGGTTCAGCCGTCGAGTGACAGACCCGGAAGCCGAGACCGGCTTCCGACGAGACAGGGCGGCAACTGTGCGTCCTGCCTGTAAGTGAAGGAACAGCAATGGCTGAAGGTACTGTGAAGTGGTTCAACGGCGAAAAGGGCTTCGGCTTCATCGCTCCGTCCGACGGTTCGGCTGACGTCTTCGTGCACTTCTCCGAGATCCAGGGCCGCGGCTTCCGCACCCTCGAGGAGAACCAGCGCGTGAGCTTCGAGATCGGCCAGGGCCAGAAGGGCCCGCAGGCCACCGGCGTCAACGTCATCGGCTGATACCAGGCTTCTCATCATCAGGGCCGGCACCCGTTTCGGGTGCCGGCCCTGATGTGTTGTTGCCGAGAACCGAAGTGCGTCAGCCGATGACGGCGCCGTGCCCGACGATGCCGACGTTCGACGAACCGGTCGACGACCCTGCTCCGTCGGCCGAACCGGTGGCGATCCCAGCGGATCCCGTCGGGGGGTTCACGCAGTCGACCATGTTCAACGACCGCAGAACGAGATCGCCCAGGGAGCACACGCGAGGTGCAGGTGCGGGCTCCGCCGACGCAGGGCCTGCTGTGCCCAGAGCAGCTGCCAGTGCGAGCGCTCCGACCGCGACGGTGCTTCGCAGAACTCGTCTCATGTATTTCCTCCAGATCCGGCGCCGTGACGTGATGACGGCGATCGCCCGAGCATAGATGCGCCCGATGTTCACGCGCGCGTGTACCTCTCCGCGAGAAACCGGAGCCGCTCGCTCTGCGCCCGGCACGCATCGCGGAGGCCGGCGGGTTCGAGCACCGTGAAGTCCACGTCGAAGGCGACGAGCCACTCGGCGATTCTCTCCAGGGACTGTCCGCCGAGCACGAGTGCGCATGTTCGTGCGTCGACCTGCTCGAGGGTCCCCCATCTGTCGTCGACCATCGGGGTGATCGTCTCGAACGGTGCGTGCAGCAGCACCCTCGCGGTTACCGGTGCTGCGCCACGCGTGATGCCCCGCGAGACGAACTCGGCAGCACCTCCAGGCGGGAGCTCGCGCGGAACGAACCGCGGGCCGGTGGGGATCTTCGGTTCCATGCGGTCCACGCGGAACGAGCGCCAATCCTCGCGTGCGAGGTCCCACGCGACGAGATACCAGCGCAGTCCCGCACGCACCACCCGGTACGGCTCCACCTCCCGGCGCGAGGCCGTGTCGTCGTGGGAGTGGTAATCGAAGCGCAAGCGCTCGTGGCGGTGACAGACGGCCGTCACGGTCGCGAGCAGCTCGGCGTCGACCGCGGATGCCACCGGGCCACGATCGACGACGTCGATGTGCAAGGATTCGAGCCGGTGCTGCAACCGTGACGGCATGACCTGCCTCAGTTTGGTGAGTGCACGTGCTTCGGCGTCCCCGAGGCCGGTGACCGCGTCGTTGGTGCCGGAACGCAACGCGAGTGCGACGGCCACGACCTCGTCGTCGTCGAGCAGCAGCGGCGGCATCTCGGCGCCCGCGCCGAGCCGGTAGCCGCCGCCGACGCCGACATTCGCATCGACGGGGTAGCCGAGGTAGCGGAGCTTCTCGACGTCGCGTCGGACCGTGCGGGTGGTGATCTGCAGACGCTCGGCGAGTTCGGTGCCGGACCATTCCCGTCGCATCTGCAGGAGCGACAGCAGACGCAACAGGCGGGCGGAGGTTTCGCGCATGATCAGACTGTGTCACGAATAACGGACGACTTCCGTCCTCGATTGTGGTCGTTGCCGGTCCCGCAGCGCGGGTAAGCTGTGTATTCGTGCTTTCCGTCGTCCCCGCCTCCGTCAGCGTGAGGGCTCCGTCCAAGGTCAACCTGCACCTCGCGGTCGGGGACCTCCGCCCCGACGGCTATCACGACCTGCGCACAGTGTTCCAAGCGCTGTCGCTGCACGACGAGGTGACCGTCGCCCCCGCAGGAACTCTCCGCGTCGAGGTCCGTGGACCCGACGCGGGTTCGGTGCCCACCGATTCGTCGAACCTCGTCTGGCGTGCCGCGGAGATGCTCGCCGAACGCGCCGGACGCACACCCGACGTCGAGATCACCATCGACAAGGGGATCCCCGTTGCCGGAGGCATGGCGGGCGGAAGCGCCGACGCGGCCGCGACGCTCGTCGCCCTCGACGCGCTGTGGAGGACCGGAGCAAGCCGCGACGATCTCGACGAGATCGCCGCACTGCTCGGCAGCGACGTGAACTTCTGCCTGCACGGTAATACCGCACTCGGAACCGGACGCGGTGAACAACTCGTGCCCGTCCTGTCGCGCGGCACCTTCCACTGGGTGCTCGCGATCGCGAAAGAAGGCCTGTCCACGCCCGTCGTCTTCCGCGAACTCGACCGGCTGCGCGCCAGCGGTGACCCGCAGCGCGTGGGCGACACCGACGATCTGCTGCATGCGCTCGGCGCCGGTGACGCTCGCGCGCTCGCTCAGTTGCTCGGCAACGACCTGCAATCGGCCGCGTTGTCGTTGAACCCCGGTCTGCGTCGCACCCTGCGCGCAGGGGTCGAAGCGGGAGCTCTCGCCGGCATCGTGTCCGGCTCCGGGCCCACCTGCGCATTCCTCGTAGACGATCAACGCGCCGCGGTCGAGGTGAGCGCCGAGCTCGCGGGCGCCGGGGTGTGCCGAACCGTGCGGATCGCGTCCGGCCCGGTGCCGGGCGCGCGCATCGTCGATCACGATCGGTCCTGACACCCCATTCCCGATACACCGATTCACAACTCCGGAAGGCTCTGCACCACGTGGCGAATCTGATCAACCTCGAACAGGTCTCGAAATCCTTCGGTATCAAGCCGTTGCTCGACTCCGTGTCGCTCGGGGTCGAAGAGGGCGAGCGCATCGGCGTGGTCGGCCTCAACGGCGGCGGCAAGACCACGATGCTCGAGGTGCTCGCCGGCCTCGAGGAGCCGGACTCCGGTCGTGTCAGCCGGGTTGGTGGCCTGCGCATGGCGGTGGTCACCCAGCGCGGCGTGCTTCCCGAAGGCTCGACCGTCGGTGACGTCGTGCTCGGTCCCCTCGACGTAGCCGAACACGAGTGGGCGGGTGACGCGCGCATCCGCTCGGTGCTCGCCGGGATCGGCATCGACAAGCTCGGTCTCGACGCCGTCGTCGACGGACTGTCCGGCGGTGAACGGCGACGGGTCGCGCTCGCTGCCGCGCTCGTGCAAGAACTCGATCTGCTCGTGCTCGACGAGCCCACCAACCACCTCGATGTCGAGGGAGTGCAGTGGCTTGCCGAGCATTTGCTGTCGCGACGCAGTGCGCTCGTCGTCGTGACCCACGACCGGTGGTTCCTCGACACCGTTGCGAACCGTACGTGGGAAGTGGTCGGCGGCAAGGTCGAGGCATACGAAGGCGGCTACAACGACTGGATCTTCGCGCGGGCCGAGCGCGCCCGTCAGGCCGACGCCATGGAGGAGCGGCGTCAGAACCTGGCGCGCAAGGAGTTGGCGTGGCTGCGTCGCGGCGCTCCCGCACGCACGTCCAAGCCCAAATATCGCATCGAGGCTGCAGAAGCGCTCATCGCCAACGTGCCGCCGCCGCGTGATTCGGTGGCCCTCGCGTCGTTCGCGAAGCGCAGGCTGGGGCGTGTCGTGATCGAGCTGGAGGACGCCACCTTGGCCACTCCGGACGGCCGTGAACTCGTCCACGATCTGACGTGGCGGCTCGGCCCGGGGGAGCGGATCGGTCTCGTCGGCGTCAACGGATCCGGGAAGACGACGTTGCTGCGCACACTCGCCGGCGAGCGCGAGCCCGCATCCGGCAAGCGGATCGAGGGGCAGACGGTCGAGATCGGCTGGCTACGGCAGGAACTCGACGATCTGCCCACCGACATGCGGGTGCTCGACGCGGTCAAAGACGTGGCCGAACGAATCATGCTGGGCGACAAGGAGGTATCGGCGGGTCAGCTGGCGGAGAGGCTCGGGTTCACCCCTGCCCGCCAGCGCACTCCCGTCGGCGACCTCTCCGGTGGTGAACGACGTCGCCTGCAACTGACGCGCGTACTCATGGCAGAGCCCAATGTGCTGCTGCTCGACGAGCCAACCAACGATCTCGACATCGACACCCTCCAGCAACTCGAAGACCTGCTCGACAACTTCGCAGGGACCCTCGTGGTCATCAGTCACGACCGGTACCTGATCGAGCGGATCTGCGACTCGACATGGGCGCTGTTCGGCGACGGCAAGCTCACCAACTTGCCGGGCGGTATCGAGGAGTATCTGCGTCGACGCGCGGCGATGGGTGACGGTGGGGTGCTGTCGGTGGCGTCCCAGGTGTCGAAGGGGGCAGAAGCGTCGGCGCCGAAGCGGGACGGCGCCGCGGAGCGTGCTGCGCGTAAGGAACTCTCACGACTCGAGCGGGCGATCGCCAAGCTCGACGAGCGCGAATCGAAGCTGCACGTGCAACTGGCCGACGCGGCAACCGATCCCGACCGCTTGCAGAAGCTCGATGCCGAGCTGCGTCAGGTGGTCGCGGACAAGGAAGCGGCCGAGGAGCAGTGGATGGAGCTCGCCGACACGCTGGACTGACGCGGCGAACGGTTTCCACCCCCCCACAGGGCAAGGAAAGTCTTCCGGGTCCATGTTTTCCCCTTGACCTCGAGTCTGCTCGAGGTTGCAGGCTGGGCGCAGTCAGTTGAACACGCCCATCAGGAGAGAAACATGTCTGTCACCCGAACATCGTCTGTTTCATCGACATCCGTGTGGTCGCGCGAATACGGGCGGCCCACGGTCGTCGTCGCCTCGGTCCTCGCTGCGTTGATCGCCAACCTCGTGCTCTGGCTGGTCGGCCTGCTGGCCGGTGGATCGTTCGAGCACACCGACGCCGGGACGGTCGCGAGCGCGGCGCCGGGCGGCGTGGTGCTCATGACCGTCGTTCCGCTCACCGTCGGGCTCACCGTCGCCGCTCTGCTGAGTCTGTGGTGGAATCCGATCGTGCGGATCGCCCAGGTGGTCGGGGCGCTGCTGCCGCTCGCAACGATCCAGGGGACGCTCAGCGCGGACTTCGACGCGGCGAGCACCGTCACCCTCGTGCTGATGCACGTCGTCATCGCTGTGGTGGCCGTGCTCGGGCTGGAGAAGATGCGCGTCCGTGTCTAGTGTCGGACCCCGAGAGACCGTGGCCTGGCTCGGGTGAGGCAGGTACACCACAATTGGGCAGGTACACACAGAAACGACGGTGTGTATCTGTCCAATTCGCCCGCGGTTGCGTGTCTACGAAGTCGTCGGTGTGACAGTCAGACTGCCGCCGCGGTCGACGATGTGCACGCTGGTGCCGATGATGTCGGCGCCCGCAGCGAGTACTCGGGCCCCCGCCGCGTCGGTATGACCTGCGACGCGACGCCCATCCGGGGTCGCGCCGATGAGGAAGCCGATCGAAGGGTCGCCATCACGGCCGAATTCTGCTGTGGCTGTGATTATCTCGACCTCACCTGAATAGTCGACCGCGACCTCCGTCGCCGACGCGGGCATCAGTACCGGTTCCGGATCGCCGATGTACCCGTCGGTGTGCGGTGCGCATCCGAGCGCCACGACGTGCTGGTAGGTGAGATACCCGCCGTTGCCGTGGACGAGGGCGAGTTCACCGTCGACACGCAGCCGACGCGCGATCGCGACGATCGAATGCAGTGTGTAGCTGTTCAGTGGCCCACCGAAGAACGAATGGCCTCCGGTGACGGTCGGGACGGTGTCGCGGGGCAGACCCAGGTGCTCGACGAGCAATTTGGGGACCACCGGAAAACAACTGTATGCATCGATGATGTCGAAGTCGCTTGCGCGGAGGTCTGCGCGGTCGAGGAGGCGACGGAGGGCGTCGGCGAGTGCGGCGGACCGGTCGAGATCGGCGCGGGAGAGCACGTCCGCCGGTTCGGTCGCGCCTGCACCACCCCAGACGTAGAGAATGCGTTCGTCGGCCACCCCGAGTTCACGTGCCGTCGCCAGCGAGGTGACGACGACGGCTGCGGCCTGGTCGACGAACGGCATCGCATTCATCAGCAGGGGATACGGGTCGGTCACCGCGCGGTTCTTCGGTCCGACCGTGCGGATGTCCTCGGAGGTGCGTGCGTCCGGATTCCACGAGGCCGGATTGTCCGCGGCGATCGCGGAGAACTTACCGTAGAGCTCAGCGGACCATTCGATCGACTTTTCGCGGGAGTGCCCGAGGCGGCTGCTGAACCGGTTCTCGAAGAGCGGATACACGCGTGTGGGGGCCACCATCCCGGCGCGCTGCATTGCCGCACTGCCCAGGTCGTCGGGATCGAACGCCGGTGGTCCGCCAGGCGCGGTGACCCAGCCGAGTGCGCTCGGGTCGGTCCCGGCCTTGAGGGCATTGGTGACCGAGGCTTGTGCCTCGCCGCCGACGAGCAGCGCGACGGAGCTGGTGCCTGCCGCAATATCGTGTGCGATCCGGTCGAGCAGCGCTGCGGGCCAGTGACCCCCTATCGGGCTCGTCGACGTGTGCTCGGGGGTGGCGCCGATGCGTTCGGCGAGCAGGCCGGGGAGATCGTCGTACGACCAGCTTGCGGTCTTCACGGCGCGGACGGTGTCGATGCGGGAGGCGAGGTCGGCGGCGCCGGTGTCGGCCAGCGCGGCGCGCGTCGCTTCGAGAATGAGGTCGAGTGGCTCTCGTGGGTCGGCGGGCAACCCGGCGCGTCCGGATCGCAGGTCGCCGACACCGATGACGACGGGTGTGTGTGCCGGATCTCTCATCGCTGCTGCCTCTTGGTGGTCGGGTAATGGCACCCGGAGCGTAATACGGACTGATCGAGTCTGTATATCGGGGGCGGTCTGGCACACTCATGGCGTGACCGACCTCCCCGCTCCCCGCCGACGCGGCAGGCCCCGCGACGCCGACCTCGAGGGCCGGGTCTTCGACGCCGTGCTCGAGGTCTACGCCGAGACGAGTTGGCGCGGCTTCACTCTCGATGCGGTCGGGCGCAGAGCGCGTGTCGGCCGCGCGGCGCTGTATCGCAGGTGGGACACCAAGGACGACCTCCTGGTCCACGCACTCGAAGCCCGCAGTCCGCTTCCCGAACCGATCGACACCGGTGCGTTGCGCTCCGACCTCATCGAATTGGCGCGACAACTCCTGCGCGGATATCGCACCCCGTCAGGACTGGTCAGTCTGCGGGTGGCGCTCGATTCGCGAGTGAACCCGGAGCTGCTCGCCCGCTTGACCGCGACGCTCAATCGCAGTCGGGTTCTCGCGGCCCGCACCATCGTGCACCGAGCGGTCGACCGCGGCGAACTCGATTCCGGGACTTCCGTGACCTTACTGCTCGAGATGGTGACCGGCGCGGTGCTCAGTCACGCCCTGTTCGGGCTGTCCGAACCCGCGCCCGGCGACGACGACGCCTACGCGGTGCTCATCGTCGATGTGGTCCTGCGGTCGCTGGAAATACCGGCAAGGTCTCCGGGCCCGAGCATCGGTACCGGTCTGTGACCGAAATGCAATCGAGCTGACCGGCGGGTCTTCGAATCGGACTCCGCGAGATGGTGATCCGGGCTAGCCTGACAACAGACAGCCGGTGATGGGAGATCAGCGATGGATCTGGAGGCCACGGAACAGATCGCGCAGGTCAAGTATCGCTACGCGCGAACTCTCGATACCAAGAACTGGGAGGAGCTCGCCGACACTCTCGTACCCGAGGCCACCGCGGTATACGGCGAACATCTCAGTTTCGAATCTCGCGAGGTCTTCATCAACTTTCTCGAGAACACGCTCGGCCTCCACATGGTCACGGAACACCACTGCAGCCACCCCGAGATCCGGATCGACGAGAGCGGCCGAACAGCAACGGGGACCTGGCTGCTCGCTGATACCGTCATCGTTCCGGAAGACGGCATGATTCTGCGCGGGTCGGCGTACTACCACGATCGGTACGTCCGTTGTGACGACGGCGCCTGGCGGATCGTGCACACAGGATACGAACGTAATTGGGAGACGGTCGTTTCTCTCGCGGACATGCCCTCGTTCCGGCTCAGCAGCAACAAATGGGCACTGCTCCAGCAGCCTCCGCGCGCGTCCTGAATCGCCCGAGGCGGTGAGACGTTCGAAAGGAGAGATGTCCATGGCAACCCCGGACGGCACGCTGTTTCCCCCGGCAGGCGCGATCCCGTATCTCACGGTGGGGCGCGGCCGTGACGCAATCGACTGGTATGTAAGCGCGTTCGGCGCAACGCTGCATGGCGAGCCGATCTTCATGGACGACGGCAGGCTCGGCCACGCCGAACTCGGGTTCCCGACCGGGATGGTCTATCTTGCCGAGGAGTTCCCGGAAATGGGCCTGACCGCACCGGCCGGGGGAGCCACCTCGGTGAGCTTGATGCTTCCGGTCGTCGATACCGACACCGTTCTCGAGCGCGCCCGTGCAGCCGGAGGCAGGGTCGAGCGCTGGATCTCGGAAAACCACGGTCACCGTAACGCCACATTGATCGACCCGTTCGGGCATCGGTGGATGCTCGTCGGTCCGCTGACCGGAGACCCGATAGGTGAACCCTGACCTCGGCGGTGCCGTACCTCACGTCTGTTTCGCATGCGCCCGGTAGGCTCCCGCCCGTGAAAGAGTCGTTCATCCGCACCCGAGTCGCCGACGGTGTCGCCGAGGTGCAACTCGACCGGCCCGAAGCGCTCAACGCGCTGAACCCGTCGATGATCCGGGACATGCATGCTGCGCTGCTGCAGTGGCGCACCGACCCGTCCGTCACGGCGGTGCTCGTCACGAGCCGGTCCGATCGGGCCTTCTGTGCGGGCGGCGACATCAAACCTGCTCGCAATGCGGTGCTGGCGGGGGACTTCGACGCAGTGCGGAAATCCTTCGCCGCCGAGTATCGGCTCGACGAACTCGTAGCCACCTACCCGAAGCCGTATCTCTCGGTTCTGGACGGTGTCACCCTGGGCGGCGGGCTCGGGATCTCGGTGCACGGCGCGGTGCGGGTGGTGACGGAGAGGGCGTCGTTCGCGATGCCCGAGACGGCGCTCGGCTTCATCCCGGATGTCGGGTCGAGCCATTTCCTTCCCCGATTGAGGGGCACCGCCGTACGTTGCGACGCCGTCGGAATGTACCTCGGCGTGACGGGGACCCGCATCGGTGCCGGCGACGCGCTCGCGGTGGGTCTGGCCACCCATTTCGTACCACGCGACCGCGTCGATGATCTTGTCGACCGTATCCGCGCGGGAGACTGGCGGGCAGCACTCGACGAATTCGTCGCTCCCGCACCCGAATCCGAACTGGAGAAACGCTTCGCTGATATCGAGACGGTGTTCGGTGACGGAACGATCGACGACATCCTGAGCCGGCTCGCGGCGACCGACGCGGACATCGACCCAGAGTGGGCCGAGCGGACGTATGCGGCCCTTCGCGCCGCGTCGCCGACCAGCGTGCGTGCCACCGTGGAACTGTTGCGCCGTGGCGCCGAGAGCACTCTCGAAGAGTGCCTGGCACGCGAGCTCGAGGTGGCTGTGCGGATCAGCGCGGTACCCGATTTCGTCGAGGGCGTGCGCGCTGTGCTCATCGACAAGGACCGCTCACCGCGATGGTCGCCCCCTCGGATCGAGGAGGTCGATCCGGCGACCATCGCCGCATTGTTCAGCTGAGCGGTACAGCGGTCGCGAGTGGTTCAGCGCGTGAAGCGGTTCGGAGATTGCAGATCGACCACGATCGGCTGACCACCGAGCATCGCGTGGATCTCGGGCTTCTCGAGCCCGCCCGCCACGAGGTATTCACCGAGCAGTTGCAGCAGTTCGTCATTGTCGATCGTCGGGTCGGTGCCGTGGGACGAGCGTGAACCGAGCTCGCCGTGGGCCAGACGGGCCGCGATCCGCACCGACGCGACACCCATCGAATTGCGGCGGGCGGGCACGCTGGACTTCGAAGCAGTGCCGAGTGTGCTCGACGCGGCGGAGGTATCGGCGGTCGAGCCGTTGGTGCCGGTCGTGCTGCCGTTGGTGCTGGTGCTCGTCACCGAGGACGTCCCTTCGTTCGTGGTTCCGGCGCCCACCCCGCCGGCCGGGTTGCGGTCGATCGCGTGCACACCTGGGGTATCACCCGGGGTGAGCACCGTCATCGGTGTACTGCTCGGGAGCGGCGTGCTCGGCAGCGGGTAGACGAAGGTGCCCGACCGCTTCGGGCCCTTCGACCGCTCACCCGAGCGGGAATGACCGGCCTCGGCGGTGCTGGACTCGGTCGTGCCGCTGTTGGGCTGTTCACCCGATGGCACGGACGATGCATCGTCGTTCATGACAAGCTCCTGAAATCACCCGAGCGTGCGTGCTCGACGGCAGCAAATTACCAGCCGGAGGGTGTCCGCGTCACCCCGTATGTCCGGTATCTGCTGTTCCGGGGTCAGTCCGTCGCAGCGACCAAGGGCTCGAGGGTGAGTTCGGGAAGCTCCTTCTGGATGTACTGCAGCCGCCATTTGTCGCTGACGAGTGCAAGCAACACGCCGTCGGACCGCTCGAACACCTCGACACCGCGCTGACGGTTGAGTTCGATGGTCGACTCCGCATCCGTGCGGCGGGCCAGCGCGTATCCGAGCGGCTCGATCTTCGGGTCGACGTTGTACTCGGCCTTCATCCGCGCCGCGACCACCTCGAACTGCATGGGGCCGACGGCCGCCATCACCGGCGACGCATCGCCTCGGATGTCGTTGCGGAGGATCTGCACGACGCCTTCGGAATCGAGCTGATCGACGGCCTTGCGGAACTGCTTGTACTTCGAGGCGCTCTCGGCCCGCAGGATCGCGAAGTGCTCGGGTGCGAACGACGGGATGGGCGGGAACTCGACCTTCTTGTCGACGAACAGGGTGTGGCCGGGCGCGAGGGCCGTGGCGTTGACCAGGCCCACCACGTCGCCCGGATAGGCGTTCTCGACGGTAGTGCGTTCGCGCCCGAACACGGTCAGTGCGTACTTCGTCGCGAACGGCTTGCCGGTCTGGGCGTGCGTGACGACCATCCCGCGCTCGAAGACACCCGAGACGACGCGCATGAACGCGAGACGGTCGCGGTGGGCGGTGTCCATTCCGGCCTGCACTTTGAACACCACGGCGCTGAACGGGTCGTCGACGTCGCGGGGAGTGTCGTCGATCGCCAGGCGGGCCCGCGGCGGCGGGGCCAGCGCGACGAGCGTGTCGAGGATCTGACGGACACCGAAGTTGAGCATGGCGGAGGCGAAGATCACCGGCGACGTCTGGCCTCCCAGGAACAGTTCCTGGTCGTGATCCTGCCCGCTCGCCGACAGCAGTTCGGATTCCTCGGCGGCCTCGGCCCAGGTGTCGCCTTCGCGCTCGAGCGCGACCTCGGGGGTCAGGTGTTCCTCGGGTGCAATCTTCGCGCCACCTGCGGTGCGCGTGAACTTGATGTATTCGACGGCTTCGCCTGCGTGCGCGTCGAGACCGCGACGCAAGAGTCCGCGGAAGTCACCCGCGATGCCGACCGGCCAGAACAACGGGGTCGGGGTGAGTCCGATTCGTTCGCTGATCTCGTCGAGCAATTCGAGTGGCGTCTGACCGGGGCGGTCCCACTTGTTGATCACCGTGATCACCGGAATGCCGCGGTGGCGGCACACCTGGAACAGCTTCAACGTCTGCGGCTCGAGGCCTTTCGCGGCGTCGATGAGCATCACGGCCGCGTCGACCGCGGTGAGCACGCGGTAGGTGTCCTCGGAGAAGTCGGAGTGGCCGGGGGTGTCGACGAGGTTGATGACGTTGACGGTGTCGACACCGTCCGCCGACTCCGGGGCCTCGGACGACGAATAGTTGAACTGCAGCGCGGTGGAGCTGACGGAGATGCCTCTGGCCTTCTCCATCTCCATCCAGTCGGAGACGGTGGACTTGCGACCGGCCTTGCCGTGTACGGCGCCGGCCTCCGAGATGACCTTCGCGTGCAGTGCGAGGGCCTCGGTGAGAGTGGACTTACCGGCGTCCGGATGGGAGATGACGGCGAATGTGCGCCGACGCAGCGCTTCGGAACGGACTTCGTTCGACGAAGGGGGCTTCGCGGCGTTGGTGGATTCGCTGGCGGAGGCGGGCGGGGTACTCAACGCGGAAACCTCTCGAAACTTTTTGGTCGGTGTTCTATCGCAGGCAACTCCTCCATGTTACTAGGCGATTCGGTGTCGTTTTCCCGCAGATTCGATCACGTTTCCCAGGGGACGCTTCCGATCGCTCATTTTCGGGCCACCCTGATTCGTAAGGCCGGGATTTCGGCACGGGAAGGCCCGTGCGCATCGGAGCGAGGAGTGTTCGTGAGCAGGTTCACTGATGAGATGTATGCGACGGGGCGCGAGAGCACACGGGGTCTGGTCACCGGCGAGCCGGACTCGCCGCGGCGACAAACCTGGAAGCAGATCCACGAGCAGGCACGGTGCATGGCGGGGTGTCTGGCTGCGAACGGGGTCGCACCGGGCGATGCGGTCGCGATCCTGGCCGGGTTCCCGGTCGACATCGCCCCGATCAGCCAGGGCGTGTGGATGCGCGGCGCGAGCATCACGATGCTGCACCAGCCCACCCCGCGCACCGATCTCGATGGGTGGACGCGAGACACCGAGACCGTATTGCGCATGATCGGCGCGAGGGTCGTGGTGCTCGGCGCACCGTTCGACATCGCCGAACCGCTGCTGCGTGAGCGGGGCATCGACGTCGTCACCACCTCGGAACTGCGCGCAGGCACAGCGATCGACCCCGTCGACACCGCAGAATCCGACATCGTGCTGCAGCAACTGACCTCCGGCTCCACCGGGTCACCGAAAGCCGTGCAGATCACGCACGAGAACTTCTACGTCAACGCGTATGCGATGTTCGAACGCATCAAGTTCTCGCTCGACGACGACGTCATGATCAGTTGGTTGCCGCTGTTCCACGACATGGGCATGGTCGGATTCCTCAGCGTCCCGATGCAGATGGGCGGCGAGGTGGTGTCGGTGACTCCGCTCGACTTCCTGCGGACACCGATGCTGTGGGCGGATCTCATCACCAAATATCGTGGAACAGTCACGGCAGCACCGAATTTCGCGTACTCGTTGCTGGCCCGCAAACTGGCGCAGGCCGAGGACGGTGCGGTGGATCTGTCGTCGGTCAAGTGGATGTGGAACGGGGCCGAACCCGTGGACCCCGACACCATGGACGCTCTCGCCGAGGCAGGTGCCCGGTTCGGGCTCGACCCGATGGCACTTGCCCCGGTCTACGGGATGGCGGAGACGACGCTGGCGGTATCGGTACCCGACCCCGGCCACGGCCAGGTGCTCGATGCCGTCGACCCGGATCTGCTCGAGTCGGGTGGGATGGCCGTGCCGTCCGTCCACTCGAATGCCCGCAGGTTGCCGACGCTCGGGCACCTCGTTTCCGGTCTCGAAGGCAGAATCGTCGGTAACGACGGGCAGGAACTTCCTACCCGAGGGGTCGGGGTCATCCAGTTGCGGGGCACAGCCGTCACACACGGATACGTCACGGTCGACGGTCCTGTATCCGCGCAGGACAGCGACGGCTGGCTCGATACCGGTGACGTCGGCTACTTCACCGAAGAAGGTCTCGTTGTCGTGTGCGGCCGGGTCAAGGACGTCATCATCATGGGCGGACGCAACATCTATCCCACCGATATCGAGCGCGCCGCGTGCGGCGTGGCCGGGGTACGACCGGGTAACGCGGTCGCGATCCGGCTCGATGCCGGCGACAAGCGGGAATCCTTCGCGGTGGCGGTCGAGACCAACCTCATCGACGACCTCGACGAAGTGCGCCGTATCGAGCACGAAGTGGTCCATGCGGTGTGTGCGGAAGTGGGAGCGCGCCCCCGCACGGTTGCAGTGGTCGGCCCCGGCAACATCCCGAAGACATCGTCGGGCAAGCTCCGCCGCGGGACGTCGGCATCATTGCTCCGGCGCTGACGTGGCACGACGCCCGGCCCGCCCGGAGGTTCCGACGACGAGGACGGTGAGTGCGGTGAGGACACCACCGATCCATAGAATGCTCGTCGGCGACAGCGCATCGACGGCAAGCCCACCGATCAGAGCACCCGCTGCGATCGAGAGGTTGAACGCCGAGACGAACAGTGAACTCGCGGCCTCCACGGCGTCCGGAGCCGACCTGAACATCCAGGTCTGGAGGGTGACAGGCACTGCGCCATAGCCCAATCCCCAGAGGGCGAGCATGCCTGCCGCGGAGAAGGCTGTGGCGTCGCTGACCGCGACCGCGACCATGGCGACGGTGAGGACGAGCGAGATTCCCAGTGCGGTCTGTGGCAACCATCTGTCGACCAGGGCTCCCGCAATGAAATTGCCGCAGAGACCGGCGACACCGAACACGAGAAGCAGCATGCCGATCGATCCGCCGTCCACGCCGCTGCCCTGGAGGACGGGGCGCAGAAATGTGTACGCCGTGAAGTGGCCGGTGATGAGCAGGACCGTCATCGTGATTCCCACACGCACGCCTGCGTTGCTCCGGAACACCCCGGGCAGGTCGGTGAGGCCGAGGGTGCGCTGCGGTGGCAGCCGAGGTATCAGGAAAAGCATGGCCGTCAGCGCGACAAGGCCGAGGACGCCGACCGCGCCGAACGCTGTGCGCCAGCCGCTGAGGTCGCCGAGGAACGTGCCGGCAGGCACCCCGAGAACGGACGCGGCTTCGACACCGCTGAAGATCACGGCGGTGGCACGCACGACGTGCCGCTGCGGCACCAGTCGGAGGGCGATGCCCCCGGCCAGCGCCCAGAAACCTCCGACGCTGATGCCGATGAGGAACCGGGCGACCAGGAGGACCGCGAAATCTGTTGCGAAGGCCGATGCGAGATTGGCGGCCCCCATCATGCCGATCAGCAGAGCCAGGACCAGCCTGCGGTCCATCCGCCCGGCGGCCACTGTGATCAGGGGCGCGGAGAGGGCGGCGACGAGACCGGGAATTGTCACCATCAGCCCGGCGCGACCTTCGGACACGTCGAGGGCATCGCCCACGGGAGTGAGCAGTCCGACGGGGAGCAGTTCGGATGTCATGAGGGAGAAGATGCCCAGCGTCACCGCCAGGACGGCGAGCCAGCCCTTCAGTGGTGAGGGGCCGGCTGCCGTCCCACTCGGTGCCGCGGGGTCGGCTGACGCCGAGGGTGGCGGACATGATTCCGCCTCCGCGGTCACAGCGCCCCGGGCGTCTTGCGGGTCGTCACGTTCATTCGGTTCCAGGTGTTCACCGTGAAGATCAACGCGATGAGCTGGGCGAGTTCTGTCTCGTCGAACTCGTCGGCGACCTCGTCCCAGACCTCGTCGGAGACGCCGCCTGCCAATTGTGTCATCGCCTCGGTGAGGGCCAGTGCCGCACGTTCTTTCGTGGTGAAGACGCTGGATTCCTCCCATGCGCTGAGCTGGTAGATCCGTTCCTCCCGCTCACCCGCCCGGCGCGCGTCGGATGTGTGGTAGTCGATGCAGTATGCGCAGCGGTTGATCTGCGATGCACGGATCTGGACCAGTTCGAGCAGTACCGGGTCGAGACCGACGCGAGCGGCGGCGTCGAGGGCGAGGACGGCTTTGAAGATTCTCGGCGCGACCTGGGCGAAATCCATGCGCTGGGCTACGTGAAAAGTTGTCATGTCATAAAGCTAAGTCCGGTATTGACCATTGGTATGGTTCATTTCGATGACGAATTCTGGGGTCAATTCACCGACGGGCAGTGATCTGCATCTGGAGCTGTCCGGCTCCGGAAGCCTGCGCTCCCAGCTTCTGCACGCCTTGCGGGAGGCAATCCGCTCGGGTCGCCTCCCACCGGATACCCGGCTACCGTCCTACCGGGCACTCTCCGCCGATCTCGGCATAGCCCGGAACACCGCGGCCGAGGTCTACTCCGAGTTGGTGGAAGAAGGGTGGTTGACGGCGCGGCAGGGTTCGGGGACCCGGGTGGCCCGGCGAGTTGCTCCACCGGCACCTGTCCGGCGGCGACCTCGGCCGTCGTCTCGCCGCCCGATCCACGACCTGGCGCCGAGTTCCCCCGACGCGTCGGCTTTTCCGCGGGCCGCCTGGTCGACGTCGGCCCGCCGGGCGATCAACGCGGCACCCAGTGAAGCATTCGGGGTAGGAGATCCACGAGGTCGCCCGGAACTGCGCGATGCTCTCGCCGACTATCTGGCGCGGGCCCGGGGAGTACGCGTCGATGCCGAACTCATCGTGATCTGTGCCGGCTTCGCCCACGCGCTGCAGTTGCTCGGGCCGCTGTTGCCCGGCACCGTTGCCGTGGAATCCTACGGGCTGGCATTCCACCGAGATCTCATCGCGGGCGCGGGGATACGAACCGTACCGCTGTCCATCGACGAGCACGGCGCCCGCGTAGGCGACCTGTCCGAGACATCGGCGGGTGCGGTTCTGCTCACCCCCGCACACCAATACCCGACCGGTGGTCCATTGCATGCCCTGCGCCGGGCCGCGGTGGTGGACTGGGCGCGCACGGTGGACGGCCTGATTCTGGAAGACGACTACGACGGAGAGTTTCGCTACGACAGAGAACCGATCGGTGCGGTACAGGGACTGGACCCGGACCGTGTGATCTACCTCGGGTCGATCAGCAAGAGTCTGTCGCCGTCCCTGCGCCTGGGGTGGATGGTATTGCCGGACCGAATGATCGACGACGTTCTCGCCGTGAAAGGGAGACGTGAACTCTGGTCGAGCGCGTGGGATCAGCTCACCTTGGCCGACTTCATCACGTGCGGTGCCTACGAGCGACACCTGCGCCGCATGCGCGGTGTCTACCGGCGACGCCGGGACCACCTGGCGGCCGCGCTCACCGTGCACGCCCCGCACCTGCGGGTCAGCGGAATCGCGGCCGGTCTGCATGCCGTGCTCGAACTGCCGGAAGGTACGGAACACGCCACTCTCACGGCCGCTCGCAGACAGGGTGTGGCCGTCGACGGATTGTCCGCCTACCGGCACCCCGACAGCACGATGCCGCACCTCGACGGGCTTGTCGTCGGCTACGGCACACCGGCCGAACACGCCTTCTCGTCGGCATTGGAAGCCCTGTGCCTGGCACTGCCTCCGGCGCCGTAGGAGTCAGTGGATGCGGTTCTGTGCGCCCTCGAGGCCGAGTTTCAGGAGCAGTTCGACGGCGTCGGCGCCCTCCTCGCACAGCACACCGAGATCTTTGCGCTCGGCGGAGGAGAACGGCTTGAGTACGAAGTCCGCCGGATCCTGACGGCCCGGCGGCCGGCCGATCCCCATGCGCACTCGCAGGTAGTCCTTCGTGCCGAGCGCCGACGACGTGGACCGCAGGCCGTTGTGCCCGTTCTCACCGCCGCCCTGCTTGAGCCGGATCGTGCCGTAATCGAGATCGAGTTCGTCGTGGATCACGATGATGTTTCCCGGCGAGACCGAGAAGAACTTCGCGAGACCTGCGACCGGACCACCCGACACGTTCATGTACGTGCGGGGCTTCGCGATGATGACCTGTCGCCCGTCGAGGCGTGCCTGCACGATCTCGGCGTTGCTCTTCTTGTGTGCGCTGAACTTCCCGCCGACCCGATCGGCCAGCACATCGGCAACCATGAAACCGATGTTGTGCCGGGTGGTCTCGTACTTGGGGCCGGGATTTCCCAGCCCTACGACGAGCGCGGTGTCCTCGCTCACGTGCGGGTCCTTCCTCGAATCATGTGTGGCGGTGTTCCGCTCGGTAGAACGCGCGTGCGGCGCGCCATCCCGAAGGATGACGCGCCGCACGAAAGACTTCACTGAGCCCGAAAGGTTCACGCAGTCGAGGCTCAGGCCTCTTCTGCTGCACCCTCGGTCTCGTCGGTTGCTTCTTCGGCGCTCGCCTGAGCAGCGGCCTCGACGATGTTCACGAGCAGCAGCTCGGGATCGTCCTGCAGGGTCGCGCCCGCGGGAAGCTCGACGCCACCGGCGAGGATCTGGGTGCCGATGGGAGCGCTCTCGACCGACACCGAGATCTCCTCGGGGATGTTGAGGGCGTCGGCCTCGAGCTTGATGGTGCTGACCTCGTGGACGACCAGCGCGCCGGGGCCTGCAATACCGGTGAGGACGACGGGAACCTCGACGGTGACCTTCTCGCCCTTCTTCACGACGAGCAGGTCGGCGTGCTCGATGTTGCGGCGGATCGGATGCGTGGTGACGGACTTGGTGAGGGCGAGCTGCTCGGTGCCGTCGACCTCGAGGGTCAGGACGGCGTTGGTGCCGTGGTTACGCAGGACAGCGGCGAACTCGAGGCCGGGAAGCGACAGGTGCTTGGGATCGGTGCCGTGGCCGTAGAGGACGGCGGGGATCTGGCCTGCACGGCGGGTGCGACGGGCTGCGCCCTTGCCGAACTCGGTGCGGACAGCGGCTACGAGACGGTTCTCGTTGGACATGGTGCAACGGCTCCTACGCTAGTGAACTCTCACGGGGTCGGTCTTCTCGGCGAATGCGGGACCGGACACGCGCGGCAGTAGGAGCGCTTCTACGCTCTGACGGAGCCGCAGCCGCGTCGATCACGGTGAGCCAGCGATAACGCGGTTCACCCTCGCCGAGACAACTCGACATACTTTACCGGATCCGATTGCGCAATGCGAACGGGCCTCATCATGCGAGGGAGCGAACGGCGGCGAGGAAACGATCGACGTCGGCGGGGGAGACGAAATAGTGCGGCGACGCGCGCACCACGGCATCGAGTTTCCGCTGTGACATGTCGAGCAGAGTGGAGCTGCGTGAGCTGACGGTGACGGTGATCGACTGCTCGGCCAGCGCGTCGCGTACCGCGCTCGGTTCGATCCCGTCGACGGTGAACGAGACGATCCCGTTGAGCGGTGCGCCGCGATCGTGCACGGTGACGCCCGGGATCCGCTCGAGCCCGTCTCGGGTGTGCTCGGCGCGATAGCCGATGGCCTCCGCCACGGCATCGATTCCGAGATCGAGCAGGTAGTCGATCGCGACGCCGAGTCCCAGCCGGGCCGCGACGTCGGCCTCCCACATCTCGAAGCGCGACGCGTCGGACGCGAGTTCGTAGGTGTCGGGCGACGTCCACGTCGCACTGTGCAGATCGATCGGCGCCGGCTCGAGGTCGGCGATCAGTCGCGGCCGCACGTAGAGGAACCCGGTGCCCCGAGGGCCGCGCACCCATTTGCGGCCGGTCCCCGAGAGCGCATCGACGTCCAGTTCGGGCACGCTCACGGGAAGCTGCCCCACCGATTGGCATGCGTCGAGCAGCACCAGCGCGCCCACGGCGTGGGCGGCGTCGGCGACCTCGCGGACCGGGTTGACCAAACCGCCGTTGGTCGGTGCGTGCACGACCGAGACGATCTTGACGCGCTCGTCGAGCAGTCCGCCCAGTGCCTGGGTGTCGATGCGGCCGTCGCTGTCGGAAGGAACCACCTCGACGCTCGCGCCGGTGGCGCGGGCGCGTTGCAGCGCTGCGACTGCGTTGGCGGCGTACTCGGCCTGTGACAGCAGGATGCGGTCGCCCGGCTCCAGCGGCACCGCGTAGAAGAACGACGTCCATGCCCGCGACGCGCTGTCGGACAACGCTATGGAGGCGCCATCGACCCCGAACAGGCGTCCGAGGGAGGTCTTCACCCCGGCCAGGTCGTCGAGGCGCTCGTTGGCGGCTGCGTATCCGCCGATCTCGGCCTCGCGTCGCAGATGGGCGACGACGGTGTCGACCACCGGAGTCGGTGGGAGCGACGAGCCCGCGCTGTCGAGAAACACCCGGTCGAAACAACCGGGGGTATCGCGCCGGGCCTGCTGCACGTCGAGCATGAAGGTGGCCTCCATTTCCTGTCGGCAAGATCCTTCGACCGAATCTAGTGTGGTCAGTGCGCCGCCGGAGCGTTCTACGGGCGTTGCGGCGATGCGCGCGTTAGGCTCGCTCAGTGACCTGGCCCACCGACAAAGGAGGGTGGATCGAGTGGTGATGGCGATGGACGCGGCGATGCCGCGCGCCGACAGGGAGCTCGGTCCGCGCGCCTCCGCCGAAGCGTACGTACGTCGGGTGAGCTTCCGGTTCGGTCCACCGCGGCTGATCGGCGCGGAACTCGAATGGCTGACTGCGCGTGCGGACGGAACGGCGTCACGGCCGGAACTCACGTCGATCGTCGAGGCGCTCGGGCCTCACGCCCCGAAAACCATCGCTCCGTCGTCGTCGGCCCGTCCGCTGCCGTCGGGGAGCGCGGTGAGTCTGGAACCGGGCGGGCAGGTGGAGTTGGCCAGTGTGCCGTGCACGTCGGCCAGGCAAACGGTCGATCGTCTCGTCGCCGACGCGAAGATGTTGCGATCGTTGCTCGCCCGCCGCGCGGTGTCGATGCTCGACAGCGCGACCGATGAGATTCGGCCGCCCCATCGTCTTCTCCGCACACCGCGGTACTCCGCAATGGAATTGCGTTTCGACCGGATCGGTCCCCTCGGGCGGCTGATGATGAACAGCACGGCCGCGGTACAGGTCAGCGTCGATGCGGGAGCCGACGACGCCGAACTCGCCCGACGCTGGGAGTTGCTCCACGCGATCGGTCCGGCGTTGATCGCCGCGTTCGGGCGTTCGGCCACGCTGCAGGGCGCTCCGGAAGGCGAGTGGGTCTCGCAGCGGATGCGCACGTGGTTGTCGCTCGACCCGGACCGCACCGCGACCGTGGCCGACCCGCAGAAGTACCCGGCCTGGGCGCTCGACGCCCCCTTGTTGTGTGTCCGGTCGGCAGGCCCGGAATGGCATGCACCACCCGGGGCGTCGTTCGCCGATTGGCTCAGTGGCGGTCTCGACGGCGAGATCGGTCGTCGGCCGACATTCGCCGACCTCGACTATCACCTGACCACGCTGTTTCCGCCGGTGCGCCCGTATGGACATCTCGAGGTCCGGTACCTGGATGCTCAGCCCGACAACCTGTGGCAGGTGCCGATCGCGACGATCGAAGCTCTGCTGAGGAGTCCGGAGGTCATGACCGAGGCATCGGCGATCGCCGAGCCGGTTCGGCAGCTTTGGGTGGAGGCCGCGCAGCAAGGGCTCGCTGCTGTCGAATTACGTGCTGCAGCAGTGGGATTGCTGTCTCTGGCTGCGGAGTCGTCACCCGACATGAGGTTCACCACTGCGCTCGACGCGGCCGCGGCACGTTGCATGCGCGGGCAGTCGCCGGGGGTGGCCGACCGGTGAGGATGCTGCGCGACCGTCTCGAACGCGACCTCGAACGCGCTCGCGCACGGACATGTTCGCTCACGGATATCGACGATGACGAACTGGTGCAGCAACATTCGACCTTGATGAGTCCCCTCGTGTGGGACCTCGCGCATATCGCGAATCAGGAGGAGCGCTGGCTGCTGCGTGAAGTCGCGGGCCGAGAGCCGGTGCGTCAGGGGATCGACGAACTCTACGATGCATTTCTGCACCCCCGGGCCAGCCGGACCACGCTGCCGTTGCTCGGCCCAGGCGAGGCGCGCCGCTACGCAGCGCAGGTGCGTGACCTGGCGCAGAAAGTACTGCAAAGCAACAACTTCGATGAAGAACTCACTCGCGACGGTTTCGTCTTCTCGATGATCGCGCAACACGAACAACAACACGACGAGACGATGCTCGCGACCCACCAGTTGCGCGCCGGACCCCCCTTGCTCGATGCCCCGGAGGCGCCCCGCGAGGCGGCGTCTCCGGTGTGCGAGCGGGTGGTGATCCCCGCGGGGGAGTTCGAGATGGGCACCTCGGCCGACCGGTCGGCGCTCGACAACGAGAAGCCGGCGCACCGGGTTCATGTGCCCGCCTTTGCGCTCGACACCCTGCCGGTGACCAACCGGTTGTTCACTCGATTCATCGAGGACGGCGGCTACCGGCGCCGAGACCTGTGGAGCGACGAGGGGTGGGCGCACCGCTGCGACGCGGGGCTCGAAGCGCCGCAATTCTGGCACCGCGAATCCGACGGGCGTTGGTGGCGCCGCAGTTTCGGGCGAGAAGCACCCGTGCACCCGGACGAACCCGTCGTGCATGTGTGTTTCTACGAGGCGGATGCCTTCGCGCGCTGGGCCGGAGCACGTCTTCCCACAGAGGCGGAATGGGAGAAGGCCGCGCGGTGGGATCCCGAGACCGGCCGCAGCCGGCGGTATCCGTGGGGAGACGACGATCCCGGCCCGGCGCACGCGAATCTCGGCCAGCGACATCTCGGTCCCGCGGTGGTGGGTGCGTACCCGGCGGGTGTGTCGCCGCTCGGTGTGCATCAGCTGATCGGTGATGTGTGGGAGTGGACGTCGTCGGGCTTCGAACCGTACCCGGGCTTTAGTGCGTTTCCGTACCGGGAGTACTCGGAGGTGTTCTTCGGCGGCGACTTCCGCGTTCTCCGCGGTGGTTCCTTCGGCACCGATCACGTTGCGTGCCGCGGAACCTTCCGGAACTGGGATCACCCGGTCCGCCGCCAGATCTTCGCCGGGTTCCGCCTTGCGCACGATGTGGAGAAGGCTCCGGATGTGTAGACACCTGGGGTACCTCGGCCCGGTCGAATCGGTTGCCTCACTGCTCACCGACGGCCCCAATTCGCTCATGCGGCAATCGTGGGCGCCGACCGACATGCGTGGTGGCGGCACCATCAACGCCGACGGGTTCGGCGTCGCCTGGTGGTCGGACGTCGGTGTTCTCGGCCGCTACCGCTCGTCCCTGCCGGTGTGGTCCGATCCGTTCGTCACCGAAGGGCTGCCCACCATCCGGTCCGGGGCCGTGATGATCGCGCTCCGATCCGCAACGGAGGGGATGCCGGTCGAACGAAGCGCCAGTGCGCCGTTCTCGGACGGACACTGGGCCTTCAGTCTCAACGGTGTGGTGCGCGGCTGGCCCGGATCGCTGGTGGACCTCGCGAAGAACCTCCCGGTGTCGGAGCTGCTCGAACTGGACGCACCCACCGATTCTGCTGCGCTGTGGGCGATGTTGCGGTCGCGGCTCCGATCGGCAGAACCGGAGCCCGCGCTGATCTCCCTCGTCCACGACGTCCTGGCGCGGGCACCGGAATCCCGCTTGAACATGCTGCTGTGCGACGGAAACGGTATGTGGGCGACCGCGTGGTATCACTCGTTGTGGACCCTCGTGGACGAGAACGTCGCGATCGTGAGCTCCGAACGTTTCGACGACGACCCGCGTTGGCAGGAAGTCGCCGACAAGCATCTCGTCCATGCAATACCCGGCAAGCTCGTCGTCACTCCCCTGGAGGTGTCCGCTACGTGACCATCGACGTGTTCATCACGCCCGAACAATTGGACGAGACACTGCGCGGTGATGCGCGCAGTGGTCTCACCTCGACCCCCAAGCGCCTGTCGCCGACATGGCTGTACGACGAGCGGGGAAGCGAGTTGTTCGATCAGATCACGTCGCTGCCCGAGTACTACCCCACCCGTACCGAATTCGCGCTGCTGCAGCGCCACGCGGCGGACATCGCGGAGGCAGCGAGACCCGAGATGCTGGTGGAGCTCGGATCGGGATCGTCGGAGAAGACGAGAGTGCTGCTCGACGCACTGAAACCGTACATCCATACGTATGTACCGCAGGACGTGTCCGAGCCGGCATTGAGCGCGGCGGTACGGCGCCTGTCCGTCGACTATCCGGACCTCACGGTGCGCGGCGTCGTCAGCGATTTCACCGGTTCTCTCGAACATCTACCTGCCGGCGGGCACCGCATGGTCGCATTCCTCGGCGGTACGATCGGCAACTTCGCACCCGCCGAACGCATCGAGTTCCTGACCCACCTCGGGACGATCCTGGAAACCGATGAATGGCTGCTGCTCGGTGCCGGACTCGTCGTCGACCCCGACATCCTCATTCCGGCCTACGACGATGCCGCCGGTGTGACGGCCGAGTTCGACCGCAACGTGCTGCGGGTGGTCAACCGGCGGCTCGACGCCGATTTCGATCCCGACAAGTTCGTGCACCGCGCCGTGTGGGACGCAGAGAACGAGTGGATCGAAATGAGACTCGAAGCGACCGAGGCGATGACGGTGAAGGTCCGCGATCTCGATCTCGATCTGACCTTCGCCACGGGTGAGCAGATGTGTACAGAGATTTCGGCAAAATTCCGGCTCGACGGAATCGGCAGAGAACTCGACGACGCAGGATTCACCGTCCGGCACGAATGGGTGGATCCTGACGGGAGATTCGTGCTGTTCGCCGCGTCGCGTCGATGACTTTCCAGGTCTTCTTCCTCTCTAGAGCCCCTGCGCAACCACGGCCTGGGTGACCCGATCGTCGATGGACGACACCGGAGTTTCGCGTCCCACCCACCCTTCGCCACCGAAGTACGTCTCGATGATCTTCTCGGCGGTGCGGGTCGCGAGGGCCTGTGTCGTCAGAGTCGGATTGGGGCCGCCGAGGCTGTTGGGGAGCGCCGAATTGTCGGCGATGTAGAGCTGCTTGACCCAGCGTGCCTGCGCGGAGGAGTCGAGGATCGAATCCTTCTCGTTGCGGCCCATTCTCATGCTCGACTGTGCGTGCAGGATCAGCGGCGGCCAGTCGCAGCGATGCACAGATTTCGCACCCGCCGCGCGCATCAGCTCGACAGCCTTGCGGGTGCAGTACTCCCGGTTGCGTCGGGTGCGTTCGGACCTCTTACGGTGCTGCATCGTCACCCGAGGAACGACACCGTGCTCGTCGGCGGGCAGCAGGCCGGGTACGCTCACACGGTTGCCGGATTCGACGTCGTCGTCGGTGATCACCAGTGCGCCGAGCACACGGTCGGCATCGGAGAGCGTGGTCAGCAGATCGCGGCCGACCAGCCGGCCGAGGCTGTCGGCACCCGCGTTGTCGACCACGCCGCCCGCGCGACCATAGCCGTGGATACCGGAGTCGCTGTAGCCCAGCGAGTACGCCAGCAGTGCCGGCGGCATACCCACCTGCTCGATTGCGCCGTATCCCGGAAGATCCACGCGCGCATTGGAACCGGCGCCGCGCGTCTCGCCCGTGTACTCATCGAAGACGCCGAACACCGCGTCCATGTAGTGGTCGGTCAACCCGCGACCCACCCATTCGTCCGGGTCGGGAAGCTCCGAGTTGAGCCACAGACGCGGCGACTCGATGGCGCCCGCGGCGAGCACCACGACCTTCGCTTCCGCCTCGTGTTCCTCGCCGTCGGCCGTCCGGAACCGCACGCCGTGCGCGACCGTCTCGCCGCCTTTCTCGTGGACGAGGATCTTGGTGACACCGGCACCGGTCATGAGGGTCGCGGACTTGCCGTGCGGTGACCAAGCATCGGCGGTGAGCATCATCGGCACGTACGAGTTGTCGGTGGAGCGGCGGGCCTTCAGATTCCGCGGCGCACCCAACGGCAGGTAACAGCCCTGGTAGCAGTGGCCGCACATGGTGCATCCGCGGGCGTGAGGGTGACGGAGCAGCGCGGGGTCGCGGGTGCGCCCGGCCGTGCCGCCGGGCTGCAGGATCGCGTTCTGCTGCGCGCGATGCGCAGGCCCGGCGGTGTCGGGCGAGATCTGGTGGGGGAGACCCATTGCCGCGGCACCCCGCAGGAACACCTGTTCTTTCGTCCCCATCGGTGCTGTCTGCACGGGCAGCGTCGCCTCGACCCATTCGTAGTAGCGGCGTAGTTCCTCGTAGCCGAAGGGGAACAGGTGCTCGTTGTCGTACATGTCGCGGTCGGCGCCGTCGTATCCTTCGAACACACCGGGGTACGCCCGGGGCGAATTACCGAAATAGTGGAGTGTCGCGCCGCCCACACCGGAGACCTGCCATACGAACGAGTTCTGCGGAAGATCGCGCAGCCACGGACCCTCGGATCGGTCGCCCGGCCCTTCGCGGAGGAACCCGGTGATCGGGTTGTTCGCGTCGTTCTCGAAGTGGGTCCACTGATTCTCGGGGTCCTCGAAGCGTGGCCCGGATTCGAGTACCAGTACGTCGAGTCCACGTGCGGCGAGTTCCTTCGCGACGACCGGCCCGCCACCGCCTGCGCCGATCACGATCACATCGGTCAACGTCATTCCTCCACGCGTTCGACGCCACCGTAGTAACCCTGGAACTCGTCCCACCCGTCGCTGACGCCCTGGTATGCGGTCAGCTCCCAGCCCACCGGGCGGCCGGTGAGCTGGCGGCGTGCTCCGTCGAACGTCGAGACCTCCGAGTAGGCGACGAACGCAGCGAGTGTCGGAATGGCATTGACCGCGTATTCGATGGGGCGGCCGGGGAACTGCGGCTCGGTGTCGAGGAGTTCGAACACGCGCGCTTTGGCGGCGTACGAGAGGTTCGCGAACGGTGATGCGAACGGTCCCGCAACGGCATTCGGGGCGGCGGTGACCGCGAAAAGGTTCACCAGTGCCGCGATCGCCGCGGAGCCGGTGACGTCGATTCCGAGCACGTCGATCAGGGGGATCGGCACGGCCAGATCGAAGGTGCGCTCCAGGGTCTCGGCGGCACCCTGTGTGACGCCGCCGGGCGCCTCGGTCGACACGCCCTGGTGTTGCGAGTACGGATCGTTTCCGGGGACGACGAACGCGAGGATCCCGTTGATCGTGTCGCGGACGGAGGGGTTCGGCGACGTCGGCCGCGCTGCGGCCTCACCGGTGAACGACCAGGCCACGCTGGTCAGTGCCACGCTGGTCGCGGCGACACCTCCCAAGAATCGTCGTCGACTCCACTGTGTATGCGTCTCCACGCCGCTCCCTCCCGTCCCGGCGAAGCCTACGGCAGTCTCGAAGTCCTGCTCGACGGGTGCGCAGCCGCGTTGTCGTCGACCGACCTGCGGCTCAGCCGTCACGAGCAGCCACCCACGTCGCGATGCGCGTCCGGGACGTGACGCCGAGTTTGGCGAGGATCCGTTCGACGTGGCCGTCGACCGTGCGGCGCGAGATGACGAGTTTGTCGGCGACGGCACGATTGCTCATTCCGTCGGCCACGAGGCGGGCGATCTCGAACTCGCGTTTGGTCAGTGGCGAGGTGTCCCGGACGGAGCGATTCGGTGGGACGGTGTGCTCACCGAGCGCGAACAGGACGGCCTGATCGATCGTCATGTCGGCCGGGGGAGCCGAAAGCCTGTCGAATGCGTTGTGGCCGAGTTTCGTACGGGCCGCTTCGCGGGCGGCACGCGAATCGTCGGCGGTGTGTGGGCCGAACGCGGCCACAGTAGTGCCCAGCCGCGTCCACACGACTGCGGTGACTCCGAACAGGCGCGCCGACCGTTCGGCATCGGCATCGGCGACCGCAGCCCACGCGAGGACTTCGATGGACAGCGCGGTGCAGATCTTGTCCTTGTAGTGCTGCTGTATCCGTAAGGCCAGTTGCGCGGCAGACACAGCTTTCGCGGTGTCGCCGCGGTGTACGTGCACGAGCGCGGACACCCACAACGCGTACGCGCGGTTCCACCTCTCCCCGTATCGATTCGCCAGTTCGAGGACGCGGTTGCACGTCTCCAATGCCTCGTCGTAGAGACCTTCGTAGCATTCGGCCATCGCGAGCTGGAACTCGGCCATGAGCGTCGACGCGGGATCGTCGTTGTCGCGGTGCACCCTGATCGCTGAGCGGTAGAGCGCGATCGAATGCGCGGTGTCACCACTGAACAGCTCGTGCAGACCCAGCCAGTGATCGGCATGCGCATGCAGCGCACCATCATCGAGCGCGACGGCGAGAGAAGTGCATTCGTCCAGATGCCGACGTGCGGCGTCGCGGTCGCCCTGGATCAATGCAATCCACGCGGCCACCCACAGTGCGTCTCCGCGTTCACGCACCGGATCGGTCAGATGGTCCAGCACCTGCTCGACCCGGCGCCGACCGTACGACAGATTGCCGCCTGCGATCCAGTGGTAACGCAATGCCACGATGAACTCGGCTGCGATCGCCACCTCTCCGGGCGTGCGCAGCGACCAATCGAGGGCGGCCATGAGGTTCGCGTGGTCGCGCCGCAGTTGCGCAAGAAGCTCGGATTGGTCCGGACCGCACCAGTATCGGGCAGACCGCGACGCGAGTGCTGCGAAGTGATCCCGGTGTCTGCGACCGACGGCCTCGGTGTCGGCCACAGCGTCGAGCAGTTCGCTTCCGTACTCGCGCACCGTCATGAGCTGGTTGTAGCGGACCGACCCGGGCGACCGCTCCACGACGACGAGGGACTTGGCAACGAGCCGGTCCAGCAGATCCACGACGTCCTCGACCGGGATATCGCCGAACCCGCACACCGACTCCACGGCATCGAGATCGAAACCGCCTGCGAAGACCGATAATCGCGCCCACAGCGAACGTTCGGGGGCGGAGCACAATTCGTAGCTCCAGTCGACCAGCGCCCGGAGTGTCTGCTGGCGGGGGAGTGCGTTCCGATCACCACCTGTGAGCAGGGCGAAGCGGCGGTCGAGTCGTTCGACGAGCTGAGCCGGGGAGAGCGAGCGCAGTTTCGCGGCGGCGAGCTCGAGGGCCAGCGGAATACCGTCGAGTCTGCGACAGAGCTGAACCACTGCAACGACATTGGTTTCGGTGAGCTCGAAAGCGTCGATGACGTTCTGTGCACGTTCGACGAGCAGCGAGACGGCCTCGTAGTGAGCGGCCTCCGCGGCGCGGTAATGGTCCGAGGGCTCCGGGAGAGCGAGAGGAGGCAGGTCGTAGATCTTCTCGCCGGCGACGCGCAACGGCTCACGGGTCGTCGTGACGATCCGGCATTCGGGAGCCGCCGCGAGGAGGAGCGAAACCAGTTCGACGGCAGGTGTCAGCAGGTGTTCGCAATTGTCGATGACGATCAGCAGGTGCCGGTCGCGGACGCGGTCGGTGATCTTGCCGACCACCGGCTTGCTCGACTGGTCGGTGACCCCGAGTGCCGCGGCGGCCGCGGACGGCACCGCATCCGGTTCGCGGACCGGGGCCAGATCGATCCATGCCGACCCGTCGCGGAACACCCGCGCGGTGCGGTCGACGAGTTCCTCGGCCACCCGGGTCTTACCCACACCTCCGGGACCGACCAGCGATACCAGCCGCGACTGCTCCAGGCACACGCGAGCCGCGTCGAGTTCGTGCCTGCGCCCGACGAAGCTGGTCATGGATCTGCGATGCAGTGTGTTCGAAGGCAGTGTGTTCGAAGGCAGGGCGGGCTCCTGTGTTTTCCGGTTGCCGCCCGAACTTACTCCACCGGGTGTGTCGTGCAACACAGGTAGTGAAGGGGGTGATTCACCCCGTGCCGGGGGTGTGTGACGTGCGTCATGGTTGCTATCGGCCCGAGCGGCCCACCTGGTCGCCGGCCTCGCGACCTGCATCACCGCACTTCACAAGGAGCGAAGCTATGTCCACATTCCGTCCCGCGACTCCCGATATCGACGTCCTCGTAGTGGGGGCCGGCTTCACCGGGCTGTATGCACTACACAAGTTCCGCGACCGGCTGGGTCTGTCGACTCGGGTCTTCGATGCCGCGGGTGACGTGGGAGGTACCTGGTATTGGAATCGTTATCCGGGTGCCCGAGTCGACATCGAGTCGGTGCACTACTCGTATTCCTTCTCCGACGAGCTCCAGCAGGAGTGGACCTGGAGTGAGAAGTTCGCCGCGCAACCCGAAATTCTGCGATATCTCGAACACGTGGCCGACCGTTTCGAACTCCGGAAGGACATCACGTTCGACACGCGTATCGAGTCGGTGGTGTGGGACGACGAAGCCCGCCTCTGGACCGTGACCACCGACACCGGTGAGGTCGTGACCAGTAGGTACATCATTTCAGGCGCCGGAAACCTGTCGGTGCCGAAGACCCCCGAGTTCCCGGGCATCGACACGTTCGCAGGCGAGGTCTACATGACGGGCAACTGGCCGCACGGCGGAGTCGATTTTGCAGGCAAGCGGGTCGGTGTCATCGGAACCGGGTCGAGCGGAATCCAGGCGATCAGTGAGATCGCGAAGCAGGCCGGTCACCTCACGGTCTTCCAGCGCACCCCGAACTATGCGACGCCGATCGGCAACGCACCCGCGAACGAAGCAGAAACCGCGCATGCGAAGGCGAACTACAGACAATTGCGAGATGCAGCGCGCAATCACTTTCTCGGTGTGCCGTACCACCAAGTTCAGGATTCCGCACTCGCGGTGTCTGCGGAGGAGCGGCGCAAGGTATTCGACGAGAGGTGGGACGCCGGTGGATTCCGTCTTTTCATCGACAGCTTCCGCGACATCCTGTTCGACAAGGAGGCCAACGACACCGTATCCGAGTACATCCGCGAGCGTATCCACGAGCGGGTGAACGACCCCGAGGTCGCAAAGCTCCTTGCACCGAGCACCTACCCGTACGCCACGAAGCGGCCCCCGCTCGAGACGGACTACTACGAGGCCTACAACCGCGACAACGTCACCCTCGTCGATGTGAAGAACGCGCCGATCGACGCGATCACCCCAGCGGGTGTGCGCACCGGCGGCGTCGAACACGAACTCGATGTCCTCGTCCTCGCCACCGGATTCGACGCGATGACCGGTCCGCTCCTTGCGATGGGGATCGTCGGGCGCGACGGACACCGCCTCGAGGACAAGTTCGAGAACGGCCCCCGCACCTACCTGGGCCTGATGATGCACGACTTCCCGAACCTCTTCCTGATCACCGGCCCGCAGTCGCCGTCCGTGCTCTACAACATGCCGTTGGCCATCGAGGACCATGTGGATTTCGCGGCCGAAGCCATCGCAGACCTGCGTGCCGACGGTCTCGACACCATCGAACCGCTCGCAGACGCCGAGACACTGTGGGTCGAGCACTGCGCCGAGCTCGCGAACGCGACGCTGATGCCGGGTACGGACTCCTGGTACATGGGCGCGAACATCCACGGCAAGCCGCGGGCGTGCCTCGTGTACCTCGGTGGCGCCCCGACCTACCGGGCCAAGTGCGCGGAGGTGGTCGAGCGCGGGTACGAGGGCTTTGCCCTCACCGGTGCGGATACCCACCAAGTGTCGATGGCCTCCTGAGCTCACCCTTGTCCACCACCGACAACGAAGGATTCCCCATGGCTCTGGACGAACACGTATCTCAGCTCATCGATTCCCTGAATTCGCAGGGGGTGCCCTCGTTCGAACAACTCTCCGTCGACCAGGCGCGCGCAGTCGTCGACACATTCACCGGGCTTCAGGCGCCCGCGCAGGAAGTCTCGCGAATCGAGAACCTCACCTACCCGGGAGGAAACGGGGACCTTCCGCTGCGGCTATATGTTCCCGAACATGTTCACGAACGGCCAGGACCGCGGCCCGTCGTGCTCTACCTGCACGGTGGGGGCTTCATCGGAGGCAGCATCGACGTCGCCGACGAGCCCTGCCGGGCGATGGCGAATGGGACGGGAGCCATCGTGGTGTCCGCCGGGTACCGACTGGCGCCCGAACACAAGTTCCCCGCCGCGCCCGACGACGCCATGGCCGCGCTGAGATGGGTTGCCGCTCACATCGTGGACTTCGGCGGCGATCCGGACTGCATCGTGATCGCAGGCGACAGCGCGGGCGGCAACCTCGCAGCCGTGACCGCGCTGCGCACCCGGGACGAAGGTGGGCCGCGATTGCGCGGGCAGGTGCTGATCTATCCGGTGATCGACCCGAACGCGGATTTCCCGTCGGCCCGCGAATATGCGGAGGGCTACATCATCACGAAGCCGGCTCTGGACTGGTTCTGGTCTCACTATCTGCCCGGACCCGGCGACGCGGGCAACCCGTACGCCGTGCCGTCCCGCGCCGACGATCTGAGCGGGCTGCCACCCGCACTCGTGCTCACCAACGAGTACGAGGTCGGCCGCGACGAAGCAGAGGACTACGCGGCGAAGCTGAAGGCAGCCGGGGTCGACACCGCGGTGCGTCGATTCGGCGGGCTCGTTCACGGTGTGTTCTGGATGTCGGGAGCGGTGCCTCGGAGCAGTGAAGTCCTCGCCGCAGTGTGCGACTATCTGGGATCCATCACGGAGCCCAGCGGGGTGTGATGACCCGAGCACCATGAAGCGCGCCTCGCTCAGCACGCGCTACGCCGCGCGCTGAGCGAGGCCGATCTGCGGACAATGGCGTAGGTTGGTGCCCGTCGACCTTGACGATCGGTTGACGAATACTTGGGAAGTCGGTGGTCCCTGTGTGGGGAGAGGCGCGTTCGACGGCAGCTGCTGTCCTCGCGTGCATCCTCGTGCCCTCGGTCCTGACCGGATGCGCAACGGTCATGGCGGGAACCCCGGTCGAGACACCACCGGCCCCCGTCGACTACCTCGCCCCCAACACCCACAGTCGCTCGATCGGCCCGTCCGACAAAATGCTCCTCGAGGTCGCGGAAAGACTACGACGACTCGATCCGTGCGGGCTGCTCCCGGAACCGGTGGTTGCCCGGTACGGCGAAATACGTCAGTTCGGACCGCAACGAGCGCTCGACACGTGCACCGCCGTCGCACATCCATCCGGGGGAGCGAAATACGACGAGCTGGACGTCACCATCGACCTCTCGCCTGTGCCGTCCACCGACGGCCAGCGCGACCGGTCTTTCGGCGACACCGAGGTGTATCGGACCACGAGCGTCCACGAGAACTCCCTCGACTGCACGCTGACATTCGCGCTCGACATCCCCGTCACCGTGACAGCCGATGCGGTACCACCCTCACGGTTCGCGACGATCGCGGTCACGCAGTACCGCTCCGCGGAGTCGAGCGGGGAAAGCGTTCCGGTATGTGCGGTCGCGGCAGATGTTCTGTCGGAGACGCTGGCACTCGTGCCATCGCTGCCCGGGCGGCCGACCAGCGGTCCGGGCCGAATCCGGCTGGCAGCGGCAGACCCGTGCGAGATAGTCGGCAGCTTCGCACCCGAAGAACTGGTCGGATGGCAGATCGGCAGCGACCCGTATCGGTGTGTCCTCACTCCCCACCAGGACGGCGTCGCGCCGGAGTCATGGAGCATCTACTACGGACTCGAACCCGAGTTCGCGCCGCCGGATCGCGACGACGTCAGAGAAGTGACGTTCGAAGGCCTCACCTTGCAGGTCCGCGAGACAGGGGATTCCTGCCGGATCTCGGCGCCCATCGAATCGGTGATCGACACCAATCGACCCGGCGCCGAGCGCTACAACAGGTCGCGCGGCCGTAACGTCCCGGCGGTGATCCTGATGAGCGACACCCCGAACTGCGACGACCTGGTCCCGCTGACAGTCGACATTGCCGACGGTGCGCTCACCTGACGGCTCGCCGTCGCGATCTCGGGCACGTGATCGAAGCACCCGAGACCCGAAACGGCGGAGTGTCTACTTCGCGGCGCTGAGCCGAGCCTTCTCCAATGCGGCGAGAGTGCGCAGCACCGTCGCCTTCTGCTTCTCCAGATCGCTGCGACGAGCACGGGCCGCGAGACCGGACTGTTCGGCGACCAACGCGAGCTGTGCATCGATCGTGGAGAGCTGATCGAGCAACACGAGTGCGCGGCTCTGGATCTCGTCCAGGTCGACGCTCTTGGTCGCTGCGGCGGCAGCGGGGGTGCGGCGCGGGGCCGACGACGCCGAACCCGACGAACCCGATGCGGAACTCGACTTCGTCGCGGCGGGCTTGTCGGCGACGATGGCTGCGGCGCGCGGACGCAGCGCCTTACGGACGAGCGCGGGGTCGGGCTGCTCGGCCAGCCGAATGTCGTTGAGCGCGCGGCGTGCATCGCGTGCGGCGACCCGGTGCTCGTACTCCTCCTCGTCGTCCGACTGCAGGGTTCCGCCGATGGGGCGCAGACCGTACGTGCCCATGAACCGCCGGGCCTCGTCGATCACGGATTCGTGGCGGAGGCAAGTGGCGCAACGGGGTTCGTTTCGGAACTCTTCGACCGAGTCGGTGTCGCCGCACCACACGCATGCGCCGGGCGACCACCTTCGCGCAATCCGATTTGTCGGGGTTTCCATGGGGGCCTCGAGAGTCTGCGCGTCGATCACGAGGAGCCACCTTAGGTCAAACCCCCGGGGCTCCGTCGGCCGGGGTCCGATCCGACCTGCACTGTTTCGCGGCGGCGTGACGAAGATCATCCGTGTACGTGCGGCGACGGCCGGAGGACGTGAGGATGACGACAAAGCATTGCGCCGCACGGTATTTGCATACCGACCGGTTTGCTCGGTGGTCAGGTCGCAGTTGCAGCGGTGAGCCACTGCACGAGTGGGCGGAAAGAACGCCACGCGCCGCGAACCTCGTCGAGAGTGCGGGCGCTGTCGAGCCACGGGGGCGACACATCGGTGCGGCCGGCGTGCAGCGCCCTGTGCCGAAGCAGTTCGATGCGCGGATGATCCGCGGAGAAGCCGCGGGGCCGGGTCTTCAGCCGGTCACCACCGATCTCGTAACCGGTGCGCGTCAGACGGCGCACGAGAGTCTCGAGTTCGGTACCGCGGCGCTCGTCGTCGATCGCGGAGCGGAAGGTCGCGAGCTGAACAGAACTGCCGTGATAGAACCCTCCGGCGATCCGCAATCCCGCAGCATTGATCTCGACGTAGAACCCGACCCCCGGCCCCGTCGCGACGTAGCCGCCCTGGTGGGTTTTGTACGGGGTCTTTTCTTTGCTGAACCGGACATCCCGGTACGGACGGAACACCTTGCCCGGGCCGAACTCGTCTTCGAGTTCGCCGAGCAGCGCAAGCATCGGGCCGCGCACGCAGTCGTCGTAGACGGCCTTGTGCGCGGCCCAGAATGCCTTGCTGTTGTCGGCCTCGAGATCTTCGTAGAAGTCCAGCGCCGAGACGGGAAATCCTGAGAACATCCCGCCAGTGTGCCGTGCGGTGACGCCGGGTGTCAGGCGACGCCGTTGAAGAGCGACGTGACGGAGCCGTTCTCGAACACCTCGCGGATCGTCTGCGCAAGCAGCGGCGCGATCGAGAGCACCGTGAGCGAATCGAACTGCTTCTCCGGCGGGATCGGCAGCGTGTTGGTGACGATGACCTCCTGAGCGCCGCACGCGGCGAGGCGCTCGGCGGCCGGGTCGGAGAGCACGCCGTGTGTTGCGGCGATGATGACGTCGCCCGCACCGGCCTCACGCAGGATCTTGACGGCGCCCGCGATGGTGCCGCCGGTGTCGATCATGTCGTCGATGAGGATGCAGGTGCGTCCTTCGACCTCACCGACCACGCGGTTCGACTTCACCTGGTTCGGCACCAGCGGGTCGCGGGTCTTGTGGATGAAGGCCAGGGGAGCGCCACCGAGGGTGTCGGCCCACTTCTCGGCGACACGCACGCGCCCGGAGTCGGGGGAGACCACGGCGATGTTGTCGACGCCGTACTTGCCACGGATGTACTCGGCGAGCTGGCCCTGCGCGTGCATGTGGTCGACCGGGCCGTCGAAGAAGCCCTGGATCTGGTCGGTGTGCAGGTCGACCGTGATGATGCGGTCGGCGCCTGCGGTCTTGAGCAGGTCGGCGATGAGACGGGCAGAGATGGGCTCGCGACCGCGGTGCTTCTTGTCCTGGCGCGCGTACGGGTAGAACGGCAGGATCGCGGTGATGCGCTTGGCCGAACCACGCTTGAGCGCGTCGATCATGATGAGCTGCTCCATGACCCACTCGTTGAGCGGGAACGGGTGGCTCTGCAGTACGAATGCGTCGGAGCCGCGGACGGACTCCTCGAAACGGACGAAGGTCTCGCCGTTCGCGAAGTCGCGGGCGGTCTGCGGGGTCAGGGGGACACCGAGTTCCTTAGCGACCTGCTCTGCCAGCTCGGGGTGTGCCCGGCCGGAGAAGAGCATCAGGTTCTTCTGGTTGTCGATCCAATTGGTCACTGGTCCTGGCCGTCCTTCTGACGCTCGTTTTCGTGCTCTGCTTGCTGTGCTTGCGATGCTGCCTCGGCAGCCGCGGTCCCAGCGCGGTTTCGCTGGACCCACCCCTCAATATTGCGCTGTGGCGCACCCGACACCGCGAGTGCCCCCGGCGGAACGTCGCGACGCAGCACCGTCCCGGCACCCGTGTAGGCCCCGTCACCGACGTTCAACGGCGCTACGAACATCGTGTCGGACCCGGTGCGGACGTGTGATCCCACCACGGTGCGGTACTTCTCCACCCCGTCGTAGTTCACGAACACGCTCGACGCGCCGATGTTGGAATGTTCGCCGATCTCGGCGTCGCCGACGTAGGTGAGGTGGGGGACCTTCGAGTGGGCACCGATCTGCGCGTTCTTGGTCTCGACGAATCCGCCGAGCTTACCGTGCGCGCCCAGTTCGGTGCCGGGGCGCAGGTAGGTGAACGGGCCGACGGTTGCGTGCGCACCGATGACCGCTTCGGAGCCGTGGGTGCGGATCACGGATGCCCCCGAACCCACCTGCACATCGGTGAGTGTGGTGTCGGGGCCGATCCGGGCGTCCTCCGCGATCACGGTGCGTCCGCAGAGCTGGACGCCGGGATGCAGGGTCACGTCGGGGGCGAGAACGACCTCGACATCCACCCACGTCGTCGACGGGTCGAGGACGGTCACTCCGTCGCGCATCCAGCGCTCGAGGATGCGCCGGTTGAGTTCTGATGTCAGTGCGGCGAGCTGGACGCGGTCGTTGACACCGGCTACACGCAGCGCATCGTCGGTGTGTACCGCGCGGACGATGTCGCCGTGGCGGCGCGCGATGCCGATCACGTCGGTCAGGTAGAGCTCACCTTGTGCGTTGTCGGTGCCCAGCTCGCCGAGCGCGGTCCGTAGCCGGGCGGCATCGAATGCGTACACCCCGGAGTTGACCTCGGTGATGGCGCGCTCGGCAGCGGTGGCGTCCTTCTCCTCGACGATCGAGGCGACGTCGCCGTCGGTGGTGCGGATGATGCGTCCGTAGCCGGTGGGTTCGGTCACCGTCGTGGTCAGGACGGTGACTGCGGCGGGCTCGGGATCGGCGTGTACCTGGAGCAGCTCACCGATGGTGTCGGCGTCGAGCAGTGGCACGTCGGCCGCGGTGACGACGACGGTCCCGGTGAAGTCCTTGGGGAGTTGCGTCAGACCGCATCGGACGGCGTGCCCGGTTCCGTTCTGGGCGTCCTGGACCGCGAGGGTGATGGTGCGGCCGAGTTCGTTCGCGATGTCGGAGACGGCAGCCTCGACGCGTTCCCGTTCGTGCCCGACCACCACGACGAGGTGGCTCGGGTCGGCCGCGGAGGCGGCATGCAGAGAATGTGAGAGCATCGAGCGGCCGCCGAGTGCGTGCAGGACCTTCGGCGTCTTGGATCGCATTCGCGTTCCCGCTCCGGCGGCCAGGACGATCATCGCGGTCTGCACTTGCATGTAGCTCCCTCGGCGCGGCGTGCGTGCACACGCCCCGACGACGTGCGCACTGGAGCTCGTGGCTCCGGCAAATGTCCCCGCTCCGCCGCCAGGACTCGAACCTGAACTATCTGAACCAAAATCAGAGGTGCTGCCGATTACACCACGGCGGACTGCGACACCCTCGGAGCCCGAGCTCCGAAGTATGCGTCCCCGATCTTCGCATGCGACCGCACGGACGTCGAATGTGGGGGCCCGCTCCGCGGGTATCGCTAGGGTGACACGGAGCAACCGAACGACGGTCCCGGTGTGGTGCCGTGGGGAGAAGGAGTCAGGTGTCGCGATCATCGCAACCCCCGGTCGAACGGAATCCGCGCACCCGCATGACCGGTACCCAGCGGCGGGAGCAACTCATCGAGATCGGCCGTGCCCTGTTCGCCGAGCGGGGATACGAGGGTGCGTCCATCGAGGAGATCGCGCAGCGGGCGCAAGTGTCCAAGCCTGTCGTGTACGAGCATTTCGGAGGTAAGGAAGGCCTCTACGCGGTGGTCGTGGATCGGGAGATGACGATCCTGATGTCGATGGTCACCGAATCCCTGACGCGCAACCGGTCGCGCGTCCGCGTCGAGCGGGCCGCACTCGCCCTGCTCACCTACATCGAGGAACGCACCGAGGGCTTCCGCATTCTGGTGCGTGACTCGCCGATGGCGGCCGAGGAAGGCACCTACTCGAGTTTGCTCAACGAGGCCATGCGTCAGGTCGGCCAGTTGCTCACCGGGGACTTCTCGCGGCGGGGACTGAATCCCGAACTCGCGCCGTTGTACGCGCAGGCGCTGGTGGGCATGGTTGCAACGACCGCCACGTGGTGGCTCGACGAGCGGACTCCTTCGAAGGAAGTGGTGGCCGCGCATCTGGTCAACCTGTGCTGGAACGGATTGACCCGGCTCGAGGCCGATCCGACGCTCGGAACCGACTGAACCACTGGACGAATGTCCATTGGAGTGAGCCGGTTTTGCGCCCTATGTGGCATGTATGCGGTCTGTCCTGGGATGTTACGGTATGCAAGACGTCGTCTATGAGGGGCGACATCGAGGTGCATGTGAGGCATACTTGCTGATTTCGTACCTGCCGTCGGCTTCGCTGGCTCAGCCGACACGGTCATCGAGCGAGGAGGCGGTGGAATGGGGCGCCAGGTTCGGGCGGAAGTAACGCGCGAAGCGGTACTCGGTGGCGCAGCGGAAGTCTTCGTGCGGCTCGGGTACGCCAATGCGAGCCTCAACGAGATCATCGATGAAGCAGGCGTCACCAAGGGCGCGTTGTACTTCCACTTCGGTTCCAAGGAGGAGCTCGCCCGCGGTGTGATCGATGCAGGCTGCGAACGATTCGCCGCCGCTGCGCGCAGCAAGATGGAACAGCGTGCGCCCGCACTCGAAACCGCCATCGAAGTGTCCGTCCTCAACGCCAGCCTGTCCGAATCCGACCGGATCGTGCGGGCGATGTTCCGGCTGGTCGTGGAGATCGGTGACTACCACGGCAACGAGGTAGCCCCGTTCGGCTCATGGTTCACGTCCATGCTCGAGCTCATGCAGCGCGCCCACGACGAAGGCGACCTGGAGCCCTCGATCGACGTCGATGCTCTGGCGTATCTGCTCCTGCAGTCCCTTATCGGTGCGCGCACCGTGGCCGCCGCACTCAGCAGGAACGAGCAACTGACCGAGCAGATCGAATCGATGTGGTCGATCATGCTGCCCGCGCTCGTCCCCGCAGACAAACTCGGCTATTTCCTCCAGTTCGTGTCGCGGCGGTTGCGCGTCTCGTAGGGTCGCGCTGTGAACTTCGGACCCTTCGACGCGAAGCAGGCCCCGAGCGCACTCGCGCGCGCCATCGACGACCTCGGCCCCGACGCCGCGATCACCTTCTCGGCGGTGCCCGCACTGTTGACCGTCGGGCAAGCAGCGGAGGTCCTCGGCAGTTCACGGCATCATGTCGCACGACTGATCGACTCCGGTGCCTTACCCGCAGAGTTCCACGGCCTGCACCGCAGGGTGTCGCGTGCCGATGTGCTGGCCCTCGCCGAGCGGCAGAGCCGGATCCGCACCCAGGTGCTCGACAGCCTCGCCGAACTGTCTCGGCGAGAAGGCCTGTACGACGAGTTCTGACGATCTACGAAAAAGGGGGACAGCCGTGCCGGTCCGGGTGGTACTGGGGGCGACTGCGCTGGTCCGGCCACGAGTTCGTGACATCGCGTTGGCCTTCGCCGAAGACGGCCACTGCCAACCCTTCTGGAGTGACGGCATCATTGCGGAGGTCGACCGCCGGCTTCCTGCGGATCTGTCCCGCGCGACACGGGACTACCTGTTCGCCGAGCTCGAGCGCGCGTTCCCCGAGGCGAGGGTGACGTGGCCGGCGACCGTGCTGCGGGAGGTGCCGTATGTCGTCGACCCCGCGGAGACACACATGATGTCGGTGGCGCTGCTCTCCCACGCCGACGCCGTCGTCACCCAGACCCCCGCCCTGGCCGACGCACTCGAACGGGTCGACGTCGAACCGTGGACCGCCGACGCATTCGTCACCTTCGTTCTCGACGCGGCTCCCGAGGCCGCGCAGCGCACCCTCCTTTCTCTGGTGCGGCGCCGTTGGCTGCCACCGCAGCCCGACCCGTCGCGGGCTCCCGAGGCCGTCGAGGCCGATGCTCCCACCGACGCCGAACTGCTCGGCCGGCTCTCGGCGTGGGCGGGGCGGGAACTCGGCCCCAGCTGCGCCGGGCTCCTCGCCGCCTATGCGGACGAGGCGCGGTTCCGGTAGCGCCGGGGCCCTGGCCGTCCACACATGTCGGCCCCACCGCATAGACTTGTCACGGTCTTCGTCTCACACTCAGGAGCGCTTTCCTTGTCCGCTGTGTCCCCGGCCGCCACCCCTCTGTCCGGATTGGCGCGGATCGCGCTCGCCGACGATCAGTTCCGGAAGGTCTCCGAACTCGCCGGATCCGCCGAGCAAGCACTGGTCGCGCCGCCTGCCGTGCGTCCGTTCGTCGCCGCAGCCCTTGCCGAGAAGGCCCCGCTGCTCGTCGTCACTGCCACAGGCCGCGAAGCCGATGATCTCACCGCCGAACTCGCGGAGATGCTCGGTGAGTCCGTCGCGCAGTTCCCGTCGTGGGAGACCTTGCCGCACGAGCGCCTGTCGCCGAGCGCCGACACCGTGGGTAAGCGACTGCAGGTGTTGCGCCGGCTGGCACGACCCGACGACCGCGACCTCGGCTCCGAACTGCGCGTCATCGTCGCGACCGTGCGTTCTCTCGTGCAGCCCATGGCGCCCGGCCTCGGTGAAATCGAACCCGTGACCCTGCGGGTCGGCTCCGAGCACGACTTCGACACCCTCGTCGAGCGGCTCGTCGAACTCGCCTATGCGCGCGTCGACATGGTCGGAAAACGCGGTGAGTTCGCTGTCCGCGGCGGCATCCTCGATGTCTTCCCGCCCACGGCCGACCACCCTGTCCGCGTCGAATTCTGGGGCGACGAGGTCACTGAGCTGCGTCCGTTCTCCGTCGCCGATCAGCGATCGATCGCCGATGTCGAGGTGCCCACGGTCATCGCCACCCCCTGCCGCGAACTTCTGCTCACCGAGACCGTCAAGGAACGCGCGGCGCAGCTCGCGAAGGACAACCCCGCCGACGCTTCGCTGGTCGAGATGCTCGACAAGATGGCAGGTGGCATTCCTGTCGAGGGCATGGAGGCGCTCCTGCCCGTCCTGCAGACCGGCGAACTGCAGCTGCTCACCGACGTACTGCCCCCCGGTACGCACGTGTTGCTGTGCGATCCGGAGAAGGTCCGGACCCGCGCGACCGACCTGATGCGCACCGGCCAGGAGTTCCTGGAGGCGTCGTGGACGGCCGCATCGATAGGCGGTGCTGCACCCCTGGACGCGGGCAACCTCAAGGGCGTCGACGGCAAGCCGATGGATCTCGCGGCGTCGTCGTACCGGTCGCTGCGGCAGGTCCGCGAGGCCGCGCAGGCGAACGGCACCCCGTGGTGGACGCTGTCGCCGCTCGCGTCGGGAGCCGACACCGAAACGGTGCTCGAAGTGCAATCGGCACCCGAGGTGCGCGGGTCCGAGGAACTGCTGTCGATGCTGTTCGTCAATCTGCGTGCGCACGTCACCACCGGTGGTCGTGCCGCGATCGTCGTTGCAGGCACCGGCACCGGGCTGCGTATTCTCGAGCGGCTGAAGGAGAACGAGGTCCCTGCGGCCAAGCTCGAACCCGGAGCCGAACCCGTCCGCGGGCAGGTCGGGGTCATCAAGGGCGCGCTGCACGAGGGGATCGTCCTCGCAGGCAACGGCGACAATCAGGTGCCGGGACTCGTGCTGGTGACCGAAGCGGACCTCACGGGCAACCGTGTCACCGCGGTGGAAGGCCGCAAGTCCCCGGTCAAGCGTCGCAACCAGGTCGACCCGCTCGCGCTCACCGCCGGTGACTACGTGGTCCACGACCAGCACGGTATCGGTCGTTTCGTCGAGATGGTCGAACGCACTGTCGGCGGCGCCCGCCGCGAATACCTTGTGATCGAGTACGCCGCGAGCAAGCGTGGCCAGCCGGGCGACCGTTTGTTCGTCCCGATGGAATCACTCGATCAGCTCTCCCGCTACGTCGGCGGTGAACTGCCCGCGATCAGCAAGCTGGGCGGTTCCGACTGGGCCAACACGAAACGGAAGGCCCGCAAGGCGGTTCGAGAGATCGCAGGCGAGCTGGTCCGACTGTATGCGGCGCGTCAGGCGTCGCCCGGTCACCAGTTCGGCCCCGACACTCCGTGGCAGAAGGAGATGGAGGACGCCTTCCCCTTCACCGAGACACAGGACCAGCTCACGGTCATCTCGGAGGTCAAGACCGACATGGAGAAGCCGGTGCCGATGGACCGCGTGGTGATCGGCGACGTCGGATACGGCAAGACCGAGATCGCGGTTCGCGCGGCATTCAAGGCAGTGCAGGACGGCAAACAGGTTGCGGTGCTGGTGCCCACGACACTGCTCGCGCAGCAGCATCTCCAGACTTTCACCGAACGGATGGCGGCGTTCCCGGTGACGGTCAAGGGCTTGAGCAGATTCACCGACCCCGGCGATTCCAAGGAAATTCTCGCGGGCATGGCCGACGGTGAGGTCGATATCGTCGTCGGTACCCACCGTCTCCTGCAGACCGGGGTGCGCTGGAAGGATCTGGGCCTCGTCATCGTCGACGAGGAGCAGCGCTTCGGTGTCGAGCACAAGGAACACATCAAAGCCTTGCGCACCCACGTCGACGTGCTCACCATGTCCGCGACCCCGATTCCGCGCACACTCGAGATGAGCATGGCGGGGATCCGTGAGATGTCGACGATCCTCACTCCGCCCGAGGAGCGGCACCCGATTCTCACGTACGTGGGCGGGTACGCCGACAAGCAGGTGGCTGCCGCTATCCGTCGCGAGCTGCTGCGCGACGGTCAGGTCTTCTACGTCCACAACCGGGTCAGTTCGATCGATAAGGCCGCCAAGAAGATTCGCGAACTCGTCCCCGAGGCGCGGGTCGTGGTGGCGCACGGGCAGATGAACGAGGACACCCTCGAGAAGACCGTGCAGGGGTTCTGGGAACGCGAATTCGACGTGCTGGTGTGTACGACGATCGTCGAGACCGGACTCGATATCTCCAATGCCAACACCCTCATCGTCGAGCGTGCCGACGCGCTCGGCCTGTCGCAGTTGCATCAGCTGCGCGGCCGGGTAGGGCGTTCCCGCGAGCGCGGCTACGCGTACTTCCTCTATCCGCCCGAGAAGCCGCTCACCGAGACGGCATACGACCGGCTCGCGACGATCTCGCAGAACTCCGATCTCGGTGCCGGTATGGCGGTCGCGATGAAGGACCTCGAGATCCGCGGCGCCGGAAACGTGCTGGGTGCAGAGCAGTCCGGCCACGTCGCGGGTGTCGGCTTCGATCTGTATGTTCGGCTCGTCGGCGAGGCAGTCGAGGCGTTCCGCGCCGCCGCCGATGGCACGCCGATCACGACGGACGAGGCACCGAAGGAGGTGCGGGTCGATCTTCCTGTCGATGCGCACATCCCCGCCGACTACGTCACCTCCGACCGCCTGCGGCTCGAGGCGTATCGGAAGCTCGCCGCTGCCACGGACGACGCAGCCATCAGTGCGGTCATCGACGAACTGGTCGACCGTTACGGTCCGCTACCCGAGGAGGTGCGCCGACTCGTCTCGGTAGCGAAGCTGCGGTTGCTCGCGCGTGAGTACGGGCTCGAGGAACTGGCGGTCACCGGCACGCAATTGAAGATCTCGCCGATGGAGCTTCCCGACTCGAAGCAGATGCGGCTCAAGCGCCTCTACCCGACGGCGCAGTACCGTGCCACGAGCGGCATCGTGCAGCTGCCGTTGCCGCGAACCGGCGGGATCGCATCCGATCGCGTGCGCGATGTCGAACTGCTCCAGTTCATCGCCGATTTCCTGCTTGCGATGGACGGTAAGCCGCAGGGGTCGGTGGATGTGCGAGTCGAGTCCGCGGCGCAGGTCTGAGCCGGCGATGACGGACACCGGGGACGCTCTGGGCAGAGCCGCCGAGGTGATGGACAGGCTCTGGTCCTTCGGTGGGTGGGAGGTCACTCAGACGCACGAGAGCCTGCGGCGGTATCTGGTCGAGGAGACCTACGAGGTTCTCGACGCCATCGATTCCGGTGATCCCGACTCTCTGCGTGAAGAACTCGGAGACCTGTTGCTGCAGGTGCTGTTCCACTCGCGGATCGCGGAGGCCGCGGGGGAGTTCACCGTCGACGACGTGGCCGCGACACTCGTCGCGAAGCTGGCTGCCCGTAGCCCGCACCTGACCAACGGGCACACCGGTCCGCTCGACGTCGCCGAACAGGAAGCGGCGTGGGAGGCGGCGAAGGCGGCCGAGAAGGCGCGACCGTCGTGTCTCGACGGTATCGCGATGGCGCAACCGGCGCTGGCACTGGCCGACAAGGTGCTCGAGCGGGCGCGACGGGCGGGGTTGCCCGACGATCTCGTGCCGGATGGTCTCAGGTGTGTGCGTGTCCGCGACTCCGGCGATACGGAGTCGGTGTTTCGCGCAATCGTCCTGGAATTCGTCGCGGACATTCGTGGGGCCGAGGTCTCCGCAGCGGGCGGCGGTGGTCAGGCCGGTCCACCACACGATGCTGAGGCGTGGCGTCGCCACTGGCGGCGCTGAGCTCGATCTGCCGATCCCGCGTTTTTCTAAGCACAGAAGACGTAAAGATTATTTCTCGCTTTAAAACAAACTCAAATACTGTTTTGTAGCTTACTATGGTATCTACGACATGTTAATCACCGGGAAAGGCAATCTCCGGTCTCCGAGTGTCGGGTTCGGACAAGCGGAATTTGCCACACGCGCCCGAGAGCGCCGTGCCCAGAGCAGATCGGAGTCCAGCATGACCCAGGTACGCCCACCCAACGGGCTCGTGACCGAAGCGTCATCGACGCGGATGGTCGACCCAACCGAACATTTCCGGCCGGGAAGCCCCGCTCGATCGTCCAACGGCGTCACCGGTACTGCACGTCACGATCGCGTCGACGCAGCTCCCCCCGCGCAGAGATCCACCGTCAGCCTGATCATCCCGGTCAGAAACGAAGGACGGAACATCGCCTGGGTGCTCGAGCAGATCACCGACGACATCGGCGAGATCATCCTGGTCGACGGGAACTCGACCGACTCGACCCTCATCACCGCCAGTAGCTGCCGGTCGGACATCAAGGTTGTGCCTCAGGAAGGCACCGGCAAGGGCAGCGCGCTCAGGACGGGATTCCTTGCGGCAACCGGCGACATCATCGTGATGATGGATGCAGACGGAAGCATGGCACCCCAGGAGATCCGCCACTACCTGTACTTCCTCAACAACGGATTCGACTTCGTCAAGGGCTCGCGGTTCATCGTGGGTGGCGGTTCGCTCGACATCACCCCCTTCCGCCGGCTCGGCAACCGCTTCCTGCTCACCGTCTTCAACACTCTCTACGACGCCGAACTCACCGACCTGTGCTACGGCTTCTGCGCATTCCACCGCCGCTACCTCGAGCTCCTGTCGCTTTCCGCGTCGGGATTCGAGATCGAGGCCGAAATGGTGGTGCACGCGATGCAGGGCGGTCTGCGCGTGGTCGAGGTTCCGAGCTTGGAAATGCCTCGCCGGTCGGGCAAATCGAACCTCCACGCTGTCCGTGACGGGATCAGGGTGTTGCGCACCGTCCTCCGCGGACACAACTCCGGGATGTCCGGCTATGTCGCCCAAGCCCTGTCCCGTGGCGGCGCCCCCGAGCTCGCGAAGGAATGAACCGTGCGGACACTGGTCACCGGTGCCGCGGGGTTCATCGGGTCTGCTCTGGTCGATCGACTCCTCACCGAAGGACACCACGTGGTCGGAGTCGACGATCTCAGCTCCGGCACCACCGCGAATCTCGAACGTATCATGCTCCGACGAAAACTCGGAGCGTGTCGATTCGTTCTGCTGCAGCGCGATATTCAGTGTCCCGAACTGGCAGGCATCGTGGCCGGAGCGAATCCGGAAGTGATATTCCACCTCGCCGCACAGGTGGATCCCGCAGTATCGGTGGCCGATCCGCAGTTCGATGCCCGCATCAACGTCCTCGGCACGATCAATGTCTGCGAAGCCGGTCGGCGGGCCGGCGTACGCAGAGTCGTGTACGCGACATCGGGTAGTCCCCGGTACGACGACGCGAGACCGATTCCCCCGGTACGGAGTTCGTCTCCTGCTCCGACCACACCGTGCGAGGCAGCGAAACTGGCCGGTGAACTCTATCTGAATGCGTATGCCCGCATGTACGGGCTGGCGCCGATCTGCCTGGCGCTCGCTGACGTCTACGATCCGCGCGAGGAGAACAGCGGGCGCGCGGACACCACCGAAGACCGCGTCTGCGTCGACGACGCTGTCGAGGCATTCGTGCGCGCAGGCCGGGCCCCCATGTCGGTCACCGGCACGTTCTGCATCCGAACCGGTGAGACCTGGGAGATACCCGCGAATTCAGGATCCGAGCTCGGCTGCACTGCTGCGGTCGGCCTGCACCCGGAGAGCGAGGAGGTCCGTCGTGCGTCGTGACACCACCGGCCGGCTTCTCACGGCCCTCAGGGCGCCGCGAGGAGGCACACGACTCGGGCACCGCCTTGTCGCCGCCGCAGTGACGGCGCTCGGAGGAGTGGCGATCGCCGTGAACAGTCCTCATCTTCCGGGGGTCCCGGATCGGCTGATAGTGGTGATGTTCGTCGTCGCAGCCCCGCTGATCGCACTCGTCCGGCTGCTACCGGGCATCAACGTCCTACTCGCTCTGATCGTCGGGGCCGCAGGTTCTCTCGTCATCAACATTCTGATCGCACAGACGATGTTGACGGCCGAAGCCTGGTCGCCCCCAGCAGGTGTGCTCGCGGTAGGCCTCACCGCGTCCGTGCTGTGGCTGGTGCCGAACGATCACAACTCGCTTCCACATACGAAGGAAGATGTTCCATGACCGCCGCAATACCTCCGAGCAGTATGACCATGGATGTGGTGATCTGCGCCTACACGCTCGAGCGCTGGGACGACACCCTCGCTGCGATCGAATCGGTGCGGAATCAAACGACGCCGCCCCAGAAGATCGTCCTCGTCGTCGACCACAATCCCGATCTCTACGAACTCTTCAGCGCGGCCCTACCCGACGTGACCGTGGTGGAGAACCGGAAGCAACGTGGATTGTCCGGTGGCAAGGACACCGGTGTCGAGGTGGCCACCAGTGATGTGGTGGCTTTCCTGGACGACGATGCAGTGGCTCATCCCGACTGGCTCAGGCATTTCCGCGACGCCTACGTGGACGAGACCATCGTCGGCGTAGGAGGCACCACCCTTCCCTCCTGGGAATCCGGGCGGCCCCGATGGTTTCCGGAAGAGTTCGATTGGGTCCTTGGATGCACGTTCACCGGGCGAGAGCCGGGACCGGTGCGGAACCTGCTGGGCGGCAATGCTTCATTCCGCCGCGAGGTCTTCTCGGTCGCGGGGGGATTCCCGAGTCACATCGGCCGGACTTCGGAGCAGAGCCGACCCCTCGGGTGTGAGGAGACGGAGTTCTGCATCCGGGTGCGCCAGCATCGACCGGACTGGACCTTCGTCTTCGAACCGCAGTCCGTGATCTGGCACCGCGTACCTGCTGCGCGAGAGACTTTCTCCTACTTCCGCTCCCGCTGCTTCGCCGAGGGTCTGTCCAAAGCGGCCGTCACGCGCAGTGTGGGTGTCGCAGATGGACTCTCGGCGGAACGTAGCTACACCGCACGCACCCTCACCCGAGGCGTGGCGCGGGGGCTGGGGGAGGCGCTCCGTGGAGAACGAGCAGGTATCGAGCGTTCGTACGCGATCTCGGTCGGTCTCCTTTCTGCGGCAGCCGGTTACGCGCGCGGGGGCGTGCCGCTCCGCAGGCGACCTGCAATGTCGGCGACGTCATGAACGAGTCGATTCCGGTCCTGATGTACCACTCGGTTTCGGAAGCTCCCACCGCCGCGACCCGTCGTCTCTCCGTCGATCCCGATGCCTTCGACCGGCAGATCACCTTTCTCGCAGAGAACGGCTACACCGGGATGACCTTCTCCCACCTCGCCGATGCACTGGCGAAGAACGGGCCCGTGTCGGAGAAAACGGTGGTGCTCACATTCGACGACGGCTACGCGGACTTCGCGCGGGTTGCCTGGCCGATCCTCCGGCGGCACGAATTCCCGGCGACGGTGTTCGTCACGAGCGGCTGGATCGACGACGCAGGCTCCAATGCAGCCGGACATCCGCTGGGACCGATGCTGAACTGGGCGCAGGTCAGGGAGCTTGCAAGCGAGGGTGTCGAAATCGGGGCGCACAGCCACAGCCACGCTCAACTCGACCAGTGTGGGGATGCGGCACTGTGCGAGGAGCTTCGCATCGGGCGGATCCTGCTCGAGGAGTGCGTCGGCGCTCCCGTCCACTCGCTCGCCTACCCCTTCGGTTACTCGACCCCGCGGGTGCGGGTCGCCGCCAGAGCAGCCGGCTACCGGTGCGCGGCGGCCGTGCGAAATATTCGCGCCACTGCATCCGGCGACCCGTTCATGATCCCGCGGCTGACCATCCGCCGAAGTACCGACGACAACGACTTCGCGTCGATCATGCGCGGCGACAAGCAGTTCTACCTGCGAGACCGCGTGCTGACCGCAGGGTATGCGACCGTGCGCGGAGCCCGTCGCGTGGGTAAACGGGTCGCGCGACATGGCTGAGAGCGTGCTCGCGATCCATCCCGGTGGCGGCCCCACCGACGATCATGTTGCGGCCGGAAGGCCGGTCAGCGAGCGGGGCAGCGGTTCGCTCTTCCTGCGGAACACCTATGCGCTCGTCCTCAACACGGGAATCACCGGCGCACTCGGCCTGGGGTACTGGATTCTCGCGGCGCACTACTACGACGATTCGGATGTCGGTCGCGGATCAGCCGCGATCTCTGCGTTGATGTTGTTGACCGGGCTGGTGTCGGCCAATTTCGCGGGCACGCTGAACCGCTTCATACCCAAGACCGGCAAGCGCACCGTCCGGGTCGTCGTGTTCGTATACCTGCTCACCTCCGGAGTGGTCGCCGCGCTGGCCGTCGCCCTGACCTTCGCGCTCGACATGCTGGGCGGCCCGGCGTACGACATCCTGCGCGAGCCGAACATGCGACTGTGGTTCATCTGCGCGGCGGTGGTTGCGAGTGTGATCACGGTGCAGGACAGTGTCCTGACCGGGTTGCGTGTCGCCGTCTGGGTGCCCGTGTGGAACGCGGCATTCGCGGTCGCCAAGCTCGGCTTACTCGTACTGCTCGCCGAGTCGATGCCCCGCACGGGAGTCTTCTTCTCCTGGATCATCTCCATGTTCATCGTCGTGTTCCCGGTGAACCTGTTGATCTTCGGCAAGCTACTACCGCGGCACGTGCGCACGTCGACCCACGATGTCGCGGTGCGAGCCGCACAGGTCGGCCGGTTCTTCGCCGCCGACTACTTCGGAGCGCTACTGCAGTACGGCACAATCTTCCTCGTCCCCGTCCTGGTGGCGTTGCGGGTTGCTCCGCATACCTACGCGTACTTCTTCCTGGCCTGGTCCGTCGCCAACATGATGAACCTCGTGGCGATCAACACCGGTGTATCGCTTGCTGTGGAAGGAGTGTGTGCCCCTTCGCGTCTGGCCGACTACTGCCGCGCCGCGCTCATCAGGACCCTGGGGCTGCTCGTCACAGGTTTCGTCGCGGTCGGCCTCGCGGCTCCATACGCCATGGGACTACTCGGCGACGGCTACCTCGACGCCGTGCCACTGCTCCAACTGCTGGCCCTCGCCAGCCTGGCCAGCGCAGTAGTGGACATCTACCTCGGCACGCTGCGGGCGCGCACCCGAAGCAGGCGGATCATCATCGTCCAATCATCGCGAGCGATGGCAGTACTGGGGTTGGTGGTGCTCCTGCAGCAATACGACCAGGTATTCGCGCAGTTCGGCGATCCGAGACTCACCGCAGTGGGAGTCGCGGTGCTGCTCGGTCAACTCGTCACCATGCTGACGGTGCTTCCGGATCTCGGCAGGCTTCTGAGGCGGCGCCCGCAGCCCGACCCCCCGATCGAGACATACGAGGAGAGCGTATGTCCCTGATCGACGCGGACAAGCGCCGGTCCGATCCGGCCGATTTCGCTGCACAGTGCACCGACGCCGACGCGCAGCCGCCGTTGCCTCCGCAAGTCCGCAGGCAACGGCTGCCCGTGGCGATTCTCTGCGTTGCGCTCGTCGTGGCTGTCGCGTTGTACCTCGCTGGACTGCGCAATATCGATCTGCAAGCCATGACCGGGCTCGGGCTGATATCGGTTCTGACGATATCGACCATGCTCGGGCCGGGTCTGATCGTGCTCGGCTTCATCGGGACGTTGTCGCTGAGCCGCCGCCGCACCTGGCTACTCGGCATCCACCTCGTCCTGCTCGTGCTCATGCTGCACGGCATCACACTGCTGCTCGAATCGGAGCCGCGGTTCCCGATCAGCTGGGTCCACATCGGATTCGTCGAGTTCATCGCCCGAACCGGAACCACCGCACCGGACCTCGATGCCCGATGGTCCTGGCCCGGGTTCTTTGCGCTGGCCGCGTTCTGGGGTGGTTCGGGAGACCTGTCTGCGCTGCACACCGCGGTGTCCGTGGCCTCGGTGGGCACCAACCTGCTGTATCTCGTTGCACTCGGGCTGCTGATGAGCCCACTCCGGATGTCCTGGCAGGCGAAATGGCTCGCGGCCATGTTCTTCTGTCTCCTCAACTGGATCGGGCAGGACTACTTCTCGCCGCAGGGCTTCGCGCTGGTGCTCTACCTGCTCTTCGTGGGCTTCCTCGTCGTCTGGTTCCGTACACCTCATTCACCGTCGGGGGATGCCCCCTGGCCCTTGCGTCCGGGAAACAGGCTGTGGCGATGGGTCTGGGGTGAAGCATCGCGCGGGGAGCTGCCGCAGAGGAAGGCAGATCCGTCGGAGCGAGTGGTGATCCTCGCCGTCGTGGTGGGTCTGTTCGCTGCCGCGACCGTCTGCCACCAGCTGACTCCCTTCGCCATGATCCTGAGCGCCGCCGGGTTGGTCGTCGCGCGCCGATGCGTACTCCGGGGACTTCCCGTACTGCTCGTCGTGATCGTCGTCGCCTGGGTCAGTTATATGACCCAGGCGTACTGGGGAGGTCACTTCGGGGAGGTGATGAGCGGTGTCGGGAACGTCGGATCGACGGTGTCTGCGAACATCTCCGATCGGGCAGAACTCGGAAACCCCGAGCACCAATGGGTGGTGCGCGCCCGGATGCTCACGACGGTACTGGTCTTCGTGATCGCAGGCGTAGGGCTACTCCGCCGCCGGCGGCGAGGAATCGAGGACCGTGTACTTCTCGTCCTGATCACCGCTCCGATCGGCTTGGCCTTCATGCAGAGCTACGGCGGCGAGATGGCGTTGCGGGTCTACCTGTTCGCACTCGCCCCGGCCTCGGTGCTCGTCGCGCTCGCCCTGTTTCCCCGCCCGGTGTCGCGGCCCTCCCTGCTGGCGCGCTGCGCTGCATGCGTGCTCGGGCTGGTCATGCTGTTGTCCTTCTTCGTCACCCGATACGGCAACGAGCCGTTCGAGCGGATCGACAGTGGTGCGGTGAGTGCAGTGGGATCGGTGTACGACCAGACCACCGACGACGTGCGGTTCCTCTACGTCACCGCGGTCCCCGAGCTCAACTCCACGCCATTCATGCCGCTCGGCTACCGCGACGTGGAACGCGTCCACTGGTCGAACACGATGGCCCCCCTCGATCCGTCGGATGTGACAGGCGTGCTGCAGGCGCTCCGCGAAAAGGGGCCGGACACCTACCTGATCACCACGCGAAGTCAGGAAGCGTTCGTCGAGCTCGGCCAGGGATACCCGCTGGGCTGGGGCGACGAGTTCCGCGCCTCGCTGGCCGATGCGCCCGGACTGAGAACGGTCGTGGAGAACCAGGACGCCACGGTCTATTCCCTCGACTGGCCTCCGGATGCCGAAGCCGAACACAAGGCGCTGATGTCCACCGGAGTACAGGTGTGGCTCACGCCGTGGACCGGTGTCGGCGTGGCTTTTCTGATCCTGCTCGTGGGCACCCTGGGTGTGCGTGAGGCATGGCGCCTGCGGCTCACGCCCGACCGATACACACGTCTGCGCCCACTCACCTTCGCTGCGATACCACTGCTCATCGGATTCGTGCTCGTCGTTCTCGAGCGCTTCGCGATGTTGACGTCATGACGAAGAAGGAGCGAATCGCACCGCAACCGAAATCTCTCGACAGCGAGGAATTCATGTCTCACAACACTCTTTCCGGACCCGATATCGCTCCGGTCGCCATCGATCACACCGGTGACGTGGTGACGGATTTCGTCGCCGCGGCGCACGACCTGCCCGGCCACGCGGCTCTCGTGTACAACGGGTCCGTCATCACCTATGGGGACCTCGCCGAAAGGGTCCGTTCCACGGCATCGAGGTACCGCTCGACCCGGCCGGACGCGGGCGGGGGATCGGGCCGGATCGGCGCGGTCGTGTCGCACACACCCGCCGTGGTGGAACATCTGCTCGGAATCCTGCAGGCCGGCGTCACCTACTGTCCGATCGACTCGGCGCTTCCCGGTGCCCGCAAGCATTCTCTCGCCGCGGCCCTCGGAGTCGATCGGGTGGTCATCACCGATCTCGATGGCGGCGAATCGGACAACCATCGGATCGAGGTGCCCGACAACCCGGCAGTGGTGGACGGCGACCCGTCGAGCCGTATGTGGTTCCCGGACGATCCGGCATATGTGCTGTGTACCTCGGGTTCCACAGGAACTCCCAAGCCGGTTGCGATCTCGCGGCGTGCGCTGACCGTGACGGCACGCGCGTTGCGCGACCTCTTCGAACTCACACCCGACGACCGTGTTCTCCAGTTCGCCTCTCTCGGCTGGGACACGTGTCTCGAAGAGATGGTGCCCGCATTGATCACCGGCGCAACAGTGGTGTTCGATGATGCGGCCCGCATCGGATCGTTCCGGCCCTTCGTGCGCATGCTGACCGAGCAGGAGATCACCATGATCGACCTGCCGACGGCGTACTGGCACGAACTCGTGCTCTACCTGCACGAAGAGCAGATCGGCCTGCCGGACAGTCTCAGGCTGGTGGTGATCGGGGGCGAACGGGTCGATCCGACCCGGTTGCGGCAGTGGCGAGAACTCCCCGTCGGGAACGTCGTGTTGCTCAACACCTACGGGTGCACCGAGACGACGATGGTGACCCACGCCGTGAGACTGAGCGGACCGGGCACCGAACCCGAGGTCATGGCACTCGTCTCCGACGCACCGCTCGGGCGCCCGCTGCCCCACGTGCGCGATCACATCACCGACGACGGTGAACTCCTGATATCCGGCCCATCGTTGGCAACCGGGTATCTGGGCATGCCGGAGCACACGGCGTCCGGGTTTCCCGTCGCCGACCACGGAACGGGACCGGCCCGCTGGTTTCGCACAGGTGATCTCGCCACTCGCAGCGGGACGGGGCCGGTGTTCTCACGGGGCCGCGCTGACGACCAGCTGAAGGTGCTCGGCGTTCGGGTGCATCCGGCGGAAGTCGAGGCGCAGTTGAATACGCATCCCGCCGTCGCGGGTGCAGTGGTGGTCGGGGAACTGCTACTGGGACGAATGTCGCTGACGGCGTATGTGGTCCCGGCCGCAGGAATGCTCCCGACGCCGCTCGAGCTGAAGCGCTTTCTGCGTGAGCGGCTACCCAGCCAATTCGTCCCTGCCCGGGTGTATTTCGTTGCAGGACTGGAGTACACCGCCAGCGGAAAAATCGATCGATCGGCGACACAGCGTGCCGCACTGAACGGTGACCTCGAAGGAGCAGAACGATGAACTCTGACCATATTGTCCAGATCTTCCGCCGGGTCCTCGAGACCCCCGACGTCGATGCCGGTTCCGACTTCTTCGAACTCGGTGGTGATTCACTTCTGGCAACGCGGGTGCTCAGTGCCATTGCCCGTGATTTCGGAATCGAACTGCCGTACGACGACTTCCTCGATGGGCCCTCCGCGGAGCAGTTGTTCGCCAAAGTGACGGCGGTCGCGTCGTGAACGGGACGCGCATGCGGGTCGTCGTGGTCGGTGCGGGACTCGCGGGGTTGACCGCTGCGGTCGATCTGGTGAACGCGGGCGCGGACGTCACTGTCCTGGAGGCGCGCGATCGTGTCGGCGGCCGGATGCACGGTATCCCGGTGTCCTCGGGTATCTCAGCGGACGGAGGGGCTGCCTATCTGGGCGTGCGGCACACCGAGCTTCTCGCGCAGTTGCGCGAGTACGGACTCGATCTGGCCTCCACCGAGATGACCGGGGACAGCACCTTTCTGATGGCGGGGCAGCGGACGACCACGCCGGGCAGGGTGCCCCCTCTGGGGGCCGTCGCACTCGGTGATCTGTTCGACCGGCTCGACGAGATCGTGGCGTCGGTGCGCACCGACGCTCCCTGGCTGAGTCCGGATGCCGAACGCCTCGACCGGATCTCGGTTGCACAATGGGCAGCCGACGTGATCGATCATCCGGATGCGCAGACCTTTCTCCCGCTGTTCCTCGGCGAGATGATGGCGGCGGACCCCGCGTCGATCTCCGTGCTCCACATGGCTTTCTACCTGTCGTCCGGCGGTGGCATCCGCTACCTCAATGCGTTCGAGGGCGGTGCGCAGCAATGGCGAATCGATGGGGGTTCGCACCTGCTGTGCGAGGCGCTCGCCGACCGGCTCGGCGACCGAGTGCGGTCGGATCGTCCGGTTCGCGCGATCGAGCAGGACCGGGACGGAGTAGTGGTGGCCTGTGGTTCGGACAGCGAGGGGGTATCGACCACGTACCGGGCCGATCGCGTCGTGGTCGCCATTCCGCCGCTGTTGGCGCAGCAGATCGAGTTCCGGCCAGGGCTGCCCGAGCCGCGTGCGACAACCGCGACCGGCCGTGGATGCGCGGTGAAGGTGCACCTGAGCTACCCTTCGCCGATCTGGCGGGAAAGCGGACTGTCCGGGTGGTCGGTGAGTGCGCAGGGGCCGTTGCTGTCCACTGTCGACGATTCGCCTCCGGATGGGTCCGTCGGCATTCTCACCGGATTCGTCACGGGTGCTGCGGCATCCGCCTTCTCCGCGATGTCGGAGTCGCAACAGCGAGAGGCAGCGCTGGCCCACACCCGTCGGCTCTTCCCTGAGCTGCCGTCGCCGTCGCAGTGCACGGTGACCGATTGGCTGTCCGAGACGTACAGCAAGGGCTGTTATGCCGCCTTGTTCGGCCCTGGCGATTGGTTGCGGCTCGGACCGAGCTTGATCGAACCCCACGGCCGGGTGCACTGGGCCGGAACCGAAACGAGCCTGGAGTTCTTCGGGCTCATGGAAGGCGCGATCAGGTCCGGTCGTCGCGTCGCCACCGAAATGATCGCGGCCGGAATTTCGCAGACCGACTCTCGGAAGGTTGCATCACGATGACCACATACATCGAACGCGAGAAGACCGGGTTCGCCTACGCCACCGATCAGCCGTACACGTATGTGCGCAGGCAATTGATCGAGCCGGACTGGCGACGATATCCGGGATGGACGGCCGTCACCGAAGCCGAGTGGCGTGATGCACAATGGCAGCGCGCACACTCCGTGAAGAACATCGCGCAATTGCGCGCGGTGATGGGTGATCTGCTGGACGAGAATTTCTATGCCGATCTGGCTGCCGATCAGCAGGAACGTGCGACGATGTCGATGCTTCTGCCGCCGCAGATGCTGAACACCATGACGCCGTCGGGCGCGACACGCCGCGGCTTCACCGAGGCCTTCTACGCGGATCCGATCCGCCGCTACATGTTGCCCGTGCTCAGCGATCGCGATCCCCAGTGGGTCTCGCATCCGTACGCCGAGCGGGATTCGCTGCACGAGAGCGAAATGTGGGCGACGGAGGGGCTGACCCACCGGTACCCCACCAAGGTTCTTGCCGAGCTGTTGTCGACCTGTCCGCAATATTGCGGACACTGCACACGGATGGATCTCGTCGGCAATTCGACACCGACGATCGGCAAGGCGAAGTTGGAGCTGCGGCCGGTCGACCGGCAGGAACGAATGCTGGAGTACCTGCGCGCCACGCCATCCGTGCGCGACGTGGTGGTCTCCGGTGGAGACGTGGCGAACCTTCCCTGGCCGCGGCTGGAAGCCTTCGTCGCGGAGTTGCTCGAGATCGACACCGTTCGCGATATCCGCTTGGCGTCGAAGGCCCTGGCGGGGTTGCCGCAGCACTGGCTGCAGGACAAGGTGGTCGACGGGGTTGCCCGCGTGGCGCGCACCGCCGCGGATCGAGGCGTCAATCTGGCTTTGCATACCCACATCAACCATGTGCAGTCGGTGACTCCGCTGGTTGCGGAGGCCACGCGGGCACTGCTCGACGCAGGTCTGCGGGATGTGCGGAACCAAGGGGTATTGCTGCGCGGGGTGAACGCCACCACCACCGACCTGCTCGATTTGTGTTTCGCACTGCAGGGTGAAGCGAACATCCTGCCGTACTACTTCTACATGTGCGACATGATTCCCCACGCCGAGCACTGGCGGGTCGCGCTGTGGGAGGCGCAGCAACTGCAGCAGGAGATCATGGGTTACCTACCCGGATTCGCGACTCCGCGGATTGTGTGCGACGTCCCGTTCGTCGGCAAGCGCTGGGTTCACCAGGTTGTCTACTACGACCGGATCCGCGGTATCTCGCACTGGAGCAAGAACTATCGCACTGGTTTGGACGGCGTGGACGTCGATGCGTTGAACCGGGTCTATCCGTATTACGACCCGATCGACACACTCCCGCCCTCCGGGCAGACGTGGTGGCGGAACTCGTGCACCGTCCCGTGTGATGCCTCCGGAACGGTCTCTGCGCCATGACCGTCGAGCTTGCCCCGATCACCGACGCCGACCTCGGGGAGGTCGCGGACTTCCTGAGCGTCAATCACAACGACCGCGTTCCGTGGGAGTCGGCATGCTCGACGGTGCCGTGGAAGGTGGACGCTCCGAATCACGGATTCATGTTGCGCGACGGGCCGAATGTGGTCGGCACATTGCTGGCTCTCTACTCCCAGCGCCGGGTCGCGGGGCAAGTGGAGCGGTTCTGCAATATGGGATCGTGGTGCGTGTTGTCCGAGTATCGGGCGCGCAGTATGTCTTTGCTCGACGCCTTGCTGGAGCAGGACGGATATCACTTCACCGTGCTCTCGCCCGACGACGGACCTCGGGAGATTCTGTCCTGGAGGAAGTTCCGATTCCTCGATACGTCTGCGGCGCTCATCCCCAATCTCCCGTGGCCGACTGTGTCCCCGCGAACGAGGGTCAGTTCCGACCCGAGGGTCATCGCGCGCACACTCACCGGTGCAGAGCTCGACATCTACCGCGACCATGTGCGCGCGCTGGCTGCGTGTCATCTCGTGGTGGTCCAGGGACAGCAGTCCTGCTACGTCATGTACCGCAAATGCCGGTACAAGGGTGTACCCGTTTTCGCCGTCGCGCTGCATGTGAGCAATCCGGATCTGTTTCATCGTGCCTGGATGCCGCTGACGCGCCACCTGCTGGTGCGCCACGGACTTGTGGCGACACTTGCCGAGTTGCGGGTGATCGGGCGTCGTCCACCGCTGGCATTCGAGCTGGACAACTGGCCCAAGATGTACCGCAGTGCGACGCTCGATCCCGGGCAGGTCGACGACCTCTACAGCGAACTCGTATGCGTGCCTTGGTAGTCGGGGTCGCCCATCCGACATCGAAGAATCCGACCCTGAAGAATCCGGCAATGAAAGGGAGCGATGCAGCATGATCGAGATGGCGACAAACGCAGTGGTGATATTCGTCCTTGCGATCGCGGCCTTGTTCGTTCTGCTCATTGCGGCCGATATCGTGCTCCTCCTCGGGCTCCGAGCGCGTATTCCGCAGGGCGGCTCGGCAACGTCCGAGCAGGGGACGACACATGCCTGACACCGAGGGGGTGGGGCCATGACGCCCCACCTCGGGATATGGCCGGTCGTACGAAGCACGATCCGGCGGTGGGGCACGGTCGGATTGCCGGTCATGGTAGCGGTGGCCGCATTGCTTGCCGCCGTGCATCTGAGCTCCCCTGGTCTTCCTCCTTCGGGAGGAGCCGGGAGTATCAGTACTGCCGGATGGGGTTTCACCCATACGCAATTCAGTGCCGACACCGGCAGACCTCTGGCAGTTGCGGCTGCCGAGAGGGCAGTCGGATCGGTGCCGATGGTGCAGGCACAGGCCATCATGGGGTGGGGAGTGGACAACCCGGAGCCATCGCCGGGCCGTTACGATTTCGAAAGTCTCGATCGTCGAATGGACTTCATCTCCCGCAGTGGCGGTACGCCGGTGATCGTGCTGTGCTGCGCACCGGACTGGATGAAGGGAGGAGAGCCCGGAGAGACCGATTGGGACCGACTGGAGGTCGCTCCGCGTCCGGAACACTACGCTGATTTCGCGGAACTGAGTGCCGAAGTGGCACGGCGTTATCCGAATGTCCGGCACTTTCTCGTCTGGAACGAGTTCAAAGGATTCTTCGACGACGACACCGATCGCTGGGACGCGCAGGGATACACGACCTTGTACAACATGGTGTACGACGCGGTGAAAGCGGTGGATCCCGCCAATCAGGTCGGTGGGCCCTACCTCGAATTCGCGAGTAAGCCGGTGGGTTCACTGGGCACCTCGCCACAGCTGGAGGGTCCGTGGGGAGCAGTGGACCAACGGTACCTGGATGCATTCGTCTTCTGGAACATGCATCGGAAGGGTGCAGACTTCGTTGCTGTCGATGCCCATGCGACAACGGCTCAGGGCGCGCCGGACGAGTTCACAGCTGTTCAGAAGTTCGCGGCGGTCAATGAATGGCTCCACTGGCAGGTCGGTCTGCCCATCTGGTGGGCCGAGTGGTACGTCGAGCCACCGGGCCCGGGCTGGTCGCCGGAGCATCGGATGGCATTGCGTGTCGCCGCGATGATCGAGCTCGCCGGTAGTGGAGCAGATACGGTCTTGTACTGGAACCCACGACCGCAGGACGCGGCATGTGCAGAGTGTCTCTGGACGGATACCTGGGACGCCGACGGGGGCCGGCCGTTACCGTTCCTCGATGTTCTCCAAGGTTTCGCGCGGTGGTTTCCCCCAACCGTCGATCGGCGGACGGTGCGGTTGGCGGACGGATTGCTCGCGCTCGAGACCGACCTCGCTCGCGTGATCGTCAATACCAGGGACACGACGACGAGTGCTTCCGTCGACGGCAGGCAGTTCGAGTGGTCGGCTTACGAGGTCAGATGGTTCACGGCGGCGGACTCGTGGGGTGGCACTGCGGGCTAGATCCCGCATTCTCGTCCGCATCCGATAGTAAAAAACTCATAAACTCAATAGCCGACTGGAAACATACTTCAGGTTGATTTTCAGGAACGTTTGAAACCGGGCGCTTTTGGACCTAATCTCGAATCGTCCCGGTATTGCGTGCGAAGGGTCGGGCAGCGCGCGTAGGGGAAGTTCGTGCTGCATGGAGGTACATCCGATGCCGTTTCGATTGATCGATCGTAAAGAAACCCTTGTCGCAGGCCTGCCCGTGAGGAGTCCACGCCGGGCGCTCGGCAAGGTGCGCGACCCGCATCTGGAGAAAGCGTGGTTCGCGGTCCTGAACGGAGAGACCGCGGGTCCGCTCGCGTCGACCTACACCGATCACGCCGAGGAGGTCGGTTCCTATTACATTCAGACGGTCGGGTACTGCTGCGAGTCGCTCGACGATGTGCCCACCGGATACATGGTCTCTCGTCTGCCTGCGGGTACGTACGCCAAGTTCTCGGTAACGGGCGACGATTTCACCGAGATTTTCCCCCGATTGTGGGAGGAGGTCTGGGAAGCGGAGCGTCGCGGCGAGATCGAGCGGACCTTCACCGGGGACTTCGAATATTATCCGCATGCCTTCGGGGTCGACCTGTACGTGGCCGTTCGGCCTGCGAAGTACGGGGAACCGCAATGACATTCACCATTGTCAAAGTCGGTCCGTATCAGGTGGGAGGGCTCGTGGTGCCGGGTGCCGCGCCCGGGGTCCTCGGCCCTGCCGCAGACCTGATGAACTTCACCCTGGAGCGGCTCTGCGAACGCGGTGTCCGGGACATCACGGTGGTCTACGTCAGGCACCTCGAAGCGGGATGGTCCGCCGTCGCAGGATATCGCTGCGACAACATCGACGAGTTGACGATCGGAGACTCGCTGGTCAGAGTCTCCGAGAACTACGCAGCGCGGTTCGTGCCCGAGGGTGGATCATCCGATCGATGCGAGGATCTGTGGGATCAGGTCGAGGCTGCCGACAAGAGGGGCGAGATCACGCGAGCATTCACGGAGGAGATTCTCGTTCTTCCGGAGCGCGGTGAAGCCGAATTGTATGTGTCCCTGAGATGATTATTCTGCCTCGGAATTCAGGTAACGGTGACGAGTGGTGCCGGAATGGGTGACCATATCGGTGTAACCATGCCACCGGTCGTGGGCGAGCGCGAACGGCGGTTCGTCGAGGTCGTCGACGTGCGGGCGTCCGATGTGTGGTTGTCCGATGCGAAGCACGGCCGCCGAACGGAGGCCGATGTGGACCGCAGAGCCGAAGAGCTGTCTCCGCTGTTCGTGGGGCGAACACTCGAATTCCATGACGAGAATTCGGGATACCGTTTCGTCGCAGCGTCCCCGGCTGCGGAACCGGCTCTGTGGACGGAGTTCGTTGCCGGCGCGCTCACCGCGTACCGGAAGTACGGTGTCGAAACGGCTGTGGAATACGACAAGATCATCGACGGAATCTCGACGACGTATTTCTTCGCCGCCCTCGACGCGGAGGGCGCGGTGGTGGGAGGGTCTCGGGCGTTGGGGCCGTATCGAAGTGTCGACGACGCGCATCCGATGGTCGAGTGGACCGATCCGGTGCACCGGGCCGTGCTCCGCCGGGTGCTCGGCGAATGTCTCACCCACGGGCTGGTCGAATCCAAGATGGGGTGGGTAGCAGCCGGGATTCCGAGACGACGACAACTGAGCACCTCGGTCGCGCGAACCACGACCTATTGCATGGAGCTCCTCGGTGCCAGATATCTCGTGGGCACTGCAGCCGACAACGCCTTGGAGATGTGGACGCAGTCCGGTGCTCGTATCGTCGAGAGCGTCCCGCCGTGTCCGTATCCGGATTCGCGGTACCGGACACGTCTGCTCCTCTGGGACGTCCTGGAGGGCAGATCATGCGAGCGGACTCGCGAGCTCGAGAAGCTCCTGACATCGGATGTCGGATGAGCGCGGGCCCCATTCCCGGCGGGAGGATCGCAGACGCAGAGCGCGGCGAGGACGAGATGCACACGGCGGTGCTCTTGTCCGAGGAACATTCGGACCATACGGTCGAACTCGAGCGACTGCGCGACGAGCTGGGGGTCGCGCTGGTCGATCGGTTGACGCAGCAGCGTGACGGACTGCGTCGTCTCGGTGGCCTCGCCGTTCCTGAGGAGGCGCCACGGTGGGCGTACTACCCGTGGCGGCGTACCGCGGTCCGGGTACTCGGACCGGTGTCGTTCCGGCGGCTGCGTCTCGATCGCAACCGAAACAAGATCACCACTGCCGAACAGGAGCGGCTGCAGGCCGTGACCGTCGGTGTCGTCGGTCTCAGTGTCGGGCATGCCGTGGCCCACACGCTCGCCCTCGAGGGTGTCTGCGGTGAGATCCGACTGGCCGATTTCGACGGTGTGGAGTTGTCCAACCTGAACCGGGTGCCTGCCACTTTGCTCGATCTGGGACTCAACAAGGCGGTGGTCGCCGCGCGTCGTATCGCAGAGGTGGATCCGTACCTGCACATCGGGGTGTGGCCGGACGGCGTCGCGCCCCATACCGTGGGCGACTTCCTCGACGGTCTCGACGTCTTGGTGGACGAATGCGATTCGCTGGATGTGAAGGTGCTGTTGAGGGTGGAGGCAGCGCGAAGGCGGATGCCTGTCGTGATGCATACCAGCGACCGGGGTCTGGTCGATGTCGAGCGGTTCGACCTCGTGCCGGAGCGCCGACCGTTCCACGGGTTGCTCGGTGACATCGATGTCGAGGCACTTACGGGGTTGTCCAGCCGAGACAAGGTGCCGCACGTACTGCGAATCCTCGGTGCCGGCGAACTGTCGACGCGATTGGCCGCATCCATGCTGGAAATCGACGAAACGCTCGAAGCGTGGCCGCAACTCGCAAGCGACGTGGCACTCGGTGGCGCGACGGTCACCGAAGTGATCCGACGAATTGCGCTCGGGTACAACGTGGATTCCGGGCGCGGGCGGATCGACCTCGAGGAATCTCTCGGGCAGCTGGAACCGCCGGATGCGGAAGCGGCCGAACCATCGGCGCAACCGACCGATCAGCCGGTGCCGACGGGGCCGGTCGACGCGCTGCTGCACGCGGCGGTTCGGGCGCCGTCCGGGGGTAACAGCCAGCCCTGGTCGATCACCGTCGAGCAGCGACGGCTCGTCTTCTCGATCGCTCCGGAGCCTGCTGCGGTACTGATGGACTTGCATCATCGAGGGAGCTGCATCGCGGTCGGGGCAGCTCTGTTCAACGCGAAAGTAGCCGCAGCGGCTCACGGAATCCTCGGTACGGTGAGACTGCCTACCGCCGACAGAATCGATTCGACTCGCCCCGTCGCGATGCTGGAATTCGGCGACGGTGCCGATCCGTACCTCTCGGAGCTGTACGGCCCGATGCTTGCGCGAGAGACGAACCGGCATCCCAGCGATGACTGCGATCTCACGGGCGGGGAGATCGCGGCGTTGCATGCAGCGGCGGCCTTGGAAGGCGGTCGGATCCAAGTCGTGACCGATCCGGCAGCGCTCGACGAGAGCGCCGAGATTCTGGCCGAGTCGGATCGGATCCGTTACCTGACCGGAGAACTCAGACGAGACATGCTGGGGGAGTTGCGTCGGCCCGGAAGCGAGAATGCCGACAGCGGTATCGAGGTGAACTCACTCGGGCTCGATGCAGCGGAGAGCGCCATGCTCGACGTCGTCCTGCGCGACGACGTCCTCGACCAACTCGACCACTGGGGGCTCGGCGGCGGACTCGGACGCATCACCAGAGACCGGGTACGAGGAAGCGCCGCCCTGGTGACGATCGTGACCGAAGGAGGCGCTGCACGCGACTACATCCGTGCAGGCACCGTGGTCGAAAGCGTGTGGGTGCGTGCGCATGCCCTCGGGCTTGCGGTCCAGCCGGTCTCACCGGTCTTCCTGTACGCCGACACGTTCGCCGACCTGGAGCGGCTGTCGCGCAGGCACGCCAGTGCCCTCGATGCGTTGCGCGAAAAGCTCAGCGTGTCGCTGGGAGTGGCGGACGACGACCGAATTGCGCTCGTCCTGCGGGTCGGGAGAACTCGGCACGCCGCAGAACGCAGCCGCCGCCGTGCGGATCGAGTCCGGTACAGGCACCGGAGTGGACAGAGCTGAAGGAGGACAGCGATGCCCGGTACGGAACATACGCTGGATGCGCTGGTCACCCGCATCGCCGCGCACCTGATGCCTGCCGATGCCGCCACTCAGGTGGTCGCGGCGCGGGAAGTGCTCCGCGAGCTTGTCGAACACTTCGGAGTCGACACCGCGTTCCTCCGGTACAACGACCATGACGCCGGTGCCACGCGTCTGGTCGCCGAATGGCCGCAGAGGCCGGTGATCCCGGATCCCGACCCGCTCGGGGTGATCTACTTCCACAATGCGGACCTGATCTTCGCGGCTTCCGCCACGATGAAGGAGCCGTTGCTGAGTCGCCCGCGCACGCAGGCGGCCTCCGACCCCGACTGGGAGGGGTACGAGCACCGGGTCTTCGAGGGGTCGGGGATGCCTAATGTGTCGGTGGCGGCCGTGCCCCTCGTTTCCGGACCGATCACGACCGGCGCATTGGGGCTGATCAAAGAAGGCGATCGGGCCTGGAACGACAACGAGGTCACCACGCTGAAATTGATCGCCGCATTGCTGACCCAGGTGCAGGCACGGATTCGTGCGGAGGAGGATCTGAGGTACGCGGCCTATCATGATGCGTTGACGGGACTTGCGAGCAGGCGCGCTCTGTTCGAGTATCTCGACGACCGATTGTGCGCAGGTAAGCCCGGTCCTGTCGGAGTGCTGTTCCTCGATCTCGATCGGTTGAAGGCGCTGAATGATTTTCTCGGCCATCGCGCAGCCGACACCTACCTGTGCCGGATCGCTCAACGTTTGTCGGACGGAAACGGACGTGACGACATGGTCGCGCGGCTGGGCGGCGATGAATTCGTGGTGGTGCTCGACGGTCCCGCGACACTGGACGAGGTGACCGGTCGGGCAGAAGCGATGCTGCAACATGTCGGAGAGTCCGTCGCTCTGGATGGCCAGACGGTCGGGCGCGGTGTGAGTGTGGGGGTCGCGCTCGGAGTACCCGGCGAGGTCTTGGCGGTCACTCTGCTCAGCCGGGCCGACCAGGCAATGATGTCTGCGAAGGCGCAGGGCGGCAACAGTGTCGGTGTGTTCACCGAAGACATGAACGATATGGGCGAGCGACGAACGATCATCGAGATGAACCTGCGCACGTCGATCGACGACGACCACCTGATGCTCGAATACCAACCCGAGGTCGATCTGCGCACCGGCAGGATACTGGGGCTCGAAGCGCTGGTGCGATGGAACCACCCGGTGCTGGGAAAACTGCAACCGCTGGAGTTCATCGAGGTCGCCGAATCCACCAACCTGGCAGGTGAACTCGGTGCCTGGGTGATCGATACTGCATGCGCACAGCTGGGACAGTGGAAGCGTGATTTCCGAGAACTCGACCTGATCATGAGCGTCAATGTGTCGCCGGTTCAGTTGGTTTCCATGGATTTCGACATCTATGTGAAGCAGGTTCTCGAGCAGTACGGTCTCCTCGGCTCGGAATTGTGCCTCGAGATCACCGAGAATGTGGTTGTCGGTGACCTGCGACGTACGCGGTCCACGCTCTCGAAACTCGAGCGGCTGGGAGTGCGGATCGCAATCGACGACTTCGGAACCGGATACAGTTCTCTCGGTCATCTCAAGTCCCTTCCTGTCGACACCCTCAAGATCGACAAGGTGTTCGTGCAGAATCTCGATCGAAGCGAAGGCGACAGGGTCATCATCGATTCGATCGTCGGGCTGGCCGCGTCCTTCGGGCTCGATGTGGTGGCCGAGGGGGTCGAATCCGTGGGGGCGGTGAGCTACCTTCTTGACGTGGGTTGTGTTCGTGCGCAAGGTTTTTTGATGAGCAAGCCGAAGGGGCCGGAGGAGATCGAGCGATTGCTGGAGGTTGGTGCGCTCGCGTTGCCGTGGAACGTCGATGGGGCCATTTCCCACAGGACTTTTCTCGGGGATGTTGCACGCTGAGTCGGACTTACGGTTTGTTATTGCGAATAAAACAGTCTCAAGGTACGGTTTGAGTGTCGGGGGTCCGACGGCTCCGAACAGGGGTGACCTTGATGTACAAGCGTATCGGCGGGTATGCCGCAGTCGCTGCCCCAGTACGAAACTCGACTGCTCCGGTTCGTGCGTTCGCGGCGCCCGGAATCGTCGTGCCCGACGGCATCGTGCGTCCCGCGCGATGGGAGCGTCGCTACGAAGTCTCGGTGCTGTCCTGCGACCTGCTCTGCCTCGCCCTGGCAATCCTCATCGTCGCCGTCGGATACCACCCGAACGACGCACTCACCGATGGGCAGGGGGTCGCCGTGCTCGCGATCTGCACCGTCGTCACGGTGCTGTCGGTTGCGTTTCAGAAATGCTGGGACAGAAGAATTCTGGGATCGGGCTCGGAAGAGTACCGCAGAATCGTCCGTGCCTATCTCTATGCGATTGCAGCATCGGCGATCCTTGCATACATGCTGGGTGCGGCTCAGGCCGGGATGTACATTTTCGGTGCGCTTCCGCTTGCGCTGGTGCTGACGCTCGCAACTCGAAAGATGATGCGGATCATAGTGTTGCGTCTCCGGAGTCGAGGAAGATGGCTGCGCTCCGTCCTCGTCGTCGGGAATGCGGAAGAGGTCCATGAACTCGTCGGTCGCACGAACGGACCGGAGAAATCCGGTTGGAAGGTGGAGGGCGTCTGCCTTGCTGTCGACGCGGAGGGAGACGCTCCACCCGCACCGCCGGTGGCGATAGACGACGTTCCGGTACTGGGAACCGACGCCGACATCCTCAGGATCGCCGAGATCCACAAGTTCGACGCGGTCGCACTGCTCCCGTCCGACAGGTGTTCGTGTGCGCGAATGCGGACGCTCGACCGCGACCTCGAGAGTGTCGGGGTGGATCTCATCATCGCCCCGATCCTCATCGACGTCGTCGGTCCACGCCTGCACATCTCGCCCCTTGCCGGTCTTCCTCTGCTGCAGGTGAGTGCGCCTCGGTACAGTGGCCCGACATGGGTCGCGAAGAACGTCGCCGACCGGGTGTTCGCATTGCTGCTTCTCATCGTCCTTGCGCCCGTGCTCGCACTCGTTGCTGCGACCATCCGATTCGACGGTTCGGGCCCTGTGCTCCTCGAGCGGGACCGGGTGGGGCGGGACGGTCGCGCATTCGCCGTGTATGCGTTTCGAGACGATCTCCGGACGGGCAGGGTCGGCAGGTTCCTTCGCAGGCACTCCATCGACGAACTACCCGAACTGTTCAACGTGGTGGGAGGCACCTTGGCGCTCGTCGGACCTCGGGTGCCACTCGAGTGCCGGTCCTGGTACGGCGGCCGAAGCGGGGCACACCGACTGGTCGTCAAACCGGGTTTCACCGGATTGTGGCGGATCGGCGGAGCCTGCAATCCCTCGTCGGAGGAAGCGGACCGGGCCGATCTCCGATATGTCGAGAACCGGTCGTTCGTGATGGATCTGTCGATCCTGTGCAGGACCTTCGGAGCTGTCCTCCATGGCAACCGAACATCCTGACCCGCCCGAATCGAACCGAGCAGTACAAGTTTTCGAGTACGTGCAACTCTCCTGGTATGAAGGGTGGTAGCCATGTTGTTGGTGACCGGAGGCGCGGGATACATCGGCACCCATGTCGTGCGCGCACTGCGATCGGGCGGCCGCGAAGTGGTGGTGGTGGACGACCTGTCGGCCGGACATCCGGAACTGCTTCCCGCCGGTGTGCCCGTCGAAGTGGGGAGCGTCCTCGACACGGATTTCCTGATGGACGTGATCGACATGTACGACGTCGATCAAGTGGTGCACCTCGCCGGCCGGAAAGCCGTGGACGAGTCCATCACCCGTCCCTCCTACTACTACCGGCAGAACGTGTACGGCATGCAGAGTGTCCTTGCGGCGATGGTCCGGATGGACGTACGGAGGATCGTGTTCTCGTCCAGCGCCGCGGTCTACGGCACCGTGGGCGACGCGACCGTCACCGAAGAAGCCGTGACCCTTCCTCAATCACCCTACGGGAGAAGTAAACTCATGTGCGAGTGGTTGCTTCGTGATATCGCTGCCGCCGATGGGCTGAGCTGGGCCGCGCTCCGCTACTTCAACGTGGCCGGCGCCGGAGGGAAAGAACTTGCGGACCGAGGCGTCCACAACCTCGTTCCCCGCGTGTTCCAGGCGATCGACCGTGGCGAGGCGCCCGCGGTGTTCGGCGACACCTACGACACACCAGACGGCACCTGTATCCGCGACTACATCCACGTCACCGATCTCGCCGACGCGCACGCCACCGTCGTCGACGCCATGGACGCCGAGGCCATGGGAACCGTCTACAACGTGGGCTGTGGGTGTGGTGCCAGCGTGCTCGACGTGATGCGCGCGGCACGCGAGGCGAGCGGTGTGCCGTTCGACTGGCGGATCGACGATCCCCGTCCCGGCGACCCGGCCCGAGTAGTTGCCGACGCCGGCCGAATCTACGCGGATCTCGGCTGGACGGCGCAGCACGACCTCGACGACATCGTCGGCAGCGCGTGGGAAGCCTGGACGGCGTCGAGGGCGGCCATCGAGACTGCGTCGGAACAGGACGCTGCACTCGCGGTGGGAGCTCGATGACCCCTCGGAGCCCCCACCGTCCGAGTCTGCGCGGGTGATCTTCGCGATCACCCGCGTAGGCGCGTTCACCTGCGGTTCTTCGGGCATGTGGAAGATGGAGATGTGTATCCCGCTCCACGACGTCGTCGCTCGGCCTGGCCGTTGCTCGTATTCAGCGCGTTGGTAGTGGTGGTGATCATCGCGGTGGGTTCCAACCTTCGTTCGCCCCAGCTGCCACGAATAGAGGTTCCCGACGGAGTTCCGCCGGGTCCCGGTGTGCCCGTGCCGCCCGTCGATTTCGAAGGTCCGGGCCGGACCTCTGCCCTCCTGCGCGACTGGGCAGAACCTCAGGCCGAGACACTGGGAATCCCGGTCGTCGCGCTGGAGGCATACGGGCACGCCGCGGCAGTTCTCGCCTCGACGAACAGCGAATGCGGACTGGCGTGGACCACCCTTGCGGGGATCGGCAGCGTCGAGAGCAACCACGGCAGACACGGGGGTGCACGTCTCGACGAGAACGGGACCGCGATACCCGAGATTCGTGGGATTCCGCTCGACGGCGGGCCCGGCCTCGCCGAGATCCGCGACACCGACGGCGGCGAGCTCGACGGCGATCCCGTCCTCGACCGGGCGATGGGGCCGCTGCAGTTCATCCCCGAGACATGGAAGAGCTGGGGTGTCGACGCGAACGGTGACGGTGTCGCCGAACCGGACAACATCGACGACGCAGCTCTCTCAGCGGGACGCTACCTGTGTGATCGAGGCGGAGATCTCACCACTCCGGAAGGCTGGACGAGGGCGTTGATGGCCTACAACTACTCGGGCGACTATCTCGCCCTGGTCCGCGACCGCGCTGCCGCATACAGCGTGGGTGTGCGGCCGTGAGGACAGACCCATCTGCCGAGTCGACGCTCCAGTCCTGCTCCGAGCGGCGCGCCCGTGCATCACTGCCTGGTAGTGACGGTTACGCTGTCCCCAGCGTGCAGACCCCGCAGCGTGAAGTCCATCGAAGGAGAATCAGCCAGTGGCCATCATTGAGCAGGTAGGAGCCCGCGAGATCCTCGACTCCCGTGGCAACCCCACAGTCGAGGTCGAGGTGCTGCTCGAGGACGGAAGTTTCGCCCGCGCTGCCGTGCCGTCCGGTGCCTCCACCGGTGAGCACGAGGCCGTCGAGCTGCGTGACGGCGGCGACCGCTACAACGGCAAGGGTGTCGAGAAGGCCGTCGAAGCCGTTCTCGACGAGATCGCCCCGGCCATCATCGGTCTGGATGCCACCGAACAGCGCACCGTCGACCAGGCGCTGCTCGACGCCGACGGCACCCCCGACAAGGGCCGCCTCGGCGCAAACGCCCTGCTCGGTGCGTCGCTGGCCGTCGCCAAGGCCGGCGCAGAGACCTCCGGCCTCGAGCTGTACCGCTACCTGGGTGGCCCGAACGCTCACATTCTTCCGGTGCCGATGATGAACATCCTCAACGGTGGCGCTCACGCCGATACCGGCGTCGACGTCCAGGAATTCATGGTCGCCCCCATCGGCGCGGCCACCTTCAAGGAGTCCCTGCGCTGGGGCACCGAGGTGTACCACTCGCTCAAGTCGGTACTCAAGGCGAAGGGCCTGGCCACCGGACTCGGCGACGAGGGCGGCTTCGCGCCGGACGTTGCGGGCACCAAGGAAGCACTCGATCTGATCAGCGAGGCCATCGCGAAGACCGGCCTGAAGCTCGGCAGCGATGTGGCACTCGCGCTGGACGTTGCCGCCACCGAGTTCTACACCGAGGGCACCGGCTACGCGTTCGAGGGCAAGAACCGCACCGCCGACGAACTCGCGGACTTCTACGACGAGCTGCTCTCGGCGTACCCGCTGGTCTCGATCGAGGACCCGCTGTCGGAGGACGACTGGGAGGGCTGGGTCGCGCTGACCGACAAGATCGGCAACAAGATCCAGCTCGTCGGCGACGACCTGTTCGTCACCAACCCGGAGCGTCTCGAAGACGGCATCCTCAAGGGTGCGGCAAACGCGCTGCTCGTGAAGGTCAACCAGATCGGCACGCTCACCGAGACCCTCGACGCCGTCGACCTCGCGCACCGCAACGGCTACAAGACGATGATGAGCCATCGCTCCGGTGAGACCGAGGACACCACCATCGCCGATCTCGCGGTCGCCGTGGGCAGTGGCCAGATCAAGACCGGTGCCCCCGCACGCAGCGAGCGTGTCGCCAAGTACAACCAGCTCCTGCGCATCGAGGAATCGCTCGGCGACGCTGCCCGCTACGCCGGCGAGCTCGCGTTCCCGCGCTTCAACCTCGAGGGCTGAAGTCAGGTATGAGCCAGCGCGGTAGATCCCGGCCCGGCGCCCGCCGCAGCCGAACCGACGGTGCGGCCGGGACCCGCCGTCCCAGTCGGACCCGCCCGTCGGGATCTACCGCACCGGCCGACCTCGGTCCCGAGACCGCGGGCGCACGACCCGCAGGTCGAGAGGATCCTGTTCATTCGTCCCGTCGCGGACGAGGCAGTACGGGCCGTGCCCGGCCCACCCGCGTCGGAGCACCCCGCGACGGTCGTCGTCCCCGCACCGAACGCACCATCCTCGGATTGTCCACCGGACGCGCGGTGATCCTCGCCCTCGTCGTGTGCGGACTCGCACTGACGCTTGCGGTGCCGCTGCGCACCTACGTCAGCCAACGGTCGGAGGCGGAGCAGATCGCGCAGGAACGCGAGCAGCTCGAAGGCGAAATCGCGGCCCTCGAAGCCCAGAAGGCCCACATCGACGACCCCGCCTGGGTCAGGGCGGAGGCACGCAACCGTCTGGGTTTCGTGATGCCGGGCGACATCCCATACCAGGTGCAGCTGCCCGGCGACGTGGCCCTCGTCGACGAGGAGAAGGAGCCGGAAACACCGTCCACCGGCGCCTGGTACAGCGACCTGTGGCTTTCGGTGGTCGAACCGCCACCCGAACCCGAGACCGACCCGGTGCCGCAGCACATGCCCGTGGCACCCCCAGAACCAGGAGATATCCCCGGGTGACCGCTCCCGTTCCACAGGAAGACCTCGACGCCGTCGCCGCCCAGCTCGGGCGCGAGCCCCGCGGCGTCCTCGCCATCGCCTACCGCAGTCCCGACGGAGCTCCCGGCGTGGTCAAGACCGCACCGAAGCTGCCCGACGGCACACCGTTCCCCACGCTCTACTACCTGACCGACCCCCGGCTCACGGCCGAGGCGAGCCGCCAGGAATCGGCAGGCGTGATGCGGGAGATGACGGAGCGGCTCAGCACCGACACCGACCTTGCCGCCGCGTACCGACGCGCACACGAGTCGTACCTCGACGAGCGCAACGCCATCGAATCCCTCGGCACCGACTTCACCGGTGGCGGTATGCCCGACCGCGTCAAATGCCTGCACGTGCTCATCGCTCATTCGCTCGCCAAGGGGCCGGGCCTCAACCCGTTCGGTGACGAATCGGTCGCGCTCGCTGCCGACGCAGGCCTGCGCGGCACCGCGATCCCCGCCGACTGGCCCACCTACGCCGAACTGCGCGGAGAATCCCAGTGAGCGCTGTTCGTGTTGCAGGCATCGACTGCGGTACCAACTCGATCCGCTTGCTGATCGCCGACATCGCCGAAGACGGAACCCTCACCGACGTCACACGCCTGATGAAGGTCGTGCGACTCGGGCAGGGCGTCGACGCCACCGGCCGCCTCGCCCCCGAAGCAATCGAACGTACCCGCGTCGCGCTCGTCGAGTACGCGGATCTCATCCGCAAGACCGGCGCCACGGCCGTGCGGATGGTCGCGACGTCGGCGACCCGCGACGCACAGAACCGCGAGGACTTCTTCGCGATGACCCGCGACGTGCTCGGTGCCGTGATCCCCGGTGCCGAAGCCGAGGTGATCACCGGCGACGAAGAGGCCCGACTGTCGTTCACCGGTGCCGTGGGCGAACTCGACCCGGCGCGTGGGCCGTTCGTCGTCGTCGACCTCGGCGGGGGCTCGACCGAAGTGGTGCTGGGTGACGAAAATGGTGTGCACGCCGCCTATTCCACCGACATCGGGTGTGTGCGTCTGACCGAGCGGTGCCTGCACGACGACCCGCCCACCGCCGACCAGGTCGCGGCTGCGCGCGTGGTCGCGGGGGAGAAGATCGCCGAAGCGCTCGAACGCGTTCCCGTCGAGGAAGCACGCACCTGGGTGGGTGTCGCGGGAACGATGACCACATTGGCCGCGCTGGCCCACGACCTCGACGTGTACGACCCGGCGAAGATTCACCTGTCGTCGGTCCCGTTCGACCGGTTGAAGGAAGTGTGCGACGGACTCGTCGGCGCGACCCGCGCCGAACGTGCGGCACTCGGGCCCATGCATGAAGGTCGCGTCGACGTCATCGGTGGTGGTTCGATCGTGACCACTGTGCTCGCCGAGGAACTCGGCCGACGTGCCGGAATCACCGAACTTGTTGTGAGCGAGCACGACATCCTCGACGGAATTGCCCTCTCCCTCGTGCGGTAGACCGAAATCCCATTGCCTTCCCACAATGCCGTAATCAAGCGGTAACGAACGACCGGGGCGTGAGTATAGAGCGGTTGGCCGCTGATGATGCGGAAAACCGGGAAGGGTACTCATGCGACAAAGGCTCGGCACGGTGGTGGCAACGGTCCTCGGGGCCGTTCTTGTGGGAATGGGTATGCCGCTCGTCGCGGCTGCCGATCCGATGTACCCGGTTCCCGATCCGGATCCGTTCTACTCCGCACCCGCCGATCTTGCCGCGAAGCAGCCCGGTGACGTCGTCCGCACACGCCGTATCGACACCTGGATGTATCCGAACTCGGACGGTTGGCAGGTTGCGTTCCGGTCGACCAACTCGCTGGGCAACCCGATCCTCGGAGTGACCACGGTGCTGTTGCCCCGCGGTGTCGAGAACCCGCCGTTGGTGTCGTACCAGGCGATCATCAACTCGCTGGGAACCAAGTGTGCTCCCTCGCGCTCGCTGTTCAACATGGAGCTGCAGGAATCGCCCGGAATGATGTTGGGTCTCGAACGTGGCTGGGCAGTGTCCGTCCCCGACCATCTCGGCCCCACCGGAGCGTATGGCGCTGCGAAGCTGGGCGGGATGATCACGCTGGACAGCGTGCGCGCGGTGCAACGTGTCGCCGAGCTCGGTCTGGACGAAAGCCCGGTCGCATTGGCCGGATATTCGGGAGGCGGAATGGCGAGCGCGTGGGCCGCGGCACTGGCCCCCACCTACGCGCCGGAACTGGATCTGACCGCGGTGGTGGCGGGCGGGATACCCGCCGACCTCGAGCAGATGGCCGACGGCCTCGGCCTCAACCCGCACCCGGGATTCGGTCTGGCCTTCGCCGCTGCGATCGGCCTCGAACGCGAATATCCGGAACGCCTGCCCATTTCGGAGCAGCTCAACGACACCGGCATGTGGTTGCGCGACTGGACGGGCAACGAATGCCGACGTTTCCTTCTCTTCCACGGTGCCTTCCGCAGCGCGGGTGAGGTGGCGACGAGCACGAGCCTGCTGGCCAGCCCCGAGGTGCGGGAGATCTTGCGGGAGAACAGCCTGCGTTATTTCGAGGGCGTGCCCACCGCGCCCCTGTACGTGTGGCAGGGAACGATGGACGGCCTCACACCCTTCGACTCGGTCGAGGAGGTGGCCCGGCGCTACTGCGCGGAGGGCGCACCGCTGACCTTCGTGCCGTACGAGATCGCCGAACACATGACGACCGCAGTCGCCGGATTCCCGGACGCCTACGACTACATCGACGCACGGTTCCGCGGTGAGCCTGCGCCGACGAGCTGCTGACGCGACACGGGCGAGGCTGCGGATCCGCGGCCTCGCTCGAAGCGGACGCCTACCACCCGCTAGGGTGATCCGGGCGGCCCCCATAGCCCAATTGGCAGAGGCAGCGGACTTAAAATCCGCCAAGTGTCGGTTCGAGTCCGACTGGGGGCACCGTCACACTGCCGACCTCCGGTCGGAGTGCGCCCACTGAGTTCGAGTAACAGCCCGGCGGTCGCACAGAGCACGCATGCCACCGCTCGTGATGGATCAGCCCTCTGCTCAGCCGGCCCGGTGTATCTCGTCGTCGCCGCCGTCCTCGATCGCCGGTGGAATCTCTTGTTGATCGCGGGCACGGATGACTCGCCCCGCGATCAACGCGACCGCCACGGAGACGACGAGCCAGGCGAGTAGCGCCCACAAAATCCAGTTCACAATTTGAACAACGGACCAACTCGGTCGTATGTTACCGAGAAGTAGGTAATTCACCCTCGGGTTCACCCCGGAAAATCCTGCTGTAAACTCGTCGGGTTGATTCTGGGTCAGGCACGGCGGGAGGCAGGGACGCCGTGCGCGTCTTTCTGCACGCAGAAAGTTCCTGAAAAGGTACTGATGGCCCACAACTCCAACCCCTCTCATTTTCGCGCCATGCACGATCTCGTCGGATCGGCGTACTTTCCGGTATCGGCGTTGGCTCGTCTGCCGCTGTCCATGCTCGTCATGGGTGTGTTGACCTACGTCGTCGCATCCTCATCCGACTTCGCTTCCGCAGGCATCGCGGCCGCGGTCACGGGAGTAGGGGTCGCTGTCGGCGCCCCGCTGTCCGGAATCGCATCCGACCGCTGGGGTCAGCGGTGGGCGCTCCTCGTCTCCACCGCGGTCTACGTGCTTGCGGTGCTGGCAGTCCTTGCTGCGGGCGACCCGGGCGGCGACGCCCCGGCGTTGTCGCCGGGCCTGCTCGCGGCGGCATTCGTCGCAGGAATCGTGGTGCCGCAGTGTGGCCCGATGACCCGCGTGCGGTGGATTCGTGGGCTGTCGAGCCGCGGCTCAGAGCACGCCGTCGGGGAAGCCCAAGGATACGAGGGCACGATGGACGAACTCGGATTCGTTCTCGGCCCGGCGGCCGTGGGCATCGTTGCTGCGCTTTTCGGTGCTGCGGCGCCGCTGTACGTCCTCATCGCGCTCACGGTGATCGTGGTGCCATGGTTCGCGTTGCATCCCAGCGCACAGTTCGCAGCACCTGCCGACGGCGTCGACCCTTTGGGCGAGGGGGAGTTCTCCTCCGCGAAAGTGTCGTGGGCTCCGGTATCGGTCCTCTTCCTCGGGATGCTCGGCATCGGAACCATTTTCGGCTCGCTGGCCACCACCACCGCGGTCTTCGCCGATGAGACCGGCCACCCGGGAAGTGGGGGCCTGATCTACGCCGCACTCGGCTTGACCTCGGGCGCAGCCGCATTGAGTGTGTCACGGTGGAGTGGACGTCTGAGCGCGTCGGTGAGGTGGACTGCATGTGCGCTCGTGCTGATTCCTGCTCTGGCATTGATGTGGTTGCCGAGCGTTCCGTGGCAGATGGCGGTCGTCCTGCTGTTCGTCGGCGCACCGATCGGCCCGATCCTCGTGACGATCTTCAAGGTCGCAGGCGATCACACCCCTGCGCGACGTCTCGGATTCATCATGACCCTGCTCAGTGCCGGAATCACCCTGGGCACCTCGATCGGGAACTGGGTCGCTGGTGAGGTTGCGAACGCGGGCGGTCACTCGGCCTCCACCTGGGTGGCCTTCGGCGCGGGAATGGCACTGCTCGCGTGCGGCGTGTTGTTCACCGTTGTTCGATTTGCACCCGCGAATGCGGCAACTCCACGGCCGCCTGCACAGGACGTACTCGAACCACTCGGCTGACCACACCGGTATCGATGAGAAACACGATCACGCGGACGGCGTCGACCTGATCATGGTGCACTGGGTGGACAATCCGTCCACGAGAAAGGTGCATGTATGTCTTTACGAGCCCTCCGCCGCGTCGGCGCCGCCACATTTGTCGCCGCAGGCATGCTCACGGGACTCGCAGTAGGAACCGGGACGGCCGCGGCCGACACGGTCGAGGTGCCGATGGATCGGTGCTGGGGCGTGAGCCCGTACATCCTCGATCAGCCCTACGCCCCGGCCCGCCTGTTCGGTTACCAAACCGAATCGGGCAGCATCCAGCTCCAGATGCCCGACGTGTCGAGCCTGTGGTTCTTCGCCGGTGGATATCAGACCGACGTGAAGTTCGACTGGCACAACATCGCCACCGACGAGCGCGGCACCCTCACCGACACCGCGACCGTCGCGTACCCGGGCGGTGACGTGGTGACGTTCGATCTGAACTCGGGTCCCGGACCCGTCGAGTTCACGGTGAGCGCGGTCAACAGCATTCCGCTGTGGAGCATCCCGACCACATCGTGCGGTGGCGTCGTCGACGTGTGGTGAGCGAGCTACGCAGCAACCGGCACGCGGCAACCACACCGGACGGCACGTCGGTGTTCGTCGTCGTCGAGCCGGCCGTACTCGTCGCACTGCCCGCACTTGGGTGCCAACGGCATCCGGGGCGCGGGCAGTGCGCGCCACAGGCGCAGCCAGCCGTGCACGTGCATCGTCGGATTCGAAGGCCGGTGCGCGGTTTTCGCAGCAGACGCGAGGACGTCGACGCCGTGTAGCGCGGCCTTCTCCGGCTCACATGTGGTCTATCCGCTCGTAGTGCTCGAGGGTCGGGAAGGGTTCGTAGAAGTCGTGCAGCAGTGAACGCCGCTGCTGGTACTCGGGTGATTCACGGAATCCCTGGGTGTGGTCCTCGAGCGTGTCCCACTCGACAAGACCGACCTCGGCGGCTGTGCCGCACGGCCACAACGCCAGCGGACAGAAGCGGCCTGCCTGAACTGTTGTATCTGTCTGCAGACCATGTTCGTGTAGCCGACCCCGGCGCCCTTCCCGCTGAAGTAGCCGAATTTCCCGTCGAAGCCTGGGCGTGTCCTTATTGTGTACGCATCACTGATGATGGGGGCAGCGATGGGCAGCAGTGCAATCCGGGTGGTTCTCGCGACAGCAACGGCATTCGCTGTCGGTATCGTCGTCGCGCCGTACGCCTCTGCTCAGGACGGCAGGATCGAGGTGCCGTACACGTCGACCGCGCCGCTCGCCGACATGGTGATCGGTTCGGTCGTGTCCATTCCGGCTCCGCTGCCCGAGAGCGCCGGCGCGCGACCGGCCCAGTGCGATCGCTTGTCCTACCTTCGGTGGCGGTCGGTCGACGGCCCGGCAGATTCGACGCGCGCCGACCGCATCTTCGTCGCCCAACCGGGAATCTTCGAGGGCGCAGGGGCATTCGAAAGCGTTGCGCGCAACACCGTCGTTGCGGCCGCTCGACGAGGTGCACACGTCGAATTCTGGGCGCTGGACAGGCGATCGAACTGCCTCGAAGACCACACCGGAGTGCAGACAGCTCTCGCGACCGGCAGCCTCGACACCGCCACCGACTACTACTTCCACGACGCCGAGATCGATGGGTCGCGCTTCGCGGGCTACGCCTCGGGCGACGACACCGCGTGGCTCGTACACGTCGGACTCGAACAGACGCTCCGGGACCAGTACGACCTTCTACGACACGAACTTCCCGACCCGGGGCTCCGCAAGGACAAGGTTCTGTGCGGCGGACACTCTTTGGGCGGCTTCATCACGGGGTTCTTCGCTGAATGGGACTTCGACGGAAACCCGCAGACCCTCGGCGACGCCGGATTCAACCAGTGCTCGGGGTATTTCGCGCTCGATACCGTGATCGCAGCGAAATCTCCCGCACCGGTGGGCGGATCCTTCCCAGGGATCCCCGACATCGTGAAGACTTCGCTCGATGCAGCGACGGGAGCTGTCGTCGGCGACATGCCGGTTCTGGCGCTGCCTGCGGTGATCAATCCGGAGACCACGAATCTGCTCGCATTGGCCGGTCTCGCCGCGCGCCTCGCCCCGGAGGGCGTCAACGACCTCGTCGAACGGCTGCCCGACAACCCCAACGTCGACTGGACGCTCCGATCCCTGCTGGCGAAGGACGCCGCGATGTTCGCGACGGGGACACCGGATGTGCGCATCCTCAATGCCACCAACGAGGCCGTACTCGGCGCGATACTCGACGACAATTCGCAGCCGTTCGGCTTCTTGCAGGTCAGCGTCGGATTCATTGCCGGAGCTCCTGTGCAGGACAAGCTGTTTCCGGTGCCGAGCACAACCGAGGTGTTGTCGACGGGAATGTTCGGCGACGCACCGAAAGCGTCGCCCGCAGTGTACGGCGCGGATGTGCTCTACAGATGGCTCGACTACGACGAGGTCGCGGCAGCAGACTCGCTTTCGAACGAGGCGCGCTACACGAACCCGGCGAGCGAGGTCACCTCGATCGCCGAACTGGCGCGTAATCTGTCGGAACCCCCGTTGGACTTCACGGAGTGGTACTTCCCGACTCGGCTGCCATCGGATCTTGCGCTGTCGTCGGCTCCGTCGTTCGCGACACACCACATCCACAGGGACGGGGTCGCGCGGAATCCGATACTCACATTGGTGGGAAGCGGCGGAATCTCGCTACCGGATTCGGATCACCCGGACGACGTGCCCATTGTTCTTCCGGGCTACAACCACATCGACGTGCTCACCGCTGCGGGCGCGACCCACGACGGCCGCACCGAACCGGTATCGGCGGCGCTGGCCGACTTTGCGAGGAGATAGTGAGTCAGGCTCCGCGCGAAGAGAAGATCGACGTGTAGTCGAATGGCTCGGTCGACGTCTGGTGCTCGGCCTCCACAACCGCCGGTTCGGTGTTGTTCGGGTCCACCGGCTGCAGGAACAGCGGGTTGTTGTCTTCGGTGTGCTGGCTCATGTGAGTCCTTTCAGGTACTGCTTCGAACACTTCAGGTGTTGGCGAGGAACACGCGGGCGCGGGGTACGCGAAACCAGGAGCGTGCAGCTCGGGGGAGGATCATCGAGGTTCGTATCGGGAAGATGTCCGGAGGTATCGAACCGGTCGATGGTCCAACACTACACCCGGCACCGCTGCGAGGCGCGACGCCACGACGGGCGCGCCTAGACTTCAGCGGTGAATACCGTTCGTTCGACCCTCCGATCGCCTCGGAGATTGACAACTGAGATCCTCGCGGGGCTGGTCACCTCCCTGGCCCTGATTCCCGAGGTCGTCTCGTTCGCGGTCATCGCGGGAGTCGACCCGAAAGTCGCGTTGTACACGTCCTGTGTCATGGCCATCACCATCGCGTTCGTGGGTGGGCGGCCTGCGATGGTGTCGGCCGCAGCCGGCGCGACAGCCCTGGTCATCGCGCCGCTGGTGTCGTCGCACGGGCTCGACTACTTGATTGCCGCGGTCTGGCTGGCAGGAGCGTTGCAGATCGTACTGGCGCTGGCAGGCGTCGCACGTCTGATGCGCTTCATCCCCCGTTCGGTGATGATCGGATTCGTCAATGCGTTGGCCATCCTCATCTTCAGCGCCCAGCTGGGGCACCTGTTCGACGTGCCGTGGCTCGTCTACCCGCTGGTCGCGTTCGGCATTGCGATGGTGGTGTTCATTCCGAAGCTCACCACCGCGGTGCCCGCCGCGTTGATCGCGATCATCGTGCTGACCGGTATCGTCGTGCTGTTCGGCGTGGATGTCCCCGACGTCGCCGACCAGGGTGAGCTTCCCGGAGGCTTCCCGAGCTGGATGATCCCGGACGTACCGCTCACACTCGAAACCCTCCGGATCATCGCCCCGTATGCGGTGGGCCTGGCGCTGGTGGGATTGATGGAGTCGTTGATGACAGCGAAGCTGGTCGACGACATCACCGACAGTCACTCGGACAAGACCCGCGAGGCTTGGGGCCAGGGCGTCGCGAACGGCGTTGCCGCGCTGTTCGGCGGCATGGGTGGGTGCGCGATGATCGGCCAGACCATGATCAACGTCAAGGAAGGTCGCGCGAGGACCCGGATCTCGACGTTCTGCGCGGGGATGTTCCTTCTTCTCCTGTGCGTCACCGTGGGAGATGTGGTCGGAGCGATCCCGATGGCCGCATTGGTCGCGGTGATGATCGTGATCGCGGTGACCACGTTCGACTGGCACAGCATCGCCCCCCGGACCCTGAAACTCATGCCGGTCAGCGAAACACTCGTCATGCTCGTGACGGTGATCGGAACGCTGGCCACCGACAATCTTGCGGTCGGTGTGGTCGCGGGTGTACTCACCGCCATGGTCGCGTTCGCGCGGCGGGTCGCGCACATGACGCGCGTCCGCGCCCTCGACGTGGACGGCGTGCGCACCTACAAGGTATCGGGCGAGTTGTTCTGGGCATCGAGCAATGATCTGGTGTACCAATTCGATTACGTCGACGACCCCGAGCGTGTCGTCATCGACCTCACCGACGCCGAGGTGTGGGATGCGTCGACCGTGGCGACATTCGATTCGGTGCTTCACAAGTACTCCGAGAAGGGGAAGTCCGCGACAATCGTGGGTCTGGAGGGCGCCAGCCTGCGCCGGGTCGAGATGCTGTCCGGAAACCTCGGCGACAGCTGATCGGGGTCGGCGACGTTTGGCTGCCGTTCCTCCCGGGAAGCCCATCCCCATGGCAACCTACAGAGTGATCGACCCCAACGGGGATGTAGTGGACACCAAGGACATCGACAGCGCCGACGACGCCCACGCGTGGTTCGTCGATACTCGCGCCGACAACACCGAGCTCGGCTGGCGCATGGAAGCGCAGCACGAGAACGATGGCACGTGGCACTTCTTCGACAGCACCGAAGGGACCTCGGAGTAACGGAGTAACACTCCACAGAGAGGGCCGGTGTACGGAAACTTCCGTACACCGGCCCTCTTTCGGATCTGTGTGCTGCCGGCACCTACTTGTTCTTGAACGCGTCCTTCACGTCCTCCACAGCGTCGGAGACCTTGTCGCCGGCCTGCTTCATGCCGCTCGAGGCGCGGTCGCCCTTGCCTTCGGCTTCGAGATCGCGGTCGTCTGTGGCCTTGCCGGTCTGTTCCTTGACCTTGCCGGTGGCTTCTTCCACCTTGTGCTTGGCCTTGTCGATGAAGTCTGCCATCGATCCTCCTCATGCTTGCCGATGGATCTTCGTGCCATGAAGAGATACCCGCGGGATCGGGAGGCAAACGTCCACACCTCCGGGGACTTCGCGTGCAAGACTTCCTGGGTACGCAGTCGTTGATCACACCGCAGTCCCTGATCGCACAGCAGTCCCTGATCACACGAGGACCCGGGAGGTGTCATGTCTCGAGCGAACGACGAAGACCCCATCGGTGATGCGCCGGACGCCGACCCGGAGCTGGTGCGCAGCGGCGCGGGCAGGCGTCGTGCGTCCGTGGCGTCGGTGATCGCAGCAGTCATCGTCGTAGTACTGATCATCGTCTTGATCCTCGTACTCATCTGAGTGCGCCGCTCGGATCGGAAGATGCAGTGATCAGAGCCAGTCGCGCCGCTTGAACAGCAGATACAGCAGTCCGGCCGATCCTGCGATGACGCAGGCGCTGACGAGTACACCCCACCCGTGACCGAAGCCCGGGTAGGGCACGTTCATGCCGTACCAGCCCGTGACTGCCGTTGGCACGGCGATGATCGCGGCCCACCCGGTGAGTTTCTTCATGACCGTGTTCAAGCGCGCATCCTGCAACGACAGGTTCGTTTCGAACAACGTGGTCACCATGTCGCGCAGCGATTCGGTCCATTCCGTCGCCCGGATCACGTGGTCGTAGAGATCGGTGTACCAACCGTCGAGTTCTGCATGGTTGCCGGTCTCGGCGCGGTGGCGCATCACCGCGGTCACGACCTCGCGCATCGGAAGTACGATGCGTCTGAGCTGGACCAGTTCCTTGCGCAGGCGGTAGATGCGGTGCTGGGTCTCGCGAGTCATCGGCGTGTCGCCGAAGAGTCCGTCCTCGATGCCTTCGATCGCGTCGTCGAGGGCCTGGATGGTGTCGAACTGGCCGTCGACGATCACGTCGAGCAGACCGTGGAGCAGGGCGCCGGTGCCGAACTGCAGGAGGTCGGAATGCTCGTCCCACCGGCGGACGACCTCGTCGATGTCGAACTGTCCACCGCGACGCACCGTCACGATCCCGCGCGGCAACACGAACGCCGAAACGCGGGTGGTGTGTAGCCGTGATTCGACTGTGCTGAGCGCATCGGAGTCCCGTTCGAGCTCGGTCGCGTACACCGTGAGGAAGGTGTGCGTGGGGTAGTGGGTGGTCTTGGTACGTTCGCCGCGCGCAATCGCGTCCTCGACCGCATGAGCGTCCAGTGTCAACTCGGTGGCGAGCGCGCTCAGCTGATCGTGCCCGGGGTCGTGCAGGTCCACCCACACGAGCGCTCTGTCGTCCGCGAGATGCTCGGACACCTCGTCGAGCGAAAAATCGTCCGCGACGAGCACACCATCGCGCCACAAGCGGGTACGTACCTCTCCGGGGAGATCGTCCATGCTCGAAGTGTGCCGTATTCAGAGCTCGGTGCTGGTTTCTCCGGTTTCGGTGAGTCGCAGCATCTCGTCGACGAACGCCGCATCGACGACCGGCCAGCCCGTAGGCCATCGATCCTCGTGCAATCTGCCGCGGAGGGAGACGAGTACGTCGACGACGTGCGCCCCACCGTCGACGAGGTACCGGAGCATGCCGCGGTCGCCGCAGATCTCGATGGCCGGTGCGAGGATCTCTTCTGCCTCCTCGAGGCGTCCCGCTGCGTGCAGACATGCGGTGAGTAGCCGTGTGGCCTGCAGATGTGCACGTCGTCGTCCGTTGTAGTCGGTGCGCTGCTGCCACAGTCGAGCCCACTCGACAGCCCGCGCAACCGAATCAGGGTCTCCGGTGCGATACAACAGGCGGATCGCGGTGGCATCCTCGATCTGTTCCGTGACTTCGACGATCCCGTCCGGGTCGGGTTCGAGGGACTCCGGCATCGAACGTGCGGCTTGCGGGGCAACGGGCAGACCGAGCCGGGCGCGTTCGTTCTCCACACGGGCTCGGAGCCGGGGCAGGCCGAATTCGGTGGCTGCGCGCACGCCGTCGTTCAGCAGCGCCGCCGCGTCGTCATGCCTTCCGCGCAGAATCTTCAGTCGTGCGCCGATGACGAATCTCGCGATCATGAAATCGGGCACCCCGCCCTGGATCCCGAGTTTCTGGCTCTCGTCGAGCAGGGTTTCGGCTTCGGCGATCCGGCCGGATTCGTACAACAATTCCCCGAGCATCGCTGCTGCGAGGCGAGCTGCGTGCGAGTGGATCCCACCGTTGCGCCGAGCCAGCTCGAGACCCTTGCGGAAATGGGCTTCAGCGTCCTGGATGTCGAGCAGTTCACTTGCGGCGATACCGGCCAGGCATTGGCCGTAAACGGCGGTGAACGCGCCGCGGGTGCGGGTGTGGAACTGCTCGGCCCATTGCTGGCGCCTTCGTGCATCATCGAATTCGAACCGGTAGATCTCGACGAAGGTGGCGACGTTCGCCGCGGCGGAAACGATCCACGGCGAGAGGGTGTCGGCGGCGTCGAGGGCGGGTGCGACGAGTTTCTGGACACCGACGATACGGTCGGAGTAGATCGCCATGGCCCCGTCGACGACGTCGGCCTCGATGAGCATGGCCTCGGCCTCGGTTTCTCCGGGGGCGTTGTGCCCGAGGAGGTTTCGTGCGGTGTCGAGGGCTGTCTGGGCCTCGGCCTGCCTATTGAGTGCAACCAGCGCCCATGCCGACACCAGTTGCAGCCGGGCGTTCGCCGCAACCGCGCGCGGCGGCAGCTTTCCCATCAGCACGAGGAGCGTCGACATGCGTGAATGTTCCATCAGAAACATGCCGTCGGTGGCGACGAGGTCCACTGCGCGTTGCTCGTCGCCTGCCGTGAGGGCATGGTCGACGGCTTCGCTGAGCATGTGGTGACGTTCGAACCACGCTGCTGCTTTCCGGTGCAGTTCCGGGATCGTGTCGGGCCGATCGCGTTCGAGGCGGCGGCGGAGGAAATCGAGGAACAGGTGGTGATACCGGAACCAGATGCGTTCGTCGTCGATGTGTCGGAGGAACAGGTCACGCTGTTCGATCTCCTCGAGCACAGCCTGCGCTCGTGGATGCCCGGTGAGTGCCGAGGCGAGGCTGCCGCTGATGGATTCGGTGATCGAGGTGTCCAGCAGGAACTCGTAGGTCTCGGGTTCGAGCGTGGACAGGACGTTGTCGGCGAGGAACTCGCCGATCGCATGGTGTCGTCCGGTGATGCTTTCGATCATCCCCGTCGGATCATCGCTGTCGCGCAACGACAGCGAGGCGAGCTGCAACGCCGCGGCCCATCCTTCGGTGGACTTGTTGAGGTCCTGCACGTCCTCGCGGTCCAGGTGAAGGCCGCTGACTTCGCGTAGGAACGAATCGGATTCGTCCGTGTCGAAACGCAGGACACTCGAATCGAGTTCGACGAGTTCGTCCCGCATCCGCATGCGACTCAAGGGCAGCCCGGCCTGAGACCGGCTGGTCACCACGATCTGCAGGTGGTGGCAACCTCGTTCGAGGAGGAAGTCCAGCGCGGCGATCGTTTCGGGTGAGGTGACCCGGTGCCAGTCGTCGATCATCAGGGTCATGTGCACGTCGGCGCGGTGCAGATCGTCGATCATGGTGCTCAGGACGTAGCGTTCGGCGTTGTCGCCGTGTGACTCCAGGATCTGCGCGAGTTGCCTGCCGAGCGGTGCTCGTACCTGTTTGACCGCTTCGATCAGATGGGTCAGGAACCACAGGACGTTGTTGTCGTCGCTGTCGACGGCGAGCCACGCGACCTGGATACCGTCGCTCGTGAGCACGTCGCGCCACTGTGCCGCGAGGGTCGACTTACCGAAACCGGTGGGCGCGTGGATCGCGGTGAGTCTGCGCCGCCGGCCCGCTCGCAGCAGATCGATCAGCCGGGTGCGGTCGATCAGTGGCCTGTTGGCGGCCGGTGGACGGAAGCGAGTCGCAGGTGAGGTCGACGGCGATGTGAACGACGTCGACGGGAGGCGTCCCGAATCGCTTGTCGAGGAGGTCGACGGTAGCGCTGCGGGAAGGGAGTGCCCGGGAGCGTCCTCGGGTAATGCCATGTCGTCGACGGGCAGACCGAAGCTGCGTTCGAGTTGCTGAAGCTCCTCCCCGAAGTCCATGGCGGTCTGTGGACGCCCTGCGGGGTCGGTCGACATTCCGCGTTCGAGTACTTCGCAGAGCGAGTCGGGGAGCCCGCCGCCCCGGAGATCCGGGATGGGCTCCGACGTGATCCGAAGGAATTGCGCAACGACCTTCTCACCTTCCCGGCGCTCGTATGCGGCATGGCCGGTGATCGCGCAGAACAGGGTCGCCGCGAGCCCGTAAACATCGGCCGCGGCGGCGGGAGTGTCGCCGCGCAGAATCTCGGGAGCTGTGAACGCGGGCGATCCGGTGATTGCTCCGGATGAGGTGCGAAAACCCCCGCCGACTCGTGCGATGCCGAAATCGGTGAGTTGAGGTTCGCCGTATTCGGTGATGAGGATGTTGCCCGGTTTCACGTCGCGGTGCAGTACGTCGTTCCGGTGGGCGGTTTCGAGCGCTCCCGCGACCTTGATTCCCAAGCGCACGGCTTCCGGCCACTCGAGTGGGCCGTGTCTGCGGATCCGTGCCTCGAGGGAGTCGTGCGGGTGGTAGTGCATCACGAGGTACGGCAGCCCGGTGTCGCCGGTGCCTGCTTGGAGCACGGTGACGATGTGCGGATGGCCGGACAACCGGCCCATCGCGCGTTGCTCCCGCAGAAACCGGTCCATGTTGTCGGGATCAAGGGTGGTGCTGAGAATTTTCACCGCCACTGTCCGGTCGAGCGATTCCTGACGGCATCGGTAGACCACACCGAAACCGCCTCGACCGATCTCTTCCGGATCGGTGAATCCGGCAGCGGCCAGTGCCCGAACGGTGTCGGCCTCGTTCGCGGTCAGGACCGGCGCGGCTCGGGTGGCGAGCGGGTCGTTTTCGGTCATCAGGGTGCCTCGTTCAGGGGTTTCTCCAGGATAGTCCCGCTGGGTGCACGCCCGGCGCTTATCTCTTCACCGGCCTCGATTACCTTTGTGCCGCCGGGGCGCGTCGACGAAGCCGACGACCCGGACGAAAACGACACTGCGACGAGAAGTGGACACACACATGAAGAAGACTCTCGCGGCGCTGCTCGGTGCGGGCGTGGTCCTGCTGGCGGCGGCGTGCGGATCCTCGGACGAGGCATCCGACTCGGCCGAGGACACCACCACCACGACCACCTCTGCATCGGCCGAGTCCGGTACTCCGAGCAGCCCCGCGGTGAACCTCGGCGACAGCTACGAGGACAACTGCGCGGCCATGCTCCCGTACCTCGACGAGCTAGAGGAATGGGGTCAGGATCGCGCTGCGGCTGCGGCCGCGGTCGCGGAAGCTCAGCAGCAGCTCCCGGAATGGGAGAACCTGAGTGAGGAAGAACAGGCCGATACCCTCAAGGCCATCGAGGACGCCGGTAAGGGGCAGTGCTCATAAACAGCGAGTTGTTCGACAGGTTGCGGCGCTTCCCTGACGTGGAAGCGCCCAATCTGCTTGCTGTCGACGCGGCGGACCGCCTGATTCTCGACGAGGCGGACGCCGCGCTCGTGGCCGCGCCCGACGGATCCGTCGTCGTGATCGACGACCACTTCGGTGCGCTCACACTCGGCACCGCTGCCCGGCACGATGCGTCCGGATTGCGCGTTCACCAGGATTCGATCGTCGCCGAACGCGCATTGGCCGCGAACGCCGACCGTGAAGGCATGCTGGACCGCTTCACCTCCGGCGGCCTGAGCGAGGAGCTCCTGACCGGCGCGCAGGTGGTTCTTCTGCAGCTGCCTCGATCGCTCAGCGCTCTCACCGAGATCGCGGAAGCCGTCGCCCGGTATGCAGCACCGGAGGTCACTCTGTTCGCGGGTGGACGGGACAAACACATCACAGTCGCCATGAACGATGTCCTCGGCCAGTCGTTCGGCGAGGTCCAGGCATCGCGGGGAAGGCAGAAGTCGAGGGTCCTCAGAGCCCGGAAGCCGATTCCCGGCGCGCCGACCTATCCGGTCGCCGAGACACTGACCGACCTCGATCTGACCGTTGTCGCGCACGGTGCGGTCTTCGCAGGCCCGCGCCTCGACATCGGGACCCGCTACCTCCTCGACTTCCTGCGTCAGACCCCGCGGGACATCGGCGTGGCGGTGGACCTCGGGTGTGGCACCGGAATCCTCGCCGCGGAGCTGGCCAGGCTTCGGCCTTCGGCGCGAATCATCGCGACCGACCAGTCCGCCTCGGCAGTGGCCTCCGCCGCGGCGACCGCCGCTGCGAACGGTCTGGCCGACCGCATCGAGACTCTCCGCGACGACGTCGCATCCTCGCTACCCGATGCGTCCGTCGACGTCGTGGTGTGCAACCCGCCGTTCCACATCGGTGCTGCGGTGCACACCGGTGTCGCGGTCAAGATGTTCGAATCGGCCGCCCGCATCCTGCGTGACGGCGGCGAATTGTGGACCGTGCACAACTCCAACCTCGGCTACCATCGCAACCTGCAAGAACTGGTCGGCCGAACAACCGTTGCGGGTCGTAACCGCAAGTTCACCGTGACCCGATCGGTCCGCACCCGGTAGAGTCCGGTTTGTCCGGGGCCGCTTCGCGGCATCGAAGACGGTCCGCTCCGCGGTGGGGAACTTTCGTCGCGGCTGCCTCGTTCAATGGACAACCAGGTTCAACGGACAGAAGCGAACCATCAGAAGGGAAGTGCACGGTGCGCACCACCAGCAATCCGGTGTTCCGCAACCTGCCCAAGCAAGAGGGCGGCGGATACGCCTCATTCGGCTCTGCGACAGCGGGCGCCGCTCAGGTAACCCAGCAATTCGGACAGCCGCAATATGCGCCTGCAGATCCGTGGGCGCGTCCCACCGATCAGCGGTCCATGACGATCGACGACGTCGTCACCAAGACCGGCATCACGCTCGGCGTGCTCGCCGTCACGGCGCTGATCTCGTACGTACTGGTCAACTCCAATACCGGTCTGGCTCTGCCCTTCGTGGTCGGCGGCGGACTGATCGGTCTCGTCCTCGTCCTCGTCGCCACGTTCGGCCGGAAGATGGACAACCCGGCCATCGTCCTGGCCTACGCGGTCGCAGAAGGCTTCTTCCTCGGCGCGCTGTCGTTCATGTTCACTGACATCACCTTCGGTGGCGCCGGCGGCTCGACGCTGATCGCTCAGGCGGTCCTCGGCACCTTCGGCGTGTTCTTCGGCATGCTCGTCGTCTACCGCACAGGCGCGATCCGCGTCACCCCGCGGCTGACCCGCATGATCGTCGGCGCCCTGGTCGGTGTCCTGGTTCTCGCACTCGGCAACCTGGTCGCGAGCTTCTTCATCGACGGCGGACTCGGCCTGCGCGACGGCGGCGCTCTCGCCATCATCTTCAGCCTCGTGTGCATCGGCATTGCCGCATTCAGCTTCCTGCTCGACTTCGACGCCGCTGACCAGCTGATCCGCGCCCAGGCGCCGGAGAAGGCTGCGTGGGGCGTGGCCTTCGGTCTCACCGTCACCCTGGTCTGGCTGTACGTCGAGATCCTGCGACTGCTCAGCTACTTCCAGAACGACTAGTCTTCAGCCGCACAGCGGCCGGACCATCTAGTAGGTGGTCCGGCCGCTGTCGTATGGCCGAGAGGCCCTCGACAACCGATGTCTGAGAACATGGTGGTATGCGCATCGCGGATTCTGTTGTCGACCTCATCGGAAATACCCCCCTGGTCAAACTCAACTCGGTGGTCAAACCCGGATCGGCGCTGGTGGCAGCGAAGATCGAGTACCTCAACCCCGGCGGTAGCTCGAAAGACCGCATCGCCGTCAAGATGATCGACGCCGCCGAGGCCTCGGGCGAACTGAAGCCCGGCGGCACGATCGTCGAACCGACCTCCGGAAACACCGGGATCGGTCTGGCTCTCGTCGCCCAGCAGCGCGGATACAAGTGCGTGTTCGTCTGCCCCGACAAGGTCAGCGAAGACAAGCGCAACGTGCTCAGGGCCTACGGCGCCGAAGTTGTGGTGTGCCCGACCGCGGTGCCGCCGGAGCATCCCGACAGTTACTACAACGTCTCCGACCGGCTCGCCCGCGAGATCCCCGGTGGCTGGAAGCCGAACCAGTACTCGAACCCGGGCGGTCCCGAGAGTCACTACGAGACCACCGGCCCCGAAATCTGGAACGACACCGACGGCAAGATCACACACTTCGTCGCAGGTGTCGGCACCGGCGGCACCATCAGCGGCACCGGCCGCTATCTCAAGGAGGTGTCGGGCGGCAAGGTCAAGGTCGTCGGCGCCGACCCGGAAGGCTCCGTGTACTCCGGCGGCACCGGCCGCCCGTACCTCGTCGAAGGCGTCGGCGAGGACTTCTGGCCCGCCGCATACGACCCGGCCATCCCCGACGAGATCATCGCCGTTTCCGACGCCGACTCGTTCGAGATGACCCGCCGCCTCGCCCGCGAGGAAGGCATGCTCGTCGGCGGCTCGTGCGGGATGGCGATGGTCGCGGCCCTCGAAGTCGCCGAGCGAGAAGGTCCCGAGGCCGTCGTCGTGGTGCTGCTGCCCGACGGTGGTCGCGGATACCTGTCGAAGATCTTCAACGACAAGTGGATGGCGTCGTACGGCTTCCTCCGCGCCCCGCTCGACGGCAAGCCCGACGACTCCACAGTCGGCGACGTGCTGCGCGGCAAATCCGGCGACCTGCCCGCACTCGTGCACACCCACCCCTCCGAAACTGTGCGCGACGCAATCGAGATCCTCCGCGAATACGGCGTCTCGCAGATGCCCGTCGTCGGTGCCGAACCACCCGTCACCGCGGGCGAGGTCGCCGGTTCGGTCAGCGAACGCGAACTGCTCAGCGCCGTCTTCGAAGGACGCGCGAATCTCGCCGACTCCGTCGAGAAGCACATGAGCCCGCCGCTGCCCAACATCGGTGTCGGCGAGTCGATCGCTTCCGCGACAAAGGCGTTCGGCGACACCGACGCGCTCATGGTGATCGACGACGGCAAACCCGTCGGCGTCATCACCCGCCACGATCTGCTTGGTTTCATCTCCGAAGGCCGATAGGACACCGATTTCACAATGACGGACAACACACAGCACGGCTTCGCCACACGCGCCATCCATGCAGGCTTCGAGCCCGACCCGCAGACCGGCGCGGTCAACGTGCCGATCTATGCGTCGTCGACGTTCGCTCAGGACGGCGTCGGTGAAATGCGCAACGGCTTCGAATACGCGCGCACCGGCAACCCCACTCGTCGCCCACTCGAAGCGAATCTCGCAGCGCTCGAAGGCGGCGCCTACGGTCGCGCGTTCGGTTCGGGTATGGCGGCCACCGACTGCCTGCTGCGTTCGACGCTGCGGCCCGGCGACCACCTCGTCATCCCCAACGATGCCTACGGCGGCACGTTCCGGCTCATCGACAAGGTATTCACGCAGTGGGGTATCGAGTACACACCCGCCGCGGTCAACGATCTCGACGAGGTGCGCGCAGCCCTGCGGCCGAGTACCAAGCTCGTGTGGGTCGAGACCCCCACCAACCCGCTTCTCAACATCGGTGACATCGCCGCGCTCGCGGACATCGCACATACCGGCGGCGCGAAGCTCGTCGTCGACAACACGTTCGCGTCGCCGTACCTGCAGCAGCCGCTGTCACTCGGCGCCGACATCGTGCTGCACTCGACCACCAAATACATCGGTGGTCACTCCGACGTCGTCGGGGGAGCGCTGGTGGCGAACGACGAGGAACTCGACACGGCGTTCGCGTTCCTCCAGAACGGCGCAGGTGCGGTGCCCGGGCCGTTCGACGCCTTCCTCACGTTGCGGGGCATCAAGACCCTCGCGGTGCGGATGGAGCGGCACAGCGACAATGCCGAGAAGATCGTCGACGCGCTCTCCGGGCACAAGGCGGTCACGTCGGTGCTCTATCCCGGTCTCGAGTCGCATCCCGGTCATGAGGCCGCTGCCAAGCAGATGCGTCGTTTCGGCGGCATGATCTCGGTGCGTCTGGCAGGCGGGCGGGAGGCTGCGCTCGACTTCTGCAAGCGCACGCAGATCTTCACCCTCGCCGAGTCGCTCGGCGGCGTCGAGTCGCTGATCGAGCACCCGGGTGCCATGACGCACGCGTCGACGGCGGGCTCGGCGCTCGAAGTGCCGGACGATCTCGTGCGGCTGTCCGTCGGCATCGAGGATGTTGCGGATCTGCTGGCCGACATCGAGCAGGCTCTGGGATAAGTCCCGGCGACACGCGAGGAGGCGCCCGCCTGGGCGCCTCCTTGCGCGTTCGAGTCCCCTACGCTGAGGCGATGGGTGCATTCGATCAGGCGCGGATAGGAGAACCGGAGATCCGTGCGGCAGCGGAAGTGCTTGCGCCCGTCATGCGGAGAACACCGGTGTTGCCGTCGCGTGTGCTCTCCGAACGTACCGGCGTCCCCGTGTGGTTCAAATGCGAGAACCTCCAGCACACCGGCTCGTTCAAACCGCGGGGTGCGTACAACCGGATCGCGAGGCTCGCAGCGGACGAGCGGGCGCGCGGTGTCGTTGCGGCGAGCGCGGGCAATCATGCGCAGGGAGTCGCGTGGGCGGCGACCGGGCTCGGCATCGCCTCGACGGTGTTCATGCCGGTCGGTGCGGCCCTGCCGAAGGTCGCCGCGACCCGTGCCTACGGCGCCGACGTCCACTTCGCCGGCCACACGATCGATGACGCGCTCGTAGCGGCGCAGGACTTCGCGGCGGAGACGGGCGCGGTGTTCATCCACCCGTACGACCACGAGGATGTCGTGGCCGGACAAGGCACCGTCGGACTCGAGATCGCTGCGCAGCTCCCCGATGTGAGCGCTGTGGTTGTTCCGACCGGTGGCGGCGGTCTGCTGGCAGGAGTCGCAGTGGCACTCGCTGCTGTCCGGCCGGGGGTTCGGGTGATCGGTGTGCAGGCCGAGGGCGCGGCCGCATGGCCGGGTTCGTTGCAAGCGGGGCACCCCGAACGGGCCGAGGCGATGTCGACCGTCGCTGACGGTATTGCCGTGGGAATGCCTGGGTCCGTACCGTTTCCGCTCGTGCAGGGCCACGTCGAGGGCGTCGTCACTGTCAGCGACGACGCCCTCGCCAGAGCGTTGGTGCTGTGCATGGAGCGGTCCAAGCTCATCGTCGAGCCCGCGGGAGCTGCTGCGGTCGCTGCGCTGTCCACCGCGGGACTGGAGCTCGACGGCCCGGTGGCCGCGATCCTTACCGGCGGCAACATCGATCCGCTCGTTCTGACTCATGTGATCGGACATGGCCTGCGAGCAGACGGTCGGTATCTTGCTGTGCGCGTGTCGATCCTGGATCGGCCCGGTGCTCTGGTCGGATTGCTGAGCGTTGTCGGAGATTCCGATGCCAGCGTCGTCGACGTCGTACATTCGCGTACGGCGGGGCAACTCGCGCTCGACGAGGTGCAGGTCGCACTGACGATGGAAACCCGTGGTGCGCAACACCGCAGTGAGGTACTCGATGCGCTGCGCGACGCCGGTTACGTGCTGCAGATCGAATAGGCCGGTGGCCTGGCCGTCTCGGAGGACGACCAGGCCGATCGGTCGACGCCGTTGCGGTGGTGTGTTCGGTGCCAGCTCAGCCCCGCTGCGACTCGAGTGTTGTGAGTGCTTGTTCGAACAGGTCGAGGTTGTAGTTCGCGTCCTCGAATCCGCCCACGGTGTCCTTGCCGCCGGGGAACACGGTGTCGTTGACGACCGCCGGTACCGCCTCGAAGAGTGGTTCGGCCATGACAGCCTCGAGCTCTGCGTTCGGCTCGCCGCGAAGGTTCGTGACGTGGAGCAGCACTGTGCCGTCGAGCACGACCGGAAGCTGCTCGACGCTCAGTTCGGCTTCACCGGCCGACTCTGCGCCTGCGACTGCTTGCTCGGCGGGCGCGATGCGCGCGCCGGCCTTCGTGAACACACTTCCCCAGATGCTCTCGCCGCTGTAGGTGTTGAACGTGCCCGCATTCCAGGAGCCGAGCAGCGCGAAGGTCTCGGTGTCGAGGGCGACGCGGTGTGTTTCAGCGATACGTGCGGTGCGCTCGTCGAAGTCGGTGACCAGCTGCTCGTAGGTGTCTTCCTTGCCAAGTGCCTGCGCGACAAGCTCGACGCGTCCTTGCCAGTCGGCGCGACCGGGTCCGGCGATGTCGAGCACCAGCACGGGTGCGATCTCGCGGAGTGGGGCCAGATCACTGTCCTCGATGCGGTTGTGGGCGATGATCAGGTCCGGCTCGAGAGTGGCGATCTGCTCTATATCGGGTTCCGATCCGTTGGATACGACCGGGACGTCCTCGATCTGTTCCCAGGTTTCCGGTGTGATGGACGTTTCATCCACGGCGCCGCGCCCGACGGGGACGACACCGAGATTGATCAGAGGCTGCGTCGCGATGTGATGGATGGTGACGATGCGCTCGACGTCGACGGGGATTTCCACCTCGCCGGAGCCGTCGGTCACCGTGCGGACGGCAGCCTCCGTCGGTGCGGTCTCGGCGGGTTCGGGTGAGCTGCATCCCGTCAGGATCATGGCCAGGCTTGCTGCGGCGACCAGTGCACCGACTCCGAATCTGCGGCGTGAACGTGTGGCGAACATGGGACCTCTCGTGGGGACAGGACAACGCGGCACCGTATGGACGCGCGTAATTGCGAAAACGTTTCGCAATTGGCTAAGGTTAACCTAATCAATGTCGTTCGGAGAAGGTGCATGCAACCTATGGCTACGGGATCAGGCATTCGGAGCCTGCTGTATCCGGTAGGCGTTCGCCTCCTGATTTCCGGTGTGCTGCAGGTGTTCTGTGCGATCGGAACGGTGCTTCCGTTCATTGCGATAACCGAGGTGACGCGGGAATTGCTCGGCGGCGGAGTTGTCCCCTGGGGTTGGGTGTGGGCCGCGGTGGTAGCCCTGGTGGTGACGCCGCTCGTTCACAGTTGCTCGTTCTCGCTCAGCTTCGGGGCGAGCCGCGACACCCAGTACCGGACACGGCGGAACCTGGTCGGTCATCTCGCGCGGGTGCCGCTCGGTTGGTTCGGTGGCGTCACCGGGGGTGGACTACGCAAGCTAGTGAGCAGCGACGTGGCCGCTCTGACCGGGCTGATCGGTGAAGCGGTTCCGCTCGCACCCCGGTTTGCCGCTGTCTCGGTCCTCGCGATCGCCTACCTCGCCTGGATCGACCCGCTTTTCGCGATCGTGATCGCCCTGCCGGTGGTCATCGCTTCTGTACTCCTGGTCCGCCGCCCGCCGATAGCTCCCGACCTCGAACGGGAGTACCGTCGCGCCGCTCGGGGGTTGAGCGAGCGCGCGACCGAACTCGGCCAGGGTATGGCCGTCTGGAAGGTGTTCTCGGGCAATCGCATTGCCGACGACAGATTCGTCGATGCCATCGACCAGCACACCCGCTCCTACCTCGCGACCGAACGCGCCCGGGACAGGCGGGGGCGCCTTCCGCTGACTCTCTCGTCATGGTCGTTCATCCTGGTGTGGACGACCGTGTGGGGCGTGGTCTTCGTCGCGACCGACCTGCTGGTGCCGGCGGATCTCATCCCCTTCCTGCTGATGTGCTGGATCGTGTCGCGCGCTGTGTGGCTTGTGCCGACGTTGCGGACGCTGGTGAGTCGCAGCCGTGCCCTTGCCGAGTCGCTGGACCGCGCGTTCGCGACCCCGGAACTCCCGACGGGAGACCGGACTCTTGCCGCACGCCGCGACATCACCATCCGTTTCGCCGACGTCACATTCGAATATGACAGAGGCAGAACGGTTATCGAAGATATCGATCTCGAGCTGACCCCCGGTACGGTGACCGCTGTGGTCGGCCCGTCCGGGTCGGGGAAATCGACGTTGACCCGCCTGCTGCCACGATTCTGGGACGTCACCGGAGGCACGATCACGGTCGACGGGATCGATATCCGCGGGCTGGATCCTGCTGAGCTCTACCGGCTGATCGGTTTCGTCTTCCAGGATGTGCGGATGCTGCGACGAACCGTGGCCGACAACATCCGCCTCGCGGATCCGGCGGCGAGTGACGAGCGGGTCCGAGCTGCAGCGCGCGCGGCGCGTATCCACGACCGGATCCTGGAAGAGCCGCTCGGATACGACGCAGTCATAGGAGAGCACGTCTCGTTCTCCGGGGGCGAGGCCCAGCGCATCTCGATCGCGCGGGCGATCCTCGCCGATCCGCCGGTTCTCGTTCTTGACGAGGCGACGTCGGCGGCGGATCCCGAATCCGAATCCCTCGTCCAGGACGCGATCGCAGCACTGAGCCGAGACAAGACCGTGCTGATGGTGGCCCATCGATTGGAGACCGTCGTGAATTCCGACGTGATCGTGGTGATGGAGTCCGGCCGCATCGCCGAGCGCGGCACTCACACCGAGCTGATGAACCGAGGCGGACGATACGCAAACATGTGGCGATCGGGCTTCGCGACGACGGGGGCTGCAGGGTGATGCTCACCGCTCTCGGTCGGGCCATCGGCCCCGCAGCAGTCGTGCGATTGCGCCGCACGTTCGTGGCGACCGGCGCTGTCGCGGTACTGGAGGCAGTCGGGCTCGCGATGCTGGTGCCGTTGCTCACCGACCTGTTCGCCGACAACTTTCCCCGCGTGTGGTTGTGGACCGCGCTGCTGGTGGTGATCGTCGCTACGGCAATGGTGGCACAAGACGTGGTGACCACCCGGCGGCGTCGCGACACCTCGGAGTCCGTGGCCGCGCTGCAGAGGCGTATCGCCGACCACGCCACCACATTGCCGCTGGGGTGGTTCGGTGCCGCGAACCAGGACCGCCTGACGCGCATCGTCACCGATGCGGGTGAGGCACTGACACTGACGGTCAACGGCATCATGGCAATCAACCTGCGCGCATTGGTTCTCGGCGCATCGCTGTGGTTCGTGCTCGTGTGGATCGACTGGCCTACTGCGGCCGTCGGTGCGGCCGGACTCGTGCTGCTCGTGGTTCTGTACAGGGTCGCCATCCGGTTGCTGCGCGGTGCCACAGCCGCGCAGGAGCGCGCGGCCGAGGACATCAACGGCAAGATCGTCGAGTTCGCGCAGAACCAGCCTGTACTACGCGGATACGGGAGAGTGGGCGATGCCGACACGGAGCTGTTGTCTGCGATCGACGAGATGCGTCGCGGTGCGGCGAAGTATTTTCGCGGTGCGATCGTCGGTGCCGTGCTGTTCGCGATCGGCACCGGTGTGTTCTTCTCCGGTGTTCTGGTGGTGGCTCTCCAGCGGGCCGACGGCGAGAGTCTCGCCGTGGCCTCTGCCGTGTGCGCAGTTCTGTTCGCGGCGCTGCTGGTCGATGCTGTCGCGGCGCTCGGACGGACCGGAAGTGTCATCCGTGAAGCAGAGGGGATCCTCGCTGAGGCGGGCGACCTGCTCCGGGTGCCGGCGCTGCCCGAACCCGCCGTGCCCGTCCCGTCCGGGCACGACAACTCCCTCGCATTTGATGACGTTTCCTTCTCGTACATGTCGGGACGTGCGGTACTGCGCGGGGTCGGGTTCGACGTTCCTGCCGGCACCACGTGCGCCGTGGTGGGGCCCTCGGGATCGGGGAAAACCACGCTGGCACGATTGGTCGCGCGATTCTGGGACGTCGAAGCGGGCTCTGTGCGCATCGGGGGAGTCGACGTCCGTGACATGGCGACGGCAGACCTGATGGCGCGCGTGTCGCTCGTATTCCAGGATGTATACCTGTTCGACGGCACCATTCGGGAGAATATCGGCATTGCCGATCCCGGTGCATCGGATGCCGATTTCGAGCGTGCGGCCCGGTTGGCACGGGTCGACGATATCGTCGAACGGCTGCCCGACGGGTGGAACACCCGGGTCGGTGATCACGGATCGTCCCTGTCCGGTGGTGAGCGACAACGTGTCTCGATCGCGCGTGCGTTTCTGCGCGATGCTCCGATCGTCGTCCTCGACGAGCCGACGTCCGCGCTCGATCGCGAGAACGAAACGGCGATTCTTGCTGCTCTCGGCGAATTATGCCGCGACCGCACGGTTCTCGTCACCGCCCATCGTCTGCATACCATCGTGAACGCCGACCGCATCGTCTTCCTCGAGAACGGTGAGGTGACAGAGACCGGGAGTCACGACGAGCTGATGGCGGCCGGCGGACGCTACGCTGATTTCGAAGCGACTCTTGCGCGTAGGCACCGGCCGATCGTCACCGCGGGGTCCCCGGAATGACGGTGTCGACGCGATGATGTTTCCATACCGCAAACCTGGGCCGAAGGCCCGATTGTCGCGAGAGGTGATCCTGCGTGCTGCGCTGGCGACCTCGAGAGAGATCACCATCACCGGGATCGCCGAGCAGCTGGGGTGCTCTGCAGCGGCGCTCTACCGGCATGTCGAGAGCAAGGACGACATCGTCATCGGGGCTCTCGAACTGCTCATCGCCGAGACGCCACGACCGGATCCTGCCCGAGGCTGGCGCGGTCTCCTCGAGCAGGAGTGCGACGTTCGCTGGCGGCTGTACGAGGGACATCCCGAACTGTTCGCAGCCTGGCCCAGAACAGGGCGACCTGTCATTGCATCGGTACGCCGCAACGAGTGGGTGGCGCTCCGTGTCGCCGACGCCGGCTTCGACCTCGCAGACGCCCGCGGAGTCGTCGCAGCCATCGCCGCAGCCGCCGCGGATTACGGCCTGCTGCTTGCATTCCAGCAGCGGCCGGGCGCGGTGCAGGCCCTGGATGCGCGCCTGGGAGTTCTCGGCCCCGAGATGCGCGCCGTCGAACAGGACAGGTTGTCGCGACCCCGACATCATTTCGACAGGCAGCTGCGGATCCTGCTGGACGGATTCGCAGTCCATTACGAAAGGGCAATAGATGAGTGCTGATTCTGGACCGGCCGTGACCGAAGAACGTCGTGAGATCGAACTGATCATGCATGATCTGACTCCGCGGGTACTGAAGGTTGTCCGTGTGGAGAATCTCTCGCGGACGATGCGTCGCGTCGTAGTCGGGGGTGCTGCGCTGCAGGGGTTTCCGTACGTGACGATGGCTCCCGATGACCACGTGAAGCTGTTCTTTCCGGATGCCACGACCGGACGAATTGCGATGCCCGAGATCGGCCCGGACGGGATGCGCATCCCGGCTCAGGGACCTCGGCCCGAGGCCCGTGACTACACCGTCCGTGCATTCGATCGTGAATCGCTGGAATTGACACTGGACTTCGTACTCCACTCCCACGGCATTGCGGGCACGTGGGCGTCGAAGGCTACGCCGGGTGACGAGGTCGGTGTGCTCGGACCGCGTGGTTCGCACGTCTATCCGACGGGGTACGACTGGTATCTGCTCGTGGCCGACGAGACCGCGCTTCCTGCGCTCTGCAGGTGGATCGAAGAACTGCCCTCGGACACGAGAGTGGTGGCCTTCGCCGAAGTCGCCGACGAGCACTCCGAACTGATTGCATCGGGACGAGACGGTGTCGAGCTCACCTACCTGCATCGGCACTCGGCGGAACCGGGTACGACGACACTGCTCGCGGACGCGGTCCGCGCGTGCGAGTTCCCGGACGGCGAAATGTTCGCGTGGGTGGCGGGTGAGGCGGGATCGATCAAGCCGATCCGTTCGTATCTCACCCGCGAACTGGGGCTGGCACGGGGCCGGGCGAAGGTCGACGGGTACTGGCGTCTGGGCAAGGCGGACCACGATCATCATGAGGTGATCGAGGAGGACGACTGACCGGGCGTCCGGACCGTACGATCGCACCCGTGACCGACTTCGACTACGACCTCGCCGCCGATGACGCACTGATCGCCGCCGTGCTGACTCTGCTTCGGGAGCACGGCCCGCTCACACTCGACGAGATAGGGGAGCGACTCGCGTCGGGCCACGATGCCGACGACCTGGACTTGCCCGTCGATGAACTCCCCGAGCATCCGATGCTGGCCTACCTGAGCGACGGCCGATACGCGGCATTCGACGCGCTTCTCGGCGGACGTGTCCTGACGCATCGGCTCACCGAAGCCGAGGTGGCGTCGGCGGTGCTTCCCATCGACGAGATCTACCCTCTGCTCGTGTTCGTGACCGGCGACGAGGGATACGACCTCGTCGAGATCGATCACGAACCCGACCGGCTCGACGATCGCGGCATCACCGATCTCGCACCATTCGGCAGTGAGGTGCTCGTGTTCCCCCGGGGTGCATTCGCCGAGTTGTCCGCCGGGGACCTCGTGGCCGCGACCGTGACGGAAACGGGATTGATGGTCGCGCCGGCGACCGCCGAGGTCGATGTCGTTCCCGAATTGACCGCGGTGCTGGGGGAGGCGCTCGCGTCCGGCGACCCGGCGTATCTCGAATCGTCGGTGTACGCCGTGATGGTGGAGGCACCCACGTCGTTCACCGTTCCGACCCTTCCGTTGTCGGAACAGATCGAGGCGGCGGGGCTCGAGGTGTCGGGCGGCCTCGTGGCGCCGCCCGGGTTCGATTTCGCAGGGTATCTTGCGCAGAGTGCAGTCGATTCCTACGCCGAGCAGGTCGGAGTACCGGTCGAGGCGGTGCCGGGGGTCGTGTTGTTCGCGTCGCTGGTCGATGCGATCGATTCCGGGGACGACCACGATCTCGAATCGCGGTTCTCGGAGGGCAAATCCGGGTTGTTCGCAGTGTTGGCCGACCCCGATGTCGCGTCGACGGTTCTCGACGAACTCCTCGAGCAGGCGATCGATCCGAAGGCGATCGAACGGGCGGCGTTGTGGATGAAAGACCACGGACCGCGGAAGGTCGACGCGGCGGCGTTCTGGATGGCGGGCAAGGCCGCAGAAACCGATGCGCGCGTCGACGAGGCGGCTCGCCACTTCGAGCGTTCGACGGACCTGGATTCGGAGTTCGATCCGGCGCTAGAGGACCTCGCCCGGTACGTCTCCGACAGCGGGGACGCGGTCCGGGCGCTGTCGTTGCTGGGCCGGTCTCTCGACGGTCCGGATCATCCGCTGTATGCGGTGTTGGAGGCTTTCCAGCCTGTCGAGCGCCCCGATCTGGGTCGCAACGATCGGTGCTGGTGTGGTTCGGGGCGCAAGTACAAGGCGTGCCATCTCGGCAAGGCCGAGTATCCGCTGGAGGCCCGCGCGCCCTGGCTGTACTTCAAAGCCTGCATGCAGACGACGCAGGTCTCGTGGCGGGACCATCGCTTCGCCCTTGCGGAGGCACGCAGCGGCTACAGCGACAACGACGACGACCTGTTCGAGGCTCTGTCCGATCCGTTGCTCGACGACGTCATGCTCGGTGAAGGCGGAGGGTTGGTCGAGTTCGCTCAGGTGCGTGGGCATCTGCTGCCCGACGACGAACGCGAACTTCTCGCGCAGTGGCTGCCGGTGGAGCGGTCGGTGCACGAGGTCGAGGCTGTCCGGCCGGGGGAGGGGCTGACGCTGCGCGATCTGCGTTCGGGTGAGCGGCGCGACCTGACCGCGCCGGAGGTGGGCGAGGACGTTCCCGTCGGCGGGCTGTTGTGCGCGCGAGTCGTACCGGTCGCCGGCACCTGGAGGATTCTGGGGGCTGCCACACCGGTGACTCAGGAGCAGGGCGACGCGATTCTCGGGCTGGTCGATGACGACGGCGAGCGGGCCGACGAGTACGCAGGCGTCGTCATCGTGGAGTTACTGACCGATCCCTCCCTCTCCACGCAGGCAACAGACGGATAACGGCGAGTACCTCCAGTCACACTAATCCCACCCGCCACTCAACTAGAACGTGTTCCTAAATATATGTGATATCAAGTAGCGGAAGCCGTGCTCGTGACCGGCATCACAAGTACGGTTGGGGTCGTTCAGGATGGATGGGGGTTGCGGATGTCGGTAGACCCGTCTGCGGTCATCGTGGCAGTGGCCACGGCAGCGAGTGCGCTCGTGCAGGGAGCGGACGTACCAGCAGAAATAAAAGATCAAGTGACACAAGCGATCGAGTCGTTCGAGGCGGGGGCACCGGACACCGACAAGCAGGTCGAGGACTTCGTCGCGTCGCTACCCGAGCAGGTACAGGGACAGGCCCAGCAGGTGGTCGCCGACACCACCGACTCGGTCGCGGCGGCCATCGAGCCGCACTTGCCGGAGGAGGCGATCGAGGCGCTCCGACCGCAGGAGCCCGCACCGGAATCTCCGATCGCACCGGCGGCCCCGGCCCCGCGACCGAGCGCGTTCGGAATCGCGCCGGTGCCCCAGGCGCCGGTACCCGGCCCGCAACCGACCGCCACGATCGGTGGCGTCACCCTCCCTTCGATCCCGGCGATCCTGCCCGGTACAGGTCTTGCGCCCATCGGTGCGATCGCGGTGTTCGCCCCGTGGTTGCGCAAAGCCGGGGAAATCTGCGACGGCATCACCGCACCGGTCCTCGCAGCTCTGTACTCGGCAGAGAACGGCTTCCGGTTCGGAGCCACCGCGCCCGTGTCGCCCGTGGGTGCGAAGGGGCCGGGACAGTTCATGCCCGGCACATGGCGCGAGTACGGCAAGGACGCCGACGGGGACGGCAAGATCGACATCCTCGGTATCGCCGACCCCGTCATGGCCTCCGGCAACCTGCTGTGCGACAACTACAAGCAGATCGACGACTGGAAGAAGCGCGGGCTCGTCGAGGGCAACACGTTGGATCTCACGCTCGCGGCCTACAACGCGGGTGCGGGTGCCGTCCGTCGGTCGGGCGGCATGCCATCCGGGTCGCCCGACTACGAGAACCAGACCAAGCCGTACGTCGCGAAGATCCGGGCCACCGAGGCGGCGTTCTCCCGACTGCTGTCGCCGTTCTTCGGCCTCGGTCTGGGAGGTACGAGCGACGTCGGCAACCGTGTCGTCGATCTCGCCTTCAAGTTCTTGGGCCTGCCGTACGTCTGGGGTGGAGGCAACATCAACGGCCCCTCCGGAGGCGGCTTCGACTGTTCGGGCCTGACGTCGTACGCGGTGCACGCCGCGACCGGCATCACCCTGCCCCGCACCTCGGAAACCCAGTGGCACGTGGGCACCGAGATTCCGCTCGAGCTCGCCCGCCCGGGCGACCTCCTGTTCGGCAACTGGCAGGCCGGCGGCCCGGGCCACGTCGCGATCTACATCGGCGGCGGCCAGATGGTGCACGCCCCGACCACCGGTGACGTGGTGCGCGTCGGCACGGTGTTCCCCGACATGAAGGCGCGTCGGATCATCTGACGCGGTGAGAACGCAGCGATGCCCGGCCGGAAACACCGGCCGGGCATCGCTGCGTGTACGTCGGAATCAGCCGTGGTACGGCTCTGCGGAAACCAGCGTCACCTTCATCGTTTTGCCGTTGGGCAGCGCGTACTCGCGTGTCTCGCCGACCTTCGCCTCGATGAGGGCCTTGCCGAGCGGGGAGCTGGGCGAGTAGGTCTCGAGCTCGCTGTTGCGCGCGCCTTCTTCGCGGGTCGCGATGAGGAACGTTTCCTTGTCGGATTCGTCGCCGTCGTAGTACACCGTGACGACCGAGCCGGGCAGCGCGACACCGGACTGCGTAGGTGCGACGCCGACCTTCGCGGCGCTCAGCAGCTCCTGCAGCTGACGGATGCGTGCTTCCTGCTGACCCTGTTCTTCGCGGGCGGCGTGGTAACCACCGTTTTCCTTGAGGTCACCTTCTTCACGCCGCTCGTTGATCTCGGCCGCGATGACGGGACGATTGGCGATGAGCTGGTCCAGTTCCGCCTTGAGGCGGTCGTGGGACTCCTGTGTCAGCCAGGTCACCTGGGTCTCGGTCATCATCGATCACTTCCTTCGGGTTGGAGCCCCCGGCTCCGTGGACAAGTCGTGCATACGCAACGACCGCAACAGCACGACCCGCGTCGTTCCCCCCTGGAATGTGGCGAACGGGGTCGTACTGTCTCTAATGCAGCAATACACGGCCCCAATGGGTGGAACCGTGTATTGGCATATTCTAGCACCAGATCTGGATTACGCGCGGAAAGCGCAGCGTAACGGCATCAGATCAGGGTGCGCGCAGGTATTCCGGAACGTTGAAACTGCAGCCGTAGCCGTCGCCCATACCGGGGCGCTGTGACGTCTTGACCGTCGAATCCAGAACCACCGTCGATGAGTCCGACGCCGGGATGAGGACTTCACGCCGCCCGGTTTCGCTGCCGTCCCGCGACCGCGCACGGACGATGCACACCGCCTCCTGCGACGGGTCCTGCCGCGTGACCGACAGCTTGATATCGAGGGTGTCGTCGTCGACGACGTTGAACGCCACCACTTCGTATTCGATCTCGGCGGGTCCGAACTGCTGGTACATCACGAATCCGAGCCCGATTCCAGCGAGGACGCCGAGGGCGGTGAAGCCCCACTTCTTGCCGCGCGTCGTCCGTGCCTTCGACGGGTATCTCGCGCTGCGTCGGGGTTGTTCTGCAGTATCGGTCATCATTTTCTTTCAGGCCCGGGCCGAAGTTCGGGTGCTCCCGTGGGGCCACGGCTGACGGAGGAGCGCTCAGGTGGAACTATAGGGGAGGGATCCGGACGGCCCGCACCGGCGGTCGCCGCCCTGTCCCGAGATGTACACGACGGTGAGGTGGAGGAAACACGTGAGCGGACTACGGCTCATGGCCGTGCATGCCCATCCCGATGACGAGTCGAGCAAGGGTGCCGCCACTACGGCCCGCTACGCGGCAGAGGGGAACGACGTGCTCGTCGTGACCCTCACGGGTGGCGAACGAGGAGACATCCTCAATCCTGCGATGGACGTGCCCGGTATCCGGGATCGTATGCCCGAGGTTCGGCGCGAGGAGATGGCGACGGCAGCGCGTCATCTCGGCGTGCAGCATCGCTGGCTCGGTTTCATCGACTCCGGTCTTCCGGAGGGCGATCCCAAGCCGCCGCTGCCCGACGGGTGCTTCGCGGTGGTGCCACTCGACGAGCCCACACGCAAGCTCGTCGAGGTCATCCGAGAGTTCCGCCCGCACGTCATGACCACGTACGACGAGAACGGCGGCTACCCGCACCCCGATCACATCCGTTGCCATGAGGTGTCGATGGCGGCGTACGAGGCGGCAGCAGATCCGAACTACCATCCCGAGCTCGGCGAGCCGTGGGAAGTGAAGAAGGTCTACTACTCGCACGGCTTCATCCGCAAGCGCATCGAACTGTTCCGCGACGAGTACGAACGCCGAGGCGAACCGTTCCCGATGGAGGAGTGGCTCAGCCGGTGGCGCACTGAGCAGGGCGATCTCATGGCACGGGTGACCACCCAGATAACCTGTGGTGACTATTTCCCGAACCGCGACGACGCGCTTCGGGCACACGCCACCCAGATCGATCCGAACGGGTCGTTCTTCGCGGTGCCGCTGGACATCCAGCAGAAGGTGTGGCCGACCGAAGAGTTCGAGTTGGCAAAGACCCGCGTCACCACGACGATCCCCGAGTCGGATCTTTTCGCGGGTATCGAGGACGGACAGGTGAGATGACGTTAGGCACGCTGGCAATCGAGGTTCTTGCACAGGAACCCACCGGCCCCGAGTTCGGTAAGGCGTCGCCGGTCGGGTTGGCACTTGTGCTGGTACTGCTCGTGGCCATCGCCCTGCTCATCTGGAATATGAACAAGCGGCTGAGCAACCTTCCCGAAAGTTTCGATACGGACAGTCCCGAGGCAGACCAGGCCGCAGACGAAGGCACCGACCGCGGCGCCGCCGCTGTGAACATCACGAAGACGGACGAGGCTTCTGCAGAGACGGACAAGGCGAACAAGACGGGACACAGCACCCCCGAGACGAGCTGATCGCACGTAGCGTGAGGGGATGGCGAACAGGCTTGCCGAGTCCCTCAGCCCGTACCTCCGTCAGCACGCGGGCAATCCCGTGCACTGGCAGGAATGGGGCGGCGACGCGCTCGCCGAGGCTCGCGACCGGGATGTGCCGATCCTTCTGTCCGTCGGCTACGCCGCGTGTCACTGGTGTCACGTCATGGCGCACGAGTCGTTCGAGGACGACCACACCGCTGCGCTGATGAACGAGCATTTCGTGTGCATCAAGGTCGACCGGGAGGAACGTCCCGACATCGACGCGGTGTACATGAACGCAACAGTTGCGATGACAGGGCAGGGCGGGTGGCCCATGACCTGCTTCCTCACACCGGGCGGGGAGCCGTTCTACTGCGGCACCTATTACCCGAAGGCGCCGCGCGGTGGGATGCCGTCGTTCACTCAGTTGCTCGGTGCGATCGCGGATACGTGGCGCAACCGCCGCGACGACGTCGCGAAGGCTGCCGCGGCGATCGTTGCCGAACTTCAGCGCAGCAGTGGCGGACTGCCACCGGGCACCAGGATGATCGGCCCGGAGCTTCTCGACGCGGCTGCGGCGTCGGTCGCGGGGGACGAGGACAAGATCCACGGTGGCTTCGGTGGCGCACCGAAGTTCCCGCCGTCGAACCTGCTGGAGGGCTTGCTCCGCGGATACGAACGCACGGGGGATGCGGAGACGCTGGGGCTCGTCGAACGCACCGCCGAGGCCATGGCGCGCGGAGGCATCCACGACCAGCTCGGCGGCGGATTCGCCCGCTACAGCGTCGATTCCGGTTGGGTCGTGCCGCATTTCGAGAAGATGCTCTACGACAACGCGTTGCTTCTGCGCGTGTGTGCGCACCTGGCTCGGATCACCGATTCGACCCTGCCGCGCCGTGTCACGGAGGGAATCGCCGGCTTCCTGCTCCGCGATCTCCGTACCGGAGAGGGGTGTTTCGCATCAGCACTCGACGCCGATACGGACGGCGTCGAAGGCCTGACCTACGTGTGGACGCCGCAGCAACTTGTCGACGTTCTCGGCGACGAGGACGGAGCGTGGGCAGCGGGAGTGTTCGCGGTCACCGACACCGGGACGTTCGAAGCCGGTGCGTCCGTCCTGCAGTTACCTGCCGATCCGGACGATCAGGCACGTACCGATTCGGTTCGTGTGCGGCTGTTCAGGGCGCGGTCGACCAGGCCGCAGCCGGGTCGCGACGACAAGGTGGTCACCGCATGGAACGCCTTGGCGATCACCGGTCTCGTCGAGGCCGGCCTTGCGTTGGGAAGACCGGGCTGGGTGGACGCCGCCGCAGCCTGCGCACGTGCACTACTGAGCCTGCACCTGGTCGACGGCCGCCTCCGGCGCGCATCGCTCGGCGGATCGGTGGGAGCGCCCGCCGGTGTGCTCGAAGACCACGGCGCCTTGATCACCGCTCTGCTCGCGCTGTATCAGGCCACCGGTGAGGTGCGGTGGCTCGACCCTGCCCGGCAGTTGGCCGACACCGCGCTGACCCACTTCGCCGATCCGGACAGGCCGGGTAGCTGGTTCGATACCGCTCACGATGCCCAACAGCTCGTGGCGCGGCCGCGCGATCCCGTCGATGGTGCGACGCCGTCCGGTGCGGCATTGATCGCCGAGGCCCTGCTCACGCTGGCGGGGGCGGTCGACGACGGGGGCCGGTACGCGGAGGCGGCCGACGCATCGTTGGGCGCCGCGTCGGTCCTGCTCGACCGCGCTCCGCGCTCCGCCGGACATTGGCTCACCGTCGCCGAGGCCGCGGTGCGTGGTCCGATCCAGGTGGCGCTCGTCGGGGAGGGCGAGTTGCTCCGGGCCGCGCGACGTGAGGCACCGGGCGGATCGCTCGTGGTCGGCGGCGAGCCGGACTCGTCTCCACTTCTGCGGGGCCGGCCCCTTGTCGACGGAGCGCCCGCCGCCTATGTCTGCCGAGGGTTCGTGTGTGATCGGCCGGTCGGTTCGGTGTCCGCGTTACGCGAAGCGCTGACCCAGTGACCGGGCACGCGGCAGCACCAGAGGCTGGGCCACACCAAAGGCTAGGGCCACACCAGGGAGCTGCGTGCTCCGAGGAAATCGCCTTCACTGGTCACCGGTGCCTCGAGTAGCCCCGCGCACGCGTCGATGAGGAAATTGGCGAAGCCTGTCCAGTTGGGCGGGGCCTTCTCGGACTCGAGGCGCGCCTCGTAGTCGGCGCAGAGATCGGTGACGATGCGACCGAGGATCCAGGATCGGCCGGTGAGGACCGACGGTGGGATCTCGGTGAGTAGCGCACGCACGCGCTGGATGAGATCGTCCACGACCGGATCGGCCGTGATAGCACCTGCCACGGTTTCGGTGACCGACGGAACGCTTCGCATCTGGCGGAGGAATCTTGCACGCCAACCCGGGACAGGCATCGATGCGAGCTGGTCGGTGAACGGAACGATCAGGCAGCTCAAGAGATCCCGTAGGCCGGATTCCGGGGCGAGCATCGCGACGAGCTCCCGTCGTCGGGCGTGGGTGTCTTCGGAGAACCGATGCAGCAGGGCGCGGATGAGTTCGTCGCGTCCGCCGAAGTGGTAGTTGACCGCGGAGTGGTTGGAGTTGCCTGCGTGTTCCGCGATGCGCCGGTTCGACACTGCGTCGATGCCGTGTTCGGCGAAGAGTTCTTCAGCGGAGTCGAGCAGGGTCTGCCGAACTCGATCGCCGTAGCTGCCCATGTCCGCTTCCGTCGCTTCCTGTGTCGATCGATGTCCCCGCGGCATGTGGGACGAACGTCACCAGTCTTGCAGCTTGGAGGATTTAAGACACCTAGCGTAGCATTTTTAAGTCACGCAACGTAATTATTCGAGGAGTATCGCAGATGTCCACAACCACCCTCGAGCAATCCGCCAGCGGTCCGCCGGGCGATGGCGAGACCACAGAAGCCGACCTTGCTCGTGCACGTAAAGAACAGATCGGACGTGTAGTCGCGATCTTCGTCATGCCCTTCCTGATGGTCGGGATGATGATCACCGGGTATCTCTTCGCGATGCACGCCCCGGCGCCCCACAACATGCCCATCGCCGTTGCCGGTACGAGCCAGCAGGTGGAACAGTTCGCTCGGTGGCTCGAGGATGCCGACCCCGACGCCGTCGACGTGCGCATCGTTGCGACCGACGAACAGGCCCGCGATCTCGTTTTCGACCGTGAAGTTGCAGGGGCGGTCTCGCTGTCGGACACCGGCTCCGCCACGCTGTACACAGCGGGCGCGGCAGGCGCATCCCAGTCGTCCACGGTCACCGGCCTCGTGGCGCCGCACGTGATCGGCCAGGGGCTCGACCTCGTCACCGAGGATCTGGCTCCGCTGCCCGGCCACGACACCGCCGGTCTGGCGGCGATGTTCATGGCGACCGGTCTGATGCTCGCCGGGTACATGCCGTGGAGTATCACGCTGTCGAACTCGCCCGAGCTGCTCCGTAAGCGCCGCGCGATTCCTCTGCTGGCCGGCTGGTCCGCGCTGATCGCCGCCCTCGTGTGGTTCGTTGCCGATCCGGTGCTCGGTGCCGTCGAGGGGCATACCGCAGCGGTTCTCGGAATCTCCTGGCTTGCAGTGTTCGCGGTGGGGTCGGTGCAGTTCTTCCTCACCCGGATCTTCGGTCCGATGGCGGTGCTCGTCGGCATGCTGTTCGTCATGGTGCTCGGCGTGCCTGCATCCAACATGGGTATGTCGATCTACACGCTGCCCTCGATGTACGTGAAGTTGCACTCGTTCCTGCCCACCGCGGCAACCGGTGAAGCGCTCCGCTCCGTCCTGTACTTCGACGGCGTCGGGCTCGGTTCCCACATTCTCGTGATGGTGATCGGTGCCGTTCTTGCGCTCGCTGCGGTATTCGGGATCGACGCGATCAAACGCAAGCGGAACCCGGATGCCCGCGACCCCGAGATCACGGTCGCCTCACTCACCGCAGGACCGCGTCCGCAACGCAATTGGGTTCGTTACGTGACGCTCGCGGCCTTCCCGCTCGCCATGGTCGTCATGATGTTCTCGATCATGCTCGGTGCGATGTACCAGCCGGCGCCCCGTGAGATGCCCGTGACAGTGGTGGCCGCTACCGAGGATGTGGCAGAACAAGCGGTCGCAGGCCTCGAACAGAACATGGACGGACTGTTCGACTTCACCGCGTCGGCATCCGTCGACGAGGCGCGTGCCGCGGTGCAGGATCGCAGCGTCGTCGCAGCATACGTGCTGCCGTCGGCCGATTCGCCCACCGCCACGTTGATCGCGAACCAGTCGGCGGGTATGAGCCAGCAGCAGGTCGTGTCGATGACGTTCCAGCAGGTAGCCGCAGGCCAGCAGGTCCCGCTGACGATCGAGGACATCGCCCCGTTGCCGGGGTCCGACACCATGGGCACGGTCGCGATGTACGTCGCGATGGGCTGGATCATGTCGGGCTTCATGCTCGCCGTCGTGGGCAACAGTGCCGCTCCCGCAGCCATGCGACTGAAGTCGCTGCTGCCGATCGCCGCCGGGTTCTCGGTGTTCATGTCGCTGGTCGTGTGGGTGATCGCTTCTCCGCTCACCGGCGCCGTCGACGGGCACGTTCTGCAACTGTTCGGCACCGGAGTGCTGGCGATCTTCACGACGTCGATGTTCGCCACGTTCCTCACCCGGTTGTTCGGCATGCTCGCCGTGGTCCCGGCAGTCGCAGTCCTGATGTTCCTGGGTGTGCCCGCGTCGAACGGTGCAATGTCGATCTTCATGAGCCCGGAGATCTTCCGCGTGCTGCACGACATCCTGCCGATGCCCGCGGCGGTGGAGTCGGTCCGATCGATCATGTACTTCGGCGCGGACAACGTCGGTGGCCACCTGGTGACGTTCGTGATCTGGGGTGTCGTCTCACTCGCACTCGTGGCCGCGGTCGACCTGATTCGCTCCCGCAAGTCTGCGCAGGAAGCCGAGATCTAGCGTCGCGCGCCCGTCGATTCGTTGCACTGGTCCGGTCGGCCGGTTTCAGCTCTTACCGGGCTACCTCGCGACGGTCGTCGGCGAGCCGCCGCGTGCGGCCGGCTCGGTCGAGCTGATCGAGCAACGGCAGCACCACCCGTCGGGTCGTCCCCAGCCGCTCCCGCGCGGCGCTGGTGGTGAACGGCTGCTCCAGCTCCCGAAGCCGTGCCACGGCGGCGTCGGCGGCGTCGGGAAGCAGGACGATCCCCGGGCCGACCCGCCACAGCTGCCCGCTGCGGTCGGCCGCTCCCAGAGCCCGGTCGTCCAGGCCGAGCTCGCGGAGCCGGTCGGCCGTCGGCGCGACGAACGGCGCCGCGAGGAGATCGCGGCGCACCACGTCGACTGCCGTCCGGACCTTGCTCGGCAGTACCTCGGTTGCTGGTCCGGAGACCCGGCCCCCGACCACGCGGAGGGGCAGGCGTACCAGCTCCCGGACCAGGTCGGGAGTGGGCAGTCGCAGCTGCGACGCCAGAACGGTCAGCGGGACGGCCGGATCCAGCGGATGCGCGCGAGCATGCTGCTGGACGAGTGCGGGCAGCCGATCGGCGACCGCTCTTGCGAGAGCGGGTGCGACGAGCCACGGCCCTACGGCCAGGTGGTCGCCGGCCTCCTCGGGGATACCCAATCGACGCAGCTGCTCTCGGTGCAGGAGCCCGCGGCGGCCGAGTTCGTCCGTCAGCCTCGCAGTGCCGTCGGCGCCCGCGAGTTGCCGGGCCCGGCGTGTCGCAGCACCGCGTCGCCGGAGACGTGGCGGGTCGGGATCGAGCACGTCGGCACGCCAGATCATCCGGCGTCCGGGGTCGCGAAGCAGGGCGCGGTCGCCGATGCGGAGAGGCAGCGCCCGGTCGAGGGTGAGCCTGACGAGATCGTCTCCGAGCGGGCGACAGCGGACTGCGACATCCACCGCCCCGATATGCAGCACTGGAGCGAGCGGAGGCCGGTCCGTTCCTGTGATCCGCACGTCCACGACGGAGGTGTGGTGCCATGCGCCGGGTGTCACGAGCACACTGCCCCGCACCACGTCGTCGACTCGGCCGCTCAGATTGAGCGCGACCCTGGCCACGCCGCTCACTGCTGTCTCGTCGCTACCGAGCGCTTGAACACCGCGTACCCGCACAGGTGTGTCGTCGACGGCGAGTGTGTTTCTGACGACGAGGGTGTCTCCGACGCGGACCGTCCCGGCGGGCAGCGTCCCGGTGACGACGGTCCCCGCTCCTCGCACGGTGAACCGGCGGTCGACCCAGAGCCGGACGTCGGCGTCCGGATCCGGATCGGGCAGCTCGGCGACCATCGTCACCAAAGCTGAGCGAAGGTCGTCGAGCCCCATCCCGGTGTGGCCGCTCACGGCGACGACGCGAGCCCCCGCCAAACCGGTGCGGGCAATCTCCGCGGTGGCCTGCGCGGCAGCGGGACCCGGATCAGTGAGGTCGGCGCGGGTTACCGCGATGACGGCGTGCCGCACACCGAGAGCGTCGAGCGCGGCGAGGTGTTCGGCCGCTTGCGGCATCCACGGGTCGTCGGCGGCCACCACGAACAACACCGCCGGGACCGGTCCCACTCCGGCGAGCATCGTCGTCAGGAAGCGCTCGTGTCCGGGGACGTCGACGAAGGCGACCTCCCCAACGTCCGGCCAGGACGTCCAGCAGTAGCCGAGCTCGATGGTCAGCCCTCGCCGCCGTTCCTCGGCGAGCCGATCGGGGTCGGCGCCGGTGAGCGCTTCGACCAGCGTGGACTTTCCGTGATCGACGTGGCCGGCGGTCGCGATGACGTGCATCAGCGTTCTTCGTGGCCGGCCGCGCACCTGACGGCGTCGATCAGGTCGTCGTCCTCGTCGGGAGCGACCGTCAGCAGGTCGAGCAACAGCCGGGCGCGCTCGACTCGTCCGACGACAGGTTTCGCGCCGAGTCGCAATGGGCCGGCGAGGCGTTCGGGCAGGGCGATCGCGACGCTGGGCAGGATGGCGTCCGGGGCACCGCCGCCTCCCACAACACCGTCGGAGTCGAACACCTCCGGATTCAACTCGGCCGGGAGCGCGGCGCAGATCGTCCGCGCCCGGGCACGGAGATCGTCCGGCCGAGCGGCCAGCGCGGCCGGCACCGGAGGGGTCGGCCCCGTCAGGGTCGCCTCCAGCGCAGCCAGGGTGAGCTTGTCGACGCGAAGTGCGCGAGCGAACGGGTCGCGTCGAAGCCGCTCCACCAGTCCCGACTCGCCGAGCAGCAGTCCGGCCTGCGGACCTCCGAGCAACTTGTCGCCCGAGGCGGTCACGAGTTGCGCTCCGGCGCGCAGCGCACTGGCGGCGTCCGGCTCGTTCGGCAGACGCGGATGCGGGGCCAGCAGCCCCGACCCGATGTCGACCACCACCGGCAGGCCCAACCCCGCCAGCTCCCGGACCGGCACCGACGACGTGAAGCCGCTGACCGTGAAGTTCGACGGATGCACCTTGAGAACGAAGGCGGTGTCGTCGTCGACCGCCGCGGCATAGTCGCTCAGACGCACCCGGTTGGTGGTACCGACCTCCCGCAACCTGGCGCCCACGGACTCCAGCAATTCCGGGATCCGGAAGCCGTCGCCGATCTCGACCAGCTCGCCCCGCGCGATCACGATCGAGCGGCCACCGCGCGCGAGCACCCGGGCGACCAGTGCGAGCGCGGCTGCGCCGTTGTTGACCACGTGGACGCCTCCGGCGTCGGGCACCTGCTCTGCGAGGGCCTGGAGGGCGCCACGCCCGCGCCGGCCGCGCCGACCCGTGGCCAGGTCCAGTTCGACGTCGGTCGCGCCTGCCGCCGCGGTCACGGCGTCCACCGCCGCGCGGGAGAGCGGGGCGCGGCCGAGATTGGTGTGCACCACCACCCCGGTCGCGTTGACGACGCGGCGCAGGGTGGTCGCCCCGTCGGGCAACGATGCGACCGCTTCGTCGGCGACGGCGGCCGGTTCGATCTCGCCGGCGCGGCACCGCTGCTGGGCCGCGGTCACCGTCTGCTTGACCAGACGGGTGCCGAGCCGGTCGACGGCCTCACGCAATCGCGGGTCCGCGAGGATCTGGTCGGTGCGGGGCGTGCCCCGTCTCGGGTCCGGCACGCCCCTCCTCATCCCACGGCTGACCTGAAATCCGGCGGAGGCGGACGGGAATCGAACCCGCCTGACCCAGATGCTGGGCCACAACGGTTTTGAAGACCGCGTCCATCACCAGACGAGAACCGCCTCCGCGCTCACCCTAACCGAAGTCGAGCCCCGTGTTACGGCTCGCCCGTATGTTGGGCCCATGACCACACACGTCCACCTTCCCGAGGGCATCAGACTCACCCAGTACGCAGCCGGCGGTGGCTGCGCTTGCAAGGTTCCGCCGGGTGAGCTCGAGCGGGTGCTCGGTGGTCTGCAGGGCGGCCGTGCCGGAGGCGACCTGCTGGTCGGTGTCGAAAACGGAGACGACGGGGCGGCGGTCCGGATCGACGCGGCACCCGACGGGAGCGGCCGAGCGCTGATCGTGACCGCCGACTTCTTCACCCCGGTCGTCGACGACCCCTACGACTGGGGACGAATCGCCGCCACCAACGCCATGTCCGACGTCTATGCGATGGGAGGCACGCCGATCGTCGCGGTGAACCTGCTCGGCTGGCCGCGGGAACTCATCCCCTTCGAGCTGGCTGCCGAGGTGATGCGGGGCGGTGCCGACGCGTGTGCCGAGGCCGGTGCTCATCTCGCCGGCGGGCACAGCATCGACGATCGGGAGCCGAAGTACGGGCTCGCGGTCACCGGGCTGGGCGACCCGGACCGCCTGCTGCGCAACGATGCTGCCGCGCCGGGCCTGCCGCTCACCCTGACCAAACCGCTCGGACTCGGCATCCTCAACAACCGCCACAAGGCCACCGGCGAGCGGTTCGAGGAAGCGGTCGCGGTGATGACGACTCTCAACCGCGACGCGGCGCAACTCGCCCACGCCGCAGGTGTCCGTGCCGCCACCGACGTCACGGGTTTCGGTCTGCTCGGCCACCTGATGAAGATGATGCGGGCCAGTGGCACAACCGCAGTGATCGATGCCGCGGCCGTGCCGTACGTCGCCGGAGCGCGCGAATCGCTCGCGGCGGGATTCGTGCCCGGCGGGAGCCGTCGCAATCTCGACTGGGTCCGTGACGAGGTCGACTCCGAAGTGGACGACGACGAGCTGCTGTTGCTCGCCGATGCCCAGACCTCGGGCGGTCTCCTGGTCGTCGGGGAGCTCCCCGGCCATCCGGTCATCGGCGAGGTGGTCCCCGCGGGCGAGCACGCGATCCGGGTGCGCTGACCTCGACGACCGCCGGACATGCCGACACACCTGCACGGGATCCCGAATACCGGGCACGAAGCGTGGGTAGACGGTAACTTCGGAAACGACAGCGCGGAGAGGAGACCGATGGCGGAGAAGGACACGTCCCTCCCCTGGCCCGTCCTGCGACAGTTCCTCGGTAAGGACCTGCTCGGGCGTGGCAAGGCCGCACGTTCCCGTCGCACCGACGAGATCGAACCGCGCACCTCCACCGCCGATCGTGTCGCGCGCAGCGTGTGCCCTTACTGCGCTGTCGGTTGCGGACAGAAGATCTTCGTCAAGGATGAACGGATCGTCCAGATCGAAGGCGACCCCGACAGCCCCGTGAATCGCGGGCGCCTCTGCCCGAAGGGTTCGGCCAGCAAGAACCTCGTCACCAGCGAGTTGCGTGAGACCAAGATTCGCTATCGTCGGCCCTACGGCACCGAATGGGAAGACCTCGACCTCGGCACGGCCATGGAGATGGTCGTCGATCGCGTGCTGAAGACCCGCCGCGAGACGTGGCAGGAGTTCGACGAGAAGGGTCGCCGCGTCCGACGCACGATGGGCATCGCAAGCCTCGGCGGTGCGACGCTGGACAACGAGGAGAACTACCTCATCAAGAAGCTGTTCACGGCGATGGGGGCGATTCAGGTCGAGAATCAGGCCCGCATATGACACTCCGCCACCGTCCCCGGTCTGGGGACCAGCTTCGGGCGCGGCGGCGCCACCGGCTACACAGCCGACCTGGCCAACGCTGACTGCATCGTCATCCAGGGCTCCAACATGGCCGAGGCCCACCCCGTGGGCTTCCAGTGGGTCGTGGAGGCCCAGAAGCGCGGTGCCCGCGTCATCCACGTCGATCCGCGCTTCACGCGCACCAGCGCGGTGGCGGACAAGCATGTGCCCATCCGGGTCGGCAGCGACATCGCCTTCCTCGGTGGCGTCATCAACTATGTCTTGAGCAACGAGCTGGACTTCCGCGAGTACGTCGTCAATTACACCAACGCGGCGATGCTCGTCAGCGACAAGTTCGAGGACACCGACGACCTCGACGGGCTCTTCTCCGGCTTCGATCCGGAGAAGCGGACCTACGACCCGACGAGCTGGCAGTACGACGTGGAGGACGAACCCGGCGACCTGCACAAGTCTCAGGCCGACGATTCCGGCGAACATGCCGAGCACCGAGCGACCGCTGCCGGACTGCAGAACGAGGCGCACGGCATCCAGACGGCGGGCCACCCGAGGCGCGACGAGACCCTGCAGCACCCGCGCTGCGTCTACCAAGTGCTCAAGCGGCACTTCGCGCGCTATACGCCCGAGGTCGTCGAGCAGGTGTGCGGCGTCTCGCAGGAGGACTTCCTCGACGTCTGCCGCGCATGGACGGCGAACTCCGGTCGGGAGCGGACGACCGCGCTCGTCTACAGCGTGGGCTGGACCCAGCACAGTGTGGGCGTGCAGTACATCCGCACCGGCGCGATCCTGCAGCTGCTGCTCGGCAACATGGGCCGCCCCGGCGGGGGGATCATGGCGCTGCGCGGTCACGCCAGCATCCAGGGCTCGACCGACATTCCGACGTTGTTCAACCTCCTGCCCGGCTACCTGCCGATGCCCGATGCGAACAAGCACGAGTCGATGACGGACTGGGTGGACAGTGTCCGCAACCCGGGCAGCAAGGGCTTCTGGTCGAAGGCCGACGCCTATGCCGTGAACCTGCTCAAGGCCTACTGGGGCGATGCGGCGACCGCCGACAACGACTACTGCTTCGACTACCTGCCCAAGATCACCGGCGATCACGGTACCTACCGCACGGTGCTCGACATGATCGACGGCACGGTCAAGGGCTACTTCCTTCTCGGCCAGAACCCCGCGGTCGGGTCTGCCCACGGCCGCGCACAGCGTCTCGGGATGGCGAACCTCGACTGGCTCGTGGTCCGCGATCTGTTCGAGATCGAGAGTGCGAGTTTCTGGAAGGACTCCCCGGAGGTCGAGACCGGCGAGATCGTCCCCGAGGAATGCGGCACCGAAGTGTTCCTGTTCCCCGCAGCCTCCTACGCGGAGAAGGAGGGCACCTTCACGCAGACCCAGCGGATGCTGCAGTGGCGTGAGAAGGCGGTGGAGCCGCCGGAGGACTGCCGCTCGGAGCTGTGGTTCTTCTACCACCTCGGACGGATGATGCGGGAACGGCTGGCCGGGTCGACGGACGAACGCGACCGCCCGCTGCTCGACCTGGCATGGGATTATCCCGAGCACGGCGAGCACGACGAGCCCAGCGCCGAAGCCGTGCTGATGGAGATCAACGGCTACGACGTGGCGACGCGCCGGCCGCTGTCGTCGTTCACCGAGATGAAGGACGACGGCTCCACCCTGGGCGGCTGCTGGATCTACACCGGTGTCTATGCCGACGGCGTCAACCAGGCCAACCGTCGCAAGTCCCGTCACGAGCAGTCGTTCGTGGCTCCGGAGTGGGGTTGGGCGTGGCCGATGAACCGTCGCATCCTCTACAACCGGGCGTCCGCCGACCCCGAGGGCAGACCGTGGAGCGAACGCAAGGCCTATGTGTGGTGGGACGCCGACGCGCAACAGTGGACCGGCGAAGACGTGCCCGACTTCGAGAAGACCAAGCCGCCGAGCTACCGCGCGCCGGCGGGTTCCGACGGTGTCGAGGCGATCGAGGGAATCGATCCGTTCATCATGCAGGGCGACGGCAAGGGCGCCCTCTACGCGCCGCAGGGACTCGTCGACGGCCCGATGCCGACCCACTACGAACCTGTGGAGTCGCCGTTCCGGAACCAGCTCTACGGGCAGCAGGCCAACCCGACGCGCGTCGAGTACCGCCGCGACGACAACCCGATGAACCCCGCCCCGCCCGAGGAGCACGTCGACGTCTTCCCGTTCGTGTTCACGACCAGCCGGCTCACCGAGCACCACACCGCGGGCGGGATGAGCCGTTACCTCGAACATCTCGCCGAGCTTCAACCGGAGATGTTCGTGGAGGTCTCGCCCGCACTGGCAGCCGAGCGCGGCCTCGAGCACATGGGGTGGTGCCACGTCGTCACCGCACGTTCGGTGGTCGAGGGCCGGGTACTGGTGACGGAGCGACTGCGGCCGCTGAAGGTCGAAGGACGCACCGTCCACCAGGTCTGGATGCCCTACCACTGGGGCAGCGGCGGTCTGGTCACGGGTGATTCCGCCAACGACCTGTTCGGCATCACGCTCGACCCCAACGTGCTCATTCAAGAAACCAAGGTCGGTACGTGCGATGTCCAGCCAGGACGGCGCCCGACCGGAGCGGCGATGCGACAGTACGTCGAGGAGTACACGAGCAGGGCCGGGGTAACCGACACCGAGTATCCACCCATCGTCACCGTCTCGGACGACATTGTCGCCGCCTCGGAAGACGCAGGTACCCAAGAGGAGGAGGACGACGAGTGATCGGCCGCAACAGTCTCTTCGGACCGCTCGACCCGGCATCCGATGCCGGGTACGAGGATTCGCCGGCACGGAAGGGCTTCTTCACCGACACGAGCGTGTGCATCGGATGCAAGGCCTGCGAGGTCGCATGCAAGGAGTGGAACGACGTCCCCGAGAACCTGTTTCAGATGCTCGGCACCTCCTACGACAACAGCCACTCGCTCAACGCCAATCAGTGGCGGCACGTCGCCTTCATCGAACGCCCGGCAGAGAAGCCGGCCGCGGTGGCGTTGGGAATGCCCTCCGTCGGTGCGGCACCGAGTGATCGGCCGGATGAGCAGAAACCCGACTTCCAGTGGCTGATGTCCTCGGACGTGTGCAAGCACTGCACCCACGCGGCCTGTCTCGATGTCTGCCCCACCGGTTCCCTGTTCCGAAGCGAGTTCGGCACGGTGGTCGTGCAGGACGAGATCTGCAACGGCTGCGGCTACTGTGTGGCCGCCTGTCCGTATGGTGTCATCGACCGTCGCAAGGGACCGGAGGACGACCCGAAGGTCGGAATCGCCCAGAAGTGCACGCTCTGCTACGACCGGCTCACCGACGGCCAGACGCCCTCGTGTGCGCAGGCATGCCCCACCGAGTCGATCCAGTTCGGCGACGTCGAGGAGTTGCGTGCGCGGGCCGACGAGCGACTGGCGTTGTTGCACGAGCGAGGGGTGTCGGAGGCACGTCTCTACGGCAACGATCCGGGGGACGGGGTCGGCGGAACCGGCGCCTTCTTCTTGCTGCTCGACGAGCCGGAGGTCTACGGACTGCCTCCGGACCCGGTGGTGACCACCAAGGACCTACCGGAGATGTGGAGTCGGGCCGCCGTCGCGGCGGTCGCGATGCTGGCGGGTGCTGCCGTGTCGTTCCTGAGGAGGCGCGGATGACCCAGGTGCAGCACGGCGGCAGTCCGGGCAATCCCCATCGGTCGGGCGGCGCTCGTGGCGGTGACCGGGTGATGGTGCCGGAAGCCGACTTCGAGTCCTATTACGGGCGCCCCATCGTGAAGCCCGCGCCGTGGGAGCACGACATCGCCGTCTACCTGTTCACCGGTGGCGTGGCGGCCGGATCTTCTCTGCTCGCCGCGGGCGCGGACCTGACCGGTCGCCCTGCACTGCGTCGGGTCGCCCGGTTCGGGTCGCTCGTGTCCCTGCTCGTCAGTGTCGGTGCCCTCGTCCGCGACCTGGGCAAGCCGAGCCGTTTCCTCAACATGCTGCGGGTCGTGAAGCCGACGTCGCCGATGTCGGTCGGTACCTGGATCCTGTCCCTGCACGGCCCGTTCGCGGGTATCGCCGCGGCGGCGGAAGTGGCCGGAATGCTGCCCGACGGCGTGAAGCGGGGGCCGGTTCGGCTACTGCTCGCCCTCGGTCGGCCCGCCGGGATCGTGGGGGCCCTGACCGCAGCGCCTGTGGCCTCCTACACGGGAGTGCTGCTCTCGGACACCGCCACCCCGGCCTGGCACTCGGCCTACAAAGAGCTTCCCTTCGTGTTCTGTGGGTCGGCTGCCGCCGCGTCCGGCGGTCTCGGTCTCCTGGGCGCGCCGGTCGCCGAGGCCGGTCCTGCGCGCGCGTTCGCAGTCGGCGGCGCGTTCGTCGAACTCGCGACAGAACATCGGATGGAACAGTCGATGGGTCTGGCCGCCGAGACTCTTCACCAGGGCAGGGCCGGACAGTTCATGAGGGTCAGCAAGGCCCTGACGGCGCTGGGTGCCGTCGGAGCACTCGCCGGGCGTCGCAGCCGGGTGCTGTCGATGGCGTCCGGTGCCGCACTCATGGCGGGCTCGCTGTGCACTCGCCTCGGCGTCTACGAGGCGGGTATCGCCTCGGCGAAAGACCCGAAGTACACCGTCGTTCCCCAGCGTGAACGGGTCGATCGCGGGGAGCCGGTGCGCTACCGGGGCTGAGGTTCGGCTCCCGGGCAGAACGAAGGAGAACGGCATGGACTCCGAGAAGGCCACCGACGAGCAACTCGGCACCGGTGCACGGGAGGGGCAGCGTCCGGGGAGCTTCCGCTGGGTGTTGGTGGCAGGCGGATTGCTGCTGCAGTTCTCGATCGGGGCGGTCTATGCGTGGTCGGTCTTCGGCGGGGCGCTAGAGAGCGCAGAGTCCTGGCAGCTCAGCACGGTCAGGGCTTCACTTCCGTTCACCGTCACGATCGGCATGATCTTCATCGGCACTTACGCCGGGGGCAGACTGCAGGATCTCAGGGGCCCGCGCATCGTCGCGTTGATCGGCGGTGTCATCTATGCCGTCGGCATTCTGCTCGCCTCGCTGACCAACGGTGCCGAGGACTACTGGTTGCTCATTCTCGGATACGGCATCATCAGCGGCTTCGGGTTGGGTTTCGCCTACATCGTCCCGATCGCCATGCTGCAGAAGTGGTTCCCCGACAAGACCGGTCTCATCACCGGTCTGGCCGTTGGCGGTTTCGGATTCGGCGCGGTGCTCACCTCGCCGGCCGCGCAGTGGCTCATCAACCGGAACCCGGAGGACCCCACGAGCGCATTTCTTCCGTTGGGCATCGTCTACCTCGTGATGTCACTGGCGGGCGCAGCGCTGTTCCGCAACCCGCCCGAGGGCTACACCGTGCCGGGCTTCGAACCTGTCCATCGAGGCGACGACCATGCAGCCGCCGGTAAGGAATACACCCAGGGCGAGGCGTTGCACACGCCGCAGTGGTACCTACTCACCGCGATTCTCACCCTCAAGTGTGGCAGCCGGCATCTCCTTGATCTCGCAGGCCAAACCGAGCGCCACCGACATCGCCGGGTTCAGCGTCACCGGTGCGGCGACGTTGGTGGGTGTGCTGGCGATCTTCAACGGTGCCGGCCGGATCGTGTGGGCGGCGATCTCCGACTACACCGGTCGGATGAAGACGTTCACTGCCATCCTCGTGCTGCAAGGCGTGTGCCTGATCGTGCTGCCGCACGCCGACAACGCCGTGGTGTTCTCGATCCTGGCTGCGATCGTCTACCTGTGCTACGGCGGCGCATTCGGTACGATGCCTGCCACCGCAGGCGATTTCTTCGGAGTCCGCAACGCCGGCGCCATCTACGGGCTGATGCTCATCGGCTGGAGCCTCGGGGGCATCATCGGCCCGATCGTCGCCTCCACGCTGATCGGCGAGGAGAAGGCCTACACCCTCGCCTACACCACCATCGGCATCATCGCCCTGGTCTCGGTGCTGCTGACGGTCGTCACCAAGGTGCCCGCAGCCCGGCGGTCGGATGATGCCGATGTATAGGCGAGTCGGCCCCGGCTACGTCGCGACCGGCGCGAGCATCAGCGACGGCGACTCGATTCCGTTCGAATCGAACGACTCGAGTACCGCGCCGGTCAGGGCGCGGCGGACCGCCCACTGCTTGCCGGCTCGCACCCGCACGGTCATGCGGAGGGTGACCGCGCCCGCGGTGACCGAGTTCACGCCGAGCAGTTCAGGTTTCTCCAGAACGTAGGGTGCGATGTCGTCGCGGTCGGCCGTTTCGATCACCGCACGGAACGCGACCTGTTGCGCGCGGTCGACGTTCGCCGTGGGGGCGATCGGCACATCGACGACCGCGACCGCGTGACCCTGGCTCATGTTGCCGACCCGCAGAATCTCCCCGTTGCGGCAGTACCACAGTGTCCCGTCGATGTCGCGGATCGTCGTCACGCGGAGCCCGACGGATTCGACCGTGCCGATGGCATCTCCCACATCGACCACATCACCCACGCCGTATTGGTCCTCGAGCAGCATGAACATGCCGGAGATGAAATCCCGGACCAGGTTCTGGGCGCCGAAACCGAGCGCGACACCGGCGATACCGGCCGAGGCGATGAACGGTGCGACGTTGAAGCCGAGCTTGTCGAGGGTCTGCAACACCACCCAGGCCAGCACGATGATGGACACGCCGGATTTGAAAACGGACCCGATGGTCTGGGCGCGCTGAGCGCGTCGCTCGCGTGCGGCCGGATCGCCTAGGGTCTTGCCCGTGCGACCCTGCAGGGGACGCAGGATCGACCGCTTGGGCGGCCGGTCGGGATCGCGGGGCAGCGTCATGCGGTCGATCAGTTTGTGCAGCACATATCTGAGCACCACTGCCACGACGAGGTAGCTGACGATCGCGAGCGGCTTGTGGATCAGCCACTCGCGATTCGTTTCGGTCAATTCGAAGGCGAGAAGCGAGATAGACATTGCCCGCGAGGTTACCGAACCGTGACCATTGGTGCGGCAGGTGTGACGAGTCCGATCGAGCGATTCAGGCGAACACGACGAGCCAGACCGCACCTGCGTGACACACCGCCGCGATGACGGTGGCAGCGTGGAAGAACTCATGGTGCCCGAACGTCGAGGGCCACGGGTCGGGCCATTTCGTCGCGTACAGAATCGCTCCGCCGCTGTAGAACAGTCCGCCCACGACGAGCAGGACCATCGGGGCGACGCCCGCTTGGGATACGAGGTCACCGGCGACGGGAACGATCGCCCATCCGAGCAGCAGGTAGAGGGGCACGCCCACCCATCGCGGTGCGGTCGGCCACAGCATCTTCAGCGCGACGCCACCGGCTGCCCCCGCCCATACGATCGCCAAAAGTGTCCGTCCGGTCTCGGGTGGCAATGCGAGCGTCGCGAACGGGGTGTAGCTGCCTGCGATGAAGATGAAGATCATCGAATGATCGGCTCGCTTCATCCACATTCTGTGCCGGAGGTTGCTCCAGTGCACGCGGTGATAGAGGGCACTGATTCCGAAGAGGCCGCACACCGTGATGCCGTAGATGACGGTCGGCCACGTCGCAGCGGGGTGCGTCATCGCGGCGGCGCTCACCAGGATGATGCCCGCGATCACCGCGGTCCCGAATGCCCACAGGTGAATCCACCCGCGCATGCGAGGTTTGACGGGCAGCTCGTCGATCCCGAAGACCGTCATCTGAGTGGATCCTTCCCGACCGATCAGTAACCTACGGTTGCGTAGGTTCGGTGGATGTCACGCTACCGGGGCGGGGGCGGAGTGCGCGAGTGTCGTTGCCCACCGTCGCAACCGCGACAACTCGTGGGCGTAATGTGACTCACGTGGTGATGACGCGGTGAGGCTCAGCGGCGTGCTGTACGGGCTCTACGAACGGCGATTGCTCAGGGAACTCGAAGGGGCTCGCCAACCGCGACACGTTGCGGTGATGTGCGACGGGAACCGCCGATGGGCACGAGAGAACGGGTTCACGGACGTCGCGCACGGTCACCGCATGGGCGCCCGCAAGATCGCCGAATTGCTGAGCTGGTGCGACGCGGCGGGTATCGAGACCGCAACGATCTATCTGCTGTCCACCGAGAATCTCGGCCGTGACCCAGAGGAGCTCGACGCACTCCTCGAGATCATCGCCGACGTCGTCGAGGAGATCTCGGCGCCGGATCAGAACTGGAGCGTCAAGATCGTCGGCACTCCCGAACTGCTCCCGGACGATCACGCGACTCGGTTGCGTGAAGCCGCGGCCGGGACCGCGGGTCGTACCGGCACGCACGTCAACGTTGCCGTCGGATACGGCGGTCGACAGGAGATCGTCGACGCGGTGCAGGCGCTGTTGCGCAAGAAGCAGGCCGAGGGGCTCTCGGGCGACGAGTTGATCGACGCGATCACCGTCGAAGGCGTCGACAGCCACCTCTACACCTCCGGGCAGCCCGATCCGGATCTCGTGATCCGCACCTCCGGTGAGCAGCGCCTCTCGGGTTTCCTGCTGTGGCAGAGCGCGTACTCGGAGATCTGGTTCACCGAGGCGTACTGGCCCGAGTTCCGGCGAGTCGACTTCCTTCGTGCCCTCCGCGACTTCGCGGCCCGGCATCGCCGTTTCGGAGTCTGAAGAGGTCGGTCGGATTGTGCACGACCGGGTCGGTCAGATCTTGCACGACCGGGTCGGTCAGATCTTACGCAGCCGCAGCCTGTTGATGGAGTGGTTGGCGTCCTTGCGGAGTACGAGCGTCGCGCGCGGCCGGGTCGGCAGGATGTTCTCCACCAGGTTCGGCAGGTTGATCGAGTGCCAGAGCTCTTTCGCGGCGCTCATCGCATCACGATCGGACAGTCCCGCGTAGTGGTGGAAATGCGCGTCGGGGTTCGAGAACGACGTCTTTCGCAGGGCGAGAAACCTGTCTACGTACCACTTCTCGATGTCCTCGATGCGAGCGTCGACGTAGATGGAGAAATCGAACAGGTCGGACACCATGAGGCGGGGTCCGGTCTGCAGGACGTTGAGGCCCTCGATGATGAGGATGTCCGGCTGCCGGACCACATGGTACTGGCCGGGGACGACGTCGTACGAGATGTGCGAATAGAGCGGGGCTGCAACCTCTTCGGCACCCGATTTGACCTCGGTGACGAAGCGCAGAAGCTTGCGCCGGTCGTAGCTTTCCGGGAAGCCCTTCCGATGCATGATGTTCCGGCGGATCAGTTCCTTCGACGGATACAGGAAACCGTCGGTGGTCACCAGGTCGACGCGGGGATGATGCTCCCATCGCGCCAGTAGTGCTTGAAGCACGCGCGCGGTGGTGGATTTGCCCACGGCAACCGAGCCCGCGACACCGATCACGAACGGCACCTGGCGGTCGGGATGCTTCTCCCCGAGGAAGGTTGCGGTAGCTGCGAACAGACGTTGTCGCGCTGCGACCTGGAGATGGATCAGGCGAGCGAGAGGCAGGTACACCTCGGCCACCTCGGCGAGGTCGATCTGCTCACCGAGTCCGCGTAGCCCTACGAGTTCGTCCTCGGTGAGCACGAGCGGTGTGGACTTACGCAGCGTTCGCCACTGCTTGCGGTCGAACTCGACGTACGGGCTGGGTTCGCTCAAACGCGCCATCGGTACGTCCCTCCGATGACGCACATCCGGTTGATGCGGCCCCTGCGTGGGTCGTGGCGCTGCGTGTCCATGCAGGGGATTGTGCTCGCTGACACAGGATGATGCGTCGCCGGGGTCCCCGCACGTGGCGGAACCGCGCGTCGTCCCGTCGGGGGAGCGACTAGTGTTGCCGGGTATGGGATCGGACGCATTCGTACGGGAATACCTGCTGCTGGGGCTGGCTTTCGACCGTCTCGAAGAGGGGTTCGTCGACGCCTACACCGGCGACCCGGAGTTGCGGCACCGAACGGAGAACGCGCCCCCGGCGGCGCCTCGTGATCTATCACACATCGCGCAACGGCTCCGCCGCGAGCTTCCGGCTGCGGGACTCTCGGACGAGCGGACCCGGTTTCTCGACGCCCACCTGCGGGCACTGGACTGCTCCGCCCGCAAGTTCGCAGGCGACGACATCGGATTCGTCGACGAGGTCGCAGCCTATTTCGACGTGTACATCGAGCCCGGAAACGAAGACGACTACCGCGACGCGCATCGACGCCTCGACGCGCTGCTGCCCATTCGGAGTAGTGGGGCGTCGCTGGCCGAACGGCTGCAGGCTCATCGCAAGACCGAGGTGATTCCCGCCGACCGGCTGGCCGAATGCGTCGAGGCATTTTCGAGTGCGCTGCGCGACAGAGTCCGCGCGGTCTACCCGCTGCCCGAGACCGAGCACGTCGAATACGAGGTGGTCGGCGACAAGCCGTGGTCCGGGTTCAACTACTACCTCGGCGACTATCGGTCGCGGGTCGCGATCAACTCCGACCTCGAGCAGCAGATGTCGAATCTGCCGCGGCTGATCGCGCACGAGGCCTATCCCGGCCATCACACCGAACACTGCAGGAAGGAAGCGGGCCTCGTCGCGGGCGGGCAAGGTGAACAGACGTTGTTCCTCGTCAATACCCCGCAGTGCCTCATGGCCGAGGGGCTCGCCGACCTCGCGCTGGAGGCGATCGTCGGGCCGGGTTGGGGGCTCTGGGCGCAGGAGATCTACGCGGATCTCGGACTCCGATTCGACGGGGAACTCGCAGAGCAGCTGGGGCAGGCGTCCGCCGGGTTGCTTTCGGTGCGTCAGGATGCCGCGCTGTTGCTGCACGACCGCGGGTGCAGTCACGACGATGTCGCCGAGTTCCTGCAGCGCTGGTCGCTGTCGAGTCAGGAACGCGCGCGGCAATCCCTGCGGTTCCTGTCGTCGCCGCTGTGGCGCGCCTACATCAGTACCTACGTAGAGGGCTACCGACTGCTCGGCGGCTGGCTCGCTCAGGTTCCGGTCGGCGACGCGCGTTCCGAACGCTTCCTGCGCCTGCTCGACGAGCCGCTCGTGCCGAGTTCGCTGCGGTGACCTCGGTCACCTACGGGGACCGGGTTCCTCGAATGGAGGCGCGGTTCGTAGACTGGACGCCGTATCCTGCCGTCCTCAGCTTGGAGAATCCTCGATGACAACTGTGCCCGGCACTGACGTCAACACCGCTTCGCTCGCCGATCTCGACCCGGAGGTCGCGCAGGCGATGGCCGGTGAGTTGTCTCGTCAGCGCGACACCCTCGAGATGATCGCGTCGGAGAACTTCGTGCCGCGTGCGGTCCTGCAGGCCCAGGGCAGCGTCCTGACCAACAAGTACGCCGAGGGCTACCCCGGTCGCCGCTACTACGGTGGCTGCGAGCACGTCGATGTCATCGAGGACCTCGCCCGCAACCGCGCGAAGGAACTGTTCGGCGCCGAGTTCGCAAACGTTCAGCCGCACTCGGGCGCGCAGGCCAACGCGGCTGTGCTGATGGCGCTCATGACGCCGGGGGAGAAGCTCCTCGGTCTCGATCTCGCGCACGGCGGTCATCTCACGCACGGCATGAAGCTCAACTTCTCCGGCAAGTTGTACGACGTGGCGTCCTACGGGGTCAGCAAGGACGATCACCGCATCGACATGGACGAGGTCCGCGACATCGCGCTTCGGGAGAAGCCGAAGGTCATCGTCGCGGGCTGGTCGGCGTACCCGCGGCACGAGGATTTCGCGGCGTTCCGCGCGATCGCCGATGAGGTCGGGGCCTACCTGTGGGTCGACATGGCTCACTTCGCAGGTCTGGTTGCTGCGGGTCTGCACCCGTCGCCCGTGCCGTATGCCGACGTCGTGTCGACCACGGTGCACAAGACCCTGGGTGGCCCCCGTTCCGGTCTGATCCTGGCCAAGAAGGAGTGGGCCAAGAAGCTCAACTCGGCGGTCTTCCCCGGCCAGCAGGGCGGTCCGCTCATGCACGCGATCGCCGCGAAGGCCGTCGCGCTGAAGATCGCCGCGGGCGAGGAGTTCAAGGACCGCCAGCAGCGCACGCTGTCGGGTGCCCGCATCCTCGCCGAGCGGCTGTCGCAGGCCGATGTGGCCGACAAGGGCATCTCGGTCCTGACCGGCGGCACCGACGTCCACCTGGTTCTCGTCGACCTGCGCAACTCGCAGCTCGACGGACAGCAGGGTGAGGACGCGCTGCACGAGGTCGGCATCACCGTCAACCGCAATGCGGTGCCGTTCGATCCGCGCCCGCCGATGACCACCTCCGGCCTGCGCATCGGTACCCCGGCGCTCGCAACCCGCGGCTTCGGCGACGAGCAGTTCACCGAGGTCGCCGACATCATCGCGCAGACGCTCATCGGTGGCGCCGATCTCGACGCGCTGCGCGCCCGGGTGAGCAAGCTGGCGCAGGACATCCCGCTCTACCAGGGACTGGAGGACTGGCCCCTGATCTGAGTCGTCCAGGCCGGGGTTCCGGTCTCGACCTGTGCTTGTCGTGAGCCCGGTCCGCACCTGTATGGGTGCGGACCGGGCTCACGTCGTATGTCGTTCGGCTCGTGCGTGTCCGACACCCATCTCGGAGCGGTCATTAGGGTAGCCTATGCTCCGTTGGGGCCGTGTTCATGGCCGCAATGTTCGCGACAACTTTTGTGCCCTGAGACCAGAAGGACTATGCCGCATGGCCATTCCCGCCATTTCCCCGTACTCGATGCCCACCCGCGACGAGCTCCCGGACGCCAGAGTGGAGTGGGCGCTCGACGCCTCGCGTTCCGTCCTGCTGATCCACGACATGCAGAAGTACTTCATCGACGCCTACCGGCCGGACGCCGAGCCGCTGTCCGTCGTGGTTCCCAACATCGTTCGTATCCGCGAGGCCTGCAAGGCTGCCGGAGTGCCCGTGGTCTACACGATGCAGCCGGGCGATCAGCACCCGTCCCGCCGAGGCATCCTCGCCGACTTCTGGGGCACCGGCCTGACCGCAGGCCGCGACACCGAGGTGATCGATGAGCTGACCCCGGACACCTCCGACATCCAGGTCACCAAGTGGCGGTACTCCGCTTTCCAGCGCACCGATTTTCGGCAGCTGCTCGCGCACTACGGCCGTGACCAGCTGATCGTCACCGGGGTCTACGCGCACATGGGTTGCATGCTCAGTGCCGCCGATGCCTTCATGAGCGACGTTGCTCCGTTCATGGTGGTCGACGGCACCGCCGACTTCTCTCGCGACGAGCACGTGATGGCTCTCGAATACGTTGCCAAGCGGGTCGGCAGGGTCGAAACGACCGACGCGATCATCGGCGCGCTCGAAGCGACGGCCCACCGCAACGTGCCTCACGACGGGCAGTTGGCCGCGACGCTCTCGTGATGCCGCGCAGACGGACAACTGCGGTTCATCCGAACTTCACCGACACGCCTTGCCGGTACCCAGCGAACCGGTCGTATCGGGGTTAGCGTCGAGGGTGTAGGCGGCGCAGTGCCGGCTACGCGGGAGGTCCCTGATCGTGCGGCAGAACAGTCCGAGCGAGGGGCCGGCACCCGGCCCTCGTGTCCGTGAGGACCACCAGGGAACGACCGGCCACCGAACAATCTGCGCGGTGCCGCGCAGGTCGAGGAGCCTCACGTGAACGCAACACGCTCCGTTCCAGCCGTACGCACCTACGTGCTGGATACTTCCGTCCTGCTCTCCGATCCGTGGGCGGTCACGAGATTCGCCGAACACGAGGTCGTACTGCCCCTGGTGGTGATCGGCGAGCTCGAAGGCAAGCGCCACCACCACGAACTCGGGTGGTTTGCGCGGGAGTCACTGCGGTTGCTCGACGACCTGCGGCAGCGCCACGGTCGCCTCGACCGCCCCATCCCGGTCGGCGAGTCCGGTGGAATGCTGCACGTGGAGCTCAACCACACCGATCAGATGGTCCTGCCCTCCGGTTTCCGCACCGATTCGAACGACTCGAGAATTCTCGCGTGCGCGATGAATCTGGCGGCGGAGGGTCGCGATGTGGTGCTCGTCAGCAAGGACACACCGCTGCGGGTCAAGGCCGGTGCGGTCGGCCTGACCGCGGACGAATACCACGCACAGGACGTGGTCACCTCCGGCTGGAGCGGCATGTCCGAACTCGAAGTGGACAAGGCGCTGATCGACGAGTTGTTCGCGGCGGGCGTCGTCGATCTCGAAGCGGCCCGGGATCTTCCGTGTCACACCGGTATCCGGCTTCTCGGCGGATCCTCGAGCGCACTCGGCCGCGTTACCGCGGACAAGCAGGTGCAGCTGGTCCGCGGTGACCGCGAGGCATTCGGTCTGCACGGCCGCTCGGCCGAGCAGCGCGTCGCACTCGATCTGTTGCTCGACGAATCCGTCGGCATCGTGTCACTCGGGGGTAAGGCGGGAACCGGCAAGTCGGCACTTGCGCTGACAGCGGGCCTCGAGGCGGTGCTCGAGAAGCGGTCCCACCGCAAGGTCGTCGTGTTCCGGCCTCTCTACGCCGTCGGCGGTCAGGAACTGGGCTATCTCCCCGGGACCGAGGCCGAGAAGATGAACCCCTGGGGACAGGCAGTGTTCGACACCCTCGAGGGGCTCGCGAGCCCGCAGGTGATGGAGGAGGTCATCGCGAGAGGGATGCTGGAAGTATTGCCGCTCACCCATATTCGCGGGCGGTCGCTGCACGACTCGTTCGTGATCGTCGACGAGGCGCAGTCTCTCGAACGCAATGTGCTGCTGACGGTGCTGTCGCGGCTCGGTACCGGGTCGCGGGTGGTGCTCACCCACGATGTCGCGCAGCGCGACAACCTCCGTGTCGGGCGGTACGACGGTGTGGCAGCGGTGATCGAGAAGCTCAAGGGGCACCCACTGTTCGCGCACATCACGCTGACCCGCAGCGAGCGGTCGCCGATCGCGGCGCTCGTGACCGAGATGCTCGAGGAGTTCGCGCCGGGCGCTTGATGTGTCGGCCGAACGTCACCTTCAGTACGCTGAGATAGCCGAAGGTGACGTTCGGCCATGTGCGAGTGCGCTATTCGGAGTCGGGGAGGGCGCCGAGTTCGGTCTCGAGTACTTCCTGAACGACACGCATCGCGGCGAGCGCCGCGGGGGCGCCACAGTAGGCGCTGCAATGGATCACGGATTCGACGATCTCGGTGCGGGTCAAGCCGTTGCGCAGTGCGCCTCGTACGTGACCGCGCAGCTCGTTCTCGGCGCGCAGCGCGATGAGCATGCCGAGATTGAGCAGGCTTCGGCTACGGCGGTCGAGGCCGGGCCTCGACCACACTGCGCCCCAGGCATGTTCGGTGACGAACTCCTGGATTTCCTCGGAATCGGTGCCTCGCGCGCGGTCGAAGGCTCGCTCGACGAAGTCGTCTCCCATGACTTCGCGCCGGATCTCGAGTCCCGCTTCGAACCCAGGGCTGTACTCGGCGTCGGACATGTCAATGCTCCCTGTTCGATGGCCACCGAACCGTTCGGTCGCCGCAGAGAGTTTACGGCCGGCGGACCGCGGCCCGGACGAGACCGAGCGCGGTCGCACCGAGGAATCCGAGAACATCGAAATGGTCGCGCCAGACAACGATGCGTCCGTCGCGTAGTTCGAACGTGCCGCACACCGGGAAGACGATCTCGATGCGGCCGAAGCGGAGCACGTCGGTGCGTTCGGTGAGCACGACCTCGGCGCTTTCGGCGGCGATATGGTGTACCACCACATCGAAACCGAGCGACTGCTTCTCGAGGCCCGCCAGCACGGAGCCGATCCTCCGAGCGCCACGCAGGGTGGGCAGCGAGGTGTTGTGCCACGACATGTCGTCATCCATGTGGCGGGTGGCGTCGCGTGGCCGGCTTTCGGCAAGGGCCTCGAGGAACTCCCTGACCACCGTGATGGCGGTGTCGGGTGTGGTCGGTGTCGTGGCGATGGCATTCATGTGCTCCCCCTTTTGTCGATTGCGGGGATGGTACGGCGTCGTTCCCGGCGTGTCGACGAGAACGACCTTCTCGGAATCGAATCGATCTGCAGGGACGCCATGAATCGGTTCACTTCGAAGAAAGTGGACTTATCCAGGTCGAATGGCTACGAACACCGGTTCCGCGCGGTTACGTTCGGGGCGTCCGCTTGTCCTATCCCGTGCGTGACCACCGGTGCGGGAAGTCCGACAGGAGAAGATCCATGAACCGAATCAACCGTCGAATGGCAACTACAGTGGCTGCGCTCGCTGCCGTCGGCCTGGTCGCCTCGGCCTGCGGCGACGACACCAGTGCAGAAGATGTTGTCGGTAGCGCTACGAGCGCCGTCGAGTCCGCAGCCGAAAGTGTGGCGTCCGAGGTGCAGGGCTCTGATGAAACCACCGGCGCTGAGGAGACCACCGGCGACGAAGGAACCGAGGGTGCGGAAGAGACCGGCACCGAGCCTGCTGACGAGCAGACCAGCGCGGTACCCGGACCGGACGGCGAATCGGTCGAGCTGAGCGGTCAGATCCTCGCCAAATACAACGAGGTCGGCGGTGAGTCCAGTCCGCTCGGCATGGCAACCGGAAACCAGGAGGACGTCGGCGACGGCAACATCGCCGAATTCGACGGAGGCATCATCGCGTGGAGTCCGGACACCGACGCCCACATCGTGTGGGGCGAGATCCGCGTGGCGTGGGAGGCGGAAGACGGGGCAGGCGGCGAACTAGGTTTCCCGGTCAGCGATGAGCATCCTATCGACGGGGGTCTGCAGAGCGACTTCGAGAACGGCCATATCACCTACATCGACGGCCAGACCGAGGTGGTGATGGACTGACGCCATCCCCGGCCCCGGAGCATGGGGCCGGGGTCGGGCATCACCGTTCGGGTTCGACCTTCGCCATCGCGAGAACATCGAGGCGACGGTCGAGCTCGTCCTCACTGAGTTGCTCGCCGATGAGTCCGCGATCGATCACCGTCTGCCGGATGGTCTTGCGCTCCTTCAAGGCTTCCTTGGCGACTGCGGCAGCCTCCTCGTAGCCGATCGCCGAGTTCAACGGGGTCACGATCGACGGTGACGACTCGGCGAGGGTGCGCAGATGCTCGACATTCGCGACCAGGCCCGCGATGCACCGGTCCGCGAAAAGCCGCGAGACGTTGGCGAGCAGCCGAATCGACTCCAGCACGTTCCGCGCCATCATCGGGATGTAGACGTTGAGTTCGAATGCACCCGCTGCGCCTCCCCATGCGACCGCGGCGTCGTTACCGACGACCTGTGCCGCGACCTGCGTAACCGCTTCGGGCAGAACAGGGTTGACCTTCCCCGGCATGATGGAGCTTCCGGGCTGCAGATCGGGTAGCTGGATCTCGGCAAGCCCCGTCAACGGACCCGACCCCATCCAGCGAACATCGTTCGCGATCTTGGTAAGCGACACCGCGATCGTGCGCAACGCTCCGGATACCTCGACGAGACCATCCCGCGCGGCCTGCGCTTCGAACCGGTTCCGGGCGGGTGTCAGCGCATCGACACCGGTGGCCTCGACGAGTTCGGCGACCACCCGCGGCCCGAAGTCGTCCGGGGCGTTGAGTCCGGTACCGACGGCGGTCCCGCCGATGGGCAGTTCGCCGAGGCGCGGCAATGTGGCCTGCACCCGCTCGATCCCCGCTTCGATCTGGCGTGCGTATCCACCGAATTCCTGACCGAGAGTGACGGGTACGGCGTCCATCAGGTGCGTACGGCCGGATTTGACGACAGTGCGCCACTCGGTGGCCTTGTCGCTGAGCGCGCTCTGCAATTGCCCCAGTGCCGGAACGAGATCGGCGACGGCCGCTTCGGAGGCGGCGACATGTGTTGCGGTGGGGAATGTGTCGTTCGACGACTGCGACATGTTGACGTGGTCGTTCGGGTGAACGGTGACGCCGGCCTGCGCGGCGATCGACGCAATGACTTCATTGGTGTTCATGTTCGAGCTTGTGCCCGAACCGGTTTGGAACACGTCGATCGGGAACTGGTCGTCGTGCTTGCCGTCGGCGATCTCGCGGGCAGCGGCGATGATCGCATCCGCCTTCTCGGCGTCGAGAAGGCCGAGATCCTTGTTGACCTGTGCACATGCGGCTTTGAGAAGTCCGAGAGCGCGGATCTGCGCGCGGTCGAGGCCGCGTCCGGAGATCGGGAAATTCTCTACGGCGCGCTGGGTCTGTGCGCGCCAGAGGGCGTCGACCGGGACCCGGACCTCGCCCATGGTGTCGTGCTCGATGCGGTACTGAGGGGAAGACTGCTCGGAAGTGTCGGTCATGCCGTCCACGGTAGGCCCGCCGAGCACATCTGTGGGGTGCAAGAAAACGTTCCTGCACCCCACGGAGGCCTGTCAGGTCACGGCAGCGGCGGCGCGGCGCCGTCGACGCCCTGGAAATCGATCGACGAGAACTCGCCGAGCTTCTTGAGGCGGTGATAGGCCTCGACCATGCGGACGGTGCCGGACTTGCTGCGCATCACGATCGACTGCGTTTCGGCTCCACCCGGGGTGTACCGGACACCGCGCAGCAATTCGCCGTCGGTGACACCGGTCGCGCAGAAGAAGATGTTCTCGCCGGTCACCAGGTCGGTCGTGGTCAGCACGCGGTCGAGGTCGTGTCCTGCGTCGATGGCCTTCTGGCGCTCGTCGTCGTCCTTCGGGGCGAGCCGGCCCTGCAGCGCGCCACCCATGCACCGCATGGCGGCCGCAGCGATGATGCCCTCGGGGGTGCCACCGATACCGAGCAGCATGTCGACACCCGAGCCGGGCCGTGCCGCGGCGATGGCGCCGGCAACGTCGCCGTCGGAGATCAATCGGATGCGGGCCCCCGCCTCGCGCACCTCGCCGATGATGCCTGCGTGACGCTCGCGATCGAGGATCGTGACCGTCAGGTCCGGGATCGCAATGCTCTTGGCCTTCGCCACGCGGCGGATGTTCTCCGCGACGGGGACGGTGATATCGATGACATCCGCTGCCTCGGGACCGACCGCGATCTTCTCCATGTAGAACACGGCCGACGGGTCGAACATGGCGCCGCGTTCAGCGACTGCGAGGACTGCGATCGCGCCGGGCGCGCCCTTCGACATGAGCGTGGTGCCGTCGATCGGATCCACAGCGACATCGCACAGCGGTCCGTCGCCGTTGCCGACTTCCTCGCCGTTGTAGAGCATGGGCGCTTCATCCTTCTCGCCCTCACCGATCACGACGACGCCCTGCATCGACACCGAACTCACCATGTGGCGCATGGCATCGACGGCGGCTCCATCGCCGCCCTCCTTGTCGCCGCGTCCGACCCAGCGGCCTGCTGCCATCGCTGCGGCCTCGGTGACGCGCACCAGTTCGAGCGCGAGGTTGCGGTCGGGAGCTTCGCGGCGCTGTGGGGTGCTGGCCGTCATGGGCTACTGCCTCCTGATGAAAGTCGGTCGACGCTCGAGTGGCGCCGGCGCAGATGTGGCCGCCGGGATCGGGGCCGCACGAGCGGATGGGTGTATCGCGTGGTCATTGTCTCATCACCCGGGCCTCGATGACGTGTCGGACCCAGGGCGGGCGCACCGCACCTCGGCGTGGGCTGTCAGACTGGTTACGTGGCTCCCAAGAAACCTCGCATCCTGAACGACACCCGCGATATGGCCTGGTCGCTGATTCCGCTGGTTGTCGCAATGCTGGTCATTGCCGGAGTCGCGAGCCAGTGCTCCTTCAGCCCCGGGGGGCCGACTGCGGGTCCGGTACCGACCTTCGATCTCGATGCAGGCCTGAAGTACGACGCGAAGGAACTCGGCTTCCCGATCCGGCACCCCGAAGTTCCGGAGGGCTGGCAGTCCAACTCGGGGAGTCGCAGCATCATCTCCGGAAGCGAAGGCGGCGATTCGAGCACCGTGGGGTTCGTCACCGCCGGAGGACGCTACGTGCGCTTCACGCAGTCCGACGCGGGCGAGGACGAACTCGTCCGGTTCGTGGCAGGCGAATCGCGTCGCGTCACCGGCGCGCAGCAGATCGGCACCCGGGACTGGACCGTCTACGGGGGCGAAGGCGTCGAAGCGCTGTGGGTATCGGACTTCGGCGACGTCCGCATCCTGGTCGGTGGTTCGGGCACCGACGAAGAGTTCACCGAACTCGCCACCGCGGTCGGAGTTGCCGAGCCGCTGGAGCCCTGACCGGTTAGTCTTCGTCGCTGTCGTCGTACTCGTCGTCGGCGTGCGCGAGGGCGTTCTCGACCCGCTGACGTGCGCCGGCAAGATGTTGCTCGCACCGCTTGGCCAGTGCCTCACCCCGCTCCCACAACGCGAGTGAATCGTCCAGATCCAGCCCGCCCTGCTCGAGCATCTTGACGACGTTCGCGAGCTCATCGCGCGCGCGTTCGTAGCCGAGTTCGGCAACGTCGGAATTCGTGTCGCTCACAGCGTGATCCTTCACTTCTCTCGTCCCATGACGACGGCTCGCACCGCACCGTCACCCACTCGCACTCGCAGCTGTGTGCCCGGCGGGGCATCGTCGACCGACCGCACCACCTCGGGATCGCCGTCGGCCACGACCCGCTGCACCACGGCGTAGCCGCGAGCGAGTGTTGCCGCAGGTCCGAGTGTGGACAGGCGTGCACGCAGATGTTCGACGGTCGTTGCCTCGGACGTGATCGCCCGCGAAATGTCGCGGCGCGCGGCCACCCGGAGTCGTTCGATCTCGTCCGTACGCCGATCGAGTGCGGCGGCCGGATCGGCCAACACGGGCCGGTCGCGCAGCTGTGCGATCACGTGTTCTTCCCGTCGCACCCAGTTCCTCAGGGCACCGGCAGCTCGTGACCGGAGTTCGTCGACGAGATCCTGTTCGGCGACGGCGTCCGGCACGACACACTTCGCAGCGTCGGTGGGTGTCGCGGCCCGAAGGTCCGCGACGTAATCGGACAGCGGGGTGTCCGGTTCGTGCCCGATCGCACTGACGACGGGCGTCGTGCACGCGACGATTGCGCGGCACAGAGCTTCGTCGGAGAACGGCAGCAGATCTTCGGGGCTACCACCGCCGCGCGCGAGGATGATCACATCCACGTCGGGATCCTTGTCCAGCGCGGCGAGCGCTTCGAGGATCTGCGGCACCGCGGTCGGCCCCTGCACCGGGGTGTTGCGCACGTCGAACTGCACGGCGGGCCACCGTCGCTCCGCGACCGACAACACGTCGCGTTCGGCGGCGCTGGCCCGGCCGGTGATCAGCCCGACGCGCCGGGGCAGGAACGGCAACGGGCGCTTGAGCCGCTGATCGAAAAGACCTTCCGCGGCGAGAAGTTTGCGTAGACGTTCGAGGCGTGCGAGAAGTTCGCCGATTCCGACGGGGCGGATCTCGGTGATCCGCAACGCCAGGCTGCCGCGACCCGGCCAGAACGTGATCTTGCCGAACACCACGACGCTGGCGCCCTCGGTGAGCGGCACCTCGGATGCGCGAAGCAGCTGCGGGTCGCAGGTGAGCTGCAACGACATGTCCACCGACGGGTCGCGCAGGGTCAAGAACGCAGTCCGGGTCCCCGGCCGGGCGTTGATCTGGGTGAGCTGCCCCTCCACCCATACGGTGCCGAGTTTGTCGATCCAACCGGAGATCTTCTGTGACACGGTGCGCACCGGCCACGGGTTCTCCGCCGAGTTGGTGCGACCACCGGTCTGACCTGTGCTCACTTGCGTTCGGCGCTGGAGATCCGGTTGGACAGCATCGTGACGAACGGAGCGCGCCCGGCATTCGCGTTCTCGTAGGCGAGGAGCGCGGTGAGGTCCTCGACCGACAACGTGCGGAGACGAGCACGCAGCTGCGCGAGGGTCAACGTGCCGTAGTCGAGGTACTCGGCGATCTCGGCCGGCTGCGTCGGCTTGGCCGCCGAGGCGGGTGCCGACTTCGACGCGGACTTCGCGGCCGCCGACTTCTTCGCCGGTGAGGTTTTCGTCACAGCCGCCTTCGCGGCGGAGGGGCGCGGGGCCGAGGCCTTCTTCGCAGGGGCCTTCTTGGCGGCCGCCTTCTTCGCAGGCGCTTTCTTCGCCCCGGCAGCAGCGGGAGCCTTCGACTCGGCGGTGGACGAAGCGGATGGTGCGGGGGCGGTGGCGGGCGCCTCCGTCGAGGCGGGGGCCGCGGCAGGCCTGCCCGCAGCCTCACCCGGCGGCACCGAGTACAGCGCGAAGCGGCCGGACGCCGACGCCCCCGGTGTGGCCGGGGCCGCGGTATCGACCTGCTTCGCGGGCTCCTCTGTGCTGGTGAGAGGCTCTTTGTCCTCGTCGAACACTGCCCACTCGGGTTCCTCGGAAGGCGACGACGCGAACACCTCGAAAAGCTGATCGCCCTTGATCGCCAGGCCGGTCATCACTTGCTGCATCCGCATCGCGGTCTGCAGGATCTGACTTACCGTGGTCATCGGGAGCGCAACTGCAGTACTCGGAAGTCGGAGAGTTTCTTCGTACGCGGTGACGGCCACGCCGGCGGCCACCCGTGCCATGAACGGTGGACGGATCATTCCCTCACCCTGCCTCACGATCGGTGTCTTTGGTAGCCGAGCGGGTCGGTGTGACCGCTCGGCCCGTACTCTGGAGACATGTCTGCGCCTGTCCCGCTCGAAGTAGGAATCACACGGTCACCCGGCACATCGGCGCCGGGGAAGCGCGTCCTTCTCGCCGAGCCGAGAGGATACTGCGCCGGTGTGGACCGTGCAGTGGAGACCGTCGAGAAGTCTCTCGAGAAGCACGGTGCTCCGATCTACGTCCGTAAAGAGATTGTGCACAATCGGCACGTCGTGGAGACCCTTGCCGAGCAAGGTGTCGTGTTCGTCGACGAGACCGACGAGGTCCCGGAGGGGTCGGTCCTCGTGTTCTCGGCGCACGGCGTCTCGCCCGCGGTGCACGAGGCCGCGGCCGTCCGCAACCTCCACACGATCGACGCGACCTGCCCGCTGGTGACGAAGGTGCACCAGGAAGCGAAGCGTTTCGCCCGCGACGATTTCGACATCCTGCTCATCGGCCACGAAGGCCACGAGGAGGTCGAAGGTACTGCAGGAGAGGCCCCCGACCACGTTCAGCTCGTCGACGGCCCCGACGCGGTCGATGCCGTGACGGTACGAGACCCGTCGAAGGTGATCTGGCTTTCGCAGACCACCCTGAGTGTCGACGAGACGATGACCACCGTGCAGCGGTTGCGCGAGAAGTTCCCGCAGTTGCAGGATCCGCCGAGCGACGACATCTGCTATGCCACGCAGAATCGTCAGGTCGCGGTCAAGGCGATGGCACCCGAATGCGACCTGGTGATAGTGGTCGGCTCTCGGAACTCCTCGAATTCGGTCCGCCTGGTGGAGGTCGCGCTCGGTGCGGGCGCGAAGGCCGCGCACCTGGTGGACTACGCCCGCGAGGTCGACCCCGCATGGCTCGACGGCGTCGAGACGATCGGTATCACCTCGGGTGCATCCGTGCCGGAGATCCTCGTGCGTGGCGTGATCGATCTACTGGACGAGCACGGATTCCACAGTGTGCAGTCGGTGACCACCGCCAACGAGACCCTCGTGTTCGCGCTGCCGCGCGAGCTGCGGGACGCCCGCCGCTGAGCGGACATCGCGCAACTCAGTCGTCGACGCGATCCCGGTAGCGCACCACCGGTGGCCGGTACCCGGGGACCTGCCTCGGAGCACCGGCCATGGGTGTGGGCTGTGGTGTGCGGAGGGAGGCTTCCTCAGGTCGGGGTCGTCGCCGTTGAGGGGCGTCGCGCCTCGGATCGATATCGCCACGGCGCGGCGCAGGTGTTGCGCGCGCCACCGGGTCGCTGGCCGGGGGCGGGGTGCTTCGCCGTCGCGGTGCTGCCGCACGGCCGCGTGAATCGGCGACGTCGCGGACCGAGGCCTTCGCCCTCGGCGGTTCTGCCTGCTCCGCGCGTGCCGAGGGGCCGCGCACTGCGGAGGTGCGCGGCGAGGAAGCCTTGCGAGGAGCCTCGGCCGGATTCGGTTCCTCCGGTACGGGACGCTTCGCGGTACTGCGTCGGCGTGCGGTTGCGGCACTGCGCGCAGGCGCCGCTCGACGGGACCGCGGGGCGCGCGCGCGAACACCGACGTTCTGCTTGGCGAGGAAGATCCGTGCAGCACCGATCACCAACACCGCCACGGTCGCCAGCAACATGGCCGGGAACCGATTGACCAGTGGATATGCGACATTCAAGGCCAATTCCTTGAGTCCGCTCGTGCTGCCCGAAGCCAGGATTTCCTGACCGATCGGCACAGCCAGCAGCAGCAACAACGGCGGCTGGGCCATCGCGGTGAACAATCCGCGATAGCGGACCGCGGCAACGGCCGCGATGCATCCGAGGACATAGAAGACAGTGAATGTGGACGTCAGCTGGTCGCCGCCGGTCGCATCGATCAGCAGCCCGACAAGGGTGACACCGACAGCGATGAGTGGTGCACCCCACCAGGGGACACCGGGAAGCGACGGGACCAACGACCGCATATCGAGCGGCACTGCCGAGCGAGCGCGTTGGGATGCAGACACAAGGTAAACAGTAACCCGACAGAATCAGCTTGCTTCGTCGACAGGACCGTCGGATTCCGCAGTTTCTGTGAGTGTGCTGCGTCGCGGCCACGAGTCGACGCGCCGGATCTCGGGAACGTCGCCATCGAAAAGTTCCAGCTCATTGAGCTTTCGGGCGGTGACTCCCACCCGTGCCTCCATCGACGACACCGTGAGGTTGAACGAATCGACTGCTTTGCCCAATTGCCCGCCGAGCCGATCGAGGTGATCGCCCACCGTGCCGAGGCGCTGATACAGCTCTCTACCCAGCCTGTGGATGGTCGCGGCGTCCCGCGACAGGGCCTCTTGTCGCCATGTGAAGGCGATCGTGCGCAGCAGAGCGACGAGCGTGGTCGGGGTGGCGAGGATCACGTTTCGCGCGAACGCGTACTCAAGCAGATCCGAGTCGGCGCCGAGGGCTGCATCGAGGAACGGGTCGCCCGGTACGAACAGCACCACGAACTCCGGCGTCGGATCGAACGACTCCCAGTACGACTTCGCGGAAAGCTGGTCGATGTGGGTGCGTAACTGGCGTGCGTGCCGGGTCAGATGTCGTTCGCGCTGTGCCGGGTCCTCCTCCTGCGCCGCGTCGAGATAGGCAGCGAACGGCACCTTGGCGTCCACCACGATCTGTTTGCCGCCTGCGAGGTAGACCAACAGGTCGGGGCGTACGCCCTCCTTCGACACCTGCGTGTCGAAGTCGCAGTGCCGCACCATCCCGGCCAGCTCGACGACCCGCTCCAGCTGGATCTCGCCCCACCTGCCGCGTACCTGCGGCGCTCGCAGTGCAGTGACGAGTTGCTGGGTCTGCGTCGACAGCGACTGGGAGGCGCGGTGCATCCCTTCCACTTGCTCGGTCAGGCCCGCATACGCGTGGATCCGGCTCCGCTCGACGTTCTCGACCTGTTTGGACAGCGCCCCGACTGCCTCGTGCAGGGGCCCGACCAGCCGCGATACCTGTTCACCGACGGCCCCGGAATGCCGCCGCGCGGCATCCTCGTTCACCGCGCTCAACGATTGCCGCAACTGTGATTCGTTGGCCTCGAGGGCAGCGAGTTTCGCCTCGGCACGCGCTGCGCGGTCGCCGCTGCGCGATGCGTGCAGCAGCCAGCCGAGCACCACCCCGAGGGCGAGTGCGACGACGAGACCCAGAGCTGTGAGAGCTGACATGAGCCGCATGATGCCGCACCGCCGTGACAGTTACCCGGAACCCGAGCGTGTCGGTGTCTTCCTCTACCGTCTGACGACATGCGGATCCTGCACACCTCCGACTGGCACATCGGTCGCACCTTCCACGGTGTCGACCTGCTCGCCGACCAGGCCGCCGCGCTCACCGCCGTCGCAGAACTCGTCGCGGAGCGTGGGGTGGACGTGGTGGTGGTGCCGGGCGACATCTACGACCGCTCCATCCCCAGTGCCGACGCCGTCGCAGTGTGCAATGCCGGGCTCGAGGCCATTCGTGCCGCCGGTGCAGTGATCGTCGCTACCTCCGGCAACCACGACTCGCCCGTGCGTCTCGGCGCGGGTGCCGCGTTTGCTGTGCACGGAGGACTGCACCTGATCACGCGGGTCTCGCAGGTCGACCGGCCCGTGGTGCTGAACGACGAGCACGGGCCGGTGGCGTTCTACGGCATCCCGTATCTGGAGCCGGAGATCACCCGTGCCGAGCTCGGCGTCCCCGGTGCGCGGTCGCATCAGGAGATCCTCGACGCCGCCATGGCCCGGGTACAGACCGACGCCGCCGAGCGCGGCGTCCGCACCGTGGTGCTGGCGCACGCGTTCGTCGTGGGCGGGGAGCCGACGGAGTCGGAGCGGTCGATTTCGGTCGGTGGTGTCGAGACCGTGTCCGCGGTCACTTTCGACGGCGCCGACTATGTTGCGCTCGGGCACCTGCATTCGCCGCAGACGGTGTCCGAACACGTCCGGTATTCGGGGTCGCTGCTGCCCTATTCGTTCGGTGAGCGCTCTCATCGCAAGGCGGTGTGGCTCGTCGACCTCGACGAGAACGGCCTCGTCTCCGCCGACCGCGTCGACCTGCCCGTGGTGCGCGAGCTGACCCAGCTCACCGGCGATCTCGACGATCTGCTCGCGGATTCGGCTCACGAGGCCGCGGAGGACCACTATGTCGCTGCTGTCCTGACCGACCGGGCCCGTCCCGTCGACGCGATGCGACGGCTGCAGGAGCGATTTCCGCATGCTGTGCACGTTCAGTGGGAACGCCCCGCGTCGGGATCCGACGGCAGCTACCGGGAGAAGGTCCGAGGCCGCACCGACCTCGAGATCGCCTCGTCGTTCCTCACCGACGTCCGCTCCGAGCCGTCCCCCCGCGAAACGGAATGGTTCGAACAGGCCCTCCGCGACGATGATCGCCGCCGCGGCATCGGCAACGAGTCGCGGGGCGACGACTCCGGTCGCGACCAGCGGGTGGACGTACCGGCATGAGATTGCACTCGATCGAGATCACCGCCTTCGGGCCGTTCGCCGACACCGTCGCCGTCGACTTCGACGATCTCGGCGCCGACGGCTTGTTCCTCCTGCACGGACAGACCGGTGCGGGGAAGACGTCGATCCTCGATGCCGTCGCGTTCGCGCTCTACGGCACGGTGCCCGGCGCCCGCGCCGACGGGCGTAGGTTGCTGTCCGACCACGCGCCCGCGGGTGCCGCACCGAAAGTCTGCCTCGAGGCGACGATCGGCGGTCGGCGACTACGCATCGAGCGCAGTCCCGAATTCGAGCGCCCGAAGAAGCGCGGGGTCGGCACCGTCAAGCAGCAGGCGAAAGCCACCCTGTTGTGGCTCGACGGCACTGGGGAGAACCTGTCGCGCATCCCCGAGATCGGCGACGTGGTCAAGGGGCTGCTCGGGATGAGCGCCGAACAGTTCTTCCAGGTCGTGTTGCTGCCGCAGGGTGAATTCGCGAAATTTCTGCGGGCGCCCAGCGATGAGCGCGGCAAACTTCTCGAGCGACTGTTCGACACCACCAGATTCGGTGACGTCGAGCAATGGTTCCGCGAGCGCCGCGGGTCCGGCGCGAAAGCGCTCGCCGAACAGCAGAAGGCCGTCGACGTACTCGCAGCGAAGGTGGCCGCAGCCGCCGGGATCGAGGCCGGAGCCGACGCCGAACCGGTTGAATGGGCCCGCAGGTTGCTCGCCGATGCAGCCGACGTCCGGGATTCGGCCGAGGTGGTGCACGCCGATGCCCGCGACACCGATCGTGTCAACCGCGCCGCACTCGACCACGCGGTCGCGCTGGCAGACCGAATCCGGCGACGCGGCGAAGCACTCGCGGACCGAGCCCGGCTCGACGTCACCGAGCCGGAGCGCACCGCGATTCTCGCCGAACGTGACGCAGCGCGTCGTGCGCAACTGGTGGCGGTCCTCGATCGTGAAGCCGCGGGCGCTGCCGCTGAATCGGCAGCTGCCCAGGCCGAACTCGACTCCACTGCATCGGTTCTCGCAAGGTCGGTCGAGGGACGCGGCCTACTCGGCGAGGTGCCCGGGCCGCCCGACGAATCAGACCGCGCGCTGATCCGTCCCCGCTGCGAGCAGTGGTCGAGTGAGGTGACCGGACTCGACGCCCTGATCGATCAGCAGCGGCGTCTTTCCGAGATCGTCTCGCGCCGTGAGACTTTGGAGGGAAAACGGCAGACCGCCGCTGCAGAACTCGAAGGGGTTGTTGCGGAACGTGCTGCGCTGCCCATTATGGTGACGGAGGCAGCGGCCGCGGTCGCCGAATCGGAGAAGGCTGCAGCGTCGCTCCCGGGGTTGCGCGATGCCCGCGACCGCGCCGCCGACGCGCTTGCTGCTGCTCGTGAATTGCGCTCGCGCAGTGCAGAACTTCACCAACTCGAGAAGACGGCTGCGCAGCGCCATACGGATCACAATCTGGCGCACGAGGCCCTGCTCGATGTTCGCGCTCGCCGAATCGCCGGTATGGCGGCGGAACTGGCTGCCAGGCTGGTCGACGGCGATCCCTGCGAGGTGTGCGGAGCGGTCGCACATCCGTCGCCGGCACGGCCCGAACCCGACGCCGCGACCGAGGACGACGAAGAGAACGCCCATGCCGCAGAGCGGCGAGCAGCGAAGGCGCTCACCGAGGTGCGTGCGGCGGTCGGAGATGCCGCCAGCGCGGTGGCGATCCTGCGGCAACGCAGCGGCGACTCTTGTGAAGACGAGTCGGCCGCGGCGCACGCCGACGCCGTACGGGCGCACGACACGGCTGAGTCTGCGGCAACGCAGCTGGAGGGTCGTCGCCGCGCGGTCGCCGATCTTCACGAACGCGACCTTGCTCTGCAGGCCCGAGAGCGGGAGGCGGAGACCGTACTGGCAACCATCGCCCGCGACGATGCGGTACTCGCATCGGAGGCCGAGGAGATCGGCTGTCGTATCGCTGCGGCAGTCGACGGCAGTGAATCGTTGTCGGTCAAGCGGGAGCACCTCGCCGCTCTGGTGCGCGCTGCCACCGCGTGGCTCGATGCCAGGCTCAGGGTGGTTCAGGTGCGTTCGGTTGCGCAGCAACGCGCTCGTGAAGCGGAGGCCGCCGCAACCGACGGCGGATTCGCCGACCTGGCGCACGCGCGTGCCGCGCTGCGTCCCGCGTCGAGAATCGCGGAGATCGATTACGAGATCCGCGATGCCGAGAACCGCAAGGCGATCGTCGCCGCCGTGCTCGCCGAACCGGAGATCGATGCTCTCACCGGCAACGAGGTCGCCGATGTCGAGGCAGCGCGCGGGGTGGTCGACTCCGGTGCTGCGGCACTCGAATCCGCGCTCGCTGCCGCGACCGAGGCGCACCGTCGTCACGCCGACATCGCGTCCTACGCGAGCCGTCTAGAGCGGGCCTACGAGGCGCTGGTGCCGCTGCGCGACGAGCAGGCCGAACTCACGGCACTTGCCGACGTCGTCGCCGGTGGAGGGGCGAACACCCGCAGAATGTCGTTGCGTTCCTATGTGCTCGCTGCACGCCTCGAAGAGGTGGCGGAGGCGGCGTCCGAGCGGCTGCGCAGGATGTCCGGTGGCCGCTACGAATTCGTGCACAGTGACGCTGCAGGTAGCCACGGCAAGCGAGGCGGGCTCGGCCTCGACATCCACGACGAATACACGGGTTCGGTGCGGTCCACCAAGACGCTGTCGGGTGGCGAATCGTTCCAGGCATCCCTGGCGCTGGCACTCGGGCTCGCGGATGTCGTCGCAGCCGAGGCCGGCGGAGTGGTGATCGACACCATGTTCATCGACGAGGGTTTCGGCACTCTCGACGCCGACGCACTCGATGCGGTGATGGGGGTCCTCGACGAGCTGCGTGCCGGTGGGCGGGTAGTGGGTGTGGTCAGCCACGTCGACGAACTGCGGCAACGAATTCCGAGCCGCCTGCACGTGTTGCGTGGTCGCACCGGCTCCACCGTGCAGGTGGCGGGTTGAGCGGTACTTACGGGTTGGGGGACGACGAGTTCGGGTCGGGCGCGGAAGTGTCTCCCGGCGCAGGCAAGGCCTTCCTGTCCTCCTCGTCCTCGTTCTCGCCGTCTTCGCGCTCCACCGATCGTGCGTCGATCTGTTCGCCGATGTAGCGGATGACCACCGCGCCGACTGCCGCGACCGGGACAGCCAGGAAGGCGCCGATGATCCCGAACAATGACGAGCCGGCCGTCACGGCGAGCAGCACAACTACGGCGTGCAATTTCATGCTCTTGGACTGCAGCACCGGTTGCAGTACGTTGCCCTCGATCTGCTGCACCGCGATGATCAGGATCAACACGATCACTGCTGTGGTGAACCCGTTTGCGACCAGGGCGACCAATACCGCGAGTGCGCCTGCGACGAACGCACCGACGATCGGAATGAACCCACCGATGAACGTCAGGATCGCGAGTACCGGGGCGAGCGGGACCCCCAGGATGACGAGGCCGATGCCGATGAACAATGCATCGATGAAGCTCACCAACGCCTGGGTGCGGATGAATCCGCCGAGGGTGGCCCACATCCGCTCGAGTACTTCTTCGAGGTGACGGCCTGCCCTGCGACCACTGACCGAGTGCAGCCACGGCAAGAACCGCGGCCCGTCCTTGATGAAGAAGAACGTCAGCACAAGTACCAGAGCCAGAGTCACCAGCAGTGATCCTGCCGTGCTCACCCCGGAGAACACGCCGCCGGCAATCGAGGCGGCACTGCCCTGTAGACGTTCGACGACGACGTGCACTGCGTTGTCGAGCTGTTCGTCCTGCAGGTTGATCGGCGGGCCCTGTACCCAGTCCTGCACGGTGTTGATGCCCTCGGTGGCCTTGTTCGCAAGGTCGGGAACCTGTGCCACCACGGAGGGGACGATGCCGGCGATGATCCCGGCGACGATCGCGAAGAACAGCACGAGAGTCAGCCCGGCTGCTGCGGCGGGCGGAACCCCACGTCTGGTCATCCCGCGGGTCGGCGGCCACAGGATCGTCGAGACGACGATTGCCAGGGCCACCGGCAGGATGATCACCCACATCTTCTCGATGACCCAGCCGAGCACTACAGCCGCGGCGGCGATGAGAACGAGGCAGCCCGACCACTTCGCCAACCAGATTCCACCGACGCCCAGTAGGGTCCCGCGATCCGGCTTCGCAGCTTTGTCGCCTGCCTTGTGGTCGGAGGTGTTCTTCGCCTCGCTCAACGGTGGTCCTTCCGCGCGCATGTGTTGATCGCCTCGATCGATATTCGCCAATCTACGGCCACCGTGCCGGATCTGCCGTGGGATGCAGGTTTGTCGGATACGCCCGTGTCCAGCACGAACGCGTGGCATTCTCGACATATGTCCTTGCGCATCGACACATCCCGTCCCCGCAGAGTGATGTATGTGGTCATGGCCCTCGCATGTGCCGCAGCCCTCAGCGCTTGTGGCGAGGACGACTCGGCCACTTCCGAGGGTGTGCGCTCCTCGGTGGACGTCGCTGTCACATCCGCTCAGGAGCGTGTGGAGGGGGCGGCCTCGTCCGTGCAGAGCGCCGCGTCCAGCGCGGCAGAGCGTGCCGGAGGCTGGTTCGACGACGCCAAACTCGGTGCATTCGTCACTGCATTCCGTGCCGCATATCCGAACCTGTCGGCCGACCGCGAGACCCAGTCGATCGAAACGATCGTCACCGAAACCTGCCCGCTGATCGAAGACGGCGCCGACGATGCCGAGGTGAACGCGAAAGTTGGAGAACTCGCGGCCAACGGCTCGGCGGTCCCCACCGAAGATCAGGCGGCCCGCATCGCGCAACTGGTGCGTGTGGCGTGCGGATGAATGGTCACCGCGACGACCACGTAGACTCTTGATCCTGTGAGCCTTACCCTCGGAATCGTCGGACTTCCCAACGTCGGCAAGTCGACGCTCTTCAACGCGCTGACCAAGAACGATGTGCTCGCCGCGAACTACCCGTTCGCGACGATCGAGCCGAACGTCGGTGTCGTCGAACTGCCTGATCCGCGGCTCAATCGGCTCGCCGAGATCTTCAGTTCGCAGCGAATCCTTCCCGCCACCGTGTCGTTCGTAGATATCGCGGGCATCGTCAAGGGCGCGTCCGAAGGCGCGGGGCTCGGTAACAAGTTCCTCGCCAACATTCGCGAAGCCGACGCAATCTGCCAGGTCGTGCGCGTGTTCGCCGACGACGACGTCGTCCACGTCGACGGTCGCGTCGACCCGCTCGGCGATATCGAGATCATCGAGACCGAACTCATCCTCGCCGATATTCAGACCCTCGAGAAGGCTGTGCCACGCCTCGAGAAGGAAGCGAAGAAGAACAAGGAACTCAAGCCGCAGCACGAGGAAGCGCTCAAAGCGCAGGCCGTGCTCGACGAGGGTGCCACTCTGTTCTCGAAGAAGGACACCCTCGATTTCGGCTTGCTGCGTGAGCTCAACCTCATGACGACCAAGCCGTTCCTCTACGTGTTCAACGCCGACGAGTCGGTACTCACCGATGACGCGAAGAAGCAGGAACTGCGCGCGGCCGTGGCGCCCGCCGACTGCGTGTTCCTCGACGCGAAGGTCGAGTCGGAGCTCATCGAACTCGAACCCGACGAAGCGCAGGAACTGCTCGACTCGATCGGCCAGGACGAAGCCGGACTCGATTCGCTCGCGCGCGTCGGCTTCCACACCCTCGGTCTGCAGACCTACCTCACTGCGGGACCCAAGGAAGCGCGCGCCTGGACCATCCCGCAGGGCGCGACCGCGCCGCAGGCGGCGGGTGTCATCCACTCCGACTTCGAGCGGGGCTTCATCAAGGCCGAGATCGTATCGTTTGCGGATCTCGACGCGGCCGGATCGATGGCCGAGGCGAAGGCCAAGGGCAAGGTCCGCATGGAGGGCAAGGACTACGTGATGGCCGACGGCGACGTGGTGGAGTTCCGGTTCAACGTCTAGCGTCATTGACGTACCGCACCCGTTGCGACGAGGGGGAGGTCATGTGCGAGTCCGATGGCAAACACGCACACAACCACCCCCTCGTGCGAACTAGTCGCGGTACGCGTGCACTTTCTCCGCGCGCACGTCGTCGGTCTCCTGCCGACCGGCAGTCCACGCGGACCACAATCCGTGATAGATCCCGCCACGAGCGAGCAACTGGCCATGGGTGCCCTGCTCCACAACCTGACCCGAGTCCATGACGAGGATGTTGTCGGCACGTGAGGCCTGGTCCAAGCGGTGCGCCACCACCAAGGCGGAACGACCACGGGTCACTTCGTCGGCGGCATCTTCCAACGCCCCCGCCCCGGCAGAGCCGGCCTCGGCGGTTGCCTCGTCCATGATGACGACGGCCGGGTCGAGAAGCAGGACGCGAGCCAGTGCGAGCTGTTGCGCGGCCACCGGATCGAGCTGGATGCCCCGTGCACCGACCACCGTGTCGAGACCTTCGGGGAGCCGGTCGAACCACGGGCGCGCATGAACCAGATCGAGTGCCGCAAGGAGCTCTGCGTCGGTGGCATCGGGCTTGGCGAGAGTCATGTCCTGGCGCAGGGTTCCGGAGAAGACGTGCACTTCCTGGCTGACCATGGCGAGACGGGCGATGCGCTCACGGTCGGACAGCGACGACACGGGGCGGTCGTCGACGAGCACCACACCGGCATCGGGTACTCGCAGTCCCGCCACAAGCGCTGCCACCGTGGTCTTTCCGGCTCCGGATGCGCCGACAACGGCGACCGTCTCGCCCGGGCCGATGGTGACGTCGATATTGCGTACCGCCCAGGAATCGCCGTAGCCGAAGCTGACGTCGCGCAGCTCGACGCGACCCTGCGGAGCATCGACACCGCTGTCGGGTACCGGCACCGGTGGGTCCGTCACCACTCCCACGACACGCGCCAGTGAGGCATACCCGGACTGTACGACGTCGAGCACGCGCATGAACGTGTTCAAGGGACCGCGCAGCCGGATGATCATGAGGACCGCACCGGTCACGGCACCTACGGTGAGGACGCCCGTGGACACCAGGTGATATCCCATCGACAGCGCGGTCGTCAACATGAGGAACTCGGCACCGAGCATCCAGGCGTTGAGGCCGAGCATGGTGGTGCGTGCCCTGATCCCTTTGCGGACCACGCTCCACGAGGCGTTCCCGATCTCGGTGTGCATGCGGTCTTCCATCGAGAACGCACGCACTGTCGCTCGGCCCCGGATGGCCTCCAGAACGCGGCGGGCGCGCTCGGCCATTGCCGCGCGTTCGTCGGCGTAGCGTGCGGGAGCCTTACTGAGGTAGAGGCGCGCGGCAATGTAGTACACCGGCGCGACGATGACCGGGATGATCAGGAACTGCCAGTCCAGCGTGAACAGGGCGATGACGGTGGCAATGACCGTGAACAACGAGGTGGAGAGCGTCGGTACGGTCTCGGTGACGGCAGCCGACAATTCGGCGACGTCATCGGTGGAACGACTGACGAGGTCACCTGTGCCTGCATCCTCGACTCGGTGAGTGGGCAGCCCGAGGGCGGTGCCGACCATGTCCTGGCGGAGGTTCGCGATCACGCGCTCCGACAGCCGGGCCACCAGATAGAAACCGCAGGCGCTCATGACCGCGCCGGCGATCGCCGCCGACATCAGGCCTGCGCCGATCGGCCACAGCGATTGCTGGATATCGCCCATCACAACGTCCACGATCCGGCCCATCAGCTGCGGCACCAGCACTCCGGCGTAGGCGCCGAGGCCGAGCAGCACGAGTGCGAGCAGGAACAACGGCTTCGCGTGGCGGACCCGCCCCAACTGATGCGCTACCTCGCGCCGTACCTGACTCAGGGTGGCCAGGGGGAATCGAAGGGTGGTGTCGGCCTTGACGGGTGGGGTCGGGCTTGTCGGCGACCTCATGCGGTGGCCCCTGCCAGTAGTTCCTCGGTTGTGGCCTTCAGATCCTCCGCACTCAGGTGGTTGGCGGCGACAGCGTTCCATGCAGGTGCCTCGCTGAAGACAAGGGTGATCTTGCCCGCCCGGTGACGGGACGCTCGCTCGGCAATGTTCTGCTCCGTCACCGAGTCGACGGCGGTGGTCGGATCCTGCAATACGAGGACCTCGGGATCGAAGGCGAGGGCGCGCGCCAGAGCCACGCGCTGGCGCTGACCGCCGGAGAGCATGCGTCCGTTCTCTCCGACGCGTTTGTCGGGGCCCTCCGGGATGTCGTCGCAACAGGCGACTCGGAGTGCTTCTTCCGCGATGGCTCGGTCGGAGTAGACGTTGTCGGCGACGCTGCCGTCGAACAGGTCGGCCGCGTGCGGGACGACGATCACTCTGCTGCGGGGCAGCGACTCGAGTTGGGCGATCACATCGTGATCGGTGCCGCGTACCGAGGTGAGACCGGTAGGCAGGGACTCGATGAATCGGGTGGCCCTGGCGGCGTCGACCTCGGTGGTGCGTTCGAAATCCGCCCCGAGAACCTCTCGGATCCGCCGTCCGGATGCCTCGGCCGACGCCCAGCGCGAGGCGAGGTTTCTTCCGAACATCGTCATCGGAGTGATGAGGAATTGGGTCAGGCCCACGACCGTGATGAGTTCACCGATGGTCACATGCCCGTTGAGCGCGAGCGCGCCGGTGGCGATGCCGAGGGCGGAGACGAAGATCGCCCCCGCTGCCTCGGTGGCACCATTGAGGCTCGCCTCGGCCCCGTTGGCGCGAACGGTCTTGCGATAGGCGATGTCCGAGACCTCGTCATAGCGATTCCGGACAGTGACGATCGCGCCCAGCCCCTTGAGGATGCGGAGCCCTTGGACCACATCTGTGGCGGTCGCCGCGGCCTGCGCGATTGCGTGTTGACGTGCCACCGAACGGCTCTGCAGCGGCCGGGCCACTGCGAGCGCAACGACCACGAGGAGGGGCCCGCCGATGAGGGTTGCCAGGCTCAGCCAGGGATTGATGGTGAACATCATGATGGCGCCGTAGGTGATGGCTGCAGCCTCGGCCACCGGCATGACCGTCATCATGACGATGTCACCGACCCGGTTGGTGTCGGACGATGCGATCGACAGCAAGCCGCCGGCGGTGCGCTCGCGACCGGCGAACCCACGCGGATCCTGGATGCGGTCGGTGACCATGGTGCGCAGGTCATGACTGACCAGTTGCTGACTTCGGATCAGCATGAAACGCGCAACCCAGTTCACGCCGATGGCGACCACGAAGAGGCAGCCCAGCATCAGGATCCAGAAACCCAGCCGGTGGAGTGACGAGGTGGCGATGGCTTCGTCCACGGCCTTGCCCACCACGACCGGCGTCAGACCGTTGCAGACGAACGAGGCTGCCATGCCTGCCGACGCCACGAAGCTCCACGGGCGCTGGGAGAGCGCCACCTTCAGCGTCCACGCCCGCGCATCGAGAGCGGGCATCTTGGATCTGCTTCCGCCCGGCCCGGGAAGCGCCGAATAGTCGACGGCACTCTCCTGTCCAGGAGAGCGAGGGATGTCAGGCATAAGGGACGATATTACTTTGTAGGCAAAGTAAAGGCTGTGGTCGCATGCCTCGGCCGGCGTGGGCGGCGACGGCGACGGAGTGGTTCCGTCCGACCGTGGTGGTTGCGCCGGACCCGTCGATCGTCGCCGCCCTCGAATGTGCAGCGGATTTCGGTGCACCGTTACCTGTGAGCCGGGGCTGCCAGTCGAATGCGCCTGAACTGAGGGAGTTCCGGAACGCTCACGAGGTCAGGGGAGCGCCGCGAATGCCTTCTTGGTGTCCTTGTACCAGCCCATCGCCTTGATCGGGTGCTTCCACCGCTTCCTCATCTCCTCGAGTGCCGGAACATGATCGGTGTCACCGCTGTCCACGGACTCCCGTAGGTGTCGGTCCTGCGCCTTGATGATCTCGTCGGCTGTTTCTCCGCGGAGGTCTGCGTCGCAGGGCCCTCCGAGCTCTCGACAGGTCATGGATTTCATCGGATCTCCTTCGAATGAGGTGGGGTGTGGGTGAAGTTCAGCTGACGGCGCGTTGCACGAGTGCGATGATCTGCATCTCGACGTCGTCGGTCACCTCGGTGATGGCGTAGTTCGTAGGCCACATGGCGCCGTTGTCGAGTTGCGCTTCGTCGCTGAATCCGAGAGTTGCGTAGCGAGCCTTGAATTTCGCGGCGTTCTGGAAGAAGCAGACGATCTTCCCGTCGAGCGCGTAGGCAGGCATGCCGTACCAGGTTCTCGGTGCGAGCTGCGGTGCGCTCCTCGTGACGAGTGAGTGGATCTTCTCGGCGATCTCACGATCGCGACCCTGCATCTCGTCGATCTTGGCGAGCACGGCCTGTTCGTCCTCGGCGGCCTTCCGGTCGGCGGACACGCGTTTTGTCGACGCGCGTGCCTCGCGCGCACGCTCTTTCATGGCCGCTCGCTCTTCGGCGGTGAATGTCTGCTGTTCGTCGGTAGTCGTGTGTCTTGTGTCGGTGCTCATCGTCGTTCCTCCCGTGTTGTTCCGCTTCCGGCTCATAACGGCACGGCTAGTGCCGTTATGGGTCAGTGTGCACTCGGGGATCGGGTGCTGTCAACGGCACGATGCGTGCCGATATAATGGGGGAATGGATGAGCGAGAGCACTCGTCAACGGAATCTCGGGCACCGCGGCGACGCGGGGAGGCGCTGACCCGTCAGTTGTTGGATGTCACGCTCGAGCTTGCGACGGAGGCGGGCTACCGTGGCCTGACAATCGAAGCGGTCGCGCAGCGCGCAGGAGTAGGGAAGCACACCATCTACCGCCGCTGGTCGTCGATGCCCGAGTTGCTGCTGGACGCACTGAACCACGTGTGGATCACCGAGCTCGACTACCACACGACGCGAGGCATCCGCGCGGATCTACGCGAACAGTTCCGACGGTCCGTTCGCGCCCTCTCCACACCTCCGATCGGCCCCGTTTACCGAGCGGTCATCGCCGAGGCCCAGGCCGATCCGGAACTGCGGAAGACGTTGCACGAGCGGTTCCTTGCGACAGTCGAGCAGAGGACGTTCGATCGCATCAGGCTCGCACAGCAACATGGAGAGCTCGAGTCCGGCGTAGACCTGACGATCCCCGCCGAGGTGCTCGCCGGAGCGCTCTACTACCGGTTGCTCCTGACGCCGCGACCGGTCGACGAACAGGTCATCGACGGACTCATCGACATGTTCCTCGCTGCCTACGGCGTCACCGGAGAATAGCTACGACGGTGCGGCAGCGTCTCGATGCTCCGGAAGCGGGATCTCGCTCAGCGTCAGTCCGGTGACGAATCGTCGGAGCTCTCCTGACAGCGGATCGGTGAATTCCAGTTCCCGCGCGAGTAATTGGAGCGGAAGGGAATGGTCGTCCGGAGACTCGGGAAGGAGATCGGGATACCAACTGTCGCCCAGGATTCCGATACCGAGCGCGGCCAGATGCACCCGCAACTGGTGCATCCGGCCAGTGCGCGGACGCAGGATCGTGTGGAGTACAGCGCGTCCGGATGCACTCACACCGGAACCGAGCACCCCGACCACGGTCTCGGAGTTGGGTTCCCGGCTGTCGTCGACGACCACCCGCAGCTCGCCCTTACGAGCCTCGATGTGGTTCCGGTAGGTGACGGGAAACGCGTGCCCTGCGAGCGTCGGCGAGCCGGGGGCCCAGCCTGGCGGTAGTGCCGAGACCGCCTCGTAGACTTTCGTGACCTGCCGCTTCTCGAACAGTGATTGGTAGGCGCCGCGTGTGGCAGGGCGGGTCGAGAACATCACCAGACCGGCCGTCGCGCGGTCCAGTCGATGAATCGGCGTCAGGTCGGGGTTGTCCAGGCGGATCCGCAAGCGGACGAGTGCCGACTCGCGTAGGTAGCGCCCACCCGGAGTGGTCGGGAGAAAGTGCGGTTTGTCGATGACGACGAGGTCGTCGTCGATATGAAGAATCTCTTCGCGGAACGGCACCGGATCTTCCAAGGGCAGTTCGCGGTAGTACCAGATGAATCTGTGTGTGCCCAATGCGGCGCCGCGATCGATCGGAGTGCCGTCGGCACCCACGATCTCGCCGTCGTCGAACCGCTGATACAGAGTGCCCGCGTCCATGTGATCGAATCTCGCAACCACGTACTCGGCGATCGTCGACCACGGACCGGTCGTCGGAACACTCAGCCGGGTCGGTCCGATTCCGTTCTTGACGGGTAGTGGTGAGGGCATCGGCACGGCGTCGATTCTCTCACTGCTGGTCGCGTGGATGACCGACGGGAGCGATCGCGGCGGAATGGCCGTGACGAATTCTGTCGACGTGGCGCGCGGAACAGGCCGGTCGGTTACGGTTTCGGCAGCAGATCGATTCGAAAGGTCGATATCCATGCCGCTGTACGACTTCCGGTGCGTCGAGTGCGGTCTGTTCGATGCATCGATACCGATGGGGGACGTCGGCCCGTCCACTGCGTGCCCTTCGTGTGGAAAGCAGGCATCGCGCGCGATCACGGCCCCGCGTCTCGGTCGGGGCGCATCTGCCGCGATGCGCCTGCACGACGCGACAGCGCGCACGGCATCCGATCCGCACGTCGTGTCGGGTGCGCTCCCAGGTGGCGCGCGGCAATCCCGTCCCGTCTCGACCGACCCGAGACACCGGCTACTCCCTCGCCCTTGAACGAGTTCGTCCGACCCAGGAGGACCAGTGCCCGACGTCGTCTTTCCGCTCGATTCGACACGCCGCTTCACCGACCAGGACAAGATCGGTCACAACCGCTGGCATCCCGACACCCCATCGGTGGCTACGGTGAAACCGGGGGAGTCGTTCCGGGTGCACTGCCGGGAGTGGTTCGACGGGGAAATCCACAACGACGACTCCGCCGACGACATCCGCAATGCGCCGCTGCACACGGTCCACGCGCTGTCCGGGCCCTTCGCGATCGAGGGTGCCAAGCCGGGTGATCTCCTGGTCGTCGACATTCTCGATCTCGGCCCGATCCCACAGGAGGATTCCGGTCCGCTCGCGGGACAGGGCTGGGGTTACACAGGGATTTTCGCCAAACCCAACGGGGGCGGCTTCCTCACCGAGCAGTTCCCCGACGCCTACAAGGCGGTCTGGGATTTCTCGGGTCAGAGGACAACGAGCCGCCACATTCCCCACGTCTCGTTCACCGGTATCGTTCACCCAGGACTGATGGGAACGGCGCCGTCGCATGATCTGTTGTCCACGTGGAACACTCGTGAAGCCGCGCTGATCGCGACCGACCCCGAACGGGTGCCCCCTCTCGCGCTACCACCGGAACCGAACGGTGCGATCCTGGGCAGCCTCACGGGGGCAGACTTCGACCGTGTCGCGGGGGAAGGCGCGCGCACGGCCCCTCCCCGCGAAAACGGCGGCAACCAGGACATCAAGAATCTGACCAAAGGCAGCCGGATCTTCTATCCGGTATTCGTCGATGGCGCGAATCTGTCGGTCGGCGATCTGCACTTCTCGCAGGGCGACGGCGAGATCACCTTCTGCGGTGCCATCGAGATGGGTGGTTTCATCGATCTGCGTGTCGATCTCATCCCGGGTGGAATGGATACCTACGGGGTGAGTGAGAACGCGATCTTCATGCCGGGGAACACCGACCCCCAGTTCTCCGAATGGCTCGCTTTCTCGGGCACCTCGGTGACGCTCGACGGTGAACAGCGCTATCTCGATTCGCAATTGGCGTACCAACGGGCGTGTCTGCACGCTATCGAGTACTTGACGAAGTTCGGGTACAGCCCGGAGCAGGCGTACCTTCTCCTCGGTGCCGCACCGATCGAGGGGCGGCTGTCCGGAGTCGTGGACATCCCCAATTCCTGTGCCACCGTCTATCTTCCGACCGCGATCTTCGACTTCCCGCTGTCGCCCACAGTGGACGGGCCGGTACGGATCGATCCGGGCATCGGGGCGCCGCGTTCTCCTGCGTGAGTCGCGCGACTTCGATCGCGGCAGGATCCGTAGGCGTATGGAGCGGCGACACATCCGTGGGCTCTACGGCTCACCTCGCGTCCTGGCTATGTACGTTATGCAGTACGTTTGTGGTATCTTCTTGGGTGTTGAGTTGTCAACCGTGGACACCTCGTCATTGGGAGGCTCCGAAGCCATGTCCGCAATTACTGCTACCGAAGCCAGGAAGAACCTGTTCGGCCTGGTAGCCCAGGTCAACGAGGATCACACAAGCATCGAAATCGTTTCGAAGAACGGCAACGCTGTGTTGCTGTCCAAGGACGACTACGACTCGATAATGGAGACCGCTTACCTTCTCTCGTCACCGGCAAACGCGCGCCGGTTACTCCGGAGCTTGGAGGCGACCAAGCGCGGTGAATACACCGAGAGGGAACTGATCGAGTGAAGGTCGCCTTTACCGACGATGCTTGGGACGACTACACCCACTGGCTGACCGCCGACCGAAAAGTCCTGACCAAGGTCAACGACCTGATAAAGGACATCAAGCGACACCCCTATGAGGGCATCGGGAAGCCGGAACGTCTCCGTCACATGGAAGGCAACGTCTGGTCCCGCCGGATCACCCACGAACACCGTCTGGTGTATGTCGTCGACGCCGACACCGTCATCATCCAACAGGCCCGCTACCACTACTGACGATCGCCTACGACGTGTGTCATCGCGGGGTCACGCATAGCGTCGACTCGGTCACGGTGTCGTCACCGCCGATACGTGCGTCGAAGATGGTTCGCGGCGTCTCACCCCCAGACCGAGCTGAACATACTCCCTGATGCAGGCCACGCGGTGCTGGTGGATGAGCCGCAGGCGGTCATCGATCGGGTTCGTGAATACGTCGCTCGTCATGATCGGTAGGGCGATTGCGGATGAGGTCGACACCTGGGTAGCCGGATGCCGTGCCATTCATCGACATCGCACCGACCATCTCTCGGATCTCCCGCCGCAACGACTGTGCCGTCGGCGCAGAGACCGAGCGTGTGGTTCGAGCCTGCCGCGACCGCCACGATGCCGTGCCATTCGTGGACGTCGCACTGCCCGTGACTGTTGTCTCCGGCCGCGCTAACCCTGCCGCTCGCGAGCACCCCGACGGTGTGATGACTGCCCGCGGCCACCGACGTCACGTCGGTCCACTCGTCGGTGTCGCACGCGCCCGACTTACGTTGCCCGACAGCGAGAACGGTTCCATCGCGTCTCAGGCCGACGGTATGGAGGTATCCCGCGGTGATCGCCGTGAGATTCCGCCAGTCGTCGACCCGGCACTGCCCGAATCGATTGTTGCCTGTGGCGACGGCTGTACCGTCTTCCCGGACACCGACGGAATGCCAGTCACCCACCGCGACGCCCACGATCTCGTTCCAGGAGTCGACGTCGCACTGCTGGTCGGTGTTGCGGCCGGCGGCGACGACAGTGCCGTCCGACTGCACGCCGAGGGTGAGGCGCCAACCCGCAGCGATCGCCACGACGGCGTGCCACGTACCCACGTCGCACTGACCGTCGCCGTTCCACCCCGTGGCCACGACCGTCCCGTCGGATCGCAGGCCGACGGTGTGAGACCTTCCGGTGTTCCGGGCGGTGTGCACATTTCCGGCGGCCACTGCGACGATGTTGCACCATCCGAGGACGTCGCACTCACCGGCGGAGTCGTTTCCTGCCACGACGACGGTTCCGTCGGTGCGGAGGCCCACCGAATGGCGTCTGCCGGCGGCAAGTGCGGTCATGGGATTCATACTGCCAAGTAGGAAAGCTCCACCTCGATGGTCCGGAATCGGGTGGTGTACGACACAATGGTCGCGAACCGATCGAAGAGGAGCGATTCATGTTGAGCACCATGCAAGACGCACCCTTGTCCATTGCGCAGATTCTGCGTCACGGCAGCTCCGTTCACAGTGGGGCGGAGGTGGTGACCTGGACCGATTCCGGCGCGCGTCGGCGTAGCTACGCCGAGGTCGGCGAACGCTGCGCGCAACTCGCGCATGCTCTGCGCGGGCTCGGCGTCGATGGTGACGAGCGTGTCGCGACGTTCATGTGGAACAACGCCGAGCACCTCGAGGCCTACCTCGCGATACCGGCGATGGGCGCGGTCCTGCACACCCTCAACATCCGCCTGTTCCCGGAACAGCTGATTCACGTGGCCAACCACGCCGAGGACCACGTGATCATCGTCGATCCGACTCTCGTGCCTTTGCTCGCGCCTCAGCTGCCGCAGTTGACGACCGTCAAGCATGTGGTCGTCACCGGAGACTCGACCGCCGGTCTCGAGGTCCCCGACGGTGTGCAGCTGCACACCTACGAAGGGCTCATCGCCGACCAGCCGACAGTCTTCGATTGGCCCGAAGTGGACGAGCGTTCTGCAGCCGCGATGTGCTACACCTCCGGAACCACCGGCGACCCGAAGGGCGTCGCATACTCGCACCGTTCGATCTACTTGCATTCGATGCAGGTGTGCATGACCGACGGGCCTTCGCTTCGTCAGGGCGACCGTGCGCTGGCCGTCGTTCCGCAATTCCACGCCATGTCCTGGGGTCTGCCGTACGCGGCCTTCATGATCGGGGCGTCGCTGATCATGCCCGACCGCTTCCTGCAGCCCGAACCTCTCGCCGCGCTCATTGCCGCCGAACGCCCGACCTTCGCCGCCGCTGTCCCGACGATCTGGCTCGGACTGCACCAGTACCTCGAGGAGCACCCGCAGGACATCTCCTGCATGAAGGAGGTGCTCATCGGCGGGTCGGCAGTGCCGCCATCGCTGATGCACGCGTTCGAGACCGACCACGATGTGCAGGTCCTGCATGCATGGGGGATGACGGAGACGTCGCCGCTGGGGTCGGTAGCGCGACCACCAGTAGGCGTCGAGGGCGAGGAGCGGTGGCGCTACCGGTACACGCAGGGACGTTTCCCGGCGTCGGTACAGGCCCGGCTCGTCGGCGACGACGACGAGGTGGTTCCCAACGACGGCGTCAGCATCGGTGAACTCGAGGTTCGAGGTCCGTGGATCGCAGCCTCGTACTACGGTGTCGAGGCACCCGAGAAGTTCCATGACGGATGGCTGCGCACGGGCGATGTCGGAACGATCACCTCGGACGGCTACCTCACGCTGACGGATCGCACGAAGGACATCATCAAGTCCGGCGGCGAATGGATTTCCTCGGTCGACCTGGAGAATGCTGTCATGGGGCACCCGGATGTTCTCGAAGCAGCGGTGATCGGTGTGCCCGACGACAAGTGGGACGAACGTCCGCTGGTTGCCGTCGTCCTTCGCGCCGGGTCCACCGCGACCGTCGAGACGCTGCGCGAGTTCCTGTCGGACAAGGTCGCCAAGTGGCAGCTTCCGGAGAATTGGACCGTCGTGAGTGAGGTTCCCAAGACCAGCGTCGGCAAGTTCGACAAGAAGCGCTTGCGGTCGCAGTTCCACGACGGCGGGCTGGACATCACCCGGATCTGACGCGGATCCGAAGGGCCTGCCGCACCGTCAGCGGTGTGGCAGGCCCGGTGCCGTCAGCTCACAGACGAACCCGAGCGCCTCTTCCACCAGAACCACGCCGCAGTGACGATGACCGCGCCGGCGATGGAGCCGATGATGCCGCTGGGACGGAAATGGAGGCCGTCCCTTGCGAGCAGACTGATGAGCAGGCCGCCGACGAACGAACCGCCGACTCCCGCAGCAAACGCCAGTGTCCAATCGATTCCGGACGCGGACCTGCCCAGAATGAGTTGTGCACCTGCGCCGACGAGAATTCCGAACAGGATGATCCCGATGATCAGCATTGCCGGAGTATATGCAGGGGATTCATTCCGACGTGGCGATTCTCGACGGGACGCCGACTACGGCACCTGGAATGTGGCGATGCCGGGGGTGATCGGTCCGGCTGCCGTCGAGGTCAAGAGGACGGCGACCTGGCCCGCGCCGGTGTCGATGGCGGCGAATGCCGGAATACCGTTCAGACCGTCCGACAGACGGGCAGAGCCGGATTCCCCGGTCGACAGGTTCACCCATTGCACATCCGCGGAGAGGAGACAGCCCCAGCCGTCTTCCTTCCCACCGGTGATCGTCACGACGCCCGGCTCGTCGCCGACTACCGCGACGCAGCGGACCGACGGAGCGTCGAAACTTCCGTTCGGATTCCCGTAGGGCGCCGGATCGATCTGGAACGGAATGGGCGCGGAGGCCGAAGCCACCCCTGCCGTGAACAGTGCAGATGCGGCGATAGTGGTGACGAAGACTCCGGCGGCGCGCATCGGGCGCATATACGACCTCACTTGTCGGTTTTCCGGTTCACCATTTCGGTGATCCAGATGGGTGCGAACGGCGACGTACAACCCGGGGAAGTCGGATAGTCCTCGAGGACTTTCAAGCGGTTGCCGATATCGAGGGCCCGCACGCGATACTCGGCGTGCTCGATCCCGATCTGGGCCAGGCAGGTGTTCATGGCCCACTGCAAGCGTTCCGGGGCATCCTTCATCTGCCCTTCGATGGTGTCCAGCAGGCCGGCGAGATCGACACTCTCGGGTTTCTTCACCACACGTTCGGCAGTCAGGGCCCAACCCGCACTCGCCACGACCGGATCCGGATCGTCGAACCACAGCACGCGCAACTCGTCGGCGTGCGGGCTCTTCTTCACGATGTAGTTGACCAGCCAATCCTGGACTTTGGGTACGCGTGCTTCCCGCAACATCGTGTCCAGGGCGTCGCGCGTGAACGCTTTCGGCCGACCGATGAGGATTGCGAGCAGTCTCGCCGCGCTGTCGCCGGTCTCCCAGAGTTCCTCGGCGAGCTCCTGCTGGACCTTCAGCCTCTTGGCGATCGCGCGCAGCTGGGTGAGATTGACGCCGTGGTCGTCGCCGTGCTTGACGTTCACCTCGCGGATCTTCGGGTTCTCGAGTTCGGCCAGTTCGGCCATCAACTCGGCCACTGTCGGCCGTTCCGTCGTTGTTCCGGCCACCGTTGACTCCGTTCTCTCGATGCTTCGGGAATCACACTACGTGCGTCGCTCGCGGCTTCATCGCGTTACGCTGCCACCGAACGCAATTCGGGGACCATGGGGGCGTACGGTGAATCGGGACGAACTTGCCCGGGTAGTGCTCGGGCTCGACAGCGTCGGGTGCGCGCTCGCCGCGGTGGCCGTGTCGGTCGACGAGCGGATGGCAGGATCGGTCGATCCGTCGCGCCGTGGACGTGTAGCTGTTGCTGTTGCTCTGGGTGCGACCAGCGTCGTCCTGGGTCGCGCAGCTGTTCGTCGTCCGGTTCGAGACCGCGACCTCGAGATCGCCGGGGCGGTCAACCTGGGCTGGGTGGCAGCATGCTGCGTCGGATTGTCGCGAGCACCGTCGAGACTGGGGCGGACGCTTCTCCTCACTACCGCGCTCTCCGATGGGTTCGCGGCGATTGCTCAGTGGGCTCTACGAGCGGGCGCCCGCTGACCTCTCGTTGCCGTGCAGGTGTGCGCGTTCCCCGTTGTGATCGAGGATCGTGAGGATTTCGACGACGCCCTCGTGGGCACTGATCGCGTGCGGGGTCATCGTCGAGAACTCCGCGGCATTGCCTTCCTGGATGAGGATGGTGCGCTCGCCGAGTTGGAGGCGAGCTGTGCCGCTGAGGACCGTGAACCATTCGTGCCCGGGGTGGACCGGTAACGTGTCGGTGGGGCGGGGGTGTTCGTTGGTGATGCGCATCTTCGCGATGGTCACCCCGTTGAGGGAACGTTCGCGGGAGAGCAGCCACGTGGTGAAGCCGGGGGTGTCGCACGGTTGCGGTCTGATCACCACATCCTGGTCGTCGTCGGATTCGACGAGATGATCGATCGTGGTGTCGAGTGCGCGGGCGATAGGAACCAGCTGGTCCAATGCGATTCTGCGACGGCCTGTTTCGATGCGACTGAGGTTCGAGGGGCTGATGTGGCAGCGGGTGGCCAGTGCATCGAGTGTCCATCCGCGCGCCAGGCGGAGGCTGCGGATCCGTTGCCGAACAATCTGGTCCAGATCGACATTTTCTTGCTCCATAGGCAATATGGTATGCCGAAACTGCATTTATGGCTATAGCGTGAAGGCATGCATCAACACAGTCATCATCAACCGCACCGGCACAGCGACTCCCCGGCAGATCTGCTGGATCTCGATGCGGAGGTCCATAGCGAATATCTGAAGGACCTGGTCGACTGGGTCGCCGATCGAGTCGATCCCCGTGTGATCGTCGATGTGGGCGCCGGAACAGGGACCGGTACGCGCGTTCTCGCCGCACGATTCCCGGAAGCAGAGGTCATCGCCGTCGATCGGTCGCCGGAGATGCTGGCTCGCATCCGCGACACCGCCGACCGTCACGACGTGCGCGGGCGGGTGACGACCGTCGAGGCGGACCTCGACGCAGGCTGGCCGGCCGTCGACTCGCCCCATCTCGTGTGGGCGGCGTTGTCATTGCATCACGTCCAGGAGCCCGACACCTTCCTGAGGGAGCTCCACGATTCGCTCGATCCCGGCGCTCTTGTGGTGGTCATCGAAATGGAATCCCAACCGCGGTTCCTTCCCGACGACATCGGGATCGGTACGCCGGGGCTCGAAGCACGTGCTCACGCGCTGGCCGGTGAACGCGGATGGAACAACCACCCGGATTGGACCGGCGACCTCGAACGTGCCGGCTTCGACGTCGAGGCCGTGCGTCGCACCGAAATCGACCTCGATGGCACTACACCGACGGCACGTACCTACGCCCGAACGGTGTTGGGTAAGCTTCGGCACGGACTTGAAAACGGCTTGTCCGCAGACGATCTCGAAGTTCTGGCACAGCTGAGTTCGAACCACGGACCCCACTCGGTGCTCAGCAGGAACGACCTGAGAGTCCGTGGGCACCGCACCGCATGGGCAGCAAGAAAACTCGACCTGGGAGTGAACCGATGAACTCGAAAACGGAACCGACCGCTCCTGCTCACTACGACGTCGTCGTGATCGGAGGTGGCGCAGCGGGATTGAGCGCCGCAACGGCGCTTGCCCGTTCACGGCGCTCGGTGCTCGTCGTCGATGCCGGGCAACCGCGCAACGCTCCGGCCGAGGGTGCGCACAACGTCCTCGGCCAGGATGGCGTTCCACCGCTCGACCTGCTCGCGGCCGGGCGTAAGGAGGCGAGCGGATACGGGGCGGAAATACGCGTCGACACCGCAGTATCGGCGCGGCACACCGGCGGTGCACTCGAGGTGGACCTCGAAGAAAGTGGACCCGTTCGCGCGCGACGCCTCATCCTGGCATCAGGGCTCGTCGACGAGCTTCCCGACCTGCCCGGCGTGCAGGAGATGTGGGGGAGGAAGGTGCTCCACTGCCCCTACTGCCACGGATGGGAAGTGCGCGATCAGCGCGTCGGCGTGATCGGGACGAGCCCGATGAGTGTCCACCAGGCGCTGCTGTTCCGGCAGCTCACCGCCGACGTCACGCTGTTCACCCACGCGATGCCGGAGCTCGACTCCGACGCGACCGAACAGCTTGGGGCACGGCAGATCCGCGTCGTCGCTGCGCCCGTTTCGGGACTCCGGGACGAGGGCGATACCGGTGTCACCGTCGTACTCGACGGCGCTCCGGAGGCCGAGTTGGACGCGGTGGTGGTTGCCCCACGATTCCACGCCCGGGCAGACCTGTACGAACAGCTCGGTGGAACCATGACCGACCACCCGCTCGGGGCCTTCATCGATTCTGATCCGATGGGCAAGACCGAGGTCCCCGGAGTTTGGGCTGCAGGCAATGCGAGTGACCTGTCGGCGATGGTGATGGTGGCATCGGGGGCAGGTGTGATGGCCGGTGCTGCGGTGAATGCAGACCTCGTCATGGAAGACGTCGCTGCCGCGGTCGATGCGCGCGCCGGACGGTGACGAGCCGGCTCATGATCCGCTCGATGTCGTGGGGGAGCCGGGCATCGCAGGGGAGTGCGCTCAATGGGACGTTCGCGATGAAGACAGTGGTGATGTCGCGGTCGTACAGGACGTCCACGACATTGGCGAAGCGTTGTGCCGGCTCTCGTCCGGCTGTGCGTAGATCCGGTACCCCGCTGATGACCCAGTGACGGAAGTGATCCGCCAGTGCAAGGTAGTCGGCAGGCACGGTCGTTGCCACGCACAGATCGGTGAAGTCCGCCCATAATCCGTCGTCCGTCGCGCGCTGGAGGTGGAGCGGATGGCCGGCCGGAGACACCGTCCTGTGCTCATCGAGTCTCGGCGGGACGAGGCCGAGTTGCGCGAGCCGGCGTGATTCCTGCACGACCCACCAGCCGGCCGCGAACCCGGCCTCGTGACCCGAGACGGTCCGGTAGTCGAGGGGCCCGTCGACCGCCAGGACTGTCAGGTTCTGTTCGATCAGCTCGATGGTGGGAATGAAGCCGTCGTGGAACAGCGGATTCGGCAGCAGGGACCGTGGAGGATAGTTCGAGGTCAGGATGACTCTGATGTCGCGTCCGAAGAGGTGGGTCAGAAGGCGGGCGATGAATTTACCGTCGGCGGGGTCGTGTACGTGGAACTCGTCGAAACAGACGACGTCCACTCCGTCGAGCAGTTCGTCGAGCGCGGCAGACAAATCATGATGGTTGCGCCGGACCGCCCGGTGCAGGTCGCGGAAGAATTCGTGGAAGTGGACCCGCAGTTTCCGCTCGGTGGAGAGTGCATCGAAATAGATCTCCATGAGCCAGCTCTTTCCACGTCCGACCGGCCCCCACAGGTACAGGCCATGCGCGGTGGTTGCGAGTTCGATGGCGGCGTGCCGCTGTGCTCGATCCAGTGTGAAACCGAGTGCCTTTGCCGCGGAGTCGAACACATCGGGTGCCACCATCGGTGGTCGGCTTGGTCGGGTAGTGCGACGGAACCATCCCATGACCGACACTCTATTATCGTAGAGCTTGGAAGGATGGAGACATGCCTCACCGATCCTCGCGTCGCGACCTCATCTGTGACGCTGCCCTGGATCTCGTTGCAGAGGGCGGAAATCACGCGCTCACACACCGGGGTATCGACACCCGGCTCGGACTCGCGCCCGGTTCCACTTCGTACTACTACCGAACCCGCCGGTCCTTGGTCGCCGCCGCGATCGCCCATCTGACACGCCGCTCGGGCGAATCCTTCCGTGCCGCGTTGCCCGACGCGCCGCCCCGGTCGGTCGAGGAGGCCAGTGCACTGATCACCGACCAACTCGACACGCTGATCGTGGACCGGCGCCGAGACGTTCTCGCCAGGTACTCGTTGGCGGTCGACGCATCCGGGAACGACGAATTGCGTGCAGCGCTGGCTGCGTGTCTCTTTTCACGTCCCGCCGCAACCGTTTTGATGGATTCACTGGGAGCCGGAGATCCGGACGGTGCAGCGCGCGACCTGATCACTCTGCTCGAAGGAGTGGTATTCGATCTCACGTACGGGTCGCGGGCGCTCGCCGCCGACGCTCGGTTCGCCGAACATCGGCATTCGGTGCAGCGGGCCATCGCGCTCTGGATCGGCGCGCTTTGTCACCGATAGCCCTAGCATCGGAGGATGACCACAGCGCGACAGGTGCGAAAGGCAGCGCTCTACCTCCGCGAGGTGGAGGAGGGGACACGGTCTGAAACGATCACCTTTTCGGTCCGGGGCAAGGTCTTCGTTTCGATCACCGACGGCGGTGTCGTCCAATTCCGGCTCCCCGAGGAGATGATTGTCGATGCGCTGGAACGTCATCCGTCCGGTGAGCGGCTCGTGCAGCGGGGCACCGTGATCGGATTTCGGATGCCGCTCGCCGAGATCGATGGGCAGGATCTCAACGGGTTGGTGCGTCAGGCGTGGATTTTCCGGGCCCCGAAACGGCTGGCCGCCGCATCGGTCGAAGCCGACACGGGAACATTGCCGTCCCACAGCGACCTGCCCACATCCATCGGGAAGCCCGCGACACGGGCCCTGCTCGGCGCTGGGGTGGTGACGCTCGACGATGTCGCAGCCCGTTCGAAGGCCGAGCTCGCAGCGCTCCACGGTGTGGGTCCGAAAGCGCTGCGGATCCTTGCGGAAGTGCTTCAGGAGCGAGGTCGGGGTTTCGTGTCCTGAATGCGTCCACCGGCATTCGGACGAATCTCCTGTCATGATCGAGTGGCGTGGGTTACGAACCCCCACAAGGTCGGACTCACGACAGGGAGACTGCGATGACAGCCGAGCGAAGTGCGGCTCGACGTCCGCGACGGTACATTCTGAGGTGGATCGTGGTTGTTCTCGCGTTGGTGGTGGTGATCGCGGTGGCCGCGTTCGTGCTGAGTCCGACTCCTGGTGCTCTCGTCGTCAGGGCCGTATTCCATCGAGATGCCGACAGGCTGACGACGAACCTCGCGGAGGGTGCGCCAGAAACCGATCTCGTCGCCGACGTCGCGTACCGGAGCAACGACCCCGACGCGTATCTCGACGTCTATACGCCGACAGGGACGACGGAGGCGCTTCCCACGATCGTCTGGACCCACGGAGGCGCGTGGATCTCCGGGAACCGCAAGAACTACGCCGGGTACTACCAGCGGCTGGCCGATGCCGGGTTCACGGTGGTGTCCGTCGGATACTCGCTCGCGCCGGAGCACCGCTACCCGATCGCGGTCCACCAGCTCAACGACGCGCATGCGTACCTGCTTGCCCACGCCGAGGATCTCCATATCGACCCGGACCGGATCGTGCTCGCAGGTGACTCCGCGGGTGCTCAGCTCTCGGCGCAACTCGCCGCAGCGATCACGACGCCCGCCTATGCGCAGGAGCTCGCGCTGGAACCGGCACTGCCTGCGACTGCACTACGTGGTGTGGTGCTCAATTGCGGCATCTACAACGTTCCTGCGATGGACGGTGCGGGTGGACTGATCGGGTGGGGGGTGCAGCAGGCGTTGTGGGCGTATACCGGCGACCGTGACTTCGCGGGATCCGAAGCAGCGCGGCAGATGTCCAGCCTGTTCGTCGTCACGGAGGACTTCCCGGCGGCATTCATCAACGGCGGCAACGCCGATCCGCTCACCGTCAGGCAGTCGAAACCGCTGGCCGCCAAGTTGTCCGATCTCGGCGTCACGGTCGACGAGGTGTTCTACCCGGACGACCACACCCCTGAACTGGGACACGAGTACCAGTTCGACCTTTCGCTTCAGGACGCCCGCGACGTCCTCGACCGCACGATCACCTTCGTCCGCAAGGTGACGGCATAACCGTCACGCGGCGGGGAGCGTCAGGATCTGCGCGGCGTCCTCGGTGATCGCGATGGTGTGTTCGCTGTGCGCGGTGCGTGATCCGTCCGCCGACCTGATGGTCCAGCCGTCCGGGTCGTACACGATCTTGTCGGTTCCCGCTGCGAACCACGGTTCGAGCGCGAGGGTCAGACCCGGCCGGAGAATCAGGCCCCGTCCTACCCTGCCCGTGTTGGATACGTGTGGATCCTCATGCATGGTGCGTCCGAGGCCGTGCCCACCGAATTCGGTGTTGACCGGGTACCCGTATTCGGCCGCGACCGCGCCGATGGCAGCGGAGATGTCACCCAGTCTGTTGCCAGGCCGTGCGGCGGCAATGCCTGCGTCGAGCGCTTGCTGCGTTGCGTCGATCAACCGGAGGTCTTCGTCCCTCGGAGTTCCGACGACGATGCTGCGCGCCGAATCGGCGACCCAGCCGTCGATGGAGACCGCGATGTCCATACTGAGAAGATCGCCATCGCGCAACGTGTAGTCGTGGGGGAGTCCATGCAGCACGGCGTCGTTGACGGACAGGCAGATGACGTTCCGGAACGGGCCTCGCCCGAACGAGGGAGAGTAGTCCCAGTAGCAGGACACCGCGCCACGCTTCGCGATGAGCTCGCGGGCTCGGTCCTCGAGATCGAGGAGGTTCACACCGGGTAAGGCCCGGTTCGAGAGGTCGGTGAGCAAGTCGGCGATGAATGCGCCCGTAACGCGCATTGCGGCAACTTCTCCCGGGGTCTTGAGCTCGAGCATCAGTAGTCCTTCTTCTGGATGACACCTAACCTTACCGGTATTTTAATACCAGACGGTGTAGAGTCATGCGTATGGTTCGTCTCCCGCTCACCCCGGAGCAGCTCGCCGCAGGACGACGCCTCGGTGGCCGTCTGCGCGCCGCGCGTGGCGCGCGCACTCTCGCTGAAGTCGCCAGTGAGGCGGGAATCTCTCCCGAAACTCTCCGTAAGATCGAAGCGGGCCGGATGGCAACCCCCGCTTTTGCGACCGTTGCTGCATTGGCGCAGGTCCTCGCGGTGTCCCTCGACGAACTCGCGGTACTCGCGCTCACTGTTCCAGGCGAGGAATCGGTCCGGCCGGCCGGGTAGAACCCGGCTATTCGCGTTTGAACAGTGCTGAGCCGGGGAACACACTGCCTCGAACCCTAGGTCGTATGAGTCGGAAATGGGGACGAAACGATGGTCACGGCAACACCCGTACGGATCGACACCGCGAGTCGAGAGCAGGCTCTGACGGAGAGCAAGGCGGCGGGAGTGGTTCTCCTGGTGATCATGGTCGTACTCGGTGGTCTCGCGGTGGCCTTCGTCGCGGGCTCTCCGCTCCTCGGGGCAGCAGCAGCCGCTGCAATGGGTGTCGGTGCGCCTGTCCTCGCCGCGCTGTTGTGATCTCTTTCGAGTACGGTGAGCGGGTGGCGCGCGGGCGGTGATCCCGTGGCGGAGCTGTGATGCCGGCGGGCTATTGTTCCCGCCATGTCGAAAGCATTCACCTTCACCACCGAATTCGAGCACGGCGTCGACGCGATGCACGCCGCGCTGACCAGCGAGGACTTTTGGAAGAGCCGCGGCGGAGCAGACGCCGAAGGCAGCTCGATCGCAGTGACCACCCCCGGCGGACCCGGAACGATTCGTGTCGAGATCACCGGCCGGATGGATCCTGCAGGGCTACCTGCCGTCGTTCGCGGGGTTCTTCGCGGCCCGCTGGAAATGACCCGGACGGACGAGTGGAGTGCGCTGGACGGTGGTAGCGCGCAGGGTGCGATGGCCGGAGGGTCCTCCAGTCTTCCCGTCACCATTTCAGGGCGCTCCGAACTGCGTCCCTCGGCGTCGGGCGGATCGGTCGTCGAGGTCACCGGTGAAGTCGGGGTCAAGATTCCGGTCGTCGGCGGTCAGGTCGAAGGTCTCGTCGTCCAGATGGTGGAAGGCATCGTCAAGGCCGATGAGAAGGATCTGAACGACTGGCTCGCCGCGCACTGACGCGCCGAGGGGGTCGCTCAGGCGGCCCCATCCTGTCGGGTCTCGTTGTCTGCCGGCCGGGCCCGTACGGAATTGTGATCTGCGACACGCCGTGATCGGTCGTTGCGGGTGTGGCGTAGTGCGAGCAGTATGCGGGCCATGTCGGCACCGTGGGATGACGATGGCGGCTTCGCTTGGGAACAACGCGAAGCCGGGCACACCTGGGATCAGATCGGCGCCGAGCTCGGATGCCCCGCTCACGTGGCGCGCGAGCTCGGAGAGCGGTACCACGCGGAATTCACAGCGTCGGCACTGCGCGATCAGCTCCCGTTGTTCGACCTCTCCGGTGGAGGTGGTCCCGAATGACGTGACCCGGGGGCGGAAATGGGTATTGTCCCGGATGTCTCCCGGGCGTACGTCGCGCACAATCGACATCGAGAATCTCCGGCAGCTGAAGGAGTTCGCAATGTCGAAACTGCGAAATGCGTTGTCTGTATGCATAATCGGAGCATCCGCGCTCCTCGCCGGTGTCGCAACCGCAGGCGCCGCGCCACCGTCGGCGGCGCAGGAACTCGCCTCCGACCTCCAGGCGATCGAAGACCTGCGGGTGCGTCAGCACGACGCGTGGAAGAACGGTGACGGTGCGGCATACGCTGCGATCCACACGCACGACGCCGATGTGGTGACCTTCAGCGGCGACCTGTTGCACGGCCATGATGAGATCGCGTCGGGTATGCAGTACTTCTTCGACACCTATGTCGGCGGTACCGAACTGAATCAGGTCTCCGAGACCATCGCCTTCCCCCGACCCGACATGGCGATCATCATCCGCACCGGATGCGTGCTCTGGAACGGTGAGACGGAGTGCACCGACGAGGCGTTGTCCCGTAATACGAGCGTCGCGTTGAAGTCCGACGGGCAGTGGCTGATCCGCTCGTTCCAGAACACCCGTCTCGATCCGCTCTTGTAGTGGTCAGTGCAGTTCGTTGCGAGTTCATCTGAACATCACCGGGCGGTGACCGTGTTGATGCCTTGCACGGCGACCATCGATCACATGCAGGCACTCGTGCCCGACTCGCTGTTCGGCTTCCTCCAGGAAAGTGGTTTGGCCACCTCCGGAGGGGAAGCCGCGGCCCTTCTCATGGAAGGCGCTGTGTGCGTCAACCACAGTCCGGTACGGAGTCCGCGAAGGCGGCTGCAGGTCGGCGATGTGGTGTCGGTGTCGGGTAGCCGCACGGTCGCGGTGTTCGGGACGAAGTCTCTCTTCTGACACTTCTTCAAAGCGGTATGCGACTCCACCCTCGGGAAACGCACAGGTGGTCGATCGTTGTCGGCTCGGTGTGGTAAGCCGTAGCCGACGGATCGAACAACCCACGAGGGGGACCCACGCGTGCTCAGACTGCATCGTGCCGAGCGCACCGACACCCTGGCCGATGCACTCGCCGAGCTCCTGTCCATCCCGCCTGCCGATCCGTTCGCCCGCGAGATCGTCGCCGTACCGGCTCGAGGTGTCGAGCGGTGGCTCACGCAGCGGTTGTCGACGGTGCTCGGGGCCGTCGCCGGCGATGGGGTCGCTGCGAACATCGACTTTCCATCCCCGTCCCGTCTCGTCGACGAGGTGCTCTCGTCTGCCGCGGACACCACCGCAGACGATGACCCATGGCATCCGTCGCGCGTGTTGTGGGCGTTGCTCGACGTCATCGACGAGAACCTCGGCCGACCGTGGTGTGCAGCGCTCACGCGACACCTCGGCCACGGCACCGACGATCACCGGGCCGGGCGTCGCTACGCCACCGCCGAACACTTCCGCGACCTGCTGCGCAGCTACGGGCAGCATCGGCCACGGATGCTCACCGATTGGGCTGCGGGACACGACACCGACGGCACCGGGGCCATGCTCGACGAGCACTTGCGCTGGCAGGCCGAACTGTGGCGCCGCCTGCGCGACCGCATCGGTGTCGACAGTCCCGCGCAGCGGCTCGACGAGGTGTGCGAACGGCTGCGCGCAGAGCCCGGAATCGTCGACCTGCCGGATCGGCTGTCGCTGTTCGGGCCCACCCGTCTCGACCGGGTGCAGCTCGAAGTACTGGCGGCGCTGGGTGCCCGCCGAGACGTGCACCTGTGGCTGCCGCACGCGAGTCCTCGGATGTGGGCGAATCTCTCCGGCCGCGAGCAGATTTCGCGGCGCGCGGACGATCGCAGCGTAGATCTCGTCGGCCACCCCCTTCTGGCCGCGCTTGCCCGGGACGTCCGCGAACTTCAGAGCAGGTTGTCCGAGCTCGGTGCGGTCGAGCAAGAACACGATGTGCCTGCGCCCCCTGCCACGCTGCTCGGCAGGATCCAGTCGGACATCCGGGCCGACCGCGCTCCGGAGGTGGCCTGCGCCGAGGCCGACGGCACTGTGCAGATTCACGCGTGCCACGGCCCGACCCGTCAGGTCGAGGTGCTCCGCGAATGCCTCCTGCACCTGTTCGAGAATGATCCGACCCTCGAACCTCGCGAGGTCATCGTCATGTGCCCGGACGTCGAGACCTACGCTCCGCTCGTCGCTGCGTCGTTCGGTCAGGACATCGGCGGGCATCCCGGGCACGAGCTGAGGGTCCGGCTGGCAGACCGCGGGCTGCGTCGTACCAATCCCGTGCTGTCCGTCGTTTCGGCACTGCTAGATCTCGCGGATGCGCGCGTCACTGCGGGCGATGCGCTCGACCTCGCTGCGGCGGCACCGGTGCGGCGTATGTTCTCGTTCGACGACGACGATCTGGAGCGGTTGCAGGAATGGACTGCCGAGTCGGGCGCCCGCTGGGGGCTGGGCAAACGGCAACGCAGCGCGTTCGGACTCGCGGACTTCCCGCAGAACACTTTCGGCACCGCGCTGGACCGAGTACTCCTCGGAGTCGCCGCGGACGGTTCCGACAGCGAATGGCTGGCGCTTGCAATGCCACTCGATGACGTCGAGAGCAACGACATCGATCTCGCGGGGCGGTTCGCCGAATACGTCGATCGGCTCGACAAAGCGTTGTGGGTTCTGCGTCGACCCCAGGACGCAGCGCGGTGGGCGCACGCGCTCACGCACGCGCTCGATCTACTGGTGGATGTTCCGGCCGCCGACGCATGGCAGCGCGCGCAGGCGCATCGCGAAATCGGCGCCGCTGTCGAACACAGCGGAGCCGCCGAGCTGCGACTGGCCGATGTGCGCGCGATGCTCGCCGGCCGGTTGGCGGGCCGTCCCACTCGCGCGAACTTCCGCACCGGCGAGCTCACGGTGTGCACCATGGTGCCGATGCGTTCGGTGCCGCATCGGGTGGTGGTGTTGCTGGGCCTCGACGACGACGTCTTCCCCCGCACCGCCCACATCGACGGCGACGATGTGCTCACCCAGAATCCCCGCGTCGGCGAACGTGACCCTCGAAGCGAGGATCGGCAGTTGTTGCTCGACGCAATCATGTCGGCGGGCGAGAAGGTGCTGCTGTTCTACACCGGCGCCGATCCGGTCACCGGTGCGGCACGGCCACCCGCGATTCCGCTCACCGAGGTGCGCGATGTCGTCGCCACGATGATCGGCGACGCGACGCAGGTGGTCCGCCGTCACCCGCTGCAGCCGTTCGACGCCCGGAACTTCCTGCCCGATGCGCCGTTCAGTTTCGACGAGACGGCGCTCGCCGGTGCCCGGGCGGCACAGAGCCCGAGCACGGGGAACGCGGCCCCCGCGCTCGCGCAGATCCTCCTCGCTCCGCCCGAACAGCGGGCCGACATCGACCTCGCCGACCTCGTCTCGTATCTCGTGCATCCTGCCCAGGGGTTTCTGCGGCAACGCCTCGGCATCCGGATTCCCGAACCGGACGAAGGCACGACCGACGCGCTCGACGTGGATCTCGATCCGCTGGCCCGCTGGAACCTCGGCGACCGGATGCTCGAATCCCGCCTCGGCGGTGTCTCTGCAGCCGACTTCCGGGCCGCGGAGTGGCGCCGCGGGACGCTCCCGCCGTACGCGCTGGGCGAGAGGGCGCTCGACGACGTCACCCATGCGGTGGAAAGCCTCGTCTCTGCGTGCGCACCGGTACACAGCGGAAGACCCACGACCATCGACGTGATGGTCGATCTCGGCAGCGGCCGACGGCTCACCGGCACGATCGGTGGAGTCCACGGCAACGTGATCGGCCGCAGCATCTTCTCGAAGTTGTCTGCCAAACATCGGATCACGGCCTGGATCCAGCTCTTGGCCGTCGCTGCGTCCGGTCATGACGAGAGGTGGCAGGCCGTGACCACCGGCCGCGGCCGCGGACGCATGCCTGCATGGCGTTCGACGATGATCGCGCCCGGCAACGCCCACGAACTGCTCCTTCAACTCGTCGACCTCCGCGACCGCGGCCTGGGCGCAGTGCTGCCGCTGACAACTGGGGCAGCCGCCGCGTATGCGGAGCAACGTGCGCGTGGTGGCTCCGTCGACATGGCACTCGAATCCGCCGGAAACGAATTCGGAGGAAAGTTCGGTGACGGGAAGGACCGGCACGTGCAGTACCTGTACGGCAGCGGTGTCGGGTTCGGTGAGCTCACCGCAGCAGAACCGCTCGCCGACGAACACGTCTGGTTCGACGACCCGACCCGGTTCGGGGTGTTGTCCCGCCGGTTGTGGGAACCGCTGCTGGCAGCGGAGAAACAGGGGCGTCCGTGATGGGAAGTGGCATCGTGACCGAAGGCGTAGTGCCCGGTACTGCAACAGGATTCGACCTTCTGGGAGAGCTTCCGGCGGGGACGACGGTCCTCGAGGCGTCGGCGGGGACGGGGAAGACCTACGCAATCGTGGGTCTCGCGACCCGATACGTCGCGGAAGGCATCGTCGACCTGTCCGAACTCCTGCTCGTCACGTTCAGCCGTGCAGCAACGCAAGAACTCCGGGAACGGACCCGCGCCCGGTTCGCCGAGGTCGTGGACGCTCTCGCCGATGCGGAGGCTGCCGCAACAGGCAGCGACGAGCTGATCCGGTACCTGGCCGCTCACGACATCGCCGGTCGTCGCACCCGCCTCCGGCAGGCCCTGTCGGATTTCGACGCCGCGACCATCGCCACGACGCACGGGTTCTGTCAGCGGATGCTCGACGAACTCGGCATCGCCGGCGAGCGTGAACCCGATGTCACCGTGGTGGAGGATGTCGACGACCTCACGATCGAGGTCATCGCCGACCTCTACCTGCAGCGGTACGGCCGATGTGAGCCACCCATCTCCCATGCAGAGGCCACGATCGCCGCCCGCGCGGCGATCTTCGACCAGCAGGCGGCGCTCGCTCCCCAGAGCGCCGACGGGACACCTGCGGGAGAGCGCGTCGAATTCGCGCGGGAGGTGCGTGCCGAGGTCGAACGACGGAAGCGAATGACGGGTTTGCGTGATTTCGACGACCAGCTCGCACTGCTGCACCGTGTGCTGAGCGACCCGGAGCACGGCGCGGCTGCATGCCTCCGGATCCGCGCGCGGTTCGGTGTCGTCCTCGTCGACGAATTCCAGGACACGGACCCCAAGCAGTGGGAGATCCTTCATCGGGTGTTCCACGGCCACACCACTCTGGTGCTGGTGGGCGATCCGAAACAGGCAATCTACGCCTTCCGAGGCGCCGAAGTGTTGAGCTACCTCGATGCGGTGAACACGTCCGATGCACATCGTGAGCTCACAACCAACTGGCGTAGCGACGCCGCTCTGATCTCCGCACTCGACCACGTGTACGGCGGTGCAGCACTGGGTGATCCGAGGATCGCCGTGCACCGTGTCGACGCCGCCCGCCCCGGGACACGCCTTGCAGGGGCGGCCCCGCTGCGTCTGCGTTACCTGCCGCGCACCGGAGCCGGACCACTGGGCAAATCGGGATACCCGACGGTCGGGCCGCTGCGGGCCAACGTCGCGCGCGACGTCGCCGCCGATGTGGTCGCGCTGCTCGACAGCGATGCGACCATCGAACGGACCGGGCGCCCGGAGCCGGTGCAACCAGGCCACATCGCGATCCTCGTGCGGACACACGCACAGGTCTCCCTCGTGTACGACGAACTGCAACGGACGGGTGTGCCGTGCGTCCTCGCAGGCGGAACGAGCGTGTTCACGACCCCCGCGGCCCAGCAGTGGCTGTGGACCCTGCAGGCGCTCGAACAGCCGCACCGCGCGGATCGGGTGCGCCTCGCAGCGTTGACACCGCTGCTCGGGTATTCCGCGCAGGACCTCGTGGCGCGCGGCGACGAACTGGTCGCGCAGGTCGGGGGCGCGCTCCGCGATCTTGCGATGGTGTTCGCACAGTCCGGATTCGCGGCGCTGTTCGAACGCCTTGCCACGATCAGCGAACTCGAAGCGCGCCTGCTCCGAACGGTATCGGGAGAGCGGCACCTGACCGACCTGCGACACCTCGCGGAGCTGCTCGACGATGCGGCCGCATCCGACTCGTTCGGTATTGCGGCGCTGACGCGATGGTTCGAAGACCGGATGAACGATCCGGGACGCGGCAGCGCCGATCGTAGTCGTCGCCTCGACAGCGACGCAGCAGCCGTGCAGATCCTCACGGTACACGGCAGCAAAGGGCTCGAATTCCCGGTCGTCTACGTGCCGTACGCATGGGATGCCGCCAAGAACCCGAACCCCGATACCCTGCTGCTACACGAGAACGGCCGCCGCATCCTCGACGTCGGGGGCGAGGGCAGCCCGGGCTACGGCGAGCGTCGCCGCACCCACGAGGCGGAGGAAGCGGGTGAGGAACTGCGATTGCTGTATGTGGCGTTGACCCGAGCCTGTTGTCAGCTCACGCTGTGGTGGGCGCCGTCCTACGGGACCGCCCGCTCACCGCTGCACCGAGTGTTGTTCGCCCGCACTCCGGGCAGCTCCGAAGTTGCGCCCGCAGCGGGCATTCCGGCCGATTCGGTGATGGCCGAACAGTTCGCGTCGTGGGCGAAGGCCTCCGGCGGTCTGATCTCCGTTGAGGCCACGGGCATCGTCGGAAAGGGAGAGATCAGCTGGGTGAAGCCGCAGCAGGACGAAACGTCCCTGGTTGCTGCACGGTTCACCCGTGTGCTCGACGGCACGTGGCGGCGCACCTCGTATTCGGCGCTCACTGCGTCGGCACACGACGGTGCCGGCGTCGGCAGCGAGATCGAAGTGCCGGAGAAGGACGACGAGCCGGAAGAGCCCCCGCTGGCAACCCCTGACCCCGTGGTCGAGGGGATCCCCTCGACCATGAACGACTTGCCCGGCGGCACGATCTTCGGCACGCTCGTGCACTCCGTGTTCGAAATCGTGGACACCTCCGCCGCCGACCTCGCCGGCGAACTCACCGCGTGTTGTCGCGACGTGGTGGCGCAGCGACTGTCCGACGTCGACCCCGAGGAGCTTGCGCAGGCGCTGCTGCCCGTGTTGCACACCCGGCTCGGCCCGCTCGCACGCACGCTGGCCGACTTCTCGCCGAAGGACAGGCTCGCCGAGCTCGACTTCGAGTTGCCGCTTGCTGGCGGCGACGATCCCGCTGCCGTGACCGTCACCCTGGCTCAGGTCGCCGATCTGCTGCGACGCCATCTCACACCGGATGATTCCTTGTTCGAGTACGCCGATCATGTGCGCGACCTCGAGCCGGTGCCGTTGCGCGGATACCTCACGGGCAGCATCGATGCGGTCCTGCGCGTCGACGGGCCGCAGTTCGTCGTGGTCGACTACAAGACCAACCGGCTTGCGCCCGGTGAGCTGACAACGGCGCACTACACCCGCGACGCGATGGCAGCGGAGATGATCCGTGCCCACTACCCGATGCAGGCCCTGTTGTATTCGGTTGCGCTGCATCGGTACTTGCGGTGGCGCCTGCCCGGGTACCACCCGGAGACGCATCTCGGTGGTTCGCAATATCTGTTCGTTCGCGGCATGGCCGGACCGGACAGTCCTCCCGGAAGCGGTGTGTTCGACTGGACACCGCCCGCATCGCTCGTCACCGACCTGTCGGATCTGCTCGCGGGAAGGGCCGTACCGTGATCGAAGCCAGAATTGCGCAGCGGGGTAAAGGAGCACTGCGCGAATTCAACGAAGCCGGCGTGCTGGCCGCTGCCGACGTCCACGTCGCACTGAGACTCGCGAACCTCGGCGGCGAACCGAACACCGACGTTCACCTCGCCACTGCCCTCGCCGTGAGGGCCGTACGTTCCGGTTCGGTATGCCTCGACCTGACGCGGCTGCGCGACGTCACCGTCGAAGAGGACGAGGACGGCAACCCGGTGGTCGACCTCGAGTCGTTGCCGTGGCCACACGACGGTGACGTCCTCGGTGCGCTGCAGCGCAGTCCACTTGTGATCGGCGGCGACCACGGGTCGCTGCGCCCACTGCGCCTGGTCGACACCGACGAGGGGCCACTGCTGTACCTCGATCGGTACTTCCGTCAGGAACAGATGATCAGGGAGGTCCTCGCTGCCCGCAGCGACGGCTTCCCCGCAGCCGACGACGACCGGCTCTCCGCCGCACTCGACGAACTGTTTCGCGACCAGTCCGACCGGACGAAGTCGTCTCCTGCGCCGGATCGTCAACGCGTGGCGGCGGCGCTCGCCGCCACGCACCACACCACCGTCATCGCAGGCGGACCGGGAACCGGAAAGACCCACACCATCGCGCGGATTCTCGCGCTGCTCGAGATGATCGAAGGCCCCGGTCTTCGCATCGGGCTCGCGGCACCCACCGGTAAGGCTGCGGCGCGTCTGCAGGAATCCGTGCGCGAGCAGGAGTCGGTGCTGCCGCTGCCGCCGGGGCTCAGCGCCATGACTCTGCATCGCCTGCTGGGCTGGCAGCGTGGACGCACGCGATTCCGTTATCACGCCGACAACCATCTTCCGTACGACGTCATCGTCGTCGACGAGACCTCGATGGTGTCGCTGACGATGATGTGCCGGCTCCTCGAAGCAGTCCGGCCCGATACACGTCTCGTCTTGGTCGGCGACCCCGACCAGCTCGCCTCCGTCGACGCCGGTGCCGTGCTCGCCGACCTGATCGCGCGCCCGGTCTCCGGGGAGGTGAATCCGGTGTTCGTGCGGGCCGCAGCGCGCGACCTCGAAGCCTCCGGCGATCCGGACGAGGCCGCCTTCAAACCCCTCGAACACGAGCGGTTGCGTGGCGGGATCGTGCGGTTGAGCCGGGGTCGCCGTTTCGGGGGTGAGATCGCGCGCCTGGCAGTTGCGGTGCGCGACGGCGACGGCGACAAAGTCATGGAGATCCTGAACAGCGGAGCGCCCGAGATCGCGTTCCAGCGGCCCGACGACATCGAGTTGCTGCGGCGCGACGTGGTGGGCTCGGCGCAGGAGGTCACCGCAGCGGCACTGACCGGCGACATCCACGCAGTTCTCGAACGATTCGAGACCCACCGGTTGCTGTGCGCGCACCGCGACGGACCGTACGGGGTGCAGCGGTGGGCGCGCCAGGCCATGGAATGGATCAGTGCATCCACGGGCCGACGCCTCGACCCGGAGCGCTGGTATCCGGGGCAGCCGCTGCTGGTCACCGCCAACGACCACGAGGCCCGCGTCTACAACGGAGACACCGGTGTTGTCGTGCGCCGCGGCGACGGCGATCTCGTTGCCGCCTTCGCGCGCGGCGAGCAGCCGTTCGTGCTCCATCCGAGCCAACTGTCGGGGGTGCAGACCGTGTACGCGATGACGATCCACCGCAGCCAGGGCAGCCAGTACGGCACCGTGTCGGTGATCCTGCCCGACGAACGGTCGTCGCTGCTCACCCGCGAGCTGCTGTATACGGCGATTACGCGTGCGCGCTCCAAGGTGCGGGTCGTCGGGACGGAAGCGGCGGTGCGAGCAGGCGTGGAGCGTCGGGTGCTGCGAGCCAGCGGACTGCGCCGCACGATCCGAACCTGAGACCGGCGTCCGAACGTCATCAGTTCGTCCGGCGTGCAATCCTGGGAGTGGGGCTGTGCTCGGCCCGCGCCGGGGCCGACGGGAAGTCACGACGGTGCACTGGTTGGATGCTGACGACTACGTGATCGGGCGGCTGCTGCTCGCCCGTGGTCTTGCCGCGCTGTACCTCGTCGCTTTCCTCGCGGCCTTGCTGCAGTTCCGGGCGCTGATCGGCGAGCGAGGAATACTCCCCGTCCCGGACTTCGTGCGGGAACACCCGTTCCGTTCCGCTCCGAGCCTGTTCCACCTGCGGTTCACCGACCGCACGTTCGCCACAGTGGCGACGATCGGTGCGGTCCTGGCGTTGCTGACGCTCGTGGGTGTCACCGAGCGCCTACCGTTGATCGCCTGCATGCTCGTGTGGTTCGCGCTGTGGTTGTTCTATCTGTCGATCGTCAACGTCGGCCAGGTCTGGTATTCGTTCGGTTGGGAATCGTTGCTGCTCGAAGCCGGAGTGCTCGCGATCTTCCTGGGCAACGCGGAGACCGCACCTCCGTTCCTGGTACTGCTCCTGATCCGCTGGTTGCTGTTCCGCGTCGAGTTCGGAGCGGGCATGATCAAATGGCGTGGCGACCGCTGTTGGCGCGACCTGACGTGCCTGTACTACCACCACGAGACGCAGCCGATGCCGGGCCCGCTCAGCCGATGGTTCCATCACTTGCCGCGCCCGCTGCATCGGCTGGAGGTGGCCGGGAACCATATGACACAGCTCGTGGTCCCTTTCGCTTTGTTCACGCCGCAGCCCGTCGCGGGAATCGCCGCTGGGGTCATGATCGCGACACAGCTGTGGCTGGTGGCGAGCGGCAATTTCGCGTGGCTGAACTGGGTGACGATCGTGCTGGCGCTTTCGGTGTTGCCCGACGGCTTCTATGCCGCCCTCGTCACTCCGAACCCTGACTTCGCGCCCACCCCCGCGCCGTTCACCGGGGCGGTACTCGCTTTGAGCGCCGTGGTCGCGGTTCTGAGCTATCGGCCGGTGCGGAACCTGATATCGAAGCGGCAGGCGATGAATGCGTCGTACAACCCGTGGCATTTCGTCAACACCTACGGTGCGTTCGGCAGCATCACCCGTACCCGCAGGGAAGTGATCGTCGAAGGCACCAGCGATGCGGTTGTCACCCCGGCTACCGAGTGGCTCGAGTACGAATTCAAAGGCAAGCCCGGCGATGTGTTCCGCAGACCCCGCCAATGTGCGCCCTATCATCGCCGGCTCGATTGGCTGATGTGGTTCGCCGCTATCTCGCGTGACTACGCGGTCGGCTGGTTCCCTCGATTCGTAGCGCGGCTCCTCGACAACGACCCCGAGACCCTGCGGTTACTGCGTCACAACCCGTTTCCCGATGCGCCGCCCGCTCTGGTTCGTGCACGTGTGTTCCGCTATCGGTACGCCACCTCGGCCGAGCACCGCGCGACCGGAGCCTGGTGGGTGCGTTCACCGGCGGGTGATTTCATGCTGCCGGTATCGCGAGTGGACCTCGCGGGCCTGTGAACGCAGGGCGTCACCACAACTCGTAGTCGTCGGCCGACACCGTGAATCCGTGCGCGTCCGACTCGCAAGTGACGCCCGTGCTTTCGTCGATCGTGCAGGTGAACACGCTGACCTTCAACTCTGCCCCGTACGGGAGGACCTGTGCTGTCCGATTGGGATCCATGAAGGCGATGTCGCCGATGTTGCTGAACTGGCCCTCGCCGGACGATTCCACGATCACGACGTTCGCGGGCACCGTGACGTCCGACGCTCCGCTCCCCGGGACGCGGGGCGCGCTCGACGGCATGGTGCCCTGGCAACCCGCAACAGGGTCGGTGTGGGTGAGGATCGCGCACTCGAACTTCCCGCTCTCGGAGAGGAAGTAGTACACGCCGGGCTGCGAGCCCGCGTAGTCCGCAGCGTTCGCCTGTACCGGCGCCTTCGTCGTGGTCGTCGTCGTGGTAGCCGGTGCAGACGATGTCGTCGGTGCTGCAGAGGTGGTCGGGTCGGCGGCGGTGGCCTCGCCAGAAACCGTGTCGCTGCAGGCTGTGACGGTGACGAGCGCTGCGGCGAGCGCGATGAACGATGCGGTGCTGCCCCGGCTGATCATGCCGGGAGCATAGCGGCCTCCTGAGGGCGGTGCTCCACCAGATGCTCTACGACGTACCGAGCATCGGGGCCGAGATCTCCGGATGCGTTCGGCATGGGCGAGTCATCCGGCGACACGAGTCGTGGGACGGTCAGTCGCCCACCCGCTCCCCGGTCTCGGGATGGAACAGGTGCACGGAGCCTTCACGCTTGCGAAGGTGGATGGTGTCCGCGAGGCGGGCGGGGGTACGGGTCAGTGAGCGCGCGACGATCTGATTTCCGCTCCCGGGCACCCGTGTGTGGACGTACGATTCGCTACCGAGCTCTTCCACGAGTTCGACGACGGCCTCCACACCCTCACCCTCGGTGATCTCGAACTGTTCGGGACGGATCCCCGCCGTGACAGATGTGATCCCGGCCGCGTGCAGGCTGGTGATCCGGTCACGTTCGACCGGGATCACCGTATTGCCCACGAGGACTCCGTCGTCGGTGACGGTGGCGGGGAGAAGATTCATTGCCGGAGAGCCGATGAACCCGGCGACGAAGGCGTTCGCCGGGCGGTCGTACAGTTCGGTCGGCGACGAGAACTGCTGCAATTGCCCTCTCTTCAGGACGGCAACACGATCGCCCATCGTCATTGCTTCGACCTGGTCGTGGGTGACGTACACCGTGGTGGTGCCCAGCCGGCGTTGGAGGGCGGCGATCTGCGTGCGCGTCTGAACGCGCAACTTGGCGTCGAGGTTGGACAGTGGCTCGTCCATGCAGAACACCTGTGGTTCGCGGACGATCGCACGTCCCATCGCGACACGCTGCCGCTGACCACCCGACAACTTCGCAGGCTTGCGGTCGAGGTATTCGGTGAGGTCGAGGACCTTGGCTGCCTCCTCGACCTTCCGTCGCCGTTCCTCGGCGCTGACCCCACGCATCTTGAGGGCGAATCCCATGTTCTCGGCGACGGTCTTGTTCGGGTACAGCGCGTAGTTCTGGAAGACCATGGCGATGTCGCGATCCTTGGACGGCACACCCGTCATGTCGACGCCGCCGATGGAGATCGAGCCCTCGTCGATGTCTTCGAGACCCGCGAGCATGCGCAGTGCCGTGCTCTTGCCAGACCCGGACGGCCCGACGAGGACAACGAACTCACCGTCCTCGATGTCGAGGTCGAGCGAGTCGACGGCGAGTGAATCGGAGTTCTCGTAGATGCAGGAGGCGTTCCGATAGGTGATCTCGGCCATGATGGAAACCCTTCGTTTCGAGAGGAAGTCGAGAATCGGTGGCTTACTTGATGGCGCCGAACGACAGGCCGCGTACGAGCTTGTTCTGCGCGATCCATCCGGCGAGCACGACGGGGAGGGCAGCCATCGTCGCCGCAGCGGACAGCTGTGCCCAGTACAAGCCCTCGCCGGTGATGAACCCGACCAGGAAAACCGGAATCGTCTGGGCCTGAACGGCAGTGAGGTTGACAGCGAAGAAGAACTCGTTCCACGAGAAGATCACGCAGATGAGGGCGGTCGCGGCGATACCGGGGGAGACGAGCGGGAGGATCACCTCGCGCACCGATGTCCACAGACTCGCCCCGTCCATGCTCGCTGCCTCGAGCAGTTCGCCAGGAACCTCGAGGAAGAACGACCGCATCATCCACACAGCGATGGGCAGGTTCATGGCGGTGTACAGGACGATCAGTGCCCAGATGTTGTCGAGTAGACCGATATTCGCCACGATCACGTACAACGGAATGATCGCCGCAACGATCGGCAGCATCTTGGTGCTGATGAAGAAGAACAGTGCGTCCTGGGTTTTTCGGACCGGGCGCAGCGACAACGCGAACGCCGCGGGCACGCCGAGCAGGAGTACGAACACGGTCGAGACGATGGTCGCGAACGCAGAGTTGAGCAGGGCCGTGCTCGCACCGGTTTCGAAGACGGAACGGAACTGTTCCAAAGTCGGTGTGAAGATGAATTTCGGTGGATCGGAGTATGCGTCCGATTCCTGCTTGAAGGCGGTGAGCACCATCCAGAACACCGGGAAGAAGAACCCGATGGCGGCGATCCAGGCCACGATGCCCCAAGGGTTCATCTTGCGGTGCTTGCGTTTACGGACCGTCCGCGTAGCCTTCCCGGTCGGCAGCGTGGTGTCCGATGTCTGCGGACCCGCAGCTGTGGTGCTCATGCCGCTTCCTCCTTACCGGTGAACGACTTGAAGATCAGGCGTAGCGCGAAGGTCGCGATGACGATCGTGGCGATCACGACGACCACACCCATCGCCGCGGCCTGGCCGATGTCGAAGCCGAGGAACGCGCGCTGGTAGATGTAGAACGGCAGGTTGGCGCTCGCTGTGCCCGGCCCGCCCTGCGTCATCATGTAGATAGCGTCGAAAGTGTTGATGAGATAGATGGCGCCGAGCACCGTGCCGAGTTCGATGAATCGACGCAGGTGCGGCAGTGTGAGTTCGCGGAACAACGAGAATCCGCTCGCTCCGTCGACTCGACCTGCCTCGAGGATGTCGCGGGGCATCGACTGCAGCCCGGCGAGGATCAACAGCATCATGAACGGTGTCCATTGCCAGATCAGCGCGACCATCACCGTGGGCAGGGGGTATCGGCTGATCCAGTCGACCTCGCCGACCCCGAACGGGGACAGCACCCAGTTCACGATGCCGAAGATGGGATCGAACATCGAGGTCTTCCACACCAGTGCCGCGGCGACGGGGGTGACCAGGAACGGTGTGATCAGCATGGTGCGGACGATGCCCCTGCCGAGGAACACGCGGTCGAGCAGTAGTGCGAGCAGTAGGCCGAGAACCACCGAGATCAGTACGGTACCGACGATGAGGATGACGGTGTTGAGTGCCACCTGCCAGAACTGACTGTCCTGGAACACATCCACGTAGTTCTGTAGCCCGACGAAGCGCCGGGAGCCGGGGCTGACGAGGTTCCAGGACTGCGTGGAGTAGAAGAGGGTGAACAGGAACGGTATCTGTGTCACCACGATCATGAATATCAGTGCGGGCAGCAGGGGGCCACGCAGCCGCCAGCCTTCGGCGCGGGAGACCTTCTCGTTCTTCGCTGCTCTGACACGGCGGATGCGTTCGGCTGTATCCGGTGTCGGTTGAGGCACCTCGAGGGCAGTCACTGCGATTCCTCCCGATAGGTTGCGCCGACGGCTTCGGCGTACTTCTGGGCTTGATCGAGCGCTTCGGCGACCGTCTGACGGCCTGCGATGGCGGCGCTGATCTGCTGGCTCACCCGGGTGCCGAGATCCTGGAATTCGGGTATCGCCAAGAATTGGATGCCGGTGTAGGGGACCGGCCGGACCGTGGGATTCGATTGATCGGCGCCCTCGATGGATTCGAGTGTGATGGGGCCGTATGCCCGGGCTGCCTCCGCGTACTCGGGGATCTCGTATGTCGACAGCCGGCTGCCCGGCGGAACACGCTCCCACCCGAGTTCTTCACCGACGAGGCGCATGTAGCTCCTGTCGGTCATCCACGAGATGAATTTCCACGCGTCGTCGGCGTTCTCGCTGCTCTTCGGGATCCCGAGCGACCAGGTGTACAGCCACCCGGAGGGGTCCTTCTCCATGACCGGTGCGGCCGCGTAACCGATCTTGCCGACGACGTTGCTGGAGGACGGATCCTCCAACGTGGAGACCGCGGAGGTCGAGTCGTACCACATCGCGACCCGGCCCTGCGCGAGTTGCGTCGCACACTCGGTGAATCCGCTGGTCGCGGCGCCCGGTTGGCCGTAGGAGCGCACGAGGTCGACGTAGAATTCGACGGCGCGCTGCACCTCGGGGGAGTTGAGCTGAGCGTTCCACTCCTCGTCGAACCAACGGCCGCCGAACGTGTTGATCACGGTGTCGAGCGGTGCCAGCAATTCGCCCCACCCCGGCTTACCCCGCAGGCAGATCCCGTTGATCTCCGGACTGTCGAGTTGCGCGGCGGCGTCGGCGACCTCGGTCCACGTCGGTGGATCGGACAGCGTGATGCCTGCCTCGTCGAACAGGTCCTGTCGGTACATCAGGAACGACGATTCGCCGTAGAACGGCACCGAGTACATGTCTCCCTCGTACGAGAGTGCCTCGCGCAGAGAGGGAATGAAGTCGTCCTGGTCGTACCCTTCGGTGCTTTCGATGAAGGGTCCGAGGTTGGTCAGCCACCCGTACTCGGCCCATTGCGGCGTTTCGTAGTTGCTGATCATCACCACGTCGAATTCTCCACCGCCCATCGCGGTGGATGCGGTGATCTTCGCGCGGGCTTCGTTCTCCGACAGGGTGACGAAGCGCAGGTCGATGTCCGGATTCTCGGCCTCGAATTGCGATGAGAGCGAGCGTGCATCTGTCATCTGGGAATTCGACACCATGGCAATGGTGACGGTCCGGTCGGATGCGCCGAGCGCCCCGGCTCCGGCGCAGCCGGTCAGTGCCAGACACAGCACTCCGGCTCCGGCGACCAGTCTTCCGGCGAAACCGATTGTACGGGTGTTGCTTCCGGGCGGTTGCACGGCCATCTACCTCATTTCGGTGGGGTCCTGTCCGAGTCGTGCGGGTGGGTGTGGGGGCGGTCGAGAAGCCATTCGGCGCAGGCGATATCGCAGACCAGCATCGTTGCGTAGCCACCGCGCAGAGCGCCGTGGACCGCGTGATGCTTCGATGCTCCACCGGTGACGAGGATCGTCGAGGCGCACGCGGCGATGTCGTCCAGCGGTGTGGACATCGTGCGGGTTTCGAGTTCGGGGTGGGCCGGTGTTCCGTCCTCCCTGAAGAAGCGTCCGCCGATCTCGCCGACTGCCCCCAGCTCATCGAGGGTGTCGAGCATGGCGGTGTCGAGGAAGCTGCCCTCGAACAGGGTGGTGGAGGCGGACACGGCTCCGATTCCGAACATCATCATCTCGGCCGCCGAGCCCAGCTCGAGGGTGCGGGAGATCACCGAGTCCGTGCGCATCGAGGCGACGGTCGCGACGTCGGCGTACAGGGGGGTGGGCAGCCGAACCGGCTGGGCCTGAAGCTGTTCGGCGCAGCGGCCGAGGACGTACTCGGTGCCCGTCTGGTAGGTGCTGGTCGTGACGGACCCGTCGAGTTGCACGATCGTCTTGCAAGTTGCGACACCGGAGGGGATCGCCTGGGCGACAGCGATGGTTTCGGGGCCCCACGTGAACCCGAGGGTATCGGCCGGCCGGAGGCGGCGGGTCAGGAGTGAGGCGGCGGCGCGCCCGAGTGCCGCGAAGCTCGCGGAGTTGTCCACCGGCCCGCGGTCGTCGACCCGGACGCCGACGACCACCGCTTCGGTGAGCCCGAATCGTTCCTCGAGTGCGCGTTCGGCGTCGGCATGCAGGTCGTCGCGCAGATCGGGAGGCGTTGTGACCTCGATACGCACCAGCCCGTGCGAGCGGGCTCTCGCCACGAGGCGGCCTGCTGTGGCGCGGGAGACTCCGAGTCGGTCGGCGACCTGGGCCTGGGTCAGTCCGTCGAGGTAATAGAGGGTGGCTGCGCGTAAGGCGAGGCGAAGATCCTCGGGCGCGGTCGTGGTATCGCCGTCGTGTGCCGTCGGTGCAGCACTGGGATGGGTCACGGGGGCTCCTCTATGCCCGGAAGCACTCGACCCGTGAGCAGATGCTCAGGGGTGCGTTCATGTGCTCAGTACGTTAGCATTGCAGTGTGATCTACACAACAGATTCGCGCGAGCTTCCTGCGACGATGCGTGCGGCGGTTCTGGTCGAACCGGGGCGGATCGAAATCGAGGAGCGGCCTGTCCCCGAGCCCCGCCCGGGCGATGTGCTCGTCCGTGTCGCCGCCGTGGGGGTGTGCGGATCCGACGCGCATTACTACCGTGAAGGCCGCATCGGGGAATTTGTGGTCGAGGCTCCCCTCGTCCTCGGGCACGAGGCATCCGGCACCATCGTCGCGGTGGGCGCAGGCGTGCCCGCGGCGCGCATCGGGCAACGCGTCTCGATCGAACCGCAGCGCCCCGATCCAGGGAGTGACGAGACCCGGCGCGGCGACTACAACCTGTGCCCCCACATGCAGTTCTATGCCACACCCCCTATCGACGGGGCGCTGTGTGACTACGTGACGATCGGGGCGCACTTCGCACATCCGGTCCCGGAGAGTGTCTCCGACGACGCCGCCGCGCTGTGCGAACCACTCTCGGTGGGTATCGCCGCCGTCCGCAAAGCGCAGTTGACGGCCGGGTCGAGCGTGCTCGTGACGGGCGCAGGCCCGGTCGGCATCGTCACGATCCAGGTCGCGCGGGCATTCGGCGCGGTGGAGATCGTGGTCACCGACCTCGACGAACGACGCCGCGAACTCGCTCGATCGTTCGGAGCCACCGCCACCGGCGATCCACGGTCGTTCGACATGTCCGCCGTACGGGCGGACAGCTACATCGATGCGTCCGGCGCGCCGGCCGCAGTGGACTCCGGTATCCGGGCCGTCCGTCCCGGCGGCACCATCGTGCTGGTGGGCTCCGGTTCCGAGTCGATGCACCTGCCCGTCCAGGTGATCCAGAACCGAGAGTTGGTGCTCACCGGGGTCTTCCGGTACGCGAACACATGGCCGACCGCTTTGGGTCTTCTCACCTCCGGAAGGGTCGATCTCGATAGCATGATCACGGCGCGCTTCCCGCTCGAGAAGGTCGCCGATGCCCTCGAATCCGACCGCGTCCCCGGCTCGCTGAAAGCCGTTGTGCAGGTAGCACCCCTCGTGGAGGAGCAGGATCATGGAACCCGGTGAGAAGACACTCTCGGAACTCGCGATACCCACGCCCACGTACTCCAGGGACGACGTGTCCGTCGGAATCGTGCATTTCGGTGTCGGTGGCTTCCACCGTGCTCATCAGGCCATGTACATCGACCGTCTCTTGGAGCAAGGACTTGCGAAGGAGTGGGGAATCTGCGGCGTCGGTGTGATGCCGCAGGACCGGCGCATGCACGAGGCCCTCGTCGCGCAGGACCACCTGTACACCCTCGTCCTCACCCACCCCGACGGCACGTGGGAACCGCGCGTGATCGGGTCGATAGTCGACTATCGGTACGCGCCGGACGAGCCGGAGTCCGTCATCGAGCTGCTCGCAGCACCCACCACGAGGATCATCTCGTTCACCGTGACCGAAGGCGGATACAACATCCGTCATGACACCGGCGAATTCGACACCGAGAATCCGGCGGTTCGGCAGGACCTGAGCTCCGACGGTCTGCCCAGCACCGTGTTCGGCCTGGTCGTCGAAGCATTGGCACGCCGACGCGCGCGGGGCGTTCCGTCGCCGACTCTCATGTCATGCGACAACATCGAGGGCAACGGTGTCGTCGCCCGCCGCGTTTTCACCTCTTACGCGCGTCTGGTCGATCCGGGTCTCGCAGACTGGATCACCGAGAACACCCGGTTTCCGAACTCGATGGTCGATCGGATCACGCCCGTGACCACGCAACAGGTGATCGACGAGTTGTCCTCGCGCTTCGATGTCCAGGACCGTTGGCCGGTAGTAGCCGAACCGTTCACCACCTGGGTTCTCGAGGACGACTTCGCCGACGGCCGACCGCCGTTCGAGGAAGCTGGCGTGCATGTGGTCGACGACGTCGCCCCGTACGAGCTGATGAAGTTGCGTCTGTTGAACGCGAGTCACCAGGGGCTCTGCTACTTCGGGTACCTGATGGGCTACCGGTATGTGCACGACGCGGCACAGGATCCGTTGATCGCACGGTTCCTCCTCGACTACATGGGTAACGAGGCAATACCTACCTTGAAGCCGGTACCGGGAATCGACCTCGACGACTACACCCGCACCCTCATCGAGCGGTTCGCCAATCCCGAGATCCGCGACACCATCGCACGGCTGTGCGCGGAATCGTCCGATCGCATCCCCAAATGGCTGCTACCGGTGATCCGGGAGAACCTCGACAACGGCGGCCACGTCGTCCGTTCGGCTGCGATCGTCGCGTCCTGGGCACGCTACGCCGAAGGCGTGGACGAGCAAGGGTCCCCCATCGAGGTGGTGGATCGGCTCGCCCAGGAGCTGGTGCCGATCGCGCGGAGACAACTCGTCCACCCGACAGTGTTCATCGAGAACGCCGCGGTGTTCGGCGACCTCGCGCACAACACTCGCTTCGTGGACGCCTACGCGTGGGCGTTGAACTCCTTGCACAATGAAGGCGCGAGACGCACCCTCGAACTGCTGCCTGTGGAGCCCGAATGAACGACCGGGCGCTGATCGTCGGTGAAGCCCTCGTCGACATCGTCCGACGCGGGGACGACGCTCCCGTCGAACATGTCGGAGGGAGTCCGTTGAACGTCGCTGTCGGCTTGGGCCGCCTCGACCGAGATGTCCGGCTCGCCACGAGTCTGGGGACCGATGAGCGTGGCACGCGCATCGCCCGGCATCTCGACTCGTCCGGTGTCGCACTCACGCCCGGCAGCGTGACGGCGGAACGCACCGCGACTGCTTCGGCGACGATCGGTCGCGACAACGCCGCCACCTACGAATTCGACATCGCCTGGGATCCCGAACTTCCGGTTCCGTCCCCCGACGCGGTGCTCGTTCACACCGGATCGATTGCGACAGTGCTCGAACCGGGATGCGACGCTGTCGCCGAGCTCATCGAACAGCAGTCCCGGATATCGACGGTGAGCTTCGATCCCAATGTCCGGCCCGCGCTGATCGCCGACGAAACACGGGGGCGGAGGCGGATCGCGCGTCTGGTGGCGCTCTCGGATGTCGTCAAGGTCAGCGACGAGGACCTCATGTGGATCGAACCGGGACGCGAGCCGCTCGATATCGCCCGCGATTGGTTGTCGCTGGGGCCTGCCCTCGTTGCGGTCACGCGCGGGGCATCCGGAGCAGTCGCCGTGTGTCGCGCAGGAGTGGTCGAGGTGCCTGCAAAGAAGGTCGAGGTGGTCGACACCGTGGGTGCGGGCGACGCCTTCACCGTCGGGCTCCTCGACGCTCTGTGGACGCTCGGACTGCTGGGAGCTCATCGACGCGAGGCGCTGCGCATGATCGGGGTCGACGACCTTGACTTCGTATTACGCACGGCTGCAGTGTCATCGGCGCTCACAGTCGCTCGACCCGGAGCGGATCTGCCGACCAAGGCACAGCGCGACGCGGAGGTGGCCCCATGACGCTCGTGGCCGGTGTGGATTCGTCGACGCAGTCCTGCAAGGTGATGGTGTGCGACGCCGAGACCGGCTCGGTGGTCAGGGAAGGCCGAGCGGCCCACCCGGACGGAACGGAGGTGGATCCGCGAGCCTGGTCGTCTGCGCTCGACGAGGCGATCGCAGCGGCCGGGGGGCTCGACGACGTCGCCGCGGTATCGGTCGGCGCGCAGCAGCACGGCATGGTGTGCCTGGGCGACACGGGAGAGCCCGTCCGGGATGCCCTGCTGTGGAATGACACCCGATCGGCGGTGGCGGCGGAAGACCTGGTCCGAGAGTTCGGAGGGCCGGATGCCTGGGCCGACGCAGTCGGCGTGGTGCCGCTTGCCGCGATCACCGTGGCGAAGGCTCGCTGGCTCGCCGACACCGAACCCGAACACGCAGCGCGGACGGCAGCCATGTGTCTGCCGCACGACTGGTTGACCTGGCGCATCACCGGTAGCGGTGACATCGGGGATCTGATCACCGATCGCAGCGACGCGAGCGGCACCGGTTACTTCGATGCCACGAGCGGCGAGTATCGCCGGGATCTGCTCGAGCTCGCGTTGCGCCGTCCGAGTCCGTCGTTGCCGTCGGTCGCGGGCCCCGCAGAATCCGTCGGGGAAGCCCCGTGGGGGGCGCTCGTCGGACCCGGCGCCGGCGACAATGCTGCTGCGGCATTGGCATTGGATGCGCGGGAAGGCGATGTCGTCGTATCGATCGGCACATCCGGAGTGGTGTGCGCGGTATCGGCGACCGCCCCGCGCGACCCGGACGGATACGTCGCCGGATTCGCCGACGCGACCGGGCGGCACCTGCCGCTCGTGTGCACGCTCAACGGGGCCCGGGTGCTCGACGCGACCGCAGCGATGCTCGGTGTCGAACGTGCAGAACTGGCCAAGCTCGCGCTGTCTGCCCCCACGGGCAGCGACGGCCTCGTACTCGTGCCGTACCTCGAGGGCGAGCGGACTCCCAACCGTCCCGGCGCGACGGGCGCGATTCACGGTATGCGACTGACGAATTCGACACCCGCGCACCTGGCCCGCGCCGCTGTCGAGGGGTTGCTCTGTTCGCTGGCCGACGGCATCGACCACATCATCGATCAGGGCACACCGGTCCGACGGGTGCTGATGGTCGGGGGCGGGGCGAGGTCCAAGGCCCTGTGTGAGCTCGCACCTGCGATCTTCGGTCTGCCGGTGGACGTGCCCGAACCGGGTGAATACGTCGCCCGCGGCGCGGCGCGGCAGGCCGCGTGGGTCCTTCGCGGTGGCCACGAACCCCCGAAGTGGGAGGAGGGCTCGATTCGACGTTACGAAGCCGACCCGGCCCCGCACGTCCGTCGGCGGTACGCCGAAGTGCGCGACCTGACCGACGGTGTCGGCCACTGAGATATCGAGGAGAGCAGAGCAAACATGGACCTTGCAGGCAAGGTTGCCGACCACACGAGTTGCGAGGTCTGCATCGGTCCTGCGAGCTTCTCGGCGATGACTCTTCGTCGTCGCCGTGGTCTGTCCACATGACAGCTGAATCGTCGATGAAGGAGACCGTGATGCCCGCCCTGACCCCGTGCCTGTGGTTCGACATGAATGCCCAGGAAGCCGTCGAGTTCTATACGACCGTGTTTCCCCATTCGAAGGTGCTGAGCACTTCGTATTATCCGGAGGGCACACCACTGCCCGCCGGGACCGTGCTGACGATCGAGTTCGAACTCGACGGTTCGCGCTTCACAGCTCTCAACGGCGGGCCGCAGTTCACCTTCAGTGAGGCGGTGTCCTTCCAGATCGACTGCAGCGACCAGGACGAAGTCGATCACTACTGGAATTCGCTCCTTGCCGACGGCGGCGAGGAATCGCAGTGCGGATGGCTCAGAGATCGGTTCGGGCTGTCGTGGCAGGTGGTGCCTCGACGTGTCGTGGAACTGCTCGCCGACCCCGATCCGTCGGTCGCGCAGCGGGTCAGCGACGCGTTCATGAAGATGCAGAAAATCGACATAGCCATCCTCGAGGAAGCCGCGCGCGGGTGAGCACCGTCAACGGAGGCACCGTGTAACTTCCGATCCATGACCACGCGCACCCAGCGGCTCGACGAACTGCCGTTCACCGCCAAGCACCGTCGCTTGCTGGCAGGGTCCGGTGTGGGCTGGGCACTCGACGCGATGGACGTCGGCCTGATCTCGTTCGTCATGGCGGCGCTGGCAGTGCAGTGGGATCTGTCGTCCACTCAACTGTCGTGGATCGGGTCCATCGGCTTTCTCGGCATGGCGATCGGCGCGTCGGTCGGTGGCCTGCTCGCCGACCGCATCGGCCGCAGACAGGTATTCGCCGCGACGCTCCTGCTCTACGGACTGGCGACGGGCGCGGCCGCGTTGTCGACGTCGGTCGCGATGCTCATCGCTCTTCGTTTCATCGTGGGCCTCGGGCTCGGCGCGGAACTCCCGGTCGCCTCGACGTTGGTCAGCGAGTTCGCGCCGCGCAAGATCCGTGGTCGCGTCGTGGTGGCGCTCGAAGCCTTCTGGGCTGCGGGGTGGCTTCTTGCGGCGTTGATCGGGTACTTCGTCGTACCGCTGAACGACGACGGGTGGCGATGGGCTCTCGCGATCGGTCTTGTTCCGGCCGCGTACGCGCTCGTCGTGCGTCTGGGATTGCCGGAATCGGTGCGGTTTCTCGAGAGCAAAGGTCGTGACGAGGAGGCCGAAGCGATCGTCCGCGACTACGAACGCTCCGCCGGCGTCGTGCCTCGGGGAGACGTGGCGGACGATGCGCCGTCCGAGACAACGCAGGCCGAAGTTGCGCGGCGGTCGATCTGGGGCGAAGGGTTACGCGCCCGCACCGCAGCGCTGTGGATCGTGTGGTTCGGCATCAACTTCTCGTACTACGGTGCATTCATCTGGTTGCCGAGCCTGCTCGTTGCGCAGGGCTTCGACCTGGTCACCTCATTCGGTTACACCCTGATCATCACCCTCGCGCAGCTTCCCGGTTACGCCGTCGCCGCGTGGCTTATCGAATTGTGGGGCAGGCGCACCACACTTGCGGTGTTCCTGGCGGGGTCGGCGGTCTCGGCGGCGTTGTTCGGTCTCGCAGACACTCCCGGCACGATCATCGCCGCAGGAATGGCGCTCTCCTTCTTCAACCTCGGCGCGTGGGGCGCACTGTATGCAATCGGACCGGAGTTGTATCCGACGCTGGTGCGTGGATCTGGAACCGGCGCTGCCGCCGCGTTCGGGCGCCTCGCATCCATCATCGCTCCGCTACTCGTCCCACTGCTTCTCGACGGTGGTGGAAACGGTCTGGTGTTCTCGATGTTCGCAGTGTCGTTCGTGATCGCTGCGGTTGCGGCCATCACCCTCCCGGAGCGGGCGCAGGTCGCCCTCGAGGACTAGGTGGCCGTCATGACCACGAGCGAAGAGGTCCTCGACCTGATCTTCGAATCGCTGCAGGACGCGACCGCGCGGCGCACGCCGTTCACCCTCGGGTATCTGGGAACGGTGGGCATCGACGGTGGGCCGCGGGTTCGTGCGGTGATCCTTCGCCGCTTCGACCCGGTACGGAGCCGGATCATGTTCGCAACCGACTCACGGTCGGAGAAGGTGCCCGAGATCCGGCGCAGCCCACGTGTCGCGCTGACGATGAGCGACGATCAGCGCGCAGTGCAACTACGAGTCGAAGGCCACGCCACCCTCGTCGACGACACCGACGAGCGGGTATCGGTGTGGGAGACGCTCGGACGCCACAGTCGGGGGCTGTACAGCTCGCCGGCGGTCCCCGGCACACCGGTGCGAGAGCGACCGGAGGTGTTCGACGACGATGCGACCGCTTTCGACCGCTTCGCCTGGGTGGGGGTGGAACTCGAGCGGCTCGACTGGCTCGACCTGTCCGCACCCCGCCACGCGCGTTGGAGGTTCGTGCGGCGAGACGGTGGGTGGAGCGGTCAGAGTGTAGTTCCGTGACCGGCCACGGCGGCGACGACCCGTTCGGCCAGCGGCCGCGACGACGCGGGGTTCTGGCCGGTGTACAGACCGCGGTCGACCACGACGTGAGGTTGCCACGGATCTGCGGACGAGAAGACCGCGCCCGCTTCCTGGAGCCGATCCTGCAGCAACCAGGGGGCCATGTCTGCGAGTCCTGCCTGCGCTTCCTCGAGGTTGGTGAAGGAGGTCAATCGGTAGCCCTCGAACAACCAGCGCCCGCCCGACGCGAAGGCGGGAAGAAGCGCTGCAGGGGCATGGCACACCATCGCGACGATCTTGTCCGAGTCGACGAAATGCCGCACCAGCTCACCGAATCTTTCGTCGACGGCAAGGTCTTCCATCGGCGCGTGGCCACCGGGCACGAACATCAGATCGAAATCATCGGCGCGTTGGCTTTCGAGTGGTACGGCATCCTCGAGCACGGGATGCAAATTGTCCAGCGACGCTTCGAGAGCCGCGGCGCGGTCCGCTCCTCCGGCAGCGTCGGGTTCGAGGCTGGCAGGGTCCACGACCGGAGTGCGCCCGCCCGGAGTCGCGACGGTGAGGGTGTAGCCGGCCTCGTCGAAGGCGGTGTAGGGCTCCACGAGTTCTTCCGCCCAGAAACCGGTGGGATGGCGGGTGCCGTCCTGAAGAGTCCAGTGATCGGCAGCGCTGACGACGAACAGGACTTCGGTCATGAGGTGGCTCCTTTCGAAGGTGTGTAGCTCGTGTACCCGCTGGCGGCTCGGAGAACACGGAGAAGCCGCCGCCGATCGCCGGGTGCGAAATCACGACCCGGCGATCGGCGACGGCGCTTCGAACTCGGCGTCGGTTGATCAGACGCCGACCACGTCCTGCGCGATGTCGGCCAGGCGGGTCTGAGCGGCAGACACCACGCCGTGCCGTGCTTTGTGGGCTTCTTCGTACGCCACGACAGCGCGGATGTCCGCGGGCTCGGTCAGCTCCTTGACCGCGTGCACAGCCTTGGGGACGGTGAGTTCGTCGTAGTCACGGATCGGTAGTTCTTCCGCGGTGAGGACCCCGGATGCACTGCGTGCCCTGTGCAGGGCGTCGGCAGCGCCGTCTGCGCCTTCGTTTCGGCTCACGCGCTCGGCGGTCTCGAGGGCAGCGTCGCGCGACGCACCGATGGTCTTTGCGGCGATGTCACCGGCGTGCGCACCCCGGGAGAGGAGCGTCTCGATGCGGGGCCGTGTGGAACGGGCCACGTCGATCGCGCGGTCGAGTCCCCGTGCCGACCACGTGACCGGCGTGTTGACGAGCCGCACAGCTGCACCGGCCGCGGCCTGCAGCGGAGTCCGGCGCAGAGCGGCGGGACCTCCGAGAGCTTCCTCTGCGATGACGGTGGTCAGCCATTCCACGGTGGCCGTATGGGCGGTGATCAGACGGTCTGCCAACGCGACGATCGGCTTGTGGCCACCCGCGGTGGCGAGTGCCTTCACGTAGCGGGCGCGGTCGAGCAATTGGTGTTCGAGGGCGAGATCCGACAGCAGTGCCTCGTCGAACGGTTGTGCCTGTTCGGTGAGGGTCTTCACCAGGACGGCGGCGCGGCCGAGGAAGGGCCCCACCACATCGGGGAACCCGCCCAGGTCGCGAATGGTTTCCTCCAGGGCAATCGCCCGGATCCGGCAGTGCTCTGCGTTCTCGGACAGTTCCTTGCGCACAGCGTCGGTACGAGCCTGCGCGACACGGGTCTCGGCAACTTGGATTTCGGCATGGGTCAGTTCGTGGAGTGTGCGCAACTGCGTGAGCAACGCGGGGGTACGGTTCTCGGTCATGTGCGTTCGCCTCCTTCGCACTGGAAGAGTCGGTGATCTACCGACAGATCACATCGATCGGGAACACGATGTGACCACTCTCGACTACCCGGATCGCGCCCTGCCAATGCGTGTGTGACCGATAGCACACGTTCCGGGGTTGGTTGCCACCGCAAGGTGCACTGTCTGCCCTGGGCAGACAAACGGGCCGATTCGGGCCGGAACCCGCAAGGGTGAGGCGCATGGCAACGAACGGAACCTCCACTTATCGCGACACCCTTGTCGAAAGGCTCTTTCGGCACCGCACCCTCCTCCTCACCGGCGAGGTGGACGACGAGATGGCCGAACGTGTCTGCTCGGAACTGGTGTTGCTCGCCAGCGAGGACGATCGGCGCGACATCGTCCTCCACATCAACTCGCCGGGCGGATCGGTTCTCGCGGGGCTGGCGATCTACGACACGATGCGCCTCGTCCCCAACGACGTGGTCACTGTCGCTGTCGGCTTCGCCGCGAGCATGGGTCAGGTGCTCCTCGCGTCGGGCACGAAAGGCAAACGGCTGAGCTTGCCGCACAGTCGCATCATGATGCACCAGCCGTCCGCAGGGTTCTCCGGTACGGCCGTCGACATCGCGATTGCGGCCGAGCACCTCGAGTACATGAAGCAGCAATCGCAGCAGATTCTCGCCGAGGCCACCGGGCGTTCGGTGGAGGAGATCGCCCGCGACAGTGACCGCGACCGGTGGTTCACCGCCGACCAAGCTCGCGAGTACGGGATCGTCGACGCCGTCGTCGGGTCACTGCAGGAGGTCGCTCCGTTTGCCGCAGCGCGTCGGCTCGGATTGTCCGCCGACCGGCAGGAGGACGTCCGATGAGCTCGTACACGATCCCCAACGTCATCGAACGCACACCGGGAGGGGAGCGGTCGTTCGATGTCTTCAGCAGGCTGCTCAACGAGCGGATCATCTTCCTGGGCAACGAGATCGACGACGGCGTCGCCAACGTCGTGATGGCCCAGATGCTGCACCTCGAAGCGGAATCGCCCGACCGGGAGATCGGACTGTACATCAACTCGCCGGGCGGCTCGACCACGGCGATGCTCGCGATCTACGACACCATGCAGTTCCTGCGTCCGGCCGTGGCCACCTACTGCATGGGTCAGGCGGCATCCGCAGCAGCTGTGCTCCTTGCGGCGGGCGCGGAAGGACGACGGCATGTACTCGCGCACTCGAAAGTTCTGCTGCACCAGCCGTCGGCGCAGGGGCAGGGCACCATCTCCGACCTCACGTTGCAGGCTGCCGAAGTGATGCGGGTGCGGGCACAGACCGAGGAGATCCTCGCCGCGCACACCGGTCGCGACGTCGGGCAGCTTCGCCGTGACACCGATCGTGATCGGGTCTTCGTCCCCGAGGAAGCCGTCGCATACGGGCTCGCCGACCACATCATCGTGAGCCGTGACGACATCTAGGTCGTGAACCGATCACCCTTACGCTGCTCGAAGTTCCACGGTTGTCTGCCGTGTGGTCCCGATCGCGCGGTGTGCCGACATACGGCGGATTCCACGCTCGAGGAGTTGTTCCACCGGCATGCCCAGTGCCGTGCAGACGGAGCCCAGTATCTCCGACGACGGGTCCTTGCGTCCGCGTTCGATCTCGGACAGATACTGTTTCGACATCCCCACGGTGCGGGCGACTTCGTCGAGGCTGCGGTCCTGGTCGAGCCGCTCGCTACGGAGAACTTCGCCGTAAACCTGACGAAGCAACCGCGGTTCGCGGGTCGCGCGCGCGGCTCCGAGATCGACGACGTTCCGTGGCTCCGTTTGCATGTCGTCCGTTGTTCCGCCGGAATACATGGAATGGACTCGGTTCCGCTGTGGACGAACACGCGCGTCCGTCAAGACCGGCCGTCGACGTGACACATACCTCGGGTGTGGTGATTGCGAAGTGCGCCGTTTTCTGGAATAGTTCCAGTTATTGGACTCATTCCAGAAAATTCCCGGCCGGAGTACGATGGCCGGGAGAAGCGCAAGGAGATTCGCATGTTCACCGCCGACCGTTTTCGCACTGTGACGCTTCCGCCGCTGGTGCTCGGCGGACTGCGTCCCCTTCATCGTCAAATGATCCGAAGCAACGTTACGTCCGCGTCGTTCGAACACGACGCTGGCGGTGCTGTATTCGAAATCTGCTTGACCGAGGGTCAACACGGTCCCGAGTTGCTGGTGCGCTCCCGCAGCCACGGAATCGCGTTCACGTTGGCGATGACCACGCACTTTCGCGTGGCACCGGTGCTGAGCGACGACACCTACCGTCGACTGTGCGAGATCCTCGCCCCCGGTGAAGAACCCGCGCCGGATGTCGTCGCGAGCTTCCTGCAGAGTGTGGTCGCTCAGTCCCCGGCAGTTCTGTCCCGTACGCATTCCTGCGCTGCCTGACGGTGAACCCGGGGAGATCCGCTCCCGCGACCGGCCCAGCTTCCCGCATCGGCAATCTGCCGTAGTGGGAAGCGAATTCGATCGCGGGAGCGGATTTTCCGTAGGTAGACCGAAGTCTAGAGACCGGGTCGCTTCCCGACGGTCAGCGTGACCTCGCCCGTGTGGGCGAAGAAGTCGTTGCCCTTGTCGTCGACGACGATGAAGGCCGGGAAGTCCTCGACGTCGATCTTCCAGACCGCTTCCATACCGAGCTCTTCGTATTCGACGACCTCGACGTTCTTGATGCAGTCGAGCGCCAGACGCGCGGCCGGGCCGCCGATCGAGCCGAGGTAGAAACCGCCGTGCGCGTTGCACGCGTCGGTGACCTGCTTCGACCGGTTGCCCTTCGCCAGCATCACCATCGAACCGCCCGCCGCCTGGAACTGCTCGACATAGGAGTCCATGCGGCCGGCCGTCGTCGGACCGAACGATCCGGACGCGAGCCCTTCTGGCGTCTTGGCCGGGCCGGCGTAGTACACCGGGTGATCCTTGAGGTACTGAGGCATCTCCTCGCCCGCGTCGAGCCGCTCCTTGATCTTGGCGTGCGCGATGTCGCGGGCCACGACGAGCGGGCCCGTCAGTGACAGCCGTGTCTTGACCGGGTGCTTGGACAGCTCGGCGAGGATCTCCGGCATCGGCTTGGTCAGGTCGATTCTGACCGCTGCACCCTTGCCGGTGCCCGAGACACCGGAGGTCTCGGCGTCGAGCTGACTGTCGGTGACCTCGGGCAGGAACTGGCCGGGGTTGAACTCGAGCTGCTCGAGGAACACGCCCTCCGGCGTGATCTTCGCCTTGGCCTGACGGTCGGCCGAGCACGAGACCGCAATGGCGACCGGCAGCGACGCACCGTGGCGCGGAAGACGGACGACGCGGACGTCGTGGCAGAAGTACTTACCGCCGAACTGCGCACCGATGCCGATCTTCTGGGTGAGCTCGAAGACCTTCTTTTCCAGCTCGTGGTCGCGGAAGCCGCGGCCGGTGATCGCCCCCTCGGTGGGGAGCTCGTCGAGGTAGTGCGCCGACGCATACTTCGCCGTCTTGAGGGCGAACTCGGCAGACGTGCCGCCGACGACGATCGCGAGGTGGTAGGGCGGGCACGCGGCGGTGCCGAGCGAACGAATCTTGGCCTCGAGGAACTGCATCATCGAGTCCGGATTCAGGATCGCCTTGGTCTCCTGGTACAGGTACGACTTGTTGGCCGATCCGCCGCCCTTGGCCATGAACAGGAACTTGTACGAGTTCTCATGACCCTTCGCGGTGTCGGCGTACAGCTCGATCTGCGCGGGAAGGTTGTTGCCCGTGTTCTTCTCCTCCCACATGGTGAGGGGAGCGTTCTGCGAGTAGCGCAGGTTCAGCCGTGTGTATGCGTCGTAGATTCCGCGCGCGATCGCTTCTTCGTCGTCGCCGGGGGTGAGCACCTGCTGGCCCCGCTTACCCATGACGATCGCGGTGCCGGTGTCCTGGCACATCGGCAGCACGCCGGCCGCCGCGATGTTCGCGTTCTTCAGGAGATCGAGAGCGACGAACTTGTCGTTGTTCGATGCCTCGGGATCGTCGAGGATGCTCGCGAGCTGCTTCAGATGATCGGTGCGCAGGTAATGCGAGATGTCGTGAAGCGCGGTCTCGGTGAGCAGCCGCATCGCCTCGGGTTCGACCTTCAGGAAAGTGCGTCCGTCAGGTCCTTCGACGGTGGACACCCCCTCGCTGGTCAGCAGCCGATATTCGGTGGGGTCTTCCCCGATCGGCAGCAGGTCCTCGTAGAGGAAGTCGGCCATTGTTTCTCCTGAAAAGAGGCTGAGGTTCGCAAACAGATTAGTCGCGCCGACGCAAGGCCTTGACAACGGGGCGCGTGACGCATCCCTCGAGTGCGCAGATCGTGATGTGCGTCACGGGAATGGGCTGGTTCGGTCCGTATACTGGGGGAGATGTTCCCCAGCAACCCGCGCGTCACCTCCCGTTTCCCTGCATCACACCTGGTCGAGAGGGTTCGCGCGTGACTGTCGAAGCCGAACGGATCGTCCCGATCGTCCGACGGGTCCCACAGTTCCACGCGTGGGTCGACGTCTGCGTCGTCGTTGTAGTACTCGTCGCCACGAATCTCGTCGCGCACTTCACCACCGTGTGGGCATCGATCGCCACGGTCCCCATCGCTGCAGCTGTGCTCGTCGCGATCATGCGGCAACGTGGCATGCACTGGAACGAACTCGGATTGTCGCCGCGGCACTGGAAGCGCGGCACGCTCTACTCGGTGGGTGCGATCGGCTTGGTTCTCGCCGTGGTCGCCATCGGAATCGCGCTACCGTTCACGAGGCAGTTCTTCCTGTCCGAACGGTACGCGACCGTGTCCGGCGCACTTGTCGCGTCGATGATCATCATCCCGCTGCAGACCGTCATTCCCGAAGAACTCGCCTTCCGCGGTGTCCTGCACGGCACCCTCGAGCGCGTGTGGGGAGCCCGCGGTGTGTTCGCGGCCGGATCCCTGTTGTTCGGTCTGTGGCACATCGCGTCGTCGTTCGGGCTGACGGCGGGCAACGCGGGACTGAGCGCATTCCTCGGCGCCGGAATCTGGGCGCAGCTCGCAGGGATCGCCGGCGCGGTGGTCGCCACTGCGGCGGCGGGGTTCGTGTTCACGTGGCTTCGCCGACGCAGCGGCAGCATTCTCGCCCCGATCGCGTTGCACTGGTCGCTCAACGGCGCCGGTGCGCTCGCGGCAGCGCTTGTGTGGCACGCGACCGTGGCCTGACGGAGCCATGCGGCATCGCGAACGTCTCGGCTGATGGCACTCGCCGTCTGCTTGCTCTTCGACGCCGACACCGACCGTGCGGTGCGGCGACTGTGGGGACGTCTAGAGGACGACGGCATCTCGACGCTCCTCACCCACACACATCGCAGGCACGTACCGCACCTGTCGTATGCGGTGCTGCGGACCTACGACACGGGTCGTATCCTCGCGGCGCTCGACGCGCTGCCCGCGGCCGACCCGATCCCACTTCGGCTCGACGCTGTGGGCCTGTTCCGCAGGGGCCGCGCATGCTTGATCCCCGCGCCGACCGCCGAACTGCTCGTCCGGCAGGAACGTGTGGTGCGCGCAGTCGCGGGCGCCGGAGCCGAACTGCACCGCCACTACAGGCCGAAGTCGTGGACACCTCACTGTTCGCTGAGTCCGAGAGCGCGGCGCGAAGAACTCCCACGGTTGACCGCCGCCGTCTACGACGTGCTGCCCATGGAAGCCACGGTGATGCGGGCGGAGCTCATCGACACCGTGACCGGCGAGCGGCAGCGGCTGCAGAATCTGCCCTGACGCGAGATCAGTCGTCGGGATTCTCGACCCAGTGCCCGTAGGGTGGCGGTCCCTCGCTCTGGATCTGGATGCCGAACACCGGCGAGTGCTTCCACACATACCCGTGAAGCACGTGTTCTTCGGACGAGGACTTGTTCGTGACCACGATGTCCCCGGTAGAACGTTCTTCGACGGCGAATCCGTCTTTCCGCCCGTCGATCACCCACCACTTCGCAGTGCTCATGATCGGTCGCCTCCGGATCAGTTCGAACAGCTTCCACTCGAACCGTACGCCGGTGACGTCCGGTGGGAACAGGGTTCGCGCGACCCGCTCAGCCGTGCAGGGCAGCGGCGGTCGCGTCGTCGGCCGGATAGAACGCCTCGATCGCGAGTTCGGACACCGTGACGTCGAGCGGCGTCCCGAACAACGTGGTGGTACTCAAGAACGACAGTTCACTGTCGGCGGTGCGTATCCGCAGGGGAACCACGAGTGAATTCGACTCCGCATGCTCGTCCGGGTCGTCACACGGATAGCCGGACAGTTCGTCGTACAAGCGCAGGAGAACGGGGTCGGCGGTGGCGCCGATCTGATGACGGAGCCGGGCCAGCAGGTGCGAGCGCCACTGCCCCAGATTCGCGATTCGTGGGGCCAGGCCGTTCGGATGCAACGACAGGCGCAGCACATTGACCGGTGGTTCGAGTAAATCCGGTGAGCAGCCTGCAACGAGCGCGCCGATGGCCTCGTTGGCGTCGATCATCGTCCAGTGCCGATCCACGACGAGCGCGGGAAACGGCCGGTGCGAACGCAGGATTCGCGTGATTGCATCGGACACCGCGGACATGGGCACGTCGCCGAGTCGATGCTCGGGATAGGCGGGTGCCAGACCCGCGGCCATCAGGATCGAATTCTGCTCGCGCAGAGGTATTTCCAGCTCCTCGCAAATCTTCAACAGCATCTCGCGGGACGGACGCGACCGCCCGGTCTCGACGAAACTCACGTGTCGCGCGGAGACGCCGGCGCGGTTCGCGAGCGTGAGCTGGCTGAGTCCTCGACGTTCTCTCCAGTGTCGCAGCATCGCGCCGGCCGGTTCCGACTGCATCGTCGTCATGCGTCGACTCTATGGGCGGCGAGGGAACCGTTGCCATTACCTCACAGGTAATCGATCTGTCGCGCCCGATCTTGCAGAGTCGTCGGCATGACCGCATACGCAATCGCCCACCTCCGTTCCGTCGACTTCGGAGCGGACATCATCCGATACCTCGAGACGATCGATGACACGTTCGTGCCGTACGGAGGACGTTTCCTAGTTCACGGGGTCGACCCGGAGGTGCTGGAAGGACCGTTCCCCGGGTATGTGATCGTCGTCGAATTCCCAGACATCGAGCGAGCCCGCGGGTGGTACGACTCACCCGGGTATCAGGCGATCCTCCCGCTCCGCACGGAGAACTCCGACGGGGTCACCGTCCTCGTCGAGGGAACGGCGGACGGTTACCGCGCGACCGACTACGTCGCGAAGGTGACCGGGCGCGCCTGATCACCGCGCGAGGATGCCTGCCGCCCGAGCGGGCGCTGCGTACGCCTCGGCCAGGGAGTCGACGGTGTCGTGGGCATTGAGGCCGCTCGGATTGGGGACCACCCACAGCGGAACGCCGGCGATCGTCTCCTCCTGCATGCCGGAGACGGCTTTGCGTCGCCCGAAGGCTGCGCGGTACGCGGTGATTCCCGCAACCGCGACGACGCGGGGTTGCCAGCGCGTGACCACCTCTGCCAATCGCTCAGGGCCGGCGCGCAATTCGTCGGTGGTGAGTTCGTCCGCGCGCGCCGTGGCGCGGGGTGCCAGATTCGTGATGCCGATGCCGCGCTCGAGCAGGTGCGCGGTATCGGCTTCGCTCAGGCCGGATGTGGGGTCGACGGCGCGGGTGAGGATGCCCGCCCGCAGCAAGGCGGGGTAGAAGCGGTTGCCCGGTCGCGCGAAATGGGCTCCGGTCGCGGCCGTCCACAGTCCGGGATTGATGCCGACGAACAGCAGACGGCAGCCGTCCCCGATCAGATCGGGGACGACGGCATCGCGGAAGGACTCGAGCTCGGCGCGTGTGAAACCCACCCGCTCACACTAGGAGATCTCGGGTAGCCACGCTCCGTGCAGCCCCGAGGGCACCCGGATCGGCATCTGTACCTGCGCCACCGGCCCGGTTGTGGGATCCTCGGCCGGGAAGATCAGGAAACGACTGGTCATATCGGTGCGGTCGGTGGCGATCGTGCCCCAGTAACCCGGCCCGCCGGACGAGCTCGACAGGTACACGGGTTCGCCGACGGAGTAGTCGCCCGCGTCCCACGTCGTATCGGTGCCGGCGACCACGTCGAACCAGCACAGGGCGTCCGCGTCGCCGGGCGGAATACGGCGCTCTCCGGTCTTGCCGACCGTCGCCACCGTCCGGTGCTCGCCGGTCAGGAGGCGGTCGTCGACGCGGGGGAACTCGATGGTGCGCTCGACGAACGGTGTCCGGGTGACTCCGGAGTCGGAGATCAGCGCGCGTGTGAGTGAACCGGGATTCGGCTCGTTCGACTCGATGATCCCGCCCGGATACCGCCATTCGACGTAGTCGAGTGTGACATCGCCGTTCGGCATGTCGAAGGCGTTGGCCGTGTGCCAGACCCAGAACGTGTCGGTGGTGTGCCAGCGCACCGGGCTGCCGTCGCGGGGGATCAGCGCGATTCGGGTGCCGAGGTCCGGCAGCCAGGTCAGCGGCGACGCACCGGAGAAGATCCGCTCCATCTGGAACACGCACGGGGAGAGGATGAGCACGATGTAGCGCGACGTCAGTGCCATATCGTGGATCATCAGCGGGCGGTCCGCCCCGGCGACGGGCGTCGGTGGGCGGATGACCGTGCCCGCGGCATCGATCACCGACCAGGTGAGATACGGGGCTTCGAGCATGTAGCAGAACGCCACCATCTCGCCGGTGTGCGGGTCGACCTTCGGGTGGGCGGTGAGGCCGACGGGAAGGCCCCCGTCGAACGTGTCGCGAGCGAGTGTCTCCAGCTCGGATCCGAGTGTGTACGGCGGCGCGCCCTCTGCGAGTGCGAACAATTTGCCACCGTGCCGGACCACGTTGATGTCGGGGAGTTCGCGCATGGTGTTCGCGAGGTCCGGGCCCACCTCGTCTGCGGGCGGGAAGTACGGGTCGGTGATCCCCGCCCACAGCGCACGCCCGGCCTTCTCCTCCGCGACCACGTTGGGAGTGCGGACGAACCTGTTGGTGTACCGCACTGTGCCGTCGCCGATTTCGACGCGGTGCACCATTGCGTCGCCGTCCAGCGGATAGACGTAGGTGCCGATCGGATCGAACCTCGGGTTCGGTCCGTTCCGCAGATAACTACCGTGTAGATCCGGTGGCAGCTCACCGGATACCGGGAGGTTCGCCACGTCCACTTCGTCGCGTTGCGGGGCGAACACCCCACTCAGGTAGGGGTTACGGGCCATATCGACTGGTGCGGGGCGATTCACGGCCGGCCCGCAGACCTCGTGGGGAGCACGGATTCCATCGTAGGGCGCACGGCAGGTGCCCGCGCCGAAAACGGGCACCGCCGATCCGATAGGGTGTTTCCCGACCTGTAGGAGCGACCGGCGGTACTGGGCAAGACCGCAACGATTGGGGAAGGTGTGCAGCGCCGAAACGTTGTCGGAAACCCCCTCGCAAGCACGGCAGGTGCGGTAAGTGCAGCCGATGACGAGAGCGCGCTCCCGCCCTATACCGATTTGCTGTGGCCGACCCTGCAGGCGGTCATCGGACTCGGTGGATCCGGTGCGATCGACGAGATCGACACCGCAGTATCGGAACGTGTCGGATTGTCGGCGGCAGCGCGTGCCGTGCTGCACGGGGACGGCCCGGGGACCGAAATCGAATACCGCGTGGCCTGGGCGCGCACCTACCTCAAGGGCATGGGGCTGCTGGCCAACGCCCGTCGCGGCGTGTGGAGCGTCACCGATCGGGGGCGTGCGGTGCGGGAATCCGAGATCAGGCCCATGCAGATCGCCTACACCGCCGAGAAGCGGCGCAAGCGGATGGTGCGCAGCTCGTCGGGTGCTCAGGTCGTTCCTCTTGTCGCCGCCCCCGAGGATCCGGAATTGTGGCGCGAACCGGTTCTGGGTGCCGTCACGGATCTGCCCGACGACGGCTTCGAGCGGTTGGTCACGGCCGTTCTTCGTGCGGCCGGGTTCACGACGCTGATTACCCTCGACCCGGACGAGAGCACCGACGCCGACGTCGTCGAAGGCACCGGTGTGTTGCGGGTGTCGCTGCTCAGCTTCTCGGTGTTCTTCCGTTTCGTCCGCGGTCGCGAGCGGGTGGCCGCCGATGTCGTGCGTGAGTTCCGCGCTGCGATGGTCGGCCGCGGTGAGAAGGGGTTGCTCGTATCCACCGGTGAGTTCACCGACGATGCCCGGGCTGAGGCCCATCGGCACGGAGCTCCGCCGATCGATCTGGTCGACGGCGATGGCCTGTGCGATCTGCTCAAGGAACACCGGCTGGGGGTACGCACCACGGTGCGGACCGTCGAGGACGTCGCACTGGTGCCCGCGTTCTTCGCAGATCTTGCCGGTTACTGATTTCCTTCGTAGTACCGGGCAAATCGGGCGCCTTCGGCGATGTGACAGGTGTGTCCGGTGGTGCTGTGGTGCAATACCGGATGGTATCTGTCCCACCAGTGAAGCGAGCGCGCATGACACTCACCCGTCGGGAACTGCTGCGGTATACGGCGATCGGATCGGGAGCCGTGGTTGCATCCGCACTCGTGGCGCCCGGGATCGCTCAAGGACGCGAGGTGCTCGGCACCATCGTGGACTACTCCGCAGGGGTACCGTCGCCGTCCTCGATCCGCTCCGCGGGGCACATCGGTGCAATCCGGTACGTGTCCGATCGTCGGCCGGGTGCCGACTGGATGCTGGGAAAGCCTCTCACCGAAAGTGAGGCCGACGCGCTCGTCGACAGCGGCCTCGAAGTGGTGTCCTGCTACCAATTCGGCAAAGGGGAAACCTCCGACTGGCTCGGTGGCTACGAGGCCGGGTTGACACACGCGCGACGTGGCCTCGAACTGCATCGCGCGGCGGGGGGACCCGACGATCGGCCGATCTACGCCTCGATCGACGACAATCCGACCTTCGTGCAGTTCACCACTCAGATCGTCCCGTACCTGCTTGCATGGCAAGAAGTGGTCGGACCTTCGAACACCGGGGTGTACGCGAATTCACCGACCATCGGGTGGGCGTCCGCCGTCGGGCTGGGGGCTTTCTACTGGCAGCACAACTGGGGAACGCCCAAGGGGTTCGTCCACGGATCCGCACACCTGCACCAGGTGTCCGGGGGCGAGATCGACGGTATCGGTATCGACGTGAACAACATCCTTGCCTCCGACTACGGACAGTGGTCGCTGTCGAAACTCTGAATTCGGTGACGGGGCTCAGTTGTCGGCGCGCCGCGCGGTCGGGGACGGTCGGGGGATCAGCGCGGTGATCGCCAACGAGACGATCGCTGCGACGACCGCAATCAGGAACGTGATCCGGAATCCGTCGAGGGACGGGACCACGGCATCGCCGATCCGGGTGGTCATGGCGGCGAGCACGACTCCGATGACCGCTGCCGCCGTCGACGTACCGATCGATCTCATCAGAGTGTTGAGACTGTTGGCTGCGGCGGATTCACTCAAGGGCACCGCTGCCATGATCAGAGCGGGCATCGCCGCGTAGGCGAGGCCGACCCCGGCCCCGATGATCATCGCCGCGACGAGGATGTGCCATACCTCGGTGTACAGCAGGTACGCCACAAGATATCCGAGTCCGACGGTGGCTGCCCCGCACGCGAGCGTTGCACGCGCGCCGAATCGCCGCGTGATCCCGGCCGATACAGGGGACAGGGCCATCATCACAAGTCCGCTCGGGGCGAGCACGAGCCCCGCCATCACCATCGACTGCCCGAAACCGTAACCCGTTTCGGAGGGCGCCATGAGCAGCTGCGGGAAGGCGAGAACGTTGGAATACATCGCGAACCCCAGCGCGATCGAGGCGAAGTTCGTCATGAGAACCGGGCGTCGCCCGGAGATCCGGAGATCGACGAGCGGGCGTGGCAGCCGTAGTTCGTACATGCCCCACCCGACGAATACCGCAATCGCACCGGCGAACATCCCCAGCGTGATCGGGCTCGACCACCCCCACGTATTGCCCTTGCTGACGGGAAGCAGTAGCAGCACCAACGCGATGGAGAGCAGAACGGCGCCGAGGTAATCGAAGCGGCCAGGATTGCGCTGGGGCGACTCGGGGACGAAATACAGCACTGCGGCGATGCCGATGACCCCGATGATCCCGGAGACCACGAACAGCATGTGCCAGCTGGTCAATTGCGCGACGAACGCCGCGAACGGCAGACCTATCGCGCCACCGACACCGAGAGTGGCGCTGAGCGTCGCCATAGCGCCCGGGATCTTCCTGGGGGGAAGTTCGTCGCGCAGAATCGCGATGCCGAGTGGAATCGCGCCGACGGCTGCGCCCTGGAGGGTGCGGCCGACCACAAGGGGAACCAGGGTGGTCGACAGAGCACACACGGCGGAGCCGAGGACCATCATGCCGAGGCTGACGATCAACATCCGGCGTTTGCCGAACATGTCGCCGAGGCGGCCCGAGATCGGGGTGATGACGGCCCCGGCGAGAAGTGTCGCGGTGACGGCCCATGAGGTGTTCTCGGGCGTCGCGTCGACCAGCACCGGCAACTGCGGCAGAAGAGGAACGATGAGGGTCTGCATGAGCGCCACGCCGATGCCACACAGCGCCAGAACCGGAACGATCGCGCGCGGTGCGGGCCGCTCCCGTGTGGGAATCGGGCTGTCGACGGCCATGGGGTCCTCGTCCGAGCCACGCTCGAACGCGGCCTCAACTTTGATGTGTGCGAAAACAACTATGTCGCAACTTGTCTAACATGCCGACAGTTCGGAAGCCCAGCGGACCCACCGCATACGTGTCAGGACTGGCAGTGACCGGCTGGATCGGTTTCGTCGGCCGTGACCACGAGGCGTGGATGCTCGTCCGGCGCCGAATGCACCCCGCGCCACGCCATCAGCGACCAGCGCGAGAGCGCCGACATGCACGAGCCCACGCTTCCGAACGACAACGACGACAGTGCCGAGACTGCGGATCCGGCGGATCCGATCGACAGGATCGAGCCGATGCTGCCGATCGACAGGATCGAATAGGCGGACCCGATGGAGAGGATCGATCCCTCCGAGGCGATCGACAGGATCGAGCGGTGCGAGCGCAACGACCGGTGCCGTTGTGTTCGTGGGTGGTGGGGCATGCGGGCCATGCTTCGGTTTACCACGTGCAGCGGCCGGTGAGAAGGGAGCGAGGAATTCGGCTGCATACGCGACGAGGCCACCGGAACGCCTCCGGTGGCCTCGTGCTGAATGTGCCTGTCAGGGAACTGCGACGAGCCCCAGTGTCGGCAGGAAGGTGCACGAGCGCGCGTCCGCGCCCTCCTCCTGCGTGGTGATGCCCCCCGAGATCACGGCGACGACCTGGCCGGGTCCGGTGTCGGCGATCGCGGTCAGCGTGGTCGGGCCGTCAGGGTTGACATTGGCCTCGTTGGTCAACGGCTGCGCCCCCGTGCGTCCGTTGGAGATGTTGATCCAGGTCAGGGTGAGCGGCTCGGCCTGCTCAGCGGCCGCCGGTGCGGTGCCGAGTGCAGTGAACACGAAACCGGCCTGGCCGGCGCCCGGTCCCGGAGGCGGCAACAGTGCCGGGCCCGCGACTGCGAGTGCAGTGCCGACCGAGTCGGCGCCGTCGCCGATGCAGTCCTGGCCGAGTGTCGGGTACAGGAACTGGGAGATCACGACTTCACCCGGAGCCGGGAGGTCGGGCCCGCCGCCGCCACTGCCGTCGAGGAAGGTGATGACCCTTTCGAGGGTGCTCTTCACCGAATCCGGAAGCTCGGAGTTCGCGAGCAGTTCCTTGGCCTGAGCGAGGATGTCGTTCTTGCCGTCGTCCGCGATGTCGGAGGGACCGGCAGCAGCCCCCACGATCGCGGGAGCGAGAGACGCGAGCGCTTCCGTCTGCTGGAGGTCGACCTCGGCCCGGGGGAGGAACTGTGTCAGCGACTCGATGGACAGGTCGGCCGGCACAGCGAACTGGGGGAGCGTTACGAGCTCGGCCAGATCCGGTAGCGCAGGCGGTGCAGGTTGCGCGACTGCGTGCGTCGGCACGGCAAGTCCCGCGGTGGCGGCGAGTGCGCACACCGTGAGCGCCCTCCGCATTCCTCGAGTACGAAGCACTGTTCCCCATCCTTGTCGTTGAAGTATCCGGTGTCCTGGACGGGCAACCAGATACTGACGGCTCGAGGAGACACTCTATGTAGCCCCCCCGTCCGGTACAAGCGGCAGCGCCCGTTTGCAGAGGACGCGGGCCGATACCTGCGGGGAGTGTAGCGACAGGGTGTTCCGTATGGCGGTTCGTGTTCGACGGTAACTCGATACTGATGTGGAAAGTGTGACGAGAGATAAAATTGTTACGTGAGAGGTTGGTGCTTTTCTCTCTGATGCGTCGCACCGGTAACCTCTGACGCCGGGTCGGAGCACCCGGACGACGACGACGGGAGGCGCACCGCAGTGCCAGAACGTGCTCGGTCGTACCGTCTGTGGTGCGTGTTGCTTCTGCTGATGTCTGTGGTGGCCAGGCTTGCATGGGGTCTGCTGACTCCCAACGGCATGAACCTCGTCGACCTGCATGTCTATGTCGACGGTTCCGCCGCGCTCCTCAGCGGCGGGCTCTACGACTTCACCTATTCGCGCGACACCCCGGATTTCCCGCTGCCGTTCACTTATCCGCCGTTCGCGGCTCTCGTGTTCCTGCCGCTGCACTATCTGCCATTCGGATTGCTCGGCATCATGTGGTTGCTGCTGACCATCGCGGCGCTGTTCTGCGTCATCAGGATCGCACTCGAACTGCTCATCGGTCCGGCGGCGCACGAGGATCACTGGACGTCGGTGGCGTTGGTCTGGACGGCGATCGCGGTGTGGATCGAACCGGTACGCACAACCCTCGACTACGGGCAGATCAACGTCTTCCTCGTGCTTGCCGTGATGGTGGCGGTCCGTAGCAGCCGGTGGTGGCTCTCCGGTGGGCTCGTCGGCGTGACGGCCGGGATCAAGCTCACTCCGGCGATCACAGGCGTGTATTTTCTGGCCAGACGACGTTGGCGCGAGGCATTCTTCTCGGCGGTCGCGTTCGGTGCCACCATCGTCGTCAGCGCCGTGCTGCTCGGTGAGCAGGCTCGCACCTACTTCACCTCCCTCTTCGGTGACGCCGATCGGATCGGGCCGGTGGGATCGGTCTGGAACCAGTCCCTGCGGGGCGCGCTCAGCCGGCTTCTCGGCCGTGATGTCGACACCGGTGCGGTGTGGATCGTCGCCGTCGCTGTCTGTGCGCTCCTCGCGGTCGCGGCGTGGCGGTCCCTCGGCCCTGACGACAGGCTCGGCACACTCGTCATAGTTCAGCTGTTCGGGCTGCTGATTTCGCCGATCTCATGGGTGCACCACTGGGTGTGGGTCGTGCCGATGTTGCTGTGGCTCGTCTACGGGCCCCTCGCGGGTCGTCTCGGCACGCGGGTCGTGGCGGTCTGCTGGGCGGCGGTGACGTTGGTCGGCGTGCCGTGGGTGCTGAGTACTTTCCAGGCTTCGATGTGGGATATCGACCGGCCCGCCCCGCTCGCATGGCTCGGAGCGGTGAACGTCGTCGGCGTTCTCGTTGTCTATCTGTGGATGATCGTCGCACCGCGGTGGGGCGGCAGTGATGCTGCTACGGGCCGGCCAGCGCATCGATCTTGTGAGCCAGAGCCGGATCGGCCTCGGTGATTCCGCCTGCGGAGTGCGTGCTGAGCGAGTAGGTCACCTTGCGCCATCGGATATCGATATCGGGATGGTGGTTTGCTTCCTCCGCGACTTCGGCGACCCTGCCGACCAGGGTGATCGCTTCGGGAAACGTCGGTGATTCGATCGTGCGCACCAAGGCGTCTCCTGCGCGGTGCCAATGCGGAAGGTCGGACAGTGCGGCGTCGATCTCGCCGTCGGTGAGCAGCTGGGCCATGACCCATTGTGTCGTCTCCGCGGTCGCACCCGCAATGACCCGCGCAATGAACCCGTTGGTGCGAGTCAGGCGGCGCGGACCTTCTCCAGGTGTTTGCGCAGCTGCTTCTCGCTCATCCCCTCGTCCTGGACCTTCTTCATGCGCATGATCACGACAGGGCATTTGACGCAGCGGGTCTTCTTGCGGCAGCACTTCTTCTTCGGTTTCAGGCTCGCGACAGTGCTCGCCTTGAATTTCTTCTTGCCCATCGTCGTCCTGCTCCCGTCCGTGCGCGTGAAAGTCAGGTTAGCGTTCCCTCAGTTGAACACCAAGGGTCACTTTGGAGGGGCTGAGCATCGCGAAGCACGGTTCTCCTACGTGTCGAACGTCACTTCGAGGTACCCTGAGCTGGGCCGATAGGGGCGCGATGCCGCGTGCACACCCATGCGGGCTGTAGGGTATTCGTGGCCGCACTGCCCGCATGGACCTTCGGAGAGTTGATCTCGAAGACCACGCCGGGTGTTTCGCATTCGCGTCGCGGCCCAGAACGAAATTGCGCCGTACGGGCGAGGTGCCAACCGGGTCCAGTGCCGTGTGGCCGGACTACAGCCAGGAGAGCCATCGCGTGAGCACCGCCGATTTTCGAAACGTCGCCATCGTGGCGCACGTCGACCATGGAAAGACCACCCTCGTCGACGCAATGCTGCGCCAGTCGGGTGCGTTCGCCGAACGCGCCGAACTCGTTGACCGAGTCATGGACTCCGGCGACCTCGAACGCGAGAAGGGCATCACCATTCTCGCCAAGAACACCGCGGTGCACCGCCACCACCCCGACGGCAGCGTGACGGTGATCAACGTCATCGACACCCCCGGCCACGCCGACTTCGGCGGCGAGGTCGAGCGGGGCCTGTCGATGGTCGACGGCGTCGTCCTGCTCATCGACTCCTCCGAGGGCCCGCTTCCGCAGACCCGCTTCGTGCTGCGCAAGGCGCTCGCCGCGTCGCTGCCGGTGATCCTGGTGGTGAACAAGACCGACCGCCCCGATGCCCGCATCGCAGAGGTCGTCGAGGAGAGCCAGACCCTGCTTCTCGATCTCGCGTCCGATCTCGACGACGAAGCAGCGGAAGCCGCCGAGCTCGCCCTGGAACTACCCGTGCTCTATGCCTCGGGTCGCGAAGGTAAGGCCAGCCGCAAGCAGCCCGAGAACGGTCAGGTCCCCGACGCAGAGAACCTCGATGAACTCTTCGAGGTTCTGTTCGAGTGCATCCCCGCGCCGAAGGGCAACCCGGAGGCCCCGCTGCAGGCGCACGTCACCAACCTCGACGCGTCCGAGTTCCTCGGACGCCTGGCACTGCTTCGCGTCCACAACGGCAAGCTCCGCAAGGGCGACACCGTTGCATGGATGCACTCGGACGGCGTGAAGAACGTCAAGATCACCGAGCTGCTCAAGACGGTCGGTGTCGAGCGTCAGCCCGGTGAAGAAGCCGTCGCGGGCGACATCGTCGCAGTCGCGGGTATTCCCGACATCATGATCGGCGACACGCTCGCCGACATCGAGAACCAGGTCGCGCTGCCCACCATCACCGTCGACGAGCCCGCGATCTCCATGGTGATCGGCACCAACACATCGCCGCTCGTCGGTCGTGTCCAGGGACACAAGCTCACTGCGCGCATGGTCAAGACCCGTCTCGATTCCGAGCTCATCGGCAACGTGTCGCTCAAGGTGCTCGACATCGGCCGCCCGGATGCGTGGGAGGTGCAGGGTCGTGGTGAGCTCGCCCTCGCGATCCTGGTCGAGCAGATGCGCCGTGAAGGCTTCGAGCTCACGGTCGGCAAGCCGCAGGTGGTCACCAAGACCGTCGACGGCAAGCTGCACGAGCCGTACGAAGAGCTGACGATCGACAGCCCGGAGGAGTACCTCGGCTCGATCACTCAGTTGCTCGCTGCCCGTAAGGGCAAGATGGTGCAGATGACCAACCACGGTACGGGTTGGGTCCGGATGGAGTTCATCATCCCGTCCCGAGGTCTCATCGGCTTCCGCACCGACTTCCTCACCGAAACACGCGGCACGGGTATCTCCAACGCGATCTTCCACGGCTACGCACCGTGGGCCGGTGAGATCCGCGCGCGCCACACCGGCTCGCTCGTCTCCGACCGCGCAGGGTCGGTGACCCCGTTCGCGATGATCCAGCTGGCCGACCGCGGCACCTTCTTCGTCGACCCCGGTGCCGACACCTACGAGGGCATGGTCGTGGGTATCAACCCCCGCGCCGAGGACCTCGATATCAACGTCACGCGCGAGAAGAAGCTCACCAACATGCGCTCGTCGACGGCCGACGTCATGGAGACGCTCTCGAAGCCGATCGAACTCACCCTCGAAGCTGCGCTCGAATTCTGTGCGGTCGACGAATGCGTCGAGGTGACGCCCGAGGTGATTCGCGTGCGGAAGGTGCATCTGTCGAGCACCGATCGAGCGCGCGCACGTTCGCGTGAGAAGGCCCGCAACAAGTAGAAATAGTGTGAAGCGGCCCCGGTAGCCCTGGCTCCCGGGGCCGCGACATACCCGGTGGACACAAGTCGACGAGAGGAAGCCCGAGTGTTGCGTTCGCGCACCTGGTATCGGCGATGGGTCGTTCCGGTGGCCGTCGCGACAGTCGTACTGACGTCGGCGGCGTGTACCGCAGATCCGCCTCCGCCGATCGAACAGACGGAGCCGACGGCAGCGCCCGCACCTGCCCAGAAGCGCAACACCGTGGTCGTCGCGATCGACGGCGTGGAGACCGGTTTCAACCCTCATCTGCTGGCAGATCAGTCACCGGTCGGTGACGCGATCGCGCAACTGGTCCTGCCCAGCGCCTTCCGTCCCGTGCCGAGCGTGGAGGAGCCCGGTGTCACCGAATGGGTGCTCGACGACTCGGTGCTGGTGTCGGCGGAGGTGGTCTCGCAGACACCGTTCACCATCGAGTACGAGGTTCGGACCGATGCCCAGTGGTCCGACAGCGCACCCATCGCGGCGGAGGACTTCCATTATCTTTGGCAGCAGATGATCACGCAGCCGGGAGTGGTCGACGCCGCCGGTTACCGGTTGATCGACGATGTCCAGTCCTCGGGCGGGGGTAAGACGGTCACTGTCACACTGCGTGAGCCGTACCCCGCGTGGCGAGAGTTGTTCGCCGACATGCTGCCCGCACATCTCGTCAAGGACACCCCGGGTGGTTTCGACACCGGCCTGTCGGAAACGATCCCGGTGTCGGGTGGGCCGTTCAAGGTGGAATCCGTCGACCGTGGTCGCGGCGAGGTGCTGCTCGAGCGTAACGACCGGTTCTGGGGCGAGCCCGCGCTCCCGGACGAGATCCTCATGCGACGCGGTGGCAGCGACGCCCAGCTCACCGAATCCATGCGCACCGGCGACACTCAGATCGCGCAGGTCTCGGGCGGATCGGCATTGCTCGCCCAGCTCGGTGCGGTATCCGGCCTGCGAACGCACGTGCAGCTCGAGCCCCGCACGCTCGAATTGACGCTCAACACCCGCACTGCCGTTCTCGCCGACCCGCGGGTACGCCGCGCTGTGCTCGGTCTTCTCGACCCGGAGATGCTTGCCCTCGTCGCAGCGGGTTCCGCTGCCGAGGTCGTCCCCGACCGGGCACAGATCCTCGCTCCGTCCGATCCCGGCTACGCGCCGACGATGCCGCCGCGACCGAGTCGTGAGGACGCGCTCGCCCTGTTCGCGGACGCCGGCTACCTGCCCAACCTCCCCGCTGTGCCCGCCCCCGAGCCGGCCGAGGATCCGGCGTCCTCGGCCGAAACGACGACGCCGGAGACCACCGCGGCGGAAGGGGCTTCCCCGGAAGCGGATTCGCCGGAGCGGGCGCCCTCGGGACGTGCAGAGCCGATCGCGGACGGCGCGCTCGTCCGGGACGGGGCGCCGCTCGTGCTCGTGCTGGGTGTCGCCGAAGGGTCCGAAACAGCGCGTACTGTCGCGCGGACGGTGGCGGATGTGTTGTCCGGCGCAGGAATTGCGGCCTCGGTGAGTGAACTACCGCCGGACGAACTCTACGGAGACGCCCTCGTCACCGGGGAGGTGCACGCGATCGTCGGCTGGATGGAGGCGGGGTCCGACCCCGCAACGGCGGCGATCTCCCGCTTCGGGTGCCTCCCCGCGCTCCCGGCTCCCGCAGCCTCGGAGACCGCAGATATGTCGGAGACAACGGAGGCGGTGCCCACGTCGACGAGTGGCCCCGCGACCACTACGGCAGCCGATGCCCCCGACTCGGACGCTGGGAACGACGGGTCCGGCGACGCCAACTCGACGGATGACGAAGAGGATGCGGCCGCGGCCCAGCTCGAAGCACCGAGCAACCTTTCCGGTGCTTGTGATCCCACAGTGCAGGCCCAGCTCGTCGATGCCCTGCACGGGGTGGGCGACGTCCCTGCAACACTGGCTGCAGTGGAGCCGAGCCTGTGGGATCTCGCAGTGAACCTTCCGATCATCCAGGGCAGGTCCGTCGCTGCCGCCGGCCCCGGCGTGGACGGAGTGGCCCTGTCAGGCCCGGTGCAGGCAGGCATCGTCGGCGACGCTCGATTCTGGGGGAGGAACACACCGTGACCGCTGACGAACCGCGCAGACTGCTGCTCGTCCACGCACATCCGGACGACGAAACCCTCACCACGGGCGGCACTGTTGCCCGGTACGTCGACGAAGGAGCCGAGGTCACCGTGGTGACCTGCACCCTCGGCGAAGAAGGCGAAGTCATCGGCGACGAGTGGGCGCAGCTGACTGCCGACCGGGCAGACCAACTGGGTGGTTACCGCGTGCTGGAACTGACCCGGGCCCTGAATGCCCTCGGGGTCGCCGCGCCCTGCTTCCTGGGTGGGGCCGGCCATTGGCGAGACTCCGGGATGGCAGGCACTCCGGCAGCGTCGAATCCCCGCGCGTGGGTCAACGCCGATCCCGATGAAGCCGTGGGGGAGCTCGTTGCCGTCATCCGGCGCACTCGGCCTCACGTCGTCGTCACCTACGACCCGGTCGGTGGGTACGGGCACCCGGACCACATCGCAGTGCACGAACGCGTCACCGCCGCCGTCGAGCTCGCCGGAACGGAGGACTACCCCGGTGCGGGTGCGCCGTGGACACCGGCGAAGGTGTACTGGACGGTCACCGAGAGGACGGCGCTCGAAGCGGGCATCGCCGAGATCGGCGAGCTCCCCGAGGGTTGGCGCGTGCCCGAGCCGGGCGAGCTCCCGAGCGTGCCCGACGATCAGGTCAGCGCCGTCGTCGACGTCCGCGAAGTGCTCGACGCGAAACGTGCCGCGATGGCAGCCCACGCGACCCAGGTCACCGTGGCACCGGGAGGAGCGCAGTTCACACTGTCGAACTTGGTCGCCCAACCGATCTTCCGCGAGGAGCATTTCCGCTTGGTGCGCGGAGAACCGGGCGAACGGGACGATTCCGGGCGGGAGCGTGACCTCTTCTCCGGCATCGGATAATGTGACCGCCGTCACCGATGGAGGGAGGGGCGGCGATGTACAACTGGTCCGTTCAGAATCAGATCATCGCGTTCGTCGACTCGTTGCGGCCGCACGCCGACGAGATTCGCGCCGGCTATTTCGATGCGCTCTACGGGTTCGTCGACATGCAATCGCACCTGCTGACAATGCTCGGTTACCCGCCTGTACCGTGACCTGCCCCCGACCCCGGGTAGCTCGGCCGACGCGCCGTCGCGCACTATGGAACGATGACCGTCGACCCTGCAACCGAACTGCCGGACGTACCCGCGCTACCGCCGGAGCCGCGCAGAGGCATCGTTGCGTTGCTCGTCTTCGACGGTGTCCTCTGCGCGATCCTGTCGGTGCTGTTCCTCGGCCTCTACATCGGCCCGGTTCCGTTTCCGATCACGATTCTGCTCACAGCCGTGATCAATCTGCTGCTGGTGATGGCCGTGTACAGCGAAACCGGGGCGCTGCGAACCGCGATGCTGCCGCTCGCGGCCTGGTTGCTCGGATTCGCCGTGTGCCTGGCCGTCGGACCGGGTGGCGATCAACTCGCCATGGCGGACTGGCGGATCCTGATGCTTCCCGTCGCGGCGCTCCTGCCCGCAGGCGGTTATCTCTTCTCGGCGCGGATCAAAGCGATCATCAAGACAGCCCGGCCGCCTGCGCAGCAGATCTGAGCACAGCCGCGGTCATCTCCTGGGTGAGGCGGCCGGTGAAGGTGTTCTGCTGACTCACGTGATAGCACCCGAACAGGTGCAGCGGGGCCTTTCCCTCGGTCGCCGGGGCGAGGGTGACACTTGCGCCGTGCCCGAACTTCGGACGCGGCGACGGCACGACCCATCCCGCCGCGGTAAGCACCGGGAGCAACGCTTGCCATCCGAAACCACCGAGCACCACGACGGCCCGCAGCGTCGGCGAGAGCAACGCGAGTTCCTGCTCGAGCCAGCCCCGGCAAGTGTCCCGCTCGGTCACGGTCGGCTTGTTGGCGGGGGGCGCGCAGTGCACCGGTGAGGTGATCCGCGTGCCGAACAGTTCGAGTCCGTCACCGATGTGGGTCGCGATCGGTTGCGACGCGAGTCCGGCTTCGTACATGGCGGCGTAGAGGAAGTCTCCGGAGCGATCGCCGGTGAACATCCGTCCCGTCCGGTTCGCGCCGTGCGCGGCGGGCGCCAATCCCACGATGAGCAGCGCCGCATCGGCCGGGCCGAAACCGGGGACCGGCCTGCCCCAGTACTCCTCGTCGCGGAAAGCGGCCCGTTTCTCCCGTGCGACGCGTTCACGCCACTCGACCAGCCTCGGGCACGCGCGGCAGTCCACGAGCAACTCGTCCATCACCGCGAGGGTGCTTGCTCCGGGTCTGCGCCAAGGATCGATCACGAGGACTGACCTCCGCGCGTCCAGATATCGCCCGCGCCGGGTGTCACGGATTCGATCAACGCCCAGGCGTCGCTCTCGGGGACGTCCACGACCTCGTAGTGGCCCGCGCCCGCAGGAGTCGCAGCGATCACCGTCGCCACTCCCGCCCGCCGCTGGAAGAACGTCTGCCGCACGGTCCATCCGATGATCCCGTCCGACTCGAGGCAGACCCGATGGCGATCGAGGGAACCCGAGCGGGTGACGAGGTACCCGGCCGGCGAGGCATGTCCGAGCCCCCGATAGCGATCCCACCCGAGTGCCGCCGCGGCAACGACGAGCACCACCGTTCCCGCTGTGGTTGCGGGCAACGGCAGCGGCCGGTCGAGGATCGTGGTGACTGCAATACCCGCCGCGACCAGGCACACCACCGGCACGATCGCCCTGGTGAATCGGCGGCGGCGTGCTGCAGCGCCGTGGGGGACCAGAGGCACCGTCAACGGTGAGTCGGTGGTGAGCACTGCGCCTGCGACCCGGCGCACCTCACCGTCGGGCGCCGACGGCAGCACGAGCGATGACTCGCCACGTTCGGCCGATACACCGGTCATGATCGCGTCGAGTCGTGCAGCTCCCACGAGTCTCAGTGCAACGGGCTCGTGGACGTCGACGCCGCGAAGGCGCGCGCGGTCGAGCGTCGTGTGCCGCACCCGCAGCAGGCCTCGCCCGACCCGCAGCATCCGTCCGTCGTCGGTGACCAGTAGGTTCCCGTACAGCAGTAGGTACCGGATGCACGCGGCGATGCTCGCGACGACGAGAATCACGACCACTGCGACGCCGACGACGACCGCAATGCCGGCTGCCGCGAGCGCATCGACCCCGCGCGCGACGGTGTCCGATTCGGTGAGTTGTTCACCGATCCCGTATTGGAACGCCAGCCCGACCACGGCGGCGATACCGATCAGGCCGGTGGCCGAGAACGGCGCGTACCGCACCCACCCGGATCGGAATCGGGCCAGTTCGCGTTCGCTCGGTGCAGTGCCCATCGGGGCGCGCACGGAATCCACCGAGGCGCGCACGGCCATGCCTTCCGGTGCTGCGGCATCGAGGCCGCCTTCGAGGAGTCCGGTTCGCAGAGCGGGAACGTCCTCGATGGCGATGCCGTTGAGCTCGAACCTGTTGTGATCGGTGGCGCTGCCGCCCGATTGTCCGGTGCCGATCTTCACCACTGCGAGGCCGAGCAGTCGATGCAGTACCCGCCGATCGACGTCGACCGACCGGATACGGCTCCGCGGGACCGAGAGCTCGCGGCGTCGGAGCAGACCGCGGCGCAGCTCGACGTGCACGGGCCCGATCCGATAGCTCGTGGTGAACCAGCGAGCCAGTCCGACAAGGACCAGCAGCCCCGCGACACCGAGTCCCCAGTACGGGTTGCCGCTGCTGCTGCCCAGCAACACCGAACCGATCAGGACGGGGAACAGCTTCAGGATCTCCTCGACCGGATGGATCAGCAGCATCCGGCGGTCGAGTCGCTGCCAGCCGACGATGTCGTCGTCGACGGCGCCTGCCGGATGAGTCGTGTCGGGTGGGGGAGTTCCGGGTTCGAAGGTCACGTCGCATCGGCTCCGTCGCCACCCGCGATCGCGGTGAGTCGTGCGACCGTCTCGTCGGCCACTGCCGTGTCGAGCGCGGTGATTTCCACGGCGCCGGCGGACGACGCGGTGGTGACGGTCACGGTCGCGAGCCCGAGCCACCGGTCGATCGGGCCGCGTTCGGTGTCGACGGTCTGGATCCGGGAGATCGGCGCGATGCGGCGTTCCTGCGTGAACCACCCCGAGCGGGTGTGGACGGCAGCGTCGCTGATCTCCCATCGGTGCACCCGGTACCGCCACAGCGGCACCACCGAGATGTGAAGGCCCGCGACGACGACGGTCGCGACGGCCGCGGCGATGTGCCACCCGGCCCGGCCGGAGTCGAGCACACCCCACACGACCTGCGCAATGACGATCGGTACCCACATCAACGCAGCGTTGATCGCCCACAACGCCCGAGCCTTCGGACTCGGCCTCCATGCGGGTTCGGCTATCACCGTCCCGGTGCTGCTCTCCACATTCACACTCCCGACTCGGTTCAGGGTTCCACGTTAGGCTTGGTTGGACACCCGATCGGGGCAGCCCCGAGTATTCCCACACCGCCGGGCGTTTCAGGCACGAGGAGGATCGACATGAGCGAAGCGGACATGACCGACACTTCCGATGTTCTCGGGTTCAGCAGCCTTTCGGCGGAAGATTCCGAAGGCGATCGGGTCGAACAGTCGACGCCGGCCTACGACGAGCCTCGCGATACGTTCCCGACAGACCTGCCACTCGAGGTCGATCCCGCCGACGCGGTCGAGCAGAATCGCGAGGTGGCCGTGGACGACGACTATCCCCACGAGTGACAGCCGGGTGCACCCCGAAGTGGCATGCGACACGGCGGGGGCGCATGATCGGCCCATGACCGATTCCGCTGACGACACCCAGCACTCCGCGATGCTTCCGTCGCCGTCGCTGCGCCCCGGTGCCGCTCCCCGGCCGTCCCCGTCTGCGATGCGCCGAGTGCTGCGTCGCGCCCGCGACGGGGTGAGTCTCAACGTCGACGAAGCCGCAGTGCTGCTGCAAGCGCGCGGCGCCGACCTCGATGATCTGTGTGCGTCGGCGGCTCGCGTACGCGATGCGGGTCTGCTCGAGCAGGAGCGGCCGGGTACGGTCACCTACTCGCGAAAGGTGTTCGTCCCGATCACCCGGCTGTGCCGCGACCGTTGCCACTACTGCACGTTCGTCACGGTCCCGGGCAAGCTTCGGGCCGAAGGCCGGGGGATGTACCTCGAGCCCGACGAGATCCTCGAAATCGCACGGCAGGGCGCCGAGCTCGGCTGCAAGGAGGCGCTGTTCACTCTCGGTGACCGGCCCGAGGACCGGTGGCCAGAGGCACGGCAGTGGCTCGACGAACGCGGGTACGATTCGACGCTCGACTATGTGCGTGCGATGTCGATCCGGGTGCTCGAGGAGACCGGATTGCTGCCGCACTTGAACCCGGGCGTGATGAGCTGGGCCGAGATCTCGCGACTCAAGCCGGTGGCGCCGTCGATGGGCATGATGCTCGAGACGACCTCGGAGCGGTTGTTCACCGAGAAGGGCCAGTGCCATTACGGCAGTCCCGACAAGGAACCGTCCGTGCGGCTGCGGGTGCTCACCGATGCGGGCCGCTTGTCGGTGCCGTTCACCACGGGCATCCTCGTCGGAATCGGCGAGTCGTTCGTCGAGCGTGCCGAGTCGATCCTGGCGATCCGCAAGACGCACAAGGCGTTCGGTCACATCCAAGAAGTCATCGTGCAGAACTTCCGGGCCAAGGACGACACGGCGATGCGTGATGTCGACGATGCCGCGCTCGACGAATTCCTGGCCGCGATCGCGGTCACCCGTCTGATCCTCGGCCCGGGTATGCGAATCCAGGCTCCGCCCAACTTGGTGTCGCTCGACGAGTGCCGCGCGTTGCTCGGGGCGGGGGTCGACGACTGGGGTGGCGTCTCGCCGCTGACCCCGGATCACGTCAATCCGGAGCGGCCGTGGCCGAACCTCGACACGCTTGCCCGGCTGAGTGCCGAGGCGGGCTTCCGGCTCACCGAGCGGATCGCAGCGCAGCCGCAGTACGTGCTGGCGGGTCAGCCGTGGATCGATCCGAGGATCACCGCCCACGTGCGCGCGCTGTCCGACCCGGAGACCGGTCTCGCGCAGCAGGTCATCCCGTCGGGTCTGCCGTGGCAGGAGCCCGACGTGGACTGGGAGTCGTCGGGGCGTATCGACCTCAACTCCGAGATCGACGTGACCGGGCGCAACACCGATCACCGCTCCGACCTGGGCAGTGCTTTCGGTGATTGGGACACTGTGCGCGAGCAGGTGCTGGCACTGGGTGAGTCCGCCCCGGTTCGCCTCGAGCGCGACGTACTGTCGGCGTTGCGTTCTGCGGAGCGCAATCCGGGAGGGTGCTCGGATGCTGAGTACACCGCGCTCGCGAATGCCGACGGTGCGGGCCTGGAGGCAATGGTCGCGCTGGCAGATCAGCTGCGCCGCGACACGGTCGGCGACGACGTCACCTATGTCGTCAACAGGAACATCAATTTCACCAACATTTGTTACACGGGCTGTCGCTTCTGTGCGTTCGCGCAGCGCAAGGGCGACGCCGATGCCTTCACGCTCTCTGCCGAGGAAGTCGCCGACCGGGCGTGGGAAGCGCACGTCGCAGGCGCCACCGAGGTGTGCATGCAAGGCGGTATCGACCCCGAACTACCCGTCACCGGTTATGCCGATCTGGTGCGCGCGGTCAAGGCACGGGTGCCGTCGATGCACGTGCACGCGTTCTCGCCCATGGAGATCGTCAACGGTGTCGCGCGCAGCGGTACCTCCATCCGTGAATGGTTGACCGAGCTGCGCGAAGCCGGCCTCGACACCATCCCGGGCACGGCCGCGGAGATCCTCGACGACGAGGTGCGCTGGGTGCTCACGAAGGGCAAGCTGCCCACCGCGGAGTGGATCGAAGTGGTCACCACCGCCCACGAGGTGGGGCTACGGTCCAGTTCGACGATGATGTACGGGCACGTCGACCAGCCGCACCATTGGGTGGGGCACCTGAACGTGCTGCGCGGAATCCAGGACCGGACGGGTGGCTTCACCGAGTTCGTGTTGCTGCCGTTCGTGCATCAGTCGTCGCCGCTCTATCTGGCGGGTGCGTCCCGTCCGGGGCCCACGATGCGAGACAACCGCGCGGCGCACGCGCTGGCCCGCATCATGCTGCACGGGCGGATCGCGAACATCCAGACCAGCTGGGTCAAGCTCGGCGTGGCGGGGACACAGGCGATGCTCGAGGGCGGGGCCAACGATCTCGGTGGCACGTTGATGGAGGAGACGATCTCCCGGATGGCGGGGTCGCAGCACGGCTCGGAGAAGTCCGTTGCCGAGCTGGTGGCGATCGCCGAGGGCATCGGTCGTCCCGCCCGGGAACGCACCACCGCGTACGCCCGTCGTGAGATCGGCGTCACTGTCCGATAGGCCCGACTCGTGGTCCCCGGTCAGGTCAGGGCACCCTAAGGGGGAGGGTGCCACCGGCGACGGTGGATACTGTTCGGTTGTGGGCGCCAGTGCGCCGATGCGCTGGGACCGTACCGGGTCGGCGGGCATCGAAGAGAGGCAGGGAGAACAGCAGTGACGTACACGATTGCGGAGCCGTGCGTGGACGTGTTGGACAAGGCATGCATCGAAGAGTGCCCGGTCGACTGCATCTACGAGGGTGGTCGCATGCTGTACATCCACCCGGACGAATGTGTGGACTGTGGTGCTTGCGAGCCCGTGTGCCCCGTCGAGGCGATCTTCTACGAAGACGACGTGCCGGACGAGTGGTCCGAGTACGTGCAGACCAACATCGACTTCTTCAAGGATCTCGGATCGCCGGGCGGCGCAGCGAAGCTCGGCAAGGTCGACTACGACACGCCGTTCGTCAAGAACCTGCCTCCCATGGGTGAGGACTAGGCACCTGTGGCGACACGCACACGCCGGTCGGTCGCGCAGAGCCTTCCGGATTTTCCCTGGGATTCACTGACCGACGCGAAGGCGAAGGCTGCCGCGCACCCGGACGGCATCGTCAACCTCTCGGTGGGGACGCCTGTCGATCCGGTCGCCCCGGTGATCCGGGAAGCGCTCGTCTCGATTGCGAAAGAACCGGGCTACCCCACGACCCACGGAACGCCCGAACTGAGGCAGGCCGCGGTGGGTGCGCTCGCGCGTCGCTACGGGATCACCGGTATCGACGAGGCATCGGTTCTGCCTGCCGTCGGCACCAAGGAGATGATCGCGTGGCTGCCGACCCTGCTGGGTGTCGGCGCCGCCGATCTCGTCGTCATCCCTGAGCTCGCATACCCGACCTACGAGGTCGGCGGGCTGCTCGCGGGCGCACGGTTGATCCGAGCCGACGGACTCACCCGGCTCGGACCGGAGGGCGCGTCCCTGGTGTTCGTGAATTCGCCGTCGAACCCGACCGGCAAGGTGCTCGGTCTCGACCACCTGCGCAAGGTCGTCGACTGGGCGCGCAGCCGGAACGCGATCGTCGTGTCGGACGAGTGCTATCTCGGACTCACGTGGGAGGGCGAGGCACTGTCGATCCTGCATCCGAGCGTGAGCGACGGTGACCACACCAATCTGCTTGCGGTGCATTCGCTGTCGAAGACGTCGAACCTCGCGAGTTACCGCGCGGGATTCGTCACCGGCGACCCCGTACTCGTGGCCGATCTGCTCGAGGTGCGCAAGCACTCCGGCATGATGGTGCCGCTGCCGATCCAGGCCGCGATGACTGCGGCACTGAACGATGACGAGCACGAGAACATTCAGCGTGAGCGGTACCGGGTGCGTCGCGAGACGCTGCTCGCGGCCGTGCGCGGCGCCGGTTTCACCGTCGACCACTCCGAGGCGGGTCTGTACCTGTGGGCCACCCGCGATGAAGCGTGTCGCACCACTGTCGACTGGTTCGCCGAACGCGGCATTCTCGTTGCACCCGGCGAGTTCTACGGTCCGGGTGGTGTGCAGCACGTGCGGATCGCGTTGACGGCTACCGACGAGCGGATCGAGGCTGCGGCACAGCGACTGGCCTGATCGATCGGAACCTCCCGCTCGATCGTTCACCCGGCGCTACCCTGGGCCCAGGAGGCACCATGGACGCCGTCACAGTTGTTCCTGAGCCGAGGAACGAGCCGGTTCACGGATATGCCCAGGGCAGTCCCGAGCGAACGCGCCTGCTCGGCAAACTCGCGGAACTCACCGCAGAGCCGGTCGATGTCAGCCATGTGATCGGAGGAGTTCACCTCCACGGCGAGGGCGATCGCGTCGATATCCTGCAACCGCACAACCACGCGGCCGTGCTCGGAACCCTCCGCAATGCCACAGCAGCGGATGCGGCGGCAGCGGTCGACGCCGCCACTGCCGCTGCGCCTGCGTGGCGCGAAATGCCGTTCGATGCGCGCGCTGCGATCCTGCTGCGGGCCGCCGACCTGATGTCGGGGCCGTGGCGCGAGACCATCGCGGCCGCCACGATGCTCGGTCAGTCGAAGTCGGTGCAGCAGGCCGAGATCGACGCGCCGTGCGAACTCGTGGACTTCTGGCGGTTCAATGTGCATTTCGCACGAGGTCTCCTGGCCGAACAACCGATGTCCTCGCCCGGAGTGTGGAACCGCATGGATCACCGTCCGCTCGAGGGGTTCGTGTACGCGGTGACGCCCTTCAACTTCACTGCGATCGCCGGAAACCTGCCGACCGCGCCCGCTCTCATGGGCAATACCGTCATCTGGAAGCCCTCGGAGACCCAGTCCCTCGCGGCCCATTGGACGATGCGCGTGCTCGAGGCGGCAGGTCTGCCGCCAGGCGTGATCAATCTGCTCACCGGCGACGGCAGAGCCGTGTCCGACGTGGTCCTGAGCGACCCTCGTTTCGCAGGTCTTCATTTCACCGGATCGGTCGCGACGTTCCGGCACCTGTGGAAGGAGATCGGCGGCAACCTCGACGCGTATCGAACCTATCCGCGGATCGTGGGGGAGACCGGCGGGAAGGACTTCGTCGTCGCGCATCCTTCTGCTGATCCCGCTGTGCTGGCCACCGCGCTGATCCGCGGCGCGTTCGAGTACCAGGGCCAGAAGTGCTCCGCGGCGTCGCGCGCGTTCGTGCCGCGCTCGGTGTGGTCGCGGATGCGGGAGGATTTCCTCGCGGAGGTCGATGCGCTCAGCTACGGCGACGTGACCGATCTGTCCAATTTCGGTGGCGCGTTGATCGATCGCCGTGCATACGAGAGGGTCGTCGGTGCCCTCGAGCGCGCTCGCGACCGCACCTCCGTGGAATTCGCCGTCGGTGGCGGGTACGACCAGTGGGTCGGGTGGTTCGTACGGCCCACGGTGTTGCTCGTCGACGATCCCGGCGACGAAGCTCTCACCACCGAATACTTCGGTCCGATTCTCGCCGTGTACGTCTACGACGACAGCGTGGCCGGTGCGTGGGAGAACGTGCTCGAGATGATCGACACGGCAACCCCGTATGCACTGACCGGGGCGGTGATAGCGGAGGATCGCGCCGCTATCGAGCATGCCGCCGCCGCATTGAGGTTCACGGCGGGCAATTTCTACGTCAACGACAAGCCCACCGGCGCGGTCGTCGGGCAGCAGCCGTTCGGAGGTGGTCGTCTCTCGGGCACCGACGACAAGGCGGGCTCAGCGCTGAACCTGCTGCGCTGGGTGTCGCCGCGGGCACTCAAGGAGACGTTCGTCCCGCCCACCGGCCACCGCTACCCGCACATGGAGCCCGACCCGGGGACGGGACGATGACCAGCCTGGGCGACGCGCTGTCGAACCCACTGCGTCCGGTCATCCTCACGGCCGCGAAATCGAACGCGGTGCGCCGCGTGGTGACCGCGGCACCACCCACTCGACGCATCGTCGACCGGTTCGTTGCCGGCAACACTCGCGCGGACGCGGTGACCGTTGCCACGCAGCTGTTGGGTTCGGGCCGGGGCGTGAGTATCGACCATCTCGGTGAGAACACCCTCGACGTCGGGCAGGCCCGCGTGATCGTCGAAGAATACCGTGGCCTGCTCACCGATCTCGGAAAGCTCGAAGAACTCACGCCCGAGACGTTCACGGGTGCGCCCGCGGTGGAAGTGTCGGTCAAGCTCACGGCTCTCGGGCTGTTGCTCGGGCCGGACGGTAGCAAGATCGCGCTCGATCACGCCCGGGAGATCTGCGCCGCCGCACAGAACGTGGGTGCGTGGGTGAGCATCGACGCCGAAGACCACACCGTCACCGGCGACACGCTCGCGATCGTCCGCGAGCTGCGCGTCGATTTCCCCGATGTGGGGGCGGTCGTACAGGCGTATCTGCGCCGCACCGAGGGCGATTGCCGAGAACTGTCGGGGCCGCGGTCGCGGGTGCGGTTGTGCAAAGGCGCCTACGACGAGCCCGAGTCGGTGGCGTACCGGGACCGCGGCGAAGTCGATGCGTCGTATCTACGGTGCCTGCAGATCCTGATGGCGGGAGACGGGTACCCGATGGTCGCCTCGCACGATCCCGCCTTGGTGACGGCGGTCGATCCGCTTGCCGCAGTGGCAGGACGTGGTCGAGGCGACTTCGAGCACCAGATGTTGTTCGGAATTCGCGACGGCGAACAAGTCCGCTTGGCCGGTGCAGGCCGGCGGGTGAGGGTCTACGTACCGTACGGATCGCAGTGGTACGGCTATCTCATGCGACGCCTCGCCGAGCGCCCCTCCAACCTGCGATTCTTTCTGCATTCACTCCTGAGCCGCGACTGAGCGGACCCCCTCGCCGGTAGATTGGCGCCCGTGAGTACCTCAGGCGACGACCCCCGTTCGTGGGTGCTCTACGTCGTCGTGGTGGCTCTGACCGCCCTGATGGCGGCCCCGCGTCACGGCAGGCACGCCGCGAAGGGCTGGTGGTGGCCGCCTCCGGTCGCTGCAATCGCGTTGTGGGTGCTGGTCGCCGTGCCGTCGGTGATCCGATTGATCGAACCCTCGATGATCCTGGTGTTCCGTCGGGATCCGATCCGCACTCGCGATGGTGAATGGTGGCGGGTCTTCACGTCTGCGCTGACTCAAGACGGTGTTGCCGGAACTGTGGGCAATCTGGTGATGTTCGCGATCGTCGCGATCGCGGTGGTGCGAGTCTGGGGGTGGCAGCGCGCGGTCGCGTTGTGTGTGGTCGGCCAGCTGTTGTGGGGCCTGTTCACCTCGTTCGTCTCACCATCGGTGGGGTCGGGAGTGTCAGGAGCGACGTTCGTGATGGCAGCGTCGCTCGCGGGCCTGTGGCCGGTGGTGGCGGCCCGGCACACCTTGCTCCTGGCATCGGCGGGCACGTTCGTCGCCGGGGTGCTGCTGGTTCTCTTCGACGACGCCCACGGTGTCGCGGTCCTGATCGGCATGCTGCTTGGGGCAGTACTCGGAATCGTGCTTCCGCCGGCGCGGCAGATCACCGCGTCCGACCCCGGAGCGCACGGGCATCTCCGTTCCTGAACGTGCACAAGCGATACGTGCGATCGAAGATCGTCAAAGTATCGTGACAGGGGTGTCTGCACTACTGCGTTCGTTGAACCCGCTTGCCGTCGCCCGCGGTGATGATGTCCCCGATGCCGTCCGGATCGACGGCCACACCTTGTCGCGCAGCGACATTCTCGGTGCGGCGACTGCGGTGGCCGCCCGTGTGTCGCGAGCCGAGCGGGTCGCGGTGCTCGCGACCCCCACCGCGACGACGGTCGTGGCGGTCGTCGGCTGCCTGCTCGCGGGCGTCACCGTGGTGCCGGTGCCGCCGGACTCGGGTCCGGCGGAGCTCGCCCACATTCTGAAGGATTCGGGTGCGCAGGCGTGGCTCGGGTCCGCTCCCGGGACGGGCGGTGCCGGCGCGGGTGTGCAGGTGCCGGAACTTCCGGTGCTGCCGGTGCGACTGCACGCGCGCGACTGGCATCACGTGCCCGAACCGAGCCCGGCGAAGGTCGCGTTCGTGCTCTACACGTCCGGCACCACGGGCTCGCCCAAGGGGGTGTTGCTCAGCCGCCAGGCGATTGCGGCCGGCCTCGACGCGATCGTACGGGCGTGGGACTGGACGGAGCGCGACACGCTTGTGCACGGACTGCCGCTGTTCCACGTGCACGGACTGATCCTCGGTGTCCTCGGTCCACTTCGGGTGGGTAGCAGGCTCATCCACACGGGTAGGCCGACACCGCAGGCCTACGCGGAGGCTGCGGGCACCCTCTATTTCGGTGTGCCCACGGTGTGGTCGCGGGTGGCCGAGGACGAAGAGTCCGCGCGCGCTCTCGGTAGCGCGCGCCTGCTCGTCTCGGGTAGCGCCCCGCTCCCGGTGCCGGTGTTCGAGAAGTTACGCGAGCTCACCGGGCACGCCCCGATCGAGCGGTACGGCATGAGCGAAACGATGCTCACCGTGAGTACACGTGCCGACGGGGAGCGTCGCCCCGGCTGGGTCGGGACACCGGTTGCAGGGGTGCAGACGCGGCTGCGCGACGAACACGGCGCCGATGTGCCCCACGACGGGGAGAGCATCGGTGTGCTTCAGGTGCGCGGGCCGATGTTGTTCGACGGCTATCTGGGTCGTCCCGAGGCGACGGCCGCCTCGTGGACCGAGGACGGGTGGTTCGTCACCGGTGATGTCGCGGTGATCGACGCCGGCGGTTTCCACCGGATCGTCGGCCGGGAATCGACCGATCTGATCAAGTCCGGTGGGTTTCGGGTGGGCGCCGGAGAGATCGAGACCGTGCTGCTCGGACACCCAGCGGTAAGGGAGGTTGCGGTTGCGGGCTTGGAAGACGATGATCTCGGCCAACGTATCGTCGCGTTCGTGGTTCCTCACGTCGATGGTCCGGAAGTGGTCGAGGAAGAGTTGATCACGCTTGTTGCTCAGCAGCTTTCGACCCACAAGCGCCCGCGCGAGGTGCGAGTGGTCGATTCCTTGCCACGCAACGCGATGGGAAAGGTACAGAAGAAACTGTTGCAGTAGTGATGCTGACGGAACATTCTCCGGCGGAGTCCCGGTGTCGACGGAAACTCGACAAACAGTCGGTTCGAGGGTTGCGTGTGCCACACTCCAGGGCGGATTGTCTACTGCAGAGTAAGTAGGTCTACTCACTTCGATGGGGGTTCGAGGTATGTCTTTGACGGATCAGGTTCGCGACACCGAGCAAGCGCTTCGTTCGGAACGCTCCAGCGGCGCGAGCCCGGCCTTCATGGTCGACGGCAAGCCCGCGTCGGTCCCGCTTCGCGACCTGCCTGCGGTGGCGCGCAAGCTGGTCGCACACTTCGCCGACAACGTCGCACCGTGCTCGTTGCGCCCGGGAGAGTCGTTGCGCGGCGACGTCACCGAGGTCACCGTGCGGTGCCTGCGCATCGCGATCCACCTGCTCGACTCCGGCGAGCTGCCGTCGGATGCCGATCTCGCAGATCTGCGCAGCAGCGCAGCGCAGTGGGCACGGGCAGGCTTCCGCCTCGAATACATGCTGCGCATCTACCACGAGGGCATTCGCCTCGGCTGGGAGCTCGTCAGTGACCGGGCCCGCGAAGGCGACGTCATGTCGGTCGCCGACGCCTCGCGACTGTGGATGGCACTGCTCGAACGCGTCACCGTCACCGCCACGACCGGTTTCGTCTCGGAGCTCGAGGTGATTCGCCGCGAGCGCGACGTTGCCGCACAGGAACTCATCGCTGCACTGCTCAGCGGGCAGGATGCCGCGTCGGTCGCGCGCCGTTCGGGGCTCGAACTCGCCGACGGATACACGGTGCTCGCCGTGTCGCTGGCGCGGCACCCCGACGAGCGGAATCCGCACGTGCGCCCGGAAGTCGTCGCCCGTCGAACCCTGCGTCGCGTCGAGGTCGAGCTGGAAGCCATCTGCGACGGCAAGCATCTGGCGTTGCTCGGGCCCGAAGGGGGGACGGTCCTGCTCGCGGGGACGTCGACTTCTCCGTCGGTCGACGAGCTGCGCCACCGGATCGAGGCGGTGGCCGGTGTCTCGGTGACGGTGGCGCTGGTGCACGCGTCCGTGCCGGAAGTGCCTGCAGCGGCGAAGCAGGCCCACGAACTGCTGGACCTCGTCAGATTGCTGGGACGCCCGGTCGGCACGTACGGGATGCACGATCTGGCTCTCGAATATCAGCTGACCCGTCCTGGCCCGGCACGGCAGTATCTCGCGCGTGTCCTCGATCCACTCGACGATTCACCCGAGCTCGTCGAGACTCTCGAGACCCACATCTCGCACGATCTGAGCAGGCAGCTGACCGCACGCTCACTGCACGTGCATGCCAACACCGTCGACTACCGGCTCAAGCGGGTTTCTCAGCTGACCGGTTTCGATCCCACGCGCCCCTCGGGTCTGCGACAGTTGCAGGCTGCGCTGATAGCCCGGAGACTCGAAGGTCTCGGCGCGGACAGGGAATTCCTCGCCGCCCAGTAGTTTCTCGCCCCATGCAGTCGGGGAATCGGGCCCAGCGTTCGGCCGGGCCCGACACCGACACTCTCTCAGGACGTGGGAAGGTTCTCGGAGTCTGCGGGATGGAACCGGCGCCAGACGATGCCGATCACGGTGATGATCACGAACAGCACGGCGGTAGCGGTGAGCTGCGCGCGGGCGTCGGAATCGGAGAGCATCAGGATGATGAACGCGACGAGCATGGCGAGCGTGAACCAGCTCAGGTAGGGGAACGCCCACATCTTCAGCTTCAGCGTGCCCTCCTGCTCGAACCGCCGCCGTAGCCGCAGGTGCGCGACCACGATGAAGAGCCAGATCGCGATCAGTGCCGAGCCGACGGCGTTGAGCAGGATGCCCAGGATCTCGTCGGGAAGCAGCCAGTTCAGCCATACGCTGACGAAACCGAAGAACACCGACACCAGCACGGCGTTGCGGGGCACCCCGTTGTGCGAGAGCTTGCCGAGCCACGCCGGTCCGTCCCCACCACGCGCGAGGGAGTACGCCATCCGCGAGGTTCCGTACACGTTCGCGTTGAACGCCGACAGCAGCGCGATCACGACGACGAGTTCCATGAACCCGGAAACGTAGGGGATTCCGGCGATATCGAGGACGGACACGAACGGCGAGGTGTCGCCGCTCGCGGTGGTCCAGGGCAACACGAGCACCATGATCGCGATCGAACCCAGGTAGAAGAGGCTGATGCGCCAGACGACCGAGCGCACGGCGGTGGCGATGGACCGTTCCGGATCTTTCGATTCGGCGGCGGCGATCGTGACGATCTCGATCCCGCCGAACGCGAATGCGACCGCGAGCAGGCCCGCAGCGATGCCGGCGAGGCCGTTCGGCGCGAACCCGTCGCCGTCGCCGAGCAGGTGCACGGTGCCGACCGGATCGGTATCGGGTAGCAGTCCGAACACCAACAGCACACCCAGCACGAGGAAGCCGATGATGACGGCGACCTTCAACGCGGCGAACCAGAACTCGAACTCACCGAAATTGGCGACACGCGCGAGGTTGATCACGGCGAAGAAGGTGACGAATACGAGTGCCACAACCCATTGGGGCACACCGGGAAGCCACGACTGCACGATGGCCGATGCACCGGTGATCTCGACGCCGAGGACCATGATGAGCATGAACCAGTACAGCCATCCCATCGTGAATCCGGCCCAGCGGCCGATCCCGATGCGGGCGTAATGCGAGAACGAACCGGAGACCGGAAGGGCCGCGCCCATCTCGCCGAGCATGCGCATCACGAAGATGATCATGATGCCCGCGAGGACGTACGAGATGAGGACGGCGGGACCCGCCGCGGCGATACCGACGCCGGAACCGAGGAACAGGCCGGCGCCGATCGCGGAGCCGAGCCCCATCATGGTCAGATGTCGGACTTTGAGCCCGCTTCCGAGGTGCTGCGGCTCGCTTGCGGGCGACTCGGCTGTGCTCAAGGGACCCTACTCAGTCGTTGGCGTGGAGGGCTGCGTTCAATTCGACGCCGGTGCCCTTGTTGGGGACCACTTCGACAGCACCGCTGACCGAGTTGCGGCGCAGCATGAGATTGGACTTGCCGTTGAGTTCCTTGGCCTTGATGACGGTACCGTCGGGGCCGGTGACCTTGGTTCCGGCGGTGACGTACAGGCCTGCCTCGACGATGCAGTCGTCGCCGAGCGAGATGCCGACGCCGGCGTTCGCTCCGAGGAGGCAGCGCTTCCCGATGGAGATGACTTCCTTGCCGCCGCCCGACAGAGTGCCCATGATCGACGCGCCGCCACCCACGTCGGAGCCGTCGTCGACGACGACGCCCGCGGAGATTCGGCCTTCGACCATCGAGTTCCCGAGGGTGCCCGCGTTGAAGTTCACGAAGCCCTCGTGCATCACGGTGGTGCCGGAGGCGAGGTGCGCACCGAGACGGACGCGATCGGCATCGGCGATGCGGACACCGGACGGCACGACGTAGTCGACCATGCGCGGGAACTTGTCGACGCCGTAGACGGTGACGGGTCCGCGGATGCGAAGACGCGAACGGACGAGTTCGAATCCTTCGACGGCGCAGGGACCGTAGTTGGTCCACACCACGTTGGCGAGCAAACCGAACAGGCCGTCGAGGTTGATGCCGTGCGGTTGGACGAGACGATGGGAAAGCAGGTGCAGACGCAGATAGGCGTCGTGTGCGTCGGCGGGCGCCTGCGACAGATCGGCGATGGTGGTGCGGACCGCGACCTGGTTGACGTCGCGCGCCTCGTCGGTCCCCGCGAGCAACGCGAGGTCGGACGGGATGTCCTTGCCTTCGAGCCGCGTCGTCCCGGTATCGGTGTGTTCGCCCAGCGTGGGGGCCGGGAACCAGGTGTCGAGGACGGTGCCGTCCGTCGCGATGTTCGCGATGCCTACTGCTGATGCTCCGTGTGCACTCACGGTCGAGAAGCGTACGCGAGGCGCGCGTGCTCCTGTGTAGGCCCTGTGAAAAACCGATGCCGAACCTGTGAAAAACGGTGATTCCGTATTGTGCGGCTATGACCGCTCCACACCTCGACCTGCATGCCGATCCGATCGACCTCACCGCTGCCCTGGTGGACATTCCCAGCGTGTCGCAGGACGAATCGGTCATCGCCGACGCCGTGGAGAAGGCGCTGCGCGAACAGACGTCGGGGTTCGAGGTGATTCGCAGTGGCAACGCTGTTCTGGCGCGCACGAATCGAGGTCTCGGAAGCCGGGTGATGCTCGCCGGTCACCTCGACACGGTGCCGATCGCCGACAACGTGCCGTCGCGGCGCGAGGGCGATCTGATGTACGGGTGCGGGACCTCCGATATGAAGTCGGGCGACGCGGTCTTCCTGCATCTCGCGGCGACGGTCGCCGAACCCGCGCACGACCTGACGCTCGTGTTCTACGACTGTGAGGAGATCGCCGCCTCCTTCAACGGACTCGGCCGAATCGAGTCCGATCTGCGTGAATGGCTCGATGCCGATGTCGCAATCCTCGGCGAGCCCACCGGCGGGCTGATCGAAGCGGGCTGCCAGGGGACGCTGCGGGTGAGGATCACCACGGGCGGTGTGCGAGCACATTCGGCCAGGTCCTGGCTCGGCGACAATGCGATCCACAAGCTCGCGCCCGTACTCGAACGATTGTCGCGGTACGAAGCGCGATCGGTCGACATCGACGGCTGTGTGTACCGCGAGGGACTGTCCGCCGTGCGCCTCGGCGGGGGAGTGGCAGGCAATGTCGTGCCCGACGCTGCTGAGGTCGACGTCAACTTCCGGTTCGCACCGGACCGCAGCCCCGACACCGCCCTCGCCCACGTGAAGGAGGTTTTCGCCGGCCTCGACATCGAGATGGAGCTGACCGACATGTCGCCGGGTGCCCTGCCCGGGCTGGCGAATCCCGCAGCGGCAGCGCTGGTCGCGGCAGCCGACGGGCGCTTCCGCGCCAAATACGGATGGACCGACGTGTCGCGGTTCGCCGCCTTGGGAATCCCCGCCGTCAACTACGGCCCGGGCGACCCGAACCTCGCGCACAAGCGGGACGAGAACGTCGACGTGCGTCACATCACCGAGGTGACCGCGGTGCTCCGCGGGTACCTCACCCGATAACGTGACCGACATGCCAGGCGACGAACCCCCCGCGAACTCGGACAGTCGACGCGACCGCGACGAGGTCGTGCATCGCGGGCCCGTGCAGTTGCGCGGCGATCGTGCGTTCGAGTCCACCATGATGGATCAGCGTCTGCTCGACCGGCGAGGGCCTGCCGACTGGGTGCACACAGACCCGTGGCGGGTGCTGCGAATTCAGAGTGAATTCGTCGAGGGGTTCGGCGCACTCGCCGAGGTGCCACGCGCCGTCGCGGTGTTCGGGTCGGCGCGGACGCCGACGGACCACGCGGACTACGAGATCGGTCGCCGTCTCGGTGCTGCACTCGTCGAAGCCGGATACGCCGTGATCACCGGTGGTGGCCCCGGAGCGATGGAAGCCGCGAACCGGGGCGCGAGCGAGTCGGGGGGATTCTCGATCGGGCTGGGTATCGAATTGCCATTCGAGCAGTCACTCAATGATTGGGTGGATCTGGGCCTGAACTTCCGGTACTTCTTCGCGCGCAAGACGATGTTCGTGAAGTACTCACAGGCGTTCGTCTGCCTGCCCGGCGGATTCGGAACGCTCGACGAACTGTTCGAAGCGGTCACGCTGGTTCAGACCCACAAGATCACCCAGTTCCCGATCGTGTTGTTCGGCACCGAGTACTGGTCGGGCCTGCTCGACTGGATCCGCGCGACGATGCTGCGCGAGGGCAAGATCTCGGCGGAGGACTTCGATTTGATCTCGGTTACCGACAGCATCGACGAAGCGGTGCAGATCATCGTCGCCGCGCACCGCGGTGAGGACGAACACGAGCTCTACGGTGAGGAGGCCTCATGGTGAGCGAGTCCGGTCTGGCGGTGTGCGTCTACTGCGCGTCCGGTCCGGTGCACGAGTCGTACCTCGGGTTCGCGACCGCGGTCGGCACGGCGCTGGGACGTCGCGGATGGCGGCTGGTCTCCGGCGGGGGCAACGTGTCGATGATGGGTGCGATCGCCGAGGCCGTCCGCGCTGCGGGCGGGCACACGCTCGGAGTCATCCCGAAGGCGCTCGTGCACCGTGAGGTCGCCGATGTCGACGCGGACGAACTCGTCGTCACCGATACGATGCGCCAGCGCAAGGAGATCATGGAGAACCGCGCCGACGCGTTCATCACCCTGCCCGGTGGTATCGGCACCCTCGAGGAGCTCTTCGAAACCTGGACCGCGGGATACTTGGGAATGCACGACAAACCCATGGTGCTGCTCGATCCGGTCGGGCACTACACCGGATTGCTCACGTGGCTGGAGTCTATGGTCGACACCGGGTTCGTGGCTCGGCGGGCGCTCGATTCCCTGCAGGTCACCGCGGATATCGAGGATGCGCTCGACCGGTGTGGCGCGGCCGCTCGGATGTAGAGGGGGTTTCGTTCGGCCGATCGATTATCTACTCTTCGGTAAGTTCGGGGGAGCTGCGACTTCTTTCGAGCCTGCTGCCCAGCCGACCGCCGTGAGGAACGAAGTTGACCAAGTCCGTGTCCACCGAGCGTGATTCGACCGTCTCCCCGCTCGACCTGCTTGCCCAACTACCGGCCATGCTGCCGGATGCACCGAGCCTGCTGCGCGGAGCACTCGGCATGACCCGCACTCCGAAGGCCCGCGAGACGATCGGTTCGGTCTTCCAGAAACTCGCCGAGCGTCGGCCCGACCGGCCGTTCCTGCGTTTCGACGGCGACACACTGAGCTACGGCGATGCGAACGCACAGGTCAACCGGTACGCGGCGGTGCTGACGGCGCGGGGCGTGCGGGTCGGCGACGTCGTCGGCATCCTCATGACGAACAGGCCCGAAGCACTCCTCATCACGCTCGCAGCGGTCAAACTCGGTGCCGCGGCAGGCATGCTCAACAATCACCAACGTGGCGAGGTCCTTGCCCACAGTCTCGGTCTACTCGACAGCCGGGTCCTCGTGATCGGTGAAGAGTGCGAGGACGCGATCGAGTCCCTCGACGGACCACCGCAGGCGGAGGCGGTGCTGCGCGTCGACGAGCTCGACTCACTCGCCGCCGAGGCAGATTCCGCGAACCCCGCGGTCACCGAACGTCTACAGGCCTCCGAGACCGCGTACTACATCTTCACCTCGGGGACGACAGGTCTGCCCAAAGCCAGCAAGATGTCGCACTTCCGCTGGCTCAAGTCGATGTCGGGGCTCGGAGGACTGGGTGTCCGATTGCGCCGCGACGACACTCTGTACTGCTGCCTGCCGCTCTATCACAACAACGCACTGACGGTCGCGCTCTCGTCGGTGCTCGGTTCCGGCGCGACCCTCGCGCTGGGCCGCAAGTTCTCGGCGTCGGGATTCTGGTCGGATGCCCGACGCAACGGAGCCACCGCGTTCATCTACATCGGTGAGATCTGCCGCTACCTGCTCAACCAGCCGGCGCGTCCCGACGACCGTGACAACGGCATCCGGCTGATGGTGGGCAACGGCCTGCGACCCGAGATCTGGACCGAGTTCACCGACCGCTTCGGAATCGACCGTGTCGCAGAGTTCTACGGCGCAAGCGAATGCAACATCGCATTCATCAACGCGCTCAACCAGACTCGCACCGCGGGAATCTGCCCGCTCCCGCACGCAGTGGTGGAATACGACCCCGATACGGGCAAAGCGCGACGCGGTGCCGACGGGCATCTCGAGAGCGTCCGGCGAGGTGAGGTCGGTCTGCTCCTCGCGAAGGTCACGTCCCGCGCCCCCTTCGACGGCTACACCGATCCCGAGGCAACCGAAGCCAAACTCGTCCGCGACGGGTTCGACGACGGCGACGTCTGGTTCGACACCGGCGACCTCGTCCGCAAACAGGGATTCATGCACGTCGCGTTCGTCGACCGACTCGGCGACACCTTCCGGTGGAAAGGCGAGAACGTCGCAACCACCCAGGTCGAAGGGGCGGTATCGTCGCACGAGTCGATCGCCGAAGCCGTCGTCTACGGGGTCGAGGTGCCCGGCGTAGAAGGCCGCGCAGGCATGGTCGCGGTGACGCTGAATCCGGACTCGGAATTCGACGGCGCGGCACTCTCCTCAGCCCTGCACCACGCGCTCCCGGACTACGCGGTACCGCTGTTCGTGCGGATCGTCGACGAGCTCGAACACACGACGACCTTCAAGAGCCGCAAGGTGGATCTGCGCAAACAGGGCTTCACCGACACCGGGTCCGACGCGGTGTTCGTTCTCGCAGACCGCTCCGACGGATATCGCCCCCACTACGACGGATACGTCGAGGCAGTCACTCGGGGTGAAATCCCCCGACGCTGATCATGTCAGGATGGGAGCCATGACCGGTTCCGCCGCAGAGGTTCCCGAGCTGCCCGCACAGCGCGACGTGCGCCCACCCGGGCATGCATCCCCGACGCTGGGTGGACGACCGTCTCCGACGCTGGGTGGACGACCGTCTCCGACGCTGTGCGGCCGGCCGGTCGCGACCGACCGAGCCCTCGTGATGGCGATCGTCAATCGCACCCCGGACTCCTTCTACGACCGGGGCGCGACGTTCACCGACGATGCAGCCCTGGCCGCAGTCGACCGCGCCGTTGCCGAGGGAGCCGATCTCGTGGACATCGGCGGTGTCAAGGCAGGACCGGGCGACCTCGTCGACACTGCTGAGGAGATCAGACGGGTCGTACCCTTCGTCGCAGCGATCCGTGAGCGATATCCGGACGTGCTCATCAGCGTCGATACGTGGCGCAGCGAGGTGGCGCGGCGCGCGGTCGCCGAAGGCGCCGATCTGATCAACGACACGTGGGCGGGCGCCGACCCCGAACTCGTCGACGTCGCGGCAGAGCTCGGCGTGGGCATCGTGTGCTCCCACACCGGCGGCGCGACCCCTCGGACCCGCCCTCACCGGGTGCGGTACGCCGACATCGTTGCCGAGGTCGCGGCCGAGGTCGTCGGCGCTGCCGAGGACGCAGCGCGGCGAGGCGTCGCGCCCGACTCGATCCTCATCGATCCCACCCACGATTTCGGGAAGAACACCTATCACGGGCTCGAATTGTTGCGGCACGTGGACGTTCTCGTAAATAGCGGGTGGCCTGTGCTCATGGCGCTCAGCAACAAGGACTTCGTAGGCGAGACTCTGGGAGTCGAACTCGCCGAGCGGTTGGAGGGCACATTGGCAGCGACAGCATTGTCCGCGGCAGCAGGAGCGAGGGTGTTCCGGGTGCACGAGGTCGCAGCGACCCGCCGCGTGGTCGACATGACGGCCGCGATCGTCGGCACCCGCCCGCCCGCCCGCACGGTCAGGGGTCTGGCATGAGTGCTCCCACACGCACCTGGAGTGAAGCGAACAGCTGGGACCGTCCCACATGGACGGTCGCCGAACTCGAGCGCGCCAAGGCAGGGCGCACAGTGACCGTGGTGTTGCCCGCCCTCGACGAGGAGGACACCGTCGGAAGGGTCGTCGACACGATCCACCCTCTCCTGGGTGGTCTCGTCGACGAGCTGGTGGTGCTCGACTCGGGTTCCACGGACGACACCGTGGCCCGCGCGCGTGCCGCCGGTGCACGCACGATCTCCCGCGAGGAAGCAGTGCCCGGTGTGCCACCGGTCCCAGGCAAGGGCGAGGTCCTGTGGCGGTCGATCGCGGCGACGTCCGGCGACCTGATCGCGTTCGTCGATTCCGATCTCATCAACCCGGATCCGGCGTTCGTGCCGAAGCTCCTCGGCCCGCTGCTGCTCGGAGACGGAATCCACCTCGTCAAGGGCTTCTACCGGCGTCCCCTTCGGGTCAGTGGAGCCGAGGACGCCTCCGGAGGTGGCAGGGTCACCGAACTGGTCGCCCGGCCGCTGCTCGCCGCTCTGCGGCCGGAACTGACGTGTGTCCTCCAACCTCTCGGAGGCGAATACGCGGGTACCCGCGAGCTGTTGCAGTCGGTGCCGTTCGCACCGGGTTACGGCGTCGAGATCGGACTACTGCTCGACACGTACGACCGGCTCGGTCTCGATGCGATTGCCCAGGTCAACCTCGGCGTGCGCAAGCATCGGAACCGGCCCCTGTCCGAGCTCGGCGCGATGAGCAGGCAGATCGTCGGGACGATGCTGGGTCGCTGCGGAATCGCGGATTCGGGTGCGCCCCTGACCCAGTTCCTCGTCGACGGCGACTCGTTCAGCCCGGTCGAGACGCGCGTGAGCCTCGAGGACCGTCCACCCATGGCGACCATCACCGGTTGACCCGGTTGTCGGTGCGGCGTGTCAAGATCGAGGGATGCTGACGGTTCTGCTGTACGTGCTCGTCATCGTCGTCGTCGGCGCCGCGCTGTTCTTCGTCGCGAGTGTGGTGTTCGGGCGTGGTGAAGCGCTCGCACCCATCCCGCCCGGCACCACAGCCACTGTTCTGCCCGCGTCCGACGTGACGGGCACCGACGTGCGAGATCTACGCTTCCAGCAGACTCTGCGCGGATACAAGATGGGCGAGGTCGATTGGGCACTCGATCGGCTCGCTCGCGAGATCGACGAACTCAAGGCGCGGATCGAGGAGTACGAGGTGTCCGCCGAGACGCCGGGCGACGACGTGCCCGTGCCCCACGATCGAGTCGTCGAGAAACCGGACGACGAGCACGACGATCCCGGGTCTCGCGAATCCACGCGACCGGCGGAGTCCGAGGCCGAGAGGGAGAAGCAGGACGCCGACGAAGGAGCGACGTCATGACCGAGGACCAACGGGCGCGCTGTCCCTGGGCGGTCGATCGCGCCGGCGAGACGCTCTACCGCGACTACCACGACACCGAGTGGGGACGTGAACTGCACGGCCGCGACGAACTGTTCGAACGGCTGGCCCTCGAGGCGTTCCAGTCGGGGCTTTCGTGGTTGACGATCCTGCGTAAACGCGAGAGATTCCGCGCGGCGTTCGACGGTTTCGATGTCGACATCGTGGCTCGCTACGACGAGGAGAAAATCGCGGCGCTTATGGCCGATGCCGGCATCGTCCGCAATCGGCTCAAGATCGAGGCAGTGGTGTCGAACGCGCGAGCGGTACTCGATCTCACCGACTCCGACCTCGACACGTTGCTGTGGTCGTTCGCGCCGCCGCGGCGCGCCGAGCGGTTCGACTCCGCGGAGCGGATTCCCGCGGTGACCGAGGAATCGAGGGCGATGGCGCGCGAACTCAAGCGCAGGGGATTCCGTTTTGTGGGCCCCACCACTGCGTATGCCCTCATGCAGGCCACCGGTATGGTCGACGACCACGTTGCGGAGTGCTGGGTTCGAACGGACGCTTGACCTACTGCGCGCGGGCACCCGCGGGAGTCCGCTGTCCAGCGAGGACCGCGATAGGGAACAATGGTGGAGCGCGCATCGTCGACCGCGACGAGGCAACCACACGGTAACCCACGCGCCCGGAGGTCGGGTGCAGATTTGGAGGGAGCAGAGGATGGCGGCCATGAAGCCCCGGACCGGGGACGGTCCCCTCGAAGCAACCAAAGAGGGACGAGGAATCGTCATGAGGGTTCCACTCGAGGGCGGCGGACGTTTGGTCGTCGAGCTCACGCCGGACGAGGCTGCGGCCCTCGGCGACGAACTCAAGAGTGTCACCAGCTGATCAGCGCCTCTTTCGACGTTTCCGGGTCTCGCGCTGCTGTCTGTGCGCGAGGCCCGGATTCGTATCGGCGAGACCTGCCGTGCGCGTCGTGGATGAAGGGAAACCATGCTCGACTCGGTGATCGACCTCCTCGCGTGCCCGCATTGTGAATCCGCGATGGATCTCGACGACACGGCGGTGTTGTGCGAACGCGGCCACAGCTTCGACATCGCACGCCAGGGCTACGTTTCTCTCTTGAGCGGTGCGGCGACCCGATTCACCGGCGACACGGCAGAGATGATCGCCGACCGCGCCGCGTTCCTCGATGGAGGCCACTACGACCCGATCCGCGAGGCAGTGAGGGCTGCGTGCGCGTCCGTCCCGTCCGATTCGGGTGTGCTCGAGGTGGGCGCGGGCACCGGGGGCTACCTTGCCTCGGTACTCGACGGGTTGCCGGGTTCCCGAGGTATCGGTCTCGACGTGTCGAAGCCGGCGGCGCGCCGAATCGCTCGCAGTCATCCCCGTACCGGCGCCGTCCTCGCGGATGTGTGGGCGCAGATCCCGGTGCGATCCGGGACGCTCGGGCACGTCCTGTCGGTGTTCGCCCCGCGCAACGCGTCCGAGGCGCACCGGGTCCTCGAGCCCGGCGGTGTGCTCGTGGTGGCCACTCCGGCACCGGAACACCTGCGTGAACTCGTGTCGCTGCCCGGGATGGTCAGCGTCGACGAACACAAGACCGAACGTCTGTCGTCGGCGCTGTCCGGGCGATTCGAGCGACACGCTCGCACCGAGGTGCGTTTCGCGATGCAACTGACCCGCACGGCGCTCGTCGCTCTCGTGGGAATGGGCCCGTCCGCCTTCCATCTCACCGCGGCGCAGCGCGCCGAGATGGTGGAGGCACTGCCCGACGATTTCGAGGTGACCGCATCGGTGACGGTGTCGACGTGGAGCCGGAAGCCCGGTGACGGCGCCCGGCGAGACGGGGAGGTCAGCGGCGGCTGATCGCGTCCTGATAGACCACCAGGGTGGCCCGCGCGATCTGCGCCCATGAGAACTCGCTGATCGCCCGCGCTCGCCCGGCACGTCCGAATTCGGCCGCGCGCGCGGGGTCGGAGGCGAGATCGTTGACGGCGTCCGCGAGAGCGTGTTCGTAGACTGCGGGTTCGTACGAGTTGTAGTGCACAAGCGTGCCGGTGACGCCGTCCTGCACGACCTCGGGGATCCCACCCACATCCGATGCCACTACGGCGGTCTCGCACGCCATCGCTTCCAGGTTGACGATACCGAGTGGCTCGTACACCGAAGGGCATACGAAAACCTGAGCGGCAGCGAGCAGCTCGCGGACCGATTCTCGCGGGAGCATCTCCTGAACCCAGATGACGTTGCCCCGCGAACTCTGCAATTCGGCGACAGCTCGTTCGGTGTCCGCTGCGAGCTCCGGGGTGTCGGGAGCACCTGCACACAACACGAGTTGGATCTCGGGCGCGATGCGGTGTGCGGCGGCGATCAGATGACCGAGGCCCTTCTGACGGGTGATGCGGCCGACGAACACGGCAATCGGCGCGGTGGGATCGACACCGATCGTCGGAAGCACCGATTCGGAATCGGGCGGGAGGGGGCCCGGATGCCACACCGAGGTGTCGATCCCGTTTCGCACCACGTGGACGCGCGCGGGGTCGACGAACGGATAGGCGTCGAGAACGTCGAGCCGCATACCGTCGCTGACGGCGATGACCGCGTCCGCGTACTGCACGGCGTTGCGTTCGGACCACGACGAAATCCGGTAACCACCACCGAGCTGTTCGGCTTTCCACGGGCGCCGGGGCTCGAGCGAGTGAGCGGTGAGGACGTGGGGGACGTCGTACAGGTCTGCGGCGAGATGACCGGCGAGACCCGAGTACCACGTGTGTGAGTGGACGATGTCCGCCCCGGCCGCCCCGTGGGCCATACGCAATTCCGCTGACAGGGTGGTCAATGCAGCGTTGGCGCCGGAGAGTGCCGGGTCGGGGGAATGCACGATCGCGGTCTCGCGGGGCCCTCCCATGCAATGCACGTCGACCTCGCACAGGCGCCGTAGTTGCGACACCAGCTCGGTCACGTGAACGCCTGCGCCGCCGTACACCTCGGGCGGATACTCCCGTGTCATCATTGCCACCCGCACCGCATCAAACTATCCGGCCGCAGAAGTTCCGGCCACTCGATCTCCGAACGCCGGGACGAGGGGACATCACAGGCCGCCGCACCCCGACGGGGTCGCCGACTTCTCCGAGTTCTCACTTGGCTGGCGGCATCGTAGGCAGTGCGGATAGGTTGAGCGTGTGAGGAGCCAGCCACATGTGCTTGGAATCGTGCTCGCCGGCGGCGAGGGTAAGCGGCTGTATCCGTTGACCGCGGACCGCGCGAAGCCCGCGGTGCCGTTCGGAGGTGCCTACCGTCTGATCGATTTCGTGCTGAGCAACCTCGTCAACGCGGGCTATCTGCGTATCTGCGTGCTGACGCAGTACAAGTCGCACTCGCTCGATCGGCACATCTCCCAGACCTGGCGGCTGTCCGGTTTCACGGGGGAATACATCACCCCGGTGCCCGCGCAGCAGCGTCTGGGGCCACGCTGGTACACAGGGAGTGCCGATGCGATCCTGCAGTCGTTGAACCTCGTGTACGACGAGGATCCCGAGTACATCGTGGTGTTCGGCGCCGACCACGTCTACCGCATGGATCCCGAGCAGATGGTGCGTCAGCACATCGAATCCGGAGCCGGCGTGACCGTTGCGGGCATCCGGGTCCCGCGCAGCGAAGCGTTCGCCTTCGGATGCATCGACAGCGACGAGTCCGGCCGCATCACCCAGTTCCTCGAAAAGCCTGCCCACCCGCCCGGCACTCCCGACGACCCCAACGTGACCTTTGCCTCCATGGGCAACTACGTCTTCACCACGAAGGTGCTTGTCGAGGCGTTGCGAGCGGATTCCGAGAATTCCGACTCGGACCACGACATGGGCGGCGACATCATCCCCGCTCTCGTCGCGCAGGGTGCAGCGCACGTCTACGACTTCAACAACAACGTGGTGCCGGGTGCCACCGAACGCGACCGCGCCTATTGGCGCGACGTCGGCACGCTCGACGCGTTCTACGACGCACACATGGATCTGGTGTCCGTTCACCCCATCTTCAATCTGTACAACAGGCGCTGGCCGATCCGCGGTGCGGCCGAGAACCTCCCGCCCGCGAAGTTCGTACAGGGCGGCCTCGCGCAGGAGTCGATCGTGGGGGCAGGGAGCATCCTGTCGGCCGCGACCGTCCGTAACTCGGTACTCAGCTCCAATGTCATGGTCGAGGACGGCGCCACCGTCGAGGGCAGTGTGCTGATGCCCGGGGTGCGCATCGGTAAGGGCGCGGTCGTGCGTCACGCAATTCTCGACAAGAATGTCGTCGTCGGAGACGGCGAGATCATCGGAGTCGATCTCGAACGCGACCGTCAGCGCTTCGCGGTGAGCAACGGAGGGGTCGTCGCCATCGGCAAGGGCGTGTGGATCTAGCTCACCCTGGTGCGCCCGGTGCCCAGCTCATACGCACGGCTGTGCGCGGCGCTCAGCTCATACGCACAGCGCACAGCAGTCCGTCACCGAGAGGCAGGACCACAGGAGCAAGCCGGTCGTCCTGAGAGATGGCACGGGCCGCCTCACGAACAGCGAGCACCGTCGAGTCTCGCGCTGCCGGGTCTGCGACACGCCCGTCGAGCAGTGCATTGTGCAGCACGATGACCCCGCCGGGCCTGAGCAGCCGTACGCCTTCCCGGACGAAGTGCGGATGGTCGGCGGGGGTGGCGTCGACGAAGACGAGGTCGTATCCGGAATCCGCGAGGCGAGGCAGCACGTCGAGTGCCCGGCCGTTGATCAGCCGGGTTCGGGAGGCGACCATCCCGCCGTCACGGAACGCGATCTTGGCGGCCCGCTGGTGCTCGGGTTCGCTGTCGATGGTGGTGAGGACGCCGTCCTCGCGGAGTCCGTGGAGCAACCACAGGCCGCTGACACCGGCGCCGGTGCCGATCTCGACGACGGTGCGCGCATCGAGCATGCGCGCGAACAGCGACAACGCTGCGCCCACGGACGGAGATACGGGTTCGGCGCCGAGATCGAGGGCGCGTTCGCGCGCGTTGACGAGGGCATCGTCCTCGACGACGACATTCTCCGCGTGGGCCAGGATCCGGTCGGCATTGGTCTGCACCCTGATGAGGCTATCGTCGCGACCGCATCAGTGCAGGCAGGCGCGCCCCAGAATCCCGCGTTCGTGGTTTCTCAGCTGACTTTCAGGGTACTCATACGGCGTCCACATCGCTGTGGTGAAAAGTAATGGTCGGATACGCAACAGACCGCCGGTTCGACGATTGCGCAAGACCTATCGGAAAGGTCGACGAAGGGGCACCAGCGGAAATAGATTCCCGCGTCCGAGCGTTGACCACCGGAAGAATGTCGTTTTTTTCGATCAGCGGTCCCGAAGAGGAGGATCCACCGATCCACATGCAAAGATCCGATACCGTCCCCACCTCCGACGTGTGCACGTCTGCCGACACCGATATGAGTGGAACAGCAGTGTTCGATGCCACCGGTGATCGTGCTTCCATGCCGTCATGGGACGAGCTGGTCCGTCAGCACGGCGACCGCGTGTACCGGCTTGCCTACCGACTTTCCGGCAACGCACAGGACGCCGAAGATATCACCCAGGACACATTCATCAGGGTGTTCCGTTCACTGCAGGACTACCAGCCGGGCACTTTCGAGGGCTGGCTGCATCGAATCACCACGAACCTCTTCCTGGACATGGTGCGCCGCCGGAATCGCATCCGGATGGAAGCGCTGCCGGAGGACTACGATCGGGTACCGGCCCACGGGCCGAACCCCGAGGAGATCTACCACGACGCTCGCCTCGGTGCCGATCTGCAGTCCGCACTGGACTCGCTGGCACCGGAGTACCGTGCCGCGGTGGTGCTCTGTGACATCGAGGGACTCTCGTACGAAGAGATCGGTGCCACACTGGGGGTGAAGCTCGGTACGGTGCGTAGTCGTATCCACCGGGGTCGCCAGGCGCTGCGCGAGCACCTGCGCGAGCATGGGAAGGTCGAAGTCGGTCGCGTCGATGCGGGGTAGCCGCCAGGAGGATTTGATGACGATGGTGCAACCACCTCGCAGGTTCGGTTCTACGGAGCACCTGGCCAGCGAAGCCGTTGCCGCATTCGTCGACGGAGAGCTCCGGATGTCGGCGTACCTCCGCGCCGCACAGCATCTGTCCATCTGTGGCGAATGCGCGACCGAGGTCGAAGCGCAGGAACAGGCCCGTCGCGCATTGCGGTCGGCGGCCCGTCAGGCCCCGGCGATGCCGTCCTCGCTGCTCGGGGCGCTGAGCAACATTCCCAGCCATCTCTGTGACAAGCCGGGCACCGACCCTACTCGTCTGTCGGGTCCGGGAGGTCTGTTCGACGCCGCCGCCCAGGATCCGTGGAGCGCCACACGCCGGTGGTCGATCCGCCGTCGTCGGTGACAGCGAGCAGGCGGTAGCAGCAGAGACAGTGCCATCGGTGATACTGGGCTGCGTGACGGACCTACACGGGGGAGACGGACACGCGTGAGCGGCGATTCTGTGCAACGGACGGGTGTGCAACGTAACGGGCGAGGCGACGCCGGGACCGGCGACAACAGGGTCGGCGACAACGACACTGCGCCCGCCGACGGTATGCCCGATGCCGCTTCGGGTCGGTCCGGGGAGATTGCAAGACCCGTCGATGCGCCGCGCCTCGAACCAAGGCCCGTGTATCGGCCTATCGTCGACCCGTCCGCTGCGCAGGTCTTCGGTCGGCCTGCCGGTGCCGTCGGTTCCTTCGGCGGGAGCTCCCGAGACCGGACACCCGACCCGCGGATCCAGCATGCGCCTCCGGCCGATCCGATCTTCGCGGAAGCGTACGGACGTCCCGACGAGAGTGTCGATACTCTTCAGCGCCCGCCAGGGGACCCCGACGAAGGCCCTGCCGAGACGACGCCGCCCGACCCGTGGCGCAACCCGGATTCGGCCGTGCGACTCGGTCCTCCCATTGCGGACACGGCGCCGGACGAACTGCCGCCCGCACGCAAATTGGCTCTTCGGGAAGTGCTCTTCGACCGTCGCGTCGAGCCACGTGCCCTCGCCACTCTCGCCGCCGTAGCCGTCGTCATCGGAATGGTCGGCGGGCTCGTCGTCGCTCTGATGCTGTCCGAGAACGGATCGCTGACCAGTCGCGGTGTATCGCTGACGCAGGTTGCGGCAGGCGAGGATGTCCCGACCGGCACTGTCGCCCAGGTTGCCGACGCCGTCCTGCCCGCGGTCGTGTCGATCCAGGTCACGCTCGGCCAGGACGCCGGAACCGGATCAGGTGTCGTGATCGACGGGGAAGGCTACATCGCTACCAACAACCACGTGGTGTCGATGGCCGCGAACAATCCCGAAGCCAACGTGCAAGTGTCGTTCAACGACGGTACGAAGGTGCCTGCGTCGATCGTGGGGCGCGACATCAAGACCGATCTGGCGATCCTGAAGGTTGATGATGTCGACAATCTGGTCGTCGCCGAACTCGGCCGTTCCGAGGACGTCCAGGTCGGCGAGGACGTCGTCGCGGTCGGTTCGCCCCTCGGCCTGAACAAGACCGTCACGCGTGGCATCGTCAGTGCGCTGCATCGGCCCATGCGGTTGAACGGACAGGGCACCGACACCGACGCGGTCATCGACGCCGTGCAGACCGACGCGGCCATCAACCCGGGTAATTCGGGTGGACCGCTCATCGACTCGGAAGGCCGGGTCATCGGCATCAACTCGGCGATCAAGTCGGAGACCGGCGGATCGGTCGGTCTGGGCTTCGCGATCCCGATCGATACCGTCACCGAGGTTTCGCAGGCGCTCATCACCGACGGTGTGATGCATCATCCTGAGATCGGTGTGAATGCTCGGACCGTTGTCAACGATGTTGCCAGTGGCGCCGAGGTGGCCAATGTGCAGCAGGGGAGCCCGGCTCAGCAGGCAGGCATCGTCGAAGGCGACGTGATCGTCAAGGTCGGCGACCGAGAGGTCACGAGCGCGGACGAACTCGTCGTCGCAGTTCATCTGCAGGCGATGGATCAGCCGGTCACCGTGCAGTTGGTGCGTGAGGGCCGCCTGGTCGACATCGAGGTCACACCGGTATCGGATTGATCATGAGGGATTGTGACATCTGCTGTGGGTGCTGCAATCCTGCGTGGACCACGTAGTCTGGTGCCGTGTTCGGCAACATCGGTTGGGGCGAGTTCATGGTCCTCCTCATCGCGGCCCTCGTGGTCCTCGGTCCGGAGCGACTTCCGGGTGCGGTGTCGTGGGTGACCAAGTCACTTCGGCAGGTGCGTGAGTATGCGTCGGGTGCCCGTCAGCAGCTCAAGGACGAACTCGGGCCCGAATTCGACGATCTTCAGAAGCCGCTGTCCGATCTCAACCAGCTGCGGGGCATGACGCCGAAGGCCGTCATCACCAAGCATCTTCTCGACGGCGACGACTCGATCCTCACGGGCAACTTCGATTCCCCGACGGCCAATGGGCCCGGTGGGGGCCCTCGCAGTTCGGCGCCTTCGCGGCCGGACATGTCGAAGCCCCTCGCTCCGGGCGAGATTCCGCCGATCGATCCCGACGCGACGTAGTGTCCTCGCCCCGAGGAGGGGCTCTGCGTCCCTGAGGGGCGGTGCTGCTTCTCTGCGGCTCAGAGATGCCGGGTGGTGTCGATCCCCAGTGACATGCCTGCCAGACCACGACGACGCACGGCGAGTTTCTCGGCGATCTCCCGCATCGCGATGCCCGGTGCGGAATCCGGTGCGCTGAGGACGATCGGGGTGCCCGCGTCGCCCGCCTCACGGATCGCAGGGTCGAGGGGGATCTGGCCCAGCAGTGGCACCTCGGCTCCGACTGCGCGTGAGAGCCGCTCTGCGACTGCCTGGCCGCCGCCGGTACCGAAGACATCCATCTTGGTGCCGTCGGGTAGTTCGAGCCACGACATGTTCTCGACAACGCCCGCGATGCGCTGACGGGTCTGCAAGGCAATCGAGCCGGCACGCTCGGCGACCTCCGCTGCTGCCTGCTGCGGGGTGGTCACCACGAGGATCTCCGCGTTGGGGATCAGCTGCGCAACCGAGATCGCGACGTCGCCCGTACCGGGCGGGAGGTCCAGCAGCAGCACGTCGAGATCGCCCCAGAAGACATCGGCGAGGAACTGCTGCAGTGCCCGGTGGAGCATGGGGCCGCGCCATACCACCGGGGTGTTCCCCTCGGTGAACTGGGCGATCGAAATCATCTTCACTTCGTGCGCGATGGGCGGCACGATCATCCGTTCCACCTGGGTGGGCTTCGCGGACGTGCCGAGCATGCGGGGGATCGAGTGGCCGTAGATGTCGGCATCGAGCACACCTACGGACAGCCCGCGATCGGCCATCGCAGCTGCGAGGTTGACGGTGACCGACGATTTGCCGACGCCGCCCTTGCCGGAGGCCACCGCGTAGACGCGGGTGAGCGAACCGGGCTGAGCGAACGGGATGACGGGTTCGGTGGAGTCACCGCGAAGGGACTTGCGAAGGGCCGTGCGCTGCTCGTCGTTCATCACGTCGAGGGTCACTCGGATCTCGCCCACGCCCGCCACGTCGGCTACGGCCTTGGTGACCCGATCGGTGATCTCGGTACGCATCGGGCACGCGGCCGTCGTGAGATACACCTCGATGTCGACACTGCTGTCGTCGCGGATTTCGACGCTCTTGACCATTCCGAGGTCCGTGATGGGCTTGCGGATCTCCGGATCCTGGACCCGTGCGAGCGCGCTTCGGATGTCGGACTCAAGGACTGCCATGGTGACCATGGTAGGTGGCGGTGGTTCAGTGGATCCGCGGCAGGTCGGCAGCGCTGGGTGTGATGCCGGTGGAGTAGGCGGCAGACCAGGCGAGGACGTTCGCGACGTACGCCATCGAGTTGTTGTAGCGGTGGATGGCTTTCGTCGAGTGCGCGAGGTTACGCATGTCGAGGCCACCGTCGCACAGGTAGCGCGCGGTGGTCAGGGTGGAGTCGTAGAGGTTCTGGGGATCGGACTTGCCGTCACCGTTGCCGTCGCCCGCGTACTGGGTCCACGTGGTGGGGATGAACTGCATCGGCCCCACGGCCCGGTCGTATACGGAATCGCCGTCGAGGACGCCGCCGTCCGTGTCGTGGATCACGGCCTGGCCGGGGAGGCTGCCGTTGAGCGGAAGGCCGATCACGGGCTCGTTGAGGTTTCCGAGATCGTCGGCCTGGCCTCCGTTGGCATGCCCGGATTCGACGCGGCCGATTCCCGCGAGCAACGTCCAGTACATGCCACAGCCGGGATTTTCCTCGTTGAGGATCCGTTCGGCGTTGAGGTAGGCGTCGAAGTTGATGCCGGGAATTCCGAGGGGGCCTTCGTGCAGGACCTTGGGCTCGGGTTCCGGCGCGGGAGCGGCCTTCGGTGTGGGCGCGGCAGCGGGCTCCGGAGCGAGCATGACATTCTGGGCGACCGCGGTGACCTGCGGGATATCGATCGAGTTCACGGCCGCGGCGATGTCGTCGATCGGCGTCGCAGCAGTTGCAGGCTCGGTTTCGTGCTGGTGGATCCCGAGCAGGGTGCGGGGCGATGCGCCCGCGGTGGTGGCGGCTGCGGCAACCAAGCCCACCGGCACCAACCCCGTCATGGCAATGACGGAATTGCGACGGAGTTTCGAATCCAATGGCTTAGCGTGCCGGCCCACTACTACCTCCCTCGGGCATCTCGTCGAGATGCCTCCGTTATATGGCCGGGCCGACACTACAGGATTCGATGCGCTTCCGTTACTCAACCGTGATGTAACGCAGGTTTACGGATACTCGGGGCCGGCGTCATCGCCGGTGGCGACGGAAATCGAAAACCCGCGGTCGAGGCGCCTGCGAGGGGATCGAGTGGCCGCGGAGGGGAGGATGCGTCCGTTATGTGTATGTGATTTTAGTAACAGGTCGACGGGTGGGAATGTCCGACTTCGGGTGGGAGCGTCCGGGGAATGTCACTGCTGGAATGTCCCGCTCTTGAATGTCACGGCTCGCAGAGGGTGGGGACGAGGCAGGGTATTTCCGGCAGTTCCGGAATCGTCATCATGGGCAGGCCCGGCGCGGCAGGAGTGGTCGCCTCGGTGGCCTGCTCATCGTTCGTGTCCGGTGTGGCAGGAGCGGCAGCGTCGGTGGTGGGCATCGGCACGACCGGAGGGGTGGGGACAGCGGTCGGTGGTACCGCAGGGACTGCCGGGGCCACCTCTGCGCCCTTCTTGTAGGCGGCAGACCATTTCTGGACATTCGCCAGGTACTCGGGGGAGGGATCGAACATTGCGGCGACCCGCGCTTCGCCTGCTTCGTCTCGCGCGGGCGCGCCGTCCGCGCAGGCCCACGCCCCCGCTGCGAGTGTCGCATCGAACACGTTCTGCGGGTCCGTCACTCCGTCGACGTTTCCGTCCGAGGGGAATCGCTCCCACGCGCCGGCCGGAAGCTGCATCGGGCCGACGCGGCCGTCGGGTGTCGTCCGTGCTGTGGCGAGTGTGCCGAGGACGTCTGTTCGCCCGTTGTCGGCATGATTCGATTCGAGGCGCCCGATCGCTGCCAGCAGATGCCACGACAGTCCGCACTCCGGCGAATTGATCGCGAGCTGCATCTCGGCGGCGCGGTATGCGTAGAACACGAGTTCAGGGATTGCGAGGGGGCCGTCGCCGAGTATGGCGAACCCGTCACCGGGCATCGCAGGGGGCGTCTGTGACAGCGGATCCGTCGGGTCGCCGGTGGCTGCGGACGGATTGCGCATCGCCTGCGGGGTCGCCGGCTCGGCGGGCAGAACGCCCACATTCCGTACGGCGGCGGTGTGCGCGGGTTCGAGATCGGCCGCGGCGCCGCTCGGTGCGGGCGCCGAGGCTGTCGCGGCGAAACCTGCTGCAGCGAGCAACGGAACAACAATCAGAGTCGTTTGCCAGCGCACCTGGACACCCCACCTTCGACCGAACCTACGTCACCACTGTTGTGACGCACATTACAGAACGGGTTCGGGTTATGTGCAACCGGACGTTGCGGTATCGGATGTCCTCAGCGTCGCGGTGGCCTCACCGGACCGGGACCGACCTCGTCGCCCTTGTCGGCATCGATGATCAGAGTCTTCAGGTCTTCCAGTTCTCGTCGCAGATAGTCGCGTGTCGCGACCTCGCCGACGGCAAGTCGCAACGCCGCAAGCTCACGTGCGAGGAACTCGGTGTCGGCCTTCGTTTGCTCGGCCCGTGTCCGGTCTTCCTCGAGCGACACCCGGTCGCGGTTCTCCTGCCTGTTCTGGGCGAGCAGGATCAGCGGCGCCGCATACGCGGCCTGCGTCGAGAACGCGAGATTGAGCAGGATGAACGGATACGGATCCCACTGCAGGCTCACCGCGAAGACATTGAGCACAATCCAGACGATCACCACGATCGTCTGGATCGCCAGGTAGCGGCCGGTGCCGAGGAATCGTGCGATCGACTCGCTGACGCGGCCGACGGCCTCCACATCGAAGTTCACCCGGAACCGGGAGGTACGGGGAGTCTCGAGCCGCTGTGTGCCCAACGGGTTGCGGTCACTCATCCTCTTCCTCCTCTTCACGCCAGTCCTCGGGCAACAGATGGTCGAGCACGTCGTCGACACTCACCGCACCGAGCAGGTGCTGCTCGTCGTCCACGACCGGAGCGCACACCAGGTTGTACGTCGCGAAGTAACGCGTTACCGAAGCCAGAGAATCCTCGGGATCGAGTCGCGGGAGATCGTTGTCGATGACACCGCCGACGAGGCTTGCCGGCGGTTCTCGAAGCAATCGTTGCAGATGAACGCAACCCAGATAGCGGCCGGTCGGTGTCGCGGTCGGGGGGCGGACCACGAACACCATCGACGCCAGTGCGGGGGTCAGATCCGGATTGCGTGCCCGAGCGAGTGCCTCGGCGACCGTGGTCGCCGGAGTCAGAACGACCGGCTCCGGAGTCATCAGGCCGCCCGCGGTGTCGGGAGAGTGTTCGAGCAGGCGGCGCACCGGCTCGGAATCTTCCGGGTTCATGCGCTGAAGGAACCATTCGGCGTCGGTCTCCGGCAGCTCGCCCATCAGATCGGCGACGTCGTCCGGGTCCATGGCCTCGAGAACGTCGACGGCACGGTCGACCTCGAGGTGTTTGAGGAGATCCGTCTGGTCGTCTGCCGGTAGCTCTTGGACGATGTCGGCGAGTCGTTCGTCGTCGAGTGCGGCGGCTACTTCGTTGCGGCGTTTGATCGGGAGATCGCGCAACACGTTGGCGACGTCGGCGGGACGCATGTCCTCGAACTGGAGCAGCAACTGTGAGACACCCTGCCCGGGTAGAGCGAGGGCCTGCTGAGTCAGGCCGTGCACGTGCTGCCACTCCACGACGTGCACGGGCGCGCGACGCGCCAGCCGTCCCCGATGCCGTCGCACCGCGACACGCGAGACCAGCCAATCCCGGCTGCGGGTGAGATCGATCCCGAGATCGACGACGGTGACGTCCGCTCCCTGGAGGTCGGAGAGCTCCGGGTCGTCGACGCGCACGCGGGAGTCGAGCACCTGCGCGAGGGCGAGCACCTCGGAGGGACGCTGAGTGAACCTGCGAAGGCTCACGTTGCCGGTGACGAGCGTGACCGAACCCGGCGCGATCGCCGTCACCCGCAGCATCGGAACGAAGATCCGTTTCCTGGTGGGAAGCTCGACGACCAGGCCGAGCACGCGCGGAGGCTGACGGCCTATTCGTATGGTGAGCACGACGTCGCGGACACGACCGATCGATTCGCCGTCGGGGCCGAGCACGACCAGGCCCGCCAGCCTCGCTGCGAATACCTTGCTCACTGCTGCCATGATTGCCAGGCTAGAGGCTAGGTATGTCGATCACGGAACACGGAGGCTCGGTCACCCCATGTCGTTCTCATTCAGGCCCCGACGGTCAGTACTTGCGGTTCCGGGCAGCAGCCGGAAGATGATCGACAAGGCCAAGGGGTTGCCTGCCGACGCGCTCTTCCTCGATCTCGAGGACGCCGTATCGCCGCTCGCCAAGGAACAGGCGCGCACGACCATTGTCGAAGCGCTGAACGAAGACGGTTGGGGTGACCAGCTCAAAGTCGTACGTGTCAACGACTGGACGACCGACGCCACCTACCTCGATGTGTCCACCGTCGTCGGTGGCGCGGGCGCGCATCTCGACGCGATCCTGCTGCCCAAGGTGCCGGACGCGAGCCACGTGAAGGCGCTCGATCTGCTGCTCACCCAGGTGGAGAAGGCACACGGACTCGAGGTCGGGCGGATCGGGATCGAACCGCAGATCGAGGATGCGCTGGGGCTGACGAACATCAACGAGATCGCGACGGCCAGTCCTCGCGTGCAGACCCTCGTGTTCGGCCCCGCCGACTTCATGGCGAGCATCAACATGCGCACTCTCGTCGTGGGCGAACAGCCCGAGGGCTACGACCGCGGTGACGCTTACCACCACATCCTCATGACGATCCTGATGGCCGCGCGGGCACACGGACTTCAGGCTATCGACGGACCGTACCTGCAGATTCGCGACGTCGAGGCGTTCCGCCGATCGGCGCAGCGCTCGGCAGCGCTCGGATTCGACGGCAAGTGGGTGCTGCACCCCAGCCAGATCGATGCTGCCAACGAGGTGTTCAGCCCGCGGCAGGAGGACTACGACAAGGCGGAGATGATTCTCGACGCCTACGAGTGGCACACCTCCGCAGCGGGCGGCGCGCGCGGCGCCGCGATGCTCGGTGACGAGATGATCGACGAAGCGAGCCGGAAGATGGCCCTCGTCATCTCGGCGAAGGGCCGTGCCGCGGGGATGACCCGGACCACCTCGTTCGAGCCGCCGAAGTAGGCGGATCCCGGCAGAATGGACACGGACTGCAACGAGAAGGAGCCAGAATGACGAATCCCATGGGGCCCGGACGTCAGGCGCCGGGACTGCCTGAACCGCCGAGCGGATGGCCTGTCGGTTCGTACTCGACATACGCAGAAGCGCAGCGCGCCGTCGACCACCTGTCCGATCAGAACTTCTCGGTCGAGGACGTCACGATCGTCGGCGTCGACCTGATGCAGGTCGAGCGCGTCACGGGTCGGCTGACGTGGGCCAAGGTGATCGGCGGCGGCATCGTCTCCGGTGCGTGGCTCGGCCTGTTCTTCGGTCTGCTGCTCGGGATCTTCTCCACCGACTTCCTGGGGCCGCTGCTCGTGGGTCTCGTCGGCGGCATCATCTTCGGGTTGATCTCGGCGACGATCCCGTACGCAGCAACGCGAGGGCAGCGCGACTTCTCGTCGACGATGCAGCTGGTCGCGGGACGCTACGACGTGCTGTGCGAGCCGCGTAGTGCAGAGACGGCACGCGACCTGCTCGCGAAGCTGGCCTTGTAGGCGCGCCCGCACACTTCAGCCGGGCCTGCCGGTCGCTTCGAGATGCCGGAGCACGGCGACGACTCGCCGGTCGGAGTCGTCGCCGGCATACAGGCCGAGTTTGGCGAAGATGTTCCGAATGTGCTTGTGGACAGCATTTTCCGTGATGAACAGCCGTGTCGCTATCGCACCGTTGCCCAGTCCTTCGGCCATCACGGCCAGTACTTCCCGTTCTCGCGTGGTCAGGTCGGAGAGTCGGTCGGCCGCGCGTTGCCGCGCAAAGAGCTGCGCCACTACTTCGGGATCGATCGCAGTGCCACCGCGGGCAACTCGGTGCAGCGCCTCCATGAACGTGCCGACCCGCCCGACGCGTTCTTTGAGCAGGTATCCGGTGCGGTCGGCTCCGCCCGCAAGCAGTTCGGTGGCGAAACTCTGCTCCACGTAGGCCGAAAGCACCAGAACCGCGAGATCGGGATGGGCCGCCCGGGCCGCGACGGCTGCCCGGATCCCCTCATCGGTGTGGGTCGGCGGCATCCGGACGTCGACGATCGCGACGTCCGGGCGGTGCTCTTCGACGGCGTAGAGGAGTGCCTCGGGATCGCCCACCGCCGTAACGACGTCCAGCCCCTCGCCGCGCAGCAACAGCACGAGCCCTTCCCTCAGCAACGCGTCGTCTTCGGCCACCACTATCCGCACGGGATCACCGCTTCCACGATCGTCGGCCCGCCGGCCGGACTGTGCACCCGCATCGCCCCGTCGTGGGCCTCGATGCGTCCCCGGATTCCGGCCAGCCCGGATCCGTGCCCGATGACAGCACCGCCGGAACCGTCGTCTTCCACCTCGATCACGAGCTCGTCGCCTCGCTGCCGCACTCGCACCTCCGCTCGCCGTGCCCCACTGTGGCGGGTGACATTGGTGAGCGCCTCGGCCACTGTGTAATAGGCGATGGCTTCGAGGGCCACAGGACATCGCGATATCACGCGTGTGTCGACCCGGGTCTCCACCGGGCACTGCGCTGCCAGCGCCGACAAGGCTCCCGACAGGCCATCGGATTCGAGGACCGGCGGCAGGATGCTGCGCACCACCGAGCGCAGCTCCGCCAAGGCCGCCTCGACGCTCTGTTGAGCGCGCTCGAGCAGAGGGTCTGCGGTGGACGGGTCGCGGGCCAGCGCCTGGCGGGCTGCGCCGGTGAGTACGGCGACGGTCACGAGCCGATTCTGAGCGCCGTCGTGCAGCGCCCGCTCGATCCGGCGCAACTCCACGGCATGCGCGTCGAGGGCAGCCGCTCGTGTTGCGGTGAGTGCCGCGACGCGTGCGGACAGGTCGACGTCCGGATGCGGGGCCAGCAACCGGATGCCGGGGGCAACCTGTGCCCGGAGAAGCAGCGGAGGCAACGCGAACCACAGGATCGCCCAGCAGAGACCGGTGACGAGTGCCCAGCGCGCACCGTCCCACGAGTCGACGGTGACGAAGCCACCGAGGATGGTCGCGCCGCCTGACGGCACCGAACTCCACCACAGCGGAGCACTGAGCTCCTCCACCGCATTCGAGAGCAGTTCCAACGGCAGCAGGCCGACGACGAGTCCGAACGTCGCGTGGATGCACATCCATGCGATGTCTCGTCGAGGTCCGGGATCGGAGCGCAGGAACCGCCAGGCCTCTCGCGATTCTGTGGGAATGTGGGAGTACGGCGAACGCACGGGATGGCCGAGCGCACTCAGTCGTCGCCGTTCCAGATCCGCGATCGACCGGACGACGGTCAGCACCGGTCCGAGCAGAACCACTCCGATACCCACCAGGCAGAGCAGCCCCACCACGATCAGCGCACTCACCCCGAAGAGTGCCAGCACAGCAGTGCCGGCCCCGAGCACCAGCCATTTGGTCGCGTGGGCTGCATTCCTCACCGCTGCAACCGCTTTCTCGCGCGGCGCGGTTCGTCGAACGGCATCACCGACGGGCACAGGTTCTCCTCGGACTCTCCAGCAGCGGAGGTTGTGGTTGTGCGACGACACTATGTCGCCTCCGCGTGCGAGGTCCATGCGTGTGCACTGTCGGCGGAAAAGGTACAGCCTGCCGTACCGGAAGCCGGTAGGCGCCGGGATGTCGGGACGTCGCGACCGCTCATAGCGTCGAGCCCAGTGGAACGACGGCCTCGAAACAGCGGCCTCGAAACAGTGGCGTGAAGGAGACATCGTGGACGATCCCTACCGAATCCGACCGAACCGTGGAGAACCGGACACGACAGGTGGTGCGTTGCCCCGCGGGGAGCATCCCGACCGGGTGGTCGGGATGCTGTGGGCCATGCTCGCGGTCTTCGTCGGGCTGAACGCGGTGGTCTCGATCACCGAGCCGGACAATGTCCTGCTCTCGCTGATGTTCGGTGTTCCCGGCGTCGTCTGCCTGGTTCTGCTGGTGATGCGCTACATGGGGCGGCGGCGCTCGTGAACACGGCTGCAGCACCTGCAGCCGCGGCGCACGAGCACGATGCGTCGCCGGTGACGGCTGCAGTGCGGTTCGAGGGCGTCACCAAGATGTACCGTCGCGTGGGCGGAGCGCCCGCCCTCGACGACGTGACACTGACCGTTCCGCGCGGCGCGTTCCTCGCGGTCGTAGGCCGGTCCGGATCAGGCAAGAGCACGTTGCTGCACTGCGCCGCAGGGCTGGACACCCCGACACGAGGGCGCGTGTGGATCGGCGACACGTTGGTCAGCACGTTGCGCGAGACCGCTCGCACCCGGATCAGGCGGGAACGAGTGGGATTCGTCTTCCAGGCCTACAACTTGATCCCGTCCCTCACCGTCGAAGAGAACATCACCCTGCCGCTGCATCTGGCCCAGACACCCGGCGACGGAACGTGGCTGGGGGAGGTGGTCGACCGGGTGGGCCTGGGCGACGTCCTCTCTCGCAAGCCCGGCGAACTGTCCGGTGGGCAGCAACAGCGTGTCGCGGTGGCCCGTGCACTCGCGACCCGTCCCGACGTGATCTTCGCCGACGAACCGACCGGGGCGCTCGACCCTGCCACCGGTGACCGAATCCTGTCTCTCCTCACCGATCTCGTGCGGGACCTGGGGCAGACCGTCGTCATGGTCACGCACGACCCCGCGGCCGCGGCCAGAGCTCACGACGCGGTGGTGATGGAAGACGGCCGCATCGAGCAGGTACTGAGTGCACCCGACGCCGCCGAGTTGACCCGCGTACTGGGCGGGAGGATCGGGTGACGGTGCGATTGCCAGGCAGGGCCGGCGAAGCGATCGCGGTGACTTGTGCGGTGACGGTCGGCGCGGCCTTGGTGACCCTCTGCTCGGTACTGGCCGAGACCGGTCTGCGCTCACCCGTACCTGCGCAACGGTTCGCCGGAGTGGATGTGGTGATCGGCGGGGACCAGATCGTCACGCGGGACGAGGACTTCGACCTTGCACTGCCCGACCCCGTCGGAGTTCCGATGGAGCTGGTCCGTACGGTCTCGGAGATCGCGGGTGTGCGCGCTGCTGCGGCCGACTTCACCTTCCCCGCCGCACTGCCGGATGGCGAGGGCGGGGTGGTGCCCGGCGGGTCGGTACGGCACAACGGGCACGGGTGGGGCTCCTTATGGGGGTCGGTCGACGTGACCGGCGCACCACCGGCCGGTCCCGACGACGTCGTCCTCGCCACCGACCTGGCAGCCTTGGCCGGTGTCTCCGTAGGGGATCCAGTGCAGCTCATACTGCGCGGGCAACCGCGGGACATGCTGGTGACGGGAATCGCGGATCTCGACGGTGGCGGGATCTTCGTCGGTGACACCCTGGCCCGCGACCTTTCGCACCGGTCCCGAGACACCGCCGACCTGCTCTCCGTCGAGTTCGACGCCGATGTCGACAGTGCGGTCGTCCGCGAGCGGATCGAAAAGACGGTCGCGGACCGGAATCTCGTGGTCGCGACCGGGGACGGTATCGGCCGGCTCGAACGCCCCGCTGCAGCGGCCGCCTCCGCTACATTGCTGGCCGCGTCCACGTCCGTCGCCGGAGTTCTGGTGACCCTGGTCGGATTCATCACTGCCGGTGCGGTTTCGGTCGGGGTCGCAAACCGCGCCCGTGAACTGGCGCTGTTACGCGCTGTGGGCGCCACTCCGAAACAGATCCGGTCGATGACGGCACGACGGACCACCCGCGGTGCGCTCGGCGGTGTACTCGTGGGCATCACGGCGGGCAGCCTGCTCTCCGCAGCGGCCACCGGACCACTCGTGGCCATGGGATTGCTCGTTCCAGGTCAGTCGCTCAGCTGGAGTCCGGTCCCCGCGCTGGGAACCGGGCTTCTGATGCTCGGCCTCGTCCAGGTGGCGGCGCGCGCCGGGTCGTTCCGGATCTCCCGTATGTCTGGTGTCGACGCGATCACCGCGACCGAGACCGAACCGGCCAGCGCGAGTCCGATCCGGACCGGGGTGGGGTTCGTCGTCATCGCACTGTCGGCCACCTCCACCGTCATCCCTCTCGTGACCCGCGGCGAGGCCGCTCTGATCGGTGCGGCATCGGGAACACTCCTGGCGATCATCGGCGTGTCGCTGGTCGCTCCTGCCGCGGTCACCCGCAGCTGTGAGTGGCTTGCCTCTCGGGCGAGTCCGCCGAGTTCCTGGCTGGCTGTGCGTAATTCGGGAAGTCGCGCTGTGCGGACCGGGGGTGCCATCAGCGTTCTCGCGCTCGCCATCGGGTTGTCGACCACGCAGCTCTTTGCGGAGTCGACCATGAGCGCGACGATCGATCATGAGGTCGAGGAAGGCACCTTTGCGGATCTGCTGGTATCCGCGCCCGAGGTCGGGGGTGTATCCGCGGAGGCGCTCGACACAGTCGAGGCGGCGCCCTCCGTCACGGCGGCTGTTCCCGTGATCCGCTCCACCGTGACACGACGCTTCCAGAGCGATGACCGGACACGCGCCGAGTCCTACCCTGTGTCCGCCGTCGGTTCCGGCTTCGACGGTGTGCTCGATCTCGGGATCGTCGACGGCGACCTGTCCCGGCTCAATGGAGCCTCTGTTGCGGTGGATTCCGCGACCTCCCGGATGGCGGGGATCGACGTCGGCGACACACTGCCGCTGATCCTCTCGGATGGGGCCGCTGTGGAACCGACAGTGGTCGCGACCTATTCCCGCGGCGTCGGTTTCGGCACCGTCGTGATGCCACTGGACCTGCTCCCACAGGCGGCGACAGGCCCATACGACGCCGTGTTCGTCAACGGTGACGAAGCAAGCGTCGCAACCGAGCTCGCGGATCTGGTCGCGGGATCACCCGGACTGCGGATCGAGGAGACCCGTACGACTGCCGCGGGGGCGGTGTCCCAGGATCCCACGCGGCCGCTGAGCGTCGCGCTTTCCGTCGTCCTGATGGGCTACGTACTCATCGGCGTAGCCAACCGCCTCGTCGTGACCACCCTGCGACGACGCCGGGAATGGCAGCTGCTGCGGGCCGTCGGTGCAACCCCTCGCCAGCTCCTGGCAATGGCGGGGACGGAAGGTCTGTTCGTCTGTCTCGGTGCCGTCGTCACCGGACTGGTGATCTCGCTGGTTCCGATGACGGTGGTGGCCATCGGTTTCGTCGGCCAACCCTGGCCGCAGGGGCCGCTGTGGCCCGTGCTCGCGACGGTCTCGGTCGTGTGTGTGGTCGCCCTTTTGGCGATGATGCTGCCCGCGCATCATCTGCTTCGAGGATCGGGTGTCCCTGTGCCTGAGGGGTGATCGGCCACTACTCTCGGTCACATGCCTACGCTCGACTCGGCAGCGGACTCCCTGTACGGACTCGATCCCAGGGAGTTCATCGCGGCGCGCACCGAGTATGTCGCGCAGGCTCGGGAGTCGGGTGATCGCGAGCTCACCGCAGCGATAGGCCGGCTCCGCAAACCGACTGTTGCGGCGTGGCTCGTGAACCTGCTGGCACGCGAGCGGGCCGACGAACTCGATGTCCTCCTCGACCTCGGCGACGCCTTGCGTACCGCGCAGCGAACACTGTCCGGCCAGGATCTGCGCAGGCTGTCGGCGCAGCGACGGCAGGTCATCTCCGCGCTCGAACGGGACGTCGCCGAACTCGCCTCCGAACGGGGGAGGAAGGCCGGCGAGAACACACTGAGGGAGGTGACGCAGACCCTCAATGCCGCGCTTGCAGACCCGGCGATCGCCGACCGTGTGCGGGCAGGGCGGCTCGACGCGATCATCGAGCCGAGTGGCCTCGGTGAGCTGGGTGGCTTCGAAAACCTGTCGCCGGCGCAGCTGAGTGTGGTTCCCGAGCACACCACCACACGAGTCGAGCGCACCGCAGAGCGAGCCGAACTGGACGAGGCCACCACCGCGGCCGAGGACGCCCGCCGCGCGGCCCGGCGAGCGCGCGCTGCTGCGACAGAGGCGGAGCAGGAGCTCGCCCGCCATGAGGCGGAGGTCGACGCACTGCAAGAGCAGCTGATCCGCGCCGAAGAACAGCGCAAGTTCGCGCGTCGCGCGGTCGCGGCGGCCAAAAAGGAAGTCACGACTGCCGAGCGTGAGGCATCTGCAGCCGAAGCCGAAGTGGTCCGTGTGAAGCGACGCCGCTCATCCCAGTGAACGGAACCGGGTGACGAACCGGCGCTGCCACGGGGTTTCGACCGCGCGAGGGTGATAGTGGCGCCGGACGAAGGCGACTGCGTCCCTCGCTCGGATACCGTCGAGTATCGCGAGGCAGGCGAGCGCGGTGCCGGTGCGTCCGCGCCCACCGGTGCAGGCCACCTCCACCCGCTGCCGTCCTGCGCGCACCCACGTCTCGTACAAAGCGTCGTACGCGTCCTGCGGGTCGGACGGCACTCGGAAGTCGGACCAGCGAACCCAACGGGAATCCCAATCGAGGGCGACCAGCGGACGCCCCTGGAGGTACACACCGAACTCCGGTAGCGGGCCGTCGGGCAGCGGACCGCGCAGAGCGCGCCCGCGTACGCGCCTCCCTGACGGTAGCTGCAGTACGCCGGGAGCTTCGATGTCCCATTCCGCTTGCACGAAGGAAACCTACCTGTGTCTATCCTGTCCACCCCCGACACACCGGCTCGTGTCGGTCGGGTGTGTCAAGCTGCACTGTGACCACCGGCATCCTGACCGATCGTGCGCTGGGCCGTGCGACGCTTGCCCGGCAGCATCTGCTGCGCCGCAGCGACATGGATCCGCGGACCATGATCGAACACCTGCTTGGCCTGCAGGCACAGGCACCGATGCCGCCCTACTACGCACTCTGGACCCGGCTGCGCGGTTTCCGTCCCGAGTCGCTGTCGGCCCTCCTCGAGTCCCGGGCGGTGGTGCGGATCGTGCTGATGCGGGGCACCGTGTTCGCGGTCTCCGCGGCCGACGCCCATGCACTGCGTCGGTGGGTGCAACCGCTGCTCGACAAGGACCTCGACACCAACACGCTCCACCGCGCAGGCCTGCACGGTGTCGATCGGAGGGCGCTCGCGTCTGTCGGCCGGGATCTCCTGTCCGACACTCCGCGGACTCAGGCCGAGCTGCGGCCCCTGCTCGCCGAACACTTCCCCGATCAGGACCCCGCGGCGCTCGCACACGGTGTGCGGGGCCTGCTTCCGCTGGTACAGGTCACGCCTCGCGGGCTGTGGGGGCGTTCGGGCCCGCCTCGACTCGCACCCCTCGACGTGTGGGCAGGCCCGCCGGAATCGGACCTTCCGGGCCCCGATCGGCTCATCCTGCGTTACCTCGCGGCGTTCGGTCCCGCGAGTGTCCGCGATGTGCAGGCATGGTGTGGCCTGACCCGGCTGTCGGAGGTCGTCGAGCGGCTGCGCCCACAACTCGCGACATTCCGCGATGAGCTTGGAGTAGAACTGTTCGACCTGCCCGACGCCCCTCGCCCTGCCTCGTCGACTCCCGCGCCGGTGCGGATCCTCGCTCCTTTCGACAACGCGCTGCTCTCGCACGCCGATCGCCGGCGGTTCATCTCGGACGACGATCGTCGGCGCACGATGACGAAGAACGGGATGATCGCGCCGTTGGTACTCGTCGGTGGCCGGGTCGCCGGAATTGCGAGCCTGACCACGGGCAGCGGGTCCTCGGTAGTGGAAGTGACGCCCTGGCGTTCGCTGACGGCATCGAACCGGTCGGCAATCGAGACCGAAGGAATGAAGCTGGTGAAGTTCGCTGCCCCGGACGCAGACCATTACGACGTGCGGTTCACTGCAGACTCCGCGTAGAGACAAGTGTGGAAGCTCTCTCTAGTCTCGGGCGTATGAGCGAACACCGTGACGCCGAGATCCGAGCCCTCGAATCCGACGAGGAGTTGAGGCACGCGATGGCACTGTTCCGTACGGCCATGGTCGGGCTTCCTTCCGGGCCGGACTATCCAGAGGGACGCATGGGCGACTACCTCGAGGTGGGCCGCACGTTCGGCGCATTCATCGATGGAGCGCTCGTCGGTACCGTCGATGCGACGTCCGGGTCTCTGGTGCTGCCGGGCGGCGAACGCGTGCCCCACGCGGGGGTCACCCACATCGGAGTGCTCCCCACCCACACTCGCCGCGGCGTCGTCACCTCCCTGGTGCGCAGGCAGCTGCGCGACGCGCACGATCGCGGCGACGTCGTTGCGAGCTTGCGAGCCTCCGAGGCCACGATCTACGGGAGATTCGGTTACGGCATCGCGTCGACGTCGACGACTCTCGAGGTGGAGAGCTGCCGTGGGGTGCTGCACCCGGGCGTGCCAGCCGGTGGCCCTGTCAGGTTCGCTGAGCTTCCCGATTCATGGGACCTGTTGGAGCGCATCTATTCCGAGCACGCGACAGACCGCCCCGGACGCATCGAACGCACATCGTTCTGGTGGGCTTCTCAGCGCTTCCGCTCGTTGTCGGGGAACGGGCCCACGTATGTCGCAGTGCACGGCAGCCCGGGTGCCGAGGACGGTTTCATCCGGTACCGCCCTGAGAACACCGGGGCGTGGTTCGGCGGGCGCGACCGCACCATCGTCGTGAGCGACTTCTTCGCCCCCACCGCCGAATCCCACGCGGGACTCGTCCGGTTCCTGCTGAGCCTGGACCTCGTCGACCGGATCGTGTTCGACGCGGTGCCGGCAGACGATCCACTGCCGTGGATGCTGACGGACCATCGTGGGGCACATGTTCGTTCGGTGTCGGATGAAACCTGGTTGCGGATCCTCGATGTGTCGCGGGCACTCGGCGCACGATCGTTCGCAGGAGCGGGCAACGTCCGGATCGCGGTGACCGACCCCGTCTTCGCGGAGAACAACGGCGTGTTCGAGATCTCCGCAGACGGCGTGGCGACCTCGGACGGGCATGCACAGCTCGAGGTCGGTGTCGCCGAACTCGGATCGTTGTTGCTCGGCGGCGTGGGCTGCCACGAACTGGCCGCTGCGGGACGGATCCGGGTGCACGACCGGGAATCGCTCCGGGTCGCCGCGGCACTGTTCGCGTGGCCGCTGGCACCGTTCGCGGGGACCATGTTCTGATGCCGGTTCGATGGAAGTTTTTCTGATCGGTGTGACTGCGATCGTGGTGCTCGTCGGAGTCGATCAAGCAGCACTGTGGGCGGAGAGAAGGGGATGGGTGTTCTGGCGCAAGAGCAAGCCTCGCACCGCCGACGCGGGGGGCGGCATGTTGGGGATGATGGACGAGCTCTTCTCGCCCGCGAAGCGGCATGTCACTGAAGAAATTGTCGGCAAGAGGAACGGCCGAATCGACATCGCCGTGGGAGACGACGGATGGATCGATCTCGATAGTGGTCGGGTGCGGCTGTCGACGATCGACCACCCGTAGCCACCTGTGCAGCGGCCTCTGAGGCATGACCGGACACGATTTCAGCGGTCCGTCGACGTCACCCGGTTCCACGACATCACCCTCGAGTCATTCGAAGGAAAGGCGCACGAAGCAATACCGAACTCGGGCGTCCGTGGCCTCACGGTGCGTGAGACTACGAAGAAGGCAAGGGGCGTTTACACAGCATCCCTCGCGGGCCGCACCGCTCACGACATGCGGTATCGCCGGCGCGTTAGATTGCAGAGGTGACCGAAGCCGTTCTCACCGCAGTCCGTGCCCACCTCGCCGCGAACCTCTCCGACGCGACCGGGCCGGCGCCCGAATCGGCGTCGGTGACCTTTCTCGGCCTCGAACCGATCGAGATTCTGCGGTTCCACGCACACGACGACCTCACCCGATTTGCGACACTGGGTTGTTCGCGTCACCCGATGGGCGATCCCACCGCAACCATCGCCGACCCGAACCGCGGTCCGCGCGCCGAACTCGTTTTGAGTCTGCGCAGGGCGGACGGTCTCACGGCCGGTGTGCACCGCAGCCTGGCGGTGCTGGCGGCGCTTCCAGCCGTGGAGGGGGTGGTACTCACCGCCGACGCGCTCCTCGATCTCGGTGAGCCACTCTGGGAGGGTGCGCCGTTCACCGCGGTGCTCCTCGAATCGAGCGACGTGCCCGATCTGGAGTTGCCCGAGCCTGCCGATCCGGTGCGGTTCTTCGATGCGGTTCCGGTCACGGCGAACGAAGCTGCGTGGAAGCGACTGCGCGGCGCCGACGCTCTGCGCGAGGCATGGGCGGAGGCAGGCATCGACGTCCGTGACCCCGAACGTGGCGCCGCGCGCATGTGATGGGTCAGCTCGGGACCACCACGCCCATCGATCCGCCGCCGATGCATACGTTCAGTCCCGGTGTCGCCGACTCGACCTGCAGCGCAGCGCCGCCACCCGACAGTCGCACGTACACCGAGCCCAGCCCCTCGGTGACGGGCACGGTGACGCGGGGGCGACCGGGGAATCCGAGGTCGATCGCGCCGTCGTCGGCGGCCATGTAGTGCAGCTCGACGGTCCACTCCCAGTCGCCGGCAGGCTCGTTCAAGCGGAGCGTCGTCACGACGTCGTCGGCCACCCGGTGTCCGCACTCGGGCACGTGCCCGGGGAGGACGCCGCGCAGCGGCATGAGTTCGGCGGGTACCAGCGCGCCACGATCGTCGAGGACGCTGAGCGAGGTGGTGTGGTCGCTGATGGGGGAACGTCCGGGTAACGACGAGAACACCGATCCGACGAGATTGTGCGGGTACGTGACGGGCAACAGGACCCACACCGATACCGGGTGGTCGAGGACCGGATCCTGCGGGTGTTCGGTGAGTGCAGCCTTCGCGGCCGCGAGGTATTCGCCGGTGGGGTTGTCGGTCCAGCTGCGGGCGAATGTCACGGTCGACCATGCCGAGCTCACGAGGAACACGACCGCGCAGACGAGGGCGACCGCACGCGACCACGCCGCCGTCGGTCTGCGCTGCGGGGCGCGCAGGATGAGCGCGGCCGCCACCGCGACGATCACGGACGAATCGGCGAAGTAGCGCAGGGTCTGCGCCAGCTCGTATGTCGTCTCGGGACCGAACCGCGTGCTGATCATGGCCACGAGAGAGGCGCACACGTACGCGGTTGTCGCGGTCCACACCCAGCCGGTCCGGGTCCGGCAGCGCAGGCTCCACACCAGCGCACCCGCTACAGCGACCCACGCGGCGACCACGAGGACCAGCGGTGGGTCGGCCCACGGCGGACTCGGATTCCACCGGTCCCACTGCCACGGCCCACCGAGCAGCGACGGCGCCAGACCGTACGACAGGCCGTGGTGGGTCAGTCCTGCCACCATCGACCAGGGCGGCACACCGAACCGCGATGCGACGACGGTGATGTACCACGCGGCCCAGATCACCAGTACCGCGCCGGATCCGACCCAGAGGGGGCGTGCTCGCTGCCACGCGACACGGACCGGCTGCCGAACACCGTCCACGCGATACAGCAGCGCGACCGTCACGAACGCGACGAAGGGTACGAGGACCGACTTCTCGAAGAACACCAAGGCACAGAGGGTGACGACGACACCGGACACGGCATGACGTCGTCTGCCTGTCCGCGCGAGTTGCAGGGCGTCCCCTGCCACCCAGGCGAGAGCAGCCTGCATGGGGAGTGAGTTGAGTCCGGCCGCCCACCATGTGAACGCGGGCAGCGTCAACGGCGAGAACAGGTAGAACAGCAAGGGGCCACACAACACTCGACGCGGTCCGAGAATCAGCCACAACAGACGTAACACCGCGAGTGACGCCAACAGCTGGGCCACGACGAGAGTCAGTGCGGCAGGCCACCATTGCATCGGAGCGAGCCAGGTGACCAGCGACGCGACGGCGAACGCCCCGGGCATCAGATGCCCGTCGTGGTCGTAACTCAGCATTTCCGGCGACAGCGGCGGGTAGGTGCCTGCACGGCCGATCAGAATCAGGTCGTCCCAATAGAATTCGCCGTGGAACGCGAGAACTCCGCGGACTACCAGCTGTATTGCGATGAGCGCGAGTGCCACGGTAGGCACCGTGCGCCGGCCGAGGCGCGCACCGGACGAGACGGATACGCGCTCGAGTAGGGCAGCGCTCACAGCCACTTGTTGCGTCGGAACAGGACGAACAACACGGTCACGATCAGGGCGATGACGCCGACGACCACATAGTAGGAGTACTCCCAGTGCAACTCCGGCATGTGATCGAAGTTCATGCCGTACACGCCCGCGATCATCGTGGGTACCGCAGCGATGGCAACCCACGCCGAGATGCGGCGCATATCGGTGTTCTGCTGGACCGTGACCTTGGCGATTGCCGCGTCGAGGAGGGTGCTCAGCGTTTCGTCGAAAGTCGCAATGCGATCGGACACCGTGGTGTGATGATCAGCGACGTCGCGGAAGTAGCGGCGAATGTCCTTGGGGATCGGATTGCCGGGTGAGCGGATGAGTCGCTGCAACGGCTCTGCGAGGGGCACCACGGCGCGACGCAATTGAAGGATCTCGCGCTTGAGGAGATAGATCTGCTCGACCGCGATCCTGGTGTCGGGGGTGAAGACGAATTCCTCGAGATCGTCGACGTCCGGTTGCACCGCGGTGGTGACCGCGAGGTAGGTGTCGACGACGTGATCTGCGATCGCGTGCAGGACCACGGCCGGCCCGAGACCGAGGTGCTCTGGGTCGGCTTCGAGGCGGGCACGCACTGCGGACAGCTCCGAGTGATCGCCATGACGCACGCTGACGATGAAGTCGGGGCCGGTGAACAGCATGATCTCACCGGTTTCGACGATGTCGTTGGTGGTCGTCACCGATTCGTGCTCGACGTAGGTCACGGTGCGAAGCACAAGGAACAGCAGATCGTCGTAGCGCTCGAGTTTCGGACGCTGATGTGCGTGCACTGCGTCCTCGACCATCAGTTCGTGCAGATCGAACGTCCGGGCCACGCTCGTCATCTGATGTTCGTCCGGATGATGGAGGCCGAGCCAGACGAACCCCTCGCCGCGTCGGCGGACTTCCGCGAGGGCTGCGGCGTGCGTGTACCGGCCGGGGAGACGCTTGCCGTCGATGTAGATCGCGCAGTCGACCACCGCACGTTCGGCGGGGACGTGGATCGTCGGTACGTCCTTGCTCATGCGGCGTCCCGGACACGTGGCATCACGCGAGCACTCCCGCTCACTTGGTAGGAACGGTTCGGCAACGGGTTCCTTTCCGTCCGTGTCGAGGTGCCTTCGGCACGTGTCCAGGCGCTGTCCGGTCGCTCGATCATCGTAGTCGCTGCACCTGACACACTTGTGTGGTGCGCATCGATCTTCACTCCCATTCGGCCGCCTCCGACGGTACGGACACCCCCACCGGTCTCGTCCGGAATGCGGCGGCAGCGGGCCTGGACGTGGTGGCCCTGACAGACCACGACACCACAGCGGGATGGGACGAGGCCGTCGGTGCTCTGCCTTCCGGCCTGCGGTTGGTCCGGGGCATGGAGATGTCGTGCACCGGTCGCGGCGAGGACGGCGCTCCTGTCGCAGTGCACCTGCTGGCGTATCTGTTCGATCCCACTGATCGTGTGTTCGACGACGAACTCGAGCGATTGCGTGGCGAGCGCGTGTCACGGTTGCGTGTGATGGCGGAGCGCATGGCAGAAGACGGATTGCCCATCGACGCGGACCGTGTCCTGGAACAGGCCGGACCGGCGGCCGGTCGCCCGCATCTGGCGCGGGCGCTCGTCGAAGCCGGGGTCGTGCCGACGATCGGAGACGCATTCACCGAATTGCTGGCGCCGCGGGGTCGTTACTACATCGACAAGAACGACACGCCGCTGGCCGAAGCGGTGAAGATGGTGGCGGCAGCCGGCGGCGTCTCGGTTGTCGCCCATGCCCGGGCTCGATCTCGCGGACGGTTGCTTGCGCTGGACCAGATCGAGGAGCTCGCCGAGGTCGGTCTCGGTGGGGTCGAGGCCGATCATCCCGACCACAGCGACGCGGATGCTCGATTGATGAGGGACATGGCCTCGAACCTCGGGTTGTTCGTCACCGGTTCGTCCGACTATCACGGCGACAACAAATCGGTCGGACTCGGCCGGTTCACGACGGATGGTGACGCGTTCGAGGACATGCTCGATCGTGTGCACGGCGTCGAGGTGGTCGAGGGATGAGGTCGTGGGGGCCGCGTCGCGACGACGCAGATCAGAATGAAATCTACCGGGACAGCAACTATTACGAAGACGAGTATTACGTGGACGAGTACTACTCCGGCGAGTACTACGACGACCGTGCTCGTTACGGAGCCGCTTCCGGACGTGCGGGTTTCGTGGTGAGGGCGGCACGCGTCGTCTCGGGAATCGTGACGGGTGCCGTCCTGGTCCTCATGGCGGTGGTGTGTGGCGCCCACTATCTCGGAGGGGATGGCGATTTCCCGGGCCCGGGGACCGAATCCGTGGTGGCGCACGTCGTCGCCGCAGTCGTCGCGGTGGTGGCGCAGGTGTTCGCGGATCGTCGGCGGGGGCCGATTTCGGTGCTTGCCGCAATTGTGGTGGTTTTCACTGCATCGATTCTGTTGGTCACCCAGTGGTGGGGTTGAGGGCGGAAAACCTGCGCGCTACTCGCCGGTAGCTCGGACGTAACCCCAGGAACCGCTGAGGAATCACTGGAAAATCGACCGCCAGGCTTGCAAACTCACAGGTAGGGCACGCAAATCGGTGAGAACCTTCGCAACCAACACCGATTTGATGTTTGGTCTGTGAAGGTGGCAAACTTCTGGGTGGTTCGAGGTGGTGCTACCGCCCCGCTTCGGGCAGAAGATGGCAGGTCCTGTTCGAGCTCGTTGGAATACTCAGGGCCGCCGCCAGGGCCACCCTCCTCGGCGCCATCACGCTCCGGAAGTCGTACAGCGTTGTACAGCGGCAATCGTGATCGCGCCCGGAAGCTTCACCGAACCCGTCCTTGGCGAAGCTGCTGCAACTACACACGGTCGATGCATGCGGTGCATACCAATGATGTTCTGTTGCAGTTACTTCGCAGTAACCGGGACCCGACTGGTCTCGGAACATGCAGGAGTGTCATCGTGTCAATTGTGTCCGACGCAAAAACCCCTCAGAAGCTCGCGTTGACGGACGACGAGATCTTCGGAAGCCACGTCGACGGCAAGCTCTCTGTCGAGCTCACCTCGCCGCTGGACACCCAGCGCGACCTGTCCATTGCGTACACTCCGGGCGTTGCCCAGGTCAGTCGTGCGATTGCGGCCGACGCGACGCTGGCCGAGCGGTACACCTGGACCAACCGTCTCGTGGTTGTCGTTTCCGACGGCACCGCCGTTCTCGGACTCGGCGACATCGGCCCGCGCGCCTCCCTTCCGGTGATGGAGGGCAAGGCTGCGCTGTTCAAGAAGTTCGCCGGGCTCAACTCGATACCGCTGGTTCTCGATACCAAGGATTCCGACGAAATCGTCGAAACCATCGTCCGGTTGCGCCCGAGCTTCGGGGCCGTCAACCTCGAGGACGTCTCTGCCCCGCGTTGCTTCGAGATCGAGAAGCGTCTGATCGAGGCGCTCGACTGCCCCGTCATGCACGACGATCAGCACGGCACGGCCATCGTCCTCCTCGCCGCCCTCAAGGGCGCAGTGAAGGTGCAGGACCGCGACATCACCAAGCTGAGGGTCGTCATCTCCGGCGCCGGTGCAGCTGGTGTCGCGTGCGCCAACATCCTGCTCGCTGCAGGAATCGACGACGTCACGGTGCTCGATTCGAAGGGCATCATCTCGCGCGAGCGCACCGATCTGTCGGGCGTGAAGACCGATCTGGCCGAACGCACCAATCCGGCGGGCCGGCACGGCGGAATCGTCGAAGCACTCGACGGTGCCGATGTGTTCGTCGGCGTCTCTGCGGGCACCGTCCCGGAAGAGATCGTGGCGACCATGGCCGACGACGCGATCGTCTTCGCTCTGTCGAACCCCGACCCGGAGATCCACCCTGACGTCGCCTCCAAGCACGTGGCGATCGTCGCGACCGGGCGTAGCGACTTCCCGAACCAGATCAACAACGTGCTCGCCTTCCCCGGTGTGTTCAAGGGGGCGCTCGACGCGGGCGCCCGCCGTATCACCGAGGGCATGAAGCTCGCCGCCGCCGAGGCCATCCTCTCGGTCGTCGGTGATGAATTGGCTGTGGACAAGATCGTTCCGAGCCCGCTCGATCCGCGTGTCGCGCCCGCCGTCGCAGAAGCCGTTGCGGCCGCTGCGAGGGCAGAGGGTGTCACCGACTGACGTGATCGCTCCGTGCGCCCCGGCTCGAACCCGCACCAAGGTTCGGACCGGGGCGTTCGGCGTCTGCCGAGGATGCGCGACAATGGCCGCCGTGAAGATCAAGAGGATGCGGCACCGCTCGCTGATCGCGGCTGTCGTGGCCGCGATGTCACTCTCGGCCGGGTGCGCATCGCCGGTTCTCGACTCTGCGGAGGTGTCCGGTCCCGTCGTGGTCGCGGCACGGGACGGTGCGGACGGCGCATTGCTTGCGCACCTCTACGCCGGGGTGCTGCGCACGACCGGTATCGAGGTGCAGGTCCGCGACGGTCTCGCCGACCGTAACGCAGCGCTCGCCGCACTCGACACCGATGACGCGACGGTGGTCCCCGACTACACGGGGCTGCTGCTCCGGCACTACGACCCCGGCGTCGCCGCCACGGACGCGGAAGACGTATTCGAGGCGCTGGCACGTGCGCTCCCGGACGAGCTGACGATCGCCGACTATGCGTCGGCTCAGAATCGCGCGGTGCTTGCCGCCGGCGCAGACCTCATCGCGACACGGGACATCTCGCGGATCTCCGACCTCGCCGGTCACTGCACCGACCTCACCTTCGTTCTCACCCCGGAGTTCGAGGCCGCCGGCGGACTCGAGGCCCTCACCGAACTCGGGTGCGAACCACGATCGGTCGAGCGAGCGCCGACAGCTGCTGCGTTCGGCGCGACGTCGGACGTCGACACCGTCGCGGGACTGACCTCCCTTGCGCCCGTGCTCGCAGAGAGCAGCGGAAGCGGTGTGGTTACGGTGCCCGACGCCCCGGACCGAGCGCCGATGGAGGAAGCGTCCTCCGACATGGAGAGTCCGGTGTTCGTCGCACAGAATGTGGTCCCTGTGTTCCGAAAGGCAGTCTTCGGCGAGCTTCAGCTCGACGCCCTCCGCGTCATCGCAGGTGAGCTCACCACGTCGGATCTGACCGACATGATCACCCGCGTCGCTACCGGCGAGGACTCAGCTGCGGTGGCCGACGACTGGCTGGCGGAGCACACCTGATCGCTGCGCCGGATCACAGGTTCACCCGGTCTGCTTCATGTGGGAGCGCAAGAACTCGCCGAAATCTGCCACCGCATCCGCGGCCTCTTTCACGAGCGAGGCCTGTAGTCCCGCTACGTGCCACAGTTCAGGCTGCTCGACCAGCGTCAGATCCACCCCCGCGGCGCGCAGTCTGCCCGCGAACTCGACGATCTGCGGGTAGAGCACTTCTGTGGTGCCGACCTGGATCAGCGTTGGCGGCAGGCCGGTCGGATCCGCGTGCATCGGTGCGTAACCCAGGTCGGTGGGGTCTCCGTCGCCGAGGTAAGCCTTCGCCGAGGAGTACACCCATCGCGTGTTGACGACGACATCGCGATCGAACGGTGCCGAGCGAGACCCCGGATCCACCCAGGGCGAGAACAGGCCGATGGCGGCTGGGGTGACGCCGTGGTCGGTGCGGAGCCTGTTCGTGGTGGCGACCGTGAGACCGCCGCCGGCCGAATCCCCGGCAATCGACACGGTTTCCGGGAGCATCCCCGGCTCGGTGAGAAGCTGGAGGTAGGCCTGGACGGCGTCGTCCAGTGCGGCAGGGTACGGATGCTCCGGCGCGAGACGATAGTCCAGCGCATAGACCACCGCACCGCTGGCCGCTGCCAGATGTGCGACCAGGGATCGGTGTGTGGCAGGCGACGCGCAGGTGTAGGCGCCGCCGTGCAGATACAGCACCGCGGTGGGACGTTCGGTGGCGCCCACCGTCACCCGTTCTGCCGGCCTGCCCGCCAACGTCGTCGGCCGGACCACTGTGCCCGATGGCAACGTTTGGATCGGCGCGGCGGCCTCGAGCAGGCGTCGTTGCACGGGATAGGGGAGTCGCGCGTTGAGCGTGAGCGCGTACAGGGGCCGGAGTGCGGCGCGGACGAGTGGCAGCGGCAGGTGGGGCATGACGAACGCTAACCCTTCGGCAGTACGCGCGCCGTCACGAAAGCGACGACACGCTGGTACGACGGACCGACGAGACGCACCCAACCGTCGAGCAGTTTTGCATCGGCGCCGATCAGCACGCGGCCCTTGTTCTTCCGGACGCCGCGCACGATGGTCGCGGCCGCATCCTCGGGGGTGGTGCGGGCCAGTTTACTGTCGAAGAACTGAGCGAAACTCACCTGATCGTCGCCGTCGGGTACGGCCGCGTTGCGCGCGATCGCCGTCTTGATCCCGCCGGGGTGCACACACGTCACCCGCACAGGATGCTTCGCGATGAGCATCTCCTGCCGCAGCGACTCGGTGAACCCGCGCACCGCGAATTTAGCCGCGTTGTAAGCGCTCTGGCCCGGAATGGACAGCAGCCCGAACAAGGACGACACATTGATCAGGTGCCCGTCACCCGATGCGATCAGGTGCGGAAGAAATGCCTTGGTACCGTTGACGACTCCCCAGAAGTCGACGTCCACGACGCGCTCGAAGTCCTTGAACTCCGTGCGCTCGAACTCGCCGTGGTATGCGACACCGGCGTTGTTGTAGACCTGATTGACCACACCGAAGCGTTCGACGACCTTGTCTGCGTAGTCCATTACCTTTTCGCGCTGCGTGACGTCCAGGTGATCCGCAAGGACCTCGGCCCCGAGATCGCGCGCGCGACGCGCAGTTTCTTCCAGCCCTACGGTGTCGACATCGGACACGGCCAGCCGGGCGCCCTTCGCCGCGAGATTCAGCGCGAGGGCACGTCCGATTCCGGAGCCGGCGCCGGTGATGACGACGACCCTGCCGGTGAATTCACTCATTTTGCTGCGACCTCTCGGGTGGTGTCGGCTTCTGCGGTCTGTGCGGGGGTGAGTGCCGGGAGATCGGCAGTGGCGACGCTGCGGTACGCCTCGAGATCGAATTTCTTCGTCATGCTGCGGAATTCGAAGGTGAATCCCGGCCATACCGTGGTGTTGTTGCCGTGCTTGTCGAGATACCAGCTCGCGCAGCCGCCGGTGTTCCACACGCTCGATGCGAGAGCGTGCTGGAGGGTGCGGTTGTAGTCGGCCTGCGCGTCGTCGCGCACCTCGACGGTGCCGATACGGTGCTGGTCGATGGTGCGGATGGCGTCGACGAGGTAGTTGAGCTGCGATTCGATCATGTACACCATCGAAGTGTGACCGAGGCCGGTATTGGGACCGACGAGGAAGAACATGTTGGGGAATCCGGCGACGGTCGTGCCCTTGTATCCCTGCATGCCGCTGTCGTCGAACACCTCGGCGAGCGAACGGCCGTCCTTGCCGTGGATACCGGCGAACGTGGGGGAATCGGTGACGTGGAAACCGGTCGCGACGACAATCGCATCCACCTTGCGGGTGGTGCCGTCGTCGGTGACGACGCCGTCTGCCGTCACCTCGCTGATTCCAGCGGTGACAAGGTCGACGTTCGGCCGAGCGAGCGCCGGGTAATAGGCGTTGGAGATGAGCATGCGCTTGCAGCCGATCTTGAAGGTCGGGGTGACCTTGCGGCGCAGCACCGGGTCCGAGATCTGCCGGCGGATCTGGGCGCGTGCCGCGACTTCGAGGGGTTTCATGAACATCGGCGCCTTGGCGAGACCGACGACCTGTGTCTCGCGCGTCAGGTATTGGACGGCGCGGGAGAGGCGCTGGAAGCCCGGCACGTAGCGGAATGCGAATCGCTCGGCCTTGGTGTATTCGCGATCGGCGCGGGGGAGGATCCACGGTGCGGTGCGCTGGTAGACGTCGAGATGCGAGACCTTCCCGGCTATCGCGGGAATGATCTGGATGGCGGATGCTCCGGTACCGATCACGGCCACTCGCTTGCCCGCGAGGTCGGCGTCGTGGTTCCAGCGCGCCGAGTGGAAGATCTCTCCCTCGAAGCTGTCGATGCCTTTGATGTCGGGCAGTGACGGCTCGCACAGCGCGCCGACCGCAGAAACGAGGATCTTCGCGCTGAATGCGCCCTTGGTGGTCTCGACATCCCACCGAAAGGTCGTGGTGTTCCAAGTGGCGGACTGCACGTCGCAGCCGAAGACCGTGCGGCGGCGCACGTCGTATTTGTCGGCGACGGAGGCGATGTACGCCTGGATCTCGGGCTGGGGGGAGAACGAGCGGGTCCAGCCGGGGTTGAGGGCGAAGGAGTACGAGTACAGGTTCGAGGGCACGTCGCATGCGGCGCCGGGGTAGGTGTTGTCGCGCCAGGTGCCGCCCACCTCGTTTCCGCGTTCGAGGACGAGGAAATCCTTGCCGGCGCGGGTCAGCTTGATGGCGGCGCCGAGTCCGGCGAATCCGCTGCCGATGATCAGTGTGTCGACCAGGCGAGGGTTCGTGTCGGCGGCGGTATTGTCTGTAACCGGAAGACTCATGTAACTCAGCGTAGGCACTTGTTGAGTGCGGGTCAATAGTCTTGTTGACTCTAATTCAGTAGAACTGATTGCATGGAAGCCGTGAAAGGCACCGACACCAAACGAAGAAGGCTCGGACCGGCAGAACGCCGCGCCCAGCTGATCGACCTCGGGATGCGGATGCTTGCGCAGCGTCCGCTCGACCAGATCTCCGTCGAGGACATCGCCGACGAAGCAGGAGTGTCGCGCGGGCTGCTCTTCCACTACTTTTCGTCCAAGCACGAGTTCCACGTCGAACTCGTCCGACACATCAGCCGCGACATGCTCGAATGCACTGCGCCCGACGAGACCCTCGAGCCCTTCGACATGCTGCGCGGCACTATCGTCGCCTACGCCGACTACGTGACCGAGCGGCGCGACACCTACGTGTCGATGCTGCGCGGAACCGCGAGCGGAGACCCGGACATGCGCGAGGTCTTCGAACAGACGCGCACCGCCATGGTCGAGCGAACACTTCGATATCTGCCGGCCATTGGGATCGAGGCCGGTCCCGCGGTCCGCCTCGCCGTACGCGGCTGGGTCGCCTTCGTCGAAGACATCACCATCGCGTGGCTCCGGGAGCCCGCCATCGACCGCGACCAGTTCATCGAACTTGCGGTCGGCGCACTTCCCGCCGTCACCTACGCGGCGGTCACGCTCGGTGGAACGGCGCGAGCCGGGTCGCTCGTCCCGAAGGACGAACCGACCCGGCTCGCATGAGAACCGTCATGCCCTGATCGAGCACGAACGGGGCTTGATCACAGTTCGAACGGCTACCTTCCCGTCGCTTCGCGCGCCCCTGTCAGCGCTCGAAAGCCTTGTCGAGGATTTCCTGCTGCTCGACCGCGTGCACCTTGCTCGAACCCGACGACGGCGCCGACATCGCGCGACGCGACACCCGCTTCACACCGGAAAGATGATCGGGAAGAAGCTCGGGCAGAGCGAGACCCAGGAACGGCCATGCACCCTGGTTGGCCGGCTCCTCCTGGACCCAGAAGAACTCGGACGCATTCGGGTACTTGTCGAGAGTTTCGGCGATCCGGCGACGCGGCACCGGGTACAGCTGCTCGACGCGGACGATCGCGATGTCGTCGCGGCCTTCCTTCTGCTTCTTCGCGAGCAGTTCCCAGTAGATCTTGCCCGAGGTCAGCAGCACGCGTGTGACCGTGGACCGATCCGCCGTCTCGTTCTCGTAGGGGATCTCTTCGAGGATCGAGCGGAACTTGCCCTGCGTGAAGTCCTCGACGTTGCTGACCGCAGCTTTGTTGCGCAGCATCGACTTCGGTGTGAAGACCACCAGCGGGCGGCGGATGCCGTCGAGGTGATGGCGACGCAGCAGGTGGAAGTAGCTCGCCGGGGTGGACGGGACTGCCACCGTCATCGAGCCCTCGGCGCACAGCTGCAGCCAGCGCTCGATACGACCGGAGGTGTGGTCGGGGCCCTGACCCTCATGGCCGTGCGGCAGGAGCATGACGACGTCGGAGAGCTGACCCCACTTGGCCTCACCGGACGAGATGAACTCGTCGATGATCGACTGTGCGCCGTTGACGAAGTCGCCGAACTGCGCCTCCCACAGCACCAGAGCCTCGGGGTTGCCCACCGAGTAGCCGTACTCGAAGCCCACGCCCGCGAACTCGGTCAGCGCCGAGTCGTACACCATGAAGCGGCCACCGTTACCGGAATTCGCAGCGAGCTCCGCGAGCGGGTTGTACTCCTCGCCGGTCTTGCGGTCGATGAGCACCGAGTGGCGCTGCGTGAACGTGCCGCGCCGTGAGTCCTGTCCGGCCAGGCGCACGAGTGCACCCTGCTCGGCGAGCGACCCGAATGCGAGGAGCTCGGCGTATGCCCAGTCGATGTGGCCCTCGCGGGACATCTCGCGACGCTTCTCGATCACCGGCTTGACACGCGGGTGCACGCTGAAGCCCTCGGGAACATTGACGAACGCATCGCCGATGCGGTCGAGGACCCCCTGGTCGACGGCCGTAGTCAGACGCGGTGCGGGCGTCTGGTCGAGCTCGACGGACTCGGACGGTTCCGGCTGGAACTTCTCGAGTTCGCGGACTTCGTTGAACACCCGCTCCAACTGACCCTGGTAGTCGCGCAGTGCGTCTTCGGCTTCCTTGAGCGAGATGTCGCCGCGGCCGATGAGGGCCTCGGTGTAGCTCTTACGGACGCTGCGCTTGGTATCGATCACGTCGTACATGGCCGGCTGAGTCATCGACGGGTCGTCGCCCTCGTTGTGGCCGCGACGGCGGTAGCAGATCATGTCGATCACGACGTCCTTGTGGAACGTCTCGCGGAAGTCCACGGCGAGCTGCGCAACCCACACGCAGGCCTCGGGATCGTCACCGTTGACGTGGAAGATCGGTGCGCCGATCATCTTGGCGACGTCGGTGCAGTACTCGGACGAACGCGAGTGCTCCGGCGCGGTGGTGAAGCCGACCTGGTTGTTGACCACGATGTGCACGGTGCCGCCGGTGCGGTACCCGCGCAGCAGCGCGAGGTTCAGCGTCTCGGCGACCACGCCCTGGCCTGCGAACGCGGCGTCGCCGTGCAGCAGCAGAGGCAGGACCGTGAAGCCGCTCTCACCCTTGTCGAGGATGTCCTGCTTCGCGCGGACGAGTCCCTCGAGAACCGGGTTGACCGCTTCGAGGTGCGACGGGTTGGCGGTGAGCGAGACCTTGATGTCGTTCTCGCCGAACATCTGGATGTAGGTGCCTTCGGCGCCGAGGTGGTACTTGACGTCGCCGGAGCCGTGGGCGGCCGACGGGTTCAGGTTGCCCTCGAACTCCGTGAAGATTTTCGAGTAGGGCTTACCGACGATGTTGGCGAGCACATTCAGGCGACCACGGTGCGGCATCGCGATGGCGACCTCGTCGAGCTGGTGCTCGGCGGCCTGATCGATGATGCTGTCCATCATCGGGATGACCGACTCGGCGCCCTCGAGCGAGAACCGCTTCTGACCGACGTATTTGGTCTGAAGGAACGTCTCGAACGCCTCGGCGGCGTTGAGACGACTCAGGATGTACTTCTGCTGCGCGACCGTCGGCTTGACGTGGTGCGCCTCCACCCGCTCCTGCAGCCACTGCTGCTGTTCGGGCTCGAGGATGTGCGTGTACTCGATGCCGATGTGGCGGCAGTACGCGTCGCGCAGCACCGACAGCACGTCGCGCAGCTTCATCCGCTGCTGGCCGTGGAAACCGCCGACGTTGAACTCACGGTCGAGATCCCACAGGGTCAGGTCGTGAGTGGTGACGTCGAGGTCGGGGTGCGAACGGAACTTGTCGCGGACGAACTGCAGTGGATCGGTGTCGGCCATCAGGTGACCGCGGTTGCGGTACGCCGCGATCAGCTCGAGCACGCGGGTGTGCTTGTCGACGAGACCTTCCGGCACGTCCTTGCGCCAGCGAACCGGCTCGTAAGGAATGTGCAGCGTGTGGAAGATCTCGTCGTAGAACTCGTCGGAGATCAGCAGCTGATGGATCTGGCGGAGGAATTCGCCCGACTCGGCGCCCTGGATGACGCGGTGGTCGTACGTCGAGGTCAGGGTCAGCAGCTTGCCGATGCCCATTTCTGCGATGCGCTCATCGGACGCGCCCTGGAACTCGGCGGGGTACTCCATCGCACCGGCACCGATGATCGCGCCCTGGCCGTTCATCAGGCGCGGAACCGAGTGCACGGTACCGATGCCGCCCGGGTTGGTCAGCGAGATAGTGACACCGGAGAAGTCCTCACCGGTGAGCTTGCCGTCGCGGGCACGCCGGACGATGTCCTCGTATGCCGAGTAGAACTGCGCGAAGTTCATCGTCTCGCAGTTGCGGATAGCAGCGACGACGAGTGAACGCTGCCCGTTCTTGCCGGGCAGGTCGATGGCGAGGCCGAGGTTTGTGTGCGCAGGCGTGACGAGGTTCGGTTTGCCGTCGATCTCGGCGTAGTGGTTGTTCATGTTCGGGTACGCCTGGATCGCCTGGACGATGGCGTAGCCGAGCAGATGGGTGAACGACACCTTGCCGCCGCGCGTACGCGCGAGGTGGTTGTTGATGACGATCCGGTTGTCGAACATCAGCTTCGCCGGGACGGCGCGGACGCTGGTGGCGGTGGGGATCGACAGCGAGGCGTTCATGTTCTTCGCGACCGCACCGGCAGCACCGCGGAGAACCTTCTTCTCCTCGGTCGCGGGAGCAGTGGAAGGTGCGGCAGCAGCCTTGGGTGCCGGCTTTGCTGCGGCAGGCTTGGCAGCCGGGGCTGCAGGCGCAGCCTTGGCCGGTGCGGCCTTGGGCGCTGCGGTCTTGGGAGCGGAGCCGGCCGAAGCAGTCGTGGCGGGTGCGGACTTCACCGGAGCGGGCTTCTCGGGTGCCGTGGTGTCGGATCCGTTAACACCTCCTGCAACCGCTGCCTCCGGCGAGTAATCGGTCAGGAACTCGTGCCAGCTCGCATCCACGGACGACGGATCGTCCTGGAAACGCTGGTACATCTCGTCAACCAACCACTGGTTCTGTCCGAACTGTGATGTAGAGCTGCTGCTCACGGCAGTTGTTCGCCTCGTTTCTTTCTTCGGTACCCGATCGGAGCGCCTGTGGTTATGAGGCTAGCGCTTGGCATGTGACGATTCGAACCGATCGTTCATGCGCGAGAGCCACCTCACAATCTCGAGTCGACGGGGTCTCCATCGATGACGGTTCTCGCCCGCCGATTATTCCCTGTTACGTGCATCGCCGCAGCACTGACCCCGTTACAAATGCGAGCTGTGAGGGCTCGCAACCGGTTCGACCTTCTGCTCGGGCGTGTCGGTTGCAGCGTCAGGGACATCGGGGACGAGCGCTCCTGTCGCGAGCCGCCACAATGTGGTGTACAGACCACCCGCGCGATGCAGCGTCTCGTGCGGGCCGCTCTCGACCACTGCGCCACCGTCGATCACCACCACCAGATCGGCGCGAGCCGCGGTCGCCAGTCGGTGCGCGACGATCACCGCCGTCCGCGACCGGGCAAGCGAAGCACCGGCGTCGAGCACGGCCTGCTCGGTAGCCGGATCCAACGTGGCGGTCGCTTCGTCGAGCAACAGCAGATCGGGGTCGACGAGTTCGGCCCGGGCCAACGCGATCAATTGACGCTGACCGGCCGACAGGCCCTGCCCACGCTCACCGACGGGGTGCAGCATCCCTTGGTCGAGACCGGCGATCATGTCGAGGGCGCCCACCGCGCGTGCTGCGGATTCGATGGCGGAGCGGTCGGCGTCGGGTCGGCCGTACGCGATGTTGCTCGCCACCGTCCCGGTGAACAGATGTGCCTCCTGCGGCACGACGCCGAGCCGGCCCCGATACTCGGGTAGCCGGTATTCGCGCAGATCCGTCCCGTCGACCCGCACCGTGCCGGTCGTGGGGTCGTAGAAGCGGGCGAGCAGTTTGACGATCGTCGACTTCCCGGCGCCGGTGCGTCCGACCAAGGCGACCGTCGATCCCGGTGGGAATCTCAGGTCGACGTCGGCGAGCGCGTCGGTGTCGGCACCGCTGTAACGGAACCCCACACCGTCGAGACGAACGTCGCCGCGCAGATGCCCGGATACCTCGACGGTGCCCGCCGGGCCGGACTCGAGGGAGCTCTCGGTGGCCAGCAGATCGCCGATCCGTCGCAACCCGACGCGTGCCTGCTGGTAACCGTCGAACACCTGCGACAACTGCTGGATGGGTCCGAACAGCAGGTTGAGGTACAGGACGAACGCGATCAGGACGCCCGCGGTCGTGGCGCCGGACGAGACCTCGCGGGCACCCACGAACACGACGGCAGCCAACGCCAGATCCGACAGGAACGTGATGAACGGGAAGAACAGGGAGATCGCTCGCTGCGAACGCATGCGGCTGCGGCGGTACGCGTCGGCGCGCTGAGCGAACCGGCGTGCGGAGGTCTCCTCGCGACGGTACGCCTGCGCTGCACGGAGGCCCGTGATGTTCTCCTGGAAATCCGCGTTGACCAGGGATATTCGTTCCCGCGATATCGCGTAGGCCGCGCCCGAGATCTTTCGGAACCACAGTGTGGCCGCCACCAGCACCGGGATGACGCCGAGCACCACCAGCGCGAGCGTGACGTCGGTGATCAGCAAGGCCACCGAGATGCCCAGCAGTGTCAGCATGCTCACCACCGCGGTCGAGAGACCGGTCTGGATGAACTGCGACAGCGCGTCGACGTCGGTCGTCATCCGGGTCATGATCCGGCCCGACAGTTCGCGCTCGTAGTAGTCGAGGCCCAGTCGCTGCAGGTGTGCGTAGCTGCGTACCCGCAACCCGAACAGCACGCGTTCCCCGGCGCGGGCGGTGAGCACCGTCAGAACGGCAACCGTGGCCCATCCGAGCAGTGCGAGTCCCACACCCACCGCTGCCGCGAACCACAGCATGCCGGGATCGCCCGGCGTGACGCCGCGGTCGACGGCGAACCGCACGATCGACGGAAACGCGATGTTGATCGCGGACTCCACGGCAAGGCACACGATCACCGCCGCGAGCAGCCAGCGTACGGGGCGCAGCGTCCGTAGCAGCCGGAACTGCGGGTCGGGTCTGCGCAACGCACGTGACTGCAGGTCGGGGTCTGCGCCGGGTTGCTCGGTGGCCGGTGGCAATGCCGCCACAGCTGCGCGGAGTTCGGGGGTGGGCGCGACCGCGCCGAGCGCGCCGCTCATGGGGCCGCCCCCGCCGCGGCCACCACCGGGGCCGCGGCTTGCCGGGGTGACCGCAGCCTGCCTGCTCGGCGAATCGTCGTCGGACGAGGTCTGTGTCTCGGGCCACAGTGCGCGCACGCATGGGGAAACCCTCTGCTCGGGCGACGGGGCTCGTTCGGGGTCGACATCCGGTGCCGCACCCGTCAGCAAGCGGCGGAACACCGGGCTGCGCCGATCGAGTTCGTCGACGGTCCCGATATCGACGATCCTGCCGCCGTCGAGCACCGCGACACGGTCGGCGAGCGTCAGTGTCGAGCGGCGGTGCGCGAGCACCAGGGTCGTGCGGTCGGGTTGCTCGCGGAGCGCGGCGTAGATTGCGGCCTCGGTCTCGGCATCCACCGCGGATGTCGCATCGTCGAGGATCAGCACCCGGGGAGCCAGCAGCAGCGCCCTGGCCAGCGCGACACGCTGCCGTTGCCCACCCGAGAGCGTGAGACCGCGTTCGCCGACCACGGTGTCGTACCCGTCCGGCAGGGAGTCGATGAACTCGTCGGCGCGTGCCGCGACCGCCGCAGCGCGGATCTCCTCGTCGGTGGCATCGGGCCTGCCCAGCGCGATATTCGTCGCGATGGTGTCCGAGAACAGGAACGGCTCGTCGAACACGAGGCTCACCGCTTCACGTAGCCGGTCGGCGCGTAGGGCGGCCACATCGATGTCGCTGCCGTCCGACGTCAGGCATACCGTGCCTGCCGACGGCGCGTAGAAGCGCGGTGCGAGCAGCGACAGCGCCGTCTTGCCCGACCCGGCGGGACCGACGATCGCGACGGTCTCGCCGGGTAGCACCTCGAGGTCCATTCCACCCAGAACATCTCGACCCTCGCCGAAACCGAAGGTGACGCCGCGGAACGCGAGGCCGAGAGGTCCGTCGGGCAGCGGTACGGGATGTGGGGGATCAGCCACACCGGGCTCGGTGTCGATCACCTCGTACACCCTCTCGACCGCGGCACGCGAGAGCTGCGCCATGATCACGACCTGAGCCAAGGTGCGGGTCGTTGCGCTCATCGTGGCGACATACGCGGTGAACGCGACGAAGGTGCCGACGGTGATCGTGCCCTGCAACGTGAGCCAGCCGCCGAGCGCGATCGTCGCGACCAAACCGAGTTGCGGGATCGCTCCCATCGGTGCGGCGAACCGCGCGTTGATCCGTGCCGCCCGCATACGCTCGGAGTACAGGATCCGGCCGTGGTCCTCGAGCTGGTCGACGGCGCGGTCCTCCTGGCCGAAGCCCTTGACCACCCGGACGCCGGTGACGGTTTCCTCGACGTGCTGCGCGAGGTCGGCGGCACGTTGCTGCGCTGACCATGTCGCGGCGAACACCTTCGGGCGGACCACGCGCACGATGGTCACGATGACGGGCACGGTGGCGACGGCGATCAGTGTGAGCAGCGGCGAGAGTGACGTCATGATCACCAGGGCCAGCACGAGCTGCAGCAATGCACCCGCCGACATCGGGACCATGGCAAGCAGACCTTGAATGAGCTGAAGGTCGGTGATCGAGCGCGACACCACCTGCCCGGTGCGGATTCGGTCCTGGCCGTGGCCGTCGAGGCGTTGCAGTGATCCGAGCAGGCGTAGCCGCAGGTCGTGTTGGACGTCCAGAGAGAGCCTGCCCGCCAGCATCCGCCGCCCGTACTGGCATCCGAATCGGACTGCCGCACCAAGCGCGATTGCGGCAGCCGCGAGCCCGATCAGGTTCGGGACCGACGTGAATTCGGTGGCCTCACCGGTGGCGCTGTCGAGTGCGAGCTTGGTGAGCAATGGAAAGGCGATATCGATCAGGGCGGCGATCGCCGTGAGCGCGAGTGCTCCGATCGCCGTTCGCCGGTGACGCATGCACTCTGCGCCGAGGCGACGGACCCAACCCTGATCGTGTGTGTCGTGTGGCATTTCTCCCGACACTAGCGCCGACGTACGACAGCGACGCTCAGGTGAGATCGCGACTACGAGTGCGCCACCAGCCGAGCCCGCAGATCAACGCGGACCAGAAGATCAGAACGAGCGGAGCCAGCGGCCACGCCACCGGCATCTCGGTTTCGCCGGACAGGTCCACGACACCGAAGAGGGTGTACCAGGTGATCTGGGCCGGAAGGAATTGCGCGACGCCGCCGAGACCCATGCCGTGGAGCACGAGGGAGACGGTCAGCTCACCGAACGGGACCCACGCACAGACCGCGAGGACACTGCCCACCATCGAGCCGGTGAGCAATCCCAGACCTGAACCGATGAGCGCCCACAACACCGCGCAGAGCAACCCGGAGCCGAGGACACTCGCGATGCTGCCCAGGTCGGTGCCCGAGAAGCCGCCGCCGAACATGAGGATTGTCAGGGCCGACACGACCTCGGCGATCACGCAGTACAGGAGACCGAACAATGCTGCGGTCGTGTACTTCGAGGCGATCACCAGGTCGCGCCCGCGGGTGGTGAGGAAGGTGGTGATCACGGTGCGGTGCTGGTATTCACCACCGGAGTTGACGACCCCGAACAGCGCGGCGAACAGGAACACCAGGGCGAGGGCGAACGAGATCCCCACCGCCGCTGCGGCGGCCTCGGCGAACCCGGGCCCGAGGATGTCCTCGACCTGACGCATCACCGGGAGCGTGAGTGCACCGCAGAACACTCCCACCACCAGCGGTGCGATACCCAGAATCCACCAGTACCGCAGGCCGAGCACCTTGCGGAACTCGGCTGTCAACAATGCGGTCACGAGTGCCCTCCGGGTCCGGTCGGTGGATGCTGTACGTGCGGTCGGCCTTGGAAGTTCTGGCCGTCGGGTGGCGCGGCCATGTACTGACCGGACGTCATGGCGAGGAAGACCTGTTCGAGGTCGACATGCTCGACGCTCGTGCCGAACAGCGTGACGCCGTGTCCACTCGCCAGAGCGGCGATGCGTTCGGGTTCGACCCCCACGACGGCCAGCCGGCCGTCGGGCTGGATCTGCGCATCGGTGAAACCGGCCGCCGCGAGTGCCGTCGCCAGCTTCACGGGATCGGAGACCGCGACGAGCACGCGCGACCGGTAGGCGTTGCGAAGCTCCGCCATACTGCTCTGCATCACGAGTGACCCGCGGCTGATGATCACGAGGTGGTCGGCCATCTGCTCGACCTCCCGCAGAATGTGGCTCGAGATCAGGACGGTGCCGCCCTTCCTCGCGAACGTCACGAGAAAATCGCGAAGCCACGCCATTCCTTCGGGGTCGAGACCGTTGGCAGGTTCGTCGAGAACCAGGTAGCGCGGCTGGCCGAGGAGCGCGGTCGCCAATGCGAGCCTCTGGCGCATCCCGAGCGAGAACTCACCGACCCGCTGCCGCGCTGCGGAGGTCAACCCGACGAGGTCGAGCATCCGGGCTGCCCGTTCGTCGGGGACACCCATTGCCGCGCAGTATGCCTTCAGATGTGTCATTGCGGTGTGCTTCGGATGCGCACTGCGCGCATCGAGCACCGCACCTACGATCTGAGCGGGCTGTTCGAGCCGGTCGAACGGCACACCGTCGATGTATGCTGCGCCGGCGGTGGGCTTCACCAGCCCCGTCAGCATGCTGAGGGTCGTTGTCTTGCCCGAGCCGTTCGGGCCGAGAAATCCGGTGATGGACCCTCGGGGGACAGTGAAGCTCAGGTTCGACACGGCAGTGACATTGCGGAAGGTCTTGGTCAGGCCGTCCACCACGATCCCCGGAGGGGGCCCGCTTGCCTGCGCCGTGAAATGAGGCTGCCGGTGCGGCGTGTTCGCCGACGATGCTGTCACAGAAATGTTCCCCCGGTTACCTCTCGCGGTTGTGTCGTCGCGAGCATACGTGCAGGGAGTTTCGTCGCGAGTACCTCAGGTTTCCAACTGCGGTGCCGGGTGAGGCGGTAGCACGCTCTGCTCGGCAGGCCAGGTCGCGGGAGGTGCTCCGAAGGCCTCACGGGCGTTGATGATCGTGCGCTTGCCGATCGTCCGGTTGCCTGCACCACCGATTGCAGCCCCGATACCGGCGGGCACGAGCTTGCCGAGGAGAAGCGCTCCCCGCTTGGCCGCGTACTTCCGGACGAATTTCTTCACGAGAGTGTTGTTCATCAGCTTGAGTTGTTTGCTGCCGACCTGGCCTGTCAGCGCCTTCGGCCAGTTCTTCAGCGACGTTCCGGTGGCCGCCGCGACGATTTCCTTGCCGGAATCACCGAGGGCGACCGCGAGCACCAGCGCGCGGCGCTGGTTGTGGTCATGGGGTTCGATTCCGTGCACCGCCGCGACAGCAAGGGTGAGCAGCGCTGAGGCTTCGAGGAAGAACACCGACTCCGCGCCGATCGCGCCGATGGCGGCGATGGTGCCGATACCGGGGAAAGCGGCGGTTGCGCCCGCTGCGGCACCACTCCCGGTGATGGTGGTGAGGAACTGCTTTTCGAGCCGCGCAATGATCTGCGCGGGCGACTCGTCGGGATGCGCGCGACGCAGCAACCCGACGTACTTCGCCACTGCGGGGCCTTGCAGCCGGCTGCCGTTGTCGAGCAGTGTGATGAGTGCACGTTCGATCGTGCCCCCCTCCAGGGGCTCACCGTTCTTGTCGACGGCGCCGCGCTTTCCACTCATTTCGATCCTTGTCGTGTGTCCGTCGGTGGCTACTCTGGAGATCGTGGCCCGGTCGTCAACTGTTGTCGGCATTTCCGAGGGCGCCAGGCGGCGGCCTGCTCCGTTGCTGCAACCCTACGTGCGTTGGTACGAAGGATATCGGCTGACGGGATTTCCGCCTGCGCATCATCTGGGCTTGTCGTCGCCGGATCTCACCGTCGTCCTCAGCCTCGACCGTCCCGTCGACATCACCAGGGCAGCCGCGCCGGGCCAGCCACCGGGCCGGTTCACCGCATTGGCGAGCGGTCTGGCCACCTCGGCGGTGACGATCGCGCATGACGGCAATCAGCACGGAATCCAGCTCGCGCTGACGCCCGCAGGAGCCCGCGCCCTGCTCGGCGTTCCGACATCCGCACTCGGTGCGTGGGTGGTCGACCTCGAGGATCTGTTGGGTCCCGACGCGCGGGAACTGCACGAGCGGATCGCAGCGACACCCCGGTGGCCGGAACGCTTCGCGATCCTCGACCGCATTCTCACCCGACGACTGGCAGGTGCCTACGATGCCGCGAAGATGGATGCGCGTGTGGCGCACGCCTGGGAGCAACTCGTGACCCACCCCGGCGCCGCGGTACGAGAGGTGGCCGACGAAGTCGGATGGAGCCGCCGCTATCTCACTGCGCGCTTCACCGCGGAATTGGGTGTCACGCCGAAAGAATCCGCGCGTATCGCCAGATTCGACCGATCGAAGGCGATGTTGCGCAGGCCCGAAGTACGTCTGCCGGATGTAGCAGTTCGCTGCGGGTTCTACGATCAGGCCCATCTCGCCCGCGAATGGCGTGAGTTCGCGGGTGTTCCGCCGTCGCGCTGGAGACAGGACGAGGTGTTCCCATTCGTCCAAGACTCCGACGCCCCTCCCGAAGAAGACTCTGTCCCATGACCAATACAGCAGCAGACCCACATCGCACCGATACCGGCACCCACACCCCGAACGTATGGCCGTGTCTGGCGTACACCGACGCGAGGGCCGCGATCGGCTTCCTCGTCGACATCCTCGGCTTCACCGAATCCGCATGCTACGGGGAAGGCAGCACCGTGGACCACGCAGAGTTGACGTGGCCGTACGGCGGCGGAATCATGCTCGGCTCCGCCGGCCGCGACACTCCCCTCGACCAACACGCCGACGCGGGATCGGTGTATCTCGTCGTGCCCGACCACGCCGTCGCCGATGCTCTCTACGACAAGGTCCGCACCTCGGCCGCGACCATCACCGTGGAGTTGCGCGACGAGGACTACGGTTCACACGGTTTCTCGTGCCGCGACCCGCAGGGCGTGAACTGGAGCATCGGTACCTATGCGGGGCACGGATTCGGCGACTGACGATCACGGGCGACTGACAGTCACAGTGGAGTGTGATCCGACGGCACGGTCTCCTCTGCACGTGGCGGAGGAGGCGGTGTGCCGTCACCGAACGGCCGGCCGCCGAGCGCTTCCCGGCCGTGCGGCGTCAGCCAGCCCGACAGGTCGGGACCCTTCGGCACGATCTGTGTGGGATTCACATCGGTGTGCACGATGTAATAGTGCTGCTTGATCTGCACGAAATCTGTCGTGTCGCCGAACCCTGGCGTCTGGAACAGGTCGCGCGCGTAGCCCCACAGTGAAGGGAACGCGGTGAGTGGATTCCGGTTGCACTTGAAATGGCCGTGATAGACGGGATCGAACCGCGCGAGAGTCGTGAACAACCGGACGTCGGCCTCGGTGATCGTGTCGCCCACCAGATAGCGCTGGTCGGTGAGCCGCTCCTCCAGCCAATCGAGCCGGGCGAACAACCGGTCGAACGCGGCGTCGTACTTGTCCTGTGAACCGGCGAACCCGCACCGGTAGACGCCGTTGTTGACATCGCGGTACACAAGTTCGGCGACCTCGTCGATCTCGCTTCGCAGCGATTCCGGGTACAGGTCCGGTGCACCGTCGCGGTGGAACGCGGTCCACTCGGTCGAGAAGTCCAGTGTGATCTGTGCGTAGTCGTTCGTCACGACCTTGCCGGTCGGTACGTCGACGATGGCGGGCACTGTGATGCCCCTGGGGTAGTCGGGCTGTCGCGCGAAGTACGCCTCTTGGAGGCGTTCGATGCCCAGTACCGGGTCGACACCGCCGGGATCGAGGTCGAAGGTCCAGCTGCGCTGGTCGTGGGTCGGGCCGCACAACCCCAGCGACAGCGCGTCCTCCAGACCGAGCAGTCGTCGCACGATCAATGTGCGGTTGGCCCACGGACAGGCACGTGCCGCGACAAGACGGTAGCGGTCCGCTTCGACGGGGTATCCGTCGCGGCCGTCGGCGGTGATCCGCGTCGAGATGTAGTTGGTGTCGCGGGTGAACTCGGCACCCGGCGCGACGTAGCCGGCCTGCGTCGAGGATGTGTTGTCTGTGGCCTTGCTGGTCATGACACTCCCTGGAATCGAATTGGTCGCCGGGTCCGAACCGGTTACCGCGCCGACAGATGCACTGTGATGAGAGTGCCCCATTCGACGTACCCCGACACTGCCGCGAGCCCACGCGCCGAAAAATTGTCGCGGCGAGCTCGCCACAGAGGGATGAGGCCTGCATCGAGTGCGTCGTGCGTACACAGCGTCGCGACGGTGGCGCCGAGTCCCAGACGTCGATTCTCCGGTGTCGTGAGAACCCGCACATCAGCAAGAAGAGACTGAAGTTCGCGGTAGCTCGCGGCGGCGAGCGGCTGGTGGTCGTCGTCGAGCAGGACGAATGCACGATCGGGTACTGCGCCGCCGAGTTCGGTGCTGTCGTCGGGCGGACAGCGTCGAACCAGCTCGGCGAGGTCCGCCGGGGCGTGCGAGATCAAGGGGTCCTCGACGCGTATCGCATCCGCCCACTCCGGACACAGACCGAGCACTTCGGTGCGGGCCGCGTAACCCCGGGCTGCGACGCGCACGGTGCGCTCTTCTGCGGGCAGAGGGAGGGCGGTGACGGCGGACAGGGCGGGTTCGGGGCCCACCACCGCGACAGTGTTGCCGATGCTGAGCACTCGGACCGTAGTGGCCGTATCGTCCACTTTCGTCACGAGGACACCGGGCGAGAGGGCGTCGTCGGCGAGTCCGAGTTCGCGGCACCACGCGAGGGCCGCGATGCTCGAGAGATGGGGGTCCACGCGGATACCGTATCCCCAGACCGGGGAGAGGATGTGTTGTGAGATCAGGGGACGAGCCCGCCGTACCCGACGCTCACTGGGCGGCGCTCACCGCATTGTGCCTGGGCTTCTTCATGATTCTGGTCGACAGCACGATCGTGTCGGTGGCGAATCCGGCGATCATGCGGGCCCTGGACGCCGATCTCGAGAGCGTTGTCTGGGTCACCAGCGCCTATCTGCTCGCGTTTGCGGTGCCGCTGATGATCACCGGCCGTCTCGGCGATCGATTCGGGCAGCGCCGAATCTACTTGTCGGGTCTGGTGGTGTTCACCTTTGCGTCGCTGTGGTGCGGGATGTCGTCTTCGATCGAGGCGCTGATCACGGCGCGTGTGCTGCAGGGGTTCGGGGCCGCGCTGATGTCTCCGCAGACCATGGCGGTGATCACCCGTGTTTTTCCGTCGGACCGTCGCGGCATGGCGATGGGGATCTGGGGTGCGATCGGTGGAGTCGCAACTCTCGTCGGGCCGCTCGCCGGTGGAGTGCTCGTCGACGGGTTCGGCTGGGAATGGATCTTCTTCGTCAACATTCCGATCGGACTGGCAGGTTTCGTGCTGGCTCTCCGATTCGTGCCCGCCCTCCCGACTCAGGCCCACCGATTCGATGTGCCGGGGGTGGTGCTCAGCGGAGTCGGGATGTTCTTCCTGGTGTTCGGACTTCAGGGGGCTGGTGGGGAGCACCCGTGGTCGTCGAATGTGTGGACGAGTGTCGGCATCGGCGTCGTATTCCTGGTGATCTTCGTGTGGCATCAGTCGCTGGGGCGGGACGAACCGCTCGTGCCGCTGACGCTGTTCCGCGATCGGAATTTTGCACTTGCCAACATCGGGATTGCGTCGATCGGCTTCGCGATCACCGCCTTCATGCTTCCGCTGATGTTCTATGCGCAGGATGTCCGGGGGCTCGATCCCACCGAGTCGGCGTTGCTCATGGTTCCGATGGCAGTGTTGAGCGGTGCGTTCGCACCGTTCGTCGGACGCCTCGTCGATCGGGTGCACCCGCGGTATGTCGCGGGTCCCGGTTTCGCGCTGCTGGCCGTTGCGTTCTTGTGGCTCTCGCTGGCAATGACTCCGGACGCACACCTGTGGCAGTTGCTGATGCCGATCGGGCTGACCGGTTTCGCATCGGCGGGCATCTGGTCGACGCTGTCGACGACCGCCACCCGCAACCTCGATCCCCGGCTGGCGGGCGCAGGTTCCGGCGTCTACAACGCCACCCGGCAGTTGGGCGCGGTCCTCGGCAGCGCGGCGATGGCAGCAGTGATGGCTGCGTCGTTGTCTGGACGCGGTCTGGGAAACGGGTTGTCGCAGTTACACAGCATCGGCGAACTGCCCGGCTCGTTACGCGAGGCATATGCGGTGTCGATGGCGCACTCGATATGGCTTCCTGCGGCGGCATTGACGCTGGGTTTCCTCGCTTCGGCGTGCTTCGCACGTCCCCCGCGGACGGAGATCCGGAGTACATCGGAACGCAGTTCTCCGGCCAGAATGTGACCCACGCCATATAGTGCAGACACGGACGGTGTTGGGAGGTGGCAATGTCGCTGGCAGTCGTCGGGATATCCACGGGAGCGGATTGGCTGCGAAGTGAGCGCGCGATGCACCGTTGCGGAGGGATTCTGCACTACGACGATCTCGAACCATGCCTTGCCGAAATGCTCGATCGCAGTGCGTTGCGGTATTCGCAACGTGTCGCTGCGGTGGACGGGGACGGCCGCGCGATCACCTACCGCGACTTGTGGACCGAAGCGGCGAAGGTGGCGGGAGGGCTCCTCGATCAGGGCGTCGGTCCCGCCGACCGAGTCCTGGTGCATCATCGGAACGGCTTCGAGTGGCTCCGCGCATTCCTCGGGGTCGTACTCGCCGGTGGTGTGCCGGTCCTACCGGATCCCACGTGCAGCGACACCGAGATCGACTGGATGGCATTCGACAGCGGAGCGCTGCTCATCCTGGATGGTCCCCTCCCCGAAGGAGTTCCGTTCCTCGACGGCGGTGCCTCTCCCGACGAGCTCGCGCTGCTCTACTACGTCCGAGGCTGTGGCGGTGACCTGCGCGGCGTGGAACTGACCAACAGGAACGTTCTTTCGACGATCGAGGCCGTCGGACACGCCATGGACCTGGTGGACGAGCCCGGGCGTACGGTGATCACCGCGCCGCTGTCCACGGCGGTGGGATGCAGCGTGCAGTTACTCCCGACCCTCGCGTTCGGAGGGACCGTCGTCGCGGCTGGCGCGCGGGGGACCCGCGTGCCGTGGCGGCACCTTCGTGCGTCGTTCCCCGCTTCACGTTGTATCCGTGGGTGGGGCGTCGCGGAGACCGGTGGGATCGGTCTGCTACTTCCGTCGGAACATCGCCGCGGCCATCCGCGCAGTGTCGGTGTGCCTTTCGGTGGAATCGAGGTCGCGTTGCTCGGTCCCGAGGCCGAGAAGGGGAGGGGAGAACTGTTGTGTCGCGGACCGAGCGTCGCCCGCGGCTACTGGAACAACCCGGCAGCAACTGCCGAGATGTTCGACGACGGCTGGTTTCGCACCGGCGACCAGGTGTCCATCGACGCTGCAGGCTTCGTCAACCCTGTCGCAGTACGGGTGTCGTGACGTACGACCTCAGGTCGCAGTTCTTGTGATCTGGAGCGCTTCCGCAGGTCAGGTATCATTTCTCGGAGCCGTATGAGGGTGCATTGCCTTCACGGAGAGGCACACACCCGCTTGGAAAGGCAATGGGGCAATGGTCGAGGAAGGCGCGGTGCTGCACGAGCACGGCTTGGCGGAACTGCACGTGCACATCGAGGGAACCCTCGAGCCCGAGTTGATCTTCGCTCTCGCGGAACGCAATCGGATCGAGCTTCCGTACCGGGACCTCGATGATCTGCGCGGGCGATACGAGTTCGGCGACCTCGTGTCGTTCCTCGACCTCTACTACGCCAACATGGAAGTCCTGCGCACCGCCGAAGATTTCGCCGACCTCGCGCGCGCTTACTTCGCGCGGGCGGCGCGGGCGGGTGTCACGCGGGCCGAGTTCTTCTTCGATCCGCAGGCCCACACAGCCCGGGGAGTGGAGTTGCGCGAGGTCGTCGACGGTCTTGCCGACGCCGCTGCCGGTGCGCAGCGCGAGTTCGGGATCGACGCCGCGATGATCGCGTCGATCGTGCGCGATCGCCCGGTGGCCGAGGCGAACGACACCTTCACAGACCTGATGAAGATGCAGGCCCCGATCATCGCCCTCGGACTCGACTCGGCGGAGGTCGGTTACCCACCGTCACTGTTCGAGGACGTGTTTGCCCGTGCCCGCGCGGAAGGGCTGCGCATCACCGCGCATGCCGGCGAGGAGGGGCCGCCGGAGTACGTCCGGCAGGCACTGGATCTACTCGGCGCCGAGCGCATCGACCACGGCATCCGGTCACTCGAGGATCCCGATCTCGTCACACGTCTGGTGGAAGAGCAGATTCCGTTGACGGTGTGCCCGTTGTCGAACGTCCGGTTGCGAGTGGTCGATACGCTTGCCGATCATCCGCTGCGCCGCATGCTCGAAGCGGGATTGTCGGTGAGTGTGAACTCCGACGATCCGGCCTACTTCGGCGGGTATGTGGACGACGCATTCGCCGCTCTGCGAGAGCACCTGGGTTTGACGGACGACGAACGAACGGTCCTGGCGCGTAACTCGATGCGCGCAGCGTTCTTCTGATTCCGATCCGGTCCTACGCACCGAGTACGCGTCGTAGGCAGTCGTTGTCGAACATGCGCTGCGGATCGACGCGGTCGCGCACTGCGAGGACGTCGTCGAATCGGGGATATGCCTCGCTCAGTTCGGCGGCGGTGAGGCTGTGCAGCTTGCCCCAGTGAGGGCGTCCGCCGACGGATCGTGCGATGGCCTCGACTGCCGAGAAGTACTCGCGATGCTCGCCTCGATGGAACTGGTGCACCGCGACATAGGCGGTGGCGCGCCGATGGGCGGTGGACAACCAGACGTCGTCCGCGGCCGCGAATCGCACTTCGATCGGAAACCCGATACGCAGATCGGTGCGGCTCAGCCAGGTGGCGATCTCCTCCAAGACCGCGGGCAGCGCCTCGGCCGGTATCGCGTACTCCATCTCCTTGAACCGCACACGCCGCTTCGACGCGAACACCCGGTGGCTCTGATCGGTGTAGGTGCGCTCCGACAGCGCGCGCGCCGACACGGAATTGAGTCCGGGGATCAACGAGGGTGCCCGGGTGCCCAGGTGCTGGAAGGCGTTGAACACACCGTTGGAGAGGATTTCGTCGTCGACGAATCCTCGAATCCGGCCGACGGGGTCGACGGGCGTGGCTCCGGGCAGCCGCGTGTTGGTCTTGGTGAGCACGCCGTCGGTGTGAGGGAACCAGTAGAACTCGAAATGGTCGGCGCGAAGCCTGTGGTCGAGGCTGTCCAGCGTCTCGCTCAGTGAGGACGGCGTCTCGTGGGCACGCAGGCGGAACGCGGAGACGCACTCGAATGTCACGCTGGAGAGAATGCCGAAAGCCCCGATCCCGAGCCGGGATACCTCGAACAGGTCGGGGTTGTGCTCGGGCGAACACTCGACGATCGATCCATCGGCGAGGACCGTGGTCACCGCACGAACCTGCGCTGAGAGGCCGGTGAAATCCGTGCCCGTTCCATGCGTTCCGGTGGAGATCGCTCCCGCGACGGATTGGACGTCGATGTCGCCGAGGTTGGGCAACGCAAGACCGAGTGCCCACAGTTCTTCACTCAGCTCGTGCAGGCGCGTCCCCGCCCGTACGCTCACGAGCGCGCCGGTGGCAGTGGGTGAGACCGCCTCGACCCCGGTCATCCGGTCGAGTGAGATCAGAGTGCCGTCGGTGACCGCGACACCGGTGAACGAATGGCCTGCGCCGACGGCTTTGACCCGCCGGCCGTGTTCGGCGGCGCGCACGATCACTGCTGCGAGTTCGGGCGTGCTGCCCGGTGTGTCGAATCGTTGAGGGCTGGCGTGCTCGTTTCGTGCCCAGTTGTGCCAGGTCGCCATGTCCCCATGATCGACCTGGACACGCGTTCAGGTCAATAACCCGCTCGGGCGCGTGTCCCGAACTACCATCGGGACATGTCGAACCGGTTGCCTGCGGACGAGCGTCGAACCCAACTCGTCGAATCTGCACTGGAACTCGCCGAAGGGGGTGGCGTCGGCGCGGTCACCGTCAGGGCAGTTGCGGAAAATGCCGGGGTGTCGCTGGGCGTGGTGCACTACTGTTTCGACAGCAAGGAAGCCCTCGTCGTTGCGATGGCCGAGAGGCTGATTCAGCAACTTGCCGACACCATGCGCACCGCGTTCGACATCCCCAACGACGAACCGGCGCCGCAGGGCGTTCGCGGTCTGCGGGAACTGCTGTTCAAAGGGCTCAGTGCTGCGTGGCCGTCGATCGAGGCGACTGCAGGCCGTCAACTCCTCACCTACGAGATCACCACCTACTCGCTTCGTCACCGCAATGCGGGCGCGCTCGGTGGCGACATCGCCATGCAGCAGTACCGCATCATGGACGAGCAGGCGCACGCGTTCCTCGCAGCGTGTGCCGAGCAGACCGCGACGATGTGGACGGAGCCGATCGAATCCGTGGCGCGTACCGCGCTCGCACTCATCGACGGCTTCACGCTGCGCTGGCTCGTCGACCGGGAAAGCGATTCGATCGTCAGCGAACTCGACGACATGGCGGCGATCATCGCGGCCCGCGCCGTCGACAGGTCATGACACCCACCTCCACACCGATGGGACAACCATTGAGCACCGCTGTACCCGGCAGGACTGTCGTACCCGGCAACACCACTGTTCTCGACCGTCTCGATGCGGCGACGCCGGATCTGGATCCACCCTTCGCAGCACTGGACCTGACGACATTGCGACACAATGCGGACGATCTCGTCCGTCGCGCGTCGGGCACTCCTGTACGGGTCGCGAGTAAGTCGGTGCGTTGCCGGGCTGTGCTCGAGGAGGTCCTCGGTACAGGCCTCACCGCGCAGGGTGGATTCCGCGGGATCATGGCGTACTCGTTGCGGGAAGCGCTGTGGCTCGTCGAACGTGGTGCCCGCGACATCCTGCTCGGATATCCGACCGTCGACCGGGCGGCGCTCGCGGAACTCGCGGCGAACCCCGTCGCGCTCGGATCCGTGGTCCTCATGATCGATGCTCCCGCCCAGTTGGATCTGATCCGAAATTCCATGGGTACCGGAGCTGTCCGGCCGCGGGTGTGTCTCGATGTGGATGCATCGCTGCGTGTCGGCCCGGTACACCTCGGGGTGCGGCGGTCGCCGTTGCGCACCCCTGATCAGGCGGCGGAACTCGCACGGATTGCTACGGCAGGCAATTTCGACGTCGTCGGAGTCATGTTCTACGAGGCGCAGATCGCAGGACTGCCCGATTCGTCGCTGCCCGTCCGGGTGGTCAAGAGAATGTCGGCGAAGGAACTCGCCACACGGCGCGGCGCTGTGGTCGAAGCGGTCCGTGCCGTCTCCGGGGATCTCGAGATCGTCAACAGCGGCGGCACCGGCTCGCTCGAGGTGAGCTCGGCCGACCCAGTGGTCACCGAGGTCACCGCCGGGTCGGGCCTGTACGTGCCGACGCTGTTCGACACCTACGACGCCTTCACACCGAATCCTTCCTTGTTCTTCGCACTGTCCGCCGTCCGCAAGCCTGCGCCGTCGATCACCACCCTGTTCGGTGGCGGGTACATCGCGTCGGGACCACCGGGCTCGAGCCGTGTTCCCCGGCCGATCCGGCCCGCAGGCCTGAAGCTTCTACGCAACGAGGGTGCAGGCGAGGTGCAAACGCCGGTGCACGGCCGCTCCGCATCGGATGTCCCGATCGGAGGGCGGGTGTGGTTCAGACATGCGAAGGCGGGAGAGTTGTGCGAGAGATTCGCACATATCCAGGTCGTCGAGGCCGGAGTATGCACTACCGTTCCCACCTACCGCGGTGAGGGGCGGTGCTGGTGAAGGGATGACGGTGGTGAGCGAATAATGCACCCATGCCGTTCTTCGACGGGGCCGCCGGCCGCATCCACTACCGCACCTGGAATATCGACGATGCGTCGGTGGGTGTCGTCTTCGCACACGGATTCAGGCAGCACACCGCCGATTACCACCGGTTCGCGGCGGGGCTCGGTGCCCGCGGTATCGCACTGTGGGGCATCGATTTGGCCGGGCACGGATTGTCCGAGGGTGAACCCGGGGTCCCGGGATCCGTCGAAGCGCACGCAACCGATCTGTTCGAGTTGACGGTGATCGCGGAGGACGCCGGGATACCGCTGGTGCTGATGGGGCATTCGCTCGGCGCTGCCTCGGCGCTCACGCTGCTGCGCACCGAGGCCGACCGATTCCGGGCCGCGGTCCTGTGTGGGCTCCCGCGCTCGGCGACGCGGCCCGAGTTCGCCCGGGCGCTTGCCCGATCCCGTCTGCCCGTCCTCGCCGTACACGGCCTCGACGACCGGCTCGCCCCCGTCGAACCGGTGCGGGCATGGGCCATGGAGGTACCGAATCTGCAGTTCGACGAGTATCCCGATGCGGGGCACGATCTGCTTCATGAACCGGTCCGTCGTGCCGTCACCCGTGATATCGCAGAGTTCGTCCTCGACGTCACCGCGCGGCCCTGAACGCTTCCTTCGGACGAACGAGGGTGCCGTCCATCTCGGCCAGGCGAGTGGACGGCACCCTCGTTCGTGAAGTGCCCTGGATCAGGACGGCAGATCAGGCGTAGATCGCCTCGATAGCCGCGCCGTGCTTGTCGTGGATGATGTTGCGCTTGAGCTTGAGCGTCGGGGTCAGCTCGCCGGTCTCGATCGAGAAGTCGGTCTCGAGGATGCGGTACTTCTTGATCGCCTCGGCCTTCGACACCTTGGCGTTCGTGGCCGCCACGGCCGAGTCGATCTCGGCGATCAGGTCGGGGTTCTTGATCAGGTCTGCGATCGCGGTATCCGCAGGCAGGTTGTGGCGTTCGAGCCAGCCCGGGAGGGTCTCCGAGTCGATGGTGATGAGTGCACCGATGAACGGCTTCGAATCACCGACGACGAGGACCTGGCTGATCAGCGGATGCGCACGCAGGGAATCCTCGAGGATCGCGGGTGCGACGTTCTTGCCGCCTGCCGTGACGAGCAGTTCCTTCTTGCGTCCGGTGATCGAGATGAACCCCTCGGCATCGATCGTGCCGATATCGCCGGTGTGGAACCAGCCGTCGCGGATCGAATCGGCAGTGGCCGCGTCGTTCTGCCAGTAGCCGTCGAAGACCACGGGTCCCTTGAGGAGCAGTTCGCCGTCCTCGGCGATCTTCGCGGAATGCCCGTTGAGGGGCCGCCCCACCGTGCCGACCTTCTGATGTTCCGGGGTGTTCATGACGATGCCGCCCGTGGTCTCGGTCAGACCGTAGCCTTCGAACACCGTGACGCCGATACCGCGGAAGAAGTGACCGAGACGCGCACCGAGAGCGGCGCCGCCCGACACTGCGCGGGTCGCGTTGCCACCGAGTGCATCGCGCAACTTGCCGTAGACGAGCTTGTCGAACACCGCGTGCTTGGCCTTGAGCACGAGGCCGGGGCCACCCGATTCGAGTGCCGTGCTGTACTCGATCGCGGTCTCGGCAGCCTTGTCGAAGATCTTTCCCTTGCCGCCGTCGTACGCCTTCTGCTTCGCGGAGTTGTAGACCTTCTCGAACACGCGCGGAACGGAGAGGATGAAGTTCGGCTTGAAGGCGGCGAACTGGTCGAGCAGTGTCGTCAGATCCGATGTGTGGCCCACCGTGACCTTGTGGTCGAACGACGCGAAGGAGATCAACCTGGCGAATACGTGGGCGAGGGGCAGGAACAGCAGCGTGCGCTGTCCGGGCTCCATCGAATCGGGCAGCCCGAGGTGGGCGGCGGTCGACTCGGCGAAGAAGTGACGATGCTTGAGCTGCACGCCCTTGGGCTTGCCGGTCGTGCCCGAGGTGTAGATGAGGGTGGCAGCGGATTCCGCGTTCACCTGCTTGCGGCGTTCGTCGACCTGCTCGTCGGTGAGTGCAGCGCCGCGCGCGGTGAGTTCCTCGATTGCGCCCTTCGAACCCGAGGCCGGATCGATCTGCAGGAGCTCGCGCACGGTCGGCGCAGCCTCGGCGACCTCGCGAACGACATCGGCCTGCTCGGTGTTCTCGACGACGAGCAGGGATGTTCCCGAGTCTTCGAGGATCCACTTCGACTGGTCGGCTGCGGAGGTCTCGTAGATCGCGACAGTGGCACCGCCCGCGGTCCAGATCGCGTAGTCCAGCAGAACCCATTCGTAGCGGGTGCTCGAGAGGATCGCGACACGGTCGCCCAGCTCGACTCCGGACGCCATCAGGCCTTTCGCAACGGCGCGGACCTCGGCGGCGAACTGGACTGCCGTGACCGGAACCCACTTGCCGTCGATGAGGCGCTCGAACGGCACGAAGTCGGGTGACTCCTTCTCGTGCCGGAACACCGAATCTGCCATCGACACGTCGTCCGGAATCGCGAACGACTGCGGAACGGCAATCTCACCCATCTGTGACCCCTCCATCTTTTTGAACTTGCGGTGTGCATTGCATCACAAAATGTCCGCTTCCGCACCACCCGTGCTGCCGGTTTTGAGAAGTTTCAGGGTTCATTGTGCGTGATCTGCGACACGAAAGCTACCCGCAGGTAGCTTGACGCTCACCTCAGGTTCGGGTCGTTCACGTGTTGTCGCGCAGGACTCCGGCGGCTTCGTCGTCGCTCAACTGATGGAAGTCGGAATAGGCCGCACCCACGGAGTCGTGGTCCTTCGGGACCCATGGGCAGATCACCTCGTCCGCGTCCCGGCCTACCCGGCGCACGGCTTCCGGTGAGGCAATCGGAACGGCGAGCACCACCCGCACGGCACCGGCGGCGCGTGCGGCAATGCATGCGACCGCCGCGGTTGCTCCGGTTGCCATGCCGTCGTCGACGATGACGGCGGTGCGTCCGTCCAGCGCGACACGCTCGCGACCGGAACGCAGCAGTGCACCACGACGTTCCAATTCGATCTGCTCGCGCTCCTGCACGGCTTCGATGGACTCGGTACCGATCCGGGTGAGCCGAACAATCTCATCGTTGAGGACCCGGATGCCACCCTCGGCGATTGCCCCCATGGCAAGTTCGGGTTGCCAGGGCACCCCGAGCTTGCGGACGACGAGGACGTCGAGGGGAGCGCCGAGAGTGCGGGCGACTTCACGGGCCACGGGCAGACCGCCGCGGGGGAGCGCGAGAACGACGGTGTCCGCTCCACGCAGATGCTCGACCGAGCGGGCGAGCCGCCGGCCTGCTTCCACGCGTGAGGAGTACCGCCGCACCACCCCAGTATGAACCCGGCCCGGTGTCGACTCTCCCGTTCGGTCCGGTGCCGACTCTCCCGGTGGGAACGGTGAGCATGCTCCGCCGCTCTACCAGCGGGTAGAGTCCGGGATCGAGGGTCCTCATGAGTGCCGACACACGCCTGCTCGGGGCGTGTTTCGGCACACTCTTGCGTGGGTGTGGCACGGAAACGGCGTGCCATCCGATAAACTGCTGGTCAAATGAGTGAAATCGAAAACGCCCCCGACCAGGAGACCGCATCCCTCACGTTTGCCGATCTCGACATCGACGACCGTGTGCTGAAGGCCCTTTCGGACGTGGGTTATGAGTCCCCGTCGCCGATTCAGGCGGCAACCATCCCACCACTGCTGGAGGGTCGGGACGTCGTCGGTCTCGCTCAGACCGGCACCGGTAAGACCGCCGCGTTCGCAGTGCCCATCCTCTCCCGGATCGACACGTCGAAGAAGCGGCCCCAGGCGCTCGTGCTCGCGCCGACCCGTGAACTCGCGCTGCAGGTCGCAGAGGCTTTCGGGAAGTATTCGTCCCATATCCCGGGGTTGCACGTGCTGCCCATCTACGGCGGCCAGGCCTACGGTGTCCAGCTCTCCGGGCTGCGTCGCGGTGCGCAGGTCATCGTCGGCACCCCCGGTCGTGTGATCGATCACCTCAGTAAGGGCACCCTCGACATCTCGGAGCTCGAGTTCCTCGTTCTCGACGAGGCCGACGAGATGCTCACGATGGGCTTCCAGGAGGACGTCGAGCGGATTCTCGCCGACACCCCCGAGACGAAGCAGGTCGCGTTGTTCTCGGCGACGATGCCAGGTGCGATCCGCCGGCTGTCGAAGCAATACCTGAACGATCCGCAGGAGATCACGGTCAAGTCGAAGACCACGACCTCCTCGAACACCACCCAGCGCTGGGTGCTCGTGTCGCACCAGCGCAAGCTCGATGCGTTGACCCGGATCCTCGAGGTCGAGTCGTTCGAGGCCATGATCATCTTCGTCCGGACGAAGCAGGCCACCGAAGATCTCGCCGAGCGACTCCGCGCCCGGGGCTTCTCCGCCGCGGCCATCAACGGCGACATCGTGCAGGCGCAGCGTGAGCGGACCATCGGTCAGCTCAAGAGCGGTGCGCTCGACATCCTGGTCGCGACCGACGTCGCGGCCCGTGGTCTCGACGTCGAACGCATCAGTCACGTCGTCAACTACGACATTCCTCACGACACCGAGTCGTACGTTCACCGAATCGGACGCACCGGTCGTGCAGGACGCAGCGGCGACGCGTTGCTGTTCGTGGCGCCGCGTGAACGGCACCTGCTCAAGTCGATCGAGCGGGCCACCCGCCAGCCGGTCACCGAGATTCAGCTGCCCAGCGTCGACGACGTCAATGCACAGCGTGTGGCCAAGTTCAACGACTCGATCACCGAGGCGTTGACGTCCGAGCACCTCCAGCTGTTCCGCACGTTCATCGAGGATTACGAGCGCGAACACGATGTTCCGCTGGCCGACATCGCGGCTGCGCTGGCTGTGTTGTCCCGCGACGGCGATTCGTTCCTCATGGAAGAACAACCGGAGCCCATCGCCCCGGCTCGTCGTGAGCGTGAGCCGCGTGAGCGTCCGCCCCGTCGTTTCGACGACGGCCCCAAGGTCGGTCGCGACGGTCAGGAGATGGCGACCTACCGCATCGCAGTGGGTAAGCGGCACCGGGTGCAGCCGGGCGCGATCGTCGGTGCGATCGCCAACGAAGGCGGCCTGCGCCGCGGCGACTTCGGGCATATCAGCATCCGTGCCGATCACAGCCTCGTCGAGCTCCCCAAGGACCTCCCGCAGCAGGCCCTCGAGGCGCTGCGCGCCACCCGGATCTCCGGTGTGCTGATCCAGCTTCAGCGCGACACCGGAGCGCCGGGCGGGCGACCCGCGGCGTATCGCGGTGGTGATCGTCGCGGCGGAGACCGACGTGGAAGCGACCGCGGAGACCGCGGGGGCGATCGTCGCGGTGGCCGTAAGGACTACGGCAGCGGCGACTTCACCCACCGCAGCGATCGCGGTGGCCGGGGAGGCTACCGCGACTGAAAGTCGCTCACAGAGAATCGATCACGGCGCCTCCGCCATCGTATCGGCGGTGGCGCCGTCGATCGATTCCCGGATGATGTCGGCATGACCTGCATGCCGGGCCCACTCTTCGATCTGATGTAGCACCAGGAACCGCACGGTGAACGGCACGCCCTGATCGAGCCAGACCGCAGCCCCCGCGGGAATCGTGACGATGCGGTCGAGGTCGGATTCCGCGCGCAGCTTTTCGGCGAAACGGTCGGCGGTGGCGTCGAGGCGTGCCACCTGGTCGGCGACGGATTCGTCGTCGTCGACCTTCCATCCGGCCATCCACGCTTCGACCGGATCGGTGGTGCGGCTCTGCTCACCGGAGATCCGGTCGATGGTGGCCTCGAGTCCATCGATCAGATGATTCAGCAACGATGCCAGGCTCATCTTCGATGCACTCGGGATGTCGCGTGCCTGTTCTGCGGTCAGCCCGGACAACGATCCACGAAGTCCGGTGAACTGGTTTCCGAGGATTGTCAGCAGCAGTTCGGCTTCTCGTTCGGTTTGTATCGTCATGGGTGAAGTATCGGCGCATTCGCGGACACCTTCGGTCCGGAATCTGCGAACTGGGTTCGATACAGTTCGGCGTAGCGTCCCCCGGCAGCGAGCAACTCCTGGTGCCTGCCGCGTTCGACGATGCGGCCCGCCTCGACCACGAGAATCTCATCGGCCGCCCGGATCGTCGACAAGCGGTGAGCGATCACGACCGAGGTGCGACCCGCGAGTGCCTCCGTGAGTGCTTCCTGCACAGCGGCTTCGGACGTCGAATCCAGATGCGCGGTCGCTTCGTCGAGTATCACCACACGTGGCCTTGCCAGAAGCAGACGCGCAATGGTCAATCGTTGACGTTCACCACCGGAGAGGCGGTAGCCGCGTTCCCCGACGACCGTGTCGAGACCACTCGGCAGACTTCGGATCAGTTCGTCGAGCCGCGCGCGGCGTAAAGCGTCCCACACCTGCTCTTCGGTGGCGTCGGGCCGGGCCAGAAGCAGATTCCCGCGTACCGTGTCGTGGAACAGGTGGCCGTCCTGCGTGACGAGGCCCACCGTGTCCCGGATAGAATCCGCCGTCAACGTGCGCACGTCCGTGTCGCTGAGCAGCACAGCTCCCGCATCAACGTCGTACAACCGCGGAATCAATTGCGCGATCGTGGATTTCCCCGCCCCGGAGGATCCGACGAGCGCGACCATCTCGCCTGGCTCGACGCGGAACGACACGTCGTGCAACACCGTCTCACCGCCGCGCGAGTCGAGCACCGCAACCTCTTCGAGCGACGCGAGTGAGACCTTGTCGGCCGAGGGATATGCGAACGCCACGTCGCGCAACTCCACTGAGACGGGGCCGTCCGGAACGGGCTTCGCGCCGGGGATCTCGCGGATCAGTGGGGTCAGGTCCAGGATTTCGAAGACGCGCTCGAAGCTCACCAGCGCGCTCATCACGTCCATTCGCGCGCTCGCCAGCGCGGTCAGCGGGGCATACAGGCGAGTGAGCAACATGGCCATTGCCACGACCGAACCCGGATCGAGCTGCCCGCGTAGCGCGTAGAAGCCGCCGAGTCCGTAGACCAGAGCCAGCGCGAGAGCGGAGACGAGCGTCAGGGCGGTCACGAACACGGTCTGGAGCATCGCGGTGCGAACCCCGATGTTGCGGACCCGTCGGGCGCGCACCGCGAACTCGGATGATTCGTGGGCGGGACGTCCGAACAGCTTGACCAGCGTGGCGCCCGGTGCCGAGAACCGCTCGGTCATCTGTGTGTTCATCACCGAGTTGTGGTTGGCCGCTTCGCGGCTCAGTTGCGCGAGCCTCGCCCCCATCGTGCGTGCGGGAATGATGAAGATCGGCAACAGCAACAGTGCCAGCAGGGTGATCTGCCACGAGATACCGAACATGACGACAAGGGTGATCACCAGTGTGACGATGTTGCCTGCGACACCGGACAGTGTGTCGCTGAACGCGCGCTGCGCGCCGATTACATCGTTGTTCAGTCGCGACACGAGTGCGCCGGTGCGGGTGCGGGTGAAGAACGCGATCGGCATGCGCTGCACATGGTCGAAAACGGTCGTACGCAGATCGAGAATGAGATCCTCACCGATGCTGGACGACAGCCACCGGTTCACGATGCCCAATCCGGCCTCGACCAGCGCGATCGCCGCGATGACGATCGCCAGCCATACGATCACCGACAATGCGGCATTGTCGACGATCGCGTCGACCACGCGTCCCGCGAGAACCGGTGTCGCGACACCCAGTGCCGCGATGAGCACACTCAGAATCAGGTACGCAGAGATGTTGCGTCGGTGTGGTCGCGCGAACGCGCCGATTCTGCGCATCGTTGCGCGCGAGAACGGGCGCCGATCGCTCTCGGCGTGCATCGCGTTGTACATCGCGTTCCACGCCGTGACTTCCATGCTCATGAGTGAATCCTCCTCGGGTCGCGCTCGACGTTAGAACCTCGAGCGCGCTCGAGGTCAAGCGTATGCGCACGTCCTGACGAGCATCCTGCACAGAATCGCGGAAGAGCAGAACAACGTCGTCCGCTGGACCGAATTCGACCGCGGTGGTCATTTCGCGACGATGGACCTGAGCTCCTCGTCGGGGACCTCCGTGAAGCTCAGTTCGCTACGTCGATCACCAGGCGTGTGGGTTCGGTGAGGGCAGTGACCGAGAACGGGGTGTCTGCGGCGGCCACCCCGATGAACGACTGCGTCACGCCCTCGAAGACACCCGATCCGTTGACCTCGACGACGGATCCTCCCGACGGTCCGAGCACCGGATTGGGACCCGAATACGGTTCGACACCGCTGTCGAACGGATACGCCGAACCGTCGATGAGAACCTGAATCACGGCGCTGCCCGCGAGGGGGATCTCGTTACCGCTGCCGTCCTGCACCGCCTGGTCGACGTAGCCGACACGCCAGCCCGGAGTGCCCTGCCCACCCATTTCGTACACGACACGGTCGAAGCCTTCATGCCGGCCGGTGCGGATATCGGTGACGGTGAGTTTCGCGCCGTCGCCTGCGGGGGAGATCTTGTCTGCCGTGTCGGTGGGGATCGTCGACGGAGCATCCGGTGCGTCGACCTCGGTCTCGATGGACACGGCAGGTTCGGGCGCGGGGTCTCCGTTGGCAGTGCACCCCGCGAGAACCAACGCGGCGGCGGTGACGGCGAGGGCGTGACGGGTGCGAAGCATGCGACTCATGATACGGCGTGACATCGCCGGATCGGGGGAGGCGCGGTCAGGCCTTGACGCGGCCGGATGTGAGTCGCACACTTCGACACACGATGATTTCAACACTCGGTGAATTGAGTGGACCATGAACGACACTTCCTCCTCCCTCGCCATCGACATCCATGACCTGCACGTCCGGCGCGGCGCCCACCGGGCACTCGAAGACGTGAATGTGAAGATCGCGCGCGGCTCGATCACCGGGTTGCTCGGACCGTCCGGTTGCGGAAAGACGACCCTGATGCGTTCGATAGTCGGCACTCAGATCGTCGAATCCGGCAGTGTCACGGTGCTCGGGCGGCCTGCGGGGTCCGCGGCCCTACGCCGACGTGTCGGGTATGTCACCCAGGCGCCGAGCGTGTATCTCGATCTGTCGGTCACCGAGAATGTCTCCTACTTCGCTGCGCTCTACGGCCGGAGAGGCTCCGCCGTGGCCGACACGATCGCCGCAGTCGGTCTCACCGACCACGCACGCAATGCTGCGAGCGCTCTCTCGGGCGGTCAGCTCGGACGCCTGTCGCTCGCGTGTTCGCTCGTCGGAGCCCCCGAGCTTCTCGTACTGGACGAGCCCACCGTCGGGCTCGATCCGGTCTTGCGTGCTGAACTGTGGGAGCACTTCCGAACCCTGGCGGCGAGTGGCACCACGCTCCTTGTCTCGAGCCACGTCATGGACGAAGCCGACCACTGCGACGAACTCGTCCTGCTCCGGGAGGGCCGGTTGATCGCGCAGCTCACCCCCGGTGAATTGCGTGATCGGACGGGGGAGTCGGGCCTCGAGAACGCCTTCCTCCACCTGATCCGAACCTCGTCGGGAGCATGATCATGAGCGCCGTCATCTACGCCGCCACCACCACCCGCATTCTTCGGCAACTCCGATCCGACCATCGCACGGTGGCCATGATCGTGTTCGTGCCGAGTCTGCTGATGATCCTGCTGTACTTCATGTACCAGAACGCACCCGTCGGGCCGGGCGGCTTCTCGCTGTTCGATCAGATCGCCGTGACCATGCTCGGGATCCTCCCATTCGTCGTGATGTTCCTGGTCACGTCCATTGCGATGCAACGAGAACGAAGTTCGGGCACACTCGAGCGGCTTTTGACCACACCACTGACGAAACTCGATCTGCTCGCCGGATACGGTAGCGCGTTCTCACTCGCCGCTGCGCTCCAGGCCGGATTGGCGTGCGCCGTGGCGTTCTGGCTGCTCGGTGTCACCAGCGCCGGATCGGTGGCGTGGGTGCTCGTGACGGCCGTACTCGTCGCAGTACTCGGTGTGTCGCTGGGGTTGTTGTGTAGTGCCTTCGCGCGCACCGAATTTCAAGCGGTGCAGTTCATGCCCGTGCTCGTGATCCCGCAGTTCCTGCTGTGCGGTCTGCTCGTCCCGCGCGATCAGCTTCCGGACTGGCTGCGCTGGATCAGCAATGTGCTCCCGCTCAGCTATGCAGTGGAAGCGCTGCAGGAGATCACCAGGAACCCGGGAACGACCGCCGTCATGGTGCGTGACCTCATCGTGGTCGCGGTCTTTGCCGCGGCAGCGCTCGCTCTCGGCGCCGCGACACTGCGCCGCCGGACGCCGTGACAACCGAGTCGCGGGGCACACGGCGTCCGGGACGGCGTCCCGGCGCATCCGGTGCCCGCGACCAGATCCTCGGTGCCGCGCGAGAACTGTTTGCCGCCAACGGATTCGACAAGACCACCGTGCGCGCTGTTGCTGCACGCGCGCGCGTGGATCCCGCACTCGTCCATCACTATTTCGGTACGAAGATCGAGCTGTTCACCGCGGCCATCGAGCTGCCCGTCGATCCCCGCGAAATCCTCGCGCCGGTGTACGAGACACCGATCGAGGAACTCGGTCACGCACTTGCCTCAGCTCTGATCGGAGTGTGGGAGTCCCCGCATCGCGACGCGGCGGTGGCGATGTTCCGCGCACAGATCGCAGGTGGCGACACCGGGCTGATCCGGACGTTCCTGCTCGAGGTCGCGCTCGAACCGCTCCTCGGCAGGATCGACATGCCCGAAGGTACCGGCCGGTTGCGAGCCGAATTGGTGGCTACCCAGATGACGGGGGTGATGTTGGTGCGCTACGTCCTCGGGTTCGAGCCGTTGGCTTCGTTGCCGTCCGAGCAACTCATCGAGATCATCGCGCCGACAGTTCAACGCTATCTCACGGGCGAGCTACCCGACGGCGCCGGATCGGATCACCAGGCCACGGCTCCGTGACGGTCGATGAACATCCCCGCCGGGGACTCGGCGGTACACACCTCGATGATCGCGTCGGTACCCTCCTCGACCGATTGTGGGCCGGAGAAGCCGTTGAACGCAGTCGCCGTGTAGCCAGGGTCGACGGCCACGACACCCACATTGGGCAGTGCTTTCGCATACATGGTGGTCACCATGTTCAGGGCGGCCTTCGACGACTGATACACGAGGCCGTGGAAGGTCGATTCGATCCGTGCGGGATCATTCGTGACGGCAAACGAACCCATCCCGCTCGACACCATCACCAACCGCGGCGACGGGGACTGTCCGAGCAGCGGCAGGAATGCATGGGTCACGCGGACCGGCCCGAGCAGGTTCACCCCGAACACCGGAAGGAAATCGGTGGGGACGGTGTCGGCGGGTGTAGTGAATCGGCCCGCGATACCGGCGTTGTTGACGAGAACATCGAGACCGGTGTCGGACTCGGACACCGTCCGGTATGCGGCGGCGACCGAGTCGTCGCTCGTGACATCGAGTTCGACGACGCGGACATCGGCGTCGGGGCTGTCGACTCTGATTTTCCCCGCAACGTCGTAGCCGGCTTCGAGAGTGCGCACGCCCATCCAGACGGTGTGTCCGGCGGTGGCAAGACGACGGCAGGTTTCGGCGCCGAGGCCTCCGTTGGCGCCGGTGACGAGGACTGTGGATGCTTGGTGAGTGGTCATGTCATCACGGTCGCCCGATGGTTCGCGTTGTACCAGGGCCGGACGATCGTGGGATCGGCTGTACTACCCATATGCCACGACAAGACGTCATGCTGGATTCCATGGCGATCAACCGCACCGAACTGGCGGCAGTGCTGCGCCATGCTCGCGAACTGATCACGCCGGGCGAGGTCGGTCTGCCGTCAGGTGTGCACCGTCGCACCCCCGGGTTGCGCCGCGAAGAGGTGGCGATGCTCGCGGGGATCAGTGTCGACTACGTCGTCCGACTCGAACAGGGGCGCGGATCGGTTCCGTCAGCGCAGGTGCTCGGAGCACTGGCCAGGGCGCTACGACTCGATCTCGACGGACGCAACCAGTTGTTCCATCTGGCAGGTGTTGCGCCTCCCGGCCCGGGCGCGATCGACATGCATGTGCGGCCCAGTGTGCTGCGCCTGATCGACCGGTTCGCAGACCTGCCTGTCGTGGTGATGAGCGCGAAGGGTGATGTCCTCGCGTGGAACGCGATGGCTTCTGCGCTGCAGGGTGATTGGTCGGCGCTGCCACCGCATCGCCGGAATATCAACAGACTGCGGTTTCTCCCTGATCCAGCGGATCCTCGGATGAGCACGGTCGGCGCTACCGAGGAGGAATTCGAGGCGACGGCGGAGCAATCGGTCGGGAGTCTTCGGTCTGCGGCTGCCCGCTACCCCGACGACACGGGCTTGACCGCGCTCGTGCATGAATTACGGAGCAGGTCGGAGCACTTCGCCGAGTTGTGGGGCAAGGGCACCGTGGGTGGGTGGCGGAATCACACGAAGACGGTGAATCATCCGGCGTTGGGCCCGATCGTTCTCGACTGCGACGCCCTGCACATCCCGGATGTCGACCAATCGGTCATCGTGTATTCGGCTGCACCCGGTACACACGCCGCGGAGTCGCTCGCGTTGCTACGGGTTCTGGGTGTTCACGAATTGTCCTCCAGGTAGACCAGGCCGTTGCCGTCGGGGTCGGCGAAGGAGAACATCGCCGGTACGCCCTCCATCCGGATCAGATCGTCATTGTGCAGGGTGGTCCCGGATGCACGGATCGCGTCGTGTGCGGTTCGAGCGTCGGAAGTACCCAAGCGGATCGCGACCGGGATCTCGCTGTCTCGCGGGAGGAGCAGCAACGAGACGGCCGAACCGGGCGGGGCGACCTCGACCAGCCGTGCTCCAGGCCAGATCTCGATGTCGGTGCGGAGTTCGCACCCCAGTACTTCGGTGTAGAACTTCAGCGCGGCGTCCTGGTCGGCCACCGGAACCGACACGCTCAGCACTTTCGTGGTCATCGTCATGTTCGGGTAGACCGCACGGGAGACCGGAATTCATCACGGCGACAGTCGCCGGATCGGGAACCACCGCTCAGGATGTCTGCTCGCGCACGTAGGCGATGTCGTCGGCGAGTCCGGCCGCGGGTGTCTCGAGGATCACCGGCGCATTCGCCTTCAACGCGACCTCGGTGAGCAACTGCGGGTCGATGGTGCCGTCGGCGAGATTCGCGTGGCGGTCGCGGGCGGAATCGAACTCGTCGCGAGAGTTGTTCAGATGTACGAGATCGATGCGACCGATCAGCGCCCGTACCCGTTCGACGGCGTCGACGAGATCCTCACCTGCCGCCCACGCGTGGCAGGTGTCGAGGCAGAACCCGACGTCGTAGTCGCCGATCACATCCCACAGCCGGCCGATCGCGTCGATGTAGCGGGCCATCGCGAAATCCCCGCCGGCGGTGTTCTCGACGAGGATCGGCACCGCGAACCCGCCTTTGTCTTCCTGCCTCTCGAACAGTTTGCGCCAGTTCTGCACACCGGAGGCCACGCTCTCGCCGTCGCGGACGTGCCCGCCGTGCACCACGAGGCCGAACGCGCCGATCTTCGCTGCGGCGTCGGCGTGCTCCGCGACGGCTTTCCGCGACGGCATACGAAGCCTGTTGTTCAGGCTCGCCACGTTGATGACGTACGGCGAGTGCACCACGACGTCGATCTCGGACGCCAGGATCTGCTCTGCACGAGGGTGCTCACCCGGCGTATGCCATTTCTGCGGGTCCGACAGAAACATCTGCACCAGATCCGCGCCGAGCCGTTCGCCCTGGCCGATGGGATCGTCGTCCTGTCGGACATGAGCACCTATCCGCATGCTTTCCAGGCTAGCGCCGAACCGCAGTGCCCCGGGTGATTACGCTTCGGGACGTCCGACCGGGATATCCGCACCCAGGTCGCCGGCCTCGTCGTCGCCGTGACCGCACGTGCAGCCGTCACCGCAGCCGCCGCCACCGCACGGCCCGGCATACGAGATGTCGTCGGCGTCGCAGTCGAGGACACCACCGAATCGCGCTGCGAAATCGTCGTCGAGTTCGTGTGTGAGGTCGTGGATCTCGTCGATCAGGTTGATCAGGTGCTGCGGCGCGAACGGATCGGCGTCGAGGATCGTGGAGACGAGTAGGTGCCCGTCCTGGATGGTGAAACGCAGCCGCGCCCACTCACCCGACAGGTCGGCCAGCTGATCGGCGGCCTTGGAACGGTCGGCGAGCTCACCGAGCAGCGACGACCAGATGTGCAGCTGTGGGCCGTCCTCCGCGACCGTCACATACACACCGAATCCGTGGACAGGAATTGCGATGTCGCCGTCCTCATCGGTTTCCGGCGCGCTGCCGAGCAGCTCGGTGAGCGCACGGATGGCCAAGTCGCGAAGTTGCGTGTACTCCTCGGTCGCGATGGCAAGCGCGCCGTCGATACGGAGCGGCTCGGCGGCGATGGTGCCCTGGCCGTGATCGTGGCCGTCGTGGTTGTGCTCGCTCATGCTGTCCTCGCTCGTGGTGCTCGCGGACCGGCTCGGTCCAGGTGTCGGGTAGAGCGTAGGCGATTGTCGCTGTCGGTGTTCCGGTGAGCAGGACCGGCGGACGCCCGAAAGTTGTGAGGTCTGCTTCCATGCGGGTTCCGAGACAGGGAGGTCGCCGCATGGGCACATTGGCCGGCAAGGTCGCGTTCATCACCGGAGCAGGACAGGGCGTAGGGCAGGGCGTCGCGTTCGCATTGGCGCGGGAAGGAGTCGCCATCGCGGTGACCGGCCGAACGGAGTCGAAACTCGTCGACACGGTCGAGAGCATCCGTGGGTTCGGGGGCGTCGCCGAACCGATCGTGTGCGACATCTCCGATACCGAGCAGATCGGCGCTGCGGTGGAGCAGACCGTGGACAAGCTCGGGGGAGTGGACATCCTTGTCAACAACGCGAGCCTGAACCCGCTCGGACCGGTCCTCGACCTGACGCCCGAACTGATGACGAAGGCCTACGCATCCGGGCCTATTGCATCACTCCACGCGATGCAGGCAGTGCATCCGATCATGAAGCAGCGTGGCGGCGGATCGATCGTCAACATGGTGTCCTCGGCCGCAGTGCGGTGGGACATGAGCGGCTACGGGGGATATGCCTCCGTCAAGGAAGCACTGCGCAGCCTCACGCGGGCCGCCGCCGCCGAATGGGGTGTCGACGGCATCCGGGTCAACGCGGTCGCACCGCACGCCATGTCGCCGGGATTGCAGTGGTGGACCGAGAACCGGCCAGAGGAAGCTGCAGAGTTCATCAAGAGCATCCCGCTGCGTCGTATCGGTGATTGCGAGGAAGACATCGGACGAGCCGTGGTATGGATCGTCGGCGACGACGCCCGCTATCTCACGGGCGCCACCATCCCCCTCGACGGTGGCCAGGCGCGCTGGAGCTGACCTCCCTGATGGGCGCGATCGCAAAATCAGGGGAGTCCCCGATGGTGCGTCGAAGCATGACGGGGAAGGATGGTGCGCATGCCATCGCATTCGGCCCCCGCTGCCCGAGCCCAGAACCTGAAGAAGATCTACGGAACAGGTGAAACCGCTGTTCACGCCCTCGACGGTGTGACCGAGGATTTCGCTGCCGGTGAGTTCACCGCGATCATGGGCCCGTCCGGATCCGGCAAGTCCACCCTGATGCACTGTCTTGCCGGACTCGACAGTGCGACGTCCGGCGCGGTGCTCATCGGCGACACCGACCTCACGACGCTCTCCGACAAAGCCATGACGCAGCTGCGTCGCGACCGCATCGGCTTCGTCTTCCAGGCGTTCAACCTCGTGCCCACACTGACGGCGCTCGAGAACATCACGCTGCCGCTCGACATCGCAGGCCGCAAGGTGGACCGCGAATGGCTCGACACCGTCGTCGGCAGGCTCGGGCTCGGGGACCGTCTCGACCACAAGCCCGGCGAACTGTCCGGGGGCCAGCAACAGCGTGTCGCGTGTGCGCGTGCGCTGGCAGGCAGGCCGGAGATCATCTTCGGCGACGAGCCCACCGGCAACCTCGACTCGCACTCGTCCGGCGAAGTGTTGTCGATCCTGCGTGCCGCGGTCGACGAGTTCGAGCAGACCGTCGTGATCGTCACCCACGATCCGCGGGCAGCCGGATACGCCGACCGCGTCGTATTCCTTTCCGACGGCCGCATCGTCGACGAGATGCGCGACCCGACCGCCGAATCGGTACTCGACCGCATGAAGCAATTCGATACCGCCGCCACCGCCCGCGCAGCGAAGTAGGAGCCGGCGACCATGAGTGGGAATCCCATCCGCAAGGTTGCGCTGCGCAACCTCGCCGCACACAAGGTGCGGCTCGCTCTGACGGTGCTGTCGGTGGTACTCGGCACCGCCTTCATCACCGGGTCGTTCGTGTTCACCGACACCCTCCAACGCACATTCGACGACATCTTCGGTGATGTCGCCAAGGGCGTCGACGTCCGTGTCAGCAGCGAAGAATTCGGCTCGAGCGGTGTCCCCGTCGACGACATCGGCCGGGTGGACGCCCTCGGCGGCGTCGAACGCACGGCGCCGACGATCAGCGGCGGGCTCATCGTGCTCGGCTCCGACGGCGCCGCGATCCAGACCGGTGGCGCACCGGCAGAAGGCTCCGCGTGGTTCCCGCCCGAGGAAACGGTCGGCGAACCCTTGCAGTTCACCGAAGGCACACCGCCTGCTGAAGTCGGGCAGATCGCGCTCAACACGAGCGCGGCCGAACGCGGCGACCTGGCGATCGGCGACGCGACGAAGGTCCTGACCATGTCTCAGGGCATGGTTCCCGTCACGGTGAGCGGAATCTACGACCTCGACACCGACACCGGTGGATACATCGGTGCGCTGTTCACCGAGCAGCAGGCGAGCCAGTTGTTCACCGACGGCAAGCACGTCCAGTTCCTCGACGTCGTCGGCGACGGTTCGATGAGTCCGGAAGCGCTGCGTGACGAGGTCGCCGCCGCGTTGCCCGACATGAAGGTGCAGACCGGCGCCGAAGTCACCGAGGAAACCCAGGATCAGGTGTCCGAAGCATTGAGCTTCCTCAACTACTTCCTGCTCGCCTTCGGCGCCATCGCATTGCTCGTCGGCACGTTCATCATCTACAACACGTTCTCCATGATCGTGGCCCAGCGACTACGCGAACTCGCTTTGCTGCGTGCCATCGGCGCGAGCCGTAAGCAGGTCGGGCGGTCGGTCACTCTCGAAGCGCTCGTCGTCGGTGTCATCGGCAGCGCGATCGGGATCGCAGCCGGTGTCGCGCTCGCGTACGGACTCCGCGCAGCGCTCAATGCCGCGGATCTCGGGCTCCCGTCCGGTCCGCTGCAATTGTCGCCGCGCACCGTGATCGTCGCGCTGCTCGTGGGTGTCATCGTCACCGTCGTCAGTGCCTACGCGCCGGCGCGGCGCGCCATGCACGTGCCGCCGGTTGCCGCGATGCGCGAGGAATCCACCGCATCCGTGGAGTCTCTGAAGATCCGCACGATCGCCGGGGTGGTCGCCGCGGTTGCAGGTGCCGTGCTCGTCGCGGTCGGCGCGCAACGCACCGGAGGCGGCGCCGCCGCAACTGTCGGTCTGGGCGCGTTCGCGCTCATCCTCGCCGTACTGTTCGCGGCACCTGCCTTGTCGCGACCCGTCGTGAGGGTTCTCGGTGCGGTGTTCGCGCGGCCCTTCGGCGCGGTCGGGCGCTTGGCCCGTACCAACGCGACCCGTAACCCGCGTCGCACCGCTGCGACTGCCTTCGCCCTGACACTCGGCCTGATGCTCGTGTCCGTCATCGGTGTGTTCGGCTCGTCCGCGAAAGCAAGCGTCGACGCGCTCGTCGACACCGGCGTGAAATCCGAGTTCGTGCTGACCGGGCCACCGATGTTCGGACTGCCGATCGCGGCCGAGGACGCCGCACGCGGTGTCGACGGGGTCGTGGAAGTGGTGTCCTCGCACGGCGTGCAAGCGACGATCGACGATGAGCCCGCGTACGGGACAGCGGTGACGGGTGGTTCCATCCAGGACGTCCTCACACTGGAGATGAAGGAGGGCACCGACGCCGTCACGGGCAACCAGATGGTCGTGTCGGAGAGCGCCGCGTCGGACAACGGCTGGCAGCTCGGCACCACGGTGCCGCTCACGAGCAAGGACGGCGAGACGGTCGATACCAGCGTCGTCGGGATCTATGCGGACAATCAACTCATCGGTCCGTGGATCGTCTCGACGGAACTGTACGAACAGTTCACCCCGGTGGCGTCGCGATCGGCGCAGGTCGTGCTCGTCAACACCGCAGCCGGAGCCGATCCGGAGTCCATCCGGACGGGACTCGAGGACGCCACCAAGGACCTCGTCATCGTCCAGGTGATGGACCGCGAGCAGTTCAAGGGGCAACAGGCCCAGCAGATCGACATGCTCCTCGCGATCCTCTACGGACTGCTCGCACTCGCTGTCGTCATCGCGATCCTCGGCATCGTCAACACACTCGCATTGTCGGTCGTCGAGAGGCGACGCGAGATCGGCATGCTGCGCGCTGTCGGAATGCAACGTGCACAGGTCAGACGCACCATTTACATCGAGTCGTTGCTCATTGCGGTGTTCGGCGCCGTCGTCGGTCTCGTGCTGGGGCTGGTATTCGGCTGGGCATTCGTGAGCACCCTCGCCGATCAGGGACTCGACCGGATCTCGGTGCCCTGGGGCCAGGTCGTGGGCATGCTCATCGGTTCCGGCGTGGTGGGCGTGCTGGCCGCGCTGTGGCCGGGACACCGAGCCGCGAAGACCCCGCCGCTGGAGGCCATCGCCGATGTATAGCGAAAGGTTGTCCACAGGCAACTGATTCATCCACAGATACCGGCCCGGGGACCCCTCCCCGAGCCGGTAGTCGTATGTGCCCCCTATGCTTTCGCAACAGGGGGTGGAAACGACATGAATCTGCGCGATCTGGCAGGGTGGGATCCGGACGCATTGGAAAGTCTCGGAACCCACCTCGGCGAGAGTGCCGAGGAACTGGACCGCATTGCCGGTGATATCCGCCGAGTTGTCACGCTCGGGGGTGCCTGGACCGGTGACGCCGCGGACGCCGCGGTGATCTCATCGCAGTCGTTCATCGATGCGGTTGGCGTTCAGTCTGATTCGTACCGCAGAGTGATTGCGTGCGCAGCCTGGGTGGTTCCGCAACTGCGCGCTCTGCATGCCGAACTCGTGGCGGCATACGCCTGGGCGGACGAACGCGGCCTCGTCATCGGATTGGACGGTGCACTCACCGAGGTGCCAGGTCGTGCCGGAGTTGCACCCGACGCAGACCGCAATATACTGCGGGCGAAACTCGACGCCCTGCTTCTTCGCGCACAAAAACTCGCCGATGAAGCGGCATCTATGCTCTCGCGGGTCTTTCCGGAGGAAGGCTCGGTATCCGCAACGGAATTCGTCCATGTCTCGACAAGATTCCCCGAGATCGGGCCCCTGCCCGGCCCCGGAGCCGATCCGGAACAGGTCGCCGCCTGGTGGAACGGCCTCACTCCCTCCGACCGCGCCGTGCTGCTCACCGAATACCCGGAACGGATCGGCGGTCTCGACGGAGTACCCGCCGAAGTCCGCGACCTCGCGAACCGAGCCCTGCTCGGAATCGAACGTGAACGATTGACGGGCGTTGCCCTGAAACTTCAAGACGAGCTGGCGGGCAATCTGTTCGGTGGTTTACTCTCCAACGCCGATGCGGGGCTCGAGCAGACCCTGAACAAACTCGACGCACTCGATGCGATAGACCGCACACTCGCACTGGACGATCGTCGGTTGCTTGCGCTCGACATGTCCGGTCGCGAGGCGATGGCCGCGGTTGCGGTCGGCGACATCGATACCGCCGACCACATCGCAGTTTTCACCCCGGGCGCAGGATCGACCGTGCAAGGCAATCTCCACGGCTACGACCAGCAGGTGTCCGGTTTGCGCGACGAAGCGCAACGAGAACTCGGGCGTGTCGACCGAGGGTCCGAGTCCGTCGCAGCGGTCACCTGGATGAACTACCAGGCACCGCATTTCGGTTGGGGCCTCGCATTCACCGAACGCAGTCCTGTCTCGGATCTGTCTGCGACGCTGGCCGCACCGCGCTTGGCGACCTTCCTCGACGGACTCGACGCATCTCGCCCCGACTCGCCACCGAACGTGACTACGATCGGTCATTCGTACGGAGCGCTCGTGACGAGTCTCGCGTTGCAGCAGGGCGCGGAGGCCGGGAGGGCGGTCTTCGTCGGCGCTGCCGGACTCGGCACCTCCGACCTCGACACACTCGGCATGGCTCCGGGGTCGATGTACTTGATCGAAGCGGACGAGGACCTCATCGCCGATACCGGAATCTTCGGTGGGGATCCCAGTCGAATCCCGGGTTTGACCCGTCTGTCCAGCGATGCGGGAGAAGACCTTTCGGGAGACCCGCGTACCGCCTCTGTAGGGCACAGCTCCTATCTGACGCCCGGTTCCATGAGTACCTACAACATCGCGGTCGTCATCGCAGGCACCGCCGACGAACGGGGTGTCCGATGAGCGAGATTTCTGTTCTCCACGTATGCATTGCTGCAGCGGCGCTGCTGACAACGACCGGATGCGCGACAGCGAGCCCCCGCGCTGTCCCCGAGCCGGTCGCCGATGACAGCGGCGCCGCGGTCGAGTACTACCTCCAAGTCCAGCACGACGTCATGGATGCACTTTCGGAGGAGTTCCCCGACCTCGAATTCTCCGAGAAGTACGCGCGCACGAACGCGGGGTGCACCCTCGCCGACGGCACACACGGGATGTCGGTGCATCTGCCTATTCAGGGGAGCTCGCAGCCCGTGCCCGTCGCCGATCTGCAGCGCGCCGCGGACCTGTTCGAACGCACCGCCGCCCGCGCCGGTTTCCACGGACGCCACGTCCTTCCACCCGACACAGGCTTCTCGATGCGGATGTTCGCAGCCGACGGCTCCTACATCACCTTCGGCAGCTATGTGGCAGCGATCGTCGGACTGACCGTCGGGTGTTACCGGATCTGAGGGTCGAGTTCGGCTAGGCTCGTGCAGTCCGTGTCGATCTTGGCGAAGAGGCGGTGACGATGCGCCCTGTGCTCGGCGTAGCCGTCGATGACGGTGAAGTCTCCGCGGTTCTTGTCGACGCCGACGTTCCGCAGCTCGGCCCCTTCGATTCGCAGCGCTGGGCAGCCGAACCGGAGGGATCGGCGGCCGACGCCGTCGCGCGGGCCGTGACCTCGATGGCGCAGCGGGCCGAGAACGCATCGCTGACTGTCGGCATGATCGGTCTCGTCGAGTTGCCGGACGCTGCCGCCGACACCGATTCGGTCGCGAATGCTGTCCGCGCGGTGAGCGAGGCACCCGTCGAAGTGGTCCCACTCGACGTCGCACGCCTCGCATACTTGGCGGGCGCACCCGAACTCACCGGCACACCTGTCCTGGCACTCCACACCCGTACCGGCGGTGTCGAGTCCGTGTCGATCGTCGACACCCGACCCCGGACGGTGCTCTCGTCGGTCGTGCGCGGCGACGACCTCACCGGCGCACCCGACGCCCTGCCCGACACCGTGGATGAAGCACTCGCCAGGGCCGGCGTCTCCCCGGCAGCGCTGGTATTCCTCGACCTGCGCCCCGGCGACGCGGTGCCGGCCCGGGAACTCTCCACGATCCTCGGTGTTCCGTTCGTGACTCCGCACGGTGTGCCGTGGCACCGTGCGACGGGAGCCGCCCTTGTCGCCGCGCGTCGTAGCCGAGTGCAGCCCGCTGCTGCTGCTGCGGCAGGTACGGCGTCGATCCATCGAAACCTCGTCCTCCTGTTCGTCGTCGTCGCTCTCGTCGCGATGCTCGGCGGGGGGCTGGCCCTCGCCATGGGCGGGTTCGAAGATCGGAGCGGTTCCGAAGGGCCGGGCGGGTCCGCGGAACGAAGCGAGGTGCTCGGCACCACCGACTCCGCGCCTGGAACGGACACCCCGCAACTGTGGGATCGGGACGCACCGCACTCCGATCCCCGCAACGCGGGCAGTCCGGACGATGCCGGCGCAACTCGGACCCCGGCATCACCGGGCAGCGATCCGTGCGGTGCGGCGCAGCCGGCGTCGTGGCCTGCACGCGGCTCCGATCCCGCCCCGAGCCCGGCCCCGGAACCTACTGCGGAGCCGACGCCGCCCTGCGACCCACCGGACGATCCGGCGCCCTGACCACGGCCGACCGGTCGCCCGGGATGATCGCTGCACGGCGGGGCGTTGATATCCCACATGGATGTTGCGCTGTCGCTGCTGGACCGCTCCCGCACACGGGAGGGGCAGGACGACGCGTCCGCACTACGCCAGACTCTGTACCGCGCGGAACTCGCTGAAGCGGCCGGATACCAACGGTTCTGGGTCGCGGAACATCATGCGGTACCGGGAGTGGCCTCCGGCGCCCCGGCCCTGCTGATCCAGGCCATCGCCGATCGGACGCGCCACATCCGGGTCGGGTCGGCCGGTGTGATGCTGCCCAACCATCAGCCGATCGTCGTCGCGGAACAATTCGCCGTGCTCGAGGCGCTGCACCCGGGGCGGATCGATCTGGGTGTCGGGCGGTCCCTCGGCTTCACCACGCCCATTCGCGAAGCCTTGCGCACCACCCGCGCCGAGCCGGACGATTTCGCCGCTGATATCGACGAACTGCGCGCCTATCTCGACGACACGGCGCCGGTGTCGATCAGGCCCCGGGTGGCGCAACCACCGCCGCTGTTCGTGCTGGGGACCGGCGCCGGCCTCCAGGTGGCAGCGCGTCTGGGGCTACCGGCCGTCGTCGCGGGCCCGATCCTGACGCAGGGGCCCGCACCGTTCGAACGTTATCGCGCCGACTATCGACCCAGCGAAGCAAATCCCGAGCCGTACCTGGTGATCGGCGCCGACATTCTCATAGCCGACACCGAAGCGGATGCCGCCGATCTGTTGCTGCCGGAAGGGTGGGCGATGGCACTCTCCCGCGAGCGCGGCTACTTCCCGCCGCTGATGCAGCTCGAGTCACTGCGCGACCTCCCCGTCACGGTGCGCCGACAGCGGATCCTCGACGACACCGCTGCCTCGGCGATCGTCGGCACCGAGGACCAGGTCGCCGAACAGATCGAGAAACTCGTCGAGGAGACAGGCGCGGACGAGGTGCTGAGTTCGGCATCCACCTTCGACCTCGATGCGCTCTATGCGTCCGATGCGCGGCTAGCGCGACTCTTCGGCGTGGGCGGGCAGAGTGCGGCCCCCGCAGCTCGCATCGCCTCCGCGTCGGAGGCCACCATCACCGCCGCGAACCGCGTCCGGTAATCGCCGAGATCATCACCGACCGACCCCACTACCGCGACGACGGGCACCGAACCGCTGCGCGCCAGGACGGCCGAGATGATCTTTCCTGCGCGGGATTGTCCGTCGAGTCGTCCCTCACCGACCACCACGAGGTCGGCGGTTGCGAGCGACTCGTCGAATCCCACGACGTCGAGCACATAGTCGGCACCGGGGCGCAGTGTTGCGCCGACACCCGCCCACATGCCTCCCGAAAACCCGCCGGCAGCACCTGTCCCATCCACTCTTCGTGGATCGCGCGGCAATGCCTCGGCAGCCTCGTGCAGTCGTCTCGTCAGCAGCTCGACGGTTGCGGGATCGGCGCCCTTCTGCGGGCCGAAGACCCGCGCGGCGTCGGTGTATCGGGTGGTGACATCCGTGAGTACGGCGACGGATGCGGAGCCGAGTCCACCGGCGTCGTCGATCGCGGCGAGCGCTCCCAGGCCACCGTCGGTGGTGGCCGATCCGCCCGCGGCCACGACGATCTGTCGCGCACCGCGCTTCGCCGCCGCGGCCATGATCATCCCGGTGCCGTACGTGTCTGCCGTAACGGCATCGCGAACACCGTTGTGCGTGGTGGTGATTCCACTGACCGTGGCGAGTTCGACGATGGCGGTGCCGTCGGGGGACAGGCCGAAGAATCCGTGGCACGGCACCCGCCACGGGTTGACGGCGTCGACGTCGACACGTTCGAGACCGAGCGGGACCGTGAGGACGTCGAGGGTGCCCTCACCGCCGTCTGCGAGGGGCATGCAGACCGTCTCGTGACCCGCAGATACCGCTCCCGCGGCGATCGAGTCGGCCACCTCGGCGGCGGTGTAGGTGCCCTTGAAGCTGTCGGGTGCGATCAGGATCTTCACGCGCGGACGACCCACTCGAACGCCTCGGCCTCCGACCGCGCTCCCTGCCGGGCCCGGGACCGATTGGGTTCGTCCAGTTCGGCGACGATGTTCTCGCCGAGCCGGACGATATCTGCGAACACCTCCGGTGAGAGCCACGACGGGCGGGTCGCGAAGAGCAGATCCTCACTCGCGGTGTTGCCGCTTGCTCCGGGCGCGAACGGGCACCCTCCGAGCCCTCCGAGCGCCCCGTCGACGACGTTCGCACCCGCTTCGGCAGCGGCGAGGCTGTTCGCGACGCCCAGGCCCCACGTGTCGTGGCCGTGGTAGACGATCCGACGGTCCGGCGACTCCGCGCGGACGCGCGAGACGAGCGCGCTGACCTGCTGCGGGACGGCTTGGCCGAGAGTGTCCGCGACCACGATGTCGGCCGATCCGTCGGCCCGCGGGTCGCACGCGATCTCGAGGACGCGGTCGGGGTCGATCGGCCCGTCGAAGGGACAGGTGAACGAGGTCGCCAGACAAAGCTGGATGCTGCCGCCCGCGTTGTGGGCCAGTTCCACGGCGGCGGGCATCGCTGCGAGGCTGTCTTCGGTGTCGCGGCCGATGTTCGCGCGGTTGTGCGAATCGGACACCGAGAAGCAGTACTGGAACCGCCGAGCTCCTGCAGCGAGTGCCTTCTCCACGTGTCGCGGGGTGGCCACCCAGATCCAGCAGCGGTCCAGTTCTTCCTCGGTGAGCGCCGACACCAGCTCGAGACTGTTCGCCATCGTCGGCACCAGATCGGCGCGTGCGAGCGACCCGATCTCGAGCTCGGGTATCCCCGCGGCGAGGAGAGCGCGCACGATCTCGACCTTGCGCTGTGTCGGGAGCAGTTTGCCGGTGAGCTGCAGTCCGTCGCGCAGCGTCACATCCCGCAGGATCACCTCGTGCCCGCTCGGGGGTGTATCCACGTCGTGCCTCTCATTCCTCGCCTGTCGTGCCGAGTATCCTCGCGCCGCGATTCGTACACCAGTTGGGGACACACCGCCCGGGTGTTGCCGATTTTGTGACAGGTGACACTATCGTTGCGACCTGGATGGGGACTTGCCGGAAGGTATTTGAGAAATGGGAGCGTTCTTCGGGAAAGCGTTGCTGTGGTGTGCGCTGCTGGCTGGGCTGATCGGATCCGGGATCGCCGTATATGCCTTGCATGTGAACGGGGCGGTGGGCTCGCTCATCGTTGCCTCGGTCGCGGGGCTCGTGCTGTTACGTCTGCGTGCGGACGTGGTGGAAGGGGAGCCCGGCGACGAAGCCCCCCGCGACGCGGCGGTGACCTGACGTCGACCCGACGTCGCGGGGCTGCACCGCACCGGGCTCGATCGCTGCTGCGCGCCCGTGCGCTTGTCTGCGAGAGTGCGGTTTCGATCGGTATGCTGAGCGGTCGGGCGTCCTCACGGACGTCCCGCACGGAGGGACCCGCGACGGTTCCCGCAGGACGTCGAAGAGGAGCATCGGTTCGTGTCGCTGTGGTCACGTGCGCTTTCGGTCGATGAACTCGACGACCGAACCTGGCTCGAGCTCATGCCCTGGCTCGATCGCTACGGTTCTGCGCGCACCGCAGCGTTGACTGCGCTCGCGCCGACACCGGCCTGGTGGGAATCGCAGTCACCGGCGCAGACCGCCGCCGAAACCGAGATCCCGGAGCTGTGTGCGGAGCTGTCCCGGATCTACGTCACCGACCACCCCGAACTGCGGTTCGCGGACGGCCTGATCCGCACCGTCGAAGTAACCGTGGACGCCCTCGATCTCGGGATGTCGGCCGCGACGATCATTGGGCGTCTGCCGCACGCCCCCACCACCGCGGAGCTGTTCAGCCGCAGCCCCGCCGATCTGTTCGACGTACGGGGCGCAGACAGCCACGCAGTCTATGAAATCGTCTGCGCGGCTCTCGTACTCACGGTGCTTCGCGACCCTGCAACCCTCGTTCCCGAAGAATCGGCAGCACCTGTTCCTGCGCTTGCACTTCTCGTCGACGACCTCGCTGCCGTTGCCCGGTGGCAGACGCTGTGCGGACAGCGGGATCGACCGTTGCTCAGCATCGGCCTCGACGCGGGTGCTCCGGAGGAGATCCAGGAAGCGGTCGCACGCCTCGGGGCGGTCGCCGCCCGAGATCTCCCTGTGGGGGCGCCTGCCGACCCGGTGGCCGAACTCGCCGACTATGTTGGCTCGTTGCCCGCCGCCGAACGCGAGACCTTGCGGCGTCGCATCCACGATGAGGACGACGTCGATGCGTCCCAGCCGTCGACGTTCCCGTTCGGCACCGCGGTGGGTGACTTCCTGGCGGCGTTGCGCACCGACGTCCGACCGGTCGCCTCGTTCCACCGCATCGTGCGCGATCGCCCCGTGCTTGCGCAGGTGGTCCCAGGGCTCGACGCGCCGCTGTGGAAGGTCCTCGACCGGCTCGACGACCGCTGCACCGTCGCCGACGGATGGATCGCCGTGCCCGACCTCGCCGAGGCGGAGAAGCAGACCCGGGCGTTGCTCGGCGAATTCGAATCCGCCAACGCAGTGGTGCAACCCGCAGAGGTCGCAGCGATCTGGCACTTGCCCGCCGACGAGTTCGAATCGTGGCTCACGCACTGCGGAACCACCATGTTCGACGGCCGGATCCTCACACCCCAGGACACCGTCGCAGGGCGCGCTGCGCAGATCCTCGAGGTGGTCGGCGACCCGCTCTCCGTCGAAACGCTCGTCGCCCGCATGGACGCGAACATCGATATTCACAGCGTTGTCGAAGAACTCTCCGACGACGACCGGTTCACCGTCACCGAAGACGACGGACTGTGGGGCCTACTCGAATGGGAGACCGATCCCGTCACCGCGATCGGGAGGCGCATCGCGCGACTCGTCGACGGAGCGGCCGGCTCGATCGAGCTCGACAAGGTGGCCGAAGCGCTGGTCCAGCGGTTTTCGATCTCCGATGCGTCCGCGCGGGTATTCGCGGCGAGCGGGGATTTCGAGGTCGTCACCGAGTGTGTGCGCCGTCGACGCCGCACCCATGGGCCCACACTGCCTCCTGAGCGCACCAAACGCCTGTACCGCCTCGACGAACACTGGCGACTGCGGATTCCCGTCACCCGCGACCACATCCGCGGCGCCGAGGTACCGCTTCCGTCTGCCGTCGCGGGTATCGTCGGCTGCGATCCCGGTGCCGAGACCGTGTTGAAGTCGAGGCTCGGCCCCCAGGTCCTGCGGTGGACCGGCCCGATTCCGCAACTTGCGTCGGTGCGCCGGTTCCTGGACGAGATCGGTATCGACGAGTACGGCGAGCTGTTCTTCGAATTCCGCTCGGACGGCCGGTTCGACGTTCTGCCGTTGCGCACGTTCGCCTCGAATGCAGATCCGCTCCGTAAAGCGCTTGCACTCATCGGTTACACAACGCCGGAGGTCGTGCCCGAGGCGGGCATCGCAGCGGCGTTCGCGACGGCAATCGGGCTCGACGGTGAGACGCGCCCACGCCGTATCCTCAGCGCCTACCGTGCACGTCACGAAGCCGAGGTGGTCTCGTTGCTCGAGAGCGCGTGGGTACGGGTACCCAGCGGTCAGGATCGTCCCCGGTCGTGAGGTGTGAGGCCGGCTGGTGCATCGGGGGTGCCTCGTAGGACGATGGTGCACATGAACGACCTGCCGAATCCCGACTCTTCCGGCGTGATCCCTGCGGATGCGATCGTGCGTGCGCTGGCGGGTGCCGTCGGATCGGTCGAAGCCGCGATCGTCCGGCTCAGAGGCGAGGACGCCGACCCCGACATGGTGGAGAAGGTCTTGGCGGCCGCCGGCGCTCCCGATCTCGGTGACGTCGTCGTCCACCACAATGCGCTGACACGTGCGATCGCGATCGCCGATCATCGTGGATCGCTTCCCGAGGAGGAATGGGCCGCGATCGCGGAACTCGGTCCGCTGCTGTCCGTCGCGGTCCAGCGGCTCCGCGCATACGCCGTCGCGCACCTCGACCGGGTCGAGCCCGAGATCCCCGTCTCGGCGCACGTCGCGTTATTGCTCGCCCTTGCCGACGAAGGTCGATTCGGGGAAGCGTTGCAACTGCTCGTGCTGGTCGAGGACGCCGAGACGATGTGGCAGCGCCTGAGCATCGAACGCGCCTGTACGGCTGAACCGGACCGACTGAGCGAAGTGCTCAGTGCTGCACGCACCCTTCTCGCCGAGCACTTCGAGCAGGACGGAGAGCTACTCCGCCGGGGTCGCCGCGCACTCGCCCGCCTCGCCGAGGGCACTCCGCTCGAAGTCGTCAGGCGTTTGTCCTCGCCCCGAACCACGCGCACACTTGCAGGGTTGCGAGACGACCTCGAAGATTTCCGTTCGGCATGCCGTGCCGATACGGCAGGATGGCTCGTCGACGAGGACCCTGAGATCGCCGACGCACTCGATTCGATCGACAGCCCGCTCAAGTCGGTGGGCGGCGTCCTGGGCCGAAGCCTTGCGAAGGTGTCCGACGCGCGCAACCGCGGAGGCGAGAGCGATGACGAGGGCGAAGCCGAGGAGTCCGTTTCCGAACGAAACTAGTCAGCCGAAGTTGGCGTTCAGAGCACTCGGCGGAGCAGGAACTCGAGCGCGACGCGCTCGAACGCCTCCTTGGCTTCAACCATCACCCAGTGGCCGCAGTTCGGGAAAATATGAAGCTCGGCATTGGGTGCCAATCGAAGCGGCACGAGTGGCATGTCGGGCGGGCACTGCCGGTCATCGAGCCCCCAGGTGAACAGGGTCGGGCACTGAACCTTCCGCATCATCGACCAATACGGCGGTGCATCGGAAGCCTCGAGCGCGCGCTGCTGCGCGGCAGCTGCTTGGGATCCGTACATCGCGGCAAGTGTCTTATGGGAAGCTGGGTCCTTCGCTGTCTCCCACCGCTCTTCGATACGTTCCTCCGTGACCACGGCAGGGTCGTAGACCATGCAGTTGAGCCATCTCACCAGCTTCTCGCGACTGGGTTCGTCAGCGAAGTCCCGCAGCAGCCGAGTGCCTTCACTCGGAGCCTGGCTGAAAATGTTCGGACCGACACCGCCAATAGATATGAGCTTTGTGACTCGGTCGGGATGCTGCATCGCGACCTGGACGCCAACGACCCCGCCCATCGAATTACCGATGATCGCAGCAGATTCGATACCGACCGCATCCATGAACCGAGTCACCGACGCAGCGGCCGTGACGACTGGGAGGCCGTCCACCGGATCACTCACACCGAACCCCGGAAACTCCAACACGTAGCAATGGAACTGCTGCGCGAGCGCGGTGAGGTTTTCGCGGAAGTTACGCCATCCACTGACTCCGATCCCCGAGCCATGCAACAGCAGCAGAGGCGGACCGTCGCCGGCCTCGTGATACCGCAGCACCCCTTCGTTGGTGACGACCTCCCGCTTGCTCTCCTCGTAGCCAATTTCCTCTGCTTGGTATTCGATCGTCATGGGCATGCAGCTCCTCCCTCAGTAGCGACGGGCGAGTCGTCGTGGTGCGCCCACGCCTCGTGGCGGGGGCATCTTTGGCTTCGTCTTCCGTCGAGTGGCAGAGAGAAGGGTAGCAACTAGTTGTTATATAACAAGAGTTTTCTATGAAATGTCATATTGATACGGTTTCGGTTACGGCGCTGCATCTCCGAGAGTTCAGGCTTCGGACCAGCCGGATTGGGACCGTCGAGGGCGGCGCGTGGAAACGTGCTGTCGGCGCGGTAAGCGAACTGGCGCATGCCCGGAGGAGACAATAACCTGATCCATCGAAGTATGCGCAGATAGAGGAGAAGCATTCGTGACGAATGAGGCCGGCAACAACTCGCTATCCGAGGTGCTCGACGACCGCCTCGGAACCCACATTCGGCGAATCGCACGGCTGATCATCGACGCGAAGGCTTCTGCGCTGCGTCCGCTCGATCTCACCGTGCCGCAGTACGCGACCCTCCTGTCGATCAGGCACCTCGAGCCAACCTCTGCGGCGCAGCTCGCACGAACTGGGATGGGCACCCCGCAGGCAACCGGCACGATGTTGTCCACTCTCGAGAGTAAGGGCCTCATCAGCCGTCGACCGTCCCCGATGCATCAGAAGCTTGTAGAGGTACGGCTGACCACGCTGGGAGCGAAGGCCATCGAGGAGGCCGATGACCTCGCTGCGGGTATCGAGGCCAAGCTGCGCGCCGGCATCGGCGAAGATCTGTTCGAGGGTGTCCTCAGAATTGAACGGATCGCGAAGGATCTACTGCAATAGCTCCTCGCTGTAGGCCCCCCGGCGCACGTGCCAACGGAAAGGATATTGCGCCGATGCAACACGTCACCGAAGCAAGTGCCAACTCCCCGCTGGGATGGCGAATTCCGAACGCTGCGGTGCCTTCGCCCACAATCACGCTGGTGCAGAGAGCTCATCGCTGACTATCGCAGCGCATTGCAGGTCGACCCGACGTGGGGAGGATCGACGCCCACACCCTGACTCGTTACCAGCGGCACGGTATAGGTGGCGAAGGCCGACACCTAGGGTGCGTATCTGCGAGGTCGTGCACGCGGGACAGTAGTGGAGCCGATATCTCGGCCGTCCGGAACGAATGGACGCCGCCTTCGCCGCTACCCTGGGTGTGATTTCATGGCTATCGCCACTGCTGTTGTCCACGAACCATTTCCGCTTTCGCCCGCGCAGCGCGGGCTGTGGTTCGCCCAACAGCTCGCGCCCCATGTACCGATTTGCATCGCACAGTACGTCGACATTCGTGGACCGCTCGACGTCGACGTGTTCCGGCGCGTCTCGCTCGTCGCCGCGCACGAGTTCCAATCGGTGTTCCTCCGCGTCATCGAGATCGGCGGCGAACCCCATCAGGTGGTCGCGCCGCCTCCCGATGCCGAATCGGACGTGCACGATTTTCGTGCGGCACCCGACCCGGCAGCGGCCGCACGCAAGTGGATGGATCAGAACCACACTGCCGGAATCGATCTGAACGAAGGCCCGCTCGCCGAAGCCGCTCTGCTTCAGGTCGCAGACGACCGGTACTTCTGGTACACGCGCATCCACCACATCGCGCTCGACGGGCATGGTGCCGCGACGATGGTCGATCGGGTCGCCGAGTTGTACACCGCTGCGGTCGAAAACCGCGAAGCCCCGATGAATCGCGCCGCAGACCTGCGCACCCTGCAACAGATCGACGATGAGTACCACGCCTCCCGCCGGCACCAGCAGGACCGTAACCACTGGGCGGAGCGCCTCCACATGCGGTCGGCCGCAGTCACGCTCACCGACAAGGTTGCAGCGCCCTCGGTACGCAGCAGGGTCGTCCGTGCAGCGCTCACCGAGGACACGGCCGACCGGCTGGGGGCGTCCGGAGCCGACGCTGCCGCGCGGATCGTCGCGGCATTTGCGTGCCACCTCGCGCGCACCACCGGGCGAAAGGAAGTACTGGTCGACATCCCCGTGTCCGCGCGCACCACCGCGGTGCTGCGACAGTCCGGAGGCATGCTCGCCAACGTCGTCCCCGTGCTTGCGTCGGTTCGCACGGATGACACCGTGGGCACTCTCGTCGGCCGGATCCGGCTCGAACTCACCGGCGCGCTGCGGCACCAGCGAGGAAACGTCGAGGACATCCTTCGAGAGCTGGGCGCGGACGCCGCTGCCCGCAGGATCTCGTCGCCCGTCGTCAATGTGATGCTCTTCGACCGGGAATGGCGATTCGGGCCCTGCACGGCCGACTTCCACATCCTCACCGCGGGGCCGGTGCCGGACATCATGGTCAATATCTACCGCTCCGGCCATCCGCCGCAGACGATCGTCGAGGTCCGCGCCAACCCCGGCCGCTACACCGACGACGAAGCGGAAGCGCACCATGCGCGGCTCGTCGATCTCATCGGTGCGTTCGTGTCCGCGTCGTCGGATGCGCCGCTGACCGGCATCGGGGCGATCGACGTACCCGGTGCTGTCCGCGGCGCAGCGGGGGAGCCCGGCATGACGATGCCCGAGGTCCTCGCGGCCGCCGTCGCCGCGAATCCGCAGGGTGTCGCGGTGCAGTGCGAGGACCGCACCGTCACCTACGCCGAACTCGACGCTGCCTCGGACCGGATCGCCCACGCCCTTCGCGTTTCGGGGGCCGGGCCGGAGACAGTCGTGGCCGTCGCGATTGCTCGGTCGATCGAATCGGTGGTGGCGGTGTGGTCGGTGGTCAAGAGCGGCGCAGCGTTCGTGCCTGTCGACCCCTCGTACCCCACCGAACGGATCGAACACATGCTCACCGATTCGGCTGTCGCGGTGGGCCTGACGACACCGGAGTTCCGCGCGGCGCTGCCGGACGGGGTTCGATGGCTCGAACTCAGGGACGGCCTACCCACCACGGAACTCACTGCGTCCGCACCTGCGGCTGTGCACTCCGACGGAGCGGCGTACCTGATCTACACATCCGGCTCGACCGGTATTCCCAAGGGCGTCACCGTCACCCATCGCGGCATCGCCGACCTGGTCGCCGAGCAGCGTGACCGCTTCGGTGGGTGCCTCGACGCCCGTGTGCTGCACTGCGCCTCTCCGAGCTTCGATGCGTCCGTGTTCGAAATTCTTTGGGCGACCGGAAGTGCGGCGCGTCTGGTCGTGGTGCCGCCCACCGTGATGGGCGGCGACGAACTCGGAGAGATTCTGCATCGACACGATGTCACGCACGCCGTGCTCACGCCTACGGTGTTGTCGACGGTGCCGCGACTCCCGAGGTCCCTGCACACGCTGGCCGTGGCGGGCGAAGCCTGCCCGGACGAACTCGTCGAACGCCTGGCCCCCGGCCGCACTCTGATCAACGGCTACGGGCCCACGGAATCGACCGTCATGTCGAACGCCGCGACACTCGTTGCCGATGCGCCCGTGACGATCGGCGGACCGGTCCGCGGATTCACCGAAACCGTCCTGGACGACCACCTGCAACCTGTCCCCGTCGGTGTGGCCGGGGAACTGTACGTCTCCGGCCCGGCGCTCGCGCGCGGCTACCGCAACCGCGGGGCGCTCACCGCGACACGGTTCGTTGCAGCGCCCCACGGCGTACGCATGTACCGGACCGGCGACGTGGTGCGCTGGAGGCGACTGCCCGACGACACCCTCGTGCTCGATTACGTGGGCCGCTCCGACTTCCAGATCAAGATCCGGGGGATCCGGGTCGAACTCGGTGAGATCGACGCGGCACTGCTCCGGCATCCCGGCGTTGCCGCGGCCGTGACGGTCGGGCGCCCCGATCCTTCCGGTGTTGTCGTTCCGGTCTCGTACGTCATTCCGGGCTCGGGCGAACCCGACGCTCGTGAGCTCACCGCATACCTGCGCGGCTGCGTGCCGGCTCATCTGGTGCCCGCCGTGATCGCGCCGCTCGACGCGCTTCCGGTCACCCCCGTCGGGAAACTCGACCGCGACGCTCTCCCGGAGCCGGTGTTCGGTACCGGGACCACCGAGTTCGTCGCACCGGAGGGAAGCGCCGAACGCGCGGTCGCGGAGGTGTTCGCCGAGGTCCTCGGTCTGGTGCGGGTGGGTCGTCACGACCATTTCTTCGACCTCGGGGGTAATTCGCTGAGCGCGACCCGCGCGGTCGCCCGTGTCAATGCCGCGCTCGGTGTCCGGTTCGGGGTCCGCGACCTGTTCGACGCACCGGTTGTCGCAGAACTCGCAGCCCGCGCAGACACCGTTGTGCCTGACGCCGAGGCCCTCGCGGCCGTGCCCCGCCCCGAGCGAATCCCGCTCGCACCCGCTCAGCAGCGAATGTGGATCGTCAACCAGGTCGACACCGCGTCGCCCGTGTACAACGTTCCCATCGCGTTGCGCGTGATCGGTGAGCTCGATCTCGATGCGCTGAACGCGGCTTTCGCGGACGTCGTCGCGCGACACGAACCGCTGCGCACCCGCTACCCGGTGTCGGATTCCGGGCCCTACCAGGAAGTTCTCGACCACGCGGCGTTCGATTTCACACCCGTGCCCGTACCCGGTGAAGACGGCATGCTCGAGGCACTTCGCGAACTCGCGTCCGAGGGGTTCGACGTGAGTCGCGATATTCCGGTGCGCACCGCGCTGCTGCAGGTCGGGGCGGTCGAGCACGTGGTGGTGCTGGTCGTGCACCACATCGCGGCCGACGGCGCATCGACACTGCCCCTCGCTCGCGACACGATGCTTGCCTACACTTCCCGGGCGCGCGGGCACGGCCCCGAGTGGGCCCCGCTGCCTACGTGCTACACCGACCACGCGCTGCGGCACCTCGAACGACTCGGCGACGCGACCGATCCGCAATCCTCGGTGTCGCGGCAACTCGACTTCTGGCGGGGGACATTCGAAGGCGTCCCCGAACTCCTCGACCTTCCCGTCGACAGGCCCCGCCCCGCGCGACGCACCCACCATGGCCGTACAGTGCCGTTCGAGATTCCCGCTGCACTGGCCTCGGGTGCTGCCGCCCTGGCCCGCGCGCACGACGCGACCGTGTTCATGGTGATGCACGCGGCATTCGCGGTCCTGCTCGAACGCCTCACCGGGGCGACAACATCGGCAGTCGGCACTCCCGTGGCGGGCCGGGGCGCGGCCGAACTCGATGTCATGGTCGGGATGTTCGTCAACACGGTCGTGCTCCGCTCCGACATCGATGCGTCTGCGTCGTTCCACGAACTCCTCGACCGCACCCGCGCCCGAGACCTCGATGCCTTCGACCACGCGGACGTGCCGTTCGACCAGGTCGTGAAGGCCGTCGATCCCGCACGATCGACCTCGCACACCCCGCTGTTCCAGGCACTACTCGAGTTCCGAAATATCTCACCCACGCGCGTCGAACTGCCCGGCCTCCTGATCGACACCGTCGACGCGGCTCCGCCGGTTGCCAAATGCGATCTCTACCTCGCAGTGGAGGAACCGCGGGATGGAGGTGCGATGACAGCCGAGTTCGGTTACGCCACCGACATTTTCGACGAGTCGACAGTGCAGCGATTCGCCGCGGCGTTTACGCGAGTCCTGGACGCGGTCGTCGCCCGGCCCGGCCGGGAGATCGGCGCGATCGACATCCTGGACTCGGCCGAACGCGCGGAGCTCGTGCCGGTCTCGGGCGGGCCGATGGAGCCCGCGCTCACCCTCCCTCGGTTGCTGGAGCGTGGTGCGACGACCGGGGGCGACTCTGTCGGGGTGGTATGCGGCGACGACCACCTCACCTATCTCGACCTCGACTCGCGTTCGAATCGTCTGGCGCGCAGACTGATCGAACTCGGAGCCGGTCCCGAAACCGTAGTTGCCGTGGCGTTGACACGCTCGGTCGAGTCGGTGATGGCGCTGTGGGCGGTCGCGAAGACCGGTGCTGCCTACGTGGCGGTCGATCCGAAGTACCCGGCCGCGCGGATCGCGCACATGATCGAGGATTCCGACGTGGCCGTCGGAATCACCAGCGGGGGACTGCAGGCAGACCTGCCGCACCGGCGATGGCTGGTCCTCGACGACCCAGCCGAGGCCGCACACATCGCAACTCACCACGACCGCGCGGTGACCGACGCCGACCGCAGTTCACCGCTGCGCCCCGACCACGCGGCCTACATCGTGTACACGTCCGGATCGACCGGAACCCCCAAGGGAGTGGTGGTCACCCACAGCGGTCTGTCGAACTTCGTCGAGGAACAACGCACCAGGTTCGCGCTCGGGTCGCGGTCGCGGGTACTGCACTTCGCGTCACCGAGTTTCGATGCGGCGATCCTCGAGCAGTTGTGGGCCTTCGGGTCGGGTGGCCGTCTCGTGGTGGCGCCGCCCACCGTCTACGGCGGTACCGAGCTCACCGATCTACTTACCCGAGAACGGGTCACGCACGTCGCTTTGACACCGTCGGTGCTCGCGACCGTCACCCCCACCGGACTCGAGGATCTGGGCACGGTCGTCGTCGGGGGAGAAGTGTGCCCGCCCGAACTCGTGGCCCAGTGGGCACCGGGCCGCGACATGATCAACACCTACGGTCCGGCCGAGAACACGATCCAGACCAACGCGGGCTCACCCCTCGTCGTGGATGGTCTCGTCGAACTGGGTGGCCCGATCCGCGGAATCACCGAACTCGTCCTCGACCATCGGCTTCGCCCCGTCCCCACCGGCGTGGTGGGGGAGCTGTACGTGAGCGGCCCCGCCGTGGCGCGCGGTTACCGCAACCGACGCGCAGGAACGGCGTCCCGGTTCGTTGCCGATCCCTCCGGTAAACCGGGGGAGCGGATGTACCGCACAGGCGACCTCGTGCGGTGGCGCCGTTCGGCCGACGGCGCACTCACCCTCGACTATGTCGGCCGCAGTGACCTGCAAGTCAAGGTCCGCGGATTCCGGATCGAACCCGGTGAGATCGAATCGGTGCTGAACGATGCCCCAGGGGTGGCCCGGGCAGTGGTCTCCGTTCGCCGCGACCGACTCGATGGATATGTCGTCGCAGTTCCCGGCGGGCGTCTCGTCGCCGATGACGTTCGCGTCTACGCCCAAGCGCGCCTCGCCCCTCACATGGTGCCCGCGACGCTCACCGTGCTCGACACGCTCCCCGTCACTCCCAACGGCAAACTGGACCGGGCGGCACTGCCGACTCCCGACTCGAACGCGGGTCGCCGCGCGTATCGGGCGCCCCGCGATGCCACGGAGAACATCGTGGTCACCGCTTTCTCAGCCGGCCTCGGCACCCCGCGAGTCGGGATCGACGACGACTATTTCGCCCTCGGCGGCACTTCGCTCGGTGCGACGGCCGTGGTGGCGTCACTGTCGGAGTCGTTCGGCCGCCCCGTGCCGGTGCAGTGGCTCTTCACGCATCCCACCGCGGGTTCCCTGGCACGGCGCGTCGCCGACTCGCAGACGGATGACGACTCGTTCGACGCAGTGCTGCCGTTGCGTGCGAGCGGGGCGGGCGAGCCGCTGTTCTGTGTCCATCCTGCTGTGGGCACCGCCTGGTGCTTCGCGGGACTCGCACGACGCATCGACGACCGGCCCGTGTACGGGCTGCAGTCGCCGCTGCTGACCGATCCGCAGTGCGTCACCGACACGCTCGAGGATCTCGCGGCCGTCCACGTCGAGAGCATCCGATCGGTGCAACCGTACGGTCCGTACCACCTGCTCGGCTACTCGGCAGGCGGACAGATCGCCCACGAGATCGCGGCGCAGCTCACGGCAGGCGGAGATCTCGTTGCGACGCTCACGATGCTCGACACCCACCTTCCGGACGAGGCGTCCCCCGCGCCCACCGCCGAGATCGTCGACTCCGAAGTCGAGGCAGTGGTTCCCGCCGGGACTGTGGACGCGGCCCGGCGCGAGGCCCTGCGTCGTGGGTTCACGCACACGGTGGCCCTCGCAACCGCGCACCGGCCGGCAGTCCGGCTCGTCACCGACGTCGTGTTCTTCGAATCCGCCGACGCCCTTGCCGTTCGGATGCCCGACCCCGTCGCGGTCTGGCAACCGCACATCGACGGGGTCATCGAGACACACCACCTCGACGTCACACACCGGGACATGACCGGTACGCGGGCGCTCGATCAGATCACCCCGGTCCTGGTGGACCACCTCAGGAAAGGCCAGCGATGACCGACCAGACCAGAGTTCTCCGTGGCCGCCGATCCGGCATCGAGCCGGTGAGCGTGTTCGACGACGTTCGGGACGACGAACATCCCCGTACCGGGGAGTTACGTCGCTGGGCAGTCGATTTTCTGTGCAGTCCGCACGACGATCTGGGGCGGAGCGGGCCGGTCTGCCCGTTTGCCGCGCCGTCGATCGGCCGGGGGCTGTTCTACGCGGTCTTCGTCCCGGGTGCCGTCGACGCGCAGCGCATGCGGGATGTCGCCGACGACCTCGCCGAGCTCTTTCCGCACTTCTCGCCTGTCTCCGGACCGGACGCCGCGCTCAGGTCGGTCGTTGCGGTATTTCCCGACGTCACCGACTACGAGGTGATCGAGCTCGTGCAGAACGAGCGAAAGTCGGATTTCGTGCTGGCAGGGTTGATGCTCGGCCAGTTCTACCCGGGTTGCACGGTCTCCGGGCTGCGGAACAGCGCGTTCCGGGCACTCGACGCCCCACTGCCGATGCTCGCCGTCCGGCACATGGTGGGCTCGGACTTTCCGTTCCTGGCCTCGCAGCGTGAATGGATCCTCGCGTATCTGAAGAAGTTCGCCGCGAGCGTGCCGTCGATGGTGCGATCCGATATCGCCGATCGGGTCGTGACGTAGTCGATCTAACGTGGGGCGTATGGCCCGTTCCGAGGATGTGCCCGCCTACACGATCCGCCAGCTGGCGGCGTTCGTTGCCGTCGCCGATTGGGGGACCATCACCGCAGCTGCGGACGCGCTCCGCATGTCGCATTCGGCGGTGTCCGCCGCCGTCAACGATCTCGAACGAGCACTCGACGTCAAGTTGCTCGTACGTCAGCGAGCGCGCGGAGTGCGTCTCACTCCGACCGGGCACGCAGTTCTCGAGCGAGCCAAGATGGTGTTGCATTTCGCCGCGGAACTCGAGAACGACGCCCATTCCGAGGCGGGTTCCGTAGCGGGACCGGTCGCGGTCGGCTGCTATCCGTCACTCGGGCCTACGCTGCTGCCGTCGTTGATCACCGGATTCACCGAGGCTCACCCGAGAGCGCGTGTCGACTTCCGGGAAGACACACAGAACCGGCTGCGGGCGCAGCTCGACTCGCGTGACCTCGACGTGGCCTTCATGTACGACCTCGACCTCGAGCCCGGGCTGGAGTCCGTCGTCCTCGACTCCAGGGAGCCGATGTTGCTGCTGCCCGCCGACCACCCGGCGGCGCTGTCGGGATCTCCGGTGCGGCTGACGGATCTCGCTCACGAACCGATGGTGATGCTCGACGCGCCGCCGAGTTCGGGGCACGCGGTGAGTGTGTGCGCTGAGGCAGGTTTCTCGCCGGTGGTCGCCTACCGGACTCAGAACTACGAGACGTGCCGCGCCTTCGTGGGCCGGGGACTGGGGTGGTCGCTGTTGCTTCAGCGTCCCTCCTTGGACGTGACCTACGAGGGCCTTCCGATCGCGGTGCGGCCGTTCGCGGAGCCCAAGCCGGCGAGCGTCGACGTCGTCCTCACGTGGCGAAAAGATGCGCTGCCCAGTCGTGTGGCGCAAACTTTTGTTCACTTCGTGGTCACTGCCCGTCAGGGAGGCAACCGCCATGAACTGGGAAAATCTCTCTAATGACGGTTTTTCGGGGATAGATCCCCGACTTTATCCGCTTTTCAAATGAATGTGACCGCCCTCATGATGGCTGTACCGCGTCCGAACGCTCGTTAATCGGATCCGTTCCAGTTCACCTCGCCGAAGGGCACCCGTACTCATGACCGTTCTTGACTCGACGCCTCAGACGTCGGCAAAAGCGGCGCGCAAAGCCGCGCTCGGCAGCTTCGTCGGCACCGCCATCGAGTGGTACGACTTCTTCATCTACGGCACCGCAGCGGCGCTCGTGCTCGGACATCAGTTCTTCCCGGGTTCCTCGGACGTCGCAGGCACACTCGCAGCCTTCGCGACGCTCGCCGTCGGCTTCATCGCGCGCCCGATCGGCGGCGTGGTGATGGGACACTTCGGCGACAAGATCGGTCGCAAGTCGATGCTCGTCACGTCGCTACTCCTCATGGGCTTCGCGACAGTCGCCATCGGCCTGCTGCCGAACTACGACGCCATCGGGGTTGCCGCCCCCATCCTTCTCGTGACCCTGCGGTTCATCCAGGGGCTCGGGGTGGGCGGCGAGTGGGGTGGCGCCGTCCTCGTCGCGACAGAGAACGCGCCCGCAGGCAAGCGTGGACTGTACGGTGCGGCACCTCAGCTGGGGGTGCCCGCGGGTGTGCTGATCGCGAACCTCGTCTACCTGCCGCTCACCATGTTCCTGAGCGAAGACGCCTTCAACTCGTGGGGCTGGCGCGTGCCGTTCCTCATGTCGGCCGTCCTCGTCATCGTCGCCATGTGGATCCGTCTCGGGCTCGAGGAGAGCGCAGAGTTCAAAGCGACCAAAGAAGCGCCCGCCGAAGTCGACGAGAAGATGCCGATCCTCGAGGTGCTCACCAAGCACTGGAAGACGGTGCTGCTGGCCGGTGGCACATTCATCGCCACGAACGGCATCGCGTACGCCTACATGGTCTATGTCCTCAAGTACGGAGAAACCGAACTCGGATACAGCAAGACCGCGATGCTGGCACTGCTCATCGCCTCGTGCCCGTTCTGGATGGCAGGCATGGCCTACAGCGCCTGGCGTTCCGACCTCGTCGGCCGCCGCACGATCTACATCAAGGCATCGGCCGCGCTCGTCGTCGCAGCAGCCCTGTTCTTCCCGCTGATGGACACCGCGATCCTGCCGGTGATGTTGCTGTCCATGATCGCACTGGGTTTCACCCTCGGCTGCTGCGCCGGACCCCAGTCAGCGCTGTTCGCGGAACTGTTCCCCGCCAAGATCCGCTACAGCGGTGCGTCCCTCGGCTACCAGGTCGGTGCCATCCTCGGCGGCGGTCTCGCCCCCATGATCGCAACCTCGCTGTTCGCAGCGACCGGTACCTCGATCTCCATCACCGGCTACTTCGTGCTGATCGCCCTGGTCAGCCTCATGAGCATCCTGCTCCTGCGTGTGCCTTCAGCAGGCACGAGCACCGAGCAGTCACAGTCCCCCTCGCAGGAAGGTGTCTGAACCGTGTCGACCTACTACCAGCCTCCCAAGTACCCCGCGTCGACGTTCGAGTCGATGACTCCGTCCGACGAGACGCTCCCCGTCGTCGTCGTGGGTGCCGGACCGGTCGGCATGGCCACCGCTCTGGGGCTCGCGCAGCGCGGCATCCCGGTCACCGTCATCGAGGCCGCCGACCAGGTGTCGTTCGGTAGCCGCGCGATCTGCATCTCCCGTCACAGCCTCGAAGCCGCTGCGCGTCTCGGCTTCGGTGCCGAACTCGACAAGATCGTGCTCCCGTGGGCCGGTGGCCGTAGCTTCTACCGCGACCAGCAGGTCCTGCACTTCCAGATGCCGCAGCGCGACTTCGACGTGCGTCCGCCCATGATCAACGTCTCCCAGTCGGAGTTCGAACAGATCATGGTCGACACCATCGAGCAGAATCCGCTCGTCACCCTGTACTGGCAGGCATCGATTGCGGGCATTCTTCGCGGTGATGATGAAGTCACCCTCGAAGTCGACACCGCCGACGGCAAGCGCCACCTGCGCGCCCAGTACGTCGTCGCGGCCGACGGCGGTCGCAGCCGCATGCGTGAACTCGCAGGCCTGCGCCTGCAGGGCACCAGCTACGAAGGCCGCTACGTCATCGCCGACATCCACTGGGAGTCGGCTCTGCCCGCCGAGCGCATGGTGTGGTTCGACCCGCCGAGCAACCCGGGTTCGACGATCATCATGCACAAGCAACCCGGCGACATCTGGCGCATCGACTACCAGCTCGACCCGTCCGAGGACGCCGAGATCGAGACCCAGGAAGACGCCATCCGGGCTCGCATCGCCAAGCACCTCGACTGGCTGCAGAACGACCTGCCGTGGACCCTCGAGTGGAAGGGCTTCTACAGTGCCCGCGCGCTCGCCCTCGACGAGTTCGCCCACGACCGGATCCTGTTCGCCGGGGACGCGGCGCATCTCGTTCCGATCTTCGGTGTGCGTGGCCTGAACTCCGGCATGGAGGACGCCGAGACCCTCGCATGGCAGCTCGCGGCCGTGATCCACGGCAATGCCGACGCCGCCCTGCTTCAGGCGTACTCGTCCGAGCGCCACAACGCGTGGGAGCAGAACGTTGCCAACGCAGGCAAGTCCACCCTCATCATGAGCCCGGGCAGCCACGGATACCGCACCACGCGCGACGCAGTCCTCGCGCTTGCAGTCGGTCGCCCCGAGTTCGGTCACCTGATCAATCCGCGTCAGTCCAGTGCCACCCACGCGCGACTGTCGCCGCTGACGTGGTCGGTGGCTCCGGGGACCGACGGTGTGCTGCCGGGTGATCCGGTCGAAGACCGCCGCGTGCGTATCGGCGGGGCCGACACCTCACTCAACGTCGCTCGCGGCACCGGTTTCGCGGTGCTCGGCTTCGGGCTCGACGAGGCGGGCAGCGCCGCGCTCGCCGCGGCCACGGCCGAGCTCGCAACAGCGCTGTCGCCCGAGAGCGTCCGCGCACTCGCAGTCGGCAGTGCCGAGGTGGACGGTGTGACCGTACTCGACGCCGCCGACCTCGCCGACGCGCTCGGCGCGAAGGCCGGCGACACTTTCGTGATCCGTCCCGACGGTCTTCTGCTGTGCCGCGTGCCTGTTGCAGGGCTGTCGGGTATCGCAGACGCGTTGCGCTCCGGTGCCGCTCCATCCGGCGACGCGTTGCCTGCCCGTCCGGCCGAGCAGGTCACCGAAGACGAGCAGCGTCGTGAGAACGTGTGGCTGGGGCTGTCGACTGCGCTCGACCAGGTCGACGAGAGCGATCGTGAAGGTTTCCTCACGCGTCTCGCCCTGATGCTCGGTTCGCAGGTCGACCACCGGCAGTTCGAGGAGGCCATTGCGGCTGCCTCGGACACCTCCCCGGTGCGGGTCGAGGAGCTTGTTCAGCAGGCCTGACGCCCGCTGCGATATGGCCGAACGTCACCTTCGTTCAGTTGGATTGGATGAAGGTGACGTTCGGCCGTTCCGGGCTCTTACCGGTCCGCTCGCCGAGCACGCTCGACGAGTCGTTCGAGCCGGAGGTCGGGGTGCTGACGAGGACATGTCGAGCACTTCACTCCGTGCGGGCCGTTGTACAGCAGACAACACGACACTCTGTGCACGAAAGTGTGCGGTGAGGACGAGGTATCCGCCATCACGGTCTGGAACCGTGGGTCCGGCAATCGAGGTCCCGGGAGCTGGTCCGAGATCCTCTGCACCATGGCGCGCGCGGCGTCCATCGCGTCGTTCGTCCGGCCCGTGGCCGAGCCTGCCCACAGGAACCGGGTCGCGAGGGAGTCGACTGCGACAGCCCAGAGTCGCCGCTCGCCTTTACCGCAGCGGCTCGCCATGAATTCGATTCCGGCGCCCAATGACTCGATCAGGGCGGCTTCCGGAGAAGTGGTGAGGACGCGAGTCGACCGCGCGCCCACCAGTCGTCCGTACATCTTCCGATTCGGTGAGAACGTGTCGTCCGATGTCGAGATCCCGCCTACCGCGACGAAGTCGGCGTCGCGCCCGGTCAGGGCCCGGCGGTGCAGGACCACATCCTGCATCGCCGGACTCAGGGCCGTGCCGGTCACGAACAGACTCGCGATCGTCGGGAGAACCAGTGAATTGCTGATCGCACGCCACAGCACCGTCCCCACGATCAACGGATCGTCGACCTGCCAGCGGTCGGCACGCAACTGCATCTCGTCCCCGATCCATTCCGGGTCGAGGACCGCCGACGCAGGGATCTCCTGAGACCCGGCATCCAGCATCAGGGGAGAATGCGCGCTCGCCGGGAGTGCGCTGATCAGCTCGGCCAGTACCGAGTCCGCGTTCACGTGTGGACCTTTCATCGTTCGCCGCCGGTCACTTCAACGCGCTGAGGTCCATGCGCGGCTCGATTCCACTCCGAGGCAGTAGGTTTGCCTCTTCCAATGCGATCCGCAGTTGCTCCGCGGTATCCATCATCAGTGCACCGCTGCGACCCATGTCGGTCGGCAGATTCAGAATGCGTCCCTGTGTCACCGCGTCCAACGAACGGGTTGCGGGATTCTCGGTGAGCAGAGCCAGTTTCGCTTCGAAAGCTCCGCTACCGTCGCCGGTGTCAGTGAGAACGATGAAGTCCGGGTCCGCGGCAGTCACGGACTCCCAGGACACCTTCGGACTCTTCTCGTCGACGTGGTCGAACGCATTACGAGCACCCGTCACGTCGATGATCGAGGTGAAGAGGTGCGGATTACCGGCGCTCGACACCCCTTCGTTCGATACCGAGGTGACGTACATGACGGTCGGAGCACCGTCCGCTCGTGGCGCCGACTCCATCTCCTCGCGGCGCTGCTGCAACTCGTCGATCTTCACGGCGGCGATATCGTCGTGGCCGACGATGCTCCCGATGTTCGACAGATCGGCGTACGCCTCGTCCCACGGCGACAGCGCGTCGAGCGAACCGGGCAGGCAGGTCGGGGTGACGGTGTACGCGGGAATGCCGAAATCGTCGTTCAGGCGTTCGGGCGTGATGTTCTTCTCCACGCTGAAACCCCATCCGTGGCCGGCCATCACCACGTCCGGTTTCTGGGCCTGGATGGTTTCGAGGTTGAAGGATTCTTCCGAGACGACCGGCAAGGCGTCGATACGCGCTGTGCCGTACATACCGCGAAGTTGGTCGAGCCGTGTGTTACGGATACCGCTGATCGCGGTGATCCGGTCGTCGGCCTCGAGGGCAAGCAGATTCAGGAGGATCTGACTGTCGTTGGCGTAGATCGCCTGTGCCGGCGAGGGGAAGGTGATCTGCTCTCCGCAGTTCTCGACGGTGACGTGACCGTCCGACGCAACCTCCTGCTGTTCGTCTGCGCTGCTGCAGCCGGCCAGCGTCATGGCTGCGGTGAGGAGGCCGACGGCCAGCGAGACCGGAGTCCTCGAACGAGGCAGGGTCTTCGAACGGGATGGGACGTACTCAGGCATGGTTCTCCGTGTGTGATCGGATCCGGGGCGAGTCGGTACCGAGCACCAGGTGCTGCCGTCCGGTCGCAGGATCGGTGAGTTGTGTTGCAGGAACGCCGAAGGCACGAGTGATCGTTGCTGGGGACAAGGCCTCGGATGCGTCGCCGTAGGTCGCGAGAGCGCCGTCGTGGAGGACGGCGACCCGATCGAAGTACGCCGCCGCGAGCGCGAGGTCGTGCATTGCGGCCACCACCGTGCAGCCGAGGCCGCGCAGTGTGTCGAGGAGGTGTATCTGATGGCGGATATCGAGATGGTTGGTCGGTTCGTCCAGGATCAGCAGGGACGATTCCTGAGCCAATCCACGAGCCAGCATGGCGCGGCGCCGTTCACCGCCCGAGAGTTGATCGCACCGGCGATCGACTGCGTGTGCCAATTCGACGGTGGTCAGTGCGCGCAGTGTGACCTCCCGATCGGATTCTTCTCCCAGGGACCAGGGTGGCCGATGGGGGATGCGGCCCATGGCGACCATCTCACCGAGCAAGAGGTCCTGAGGGGGTGTTTCCTCCTGACCGACATAGGCAATCGCTCGTGCCCGAGCACGTGGCGGAAGCGAATAGAGATCTCGGCCGTCGAGGGTGACGGTTCCCTCCGCGGGGGCGCGCAGGCCTGCGAGGGTTCGAAGCAATGTCGATTTACCGCTCCCGTTGATTCCCACCAGCGCCACCATGGAGCCGGCGGGGAAGTCGAGATCGATGCCGGACAGAATGTCCGATCCGGCGATCCGGCAGCGAACATTGCGCATCCGAATATGCATCAGTCACCGTCCGAAAAACTGTAGTGGCGGCGCCCCAGCAGGAAGAGGAACACCGGTGCCCCCACGAGACCGGTCATCACACCCAGGGGGAGTTCCTCCGGACTGAGCAGGACCCGAGCAGCGATGTCGATCCAGAGCAGGAACAGTGCGCCACCGAGTGCGGCCACAGGAAGCACCACCCGATGGCGTGCGCCCACCACGATCCTGGCGAGGTGCGGCATGATCAGGCCGACGAATCCGATTCCTCCGGACACCGAGACCAGCACGCCGACAAGAATCGACGACAAAGCGAAGAGTCCCAGTCGGAGCCCCCGCACCGGCACACCGAGTGCTCTGGCCACGTCCGGTCCGCTTGCCAGCGCGTCGAGCCATGAATGGAGTGCGAACAGGATCGCGGCAGACGCAACCACGACGAGCAGGGCAGGGAGAATCTGCACCCACATCGCACCCGCCACGCTTCCGAGGGTCCAGTGCAGGACCGACCGAACGGCATCGCGGTCATCACTGAGGAAGACCAGGAAGCTGGAGACGGACGAGAACGCCGAGGCCATGACCACGCCGGTGAGAATGAGACGGAGTGGGGTCAGGCCCCCCTGTGCAATGGAGATGCCGAAGACCGCGGCTCCGGCGACCATGGCGCCGATCAGGGCGCCCAACGACAATGCCCACACACCGATAGTGGTCAGGACACCGAACATGATGACGAGAGTGGCCCCGACGCCGGCACCGGCGGAGATACCCAGAAGATAGGGATCGGCCAGCGGATTTCGCACCAGGGTCTGCATTGCGGCCCCGGCCATGGCCAGGCCTGCACCGACGATGAGCGCCATCAGGATGCGGGGAGCACGAAGTTCCCAGATGATCGTGTCGTACACCGGGTCGGGGCCGACCCCACCGGTGAAATGTGCTCGCACCACGTCCCATGTGGCGGACAGCGGCACCGGCTCGGACCCGAAGGTCAGCGACATGAATCCGCTGAGGACGATCGCGAGGGCGAGGACGACCAGGAGCGGGATCGCCGGAATTCGTGTGTGCTGCGGTGGCGTGGTGCGCTGAGGTGACTTCGCGACCTCGAGCAACTCAGCACCCCGACGGTGCGGACTCCGTGACCTGTCGTGGGGTCGGTAGGTCGCTTCGTGCGGAGGCGTGAACACGAATGGGGAGGGCGGTGCCATCGGTCTGGGCGCGCATCGATCGTTCTCTCGTATCAGGGGCCCAATCGCGAGGCCCACGTGTGTGATTCGGTGAGCCAGCAGGTCTTCGGACTCAGGGTCGTTCCGACAGGGCGCCTTCCCGGACCGATTCCGGTCCAGTGGCACGTGCCCTGTCGGTCGCCTTCACCGCTGCGCGACAGTTCCGGAGTTGCACCGGATTCCCTTGCATTTCTGATGCACGTACTGCATCAGGGCTGCGTCTGACTCGTGGAGAACGTAACACAGGCGTAACAATGGCCGTGGGTCCGGACCCGCTGTGCGAGATCCGGGGTCCACGGCGTCGATCTACCGGTGACGACCGTCAGCGGAGTGCGTCGAGCGCCTCCGCGATCGGTGTGTCGCCGTTGTTGAACTCGATCATGCGACCGGCGGTCTCGGGACGCTCGAGCACTGCAGCGATCACGGCGGCGACATCGGCGCGCGAGACCTGCCCCTTGTCTCTCGCACCCTGACCCTCGATCTCGATCCGTCCGGTCGGGGGATCCAGGGTGAGGGCGCTCGGCCCGAGAATGGTCCACTCGAGATCGGTGCCGCGCAGGTGTGTATCGGCGGCGGCCTTCGCCTCTGCGTACGGATGGAAACTGTTGTCCTCGGGCACACCGTGGTCGGGTCTCGCCCCGAAGTACGACACCATCACGTACCGCCGCACGCCTGCCTCCTGCGCGGCTGTCATCGATGCGATCGCGGCATCACGGTCCACGGCGTACGTGCGGGCGGGGTTGCCGCCGCCCGCACCCGCCGACCACACCACCGCATCGTGGCCCTGCAGCAGGTCGGACAGCGCCGCGATGTCGAGTTGCTCGACGTCGGCCACCACCGGCGTGCCTCCTGCGGCGCGTACGTCGTCGGCGTGGTCGGGGTTGCGAATGAACGCACTGGTCTCGTGGCCGGAGTCGGCGAGTAACCGCTCGAGGTGCAGCGCGACCTTGCCGTGTCCGCCGAAGAGTGCGATGCGTGCCATGTCGAGTGCTCCTTGTGTCCGGGGATCGGGTGCGTCTCCCAGCATGCCTTCCTTCCGATATCCGCGCGCGAAGAAGGCACGCACACTCGGTCGACGCCTGGGGCCTGCCTCTTCTGTTCGCGCGCGGAGTTGCCGGAGTGGCCGGACACGGCAGGCGATCGCTACCTGGACGGCGTGTGCGCAGACAGTGACCCGGCGGCACTCGACTTCGGCATACGCGGATTGTGTTCGGAGGATGCAGGCTGTTCGGGCGTGGAGCCGAGCAGTACCGACATCATCACCGCATGGATCCGCGGCGCCTGTTGCCGCACGGCGTTGGGACCGAGGAACACACCCAGATCGGGAACGAGGTTGAGCGCTGCGTACAGAAGGAAGCGTGATTCGACGCTCGAGAGTTCGGGGCGTACCTCGTTGAGGAGGGTGGCCCATTGTTCGACGTCGAGTCGCTGGCGCATACGTAGATCTGCCCGCGGTCCGGGAGGCACATTGATCAGCTCCGCAAAGTACACGGACATCAACTCCCGCTGCGAGATGCAGAGCTCGATATACACCGTGGCAAGTGCTTCGAGGCCGTCTCGTGGGCTCGAGGTCCGCTGAAGTGCCGACTCGATCGAGGTCTCGAGCCGGTCGATCGCACGGTAGAAAGCGGCTGCGAGGATATCGGCCTTCGATGGGAAGTATCGGTAGACGCCCGACGCGGGCAGGCCTACGGTCGAGGCGATCTCCTCCACTCCGATTTCCGCGTACCCCTCCCGATGGAAGAGTTCGATCGCCGATTGCAGAAGATCCTCGCGCATGTTGTTCACCGACGACGGGTGGCGCGCAGCGGTGGGTATCGACGAAATGGGTTCTTCCGAAGAGAGATCCGACCGGGACAGTGCCACACATGCATCGACGAGGATGTGCTCGATGCGGCGCGGAGCCAGGGTGAGGCTGTGCGCAGTGATACTGCCGATTGCGCTGAGCATCGCGGCAACGAGCACGAACGTGTCCGTGCTGGAAATATCCGGGCGGATGAGGCTCACACATTCCCCGATCCTGCGGTTGACCTCCCATGCGCGCCGACGGATGGGAGAGCGATCCTCCGGTCGTAGGTACCGGCGTTCCCAGCGGTAGATACCTGCGGTGCGCCGGTTGGCGATCGTGGTGCCGATGATGGCGCAGAGATGCGCGCGGAGCTCGTCCGTAGCCGATTCGGCGTGGCCCGTCGGTGAGCTCTCGAGAGCGGACTCCAGGGCGTCCAGGAGTATGAGAGCAGAGTTGAGGAAGAGTGCGTACTTCCCCGGAAAGTGGCGGTACAGAGCGGATTTGGTGATTCCGACCTCGTCGGCGATGTCTTCGACACTCACGCCGTGGTAGCCACGTTCGCTGAAGGCGATCGCGGCCGCAGTGGCGATCTGGTCTCGCCGGTTCTTCGGCCGCGATCTGCGCTCGGCCTGAGGGGAGGGAGTCTTGCCGACCACGCGCACCTACTTCTGTTGCTCGGGCTGCCCTGGCTGCGATGCGGCGGGCATCTCTCTTCGGGCGAGCATACGCTGCTTGCAGCGGCGAACCATCATGCACATGTGAACCGTTGTTTGCTGTCATATGTGTGCAGAAACGCGAGACGGGCAGCATAATCCTAGTTCAGGGCGGGGTTGTGGTTCTCGTGTCCGATGGATAGCTCTTCGGAATGACCGTTCACAAAACTCTATCGTTTCGAATGCGGCGGTGATACCGTCCCCGGCGAGCACCCTGCGTCGAGGTGCTTTCCGCGATCCGGATCCGTTGTCCCTACTGATTGCTGGAGGCCCGTCCGGTGTTCGACACTGCACGCAGGGTTCTGTCCTACGAGATGTCCGTGGCCGAATTCATCGGTCTGGTCGTTCTGATCGCCATTCCGTACGGATTGATCGGAGTGATCTGGACTCTCACCCACACCTCGCACCTTGCGGACATGGAAGGTGTCGATCTGGTGATCTCGTTCCTGGGCTCGATCGTGTGCTGGCCTGTTCTGACGTTCTCCGACGTGTGCATGACGTGAACGGCGAACTCGCCGCACGCTGAAGGGTATGGCGGCTCGTGTTCTGTACGACTGTTCTCCTGTGGCATCCGATCGCCTCTCGCGATCGTTGTGGCATGTGCGAGTGATGGGCGGCGGGCAATAGTAGAACAGACTGGCACCAAGCATGTTTCGTCGGCCGTCCCCACCGGGGCATGCCGAGACGCAGGGCGTGGAAGGCGCGCTCTATAACCTAGAATGAGTGTTCACTTGAACCTTGTCGGTCGGAGACTTGTGTGCCACACTTCACTGCAAATCGAAGACTGTTTCCGGTGGTGTTGCCGATGTGCTCGGTTACCGGATGGGGGTGATCCGCGTGTGCGGAGAACGGTTGTGGGGTGCGAAATGAAGGGATTCAGTAGATGACCTACGAGCTGCCGGCATCGCGCGGTCCGGTTCGCGACGTCGCGACCGAGGGTGGTTTCCTGATCGGGTTCGCCGTGCAGTCGCTGGTCGTCCTGATGGTTGCCATCATCCGACGACGACTGTCGCTGCACGAAACCGTCACGCAGACCCTGTTCATCGGACGGGTGTGCACCGGACCGTCTCTGCTGCTGATGATTCCGGTCGGCGTATTCATCGCCGTGTCGGTCGGCGAACTCGCCGGACGGATCGGGGCCGGTGGTTACTCGGGCGCGGTCGTCGCTTTCATCATCGTCGGCCAGGCATCGGCGCTCGTGTGTGCACTCATGCTTGCGGGTGTCGCCGGATCGGCGATCTGCACAGATCTCGGGTCACGCAAGATCCGCGAAGAGATCGACGCGATGGAAGTAATGGGACTCGACGTCCTCGAACGTCTTGTGGCGCCGCGACTCGTCGGTGCCGTCGTAGTGTCTCTCGCGCTGTGTTCGATGGTCACTCTCGGTGGTGTCGCCGCATGCTGGCTGTATCACATCTATGTGCAGCACCTACCCGCCGGAACATTCATGGCGACATTCTCGGAATACGGACGACCAGCTGATTTCGTTATGGCACTGGTGAAATCAGCGGTCTTCGGTTTGCTCTCCGCCCTCGTGGCGACGTTCAAGGGACTGCACACGAAAGGCGGCCCGCGCGGCGTCGCTGACGCGGTGAACGAGGCGGTCGTGATCGCGTTCGCACTCGTGTTCATCGTCAACACCGCGCTGTCTGCCCTGTACACGGTCATCGTTCCAGCTGTCGGTGAGTTCGCATGACACTTGCAACACGTGAACCGATCGCGGGTGCGACACGGGCGGTGGGGCGTGTCGGCGACAACCTCGCGACACTCGGAATGCATGTCTCGTTCTACTTCCGTACCATCGCTTCGATTCCATATGCTCTCAGCAAGTTTCGGAAGCATGTTTTTGCTCAGATCAGTGAGGTGAGCTTCGGAACCCAGTCGTTGCTGTCGGGCGGCGGAACGATCGGCATCGTCTTCGCCATGTCGCTCGCCGCGGCGATGATGCTGGGGGTGGAGACCCAACGCGGTCTCGAGCTCGTCGGGATGACCACGATGTCCGGGATGCTCTCGGCCGTCGCGAACACTCGCGAGCTCGCCCCCGTAGTCGTCGCGATCGCACTGTCGGCGAAGGTCGGTGTCGGTTTCACCGCACAGATCGGCGCCATGCGCATCTCCGACGAGATCGACGCGCTGGATTCCATGGCCATCCGGTCGATTCCGTTCCTCGCCGCGACCCGCGTGCTTGCCGCGATGGTGTGCGTCATCCCGATCTACATGATCGGCCTTCTCGCCAGTTACCTGTCCACCCGCCTCGTCGTGGTGTATTTCAACGGGGCCTCGGCAGGGACCTACGACTACTTCTTCCACCTGGTTCTCACGCCGCAGGATCTCCTGTACTCGGGTATCAAGGCGATGGTGTTCGCTGTGGTCGTCAGCCTCGTGCACTGCGCCTACGGGTACTACGCGTCCGGAGGGCCCGCAGGTGTGGGCGCAGCGGCAGGCCGTGCGCTGCGCACCGCGATCCTGTCGATCGGTGTGCTCGACGTGCTGCTCACGTTCGCGCTGTGGGGTCTGGTTCCCGAAGTTCCCGGAATGGGGGTGTGACATGGATCGGCCCACCTCACGTCAGAGAACGAGATACATTGCCTACGGCGCGCTGAGTCTCTGCCTTGCGATGGGTGTCGCGGCAGGCATGGTGCTCCGCGGCACAGGAACCTTCGAGAGCACCGACGACGTCTTCGTCGAGGTCCCCGCCGCTGCCGGGCTCGTCAACGGGGGAGCGCCCGTGCGGTATCACGGCGTCGAAGTCGGACGGATCGCCTCCGTGGAGGCCGGCTCGACCGAGTCCCAGGTGCGCCTGGCCATCGACTCGGCTGCTGCGAAGCTCGTGCCGTCGGCGGTTCTCGCCCGCGTCGTGCCCCGCACCTTCTTCGGCGACATCTACGTCGAACTCGTCGACCCGGAAGGCGACGCGACCATCACCGCAGGCGGCACGCTCGGGGAGGTCGATACCATCGTCGTCGACTCCGGACCGGAAGCCGTCGCAATGTACGACGTGTTCACGAAGATGGCCGGTGTCCTCGACGACATGCGTCCGGATCAGCTCTCGGTCGCACTGAGTGCGTTGAGCAGCGCGCTCGACGGACACGGTGAAACCATCGGGCGCACGATCGACAGATTTGCCGCCGTCAGCGACACGATGGCTCCTGCTGCCGCCGACTTCCTCGATGCGACACCACAGTTCGTCGAGGTCATGCGGTCGTTGTCGGTCGCCACCCCGGACATCGTCGGAATGGTCGCATCGGCTGCCGAGGTGTCCGGCGCCATCGTCGAGAGCCGCGATCGGCTGGCCGACACCTTCGATGCCGCGACCCTGCTCGCAGCGTCGGTCGACGGATTCACCGGCGAGCGCCGTGATTCGATGATCACGGTCACCAACTCGGTCGGCACGATCCTCGCCACGACGGCAGCCAACCCGAGCGGCCTGTACAGCACGCTGGAGAACGCCGAACTGTTCGGCAACGCCGGAGCGCGGGTTTTCTCGACCGGACGATTCAACATCACCGCCGTACCGTCGTTCGCCGACCCACTGCCGTACACGTCGGCGGATTGCCCGAGCTACGGGTCCATGACCGGACGCGAATGCAACAGTCCCGGCAACAGCACCTACAGTACGCCCACGCGGATCGTCGGCACTGAATCGACGAAGATCGTCGGCGGCCCAGGCGAAGCCGAGGCATTGAAGCTTCTCGAGGATGCATTGGGTACTGCCGGAGTGGCCCTGCCCGACCCCCTCGGCGAGGTCGCCGAAGCCCTGAATCCCGCGACCTCGTTCATTCTCGGACCGCTCGTCCGTGGCAACGAGGTGCAGATCCCGTGAAACTCACTCGTTCCCAAGTGCTGTCGCTCGCAGGCTACTGTGTGGTCGGTGCGGTCTGCGGAACACTGGTGTTCAACACGCTGGCCGAGCCGGTCCGCGGATCTTCCGATCACTACATTCTCGAGTTCACCGACGTGGAAGGCCTAGGCGTCGGCAATCCTGTCACGCTGTCCGGCGTGCGGGTCGGCCGGGTCGATGCGATCGACGTCGCCGACGCCGACGGCGGCGGTGCGATGGCACGCGTGACCGTCGAGATCGAAGGCGATCAGATACTCACCAGCGGCGTTCGCGCGACAGTGCGCTACGGCGACATGCTTGGTGCCCGGTACGTGGCCATCACGATGCCCGAACCGTACGTCGACGCACCCGCAGTGTCCGACGTGCTCGCCCCTGGCGCGGTGGTTCCGGTCTCGCAGACCACGCCACCGGTCGACCTGACCGCGTTGATGAACGGGTTCCGGCCGCTGTTCGACTCCCTGCCGCCCGACGAGGTCAACGTCCTCGCACGCAACCTCACCGACACGTTCAACGGACGCAGCGACGCCGTCGCGCAGTTCCTCGACCGGGTGGCGGTCCTCACCGGAAGTCTCGGAGATCGCGAAGACATCCTCGGTGAGGTCGTCGTGAACATGACACGGCTGCTCGGAACGCTCGACAACCGCTCCGGTGAGCTGAGCTCGCTCGTCGACGGACTGTCCGTGCTCGGTGATTCCGTCGTCGGTGACGGCGCCCGGCTCGCCGAGTTCCTCGACAGCGGCAGCGCCACAGTCGACGAGCTCGCCGACATCATGGTGCAGTCCGATGGTGCGTTCACCCGATCCCTCGCGAGCCTCGGTGCTGTCACCGACACCTGGATCGCGAACACACCCGAGTTCGAGCGCATGCTGACGAACCTCCCGAACTTCGCGCACCAGATCAACCGCACCGGGCAGTACGGCAGCTTCGTGAGCCTCTACCTGTGCAACTTCACTCTGAAAGCAGGCGACGCAGAAGTGAACATCTTCGGTCCGACCCATTCGCCGGTGTGCCGATGATCCCTCTGACACGACTCATCGACCTCGTCGTCCGCGGTACCCGATCGCTCGGCGGTCACAACGGACGGATCATGCAGAGCATCGCCTTGGTGTTCGTCGTCGTCGTGCTCGGCGCCGGTATCGGCATCGTCGCGATCGGCGTCGCGCACATCGACGACCTCGTGAACGTCCTCGTGGCGAACTCCGAGGAGACGGCCGCGGGGGAGGTGCGCTGAAGCGATGTTCCTCGTCAAACTCATCGACATTTTCGTCGGCGCGCTCGAATTCCTCTTCGGATTCGGTCGAAGGCAGAACACCACGCACATGCCGCTCGTACTCGGCACGATCGGCATCGTCGTGCTCATCGTCGGCCTCACCGCGGCGATCAGCATCCCTCGCTTCTGGTATCAGGCCCGAACCGAGCCTTTCACAGCGGAATTCGCGAACGCAGCAGGGCTTGCTGCCGGTGATCCCGTCTATGTCGCAGGCGTCCCCGCCGGGCGGGTCGAGAACATCGTCCTCACCGGTCGTCACGTCGACGTCGAGTTCAGGCTCGACGACAACCGCACGGTCGGCAACACATCGACTGCGTCGGTCCGGCTCGAAACCGTGCTCGGCAAGCGGTACCTCGATGTCCGGCCCAGCGGTGTCGACGACGGCGGCAACACGATCCCGATCGATCGAACCACCGTCCCCTACTCGCTCGACGAAGTCGGAGCGGGTGCGCAGCGAGTCTCCCAAGAACTCGACCTCGACGCGATGGAACAGATGATGACCACGTTGTCGCAGGTCATGCCGTCCGACAGCGGCGAGATCGAACGAACCCTCACGGGCATCAGTGCCGCGTCGTCAGCGTTCGGACGGCACAGCGGCCAGTTCGATCAACTGCTCGAGATGTCACGTCGGCTGTCGGAGATGGCAGTCGCTCAACAGGATTCGGTAGTCGAAACCGCAGTGGACGCACGCACACTCGTGCAGACCATGGCGGTCCGTAAGGAGGCGCTCACCGGGCTCGCGAACAACCTGCGTGCTGTCATCACGACGCTGTCGCAGACGTTCACGGAGAACCGGGAAGAAGCCGACCGTCTCGTCGCCAACCTGACGGCCGTCACGGCCACCTTGCAGCGCAACTCCGAGAACATCGCCTCTCTCATGACACAGTTGCCACCGGCGTTGCGCACCGTCACAGATGCCACCGGCAACGGCACGTGGGCCGACGTCACCACCCCCGCAGCGGTCCTGCCCGACAATCTTCTGTGCGCGATCGGAGTGATGCAGGAATGCCGGTGATACAGGAAATGCCGGGGAGCGAGCAGCCCGGCACGACAAGGCCGTCGGGTAGAAAGAAGATCATCTCGCTCGTGGTGGTTGCGCTTCTGCTGATCGCTGCACCCATCTGGTACATCTTCGGCCGTACCGACCGGGTCACCACGGTGCACGCCGATTTCGAGTACGTCAACGGCATCTACGCCGGCAGCAAGGTTGCAGTGCTCGGTGTCGCCGTCGGAACCGTCACCGGCATCGAACCGCAGGGTACGTCGGTGCGGGTGACGATGACCGTCCCCGAAGAGGTGACACTGCCTGCCGACGTCTCCGCATACGTGATGAGCCCCGCGATCATCAGTGAGCGCTATATCGAACTCGGGCCTGCGTTCTCCGATGGACCGGAACTGCCCGACGGATCGACCATCCCGGTCGAGCGCACCCATTCGCCCATCGACATCGATGGGATGCTCGGCAGTCTCTCGACCCTCGTCGACTTCATGGGACCGGACGGCGGCGACGTCGGCTCGGTGCTCGCGAGCAGCGCCGAGACGTGGGGCGGCCAGGGGGAGGCGTTCAACAATGCCATCCGCGACCTCAGCGCAGCCACCGGAGTCATCGGCGGAACCTCCGAGGGCTTCTCGGTACTCGTCGACAACCTCTCGACGCTCATCGAGGCGATGGATGCGCGTCAGGTATCGCTCGATTCCATGGTCGACGACATGTCCGCTCTCTCCACCGTATGGCAGGATGCGGATCTCGACATCACCGTGCCGCTCGAACAACTGCAGACCGTGTTCGCCGAACTCGACAGTTTCGTGATACAGCACCAGGAGAGCTTCGGAGCGATCTCGACGAACCTCGAAGGACTCGGCTACGCCCTGACCGACAACAAAGCAGGACTCGCGGAGTTCATGGACCTCGTCCCGCTGATGATGCAGAACCTGGAGAACACCGTCGGCCCCGACGGGCGCAGCCGCATCCGGTTGAACGTGTCGACGAACCTGACATCCTTCGAGACCGCCGGTCCGCTGTGTGCGCAACACCCGCTGCCGCTGTGCACGGGCGCCGGGTTCACCAACCCCATCTCATTTCCCATCAGCGCGTCCGATCCGCTCGGGATCGTTACGGCCATCACCGGAGGGAACCCGTGACCCCGACGTCTCTCGTCCCCTCCAAGCAGCGCATGAGTCTCGTCGCGCTCGCTGTGGCTGTCGCAAGCACGGCTGTTGTGTCCGGCTGCGGCTACGGCATCCAGGATCTCCCGGTCGGGCGGTCCGCCGGTGCCGGCGCATTCGACGTGGACGTGCACCTGTCGAGCGCCGACGGCATCGTCCTCGGCGCGGACGTCCGATACGGCCAGCAGATCGTCGGCCGGGTGGCAGCCCTGAACACTGCGACAACCGGCGCGACCCTTCAGGTCTCGCTGCAACGCGAACTCGAGGTACCGAGCAATGTTCTGGTCTCGGTGGAGATTCCGTCGGCTCTCGGCAGCCCGTACCTGAGGCTCGTCACACCTGCTGATGCCGCGACGGACCGATTGTCCGACGGCGATGTGATCACCGTCGACAACACCGATCTGGGTCCGCGTGTGGAGACGATGCTCGCGTCACTCGGCAATGTTGTCAGCGGCAGCGGAATGGACCAACTTGCGACGGTCGTCGACGAACTGAACATCGCATTCACGGGGCGATCCGATCAGGTGCAGTCGCTCGCCGACACCGCCACCGACCTCATGACCCGCGCGATCGACAAACAGACAGCGTTCGACGAGGCGATGGTCCTGGCCGCCGACGTCACCCGGACCATGGCGGACGAGGAGCAGACGATGGACACCTACCTCGCGAATACCGCGGGCGCGGTGGAGGTGCTCGTCTCACAACGCGATTCGATCTCCGCGCTCCTCGAATCGACGACGCGTCTGGCCGGCAACATGCAGGCACTGACCGATGCCGTACCGCAGGGCACCGCCGGATTCCTGACCGACGCAGAGACGGTTGCGTCCACCCTTGCCGCGTTCAACGACCGGATGGGCGGCACTCTCACCGCCATGAACGCGTTCATGGACACGTTCGGTAAGTCGGTGCGCGGTGACTACCTCGTGTTCGACGGAGCTCTCGAGATCCCGGAGAGTATCGATACGGTTCTGACCGGCGGGACCTTCACCGGTACGCCGCCCGGCCCGTCACCGACGTCGTTGCAGGATCTCCTCGGAGGAGGACACCGATGAAGAAGATCGTCCTCGTCCAGCTCGTCCTGTTCGCGTTGGCTGCGGTCATCGTCGTCCCGTACGGCGTCTACTACATCGTCGGCCCCCGCGGTATCGGCGATCCGATGACCCTGTCCGCCGACGTGGACGATGCGCTCGGTGTGTCGGAAGGCACCGTCGTTACTTACCGCGGTGTACAGGTGGGTGCAGTGTCGGCAGTGAACGTCGAACCGCAGAGCGGGGGTGCCAGGCTCGAGTTCGAACTCGAATCCGGCACCGAGATCCCGGTCGACTCGATCGCGAAGATCACCCAAGGGACGCTCGCAGGCATGCTCAACGTCGATATCTTCCCGCGCGTCGACCGTGGCCCGTATCTCGTGGACGGTGACTCGATCGAGATGCCTGCGGAGGAGCAGCCCGTGCAGATCGCTGAAACCCTCGCGAGCACGGCGTCGCTACTCGATACCTTCGAGCCAGGCACCGTTTCGACGATCGGAACCGAGCTCGGTGCGGCCTTCCAAGGGCTCGGCCCGGATCTGGCACGGCTGATCACTGACGCCGACGATCTGTCGGGTCGGCTCGAAAGCCAGGCTGCCGACCTGACCGAACTGCTCAGTCGCACAGCTGGTCTGACGACCGCCATGGCGGGAAATTCGGATCGATTCGTCGACGGTGTAGCGGCGGCCCGCACAATCGCCGACACCTTGTACAACAACGAGGATCGGATCACCGAAATGATGACGACCACTCCGGATGCCATGCGGCGAGCCGACGGTGTGCTTGCCGCCAACGAGATGTCCTTCGCGGCAGTGCTTTCGAACCTCGTCGACGTGGCACCGGTCATCTCCGAAAGATCAGCGGCGTTACAGACCGGCCTCGTCTCGATTCCCGCAGGACTGGCCGCACTCGAATCCATCGTGCACGGCGACCGAGCGGACTTCGCGCTCATCGCAACTCAGGGTCCGGTGTGTGCCTATGACACCCCTCGCCGACACCTCGGCGACGAATCGCCGGTGACCCCCGACCTCACGCACTACTGCCCGCCGGGTCAGGACCACGGCCAGCGCGGCGCGCAGAACGCGCCGCGACCGAATGATCTCGGCGTGGCGAACCGGACATCTCCCGGCACGCTCATCGGTCCTCCGGTCGTCGCCGATCCGATTCTCATTCCGGCAGGAGAAGAGCTGGCGACCTTCTGGCGGATGCTGCTTCAGGGGATTGGCAGTGGAGGGAACTGACCAGTAGGAACGCCGCCCGGCGCTACCGTACGACAGGACGACCAGGAGGGTCACATGCCCGCGCATTACCTCGACGACACCGTGGAATCCGAACCCGTGCTCACCTCGGCTCGTACCCGAATCAAGATCACCAGCGGTCCGAATCGATGGAGCCGCAAGAAGCACGTCCTGTCCGACGCCATCGACTTCTGGTCATTCGCCGGTGCAGCCGCAAACGTCATCATGCAGCTGGGCTGGCCCGAAGTCGCTTACGGCGTGATGGAGAGCAAAGTGCCGAGCGGCGCCCTCGTGCATCATCCGTGGAAGCGTGCGCGCACCACGACGCAATATCTGGCGGTCGCCATCCTCGGAACCGATGAGGAGCGCATGGCGTTCCGGGAAGCCGTCAACGGAGCCCACCGACAGGTGCGTTCCGACGAGAACAGCCCCGTGAAATACAACGCGTTCAACCGCGAACTCCAGATGTGGGTCGCGGCCTGCCTCTACGTCGGCATCGAAGACAGCTACCAGCTGCTGCACGGAACCTTGGACGAGATCCAGATCGAGGACTTCTATGCGACCGCGTCGAAGCTCGGCGCCACGCTGCAGGTCACCGAAGAGATGTGGCCGACGACTCGGGCCGACTTCGAGGTGTACTGGAATCGAGGGTGTGAACGCGTGGTTTTCGACGAAGCCTCCAAGAAGTTCATCGATGACCTCGTCGGCCTGAAGATGATCAACCTGCCGATGCGGTTGATGTTCAGGAATCTGTTGAAGTTCCTGACGATCGGAACTCTGCCGCCGTACTTCCGCGACCAGCTCGGCTACGAATGGAGCGAGGCGGACCGTCGTCGATTCGAGCACCTGTTTGTATTCGTCTCGTTCGTCAACCGCTTCATTCCGAAGTTCATCCGGCACGGTGGCAGCCACGCGCTGATGATGGATCTGCGTCGCCGCCTGAAAACCGGCAGGAACATCATCTAGCGCACGATCACCGAAAGTCGAAGTGGTCACAGGGATGAGCGATATCGACAGGAGCGGGTTACTGCACCGCTATCTCGCCGACAAGCGGTTCCTGCTCGCGTTGCCGCGAGCAGTGGGACTGCAGATGCTGCACCCGGCACTCGCGGCGGGCATGGAGCATTCACGCACTCCGCGACGGTTGTGGTTGCACAAGCGACACACAGTTCCGATCTTCATCCGGATGGCCTACGACGACACCGATATGTCGCTGATCATCAAGCGTGGACACGAGCGCATCAAAGGTGTCGACGGTCTGGGTCATCGATATCACAGTCTGAATCCGGACTTGTTCCAGTTCCAGCACGCGACGTACGTCGAGACGCTCGTGACGATGATCGACACGTTCGTGCGGCCGTTGACGGACGAGGACCGAGAGAACGTGTACCGGGATTGTTGCGGGTGGTTCCGCCGATATGGGATCAGTGACACGGGTCTGCCTGGTACGTGGGCCGAGTTCACCGGATGGTTCGACGACACCTGCAGTGCGCAGCTGCGCCGTACCGACGCCGGTGACTTCTTCCATGATCAAGTGGTGCGCCCGAGCGATTGGGTGCAACGACGGGTGCCGACGTGTGTGGTGCGCGCGTTGATGCACCCCATTGCGCAGGAGATGTGGGGTGTGGAGGTCCGTGCGTCCGATCGACGGGCGCTAGTACGTTATGTACTGCGCCGCAAGGCGATTGCTATGTTTTCATCCCCGCCGGATCCGCTGCGGGTCTGACGGGGACGACCCGGGCGGTCAGCGTGCGCGGTCGGAGCTGTAGCCCCACAGCCAATCGGTGTACTTGTAGCTCGACGTGTCGCGGATGCGGAACAGCTCGTTGCGTGCTTCACGGCCCGCGCCGTCGAGATGCCAGAGATCGCCCCACATACGGCCGACGGTGAGGATGCGGTTGCACCGCGGAGCGCGTTCGGCGTTGACGTCGCGCAGAATCTGGGGCCAGTTCTTCGTGTCGCCGCGAAGATCCTCGGCGGCGTAGTCGGCCAGGCACCGGGCGTCCTCGAGGGCCATGACGGCTCCGGAAGCGAGGTACTGCAGCGGCGGGTGGGCGGCGTCGCCGAGCAGGAGCATGCGGCCGTCGACCCAGTTGTCGACCGGGTCGCGGTCGAACATCGGCCACCAGCGGTCGGTCCACAGGTACTTCAGGGCTTCCTGCACCGATTCGTGGCAATGGTCGTAGGCGTGTGCCAACTCTTCCGGGCTGCCCCACTTCTCCTCACCGCGCAGGAACGCGGGGGACTGGAAGACAGCCACCTGGTTGAGCATCTCGCCGCCTCGCAGTGGGTACTGGATGAAGTGGCAGCGCGGACCGATGTAGCCGACGACGTCCTCGATCTCCTCCTCGAGCGGAACCGCGTTCATCGGAAAGGTGCCGCGGAACGCGACGTAGCCGGATCCGACGGGCTTGTCGTCGTGCAGTTTCGGTCGCAGGCGTGAGTGCAGTCCGTCCATGCCGAGCGCGACGTCGCCGACGTGCTCGGAGCCGTCCTCGAGGATGACGCGCACGGTGTCGCCTTCGGTGATGACGTCTTGCACGGCCGAACTGACGCGAAGATCGGCGCCGGCCTTGCGGGCCGCCTCGACGAGCACCGAATGCAGGTCGGAGCGGTGAACAACGAAGTACACGCCACCGTAGTGCTGCTGGTAGTCGTGCCCGAGGTTGACCTTGGTGAGGATCTCGGAGGTGACGGCGTCACGGAAGACCAGGTTCTTGGGCAGTACACCCTTGGAGATCACTTCGTCGTAGACGCCGAGTGATTGGAGGATGCGGCTGCCATGCGGACCGATCTGAAGGCCTGCGCCGACCTCGCCGAATTCTGGTGCGCGCTCGAACAGCGTGACCTGAGCGCCCTTCTGGGCGAGTGCCAGGGCATTGGCGACACCGCCGATGCCGCCGCCGGCGATGAGTACCCGTGCATCCTTCAGATCTGACATGAGGCGAGGCTCCTTAGGTGTTCGAGAGTAGGTCGGGTCAGTGGGCCATGATCGGACCGCGAGGCGCGTCATGACTGGTGGGGAACTTCCTCCAGATGACCGCCAGCAGGAGCGACGAGATCAGTGCGCTGATACCGAACAGGACGAAGTTCGAGTGGGCGCCGAGTCCGGCAGCCAGTAGCCAGCCGCCTACCTGCGGCGCCGCGACCGCGCCGATTCGCCCGACACCGAGCGCCCAGCCGAGAGCGGTGCCGCGGAGATGGTCCGGGTAGTACGACGCCACTGCAGCGATGATGAGTGCCTGGGTGCCGTGTGTGCCGACGCCGGCAAGAACGAAGATCAGGTAGACCACGGCGACAGGCGGGTCGAGCAACAGGGCAAGCAAGGACACGCCGGCGATGGCCGCGGCGATGACGCTGGTCGGCACCGATCCGTATCGCACGCCACCCCAGGCGGTGATGAACGAGCCGGCGACCGCACCCAGATTCAAGGCGAGTGCGAAGGTCAGGGCGCTGCCGAGGTCGGTGCCCTCGCCCTGCATGAGCTTCGGCAGCCAGGTGCCGAGTCCGTACCAGGCGAGGAGGGTGACGATCGTGACGGCAGCGAACATGATGCTGATGAGGCGGAACTGTGGGCCGAGTAGCGCCTTGAATCCGCTGGCTCCGGCCTTCGTGTCGACCTTCATCGTGGTGCTCGGGAGGGTCTTGAGGGCAAGCGGCACAAGCACGACGAGCGGGATGAGAGCGAACAGGAACATCGGTCGCCAACCCCAGTTCGGGATGACGGGAATGCCGACGAGGGCGGCGATACTGCCTCCGATGGGTACGCCCGACATCATCATGGTCGCGACGGCTGCACGCCACTTGTTCGGGACGAGTTCGGCTGCAAGCGCATTGGATGTCGGGACGAGTCCGCCGAGGCCGATTCCTGCGATCAGGCGGAAGATGCCGAAGACGGCAGGACCGGGCGCGACCGCGCATAGTGCGGTGAAGACCGACAGCACGACGACGCATCCGATGACCGCTTGCTTGCGTCCGATCGCGTCGGACAGCCGTCCGGCGAGGACCGCGCCGATCATCATGCCGACGAACGCGAGGCTCCCGAGGGTGCCCGCAGTCGAGGAGCTGATGCCCCACTCGTCCTGCAGGCTCGAAATGACGTTGCCGTAGACGATGAGGTCGTATCCGTCGAAGACGACGAACAGCCAGCACACGATCACGGCGATGACGTTGCCGCGGGGGAGGACTATGCGGCCGTCGCCGGTCGAGGAGACGACGTCGTTGGGCTGGTGCATTTTTCCACCTTGGGAGTGCGTTGCGCCGCCATGCAATAGAGTTCTGCTATGCAGAAAAAGCCGGGCAGGATCGAGCGGCCTACATATGCCTTGGAGTCGGTCGACAATGCGCTTCGCCTACTCCAGATGCTGCGTGATGTGGGTGCTCTGCGATTGAAGGAAGCCGCTGAGGAACTCGGGACGGCACCGTCGACCGCGCATCGACTACTCGCCATGCTGGTATACCGCGGGTTCGCAGTGCAGGACGAGAAGCGGGTCTACCACCCCGGACCGGCGATGGGCGTGGGGCCGGCGCGGCAGGGCTGGACCCGCGAACTCACCGAACTGTCCCGGCCGCACATGGAGGCGCTGGCGTCGCTGGCGGGGGAGACGATCAACCTCGTCATCAGGATCGGGTCGCAGGCGCGGTTCCTGTGGACCGCGGAGACCGAATCGATCCTGCGGGTGGGTGATCGGCAAGGCCAGGTCCTTCCGGCCGAGCTCACAGCGGGTGGACGCATACTCCTGGCCGAGCAGCCACGCGCGGTTCTGGAGCAGTTGTACCTGCGGCCGGCCGACGAGCCCCGGATCGATCAGGGACCTTCGCCGGACGCCACCGATCGGAGGATGGCGGTCGGGGAGTTCGAGGTATTCGTCCACGAGCTCGAGGCTGCGCGGAAAGTGGGGTTCGCGGTGAACGTTGAACACACAGAGGAAGGGGTCGCTGCACTCGGTGTGGCGATCCGCAACGGCAGGGGTAACGCGATTGCGGCGCTCACTGCCGCAGTGCCCGTCACCCGCTACCGGGCGCATCTGCGCGGGCAGCTGGTCAACCAGATGCACGCTGCCGTCCGCGGCGTCCAGGTGGACGTCGCGAGTATCGAACCGACCGACGCAGGGAGTTCTGCACAGAAGAAATCAGTTCCGTTCGACGAGTGACCGGACATACGTTGGACGGCAAGCCGGGCATGTGCTGCACGTTTGACGAGGAGACCGATGACCGCCACCGAACCCATGGACCCCGAACTCACAAAGCTCTACGACGACTTCGCCACCGAGAACCTGAACCCTCTGTGGACGCAGCTCGGCGACCTCATGCCGATGGTGCCGACGTCCAAGGCGGTGCCGTTCGTGTGGAAGTGGTCGACGCTGTACCCGCTCGCGCAGCGCGCAGGTGATCTCGTGCCGGTCGGTCGTGGTGGCGAGCGCCGCGCAATCGCGCTGGCCAACCCCGGCCTCGGTGGCGTCCCGTACGTCACCCCTACCCTGTGGGCGGCGATCCAGTACCTCGGCCCGAAGGAGACGGCTCCCGAACACCGGCACTCCCAGAACGCCTTCCGCTTCGTAGTGGAGGGCGAGGGCGTGTGGACCGTCGTCAACGGCGATCCGGTCGCGATGCGCCGCGGCGACTTCCTGCTCACACCGGGCTGGAACTTCCACGGCCACCACAACGAGACCGACCAGCCGATGGCATGGATCGACGGTTTGGACATCCCGTTCGTTCATTACACGGATACCGGGTTCTTCGAATTCGGTTCGGACGGGGTGACCGACGAGGGCACCCCGGATATTTCCCGGTCCGAGCGCCTCTGGGTGCATCCGGGGCTGCGTCCCCTCGTGGGCCTGGACAAGAAGACCAGCTCACCGATCGCGTGCTACCGATGGGTCCATACCGACCGCGCGCTGAACGAGCAGCTCGCGCTCGAGGATGAGGGCTACGCCGCGACGCCGGAGCCGGGACACGCAGCGATTCGCTATACCAACCCCACCACCGGCGGCGACGTCATGCCGACGATCCGAGCCGAGTTCCATCGTCTCCGGGCCGGAGCACACACCCGTCAGCGTCGCGATGTCGGCTCGGTCGTGTTCCAGGTCTTCGAAGGACAGGGCCGTTTCCATCTCGGCGATACCGACCACGACGTTGCCAAGGGCGACATGATCGTGGTGCCGTCCTGGACGGAATGGTCTCTCGAGACCGACGACGGCGTCGACCTGTTCGCGTTCTCGGACGCACCTATCGTGGAACGACTTCATTTCAACCGAACCATCATCTCCGAAGGAGCCTGAAAACTCATGCGACTCGCCACTCTCCGCCTGGATGGCACGACCGCAGCAGTGAGGGTCGACAGCGACTCCGCCGCAACCGTGATCGACGGCTACGCCGATCTGTCCGCGCTGCTCGACAACGCTGACTGGAAGTCCGTCGCCGAGCAGGCTTCGGGCAAGGTCGTCGATCTCGCGAACGCCGACTACGCCCCCGTGGTGCCGAAGCCCGGCAAGATCGTGTGTGTCGGCTTGAACTACGCGACGCACATCAAGGAGATGGGCCGCGATCTGCCCGAGTTCCCGACTCTGTTCTCGAAGTTCAAGGAAGCCCTCACCGGCCCGTACGACGACGTGATCGTGCCCGATTATGCGGGTGCGCAGCTCGACTGGGAAGCGGAGCTGGCCGTCGTCATCGGCAAGCAGGCCTACCAGGTCGGTGAGGGCGACGCTGCCGGGTACATCGCCGGCTACTCGGTGATCAACGACTACACGATGCGCGACTACCAGTACCGCACGCTGCAGTGGGACCAGGGCAAGACGTTCGAGAAGACCAGCGGCTTCGGCCCGTTCCTCGACACCGACTATCAGCTCGGAACCAAGATCGAGACCAAGCTCGAGGGCGAGGTAATGCAGTCGTCGAACACCCACGACCTGGTGTTCACCCCAGCCAAACTCGTCGACTACATTTCGCACATCGTCACGCTGCAGCCCGGAGATGTCATCATCACGGGCACCACCGGCGGCGTCGGCCACGCCCGCAAGCCCGCGCGCTACGTGCAGAACGGCGAAACCGTCGAGGTCACGATCGAAGGCCTCGGCACCGTCAAGAACAAGACGATCATCAAGTAGGAGAACCCGGACGTGGGATTCAACGATCTCGAACTCTCCGAGCGGCTGTTGATCGCCCGACGAGGTACGTCGTACCTGTCGCAGCGGCTCGCGGATCTGACCGACGACGAACTCGACGGCCCCACCCTGCTCGAAGGGTGGACACGCCGGCACCTCGTGGCGCACATCGGCTACAACGCCGCAGCTCTGTGCCGGCTCATGGATTGGGCTGCAACAGGCATCGAGACGCCGATGTACTCGTCGACGGAACAGCGGGGGCAGGAGATCGACGAAGGGGCCACGCTGAGTCCCGCAGCACTTCGTAACTTGTTCTCGCACACGGTCGCACGGCTGGACGAGAAGTGGCGTCACCTACCGGATTCTGCGTGGCAGGCGCAGGTGCGCACCGCGCAAGGGCGGCTCGTGCCTGCGGAGGAAACCGCGTGGATGCGCACCCGCGAGGTATGGATCCACGCCGTCGACCTCGACAACGGTGGTCGTTTCGGTGACTTCCCCCCGATCGTCCTCGAGTCTCTGCTCGACGACATCGTCGGGATGTGGCGCAAGAAGGATCTCGGCACGGGTATCGCGATCGAGGTCGTGGGCAGCACCCCTGTCGTGGTGAAGGAGGGAGCCGAGATCACGCACGAGGTGCAGGGTTCCCTTCCGTCCGTGGTGCGCTGGGCTGCCGGCCGCGGTGCGATAGGAGTTACAGGGGGCGAATTGACGCCTCCCCGCTGGCTGTGACGACGCAGAACGACGACGAGAGGCCCTCCATCGAAGGGCCTCTCGTCGTGTTCGGATGCTAGCGCGGATCCCGCTCGCAGCCGATGCCGTCGTTGTCACGGTCCAGGCGCGGTGCGTAACCCGGATCATCGCGGTAGACGGGAGCCGCCCCGGCGTTCCACGCCTCGGTGCAGTTCTTGAATCCGCCACTCGGAGCCGAACGCGGTGCGGGCGCCGGTCCCGACTGCTGCGGTGCCGGCTGCGGGGGAGCGGGCGGGGTTTGTGGCTCCGGGGGAGCAGGAGGAGCCAGCGGTGCCGGAGGTGCGAACGGGTTCCATGATCCGCTGGGGATCAGGTCGGCTACGCCGGTGGGGAGTAGATCGACCAGGGTGAACGCATTCGCGGTCGCTGGAGCAGCGACCGTCAGCGCCAGGCAGCTCAGTGCTGCGGCAGTAAGACGCCGGATCTTCATTGGTTGTGCCTTTCGAAATCACTCGGGGCCATCCATGGATGTGGCCTCGAATGGGTATCGTCCCGTCCGCAAGAAACGTTGCGAACGGGACGATCGGCACAAAATGGATCTTCTAGTTGAATGCCAGTTCGACGTCGGATGGCGACGGTTTCCCCTGAGTGGGGTCGATCGCCGCGTGCTCTTCCGCTGAACGGAACGGAGCGACCACCTTCGGGTCGATGCGCATCACGGTGTATCCGGCAACAGCACCGGCACCGAACCCGGGTGCGAAGATGCGCACCGGCTTGTCGATGACGCCGTCGCGGACGGCGTCGTGGATCGCGAGCGGGATGCTCGCCGACGACGCGTTACCGACCTGCTCGATGTTGAAGTACAGACGATCCGCCGACAATCCCGCGTTCGCAGCAAGCTCGATGATCATCGTCTTGTTCGCCTGGTGCGGCACGATCAGGTCGATATTGTCGAGGAGCGACCCCTTCTCACCGGCCGGTGCGGGCAGTTCGTTGATCTCGTCGAGCATCTGCGCCAGGTAGCGGCCGGCGAGCGACTTGACCTCGGGACCGTAGACGGTGATGAAGTTGTCGAAGTCCGGGTTGGGCCAGATGATCGAATTGACTTCGCTCGTCGGTCCACTCGCATAGCTGTTGAAGTACTCGATATCGCCCTCGGCGCCTTCGTCGGCGGGCGACACGACGATCGCCGCGGCACCGTCACCGAAGATCATGCGCGACGGGCGCACGTTGCCGATCTTGTCGGAGAACTTCTCGACGCACACCACCAGTACGGGCCGCTTGACCTGCTGCAGGATGCGGGTTGCCTCGGCAAGACCGTAAGGCAGGCCCGCGCAGGCCGCGATGAGATCGAACGACGCGTGGGTCTGTGCGATGCCGAGCTCGCCCGAGATCCACGTCGCGAGCGACGGAATCAACCGTCCGCTCGTGCAGGTGCACACGATCACCGCGCCGATATCCTCCGGACCTACGCTCGCGTGCTCGACGGCTTGCTTGGCTGCCGACAGAGCGAGGTCTTCGAACGTGCCGGAGGTATAGCGGCGCTGCTCGATTCCGGTCTTCTGTGCGATGGAACCGGCCGTCATCGGCGACCAGTTGTAGGCGGTGTTGCGGATCAGGTCGTCGTTCGTGCAGACGATGTCTCCGTGCGCGACCGCGAGGGAGTCGATGCGAGGACGGATGGTGAACTCCGCGTTCACGTCCACTGCCGGATAGGGCTTCGACGGGGCGATGGGAGCGGGGCTCGTGTAGCTCACGCCCTTGCGGGTCTTGCCGGATGTCGCTCGGGTGATGAAGCGCTGGACTTCACGATCACGGGGCGTGAAGACCACAACGTAGTCGTCGTCTCTCAGATCCTTGACCTTCACGACCTCGAGTTCGTTGCGGTTGTATGGGTGCTGGTTGTGCAGCACCATCGACCACCGGCCGAGGGCCTCGAGTTCGGCGACATCTTCGCTGCTGTCGAGGATCTCGTCGTACGTGTAGATCGGGTAGTTCGGATCGTGGTTGCCGATCCGGAGCGTCATGTTGTCCGGGTCGGCGAGAAGCTGTTCGACCGTCGGCTTGACGGTGGGCAGTGATCCGGCAATGTGCCGCCGCGAGCCGAAGACGTTGAACAGGCGAGCGAAGATCAGGTCCTCGGCCGATTCGTTCCACGCAGCTGGCAGTTCGCGGTAGGCGGACTGGACGGCAGCCATACGCTCTGCGGCATCGGGCCACGGTGTGAGCGTGGGCATGTAGATGCCGTCGCGGTTGCGCGGGACATCGGACCAGCGCGTCGGTTTCTTGTCGAACATGGTGAGCGCGAACCGATTCGCCCAGAATCCGCTCAGTGCCATGTCTCGCATGAGTTCGAACTTGGTTTTGTAGACGCCTTGAGCGCTGCGCGAGAGGATTTCGGAGACCGAGGGGGCCTTCGTGTCGAAATCACGACGGATCACCGAGTCGAGGTGTTCGATACTGGTGAATGCCGAGAAGTCGAGATCGGGAAAGAAATTGGATGGGAAGACGATCTTGCCATGCCGGTTGAGCTCGAAAGACTGCATCTGAAATGAGACCGTTCAGTGGTATGTGGGCTGGATGTGGAGCGAGCGGTCACATGTCGAGTCCGCCGTTGACACCCCACACCTGACCGGTGATGTAGGAGGAGTCATCGGCGGCGAGGAAATGGACGACGCGGGCGACCTCGTGGGGATTCGCGAGACGCTTCACCGGGATGCTGTCGGTGATACGACCGAGGACCTTCTCCGGGATGGATTCGACCATTTCGGTGGCGACGAAGCCCGGGGTGACAGTGTTGACGGTGACGCCGATGCTGTCGGGGGTCAGTAGGCCCGCTTTGCCCAGGTGGAAGGTGGCTTCCTTGGCGAGTGTCTTGGTGAGGCCGAAGAGGCCGGCCTTGGAGGCTGCATAGTTGGCCTGGCCGATGTTGCCCGTTTCACCGATGACCGAAGAGACGTTGACGATACGGCCGGTGCCGCGCTCGAGCATGTGGCGAAGCGCGGCCTGGGCCAGGTAGAACGCACCGGAGAGGTTGACGGAGATGACCTTGTCCCAGTCCTCGTCTTCCATCTTGAGCACCGTGCGATCGATCGTGATGCCGGCATTGTTGATCAGGATGTCGAGACGGCCGTGCTCGGCAATGACCTCGTCGATCGTCCGACGGCAATCGTCGGCGCTGGCGACATCGCCCTTGTGCACGGAGTGCGTCACGTCGTCGCGAGCATTGGTCTTCATCTCCGCGAGGAACTGGTCGGCCTGCGAGGTGTTGCGTCCGTATCCCGCTGCGACTGTCGCTCCCTGAGCGGCGAGGCTACGGCTGATAGCGGCACCGATGCCCCGGGTTCCACCGGTGACGAACGCGACGCGTCCGCGGAGCTTGTTGCCCTGGACGAGTTTCGTGGTGGGTTCGGCGGTGCTGGTCATTGTCGTCTCCTCTGACTGGCGGCGGTCGCGTCAGGCACGGCGACGTGCCCTTCGGGGCTGCGTATGCCCGATGGTCTTGTGGTGGTGCGCGATTGCGAGATTCCCCTGCTTCGCGTTGCGTTTCGAGCGCCCCTGCTCGTTAACTCCCTGCGCATTCAATGATGCAGCACTTCCCGGGGATTGTCATGTGGAATGTATCGCTGCCGTTCGGTGCGCCTGATCGTCATATGGACCGGAATCAATTGGGGTGCAACGTATTATGCTTGAAAGCTGGTACTTACTCCGGAGTACGAACAGACTGTTTGTCCGTAGCCCTTCCGTTCGGTGCTGATGCGAGCGGATTCGGAAAATACTGTGGCGCACAGTCTTACTCCGTAGTCAGGTCCGATCGGGAATAAATCGAGACGATCTTGATCGTGTTGGCCTATGTGGTGAAATGCATTGGCATAAAACGAAATAGAGGTCCAATCAGTGTGGTGCGCCAGAATGGCATGCAGTGCACAATTTGATTGCACTCAGTGTCAGGGAACCGATTTCAGCACTCGTGATGAAAGGGCCTCGAATAGGGCGGAGCTCCACTGTCGCCCCGGTGTGATGTTGGGCACAGGCAGGTTTACGGTGTGGCGAAGAACTATATCTTGCTGCCGTCCCGGGTAGGCCGACTGAGATGATGTCCGCGTGACGCAGACTCAGATGATTCGTACAGGCCGAACAGAACTCGAAGTGCTGGTGAACGGCGCGGGTCCGGCAGTGGTCTTGTTGCCTTCCCTCGGCCGGGACTCCTATGAATTCGATCCGATCGCGCAAGACCTGTCGGACGCAGGGTATTGCGCCGTGCGTCCTCAGCCTCGGGGCGTCGGCGCGAGTGGCGGACCTCTGGACGACTTGGATCTGCACGACCTCGCCCGTGATGTGGCGGATGTGCTCACGATGCTCGACACGGGGCCCGCGGTCCTTGCCGGGCACGCGTTCGGCCACTACGTAGCACGGGTGCTGGCAGTGGATCGCCCTGAACTGGTCAGAGGAGTCGCCGTGCTGGCTGCAGGCGCACGCCGGTTCCCCGCGTCGCTGACCGAGCGAGTGGCGAAGTGTTCCGACTCGGCGTTGCCCGACGCCGAACGCCTCGTCCACCTGGGTGAGGTGTTCTTCGCGGAGGGACACGACCCGTCGGTGTGGCTCGATGGCTGGTGGCCCGACGCGATCGTTGCCCAGCGTGCCGCCATGGCGGCGACCGAGAAGGAAACGTGGTGGCCGATAGCCTCGTCCCCGTTGCTGGACGTGCAGGCGGAAGGCGATGTGTTCCGCCCGGCCGGGACCCGTTCGGAGCTGATCGACGAGTTCGGTGCAGACCTGGTTGCAACCGTCCTCATCCCCGGCAGCGGTCACGCGCTGATCCCCGAGGTCCCGCACGAAGTCGCACGCGCTCTCATCGAATGGATCCGCACCCTCGACTGAGATGAAGAAATCGTCATCTTCGCCTCATGGACGTCTCATCGTGGGTCTCCAGAGTAAGGGTGCACCGAACGGAACACCCCTTGCGAAGGAGAAGACCATGGCCCTGAGCCGCACCTGGTGGGCAGCCGCAGCACTGACGACCGCGGCCGCAGCCGGAACAGCCGGTTTCGTGCTTTCGAACTCGAACGAGGCCGCGCCTTCCGCATCGACCTCGACCTACACGATCTCGACCGTCGCCGATCCCTCCTCGACCGGACCGGCCCCGTCGACGACATCGAGCACCGCGATCGCGACTGTGCACGGAACAACAGGCTCCGCAGACCTGGCGAGCGCTCTACCGCCCGGAATCCCGTTCATCGATACCAGCACCTGTCACGCGTGGTTCGACGATTGGGACGACACGGTCCCCGATTACGTCGAGGACTTCTACGACGAGTGGGACGACCGGTGCGACGACCTCGCCGACGACGATCACGACGACCGGGATGACGATCACGACGACCGGGACGACGACTGGGACGACTAGGAACTACGACGAAGCCCCGCACCTGAAATCCGGTGCGGGGCTTCGAACGTTCTACGGGTGGTTACGCGAGGGTCCGCGCAATACCCCGCTCCAGCGCCGCGATGATCTGCGGACGCAACTCGGCGGCAGGCACGATCGCATCCACCGAGCCGACACGCTGGGCGCGCTGGATATTGTGGATCGCTTCGAACTCTGCGGCGACCTCACCGAGCTTCTCGGAGCGGACGGATGTCCGCAGCGACGCGAGTTCGACTCCGAGGCGTGCCTTCTCGCCGTCCTCTGCCGCCGCCATCTGGGCTTCGAGCTCGACGATGCGCGAGTCGTTCGCCGTGCGCTTGTTCACGTCGCGGGTGAACACCACGGCCGCGGCGGGCGCACCACCGAGTACCGAAGCGAACGAGCCCTCGACCGCGAGCACTTCCATGTTCTCGTTGAGTGCTCCGGAGAACACGACGAACGCGCCGCCGTGGTAGCGGGAGACGACGACGAACACGATGGGGCCGTCGAAGTTGACGATCGCCCGTCCGATCTCGGCGCCGTTCTCGAGCTGCACATTGCGCAGCGACTCCGGCGAGCCGTCGAAGCCCGACAGATTCGCGAGCACCACGAGCGGACGGTTACCGCTCGCTGCGTTGATCGCGCGCGCAGTCTTCTTCGACGACTTCGGGAACAGTGTGCCCGAGGTCCACTGGTCCGGACCATCCGTCGGGAACCAGCCCTTACGGGCGATTGCCCGTGACTCGATGCCGATGACGGAGACCGCATGGCCGCCGAGGTGGGCATCGAACACGACCGAGGTGTCGGCGTCCGCCATATCGGCCCAGCGCTCGAGTACGGCGTGGTCCTGGTCGACGACGGCACGCATCACCGTGCGGATGTCGAACGGCTTCTTCCGATCCGGGTTGGTCTCCGACGAGAAGATGTCGCCGACGGTGGTGAAGTCGCTCGACGGGTGGACGTGCGGGTATACGCGCACGTCGCGGTCGACCGGATCGGTCGACTCCGCCTTACGGGGAAACCGCTCGCCCGGCGCGATGTACGCGTGAGCGTAGTGCCCGAAGAGCACCTCGATCGCGGCGGAAAGGTTCGGGGCCCAGTACTGCGCCTGGCCGTTGGGGCCCATGACGCGGTCGTAGCCACCGATACCGAAGTTGTCCTCGGCAGACACGCCACCGGAGTAGTCCAGCGACTGCTTACCGGTGAGCACCATCGCACTGTCGGGTGTCATCACGAGGATGCCCTTGGTGTGCATGAGCATGGTCGCCTCGGCGTTCCAGTACGGCTGCGCACCGACGTTGATGCCCGTGACCACAACGTTGATCTCGCCGCCGTCCTGCGTGAACGTGATGATGCGGCGCAGTGCCCGCGAGACCCAGTCCATGTTCTCGGTACCGGAGTCCATGGAAATCGTCGCACCGGACGACAGCGCGAACCACTCGACGGGGGCACCGAGCTTCTCGGCGAGGTCGACGGCGGCGACCACGCGTGAGCATTCTGCCTCCGCGACGGTACCGAGCGCCTTGGTCGGGTCGCCGAACATCGCGACACGAGTCATACCCTCCGGGTACAGCTCGGTTGCGGTGGTCACGACACCGACGATCAGTCCTGCCTTGTTGCGACCGTACGGGCGATCCACCGCAACGAACCGGCCGGACTCGTCGAAGTCGTACTCGACGAAGCTGCCGCCCTTACCGGTGAGCAGCGGAATCAGTTCGTACGGGTACACGGTGTTGCGGGCGCGGGAGCGTTGCACCTTCTGGGTGTACTCGTCGAGGGGCTTGAGCGGCTCCTTCGGCGGATCGGTGAGGCCCACGACCACACCGGCACCCGAGCGGTACGAGAATCGCAGCGCCACCTCACGCGCGGGCTGCTCCGGGTTCTCGCGCAGCCAACCGATGACGGTGATCTCCTCGAGTCCGGCACCGACGGTGAGCGGGGCGGCGTTCTGCGCGGTCCGGCGCAGTTCGTCGAATGTCAGGTCCACGACGGGCCAGACGAACAGCACGACACGATTGGCGTCGAGACGACGACCACCGCGGGCGGCCTGCGCGCGCCGCATGCCGTCGAGCGAACTCGCGAGTGCCCGCTCGAATGCGGGCAGGCCCGCGATCGCGCCGGACTCGTCGCGCTGCGGTGTCAGATCCCGCACCTCGGCAAGGGCGATGAACCGCTCGTCGGACGGGTTGTCCTGCGAAACAATGTGATACAGGTACGTATCCGGGTTCGCGGGGAGTCTCTTGCCGTCGAAGTTCTTCAGGCGCCACAGGTCGAGGCGCTGACCGGTGAGCGGATGGATGTCGCGGATGTTGGTCTCCTCCGCGTAACCCGTCTCGTAGGGCCTGAACGTGAAGACGTGCTCCTCGGCATTGTCGGTGTGGCACACCGTGACCGTCACACGACGCGCGGTCGCGACGACCGGCCTTGCGGCCAGCACGGCGTGCAGTGCCTGTGCCTGCGCATCGGCATCGCTTGGAGCGTCGTGCCATGCCAGGTAGAGATCGATGACGAGGTTCTCGGTGCTCGGCAGTGGCTTCGCGGCCGCCTCGACGGAATCGAGCAGCGCGGCGAGATCGGAATGCTCGGCCTCGGCCGAGATCAGGTACAGCCGGGTACCGCGCAGGTCGAAGTTGCCGGTGACGAACTGGCGTCCGTCGCGAACATTCGACTCCACGTCTTCGAGGGTGCGGATCTTGTACGCGCGCCGCGTGATCACCTCGAGCAGCGGGCCGGGAACCGACTCGGGGCGCGAAATCTGTTGCGCGAGCAGATCGATGAGGGGCTCCGGCGTTGCCACCAGTGCCTCGATCCGCTCCGCGTAGTCGGCAGAGTTCTCGTGCTCGGAGAGATACGCGAGCGAACCGCGCACCCCGTCGTACACCTGCTCGCGAGCCTTGCGGATCACAGGCTCTTCGAAGAAGCGGTAGCGCAAGTTGCGGGCGGTGTCACCGATGACGGGGAAGCGGACCTGAGTGGCAACGATGAGACGGTCGAGAACTTCGTTGAGTTCGCTCGACACACCGGACTCACCGGTGCCGTGCTCGAGCCAGCGGTCGAGGAGCGCCGATACCACAGGGATCTGCGCTTCGATGCGTTCTTGCGCGCAGAACAGCCGGTAGACGGCCTCTTCGAGTTCGGGGGTGCGCTCGAGTTCGGTGACGTCGTAGTGACGCAGTGCCCGCGAAAGACGTCCGCGGAAGCTTTCCGGCAACCCGCCGACCTCGACATCGAGCGACTGCAGGTACCCGTGGAAGAACTCGCGAGGACTGTGGACCTTGTCGTCGCTGTTCTCCTCGTCCTGCGTCGGACGGTTGCGCGACAGTTCGCAGACGTCGGCGAAGGTGGTGAGCAGTGCGAGTTCGGCACGCACCAGGTCGCACGACGCGGCCTTCGCAGTGAGCTGCTCATACTCGCCGAGCAGTGTTGCGGTGCGCTCGGCCGATACGTCGTAGCCGGTGATCAGAGCTTCGAGTCGATCGAGGCGAGCGTGGGCGTCGGCCACGGCGTCGTCGGTCAACGCGGGCGCGGCGGTGGGGAACTCCACCCGCTCGGCCACCGCGGTCGTGGCCTCCTCGGCAATCTGATCGACGCGCAGCAGCGGAGCGCCGGCATCGACCTGGCCGTTGACGACCGCGAGGATCTCGCGGACCTTACCCGCAAACGGTGCACGGACCGCGGTCTCCATCTTCATGGATTCGAGGACAACGAGGGTCTGACCGGCCTCGACCTCGTCGCCCACGGCAACGGGCACAGCGACCACGACGGCCGGAGCGGGCGTGCGCACGACACCGGCTTCGTCCTGACTGATCTGGTGGCTGATGCCGTCGACCTCGACGAGGAAGTGTGCGGGCCCCGCGATCGAGACGACGTTGTGGCGCTTTCCGTCGAGTGTGAGGCGTGTTTCGTACTCGCCGAGTCGCTCGATGTCGACCTCGAGTTCGGAGTCGCCAGCACCGATCCGGTACCGGTGCGGACCGATCTGCCCGACGAGCAGCTCGTAGCCCTGTCCCTGGTAGCTCAGTTCGATCTTGCGGGTTCCGGTCTGGCCGGCGCGGGGGCGGCCACCGCGTGCCGAAGCGAGGAAGCCGGCGCGGGCGCGGGCCTCGTCGGCGTCGTACACGTCGACTGCGGTCGCGAGAAGCGCGATGTCGGCGACCTTCGTCGGCCCGGTGGCGGTGCCTGCGCCGGTGCGGTCGAGCCAGCCGGTATCGGCACTGGCCTCGATGACCTCTTCGCGGCCCAGCAGGTCGAGGAGGAACGATTTGGTGGTGGTCCCGCCGTCGAGGACGACGGTGGTCTCGCGGAGCGCCGTACGGAGACGGGCGAGGGCTTCGTCGCGGTCGCGGCCCCACGCGATGATCTTGGCGACCATCGAGTCGTAGTCGGGCGGGATCACGTCGCCCTGGGCGATTCCGGTGTCGACTCGCAGACCTGAACCGAGCGGGAACTTGAGCAGTTGCACGGTGCCGGGCGCGGGAGCGAAGCCGTTGTCGGCGTCCTCGGCGTTCAGGCGGGCCTCGACCGCGTGGCCGAACTCGGGCGGGCAGTCGCCGGGGAGCTTCTCGCCGGAGGCGACCAAGATCTGCAGCTTGACCAGGTCGATTCCGGTGGTCGCCTCGGTGATCGGGTGCTCGACCTGCAGACGGGTGTTGACCTCGAGGAAGGTGAAGATCTTCAGGTCGGGCTGGTACAGGTACTCGACTGTGCCGGCGCCGCTGTAGGCCGCGGCGCGGACCAGGTCGGCCGAGACCTTCCGCAGCTCGTCGGCCTGCTCCTTGGTGAGCAACGGGGAGGCGGACTCCTCGATGACTTTCTGGTTCTTGCGCTGGATCGAGCAGTCGCGCACGCCGGGCGCCCAGACGTTGCCGTGGTTGTCGGCGATGACCTGGACCTCGACGTGGCGGGCATCGGTGACGAGACGCTCGATGAACACGACCGGGTCACCGAACGAGCGCTCGGCTTCACCCTGGGTGCGCTCGAGAGCGAGTTCGAGTTCGTCCTCGGAGTAGACCTTGCGGATGCCGCGTCCGCCGCCACCGGAACGGGCCTTGATGATCAGCGGGTAGCCGATGGCCTGGGCGTGACGGCGCGCATCGGCGCGGTTCTCGACGGGGCCGCCCGACCACGGAGCGACGGGAACGCCGACCTTCTCTGCGAGCAGTTTTGCCTCGACCTTGTCGCCGAGCAGACGCATCGCGTCGGAAGACGGGCCGATGAAAGTGATGTTCAGCCGGGCGCACACGTCGGCGAAGGTGGGGTCCTCGGCGACGAAGCCCCAGCCGACCCACACTGCGTCGGCCTTCGCTTCGGTCAGCGCGCGCTCGAGCTCGACGTAGTCGAGGTAGGGCGTTGCGGCCGTCGTGGACGGCCGGAGGGTGACACCTTCGTCGGCTTGACGGACGAACATGGCGCGCCGCTCGGCCTCGGTGTGCAGCGCGATCGTTGTGATGTCGTAGTTGTGCTCGGAGTTCAGCTCCCGGACTGCCCGGATGAGGCGGACGGCCGCCTCACCCCGATTGACCACTGCGATCCGTTTGAACATACTCGTTGCCACCGTTCTCCATGGTTGTGCGCATACCGCGCTCGTCGAAGCTCAACCCCGTTCGAGGAAGCGGTGTCGACCGAATGCTCGTCCCGCGTCACGGGTTGATAACGCGGCTGGTGAACATGTATCGGTCGGCTCCTCGTGGTTGGCGTGGGCATGCGTGTCGGTCCCGGCCCCGTGGTCCCTGCCCCAGGGCGCCGTTGGGCGGTTCGGACGGATCGTGCGTGAAGCCCGCGGTTGTCGCTGTGACAACGCCCCCTGCTTCGGGTGATCCGTCCGGATAACAGCATGGAGGAAACATGAGGGTTTGTCACGTTTTGATGTTCGGTGACCGGGAGCGGTTGCCTGCGCTCACGGTACCGATGGGAGGCGTTGCGGGGCACGGGTTCCCGGGGTAGGCGAGGCGTCCCGGTGCCGTCCGAAAGGGGGTGTCGCGAGCTGTACCGTGGGGTAACACCGGCGGGTAACTTCGAAGCGGGTCGAAATGCCGGCCAGCGCGGATGGGAAATAGCCTTGTGGGACAACGTATTTCGGATACGTGGGGTGTCCGGCGCGGCTCCGGGGGAGGGAAAGTACCCGCCTTTCGGAGATTTCTCGTGTGACATCGATCACCGCAGATCATCGGGGTCATCTGTCGGCCGCCGCGGACACATGCGCTGCCCCTCCGAGTCCCGCGGAGACCCTGGGTCGAGTCTGGGGATACCGCTGTGCCGGACGGCGTCGGTGAATTCTGGAACAGTGGAGGTCGACGATCTCCGAGGAGGGGCACCATGACCGAGCCCGACCACTCGAACATTCCCGGGGAGTTCGAGTCCCAGCCTGAACGCCGCGAGCGCATCGCCGCCCAGGTTCGACGGTGGTGCGAACAGTGCCGCATCGAAGGCCATCACGACCCCTTGTCCGACGACGCCGCTGTCGCGATCGCATCCGGTTACCTCGATGAGTCCGCAAGGTCGGTCCTCGCCGTTCGTCGGAGTCTCGCGCGCCGGATTCCGGACATCGGTGGGTTCGGAGAGCTTCGCCTCCTCACCGAAGAGCGGGAGAGGGCCGCCGCTCGTGCTGCAGTGCAGCGTCCCGGTCTGTCCAGGATGGTGTTCGAGCATCGCGCGAGTGAGATCGACAAGCGTATCCGCGCCGCGCGGCAGTCCATCGTGCATTCGTCGGCTCACTACGCGCAGGGGGTGCGCGCCGTGCGTCGTGAACGTCGCGACGGTATTCATCTCGAGCTCGACCAGCGTGAGGCGTTGTTCCGGGCGTTGCAGCGCACGCCGGCCCCGATCCCGGCGACCGGGGTGGATCGGGCCCGCGACGCGGTGCTCACTGTCGCAAGCGACCGGGTGAGCCGGTGGTCCGAGCGCACGATCGCGGCGGATGCAGGGCGTCGCGCGGCCGAGGTGCTCGCCAGGCAGATGCCCGACGAGGCCGATCGCTTCGTCGACCGCTACGACACCCTTCTGTTTCTCGCGGGGGCACTGTACGACCGGATCGAGTCGTCGCCGGCGTGGCATTCGGAACACCTCGCCGTGCAGCGATCACAGCTGAACCTCACCGACGAGCTCACCCAGATCGCCACCGATGTAATCGCACTGCGGGGCCTGCTCACCGAATTGGACGACGCGATCAGTGCTGCGCCCGCAGCGCGGTCGGGCCTCGAGTCGCGGATCGCGGCGCTGGACACCGTCTGGGAACAGCTTCTCGACCGAGTTGCGGCGCTCGCTCGGATCGGGGATCTCCTCGGGTTCGCCGACGGTCGAATGGCCATGGTCGAAGTTGCGCAGCGAGCAGCAAGCCTCGACGACCGGATCGACGACCTCATCGGACGCTCCGGGGCACGCGAACTCTCGACCGACAATACGAACTTCGTCGGCGATCAATTCGGAGGTGCCGCAGAGTCGATCGGTGTGCTGCAATCCGCGCTCCTCGGCGACATTGCGGAGCTGACGGCAAAGGATTGACGCGAGGGCTTGTGAATGACCACAACGTCGAATTACGTGTCGTATATAGGTCGGATCCGCCTTCGATAATAGTGAGCTGCACCACTGATCAACTGCTTGTTTCGGTGTTAGCGTCCGTCGCGTTCCGATGGGGGGACAAAAGTGACGCGAGGGGCAAAAGTGACATTTCTCAGGGGTTGGAAATCGGTCGCACTCGGCGGTGTGGCAGCGGCGATGTTGGTCGGTTGCGGCTCCGGAGGCACCGTGACCGTGGTCGATGATCCGAAAATGGAGTCGGAGTTCGACTCGGTTCTCACCTCGGGACAGCAGCGGAGCCTCGGTGAGGTGGTGGAGGCGGGTGGGCTCGACAGCGACTCGTGGGACCGGATGTACTACTTCAGTGCGCCACTGCTGATGAGTGAGATCAATCGCGCGCTCGGCACCGAGGGCGTGGTGTGGGAAGAACTCCCCGGCGACGAAGCCAAGGGGATTATCGTGTTCACCTCGGGTGGTGAGGTCGTAAGCGCCGTGATCGACCACAAGCCGGCGGTATCGCTGTCGGGATATGCGACTGCAGACTCGATGGTGGGCCGCGACCAGGCGATTGCGGATTACGAGCGCGTCGCGGTGGAGTCGCAGGGGCACTGAGCGGACTCCGCGTCGCCTTTGTCCGCCTTCCGGTGTAGTTTGCTGCAGCGACGTGTAGCAATTCGTTCCGGAGGAGTGCGCTGGTGGCGCGGGTTATTGCGACAATCAACCTGAAGGGCGGCGTCGGCAAGACCACGACGACGGCCGCACTGGGTGAGTTCATGGCGGCCGAGTTCGGGCAGAAGGTTCTGCTCGTGGATCTCGATCCACAGACCAACCTCACGACGATGATGGTCGGGGAGGAGAGGTGGCGGGAACTCAACGAACTCGGCCGTACCCTTGCCGCGCTCTTCCGGCGTGCGGTGGAGCCGGAGGCCGACGCATTCGATCTCGAGAAGTCGCTTCAGAAAGATGTGTCGTCCGTGAAAGCGGTACGCGGCGTCGACCTGCTCTCGTCCTCACTGGACCTCATGGAGATCCAGGAAGGCCTGAGCTTTCAGCAATACGCCGATCCCCGATCCCATCGGCCCATCGAGGTCCTGCGCGACGCACTCGACCCGATCGCCGACGATTACGACTACATCCTCGTCGACTGCCCGCCCAACCTCGGGATGCTCACCCTCAACGGACTCCGCGTCGCTGACGGCTACATCGTCCCCACGATTCCGGACATCCTGTCCACGTACGGGATCCCGCAGTTGCAGAAGCGGGTGGCGAGATTCTCGGACCGTACCGGTCATTCGATCCGTGAGCTGGGCCTGGTCATCACCAAGTACCGCAGCGCATCGAGCCTGCATCGCACCATCATCGAGCAGCTTCAACGCGACGACACGATCGCCAGCGTCGTTCCCGCATGGATTCCCGAAGCGAACCAGATCGCCGCGTCCGCGGAGTTCGTTCCCTACGGCACCCTCAAGCGCAAATACGGTGGTGCAGGACAGTTCGATGCCCTACGCATGCTCACCGAGACGATACTGATGAATGCGCAGGTGTACTTGTGAGCCCACGTGGTCGCGAAGGCGACCGTGGTGCGCGTGACGACGTGTCCGACGCCCGGTTGCGGGTTCAGATCGGTGAGGCGAGCGCCGCGCTGCTGCGCCTCAACGGTGCCGCGCCGACCGCGGCGGAATCCCTCGTCGCCCTCGTTCGGGTGATCGCAGACGAAGCCGCACGTAACCAACGATTCGCCGACGCCATCGCAGGTGTGCTCAGGCCTGTCACCGCAGAAGTGGCCGCGGCTCCGGCGCGTAGGCAAGCCCCGGTCCGGAAAGCCTCGGCCGGACGAGCCAAGCGTGCGCCCGGTCTGTTCGACCCTTTCGAAGCGTTCCGTGATGGGGGAGAAGCGGGCCTGCGCGACCGGCTCGCTCCGCTCGATGCCGACCGGTTGAAGGACATCATCGCCGAGCACGCGATGGACTACGACAAGCTCGCGATGCGGTGGCGTACTCCGTCCAAGCTGCAAGAACGGATCGTCGACCGCGTCAAGGCGTTGTCGACCAAAGGTGATGCCTTTCGGTGACCGGTATGGGGGCTTTCCGACATCCGGTACGTAACCGTATGGTTGGTCCATGGAAGAGTCAGCCGACAGGGGCGTCCGGGCGTTCGTCGCCGATGTCGTTCAGCGAGGCGGAAGTGCCACACAGCTGAAGGGCTCTCGTGCGGTGCGGGTGAAGGGGGTGGACGGGCGCAGCTGCGTCGTCCGGGTGCGGTCGACCAGCAGGGGGCAGTGGATGGCACGCAGGCAGGACGGCACACCGGGGAGCGACCCCACGGGTTCGTCGTACTGGGTGTTCGTCGACCTCGCGACAGACTCTCCGCAGTTCTACATGGTCGAATCCGACGAGGTGGAATCCGGGATCGCGGCCGACGTCGAACTGTGGCTCGCCGAGCGTCCCGGCCGAGTTCCCACCGGCAGTCACCCCATCCCGATGAGCAGCGTCGCGCACGGGCACGACCGATGGGATCTGCTCAATCTCAACCGGGTTCGCGATTCTCAACATCGTAAAGAGGTGTTGCGGCCGCGAGCCAAGCCCGCGAAGACTACCAAGCCCGTGGCGGAACCCGAGTTCGTCGACCCCAGAACCGCGATCGTGTCGGACTTCGGCGGATATCGGATCCACGCGCGCTTCGACTCGGACAACAGCAACGTCGAGATCACCCGCGGCCCCATGGAAGGCCGCCGATTCGGGCACCCGACCACAGCTGCGAACGCAGTCACGAAGTTCGTCAGCGACGACGACGCCGAATATGACGGCTGGACCTTCTGGCGTCTCGACGATCAGTCGGGTGCGTCCCTCGGAAATTATCTGTCGCGCAGCGGGTAGCGCACTCAGTTCCTGTTCTGCGTGCCCCACTCGATGGCAGGGCAGGTGTCCATGACCATCGCGACACCGGCGTCGGTCGTCCGCGCGAAGGCGTCCTCGTCGATCACCCCGAGCTGGAACCACACCCCTTTCGCGCCGATCGAGACGGCCTGATCGGCGAATTCGCCCGCGGCGTCGGACCTGCGGAACACATCGACGACGTCGATGGGGAACGGTACGTCGGCGAGGGTCGGGTAACCCTGCTCGCCGAAGACCTTCGGAGCGGTCGGGTGGATGGGCACAACGCGCTTCCCGCGCTCGCGCAGAAGCTTCGCGATGCGATACGCGGTCCGGTTGGGGTCGCCCGACAGGCCGACCACTGCCCACGTCGCGCAGTCGTCGAGCATGAGCGAGACGGAGTCAGGATTCTGCCATGTGGTGCTCATATGCTCCACCGTACGTACGGGCGGCGGAGTAGGCGTCACACTCCGCAGAATGCGGCGGTGTGCTGCGGGGGCACCGTGTCGAGCAGCGCTTGCGCGGGCGCACCCAGGGTCGGGTCGCCTGCGAGCCACGCGACGGCGGGGCAGTCCGCGAGTGGAGTTCCGTGTTCGGCGGGGGAGGCTTCGCCCTCGGTGAACGCGCCGAGGACGTTCTCCGTCAACTGGTGGGCCGACCCGTATACCGAGGCGGCGACGGAGAAATCGGGTCCGAAGGACGCGGACGCGTGGAATGCGCGGTCGTCGCTCCAGCCCCACTTGGTGCCGATCACTCCTGCGAGCAGCGCGGTACCGAAGTTCTGTGGGTAGCCGTCGGCTGCAGTCTCATGGGCAGAGGCCATCGCGGCGAGGACGGGCGAGCCGGGATCGGTGCGCTTCTTCGTCTCGAGGTAGGTCACCATGTCGTGTGTGGAGGTCGTTCCGAATCCCCAGTAGCCGGGCACGTGGGTATCGGCGAGACCGAACTCGGCGACCGTTGTGGAGATCGACTGGGGATACTTCGCGTACAGGCGGTCTGCGATGGCATCGTCCGACGCGCGGATCATTTCGACGGCGTCCGTCTGGTCGTCCGGATCTCCGTGTCGGACAACGTATTCGGCAATGTACAACTTGACAATGGAGACCCCGGCGCGGGATTCGTGCTCGTTCGTAGTTCCTGCGCGTGCACCCGACGGGGTGTGTGCGAAAGAGATCGCCGTCGAACTCGGAGCGACGATGGCCCCGTTGCCGTCGACGATCGGTGCGGGCGCCGCCGCTGCGGTTGCCGCTGGTGCCAGGATGATCGCGGTGGTTGCGAGGAGGACACTCACCGAGGTTCGCATGGGAAATGATGCTACCGGGGTGCCGACGGTGGGGTTCGGATCCGAATGAGCGAAACCGTCGACTTGTCGCAGTCGCGTTGGAAGCCTTTGCGCAGACATTCGACTACGACCCAGGAGCCCCACATGACCCTCAGTGAACTCGAACGCCGGACAGCCACACCGGACGACACCTATCGCGCAGGCGGCATCGTGGTCACCAAGCTCGGAGAGCACATCGGCGCCCGGATCGATGGCGTGAAACTATCCGGCGCCCTGTCGCCGGAGACGGTCGAGGCCATCCGGTACGCACTGGCCGCGAACAAAACGATCGTCTTCCAGGAGCAGCAACATCTCGACGACGAGTCCCAGTGGGCATTCGCGGGACTCCTCGGCACACAGACGCAGTCGCACCCTACGGTCCATTCGAAGGGGACACGCCTGCTCCCCATCGAAGGCGCCGCGAACAGTTGGCATACCGACGTCAGCTTCGTCGATCGCATTCCGAAGGCCTCGATCCTGAGGGCTGTCACCATCCCGCCGTATGGAGGCGCAACGACGTGGGCGTCGACGACTGCCGCCTACGAACAGCTTCCCGATGCGCTCAGGTCGTTGGTCGACAATCTGTGGGCACTGCACACGAACCTGTACGACTATGCGGAGAAATTCGACGCCGGAAGTTCGACGCTTGTCGATGAGCGCAACCAGTATCAGGAGGAGTTCCGGCGCAACACCTACGAGACGATCCATCCCGTCGTCCGTGTCCACCCGCAGACGGGGGAACGCTCGTTGCTCCTCGGACACTTCGTCAAGGAGTTCGTGGGGTTGAAGTCATCCGAGACGGCCGCGCTCCTGCAGCTCTTGCAAGCACGAGTTACGAAGCTCGAGAACACCTTCCGCTGGGCCTGGTCTCCGGGTGATGTCGCGATCTGGGACATCCGTGCCACTCAGCACTACGGCATCGCCGACTTCGGCGGTCACACCCGTCGCCTGCACCGCATCACGCTCGCGGGTGACTTGCCAGTGGGGGTCGACGGAACCGAAAGTCGCGTCGTGCAGGGGGACGCGTCGGAATACTCGGTGGTCGAGACGCCGTCGCGCCTCCCGGGATTCGAGCACGCCTGACGTCGGTGCCCGAGATGATGGTTGGTGTATCGAAATGTCGACCACCGACCATCATTCCGACCCCAGTTCCGGCAGCGAGGTCTACGCTCGTGGCTACCGGCCTGTCCCGGAGAGTCAGGCGTGCCGAGGGCGGGTACCGGGGGAATGCCGCACGTCGGCGCCGCGGTCGTCTTGGAGGTTCGTCCATGAATCCGGTGGTGGTGGAGGCTCGAGCAGTAAGGCCGTATCCCAAGCGCCGCGCCCGTAAGGGGGCAGTACTCTACAACCTGATCACGACGACCGACCCGAAAACGCTCGGGATCATGTACATCGTCACCGCTTTCGCTTTTTTCCTTGCGGGTGGGCTCATGGCGATGCTGATGCGCACCGAACTCGCCGTGCCGGGACTGCAATTCCTGTCGAACGAGCAGTACAACCAGCTGTTCACCATGCACGGCGGCATCATGCTGCTGCTCTATGCGACACCCATCGTGTTCGGCTTCGCCAACTACATCCTCCCGCTGCAGATCGGCGCACCCGACGTCGCATTTCCACGATTGAACGCGTTCAGCTACTGGCTGTTCCTCTTCGGGGCGTTGGTCGTCCTGTTCAGTCTGATCACCCCCGGTGGCGGCCCTGATTTCGGTTGGACCTCGTACATGCCGCTCGCCAACGCGATCCACGCACCGGGGGTGGGTGCCAATCTGTGGTTCGCCGGCCTCGCGGTCACCGGCCTCGGCACGATTCTCGGTGGCGTCAACATGATCACCACCGTGGTGTGCATGCGGGCACCGGGTATGACCATGTTCCGGATGCCGATCTTCACGTGGAACATCTTCATCACGATGATCCTGATCCTGCTGGTGTTTCCCCTGCTGACCGCGGCGTTCATGGGAGGACTGGCCGACCGGCTCCTCGGTGCCCACATTTACGATCCCGCGACCGGTGGTGTGCTGCTCTATCAGCACCTGTTCTGGTTCTTCGGGCATCCCGAGGTGTATGTCGTGGCGTTGCCGTTCTTCGGGATCGTCACCGAGGTCTTCCCGGTCTTCAGCCGCAAACCTGTCTTCGGATACTCGGGGCTGGTCTACGCGACCATCGCGATCGCCGCTCTGTCGGTCGCGGTGTGGGCGCACCACATGTATGCGACCGGGGCGGTGTTGCTGCCGTACTTCTCGTTCATGACCTTCCTCATCGCGGTGCCGACCGGGGTGAAGTTCTTCAACTGGATCGGCACGTTGTGGAAAGGGCAGATCACGTTCGAGACGCCGATGCTGTTCGCCCTCGGCTTTCTCATCACGTTCCTGTTCGGTGGTCTGACCGGTATCATTCTGGCCTCTCCGCCCCTGGACTTCCACGTGCACGACACCTACTTCGTGGTAGCGCACTTCCACTACGTGCTGTTCGGCACGATCGTCTTCGCGACGTACTCCGGCATCTACTTCTGGTTCCCGAAGATGACAGGACGCATGCTGGACGAACGCCTCGGCAAGTGGCATTTCTGGTTGACATTCATCGGCTTTCACACCACCTTCCTCGTGCAGCACTGGCTCGGTAACGAGGGCATGCCCCGCCGGTACGCCGACTACCTGCCCTCCGACGGCTTCACGACGCTCAACACGGTCTCCACAATCGGCGCATTCGTCCTCGGTGCGTCCACGCTGCCGTTCGTGTGGAACGTGTTCAAGAGCTACCGCTACGGGCAGGTCGTCACCGTCGACGACCCGTGGGGTTACGGCAATTCACTCGAATGGGCCACCACGTGCCCGCCGCCGCGCCACAACTTCACGGAACTGCCGCGTATCCGGTCGGAACGCCCGGCGTTCGAGCTGCACTACCCGCACATGTCGGATCGCATGCGGGCGGAGTCCCATGTCGGTCCGGGTTCGCAGAAACACAACGTGACGGTGCTCGAGGGCGCCGATCGCACACCGCCCGACACCTCGTCCAACCGGCAGTGAGCTATTCCCGGAGACTCCACGTGCCGAACGAGTCGGCAGCGACACCGATCATGAGCGCCCACGCCTGATCCACCACGTCCTCGGGGCGCTGCCCGAGCACGGTCAGCGCCGCGATCGCCAGAGTTTCGGGAAGCTGAGCGTCGATCGCCGTGTCCATCTGCCGGTCGGCGCGGATGTCGATGACCGACTCCACGAGCCGGAACGGTAGCTCGGCGCGTGGATCGCAGGCAACGTCAGCTCCTCCGCCCAGCACCTCGACGGCGAGGTCGCGATAGCGACGTGCAAGTCGTAGACGGCTCTGCCGGAAGGTCTCGAACACTTCGCTGCGGACCTCCGGAAGCATGTACAGCGCGCCGAGATTCCACCGTCCAGCGCACAGCTGCGCGGCGTCGAACCATGCGAGTGCGCACAACAGCACTGCGGCCGGCGTGGAGTCGTCGAGGCTCTCGTCGAACTCGACGGTCGGAGCAATCGTGGCATCGAGGAGCGTGGCGAGGATGTCGTTCTTCGTCGCGAAATGGTTGTAGAGCGAGGCCTGTCTCATTCCGACGGCATCGGCGATCTGTCGCGTCGTGGTGGTTGCGAAACCTCGCGTACTGAACAGCTCTGCGGCGGCGTCGAGGATTTCTGCGCGGGCAGTGTTGCCGGGACGCCTGGCGTTTGTCAGCCGGGGTCGGCCCGGCCCTGCTCTGGTCACATCACCACCATGGCACAGCGAGTGACGTTGCCACCCAACCCGATCGGTGTGTGAACATTACGTCATCCAGCCGAAACATCGGCCACATACTCGTTACGTCGGGGACATCCTCCGAAGATGCGGGCCTTGAAAACTGTCAACCGACAGTTACCCCGTCCGCCACGAATCGGAGCGCCATGACCGAGACCCTCGCGACAGCCACGACGCACGCCGCCCGAACCCATGCACGCGCTCAGGCCGGAACCGTCTCCGACGGCATGCCTGTTGTGCCAGCGTCGGCGTGGCCCACCCCGCCCAACGGGCGACGTGTATCGATGACCTGGGCCGAGACCGTGCCGGGCGGCCGCTACACGAGCAAGGTCGTTGCCCGCGGCACCCGCCTGCGTCTGCGTGATCTCGATGGCGCCGCATGTGCTCATCTACTGCTCTTCCGTGCCGACGCACCCCACGAGAGGCTCAACGTCGCCGATACCGTCAAGGTGCCGTGGCAGGCCTACCTCGGCACCGGGCATCCACTGCTCTCGGATCAGGGACGCGTACTCGCGACCGTCGTCGCCGACTCGTCCGGACACCACGACGCACTGTGCGGTACAAGCCACGCGGCGGGAAACACCGCGCGATACGGCGCCGGGGCGCTGCATTCGTCGTCACCCGCAGGACGTGAACTGTTCAAGGTCGCCGCAGCCAAGCACGACCTGCAGCCCCGAGATCTTCCACCGTCGCTGTCGTTCTTCCACGGCATCCGTGTCGAGGACGACGGTGGGCTCACCAGCACCGGAACCGCCGGCGCCGGTGCGTATGTCGACCTGCTCGTCCACCTCCCGGTTGTCGTGCTCATCGCCAACACCGCACACCCGCTCGACCCGAACCCCGAGTTCGTCACGACCCCACTCGAAGTGACCGCATGGCGCGCCGCCGGCGAACTCGACTCGGTCGACACAGCCGAACCCGAGTACCACCGCGCGGTGCTCAACACCGAAGACGCCTGGGCCGCGGCTCATTCCGAAATGGAGAACTGACCCATGACCACCACCGACGATACTGCTGCGCTCATCCCCGGAAGCGTTGTGCTCGACGAGACCGTCGCGCTCCGTGGCCCATGGTCGACGGTTGTTGCCGCAGGTGACGTGCTGACCATCGTCGATCTCCTCGGCAACCAGGCCGTCGACACCCTCATCTACGACGCTCACGACACCGCCTCGCGGTACAGCGCCGCCGCAACCGTTGCGGGGCAGGGCAACCTGTTCCTCACCACCGGATCGGTACTCCGTGACGCCGAGGGCGAACCGCTCATGACTCTCGTCGGCGACGAGGTCGGCAACCACGACACCGTCGGCGGTGCCTGCTCGCAGGAATCCAACACACTCCGCTACGGGCACCACACCAAGCATCAGCACGCGTGTGTCGAGAACTTCCTGATCGAAGGCGCCGAGTGGGGCCTCGGCAAGCGAGATCTGGTCTCCAACATCAACTTCTTCATGAATGTTCCGGTGGAAGCAGATGGCACGCTCGGCATCGTCGACGGCCTGTCCGCCCCCGGCAAGCGTCTCGCCATCAGGGCCGACCGCGACGTGCTGGTGCTCGTCTCCAACTGCCCGCAGATCAACAACCCGTGCAACGGTTTCGATCCCACACCCGTCCGGATGATCGTCACGCGACCACAGGGGGTGTGAGCCATGACCACGAAGATCACTGTCGAGCGCCCCGGAATGCTCACCACCGTCCAGGACTACCCGGGTCGCGCCGGCTACTGGCAGATCGGTGTGCCGCCCTCCGGACCGATGGACGACCTGTCGTTCCGCCTCGGCAACACCGCTCTCGGAAACGACGAGGGCACATCCGGCCTCGAATCCGCAATGGCCGGTCCGGCCCTGCGCTTCACCGAGGACACCGTGGTGTGCGTGACGGGTGCTCCGGTCACGGTGCGCATCGACGGTGAGATCGTGCCACAGTGGCGGCCCGTCACGGTTCCGGCGGGCGGATTGCTCGACGTCGGAACGATCGAGGGGCCGGGCCTGCGTGTCTACGTACTCGTGGCCGGCGGCCTCGATGTCCCCGAGTTCCTCGGCAGCACAGCTACCTTCACCCTCGGGACCTTCGGTGGTCACGAGGGTCGCGCACTCCGCGACGGAGACGTGCTGGTCGTCGGTGACATCCCGTCGGCCCAGAGCGCCGCAGTGCCCTCCGAGCACATCCCGGCCCTCGCGACGCGCTGGCGGATCGCCGTCACGGAGGGCCCGCACGGCGCACCCGAGTTCTTCACCCGTGCCGACATCGACACCCTCTACGCCACCGACTATGAGGTGCACTTCAACTCCGACCGCACCGGCGTCCGGCTCGTCGGCCCGGTACCGGAATGGGCCCGCACCGACGGCGGTGAGGCCGGATTGCACCCCTCGAACATCCACGACAACGCCTACTCCGTCGGTGCACTGGATTTCACCGGTGACACCCCGATCCTCCTCGGGCCCGACGGCCCGAGCCTCGGCGGCTTCGTGTGCCCGGTGACCGTGGCGTCCGCCGACCGTTGGAAGCTCGGCCAGCTCGCCCCCGGCAACACGATCCGGTTCGTGCCGGTGCGGGCGGAGCGCGTCGCATCGCGCCGTGCACTCGGAACCGCGCGTCGCGCAGGGTTGTCGCTGGTCACCTCCAGTGGCGGAGATGGCGACGACGGCGTGCTCGCCCGCCGCGACGGCCACACCGCCGTCACCTACCGGCGCAGCGGCGACGACAACGTGCTCGTCGAATACGGCGACATGGCCCTCGACCTGGGTCTGCGTGCCCGCATCCATGCGCTGCACCAGCGGCTCGATGCCGACCGCCCCCGCGGCCTGCTCGAACTCACCCCGGGCATCCGATCGCTGCAGGTCAAGGTCGACCCTGATGTGCTGCCCGTGAAGGCCTTGCTCCGGCACCTCGCGGACGTCGAGGACACCCTCGGCGACAGCGATGAACTCGAGGTACCCAGCAGGCACGTGCGGCTGCCGCTGTCGTGGGACGATCCTGCGACGCGCGAAGCCATCCAGCGCTACATGCACGGGGTGCGTTCCGATGCGCCGTGGTGCCCGTGGAACATCGAGTTCATCCGCCGCATGAACGGCCTCGATGGTGTTGCCGACGTGTTCGACACCGTCTTCGCCGCCGAGTACATGGTGCTCGGGCTCGGCGACGTCTACCTCGGTGCGCCGGTCGCGACCCCGCTCGACCCGCGGCACCGACTCGTCACCACGAAGTACAACCCCGCACGTACCTGGACTCCGGAGAACGCGGTCGGGATCGGCGGCGCGTATCTGTGCATCTACGGAATGGAAGGCCCGGGCGGCTACCAATTCGTCGGACGCACCACACAGGTGTGGAACCACCGGCATCCACAACAAGCCGGTCCGTTCGAGGACGGCACACCGTGGCTTCTGCGCTTCTTCGACCGGATCTCCTGGTACCCCGTCGATCCCGAGGAACTGCTCGACCTGCGCGCCGACCTCGCCGCGGGTCGCGGTGGGGGAGTGGAGATCACCGACGGGACTTTCTCCCTCGCCGAACACCGTAAGTTCCTGGTGGACAACACCGAGTCGATCGACACTTTCCAGCGCATCCAGTCCGTGGCGTTCGCGCAGGAGCGTGCACGGTGGAAGGAAGGCGGCGCGTGACCGTCGCTACGTCGCTGTCGGGAACCCGTTTCGAGCGCACCCTCCTGAGGAGACCGGAGCATTCCGACGATACGACGACTCGTGTCACCTGGCTACAAGGACGCGCACTGTACTGCGATCTCCGACAGCCCGCTGCGCTACCGAAGATCGAGGCACCCGCGCTTCGCGCCCTGGGTATCGAAGACCTCCTCGTGCTGGCCGAGCAGGACGGATTCGCCGGCCCACTGTTCGACAACGGCGACCACGTCGAATGGGGCCGCACGGTCGCGCTGCACCCGGTAGGAGCGACACCGGACGCCGGTGCTCTGAATGCGCTCGATCACGTCACCCTCGTCGAGCAAGGCATGTTCGAGGACTACATCGAACACTGGCGGATCGCGGCCAACTCACAGGACATCGACGAGTACCTGCTCGAGGACCTCGACACCGGTGCACCCGGAGTCCTCGTGCGCGTGGGCGGTGACTTCGCATTCGCCCGGGGCCGTACCCATGTGCTCGACGGTCCCTTGCTCGAGCAGATCCGCGGAGCCGCCGGCCTGCGCGCGGCACAAGACCTCTTCGACTGTGAGATCGCGCTCGGCGTTGTGCGCGGCGAGCAGTGGATCATCACCGCCTCCAGTCTCCCGTATCGGTCAGGCGCACACCTTGATCCGGTGTTCCGCGACCGGATCGTCACTTGCGACCACGACGTCGACGGGAATCCCGTCGTACGGAGCTGGCAGCGACTCGACCCCGACTCCAGGAGAATCACGTGACCTTCACCAGTATCCCGGTCATCGACGTCACCGCTCTCATCGTCGGCGCGGATGGACGCGAGGCCGTGGTCGACGAACTCGGCCGAGCAGCACGCGAGGTGGGCTTCGCTCAGATCATCGGTCACGGAATCGATCGCACCCTGATCGACGAACTGAAGGACGCAGCCGAGCGCTTCTTCGCGGAACCGGACGGCACGAAAATGTCCGTGTACATCGGTAATTCCACCAACCACCGCGGATACGTCCCGGCAGGGGAGGAAGTGTTCGCGGGAGCCACCCCCGACCACAAAGAGGCCTACGACCTTTCGATCGATCTCCCGGCCGACGACCCGGACTATCTCGCGGGCAATCCGTTGCTCGGACCCAATCAGTGGCCCGCGCTCGACAACTTCGCCGGCCCCGTCACCGCTTACTACGACGCGATCTTCGGTCTGGGCCGAGTCGTCCTGCGCGCCTTCGCCGAAACCTTGGGCGAGCCGCCGGATCTCTTCGATCGATATGTCATCACCCCGCCCGCACAGCTGCGGATGATCCACTATCCGCACGACCCGAGCGCCGACGACCGGCCGGGTATCGGTGCCCACACCGACTACGAGGTGTTCACGCTCCTGCTGCCCACAGCGCCGGGACTGCAGGTCGTCAACGCCGAGGGCACCTGGATCGACGTTCCGTACCGCGACGACGCGTTCGTGCTGAACATCGGTGATCTACTGGAGATTTGGACCAACGGAATCTTTACAGCGACGTCACATCGGGTGCGTAAGGTAGCCGAAGAGCGGTACTCGTTCCCGCTCTTCTTCAATGTCGACTACGACACGTGGGTCGAACCCCTGGATCGATTCGTCGGTGAAGACGGTCCGCGGTACGACGGTGTGCGAGCGGGCGAGCACTTGTTCGCACAGACCGCCCAGAGTTTCGTCTACCTCCGCCGCCGTCTCGCCGATGGCGAGATCGCTCTTCCCGGCAATGCACGCCCTCTCTACTCGCTCGGACGCGAAGCCCAACGCAGCGCTCCTGCCGTCTGACCCTCTCGATGGAGCTGTCATGATCATCACCGGTGTTGCCGTGTGCCTCGTAGTTCTGCTCGGGGCCGGATTCTATTCCACTCGTAAAGTTCGCGGAGATACCGGGAACTTCCTCCTGGCCGGCCGCTCACTCGGCGCGCCCGTCATCGCGGTCCTGCTGATGTCGCAGGTCATCGACTCCAACGCAACCCTCGGCAGTGCAGACCTGTCCGCCGCATTCGGATTCTGGGCCGGTGCCGCGATGCCCCTTGGCATTGCAGTGAGCGTGCTCCTCGTGGGCCTGTTCTTCGCGAAGAAGCTACGCGCCACCGGGGTGGTGACCCTTCCCGAATACTTCGGTCAGCGGTTCGGGCGCAGCACCGAGATCACCGCGTCGGTCCTGACGGTCGTGAGCTTCGGGATCCTGCTTGCGGGCAACCTGGTCGCGCTGGGCTACCTGCTCGAATACTTCCTGGGCCTGAACTACACGATCGCAGTGCTGGTGATCATCCCATTCGTGCTCGCCTACACCATGGCAGGCGGAATGTTCGCCAGCGTCTACACCGGCATGGTGCAGTTCGGCGTCATGGTCGTGGGAATCATCTCGCTCCTGGTATGGGTCGTGGCCGGCCCCGGGTTCTCCAGCCCCGAGGGGCTCGGTATCGAAAATCTGGGTCAGCTCACCGATCCCGCGCAGGGCGCAGCGATCAACTGGGCGACGATCGTCGCGCTCGGCCTCGGCAACCTCGTCGCGATCGACCTGATGCAGCGCGTGTTCTCCGCCAAGTCGCCGCATGCCGCACAGCGCGCCTGCTTCTCCGCAGCGACGGGCATCCTGCTGCTGTGCGTGCCGCTGTCGTTCGTCGCACTCGCCGCGGTCTCCATCGTGGGGGACAGTGCAGCCGATGCCCCGATCCTGTACGTGCTACTCGGCGAGTACACGCCGAAGTGGCTGTCGATCCTCGTCCTGTCGGGTCTGGTCACCGCTTCGCTGACCACGATCAGCGGAATCCTGCTGTCCACCGCAACTGTGCTGGTGCGCAACATTTTCGGGGTAGGTGGCGAGCACGCTGCACTGTCGTCGGACGTCATGAAGGCGACTCGCTGGGCGATGCTCCCGATGGCGGCGCTCGGGGCGATCGTGGCACTGCGAGTCCCGCAGACCGGCATTCTGCTCACTCTCACCTTCGACCTGCTGCTCGCGTCGCTGGTGGTGCCGTTCATCCTCGGCCTGTTCTGGGCGCGCGGTGACGGAGTGGCTGTCGCTGCGGCTGCGATCGTCGGGATCGGAGTGCGCGTCGGTTTCTTCGTCCTCACGCCCAGCATTTACGGCGTCGACAACACCTTGCTGTACATCCCCAACGACCTGGTGTCCGTGGACGTCGACGGGTGGACGACGTTTCTCGCAGCGATCATGTCACTCGTGGTGTACGTCAGTGTTGCGATGGTGCGCCGACCGATGCCACAACCGGCTCCGGACGCCACCGTTCCTGTGAGCGAGCCGGTGAAGGTCCCGCTGTCGGTCTAGGCCGCAGACGACTCGTGCGCGGTTCCGGTAGTCAGGATCACCGGAACCGCGCACGGATGTCTGGAGTGTCAGGCGCTGGCGGCCTCGCGCTCGGCGACGAGGTTGAGCGCGATGTCGACGATCATGTCTTCCTGACCACCGACCAGCTTGCGCTTGCCCGCCTCGAGCAGCAGGGTGCGCACGTCGATGTCGTAGCGCGCCGACGCCGCCTCCGCGTGACGCAGGAAGCTCGAGTACACACCGGCGTAACCGAGGGTGAGGGTTTCGCGGTCGACCCGCACCGGACGGTCCTGCAGCGGACGGACGATGTCGTCGGCTGCGTCCTGCAGCTTGAACACATCGCAGCCGTGCTTCCACTCGTACAGGTCTGCGACCGCGATGAACGCCTCGATCGGGCAGTTGCCCGCACCCGCGCCGTGCCCGGCGAGCGACGCATCGACGCGGTAGACGCCCTCCTCCACGGCGATGACACTGTTCGCCACCGACAGTGACAGATTCTCGTGTGCGTGGATACCGATCTCGGTGCCGTCGTTCAGGATCTCGCGGTAGGCGCGGACGCGGTCGCGCACACCACCGAGGGTGAGGCGTCCGCCGGAATCGGTGACGTAGACGCAGTGGGCGCCATACGATTCCATCATCTTGGCCTGCTTGGCGAGCTCCTCGGCCGGGGCCATATGGCTCATCATCAGGAAGCCCGAGACATCCATGCCGATTTCGCGGGCGGTCGCGATGTGCTGCGCGGAGACGTCGGCTTCGGTGCAGTGCGTCGCGATGCGCACCGAGCGCACACCGAGATCCCAGGCGCGCTGCAGATCGTGGACGGTACCGACACCGGGCAGCAGCAGTGTGGTCAGGCGGGCGTTCTGCAGCACCTCGGCTGCGGCCTCGATCCACTCCCAGTCGGTGTTCGAGCCGGGGCCGTAGTTCACGGAACCGCCGGCGAGGCCGTCGCCGTGGGCGACCTCGATAGCGTCGACGCCCGCGTCCTCCAGTGCGGAAACGATGCGCTTGACGTCGGCGGGGGTGATCCGGTGACGCACCGCGTGCATGCCGTCGCGGAGGGTGACGTCCTGAACGAAGACGGTGGTGTTGCTCATCAGGCGTTGTCCTTCTTCTGTGCGATCCGCTCAGCGATCTGGAGTCCGGCGGAGGTCATGATGTCGAGGTTGCCTGCGTAGGCGGGCAGGTAATGGGCAGCGCCCTCCACCTCGAGGAAGATCGAGACCTGGTGGGTCGGGCGGTTGCCGTCGACGAGCAGTGTTTCGACCGGCTGATCCTCGGGGATCTCGGTGATCTGCACCTGCTGCTTGAGGCGGTAGCCCGGCACATACGCCGCGACGTCGCCGACCATCTTCTCGATCGACTGACGGATCTCGTCGTGGGTGGCCGGATCCGGCGCATCCACGAGGCAGAACACCGTGTCGCGCATGATCAGGGGCGGCTCGGCCGGGTTCAGGATGATGATGGCCTTGCCGCGACGAGCGCCACCGACCGTCTCGATCGCCGACGACGTGGTCTCGGTGAACTCGTCGATGTTCGCGCGAGTGCCGGGACCGGCCGACTTCGACGCGATCGATGCCACGATCTCGGCGTACGCGACGGGCACGACGCGGGACACGGCGGCAACCATCGGGATGGTGGCCTGGCCGCCGCACGTCACCATGTTCACGTTCTGCGCATCGAGGTGCTCGTCGCCGTTGACGGCGGGAACCACGAACGGTCCGATTGCGGCGGGCGTGAGATCGATCAGTCGCTTGCCCAGCGGAGCGAGACGCTCGTTGTTCGCGACGTGCGCCTTCGCGGAGGTCGCGTCGAACACGATCTCGATCTCGTCGAAGTTCGGCAGGTTCACGAGGCCTTCGACGCCTTCTGCGGTGGTGGGCACCTTCAGGCGCGCTGCCCGGGCGAGGCCGTCCGACTCGGGGTCGATACCGACCATGGCACCCATCTCGAGAACCTCGGAGGTGCGCAGAACCTTGATCATGAGATCGGTGCCGATATTGCCCGATCCGATGATCGCAACCTTGGTCTTGCTCATGCTTGCTTTCCTTCCACGAAACGGGCTGTCACGGTGCCCAGGCCGGACACGGTGACGGAGACGGTGCTGCCTGCGGAGACGGACGCCATCGGGCCGAGAGCGCCCGAGAGGATGACCTGGCCGGCCTTCAGCGGCTGGCCGAGTTCGCGGGCGGTCTGTGCGAGCCAGACGACGGCTTGGATCGGGTCGCCGAGGCAGGCGGCGCCGTTGCCGGTGGAGACCACGGTGCCGTCGATTTCCATCGACATGGTGACCTCGACGGGTTCGACCTCGTCGAGGGTGCGGCGCTCGGTGCCGAGGACGTACACGCCGGAGGAGGCGTTGTCGGCGACGGTGTCGCCGAACTTGATGTCCCAGTTGGCGATCCGGCTGTCGCAAATTTCGAGAGCGGCGACAGCGTACTCGATGGCGTCGCGCACCTGGGCGGTGTCGAGCGGGCCGTCGATCAGGTCGGCGCCGAGCACGAACCCGACCTCCCCCTCGACCTTCGGCTGGATGAGCAGGTCCATCGGGATGTCGGCACCGTTGTCGAACGCCATGCTGTCGAACAGGACCCCGAGGTCGGGCTGGCCGACGCCGAGCTGTTCCTGCACGGCCTTGGACGTCAGGCCGATCTTGCGGCCCACGACGACGGCGCCGGCCTGCGTGCGGCCGTCGTTGAAGCGCTGCTGTACCGCGTAGGCCGCGACGAGATCGCTCTCGCCGATCAGGTCGCGGATCGGGGCGGTCGGGGCGCCGCTCGCGGCAGCGGACACGAGGCGGTCTGCTGCGGCGGCGATATCCGCGTCGCTGACCGCGGTGGTGTTCGTGGGGTTGCTCATGACCTCTACTGTCCTGCGTCGAGGCCTCGGGCAACAATGGTTCGTCTCACTGAGCGATACGCTGTTTCTCGTGACGCCGAATCTGGACACCGTGCTCGGCAAGGCGGTGACGATCCTTCGTGCCTTCCGCCCCGACGACAATGTGCTCGCGCTGGCCGAGATCGTCCGGCGCACTCACCTCCACAAGGCGACCGTGCACCGCCTCGCCGGGGAACTGGTCGCGAACCGATTGCTCGATCGGGTCGACGGCGGATATCGCCTCAGCGGGGGATTGTTCGAACTGGGGATGCGGGCCTCCGTCGAGCGCAGCCTGCTCGAGATGGCGATGCCGTTCCTGCAGGATCTCTACGAACGCACTCACGAGACTGTGCATCTGGGGGTGCGCGACGGACTCGACGTCGTCTACGTGGTGAAGCTGGGCGGCCACCGCCAGGCGAAGTCGCCGTCACGGACCGGTGGTCGAAATCCGTGGTACTGCACCGCAATCGGCAAAGCGCTGCTGGCGCACGCGGACGCCGAACTCGTCCACGAGGCACTGGCGATGCCCAAGGTCCGGCGCACACCGCACACGATCGTCGCCCCAGGCATTCTGCGCATGCAACTCGAACGGGTCGTCGAAACCGGTGTCGCATTCGAGCGGGAGGAATCGGCGCTGGGCATCACGTGTGTGGCGGCGCCGGTGTTCGGGATCGACGACGAAGTCGTTGCGGCGATCAGTGTCACCGGCCCGACCGGCCGATTCACTCCGGAGGCTCACGTCGCCGCTGTGCGCGCAGCGGCCGAAGGGCTCCGTAGCACCGTCGGACGTCGCGAACGCTTGCGCTGAACCGAGCCTGCATACCTTGCGGAGCTATGTACCTAGATCTGCTAGGGTCATGTGCGACGCCTAGAAGTGCTAGGTATAGGAGGGTCATGTTCATCGACAAGGACCTCGTGGCCGCATCGGCCACGCCCTTGGTTCTCGGGATTCTCGCCGAGGGCGAGTCGTACGGCTACGCGATCATCAAACGTGTCAACGAACTGTCGGACGGTCGCATGCAATGGACCGACGGAATGCTGTATCCGCTGCTGCATCGGCTCGAGCGCGCCGGCTGCGTCTCGGCGTCCTGGTCCACTGGCGAGAACGGGCGTCGACGGAAGCATTACACGATCACCGACACAGGCAGGAAGATGCTCGCCGAGCGCGCCGCCCAGTGGTCGGTCGTCGCCGATGCCCTGCACCGTGTGTGGGAATCCGCCGTGCTGCCACCGGCTGCCCAGGGGTGGGCGTGATGGACATCGACGCACAGCTCGAATCTCAGATCGCGCAGTGGCGAGGGTATGTCTCGGGGCATCGGGTGATCTCACCGGCCGATATCGACGAACTGGAAGAGCACCTGCGCGAACAGGTTTCGGATCTGTCCACCGCGGGACTCACGTCGAGTGAAGCATTCCTCGTCGCGGTGGGGCGGATGGGCAGCGTCGACGACATCTCCCGCGAATTCGCGCGAGAACACTCCGACCGACTGTGGAAGCAACTCGTCCTGGTCTCCGCCGATCCCCTCGGTGGTGTCAGGCGCAGGCCCCGTGAACTCGGTGCGGTTCTCGCTCTCGCCGTTGCCGCAGGGCTGGTCGTCAAGGCGGGCGCCGAATGGCTACCCGAACAGGTCCTCGTGCGCAGCCTGAGCATTCTGGTGCTGCCGTTCCTCGTTGCGTACTTCGCGTGGAAGCGAAGCATGACCCTTCCGGGCATCGCGGCCCTCGCAGTTCCGTTCGTGGCAGCTGCCCTCGTGCTCAATGTCTACCCCTTCGGCGATGGGGGAGACACCGAGATCATCGCGGCGATCCACGTCCCGATCGTGTTGTGGCTCGTGGTCGGTGCTGCATACGTCGGTGGTGATTGGCGCTCGGACCGCCGACGCATGGACTTCGTACGCTTCACCGGCGAATGGATCGTCTACATGGTGCTGCTCGCGCTCGGTGGGGGAGCGCTCATGGGTCTCACGGCGGGAACGTTCGCGGCGCTGAACGTCGACATCGAATGGTTCTTCGAAGCATGGGTCCTCCCGTTCGCGCCGGTGGGAGCGATGGTGGTGGCAGCGTGGCTCGTCGAGGCGAAGCAAGCGGTGATCGAGAACATCGCGCCCGTGCTCACCCGGGTCTTCACGCCGCTGACGATCCTCATGCTGCTCGCGTTGTTCGCAGCATTCGTCGTCGCGTTCGTCTCGTCTCGGAGCGTTCTCGACGTCGACCGGGACCTGCTCATCCTCATGGACCTGATCCTGGTTCTCGTTCTGGGACTACTGCTGTATGCCATCTCCGCTCGCGATCCCCACGCGGTGCCCGATGTGTTCGACGTGGCTCAGATGGTCCTCGTGGTGGCAGCGCTGGCCGTCAACGTCCTGATGCTCGTCGCCATGCTCACGCGCATCGTGGAGTTCGGTTTCACGGCGAACAAGATCACTGCGCTCGGGTTGAATCTGGTCCTGCTGGTCAACCTGTGTGGCGCCGCGTGGCTCGGTATCCGGTTCGTCCGTGGGCGGTGCGGATTCGGCCCCGTCGAACGATGGCAGATGCAATATCTGCCCGTATACGGAGCCTGGGCCGCGCTGGTGGTCGTCGCGGTTCCACCGATGTTCGACTTCGCATGACCCGGAGCGCATAGGCCGGGACGGTCGCACTACAACGCTCGATCGAGTGCCCGCATCCGGACCCGGGCCACGGCACGTTCGAACCGTCGCGCAACCACCTCGAAGGTCTCCAGCTCCTCCGCATCCCAGCGGACAACCTCGAGACCCAGGTCGCGCAGCCCGTCCTCCCAGAGCCTTTCCTCGATGAGGTCTTGTGGCTCGGTGAACTTCTCGTTGCCGTCGAACTCTCCGACAACCCCCAGGTCTTCCCAGTAGAAATCGACGCGAACACGTCGTCCGTCGAAAGTGACGAGTTCGCGTCGGAGGTCGGGGGCGGGCAGGCCGTACTCGTGTATCCGGATCCTCGACAGCGACTCGCCGATGCTCTCGCTACGGCCGTCCAGGAACTGCAATACCGACGACGCCGACACCAGCCCGTAGCGACAGCGCGATGCCTCGAGCACGCGGGGTATCTGCGTTGCTGCGCTCGGGTCGAAACGTAATGCCGCATCTCCGACGACGATGGCCTGGTCGCGGGGGAGAGTACGGGCGAGGTCGACGACGGTGCGCGCCACCGACGTCACCGGAACCCCGAGCACGTGTGTGATCTCGCCGTCGTCCCAGTTCGTGGTGTGTGCGTGCAAGCCCGACGTCACCCGCCCGCTGCGGTGGGGAGGGCGCGAGACGTGGACGCGACGTAGCGGAACGTCCCAGACGTCGATGCCGTGGAGTGCCGCGGCCGAGATATGGCTGATGGCCTCGCCGGTGACCAGGCCGGAAGCGACATGGCGTGCATGCACGCGGTGGCGTCCCACCGGCCCGATCGCATCGAAGTCCTTGCGCCACAGATACAGTCCGTGAGCGATGGTGACAAGCTCGCCCGACCGCAACGCCTTACCGATATGGTGTTCGGACATACCCGACGCGGCGAGTGTTTTCCTGGTGAGTCCCCGTGGTTCGTACATGAGCGGATACTCCCGCTCGACGAGCCGTGTGTGGCGGTGAAAGTCGCGATACTGCCGAATCTGTGGATGAAATGCGCCCCTGTGGACAACCTCAGAACAGGCGCGGGGTCGCGTGTGAGCCGTCGCGCACCTCGGTCATACGGGCATCCCAGCGTTCGACGAGCCACATCTCCACCAGCTCCGGCCTGGTCTGGATCTTCTCGGCCCACCCGCGCAGGAGTCCCACGTAGCGGAGGTACCGGCGCAACGTGAAATCGGCGACCGACGGATCCTCCAGCCAGCCCTCGTGCACGAGAGTCGAGACACCGTGCTGATCGAGCAGCTGCGCGGGACCGGTGTCGGTGTGGACGCCGACGGCCCACAGATACGTCGCGAACAACGGAACTCCCACGCCGGGAGTATCGGGCCATCCCAACCAGGTGAGTCGGGAGTTGTCGGGCAGTTTCTTCGTCTTCGCGCAGTAGTCGAGGACGCCCTTGATCTTGGCGAGCGGGTCGCGTCCGGACGGGGCATGGGCGTCGAAGACGTTCGGGAGTCGGCGCGCCGAGCGCCGGCGCGGGTGCGCGCTGCGCCAGGCCGCGCACAGGAACAACAGCCCCAGACCGTCGTGATCGCTCTGGACGAGCTCACTGCCCAGACGCAGATCGCTGCGGGGGACGACGGCCTTGCCGCTGGCGACGACGCGCCCGTCGAGATTGCGTCCACGCAGCCGAATGTCGTGTCCGGCGTCCCTGAGATGGTCGTTCCACCACTTCAGATCGACGGTCACGCCGTCGTCGAGTACCTGCAGGTCGTACATGCGAAGGCGGCACCAGTCGGCACAGGCTGTCGGGGGCTCGAACCCTTCGTCGTACGCATGCATGCAGATGAGCCTGCCATGAGAATGTCGTTGTCCTCGGTGATGACACGCGAGGCGTGATCGACCCGATGCCACTCGGTCAGAGCGCCCGCGTCGAGCAGGTTCCAGAGGCCCGCAACGCAAAGGTGAGGCTCGCAACGCCAATGGTGAACCACCAGCGGTGCGAGCGTCACCTCAGCGTTGCGTCCCCGGGGTGTTGTCCAAGGCCGCAAGGTCGTAGTCGACGACGACGGGCGCGTGGTCGCTGATCCGGCGATCGGGAGCCGGATCGCGATCGGTCGCCGCCGACACCGCCGAACGCGCCAGCGCGGGAGTGGCGAGGTGGTAATCGATACGCCATCCCACATCGTTCGCAAACGACCGGCCGAGCCACGACCACCACGAATACGGGCCGTCGACGTCCGGATGATGTCTGCGCACCACGTCGACGAGGGTGCGCGGAGAAAGGATCGAATCGAACCACTCGCGTTCCTCGGGGAGGAAACCCTCGGCCTGATTGCTGCGGCGCCAGTTCCGGACGTCGTACCGGGTGTGCGCGATGTTGAGGTCGCCCATCAACAGCAACTCACGACCCGCCGAGAGGGCTGTGCGCCGTGATCTGGTGAGCTGACGAGCGAACGCGTCGAGGAAGCGCATCTTGCGGTCGTAGCGTGCACCACCGTCCGGTGCCTCCCGCATCCGTCCGGGTTTCTGCAGGTGGGCGGGCAAGCCACCTTTCGGCAGATACAGCGACGCCACCGTGATCGGCGCGTCCGCGAGGTCGACTTCGACATACCGTCCTTCGACAGCGAATTCGCGCAGGCCCCGGGCAAGGGGAGTGGGTTCGGCGGCCACCGTCTCGATGTGGTCGTCGCCCGGATGGCGCAACAGCGCCGTGCCGCTCCACGTGCGCACCGCGGTAGGCTCCTTGCGGGTCAGGACGGCGACGCCGTTGCGTCCCGGCAGCGTCCCCTCTTCGTAGGTGACGTGGTGATCACCGAACACGCCGTCCGGAATCGCCGATGCGGGGGCACGAACCTCCTGCAACGCGACCACGTCGGGTTCCCGTTCGCGGAGCCAATCCTCGAATCCGCGGCGCTGGGCCGCACGAATTCCGTTGATGTTGAATGTTGCGATGCGCATGGTCATTTCGACCGTCCGTTCACGGCATCCAGCTGCTGCTGGATCTCCTCGACGCCGATCCCGAAGTTCCCGAAGCTCAGCACTCTCCCGAGCGGCATCGACGCCGCCATCTCGAGGACCGCCGGGTCGAGGGCAGGAGCCTGGCCGTCGGATGCGGCAAAGATCTTCGAAAGAACTTCTGCTGCCTCAGGGTTGGAGAGAATCTCGCCTATCGACGACTCCAGGGTCAACGGGACGGAAACGTCGTCGCCGTCGACGCCGACGGTGCACGTGGCTCGGATGTCGCGACTCGAAGCACCGATGTCGACGCGGTAGGTGCCACCTTCGACCACCCACTGATCGACGCGGGTATCCCAGTACGCGAGGTCTGTGCGGCGAACAGCTACCTCGACCTTTCGTGATTCTCCGGCATCGAGACGCACCTTCGCGAATCCCTTCAACTCACGGGGCGCGCGGGCTACGGCGGAGTCGGGCAACCCGATGTACACCTGTACCACGTCGGAACCCGGCCGTTCACCGGTGTTGGTGACGGTCACCGCCACGGCCAGGTCGTCACCGACGGTCACAGATGCGCCTGAGTACTCGAATGTCGTATACGACAGGCCGTGTCCGAAGGGAAACGACACGTCGGTTTCTCTGGCATCGAAACCGCGGTATCCGACGAACAGGCCTTCGCCGTAGCGGACATGTCCGTGCTCGCCCGGAAAATCGGTGTACGACGGTGTGTCCTCGAGGCGCACAGGGATGCTCTCTGCGAGCCGGCCCGCAGGATCGGCCAGTCCGTACAGCACGTCGGCGACCGCACCTCCACCTGCTTGCCCGAGGAGCCAGCCCTCGATCAGCGCAGGCACACGATCGGCGAAACCGGACACACGCACGACCCCGCCGTTCGACAGCACGACCACGGTGGTCGGATTCGCCGCGACCACCGCGTCGAGCAACTCCAACTGAGAGCCGGGCAGTTCCATATCCGCACGATCGAAGCCTTCGGATTCGAGCGCAGCGGGTACCCCGAGGAAGACCACCGTGACCTCGGCGGACCGTGCCGCGCCGACGGCCGCGGCACACAGCTCCTCGGTGATGGTGCCGTCTTCGAGGTAGCCCGGAGCGAATGCGACGTCCCCCGCGGCCAAGGTCCGGATCTCGTCGAGGGCGTTGTCGAGACGCGTCGGGTTGATCCGTGACGACCCGGCACCCTGATACCGCGGGGTGCGGGCCAGCTCACCGATCACGGCAACCCTCGCCTCGCTGGCAAGCGGCAGGACCTCGTCGTTCTTCAACAGCACCACGCACTCCGCGGCGACCCGGCGGGCAAGCGCGTGGTGTTCATCGGCATCGAATACGGCGTCGGGGTCGAGCGCCGCCTTGCCGACGAGATCGGTCACCCGCCCCGCGGCGATATCGACCACGGACTCGTCGAGTTTTCCCGCCCGCACCGCGTCGACGATTTCCTGATCGGTCCGTCCACCCGTGGACGGCATCTCCAGGTCGAGGCCTGCCTCCAGCGCTGCGACGCGGTCGGACACAGCACCCCAGTCGCTGACGACCACTCCGTCGTACCCCCACTCGCCCCTCAGGACGTCGGTGAGCAGCCAACGATTCTGCGACGCGTACACGCCGTTGATCCGGTTGTACGAGCACATCACCGTCCACGGCCGAGCGTCCTCGACCACTCGCTGGAACCCGCGCAGGTAGATCTCCCGTAGTGGACGCGGGTCGATGTCCGCGGAGACCCGCATCCGGTCGGTTTCCTGGTTGTTGGCGGCGAAATGCTTCAGGGACGCGCCGACGCCCTGTGACTGGACCCCGCGGACGAGCGCAGCCCCGAGGACACCCGACACCAACGGATCCTCGGAGAGATACTCGAAATTGCGTCCACACAGCGGCGACCGCTTGATGTTGATTCCGGGGCCGAGCAGCACACTCACCTGCGACGCACGGGCCTCGACACCGAGCGCGGCACCGACCCGTTCGAGCAGTTCGGGGTCGAACGAGCATCCCATCGCAACGGCAGGCGGAAAGCAGGTGGCGGGCACCGAGTCGGCGAGACCGAGGTGATCGCCACCCTCGACCTGTTTGCGGATACCGTGGGGGCCATCGGTCAGCATTATCGATGGAATATCCACCCGCGAAACGGGTTTCGTGAACCAGAAGTTCAACCCGCTGGTCAGGCCTGCTTTCTCCTCGAGCGTCAACTCGGACAGTGTGCGGGCGAGATCTGTCATGCTGCTCCTCCGAAATCGGCGTCGGCAGCAGACTATCGCTCCGAGCGGTCTACTCGGGGACTACCGCGATCGCGTCGATCTCGACCAGCGCACCCGGCCGGGCGTGCCCGGCGGTGGTCACGACGGTGATGGCCGTGCGGCGGTCGCCCCAGACCGACCGCGACGCCGCGTACCCGACCTGTGCATCGACCCCGTCGACCATGTAGATGTTGAGTTTGACGACGAGATCCGGGCTCGACCCGGCAGCCGCCAGCACAGCGAAAACGTTCTTCATGGCCCGCACGGTTTGCGCTTCGATGCCCTCGAGCATGGCGCCGGAGCTGTCGGTGCCGAGCTGACCGCCGACGTAGACCATCTTGCCTGCGGGCGCGATCACCCCCTGGGCGAATGCGGGACTGTAGGCGAGCTCGTCGGGATCGATGAGGGTGATCATGATTCTCCCCGGGTGTGTGCGTACAGGTCACGCAGAAGCGAGACCTCGGACAGGTGGTGGATCAGTTCACGGTGTATGTGCAGCACGAGGTCGGCCATTGCAAGCTCGGGGTAGGGCTCTTTGTCGCCGACCGCAGTGATCAGCTCTGTGTGGCTCAGGCCCCGGACACCCTCGACCCACACGTCGAGCTGGGTTTCGAGCTGGTCGAGCGCTTCTCGTGCGGTGCCCGCATACTCCCAGGATTCGTACGACGCCGGAGACGCGCCGAAGTGCGCTGCGTTGCGCGCGGCCAGTACGCCGACGATCACGTGCCCGAGCCGCCACGCGATCGTCGTGAACGGCGCGGGCTCCGGCTGTGGGAAAGCGAATTCGATGGTGAAATCGCCTGTGCCGGCCTGCATGGGGGCGGTCGACGTACCGCGTGGCCGTACACTCCACGGGTTCGGCACGGGTGAGAAGAAGTACTCGTCGTCGGTCATGCCTTGGAGTCGGCTCCGGATCTGATTGTTCCAGTGCCATTCCCACTGCTCCAGCAGCGAGTGGTTCAAGTCGAATTCTGTGGACATGGACCTACTGTGGCACCACAAGAGGACAGGATCTGTCCGCTGTGTGCGGCATGCTGAAACTTGTGGACGACACGACGGAACGAGTCCTGACCCTGCTCGGCCTCCTGCAGCAGCGGCAGGTCTGGTCAGGCCCCGAACTCGCCGAGCGGCTCGGCGTCACACCCCGCACCGTCCGGCGCGACGTCGAGCGGCTGCGCAACCTCGGATATCCGGTGCGTGCCGGTAGGGGCCTCGGTGGCGGCTACCAACTCGGATCCGGCCAGGATCTGCCGCCGTTGCTGTTCGACGACGAAGAAGCCATCGTCACCGCGGTCGCTCTGCTCGCCGGCGCGGGAGGCGCGCTCGCGAGCGGCGGCGACGCGGCGCTCCGGGCCCTGACCAAGCTCGACCAGGTGCTTCCCGCGCGGTTACGACACGAGGTGCGCGCCTTGTCGGGTTCGGTGGAGTCATTCGGTGGAGGCCGCGACCCCGTCGACTCCGAGGTGCTCATGATGCTCGCGCGCGCATGCCGGGATGAGGTGGAGATCGGATTCGAGTATCGCTCGGCTTCGCGACGGATCGAGCCCTACCGCCTCGTCGCCTCGGATCGCCGCTGGTACCTGCTGGCGTACGACCTCGCGCGCGACGACTGGCGCAGTTTCCGCGTCGACCGGATGTCTGCGGTGACGGCACGGACGTGGCGATTCCGTCCGCGACCGGCACCCGATGCTGCAGCGTACGTGCAAGAGGGAGTCGCGAGCAGGGCATATCGGAAGCAGGCGCGCTTTCTCATCCGTGCACCCGCCGATGTCGTACGCAGGCAGATCTCGTCGTCGGCTGCGATGGTGAAGCCCCGCGACCATCATTCATGCGAAGTGGTCAGTGGGGCAGATGATCTCGACATCGTCCTGTGGTACGTGCTCATGCTGGGGCACGAGTTCGACGTCCTCGAGCCTCCGGAACTCGCAGCCCGCTGCGTCGAGCTGGGAGAAAGGCTCATCGGTGTGGGAGCCTCAGGCGCAGGCCCGGACGGAAGGCTCTCGGAGCGGTGAGCGGGTTGCTGCTCTGTTCCGTGTCAGAGATTTCTGGGCTCATGGCCGGATGGGCCGGTGGGGTGATGGAATGCGGCCTGCATGACACCGACGGAGCTGAGTCCGACCAGGAGAACGAGCAGCAACAGGGCGACGTTGAGAGTCATCGGATCGTCCTTTCGTAGCGCAGACCGCGTGCTGTCAGTTGTGATGCACATCACCGGTAGTGAGTTCTTTCTACAGCACCACGTTGGTCTGTGCGACTCGGATGGCTGCGGTGCCGGCATTGTTCACCAGCACGCCGAGCCCACCGAGCTGTCGTGCGAGGGTGTCGATTGCCTCGGCGGCGTCCGGTGTCGCCAGGTCCTGGCGAGCGACGAAGCAACGTTGTCCGCGTTGCTCGACTGCAGCCCGGGTGTCGTCGGCGCCTTCTGAATCGGTATGGAATGTGATGCCCACGTCGTATCCGTCGGAGGCGAGCAGTTCGGCGGCGGCCTTGCCCATACCGGAGTCTGCGCCCGTGACGATGGCGAGTCTGTCGTGTGCTGGAAGGGTCATGTTCCGGGTGTACCCCATGGCGGGAGCGGCACACCGGAAACCTGCGGTTGCCAATGCCGTCCTACGCTCACGTTGCTGCGTGTGCGCGCCGCCTGCCGATATCGGCGTGTGGAACGGACGTCGACGTGAGTGCTTCTGTCCGACAGGTGTGTTCATCGCGTAGCGAGTAGGACCTGATCTCGACGGGGCGCTCCGGGTCGCCCGGGCAAGCGGCACCATACATGGTCGCGGTATGGCACCGAGCCCTCCTCCCCGGCGTCTGTCGAAGACGACCACGTGGGTAAGATCAACGCGAGTATTGCGGTAGAGAACCCTGCCCCCTTCGCGGCAGGTGAGGTGTGCCTGCGCGCACCCTCGAGAAAGAGCCCGCCGATGCCCAACAACCCCTCGCTTGACGATCTCGATGTGATCGCCAGAGTCGACGCCGTTGCGGGGGCTCTGGACCAGTTGCGAGGGCGTTTCGGCGCAGGACAACCCAGCACCATTGCGTTTCTCGAGCAGTTGTGCGGGTGGACTGTCGACACCATCCCGGGTGCCCACATGGCCGGCATCACACTCGTCGATCCGGATGGAACGGCGACCACCCCTGCCTACACCGACCCGCGGGTGGCGGAGATCGGCGTCGACCAATATCGGACCGGACAGGGGCCCTGCCTCGAGGCTGCCTCCGCCCACACGGTAGTCCGGGTTCTACTCGATGAGTTTCCCGATCGCTGGCCCGGCTTCACCGCGGCACTCCGTCGTCTCGGCGTGCACAGCTATCTCTGCGCCCCCCTTCGTCTGGCCGGCGACCACGTCGGATCTCTCAACCTCTACAGCGTTGACGGCGACGGTTTCAGCGACCTCGACGCGGCGCTGCTCAAGATCTATACCACAGTCGGGGAAACCATCATCGATCTGTCCCGTGACCTGGACCAGGCCCGTCGCGACGTTGCCGGGCTCCGGACGGCCATGGAAAGCCGTGCCGTCATCGAACAGGCCAAAGGTGCCCTGATGTTCTCGCGAGGGATCGACGAGGACGCGGCTTTCCAGACCCTGGTCGAGGCGTCCCAACGCGAAAACGTCAAACTCGCTGCGGTTGCCCAGCGGGTGGTGGCCCTGCTGGGGAAGAAATCCTGAAACTGTTCCCCGACAACGCATTCGGATTCGAGTGTGCAGTCTGCGACAACGAAGCATCACGAAAGTCCCCGGACGGAGGGGGTGCCGGACCCCGCATCCGCGGCTCGGTCTACCCGGTCGGCAAGTGCCTACACGGAGCTGTCCTCGACTTCCGGAATTCCGAGTGTGCGGGTCCACGGGCTCCCTTCGAAGACTCGCACGAAGTCTTCGGCGAACTCCGCCAGATCTTTGTGGCCCAGGGTGATCCCAAGTGTCGATTCGTTGGCGAGCGTTGCCCCGAGGCTCGAGATCATCACCGACATCAATGTCGGGGGCAGTGCGTCGAGGTCGACACCCCGGCTGCGGAGGATCACGGTCAGGGCGGCGACCTGACTCTCGCGGTACCGCTCCGCGTACGACGACATTTCGGCGCGGATCTCTTTGCGATGATTCGCCAGGGCCATGAATTCCATCAGTAGGGCGGCCCCGCGTGGCTCGGTGGCCACCTCCCACAGTGCGCGTAGGGGTGTCTCGGAGGTGAGCGCTTTGCGTTGCCTCTCGAGATTCGCCTCGGCACCCCTGCGGAGGACGGCGACGAACAGCTCGTCCATGGTGGGGAAGTAGTAGTACACGAGGGCAGGATTGACGCCTGCTTTTGCTGCGACGCGCCTCGAGGTCGCGGCAGCGTAACCCTCTTCGAGCATGATGTCGCCGGTGGCTTCGATCAAGAGGTCGCGCGTCTCGTTGCTGCCCTCGCGGCGACGCTTGCGGGGAGCGCTCATGTCGTATCCCCGGCGCGTCCGAACCTTGACGCACTGATCATTCCGGTGCTATCCATGTGACGCAGCTTATCATTAGGCGATCGCTCAACAAGCTGCCGGATGCGGTGCCCTGATCGACCCTGCTCTCTCGTCGGCGCACCGATCTCGATGCATGAACGTGCCCGTAGATCTCGACGTAACCCTCAGTAGCGCTGGCCTATTCGTACCGACACGTACTCGCAGTGTGCTCTCCCGGCCTCGTATGCGCATCGCTCTCCCCATTCGAACCACGAAGGAGTAGATGAATGTCCTCTGTTGAACAAGAAGTCCCCGAAGGTGCAGTGATCGACCAGCAACTGCTGATCGGCGGCGAACTGCTCGACGCCGCTAGCGCGTACCCGTCCGTCAACCCGGCGACCGGCGAAGTGTTCGGATACGCGCCCGATGCCTCCCTCGAAGACGCTGACGCGGCCATCGCCGCAGCTCGCCGCGCGTTCGAAACCACTGCCTGGGCCACCGACGTCGCGCTGCGGCAGAGGTGCCTCGACCAGCTCCACCGAGCATTGCTCGACCACCTTGAGGAACTGCGAGAACTGACGATCACGGAGGTCGGCGCCACCGTCGCGCTCACGAAGGAAGCGCAGCTCGAGGGACCGCTCGACATCGTCCGCTACTACGCCGATCTGCTGAAGACCTACGACTTCAGTGAAGAACTCGGCTCTGTCGAATACCTCGGCCAACAGCATCGTCGTTGGGTGGAGAAGGAGGCCGCAGGGGTTGTCTCGGCCATCGTCGCCTACAACTTCCCCAATCAGCTGGCCCTCGCCAAGCTGGCTCCGGCCTTGGCCGCGGGCTGCACGGTGGTGCTCAAGGCAGCGCCGGAAGCTCCGCTGGTCACCCTGTTCATCGCAGAGCTGATCGCCCGGCACACCGACATTCCGGCAGGCGTCGTCAACGTCCTGTCGTCGACCGACGTTGCCGTGGGTGAGTTGATGACGACCCATCCCGACGTCGATGTCGTCACCTTCACCGGTTCCAGCGTGGTCGGGCGCAAGATCATGAAGGCAGCGGGCGACACGTTGAAGCGAGTGTTCCTCGAGCTCGGTGGCAAGTCGGCGGCGATCGTGCTCGACGACGCCGACTACGCAAAGATTGCGCCGTTCGCAGCATTCGGTATCACGATGCATGCAGGTCAGGCGTGTGCCCTCAACTCACGGCTCCTGGTGCCGCGGAAAGATCACGACAGCATCGTCGAGGCTGTCGCGGCCATGATGGCGCGGGTTCGCTACGGAGATCCTCGCGAGAAGAAGACCTATATGGGTCCGCTGATCAGCGAGAAGCAGCGCGACAAGGTGCACGGCATGGTCGAGCGGGCCGTTGCTGCCGGTGCCACGCTCGTGACAGGTGGCGAGAAGGTCGATCCGGGCTTCTTCTACGCACCGACGCTGCTGGCCGGTGTGGATCCCGACAGTGAGATCGCTCAAGAGGAGGTTTTCGGCCCGGTCCTCGCGGTGATTCCGTACGACGACGAGGACGACGCCGTACGTATCGCCAACAACTCTGCGTACGGATTGTCGGGTGCGGTGTTCAGCGGCGATGAGCAGCGGGCGTTGAACGTCGCGCGCAGGATCCGCACGGGCACGCTGGGTATCAACGGTGGCAACTACTTTCAGCCGGACGTCCCGTTCGGTGGCTACAAGCAGTCCGGTATCGGTCGAGAAATGGGTGAGGCCGGCCTGGCGGAGTTCCTCGAGCTCAAGTCGCTGGCCACGGTCCTCCCCTGAGTTGATCGATCGCCTAATTAAGAGTCATGGGATGCTGAGGCAATGGAGGATGTTTCGAGTATTTGCAGGTAAAACCAGTATCGATACTCGCATTCCTCGGCATCCCTTGACCTTGATCGAAATCGAGTGTTAAACATATGACTAATACGTGAACTGCACGAGGGTCGATCGATCGCCACAGCCCCGGCGAATCCCCGACGATCCCGGGAAGCTGAAATATTGCTGTGCACCAACGCTATTCATCTGCACTCACACTTGAACGGAGATGCGAAGTGACACGGGCACGACGCTCCGAGCTGGCAACGCCGGCAAGCAACGAATCGATGTGCGCGGCCGCGGCCCGCTCCGACGCCGACCTGGTCTTCCTCGACCTCGAGGACGCCTGTGCGCCGTCGATGAAAGAGTCCGCGCGCGGCATCGCGGTGAAGGCATTCACCGAACTGGAGTGGGGTCGCACCACCCGCGCGGTCCGGATCAACGGCCTGGACACACCCTGGTGCCACGACGACCTGATCGAGGTCGTCACCGGTGCCCGCGACACGCTCGACGTGATCATCGTGCCCAAAGCCCGCACCGCACAAGATGTGTGGTGGGTCGACGTCATGCTCACCCAGCTCGAGTCGAAGCTCGGTCTCGCGAAGCCGATCGGCCTCGAGGTACTGATCGAAGAAGCAGAAGGCCTGCTCAACGCCCAGGAGATCGCGAAGGCAAGCCCCCGGGTCGAGGCAATCATCTTCGGCGTGGGCGATCTCTCGGCCTCACTGCACGCCCGCGTGGGCGGCAACTTCCGGCCCGAGGCGGGGACCTACCCCGGAGATTTCTGGCATTACGCACGGGCACAGGTCCTCGCCGCAGCCCGCGCAGCGGGTGTCGACGCGATCGATTCCCCCTACCCCGACTATGCCGACGCGGACGGGTATCGCACCGACGCCCAGCACGCCGCGATGCTCGGATTCGACGGCAAATGGGCGATCCATCCCAGCCAGGTGCCGATCGCCAACGAGGTCTTCACACCCACACCTGAGGAGATCGCGCACGCCCGAGACCTGGTCGACGGCTACCGCGCGGCCCAGACCGGTGGCGTCGGCGCTATCGGCCAGGGCGGCCAGCTCGTCGACGCCGGGCACCTTCGTCTCGCTGAGAATGTCCTGGCAAAAGCAGAACTCGCACTCGCCGACAGCGGGGCCGCCTGATGACGGGGCGTCTCGACGGCAAGGTTGCCATCATCACCGGCGCCGGCTCCGGCATCGGACGAGCCAGCGCCAATCTGTTCGCGCGCGAAGGTGCCAAGGTGGTGTGCGCCGACATCAGCGGTCAGGAGAAGGAGACCGCCGACGAGATCGGCAATGCCGCGGTCGCGGTGCGGGTCGACGTCGTACAGTCCTCGGACGTCGAGAACATGGTGGCCACCGCGCTCGATACCTTCGGTCGCCTCGACGTTCTGTTCAACAATGCCGGCCTCAGTGGCCCTCGCGGACCCATCGCCGAACTCGACGAGGACGCATTCGACATGGTCGTCGCCATCAACCTCAAGGGCGCCTTCCTCGGTATGAAGTACGCGATCCCAGCCATGATCGAGACGGGCGGCGGTTCGGTGATCAGCACGGCGTCGGCGTCGGCGCTGGTCGGCTGGAAGGACATCGCAGCGTATTCCGCGGCGAAAGGGGGCCTCGTCCAGCTCACGAAGTCGGCGGCCCTCGACTACGCAACCAGCGGTGTCCGCGTCAACGCGATCTGCCCGGGAATGACCTGGACCGGACTTGCCGGTGCCGCTGCCGACGGACACGTTTCCCCGCCCACCGGAGAAGGCAAGGTGCCACCCCAGCCCATGAAGCGGTGGGGAGTTCCCCTGGAATTGGCCAACGCTGCATTGTTCCTCGCCAGCGACGAATCGTCGTTCGTCACCGGGACCGCGATCCCGGTGGACGGCGGCTACGTCGCACGCTGACCTGCCCGACTCGAATGATGAACGGACAGCAATGACACGACCATTTCGCTTCGCCGTCCAGGCGACGAGCGCCACCACCGCCACCGAATGGCGCGACACCGCCCGCCGTATCGAGGATCTCGGCTACTCCACGCTCTTCCTGTCCGACCACTACCTGGGGGCAGGCCCCGCACAGCAGAAGTCGGGTTGGCCACCGCAGTATCTCGCACCGATCGCGGCGATGTCCGTTGCGGCGGCCGTCACCACCACTCTGCGCGTGGGATGCCGGGTGTTCTGCACCGACTATCACGTGCCCGGTGTGCTCATCAAGGAAGCTGCGACACTCGACATGCTCTCCGACGGACGATTCGAATTCGGAATCGGCTGCGGCTGGAGCGAAGCCGAGTACGACGCCATGGGTATCCCGTTTGCACCTGCCCCCGAACGCGTGTCCAAACTCGAAGAGGTCGTCGCGCTGTACAAGGCGCACTGCACGGGTGAGCCACTCGATCTGGACGGCGGCCACGTCACCGCCCGCGACTACGCGGGTCTGCCCCTGCCGGTGCAGAAGCCGCATCCCCCCATCATCATCGGTGGAAGCCGCAAGCGGGTGCTGTCGCTCGCCGGACGCGAAGCCGACATCGCCAGCATCAGCACCGTGTCGTTCGAGCAGGTCAACGCGCAGGGACGCACCGCGCAGCAGGAGGCGATCAAGCGGCTGCAGTTCGTGCGCGACGCGGCGGGCGATCGCTTCCCGGACCTCGACATCGAAAGCTCCCCGTTCTTCGTCAAGATCACCGACGACCCGCACACGGCGCTGTCCAAGATCGCGTCGCGTCTGCGGATCAGTGCAGATGGGCTCGCAGACCACCCGAACGTGCTGGTCGGCAATGTCGACGAAGTCGCCGACCAGCTGCTGAAACGTCGTGAGACCTTCGGCGCCAACTACATCTCCGTCCAGCAGAACAATTTCGAGGGGTTCGCGCCCGTCGCGCAACGACTCGCCGGGCTCTAGAAGTAAGGAACGATATGACCAAGAGATCACGCTTCAGTGAATACAAGGATCGGTACGCGAACTACAAGTTCGAGCTCACCGAAGACGGCATTCTGTTCATGCAATGCCACACCAACGGCGGGTCGCTCGTGTGGGACTGGAAATCGCACGACGACATGGCAGATGCCTTCGCCGACGTCGCGGGCGACCGCGAGATCAAGTGCCTGATCCATACCGGCACCGGCGAGAACTACAACGCCGACTGGGGCTACATGCCCGACGGCTCACCTATCGACACACCGATCTACCAGGCGATGCCCGGCGACCGGGGATTGTGGAAGCTCGATGAGAAGGCCTGGTACAACCGAAATCTCATGTTCAACGTCCTCGACGTGGACGTCCCGATGATCAGTGCTGTCAATGGACCGTGCAACATCCACTCCGAAGTGCCCCTGATGGGAGACATCGTCCTGGCCTCGGATACCGCCTGGTTCCAGGACGTCTCGCACTTCCCGCGCGGACAGGTCCCGGGCGACGGCCAGCACGTGATCTGGAACTTCCTGGCCGGTCACAATCGCGGCCGCTACCTGCTGCTCACCGGCAAGAAGCTGTCGGCGGAAGAAGCCAAGGAATGGGGTGTGGTCGCCGAGGTCCTGCCGAAGGACAAGCTACTCGACCGCGCCTGGGATCTGGCCCACGAACTCGTCCGGAAGCCACCGCTGACCCTCCGTTACACCCGCCAGCTCTTCACCCACCAGCTCAAGCGCGCCTTCCTCGATCAGATGAACCAGGGCATCGGCTACGAGACCTACGCTCAGCGCGCGTTCTTCCCGGTCGGCGGCTACATGCAGCCGCTGGATCGTGCCTGGGACGACAAGCCCTGGACGAACCGGGACGACAGCGCCGACGGTCCCGCGGAGAACTGAGACATGCACGCGCTCGAAGGACTCAAGGTCCTCGATCTGGGCACCTTCATCGCCGGCCCGTTCTGCGCGACGGTGCTCGGCGAGTTCGGGGCGGAGATCATCAAGATCGAGCGCCCCGGCGTGGGCGACCACCTGCGCCGATTCGGCACCGAGACCGACTGCGGGGACACCCTCGTGTGGCTCAGCGAAGCCCGCAACAAACGGTCGGTGACACTGGACCTGACAGACCCCCGGGGGCAACAGATTCTGCGGGAGTTGATCGCCGAGGCCGATATCGTCATCGAGAACTTCCGACCCGGCGTGATGGAGCGCTTCGGGTTCGGATTCGACGAGATCCACGCTCTCAACCCGCGCACCATCATGCTGCGGGTGTCTGCATACGGTCAGAGCGGCCCCAACCGCGATCTGCCCGGCTTTGCTCGGGTGGCCCACGCCTTCTCCGGCCTGGCATTGCTCGCAGGCGAACCGGACGGGCCACCCGTCACGCCGGGATCGACGTCCCTCGCCGACTACATGACCGGCCTGTACGGAGTGATAGGGGTGCTCACTGCGTTGCAGGCGCGCGAACGCACAGGGCGCGGGCAGGTCGTCGACCTGGCGCTGTACGAAACCATCTTTCGTGCTCTCGACGAGCTGGCCCCGGCGTTCCAGCAGTTCGGATTCGTGCGCGAGCGGATGGGCGCCGACACCGTCAACGTCACGCCGCACAGCCACTATGAAGCCTCCGACGGCGGGTGGGTCGCGATCGCCTGCTCTCACGACGACATGTTCGCCAGGCTTGCAAAGGCCATGGGCGATCCCGATCTGGCAAGTCCCGACCGCTTCGGCACGAAAGCTTCGCGCCTGGCGGCACGCGACGAAGTGAACGCCCTGGTCTCGGAGTGGGTCCGGTCGCTCACCCGTGATGAGGTGATCGAACGATGCGTCGCTGCGGATGTGCCTGCGGGACCGTTGTACTCGATCGCCGACATCGTCGAAGACCCGCAGTATCGACACCGGGGCACCATCGCGACAACCGAGTCGCGAATCGGTCCGCTCGCCGTCCCCAACGTCATTCCGCTCCTATCCGACACTCCAGGTGAGATCCGCTGGCTGGGAAAGGAACTCGGTGCGGATACGGACTCCGTTCTGCACGATCTTCTGGCTCGAACCTCGGACGACATCGCGGCACTGCGCGCAGATGGCGTCATCTGACTCACTCAACCTGTAAGAAGAAAGGCGCCACACCATGGCAATCCAAGAGAAGTTGGCCACCGGGCAGGGGAAGTTCACCCCGAGATATCCGGAACTGGGAACAGGGCCTGTCAGCTACGACGACGCTGTCTCCGAAGAGTTCTTCCTCGCCGAGCGCGAAGCGGTGTTCAAGCGGTCGTGGCTCAAGGTCGGGCGCGTCGACCAGTTGCCGCGCGTGGGCAGCTATTTCACCCGTGAACTCGTCGGTCTCGGTTCGATCGTTGTCGTCAAGCAGGCCGACGGCACCGTCAAGGCGTTGCACAACGTGTGTGCCCACCGCGGCAACAAAGTGGTCTGGCAGGAGCATCCCGCCGAGGAGACCAAGGGCTCCTGCAAGGCATTCACCTGCAAGTATCACGGCTGGCGCTACGGACTCGACGGCAAGGTCGACCACGTCACCAACGAGGAACAGTTCTTCGACCTCGACAAGGGCAGCCTCGGCATGCCGGAGCTGCACTGCGACACGTGGGCCGGCTTCATCTTCGTCAACTTCGACGAGCACGCTCAGCCGTTGCGTTCGTTCCTCGGGGAGAAATTCACCGCGGTCGAGAGTTACCCGTTCGAGAAGATGACGGAGCACTACGGCTACAAGACCAGGGTCAAGGGCAACTGGAAGCTCTCGATCGACACCATCCTCGAGTGGTACCACCCGCCGTACGTGCACGGCCGGTTCATCGATCGTGACGTGTCGAAGGCCGAGAAGCTGGTGCCGCCGCCGGACTCCTACTACTACGACCTGTTCACCTCACACATGCTCAATTCGGTGCCCGGACCGCCGCAGCTGCCGCCGCGCAAGCCCGGTGAACTCGGCCCTGCCCAGCGCAATCAGCGTTGGATCTACAAGTTGCTGCGCGCCGGCCTGTTCGGGCCCGACGACGTGCAGGACATCGGCCCGTTGCCCGACGTGCTCAACCCGGGCAACATCAAGTCCTGGGGTAACGACGCCTACTGGCTGTTCCCGAACTTCTCGGTGCAGATCTGGGCCCGCAACTTCTACATCACCTACCAGTACTGGCCCGAAGCGGTCGACGAGCACAGCTACGAGCTCGACATCTACTTCCCGCCGCCGCGCAATGCTGCCGAGCGTCTCGCACAGGAGATGACCGCGCAGACGACAATCGAGTTCGCGATGCAGGACTCGAACACCGTCGAAGCGACACATTCGGCCCTGGCGACGGGGGCCAACCGGGAGTTCCACCTGTCGGATCAGGAACTGATGATCCGCAACTTCCACAAGGTGGTCCGGGACACGGTCACCACCCACCAGAACCTCAGCTCCAAGTAAGGACGGATCCCATGACGACTTCGACTCTGCCGGAAGCATTCCGGGACCTCGAACCCTTTGTCGACGAGTGGGCGCTGGCTACCCGCGCGGAGCGCTACGACACCCGTATGGCCCGGACGATCGATCAACTCGACGCCTTCTACGACGCGATCGCGCCGCGGGCAGAAGAGGCGATCGACTACCTCAACGGGTTCGACCTCGAGGATCTGCCCGAGGCCGAGACCACACTGTTGCACCTGATGTATTCGCTGGTCATGGTCTCGTACCCGGTCAACGTTTTCCGTCAGCCGAAGATCCCCGATTCCGGTGCTGCGTTCTTCGACACCGTCGTCGAACCCGAGGTCTGACGCCATGGCCTACACCGTCACCGATATCGGACCCACAACGGGTGTCGAGATCAGCGGCTTGTCCGGAGCCCAACTCGTGGATCAAGGTGTCGCCGACGTCGCATTGGATGCACTGAACCGACGCGGTGTAGTGGTGTTCCGTGAGGCGAATCTGAGTGATGACGACCTCGTCGCGTTCAGCCGGCTGCTCGGGAAGGTGGCGGAGCTCCCGATGGGCGGCGACTCGGAGCATCCGGAGATCCAGAAGGTCACCCGCGACGCGTCGAAGAGCAAACTCGCCGCCTACCGGGAAGGCACGTTCTTCTGGCACATCGACGGCACCACCGCCGAGATTCCTGACAAAGCGACGGTTCTGATGGCACGGCAGGTGTCCGACGACGACACCGGCGACACCGAATTCGCAAACACCTACGCCGCATACGAGGAACTGCCGAGCGACGACAAGGCGAAGCTCGAGGGTGTGCGCGTCGTGCACAGCTTCGCGGCATCTCAGCTGCTCGTGTACCCCGATCCCGATCCGAAGGAACGCGCGGCGTGGGACCGCAATCCCTCGCGCGAGCATCCGCTGGTCTGGACTCGAGGGTCCGGGAAGAAATCAATGGTGCTCGGGTCCACCGCCGAGCGGGTCGTCGGCAGATCGGAGGACGAAAGCAAAGACCTGTTGACGCGGCTATTGGAGTGGTCGACGCAGGATCGCTTCACTCTCCGGCACAAGTGGCGGGTGGGCGATGTCGTCATCTGGGACAACACGGGCATGCTGCATCGCGCGTGCCCGTACGGCGAGCAGTCGGCGCGGCTGATGCTCCGTACATCACTTGTCGGTGAGGAGGTTGTGCAATGACCACCGAGGTTGCACTCGTGACGGGCGGTGGCTCGGGAATCGGCCGAGCCATCTCCCACCGGCTCGCCGCGGATGGCTTTTCGGTGGCTGTCCTCGATCTGAATGCCGCATCGGCAAAGACGGTTGTGGAGGAGATCCTCGAGAAGGGCCACACTGCAGCAGCGTTCGGTGATGTAGATGTGTCGGTTCGCTCGCAGGTGAATGCTGCGGTCGAGGCTGTTCGGGAGACGTTCGGCCCACCGTCCGTTCTCGTCAACAACGCGGGCATCACCGGCTTCAAGAAGTTCGGCCACATCACCGACGAGGTGTGGGAACGCACCCTCGCGACCAACCTGTCCGGCCCGTTCTACGCGTGCCAGGCCGTGGTGCCCGACATGGCGAAGGCGGGGTGGGGGAGGATCGTCAACATCTCGTCCTCCAGCGCCCAGGGCGGCCAGCAGTTCATGACGCATTATGTGGCGTCGAAGGCCGGGCTCGTCGGGTTCACGAAGTCGCTGGCTTTGGAACTCGGCCCGGAGGGCATCACCGTCAACACCATCCCACCCGGATTCGTGGACACCCCGATGCTGCGAGGCTCGGAACGCGACGGCCTGCTCGGCGGCAGCGTCGACGAACACGCCGATCGAACCCCCGTCCGGCGACCCGGCAAGCCCGAAGACATCGCAGCGGCGTGCTCCTTCCTCTGTTCGGAGGAGGCGGGATACATCACCGGTCAGATCATCGGCGTGAACGGTGGTCGCAACACCTGACCTTCCGGATAGTTATCAGCACAACATGATTCCCGCGAGGGTGTCGGTTTCCCACAGCAGCAATTGCTGCTGTGGGAAACCGGCGTTCGCGCGGGAAGGGTGGGCCGGTTACGTGTCGACGTCGATCGACTGAAGCTGCCGTACCCAGTCGAACTCGGCTTCGAGGAAAGCTTCGCCGCCGGTGGCGAAGGCGTCGCGGAGGTGGGTGAAGGCTGCGATGAACTGGTCGACGCGTTCGCGGGCAGACTCGGGTGTGCCTGCGCCTTTGCGTGCGTAGCCGGCGGCGAGTTGTTTGGCGGATTCGAAATCGCCGAAGCCTTCTGCTGTGCCCAATCTGCCGGCGATCTTGCGAGCGTTGTCGAGCTCGTCCAGTACCACCTCGCAGATTGCCACGATCTCGTCGATGACCTGCGGTTCGAGTCGTACGAATTCGGACATGAGTCTCCTGGACGTTGCGGACCGGTATATCGAATTCAGTCGGTGATATAAGGCTCGACCGTGACGAGGAAGGCCTCCATCCCTGCGCACCATTCGCTTTCGGGTACTGGCCCCGTGTGGTCCTTGTTGTAGAGCCGATTGAAGAAGACCAACCCGAAGCTCGTCTGTAGCGCGTACGTGCATTCGTCATCTCCAGTGGGGCCGAGCTCGCGTAGCGCGGGACGACCGTTGATTTGTGTCGTCGTCGCGATATGACCGTTCTTGTCGAGTTCTTCGTCGAGAGTGACGTTTCCGGAGAGGACATTGAGTCCGTAGCCGCGCCTGACACCGGGGACACGGTCAGTCTTGGTGTATTCACATCCCAGGAACGTGTACCACCCCATGGGCATGTCCGCGAACTCTTTGTGTGCCGCGTCGTATCCCGCTTCGGTCATGACGTCGTCGGGTAGGTCGAGGCAGGGGTCGAAGGTCACGTCGGGGCGGCCCGAGTCGTCGGTGATGCGTGGTGCGCGGGTTGTCGAGGTTGCTGCCGCGGTGGTGCTGTTGTCGACCTCTGTTGCCGGCGCCGGTCCGCAAGCCGATACACCCGCGACCACTGCAGCAGCCAGTGCTGCACGTCCCCACCCGCTCACGCGACCCCCCGATCCGCTGGTAAATCGGGTCGACGGTAGCACAGCGGGCCGCGGCATGATTCCCGCGACGATCTCAGCTGTTCGCGGCAGCAATCCCACGCGCGGATGGCGGGGATGCGCGCGGATGGGTACCCGTCACCAGGTCAGGCGCAATCTGGCGGCGCCGGTTTCAACCTGACCGCTCACGACGGAAGCGTGAGGAATTGCAGCGGGCTGCTTTCCTCGAAGCGGTTCGACACCTCGCCGACGAGACCACCCTCGAGCGCTGTGTCGCCGAGCAGGTCCAGCTTCCGAGCTGGTGCGCCTTCGTCGAAGTTCAGATCGTCGAGGTCGACCCACACGATGTTGGGTCGGGTGGTCGACTCGAACACGTACCGCTTGTTGGTCAGATCGGCAACGATTTGCCATATCGTCTGCGAGGCATACGGTTTGCCAGGAGCTGGAGTTCGGAAGGGTTGCGCGGTGTTGCGGATGACGCTGAACATTCCGGCGACGGCATCGACAGGGTTCCCCGGCTCCGGCAGGCGACCGACGTAATGTGCAGCGCGGGCGAACCTGTCTGATGCAGAGTCGGTGCCGGGGATCGGCTTGTCGCCCCCGAAGCCCTCGATCTGCTTCAGTAGCTCGATCTGTTTGTCGTAGGTGGGGGAGTTGGTCATGACGACGTGGTCGCGGCTGTGCCAGACGATGGCCTTGCCGTCGAGGTATTCGATGACCGCAGAGTCTCCGGTTGCGTCGTCCAGCGCCAAGTGCACGGCAGGGACCTCACCGGTGGCGGGATCACCCAGGGGCACTACTTGCACGCCCGTGCGATCGATCCACGCCACGGCTTCGTCGACGGTCGCGAAGTTGTCGAGGAAGTACTGCATCCAGACGGCCATGCTGAGCGCGGGTTTGCTCTTGTCGTATGTGCCGTAGGTGGATTCGGTGAGCCACAGGATGTGTCCTGCCAATCCTGCCTCATTCATTCCGTCGACGGTCATCATGTCGTAGGCTCCTGCCACGACACTGCCGTACTTCGCGGTCCAGGTCAGGTTTCCACCGACCCCGTCGCTGCGTTCGATGCCCCGCGGCAACGACCACAGATTCGTTCCGGTATCGCGGTGATAGTCCATATTGCGGCCGACGAGCACGCTACCTGAGGGTTCGTTCCAGACGACTCGAGTGCACATTTATCAGCCTTTCCAGGGCAGGTCGATTTCCGCAACTGCTGCATATCGACGAGGTCCGGCGCGTTATTTCGTCGATGGCATTTCCGTATGTGATAGGGAAACGGTTGGCTTGGGACTTTCGTCCCATATCGGTTGGAAATTCCTCCTCGAACGTCTTCCAAATGTCTATCACTCTTTGTCGGCGGATAGATCCTCTCGGTGGCGGAGGGGGGTTAAAACGATGGGTGAAATTCTGCGTCTCACGGGACTCGGATGACGTCGTCAGCGCGACATCGGTTGACGACGGCGCGGGTGTGTCAGCGGTTCAGGTGGACGTCGAGGGGTCGGGAAGTGAGAAGCATCATCGGGTGTGCAGTTGTTGTCGGCTGTACTCGACATTCGCGACAACAACTGCGCACTCGACCATCTTTGTCACCGACCGGTTGTCGACGGTGAGCGACTGCCATTCCGGCGTGTGGCTGTGGAAGACCCTGGTTATCGGCAGTGCTGGCAGCGGTGTTACACACCTCGATTCGGTTCGGACCTGCATACCGACATGTCGGTGACGTGCGGTAAGAATGTCGGGGTTGTCCTGGTCGGCGGTACAGCGGGAGGTTGGCGTGATCGATACACGCGTGCACACGAGCGGGCCAAGGGCACTGCCCGGAGGCCACCGCTGGGTGGTGGTCGACGTCGAGACTTCAGGGCTGCGTCCGAATGCGCACCGCGTGCTCAGTGTCGCTGCGTTGGTGTTGCGTGAAGACGGCTCCATCGAACGCGAATTCTCCACGCTCGTCAATGCCGACTGCGATCCAGGGCCCGTGCATATCCACAACCTCACACGCGATCGCCTCGCCGACGCACCCCGATTCACGGATATCGCCGGCGAGCTTGCCGACATCCTCGACGGCGGAACCCTCGTTGCACACAACGCGTCATTCGACTACGGGTTCCTCGACGCCGAGTTCCGGCGTGCAGGCAGGCCCATCCCCGCCCAGCAGAGGCTCTGCACTCTGGCGTTGTCGCGGCGCCTGGAACTCGATGTACCCAACTACCAGCTGTCCACCCTCGCCCAGCACTGGCAGGTTCAGCAGTTGAAAGCACACGACGCGTACGACGACGCACGCGTGCTCTCCGAGGTGTTCGTGCGCAGTGCCACCATGGCAGAAAGCCTGCAGCTGCCCTTGCCCGTGGTGAACTGCCTCAGCCGGAAGTCCGTGTACCCAGACTCGGTGCAGCGGGTGCCGTGCCAGTGGAAGAATCCCGGCCGTCTCACCGAGGCGGGGCTGGTACAGGGCATGAAGGTCGTGATCAGTGGTGCCACCACTACGCCGCGACTGACCTTGGCCCGGCGCATGACGGACGCCGGACTCGACGTACTCAACAGCGCAAGTCGCCAGACCAGCGTTGTCGTCTGCAACGACCCAGGTGTGCAGACTGCCAAGGTGCGCAAAGCCATGGCCGAGGGCATCCCCGTGATCACCGAACAGCAGCTCGAAGCACTCCTGGTGCGGGTGGCTCCGGGGGAGTCCAAAGCGGCAACAGTGATCGATGTCGTTCCGCAGCAGGAAACCCCGGTGACGGCAGCACCTACGCCGGAGCCGCAGAACTGGGCGCTCCAGGGAATGAAGCCCAAGTTGTGGTCGGGGCGTCGTGTCCTCCTGCTGGGCGGCACGCACCTCGAAGCGGTCCTGATGCGCTCGCGCATAGCGCAGCTCGGTGCCCGGCCTTCCCTCAACTTCACGGCGGCAGTCACCGACGCCCTGCTTCTGGAAGGCGCCGATGCCGACAAGCGATTGTCGCGCGTCAGAGGCCGTCGACTACCGGTGCTGACCCCGGACGACGTGAATGCCGCGATAGAGAAGGGTGTTGTCCCCGCGCACATGCGCACCGAATCCCGCCTGAGCGCGCCGGTGCTCTCGCAGGGGGAAGTGATCGATCTACCCGCAAAGACCACGCGGTGGTCGGTCAATGTCGCGTGGAAGGCCGAAGCGACCGGAGACGAGTTCGACGTCGATGTCGTCGCATTCCTACTCGACGGTAATGAAAGAGTCGACACCGACGTCGATTTCGTCTTCTACAACAACCCTGCATACGACGATGGTGTTGTCGAGCTGACCATCGACGGCAGCAGTGAGCAGTCCGTCCGCGTCGACCTGGCATCCATTCCGGCTGAGTGCGAGCGCATCGCGATTGCGGCGGCGATCGACGGGGACCGCACGTTCGGCGACCTCGGCGCGATTTCCATCAGCGTGGACAGCGAATCGGGCACCGCCGCCACCGCGGTCCTCGACGCAGGTACAACCGAGCGCACGATGGTGCTGGCCGAGATCTACCGGCGGTCCGGAAAATGGCGGTTGAGGGCTGTGGGGCAGGGATACGACGACGATCTTGCAGCGCTCGCGGTGCGATACGGGGTGGAAGTGGAAGGGAGTGACTGACCGGTCCGGCTGTGGTGCGCATTCGCGCTGACTACTATTGGTTGTCATGGATCCCACCGAAACCGCACCTGGGAAGGTCTCGATCGGGCGCACTTGGAAGCACACACTCTCGGCCTGCCCGGTTCCGTCCGAGAATCGGCGCACGTCATGCTGGTGTCGTCCATTGTGACCCACAATCCGCTTGCGGTTGATGCTCGACGGGGTTCGGATCGGCGAGGGGACGGAGTGACGTGACCACCGTTGCCGAGCGCCCCAGATTCGGTCAACTCACCTACACGTTCTTCGGTCGCCCCGGCAACGCCGGCGGCGATGATTGGCAGATCAAGCAGACGACCGGCGATGTCGATGCGGAAGAAGAGGAACGGTTACTCGCGGGCGTCGTGACGCAGTTCGAATCGGTCCGGCCGTTTCCCCGATTCGTCACAGCCGAGGAAGTGGAGAATCGTCCCCGCCGGCTGGTGTACGCACCCGGGCCAGCAAACTCAGGCCTGTATTGGCACACGGTTCAGGCCGGTATGGACGCTTCCGGTCGGATCGAGAACGTTTTCGCTCACGCACTTCTCGACCGGCGCACCGATGAGGCAGGAACCCTGCGGCCGATCGAACGATGGTACTCGGCCGAGTGGCTCACGCCGTACGGGCCCAGCGACGTCGCTGCCGCAATCCTCTCGTCCCCGGAACCCAGTCCCAGTGGTGTCGCGTCACGTGCCGCAGCGGTGGACTTTCTCCTCGACCCGGATACGTCGCGCATCGGTATCTTCAGCGTCCTGCTCGACGCGGTTGCGCAGGCCTTCCGCGGCGGGTCACCCGTTGTCCTCGGCTGCGCGGATTCGGACAGTGCAGCGGGATGGATCGCCGCAGTTTCCCACTTCATGTCGCCGGGAACGAGCAGGCGCTTCGGATGGTCGACCTTCGACAGGTTGCACACAGTCGACGACACCGTTGCGCGCGGCGCGCATCTGGTGGCGGTACCCCTCGAAGATCTTCCGGGTGACACACCGGGGTGCGTGGTGTTCGGTGAGAACGAATCGCCGATCCTCGGCGCACTCGATGGAGAACCACATTGCGTCGACAACGGCGACATGGTGCCGGTAACTCCCTGGTCACGGTTGGCGCAGATCGTCCTCGTCGACGAATCGGTTGCCGCCCGTACGCTCGAGCATCAGGACGAGATCGCGAGGAAAGCGGGCGACGAGCACCTGTCCCCGATGTGGCCGTTGGCGATGGCGGTGGTGGCGGACAGCGACCTGCACGACTCGTTGGCCGAGGCGACGACCGTCCTGCTGGAACAAAGCCCCGACACGGTGATGGAGTCGGAGTTCGCGTCGTTGATCGTGGACGTGGTGGACAGCAGTTTCGGGGATACGGCATCGCAGGCTGCCCGCGTCTTCAGTGCGTGGCACGCAGCCGGCCGGTTGGCGCCCGTGGTGTGCACCCTTGCAGCTCGAGTATTCGCGTTCCGGGTGTTCTACGATCGCGCGTGGTTCCGGAACGCGGACCCAGCACATCGTGCACTACTCGAATACTGCGATCGGACACCTGAACTGGTGACGGAAGCCGATCGTCTTCTCCGCTCTCTGCGCAGCCGGCTGTATACGGCTTACGAGATCGAAGAGGTGGCGGTCTCGGCGCTCCAGGCGATCGATGCGATCGTCCGTGCCGATCTCATGAGCGATCTCGGCGACGAGCTCGTCCGCGAGATCCTCGAACTGGCGGTGGTCCCGGTGCTGTGTGACGACGCTCGGGGTCCGCAGCTCGTCGCGGAGGTAGGCCCGGTCGGACGATCGACGTGCATGGACTATCTGCAGCCAGCCGTGATCGGCCACTTCGACTTCGTCGGCCGCCCGCTCGGATCCCGGCTCGAACCGTCCGTCTTGGCCTTCATCGCCAGCAACGTGGCCGACGTGCCGACCTTCGACGACTTCGCTTCAGACCCGTCCTTGGTGAACACCACGCTGAGCGTGATCATCGCCGAAGGTGTCTTCGCCCTCGCCGAGCGGGGAGAAGGTGCGCGGGTCCGAAGTGAGCTGGCAGTCGTCGCTCTGTGGCGCGCCTTCTACGAACTCAGCGAAGGCTCGGGCGTGATTCCTGGGTTGGATGATGTCGTCGCCGCACAGCGGTGGACTGCAGCCCAGTGGCGTCGGATGGTCCAGGCATATCCGAGTGTGGTTGCGCCGCGTTTCCTCCAGGATGCGGTGGTGTGCGAACCCTGGTGTGCCGACGTCGAATTGCTTGCCCGGCATATCCTGAACCTGCTGGATCACGCCGTTGTCGCTCCCTGGCAGGAAGATCCACATCACGACGCACTTGCCGGGGCATGGGCGTTGATTCGGTTGAGAAACAGCTGGGACGGGATCACCGAGCAGGAACTGGATGCGGATCTCGGCCGATACGGTCTGCCGACGATCACCGACTATGCCCGACACTACGAAGCAGATCTGCCGGATGACGTGCTAGCGGGTCTGGCGGTGTGCATCGTGGCTGCGAAAGCGCGTTGCGCAGTGCTCCCCACACTTCCGGCGAGGCATGTTGCGGCGCTGGCCGATGCGGTCGAAGTCAACGCGAGATTCGTCGTCGACTCGATCGTCGAACTCGCGCAGTCCGGTGCGCTGGACGAGAGTTGGCTGATCGCATACGCGGTGTTGAGTTCGCCGCACTCTCCTGACGTGGTGCTGGTGTCGGAAAGTGTCGGTGTGCTAGCACATTTCGTAGTCGGCGACGGTGCTGATCGGCGCGGGATTCTCGACGAGGTCGCCGCGGAGATCCTGCCGGAGCCATGGAATCTCGGGCCGCGAGACCTCCGCGGGGTTCAGGCGGCGGTGAGTGCCGAACTCATGGAGTTCCGCGACCGCACCGTCGACCTGGCCCGTGAAGCATATGCGGCATTTGTCGAGGGGTGGTACGAGCGGCGGGTGGCGGACGCGGCGCGGGCGACACCCAGGCTGCGAGGACCGTTCTGAGATCCTTTGCTGTCGTGCGTCCACGACACGACCTGACTCATCGGCGCATGACGGGGCGGAACGTATCGGGATTCGCTGCCGCCCAGTCGCCTGCCCACTCCTGCGGAGGGTCGGCCAGGAGCTCGCCCGGCGCCAACCACTCGTAGAGATCGGCGTACGACCGGATCTCCGTGGGACCCAGCTTCTTGTGGAGCATATGCGGTGTCAATCCACTGGGATCGGATACACCCAGCGAGGCCATGATCTGCACGGCCTGGCGTACGGTGGCGTCCTGATAGCGATACGCGCGCACACTCTTGTCTTCGACGTCGAGGGCGCGAGCACGTTTGGGATCCTGCGTCGTGACCCCGACCGGGCAGGTATTGGTATGGCACCGCTGGGCCTGGATGCAGCCCACCGCCATCATCATTGCGCGGGCGGCGTTGGTGTAGTCGGCTCCCTGGATGAGGCGTTTGACGATGTCGTTTCCGAGCGCGACCTTACCGCTGGCGCCGATTTTGACCTTATCGCGCAGACCGGTTCCGACGAGCGCATTGTGGACGGTGATCAATCCGCTGGTCAACGGAAGCCCGACGTGATCCTCGTATTCCAAAGGTGCTGCCGCGGTGCCGCCTTCGGCTCCGTCGACGATGATGAAATCGGGCGCGGTGCCTTGATCGAGCATCGCCTTGCACAGCGCGAGGACCTCAACCCGCGACCCGACGCACAGTTTGAACCCGATCGGCTTCCCGCCGGACAGTTCACGCATCGTCGAGATGAACTGAATCAGTTCACGGGGAGTATGGAACGCGGAATGCGCCGCGGGGCTGACGCATTTCTCGTGAGCAGGCACGCCGCGATACCGGGCGATTTCATCGCTCACCTTCGCGGCAGGCAGGACACCCCCGACCCCCGGTTTGGCACCCTGGCTGAGCTTGAGTGAGATGGCCTTGACCTGGTGGTGGGCTGCCTGATCGGCGAACTGGTCGGGATCGAACCGGCCCTCCTTCGTCCGGGTACCGAAGTAGCCCGATCCGACCTCCCACACCAAGTCGCCTCCGCCTTCGAGATGGTACGGGGTGAGCCCGCCCTCGCCGGTGTCGTGAGCGAACCCGCCCATGGCCGCTCCCTTGTTGAGCGCCCGCAGCGCATTACCGGAGAGAGCACCGAAGCTCATCGACGACACATTGAGCAACGACATCGAATACGGCTGTGAGCACTCGGGCCCACCGATCATCACCCGTGGCGGCTCGTCCGGCTCGGGGACGGGAGCGGTGGAATGGACCAGATACTCGTAGCCGACTTCCTCGATGTCGCGTTCGGTACCGAAGGACAGTTCACCGTGGATGCCCTTGGCACGTTCGTAGATGATGGTGCGCACGTCGCGGTCGTACGGCCGCCCGTCGAAATTGCGCTCGATGAAGTACTGCTGCAATTCCGGACGCAGGCTTTCCAGCAGATACCGGAGGTGGCCGAGGATGGGGTAGTTACGTAGCACCGAGTGTCGGCGTTGCACCAGGTCGTGGACGCCGACGAGGAGCAGGCAGGCAAGCAGGACCAGTACCAGAATCCATGCCCACCCTCCGACAACCGCGGCGAGTCCGGTGACGATCACCGCCGCGGCGAGTGCCCCCACCGACAAGAACCGAAGCATCGGTACCTCCTCTGCCCGTGTACGTCCTCTTCAGCCTGCTTACACGGACCGCCGCGGTCTTCGCAGGCGGTTGGGGGAACGTCGTCTCAGTGGTCGGTGGTGTTGCCACGGACCTGGGTGGCCAGAATCTGAGCCGCATGCAGCGACCTCGCCCCGGGTTCGAGGTCGCGAATCTGTGTGCGGCAGCTGAATCCGTCGGCCAGCACGACCGTGTCGTCGGCTTTCTCCCGGAGGGCGGGCAGCAGTTTGTCTTCAGCGCACGCGACGGAGACGTCGTAGTGCCCGCGCTCGAACCCGAAGTTCCCGGCCAGCCCGCAACAGCCTGCGTCGAGGACGTTCGCATCCACCCCCGCCTTGTCGAGTACTTCGTGATCTGCCTTGTACTGCAGGACGGCGTGGTGGTGGCAGTGCGGCTGAACGATGGCGTTCACGGTGCCCTCGTGCTGGGGATGCCAGTCGGGTGCCTCCTTCTGCAATAGCTCTCCGAGGGTGTAGGTCTGGCCGGCGAGGCGGTGTGCATCTTCGTTGCCGTGCATGAGCTCGGGAAGATCCGCGCGGAAGACCGCAGCGCAGCTCGGTTCGAGGACCACGATCGGGGTGCCTGCACGCAGAGCGGGTTGCAGGGCGTGCAGGGTGCGGCGTAGTACGCGCCGGGCGACGTTCAGCTGGCCGGTGGAGATCCAGGTGAGTCCGCAGCACAGCGTGCCGTCCGGGACTTGCACGGTGAATCCGGCTGCTTCGAGGACGGCGACGGCGTCGCACGCGATGCCGGGTTCGAAGTTGTTGGTGAAGGTGTCGGGCCAGAGCAGCACGGTGCCGCGATGCGCGGCCTGCTGACGGTGGGGAGGTTGCCGTCGCCACCCGTCGGTGAATCGTTGCTCGGCGAAGCGCGGGAAAGGCCGCCGCCGGTCGACACCCCCGGCCGTCTTGATCATGCCCGACAGGCCGGGCGTGTGGGTGAGGGCGTTGATCACGGTGGGGGCGGTGGAAGCCATACGTGCCCAGAGCGGGAGCCAGCCCATCGAGTAATGCGACGGCGGCCGGAGCCGGTGACGGTAGTGGTGCGAGAGGAATTCGGCCTTGTACGTGGCCATGTCGACGTTCACCGGGCAATCGGATCGGCACCCTTTGCAGGCCAGGCACAGATCGAGGGCGTCGCGCACAGCGGTGGATTTCCAGCCGTCGGTGATGACATCGCCCTCGAGCATCTCGAACAACAGGCGAGCGCGGCCACGGGTCGAATGTTCCTCCTCACCGGTGGCGCGGTAGGACGGGCACATCACACCCGATTCGTGGCCGCGGCATTTGCCGACCCCGACGCAGCGGGCCGCAGCCCGGCTGAACCGATGGTCGTCGTCTGCATAGGCGAAGTGGACGGCCGGCTCGATCGGAAGATAGTGGGTTCCCTGGCGCAGATTCTGGTCCAGGCGGTACGGATGGACGATCTTCCCCGGATTCATCCGATCCGCCGGGTCGAAGATCGCCTTGAGTGCCTCGAACGCGGTGATGATCTTCTCGCCGAACATGATCGGCAACAACTCGGCCTTGGACTGTCCGTCGCCGTGCTCACCGGACAGCGACCCGCCGTACGACACGACCAGACGAGCGGCTTCCTGCGCGAACGAGCGATAGCGGGCGATCCCCTCGGCGGTGCGTAGGTCGAAGGGGATGCGGGTGTGGACGCAGCCGTGTCCGAAGTGCCCGTACAGCGACGCTGTCCCGTAGTCGTACTTGTCCAGCAACCTGCGGAAGTCCCGTAGATAGTCGCCGAGACGAGACGGGGGGACGGCGGCGTCTTCCCAGCCCTCATGGGTTTCGGGGTCGTTGGGCGGATAGGCGGTTGCTCCGAGACCGGCCTCCCGGGCGGCCCACACCTGCTTCTCGTGATCGGGGTCGTCGAGGATCCGCGCGTGCGGTGTCAGCGCGTGGAGGTCGTCGATCATCGCGGCTGCTTTACGGTCGGCCTCTTCTTCGGTGTCTCCGTTGAACTGCACCATCAGCCATGCGGTGCCGTCGGGTAGTTCCTTCAGTGCTGCGGCGGCGAGATGCTGACTGTGTTCGAGCTGCACCAGCCGGTGGTCGATGCCTTCCAATGCGGCGGGTTTGTGTTCCAACGCCTGGGGGACGGCGTCGGCGGCAGCACAGATGTCGTCGAATCCGAGCAGGGCCAACGACTTTGCCGCCGGGACGCGCACCAGCGACACTTCCGCACGCAGCACTGTCACCAGTGTGCTTTCCGAACCGACGAGCAGCCGGGCGATGTTGAAGTCGTTCTCCGGCAGCAGCTCGTCGAGATTGTACCCGGACACTCGCCGCGGAATGTTCGGGTAGTGGTCGCGGATCTCGTCGGTATAGTCGTCCCGCAATTGCCGCAGTGCCCGGTAGATGTCGGCACGCCACCCACCAGCGGCGGTGATCTGCTCGAATTCGTCGTCGGTGGTGTCCTGTACCCACATGCGGTGCCCGTCGTAGGTGAGCACTTCGAGCCGGCGGACGCAGTCGGCCATCTTTCCGTAGGCCTGTGCGGTGGAGCCGCACGAGTTGTTGCCGATCATCCCGCCGATCGTGCAGCTGACGTGTGTCGACGGCTTCGGTCCCACCATCCAGCCCGTCGATTCGAGCTGATCGTTGAGCTGATCGAGCGCGACGCCGGGCTGCACGATCACCGTGCCCGCGTCGGCATCGAGGCTTTCGACCCGGGTGCAGTACTTGCTCCAGTCCAGCACCACCGCCGCGTTGCAGCATTGCCCGGCGAGGCTGGTGCCGCCGCCGCGGGAGAGGACGGGCACGTCGTTCTCGTGGCACACCGCCACCGCCTCGATCGCTGCCTCCGGGGTTCTGGGTACGACGACACCGATGGGGATCTGCCGGTAGTTGGAAGCGTCGGTGGAGTAGGCGGCGCGTGAACCGGCGTCGAACCGGACTTCTCCGTCGACGCGGTCGCGCAGCGAGTGGGCGAGTGTCTCGAACAACATCGCAGAGCGTGTTCCAGCAGTGGATGACTCGGTCACGACGTTTCCTCCTGGCTGCTCACTGCACGCGAAAGCGTTCGACGTCGGCGTGGCGGAAGGTCAAGCCGTGGCCGGGTGCGTCGGGGTCGGGGCGGACGGATCCGCCGGTGGCGTCGAGGGTGCCGTCGAAGCACATCCCTTCGATCCGGACGTGGTCGTGGAACCATTCCAGGTGACGCACGTTGGCGGTCGCTGCCGCGACATGGGCGTGCAGGTGGGGTGCGCAGTGTCCGGACAGCTGGAGATTGTGCGCGGCAGCGACGGCGGCCACGTGGGTGAAGGCGGTGATACCGCCGCAGCGGGAGACGTCGGCCTGAAGGCAGTCGACTGCGCCTGCCGAGCACATGCGCTCGAAATAGTGCAGGGCATAGCCGTATTCACCGGCAGTGACGTCCGGGCGCACGGCGTCACGGACCTGCCGCAGGCCGTCGAGGTCGTCGGAGGAGACGGGTTCTTCGAACCATCGGACGTCGAACCGCTCTGCCCGGTCGATGATCCGGATGGCCTGCTTGCGTTGATAACCGCCGTTGGCGTCGACGTAGAGCTCGGTGTGGTCGCCGATCACGGTGCGGGCCTGCTCGATCCGCGCGAGATCGCGGTGCTCGTCGGCGCCGAAGGACTCTCCGATCTTGATCTTCACCCGCGGAATCGACTGCTCGTGCACCCAGTGTTCGAGTTGTGCGGTGAGCTGATCGGCGTCGTAGGTGGTGAATCCGCCTGAGCCGTAGACCGGCACCTGCTCGTGCACGGCGCCGAGGAGTCGGTGCAGCGGCAGGTCGAGGATGCGTGCTTTCAGATCCCACAACGCCACGTCGACCGCGGAGATCGCGCACGCAGCGATGCCCGGCCGTCCGGCGTTGCGGACCGACTTGCCCATGCGATCGTAGGTGCCGGCGATATCCAGCGCGCTGCGTCCACTTACCCGGTCGGCGAGGACGGACTCGACGACAGCGGCGGAGGCCGCAGGCGCGTAGGTCCAGCCGGTACCCACCCGGTCGGCTGCGCGGATCTGAACGAGGACGAGGGTCGTCGAATCCCAATCGAGGGTGCCGTCGGCCTCGGGCAGATCGGTGGGGATGGTGTAGGCGGCGGTGGATACCTCCCGTATCGGTGCGTCGAGCATCCGGTCAGCCGTTTCTGTGCGGCAGGAACTCCTGTGCCTTGGTCTTGATACCCGCCATGGTGAATCCCCAGCTGTCCTCGTCACCCGAGAGAACCGCCGTAGCGACGGACTTGAACTGCTCCCAGGTCGCGTGCGGCGGGATGGGCGGCATGTTCGGATCGGTGTGAACATCGAGGACGGTCGGACGATCGGCAGACAATGCCTTGTCCCACGCGCCGGCAAGCTGACCTGGATCGGTGATGGTCTCGGCGTGCAGTCCGAGGCTTGCGGCGAACCCGGCATAGTCGACATCCGGAAGCATCTGGGATTCCACGAATTTCGGAGCCCCCGACATCGCCCGCATCTCCCAGGTCACTTGGTTGAGATCGTTGTTGTGCAGAATCGCGATGATCAGCCGCGGGTCGTCCCACTCCTGCCAGTACCGTTTGACGGTGATCAGCTCGGCGAGCCCGTTCATCTGCATGGCCCCGTCTCCGGCGAACACGATCACCGGACGCGAAGGATGAGCGAATTTCGCGCCGATCCCGTACGGCACACCCGGTCCCATCGTGGCCAACGTTCCCGAGAGGGAACCGCGCATGCCCGGCCGGAACTTCAGTTGACGGGCATACCAATTGGCGGCCGACCCGGAGTCGGCGGTGACGATGACGTTCTCGGGCAACCGGGGTGAGAGCTCAGCGAACAAACGCAGTGGGTTGACGGGATCGGCGGCGACTTCCGCCTCCTTCGCCATCGTCTCCCACCACCGCGACACGTTCGATTCGATCTCCTCCTGCCACGCACGGTCCGTCTTGCGTTCCAACAACGGAATCAACGCTCGAAGCGCGCTTTTCGCGTCGGCGACCAGGTTGACCTCATTGGGGTAGCGCATGCCGATGAACCGGCCGTCGATGTCGATCTGCACGCCACGGGCCTGGTCGTACTCGGGCAGGAACTGCGTGTACGGGAACGACGAGCCGATCGTGAGGAGAGTGTCGCAGCCCATCATCAGCTCGTAGCTCGGCCGCGTGCCGAGCAGGCCGATCGAACCGGTGACCCAGGGCAATTCGTCCGAGAGCACGTCCTTGCCGAGAAGTGCCTTCGCGGCACCCGCCCCGAGGAGATCCGCGACCTGAGCGATCTCCTCGTCGGCGCCGCGCGCTCCCTGCCCCACCAGCAGGGCCACCTTCTTCCCGGCATTGAGGACCTCGGCGGCCCGTGCGACCGCGGCATCGTCGGGTGTGGTGGTCGGCCAGTCGATACCGATGCTCGACGGCACCATCTTGAACTCGTGGGTGGGGGCGGCGTACTCCAGTTCCTGGACATCGGCGGGGATGATCAGCGCGGTCGGCGCCCGCTGGCTCAGTGCCACTCGAATCGCCCGGTCGAGAACGTTCGGCAGTTGCTCGGGCACGGTCACCATCTGCACGTAGTCGCTGGCCACGTCCTTGTAGAGGCTGAGCAGATCGACTTCTTGCTGGTAGGAGCCGCCCATCGCGGTGCGGTTCGTCTGCCCCACGATCGCGACGACCGGGACGTGGTCGAGTTTGGCGTCGTAGAGGCCGTTGAGGAGATGGATCGCGCCGGGGCCGGAGGTAGCGATGCACACTCCGACGCGGCCGGTGAACTTCGCGTAGCCCACTGCCTCGAACGCGCTCATCTCCTCGTGCCGTGACTGGATGAACCGCGGTTGATTATCGGCTCGGCCCCAGGCGGCCATGATTCCGTTGATGCCGTCTCCTGCGTAGCCGAAGACGTGTTCGACTTCCCAGGCGCGTAACCGTTCCAACAGGTAGTCGGCAACGTTCTGACTGGCCATCGGATTGTGTCCTTCCCTCGGCTCACGGGCATTGTCCGATCACCGGACGATGCCATCGACGTGACGGAGCAGGGTGCGTGTTCGACGCGCAGCAGGGGCGAGACGTCTTTCTTCCATCATTACGCGCAAACGTTGCGGTAGCGCAAGGTCCCTGCGGCGTCGATTCGGTGACTGTCCGTCTTTGCCCGAATGCCCATCCCCGCGCCATTCAACCGTGAATTCTCATTTCGAATCTCGATGTTTGAACCATCTTCGTGCGGGAACACTGCCCACCACCCATGTAGTTGCGACCCCGCAATCATTGCGAATACGGGCCTAAGATTGACCACCTCGTCCGAGGGAGGCGAAATTCATGGCGCCCCACGAGTCCGGCTTCGGCGCCTCCTGGCCACCACACGTGCTTCGCGAGTACGCCCTGATCGCAGACGGGGAGCGGGGCGCCCTGATCGGCCCGCGCGGAGACTTCGCGTGGATGTGCGCACCGCGGTGGGATTCGGGCGCGGTGTTCAGTTCACTGCTCGGCGGACCCGGTGGATATCTCGTGTGCCCCGCGACCACGCGCTTCACCTGGGGCGGGCATTACGAGGAAGGGACGTTGATCTGGCGCAGCCGGTGGGTCACCACCACCGGCATCATCGAGTGCCGTGAAGCACTCGCGTTTCCGGGCGACCCGCACACGGCAGTGGTGCTTCGCCGGATCCTGGCGGTGGACGGCGAGGCGCGGGTTCAGGTCTCGTTGTCTGCCGACGCAGACTTCGGTGCCCACCCGATGCATCAGGTCGCGCACCGCGAAGACGTCAGGATGCTGCGCACCGGACCGCTCCACCTGCGGTGGACCGGAGGCCGCGGCGCCCATCTTCGGAACGGGCAACTGGAGACAGCGCTCGAGCTCCGGGAAGGCGAGCACCACGACCTCGTCCTCGAACTCAGCGACCGGCCGTTACCCGAACACCTCCTGGACCCGGACCAGCTGTGGCGGCAGACCGAACACGAATGGCACCGACGTGTTCCGCACATGGACGGGACGCTCGCCGACCGCGACGCCCGCCACGCCTGCGCGGTCCTGACGGGGATGACCAGCAGCTCGGGCGGGATGGTTGCCGCCGCGACCACCGCCCTACCCGAGCGTGCCGAACAGGGCCGCAACTACGACTACCGCTACTGCTGGATCCGCGACCAGTGCTACGCGGGTCATGCGGCTGCCGCAGGGGGCGCCGACTCGCTTCTGGACGCCTCCGTCGCCTTCATCGCCGAACGCCTACTCGACGACGGTCCGCAACTGAAACCCGCCTATACCGTCGGTGGAGGGCGAGTGCCCGACGAATCCACCCTCGACCTTCCCGGATATCCCGGCGCAGACGCACGCCTGGGGAACTGGGTCAACGAGCAATTCCAACTCGACTCGTTCGGCGAAGCTCTGCTTCTCTTCGCCGCCGCCGACCGTATCGGCCACCTCGGCAGTGAGCACTGGAAGGCCGTCGAGATCGCGACCGAAACCATCGAACAACGCTGGAACGAACCCGACGCCGGTATCTGGGAGCTCGACAACGCCGAGTGGGCGCACTCGCGTTTGACCTGCGCCGCCGGTCTGCGCGCCATCAGTGCGGTCGCTCCGGCCGCGCACTCTGTTCGCTGGGGTGCCCTCGCCGACGCTCTCGTCGCCGACACCGATGCCCGGTCGCTGCACCCGAGCGGGCGCTGGCAGCGCGCTCCCGGCGACGACCGCGTGGACGCGGCGCTGCTTCTGCCTGCGATCCGCGGTGGTGTTGCGGCCGACGACCCCCGCACACGGTTCACGCTGGATGCCGTGCGCGCCGATCTCGGCCGCGAAGGATACGTATACCGGTTCCAGCATCGGGGCCAGCCTCTCGCCGACGCCGAGGGCGCGTTCCTGCTGTGCGGTTTCGTCATGGCGCTGGCCGAACATCAGCAGGGCCACCATGTCGCGGCAGCGCGCTGGTTCGAACGCAACCGCGCCGCGTGCGGTTCGCCGGCCCTGTTCACCGAAGAGTTCGACATCGTCGAACGGCAGTTGCGCGGCAATCTACCGCAAGCGTTCGTTCATGCACTCTTGCTCGAATCGGCCCACCGCCTCGCCATAGCGTGATCGCTCACGTTCTACGCCAAAGCAACTCACAGTCCCAACTTCGCTCGTGACAAGGAGGCCGAGATGAATGCACCGCATTCGGAACAGGTTGTCGTGGTCACCGGCGCGTCGGGCGGGATCGGCCGCGCCGTCGCCCGCGCTTACGGCGCTCGCCGGGCCAAGGTGGCGCTGCTCGCCCGCGGAGAGACGGGGCTTGCGGGCGCGGTCGACGACGTCGAGGCAGCCGGAGGCCGCGCTCTCGCGATCCCCACCGACGTCGCCGACCCCGACCAGGTGGAGGCCGCTGCCGCAGAAGCCGAGCAGACGCTGGGACCCATCGACATCTGGGTGAACGTGGCTTTCACCTCCGTTTTCGCTCCCGTCAGCGAAATCAGCCCCGCCGAATTCCGGCGCGTCACCGAGGTGAGTTACCTCGGCTACGTCTACGCCACCCTGTCGGCACTGCGGCGGATGAAGTCCCGGAATCGCGGTGTGATCGTGCAGGTGGGCTCCGCGCTGGCCTATCGCGGTATCCCGCTGCAGAGCGCGTACTGCGGTTCCAAACACGCCATCCAGGGGTTTCACGAAGCGCTGCGTTGCGAACTGTTGCACGAGCGCAGCGGTGTCCAGGTGACGATGGTGCAGATGCCGGCGGTCAACACCCCGCAGTTCTCCTGGGTGCGGTCGAGGTTGCCGCACCACGCACAGCCCGTGCCGCCCATCTTCCAGCCCGAGGTCGCGGCGCGCGCAGTCCTCTACGCCGCCGATCATCCGCGCCGCCGCGAGTACTGGGTGGGTGCCAGCACTGCGGGCACCCTCGCTGCCAATGCAATTGCGCCCGGTGTGCTGGACAGGTATCTCGCCCGCACGGGATACGCCTCTCAGCAGACCGACACCCCACGCGATCCCGATCAGCCGGAGAACCTCTTCACGCCCGCCGACGGCGCGGGCGGCCGCGACTTCGGTGCGCACGGCATCTTCGATGATCGATCCCGCGACCACAGCGCACAACTGTGGGCGTCGCAGCACCACGGTGCCCTCGGTGTCGCGGCGAGTCTTGCGGCCGCGGCAGGCGCCGTCGCCGTGTTCGCCGGACGAAACCGGCGGTGATCCTCTACCCGCTGGGGGAACCGCGAGATCAGCGGTTCGGCGGCCACAGGAGGGTGAGCACGTCTCCGTCGAGCGGTTCACCCGCAGCGGCTGCGAAGCGGCGTAGCGCGACGGTGAGGGAGTCGCGGTCTTCGGGGGTCATGCGCCTCAGAACCGCTGAGATCGAGTCGCGTCGATGCGCGCTCACCTTCTCGACCAATGCTTTTCCCTCGGCGGTCAATGTCAGGTTCAAGTTGCGCCGATCCTCCGGTGCATCTCGCCGGTCCATCAAGCCCGCCTTGATGAGCCGGTCGACTGCGCGGCTGGCATTGGACGGATTGACTTCCAGTGCCTGCGCGACCGCCGCCAGATTCAGTGGTCCCCAGGTGTCGACCATCACCAGAATCCGCAAGTGCGGCACCGACACCACGTCTTCCACCTCGGCCACCGAGGCCGCCGCGATTCCCACCAGCGCACGCGACGCCCACAGCACGGCATCGACCTGAGCCGGGAAATCTTTTCCTCGGCCGGATCGTGGACGCTGCGTGGCGCTCATGTCCTGCATCTTTCCGCAGTCGATTGCGATGCCGCAACCATTGCGATGCGGGAGAAATGAGCCTGCCGAAGCGAGGTTGCGCACCGTTGTCCGCTGCTGTTCTGCGGTCAATCGGTGACAAGAGCTTGGGCCGAGATCTCCTTGAGCTTGGCGTTGGCCCAATGCAGTTGCCGCAGTGTTTGTGGATGACAGCGCTTCGCGGTAGAGAGCAGTTCTCGGTCGGCCATGGCCTGCGCGGTCTGAGCCAGGATTTCCCAGTCCAGGGAGACACCGGCCGCCATGCGGTGGACCTCGCGTAGGTCTCGCAGAAGCAACAGCGACGGAGCATGATGCCGCCCCATGAGTTCGCTTCCTTTCTGGCGCAGGGTGGCGACGATCCAGTTGTCGTCCTTGCCGTCGGCGTCGAGGTCGAGATCGTAATCCTTCCCGACCCGAGCAAGCTCATCGACGTGTTGCGCAGACCAGCGGGCGATGTCGCGGGCGACGTAGAAGATCTCGTGGTCCACCTTGTGGCGATCCGAGATCTGCATCAGCTGGTCGGCGAGATCGCTTTCGGAGCGATGCAATTCCCGGATGGCCAGCCCGACCTTGTTCATGATGTGCCTTCCCGCGCGTCGACGAACGTCTCCGAGGACGCTGCGTCCGCGCCGCCACTGGTGGCGGGAACTCCGACGGTTGTGGGTTTCGATGCGGTGGTGGTGGGGGCTGCGGACGCAGAGCCGTCTCCACTGCAAATCCGTGCGACCTTGGCGGCGCCGGTCTTGAACAGCGGTTGCTTCGAGGCGGGATCCCAGTCGGTGACGGTCAATTCGTTCGCCGCTCTACCGCCGGAATCCGGGGGCTCGTGCCCGGACGGGGTGTCCCAGTAGCCGTAGTGGAAGGGGAGGAACAACACCCCGGGACGAATGTTGCAGACTCGCAGCTTCGCGTCGACCTGCCCACGCGTGGTGGTGATGCGCAGCAGGTCTCCTTCGGACCAGCCGTGCCTGCCCGCATCCGAATCCGACATCTCCACCCACACTTCCGGAGCGGCATTCTGCAACTGGGGCGCCCGCCCGGTTTTGGTGCGCGTGTGGAAGTGATAGAGAGTGCGCCCGGTGGTGAGGAAATACGGGAACTCGTCGGAGACGGGTTCGTGCGACGGCAGATACTCACCGGCCTTGATGATCGCCTTCCCGAACGGATTCATCGCCTTGTACTCGGTCGGTTCGAGCGGCGCACCCGTCACCATGTCGCGACCGTAACTTTCGCAGTACTCGGGCGAACTCCAGAACGCGCCGTCGGCGTAGAGGCGCTCGGTGCCGTCGGGATGCTCGTCGTTGCACGGCCACTGGATACCGCTGCCGCCGCGCAGCCTGTCGTAGGTGATACCGGTGTAGTCGCAGGGGCGTCCGGCAGAGCACTGCTTCCACCCTTCGAAGGCGCCTTCGGGGGTGGACCATTTGATCAGCGGTTCACCGTCCTTGTCGCGGAGATCCAGCCGGTGGGCGTAGTCGAGGAAGATCTCCAGATCCGGGCGGGCCTGCCCCGGCGGCTCCACCGCCTTTTCCGACAGATGCACGGTGCGATCGGTGTTGGTGAACGTGCCGGTCTTCTCCCCCCAGGTGGCGGCAGGGAGCACCACGTCGGCGAGTTGGGCCGTCTCGGACATGAAGATGTCCTGCACCACCAGAAACAACCGATTCTGGGTGAGCAGGCTCCGGATTCGGGTCAGCTCCGGGAGTGAGACGGCCGGGTTGGTGCCGTTGACGTAGAGGAAGCGGATGGAGCCGTCCTCGACGTAGCGCATCATCTGCATCAGATGGGTCGGCGCTGTGTAGTGCGGTATCCGCATCGGATCGATGTTCCACACCCGCGCCAGTTCTTCCACGTGCGCATCGTTGGACCAGTTCCGGAACGCGGGCAGATCCCCGTCGGCACCGCACTCACGGGTGTTCTCGGCGGTGGGCTGCCCGTTCATCTGCAACACGCCGCATCCTGGCTTCCCCAGCATTCCGCGCAGCAGGTGAATGTTGTTGACCTGAACCGACGCCGCAGTTGCCTGATGTGCCTGGTAGAAACCCTGCAATACCGTCGACATCAACCGCTCGGACGTGCCGATCAGGCGCGCAGCGGCGCGAAGATCCTCGACCGGCACATCGCACACCTGCGCGGCTTCTTCGACCGGATAGTTCTCGAGCTGTTTCTTCAGCTCATCGAAGCCGACGGTGTGCTGGTCGAGGTAGTCGCGGTCGATCCAGTCGTTGCGGACGATCTCGTGCAGCAGACCGTTCATCAACATGACGTTGGTGCCCGGGCGTGGCGCCAGATGTACTGTCGCGGCACGCGCGACCGGAGTTTCCCGCGGGTCGACGCAGATGATCGCAGGCGGATTCGGTCCGGCCAGCCGATCGAGGATGCGCATCCAGAGCACCGTCTGGGTTTCGGCCATGTTGTGCCCATATAGGGCGATGACATCCGCGTGGTCGATATCGGTGTAGGAACCGGGCTGACCGTCGCACCCGAACGACTCCTTCAGCGCAGCCGCGGCAGTCGCAGTGCACAGGCGGGTGTTGCCGTCCATGTGGTTGGTGCCGATGCCGCCGTGCCCGATCAGCGCGAGCGTGTAGTACTCCTCAAGAAACAACTGTCCCGTCGTGTAGAAACCGACCGAGCTCGGCCCACGTTCGGCGAGCAACTCCTTCGTACGGCCGGCGACGGCCTCCATCGCCGTGTCCCAGTCGGTTTCCACCAGCTCGCCATTGCGCCTGATCAACGGGGCCGTTAGCCGGTCGGGCGAGTGATTCGCCTGCCATCCGTACAGATCCTTCGGGTCGACGCGGCCGTGGTTGACGCTGTCCACAGCGCGGCCGCGCACCCCGACGATGCGGCCGTCCTTGACGGCGAGATCCAGCCCGTCGCCGTTCGAATGCAGGATCGTCGCGGTCTGCGCCCACGTATCGACCTCGTCTTCGGTCACTCCCTCTGCGAGGTGCATATCGACGCGGGTGGGCCACCGCTCGCCGGGACCGTACGGGGTACGGGTACCCCAGGGTTGCCCGATTCTGTCCGTTGCCCAGACCACGCGGTACCCGAAGGGTAGGGGTCCAAACAGGGCGTCGCGGGGAGCGATCCGCGGGGCGCCTGCTGTCGCGAAGCGGGGGTGGGCATGAACATGTCGGGGAGAGTTCTTAAGGTTGGTCGTGCCCGCGCCGCCGACGGGCGGAAGTGGTGTCCGCAGAGTGAGGGGAGTGGGTGTGGAGTCGAGGGACAACGATCCTGAACTGAGGGATCGAGTACAACGCCTGCTCACCTTCCTGTCCGAGCTCGTCAAAGCGCGCAGCACCCCCGTCCGAGTGCTCGGCAAACACCGCGCCGTGATGTCCCTCGAGGAAGGCAACCTCGACATCGGACTGAGCGCCGCCGCCGCAGCAGGCGACGTCGTCCTCCGCGCACGACGTGTTCAACTCGAAGACCCGCCGCAACCTCCCGCGTCGGTCGCGAGGTATGTGCAGGGAGCCATCGACGACTCCGCCGTCGAACCCACTCTCGACCCGACCGCCACCGACGCCGTCGAACGTTTCGACAGCTGGCTCACCGAATGGCGAGTGTGGGCGGCCGTCGACCGTGAGCGTCGCCCCGCCTCGCACCTCTACACCTTCCTCCAGCGCGCGATGCTTGACCTCGAATCTCAACCCGAATCGCTCGAGCTCGTCCTCGCGTCGGGGCTGCTGCATCTGTCGGCCGAGGTCGCGGGGGAGCAGGTGCGCACGCACCTGATCACGCAGTCCACCTTCGTCGAACGACACGCGGCAACCGGCGACCTGCTGGTGCGGTTGAATCCCGACCTCGGCCCGTCGCTCGAAGACACTCAGCTCCTCACCGGGCTGGAGGTGTTCGACCCGTCCGGCACCCGCGACCTCCACGAATCCCTTGCTACCCAGGTTGCGTCGCCCGTGGATCCCGCAGCCCGCGGTTTTCTCAAAGGCTGGGCCGACCGCGCGCTCGTCGTGCCCGTCGACGTCGTCGACCACGCCGAGGACGCCTCGTCGCCCGACATGTTCCTCACACCGTCACCGTCGCTGGTGCTGCGCAAGCACGGCGCCTCAGCGCTCATCGAGTATTACAACCGTATGGCCGAGGCCGTTGCCGATGAGTCGAAGCCGGTGCCGCTCGGTCTGGCGCAGCTCGTCGAGGCGATCGAACCGGAAGAGCGTGTGGCCTGGCTCGACCACATCGGCAGGCCACCGGCGCTGTTCACCGGCGACCCGATGTTCCCGCTGCCCGCGAACGAAGAGCAGCGCGACATCGTCGATCGCCTCACCGGCGACAGTGGCGTCGTGGTCGAAGGACCGCCGGGCACCGGCAAGACCCACACCATCGCCAATATCGTCTCCGCGCTGCTCGCTCGCGGCCAGCGGGTGCTGGTCACCAGTGAGAAGGCCCAGGCGCTGCGCGTGCTCCGCGACAAGCTTCCGCCCGAACTGCAGGAGCTGTGCGTATCGGTGACCGACCCGGTGCAGGGCGGTTCGGCGGAGCTCACCCACAGCGTCAGCGAGATCGCCACGCGCAAAGCGCAATTCAACGCGCGGCGTGCACAAGAACGCATCGATGAACTGACGACGCAACGCGATGAGGCACTGAGCCGCCGGGCGATGTTGGTGGAACAGGTCCGGCAGGTCAGAGCGGAGGAGACGGTCGTGCAACCCGCCGTCGCCGCCGGCTACGAGGGCACAGCCGCGTCGATCGTCCGGCGAGTCCGCGCACAGGAATCGAAATACGAGTGGCTGCCCGCGCCTCTTCTCGCCGACGCTCCACCGCTGACCGTCGAGGAGGTCGTCACCCTTCACGGCCTCCACCAGCGGTCGAGTGTCGAGCGTGCACGGCGCAGGCACCAACTCTTCCCCGACCTGGCCCTCCCCACCCAGAGGGAGGTGCAGTACGCGTGCGCTGCAGTCGCGCAAGCGCCGAAGGACATCGGGAGCAACGCACTGCACGAGGTGCTGCGAATACTCGAGGGCGCGCCCCTCGACGCACTCGCACGCATCCGAGACCTGTGCGAACAGCTACAGGGCGCCCTGGAAGACGCAGATCGGCTCGACGCGCGAATTCAACGCGTGACCGACGACGTCCTGTCCGGGAAGGCACAGCACCTGTGGGGAAAGACCGCTGAACTCGCAGAACTCGTGCAGTCCGCGCAGTCCGCCGACCGCGCCGTCGGCGCCAGCTCGGTCGAGACGCCGGTGACAGGACCGCTCGCGCTGGAGGCGTACGACGCGCTGGCCCGCAAGCTCGAGGCCGGCGACACGTGGCGCAGCGGCTTCACGCGCTTCCGCAGGAGCGACGAGCAATCTGCAGTCGAGGCGCTTGGCGAGGTCGCCACCGTCGACGGCGTCGCGGCCACCACCGCCCACACGGCACGCATCGTTGCGGAACACTTGCGCGCGCTCGAAGCGATTCGGGTGGCGGGGATCGTCCTCCGCGATCTCGGTATCGATGTTGCGCTCGACGAGTCGCGCAGCCGCGCTGTCGGCACCTTGGCGTTCATCGACCGCGACCGCGGCATCGTCGACAACCTCGTCTCCCGCGTCGGGGCCGTCGAAACGGAAATGCGTCATATCCACCCCGGTGCGCCGCGGATCACGAGTATCGAACAAGCCCGGTCGGTTGCGGAGTCTGCGCGAGTGATCGCTGCAGCAGGCACTGCGGAAGCAAGCAAGACCTGGCTCGAATCCATCGGCATGGACGTGCGGGGCAAGACCGCAGGGGGAGCGTCACCAGAAGGACGCGCACTGGCACGGGCCTTCCACGACGCAGACTTCGAAGGCATCAATGCGGCGTTGGACGCGTGGGACCGCGCAGTCGGTGAACAGCGCGAAGAGCTCGAGCTCGTCTCGCTGCATGCGAAGCTGACCACCGCCGCACCGGCGCTCGCGCAGGCCATTGCAGAGAATCCGTTGAGTTTGGGCTGGCCTGTCCGTCTCGCGGACATCGAGGATGCGTGGGCGTGGCGTCGCGCAGATCAGTGGGCAAAAAAGTTCCACGAGCACAGCGACGACGGGCAATTCGAACGCGACCTCGACGCAGCCGAGCAAGACATCGCGCGTGCGACGACGCAGCTCCTCGCGGTGAAGGCGTGGAGCGCGTGCCTCGATCGCACCACCGCCGAGCAGGTCCAGGCCCTCCACTCGTACCGCGACCATGTCGCGAGCATCGGTAAGGGCACCGGCAGATACGCCGAGCGCTACCGGGCTGCGGCGAGAGAAGCCATGCAGGTCGCGCAAGGTGCGGTGCCCGCATGGGTGATGCCGTTGCAGCAGGTGTTGTCTTCGGTTCCGCCCGAACAGAATTCGTTCGACGTCGTCATCGTCGACGAAGCGAGCCAAGCGGACATCAGCAGCCTGTTCCTGCTGTGGCTGGCTCCGCGTGTGATCGTCGTCGGCGACGACAAGCAGTGCGCGCCCAGCGGGGTGTCGCTGGGTGCGCTCGACGGGGTATTCAGTCGTCTCGATTCGTACCTGCCCGACATCCCGAAGTATCTGCGCGACAGTTTCACTCCACGATCGAGCATGTTTTCGTTGCTGCGGTCGCGGTTCGGGAGCATCGTCCGTTTGCGGGAGCATTTCCGGTCGATGCCGGAGATCATCGCGTGGTCGAGCGAACAGTTCTACGCGGACGACCCGTTGGTTCCGTTGCGGCAGTACGGAGCCGACAGACTGCCGCCGCTGCGCACCACTCTCGTCGAGAATGGTGCTGTCGCAGGGCAGAATTCGTCGTTGACGAACCGAGCCGAAGCTCTCGAGCTTGTCACGACGCTAATGCAGTGCCTGCATGACAAGGCCTATGACGGGAAGACCTTCGGCGTGGTGGTGCTGCAAGGGCAGTCGCATGTCGACGTCATCCAGAACGAACTGCTGGCAAGGCTCACCCCGGAACAGTGGGAGCAGCGCAGGCTCCGCGTGGGCACACCGCCGGATTTTCAGGGCGACGAGCGGCACGTGATGTTCCTGTCGATGGTCGTGGCGCCCGAACAGAACATTGCGGCGATGACCAGGACGGAATACCAGCGACGGTTCAACGTTGCTGCGTCGCGGGCGCAGGATCAATTGTGGTTGTTCCATTCGCGCACGGCCGACACGCTGCGGCCGACGGACCTGCGTCATTCCCTGCTCACGTACATGCAGTCGGTGTCGCCGGCACCTGCCGAGCCGATGCCGGCCGGTGTGACGCGCAGCGAGCGGCACGAAACGTTCGGCAGCCTCTTCGAGCAGGCCGTGTTCCTCGACATCGCGTCGCGCGGGTATCACGTGAATCCGAGAGTCGACGTGAACGGATATTTCATCGACCTCGTGGTGACAGGTGCAGCAGGCAAGCTGGCGGTCGCGTGCGATGGCGATCAGTGGCACACCAACCCTGACCGGCAGCGCGCCGACATCGGACGCGAACGCGAACTACAGCGGAGCGGGTGGAGATTCTGGCGGGTGCGGGAATCGGAGTACTATCTCGACCCGGTCGCGGCGATGGAGGGGTTGTGGGATGAGCTCGAGCGGGGTGGAATCACGCATCAAGATCGTCGACAGAGCGGGTAGGTGAGCACCCTGGAACGAACCGCATCCGGCAGAGTCGCTGTTCGGTTCGAAAGGGCTGGCCGATTGGGCTCGCGGTGTGGGACGAGTTTGTTGTCGAGTGAGTGATTGGGTGTCTCTGCACCGACGTGAGGGCAGAGGATCGAGTCGCAGGTGACAGGGGACGTCACATGAAGTGACCCTTCATATTGTTGGAAATCATCCGAGGTCCTTGCAAGAATCGATGAACGGATTTCCAACTTGGACTGGCAGGGGATTGGCATGCTCCCACGACGTCTGGCCGAATTCAACCGACTCGTCACCAACCGCACCTATGGTCGACTCGCTGGCCACGTGCCGTGGATGGGGGTCGTCGTCCACCGGGGGCGAAAGTCGAACCGGGAGTACCGCACACCGGTCAATGTGTATCCATATGAGGGCGGGTACCGAATTTCACTCGACTACGGCCCTGGCTCCGATTGGGTTCGAAATGTGATCGCTCAGGGTGGGTGCTCTCTGACGGCTCGTGGAATGACGGTTGATCTCGTAGAGCCACAAGTCATTCACAACAGTGAAGCGACCTGGGCGCCTCCGGTGGTACGTCATGTTCTAGCGAAAGTGGGCTCAGGTTACTACCTGCAGCTACATCGCGTCGATTGAATGTTCGTGCGTGGATCGACATCCGCTTCATGTCGAATGCAGCAGGTCTGGGATTGCCGGCGCTCGCTGATCTGTCCGTTGCGCCAGTCGGCCATGAGTATCGACCGGTTGTACCGGTGGCTCATGCCCTTCCGTCAGAGATCCCACACCTGGTCGGGGTCGTCGAGTGCAGCGCGGATCTGGCTGAGGTCGCCGAGATCTGCGAGTGGGGACGTCTTGGCGATGTCTACGATTCCGCGAAGAACATCACTGATTGCTTGGGTGTTGTCCTGCTCCAATGCCTGGTCGAGTCGGGAGAACAGAGCATCGAAGTTTGCTCGTCGCTCAGCGAAGGACTGTTCGAAATAGCCCTTGAGGATCGATTCGGCGGTCTTGATGCGCTGGACCTCCGCGGAGGCGTAGGTGTGGAGTCGTGCTCGTTTCGTCTGTTCGACAGCGTGGATCTCGATGCACTCCTGCGCAGCGTTGACCAGTTGGGAGAGCGCGCCGAATCCGTCGACCGCCGAAATCGTGCGCTTCACGGAGCCCAGAACCTCCCCTTCGTGCACTTTTTGATCAGGCGTTTGATTGAGCGCCATTGTCTCCTCCTTCGGTCATCGGGCGGTAGCGGACAGTCAGATTCGCACTGTGCTCGGTCAGTTCGCCGTCCTCGTCGAGGATGGGAGTCGCGGCGATATCCTTGACCGCGACGGTCAGGGCCATGGCTTTCTGGAACTGCGATGCATGTACTCGGGGATCGAAGGGCTCCGACTCGAGCACGTCGAGTTCTGCGACGGCCTTGATTGTCAATGTGCTGAGGAGAGAAGATAATTCGTCGACCCGCTGATCGATAGCGGTCAGGAGAGTATCTGTGGTGCCCAACTCGGCATACGCGACGTCGATCTTGGCCTGGAACTCGGCGGCTTCGGTGAGCGCCTTCTGGCCCTGGCTCTTGATGACGAAACCGCCCATGAGAAGTGCTGGGCCGATCGTCACGACGTTCAGCACGGTAGCGCCGAGCGCAACCCCGCCGCCTCCTGCCGACAAAGCGCCTCCGCCGAGCCAGGCCATAGTGGCGCTCTGCGCGGCTGCGCCGGACAGTCCGGATATCGCAGCCCCCGTGCTCGCGACACCGAAGCTGGTGGCTGCCGCCGATACCGCGGACGCTGTGCCGACTCCGGTAGCTACCGAACCCACGGCTCCACTGATCCAACTGCCGAGATTCAGGTCGAGTCCGTCCGGTCCGTCGACATGGGAGATACCGGCATGGAGGCCGTCGGCCAGCAAGCGCTCATTCTCTCGGACCTGCTTCTCGTGCCGGCGGAGGAAATCACCCATTCTCAGCACGACGTCGACCAACGCCTGCTGTTGCTGATCGCCCAGCACCCCGAGATGTGCGTTGGTCTTCGCGACACGTTCTACGATCGCGTCGCGACGTTTGGTGTACTTCTCTCCGGCCTTCTGCAGCTGTTCCGAGGCCTTCTTGCGTTCGGTGATGCCTTTACCGCCCAACGCCAAGCCGCCACTGCCGGTGACTGCACCGATGGCAATCAGAGCGGCAGGTATCAGAGGTAGGACCATGTGCACTCCTTCGTGAGATCGCTAAGTGTGCCATCCGAGTCGGACAAATCAACCATGCGGTGGTGTTTACGACCCGGTAGTCGTACGACCCGAATCGGATGCGGCACCCCAGGAGTCGGAAACCGGGAGGCGCCACAAAGCCATGGAAGGCGAGGATTATGGCACAAGAAACGTCAGAAAAGTAATTCTAAAGACTATGTAACGAGTTCTGTCGGTCGTTCGATTGAAGGATCACCAACGCCGACACATACCGGGTACTCCGGTGGGGTGCTCGGTCCCGACGCAAGCCCCGAGAGTTGCCCGTGCAGTCATCGCCCGACCCGTTCGATTTCAGCGAGTATTCGACCTCGCGAGACGGCACGGACTCCTCCTTCACCGGTCCGAGACCGTCGTGGGGAAGTGAGACCCGGCCTTCGGTTCCGTGCCGGACCTGTTCGCTCCCACAGCCTCCGCGACGCCGTTCGCGGCTCCTGATTCCTTCGCGTCAACACAGGCCTCAGGTACTCTCTCGCAGGGAACGAGTCCCCTCGGCTGGGCGGTCACGGCTTGCTTCGCTGCCCTCGCCGGAGTGGTGTTGGCGGGGATTGCAGTGGCCGTCGGCCCGGTGGGTTTCGCAGTCGCGGGCCAGGACGGTTCCAGCCGGCTCTACGTCTCCCCAGGTTCGCCTTATGAGTGTTGCCTCAAGTCACCAGAGAAGCGCGAAATAACGCGATCGATGCGAGCACCAACTGTGACAGGCCCGCCACCTCGCACCCCGGTTTATAAGCAACCTTATGTCACCCTTTCATATAGGCGAGGTCGCTTGTCGCCTCTTCCATTCGGGGATAGCCCCTGAGTGGTGGACACGCTGAGACTGGCCCATACTGGGCCGGAGAATGCAGGACATCACCATGACCAAGAAGAAGTACTCGGATGAGTTCAAAGCCGATGCTGTCCGGCTGTACGAGACTCGCCCGGACGCGTCGTACTCGACGTTGGCCGCGGATCTGGGAGTCGCCCGGGGGTCGTTGAAGACATGGGTGCACCAGGCGCGGAAGAAGGCCGCGTCGGCGCAGCCCGAGGCCACGTCAGAGCGCGGGCCCTCCGAGACGCCGCAGGAACAACTCGCGCGCATGCAGGCCGAGATCGAGCAGATTCGGGCCCGCAACCAGGCTCTGGTCGCAGAAAACGACAAGCTCAGCGAGGAGCGAGACATTCTGCGCAAGGCCACGAAGTATTTCGCGGCAGAGACGAACTGGTGATCCGCTTCTGGTTCGTTGATGACCACCGGGACACTCATGAGGTGAAGCGGATGTGCACGGTGCTCGGCATCCACCGGTCGAGCTACTACAAGTGGCGAGCCGGAAAGGCGGCTCGCCTTGCCCGCCAGCAGGCCGATGCGGCGCTCGTCGACCGAATACGCGCCCACCACCAGGAATGGGACCACACCCTCGGTTACCGGCGGATGACCGCCGAACTGGCCGATGATGACCAGGTGCCGGGCACGGTGAACCACAAGCGGGTGGCACGGTTGATGCGACGCAACAACATTGTCGGCGTGCACCTGCGTAAACCGAAGAACACGACGATCAAAGATCCCAGGGCGCAGGTCTTCGGAGACCTGGTCAAACGCGATTTCACCGCTGCCGAGCCAGGGAGCGTTTTCGTCGGTGACATCACCTACCTTCCACACAGTGGCACCGGTGAGTTCCTCTACCTGGCGACGGTGATCGACGTGTGTTCCAAGCGCCTCGTCGGCTGGTCGATCGCAGATCACATGCGTACCGAACTCGTCGAGAACGCGCTCGACAACGCGGCCGCGGCACGAGGATCGCTGGAAGGAGCAATTTTCCATTCCGACCACGGACGGCAATTCACGTCCTCGGACTACCAGGCGACATGCCGCCGGCACGGCGTGTGGCAATCGATGGGCCGGATCGGATCGAGCGCCGACAACGCGATGGCCGAGTCCTTCAACGCGTCCTTGAAGCGGGAGACGCTTCAGGGCGCGAAACGGTGGGCCGACGAAACGCAGTGCCGCACCGAGGTGTTCCGCTGGATTACCCGCTACAACACTCGTAGAAGGCACTCGGCATTGCAGAACCGATCACCACTTGACTACGAAACCGACCGCATGTCTACCTTGGATCAGGCCGCCTAACGAACACACCCAAGTGTCCACTCTTCAGGGGCCACGCCCGACCTTCCGGCCACGCTAAGGTCGCTGCCTCGCAGCACCACGGCTGCAATCGAAACCGGTCACCCGATCTCGTTCGGGTTACTTGACGTGGGACTACACGGCCTTGCCGAAGCCCTGACCGCATCCCGCACCAATGCCACTGGCTGTTTTCTACCTCGTCTCCCCTGTGTAACCGAGGGGCATGCCCACGCGATAGCCCGGGGGCAGGCAGAATCACCTAACGGCGAGGCAAACCTACCTCCCGAGCAGATTGAAGATGGGAAGATGATGGCAGTCGACTCGATGGTTTTTGCCGATCTAGTAGCCAAGTTCGGTTCCGATACAAAGATGAAATTGTCGGGACCGGGAGAAAGAGAAGCGCAGCTGTCGGGCCCTGTCGCACAGTTCATCACTGACTTCGGCAGCGCAGCCGGAATGCGGATAACCACCCACAACGAGGTTTCTTTGGATGGAACCGTCCGACCGGACTTCGGGGTCATCGTTGACGGGGTGCTGACCGGGTTCATCGAGTTGAAGGCTCCCGGCGTATCCCTCGACCCGAGCACCTACAGCAAAAGCACTCACAACTACAGGCAGTGGCAGCGGCTGAAGGAGCTTCCTAACCTGCTGCACACCAACGGTATCGAGTGGCGGTTGTGGCGATATGGCGAACTTGTCGACCAGCCGATCCATCTGCACACACCCTCGCTAGTGAACACGCGGGGCCGACTAACGGCGCCAGGCAGCCTGGAACTGATCCTCTCAGGCTTCCTGCGTTGGAAGCCGATCCCCATCACCTCCGTCGCGAAACTCGTCGACACGCTTGCACCGCTCGCACGGATGCTGCGTGAGGAGGTCAAGTTAGCGATGACCGCTGAGCGTCGAGCGATCAAGGCCGGTGCCAACAAGGAAGTCCAGCCCTTCCTTGGGCTGGCTAAAGACTGGCGCGCAATGCTTTTCCCCCACGCTAAGGACGAAGAGTTCGCCGACGGATTCGCGCAAACCGTGGTGTTCGCACTCATGCTGGCAGTCAGCGACGGCATTGATGTCGGCTCGTCCACGCTGAACGAAGTGTCTAAGAAGCTCGAACATCACCACACCCTCATGGGCATGGCGCTGAATCTGCTCACCGAACACATCAATAAGACACCCGCCGGCACCGCGATTGAGATGATCGCTCGAATTCTTTCTGCGGTGCAGTGGGACAAGGTCTCGGGAGGTAAGGAAGACGTTTACCTCCACCTGTACGAGCACTTCCTGAGTGTCTACGACCCTGACAAGCGAAAAAAGACGGGCTCATACTACACCCCGGTCGAGGTAGTAGATTTCATGACCCGTTTCACTGATGACGTGCTCAAACAGTACTTCGGCAAGCGCGACGGCTTCCGCAATCCGCATGTCACCGTGGTTGACAGTTCGATGGGCACAGGCACCTACCCGCTGGGTGTCCTGAGGCATGTCGGAGACGCCGCCGAAGCTGAATACGGAAAGGGCGCACGGCCGGAGGCAGTTTCCAACATGGCCTCACGCCTGTACGGCATTGAGTTGCAGTCCGGGCCTTTTTCGGTGGCGGAACTGCGTCTGAGTGAAGCGATGAAGGCGGCCGGAGCTACGCTGCCTGATGACGGCATGAACATGTACGTCGCTGACACCCTTGAGGACCCTGATAGCGGCGGCGATAGCCAGCTCTCGTACACGATGAGACTGATTGCCCAGCAACGCCTCAAGGCCAACAAGATGAAGCGTGAGCTGAACGTTCAAGTCAGCATCGGCAACCCACCGTACCTCCGTGATACCCCAGTTGAGCTGGGGGGGTGGATCGCCAATGGTGTCGACGCGAATACCCACAAATCCCCGATCGACGCGTTTCGGTATCCGGGCAATGGGATTCTCGAGTGGCACCTGAACAACCTGTACGTCTGGTTCTGGCGATGGTCGACGTGGAAGGTATTCGAATCTACCGACCGTCCCGCTGTTCGAGACGGCGGCAATGGCGTCATCTGCTACATCACCGCGGCCGGATATCTCACCGGTCCGGGGTTCAAGGGAATGCGCAACTACCTGCGGCGCAGGGCATCCCACGGGTGGATCATCAACGTATCTCCAGAAGGCAAGCGACCCCCGGCCAAGAACACCATCTTCAACATCGAAACTCCCGTCGTAATCGCACTATTCGCTCGTGCCCCAGGAACCCGTGAAGACGTGCCTGCAGAGATCCGGTACATCAGCATTCACGGAAAGCGTGAAGAAAAGTACGCCCAGTTGGCCGATCTCACGTTCACAGATGAGCGATGGCGATTGACCCGGACAAACTGGATAGCACCGTTTACCCCGGCGGCCAGTGGGGTCTGGGATGACCATCCTGCCGCGGAGGATCTTCTGCCATGGGTGTCGCCCGGATGCTCAAGTAATCGATCTTGGGTGTACGGCGCTACCAGCGAGATCTTGGAGGAACGCCTACGGCACCTACTCAGCGTCGACGACGGTGAACAGAAGGCCGAGCTCATGCGCGCCAGCCGCGACTCGAATCTAGACAAGACAAAACCCCCCCTTCCGGGCATCGACACAGAGGCCGATTCGACCACCCCTCTGCGCATGGTGGCAATGGTTCCGGACCCGAAGATCGTGCGAGTCGGATATCGCTCGCTAGATCGGCAATACCTCCTTGCCGATTACCGCCTGCTTGATATGCCGCGGCCGGATCTATGGCGTGCCCGCATTCCTAGGCAGATCTACATCATCGAACCGCACTCTATCCATCCAGGACCAGGACCCGGCCTGAGCTTCAGTGCCCTCCTTCCCGACAACAATTGCTTCAACAATCGAGGCGGCCGCACACTGCCGATGCTTCACCCTGACGGCACCCCAAATCTGGCACGCGGACTGCTCACGGCACTGCGCGCCCGGATCAGGGGGGATATCTCTGGGGAGGAGATCACCTACTACATGGCCGGAGTCGTTTCGCACCCCGGATATGTAGAACGATTCAGCGACGAACTGCACACACCTGGTATTCGCGTTCCGATCACAGCCGACTCTGCCCTGTGGGACGAAGCAGTGGTCCTTGGCAAGCAGGTGGTCTGGCTGCACACCTACGGACAATGCGGAGCACACCCGGACGGCGCAACCGAAGTACGAGATCCGAATTTGTTCATCAACCGACCCGACTACACCGTCCCTGTCGGGAGGACCATGCCTAAAGACCTCAGCTACGACGAGATTACCGAGACACTCCAGGTCGGAGAAGGACAATGGTCTAATGTCACACGACCGGTGCGTGACTACACCATCGGTGGCCGGAACGTCATTGACTCCTGGTTCGGCTACCGCCGCGCGGCGAAACCCGGCCACTCGATCACCGGTGAGAAAGCACCCAGCAAGCGCAAGTCAGTCCTCGATTCGATCAATGTCACGATCTGGCCGAGTGAGTGGTCCAACGAGCTCAGCGAGCTTCTATGCGTCCTCACCCAACTCGTTGCGTTGGAGACCTCACAGCAAGATCTCCTGGAGCGGATTCTTATCGAGGAGGTGATCACACGCGACCAACTAGCCGATGCGGGCGTGAAGTGGCCGACGGTGAACAAGGACCGCAACCCACACTTGCCGCCGATGGGGGAGCGGGAAGCCCGGGCATTCTTCGCTGATATCAAGCATCCCGCTGCCGAACCAACCAAGTATCGGGCCGACCCCAGTTCGGAGGGCTGGGTCATGACGGAGTTGGCGCCTCAGTCAAAGGAGCCAGAACGTTGGCTCGTGGACTACACAGGACGGATCGAACAACTAGCCGGAGATCAATCCCCGAATCCGAATTTCGAGGCTCTTTGAATCATGACAAGTACTGGAGCCACCGTTCTCAGGGGTGTCACGACAATACGGTAACGGGGGCAGACCCCATCTCTGTCGTCTGCCATGAGGATGGGACCAGCGTGAGCTGATCTTGCCAGGGTGATGGGACCACCTGGATTGCCAGTTATGGGACCACCGGCGCGCCTTGCCGGTGGTCTCGTCGTTTGCTCGTTCGATCGTCTGTGACAGCTCAAGCGAGGTCGCGGAGGTCGACGGGCATGGCTTTTCGGGAGATCAGTGTGAACGAGATCAGAGAAGTACTGCGATTGTGGCTCGGGACGGCCGCTCTGCCGGCGCCTGGGCTGCGCACGATCGCAGACCACGCCGGGGTGGACCGCAAAACCGTCCGACGCTACGTTGATGAGGCTCAGCGAAGGTGCTCGCTTGTGCTCGACGAAAGTGCCCACCCGTGGGCGGGTTCACTGTAGCGGTTGCCGGGTGCCGGTGGTGGCTCGACGGAGCTTTTCGGACCGGGCATGATGGTCACGCAGCCGGTAGGAATCCCCGTCAAGGTTGAGCACGACCGATCGGTGCAGAAGCCGATCGAGCATCGCGGCGGCGACGGTCGTATCGCCGAGGACCTCACCCCATTCTCCGACACCCCGGTTGGTGGTGATGATGATCGAGGTCTTCAGATAGCGTTGCGCGACAACCTGAAACAGTGCGGAGGCGGCCTCACCCGGTAACGGAAGGTAGCCGAGTTCGTCGATCACCAGCAGCGTCGGGCCGGCGTAGAACCGCATCGTCGTCGCCCACCGGCCTTCGATCGCAGCGCGGTGACAGCGGGCGGCCAGATCGGCGGCGGTGGTGAAGTAGGTGCGGTAGCCGGCATGCGCGGCTGCCCGCGCCAAACCCACCGACAGGTGGGTCTTTCCGACCCCCGGTGGCCCGATGAGCAGGACGTTCGTCGCGGTTTCGAGGAACCGGCAGGTCCCCAGTTCGGCGATCAGTGCCCGATCGAGTCCGGGGGCGGCGTCGTAGTCGAAGTCCTCGAGACAGGCCGGGGTGGGCAGGCATGCGAACCGCAACCGCCCGGCGAGGCGGCGGGCTTCGGTGGCGTCGACCTCGATCGACAGTAGCTGTTCGAGGGCTGCGGTCATCGACAGTCCGTCCTTCTGGGCGCGGTCGAGTACCGATGGCAGCGCTTCGGCGGCGTCGTGCAGCTTCAGGGTGGCCAGGTGACCGCGCAGCCGCTGATAGAGACTCGCGGTGTGGGTGGGCGTGATGGTGGTGTCGGGGGTGCTCATACCAGGGTGTTCCTTCCGCGGGCAGCACGCTCGTAGGCGGCCAGATCGATGACCGTCGACGCCGACGCCGACGCAGTTGACGACGAGGGATGGTCGGTGGTTTTGGTGCGCAATGCTGCTGCCGCAGCGAGGGCATCGGGCCCGGGTGGGATGCGTTCCTTGCGGCGGTGTGGCCGGCCTCCGGCCGCGGCGCCGGCCATCGCGGCCTGTTCGAGGGCGTGGACGTGGCCGTGATCGCGCACGAGAGCGCCGGCCCCGTCCGGAGCGAGGCGGTGTCGGGCGACGGTGATCTGCGAGGCGGTGACGATGTCGATCACCTCGTCACCGAGTCGGCGGGTGACGGTGACCTGTGCTGCGGCCAGTTCCGGGGGCACCGAGTAGCGGTTGCCTCGGTAGGCCACCAGCGCCTGCCGTGACACGGTGCGGGTCTCGGTGACCGTCACCGGATACGGAACCGGTGGTGGCGGTGCCAGGGGTTCGGTCGCAGCGATCGCCGCCACCGTCGATTTTCCTTCGGGGGTGGTCCGGGATCGGGCATCGGCGCGCCGACTGCAGAATTTGTCCACGCTGGCCTGGGCCTGCTCGACAGTGAGTTCGTTCGCCACGGTGCGCCACCATCGCTGGGCCGCAGTGTGATTGGCCTTCTCGACGACACCCTTTCGATTGCCGGTCCGGGGCGGGCAGATCGCGACCGAGACGCCGTAATATTTGGCGACCCCGGCGAAGGATGCGGTGACCTTTCCGCTGTCGGGGTAACAGACCGTGGTCATCCGATCGAACCGCCAGGTGTGGGTCAGGCCGCCGAGCTTGCGACAGATACGGTCGAGACCGTCGATCAAGTGAGGTTGAGTCATGGCCGGGGCGAGCACCCCACGCCACCGACCCGAATGGGCGAGCGAGCCGACCAGCAGATACGCGGTCGTGCCCCAGCCCCACGAGGCAGGTGGGTTCGGCAACTCGACCCAGTCCCACTGGGGTTTCCACCCCCGGCGGATGGTCGCTGACCGCATTGGGGCGGTCGGTCGCGCACGCGCAGGCCTGGCAGACGGGCCGGAGCTGTCGTTGCCGGATCTGGCGGGTCAGGGTCTGATACGAGGCGGTGTAACCGAGGTCCTCGAGTTCGTCGCACAAGGTCCGCGCCCACAAATGCGGATCCTCGGTCAGGCGGGCTCTCACATAGGCGACGAACGGCTCGAACGGGTCCTCACCAGCGGGTTTACGGATTCCGGGGGTAGTGGTGCCGTTCAGATAGTTGCGGATCGTGCGCCGGTTTCGGCCGGTGTGCCGGGCGATCGCCGAGATCGTCCAGCCTCGTTTGTGCAGTGCGTGGATCTCCACGTCTTCCTCCCATGTCAACATGAGAAAGCGGGTCTCCTTCGGGGTGCTGGTGCGTGGTCAGAGACCACCAGCATCGAAGGAGACCCGCCCTCATCGGCGGAGCCACACGGGTGAGCACTTTCGGTGAGCAGGACTGAGCAGGATCAAAGAGCGCCATCAACGTCGACGCCGCTCAGTCTGCCGGGCTGAACAGGGACGACACTGCAGCCGACATTGATGACGAGTTGATCGCGGCGGTCGTCGATACCGTGCGCCCCGACCGGCTTCATGGGCATGGTGTGGCCTGGGAACAGTTGGTTCCTCACGAGGAGCAGATCACCAGGTGGGTGGCAGGAGACGGTGAGCAGAAACCACTGACGATCACCAAAATCGAAGTGCTCCTTGCCCGCCAGGGCTGCGTGGTGCCGTACCGGACGCTGCACCGCTTCGCTACCGAGCGGTGCGGTTTCGGCCGCAGGGACCTCACCGTTCGAGTCGTCGACGGAGATCCGGGTGTCGAATGCCAAGTCGACTTCGGGTATCTGGGGATGCTCACCGATCCCGAGGACGGCCGGGCCCGCAAGGTCCACGCCCTGATCTTCACCGCCGTGTACAGCCGACACATGTTCGTGTGGCTGACCTATTCGCAGACGTTGGTGGCGGTGATCGCCGGATGCGAGGCGGCATGGAGGTTCTTCGGCGGGGTCTTCGCGGTCCTGATTCCGGACAACCTCAAACCGGTCGTCACGACCGCGGATCCGGTCACCCCGCGTTTCAGCCAGGGGTGGCTCGACTACAGCAGTCACGTCGGATTCATCACCGATCCCGCACGGATTCGCTCACCGAAGGACAAATCCCGTGTCGAACGCACCGTGCAATACGTGCGCGGAAACTTCTGGGCCGGTGAACACTTCACCGATCTAGCCGAGGCTCAGGATGCGGTTGTTCGGTGGTGCAGTACCACCGCGGGCATGCGTATCCACGGCACGACCTGTGCACGGCCGCTGGAAGTCTTCGACGACACCGAACAGCGAAGTTTGCTGCCGGTGCCGGCGGTCTACGATGTGCCGATCTTCAAGGACGTGAAAGTGCACCGCGATTTCCACGCAGAAGTCGGGCGGGCGTTGTATTCGTTGCCGCAACAGTGGATCGGATCGACGCTGTCGGTGCGCGCCGACAGCGAACTGGTGAAGTTCTATCACCGCGGCATCCTGGTGAAGATCCACCCTCGCACGCCGCCGGGTGGACGGAGCACCGACCGCGCTGACCTGCCCGAACACAAGTCCGATTACGCGCTACGTGATGTCACCTCGCTGATCGCCAAGTGCACCGCGCACGGGCTGAACGGCGGGATCTATGCCGAACGCATCCTCGACGACCCGCTGCCGTGGACGAGGATCCGCAGCGTCTACCGTCTGCAAGGACTGGTGCGCCGCTACGGCGCTGAACGGGTCGAGCAGGCGTGCTCCCTGTCACTCGATCTCGACGTCGTCTCGGTCACCAAGATCGCCTCGATGCTCGAGCGTGCCACCGAGAAGACTTCGCCGGATCTGCCGAAAGCAGTCGGGCACACCGCATCACGATTCTCACGTGATCCGTCCGAATTCAACACTGCTGCAACTGCACCCGCCCTGTCAGTCGTCGGCGACAGTACCGAGAACACGGAGACCCAGCGATGAGCGCCAATATCCGCACCGCAGCCACCGACCCTGTCGGCACCGATATGATCCGACTATTGAAAGCCCTCAAACTCGGGGCGCTGGCCGACACGCTGCCCGAACGCGCAGCCCTGGCCCGTCAACACAAACTCAGCCACATCGGGTTCCTCGAAGTGCTCCTCGCCGACGAAGTGAATCGGCGTGAATCACGTTCGGCGACATTGCGGGCCACCAAAGCAGGACTCGATCCGGCGATGGCGCCCGATACCTGGAATGCACTCGACGATCTGCGCTACGACCGGACACTCCTCGGGGATCTGACCTCATTGCGGTTCTTCGACAACCAGCAGTCCGCGATCGTCCTCGGCCCCGTCGGCAAGACCCATCTGGCAACAGCATGAGGGCACATGGCAATCCGGCGTCGGCACAGTGTTCTGTTCGCACGCTCGGACAAGCTGTTCACCCGGCTCCGCGCAGCCCGACTGGATAACACCGTCGACGCCGAGATCCGCAGGTTGACCGCAATTGATGTGCTCATCATCGACGACTTCGCGCTGCGACCGCTCGATGCCACCGAAACCAACGACTTCTACGAACTCATCGTCGAACGGCACAAGAAGAAGACCACGATCGTCACATCCAATCGCGAGCCGTCGGAGTGGCTGACGATGACCGCAGACACCCTTCTTGCTCAATCCGCGATCGACCGGCTGACCTCCAACGCCCACACGCTCGTCGTCGAAGGGCCGTCCTACCGTCAACGCACCCGCCCCGGAGCAGTTGACGCCGGCGCCGACAACACGCATCCTCAGTAACGCGCCATGGTGGTCCCTACCCTCTGGCAATCAGGTGGTCCCATCAACCTGGCAAGCGACATCTGGCCCCTATCAGCGATCACTCATCGCCTGTCCACCTCGGTGACATCACAAAATTGATCATCGTGCAACAGGTTGACGTAGTCATGCCGAGGTGTCCAGTTCAGTGGTCGGAGACGGGTCGTTTCCGACTACGAACAAGGTAACGGGTGCAACGCCTCGAACCCATGCTCGTTGAACGTGTGGATGATATCGCGGACGTAGTCGTCGCTGACCTGCATCAACGAGGTGATGTCCTTGACCGTTTGGCCTTGTGAGGATATCAGGACCACGATGGTGCGGCTGATCTTCTGCAGCCGTCGGCCTTCCTCCATGCTCAACGATCGGACGAACACGCTCGGTTTGCGTGCCACGACCACCTCCTTGTCTCGACTCGGAGATAGTCTGCCGTGGACGTGTCGGTCAGCCGGGGATTACCCGGTCAACGATCCGTGTCGAGCCACTAGCTCGATGCAATCTGCCAGCGAAACTGAGTTCAGAACGGTGTCTTGGTAGTGCTGCCTTGAATCTTTGCCTCCAGCAGGCTGCAGAACAACGAGCGACATTAGTTTGCCTCCAAGTCGGTGTATTTCGTTGCGCGCCCTTCTGATTGGCCCACGGGGTACTTTGCCTCGTTGGCGTCAGCTTTCCTTCGTACTGCATCCTCAAGGTCGATATCGAGAACATCCGCAAGTCTGAGTGGGTAAATGAGCACATCTGCGATTTCTTCCTCGACCCGGTGACTTGCCCCCCGGTTTCCACTGATCGCAGCACTTTCTTCAGGTGTGAGCCGCTGGAAGATCTCGGTGAGTTCACCAATCTCCCCACTGAGCGCCATCACGAGGTTCTTGGGAGTATGGAACTGTCCCCAATCTCTACGCTCTACGAACGCACGGGGAAGTGCTTGAAGGTTATCGATCACCATACCAGATTTCTACCATGCGTACTTCGTCATAGTCGGACCTCCCGTTTGTGGGGACGACCGAGCTGGGCGAAGCCGGGGTTGTTTGCCGGATTACAGGCTAATCCCAAAGTCCGCTGAATCCACTGAACCCGGGGGATCTAGGTAGGGTGGAACGAGCCGCGGGCTTCCGTATGCTTTCGCCATGCATAAATCCGTATCGTGTGGCGAACACCCCGATGAGAAGAGCGATGATCAGGGTCGGTATAGCAAAGTCAGGTGACCATCCCGGCCAAAATATGGAAATCGCTACAGCGAAGACGAGTGATAGTGAAAGAGCGTGACCAACCAATGAGAATATTGGTCCAAAAAGCGCATCGAAGAGGTAGTTCTCGACGCCTTTGGTTGACGCTGAAACATTTTGCATCGTTAGCGATACTGAAGGACTTTGCGTTCGGCTCCCTCTTTTATTCGCCTCTAAGTCTACTAACGCTTGAATCATGATTTCCTTGCCATGAGGGATCACTTGGGGGTTTATGGATATCACCTCTGATGCCTTGATGGAGATTCTGTCGTCTCCACTAGCAACTCTATCGTCGATCCTTACGGCTAAGATTCTTCCGCCCACCCTTATGTGCAGATGTCCGCCATCAAACGAGTTCGGTCCGATATCGCTAGGACCAAGATTTTTTATCCAAAAAGTGCGAACCGCGGGGTGGGAGACGCTTTCTCCATCTAAGGAATACTGAATCCCCTTCCATGGGATCCTGGATTCCGAGGATGAGTAAGAGATATGGAGTAAGGTTCGGCGATTTCCATAAAGACGACTGGCGAACCAGCTTATTACGCCGCCCAGGAGAAGCGTTGCGACTGCAAGTATGATCGCGTTCTTGTCCACGTTACGAGAATATCCTGCGGCATGCTCTAGGGCCATCCTTTGACCTCGCTAGTTCTGAGCGAGGACTTCCGGGGTTTGTGAGTGAATCGAGTGCTGCGTCCTGTCGGGGAGGTAAGGCTCGAAATATTGCATGGCGTGACTCCAAGGCGCACCACGTTTATTATCAGGATTGCGATTTCCCCTGCTGGATCGCGCACTGCTACAAGAGGATTTTCCCGCTAAGTCGAGCTGTCTCAACGGATCCAGCGCTCAAGTTCTCATGCGGAGCCTAACCGCTACGCCGCAAATGGAATCGGACGCGAATTATATGTCTACAGTCGTTGGTGACTCATATCGAGTGAGTGTGAGTGAGCGAGTCACGGAGCGGAATGCGTGAAAGCATCACCAGATGACGGCGATGTTCACGAAAATGCGATCTCTTGCTACGGCGTTCGTCGGTGGATTTCGTTGTCGTTAAGGGGTTCGAAATTCTGGTCTACCCATGATCGATACTCCCCAACGAGATCCCGTCCATGCCGCGTCTTGTACTCGACGGCCTTGTCGTTGTTCGTCTTACGGATTTCTGGATTCTGGTCCTTGATCGTTTTCTTTGACGGTCCGCTGCGCCGGCCGTTACTGAGGATCACCGAATGCTCCTCATGAATGACTTCAGTTGCGTATCTGTTGTAGAACGGAACTGGAGACATAAGTGTCCTCCAGTAAACCCAGTCCCGTGGAACGAGTAAGAGTTGCTTACCGAAGCATTTGGGAAGGGTGAATTTGGCCTCATTCCAATCTAATTTTGCACTGTTCCAAACAGTGGTTTCGACGGTGCTGCTACTGTTCCGGAGGTTTGGGTAGGTTCGCATCATGTCGTCCGTGAAATCTGCGAGCACGTCAAATATTATGCGCGTGGTCATATCAGAAATTCGATCGTCACCGACCATGTCGAGGAACAGTCTGGTGTCCTCAAGTCTCGTCAGCACCGAGTGCTGGCAGGCGGGATTGACACGAAGCTCGTCCCAAAATTGTGTTGCTAGCTTGTCCGCGAATGCACGTCCGCGGGAACCGACCTGAGATAGCCCGAGTCGAGTTTCATTCGGTTCGTGAAGGTGGCGCAACAACGACCGCCCTTTACTGAGTTTCGCAGGAGACGAGCTTCGCGCGGCGGATACTACTTCCTTGAAGAACGATTCAAGCTGCGTCTGGGCCTTTTTTGCGTGAGGACCACTTCCGTTGCGGATAGCGCTGGGGTCAAGAAAGAGGGCGTTGTCCTTGTCGATGTGTACATCGACGAAAGGGAATGACCCCGTTATGCTGTAGTGGCTCGATACCCGTACCATCTGCCCCCCAGGATAGAAGAATCTGGGTGTGATCATACAGTGCTGACGTCGAAGTTGCCCGATCTGTCCGTTCAGCTGGGAGCGTGGCCGGATGGGGAGCGGTTACACCGGTAGACGCTTGTTCCGCAGTTGTGGGCTGCAAGATCTACCTCTGTTGGACGTGCGTGCCGTGGACCGTGGTATCGATCCATGCATTAAGTGGCTGTCGTACCGGCTACGATCCGGGCAACGATGGCGCGGGAGGCTTACCCGATTCGGTCCACGGAGAGCGATACCCCTGCTATTGATCGCCTACGGTATCGGTTCAAAATTTTGCCTGGCGCTCACAGAAGCGCTCTTACGAAACTGCCTGCCTAGATCTCCTTCGTCGCACTGTCGGGTCCAGCACGTCGACTCGTCCGGCTGCTGGCCACGACCGGATTTCTGCCCGCATTGAGATTGGTGCCGAACAGTCCCTTGTTGCACTCTTCCGCGTCGGCGATGAAGCGATCCACGTCGCCGGATTCGATGAACATCGGGACGAAGGTGCGCAGCAACGGTGCGCAGTTCTCGTGTGCACGGGTGATCTCGGCCAGCAGGGAGACGCGCGCCGCCGCGAACTGGGAGCTACGCAGCCACGCAAGTGTGGCCGTGTCCGGAACGGGCCGGCCGAGCTGACGTCGTGCCTGCGGAAGGGGCGCGACGACAGCATCGGGTGCGGCTACGCCCTCAAGCACCGACCGAGTCCTTTGACTTGCCAGTGCCGCGTCGATCGCATCCGCGAATCGGAGAACGGCAAGGGAAACGTGCTGGTCCTCGAACTCTTCGGAGATGACTCACGCCAACGACCATGGTGACCCCGGCCGGATCTCCAGCGGCTGTGCTGCCCGCGCGAAGAGCTCGAGCGTGTCGCGGAGCGTCGACCACGGTTGGGTCGGTCGCGACACGTACCATGCGGGGATCGGTGCGACCGGTCCGTCGCCGACCTCGAGTACCGCTTCGAATGATCGCCACAAGGAGTGATCGATGCCGTTGCGACTGTGGATCTTGTTCGGGTAATCGGCCAGCGGAACGAGCTTGGAGCGGAACTCGGCGACCTTCGCGTCCCAGGTGTGCGAGTTGTAGTACACACTGTTGTCGATCGCAGCCTTGTGTTGAGCGCGAATCGCGTTGGGACTCTGACTCTTCCCGTGCAGATCCAGCATGAAATTGGACAGACCGACCTTCGTCAGGCGCTTTTTCACCACGTCGAGGGCGGCCTGCTTCTCGGCGACGAACAGAACGGTCTTGCCATGTTCGAGCGCGTGCGCGATCAGGTTGGTGATGGTCTGTGATTTTCCGGTCCCCGGAGGGCCCTCGATCACGAATGTACGTCCGGAAGCCGCCAGCGCGACCGCCCGGAGCTGGGATCCGTCGGCCGGGATGGGAACTGGAACGGACGCTTCGTCGACCTGGACGCCGTCGAGGCTCTCGTCGCCGACCGGGTCGCGGAAGGACTCGCCCGCGTGGTGCGTCAGATGTCGGACGATAAGGGACTGCTCCAGGACGTCCCAATGATCAGTGAGGTCCTTCCACATCCCGAACGTGCCGAACTGGCAGATTGCGACGCTGGCAACCTCGTCGACCCGCAGATCGATGTTGTTCTCGACGAGTGCGGCGCGGATACCGAGGAGAGCATGGGTGATGTCGAGGCCGCTCTCGTCGAGCTTCGGTGACTCGAGGGCCTCGATCGACACGTTGTGCTTCAGACGGAGCCATTCGACGAGACAGTAGTTGGGAGAAGCGACTTCGGTGGAGTCGACGGAGATCTGGAACGGTTTTCGGCCGGTGCCGCCGACAATGCGAATCGGGAGGAGGAACAGGGGCGCGCGTGCTTCCAGGCCGGTCGATGTGCGGTGGATCAGCGCCCCGAGCGTCAAATAGAGGTTCGAGCTACCGGTCTCTTCGAGCATGGTGCGTGCCGTGCGAGCGAGTTCCTTGAAGCGCTTCGCATACAGATCGCGGGTGACCGCGCTGTACATGCGCCGGTCGTCGGAGAGATACGAGAGCAGAAGATCCGATCCGAGATCGGCCGCGCGCTGCGCGCCTCGCAGTTCGTGAATCGACGACAACTCGTCGTGGGGAGTAAGCGTGATGGCGTCGCCCGAGTGGATGATGTCGTCGAGACGCGCGAGTCCATGGTGGGGAACGTGAAGGTCGATGACCTGGGCCGACGGCTTGAGGTTCAACAGACGGTTGCGTGTGCTCAGGTCGAGTAGCGCGCTTCCACTTGCGAACCCTTGCCGGAGCTCGGTCGGTGGTGTCGAGCACAGCGTCGTCGGCAGTGCCACGGATCTTCAGCTCATCCGGAAGGTCGATGACTACCTCATGAAGATCGACCGGTCGAGGTGGGGGAGCGGGTGCGACCTCATCTGCCGAGGGCAGCGGCCGGATACCGCTCTTCCGTGCGGCGACGATATCGACAACGCCGAACAGTGACTCCGGGGTGGCGAAACGGGCTCGGCCGCGCGCCATAGCACCCTTGAAGTCGCCAGCGGGAGACTGCTCGTAGTAGACCGCATCCACCGCGACGGCTTTGCCTGACTCGACCAGGTTGATGAGAGCGTTGGGCTCGGTGATCGTGGGGTGGGGCAGCGGCGCATCATCTCGCAGAAAACCCGAGAAGGCGTGGCCGTCGACGATCCAGAGGAGAGGGCGGAGCCCTGCCTCCTCTAGGCATGCGGCGTAGGTGACCGAGAGGTCGATGCAGGTACCGAAGCTCTCTTCCAATACCTGGGCGGTGGTTCGGATCTTCTGGCCGGTTGCTTCGAAGGATGCCGGAGGATTGATGTACCGGATTCCGCGCGACCGCAACGACTCGTAGATCGCAGCAGCGATGAGCGCCGCACGTTCCGGTCCGTTCTGATAACCCTCCAGCGATGAGTCGCCGGTGTTCGTGCGGAGCAGTTCAGCAGCGTCGCTGAGCACAGACCGGACAGCGGAAGTGTTCGGCTGGATGAAGGCGGCCAGAGAGTCGTAGAAGATCGGGCCGTTGAACCACTCGTTGTGGGCCAAGACCTGCATCGGCACCGTCAGGTGGATGTCGGGTGCCCACATTCTCGACACCGTGACCGCAATGGTCGCGGGGTGAGCTTCGTTCAGTGCACGCAGGTAGGGAACTGCTGGTGCGAATGCCGCGAAGTCGTCCCAGTAGGCGTCGGTACCGTTGAGAAGTTCGCCGTCGTGGGTACGGGTCCATGCCGGTGCGAGCTCTTCGCCGTTGCCGAACAGGCGCACCGTGACGGTCGCGTCAACAGCTGGCAAGCCTGACGAGTTGGTGACGCGCAGCCCCGCGATCAGCGGCACCGAATTATGGACAAGCGCCAGGTTGACCGCCGGCTGACTGAGCAACTCGACCTCGAGACCGGACTCCTCGGCCGTGTACCGCTGCCACAGCGACGCGTCTCCCACTACTTCCTCACCTTCCTCGTCAGCTTGCAGACGTCATTTCAGGCAAACCCGACACAGCGTCCACCCCGCGTGTATCGGTGCGGAGTCACTGAATGTGACACCGCTCGTGTCTGCCCTGGTGGAGGTGGGGTCGGGCCCGCGCGACGGGAGGGTGATGTGACGACAAGACGGGCGGCGTGCCCGACAACTTGTCCCGCATCCGGCGCCTGAGAGACCCTCGGAGATCAGCCGCGGCGAGTCGGTGATGGCGCGCTTGCCGGTCAGTTCCGAAATTGTTCACTGATCGCGTCGGCCGCGGAGCGAGCGCACGCGCCAAGTCGCTCGACACCGGTTACGGGAAGTCGGTGGATCGGCAGGAACACCGAGATCGATCCGAGTGGGCGGCCCTGCCGCCCGAGGATCGGCGCTGCGATGGAGGCGATGTCGTCGCGCAGTTCGCCTTCGGCGACGGCGTAGCCGCGCACGCGAACCAGCTCCAGCTCTTCTTCGAGGCGTTCCATCGCGGTGATCGTGGCGGTGGTGAATCCCGTCAGGTCATCGTCGAGTAGATCCCTGACCTCGTCGGAACTCATTTGGGAGAGAATGGCTTTCCCATTCGCCGAGGCATGGCACGCGGACCGCGTGCCGGCGGGCCAATAGATTCGGACCGGATTCGACGACTCCTCGACCTCGACGACGACCACTTCTTTGCCTTCGCGCACGGCCAGGTGCACCGATTCGCCCGTTTCATCCCGTAGTGCTTCCATCGCCGCGCGGGCATGCTCGCGAAGGCCGGTGTCGGCGGTGACGTGGCGCGACAGGTCGATCGGCTTGGTCGTCAGGATCCATCCACCGGTCCGTCCGCCTGCTTGGCGGATCCAGTCGGCGGCCTCGAGGGCTCGCAGGATGCGCTGCATTGTGCTCTTGGGCATGTCCATGCTGTTCGCCAATTGGCTCACCCCGGCGGGTTGGATCCTGGCGACCTCGTCCAGCACTCGTAGCGCGGTCACGACTGTTTGCTGCATTGACTTCCTCCCACGGCTGCCTTTAGCGTACTCGTACCACTCTCCGGCACAAAACATTTAATTGTGCCAAATAATGGAACAGGAGAAGTTGTGGTAACTCTTCCACTCGAAGGCCTCCGTGTCGTGGACTTCACTCAAGCCCTGTCCGGTCCGTACTGCACCCTGCTGCTGGGCGACTTCGGTGCGGACGTGATCAAGGTCGAGCGCGCGGGGACCGGCGACGACTCGCGGCGATGGGGGCCGCCGTTCGTCGGCGACACCGCGGCCTACTTCCTCTCGGTGAACAGAAACAAGCGCAGCATTGCGCTCGATCTGAAAAATGAAGATGACAGGGAGCGCGCGGTGGAGCTCACCACCACGGCAGACGTCGTCGTCGAAAACTGGCGCCCCGGCACCGCCGATAGGCTCGGCCTCGGCCACGAAGAGATGCGGGCACTGAACCCGCGGCTGGTGTACTGCTCGATCTCCGGGTTCGGTGAGACTTCCCAGCGACCCGGCTACGACCAAGTTGTGCAAGGAACATCTGGCTGGATGAGCATCACCGGCGCCCCCGACGGATCACCGACCAAAAGTGGTCTCCCCATTGCGGACATCGCTTCCGGCATGTTCGCCACTCAAGCCATCCTGGCCTCGCTGGTGCGCAGGGACCGTACCGATGAGGGCGCCTACATCGATCTGGCGATGCAAGACTCGTTGGTCTCCATGCTCACCTATCAGGCCGGAACCTACTTCGCGACAGGACAATCCCCACGTCGCAACGGCAATCAACACGCCACGCTCGCCCCGTACGGAACGTTCGATACCGCAGACGGCCAGGTCAACATCTCCGTCGGCAACGACCGGCAATGGCACAGTCTCTGTGAAGCGATCGGTTCTCCCGACCTGGCCGCCGACGCCCGGTTCGCCACCAACAGCGATCGCGTCGCCAACACTGCCTCGCTCCGCACAGAACTCGAGTCGAAACTGACGCTCCTCACCACCGGCGCGACTCTGGCCGCAGCCGACCTCGCCGGAGTGCCCGCCGGTGCGATCCACGATCTCGAAGAGGTTCTGACCAGCCGCGATCTCGAGGACCGCGGAATGATTCTGACCTCGAGCCATTCCCGACTCGGAGAACTGCAGTCTCTCGGATCCCCGTGGCATATCGACGGCGCATCCTCAACCGCCCGTCTGGCACCGCCGGACCTCGGTCAGCACACCGACGAAATCATCGACGAACTCCACCGCCGCCGTGCGGCGGTGTTGTCGTCGGCGAAGTGAAGGAGATGGGTACCGGCACCACTTCCGTGGTTCGGTAATTCGCCTGAACCATCCCGTTCGCGGCCGCTGATCAGTCGGAAGTGCGCTTTGCGGAGCGGCGGGGTCGCGACCCGTTCTCGAGCGGTTCGAACAGTACGGCGGTGTTGATGGTGGCGAGTTCACGGCTCGCGGCCTCGTACAGACCGGTGAGTACCTGCATCGACCGCGATGCGTGCCGCATCTTCGTGGTGATGTCGCTCAGTTCCTCGAGGTTCGACACCAGGGTCTCGCGGCGTAGCTGGGCGTAGCGGTCGGTGACGGCTCGACCCTTCTCGGTGACGGTGAAGACGGAGGAAGTGCCGGACTTTCGTCGTTCGAGCAGGCCGAGGCCGACGAGTTTGCGGAGGTTGTACTGCAAGTTCGGCAGGTCCTCGCGGTTGGTCAATTGGGCGATTGTCGCGGTGTCCTTGGACCGCTCTTGCATCCGGACTACGTGGAGCGCGACGATCTCGTTGAATGCCAGGTCCAGATCGGTGGCCGCCCGGATCGCCTGGATGGCGAAGCGTTGAAACCCGCCTTCGGCTTGGAGGATTGCGAATTCGAAGGACGTCAGCGCGTCCTCGTATGCGTTCTCCGCGAGATGCCAGCGCCTCCCGCTGGGCAGCGGCGCGGTGTCGCTGGTTGGCTCGGATTCTGCGCTGGTCATCACTGTCTTCCGCGGTCGGGCCGGGCTTATCGCCCCGCGGCGGGTTTGCCGCGCGTGTCAAAGGTACCAAGCTGCGCGGCCCGTTTTGGACGTAAAATCCATGAAAACTCTATTGACTATCAATGGATGTTCGATATTGTGGTTCCAGACACACGGATGTGTCACCGCACTCCTCGGAACGCCGGTCTCCGGCCCCCATTCCGGTCGCGTCTCAGCCCACAAGATCGCGGCCGGCCCCCCACATCACCACCTCCAGGGAGGTCACCTTCATGACCGCTACATCGCACAGCGGCTCCTCGGCAGGAGTCACGCGTCAGTACGCCCCGTACGTCCAGGCAGACTGGGGCTTCGCCAACCACTGGTACCCGGCCCTGCTGTCCACGGAACTCGAGGACGGCACTGCCGAGGGCATCACCATCGGCGGGCACAACATCGCGCTGCGCCGCAGCGCAGGCAAGGCCTACGCCGTCTCCGACCGGTGCATCCACCGCGGCGTGAAACTCTCGGCGAAGCCGATGTGCCTCTCCGAGGGCACGATCACCTGCTGGTACCACGGCTTCACCTACGGACTCGAGGACGGAAGCCTGACGACCATCGTCGGCAACCCGGACGACTCACTGATCGGCAAAGCCGGCATCCGAACCTACCCGGTGGAAGAGTCGAACGGAATCATCTACGTATTCGTGGGCGACGAGGATTTCGGAACTCCGCCGCCCCTGTCCAGTGACCTGCCCGCGCCGGTTACCAACGACCCCAACGATTCTCCGGTTCCGCACCTGCTCGACGAGGGCATCGTGGTCCGCGGTATCCACCGCAAGCTGGTCGGGAACTGGCGCCTCGCCGCCGAGAACGGTCTCGACCCGGGCCACCTGCTGGTGCACTGGGACAATCAGATCCTCGTCGCCCTCGACCGCGCCTTGCCCCTCGGTGTCAACGCGCTCACCGACACCGCAACCGAAGAGATCGACATCGAGGACGGTCCGAAGGGCGTGATGAACCGCTACGACCGCCCCGACCTGTACAAACCGGTTCTCGACAATCCCAAGGTCAACATGAAGGCGCGCGGCACGGTGCCGCACTACTTCCGCACGTCCCTGTGGGTTCCCGGTGTCCTGATGGTCGAGCACTGGCCGATCACCGACCACGTCCAGTACGAGTTCTACGTTCCGATCGACGATCACCATCACGAGTACTGGGAGATCATCGCCACCCGCGCCCGCACCGACGAGGAGATCGCAGAGTTCAACTTCAAGTACGACAACTTCATGCTGCCGCTGGCCCTCGAGGGCTTCAACAACAGCGACGTCTTCGCGCGTGAAGCCACCGAGGAGCACTACACCCGCTTCGATGGCTGGAACAACGAGATGCTTTGCGACATGGATTATTCCATCATCGCGTGGCGCAAGATGGCCGCCCGACACCCGCGGGGATTCTTCGAGTCGCCGTACCTGGACGAGGACTGACCATGACGATCACCCCGACCGACGCGGTGGCGGCATCCGATACCGGAGTCGTCCACAGCGTGGACCTGACGTTCGCAGACGGCACCAAGACGGTGCCCGTGCCTGCCGGCTCGACGGTTCTCGAGGCGGCAACGGCTGCCGGGGTCCGTCTGGTCAGCCAGTGCACTGTCGGCACCTGCGGCACGTGCGTCGGCAAGGTCGTCCGCGGCGATCTCGCGATGCCTGAGGATCGCGTGTTTTCCCTGCGGAAGGACGAGATCCACGAAGGACAACGACTGCTGTGCCAGTCGGTGGCGTGCACGGACAGCGAGGTCGAACTCGACTATCCGGCATCGATGCTGGACGAGTATCCACTCGTCGCTGCCACCGCAAAGGTCGGGGCGATCACGTGGCTCGGTGAGTCGGTGGTCGAACTCGTACTCAAGCTTCCGAAGTCCGTCCGGTTCGCCTTCCGGGCTGGTCAGTACGTGCGGATGCGGGTACCGGGCACCGACGAGTGGCGCTCGTACTCGATGGCGTCGGGGGAGCGCGACCGCAGGAAACTCGCGTTCACGATCCGGGTGCTGCCGTCGGGAGCGATGTCGGATTACCTTCGCGACCTCGCCGCTGTCGGCGACCAGATCGAAATCGAGGGCCCCAGCGGCGGATTCGGTCTTGCCGAGGAATCGGGACCGGCACTGATGATCGCGGGCGGCACAGGTCTCGCGCCGATGCTGTCGATGCTCGAAAATCTGCAGACCGCCCGTGAGGATCACCCGATCCGCCTGGTGTTCGGATGTGCCCGGGAGGTGGACCTGTTTCACCTCGACGAACTCGATGCCCGACGGAGTTTCATGCGGACGCTCGATGTCCGCGTGGTGTCGGACGAACCTACCTCCATCGACGGTGTCCTGACCGGCAATCCGGTCAGCGTCCTCACCGAGGACGACGTCTGCGACCCGCGTACCTCCGCCTACCTGTGCGGACCTCCCGCGATGCTCGCCGCCGCGCACGACCGGCTGATCGAACTCGGCCTGCCCGCCGAGCGCATTCACGCGGAGCAATTCCTACCCAGCTAGCCGCTCACCCGCGGCCTCCCTTTCGAAACAGAGGACGATATGAGCATCACCCGCTTGGGCGCTCTGAGTGTCGACGTCACCGATCTCGACACCTGGCGTCAGGTCCTGGTCGACCTGCTCGGCCTTCAGGCACGGCCCCGGCTCAACGACACCGATCCACTGTTGATCCGACTCGACGACCATCACCACCGCATCGCGCTGTATCCAGCAAGCGAGGACCGGATCCGGGCCATCACGTGGGAAGTCGACGGTCTCGACGACCTCCGCGATGTCGCGGACCGGGTCGCAGGCGAGGGAATCGACGTCGAATGGATCGATACCGGCGCGCCGGAGGATCGGCTGGCCGTCGCCGCATTCCGGTTCACCGACGCGGACGGTTTCCCCAACGAGGTCGTATTCGGACCCACGATCGATCACACACCGCTGGCCGGGGGCGGGGTGATCAGTGGCTTCGTCACCGGTGAGCTCGGACTCGGGCATGTGGTCCTGATGTGTAAGGACTACCCCGCCGCCGTCGACTTCTACACGCGTGTACTCGATTTCGAACTCACCGACTACATCGTGTGGGACGGTGCGGATGCCACCTTCCTGCACTGCAATCCGCGGCACCACAGCCTGGCGTTGATGAACGAGTGCTTCAGCTTCACCGGCGGCGACTTCAACCACCTGATGATCGAGGTGGCATCACTCGACGACGTCGGTCGCGCCTACGACCTCGTGACGGGTGCGGGCATCTCCCTGCAGATGACATTCGGCCGACACACCAACGACGGCGTTACCTCGTTCTACATGCGCACCCCGTCCGGCTTTGCCATCGAGATCGGCTACGGCGGCGACACTATCGACTCCGACGACTGGGAGGTCAAGACCTTCCGCGCGCCGTCGCGGTGGGGCCACGAGCCGCAGAAGGCCGGATGAGTACCGTGACCGATACTGCCCCTCCGATGGCCGGCATTCTCGCCGACGAGCACCCCAGCGTGACTGCGGTCGAGCGATGTCTCGAACGGATCGCGCAGCGCGACGACGTGATCGGCGCGTGGGCACACCTCGACCCGGCGCTCGCCGTCGACCAGTCACGTGCGCGGGATGCGGAGCAGCGACGATCACCGTTGCACGGAATCCCGTTCGGGATCAAAGACATCATCGAGACCAGCAGCCAGCCGACCGGCTACGGCTCCGAACTCTGGACCGGGTGGCAACCCGCGCAGGACGCCGAGGTCATCCGTCGGCTCCGGCGAGACGGCGCGGTGATCCTCGGCAAGACGACCACCACCGAGTTCGCTACCTATCGGCCTACCGCGACCCGCAACCCGCACGGGCTCCAGCGGACTCCGGGAGGGTCGTCCAGCGGGTCCGCGGCCGCGGTCGCGGACGGCCAGGTGCCACTCGCGCTCGGCACCCAGACCGCCGGATCGGTGCTGCGGCCGGGTTCGTTCTGCGGTGTGTTCACTCTCAAGCCCACCTACGGGCGGTGGCCGTTCGACGGGGTGCTGCCTGTCGCGCTGACCTTCGATACGGTCGGCGCCTTCGCCCGCCATCCGGCGTGGCTGGGCGTGGTGGACGAGTCGCTCGCCACCAACGGGGTCGACACCCCACCGAGCACCGTCCTTCCGGCCCTGCGAAGCCTGCGCGTAGGTGTTCTCCGGCCGCCGTGGGCGGACCGGGCCACCCCGGCCGCGCTGGCGCTACTCGACGAGTTTGCGGAGAACCTGCGCGGGGTGGTGGCCGACGTGCGAGACGTGCCGGTCCCGGACGAGCTCGACGCGATGGACCTTGCGCACACTCTGATCATGGCTGTCGAGGCTTCCGCTTCGCTCACCGACCGCGTCGCCCGCCCACACGTCGAACGCGTCTCCGAGCAACTGCACCGATTCCTTCACGACGGTCGTACCGCCACGTCCAGCGAGATCCAGGCGGCGCGTCAGGTGCTGCGGAACGTCCGAACCTTCGTCGGACATGCCTTTGGCGAGGTCGATGTGCTGGTCACGCTCGCTGCGCCGGGGGAGGCCCCGCCGATCGAGTCCGGCACCGGTGACCCGGTGTTCAACAAGCTCGCCAGCATCGTCGGATGCCCTGCGGTCGGCCTGCCCGCCGGGCGAGGGGACGAGGGACTGCCCCTCGGTATCCAGGTCATCGCACCGCACCACGCCGACCAAGGGCTGGTACGCATCGCGACGTGTCTGACCGATCGTGTCGGACTGGCACATCGCTTCGAGGTCCACCAGGAGGCCCAACCGTGACCGACACTCTCGACAACACCAACACCACGGCGCTCGATCCCGTTCGGCGGGAGATGTACGAAAAAGTCTGCGAGAAACTGAATCCCCACCGGTTTCGGGAGTTGCTGGTCGATCTGGTGAACATCCATAGCCCGACTGGCCAGGAGCGCGCTGCGTCAGAATACATGGCGGGCCATCTGCAGGAGAAAGTCGGTATCGACGCCCGATACCAGCCGATCTCCGACGACACCGGCAACGCGATCGGTGAGATGCACGGCAGCGGCGGTGGTAGCCGGCTTCTGCTCTATGCGCCCATCGACACCCACATCGACCCCGAGGCGGACGTGCCGTGGGTCGGGAAGTCGTTGCGGCCCGACATGGTTCCCGAGGCGAAGGTCGACGGGGATCTGGTGATAGGTCTCGGTGCCTCCAACCCGAAGTGCATGGTGGCGGGGTTGACCGAGGTCATGCACGCGGTCGTCGACGCCGACCTGCCGCTGGTAGGAGATCTGGCGATCGGCTTCGCCGGCGGTGGAATGCCCGTCAGTATGAGCAACCGCGATCAAGTCGGCATGAGCAGCGGAGTGTTTCACCTGCTTACGCACGGAATGATGCCCGATCACGCGATCGTGCTGAAGCCCTGGTGGGCTGTGTACCCCGAGGAACCCGGGATGTGCTGGTTCAAGGTCACCGTGCGCGGCACCTTCGGATACGCGGGTATCAGCCGCGGAACGGAGGGATTCAGGTCCTCGATCGTGCCTGCGGCCAGCGTGATCCAAGAGATCGAGGCGTGGCTCCCGGAGTACACGGCGCGCAACACGTCCGGATCGACCCTCCCGGAGGGATGGATCTCTGCGGTGCGATCGGGAAACCCGGACAAGCCCGCGTTTCCGTCCGCCGCGACCGAGATCTACCTCGACGTTCGCGTCAACCCGCGGACCACGCCCGGCGAAGTACGTCACCAATTCGCCGAGATGATCCGTGCGCTGCGAGCGCGCCATCCCGATATCGAATTGGATTGGGAGATGTACGGATCGCTGCCGGGCGGCATGACCGACCCGGACAACTGGATCATCCGGTCGTGTACGCGTGGCTGGGAGGAAGTCGAGGGCGCGCCTTACGAGTCGACTCCTCTGCTGGGCGGACAGACCGACGGAACCTTGCTCCGACGCCTCGGAATTCCCTGTGCCCGAATCGGTTACCCCTGGCCGCCGGCAAGCGCGCCGGCCGAGCTCAACGAGGGCCTCGGCGGCATGGGTGTTGCGTCGGTGACCGACGTGATGATGGCGACGCGCGCTATCGCCTTCGCCGTCGTGGACACCCTGACCCGTACCAGAGAGGAACTCGACCTGTGAAGCGTGTACTGAACATCGTCCCTGTTCCGGTTCCGCCGGAAGCGTTGGACGCATTTGCCGACCAGCTCTCCGGCGACTTCGTGCATCCGGCATTCGAGAACGTCTTCGTCTCGGCTCGCAACGGCGGTGGCACTCTCGACAGTGCTTACGAAACGACCCTCGCGGACGCATTTGTTCTCGACGCAGGCTGCCGTGCGGAGGAGCAAGGGTACGTCGGGGTCTGCGTGAACTCGATGAGCGATTCGGCCCTCGCCGCCCTGCGGTCCCGGCTGTCCATCCCGGTCGTCGCACCGAGCCAGGCCACGATGCTGCTTGCCTGCCTCCTTGGCAAGAAGTTCTCGGTCGTCACCATGTGGCCGCAGTGGCACGAGTTGTACCACAAGGCTGCTCGCGAGAACGGCATCACCTCGCGGCTGGCCTCGGTGCGCGACATCGGTGTCCGACCGGACGCCGCAGAACTGCTCGCAGGAAAGGAGGACTTCGTCTTCGCCGCGCTCGAACGCGAGGCGAAAGCCGCGGTCGCCGAGGACGGTGCCGACGTCATCATTCTGGGCTCGACGACGATGCACCAGAGCCACGCCCACCTGTCCACTGTCCTCGACGTGCCGGTGCTCAATCCCGGTGTCGTCGCCTACAAGATGTGCGAGATGCTCGTGCAGACCGGCCTGTCGCACAGCAAGCACGCCTACCCATCTCCTGAGCGGCCGCAGGACGACCTGCTCGCCGCAGTAGCCTCCGTCTTCCCCTCGAAGGAGTCCTGATGCAGGTCGACACCAATCCCGAAGTTGCACAGACCATCCGCACCGGTGGCTTCGAGACCAACTATCACGACGTCGGGTCGGACGATGGGATCCCGGTACTTCTCCTGCACGGCTCCGGTGCCGGCGTTTCGGCCTGGGCCAACTGGCGGGGATTGATCCCGGTGCTCTCCGAGCAATGCAGGGTGATCGCCCCCGACCTCGTCGGATTCGGCTACACCACCCTCCCGGATCCGGTCCGGTTCGAAATCTTCGACACTTGGATCGATCAGGTCATCGCTCTCCTCGACGGGCTCGGCATCCCGCAGGTGCACGTCGTCGGCAACTCGTTCGGTGGCGGACTCGCGCTGCACCTGGCGGTCCGGCACCCGGAACGGCTCGGCCGGATCGTGCTGATGGGCGCGGGCGGTGTGCAGTTCGACTTCACGCCGGAGCTCGATGCACTGTGGGGATACACCCCCTCGGTCGAGAACATGAAGAAGATCATGGACATCATGGCCTACGACCGGTCCTTGGTCACCGACGAGCTCGCTGAACTACGGTACCGCGCTACAGCTCGCCCCGGCGCGCAGGAAGCCTTCGAGCAGGTCTTCCCCGAACCCCGGCAGCGGTGGCTGGATGCTCAGATCGTGCCGGACGCCGACCTGGCCGCGATCGAACACGAGGTGCTCATCCTGCACGGGCGGGAGGACCGGGTGGTGCCGGTTGCTGCGTCGCAGAAGATGTTCGACTTGATCCCGAACTCGCAGTTGCACGTCTTTGGCAAGTGCGGCCACTGGACTCAGATCGAGCATGCCGCGCGCTTCCAGCGGTTGGTCAGTGCTTTCTTCGCCGAGGAAACCGCAGAGGCGAAAGACGCATGATCGACCGAGGACGAAGTGTTGCGGTGGTCGGCGCTGGGATAGCCGGCCTGTGCTCGGCGAAGCTACTGTCGGAGTTCGGGTTCGACGTCCACGTCTACGATCGGACCCCCGACGTCGGTGGAGTGTGGAGTGTGACGCGGAGATATCCCGGTGTCACCACTCAGAACAACAAAGGCACGTATGCGTTCTCGGACTTCCCCATGCCGGGCGCGTATCCGGAGTGGCCCACGGGAGAGCAGGTCCAGCAGTATCTCGACGACTATGTCGAGCACTTCGGACTCCGGCACATGCTGCGTCTCGGCACCGAGGTGATCTCGGCGGAACAGGACCCCGTGACGGAGCGGTGGACCGTCACCAGCCGACTCATCGATTCCGGTGAGACCGCGGTCGGAGAGTACGACAGCCTGGTGGTCGCCAACGGTATCTTCTGCGACCCGTTCGTTCCGGCCTACGAAGGCCGGGCGGAGTACGAGGCGGCGGGTGGGCGGCTCTGTGCGGCATCGGACTTCCACGACCTTGCCGATGCGGAGGATCGCGATGTACTGGTGATCGGGTACGGCAAATCGTCCTGCGACGTCGCCGAGGCACTGAGCGACGTCGCGGCGTCGACCACCGTCGTGGCCCGCGAGGTCACCTGGAAAATGCCGCGCAAGCTCGCCAATGTACTGAACTACAAATACATCCTGCTTACTCGCTTCAGCGAGGGGCTGTTCGAACACATCGAACAGCGCGGGTTCGGGCGGTTTCTCACCGGGTCGGGGCGGTTCGTCCGCAACGGCCTACTCGGTGGCATCGAGCGGGTTGCGCGTCGGCAATTGCGGCTCGACCGCGTGGGGCTGGTGCCGGAAGGCTCGTTCGAGCGCATCGTGCGCCACGCGGTCAGTCTCGCCACCGAAGGCTTCTACGAGAAGGTCGAGGCCGGCACGGTCTCGGTGCGGCGGGGCAGGTCCATCACCGCCTTGAGGGAGAAGGACGGGCGGCCGGTGGCCGAACTCGACGACGGAACTGTGCTGCCGGCGGATGTGGTCGTCTGCGCGACCGGGTTCGTGCAGCGAGTACCTTTCCTGTCGGCGGCGGTGCAGGAGCGCCTGCTGGACGAGGACGGCAACTTCGAGCTGTACCGGCAGATCCTGCCGAACGACGTGGCCGGCCTGTATTTCGTCGGCTACGGGTCGTCGCTGTTCAGCCCGCTCAGCGCTGAAGCTGCGGCGTTGTGGACCGTCAACCACATGCTGGGCGGGGAGATCCCACCGGTGGAGGAACGCCGCGAATTCGTCCGTACGAGACTGGACTGGATGATCGAACGCACCGAGGGCAAGCACGCTCGTGGCACCAACATCATCCCCTTCTCGCTTCGGCACGTGGACGAGATCCTGGATGAGATCGGACTGAATGTCGGCCCGGGCACCCGCTTTCTGCAGTGGGTTCTGCCCGCCCGCCCCTCTTCGTACCGGGACGCTGCCCAGGTGTTGAAGCGGCGTCATGCGGTGGCGGGGGAGCGAGGGATTGTCCCGACGCGCCAGGTCGGATAGGCAGCACGGCTCGGGCGGTCAGGTGTTCCCGCTACGTTCCCATTCATACGCGCGTGCAGTAGCCGGTGTGGATGGCTGAGAACGTAGCGGGAACCGCAGGGGCGGCGACGTCAATGAGACTGACCTACGCTTTCGCCTTATGGGCGCGTGCCGAGCGGAAGCGTTCGCGCAGGGGAGGAGGCCTCAGGAGTTCGGTTGCACTCGGTTCGCTGATGAGCTTTCGGTCGTGCGGCTTTTCGTGAAGGCGTTTCAACAAGGCGAAAAGTGTGTTCGGCTCCGAGACCAACTTGTGAGCCATGATCGCGACCGAGTAATCACCATCATGGTGAGTCCTGAAAGCCTGCGGTACAAGTGATGTGGTGGTCAGAGCGATGACCGGGTGTGGCGCGGATCCGACGCGTACGCCTAGATCTCCTGGTGAGATTTGCGCGATTTCGTCCCAGTGGAGGAACAGATCGGATTCACGGATCGAAAACACAATTCTTCGCCGCGCGTACCGCCTGATGCCATTCGGGTAGATGTGCAGGACCGTAGTGAATCGGACCGAAGCCAGTAGTAGGGCGCCGGCGCCGGTCACGGCGGCGCCAGTTGCGGAGATGATCGCGATTTCTTGTGTGGCACGCCCGAATGGCACGAGGCTCTTGCTGACGCCGGTCAGCCACCCGATCGAAATAGTGACGCCGTAGGCGGTGATACCCAGGAGGATTGCGGTCATGGCAGGAACCAACGATCTGCTCATGGGTACCGTCACGCCTGACCCGTGTTCACCATTGGTGTGGCGCGAGATTCGGCGGGGCAGAGAAATGTGTCGGAAGCCGGACTCTTGGAAGAGGCCAACGCTGATGAGCAGTGCAGCCAGGCTTAGTCCGCTGAATCCGAGGGCAGTGAGCGACTCGCCACCGCGTGCCCCGTTCCAGGCAGTTACAGCGCTGAGTGCAGCGGAGAGCGCTATTGCCACCGATGCGGCGAGCTGGATGGGACGGAGGGCTTGCGGCCAAGGTTGGAAACTGGACGGAGAACTGGCATCTGCGGCGTGTTCGGAGGCTATCTTGCGGTTCGAATTGTACAAGTTCGATTCCTCGTGGGTGCTGAGGCGGCGGGGGTGTGAGGGCGTTAGTTCCAAGCAGCCTGAGATCCTTTGGAAGCGCCCCATGTGAAAAAGCCGCCAACGGCAGCACCTATGAGTAGCCCCGCCGCAGTTCCGACACCGGGTGCAACGGCAGTGCCGATGAGCCCGCCCAGCTTGGTTCCCGCGTAGGTTCCCGCAGCGAAACCTGCGGCAGCACCGGCGCTTTCCGTGACCACTGCCTTGGTGGGGTCCATTCCACTCTCGATATCGTTGTTGATGGCCGGTATGGTCCCGAGGATCGCAGCGTACGGGCCGAGTCCTCTGGCGATACCGCGTCCGAGGTCGTCACCCGTGGACAGAGCTGCGCTTTTCAAGCCTTCCTTGGTTGCGTCGGACATGAGCCCGATCGTGGACGCGGCAACCGTGGTGGGCACGTCTGGAACCCAGGAGAATTTTCCGTTCGCGGATTTGATGACCGTTCGTGGCGACGCCGCTTCGGCAGCGTCCTCCAATGCGACGATCGCAGCGTGGGTACGGGCGGTCGCGTCGTCGGCAGCTGCCGCGGCCTGCTGGAGAGAGTCGACGAGCGCGACACTCAGTTCGGCAGCCTGGCGTTCGAGTTGGAGGGACGCGGTGTCGTAGGTCGCGCCGGGCGGTAGTAGAGCGCGCAGGAGTGAGATCTGGTCCGCTGCGTCGACGATTCCGCTGTCGTGCACAGTGAACGATTGATGCTCGGCAGCCCGGACCAGTGTGAGCACGTGCATTTGTGCGCCTTCGACGACCCCTGCGGTTGTGCGATAGGCATCGGCGACCTGCAGGAGTGCGCCGGCGATGGCGCTTCCGAACGAGCGTTCCTGCACGACGCGGAGGGCGGCCGCGTTTGCGGCGTCGCCCTTCCATCGCTCCGCAAGGGCGTCTTGATCGTTGAGCAGTCCTTTCATGCGGCCATCGAGTCTGTCGACGAGGTCGTCGAGTTCGATGGCGGTCGCCCGCAATGCGTGGGGGTTCCATGCGGTGACGGATGTGACACTCGGGCTCACTCGAGCAGGCCCGTGGTCGTCGGGATCGCGGCGAACGCGCGATGCGTGCGTGGCTCTACATGCAACGTCACTACTGTCCCCCCGACAGAATCCCCCGATGTGTCTTGCCGAGACGATAGCAGAGCGACCACGGGGCTCTGCTGTGACAGCGACTCACGGATTGCCCGAGACGATGGTGTTCTGCCGCCTCCAGATGAGCCAGCGACCGTCCCGCTTCGCGAAGATGTACAGCGCGTTCATCTCCGGCGGGTTGCCGTCGTCGGCATCTTGCTTCGTCGACCAGGCGTTCTTCCGGGCACTGATGATGACGGGGGAAAGCGCGGCGACATCACTCAGTTCGTAGTACGCCTTAGATTCCTTCAGGTAACCGGCGGCGAGCGCATCCTCCGAAGCTTTCTGGATGGCCGCTCGCCCGGAGAGGACCGCACCTCGTGCATTCACAACGATTGCATCCTCGGCGAGGTGGGCGTTCATCAGGGATGCGTCATTGGTGTTGAAGCCATCCTGGACATCGCGGACGATCGCCTGGATCTGCTCGAGGTCGTGGGGGTCTGGAGTTGTCGGTGTCATGCGGGAGACGGTAGGACCTCGAGTGAGCTCGAGGTCAAGGATTGAAATCTGGGGTTCGATGGGTACGAAATTCTGCCTTCCGGTGGACATTCTCAATGACCGCAGCCCAGCAAGGTTTCGCTGAAACCCGAGTCAACTCGTGGGCAAATAGCACACAATAGATTTTGGAAACGAATCATCAAGGGGGAAAGGTAGTTCAAGGTCAAATACTTTCCCGCCCCGGTCTGGTTTGCGGGAAGGTCGGCATTTGCGGGATGCGTGATGATCGAAGCAGTCTTGAGAGTTCATGCGACGGACTACAAGAACAACGAGGCTCGATCCGGACCGCCCGTATGTATCGACGGCGACACGGGTGGTGTGGCGCTCGGAAGGCTGCTTGCCATTGCGACGTTGACCCCCGCGCAGGCCGCATTGCTCGTCACCGATGTGGTCGATCAACTCGAACTCGCGAATGGCCGGGGCTGTCCCCCGATCCGCTTCCGAGATTGCGACGTGATGGTGTCCGACGCCGGACAGCTCACGATCCGGTCCACCGGCGATGCCGGGTCCTGGGACGAGGTGCGCGATGTGGCGGCGCGTCTGCTTCACCGGATCGTGACGAACTGCCGCAGTGAGGCACTTGCAGACCGTGTGGAAGTAGCGCTCGCGGAATCGTCGGATCTCGTCGGTCTGGCGAGGCGGGTTCGTTACGCTGCCGCAACCGAATTCGACGACGTCGAGATCGGAAGGAAACGGTCACAGCTCGCCGCACTCGTCACGGCTGTGAAGGGGCGCGCTCGGACGGAGGACGCTGCGGCCGAACGGACGGACGTATCGATCCCGGCGACCGGCCGGAACCGTCGGCACCCGTTCGCGGGGAAGGTATGGCATCGCAAGAGGAGGCGGCTGTCGAGGCGCCGGGGGATATTCGCGTTGCTCGCTGTCCTGATAGTCGTCGGGATGGTGTGGGCGGCGCCTGCTGCGTGGTCGGAGCTGAACCGGGCCTGGCACACACTCCTCGACCCGGTGGAGTCGTCGATGGACGATCGGATCAGTCCGGTATCGCCGCCGGCCGAGCCGGAAACCGGACCCGGGCCTGTCGATACCGCTCTTCCGGGCGCCGCCGGCCCGATCACTCAGGTGGCCGCGACCTTCGCGAACGGCCCGTGCGAGGCAGGACGGTCGTGCACCGTGCGGGTCGATGTGGGCCTCGACCCCGCGGCGAGCGTCGGCGCGGTGACCTGGAATCCGACAGTCTACGACCGATGTACGGGCGTGACGCTGCCCGGTGGGGAGGTCACGATTCCGGTGCCACCGGGCGCGCGAGAGGCATACGGCATCGGCAGCGTCGACCTGCCGCCGGGGTCGGCGCTTGCCGTCGCCGCGGTCACCACCGTCCCCGCCGCGACCGCGTCCGAACCGATGTACGTTCCCAGCGAGAACGCAACCTGCTCGCCCGGGAGCCCCCGTGACGGCGGGTAGGCGACCCTCCGATCCGTGGCTCGTCACGGCGGCCGTCGCGCTGGTCGTCCTCGGCATGCTCAACATGATCTCGACGGGCATGTCGTCGCTCGCCGTGCGTCACGTCGTGCTCGCCGCCGTGGGGCTCGGCGCGATGTGGGCGGCCTCGCGCACGCGGATCGCTGCCCTGCGTCGTTTCGGGTGGGTGTCGTTCGCCGCTTCGGTGGTGCTGCTCGCTGCGGTGCCGTTGATCGGAATCGCGACGAAGGGCGCTCAGCGCTGGCTGAACCTCGGCGTGTTCACCCTCCAACCCTCCGAGATCGCCAAGCTCGCGCTCGTCCTGGTGCCCGCTTCGATCCTGGCCGTCGGGTACACGTTCGGCAGGTTCCTTCAGGTCCTGGCTGTGTCGTCGGTGCCGATCGTGTTGGTTGCGGTGCAGCCCGACCTGTCGACCGCCGTGGTGCTCGTGGCCACCGTGCTGCTCATGCTGATCCTGGCGAAGGTGCCGATGCGGACGCTGGGCCCACTGTTCGCGCTCGGGCTCGTCTCCCTGCCGTTGGCCGTGCTGTTCCTGCGTCCGTATCAGCTCGAGCGGATCCACGTGTTCCTGTCGAACGACGCCGACCCGCAGGGGTCGGGGTGGGCGGCGTGGCAGGCGGACATCGCGATCGGCAGCGCGGGATGGTGGGGGCTTGGACGGCAACCGGACTACGACCTGCGAGCCCAGTACCTGCCCGAATCGGAACACGACCTGGCTTTCGCGAGCCTGGTGTACGGGTGGGGCCTCGTTGCCGGCATAGCCGTCGTGGTCGCCGTAGTGATCATCGTGTGGCGTTCCGTGCTCGCCGCCCGGCTCGCACGGACCCGGGAGGGGGCACTCGTCGCGGCCGGTGTCGGCGGGGTGTTCGGTCTGCATACGGCGGTCTCGGTTGCCCAAAGCCTGTCGCTGCTGCCGCACACCGGCATGCCGATTCCGGTGTTCAGCTACGGCGGCACCGCCTCGATCATCGGGTTCGTGTCCATCGGACTCGTGCTCGCGGTACGCCGCGACGGCGTGACGCGACCCCTGTGGGTGACCGAGCCCCACCGGAGACGTCTGCCGCGTGCCGTGCCGGTGGGTGCGGTGACGTTGACGGCGTCGCTGGTAGCGATGTCGGTGTTCGCGTGGCAGTTGCAGACCGACCACGGCACGGAACTGCGGGCGACGAGCGACACGCAGATGCTGCGCTGCATCCGCCTGCCCGCCGAGCGCGGTCACATCGTCGATCGGGCCGGTGCTCCGGTCGCGGCCAATGCCGACGAGTACACCGTCGCGGTGGTCGCGCGGATGTTCGAAGAGGGAGACCCGGCGGTGCGTGACGAGCTCGCAGCTCTGCTGGGTATCACCCCGGAACAGCTGGGGGAGGAGCTCCGGGGCAGCGACGGAGAGCTGCAGGTCACGCTCGGACGGGTCGGACCCGAGCAGTCCCGGGCCATCGTGGACGCCCAGCTGCCTTGGGTGCTCGTCTACCCGACGGGCCGCAGACACTATCCGCACGGGGAAGTGCTGGCGTCGGTCCTCGGATACGTTGGGATCGCGGATTCACAGGACATGCAGGTCTGGCCGAATCTCGCCCTCGGATCACGGGTGGGCAAGGCCGGGCTGGAGAGGCAGTACGACGCGCTATTGCGAGGCGTCGACGGCCGGCAGTGCATGTACGTCGATCCGTCCGGGCGCCCCGTCGGCACCGGGGAGCGGGTGGATCCGATCCGGGGCCACGACCTGCGGCTCCATCTCGATCTCGGTATGCAACAAGCCGCGACCGATGCGCTCACCCAGGCCGTGCGCAGCAGCGGAGGAGACCTCGGCGCAGCAGTCGTGATGGACGCCCGCACCGGGGCCGTGCTGGCACTGGCCAGCGTGCCCGGCTACGACAACAACGTCTACGGGCCACCGGTAGATCCGGTCGCGCTCGCGGCACAGACCGACGGCGACGGACCGGGCCGCATGCTCAATCACGCCGTCCAGACGGCAGTACCTCCCGGCTCGACCTTCAAGATCGTGACCGCCTCGGCGAACGCGGCGTTCCATGTGCTGTCGCCGGACGCAGCCCTCGCCGGCGGGGCGGCCTATACCTACGGCGGGCACACGTTCGCGAACTGGCAACCGATGGGACCGAACAGCCTGCTCGGGGCGATCCAGTGGTCGGACAACGTGTACTTCTACCAGCTCGCCGACCTCCTCGGACCCGAGCGCATCGCGACCACCGCCACCGAACTCGGGGTGGGCTCACGCTCGGGAATCGATCTGCCCAGTGAATCCGAGGGGTTCCTCGGCACACCCGAGAACGTCGGGACTATCGGCGGAAATTGGTATCCGGGCTCGACGCTGTTGATGGGAATCGGTCAGGGCACCGTCACTGCCACGCCGCTGCAGGTGGCGCGCTGGACGTCGGGCATCGCCTCGGGCGCGACGGTGACCCCGCAGCTCGCGGCAGCATACGGACCCGCGGGCACTGTGCCTCTTCCCACCGCTGAACCGCGTCGGTTGTCCTTCGCGGACGAACTCGAACCTGTGCGAGCGGGGATGCGGGCGTCGGCGTCGGCCGGTACTGCCGGCCAACTCGCGAGCCTGCCGGTGCCGGCCGCCGCCAAGACCGGCACGGCGGAGGATCCGTCGGCGCCCGGAAAGGGCCTCAATGCCTGGTTCTCGGCGGTGGTGCCTGCCGACGCACCGGAGGTCGTGGTGACGGCGCTGGTGCGGGGTGGCGGATTCGGGTCGGCGACGGCCGGGCCGGTCGTCAAGGGGCTGCTCGAGCGTTACCTCGCGCAGATCCGTACACCGAACCCCTGAGCGGTCAGACACCCCATGTCGTTTGGTGTCAAGCCGCATGGGGTTCCGGGTGGGCGTGGTGCGACCATGCGGTCGCTTCGTCATAGCGGGTGCGGGTCTTGAGGCAGCCGTGGAGGACGCCGACGAGGCGATTGCCGAGCTGGCGCAGGGCGGGGTTGTAGCCGGCCTCGCGGGCACGCTGTTTGTCGTAGTAGCGGCGAGCCCCGGGCGAGGCCCGCAGGGCGGAGAACGCCTGGGTCTGCAAGGCGTCGGCGAGCCGGTTGTTGCGCACGAAGCGGGCCTGGACGGTGTGGCTCTTGCCGGAGGCCCGGGTGATGGGGCTGGTGCCGGCGTAGTTCTTGCGGGCCTTGGCGGAGGCGTAGCGGGTGGGGTCGTCTCCGAACTCGGCGAGCACCCGGGCACCGGTGATCTCCGCGATGCCGGGCATCGAGAGGTAGATGTCAGCGTCCGGGTGCGCTCGAAAATGTGCCTTCACCTGCCCCTCCAGCTGAGCTATCTGCTCGTTCAGTGCGATCAGCAGCTTCGCGTGGGCCACCGCCGTGGCCGCATAGGCGGCCGTGACCGGCCCGGGCAGGCCGAGTTGCTCCGTGCGCAACGCGGCCTGGATCGTAGCCGCCTTCGCATCCCGGTTGCGCCGGCGGGCACGGGCCAGGACGGCGGTGATCTGGGTGCGCGTCAGCTTCGCACCGGCCGCGGGGGTGGGCGCCTTGGTCAGCAGTTCCAGCGCATCCGTGCTGGTCAGCGACAGGTCCGCGTAGGCGGCCAGGGCGGCGGGGAAGTACTCGCGCAGAGTGGTGCGCAACCTTTGGAAGGTGCGGGTGCGTTCCCAGATGAGGGTCTGGTGGGCACGGGCGACGACCTTGACGGCCTGCGCCTGCTCGCTGTCCCCGGCCACCGGCCGCAGCTGGGCGCGGTCGATGCGCACCATGTCGGCCAGCGCGTGCGCGTCACCCTTGTCGCTCTTGGCGCCCGAGGTGCCGTACCGCTCCTTGAACCGTGCGACCTGCCGGGGGTTGATCGCGTACACCTGGTAGCCGGAGGCGATCAGGGCCTGCACCCACGAGCCGCGGTCGGTCTCGATCCCGATCACCACCACGGCCGCGTCCAGGTCCGCGCCGCCGTGCTTCGCGACGAGCTCGTGCAGCTTCGCGATCCCCTCTACGCCCTCGGACAGCCTCGCGGCGGCCAGCTTCCGGCCGGTCGCGTCCTGGACCTCGACGTCGTGGTGGTCCTCGGCCCAGTCATCACCGATCAGCAGCAACTCATCCTCCTCGGTCAGGCACTTCGCTTCCCATGCAGCCTGCGGAAGGCGCGGCACGCGGCCTAATGGATCCAGTGCTCACGCCCCACTGCCCGGCGGGCACGCCACCCCATCAGCGGTCTGGCCTCCCGGCCGACCAGCAGGGGCACGATCTGACCTCAGAAGTCGAATGCTTCCGGCGGCGTAAGTGCTCACCTGCTGGCGGCTACGGCACCGAGTCTCTACGACCCGACAGCTCCCATTAGGCGGCGTACGCGGCAATCACCTCTCGCTGCGCCATGCACGCGGTTGCGCCTTCGGCAACGCAGGTCAGTGGTCGTTCGGCCGTCTTCACCGGCAGGCCGAAAGCCTCTTCGAGCAGTTGCGGCACGCCGCGCAGCATCGACCCTCCGCCGATCGCCAGGATGCCTTCGGACATGACGTCGCTGATTGCGCGCGGTGGCAGGTCGTCCAGGCAGGTCGACAGCGTCTGCACGATGCTCGTCGTGGTGGGCCGGATGGCGTCCATGACCTCTTCGGTCTCCAACGTGACGAGACGCGCTCGTCCGGTCGCGGCGTCGCGGCCCTCCACGACGAGCGACCGTTCGTCGGCGGTGTCGGGCGCGCCCAGCTTGGCGCGCTCGGCGGTGAGTTCGCCGACGGCGATCTTGTGTTCCGCGCGCAGGTACCGGAGTATCGCGCTGGTCAGATCATCTCCGGCGATGCGGCAACTGCGGTGGGAGAGGATGCCGCCGTAGCAGAGGGCGGTGACTTCCGAAGTGCCACCGCCGATGTCGACGACCAGGTGCGCTCGCGGTTCGAGCGGGTCGATCCCGCAGCCGAGGGCACCCGCAACCGGTCCGGGTATCAACCCGACCTTCCGGAGACCGGCCTCATGTCCGACTTCGAGCAGTGCCCGACGCTCGAGTGGCGTGGCGCTCACAGGAGCCGCGATGACGGCCGTCGGACGAATGCCGTAGCGGTGGCGCGGGGCGACCTGGGCGAGGACGGCCGTGACGAATGTCCGTGCAGTCTCCAGGTCCACGATCACCCCGTCGCATATCGGCCGGACCGGCTCGATCCCGGGCGGCGTGCGGTCGAGGAGGTCGCTCGCGTCCCGCCCGATCGCGAGCGCTCGGCGTCGTTCCTTGGCCCGGACCATCATCAGCGACGGCTCGTTCAGGACAATGCCTTCGTCGGGGATTCCGACGACGGTGTTGGCTGTTCCGAGATCGATACCGAATCCACGCACGTCGGGCCTCCGGGGAAGTTTCCAGCAGGGGTGTTTCAGATGATGTGTACAGAGGCGTTGGGGAATTGTGGTGTAACAAAGCTACCGCTGTCGATTGGCTTCAGAGCGATGTTTGCCGGAATGATATTCACGTTGCTCTGCGAGTGTTGGGGAGGTGACCGTGTCGTGACCTTCGCTCACCGCTCGGTGGACGGCGCATTGTCGTCTCCGGCGTGAATTCTATTGCCCTGCAATACGAACAAACAATGTTCGGTCATATCGACGCGGCGCTTCGGCGCGGGTGTAATGATCCTCGCGTTCCGACCGACAGCACAATCAGCGCGAATGCGCTTCTCGCAGTTTCGATCTTGAAGTAGGACGGCGGCGCATCATGGCCGAGAGCATCACACCTTCAGAAGCCAAGGCCATCGCGGAACGACATCTGAAGTCGCTCGGCTTCGTCCTCACCCCCGGCTCGGGGCCGGGTCGCATGCTTATCCGGGCGCCCGGAGTCGTCGCGAAGGTGACTCTCCGCGCCGCTCCCGTGGTCGATATCGATCCTGCCGGACGAGTCGATCTGCGCAACGACGTCGGGCTCCGCGCTTCCGGATCCACAGTGCCGGTTCAGCCACCGGCGTTCGAGAAGAGCGCCGATACGAAGAGCGAATGGTCGTCGGACCCGGTCGGTAAGGCAATGGAAATCTGGAAGAGTCCACAGGCCGTGGAGACACGGAAGCTTCTCCGGTCGGCGGGCAGGTCGTTGCGCTCCCGATTTTCCTCGACAGGGACAGGGGCCGCTGACGTCGTAGCCGAACGTAAATTGCCGTCAACGCCTGCGAGCCGGCGCGCAAACCGAGGCTTAGTGCTTGCCGGCGTTGCGATGGCCGCTGTCGTCGGTGGTGGTGTGGTGGTCTCGGCGCTCGGCTCGGATCATGACCCTGGGGTCGCGCCGGTGACCGTGGTCTCCACAACCCCAGCACATACAGTGTCGAGGGCAACGAATGAGAATCCGACAACTCGTGAGATTGTGCAACCTCCGTCGCAGACCAGTTCGTCGATCGTCCCGACAACCACGGAGTACACGCCACCGCCTCCCGTATACACCCCACCGCCAGAGACGACGTACGAACCGCCGCCGCCCGTGTACACCACCGAGTACACCCCGCCACCTGCACCTCGGGAGCGGCCGAGTGCCTACTACAAGAACTGCGACGCGGCGCGCGCTGCCGGCGCGGCGCCGCTCAATCGAGAATCGCCGGGATATCGACCCGAATTGGATCGCGACGACGACGGCATCGCATGCGAGTGGAGCTGATGGCCCCCCGCTGGGAACTGCGGTGTGACCGCTCTGGACGCGGTCGTCCGGTGATCTACTGGTCGGCATGACGGCAGACGCACTGTTGACAGGCCCTCGCGGCCGTAGGTTGTTCTTGGAATTTGCGCGGGAAGCCGACCGCGCCGCGCAGCAGAATTACGACCGGAGTTCTTTCAACTCCGCCGTCTTCTACGCCGCACACAACCTCGACCCCAATCCGGGGATCCTCTTCGGCCCGGAGCCGACGAACCGTTGCCGGACATTTCACCGGAGGACGTCGCCCGCCGGCTCGCGACAGTGCCGCTTCCCGCCGTGACGGAAGCCGGCCTGCGTTCGGCGCTCGGGGCAGCGGTGGACAACGCCCGCTACTGGCAGGAACCCGACGGGGAAGACGTCCTCGCCGCCACAGCTCCCATGCAACGAGAACTGCGACGCATCGCCGACCACATTGGGCAGTCGCGTCACGTCGACTGGTGGTCGACCGAGGTGGATCGCGACGACCAGTGGTCGGTGGGGTGGGCCGACACTGCTGAAGCGACGCCGCAGGAGCCCCGCGAGCAGGCGCCTCTCGCCGAGCGCCTGGCTGCGTGGCGTGTCCGCGTCGTCGAGCGGGAGGGGATTGCGGAACGCGAGCGTCCGCGAGACCCGAGGGCGAACTACTCGGGCGAGTGGTGGTCGTTTCCGTGGGAAGCTCGCTGTTCGGCGCGGTCGCTCGACGACGAGTTGCCGGCGGGCGTGTTGTTCGTCGAAGACAGCATGGGTTGGAAGCGGGCCTTCGTGCGTCGCATCGCTGTGCCGACAGGCGTCGAGGTATTCGAGATCGACGGCCCCGATGCGTGGGCCGATCTGTGCCGTCGATACCCATTGGAGGTGACGGCGCAGAAACGTCACGACTGGTATCGGACCACTGGCCGTGACCGCACTATCTTCGGCGCTATCCCGGTCGTTCACGGCCGGGATAGCCGATCCCTCGAGCGGTGTGTGTCGGTGGTCGTTTGTATGGTGCGGGCGTGCAACTCAGATACCGGTACCGCGTGTATCCGACGCCCGGCCAGCAGGACATGCTGGCCCGGTCGTTCGGATGCGCACGGGTGGTGTTCAACGATGCGTTGCGCGCCCGGCAGAACGCGTACGCGGCCGGGGTGAAGATCTCGGACACCGCTGTACAGAAACGGGTGGTCACCGAGGCGAAGAAGACTCCGCAGCGGGTGTGGCTTTCCGAGGTGGCGTCGGTGGTGTTGGTCCAAGCCTGTCAGGACGCGCGTCGCGCGTATCGGAACTGGTTCGATTCGCTGTCAGGGAAGCGGAAGGGCCGCAGGGTCGGGGCTCCGCGGTTCCGGTCTCGCAAGGACAATCGGCAGTCGATCCGGCTCACTCGGAACGGGTTCACTATCCGGGACAACCGGAAGCTGCATATCGCGAAGGTCGGCGAGCTGAAAGTCGCTTGGTCACGGGAGCTGCCGTCGGAACCCTCGTCGGTGACGATCATCAAGGATGCGGCGGGCCGTTACTTCGCATCGTTCGTGGTCGAGACCACCGAAGAGCCGGGGCCGGAGTGCGATGCGGAGGTGGGGATCGATCTGGGGCTCACGACGTTCGCGGTGCTGTCGGACGGGAAGGTGATCGAGTCGCCGAGGTTCTTCCGACGCGCCGAACGCACACTCCGCAAGGCGCAGCAGGCGCTGTCCCGCAAGGAGAAGGGTTCGAAGAATCGGGCCAAGGCCCGAATCAAGGTTGCGAGGGCTCACGCGAGGGTGGCCGATGCCCGCAGCGAGTGGGCGCACACACATTCCACGGCGATCATCCGCGAGAACCAAGCGGTGTATGTCGAGGATTTGTGTGTCGCGGGGTTGGCGCGGACGCGGTTGGCGAAGTCGGTGCACGATGCCGGGTGGGGGATGTTCCTCCGGTTGCTCGAGGAGAAGGCCGCTCGGTATGGGCGGACGTTCGTGAAGGTGGATCGGTGGTTTCCGTCGTCGCAACTGTGCTCGGTGTGCGGAGTGGGGGATGGCCGGAAGCCGTTGTCAGTACGGGAGTGGACCTGTCAGGGGTGTGGTGTGGTCCACGATCGCGATGTCAATGCAGCACGAAACATCCTCGCCGCCGGACGGGCGGAGAGGCGAAACGCCTGCGGAGAGACGGTAAGTCTCCCTGCTTAGTGGGGAGCGTGGCTCGTTGAAACAGGAACCCATCGAGGTGGCGTGTGGCGCTGCGGTAGGAATCCCGGTCGTTCACGGCCGGGAGGACGTCAAGGACGTTGGGTGATGCCCGATTGGAGTCGCGTCGCTGAGGAGTACGGGGGAGTGCACCTCACGGTGAGGGGATATCTCGCCGCTGCGGGAACAGCGATCTGCGTCGACGACGACACCGCGAGCGTGATCGCCGGGTGGGCGCCCGACGAGACCCACTGGCTCACCGATTCCGTTCGCGCCGACGGCGACGTGGCCGAGTGGGTGCTCGACGACGATCGCGACCGCTGGCGGCGAAGGTGGTGACTCCGTCCCTCGAGGGCCGGGACGCCACGGGCGTACCACCCGATTTCCGTTGGGTACTACCGCAACATTCGGTGGGTACAAAGGCCCCAATACTTCCGCTGAAGGTCTCGCTCGAGTACGTCCGAGACCTCGCGGCGCCCGACCCCCGCGGGTCGTCTGCTTACCGCGGGTAACCTCGCGAACTGCACAGAAACTCCTGCCACCAGGGGCGGAGCAGCCGACCGGACCGTATCAACGCGATCGCCGACAATGTGTACGAACGTGCCGAAATTGCCTCTCACCAGCACAAACCAGACGTTTTGCCTGGCTGGACCCGGTCTCGTGTGTGATGTAGAACTGGCTCGTGGGTAAACGGTTGTGATGCTTCGCAAAACCGTTGCGATCGATATACCGCCGCACCTCACACCCACAGCTCCCAGGAGGAGCCGGACAACGACCGATCCGGCTGGAGTTTCGAAAGGGCCGAGGAACATGCCGCTGCCGATGTCGCCGACCGACTCGATGTATCCGCATGGAGAACCGCGGTGCCTCGGCAAGGGGACTCAAAGTCCTATGATGCCCGAGTCTCGGATGGATCCCCGCACGAACTACCCCGAATTGCCGGAGTCTCGATTCCGATCGCACACAGCCATCGCGCTCGGCTCCGGAGTACCGGCCGGCGCGCCGGCGTTGGTGCTGACCGGCTCCTTTGCCTTTGGTGCTTTGGTGGCTGTGCTCATCATCGTCTGTGTCGGTGTCGCCGCCCTCATCATCTGAGGGGCGCACGCGCAAGGACGCTCCTTCGGGACGCCCTGAAGACCTGCCCGCGTGCTTGTCGCGCTGGCCACCGGACTCGCCGGGACCGTAGCGCTGCAGGGGGCGCCACGGTCCCGGCGTCATCACCTGCGTCGCAGTAATTTTCGTATGAGGAGGAGGCAAAGGCGCTCTCCCGTATCGAGGTCTCCTGGGCTGTGCCTGACCGGCGGATATTCTGACCGCGTGGACACAGGCGATTACGAGGCCGCGGTGCGGCGGATTCTCACGACGGCTTCGAGCGAGGTTGCCGACCGGCTCATCGGGTTCCTCGACGCGGCGTGCGCAGACGGTGTCGACATCGAGGGCATCACCATCGATGTTTTCGTCGACCAGGACGGCGAGGGGCCGTTCGACGTCTGGGCCCGCTTCGACGGGCGTGACGCCTTCCTGCTCGATCGCCGCTTCGACGAGGAGCGTCGGCTCTTCGGTGTGGAATGGGGCGAGCTCGGCTGGTGGCCTGCGGTGTCGTCGCGGCCATTCGGGTGGACCCACGACGATCTCGAGGCCGCGGTCGTCGAGGTCGTGACGCGGTGGATCGAACCGCTGATTCCTGCTGGATCGCCCGATGGGTTCTGGTCGGTCGGTGCTCCCGAGGGGGCCTGCGGGTGAACATACCGCGGTCAGAGGGCCCGCCCGCATGGCGCAGCCCGAGTTCGTGACCTACGACGGGCTCCCTGTTGCCTCGGGAGGTGCGCACGCATTGCCCAGCGCGTCGTACCCCGTGGCGAATCTGTCCGGGCTCGAACTGAAGTCTGTCCCGGTCACCCCGGGGGCGAGCTCCGTGGCCGTCATGGGCGTACCGCTCAACTCAGGGATGCCCGACGGGTCAGACATGGATGCAATGCTCCAGGTATGGCAGAGCTCGAACCCACGGACTACGCCGCGACGCTCGAGGAACTCAAGCGCCGCATACACCAGGCGCGGTACCAGGCACAGCGGAAGGTCAATACCGAACTGATCCGCCTCTACTGGCAGATCGGCCACACGATCTTGGAACGCCAGCAGACCGAGCGTTGGGGAACCAAGGTGCTGTCCCGGCTCGCCGCGGACCTACGCGCAGAGTTCCCCACCATGAAGGGCTTCTCGCGAGCGAACCTGTTCTACATGCGGCGTTTTGCCGAGGCATGGCCCGACGAAGACGCAATTGTCCAACGACCCGTTGGACAATTGCCGTGGGGTCACATCGCCGAACTTCTCGACAAGCTCGACGACCAGGATCTGCGTGAGTGGTATGCCGCTCAGGACGCCGATCACGGGTGGTCGCGTTCCGTGCTCGCTCATCAGATCACCACGCGTCTCCACGGCCGGCAGGGTGCTGCACCTTCGAACTTCGGTGCCGCGCTCGAGCAGCGGGACTCCGAGCTGGCGCAGCAGCTCACCAAGGATCCGTTCACGCTGGAATTCCTTGCGATCGACAGCGATGCGAGCGAGCGGGAGCTCGAGGACCGTCTGGTTGTGCGGATCATCGACACGCTGCGCGAGCTGGGCCGGGGATTCGCATTTGTCGGTCGCCAAGTGCATTTCGACGTCGACGGGGACGACTTCTACGTCGACCTGTTGTTCTTCCACGTCGAGCAGTTGCGCTACGTGGTGATCGAACTCAACACAACGAAGTTCGACCCGCGTGATGCCGGGCAACTCGGCTTCTACGTGGCACTGGTTGAGGATCGACTCCGGATCCGCGACACACACCAGCCGACAGTGGGCATGCTCCTTGTGGCCGAGAAGAACGACACTGTCGTCCGATATGCCCTCGCCGGCACCCAGCAGCCTGTCGCGGTCTCCCGATACGATCTGACGGCATCCGCCCAAGCTGCTCTCCCAGCAGAAGAAGCCCTTACCCGTGTCGCTCTCGAGGTCACCTCCCGGCCTCGCCAATGAGGTTGCCAAGGGCAGGTGCCGCACGCCGAGCCGATCAGGGTCCCGTCTCCACTGACCGGTGAGGCCGAGCACCGACGGCGTCCCGGTACTGTGCACCTATGCCGGAAGCTCGCCCACACTGGTCCGATGACGTCGTGGACTTGTCTACGGGGCACATAGATTTCGCCGCGTTCGAATCGTTTCTGTTCGCCGACGGCGGGGGATACCCGCCGTCCTATCGAGACTTCATCCGGCGGTACGGCTGGGCGCGGACCTTCGGTCTCTGGCTGATCTATCCGCCGGTGTTTCCGGGCTACGCGGACGGACGTGGGCGTGCAGAGGTACTCACCGAGCGGTTTCGTGACTGCTACCGGGACGGTCGGGCCGAGGAGTTCGAGTGGATGATCGAACCGGACGGCGACTGGGCACGTGTCGAGGCGCTGCATGTATTCGGGTGGAGCGAGAACGGCGATGCACTGCTCTGGGACACGTCAGCTCGTCGCGCGGACGGCGAGTTCCCAGTGTGGGAATCGCGCGGGTTAAATTCGCTGCACCTGCTCGGGCAGACTCTTTCGGACGCGCTGTCGGCGATCCGGGATACGCGATTCGGCTCAGAGTCGCGAGCCGACATCGAACCACTGCCTCCGGTGCGTTTGTAAGCGAATCCCGCGGTCGCCGCGGCCTCTGCCAGGATGGGTCGTATGGGCGTCATCAACACGTACTTCACCGCACCGGACGACGAGACTGCGGCTGCCACTGTCGACGACGGGCCCGCCCTGTCGCACGCGCCCGTACTCGATGCGGTCGAGGCGACTGTTCAGGCAGGCACGTTGATGGCTCTGCTCTCCGGTGAACCCTACGGCCGGATCACCGGGGATCGGACCTGGGCCCGGCTGATCAGCGATCCGGATCACGAAGCAGCGTGGATTGTTTCGATGCCGGACGCATTCACCATCGCGCTGGCGACGGCGACTGATGAGCGTCTCGCGGAGGTTGCCGGACCGTGGTCGGAGACCGAGGAATTCTGGGGCGCGGGTGATCCCGCACAGTTGCTGCCGATGCTCCACGACTGGCGCGCGCTCGCGCAGACCGCGCGTCAGCGGGGTGAGGGCATGTACTGCTGGATGGCCCTTTGAGTGCGACCACCGATCGGAGTCGACGGTCGTCGGCTGATCATGTCCAATTGGTCATGTCCTCACGGTGCACCGGCGAGACTGGTCAGCGTGTAGATCGTGTCTCCTGCCGGTGAGCCGATGATCGGTTCGAGCCACGGCAGATCGACCGGCTCGCCGATTCGCATCCCGGTACGTAAGTCGTAGCGGGAGAGTACTGGTTGATCTCGGTAGTCGATGGCGGTCACCGTTGCCTCGTGCACGGACGCGATCGTGGAGTCGGTGGTGACTGGAAGCGTCCATTCGTGTGTCACCGTCGACGATCCCGCCACCGGTACCGACAGCACCTGTTTGTCCGGGTTGAGCCAGTAAGCCGGTCATCGAGGACGATCAGGGTGGTCCGCAGCGCGCCTCCGCCGACCTGCAGCATGTCCAGTGGAGTCAGACTTCGGACGCCGGAGTCGAGATCGATGGCGGTCAGTGCCATCGTCGGCGCGCCTGCATTCGTGGTCGCTGCGGAGTAGTCCGTGTGCAGGGCCAGGACCGAGCGGCTGTCGGACGCGAGCCCGGAGCGTCTCGCTCATGCGTCGATACTGCCCCCACTCTGGCGGGCAGCAAGAACCCAGCTGAGTTCGACGACGGTATCAGTCGAGTCGAGAGAACATGAGGTCAGCTCTTCGAAGCGAGCGAGCCGGTGACGCAGTGTGTTCTGGTGGATGACGAGCGCCTCGGCCGTCGCGCGCACGACTCGGTCGTGTTCGAGGTGGGCCTGCACGGTGTCGAGCAGGATCGCGCCGAAATCACCCTCTCCTGCAAGAGGTTCGACGTAGCGCTGTCGGAGCAATTGCGTGACCAGCGGAGCTCCGGGGATGCCCAGTCGCCACGACATCGTGCTGGGGTCGTGCAGGCCCGGTATTCCACCGGGTACGAGCGTCAGGATCTGTTCTGCCACGGCGGCGGACGCACCGACCTCATGCAGTGGGGCGGAGGGGCCCACGGCGAGCACCCCGCGGTCCGCGATCTCGCGTGGCACGCGGGTGACCAAGGCGGCGGTGCGTCCGGATACCTCCGCCACCAGGGCTGCGCCGCCGGGTGTCGATCCGTACCTGCTCAAGTCTGCGGTCCACCGCTCCCGGCTGCTCGATATCGGGTGCCCGAAGACGACGTAGTGCTCGCGGCTGGGATCCATGCCGAGGGCGCGTACCCGGGGGAGCAGAGCAGGGTCGAGGGTTGATCCGGACAAGAGGGACCGGAGCACGTCGGCTTCTTCCACAGATCGACGGACCGCTTCCGAGACGGCGTGCGCCCGGTATTCCTTGACGGCGTCGGCGACGAACCAGTCGCCGACGTCCCACAGGAGCGTCGAGCCGCGCAGTGTCGACTCGGCCGTCAACGAGAATTCCCGTGCGACTTCGATGAATCGGTTGTGGATGGCGTTGAGGCTGAGCCGATATGCCCGGATGATGTCTTCGATGGTCATGCCCTGGCTGATCCGCCGCCGGGTCGTCTGCCGCGCTTCGCCATCGGGGATATCGCGCGGTGCTCGCCCTTCTTCGAGAGTGAGCATGCCGCGCGCCACATTCAGCCGGGCCGAAGCGATGAGCTCGTTGCGGTCGATGCTCAGGTAGTCGGGGAGTTCCCGGTGGATGTCGTCGGCCGCTTTCTGCGCGATCTGTTCGGCTTCGGCGCGGAGCATCGCGGCGACCGACTCGAGCGTCACCGTCACCGTCATCGTCGGGTCTCCTATCTATCCACCGAGGGGCCCGGATTGGAGTTTTCTCCAATCACCTTACAGTCGGGTTGGCCTGTGGACCGTAGCAAAATGTCGGCTCACCACTGAATATGTAGAGCATGACGTGGATCACAAGCGCTGGATCGGCAGCTGCGGTAGTAGCCCGGGATAACGATGCGGGCACACCACTCGGTGGATTGCCGGGTACTTTCGATTCGTTGTGGGCGGCTGCGGTTCGCGGGCACGGCGCCGGAACGTTCCTCGTGTTCCAGGACGAGGACGGCACCGTCACACGCTGGACGTATACCGAGTTCGACGACGTCGTCGCGCGCACTGCGGCTGGTCTGCGCCGTCGTGGCGTCGTCGCCGGCGACGGCATTCACCTGTGCCTTCGTAACTGCCCGGCTTTCGTGGCGCTGTGGCTTGCAGCTGCGCGGGTGGGCGCATGGATCGTTCCGGCCGACCCGAGCGCCTCCGCTCGAGACCTGGACCAGCAGATCGGCCGGACGTCGCCGAAGCTCGGACTCCACTCGTCGGCACGCCGCGACGCCTACCTCGAAGGCGCCGCTGTTCACGGGCTGCCCACGGCGGAGTTGACCGAGACGGCCCGCGACGTCCTGGACTCGGCCGTGGGACTCGTCGACGACGAGGTCACCATGGGGGAGTGGACTGCACCCCGACCCGCCGACCGACTCGCCATCATGTTCACCTCCGGCACGACATCCCAGCCCAAGGGAGTGGTGTTGACCCAGGCCAACTACTTCCGGGTGGCGACGGCAATGGCCGCCGCGGCCGACCTGCGGGCCGGTGACCGCTGGCTGGTGACCCTGCCGCTCTTCCACGGCAACGCCCAGTACTACTGCTTCGCGTCGGCGATCGCGGTCGGCGCCGGGGTCGGGTTGACTGCCACCTTCTCGGCGAGCGGATGGGTGCGCGACGCGATTGCGCTCGGCGCGACACACGCGAGCTTGTTTGCCGCTCCGATGCGCATGGTCCTGGCGCGTACCCCGGCCGACCAGCCGCCCGCACAACTGCGGCATGTGTGGTTCGCGCAGAGCCTCGGCGCCGAACACCATGTGGAATTCGGCCGACTCGCCGGATGCCTGCCCCGTCAGCTCTACGGCATGACGGAGACGGTGCCGGTAGTGACCTACGACCGCAGCATCCCGCCGGTGTCCGACCTGATCGGCACGCCGCTCGACGGACGAGTCGCCCAGTTGGTGACGCCCGGAACCCTCGATCCGGTTGCAGTCGGTGAGGTCGGAATGATCGCGGTCGCCGGGGTCCGAGGCGACACGCTCTTCGAGGAGTATCTCGACGACCCGGCAACGACGGAACGGACGTTCCGCACCGACGAGAACGGTACGGATTGGATGCTGACCGGCGACCTCGCCGTCGAGACCCCGAACGGCTGGCGTTTCGTCGGACGAGCCGACGACGTCATCAAGGTTGCCGGCGAGAACGTCTCCTTGACCGAGGTCGAGGCGACCGTGGCGCAGGCGCCCGGTGTCCTCGAAGCTGCGGTGCTGGCTCGCCCGGACGAGATCCGGGACCAGGTGCCGGTGGCCTACGTGGTCGCCCGCGACGCGCAGGATCCTCCGAGCGCCGATGAGCTTTCAGCGTGGGCTGCACTCAATCTCACCAGAGCTGCCCGTCCACACGAATGGACCGTTGTACCCGAACTGCCGCGCACCAGCGTGGGCAAGATCCGCCGCTTCAAGCTGGCCGACACCGAAGGAGCTGTCACACGATGACAACCGCGACTCCCGTCTCAGCGACTCGACGGCGACGTGCCTTCGTCGGCGCCGTCTCCGGTCACCTCATCGAATGGTTCGACTACGGTGTCTACGGATTCCTTGCCGTGACCATGGGGCAACTGTTCTTCGCTTCGCAATCTCCGGCGGTCGCTCTGCTCAGTAGCTTCGCGGTATTCGCCTTGAGCTTCTTCATCCGGCCGCTGGGTGGGATCTTCTTCGGGCCGATGGCCGACCGGATCGGGCGGAAGCAGACACTCATGATCGTCATGGTCCTGATGTCGGGATCGACGTGCCTGATCGGTGTGCTGCCCACATACGCATCGATCGGTATCGCCGCACCGATCCTGTTGATCCTGTTGCGCTGCGTCCAGGGCTTCTCGGCAGGCGGTGAGATCGGCACCGTGACCAGCTTCGTCGCGGAGTACGCCGGTCCGGGACGTCGGGGTTTCTCGACGAGCTGGCTCATGGTGACCGCTGTGCTCGGCCTGATGCTGGGCAGCCTCGTCGCGAACGGTCTGACGGCACTGCTCGGCGAGGACGGCATGGCGGCGTGGGGATGGCGCATCCCGTTCCTCATCGCCGGCCCGCTGGGCCTGATCGCTGCCTACATCCGGCTCAAGCTGGAGGACAGCCCGGAGTTCATTGCACTGCAGGCCGCAGGGGAGCACGAGAAGGCTCCGCTGCGTGAATCGATGCGCTGGAAGCGTTCCCTCGCACTCGTGTTCTGCATCATCGTGCTGCACTCGTCGATCTTCTACCTGGTGCTCACGTTCGCCTCGACCTTCATGACCAACACCCTCGGCTTCAGCAACTCGACCCGATTCTGGTACGTCCTGCTGGCCTGTGCGCTGGCCGCGGCGGTCATGCCGATCGGTGGTGCGTTCACGGATCGCTACGGCCGCAAGCCGTTCCTGCTTGTGGTCGGTGTGCTCGGTACCGCGTCGATGTTCTGGTTCTTCCAGGCCGCGCCCGGGGCGACACCCGAATCGTTCCTCCTTCCGCTGCTCGCCACCGCCGTGACGTTCGGTCTGTACGTGTCGTCGACCTACGCGACCATGACCGAGCTGATCCCCACGCGGATTCGGTCGACCGGCATCTCGATCGCCTACAACGTTCCTGTTGCGGTCTTCGGTGGGTGCGCCCCCTTCGTGGCAGCGTGGCTCATCACGAAAACTGGCGACATCACCGCACCGTGGTACTTTTTCGTCGCAACCGGACTGGTATCGATCGTGGCGCTCTTCGTGCTGCAGCCCAGTGACTTTCGACGCGCTGAAGCCGCTTCGGTTCCCGCCGGGCCGACCTCTGCGGCGAGCGAATCGCCGTCGGGCTCCGCAGTGGAGGTGGCGTCATGATGTCGAGTCGGCTCGGAGCTCGTGAGCAGGAGGTCGTGCTGGCCGGATGGGCACACACGCCGTTCGGCAAACAGGACGCCACGCTCGAACAACTCATCACCACCGTTGCGAACGATGCGATCGCGAGCGCCGGGATCACCGCGGCCGACGTCGACGAGATCGTGCTGGGCACCTTCAATGCGGGCATGCAGCCCCTGGCCTTCGCCTCGTCGCTGGCGCTACAAGCCGACGACGGACTGTGGGGAAAGCCCGCGACGCGCGTCGAGAACGCGTGTGCGTCGGGTGCTGCGGCTGTCCGGACCGGAGTTCACTCGATCCTCGCTGGCGAGGCACGCACCGTGCTGGTCATCGGCGCGGAGAAGATGACCGACGCAGGCGCAGACGTGGTCGGGCGTGCGCTTGTGGGCGCCGACTACGACAGTGCCGGCCAGCCATCGAGCGTCGGCTTCGCGGGATTGTTCGCCGAAGTGGCGCGGGCTTATGGCACGCGGTACGGAGATCCCAGTGATGCGATGGCGCGCATCGCGGCGAAGAACCACGCAAACGGGCTCGCGAACCCGTGGGCGCATCTGCACCGCGACTTCTCGTACGATTTCTGCCGGACCGTGGGGCCCGACAACCCAATGGTCGCGGACCCGCTGCGTCGCACAGACTGTTCACCGGTGTCCGACGGGGCGGCTGCCGTGGTCGTCACCACCGCGGATCGAACGTCGTCGTCCGCCGGTACTGCAGGGGTGCGGCTCGCGGGGATGGGACAGGCCAACGACTTTCACCCCGCGAGTAGACGCGACCCCTTGGCGATGCGCGGCTCACACGTCGCATGGCGGACCGCGTTGGAGAGGGCAGGTGTGGCTGCGTCGGACCTGTCCTTCGTCGAGTTGCACGACTGCTTCACCATCGCCGAACTCGTCCTCTACGAGGTGCTCGGACTGTCCGAGCCCGGTAAGGGTGGGTGGCAGCTGGCGGAAGGAGCATTCGATCGAGACGGGGCTCTGCCCGTCAACGTGTCGGGTGGCCTGAAGTCCAAGGGACACCCGGTGGGTGCGACGGGGGTGTCCCAGCTGGTCCTCAGTGCGATGCAACTGACCGGCACGGCAGGAGCCATGCAGCTCCCGGTGGCAGATGTTGCCGCAGTGCACAACATGGGTGGGCTTGCCGTCGCCAACTACGTCCACGTTCTCCGAGCGCGCGACTGACAGGGTTCATCCTGCTCACTCGCTCTACGCGGCGGGAGAGCGACGAGTGCGGCAATGACGGTTGGCCGGAGGTCGTTCGGTGTATGCGTGACATAAGCGTCGACCTGCATGTGTTCCCGCGCTCCGCTCCCGCTACGTTTCCATTCATCCGCGCGCGTCACAGTCGGTGTGTATGGCTGGAAGTTCAGCGGGAACGGCCGGGCAGCGACGTACTCATCAAAGGACGGTACCTGATCGCTGCCCGGCAGAATCGAGAACAGTTCCGACGCGGCTGAGACTCTTTTCGTACCCCGGTCCGAGCGTGATCCTCTTGCCGGAAGGGGTGTCGAGTTCGACGCCGGAGACAGCGGAGACATGGCCGAATGTCCTCCACGCCGGCTACGAGACGCACGCGTTGCACGAAAATCCGGTGCCACAGTCACAGCGCAACTTGACATCTCTTGGTGCGCAGACCGCGTGTCGTGGTGGGCAGCTGCCATGTCCTCACGCCTCGCTCTGGCCGATGTCGCGTGGGCGACCACCGGCCGTCCCAGCAAAGCTGTTGATCGCTTCGATGAGCTCGCTGGTGAAACTGCCGCCACCATGACCGGCATCGTCGACGACTACGAGACGGCTGCCTTTCCATCGGCGCGACAGTTCCCACGCGGTGTCGAGGGGACCGGAGACGTCGTACCGACCGTGGACGAGAATCGCCGGTATCCCCTCGAGTCGGCCCATGCCGTCCAGAAGCTGGTTCTCGGCGAGGAAGTGGTCATTGCCCCAATAGTGAGTAACCAGGCGCGCAAACATCATTCGGAAGGTGGGGTCCTGGTAGCGAGGGGAGGGCGTCCACCCGGGAACGAGTGAAGTATGGGTGTCCTCCCACTGGCACCAGTGCAACGCGGCATTCTCACGAACATCGGCGTCGGGGTGGGCGAGTAGTTGTGCGTAGGCAGCCGCGAGATTGCCGTCGCGATCGGCCTCCGGAACCGGCTCGACGAACCGCTCCCACTCACGAGGGAAAATGCGCCGCATATCGCGGGTGATCCATTCGACTTCCTTGCGGCTACCGGAGGCGATCGCGCCCAATGCCATCCCAATCACTCGCTCGGGGTGCGTCTGCGCGTAGGCCAGTCCGAGGCAGACGCCCCACGATGCCCCGGCCACGACCCATCTCTCGATTCCGAGGTGTTCACGGAGCTTCTCGAGGTCGGCGACGAGGTGGGCGGTGGTGTTCGTGGAAAGATCCGTGTCGGGATCGTCGGCACGGGGCGTGCTGCGCCCGCAGCCACGTTGATCGAACAGCACCGCGCGGAACACGTCCGGGTCGAAGAATCTACGCATGCCCAGAGTGCAGCCGGATCCAGGGCCTCCGTGAAGATAGACGACGGGGACGCCCGACGGAAGGCCGATGGTCTCCCAGTACAACGAGTTGCCATCAGAGACAACGAGGTGTCCCGAGTCGTACGGTTCGATCATCGGGAACAGCTCCACATCGGTAAGTCTGTCACGGTCCGGTGTATCCCGAGAACCGGATAGCGCAGCTACCTGTATTCGGCAGCTTTTGCGGCGGCGAGGGTCTGCTCGAGGAGAACCGCGATCGTCATCGGACCCACCCCGCCGGGTACAGGCGTGATGAGCCGCGCCCGCTCGGCTGCGCCGGAGTAGTCGACGTCGCCGATGTTGCCCGGGTTGTAGCCCGCGTCGATGACCACGGCGCCGTCCTTGATCCAGTCGCCGCGGATCAGTTCAGGGTGGCCCACGGCGGCGACGACGATATCGGCACGCCGTACCTGATCAGCCAGGTCCCGGGTTCGGGAATGGCAGTACGTGACCGTCGCGTCGCGCGCGAGGAGCAGCATCCCGACGGGCTTTCCGAGGATCGGACTGCGGCCGATCACCACTGCGTGCCTGCCGGCCAGCGGGACATCGTAGGCGTCGAGTAGGCGAAGGATCCCGCCAGGGGTGCACGAGTGGAAGCCATTCTCGTTGAAGGCCATTGCAGCGAAACTGTGCATGGTGACGCCGTCGACGTCCTTGTCAGGGACGATCGCCTCGAACGCTGCGCGTTCGTCGATGTGGTCGGGAACCGGGTGCTGCAGCAGGATTCCGTCGACGGTCGGATCCGCGGACAGGGCAGTGATCTCTGCGATGAGGGTGGTTGTGGTGGTGTCGATCGGGAGTTCCACGTAGCGCGACTCGATGCCCACTGACCCACACCGGTTGCGCTTCATACGGACATAGGTGTGGGAGGCAGGATCGTCGCCGACAATCACAGTCGCCAGGCATGGGCGGCGGCCGTGCTGGTGGACGAACTGGGCGGTCTCGTTGGTAACGGTGTCGACGAGTTGTGCCGCTACGGTGCGGCCATCGACGATCTGGGCTGTCACGATTGGTCCTCTCGATCGAAATCGAGAGACACCCAGGCGGTCGATGTCGGCTCTACGTGCACTCCCCGGTGGTTGCCCACCCTCGCCAGTCGTGCGGTCTCAGCATAACTCCCTGTGCCCTGAGCTGGAAGAGGCGACGTCGTCAGTGAATTTGCTGCTATGTCTGACCACTATTGTTGTCTCGTGACATCGTTGAACAAATCGATACTCGTGGTGCTTCGAGGAGATTCGCGTTCCGGCAAGGGCACCTTGGCACGCGCGTCGCAGTATCGATTCGACAAGGGGAGTGCGCGGTCGTCGCACAGGACAACGTCCGCCGCACGATCTTGCGTGAGCCCGATGAACCGGACGCCTTCAACATCGTGCTGATCGAGTTGATCGCGCGCGAGTGCCTGGACGGGGGCGGGTGACCATCGTCGAGGACGTTCTCGATGCCGGCCACTATGCAGGGATGCTCGAGCGCTTTGCCGCAGTGGCGGCTGGCGGTGCACGGGACGTAATGGCGGAGAGGGTTTTCGAGCCGTCGGAACGAGCAACACGGCACCTTCTCCGACTCAGTTGATGGAGGTGCGACGGACCGAGGTCTGTGCGGAGGCGATGGGGCGCTGGAGCCGACAGGTCTGGTTCTACCGCAGGAGCCCGAGGTGCATATGGGTGGACTGAACGGTCGCGTGTGCTCTGGGATGGGTGTTCGCCAATTCACGGTACGACGGCGCTTTGCGTTCCTTCAACGGCCCGTCCTCAACTTTGTCCCAGGGCTGAATCGATATCGATCTTCCTCGGCTGTAAAGGGTTCCAAGATTGTTCACATGCTCACGGGCACCGGTGCAGGTGCTCCAGCTTCGTCCAGATGCACGACAATATGTGAGCCCGTCGCCGCCACATCCTCACCGTTGAGGATGCGCCATGCGTACGAGATCGAGCTGTTGCCCAGCCTGGCCACGCCGAGTTCGACAACGTACTCGTCGCCATCGAGGAATGGGCGTTCGAAGTCGCGCTCACCGCGCGCCGCGGGAATCTGACGACCGGGATTCCCGCGGCGCGGTAGAGCTCATGCTCGGCGCTTTCCGCACTACGGGCAGCAGTGCTTGGTCGGCGAGCAGTAACTTTGCCGTGCAGTGCGTGATGGCGAAGACGACTTCGTCGGTCTGGAACCGGTGGTTCAGCGGTACCGCGATCGCGCCGATGCGAAAGCACGCGAAGTACAGCTCGACGTACTCCCACCGGTTGCGCATGAAGATCGCCACCCGATCGCCGCGGCCGATCCCGAGCGACAGTAGTGCCTGGGCCGAACGTTCGATTGCGTCGTGCATCTCGCGATACGACAGCACGTCATCCTCGAATATGAGGGCGAGTTTGTCGGGTGTGGCAGCAAGCGCGTCCTGCATCAGTTGGCTGAGCAGCATCATGTCAATGTATCAGCGGGCGGCGCCTGGACGTGCCGTGTCATCGGGAGATGTTCGAGCGCAGAGTAATTCACGTTGTGATCAGAGCTCGCAGGTGATGTAACTGCTCGATTGGTCGGTGACGTGCAAGTGTGGCGATCGCCGAACCCAGTGCGGTCGTTGCCCCCACCGAACGAGGCCCTCAGGCGTCGATGTCTCGAATCTTTTTGGCGGGCACCCCGCCGACGATGGTGCGCGCAGCGACATCTTTGGTGACGACAGCTCCGGCTGCCACGACGGCTCCGTCTCCGATCGTGACCCCGGGGCGACGCGGTCATGAGCCGGGCGACGCGGTCATGAGTGGTCGACCTTCTCGGAGGTGCCGCCGCGGGAGGTGCGCTTTCTGGTGCGCTGCAACGACCACACCGCCGCACCGAGCACCGCGATAACTGCAGACGCACCGAGAACGACGACGTTCGATACATTTCTGCCCACATCCGCCACGCCCGTCTCGAGCCGGTACTGGGCGGCGATGGGCAGCAGACCGCCCATCTCAGGGTCACGAGCAACGAGAACCAGCAGTCCGCCGAGGATGACGGACAATGCCCCGGCGACGATCGCGTGCCAGCTGTTGCTCCAACGTCCTATGGTGAGTTCACGTGGCGTGAGGAGAACACGGAGCCTGCTCGACCATCGCTTCCAGACGAGCGCGAGCAGAAGCAACGGCAGTGCCATGCCTGCCGCGTAGATCGCAAGCAGAATGCCGCCGTAGACGGGGTTCGCTCCCACAGCGGCAATCATCAGGACCGAGCCGAGGATCGGGCCCGTGCACACCCCCGCGACCCCGTACCCGGTGCCCAGTAGGAAAACGGTCCAGGTGCGGCCCGCATCCCCGCTGTGGCTGCTGCGCGACAAACCCGGAATCGGGATGCCCGCCAGTTGAATGATCCCGAAGACGATCACCACACCGGCGACGATGGTCAGCAGCAGCCCTCGATTCTGATTGAAGAAGGCCCCCGCCGTCCCGGCGAACACGCCCAGCGGGACGAGCGTGGTGATCAGGCCGAGGTAGAACACGCCTGTCCGTCCGACCAGAGTCGCCGGATGCGAGAACGCGTAGGCGAAGAACGCGGGAAGGAGCATCACCGAGCACGGTGACAACAAGCTCAGCACGCCACCGAGAAACGCTCCCAGGTATCCGACATCCATCAGTTGTCTTCTCCGAGTTGCTCGTCGAGGATCTGTTCGAACACGTAGATGGGCTGCGCTCCCTGAAGTACCTCGTTGCCGACGATGAAAGTCGGCACCGCTGTCACTCCGAGCGATTGGGATTCGGCCCCTTCCCGTCTCACCGCGTCGGCCAGCGCGGGGGCGTCCAGCGATGCGGTGAACTCATCGATGTCCATGCCGTTCACCTTGCCCGCGACTCCGATCAGAGTGTCGCGACTGTAGTCCTTCGATCCGGCAAGTGTGTGTTCGAACATCCGGTGATAGAACTCCCAGAACAAGTCTTGTTCGGCTGCCGTACGTCCGGCTATCGCGGTGTTCTCGGAATGCTCGGTGAGGATGGGGGTGTCGCGCCATTCGAGACGGACGTGGCCGGGTTCGATGTATTTCTCGAATAGGGTCGGGAATGTCTCGACAGCGAAAGCGCTGCAGTACGGGCAGGTGAAGTCCGCGTATTCGATGATCACGATGGGCGCGTCGACGTCGCCGATGGCGAACGGGTCGTTGTCGCCGCGGCGGGCGAGGTCTGCGAGCTGCTGTGCTCCCTCGGCCGACCGGGAGTTCGTCGCGGAGTTGCTGTCGCTGTCGTTCCGTGCGCCGATTGCCGCGCCGATGGCGAGCAGTGCAACAACGATCGCGCCGATGGCAATGACCTTCCACGGCCGTGAACGCATGGATGTGGTGTGTTCGGAGATCTTCCTGCTCCTGACGAATCGAGGACCTGGGCGAGTTCTACTATGAAACATAGTCGACTACGTAAGGTAGTCGACTATCGGGCATAGTAGAAGCATGAGTCGCATCACGAACTGGATCGGCAGACAGCGCTCGTCGCTCGGTCTCGCTGCACGTGCGCTGGGCATGTGGGGTTCGAGGCAAGCGATCACCGCGGCAGTGGCTGCGGTGGTTGTCGGCATGCTCGTCGGGATTGCCACCGTCTTGATTCCGAACCCGGTGTTCACACGTGAGATCCCGCCGGTGCCATGGAATTACCCGGTGTGGGTTATCACCTCGATCCTGACCGGAATTCTCATCGCCACGTATATCCGTCCTTCCGTGGGTGCTGCCGGCGCGGACACGCCGGAGCGTGGGACAGGTACTGGCGGTTCGGATCGCGCCAGTGCCCGCATCGGCGGAGCAGCCGGAGTGTTGGCCTGGTTCGCAGTCGGCTGCCCGGTCTGCAACAAGATCGCCCTTCTCGCCCTCGGGTACACAGGCGCCCTGACCTGGTTTGCGCCGCTCCAGCCGGTTCTGGCGGTTGCCGCGCTCGCGTTGTCCGCACTGGCGGTCATCTGGCGGTTGCAGGGACAGGTCTCATGCCCCCTCCCCGCCGGTCAGAAGGTAGTGACGTCATGACTTCCCAAAAACAGCCGGACCGATCGTCCGAGCCGGTGCGGCTGGGCGCGCTGGAACAGCAAGTGATGGACGTGCTGTGGGACCGGGGAACATCCACCATCCGGCAGGTGATCGTTCATCTGGGAGATCACCTGGCCTACACCACGATCGCCACCGTCATGACCAACCTCGAACGGAAGCGGCTCGTACTCCCGGAAAAACAGGGACGGTCGACGGTCTACACGCCCCGTCATACGCGAGAGGTGCACGCAGCACGGCTCATGGAGCAGGCGCTGTCCACCAGCAACGATCGCGCCGCGTCGATCGTGCATTTCATCGACGCAATCGATCCCGATGATGTGCAGCGGTTGCGCGACTACCTCGCACAGCGCGGAGACGACAGATGACCGTACTCATTCCAGTTCTCGTCGCAGGCGTCGTCATCGTGGCCGCCGTGGGCGGGCCGACTCTTGTGCGATCCGCTTCGCCGCTACTGATGCGCATTCCGCGCACAGCGATACTCGTTCTGACCGGAAGCCTGCTGCTGTGGTTGCTGGCGCCGGTATCACTGAGCCTGATGGCGGCCTGGACCGTGACCGGCCCGAGCCTTCTTCCCGCGCCTTTCGCTGATGTATGCCAGCAGTGCCTCGACGCAGCCAACCCATTCGCTTCGAACACCGTGGACACCGCGATCCCGGTCCTACTGCTTCTCATCCTTCCGGTGCTCGGCCTGCTGACTCTCATCGGCGTGGGAGTGCCTCGGTGGGTGCGCCGCGCACGCTCCACACGGTCTGCCTCGCAAGGTATTTCCGGCCGGGCGCGCAGCACTTCTATCGACGGGCACCGCGTCCTGTTGCTCGACGACTCGCGGCCGATCGCATTCTCCCTGCCGAAACGGTCCGGCGGGATCGTCATTTCCGACGGTCTCTGCGCAGCCCTCGAGCCGGACGAGCTCGCGGCCGTTCTCTCACACGAGCAGGCGCATCTGCGTCAACACCACCACCTGGTCCTGACTCTCCTCGACACCGTGGCCTGGCCGTTGCGGCGAGTTCCTCTGGTGTCGGCGATCGTCGACGTCATCCCGCACTATCTGGAGATCGCGGCAGACAACGCCGCGCGCAGTCGCGCAGGCACACCCGCTCTCGCGAGCGCGCTGCTCAAACTCGGCGCTCCCGCCGGCCCTCCGCCGTCCGCGCCGGGAGGTGCACTGCTCGGTATGAAGTTGCACGCTGCCGGCCCTGATCGAATCGGGCACATCGTGGCTCCGTCCGGGGTCGGATCTGCTGTACTCCCGGCCTCGGTATTGGGCATCCAACTGGCCGTCTTCGTGGTCGTCGCGGCGGCTATCCACGGGCCGTATCTCCGTGCCGTGGTCGCCGGCTGTGGTCTCGTCCCGTAAACGTTCAGCACTGTCTGCAACAAGCGGGCCGATCGTCCAGCGGGATCCGATGAGGCATTCGTTGCGGCTTCGCTCTCGCAGAGTGGAACTTTCGACCTGACGGAGGTCGCGGCCCGTAACGTCCCCGGCGTGTACATGCGGGCGCACGGTGATCCGACGAGGCCGGAGGTGCGGCAGGAAGTTGCCTCGGCGATCGGCCTGACTGCAAACGAAGACATGCCGTGGGTGACCCCGGGCAACTTCGATGTACGTCGCGTGGGCATGACCAAGTAGAAGTCATTCGAACGCAGCTACAGAACAGGAACACTATGCAGGTCGGACTGAACATCCTCGGAGCCGAGAACCTCTACGGCGGTGCCATCCGCCCGGTACTCGACTTGGCAGCGGGCGCGGACCGCGCCGGAATCGATGTGATATCCACCGGCGACCATCTCGGTTTCAACGCACGCGCTCACGCGGAGCGCAGGCAGACGCACAACTTCCCGTTCCCTCTGGAACACGATTGGTACGAGCCTCTTTCGCTTCTTTCGTCGGTGGCAGCGGTAACCGAGCGGGTACTGCTGAACGTATCGGTGCTGATCGCGACGGTGCGTCCACCGGTGCTGCTGGCAAAGCAGATCGCAACACTCGACGCAATCTCCGGGGGCCGTACCGCAATCGGCATGGGCGTCGGCTGGCAGGAAGCCGAGTACACGGCCACCAACATGCCGTTCGACGCCCGCTTCGGCCGGATGGAAGATACCGTTCGAGCATGCCGCGAGCTCTGGACGAAGGCGCCCGCATCCTTCCAGGGGCGCGACTTCGCTTTCGAGGACTTCCATTCGCTGCCCTTCCCCGCCCAGGTGCGTGTGCCGGTGATCTTCGGATTCGGCCCCAGCAAGCGCAACTTCGACCGGATCGCCCGGGTTGCCGACGGCTGGACCGTGAACCCTGCAGACATGCCGTCGTTCTCGGCCAGCGTGGCACTGCTCCGCGACACGTTCGAAGAGCACGGACGCGATCCGCTTTCGCCGATCGTGCAGGTGTCTGTCTCGCCGCAACGTCGGGATGACGGGACCGTCGACTACGACGCCACCGAAGAGAGGGCCCACGCATTGTGCGACGCCGGTGCCACCCTTGTGGTCGTCCGGCCGACGAGCTTCTGCAGAGAGGCCGACGAAGTATCGCAACTGATCGACTGGGCGGTAGGGCTCAAGACTGAGCGCGCCGACGTCGCAGGGAGCGTCGACAGGCCTGCGGTGGCGACGCACTGACGATGAGTCGCCTGGACTTCGTCCACCGGATTGTGGCTCCGGTCGAACTATCCACCGATGCTGTCGAGCTCGGCTACATCGAGCTCCGAAAGCTCGATGGAAGCGCCGGCCACGTTGTCCCGCAGGTGTTCCACGGACGAGGTCCCCGCTATCAACAGGATGTTCGGTGACCGCTGCAGCAGCCACGCGAGAGCGATACCCATCGGTGAAGCACCTCGACGCGATGCGACGGCCGAAAGGCGGTCGGACTGCAGTGGCGTGAACCCGCCGAGCGGGAAGTACGGCACATAGGCAATACCCTCCTCGGCCAACCGGTCGATGAGTTCGTCGTCGTGTCGATGAGCAAGGTTGTACATGTTCTGCACGCCGGCAATCGGCCCGAGTGCCTGCGCCTCCCGGATTTGGGCCGACGTCGCGTTGCTGACGCCGAGGTGACGGATGAGTCCCTGGTCTCTGAGTTCCAGCAGTGTCGAGAATGCCTCCGTGATGGGTTCCTCGACCGGGCCGGAGAAGTCGCCCAGGCGCAGATTCACCAAGTCGAGGGCGGGCACTCCGAGGCCCTCGAGGTTGGCATCGATCTGCCTGCGCAACGCGTCCGGGGTGCGCGCCGGTGGCCAGCCGCCGTCGTCGTCTCGGAGCGCGCCGACCTTCGTTGCAATGAGAAGTGATTCCGGGTACGGATGCAACGCTTCGTGGATGAGGTCATTGGTGACTCTCGGACCGTAGGCGTCGGCGGTGTCGATGTGGGTGATGCCCAGCGAGACCGCCTCACGCAGAACGGCGAGCGCTCCCTCGCGGTCCGCCGGCGGACCCATCACACCCGGGCCGGCCAATTGCATTGCTCCGTAGCCGAACCGGGAGACTGCGTGGTCGCCCAGGTTCCAGGTACCGCCGAGAAGGGAAGAAGTGATACTCATGCGGATTCGCCTTTCGTGAAGTTCTCGTGTCCGGATCGGACTCCTGCAACTATGCTGAAGCCGCTACCCATTGGGAAGTAGTTACCTGAAGGTGCGTAACTACCGAGTGGACGGGAGTCCTGCGATGGTCACCATGACGGCGGCGCAGAAGCGCGAGCGCGCCAAACAGGACTACAACGCGTTCCTCGCGGTGTGCCCCAGTCAGCAACTACTGAGTCGTGTTTCCGACAAGTGGGTAACGCTGGTGCTGTCGGCGCTCGGCAGTGGTCCGGACTGCGCGGGTGAGCCCGCCGCGATGCGCTACTCGGAACTCTCCCGGACACTGGCCGGGGTGAGCCCGAAGATGCTGTCGCAGACCTTGCGCAACCTCGAGCAGGACGGGCTGATCTCCCGCAGGGCCGTCGCAACCGTGCCGGTGACGGTGTCGTACGAGTTGACGGCTCTCGGCCTGTCGCTTCACGAGACGGTACGGCAGTTGAAATTCTGGGCCGAAGACCACATGGGGGAGATCCTCGAGCATCGCGCCGCAGGCGAGGACGCCGCGAGTATGTAGGTGAACCCGGGTTGCTACCTCAGGATCCGAGTGAATGAAGGGAGGAGATCGCCTGGTGCATGTCGGCCAGGAAGCTACCGATCGTCTGCAATTGCTCGGGGCTGTACGTACCGATGGCGGTTGTTGCGTTCGCGATTACCGGGCCGAAGAACGATTGGCCCAGTTGCATGGCTTCGGGTGTGACGTGGAGGAGAACTTTTCTGCGGTCTCGATCATCTCGCTCGCGGCGCACATGCCCGGACCTTTCCATGCGGTCGATCAACGCGGTCACCGACGCCGAGTTGAGGTGAAGCTGTTCTCGCAACCACGTGGGCGTCGCCTCGAGGTTGTTACGTTCTGCGTCGAGAAGGCAGATCAGTGCCCGAAGATCGGTGGCGTGCATTCCGTGCGTACGAGCGAATTCCGCCCCGAGCAGATGTAGATCGACAACCAATGCGCGTAGTCGATGCACGGTCTCCAGTGCGTCCTCGGCAGGCTTGCGCTCGGGGTTCATCGCAGTACCTCGTGATCGACAACGTTTCTCCGACAATCTACTATCTCGATTACCGAAGTATCTCGATGCATCGAGTTAATTTTGAGGAGTTCGGATGCAACCGCTGTCGACCGCCGATTTCGCCTCCACAACCCGAGGTGACGCCTTCTACCGCGCCTACGATCGTGTTCTCGGGAAGTGGCCGGTCGAGGTCACCAGCGTCGATCTCGTGTCGGAATACGGGACCACCCGGGTGAACACGTGCGGACCCCCCGACGCGCCACCGATCGTACTTCTGCCAGGAGCGGGGGCGACGTCCACCGTGTGGTTCGCGAACGTCGCCGCCCTGGCAGATCACTACCGGGTCTACGCGGTGGATCTGCTCGGTGATCCCGGACGAAGCGTCGCCGATGGCAAACCCGTTCGGTGTGTCGACGACCTGATGTCCTGGTTCGGTACTGTCACCGCGGCCGCGGGACTGAGCGACTTCGGTCTTGTCGGCCACTCGTACGGCGCGATGATCGCCCTCGCCTACGCACTACGCGAACCGGGGAGAGTGCGGCACCTGGCGTTGCTCGATCCCAATTCGTGCTTCGCCGGCATGCGGGCCCCTTACCTTGCCCACGCTGTACCGGTGTTGTTACGTCCCAGCGACAAACGCGAACGTGACTTCATCCGTTGGGAGACTCGAGGACACGACCTCGACGACGACTGGCTCGACCTCCTCGCCAAGGGAGCCGCGGACTTCCCGTCGTCGAAGACCGTTGTTCCCAAGCGTCCCAAGGTAAGAGCGCTCGAGGAACTGGCCGTAGAGACGACGGTGATCCTTGCGGCCGACAGCAGAGTCCACGACAGTCGGCGGTTGGCCACGCGGATCGGCGCGTTTCGACGGATGCGTTCGATCCTCATCGAGGGAGCGACCCATCACACCGTGCCGATGAGCCCCGCAGCACAGGTGAACGATGCACTGATCGAGGCGCTGTCTGTGCGGTAACCGTGGCGGATGCCCCTCACAGGCTGCAGCGGGAGTCTTCCGGCGGGGACTTCAGATCGACCAGGTAGTCGGCGACGATGGCATCGACACAGTCGTTGGTGCCGTCGAATGCAATGGTGTGCTGTTTTCCGTCGACGGTGAGAAGGCTCCCGCCCAGGGTGTCGGCGAGGCTCGCCCCCGCGTCGTACGGTGTGGCCGGGTCGCCGGTGATCGAAATGGTCAGCGTGTCGGCCAGCCCGTCGATGTCGGTGGCATACGGGTAGCTCAATGTGGGCTCTGCAGGCCAGGATTCACAGGGATCGCGCGCGCCGTCGGTGCCCAGCCCGGCGTCGGTGAACGGTGCGATCTCCTGGATCCGGCGCTTGAGCTCAATTTCCTGCTCCGGAGTGTTGCGTTGTTCGTCCATGCAGTTGATCGCGAAGTTCGCTTCGGAGTAGTTCGGGTACACACCGTCCTCACCGCGGCTTCCGAATGCGTCGGTGATGCGCACGAGTGTCTCGGGTTTTCCCGCGCGCAGTTCGCCGATTCCCTTGGTGATGGCCGGCCACGCCCGCGAGTCGTACAGCCCGGCAATCACAGCGCTGTAGGCGGCGTCGAAATCCATCCGGCGCCCTTCGGCGGTGATGATCGGATTCTCGATGAGGGGGCGTGTGATGCTGTGGAACACGTCGACGGCACGGCCCGGATCGGTGCCCAGCGGGCAGTCCGGAGCTTTGGCGCAGTCCGTTGCCATAGCGTCGAAAGACTGCTGGAACGCCGCGAATTGAGTGAGGCGGCGTTCGGCAGTTCCCAGGTGCGGATCGGCGGCACCGTCGAGGACCATCGCCCGCACGTTGGTGGGGTACATCTCGGCATACACCGCGCCGAGCCTCGTGCCGTAGCTGCGTCCGAGGTAGCTGAGCTTGTCGTCGCCGAGTGCGGCGCGCAGGATGTCCATGTCGCGTGCCGCGTCGCGGGTGCCCACAGCGGACAGCACTTCGTCGCCGCCGGATCGTTGCGAGCATTGTTCCACGAGCGCTCGGGTGTCGCTTTCGGTCCACGAACCGGAGCCGGTAAGCACGGTCGTCACGGCTTCGCCCGCGTCGATCTCGGCGTCGGTGAAGCAGTCGATGTCCGGTGTCGAGGCTCCGACGCCGCGCGGGTCGAACCCGATCAGGTCGAAGTTCGCGGTGAGCGGGCTCTCGCCCAGTGTGGTGGCGCCAACCGCGGCCATGCTCATGCCTGCCCCTCCAGGACCGCCGGGGTTGAGCACCAGCGACCCCATCGGTTCGCCTCGCGCAGGTGATTGGAGCAGGGCGATCTGCGCTGTGTCTCCGCCGGGATTGTAGTAGTCGAGCGGCACTTCGAGGCGCGCGCAGCGGAACTCGGGGTCGCTGGTGAAAGTGGCCTGGTCGGCGGCGGTCGTGGCGTAACCATCGCACGCGCCGAATGTCAGGTCCTGGTCGTAGAAGCGTTGCAACTCTGCCGATGGCTCCGGCTCGGGTTGCTGGGCCTGCGGTGTCGTTGACGCGGAACTACACGCGCCGAGAGCGATGAGGATCGACCCCGCAACGGCTGTCGCAGCGGTGTGTCGCGGCAGGGACAGCGCGCCACGATATCGAGGTCCGAACACGGGAAACCGAACTCCTCTCGGGAGGGTGTCGCATCAGTCGTGAGTGCTCTCGTCTGTGTGGAGGGCCAGTGCCACTGTGCGCAGGACGTCGAGCTGTGCAGGGTTGTAGAGCTCTGACATCACGGCCCCGACCTTGCGCGCAGTTGCTTGATCCTCTGCAGCTGCGATGTCGAAGGCGTCGGGATACTTCTCGGTCAGAGCTTCGACTTCCGGGAGCATTCGTCGGGCCAGGTCTGCTCGTGTTTGCTCGTCGGTGTCGGCTGGCAAGGCGTCGAATTCTGCGGACGTCGGTGTGGCGGGGCTACGCAACAGCTCGCCGTACGCATCGAGGGCGGACGGGCTGAGCACTCTTGTCAGGTAGGTCGCGAATGACCGGTCGGCGTCGGAAAGATCGTCGGCATTGGCTGCGAGGGCCAGTTCAGGTGGTAGATCAGGTCTTGCGGAGTGCCGCAGAATGAGCCTCAACTCCATCCGTGCCCGCTGGAGCCGATCGATGGTGGCCGCCAGTTCGGCATCCAATGTCTGCAACGACTGCTCGGGATGCGCGATGTCCTCACCCATGGCGGCGACCTGCGCGAGCGAGAAGCCGAGTGCGGTAAGGCGTTTGATCTGCAACAGCCGCACGAGATGTGCGACGCCGTACTGCTTGTAGCCGTTGGATGCCCGCGGCGGCTGATCGAGCAGGCCGATGTCGTGATAGTGACGTACCGACTTCACCGTCGTACCCGCGAGCTCGGAGAGTTCGCGAGTGCTCCAGCCCATGTCGTCTCCTGCGTCTCGGTGTCTGTTGTGAACAGTGTCAACCGTGCCCCAGGGGCATGGTCAAGAGTTCCGGTCTTGCAATTGCTGTGGCGGTCGCCGTGGTGTCACTGTGACGTGTCGCATCGGCCACCGAGGTGGTCGGCGAAGTGACGTTCCACGGCGTGGTAGAGCCGGAGTCGGTTCTCGGGGTTCGCGAAGCCGTGTCCCTCATCCGCGGCCAGGAGGTACTCGACCGAGATACCGCGATCGCGCAGGGACTCGACGATGTTGTCGGATTCGGCTTGGACGACGCGGGCGTCGTTCGCGCCCTGAGCGACCAACAAAGGGGTGCGGATCTTCTCGACCATGTTGATGGGCGACCGTGCGGCCATGTCTGCGGCTTGGGTGGGGTCGTCGGGATTGCCGACGTAGCGGTACCAGTTGTTGGCGGCACGGGCCCGTGCAAATGGGGGCACCGAGCGCAGGAAGTTCGCGAGATCGGAGATTCCCACGTAATCGACGGCCGCGGCGAAATGGCCGGGAGTGACCGTGACACCGACGAGCGCTGCATAGCCACCGTAGGAGCCGCCGAAGATGCCGATACGGTTCGGGTCGGCGTAACCCTGGGCGACGGCCCAGTCGGTGGCGTCGATGAGATCGTGGTGCATCGCTCCGGCGAATTCGCCGATGGCGCTCGTGACGTGTCGGCGCCCATAGCCTGTCGAACCCCGGAAGTTGACCTGCAGGACGGCGTAGCCCCGGTTGGCCAGTAGTTGCGCCTCCGGGCTGTATCCCCAGCTGTCGTGCGCCCACGGCCCGCCGTGGACCAACAGGACGGTCGGTAGATTCCGTGGCTCGATCCCGACCGGAAGTGTCAGGAATGCGTGCAGAGGCAACCCGTCTCGGGCGGGGAACTCGACAGCTTCCATCGGGGCCAATGTGGCCGGGTCCAGGTGCGGAAAAGGCCGGAACAGCTCTCGGCTCTCCCCGCTGCTGTGGTCGTAGAGCCAGGTGACCGCCGGCTCCCGGTCGTGGACGAACGTTGCGACCCAGCGCTGCTCGGCTTCATCCGACGACAGCGTTCCCAATACGCCGTCGGAGAGTGAGTCCAGCCGGGCAAAGACCTCGGCATAGCGGGGATCGACGATCTCGATACGGGGTCTGTCCCCGACGAACCGGGCGGCGATCACCTCACCGGTGCGGCGGCTGGTGAACACCGTCGGCGGTAGTACGCCGGGGGCGTGCAACTCGATGGTGCACAAGCTGTGCCCGTCCACGGCGCAGACCACGGTCTCCTCGCCGGTGTCGCGGTCGATGCGCACAAGTCGCAGGTCGTCGGAGTCCTGGTAGCTGCCGATCACCAGTCCCGACCCGTCCGGTGTGACAATCTGCGGGTAGATGCCCAGCGGATACTCGCCTCCGCCGAGACGGCGCAGGAGACGCCGGTCGCCGGTGTTCGGATCCACACTAGAGATCTCGAGGGTGCCGTCTTCGGTCTCGAACGTCTGGAAGGCTGCGGACCCGTTGCGGTCGAGCAGGACGGCACTGCCCGGGTCGGATTGTTCTACGTGCAAGTCTCTTTTGCCGGTAGCGACGTCGACACGAAAGGTGTCCACGAACATCGGCCGCTCGTTCATCCACACCAGCACACTGCCCGGTGAGGCTCGCATCGGTTCGACACCGAACACCCGCGAGCCGGGTGCCATCGGGGTCAGATCGACCGCCGGTGTATCCGGTGCCTCCAGGTCCACGCGGTACAGGTGCCAGTCCTCGTTACCGTCGGTGTCCTGCAGGTAGAGCAACCAACGGGAGTCTTCGGTCCAGTGGAACATCGAGATGCCGCGCCTGCTGTCGTGCGTGACGCAGACCGCGTCGTCGTGATCCTCGTGAATACCGCGCACCCACACGTTGCGCCGCCCGTACTTCGGCGCCAAGTAGGCCAGCCTGGTTCCGTCGGGCGAAATGGAGGGGCTGGAGAAGTGTGGATCGGCGAAGAAGTCTTCGATTTCGATCAGTGCGGGCAGAGAACTGTTGGTCGTTGCGATGGGCATTCGCACTCCAATCGGTAGCGTCGCATGTTGTGCGGTCTTTCAGGTCCGCGAGTCGGTGGGGTCGCTCACCACTACGAAACACCGTGCCCCTGCGGCAGGGTCAACCCGCGGTGCAGGCAGTGTCCTGTTCTGGCAACACGCCCTCGACCAGAAAGTCGGTGATGATGCTCTGAGCGCAGGGATTGTTGCCGAGGGCGTAGACACCGTGTCCGCTACCGTCGACGGTCAGCAGCCGTGACCGCTCGCCGAACTTGTCGTCGAGCAACTCGCCTCCCCGCAGTGGCGTCACGGGGTCGCGCCGGTTCTGCGCGATCAGGACATTGGTCGGGCCGTCGTCGTCGATCGCCACGGGAGGCTCGGCCGGTGTGTCCTGCCAGAACGCGCACGGCATGATGTTCGCGGCGGCAGCACCGAAGAGCGGATACGTCTCGCGGTCGTCGTTCACTGCCCGCCGGTAGGTATCGGCATCGTCGGGCCATTCGACGTCGTTGCACGTCACCGCGAGGAATACCGACCAGCTGTTGTCTGCGGGCGACGGCCCACTGCCGGCCGCCGGCTCGTCTGCGGGCGCTGCATTGCCGGAGTTCAGGAGCATCTTCCAGGTTTGTGCTGCCGTCTCGTAGGAGGCCGGGTTGTACAGCGTCACGAAAGTCGCCAATCGAAACGCGCGACCGTTGATTCCGTCCATCGGAGTTCGGTCGAGACGTTCCGCGATCGTGAAGTAGGTGCTACGCACCTGCTGTGCTGTCTCACCCAGGCCGTACTGACCGTGCCGTTCGGCAAGCCATTTCGCGAAGTCCGGGAAGGTCTCCTCCATGCCGCGCGCGTATCTGCGCAATCCGTCGTGATCGAGATGGGTGTCGCCGATGTTGCTGTCGAGAACAACTCGATCCGAAGTGTCCGGGAACATCGAGGCATACGCGGCACCGAGTGCGGATCCGTAGGAGTATCCGAGGAAGCTTGCCTTCTCCTCGCCGAGTGCTTCCCGGATCCGATCCAGGTCGCGGGCCATGTTCGCCGTGGTGATGTGGGGTAGTCGCCCGTCGTCGTTGGCGTGGCATCGGCGGGCGACTTCCTCTGCGGTGGTGGCTTGTTCGGTGAACGCTGCCTCGTCGAAGGCGTAGGGCGGGACCGCACCGTAGTACTCCAGGTCGTCGGTGAATCCGCAACTCACGGGCGACGAGTGCCCGACACCGCGGGTGTCCATGCCGATCAGGTCGTAGGTATCCAGGACGCTCGGCGGTATACCCTGCGATACAAGGAAGTTGGGCTGATCCAGACCGGTCCCGCCTGGGCCGCCCGGGTTCAGCAGCAACACACCGTGTCGGGTGTCCGGGTTATCTGCAGACAGCCGAGAGATCGTAATATCGATCTGTGTTCCCTCTGGGTCGCCGTAGTCCAGTGGCACGGCCACAGCGGCGCACTGCAATTGGGGCGGACCGTCTTCGGGCTTCTCCACTCCGTCGGGGCACGGACTCCATTGCAGTTCGGTTTCCGGCGCGGCGTTCGTCTGTGCCGGTGTGTGTGCGCAGCCGGCGACGAGCAGACCCATCAGTGCAATTGCGATGGTCGGGGCGCGAGACTTCATGTTTTCCTTCCAGAACGCACAGGTCGAATCGTCTTCTCCACCCGGATGGGCGGCAACCAGCACGCTGTACTATCTACGGGATGGTTCGACACTAGCACAGTGTGCTAGTGCGGCGTGCTAGTAGCGGAAGGGCGGAGGAGATGGAACGCAAGCAGGGCGGTCTCGATACGAAAGCCAGGATCATCATCGCGGCATGCGAGATGATCGACGAAGATCCGGCGTCGACGCTGAGTGTGCGAGCGGTGGCGGCACGAGCCCGGGTGAGCATGGGGTCGCTGCGTCACCACTTTCCGACGCAGCGTGCGTTACGCGACGCAGTGCTGGAAACGATCTACGACGTGGTCACACCCGACAACGAGATCATCCACGACCGGTCGATACCGGCCCGCGACCGGTTGGTGCAATGTCTGCGGCAGGTGCTCGCGGTGGAAGTCGGCGAACAGGCGAGACAGGCCTGGATCAAACTCTTCGATGCATTCGTCGTCCCCGAACCTACCGACGACATCCGAACTGCATACCTGGCAATGACAAGCGAAGGCCAGCGCCGGGTGGAGCATTGGCTCACGCTTCTCGCCAAAGAAGGCGCACTGCCCGAAGGCGACATCGTTGCGCATTCAAGATTTCTCAACACCGTGCTCAACGGACTCTCGATCGAGCGAGCATTGCCCGCCGACCACTCCGTTGTCGAACGAGAAATCGAGATCCTCTACATCGCCGTCGACTCGATCCTCGGCACCTCCGCCTGATTTTCCGGGACTTTCCCGCATGTCCACCGGGCAGTGGTTCAAGAGTCGGCCTCAGCGGGTAGCCCCACCACAACGACAGTCATGCGCGGTACACCCGCGCGCGGGCGGCAGAGCGAAGGAGACCCCTGTGAGAATCGGATACAAGCTCTTCGCGGAGGCATACTCACCGAACGAACTGGTTCGCCAGGCGGTGCGCGCCGAGGAAGCGGGCTTCGATTTCGTCGAGATCAGCGACCACTACCATCCTTGGTTGCACGATCAGGGCCATTCGGCCTTCGCCTGGTCCGTACTCGCCGCAATCGCCGCGAAAACAACGAACCTCGTCCTCGCCACCGGCGTGACCTGCCCGTTCATTCGCTACCATCCGGCCATCATCGCGCAAGCCGCAGCTACGACGGCCCTGCTCTCCGACAACAGATTCGTGCTCGGTCTCGGCACCGGCGAGCGTCTCAACGAACACGTCGTGGGCCGCGGATGGCCTCCCGCCTCCACCCGCACAGAGATGCTCCGCGAGTCGATCGAGGTCATTCGATTGCTGTGGAGCGGTGGCTACCACAGCTACAACGGGCAGCACATCCAACTCGAAGACGCACGGGTGTTCGACCTGCCCGACGAGTTGCCGCCGATCGTGGTCGCGGGGTCGGGTGGCCCGGCTGTACGAATGGCAGCCGAACTGGGCGATGGGCTGTTCACCACCGACGCAGACCCCGATCTGATCGCCAAGTACGAAGAAGCAGGCGGCACCGGACCGCGTTACGCAGAGGTGTCGTTGTCGTGGGCGCCGACGGAAGCGGCGGCGCTGACGTCCGCGCACACACTCTTCCGCTTCTCGGCAACAGGATGGAAGGTCCAGGCAGAGCTACCGAATCCGGTCAACTTCGAGGCAGCCGCATCCGTCGTCCGTGAATCGGACATTGCCGAGAGCTTTGCGTACGGCCCCGACGCGGGACGTCACCTGGAGCAGATCCGCAAGTATGCGGATGCCGGGTTCGACCACTTGGCGCTCGTCAATGCCGGGCCGGACGTCGACGGATTCTTCCGCTTCTATGCGGAGGAGCTCAAATCGTCGCTGGATGCCGACATCACGTAGCGAAGTCGCGTCGTACCGGCTGAAAGCTTGCCGTCGACGGTGGCGTGGCCATGCGTGCCGACATCTCTGTCCAGGGGCGGTAAGAAATCCTGCGGCTGTCTCATTCGCGGTGCACACCACCGATTTTCAAGCAGCGGGGAATTTCGACCGGATCGAACGAACCAGCTCGTCCCCGGTGTTCACCGACCGCCTCTGACCGATCACAGATCGGGTTGGTTCGACAGCGGTATGCGCGGTCGAGCCAACCAAGTCTGCGTCTCGAGGGCTGGGGGTTTACCAGCGGAGTTCTCCGTCTCCGTCCTGAAGCGTTCCCGTCTACCGCTGCGTCCAATGATCGACGTCATATCGGTACTTGTGATGCCGGGTTTCAGCGCGCTGAACTGAGGGTCGGCTCGGCGTTGGAGTCCTTGATTATGAGCATTGTCACCGCCGACTTGTACGCGCAGGCGACATCCTTGTAACCGGGATAGAGGGTGGCAGGGCCGGAGGTGCGACATGATCTTCGCGTCGGCTTCGAGCGCCGCGAAGCGGTCAGGTTCCGGTGGAAGCGTTGGAGCGGTCTCGGGGGCACACGCCCTCATGACTGCGGCAAGTGTTGCGATGCCAGCGACCCAGATGAGCATCTGGGTCGAATTATTCACTGCGAGAGACGGTACGGAGATGATCATGCTACTTGCTGTCGTCGACGATAGTAGGCCACCCGGGGTAGAACGGTTCGACGACGGGTGCTGTGGCGAGTTGTTCTGTTATAGGGGTGTCCCGGTTGTATCCCGGCATGCTTGTTCTGCAGATGCGCCACGGATCGTTCTCGCCAATCCGTTTGTCGGTGAAGCGTTCGACTTCCCAGCCGTCGAAGATGTTCCAGGTGGGATACGGCAGGCGATGCTCGTAATCGAGAGTGGGGCGACTTTCAATCGCCTCATCACTCTGCTGGATCCGCAGGGATGAGGAGAAGCGCGTTTCCATGCGTATCCAGCCGATGTCGGTCGGCATGGCAGTTCGCATGTAGACGTCGCAGACGTGGACTTCTGTGGCTGGTCGGCCTAAGTGGCTAGTGGATTCTATTTGAAGGATGTGGTGGTCGATTGTGCCGGTTCGTGGTGTCGGCGGTGATTCTTGGACATGATCGACGTGGTTGAAGCCAGGGTAGAGGGTGGCTGGGTCGGCGGTGCGGTCGTAGTTGTTTTCGCTTTCGATGTAGCCTCGGGCCACTTGGATCTCCGGTGAGTCAAGGTCGATGCCCTCGGGTGCGGTCCAGCGGTGCGACATGACTTGTGCGTCGGCTTCGAGCGCGGCAAACGGGTCAGGCTCAAGCGGAGGTAGCGGAGTCGCTGCCGGTGCGCACGCCGCGATGGCGGCGGTCAGCGTCGCGGGCGCGACGAGCCGGATTGCGATTCGCATCGCATGTTTCACCGTAGTGGCTGTATCGGGTGTGCTCCTGTCCTTACTCATTGTCGTCGGGGAGGGTGGGCCAGCCGGGGTAGAACGGTTCGACGATGGGAGCGGCGGGAAGCGTTTCCTCAAGCGGGGCATCGTAATCGAATCCAGGCGGTCGCGTCATACACACACGCCACGGGTCGTTCTCGCCCATCCGCTTGTCCGTGAACCGTTCGACTTTCCAGCCGTCGAACACGTTCCAGTCCGGATATGAAAGCCTGCGCTCGCTGCCAACCGGAGCAATGGTGTCTTCTGCCGTTCCGGATGGCTGGATACGAAGCGACGAGTAGGACAGTGATTCCAAGCGTGCCCACCCCGTGTCGGTGGGCATGGCAGTTTGCATGTAGACGTCGCAGACATGGACTTCGGTGGCAGGTAGTCCCAGGTGGGTGGTCGATTCAACTTGGAGTATGTGGTGGTCCATGGTGCCGGTTCGTGTTCTCGGGGGCGATTTTTGGGCGTCGGCGATGTCGTTGAATCCCGGGTAGAGGGTGGCGGGGTCGGCGGTGCGGTCGTAATTGCTCTCGCTCTCGATGTAGCCTCGGGCCACTTGTATCTCTGCAGAGTCGAGGTCGATGCCGTTTGGTGCGGTCCAGCGATGGGCCATGATCTTTGCGTCGGCATCGAGTGCGGCGAAGCGGTCAGGTTTCGGTGGAAGCGGTGGAGCGGTCTCGGGGGCACACGCCCCCATGACCGCGGCAAGTGTTGCGATGCCGGCGACCCGGATGAGGATCTGGGTCGAATTCTTCACTGCGAGAGACGGTACGGAGATGATCATGCTACTTGCTGTCCTCGACGACAGTAGGCCACCCGGGGTAGAACGGTTCGACGACGGGGGCGGCGGGAAGGTTCTCTTCTTGGGGTGTTTCCGGGGTATAACCCGGCATATTCTCATCACAATCGGTCCGCGGACCGCTCTCACCGATGCGGCCGTCGATGAATCGTTCAATTTCGAGGCCTTCGAAGACATTCCACGTCGGATATGGAAGTCGATGTCCGTAGTCGAGTATTGGAATGGCGGTCGGGGTGTCGGTGGATAGTCGTACTCGAAGGGGTGTGTACCGCTTTGTCGCCACACGGATCCACCCGTGTCTTGTGGATATTGCGGTGTGCATGTAGTCGCTGCACACGAATATCTCGGTTACGGGTTCGCCCATGTGGATGGCGGGTTCGACCAGGAGTATGTGGTGGTAGATCGTCCCGTACTGTGGCGTCGCAACGCCTTCCGGCGGAGTTTGGACGTCCCAATATCCGGGATGGACAGCGGCCGGATCAGCGGTGTGTTCGTAGGTGCTTTCGCTTTCGATGTAGGAACGGACCGCTCGTAGTTCTCGTGAGTCAAGAGAAAAACTGTCGGGCGCAATCCAGCGATGCGACATCAACTTTGCATCCGCATCGAGTGCAGCGAAGGAGACAGGCTCAGGAGGCGGTGACGCTGGCAGCGGGTCTGAACCTGCGCATGCTCCTAAGGCGATGGCTAGCGTCGCGGTGACGATCAAGTTGATGAGCTTCCGAACGGATGGGGTCTTCATCGTGGAGTGCTCGTCTCCCTTGTCGTGGGTGCGAGTCCTCATCGGTGAGGTGTCGATCTCGCAGAGCTCTTCGGCGTGCAGATCGAACTGGCGTGAGACCGACCTGATTTGTGGCAGGTCGGCTTCGAGCGTATCGGTCATCCCCGTGATCCCCCATCGATCGGTCCCCTCGTCCGATCGGCTCACAGGTTAGCGCCTCGGCTGGTGTCCGCCAATTTGACGGTAGGTGGCGTTGGTTGTCGGCACCCTGCGCTAGGCCGATGCTGGTCTGCCAATCCGACGGCAGCACCGTGCGGGATGCGCAGAAAACTGTGTGGCGTCCGGCGGATCGATGAGCTCCGCCGAAATATTCGTTCACTATTGTTGGCAACAGCAGGTGCTGTATCGGACGACCGACCAGTTCGATCGCCCGAGCACGACGGTCCTGCGTCCGCTGCTGCCCGGTCCGGCAAAGCTGATTTCGTATCACATGGCGTACGACGCGCTCGGGTCCGAATGCGATCCGTCGTACACCCTCACCGGGAGCGACACCTACAGTCAGGCGGGCACGTTGGAACAGGCCGTGATCATGGGCTACCGGGCTACCGGGCTTCCGGGCTTCCGGATTCACGGTCGTCGTCCCGGACTACGAGGGTCCCGACCTCGAGTGGGCCATCGGACGGCAGTCTGCGTATGCGGCACTCGACGGTGTGCGTGCCGCGGAGTCGGTGTGAACCGTCTTGGGACGGTCATATAGCCCATGTTCCTATTCCTCGTCGTCGGCGAGGGTCGGCCAGCCAGGGTAGAACGGTTCGACGACCGGCGAATCCAGGAGCTCTTCGTGTCGGGGCGTGTCCTGGTTGACGCCGGGGATGCCCCACATGCAGGTGTTCCAGGGGTCATCGTTGCCCTTCCACTCAGGAAGAATCGTTTCAACCTCCCAGCCGCTGAAGACATCCCAGGTAGGGTACGGAAGGTAGTGTTCATAGTCGAACAGCCCAGTGTCGTCACGTGGTGGTTCGGTGCGTCGGATCTGGAGTGCTCGGTACGCCAGCGATTTCGTACGCACCCACCCGGTATCGGAGGGCTTGGCAGTCCGCATGAAATCCTGACATACGTGCACAACGTCGACATTGTTGCCACGGTCATCGGTGGAGGGAGTGATGCTGAGGACGTGTATGTAGGTGGTCCCGGTGAGAGGTAGCGACTGTGAGGTCTCCTCGATCAACCTGGCGAAACCCGGATAGGTGACATCAAGATCAGCCGTACGAATGTAGTTCTCGCGGCTTTCGAAATAAGCACGTGCTACCCGCATCTCGGGAGAGCCAAGATCGATGTCGGGTGGGGCAATCCAGTGGTACGTCATGATCGTGGCATCGGCGTTCAGCTTCGCGAATTGGTCGGATTCAGCCGGATAGGGAGGGGAGGACTGAGGTGCGCATGCGAAGGTGACAACTGCGCAGATCGACACTGCAAATAGTCGGACAAATGCGTGGGGTTGGGTAAGTCTCATCGTGGAGACTCCAGGTATGTACTGTCTCTGACAGGGCGCGCAATGTAGCCGTATCCGTCGATGTAGTAACTGCGGAACTTGTTGTAATCGATGTCGTATGTGTCGAGTGCTTGGTCGATTGCGTCTGTGGCATCGAGGAGTGACGCGCTGCTGGGCGGATAGCGCAGGCCGCCGTCAATCCCGATTATCCCCTCCGCCCGGAGATTTTCCAGGATCCTGGGATCTTGGGGCATCCCGTGCTGCGCGACCGCCTGCTCGAGCAGGTGGTAGGAATTCGCCGCGCCGTACTGACTGAAATCACCCGTGAACGGAGAGCGTTCAGTGGACTCGAAGGCCGGAACAAATGCATCGTGCATCGCAGAACTGTTGATATCCATCAGTAGCCCAACGGTTCCGCTGAGACGAGGGTCCAGTGCGACGAGATTCCGTACGATAGTGTAGTTCGTGTTGTAGGTATCGCTGCGACGTTGCTGTGCATACTCTTCGATACTCTCTCGGTCGTTGAACTTTTCGCCTGCCGCGTTGTAGATGCCAGTATCGACCAGTGCTTGTAGCCGGCCTGCGTATGCGGCAGGACTATTCGACGTACCTTCTATGAATTCACTGGCGAAGTGTCGCCCAAATGTTGTGGAGGCACTACCGAACGTGGTACTGGAATCCGAATCTGTGGCCATGAGCGTGAAAATCCTCTGAGCATGGCCGAACGAGTTGACGGGTTCGAGGCTATCGGCCCTCCAGACGCCAGTATCGTCGGCCCCGACCAACTCCGGGATATACCCGTGCAAGCCATCGGCGAATGCTCGCACCAAGTCGGGATTCACCTCACCGATGCTCGAGGTGTTCTCGCCGTGGACATCCATCAATCGGTCGAAGTTCTCTTCGTGCGAAAGATACTGCGACAGATGGAGTGCGGCGAGTTCCGCGCGGTCGACACGTGCGGTGTCGCCGGCCGCGTGGGCCTCGCCCATCTCGTGGGTCATCCAGTTGGTGAGGCGCCCTGCGGATTCGCCGCCGTCGTCCCAGCTGTGAGTGAACAGCGGTGTGAGGATGTCGTCGCGTCGAATATCGGTGCGGCCGTCCCCATTCAGGTCTCCGGCAAGCATGCGCGCACTGACGTCGTGGTTGCTGGTGGCGACGTCGAGCATTGATTCTCCGGCGTGGCCGACCGTGATCGGGATGGTGTCGTACGGCCCGGTGCCGGAACCTGTCGTATCGATCACGGATGCTTGCGATGCAGCAGATTCGACGAGCTTCGTGCCGAGTTCGGCGCCGGGAGTGCCGTTCCCCGTGCCGACGAACTCCCAGAATTCACGTCCGCGGATCACCGAGTCGATGTACGCGGCGTGACCTGAATTGGCGAGTGCATTGCGGTGCGCGGCGGCTGCGGCCCCAGGCTCGGACTCGAGCTCGCTGCGGATGTCAGGCGGCAGGGTGTCCATGAATGCGGACAGGGTGGGCGGAACCTGGTAGCCGTCGAGCTGGACCGCGCCCGGGCGGGTTTCGACGAGGTCGCGGACGTCCTGCGGTAGGCGATCCCACCCGCCGCGCTCGTCGTTGACGTCGCGTACGTGTTCGTTCGACAGCGCGAGAATCCCGCTTGCGAGACTGTCGCGGGCGTCGAGCGCTGACGCACTCCCGTCGGCGAGGAGTTGCTGCTGCAGCTCCATGACGCCGGCTGCTCCCGCTTCGCCGTACAGGTTCTCGAGGTAGTCGAACGCGCCTGCGGGAAGAGCGGTGACGACCTTCCCTGCCGAAAGCTCGTCGAGAGAGTGCGGATCGAGTCCGGCTGCGGCGAGGTTCGTTGTGAATCGTGCCAGGTCCTCTGACGTGACCGTGCCGTCGTTGAGCATGGCCCAGTCGTGGGTGGCTTCGTCGGGAGAGAAGGTCGCCGGTGGTGGGGCGACGTCGATGAGGTTCGAGACGATGCCGCCGATGCGGCGCGCATGGTCGTCATCCAGCTCGCCGATCACACGCAATGCGTCCTGGATCATGCTCCAGTGAGCGGCAGCGTCGGGCTCTCCGTCGTAGACCCCGGTGAAGTCGGGCCCGGCAGCGACACCCCCGTCGCTGACCGTGAAGCCGGCTCGTTCAGCAGCGGCGATTCTGTCGAGAGCCACGCGGGCCGCATGTGCGAGATCCTCGTCGGCTCTGCGGGTGGCGGCAGCGATCTCCCGCAGTTCGTAGGCGATTGTGGTGTCGGACTTGCGTTCGCAGTCCAGGTGATCTGCCGCGGCATCGGCAACGGTACCGGTCCATGCGGACCAGAGGTCGTTGGTGGATGTGTGGATCGAGTCGCGGGCGTCTTCGAGACGGGTGGCGACCGACTCTGTCGAGATCACCTGCTCGGAAAGCGCGGACCAATTCCATTGACGGACATCGGATACCGACGGAATCATGCGGAGACTGCCCTCGCGAGCTCGTCCCTGAAGTAATTCTCGGTTTGCGAGTAGTCCTCACACACGCGGTTCATGGTGTCGTGCAGCGCCCATGCACGATCGGCGAGAATCAACAGGGCACGTCGGGTGGTTGCCTCGGCGTTGCCGAGCGCGGCGGCGACGGACGAGACCTGCAGGAATCCGCTCGCCGATCGAGCCCTCATCGGTGAGGTGTCGATCTCGCAGAGCTCTTCGGCGTGCAGATCGAGCTGGCGTGAGACCGACCTGATTTGTGGCAGGTCGGCTTCGAGCGTATCGGTCATCCCCGTGATCCCCCATCGATCGGTCCCCTCGTCCGATCGGCCACAGACTAGCGTCTCGGGTGGTGTCCGCCAATTCCTCGGTTGGATCGTCTCGGTGTCGGCACCCTTCGCTAGGGCTCGCAACCGATCTTGAATGCGCAGCGAGGGGGAGCGGTGGACACGGAATATCGTCGGCAGGGCGACGTCATCGAGTTCTGGCGAGCGGTGGAGTTGTTCAGCCCTCAGCAGGTACCGAAGGTCGACAGGTTCGACGCTCTATCGCCAGTCGAGAAGGTGACGCACCGCGATCTCCTGCCGTGGGAACACGGCCACAGGTTGCGCCTACCGCCGGGCCGCGCCGGTTACGAGCGGCAGCACATCGTCTACTTCGGCGTGTATCGCGTCGACCAGGTGTGGTCCGCTGTCGACGAGATCCTCACACCGGGTGACGAGAATTATGATCCGCGCCCCTCGGGGGAGTGCGCGCTGGCCGCCGTCGTCGTCGACAGATACGGCTGTGCCGTTCCCGGATCCGAAGTGCTGTCCGGGCTGGCATGGGCAGCCGGACGTACCCGCGACCCAGGCCCGAGTTCGAGGTCCTGGCTGCACGGGCTGGGCGAAGCCCAGAAACTCCTGGCCGAACTTCTCGACGACGAACAGCACATCAACCCGCGTTGCGGATGCCGACTGCCGCTGGACGCCGAACGGCTCGCCGCGATTCGCCGACGCATCGCCGCGCTGGCGGGAGTGGAAGGCATGATCGACTGTGCCGAGATCCGTGTCCGTTCGGTGGAGATCAAACAGTCCGAGGGTGTCGACGGCACCGACTTTCTCAACAGTTTCATCGCCGCCGATCTGGAGATGGTGGCCGGTCGAGTCGCCGTCGGAGACGTCGGTTCCGGACTTGCGCACTACCTCACCGAGGATGCGGCTCTCGACACGGCGCGGCGCGTCGACGTCAGTGCCGCACCGGCGGCGTCGTTCCTGGCATGCCGACCCGAGGCAATTCCGCCCGGCCGGTGGCCCGGTAAACCCGAGCATCCTTTGGCGCTCGGGCAGCAATTCGCCGTAAACACGATCATGGACGAGCTGCGCAGCAGCGCGGGGATTTTCGCGGTGAACGGCCCGCCGGGGACGGGGAAGTCGACGCTGTTGCGTGATCTCGTCGCCGCGGTCGTCGTCGAACGCGCCGATCGTCTTGCGCATCTCGCGAGCCCGTCCGCTGCGTTCGCCGCGACGCCACACCGCTGGAAAGCCGGAGACTACACGCGGGTGGTGCAAGGGTGGACCGACGCATTCCACGGCTTCGAGATCGTGGTGGCATCATCCAACAACGGCGCCGTCGAGAACATCAGCTTCGAGATGCCTGCGACAGACGCCATCGATTCCGACCGGTTCGCGAACGACTACTTCTCAGACATCGCAACGGCGCTGCTGAGCAACGCCGGCAAGGATTCGAAGGCCTGGGGATTGACGGCAGCGCGGCTCGGACGTAAGAGCTACCGCACCGGATTTACGAACACGCTGTGGTTCGACGACAAGGCCACCGGAAGGAAGCCTCCTCGACCAGGGCTTCAGTCGATTATCAAGGAGCTCGAATCGACCGGACCGACCAAATCGTGGCACAACGCCGTCACCGAGTATCGCAGCGCGCGAGACGCTGTCGCCGCGATGATCGATGAACGTCAGTGCGGCTACGAGCAGTATCGTGAACGAGCACACCGCGAGAGCGAACTGCGAGCAGTCCTCGACCAGGTGGCGGCCCATGAGGAAGCACTTCGGTCCGCGGAAGATATCGAGGTGGTGCAACGCGGTGCAGTCGAACGCCTTCGGCAGGGCCGGGCCTCCGTAGAAAACGAACTCGCCGCGCACAACGAGCAGCGTGTCGCGTGGTGGCGGATGGGCCGCAATGTTCGCGAGCAACGTCGGCGCTGGCAGTCTCACCGCATCGGCTTGACGGACGCGCTCGCGTTGTGGGATGCGAAATACACCGACGCGTTCGCGGCCCATCAGCGGACCCTCCAGAACCTGGTCGGTCTGCAGGGCACCCACGATCAACTTGTCCAGCGATCCGACGCTGTTCGGTGCCGTCGAGACGAGCTGGACCGTTCTCTCGACGAGTTGCGCCAGCGATGGGGCCGTGCGATGCCTGGGCCCGAGTGGACCGGCGATCCGGCCCGGGAACTGGCGGCGCCGTGGTCGGACGAGGCACTGAACGAGGCACGGTCGCGACTGTTCGTGGCCGCACTGGACCTGCACAAGGACTTCCTCGCGCAGGTGCCCAAGCAGATGCGCCAGAGCTTGCACGGGGCGATGGACGTCGTCGCCGGAAACGCGCCACCCAACCTGGATCCGGCTGCCGTCGCCGATGCGTGGCGTGCATTGTTCTTCGTCGTACCGCTCGTGTCGACGACGTTCGCTTCCTTCGACCGGGTGTTTCGCGGACTCGGACGTGAAGCCCTCGGCTGGTTGCTCATCGACGAAGCCGGGCAGGCGACACCGCAGAACCCCGTCGGTGCGATCTGGAGGACGCGGCGGACCGTCGTCGTGGGCGATCCGCTGCAACTCGAACCCGTGGTGACCCTGCCGTTCCGCGCGCAGCAGGCGGTGCGGGGTGCGTTCGGTGTGGACGAACGGTGGTTGCCCGGACGGTCGTCGACACAGTCGATCGCCGACCGACTCACTCGCTGGGGAACCACCCTGCCGGGCGACGACGAACCGATCTGGGTGGGGGCGCCGCTGCGGGTGCACCGGCGCTGCGCCGAGCCGATGTTCTCCGTCGTCAACACCATCGCATACGGCGGCACGATGATCCACGGTGGTAATCCCTCCCCGGGCGGTGAACTGCCGCCATCGCAGTGGTACGACGTGACCGGGACGTCGAACGGTCACTTCGTGCAAGCCGAATACGAGCGCCTCGTCGAACTCCTCGAGGATCTGATGCGCAGGAAACTTCCGATGAACGACGTGATCGTGCTCAGTCCGTTCAAGGACGTCGCGCGGCGTCTTGCGGGGCTGCGCTCCCAGTACGACGGGATCACCGCCGGAACCGTGCACACCGCACAGGGACGGGAGGCGAAGGTTGTCGTCCTCATGTTGGGAGGCGACCCGGCTCGTGAAGGCGCGAAACGGTGGGCGTCGTCGAAGCCGAACCTTGCAAACGTTGCCGTGAGCAGGGCGAAGCAGCGCCTCTATGTGATCGGGGATCGTGCGGCGTGGTCGCGGCACCCGCGATTCGATGTGCTTGCACGGGAATTGGGCGGCTCCCCAGCGCGTAGCCGGTGAACCCCCACCAGAACCGAACACACCGCGCGAAGGTGTGGGCCGCGATCCGGGTCCGACATGTCAGGACCAACCTCGCTTCCGCTGAACGGAAACCTGTATGTAATTGCTTCGCATGGTTCGAAAGGATCGCAGTTGTGACGTGAGTCATGACACGACTAGTGATTCGGAGTGATGAATGAACCCACGGTTGCCGGCGTCGGTCGAAGGGCCGCACTCGTCTCGTGACGCCGAGGCGGTGGTCGATCGATCACAACTGCGTAAGGTCACGTTGTCGAGCCTGCTGGGCACGACCATCGAGTACTACGACTTCTTGCTCTACAGCACGATGGCTGCCTTGGTGCTGGGCGATCTGTTCTTCCCCGCGTCGAACTCGGCGGTCTCGACCATCGCGGCCTTCGGAACCCTTGCTGCCGGCTATGTCGCGAGGCCGATCGGTGGTCTGATCTTCGGGCACTTCGGCGACAAACTGGGCCGCAAGTCGATGCTCGTCATCACGATGGTCATGATGGGTATCGCGAGCTTCGCAATCGGCGTGCTACCGACATACGAGCAGATCGGAGTGCTGGCGCCCATCCTCCTCGTGACGATGCGCGTGGTGCAGGGCGTCGCGGTGGGCGGCGAGTGGGGTGGTGCCGCGTTGATGGTCGCCGAGCACGCCGACCCCCGTCGCCGCGGATTCTGGACCGGGCTCATGCAGCTCGGCTCGCCTGTCGGCTTTCTGCTGTCCACACTGGCAGTGATGATAGCGACGCTGCTGCCCGAGGAGTCGTTCAACTCGTGGGGGTGGCGTCTTCCGTTCCTCGCGAGCGCACTGTTGCTCGTGATCGGCCTCTACATCCGGATGAGCGTGGTGGAGAGCCCCGTGTTCGAGGATGCCGCGGAAAAGGCCAAGGAAGCCGCTGCGGCGAAACCTCCTGTGCTGCAACTCTTACGCACTCCGAGGCCGCTGATCCTCGCATGCGCGGTGGGAATCGGTCCGTTCGCGCTGACTGCGCTGATCACCTCGCACATCATCTCGTATACGAAGACCATCGGATACGACACGTCCACGGTCATGCGCGTCCTCGTTGTGATGTCGATGGTGTCGATCATCGCGATCCCGGGCTTCTCGACCTTGTCGGACCGGATCGGCAGGCGGGCTGTGAGCCTCACCGGCGCAGCCGCGGCGGTGCTGTATGCCTTCCCGCTGTACGCGCTGATCAACTCGGGTGACACCACGCTGCTGGTGATCGGCCTGCTGCTCGGGCAGGTCATCCAGTCGGCGATGTATGCGCCGCTCGCTCCGCTCCTGTCGGAACTCTTCGGCACAGGAGTCCGCTACACGGGGGTGTCGCTCGGCTACCAGCTCTCGAGCCTGATCGGTGCCGGCTTCACTCCACTGATTGCTGCGAGTCTGCTGGCGACTTCGGACGGGTCGAGCCTGCCGCTCAGCCTGTTGCTTGCGATCACCGCGGGCATCACGATCGTTGCTGCGTGGGTCGCGTCGGAGACTAGTGGGAAGGATCTTACGACCGCCGAGCACGTCGGCTGAGCGTCAGGTGGGCACGGAGGTCACCGCGATGGCATGCTCGTGAAGACTGCCGAGAATCAAGATGCCTTCGTGTTCGACGACTCCCGTCACCATTGCGTAGTCGTCGCCGTCCCGCTGCAGATCGTGGATGATCGTGCCGTCGGGGCCGACGCCGAGGACCCACGCGGTGCGGGCAGGAGAGGGCAAGAGTCGATCAGGTAGTGACCACATCGCTCGGCGGAGGATTCCCGGTAACGGGAGCAGTGCGTCGAGTACCGGGTTTCGCGGCGATGCCAGTGTCACCCAGATGAGTCCGTCGCTGCCGAGCGCGATGTTGTCGGGAAAGCCGGGCAGGTTGTCGACCAGGGTTTCTCTGTTGCCGGACCGGGGCCCGCGCAACCAGTAGCGGTTGAGGCGATAGGCAGCGGTCTCCGCGACGATCAGCGCCGAGCGGTCGGGTGTGAACGCCACACCGTTGGCGAATTGCAGAGTGTCGAGCAAGGTCTCGACCGAGCCGTCGGGAGACCGGCGGAACAGCCGGCCGGTCCCGGAGTGCTCGACGAGGTCGGCCATCCACTGCTCCAGTGGCCAGCGACGCGAGGATGCGGTGAAGTAGATCGTTCCGTCGCTCGGGTCGGCCACCACATTGCTCGCGAAGCTCAGCGGTTCGTCGTCGATCGTGTCGACCAGCACTTCGACGGGCTGTCCCGGGCCCGGCCAGCGCAATAGTCCGCGCTCGGCGTCGCAAATGAGCAGTGCGCCGTCGGTCTCGGCGTGAAGCCCCAGTGGCCGGCCGCCGGTGTCAGCTGCCGCGGTGACAACTCCGGTGTCGATGTCGACTCGCAGTATCTCCCCGGTCTCGATTCCGGTGTAGGCGAACCCATCGGCACCCAGGACGACATCCTCGGGGCCCGCACCGGGCAGCGTGATTCGCCGAACTGGTGGCAGAGGCGGTGTGCTGGCGTCGTGCTTCGCTCGCTCCGGCGAGGAAGGCGGTGACCAACGACGCGGCCGCAGGCGCATGTCGGGCCGGTCCTGTGCATTCATGCGGGGTCGAGTTTCAGGGTGACCTCGGCGCGACCGCGGTCGTCGCGGTGCGCAACAGCGTGGCCGGTACGTTCTTCCCCCAGTTGGATTCGCATGGGGGCGCCATTTCCGAGGAAGTTGCGCCACCATGATTTCTCGTGGGGCGTTGCGGCACGGATCGTCACGGTATCGCCCGAGATTCGGTACCCGACCGGCAGCGTGTACGGCCGACCGGATCTGCGGCCTGTGTAGGTGATCGGGGCGACGACGCCGCGGATTCGGGGTCCGATGACAGGCAGCCCGGACGCTGCGACGACGACGGAATTGACGGGGCGCGCTAGGCGCAGAATCGAGCTACCGAGTGTCATTTTGCCTCCGTGTTCACAGTACGGTGCGATCATGCTCCGTCGAGCCGGTCAAATCTGGCTCGGCCTTCTCTTCAGGCGGGTTATATGCTCACTCCGGATCGGACCCGGAGATGTTGCAGGAGTGTGTATGAAAGTCGTCCTACCGCTCGCTTCCAGGGACGGCGCACTCGCCGACGTCGCCGACATGGCGATCCAAGCCGAGGAGAGCGGATTCGACGCGGTCTCGTTCAGCGAACTCACCTCTGATCCGATCCTCCACTTGACGATTGCCGCCGGAGTGACCACCCGCGTCGACCTGCTGACCAACATCGTGGTGGCGTTCGCGCGGTCGCCGATGACGCTTGCGGTGCAGGGGCGGGCCCTGCAGGACTACAGCGGCGGACGGCTTTCGCTCGGTCTCGGCAGCCAGATCAAACCGCACATCGAGAAGCGCTTCTCGATGCCGTGGAGTTCGCCGGTACCGCGGATGGCCGAGTTCGTCTCGGCGATGCGGGCGATCTGGGAGTCATGGGCCACCGGTGCGAAGCTGGATTTCCGCGGCGACTTCTACACTCACACCCTCATGACTCCCATGTTCAGGCCTCCGAGTGAACAGCCCGCACCCGAGGTACTCCTTGCCGCCGTCGGCGCCAGGATGACCGAGACTGCAGGCCGCGTTGCCGACGGTATCCTGTTGCACCCCTTCACTACCGAGCGATACATGCGGGAAGTGACGTTGCCTGCCCTTGCTCGCGGGCGGCGGGCGCCGGGCGCGCCGGAGCGCGACCCCGAAATCATCGCATCCGGATTCATCGCCACCGGACACACGGAGGAAGAACTCGCTGCCTCGAAGGCCGCGGTACGGCGACAGATCTCCTTCTATGGCTCGACTCCCGCCTATCGGCCTGTTCTCGACCTGCACGGACTGAGCGACCTCGGCGATGAACTCAACCGGCTCTCCAAGACCGCCGACGACGGCAAGTGGGACACCATGGCGGGTTTGATCGACGACGGGATTCTCGGCCTGTTCGCTGTAGAGGGCGCTCCCGCCGTGGCAGCGCGAGCGCTGGTCGATCGCTCCGGTGACGTCGCGACCCGCTACACGATCAACAGTGTCGGTGTGCCCACTCCGCAACTGCAGCGCGAAGTTGCGGCACTTCTACAGAATGCTGCGAAACGCTAGGAGTTCAACGAACGTAGACCCAATGCCCACCCGAGCACTGTTGCTTTCGCATGTCCGGGGTGTGGGTGATCAATCCCTCTTCGTCGGGATGGCACGGACCTGCCACGGCTCCGCCGCCGCCCATCGTTCCCGGAGGATTGGGGGGATTGTTGACGGCATCGAACTCGTCGGCGCACTGCTGTGACCACGGCGTCCAGGTCCCGTCGTCGTACACCGTCGCCCCGCGATTATGGACATTCTTGTCGGTTCCACACCACGAGATCTGCGGGTTCTGCGGATCTGCGTTCGGGTCCGGGGGCGGTGCATCCGAGTAGGGATTGGGGCAGATATCGCCGACGCAGTCGTACGGATTGGGGTCGAGGCTTCTTCTCGGGCCTTCGCTGGTATCCGCTTGCCCGGCGACCGGTTCCCCACTGGCAACGTCCGGGTCGTTCGCCTGCTCGGAAGCGGGTGGTTCACTGACAACCTCCCCGGCGGCAGGTACGGCAACACCGCTGTGGGGTTCCGTTGACGGCGCGGCGGTCGCGGACGGCAATGTGGCTGTTTGTGACGTGGACGCGGTACCGGTCGAGGCATCCACCGTGACGGTAGTCGTCGCAGTCGAAGCCTCCGCCTCGCCGTTCGATGCGGCACCACCCCCGCAGCCTGCAATCACAAGCCCCAGAGCGACCAAGCATACTGCTGCAGATCTTCTCATGTCCCCTCCACATCAAGACTGCTCCGAATCCGGCACGTGGAAATCCCACGTTCGTGACCAGGATCGTGGGCCTCCGAACCGGTGTTACAGGCCGTGAGTCATGGAAACAATTCGTGGACAAGATCTTCGGGGCGTAACGTCTCGCCCGGCGTCAATTCTCGGTGGGACGCCGGATGCTGGACGAGCGATATCGCACCGAGAACATGCCGATCAGTCCGGCAGCGACAATGGCCTGGCCCAGCATCAGCGCTGACGGCAGGACGATCAGTTCCCAGCCGGTCGACGCGAAGGCCAGCGCCCACACGATGATTGCGGCGGCCAGCGCGATCGTTGCCATCTGACCGACTCCCATGAGGATCATCGCCCATCCGCGCAGGCGACGCTGAACGATGCAGACGGCACCGGCAATGGCTCCGGCGAACGAGATGGGTAGCCCGAGCAGGGTCGGAAGAACCACCATGATCTCGATGCCGCCCCCGACTTCGACCACCCCCGCGAACACCAACTGCGGGACGACGAACAACCAGATCGGTACTGTGCACAGAACCGAGATGATCGACACGGTGCGGAGCATCTGCATCAGGTGAACGTATCCGAAGCCTGCCGGTGGTGGCGGGACCCCTCGATTCGCTTCGGTTCGTCGAAGGTCCATTGTGTGAACGGACTGTCGGCGTCCCACTCGATCCTCACGCCGGGGGTGTGTGCTGCGGAGCCGGTTTCGTCGTGGGTGCGGTTGTGAGGCCTTCGCCGGACAGCGGACCGAGATCGACGTCTCGACCGGCGAGGAGCAGAAGGAGGGTCAGCATCGGGCCTCGGATCTCAGGCCCGGTGCCTGTCGACCAGGCGATGTCGGTCGCGCAGAGCTGCGATGCGCTGAATCGGTTCTTCTGGAACACCTTCGACTTCCATCCTGTGCCGTAGGACGCGATGTGTGTCGCGGCGTCTGCGGCCACCTCCGGCGAGACGCTCAGCGCGCGGCCGAGCGGGATCGTGATGTCCTGTCCGTGGACGAGAATATCGACGAGGGGTTCGCGAGGGGAGAGTCCGAGGTTGTGCTTCCGTGAGCCGATCATTGCTCGAATTTCTTCGATGAGCCGCTCGGTCGGCACAGCTGCCTTCTGTATGGCGGAGTGATGGATCAGCGAGTTCGTGCCTCCGGGGTGCCGGAGTGCGAGTGGGAGCATGGCGATCGCCTCGCGGGCGCGGATCTGTTGCAGAGTCAGATGTGCTGCCACGTCACGTACCGTCCATCCGTGACATAGCGAAGGATGCTGCCACTCAGCATCATCGAGAGTCTCGAGTAGATCTGCTGTACGTCCGCGATGGTCGTCGATGGCTGCCCAGACTTCGTCGATGTTCATGATCGGTTCCGATCGAATTGATTCGAAGTTAGGACTAATATTAGTCTCAACTTCGAATCGATGACAAGGGGTGTCATGGCGGACGACCCGCATATCGCCGTACTGATGTTCACCGCGCACCGCAATGCGGAGAGCCGTGTCTTCGGTGCGCTTCGCGGAGCCGGCTTCGAGATCACTCTCGCTCAGGCCCGTATCGCTGCCCGGATCGGACCCGACGGGACGAGGCTGTCCGGACTCGCCGAGCAAGCTCTGGTCTCCAAGCAGACCGCCACGCATCTCGTGGACCAGCTCGAACGAGCCGGATACGTCGAACGAGTAGTCGACCCAACCGATGCCCGCGCTCGCCTCGTCCGCATCTCGCCGCGCGGCGAGGAACTGATTGCCGTTGCCCGCACCGAGGAAGCCGAAATCGACAAGGACTGGACGGAGCACCTCGGAGCCCGGCGCATGCACGACCTACGCGAGACACTCACGCTGTTGCGCGGCATCACCGATCCGTCGGCATGATCCGAGTTCTTCCCGATGGCCGCTCCGGTAGGAGCGAAGTGAAGCTATACATTCCATGCACGTTGTAGGTAGTCTCCCGAACGGCCGTCCAGGTTCGGGAAGGGACAACTCGATGAAGCTCCTCAGATGCGCTGGTGCCGTCGCGGTGGCAACGACGATGACGTTGTCGGGGACACTCGCTCACGCCGACCCGGCGCCCCCGGTCGCCGAGCCGTACACCCTGCAGGAGCTTGTCGGTCCGTACCCGTCCGACTTTCCCGCGCGCGGCACCTTCATCCCGGTACTGGACGGATTCACCGGGATCCGCGACACCCGACCTGACCTGATGCAACGCAACCTCGACCGGACCGTGGAGATCAACAACGGTGCCTCGGCCATCGCGCAGCAGCGGGCACTGTTCGACAGCAACCACGAACGACTGGTGTCGTTGTCGGACGGTTTCGGCGAGGGGCTCGGCGCGGCGTTCCGTACCGCGCTCCACGAGGGGCGGCTGCCCAAGACGCAAGCGCTCCTCGGAGGTGAGCTCGGGCGCGCCATCGGTATCGCGAACCTCTCCCTCGTGGAGAAACAGCACTGGAGCAATCCGCGGCCGTTCGAGGTGGCGCCCGACCGGATCCACTACTACTTCGGTGACGGAGTCAGCGGCGCCGCCGATCCGTACGCCGAGGTCGGTGGGACGAGTTCGTACCCGTCGGGCCATACATCGAGTTCGTATCTGACCGGCATCCTGTTGGCGGACATGCTTCCGGAATTGGCACCGCAGATCCTCACCAGAGCATCGGAGGTGGGCAACAGCCGGATCGTGCTCGGTGTGCACTACCCCCTCGACGTCATGGGCGGGCGCATCATGGGCCACGCTGCGGCTGCGGACCGGTTGAGTGATCCGGCATTCGAACGCGTGGTGGATGAAGCCGCGGCCGAGCTGCGAGCAGCGCTCGAGTGGTCGGTGGGGGAGCCGCTTGACGGATACATCTCGTCCGACACGCCGTATCGCCCGATCGATACCGCGCTCGCCGAGTACAACGAGCGGATGACGTACGGATTCGATCGGATCGATCCATCGATGACGAACGACATTCCGGCCGAAGCCGCAGTACTGCTGCGTGGTGTCGCCCCCGACCTCACCGACGAAGAGCGACTCGACATCCTGCGGCGCACCGCGATCCCCGCGGGCTATCCGCTGGATCAGGCGGGGCCGAACGGCGGGTGGTTGCGTATCGATCTCGCCGCAGCGTACGAAGCCGTCTAGCGCGGAGCAGTTTTCCCATTCGGATACGCGGGCTTGTCGACCGATTCTTCGATTGTTGCGACAACCGAGGCAGGATCGGCAAGTATGTAGGGCAGGACAGCGCTCCACCTGGGACCCAGGTCGCGGGTCGTGTCCGAGACAGGCGCCGATCATGCCCCGAGCCCGCTCGTTCTTCTGCGCAGCACGCAATTGTGCTGTCGCCGTGTTCACCGCCGCTGTCCTGTTTTCCACCGCGGTGGCGACCGGTGCGGGTACCGCGACCGCGCAGCCCTCGGCCCCGATGGTGGTTCCGTTGCCGTCGGCCGACCCGTTCTACACGTACGACGGATCGTTGGACGACGTCGCACCGGGCACGGTGCTCGACACCCGGACGATGCCGTACGGGTTCCATGATCAGGCCACGCCGATCACGAGCACACAGGTGCTGTACCGCACCACCGACCAGTTCGACCGACCGACCACGACGGTCGCGACGGTCCTACGACCCTTGGGGCCCGGACCGGCACGGATGATTTCGTACCACATGGCATACGACGCGCTCGGTTCCGAGTGCGATCCGTCGTACACCCTCACCGGGAACGGCACCTACAGTCAGGCAGGCACGTTCGAGCAGGGCGTGATCACCGGCTACCTCGCGTCCGGATACACCGTCGTCGTGCCGGATTACGAGGGCCCGGACCTCGAGTGGACCATCGGACGTCAGTCCGCGTACGCGGCACTCGACGGGGTGCGTGCTGCGGAGTCGGTACTGGGGCTTCCCGCATCGACACCGGTGGGATTGGCCGGCTACTCCGGCGGCTCGGTGCCCACCCAGTGGGGTGCCGAGGTTGCACCGACGTATGCGCCCGAACTGAACATCGTCGGCGCGGCGGCGGGTGGCCTTCCGGTGAACCTGGCCCACAACCTGCCCTACGTCAGTGGCAGCGCGAGCTGGGCCGGGGTCATCCCCGCACTGATCGTCGCGTATCAGCGCACCTACGGTCTCGACACCGCGGCATTTCTCAACCCGTACGGGCAGCAGATCGTCGACACGGTCAGTTCACAGTGCATCAACGCATTCGCATCGAAATACCCGGGATTGACCGACACCGAGATGCTCCGGGCTCCCTACACTTCGCTGCTCGACGTCCCCGGTGTGGTCCGTGCCATCAACGACAACATCATGGGCACGGCAGGTACCCCGCGGGTGCCGATGCTGCTGGCGGTCGGGGATGTCGACGGCACCGGGGATTCCGTGATGATCACCGCCGATGTCGAAGGGTTGGCGCACCAGTACTGCGAACGCGGTGTTGCCGTCACCTACGCGCGGTACGACCGGCTCTCGCACAGTGAGGCATTCATGCCGTTCCAAGCGCAGACGGCCCAATTTTTCACCGACCGCTTCGCAGGCGCACTACCGGCCGGGAACTGCGGCATGGTGGGGCCCGGAAACGACCTCGCCCCCACTCCGGTTCCGTGACCGTCAGATCCCCGCACACCTCGGCCTTACCCACCACTCGACTGGGAAGCACGCAGTGCCATGTCATTGCGCAGCTCACGGCGTCCGCCGAGCCGGCACTCGAGTGTGGGTGCATATGCTGCCCTGGCATCATGCGAAGGTGACGCAAATTCGGCTTCTCGCGACGGACCTCGACGGCACCCTGCTGCGGTCGGACCGCACGATCTCTTCCCGCACCGCGAAATCCATGGAAGACGCGCGACGGTCGGGAGTCGAGGTGGTGTGGGCGACGGCTCGCGCTCGGCATTCGGTGCACGACCTGGCGCAGTCGTGCGGATTCCGCGGCAAGGCGATCTGCGCGAACGGCGCTGTGGTTCTCGACCTGGCCGATGGAACCCCGGTGATCACCGCGACGACGCCGATTACGGTGGCGTCGGCCGCAGCGGCGATGGACCGGGTGAGGACGCTGTTGCCCGGAGTCGTATTCGCGAACGTCGGCCCTACCCGCTTCGTTGCCGAGCGGGCGTACGCGGCGTTGTGTGACTTCGCCGACCACCACCGGCATCCGCACGAGATGGCGCTGTCGGAAGTGCTGCCCGACATCGACGAGCCGATGGTGAAAATCGTCGCCCGACATCCGGAGGTTCCCAGTGCCGAGCTGTACCGGGCGGCAGTGGCGGCTGGGATCGACGGTGTCGAGCTGACACACTCCGGCGCGCCGTACATCGAGATGGCGGCGTCCGGTGTGTCAAAAGCGAGTGCGCTCGCCGAGCTCTGCGCGGTCGACGGGATCACTGCGGAGGAGGTTGCTGTCGCTGGCGACGCCATCAACGACATCCCGATGCTGATGTGGGCGGGGACGGCACTCTGTCCGTCCAACGCGCTGCCGGAAGTCCTCGCACTGGCCGACCACGTCCTGCCGAGCAATGACGAAGACTGTGTCGCCGGCTACCTGGAGGAGCTCGTCGGTGCCACACTGGTTCCCGCTGCATTACAGGATGATCGGTGAGTTCCTCAGCGAGCCGTAGCCGTCGACCCGCGCTACGCTGCGGCGCGAAGATGCAGAGCGTGCCGGCGAGGCTCGAGACCCTTCTCGACACGTCGAGTCGAGGACAACAGGGCCTCCAGATTTCAGGTTCTACACGGATGAACTCGAACCGGTGCTGACGAGGATATCCGCGGATGACGTCCTCACCGGGGCTTAGCATTGAACTACCGGTCGTCTCGGGACCGGCAGTTCTCCCGCCGAGAGGATGTCCGCCATGAAAGTTCTGGTGATCTTCGAATCGATGTACGGGAACACCCGTCACGTCGCGGAAGCGATTGCGCAGGGGATCGGAGAAGCTGCTGCGGTGACCACTGTCGCCGCAGCAGACGCGAAGGACGAAGATCTCACCGCGTACGACCTGGTAGTGGTCGGCGGCCCTACCCACGTGCACGGGATGAGTAGGCCCACCACCCGCCACGGTGCAGTGGAAGCGGCCGAGAAACCGGACAATTCGCTCACCCTCGAATCCGACGCGGAGAGCGACGGCGTGCGCGAATGGCTCGCTTCCCTCGGACAGGCCACCGGGAAGGCCGCCGCGTTCGATACGAGACTCGACGCCAACCCGTTGTTGACCGGCCGAGCATCGAGGTCGATCGGTAAGAAACTGCGTAAGGCCGGTTTCACTCTCGTGACAGAGCCGGAGAGTTTCCTTGTCGACAAGCGGACGATCCTCGCACCTGGCGAAACGGAACGTGCGAGTCGGTGGGGGCGCGCACTGATCGGCACGGATAGCAGGTGACGGTCCTGCACGAGCCGGAACCGCCACGAGGACGGCAGTGCCTGTAGTGGAATCGGATGGAACGCAGCCGAATCAGAAGGAGATTCCCGACATGCGCCCCACCGGTCTCACCGCAAACCTGAACGTCCCGAGTATCGAAAAAGCCCGTAGCTTCTACGCCGACTATCTCGGGCTTACCGTCGAGGAGATGAATCTGGGATGGGTCGCTCGGTTCAGTACTCCGGACGGGCGTGCAAGTGTGCAGCTCGTCAGCGGGGACGAAACAGCACCGGTGGACTCGGCATTGTCCGTGCATGTCGGTGACGACGTGGAGGTTGCCTACGAGGAGGCGAAACGGCGTGGGCTCGAGATAGTCCATCCGCTGACGACCGAGCCGTGGGGTGTGCGGCGATTCTTCGTCCGCGCGCCGGACGGCACCGTGGTCAACATCGTGAGTCATTCGGACGACGAACAGTAGCTCTCGGCAGCATCGATCCACCGCGGCGCGAAATCCCCGTTCGGATCTCGTATGTCATCGGGCTGCGGAGCATCGAGGTGCCTCCCTCCGGGGCGGCAGCGTGTATGTCATTGACCCAGAACGGTATTTCGGCGAAACTGACCCACCATGGGGATCGTAGGGGTGGGTATCGATGGTGTGAGCACACTACGTCAACGTCTCGGTCGTTGGATTCAGGCCAAGACCATCGCAGGGCTCGAACCCGGACCGTACGACATCGAAGTCCGTAAGAATCTCCGTGTTCCGATGGACGACGGTGTCGTTCTTCTCGCCGACCTCATCACCCCACTCGGCGATACCGATCCGCGCCTGCCCACCGTGGTGATTCGCGGACCCTACGGGCGCAGCGGCGGGGTGGCGGGTTCGGCGCGGGCTCTTGCCCGCGAGGGTTTCAGGGTCTTGTTCCAGAGTTGCCGAGGCACGTGGGGGTCCGGGGGAGAGTTCATCCCGCAGATCGACGAACAGCGCGACGGCATGGCCACGCATCGCTGGGTTCGCGCCCAGCCATGGCACACCGGTCCGATCGCGACCTACGGCGCAAGCTACATGGGATTCACCCAGTGGGCGGTGGCGGCAGAACTCGAACACACCGACCCCGACAACGCCCCGGACGCGCTCTGCCTGCTCGTCACCATGCCCGACTTCGGTGCCATCACCTGGGACAACGGCGCTTTCTCCATGCGCAATGCGCTGGGCTGGACGCAAATGATGGACCGCATGAACCACCGGGAGCTGCTGCCCCTGCTGCTGGGGCTACGCGGCCCGGATTCCAAACTGCGGAAGGCGTTCGATGTGCTGCCGCTGACTGCCGGCGACGTCGCAGCGAACGGACGGCAGGTGGGCTGGTACCAGGACTGGGTCGCCCGCGAGGACCTCGCCGACCAGTACTGGACGCAGCAGTCACATACCGCTTCCGTTCCCGAGGTCGCCGCGCCGATCTTCATGGTCACCGGCTGGTACGACATCTTCCTGCCCTGGCAACTCCGCAACTACGCCCAGCTCGTCGAGGCCGGAAGGCCGCCGCGCCTGACCGTGGGGCCGTGGGCTCACCAGTCCCGCGGGATGGCCGCGCCGACGATCACGGGGACGGTCGAGTTCCTGAAGGAGCAGTTCGCCGACGCGACCACCACACGCGTCGCACCGGTTCGTGCGTTCCGCACCGGCGCCGACGAATGGCACGATCTGGCCACGTGGCCACCCCGGGACGTCTCCACCGAATCGCTGTTCCTCCAGCCCAGCGGCGGGCTCGGATCCGACGCACCCGCTGGTGGCAACACCACCTATGTCTACGACCCCTCCGATCCCACTCCTGCCCTCGGCGGCCCGAGTCTGGATCCGAAATCGGATCCGGTGGACAACACCGAACACGAACGCCGGGCCGATGTCGTGGTGTTCCGCGGAGGCGTCCTCGCCGAACCGCTGACCGTCGCCGGGGAACCTGTCGCCCGTATCCGATTCCGCTCCTCGCAGCCCAGCGCCGACCTGTTCGTCCGCATCTGCGATGTGCATCCGGACGGTCGTGCGATGACGGTCTGCGACGGTATCCGCCGGATCGGCTCCGTCGGAACGAAAGACACCGATCCCGAACCGGATTCGGAAGGATTCCGCATCGTCGAGGTCCGCCTGTGGCCGACCTTCCATGAGTTCGCCGCCGGCCACCGCATCGGGATCCAGATCAGCTCCGGCGCGCACCCCCGCTACGCCCGCAACCCCGGGACGGGTGAACCCGCCGCGACCGCGACCGCGCTGCACCGGGCAGAACAGGAGATCTCCCACGAATCGGCCACGCCGTCGTGTATCGATCTCCCGACGTGGTCGCGCTGAGCGCACAGTCTTCGTTCGTGCGGGGTGGGCCGCACCGATCGGCAGCGATCGCATGCTGTCGAGTCAACGGTGTGTGGATTCGCCGACAACGGGGAACCCTCCTCCTGTCTGTCCTGCGACGCGACGAGCACGGAGGTGCCATGCCAGCGGAAAGCTCCCACCTTGACCCTCACGCAGCAGAACCGGAGCACACCGCGGACGGGCACATCGTCGAGACCCGTTCCGAGGATTTCGCGCACGCGCGCAGTCTTCCCGTCGACCCGGATTGGTTCAAGACCGCGGTGTTCTACGAGGTGCTCGTCCGCGCGTTCAACGACTCGAATCACGACGGCACCGGTGACCTGCGGGGGCTGGCGGAAAAGCTCGACTACATCGAATGGCTCGGTGCCGACTGCATCTGGTTGCCTCCGTTCTACGACTCGCCGTTGCGCGACGGCGGCTACGACATCCGCGATTTCCGAGCGATCCTGCCCGAATTCGGTACCGTCGAGGACTTCGTGACGTTTCTCGACGAGGCACACAAGCGAGGTATCCGTGTGGTCACCGACCTCGTGATGAACCACACGTCCGACACCCATGCATGGTTTCAGGACTCGCGCGCAGAGCCGGACGGCCCCTACGGTGATTTCTACGTGTGGTCGGACTCCGATGCCGGATACCAGGATGCGCGCATCATCTTCGTCGACACGGAGACATCGAACTGGACGTGGGACCCGGTCCGCAAGCAGTACTTCTGGCACCGCTTTTTCTCACATCAACCGGATCTGAACTACGACAACCCTGATGTGCAGGACGCGATGCTCGATGTCCTGCGGTTCTGGCTCGATCTCGGCATCGACGGATTCCGCCTCGACGCGGTGCCATATTTGTTCGAGCGCGAGGGCACCAACTGCGAGAACCTGCCCGAGACGCACGCCTTCCTCAAGAAATGCCGAGCGGTGATGGACGCCGAGTATCCGGGCCGGGTCATGCTGGCGGAGGCGAATCAGTGGCCGACCGACGTGGTCGAGTATTTCGGCGAGTCCGAGATCGGCGACGAATGCCACATGGCTTTCCATTTCCCGCTGATGCCGCGGATCTTCATGGCTGTGCGACGACAGAGTCGGTTCCCCATCTCGGAGATCCTTGCCCAGACGCCGCCGATACCGCGGACCGCTCAGTGGGGAATCTTTCTGCGCAACCACGACGAACTGACCCTCGAGATGGTGACCGACGAGGAACGCGACTATATGTATGCCGAGTACGTCACCGATCCACGCATGCGGGCGAACATCGGGATCCGTCGACGTCTCGCTCCGCTGCTCGAGAACGACCGTAACCAACTGGAATTGTTCACGGCGCTGCTGCTGAGCCTGCCCGGATCCCCGGTGCTGTACTACGGTGACGAAATCGGCATGGGCGACAACATCTGGCTCGGCGATCGCGACTCGGTACGCACCCCCATGCAGTGGACGCCCGACCGCAACGCGGGTTTCTCCCGCGCCGACCCAGCACGGCTGTATCTGCCGACGATCATGGACCAGACCTACGGGTACCAGGCGGTCAATGTCGAGTCGCAACTCAATTCGACGAACTCTCTTCTGCACTGGACACGGCGGATGATCCAGGTGCGAAGACAACATCCTGCGTTCGGCAAGGCCGCGTTCACCGAACTCGGTAGCGCCAATCCCGCGGTGCTGTCCTACCTGCGGGAAATGGAGCAAGGACCGGGCCGCAACTACAGCGACGTGATCCTCTGCGTGAACAACCTGTCGCGGTATCCGCAGGCCGTGGTCCTGGATCTGTCGAGGTTTGCCGGGTGGATCCCGGTGGAGCTCACGGGCTCTGTGCCTTTCCCGGCGATCACGGAGGATGGATATATGCTCACTCTGCCCGGGCACGGGTTCTTCTGGTTCGCATTGCAGCCGGATCCCGCGAGTGAAGGTCCCGGAGTGCATCCGGTGAGCAGCGAGGCCGAAGCGGCGGTGCAGCCATGATCGAGCAGAACGACCGGTTGTATCCGAATTCGGACCTCGAAGCCGGCTTGGCGGAGTGGCTACCGCATCAGCGCTGGTTTGCCGCGAAGGGGCACGCGATCACCGGTGTGAGAGTCGTACTGCGGCAGCCGCTGATCGAGGAGGCTGGGTTCGGCGCGGACCATCTGCTCGTGGCAATCACGTTCGACGCTGCGTCGGAGCATGTCTACCAGGTGCCGCTCGGTTATCGATCTCATCTGCCGGACGAGCTGACGCCGTGGACGATCGCAGCACCGGACGACTCGACGGGCCGCGCTGTGTTCGTCTACGACGGGCTACGTGACCAGGAGATCATCGGTTTGTACGCGCAGAGCCTGGCGCGTGGTGGAAATCGCGGCTCCATCGAACTGCACACCGTGCCCGGCGCGGAGATCACACCGGAGATGCGGGGGCGAGCCCTGAGCGTGGAACAGTCGAATACGTCGGTGGTACTCGGGGAACGGTTGCTGCTCAAGATGTTCCGCCGCGTCACGCTGGGGATCAACCCCGATGTCGAACTCCACCTCGCGTTGGCCGCGGGGCAGTGCCGGTCGGTGGCGCCGATCCGCGCATGGATCGAGGCGGATATCGACGGTGTGCGTACCACTCTCGCGATGGTTCAGGACTTTGCGGCGAACTCCGCCGACGGTTGGTCGATGGCACTCGGAAGCGTCCGCGACCTGCTCCTCGAAGGTGATTTGCGCGCCGACGAGGTCGGCACCGACTTCGCAGGTGAGGCGCACCGGATCGGTGTCGCGGTCGCTGAGGTCCACGCTCATCTCGCAGAGGGTCTCGGCGTCTCGGAGCGCCCGGCATCGGATCTGGCTGCGGGTATGGTGCGTCGGCTCGATGCCGCAGCCGCTGAAGTGGACGAACTCGCGGTTTTCGTGCCCGGCGCGCGGGCGCTGTTCGAGGAGGTGGCGGCACTGGATCCGATTTCGGTGCAACGCATCCACGGCGACCTGCACCTGGGTCAGGTGCTGCGGACACCCGAGCGGTGGCTGCTCATCGACTTCGAGGGAGAGCCGGCGAAGCCGCTGGCCGAACGGAGGAAGCCGGACACGGTGCTGCGTGATGTGGCCGGAATGTTGCGGTCGTTCGACTACGCGGCGCATCATTCGGTGCGCGAAAGTGAAACCGAGGGCGTCGCGTCCCAGCGGGAGTTCCGGGCAGGGGAGTGGGCGCAACGCAATTCAGCCGCGTTCTGCGACGGCTACGCCGCTACCGCCGGATCCGATCCGCGAGAGGCCGGTGTCCTGCTCCGCGCATACGAGGTGGACAAAGCGGTCTACGAGGTGGTGTACGAGGCGCGGAACCGGCCGACGTGGTTGAGGCTGCCGCTCAATGCCATTCGACGACTGACTCAGCTGTGACCGCGGTGCCCTTCCCCGCCCGGCCCGCATCGTGATCCACTTCATCCAGTAGATTGCGCACCGTTCTATTGCGCACAATATAACGGTGCGCTACTTTTATTCACGTGTCCGATCACTTCGCGCTTGACCAGCAGGTGTGCTTCGCGCTCTACCGGGCGTCGCGCGCCACCACAGCCGTGTACCGGCCGCACCTCGAGCGGCTGGGCGTCACGTACCCGCAATACCTCGTGCTCCTTGCACTCTGGGAACGCGACGTACGAGGCGTACACGACCTGTGCAACGCGCTCGACCTCGACACCGGCACTCTCTCGCCGCTGCTCAAACGCCTCGAAGCCGCGGGCCTCGTCGAACGCAGGCGACAACGCGACGACGAGCGCAGAGTCGTCGTGCACCTCACCGATGCCGGACGCGCATTGCGTGAGGACGCAGAGGACATCCCCGGTTGCGTCGCCCGCGCAAGCGGGCTCGAGGTCGACGAGCTGGTCGCGTTTCGGGACACGCTCCACCGACTGACCGCCGCGTTGCAGGACGCAACCGGCGGAACCTCCGAGAAAGGGTAGACCCGAAATGAACATCATCTACACCGCAGAAGCCCTGGCCACCGGCGCAGGACGCAACGGTCACGCACGCACCGGTGACGGAAAGCTCGACCTCGACCTCTCGATCCCCACCGAAATGGGCGGCGATGGCGTGGGTACCAACCCCGAGCAGCTGTTCGCAGCGGGATACGCGGCATGCTTCCACTCAGCCCTGCAGATGGTCGCGCGCCAGGAAGGCGCCGACGCAACCGACTCGGCAGTCGGCGCGCGCGTCGGCATCGGCCCCACCGATGCGGGCGGTTTCGCGCTCGCCGTGACCCTCGAGGTCACACTGCCGAACCTCACGCACGACAAGGCACTCGAACTCACCGAGAAGGCCCACCAGGTCTGCCCGTACTCCAACGCGACACGTGGCAACATCGACGTCGTACTCGACGTGACCGAAGACTGATCCCGGCGCCGGCCGTCGTGGCGGACGTGCGTGACGGTGATGTTTCCCCGCCTCGTTGCCGGGGCACCCGGTGGGCATGTCCGTCCTCATCGCAACCGAAAACACTCGAGGCACTGCGTGGCAGGCCGCGTCGGTCATCGCCGAGTCGCTGACCCAACGGGGATTCGAGGTGACGCTGGGTACCCTGTCCGACCTCGAACGGGCCACAGAGTTCGAGGCCGTCGTCATCGGGAGCGAAGTGGAAGGTGGTGAATGGTCTGCCGGTGCGCGGGACGCGTGCAGACGTCATGCCCCCGATCTGACACAACGGCTCGTCTGGCTGTTCTCCGGGGGATCGGGTGAAGGCGAACCGGGCAAACCCGCAGACGTCTCCGAACTTGCGGAGGCGGTAGCCGCGCGCGACTACATGTCGTTCCCGCAATTCGATACCGAGAGGGTTCTGTCGTGGGCTGCCTTCATCGCCGATGAACTCGACGGTCACAGCTGACGGGCAACACGCTCGCGCCGGGCCAGTGCCTCTACCACCACCGGGGAGGCGAGCTCCACCGCGAGTAACAGATCGTGGAACCGGTGCGGCCGGCCCAGCGTGGAGCGGGTCGCGAGCCGGCCGACACCCCCGAGAGCCATGAGTCCAGCGAGGATCCGCATCCGGTCGAGGTTCGGTTCGGGGGTGGCCGCGGCATCGAGCCACCCCAAGCCGTAACCCGCGAAGACAGGGCCCATGAAACGCACGTGTGAGTCCACCGTCGCATCCCCGGTCATGCCGGGCTCCCCGGATACTCCGCCGACGAGCTGGAGTCCTCCGATCGCTATGCAGGCCCAGCCGGTCACGCGTCCCAGAATCTTCAGGCCTGACATGCACCCATAGTGGCAGATGTAGCCCGGCAACAGGCCGAATCGTCGCACAACCGGCGTGAGAACTGCGTCGGCCACTATGTTCGCGGAGGTGTGTGCACAGCTGAAGCGGAGTCTTTGGAGGGCCGACTGTGATCACCGAATGGGGTGAAAGCCTCGATGCGGATAGTGTCCTGCCCGAGTATCCGCGTCCCCAGCTCGTCCGCGACTCGTATGTGAATCTCAACGGCCGCTGGGACTACGTCATCACCGCTGCCTCGGTGACCGAGCGACCACGCGAATGGGGCGGGGAGATTGTGGTGCCGTTCTCGCCGGAAGCACCGTTGTCGGGAGTGAATCGGACACTGCGGCCCGATGAAGCACTCTGGTACCGCCGAACCGTCACGCTGCCCGTCGGTTTCGTGCGGGATCGTGTACTGCTCCATTTCGGGGCGGTCGACCAGGACTGCGAGGTGTGGGTCGACGGCACACTCGTCGGCGGGCATCGAGGCGGGTACCTGCCGTTCGTCCTCGACATCACCGATGCGTTGCGCGGTGAGTGTCACGAACTCGTCGTCAGAGTCCGAGACGTCACCGACAGCTCCTGGCGCAGCCGGGGAAAGCAGAAGCTCGAGCACGGAGGGATTTGGTACACACCGCAATCCGGGATCTGGCAAACCGTCTGGCTCGAATCGGTACCGCAGCGCTGGATCACGGCGCTCGATCTCGTGCCGGATCCGGTCTCCGGTGAAGTCGAGGTCCGTGTGGCGGCAGGCGGTGACGGCGGCGACACTGCCGAGGTCACCATCCGAGCAGACGGCAACGACGTCGTGTCCGGCAGCGTGAGGGTGGGCGTGCCGACGCAGTTGCGGCTCGGCGACGACGTGAGGCTCTGGTCGCCGGACGACCCGTTCCTGTACGACGTGGAGGTCACACTCGGCTCCGACCGAGTCTCCAGCTATGTCGGGATGCGTTCGTTCGGTGTCGGACCCGACGCGACCGGGAGAACCCGGCTGCTGCTCAACGGCAAACCGTATCTGCACGCAGGCCTCCTCGACCAGGGATACTGGCCCGACGGCCTCTACACGGCACCCTCGGACGCAGCGCTCATCCACGACATCGCCACGGCCAAGGACCTCGGCTTCACAATGTTGCGTAAGCACATCAAGATCGAGCCGCTGCGCTGGTACCACCACTGCGACCGGTTGGGCGTCCTGGTCTGGCAGGACATGGTCAACGGTGGCCGCAGTTACTGGCAGGCCGTGGTCACCGCGTCGGTCGCACTTCCGGTGACGTTGGACGACTCCCACTACACCTGGTTCGGACGGCAGGACGCCGAAGGGCGTGCCGAATTCCTCGAGGAGCTCGACGCGACTGTCGCGCTGCTGCGTTCGACTCCGAGCATTGCCGCGTGGGTGCCGTTCAACGAAGCCTGGGGCCAATTCGACGCCGTCACCGCAACGTCGCGGATCAAGGACCTCGACCCCACCCGGCCTGTCGACCACGCCAGTGGCTGGCACGATCAAGGCGGCGGCGACATGGTCGGTCGCCACGTGTATTTCCGGCCGTACCGGCTGTCGCGAGCGGACGCTGCAGATGAACGCGCTGCAGTGTTGTCGGAGTACGGAGGGTACTCCTATCGGGTTCCGGGGCACGTGTGGAGCAACAAGGAGTTCGGCTACCGCAAGTTCACCGACCGGTGGAGCTACGAGCGTGCGTTCTTGCGCCTGCAGCACACCCAGCTCGGCCCGGCGGTCGAGAACGGGCTGGCAGCTTTCGTCTACACCCAGCTCGCCGACGTCGAAGAAGAGACGAACGGTCTGATGACCTACGACCGTCGGGTACTGAAGGTCGACCCCGCCGCGGTTCGTGCATCGAACATGCGGCTGCGCGGCAGGCACGACCACGCCGCCGGGGGAGCACCGTCACCTCTGGCCGTGCCGGAACGGGAAATCACCGAACCCGTCAGCTTGACCCGGTCCGACGGGCGCCTGAACCCCGGCGCGGTGGGGTGGACGCGCACACAGTTGATCACGACCGACGGCATCGGTCACGGCGGCAGGAAGGGGCGCAACAAGCGGTGGGAACACTGGGCGGTGACCACGCCGACCCATGTGATCACGCTGGTGGTGTCCGACATCGGTTACGCTGCCGTGCATGGTATTTGGATTCTGAGTCTCCAGAGCGGAGACGTGATCTCGTATGACGCCATCGGTTTACCCCGCACCGCGACACTGCCGCGCAATCTCGGTGACGGCCCGGTCCGGTCCCGCACCGGGAAGCTGCAGATCGACATCGACGAGGTCGACGGCGGGACTCGGCTGCGGGCGCGCGGCGCGCGGGTGGAGATCGATGTCCTCGCGCACCGGCCCGAGGGGCACGAGTGCCTCGGCGTGGTCGTCCCCTGGACCGACCGGCGCTTCCACTACACCGTCAAGGACGTTGCCAGGCCTGCGACCGGGACGATCCGCATCGACGGTGTTGTCTCGGAGGTGCCCGCTGGGCAGTCGTGGGCGACGCTCGATCACGGCCGCGGCCGCTGGCCGTACGCGGTGCATTGGAACTGGGGTGCCGGCTCGGGCCGCATCGACGGCAAGGTGATCGGAATCCAGGCCGGCGGGAAGTGGACGGAGGGAACAGGATCGGTGGAGAACGCGCTGGTCGTCGACGGGAATCTGTCGAAGATCAGTGAAGAACTGGTGTGGACATATGATCCGGGTGACTGGATGTCGCAGTGGAGGGTCACCGGTGACACCGTAGACCTCACGTTCACGCCGTTGCATCTGAAGAGATCCGTCACCGACCTGTTGGTGTTCGCGTCCCGCACCCATCAGTGTTTCGGTCACTGGTCCGGCGCGGTTGCGGACGACACCGGAGCTCGGGTGCGAATCGACGGCATCGTGGGCTGGGCCGAGGATGTGCGCAACCGCTGGTGAACTCCTCGTGAGCGGGAATGGCCGGGATCCTCGCGGATACGCGTCACAGCCCGGTGCCGAGCATCGCGATCACTCCGCGCGCGGTCGCGCGCATCGACCACGTGAATGTCTCACGAGGTGTGAGGTGTGCAAGCTTCCGTGCTCCGGAGTTGATCGTGTCGAACCCGTCGGCCCTCGAGGGGCGCACGTCATCTCTGTCGGCGCGGTGTGAGACCGGGTTGATCTCCGCGAGTGCCACCGCGTGTTCGGCAACGACGGACAATGCGATGCTTGCGTCCGCCGGATCCCAGCCGTAGCGGTCTGCGAACTGCCTCTGATTGCGGTCGATCGCGCCCAAGGCGCCTTCGGAGCGCGGTGTGAGCGCGGTGAGATATCTGCCGATCCCCGGGTTTGCGACCACGAAATCGCGCAGAGCCAATGCAAGGTCGACGAGCGCATCCTCCGGATCGTCGGCAGTCGGCATCGGTAGCGGGGCGCGCGCGACGATTCCATCGGCGACGATGCGGTGCAGTCCGTCGAGGTCGCCGACATGGCGATACACGGACATTTCGCTCACTCCCAGATCTGTGGCAATCGCTCGGATGCTCAACTTGGGCAGCGTGATACGCATCCCGGCATCGACGAGACGTTCGGGAGTGACGAGCCGAGGTCGTCCAGGTGAGGACATGCCGAGCATTCTCCCATGGAGCAGTTGTTAGGTTAGACTCACTCACATTATCTGACGGATCCATACGACGAAGAACGAGGTTGCTATGCCGGACGAGGCGCCGTTCACGGCCGACCGGATCGCCGATCTGATGGAAGTGCTGCGCGCACCGGAACACCGAGCCGGGCTCGAGGAGGCGACGTTCACTGTCGTCTCCGTCGGCGATCGCGCGGCCGGACTGCTCCGAGTGAGCGGCACGATCTCCGGAACGCATTCACTTCGGGACTGGGCTGGACCCAACATTGCCGTTCGACTGTCGGTTCCGGAGCAGTCGGTGGAGTTCGCGGGGATCGACGGAGCGCCCGAGACCACCGCCCGGGTCTACACCGTCGCGGGCGTGGACATCGAGAGCAGGACGGTCGCGCTCGACATCGTCCGTCACCGTGAATCGTCGCCGGCGATGAGGTGGCTCGGCCGGGTGCGCACGGGAGATGTCGTACCGATCGCCGGTCCGCGCCCACACCGGGTTCCGGGGCCGGGGTTGCCGCGCATCCTGCTGGCAGACTCTTCGGCACTACCCGCGGCGATCCGGATCCTCACTCGCCTTCCGATCGAGGCTCCGACAGTGCTCGTCGCTGCCGCCCCCGACGACGAGATCGATCTCGCCGAGGGGGAACTCGGGGATCGGAGGGATTACGTCACCGTGCAGCGCGCTGAACCTGGCATCGATCGGCCTCTCGCAACCGCGTTCGCCGGGATGAAAGTGCCGGCCGGGGCGTCGGTATGGGCGGCGGGGGAGCGCGAGGGTGTGCGAGAGATCCGTCGCCGCTGTCGTGACGACCTCGTGCTGCCTGCCGACAGCATCCGGGTCTTCGGCTACTGGAAGCGCGGAACATCGAACACGAGAATCGATGTCGCTCGGCTCGAAGCGGCGCGGGCGTCGATGGAGGCAGGGCGCGGCGTCTTTGCGACCGACGACCTCGACATCGAGATCTGACATCTGGCAACTCCGGGGTGTGTGCACCCCGGAGTGTCGCGTGTCAGTTGTGCGAGGCAATGCTCGGTGCGATCTGTCCCTCGATCAATTCGCTGATCGTGTAGTCGATCGACAGTGGCGAGGCATTGCGCAGCGCTGTGAGGGATGCGGCCTCGACGTCGATGTACCGGCCGTCGGCGACGGCCGGAATCGACGTGAAGACCGGATCCGACAATGCCTGCTGTGACCCGCCCACTGCGAAGAAACTCAACAGCAGGATGTCGCTGTCGAGTTGGTGCGCATTCTCGGGAGAGAGCGTCGCCGATCCGGAACCGTCGCCGGTATCGGGTAGGGCGCTGATGGTGTCGGTGAGTGTCATTCCGAACTCGCCGAGGATGACGCTGCTGAAATCGTCGGGATCGTTGACTGCCTTGTAGCCGACGGGTGTGGCGATGCCGAGTGTGTAGGTCACGCCGACGAGTTCGGGGTTGCGTGCGACGGCATCGTCGATGTGGGTCTGGACGTCGTCGATGAGGGTTTCGGTGGCGTCCTCGCGGCCGAGTGCGCGACCGACCTGGCGAGCTTGGACCTGCCACGGGATCGTCAGGTACGTGGCGCTTTCCGGGCCGACCACGGGTGCGATCTCGCTCAGTCGGCCGTGGTAGGTCTCGAGGTCTGCGAATGTCGTCGCAACGATGAGGTCGGGCTGCAACGCCGCGATGGATTCGAGGTCGAGATCGACCACATCGAAGCCGGCTCGGGTGGTATCGACCTGCGTCGGTTCACCTTCGATCAGATCGGTCTGCCACGGTACCTGCCCGTCGGGGGAGAGCGGGAACGATGCGGTGCCGACGGGTTGCACGCCGAGAGCGAGTACGGTGTCTGCCTCCTGCCAGCCGAGAGCGACGACGCGCTGCGGATCGGCGGGCACCTCGACGTCACCGAATCGGTCGGTGACGGTTCGGGTTTCTTCGTTCATCGGAGTCTCGCTACTGGTACATGCGGCAGTGAGTGCGGTCAGTAGTGCGAGTGCAAGAAGTGCGCGTGCTGTGTGTGCGACACGGCGTGGGTGCACGGTGTGCTCCTGTCGGGAAAGATGGTCCGATGATTAGGTTAGACTAACTCACATAATTGCATCCGGCGGAGCCGAGTGACGGAGGGGATCCGGGAGTGGACATCGATTGCGGTGGCGAGGTCGGTGACAACCTCGGCGAGACGTGGGCCGACTCCCAACCCCTGGCAGGTGCGTGTGCCTGCACGGCGCGACCACGAGCGCGGGCGGAGGTTATTCGTGGTCGGGCACCAGGACGGCGGCGCCGCGGACTCGGTCGTCGGCGAGATCCGTCAATGCTCGCTCCGCTTCCGACAGCCGGTAGCGCACCGTGCTCACCCGGATCCGATGCTCGCCGGCGAAACGCAGGAAGGTGTGCGCGTCGTCGCGTGTATTGGCTGTCACCGACCGGATCTCCCGCTCGCAGAACAAGTGCCGCTGGTAATTCAGCCGAGGAACGTCGGTCATATGGATGCCGGCCAGGGAGAGGATTCCACCGCGGTCGAGTGCTTCGAGTGCGGTGGGGACCAGATCTCCTACCGGTGCGAACACGATGGCGGCGTCGAGTGGGACGGGAGGCCTGTCGGCCGAGCCCTGCACGGACTCTGCGCCGAGTTCCTCGGCGAGCGCGCGGGCATCGGCGCTCCTGGTCATGACATGAACCGACACGCCTCGATGCATCGCCACCTGCGCCGCAATATGGGCGCTACCACCGAAACCGTAGATGCCCAGGCGCCCGCCCTCCGGAACGGCCGCGCGCTCCAATGCACGGAACCCGATGATTCCTGCGCACAACAAGGGCGCGAGTTCGACATCGTCGTAGCCCTCCGGGAGTGGAAGTGCGAACTTTGCAGGGACCGTGACGTATTCGGCGTATCCGCCGTCGTCGTCCCATCCGGTGTATCGCGAATAGGGACAGAGGTTCTCGCGCCCGCGCAGGCAATACCGGCATTGTCCGCAGGTGTACCGGAGCCAGGCGACACCGACTCGGTCGCCCGGTGAAAAGCCGCTGACCGCCTCGCCGGTCCGGTGCACGGTACCTACCACCTCGTGCCCGGGCACCACGTGACGCCGGTGGACGGGCAGGTCGCCTTCCGAGACGTGCAGGTCGGTCCTGCAGACTCCACAGGCCTGAATTTCGATGAGCAACTCGTCCGGACCCACGGTGGGAATCGGGCCGGATTCGAAGACCAGTGGGTGCTCGTGGATCGGTCGCGGATCTGCTACCCGCCACGCCATCATCGTCTCGTTCGAGTTCACGACGACTCCCGGTTTGCTGGTGCCTGCCCAACTGTAGGCCGGACACCTCCCGTTCGAGGACACCTCGGTGGGATCTCGTCCGCCGGGCGAACACCGACCCGCCAAAGATCACGCGGGGTCGAGCTGGAGGACGACCTCGACCCGACCACGGTCGTCGCGGCGGGCGACTGCATGGCCTGTCCGCTTCTCGTCGAACTGGATGCTGATGGGAGCGCCGTCGCCGAGGAAGTTGCGCCACCATGACTTCTGGTCGGGTATCGCGACACCGATCTTCACGGTGTCGCCCGAGATCCGGTAGCTGACCGGCAAAGTGATCAGCCTGCCGGATCTGCGACCGACGTATGTGATCGGTGCGATGTAGCCACGGATGCGGCTGCCGATGATCGGAAGGTCCGCGGCCGCCATGATGACGGAGTTGAAGGGTCCGGCGAAGCGCAGGATCGAACTGCTGATTGTCATGTCTGCCTCCCACCGACACGGTACGGAATCTCCCGAGTCAGGACGCCTCGAATCGCGCTTCGACGTCGGCGCTGAGCGTGATGCGGTCGGGTTCGAGGACGAATCCGGCGCCGCCCTCCTCGGACGCCGACGCGATGTCGGAACGCATCGCCCGCATCATGGGTGCACCTCCTGCGCCTGGGCTCGGGCCCGGCTGAAGACCCAGCATTCCTGGATCGGCGATGGCGAGAGCACGGAAATCGCTGTAGCCCAAGCTTGTCGTGTAGCCCTTGGCTTTGGCGAGGGCATCGCGGACTGCGAGGTCGCGGACCTTCGCCATCCGCTTCTCGCGGGCCTTGCGGGTGATCCACCAATTCAGGTCGGCGACCGCGACGGCCTCGACCTCGGAGGCGGCGTCGACGAACGCGCCGACCGCGTCGAACTCATGGAACGTCACGGTGAGTGACGCCGACGATGTATATCGCCAAGGGCGGGTCTTGCCGTCCTTGCTGTACGGGCGGTGCCGGCTGTGGCGTACCTGATCGAACGTCCATCGTTCGACAGGGCTGTCGTTGCGTTCGCGCAGCTCGGTGACGAGGTCGGTCAGGGTGGCGATCGCGGAGGTGACCGGGTCGGCGGCGTGCTCGCGCGTCGTGCCGTCGGCGTGCACCCGGAGTACGACCGTGCACCGGTTCGGGGCGAACTCGCGTTCGGCATGGCCGGTGACAGTGATGATGACGGGTCGATCGCTCATGGACGCGAGTGTGCCAGTCCGAAGAGGGCCGGTGGGGGAACGGCGGGCCCCGGACTACTCGAGCGGATCGATCGGACTGTCGGTGATCAGTGCGGTCAGGATCATCGGGGCGTCGCCGTCGCATTGATTGAGCGAGACCGCGACCCAACGGGAATTCGATTCGGTGACCGGACCCCAGACCGCCAGATCACCGAGGCAATCCTTGGCGACGAGGGTGCGGAAGGGTTCGGTGGCGGGCGGCTGCCACAGTGCCGGCCCCATCGTCACGGTGCGGTGAGGGCCCCAGCTGCGGGTCAACTCCGCAACCAACGCCGTGAGATGACCTTCCGCTGCCTCCTCCGCGACGTTCCATTCCGGTTCGTATACGCCGACGAAGTCGTTGCTCTCCCAGAGCGGGAACAGCAGGAAACCGGCACCCCGGGTGATCGTCCATTCGCCGGTGACCGGTTCTCCCTCATCGGCGGTGGGCCCGGAGGTGGGGAGTGAAACAGCGAGGGCGGCTGCGATGTCCGACACGGCGCGATCCGCATCGAATTCCTCACCCGATCGGGCCGTCATCGTGTGTGCCTGTTCATTCGAGCGTCTCTCATGTCGGCGAGGGTGCCAGTAAGGTCCGACAACTGCGACGTGCTCACGTGTTGCCGCATCGGCGAGATCGCGACTCTCGGGCTCGACGCCGACCCGTAATCAGGATTCCCCCGGGGGAGTAGGGATCAACGTGGTTCCGAAGGTGATTCGGACGGCGTTGTCCTTCTCGGTCCGGTAGGAGGCGAGTACTTCGCTGAATTTCGCCTGGATTTCGGCGAGGTCGTCGGTGTCGACGTAGAGCGGTGTCGCGCCGAATCCGAGGTAGTTCCTGAGGGTTCGATCGCCGCTGTCGATGAATTTGTCGAACTCTTTGCCGAGCATGCCGAGGAACGAGACGAAGGCGTTGCGTAGTTCGGCGTCGCTCACGGCGTCGAGATCGTCTTGACCCACGTGCGCCATGCGCTCGCCGAGCGCGAGCGTGCGTTCGATGGTTCCGCGGACGCGTCGTTCGTCCACGACGGTGACGACCTGTGCGTCGATCAACGCGGACACGTGGCGGTAGAGCGTGGCCTGGGTGACGTCGGGTAGTTCCTTGCGGAGCTCTGCGGTGGTCAGACTCCGACCGCCGAGCTGTTGGATGATCCGCAGCCGTACCGGGTGCAGCACGACGTCGGCTATCGACGGTTCGCCGTCCATCTGGCCCTTTCCTCCATTGTTCTCACTCTGATAATGTTCTCATTATCGAGTCCAGGTTACCGCTGACAGAAGGGCCGCCGCCATGGCCGACCTATCGCATTCCGAATCTTCCCTGCACCTCGCCTTCACCGGCTGGGAAGCACTCTTCGTCCGTCGCACCCACCTGTCGATCCCGAGGTCGTCGATGATCCGTGTGGAGGTGCTGTCAGGGTGGACCTCCGAAGTCCTCGGCGTCCGGAACGGTCTTGCAATCTCCGGATTCCTCAAGGTCGGCACCTTCACGCATCCCCGCGGCACCAAACGGCTCGTCGTCATGAAGCGAGGTGAGCCATTGCTGCGCATCGTGCTGCGCGGCCGCGTAGCCGGCGGCGAGTTCGACGAACTGCTCATCAGCAGCCCTCACTCCGTCGAACTCGCTCGCGGTCTTCACGGAGCTTCGGCGTCATGACCGGCATTGCAGTCGAGCGCCTGACCAAAAGATTCGGCGTGGTCGATGCTGTTGTCGACGCGAGCTTCACCGCCGAGTCCGGGCGAGTGACCGGATTCCTCGGTCCCAACGGAGCGGGCAAATCCACCACCCTGCGGATGCTCCTCGGCCTGATCCGGCCCGATGCGGGCACCGCACGGTTCGGCGGGGTCCCGTACGTGGACCTCCCGTTTCCTACGGGCACGGTCGGTGCTGTGCTCGACATCGCCTCTGCGCACCCCGCGACCACCGCCCGTGCCCACCTGCGCACCTATTGCGCGCTCGGCGGCCACCCGGTGCAGCGAGTCGGCGAGGTAATCGACTCGGTCGAACTCGACCGGTTCGCCGACCGCCGCGTCGGCGCTTACTCGACGGGAATGCGACAGCGGCTCGCTCTGGCCACCGCACTTCTGGGCGACCCCGAGGTGCTGGTCCTCGATGAACCGTCCAACGGTCTCGATCCCTCGGGAATCGTATGGTTGCGCACATTCCTTCGTGAGTTCGCAGCAAGCGGTGGCACCGTGCTGATCTCGAGCCACGCGCTGTCCGAACTGCAGAACACCATCGACGATGTAGTGCTCATCGACCGCGGGCACATCGCGTGGACGGGCGAACTCTCCGAACTCGTGGCCACGGGGAACACGCTCGAAGAGGCTTTCCTTTCCCTCACCGACAGGGCGGGTGTGAAATGACGAGCGCGGTCCGCGGTGAGTTCGTCCGGCTGTTCTCCACGCGCTTACCGTTGTGGGCGTGTGTCGCGGCCGTTCTGTCCGGTGCCGGACTCACCGGTGTGCTCGGACTGGTAGGGCCGGAGAACGCGTCGCCCCCGATGCCCGGTCTCGATACGCCGGAGGGGGTGGCGATCGCGGTGGGCTTCACCGGTCTGTTGCTGTTCGTGCCCGCACTGTTCGGAACGATTGCGGTCACAGGGGAGTACCGCCACAAGACCATCGGCACCACTTTCCTGGCGGTTCCGCGGCGAGGCGCGGTACTCGCTGCAAAACTGCTCGTCTACAGCATCTTCGGCCTCGCATTCGGGTTCTTGATGTCGTCGTCGGCGGCGCTTGCTCTGTTGGTGGTCACGGCCTCGAGGGGCATCGACCTCGGCACCACGACGGGAGGTCTTGCGGCGGTCCTCGCTCGCGTTGTAGTGGCCGCAGCGATCTACACATTGCTGGGCGTGGGGATCGGCGCGCTCGTGCGCAGCCAACTCGTCGCGACCGGGATCGTGCTCGGGTACTTCTACTTCCTCGAGCCGGTGCTCATGATCCTGCCGGGCCTGAACACTCTCTATCCGTTCATGCCGGGAGGGGCGACATCGGCGTTGACGAACTTCACGTTCCTGAGCGACACCATGGCGGGGGAGATGTCGTCGGGGGCGGCGACCTTGCTCACTCCCGCGCTCGGTGCGCTCGTGCTGCTGATGTATGCGGCAGTGGCATCGGCGGCGGCTGTCGTGGCTCCGCTGCGGCGTGATCTGACGTGACAAACCACCTCGGACCTGCTCGACGGTGCCGCGACGGCCTGCGGGGCCGCACGTGGCTCAGGTCACGGACGTGTAGTTCGAACAATGGATACCGTTAGTCTTGCGAACGGTACAACGTACATGCAGTCGGTTACATCGGCCGACCTTGCGCGGTCGCTTGCCGCGACGAGCTCGACGGTTTGCGTGTGCAGGCCGGTGATCGAAGGACCTTGTGAACAATGGGAAAGACCTCGAACTCTGCGATGCCGAAGATTGCAGCAGCTGTTGTTGTGATCGCCATCGTCGTTGTCGGGATCTTCCTGCTCTCGCAGCAGGGCGAGGGCGACGGCGACTCGGCTACGACTTCGTCCTCGGCTCCTGTCGCGGGTCTGGAAGGTCTGAAAAGTGTGCCGCAGAATGCGACTTCGTGCCCCAGCGCGTTCGACAGCCCTGAGGTGACCAGCGCCGCGGTCGCAGACCCGGTCATGTCCTGTGAATTCGCCGAGGAAGTGCGTCGCTCCTATCTGGATCAGCCTCTGCGATACGGGCTGGTGACAGTAGAGGCGCGCGAGCCTGCCACCGGGCAGAACCAGACCATGAAGTGCTCGGGAAGCCCTGTGGTCACCTGTGTCGGCGGTGACGACGTCGTCGTCTACCTGAACTGATCCGGGGTGTAGCGAGCACGGTGAGGATTATCGCGATGATCCGGGTCGATCCCACCTGATTGCACATGTCGATCGCCGGATCATGCGATGGTGGCAGGGCGAGATGATCTCCTCGAGGATGTGCAGGTGACTGCCGTGCCCATCGACAACGATGTGTACAACCGTGAAGGTGCAGCGTGGTGGGACGAGGACAATCCCCTCAACATGCTGCACGGGAGCCTGACATCGGGTCGCTTCGCGTATTTCCTCGAGGTGCTCGAGAAGAAGATTGGTTGCGAATACACAGGACTGCGTGCCCTCGACGTCGGGTCGGGTGGTGGGTTTCTTGCCGAAGAGTTCGCGAGGATCGGATTCAGTGTTGTCGGTGTCGACCCGTCGGGGGTTTCCCTGCTTACAGCGGGCAGACACGCGGCCGAGGGGAATCTCGAGATCGACTATCTGCGCGGTAGGGGCGAGATGCTGCCGGTTCGCGATTCCTGGGTCGACGTCGTGTATTGCTGCGATGTGCTCGAGCATGTCACCGATCTGGACGCGGTGATCGGCGAGGTTTTCCGGGTGCTCGAACCGGGAGGATTGTTCTTGTTCGACACCATCAACCGGACCTGGACCAGCCGACTCGTCGCTATCAAGATCATGCAGGAGTGGCGATGGTCCCGGCTGTTCGACACTCCGATCCACGATTGGGCGATGTGTGTGCGGCCGGAGGAGCTCGCGGAGGTCATGACCAGGCACGGACTCCGCGTCGGAGAGATCGTGGGTCTCGGACCACGGTCGAAGAATCCGTTGCGGGTACTGGACATGGTGCGGGGCGCGCGTGGCAGTCTCCCGTGGGGAGAGGTGAGCAGGCGGCTGGACTTCGGACGAACGAGATTCACCGGTATCTCCTACATGGGCTACGCGGTCAAGGAGTGACACGAGCCCCGAGCCCGAACAATGCTCTACTGGATAGGTACCGAGAGCTGAGGAGGACCCGATGAGTGAACCGAAACCGCACACTGTCTCTCCGGAATGGCTGTACGAGCAGCTCGCCGACGAAGACCTGGTCATCGTCGATGCGACCACTCACCTCACGATGCCACCGGACGGGTCGGTGCATATCGAGCCCGGTCTCGCCACGTACCTCGAGGCCCACATCCCGGGTGCGGTGTATGCAGATCTGTTCACCGACTTCTCCGATCACCATGCCGCCCAGCCGTTCACCGCCGCGCCGTCCGAACGCTTCGCAACGGCAGCCGGCGCAGTCGGAATTGGGGACGGCCGCAGGGTGGTGGTGTACGACCAGTCGAGTGGGATCTGGGCTGCCCGTCTCTGGTGGCAGCTGCGGCTGGAGGGGTTCGACGATGCTGCCGTCCTCGACGGTGGGCTGCCCGCCTGGACGGCGTCGGGCTACCCGGTGTCGGACGAGCAGGTCATCCCGCACGCCGCCACTTTCACGTCGCACCGCCGTCCCGAACTGCTGCGTTCCACCGACGAAGTGCGCGGTGCGCTCGACGATCCGCACACCCTGATCATCAACGCTCTCGACCCGGCGACCTATCGAGGTGAGAGCCCGTCGTACCCCCGCCGCGGGCACATTCCGGGCAGCATCAACATTCCGTTCGGTGACCTCGTCGATCCGTCGACCGGGCGTCTGAAGCCGACGGCCGAATTGCGGGTGGTGTTCGAGAAGGCAGGTGCGCTCGATCCGGACGTGCACCCGGTGACATATTGCGGTGGTGGTATCGCCGCGTCGGGTCTTGCACATGCGCTCGCGGTGGCTGGGCGTTCCGACGTTGCGGTGTATGACGGATCGCTCAATGCGTGGACCGCGGATGAGTCGCTGCCATTGGTGGAGGGGCCGGATCCTCGCTGACGCAGATCGGTTCGCGCGCGCGGCAGTCTCATCCTGGCAGCAGACGAACAGCACTCGCGGGAGACCGGCAGGCGCGCGCGAACAGCCCTCAGGGGTAGTTCGGGTTGTTGAATTCCGGAATCTCGATGCTGATCGTCTTCAGTTCGGACATGTAGAGCAGCACGAACTGGCGGAGCAGTTCGTCGAAGGTCCAGTACGCTTCCGGTGCCAACGGCAGGGGAAGCAACCCCTCGCGCACCGCGATGAATGGGCCCCATGCCACATTGAGGAGGTTGTCCCACAGCAACTCTCGGGGGATGTTCAGCCAGTTGGCGATTTCGTCGCCGAGTGTGAAGCGCGTCAGGGCGCCCAGGATCGGCCGGCTGAGGAGCGTGAGATCGAGTCCGGCGCCGAGATCGAGGAGCATGTCGGCGAGTTTGAGGCCTTCGGAGGTGGGTGCCAGGACCGGGTCGAGCGACGCTCGAGCTTGGGATTCGGCGTCGTCCCATGTCGCGGGGATGTACTGGTCCTCGATGCCGAGCATGTGGGCACTGATCTGCCAGGAGTGGAGGAACCCCTCGGACTCATCGCCCGGAATCGGCACTTTCCACTGCTTCAGCACGCGCATGACGGTTGTGGGCAGGCTGTGCCAGGTGACCATCATGTCGTGCTGGCTGATCGGAATGTCTTCGGGTGCGGCCCCCTCCCAGTGCGGCGACTGTGGCAGCAGGTGGCGTACCGCAGCGTGCACGAGCCTGGTTTTCACGGCGGTGACGATCATCTCGCCGTCGTCGAGGTACGCGTTACGGGAGCCGATGTCGTAACCCAGCTTCGCGGTCTTCGAGATACGGCGCTTCATGTTGGCGCCGCCCTTCGAGTAATACACGGCGAGAGCCTCTTTGGGGATCACCGTGCTCATCATGCCGCTCGCGAAGCCGTACAGGACGCCGAGATAGAGGCCGCGTTTCTCGTTGAAACGCACCGCGGTCTCGAGCTTGCCGCGGTCTGCCCACTCCGGCAGTTGACGCGCCCGCTCCATGAAATCCTTCAGGTCGGCGGGAAGTCCGTCGGGCAGGGGCTGCCCGTTCTTCGTCCATGTGCGGAGGAGTTGATTGACCCTGGGTACGTCGCCTCGGTCGAGAAGCGATGCGACCAGCGGGTCGGCTTCGGTGTCCCAGACGGTTCGCGGATCTGCGCCGCTACCGGTGCCCGGGATCGAGCCCGCCGGCGACCACCGCCAGGGTTGTGCGTTGGCAGGCGTCGCGAGCGCGATTGCGCTGAGAGCGCTCAGAGCTCCGCCGGCCTGCAGAATCTTTCGCCTACTGAGATCGGTCATGCCATCTACCCCCGATGAGATGCAGAGAGAAACAGGGTTACAAAATCCGTTACTGCGTATCATTTTGTAGCATGGTGTGACGACGTACGTGTGCAGTTTTGCCGAAATTGCCGCACGGAACGACGTGTAACCTCGGATTCCCAGGAGGTGAGCGTGGATTCTCAACCACACGCCCGAGCAGCGGCTTCGGAATCTCTGCTCGAGCGAGCCTTGCTCGAAGCTGTCGAGAACGCCGATGAGGCCGACACCGTGCGCACGCGCCTGCTGGACGCGGCCCACGAACAGTTCTGCCGTTCCGGGATCCAGCGCTCGTCGATGGAGGAGGTCGCCAGACGGGCGAACCTGTCACGGGTTACGCTCTACCGAAGATTCGAGTCGAAGGATGCGCTCGTCGAACAGGTGCTGCTGCGCGAATTTCGTCGATATTTCGATCGGTTCCTCCTCGATATCAGATCCGCACGCACCGTCGCCGATCGCATCGTCCTCGGATTCGTGAGCTCGCTGACGGCCATCCGTACCAACTCGTTGATCGGTGGTCTTCTCGACGCCGAACCGACACTCCTCGCAGGATCGCTCGTCGATGACGGTCGGATGCTCGCGATCGCACGGCAGTTCGTCGCGGGGCAGCTTCGCCGCGAACAGCGGGCAGGCACCATTTCGCGCGAGATGAACGTCGATCTCACAGCGGAGATGATGGTGCGGATCGCAGCATCGTTCCTCATGGCCCCGACCGATCTGGTCGACCTCGACGATCAGCATCAGCTGTCGGAGATCGCCCGAGAATTCATCGTGCCGATGGTGGTGTCCTCGTAGGTCACTCCGCGATATGCAGGACGTTCGCGAGATGTGCGACGAGCGTCGTCATGCTCGCTCCGGGCCCGCGAAATCCCACGTAGCCGTCGGGTCGTACCACGACGATCTCCGGGTGCGCACCGAACCCGTACATCCGTGCTGCGTTGCCCCGCTCGTCGCGGAGCACCCGTCCGTCGGCGGCCTGCGCGAGGTCCGGTGTGAGAACGTACCCGCGCACCAGGCCTCCGAATCTACCCGCGATGTCTTCGGCGAGGTCGGCCGACTCCTTCACGGCGGGCCCGGTGGGGGCCCACAACAGCACAGTGTGTCCCGGGTGGCGCAGCAGGTCGTGCAGTCGCAGTGGTGCGGCCACCGCATCCTGACACAGCTCGCGAGCGTCGGGCGCCCGGTTGCCAGGAGCGAGGCAGCCGCCAGGTGCCGCGCCACCGACGATCGTGCTGTTCCGGTAGTTCAGCAACAGTTGGGCTTCCCGCAGAATGATTGTCTCCACGTCGGTCTCGCTGCTTCCGATACCCTCGCGTGCGTGTCGCACGGTGCGGCCCACTACGTCCTCGCCGATCGGTCGGCGTTCGGCGTCGTAGCTCGCGAGCAGACCGTCGGCAGCATTTCCGGTCACGGCGAGCGCGAGTTTCCAGCCGAGGTTGTACGCGTCCTGAATTCCCGTGTTCATACCCTGTGCGCCGGTGGGCGGATGGATATGCGCGGCGTCGCCCGCAAGGAACACGCGCCCGGCGCCGTAACTACCTACGATCCGGTGGCTTATTCGAAACACCGACGACCACCGCATGTTTCGCGCGCGTGTGGGCTCCGGGGCCAGGCGGTCCAGCACGGCCTGGATGTGGGCGAGAGTCGGCGGGTTCTTTCCCTCGAGGCCATGGGCGACCGCGCCGTCCCCTCTGGTGGTGGCCAGATCGGGTGCGACCAGCGACGATACGCGGTACCGCTGGTCGCCCGGTAGCGGGATGCACACCATCAGATCGGACGTGGAACCATTCTCCTGCGTCATTGCACGTACGGCATATCCGGAGGGCAACGACCAATCCAGTTCGACATCGGCGAGCATGTACTCCTCGGGAAACGCGTCGCCCTCGAACGAGGATCCCAATCCCTTGCGCGTCGCGCTGTGGGCCCCATCGCAGCCGACGAGATAGCGTGCCGACACGTGCTCGGTGCCGTCCGTGCTCCGCAGGGCGGCGACGACCCCTCGTGACGACTGCTCGAAACCGGTGAGTTCGACGCCGTACCGCACCTTCGTGCCGTGTTCTGCCAGCGCCCTTCGGAGTACCTCTTCGGTCGCATACTGCGGCATGCACGTGAAGTGATACGGCACATCGTCGGGTAGTTCGAGTTCGACTCGCATTGCCTCGTCGCCGTTGACGAACACGATCTGCCCGTGCATCGGAGTCGATAGATCGAGCGCGGGTCGGGCCACTCCCATCGCGTCCCACACTTCGAGAGTCCGAGGCTGGATCCCCACGGCTTTGGCGTAGTGCGTGGGTGCCTTCAATTTGTCGATGACGACGACGGAGACACCCCGGCGGCGTAGTTCGATTGCGGCTGTCAACCCGACAGGGCCGGCGCCGACGACCAGGACGGAAGTTTCACTGACCTCGGACACGATCGAGCCTTTCGGTCGAAGGGGTTCGGGCAATTGTCTCCCGCACGGCCAGTGTTCGGGTCGGAATCGATCGTGCCGACCGAGGACGACATAATCGATCCCGAGAGCTGGAAGCGAGGAGGAGTCGTGGAGACGAGGGCACTGCCGGTCTACGCAGCAGGAGAGATCGAGGTGCCGTTCGTGATCGCCGGTATGGACGAACTGATCGGAAGCGACACCCGTTTCGAGCCGCACTCGCATCCCACCCATGAGCTGTTGTGGAACGAGCGTGGCGCATCGAGCGCGACGATCGGCTCTCAGACCTGGACCATCACCCCGACGATCGGACTGTGGATCCCGGCGGGTCTGCTGCACTGGGGCATCATGCCGACGGGGACGTGGTATCGCACTGCGCATTTCGGCATCGACCATGCGCCGTCACTGTCCGATGGCCCGGTGGCCGTCGAGATGACCCCGTTGCTGCGTCTGCTACTCGACCGCCTCGCCGACGATTCGCTCCAGCCTGCATCGCGGTCATTGACGGAGAATATGGTGATCGACGTGCTCGTCCCCGCTGAGCATGAGCTGCTGGTCCGGGTGCCTGCCTCACAGTTGTTGCGACCCATCGTCGAAGCGATCGGCGAGGACCCCAGTGACCCGCGGACCTTGTCGGATTGGGCGACGGAACTCGGGGTCAGCCGCCGCACTGTCACTCGGGCGTTCCGCGCGGAGACGGGGCTCAGCTTCGGGCGTTGGGTGGCGGCAGTGCGAGCGCAGCACGCGGTGATGCTCCTCGGACACGGCGTCGAGCTGGGCGAAGTCGCAGAGCAACTCGGGTATCGCTCGGCGAGCGCATTCGGTGCGGCGTTCAGGCGGGTCACGGGCGCGACACCGGCATCGTTCCGCGCAGGCTGAACGGCGACGAGCCGTGACCCGATCGCGATAACCGGTGGCCCGATCGCGCGATTGCGTCTCGGGACGGCAAAGATTAGATTTAGGCAAACCTCGCCTAATATCCGATCTGTCCGGATGTGGGCACCCCCTGCACGAAAGCGAGTTCGTCCCCCATGCGTTCACAGCGCTTCCTGGCAGTGGCCGCGGCCGCGGTCGCTGTCACACTCGGCTTGTCGGCCTGTAGCTCCGACTCGGAGACCACCGAGAGCAACACCGGCACCGCCTCCGGCGAATACCCGATCACCATCGAGCATGCCCTCGGCACCACCACACTCGAGCAGAAGCCGGAGCGCGTAGCCACCGTGCAGTGGGCCAACCACGAAGTGCCCCTCGCACTCGGTGTCGTGCCCGTCGGTATGGCCGCCGCGAACTTCGGCGACGACGACGGCAACGGCATGCTCCCGTGGGTCGAGGAGAAGCTCGAGGAGCTCGGCGGCGAGACCCCCGTACTGTTCGACGAGACGGACGGCATCGATTTCGAAGCCGTGTCCGATACCGACCCCGACGTCATCCTCGCCGGCTACTCCGGACTGACGCAGGAGGACTACGACACCCTCAGCGAGATCGCTCCTGTCATCGCGTATCCCGAAGCCCCCTGGGCGACTGCATGGCGCGACATGATCGCGATCAACAGCGAGGGTATGGGCATGGCCCAAGAAGGCCAGGAGCTCATCGCGAGTCTCGAGAGCGAGATCGCCGACGAAGCCGCCTCTCACCCGGAACTCGAAGGCAAAGCGGCGATGTTCCTCACCCACGTCGACACCGCCGACCTGAGCCAGGTCAGCTTCTACACCGCCAACGACACGCGTGCCGCGTTCTTCGAAGACCTCGGACTTGCCACCCCGAAGAGCGTCGCCGATGCCTCCACCGGCGACGAGTTCTCGCAGAAGGTCAGCGCCGAGCAGGTCGACGTGTTCGATGACGTCCAGATCATCGTCACCTACGGCGACCAATCACTCGTCGACTCGCTGAAGGCAGACCCACTGCTGTCGCAGATGCCCGCGGTCGCCAACGACTCGATCGTCTTCCTCGACGGATCCGGCCCGCTCGGCACCGCCGCGAACCCGACTCCGCTCGCCATCTCGTGGGTGCTCTCGGACTACGTGGACATGCTCGCCGAAGCAGCAAGCAAGACCAACGCGGAGTGACCTCCGTACAACAAGCCCCGACGCCGAGCGCCGCACTTCCGCGGCGCTCGGCTCTCGGCAACTCCGCGTGGCTCCTCGTTCTGCTCGGGGCACTCGCGCTCCTGGTCGTTGCGTCGGTCACCATCGGGTCGCGTGATGTGGAGTGGGCCGACATCATCGCCGCGCTCGGTGGGTCGACCGACAACATCGGGCAAGGCGCCATCGCGAAGAGAATCCCGCGGACGCTACTCGCACTTCTCGTCGGGGCGGCGTTGGGACTCGCAGGTGCGGTGATGCAGGGCGTGACCCGAAACCCGTTGGCCGACCCCGGCATCCTCGGCGTCAACATGGGAGCGTCGCTCGCGGTGGTCGTAGGCATGGCGTGGTTCGGGCTGTGGACGCAGACCGCCATGCTGTGGGTCGCGATCTTCGGTGCAGGCGTGACCGCGGTGTTCGTCTACATGATCGGTTCGCTCGGCCGAGGCGGAGCGACACCGCTCAAACTCGCACTCGCCGGAGCCGCTACTGCGGCCGCCCTTTCGTCGTTCATCACCGCGATAATCCTTCCGCGCAACGACATCGCGGGGAACGTGCGCTCGTGGCAGATCGGCGGTGTGGGGGGTGCGACGTTCGACGTGATCGGGCAAGCGATGCCATTCTTGATCGCAGGATTCGTGATCTGCCTGCTGTCGGCGCGCAGCCTGAACTCCCTGGCCTTGGGTGACGAGATGGCCGCGGGCCTCGGCGAGCGTGTCGCGCTCGCACGTGGGCTCGCCTCGCTCGGAGCGGTGCTGCTGTGCGGCGCCGCGACCGCGATCGCCGGACCCATCGCCTTTGTCGGTCTCGTCGTGCCGCACCTGTGCCGGCTCCTGATCGGCGTCGACAACCGTTGGCTGTTGCCCTTCTCCGCACTGGTGGGTGCCGCGCTGCTCACGGGCGCCGACGTCGTCGGCCGTATCGTCGCGCGACCCAGCGAGATCGACGTCGGCATCATCACTGCGCTCATCGGCGCACCGTTCTTCGTGTACATCGTCCGCCGGCAGAAACTCCGAGAACTGTGACAGCCACACTCACCACCATCCAGTCGGACGTCGACGAGGTCGCCGCAAGCCGAGTGCGTCGCGGGCGACGTCGACGCATCGTGATCGGAATCCTCGGCGCGCTCGTCCTCTCCGCATTCGCGGCGAGCCTGATGTTCGGGAAGACGTTCTATCCGCCGTCCGACATCGTCCGCGTGATCCTCGGCGAGAACGTCTCCGGCGCGACGTTCACCGTCGGCCGACTCCGCCTGCCGCGCACTGTGCTCGCCGTCGTCGCGGGAGTGTGCTTCGGTCTGGGCGGCATCACCTTTCAGACGATGCTGCGCAATCCGCTCGCGAGTCCCGACATCATCGGGATCAGTGCAGGGGCGAGCGCCGCCGCCGCGTTCGGGATCATCGTGCTCGGTCTCGGCAGCACTCAGGTGTCGATCTTCGCGATCGTCGCGGGGCTCGGTGTGGCGCTGTTGATCTACGCGCTGTCGTATCGAGGCGGTGTCGCGGGGACGCGGCTGATCCTCATCGGAATCGGCATCGCAGCCATGCTCGACAGCGTCACCTCGTATCTGCTGAGCACCGCGGCCGCATGGGATCTGCAGGAGACGATGCGCTGGTTGACCGGGAGCCTCAACGGGGCAACGTGGGGCGCGACCGTGCCCGTGATCGTCGCACTCGCGATTCTCGGTCCGGTGCTGTTGGCGCAGACCCGCAACCTGTCGATGATCCAGCTCGGCGACGATGCCGCGCAGGCACTCGGTGTGCGCGTGGAGCGCACTCGCATAGTGGCGATCGTCGCCGCCGTCGGACTCATCGCGTTCGCCACCGCGGCAGCCGGGCCCATAGCGTTCGTCGCATTCCTCGCCGGCCCGATCGCCGCGCGCATCGTGGGGCAGGGCACGTCGCTGTTCGTCCCGGCGGCGCTCGTCGGTGCGTTGCTGGTCCTCGTCGCCGACTTCGTCGGCCAGTACGCGTTCGGCACCCGCTACCCGGTGGGTGTCGTGACCGGTGCCCTCGGAGCTCCGTATCTCGTCTACCTGATCATTTGTTCCAACCGCGCGGGAGGCTCGCTGTGACCGCATCGCACACTCTGACGGTCGAGAACCTCGAACTCGGCTACGGCAACCGGACGGTCGTCGAGAACCTCGATCTCGACGTACCCTCCGGGATGATCACGTGCATCGTCGGCGCGAATGCGTGCGGCAAGTCGACGCTGTTGCGTTCGATGTCGCGGTTGTTGGCACCGCGCGGCGGACATGTCCTGCTCGACGGCAAGGATGTACACAGGCTCCCCGCGAAGAAACTCGCTCGCACCCTGGGCCTGTTGCCGCAGTCGCCGATCGCTCCGGAGGGGATCGTCGTCGCGGACCTCGTCGGCCGCGGCAGGCACCCGCATCAGCGGGTCCTGTCGAGGTGGAGCCGCGAGGACGACGCCGCCGTCGCCGATGCGCTTGCCGCCACGAACACCACCGAACTTGCCGAACGCGCCGTCGACGAACTGTCCGGTGGCCAGCGTCAACGGGTGTGGATCGCGATGGCCCTCGCGCAGCAGACCGACGTGTTGCTGCTCGACGAACCCACTACCTTCCTCGACGTGAGCCATCAGGTGGAGGTACTGGACCTGCTCACCGACCTCAATCGCGACCGCGGCACGACGATCGTCATGGTGTTGCACGATCTGAACCTCGCTGCTCGGTACGCCGACTACCTCGTCGCGATCGCAGACGGTCGGCTGTATGCGGCGGGTGATCCGTCGGACGTGCTCACCAGCGACACGGTCGCGGCGGTGTTCGGGCTCGACAGTCGCGTGATCGACGATCCTGTCTCCGGGAAACCGCTGGTGCTGCCGGTCGGGCGGCATCACGTGAGTATCTGAAAGTGGGGATCCGAGCCCGGATCCCCACTTCTGGTGTCAGCTGTACGCGTTCTTGATCGCGTCGAGTGCTGTGGTGCAGGGGACGTCGGCTTCGCGCAACGCGTCGACGACGTCTGCCTGATCTGCCAGAAGGCTGCTTGCAGCGACCGCCCAAGTCACTTTGCCGGGCTCGAACTTGCGGGTGGGAACCCACCCTCGCTGCGGAGCCAGCTCGCGCAAGGTGCTCCAGTGGGCGACCTCGGTCGCGTCCGGACGTCCGATGAACAGCAACTGCTGGTGTGCCACGATGAACCCCTTTGTTCTACATGCCTCGTCAGGGGTGTCGTTCCCTGTGTTCTTTTCGTTACATTGCGCTCGGATGAAAAGTGTGCCCGGCCCAGGACTGGGAAAACGTCCTACCCGGGCCGATCCGGCCTCCGAGCGTGCCTGGCCCCGGTGCGTCGGCTCGCGCAACCACGAGCTGTATCGGCACGATCACCGAAGCGCTGCTTTCAACTCCTCGACGACGACGGTGACAGGTTCGGTACCGTCGGCCGTCGGAATGTCGCTGTTGACTGCCACGGCGAGGACCGTCCGGGTCTCGGGGAGATATCCCACATAGGTGTTGTATCCGGGCAGTTCCCCGGTGTGTCCCACCCAGCCTTCCTCGATTCCGAGGCCGAGCCCGTAGGCTCGTTCGGGAGTGGCAGGAGGCAGGTTGTACTGAAACGAATCCAGCCGCAACCGTTGGGTTTCCGGGGTCAGGATGCCTTGCCGGTGCCGAGAGCGCGTCCCCATATCTCGAGGTCGTCGATTGTGGATGTGACGGCGCCGGCCGACCAGCCCCACGATGGGTTCCAGTCGGTGGCATCGGCGGTCTGCCCTTCCGCTTGCCCCTGCTCGGTGATGCCCTGCAGACGAGGGGGCGGGAGCGACGCGTCGGTGGGCAGAGTTGTCTGCGTCATGCCGACGGGGTCGAAGAGGTCCTCGCGGAAGTAGTCCTCTAGGGGTCGGCCACTGACCTGCTCGATCACCAGGCCGAGAGCGATCGTGTTCGAATTCGAGTACTTGAATTGCTCGCCCGGCGCGAAGTTGGGTGGGTCGCCCCGCACAAGGTCGAGTAGCTGATCGGGTGTCCACGGCGCCGTCGGGTCGGCGAACACCTGCTGTTGGAACTCATCGTCGAAGGTGTAGCTGGGGATGCCGCTGGTCATGGACGCGAGCTGATCCAGTGTGGCGACGTCGCCGTTCGGCAGTCCGGAATCGGCGAATGCTCGGTCGAGAACGCTCTGGAGTCCGTCCCCGAACCCGGAGTCGGCGGTCGTGGTGGATTCGTCGGTGGAGGGGGCCGTGCCGTCATTGCTGCCGCACGCCCGCCGTGGCGAGTGCGAGGAACACCGTGGTCAGCGCAACGGGGAGTCGGCGCATGAGGGTGCCTCCGGAGCGAGAGTGGGTGTGCCCTCAGTATCTGCTACCCGATACGAAACCTCGGGGGAACGCCGAATCCTATTCCTCGGTACCCAGTTTCATTCGCGACCGCACGCGCCGCACTACGGCCCAGAGGACAGCGACCGCAACAACGGCGATCACGATGTACTGCAACGTTTCCGCGTAGGGTTCGACCCGGTACCAGTTCTCGCCCAGCTGATACCCGGCGATCACGAAGATGCTGTTCCAGATGAGGCTGCCCGCGGTGGTGAACGCAGTGAACTGCCAGATCGGCATGCGTGTCACACCGGCCGGGATGGAAATGAGGCTGCGGAAGATGGGAACCATCCGGCCGAAGAACACGGCTTTGCGGCCGTGCCTCCGGAACCATTCGGTGGTCCGATCCAGATCGTCGACGTCGACGAGGGGGAGACGGTCCACTGCGCGGCGGATCCGTGCCTCGCCGACCCAGCGTCCGAGGCAATAGAGCCCCAGTGCTCCCACGATCGAGCCGAGTGTGGTCCAGAAGAGAGCACCGAACAGGGTGAAGCTGCCGAGGCTCGCCGCGAAGCCCGCGAGCGGGAGGATCACCTCGCTGGGTAGCGGAGGGAAGAAGTTCTCGAGCGCAATGGCGATGCCCGCGCCGATCCCGCCGAGCCGATCCATGAGATCGAGCGCCCATCCGGCGAGTCCGTCTGTGGGGGCCGTTCCGGCATCTTCGATACTCACCTCACCCAGGGTAAGGCGGAGGTGGGAGTCCCACGGGCCACAGGAGACACAGAAGGCGCGGAGTGCGGTGCAAATGTCCGAATCAGGGCGTTGGACCCTTGGCTGCAGGTCACAGTTTCGCGTAAATCTGGTGACAATTCACATCCAGCGCCGGAGCGCTGATGGATAACTTCACGGTCGGGCTGCAGGGGGCCCGCCAACAGCAGGCTCGCGAAAGCGAGCGGAGGTAAACGTGCAAGTTCGACTGCCGATGTTGCCGACCGACTCGATGTTCCTCCTCGGAGAGTCACGCGAACACCCCATGCACGTGGGTGGACTGATACTTTTCACCCCACCGGACGGTGGCGACGCACCCGATATGCGTGCCGCATTCGACAGGGCACTCGGCGAACCCGACGCCGACCCACTGTGGCGGAAACGTCCCGTGCGATCCTTCGCGACGCTCGGACAGTGGGCGTGGGAGGAAGACGAAGACTTCGATCTGGCCTATCACGTGCGCTACGACGCCCTGCCCACGCCCGGGGGCCACGACGAACTGTGGACTCTGGTGTCGAGACTGCACGGCACCCTCCTCAACCGCGACCGGCCACTGTGGGAGATGCACCTGATCGAAGGCCTCGCGGACGGTCGATTCGCGGTCTACACCAAGATCCACCACGCGCTGGCCGATGGCGTCGGCGCAATGAAACTGCTGCGTCGCGCGATGAGCGCCGACTCCGACCGCATCGACATGCCCGCACCGTGGGCTCCCGTGGACGCCCTGGTGCCCGCTCGATCCGAGGAGACGCTGCAGCCGCCGGCCGACTCGGTGATCGGGGCGGCACGGGCCGTGGCTTCCCAAGCACTCGGCCTCGTGCCTGCCTTGAGCGGGACGGTGGACCGGGCGGTGCGCGGCCGGGGCGGATCCTTGTCTCTCCGAGCTCCCAACACCGTCGTCAATGTCCCGATCAGTGGTGCGCGCCGCTGTGCAGGACGGACGTGGCCTCTGAAAAGATTGCGTGCGGTCGCGACGGCAGCAGGGGCCACCGTCAACGACGTCGTGCTCGCGATGTCCTCCGGTGCATTGCGCTCGTTCCTGCTCGACCAGAACGCCTTGCCCGACAGACCGCTTGTGGCGATGGTTCCGGTGAGCCTGCGACCGGACAAGCAGTGTTCCGGGAATCAGGTAGGCGTGCTCATGTGCAACCTTGCCACCGGCACCGCGGACCCTGTCGAGCGACTCGTGACGATCCGCGAATCCACGACCCAGGGCAAGGACGCGATGAGGGGCATGCCGTCGGTGTCGCGGCTGGCTACCAGCGCGCTCGGTGTTGCACCGCTTGCAGTGGGCATGATCACGGGGAACCGCGCGCTGCTGCGACCACCGTTCAACATCATCATCTCGAATGTTTCAGGCCCTGCCCATCCGCTGTACTGGAACGGTGCGCGCGTCGACGCGGTATATCCGCTGTCGGTACCCGTCGACGGGCAAGCCCTGAACATCACATGTACGAGTACCGACGACGACATCGCGTTCGGTCTGACCTCCTGTAGCCGCACCGTGCCGAAACTCGAACGGCTGCTCGATCTCCTCGGCGCCGAACTCGACTCCCTCGAGCGCGCTTTCGAATAGCTCCCGTCGACGCTGGCAGACTGGGCCCAGTGAACGCGGGGACAAGAACCAGAACCAGAGGACCACTGCAGCCGCCGGAGCTCGCAGCTGCGGCAGTGTTCGGAGCACTCACGGCGGTGTTGTCGGTGGTCGCAGGGTTGATCCCGGTCGGGATCGCGCAGGTTCTGGTGGCGCTACCCGTCGCGTTTCTCGCCATCACGGGCCGCGTTCGCACCGTCTTCGCCGCCACCACCGCAGCGGGTGTCGTAGCACTGATCGCAGGCGGACCGTTCGCGGTCGCGGCGGTGGTGCTGCTCGCGGCGATCGGCACCCTCGTGGGGTTTGCGCAACGCCGCTGGGGACGATCGGCGGTATTCGTCATCTTCGCGTGCTCGGTACCGATGGGTCTGACGGTGGCGGCGGCGGTCGTCGGCCTCCTGGTTGTGTTCGAACAGACCCGCGTCCTGCTGCTCGAGGCACTGGTCAACACCATGCGCGGGATGCTTGCCGCGTTCGAGGCCGCTGGGGCGGATACCGAGCTCAGCCGCATAGTGAACGAGACCATCGATTTCCTCGTGACCTACTGGTGGCTGTGGATCGGCAGTGCTGTCGTCCTCGGCGTGGTCGGGACGGCACTGCTGGCGTTCGGGATGTTCGCGTCCGTCGCACAGCGCAGTACCTGGCCGCGGCAACAGGCGGGATGGCCGCAACGGACAACCGAGCGTGAGCCCGGCCCGCTCCCCGTGAAGCTGAACTCGGTCTCGTACCGCTACCCCGGCACAACCGTCGATGCGTTGAGCAACGTGGACCTGACGATCGCCGAAGGCGAGTTCGTAGCAGTCGTCGGCGCCAACGGCTCCGGGAAATCGACACTCGCTCGCATTCTGGCAGGTCTCGACCCCACCTCGGGTTTCGTCGATCGTCCCGGCCCGGTGGGACTCGGCAGTCCGGGCGGAACAGTGCTGGTCTTCCAACATCCGGAAGCTCAGGTGCTCGGCCGTACGGTCGGTGAGGATCTGCGCTGGGGAACGAGCAGCGACATCGACATCGACTCGCTGCTCGGCCGCGTCGGACTCGAAGGCATGGGAAACCGCGCCACCGAAGACCTCTCCGGCGGGCAACAGCAGCGCCTGGCGTTGGCCGCCGCACTCGCGCGTACTCCGAAACTGCTCATCGCCGACGAGATCACCGCGATGGTGGACTCCGACAGCCGCACCGCACTGGTCGGTCTGCTCGCCGAGATCGCTGCCGGTGGCACCACAGTCGTGCTCATCACCCACCTGGACGACGAAACTGCACGCGCCGACCGCGTCGTACATCTGGATCGGGGGCATACAGTCGCGCCGCCGGCGCCCGAACAGCGGCGCGAGGCGATCATGGCCGCACCGCCGGTGCAGTGGCTCCCGGTGCTCGAACTTCGCGAGGTCACCCACACGTATGCGGCGCGCACCCCATGGGCACACACCGCGTTGCACAATGTGTCGCTGACCGTCGGCCGCGGGGAGGGGGTGCTGGTGGTCGGAGCCAACGGGTCCGGCAAGACCACCCTCGCGTGGACCATCGCGGGTCTGCTGCGACCCACGAGTGGCACCTGCACCGTGCATGACACTCCCACCGCACGGGTGCGCGGCGAGGTCGGCCTCGTGTTCCAACAGGCGCGGCTACAGCTGCAGCGCCCCACGGTTGCTCGCGAAATATCCGAAGTCGCGGGCCTCCACCGCACCGACCACCAGTATGTCGCCGCGGTCCTGAAGCGGGTGGGGTTGAGCGCCGGTCTCGCAGTTCGCCCGATCGATCAGCTCAGCGGTGGTGAGATGCGACGAGTCGCGATCGCCGCCCAACTGTCGCGTGCTCCGCGTGTGCTCGTGCTCGACGAGCCCCTTGCCGGTCTCGATGCCGCGGGACGCCGCGAACTGATTTCGATCCTCGTGCATCTGAGAACCGTCGAACACGTCACGATCATCGTCATCTCCCACGACCTGCACGGCATGGAAGAGGTGTGCTCGCGCACCGTGGTCCTCGAGGACGGCACCGTCCTCGACGACGGAACGAAGGCGGCCGCGTGATGAAGAAGCAGCGTCAGCGCCGTCCCCTCATCCTGCTGCGGCCGGTTCCGCGTGAGACACCCCTGCACCGCGTGTGGGCGGGCACGAAAGTGACTGCGGCCGCGGTGCTGTCGGTGGTGGTGAGTTTCCAGCCGTCGTGGGCGGGGCTCGGCGTCATCGTCGGTGTGCTCCTCGCGGGTCTGCTCGTCGCGCGCATTCCGCGCGGTGTGGTGCCGACCATCCCGTGGTGGGTGTTCGCTTTCCTGGTCTTCTTCGGCGTCATCAATGCGGTGGGTGGTGGTATCGACGCGTACATCCGCGGGACGCTGCTCGGTGTCGCGCTGTTGGTTCTTGCGTCGCTGGTGGGGTGGACGACGCGGTTGTCCGACCTCGTCGATGCCCTTCCCGTGCTGCTGGCACCACTGAGGATGTTTCGTGTCCCCGTCGACGAATGGGTGACCACGTGCGCATTGGCGCTGCGCGTACTGCCGACGATCCGCGGGGAACTGCGCATGCTGTTCGCGGCGCGAAGGCTTCGTGGCCGAGCGGGGATCCCGTCACCGCGCGGGTCGTGGAATGAGGTCATCGATGCGGTCGGTGCGGTGGCGTCGGTGTCGATGCGGCAGGTGCGAGACCTCGGGGACGCTCTGTCGGTGCGCGGACCGCGCCCTGTTGCGCGGACCTGGCCCCGACTCGGGACGGGTGATCTGGTGGTGGCGCTCGTCGTGGTCGCCGCGTGTATTGCAGTGCGGATTCTGGGGTGATCTGTTATGGACAGCGCGCGCGGAGTATGTCGGCACCGGGCCCGGTGAGGTCGTCGCAGTAGGTGCTGCGACCGGCGAGTGCCATCGTCAACGACAGTGTCGGTCCGCTGACTTCGAGCCCTGAACCCGCGGTGAAATCGCTGTCTGTAGCGGTGAGACGCAGTCCCTCGGCCGCGGTTCTGCTGTTCACCGCGAAGTCTTTTCGCGCATAGAAGCGTGCAACTTCTGTGGTTACCGCGATTGCCGGTGTGCGGGAGATGCCGAGCGGGCGACGAATGTCCTGTGCATGCACCACCACCTCACCCAGCCATGCCGCGGTCGGGCCGAGCGGAGCCGTGGTACTGGTGAGCACGCGTCGAAAGTTCGCGAGCGTGTCATCGGGTGTGGTGCCGAGGTGCTCTGCGAGTCGTCGTGCGTTGTGGAGGTCTGTATCGAAGCGGGCGCCGAGGACACTTCCGAACCACCGCACAGGTCCCACACTTGCGACCGCGGTGAGATGCGCGACGACCTGCTCGACCGTCCACTGTCCGCACAGCGACCGACATGCCCACTGGGCAGAATGAAGTTCCGCAAGGTCGTCCGCAAGCACCGTCCGTTCGGCGTGCACAAGACTCCGGAGTTGATCGCGGTCGGTCACGCTGGTGACAATATCGGGTTCGGGCCTCCGACTCCGACGGTAGCGTGTGCGATGTGCATTGGGTGCTGCACGTCGACCTCGACGAGTTCCTTGCCGCCGTCGAAGTTCTCCGTCACCCCGACCTTGCCGGAAAACCGGTGGTGGTCGGGGGTCGCGGCGACCCCACCGAACGTGGCGTGGTGTCGACCGCGTCGTACGCGGCCCGCAGGTTCGGGGTGCGGTCGGGAATGCCGCTGCGTGTCGCGGTCCGCAAGATACCCGACGCGGTGTTCCTGCCTGTCGACGCAGATGCCTACAACGAAATGTCGCAACGGGTGATGGATGCTCTGCGCGAGCTGGGCATCACAGTCGAGGTCCTGGGGTGGGACGAAGCATTCCTCGGAGTGGAGAGCGACGATCCCGAAACGTTCGCGACGGTGGTGCGACGGTCGGTGCTCGACGCGACCGGCCTGCACTGCTCGGTGGGGATCGGCGACAACAAGCTGCGCGCGAAGATCGCCACCGGATTCGGTAAACCTCGGGGCCAATTCACCTTGACCCGCGTCAATTGGTTCGCGGTGATGGGAGATCTGGGCACGAGCGCGTTGTGGGGGATCGGTTCGAAGACCGCGAAGAAGTTGGATGCCTTAGGAATTCACACTGTTCGCGAATTGGCAACCGCTTCTGTCGACGAGATGGCGTCGCGATTCGGTCCGAAGACCGGGCCGTGGCTCGTGGGGCTCGGTAGGGGAGTGGGCAGCGCAGAGGTGTCGGGCGAACCGTGGATTGCGCGATCACACAGTCGGGAAACGACGTTCCAACACAACCTCACGGACTGGGACGAGGTTGCCGAGCATGTACGCCGATTGAGCGAGCGGGTTGCCGAGGACATCGCCGCAGAACAGCGACCGGGGATCCGGGTCGAGGTGAAGGTGCGGTACGCGCCGTTCACCACCCACACCACCAGCCGCGCGCTGCCCGAATCGACAGTAGATCCTTCGGCGATCGCGGCGGCAGCAGTATCGCTGCTCGACCGGTTCGATCACGAACGGCAGGTGCGGCTGGTGGGGGTGCGGGTGGAGATGGGCAACTCTCAGTAGAGTTCGTCGAGCTTCCCGAGGTCCACGCCTTTCGTCTCGCGACTGGTGGCCACCGCGAGGACGGTGATCCCCATCGTGATCATGAGGTAGATGATTACGGCTGTGGCACTGAAGCGGTCGACAAGCCACACCGCGATGAACGGCGCGGGGGCGCCGGCGATGATCGACGACCCCTGGAACACGAGCGATGAGCCTGCGAAGCGGTATTTCGTGGGGAAAAGCTCGGTGATCCACGCGGCTTCGGGACCCGCCAACATGCCGTGGAGCAGCGCACCGACGCACACACCCACACCCAACGCCAGCATGCTCTCGGTGTGCACGAGCGAGAAGAAGATCGGTGCCCAGACGACCAGCGAAATAGCGGGGACGAGCATAGCGACCTTGCGTCCGACGCGGTCCGACCACCGGCCGCCGCCGATCATCCCGACGAATTGGCAGACCGACGCGAACGCGACGGTGGTGACGATCGCGCCGCGCGTGTAATCGAAGTAGGTGGTCGCGTAGGCGATGACGAAGATCGTGTAGACGTAGAACGCGATGTTCTCACCGAGCCGCATCCCGAGCCCGTGCAGGATGGGACGGGGCTTGCGCAGCGCCTCGATGATGCTGGAGCGCTCCTGGGAAGTGTCGGCACCGGTCTGGCTCTTCTCCTGCGCCGCTTGGTAGACGGGGGACTCCTCGACACCGCGACGGATCAGGAATCCGATTACGAGCAGGGGCACGGCCAGCAGGAACGCGACCCGCCAGCCCCATGTGTCGAACGCACCGCCGGGGAAGGCCACCGCGAGGATGCCCACTGTGACGGTCGCCAGGACGGTACCGGCCGGCGCGCCGGCCTGGGGCCAAGCGGCCCAGAATCCTCGCCGCTTTGGCTCACCGTATTCGCTGACGAGGATGACTGCAGCGCCGAACTCGCCGCCCAGTGCGAATCCTTGGATCATGCGCAGGACTACGAGCGCAACGGTCGCCCAGATACCGATCTGACCGTAGGTCGGAAGCAGGCCGATCGCGGCTGTTGCCGCCCCGAGCATCAGGAAGGTCGCTACGAGAACAGGTTTGCGCCCGAATTTGTCGCCGAGGTGACCGAAGACGATGCCGCCGAGCGGGCGGGCCACGAATCCGAGACCTTGTGTCGCGAGAGCCATCAGGAGGGAGGCGACGGCGTTACCGCTGGGGAAGAACAGGGGTCCGAGAACGGTCGCGGCGAGGATGCCGTAGATCGCGAAGTCGTACCATTCGAGTACTGCACCGGCCATGCTGCCGGCCAGGACCCGTTTGAACGGGGTGCCGGTGGTCGGTGCGCTTGCGTCCGGTGGAACGGACGGCATGTTCGCATTCTCGACGGTGGTCATGCGGTTGCCTTTCGGAAGGGTAGCTCAGAGCTGGAGGGTCAGCGTGCTGCCGCAGGCGCGGGAGCAGCAGGTCATCATGGTTTTTCCGGCGAGGCGCTCGGTCTTGGTGAGAACCAGGTCGCGGTGGTCGACATCTCCGTCGAGGACGGGTACCTCACACGCGCCGCAGATGCCTTCTTCGCAGTCGCTCTGCGCGTCGATGTTCGCGGCCCGAAGTGCGTGGAGCACCGTCTGGTCGGCGGCGACCGGGACGGTGATTCCGGAGTCCTTCAGCACAACCTCGAATGCATGCTCCTTCGACGGGTCGAGTGCTTCGAGGGTCGAGGAGAAGTGCTCGACATGCAGGGTGTCGTCCGGCCAATGTGCGGTCGCGTCGGCCAGCGCCGTGAGGAGGCGTTCGGGTCCGCACGAGTACACCTGTGTGCCGTCCTCTGCGGTCGCAAAGAGTTCGGCGAGATCCATCCGGGTGCCCTCGTGGCTCGGATAGATCCGGACACGGTCGCCGTGGTCGCGTGCGAGGCGGTCGAGGAACGCCATGGAGGTGCGCGAGCGCCCAGCGTAGTGGATCTCGTAGTCACCTCCGGAGGCCTTGACCTCGTCGGCCATCGCGATCACGGGGGTGATTCCGATGCCGCCGGCGACGAACACGTATCGCCGGGCATCAGGATCGAGTTTGAAATGGTTACGCGGCCCCCGCATACGCAGTGTGGTCCCGATGGCAAGTTGGGTGTGCACCCAACGGGATCCTCCGCGACTGTCGGAATCGTGGAGCACCGCGATCTGCAGAGCGGTGCGGTCGTCACGGTCGCCGCACAGTGAGTACTGCCGCGACACCGCGCCGCAGTCGATGTCGATGTGCGACCCGGCCGACCATTTGGGCAATGGTCGCCCCGAGGTGTCGCGCAGCGTCACCAGCAGGATGTCGTCGGCGAGGTGTTCGAGTTCCGAGACGGTCATCGTGCGGGCGATGGTGTTCTTCGAGGGTTCCCCGATCTTGACCGGCTGTCGGAGAGACAGCAGTTCCGGGTCGGCGCGTTCCGGGTTGCGGGCCGGATCCCATTGGACCAGAACGTGGTCCGGTCCGCGGAACGAGGTGTTGGGCAGATACGTGAATTCTTGGTCGGGAACCAGTTCCATGTGGGGTAGGCGACGGGTCAGTTCCTCCAGAAAGATCTGGATCTCCATGCGCGCAAGGTTCTTGCCCATGCACTGGTGGCTGCCGTAGCCGAAGGTGAGGTGGTCGCTGGCGTTGTCGCGACGGATATCGAAGTCGTCTGCCTGGTCGAAGTGGCGTTCGTCGTGGTTGGCCGAAGAGTTGACGATCAGTAGTTTTGCACCCTCGGGGATGTCGACGCCGCCGATCGTGGTGTCCGCAGTGACGAGGCGTCGCCACGCGGCGACGGAGCCGGAGTGGCGAAGGCACTCCTCGACCGCGTTGGGGATCAGGCTGGGATCGGCGCAGATCTCCTCCCACACGTCGCGGTGCTCGAGCAGCAGCCGCAAGGCGTTGGCAGAGGCGTTGGCGGTGGTCTCGTGTGCGGCGACGATGCCGGCCATCATCATCGAGTGCAGGTAGGAGTCGGTGACGACATCCGGCTGTTCCTGTTGTACGCGGAGGCCGAAGGGCATCCAGCCGTGCCCACTCGGGTCCTTTCGCATCTTGTCGAGGACGGTGCCGGCGAACTGCCAGAATTTCCCGACGGCCTCGGCCACGGCAACCTGTTGTTCGGGTGCCGGCCGTCCCCAGGTGTTGACGGTATGGGCGATCGAGTACTCGCGCAGCGTATCCATGTCTTCTTCGGGAACACCGAGGAAGTGCAGTGCCACGGTGAGCGGGACCTCCCAGAGCATCTCGTCGACGAGGTCGACGCGCCCGGCATCGACGAAGCGGTCGACGTATTCGCGAGCCAATCGGCGCACCATCGGTTCGTGGTGGGCGAGCGCGGCAGGGGTGAACGGTTCCATCAAGGCGCGTCGTCGCGGCATGTGCGCCGGTTCGTCTTCGTTGACCAGCGTCCGGGACATCGCGTAGTCGTACTGTGCAAGAACAGAATTGGCCTCGTCTGAGGTGGGAGTGATTTTTTCGAGTGCGATCGCGGGTGAGAACAGTTCGTTGTCGCGGAAGACGGCTTTCACGTCTTCGTAGCGTGTGACCACCCAGTAGTCGAGTTCTGGGCTGTAGAAGACGGGTTCCTCGTCCCGTGACCAGCGGAGTGACGCTGCAGGGTCGCTCTGGTAGGGGCCGGTGAATGGATCGAATGCGGCCGCGCGGGGCGAGACCGGGCAACCGCCGGGAGATGTGACGGCGCTGTGGTCGATGGGGCATCGGCCGTCGGTCGACGCTCGTCTGGCTTCGAGGACGGTTCCGCTCGACGGACTGGTCATGGGCTTCTCCAGGCGGTGAACTCTGCGTTACTAATAGTGGACATATCTGTTCGATGAACGAACATTTGCAGAGTAAGGGCCGTCACATCGTGTCGTCAAGGCGGGGTCGGTGCTTACGTGGACATGGGCACGACGAAAAAGGGGACGCTCCGGTGAGCGTCCCCTCGATGGCCGGTCGTGTTCCGGTCAGACGTCGAGCAAGGCAGTGATCCGGGCGGCAATCTTCACAACTGCGGCCGCGGCGATGTCGGTGTCGAGACCTTCGATCGCGACGACGCCGACGCTCGACTCGAATCCCAGTCCGTCGTGGTCCAACGGCGTACCCACACCGGCTGCGACCCCCACGGCGCCGTGCTCGAGCTCGCCGGCAGTGATGCTGAATCCGTCCCGGCGTGCCTGGCGCACCTGATCGGTGTCGGACTCGGAGGCGGGCCGCCCCGCGAGGATCGCGATACCCGCCGCTCCCCGCGATACGGGATGCCTCGTGCCCAGCCGGTAGCCCACACGCAGGATGCCCGAATCGGGCTCGGCCACCGCGATCACCACGCACTCGTCACCCTCCAGCATGGAAAGGAACGCGGTGGCGGACGTCTGTTGCGCCAGCTCGCGCAGCAGAGGCTGGGCGACCTCGCGCAGGCGGGGGTGGAAACGCAAACCGAGTATCGCCGTCCCCGCTGACAGCCTGATCCGTCCATCCTCGGTTCGAGCGACGAGCGAATGTGCCTCGAGTGTCGCGACGATTCGATAGCTGATGGCACGCGCGACATCGAGTTCCGCAGCGAGTTCAGCGATCGAGATTCCACCCGGCCGTTGAGAGACGATCTCCAAGGCGCGAAGGCCGCGGTCCAGGGTTTGCAGGGTGCTCACTGTTCTCCTCAGAACTCGGTGTGGACAACCGAGCCTATCGATCCCCAGCGACCCGACGGCGGGGTGTCATCGACCCGCGGCGCCGTAGAACCGATCGACACGTACCCGCAGTACCAATCGGTGTTCGTCGACCATCGCGGCGCGGAACTCGTCCCAATCGGGATGCTCGCCCTGAACCTTGCGGTAGAGCGCGACGAGTTGTTCGGCCGCCTCGTCGTGGGGAGTGCGTGCGATATCGGACAACTCGGCGTTGCCCTCGGCGACGGCGTACGCCCAACCATCGGCAGAGTCCTTGAACAGGCTCACGCGCGAGTCGCGGCGCATGTTCCTCGTTTTCGCGCGAGAGTCGGTGATCGAGATGGAGAACGTGTGTGTTCGGTGATCGTAATGGTAGAGAATGTTCGAGATCTGAGGTCTGCCTGAACGTTTGAGGGTGACGAGCGCGGCGACTCCGGTGTCGCCGAACAGTGCTTCGAGCGTGGACGCATCGGCTGCCATGGCGTCAGGATACGTGGGCCGAATGTGGCCGTCATGCAGTCGAAGTGAACGAATGTGACATTCGGCCGCAGTAACAGGTCTACCCTCGGATGAGGGTCGGGGCCCCATTGTCGTGACATCGAGGCAGCCATGGCTGACAACACCACAAGCAATCGCGCTCCATCGGCGGGGGAAGGTGCGGGTTCATCGATCGTCGACAAAGTGCTCGACGGTCCGCTGACAGGCCTCGCCCCCTGGATCTTCCTCGCCATCTTCGAAGGGCCCGGCAGCACCGGCTGGGTGTCTGCGGTGGCGCTCGCCATCTCGGTGTTCTTCGTCGTGGCCGATCGGATCCGGGGAAAGAATCTCAAGCTTCTCGGCGCCGTCGACGTGCTCTTCTTTGCCGGCCTGTTCGTCCTGCATTTCTTCCTGAGTACCGACGGTCAGGTATGGCTCGAGAAATGGATCGGTGAGATCGCGAACATCACCCTGGTGATCATTGCGGTGGGGTCGATGCTGATCCGGGTGCCTTTCACCCTCCAGTACGCGCGCGACATGGTCGAACGCGAGTACTGGGATTCCCCACTGTTCATCAGGACCAACTACATCATCACTGCAGCATGGGCCGTAGCATTCGCGGTTGCGGCGGCCGCCGGCTGGTACGGCGACGCCGTTCTCGACGACAGCAACAACATCTGGACCGGCTGGGTGCTGCAGACCGGGGCGATGATATGCGCCATCAAGTTCACCTCCTGGTACCCGGATCACGTCAGTGCGAAGGCGATCGGCGAGCATGAGAGCGCCGAAACAGAATCGACCGGGGAAACCCCCTGACGACCGGGTCAGAGCCCGTACTGCTGCGCGAAGACCGCCGGTGTCATGCCGACGACCTTCGCGAAGTCGCGTACGAAATGCGGTTGATCTGCATACCCGAGCAGCGCGGCCATTTCGGCCAGGGGGATAGCCTGCTCACGCAATCGTCCCGCCGCTTCCTGGAGACGGCGACGCTGGATCAACCATTTCGGTGTCAGCCCGATCCTGCGGTGTACCAGCCGCTGCAGCGCCCGCTCCGACAGGCCGAACTCGCTTCGGACCTGCTCGACGCGAAGAACGTCGGAATTGTCCTCGACGTATGCGACCACCTGGTTGATCAAACGCCCCTCGTCGTCGATCGACGAATATGGCCGGAGCATGTCGTCGAACAGGTCCATTGCGGCGCGATGCGATTCGGGAGCACGGGGCGAAGTCGCCATCGCGCTACGAACCTCGTCGGTCAGGCGGACGCCGTCGTCGCCGAAGATGTCGTGCAGATCGACGAACCGGTCGGTGAAAGCCGCGACCGGTGTGCGTGTCAGTAACTGGCCTGCTGCCGGGGTGAACATCACCCCGACCGCCCACCCATTGCCTCTGAGCGTGGTACGGGACAGTCCCGACGTGATGCCGTAGAAGCGCGCATAGTCCTGTGCGATCACTGCAAGGCACACGGGGTACTGCAGAACCCGCTGGACGGACTCTTCACCGCCGGGCACCGACCACACCGGAATCCAGTACCGACGCATCAACGCAGTGAGCTCGGGTGCGGCCGAATACCGGAAGACCCTGCTGGATGTGTCGGCCGGGTCGTTCAGGTGGGCGCGTTCGATCGGCTGTCGATCCTGATCGTCGCCCGTGTCGGGTTTCATCAATACCGCATCCTTTGCGCGGGAATATTGTCACGTCATGAGTACAGCGTCCATGAATACAACAGCACTCCGACACGACGAGGCGAACGCGCCGCTCACCGCACTCATCGGCGCCGTCGCGCCCGGTTCGTGGGACCGGCTATCGCCCTGCGACGGCTGGACCACGCGCGACGTGGTCGCCCACATCGTCGACACTCAACGGGAATTCCTCACCGGTCGCGGTCTCGATGTCGGTGAGCGTCCCGAACTCGACGATCCCGCGGCGGGATGGCGTGAGCACACCGCTCGCGTCGCGGCGCTGCTGACCGACGACGAGCTTGTCTCCGCCCCGTACGAGGGATACTTCGGCCCCACGACATTGGGTGCGACGTTCGAGCAGTTCTACATCTGGGATCTGCTCGTTCATCGTTGGGACATTGCGCAGGGCGCCGGAATCCCGGTGTCTTTCACCGATGCCGAACTCGACCGGATCGAGGCCGGGGCGAACAGCTTCGGCGACTCCCTCTACATGGACGGTGTCTGCAAGCCCGGTGCGGAAGCCGGTTCCGACGATCGACAGGAGCGGGTACTGGCGCGTTTGGGACGCCGAGCAAAGTGATGACGCATATCGTCGGTGTATGACCGAAACGATCGTCGTTGCCGACGAGGTGCGCGCGGCCGTCGCGGAGGGCAGGCCCGTGGTGGCGCTCGAATCGACGATTTTCACACACGGTCTGTCGCGGCCGCGGAACCTCGAGGTTGCGTTCGAGGCCGAACGATCATTGCGAGACGCAGGCGTGACTCCGGCGACCGTCGGAGTGGTTGCAGGTGTCCCCACCGTTGGTCTCTCCCGCGACCAGATCGAACTGATCGAGGCCGTGGATGCGGGGACCGTGAAGACCGGGATCCGCGACCTGCCCACGGCTGCGGTGAAGAGGCTGCACGGTGGAACGACCGTGGCCTCGACCGCGTGGCTCGCGCACCGTGCCGGGATAGCAGTGTTCGCGACAGGGGGTCTCGGTGGTGTCCACCGCGGTGCGGCGACGACGTTCGACGAGAGCGCAGATCTCGTCGCGCTGTCGTCGATTCCGATTTTGATCGTCAGTGCGGGGGTGAAATCCATCCTGGACGTGCCTGCCACACTCGAACGACTCGAAACGCTCGGCGTGATCGTGCTGGGGTACCGCACCACCCGCTTCCCGGGCTACTACGTGCGCGACAGCGGGTGTTCGATCGAGGCTGCGGAGTCATCGGACGCTGCTGCCGCTGTAGCCCGGGCCCGCGACGATCTCGGGTTGCGGTCGGCTGTGCTCATCGCCAATCCGGTCGCTGCCGACAAGCAGGTGGACCCGGCCCTGCATGACCGGGTGCTCGCCGAGGCGGAGCGGGAGGCGGCGGCGGCAGGTGTTCAGGGCAAGGATCTGACGCCGTTTCTGCTCGACCACATGCACCGCGGCACAGGCGGTGCCACGCTCGATACGAACATTGCGGTGTACTTGGGGAACGTACAGGTGGCGGCGGAGATCGCGACAGCGCTTGTGAGCACATCCTGACGGAAGGGGCCGTTCGTGCGTACTTCCTGTCGACGGAAAATTCATCTTGAATCGAACAAGTGTTCCTCTTCGTCTTGTCAGTCGAATATTTGTTCTATAGAATTCGAGCATGGGTGGGGAACTCTGGAAACTCAACGACACACAACTGATGGCCGAGACACTCGCCATCTCCGCCGACATCCATGCCCTGCAAGTGCAGCGGGTGGACCTGATCATCGCGATGGTCGAACGCGACACAGTGAAAGAACACGACTACTGCAGCCCCGCACACTGGCTCGCCGCAGCCACACACCTCGAAATCGGCGAATGCCAGCGCATCACGTCACTCGCGCAACTCCTGCGACTCGAACCCGAAGTCCGCGCCGCCTACTCGGCAGGCTTGCTGGACGCCGAGAAAGCCCGGCAGATCGCCTACTTCTGCCAGCACTACCCCACAACCATGAACCCCTGCGACTTCACCAAAGCCCGCACCATCCTGCTCGACCACGCCAGCCAGAACATCGCCACCAAAGCCACCGTGCGGGCACTGATCCACCGACTCGAACACCTCTTCGGCACCGGCGACGGCCCACCACCGGGCGAAGACACCGACCGCAACGCACTGTTCGTCTCCACCACCCTCCGCGGACGCATCGTGATCAAAGCCGACCTCGACGCGGTCACCGGCGCACGCCTGCGGCACCTGCTCTCACCCCTGGCAGCACCCCGCCCCGAGACGAACGGCATCACAGATGACCGGCCCGCGTCGAAACGCCACGCCGATGCCTTCGCACAGTTGCTGCACCTGGTCGAGACCACCGGAGTCGTTCCCGTCGAAGGCGGTGTGACACCCACCTGTCGATCACCGCGTCGATCCACGACCTCACCACCACTGCTGCGGTGACAGAACTGTTCACCCGCAGCTCCGAACACGGCTACGCCACCGAACCCTGGGCCGGACCACTCTCCCTCGACACCGCCCGGATGCTCGCCTGCGACTGTCAGGTCACCCGCATCCTGCTCGACGATCACGGGGTACCGCTCGCGCACGGACGGACGTATCGGTCCGCGACCGCGGCGCAGCGACGCGCCCTCGCGGTCCGCGACGGCGGATGCGCCTTTCCGGGGTGCACCACACCCCCGGCATGGGCCGATGCCCATCACATCGATCATTGGGTCGATGGTGGTAGCACCGATCTGGATAATCTGGTGCTGTTGTGCGGGCATCATCACCGGTTGATGCATCACACCGGCTGGGACGTCGAGGTCACCGAAGAACGCAGGCCGCAGTTCATTCCGCCGGCGAGTGTGGATCTGTTCCGCACACCGATACCGGGGAACAGACCGGATCTGGTCGCGTAGTTCGGCAACAGAACACAAAGACAGCTCCCGTCACCAGGGCACCCGTGTGCCCTGGCAGCGGTCGCGGCTGCTATCGATCCCTCCACAGGCCGGCGTCAGAGTATGTGGCCGAGATCCCCGAGAGTATGCAGAGTGCGGTTGTGGAAGACATCGTCCTGCTCGAGCACCGTGATGCTGCCGGAATCGGCACGATAGGCCACATGCGCGCACGCGCTGATCGGAAGTCGCTGCCAGGCGGCAACGACCCAACTGAGCGAGCCGCCATGAGTGACGATGATGCGATGTTCCGCGTTGTCGGACGTGATTCGATCCATGGCCCGGTAGACACGAGTGACACATTCGAGTTTCGATTCCGCGCCCTCGATTCCTTCGTCGTGATCCAAGCGTTCCCCGACGAGAGGCGGCGGGACGAAATGGGCGGCGAACCACTCCTGCGGGCGCCCACCCGCAACGCCGTAGGACTTCTCCCTCAGGTCCGGAAGGAGGACGGGTTCGACGCCGAAGGTTTCGGCGATGGGGTGTGCGGTTTCGGTGGCTCGGACGAGGTCCGACGTGTACAGAGCCGGGCACGCACCGGTGGGAATGAGATCCCGCAGTCGTGCCGCGATCGCGTGCGCGTGGATCACGCCGCGCGGGGTGAGCGCGGAGTCGTACCAGCCGCCGACGAGACCCTCGACGTGATGAGTCGCTTCAGGATGTGTGACAACGTAGATGCGCGCACCCATCAGACGGACCGGTTCGCGAGGAACGATGCCGCACTCGGAGGCAGTGGCTCACCTGTTCTCCGGTAGAGCTCCGCAGGCCTCCCCGCGCCTTCGCGACTGAATTCGCCGGTTGCGTCGACACCGTGCGACAGGTGGCGTCGAAAGGTGTCCTTCGGGAATCTGCGACCGTAGATCACCTCGTAGAGGCGGCGCAGTTCGAGGATGGTGAACTCGTCGCCGATCAATCCCGACGGATCGACCGCCGTCGCATACCGGCGACGCAGATCGTCGACGGCGAGGCCGACGACCTCGGAGTGGTCGAACGCGAGTCCGCTCGCGTCATCGACAGGTACCAGCTGAGCTCCGGTGGGGAAGCGCTCGAACGGCACGGCTGCGCTGTGCGCCATCGACAGTACCCAGCCGCGGTCGTCGCGCGCGGGGTCGTCGAGCATCGCCATCTGGTGGAACTCCACGCTCCCGAGTCTCGCCTTGTCGTGGAGCGCGCGATGTGCGGCGTCGGCGAGACGCTCACCGGGATGCAGGAATGTCCCAGGTAGTGCGCGTCCTCGTGGATGGTCGACCACCAGCACCTTCAGGGTTTCGTCGACGACGGTCAGCACGGCCACGTCGACTGCGACCGAGGGGCGCGGATAGTCGGTGAGGGGCTTGCTCGGTGTCCCCGGATTCGTACTCACGTAGACATTGAATCAAAGATGCGCTAACTTCATTAGCGCAATATTGAGCAAAGGGGAGACTGTGGAACTGGACGCGCAGCAGAAGGATCGTGTCGCGGGAGTGCTCGTGGCCACTGCCGCGGGCGATGCGCTCGGTGCCGGATACGAATTCACCTATCCGCGACCGGATGCGCCGATCGACATGATCGGCGGAGGGCTGGGCCCGTTCGCGCCGGGGGAGTGGACCGACGACACGTCGATGACCCTCGCGATCGCCGAGATCTCCGCCTCGGGCCTGCCGATCGGACACGGAGACGGCCTCGATGCGGTAGCTGCGCAGTTCGTGCGCTGGTACGACACCCGCCCGAAAGACATCGGCAACCAGACCGCCGCTGTGCTCTCTGCCCGACCTGCGTCGGCGGTCGCCATGCGGCAGCGCGCTCGCGGCATTCCGGGACGGAAGGCCGGGAACGGATCACTCATGCGTACCGCACCCGTCGGTATCGCCTACCTGCACGACGCCGACGCGTGCGTCGCAGCAGCCGCCGAGATCAGCGCCCTGACCCACGACGATCCGCAGGCCATCGAGGCGTGCCGGTTGTGGTCGTACGCAATCCGCCATGCTGTGCTGCACGGAAACTTCGACGGCGCCCGCCTGTACCTCGACGGTGCGCCCGCTGACGTTGCCGAGTACTGGGGAGCGCTCCTCGATGAATCCGAGAAGGCAGACACCGCAGCCGTATTCGACAAGAACGGTTGGGTGGTGCACGCGCTGCAGGTCGCGTGGTGGGCTATTACGCACACGGATGCATCCGGACCGCATCATCTCGTGAACGCGCTCGAGGCTGCCGTGAGGGCAGGTGGCGACACCGATACCACCGCAGCGATCGCCGGTGGTTTGGTCGGTGCCAGGTGGGGTGCGACGGCCGTGCCGGACCGGTGGAAGCAGATGTTGCACGGCTGGCCCGGATATCGTGTCGACGGACTCGCCGAGTTGGCGTTGAAATCGCCGATCACACTCGATCGGTAGAGGACCCGGATCACGTTAGCCTTGGTGGACATGGGCAGCCGTGTGACGTCCGCCGACGGTACAAAGATCGCGTACACACGCGAGGGCACCGGCCCACCTGTGGTTCTCGTGGGTGGCGCGCTCGACGACGGATCAGAGAACGCGGTGCTCACACCGGCATTGGCGAGCGACTTCACCGTGTTCAACTACGCACGGCGTGGGCGCGCGGCAAGCGGAGATGCTCAGCCCTACCGGGTCTCGCGCGAACTCGACGATCTGTCGGCGATCCTGGACGCGGCCGGGGGTGCAGCGCACCTGTTCGGCGCTTCGACCGGTGGGGCCCTGGTCCTCGAGGCGGCTGCAGCAGGGCTTCCGGTGACGCGACTCGTGGTTTACGACCTGCCCTACAGTGTGGCCCCCGCCGCCGTGGAACGGTGGCGGGCCTACCGCGCCGAACTCGACCGCGCTCTCGCACGAGGTCGATCCGACGATGCTGTCGCCGCATTCATGCGGTTGGGAGGGGCAGGCGACGACGACATCCGAAGTGCGCGGGCCGCGCCGTTCTGGCAGGAGCTGTTGTCACTCGCGCCGACGCTTGCCTACGACGCGGAAATCCTCGGCAATGGCCGCCCGCCTTCGGACCGCCTAGCGGGCATCGGGCAGGAGACGATGGTGCTCACCCGGTCCACCCCCGACCCTTACATGCCTGCGTTACCGGTCGGGTTCTTCGCGGCTGCGGCAGAGGAGGTCGCCAGCGCGCTTCCGCATGCCGCTCGGTGCACGATCGACGCACCAGGTCATGCGGTCGATGTCGAGGCGGTTGCTCCTTGCGTACGAGCGTTCCTCGCCGGCTGAGGACGTCGATTCAGGACGGCGCCTGGTCGTCCGGTTCGACCTTCTCGGTGTTCTCGCGGTCGGTGGGATTCCCCGGGACTCCCTCGTCGTCTCGTTCCTTCTTGACGTTTTCTTCCATGTCGTCGAGGAGCTGAGACAGGTTGTCGCCGGTCAGGTCGTTGTCGTGTGCACGTCGATCGGGGTCGGGCATGGTTTTCCTTTCGTCGTGCGGATCTTCTGTTCCGGCGGTACCCGAGTCGCCAGGCAGGGAAACCTGCCTCACGAACGAGTCGGCGCGTTCCCATCGAGGTACTGCGCCGCGAGAGGTGCTGGCATCGGCTCATGGCGCAGATATCCGCGGGCGAAGTCGGCGGTGCCCTGGGTGATCGCGCGCAGGTCGATCGGATAACGCCCGAGTTCGAGTTCGGGAACCTCCGCGCGTAGCAACGCCACCCCGGCATCGGGAGACTCGGTCCCCAGCACCCGGCCGCGACGTGCAGAGAGATCGCCCAGCACTGCCCCGAGATACTCCTCGGGGACGGTCACCTGAACCGCGGCCACAGGCTCGAGCAAGCAGGTATCACTGTGGGAGGCAGCATCGCGAAGCGCCAGGCCGGCAGCTGCCTGGAACGCGGCGTCGGACGAATCCACCGAATGGGCCTTGCCGTCGACGAGCGTGACCCGTACATCCACCATCGGATTCCCCGTCGCGACGCCCTTGGCGGTCTGTGCCCGAACACCCTTTTCCACCGACGGGATGAACTGCCGTGGAACAGCCCCTCCGACGACGCGTTCCTCGAACACGACCCCGCTGCCCACGGGGAGGGGTTCGATCTCGAGGTCGCATACCGCGTACTGGCCGTGTCCCCCCGACTGCTTCACCAGACGACCGTGCCCCGAGGCCGGGGCCGCGAACGTTTCACGAAGCGCGACACGATGCTCGACGAGATCGACCTGCACACCGTGCCTGTTGCGCAGCCGGTCGACGACCAGTTCGGCGTGTGCCTCGCCGGTGCACCACAACACCACCTGATTGGTGTTGGGATTCTGCTCCACCCGCACGGCGGGATCCTCGGCCGTCAACCGTGACAGAGCCTGGGACAGCTTGTCGTCGTCGGTGCGTGAATGCGCCTCGATCGCCAGGGGCAGCAGTGGCTCGGGAATTGGCCACATCGCCAGATCGACGGGGTGATCAGGATCGTGGAGGGTGTCACCGGGGCGTGCGGTCGCGAGCTTGCCCACACATGCGAGATCACCTGCGATGGCCTCGCCGACGGGTCGCTGTTGCTTACCGAACGGGTTCGTCAGCGCGGGGATCCGTTCCACCGAGTGGCCGCTCCCGGTGAGCGCCGCCGACGTGTCCGGCCGCAACGTTCCTGCGTAGACGCGTACCAAGCTGATTCGTCCTACATACGAATCTCCGGTTACCCGCACGACCTGGGCCGCGAGGGGCGCGTCCGGATCGCATGGGGGAGCGCCGCGCAGCCGGTGGGTGGGGTCGGGGAATCCTGTGACGATCAGTTCGAGCAGTTCGACCGCGCCCACGCCGCTCTCGGTCGCCGGAACGGCGGGGTGCATTGCGCATGCGAGGATTTCGCGGGTGAGACCGTCCTGCAGGGACTCCGGGTCTAGTTCTTCGCCGGAAACGAACCGCTCCATGAGTGTGTCGTCTTGACCGGAGATCGCCTCCACCAGGCTCTCGCGTGCGGAGTTCGAGACCGGACACGGACCGGGCTCACCATAGCTGCGGCCGGTCAGCAGGCCCATCGACCCGACCGGACGGTCCCCGTCGAATACCGGATAGAACAACGCGCGCACGGTATCGGGGCCGAGTCCGAACGCTTCATGGCACTGTTCGAGCAGTTCGTCGTAGCTGTGCCGCGCGATATCGAGTTTGGTCACGACTATTGCGCGTGGAATCGCCTCTTCGTCGCACTCGCGCCACAACGCGCGAGTGGCAGGGGTGATGGCGTCGGTAGCCGAGACGACGAAGACCGCTGCGTCGGCCGCATGGAGCCCGGCGCGGAGTTCGGCGTCGAAGTCGGGATGCCCGGGTGTGTCGATCAAATTGATCTTGATGCCCCTCCATTCGAGGGGTAGTACCGCCAGCTGTACCGAGCGTCGGTGCTGCTGTTCGATCTCTTCGTAATCGGAGACCGTGGTGCCATCGACCACGCGACCGGCACGACCGGTCGCTCCCGAAGCGAAGGCCAGTGATTCCGCGAGTGTGGTCTTTCCCGTGGCGCTGCACCCGACCAGCGCGACGTTGCGTATGGCGTCCGGCGTTTCCGCAACGGGCGCCTGCCGAGTACGTGATGCGGTGCGATCGGACATCGACCTGCTCCTCGTGTCGCTTCCGCCCAGTTTAGGCAGCCGCACCCGCTCCGCGGAGGTCTTTGGAACGTCCAAGATCTTGACTTCCTCCTCCGCGTGAACCCGGAGGATTCCTACGCAGCCGCACCAGAGGGTGCGGTCTGTTCGGCGGGTTCCTGCTTCACCGGGTCCGCGCATGAAAGCACACGTCTTACGCTCCCTCCACAGGCGTTTACCCTCTCCACCAGCCCGGCGGCGAGCATCACATTCACAGCGGCGTTGTAGTCCCGATCCAGCACCAACCCACACGACGGGCACACCCACACCCGCACATCCAACGGCTTCTTCCCGTCCCGCACCCCGCAACATGCGCACACCTGCGACGTCGGTTCCCACTGACCGATCGTGTGCACCAGCCTGCCATGCTCGGCGGCCTTCTCCTTGATCAACCGGGTCAACGTCGACCAGCCGGCATCATGCACCGACTTCGCCACCCTCGTGCGCGCCAAACCCGCCACCGACAACCCCTCGAGCGCGACCGCTTGGTTCTCGCGAATCAACCTCAATGCCAGCTTGTGATGGTGGTCCAGACGGGTCTCGCGCACCTTCCGGTGCGCCGCCGCGACCTTCCGGCGAGCCTTCGCCTGGTTCTTCGACCCACGCTCGGTGCGCGAGTACGCCCGTTGGGCACGAGCCAGGCGCCGCTGCGTCGTCCGCAGCCAGCGAGGGTTGTCGACCTTCTCACGGGTCCCGTCGTCGTAGACGATCACCGCAAGGTGAGTGAGGCCGACGTCGATACCCGCGCATCGGGCCGGCGCCGGCTGCGGCACCACCACGGGCACGGGCTCGTCGACGACGAAGGACACATAATGCCGGCCGTCCGCCTCGCCGATCACCGTCACGCTCGACGGATCCGCCGGCAACGGCCGCGACGACTCGTACCGGACCCGCCCGATCTTCGGCAACCGCACCAGCCCGGTACCCCCGCCCGGCTCGAGCACTGCGAACCCGGCGTTGCGGGTGAACCGGGCGGACTGGCGATGCGTCCGCTTCTTGAACCGTGGCGCACCAACCTTACGGCCCTTACGCTTCCCGGTACGAGAATCGAAGAAACTGGCATACGCGCGATGCAGATCCGCCAGCGACTGCTGCAACGGCACCGAAGACACCTCGGCCAGCCACGCCCGCTCAGGAGTTGTTTTCGCGGCGGTCAACGCCGCCGACAACTCGTGCCCGGGATCGGGCGGCCCGCCCTGCGGGCGGATTCTCTCGCAGCGAGGGCATCGTTGAATACCACCCGGCAGCACCCGAACAGTCGCGACAACGCATGGTGTTGTTCCCCTGTGGGGTAGGCGCGGTAGCGGTATCGCTTGAGCACACCCCAGACGATGGAATTTGGTGTCATGGGCGAGGAAGATCTTATCAGGGTTGGTAGACAAGCGATTTGCGACTGCCATGCACATTTGGTGTTCGTCACAAAGTATCGGCGCGGTGTGTTCACCGGCCCGATCTTGGCGGACTGCGCGGAAGTGATGCGGAAAGTGTGTGCGGACTTCGGATGTGAACTGCGGGAGTCAACGGCGAGGATGACCACGTGCATCTGCTCGTCGACTTCCCTGCCACCGTGCAGCTGTCGAAGCTGGTGAATTCGCTCAAAGGGGTGTCATCGCGGCACTTGCGGCGTGATCACGCGGAGCATCTTTCCCGGTATCTGTGGGGCGGGCATTTATGGTCCCGCTCCTACTACTGTGGGACTGCGGGCGGCGCGCCGTTGTCGGCGATTGCCGAGTACGTGAAGTCCCAACGCCGGCCTGCGTGATAGTGATTCACCTCCACCGTGAACGATGGAGCACTCTCACCGAGATCGGTAGAACGCCGTAACCGTCGGGGGTGCGTGAGCATCCATGTCGTCTTCGCTACGTCTGTGTCGTAGTCGTAGTCGTAGTCGAGGTCGAGGTCGTAGTCGAGTGGAGCGACTCGACGCGCGAATAGTCGAACAATGTGCCCTGGATCATGAGTCGGATGGCGTGATGAGTGGCTTGGTATTGCTCGGGGGTGGCCGTCGCTGCGTGGTCGTGCAGGCCGCGGAGCACTGTGAAGATCGCATCGGTGGCCCCGGCGGTGTCGGTGTTGAGTGCGCCCTCCCGCGCGGCCTGCTCGATGATTCCCGCGATCACGTTGCGTAACGACGTGAAGATCAATTCGCTGTCCTCACCCAAGTGGAGATGTTCGGCGCTCTCCACTCTGAGTGCCCGATCGAACGCCACTGAGTAGGGGTTTTCGTCGAGGAGTGCGGCTCCCTCGTCGAGTACTGCCACGAGCTTGTTCAGAACCCCGTCGGCCCGACCGGCCGCGGCGGACAAGCGCGGCACGGACACCTGTGCGATCTCCAGGAAGGCGGCTTTCACCAGTTCGGCCTTGTTGGGGAAGTAGTGGTAGAGGCTGCCACTCGTGATGTCCGCATAGCGCGCGATCTCGCGAATGGTCGCCCGTGAGTACCCGACCTCTCCGACGCAACGCATCGCGGCGTCGAGGATTCGTCGCCGTGTTTGCTCGCTCTTGGTGCCGACCGGCCTACCCAACTGCGATGACGCGGACGACACGGACACCTCCGGAATGCGCGGACTTTGCGTCAAGCATGGCATGTCCGAGGTCGAACCAGTGTGCGGTGCGCGGCGGAGATATCTGTGTCGTCGGGCATTGACAAGCGCGTTTGTGAGCTGCATCATATGGAATCAATCACGTGATTGATTCTGCTCGAACAGCCCCGCGAGCAGCGTGAGCGACGCTCAGCTGCGCCGGTACGGCTGTCCCGCCCTGCTTCATCTCTGCTTCAACATCTGTGTCGCAACGCATCGTTCGTCGAATGAGAAGGAGTGTGCAGTCATGACGTCCACACAGCCCGTGACGTCGAATCGCCCGGGAGACTGGGTCGATACCGCGCCTGGGATCGCCGATCTCGAACCCGGTCGATTCAACATGGAGATTTCCACGGATCGCTATGTATCCCATGATGTTCAGCAACGTGAGCGAGAATCGATCTGGATGAAGGTCTGGCAGGTGGTCGGTCGTGAGGCGGACTTGCCTGAGGTGGGGGACTGGAAGGTTTACCAGCTATTCGACCAGTCGTACATCGTCGTCCGAGGCAAGGACGACGTGATCCGAGGCTTCGTCAATGCCTGCAGGCATCGGGGGAATCCCCTGTGTACCGGAAGTGGGAACTCCAAGCGTGGTTTCCTGTGCCAATACCACCTGTGGTCCTACGATCTCGAGGGCACGCTCAAGGGGATCCTGGCGGAGAAGACGCTCGATCCGATAGACAAGAAAGAGAATTCGCTGATCCAGGTGTCGGTGGACACCGCTGCAGGATTCATCTTTCTCAACCCCGACCCGAACGCCGAGCCCCTCGCCGACTATCTCGGCACCGAAGTGCTCGAGATGCTCGCGCCGTACCATCTCGACCGGATGGTCACCGTCCTGGACGTGCGGGAGAAGATCGACTGCAACTGGAAAGTCGTCGTCGACGCCTTCTCCGAGGGTTACCACATCTCGGGAATTCATCCGCAGTTGTTGCGCGTCATGACGATCGAGTCGGAAAAGAGCCGGTACCGGCTCCTCGAACGTCACGCGGTGTCGTGCTCGCCGTTCGAGGTCGCCCACGTCAACGAGTACGGTCCCGAGGAGCAGGTCCAGGGGATTCGTGAACTGCCCGAGACGTTTCCTTCGCTGATGCGGGTACTTCCGCGCTTCGAGGAGATCGTGAACAGCTACCGGGTCGACGGCCAACCGTTGTCTTTCCCCGAGGGCGTAACCGCAAGAACGATCCTGCAGCTGGCCACCCGCGAGGTACTGACCGACTCCGGTCTCGATGTCGAGGACCTCACCGACGCGCAGATGAGCGACAACCACGGGTGGGTCCTGTTCCCGAACTTCTTCATGACTGTTCGCGCGGGAGAGGCCACTGTCATTCTCGCGCAGCCGGATCCGGACGGAGATCCGAACCGGTGTGTCTGGCAGATCATCAGCTTCATGTATCTGCCCGAAGACATGAGGAGCGCACTTCGGGCGACGCCCATCGAGGTGAAAGAACCCGGTGAGTTCAAGTATTTCGACGCACTCCATCAGGATTACGAGCAGATGCCACGCCAACAGCGCGGCTTGCGGAACGAGGCGCTCGATCACTTGATGCTGGTGTCGGAAGAAGTGGTGGTGGCGCACTTCCACTCGGTGATCGACCGCTACCTCGCTGCAGCCGCCGAGGCCTGAGTGGCCCTGTCTGTCGATGCCCCACCACACCGTCCCGAGGAGCAATCACATGGAACTGCGCGAAATCGCCGACGTCGCTGACGACTACACCGGACGAGCACGCACTGTGCTCGCATACAGCCTGCTCATGAAGTCTCTCGTGGATCTCGCCAAAGAGCCGGGCTTCTCGAAGGAAAGCTGGGCGCCCCTCGCCGAGCTCGTCGCCACGGACGGGTTCGTGCGGGTCGGGAACTTCAAGGAGGTGATGAACTGGTCCGAATACGTCGAGTTTCTCACCGGCTGGGCCGGCTCGTCGCAGTGGGCAGGATCCTTCAGACGCATCACCGAAACACCGGACGTCGTCTTCCTCGAGCTCGAGGAACGTAGCAGCGTGGGTGATTTCTCCAGCGTGGTCAATTCAGTATCGATTTACGAATTCGACGACGCCGGGAAGATCTCCCATATCGACGTCTACCTCCAGATGGCGCTTTCCGAGAGCGCCATGCTCGGCAGCTACGAAGACGTTCAGATCTCCGAATAACGTTCTATTTCAATCGGAAAACACTCACTCGAAAGGCTGTAGATGTCTCCAGAAGAGCGTATGAACCAGCACCGGCGACTGGCCGAGAGCTACCGGAACGCATACCTGCGCGAGGGCGTGGAGGACGGCGAAGAGTACACCGACGAACACGGCGAGAGTGCGTGGAAATTCGCAGAGGACGCGATCTACACCTCGCCGTACTTCACGGGTGACGAGGTCATCCTGATCAGCGAAGCGCTCGCTGATACCGGCCGGGCTGCGACGATGGAGGCCAAAGCCTATTCCCTCGTCTTCCCCGATTGGAAACCCACGAGCTTCAAGTACTGGCCTGCCGACAACGGAGTTGTCTGGAAGACCCGGTGGCAGGGAACGACTGCCGACGGAACGTCGATGGGCTTCTTCTCCTACAGCTTCCTCGAAACGAACGACAACGCCGAGATCACACGCTGGGAAACCCACGTCAACGACGAGTACAGCCCGTTTCTCGAAGTGGCAATCGGTGTGAGGGGCCCGTTCCATGGGAACGCCGAGTACCTCGAGGCGCTCGAACGCTGTCTCGACAAAGCTGGCGTGACCGTCTGATTCGAACTCCCTGCCCGGGGCGGTGCAGCGCCGCCGTCCCGGGCCTGCCTCACCCTGTGTGAAAGGAATGCTCCGACATGGAGTCTGTAGCAATCACCCCGTTGTTCGGTACGGAATTCCGGGGAGTGGACACTCTCGACGACGACATCGTCGCGGCCCGCATCGGCGAGGCCCTGAAGTGGCGGGGTGTCGTACTCATCCGCGGACTGCATCTCGACGATGACGCACAGATCGCCTTCAGCCGGCGACTCGGCGATCTGGTGGAACCGGTGCGAAACGAGAAGATCATGACGGTCTCGCTCGACCCGGACAAGACTGCGGCGGCACAGTACCTCAAGGGGACCTTCAGCTGGCACATCGACGACACCACGAACAAGGTCCCGGCGAAAGCCACCACGCTGACGGCGCGGCAGGTTGCCGAAGTCGGAGGCAGAACCGAGTTTGCCAGTACGTACGCAGCGTACGAGAACATGTCCGAGCACGAGAAGAAGAGATACGAGGGGCTGCGGGTCGTCCACAGTTTCGAGGCCGCACAGCGCACCGTGTATCCGGAGCCCACCGACGAGCAGGTCGCGTTGTGGCGGATGCTGCCTCAGAACGAATCGTCGCTGATCTGGGACCGTCGTGACGGGCGACGTTCGCTGGTGGTGGGTGCGACCGCGGATCATGTCGTCGGGATGGATCCGGAGCGAAGTCGCAGGCTGCTCGACGAGGTACTGGCGTGGAGCACGCAGGAACAATTCTCCTACCTGCATGAATGGGAGGTCGGAGATTTCGTCCTGTGGGACAACACCGGGATCCTGCATCGTGCGGAATCGTACGATCCCACATCCGGGCGCTTGATGCAGCGGACGACCATCGTGGGGGATGAGCCATGGACGTGAGGACTGCTGTGGTCACCGGCGGCGGATCGGGGATCGGGAAGGCTGTCGCCGCCCGGTTGCGCAAGGACGGGCATCAGGTGGCCGTGTTCGATATCGCGCCGTCGGGAGGGGAACTCGAATACCGTGTCGATGTGACCGATCGTGGTCAGATCGACACGGCGCTGGCCGAGGTCCGTGAGCGACTGGGGCCTGTGACGATTCTGGTCAACGGTGCCGGAGTCGAGGTCTACAAGCGGTTCGTCAATCTCACCTGGGAGACGTGGTCGCGGGCAATCGACGTCAACCTGCACAGTGTCTTCCACTGCACGCAGTCGGTATTGCCGGACATGATCGATGCCGGCTGGGGGCGCATCGTCAACATCTCTTCGTCGAGTACCCACTCGGGGCAGCCGTTCATGTCGTCCTATGTTGCGGCGAAGTCGGGAGTCAACGGGCTCACGAAGGCACTTGCACTCGAGTACGGCCCACGAGGAATCACCGTCAATGCCGTACCGCCGGGACTCGTGAACACTCCGATGTTGCGACGCGCAGAGGGGAAAGGCTTGCTCGGTGGCACCATCGAGGAACACATCGAGCGAACCCCGGTGCGGAGGGCGGGCCGCCCCGAGGACATCGCGGCTGCCTGTTCGTTCCTGATCTCCGAGGAGGCCGGTTACATCACCGGGCAGATTCTCGGCGTCAATGGCGGGCGCAACACCTGATCGGCGCTCGGGGGTGCCACCGAAAACATACCGGGAGGGAAAGTTTATCCACGGCGAAATAACGTATTTCAAGAATGAGAATTGCGTTATTGACATACGAGTATGTGAGTTGCACCATATGTGAGTCGATCGCAGACCGGATGCGCTCGATGTGGTCGGGGGGACTACGGGGCAGAGGGGTCGAAACGGCAGCATTTCTGAGCAACGCGCGGCGGGTGGCATCGATTCGTTCTGTCGATGGGGCACTCTCCCTGAGATTTTCCGGGCGTGGGGATAGCCCGAATCATCGACACGGCCGGCGACGGCCCGGATGAAGGACTCGAACTTGAAATTACACAAGGTGGTCGTGGCGTTCGCGGCTCTCGCTGTACTCGCGACCGGATGTGGTGGCAGGGAAGGCGCAGAGGAGATCGACTCGGGCTCAGGCCAGTCGGACTCGGCAGCCACAGCGAACTTCGGCGACCTGACCGAGATATGCGGCCCGGGCGATGCGTCCGCAGCCTCGTCCCAAGGCGTGACAGCCGATTCGATCGAGGTCGGAGTGTTCTCCGACATCGGATTCACCAAGAACTCCGAATTCGTCGACACCGCAAAGGTGTTCACCTCGTGGTGCAACGAGGCCGGTGGAATCAACGGTCGTGAGCTGGTCGCCAATACGCGCGACTCGAAACTCATGGAGCCACGCCAGCGGATGATCGAAGCGTGTCGTGACGACTTCGCCCTGGTCGGGGGAGGCGCAGCGTTGGACGGACTCGGCGTCGAGACGCGACTCGAGTGCCTGCTGCCGAGTTTTCCCGCCCAGTCCGTGCAGGAGAAGTCTGCCGGCGCCGACCTCGAGGTCGCGGCATCACCTTCGAAGATTCCCGGTTACGACAACTACGCCGGTATTCGTACCTGGCTGATGGACGAGGCATACCCGGAATCCAAGGGCGCCATCGGCATGCTGAACGGCGACGCTGCGGTCTCCAAACTGATCGGTGACATCAACCGGGAGACACTCGTCGATCTCGGTGCCACCATCGTCTACGACGAACTGTTCCCGCTCTCGGGCGTGACCGACTGGACGCCGTACGCTCAGGCAATCAAGTCCAGCGGTGTCCGCGGCCTCGTCTTCCTCGGCACGTTCGACTCGCTCTCCAAGCTCGAAGAGTCCCTCACCAACATGGACTACAAGCTCGACTGGATCGACGCCAACAACAACGCGTACAACGACCAGTTCATCCAGTTGTTGGGCAGATCTGCCGACTACCAGAACAACGTCGTCGACCTCAGCGGTGTCGCCCCACTCGAGAGCGATGAACCTGCGGTCGAAGAACTGAAGGCGCTGTTCGACGAATATGCGCCCGGAAGCCAGATCACACTTCCCGCGATGCGCGCGTGGTCGTCGTGGCTGCTCTTCGCGAAAGCGGCCACGGCCTGTGGCGACGACCTGACACGAAAGTGCCTCTACGAGAACGCCCGTGAAGAAACCGCGTGGACCGGCGGAGGACTTCATGTCGCCAACGATCTGGCGGAACCGCTCCCACCGCAGCCTTGCTTCAACGTCGAGCGTGCGACGTCCGATGGATGGGAGCCTGCAGATTTCGGACCCGACAACGGTCTCTATCGATGCGACATCCCGGCGCGTGAGCTCTCCGACGGGACATCGACTCCGCCGTTGTCCCTCGCCGATGTCGGCAAGAGCATGAACGACCTCGAATGATGGACCAGTTCATCGCTTTCGGGATAGTCGGACTGTCGACGGCCGCGATCTACGCGATCATCAGCAGCGGATTGGTGGTCACCTACGCCACCACCGGTGTCTTCAACTTCGCGCACGGCGCGACCGGAATGATGGCGGCGTTCGCCTACTGGCAGCTCAGCGTCGGCTGGGATTGGCCCGTATGGCTTGCGCTGCTCGTCATTCTGGTGGTGCTGGCCCCGTTGTTCGGGATACTCGTCGAACTGCTGATGCGGCCGGTCCAGGGACTCGGTGACGCCGAGAAACTCGTGATGACGATTGCGCTGCTGAGCGGACTCATCGCGCTTGCCCGGTGGATCTGGGACCCGATGGAACCGCGGTCACTGCCGAGCTTCTTCGCCGACCGGGCACCGTTCCACATCGGTTCGGCAACGGTCAGCTGGCATCAGGCAATCACGATGGTGATTGCCATAGCGGTGGCGCTCGCCCTCCGCGTTCTGTTGTTCAACACCCGCACCGGCGTCGAGATGCGGGCCACCGTCGACGACCGTGCACTCGTCGGTCTGACCGGAGCGAATCCGGTGCGGGCCAACAGGGTCGCCTGGGTGGTAGGCACCATGCTCGCCGCTCTCGGTGGGGTACTGATCGCCTCGATGGTGTCGCTGGACGCAATGCAACTGTCGCTGTTGATCGTCAGTGCATATGCGGCCGCGATCTTCGGCAGATTGACGAGCCTGCCCATGACGTTCGTCGGCGCGATCGTCGTCGGATGTATGGAGGCCTATCTTGCCGGCTACCTGCCGCAGAACGAGTATCTGCCGGGTCTTCGACTCGCAGCGCCCGCGATCCTGCTGTTGATCGCACTGCTCATCTTCCCGCACCGGAAACTGCGCGGGCGCGAACGCAATCTCACCCAGGTTCCGGTTCCCACCGTGCGGGGCACGATCGTCTTCGCTGTGGTCATCGTCGTCTTCGGTCTCATGCTTGCCACGGTGCTCGGTGAAGGAGACCTGATCACCTACGGTCAGATCTTCGCGTTCGGTGTGATCGCCGTATCGATGGTGCCCCTCATCGGCTATGCCGGGCAGATCTCGCTTGCCCAACTGGGAATTGCGGGAATCGGGGCCGTCGTGTGCGCCAACTTCGGCGCCGAAGGTCAATGGTGGGCGATACCCTTGGCGATGCTGGTTGCCGCCGTGATCGGTGCACTCGTGGCGCTGCCCGCGCTTCGGCTGTCCGGTGTGTATCTGGCGCTGGGGACCGGCGCAATCGCCGTGGTACTCGACCGGTGGATCTTCCCGATGGCGTCACTCGAGATCTTCGGCAGAGACTTCGCCTTCTTCAATATGGGATCCGCGAACCTGGTCGGACCCAGCCTGTTCGGATTCCATCTCGACAGCACAGCAGAGCTGACGGTGTTCGCGGCAGTATGCCTGGCACTGGTGACCGCCTTCGTTGCAGCTGTTCGACGGGGAAAACTGGGGCGCCGACTGATTGCGTTGCGCGACAGCGAAACCGCGTACGCAACCTTCGGTGGAAGTCTGCTTCTGATGAAGACATCGGTGTTCGCGATCTCGGCTGCGATCGCGGGTCTCGGCGGGGCGCTGTACGGGATGCAACTGCAAGCGGTGGCACCCGAACAGTTCAACTTCGTGGCGGGTCTCGGCATCTTCCTGATCGCGGTGGTGGGTGGTCTCGGTGTCGTCGGCAACGGCCTGTTCACCGGCGCGATGATTGCCGGACCGATGAACGCACTGGTCGCACTGATACCCGCGACACAGAATTTCGTTCAGACCCTCCCGGCACTGGCCGGACTCGCATACGGATCCGGCTCGGTCGACGACGGTGTCGTGCCCTCCCTGCGGGAACGATTCGACAGTGCATTGCGCAACCCGCTCGCGATGGGTTTGCTCGCGGTGGCCGTCGTTGCGCTGTGGATGCTGCGGCTCGCAGACCTGATCAACGGGTACGTGCTCGTCCTCGGCATCGCGATCGCAGCAGCGGCCGCGTTCGGATGGGGTGCGAGTCGAGTCCCCCGGACGGGTTCGGAGCGGGAGATACCCGTCGAGTGGTGGGGACTGCAACGCCCGTGGGACGAGAACGACGAGGAGGTGCTCGATCGTGCCATCGCAACTCGAGGTTGAGAACGTCACGGTGGCATTCGGGGGACGCAGAGCTCTCGACGGTGTGGGCCTGCGGGCCGAGCCCGGGCATGTCACCGGACTGATAGGCCCCAACGGAGCGGGAAAAAGCACGCTGTTCGATGTGATTTCAGGGCTGCGCAAGCCCGTGAACGGCAGTGTTGCTCTCGGCGGCCGCGAGATCACCAGGCTCGGGCCTGCCCGTCGCGCACGGCTGGGGATGTCCCGGACCTTCCAACGACTCGAACTGTTCGGGCGGCTCAGTGTCCGAGACAACCTCCTCGTCGCAGCCGAGATGGGTCCCGACCGGAAGATGGCGGCCACGGTCGTCGACGGACTACTCGACCGTCTCGATCTGCGCAGTATCGCCGGTACGACCGCGGATGCGCTGTCCACCGGCATGGGACGTCTCGTCGAGGTGGGACGGGCCCTGGCAGCGAAGCCCAGCGTTCTTCTCCTCGACGAACCAGCCGCCGGCCAGGACCGGGAAGAAACCGAACGCTTCTCTGCACTGCTGCGCACGGTCGCCGACGACGGCGTAGCGGTGCTCCTGGTCGAACACGATATGGAACTGGTGATGGAGGTGTGCGACACCGTCCACGTGCTCGACCTCGGAAAGATCATCAGCGTCGGCACACCCGACGAGGTTCGTAGCGACGAACGAGTCATCACCGCGTACCTGGGAGCGACATGAACCCCATTCTCGAACTGCGCGACGTCTCCGCCGCCTACGGGAAGATCACTGTGCTGCGCAGCGTGAACGTGAACGTGATGCCAGGGCAGATCGTGGCGCTGCTCGGCCCCAACGGTGCGGGCAAGACCACGACCCTGCGCGTGGCGTGTGGCGCCCATCCCGTCAGTTCGGGCCAGTTGCTGCTCGGTGGCCGGGACATGACAGGTGTCTCGCCGCGCGAACTCGCCCGGATCGGCGTTTGCCTGATTCCCGAGGGGCGCGGAGTCTTTCCCAACCTCACCGTCCGCGAGAACCTCGTGATGATGACGTTCACGGGCCGCTCGATCGAGGAGATCGAGGAGGTTGCCTACACGCGATTCCCGATCCTCGGGAAGCGCGTATCCCAGACGGCGGGAACGATGTCCGGCGGCGAACAGCAGATGCTCGCGCTGGCACGCGGGCTGGCCACCGATCCGGCAGTACTCATGCTCGATGAACTGTCGATGGGGCTGGCGCCGCGGATCGTGGCCGAACTGTACGAGCACGTCGCCGAGGCCGCGCGGCAGGGGGTCGCGGTCTTGGTGGTCGAACAGTTCGCCACGGCGGTGCTGCATACCGCCGACCACGCCGCGGTGCTCGTCCGTGGCGAAATTCAGATCGAAGGTCCACCGGACGAACTCGGCGACGAGCTCGCGTCCCTCTACCTAGGAAGTGCATCATGACCGCCACGGAAACACGTGCCGACAAGTTCGCACGCGAGCTGACCGAACTGAAGATCCCCGATCCCGCTGCCGGCCGGTCCGGGCTGTGGTTGAAACTCGGTGTCGCGCTGATGATTCTCGGTCCGGTACTGACGATCGTGGCATACCTCATGTCGCACAACACCTCCGACGCGCTCGTTCAGCGCGACGCCATCATCATCGCGTTGCTCGGTATCGGCGTCGGCGTCGTGGGATCCGCGGTCTTCCTGAGGTATTCGATCACAGGATTCCTGAGGTTCTGGCTGGCTCGCCAGTCGTACGAATTCGCCCGGCTCAGTGAGCGACTTCCTGCGGACCCCGCCGCACCGTGACTCACCTGCACCATCCACGTGGACGAGGGTCCACTCTTCGAAAGGAACACCTAGTGCGCACACTTTCCATCCGCCGGGCATTGGCGGTTGCCGGAATCGCCGCTGTTGCCTTCGCCGGAGTTGCCGCGTGCAGCAGCGATGATTCGTCGGATGGCACCGACGACACCACGGTTGCCACCGCGACGACCGAGGCCGAGGAGACCACCGACGCCGAGGAGACCACGGGAGCCGCTGGGGCAGCTGCCGACGCGGAGACGACCCAGGCCGTCACCGATGCCTGGGTCGCATTCTTCGACGGAACGACACCGCCGGAGACACGCGCGGGCCTCGTCGAGAACGGTGACGAGTTCCTCCCCGCGCTGCAGGGGATGGCAGCAGATCCGCAGGCCACCGCGACCACCGCAACGGTCGAAGGTGTCGCGAGCGCGGGGGACGACGCCGCGACGGTCTCCTGGACTCTGTTGATGAACGGCGCACCTGTCCTACCCGACCAGTCCGGTGAGGCGCTTCTCGAAGACGGTCAGTGGAAGGTGTCCGCCGTGACGTTCTGCACGCTGCTCGCCATCCAGGGCGACGGCAGCGCAGTGCCCGGCTGCTGATCTGCCGAGGCGAAATGGCCGAATGTCACCTTCGTGCACTTCGAGTGGATGAAGGTGACATTCGGCCATGATGCGTGTCAGTAGACGTCGCGTATGTATCGCTTCTCGCGCTTGAGTGCAGTGATGTACTCGGCAGCCTGTTCTGCACTCATGCTGCCGTGTTCGGCAACGACCTCGTGGAGTGCGACGTCGACATCCTTCGCCATCCGCGATGCGTCACCGCAGATGTAGAAGTGGCCGCCCTCCTCGAGCCACGTGAACAGTTCGGCGCCGTGCTCCTTCATCCGGGTCTGGACGTAGATCTTCCGGGCCTGATCGCGGGAGAATGCCAGGTCGAGGCGGGTGAGCAGCCCGGACGCGACGAAATCCGCGAGTTCGTCCTCGTAGATGTAGTCGCAGCTGCGCCTTTGGTCACCGAACAGCAGCCAGTTCTTCCCTGTCGCACCGCGGGCACGGCGTTCCTGCAGGAATCCGCGGAACGGGGCGATGCCGGTACCAGGCCCGACCATGATCATCGGTGCGGTGTCGTCGGACGGAACACGGAACGACTTGTTCTTCGTCACGAAGATCCCGACCGGTTTCTCGCCGGCGCGGTCGGACAGGAACGTCGAGCACACGCCGCGACGTTCACGCTCGTCGGTGCCGTATCGCACGGCAGCGACCGTCAGGTGTACCGATCCGTCGGCGCTGTGGGGACTCGACGAGATCGAATAGGCGCGGTGCTGCAGCGGTTTGAGGACCGAGAGAAGCTCTTCCGATGAGAAAGCAGGAGCGGGCTTCAGTGACAGAACATCGAGAATATCTCGGCCCCAGAGCCATTCGTCGAGCGCCGCCTTGTCGCCGTGGCGAAGCACGTAGGTGAGTTCCTCGTTGCCCGTGCGTTCTTCGACCGCTTCGAGGAGATCGACGTTCGGCGCTGTGATCTCGTACCGGTACATCAGAAGATGCTCGAGGCTCTCGTCGTGACCTTCGGGGATCGTCGCACCATCGAGCCCGAGCGCGTCGACCAACGATTGCACGAGTCCGGCGTCGTTGACCGGAACCACATTCAGTGCGTCGCCTGCCTCGTACTCGATCCCGGAGTCGGCAAGTGCGAACTCGAAGTGCCGGATCTCTTTCGCGGAGCCTTCACCCGTGAGCAAACGGTTGACGGTGAGTGTGGCCGGAAAAGGATTCTTCCGCGTCCACTGTGCCTTCGCTCGTGCCGGTGCGGGCTCTGCCGAAGCAGTGGCGCCCCCGTCACCGGTGATGCCTTCGACGGCCGCGACGAGGGGCAGAGTCTCGGCGATCCAGACTGCGGCAACGTCCTCGAACTCGACGTCGCAGTCGACTCGCGGCACGATGCGCGTGGCTCCGAGTTGCTCCAGCCGCATGTCGATCAGCTTGCCTGCCTGGCAGAACCCGTCGTACCCGGTGTCGCCCAGAGCGAATACCGCGAAGTCCATACCGTCGAGTCGCGGCGCGGATTCGGCCGACAGCGAATCCCAGAACAGCTCGGCGTTGTCGGGCATCTCGCCTTCGCCGTAGGTGGACGTGACGATCAGGACCCGGCCGAGCGACGCGAAGGCCGCGGAATCGATGTCGTCGAGTGCAGAGACGACGGGAGCGAACCCGTGCGTGCGTGCCGCCGCGGCGGCATCCTCGGCGACCGATTCGGCATTACCCGTCTGCGATCCGTACAGGATGTGCAGCGCTGGGGCCGAGCCGGTGGTCCCGACAGCACTGGCGGGACCACCGGAGAACAGGCGGGTCTGCATGCCCGCGAGGAAGCCGGCCAGCCACGAGCGCTGGTCGGTGGTGAAGGGTGCGTCCGCGGGAATGAATGGCGCGGTCATGCGGGAACTCCGAGGGTCGGGGCGACGAGACCGGGCACCGCGTGGCGGGCGAACAGTTCCTCGTAGCCGGGCAGATCACCGGCGATGTTCAGATTCTTGCGGCTCTGCCACAGGATCCACCCGTAGGTGCCCGGCGCATCGACCGACCGGACGTTGCGCAGTGCGAGCGCCTGCTTGTAGTCGGCGAGACGCTTGTCGGCGACGAGTGCGGCCAGCTGTAGATCGGTATGGCCCGAGATTGCCTCCAGCGCATAGCGTTCGAGCTTGCTGATGAGGAAGAAGTCCTCGGTGAGCAGCAAGTTTCGTGCAGCTTTCCGGACCGCGGGGTCGTCGGCTCCGGCTGCGCCCGGCACCTTCTGCAGTGCCATCGCCTGCGCGGCGGCAAGCACCGTGTAGTTGTTGAGCAGCGCGTACATCGCTTCGGTATCGGTGCCATCCGGTGTCACACCACCCACGACGGGATCTCCGGAGCGGTAGCTCTGTTTGAACTTGCGCACTTGGTGCGCGACGAGTGCTGCCGCGACCTCGCCCGCGAGTTCCTTGCGGGTCGAGGCGGAGAGGATCTCGTCGAAGTCCTGGTACTGCAGTAGCGCCCGGGGCATACCGTATGCAAAGTGCTGCTGCTCGACCTGCCAGTTGTCGATCAGGAACCTGGCCTTCTCGGACCCGGTGGCCTCGACGTGCATGTGCAGAAGCCGCAGCACGGTCGTATTGTGGATCGCGGCCTGTGGGTCGTCGCCGGTGATCGCGCCGAGCACGATCGAATCGGCGCTGGCCTTGCCATCGAGCAGGCCTTCAGGGTCGTACTGGTAGACGAACCCGCCCGACATGCCATTGCCGACGCCCTTGCCGAACCCGCCGATGTTGAGCACAGCACCGTTGGTCATGTACTCACAGGCGAAGTCGCCGACACCTTCGACGACGGCGGTCGCCCCGGAGTTGCGGACAGCGAAGCGGTCACCGGCCTCGCCTTGGACGAACAAGCGACCGCCGGTGGCTCCGAACAGCGCGAAATTGCCGATCAGTACATTGCCCCCGCGGTCGTTCGTGCCGCCTCCGGGCGAGGAGATCGCGATCTGCCCACCGCACTGGCCCTTGCCGACACCATCGTTGGCAGTGCCGGTGTGGCGGAGCACCATGCCGTCGTTGCAGAACGCCCCGAACGACAGGCCCGCAGAGCCGGTGGTGGTGATCGTGACGGTGCCGTCGCGCAGCCATCGGCGTCCACGCTCGTCGGTGAGCGCAGACGGCACGTCGCCGAACTGTTCGTGGTTGAGCAGACGCTCGATGTCGATCGCGAGTTGCGCGCCGACGCTCTTGTTGTTGTTGGTCAGGCGAACGCCGTTGCCGAGCGCCACCGTGAGCGCGTTGTGTTCGAGCGCACCGCTGACGGCGGCGATCCACTCGTCGTCGAGCGAGTAGTCCTTCTCCAGGTACACCGGGTTGTCGATGTGGACCTCGGGCACCACTGCGAGCATGGCGCGCAGGTCCAGTTCACCGACGCTCGACGGGTGATCGAGCAGGTGCAGCAGATCGGAGCGGCCGCGCGCGTCGCGGAGCGACGGCAGACCCAAACGCGCGAGCAACTCTCGGGTCTCGTGCGCGATGTTGAGCAGGTACTGCGCCATCGCCCGAGGATCGCCGTTGAACATCTCGGGATTGGTGGTCAGGCCCGCGGGACATTTGACGTTGCAGTTCTTCGCCATGACGCACCCGAGCATCATCAGCGCGGTGGTGCCGAACTCGAAGCTGTCGGCTCCGAGCAACGCGGAGGTCAGGACGTCGGAGGCGGTCTGGTGGGCGCCGGAGCACCGCAGGATCACCTTGTCGCGCAATCCGTTCGCGCACAGTGCCTGGTGTACCTCGGCGACACCGATCTCGGCGGATCGGCCGGCATACTTGAGTGAGGTCACCGAGGCCGCACCCGTGCCACCGGTGTTACCGGCTACGTTGATGACGTCGGCGCCGGCCTTGGCGACACCGACGGCAATGGTGCCGATGCCTTCGGAGGACACGAGCTTGACGATCACCCGGACGCGGGCCGCTTTAGCATCGTGGATGAGCTGAGCGAGGTCTTCGATCGAGTAGGTGTCGTGGTGCGGGGGAGGCGAGACCAGCTCGACGCCCGGGGTCGCGCCGCGCGCCGCGGCGATCTCGACAGTCACCTTCTTCGCGGGAAGCTGACCGCCCTCGCCCGGCTTGGCGCCCTGCGCGATCTTGATCTCGATCTCTTCGAGCATCGGATCGGCCAGGTACCCGGCCCATACTCCGAAACGGCCCGAGGCGAACTGCTTGATCCGCGAGCCGCGGATGGTCCCGTAGCGGGAAATATGTTCGCCGCCCTCACCACAGTTCGACATGCCGCCGACCATGTTGGTGCCGTGTGCGACTGCTTCGTGAGCGTTCGAGTTGAGAGCGCCATGGCTCATTGCGCCGGACGCGAGGGTGCGGGTGATCTCGTGGGCCGGCTGGATCCGGTCGAGCCGCAGGCTCTGCGGCGCCTGCCGGATCTGCCCGAGGTAGTCGGCGGCCTGCCCGAGTGCCTGCACGGTGAGTGTGTCTCCGTAGCAGCGGTATTCGATGATCGTGTCGCCGAACCGTGCGACGAGCGACTGCGCGAGAGCTTCGGGGCGGGTGTGGTCGTCGGAGAGCGGTCCGGTCAGGCGCAGCACGAACTCGTTGTCGCCGACGCGGGACGCGGAAAGCCCGCGCACGAGCATCGAGTTGTTGCCGTACCGCGCGAAGCGACCCATCTCGCGCTGGAAGTCGTCGGCGCCGGTGATATAGGTGATGTCGGCGGGGAGTGTGAGCACGTCGCGCAATGCGGCGGGGCGGTGCATGCGTTCGTCGGCGATCGTGCGTGCGAAGGCGCGGTAACCGGGGGTGATGTCGAATGCGTCGATCTCGGCGGGAGTGAGCGCGCGGAACCCGCCGTAGCGGTAGGCGTCGTCGTCGAGGCCGTGTGCGTCGGACAGACGGTGCAGCGGTAGCAGGCGCAGTGCATCGGTCAGATCGGCTTCACCTGCCTGCTCGACCGGCAAGGTGACCGCTTCCTCGGTCATGTCGACGAATCCGCGCACCGCGGTGGTGCCGAACGAGTGACCGGCGCCGTCGGCGCGCTCTTTGAACAGTCCGAGGAGTGGCACGTCGGTCTCGCCCTGCACACCGAGGGCGTGCCGGTGCCAGTCGGCGGCGGCTTGTGCGATGGTGTCGAATCCCACGCCGCCGACCGGGGTCCTGACGTTCGGGAACCACCGGCTCAGCACCTCGTCGTCGGTGTCGAGGTAGCTCGGCTCGAAGAACTCGCCGCCGATGTACGACTCGACGGTGCACAGCCCCACGCGACCCATCGTCTTCATGAGCGACTTCTCTGCGGCTTTGCGGAACTTCAGGAACGCTGCGTCGGCATCGTCGCTGAACTTCTCTTCGGCACGCATCTGCACTGTCAGCGGGTAGACGGAAGCGGCACCGAAGCCGAGGGTCGCGGCGATATGGTGCGACGAGAACAGCTGACCGGACTCGACGATCACGGATACCCGAAGACGCACACCGTCGTCGATGAGTCGCTGGTTCACGGCCGCGATCGTGAGGATCATCGGCAGCGGCGTACGGTCGGCCGACACGTGACGGTCGGTCAGGACCGCGATACCGCCTGTAATGCGCGCGAACTCGGTGATACGGTCGGCGACACCGTCGATGGCGGCGGCGAGCGCTTCCGAGTTCGCTTCGGTGTCGTCGAACACCGGGGAGTACAGCATCTCGAAGCGCTGCACCGGTGTCTCGGACTGCTCGCGGATCCGGAGCATGTCGAGGTGAGTGAGGATCGGGGTGGGCACCACGATCTGGGCTGCCGACGGCGCGCCGCTACCGGGGCGTGCGCCGAGTGCGACCCGCAGCGTCATCCCGTCGGCTTCGCGGATGGAATCGAGCGACGGGTTGGTGACCTGGGCGAATCGCTGGGAGAAGTATTTGGCGACACCACCCTCCTGGTCGGACAGGGCATTGATCGCGTTGCCGTAGCCCATCGCCGAGATCCGTTCCTGACCCGCCGCGAGCATGGGGTCGAGCATGAACCGGAACGATTCCTGGTTGAGTGAGTAGGACACGTAGCGCTGGTGGCGTTCGAGGTTGCCGTTGTAGCGCAGCGGTGAACCGGCCTTCTCGGCCGGGACCTCCGGCAGTGCATCGAGGTTGCGGCGGGCTTCGTCGACCAGTGCCGCATAATCCCGCTGGGAAGAAAGGATTTCGAGTGCCTCGTCGGTTCCGTACGACCGGCCGGTGCGGTGGTCGAAGTACAGCATGCCGCCGGCTTCGATACGACCGCGACGAGTGACCGTTTCGGGTTCGAAGTCGAACTGCCCTGCTTCGGAGGTGACTGCGAGGTAGTCGTCGGTTTCGACGGTCCGTAAGGGGCGCAGGCCGAGCCGATCGAGTCGCGCGCCCACGACGGTCCCGTTGCCGAAGATGAGTGCGGCGGGCCCGTCGTTCTTCTCCTCGTATAGCGAGAAGAACTCGAGCATTGCGCGGACCTGCGGCGACACGGTCGTATCGTTCTCCCACGCGGGCGGCACCATCTGCACGACAGCGGTGACGAGATCCAGGTCGCCGGATGCGATGCGTGCCGCAAGCGTCTGGTCGAAGCGGCAGCTGTCTGATTGCCCGGGCGGGCGGATGATGTCGCGTCCGGCGGCTCGCGCCTGGGCACCTTCGAACAGGCGGTTCTTCCGGTCGGTGTTGAGTTCACCGTTGTGGGCCATCAGCCGGAACGGCTGCGCCATCGTCGGATGCGGGTCGGTATTTGTCGAGAAGCGGGTATGGAAGAACAGGGTGTGCACCGCATGTCGTGGGTCGACGAGGTCGCGGAAGTAGGGGATGACTTCGTGAGAGTTCAAGCGTCCCTTGAGTACCTGTGTTCGCGCGCTCAGCGACAGCGGATAGAGGCCTGCCGATTCGGGATCGATGTAGGCGCGCGATTCGATTGCAAGCAGGACCTCGTGCAGCATCGAATCGAATTCTTCTGCCGACGAGCAGCTCTCGGGTCGGCGGAAGATCCACTGCTGGATCGGCAGCTGGTGTGCTGCGGCCGCCGGACGAAGCACCGAGTGGTCTACCGGAACATCACGGATGGTGAGGACATCGATGCCGGCGGCGGTGAGTGCGCCGGTGATCAAGGCCTCCGCGTCGCGGGCGGATCCGCCGACGGGCATGAAGAAATTGCCGACACCGAATTCATTCGCGCGCAAGGGATGTCCGGTGACAGCCGAGAAGAGATCGACGGACAGATCGACGTTGACGCCTGCGCCGTCGCCGACACCCTCGGCCGACATGCCGCCGCGGTGGGGAACCACGCACAGCGCTTCGTGGGCGCGGACGAGAATCTCGTGGGTCTGGACACCGTCCTTGCGGGTGATGAATCCAACTCCACAGCTGCTCTTGTCGAGCGCGCGGTCGTATAATCCGGTGTCGGCGTCATGCGTCAACGGGCCAGCCTCCTCGGCGATTCGAAGTCGACCGACGGCGGCGGCGGAGGGCGCGTGTGTATACGCACGGAAAGCGCCAAGGGTAGACCGGTGCCTGCGACGGTGACCAAAGATCAGGAAACAGACGTCTTTGTCCGAATGCGCCGAGCGTTGCGACGGTGGAGCGCGCGAGCAGCGTTGTCGAGTGTAGCGCACAGGTTACGGCCGTGGGTCCGCGTCGTGCGTCACAGGCAGGGTGGCATCCACGTGAGTGCCGCAGGTCACAGAGGTCGGATACGCTGCGATCGTCGTCCGATCCGTACGTGCAGGTATCGAAGAAGAGCAGGGGTGTTGCAGATGAGTGGAGTTCTCGACCGGACCAAGATCTACATCGGTGGGCAATGGGTCGAATCCGACGGCGCCGGACACATCGAGGTCGTCGATCCCACCACCGAAGAGGTCATCGCGAAGGTTGCGGAAGGAGTGGCCTCCGACGTCGACCGTGCGGTGGCAGCTGCCCGCGGGGCATTCCCGGCATGGTCGTCGTTGAGCGGGACTGCGCGCGCGGCCTACCTGGAGAAGATCTCGTCCCTCGCCAACGAGCGTGTCGATGCACTGACCGCGACCGTGTCTCAGGATATGGGGATGCCGCTGAGTCTGGCGAAGCCGGTGCAGATCGGCATGCCGCTCAAGAACATCGCCGCATATGCCGCATTGGCAGGCACCTACGATTTCGACGACCAGGAGATCGGCAACGCCCTCGTGGTGCGTGAACCGATCGGGGTCGTCGGTGCGATCACCCCATGGAACTACCCGCTACATCAGGTGGTCCTCAAGGTATTCGCGGCGCTGGCAGCCGGATGCACTGTGGTCCTCAAGCCCACCGAAGTGGCGCCGCTGATCACCTACGCGCTTGCGGACATCGTCGACGAAGCGGGCTTGCCCCCGGGCGTATTCAACGTCGTCAGCGGCTACGGCCCTGTCGTGGGAGAGGCCATCGCCGCGCATCCCGACGTCGACATGGTGTCGTTCACCGGGTCGACGCGCGCGGGTAAGCGGGTCGCGGTGGTTGCCGCCGAGACCGTGAAGAAGGTGGCGCTCGAACTCGGCGGTAAATCGGCGAACCTCATTCTCGACGATGCCGACCTCGCCGCCGCTGTCACCGAGGGCGTAGGCAAGTGCTTCCTCAACTCCGGACAGACCTGCACGGCGCTCACTCGGATGCTCGTGCCCGCTGATCGACTGCCCGAGGCTGCCGCGATCGCCGCCGAGGTGGCGAAGGCCTACACCGTCGGGATCCCGTCCGAGCCCGATTCGAAGCTCGGACCGCTCGTGAGCGGTACGCAACAGAAACGGGTGCTGTCCTACATCGACAAGGGTGTGGCAGAGGGCGCCGAACTGACCCTCGACGGGCGCGAGCACGGCTTCTCCACGGGCTACTTCGTCGGTCCCACGGTCTTCAGCAATGTCACCGAGGACATGACCATCGCCAAGGAAGAAATCTTCGGACCGGTGTTGTCGATCATGGGTTACAAGGACGACGACGACGCTGTGCGCATCGCCAACAACAGTGAGTACGGACTGTCGGGTGGTGTGTGGTCGGGAGACCCTGCGCGCGCCGAGTCCGTTGCACGCCGCATCCGCACAGGCCAGGTCTACATCAACGGCGGCGCGTTCAACACCGACGCTCCGTTCGGCGGGTACAAGCAGTCGGGCATCGGCCGTGAGGCCGGCGTCTTCGGGCTGGAGGAGTTCCTGGAGATCAAGACCATCCTGCGCTGATCGGCACCGCGTGCCGTGCACCGCGACACGCCGATTCCGACGGTGTGTGACGTTCGACACGTTTCGGACGATAGTCGAAGTGGGCGACGAATCGCAGCTCGAAACATGTGATCGATCGCGGCGCACAGTACAACGGCACAGGAAGAAGCGCGGCTATGTATTGGTCGGCGAATGCAGGTGACGGAGTTGGCGGGTTCGGCCACGGCGGCGTTCCGGACGGGAACTCGCCGCCCAGTCGTCGTGGTGCCGAACCGCCACTGCGCAGTGTCCTCGAGGCCCGGCTTCCGGATCTTGCGCCTTGCGCACGACTCCTGGCAGGCAGTCATGACGTGGACACCGCACTGCTCGATCGGGCGGTCGCTCGTGCCGCGGCGACATGGCGTGAGCCTGTGGGGCCCGAATTGTGCGCCTACGTCCTGTACTGGTTCGGGTATCTGCTGCAGGCGAAGCGGCCTCACTGCGGTCCGCCTCATCCGGATCTCGGTGTCGACGACACGGTGCTGTTCGGAGCGCTGTCCCCGCTCGAGCAGGTCACGATAGTGCTGAGCGCATATGACGGACTTCCCCCCGCGCGTGTTGCGGCGCTGGCCGGCCGGGCGCTCGCCGAGTTCGAACTGGACGAGTCTCGGGCGGTCGTCGGATAGTCGTGGTCGGCCGATGGGACGCGCATCTACGCACGAGGCCCCCGCACCATCGGTGCGGGGGCCTCGCTCGGGAGAGTGTGGTCAGGACCGGCGCGTACGTCCCAGGCGAAGCAGGGTCATGGCGAGGGTCTTGCCGTCGTTGCCGAGTTCGGCGAACCGGTCGAGCACGCTCATCTCGTTGGACTGTGCTTCGCGGGTCTCGCCCGATTCTCTCGCTGCGGCGCCGATCTGCTGGGACAATTCGGAGCGCCGCTTGACCGCCTCGAGGATATGGGCGTCGAGGTCGCGGATCTGGTCGAAAAGGCTCCCCAGGTCCGTATCGTTGGCCGACGATGCTGCTTCGGCGCGCTCGATGCCAGGCGAATCAAGCTGGATGGTCATGCAGATTCCTCCGGTCTCGTCTGAATCGTCACAGATTGTGTCGTGTTCGTCGGCGAGGGTGTTACTCATCCGTACATGAAAATTCTCCGGCTCTGCAGCCACGACCGAATCAACCCCCCTCAAAGGCACTGTGAACAGGATAAATACGCCATCTGACCGGTGAGTATGGTAATCGTCACACTGGCGTGTGCAAAGACTTTGTGCTGAGCACCTGACGGGGTACTCGTCGGTGGGGTCGGGTGCGGTAGCGTCGGGCCGCGACCGGCATTCACCGGAGGCGTCGGGGCCTCCGGTGCTCCGGAAGGGAGTACCTATGCAACGGCCGATTCTTCGGAACGGGCAGGGCTCGGGGGAACGTCAGGAGTACGCGAACGGCCTGGTGCGTCCGGGTGAGTGGGGGCGGCCGCGGTGGAATGTCCGGGCCGCGATCTCGATCGTGGTGGCAGCCGTGGTCAGTGTCCTCGCCTTCGTCGGTGGACTGTCGTCCGCGGGCTCCGGCTTCGGGCCCGAGTCCAGATTCTTCCTGATCCTTTCCGCGCTGATGCTGCTCACTGCGGCCTTCGGATGTGTGCTCTGGTGGCCGAGGCGCGGTGCCCCGGGGGTGCGGACTCTACGCCGGGGTGGTCTCGGCGCGGGGACCGAAGTGCGCTCACGGATGTCGGTCTTCGTTGCTCTCGTTTCGATGGTGGGCTGCGCGGCAGCGCTCGCCGTGGGGGCCGCCGTCGAGGTGTTCCTGTTCAACAACGGCATCCCTTGGGTGAGTCTGGTCCTGGCGTTGCTGGGCGTGCCGTGCGTGGCCTTCGTGATCGAGGTGGCGCTCGGTCGCCTGGCGGTGGGGGCGCTCGTGCTCAGCGCCGACGGCATTCGTCAGCGCGGATGGTCGTTCGAGTCGTATCTGCCGTGGATGTCGGTGGCCGGCGTACAGGCACTGGATTTCGGATACCCGGAAACGTGGGTCGAGGGAACGACGACCGCGGCGTGGGCGCGTCGCCGCACCAGTGCGCTGTTCCGGCTGGACAGGTTCCCGGAGACGCCGCGCATAGAGATCGACTCGCGGCGCTACGCGGTCGACGCGGTGCTGCTTCACAGGATGCTCGAGTTCTACACGTGTCACCCTGCCGCGCGGAGCGAACTCGGTACCCCGCGGGCGGTCGAGAGGTTCCGGCGAGCCGACCTTCGCGTCCCTGACCGGCCCGGCGAATGAAAGTGGGATTCTCTGGAATCGAGAGCGACACTTCCATATAGTCGGGGTTGAGAGTAGATTGCGTAATGGAGTCTGCGGCACCGAGTGCCGTAGCCTGCGTTCGGGGTGTGCAGCACGGCAGCCCAACACGAGAGTGTTCGACCAGATTGGATTTCAGATATGACCACTCCGGACCCGATCGTCATCGTCGACGGCGCACGTACCCCAGTGGGAAGCTTCGGCGGCGCGTTCAAAGATGTCCCCGCCCACGAACTCGGCGCGGTTGCCGTCCGAGCAGCGCTCGAGCGTTCCGGTGTGGCAGGCAGCGACATCGACGAAGTGGTCATGGGCTGCATCGGGCAGGTCGGTGGCGACGCATACAACGCGCGCCGAGTCGCCCTCGCGGCGGACCTGCCGATCTCGACCCCCGCATTCACCGTCAACCGCCTGTGCGGTTCCGGACTGCAGGCCATCTGGTCGGCTGCACAGCAGATGCACTGGGGCGGCGCCGACATCACCGTCGCAGGTGGCGACGAGAACATGTCGCGGATGCCGTTCTACGATTTCGGCGCCCGCAGCGGTTACAAGCTCGGCAACCGCGAGCTCGTCGACGGCACCACCGGTATGCTCACCGACCCGTTCAGCGGCAAGCACATGGGTGTCACGGCCGAGAACGTAGCCCGCGAATACAACGTCACCCGCGAGCAACAGGACGAGTTCGCCCTCGAATCGCAGCGACGCGCAGACAGTGCCGCGGCCAAGGCCGCCTTCGCCGAAGAGATCACCCCTGTCGAGGTCGGTGGACGCAAGCCGGTCACCGTGACCACCGACGAGCATCCCAAGCCGGAGACCACCCTCGAAGGGCTCGGTAAGTTGCGGTCGGCGTTCATCAAGGATGGCACGGTGACCGCAGGCAACGCGTCGGGCATCAACGACGGTGCCGCCGCCGTGGTGCTGGCAAAACAGTCGGTAGCGCAGGAACGTGGCCTCACAGGCTCCGTGGTGATCGATTCGGTCGCCGTCGCAGCGATGGATCCGTCCCTGATGGGCTACGCCCCCACACACGCGCTTGCGAAGCTGTTCGAGCAGACCGGCACGACTCCGTCCGACATCGACACGATCGAACTGAACGAGGCCTTCGCCTCGCAGGCGATCGCCGTGATCCGCGACGCGAAGCTCGACCCCGCCAAGACCAATCCGTACGGCGGAGCAATCGCGCTCGGCCACCCGGTCGGCGCCACCGGCGCAATCCTGACCGTCCGTGCCGCCAAGGACCTGGTCCGCCGCGACCTCGAACTGGGCATCGTCACGATGTGCATCGGCGGTGGCCAGGCCCTCGCCGCATTGCTGCGTCGGGTCGGCTGACAAACCCGTAGAGCGGATAGACCCTGAGGCCGAGGTCGGGGCCGGTCGCCCCGGCCCCCGCCCCGGTCTCAGATGCTTCGTTCGTGTCCGTCCCAGTAGGGCTCGCGTAGCGCCCGTTTGAGGATCTTCCCCGTGGGATTGCGGGGGAGGTGACCGACGATGTCTATGCTGCTCGGGCACTTGAACTTTGCGATTTCTGTGCGTGCGTACTCGATCAGTTCGTCCTCGCCGACCGACCCGTCGGGGGTGAGGACCACCACGGCCTTGACCGCTTCACCCCACTTCTCGTCGGGCACTCCGATCACCGCGACCTCCGCGACCGCCGGATGCTCGATCAGTACGCGCTCGACCTCCGGGCAATAGACGTTCTCGCCGCCTGTGATGATCATGTCCTTGAGCCTGTCCTCGATGAACACGAACCCGCCTTCGTCGACGCGGCCCATGTCGCCGCTGCGCAGCCAACCGCCCTCGACGATCGCCTCGGCGGTCGCGTCCGGCCGACCCAGATACCCCGGTGTCGTCTGCGCCGACCTCCACCACAACTCGCCGACGCAACCCACCGGAAGGTCGGCCTCTCCGACCGGATCGACGATACGCATCTCGATGCCCGGTATCGGGGTTCCCGCCGACGCCATCCGCCGCTCCTGCGAGGGGTCGCGGTGGACTTCCGGCATCAGTGCGGTGATGACCCCGGCGAGTTCGGTCATCCCGTACACCTGCACGAATTCGGAATCAGGCCATGCGGCCAGAGCCGCGCGCAACAAAGGCAGCGGCATCGGAGCTGCGCCGTAGGTGATGCGCTTCAGTCGAGACAGTGCGGCGATTGCCTGTTCACCTGCCGCGAGGACGCCAGAGATCACGGGAGGCACGAGAAATGCGACATTCGCGCCTGCCGCAATCCCGCCGAACAGCGACTGTGCGTCCGCTTCGCGGGTGAAGATGCACCGTCGGCCGTCGTGGATTCCGATGATCGCGTAGCAGGTACCTCCGACGTGGAACAGTGGCATCGCCACGAGCAGGCAGTCCTGGTCGTGGAAAGGGAGTATCGACAGCATGGCCTCCGCGTGCGCGGTGAGGTTGTGGTGGGTCAGCTGAACTCCCTTCGGGCGTCCGGTGGTTCCGGAGCTGTACAGCAGGAGCGCCGTCGTATCGGGCTCGACGTCCGGCAGGGGCCGTACCGGGTCGCCGGATCCGAGAAACGACTCGAACTCGTCACCGTCGCCACCGACGACGATCACCTGCGTCACCGTACCGAGCCGGTCTCGGATCGACGCGATCATCTCGGCGAACTCTGCTCCGACGAACAGAATCTTCGCGTTCGAGTCGCGGAGGATGTAAGTCAGCTCGTCTCCGGCCAAGCGGAAATTGGGGATCGCGTTGGCCGCGCCCAGCGCCGACGCCGCGTAGGTCACCTCGACGCAGGCGAGGTTGTTCTTGTCGACGAACGCGACGGTGTCGCCTGCGCCGATCCCGGCCGCGGCGAGTGCCCCCGCAAGATGCCGTATCCGGTCGTACCACTCGCGCCAACTGTGCGCCCGGCCCAGATACTGGACCGCGGGAGAGTCGGGGATGGTCTGGGCCCAATGTTCCAGGCGGCCGACGAGCGTGGACGAGTGCGACGCGGGCATGCGGACTCCTCTGTGTGGTGTGTGTCACAGAGAATAGCGGCCGCGGTCTACCGAGGAGGGGACAGATCGATGGGCAGATTCGGTGCCGGGCTGTCGAGCAGACGCGGATAGTCACTGGCGAGCGAACGCGGTGCGAGCAGATCCGGACCTGTGTATCCGGCGATCTCGGAACGCGCCCACCAGCGGAACGCGGTGAGGTTCTCCAGCGCGAGTTCGTCTGCAGTCAGAGTGGGGCTCGGGACGAACGGGGCGGTGCGGATCAGGAAGTAGTCGTTGATGATGCCGTCGAAACCGGGAACGTGATCGGGCGAGATGATCGTCGAATGCCATACGTGTGATGGTTCGGTGGAGAGCTCGAATCCGACCTCCTCCACGAGTTCGCGCGCCAAGGCCTCGAGCGGGGTCTCCCCGGTCTCGATGCCACCCCCGGGGGCGATCCACACGGTGTGCCCGTCGGGCGTGCGCGCACGGCACAGCAGAAGTCGATCGTCCGGGTCGACGAGAAGTGCGCGGACCGAGTGGCGGAGGCGGCGGAAACTCACGTCGCGAGCCTAGTCAGTCGCCCCCGCGCACGTGTCTGCTGCGCCCGTCCCAGTGCACACGGGTCGTGACGGCAGAACTGTCGCCGAGGCGACGGACTTCGTAGATGTCGAGTGCCGGTACCTGCGGCACACATCCCCACAACGCGTGCCCGGTCATGACGAAATCGATGTCCTGGCGCACCAGCAGGCCCATGAGCTCACCGATCGTCGGCTCGTCGATCTTGGCGAACGCGTCGTCGAGCAGCACCATCCGCAGCGCGAGGTCGGTGTCGGGCAGTCCCGAGAGATAGCCGTCTGCGGCGGCGAACAATGCAACGTACGACACGAATCGAGTTTCGCCCTGGGAGATCTTCGCCCGCTTCGAAATACGCCGCTCTTGATCGGGCTCCGGGCCGATGATGGTGACGTCGATGGTGTGCCACGCCCGGTAGTCCAGTGCTCGCGACAGATGCGCCGCGTATCCGGCCGACGGGTCGGTGCCGTGCGAGACCTCCACGCGGTGACGAAGCAACTCGATCAGATCGTCACTGTCCTCGATCGACCGGGCGCTGCCGGTGAGGAGTTCGGTGATCCGCGCCGCGTCGGCGTCTTCACGGACCGGATGCCACCCGATGCGGACACCGATGCCGTGGCTGGTCCTGCTGTCGGCGAGGCTCTCGTTCATCGCCGCAATCAAATTCTCGGCCTGCGTGATCCGCCTGCGGAGCTCATCGGCAACGCCTCCGAGCACGAAGCCGGTGAACACATCGTGTTCACGCTGGGACAGCGCGGCCCTACCCTCTTCGACTCGGGCGGTGAGGTGGGCGAGTACCCCCGTCGGGGTGGTGTCGGGACCCGTGCCGGACAGGCGCACCACATGGGCGCCCGATTCCACGGTGTGCTCGATGTCGATTTCTTCGGAGATCTCCCGATCGAATCGCTGCAGCGCAGCGAGGATCCGGTTCTCGCCCGTGTCCGTGGCGCGTGGCAGTGCTGTCAGCAAGGCATCGGCAGCCTCACGGACATGGTGCGCGTCGAGATGCGCGATCGGACCACCTACGACATCGGCTGCTGCGGAGAGGGCGGGGATGGCGAGCTGAGCCCCGAGTGTGCCCGCAGCCACCTCCAGTTCCTCGCGGTGACGGGTGAGTCGCTCCCGCGCTGCCGAGGCCTGTTGCATCGCCGCTGCCACAGCCTTGCCCAGCTGCTCGCGGTGAGCAAGGGTGCGGCGGCACTTCTCGTCGGTCCGGGCTCGCTCCGTCTCCGAACTTCGCAATTCCTCCGCGAGGTCGGCGACCGCGATGTCGACCGCCTGAGTCTGCGCGGCGATCACCGCTGCCCGCTCGTGCCACTCGTGCCATCGGGATTCGGCCTCGTGCTCGGCTCGCGCGCGCAGTTCTGCCGACTCGGTGACTGCGCGTGCGGAACCGCCGAATCTTGCGTAGTCGGCCAGGACGTCGCCGATGCCGCGGGCCAGGGTTGTGCACGCGGTGTCCGCCTCGGCACAGGCCACGACGACTGCGTCGAGGTCGGCGACACCGATCGGCAACGCGAAATGGGCGCAGGCGCTCCGGTGGGATTCGAGATCGGCCGCCCACCGGGAGCGCAGTGCACCCGCCCGATCCCGGGCCCGGGCGGCGGCCTCCGTACGGCGGAGTGCGTGCTCGGCGTGTGCGCGAGACCGTGCGTATGCCCGGTGCAGAGCATGCGCGGTGGGTGCAGAGGAAAGATGAGCATCGAGTTCGTCGCGTGGTCTCGGCGCGACACGGTTGTCGACCGACTGTCTCTGCTCGACGAGGTCCAATCGGACCAGTTCACCGTCGATCTCGTCGAGCCGGGTCCGGCGCGCGGCCTCGTTTCTGCTCCGGGCGGCCTCACCGATGAATCCGGGAGCCTCCGCGGTGTGCCGTCCGCGCAGTACGCCGTTGTGCCAGCGGCCGTCGCGTGAGACGGATGCGAACGCCGAGGCATCCTCGAACCCGATCGCGGAGAGAACCGAGGCGACCGCCTCAACCGGCGCCTCGGAAGTCGGGTCGGGCTGCAGGACTGTTGATAGCGGCCGGAGCGGAGGTTCGCCGCGTGGCGAGACGAGGATCTGCCCTGACGACGCACGTAGCCGACCTTCACCGTCCACGGTGGCAGTCAGTAACCCTGCCGCCAGCAGTCCGGATTCGATACCCGCCCGATCGTCATCGCCGAGGGTATCGACGAAATCGACGGCCCTCCAGAGCGGAACTCCGCTCTGGAGACTCCGCCACGGTGCCATCGCAGGGCCCTCGGAGCCGGGGTCGAGACGCTGTCGTTCCTCCAGCAGAGCCGACCGCAACACGCTCTCTGTTGCGGTGTGGGACTCGGCTGTGCTGCCGGACTCGGCCGTGCCTGTCCCGGTGGTGATACCGAGGTCGCCGGGTGTTGCGGTTCGGGTGAGTGCCACGAGTTCGGTGAGGACCGCGTCGGTAGCCGCCGGGTCGGGGTCGTCGCCGGAGAGTGATTCGACGGCGTCCACGAGGCGCTGCATCAACGCCGCACCGTGCTGGTCGAGGTGCGGCAGCAGCGTAGTGGTGCGCTCGGACGTGAACCATGCACGCCATCGGTGCTCGAGGTCGAGAGTGGCGTCGTCCAGCGCGCGAGCAGCGGCATCGCGTTCGAGGATCTCGCGTTCGGCATCGTGTGCGGCGCGCTCGGCCTCGGCTTCGGCGTCCCGCACCCCACGTTCGGCGAGTTCGAGGCGACGGGCCTCGACCAGTCGTCTCGATGCTTGGTCGCGCCTGCGCCGCGCGGCTGCCGCCGCGTGATCGGCGGCGACGCGGGCATCTTCGCAGCCCTCCGGAAGAAGCCGCACCTGCGCGACCGTGGGTCTGACGATGGTCTCTGCGACGGCTTCGCGCCGCGTGCGGACCGGTTCGGAATGGTCTTGGAGTCGTCGGATGTCGAGGCGGATCCGCTCCGGGAGGGTGTCTGCCGTTACGGCCGCGGTGGTGAGGCGGAGCTTCGCGGCCGCGAGCATCTCGGACGCCCCGGCGACCGTGACGTCCAGATCGGCCAGATGCGTATCTGCGCGCGCGGCTTCCAGGGACTCGCGGTCTCTGGCCTGCTCAGCGTGATGCATGGCCAGGTCGGCGGCGCGGCCGAGTGCGTCGACGGCGAGCGTCCGCTGAGCCAGATCATCGGCGTGGCGGAACAGCGCATGGGATTCGAGGCCTCGGATGGCGCGATCGAGTTCGGCGAGCTGGTCACGTCGTTCGCTCAGGCGAGTGTCGGCTGCGGCGACCTGAGCGTCGAGATCCGCGACCTCGGCTTCGGCCTCGTCGAGTTCGGCACGCGTCCGGGCGACCCGGTCGGCGGTCTGTGCGGCGACATCCGCACTTGCCCGCAGCAGGTCGGCCGCGTAACGACGATAGACGGCGTGGAACTGGCGGACTCGGGTGAGCGAGGATTCCAGCCGAGTTTGGGCTGCACGACTCTCGCCGAGCAGATCGAGACGATCACCCGCCGAGGCGAGCATGTTCTCGTTGAGCGGGGGGAGCGCGTCGGACAGGATCTGAGGCAGACGGCCTTCGTCGATTCGGTTGCCGACATCGGGTGACCGCAGGGTGTGCAGTAGCTGCAGCAGGCCCGTGTACCGATCGCGCCCGGAGTCACCGTCCAGACCGAACACCAGCGTGCGGACGGTGTCGCGGTGTTCCTCGGGGCTGCGCGTGATCCGGTCCGGACCGATGCGGGCAGCGAGGTCGTCGCGCGAGAGCGGCACCCGATGCTCGTCGACCAGCGGGAGATCGGTGCCCACCCGGGTATCGGAGGTGAAGAAGTGCACCTCGCTCCGATGCGCGGTCGCGCTGTAGCGCACGTATGCGCCGATCGTGAGAACACCGTCAGGACGCGACAATTCGAGCCACAAATATCCGATGCGGTTGTTCTGGCCGCCCGCTCCGATCCGCATCAGTTCGTCGAGATCGACCTTGCCCGCGCCGGTGGCATCCATGCGTTTGCGGTCGGCGTCGAGCAGGAACGGCAGCAACATCTCGAGGGCACGTGATTTCCCGGAACCGTTGGTGCCGCGCAGGATCATGCGCCCGTCGCTGAGGGTGAACTCGGTATCGAGGTAGTGCCAGACGTTGACGATGCCCGCGCGGGAGAGTTTCCACCGGTGCGGGTGCGGTGAGGAGGTGGCGGCATCGAGTACGGGCGCGTCGGACGAATGGGTCATGGTCGGGGGCTTTCGGCGATGGTCGGGCGATACCGGGCAGCGGGGGCAGCGAGGAGAATTCCGTCGTCGAGGGCACGCGCGAGACCGAGTCGCACCAGCAACGCCGTGACATCGCGGCGCAGTGCGGTGACATCGCGGACGTACTCGCCGCGCCAGCTCCGGGCGTGGGTGGCTACGAGCCCGGTCAAGGTGTTGTCCAGGGTGGTCGTGTCGATGCGCACCGCGCTGCCGGGTACGGGATCGACTACGTCGGACAATTCCGAAATCAATAGAAGCGCAGCCTGATTCACGGTCCCCGGACCGGGGAAGGGAAGGTCGGTGAGGTTGCCGTCCGGGTCGTAGGCGAGCGCGCCTTCCGTGCGTACCTCGAGGACCAGACCGAAATCCTCGTCCAGACGACGTGCGATCTCGGCTCGTTCGCGGATCAACACGTCGAGAGTTTCAGGATCGAGATCGTCGCGCGCTGTGAACGGGTCTTCGACGAGTCTGCGATACAGACGGCACCGCGGTGTCTCGGGTCGTGCGGTGATCGCTGCCGACGGACCGGGAAGGTCGTGTAAGGCGAAGGCGGTGAGGTGCCGCAGCAGTGACCGGCAGACGGTGAGGACCACCTCGTCCTCGTTTCGGGCGTCGCCGAGATCGGCTTCCCCGACAACACCCCATTCCATCAACGCCTGCAGCGCGGCCACCAGATGTCGCCGCTCCGACAACCCGTCGGCGATCTCGATGTTCTGCGCGGCGGCGTCGGCTCGGACCTGCCCGACCAGTACCGCCATAGGAATGTGGTCGCCTTGACCAGGTGCGAGCAGTGCGGCGGCGGTCAATGCGAGATAGGTGTATCCGACCGCGCCGAACTCCCCGCCGGTCGCGCGAGGGAGCGGTCGCAGGGGCGCCGCGGGATCGAGCGGTGTCTTCACCAGCCGTGCGAACTCCGTCTCCACGATCAGCGTGTAGCCCAGTTGATCGGCGAACATGGCGCGCAGTGCTGTTGCATGGCGGCGGACCAGATCGAAGATGTCGGGGTCGTGGACGGCCGTGAGGATCGGCCGCTGCAGCAAGGCGCGGGCGCCGTCGCGCCGGCCTGCAGCATCCTGTACTGCGGTACCGGTGTTCACCACGCCCCGATCGTGTGACCGGAATCGGCGGGCGCCAGCAGTGGCGACGAGGTGCGAAGGATCAACCCGTGCACGGTGAGATCGCCGTCCGGGCAGTGCACTGTGGTGTCGCGACCGGGTTCGGCGGTCAGGGTGAGGCCGAGGTCGTGGTCGTCGATGCGGTACACGCCGTCGAGTTCCTGGTGTCGTGCGAGAAGTGCCGCGAGCCGGTCGAGGAGTACGTCGCGCGCGGTCGTGGAGATCCGCTCGCCGTGCAGGTCGCCCGATGCGCGTAGTTCGGCGACGGCGTCGGCGAGTTCGCCCGATTCCTGTTCGGCCAGCGCTGCGATGAGGGTTCGATCGGCGGCCGGGTCGGGAATCCGGGCGTTTCGGCCACGCGGCGAGCGGTCGCCACGTTCGCGCAGCGACACCGGCACCGACACCGGATCGGCGCTCCACCAAGATGTTCCGGCTCCGATCCGCGGGTCCGGTTCTTCCGGGCCCAGCAGCAGGTGCCGGCTCGGATAGGCTCCGAATGTGGCGGCATGGAGCCGGTGGGCCTGCTCGTCCGAGGACTCCGAGAACCACGAGGCCAGGCGTAGAAGATCGGCTCGGTGGGAGAACCCGGGAGCGTCGGAGGTGCGGGTCCGGGTATGAGTGAGCAGCCGGTTCAGTGCCGTGGTCGCGGCGTCGCGCAGCTCACGCGGGCCTGCTTCCTCGTCGTACCAGGACACGAGCTGTTCCCATTCGTCTCGCGTGCGCCCGGGGGAACGGGAGACGGTGCCGCTGGGGAGCCCCGGATCGGGGAGCGCCGCGAGCAGGTCGTCGATGTGTGGGAGCAGGCGCTGCACCGCCGCGCAGACCTGGGTCGCGTAGCGGCTCAGATCGGAGGTGATGACGTCGATGTAGTCGAGTAGCAGGAGCTTGAGCTCGGTGTAGTCGTCGTCGGAGAGATCCGGTCGACCCGAGATCTCCGCCAGGTAGTTGTAGAAGTCGGCAACGCTGTCGGTGAATGCTCTGTGGTGAACGAACACTCCGGTGACGTGTCCCGCGAGGGTGTTCGGATCGATGGCGAATCCGGTGTGGGTCGCTGCGCCGATGTGCGTGAGTGCGTCGCAGATGCGCGCGAGGGATTCTCGGGTGACTTCGCGGGCGCCTTCGTGGGACGACAGCAGCGCGGTGGCCTCGCGGTGTATGCGGCCGCCGAGCACTGTCGGACGATATCGGGCGGTGGCGCGGACGTAGTCGCCGATCGATCCGCCGCGGGTGTCACGGCCTCCTTCACCGAGGTTGCCCCACGCGACGAGTTGCCGGCACCGGACATCCACGACGTCCCGGTCGATGCGATGTCCACCCGCGGTGAGGGCGGCGGCGATGTCGGCGGCAGTCGCGTCGGCGAATAGAACGTCTGTGAAGTAGGTCATGATCGCGACGTAGTCGTCGGATTCGTCGGCGACCAGGTAACGGAACAACCCGCGGGACCCCCCATTGCCCATCGGTCGTCCCTCCTTCGCGCCTCCCCGGTACGCATATGCTAGTCCTTCGCTTTCGTCGGGCGCCGGGGTGATGTGGGGATCGCGCATACGATGGGGCCATGAGCGGTACCGACGGGTTTGCGGCCGACCTGGTCGTGCAGTTGCAGGCCTCGCGCGACCTGATCCTGTGGAAGCTCGACGGCCTGTCCGAGTACGACGCGAGGCGCCCGATGACACCGACCGGCACCAACCTTCTCGGGCTCGTCAAGCACCTGGCCACCTGCGAATTCGGCTACTTCGGTGAGGTATTCGGCCGACCGGCCCCGGTCGAGTTGCGCTGGGTGGCCCCGGACGGTGCTGCCGGCCCTGACGCAGACATGTGGGCGACTGCCGATGAGTCGCGCGAGTACCTGGTGGCACTGTATCGCCGTTCGTGGCAACACGCCTCGGAGACATTCTCTATGACCGAACTCGGTGACGTGACGCAGGTGGACTTGTGGGGTCAGGGCCGCGTGACGCTGCACCGCATCCTCGTGCACATGAACAGTGAAACTGCCCGCCACGCCGGGCACGCCGACATCGTGCGGGAAATGATCGACGGCTCGGCCGGATGGCGGCGAGACTTCGACAATCTGCAGTACCACGAGGAGGCGCAGGTGCGTGCTCACCATGCCCGGGTGCAGGCTGCTGCCGAGCGATTCTGCTGATCGAACGCGGTGGATTGCCCTGGTTTGAGGCGTGGAGCACACCGGGCTTATAGTTGCCGTATGCAACAGAAACGGAGGTCCGATTCACCGAATCGAACCTCGGTAGCCGAGGTCTACGACGAATTCGTTCACCTCGTGCGCTTTCTGACTGCAGAGGGGCGGGCCGACGGCGGTTCCCTCTCGCTTGCGCAGCATTCGCTGCTCGGGTTCATCGCCCGCAATCCGGGTTGCCGCGCCACCGAGATCTCGGAGGTTTTCGGCGTCAATCGGTCGACCGTCTCGAGGCAAGTACGCCACTGCATCGACGAGGGTTGGCTCTCGGCGGACTCCGGACCGACAAGGCTGGGACACCCGCTCAGCCTGACGGATCAGGGGCACTCCGTGCTCGCCGTCACAGTGAATCGCCGATACGGCGAAGTCACCGCAGGACTGACGGGATGGGGCCAGGATGAGATCGACACGTTCGTCCACCTGCTGCGCCGATTCCGCTCCGGTGTGGATCCGTCCGCGCCTTCGACCGACCAGAACGATGGAGATTTCAGTGCGTGAGTACTCGACCCCCGCCCAGTTCACCGTTGCAGACGGCGATTCCGTCGTCCACACCGTATTCACCCAGGCGGAGGAGTTTCCGCACCGCGTGATGTATTCGCGCCCGCTGGGTGACGAATGGGTCGCAGTCACCGCATCGCAGTTCGCGGAGCAGGTCGCCGGTGTCGCGAAGGGATTGATCGCCGAAGGCGTCAAGGCCGGAGACCGTGTCGCGTTGCTCTCGGCCACACGATACGAATGGTCATTGTTCGACTACGCGATCTGGGCGGCAGGCGCGGTGTCGGTGCCGATCTACGACTCGTCGTCAACCGAACAGATCCGCTGGATCCTCGAGGACTCCGGGTCCTGTCTCGCTGTCGTCGAGACCGCCGCCCACGAAGCGCTCTTCGTCGGTATGCCCGACACCCTCCGCGGGATCCACCGGATCGAGGGCGGGGCAGTGGATGCGCTCATCGCTGCGGGCGCCGGAATCGGCGACGCCGAACTCACCGCTCGCCGCGAGGGCATCCGCGTCGACGACCTCGCTTCCCTCGTCTACACCTCCGGCACCACAGGCCGGCCCAAGGGTTGCATCCTCACCCACCGGAACTTCCTCTCGGAGGTTCGCGGAATTCTGACAGCGCCGATCGGTCAGATGGCCGCCAAGCCGGGTAACCGGATTCTCACGTTCCTGCCCCTCGCGCACGTACTGGCGCGTGCAGTGTCGCTTGCAGCATTCGAAGGTGGTGCAGCACAGTCTCACTGGTCTGATTTCGGAACCGTATCGAGCCAGTTCTCCCGTTACTCGCCACACATGATTCTCGGCGTGCCTCGCGTGTTCGAGAAAGTACGCGACGCCGCAGCAGCGAAGGCGGCAGCAGGTGGAAAGCTCAATGCGGCGATATTCCAGTTCGCTGAGGAAACCGCAGTCGCCTACAGCGAGTCGCTCGACCATGGTGGGCCGAGCCTGTTCCTGAAAGCCAAGCGGGTCATGGCCGACAGGCTTGTCTTCAGCAAGCTGCGCGAGGCCATGGGCGGTCAGTGCCAGATGGCCATTTCCGGTGGCGGAGCGCTCGGCACCACACTCGGACATTTCTTCCGCGGTGTCGGCGTACCGATCTTCGAGGGTTACGGACTGACCGAATCGACAGCGGCGCACACCGTCAACATGCCCGGATCGCAGAAGATCGGCACAGTGGGTCAGCCCTTGGGCGGCAACAGTGTTCGTATCGCTGAGGACGGCGAGATCGAACTTCGCGGAGGGGTCGTATTCAACGGCTATTGGCGCAATGAGAAGGCTACCGAGGACGCGTTCGACGAGGGCTGGTTCCGCACCGGCGATCTCGGTTCACTCGACGCGGACGGCTACACCACGATCACCGGGCGCAAGAAGGACCTCATCATCACCGCCGGTGGCAAGAACGTCTCTCCAGGGCCGCTCGAAGACCGGATGCGATCGCACACGCTGGTCTCGCAGGCCGTTGTTCTCGGCGATGGGCGGACGTTCATCTCGGCATTGCTGACGGTCGACCCCGAGGTATTCGACAACTGGAAGAGGGAGAACGGCAAGCCGGCGGACTCCACCGTCGCAGACCTGCGAAACGATCCATCGTTGCGGGACGCGATGCAGACAATCGTCGACGACGCCAACCGCACTGTCTCGCATGCCGAGGCCATCAAGAAGTTCGTGATTCTCGATCGCGACCTCACCGAGGAGACCGGTGAGCTGACCCCGACATTGAAGATCAAGCGCAATGTGGTCGCCGAGAAGTTCGCCGCCGACATCGAGAGCATCTACGTGAAGCGGTGAAGCTCATCCGGGTTCGGCCGGGGACAACGCCTCCGCGAGTCGCGCGAAACGCTCGTGACCGGTGAGATCGTCGATGAGGACGGCCTCGCCGTCGACGTCTGCGAGAGGCACACGCCAGTTCGGATACTCATCTACGGTGCCCGGCTGATTCTGGCTCCGGGGTTCACCGACCACGTCGGCCAGCGACAACGCCAGCATGGCCGACGGGCTCGCCGCGACGAGCCGATGCAACGCCTCGACCTGCTGCTCGAGGTTCTCGCCCTCTGCAGGGTCGAGCAGCCCGCGGTCGCGGGCGAGACCGAGCACCGCATCGCGTTCGGCTGCCGCGGCAGCGAGTTCGGTCTCCAGATCGCCTTTCAGCAACCCGAGCTTCGAGCGGATCGAAATATGTTCCCCGGCAATATAGCCGGACGTCGGCGGTAGGTCGTGTGTGGTGACCGACGTCAGGCACAACCGGCGGTAGTTCTCAGGTGCGCGCGGGGTGTCGCCGTCCTTCTCGAACCACAGGATCGACGTACCCGCGACCCCACGCTCGGCGAGATACTCCTGGACCCATCCCTCGAACACTCCGAGATCCTCACCGATGACGACCGCGTCGGCACGGTGCGCCTCGAGTACCAGGATGCCGATCATCGCCTCGTGGTCGTACCGCACGTACGCGCCTTCGCTCGGCGACGACCCTTCCGGCACCCACCATGTGCGGAACAGACCGAGGATGTGGTCGATGCGCACACCACCGGCATGACGCAGCACCGACCGGAGCATCTCGCGGTACGGGCCGTAGCCGAGCTCTTCGAGGCGATCGGGACGCCACGGCGGCTGGTTCCAGTTCTGTCCGTTCAGGTTGAAGTCGTCGGGTGGGGCGCCCACTGTGACCCCAGCGGCCAGCGCATCGCCCAGTGTCCACGCGTCGGCGCCCTCGCGTTTCACCCCCACCGCCAGGTCGTGTACGACACCGATGCCCATGCCCGCGGCTCGTGCCGCGATCTGCGCGGCGGCGAGCTGCTCGTCGCACAACCACTGCAACCAGCGGTGGAAATCGATGCGCTCGGCCAGTACGACGCGTTGGCGTTTCACCCAGGGGTCGTCCGGAGCCGTGGCCCGCTCGTCCCAGTGGCGCGGCCCGGCCTTCTCTGCGAGTGCGCACCACAATGCGAAGTCGTCGAGTGCCCGGCCACCTTCAGCGCAGAATGCCGCGTAACGAGCCTGGCGGGCAGGACCCCGGGGCACACTGTGGATCCGCTCGAGCACCTCGAGCTTGGCGCGGAACACCGGATTCCGCTTCAGCCGTTCGCCTTTCCGGTTCGCTTTCGCGCAGTCCCGTGCGTTCTCGTCGAGCAGTCTGCGCTGTTTGCGCGGAAGATAGGCGGCCTCGGGAATGTCCTCGACGCGCAGGTAGAGCGGGTCCACGAACCGCCGCGAGGACGGAAGGTACGGAGACGGCTCGTGTGGAGGCCGCGGCTCGGCGGCGTGGACGGGATTGATCAACACGAAGTCGCCGCCATGGCCCGCGGTCACTGCTGTGAGATCGGCAAGATCGGCGAAGTCGCCTATACCCCAAGACCGGCTCGACCGGACCGAATACAGTTGTGCGGCCAAACCCCACTGTCGGGAGCGCAGCACGCGGTCTGCCGTGGACAGTCGCGCCGGCGTCACCACGAGCGTCGCGGTCGCTTCGATGTCGTTGCTGCGCGCATGGATCGTGTGCCAGCCCAGTGGTAGCGCAGGCACCGTGAAGGTGGCCCGTCCGACGAGCCGTCCGTCGACCATCCTCGGTTCGACCCACACGTCGAGCTGCTCGGCGTCGACCTCGGAGCCGTCCTCGGCCACTACCCACACCGAGACCGGATCGCCGTGCGGCACGTGTACGGCAAAAGGACGCCTATCGCCTTCGGCGACAACCAGCGACAGCGGCAGCATCTGCCGCCACGGCGCGTTCGCGACATCCGCGAGGGATTTGTCGATCTCGGCGTCCGAACCGGCGGGGACGTCGAGTGCTGCCAGGATCGAGCGCAGCGTCCGATCGGGGACATGATGTTCGAGGGTGTCCCATCCACGGTAGGTGCAGGACACCCCGTGGTACCCGGCGAGTTCGCGAAGCTTGTCCGACGACGTCACGCTCTGGAATCATGCCAGGAAACGCCCGTGGTGGCACTACCACGAACGAGAGAGCGCATGACAATCATCGACGTCGTCGAGGGTGATATCACCACGATCGCGGTCGACGCCATCGTCGACGCCGCCGACGTGCTGCGATGGGCCGTGGCGGGACGCTAGTCGCCGAATCCGTCGAAGAGTGTCGGCTCGTCCGGATTGTCGAACAGCGGCGGCTGGTCGGTGCTCGGCTTCGCCGGCGGGCGCCGGTGGTTCGGGATCTCCGTGGGCAGGTCGAGGTAGCTCAGTGCTGCGGCAAGAGACCAGCTCGTCAGCTTCCACTCGAGCGCCTTTGCGTCGGCAGCGGCGACACCGTCGTCATCGCCCACAAAGGCACGGTTGAGGGATTCGCTGGTCCAGCCCACGTGCTGCTCGGTGCTGAGTTCGAGGAACTGCTGCAGCCGGGAAGCCTCCCGGTCTCCGATCGCCGCGACCGTCTCGACCGGAATATCGGAGCGCCCACGGAGGTGATGATCACGAAGTTCGAGCAGTGCCGCCGGAAGATCGTCTTCGAGGCGAGGTTCCCACAGGTCGTCGTCGAACAGATCGCGCTCGTCGGAGGCTTCGAAATCCGGGGCCTCGAAATAATGATCGTGACCGTGGCCGCGCATCGGAAGGCCGCCGATATGCGCGGCGAAGTCGTGGTCGACGCCCTCGAGGAAGCCGGACATGCGATCGAGAGCGGATTCCAGGTGTTCCGGCACGAAGGGCGACGCAGGCAGGTGGTTGACGACGGCGACGCGATCGTCGATGAGCACGAACTTCAGTTGCGGCCACTGCCGATTGAGATCGGAGACCACCTCCATCGCACGTGTGCGCCCACTGATCGAATGCACGATCGGCGCAAGCAGATCCACCGTTGCTGCGCCCGCACCGACCCCGACGAACACGAGGACGTCGGCGATACGCAGCACGAGATCGCCGTCTTCGTCCCACGTGGGGGTGTCGCCGACCCGGTCGCCCACGGTGTCCTCGATGAGTTCTCGCAGGTGCTCTTCCCCGAGGGGATGGACAGGGCCTCGCACCGGCACCTTGGGAGAGGCCTCGGCCACCGGTGCCGGAGTTTCGAACTCGTGGCTGCTGGCGGTCCCGAAGGATTCCGCACGCAGGAAAAGCGGATGCGGAACGCCCCATACCTCGCGCAACGCGCGCACCGCGACCTCGGCGAGCCGATCGGCCCACGACGAGGGGAGGTCCATCCAGAACGCGGGCGAGCCGCCGTCCTCCGGTGTGTCGGGATCGCGCGACGGTGTCTGCCATCCCAAATCCAGCAGCAACGCCTCGTCGTGCGGCGACAGGTGGCGATCCTCGGTCAGATGGAGATTCGACGGTACTTCGCAGCGCACCTGCTGATCACCCCACGCGTAGAACTGCACGCACGGCCCGGCCGGTCCGCCGGCTTCCTCTGCCAGTGGCTCCAGCACGAGTCCGCCTCCATCGCGCATGGCGGCGACGTGGTCGGCGAGGTCCCCCCGGAACTCGCGCCAGGCCCGGTCGACGTCGCGGTCGAATCCGCTTTCCGGTTCGCCCATGAACCTGCCCCCTTCCCTTCCCGACTTTGACCCGTGTGTCGTGAACACTAGTCGGACCCACCGACACCGTGCCCGTCGGTGAGCGCGCCGGGCGGGGTGCCGGGCGCATACTGACACCTGTGCCGAACAGCGCGCAGCCATCCGATGCAGCCGGAACCGACAGATCAGCGCAACTGCGCGCACTCACGTGGCGGGCGTTGCTTCGCACCGTGACGACGCTCGTGGTGGTGGGTACCGCCTACTTCACGCTTCCGTTCTCGGGACTCGACGACCTCCCCACACTGTTCCTGCTCGTATTCGGATCAGTAGTGGTGTGCGCTGTCTGCGGCTGGCAGGTGTGGTCGGTCCTGCGGTCGCCGCATCCGATGGTCCAGGCCATGGAGGGGATCGCCGCGACCGTCACCGTCTACATCGTCGGCTTCGCGTCGCTGTACGTGGTGATCTCGCAGGTCGAGCCGGAAGGATTCACTGAGGTCCTCACCCGGATGGGCGCCCTGTACTTCAGCCTCACGGTGTTCGCGACCGTGGGATTCGGGGACATCGCCGCGGTCACCGACGGAACGAGGGCGGTGGTCTCGGCGCAGATCGTGGGCAATCTGGTCTTTCTTGCCCTGGTGGTGCGGTTGTTCATGTTCACGGCGAAGCACCGGCGCCGGCAGGCAGGTCAGGAGCCTCTCGACGACGAGGATCCGTGAACCGAGAGACGGTGAATGCCGAACGTCCCCACAACCGGAGTCGGTGTGGGGACGTTCGGCACTACCGGCCTGTGGTCGTCACGGGATGGTGAGCACCTGGCCTGGCTGGATCAGGTCCGGATCGGACACACCGCTCGCATCGGCGATGCGCTGGTACTGGTTGCCGTCGCCGTAGAAGCGCTCGGCGATCGCCCAGAGAGTGTCGCCGGAGGCGACGGTGTGGGTACGAGGTGCCGGGGCAGCGGCGGGAGCGGGCTCGGCCGGTGCGGCAGCCACGTGGGCCGGCTCGGCAACGGGCCCTGCGGCCTTCGGAGCAACACTGTTGCTCGCCCAGACGGGCTTGTCTCCCGCGTACAGCACGACATTGCGGTCGTCCTGCACCGTCAGGCGCACACCTGGATTACCGCTCGTCTCCGACGCCCAGACGGGGGAGTTGTCATCCTTGTACAGGACGAAGTTGCCGTCCTCTTGTACGTTCGCGCGCACCGCGCCCGAGCCGTCGGTTCCCGCCGCCCACACGGCCTTGCCGCCCTCGGACAGGACCAGGTTGCCGTCCCGCTGGAGCACGAGAGTGTATTTGCCGTTGTCGGACTTCAGTTCCTGGCCCACAGCGAGGCTTTGGCCGGAATTGAGAGAGCTCACACTGACCCTTTCGATCGATACATTGCGATTCGGGCAACCGGCTCGAACCGGACGCCGTGACGCACAGTACCGCCCACCCGACTCCTACCTGTGGACGCCGCAGCGGGTCCCGCTGTTCGCCGAATCACACCGTGTCGAGTGAGCGTACGAACCTTCCGATCTCGGCGACCGCACGGCTGCCCTCGGGAACCAGCGACGCGGCAGCCTGGAACACGTGCACCTGCTTCTCCCACACCTGCAGTTCCGTCGGGACACCGGCCGAGGCGAGACGGTACGCCATCGTCTCGGCGTCGACGAACGTCATCTCCTCGGATCCGGTCTGCAGCAGGGCAGGCGGCATGCCGGTCAGGTCGAGATCCACAGGAGAAGGCACGGGCTCGTAGCGGTCATCGATCCGTTCGGCCCTCTCGATCAAGGTGGACAATGCAGGCACCGCTCGCCGCGGGAACAGCGCACACTTCCGGGCATTCGGATGGTCGAGCTTGCGATAGGGATCGAGGTCGGTCAGCGGCGAGATCGCGACGGTGCCCGCGGCGCGCCCCAGCCCCAGCCGCAGTGCTTCGTGGGCCACGGAGAAGCTGAGAAATCCGCCCGCGGAATCGCCTGCGATGACGATGCGATCGGTCGAGTAGCCATGGGCGATCAGCCAACGCAGTCCGGAGAGGCCGTCGTCGACCGCATGTCGGATCGGGTGACGCGGGAGCATCCGGTAGGCCACCGACAGCACCGGGGCGCCTGCTGCCGCCGAGATGCGCGACACCAGCTGGCGGTGGGTGGTCAGACCGCAGCACAGAAAAGCTCCGCCGTGCAGGTACAGGATTGCGCTGCGGCCGCCTGCGCCGGGGGCGCGGACGAACTCGGCGGGGCAGGTTTCCAACGCCATGCGGTGGTACTCGGTCCCCGGTACCGGGAGAAGTGGGAACGCTGCGCGGTCGACCAGACCCGTCGGCCACGGAAGAGACGGGGTGAGCGCCCACGCGTCGAGGAACGGGCGCACCGTGTGGCGCAAGGAGATACTCAGGGCACGCGAGGCGATGCTGACGCCGCCGTGCTCCTCGATCTGCGGGGTGGTACGTGCAGGAGCAGGCGCGACGAGTGGGACGGACAATGCGCTGCTCATCTGATCGCCTCCTCGCCACTGGTAGCAACACCGGACCGGTGTTCGAACTACGGATCATTCAAGCTACGCCCGACATGTGGTGCCGGTGGGCCTCGTAATCCGATAGATACGACGTGGCACGCCCGGTGCAGGTGGGGCGGCATCCTGTTACCGATTCGATATTGCGGGTTCTCCGAATAGCGCGAGCGCTCAAAGCATGTCGGACCTTGCGTGCAGGACCGACACGAGTTCACGTTCGACTGCCACGAATTCAGGGTAGGTCAGCAACTCCAACGACCGTGGTCGCGGTAGCCCGACCCGGACTTCGTGCAGGATCCGTGCAGGTCGCGGCGACAGGACCAGTACCCGGTCGGACAGCAGGACGGCCTCACGTACGTCGTGCGTGATCATCAGGACGGTCCAGCGGTCGCGCAGCCACACCGCCTGCAGCCACAACTGCATGTCGGTGCGGGTGAGGGAGTCGAGAGCGCCGAACGGTTCGTCGAGCAGCAGAATCTCGCGTTGCTGGATCACGGTTCGCGCCAATGCTGCACGCTGACGCATCCCGCCGGACAGTTGCGACGGACGAGCCTCCTCGAACCCGGCGAGTCCGAACGTGGGGAACAGTGCGCGCGCCCGCGCGCGTGCCTCCCGACGTGGTACGCCCTGAACTTCGAGGGCGAGCGCGCAGTTGTCGAGGACTGTGCGCCAGGGGAACAGGAGATCCTTCTGGGGCATCAGTGCAGCGCGTCCCGGGGACGCCGGAGCGCCGCCGACCGTGACGATCCCTTCGTCGGGCGTGTCGAGTCCCGCGATCAGGCCGAACAGCGTGGACTTCCCTGACCCGCTCGGACCGATGACCGAGACGAATTCCCCTGGGGACACGTCGAACCCGACGCCGTCGAGCACGTGGTTGCCGTCGAACGACCGGTGGACGCCGGAAAGGGTGACGGCACTCATGCGTGGCTCCCGGTTGTTCGATTCTCTGTGCCGAGGGCCCACGGTGCGATCAGGCGCTGTGCCACATACGTGAGCAGGTACAACACCAATGACACTGTCGCGGTGACCAGTACCGCAGCGAGCACCAGATCGGTACGGAACGAATTCTTCTGGATGGCCATGTAGATGCCGAGCCCCGATGTGGCGCCGACGTACTCCGCGAACACCGCACCCACCACGGCGTAGGTGATGCCGATGCGCAGCGAGGTGAAGAACCGAGGCAGCGCCGAGGGAAGACGCACATACCGGAACTCCTGCCACCGAGTGGCTCCCATGCTGCGCAGAAGTGCCCCGGCCTCGCGGTCCGTCGCGGCAAATCCCTCGATCAAGCCGATCGCCATCGGAAAGAATGTGGCCAGGGCGATCACCAGAATCTTCGGCAGGAGACCGAAGCCGAACCAGATGATCATGAGCGGGGCGATCGCGATGATCGGCAGTGTCTGCGAGGCGACGAACAGCGGCACGAATGCTCGCCGTAGGAACGGCGAGAAATCGACCGCGATCGCCAGTATCCACGCCACGGTCAACGACACCACGAAACCGACGATCGTGACCTGCAGTGTCGCAGCGGCGTGCTCGGCAATAGCGGTGCGATGTGCCCACCCCTGCTGCAGCACGCGCGCGGGAGACGGCAGCACCTGCGGGCGGATTCCGCTGATCATCACGTACAGCTGCCACGCCGCGACGAGCACCACCGCGACGACCATTGCAGGTAGTACACGATCGATGCGGTGTCGGAGCGTCCCGGCCGGGTCCGTCGTGACCCGGATATCGGCCCCTGCGGGCTCAGGGCGTTTGGTAGTCATCGGTGAGGTAGGTCGACCAGTCGGGTTCGGCGGTCAAGGGCGCGCCGTCGGGGCCGGTGAGAAGGCCCTGTTCGTAGAGGAACCGGGAGTACCCGGCCCACCTGCTCGTGTCGAGAGTCCCGACGCGTCCCTGGTCGTCGCGCATGAAGTCGGCTGAGAGCATCCGCTGACTCTCGAAGACGAGTTCTTCGTTCGAGAACACACCCGGGTTGGCGTCGAGCAGTGCACGCGCGCCTCGATCGGGATCGTCGGCAGCGATCTCGTAGCCACGCTGCAGTGCCTGCACGAACGCGCGACCACGATCGGGGTTCTCGGCGAGCCAGTCCTCGCTGCCGTTGACGACGATCGCGTACTGATCGGGGAATCCGTAGTCGGTGTAGTCGAAATAGCGCATCGGCAATCCACGATGCTCCGCTTCGAGTCCCTCCCACGCCAGATACGAGACGGTGAAGTCCGCGGTGCCCGAATAGACGGCCTCGTACGCCGACGTTCCGAGAACGACCTCGTCGAACTCGCCTCGCCCGCCATCGTTGCGGATGACCTGCGCCAATGTCTCCGAGACACCTGGATCGGCGAAACCTGCGTAGATTCGGCCGTCGAGGTCTGCCGGCCGTGTGAGATCGCCGCGGTCGGACTTGACCGCAATACCTGTCGCCCAATGTTGTAACGGGGCGAGGACCGAAACGGTATGCGCTCCTGCGGCGCGTGCGAACGTCGCCATTCCTTGCGTCGAGATCCCGAATTCCGCATTGCCCGCGTCGACGAGAGTGTCGGGTGACGCATCGTTGTAAGGAAGGATCTCGACGTCGAGCCCGGCGTCGTCGAACAATCCTTCCTGCAACGCTACGTACAGACCGGTGTGGTTGGTGTTGGGAGTCCAGTCGAGTGCGAACCGGATCGTGTCGTCGGAACCGCCGCTGGCGCACGCAGTGGCAGTGCACAGGGTCCAGACAGCGATGGTGAGGGCGGTGATCCGGTGCCGGAGCGTCACGACGCAGGCCACGGATGCGTGTTCAGGGCGGTGTCCCAGAACATGAGCTCGTAGCGGGTCGCGAAGATGAAGGCATCGATCATCGCGTCTCGTTCGGTCTCGGTCGCCGCGGCTCCGGCGGCATCGACCAGTGCACGTGCACCCGCGACCGAATCCTGGAAGTCCTGGTCGTCGTAGGCAGCCACCCATTGTGCGTAGGGATGGGCCGGATCGGCGGCGAGCACGTCGGCCGCGCGAGACGCCAGATCGCGGCACACTTCGGCGTAGATCCAGAAGCACGGCAGCACTGCGGCGGCACCCACCGGGTACGGCTCGGTCGCCACCGTGGCAGTCAGGTACGAGACGTAGCCGAGGCAAGCGGGGGAGTGGGCGACAGGAGCGTCGTTGGCGGGCAGTACCCCACCGTGGAGAAGGCGCTGGTGCAGCGAGGACTCTTCGGTGGCCGCCGTCGCGGAGCTCGTCGCCCAGAATGCGCCGGTGACCGGGTCGGGCGCCTTGGACGCAAGCAGCGCGAGGGCTTTGGCGTATCCGGCCAGGTAGAGCCCATCCTGCTCGATGTAGAAGCGGAACGATTCGAGTGGCAGTGTGCCGTCGCCCAGGCGGCGCAGGAACTCGAGGTCGTCGATGGAGTCGCGCAGAACCTTCGTGCGGTCCCACAGGACATCGGTGAAACGGTCGGTCGGTGAATCGTGCGCAGGCACAGTCATCCCGAATCATCCCTTCGTCAGCATTACCTGATCAGGTTCGACGGGTGTGATCTCAGCCCCGCTGTCGCGAAGCACCCCGTGTCGGTCGGAGGCGACGATAGCACCCCGGGCGGGCCGTGGGCGCGGCTGCTGATGGGTACGTTGGGATGCGAGAAGCTCACCGGGAGGTCATGTGGACGCCGAGACGCTCGTTGTCGGATGCAAGTACGGTGACGCCCGCGGGTATCGCGACGGCGCGGTGTACTCGTGGAAAGGGATCCCGTTCGCGGCCCCGACCGGCGGCTACATGAGATTCCGCTCGCCGGAGAGCCCCCGGCCGTGGTCGGGCGTGCTCGACTGCGAGCGGTATGGTCCGATCGCTCCACAGAGCCCGAACAGCCCGATCGGAATCTCGTCCGAGATGTCGATCGGGGAGGACTGCCTCTCTCTCAACATCTGGGCGCCCGAACCGGACGGCGAGAAGCGCCCGGTGATGGTGTGGATCCACGGTGGTGCGTATGTCATCGGCTACTCGGGTCAGAAGATCTACGACGGACGTGCGCTCTGTGAAGCGGGGAACGTCGTGGTGGTCACCCTCAACTATCGCCTGGGTGCCCTCGGATTCCTCGATCTGTCGTCGTTCTCGTCCGCCGGCGACACATATGAGTCGAATCTAGGTCTGCGAGATCAAATTTCGGCGCTCGAATGGGTCCGCGACTGCATCGCGGACTTCGGAGGCGACCCGGATAATGTCACCCTGTTCGGCGAATCGTCCGGTGGGGGCTCCGTCACGACGCTGATGACGGTGCCTCGTGCGGAGGGGCTGTTTCATCGGGCGATCGCGCAGTCGCCGCCGGCGACGTCGGTATACGGTCGTGAGCGTGCCGCGGTGGTCGCCGAGCGGTTCCTCGGGATCCTCGAGGTGTCTCCGGCTCGGGTGGGGCGTCTCCGGCAGATGCCTTTCGAGCAGCTCGTCGAGGCGGCCGAAACGGTGGTCGGGGAGATCCCCACGAAAGTTCCGGGCACATTGGCCATGACGCCGGTGGTCGATCGCGACCTCGTGCCCAAGTACCCGGTCGCGGCATTCCAGAAAGGCCTGTCGCACCGGGTGCCGCTCATCATCGGTTCGAACAAGGACGAGCCGTCGATTTTCCGTTTCATGAAGTCGCCGTTGATGCCGGTCGACGATTCGTCCGTGCGCGCCATGCTGGAGGCGCTTGCGAAGGACCGCCCCGATCTCGAGCCCGAACGGCTCGCCGAAATCGCCGCAGCGTATCCCGATCTGCCGAAGCCGAGCGGGGCGATGGCCTTGTCGCGCGACGCCGGGTTCCGGATGCCGGTGTTGTGGGTGGCGGAAGCGCACTCCGAGCATTCCCAGACGTGGGTGTACCGCTTCGACCACGCGACGCCGATGCTCAAGGCGGCGCGGATCGGCGCCGGGCATGCAACCGAATTACCCTACGTATTCGGTAATTTCGGCACGCTCGGTCGAGATCCGAGTTTCTGGCTCGGTGGGCGTAGGAGTGCGATCGAGGTGTCGGGCAGGATTCAGCGGCGATGGTTGGCGTTCGCGAAGCACGCGGTTCCTGCCGCGCTGGACGCGTCGAAGCACTGGCCGCAGTACGAGCCGCGCGAGCGGGCCACCCTACTCATCGATGCACGGGACACAGTGGTCGCGGATCCGGAGGGCGCAATGCGTGAGGTGTGGGGCGCGCAGGTGATGGGTTTCTCCTGAACCGGGTCGGGGGCGCAGTCTTGACGTCGTTGAACGCGTGTGCAACCCTTGGAACATGCGTTCAACCGAGGGCGTTTCCGACCTCACCACACGCGCTCGCATCCGCGACGCGGCGATCTGTTGCGTTGCTCGAGATGGGGTGAACGTCTCACTTCGGGCCATTGCCTCGGAATGCGGCGTGAGCGCCTCGCTCATCGTGCACCACTTCGGTTCCCGAGCCGGTCTGCGCGAGCACTGCGACGCGTACGTCCTGGGCAGCATCCGAGAGCTCAAGTCCTCGGTCCTCGAGCCGGGCAGCGGCGTCGCGGCAATGCTCGCTCAGCTCGAGAACATCGGGAGCTACGCCCCGCTCATCGGCTACCTGATCCGGAGTCTCCAGGCCCGCGGCCCCGCCTCTGAAGAGTTCCTCGATCATCTGGTGGCCACCACCGAGGATTACCTCGCGAAAGGCACCGAGTCCGGCGTCGTGAGTCGCAGTCGCAACCCTGAGGCACGGGCGCGGGCTCTGGTCGAATTGAGTACCGGCGCGCTCCTGCTGCATGTCCCCGGGCCGAACGAGCCCCTCGACCTCGACACGCTGCCCGCTTGGCTCAGTTCCTACACCGACCGTCTCCTGCTCCCGTTGCTCGAGCTCTACACCGAACCGCTCCTTACCGACTCGAGCATGCTCACCGCGTATCTGGCCGCTCGCGAGGCGGCTCTCTCGTAACCGATCACGGAGGTTGCATCATGGATACACCGGCCATCGAAACCGTCGACCTCGTCAAGACGTTCGGCACCACCCGTGCCCTCGACGGCTTCTCGATCGAAGTCGGAACTGCAACAGTGGCAGGGTTTCTCGGCCCCAATGGTGCCGGAAAGTCAACGGCGATCCGCGTGCTCCTCGGCATGCTGCGTGCCGACTCCGGTTCGGCACGTGTCCTCGGGCTCGATCCGTGGACCGATGCGGTCGAGATCCACCGTCGCATCGCGTATGTTCCGGGTGACACCAATTTGTGGCCTGCGCTCACCGGCGGCGAGATCATCGATCTGCTGACTCGTATCCGTGGCAGTGACAGTCCTTCCCGCCGAGCCGAACTTCTCGAGCGATTCGAACTCGACCCCACCAAGAAGGCTCGCACCTATTCGAAAGGTAATCGGCAGAAGGTCGCACTCGTCGCAGCGTTGGCGTCGGACGTCGAACTGTACCTGTTCGACGAGCCCACGTCCGGACTCGACCCACTGATGGAGGCCGTGTTCACCGACGAGGTGCGCGCATTGCGTGACGCCGGACGAACGGTGCTGCTGTCGAGTCACATTCTCGCCGAGGTCGAGAAACTCTGCGACACCGTGACGATCATCCGCTCCGGAAAAGACGTGGAGACAGGGACTCTCGCGCAGTTGCGGCACCTGACCCGATCCGCGGTGCGAGCCACCGTGCCGACGCTCCCGGGTGGGTTCGCATCGCTCACCGGCGTGCACGACCTGACCTACGACGACGGTCATCTCGCCTTCGACGTCGACAATGCTGCGGTCACCCCCGTACTGCGCGCACTCGCAGAACTCGACATCGCGAATCTGACGATCACCCCGCCGTCACTCGAGGAACTCTTCCTGCGTCATTACGGCGATACCCCCACAGATGCGCCCGAGGAAGAGGAGGTGACGACCCGATGACCGCCGTACTCGCTTCCGGTGCCGACATCGATGCCCGAAGTGCGCACCGATTCAGTGGAATCGGCGACCTGCTCCGGCTCTACCTCCGGCTGGATCGTGTACGCATCGCGGTGTGGACGCTCGCACTCGCATTCACCGTGTATGTGACCGTCGAAAGTCTCATCGCGGCGTATCCGGACGAGGCGGCCAGGCAGGCCCGCGCGGCGCTGCTCGAAAATCCCGCCGCGGTGCTGATGACCGGTCCGGCGTACGGTGCCGACAACTACACTCTGGGCGCGATGACCGCCAACGAACTGAGCTTGACGCTCATCGTTGCCGTCGCAATCATGAACATTCTGCTCGTGGTGCGGCACACGCGTGCCGAAGAGGAAGCCGGGCGACTCGAACTGCTCCGTGCGCTCCCGGTGGGCCCGTTCGCACCCCCCGCAGCGGCTCTGCTCGCCGTCGCTGTCGCAGACTCGATCGTCGGTGCCGGTGTCACTCTCGCGCTGCTTGCGGGAGGCCTCCCTGTCGCGGGATCGTTGCTGTTCGGTGTGGCCACCGCTGTCACGGGCCTGCTGTTCGGCGCGGTGGCTGCTGTGACGGCGCAGTTCAGTGAGCATTCGCGGACAGCGTCGGGCACTGCGCTCGCGGTCCTCGCGGTCGCCTTCCTCGTACGCGGCTTCGGCGACATTCTCGAACCCACAGGGTCATGGCTGTCATGGTTGTCGCCGATCGCGTGGGCGCAGCAGACCCGCCTCTACGTCGACGAGCGGTGGTGGCCGCTGCTGCTGTCGATGGTGACGATCGGTGCGCTGCTGGTACTCGCTGTTGCGCTCTCGCGGCGCCGGGACATCGGCGCCGGGCTGCGTGCTCCGAAGCCGGGTCCGGCCGAAGCCTCAGCGTCGCTGCTCACTCCGCCCGGACCGGCGTGGCGGCTGCTGCGCGGGACGTTCGTGGCGTGGACGGCAGCCCTTGCACTCCTCGGACTGGCGATGGGCACCCTCGCAGATTCGATCCAGAACATGGTCGACAGCGTCCCCGACATCGGCGAATTCCTCGGTGGCGACACACAATCGCTCACCGCCTCGTTCGGTGCGACGATGCTGCTGTTCCTCGTCGTGGGGATCGCGGCGTTCGCTGTCTCAGCGGTCATGCGTATCCACGCAGACGAGGATGCCGGCCGGATCGGACTGGTGATCGTCACCGGGACACCGCGTACGCGATCGTTCCTGTGGATCGTCGCGGTCATCGTGGCGCAGGTGGTCGTCGCATCGGTCGTCACGGGCGCTGCCACGGGTCTGGGTATGTCCATCGCGACCGGTGAGGCCGACTGGATCATCCGGATGTGTGGTGCTGCACTGGCGTACGCGCCCGCGGTGTTGTTCGTCTTCGCGGTGTCGCTAGCGCTGGTCGGCCTCGTCCCGAGACTGGCAAACCTGGCCTGGGTCCTCGTCATCTATGCGGTGTTCGTAGCGTGGTTCGGTGAACTGCTGAATCTGTCGCAGTGGCTGCGCGACCTCTCGCCGTTCTCGCATATACCGCTCGTACCCTACGAAAGTGCGAGTGTTGCACCGATGCTCATGCTCGGCGCAGCTGCGGTGGTGTTGGTCGCGGCGGCAGTCGTGGGCTTCCGCCGCCGCGATATTACGGTGTGACGAAGGTGGCGTCAGTTCCGGTACTCGGGATGCTCGGAGACGAACTTCTCGACGTACGAGCAGGATGTGCCGATCTTCAAACCTTGCTGGCGGGTCGTGTCGAGGGCGTACTGCACGACCTGTCCGGCGAGCCCGCGGCCACGGAAGTCCGCTTCGGTGACCGTGTGATCGAAGTCGCGTAGTCCGCCGGCCTCGCTGTAGTCGGCGTAGGCTGCGAGATCGTCACCGATGAACAGTGCGAACCGCGACTGTTCGGGCAGGTGTTCGATGCGGATGGCGGTCTCAGTGTTGTTCGACATGCTCACGACTTTACATCCGGGTCGGGTCGTCGGTCTCGAACACCAGCGCGTCGTCGTCGCGCAGCGCCACGAATGGGATGGACTCGCGGCGAAGATATTCCAGAGTGCGGCCCACGCCGTCGTCGCCCAGCACCGAATCTCCCGCATGGGGGACAATCGAGTGATCGATCCAGCCGAGCCCGTCCCACAGCACCGGCCCTGCCCCGATCTCGATGACCTCTGCGGGATCGTCCGAGAACTCGAGCCCCCTCAGCGTGGGAGTCGCGATGCACGCCCCGGCGCTGTAGCCCGCGTACGCGAGGGCGCCGGATCCGACCAGGTCGGTGAGTACCGCGTCGCCGCCACTGCGGGCGAGCTGGGCGCGCAGTACAAAGGTGTTACCTCCGCGCACCCACACCGAAGAGAAGGCGGCCAGCCGCGCCCGGAGCCCACCCGGATCCGCAAGATGATCGCGGAGATCGACCTCCTCCGGCTCGTATCCGAGGCCCCGCAGAGGACCGAACTCGCTGGTCACGCTTGACCCTCGCGCGCGAGCGTGCCATGCGTCACCGGCATTGGCGATGACGGCGATGGGTCCGGGCCCGCGCGTCACCTCCAGTAGACGCGCAGGATCGGACCCGAACCGGTAGGAGGACAGGAACAGGCGCATCGGTCAGATCGTGAACGCGAGATTCTCGACGATACGGCGTCCCACCTCGGTGTCTCCGCCGAGAACCACCTCACCGAGTTTGTCGACGCCGCTGACACGCCCACCTGCGAGCCGCACGAACAACGCAGATTCCATCGTGATCGTGCTCGTCGCGGGTCCCGACAACGACGTAACGGCATTCGCACGTCCTGCCACCTCCAGATGGATCGTGCGGGCGAGGGGCCCCGTGAGCTCGATCGTGATCCGCGAACCTTCGGGAGCTTTGCCACGTTTGCCCACGACGAACGGCACCGCACCGAAGATCTCGGCGGACCCGAGTTGCGCTCGGGCACCGCCTTCGCTTCCGACGGTACCCAGCGCGTCGTGAATGTCCAGTTCGTGGAGCCAGCAGTCGAAAACCCTGATGCGCATGAACCGGCCATAGGTTGCCGGACCGACCGGAGTGTCGGCCGGGGCGTCGAAGTCGTTCTGGGTCATCGCATTCAGACTCTCGCGTCGCTGCGCGACGATGTCGCGGTAGCGGGCGAGTACCTCTGGTCCCGGGACACGGCGCAGATGCTCGACCCACAGCTCGTTGAACGCCGCGATTTCGTTGCGGACATGGGCCAGTGTGTGCACGTCGATGTCGACATGAGGTGCTGCGACCCCGGCGAGCAGAGATTCGGTTCCGATCAGGTGCGCGGCGATGTCCTTGACCGTCCATCCGGGCAGCTCGGTGGGCGTGAACCACGCATCCCCGTCGATGTCGGAGAGCACAGTGTCGAGAACCTCGAACTGCTCGAGGAGTAACGGCCGGATGACGTCGATGGAAAATTCGCTGGTTTCGGAACTGCCGGACGAGGTGGTCACAGATTCTCCTCTTTCGAAAGACGGTCGAGGCCGACGCGGATGGCCGCAGCGGTGGATTCAGGGTGGCGGTGTTTGCGGCGGAGGACGCCGACACCCAGACGGAAGCGGTCGCCGTTCCATCGGGGAATGACGTGCAGGTGCATGTGGAAAACGGTCTGGAATGCGGCGCGACCGTCGTTGACCACCAGGTTGGCGCCGTCGGTGGCGAGGTCGGATCGAGACAGTGCGCGGGCCATGCGCTGGCCTGCCTGGAACATCGACGCCGCGTGCACGGGGTCGAGGTCTTCGAGCCGGTCCGAATGGGCGCGCGGCACCACCAGCAGATGCCCGCGCGCCAGGGGCCGGATGTCGAGGAACGCGACCACGTGGTCGTCCTGGTAGACGAGTGCGGCCGGCGCGGCACCTCCGGCTATGTCGCAGAACACGCAGGAGTCCACCTGCTCACTGTATCGCCGACACCAGTTCCGGCAGCCCTACCGCGGAGGTCGTGCGCCACACGTGGTCGGCCTGATCCGACAGGTCGGTGTCCTCCGGGTTGATCTCGATGACCGGAACACCGTGGTCTCGTGCAAGTGAAGGCAGGCCCGCTGCGGGATACACGACTCCGGAAGTGCCGACGACGAGCAGCAGATCCGCCTCACGTAGCGATGCTGTGGCGGCGTGCCACGGACGATCGGGCAACATTTCCCCGAACCACACGACCCCGGGACGGACCAGTCCGCTGCAGTCCGCGCACACCGGCGGCTCGAGTCGTTCGACGGCAGTCGCAGGCGGATCGGGGACCTCGGCTGCGCTGCCGCAGTCGGCGCAGCGCGGCTCGAACAGACTGCCGTGCAGGTGTGCGAGCACCGCGCTGCCTGCCCGCTCGTGCAGATCGTCGACGTTCTGCGTCGTGATCTGCAGATCCGTCGTGCGTCCCCAGTCGGACAGCGCGAGGTGGCCGGCGTTCGGCTGCACTCGCCGCACCGATCCGACGCGCCACTGGTACCACGCCCACACAAGTGAAGGGTCGTCGTTCCATGCTTCGGGTGTTGCGAGCGCCGCGGGATCGAACTTCTCCCACAATCCGGTCTGCGCATCACGGAAAGTCGGTACTCCGCTCTCGGCGGACATGCCGGCGCCGGTGAGCACGGCGATGCGCCGAGCCGGAGATGCGAGGTCGTAGATCGCAGTGGGAACGGCCATGCCGTCAGATCGTAGGGACTGAGATCAAGTCGTGGGGGAGTTGTCCCACTCGTGTCCACAGCGCGGGCACGGCGCATCGAGGTCGTCGAGGAACAGACCGCATTCCGGGCAGACGCGGTTGAGCCAGCACACCGGGTCGCCGCCGAAATCATCGCTCATTCGCTTCGTATTACTCCTCGCGCAGATGCTCGGCAAGAACCTCCGCGCCGCTGTGCTCGACGTCGCGGGTTGCGGTGAGAAGTACGAGGGGGCGTCCGTCGGCAAGCTTGTCGAGCCGCTCGATCGCGGCGCGACCGCCGGGCGACGTCAACTCGTCGATGTACCGATCGCGGAACTCTGCGAACAACGCTGTGTCGTGCGAGTACCACTTCCGCAGATCCGTCGATGGTGCAAGTTCCTTCGCCCAGTCGTCGTAATGGAAAGCATCCTTGCGAAGTCCTCGGGGCCACAACCGGTCCACGAGGACACGCACAGAATCCTCGGCGCCAGGGTGGTCGTAGACCCGCTCGACACTGACTTCACGTCGCGACATGTGTACCTCCCGAAGTCGACTTCTCACAGATGCGAAGGTGCGCCTGTGAAGTGAGGTGCCTCACATTCTTGCATTTTCTTACTGTTCGGACTCGATTCAGACAGTCCGGGCCGCTTGCGGCTCGCGTGTGGGCGCGGTAGGTCTGGCAAGGCTTACAACACACGTGTAAGGCCGTTACATGGCCGACAGACACGCCATTCGCCGCCGATCGCGGCGCCGCGCGCGGCAATTTCATTCGACGCAGGAGTTAGAGAATATTGAGTAGCGAAGGATCGAACACGGAGAGCGGGGACCGCCGCCGCCCGGCCGTCGGTGTCGTTCGTGAGACGAACGACGGCGAGCGGCGGGTCGCGCTGGTGCCGAAAGTTGTGCTCTCACTCGTTTCGAAGGGCTTCGACGTCATAGTCGAGCCCGGCGCCGGGCAGAACGCACTGATCCCGGACGGTGCATACAAGGAAGCGGGCGCCACGATCGGTGACGCGTGGTCGGCCGACATCGTCGTCAAGGTCGCACCGCCGTCGGACGCCGAGGTAGCCCGGTTGAAGTCGGGGCAGAAGCTGATCGGCTTCCTTGCTCCGCGCAATGCAGAGAATCAGATCGGTGCACTGACCTCCGCGGGGGTCGAGGCGTATGCCGTCGAGGCGATCCCGCGTATCTCGCGTGCCCAGGTGATGGACGCGCTGTCGTCGCAGGGCAACGTGTCCGGCTACAAGTCGGTGCTCGTCGCCGCGTCGGAATCGACGCGTTTCTTCCCGATGCTGACCACCGCGGCAGGCACCGTGAAGCCGGCGACCGTGCTGGTGCTCGGTGTGGGTGTCGCGGGCCTGCAGGCTCTGGCCACCGCCAAGCGTCTCGGTGGTCGCACCACCGGGTACGACGTGCGTCCCGAGGTTGCCGATCAGGTGCGCTCGGTGGGTGCGCAGTGGCTCGATCTCGGTATCGATGCCGCAGGCGAGGGCGGATACGCCCGTGAGCTCACCGACGAGGAACGCGCCCAGCAGCAGCAGGCGCTCGAGAATGCCATCAAGGGCTTCGACGTCGTCATCACCACCGCTCTGGTGCCGGGTCGTCCGGCGCCGCGTCTGGTGACCGCCGCTGCCGTCGAGGGCATGAAGCCCGGTTCGGTCATCGTGGACCTCGCCGGTGAAACCGGTGGCAACTGTGAGCTCACCGAGCCCGGACAGACGGTCGTCAAGCACGATGTAACGATCTGCTCGCCGTTGAACCTGCCCGCGACAATGCCCGAGCACGCGTCCGAGCTCTATTCGAAGAACGTGTCCGCGCTGATCGAGCTGTTGCTCGACGAGAGCGGCGCGCTCGCCCCCGACTTCTCGGACGAGATCCTTTCGGGTGCATGCGTGACGCGGTCGAAGGAGAACGTCTAGATGTACAACGAACTGCTCGCGAACATCGCGATTCTGGTCCTTGCCGGATTCGTCGGATTCGCCGTCATCTCCAAGGTTCCGAACACGCTGCACACGCCGCTGATGTCCGGTACCAACGCCATTCACGGCATCGTCGTGCTCGGCGCCCTGGTGGTCCTCGGGCATCTGCCCGGCGACGCCCACTGGGGAATCAAGATCATTCTGTTCGTCGCTCTTGTCTTCGGCACCCTGAACGTGGTCGGCGGCTTCGTCGTCACCGACCGCATGCTGGGGATGTTCAAGCAGCGCAAGGAGGCCCCGAAGGCTGCCGAGAAGGGGGCTGACGCCTGATGAGTTACCTCGTTTCAGTCCTGTACATCGTCGCGTTCGCGATGTTCATCTACGGTCTGTCGGGCCTGACCGGACCGAAGACCGCAGTGCGCGGCAACTACATCGCCGCAGTCGGTATGGGTGTCGCGGTCGTCGCGGTGCTCATCGACATCCGTGAGACCGAGAACTGGGGGCTGATCATCGGCGGTCTGGCCGTCGGTGTCATCCTCGGTGTGCCGCCGGCCTTGAAGACCAAGATGACGGCGATGCCGCAGCTGGTCGCGCTGTTCAACGGCGTCGGCGGTGGCACCGTCGCGCTGATCGCGTGGGCCGAGTACCTCGAGTCCTCGAGCTTCACCACCCTCGACGACGTTCCGACCGTCACCATGATCGTCGGATCGCTGTTCGCTGCGATCATCGGCTCGATCTCCTTCTGGGGCTCGCTCGTCGCGTTCGCCAAACTGCAGGAGCTGCTGAACAAGAACCTCGAGAAGAAGCTGGTCTCCGCCGCGAAGCTGTTCCAGCTCGCCAACATCGTGCTCGTGATCGCGTCCATTGCGGTCGCCGTGTACATCGGTATCAGCGCCGACGGTGAGCCGCTCGCGTCATGGTGGATCGTGCTGCTGCTGGTCATCGCGGGCCTGATGGGTCTGTTCGTGGTGCTGCCGATCGGTGGCGCCGACATGCCGGTGGTGATCTCGCTGCTCAACGCCCTGACGGGTCTGTCCGCTGCTGCGGCCGGCTTGGCGCTGAACAATCAGGCGATGATCGTTGCAGGCATGATCGTCGGCGCGTCCGGCACGATCTTGACCAACCTGATGGCCAAGGCCATGAACCGTTCGATCCCGGCGATCGTGTTCGGTGCGTTCGGTGGCGGCGACGAGGGTGGCGCTGCGGCGGGCCCCGGTGGTGGCACGGTGAAGGCGACCTCGGCTTCCGATGCCGCGATCCAGATGGCGTATGCCAATCAGGTCATCGTGGTGCCCGGGTACGGTCTGGCGGTCGCGCAGGCGCAGCACGCGGTCAAGGAGATGGCGGCGCTGCTCGAGGAGCGTGGTGTCGAGGTCAAGTACGCGATCCACCCGGTCGCCGGTCGGATGCCCGGTCATATGAATGTGCTGTTGGCCGAGGCCGATGTCGAGTACGACGCGATGAAGGAGATGGACGACATCAACGGCGAGTTCGGTCGTACCGATGTCACCATCGTCATCGGTGCGAACGATGTGACCAACCCTGCGGCGCGGCAGGATTCGTCGTCTCCGATCTACGGTATGCCGATCTTGAATGTGGATCAGTCGAGGTCGGTAATCGTGATGAAGCGGTCGATGTCCTCCGGTTATGCCGGTATCGAGAACCCGTTGTTCACGCTCGATCAGACGTCGATGCTGTTCGGTGACGCGAAGAAGATGGTCGGTGAGGTCACGGAAGAGCTGAAGGCTCTCTAGTCGCTCACCCTGAAGTGTGGATCCGAGCCCGGAAACGGGCTCGGATCCACACTTCTCATTTGAGGGCCGGGGCGAGCGCCGCTGCGACGAGGACACACACCAACGGCACCACCATCGCCGCCGTCAACGACGACACCTCGGAGATCCAGCCGATCGCCGCCGGTCCGGCAAGGAACCCGATGTAGCCCAGACCGACGACCCGCGACATGTTCTTGCCCGGGGTGCCGGTCGCGATGTTGCCCGCGGCGGTGAAGATCTGAGGGACGGCCCCTGACAGGCCGAGCCCGAACAACGCCCACCCGGAGAGGGTCAGCGGCACCCACGGCGACGTCATCACCAGAGCCATGCCCGCTGCAGCCACGAGAGTGCCGTACCGGACCACGGCGACACCGCCGATCCGCGCGCTCACCCGGTCGGCGACGAAACGGCCCAGCGTCATCGTCGCGGAGAACGCACCGAACGCCAGCGCCGCCACGGAATCCGAGGCGCCCAGATGCTCCTTGACCTGGAGCGCACTCCAGTCGTTGGCGACGCCTTCGCTGAGCATCAGCCCGAATGCGACGCCGCCGAGCAAGATCACCCGCATCGAGTAGCCACCCGCGCGGCTCTCCGCGGGTGCGTGCGGCGTCGGCTCACTTCGCACGAGATGAGGGGCCGCCCACAGTATCGCGGCGAGACCGGCTGCTCCGGCCGCCGCCAACGTCACGGGTGGGTCGATTCCCGCAGCGAGTGTCGCGGCACCCACTAGCGACCCGGCGATCCCGCCCATCGAGAACAACCCGTGGAACGCGGCCATGATCGGGCGGTGGTAACGCCTCTCCACGAGTACTGCCTGAGAGTTCATCGACACATCGAGCGCACCGTTCGCGAAACCGAAGACGACCAGGGCGACGGCGAGCTGCCACGGCGCGGTGGCGAGACCGGGTCCGATCACCGCGACAGCGAGAATTGCCGCGAACACCACGGTGGTGCGATTGCTGCCGAACCGGTCGGCGAGGTACCCGGTCGCCTGCATACCCATCAGGGCGCCGACCGCGAGGGCAAGCAGCAGGGTTCCCAGCGCGGCGTGACCGACACCTACTCGCTGCTGAACCACCGGGATATGGACGACCCACATCGCGAGGAGGAAGCCGTTGACACCGAAGACGGTGAACACGGCGGCGCGGGCGCGTGTAAGAACAGCATCGATCACGTGGCCCCACGCTAGCGGGATTCTGTGAGGCGGGCTGTCAGGGTATCGCGATGAGAGTCGGTACCGGATCCCTCAGGATGGCGCCCACCGCGGCAAGCGCACGCCCGGCCTGTTCACCGTCGACCAGCCGGTGATCGAACGCTAGCGACAACGTCACGACCTTCCGCACCGAAAGAGCACCGTCGACCACCCAGGGTCGGTCGGTGATCGCTCCGACTGCCAGGATCGCGGCCTCCCCGGGATTGAGGATGGGAGTGCCCGCGTCGATCCCGAACACGCCCACGTTGGTGATCGAGATCGTCGACCCCGTCAGATCGGCCGGCGAGGCTTCGCCCGAGCGCGCGCCGCCCGAGGCCGAAGCGATCGCGTCGGCCAACTCGGGTAGACGCATCGCGTGCGCATCGCGAACCACCGGTACCTTCAGGCCTTCGTCGGTGGCAGTCGCGACGCCCAGATGCACACGGCGGTGAACGACGATCTCCTGGGCTTCCTCGTCCCACGACGAATTCAGCGACGGCTCGTCGGCGATGGCACGCATCAGTGCGGTCGCGACGATCGGCAACGATGTCAGGTGCGTGCCGTCGAACGGAGGTGACGACCGCAGCCGCGTCACCAGTTCGACAGTGTTCGTGGCATCGCACGTCAGGAACACCGTCGCATGGGGAGCAGTGAAGGCACTGCGTGCGACGGCCGCGGCGCTGCGCTTGCGTATCCCGCGGATGGGCACGCGCGTCTCGTCCTCGGTACCGGGTGCCTGCGGAAGATCCCGGTCGGCGCGGCGCCGCACATCGGCGCGGGTGATCACCCCACCGGGGCCCGTGCCCTCGACGGTAGCGAGGTCGACGCCGAGGGCCTTCGCCTCCCGTCGGGCGCCGGGCTTCGCATCGGGCCGAAGCGCGACAGTACCGCTGGTGCTCGTCGATTCATCGGAATCGTTCTGGGACATGGCCTTCCGGGAAGTCCGTCTGCTGACAGGGGCGTCACCGGGGCCGTAACCGACGAGAACCTGCGGTCGCTGCTCGGTCTCCTGCAGCTCTGGCTTCGCGGCGGAGGTGTCGGCCTCGGAGCCACCGCTCCCGGACACCGTGATCCGCAGCAACGGCGCACCCACCGGCACGGTGTCGCCGGGGGCGGCGAGCAGTTCGGCGACGGTGCCGGCGTACGGCGACGGCAACTCCACCGCAGCCTTCGCCGTCTCCACCTCGGCGATCACCTGGTTGAGCTCGAGGTGATCGCCTACCTGAATCTTCCACGCGACAAGATCCGCGTCGGTCAGGCCCTCACCCAGATCGGGCAACCGAAATTCCTTGACGGTGTCGACCATCGGTCCTCCACTGGTCACGCCGCGAGGCTGCGGTCGACGGCGTCGAGTATCCGGTCGGGGTCGGGGCGATGGTGGGACTCGAGCTTTGCAGGGGGATACGGAATGTCGAATCCGCCCACCCGGAGTACCGGAGCCTCCAGCTGATAGAAACAACGTTCACTGATATGCGCCGCGATCTCGGCTCCCACCCCGCAGAACACGGGCGCCTCCTGCACGACGACGAGCCGGCCCGTGCGGCGCACCGATTCCTCGATCGTGTCGAAATCGATCGGGGACAGCGACCGCAGGTCGATAACCTCGATCGAATGTCCCTCGCCTTCAGCGATATCCGCGGAGTGAAGGGCCGTCGTCACGAGTGCGCCGAAGGTTACGACGGTGGCATCGGTCCCGGGGCGGACGATGCGGGCCCGATCGAGCGGCAGGTCCGGCTGCGCGTCGACGTCGACGGAGCCGCGTTCCCAGTAGCGGTGCTTCGGTTCGAGGAAGATCACCGGGTCGTCGAGGGCGATGGACTGCTGGATCATCGCGAACGCGTCGGCGGGGTTGCTGGGGGAGACCACCCGCAGGCCCGCGGTGTGCGCGAAATACACCTCGGGCGATTCCGAATGGTGCTCGACCGCGCCGATACCCCCGCCATACGGGATGCGGATCGTCAGAGGGGCTCGGACGGCACCCGCCGTCCGGTAGTGGATCTTCGCGACCTGCGAAACGATCTGGTCGAACGCGGGGTAGACGAACCCGTCGAACTGGATTTCACACACCGGCCGGTAGCCGCGCAGTGCCATCCCGAACGCGGTACCGACGATTCCGGACTCGGCCAGTGGGGTATCGATCACCCGGCCGTCCCCGAAATCCTTCTGCAGTGTGTCGGTGATGCGGAAGACACCGCCGAGCTTGCCTACGTCCTCGCCCATGATCACGACCTTGCGATCGTGTTCGAGGGCCCGTCGCAGACCGGCATTGAGCGCTGCGCCGAGCGTCATCGTCGTGGTGGTCATCGTGCAGCCTCCTCCGGGATATCGAACTTCGGCGTATCGAAGCTCGCGAGGTAGCCGGCGTAGTCGGCGCGTTCGCGTGCGATCAGGGGATGTTCGGTGGTGTACACGTGGTCGAACATGCTCAGCGGTTCCGGGTCGGGCAGGGCGAGAGTGCCGTTGCGCAGGCGTGTTGCAGCGGTGTCGGAGGCGTCCTTCACGTCGGCGAGGAACGCGTCGTCGGCGAGGCCCTCGCGTTCGAGCAATTTTCGAACCCGTTCGATCGGGTCGCGAACCCGCCATTCGTCGAGGTCGGCGTCGGTGCGGTAGCGCGTGGGGTCGTCCGAGGTGGTGTGCGGGCCCATCCGGTAGGTCAGGGCCTCGACGAAGAACGGTCCGGCGCCGTCACGTGCGTGTCGCGCCGCACGCCGGGTGACTGCGAGGACCGCGAGCACATCGTTGCCGTCGACCTGCACCGCAGGCATCCCGAATCCGGCGGCGCGTTGCGCGAGCGGAACCGGTGTCTGGACGTGGGTGGGGGCGCTGATCGCCCAGTGGTTGTTCTGGCAGAAGAATACGACGCCGACCCCCCAGCTCACCGCGAAGCCCAATGCCTCGGAGACGTCGCCTTGGCTGGTGGCGCCGTCGCCGAAGTACGCAACGGTGGCGATGTCGGCACCGTCGAGTTTTGCACCCATCGCATAGCCGGTGGCGTGCAAGCCCTGCGAGCCGACCACGATGGCCGGATTCGTCATGTTCACGGTCGCCGGATCCCAGCCGGAGTGGGCGCAGCCGCGCCACATCCGGGTCATGTCGGCGGGGTCGACTCCGCGACACCAGGCGACTCCGTGCTCACGGTAGCTGGTGAAAATGTAGTCGTCGGGCCGCAGCGCATGGGCGGATCCCACTTGGGCGGCCTCTTGGCCGGTCAGCGGGGCCCAGAGACCGAGCTCGCCCTGTCGCTGGAGGGCGGTGGCTTCGGTGTCGAGTCGGCGGACGACGACGAGATCGCGATACATCTCGCGCAGGCGTCCGGCATCGACGTCGGCGACCAACGCGGAGTATTCGGGGCTGTGGACGCGCCGGCCGTCGGGCTGGATGAGCTGGACCGGATAGGTCGGGGATGCAACCATCTTCGATCACCTCGTCGGTGCAGGCCCGGAGGCCCTTGTGGGACGAACCGGACTCATATTGTGCTGTACATCACATGATCCACGTTCGGTGAAGGTGCGCAATCGAATGCGGCCTGGTTGTGCAAGAAGCACGGAAATCGGCTTCCAACTAGTGGCACACTGTGAAAGATGACCAATGTGGACGCGACCGATGCCCGTCTGCTGATCGAACTGGCCCGCACGCCGAGGGCCACGGGTGTCGAGTTGGCACAGCGACTGGGGTTGTCCCGCAACACCGTGCAGGCGCGCCTCGCACGTTGGGATGCGGAAGGGTTGCTGGCGTCGTTCGAGCGGAGAGTCGATCCGGTGGTGCTCGGTTACCCGCTCGCGGCGTATGTGGCGACCACGGTCGACCAGCATCGTCTCGCCGAGGTGGTCGATGCGCTGGAGGGGATTCCTGAGGTCGTCGAGGTCTACGGGCTTGCGGGTCCCATCGATCTGTCGGTCAAGATCGTCGCTCGCGATACAGACGATCTGTACCGGCTTGCCGGGCAGATTCTCGAAATCCCCGGTGTGGAGCGCACCAACATGTCGCTGGTGATGCGTGAACTCGTTCGCCAGCGCACCGTGCCGCTCCTTGGGGTGATCCCTCGGTGACGGTCGGCAACCGACCTCACGTGCGGCTCAGGTCGAACGGATGACGAGTTTGTGGACGGCTTTCCGGATCTGCTCGGGGATCGGGACGGGACGCCGGGTGTTCATGTCGACGTACACGTGTGTGAAGCGTCCGGTGGCAGCAGTAACGAGCGTGCCGTCGGCGTCCTCGCGGAAAATGGCGAGTGAGTAGGTCACCGATCGGCGGCCGAGGCCCTCGACCGAGAGGCCCACTTGAAGGCGATCGGGAAACGACAGTTCTGCGAGATAGCGGCACGAGGTTTCGGCGACAACGCCGATCGCGTCGAGTTCGCGGATGTCCACGCCGGTTGTGGCCATGAGCCAGCCGTTGACCGCCGAGTCGAAATACGAATAGTAGGTCACGTTGTTGACGTGGCCATAGTGATCGTTGTCGGCCCAGCGGGTCTGAACCGGCCACAGCACCGGGAATTGTCCCGGTTCGGCTGTGGGTGTCGTCGGCTGGCGGTTGGTCACGCCTCGACGATAGTGCTATCCGGACAGCAATTCCCATCAACAGTGCTCACATTGCAGAACCGACACCGAAAGAGGACGAATCGGGCGCAATTGCGACGCGTTCATGCGGTTCCACGTGTCACTATTCGGTATGACCCACAGAAACGTGCTCATCTCCGCTGCCGAACTCGCTGACCGTATCGATGGTGGTGTGCCACCGATCCTGCTGGATGTGCGCTGGGTGCTCGGCGACCGGCAAGGTCGGGAGAAATACCGCGAAGGCCACATTCAGGGTGCCGTGTTCGTCGATCTCGACGCCGAACTCGCCGATCCGCCCTCCGTCGAACTGGGCCGTCATCCCCTGCCCGACATCGAGCGCCTGCAAGTGGAAGCCCGTGGGTGGGGGATCTCAGACGGCTCCACGGTAGTGGCGTACGACGCAACTGGTGGAATGGCGGCGGCGCGCGCGTGGTGGCTGCTCGAGTGGGCCGGTCTGGCGGACGTCCGCCTGCTCGACGGCGGGCTTCCCGCGTGGATCGCAGGAGGTCATCCTGTCGCGGCCGGCCCAGGGGCGGAACACAGATCGGGGTCGGTCACTCTCAGCGCAGGGCACATGCCGACGGTCGACATCGACGAGGTCGCAGAGTTTCCGTCGCACGGGGTACTCCTCGATGCCCGTAGCGCGGCGCGCTATTTCGGCGACGAGGAACCGGTGGACTCGCGTGCGGGGCACATTCCCGGTGCGATCAACGCGCCGACCGGCGGAAATCTCCGTGAGGACGGCACCTTCCGGCCCGCGGATCAGCTCGCGGCCCGGTTTGCGGAGCTGGGTGTGACCGGCGATGTGGCTGTGTATTGCGGCTCGGGGGTTACCGCGGCGCACGAGATCGCAGCGCTGGCGATCGTGGGTATCGAGGCGTCCCTGTTCCCCGGATCGTGGTCGCAGTGGTCGGGTGATGCGCGCCGGGAGGTCGCGACCGGATGACGCAGCGGGGCGGCAAGTGTGCACCGGGAGTGACTCGGCGGAGAGCGACTGTGTATGTTACCGGCTCCCCACTGGGCAGCGGCGTTCGCGCTCGCCGAGCAGTGCGACCGTAGCCCGGGGCGAGTGCTCACGGGCGCGATCGTGGCGCATCTGGCGATCGACTTCCCCGAGGCGATCGTGGCGATCGGATCGACACCGCAGCACACCCGCGACTTCTGTACCTTCGGTGAGGCTCTCGTCGCGGCGGCGCCGGTCATCGCCGACGAGTTCGAGCGCGTCTACGGCACTGATATGGAACCGTTCTTCACCGGCTGGTTCGTCGAGGACCTCGTCGGAGCCACCCCGACCACGACGTACATGTTCCAATCGGCACGAACGGTGGCCTGGATCAACAGCTTCGGCTTGCAGAACCCCGCGACCCGAGATCTGACCCGCGCCGAGATGAACCTTGCGGTCGACGCGGCGAGCGTGGTTCTGGACGGGCTGGAGGCCATCGGAACAGTGTGAGTACAGCGGTGCGGTGAGTACGGCCGCGCGTCACTGCCTGGAGTACTCGGATGCGCGCCGGATCTGTTCGGAGGTCGGCTTCACGCCCGTATAGAGCTCGAACTGGAGCGCCGCCTGGAGTGCGATCACCTCGGCTCCGGTGATGGTGTGCACCCCGTGCTCCCTGGCGTCGCGGATGAGCGGGGTCTCCGGGGGCATGGCGACCACGTCGAACACTGTCGATGCCGAGGCGATCAGGCTGCCGGGGAACGGCAGCGCTTCGGAGTCCGCTCCGCTGCCGGACATTCCGATCGGCGTGGCGTTGACGAGCAATCCCGCCGAGAGGTCTGTTGCATCGCTACGCCACGCGTAGCCGTATTTCTGTGCAAGTGACCTGCCGCTGATCTCGTTGCGCGCGACGACGGTGCCCTCGGTGAAGCCGCTGTGGCGAAGTGCCGCCGCGACCGCCTTGGCCATGCCGCCGCTCCCGGCGATGACGACCGGTACGGTGGGGTCGACCTCGTGTGCGGCAAGCAGGTCCACCACGGCCTGGTAGTCGGTGTTGTAGGCGTGGAGAATGCCATCGTCGTTGACGATCGTGTTGACCGATTCGATCGCTCGGGCGGAGTCGTGGAGTACGTCCATCATCGGCAGCACCGTTTCCTTGAACGGCATCGACACGCCCGCGCCCCGGATTCCCAGTCCTCGGATTCCGGCTACGGCATCGGCGATATTGCTGGGTCGAAACGCCTTGTACACGAAATCGAGCCCGAGTTCGGCGTAGAGGTAATTGTGGAACCGGGTGCCGATATTGCTGGGCCTTCCCGAGAGCGAGATGCACAGCTGGGTGTCCTTGGAGATGCGCGAGACCATCTTGATACGGTAGCCCGCACCACGGCCGGAATGCTGTTCTCGCAAACGAGAATGCTGTATGTTCGCGATATGGGAGACGATCTGGGTGCCGGTGGACTGCGATTCGAACGTGAGGGTGCGATCGGGTGGTGCATCATCGACCGGCCTGCCGCACGCAACGCATTCACCCCGGCCATGTACTACGGCCTCAAACGCGCGGTCAAACTGGTCAACACCGACCCCGATCTCGGCGCCCTGATCATCACCGGAGTCGACGACGTCTTCGCGCCGGGCGGCGATCTGGGTGGCCGCTCGGAGCCGGGCGACAACCTGCCGGAAGGGCTTTCAGGTGACGAAGTCGTCCCGTTCCTGACCATCCGCGACAGCCGCGCGCCCGTCATCTCTGCCGTCAACGGAATCTGCCAGGCGGGTGGGTTGCTCGTGGCCATGATGTCCGACATCGCGGTGGCCAGCGACCGCGCCACCTTCCGCGTGCCCGAACTCTTGCGCGGAATCCCCGACGCAACCTATGCCGCGGCCCTGCCCGCACATGTCGGTTTGGCAGCGGCCCGCGATCTGATCCTCTCCGCCCGCAAATTCGACGCGGCCGAGGCCCTGCGGCTCGGCGTGATCTCCCGCGTCGTCCCGCACGAGCAGTTGCGGGAAGCCGCCCTCACTGCGGCCCGCGAGGTGTTGCAGACGGCGCCGATCGCGCGCGCCCAGGTCAAACGCATGCTCAACGAGCGCTACGGACTGTTCGACTACCAAACCATGTTCGGCGCCCTCGAGACTTCCCCGGAGCCCCGTGAAGGAATGCGGGCGTTCATGGAAAAGCGTGATCCCGCCTGGATTCCGCAGAATCTGCCGTCCGTCTGATCGTCATCGAGGGCACGTCCGGGCCGAGTCGGTGAGGGCGCTGTGATCCTCCACCGTGATCGGCAACCCATACCTCAGCGCGACCGTCAGATACTTGCCTGCAAACCAGCACCGGTACCCGGTGGCGGGAGGTAGCCACGCCGCTGGGGTGTGGTCGCGTTTGGTCATGTTCGTGGCGCCGTCGACGGCAATGAGGTTGTACACCACGTCGTTCGCGAACTGCCGCCGAAGCTCCGCAGACCAATCCGCGGCCCCGTGATCCCAGGCTGCCGCGAGTGGATAGATGTGATCGATGTGTACCGCGTTCGCATGGGTGCGCCGAAACTGCACGCGCGCGCCGGTATACGGATCGTCGAGTGTTCCGCTGAGGACGACGCACTCGTCGCTGCCCGGCCGGAATGCGACGTCGCGAAGGTCCCGTGCGAGCACGTTGTTGCGGGTGTCGCAGCCGTCGTGCCCGCCCGGCCCAGGGTGCTCGTCCGTCCACGCTTCTCCGAAGACACACCCGCCTTCGCTTCCACACTCGCGCACGTAACCACCGGGGTGCGGCCGCACGGGCACAACCGTCACCGCAGCGAGCAACTCGTCGATCAGCGCGCGCGACGGACTACCGGGAGCGGGATCCGACCGTGGCGGAGACGAGTCGTACCACCACGACACGACCATGGCGATCACCACCACCGGCACCCACCACTTCGCGTTTCCCCCACGCATCGGATGATGGTGACAGGTTTGCGTCGACATGTCGTGTTTGCGCGCTCCACGGACTTGCGCGCGTGGTGTTGTGGGCACGCACCCACCTGCGCGGCAGCGGCGCCGCAGGCGGAACGCACCCGGGAAATCAGTTCTCGGTGGTCAGCGGGAAACGTGTCGCGCGGATCGATGCGACCGTACGTCCGTCGTGTCCGACGATCCAGGAACCACCGGACTGGCGGCATTCGGCGATCCGGTCGTAGACCCTGAGCAGGAAGAAGATCGCATCCTCGGGACTGGCGGTCGCGGCGAGCCGGTGCGACTCACCGTGTTTGGTCCCGTCGAGCCACACCCCGCACTGGCCGTCGAGGCGCAACGTGGTGACGTGGTCCCAGTCGATGAACGCGTACTTCACCTGCTCCCACGGCGTGTGAGCACTGTATGTCTGCTCGAGGACCTGAATCAGGACGGGCATACGCACATCCTCCTCCGCCCACGCGCCTCGAGCCAGACTGTGCTCGAGTTCAGTACCCGGCGGCGGAGTGTTCAGCGGACGGTGACGACCACTTTGCCGCGCGCGTGCCCCTCCTCGACGAGCGCCAGGGCGCGTCCGGCTTCGCCGAGCGGGAAGGTCTGCTCGATCCTCGGGTCGAGGACACCCGTTTCGACGAGTGCCGCGACACGCGTGAACGCCTCGGTGGTGCGGCGACGGTCGACACCCGAACCGCCGAGCTCGGACCCCAGGGCCGGATCGGCGACGCTGACCAGGCGCACGGCGGGTCCGCAGGCAGCTGCGGCGTGTACCAGGACGTCCCCGCCCACCAGGTCGACGATCACCGTCACTTTCCCCACGCGCTCACCTGCCGCGACGATCCGGCCTTCGCTGCCGGGTCCGGACTCTATCCAGATTCCGCCGTTGGACTCCACGAGATCCGATTTTCCTGCACTCGCGACACCGAGTACCGCCGCGCCCCGCGCGTGGGCCAGTTGGGTGACGGCCGAGCCGACACCGCCCCCGGCGCCCAGTACCAGAACGGTGTCCGCATCCACGATCTCGAGTTGCTCGACGATGTCGAGCGCTGTGCCCAGCGCAACCGGAACGGTCGCGGCCGCGGCGAAACCGAGCGCCTCGGGCTTGTGCGCGGCACTGTCGGCGTTGAGCACCGTGTATTCGGCATACCCGCCGAAACCCGTGGCGGTCGAACCGAAGACGGCATCGCCCACCGAGAAGTCCCGGCCGTTCTCGCCGACTGCCGTGACCACACCCGACACCTCCCGTCCGAGGACGGCAGGCAGTGTCACCGGAACGGTGTCCTTGCGGGTGCCCGTCCGTACCTTCCAGTCGGCCGGATTCACTCCGGCGGCGTGAACGGCGACGACGAGCTGACCAGGTCCAGGCCGAGGTACTTCCAGGTCGAAGACCTGCTGGGTGTCGGGTCCGCCGTATTCCGAGAAACCGTACGCAATCGCCATGGTCACAGCCTGCCACTTCGGATGTCGACGGGGGCTGGCACCATATAGGGATGTTCTTGCACGGGCTCTGGTCACCGGGATCGGGTCTCGTGCTGTGGCGCGAACCGGACGAAACACCCGCCGTCGGCTCCGCCGACATCGCGGAGCTGCCGTCGGCGCTGCGCCGGTGGACCGACCGGCCCTTCCGGCACCGGGTCGAGCTGACGCTGCCCGGCGACACCGAACCGCGCGTCCTGCCCGCCATCGCCGTCGCACCGCCGGACGCCGCCGAACTCCTGCTCGACGTTCCGCGCCGCGCTCAGGGAATTGCGGGTGATCTGCGTTTCCTCGTCCACGTGGCGCGTGGCATCGAACGGTGGGCGCAGGCCGGCCGGGTCGCGCCCGAACTGGTGCGGGCCGAGAAACAGTGGTGGGCTCGCTGGCGGCTCCTCGGCGGCGAGAAGACACGAGCGTGGCTTGCGGAGCTCGCTGCGGCGATGCCGCCGGTTCAGCGCCAGCTCGGCCGTCCTGCGGCACTGCTCGACGACCTGTGTGCCGAGCTGACCGACCCGATCGTGCGGGGTCTGCACCGACCATCGACGTCGCTGCATCCCCTCGTTGCGGCGCTGGCCGACGGCAACCCGCATCCGCGCGGCAGCCAACGGATGGCCGACGCACTCGACGAATGGCGGGCCAGCCTCGCGGGATTCGAACCCGACCTCGTGCTTCGCCTGGTGGAGCCGGACGACAGTGACGATGCGGGCGTCGGTGCCGACGCGTTGTGGCGTCTCGAAGTGTGCCTGCAGACGGAGGGCCGGTCGCCGCTTCCCTTGCCGGTGGAGTCGACCGACGCGCATCTGCTTCAGATCGGTGTCCGCAAGCTCGGGGCCGCGCTCAATGCGTACCCGCGACTACAGGATGTCCCGCGCGACCCCGACACGCTGGATCTGCTGCTGCCGACCCCGGTTGTGATCGATCTCGTGGAGCACGGCGCGCGCGCTCTGCAGGCGACGGGCGTGTCGCTGCTACTGCCGAGAGCGTGGGCCACGGTCGACCCGTCGCTGCGCCTGAAGGTGAATTCATCGGTCGCACCGGTGACTGCCGACGAGAGCTCGGTGGGAATGAACGCGATTGTCTCCTATGAGTGGCAACTCGCCGTCGGCGACATGTTGCTCACACACTCCGAGATGGAAGAACTCGTCGCCGCGAACAGCGACCTGGTGAAGCTGCGCGGCAAATGGGTTCGCGCCGACAATGAGGCGCTGGCACGCGCCGCCGAATACGTCAATGCCCATTCGGAGCAGGACGGCTCGCTGGGTTCCTTCTTCGCGCAGTTCACCGGAGATGACCCGCCGCCGGTCGAAGTCACCGATATCACCGCATCCGGGTGGGTCGAGACGCTGCTCGACGGTCAGGTGCATCCCGAGCCGGTGCCGGTGCCGAAGGACATGCGTACCGAACTACGCCCTTACCAGCAGCGGGGACTCGACTGGCTCGCTTTCATGACCAGGCTCGGTCTCGGTGCTGTGCTCGCGGACGATATGGGTTTGGGCAAGACAGTGCAGGTGCTCGCGCTGCTGGCCCACGAACAAGAGGTGTCACAGGCAGGCGGTTCGCCCGGTCAGGGCTCGGCGCCGACGCTGCTGGTGTGTCCGATGTCCGTCGTCGGCAATTGGCATCGGGAGGCAGAGCGGTTCGTTCCGGGTCTGCGCGTCTACGTGCACCACGGTCCTTCGCGTCTGCGCGACGACGCACTTGCCGCAGCCGTAGCCGATCACGACCTGGTGATCACCACCTACGCAATCGTCGCGCGTGACATCGCGCAGTTGATGGAGCTGTCGTGGCGGCGGATCGTGCTCGACGAGGCGCAGCACGTGAAGAACGCGAGCACCGGACAGTCACGGGCTACCCGCGCTATTCATGCAGCACACCGGATCGCACTCACCGGCACACCTGTGGAGAACCGGCTCGAGGAACTCCGCTCGATCCTCGATTTCGCGAACCCGAAACTGCTCGGCAGCGCTGCAGGGTTCCGAGCGAAGTTCGCGGTACCCATCGAACGCGATCATGATTCAGCGGCGGCCGCACGACTGCGTGCGCTGACTGCACCGTTCGTGTTGAGACGCGTCAAGACCGACCCTGATGTGATCTCCGATCTGCCGGAGAAGTTCGAGCAGACCGTGCGGGCCAACCTCACCGCCGAACAAGCCGCGCTGTACCGGGCTGTTGTCGACGACATGATGCGCAAGATTCGCGACAAAGAGGGAATGGCCCGCAAGGGCGCAGTGCTCGCGGCGCTGACCCGCCTCAAGCAGGTATGTAACCATCCCGCCCATTATCTCGGCGACGGCTCTCCGGTGCTGCGCCGCGGGCGGCACCGGTCGGGCAAACTCGGGCTGATCGAGGACATCGTCGAATCGGTGCTCGGGGACGGCGAGAAGGTCCTGCTGTTCACTCAGTTCCGTGAGTTCGGCACCCTCGTCGCGCCGTATCTCGAACAGCGTTTCGCGATCGAGGTGCCGTTCCTGCACGGCGGTGTGCCGAAGGCGAAGCGCGACGACATGGTCACCCGATTCCAACAGGACGGTGCAGGGCCCCCGATCATGCTCCTGTCGCTCAAAGCGGGCGGCACGGGTCTGAACTTGACGGCCGCCAACCACGTGGTGCATCTGGATCGTTGGTGGAATCCAGCGGTCGAGAACCAGGCCACCGACCGCGCTTTTCGCATCGGGCAACGCCGCGACGTGCAGGTGCGCAAGCTGGTGTGCGTGGGCACAGTCGAAGAGCGGATCGATGAAATGCTCACCGGGAAACAGGAACTCGCCGATCTCGCGGTCGGAGTGGGGGAGAACTGGATCACCGAACTGTCCACCGATCAGCTGCACTCGCTGTTGACCCTCGGCGACGATGCGGTGGGTGACTGATGGCGGGCCGGAGGAACGGGGGCAGGCACGGCACCGCCGAATCGGCGATGCACGGCGTGGAGGCTCGCACCAAGCGCGGCGCGATCGGCCGCAGCTGGTGGTCGAAGGAACTCATCGCGACGATGGAACAGGTGGCCGAGAAGGGGCGGCTGACCCGGGGTCGTGCGTATGCGCGATCAGGTCAGGTGGTGTCCATGCGACTCGAGCCCGGCGCCGTGATCGGCGAGGTGCAGGGCAGCCAGCTGCGCCCGTTCACGGCCACCGTCACGGTGCGCACGTTGTCGGACGAGGCCGTCGAGGAACTGATCGAACGGGTGCGTTCGTCGCCCGGATTGCTCGCGCGCCTGGCGGGGGGAGTGCTGCCCGAGGAACTCGGGCCGCTGTTGCTGCCGCGCCGCGCCGGTGAACTCGACTTCGACTGCACGTGCCCCGACGACGGTTGGCCGTGTAAGCATGCTGCGGCGGTCGCGTTCCTATTGGCCGAGCACGTCGATGAAAACCCCATGTCCGTCTTGACGCTGCGGGGGGTGGAGGTGTCGATGCTCATCGGAGGGGTCGAGGAGGAGGAGCCCGACGACGGTGATTTCTACGGGGACGATACCGAACTACCGGAGCTTCCGGTCGAGCGTTTCCGGCCTGCCGTGGACGATCTGGATCCGATGTTGCTGCGCCGGGCTCTGCGGGCGGGTGGAACCGACGAGGCCGTGGTGATCCGCGGCATGTCCGATCTGGAGGATCTTTACCGCCGCCTGCGCTGAGTCGCCGCTCGGATCGCCGGGCTCGAATGTGACTGTAGACATACATGGACTTCCAACTATAGGATGGGCGAAGACTTCGGGGTGTGGTTTTCTGCCACCCCCGGTCACCGACACGACTATCTCCGAGGACGGTTCGACATGAGCGTTCGAGAACTCACCCACTTCGTCGGCGGCGAGCACCTCACCGGTGCGTCCGGTCGCTTCGCCGACGTCTTCGATCCCAACACCGGTGCCGTTCAGGCGCGTGTGCCGCTCGCCGGCAACGCCGAGGTCGAAGCGGTCATCGCCAACGCCGTCGAAGCGCAGAAGGTCTGGGCTTCCTGGAACCCGCAGAAACGTGTCCGCGTCCTGATGAAGTTCGTACAACTCGTGCAGGACAACATGGACGAGCTTGCGCAACTGCTGTCGAGCGAGCACGGCAAGACCCTCGCCGATGCCAAGGGCGACGTCCAGCGCGGTCTCGAGGTCGTCGAGGTGTGCCTCGGCGCCCCCCACATGCTCAAGGGCGAGTACACCGAATCGGCAGGCACCGGCATCGACGTCTACTCGATGCGTCAGCCCCTCGGCGTGGTCGCGGGCATCACTCCATTCAACTTCCCGGCCATGATTCCGCTGTGGAAGGCCGGCCCGGCTCTCGCCTCCGGCAACGCGTTCGTCCTCAAGCCGTCCGAGCGTGACCCGTCCGTTCCCCTGCGCCTGGCCGAGCTCTTCCTCGAGGCAGGCCTGCCCGCGGGTGTCTTCAACGTCGTCAACGGCGACAAGACTGCCGTCGATGTCCTGCTGACCGACCCGCGCATCAAGGCCGTGGGCTTCGTCGGATCGACACCGATCGCGCAATACATCTACGAGACGGCTGCGCAGCACGGCAAGCGCGCACAGTGCTTCGGTGGGGCGAAGAACCACGCGATCATCATGCCCGACGCCGACCTCGATCAGGTGGCCGATGCACTGATCGGTGCCGCGTACGGTTCGGCCGGGGAGCGCTGCATGGCGCTGTCGGTGGCTGTCCCCGTCGGCGAGGACACCGCCGATCGGCTCGTCGCCAAGCTCACCGAGCGCATCGCCGAACTGCGCATCGGTACCAGTTTCGACGAGAAGGCGGACTTCGGTCCGCTCGTCACTGCCGCCGCACGCGACCGCGTCCACGAGTACATCGGCAAGGGCGTCGAGGAAGGTGCCGAACTCGTCGTGGACGGTCGCGGATTCGTCCTCGAAGGCCACGAGAGCGGCTTCTTCTCCGGTGCAACGCTGTTCGACAAGGTCACCACCGACATGTCGATCTACAGGGAAGAGATCTTCGGGCCGGTCCTGACCGTCGTCCGGGCACGCGATTACGAGGACGCGCTGCGTCTACCCACCGAGCACGAATACGGCAACGGCGTCGCGATCTTCACGCGCGACGGTGACACCGCCCGCGACTTCACCAACCGCGTCGAGGTGGGCATGGTGGGCGTCAACGTCCCGATCCCGGTGCCGATCGCGTACTACACCTTCGGTGGCTGGAAGGCCTCGGGTTTCGGCGATCTCAACCAGCACGGACCGGATGCATTCCGCTTCTACACCAAGACCAAGACGATCACCCAGCGGTGGCCTTCCGGTGTCAAGGAAGGCGATCTCGAGGGCGCCCACGTGGCCGACACCGACCACTTCGTCATCCCGACCATGGACTAGGCGGCACCGACAATGTTCGCACTCACCGACGACGACCGGGCGATCCGGGAGACCGCCCGCGACTTCGCCAGCGAGTACCTGGCTCCGAACGCGGTCGAATGGGACCAGGAGAAGCACTTCCCGGTCGACGTGCTGCGCAAGGCCGCAGCACTCGGCATGGGCGGAATCTATGTTCGAGAGGACGTGGGCGGGTCCGGGCTGCGACGCCTCGACTCCGTCCGCATATTCGAGGAACTCGCCAAGGGCTGTCCGTCGATCGCCGCGTACATCTCGATCCACAACATGGTGGCGTGGATGATCGACAAGTACGGCAACGACGAACAGCGCCGCCGGTGGCTGCCGAGCCTGTGCTCGATGGAACACCTCGGCAGCTATTGCCTCACAGAACCGGGTGCCGGGTCGGACGCCGCTGCCTTGAGCACCAAAGCCGTCCGGGACGGCGACGAGTACGTGCTCAACGGTGTCAAACAATTCATCTCGGGTGCAGGCACTTCCGATGTGTACGTGGTGATGGCCCGCACCGGCGATACCGGAGCCCGCGGGATCTCCGCGTTCATCATCCCGAAGGACACCCCCGGGCTGTCGTTCGGCGCCAACGAAAAGAAGATGGGCTGGAACGCCCAGCCCACCCGTCAGGTGATCTTCGAGGACGCCCGTGTTCCCGCTGAGAATCTCCTCGGTGCGGACGGCGGCGGCTTTCGGATCGCGATGCACGGGCTCAACGGCGGGCGACTGAACATCGCTGCGTGTTCGGTCGGCGGCGGCCAGACCGCCCTCGATCGGACGGTCGCATATCTCGCCGAGCGCAAGGCATTCGGCGAGCGACTGCTCGATGCGCAGGCGCTGCAGTTCCGGCTCGCCGACATGCGCACCGAACTGGAAGCGGCGCGCACCCTGCTCTGGCGGGCCGCCGATGCGCTCGACGCCGAGGCCCCCGACGTGGTGGAACTGTGTGCCATGGCGAAGCGGTTCGCGACCGACGCAGGATTCTCCGCGGCGAACGAAGCACTGCAGCTACACGGCGGATACGGTTACCTTGCCGAGTACGGGATCGAGAAGATCGTGCGAGATCTGCGCGTTCACCAGATCCTGGAAGGAACCAACGAAATCATGCGGCTGGTCATCGCGCGCAGCGTGGTGGCGGCGGCCCAGACAGGAGCGGCATGACGGGGAACGAACCCGAGATCCTCATCGAGGCGAAGAACGGGCTCGGCCGGATCACTCTGAACCGGCCCAGGGCGATCAACGCGCTCAACCACACCATGGTTCAAGCGATGGCCGAGGCGCTGCTCGAATGGTCCACCGACGACACGATCCGGGCCGTTGTGGTCTCCGGCGCGGGCGAACGTGGTCTGTGCGCGGGGGGTGACATCGTTGCGATCTACCACGATGCGAAGGACGGCGGCACCGGTACGCAGGACTTCTGGCGCGACGAGTACATCCTCAACGCCGCGATCGGTCGCTACCCGAAGCCGTACGTCGCGATCATGGACGGCATCGTGATGGGCGGCGGTATCGGGATCTCGGCGCACGGCGACGTCCGGATCGTCACCGAACGTTCCTCTCTGGCAATGCCGGAGGTCGGAATCGGGTTCATTCCCGATGTCGGTGGTACCTACCTGCTCTCGCGCGCACCGGGTGAGCTCGGCACCCACGTCGCCCTGACCACCGGGCGCATGAATGCCGGCGACGCGATCGCACTCGGGTTCGCCGACCACTTCGTCCCGTCGGAGGCACTCGACAAGTTCCTCGGCGCACTGGAATCCGGTTCGGTCGACGAGGCTCTGGCCGAGTATTCTCAGCCCGCGCCCGAATCGATCCTGCTCTCACAGCAGGCTTGGATCGACGAGGCCTATGCAGCGGACAGCGTCGTCGAAATCGTCGAGCGCCTCCGTGCCAGCGATGCTCCCGAGGCGCAGGCCACGGCGGAGACGATCCTCGGCAAGTCGCCGGTTGCGCTGGAGGCGACCCTGCGGTCCCTCCGGCACGCTCGGCAACTCCGATCCCTCGAAGAGGTTCTCAACGAGGAGTACCGGGTGTCGCTCGCGTCGTTGAAGACCCATGATCTGGTCGAGGGTATTCGCGCACAGGTGGTCGACAAGGACCGCAATCCCGCGTGGTCTCCCGCGACCCTCACCGACGTCACCGACGCGGACGTCGACGCATACTTCCAGCCGCTCGGTGATCTCGAACTCGGGCTCGCCGCCGACGAAGGAGATCGATAGATGAGCACTCTCCCCAGCGTTGCCTTCCTCGGCCTCGGGCACATGGGCGGCCCGATGGCTGCGAACCTCGTGAAGGCCGGCTATCCGGTCACGGGGTTCGACCCGGTGCCCGCGGCTCAGGAACAGGCCACGAAAGACGGCCTCACCGTCGCCGCATCCGCGGCCGAGGCTGTCAACGGTGCCGACGTCGTTGTCACCATGCTGCCCAACGGCAAGCTCGTGCTCGGCCTCTACGACGAGCTTCTGCCCGTGGCGAAGGCCGGCACGCTGTTCATCGACAGCTCCACCATCGACGTCGCCGACGCTCGTGAGGCTGCATCCCGCGCACAGGCTGCGGGACACCGTGCCATCGACGCACCCGTCTCCGGCGGTGTCGCAGGCGCGGCAGCAGGCACTCTCGCATTCATGGTCGGCGGTCCCGAGACCGACTTCGGGTCGGCTCAGCCGCTGCTCGAGGTCATGGGCCGCAAGGTCGTGCACTGCGGTGGATCGGGCAACGGTCAAGCTGCGAAGATCTGCAACAACATGATCCTCGGTGTATCGATGATCGCGATCAGCGAGGCGTTCGTCCTCGGCGAGAAGCTGGGTCTGACCAACCAGGCGTTGTTCGACGTCGCCTCCAACGCGTCGGGTCAGTGCTGGGCACTCACGAGCAACTGTCCGGTGCCGGGCCCGGTCCCGACGACCCCGGCCAACAACGGCTACCAGCCCGGATTCGCTGTCGCACTCATGGACAAAGACCTCGGTCTGGCATCGAACGCGGTGCGTACCAACGGTGTCGATGCCGAGCTCGGGTTGCGTGCGGCCGAGCTCTACCACCGGTTCAACGAGGGTGGCGGCGGTGGTCTCGACTTCTCTGCGATCATCAACGACATCCGTACCCGTTCGACAGAAGAGGACAGCAAGTGAGCGAGTTCGAGACCATCCTGGTCGACCGTAAGGGCCGCGTCGGGATCATCACGCTCAACCGGCCCAAGGCGCTCAATGCCCTCAACAGCCAGTTGATGCACGAGGTCGTTGCGGCAGTCGAGGAGCTCGATACCGACGCCGAGATCGGAGCGATCCTGCTCACCGGTTCCGACAAGGCCTTCGCCGCAGGCGCCGACATCAAGGAGATGGCGCCCAAGACGTTCAGCGAGGTCTATGGGGAGGACTTCTTCTCCGAGTGGGACCGCCTCTCGGCGGCACGCACCCCGATCGTCGCCGCGGTCTCCGGCTACGCGCTCGGTGGCGGCTGCGAACTCGCGATGCTGTGCGACTTCATCATCGCCTCCGACACCGCGAAGTTCGGACAGCCCGAGATCAAGCTCGGCGTCATCCCGGGTATCGGTGGCTCGCAGCGACTGACCCGCGCCGTGGGCAAGGCCAAGGCGATGGAGATGGTTCTCACTGGTCGCAACATGGATGCAGAGGAAGCCGAACGCGCCGGACTCGTGTCGCGGATCGTGCCGGTGGCCGAGCTGTTCGACGCCGCGCTCGAGACGGCGACGACTATCGCCTCGATGTCGTTGCCCGTCGCGATCATGGCGAAGGAAGCGGTGAACCGCGCGTTCGAGACCACGCTCGCCGAGGGCGTGAAATTCGAACGCCGAGTGTTCCATTCGACGTTCGCCACAGCCGACCAGAAGGAAGGCATGGCAGCGTTCATCGAAAAGCGCACACCGGAGTTCAAGAACGCCTGACCGACCGAGTTCGACTCAGACGAGTGAGGGCCGCCCCGATCGGGGCGGCCCTCACTGCTCTGTTCACCATTTCGTCGGTGCGCCACCGGTATCGAAATCACCTGCATCGTGGCGCATCACGGACAGCACCCGGAGCAATTCGTCGAGGTCTGTCTCCGGGATGCCGGGGCGTGCGAACACCTCCGCATTGAGCTTCTCCGTTGCCTCGACGGCGAGCGTGCGCCCGGCGTCGGTCAATTCGATCAATGTGGCGCGACGATCGCTCGGATGCGGTGTGCGTCGAACGAGGCCTGCGGCTTCGAGTCGGTCGACTGCATTGGTGACGCTGGTCGGGTGCACCTGTAGTCGAGCACTGGCCTTGGCCATCGGAAGCGCCCCCGACTTCGTGAAGTGAAGGAGGGTCAGCAGTTCGTAGCGTGCGAAGGTCAGACCGAACGGTTTGAGGACCTCCTCGACGCGGGCGATCATGATCTGCTGGGCCCGCATCACCGAGGTCACAGCGGCCATGCCGTCGGCGACCTCGCCCCAGCCGTGGAGGGTCCACTGGCGGTGGGCTTCGGCGATGGGGTCGAGCGGAAGTGGTGCGGGCATACTTTCGATCATCCCACGTCGGAGCGGCTGTCAGGCGAACTGCTCCTCGAGGTGGTCGAGAAACGCCATCGACTCGTCGTAGTCGGCGCGGATCGCCCAGTACGGCATGTCGTAGGCGTGTCCGGCGGCGAATGCGGGAAGGGAGGCATAGATGGGGTTGGCCTTCAGTTCCTCGACGGACGGGCCGGGGCCGTTGAACCCGGTGACGAACACCGATGGGGTGGTCACGACCTGCCCGATGGTCTCCAGGGAGACTTCGAACATGTCGCCGCCTTCCGTGTACGGCTCGGCGCCGCTGTCTGCGAACACGGGGGCCGGTTCGAACCCGAAGTCGGCGAGATCGGCGGGCAGGCCCATGTTCTCGATCAGGACGTACGGAGTGCCGTCCGCCGTGATCGTGACGTACGAGACCGGGTTGGGCGGTGGGGTGATCGACTCGATGACCTCGGTCCTGCGGTCCTCGTACTCCTGCGTCAGCTGTGTGAGTACGTCGGACTGGTCGAACACGTCGTTTGCGAGGAACCCGAACTGTTCCTGCCAGGTCTGGAACTGCCGATCCACGAGCACGGTCGGAGCAACCGTGGTGAGGTTGTCGTAGGCCTCTGATGCCTGCAAGTACGGGAACCCGACGCCGCCCGCGATGATGAGATCGGGGTCCATCGCTGCGATGGCCTCGATATCGAAGCCGTCCACGGACCACGGAAGGAATTCGGTCCCGGCGTCCTGCGCGTCGTCCGCCCAGAATTCGGAGAACTGGCCCGCCGCGTCTGCATCCTCGGGCGTGACGCCGACGACGGGAACGTCGAGATGGTAGAGGTAGCCGGCGAGCGCGTAGTTCAACACGACGACGCGTTGTGGCTCAGCGGGAATCGTCACTTCCCCCATGGGGGTCGCCACGGCGCGGGTCGTCTCCGCAGAAGTCTGTTCTGTCGAGTCCGTTCCCGGGCCCGTCCCGGAGTCCTGTCCGCATGCGGTCAGTGCGAACGCGGTCAACATCGCGGCGCACAGTGGGATGATCCTTCTTCGAAGCGACACGTACACAACACCTCCTGACCGCGGAGTCTCCGCGGGAAGGTCAGGCTAACCGAAGTGTCGATCAGTCGCACCGCCCCGGTCTCGTCTGCGCTCTATGAACTGCAGTTATTGTCCGGATGAACGGGGAGTTCACCCGAGGTGACGAGAATCTGGGCACGTCAGGTGCGTAAATTGTCCCGGTTACAGTACGCCGGTGCGCATCTTGTTCGTTTGTAGCGGGAACGTGTGCCGCTCAGTGATTGCGGAGCGGCTCACGCTCGCGTACGCCTCGGAGCGACGGATCAACGACCTGGCCGCGGAGAGTGCAGGGACTCGTGCTCTCGTCGGTTACCCGGTCGAACCGCGCGCCGCTGCCGTGATCGAGGGGCTGGGCGGCAACGTGATCGAACGGCGTGCGCGCCGGGTGGATGCGGGCATGATCGCCCGGGCGAACCTGGTCCTCACCATGACCGAGGATCAGCGCGACCGGGTCGGCGCACTGGCTGCAGGTTCGTCGATGAAGTCGTTCACTCTCACCGAGGCGCACCTGATCGCGGTCGTGACCGGAGCCGACACCGTCGCGAGGCTCGACGCCTACCGCTCCACCAGCAATGCCGAGGGAATCCCGGCGATCCCCGACCCGGTCGGTCTCTCGGAACGCAAGTACGTCGAGACCGGAGACCGGATCGCGGCGGCCCTGTTTCCCCTGCTCGACATCCTCACCACGCGCCACGCCGGAAACGACCCGGCCACCGCAGGGTGGCGCGGTCAACGATATGCGTAATCGGGAAAACGTTCGTCGACGTCCTCGGCGCGCAACCCGAACTCCTCGAGGGTGTACCGGTGTGCAGGCTTGCGTTCCCCGCTGCGGCTCTCCGCGTGCATCGACGTCATCGCACGCTCTGCCTCAGCGCTGAGGTCGGTGCCGAGCCGGTCGTAGATGGTGGCGACGGTCGCCAGAGGATCCGCGACGAAGTCCCGGTAATCGACGTCGACGAAGTGTGCGCGGTCGTGCCGCGACCGCGCCTCGGTGAATGCTGCGTGACCCCGTGCCCACAGATTGAGTTGGCTACGGCCGATGGTGTGGCCGACGAACGTCTCCGACCAACCTTCGGTTGCTTGGGCGGCGAGGCTGCACACGGATGGGATGACGGTGCGTGGGTCGCGATGGGTGACCACGACGAGGGCGTCCGGGTACACGGTGAGCAATTCATCGAGAGCGAAGAGGTGGCTCGGGTTCTTCAGCACCCACCGCTTACCGGCGTCGGGCAGGCCGATCAGCTGGAGATTGCGCCGGTGGCGCGCATACGCCTGGGTCCAGTCCTGCCCGGCGAGCCACTGCGAGTAGCCGGGCAGATTGGCGAGGCACTCGTACGAGATCGATCGGAACGACTGGCGCAGCAGTTGCCAGCATTCTTCGACCTCCGCGGCCGACATGTAATGCACTCCCATGAACTCGGGGTGCTCGACGTGATGTTGGGAGAACGCCGACTCGATCCCGGCGAACACCGGATTGTCTGCCCATGTCTCGCGAGGCGGACGTGGTTGCGGCATCTCCGTCAGCCACATCTCGAGGCCCTGGTGGCCGGGGTCGGCAGTGAGGAGGCGATGCAGCGCGGTGGTACCTGTGCGGGGAAGGCCCGTCACGAAGATGGGGCGCGTGATCTCGACGTCCGCATGCGCGGGATGCTGTGCCCACGCCGCCTCGGACAGCAATCGCGCGACGAGTGCGCCGCGCAGGAACACCCGCGACATCTTACTTCCGAGCGGGGTGAGTTTCTCGTCGCGCTCGTACGAATCGAGTAGCACGGAGAGAGCCTCGCGATAGTCGTCGGTTCCGAAGTCTGTCAGGCCCGTCAGGCGGGTGGCGGAGTCGTGGAGCGATTCGGCGGTACCGATCGAGGTGCGTTCTGTCATGATCTTCCCGTCAGTGGTGGTATTCGCCGCAGTTGACGTCGAGGCACTGGCCTGTGATCGCCGACGCCATCGGCGAGGCAAGGAAGATCACAGCATCGGCGATCTCCTCGACGGTGGGCAGCCGCTTCAGATCGCTCGCGGCTGCGGTGTGGTCGTAGATCTGGTCGACTGTCATGCCGTACTTTTCTGCCTGATGCTCGAAATAGCCGCGCAGGATCGGGCCCCAGATATATCCGGGAGCAACGGAATTGACGCGAATTCCTTTGGGCCCGAGTTCCGTCGCAAGCGACTGTGACGATGCGAGCAGTGCAGACTTCGCCAGCTTGTAACTGCCGTAGCGCTCTTGGGAATGCCGAAGAACCATCGAATTTATATTCACCACGGACCCTTTGGAGGTTCCGAGGAGGTCGGTGAACAGTCCGGTCAGTCGGAGCGCGCCGAGCACGGTGAGTTCGATGCTGTCACGAATATGTTGAAAATCTGTGCGCGCCAACGATTTCATCGCGGGAATCGAGAACGCGTTGTTCACCAGGGTGTCGACCTGCCCGAACTCGTGCGCGGCCACCTGTGCGAGGTGGGCGGCCGAGTCGTCATCTGTGATATCGGTCGGTACGGTCACCGCGCGGCGGCCGAGTGCGGTGACCTCTGCCGCGACCTGTTCGAGCCGCTCCGGGGTGCGAGCGGCCAAAACGACATCGGCGCCGTGCTCGGCGCACCGTACCGCGAGTGTGCGGCCGAGGCCGGGGCCGACGCCCGAGATGACGACCACCCGATCGCGTAGGAGACCGGCTGCGGTGTTCATGCGAGCATCCGATCCGCTATGCCGCTCTGGCGGGCGGCGATGCGCGCCGCCCAGTCGTCCGGCGTGATGCGATTCGACCCGTGGAACGGCAGTAGCTCGGGGACTCGGTCGACCGCGACGATTTCGGCAACCGGGCCCTCTGCGGGCCCGGGGTGGCGGTCGAGGCGCTGCCAGCGGAACTGCAGGATGCCGCGGTCGTGACCGACGGTCTCGACCCAGTTGGTCACCCCCGGGTTGCGGTTCGAAACGACGATCCGGATGTTTCCATCGGGATCGACCTGTGCCTGGGAGTTGTTGAGCGACGTCTGATGGCCGGTGTAGTCGAGCGAGACGTACCACAGACTGCCGAGCTGGAAGCCCAGGTAGGGGGCGTCCGATGCGGGCAGCGTGATGATCATCGCCTCGTCGTCCGAGAGTTCGAAATGACCGACCGAGGAGTACTGGGTATCGAGCCCGCCGGGCGTGCGACGCGGTTCGGTGAGGGTGTTGACGGGAAGATCCAGATAGAACCACTGCGGAAACTGCAGCCATGTCTTCACGCGCGACACCAGGGCGCGGGCTGCGCGCTCGTACCGTCGCGTGATGTCGTCTCGGGCGGGTGCAGGCGCAGGGATTCCCAGAGTGTCGAGCCGGTCGATGCGCAGCGTTCCGCGCCGCTGGGTCCAATCGCTGTAGACCTCCCGGACGACGAGCTGCGACGAACCAGGGGACAGGTGGAAGTAGTTGCGCGTGGGATCTGCGGGGCCGGGCCCGAACCGGATCTCGAAGGTGCCGTCGTCGGCGATGCTGATCGCGCGGTCGTCGAACGCTGTCACATTGCCGGGCACGTTCGTATCGGTGTAATTGCCTGCCATCACCTGGAAGCTCAGATCACAGGTGGTGCCGCGACGTCCGGTGACGAGGTACTCGGCGTTGTCCCGCACGGGAGCGCCCCAATACAGAGTGTCGGGATTGTCGAGACCCATCTTTGCGTAGGGGCCGGTGCCCGTGATGAATGTCGGATGTGTGCTGCTGTGCGCGAACGCGGCGTGCACGCACGCGGAGATTCCCCCGGCGAGGTACTCGTAGCCCTCCGTCAAGTCTTGTTCGGTGCGGATGTGCGGTGCGGTGGCCACGAGTTTCTCGGCTTCGGCGATGGCCGCTGTCAGTGGATCGGTGAGCACGCGGTTCTCCTGAAGGTCCGATGTCTACCGCTGCGATGAGCTTCTTCCGCAGCCGACAATAGAACGCGTTCTAGTAAATGGTCAACGGCCGCGGGTCCCGCCGAGCAGGAACCATGGTTTTGTGGAGTGCATGACCGACGACGCAGCCCTGGCCACCGAGATTGCCGCGGGCGCAGGAGAACTGTTGCTGACCATTCGCGCGACTGCACGGTACGAGCACTACGGACGCGAACTCGGACGCCGTGGTGATCACGCTGCGAACGCATTCATCCTCGAGCGGATCGCGTCTGCGCGACCCGGCGACCTGGTGCTCTCGGAGGAATCGGCCGACAATCCGGCACGCATCGACGCGGAGAGGGTATGGATCATCGATCCGCTCGACGGCTCGAAAGAATACGGTAGGCCCGGATACATCGATTGGGCAGTCCACGTTGCGTTGTGGCAGGCGGGAAAGGGACTCACCGCCGCGGCCGTCGCGCAGCCCGCGATCGGGGCCGTCTACTCGACGAACGACGAACCGGCCGTCGCCCACGAACCCCTCGGACGGTACCGGCCCTCGATCGTGATCAGCGGCAGCCGTCCTCCTGCGTTCATCGGTGAGGTCGCGAGCAAGGTGGGCGCTGACCTCGTGCGTATGGGATCTGCAGGGGCCAAGGCCATGGCGGTCCTACGCGGCGAAGCCGACGCGTACGTGCACGCAGGGGGTCAATGGGAATGGGATTCGGCTGCACCCGTCGCGGTCGCGCAGGCTGCGGGCATGTTCTGCGCCCGAATCGACGGCACTCCGCTCGAATACAACAGGCCTCATCCGTACCTGCCCGATCTGGTGATCTGCCGCCCGGACTGGGCTCCGACGCTGATGGCCGCCGTGTCCGAACACGCGGACGAGCCCACGGACAGTGCGCGGGTGGCGATGGCGCGCGCCTACATTCGCTCGCTCCTGAGCCACGATGCAACGCATGTGCGGCTTGCCGAAGACGCATGGCGCGTCGAGAACGGTCAGCGTACCGGCGACAGCGGGATCGAGATCCGCGATCGCCTCGAGAACGGGGCGGAGTACCGGTCGCTCCGGCGGGTGCGCGAGTTGACGTTCCACGAGTGGCACCACGACGTCGTTGCCCGCTTTCTACTCGACATCGCTGCAGGGCCGAACCGGACGACGACGGTTTCGGTCGTCGAGCACTTCCACATCCCCGCAGGCGACATTCGGTCGATCGTTGCGATCATCGAGCCCTCTCCAACAATGAGTTGAACCTTTGAGCTAGTTTCGAATCGGATGAATAGTGAGAAAAGCAGTACCAATTCGGAATCAAGGCGGTGCCATGACATCTTCACTCGATATCGGCGACGGAATTCTCGCGATCCCCGTTCCCGTTGCTGACCTCCCGGTCGGAGACACCCAGGTCTACGCGATGGAATCCCCGCGCGGCGTGGTTCTGGTCGACGCCGGCTGGAACAACGACACCTCGTGGAACGCACTGCAGCAGGGGCTTGCCACCGCAGGCCTGTCCGTGACCGACGTCGAAGGCGTCGTGGTCACCCATTTCCATCCCGACCACGTCGGCCTCACGGCGCGTCTCCGCGAGGCCTCCGGCTGCTGGGTAGGAATGCACGAATCGGACTTCGAGCAGCTCGGCCACATGATGTCCGATGCCGATTGGAGCGAACGCGCTGTCGAGCAATGGCGCATTGCGGGAGCCCCACCCGAGCAGATCGAGGAATACCTCGCCGACTCGGGCAAGGGTGAGGGCAAACCGGAGGCTGCACCCGATCGCAGACTCACCGACGGGGAGATCATCCCGCTCACCGGACGCACGCTCCGCACCGTGTTCACGCCCGGCCACACTCCCGGACACGCGTGCTTCTATATCGAGGAACACGAGATCCTGTTCAGCGGCGACCACGTGCTCGCCAAGACCACACCGCACGTCGGTGAATTCGATTTTCCCGTTGCGGAGCGGGATGCGCTCGGCGAATTCATCGCGTCGCTGGGTGCGGTGGGGAAACTTCCTGCGCGGCGTACTCTTCCTGCACATCGCCAACCCATCGACGACCTTGCGGCCAGGACGGCGGCACTGGTCGAACACCACGAGGATCGCCTCGACGACCTCTACGAATCGCTGGGTGACGAAGGGCTCACGCTGTGGGAGGCCACGTCCCGCATGAAGTGGTACCGGCCGTGGGACGAGACCCCGGCGCGCGGCAAGCAGATGGCGATGTCCGAAGGGTCGGCGCACCTGCGTCACCTCATCGAACGTGGACGTGCTCGACTCGTACCCGGCAGTCATCCCGCCCGTTTCGTGCGGGTCTGAGGACCTACCGGAACGAGTTCGCCCCCCGCCTCGTAATGAAGCGGGGGGCGTCGTGGTGCCCTCGGCAGGATTCGAACCTGCGACTTCTTGCTCCGGAGGCAAGCGCTCTATCCCCTGAGCTACGAGGGCAATCCGGACCCGCCGGGTGACCAGCGGTGCGGGAGTCAGCCTAGCGCATTGTCGGCTCAACACCACATCGGCTGGTCAGGGCCGGTTTACTGACCCAGGCGAGGTACGCCGGACCATCGATCAGTTCATCGGGAGTGGCTCGGCGCCGCGCTCCGCAAGCATCGACGTCATCAGCTCGGACTCGCTGGTCTGCGTGTCGACCATCTTCTGAGCCAGACCCCGGACGACCGATTCGCTCGCGTACTGCGCGCCGTATTCCATCATCGGCAGCCCACCCTCATGGTGACGCAGCATCAACTGCAGGAACAGCACATCCTGCTCGATACCGGTCGCCGCGCGCAGGTTCGCGAGATCCTCGGAAGAGGCCATCCCCGGCATCATGGCCATGCCGTCGGAGCCTGCCTTCGAGCCGGATCCGTGCCCCTCACCCGTACCCGCGTGCGAATGACCGCTGTCCTCGCTCATCCAGGTCATGTACGGGCCTGACGGCAGCGGTGGCTGCCCCCACATCGTGAGCCAGCCCTCCATCTGCCCGACCTGATTCTGCTGGGTCGTGAGGATGTCGTAGGCGAGGTTGCGGACGTACTGATCCTGCGAGCTCGTCACCGCAATCGCCGACATCTCGATCGCCTGGTTGTGATGCACCGTCATGTCCTGACAGAACCCGACATCCACCGAACCTGCCGTCGGATCCGCCGGCCGCGAGTCCTCGAGGGGGATCCGCGCGAGAAACCCGAGCAGGAAGCCGACCGCCAGCACAGCGACGGCGGCGAGCACCAGCAGCATCCGACGGTTGCCGGTCCCGTAGGCCGGGCCGGTCGAGTCGCGCGACAGGTCGTCCGAGGTGCTCACCGTCAGCTCCCTGCCGGTGCCTGCATGTCGGCGGGAATCTGCTCGGTGCCGTCCGTGGTGCCGCCGTCCATCGGTACCGCGTCGGGGCCGGGTGCGGACGCATCGAACGGAGGCGGATTCGCGGGATCGAACGACGACGGCAGCGTCGAGCAGCTCGCACCGACCTCTGGGTAGGTGTACCGGTTCAGGCGCAGTGCTTCGATGAAGTGGTCGATGCGCTCGTCATCGGCGCTGTCGACCTTGAGCTGATGACCCCACGACTGCAACGAGATCGGCGCGTCGAGTCCGGGGTACGGGGACATCGACATGTACGTGCGTCCGTCGACCTTCGCCGCGAGCGTCTCGATTGCTGCGTCGTCGAGGAGATCGGGGTTGTAGGCGATCCAGACTGCACCGTGCTCGAGTGAGTGGACCATGTTCTCGGTGCGAACGGCCTGCTCGTACACGGTCCCTGTGCAAGTGGCCCAGATCGCGTCGTGCGGTCCGCCGAACGGCGGGTTCTGGTCGTAGGCCACCCGTTGGGTAGGAGCCACGTGCTGACCCGCCGGGTACTCGATGTTCACCACGCCGTCGATGGCCAGCGACGGGTCCTGGTTCTCCTCGGTCGGCACCCACGCCGACAACTCCTGCTTGTCCTGGTACTGCGGAATGATGCTGACCGCGATCACAGCGACCAGTGCGACGACGGCGACGATGCCACCGATCGTCAGCCACGGAATCTGACGCTGCTTCGGGAGGCCTTTGGCCCCGCCACTGTTCTTCTTGGCGGCCTGGATGGCCTTCGACGATTTGGCGCCGGTGTTCTTCTTGCCGGAACTGCCGTTGCTCGGACCGCTGGGCATCGCTGGGTGCTCTTTCTACGGATGGACAGGCGAACGTGCGCACCATGGGTACGGCACATCGTCAACTCTACGGGCGCCGGCGGCGGGGGACCGTCCGCGCCTTCACCCCCCAGCCAATAGGATGAACACCTGTGACTCCTGCCGATCTTGCCGAATTGCTCCACGGAACCGCTGCGAGAGTGCTCGCCGACCGTGACCTCGACGCGTCTGTACTGCCTGCGACCCTCACTGTCGAGCGGCCTCGCAACCCCGAGCACGGCGACTACGCAACCAATGTCGCGATGCAGGTTGCCAAGAAGGTCGGCGTGAATCCCCGTGATCTCGCGACGTGGCTCGCCGAAGCGCTCACCGCTGCCGACGGCATCGACTCCGCCGATGTTGCAGGCCCCGGCTTCCTCAACATCAGGCTCGCGGCCGACGCACAGGGTGCGATCGTCGCCAAGGTGCTGGGCGAGCGCGACGCGTACGGCAACGCCGACATCCTCGCGGGCAAGAAGATCAACCTCGAATTCGTCTCCGCGAACCCGACCGGTCCCATCCACCTCGGCGGCACCCGCTGGGCGGCGGTCGGCGATGCGCTCGGCCGCATCCTCACTGCGCAGGGCGGGGAGGTCACCCGCGAGTACTACTTCAACGATCACGGCGCGCAGATCGATCGTTTCACCCGGTCGCTCATCGCCTCCGCGCTCGGACAGCCCGCCCCCGAGGACGGCTACGCCGGCGTGTACATCGTCGACATCGCGAAATCGGTCCAGGACCAGCGGCCCGGGGTGCTAGAGCTTCCCGAGGACGAGCGGAACGAAGCGTTCCGGTCGATCGGCGTAGAGCTGATGTTCGAACACATCAAACGCACGCTGCACGAGTTCGGCGTCGACTTCGACGTGTACTTCCACGAGAACTCGCTGTTCGAGTCCGGCGCCGTCGAAAAGTCGGTCGAGACCCTCAAGGCCTCCGGCAACCTGTACTTCGACGACGGTGCGTGGTGGCTCAAGAGCACCGACTACGGCGACGACAAGGACCGCGTCGTCATCAAGTCGGACGGCAATGCAGCCTACATCGCAGGCGACATCGCGTACTTCCAGAACAAGCGCTCACGCGGCTTCGACCTGTGCATCTACATGCTCGGCGCCGACCATCACGGCTACATCGCACGGCTCAAGGCGGCTGCCGCTGCTTTCGGCGACGATCCCGACACCGTCGAGGTCATGATCGGCCAGATGGTCAATCTCGTGCGCGACGGTCAGGCCGTGAAGATGAGCAAGCGCGCAGGCACCGTCATCACCCTCGACGACCTCGTCGAGGCCATCGGCGTCGACGCAGCCCGCTACTCCCTCGTGCGTTCGTCCGTGGATCAGAGCATCGACATCGATCTCGCACTGTGGGCTTCCGCCTCGAGCGAGAACCCCGTCTACTACGTGCAGTACGCGCACGCGCGGCTGTCGTCGATCGCGCGGAACGCTGCCGACCTCGGTCTGAGCGGGGAGGGCGCCGACCTCGCCCTGCTCACCCATGACCGCGAAGGCGACCTGATCCGCACCCTCGGTGAATATCCGCGGGTCGTCGCGAAGGCTGCGGAACTGCGGGAGCCGCACCGCGTGGCGCGGTATCTCGAAGAACTTGCCGGTACCTACCATCGGTTCTACGACGCGTGCCGCATCCTGCCGCAGGGCGACGAAGAGCCCGGCGACCTGCACACCGCTCGTCTGGCTCTGTGTGCCGCCGCACGTCAGGTCCTCGCCAACGGGCTCGGCCTTCTCGGCGTCAGCGCACCGGAGCGGATGTGAACGCGCATCCCGCGGGCCCGCGTCACGCCGAGATCCCGCACGCGCCCGGGCTGCCGCAACGACCCGAGAACGCCACCGAACTGAACGAGCTCCACCGGCACGTCTGGCCGCGTAACACCAGCCGCGACGACGACGGCGTCACCCACATCGCCGGTGTCTCCGTAACCGAACTCGCCGAGACATACGGCACACCGCTGTTCGTCGTAGATGAGGACGATTTCCGGTCGCGGTGCCGTGAGATCGCTGAGGCCTTCGGCCCCGAAGCGCGTGTCCACTACGCGTCCAAGGCCTTTCTGTGCACCGAGATCGCCCGGTGGGTACACCAGGAGGGTCTGTGCCTCGATGTCGCATCCGGGGGCGAACTCGCGGTAGCGCTGCGCGCCGGGTTCCCGGCTCAGAAGATCGCGCTGCACGGCAACAACAAGTCCGTTGCCGAACTGCGCACCGCCGTCGAGTTCGGTGTCGGACACATCGTGCTGGACTCGCTCGCCGAGATCGACCGTCTCGATGCCGTCGCCGGTGAATTGGACGCCGTCCAGGATGTGCTGATTCGCGTCACCGTCGGTGTCGAAGCACACACCCACGAGTTCATCTCCACTGCGCACGAGGATCAGAAGTTCGGTCTCTCCCTGGCGGGCGGCCACGCGATGGACGCTGTACGCCGGGTATTCGCGGCCGACAACCTGCGTCTGGTCGGGCTGCACAGCCACATCGGCTCCCAGATTTTCGACGTCGACGGATTCGAACTCGCTGCTCACCGTGTCATCGGGCTGCTGCGCGACATCGTTGCCGAGTTCGGGGTCGACAAAACCTCGCAGCTGCACATCGTGGACCTCGGTGGTGGTCTCGGAATCTCGTACGTGCCGAGCGACGATCCGCCGCCGGTCACCGACCTTGCGGCAAAACTCAACGACATCGTGCGCACAGAGTCGGCACTGGTCGGATTGCCTATGCCGACCCTTGCCGTCGAGCCGGGACGCGCCATCGCCGGCCCGGGCACCATCACCCTCTACGAGGTGGGCACCATCAAGGACGTGGCCGTGGGTGCCGGCCAGAGCCGGCGCTACATCAGCGTCGACGGTGGGATGAGCGACAACATCCGTACCTCCCTGTATCAGGCGGAGTACGAGTCGCGGCTCGTGTCGCGCAGGAGTGAAGCCGAACCTGTCGTCGCGCGGGTGGTCGGTAAGCACTGCGAGAGTGGTGACATCATCATTCGCGATGCCTGGATGCCAGGCGACGTCGGTGCGGGAGATTTGCTGGCTGTCGCGGCGACCGGTGCATACTGCTACTCGATGTCCAGCAGGTACAACATGCTGACCCGTCCCGCTGTCGTGGCAGTCAAGGACGGCGTCTCTCGTGTCCTGCTGCGCAGGGAAACGATCGAAGATCTGCTGAGCTTGGAGGTTACGGAGTGACCAGCACAACGGCGCAAGGTGCATCCGGGCAGCGGCCCCTCGGTGTCGCGGTTCTCGGCCACGGCACCGTTGGTGCCGAGGTCGTCAACATCATCCGGCAGGATGCGCTCGACCTGCAAGAGCGCATCGGTGCACCCCTGGAACTGCGGGGCGTCGCGGTGCGCGACACATCGTCTGATCGTGGACTTCCCGCCGAGCTGCTGACGACCGACGCAGAAGCGCTCGTCCGTCGCGACGATGTCGACCTCGTCGTCGAACTCATCGGGGGTATCGAACTACCCCGTACGCTGGTGCGCGCCGCGCTCGACGCAGGCAAGTCGGTGGTCACTGCGAACAAAGCTCTCCTCGCTGCCTACACCGGTGAACTGGCCGAGGCGGCCGAGTCGCACAACGCCGACCTGTACTTCGAAGCCGCCGTCGCCGGCGCCATCCCGGTGATCCGCCCACTGACGCAGTCGCTCGCAGGCGACCGCGTCGACCGGGTGATGGGCATCGTCAACGGCACGACGAACTACATCCTGTCCGCGATGGACGAAAGCGGCGCCGATTACGAGACGACATTGGCCGAAGCAGGCCGCCTCGGTTACGCCGAAGCCGATCCGACTGCAGACGTCGAAGGATTCGACGCCGCGGCCAAGGCTGCGATCCTTGCGTCCATCGCCTTCCACACCCGCGTGACCGCCTCGGATGTCTACCGCGAAGGCATGAGCTCGATCACCGCCGCCGACCTCACCTCGGCCCGTGCGCTCAACTGCACCATCAAGCTGCTGGCGATCTGCGAACGCATCTCAGGGCCCGACGGCCGCGACCGTGTCTCGGCGCGCGTGTATCCGGCTCTCGTGCCGCGTGAGCATCCCCTTGCGACCGTTGCCGGAGCGTTCAACGCCGTCGTCGTCGAGGCACAGGCAGCCGGTCGCCTCATGTTCTACGGCCAGGGCGCCGGGGGAGCGCCCACCGCATCCGCCGTCATGGGTGATCTCGTGATGGCGGCGCGTAATCGTGTCCAAGGTGGCCGGGGCCCGCGTGAATCGAAGTACGCCAAGCTCGAGATCGCTCCGATGAGCGATATCGTCACCCGGTACTACGTCAACCTGCAGGTCGCCGACCGTGCCGGCGTGCTCTCTGCTGTCGCCGCCGAATTCGCCACGAGGGGCGTCAGTATCTCCGCTGTGCGCCAGGAGGGGGCCGGCGACGGCGCTCGTCTGGTGGTGCTCACGCACCGAGCCACCGACCGGGCGCTTGCGGACACCGTCGCCGCGCTCGAAAATCTCGAATCCGTTACTGCTGTCACCAGCGTCCTGAGACTGGAGGGATCCGCCGAATGAGTGCGGTCGACAAGAACACCACCCCCGTGCACACCCCGTGGCCGGGCCTGATCGAGGCGTACCGCGGTCGTCTCCCGATCGGCGACGACTGGAAGACGGTGACACTGCGCGAGGGCGGTACCCCGCTGCTCCCGGCGGAGCGGCTCTCCGAGCTCACCGGGTGTGAAGTGCACATCAAGGTCGAGGGTCTCAACCCCACCGGCTCGTTCAAGGACCGCGGCATGACCATGGCGGTCACCGAGGCGCTCGCATCCGGCAAGCAGGCCGTGCTGTGCGCCTCCACCGGCAACACCTCGGCCTCTGCCGCCGCCTACGCGTCGAAGGCCGGGATCGGATGTGCCGTCCTCGTCCCGCAGGGCAAGATCGCCATGGGCAAGCTCGCGCAGGCCGTCATGCACGGTGCGAAGATCGTTCAGGTCGAGGGCAATTTCGACGACTGTCTGGAACTGGCCCGTAAGACGACCTCCGAGTTCGACACCATCGGTCTGGTCAACTCGGTCAACCCGGTGCGCATCGAAGGTCAGAAGACCGCGGCGTTCGAGATCGTCGACGCGCTCGGCGATGCACCGGACGTGCACGTGCTACCCGTCGGCAACGCAGGCAACATCACCGCGTACTGGAAGGGGTACTCCGAGTACTTCTCCGATGGGATGAGCACTCGTCGCCCGCGCATGCTCGGCGTTCAGGCAGCCGGCGCTGCCCCGTTGGTCCTCGGTCATCCGGTCAACAATCCCGAGACCATCGCCACCGCTATCCGGATCGGTGCGCCTGCTTCCTGGAACAGTGCTGTTGCGGCGAAGGACGAGTCGGACGGGGCATTCCGGGCGGCTACCGACGAGGAAATCCTCGAGGCCTACCGGCTTCTCGCCAAGACCGAGTCGATCTTCGTCGAGCCTGCCTCGGCAGCGTCGATCGCGGGTCTGCTCGCGGCACGGAAGGAAGGCTGGCTCGAGCCCGGCCTGAAGATCGTGTGCACCGTCACCGGCAACGGCCTCAAGGATCCCGACACCGCGCTGCGCGACGTGCCCGTGGTCGAACCCATCCCGGTCGATCCTGTGGCCGTGGCATCGGCGCTCGAGCTGGCCTAGTGACCGCCTCGCCCTCCTCCGTTGGGAAACAGGACATGACGCAGACGTTGCCCGTAGGGGTCTCGGTGACAGCCCGGGTGCCGGCCTCCAGCGCCAACCTGGGGCCCGGATTCGACACACTCGGACTGGCGCTCGGGCTGTACGACGAGATCACCGTCACCACAACCGGTTCCGGCCTCGACGTGCGTGTCGAAGGGGAGGGCGCGCAGGAGGTGCCGTGGGGGCCGTCGCACCTGGTAGTGCGCGCGGTCGAACGTGGGCTCGAAGCCGCGGGAGTGTGGGCGGACGGACTGGATGTCTTGTGCCGCAACGTGATTCCGCATTCGCGAGGTTTGGGTTCATCGGCATCTGCGGCGGTGGGTGGCCTTGCTGCCGCGAACGGTCTGGTGCGGAAGATTGCGCCGGAGCGGGTTCTCGACTCAGCGCAGCTCGTGCAATTGGCGTCGGAATTCGAGGGGCATCCCGACAATGCCTCGGCGAGCGTTCTGGGCGGTGCTGTCGTCTCGTGGAGTGAGGCCGAGGTCGACTCGGAGCGTCGCGCCTACAAGGCGGTGTCGTTGAAGGTGCACCCGTCCATCAACGCCGTCGCGCTCGTTCCGTCCGTCCGGTCGTCGACCGCCCACACTCGTGGACTGCTGCCCGACCTGGTGCCGCATCGTGATGCCGCGTTCAATGTCAGTCGCGCTGCGCTCGCGGTCGTCGCGCTCACGGAGCGACCCGATCTGCTGATGCAGGCAACCGAGGATCTGCTCCATCAGGCGCAGCGTGCTCCGGCGCTGCCCTTGACCACCAAGTGGATCTCGCTTCTTCGCGGTGCGGGGATCGCGGCGACCGTGTCGGGGGCGGGGCCGACGGTACTTGCCCTGACAACCGAACCGATTCCGGCGGAGCTTCGCGCGGCCGCAGAGGCGGATGACCTCACCGTGCTCGACCTTCCCATCGCCGATGGGGTACAGGTCGACTGACGGTCACCACTGTGATCACGCCGCCTGTGGTCGAGACGAGACGGCCGGCCCGGAGATCCGGGCCGGCCGTTGTCGTCGATGGACCCGACCAGAGGAACGAGAGTGGTGCATCGCACAGGAACCTCGCGTCACACAGATTCTTGCCCTGCGTGCAGAACGTCGCTATCCTGAGGGTGTCCGCACGTCGTGCGCTCGTGTCGCCGGGTTCTCCAGGGCATTCACTCCAGCTCCATCGGGGCGTCAGATCCTGGGTCGATCCTCACCTGCTCTCGATCTTGGGAACGGGACAAGGCCGTACCCAACCGACATCGGTGTGGTGGCGGACGTGCCGACCGTTCGACTTCCGTGAACTCGTACGGCAAATCCCAGCTCAGTTCATGTAGCTGATCTGCGGAACGAACCCTCGACTCTGCATGAGTGGGCGAGGGAAGGAAAGGATCTCCGTGACAGATACGGACCTGATCGCTACGCCAGATTCCGACACCGCCGAGGCTTCCGCAGGAACCCGATCCGGCGATTCTGCACAGTCCGCACGCGGAGCCCGCCGTGGCACCGGCCTTGCGGGCATGGTGCTCGTCGAGTTGAGGGCTCTCGCTGCCGAACTCGGTATCAAGGGCACGTCGGGAATGCGCAAGGGCGACCTCATCGCTGCGATCAAGGACAAGCAAGGAAGCGCCGCGAAGAGCGCGCCTGCTGCCAAGGCGCAGGCCGAGCCGGCTCAGGCTCCTGCCGAAGCCGCAGAGGAGGCACCGAGTCGCCCCGCGCGTACTCGCCGCACCCGCGCCGCCGAGGCGTCCCAGGACGAACCCGCCCAGTCGGGGACCCCTGCCGAAAAGCCTGCAGCCGCCGAGAAGCCTGCAGCCGCCGAGAAATCTGCCGGCGACGCGCCGACATCCGACTCGGACGATGAGGCACCGCGCCGCGGCCGTCAGCGTCGCGGTCGTCGCGGTGCGGACCAGCAGGATCAGAATCAGAACAGTGAGTCGCAGGTACCCGGCGAGTCGCAGACCTCCGACCCCGAGCGCGGCGGCGAGTCCCGTGATCGGTCGACTGACCGCGGGAAGACTCAGGACCGCGGCGAATCCGATGGCGGACGCCAGCGGGGTGATCGCAACCAGGGTGATCGCAACCAGGGTGACCGCAACCAAGGTGACCGCAACCAAGGTGATCGCAACCAGGGTGACCGCAACCGCGATGATCGCAACCAGGGCGACCGGAACCAGGGCCCGCGTCAGGACAACCGCGACAACCGCGGAGACGACGACGAAGAGGGCGGCCGCGGCCGCCGCGGTCGTCGCTTCCGCGAGCGTCGTCGCGGACGCGACCGCGGAGAATCCGGGGGCGGAGATTCGCGCGAACCCGAGATCCGGGAAGACGACGTCCTCCAGCCGGTCGCGGGCATCCTCGATGTGCTCGACAACTACGCGTTCGTACGGACCTCCGGTTACCTCGCGGGCCCGAACGACGTGTACGTGTCGATGAACATGGTGCGCAAGAACGGTCTGCGCCGTGGCGACGCCATCACCGGCGCGGTGCGTGTGCCGCGTGAGGGTGAGCAGGCCAATCAGCGTCAGAAGTTCAACCCGCTGGTGCGGCTCGATACCGTCAACGGCGGTGAGGTCGACGCAGCCAAGCGTCGCCCCGAGTTCAACAAGCTGACCCCGCTGTACCCGAACCAGCGCCTGCGTCTCGAGACGCAGCAGAACATCCTCACCACGCGCGTGATCGACCTGGTGATGCCGATCGGTAAGGGGCAGCGCGCGCTGATCGTCTCGCCGCCGAAGGCCGGTAAGACCACCGTGTTGCAGGACATCGCCAATGCGATCGCCGTCAACAACCCGGAGTGCTACCTGATGGTGGTTCTGGTCGACGAGCGCCCCGAAGAGGTCACCGACATGCAGCGCTCGGTGAAGGGCGAGGTCATCGCCTCGACCTTCGACCGGCCGCCGTCAGACCACACCTCGGTTGCCGAACTCGCGATCGAACGTGCCAAGCGTCTCGTCGAAATGGGGCGCGACGTGGTGGTCCTGCTCGACTCCATCACTCGCCTCGGCCGCGCATACAACAACTCGTCGCCCGCATCGGGACGCATTCTCTCCGGTGGTGTCGACTCGACTGCGCTGTATCCGCCGAAGCGTTTCCTCGGTGCGGCGCGCAACATCGAGAACGGTGGGTCGCTCACGATCATCGCGACCGCGATGGTCGAGACCGGCTCGACCGGCGACACCGTGATCTTCGAGGAGTTCAAGGGCACCGGCAATGCCGAGCTCAAGCTCGATCGCAAGATCGCCGAACGTCGCGTGTTCCCCGCCGTGGACGTCAATCCCTCGGGTACGCGTAAGGACGAGCTTCTCATGAGTCCCGACGAGTTCGCGGTCGTGCACAAGCTGCGTCGCGTGCTGTCGGGTCTGGATTCACACCAGGCGATCGATCTGCTGATCGACCGGCTCAAGAAATCCAAGACGAACATCGAGTTCCTCATGCAGGTCGCGAAGACCGCGCCGGGGGCGCTGGAAGACTGACGTCGGGGCCCGGGAATTTTTTCCGGGCTCATACGTTTGGCATAATCGAGCAGTTGAGTCCGGTTCCGGTTCACGGCTTCGAATGGCGAAGGCGACCCGGCGACCACGAAAGGGACACCATGAAGGCAGGAATCCACCCCAACTACCAGGTGACGACCGTCGTCTGCGGTTGCGGAAACACGTTCGAGACCCGCAGCACGTCCGAGTCCGGCCGTGTCAACGTCGAAGTGTGCTCCAACTGCCACCCGTTCTACACGGGCAAGCAGAAGATCCTCGACACCGGCGGACGCGTCGCACGCTTCGAGGCTCGCTACGGCAAGCGCACGGCGAAGAAGGCTGCGGCCGACAGCTAGCTGCAATGCCGACGCCCGGTTCTGTCTTCGTACAGACCGGGCGTCGGCATTTTCGTTCCCGTCCGAGGAACGGATCCTGCAGAGAGCCCGATTCCTGCAGAACACAGCACTTTCACGACAAGAGCGGAGCGAACCCATGGCGGGGCAGACCAAGCCGTCGGCCATCGACGACATCCTGGCCGAACACGCCGGCCTGGAACAGCAACTGTCCGACCCGTCACTGCACAACGATCCGTCGGCCGCTCGCAAAGTGGGCAAGCGGTTCGCAGAGCTCGCGCCGATCATGTCGACCTACACGAAGCTGGCGGCCGCGCGTGACGACCTCGAGGCCGCCCGCGAACTCGCGGCCGACGATTCGTCGTTCGCCGCCGAGATTCCCGACCTCGAAGAACGCGTCGCCGAGCTCGACAAGACGCTCACCGACCTGCTCGCTCCCCGTGATCCCCACGACGCCGACGATGTGGTGCTCGAGGTCAAGTCCGGTGAGGGCGGCGAAGAATCCGCATTGTTCGCGGGAGATCTCGCCCGCATGTACACGCGCTTCGCCGAGCACGCCGGGTGGCGTGTCGAAGTTCTCGGAGCCACCTACTCCGATCTCGGGGGATTCAAGGACGTGACCTTGTCGATCAAATCCAAGACCGACGTGCGTGACGGGGTGTGGTCCAGGCTCAAGTTCGAAGGGGGCGTCCACCGCGTCCAGCGTGTTCCGGTGACGGAATCGCAGGGGCGCGTGCACACCTCCGCGGCAGGTGTGTTCATCTACCCGGAGCCCGACGAGGTCGAAGAAGTCCAGATCGACGAGACCGACCTGCGGATCGACGTCTACCGCTCGTCCGGCAAGGGCGGGCAGGGAGTCAACACGACGGACTCCGCGGTCCGCATCACCCACCTGCCTACGGGCATCGTCGTCACCTGTCAGAACGAACGTTCGCAGTTGCAGAACAAGGCCCGCGCCATGCAGGTGCTCGCGGCACGGTTGCAGGCAGCGGCGGAGGAAGCTGCGGACGCCGAGGCCTCGGCGGGTCGGGCCAGCCAGGTGCGCACCGTCGACCGTTCCGAGAGGATTCGCACCTACAACTTCCCGGAGAATCGGATCACGGATCACCGGATCGGGTTCAAGGCTCACAACCTCGACGCCGTACTCGACGGTGAGATGGACGCGCTGCTCGATGCTTTGGGCACCGCAGACAGGGAAGCCCGGCTCGCGGCAGAATGACCCGTCCGAACCGGGCTTCACGAACCATGACCGAGAGTTGCTACTCGTCCTCGGGGGTCTCCACTTCTCCCGGAACCTGGGCGATGTCGACGCCCGGGAGAAGGAAGCACTGCTCACCCGCTTCGTTCTCGTGCATACCCCAGATTGCAGCCAACACCGTTCCTGCCTCGGGTTCGGTCAACGCCGCGGGAGCCCCCCACAAACCCTCTGTCGATTCCAGAGTGGCCGTGCCGGTCACTCCGGTGTTGACGTTGATCCAGGACACCGTCCCGCCGCCGACACTCTGCTGGTTCACGACATAAAGGACTTCGTCCCCCTCGACAGCGTCGTTCTCGGTGTGTGTCAACGACTGGGTCTCCGCGATTCCGGCGGGGCACAACACCGGTATCGGCTGGAAGTCGATGGGCGCAGCCGCTCCGGTGCCGGCCCCTGCGAATGCTGCCGCACCGCCCACCGCGACCACTGCCGCGGCGCGGACAGCGCGTGATGCGTTCTTGTTCATGACGCTCCTTTCGGTTTCCCCAACTTCCGGGACGTTATCGACGATGGGGTGCCGGATGTGGCGAAGTAGACCTATCCGTGTTCTGTTCGTGATCGCATGGGACCCTGTACTCGTGAGTCGTCAACCCCTGCGCCTGGCCATCATCGAAGCCGTATCGGTGCTCGAAGAAGCGGGTGTCCCGAGTCCCCGCGTGGACGCCGAGTTGCTGGCTGCTCACCTCCTCGGAATCGAACGCACCCGCCTCGGTCTGGTGCCTCTCGTCGATCCCGCGATGGTCGATGCATACCGGGCAATGATCGCGCAGCGTGCAAAACGGATTCCCCTCCAATACATCACCGGAACGTCTCCGATGGGAGCGATCGATCTCGCTGTGGGTCCCGGTGTGTTCGTCCCGCGCCCGGAGACCGAATTGCTACTCGGGTGGGCGCTGGCTTTCCTCGAACAGTACGACCGGCGTAACCCTGTGGTGCTCGATCTGTGCACCGGATCCGGCGCACTTGCTCTTGCGATCGCGAACGCTCGACCCGATGCGGTGGTGCACGCCGTCGAACTCGAACCGAAGGCTCTTTCGTGGGCCCGACGCAATGCCGAGACCAGGGCACGGGAAGGCGATACACCGATCGTCCTGCATCAGGGCGACGTGACCGACCGGGGGCTGCTTGCGTCGCTCGAAGGCGCTGTCGACGTCGTCGTGTCCAACCCGCCATATATTCCGGAAGGCGCGGAACTCGATCCGGAAGTGATCGATCACGACCCTCACTCGGCTCTCTTCGGCGGGCCGGACGGACTCGCCGTGATCAAGCCGATGATCTCCAATGTCGCTCGCTGGCTGCGGATCGGGGGAGCCGTGGCCGTTGAACACGACGACACCAACGGCGGGCATGTCGCGGCCCTGTTCTCTCAGCGCCGCGTGTTCGGTGACGTGGTCGAGCATCCGGATCTGGCGGGCAAGCCGCGCTTCGTCGTTGCGCGGAGGGTCCCGACGGAACGGGAGGCGAGTCGTGTGCAGTCGGTACCGGCGGCCGAGTCCTGAACGCACTCGGCGAACGGGGTCGATCTTCGGGTGTACCGACGCGAGTGAAAGGATGACAGCGTGAGCACTGTGTACGACTGCAATCAGCCGGATTCGCGTTCGGTGGGCCTCAACGCCGCCCGGGGGTCGCTCAAAGCGGGTCGTCTCGTGGTCGTCCCGACCGATACGCTGTACGGTCTCGCGGCAGACGCGTTCGACAGTTCCGCGGTGGCAGCACTTCTGCGCGCGAAGGGGCGAGGCCGCGATATGCCGGTCCCCGTTCTGGTGGGATCGTGGACGACGATCGATGGGCTCGTCACCACCGTGCGTCCGGAAGCCCGCGAGCTCATACGGGCGTTCTGGCCGGGCGGGTTGAGCCTTGTGGTGCACGCTGCCCCGTCACTCGCCTGGGATCTCGGCGACACCCGCGGAACCGTCATGCTCCGGATGCCGCTGCATCCCGTGATTCTCGAACTTCTCCGTGAGGTTGGCCCCCTCGCGGTCTCGAGTGCGAACGTCTCCGGCCAACCGCCCGCCACGACGGTCGCCGAGGCGCGTGAGCAACTCGGGGAGTCCGCATCCGTGTATCTGGACGGGGGGCCGACCGAGCACGGCGTCGCCTCGACCATCGTCGACCTGACCGGTAACAGGCCGCGCATCATCCGTGAAGGTGCCGTATCCGCCGAAGCCATTGCGGAGGTGCTGGGCGACGACCCCGAGCGTCTGCGCTCCGGCGGGGAGTGACGGCGGAGGACAGGAGTTCGTGACTTCAGTCGACTCAGCAGCCGTGGTGCTCGCCCAGTCGGGGCAGGGCGCCGGGGTGCCGATCCGAGAGCTGCTACTCGTTCTCCTCACCGCGGCGGTGGTGACGTTCCTTTCCACCGGCCTCATCCGCATACTTGCGACGAAGTTCGGGGCGGTGGCGAAGCCCCGCGACCGCGACGTGCACGTGACGCCCACCCCTCGGATGGGAGGCGTGGGTATCTACCTCGGCCTTGTCGTCGGAGTCTTGTTTGCGCAGCAACTCCCTGCCCTGACAAGGGGATTCGAATTCACCCCCGACATGGGGGCGACCTTGGTGGCTGCGACGATCATCGTTCTGGTCGGCATCATCGACGATCGATGGGGCCTCGACGCGCTCACCAAGTTCGTCGGGCAGGTCACCGCTGCCGGGGTGCTCGTCGTGATGGGTGTGAGCTGGATCGTCATCTACAACCCGTTCGACGGCTCCACTCTCGTGCTCGACCAATTGCAGGGTGGTCTCATCACGGTTGCAGTGGCCGCGGTGATGATCAATGCGATGAACTTCGTCGACGGGCTCGACGGTCTCGCGGCGGGGCTGGGTCTGATCGCCGCAGTGGCGATCTGCATCTTCTCGGTCGGCTTGTTGCTCGATCAGGGCGGCGACGTCTCTGCGTATCCACCGGCGCTGATCGCCGCCGCGCTTGCCGGGGCATGCCTCGGCTTCCTTCCTCACAACTTCCAGCCTGCGCGGATCTTCATGGGCGACTCGGGATCGATGTTGATCGGCCTGATGCTCGCGGCAGTCTCGACCAGCGCGTCCGGGCGGATCCCGCTCAGTGCCTATGGTTCCCGCGACCTGCTCGGCCTGCTTTCGCCGTTGATCCTGGTCGGCGCGGTCACGTTCATTCCGATCCTCGACCTACTGCTCGCCATCGTCCGTCGCACTCGCGCGGGTGTGAGCCCGTTCAGCCCGGACAAGATGCATCTGCATCATCGCCTGCTGCAGATCGGTCATTCGCACCGCAGGGTTGTGCTGCTGCTGTACCTGTGGGTCGGTGTTCTCGCGTTCGGCGCGGTGGGGGCTTCTCTGCTCGACCGGACGGCTGTCGTTCTGCTGACGGCAGGAGGGCTGGTTTTCGCCCTGGTTGTCACCGCGGTGCCGTCGTTGCGTCTGCACGATGACGGTGGTCGCGGCGGCCGAACCGGGCGTCGGAAACGCGTCCGTTAGGCTCGGTGACCGTGAGCTCTCCTGATTCGCACGGTTCCGATCCGATCCTGCCCGCGCTGCCCGACTCGTCGGCTCCGATGCGCGCAGCAGTCCGCTACGGCGTGCTGGGTCTGCTCGCACTCACCGTGATCGCGGCGGTGATCGGTTACCTCGTCGCCGGTCTTCCCGGAGTGTGGGGAGCCCTGATAGGAGCGGCCGTCGGTGGGGGATTCATCCTGTTCACTGCACTCGGAGTGCTCCTGACAGCGAAGCTTCCGGCGATCACTGCGGGTGCTGTCCTGCTCGGGACGTGGCTTCTCAAGCTCATTTTGGCGATCGTCGTGATGGTCCTGCTGAAACCGCTCGATTTCTACAGTAAGGGCGCACTGGTTCTCACAATCATCTTCGCGTTGATCATCGTGCTCGGAGCCGAGACCTACGGCGTGCTGTCGCAGCGTGCACTGTATGTCGAACCCCGTTCGTCCGGCGGCAAAGAAAACGGCGAGAACGACACGCAGTAGTAGATGCGTTTGTCAATTACTTCGCAGCGAGTGCCCCACCTACGCACTGTCGTAGAACAGTTGATAGTGTGAGCCCTACGCGAGTGGCACTGTGTGCACCTACTGGGTGAGCGCGAGCAGTTGTCACTTGGTAGGCGGTCGTGTTCAAATGGCCGCCGAGTCGACGAGAGTCGCCGACAACGGCAGAAGCAGAACCGAGCAATGCGGTTCGGAGCACTGGCGCACATGCGAGCCGACCTGGTCGACTTGTTGGATCGTCAATGTCCGATCGAACCGCAGACGGCAATGCCTGCGGCCGACTACGGGAGAGAGCGCTGAGCGTCACCACCTTGGCAGCCGGAGAATTCCACGCGCCGTCACTAGCTGATTTTTTCCCACCGGCAGTCCTGTTCGAAGGTACCCCCTTCGAGATGGACAGGCTGATGATCATCCGCGTCGCCGTGGCAGTGATCGTTGCGCTGTTCTTCGTTCTGGCGATGCGCAGCCCGAAGATCGTGCCCCGCGGCGTTCAGAACGTCGCCGAGATCATGCTCGACTTCGTCCGGATCCATATCGCCGAGGACATCCTCGGTAAGGAACAGGGACGTCGATTCCTCCCGGTGATCGTCACCATCTTCTTCTTGGTGGTCGGGTTGAACCTGACATCGATCATCCCCTTCCTCAATATCTCGTCGAACGCCCGAATCGGCATGCCGATCGTGCTCGCCGCGCTTGCCTACATCGTCTTCAACTACGTGGGCATCAAGAAGTACGGCTTCTTCCGTTACGTGAAGAGCAGCATCGTCATCCCGAATCTTCCGCCTGCGTTGCACGTGCTGGTGATTCCGATCGAGTTCGTCTCGACCTTCCTCCTGCGCCCGTTCACGCTGACCATCCGTCTCATGGCCAACATGCTGGCCGGTCACATCATGCTGGTGCTGTTCTTCAGTGCCACGCAGTTCTTCTTCTTCGATTCCGACGGAATCATGAAGGTGTTCGGTATCGGTTCGCTCATCGGCGGGATCGCGTTCACCTTCTTCGAGCTCCTCGTGATCGTTCTGCAGGCCTACATCTTCGCGCTGCTCACCGCGGTGTACATCGATCTGGCCCTGCACGCGGAAGAGCATTAGCTCGCCGACCAGCACGACCGACAGAAACACACAGACTGACTCGGTTGCCGACCCCCGGGGCCGAGCCACAAGAAAGGGAATGGAACACCAATGAGCGTTGCGCTTCAGGCAGCAGACGTCCTCGCCCAGCAGGAGACCACCTTCAGCGGTCTCGGTGCGGTCGGCTACGGCCTCGCCGCCATCGGCCCTGGCATCGGCATCGGCATCGTCGTCGGCAAGGCGATCGAGGGCATGGCCCGTCAGCCCGAGATGGCCGGACAGCTGCGCACCACGATGTTCCTCGGTATCGCATTCACCGAGGCCCTGGCCCTGATCGGCATCGTTGCCGGCTTCATCTTCTGATTCGACGACCACCATGGCTGACAGCATCCTGATTCTCGCGGCAGAGGAAGGGGAGACCCCCAATCCCCTCCTGCCCGCGACGTACGACATCGTCTGGTCGCTGGTCGCCCTGATCATCGTCGGTTTCGTCTTCTGGAAGTACGTACTTCCGATGTTCCAGAAGGTGCTCGACGAGCGTTCGGAGCTGATCGAAGGCGGCATCAAGAAGGCGGAAGAAGCCCAGGCAGAGGCGAAGGAAGCGCTCGAGCAGTACCGCGCTCAGCTCGCCGAAGCTCGCACCGAGGCTGCACAGATCCGCGAGGAGGCCCGCACTCAGGGCCAGCAGATCATCGCCGATATGAAGGTTCAGGCACAAGAGGAGAGCGACCGCATTGTCGCTGCCGGTCACAACCAGCTGCAGGCCCAGCGTCAGCAGATCGTGGCCGAGCTCCGGAGCGACCTCGGTCGCAGTTCGGTCGATCTCGCCGAGAAGATCATCGGTGAGTCTCTCGCCGACGACGTCAAGCGTGCCGGCTCGATCGATCGGTTCCTCAACGAACTCGACTCCCTCAGCGCTGACTCTGCATCCGGAAAGTGAGCACAATGTACGCAGCAAGCCGTGAGGCACTCGCTCATACGCGGTCCGCACTGCAGTCCGCCTTGGGCTCGGGTGCCGAGACTGCCGCTGCGGCTCAGGCCGGCTCGGAACTGCTCTCGGTGGTCGAGGCGCTCGACAGCCAGCGAACCCTTCGCGGTGCGCTGGCCGACGCCTCGGCCCCCGCGGCCATTCGCGAGACGTTGGCCGAGCAGGTCTTCGGGAGCAAGGTTTCGGCCCCAGCTCTCGCGACCGTGAAAGCCGCGGTGGGCCAGGACTGGTCGGCGCAATCCGACCTGACCAACTCGCTCGTGCAGCTCGGTCGTGAGGCCCTGCTCCAGGCAGCAGCGAACCAGGACCAGCTCGACACCGTCGAGGACGAGCTCTTCCGGCTCGGCCGCATTGTGGCGGGCAACGGCGAACTCGAGCAGGCTCTTTCCGATCGGAACACGTCGGTGGAGGCCAAGCGCGAGCTTCTGTCGCGCCTGCTCTACGGCAAGTCGACGGCAATCACCTCGACTCTCGCTGTCCATGCGGTCGGCCGCCTGAAGGCGTCCCCGGCCGACACGTTCGACGAGTTGTCGGCACTTGCCGCGACGCAGCGCGACCGGGCCGTGGCCCATGTGCGCAGCGCGGCTGCTCTCAACGAAGAGCAGTCGGACAGGCTTGCCGCGACGTTGACCCGCGTCTACGGGAAGCCTGTGACGGTGCACGTCGAGGTCGATCCCGAGCTTCTCAGTGGATTGGTCGTCCGGGTGGGCGACGAGGTCATCGACGGCACGGCGGCGGGGCGACTCGCAGCAGTGCGCAAGAGCCTCACGTAGTCCACTTCCGAACACACACCTAGATCTTTTCGAAGACCAGATACCGAGAGCAGGAAGAACATGGCGGAGCTGACGATCTCCTCCGACGAGATCCGTAGCGCGATTGACAATTACACCGCGAGCTACTCCCCGGAGGCCTCCCGCGAGGAGGTCGGCGTCGTCGTCGACACCAGTGACGGCATCGCGCACATCAGCGGTCTGCCGTCGGCGATGGCCAATGAGCTGCTGGAGTTCCCCGGTGGCGTGCTGGGCGTGGCCCTCAACCTCGAGGCAACCGAAATCGGTGCCGTGATCCTTGGTGACTTCCAGGGCATCGCGGAAGGCCAGGAAGTCAAGCGGACCGGCGACGTCCTGTCGGTGCCGGTGAGCGACAACTTCCTCGGACGTGTCGTGAACCCGCTCGGTCAGCCGATCGACGGTCTCGGCGACATCGAAGCCGACGAGACCCGCGCCCTCGAGCTGCAGGCTGCGACCGTGCTGGAGCGCCAGCCCGTCGAGGAGCCGCTCCAGACGGGCATCAAGGCCATCGACGCGATGACCCCGATCGGCCGTGGACAGCGTCAGCTCGTCATCGGCGACCGCAAGACGGGCAAGACCGCCGTCTGCATCGACGCGATCCTGAACCAGAAGGCGAACTGGGAGACGGGCGACCCGAAGCAGCAGGTCCGCTGCATCTACGTCGCAATCGGTCAGAAGGGTTCGACCATCGCGGGCGTCAAGCAGGCCCTCGAGGAGAACGGCGCGATGGAGTACACCACCATCGTCGCGGCTCCGGCCTCCGACTCCGCCGGCTTCAAGTGGCTCGCCCCCTACACCGGCTCGGCTCTCGGCCAGCACTGGATGTACCAGGGCAAGCACGTCCTCGTGGTGTTCGACGACCTCACCAAGCAGGCCGAGGCATACCGTGCCATCTCACTCCTGCTGCGTCGCCCGCCGGGACGCGAGGCTTACCCCGGTGACGTCTTCTACCTGCACTCGCGTCTGCTCGAGCGCTCCGCCAAGCTGTCCGACGAACTCGGCGGCGGTTCATTGACGGCTCTGCCGATCATCGAGACCAAGGCGAACGACGTCTCCGCCTACATCCCGACCAACGTCATCTCCATCACCGACGGCCAGGTCTTCCTCGAGTCCGACCTCTTCAATAAGGGCGTCCGTCCGGCGATCAACGTCGGTATCTCGGTCTCCCGTGTCGGTGGTGCCGCACAGACCAAGGGTATGAAGAAGGTCTCCGGCTCGCTGCGTCTCGAGCTTGCACAGTTCCGTGAGCTCGAAGGCTTCGCGGCCTTCGCATCCGACCTCGATGCTGCCTCCAAGGCTCAGCTCGAGCGCGGTCAGCGACTGGTCGAGCTGCTCAAGCAGGACCAGTACTCGCCGATCGCTGTCGAGGACCAGATCGTGTCGATCTACCTCGCCGGTGAAGGTGTTTTCGACTCCGTTCCGGTCGCCGATATCCGTCGCTTCGAGGCAGAGCTTCTCGAGGACCTGCACCGCAACGCTGCAGGCGCCTACGAGCAGATCGCCGGCGGCAAGGCACTGACCGACGAGTCCGCCGACGCCTTCAAGGCAGCAACCGAGAAGTTCAAGGAAGGCTTCATCGCCTCCGACGGCAGCCGCGTCGTGAACGACCCCGAGGCCGAAGCTCTCGGAGCCGACGAGGTCGAGCAGGAGCAGGTCTCCGTCAAGCGCACCTCCGTACGTAAGTGAGCGTGGAGACCATGACCCAGCGTCCAGTGAAGGGAGTGTGATCGACGAATGGCGAACTTGCGTGAGCTCCGCTCGCGGATCAAGTCGGTCAACTCGACCAAGAAGATCACCAAGGCGCAGGAACTGATCGCGACGTCGCGCATCACGAAGGCTCAGGCCCGAGTGGCAGCATCCAAGCCGTACGCCGAGGAGATCACCAAGGTCCTCTCGGAACTGGCGAGCGCGTCCGCGTCGTTGGATCACCCCCTGCTCAACGAGCGCGAGAACCCGAAGCGTGCCGCAGTGCTGGTCGTGACCAGTGACCGCGGTATGGCCGGTGGTTACAACTCCAACGTCCTCAAGGAGGCGGAGGAGCTTCGCCAGTTGCTGATCAGCGAGGGCAAAGAGCCCGTGCTGTACGTGCTGGGCGGTAAAGGTCTGGCGTTCTACACGTTCCGTGAGCGTGCGGTTTCCGGTGCGTGGACCGGGTTCTCGCAGGAGCCCCGGTACACCGACGCCGCGAAGGCGAGCCGGCATCTGGTCGAGCTGTTCATGGCCGGTTCCGGTTCCGAGGTTCCCGCTCCGAATGGCGATGGCACCATCGAGGGCGTCGACGAGCTCCACATCGTCTACACCCGGTTCGTGTCCATGCTGACCCAGACCCCCGAGGTGCGTCGCATGGCGCCTCTCGAGGTCAGTGTCACCGAGGACGAGATCGAACTGGGCGAAGACATGCTCAGCGATGGTCATCGCGGCTCCGGACCTCAGCCCGACTACAACTTCGAGCCCGAAGCCGGGACGCTCCTCGCCGCGCTTCTGCCCAAGTACATCAGCACGCGAATCTTCGCGTCGCTGCTGGACGCGGCAGCCTCCGAGTCGGCTGCCCGTCGTACCGCGATGAAGGCCGCAACCGACAACGCCACGGAACTGGTGAACACCCTCAGCCGTCAGGCCAACCAGGCCCGCCAGGCCCAGATCACCCAGGAAATCAGCGAGATCGTCGGCGGTGCCGGTGCGCTCGCCTCGAGTGCAGGAAGTGACTGAACCACAATGACCGCAGCAGTTACCGACAACAACGCCGGTGCGGCGTCGGCCCTTGCCGGGCGCGTCGTCCGCGTCATCGGCGCCGTCGTCGACGTGGAGTTCCCGCGTGGCGCCGTGCCCGAGCTGTTCAACGCCCTGCACGCAGAGGTCACTCTGCCGTCCGTGGCGAAGACCCTGACCCTCGAGGTCGCGCAGCACCTGGGTGACAACCTGGTCCGCACGATCTCGATGCAGCCGACCGACGGCCTGGTGCGCGGCGCAGCCGTCACCGACTCCGGCCGTCCGATCTCCGTGCCCGTCGGCGACGTCGTCAAGGGCCACGTGTTCAACGCGCTGGGCGACTGCCTCGACGCACCGGGCACCGGTCGCGATGGCGAGCAGTGGGGCATCCACCGCAAGCCCCCGGCCTTCGATCAGCTCGAGGGCAAGACCGAGATCCTCGAGACCGGTATCAAGGTCATCGACCTGCTCACCCCGTACGTCAAGGGCGGCAAGATCGGTCTGTTCGGTGGTGCCGGTGTCGGCAAGACCGTTCTGATCCAGGAGATGATCACCCGTATCGCGCGTGAGTTCTCCGGCACGTCGGTGTTCGCCGGCGTCGGCGAGCGCACCCGTGAGGGCACCGACCTCCACCTCGAGATGGAAGAGATGGGCGTCCTTCAGGACACGGCCCTTGTCTTCGGCCAGATGGACGAGCCGCCGGGAACGCGTATGCGCGTCGCCCTGTCCGCGCTGACCATGGCGGAGTACTTCCGCGATGTTCAGGGCCAGGACGTCCTGCTGTTCATCGACAACATCTTCCGTTTCACCCAGGCCGGTTCGGAGGTGTCGACCCTTCTCGGTCGTATGCCTTCCGCCGTGGGTTACCAGCCGACGCTGGCTGACGAGATGGGTGAGCTCCAGGAGCGCATCACCTCGACCCGCGGTCGCTCGATCACCTCGCTGCAGGCGATCTACGTCCCCGCCGACGACTACACCGACCCCGCGCCCGCGACCACGTTCGCGCACCTCGATGCGACCACCGAGCTCTCGCGTCCGATTTCGCAGATGGGTATCTACCCCGCTGTGGACCCGCTGACGTCGACCTCGCGAATCCTCGAGCCCGGCATTGTCGGCGCGGATCACTTCCGCGTCGCCAACGAGGTCAAGCGGATCCTGCAGAAGTACAAGGAACTGCAGGACATCATCGCCATCCTCGGTATGGACGAGCTCTCCGAAGAGGACAAGGTCACGGTCAACCGTGCACGTCGTCTTCAGAAGTTCCTCGGCCAGAACTTCATCGTCGCTGAGAAGTTCACCGGCCAGCCGGGCTCCGTCGTGCCGCTGGCCGACACCATCGAGGCGTTCGACCGCGTCTGCAAGGGCGAGTTCGATCACCTGCCCGAGCAGGCGTTCAACAGCTGCGGTGGACTCGACGACGTCGAGGCCGCAGCCAAGAAGATCGCCGGGAAGTAGGCCGCGATGGCTGAAATGACCGTGGACGTCGTCGCTGTCGAGGAGCGCCTGTGGTCCGGGACGGCGACGCTGGTCACCGCTCAGACCACTGAAGGTGAGATCGGCGTGATGGCCGGTCACGAGCCGGTCCTCGGCCAGCTCGTCGAAGGTGGTGTCGTGTCCATCAAGACCGCGGACGGTGAGCGTATCGTCCTCGCGGTGCACGGTGGGTTCCTTTCGGTGACCGCGACGACCGTGACCGTGCTGGCGGAATCCGCAGATCTGGTGGAGACCATCGACGTCGAAGCGGCCAAGGCCGTTCTGGCCGAGAGCCAGGACGACGCCGAGATCGCGGCGGCCAAGGGGCGCCTGCGCGCCGTCGAGCGAGCCTGAGCAAGACATCAAGGAAAGCCGCGACGGAGCCGACGAGCAGTGTCAGTAGGAATGATCGTTCTCATCATCCTGGTGTTGCTGCTCGCGGCTGCCGTCGCGGCTCTTCTTTTTCGCTTCATCAAGTTGCGTCGCGGTGGTACCGCCGCGATTGTGCGTGTCATGCCACGCAGCAATGGTTCCGGTTGGAGGCACGGGATCATCCGCTACGGCGACAACACACTCGTCTTCTACAAGCTTTCGAGCATCAAGCCGGGCCCGGATTCACGAATGAGTCGCCAGGGCATCGATGTGCGGTCCCGTCGTTCTCCTGAGGGGAGCGAATTCGACATCATGACCGACGACATCGTCATTCTCGACATCGTCGACAATGACAGCAATTTCGAGGTGGCACTCGACAGCGGCGCACGTACGGCGTTCCTGTCCTGGCTCGAGTCCAGGCCGGACGAACGTTCGCAGCGCCGCCGCCTCGGGTGAGCCTGACCTAGGCTCCCGCGCCGGGTTTCCAGAGCACGTCACCATCCGGGTTGGTGAGCCGGCTGAGAATGAACAACAGGTCGGACAACCGGTTGAGGTACTTCGCAGGGAGAACACTCGTGGTGTCGGGCGCGGCGTCGACTGCAGCCCATGCTGCTCGTTCCGCGCGGCGTGCCACGGTGCGTGCCGTGTGCAGTAGCGCTGCCGCTGCAGTGCCCCCGGGAAGAATGAACGAATTCAGCGGTTCGAGCTCCTCGTTGAATTCGTCGCACCAGCGTTCGAGCCGGTCGATGTACTCCTGTGTGATCCGCAGCGGCGGATACTTGGGGTTTTCGGCGACCGGAGTGGACAGATCGGCGCCTGCGTCGAACAGATCGTTCTGGATCTGCTGGATTACCGGCACCACACGGTCCGGAACGGACCCGAGTGCGAGCGCTACACCCAAAGCCGCATTCGTCTCGTCGCAGTCGGCGTACGCGACCAACCGCGCGTCGTTCTTGGATACTCGGGAGAAGTCGCTGAGGCCCGTAGTTCCGTCGTCGCCGGTGCGGGTATAGATCCTTGTGAGGTGGACAGCCATGGCCGCCACGGTACCGGCTCCGATGCAGTCGCAGAGACCTGGTTACGCTGTGTCGTTGTGAGTGAACGCTTTCTTGTGACCGGCGGTAGCCGGCTGGTCGGTGACGTCCGTGTCGGCGGTGCCAAGAACAGTGTGCTCAAACTGATGGCAGCGGCCCTTCTGGCCGAGGGCACCAGCACGATCACGAATTGCCCTGACATCCTCGACGTCCCCCTGATGGCCGATGTGCTGCGCGGACTCGGCTGCGAGGTGGTGCTCGAGGGCGACGAAGTTCGCATCACGACGCCTGCGCAACCCGAATACCACGCTGACTTCGCTGCGGTTCGGCAGTTCCGCGCATCCGTGTGCGTGCTCGGTCCGTTGGTCGCGCGGTGCAGGCGCGCGGTAGTGGCCCTGCCCGGTGGGGACGCGATCGGCTCCCGTCCTCTCGATATGCACCAGACAGGGCTTCGGCTCCTCGGTGCACAAAGCTCGATCGAGCACGGATGTGTGGTGGCCGAGGCTGAGGATCTGCGTGGCGCTGCGATCCGGTTGGCGTTCCCCTCTGTGGGCGCGACCGAGAACATTCTCATGGCTGCTGTTCTGGCCAAGGGCGAGACCACCATCGACAATGCAGCTCGTGAACCCGAAATTGTGGATTTGTGCACGATGCTGGTCCAGATGGGTGCACGAATCACCGGTGCCGGAAGCACGACGCTTCATATCGTCGGTGTGCCTTCACTTCAGCCCGCAACGCACCGGTGCATCGGAGATCGCATCGTGGCGGCCACATGGGGGATCGCCGCAGTCATGACCCGGGGCGACATGGTCGTCCGCGGAGTGAACCCGAAGCATCTCGCATTGGTCCTCGAGAAGCTTCGGGGGGCAGGCGCGGAGGTGACACCGCACATGGACGGGTTCCACGTGGTCCAGAAGGACCGGCCTCGCGCGGTCAACTTCGCGACGCTGCCGTACCCGGGGTTTCCGACCGACCTTCAGCCGATGGCGATCGGACTGGCCGCCGTCGCCGACGGAACGTCGATGATCACCGAGAACGTCTTCGAGGCGCGCTTCCGATTTGTCGAGGAGATGATCCGCCTCGGTGCAGACGCACGTACCGACGGACACCACGCTGTCGTACGAGGCGTCGAAGAACTGTCGAGCGCTCCCGTGTGGGCATCGGACATCCGTGCCGGAGCGGGACTCGTCCTCGCGGGCTTGTGCGCCGATGGGGTGACCGAGGTTCACGACGTCTATCACATCGATCGCGGATATCCGAGGTTCGTGGAGATCCTGAGCGAGCTCGGAGGAAACATCGAGCGTGTCGGTAGCGAGGACTGACCGCCACGTAGCCCCCTCGATCGGGGAAGCCGTCTGACCTTGCCGTAAGGGCCGACTTCCTCGGTGAAGTGTGGACCCGTATCGAGAAAGCACTCAGGGACGGTGTCGAAGCGCTCGCCGCTGCAGCAAGCGGGGGTCCTGTGGGTCCCCCACATGGTGACCGTCGGCGAACACATGATCGCCGAAGGACTCGCCGAGATCTTTGCGTCGGAGTTGTACGGAAATGCCGGTTACACCCATTTGGTGCACGACGAAACCTGCTCCGCGATCAAACCCACGTCAGCCGAGAGCGCGCGAAGCCTTCGATGCGTCGAACCAGTGGCGACGTGCGAAGTCGGTGGGAGAGCGGCAGGCGAGACCGAACGTTCGGCTGCGATGGTGTGAGGTGTGGCCGGCTTCTGTGAGACAGGCCCGAGCTTCCACCGAGCCTTCGGCTGGTTCGGTCGTGGGTTGAAGTGCGCCACGTCCGTTGAACATCGAAATCCCCTGCGCTATCGGGTCGTTCGTCGCACGTCGGTTTCCTCGCCGGGACCTACCGCAGCGCTGTGCTGCGTGTCACGAATTGCGATCTGCCCGCGTGCGGACCGGTATCGCACGTCTGACCTGGGTGAATACCGGATGAAAACTCCCCTACCAGCGGGTTTGGCAGTCCGTTCACAGTCGCGTAACTTAATCCAGGTCAGAGCGACACGGACACCGACCCGGACCGCAAGGTCAGGGACAACGAGGTTGGACGAAGGCGCCTGAAAGTTTCACCGGCCATCAATCTTCTGGTAAGGTTGGAGGCCGCACCGCTTCCGAAAGTGGTTGTGAGAACGAACAAGTAACCCCCGAGAAAACGGACAACGGTCCGGGATCAAAGGTGTGTGCGTGTTCTTTGAGAACTCAACAGTGTGCCGATGAATGTCAGTGCCAATTATTTTGGTGCGATCACCGATGATGTTCGGTGGTCGAATTTGCTGATCATCACATTCTTCCGTCTGTGGTGGTCAGTGTTTTTGCTAGTTTGAGTTTTTTTGCTAGTGATTTGGCTCGATGTCTTTGACTGATCGACCCTTCGGGGTTTTGATTATGAGTCTTTAACGGAGAGTTTGATCCTGGCTCAGGACGAACGCTGGCGGCGTGCTTAACACATGCAAGTCGAACGATGAAGCCCAGCTTGCTGGGTGGATTAGTGGCGAACGGGTGAGTAACACGTGGGTGATCTGCCCTGCACTTCGGGATAAGCCTGGGAAACTGGGTCTAATACCGGATATGACCAAAGGCTGCATGGTTTTTGGTGGAAAGTTTTTCGGTGCAGGATGAGCCCGCGGCCTATCAGCTTGTTGGTGGGGTAATGGCCTACCAAGGCGACGACGGGTAGCCGGCCTGAGAGGGCGACCGGCCACACTGGGACTGAGACACGGCCCAGACTCCTACGGGAGGCAGCAGTGGGGAATATTGCACAATGGGCGAAAGCCTGATGCAGCGACGCCGCGTGAGGGATGACGGCCTTCGGGTTGTAAACCTCTTTCACCAGGGACGAAGCGCAAGTGACGGTACCTGGAGAAGAAGCACCGGCCAACTACGTGCCAGCAGCCGCGGTAATACGTAGGGTGCGAGCGTTGTCCGGAATTACTGGGCGTAAAGAGCTCGTAGGCGGTTTGTCGCGTCGTCTGTGAAATCCCGCAGCTCAACTGCGGGCTTGCAGGCGATACGGGCAAACTCGAGTACTGCAGGGGAGACTGGAATTCCTGGTGTAGCGGTGAAATGCGCAGATATCAGGAGGAACACCGGTGGCGAAGGCGGGTCTCTGGGCAGTAACTGACGCTGAGGAGCGAAAGCGTGGGTAGCGAACAGGATTAGATACCCTGGTAGTCCACGCCGTAAACGGTGGGCGCTAGGTGTGGGTTTCCTTCCACGGGATCCGTGCCGTAGCTAACGCATTAAGCGCCCCGCCTGGGGAGTACGGCCGCAAGGCTAAAACTCAAAGGAATTGACGGGGGCCCGCACAAGCGGCGGAGCATGTGGATTAATTCGATGCAACGCGAAGAACCTTACCTGGGTTTGACATATACCGGACGACTGCAGAGATGTGGTTTCCCTTGTGGTCGGTATACAGGTGGTGCATGGCTGTCGTCAGCTCGTGTCGTGAGATGTTGGGTTAAGTCCCGCAACGAGCGCAACCCTTGTCCTGTGTTGCCAGCACGTAATGGTGGGGACTCGCAGGAGACTGCCGGGGTCAACTCGGAGGAAGGTGGGGACGACGTCAAGTCATCATGCCCCTTATGTCCAGGGCTTCACACATGCTACAATGGTCGGTACAGAGGGCTGCGATACCGTGAGGTGGAGCGAATCCCTTAAAGCCGGTCTCAGTTCGGATCGGGGTCTGCAACTCGACCCCGTGAAGTCGGAGTCGCTAGTAATCGCAGATCAGCAACGCTGCGGTGAATACGTTCCCGGGCCTTGTACACACCGCCCGTCACGTCATGAAAGTCGGTAACACCCGAAGCCGGTGGCCTAACCCCTTGTGGGAGGGAGCCGTCGAAGGTGGGATCGGCGATTGGGACGAAGTCGTAACAAGGTAGCCGTACCGGAAGGTGCGGCTGGATCACCTCCTTTCTAAGGAGCATCTCCTGTCTCGGATCGACACGTTGGTGTCGGGGGAGCAGGCAGAGCCATTACGGACACACATGTTGTCCGGTGGTGCTCATGGGTGGAACGCTGACAAGTACTTCTCATCCGGGTTTGTCCACTGTGGCGAATTCGAGGGGTTATATCGGTGCACTGTTGGGTCCTGAGAGAACACGTTGTTTGTGTTTGATCAGCGACGATGACCTGCGAAAGTTTTCCGCCTTCAGGGTGGGTTCCGGTAGGGGTTGTTGTGTGTTGTTTGAGAACTGCACAGTGGACGCGAGCATCTTTGTTGTAAGTGTTTATGAGCGTACGGTGGATGTCTTGGCACCAGGAGCCGATGAAGGACGTGGGAGGCTGCGATATGCCTCGGGGAGCTGTCAACCGAGCTGTGATCCGAGGATTTCCGAATGGGGAAACCCAGCACGAGTGATGTCGTGTTACCCGCGCCTGAATATATAGGGCGTGTGGAGGGAACGTGGGGAAGTGAAACATCTCAGTACCCACAGGAAGAGAAAACAATATGTGATTCCGTCAGTAGTGGCGAGCGAACGCGGAAGAGGCCAAACCATGGGTGTGTGATACCTGGCAGGGGTTGCACTTGTGGGGTTGTGGGGCTTTTCTTCTCATCACTGTCATGATGAGCGAGAGTAAGAAACCGGTGGATTAGTCGAAGTGGTCTGGAACGGCCTGTCGTAGAGGGTGAGAATCCCGTAGACGAAAATTTGCCGGCTCTCGTGAAAGGTACCCAAGTAGCACCGGGCCCGTGAAATCCGGTGTGAATCTGTCGGGACCACCCGATAAGCCTGAATACTCCCTGGTGACCGATAGCGGACTAGTACCGTGAGGGAAAGATGAAAAGTACCCCGGGAGGGGAGTGAAATAGTACCTGAAACCGTGCGCTTACAATCCGTCAGAGCCTGTGCAGTCTTTGGTGGCTGGTGGGTGATGGCGTGCCTTTTGAAGAATGAGCCTGCGAGTTAGTGGCATGTCGCGAGGTTAACCCGTGTGGGGTAGCCGTAGCGAAAGCGAGTCCGAATAGGGCGGTGCAGTGGCATGTTCTAGACCCGAAGCGGAGTGATCTACCCATGGCCAGGGTGAAGCGATGGTAAGACGTCGTGGAGGCCCGAACCCACTTAGGTTGAAAACTGAGGGGATGAGTTGTGGGTAGGGGTGAAAGGCCAATCAAACTCCGTGATAGCTGGTTCTCCCCGAAATGCATTTAGGTGCAGCGTCGCGTGTTTCACTCTGGAGGTAGAGCTACTGGATGGCCGATGGGCCCTACAAGGTTACTGACGTCAGCCAAACTCCGAATGCCAGGGTGTGAGAGCGCGGCAGTGAGACTGCGGGGGATAAGCTTCGTAGTCGAGAGGGAAACAGCCCAGATCGCCGGCTAAGGCCCCTAAGCGTGTACTAAGTGGAAAAGGATGTGGGATCGCTGAGACAACCAGGAGGTTGGCTTAGAAGCAGCCACCCTTGAAAGAGTGCGTAATAGCTCACTGGTCAAGTGGTCCTGCGCCGACAATGTAGCGGGGCTCAAGTACACCGCCGAAGCCGCGGCATTCGCATGACACACGCTTGTTTCTGCGGAAACTTGTGCAGTGGTGTGGATGGGTAGGGGAGCGTCGTGTGGCCGTGGAAGCAGCAGTGTGAACTAGTTGTGGAGGCCATGCGAGTGAGAATGCAGGCATGAGTAGCGAAAGACGAGTGAGAAACTCGTCCGCCGAATGACCAAGGGTTCCTGGGCCAGGTTAATCCGCCCAGGGTGAGTCGGGACCTAAGGCGAGGCCGACAGGCGTAGTCGATGGACAACGGGTTGATATTCCCGTACCCGTGTGAACGCGCCCCTGATGAATCACTGGTACTAACCGTCCTGAAGCAGGTCTGTTCCCTTCGGGGGATGGGTGTGTGGATGCACGGGACCTTCGGTGGTAGTAGTCAAGCGATGGGGTGACGCAGGAAGGTAGCTGGGCCGGCTGGTGGAATAGCCGGTGTAAGCCTGTAGGGCGAGTGGTAGGCAAATCCGCCACTCATGTGCCTGAGAGGTGATGCGTAGCCGTTGTGGTGAATTCAGTGATCCTATGCTGCCGAGAAAAGCCTCTAGCGAGCTTTCACATGGCCCGTACCCCAAACCGACACAGGTGGTCAGGTAGAGAATACTGAGGCGATCGAGATAACTGTGGTTAAGGAACTCGGCAAAATGCCCCCGTAACTTCGGGAGAAGGGGGACCTCGTCTGGTGATCGCCTTTACGGTGTGAGCTGGGTGGGGTCGCAGAGACCAGAGAGAAGCGACTGTTTACTAAAAACACAGGTCCGTGCGAAGTCGTAAGACGATGTATACGGACTGACGCCTGCCCGGTGCTGGAAGGTTAAGAGGACCGGTTAGCTGCCCTTGTGGTGGCGAAGCTGAGAATTTAAGCCCCAGTAAACGGCGGTGGTAACTATAACCATCCTAAGGTAGCGAAATTCCTTGTCGGGTAAGTTCCGACCTGCACGAATGGCGTAACGACTTCTCTGCTGTCTCGACCACAGACTCGGCGAAATTGCATTACGAGTAAAGATGCTCGTTACGCGCGGCAGGACGAAAAGACCCCGGGACCTTCACTATAGCTTGGTATTGGTGTTCGGTTCGGTTTGTGTAGGATAGGTGGGAGACTGTGAAGCGGGCACGCCAGTGTTTGTGGAGTCGTTGTTGAAATACCACTCTGATCGTATTGGATGTCTAACCTCGGGCCCTGATCGGGTTCAGGGACAGTGCCTGGTGGGTAGTTTAACTGGGGCGGTTGCCTCCTAAAATGTAACGGAGGCGCCCAAAGGTTCCCTCAGCCTGGTTGGCAATCAGGTGTTGAGTGTAAGTGCACAAGGGAGCTTGACTGTGAGACTGACAGGTCGAGCAGGGACGAAAGTCGGGACTAGTGATCCGGCACCGGCATGTGGAAGCGGTGTCGCTCAACGGATAAAAGGTACCCCGGGGATAACAGGCTGATCTTCCCCAAGAGTCCATATCGACGGGATGGTTTGGCACCTCGATGTCGGCTCGTCGCATCCTGGGGCTGGAGTAGGTCCCAAGGGTTGGGCTGTTCGCCCATTAAAGCGGCACGCGAGCTGGGTTTAGAACGTCGTGAGACAGTTCGGTCTCTATCCGCCGCGCGCGTAAGAAACTTGAGGAAGGCTGTCCCTAGTACGAGAGGACCGGGACGGACGAACCTCTGGTGTGCCAGTTGTCCCGCCAGGGGCATGGCTGGTTGGCTACGTTCGGAAGGGATAACCGCTGAAAGCATCTAAGCGGGAAGCCTGTTCCAAGATGAGGTTTCTCACCCTTTATTGGGGTAAGGCCCCCGGCAGACCACCGGGTTGATAGGCCGGAACTGGAAGCGCAGTAATGTGTGGAGGTGACTGGTACTAATAGGCCGAGGACTTATCATGAAGGTGTTACGCGTCCACTGTGCGGTGTCTGAAACAGCACCCGATTCGTCAGAATTGGGTGGGCGGAGCTCCTGATGTGAGGGGGCTGTGTTCACTCGGTTCGACACGCGTGAGCGTGGGTATAGTTTCATAGAGTTACGGTGGTTATAGCGATGGGGAAACGCCCGGTCCCATTCCGAACCCGGAAGCTAAGCCTGTCTGCGCCGATGGTACTGCACTCGTCAGGGTGTGGGAGAGTAGGTCGCCGCCGTGCACCCGTTCCGAAGGGGGACTCACTTTGTGGGTCCCCCTTCGTGTTGTCTGAACAGTTCCGTGTCCCGGTCCGCGCTGCAGCCTCCGCGTAGGTTACGAGATGGTAACAACGCGATTCTGGTTTCCGGTTTGACTCTTTCTGTCGGTAACGTCCGCTGGGCAGATCCGTTGGGTCGTGCTGCAAGGCGGTACGGATCCTCCCGGGTCGTTCCTAGTGACGACGAAAGGGATTGGGACGATGAGTATGCGACTTGGTAGAAACGCGGCCGTGAAGTTCGCCGCTGGTGTTGCCGGACTGGGATTGGTCGGTGCGTCGATTGCCGGCTGTACCAGTACGGACACCGGAAGTACGGAGGGTGGGACGTCCCTCGAGAGCTTGCGAGAGGCCGGAACTGTCACTGTCGGATTCGCCGGCGAGGCCCCGTACAGCTTCATGGAGGACGGTGAACTCACCGGCGCGACCGTTGCACTTCACCGTGAGATCTTCAAGAACCTCGGTATCGAGAACGTGGAAGGCGTCGCCACCGACTTCGGTGCGCTCATTCCCGGTCTCCAAGCGGGTCGGTTCGACGTCGTCAGTGCCGGCATGTCCATCCTGCCGCAGCGATGCGAGCAGGCGCTGTTCAGCGAGCCCGAGTTCAACTACACGACAGCGTTGATGGTGCCTGAGGGCAATCCTCAGAACCTGTCGGACATCCAGTCGATCAGCGACGCGGGCGCCAGCCTGGCGGTCATGACGGGCGCGATCGAGTCGGACTATGCCGCGGAGTCGGGAATCGACGCGATGCAGGTCGCATCCGCGCAGGACGGCATGGATGCGGTGATCAACGGTCGTGCCGATGTCTTCGCTCTCACCGGTATCTCGCTCAACTGGATGAAGCAGAACAACGAGTCGGCACCGGTCGACGTCACGCAGTCATTCGTTGCCGAGATCGACGGAGTGCCTCAGGTCGGTGCGGGCGGCACCGTCTTCCGCTTGGGCGACGAAGAACTTCGCGACGCCTACAACGAGGAGCTTCAGAAGATCACGTCGGACAAGGACAAGTACCTGTCGATCGTCGGTGAATTCGGTTTCACCGAAGAGGAATTGCCCGATCCGGAACTGACCACGGCGATGCTCTGCGAGGGCGTCTCCTGAGAGCGGGTTCGCCAGAATGGATTTCGGTTCGAAGATCGAGGCGCTGACCAGTGCGTTTCCTCGAATACTCGATGGAATCCTGGTCACTCTCTACCTCACGATCGGTAGTGCGTTCTTCGCGTTCCTGCTGGCCGTCGCCTTCGGGTTGGCGGCCGGCGCGAAGAACCTGGTCCTGAGGGGGAGTTCCCGGATTGTCATCGAGTTCTTCAGGGGCACTTCGCTTCTGGTGCAGTTGTTCTGGTTCTTCTATGTCATGCCGCTGTTCGGCTACCGGCTCGAGCCGATCGTGTGCGGCATCCTCGCACTGTCGTTGAACTACGGTGCGTACGGTGCGGAAGTGGTGCGCGGCGCGATCGCGTCGGTCCCGCGTCCGCAATGGGAGGCCGCGACAGCGCTGAATTTCAGTTATTGGCAACGTCTTCGGAGAGTCATCTTTCCGCAAGCATGGGCTGAAATGATCCCACCGCTGACGAACTTGCTGATCCAGCTGCTCAAGGGGACAGCGCTCGCAAGCTATATCCTCTTGCAGGACCTGACCTTCGAGATCGAGCAGTTACGTCGCACCACCGGCGACACCCTGTTTGCCTTCGGTGTCGGGCTCGTCTTGTACTTCATTGTGGGATATGCGTTGACACTGTTGATGAATGCGCTCGAGGTACGGGCGAAGAGCAGGCTGGGGACAGGTCCATCGATGCGTGAGATCTTCGGCCTCGCACCGGTGATCGACAAGCCCGAGGAGGTGAAGACATGACCGTCGACTGGAGTTGGCAACGCGCCTGGGATGCGCTTCCGGTGTTGCTCGAAGGATTCAAGATAACCCTGCTCGCCACCGTCCTCGGTTTCGTTCTCGCCGCAGTGTTGGGCTTGGTCGTGGCAATCGCCCGACGAAGTCTGCCGCGTCCCTTGTCGATGGTGCTCGGCGCCGTCGTCGAGTTCATTCGCCTCACACCGTTGGTCGTCCAGTTGCTCTTCGTGTACTACATGCTTCCGCAGTTCAGTGCGCTGCAGATCGGTATCACGGTATTGGGCATCCATTACGCGACGTACATGGCCGAGGTGTATCGGGCTGGGATCGAAGCCGTACCTGTGGGGCAGTGGGAGGCAGCAAGGGCGTTGTCGTTGCCGAGCATCCGTACGTGGCGGGCGGTCATCTTGCCGCAGGCCGTACGCCGGGTGGTTCCTGCGCTGGGAAATTACGCAGTCTCGATGTTCAAGGACACGCCGTTTCTCTTCACCATTTCCGTGGTCGAGATGGTCACTGCAGCACAGCAGTTCGGTGCCAGGAATTTCCAGTATCTCGAGCCGTTGACATTGGCCGGATTGATCTTCCTGATTGCGAGCTACCCGACCTCATTGCTGATTCGCCGATTGGAGCGTCGCCTTGCCTACTGATCTGACCAAGGACACCGGTGGAGGTGCGGATCCATCCAGTGGCGGAACGTCGGACGAGCCGATGATCCGGTTCGAATCCGTAGTGAAGCAGTTCGGCGACAACGTCGTGCTCGACCACCTCGACTTCGATGTCGCCCCCGGCGACCGAGTGACCCTGATCGGGCCGAGTGGCTCGGGCAAGACCACGATCCTGAGGCTTCTCATGACCTTGGAGAAAGTCGACGGCGGCGTGGTGTGGGTCAAGGGAGAGCCGTTGAGCCACGAACGCAAGGGAACGAAGCTTGTTCCCGCTTCCGAGAAGCATCTGCGCAAAGTGCGGCAGAGCATCGGCATGGTGTTTCAGCATTTCAACCTGTTTCCGAACATGAACGTCATGGAGAACCTCACCGAGGCGCCCATCCACGTGCTGGGTCGCAAGAAGGCCGACGCGGAAGCTCGGGCGCGCGAACTACTCGCGATGGTGGGTCTGTCCGACAAGGAGAGAGCGCACCCGACTCAGCTGTCGGGTGGTCAACAGCAGCGCGTGGCCATCGCCCGCGCACTGGCGATGGATCCCGACATCCTGCTGCTCGACGAGGTGACATCAGCGCTCGACCCGGAGCTGGTCGCCGACGTGCTCGACGTTCTGCGGCAGATCGCGGACACCACCGATATCACGATGTTGATCGTCACGCACGAAATGCACTTCGCTCGGGACGTCTCCAACCGTGTTCTGATGTTCGACAAGGGGCGAATCATCGAACAGGGACCGCCCGAGATCATTTTCACCAATCCGACAGAGGAGCGGACACGCAAGTTTCTCGACGCAGTCCTCGCAGGGGAGTGAGGGATCGAGGTCACTCGGTCGGTACTGCCAGCCGAGTGGCCTCTGCCCGGCCGCGCAATGTGATTTCGTTCTGCACGGTCCATTCGGATGCCTCGTCGCTCGTGGCGGTGTCGAGGGCGCGACTCGATGCAAGGACGTAGCCCGGCACGGTTTTCGCGAGGTCGGACAAACGCGCCGCCTCGTTCACCGGGTCGCCGATGACGGTGTACTCGAAACGTTCTGCGGCACCTATGTTTCCCGCGACCGCCCGACCTGCCGCGACCCCGATCCCGGCGCGACACTCGGGGACCTCGGCTGCGAGTCGATGTGCCATCGTGCGAGCGGTCCGCAACGCACGACCCGACGCATCGTCGACCCGCAGCGGTGCACCGAAGATCGCCAGCGCCGCGTCACCCTCGAACTTGTTGACCGACCCACCGGCGCGGTGGACTTCCTCCACGACCACCGCGAAGAAGCGATTGAGCAAGGCGACGACTTCGACAGGGGGCCGCTCGCTTGCCAGGGCCGTAGACCCGACGATGTCGATGAACAGCACCGCGACATCACGCTCCTCGCCGCCGAGGATGTCTGCGCTCTCGAGAGCTTCGGCTGCGACATCTCGTCCGACGTGCCTACCGAAGACCTCTCTGATGCGCTCGCGTTCCCGCAATCCATCGGCCATACGGTTGAATCCGGCCTGGAGTTCGCCCAGTTCGGTCCCGTCGTACACCACGATCTTGGTGTCCAGGTCGCCTTTCTCGATCTGTGACATGCCGTATTGCACCGATTCGATCGGGGCAATACTCGAGCGCACGCTGAGGAACAGCAGCAACGAACCGACGAGCAGGGTGATGCTGCCGAGCGCGAGGATGGTCACAGCGAAACGGACCGGGGTTACCGGCCGAATGAAACTGAACACCGCGATGAGCATCAGTCCGATCACGGGGATACTGCTGCCGAGGGCCCACGCGAGCATCACCCGGCCGGTGGTTCCGGCAAAGCGATGACGTCGGGGTGCCCCTGCCTCGAGCGCCCTTGCTGCGATCGGCCGAAGCGCGAATTCGGTGAACAGGTAGACGAATCCGCACACGGTGGTTCCGGCGAGCAGGATCGTGATGGACACCTTGGGAATAGTGTCGGGATCGATTATCCCGAGACACGTGGTGAACAGGACCAGCCCGATGACCCAGAGCAAACCCTGTTGCAGGGTCATCCGCAGCGGCAGATTCAGGGCTGTCCGTTGCTCTCGGGCGGTGGGACGACGGCCGTCGAGAGCCCAGCCCAGATGATCCACACCGTAGCGGGTGCCGAGAATGGTCCCGACCACGATCGCCACGACCACATACGCCGGGGCGAGGACGGCGATCACAATGAGAAACTCCGAGGTGAGCAACGACGGCCCGGGGATCACGACATTGATGAGGGTCGCTGCGATCAATGCGCCGACGATGTGAGTGCCTGCCAGCGAGAGAGTCAGCAACGACTGGACCCGAATTCGGAGTCGCCGGACCGGCTCCTCCGGCTGTCCCAGGATCGCGGAACCGAGCGGCGCGGTACGGCTGTTGCGTGCTGACATGGTCGTTCGAGCGTAGACGAGGTCATCCTTTAGGGTGGGCTCTGTGCGCCTAGTGATTGCTCGTTGCCGTGTCGACTACATCGGACGTCTGACCGCACACCTTCCCACCGCACGCCGATTGTTGTTGGTGAAAGCGGACGGGTCGGTGAGCGTGCATGCCGACGACCGTGCCTACAAACCCCTCAACTGGATGAGCCCGCCGTGCTGGTTGTCGGAAGAGGCTCCAGAGGAGGATGCCGAGGCGCTCTGGGTGGTCACGAACAAGGCCGGCGAGCAGTTGCGCATCACCATCGAGGAGATCGAGCACGACTCGAGCCATGAACTCGGAGTCGATCCGGGCCTGATCAAGGACGGCGTCGAAGCGCACCTGCAGGAACTGCTCGCCGAACATGTGGAAACCCTCGGTGCGGGATACAGTCTGGTGCGCCGCGAGTTTCCTACGGCCATCGGCCCTGTCGACCTACTCTGCCGCGATGCCGACGGCGCTACCGTCGCGGTCGAGATCAAGCGGCGTGGCGAGATCGACGGGGTGGAACAGCTCACGCGCTATCTCGAACTGCTCAATCGGGATCCGCTTCTCGCGCCCGTGAGCGGAGTGTTTGCCGCCCAGCAGATCAAGCCGCAGGCCAAGACGCTCGCGACCGATCGCGGTATCCGCTGCCTGGTACTCGATTACGAGGCGTTGCGGGGGACCGAGAGCACCGAATTCCGGCTGTTCTGAGCCATGCCACGCCGGAATCGTCCTCATGCGTCGCGCAAACACTCAAAGGCGGACGCTGAGTCGTCGGGCTCGGAGTCGTCGTCTTTCGGTTGGGCGACCACGCGGTCCGAGTCGGGACCTGCCGGTGCGGAGTCCGAACAGTTCACGGTGCGGACGGTGCCGGGGTCGCGAGCGACGAAGCCGTATCGCTGTCCGGGATGCGACCACGAGATCGCGCCCGGGACGCCCCACATCGTGGCGTGGTCGACCGACGTTCCCGGCGGCGCCGATGATCGTCGGCATTGGCACAACGGATGCTGGTCGGCCCGCGCACGGCGGGGGCCGACCCGACGGTGGTCCTGACCCGACGGCGGTCCTGACCCGACGGCGGTCCTGACCTGACTGCGATCCTGGACCCGGCGTGGTTGCGACTACCGCCGTACTCTGCTCGCCACCGCAGGCGAACGGCCACTGCCACCGGGACGCGGAGACTCGCCTCGGGCCGGAGCGGGCTGCTGAGTCTGCTTCGGAGCCTTCGGCGTTGTGCCTCGATCGCTCACGCGTGCTTCGGCTTCGCTCGAGTCCGTGCTGTTGCTCGCACTCTTTTCGGTGCGGGCGCCGGGCTTGCCGGACCCCGGTCCCGAGTTCGTGGTGCCGGGGTCGCCGTTGTTGCCTCCGCGCTGGGCACTGTCGGGCTCGGCCTTCGGTGCGGGCTGGGCGGACGAGTCGTCCCCGGCATCCGACGGTGCTGCGGTGTCGTCCGAGAGGTTGCGGGCAAGGAGGTCGGTTTCCTCGGTTACCGCCGCGAGCATGTCGGGTACGCCGTCGAGTTGTTCACGGACGGCATCGAGCTGGCCGAGAATGCGTCCCCGCATGACGAGCAATTCCTCGGTGAGCCCCTTGGCGTTCGCGATCTTGCGTTCGGAGGCCTCGGTGGCCACCGCGAGGCGTCGGCTCGCTTCGGAGGTGGCCTGTTCGAGGCGACGCTCTGCTTCGCCCTTGCTCGAGCGCTCGAGCTCGTCGAGTGAACCGAGTAGTTTCGACCGGCGTTCGGACATCGTGATCTCGAAGTCCTGCTGCACCTGCTCGCGCTTGCTTTCGGCCTCGGCGGCACGACGGTCGGCCTCGGCGCGCGCGGCGGCAATGATCCGGTCGGCTTCGGCGCGCGCGGCAGCCATCGTGCGGGAGTGTTCTTCCTCGCAGGCGAGGCGCCGATTCTCGAGGTCCTCGAGTCGCTTCTCGAAATCACCGCGGAGACGAATGCCTTCTTGCTCGGCGAGAGAGACCATCTCGGCGGCATCACTCTCAGCGCGGGCTCGAAGCTCCGACGCTTCGTCGGATGCCAATCGGAGCATCCGGGAGATGCGGTCGCTCATGCCTTCGGCGGTGGTCGGAGGAACCGAGAGGCGATCGACGTCCTTGCGCAGATCGTCGATCTCGTTCCGTGCATTCTCCAGCTGACGGGCCAGATCCCGGGCCTGTGCGGATGCCGCGTCGCGGTCGGTTGCCGTCACGCGGAGCTCGGCTTCGAATCGGGCGAAGTAGTTGGTCACCTCGTCGCGGTCGAAGCCCTTCCGCACGAGGGAGAACGGCAGGTGACTGGGAGCGCGATCACGATCGAAGACCATGAAGCCAATCTACCCGCTCGAATCCGGAATCACTTGGGCAGCTCCAGCACCACAGTGCTGGAGCTACCCACGCATCGGGTCAGTGAGCGGAGTTCGCGGCGGGCTCGACGAGCTCCACCAGAACGCCACCGGCATCCTTCGGATGCAGGAAGTTGATCCGCGAGTCGGCGGTGCCGCGGCGCGGTGCGTCGTACAGAAGCCGCACGCCTTGTTCACGCAGGTGCGTGGAGATCGCATCGAGGTCGGTGACCCGGTAAGCGAGCTGCTGCAACCCGGGGCCGCTACGGTCGATGAACTTCGCGATCGTCGAGTTCTCGTCGAGCGGGGCCAGCAGCTGGATCTGGGTGGCGCCGTCGGGACTGCCGGGAACGGAGAGCATGGCCTCCCGGACACCCTGCTCCTCGTTGATCTCTTCGTGCGTGGACACGAGCCCGACGTTCTCGGCGTACCACGTGAGTGCGGCGTCGAGATCGGGCACGGCGATGCCGACGTGATCGATCGCCGTGACGAGCCCGGAGGACAGAGCGGCCGCTGCAGGCGACATTGTGGGAGAGGTCTCGGTCATGCCTCTGACGGTAGCGGTACCGTTGGTCAAGCTCATATCGGGTCCCAGGTATTCCACCGAGTGAGCATCCGCATTGTCTATTCGGAGGACATTTCCCGTGAGCAGTTCTGTCATTGTCGCTGGAGCCCGTACACCGATGGGCCGCCTGCAGGGTTCGTTGAAGGACTTCTCGGGAGCCGATCTCGGCGGTGTCGCCATCAAAGGCGCCCTGGACAAAGCCGGGGTCGAGCCGGAGAAGGTCGATTACGTGATCATGGGCCAGGTGCTCACTGCAGGCGCCGGCCAGATCCCCGCACGTCAAGCCGCTGTTGCCGCAGGCATCCCGATGGATGTACCGGCTCTGACCATCAACAAAGTGTGTCTGTCGGGCCTCAATGCCATCGCGATGGCCGATCAATTGATCCGCGCGGGCGAGTTCGACATCGTCGTCGCAGGCGGCCAGGAGTCGATGACGCAGGCCCCGCACATGCTCGAGAAGAGCCGCGCCGGATTCAAGTACGGCGATGTCACTCTGCGCGATCACATGGCCTACGACGGTCTGCACGACATCTTCACCGACCAGGCGATGGGACTGCTGACCGAATCGGCGAATGCCGATTCCGATTTCGTTTCTCGTGAGGAGCAGGACGCGTTCGCCGCGGCCTCGCACCAGAATGCGGCGCGTGCCTGGAAGGACGGTCTGTTCGACGACGAGGTCGTGCCCGTGTCGATCCAGCAGCGCAAAGGCGATCCGATCGTATTCGCCACCGACGAGGGCATCCGCGCCGACACCACCGTCGAATCGCTCGGCAAGTTGCGTCCTGCGTTCGCGAAGGACGGCACTGTCACCGCAGGCTCGGCATCCCAGATCTCGGACGGTGCGGCAGCGGTGGTCGTGATGAGCAAGGCCAAGGCCGAGGAGCTCGGTCTGAGCTGGATCGCGGAGATCGGTGCGTCGGGTGTCGTCGCAGGCCCCGACTCGACGTTGCAGCAGCAGCCGGCCCGCGCGATCGCCAAGGCGTGTGACCGCGAGGGCATCGCCCCCGCGGATCTCGATCTCGTCGAGATCAACGAGGCGTTCGCCGCAGTGGGTATCGCATCGGCTCGCGAGCTCGGCATCGATGCTGGCAAGGTCAACGTCAACGGTGGGGCGATCGCACTCGGACACCCGCTCGGTATGTCCGGCGCCCGCATCGCGCTGCATCTCGCGTTGGAGCTGAAGCGCCGCGGCGGCGGCATCGGTGCGGCTGCGTTGTGCGGTGGTGGCGGGCAAGGCGACGCGCTGATCGTACGGGTGCCGAAGGCCTGATCCTCGAACTCGAACCCCTCACGGCCCTCGACGTCCAGCGTCGAGGGCCGTGATGTCTCTCACTCCACTACGAGTCGTCGTAGATTAATGGGCACAATGGCCCTTATGACGACGATCTTCGACCTGTCCACTCCCGCGAAGAGGTTCCGCCTCGTGGCCATCTGGGAGGCCGTGACCTGGCTGGCCCTGCTGATCGCGATGTTCTTCAAATGGGTTCTCGGGTACGAGGAAGCCATCCGCATCCCCGGCATGGTGCACGGCATTGCCGGATTCATGCTGTTCGTCGTCGTCACCTTCATCACCGCGTGGGCGCTGAAGTGGGACATCAAGACCACGTTCCTGGCGCTCGTGTCGAGTGTCCCGCCGTTCGGCACCATCGTCTTCGAGCGCTGGGCCGTCAAGACCGGCCGCCTCGCGGAACTCTCCGAGCCCGGTAGCCGCAAGGACGCACCCGCCACCGTCTGACCGTCCGCAGCTTCAGCGGCCGCGGCATGCCAAACTGGAAGGCGTGACTCGACCCGGTTCCCGTCCTTCACGTTCCGCCGCCGCGGCCGCGGCGCTGTCCGGCGCGGTGGATCTCGCGCCCCTCAAAGAGAGGGCTGCCACGCCGCCTCCTCCACCCCCCCTCCGGTGACGGCACGCAAGGTGCACTCCCGCCGATCGTGGACGTCACCGAGGCCACCTTCGAAACCGAAGTGCTCCAGCGCTCGACCCAGGTGCCCGTCATCGTGGACCTGTGGGCCACCTGGTGCGAGCCCTGCAAACAACTCTCGCCACTTCTCGAGAAGCTCGCCACCGAGGCCGCAGGCGCGTGGGTGCTCGCCAAGGTCGACGTCGACGCCAACCCTCGGATCGCCCAGGCCTTCGGAGTCCAGTCGGTACCGACCGTCGTTGCGATTGCCGCAGGGCAGCCACTGGCAGACTTCCAAGGCGTCCAACCCGAACCGGCTCTGCGACAGTGGCTGGAGGCGATCGCCCAGGCTGTCGAAGGCAAGTTGTCGGGCCCTCCCTCTGCGGAAGGTGAGCCGGCCGAGCAGCCCGCGGATCCGCGTTTCACCACTGCCGAACAGGCTCTCGAGCAGGGCGACTTCGAGGGCGCCGAAGCCGCGTACAACCTGATTCTCAACTCCGAGCCCGACAATGCCGATGCCAAGGCCGCGCTACGGCAGGTGAAATTCCTGGCCCGGTCCCAGGGCATTCCTGCGGATGCGATAGCGCGTGCGGATGCTGCTCCCGCAGATCTCGAGGCGCAACTCGTTGCGGCCGACGCCGAACTGTCCGCGCAGGACCCCGAGGCGGCCTTCGAGCGGATCATCGCTTTCGTCAAGCGCAGCGCCGGCGACGACCGCACTGCAGCACGCACACGGCTACTGGAGCTGTTCGAGCTGTTCGACACGGCGGAGCCATTCGTGGTGGCTGCACGTCGCAAGCTTGCGGCAGCGCTCTACTGACCAGTCCCTTCGCGACTCCATCCCTTCGCGACTCCATCCCTTCGCGACGAGGACTCACCGGCCGCTGTCTCAGCGGTAGCGGCCGGTGCACGAGTTCTCGCCGCCGAGGACCCCGGTGCGGAACGCATCCACCCGCGCGAACCCACTCGGCACGGTGTTGCCGTTGACATCGCTCGCCGCGAGGCCGTCGCGGAGCAATCCGGACACGGCCTCGTCGAGATCCCCAGGGGAGAGCCACACCATCTCGGCGTCCGAGTCGAGTTCCGAGGCGACGGTGCTCGAAGGACTCAAGGCCGCGCTGATCACCCCCGACAGGCATGCAGCACGCAAGGCGGTCCGGGCATCTGCGAGACCCTGGCCCGCATCCTGCTGCACCGCGAGCGCGTACCGGGACGCGACAAGGACGTAGGCGTTGTAGTCACCGCGCACATCGGCACTGAAACCGTCGCGTCGTGAACTATCCGGGGTGCCGACCGCGGCGAGTTCCTCGAGGTCGACCCCCACGGTATTCGTTGCCGGACAGTACGACACCGGCACCGTCGTCTTCGCGTCCGGGCAGCCGAGATCCGCACCCGACAGTTCCAGTTCGGGAGGCGATTCGAGATCGAACACGTGGTGGAACGACTCGAAGATGGTCTCGACCGACTCCGCAGTCACAGGTAGTTCGCCGTCGTCGATGCTGTCGAAATACTGGGGCAGATCCGCACGCCGGGATTCGATCTCTGCCGCATCGATACGCGGACAGGTCGCGGCGCCGTCCGTGAAGCCGATCTGCACCGCCGTTACGCGTTCGAACGCGGATCCGTGGATCGAATCCGGATCGTTCGGGTCGCTGTCGCGAAACAACACCATCGACGCCAGGACCTTGTTGAGGCCGTCCGCAGTATTGAGTTCGAAATGCTCGGAGTCGCCCTCGGCGACATGTCGCATGAAGGCCCCGGCGAAACAGTCCGCCTGTTGCTCGAACACGATGCCGGGATCATCGTCACCAACGATCCCCGCCGAGTACTGGATGGCATGCCCGTATTCATGGGCGAGCACGGTGACCGCCGACATGGGGCCGAAGTCCTCGACGAGTTGCGGCATGAGGTAGGCGCGGTCCCAGCCGATGACGTCCCCACCGCTGCAGTACGCCGCATTGATGAAGTCATAGGTGGACTCGCCGCAGAAACGGGGGCCGCGACGCTCGGAGGGATCCCACGAGATGATCGTGCCGACCGGTTCGAAGTCGCCTCGCGCGACCGCGCTGTACTCCTGCCTCCAGTACTCCTCGAGGTCGGCGATCGCGTTGCCCGCAAGGATGTCGATCTCACCGCCATCGGTGTTCTCGATCGTCACGTCGGCATCGGCGACACCGCTGCGTGGCCCGGTCGGGCCCGACACCACAGGTAGACCTGCGACGGTGAACGGATTGTCGTAGATCGACACCGCTGTTCCCGAGACCTGCTGCGTACAACCGGCCACCAGGACAGCCGCAAGAGCCGGAAGTACCGGGGTGAACCATCGGCGTCGTCGTGTCACGTCGAACCATTCTCCATCAGTCGCTGCCGGCGATCACCGCCGCGGCGACAGCCAGAGCGCGCCGTGCGCCGGAAGCGTCACCCGAGCCGAAGCCGGGCGACCGTGCCACGAATGCGTCGTGGCGATCACCGCGCCGAGATTACCTGTGCCGCTTCCCTGATACGCGGTCGCGTCCGTGTTGAGAATTTCCTCCCAGGCACCCGGCTCCGGCAGCCCCACACGGTAGTCGGCGTGGATGCTGCCCGAAAAGTTGTACAGGCACGCGATCACCGAACCGTCGCTGCCGTAGCGCAGGAAGCTGAGCACATTGTTGTGGGCATCGTTGGCATCGATCCACGAATACCCGCCGGGGGTGGTATCGAGCGTGTACAGCGCCGGGTGGTGGCGGTAAATGCGGTTCAGATCGGCGACCAGCGTGCGGATACCGGTATGCAGTGCTCCGGTGTGTGGATCGTCGAGCTGCCACCAGTCGAGACCGCGCTCCTCGGACCACTCACCGACCTGTCCGAATTCCTGTCCCATGAACAGCAACTGTTTCCCGGGATGCGACCACATGTACGCGAGCATCGCGCGCAACCCGGCAGCTCTGGTGCGGTCGTCGCCGGGCATGCGCGTCCACAACGTGCCCTTGCCGTGGACGACCTCATCGTGACTGATCGGCAGCACGAAATGCTCGCTCCACGCATACATCAGGGAGAACGTGATCTCGTGGTGGTGGAAAGTCCGGTGGACCGGGTCGTGCATCAGATACCCGAGGGTGTCGTGCATCCAGCCCATGTTCCATTTCATCGAGAACCCGAGCCCCCCGACATTCGTCGGCCGCGTCACACCGGGCCACGCCGTGGATTCTTCCGCGATCGTCACGACACCGGGATGGTGCTTGTGCACTGTCGCGTTGAGTTCCTGCAGGAACGCGACGGCATCGAGGTTCTCGCGTCCACCGAATTCGTTCGGGGTCCAGCCGCCCTCGGGCCGGGAGTAGTCCAGATAGAGCATCGACGCCACGGCGTCGACTCGCAATCCGTCGATGTGGAACTCTTCGATCCAGTACAGCGCGTTCGCGACGAGGAAGTTGCGCACCTCCTTACGCCCGTAGTCGAACACGTAGGTGCCCCAATCGAGCTGTTCGCCGCGCCGGGGATCGGCGTGTTCGTAGAGGGGGGTGCCGTCGAAACGGGCAAGTGCCCACTCGTCCTTCGGGAAGTGCGCGGGCACCCAGTCCATGATCACGCCGACATCCGCGGCGTGCAGTCGATCGACGAACTCGCGGAATTCGTCGGGTGTCCCGAACCGCGCTGTCGGCGCGTAGTACGAGGTGACCTGGTAACCCCACGACCCACCGAACGGATGCTCGGCGACGGGCATGAGTTCCACATGGGTGAAACCGGTCTCCCGCACGTACTCGGCCAGCTGGTCGGCGAGCTCGGAATACGTCAGTCCCGGACGCCACGACCCGAGATGCACCTCGTACACACTCATCGGTTCCTGCCAGGGCTGGGCTTGGGCGCGCGCGGCGAGCCACTGCTCATCGCGCCACTCGTGCGAGCTGCGTGTGACCACCGACGCGGTCGCCGGTGGCACCTCGGTGGCGAATGCCATGGGATCGGCCTTGTCGCGGATCGAACCATCGTGCCCGTGGACGCGATACTTGTACAGCTGACCCGGCTCGACGCCGGGCACGAACAACTCCCACACACCGCTCGACCCCAGAACGCGCATCGGAGCGGTACCACCGCCCCACAGGTCGAACTCGCCGATCACCGTCACGCCCCGAGCACCTGGAGCCCACACCGCGAACGACGTTCCGGTGACCGTGCCGTCGGGAGTGTCGTACGAGCGGGGACGGGCACCGAGGACTTCCCACAACCGCTCGTGCCGACCTTCACTGATCAGATGACGATCGAGTTCGCCGAGAGTGGGCAGAAACCGGTACCCGTCTGCGACGACCACTGTGTGATCGAACGGATATGTCACGACCAACCGGTAATCGGCGGGATCGTGTATCGGAAGCAACGCGCTGAACACATCGTGTCCGACCGATTCGAGAGGATGATCCGTTCCCCCCACACGCACGTCGACCTTCTGTGCACCGGGCCGCAACGCCCGGAACACTGTGCCCTCAGGGTGCGGATGCGCACCGAGGATCGAATGGGGATCGTGGTGCTCGCCGGCTGCAAGGCGTGCCAGCTCGTCGGGATGCGGCGCGTGACGCGGCGCGGACGTGCTCGACCGGTCGCGCGGGGGCGTAGCTCGACCACGCTCCGGTGTGGGCTCCGGTGATGACGGCGGCACGGTCACGGTTGCCTCCTGTGCGCGAGAGTTGTGCGAACGGGAACTCCGATGCGGGGCAACACCAGGATGTGAGCGACCGATCGCCACGGTTCGAGCCGTACGAAATTGGCCTGGCCCCAGTGGTATTGCTCGCCGCTCACTTCGTCGTACACCGGCAGATGGTCGTGCCAGTCGTGGCCGAGGGCGGGCATGTCGAGCCAGATCGTGCCCTGCTCCGCGGCATACGGATTCAGGTTGACGATGGTGAGCACCGTATCGCCGGTCGTCGGGTCGAACTTCGAGTACCCGATCAGAGCGTCGTTGTCGATGTGGTGGAACGTGATGTTGCGGAGCTGCTGTAGCGCCGGATGCGCCCGCCGGATCCGATTGAGCTCGGTCAGCCATGGCTCGAGGGATTCCCCGCGACGGCGGGCGTCGTCGAACCGCCTCGGACGCAATTGGTACTTCTCCGAATCGAGATACTCCTCGCTGCCGGGTCGCAGCGGAACATGCTCGTACAGTTCGTAACCTGAGTACACACCCCACGTCGGAGAAAGGGTTGCGGCCAACGCTGCTCGCAGGGCGAACATTCCTGGACCGCCGTGCTGCAGCGACTCGTGGAGGATGTCGGGGGTGTTGACGAACAGATTCGGCCGCGCCTCGTCCGCCTTGGCTGCGATCTCCAACCCGAACTCGGTGAGCTCCCACTTCGCGATCCGCCACGTGAAATACGTGTAGGACTGCGCGAAGCCCCGGCGCGCGAGACCGTACATTCGTGCGGGGCGGGTGAACGCCTCGGCGAGGAACACCACATCCGGATCGCTCTTGCGGACCTCCTCGATCAACCACTCCCAGAAGTCCGGTGGCTTCGTGTGCGGATTGTCGACCCGGAAGATGCGTACGCCCGCCGCGATCCAGTGCCGGACCACACGTAGCACCTCGGCGTAGATGCCGTCGCGGTCGAGATCGAAATTGATCGGGTAGATATCCTGGTACTTCTTGGGCGGGTTTTCCGCATATGCGATCGTTCCGTCGGGCAGCACCGTGAACCATTCGGGATGCGACTGCGCCCACGGGTGGTCCGGTGCGCACTGCAGCGCGAGATCGAGGGCAACCTCGAGATCGAGTTCGCGGGCGCGCGTGACGAAGTCGCGGAAATCCTCCTCGGTACCCAAGTCGGGGTGAATGGCGTCGTGGCCGCCTTCTGCTGATCCGATCGCCCAGGGCGATCCGACATCGTCGGGTCCCGCGACCAACGAGTTGTTCGGGCCCTTCCGGTTGATCTTGCCGATCGGGTGGATCGGCGGCAGATACACCACGTCGAACCCCATCGCGGCGATGCGCGGAAGGTCGGCAGCTGCTGTCGCGAATGTGCCGTGCCGCGGGGTGCCGTCATCGTTCCAGCCCCCCGTGGACCGGGGGAAGAACTCGTACCACGAACCGAACAGCGCGCGGCGCCGCTCGACGATCGCCGTGTACGCGCGACCGCGGGTGACGAGCTCGCGCAGTGGATGCGCGCGGAGGACCTCGGTGACGTCGGCAGAGTAGGCAGGCGCGACACGTTCGGGAAGTGTGCGATGCGACCGTAGCGCTGCGGATACTGCGAGCAGCGCCGGCCGGCTCCCGCGGGGAGCCGCCTCGGCGGTGCGCTCGAACAGCCGGGCGCCGATCTCCAGGTCGTTGGCCAGATCCTCCGGCCCCTGGCCCGCATCGATTTTCGCTTCGACGGCGTGACGCCACGTGCCGATCGGATCGCTCCAGGCTTCGATACGGTAAGTCCATCTGCCAGGGCTGGTCGGGGTGAACACCGCGTTGAACGTGTCGGGTTCGCGGCCCGGTGCCATGGGGATCCGCACGAGCTTGCCCATGGTCTCGGGGTCCGCGGCCGGACCGCGCACCGCCAGCGTCGCCGCGAGTGCGTCGTGGCCTTCGCGCCACACCACCGCCGAGACAGGGACGACCTCACCGGCGACAGCCTTGGTCGGGTACCTCCCGCCGTCGATCGCGGGCCGAACGTCGTCGATGGCGAGACGACCTGTCACGTGTTCTCCGTTCGCTGGGGCGGGCGGGCGGCCCGCGCCGAAATGAACCGTGGGGTGTACGACCACAACCCTATTCCAGGCGACCCCAGAGTTCCGGTCATGCATGCCGGAAGGGCGAAACACCCCCTTTGTAGCATCTGTCCGGATCGGTCGACCCGTGGGTCACGTCAATTGAGGGGGCCGCAACAGGACCCGTCGCACACACGAGAACCTGGGTAGGATTCGCGGGGTGAAAGCCTTGCGTCGGTTCACTGTCCGAGCCCATCTGCCCGAGCCGCTCGCCGCGCTGGAGGCACTGACAACGAATCTGCGCTGGTCGTGGCACCCGCAGACACAGGACTTGTTCGCTTCCATCGACCCTGAGCTGTGGGCGAAGGTCGACGAGGATCCGGTCCGACTGCTCGGTGAGATCGCACCGTCGCGTCTCGATGCATTGGCGACCGACAGTGAATTCCTTGCGCGCCTCGACGCAGCCGCCGCGGATCTCGACCACTACCTGTCGCGCCCGGCCTGGTACCAACTCCAACGCGAACGCGGCACCGCTATGCCGGAGGGCATCGCGTACTTCTCGATGGAATTCGGTGTCACCGAGGTCCTTCCGAACTACTCGGGTGGGCTCGGCATCCTCGCAGGCGACCACCTCAAGGCCGCCTCCGATCTGGGAGTACCGCTCATCGGCGTCGGATTGCTGTATCGCTCCGGCTACTTCAAACAGTCGTTGAGCGCCGATGGCTGGCAGCTCGAGCACTACCCGTCGTACGACCCCCAGGGGTTACCGCTGCGGCTCCTCACCGAATCCGACGGCACGCCGACACTCGTGCGTGTCGACGTGCCCGGTGCCCGCACCCTCGATGCACGGGTGTGGATCGCGCAGGTGGGCCGCGTGCCGCTGCTGCTCCTCGATTCCGACATCGCGAGCAACGACGAGGACATGTGCAAGGTCACCGATCGCTTGTACGGCGGCGGACAGGACCACCGCATCAAACAGGAGATCCTCGCGGGCATCGGCGGGGTACGGGCCGTGCGTGCCTACACCCGCATCCACGGGCTTCCCGATCCCGAGGTATTCCACATGAACGAGGGCCACGCCGGGTTCCTCGGGGCGGAACGAATCCGCGAACTCGTCACCACCACCGGCCTGGATTTCGACGAAGCGTTGGTCGCGGTGCGCGCCGGAACCGTGTTCACCACCCACACCCCGGTGCCCGCGGGCATCGACCGTTTCCCTGTCGATCTCGTTCGTCACTACTTCGCGGGTCCCAACGGAGAGAACGAATCGGCTTTGCTGCCGGGCCTGCCGGTCGACCGGATCCTTGCGCTCGGTCGCGAGGACGACCCCCACGTGTTCAACATGGCCCATCTGGGTCTGCGTCTCGGACAGCGATCCAACGGCGTGTCCCGACTGCACGGTGAGGTCAGCCGCGGGATGTTCGAAGGGCTGTGGCCCGGATTCGATGCCGCCGAGGTGCCTATCGGGTCGGTGACCAACGGCGTCCACGCACCTACCTGGGCCGCCCGCGAATGGATCACCCTCGCCAACCGGCTCGCCGGACCGGATCGCGTCGAGGAAGCCCGCGGCTGGGAGCTGCTGCAGAGCGTCGACCCGGCCGAACTGTGGTCCACCCGCAACGTGCTGCGCGGACAGCTCGTCGACGAGGTTCGACGCCGTCTGCGCAACTCGTGGCTCGAACGCGGCGCCACCGAGGCAGAGCTCGGCTGGGTCAGCACCGTCTTCGATCCGGGCGCCCTCACCGTCGGCTTCGCGCGCCGCGTGCCCACCTACAAGCGGCTGACACTGATGCTGCGCGACCCCGAACGGTTGCGCGCCCTGCTGCTCGACGAGGAACGGCCCGTGCAGCTCGTCGTCGCAGGTAAAAGCCATCCCGCCGACGACGGAGGCAAGGGCCTGATCCAGCAGATCGTGCGTTTCGCCGACCAGCACGACGTGCGGCACCGCATAGTGTTCCTGCCCGACTACGACATGTCGATGGCGCGCTTCTTGTACTGGGGATGCGACGTATGGCTCAACAACCCGCTGCGCCCGCTCGAAGCATGCGGAACGTCGGGCATGAAATCGGCACTCAACGGCGGACTGAACCTGTCCATCCGCGACGGATGGTGGGACGAGATGTTCGACGGCGAGAACGGGTGGGCCATCCCGACCGCCGACGGCGTCGATGACGTGCGACGCGACGACCTCGAAGCCGGAGCCCTGTACGAGCTGCTCGAACGCTCGGTACTGCCGCGCTTCTACGAGCGCGATGATCACGACGTGCCCACCCGATGGATCGAGATGGTGCGTCACACCCTCGAGAAGCTCGGACCCAAGGTCCTCGCATCACGCATGGTGCGCGACTACGCCGTCGACTACTACACACCCGCTGCGGAGGCGGCGCGCGTGGTTGTCGCCGACGACTTCGCGGGAGCCAAGGCGCTGGCCGATTACCGGCACCGTATCGACTCCGCATGGCCGGCGGTGCGGGTCGCGCAGGTCGACAGTCACGGACTGCCGGAAAGCCCCGTCATCGGATCGAGTCTCGGCCTGATCGCCCATGTCCAACTCGGCGGACTGTCGCCCGACGATGTGCAGGTACAGGCGGTGTTCGGCAAGGTCGGATCGGACGACACCCTCACGGACACGGTGACGGTGGCGATGAAACACTCCGGCTCCGATCCGCTCGGGGAAGAGTTCACCGTCGACGTGCCGCTGCCGCTCTCGGGTGCGGTCGGTTACACCGTCCGGGTACTCCCGCACCACGACCTGATGGCGACTCCCGCCGAGTTCGGCATGGTCGCGCTGCCGTGAGTGACGAAAGTGTCGTTCCGAGGCCGGAATCCGGGCTCGGAACCCACATTTTCACGAACCGGTGAGTCGGGAGAGCGACTTCCGGGCGACCTGAGGGTCGGCGGTCTCCCAGAACGGCGGGAGCGACGCGCGCAGATAACCACCGTAACGGGCCGTGGCCAGGCGAGAGTCGAGCACGGCAACGACCCCTCGATCGTCGGTTGACCGCAACAACCTGCCGACACCCTGGGCGAGGAGCAGCGCAGCATGGTTCGCTGCGACGGCCATGAACCCATTGCCGCCGCGGGACTCGACAGCACGCTGCCGGGCGACCAACAGCGGATCGTCGGGGCGGGGGAACGGGATCCGGTCGATGAGAACGAGCGAGAGCGACCGGCCCGGCACGTCGACGCCCTGCCACAGCGACAGGGTGCCGAACAGCGACGTCGCTTCGTCGGCTGCGAACTTGTCGACCAGTGCACCCGTGGAATCGTCGCCCTGGCACAGGATCGGGGTATCGATCCGGTCTCGCAGAGCTTCGCTCGCGGCCTTCGCGGCGCGCATCGACGAGAACAGACCCAGGGTGCGACCACCTGCTGCCGTGACCAGCTCGGCGATCTCGTCGAGATGCGACGACGCAAGCCCGTCGCGGCCGGGCGGCGTCAGGTGCTTCGCGATGTACAGAATCCCGGATTTCGCGTGGTCGAACGGCGACCCGACGTCGACGGCATTCCACTTCAGTTCACTCTTGTCGGCGGGCGGTTCGACCCCCGATGCGGCAGTGGTCTCGCTGCGCGAGGGTGCCTGCGGGGGGAGCCCCCAATTGACGGCCAGACCGTCGAACGATCCGCCGACCGTGAGCGTCGCAGAAGTGAGCACCACCGTCGACTCGCCGAACAGTCGAGACCGCAGCAGACCCCCGACCGACAACGGCGCGATCCGTACCGTGCGCCGCACATTTCCGCGGAACTCGTCGGCCGCCAGCCACACTACATCCTGACGCTGTGCGGGATCGGGCTGCTCGAACGTCGTCAGAGCCCGCACCGCGCAATCGTGCACTTCGTCGATCTCGGAGAGAGCCTGGCTGCGGGCTGCGGCGGCTTCCGGATCGGTGCCGGGCTTGGCCGGCCCGATGGCGGTGTGTACGGCCCACGCGGCATCGCGGATCGACGCAAGGGCAGCTGCCGCACCCTCGGGCATCGAATCCCACCGGGCGGCGGGCAGCTCCTCGAGCAGCGACTCCCAGTTCTCGGCCGCACCCTCTAGCCGATCGACGTCTTCGTCCTCGACGAGCTTGAGACAGCGCCGCGCGGCTGCGGAAATGCTGCTGCTCGACAACTCGGCGGTAGCGACACCGGTGACCCGGTCGACAAGCTCGTGGGCTTCATCGATGACGACCACGTCGTGTTCGGGCAGGATCGCGATTCCCGTGATGGCGTCGATCGCGAGGAGCGCATGATTGGTGACAACCACATCGACCTGAGACGCTTCGGTGCGTGCGATCTCGGCGAAGCAGTCGTCGCCGACCGGGCAGCGTGCCTTGCCGAGGCATTCGCGTGCGGTGACACTGAGCTGGCGCCACGCCTGGTCGGAGACGCCGGGGGAGAGGTCGTCGCGGTCGCCGGTTTCCGTGCTCGACGACCATTCCGTCACGCGGCGCACCTCGCGGCCGATGCGTGAGAGCGTGAACGCGTCGAAGAGCTGGGCCTCGGCCGGCGCCTCCTCGGCGAGACCCGTGTGGATCTTGTTCAGGCAGAGATAGTTTCCGCGGCCCTTGAGGATGGCGAAGCGAGGCCTCCTGCCGAGGGCGTCCTCGAGTGCCTCGGCGAGACGCGGGAGATCGCGGTCGACGAGCTGACGTTGCAGCGCGATCGTCGCGGTGGACACCACAACCGTGCGGCCGGTCTGTACCGCATACCGGATGCTCGGAACGAGGTACGCGAGCGACTTTCCCGTGCCGGTGCCCGCCTGCACCGCGAGGTGCTCACCGGTGTCGATGCTGTGTGCTACCGCGGACGCCATGGTCAGCTGATTGCGCCGCTCCTTGCCGCCCAGAGCGTGCACCGCCGTACGTAGCAATTCGGGGACATCGGGGAGTTCAGGCACCGAGCCAGGGTAGCGGGACCCACCGTCAGATTTCGGCGCCGACCCATTCGACCAGGTCGACGCCTGCGCTGCGCATCTGATCGAGCGCGGACTCGATGGTCGCCTCGGCGACACCGGCCGTGTAACCCAGCAGCACCCGCGTCCCGAATCCCGCCTCGACGGCATCCAACGCGGTCGCGCGCACGCAGTGATCGGTGGCGATCCCGACGACGTCGACGTCCGTCACACCGCGCTCGCGCAACCACCGCGCGAGGGGCTGCCCCGACTCGTCGACGCCTTCGAAACCGGAGTACGCGGCCTCGTACGCGCCCTTCGAGAACACCGCTTCGATCCGTGACAGCTCCAGATCCGGATGGAAGCAGGCGCCGGCGGTGTCGGCGCGACAGTGCGGCGGCCAGGTATCGAGGAAGTCGGGATCGTCCGAGAAGTGCTCACCCGGATCGATGTGATGGTCGCGTGTTGCGACCACATGGGAATAGTCGTCCCCACGCTCGGTGAGGAGACACGTGATGGCGGACGCGACCGCGGTGCCACCGGTCACTGCGAGCGCGCCTCCCTCGCAGAAATCGTTCTGTACGTCGACCACGAGTAGTGCTCGCACCGCCCTCACCTCTGCTCCGCCGAAGTCACGAAACGAGTGGGGATCGCCGGGTCGCCTGCCGAGATCGTCAGCCCTTCCCACGGCAGACTCACCATCGACCTCCTCAGATACTTCCTGCTGTCCTCCAGGGTAGGGAGGCCGGGGACCGGCTCGCCACCGCGAACCAGCGGAACCGTCAGGTCGGTCGCAGACCGCCCCTCACCCGTCGGCACCTCGAGGTGTTCGGGGTAGACGACCTCTTCGACGACGGTGCCGGTGCGGCGCGCATACCGCACGGCGCGCTTCGCGCCGCCCCGCGATTCCTTGGCCGTACTGCGTTTCTCGACCGGAATACCGTCGACCTCGACGAGCTTGTAGACCATGCCCGCGGTCGGTGCACCCGAACCCGTGACCACGGAGGTCCCCACTCCGTAGGCGTCGACCGGCTCGGCGCGCAGTCCGGCGATCGCGTATTCGTCCAGGTCGCCGGACATTACGATCTTCGTCCGCCGAGCGCCGAGGCCGTCGAGCTGTCTGCGCACCTGACGTGCAAGGACCCCGAGATCGCCGGAGTCGATCCGGACACCGCCGAGTTCCGGACCCGCCACCTCGATCGCCGTCGCCACCCCCTGCGTGATGTCGTAGGTGTCGACGAGCAGGGTCGTACCGACACCGAGCGACTCGATCTGACTGCGGAACGCCGACGCCTCGTCGCGGCCGTGGGCAGTGGTGTGCAGAAGTGTGAACGCGTGGGCCGCGGTTCCGGCTGCGGGAACGCCGTAGCGACGCGCAGCTTCGAGGTTGGACGTCGAGTCGAAGCCCGCAAGGTATGCCGCGCGCGCTGCCGATACAGCTGCTTCCTCGTGCGCGCGGCGCGAACCCATCTCGATCAAGGTGCGACCGTCGGCCACGCTGACCATGCGCGCTGCAGCGGATGCGATAGCGCTGTCGTGATTGAAGATCGACAGGGCCAGCGTCTCGAGCAGGACGCATTCGGCGAACGTGCCGTGGACGGACAGGACCGGCGAGCCGGGGAAATAGAAGTCGCCTTCGCGATAGCCGTCGATGTCGCCGCTGAACCGGAAGTTGCGCAACCAGTCGACGGTCGACGGTTCGAGGAACTCCGCCGCCACAGCGAGTTCGGCGTCGCCGAATCGGAACGCCGGTAGAGCATCGAGCAGCCGCCCCGTGCCTGCGACCACCCCGTACCGGCGACCGGCCGGAAGCTTGCGGGCGAACAGTTCGAAGACGCAGGGGCGGTTGCCCGAGCCGTCGGCCAGAGCGGCTTCGAGCATCGTCAGTTCGTATTTGTCCGTGAACAGTGCGGTGCTCACCGGCTTCGTACCGGCGGATGTGACAGCCATCCGCTCACTCTAGAGCGAGCACGGTGACGACGGGTTTTTCGAGCCGCGAGAACGCCGTACCCTTGACGCATGGCGCCGTGTTCCAGGACAACCCCCCTCGACGTCCACTTGATCACCGCGGGCCAGGCCATGCCTGCCGAAGCGGAAGTCGTCGAAGAAGCCGAGGCGGTCGATCGACCGTGGGTGACGGTGGTGTGGGACGACCCCGTCAATCTCATGCACTACGTGACGTTCATCTTCCAGAAGCTTTTCGGCTACAGCAAGGCCAAAGCGACCGAACTCATGCTCAAGGTGCACAACGAAGGCAGAGCCGTTGTGTCGAGTGGGTCCCGTGACAAGATGGAACACGATGTACAGCGTCTACATGCCGCAGGGCTGTGGGCCACGATGCAACGAGACGAATAAGGCGCCTACAGGAGGATCCGACCGACGTGCGGCAGTGGACCAGGAAGAATTCGCTGAGCGGCCCCAAACTTCGCTCGGAGATGGACGGCCACGAGGCCTCCGTACTGCGCTCCCTCGTCGCTTCGGTGCTCGGGATGCTCGAGGATCGTTCCGCGCAGGCACCTCAGGACGACCTGGCGGAACTCACCGGGCTGCGCACAGGCAACCCGACCCCACCCGAGATACCCGCGCTCGAGCGACTACTTCCCGATTTCCACCGACCCGGCGCAGACGCCACCGTCAACCCCGACGACGAGGCAGGCGACCTCAACGGAGCGCTCCGCAGCCTCCACGAGCCGAGCATCATCGACGCGAAACTGGCCGCCGGAGCCGTCATCCTGCGGACCGTTCCCGAGGACGGCGGAAAGGTCGTTCTCAACCCGGAGCAGGCCGAAGCCTGGCTGTACGGGCTCAACGACGTCCGACTCGCGTTGGGCACCACGCTCGGCATCGACGCCGACACCCCCGAAACCCTCGACGACGACGACCCCCGCGCGCCGCACCTCGACGTCTACCACTGGCTGACCTGGATGCAGGACTCGCTCGTCCAGGCATTGCTGCCATGACCCCCGGTCCCACGGATTCCCTGCTAGACGTACCGGGCCTTCGCGTCGGGCACTGGCAGCAACTCGACGACCACGTCACCGTCGCTGGAGAACAACCCGGCACCGGAGCCGCTACCGGCTGCACCGTGATCCTCGCGGACCGACCCACGGTCGGGGCCGTCGATGTGCGCGGCGGAGGTCCGGGCACCCGCGAAACCGACCTGCTCGATCCGAGCCACTCGGTTCAGCACGTCGACGCTGTCCTGCTCACCGGGGGAAGCGCGTTCGGCCTGGCTGCCGCCGACGGAGTGATGCGCTATCTCGAGGAACAGGGTCGCGGCATCCCGATGGGCGCGCCCGGCGCCGTGGTGCCGATCGTCCCCGGCGCGGTGATCTTCGATCTGCCGGTCGGGCGCTGGCACACCCGGCCCACTGCCGACAGCGGCCACGCGGCGGCTGTGGCGGCCACCGACACGGAACTACGGCGAGGCTCCGTCGGAGCAGGGACCGCAGCACGCGCCGGTGTCCTCAAAGGCGGCATCGGTACCGGGAGTGTCCGGCTGACGGCGGGGCCCGCGGCGGGAGTCACCGTCGCCGCGCTGGTCGTGGCGAATCCTGTCGGGTCGGTCTTCGACCCCCACACCGGTCTGCCGTGGGGGCTCGACGCGATTCGCGCCGCCGATCTCGGCCTCGGCGTCCCTGATGCCGACGAACTCGCCGCCGCCAATGCGCTCGGCGACAAAGGCACCGTGCTCAACACGACCATCGGAGTCGTCGCGACCGACGCCCCCCTGACGAAAGCTGCGTGTCGCCGGGTCGCCGTGGCCGGACACGACGGGCTGGCCCGGGCGATCCGACCCGCACACTCACCCCTCGACGGCGACACGCTGTTCGCGCTCTCCACCGGCACCGCAGAGCTCCCACCACCGGAGGGCGTGCCCGACGCCTTCCCCGCCGACCTGCCGATTCTCGCTGCCGTATGCGTAGCCGCGGCCGACGCGGTCGAACGCGCCATCGTCGACGCCGTGCTCGCCGCCGAATCCGTCGCCGGAATCCCCACCTACCTCGACACCTTTCCGTCCGCGCGGAAGCTGTGACCACGACAAACCCACACGCCACCCGGACAGACGTCACAATGGACGCATGACCATTCCGACGGGCACACCACCGACCGAACGGCCGACGTGGCTGCGTTCCGGTATATGGATCGGCGGTTTCGTCGCCTTCCTCTACGTCGTCGAGATCGTGGATCGGATCCTGCCCGCCGATCTCCAGTCGGCGGGGATCGAGGCCCGAACCGGGGACGGCCTGTGGGGAATCCTGTTCGCACCCATCCTGCACGGCGACTGGACGCACCTGACCGCAAACACGGTGCCCGCGCTCGTCCTCGGCTTCCTGGTCCTGTGGTCATCGGGAATCACCCGGGGCATCGCGGCGACCGCCATCATCTGGGTTGTCGCCGGCGTCGGAACCTGGCTGTTCGCCGGCTCCGGCGACAACCACATCGGCGCGTCGTCGCTCATATTCGGCTGGCTGACCTACCTGATCATCCGCGGGATCTTCACCCGCAAGGGCGGGCAGATCGTGCTCGGGCTGGTTGTGCTGTTCTTCTACGGCGGCATGCTGTGGGGCGTCCTTCCCAGCGATCCGTTCGTGTCGTGGCAGGGGCACCTCTTCGGAGCGATCGGCGGAGTCATCGCGGCGTGGGTGCTCTCGTCGGATGCGCGCCGCGCACGATCGGTGAGAACCGCAGACCGGCTGCACTGAATACAGCGACGGCCGTCACGCACCGCCCGGGTGTCGAACCCTGGGTCACAGCTCCGTTGTCATTGTGAGTCCGACCGGAAAACGGGTGTTGGCTTCATCGGGGACCTTCGGCATGGCAGCATGAGCCATATGCGCATGACCGTTCTGGGGTGCTCGGGCAGTGTGGCCGGGCCGGATTCTCCCGCATCCGGGTATCTGCTCACCGCGCCCGACACCCCGCCCCTGGTCATCGACTTCGGCCCGGGAGTGCTCGGAGCATTGCAACGCCACGCCGACCCAGGCGAAGTGTCCGTGCTCCTGTCGCACCTGCACGCCGACCACTGTCTCGATATTCCGGGTCTCCTCGTGTGGCGCCGCTACTCCCCGAATGCCCCCACCGGCAGAGCCCTGGTCTACGGTCCTGCCGGTACCGCGCGACGCCTCGGTGTCGCATCGGCAGAGGTTGCGGGAGAGCTCGACGATATTTCCGACACCCTCGACGTCAGGTCGCTGAGCGACGGAGAAGCGTTCCGCTTCGGTGAGCTCACCATCAGCCCCACCAAGGTCAACCATCCCCCAGAGGCCTACGGATTCCGCATCACCAGCGACTCCGGTCGCACACTCGTCTACACCGGTGACACAGGCATGTGCGATCAGGTGATCGAACTGGCCCGTGGCGCGGACGTCCTGCTGTCCGAGGCGTCCTGGACCCACGCGCCCGGAGTGCGGCCCGAAGGCATCCATCTCTCGGGAACCGAGGCAGGACGGGTGGCCGCCCGCGCCGGGGTCGGCGAACTGCTGCTCACCCACATCCCGCCGTGGACGTCTCGCGAAGACGTCATCGCGGAAGCGAAGGCCGAGTTCCACGGTCCGGTACATGCAGTGACCTCCGGAGACGTGTACCGCATCTGAAGCGGTCCTCCGAGTCGGTTCGACGTGCATCCCCTAGGCTCGTTCGGGTGACGACACGAGCAGACGGCAGGGAAGACGACCAACTCCGCAACATCAAGATCACCCGGGGGTTCACCAATCACCCCGCGGGTTCGGTCCTCGTCGAATTCGGACAGACCCGTGTGATGTGCACCGCGAGCGTCGAAGAAGGGGTGCCGCGGTGGCGTCGCGGATCGGGTCTGGGCTGGCTCACCGCCGAGTATGCGATGCTGCCCGCCGCAACCCACACTCGCAGCGGACGTGAATCCGTCAAAGGCAAGGTCGGCGGTCGTACCCAGGAGATCAGCCGGCTCGTCGGCCGCTCCTTGAGAGCGTGCATCGACCTCGCCGCCATCGGCGAGAACACCATCGCCCTCGACTGCGACGTCCTGCAGGCCGACGGAGGAACCCGAACCGCAGCCATCACAGGTGCTTACGTGGCACTCGCCGACGCGGTCACCTGGCTCCGCGCGGCAGGCCGCCTCGCGGATCCGCAGCCGCTCTCGTGCCAGATCGCGGCCATCAGCGTCGGTGTCGTCGACGGCCGTGTCCGGCTCGATCTGCCGTACGAGGAGGATGCACGCGCAGAGGTGGACATGAACGTCATCGCCACCGACACCGGAACCCTCGTCGAGATCCAAGGCACCGGCGAGGGGGCCACCTTCCCTCGCACGACCCTCGACAAACTGCTCGACTCTGCACTCGGTGGCATCGAGGAACTGTGCCGCATCCAGCGTGAGGTCCTCGAACAGCCGTACCCGGGTGTTCTGCCCGAACCCCTCGTCGCCGAGCCGGCGAAGAAGAAGTTCGGTGCCTGACATGCCTACGCGGGTCCTCGTGGCGAGCCGGAACGCGAAGAAGCTCCGAGAGTTGCAGCGGGTCCTCGACGCGGCAGACATCGCGGGGATCGAACTGGTCGGCCTCGATGCCGTCCCGTCATACCCCGAGGCCCCCGAGACCGGCGCGACGTTCGAGGAGAACGCGGCCGCGAAAGCACGAGACGGCGCCCGCGCGACCGGGATGGCGTGCATCGCGGACGACTCCGGTCTCGAGGTCGATGCGCTGCGGGGCATGCCCGGTGTGCTGTCGGCACGTTGGAGCGGCACTCACGGTGAGGACGCTGCGAACACCGCGCTCGTGCTCGCACAGATGAGCGATGTGCCCGATCCGCAGCGCGGGGCAGCCTTCGTGTCCGCCTGCGCCTTCGCAGTCCCCGAAGGCGACGCGGTCGCGGTGACCGTGGTGCGCGGCGAATGGCGTGGCGCGATCGCCCGTTCCCCCCGCGGCGAGAACGGATTCGGCTACGATCCCGTCTTCGTGCCAGAAGGGGAAAGCCGCACTGCAGCGGAACTCAGCGCCGAGGAAAAGGACGCTGCGTCGCACCGGGGTCGCGCGCTCGCCCTGCTGGTGCCCGCCCTCGCCGCATTCTCCGCGGGCTGATCCCCTGGCCCGGGATGCGACCCACCGCATCCCGGGCATGCACCCGGACGCGTTACCCGACACCGGTCATCTCACCTAGGTACGCGGTGACCATTGCCGTGAGTTCGTCGGCCACCTGCTCGCGGGTGATGTCCGGCTGTTCCAGAACGTAGGACACCGCGACGTTCTCGACAGTGCGCACCAACATCCACGCGATCGCGTCGACAGGGCGACGTCCGCGATCGGTGAGGTGGAACCGCAGCCACATGCCGAGCAGCGCATCGATTCGCTTCTCGAAGTCGGAGAGGCGACTGTCGGGAGCCTTGGGCAGCTCTTCGATCAACACGCGGAGCAGACGCGGATTCTCGCCGAGCGCGCCCAGTAGTTCGAGGAGTGTCTCGCGTACCGACATGTCTTCCGCAGGGCCTTCCAACGCCCTCGTGAACACACGCGAAATGCGAGTGTGGAGCTCCGCAGTCCATCTGTCGACGACCTCGGCGACGATCGCGTCCTTGTCCGGGAAGTACTGGTACAACGACCCGGGACTGATGCAGGCTTGCTCCGCGATGCGATTGGTGGATGCACCGTCGTAGCCGCGTTCGAGCAGTACGGCCCGGCCTGCGTCGATGATGCGCTCGACCATTGCGCGTGAGCGATCCTGCTGAGGTGCCCGTCGGGTTCGGCGCCGTTCCGGCGAGGTCATCTCGCGGCCTGAAATACGAATTGAATGCGAGTAATCACTCGTGTGAGCATAGCGACATGATGACGCAGGAACTCGACTCGCACCTCGAGGCATCCCCGTACCCGAGCCGCTACGAGGGCAACCGACCCCGTAACGAAGCCATCGGCAGGCCTCTGACGCGTTTCGCGAAGATTCGCGAGGTCGACGACGAACTGCTCGACCGGATCGGACGCCGCATGTATGCCCGCGACGAGGTGGGCGCCGCCCTCGTACAGGCCATGCGCCTCGACCGCAACGACCCCGAGCGCGTCACCATGCGTCAGTTCCATCAGGCACTCGAGCACGGCGTCGACACCGTCCCGAACGCACCCGGCGCTCTTCGCACATTCTTCTCCCACGTCGAACAAGTTCCCGACTGGGTGGACTGGAACCTGCTGGAAAGAGGAGCACGCGCATTCCGGCGGATGGGGCGGACGCGCAACGACGTGCTGCTGCAACTCGCACTCATCGGCGGTTACCGATTCGGTGGACCACCCGACCTTCTGGTCGAGACCGGCGGCCTGACCGGATCCACCGCGATGCGACGCCTCGGCGAAACCCAGAAGTGGGGCACCGCGGTGGGGGAACCCGGCGCTATGCGTCGTGACGGTGACGGATTCAAGCTCACCGTGCATGTGCGTGCCATGCACGCCCTCGTCAACCAGCGGTTCGAAACGAACGGTCGATGGGACATCGGGTACTGGGGATTACCCATCAACCAGACCGACCAGGCCGCAACACTCGGATTGTTCAACGGCACGCTACTGATCGGCGCGCGTGCCCTCGGCTATCTGGTCACGCGCGAGGAATCCGCCGCAATCATGCACATGTGGAAGTACATCGGATGGCTCATGGGCGTCGATGACGACTTCCTTTTCGACACGGAGCGCGAACAACACCACTTCAACTACCACGTGGTGCTGGTGCAGGACGACGTCACGCCCGCGGGCGCCGCTCTCTCGCGCGCACTCGTCGACGGCCACCGCACCCTCGACTACGGGAGATTCTCGGGTCTGGTCGGTCGATACGAGCGACTGAGACTGCTGAGCATGCTTCGATTCTTCCTCGGCAAACGAGGCCTCGAGGATCTGGGGTTGCCGACGGTACCGCCTGTGGCGGTGGCGCCGGTCATCGCGAAGAACGTCGTGAAATCGACGCTGATCAAGAGGACACCGGAGGGGCGGCGTTTCCTGGAGTATCTCGGCGACCGGGTTGCACGACGAGAACTCCGGCTCAAATTCGCGGGTGCTCGCGCCGACGTCGGAGCCCTCGAACTCTGAGGGAGATCGAGCCCGGGGGATGAGGTCCGGAATTCCGGACCTCATCGGTGATCAGAGCGCCCAGCGCATCGCGACGTGGGTACCGTCCGACCCCGGGGTGACCACCATCTCCGTCGTGAGTTTACGAATCAGGGCGAGACCGTGCCCGCGCGAGGCATTCGGATCGTGGATCACGTCGCGCCACCGCCCGTGATCGGCAACGGTCACCTCGAGATGACGCTCGTGCGGGCGAAAAGTCACTTCCAGGTCTACCGTGGCCATCTCGTCGTCGGCCGAGTAGGCATGCTCCACCGCATTGGCCAGCGCCTCGTAGCTGGCCAACACCACATCATGCTCGTGGTCCGGTTCGAGGTGCAGAGTCCCCAACCATTGCCGTACAGCCTGGCGCAGGCCGGCGATCTGAGTCGCGTCCGCGCGCACACCCCGGAAGAAGATCCCCCTGGAGGTGAACGATGCGGACCCGTCGGTGTGAGTCTGCATGGCTCCTCGGTTCTAGACGGACAGCGCGTGCGCAGTTGCCTACTTCTCAGGAATCTCCGCCGGCTTCACGGCCGCGAGCGCGTCCTCGAGGCGCGGATGGATGGAGAGGACATCGCCGAGCCCGAGCAGCTCGAGTGGCCGCGCGGTGGCGTTGCCCTCTGCTACTACGGCGAAGGCGACGCTGTCGGCCGCGCGCTTGGACAGGTCCACAAGTAGTGCCATACCCATCGACGCGAGGAAATGCACATCGGTGAGATCGACGATCAGGCCGGACAGATCCTCGTCGAGCAACCCGAGAGCTTCCTCTTCCAGCAACGGAGCGCTGGACAAGTCGACATCGCCACTCACCGACAACACCGCGACGGAATCCGAGCGGGTCGTCTTCAGGCCCATATGCGGATGTTCGCTCGATCGTTCATTCACGTGGCCATCATGCAGGATGGCGCTCGGACATGCGAGACGCGCAGGCAGAGGCCCTGAGGTCGTGCGCACATGTGTACGAGAAGGTTGGGTATTGTTCAGCGGTGGCGTCGGCGGTGTGCCGATCCTCGGGAGGGATCCACCGCCGAAGGAAGGACGACCGCCGTGCACACGCATGGACGACCGCACAACTCGGGATCACCCGCGTCCTTGTTGCTGATCGAGGACGACGCCGGCGACGCGTTACTCGTCGAGGAACTCGTCGCGGACAGTGCGCCCGAGATGAACGTCGTGTGGGTGCAGTCACTCGCTGCCGCACGTGACGCTCTCGCGGCCGGTCTACCCGACTGCGTGTTGCTCGATCTCCACCTCCCCGACGCGCACGGACTCGAAGCTGTCGCACGGGTACAGGAATACGCCGAATCCGTCCCCATCGTCGTGCTCACCGGTATGGCGGAGGAAGAGACCGGACTCGCAGCCGTAGCCGTCGGCGCTCAGGACTACCTCGTGAAGGGCAGAGTCGAGCCGGAGCTGTTCGGGCGCGCGGTGAGCTACGCGATCCAGCGCAAACAAGCCGAACAGAACGCCGCCGCGCTCCAGGCCAGCCAACTGCGCGCCCAGGAGAACGCCCGACTCGAGCGTGGGCTGCTGCCGTCCCCGCTGTTGTGCACCGACGAATTCGAAGTGGTCTCGCGTTACAGACCGGGGCGTACCTCTGCCCTCCTCGGAGGTGACTTCTACGACGTGGTGCAGACCGGAGACGGCACCGTCCACGTGCTCGTCGGTGATGTCGCAGGGCACGGTCCCGACGAGGCCGCCCTCGGCGTGGGATTGCGAATCGCATGGCGCACACTCGTTCTCACCGGCATCAGTGGAGAACGGCAGTTGGCGAAGCTCGAAGAGATCCTTGTCGCAGAGCGAGCGGCCGACCGCGTTTTCGCGACCGTCACCAGCCTGGCCATGACGCCCGATCGCCGAACCTTCACGGTGATGCGAGCAGGCCACCCCGGCATCCTCGTGCGTCGTGGACGCGATGTGGAATGGGTCGAAGCGCCCGGTGGGCCCGCTCTGGGCCTGCTGCCCGGCTCGGCATCGTGGCCGGTTCACAGACTGGAGCTGCCCGCCGAGGGAGCTGTCGTGTTGTTCACCGACGGACTCTTCGAAGGTCATACCGGCGCCGGCCGACAGCGACTCGGCGAAGAAGGACTCCTCGAGCTCGCCCGCCGGTGCGGGCACCTCGGACCCGACGACTTCGCCGACACTCTCATCCAGGGCGCGGAAGAGCTCGCCGATGCCCACGGCGGATTGACCGACGACGTAGCAGTCGTGCATGTGCGATGGAACGGGAAAGCGACACCGGCTGAATGACGAACCCGACAGACACCGAAGCCTCCGACGTGCCGAGCGAGGCACCGCGGAAGACGCGACGATCCCAGGTGACAGTGCAGGGCTGGATCCTCCTGGTGCTCGGGTTCATGGGGGTGCTCGTGGTGATCGGCACCGTCGTCGGTAGCCATTTCCTGTCCCGTACTACCGAGGTCTCCAATTACCTGAGGGATGTCGTGCAACCCGCACGGGTCGAGGCCCACCGGCTTCAGGCAGCGTTGATCAGTCAGGAGACGGGGGCGCGCGGATACATCATCACCGCTGATCCCGAGTTCCTCGGACCATACGAGACCGGACGGGCCGAGGAACAGGACGCCGCCGACACGATGCGTGCGTTGATCGAGCGTCCCGGCCCGATGCCCGATGAGGAAGGGCAGCTGCTCGACGACCTCGAGGAAATCGAGAACGCGGCAGACGAATGGCGCCGGGCCTACACCCTCCCCCTCGTCAGTAGCGTGGTACCGGGCGATCCGCAGCCCGTGGACGTCGGCGCTGTCGAAGCGGGGAGGGTGGCATTCGACAAGTTGCGGGCCCTGTTCGAGATCCAGAACAAGGATCTGGAGGAGGTGAGAGCGCAAGGTATCGCCGAGCTCGAGCATGTGCGGACCGTGCGCGATCGTGTCCTCGGCTCGATGGTTGCGGCATTTCTGCTCAGCGGTGTGGGGCTCACCGTGCTTGTCCAGATTCTCGTTGTGCGCCCACTGGACAGATTGCGAGAGCAAACCCGTATGGTCGCCGGAGGCAGATTCGACGAGCAGATCGTCCCGCAGGGACCAGCAGACATCAGGGCACTCGCCGCGGATGTCGATGGCATGCGTGAGCGTCTTGCAGAGGAACTCACGATTTCCCGGGGCCGCCACGAGCAGGTCGAAAGTCAGGCGGTCGACCTGCGCCGCTCCAACGCAGAACTCGAACAGTTCGCGTATGTCGCGTCGCACGATCTGCAGGAGCCGCTGCGGAAGGTCGCGTCGTTCTGCCAGCTGCTCGAGAAGCGATACGGGGACAAACTCGACGAGCGCGGCGTCCAATACATCGACTTCGCAGTGGACGGCGCCAAGCGGATGCAGGTCCTCATCAACGATCTGCTCACGTTCTCACGTGTTGGGCGGATCAGCGACGAGCACGTTCGTATCGGTCTCGATCGGGCACTCGATTCGGGTCTGAACAACCTCGGGCAAGCCCTCGAGGATTCGGATGCCGTGATCGAGCGTCCCGAATCACTCCCGGAAGTCCTCGGAGATCCGACTCTGCTCATCATGCTGTGGCAGAACCTGGTAGGAAACGCGATCAAATTCCGGCATCCCGACAGGACCCCGGTGGTGCACATCGCATGCGAGCAGACCGACGCCGTGTGGACGGTGAGCGTGACGGACAACGGTATCGGCATTGCCGAAGAGTTCGCGGAGAAGGTGTTCGTGATCTTCCAGCGTCTGCACGGCCGGGAGTCCTATGGAGGCACCGGCATCGGGCTGGCACTCTGCCGCAAGATCGTGGAGTACCACGGTGGGGAGATCTGGATCGACCAAGCGCACACCGACGGTACTCGCTTCTGCTTCACAATCCCGGTCGAGGGCGATGAAGAACCTGCGACCGACACTGCTCTGGAAGGAGCATCAGCATGACCCCTACCGGTAAGCCGATCGACGTCCTGCTCGTGGAGGACGATCCCGGAGACGAACTGATGACGCGTGAAGCGTTCGAGGACAACAAGATCGGAAACTCTCTGCACGTTGCCCGCGACGGTGAGGAGGCACTCGACTTCCTCTATCGCCGAGGCGCTCACGCTGATGCACCCAAGCCGGACCTGATCCTGCTCGACCTGAATCTGCCCAAGTACGACGGCAGGCAGGTGCTCGAGCAGATCAAGTCCGACCCCGACCTCGCGCCGATCCCGGTGGTTGTGCTCACCACGTCGTCGGCCGAAGAGGACATTCTGCGCAGCTACCGGTTGCACGCCAACGCATACGTCACGAAACCCGTCGACCTCGACCAGTTCATCAAGGCCGTCAAACAGATCGATGAGTTCTTCGTCCAGGTGGTGCGGCTACCCACGCGCTGAGCGCGGGTAGCCGGGGGTCGATCAGACCCCGAAGTCGGCCTTGACCTGCTTGGTGCGCTGGTGTTCGACGTAGAACGACAGGAACGGGACGGTGCCCGCGAGCAGCGTGCCGATGGTGCGGGAGACCGGCCAGCGCACCTTGATCGACAGGTCGAAGGTGAGTACGAGGTAGACCGCGTACACCCAACCGTGCACGATTGCGATCCACGACGGCACGTTCTCGATCCCGATGACGTACTTCGCGATCATCTCACCGGTGAGTACGAGCAGCCAGATACCGGTGGCGTACGCGAGAACGCGGTACCGCAGCAACGCGGAGCCGATCTTCTTGCGATCGGCGTCGCTGACGTTGCGGGGCGTCGCGGCAGCCTGATCGGACGCCTCGGGGGTGGTGCTCACTGACCGCTCCTATCGGACCCGCGCGAGAGTTGCGCGAGGTATTCGTTGTACTCCCGGACTTGTTTCGCCTCGAGATCGGTCGCGGCGTCGTCGATCGCGACCTTCGGGCGGCTCGGCAGGAGCTCCGCCGGGATCTCTGTGGGCTCCTCGGCCTTCGATGCTCGGGCATCGTCAGGATCGTCCGTCTGAGCTTCCTCGGCCTCGAGCTTGACGAACCGCCGGTACGCGTAGATGCAGAAGAACGCGAACGCCGGCCACTGGAACGCATAGCCGAGGTTCTGTCCGTTACCGCCGACCTCCTCGAAGCGCGTCCACTGCCAATAGCCGAGAGCCAGGCATCCGGCCGCGGCGACGACCACCAACACAATCAGGGCTACACGGCGCGGCGGACGATACTCGGACACGACATCGACGGTACCCGAGCGCGGCACCGACCTGCCAAGACGGATCCGGCGCAGTGGGCGAGGTCACCTGCATGATCCTGCCGATCTTTCACCCCATCAGGGTGAAGCCGAGGTGCGATCTGCCTGGTGTACTGACCCGAGCAGGTGGGGCACGGGGAGGCAACCGACAATGAGCAACGACTTGCGGGCGAAACCGATACCCAATGGCGACACATTGCCGTTCCCTCCCACCCCGTCGGGCAGCATCGCGGGCCGAACCATGCAGGAGTCCGTCTACAGCCCCCGACCTGAGGAAAAACGACTCGACGACGACGCCCCGAACATCCTCGTCGTTCTGATCGACGACGCGGGACCAGGACTGCCGAGTGGCTTCGGTGGCGAGGTGAACACCCCAACCCTCGACCGCATGCTCGGCGAAGGAATCAGCTACAACCGTTTCCACACGACAGCCATGTGTTCGCCGACGCGGGCTGCATTGCTCACCGGCCGGAATCACCATCGCGTCGGTAACGGGCAGATAGCCGAACTGGCCAACGATTGGGACGGGTACTCCGGACACATCCCCAAGTCGAGCGCGACGGGCGCCGAGGTTCTCAAGCAGTACGGCTACACCACGGCGGCGTTCGGGAAATGGCACAACACTCCGGCCGAGGAGACCACCGCCGCCGGCCCCTTCGACAACTGGCCCACCGGCGTCGGATTCGACTACTTCTACGGTTTCCTCGCCGGGGAGGCATCGCAGTACGAGCCGAACCTGGTCCGAAACACCACCGTCGTCCTGCCGCCGAAGACGCCCGAGCAGGGCTACCACCTCAGCGAGGATCTTGCGGACGACGCCATCGGGTGGCTTCGCAGGCACAAAGCGCTCGACGCCGACAGGCCCTTCTTCATGTACTGGGCCAGCGGTTGCCTGCACGGCCCCCACCACATCATGAAACCGTGGGCCGACAAGTACGCAGGGAAGTTCGACGACGGCTGGGACGCCTACCGCGAGCGCGTGTTCGCCCGGGCCAAGGAGACGGGTTGGATCCCGCCGGAAGCGGAACTCACCGACCGCGACCCGACCATGGCCGCTTGGGACGACATTCCCGACGAGGAAAAACCATTCCAGCGACGACTGATGGAAGTGGCCGCCGGATACGCCGAGCACTGCGATGTTCAGGTGGGCAGGCTGTTCGACGAGCTGGACCGACTCGGCTACCGCGACAACACCCTGGTCGTCTACATCTGGGGCGACAACGGCTCGTCCGGTGAGGGCCAGGACGGCACCATCAGCGAATTGCTGGCGCAGAACGGGATCCCGACGACCACGGCGCAGCACATCGAAGCGCTCGACCAGCTCGGTGGACTCGACGTGCTCGGCTCCCCGAAAACCGACAACATGTACCACGCAGGATGGGCGTGGGCGGGCAGCACGCCCTACAAGGGCATGAAGCTTCTCGCCTCGCATCTCGGAGGGACCCGCAATCCCATGGTGGTGCGGTGGCCGGCGCAGGTCACTCCGGACCCGATTCCGCGGCCCCAGTTCCTGCACTGCAACGACCTCGTACCGACCTTCTACGACCTGCTCGGCATCACCGCGCCCCGCACCGTGAACGGAATCCCTCAGGACGTGATCGACGGCGCCAGCTTCGCGCAGACCCTGAGCGACAGGAACGCGAAAGCAGGCAAGCTCACCCAGTACTTCGAGATCATGGGCAGCCGCGCGATCTACCACGACGGCTGGATGGCATCGGCGTTCGGACCACGCGCACCCTGGCTGCAGGGTATGCCCGGCGGAATCCGCGACTGGAACCCCGACGACGACGTATGGGAGCTCTACCACCTCGACGAAGACTGGACCCAGAACCGCGACCTCGCGCAGCAGCATCCCGAGAAACTGGCTCAGCTACGCGAGATGTTCGCGATCGAGGCGGCCAAGAACAATGTCCTGCCCGTCGGCGGAGGGCTCTGGGTCGTCGCGATGCATCCCGAACAACGCATCTCGACTCCCTACACGAGTTGGCAATTCACGGGGGACGTCACCCGAATGCCCGAATTCTGCGCCCCCGCACTCGGAAACAAGAACAACCATGTCACCGTCGAGTTGACTGCACCCGACCGGGCCAGTGGTGTCCTCTATGCCCTCGGCGGAAATGGTGGTGGACTGACCTGCTACCTGGACGACGGCTACCTCTGCTACGAGTACAACCTGTTCATCCTGATGCGCACCAAGATGCGCTCGGCGACGCAGATCCCGCCCGGCGATCACACCATCGAGGTGATCACCGAATACGCCGAGGCGCGCCCTGGCGGGCCCCTGAACGTCCGGATGCTCGTCGACGAGGAGACGGTGGGGGAGACCACGGTGCCGGTCAGCGCGCCGCTGCTGTTCACGGCGAACGACTGCCTCGACATCGGGACGTGCCTCGGCTCCCCGGTCTCGCTCGACTACTACGACCGCGCGCCGTTCCCCTTCAGCGGAACCATCGACACAGTGGTCGTCGACTACACCTGAGGGCGACCGGCCTGGGACAATGGCCGGACAACGATTTCGAGCAGCAGTAGAGCGAGCAAGGCGATGAACACCGTCCACCCCACCACCGCGCCTGTCGGGTAATTCCAGAACACGACAACCAGCACGGCCACCGCAACGATTGCGGCGCGCAACGGAACTCGGGCGCGGGCCAGCCACACCTCCACGGTGCTCGGCGTGCGGGTGCTGTCCGGCCTCCGTAACTTGTCCATCCCGTAGGCGAACCCGCGACGGACCGCCATCGCCGACGCCGATCCACCGATGAGGTAGGCGCCGACCGCCACGACCAATCCCGCGACCAACACCGCCCGCAATGTCGAACGTAGCGGTGTGGCGAGAGCGTCGAAAAGCACTGCCGCTGCGCCCGGCGAGCGGATCTCGGCCGGAAGGTTGTCGAGGTACAGCGACCGGCCGATCATGATCGCGAGTGCGAGGACGAGCATCGCGACGACGAAGGTGACGCCTGTGATGGCCAGAGTTCGAAGCCGGGAGCCGCGCGGGGCCGTCCAGATCGCGCCCGCAGCCGTCAGCAGCGTCAGCCACGGGAGAATGCCGGATGCTCTGTCGAGCGCATTGACAGCGCGTTGCGCCTTGATGAGTTCGGGCGACTGGAACAGCACGAACTGCTTGTCGATCTCCGGGATCTGATCGGCGAATGCGAACCCCCGGTCGACCAGGAGGCTCTTGGCCTTGTCGATGATCGGAGCGAGATTCAGGCTTACCGTCCCGCTGTCGTCGATCGAAATTGCGTCCGCTTGCGTATCGCCGGTCAACACTGCGGCCAGTCTGTCGTGCGCGGCGCGATTCGTCTGGACCCAGAGGGTTTCGAATTGGTCCGATGCAACCAGGCTGCCGACGGTGTCGTGCACGAAACTCTCCGCCTGTCCGGCGATGACCGGCGCCAGACCCACCACGGGTTCGAGTCGCGGCCTATCTTCGGTCAGGGCTGTCAATGCTTCTTCCGTCAGGCCCTGGACATCGACCTGGGCGAAGATTTCATCCGTCACACGGTTGGTGATTGCCCCTTGGATCTCGGGATCGGACGCGAGCGGGGTCACCATGGTCACGTAGCGGTCGGTGTCGAGAATCTGACTGCGCGCGTATCGGGCGACGACGGACGAGATGGCCAGCAGGAACACGAGCACCAGCAGGATGACCACACCGGCCCAGCGGAGAGTGTGTCGATGTGGCCGGGAAACAGTCTCGGCCGGCGCGACGGTGGACTCACCGCGCAACTTGGCAACCTCAGCGCGCAGTACTTCGAGTTCGCGCCGTTCGTCGGCATTCAGCGGTGTGTTCTCGGATCGGTCGTCGGAGCCTGTCATGACAGACCTGCCTTTACGTGCCCGCCGGAGCGCACGGCTTGCGCCCGCACCGATGCCGCTCCAAGACTGCTACCGCGGTTGGTCGTGCGCTTCACCCGCAGAGGGTGAAGGGGAGTGAACGAAAGTGTGGATCCGGGCCCGTAATGGGGCTGGATCCACACTCACTATCCGTGGTGCGCGAGGGGGGACTCGAACCCCCATACCCGTAAGGGCGCCAGGACCTAAACCTGGTGCGTATCCCAATTCCGCCACTCGCGCGTCACGGACACACTACGTCATGACTCCGACAGATCCGAGTTGAAGCCGAAACGTCGCCTGCCGGCCCAAGTCGGCGTCTGGCTATGACAGTTGGGACACAGGAAGCGCACATTCTCAGGGCGGGAGTCGTTCGGGTTTCCATCGATGTGGTCGACATGGAGGATCAAAGCCTCCCCGCACCAAATCGGATCCATACCGCATCCTTCACACTTGTGTTGCCGCCCGGACTCCAGTAGGGCGCGGCGCAGGCGTTTCGGAGCCTGGCGATTCGATTCGACCGGCTTGAGCACGAGGATCTCGGTCCAATCGAGTCGGTTTTGCGGCGGTTTCCCTTTCTGGGAGTCCCGGCCTGTGAAATGCGATGTATCGATTCCCAGCCTCTTGATCCGTCTGCTGATGTGCGTATGCGTGCCACCGTCGGGCCTTGCACCCATCCATCGAAGCGCGCCTGACATGCTCGAGGAGGCCCGCACTGCCTCCTCCAGAAGTTCCTTCGTGTACTTGACCGCCCTGCTCATAGTGCCCCCTTGTCGAATGAATGTTCGATCGTGGTTGAAGCTAGCGGGAGGGTCCGACATGTTCCGGGAGGTGAGGCACGGCCCGGACCGGCCGTCAAGATGGTAACGATTGGATAACAATAAAACGTGAGGACTCCTCGGGTTCGTGGACGTCCACGCATCGACGCAGCCTGGGCGGATTCGGGTTACCCATCGGTCACTTTTCCGGGTTGTGTGAGTGAAGTCACTGGTAGCTGCGTCGCCCTGTGGGTTACGGGAGAAGAAACATGAGGAACCCCTCATGATTCTGTGCGAACCTTGGCGTGCCCGTTTGAGCAGAACACCAGTCCATGCAACACACCGGCGCGGGCAGCGCTGCAACACGAAATGCCTCCACGCAGGGGTGTTCAGGAGAGGAACCACACGCGTGACGATCGACGAGACCACACCAGGCGACAACGGACGGAACTCGAAGGCATCACGACGCACCGGCCAGCGGGCGGCGACCGCCCCGAACGGTGCACTGGTCGACAAGCTTCTCGCGGGTGAGCCCTATGCGCTCGCCTTCGGCGGCCAGGGTGCGCCCTGGCTCAGCTCCCTCGAAGAACTCAGCCGCGACAACGGCCTCGAGCCGGTCCTGACCGAACTGGTCAACTCGGCGGCAGCACACCTCGCGCCCGTCGCAGGCGAACTGATGGTTGTGCGCCCGGCAGGGTTCGATCCCATCGCGTGGATTCTCGAGCAGGAACTCGTCGACGACGAGGACGAGACCCCCGCAAACGGCCCGTCCGAAGCGACTCTCACCTCCGCCGCGGTTTCCAAGCCCGGTGTCTTCCTCACCCAGGTCGCTGCGTTGCGCGCGCTCGCAAACCAGGGTTTCGACGTCGCCACCCACGCGCCGAGCGCTGTGATCGGCCACTCGCAGGGCGTTCTCGCCGTCGAGGCAGTCGCGGCCGGTGGTCGTAAGGACGCCGAGATCCTCGCGATCGCTCAGCTCATCGGTGCCGCTGCCTCGCTCGTCGGCCGTCGCCGCGGGCTGATCGCCGGCGCAGGAAAGTTCCCGATGCTCGCGGTGTCGGGCGCCGACAGCGAACGCGTGCGCGCGGTCGTCGCGGAGGTGTTCGAGGGTCAGGATCCCGAGCGCAGCGCGGTTGTCGCCATCCGCAACGGCCGTCGCCGCGTCGTGTTGTCGGGCCCGCCGGCTGCGCTCGAGCGTGTGCAGCAGCGTTGCGAGGAGATCTCCGCAACCGAAACCCGCGAGCGTGATTCGAAGAAGCGTGGCGGCGCCGTGTTCGCGCCCACCTTCGAGTCTGTTCCCGCCGAGGTCGGCTTCCACCACCCCGCGTTCGCGGACGCCGTCGAACAGGTCGTGGAGTGGGCGTCGCGCTGCGATCTGGACGCCGAGCTGGCTCGCACGCTGGCCGAGTCCATTCTCGTGACACCGGTCGACTGGGTCGAGCAGGTCGATGGCGCTGTTGCGTCGGGTGCGTCCTGGATCCTCGATCTGGGCCCCGGCGAGCTTCTCACCCGCCTGACCCAGTCCGGATTGCGTGGTCAGGGCGTCGGAATCATCGCCGCTGCAACCCGCGGTGGTCAGCGCAACCTGCTGACGCCGGGTGCCGAGCCCGAGGTGCCGCGCGCATGGTCGGAGTTCGCTCCGAAGCCGGTGGCGTTGCCCGACGGCCGGATCGGTGTGGAGACGTCCTTCACCCGTTTGACGGGTCGTTCGCCGATGTTGTTGGCGGGTATGACCCCCACCACGGTCGATCCGAAGATCGTGGCTGCTGCCGCGAACGCCGGTCACTGGGCGGAACTCGCCGGTGGCGGCCAGGTCACCGAGCAGATCTTCGCCGACCATGTGGCCGAGCTGACCGATCTGCTCGAGCCCGGTCGCGCTGCGCAGTTCAACTCGATGTTCCTCGACCCGTACCTGTGGAAGCTGCACGTGGGCGGTAAGCGTCTCGTGCCGAAGGCCCGTGCCGCGGGCGCACCGTTCGACGGTGTCGTGGTCACCGCGGGTATTCCTGAGCTCGAAGAGGCCGTGCAGATCATCTCCGATCTGCGTGATGCGGGCATCGAGCACGTTGCGTTCAAGCCGGGCACGGTCGCGCAGATCCGTTCGGTGATCCGCATCGCGAACGAGGTCCCGAGCTACCCGATCATCGTTCACATCGAGGGCGGCCGCGCGGGTGGTCACCACTCGTGGGAAGACCTCGACGACCTGCTCCTCGACACCTACGCGGAGCTGCGCACGCGCTCGAATCTGGTGCTGTGTGTCGGTGGCGGTATCGGTACGCCGGAGAAGGCCGCCGATTACCTGACGGGCCGCTGGTCGACCGTGCACGGATTCCCGGCGATGCCGCTCGACGGCATCCTGGTGGGCACCGCTGCGATGGCGACGCTGGAGGCCACCACGGCTCCCGAGGTCAAGCAGCTTCTGGTCGACACGCCCGGCACCCCCGATTGGGTGGGAGCAGGTACCGCGAACGGTGGAATGGCTTCGGGACGGAGCCAGCTCGGCGCCGATATCCATGAGATCGACAACGCTGCTTCCCGTACGGGTCGTCTGCTCGACGAGGTCGCGGGCGATGCGGATGCTGTGGCTGCCCGTCGCGACGAGATCATTGCCGCGCTCGACATCACCGCGAAGCCGTACTTCGGGGATGTCTCCGAGATGACCTACCTGCAGTGGCTGACTCGCTACCTCGAGCTCGCGATCGGTTCCGATTGCGCTACCGAGTTCGATTGCGGCAGCGATCTGGGCGACGCCGTCGCCGACGCGCATGTCAGCCCGTGGCTCGACGTGTCGTGGCGTGAGCGTTTCCGCGAGATGCTGCAGCGCGCCGAGGCCCGTCTGCATCCTGTGGATCGCGGCCCGATCCCGACGCTGTTCGACGACGATGCGGTGCTCGAGCGTCCGTACGCGGCGGTCAAGTCGCTCACGGCTCAGTACACCGATGCAGGCGACGTGGTTCTACACCCCGCGGACGTCCCGTTCTTCGTCTCGCTCTGCAAGACCCCCGGCAAGCCGGTGAACTTCGTGCCGGTCGTCGACCAGGATGTGCGTCGCTGGTGGCGGTCCGACTCGCTGTGGCAGGCACACGATCCGCGCTACACCGCCGATCAGGTCTGCGTCATCCCCGGCACCGTCGCCGTCGCGGGCATCACCCGCGTCGATGAGCCGGTCGGTGAGCTGCTCGACCGTTTCGAGAAGGCCACGGTCGACGAGCTTGTCGAGTCCGGTGTCGAGCCCACCCCGGTGGTTGCTCGCCGTCACCGCGACGTCGCGACCGGTCTGCTCGACGCTGTGCTGTCGTCGCCCGATGTCGCGTGGGCCGGCCGCCAGACGCGTAATCCGATCGATCGTCTCGGTGACCTCGACGAGTGGGTCGTCGAGTCGGAGGCTGCTGCGGTGCATGCGCCTACCGGCGCGACCTTGACGGTCCTCGATGCCGAGCACGTCGGCCTGCGGGTGCCCCTCGGTAACGATCGCGCCGTCGAGATCCGCATCACCGTGCCCGCATCCGTGAGCACCGGCGGCGCACCTGTCATCACCGAGGCCGACGCCGACGCCGCCATGTCGGCGCTGCTCGGTGTGGCTGCGGGACAGGAACTTCCGACCGTCAAGAAGGGTGCCGCGCGTATCACCCTCGGTTGGTTGCCGGAGAAGATCGCCGATCACGCCGGTGTCACCGGTGCGGGTCTGCCCGAGAACCTGAGCCCGAGCACCAACGGTGTGCCCGATGTCCTCGTCGGCGCGTGCTGGCCGGCCGTGTTCGCGGCGCTGGGTGCTGCCCGCACCGACGAGAACCTGTCGGTCATCGAGGGCATGCTCGATCTCGTCCACCTCGATCACGCGATCGACGTGAAGAACGGCCTGTCCACCGACCCGTCGATCCTGGGTGTGAAGGCGCAGGTCGAGAACGTCGCCGACACCGATCTGGGCCGCGTCGTCGAGGTCCACGTGACCATCTCCGCCGACAACGGTGACGGCTCGGGCGACAACACGGTTGCGACCTTGATCGAGCGTTTCGCGATCCGCGGCCGCACCGGCACCGCCGAGCTGGCCGATCCGGTCCGTGCCGGTGGTTCGCTGAGTGATGATGTCATCGAGACGCCGCGTCGCCGGCGTCGCGATGCCGTGATCGTCGCCCCGACCGACATGAGCGCGTTCGCTCGGGTTTCGGGCGACCACAACCCGATCCACACGTCGGACAATGCCGCGCTGCTGGCCGGTCTGGGTAGCCCGATCGTCCACGGCATGTGGCTGTCCGCCGCTGCGCAGCAGGTCGCCACGGCCATCGAGTCGGATGCGAAGCTGCCGGTGCGCCGGATGACGGCGTGGACGACGCGATTCCTCGGTATGGTCCGCCCGGGCGCGAAGATCGATGTGCGCGTCGATCGCATCGCAACCGATCGCGGCGCCGAGATCGTCGAGGTGGGCTGCCGTGTCGACGGCGACCTGGTGATGGTCGCGACGGGCCGTATCGCCGCACCGAAGACGATCTACGCTTTCCCCGGCCAGGGCATCCAGCGCCCCGGTATGGGTCTGGACGCTCGCGCCCGCAGCAAGGCTGCCCGTGAGATCTGGGAGCGCGCCGACAAGCACACCCGCGACGCCCTCGGCTTCTCGATCCTTGCTGTGGTGCGCGACAACCCGACGGTCCTCAAGGCCCGCGGTGTCACCCACAAGCACCCGGACGGTGTACTGCACCTCACCCAGTTCACCCAGGTCGCGATGGCGACGCTCGGTGTCGCGCAGATCGCGGAACTCCGCGAGGCAGGCGCATTCGTCGAAGGTTCGCTGCTGGCCGGTCACTCGGTCGGTGAGTACAACGCTCTCGCCGCGGTCGCCGGTGTGCTTCCGCTCGAAGCGGTTCTCGAGGTCGTCTTCCAGCGCGGCTCGGCGATGCACGCCCTCGTGCCGCGTGACGAGCGCGGCCGCTCGAACTACCGCATGGCTGCGATTCGGCCGTCGCAGTTCGGTGTCGCCGACGAGGACCTGCATGACTTCATCGCCGAAGTCGGAGCGAGTGCTGACGAATTCCTGGAGATCGTCAACCTGAACCTGCGCGGTTCGCAGTACGCGATCGCTGGAACGGTGGCGGGGCTCGAAGCACTCGAGCTCGTCATCGAACGCAAGGTCGCCGAGTTCGGTGGCAAGCGCGCGTTCATCCTGGTCCCGGGCATCGATGTGCCGTTCCACTCGACCGTCCTGCGTGGCGGTGTGGACGACTTCCGTGAGCGGCTGCTGAACCTGCTGCCCGAGGAGATCGACCCGAACATCCTCATCGGCCGCTATATCCCGAATCTGGTGCCCAAGCCGTTCAACCTGGGTCGTGAGTTCATCCAGGAGATCGCTGATCTGGTGCCGTCGGAGCCGCTCGCCGAGGTCCTCGCGGACTTCGATGCGTGGGCCGCGAAGCCGGTTGCGCTGACCCGTGTGGTGCTCGCCGAGCTTCTGGCGTGGCAGTTCGCGTCGCCGGTGCGCTGGATCGAGACGCAAGACCTCCTGTTCGCAGAGGAAGCCGACGGTGGTCTGGGTGTGGAGCGCTTCGTCGAGGTCGGTCTCGGTGCCGCCCCGACGGTCGCGAACCTCGCGTCGCAGACCCTCAAGCTGCCGGGTCGGTTCGGTCAGCCGGTCGAGGTGCTCAACATCGAGCGCGAAGCGTCGATCGTGTACTCGACCGATGTGGATCCGGCTCCGGTCGAGGACGACGAGCCCGAAGCGCCGTCGTCCGAGGCTGCTGCGCCTGCTGCTGCCACGGCTCCGGTTGCTGCTCCGGCAGCGCCGACCGGCGGCCCGACCCCCGACGACATCGTGTTCAAGGCCGCGGATGCCACGAAGGTGCTCATCGCGCTGTGGACCAAGCTGCGTCCCGATCAGATCGGCCCCGTCGACACGATCGAGGCACTGTGCGACGGCGTGTCCTCGCGTCGTAACCAGCTTCTCGTCGACCTCGGCTCCGAGCTGTCGCTCGGTGCGATCGACGGTGCTGCCGACGCCGACATGGGCGCGCTGGCAGGCACGGTCGACCGCCTCGCCCGCACCTACCGCCCGTTCGGCCCGGTGCTGTCGGATTCGATCAACGATCACCTGCGCAAGGTGTTCGGCCCGTCGGGCAAGCGGCCCGGCTACGTCGCCGACCGCGTCACCAAGGTGTGGGGTCTGGGCGAAGGCTGGACCCAGCACGTGACCGCGGAGGTGGCTCTCGGTAGCCGCGACGGATCCTCGATCCGCGGTGGCGATCTGGGTGGTCTGTCGCAGGGCGCGCTCGGCGACACCGCCTCGGTCGACGCCTTGATCGACGCCGCCGTCCAGTCGGTCGGCTCACGTCGCGGAATCACTGTGTCGATGCCGTCGGCCGGTGGTGGCGGGGGAGCCACTGTCGATGCTGCTGCTCTCGGTGAGTTCACCGAGCAGATCACCGGTCGCGACGGTGTGCTCGCCAGCGCCGCGCGCCTCGTGCTCGAGCAGCTGGGACTGAACGAGAAGGTGTCCGGCCTCGCGGACAAGGCCGACGACGAACTCGTCGATCTGGTCTCGGCCGAGCTCGGTTCCGATTGGCCGCGGCAGGTTGCACCCGCGTTCGACGCCCGCAAGGCCGTCCTCATCGACGACCGATGGGCCACCGCGCGTGAGGATCTTGCGCGTGTCTGGCTCGGCGACACGGTGGAGGTCGAACGCTTCGACGGTGCCGGTAAGACGGTTGCCGCTCATGCGACCTACTGGCAGGCCAAGGCGAGCGACGCAGGTCGCACGCTGCTGGCCGACACCTACGGGCGCATCGCGACGGCTGCGGCACACACGGGCGACGCCGAGTACGCAGGTGAGGTCGCTGTCGTCACGGGTGCCAGCAAGGGTGGTATCGGCGCTGCCGTCGCAGCGAAGCTGCTCGGCGGCGGTGCGACGGTGATCGTCACCACGTCGCGGCTCGATTCGAACCGTCTCGGGTTCTACAAGGACCTGTACGCACGCCACGCTCGCACCGGCGCGGCCCTGTGGGTCGTGCCCGCCAACATGGCGTCCTACGCCGACGTCGACGCCCTGATCGAGTGGATCGGCACCGAAACCGTGGAGAACGCGGGCGGCGCCAAGAAGCTCATCAAGGATGCGCTGACCCCGACGCTGCTCTTCCCGTTCGCCGCACCTCGCGTGGCCGGTTCGCTCGCCGATGCCGGTGCGCGCGCCGAGATGGAGATGCGGGTCCTGCTGTGGTCCGTGGAGCGGCTCATCGCCGGCCTGTCCGGTATCGGTGCCGATCACGACGTCGACACCCACCTGCACGTGGTGCTGCCCGGGTCTCCGAACCGCGGCATGTTCGGTGGCGACGGCGCGTACGGCGAGTCGAAGGCAGCGCTCGACGCAATCGTCACTCGCTGGGGCGCCGAGCGCACGTGGGCCGAGCGCGTCACCCTGGCGCACGCGCTCATCGGCTGGGTGCGCGGCACCGGGCTGATGGGTGGCAACGATCCGCTGGTCGAGGCCGTGGAAGCTGTCGGTGTGCGCACGTGGTCGACGCCCGAGATGGCGACCGAACTGCTGAAGCTCGTCGGTCCGGAGGCCAAGCGTCTCGCGAAGGATGCGCCGTTGGTCGCGGACCTCACCGGCGGACTCGCCGACGCGGGGCTCGATCTGCCTGCGCTCGCGAAGCAGGCACAGGACGCGGCCGATGCCGCGGACGAGGATATCGAGGATGAGGCCGCGACCATCGCGGCACTGCCTGCGGCTCCGCGTCTCAATGCCACTCCGGCTCCCGAGTGGAGCCAGGTCACCGCGGCTCCCGAGGATCTCGTGGTCATCGTCGGTGCAGGCGAGCTCGGCCCGTACGGATCGTCGCGTACCCGCTTCGAGATGGAGGTCGACGAGGAACTGTCGGCTGCCGGTGTGCTCGAACTGGCGTGGGTCACGGGTCTGATCGAGTGGGAGAACGAACCGAAGCCCGGCTTCTACGATGCCGAGACCGGTGAGCTCGTCCCCGAGTCGGAGATCGCCGACCGTTACAACGACGCGGTTGTCGAGCGTTGCGGCATCCGTCGTTACGCCGACGACGGAGCGATGGTCGACAACACGGCTCCGCTGATGACGTCGGTGTTCCTCGACAAGGATCTGTCCTTCGTGGTCGGCTCCGAAGCGGAAGCCCGTGCGTTCGTCGACTCCGATCCGGAGAACACGGTCGCTGCGGTCGATCCTGAGTCCGGAGATTGGACGGTCACCCGCAAGGCAGGCACCGAAATCCGCGTGCCGCGTAAGGCGAAGCTGACCCGCACGGTCGGTGGCCAGATCCCGACCGGGTTCGACGTCACCCGCTGGGGCATCCCCGCCGACATGGCGGATGCGGTGGACCGAGTGGGTCTGTGGAACATCGTGTCCACGGTCGATGCGTTCCTCACCGGTGGCTTCACCCCGTCCGAACTGCTGCGCTGGGTGCACCCGTCGATGGTGGCGAACACGCAGGGCACCGGCATGGGCGGCATGACCTCGATGAGGTCGCTGTACATCGACACGCTGCTCGGCGAGAACCGCGCGAACGACATCCTGCAGGAAGCCCTGCCGAACGTCATCGCCGCGCACGTCGTCCAGTCGTACGTCGGCGGTTACGGTGCGATGGTGCACCCGGTCGCGGCGTGCGCCACGGCTGCGGTGTCGGTCGAAGAGGGCGTCGACAAGATCAAGCTGGGCAAGGCCGAGTTGGTTGTCGCCGGTGGTTTCGATGATCTCGGTATCGAGGGCATCGTCGGGTTCGGCGATATGTCGGCGACCGCGAAGTCCGACGAGATGACCGCCAAGGGCATCGACGATCGCCGCTTCTCGCGGGCCAACGATCGCAGGCGCGGTGGTTTCGTCGAGTCGGCCGGTGGCGGCACCGTCCTGCTGGCGCGCGGCGACCTCGCGCTGGAGATGGGGCTTCCTGTCCTCGGTGTCGTGGCATACGCGAGCTCGTTCGCGGACGGTGTCCACACGTCGATCCCGGCGCCCGGCATCGGCGCGCTCGGCGCGGGTCGCGGCGGACGTGAGTCGGCCCTGGCGAAGGAACTGCGCAAGCTCGGTGTCACTGCGGACGACATCGCGGTCGTCTCCAAGCACGACACGTCGACTGCGGCGAACGACCCCAACGAGTCGGAACTGCACGAGCGCCTGGCCGGATCGCTGGGCCGCGGCGAGGGAAACCCGCTGTTCGTGGTTTCACAGAAGTCGCTCACCGGACACGCCAAGGGTGGCGCAGCGGCCTTCCAGCTGGTCGGTCTCTGCCAGGTACTCAGCCAGGGTGTCGTCCCGCCGAACCGCAGCCTCGATTGCGTCGACGAGAAGATGGCCGAGTACGAGCACCTCGTATGGGCACGTACGCCGATCCGTTTCGGCGAGCAGTACGCGCTGAAGGCGGGTCTGCTGACCAGCCTCGGCTTCGGCCACGTGTCCGGGTTGATCGCGGTGGTGCACCCGCAGGCGTTCGTGGAGTCGCTGCCTGCCGACCGTCGTGAGGCGTACCTCGCACAGGCTGCCGAGCGCACGATCTCGGGTAAGCGGCGCTTGGTCTCGGCGATGACCGGAGGCGCGGCACTGTACGAGCGTCCCGCGGATCGCCGGTTCGGTGGGGACGCGGTGCCTGCCGCAGCTGCACGTCAGCTCGAAGCGGATGTGCTGCTCACCGAGGAAGCACGCCTCGGCGACGGCGACGTGTACCGCTCGGGTATGCCCGGCTGCAAGTAGGCCGGGGACTCGAGGGAACCACGTAGTGATGGGAGTTGCGGGTGTCGGGTTCGATCTCGTGTCGGTGCCGGAGTTCGCTGCGCAGTTGCGCCGGCCGGGCACGACGATGCTGGCGAACTTCACCCCGGGTGAGCGTCGCGATGCGAATACCCGCAGCTCCGATCCTGCCCGGCATTTCGCCGCGCGCTGGGCGGCGAAGGAAGCCGTGATCAAAGCGTGGTCGGCGTCGTTGTTCGGGAGTCCGCCGGTGCTGCCGGAGACGATCCACCAGCAGATCGAGGTGGTGTCCGACGCATGGGGACGGCCGAGCATCCGGTTGCACCGTGAGGTTGCCGAGCATCTCGGCGATCGGCGGATCCATGTGTCACTGACGCACGACGGAGACATGGCCGGCGCGTTCGTGGTACTCGAAGACGCCGCCGGCGGGTACTCGTCCGGGGAGGACGACAGGTAGCAGCGGGGAGCTACACACGATCAGGCCGAGGGAGCGGATGCTTCCTCGGCCTTGGTCGTTTCGGAACCGGCGGCGCCGGACGTGGCGGCGCGTGCGCGTTCGGAATCCTCACGTCGCTTCTGACGTTTCGCCTGGGCACGCGAGTCCTGTTCGGCGACCTGCAGATATGCGACCATGATCCGCTTGAGTTCGGCCACGGCGTCGGCGTGGGTCTGGTCGTCCTGCACCGAGAAGTTCAACATCGAGTACACGATGTGGACGAGCACCTCGGCCATGAGCTTGCGGCGTGCTCGGGGAGTGTCCGGGGTGAGGGGCGCCAGCATCCGCGCGACCTGTTCGGCGAATTCTTTCTCGTGGATGGCGCCGGTGGCACGCGTCGATGGGGTGGACTGCATCGCCAGCCACACTTCGCGTCGGGATGGATCGGTGGTCCACAGACCCGCCATGTGATCGACGAAATTGTTGAGGAATCGCAGCCAGTCGACCGATGGGATCCTGCCGTTGAAGGTGGCGAGTTCGTTCTGGACACCGACGAGATCCTGCCGATTCAGTTCGCAGACGATCACGTACTTGTTGGCGAAGAACTGGTAGAGGGTACCGATGGGGACGTCGGCGCGGGATGCGACTTCTTCGCACGTGAACGACTCGAATCCGACTTCGGTGAGTAGGTCGCGGGAGGCTGCCAGGAGCGCGTCGAACTTGCGCCGGCTGCGTTCCTGCGTCGGACGTCGTCTGGGCACGAGTTCCTGCGGCTCCGCCTGGACCTCGAGTGCGGGGTCGATCCGTTGCGGGGCGCGGCGGCCGTTCGTTGCTGACTCCACGCGCCCAGGCTAGCGGCACACTGTGCGAAAGCCGAACATGAGTGTGAAAAGAAGTGTCACCAAACGGGTTGTGCTCCCATCGGCACGGGTTCACCGCGCGGTTCGACGGCGGAACAATGCCGTGGCCGCGACCAGTCCGACGGCGATGAATGCCACACACCAGCCCACCGCGACCAGTGCGGAGTTGCCGACCGGGGTGCCGGTGAGCAAGCCCCGTACCGTTTCGATGACCGGCGTCACCGGTTGGTGTTCGGCGAATCCGCGCAACCAGCTGGGCATCGTGTCCGGCGGTACGAATGCGCTGCTCACATACGGAAGAAAGAGGAGGAAGAAGGTGAAGCCGCTTGCGGCCTCCTCATTTCCGGCGAGCATCCCCAATGCCGCGGACACCGCCGAGATCGCGAGAATGAACAGCGCGATGACCCCGATGGCCGCGATCCATTCGACGAAGGTGGCGTCGGCCCGGAATCCCATCACCGCGGCGACGGCAAACACGACGACGGTACTGGCGAGGTTGCGGAGCAGGCTGGCGACGACGTGGCCGGTGAGGACTGCCGAACGCGCGATGGGCATCGACCGGAACCGATCGACGATGCCTCGCTGCATGTCGGACGCGACGGCAACCGAGGTCTGCGCGGCGCCGAACGAGGCCGACAGCAGCACGATGCCCGGAACCACGTAGTTGAGATAGTCGGTGCCGGTGTTGATGGCGCCGCCGAACACGTATACGAACAGCACGAGCAGCAGGACCGGCAACGCGAGCCCCATGAGCAGAGCGTCGGGGCTGCGGAGTATGCGTCTGAGGTTTCTTCCGGTCACCGCCGCATAGTCGCGGGGCAGGTGACCGGCAGTGCGGGTCGGTGAGTCGGTGATCGTCACTGCGAGAACTTCTTTCGGTTGGCCGTGCCGGTGAGGGTGAGGAAGACATCGTCGAGTGTGGGGGAGTGGAGGCCGAATTTCTCGACCGGAACTGCGTCGTCGGCGAGCCGGGTGAGTAGGGCGGCCACGTGGGGGAGATCGCCGTCGGTGGGGACTTCGAGAGTGAGGGTGCTCGGGTCGGTCTCGCCGCCGAGTAGTGCCGCAGCATGATCGAGGTCGGGTTCGGTGGTGAATCGCAATTCCAGGTGACCGCCCGGCACCAGCGCTTTGAGCTCGTCCGGTGTGCCTTCGGCGACGATGCGTCCCGAATCCAGGACCGCGACCCGATCGGCGAGGCGATCGGCTTCCTCGAGGTACTGCGTGGTGAGAAAGACGGTGACTCCTTCGGCGGCGAGTTCGCGGATGACCTCCCACATGATGAGGCGGCTGCGGGGGTCGAGGCCTGTGGTGGGTTCGTCGAGGAAGAGCACCTGCGGTGAAGCGACCAGGCTCATCGCGATGTCGAGCCGGCGAGCGGTGCCGCCGGAGAGGGTGCCCGCGCGCCGGTCGGCGACGTGCCCGAGATCGAATCGCTCGATCAGTTCTCGGACACGGCCGTTGATCGTCGACGAGGGCAGGTGTGCCAGTTGCGCGGCGAGGCGGACGTTCTCTCGTGCGGTGAGCACGTCGTCGATAGCGGCATATTGTCCGGTCAGGGCGATTCGTTGACGGACCGAACGGGCGTGGGCGGGTAGGGCCAGCCCGGCGACTTCGACGGTGCCGGAGTCGAAGGGCAGCAGTGTCGTGAGGATCCGCACGGTCGTGGATTTTCCGGCGCCGTTAGCGCCGAGCAGGGCGAATACGGATCCGGGCGCGACCCGCAGGTCGATGCCGTCGAGCACCGTGGTGGAGCCGAATGTCTTGCGTAGTGCCTGCACATGGAGAGCGGCGAAGCGATCGGACATGTCCCGGTCCTTAACTGTGTATGTCATAGACTTTTGTGTAGATGATACGCAGTTTTAGGATTGCGGCAAGACCCCGAACGACGGAGAGCTATGCACAGTCCCGGAACCGACGACGAGCTACCGCGCGACGTGCGGCTGGCGTGGGGGCTGAACAACCCCGGTACCCGGGGGCCCCGCCGAGGCCTGACATTGGATCAGGTGCTCGACGCCGCGGTCGCCGTGGCCAACACCGAAGGGCTCGGGGCGCTCTCGATGAGCCGGGTGGCGAAGGAACTCGGCTTCACCACGATGTCGCTCTATCGTTATGTCGACAGCAAGGATCAACTCGTCGAACTCGCGTGGGACCGCGCGCTCGGACCGCCGCCCGAGTTGCCCGCCGAGGGGTCCTGGCGGCAGCGACTCGACGCCTGGGCCACAGCGGAGTACCGAGCGCTGCGCGAATACCGATGGCTGACCGAGCATCAGATCCGAACGGCTCCCTACTGGCCCAACAACATGCGCTGGCTCGACGCCGGCCTCGGTGCGATGTCCGACACCCTCCTCGACGAGGAGGAGAAGGTGCAGGTCACGCTCACGATCTCGCTGTATGTCATCAGTCGTGCGCGTTTCTCATGGGAACTCGAATCCGCCGTCGTCGACGATCGGGTGGACTACCCCTCGGTGATGCCTCGCATCCTCGACCCGGAGAAGTATCCGTGGGTACTCGCAGCCGTTGCTGCGGGAGCATTCGATACAGACGAGGACGAAGACCCCGCGGTATGGCACGAATACGACTTCCGGTTCGGACTAGAGCGGCTCCTCGATGGAATCGACGTGCTCATCCGAAACAAGGAGGCAAACAGATGACAGGCTTGACCCGACGAATGCGGACCCGCGTCAGCGCAGCGATGCCTGCGGCTCGTGACGAGCTCGCTACTATGGTTGCCTTCCGCTCGGTGGCCGACCCCCGGCAGTTCCCCGTCGAAGAATGCGTCGGAGCTGCAACCTGGGTTCGTGACGCATTCGCCGAGGCGGGGATCGAACACGTCGAACTCATCGAGACCTCCGACGGATCGCTCGCCGTCGTCGGGCACACCCCCGCCCCCGCCGGAGTCCCCACCGTCCTGCTGTACAGCCACTACGACGTACAGCCTCCCGGTAATGAAAACCTCTGGGACAGTCCGCCGTTCACGCTCACCGAACGAGATGGCCGCTGGTACGGGCGCGGCGCCGCCGATTGCAAGGGCAACATCATGATGCACCTGCTCGCGCTGCGGGCGGTCCTCGAAGACGGGCGCATCCCGGTGGGTGTACGGATCGTGATCGAAGGATCCGAGGAGATGGGCGGCGAAGGGCTCGACCACCTGGTCGAGGAGCGGCCCGAGTTGTTTCAGGCCGACCTCATCATCATCGGCGACAGTGGCAACGCCGAAGTGGGAAAGCCGACACTGACTACCACCTTGCGCGGTATCGCGAACGTCGACATCCACATCGAGACGTTGACGGGCGAAGTGCATTCCGGCATGTACGGCGGGGGAGCACCCGACGCGCTCGCCGCATTGGTGCACATGCTCGCCACCGTGCGCGACACCGACGGGAACACGGTCATCGACGGTCTCGACGCCACCGCGACCTGGGACGGCGTGCCGTATCCCGAAGACAGATTTCGCGCCGACGCCGGTGTGCTCGACGGAGTGACGCTGCCGACCTCGGGCTCGATTGCCGACGCCGTCTGGGCCCGTCCTGCATTGACCGTACTCGGAATCGATGCGCCCCCGGTCGTCGGCTCGGCCGCCGCGATCGTGCCCCGCGCATCGGCGCGCCTGAACCTGCGGGTACCGCCCGGGGTCGACGCGACGGCCGCGCAGGACGCGCTCGTCGCCCACCTCGAAGCGCATGTTCCATGGGGTGCCCACTTACGGATCGAGCGCGAAGCCGTCGGCGAACCCTTCCGCGCCGTGACCGACGGGCCCGGATACACCGCTCTACGGTCTGCGCTCGAGGCTGCGTACGGACATGAGGTGGGCACCGCCGGTCAAGGCGGGTCGATCCCGTTGTGCACCGCACTTCAACGCGCGGTGCCGACAGCGGAGATCGCCCTGATCGGGGTCGAGGAGCCCCGCTGCGTCATCCACGCCCCGAACGAGAGTGTCGATCCGTCCGAGATCGAGAACCTCGCCGTCGCGGAAGCGGTGCTGCTGAGCTCCCTGGCCGAATAGTCAGACGGACAGATCGCGTCGCAGCTTCGCTACGTGTCCGGTCGCCCGTACGTTGTACTGCGCAACCTCGATCTTGCCTTGCTCGTCGACGAGGAAAGTCGATCGGATCACGCCGGTCACTGTTTTGCCGTACATCTTCTTCTCGCCGAAGGCGCCCCATGCGGTGAGCGTGGTCTTCTCGGGGTCGGAGAGCAGCGGGAAATTCAGTTCCTGGCTGTCGCGGAATTTGGCCAGTTTCGCGGGCTTGTCGGGGGAGATTCCGACCACGTCGAGTCCGGCATCGCCCAGTTCGGCGAGGTTGTCGCGGAAATCGCAAGCCTGCTTCGTGCAGCCGGGCGTGCTCGCAGCGGGGTAGAAGTAGACGATGACCTTGCGTCCGCGGTAGTCGGACAGCGACACCTCGTTGCCGTCGGCGTCGGCAAGTGTGAAGTCGGGTGCGGTGTCACCGGGGGAGAGTCTGCTGTTTTCCGTCATGTCCGCGACAGTAGTAGACCGTTCGTCCATTACCGTGGTCGCAGCACACTGCAGCGACTTTCTGGAGGATCACGTGGCTAGGGACACCGGCGACATCGAGCGGGACATCGAAAAGGCCCGCAACCAGCTCGCGAGCACGCTCGACGAACTGAGCCTCCGCGCCAACCCGAAGACCTTGGTGGCGAACACCAAGCAGAGCGTCGTGGCGAAGGTCAATCAGCCTCAGGTCAAGAAATACGCCGCCATCGCTGTGGGTGCGGTGGTGGGTCTGCTCGTGTTGCGCAAGATTCTGCGCTGACCCCATTGGATCCGCACAGTGCCCGCGTCTTTACGGACGCGGGCACTGTGCATTCGTGCACGACAACCTTTCATATGCCGCGCCCATAGGTGTGACGTGCTTCACTGGATGGGTCGGGGTCTGGCCTGGTTCGAAGGAGGCGACCGTCATGCGGGGTTGTCAGCGGAGCGCACGACTGCTTCTGGCCACCATTCTCGCAACCGCCGTGTGGTTCGGCTCCGGAGCCGCCGCCGCTGCGGGAACCGTCGTCGAGGCGCCGCCCGGAGGCGTCGGTATCTCGTCTGTCGAGCCCGCTACCGGGGACGTGGTGGGGGTCGCGCATCCGGTGATCGTGCGTTTCACCGCACCCGTCACGGATCGGGTAGCGGCCGAGAACGCAGTGCAGATAATCACCGCGACGCCCGTCGAGGGGTATACGTCCTGGGTGAGCGATCGGGAGTTGCAATGGGTACCGGACGGCTTCTGGCCCGGAGGTACTGACGTCACGGTCCTGGTCGGAGGGTCGCGGACCCACTTCCAGGTCGGTGACTCGTTCATCGCGGTCGCGAATCGCTCGACGCACCAGTTCACGGTCAGTCTGAACGGCGAGGTCGTCAGGACGATGCCGACGTCGATGGGTAAACCGGGATACGAAACCCCCGTCGGCACATTCCCGGTGCTCGAGAAATTCCGCCATCTGGTGATGGACTCGTCTACCTACGGAGTGCCGATCGACGCGCCCGAGGGGTACCGCATCGACACCGAATATGCGGTGAGGCTCACATGGGGCGGAATCTTCGTGCACGCTGCACCGTGGTCGGTGGATTCTCAGGGATACGCGAATGTCAGTCACGGCTGCATCAACCTCAGCACCGAGAACGCCGGCTGGTACTACGAGAACGTGAAACTCGGAGATCCGGTGATCATCGAAGGGTGATTCTTTCTACAGTGCCGAAAAAGCCCCACCCCGGTAGTGTTCCGGATGTGGGGCTTTCCGCTGTGCGCCATCAGGGACTCGAACCCCGAACCCGCTGATTAAGAGTCAGCTGCTCTGCCAATTGAGCTAATGGCGCTTGGTGTTTCTGTCTCCGGTCCGTTGTCCCGGCGACGAAGAGAAGATTACACACCTCGGAAGATCGCGCCAAATCGCCTGCTCAGGGGCCTTTCGAGGCGCTGGAGCTGTAACGGATGGCGCGGTGGGTGCGATTCGGTATTCGAACGTTATCGACGTCGGGGGGCGTCGTAGGGCCTGCCCGAAACATGGGCTGGCAAGATTGCTTTTACATGTGTTACCTGCAGTTTTGGTGTCTGTGGGGAGGCGGGAGCGGAGAGTGGCAGTGCAACAAGAACAAGTGACGAGTCCGCGTCGGCGGCGGACCGCGGCGGTACTGGGGTTGATGATCGTCGGGCTTATGGCCTTCGTCACTGCCTGCTCGCCGGGATCGGGTGGCGGGGCCGATGAAGTGCCGATCGACTCGAACCCACTCGCGGCACTCATCAAACCGACAGTGTCGGCCAGTGTGGAAGACGGCGGCGTCGGCTTCTCTCCGATCGACCCGGTCACGGTGTCGGTGGTCAACGGCAAGCTCGAATCGGTGACCCTCCTCACCCCAGAGGGAGAACCGGTCTCCGGTGCGATCGAGGACGATGCAACCTGGGTGAACACCGAGCCGCTCGGGTACAACCGCCAGTACGTTCTCGAAGCCGTCGCTTACGGACTCGGAGGTGCCACCACCTCGAGCCTGTCGTTCACGACATCGTCTCCGTCGAATCTCACCCAGCCGTACGTGATGCCCGGTGAAGGGTCTGTCGTCGGTATCGGTCAGCCGGTCGCGGTGCAGTTCGACGAGAACATCCCGAATCGCCTCGCTGCCGAGGAAGCGATCACCGTCACGACGAACCCGCCGGTGGAGGGTGCGTTCTACTGGGTCAACAACCGCGAAGTGCGGTGGCGACCGGAGAACTACTGGACGCCCGGCACCACCGTCTCGGTCGATGTGAAGGCTTACGGCAAGGATCTGGGCGACGGCCTGTTCGGCCAGTCCGATGTCGCGACCTCGTTCACGATCGGCGACTCGGTGATCATCAGGGTCGACGACAACACCAAGCAGGTGGTCGTCAACCGCAACGGTGCCGACGTGATCACGATGCCGACTTCGATGGGGAAGAACGACACGCCCACCCCCAACGGCGTCTACACGATCGGCGACCGGTTCGATCACATGATCATGGACTCGTCGACGTACGGAGTGGCCGTCGACTCGTCTCAGGGGTACCGCACACCGGTCGACTGGGCCACCCGCATGTCCTACAGCGGTATCTTCTTCCACTCGGCTCCGTGGTCACTCGGCGACCAGGGGTACCGCAACACCAGCCACGGGTGCCTGAACCTGAGCCCCGCGAACGCCAAGTGGATCTTCGACAACACCAAACGCGGCGACATCGTCATCGTGAGCAACACCGTCGGTGGGGTGCTGTCCGGCACCGATGGGCTCGGAGACTGGAACATTCCGTGGGACACCTGGAAAGCCGGTAACGCGAATGCATAGCCGGTGACCGGCATTCGAACGTGGCTCAGCGCTGTTGCGGCGCTGGGCCTCGTTGTTCCTCAGCTGATCGGGTCGCACATTGCGGCCGCCGCACCCGCTGCGGGCGCACCCGCTGGGCCGGAACCCGGCGCACTCGTCTCGGTCGAACCGCTCCCGGTCGAACTCTCCCTGCCCGGCACCGCAGTTGCGGAGAAGATCGAATACCGCACGCAGTGGCGCTCCGGTGAAGCCACCATCGCCACCGGCGCGTTGTTCGTGCCGCAGGGCGATCCGCCCGAGGGCGGCCGGCCCGTCGTCGCGTGGGCGCACGGGACCACCGGTGTCGGTGACGACTGTTCGCTGACGACCCGTACCCCCCGCTCCGATGTCGAAAAGATGTACCTCGGGCACTGGCTCGACCAGGGTTACGCGGTGGTGTCGGCCGACTATCCAGGACTCGGTTCGGAGGGCCTCCACCGGTACCTCGACGGCCAGAGCGCCGCGCACAGTGTCGTCGACAGTGTTCGCGCCGCCCGCGCAGCCGATCCGACCCTGTCCGACAGCTGGGCGGTGATCGGACACTCGCAAGGTGGTCACGCGGCCCTGCACACCGCCCGCATCGCGACCTCCCGAGCGCCGGAACTCGACTTCCGAGGCACTGTCGCCACCGGGGCCCCGGCCAATCTCGAGTCGGCGTTCACCCTCGGAGTCCCCGGGTTGCCTGATCCCGGTCTGTGGGGGCTCGTGTCGTTCAGTGGGTACTTGTTCTCGGGAGTCCGTGATGCCTATCCCGACGTCGACATCGACAGCTACTTCACTCCGGCCGGTCAGGAAATCCTCGATCAGGCGGAGGTGCTCTGCTACGACGATCTGGACGCGGTCGCGCAATCGGTGAGCATCGGTGACCTGCCGGCGCGTCCGATGTTCGAAGGAGAGTTGCCCGCCGTCCTCGCCGAGTATCTGGCCGTCCCCACCGACGGCTACGACCGTCCGGTCTTCCTCGGCCACGGCATACACGATGTGATGGTGCCTATCCCGCTGTCGGCGAAACTGGCCGCGGAGATGACCGCGTCGGGCGCCGATGTGGACTATCGCGTCTACATGGCCGGGCACTTCACCGCCATCGAACGGTCGATGCCCGATACGACGCCGTTCGTCGCGGGACTCTTCCGCGTCAACGGTCCCCTATAACCCGCATATCCTGTTGCATGGAGCAGGAAACAGAAAGCCCCTGACCGGTGTCTCCACTGGTCAGGGGCTTTCCCTTGGGGGTGAGTGACGGGACTCGAACCCGCGACAGCCAGGATCACAACCTGGTGCTCTACCAACTGAACTACACTCACCATCGCAATCGCGTACGGTCTTCGACCGCGTGCGCTTGCGGTACAGATACTAGCGTGACTTTGGTGGAAACACCGAATCGCCTGGTCAGGCGGGTCCGAGCTCCTTCACGACGGCGATGAGCTCGGCGGACGTCGGTCCGGGCTCGGGAACGAATGCGGTACGCCGGTAGTAGCGCAGCTCGCGGATCGATTCCTTGATGTCGGCCAGCGCGCGGTGCGAGAGCCCCTTCTCGGGCTGACCGAAGTAGATCCGCGGGAACCAGCGCCGGGTCAGCTCCTTGATCGAGCTCACATCCACCATCCGGTAGTGGAGGAAGCCGTCCAACTCGGGCATGTCCCGTGCGATGAAGGTGCGATCGGTTCCGATCGAGTTACCTGCCAGCGGTGCGGTGCCCGGTTCCGCGACGTGCTCCCGGATGTAGTCGAGCACAAGTTTCTCGGCCTCGGCGAGACTGACCGTCGAGCGGCGCACCTCCTCCGTGAGTCCGGACTTCGCGTGCATCTGCTGCACCACCTCCGGCATGGAGGCGAGAGCGTCGTCGTCGGCGTGGATGACGATGTCCACTCCGTCGCCCAGCACGTTGAGGTCGCTATCGGTGACCAGCGCGGCAATCTCGATCAGCTTGTCGCTGCCGATCCGCAGCCCGGTCATCTCACAATCGATCCATACGAGTTTGTCCTGCACGACTCACAGAGTAGCCAGGAGGAAGAACGGTTAAAGTCGTCGGTGGGGTGCGCCGAGGTCTGTCACACATCGATAGGGGAGATCGGATGGCCGAAACTTCGCGTCCGAGCACAACGATCGCCGACGGTTATGCCGTCATCGGAGAGGCACTGGAATTGGGTGCTGTCGTGCACGACGGCACAGTCGATCCCACAGCCCACGTGCGGATACCGTTGGCAACCCTGAATCGGCACGGCCTGGTTGCCGGCGCAACGGGCACCGGCAAGACGAAGACACTGCAGCTCATTGCCGAACAGCTCTCCTCTGCGGGTGTGCCTGTTGTGGTTGCCGACGTCAAGGGTGACCTGTCGGGGCTGTCTGCGGCAGGGGAGACGAGTGATGTGCTCGCTGCGCGCGCAGTGGACACGGGCGACGATGGGTGGAGCCCGACCGGTTTTCCGGTGCGGTTCTATTCACTGGGAACCGAAGGCGTGGGGATCCCCGTTCGCGCGACTGTCACCGCGTTCGGTCCGATCCTGCTGAGCAAGGTGCTCGAACTGAACGCGACCCAGGAATCCACACTCGGACTGATCTTCTATTGGGCCGACATGAACGGACTCGCCCTGCTCGATCTGAAGGATCTGCGCCAGACCATCGCGCACCTGACGAGCGACGAGGGGAAGGCAGAACTTCAGGGGATCGGCGGGATCTCCAAGGCGACCGCCGGCGTGATCCTGCGCGCGATCGTCAACCTGGAGGCTGCAGGCGGCGACACGTTCTTCGGGGAGCCTGAACTCGAAACCGAGGATCTGCTCGATGTCGTCGGTGGGCAGGGGATGCTCAACCTGATCGAGCTCGGTGATCAGGCAATGCGCCCGCAATTGTTCTCCACTTTCCTGATGTGGCTGCTGGCAGACCTGTTCCAAGCCCTACCGGAAGTCGGCGACCTCGACAAACCGAGACTGGTATTTCTCTTCGACGAGGCCCACCTGCTGTTCGCGGACGCCTCCGAAGCGTTCCTGCAGCAGGTCGAGCAAACGGTGAAGCTGATCAGGTCGAAGGGCGTCGGCGTGATCTTCTGCACCCAGCTGCCGACCGACATTCCGAACGCGGTGCTCTCGCAAGTCGGCGCGCGGGTGCAGCATGCGCTGCGCGCATTCACCCCCGATGATCAGAAAGCACTGACCAAGACGGTCCGTACGTACCCGATGACGGAGTTCTACGACCTCGAGGAAGCGCTCACGACGTTGGGAACAGGTGAGGCCATCGTCACGGTGCTCTCCGAGATGGGAACCCCGACGCCCGTTGCGTGGACGCGCATCCGCCCGCCTCGATCGCTGATGGACACGGTCGGTGAGAACGCCATGCGGGCGGCGGCGCAGGCGAGCCCGATGTACGGGAAGTACGGCCGCACCATCGATCGCGAGTCGGCATACGAGAAGCTCACCGCGACGGTGGCGGGCGCCCCGAACAACGATCCGGATTTCGAGGCGCCACCTGTTCCTGACCACGCCGCAGGGCAGGCACCCGCCGCACCGCCCGACGATGGACCGTCCCTCGTCGAGCAGGTGCTCGGCAGCAGTGCAGTGAAGGGGTTTCTGCGTTCGGCAGCGTCGGCGGCGGGCCGGGAGATCTCACGAAGCATCTTCGGGACCGGCAGGCGCCGCCGACGCTAGTCGCTAGACATTCGCGGTGACGCGCGCCTCGGGAGAGCGGAGGGTGCCCGGGATGCGTAGACGCTCGGTTCGTGTGGCGACGATTTTCTCCCCGGGTGCGTCCTCTGTATCGGCTTCGAAATCATTGCACAGGAAGGATTCTCGGGAATCGTCGAGAATGTCCAGCCATGGTGCGGGGAGCGGCGGTGCGGTGGTTCCGGTGAGGGTGGACGTATAGCTACGGTTGCGGTAGCCCATGATGTCGTCCTTCTTGTCCTTCTTCCACTGTTTGAACACTTCACCCTGGCGTTCGACGTGGAACTCGGGATAGTCGGTCGGTGCGACGAGATCCCGGATGTACGCGGCCTGGAAGTCGATGTCCTCGATCGGGTTGCTCAGGGCCTCTTCGCGGGTTCGCCACGACTCGATATCTGCGTCGCGTCCATCGAAGTCGGGCAACGCGATCCGTCCCAGTATCACGTCGCGCGCGTACCAGGCCTGGGCGTCGAACATGTTGAATGTGAAGTACTGGTCCTGCATGCCGAGGTACATCAGGCGCGGGTTGTTCTGGAAGAAGATGCCCTTGTAGATGTTTCGCGGGTACAATCGGTTGTTGGTACGCAGTCGCAGCTCGTCGGGTAGGAACGGGAAGTGGTGCTGGTAGCCGGTGCAGAGGACGATGGCGTCGACCTCGCGGGTGCTGCCGTCCTTGAAATGTGCTGTGCTGCCGTCGACACGCGTGAGCAGTGGCACTTCGGAGAACGCATCGGGCCAGTCGTGTCCCATCGGTGCGGAGCGGTAACTGAACGTGACCTCCTTTGCACCGTACTTGTAGCACTGCGTTCCGATGTCCTCGGCCGAGTAACTGCTACCGACGAGAAGCAGTCGCTTGCCTGCGAATTCGGCGGCGTCACGGAAATCGTGCGCGTGCAGGACGCGACCGGGGAACCGGTCGAGGCCCTCGAACTCGGGCACGTTCGGAGTGGAGAAGTGCCCGGTCGCGACGACCACGTAGTCGAACTCGTCGGATTCGAGTTCGCCCTTGTCGTGGTCCATCACGGTAACGGTGAACTTCTCGGTCTGCTCGGAGTAGTCCACCCACCGCACCGCTGTGTTGAACCGGACGTACTTGCGCACATCGCTTTTCTCGACCCGACCCATGATGTAGTCGAGGAGGACCGCGCGCGGCGGGTACGAAGGGATGGGTCGTCCGAAATGCTCCTCGAAGGAATAGTCGGCGAACTCGAGGCATTCCTTGGGGCCGTTGGACCACAGGTACCGGTACATGCTCGCGTGGACCGGTTCGCCGTGTGCATCGAGGCCGGTGCGCCACGTGTAGTTCCACATTCCGCCCCAGTCCGCCTGCTTCTCGAAGCACACGATGTCGGGGACGTCGTCGAGACCGGCTTTCCGTGCTGCCTCGAAGGCGCGCAGCTGCGCGAGCCCACTCGGTCCTGCTCCAAGAATCGCGATCTTCGGCGACAATGCACTACTCCCTGTGTTTGTGAAAATTTTCCGTAACTACTTGTTAACACAGGTATCGATTTGTGGGAATTTTCGAGACGCATGCCGACTGCGCTCGGGTTGACAGGGAAACAGCAGATGGGAGCAGGTGAAACGAAGTGGGAAGCACGCCCTCGGAGAGTGAGGGGGATCACTGTAATACGACGGGGCCGGCGTCCGATGCGAGATGCGCCGGACGCCGGTCTGGGGAGCAGGTGGAGGCGTCAGCCTCCGAGTTTCTTGTAGAACGCGCCAGCGATAGGGGCGGAGATGGACCGGGGAGAGAACTGTCCCGCCGCCGACATCGCCTTCGAGATCAGGCCGGGAACGATGCGCATGCGGTTCTGTGCGAGCGCGTCCAACGACACCTTCGCGGTGTGTTCGCTCGAAATCCACAGGAAGTCGGGAACGATCCGATCGACGATCGACGCCTCGGACGGATCCGGCACCTCGGTGCGCACAGGTCCGGGAGCCAGCAGGGTGACATGCACGCCACTGCCCTTGAGTTCCCCGCGAAGCGATTCGGAGAAGGTGTTCACGAACGCCTTGGTCGCGGCGTAGGTCGCGTTGTTGGGGATCGCCATGTTGCCTGCTGCAGACCCGACCATCAGGATCGCGCCGGACCTGCGCTCCACCATTCCCGGAAGAACAGCGAGCGTAAGATCATGCACCGCAACTGCATTGAGTTCGACCTGCGCGCGCTCGTAGGACGGGTCCAGCTCGGCCACAGCACCGAACGTGGCGATACCCGCGTTGTTGCACAGAATGCTGATCCGTCGCGAGGACAACTCGTCGACGAGATCGGTACGGGATTCGGGGTCGGACAGGTCGCACGCGCGCACGTCGACTTCGACGCGGTGTGCGGACCTGAGCTCGGTCGCGAGCTTCTCCATGACGTCGCCACGTCGCGCAACGAGGATCAGCGAATGCCCGCGCGCCGCGAGCTCGGTGGCCAGAGCCTCGCCGATACCGGAGGAGGCTCCGGTGACAACGGCACGGGCATCGGGGTGGGGGTTCGGCAGAGTCACGGCGTTCAGCCTAGCCGGGCAGAATCTCTCGTTCGAACGGCCGACCCCTGTGCCGGTCACGCGTTCTTCTTGTCTTTCTTGGCCTGACGGCGTGCACCCGCGGCGATCGTCGATGCTTCGTACTTCTTGCGGCCGGAAGAATCACGGGTCGAATCGACGCGCGATTTTCCCGCCGATTTCACTTTGCCCTTTCCCGCGCCGCCCTTTCCTTCAGCACCGTCCGATGACACGGGGGAGTCGCTTCTGGCGAGCGCCAGCCGTTCTTCCTTGAGTTCGCGAGCAGACTGCCGTGCAACCTTGGCCAGTCGACTGCTGACTCGCGCAAGTGCATCTTCGAACAACTCGGCCTTACCGGCATTGCGTTTGTTCGCTGCACGACCCGAGGCGCGGGACTTCTTCTCACCGACCTTGTCTGCGCCGCTTCTGCGGTAGAGCTTGACGTACTTGTTGCGCGCCCGACGGGTCCGAGTGTGCAGGTCGATGAGGTCGTCTTCGGTGAGTTCGGCAATCTGCGACTTCTTCGTTTCCCGGATGAGAACGAATTCGTCCTCGGACAGCGTGTTCACAAGCTTTGCCATCTGGATTCCCATCGTCGCGACAATTCGCTGCTACGCAGCAGACTATCGGAAGGGACAGGTCGGCGACCGGTCTTCTCGTACAAGAGAGCAGACCTTGTCCGATCGCAAATTCCGGTCGAACGAGAGAGGGGTCGGTCGTCCCCCGATGACGACCGACCCCGCACCCCGAGATCCGATCCGGAGTGACACTTATCCTGCTGCGTACTCGACGACGGGGTCGCCGGGAGCGTCGGTGGTGGTGTAGGACGGCCCCATGTACTCCTGGATCCCGCCTCGGACCTGGTTGATGCGCGCCCCGCCTGCCCCCGCGTGATCATCGGCCGAGAAGCGGAACGGGACGAGGTTCGGCCCGTCGAAATCGTTCTCGGAGATCGCGGCGACGATCGATTCTCGGGTCGGATTCTCCCCGGCCGCTTCGAGCGCCTGCACGAACAGGTGCGCCATCGACATTCCGTAGACGATGTTCCCGTCGAACTGGGCGCCGTCGTTGTACTGGTCGTTTATCTCCCGGAAGAGGGTTGTCCACTCGTCGTTCTCACTGAAATGTGACGGTAGGTAGTTGGTGCTCAGCAGACCTTCCGCAAGTGGAGCGGCTTCACCGAGCGTCGCGGACAACGTCACGAGATCGCCCCCGACCGACGCAGTGGTCCATTGGGGAGCGAACCCCAGACGAGCTGCAGTGCCGATCGCCAGCGCGGTGAAGCCGGGGATCGTGGCCAGCATGACCACCTCGCAACCCGCGGCTCGAAGAGCCCCGATCTGAGGTGCGACGTTGGTGTTGCTCGTGGAGTAGGTCTGGCGTTCGATGACGTTCTCGGCCCCCACGATCTGCTCGACCCCGCCGAGGTAGTCGGCTCCGAAGTCGTCGTCCTGGCCGAATGTGCAGATCTGCTTTCCCGGCAGGTTCTTCTGGACGTAGTCGGTCATGACCTTCGCTTCGACCGTGTAGTCGGCGTTGAACCCGAACGTCAGCGGGTACTTGTCGGGCTGGTTCCAGGTGCGCGATCCGGATGCGACGAAAAGGTCGGGCACTCCGTTGGTGTCGAGAAAATCGAGAACACCAGAGTGGGTGGGTGTGCCGAGACCACCCAGGATCGCGAACACCCGGTCCTGCAGCACCAGTTCGCGCACCACCTGTTGAGTGTTCGCCGGGTTGTAGCCGTCGTCGAGGACCTTGTATTCGATGGTGCGCCCGTGTACACCACCCTGCTCGTTGACGTGGTCGAAGTACGCCTGCGTGGCGGCCGGAATCTTCGAATAGCCGGCCGCAGCAGGACCGGTCATCGGCATGTGGGTGCCGATGAGGACCGATGTGTCGGTGACACCGGTGGTGTCACCCTCGCCGGTGGTGCCGTCCGTCGCGCTGGTTCCGCTGCCGCATCCGGCCGCGGTGAGAGCCACGGTCGCCGCGAGTGCGACGATCGGGATCAGGTGTCGCCGGGATCTGATCATCTGTGTGCCTCTGCTTTCGGTGTGGTGGAAACGGGGATGGTCGCGGGAACCGAACCTGATCGGTGGCGCGGGGAGCGCCCGCCCGGTGACACGGCGTGCACAGCGCGAGAGAGCAGGCCATGAAGACCTGACGGAGCTACGAGCACGACGGCGATCACGGCGAGACCGAACAGCGCGATCGCGAGATTGCCGTCGAGGCGTTCGGCGAGGGCCGGGGACATCTGCAGTGAATCGGTGACTGTTGCGACCAGTGCGGGCAGCACGACCAGCAGCACTGCGCCGCACACCGCGCCGAGTAGGGAACCGACACCCCCTACGACGACACCCATGAGCAGGAACAGCGAGAATGTCACACCGAACGCACCGGGCGACACGCTCTGCGTCACCATCGCCAGGACGCCGCCGCCGAGCCCCGCTGCTCCGGAACTCGCCACGAAAGTGGCGATCTTGGTGCGCGTGACGTCGATTCCGGCAAGCCGAGCGGCGATCTCGTCGTCGCGGACCGCCTGCATTCGTCGCCCGAAATCACCGGAGATCAGGTTGGAAAGCGCGAGGACGGTCACCGTGGCAGCGAGCACCGCTACGGTGGCCTGCCACTGTTCGACGGTGAACAGCGAGGCGATCCCGGTCGGCGGGCCTTCGACGTACGCCCACAATCCTTGATCTCCGCCGAGAAGCCCCGAGAACGTGGTGGTGATCGACGGGATCGCAACGACGAGCGCGAGGGTCAGGCCCGCCAGATACGGGCCGTGCAGCCGTGCGGCGGCCGCACCGAGGATCACCCCTAGAGCCGACGTGAGTACGACCGCGGCGGCCAGCGGGACGAGCAGTACTGCGATGCCGGTGCTTCCCGCGTCGCCCATGCTGTTGGCGGTGAGTGCGAAGGTGTAGGCGCCGAAGGCCATGAGTGCTCCGTGGCCGAGTGAGAGCTGGCCGTTGCGTCCGATGAGCACCGTCAAACCGGCTGTGGCACACGCGTACGCGGCGATGGTGGCCAGCTGGTAGTTCCGGAACGGGGGCAGGACGAAGATCGCAACGATCACCACTGCGGTTGCAGCGACGATCCACGCCGTACGGGTTGCGGAGGCGGCGAGTTGTGTCGACAACATGTCAGACCTGCCTTGTTGCTGTGCCGGAGAAGATGCCATTGGGTCGGATGAGCAGCACTCCGATCAGTGCGAGGAGTACCGCGATCGGCGCGATGCTTCCGCTGAGATAGCCGCTGACGTAGCCGAGTAGCAGTCCGGTGACCAGGCCGCCGATGACTGCGCCGACGGGGCTGTCGAGTCCGCCGATGACGGCGGCGGTGAAAGCGAAGATGAACACCAGATCGACGGCGTGGGGGTTGAGTCCGAGCTCGGTGGGGACGACCAGCAACGCAGCAAGGGCGCCGACGGCGCCGGCCAGGGCCCAGCCGAGGGTGAGCATCGCTGAGACCTTCACGCCCAGCAGCCGCGACACATCCGGTGAGAATGCGGATGCGCGCATCTTCAGGCCGATGTCGGTCCGGGTGAACAGGACTGCCAGCGCGAGGACCACGATGCCGACCGTGGCGAACACGAAGAGGTCGTAGGGGGAGAGCAACGCGACGTCGCCGACGCGGAACGGCTCGCGGGCAAAGGGCAGCTGCATCGGACGGAAATCGTTGCCGAAGAGCATTCCGAGGACAGCGTGCAAAACCATCACCAGGCCCAGCGCGACGATGACCGCGGACAATGGGCGCTTCGGGTCTAGTCGCCGCATCAGTACCCGCTCGACGAGCGCGCCGAGGACGAAACCACCTGCTACGGCAGCGATGAGGCCGTACCAGTACGAGCCCGTTGCTGACGTGACCGAATATGCGATGTAGGTCGTGGCCGCTGCCATCGCACCCTGCGCGAAGTTGATCACCCGGGTACCACGCCAGATCAGGACGAGAGCGAGGGCGAATGCAGCGAAAACGGCGCCGCGGGCGAAGCCGTCGACGGTGAGAAACAGGAATCTGTCCATGGTGCCTCCTCAGAAACCCAAGTAGGTGGTACGGAACTCGGGATCGTGTGCGAGTTCGGCAGCGGATGTGGCGGCCGCGACGCGCCCCAGTGAAAGCACGATCGCCTGATCGGAGACGGGGAGAGCGCTGTGGACGTTCTGCTCGACGAGCACGACCGTGAGTCCGGTCCGGTCGCGCAGGTCGCGAAGGGTGGTCATGATCAGTTCGACGATGCGCGGGGCGAGTCCGAGCGACGGTTCGTCGAGCAACAGCAACGTCGGTCGTGCGACGAGGGCGCGGCCGATCGCGAGCATTTGTCGTTCCCCGCCGGAGAGTTGGTGTCCCGAGCTGTCGCGGCGCCGGGCAAGCGGCTCGAACATCTCGTACATCTCGGCAACTGCGCGCTTGGCGTCGGCGCGGTCCTTTCGCCACAACCCGCCGAGGCGGAGATTCTCGTCGACGGTGAGTTCGCCGATCACGCCGCGTCCTTCGGGGACATGAGCTACGCCGTGGTGGACCAGTTTTTCGGTCGGTACCCCGATCAGAGAAGTGCCGGAGACACTGATCGAGCCCTGGACAGTAGGCAGTGTGCCGGAGAGCGCGCGCAGCAGCGTTGTCTTGCCCGCTCCGTTGGGGCCAACGACAGCCGCGATCGTGCCCGACGGTACCTCGAATCCGACGTCCTGGAGGACGGGTACGGGACCGTAACCGGCCGTGAGGTTTTCGACCGCGAGTAATGGAGTGCTCATGATGCCTCCCGGTCACCCAGGTACGCCTGTGCGACCACGGGATCGGCTTTGATCTCGTGGGGCGCGCCTTGCGAGATCACCCGGCCGAAGTCGAGGACCGCGATGTGGTCGCACACCGACATGATCAGGTCGACGTTGTGCTCGACGAGCATGACGGAGACGACGCTGTCCGCGCGCTGCGGCAGAGCTCTGATGAGCTCGCGCAGGTCGTCGATATCGGTCTGATCGAGTCCGCCGGCGGGTTCGTCCAGAAGTAGCAGGGTGGGGTCGGAGATGAGTGCGCGCGCCATCGCGACCTTCTTTGCGACCGGATAGGGAAGCGCAGGCGGGAGTGTATGTGCGTAGCTGCCGATGCCGAGGTCATCGAGCAGGTTCGAGGCGTCGGCGAGGGCCTGTCGATTGCGGTGGGCTGCGGGGGGTAGTCCGAGCATGCCGGCGACGAACGGCGAACGATGTCGCCCCGAGGCGCCTGCAGCGACGTTCTCGACGGCGGTGAGTCCGGCGAACAGGCCGAGACTCTGCAGGGTCCGGGAGACGCCGCGGGCGGAGAGCCGGTGTGGGACGGGGGTGAACGGCTTCCCGTCGAGTGACATGGTGCCGTCGCCGGGGCGGATGAAACCACAGATGACGTTGAACAATGTGGTCTTGCCTGCGCCGTTCGGTCCCATGATCCCGACGACGGACCCGGCGGGGACCTGCAGGGAGACGTCGTCGAGCGCGACGATACCTCCGAAGCGAACTCCGATACCGGCCAGTTCGAGTCGTGCGGTGTCGGCACTGTCGGTGCGAGAAAGGGTTGGTAGCTGCACTGGCGATGCACCTTCTGATTGGTGATCCGCGGATGTTGAGCGCGAACCGTGTTGAAGTTGAGATCGACATCACGTTCGGCGAAAGGTTACAACACTGAGAGTGTAGATTCCTACTGTCCGGCGAAAGTTGGCGATGTGGGTGGCGCAGCCAGGTGCGAAGTATGCGGCCGTGCCTCCGATCCACTGGCAGACTGTGTGGGATCCAGATGTGTCACGAACGAAGCGAGGAAGTGTGGGGATGAACGGCTCCGACGGCCGGACCGCCCGTGCCGAGCGCACCCGCCGGTTGGTCATCGAGGCGCACATCCGGCTCATCGAGGGCGGCGAACTGAAGCCCACCGGCGGGCAGATCGCAGAGGCTGCGGGGGTCTCACTTCGCGCGCTGTGGGCCAACTTCAGCGATCTCGAAACTCTGTTCGCTGCGACAGGGGAGGAGGTCTTGCGCCGTCAGGACTCACAGTTCGTACCGGTCGCTCCGGAACTGAGTCTTCCCGACCGGATCGACGCATTCTGCGCCCAGCGGGCGCGGCTACTCGAATACGTTGCGCCGCAGGCGCGGGCCGCTGGGCTTCGTGAAGCGGTCTCGCCACAACTCCGCGCAAATCGACTGCTGCACATCAATCGTGTGACCGACGAGATCGAGGTCCTGTTCGCGCGCGAGCTTGCCGTCTTGACTCGTCACCGCCGCACCCAGACAGTGCAGGCGCTCGGGATCGCATCCACATGGGCCTCATGGTCGGTGCTGCGCGACGAATACGAGCTTACGGTGGACGAAGCGGTCGCGGTCATGCGCCAATCGGTCTCTGCGCTCCTGGCAGCAGCTGTTCACGTCGCGTTGGGATGATGCGGGCCCGGCCGGGATCACGAGTTACGCTGTCCGCCGGTGGTTCTCAGCTTCTTCTGTACGCGACGACCCTGCGCGACCATGAGTGGGACGGCCGCAAGGCCGAATCGGGGCAGAGCGTCGCCCAACCGGGCGACGAGTCCACGCCAACGCGGAATCGTGGTGACGAGTCGGGGTTTGTCGAGCACTGCGCGGACCGCATCGACGACGTCGTCGGCCCCCAGCAGCTTTCCTGAGAACGACAGCGCCGAGGCCGGATCGTCCAGCTTGTCGTGCAGCATCGGTGTCCAGATGCCGTCCGGGCAGACACAGGAGATGTCGATATTCGTGATGCCCTCGAGCCGGAGATCGGCCATCGTGCTCAGGCTGAATCCGAGGGCTGCGTGTTTGGACGCCGCGTACACCGCTTCGCCGGGCACGGCGGTCAGGCCCGCGAGCGACACGATGTTGACCACGTGGCCGCCGCCGGTGTCTCGCATTGCAGTAATGGCGGCAACGGTCCCGTTGATCGTGCCGAGTGCGTTGACCTCGATCATCAGCCGGCGGGTCGCTTCGTCCTGTTCCCAGGCCGGGCCGGTGAGCAACACTCCGGCATTGTTCACCCACAGATCGAGACGTCCCGCGTGTTCGATGATCGCCTTGCGGGCGGCGTCGACCTGGGCATGGTCACGGACGTCGACCGCCAGAGCTATGGTGCGGCTGCCGAGTTCGTCGGCTGTTGCCTGCGCAGTCGCGGGGTCGACGTCGGTGACCAGCACCCGGTAGCCACGCTCGACGAGGAGGGCAGCGATCTTCTTGCCCAGGCCACGGCCTGCACCGGTGACGACTGCGCCTGCGCGAGCACGACTCATCGCTGCCCGGCCTCGATCGTGCCGTACTCGATACCGCCGTGAACGTAGGTCGGTACGACAGGCCACTGCCGTTTGCGCGGAGCAAGCTCGGTCGAGGGCAGAATCTGGAGCCAGCGAGGGTCGGTCTTGCAGGGGTCGGCGAGCGTCTTCTCCTTGATCATCGAATCGTACTGATCGAGAGAATCTTCCAGCGTGTTCGCGTTGGGGCAGATCTCGCGGCCGAATCGCTCGTGGTACTTGCGCACACCGGGAATCCTCGAGAGCTCCGGTTGCCAGTTGTCCAGGGCAATACCGTTCTCCGACGAGACCCAGACCCCGTCCGGAGTGTTGACCACCAGAGAATGGTTGCCGTCGGTATGGCCGGGCGTCCACAGGAGCGCGATTCCCGGGCCGAGTTCGATGTCGCCGTCGAATGCCACGAATTTGGCGGGATCCACCCCGCCGAGCCCGCCGTCGACGTACCACGCCCATTGCATGGGGTGGAGGGACTGCAAGGTGGCCAGCTCGCGCCTGTGCACCAGCATTTTCGCGTCGCCGAACAGCGCTCTGCGTGGTTCGGTCTCGCCTTCGATGATCTCGGTGGAGCCCAGGATCATCCGTGGGTCCTGCACGTGAAGGTGGTCGAAGGTGCAGAAGTCGATGTCGTCCGGTGCCAGGCCGAGCTTCTCGAGCACGTCGCTCGGCTCGTTGTAGTAGCTCAGGACGAGTTTCTCCGCGAGGCGGCCACCGGGGACCTTGTCGATGAGCGCGCGCAGGTTTCGGTAGAACGGGGCTTCGGCCGACCCATCAGGCACGGTGGGTTCGAACACCAGTGTGCGTGCGGTGCCGTTCCAGTCGTCGTACTGAACGACGATCATGCGGTTGATCATCGAGATCAGGGGGAGGGTCGGTGCCGCCACGGCGTTGTGGAAGGCGTATTCGACCGGGTACGGTGCTGCGGCGATATCGACCGACTTGATCGCACGGATGCGGCCCTGCGACGTGAAGCGTTGCTTGTACATTTGCGCGGCGCGGCGCACGGCTTTCAGACGCTCACCCCGTGGCCAGACGTCGTGTACACCCTCGAACTCGGGGATGATGCGTGCCCCGATGTTCGAAAGCTCGACGTCGGTTCGCTCTGCCTGAGTCGCCATCAGATCACTCCTTGCGGCTGAATCGTCCTCGGTCCAGGGTGCAAGGCGCGTCTCGCGAAAACTTGTTTCAGCGCGACAATCTGGGTTCGACGGTGTTGCGGAGTTCTCTGGGGCTCATCCCGTACCAGCGCCGGACCGCATGGCTGAGAGTGGCTTGTTCGGTGAAACCGACGAGTCCGGTCACCTGCGAGAACGGCACATTGCCGGTAGTGATGAGTCGATGAGCAGTGTCGCGGCGAATGGCGTCGAGAACCGTGTCGAAGGTGGTGTCCTCCGCGGCGAGCCGCCGTTGCAATGTTCGAGGGTGCATCGCGAGCGCGCGCGCAACCTCGGGCAGGGACGGCGGCGCGGACAATGTCGCGGCGAGGATGCTGCGCACGCGTGCAGGCAACTCGGTGGCCGGGTCGGAAAAGTTCTCTGCCAGGAATTGGAAAGCGTATTGCCGAATGGTCTCGTCGGCATGCGCGAAGCGTTCGTCCAGGATCCGCCTGTCGACACAGATGGCGGCGACCGCGCGGCCGAACTTCACGTCGCTGCCGAAGAAGTCGGTGTATCGGCGGACGGATGAGAGCGGACGGTGTGGGATCTCGACCGATCGGAGTCCGATCCGGCCTCCGATGAGCAGTTCCGCGATCCGGAAGAAGAGGCCGAGTCCCAACTCGATGCCCTGCCGTGAGTACGACGATTCCCGGAGATCCTTGCGGTACGTCAACGCGACGACCCCGCGGCGGCCGTAGGGGTCGGGCTCGACGTCCACCCTGAGTGCGGGACTGTGTACGTACAGGAACCGCGACGCGCAATGGAGTGCTTCGGCCACGGTCGAGGACTTCTGGATCGCCAATGCGAGCGGTCCGAGGACACTCACGTCCTGCACCGCTGCCAGTCGCAGACCGAGGTCGGGACATTCCAGCTCGGTCGCAGCGGTCTCGAGCATCAAGTCGTGGGCATCGATCGGGATGAGTTCGTCATCGGACGTCAGGAGTTCCCGAGACAGCGCGAACCGCCCGAGCAGCCGATCCGGATCGCCGCCGAGTTCTTCGACCAACGACGCGAATCCGCGAAGGCTGGCGGCGCGGATCTTCGGGACCATGAGACGACAGACTAACCACTGCGTGCGCGCAGTCGCATCGCCGACCGGTCGCTCATAAGCTGCGGGGCATGAACGCACATACGGACTTCAGACCCGGCACGGGTACTGACGCGACACGTCGGCAGGTCTTCGCATGGGGCCTGTGGGACTGGGGTTCGGCAGCATTCAACGCGGTGATCCTCACCTTCGTGTTCTCGGTGTACCTGACCGATGCGGTCGGCGATGATCTTCCCGGGTCGATCTCGGCGAGTACCTGGCTCGGTTGGGCTCTCGGCATCGCAGGATTCGCCATCGCCGTACTCGCACCCGTGTCGGGACAGAAGTACGACGCGAGCGGGCGCCGGAAACGCTCGTTGGGGGTTCTGACCTTCGCGACAGTGGCGTTGATGGCAGCAATGTTCTTCGTTCGGGACGACCACCATTTCCTGTGGCTCGGGCTTGTACTCCTCGGAGCAGGCTCGGTGATCTTCGAACTCGCCAATGTTCCGTACAACGCGATGCTCAGTCAGGTCTCCACCGAGAAGAACATCGGCCGGGTCTCCGGATTCGGCTGGTCCATGGGCTATTTCGGTGGCATTGTGCTCTTGCTGTTGTGTTATACGGGGTTCATCGCCGGAGACGGCGACACCCGAGGATTCTTGTCGATCACCACCGGCGACGGACTCAACATCCGGCTGGTGGCATTGCTCGCTGCGGTGTGGTTCGCGGTGTTCGCCTTGCCGGTGTTGTTTGCCGTGCCCGAGAAACCCCACCAACGTTCCGACGACGACCGCCGGGTGGGTTTCGTCGAGTCGTACCGCGTGCTGTGGAACGATCTGAAGGAGCTGTGGAACGAGGACCGGCGCATCGTCTGGTATCTCGGTGCGTCCGCCTTGTTCCGCGACGGTCTTGCGGGGGTGTTCACCTTCGGGGCGGTCCTCGCGGTCACCGTGTACGAGATCAGCGCCGCCGACGTGTTGTTGTTCGGTGTGGCCGCGAACGTGGTGTCGGCGGTCGGTGCGCTCGTAGCGGGCCGCGTCGACGATCGGGTGGGCCCGAAGGCAGTCATCGTCGCTTCGTTGGCGTCGATGATCGTGGTCGGTGGGGTGTTGTTGGTGGTGTCCGGGCCCCTGATGTTCTGGGTCTTCGGCCTTCTTCTGTGCCTGTTCGTCGGCCCCGCCCAGTCGTCGGCGCGTACCTTCCTCGTTCGCATCACCCCGGCCGGCCGCGAAGGCCAGATGTTCGGTCTCTATGCCACTACAGGCCGTGCAGTGTCGTTCCTGGCGCCGACGTTGTTCGGATTCTTCGCGTGGTGGTTCGGCGCGGACCGGGCGGGCATCGCGGGTCTGCTTCTCGTGCTGGCGTCGGGTCTGGTCGCGCTGCTCGCCGTGCGTGCACCCGAACGCTCAGTTGTCGGCTGACAACGCGCTGACCACCCGCTCCGCCGCATTGCGATGGCCCGCTGCATTGGGGTGCAGTGGGATACCCGGAGATGTCGGAACGATCCCTTCCATCCATCGCTGCTCGGGGGTGGCGCACGCGTCGTGCCCGATCGTCGATGTGCGAAGGTCCACGAATCGGGCTCCGGCGCCGACGACCTGCTCGGCCATCACCGTGTTGAGCCGGTCGATCTTGGACTGCAGATATGTGGCGTCCTGCGGCCACATCTGTTGTTCCGGAAAGCAGCCGCCGTCACGGATCCCCGTCGGGTAGCCGACGAACACGATGTCTGCGTGCGGTGACCGCGTCCGGATTTCCTCGACTATCACGGCATACCTGGACGCGAAGGTATCGATCGCGATGTCGTAGGGATCGGGCCGGCCGGAATTGCTCTCCGCGCACGACACACCCTGCGGGGGAGGAGCGACATTGGTGCAGGAGATCGCCAGCTGGACCAGGCCGATGTCGTTTCCGCCGATTCCGACCGTGACGAGGTCGGTGTGGGGCCGCAGTGCGTCGTACTGCGGTGGCACTGCCGAGCGGGTCAGGACGGAGATCTGTCGACCATGCAGATCGCTGGAGACGGCACCGCTGCACGAGGCGTCGACGAATTCGTCGACGCCGAGCGTTTCGGCTACCAGGGTGGGGTAGTTCACTTCGGAACGTCCGCACTCGTCGCTCGTGCTCGGTGGGATTCCCGGTCCGGCCACGAACGAATCACCCAGCGCGACGTACGAGCCGATCGCCTGCTCCGCCGATGCCGGTGGTGCGACGCTCAGAGCAACAACTCCGGCCGCTGCGAAGGCGGCTGCAGAGAATCGACATTCGTTCGACCAGCGCACGTGCCCCCCCGTCGTCTGATGACGATCATCATGACGGGGTGTGCCTGATCTGTCAGGAGAATGGGTCTCAGGATTTGAAATACACCAATTGATGGGCGGTGGCGAGCAATGTGTCGCCCGAGCCCCACAGATGCGCGGTCTGATCGAAGTAGTTCCGACCGAACCGGTGGCTGCGGGCTGTGGCGAGGATCGGATGATCCGACTGGGCTTCGATCTCGGCGGCGTCCGCGTGGAAATAGATCGTCAGCGTCACCGTGCCTGCGGGCAGCGCGTGGCCGCGGCGCAGGAACGCGCGGGGGTAGAAGACGTCGCACAGGGCGGTCAGTGAGGTGAAGTCGAGTGGGCGTGCGGGTTCGTCACGGACCCAGAGGGTGGAGGTGGAATCGGGGTGCGGGGCGGCGTCGGGGCCGGGAATCGGGCCCTCGACGAAGCGCATCTCGTAGTTCTTGCCCCACGCCACGAAATCGGGGAAGGGAGTGGCCGCCACCTCGTCCGCAGGTGGTGCGGTGGGCGCGGCGAGCTCGGTCGATGCCCAGGTGTCCTTACGATTGCCGAACACTGCGGTAGCGGTGGTCGTGACAGACCCGTCCTGGGTCAGCTCGACCACCCAGTGCTGGCTCGAGCGATTGGTACGCACCGGTCGGGCGACGATCTCGAACTCCCCGTACGCGATCGCCGCGGCGAAATTGACCGTCAGTGACAACGGTGTTCCGAGGACCTCCGGGTGGAGCTGTACGGCCTGGAGCAGCGTGGCGGCCGTGACACCTCCGAACGGTCCGACCATGTTTGCGTATGCGGAGTGCGTGTTTCCGGTATAGCGGCCCGCGTCGATAGCGGTGAGCTCGACAGCGGCGTCGAAGACGTGGACGGCGTTCTCGGTTTCGGACATGACGACATGAAACCAGAGTCGACGACGCCGCTCGATTACCACCCGGGTAAGCGTCGTCGAACATGGCCGAGGAACTACTGCCACGGTGTGGCACATAACTCCTGACGTGCTTTGTTCCAGAACGGCGAGAGCTCGACCGGTCCGGCGTCAGGGTGATCGCGCTGCCCCAGCTCGATGAACTCGAGGGCCGTCTTTCCCGCTGTGCGCGAGTACACGCAGGCTTGCAGAACGAGCTCGGCCGCGTCCGCGAAAGGCAGGGAGTTGCCCCACGGGCCGAGGTCGGTCGAGTGCACGAACGTGTCGAGGTCCGTGCCGCGACGGTTGAATTCGAGCTGGGTTTCGTAGTCGCAGGGATTGCCGAACAATGCGGTGCAGGTCGTGGAGTGCCCGTCCAACACGAACGCGCTGTCGTCGAGGGCGTGCTGTTGCGGATCCTTCGGTTGCTCCCACACCATGAAGAACGCCGCCACCGCGGCTGCGATCAACACGACCAGCAACAGCGCACCGCGTTTCATCGACCTTGCCTCACCCGTGTGCCGATGGCGGTCGTGACGGCACCGGGAGCCTCGTCCGGGATCCAGTGAGAAACGCCGTCGAGCGCCTCGAAGGTGTAGTCGGCATCGACGAAGTCGCCGCAGAGTTCCGCGGCGAACCGGCCGACCGCAGCATCATCGGTGCTCCAGATGTAGGTGGTCGGTATCTTCACCGGCGGGAGACGCCCGGTGTCGGCGGTCATCGCCCGGTACCAGTTGAGGGCAGCGGTGAGCGCGCCCGGTTCACGGAGTGCGCGCACGTACTCGGCGACCGCGTCCGACGGCACGGCGTGACCGTACAGAGCGCGGAGTCGGTGTGCGTCGTCCGCAAGCAGGACGTCTTCGGCCTTGCCTGCTTCACGGAACAGGGAGAAATACGTCGAACGTGCTTTCTGGTCGTCGTTTCCACGCAATGCCATACCGAACGCAGCCAGGTGCGGAATCGACAGCGCGGTCAGTGTTCGCACCCGTTCGGGGTGGTGTGCAGCTACATGCCATGCGACCGATGAACCCCAATCGTGTCCGACGATGTGCGCGTCGTCGATGTCGAATGCATCGAGAATTCCGAGGGCATCAGCGCTCAGGTGGTCGATCGTGTACGCAGTTACCCCGCTCGGGCGGGCGCCGGGAGAGTAGCCGCGCTGATCGGGCAGCAGCACCCGCATACCGTCGCCGGCGAGCCCCGCGGCCACCGCATTCCAGCAGCGCGAGGTCTGGGGAAATCCGTGCAACAACAGGATGGGAGGTCCGTCCGCCGGGCCCGCGACCCGGACGTCGAAGGTCAGATCACCGAGTGTGACGGCAGCAGACGCGAACCCTGCTGACTCGGATGCTGCTGTTTCAGGCACCCTTCAACGGTACGTCCCGAAGTCAGCCGTGTAGCGGATTCCACGCAGCCATTCCGAGCATGATCAGGCGCATCTGCTTCTCTGCGCGGGTGAGGACCTCCGCTTCGGCGGCGCGCCCTGGAGTGACGGCGAGCAGGTCCAACGCGACTTCGAACATGGAGGTGACGAGCAGGTCGGCGGCCATCTCGAGATCGTCGGATCCCCATCCGGCGAGTTGAGGGATACGAGCGAGGTCGACTGCGAGTTCGCGGGTGAGCAGGCGCAGTTCGACCGTGAAGGCCCGCGCCACTTCCGGGTGACCACCATGACGTTCGCGCGCGAGGAATCGGAAGGCGAGTTCGTGGTCGCGAACCTGCCCGAGTAGTGCGGCCAGCGACGCCTGAGCGTTGGAAGGACCCGGATTACGACGCGCGTCGCGCAGGACGGAGCGCAGCAACCGCATCGTGTCGTCGGCGAGTGCGACACCGAGCTCCTCCATCGACGCGAAGTGGCGATAGAACGCCGTGGGCACGATGCCGACCGATCGGGCGACCTCGCGCAGGCTCACGCTCGCGAAACTGCGGTCCGAGGACAGCTCGAGTGCGGCGTCGAGGATCGCCTGGCGGGTGCGCTCCTTGCGTTCGGCCCGGCTGGTCGGTTCAGGAGTGGGGGCTACGGGCACGGTCCCGAGTGTAGGCAGGCGGTGTGTTGCGCGGTCGTGTCGCCCCCTCGTGGGGTGTTACCGCCGTCACAGCAGGGTTGACAGCGTTCGGCCCGCTCCTGGCACACTGGGTTCAGTGTACGAATGTGCACTGAAATAGCGCCTCCGGATCAGGAAGGGTGGACACCATGACTTCGACCCAAGTGCCGAGCCGTGCCCCAGTCGGGGGAAAAGCCAGAAAACTCCTGTTCGGAGCGCTTGGTGCACTGTCCTCACCGCACCACCTCGACCGCTATCTGGAACTTGCCGACCCGCTACTCGCGACCGCGTCGAATCGGGCGAGGATCACACATATCGATACAAGTGTGCACGGATCGACGACGCTGACAGTACGCCCAGCACGACCCTGCCGGTTCGTTCCGGGGCAGCACGTCCAGCTCGCGGTGGTGATAGATGGGGTGCGGCACGTGCGTACGTTCTCACCTGCGATCATGCCCGGGTCGCGCGACGTGGTGTTCACCGTCGGTACGCGGCCCGGTGGGCTCGTATCGGGTCATCTCGCGGAACATGCGCGGGTGGGAGATGTCGTCGAAGTCGGTGACGGCGCGGGGAACTTCGTGCTCCCGGAGCCGCGGCCCCTGCGTCTGCTGATGATCAGCGGTGGGTCCGGTATCACCCCCGTGTTGTCGATGCTGGGATCGCTTGCTTCCGAAAGCGGCGCGACCGCGGTCACGTTCGTGCACTACGCGCGTAGTTCGGGGCACGTCCCCCGCCGCGCAGAACTCGATGCGCTGTCCTCGCTCCCCAACGTCGAGGTCGTGTTGGTCCACACTCGTGGTGAGGGCGGGCACCTGCGCGGTCGGTTCGAACGCGCGCACCTCGATGCGGTCGCACCGTGGTTCGCCGACACCCCTACCTACGTATGCGGGCCGTCCGGATTGGTCGAGCGCGTACGCGAGCTGTACGCCGAAACCGGCTCCTCGGAGCTGTTGCACACCGAGGAATTCATGCCGCCCGCATACGTCGTCGACCCGGACGATGTGTCGGGGTCGGTGTCGTTCGCCGAATCCGGAATCGTCGCTGCGAACAGTGGTGCGACCGTTCTGGAGCAGGCCGAGAATGCGGGACTCACGCCAGAACACGGCTGCCGCATGGGAATTTGTCACACCTGCACCGCGATCCGGTCGTCCGGATGTACGCGCGATATCAGGACGGGCGAAACCGACTCCGAACCGGGTGCGCGCATCCAGATCTGCGTCAGCGCGCCGATCGGCAACGTCACCGTCGAGCTCTGACGTAAACCACCGTCGAACGCAGACGACACTTCATTCAGAACCGAAAACATTGGAGGACAGCATGTTCGGCTTGACTCTTCCGACGATCCCGTTCCTGCCGTTTCTGTCGCGCAGTCGTGCGGAACCCGCCGTCGCGGAACCAATCGTGCTCAGTCGCGATCAGATCGACGAGATCGGACGCGAACTGGATGCGCTCCGGGAGCGTACTGTGGCTTCGCTCGGCACCGAGGATCGCGACTACATCTACCGGATCATCAAGGCCCAGAGAGGGTTCGAGGTGACCGGTCGCGGACTGTTGTTCCTCGGCTTCTTTCCTCCGGCGTGGGTGGCCGGTGTTGCCGCGCTCAGCGTGTCGAAGATTCTCGACAACATGGAGATCGGCCACAACGTGATGCACGGCCAGTACGACTGGATGCGCGAGCCGTCGCTGAACTCCCGCACCTTCGAATGGGACACGGTCTGTCCGTCGGACCAGTGGCGGCACTCGCACAACTACATGCATCACACCTACACCAACATCGTGGGGAGGGACCGGGACATCGGATACGGCATCCTTCGGATGGACCCCGCGCAGAAGTGGCATCCGTACTATCTCGGAAACCCCGTGTATGCAACAGCTTTGATGCTGTTGTTCGAATGGGGCGTGATGCTCCACGACGCGGAGGTGGAGCGAATAGTCTCGCGTGAGCGGAACTGGCGCGACGTGATTCCGCTGGCGAAGGGCTGGTGGCGCAAGGTGCGGCGTCAGGTGGTCAAGGACTACATCGCGTTTCCGTTGTTGAGCGGCCCGATGTTCGTTCCGACACTGGTCGGGAACGCGACCGCCAACCTGGTCCGCAACCTGTGGACCTTCTCGATCATCTTCTGCGGCCACTTCCCGTCGGGAGTGCAGTCCTTCTCGACAGAAGAGACCGCGAACGAGACACGCGGCGAGTGGTACGTCCGTCAGATGCTGGGCAGCGCGAACATCAGCGGCACCCCGCTGTTCCACATCATGTCGGGCAACCTGTCACATCAGATCGAACACCACCTGTTCCCGGATCTGCCCGCGCACCGGTATCCGGAACTGGCACCGCAGGTACAGGCGCTCTGCGAGAAGCACGGATTGCCCTACAACACCGGCGGTCTGTTTGCGCAGGTCTCGTCCGTCTGGAGGAAGATCTTCCGGTTCGCTCTTCCGCCTTCGCTGGTGTCGCCGGAGCCGGGGACGACGGTGTTCCTCGATCGGGTGCCCAGTTCCGCGCGCGGTGTCGAGACTGCGGGTACTCTCGCGCGGGACAACGCGTGAGGGGATCCGGCATGGTTGGAAAGTTCGAGCGAAACAAGGACGTGATCCAGGAGGTCACCGAATCGACGGCGACACATGTCGGGGCGATCGCAAGCATCATCGCAGGCGCGGTCCGCGACGTGACCCGTGAAATAGGTGACCTGATCACCGAAGGGATCGAGATGCGCGAAGCCTCGCGGAAGGCGCGCAGTGATCACCGCAGCGACGAGGTCTTCGGCAAGGACGAGAACCTCGACGAGAAATAAGCAGGACGAACCGAGAACTCGCAGCCCTGGTGGACGACCACCAGGGCTGCGAGCTCTACATCAGGTCTGCGATCTTCGTCAGATGACGCCGAGCGCGAACATCGCGTCGGCCACCTTCACGAAGCCGGCGATGTTGGCGCCGTGCACGTAGTCGCCCGGCTTGCCGTACTCGGCGGCGGTCTCGATGCAACGACCGTGGATGTCGGCCATGATGCCTGCGAGACGCTCATCGGTGTAGTCGAAGTGCCACGAATCGCGCGATGCGTTCTGCTGCATTTCCAGCGCGGAGGTGGCGACGCCACCTGCGTTGGCTGCCTTGCCAGGAGCGAAGCGGACACCCGCCTCACGGAACACGGAGATACCACCCGGCGTGGTCGGCATGTTCGCGCCCTCGGCGACAACCTTGACACCGTTCTTGACGAGGGTCTTGGCGGCATCCTCGTCGAGTTCGTTCTGGGTGGCACAGGGGAGTGCGACATCGCACGGCACGGTCCAGATGTTGCCATCGGCGAAGAACTCGGCGTCGGTGCGCTCGTCCGCGTACTCGCAGATACGACCGCGACGAACTTCCTTGATCTCCCTCAGCAGCGCACAGTCGATGCCGTTCTTGTCGTAGATGTAACCGGACGAGTCCGAGCACGCGACGACCTTGCCGCCGAGCTGATGGATCTTCTCGATCGCGTAGATCGCGACGTTGCCCGAGCCCGACACCACAGCGGTCGACCCCTCGAGCGAGTAGCCACGCGCCTTGGCCATCTCGGCCACGAAGTACGCGACGCCGTAGCCGGTGGCTTCCTTGCGGACCTGTGATCCGCCCCAGGTGAGGCCCTTGCCGGTGAGGACACCCGATTCGTACGAGTTCGTCAGACGCTTGTACTGACCGAACAGGTAGCCGATCTCGCGGCCACCGACGCCGATATCGCCTGCGGGAACGTCGGTGTACTCACCGATGTGGCGGTGCAGCTCGGTCATGAACGACTGGCAGAAGCGCATGATCTCCTGCTCGGAGCGACCCTTGGGATCGAAGTCCGAGCCGCCCTTGCCGCCGCCGATGGGCAGGCCGGTGAGCGCGTTCTTGAAGATCTGCTCGAAGCCGAGGAACTTGACGATGCCGAGGTTGACGCTCGGGTGGAAGCGCAGTCCGCCCTTGTAGGGACCGAGCACGCTGTTGTACTGCACGCGGAAGCCGCGGTTGACGTGCACCTGGCCGTCGTCGTCGATCCACGGCACGCGGAAGATGATCTGGCGCTCAGGTTCGCAGAGACGCTCGATGAGCCCGGAATCGAAGTAGGACGGGTGCCGTTCCAGTACGACGTGCAGAGACTCGAACACCTCGGCCGCAGCCTGATGGAACTCGGGTTCACCCGCGTTACGGGCCTTGACCTGTTCGTAGATCTCTTCGATGCGGTCCGAGGTCGACACGCCCACCTACCTGACTGTGAGAAGACTGTTACACCGTATTTACGTCGTGAACTATAGGGGCCGATCAATACTGTCTGGTAATCCGGTCTGCTTGTGCGAGAAGGAACACAGCTGTCGAGGATCGTGGAAATGAGCGTCGGTGAGGCGCATGGGGCGCATGTTCTCGATCGCGGCGGGTGCTCGAGCAGCACGTAGGAGTCTACCGGCGCGCCCGATGAACGTCCGGATACTTCGAAGTGATGCATGGCCGTGACCAGTGCGTACGGCGCGATCCAGGGTGTCTTGCCCGTCCGGGCGAATCCGGCCTGGTCGGGGTGCTTGCGATGTGGGTGCCCCCGGCAGGACTCGAACCTGCGACCTAGAGATTAGAAGGCTCTTGCTCTATCCAGCTGAGCTACGGGGGCGCGGCCAGAATCTTAACGGGGCCGCGGTGTCGGGTGCAGGCAGGGTCGACTACAGGGTGCGGGTGGGTCCCGGTTCTCCGGAATCCCCGACGTCGCCGGTCTCGCTGGCGTCGTGAAACGGCGCCGCGTCGTCGTCGCTCGCATCTGCCTTGCTGCTCTGCAGCCTTTGCATCACGTGGTCGACCCCGATGCCGAGCAGTACCGCGACGCAGATCGAGACCGCCGCGCCGAGGAGCGGTTGCTCGTGGAAGAAGCCGCCCACGAGTCGACCCATCATCGACGAGTACACCGCCCAGGTGATTCCTCCGATGATGGTCAGCGGCACGAATTTCTTGCGTGGGTAGCGCGTCGCGCCTGCGGTCATGTTCACCGCGATCCGGCCGATCGGGACGTACCGAGCCGTGATGATGATCGCGGCGCCGCGCTTGTCGAGGCCCTTGCGTGCCCAGGCGAACGCTGCTCGGGCTCTGGGTTTGCGCATCCACCCGAACCTCTCGGTGCCGACCTTCCGTCCGATCGTGTAAGCGATGTTGTCGCCGACGATTGCGCCCAGTGCTGCGAGAGGAATGACCGCCCACAAATAGGGCTTGCCCGTGGAACCCGAGAGTGACGCGAGGGTGACCAGGATGGTCTCGCTCGGCACCGGAGGGAAGAAACCGTCGATGATGCAGACGAAGAACAAGAGTGGATAGACCCACAGGGCTGCTGCCTGGCCGATGATGAATTCGTTGATCACGTCCATGGGGGGCGGTGATACTCCTGTCGGGTCACGGAGGTTACTGCTTCTACGGTATTCGCAGTCGTGTGTGAGCACATCAGGGTGAGTCCCGATCTCTGTCCCGGCTCGGTCGGTGGCTTCGGACGCTCTCGGGGAGTGGCCGTTCTGGTTCTTCGTCGGGACTGCACGAAAGTGAGTCGTAAAAGTCCGATTTCGGCTCTGAAATGCCACGTCGGCGCTACCCTGGGCATCACGGGGGAGATGGCGTACACATCGCATGTTCGATGTGGCGGGGTTCACACCAGTGGGGAGTGAAACATGCAGGTTCCGGGCCCATTCGACTACGAGCGCGCTACCGGCGTCGAGCACGCGATAGCGCTGCTGGACCGGTTGGGTGAGGAGTCCCGAGTCATCGCGGGCGGGCACAGCCTCCTGCCGATGATGAAGCTCAGGCTCGCCGATCCACAGCATCTGATCGACATCAACGATCTCGGCGGCGAGCTCGATTATGTGGAGATCGAGCCCGACGTGGTCCGGATCGGCGCGCTCACCCGTCATCGCACGCTGCTCGAGTCCGACGACCTTGCCGAGGTCTTCCCGATCTTCCGGGACGCCGAGAAGGTCATCGCCGATCCGGTGGTGCGCAACCGCGGCACGATCGGCGGCTCGCTGTGTCAGGCCGACCCTGCCGAGGATCTGTCCACGGTGTGCTCGGTGTCCGACGCCAGGTGTGTCCTCCGCGGCCCGTCGGGAGTGCGTGAGTTGCCGTTCGCAGAGTTCCATCTCGGCCCATATGAAACAGCGGTGGCTCCGAACGAGCTTCTCGTCGAGATCCGCTTGCCACGTAAGGGGCCCTGCTCGAGCGCCTACGCGAAGGTGGAGCGTCGCGCAGGCGACTGGGCCGTCGCTGCGGTCGGCGCTGCGGTGTGGATGGCCGATGGCGTGTTCTCCGACGTCCGCATCGGACTCACGGCAGTCCGCGCCGATGACGACGCCCTCGCTGCGATCGGAGATCTGCTTCGCGGCAGGGCCCCGGCGGAAGAGCTTTTCCGTGACGCCGGAGCACTTGCATCGTCTGCCTGCTCGCCGGAATCCGACCAGCGTGGCACCGCCGAATACAAGCGGCACCTCGCCTCGGAGCTGACCGTACGGACACTGCGCCGTGCGGCCGAACGACTCGACTTGTTCGAAGGGAATCGACGTCGATGAGAATCTCGATGACCGTCAATGGTGAAGACGTCGAGGCCGACGTCGAACCACGCACGCTGCTCGTGCATTTCCTCCGCGACCATCTGGGGCTGACCGGAACCCACTGGGGCTGTGACACCAGCAATTGCGGGACGTGTGTCGTTGCTGTGGACGGTGAGCCCGTCAAGTCGTGCACGACGCTCGCTGTGATGGCTTCCGGCCACGAGGTCGGGACTGTCGAAGGCCTCGAGCAGGACGGAATTCTCGACCCGGTGCAGGAGGGATTCATGCAGTGTCATGGACTCCAATGCGGCTTCTGCACGCCGGGCATGATGATCACTGCCCGTGCGTTGCTCGACCGCGACCCCGACCCGGACGAAGCCACGATCCGCAAGGCGATCTCCGGACAGATCTGCCGGTGCACCGGCTACACCACGATCGTGCGCTCGGTGCGATGGGCGGCCGAGCACACAGCCCAGGATGCTCACTCGTCACAGAACGCGGGGGCCACCTCATGACCACCGTCGATCCCGGCTTCGAAGCCCCGGTGACAGAGGACAACGACCACAAGCCCTGCGGGCACGGCCGCATGCTCCGCAAGGAGGACCCCCGGTTCATCCGGGGCCAGGGACACTACGTCGACGATGTCCAGCTGCCGGGCATGCTGCATCTCGCGGTGTTGCGCTCTCCGGTCGCGCATGCCCGGATCACCGGGATCGACACTGCCGCGGCATTGGCGCATCCGTTGGTCAAGGCTGTCATCACCGGCGCCGACCTCGCAGAGAAGGGCCTGGCGTGGATGCCGACCCTGTCGAACGACGTCCAGGCGGTCCTCGCCACCGACAAGGTGCGGTTCCACGGACAGGAAGTTGCGTTCGTCGTCGCCGAGGACCGCTACTCGGCCCGCGATGCGCTCGAGCTCATCGATGTCGACTACGACATCCTCGATCCGGTCGTCGATGTCCGCACTGCTCTCTCGCCCGATGTGCCCGTCATCCGGGACGACCTCGACGGCAAGACCGACAACCACTGCTTCGACTGGGAAGCCGGTGATGCTGCAGCGACCGATGCGGTGTTCGCGCGAGCCGACGTCATCACCCGTCAGGAGATCGTCTACCCGCGAGTGCATCCTGCGCCGATGGAGACCTGCGGTGCCGTAGCCGACTACAACCGGGTCACCGGAAAGCTGACACTCTGGTCGACATCCCAGGCACCGCATGCCCATCGCACGCTGTATGCGCTGGTCGCCGGCCTGCCCGAACACAAGATTCAGGTGATCTCACCCGACATCGGCGGTGGTTTCGGCAACAAGGTGCCGATCTACCCCGGTTACGTGGGTGCGATCGTCGCATCACTGATCCTGGGCAAGCCCGTCAAGTGGATGGAGGATCGCAGCGAGAACCTGATGAGTACGGGCTTCGCGCGTGACTACATCATGGTCGGCGAGATCGCGGCGACCGAGGAAGGCAGGATCCTTGCGATCCGTTCGCGGGTCCTCGCTGATCACGGCGCCTTCAATGCCACCGCCGCGCCAGTGAAGTATCCGGCCGGGTTCTTCGGCGTGTTCACCGGAAGCTACGACATCGACGCGGCCTACTGCCACATGACGGCCGTCTACACGAACAAGGCGCCCGGCGGGGTCGCGTACGCGTGTTCGTTCCGGATCACTGAGGCCGTGTACTTCGTCGAACGACTCGTCGACTGCCTCGCATTCGACCTCGGGATGGATCCGGCGGAGCTACGGCTGAAGAACCTGCTGCGGCCCGACCAGTTCCCGTACACCAGCAAGACCGGCTGGAAGTACGACTCGGGCGACTACGAGACAACGATGCGCAAGGCCATGGACATGATCGGCTACGAGGACCTGCGGCGCGAACAGGCAGAGCGGCGTTCCCGCGGCGAACTCATGGGTATCGGCATGGCGTTCTTCACCGAAGCAGTCGGCGCCGGCCCCCGCAAGGACATGGACATCCTCGGACTAGGCATGGCCGACGGCTGCGAACTGCGTGTCCACCCCACCGGTAAAGCAGTGGTGCGGCTGTCGGTACAGAGCCAGGGGCAGGGACACGAGACCACCTTCGCGCAGATCGTCGCTGAGGAGATCGGCATCCCTCCCGAGGACATCGATGTCGTTCACGGAGACACCGACAACACCCCGTTCGGTCTCGGCACCTACGGAAGCCGATCCACCCCGGTATCGGGTGCGGCCGCCGCCCTCGTCGCCCGCAAGGTACGAGACAAGGCGAAGATCATCGCATCGGGCATGCTCGAGGTTTCCGTCGCCGACCTGGAGTGGGAGAAAGGCTCGTTCCACGTCAAGGGTGACCCGTCCGCGGCCGTGACGATCCAGGACATCGCGATGCGTGCGCACGGTGCCGGCGATCTCCCCGAAGGGCTCGAGGGTGGTCTCGAAGCCCAGATCTGTTACAACCCGGAGAATCTCACCTATCCATACGGTGCATACTTCTGCGTCGTCGACATCGATCCCGGCACGGCCGAGGTGACGGTCCGTCGATTCCTCGCGGTCGACGACTGCGGCACCCGGATCAACCCGATGATCATCGAGGGCCAGGTGCACGGCGGCATCGTCGACGGCATCGGAATGGCCCTCATGGAGATGATCGCGTTCGACGAGAACGGCACGTGCCTCGGTGGCTCGTTCATGGACTATCTGATCCCCACTGCGCTCGAGGTCCCGGCACTGGAGACCGGGCACACCGTCACCCCGTCGCCGCACCATCCGATCGGTGCGAAGGGAATCGGTGAATCCGCGACGGTCGGTTCGCCGCCCGCCATCGTCAACGCGGTGCTGGATGCGTTGAAGCCGCTCGGGATCAGGCACGCAGACATGCCCCTGACCCCGTCGCGGGTGTGGGAAGCGATGCAGGGGCGGGCGGCACCCCCGATCTGATGAACCGTCCGGGAGCGAGAGGAGAAGCGGGCATGGATCTGAGCATCCGTGAGACACAGTTGCACGAGAAACGGCTCCCGTTCGTTCGGGCGACCGTGGTGCGGGCGCAGCCACCGACCTCGGCGCACTCCGGCGATTGCGCGCTCGTTCTCCTAGACGGCACGATCGAAGGATTCGTGGGCGGGCAGTGCACCGAGTCGTCGGTGCGTGCCGCCGCTCAGCAGGTGCTCGACCGAGGCGAAAGCCTGCTTCTGCGGGTAGTGCCCGCCGAATCGGAAGGATTTCCCGAGACGCCGGGTGCGACGATTGCGGTCAACCCCTGCATGTCGGGCGGGGCGATGGAGATCTTCCTCGAGCCGCAGCTGCCGCCCACGCTGGTCGCCGTGTCCGGCACATCTCCGGTGGCGCAGGCGGTTGAGGACTTCGCCCGCCGGGTCGGGTACACGGTCGAAGCGATACACCAATCCTTCGTTCCGCCGGGCGCGTCGGTCGTGATCCTTGCGATGCACGGCGGCGACGAAGCAGGTGTGATCCGCAGCGCGCTCGATGTCGGCGCCGGGTACATCGGACTCGTCGCAAGCCGGACACGCGGTGCCGCCGTCCTCGACGAGCTCGAGCTGACCTCCGATGAACGCGCCCGGATCCATACCCCCGCGGGACTCGATGTCGGGGCGCGCACCGCCGCGGAGATAGGGCTGTCCATCGTCACCGACATCGTGCGGGTGGTGCGTAGCGGCGAACTCGGCCGGGTGCCGCGTACGGTTCGTTCGGCGACACGGACCTCAGTCGACCCGGTGTGCGGGATGACGGTGACGGTGACGGACTCGACGCCACACCTCGTCGTCGCAGACACCGACGTGTGGTTCTGCTGCCCCGGTTGCCGACGCGCCTACCAGAAGGAACACGCAGCGTGACCGACCCGACCCGACCTGGGGCCTTCGACGACGTCGGCGATGTCGTCGCACGATTCGATGCTCGTGACCATCTCCTCGACGAGGGCACTGCGAGCGCGATGTATCTGGCGGTCGAACTTGGCCGGCCGCTGCTTCTCGAGGGGGAACCCGGTGTCGGCAAGACCACGGCGGCGAAGGTGCTCGCAGAGATCCTGGGGAGTCCACTGATCCGATTGCAGTGCTACGAGGGACTGTCGATCTCGGAAGCGTTGTACGACTGGAACTATCGACGTCAAATGCTTGCGATTCGGCTTGCCGAAGCGCACGGGACCACGCCGACGGAAGACGATCTGTACACCGAGGAATACTTGCTCGAGCGCCCGATCCTGCAGTGCGTCAGACATCGAGGTGACGCTCCGGCTGTTCTGCTCGTAGACGAGATCGACCGTGCCGACGACGAATTCGAGGCTCTCCTGCTCGAGTTCCTCGGTGAATTCACCGTCACCGTACCGGAACTGGGAACACTCACTGCTGCACAGCGACCGGTGGTGGTGCTGACGTCCAACCGCAGTCGCGATCTGCACGACGCGTTGCGGAGGCGCTGCCTGTATCACTGGATCGACTATCCGGACCGTGAGCGTGCCGTCGCGATTCTGCGGCGCACAGTCCCGGAGGCCAGTGCAGCGCTGATCGAGCGGGCCACCGATTTCGTTGCGACCGTGCGCGCACTCGACCTGGACAAGGCACCCGGCATCGCGGAGACCATCGACTGGGTGTCCGCGCTCTCGGCTCTCGGTGTCTCGGATCTGGCGCGTCCCGGCGCCGGTGTGTCGTTGGCGGCGCTCGCCAAGACCCCCGACGATCGCGACGTCGTGGTGGAGGCGTTCACCGACTTCTTGGTGGCCGGCGCACCGTGACCGCTTTTCTCCTCCCGGGTATCGATCTGGCGGCATTCGCGGTGGGGCTCGCCGATCGGCTTCGCCGATCCGGCATCCCCGTCACGGTCGATGGTGCCGCGACTCTCACGCGTGCGCTGCGTCTGCAACCTCCGCGTACTCGTTCGCAGCTGTACTGGACAGCGCGGCTCACCCTCGTGGATCGACGCGACAACCTCGAGAGGTTCGACGCCGTGTTCGCGGCGGTGTTCGATCACGGTGTCGTGCCGCTGGATCCGCACGCTCGCCGTGCGGGACTCCACGAGGGCGGGCACGATCGGCCGCCGACGAGTTCGTCGTCCATCGTCGGTGGACGCGCCGACGGGGGTGGCGATGTGCCGTGGGTGACTCGCACTGTGACCGGCGCCTTGGGGGAGAGGCCGTCGCGGGACGGTACCAGGCCCGGAGACCGGATCCCCAGTGCGCTCGTCGTGCGCGCTGATCAGCGGTTTTCCGACCTCGACCCCGCTCGCGTCGCTGAGATCACCTCGTGGCTCGAGCACGCTGCGGTGACGTGGCCGACCCGGGTCGGACGCCGCCGCGAATCGCATCACAGCGGACGACTCGAGCTGCGCGCGACCATCGCGGCGTCACGACACACGGGGTACGAGCCGGTACGGCTCGTTCGTGCCCGGTCTGCGCGGCGTCGCAGAAGACTTGTGTTGTTCTGCGACGTCAGCCGCTCGATGCGCGTCTACGCCGATATCTATCTACACCTCATGCGCGTCGTCGTGCGCACTGTCGACGCCGAGGTCTTCGCGTTCTCGACCACAGCGACCCGGTTGACACCGACGTTGAAGAACCGATCCGTCGAGCAGGTGATCGACGCCCTCAACGACCGCGTCGATACGCGTTTCGGCGGGACCCGCATCGCGGGATCGCTGTCCTCCGTCCTCCGCTCACATCGTGGCCACGTGCTGCGCGGCGCGATCGTCGTGATCGCGTCGGATGGGTGGGACAGCGACGATCCCGACGACCTGGCGCACGTGATGAGACAGATCCGTCGCCGCGCGCACCGGGTGGTGTGGCTCAACCCGCGTGCGGGTCTGCGCGATTTCACCCCGGCAACAGGGTCGATGACTGCGGCCCTGCCGCACTGCGACGCGCTGCTACCTGCAGACACTCTAACTGCCCTGCACGACGCGATCGATGTCGTCGCCGGTGCGCAGTTCGCGAGACTCCGGACATCGCCGTTCGAGCGGATTGCGGTGTCGTAGGCGTCGCTGCGCTCGGTCTCACCTCCACGCGTAGTTACCTGCCCACAGGCTTGCCGTGGTCATGGGTGCCGCCGGTGCTTTCACCGCTGCCGCCCGTTCGCAGAGTCTGCGGAGTACGCCGTGTGTGCGCGTTGTGTTGTGCTCGATTGCCTTGTGGGCATCGATCATTGCGACCTCACCGCGTCGAACATTTCGCAACGCCGGTGACATGCGAGTGCCTGCGTCGAGGACTGCTCGAACCATCGGCATATCGTCTGCCAGCCGGACGTATGCCGCGTCCAGCGATGTGCCGTCCTCGAGCGCTTGATCGAGGCGGACGGCGAGGTGCGTGGTCCAATGACGCTGCAAGGTGAGCAGGACGTTGTCTCCGGATCCGAAAAGCTCCATCGCGCGGGGGATCTCATCGAACCGGAGCGACGCGTCGAGATCTCGTTGTGCTCGGGTGAGCACGTCATCGAGTACAGCCTGCCGTGCTCTGTATGTTTCCCAGGACATCCCCGTCAACCCCCTGAATCGGTACGTTCGCTGCTTTCGAGGAAACGCTACGGAGATCCGGCCCCTGTTTCGTCGTGCCACCGTCGAGTCTTTCTCTCCTACCGTGGGTGGAGAAGGAATCCGCTCCGGGAACGACGCCGAAGCGGATTTCTCCGCCTACGCTGATCGTGTGGAATTGATGGCGTACCTCCGTCGTCGTATTGCGTCGAGCGGCTACGACTATCCGGTCGGTGTGATGCTGTTCGGCCACATCGGGTTGGTCGTCGTCGCCGGTATCGCGGTGGCGCAGCGTGACGGGATCGTGCCGCCGGGGTGGGTGCTCCTGTTCGGGCTGATCGCCGCGACAGCACCGATCCTGGGTGACGCGATCGAACCGGATTCGATGCTCGTGCGACTACTCATGGGACTCGTGGTGCTGGCGGCGACCTCGTTGCTGCTCGTGCAGCCACCGGACACGGCCTTCGATTTCGCCCCACTCGTTCTCGTGTTGATGGTCGGTGAGATCGCGGCCATGACGCCCTTCTCGATCAGCGTCGGGGCGTTGGCCGCGGCCGCAGCAACGCTCTCGGCGTTCGCGTTCGCCGGTCATCTGGAGGGCGTGCTGTACTACCTCGGCGGCGTCGTGCTCGGGTGGATCGTCGGGCGCCTGCTCCTCACCCAGTTGCGCCTTCTGCACCAGGAGCGCGCCTCGCAAGCGATCCAGGCCGAACAGGCCGCGACCTCCGAGCGCCAACGCATCGCCCGCGAGGTCCACGACGTCGTGGCGCACTCGTTGAGTGTCACGCTGCTGCATCTGACGGCTGCTCGTCGCGCGCTGGAGCAGGACCGCGACATCGACGAGGCCGTCGATGCCCTGACCGACGCAGAAAGATTGGGGCGCGAAGCGATGGCCGACATCCGGCGCACAGTGGGTCTTCTCGATGCGGGGCCCTCGGGTACCCGGCCGGAACCGACGATCGGGGACATCCCCGAATTGATCGACGACTTCCGTCGTGCGGGTCTTCCCGTGACATTCGAGATGTCGGGAGACGTGGACGGGGCCCCCGGCGCCATCGGCCACGGCATCTACCGCATCTGCCAGGAATCGCTGGCCAACATCGTCAAACATGCCCCCGCCGCGAAGACGGACGTGCGGCTCGAGATCGGAGCACAGGTGCTGACTCTGCAGATCCACAACGGCCTCCGTACCCCGGCGATGCCCCCGAGCGGTGAGGTGGGCTCGGGGCTGCGCGGCATGCGGCAGCGCGCGGCGCTGCTCGGCGGTCAACTGCGCGCCGGCCCGGACGGCGGAGGGTGGTCTGTACACGCTCGTGTCCCGCTCGCGGCAGATTCGTGCCCGATCGTGCGCCGTATCCCGGGGCTGACGTGACCGCCCCGGAGATCGGGGTGCTCCTCGTCGACGACCAAGAACTCGTACGGTCCGGCCTGCGACGCATCCTCCGTCGCAAGGACGGCTTCGTGATCGTCGCCGAGTGCGGCGACGGCGCCGAGGTACCCTCGGCCGTGGTCGAACACAACCCCGACGTCGTCGTCATGGACATCAGAATGAAGAACGTCGACGGAATCCAGGCGACCCGTGCGCTTCGATACCTCGAGACCTCACCGCCGGTGCTCGTGCTCACGACGTTCGACGACGACGAACTGCTGTCCGGCGCCCTGCGTGCGGGCGCGGAGGGCTTCATCCTCAAGGACTCACCGGCCGAGGATCTCATCCGCGCGGTTCGGAGGGTCGCGTCGGGTGACGGCTTCCTCGACCCCACGGTGACCGGTCGTGTGCTCTCCACCTATCGCACCGCCGCACAGCCCACGGGGAACGGCAGCCCGGGGCTCGACGAGCTGACCGCTCGCGAAGTCGATGTGCTCGCACTCATCGGGCGCGGATTCAGTAACGCGGAGATTGCGCAGGAACTCGGTATCGCCGGTGTGACGGTGAAGAGTCACGTGGGCCACATCTTCGTCAAACTCGATCTCCGCGACCGCGCCGCCGCCATCGTGTATGCCTTCGATCACGGTGTCGTCACCCCGGGGAATCGCGTCGTGAGTGAGCATCGCCGGGTGACACGAGTCTCCGACGGGGCGTCGTAGCCGGGTTCAGCGAGGTCCTACCCTGGTAGGTATGGCAACACCGGATCTCGAGCAGGAGGCGCCGCAGCCCGCGCCGACCTCTGCGCGCAGCAACACCTCGGCGCTGTTCGTCCTTTTCGGCATCGTCGCGGCGATCGTCGCGGCGATCGTCGTGGGTCTGTCGGCAGCGCAGGCGCTGGTCCTGCTCGGCATTCCCGACCCCGGTCCGCTCACCACCTACGGCCTGCCGATGGTACGTGCGGTGTCGGAGATCGCGACGGTTCTGACCATCGGATCGTTGTTCTTCGCCGCGTTCCTCGTGCCTCCGCAGGCGAACGGGGTCCTCGACGTCGGCGGATATCGCGCGGTGCGGACCGCTGGCGTATCCGCGATGGTGTGGGCCGTCACAGCCGCGCTGATGGTTCCGTTGACACTGTCGGACACCTCGGGCCAACCGCTTGCCGAGGCGATCCGGCCTGAGAACTTGTTCTCGGCGCTCGGCCAGGTCGAGACGTCCCTCGCATGGGCCTGGACCACGGTGCTTGCGTTGATCACTGCGATCCTGATCCGGCTCGCCCTGCGCTGGTCGTGGACTCCGTATCTGCTGCTGCTCTCGCTCGTGACGTTGATGCCGATCGCATTGACGGGACACTCGTCCACCGGAGGCTCCCACGATATGGCCACGAACAGCCTGGTATTGCATCTGGTGGCTGCGTCGGTATGGGCAGGCGGGCTGTTCGCGGTGCTCGCCCACGCCTGGCGCAGAGGTGACCACTCCGACCTGGCTGCCCGGAGATTCTCGTTCGTGGCGTCCATCGCGTTCGTGGTCATGGCGATCAGCGGTGTGATCAATTCGGCGGTGCGGGTGCCGTTCGAGGATTTGTTCACCACTACGTACGGCAGGCTGGTGGTCGCGAAGACCGTGGCTCTGGTCGTGCTCGGCATCTTCGGCTGGGCGCAGCGACGGCGAGCGTTACCCGACCTCGAAGCCGATCCGACGAACCGCGGCGCGTTCGTGCGGTTCGCGGCGGTCGAGTCCCTCGTCCTCGCCGCGACCGTCGGCCTGGCGGTGGGACTCGGACGCACGCCCCCGCCCGCGCCCGCGGCACCACCCTCGGTACTCGAGGTGGAACTCGGCTACAACCTCAGCGAACCTCCCACGTTCATGAGCCTGTTCTTCGGTGAATGGCGTTTCGATCTGATCTTCGGCACGGCAGCGCTGGTGCTCGCGGCCGGTTACGCGATCGGGCTGTGGACGCTTCGCAAGCGCGGCGACACCTGGCCGATCGGTCGGTCCATCGCGTGGTTCGCGGGATGCTTCGTCCTGCTCGTGACGACCAGTTCCGGTGTCGGGATGTACTCGCCGGCCATGTTCAGTGTCCATATGGGCGCCCACATGGCGATGTCGATGCTCACTCCGGTGCTGCTTGCACTCGGCGGTGCGATGACGCTCGCGTTGCGTGCGTTCAAGCCCGCAGGGCGCGGTGCGCCTCCCGGTCCGCGCGAATGGATCCTCGAGTTTCTGCACAGCCCCCCGTCACGTTTCTTCACCCACCCGCTCGTCGCCTCCGTGATGTTCGTCGGCGGGTTCTATGCCCTGTACTTGGGCGGGATCTTCACCACGTTTGCCGACAGTCACACCGCGCACGTGCTGATGAACCTGCACTTCTTGTTGAGCGGCTACCTCTTCTACTGGGTAGTGATCGGGGTCGATCCGGCGCCACGCGATGTGCAGCCCGTGACGAAGCTGGCGATGGTGTTCGGGTCACTGCCGTTCCACGCGTTCTTCGGCGTGACGCTGATGAGCATGGGTTCGGTCATGGCCGAGCCCTATTATCGCGGGCTGGCCCTGCCGTGGAACGCCGATCTGTTCTCGGATCAGAAAGTTGGTGGCAGTATCGCGTGGTCGGCCGGGGAAATTCCGCTCGTACTCGTGATGATCGCGCTCCTGGTGCAGTGGTCGAACAGTGACGAACGCACGGCGCGTCGCGTGGACCGCGCCGCCGATCGCGACGACGATGCAGATCTGGCCGCGCACAATGCGATGTTCGCCGAACTGGCGCGACGGGACCGGGAGAACAGATAGCGGTCAGTCCGCTCGACGGCTGCGGGTCGAGAGTCGGACAGCCACCGCGGCAACCACTGCGACTGCCGCCGCGACCGACGCAGCCACCGCAGCGGGCGTCGAAACCAGCCCGCCCTCGCCGGTTCGGGCGATGGCGATCCAGATCAGGCCCCACGCTGTCGCTGCGGCTACGGCCAGTCGCCCGCGGCCTGCGAAAGCCACCAGCACCGACACCGCCGCGACCACACCGAGCACGATGACGGCCCATGCGTCGGCACCCCATCCGAACGGATCGAGGCCGTCGGAGTTCAGGGCGGCCGCCGTATTGGCGACGGTCGCAACCATGACCCAGCCCAGATACAGGAACATGGTGCCGTCGACGACCACCGCTTCCAACGTGCTCGCGGGTTCGGAGTGGCTCAGGCCGAGAAAGATGCGAACGAGTAGCGCGAGGAGCACCGCTATCACGACCACACTCACCCAGAGCAGGTCGAACTGGATCGCGAGAATCCACGCGGCGTTGAGAATCATCGACCCAGCGATCCACCATCCCAGGGTCCTCTGGCGGGAGTCGGCGTGGTGGGCCGGCAGTGCCTGCCACACGGCGAGCGCGAGAAGCCCGAGATAGATGAGCGTCCAGATCGAAAAGGCGGCGCCACCGGGGGCAACGGCTGTGGCGTCGGATCCCAGCGCGCCGCCTGCGGCCTCCGATACCGGTGTGCCTGCCACAGCGCCGGAGCCGAAGAATGACCCGGCCACGGCTACAACCGAGCTCACCGCCACCACGACGACACGGAGGTGATCAGTGCGGTGCAACCGATCTTCGGACGGTGTAGGTGTGATGGAAGGCGGCTGTGTCATACGCGCTGATTACCCACAACCCGAGGCCTCAATCGGGACGTGTTCACCGAAGCAGACGAACCGGCCTGTGTAGCACGTATTGTGCTCGGTGTGTCGAGCCGAAATAGGATGAGCGCACCTGCTGTGCGCCGGCGGGTGACACCGACCGTCACCGGCATCGTGATGTGTGTTCTACTCGCCGCCGCCGTGGTGGCTGCACCACCGGCTCACGCACAGGAAGCGCCCGGTGCCGTCGTCTCGGTGGAATCGCCGGCCGACGAACTGTCGGTGCCCGGTGCCTCGAGCATTCGGAAGATCACCTACCGGACGCAATGGCGTTCCGGGGCGGACACGGTCGGTACGGGTGTGCTGTTCTTACCGCCCGGTGAGGCACCCGAGGGTGGGTGGCCGACACTCGCGTGGGCGCATGGCACGACGGGACTGTCGGATTCCTGTGCCCCATCGCGTAACCCGCGCAGTGCCCGCGACACTGCTTACCTCGACCACTGGCTGGGGCAGGGCTACGCGGTGGTGGCAGCGGATTACCCCGGGCTGGGGAGTGAGGGACTGCACCGTTATCTGGACGGACAGAGCGCCGCGAACAGTATCGTCGACCTCGTTCGCGCCGCTCGCACAGCCGAGCCGAATGTGTCTGCCGAGTGGGTCGTGGTCGGACAGTCGCAGGGTGGCCACGCCGCGCTCCACACCGCGCACCTCGCGACCACCCGTGCGCCCGAACTCGACTTCCTCGGCACGGTGACCACCGGTGCACCGTCCAATCTTGAACTGGTCTTCCCTCTCGGTTTCCCCGGATTCCCCGATCTCGGTCTCGGTCTCGACGGCCTCACCACGTTCAGTGCCTACATCTTCGCCGGGCTCCGTGACGCGGACCCGGACCTGAACCTGGACAGCTATCTCACCGATACCGGTCGTGAGGTGCTCGCCGCGGCCGAGGACCTCTGCTACGACGAGTTGACCGAGCGCTACGCGGGCGTGGGCATCGGCGACCTGCTGACGAGACCGCTCTCCGACGACCGCTTCCGTGCCGCGTTCATCGACTACCTCGGTGTTCCCGTCACGAGATTCGACCGGCCGATGTTCCTCGCCCAGGGGCTACGCGACACGATGGTGCCGGCTCCGTTGTCGTTCAAGCTCGCCGCCGACCTGACCGCCGGGGGTGCAGCACCGCTGTTCCGGACCTACCCGACGGGGCATTCGGAGACGATGGCTGCGTCGCTGCCCGACACCACACCGTTCGTCGCGGACCTGTTCACCGCACCCTGACCTACGGCCTCGTGGCCCGATGTCATCTCGGGTGCGCTGAACTGCATGAATGTCGCCTTCGGCTATGCCGGGGCGCAGGCAGAACCGCAGGATATGGGATCTGCGCGCGAGACGGATACGCTGGTCGCCATGGCGGAGTTCATATACACAATGAAGAAGGTGCGCAAGGCGCACGGTGACAAGGTCATCCTCGATGACGTCACCATGAGCTTCTACCCGGGCGCGAAGATCGGTGTCGTCGGGCCCAACGGCGCGGGTAAGTCGTCGATCCTCAAGATCATGGCGGGTCTGGACCAGCCCAGCAACGGCGAGGCATTCCTCGATCCGGAGGCGACCGTCGGCATCCTGCTGCAGGAGCCCCCGCTCAACGAGGAGAAGACGGTGAAGCAGAACGTCGAGGAGGGCCTCGGCGAGATCAAGGTCAAGCTCGACCGGTTCAACGAGATCGCCGAGCTCATGGCGACCGACTACTCGGACGAGCTCATGGACGAGATGGGCAAGCTGCAGGAGGAGCTCGACCACGCCAACGCATGGGACATCGACTCGCAGCTCGAGCAGGCCATGGATGCGCTGCGCTGCCCGCCGCCGGACGAGCCTGTCACCCATCTTTCAGGTGGTGAGCGCCGCCGTGTCGCGCTGTGCAAGCTGCTGCTGAGCAAGCCCGACCTGCTGCTCCTCGATGAGCCCACCAACCACCTCGACGCCGAGTCGGTGCTGTGGCTCGAGCAGTTCCTCGCGACGTACCCCGGCGCAGTCCTGGCCGTGACCCACGACCGGTACTTCCTCGATCACGTGGCCCAGTGGATCTGTGAGGTCGACCGCGGCAAGCTGCACCCCTACGAGGGCAACTACTCGACCTACCTGGAGAAGAAGGCCGAGCGCCTCGAGGTCCAGGGCAAGAAGGATCAGAAGCTGCAGAAGCGCCTCAAGGAGGAGCTCGAGTGGGTCCGCTCCGGTGCGAAGGCCCGGCAGACGAAGAACAAGGCGCGTCTCGCTCGCTACGAGGAGATGGCGACCGAAGCCGAGAAGCACCGCAAACTGGACTTCGAGGAAATTCAGATCCCGACGCCTCCGCGCCTGGGGAATGTCGTCGTCGAGGTCGAGCATCTGGACAAGGGATTCGACGGCCGCGTCCTTATCAAGGACCTGTCTTTCACGCTGCCGCGTAACGGCATCGTCGGTGTCATCGGTCCCAACGGTGTCGGAAAGACCACGCTGTTCAAGACCATCGTCGGCCTCGAAGAGCCCGACAGCGGCACCGTCAAGGTCGGCGAGACGGTCAAGCTCAGCTACGTCGACCAGTCCCGCGCGAACATCGACCCGAAGAAGACGGTGTTCGAAGTGGTCTCCGACGGACTCGACTTCATCGAGGTCGGCCAGAACGAGATGCCGTCCCGCGCGTATGTTTCCGCCTTCGGGTTCAAGGGGCCGGACCAGCAGAAGAAGGCCGAGGTGCTCTCCGGTGGTGAGCGCAACCGCCTGAACCTGGCGCTGACCCTCAAAGAGGGAGGCAACCTGATCCTGCTCGACGAGCCGACCAACGACCTCGACGTCGAGACCCTGAGCTCGCTCGAGAACGCGCTCCAGCAGTTCCCGGGTTGCGCTGTCGTGATCTCCCACGACCGTTGGTTCCTCGACCGCACCTGTACCCACATCCTGGCGTGGGAAGGGAACGTCGAAGAGGGCAAATGGTTCTGGTTCGAAGGCAACTTCGAAGCATACGAGGCGAACAAGGTCGAGCGTCTCGGTGCCGACGCGGCACGTCCGCACCGGGTCACCCACCGGAAGCTGACGCGTGACTGAGCGGTCCGTGCCCGGCGACTCGGTCGAGCCCTACCGGGCGCAGATCGAGGTCCGCTGGGCGGATTCGGATCGGCTCGGACATGTCAACAACACCAAGGTCGTCGAGTACATGCAGGAAGGGCGGATCAAGTTCCTGCAGTCCGGTGAACTGAGGCGGGGTGCGATCGCCGTGAGGAAAATGGACGTCGAGTTCCTGAGACCCATCAAGGACGAGTCGGGCCCGCTCACGATCGAGATCATCGCCCTGCATGTGGGAAACACCTCCTACACGCTCAGGCATACGGTGCTCGACCGCAACGGTGGCGTGTGTGCCCGCGGCGACGCGGTCCTGGTCGGGTTCGACCAGGCGACCGAGCGTCCGCGACCCATCACCGACGGTGAACGCGAGGTCCTCGCCCGGCATCGGGTTGTTGCGACGAGCTGACAGCAGGATCGGATCGGTGACTGCGTGCGCTTTCACCTCCTGGCATCGGACGCCGCGGATAGGCTCGACAACGGGCCCGTCCGCGGCGTCTGCGGTTTCGGCGGCAAGCGAGGGGAGTGATGTTGATGTCGGAATCCGCGGATTCGCGCGATCTTTCGTCTACGGTGCGAGTTCTGAAACGCGCGTATGCGCAGTCGCCCGACGGAATAGGTGACCCCGAGGCTGCTGCAGCGGCGCATCTGGCGCTCGGACTCGACCGACCTGCGGGCACGACCGCGACGCGTGTATACCGGACGGACGAGGCGGCCGGTGCAGCCGTCCAGATCGTCACCGACGACATGCCGCTGCTCGTGGAGTCCATCACTGCACTGCTCTCTCGTCTCGGTGCGATCATTGCCGCGCTCGTCCACCCGGTCTTCGCGGTGGACCGCGACTCGGACGGGGCGCTTCTCGAAATGACGCCGGATGGTGCGTTGCAGAGCGACGCACCCGCGGAATCGTGGATTCATATCCAGCTGCAACCGTCCACACCGCCGGACGTCCTCGCCGGAATCGAAGGCGAGATCGATGGTGTACTCGACGATGTGCGACAGGTCGTCATCGACAGCGATGCCATGAGTACCGTGCAGAACCGGCTCGCCGAGGAACTCGACGTGCTCGTTGCAGACCCGCCGTCGACCCAGTCCGCGGACGACCTCACCGAAACAGCGGAGTTGCTGCGATGGCTCGCTCGCGGGAACTACGCGATGCTCGGGTATCGCTGCTACGAATTCGACGAACTCGACACTGCCGGCGTGAGCCGTTCCCGTGCTGTCCCGGACAGCGGCCTCGGTGTGCTGCGCACACTCTCCGATACGGACGACCCGATCGACCTGCCCTCCGAGGTGAATCCGGACCGCCGGCCACTGCTTGTGCTCACTCAAGGTGCTCGTCCGGCGACTGTGCACCGCTCGGTGTATCCGTACTTCGTCGGTGTCGGGATCCTCGATGACGAGGGCCGAACGGTCGGCGAGCACCGCTTCCTCGGCATCCTCACTGTGACGGCGATGCACGAGAACATCCTCGATATCCCGCTGCTCCGACGCCGTGCACGCGAAGTGATCGCACGCGCGGGTGTCGAGTTGTCGTCGTACGGCGGGCAGTCGATGCTCGAGATCATGCAGACCCTGCCGCGTGCAGAGTTGCTGTCCATGGACCCGGATACCCTCTACGAGACGGTGACCTCCGTCGTGGAGATCCGCCGACAGGTGCGGCTCTTCGTTCGGGTGGACACGTACGGACGGTATGTGTCGTGCCTGGTGTACCTTCCCCGTGATCGGTACACGACGAAGGTCCGGGTCCGGATGCAGAACATACTGCTCCACGAATTCGGCGGTGGCACTCTCGATTACACCGCGCGGGTGTCCGAAGGCGACTTGGCGCTGTTGCACGTGACCGTCCGGTTTCCCGAGCATGTACGTCCTCGGGTCGACACCTCCGAGAGCAACAGACAACGAATTCAGTCACTCCTCGCGGAGGCCAGTCGCAGCTGGGAAGATCGGATCACCGAGGTTGCAGGGTCCCGTCCGAGTGTCGACCCTGCACTGGTCCAGCGGTACGTCGATGCCGCTCCCGAGGCATACAAAGAGGACTTCAGTTCCGAACGCGCACTCGCCGACCTGATGCGCCTCGAAGCGCTCGGTCCTGGCGACTTCGACACCTTCGTCTACCGCTCCGACACCGAGGACCACCGCAGCTGGCGTTTCACCCTGTACGTCGGAGCGGAACCGGTGACGCTCGGCCGTGTCCTTCCGGTGTTGCAGAGCCTCGGTGTGGAAGTCGTCGACGAGCGGCCCTACCTGTTGCCGCGATCCGATGGCGTCGACTGCTGGATCTACGACTTCGGCCTGAACCTTCCGGGTGATGTCGATCCCGGCCTGTTCGGCACCGACCACACACTTGCCGGCCGGATAACCGATATGTTCGCTGCGGTGTGGCGTGGTCACGCCGAGACGGATCGTTTCAACGAACTCGTACTTCGCGCCGGTCTCACGTGGCGGCAGATCACGATGCTCCGCGCGTACGCGAAATTCCTTCGACAGACAGGGTTTCCGTACAGTCAATACAACATCGAAGGTGTCCTGCTCGGCACACCCGATACGACGGCGCTTCTCGTGGAACTGTTCGCTGCCCGATTCGATCCCGATCACGCATCCGATGTGCGCGAACAGACGATCACCGACGAACTGCTCGAGAAGATCGACGCGGTCACCGCACTCGTGGCCGATCGCATCCTGCGGGCGGTGCTGTCGTTGATCCGATCCACATTGCGGACCAACTTCTTCGTGCCGGAGACGGACGACGAGGCGCGCGGCCGGACTTTGGCGTTCAAGTTCGACCCCAGCGGCATCTCGGAACTCCCGGAGCCTCGGCCGAAGTTCGAGGTATTCGTGTACTCCCCGGATGTCGAGGGTGTGCACATGCGATTCGGCGCTGTCGCGCGCGGCGGCCTCCGCTGGTCGGATCGCCACGAAGATTTCCGCACCGAGATCCTCGGCCTCGTGAAAGCGCAGGCGGTGAAGAACGCGGTGATCGTCCCGGTCGGTGCGAAAGGCGGGTTCGTCGTCAAGCGTCCACCGGCACCCACCGGCGATGTGGCCACGGACCGGCAGTCGGCACGCGCTGCCGGCGAAGCCTGCTACCGGCGATTCATCGCCGCACTGCTCGACCTCACCGACAACCTCGACCGCACGAGTGGCACCGCGACTCCGCCGCGGCGAGTGGTGCGACACGACGACGACGACACCTATCTGGTGGTCGCCGCGGACAAGGGCACCGCGACCTTCTCGGATCTCGCCAACTCGGTTGCCGCCGAATACGGGTACTGGCTCGGCGACGCATTCGCATCGGGAGGGTCGGCCGGGTACGACCACAAGGAGATGGGGATCACCGCGCGCGGTGCATGGGAGAGCGTCAAGCGGCACTTCCGTGAACTCGGAGTGGACACCCAGAGCCAGGACTTCACCGCGGTCGGAGTCGGCGACATGAGCGGCGATGTGTTCGGCAACGGGATGCTGCTCAGCAAACACATCCGGCTGGTCGCCGCGTTCGATCATCGCCACATCTTCCTCGACCCGAACCCCCGGGCGGAGCCCTCGTTCGCCGAACGCAGCAGGCTTTTCGAGATGCCGCGCTCGTCCTGGGCCGACTACAACCCGGCCCTGATCGGAACCGGAGGGGGAGTGTGGGAGCGCACCCGCAAATCGATTCCGATCAGCGAACAGGCTCGCGCGGCGCTGGGATTGCCCGGTCACGTCACGGAACTCACCCCATCCGAACTGATCCGCGCGATCCTGCGTTCACCCGTGGATCTGTTGTGGAACGGGGGTATCGGTACCTACATCAAGGCGAGAACCGAATCGCACGCCGACGTCGGTGACAAAGGCAACGACACGGTTCGCGTGGACGGCGCGGATCTGCGTGTCCGGGTGATCGGAGAGGGAGGAAACCTCGGCGTCACGCAGCTCGGGCGGATCGAATACGCGCGCAACGGCGGAAAGATCAACACCGATGCTATCGACAACTCCGCCGGTGTCGACTGCTCCGACCACGAAGTCAACATCAAGATCCTGCTCGACTCGATGGTCACCTCCGGCGACCTCGACCTCGCGGAACGTAACCCGCTGCTCGCCTCGATGACAGACGATGTCGCCGAACTCGTGCTCGAGGACAACATCGACCAGAACGGTGTCCTCGGCCTGGAACGAGCATCGGCACCCGCGTTGCTCGGTGTCCATCAGCGGCTCATCGCCGAACTGGAGAAGGAACGGCGAATCGACCGTGTCCTCGACGCACTCCCGGACGACACCGAGATCGAACAGCGTCGCTCCGACGGAGAAGGACTGAGCTCACCGGAACTCTCGCAATTGCTCGCCCACGTCAAACTTTCCCTCGTCGATGACCTGCTCGACACCGACCTGCCCGACAGCGACACATTCGCGACCCGGTTACCCGACTACTTTCCGCCCGCACTCCGCACGAAGTTCCGTACGGGTATCAAGGCACATCCACTCCGCAGACAGATCGTCGCGACGATTCTCGCCAACGACACCGTCGACAACGGCGGTGTGTCCTTCGTCTTCCGTCTCTGTGAAGAGACGGGGGCCTCGCGCACCGACGCCGTCCGAGCGTTCGCCGCGGTCACCGAGATCTTCGGCCTGCGTGGGATCTGGAACCGGATCCGCTCCGCCGGCCTGCCCACCGAGCTGGCAGACGAGTTGCTGCTCGAATCCCGTCGTGTCCTCGACCGTGCATCGCGGTGGCTCTTGTCGAATCGGCCCCAGCCGCTGGCGGTGGGAGCAGAGATCAGCCGTTACCGGCAGTTGTTCGCGAATCTTGCACCGATGGTGGGGGATTGGATGCGCGGGCACCACGTACAGGATCTGGAGGAACGGACGCGGCGAATCCTGTCGCGCGAGGTGCCGCCGGAGCTGGTCGCGATGGTGTACCGCCTACTCGACCAATTCCCGATTCTCGACGTCATCGACATCGCGGATATCGTCGAACGGGAGGAGGACGAGGTCGCCGAGCTGTACTACGCGATGGATGCGCACCTCGGCATCGACCGGCTCCTGTCGGCGGTCACGGAACTCGCTCGCGGCGACCGGTGGCATTCCCTTGCACGACTCGCGCTGCGCGACGAACTGTACGGATCGTTGCGCACCCTCGTCCTCGATGTCCTCGCCGGGGCAGAGCCGGGGGAGACCTGCCCGGAGATGATCGAGGACTGGGAGATGTCGAATGGCTCGCGACTCGTGCGCGCGAGGTCGGCACTCGACGAGATCTTCGCATCTGGGAGTCTGGACCTGGCCACCCTGTCGGTGGCCGCACGGCAGATCAGGAGCATGGTGCGCACCGGCGCACCCGATCGGAGGTAGACGCGTGAGTGATGCGGGCCAGCAGTTCGGATTCCACACGGAAGTGACCGTGCGGTGGTCCGACATGGACGTCTTCCAGCACATCAACCACGCACGGATGGTGACTCTGCTCGAAGAAGCCCGCATACCGTGGCTGTTCGCCGACGGGCGACCCACCCAGAGCTTGCGCGAGGGCGCCGTGATCGCCGACCTCCACGTGCGCTATCGCAGACAGCTGCGACACGACGACGGCCCCCTCGACGTCATGATGTGGACCGAAAAGGTGCGCGCCGTCGACTTCACGATCGGTTACGAGGTACGACCAGGCGGTGCGCCCGCCGACTCGACACCCTCGATCGTCGCGTCCACCCAGATCGCCGCATTCGACATCGACGGGCAGAAACTCCGTCGGCTCACCGACGAGGAACGTGCCTACCTGCTTCGGTGGAAACGTGACTGACCTCACGTCGAGTTTCGGAGAGCGGGCGGTCGCACTCGCCGGCGAGAGCGACCGCACCGATCTCGCCGCCTTCCTCACCCGCGCACTGCGTCTCGACGAGGCCGCGGTCGTGAGGTTGCGGCGTCGTGGCGACGACGTGCTCAGCGCGTGGATCCAGACAGGATTCGATGTGCTCGCGGCTCGGCTCGTGCGAGGAACCGTCCACCCCGCAGACCTCTGTGTCGCCGCTGATTCGCTGCGCACCGCACTCACCGCGTCCGTGGGAGCCGCGAAGGCGATCGATCCGGGATGGGCGATGGACTCCGCGTGGCGCGGAGCACTGCCGCCGGACGAGGGATTTGCACATGTCGACGATGTTCCGGCCCGGGTTCTCGTCGAACTCGCCCAGCAGGGAGTCGCGCTGACACGGGACGCGGGTGCACAGGGGCCGCCTGCGTCGCTGCTGGCGCAGGAGGTGCTCGAGGTCAGCGGCGGTGAGACCGTCGTCGGTGTGCCCATGCGGATGGTGTTCGCGCTCGGGGCAATGGGGTTCGTGCCCACCACCGGCCGTGACCCGATGGCCGCTGACGGAATCGCCGCCGACGAGGTGGTACGGGTGCGGGCCTCGAACACCTGGATCCGCCTCGACGCCCGCTACGGATCGGTCTACCTGCGCAGAAGCGGAGGTCTCGGTCTGACCGTTCTCTGACGAAAGTCCGGAGCGAGACCTCGGCCGATCACACCGGCGAGTTCATCAGTGAATCCGCCGCCATATCGATGTAGTCGACCAGTTGCCGACGATGCGCGGAGTCGAGGGTCCGATCGTCGATCGAGGCGATCGCGGTGTGCATGCATCGCAACCAGGCGTCGCGCTCGAGGGGGCCGATCTTGAACGGATGATGGCGCATCCGCAGTCGCGGGTGACCGCGCTCGTCCGAATAAGTGCGTGGACCACCCCAGTACTGCTCGAGGAACATCCGCATGCGGCGCTCCGCCGGGCCGAGATCTTCCTCGGGGTAGAGGGGCCGGACGATCTCGTCCTTCGCCACCTCTTCGTAGAAGCGCGCGACGATCTTGCGGAAAGTGTCGGCGCCGCCGATTTCGTCGTAGAAGGTCTGCTGGTCGGTCATCGTTTTCTGCTTACCTCCCTCTCACCGGCCATTGTGCCCGTACGGGCACGGGTGCGCCCGTACGGGGTCGCTTACCCGCCGGTACCCGTAACACAGGATGTTCATCGGACAGTCCTTGATTCGTCCGCGGAAATCGGGTGCGATTCGGAGGTATCCGTGGTGCACTGTTTCCAGTCTTCCGGAGGTCGTATGAAGCACGGCAGCACAGCACATCGACAACTCCCGCCCGCGGACGTCCCGATCGGGACGCCGGGGGCCACCACATTGCATGTGGTACGCGACGACGTCGGACTGCCGGACTGGGTGAAACGTCGAGTGCTGCTGCTCAACGCCACCTACGAGCCGCTCACGGCGCTGCCTGCACGACGTGCCGTTGTTCTCATGGCCGGCGGTAAGGCCGACACCGTGCACGACGACCCGCTCGCGCCGATGGTCCGATCGGCCGAATGGTCGGTGCAGCTGCCGTCGGTGATCCGGTTGCGCACTTACGTCCGGGTGCCCTATCACGCTCGGGTGCCTATGACCCGGGCCGCGCTCATGCACCGCGACGGCAATCGCTGTGCATATTGCGGATCCAAGGCCGAGACGATCGATCATGTGGTTCCCCGCAGCCGCGGTGGTGCGCATGCCTGGGAGAACTGCGTTGCATGCTGTGCGCCCTGCAACCACAAGAAGGCCGACAAGCTACTGAGCGAACTCGGATGGACGTTGCGTGCGTCGCTGGTTCCGCCGAAAGGCAGACACTGGCGCCTGCTGGCCACGTTGCAGGACCTGCATCCGACCTGGCTTCCATACCTCGGCGAGGGTGCTGCCTGATCGGCGAGGCCGGGCAAGTGCCCTCTCGTCGGGACCAAATCCGGGGCATGTGAGGTCTTTCGCAGCCACCTGGGATACCTTCTCCGTGTGAGCATTCTCGAGACAACGCTGATATTCGTCGGCATTCCGCTGCTGATCGTTCTGGTCTTCGGGGCTATCTCCTGGACCGCGCCCCGCAAGCCCGGCCCGGCCGCGTCCGACCATCCGTACAAGCTCGGCGACGAATGGAACCACAGTGCACTGCTGTGGACCGCCGCCGACGAGGTGACCGAGCACGGTCGGCACGCGCATCACGGACACGTAGCCGGTGCACCGGCAGAGCTGATCGGAGGTACCGCAAGTGGCAAGTGGTGACGTGATTCATGCCCCGGCGCGCAGCGACGCGCCCCTGCCGCATGCCGCGGCGCTGACTCCGAGCGGCCGAATCTCCGAAGCTCGTGCCGACGGCATCGAGTTCGCGGGCCCGCCGTTCAAGGACGACGAGATGATCGCCCTCGACGACACGCTCACGTCTGCGATCCGAGCCACCGGTGTGCGCTTCAACGTATACATCGCCGATGCCTCGGACCCGGCTGCAGCCACTGACACGATCTTCCCGTCGACGCCCGAGGCGGAGAACTCGGTGCTCATCGCGGTGTACCCGAATCAGAAGGCCGTCGAGGTCCGTAGTGGACGCGATGCCGCCCAGGTCACCGACCGGATCGCTCAGCTCGGCGTGACCGCAGCGATCGGACCGTTCGGTCAGGGACAGCTCATCGACGGCATCATCAGCGCCGTTCGCGTGATCGCCAACGCGATCATCGCCCCGTAGGACCCGCTTCGGCCCGATGTCACCTTCGGTCACTTCGAGTGACCGAAGGTGACATCGGGCCGTATGCGTTCTATGTCAGGACGCGTCGAACGCCTGTGCCCGCAGCGACCGCACGATCCCGGCGCGCCCCTCGGTGATCAATCGGCGCAGCGCAGGAGGACGATCACCGGCAAGGAATTCGTCGGCCGCAGCGACCGAGGCCTCGCTGATCGACCAGGACGGATACAGGCCCACGACGACGGTCTGCGCGACCTCACTGGACCGGCGCTCCCACACATCGGGCACCTCCGCGAAATACCGCTCCACGTAGGGCTCGAGCAGCTCCGACTGACCGGCAGGCGCGAAACCGCCGATGATCGAACGGGCAGTGATGTTCGGAACGGTATCGTCGCCGACCACTGTCCGCCAGACCTGGGCTTTGACCTCTTCCTGCGGACGCGCCGCACGTGCCGCCGCTGCCTGCCGGGCACCGGCCGCGGTCGGGTCGCGCTCGGCTTCCGCGTCGATGAACGGCGACTCCACTCCCTCTGCGTCGACTTCACCTGCGGCTGCGAGCGCCTGCACGAGACGCCACCGCAGATCGGTGTCGACAACCAGGCCGGGCAGTCCGACCTTCGCCGGATCACCGCCGAGCAGCTCTTCGAACACTTCGGTGTGCCACGGTGAGAGCCGAGCTGTGGACAGGGCGTTGACGAAGGCGAGCTGATGGTCCGATCCCGGCTCCGCTTCACGTGCCAGCTCGAGTAGCCGGTTCGCGTAGTCGCTCCAACCCGAGGCGTCGGCCCATGCGGGGTCGGCGTAGCTGCCGACTGCCGTGTGCGCCTGCATCAGCAGGCGTTGCACGACACCCACCTCGGTCTCTGCGGCGATGCCGCGCTGTACCAGTGCAACGAAATCGCGCGCTTTGAGTTCGGCCTGCCGGGTCATCTCCCACGCCGCCGACCACACCAGCGTGCGCGGTAGCGACTCGGCGATGTCGCCGACGCGTTCGATCACGGTACCGAGCGAGTCGTCGTCCAGCCGGACCGAGCAGTAGGTCAGATCGTCGTCGTTGACGAGCACGAACTTGCCGCGATCCACGCCGACGAGTTCGGGGATGTCGGTGCGCTCGGCTGCGTCGACGTCGACCTCGACGCGGTGGGTGCGCACGAGTGTGCCCGAACCGTTGTCGTCGTAGACACCGATGGCGAGGCGATGCACGCGGAACTCACCGGCTCCGGGCTGCGCGCCCTCCTGCACGACTGCGAAACGCGTGAACTTGCCGTCGGCGTCGAGCTCGAAGTCGGGGCGCAGAATGTTCAGACCCGTCGTCTTGAGCCACTGGGCACCCCACCCCGACAGGTCGCGGCCCGAGGACTTCTCCAGCGCGGCCAGCAGATCGTCGAAGGTGGCGTTGCCGAAGGCGTGGTCGCGGAAGTATGCGCGCAGGCCTTCGAGGAACGGCTCCTGCCCGACATAGGCGACGAGCTGCTTGAGGACCGAGGCGCCCTTCGCGTAGGTGATGCCGTCGAAGTTGACCTCGACGGCGGCGAGATCGGGGATGTCCGCGGCGATCGGGTGAGTGGACGGCAGCTGATCCTGCCGGTATGCCCACGACTTCTCGACGTTGGCGAACGTCGTCCACGCGTTGGTGTATTCGGTTGCCGAGGCCTGCGAGAGGACGGATGCGAACGTCGCGAAGGACTCGTTGAGCCACAGGTCGTCCCACCAGCGCATCGTGACCAGATCGCCGAACCACATGTGTGCCATCTCGTGCAGGATGGTTTCGGCGCGTCGCTCGTAGGAGTAGCGGGTGACCTTGGAGCGGAAGACGTAGTCCTCGAGGAACGTCACGGCGCCGGCGTTCTCCATTGCGCCGGCATTGAACTCCGGCACGAACAGCTGGTCGTACTTGCCGAAGGCGTACGGCATGCCGAAGTTCTCGTGATAGAAGCCGAACCCCTGTTTGGTCTCCGTGAACAGGCGCTCGGCGTCCATGAACTCGGCCAGGGACGCGCGGCAGTAGAGGCCGAGAGGGATCGTGCCGTGCTCGTCGGTGTAGGTGTCGGTCCACTCGGCGTACGGGCCCGCGATGAGCGCGACGAGGTAGGTGCTCATCCGCGGCGTGGTTCGGAAGAGGTGCTGACCGGGCGACGCCGCGGTGGTCTGCACGGTCTCGGAGTTCGAGATCACCTTCCAGTCCGAGGGCGCGGTCACGGACAGAGTGAAGGTGGCCTTCAGGTCGGGCTGGTCGAAGCACGCGAACATCCGCTTGGCGTCGGCCGTCTCGAACTGCGAGTACAGGTACACCGCGTCGTCGGTCGGGTCGACGAATCGGTGAAGACCCTCGCCGGTGTTCGTGTACATGCAGTCTGCGTCGACCACGAGTTCGTTGCGCGCGGCGAGTCCGGACAACGCGATGCCGGTGTCCTCGCTGTATCCGGCCATATTCACGGGGGAGCCGTTGAGTGTCGCCGAATGCACGGTCTGTGCGATCAGATCGATGAAGGTCGACGCACCCTCCGTCGCATCGAACGTCACCGTGGTGACGGAGCGGAAAGTGGTGGCTCCCGGCCCTCCGGACCCATCGGTGAGGTCGAGGACGACGGTGTAGTTGTCGACGCGCAGGACCGCTGCCCGCTCGGCGGCCTGCTCACGGGTCAGGTTCGGTGGTGCCACAGGAGAACTCCTTCTCACGACGGGATGTCGGTCGGGATCCATCCCATCATGGTGGGGCCGCGTTCAGGTGGCGACGTCCGCCAACGGCACGTTCGCGTCGGCGAGACGGACGGGGTCGACGCGCGAACCCGACGCGATGAGTGCGCGGATGTCGTCGCCCGCGTCCCAGATGTTCACGTTCATGCCTGCCCTCACCGTGTTGTCGTCGTCGAGCCAGAACGCGAGGAATTCGTGTTCCGCCACGTCTCCTCGGGTGACCACGTGCGCGTCGGATGGGGCGAGCCCCACGTATTCCATCCCGAGGTCGTACTGGTCGGTGAAGAAGTAGGGCAGCCGGTCGTAGGAGGCGTCGATTCCGAGCATCGTGGCCGCGGCCACTGCAGGCTGATTGAGCGCGTTGGCCCAGTGCTCCACCCGGACACGGCACCCGAGTGTGGGATGCTCGGCCGCCGCGATGTCGCCGACCGCAACGATGTCGGGATCGCTTGTGACCAGTGATGCGTCGACGAGCACTCCGGTGTCGACGTCGAGACCGGCCTCCCGGGGGAGTTCGACATTCGGTGCTGCGCCGACAGCGACGAGCACCGCGTCGGCTCCCACCGTTGTACCGTCAGCGAGAACGACACCGGTGGCGCGGCCGCCCGCGACGGCGATCTCGGCCACGGAAGCCCCGAGCCGCAGGTCCACGCCATGGGACCGGTGCAGGTCGGCGAACACCGCGCCCATTTCCTGGCCCAGCGTCGCGGACAGAGGAGTGTGCGCCGACTCGATCACCGTGACCTCAGCGCCGCGGCCTCGTGCGCCCGCCGCGATCTCGAGACCGATCCACCCGGCCCCGATGATCGCCAGACGAGCGGCAGTGCCATCGTCGCGGCGGATCGCGGCGAGGAGTTCGTCGGCTTCCCCGACGGTGCGCAGGACGTGAACTCCCGGCGCATCGGCGCCGGGCAGTGGGAGGCGCCGGGGTCGCGATCCGGTCGCGAGTGCCAGCTTGTCGTAGTGGACCGTCGAGCCGTCCGGCAACGACACCGTGTGCGCGGCGGGGTCGATCGCGGTGACCGTCGTCCCGAGACGAAGGTCGACACGGTGGTCCCGGTACCAGTCGCCGCGCTGCACGGTGAAGTCGAGAAGTCTCTTGGCGCCGGCGAAGTACTCCTTCGACAGCGGCGGTCGCTCGTACGGCAGATGCTCCTCGGCGCCGATCAGTACGACCCGGCCCGGAAAATCGCGTGCACGCAGTTCCTCCGCCACCTTTGCGCCGGCGAGTCCGGCACCGACGATCACGAAGGTCTTCTCACCAGACATCGCATGACCTCTCGTTCGCTTGTCCGTACGCGATGGCGCTACGTCGCTCGATGCGCTACGTCCCGGGTCTTCGTGTCCGACGGTACGGGGACCGCGCGTGACTGCGGCGAAGATCGGGAAGAATGCCCCGCGGGACTGTGTTGCACCCTCTGCAAACCGATCCGTGTGAGGAGACCGTCTTGAGCAACCAGACAACCGGTGCCGCCGGTAAGGACACCGCCGACTTCTGGTTCGACCCGCTTTGCCCGTGGTGCTGGATCACCTCGCGGTGGATTCTCGAAGTCACCAAGGTCCGCGATATCGAAGCACGCTTCCATGTGATGAGCCTCGCCGTCCTCAACGAAGGCCGTGAGCTGCCCGACGACTACGCCGAGATGATGAAGACGGCGTGGGGGCCAGTGCGTGTGGCGATCGCCGCATCTCAGAAGTATGGCGACGAGATTCTCGAGGGTCTCTATACCGCAATGGGCACCCGCATCCACAACGAGGGAAACAAGGACTTCACCGACGTCGTCGCCGGTGCCCTTGCAGAGCTGGACCTCGACCCTGTCCTTGCGCAGGCCGCCGACAGCCAGGACTATGACGAGGCGCTACGCGCAAGTCACGCGAAGGGGATGGATGCGGTGGGCCCTGACGTGGGTACCCCCACGATCCACGTCAACGGTGTTGCGTTCTTCGGGCCGGTGTTGTCGAAGATCCCGCGTGGTGAAGACGCGGGCAAGGTGTGGGACGGAGTGGTTGCGCTCGCGTCGTACCCGCACTTCTTCGAGCTCAAGCGCAGCCGCGACGAAGATCCGTCGTTCGACTGATCATCCGGCTATGACTACGGTGCCCCTCCTGCTCGCACGAGCAGGAGGGGCACCGTAGTCCTGGTGGAGGTGGAATCAGCCGAGTGTGGCCTCGAGGTCGTCGAGGATGGTGTTCGCACCCACCACGCCGATGCCGACCATCCAGGTCTCGTCCTCGAATTCGTGGACGTTTCCTGCCGCGACACCGGGCTGTGCGCCCCAGAGCCCGGTCACCGCTGCCATCGTGGTTGCGGCCGGATCGCCTCCGGGGTTGGTGAAGAAGACGACCTCGCCGTCGATCTCGGTGTAGTTCTCGGGGATCTCGGTGTAGTTCTCGGGGCTGAGTTCGAGCATCGAGTACTCGTTCCACGCGCGGTCTGCGCCGAGGTCGTAGCCGACTTGGGTGAGGATCGTGCCGGAGAAGGTGTCGGGACCGTACAGACGGAAGTTGTCCGGCCGGAACCGCACCATCGAGGCGGTCTGTCCTTCGGCACCGATCTCGTCGCCGATCTGTGCGGCACGTTCCTCGACCCCGGTGAGCAACGTTTCCATCCGATCCGTCTCGCCTACCGCGGCGGCGGTGATGCGGGCCTGCTCCTCCCAGTCGGTTCCAGAGTTCACGGAGAAGACCGTCGGCGCGATCGCCGAGAGCTGCTCGTAGAGCGCCTCGTGTCGCACCTGCGCGCCGATGATGAGATCGGGGTTACGAACTGCTCGACATTCTGTGAGCAAATGTGAACAAACATGATCGAATGTGTTCACAAGGTGTGTGAAGCCGACCGAATGGGCGCACCCACAGGCTACATGTCGGACCCCTCTGCGAGCATGATCCTCGTGACGTACCGCAACCGTCCGGTCCGGCTCGGAGCCCTGCACCCAACGGCGGCCCTGCCGGCGCAGGGCTGCAGGATCGTGGCGGGCGACCATGGCCAGCAACACGATCCGGTGCGGGACCTCATCGAGGATCCGACCTCGAGGTGTCCCCGCCTCTACCGCCACAGCCGTGCGCGCACTCGTGCGATGCGGGCGGTCACTGCCACCCCACAGGACATACCCGAACCGCAGGTCGCGTGATGGCGCGCTTCGAAATCCCGGACGGCTGGACCGCGCAGGCCTACCAGTTCGCTCTCGACCCCACACCCACCCAGGTGCGGGCATTCCGCTCGCACGCGGGCGGGGCCCGTAAGGCGCACAACACGATGCTCGCCGCCGTGAAAGCGGTCATGAACCAGCGGCAGGCCGAACGCACCTACGGTCTCACCGACGACGAGTTGACACCCGCATTGGGATGGTCACTGCCTGCGTTGCGCAAGCAGTGGAACGCCCGCAAGCACGAGGTGGCGCCGTGGTGGGCCGAGAACTCCAAAGAGGCCTACAACTCCGGGTTGGACGCGCTCGCTCGGGGATTGGACGCGTGGTCGACGTCCCGCAAAGGTACGCGGGCCGGGAAAACCATCGGGTTCCCGAAATTCAAGACCGCGAAGTCCCGCCGGTCGGTGCGGTTCACCACCGGAACGATCCGTGTCGAGACCGACCGACGCCATGTCACCCTCCCGAGGTTGGGGCGGATCCACACCTGCGAGTCCACCCGGAAACTGGCCCGCCGCCTCGAGGCGGGCACCGCCCGGATACTGTCCGCCACCCTGAGTGAGGATTCGGCCGGTCGGTGGCACGTCGCCTTTCAGGTGTTGGTGCAGCGCGCGGTCGCGGTACCCGGTCACATCGGGGCCGGTGAGCCGGTGGTCGGTGTCGACGTCGGCGTCAAGGCCGATTCCCTGATCGTTGTCGCGACGCCGGACGGACGCGAACTCGACCGGGTTCCGGCACCGAAGTCCCTGACCGCAGCCCAAGCCCGGCTGCGGGCCTTGCAGCGCAGGGTCGCGCGGCAGCACGGCCCCTACGATGTGGCCACCGAGACGAAGCAGAAACCGTCGAAACGCTGGATCACACAGCAACGCCGGATCGGCCGCACCCACGCCCACGCCGCTGCGGTGCGCCGCGACGTGGTGCACAACGCCACCACCGAGTTGGCGCAGCGGCATCGGGTGATCGCGGTGGAAACATTGAACGCGAGTGGGATGCGGTCGGCGGGTGGGGCGCGGAAGAGGGGCCTGAACCTGGCTCTGTCCGACGCGGCGTTGGTGCAGGTCCGCCGGATGCTCGGCTACAAAACCACGTGGTACGGCTCGGTGTTGGTGGAGGCCGGCCGGTACTTTCCGTCCAGTAAATTGTGTTCGGGGTGTGGCAGGCGAAAACCAAACCTGGCTCTCGCGGACCGGATGTATGTGTGTGACCACTGCGGAGTGACGATCGATCGTGATCGTAATGCCGCGATCAACCTCGCCCGCCTCGGCGAGACTCAGCGCATGGGTGCTACGGGGACCGGTACCGGGAGTAGCCCGGCCGCCACCGATTCGGGTGGGGACGGACGTGGAGCCACGCGGGAGTCCGCGACTACGGGAGTGGTCAACGCTGCAGGCGAGGAAGCGTCAACCCGGCACCAGCAGTTGCTGGGTGAGACCGGGACTGTCTCATCGGAAGGTGAGGCTGCCTGATGAAGAAGCACCCAGAGCGTGCTCACGTTTGCTCACCAGAAGGCAACGGTTCAGGCTTGCGATGGCCTCGAGATCGGGCTCCATCGTCGAGCCGACGATCTCGATGCCCGCAAGGTCATCGGCGAGGTACGCGGGAACGCCGGTCGCGGCACCTGATTCGGTGGCGCCGACCGGCGTGATGCCGAGGGCGTCGAGGTGCGGGGAGTCGATGACGACTATGCGCTCGGGAGTGCCTTCGATCGTCGTCTCACCCATGGCGTGCTCCACGGTGTAGGACTCGTCTGAGGGTGCTGCCTCGTCCGACGAGGTCGAGGCACAGGCCGACATGAGAACTGCTGTCGCGGCAGCGGCCGCGACCAGGAGGACGCGTGTCGATCGTCCTTGTGATGTGAACATTCGCTCAACTTAACGGGTCGGGTTAGGTGAGGGAAACCTCAGTCCCCGGGTGATGCCAGCGATTCAAGTCCGCCGAAGACTCCTGGCTAGACTCTGCCCATGCGCGTTTACCTGGGAGCCGACCATGCCGGTTTCGAACGGAAGAATCAGATCATCGAGCACCTGACGGCGAACGGTCACGAAGCCGTCGATTGCGGTGCCTTCGAATACGACGCACTCGACGACTACCCGGCGTTCTGCATCGAGGCCGCACGCCGCACCGTTGCGGACCCGGGCAGCCTCGGCCTCGTCCTCGGAGGCAGCGGCAACGGCGAGCAGATCGCCGCGAACAAGGTCCCCGGTGCGCGCTGCGCGCTCGCTTGGAGCGTCGAGACGGCGAAGCTCGCCCGTGAGCACAACAATGCCCAGCTGATCGGTATCGGCGGCCGGATGCACTCGCTCGAGGAGACGCTCGCGATCGTCGACGCCTTCCTGTCGACGGAGTGGTCGAACGAGGAACGCCACCAGCGTCGCATCGATATTCTCGCGGCATACGAGACCTCCGGGGATGCCCCTGCGGTGCCGGGCGCGAACTGACCGGTGCCCGAAGGACACATCCTGCACCGGCTCGCCCGGTTGCACCACCAGTGGTATGCGGGTGCGCCGGTGCGGGTATCGAGTCCTCAGGGACGTTTCGAGGACGGCGCGGCCACCGTGAGCGGCCGCGTGCTCACCCACGCGGATGCGTGGGGAAAGCACCTTTTCCACCACTACGAAGGCGCGCTCACGGTGCACGTGCACCTCGGCATCTACGGCGCATTCACCGACTCCGAGCTTCCGCTCGGAGAGCCTGTGGGTCAGGTTCGGATGCGGATGGTCGGATCCGGGCACGGTAGTGATCTGCGCGGCCCGGCTGCGTGTGAGGTGCTCACCGAGGGCGAGGTCGACGCCATCGAAGCGCGTCTCGGTCCCGACCCGCTGCGCGCCGATGCCGAACCGGAGCGGGCGTGGGCGAGGATCAGCCGTTCCCGCAGTCCGATCGGTGGTCTGCTCATGGACCAATCGGTGATCGCAGGGGTCGGCAATGTGTACCGGGCCGAGGTGTTGTTCCGGCACGGCATCCATCCCGAGAGACCGGGAAAGAACCTCTCACACGCCGAATTCGATGCACTCTGGGCTGATCTGGTCGAGTTGATGCAGGTGGGAATGGCGAGGGGCCGCATGCATGTCGTGCGCGTCGAACACGATCAGGGCGCGCCGGCCTATGCGAAGGATCGGCCCCGTACCTATGTGTACCGACGGACCGGCGAGCCGTGCCGAGTCTGCGGCACGCCGGTACTCCACAAGGTGATGGGCGCGCGGAATCTGTTCTGGTGTCCGGTCTGTCAGTCCGACTGAGACGAGTTCGTCGACATCAGAAGTCGAACCCACCGAACTCGAACCCGCCGTCGAAGCCCCCGCCGTCGAAGCCACTGTCACCGTCGAACCCGCTGCTGCCGTCGCCACCGCCGAGATCGTCGTTGCCTCCGACCTCATCCGGGGCACCGCCCGTGCCGTCCGCTGCACCGCTCTCGAATGCCTGTGCGTCGTACGGCACACCGGCCATGCCTGCGAACAACGATGAGAACAGCAGCATCGACCCGACTCCCCACGCGCCCGCGACGAGCGCAGGTTTCCACCATGGCTCCGAGTACCACCCTGCCGGGACCGGACGGCCCGCGACTCGGCCCCCTGGAAAGTAGTTCGGTGTGCGCGCGGACGGGGACGGCGACGCAGCGACCTGACGGCCCTCGAACTCGACCTGCCGTTCCTCGGTCACGGCCCCGGCCGATTTCTGTCCGTCGAGAGTAGGGATCTCCGGACCGGGATCCATGCCCATCGCGGTGCGGGCAGCGCGGATGTAGTAGAGCCCTTCGAGCGCGGTCTGCTTCGCGAGCCGGGCCTGGACGGGCGACTGCGCCTGGTCGATCTGTGAGCCCGCCGCGGTGAAGCGTTCGGCGGCGTCGGCGAGTGACTGACGGGACGCGTCGTCGGTACCGGTGAGGTTGTAGACCTGGCCTCCGAGCCGTTCGATGGCCTGACGGGCCTCGGCTTTGGCGTCATCGAGGTTGCCGGCGGCGTGGCGAGTGGTGGATTTCTGTGAGCGGGCCACGAAGTACACGACAACCGCCACAGCGGCGAATATCAGCAGGAGTTCCACGGTGAGTCCCTACGACGAGGTCTTCCGGTCTGCGCTCCAGCGTACCGACTCGGTCAGCTGTCGAGGACGGTCCGCAGACCCGTGCGCAGGCATTCGTCGAACACTGTGTGGTCGGGCACCGCGGCGGGGTCGACAGTGAGACCGACACAGCACATGTCCAGGTACGACATCAGGGTTGCGTTGATCGCCGACCCCAGGGTGCGGCCGAAACCGTAATAGCGGGCGATGCCGGCGCCCGCTACGAACAGTGGGGTCGCCGAACCTGGGACCGTGCAGGTCAGCACGTCGTCGTGACCGAACATCCGCGTGCTGGGAAGTGCGCTCGGGTCGTCGGGCATGCCCGCGGTCACACGGTCGATGCGCTGCATCAAGGCGACGGGTCCGTCGTCGATCTCGGTGCCGCCGAGGCAGACCTGAGCGGGCTCCTCGGATCCGGCACCGGGGATCGCGGCGAACAGATCGTCCGCGGGGGAGCCGTGCATGTGCCGATACGACGCATATCCGAGGAGCACAGCGGCTGCGACACCGCTTTCGAGTCCGCAACCGGCGCGCCCCGCTGCGGCTCTCATCTCGCCCCGGGGGATGTCGAGGGTATGGAGTCGGTGCGGGCCGCTCGTCGGGAGAGCATGGTGCGGGAGTGGTTGCGACGCCGGTGTGACGATTGCCTTCACCAGGTCGGTGGTGCTGCCCACGACAAGTTCGGTCGACGAGCGAATCGCTTCCGCAGTGTGTTCCGACAGGCTGCGCAGCCACGTCCATACCGAGCCGTGGTGTTCGCGGTCGGTCTGCCCGGGTGCACCGTGTCCGCCCCGTTCGGGACGGACGATGCTGATCACGAGCGCTGCCTGGCCACCGGTCAGGCCGTCCACGAGCGTGAGGCCCCAGCTCGCACGAGGGCTCTCGATGGTCTCGGGGACGGCGGGCGTCAGCGCCAGCACGTCCGGGAAACCGGCGGTGCCCGTCAGCGATATCCGGTCGAGGTGCCACGGTGCATCGTCGTACTCAGCACTGCGACGAGTGACATCGAGTCCGATGGGAACCTCGACCACCCTGTGCCGGAACGCCGCTGCTTCCAGGTTTCCGGGCGCGAGCATCGCGGTGACACGATCCCATTCCGGAACGGCGTCGAGAAGTACTGCAGCGACGACGGACGACCGCGAGGCGGCGGCGGCCCCCGCCGCGCCGGACCTCATCGACGTGCGGTCGGGTGTCTCGCTCACACTGGCGACGCTCTCACAGCAGTCGGGTGTTCGGTCTCGGATTCGAGTCGGCGTCGGGGGATCGAGTCGAAACGGTGATCCGGGCGGTGCAGAAACGAGAACCGCCCGAGATCTCGATGAGATCCGGGCGGTTCGCTGGAGGGGATGACGGGAATCGAACCCGCGTAGCCAGTTTGGAAGACTGGGGCTCTACCATTGAGCTACATCCCCGTGCCTGTGGCTTCGTCGGTGCTCACCGGGTGGTTTTCCGGTGTTCTCCGGCGTTCGCCGCTTGCAGGATGAGACTGTACCGAACCCGGCTTTGGAATTCATAATCGGGGGGCCGTAGGATTCAGTCCGGCCCCCGGCACCGCGGCGGGAGCAGTAGGTACGACGGGATGTGGCGCAGCTTGGTAGCGCATCCGCTTTGGGAGCGGAGGGTCGCAGGTTCGAATCCTGTCATCCCGACCAGATCGAACAGCGTCAGGGCGCTCAGTAGTGAGAACGAACGACCGACAAGAGCACGACAAGAAGGAGTCATGTCCGTGAAGAGCACCGTCGAGCAGCTGAGCCCGACGCGAGTCCGTATCAACGTTGAGGTGCCCTTCGAGGAGCTCCAGCCTGATTTCGACCGCGCCTTCAAGTCCCTCGCAGGTCAGGTGCGGATCCCCGGATTCCGTCCCGGCAAGGCCCCGCGCAAGATCCTCGAGGCTCGCGTCGGTCGCGGTGCGGTGCTCGAGCAGGTCGTCAACGACGCGATCCAGTCGCGCTACTCCGAGGCAGTGACCACAAACGAGGTCAAGGCCATCGGTCAGCCGGAGATCGACATCACGAAGCTCGAGGACAACGTCGAACTCGTCTTCGCTGCCGAGGTCGACGTACGCCCCGAGGTCACCCTCCCCGACTTCTCCGAGATCGCGGTCACCGTCGATCCCGTCGAGATCTCCGACGAGGACATCGAGGAGCAGCTGCTGTCGCTGCGGCAGCGTTTCGGAACGCTCACCGGTGTCGAGCGCGCTGTGCAGGACGGCGACTTCGTGTCGATCGACCTGTCGGCCACTGTCGACGGCGAAGAGGTCACCGAAGCTGCCACAGAGGGTCTGTCCCACGAGGTCGGCTCCGGCCAGCTCATCGAGGGCCTCGACGAAGCTGTCGTCGGGCTCGAGGCCGGCGGGTCGAAGGAGTTCACCTCCACGCTCGTCGCAGGTGAGTACGCGGGCAAGGAAGCCGTCGTCACCGTCAAGGTGAACACGGTCAAGGAACGCGAGCTTCCCGCTGAGGACGACGAGTTCGCCCAGCTCGCGAGCGAGTTCGACACCCTCGACGAACTGAAGGCAGACCTGCGTGAGCGTGTCGGCCGCGTCAAGCAGGTCGAGCAGGCAGGTCAGATCCGCGACAAGGTGCTCGAAGAGCTTCTCGAGAAGGTCGAGGTGCCGCTGCCCGAGGCAGTCGTTCAGGCCGAGATCGACAGTGCCCTGCACGACGCGATTCACGAACTCGACCACGACGAGGCCGAGCTCGACAAGCTGCTCGAGGCCCAGGGTTCGAGCCGCGAAGAGTTCGACAAGGAAGCTCGCGAGTCGGCAGAGCGGTCCGTCAAGACCCAGCTGCTCCTCGATGCGATTGCCGAGTCGGAGAACACGACGGTCGAGCAGGAAGAGCTGACCGAGCGGATCTTCTTCCAGGCGCAGCGCTACGGCATCCCGCCGGAGCAGTTCATCCAGCAGATCAGCCAGGCCAACCAGCTCGGCGCGATCTTCGCGGACGTTCGTCGCGGCAAGGCTCTCGGCACGGTCGTCGACCGTGTCGAGGTCACCGACACCACCGGCGCGACCGTCGACACCTCCGAGCTCTTCGGTGGCGCGAAGGCCGACTCGGACGCAGCTGCCGAGGACGCCGAGGCGACCGAGGAGAAGGCATCCGAGTAATCGGATCTTTTCCGCTTTGAGCGAAGAAGGGCGGCACCGGGCATCCGGTGCCGCCCTGTTTCGTTACTGTCAATGACAGCAATCCACGATTGACGAGAAGGCAGGTACCCGTGACTCCTCAGAATCCGGCGACATCCATCGGTCCGACGATGACCTCGGCCACCGCTGGGCTGAACCTCAGCGACTCGGTGTACGAACGCCTGCTCCGCGAGCGCATCATCTTCCTCGGCACCCAGGTCGACGACGACATCGCCAACAAGCTCTGCGCGCAGATCCTGTTGCTGTCGGCGGAAGACCCGACCCGCGACATCTCGCTGTACATCAACTCCCCGGGTGGTTCGGTCACCTCGGGCATGGCGATCTACGACACGATGAAGTTCGTGGAGTGCGATGTGGCGACCTTTGCGATGGGTCTGGCTGCGTCGATGGGGCAGTTCCTCCTCTCGGCAGGAACCAAAGGCAAGCGTTACGCTCTGCCGCACGCGCGGATCATGATGCATCAGCCGTCCGCCGGTATCGGTGGTACTGCCAGCGATATCGCCATCATGGCCGAGCAGTTCGCACACACCAAGCGTGAGATGGCCGAGCTGATCGCCGAGCACACCGGGCAGACCGTCGAGCAGATCACCCTCGACTCGGACCGCGACCGCTGGTTCACGGCACAGCAGGCACTCGAATACGGCTTCGTCGACCACGTCGTCGCGCGGGCCCAGCAGGCCGGCGGCACGTCGAACTAGTCCACGAGGCCCCGACCCGCTCCACGTCCCACACTTTCTTGGAGAAGCGATGACCAACATGTTCGATCCGCGCCAGCTCGGCGGCCAGGCCCCGAATTCACCGGCGAGCCGTTACATCCTCCCGTCGTTCATCGAGCACTCGAGCTACGGCGTCAAGGAATCCAACCCGTACAACAAGCTCTTCGAAGAGCGCATCATCTTCCTGGGAGTCCAGGTCGACGACGCGTCCGCGAACGACGTCATGGCTCAGCTGCTCGTGCTCGAGTCGCTCGATCCCGACCGCGACATCACCATGTACATCAATTCGCCCGGTGGTTCGTTCACGTCGCTGATGGCGATCTACGACACCATGCAGTACGTCCGCGCCGACATCACTACTGTGTGCCTCGGTCAGGCGGCCTCGGCGGCAGCCGTGCTGCTCGCGGCAGGGACCCCGGGTAAGCGCCTTGCGCTGCCGAACGCCCGCGTGCTCATCCACCAGCCGGCCACCGGCGGCATCCAGGGTCAGGTCTCCGACCTCGAGATCCAGGCCGCAGAGATCGAGCGTATGCGCCGCTTGATGGAAACGACGCTGGCCAAGCACACCGGTAAGGATCCCGAACAGATTCGCAAGGACACCGATCGGGACAAGATCCTCACGGCAGCCGAGGCGGTCGAGTACGGTCTGATCGACAACGTGCTCGAATACCGCAAGTTGTCTGCTCAGGCATAGTCACGCCCGGCCCGGTCGAACCCCCTGAGTGTGTTCGGCCGGGCCGTTGTGCAGGGTGTGAGCTGCGCCCCTGTCGGCGCGCACAAATATGACCGGAAACGCGGAGAACCTGTCGACCCGCGTACCGAAGTCCGGGTACGGTCGATCAAAGGGCCCGCTCCCCGGGCCGGCGTTCGTCGACGGACACGGGATCGGTTGCACGCACACGAGGAAGTAGGGACCTGACAGATGGCACGTATCGGTGACGGCGGGGATCTGCTCAAGTGCTCGTTCTGCGGAAAGAGCCAGAAGCAGGTCAAGAAGCTCATAGCGGGCCCCGGGGTCTACATCTGCGACGAGTGCATCGACCTCTGCAACGAGATCATCGAAGAGGAACTTGCCGAAACCAACGAGGTCAAGCTCGACGAACTGCCCAAGCCGGCCGAGATCCGGGAATTCCTCGACAATTATGTGATCGGCCAGGATTCTGCGAAGCGGTCGCTCGCAGTGGCCGTCTACAACCATTACAAGCGCATCCAGGCCGGTGACAAGACGCGTGATGCACGCGGTGAGTCGGTCGAACTCGCCAAGTCGAATATTCTTCTGCTCGGGCCCACCGGCTGTGGCAAGACCTACCTCGCCCAAACTCTCGCGAAGATGCTCAACGTGCCGTTCGCGATCGCCGATGCCACCGCTCTCACGGAGGCCGGATATGTCGGTGAAGACGTCGAGAACATCCTCCTCAAACTGATTCAGGCTGCCGACTACGACGTCAAGCGCGCCGAGACCGGCATCATCTACATCGACGAGGTCGACAAGATTGCGCGCAAGAGCGAGAACCCGTCGATCACTCGCGATGTGTCGGGCGAGGGTGTCCAGCAGGCGCTGCTGAAGATCCTCGAGGGTACGCAGGCGTCGGTGCCACCGCAGGGCGGCCGCAAGCATCCGCATCAGGAGTTCATCCAGATCGACACCACGAATGTGCTGTTCATCGTCGCCGGTGCTTTTGCTGGTCTCGAGCGGATCGTTTCCGACCGAGTCGGCAAGCGGGGGATCGGTTTCGGCGCCGAGGTGCGGTCGAAGGCAGAGATCGACACCACCGATCACTTCGCCGACGTCATGCCGGAAGACCTGATCAAGTTCGGGCTCATACCCGAATTCATCGGTCGCCTGCCGATTGTCGCGTCGGTGACCAACCTCGACAAGGACTCGCTCGTCGAGATTCTGTCGGAGCCGAAGAACGCACTCGTCAAGCAATACGTGCGACTGTTCGAGATGGATGGGGTCGAGCTCGATTTCACCAGGGACGGACTCGAGGCCGTCGCCGACCAGGCGATCCTGCGCGGTACCGGTGCCCGCGGGCTTCGTGCAATCATCGAAGAGGTCCTGCTGCCGGTGATGTACGACATCCCGAGCCGCGATGATGTCGAGAAGGTTGTCATCACCGCAGAAACCGTGACCGACAACGTGCTCCCGACGATCGTGCCACGCAAGCCCGATCGCGAACGCCGCGACAAGAGCGCCTGACGCGCTCCCGGTTTCGACCGAGTACTGCCCCTGCGGCACCTGTCGGGGGCCGAGTTCCGCCCGAGTGGTCTGTCAGAATCGGCTGCGTCGGCCCGCAAGACGTGCGAGGTCACGAAGTATGCCGGGAGCCCGGTGGGCCATGGTGAGGACTGCGCGGTCGGAAAGGGACGTGCGGGGCGGCACCGCCGGATGTGTGGGCCGGGTCCGGTGCGTCGCGGTGAACATCTGAACCTGGCCAGGGACGCCCTTCAGCCGATGTCTGCCGAGGTCGGCGAAATCGATGTCGGCGCCGCTCGCGAGATCTCGCACGCTTTGGGAGCATCGCACCTGCCCGGGCCCGGCAGACGCGGCGATGCGGGCTCCGAGGTGCACCGTCATCCCGGTCAGCTCCGGGCCCGCGCGGGTGATCATCCCGACGTGCACACCGGATCGGACCGACAACCCGAGACCCGTCGTGCTCCGGATGATTCGGTGCGCACAGTGTATGGCTGCTGCCGGTCCGTCGAACACACTCAGAGTGCCGTCGCCCGCGATACCGACCAGCGCGCCCGAGCCTGCCTCGACCTCGACACGCACCAGTCTGTCGTGCGCGGCCAGCAAGGACGCGAAGTCGAGGTCGCCGATCTCCGCGAGTAGGTCGGTCGAGCGTACGACATCGGTGAACAGGACGGTGGCGAGGAAACGGTCCGCGTCGACAGGACGGATCGAACCGGTGGCGAGTTCCTCCACGTGGTCGAGTACTGGGATCAGCGCCTCGCCCAGGGTCGCGCCGGCGGGGATAGGAGGCAGGTCGTGGAACCGGCCCTTGGGGACGAGTTCGGCGACCCGGCGGACTGCGGCCCGGGCGAACAGACTGTCGGGCTGATGCAACACTTCCGTCGGACACTGGATGGACGGCAACGCCCACGCGTAATTCGCCCGGATTGCCCACTCGAGATGTTGTTGTGCGGTTGCCGGTGTGGCCGAACATCGTTCGAGCAGAGCCATGATGCGCCGGTTGTGCGGAACATCGAGGGCAGGGTGCGCCAGGGACGTGAGGTCGCCGTGGCCCCAGCGGGCGTACGCACCGCGATAGCAATCGACGAACCGGTCTCGTTGGGAGGTAGTCCACCCCGCAGGTGGATCCCCGTCGGAGACCAGGGCCTCGGACCAGGGTTCGGCCAGAATCAGTCCGGAAACCCGGTCGGGACATCGGGCGGCAGCCAGAGCGACTGCTCCGCAGGTGCTGGATGCTCCGACAAGGGTGGCCTGCGCGACTTCAGCGTCGTCGAGTACGGCGAGGACGTCGTGGGCCTGCTCCTCGAGTGTCGGGACGTGGTCGACGGGGTCGGACAGTCCGAATCCGCGGCGCTGGAAGAACAGCGAGCGCGCGAAGTTGGAGCAGCGTTCGAAGTTGTAGTGCAGGTGAGGGTCGGTCCACATCAGGTCCGGGTGCATCATGTCTTCGAAGAACCATGCCACGGGGTGCGTCCCCTCGCCCACGATCTGGTACGCCAGTGCGTGCCCGTCGCGCTGGACGTACCGCGTCACAGGCGGGTCCATGAGACAACGATAGTCTGCGAACCGCGGAAAACGAGGTCACGAACCCTGTCGAGTTCGTGACCTCGTCCGCCTCGGTGCGTTGGACTACCCGCCGCCGCGGACGCCTTTCGCCGCACACGCGTCAGCGCAGTTTGATGCTGCCGCCGTCGACCATCAGCGTTTGACCGGTCATGTACGACGCGTCATCGCTTGCGAGGAACACTGCGACACGCCCGATGTCGGACTCGGGGTCACCGAACCGGTGCAGCGGCGTCTTGGCGAGCAACACGTCCTCGACACCGGGATTGGCCTCGATGTACGCTTGCACACCTTCGGTCAAGGCCAGCGGCGAGATGAGATTGACGTTGATGTTGTCGGAGGCCCATTCGTTGGCAGCAACCCGGCTGATCCCGCGGATTGCTTCCTTGGCTGCGGCGTACGAGGCCTGCGTGACGTTACCGTCGATGCCGGCTCCGGACGCGAAGTTGATCACCGAACCCTGATTCGCGGCGAGTTCTGCGTGCGCCGCCTGCATGAGCCAGAGTGTCGGATAGAAGCCCGTGCCGAAGGACAGGTCGAACATCTCCTGCGTGGTCTCGAGCAGTGGTGCCTGACGGGACACGTGCGCGTTGTTGACGAGGACGTCGACTTTCCCGAATGCTTGGACCGCAGCATCGACAATCGTTGCGGCGCTGTCCTTCTGGGAAATATCTGTACTGATGAACTTTCCCGCGCCGCCGAGTTCGGTCTCGAGGTCGGCGCCCTTGGCTTCGTCGATGTCGACGAAGAGGACGTGAGCGCCCTCCTTGGTGAATGCTCGGACGATACCGCGACCGATACCACCGGCTCCGCCGGTGACGATCGCGACCTTCCCTGCAAGTCTCATGCCGTGCTCCTTCGGGTGAGGTGATCAGTCGACTGCGAGTGCGGCCTTCTCCAGTTCCGCGATGCTGTAGGCAGCGTACGTCTCGTACTTGCCGCGACCGGTGAAGTACGACGACAGCTGCTCATCGAGCTCTTCGACCGTGAACGCGGAACCTGCTGCGTCGAAACGATTCTCGACCTTCGGCGATGCCATGAGTGCGACCATCTTGCCGTAGACCACGAACACCTGGCCATTGATCTCGTGCGAGGCGGGGGAGGCGAGGTACGAGACGAGGGTTCCGACGCGCTCGGGTGCGAGCGGGTCGAGACCGGCATGCGCAGTGTCGGCGTCGCCGAATGCCTCGGCGGTCATAGCGGTCCGTGCGCGCGGGCAGATCGCGTTCGCGGTGACGCCGTAGCGGGAGAGTCCCTGGGCGGTGGACAGTGTCAGGGCGGTGATGCCCGCCTTGGCGGCCGAGTAGTTGGGCTGTCCGGCGGAGCCGAACAGGAAGGCTTCCGACGAGGTGTTGATGACGCGGCCGTACACGGGGCCGCCGGTCTCCTTGCTGGCTGCACGCCAGTGGACCGCAGCAGCGTGGGAGGTCGCGGCGTGACCCTTGAGATGCACGCGGATCACATCGTCCCAATCGGATTCTGTGAGGTTGAAGATCATCTTGTCGCGGATGATGCCTGCGTTGTTGACGAGGATGTCGAACGAGCCGAACGCCTTGACGGATTCCTCGACGAGGCGGCCACCGAGCGACCAGTCGGAGACGTCGCCGGTCACGGCGATGGCCTGTCCGCCTGCTGCAACGATCTCCTCCGCGACTGCGTGTGCAGCGTCGCCCATGTCGTTGACGACGACGGCGGCACCGGCGGCGGCAAGCGCGAGGGCCTCGGAGCGTCCGAGGCCGGCTCCGGCGCCGGTGACCACTGCGGCGCGTCCGGCGAGGCTGACAGATTCACCCATGGATGTCTCCCGTGTTCGATCGGTTCGGCTCCTTGGAAGCGGCTCCGAACCAGAATTAGTATTCATTCTAGTTTGCGCTCGGCCGACTCGGCAGGCGGATGCTGTCCCGCTGTACGGGAGTCGGCAGGCCTGCGGTTGCAGATCCTGCTGACCAGGACGGAATCGTCCGTGTCGTGTGTGCCGGATCTACTGTCGGGCTCCGTCCGGGCAGAGGAAGAGGTGAGGAATGCCCAGGCTCTCAGAGGTTCGTGACGCGGCCGAACCGAGTTCGATGGAGCAGCGCGCGCGGCACGGCCGCATCTTGAAGGCGGCCACCCAGCTCGGCGGGGAGAAAGAGCTCGAACGTGTCCAGATGCAGGAGGTCGCGAAGCTGGCCGGTGTCGCAATCGGCACGCTCTACCGCTACTTTCCGTCCAAGACCCACCTGTTCGTCGCGGTCATGGTCGATCAGATCGACCGCATGGGCAGCCAGCTCTCGAGGCGAGCAGTCGGTGGAACGACACCTCCCGAGGCGGTGTGTGACGCATTGCTACAGGCGACGCGAGCGTTGTTGCGTACGCCGCACCTCGCGACGGCCATGATCCAGTCGGCCGGAATGTCGAATGCGGCGACGATCCCTGATGTAGCGAGGATCGACCGGCTTTTCGACGGGTTGCTTCTCGATGCCGCGGGTATCGAAGAGCCGACGGTCCTGGACGCGACGGTGTTCAGGCTCGTCGTTGCGTTGTGGTTCGGGCTGGTGCAGTCGGCGCTCAATGGACGCACTTCGATCCCCGAGATCGAATCGGACCTGCGGATCGCATGCGATCGATTGCTCGGAGGACTCGTGTGAGGCGGGATCCCGGCCGCATCGATTCGCGTTGATGACCAGTGTGGTCTCGCTCGGTGGGACAATGCGGTTCTCCATCTCTCGGCAGAAATAGAATAAATTTCAGTATCGCCGAAAAGCAGGGAGTGACATGAACAACGTTGTCATCGTCGAAGCAGCACGGACGCCGATCGGTCGTCGCCGCGGCCAGCTTGCCGGGGTGCACCCCGCAGTGCTGCTGGGCGCTGCTCAGAAGGGAGTCCTGGAGCGGACCGGCCTGCCGGCCGAACAGGTCGGTCAGCTCGTCGGCGGTGCTGTGACCCAGGCCGGGGAGCAGTCCAACAACGTCACGCGACAAGCATGGCTGCACGCGGGGCTTCCGTACACGACCGCAGCGACCACCATCGATTGTGCGTGCAGCTCGTCGCAGCAAGCAGTGCACATGGTCGCAGGTCTGATCGCGTCCGGCCAGATCGACGCCGGAATCGGCTGCGGTGTCGAGGTGATGAGCCGGGTGTTCCTCGGTCAGGCCAACGCACCCGGCACCGGAAACCCCTACCCGGACGACTGGACGATCGACATGGGCGACCAGTTCACTTCTGCCGAACGGATCGCACAGTTGCGCGGCATCAAGCGCGAAGACGTCGACGCATTCGGCCTGGAGTCGCAGCGACGGGCGGCGCAGGCGTGGGCCGAGGGCCGGTTCGACCGCGAGATCGTTCCGGTCGAGGCGCCGGTCGTCACGAAGGAAGGCGAGCCCACCGGCGAGATCGCTACCGTCACCCGCGACGGCGGCCTCCGCGAGACGACCGCCGAAGGCTTGGCAGGTCTGAAACCGGTCATCGAAAACGGCATTCACACTGCCGGTAACTCGTCGCAGGTAAGCGACGGCGCGGCCGCAGTTCTCCTGATGAGCGAGGACAAGGCGCGCGAAGCCGGTCTGCGTCCGCGGGCCCGCATCCTCGCCTCCACGCTGGTCGGCTCGGACCCGTACTACCACCTCGACGGTCCCGTCACGTCGACCCAGGCTGTCCTCGAACGCACCGGGATGTCGTTGTCGGACATCGACATCGTCGAGATCAACGAAGCATTTGCCTCTGTCGTGCTCTCGTGGGCGCAGGTGCACAACGCGGATATGAGCAAGGTCAACGTCAACGGTGGTGCGATTGCCCTCGGTCACCCGGTCGGCTCCACCGGCTCGCGGTTGATCACCAGTGCCCTCCACGAGCTCGAGCGCTCCAACCGTTCGACCGCGCTGGTCACGATGTGCGCGGGTGGCGCGCTGTCCACCGCGACCATCATCGAACGCATCTAGCCGACCCGACTTTCTGCTCCTATCGAAGGACCCGTGAATGACCATTGGATTGAGTGACGACGATCGCGACCTCCGCGATTCCGTGCGCGGCTGGGCCGCACGTCACGCCACGCCCGAAGTGATCCGTGAAGCGGTCGAGGCAAAGGCCGAGGCCCGCCCCCCGTACTGGGCCTCGCTCGTCGGACTCGGCGTGCTCGGGCTGCATCTGCCCGAAGAGTTCGGCGGCGCAGGGTGTGGCCTCCTCGAAACGGCCATCGTCGTCGAGGAACTCGGACGCGCGATGGTGCCGGGTCCGTTCCTGCCGACCGTCGTGGTGTCCGCCGTCCTTCACAGGGGCGGACGTACCGACCGGCTCGCAGGCCTGGCCGATGGTTCACTGTTCGGCGGCCTCTCCCTGCAGCCCGGCGACCTGAAGATCGTCCGGGACGGCGACGACGTCGCACTGTCCGGTACGTCGAGTTATGTCCTCGGCGGCCAGGTCGCTGACGTCTTCCTGCTCGCAGCCGACGACGACGGCAGGCTCGTGTTCGTCGTCGTCGACCGTGACCGACTCGACGTGACCGACCTGCCCAGTTACGACGTCGTGCGACGCAACGCCGAGGTCTCGGTGGATGGACTGGTCCTTGCCGAGGGCGACGTCCTGACACTGGATCCGCAGCGCGTCGTCGACATCGCAGTCACACTGTTCGCAGCGGAGACGGCAGGTCTCGCCGACTGGGCGACCACCACAGCCGCCGACTATGCGCGTGTCCGCAGGCAGTTCGGCCGGGTCATCGGCCAGTTCCAGGGTGTCAAGCACACCGTTGCGCGGATGCTGAGTCTGACCGAGCAGTCCCGCGTCACCGCGTGGGACGCGGCCCGTGCACTCGGGGAGGACGTTTCGGAGAAGGAGGCGTCGCTCGCCGTCGCCGTCGCCGCGGCGACGGCGCTCGAGGCCGGTTTCCAGGTCACCAGGACGTGCATCCAGGTCCTGGGTGGCATCGGCTACACCTGGGAACACGACGCGCATCTCTACATGCGGCGGGCGCAGTCGCTGCGGATCCTGTCGGGCTCGACCGCATCGTGGAAGCGCCGGGTCGCGGCCCTGACCCTCGACGGAGTTCGCCGCGTACTGAGCATCGATCTACCGGCGGAGGCCGAGCAGATTCGGGCCGACGTTCGTGCGGAACTCGAGGCGGCGAAGGCTCTCGAAGGTGCTGAACAGAAGGCATACCTTGCCGAGAAGGGTTACACCACGCCGCATCTACCGGCGCCGTGGGGCAAGACGGCCGATGCCGTCACGCAGCTCGTCATCGCCGAGGAATTGCGCACCGCCGAGCTGACTCCGCACGACATGATCATCGGCAACTGGGTCGTCCCCACTCTGATCGCACACGGCAACGAGGAGCAGCTCGCACGATTCCTGCCCGGATCGTTGCGCGGCGACATCACCTGGTGCCAGTTGTTCTCCGAGCCTGGTGCCGGCTCCGACCTCGCCTCGCTGTCCACCAAAGCAGTGAAGGTGGACGGTGGTTGGAAGCTGAACGGTCAGAAGGTATGGACGTCGATGGCCCGAGTCGCGGACTGGGGTATCTGTTTGGCACGCACCGACGCGGATGCACCCAAGCACAAGGGCCTGTCCTATTTCCTGATCGACATCAGGAACACGAAGGGCCTCGACATTCGTCCGCTGCGTGAGATCACGGGCGAGGCGCTGTTCAACGAGGTGTTCTTCGACGACGTGTTCGTGCCCGACGAATGCCTGGTCGGCGAGCCTGGAGACGGATGGAAGCTGGCCCGCACCACCCTCGCGAACGAGCGGGTCTCCCTGTCGGTCGACTCTTCACTCGGCTCCGGTGGCGAGGCGCTCCTGACTCTCGCCTCGATGATTCCGGGAGGGCTGGACGACGAACAGCTCACCGTCCTGGGCAAGGTGCTGTGTGACGCCCAGAGTGGCGGGCTCATGGGATTACGCACCACGCTGCGCTCGCTCACCGGCGCGCAACCCGGCGCCGAGTCGTCGATCGCGAAACTCGTCGGTGTCGAGCACATCCAGCAGGTGTGGGAGGTTGCGATGGACTGGGCGGGCCCGTCGTCGCTGCTCGGCGAGCAGGACCGCTGGTCCAACACCCAGATGTTCCTGAACTCGCAGAACCTGTCCATCGCCGGTGGCACGACGAATGTCCAGCTCAACATCATCGGTGAGCGGATTCTCGGTTTGCCGCGCGACCCCGAACCCGGAAAGTGATCACCCATGCCGATTGATGTGAATGCCGCGCTGTCGGCAGAGCCCACCCTCCGCGAAGCGGCGTGGACCGAGCGCGATGTGATCCTCTACCACCTGGGCCTGGGTGCCGGGACCAACTCGATGGACTCCGCTGAGCTGCGCTGGGCATACGAGAAGGACCTGCAAGTGGTGCCGACCTTCGCGATGGTTGCAGGGCAGGGGGTCTCCGCGGGTCCTGCCAGGCCGGCGTCGATGAACCTGCCGGGCATCGACATCGACCTGCGCAAGATCCTGCACGGTGGGCAGTCCTTGACTGTGCACGCTCCGATCCCGGCGGCGGGCTCCGCGACCATCTCGTCGCGGGTGGCCGATGTGTGGGACAAGGGTAAGGCTGCCGTGATCGTCCTCGAACAGTCGGCACGCGGTGCTGACGGAAGTCCGCTGTGGACTTCCGCAATGCAGATCTGGGCACGTGGCGAAGGTGGTTTCGGTGGCGACTCCGGGCCGGAGTCGGCTGCGTCGGCGCCGGAACGTGCGGCCGACCAGATTCTGGTGACCCCGACCGGTACGGCGCAGGCATTGGTATACCGCCTCAGCGGTGACATGAACCCCCTGCACGCCGACCCGGCGTTTGCGAAGATGGCCGGCTTCGATCGGCCGATCCTTCACGGACTCGCTTCCTACGGAGTGGTGTGCAAGGCCGTCGTCGACGGGGTGCTCGCCGGGGATCCGACTCGGGTGCAGTCATTTTCGGTGCGCTTCGCCGGATCGCTGTACCCGGGGGAGACCATCGAGACCTCGGTGTGGCGCGACGGCGACACTCTCACGCTGTTGGCAACCTGCCCCGAGCGCGACGGGCAGCCGGTGCTCACGCACGCGACGATGGAGGTCCGATGAAGGTCGATCCCGATACACATCCCACAGTCGGCAACGCCCCCGACGGCACGGTACTGACCTCGGCGCCTCAGGATTCCGCGATGGACCGGGCCACCGCTGCCGCCCGACGTGTGGTCGACGCGCTGCTGCGCACCGATCGGGCCAACGCGAATCTCGAGCGGGTCGCGGAGGAGCTCGACAGTGTTGCCGTGCACCTCGAAGAACACGCACCGGAGGTGAAGGAGCGGCTGATCGACATGTGGCACGGAGAAGGCGTCACCCGGCACGATCCGGTCACCGGGCCGGAGAACGCGCTGGCACCGCCACTCGTTCTTGCCGGCCGCGAGGACGGGTGGGTCGAAGGGATCGTCGAGTTGACCTTCCCGTACCAGGGCCCTCCCGGACACGTCCACGGCGGTGTCGCCGCGTTGCTGATCGACCACACCCTGGGTGTCGCAAACGCGTGGGCCGGACGAAGCGGTGCCACTGCGCAGCTCAATGTCCGATACCACCGCCCGACCCCACTGTTCGAGCCGTTGACTGTTCGTGGCCGCCTGGTCGAAGAGAACGGTCGCAAGATCAACACTGTGGGTGAGATCGCGACTGCTGATGGCACGGTGTGCGTGTCCGTCGAGGCGCTCTTCATCGACAAGACGGTTCCTCGTCCTCGCTGAGAGGACGTCACCTGGGTAGATCACCGACATCGGGAGAGGGCATACGACCATGGGGAAGTTGGACGGGCGGGTAGCCATCGTCACCGGCGCCGCAATGGGTATCGGCCGTGGTGTTGCGGGTGCACTGGCACGTGAGGGCGCGAACGTCATCGTTGCCGACGTCGATGAGACGGCGGGAGCCGGCGCCGCGAAATGGCTCATCGACGAGTGGGGTGTGCAGGCGAAGGTCATGCGCACCGATGTCACCGATCGTGATCAGGTGCACGCGATGGTCGACGCTGCCACGGCGGAGTTCGGACGGCTCGACATACTGGTCAACAATGCCTGGCGCCCGCTGGGCTACGCACGGCTCGAGAAGACCACCGAAGAGAACATGCGGGCCGGTTTCGACATGGGTGTGATGGCGGCATTCTGGGCGATGCAGCGCGCGTATCCAGTTGAGTCCCCGATGATGGTGTAACGCGGTTGCCGGCCTCGTCGTAGTAGACGTGGAGCGGCCACCGCGTGATCTTCGAGTGAACCCTTCACAGCACTCTCGAACGGAGCATCACGGTGACCGCACCTCACATTGTCGACCCTGCCGGCCTGCTTGGCGAGGCCCTGGCGGAAGCCTCCCCGGACCTCATGCGCAACCTGCTGCAGACGGTGATCAACGCGCTGCTGTCCGCCGACGCCGACGCGGTGGTCGGTGCCGAGTGGGGCCAACGCAGCCCGGACCGGACCGCGCAGCGCAACGGCTACCGGCACCGCGACCTGGACACCCGGGTCGGCACGATCGACGTCGCGATCCCCAAGCTGCGCACCGGGACGTACTTCCCCGAGTGGCTGCTCGAGCGGCGCAAGCGGGCCGAGTCGGCGCTGATCACGGTGGTGGCGGACTGTTATCTGGCCGGGGTGAGCACCCGCCGGATGGACAAGCTCGTCAAGCAGCTGGGCATCAACAGCCTGTCGAAGTCGCAGGTGTCCCGGATGGCCGCCGACCTCGACGCCCAGGTCGAGGCCTTCCGCCACCGGCCCCTCGACGAGGCCGGACCCTTCACGTTCGTCGCCGCCGACGCCCTGACCATGAAGGTGCGCGAGGGCGGGCGGGTCATCAACGCCGTGGTCCTGATCGCGACCGGTGTCAACGGTGACGGGCACCGCGAGGTCCTGGGCATGCGGGTGGCCACGGCCGAGACCGGGGCGGCGTGGAACGAGTTCTTCGCCGACCTCGTGGCCCGCGGCCTGGCTGGGGTCCGGCTCGTGACCTCAGACGCGCACGCCGGCCTCGTCGAGGCCATCGCGGCCAACCTTCCCGGCGCCACCTGGCAGCGCTGCCGCACCCACTACGCCGCCAACCTCATGAGCGTGACCCCGAAGTCGATGTGGCCGGCGGTCAAGGCGATGCTGCACTCGGTCTACGACCAGCCCGACGCCGCCGCGGTGCACGCCCAGTTCGACCGGCTGCTGGACTACGTGGCCGCCAAGCTGCCGGCGGTGGCCGAGCACCTCGACGCCGCCCGCGCCGACATCCTGGCCTTCACCGCCTTCCCCAAGGACGTCTGGACCCAGATCTGGTCCAACAACCCCTCCGAGCGGCTGAACAAGGAGATCCGGCGCCGCACCGACGCCGTGGGCATCTTCCCCAACCGGCAGGCCATCGTTCGCCTCGTCGGGGCCGTGCTGGCCGAACAGACCGACGAATGGGCCGAAGGCCGCCGCTACCTCGGCCTCGAAGTCCTCGCCCGCTGCCGACTCGCTCCAGTGACCGACACGACGACGGAGGTGAGCACCGACCCCGTCCTCGAACTCAGCGCCTAACCCCTACGAAGGATCACAGGCGATACACCACTACCTGGGACTTGACCGCGTATCCGGCACTTGCCGAGCACGGGACCGGTCGAGTGATCAACATGTGCAGTCTCAACGGCGTCAATGCCCACATGTACTCGGTGTACTACAACACCGCCAAGGAAGCGCTACGCACCATGACGCGCACAGCGGCGCGCGAGTGGGCGCCGAAGCACGTGTGCTGCAACGTGATCTGCCCGGGGGCGAAGAGTGCGGCCTACGAGCGCGTCGCCGCGGCGAATCCGCAGATGGCCGCGGCGCAGGAAGCCGCCAATCCGATGGGGCGGATCGGTGATCCGCTCGATGACATCGGTACCGTCGCCGCGTTCCTGGCGAGTGATGATTCTCGTTATCTGACGGGCAATACCCTGTTCGTCGATGGCGGAAGTCATATCAACGGTGTGCAGTGGGCCCCGGAGGTCGACTGACCACCCGTAGACGAATCGAATGCTCGATCTGCCCGGCTATGGCCGGGACAGGTCGAGCATTCTGTTTGCGAGTTGCAGAATCTCCGCCTCGAACGATGCGAGTTCAGGTGCAGCGCCTGCCTCCTGTGCGCGCTCGTATGCGGCGAACGCGCCGATGACGAAACGCACCATCAAGCTCACTCGGCGTCGCGCGTCAGGTGCTGGAAGGTCGAGCCGATCGGCCATCCTCATCAAGAGTGCCGACAGGACATCGAGCGAGTCGTCCGACGGATAGTAATCGGCTTGCACGCCGGTCGGCGCCGGGATCGCCAGGACATCGAGCGGCGCTGTGGAGAGCCACTGTTCGTTGAATCGTGCCCAATAACTGGGCTCGTTCTGCGCGATCTGCGTGGCGAGCGGATGTACGTACGCGTGGACGAGCCGGTCCAGGGCGGGGGTCGTCTCGAGCTCTGCTGCGGCAAGCAGTGCGGCGCGCTCGGCGTTCATCCGGGGAGCGTGCCTGCTCCAGATCTCATCGAGGAGTCCGTGCCACGAGCCGAAATGGTATGCGACGGCCGAGTTGTTCCGCTGCCCAGCCTCTTTGACCACCTCGCGTGCGGCCACGCCATGGATACCGCGGTGTGCGATGAGCCGCTCCGCGGCATCGAGCAGTGCGAGACGTCCCGTTGACATCGTCATGCGACCACTGTACTAAGAACATTGACTTCAGGGTTAATACGTTCTTCTTAACGGAGGCTTGATGAAGACCTTCCAGTCCCGGCACGCTGTCGTGGCACTTGCGTTCGCCTCGGCACTCGGCCTCGGAGCATGTTCGAGTCCGGCTCCGGAGCCGGCCGAATCCGGTGCCATGGCTCCGGGAACGCTTGTCACCGACAGTCCGATCATCAGCGCCGCGGCGCTCCCCAGCGCCGAGCGCACCGACCTGGTCACCTACCTCTCCGAGGGTGCCGATGGAGGTCCCACGTTGGTCTCGGGCACCGTTGCGATTCCGAAGGGCCAGGCGCCAGAAGGCGGATGGCCCGTGATCAGCTGGGCTCATGGCACCACGGGGGTAGGGGACGCCTGTGCACCATCCGCAGACACGGTCGGCGGACCCGCGCATTCCTACGTCGAACGGACCTCGGCCATGCTCGACCGGTGGGTCGCCGACGGATACGCCGTGGTCCAGACCGACTACGAAGGTCTCGGCACGCCCGGCGGGCATCCCTACATGAACGGCACGAGCGCCTCGAACTCCGTCGTCGACATCGTCCGGGCCGCCCGCGACCTCGAGCCCGCCATCGGGGAGAAGTGGATTGCGATGGGACACAGCCAGGGCGGTCATGCCGCGCTCTACACCGGCGCGCTCGGGGCCGAGCGCGCACCCGAGCTCGACCTGCAAGCGGTGGTGTCGTTCGCGCCGGGCAGCCGCACCAGCGAGACCGCTGCCTACTTCGCGGCAGGTGGCCCAGGTATCGCACAGGCGCTCGGCTTCCTGCCGATTCTTCTTCTCGGTGCGGAAGCGGCACAACCCGAACTTTCCGCCGACGCGATGCTCACCGACGAATCCCGTCCGCTGCTCGCAGCGGCGCGCACCGGGTGCATGAACGACGTGTGGGCGGCTGCCGCATCCGTTCCCGAAGACCGGATCTTTGCACCCGACGCGGATCTCGACGGCTTGCGCGAGTACTACGCCACACAAGAAGTCGAACCCCTCGATCTCTCGGTGCCGACGCTCGTCGTACAGGGCAGTGAGGACGCTCTGGTGTCGCGTGCCATCACCGACCAGGTCACCGAGGCGCTGTGCGGCAACGACGCAGACCTGACCTACCGGGTGTACGACGGCGCGGACCATCGCGCGGTACTCGAAGCGTCGTTCCACGACGTACACGCGTTCGTCGAGACCGTCCGCTCGGGGGAGGACGCAGGGAACACCTGCAGCTGAGGCCGGTGCGGCGTCGTCAGAGCACCGTTCCCGTGTAGACGTTCATCGAGTCGTCGCGCAGGAAGCCGACCAATGTCAGACCCGACTCCTCGGCGAGGTCGACGGCGAGTGACGACGGCGCCGATACCGCACCGAGCACCGGCACACCGGCCATCACGGCCTTCTGGACGAGCTCGAACGACGCGCGACCACTGACGACGAGGACGCTGTCGGAAAGCGGCACCCTGCCTTCCGACAGCGCCCACCCGAGCACTTTGTCGACTGCGTTGTGCCTGCCCACGTCCTCGCGAAGCTGCAGAAGTGATCCTTCGGTGGTGAACAAGGCTGCAGCGTGCAGGCCTCCGGTGGTTTGGAAGACCTTCTGCTGCCGACGCATCCGATGGGGCATTTCCGCAAGTGAGCGAGAGGCCACCGTGACAGTGCCGACGAGCGGAAACCGGGTGCGGGTGCGGACCTGGTCGAGAGACTCCTTGCCGCACACCCCGCACGCCGAGGTGGTAACGAAGTTCCGCGCGCCCGCACCGTGCGGAATAGCGACCCCTGGGGCGAGTTGGATGTCGAGAACGTTGTACGTATTCGCGCCGGAATCGTCGACACCATCGCAATAGCGTGCGACCGCAATGTCATCGCGACTGGCGATGATTCCCTCGGCGAGCAGGAATCCGTGCGCCAACTCGACGTCGCTACCGGGAGTGCGCATCGTGACTGTCAACGACTGCCCGTCGAGGCGGATCTCCAGAGGCTCCTCGACGGCGAGGGTGTCGGGACGCCGCGTCGTGCGGTCGGCAGTGACCCGCAGGACCGACCGTCGGGTAGTTACACGTCCCACTACGAATCCCTGACCGACGCGGCCTCGAGACGCACAGTGATCGCCTTCGACGCCGGAGTGTCGGACTTCTCGGCGACATGGTCGAGCGGCACCAACGAGGTGCTGTAAGCCACTTGGCGGAAGCTGCTGACGTCGGACTCGTCGATATCCGCGTCGGGACCGTGTCGCATCATTCCTCCATAGTGGCCCGTCGCTACGAGTAGTTCACGCTGGCCTGCTGTGGACCCTACCTGCGTTCATTTTTCGGAACGGTGCTAATCCTCGGCCGGCGAGACGGTGTCTGTCCGGCTTCGGCCGAATCCGGCCGGATCCGTCGTAAGCTGCACACATGACTGTTACGGTCCGGGCCGCTACACGTAACGACCTTGCTGCTCTCGGCGCCGTATTCGCAGACGCCTTCTTCGACGACCCCGTGTTCACATGGATGTTCCCGGACGACAACAGCCGCATCCGCCGCTCGGCACGATTTTTCGAGGCCGAGGCCCGTCACCACATGCTTGCGTTCGGGGGCACGGAGATCGTCGAACGGGACGGCCGGGTCGGTGGTGCCGCGATGTGGGCGCCGCCGGATCGATGGCGCGCACCGGTCGGTGCCACGCTGCGCATGCTGCCGCAACTTCTGTGGGCTCTCGGGCGGAACATCAATGTGGGACGCTCGGTGGATTCCGCGCTCGAATCTGCGCACCCCGCGGAGCCGCACTGGTATCTGTCGACGATCGGAACCGCATCCCATGCGCGCGGCGCGGGATGCGGTACGGCGCTGCTGAAGTCTCGCCTCGACCGGATCGATTCCGAGCACGCTCCCGCGTACCTCGAATCGAGCAAGGAATCGAACGTTCCGTACTACGAGCGGTTCGGATTCACCGTCACCAGGGAGATCCACGTCCCGGGCGGTGGCCCGACCCTGTGGGCGATGTGGCGAGACCCACGATGAGGCAAGGCGAAAGTGTCGAAATCCCGACATGTCACATCGGCTTCCGTTGCATCGTCCGGCCGTGACCGCCCGTGAACGGCGCGCGGAGGCTTGACCTAGTCATTGCACCGGCGCCTAATGGGTACATGTCGTTCGCCGGTCCGGCCGAGCACTACGACCGTTTCATGGGGCGCTATACACCGTCGCTGGCGGTGGCGCTTGCCGACGCTGCCGGCGTTGCACCTGGCCAGCACGTGTGTGATGTGGGATGCGGGCCCGGTGGCCTCACGCGCGAACTCGTCACGCGGGTCGGTGCCGGGAACGTCGCGGCGATAGATCCGGCACACCGGTTTGCCGTGTCGTGCCGCGAACGCAACCCGGGGGTAGACGTACGCGAGGGCGTGGCCGAGGAGCTGCCCTGGCCCGACGGCGCATTCGACACGACTCTGTCGTCCCTCGTGATCGGCTTCATGAACGACCCCGACGGTGGTGTTCGGGAGATGGCACGCGTGACCCGCCCGGGCGGTGCGGTGGCGTCGTGTATGTGGGACGTCGTAGGCGGCCGCATGACGATGCTCCGCGTGTTCTGGACGGCTGTGCGTCAGGTCGACCCCGCAATCATCGGCGAGACCCGGATGGCGGGCACCTCGGAGGGAGATATCGCCGCCCGGTTCCGTCGAGCAGGCCTGCTTGCCGTAGTGGATGGAACGATCACCGCCGAGGCATCCTATGAAGACTTCGACGACTTCTGGGAGCCGTTCGCCTACGGCGTAGGTCCGGCCGGCCAGTCGTTCGTGGCACTTCCCGAGAAGGACAAGGCCCGAGTGCGTGAGCTCTGCCGCGAGGCGCTGCCGCCGGGAGCATTCACTCTCGATGCACATGCGTGGTACGCGCGGGGGACCGTCCCGCCGACATAGGTCGCTCCGTTGGTGAACGACTTCCGGCACCCTGGTCGGGCTCCTAGCGCAGGAGCGAGGTGCGTCCGCTCGACCACGCCGACATCACATGCTCGGCGAACCTGTCCTCGACGAACCCGAACGCGCGGATCCCGAAGACGACATCTGCGGCAAGCGAAGGCTCGCGGGCCAGCAGATCACCTACGACGTCGGTACGAAGTACCAACTCGTGTACCGCGTCCGCGTGAACGTGCTCTTGGTAGAACTGCAGGCACGGCGCCGGCGCCCCGAGGCGGACCAGCGCCTGGACCAAACGTTTCGAGCCGGGCGATGACGTGATCTCCGTGGCGGCGAGGTGTCCCACCGCCGCTCCTCGGAGAGCTCGGTGGAGTCCGAACAGCGACATGAGGTTGACGAGCAACAGGGTTTCGGCCGGGACCTGGTCGATATAGGCGAGGTAGGTCGAATCGAGGTCTGCGGCGTCGAGGAGGTCGGCGAACAATTGCGCATGTATCCGATCTCCGCGACCGCCCCCGTACTCATCGAACTCGACAGCGACGAAGGACGCTTTCGCTTGCCCGGTCAATCGGGGGATCGCCCACGCGTGGGGGTCTGCCTCCTTGAGGTGATAGAGCGATCGATGCATGAAATACTCCTGCATCTGCGCCCATGTGCCCTGTTCGAGCAGGTGCCACGAAGGACCCGTTCCGGTTTTCGGCTCGATTGCGAGGGCATCCATCTCGCCGACGGCGTCGTCGCCGGGGTCGACTCGTACGCGCAGTTCCGCGAGAAAGAGTCGCTCGAGCTGCGCACGCAGTCGCAGGAGATCCGGCTGCCATTCCCAGGAGTCGTCCACCGTGGAAAAACCCCGGTAGTGAAGTTCGTAGCAGATGTAGAGCGTAAGTTGTACGTCGTGCCCGAAAGGATCGACGCCCGTGGCGGGCTCGGGTAGTTCCACGCGATCTTCGGGGTCGGATGAGAGCGCGGTGATCACAGCATCCGACAGGGGGCCGCGCGCTGCAGGTAGCAGGTGCGCGTGGAGTTCACTGGTGGACCGCATGTACTCACGCTATCGCGGTAGGGACACTTCTTCGACCGAATGCCCACGATCTCGCTGATCGGCCTGCCCCGCGACCGTGGGGGTCTCGTCACCTGGCGTGCTGCGGTCTCGCGCGCACCGAGCGTAGACCCCCTCGCGGTCAGCGGCCGGACCGAAAGAGCGAGCGCAGACCCGGCCGCGGGCGCCGCGCCGACACTGCGGTGCTCTGATCGCAGGTGCAGCGGTCGGCGGCGGGCACGGACCGCATGACGACGTCGACATGCTGTCCGCAACCTCCCCATCCGGTCTTGTTGCAACGGGAACAGGCGACGGGATAGCACATGAGGAACCTCCAGGAATGATTCGTATGGTCAGGCAGCGGCGTGGGATTCGGCCCAGGCGTTGTATCCGCCCAGCAAATCCGAGACGTTGGTGAAGCCCTGCGCACGCAACAGCGATGCCGCGACGCTCGAGCGCCACCCGCCCGCGCAGTGCACCACGATCGGCTTGTCGTCCGGCACTTGATCGAGCCGTAACTGCAACTCTGCCAATGGAATCGGAATCGAACCCGCAATCGAGCCGGAAGCGCGCTCGCCGGGATTCCGGATGTCGACGAGGGTCACCGAGCCGGCTGCGAGCAATCGGTCGAGATCCTCGACGCTCGTGCGGGGGGCGGTCTCGATCAGCTCGGCGAGTTCTGTGGGGAAGATCCCGTCGTGATCGACGTTCAGATAGCCTGCGGCGCCGTCGGATCCGATCCGGGCCAGGCGCATCGCCGCGTCCTGCTCCTCGCCGGGATAGGTGATGAGCACGATCTTCTCGCCGACCTCGGCCACCATCCCTCCCGTTTCGGCGAAGCGTCCGTCGAACCCGACGTTGACTGAGCCGCGTAGGTGGCCGGCGGCGAAGTCGTCCACACCGCGGGCATCGAGGATTCTTGTGCCGGTGATGAGTTCGGTCTTCACCTGCACAGGCGTGAGCTCGGGAATGGCGTGGTCTTGGGCGAGCAGAGGGTGGACGCGCTTGTTCATCGCGGCATCGACCGAGAAATAGGCCGGAGCCGCGGGCTGGCCGTCGGTGATCATGGCGACGAACACCTCTTCGCTCATCGGCTGCACCGACGGGTTGGACGCGCGCTGCTCGCCGATGGTGGAGGTCAGTTCGGTCGACAGGTTCTTCCCGCACGACGATCCCGCGCCGTGGGCGGGCATGACGACAACCTCGTCGGGCAGGGACAGCAGCTTCTCGTGCACGGTGTGGTACATCGCGCGCGCCAGGTCGGTGCTCGATCCGTCGCCGAGGTTGACCAGGTCAGGACGACCGACATCGCCGATGAACAGTGAATCGCCGGTGAGAACAGCGGTGGGTGTGGTTCCGGGCTGTTCGCGCACCAGTACCGAGATCGATTCCCAGGTGTGCCCGGGTGTGGCGATGAGCTCGAGCTCGACCTTGCCGAGGGACAGCTTCTCGCCGTCGCTCAGACGGCGGATCGGGTAGTCGGTCTCCGCGGCCTCGCCGAATCCGATCCAGGCGCCGGTGGCGGCGACCAGTTCGAGGTGGCCGGAGACGAAGTCGGCGTGGAAGTGCGTGTTGATGACGCCTTCGATGGTCAGTCCGTATTTTTCTGCGGCGTCGAGGTATTCGGTGATGTCGCGGCGCGGGTCCACAACGATCGCGCGGCCGGTGCTCTCATCGCCGATCAGGTACGACGCGTGGGACAGGCACTCGATGTAGTACTGCTCGAGAATCATTGCTTCCTCCGAGGTGTGGTTGCCGGGTGGACTCCGGGGGCGTGTAGACAGATTGGCATATACCCCCTAGGGTATGTCAAGTACCCCCTGGGGTATCCAGTACGACTTCTCTCGAAAGGTCCCCATGACTGCCTTCCCTGCTGCCACCCTCTATCCGGCCGAACTGCTCGAGCTGATGGAGTCGGGCAAGGACATCCGAGTCATCGATGTGCGCACCCCAGGTGAATTCGACACCGTTCACATCCCCGGCGCGTACAACGTTCCGCTGGACCTCCTCCGCGAGCATCGTGACGAGTTCTGTGCACATCTCGACGAAGATGTCGTGCTGGTGTGCCGCTCGGGCCGGCGCGCCGTGCAGGCCGAAGAAGACCTGCGGGCTGCGGGCCTGATCAACGTTCATCTCCTCGACGGCGGCATGCTCGGATGGGAAGGGCAGGGGCTGCCCGTCAATCGCGGTGCGAGTCGGTGGGATCTCGAACGGCAGGTACGACTGGTGGCAGGCTCGATCGTGTTCGGTTCGGTACTCGCCAGTGTCGCGGTACCCAAGTTGAAGTGGTTGGCGGCCGGAATCGGCGGGGGTCTCACCTTCGCTGCCCTGTCGAATACCTGCGCAATGGGCATGGTGCTGTCGAAGCTGCCGTACAACCGCGCGGCCTCGTGTGACGCACAGTCCGTCGTCGCCCGGCTCGTCGCGGCGAAGACCGTCTCCGCCGAAAGGAACTGATCGTGATCGCGCTGACCGTTGCGCTGGCAGTTCTCGTCGGCGTCACACTCGGATTGCTCGGCGGTGGGGGATCGATCCTCACCGTTCCGTTGCTCGCCTACGTTGCGGGCATGGATGCCAAGGAAGCCATCGCCACATCGCTGCTCGTTGTCGGTGTGACCAGTGCGGTCGGCGCGATCTCCCACGCACGTGCGGGTCGCGTGCAGTGGCGCACCGGTATCTTCTTCGGTCTGGCCGGGATGGTCGGTGCGTACGCGGGCGGTCTGCTCTCGCAATTCATTCCCGGTACCGTGCTGCTCCTCGCGTTCGCTGTGATGATGGTTGCCACGGCAGTGGCAATGCTGCGTGGTCGCAAGAGCAAGTCGGCCGCCGAGGACGGAACGCATTCGATGCCGATCGGCAAGGTACTTCTCGACGGGGTGATCGTCGGTCTGGTCACCGGGCTCGTCGGCGCCGGAGGCGGCTTCCTCGTGGTCCCGGCGCTGGCTCTTCTCGGCGGACTGTCCATGCCTCTCGCGATCGGAACCTCGCTAATCGTCATCGCGATGAAGTCGTTCGCGGGCCTGGGAGGGTATCTGTCGGCCGTGCAGATCGACTGGCGCCTGGCCGCGATGGTCACCGGTGCAGCAGTTCTCGGCACCGTCATGGGCGGCAGATTGACCTCGATGGTGGATCCTGATGCCCTGCGCAAGGGCTTCGGCTGGTTCGTCCTGCTCATGTCATCGGTGATCTTGGCCCAGGAGATCCATCCGGCCGTCGGCGTCGCGGTCGCGGTACTTACTCTCACTGCAGCCGGCACCACGTATGCGTGCGCCCGCCGTGAGTTCTGTCCGCTCCGGCGGCTGCTGCTCCGGCGCGGTGCTCACGCAGTGGTGGGATGAGAGATGGGCATGCCAAATACCCTAGGGGGTACAGTGGTGGGAAACTGGAGAAGGGACCATTTCCATGGTTGGAGACGAAGAAAGCATCGCGCTCGTACTGAACCGGTTGCGTCGAGCTCAAGGGCAACTTGCCGGCGTGATCTCGATGATCGAACAGGGTCGTGACTGCAAGGACGTCGTTACCCAGCTTGCGGCAGTGTCCAAGGCTCTGGATCGCGCGGGATTCAAAATAGTCGCTACCGGTCTGCAGGAATGCCTGACCAACGAGAAGGAGGACGGCAAGGAGCCGATGAGCGTGGCCGAACTCGAGAAGCTGTTCTTGGCCCTGGCCTGACCCGCCGGTCGATCACCATCGAGGAAAGGATGACAATCATGGATCTCGCGCTGTCGACGACACTGCACGCGCCGTTTACCGAAGCTGTCGAACGTACTCGAAAAGCCCTGTCCGATCAAGGTTTCGGGGTTCTCACCGAGATCGATATGCAAGCCACCTTGAAGACGAAGCTCGACGCGGATCTGGAGGACTACGTCATCCTCGGCGCCTGCAACCCGCCGCTCGCGCACCGGGCAGTCACCGCGGATCCGCAGATCGGGTTGCTGTTGCCCTGCAATGTCGTGGTCCGCCGCGACCGCACCGACCCCGAAGCCGTCGTGATCGATGCGATGAATCCGCAGTTGATGGTGCAGTTCGCCGATGAGGAGGGGCTCCGTGAGGTGGCGGAGGCCGCCACCGCCGCGTTGCAGTCGGCGATCGGCTCGTTGTCGAGCGACGAGTCGAGCTGAGAAGGGCCTATGAATCGACGTACGGCTCGTGACTGCTCGACGAGGTTGATGCGTTTGCCCACCAGGCAAGTGCCTTCATTCACATGAGAAATGGCCTCTGGGCCCATCGATGGTGAGAACCGGGAGTGCGACCGGCCGCGTCTGGGATCGCCACCATGCGGTCGTGGCTTGCGAGCGCAGGATGTCGACTGTGCGGGCGATGGCGGTGGGGTCGCGCAGTTCCTCGCGGGCGGCGGGGTTCTCGTAGAAATGTTCGACCGCTGCATCGATTACCTCGGGGGCGATCCGGAATGGTCGTCGGTCGATGGCCACGCTGGTCCGGCGCTCACGCGGTCGTGATGGGTGGGCGTGGCCGACTATTCGTTTGTCGATATGCGTCCACAGACGTGGAACCCGGGAGGAGATGATCGCGTGGTGGTCGTGGGCGAGCTGGATGGTGAGGTTTTGGTGGTGGGTGGTTCGCAGGTAAGGGGAGATGCTGTCCCAAGGGATCCATGCGTCGTTGGCGTAGCCGCGTAGGTGGATGCCGTCGTGGCGGATGGCGATGTAGCCGGGGCGGACGCGACCGAGCAGTATTGCGACAGCGACGCCGACCTGCCATCCACACATCACAGTGAGCAGGAGTACCCAAGTCCCGACCTCGTGTTGTATCGAGTTGAACTCACGGTCCGCACGGACCTCGCTGGCCCTCAGGAGAAATACGATCCCGGCTGTGAGGGCAGGTAATGCGACGATCATGGCGAGGGTGTAGATCAGGCGAGACTGACATAGCACGAGGGCCGGTACATTTTGGTCGGTGCCGACTCTGATTTCTTTGGAGCAGGTTCGGGGACTGTGCATGAGAACGCAGAAAACCGGGAGTAGCCCGAAAAAGAATGTGAACGCCAATGCTACGGCAAGGTCGTCGGGGATGAACGGATTCGCGTGTGGTGGATGCGAACCGGTGTGAAACATTGTGTCGAGGATGACGACCACGCCGGTCACAGCGCCAAACGTCAGCAGCCAGGCGGTCATGAAGTGGAAGTAGATCGTGAGGGTTCCGTACACTCTCGTTCGGACCGGGGTATCTGTGCGCATCGACAGGTCTTCAATCTCCATTGAATAGGCTTCCTCTTGTGGCGGTGCCGAGCTCGCCCAACGCGCCGATTGCTTCTCCGAGTTCGCTGCCTCCGGCTACGAATGTGCTGACGACATCCGCCGAAGAGTCCTCGTAGAGATGGTCGACGCCGCCGGTTGCGATGATTCTCCACTGCCGTAGTAGTCGATACCGACACCGGCGACGAGACTCAGTGTTCCCGTGCCGATTGCCGGCCTCCCCGGAACATCCGCCAGCTGAGCATGTTTCGCGGTGGTCGCGGCAAGGTCGTCGACGGTGCCCTGCGCGGCTCTGTTGTGTCGGCGCATGTCGTGGTGGGTCCCTGCGGGGAGGTTCAAGACGAACTGCACAGGGTGTGTGGATTGCTGTGGTGATGGATGGGCGCCATCAATCTCCGCGGAGGCGGTGGGCATCGACGGCGAGGCTGGGGATGGGTACGGGCCGCGTCTGGGATCGCCACCATGTCTTGGGTGCGTGGGTGCGAAGGGTGTCGACGGTGCGGGCGATGGCCGTAGGGTCGCGCAGTTCCTCGCGGGCAGCGGGGTTTTCGGTGAAGTGGTTGAGGGCTGCATCGATGATTTCGGGAGCAATACGGTAGCGGCGACGATCAGCGCTGACGACGCTGACGGGCTTGCGTGGCCGTGACGGGTGAGCGTGGAAACTTTGGCGCTTGTCGATGCTCATCCACATGCGCGGGACGCGGGAGGAGATGACCACTCGGTGCTCGGGTTGGATGTGGACACTGGCGAACAGATTGTCGCTGTTGAACAAGTACGGACTGACGCTGTTCCAGGGTACCCATGCATCGTTGACGTAACCTCGTATCCGAATCCCGTCATGGCGAATGGCGATGTAGCCGGGGCGGATGCGACGCAGTGCCATCAGGGCAACGACTCCGACTTGCCAGCCAGAGACGATGACCATCATGAGTGTCCATCCAGAGGCAAGGGGGTGGGGTCCAGGGTCGAACGCTAGATTCACCACCAGGATCAGTACCGCGGTGGTCGCGACGAGCTGAAGAACAGACAGGGTGTAGATCAGCCGGGACTGGCGCAGCATGAGGGCGGGGACTCCCTGGTCGGTGCCGACGGTGATATCGGCGAGCCGGGTTCGGGGGCTGTACATGAGGAAGCCCGAGATCGGATGGATGACAGAGAAGGTCCCCAGAGCCACGCCCAAGAGGGCATCATCAGGAATGATTGGGTGTCGACCCGCGAGAGCGTTCTCGATGGTCGCTCCGATCAGGAGTCCGAGAGTCATGAGCGTCCAGTAACCGGTGATCAGGAAGACGTGGTAGATCAGTCGGGCTCCGTATACCCCGGATCGGGTGTGTTCGTCAGGATGCATTCGTGTGTCCTTCTCCTATCCCCACGAGTCCACCGACTGCGACACCGAGATCTCCGAGAGCGCTTGCCGCTTCGCGCAGCTCGCTCCGGCCTGCATCCCACAATCCGCCCCAAGACTGAGCAGATTCTTCGTAGAGGTAGTCGACCCCGCCTGAGGCGAATATTCCTGCCACTGTCCCGGCCAGCGCGCCGCCGAGGGTGCCGAGCCCAGGCAATGCTGACCCGATCAGTGCTCCGGCGACGATCGAGGCCCCGAGTCCGGCGGAATTGGAGACCACGGCCTGCTCGAGTGATTCTCCACCGCCGTAGTAGTCGATACCGACACCGGCGACGAGACTCAGCGTTCCCGTGCCGATTGCCAGCCTCCCCGGAACATCGGCCAGCTGCGTATGTTTCGCGGTGGTTGAGGCAAGGTCGTCGGCGGTGCCCTGAGCGGCTCCGTAGAGTCGGCGCACTTCGTCGTACGGCGTTCCGTCAGGCAGATCGACCACAAACTGCATCGACTGCCGAGATTGCCGCGTGAGGTCGTCGGCCCTTTCTGCGAGACCGTGCACCGCTTGCTTCAACTCTGCGGTCAGATAATCGAGCCCAGTACTGGTCGTGAACGATGCGGCCCACGCGTCACTGGCCCATCGGTTGGCCACTGCGGCTACCTCGCGCGCCCAGCGCGCGTGCACGTCCTGGGCTGCGGCCGCGGCGTCGTTGTAAGCGAGCAGGACGGTCTCGTCCGATTGGGGAGCCGGATCGGCAATGGTGTTGCACACCACGGACAAACCGGCTGCTGCGGCGCGGTCGCAGATTTCGGCCATCTCGGCCGGCACCGACGTGAGTGCGGCAGCGATCTGATCGAAGTGGCCTGCAACGTCGAGGACTCCGGCCCGGAAGACATCGATGGAGTGGACGAGAGCGGTGGCCTCGCGCAGGAACTCCTCGGACGCATCACCGTCCCATGCGTCGTTGGCGATTCGGCGGGCGGCCACCGCGTCGTCTCCCGTGGTCTCGATGGCTTGTGCCAAGCGGTGGCGGAGCCAGTCGCCGATGCGGGAGATATCGGCGGGGTCGCCGTCGATGAACGTGTCGATCGGCATTGGTTCAGTCGTCGCTGTTGGACCAGGTGGTCACGAGATACGTAGCAACGTCGTCGTCGGTTCGGCGGTAAGCCGCGGCACATCCGCCGAGAATTGCCGCGCTCGAGCCGAGCGTCTGAACGAGCCCCGCAAGGTCTGACGCAGCGTGGGCGAGCATTCCGGTGAGCGGGGCTGTCGCAGCACCCGCGCGCACCGAATCGGGGAGACGCCGGCTGATGTCGGCTGCTGTATGCGCGGACGCTTCGTATCGTGCTGCGGCACGGTCGAGTTCGTCGGGGTCAGCGCGCAGGGTCATAGCGCCTCCTGGTGGGAAAGCGTGCCGCGGTGGTCGTGCGCGCTCCGGCGTTCGTGTACCGGGATCTCGATGTCGAGTAGAAGCACGTCCCATCGGTACGACTGGCGTAGTCGCGGCAGCAGATGTGCGGGAACGACGAGCCATGGCTGCGCGTCGCCGCAGCAGGTCAACAGGCGATCGAGCGCCGTGTAGGCGAGCAGTGCGGTTCGGCCGTCACTGAGATTCCTCAGATCGACGACCGCATCAGCGGGATCGGAAACTGCTTGTGCACAAGGCAGATACAGATATGGCGGCACTATCGGTAGTGCGTCGGTCACGACGATCCCCCCATGATCGTGTCGGCAGATGCTCGACCCCCCAGGCCGAACACGTCGGAGCTGACAATACCAAGGGGGGATGCGCTGCCCTGAGGGAAGCTCGGTCAGGAGGTGTGGGTGAGAGACTCAGTCGCTTCCGGCGACGGGGCGGATCATGCCGTCGTCACAGTCTCGCTGGGCGAACTTCGTCTTGGAGGCCCGCAGCCTGCGTTGACGGTCGGTGAGAGAGGGGTCGTCCATGCCGAAGAATCCCGTGCCGAATCGTCGAGTTCCCAGAACAGGCGCAGAGCCAAACCGCGATCACAGCACTGTTCTTCGGGTGACCGGCGCCAATCACCCTCGTTCCCGGGCTACGCGCCCTGCCAGACCGTGTCGAACGGGGTGTGCGCCGAGACGCGGCCCTTGATGCCGTTCGTCACGAAATCCTTTGCCGCCTTGACGGCCTCGGCAACGTCGGTGCCCTTCGCGAGCTCCGCGGTGATGGCCGCCGCAAGCGTGCACCCGGCGCCGGAGACGCGTTCGTTACCGACCTTCGGGGCGGTGAGGAGTGTGACGTTCTCGCCGTCGAACAACACGTCGACAGCTTCGTCGCCGGGCAACTCCACGCCACCCTTCGCCACCACGTACTTCGGTCCGAGATCGTGGATGCGGCGAGCCGCCTCGGTCAGATCCTCGATGGACTCGATGGCGTCCATACCCGACAGCGTCCACGCCTCGAACAGGTTCGGGGTGATCACCGTCGCGTGCGGCAGGATCTGCTCGCGGAGCGCGTTGTCGGTGTCGAGCGCGGCGCCGGCTTCCTGGCCCTTGCAGATCAGAACGGGATCGAGCACCACGTGCCGCCAGTTCTGCTTGCCGAGCCCCTGGGCGACGACGTCGATCGTCGCCGGCGTGCCGAGCATGCCGATCTTCACGACATGCAGATCGTGTGCCGACGTAGCAGCCTCGATCTGATCGGCGATGACCTCGGCGGGCACCGGGAAGAAACGGTGTCCCCAGTTGTTCTTCGGATCGAACGAGACGATGCACGTTGCCGTACCCACACCGTAGACACCGAGCTGCTGGAACGTCTTGAGGTCGACCTGCAGGCCTGCGCCGCCGGTCGCTTCCGACCCGGCGATGACATATGCGAGATCGACCACTGTGCGTTCTCCGTTCGATATCGGGGAGACGAACCTGAACGGTTTCGTCGAACGACCAGGTTACAACCAACGGCCGGACGCCCGCCCAGCACGTCACTCCGAGAGCGCGAAGCCCGTACAAGGTGTCATCGGCTGACCAGTTGCGACGCCACCGCGGTGCCCGCGGCGACGACGCTGACCGCCGGCCAGGCACCGATCTGCTTGGCCAGGGGATGGGAGGCTCCGAATGCGCCGACGTAGGTCGCGACCAGTGCGGTGGTGCGGGCGGCACCGCTCGTGCGCGCCCAATGCGTCCCGCACACTGCGCCGACGACACCGAGCACGGCGCCACCGAGCGGACGGTTGCCGGTCCGGCGTGCAACGGCGTAGCCGCCGACGAGCCCGCCTGCGGCGAGGGCCGAGACAGCCGTCTTGTTCAGTGCCATGGGAAGTCTCCTTCTGGTTGCTTGTCCAGTTTCCTCCTCACGCTAGCGTGACTGCGGATCTGTCAACGGTCAGGATCGTCGCCACGAGGCGCGTAGCTTCCTGACGGAGTTCTCGGGCGCGCTCTAAGGTTCTGGGCATGACGGCCTTCGACGACCTCGACGATTACCTTGCGCTCCCTCGTGCCACGAGGCTCGTGATGTCGCCCGATGGCACCCGACTGGTTCTCGCTCAATCGACCCTGGACGAGGCATCGACCGCGTTCGTCGGTGCGCTGTGGGAGATCGACCCGGTGGACGCCACTCCGGCACGTCGGCTGACGCACGGAGTGAAGGGGGAGTCGAATCCGGCGTTCACCGCGGGCGGCGACCTCTTGTTCACTGCGGTTCGTGGCGGAGACGATGATCCGGCCTCGCTGTGGCGTCTCCCCGCGTCCGGTGGAGAGGCCGAGAAAATGGCCGCCCGCAAGGGCGGTGTTGCAGGAGTGCATTCCGCCACCCATGCAGACCGGATTGTGCTCATTGCGAATGTACTGGGGCACAGCGATACCGATGACGAACGCGTCCGTGCCGCACGCAAGGACCTCGAGGTCTCGGCTGTGATGCACACCGGGTATCCGATCCGGTACTGGGACCACGATCTGGGGCCGGACCGTCCGCATCTGCTCGCCGTCGACGCTGCCGGCGAACTCACCGACCTGACTCCGGGTGTGCGGAGTTCGCTGCGCAACGCGCACCTCGACGTCGCTGCGGACGGCTCGTTCGCTGCGTCGACCTGGATCGTGGCCGGCGCCCTCGCCTCGCGACGTACGACGCTCGTGCGGATCGACCTGGCTACCGGATTGCGTACGCCGCTGGTCGACGACGAAACCGGCGACGCGACCCACCCAAGGCTGTCTCCTGACGGCAACATGCTGGCGTACCTGCATGAGTCGTTGAGCGATTCGGACACTCCGCCTCGTATCTCGCTGCGCGTTCTCGACATTGCGTCGGGGACTACCACCGTCGAAGCGCGCGACTGGGACCGTCGACCCACCTCGATCGCATGGCTGCCGGGCGGGGCCGGTCTCGTGGTCACCGCCGACGACCGCGGCCGCGCCCCCATCTTCGTCCTCCGGCCCGGAGCGGACCGACCCGCGCAGCTCACAGGCGATGACGCCGCGTACACCGATGTATCCGTCGCACCCGACGGCACCGTGCTGTACGCACTCCGGTCGTCGTATCAGGCACCGCCGCACCCTGTCCGTGTGGCGCTGACCGGGTCCGACGCCGGAACGGTGACATCGCTGCGGGCACCCGGACAGCTGCCGGAGCTTCCGGGATATATCACCGATGTCACCGCGACTGCCGAGGACGGGACTCTCGTGCGGGGCTGGCTTGCGCTCCCGGACACCGCGACGGCAAATGCGCCGGCGCCACTGGTGCTGTGGATTCACGGTGGGCCGCTGAGCAGCTGGAACACCTGGTCGTGGCGATGGAACCCGTGGCTGCTCGTCGCGCGCGGATATGCGGTGCTCCTGCCGGACCCGGCGCTGTCGACGGGCTACGGCGACGACTTCATCAGGCGCGGGTGGGGCCGATGGGGCAAGGAGCCGTACACCGATCTGATGGCCATCACCGACGCTGTCGAATCGCGGCCCGAGATCGACTCGGAGCGAACGGCCGCCATGGGTGGTTCCTTCGGCGGGTACCTGGCCAACTGGGTCGCCGGGCACACCGATCGGTTCCGCGCGATCGTCACCCACGCGAGTCTGTGGGCGCTCGACCAGTTCGTCCCGACCACCGACGTTGCCTGGTACTGGCAGCGTGAGATGACACCCGAGATGGCTGTCGAGAACTCGCCACACCTGTACGTCGCCGACATCGTCACCCCGATGCTCGTCATCCACGGCGACAGGGACTACCGCGTCCCGATCGGCGAAGCGCTGCGCCTCTGGTACGAACTGCTCAACGAATCCGGTCTGCCCGCTGAGGACGACGGCTCCACAGCCCACCGCTTCCTCTCCTTCCCGAGCGAGAACCACTGGGTGCTCAGCCCACAGCACGCCAAGATCTGGTACCAGGCGGTCGAGTCGTTCTTGTCCGAACATGTCCTCGGCACTCCGATCGAGCTACCGGAGATCCTCGGGTGAGGTCGGTACGACTCCGGGCCGTGTCCTGGTGATTTGGGTCATCCGCTTACGATTGTCGGGTGACCAGTGCGCCAGAGAACTCGCCGAATCCCGCAGACGCCCTCCCCAAGAGCTGGGATCCCAGCGCAGTCGAGGACGCCCTGTATCAGGGCTGGGTTGATGCCGGGTACTTCACGGCCGACCCGACGAGCGACAAGCCCGGCTACTCGATCGTGCTGCCGCCCCCGAACGTCACCGGCAGCCTGCACATGGGCCATGCGCTCGACCACACCCTGATGGATGCCCTCACGCGGCGCAAGCGCATGCAGGGCTTCGAGGTGCTGTGGCTGCCCGGGATGGATCACGCGGGCATCGCGACGCAGACCGTCGTCGAGAAGCAGCTCGCCGCGGACGGCAAGACGAAGGAAGACTTCGGTCGCGAGGCGTTCATCGACAGAGTGTGGGACTGGAAGCGCGAGTCCGGCGGCACCATCCAGGGGCAGATGCGACGCATCGGCGACGGTGTCGACTGGTCGCGCGACCGTTTCACCATGGACGACGGCCTGTCCCGTGCCGTGCAGACGATCTTCAAGCGGATGTACGACGACGGCCTCATCTACCGCGCCGAACGACTCGTGAACTGGTCGCCCGTGCTGCAGACAGCGATCTCCGACATCGAGGTCAAGTTCGAAGAGGTCGAAGGCGAGCTCGTCTCCCTGCGCTACGGCTCGCTGAACGACGATGAACCTCACGTCATCGTTGCGACCACTCGTGTCGAGACGATGCTCGGCGACACCGCGGTGGCGGTTCACCCCGACGACGAGCGCTACAAGCACCTCCTCGGTACGACCCTCGAACATCCGATCACCGGACGGCAGATCCCGGTCGTTGCGGACGAATACGTCGACCCCGAGTTCGGTACCGGTGCCGTGAAGATCACTCCGGCACACGACCCCAACGACTTCGAAATGGGACTGCGGCACAACCTGCCCATGCCCACGATCATGGACAAGACAGGCAAGATCGCCGACTCGGGAACCCGATTCGACGGTATGGACCGCTTCGAGGCCCGCGTAGAGATCCGCGAGGAGCTTGCCGAGCAGGGCCGCGTTGTCGCAGAGAAACGTCCTTACCTGCACAGCGTCGGGCATTCGGAACGCTCAGGCGAGACCATCGAGCCGCGCCTGTCGATGCAGTGGTGGGTCAAGGTCGAAGCACTGGCCAAGGCCGCAGGCGACGCCGTGCGCGGCGGCGACATGGTGATCCACCCCCGAAGCCAGGAGCCGCGCTGGTTCGACTGGATCGACAACATGCACGACTGGTGCATCTCACGTCAGCTGTGGTGGGGTCACCGCATCCCGATCTGGTACGGCCCGGATGGGGAGGTTGCCTGCTTCGGCCCCGACGAGACTGCCCCCGAAGGCTGGGAGCAGGACCCGGACGTGCTCGACACGTGGTTCTCCTCCGGCCTGTGGCCGTTCTCCACGATGGGCTGGCCGGCCAAGACACCCGAGCTGGACAAGTTCTATCCCACCAGCGTTCTCGTCACCGGGTACGACATCCTGTTCTTCTGGGTCGCTCGCATGATGATGTTCGGCACCTATGTGTCCGGTGACGAAGCACTCGACGGGGGCGAGGGAGGCAAGGTTCCGTTCAAGGACCTGTTCCTGCACGGCCTCGTCCGCGACCAGTTCGGCAAGAAGATGTCGAAGTCGCGCGGCAACGGCATCGACCCCCTCGACTGGGTCGACCGTTTCGGCGCCGACGCTCTGCGCTTCACTCTCGCCCGCGGCGCAAATCCCGGTAGCGATCTCGCCGTCGGTGAGGATCACGCCCAGTCGTCGAGGAACTTCGCGAACAAGCTTTTCAACGCCACCAAGTTCGCCCTCATGAACGGGGCTGTTATCGGGGAGCTTCCCGCCCGCGACACACTCACCGATGCCGACCGGTGGATTCTCGACCGGCTCGAGCAGGTGCGCGCCGACGTCGATGCCGCCTTCGACCGCTACGAGTTCTCCAAGGCATGCGAGACGCTCTATCACTTCGCGTGGGACGAGGTGTGCGACTGGTACCTCGAGCTCTCCAAGGTTCAGCTGGCCGAAGGCAGCGTCCACGCCGACGGCACCAAGGTCGTTCTCGGAACCGTCCTCGATGCGCTGCTTCGGCTGCTGCATCCGGTGATCCCGTTCGTCACCGAAACCCTGTGGAAGGTGCTCACGGGTGGGGACTCAGTCGTGATCGCCGACTGGCCCGCTGCCTCCGGTGTCCCGGCAGACGCGGACTCGTCCCGCCGAATCGAGGATCTGCAGAAGCTCGTCACCGAGATCCGTCGTTTCCGCAGTGATCAGGGTCTCAAGCCGTCGCAGAAGGTCGCTGCCCGTCTCGCGAATATCGACGCCGCGCAACTCGACGCCCAGGTTCCTGCTGTGCAGTCGCTCGCGCGTCTGACGCCGCCCGAGGAGGGCTTCAGCGCATCCGCATCCATCGAGGTGCGCCTGAGTCGCGCGACGGTCACCGTCGAACTGGACACCTCGGGGACGATCGACATCGGTGCGGAGATCGCGCGACTGCGCAAGGACCTCGCGGCAGCGGAGAAGGAACTCGCCGGTACCACAGCGAAGCTGGGCAACGAGGCGTTTCTGTCCAAGGCGCCTGCCCCCGTGGTGGAGAAGATCACGGGACGAAAGCAGATCGCCGAGGAAGAGATCGCCCGCATCACCGCGAGGCTGAAGGAGCTGGGACAGGCGTGAGTGCCGACAATCCGGCGTCCGCAGATCGGCCGGGAGCACCGTCCCCGGTTGATCTTGCGGAGCTGACCCTGGTCGAGGCCGAACTCGACCGGCGCTGGCCCGAGACGAAGATCGAGCCGTCCCTGACGCGGATCTCGGCGTTGATGGACATTCTCGGTTCGCCGCAGCTCAACTATCCGTCGATCCATGTGGCGGGGACGAACGGCAAGACGTCGGTGACGCGGATGATCGATGCCCTCTTGACCCGGATGCAGCATCGGACCGGCCGCACCACGAGCCCGCACCTGCAGATCGCTACCGAACGGATCAGCGTCGACGGTGCGCCCATTTCGCCGCGCACCTACGTCGACACCTTCCGCGACATCGAGCCGTACGTGCAGATGGTCGACGAACAGTCGGAGGCCGCGGGCGGTCCGAAGATGAGCAAGTTCGAAGTCACGACGGCGATGGCATTCGCGGCGTTCGCCGACGCTCCTGTCGACGTCGCGATCGTCGAGGTGGGTCTAGGGGGACGCTGGGATGCGACCAACGTCGTCACCGGTCAAGTAGCCGTGATAACCCCGATCGGTATCGACCACACCGGGTATCTCGGAGAGACACTCACCGAGATCGCAGGGGAGAAAGCCGGCATCATCAAGAAGGCTCCCGAGGACGGGCTCGTCCCCCGCGACACCGTCGCGATCATCGCGCAGCAGGAACCCGAAGCGATGGACGTGTTGCTGCGGCAGGCCGTCGAGGCCGACGCCGCGGTTGCCCGGCAGGGCTCGGAGTTCTCGGTAGTGCGCCGCGCTGTGGCGATCGGTGGCCAGCAGATCGATTTGCAGGGACTCGGCGGGCTGTACACCGATATTTTCCTGCCGCTCCACGGCGAGCATCAGGCGTTCAATGCGTCGCTCGCTCTCGCTGCCGTCGAGGCGTTCTTCGGTGCCGGTCCCGACAAGCAGCTCGACGTCGATACCGTGCGTGAAGCCTTCGCGTCGGTCGTCAACCCGGGCCGGCTCGAGCGGGTGAGAAACGCTCCGACGGTCTTTCTCGACGCCGCGCACAACCCACACGGTGCCAGAGCTCTTGCCGCGGCCCTCTCCGACGAGTTCGATTTCCGCAAGCTCGTCGGCGTCGTCAGCGTGATGGCCGACAAGGACGTCGCGGGACTCATCGAGGCACTCGAGCCGGTGTTCGACGAGATCGTCGTGACGCACAACGGTTCGCCGCGCGCGATGGAAGTCGATGACCTCGCGAACGTCGCAGTCGCGCGTTTCGGTGATGAACGCGTGGTCACCGCAGTCAACCTGCCCGACGCGATCGAGACCGCCATCGCGATCGCAGAGGAAGTCGGCGAGCCGGGCGAAGCGGTGTCGGGCGCCGGTGTCGTCGTAACCGGTTCGGTCGTGACCGCTGGAGCTGCGCGCACACTCTTCGGAAAGGACCCTGCGTGAGTAACGACAATGCCCCGCACAACGAGAATTCGGGTTCCAGCAAGGACACCGCAGGGGAGGGGAACGCTGCGAACGCGGAGTTCCTCCCGCCGACGACCGATCCGTGGAAGGGATTCCGCGGTGTGATGGCAGGCACACTCGTGCTCGAAGCGATCGTCGTACTGCTGGTGCTCCCGGTGATCGCGACGCTCGGTGGCGGGCTGACGGCCGTGTCGACCGGATACGTCGTGGGACTCGCAGTGTTGATGTTCCTGGGCGCGGGTGTCCAGGGACGGTCGTGGGCAATCCCATTCAACATCGTGTTGCAGGTCCTGACAGTCTTCGGTTTCTTCATCGACCTTGCGTTCGGCGCGATCGGTGTCCTGTTCTGTGTCGTGTGGGCATACATCCTCTACCTGCGTAAAGACATCAAGGACCGCGAGCGGCGGGGTCTGCTTCCCGGCCAGCGCGGTTGAACCACTACGCTGTCTTCGTGACTGAGCGGACCCTGGTACTCATCAAGCCCGACGGCGTTGCCCGCCGTCATGTCGGAGAGATCCTGTCGCGCATCGAGCGCAAGGGACTGAACATCGTGGCTCTCGAGCTGCGCACTGCCCCCGCGGACATCGCGGCGGCCCACTACGCGGAGCACGAGGGAAAGCCCTTCTACCCCGGTCTGCTCGACTTCATCACCGGTGGTCCCCTGGTTGCTGCAGTGCTGGAAGGACCGCGTGCGATCGCCGCGTTCCGGCAGCTCGCCGGTGGCACCGATCCTGTCGAGAAGGCGGTCCCTGGCTCGATCCGCGGCGACCTCGGGCTGGAGGCAGGCGAGAACCTGGTGCACGGCTCCGACTCTGTGGAGTCGGCCGAGCGCGAGATCGCGCTGTGGTTCCCCGCACTCGCGTCTGCGTAGATCCGGCCCTTCTGAATGTGCCCGGCGGCGCCCTTCGGGGCGCCGTTGGCGTATCTGTACATGTCTGTGTGGGATACTGAGGGAGGTTGTACCGCACGAGCCCGCGCGGCACGACCGAAGACATCACGGATGGATGCCCGACATCGCTGTGGCCGAGGAACGCAGGAGATACCTCGCTCGGCCGCACGCTGGATGCACCGGCGCTCGATCCGCGATCTAATCAGGCATCGCTCGGCCGTGCAGTGAAAACGGGCACAGGACGACCGAGTGATGCGCGACCGGAAGAACTCGCGCTTGCTGCGCGAGTACACAAGCAGCGCCCCCGTGTGGCCGCTCACATCGCCATTCCGCGGTGATGGACGCGCCCGGGGGTCTTAGGAGACTTACGTGGCCGATCAAGAGCCGCAGGAGAACAACTCGACCGAGGCGAATGCCCTGAACTTGCCCGCGAAGATCCGCGTGCATGCTCTCGCCAAGCTCCTCGGGTTGACCAGCAAGCAGGTGATGGCGAAGGCCGCCGAGCTCGGTACCGAACTGCGCAGCGCCCACTCGACCCTTCCCCGCGAGGCTGCGGAGGAATTGCACAGCGCGTTGAGCGGTCCGGCCGAACAGGTCCCTCCGACGCAGGCGCCGAGCGAGGTCTCGGTGCCCGCTGAGGTACCGGTGCCCGCCGAAGTGTCGGAGGCTGTCGAAACGCCGGTGCAGGCCGAAGCGACGGAGATCGCCGAAGCACCGGTAGCCGACGAGTCGACCACCGGCCACACCCTCGAGCTCGACGACACGAAGGATGCGGCAGCAACCCAGCCCGTTGCCGCGCCTTCCGTGGGTGGCCCGACCGGATTGTTCACCTCCCTCGAGCAGGACACACCGCTGTTCGAGATGCCCGAACCCGTGCCCGCCGGCTCGACCGAGCAGGTCGCAGCCCCGCTGTTCCTTCAGCCCGAGGTTCCCTCGACGGAGGAGGGCGAGAATCGTCCGCGTCGCCGTCGGGCGCGTCGTGGCACTGCGGCGGCGGTTGCCGACGAGGCGACCGCGTCCACCGAAACCACCGCCGAAGCTGCACCGGAGACCGAGGCGACTGCCGAGTCGACGGAGTCCGTTCCGGCCGAGGGACACGACGAGCAGGACGACCATCCGCGTCGCCGCCGCCGTGGTCGACGTGGACGTGGGCGTGGACGTGGTGACAGTGCCGAGCACGAGCAGCAGGACGGCTCCTCGGAGCAGTCCGAGCGCGAGCATTCCGAACAGGCGAAGTCCGGCGACTCCGAGAGCGACAGCAGCGAGGAGAAGGCTGCGCCGGCTGTGGAGCCCGCTGCGGATGAGACCGCTGTAGCCGGTGCGGAGGACAGCAGGCCGGAGGAGTCCGAGGACGACTCGGGAGACGACGACTCGGGAGACGAGGCCCAGGGAGACGGCACCTCGCGCCGGCGCCGTCGTCGGCGACGCAGGCGCGGCACCGGTGACGGAGCCGAAACCGCCTCGGAAGACGATCCGCCCAACACCGTCGTCCACGAGCGCGAACCGCGCACCAAGGCGAGGGCTGCGAAGGACGAAGTCCAGGGAATCAGCGGGTCGACCCGCCTCGAAGCCAAGCGTCAGCGTCGTCGCGACGGTCGCGAGGCCGGGCGGAGGCGCCCCCCGATCCTCACCGAGTCGGAGTTCCTCGCCCGCCGCGAGTCGGTCGAGCGCGTCATGGTCGTCCGCGAGAAGGTCGACGGACCCCACATCGGCATGACCCAGGTTGCAGTGCTCGAAGATGGCATCCTCGTCGAGCACTTCGTGACCAGCGCAGGATCGGCGTCGATGGTCGGCAACATCTACATCGGCCGGGTCCAGAACGTGCTTCCCTCGATGGAAGCGGCGTTCATCGACATCGGTCGCGGCCGCAACGGTGTGCTCTACGCCGGCGAGGTCAACTGGGAAGCGGCCGGGCTCGGTGGTCAGTCCCGCAAGATCGAGCAGGCTCTCAAGCCGGGCGACCAGGTGGTCGTGCAGGTGAGCAAGGACCCGGTCGGTCACAAGGGTGCGCGTCTGACCACTCAGATCAGTCTCGCCGGACGATTCCTCGTGTACGTGCCGGGAGGATCGTCGACAGGTATCAGCCGCAAGCTGCCCGACACCGAACGTAAGCGTCTCAAGGACATCCTCCGTGAGATCGTCCCGGCCGATGCAGGCGTGATCATCCGCACCGCGGCCGAAGGCGTCAGTGAGGACGAACTCGCACGCGACGTTGCTCGTCTGCAGTCGCAGTGGGAAGCGGTCCGCGAACAGGCCGACAAGGTGCAGTCCGACGGGTCGGGCCAGCCGAAGGCTCTGTACGAGGAGCCGGACCTGCTCGTGAAGGTCGTCCGAGATCTGTTCAACGAGGACTTCTCCAAGCTGGTCATCGAAGGTGAGAAGTCCTGGAACACCGTCGAGAGCTACATCCGTACCGTGGCGTCCGACCTGCTGCCGCGTGTGGAGCGTTACCGGTCGGAGTCGACGGTGGATGTCTTCGGTGCGCATCGGATCGATGAGCAGCTCGCGAAAGCACTGGACCGCAAGGTATGGTTGCCGTCCGGTGGCACCCTCGTCATCGACCGCACCGAAGCGATGACCGTGGTCGATGTGAACACCGGCAAGTTCACCGGCGCGGGCGGCAATCTCGAAGAGACCGTAACCCGCAACAATCTCGAAGCTGCCGAAGAGATCGTGCGGCAGATGCGCCTGCGCGACATCGGCGGCATGATCGTGGTCGACTTCATCGACATGGTGCTCGAGTCGAACCGCGACCTGGTTTTGCGTCGCCTCACCGAGGCACTCGGCCGCGACCGCACCCGGCATCAGGTGTCCGAGGTGACGTCGCTCGGTCTCGTGCAGATGACGCGGAAGCGTCTCGGAACCGGACTCGTGGAGGCATTTTCCACGACCTGTGACCACTGCCAGGGACGTGGCATCATCGTGCATTCGGAGCCGGTCGAGGCGAAGCCCGCCGAGGAGCCCGGACGGTCGTCGCAGGGCGGAGGGTCGCGACGCAAGCGTGGACGAGACAAGAGCAGCCAGCAGCAGGACGTCGTCGCTGAACCCGCCGCCGCGTCCCCGGCGCACGTCCCCGACCCGGAGGAGGCCGCGAAACGCGCGGCCCATCCGGTGGCGCTGGCGATGGCTGCCCACCAAGCGCACGACAAGCCTGCCGACGATGCCGCACCGGCTGCTGCGTCGACACCGCAGGTCGACACAGCTGCCGGCGAGGTGCTCGCAGATGCTGTGGTCGCAGAGAACCGGGACGCCGAGACGGTCGAGACGAAGGAGGACGCCTCCGAGGTTCACGGCGAGGCCGTGTCCGATCTCACAGAGGAGCGAGAGGTCCCTGCGAAGCCGGTGGAGCCGGAACGTGGCGAGCAGTCCGAGCCTGTGACGACCGAGCCTGTGACGACCGAGCCTGAGACGACAGAGCAGGAGGAGGTTGCGGAGCCCGGGATCGGGCAGTCCGCGTCGACTCCGCGCCGTCGGCGTGCCCGCAGGGTTTCGCGACCGGCAGCGGCACCGGTCGAAGATCGTGCAGGTGAACCCCGGGTGTTCGTGATGTCGGTGCCTACGTCTGAAACCACAGCGGAGCCCGCGGAGCCCGAGCACGTCGCGCCGACGAATGACGGAGCGGCCGACGTGGAGATCGTTCGTCGTCCCCGTCGTCGTCGTGCGGCGGGGCGTCCTGCGGGACCGCCGGTCGACGCCCAGGTGTGAGGTGCTGAGGCCGGGTCGGCCCGCGTCGACCCGGCCTCGGCCACACCTGGTTTGACCCTGGTAGTCACCTTCCCGTAATCTTGCACAGTCGCTACTCGGCGATACAGCCCAGCTGCGCCTGGATGCAGGAAGTCGGCGGGACCCGAGTCAGCAGCCACACCAGACCAGTCGTGTCGCAACACTGTGACGCGAGCACGTTCGAAGAAGCAAGGGGTAGCCGTCCGATGGCAACGTACGCGATCGTCAAGACCGGCGGTAAGCAGTACAAGGTCGCTGAGGGCGATCTCGTCAAGGTCGAGAAGATCGAGGGTGAGCCCGGCACGGCTGTCTCGCTTGCTCCGGTCCTCGTCGTCGACGGGTCCGCGCTGACCACCGACGCAGACGCTCTGGCCAAGGTTTCGGTCTCTGCCGAGATCGTCGAGCACACCAAGGGCCCGAAGATCCGCATCCACAAGTTCAAGAACAAGACCGGGTACCACAAGCGCCAGGGCCACCGTCAGAAGCTGACGGTTGTCAAGGTCACCGGTATCAAGTAACTCGAACTTCGGCTTCACAACCCAGGAGGGTTCGTCATGGCACACAAGAAGGGCGCATCCAGCTCCCGTAACGGTCGCGATTCGAACGCACAGCGACTCGGCGTGAAGCGTTTCGGCGGCCAGTCCGTCAACGCCGGCGAGATCATCGTGCGTCAGCGTGGCACCCACTTCCACCCGGGCGTGAACGTGGGACGTGGCGGCGACGACACGCTGTTCGCTCTCGCGGCGGGTGCTGTCGAGTTCGGCAGCAAGCGTGGTCGCAAGACCGTCAACATCGTCCCGGCCACGGCAGACGCCTGAGTCAGCCGTCCGATAAGGACACCGCGAGAGCATTCTCGCGACATACTCCCAATAGGGGCGGGCCAGGGTCGCACACCCTGACCCGCCCCTATTGTTCGTTTCATCGGTAGTTTTCGTTCGGAGAGAGGTCCACCCATGTCCCGTTTCATCGACCGGGTTGTGCTGCACGTCAGCGCCGGCAAGGGTGGCAACGGCTGCGCCTCTGTCCACCGCGAGAAGTTCAAGCCACTCGGTGGCCCCGACGGTGGCAACGGAGGCAATGGCGGCGACGTCATCCTCGAGGTCGACGAGGGTGTGCACACGCTGCTCGACTTCCATTTCCACCAGCACGCGAAGGCGACGAACGGCGCACAGGGCGCCGGTGGCAACCGCGAGGGAGCGAACGGAAGCCATCTCGTGCTGAAGGTGCCTGACGGCACGGTGGTCCTCGACAAACACGGCCATGTGCTCGTCGACATGATCGGCGCAGGCACCCGGTACGTGGCGGCGCAGGGCGGTCGTGGTGGTCTCGGCAACGCCGCACTCGCGTCCCGTGCCCGCAAGGCACCGGGCTTCGCGCTCCTCGGCGAGGACGGGCAGGAACTCGACCTCGTCCTCGAATTGAAGTCCGTCGCCGATGTCGGTCTCGTCGGATTCCCATCGGCAGGAAAGTCCTCGCTCGTGTCGGTGCTGTCTGCCGCGAAGCCGAAGATTGCCGATTATCCGTTCACCACTTTGGTTCCGAACCTCGGCGTCGTGCAGTCGGGGGATACCACCTTCACCGTCGCCGACGTGCCCGGCCTCATCCCCGGTGCCAGCGAGGGTCGCGGCCTCGGACTCGACTTCTTGCGTCACCTCGAGCGCTGCGCGGTTCTCGCGCACGTCGTGGACTGCGCAACCCTGGAACCGGGTCGTGACCCGATCTCCGATGTCGACGCCCTCGAAGCGGAGCTTGCCGCATACCAGCCGGCGCTGTCGGGCGACAGCAGTCTCGGCGAGCTCTCCGAGCGCCCCCGCATCGTCATTCTCAACAAGGCCGACGTTCCCGATGCCGCCGAACTCGCCGAGTTCGTCACGCCCGAGTTCGAAGCCCGCGGATGGCCAGTCTTCACAATCTCCGCCGTAAGTCGGGAAGGCCTGCGTCCCTTAACATTCGCGTTGGCGAAGATGGTCGAAGAGTATCGCGAGGCTCACCCGCCCGCGGCTCCGGCGCGCCCCATCATCCGTCCTGTCGCTCGCGACGAGACCGGGTTCAGCGTGGTGGCAGACCCGAACGAGCCCGGCGGCTTCATCGTGCGCGGCACCAGGCCCGAACGCTGGATCCGTCAGACCGCCTTCGACAACGACGAAGCCGTCGGCTACCTCGCCGACCGCCTTGCGCGCCTCGGCGTCGAGGACGAGCTGGTCAAGCAGGGCGCTGAACCGGGCTGCTCCGTCACGATCGGTGACGTCAGCTTCGAATGGGAACCGCAGACTCACGCGGGTGTCGACGTGGTACCCACGGGCCGCGGCACCGACTCGCGCCTGGACCAGACCGATCGGGTGGGTGCCGCCGAACGCCGTCACGCCAAGAAGGTCCGCCGCGGTCTCGCCACCGACGACGACTTCTGAACCGAGGAGAACAGTGAGCGACACCCGCGGGGTCATCGCTTCCGCACGCAGCATCGTCGTCAAGATCGGATCGTCGGCCATCACGAGTCTGACCGGAGGTCTGGACCGCGAACGCCTCGATCGACTCGTCGACGCCATCGAAGGACGTATGCGGTCCGGTTCGAACGTCACCGTCGTGTCCTCGGGCGCGGTCGGTGCCGGGCTGGCACCGCTCGGACTGACCGCGCGACCACGCGACCTCGCGACCAAGCAGGCTGCCGCGAGCGTGGGGCAACTCGCACTGGCGCACGCGTGGGGAATGTCCTTCGCCCGGTACGACCGCACAGTCGGGCAGGTGCTCCTCACCGCCGACGACATCGCCCGTCGCACCCAGCACCGCAACGCGCAGCGCACCCTCGACCGACTTCGTTCACTCGGTGCGGTGCCCGTCGTCAACGAGAACGACACTGTCGCGACGGTCGAGCTACGCTTCGGCGACAACGACCGTCTCGCCGCTCTCGTATCGCACCTGACCAGCGCGGACGCACTCGTCCTCCTCTCGGACGTCGACGGGCTGTACGACGGCGATCCACGTAAGGGGGGAGCGACCTTGATTCGCGAGGTCACGAGCCCGGAAGATCTCGACGGCGTGGTGGCCGGCTCGGGCGGTGCACTCGGAACCGGGGGTATGGCGACCAAACTCTCCGCGGCGCGGCTCGCGGCGGACTCCGGGGTGCCGGTGCTGCTGGCTGCCGCATCGGATGCCGCTCGGGCATTGGGCGCTGCCGATGTGGGCACCGCGTTCGCTGCGCGTCCCGAGCGAATGTCGGCCCGCCACTTCTGGGTTCGGCATGCGGCCGACACCGTAGGCACCCTGCACCTCGATGCGGGGGCAGTCCGCGCTGTCGTCGAACGTCGTAGGTCGCTGCTCGCGGCCGGTGTCACCGGGATGAGTGGCAGCTTCCACGCCGGCGACGTGGTTGCGCTCGTGGGCCCGGACGACCGCACCGTTGCGCGGGGTGTCGTGGCCTACGAGCCGAGTGAACTCGACTTCATGATCGGGTTCTCCACGCGGCAGTTGCCTCAGGATCTGCAGCGACCGGTTGTGCACGCCGACGATCTGGTGCGGATCTAGGTCGAGGGGTTCCCGGCGCGCCCGCGAAAAGGTACGGCCGCTCGATGCAGTTCGGCGCTCACTGCGGCAAAGACCGGTCGGCGCTTGCTGCCCGAGCGGTATGCGATGCGGGTCCATCTCCCGGCAGGGAGGGCTGTGAGCGACACTCCCGGTGGGACACCGATCGCGCCGATCGCGAAACGCTCCGGCTGACGCAGATCTAGCGACACTTTCCCCAAGTCGTGCGGCTTTCCGTTGCCTCACGACCCACGGCGACCCGGGCAACGCGAGGAAAGTTAGTGTGGGATTTGGGCTCGCGCGCAATGTCGCAATGTCATGATCCGGAGAGCGCGCCAAGCACCTCAGAGGTGCCCGCCTCGACCTTGACCGTTGCGTGGGCGTCTCCACGGGTCGGTCCCCGGTTCACGATCGCCACCGGAATATCGCGGTCGACGGCGCGCCGGACGAAACGCAGCCCCGACTGCACCGTGAGCGAGCTCCCCGCGACGAGAAGCACATCGGCCTGATCGACCAACGCGTAAGCGGCATCGACGCGGGGCCGAGGCACGATCTCACCGAAGTACACGATGTCGGGTTTGAGCATGCCGCCGCACCTGTCGCAGTCGACGACGGTGAAATCACCGGTGTCTACGACGACGGCGTCGGCGTCGGGCGCAACCTCGAGCCCGGTGACAGCGTGTGCGCGTTCCGTGAATCCGGGGTTCGCTGCGGACAACCGTTCGTGCAGCGTGAATCGTGAGATGGGGTTGGTGCACGCGAGACACCGGACCTGAGCGTACGAGCCATGCAGGTCTATCACCCGGCGACTGCCGGCCTTGGTGTGCAGCAGATCGACGTTCTGGGTGATGACACCGAGGACCGCTCCACTTCGCTCCAGCGCGACGACCGCGCGGTGACCGGCGTTCGGTCGTGCTCCATCCATGTGGCGCCACCCGACGTGGTTACGGGCCCAGTATCGCTGGCGGAACACCGGGTCGCCGACGAACTGCTGGAACGTCATGGGGTTGCGCGGCGGCGAATCGGGCCCCCGGTAGTCGGGAATCCCGGAATCCGTCGACATCCCCGCACCGGTGAGGACGGCAATGCGTTGCCCGTCCACGAGTGAACGCAATGTCTCGGACGGGTTCGTCACCGTCGACTCTCGGGTACCGAACACGGGCCCTCCTTCGCGGCACCATCTTATTCCCGGGCCGGTGCGTTCGGTCCGCGGGCGCGCAGGAGGTCTCGGACAGCGTCGATACTGTCGGCGTCGGCAGGAGACTTGTCGGGACGGTAGCGCAGGACCCTGGCGAAACGCAGTGCGACACCACCCGGATATCGGATGCTGGACTGCACACCGTCGAGCTCGATCTCCACGACCAACTCGGACCGCAGGTACACGGTGTGTTCATCGCGGTGGGATTCGAACGCGGGAAACTCGCTGGTCTGCCATCGCAACAGTTCGTCGGTCAATCCCTTGAAGGTCTTACCGACCATGATCGGTGGACCTCCGTCGGGGTCGCGCGCACCGAGGTGCAGGTTGGACAGGAACCCGGTGCGGCGCCCGTAGCCCCATTCGGCACCGAGGACGATGAGGTCGAGCGTGTGCTCGGGCTTGACCTTCTGCCACGAGTGGCCGCGGCGACCGGCCAGATATCGCGCCGACAAGGACTTGATCATGACCCCCTCGTGGCCGTGTTCGAGGGCGGCATCGAGGTGAGCGTGCGCAGCAGCCGGATCCGGTGCCACGACCAACGGAATCCGATGCGCACCTGCGATACGCTCGAGGGACGTAAGGCGTTCGGACAGGGGAACATCGACCAGATCCACGCCATCCAGGTGGAGGCAGTCGAAGAAGAACGGGTGGAGGAGGAGCTCACGTGTGGTGCTTGCCCCGAAGCGGCTCATGGTCTCTTGGAACGGACGGGGTCGCCCGGAGTCGGTGAGGGCGAGTGTCTCCCCGTCCAGCACGACACTGCGGCACGGTAGTCCGGCCACGAGTTCGACGAGTTCGGGCACCGACGAGGTGATCTCGCGCAGGGTCCGGGTGAAGACCCACACCGAATCGCCGTCGCGATGGACCTGGATGCGCGCACCGTCGAGCTTGTACTCGACACTGCAGTCCCCGCCGAACTCGTCGAGCGCCGACTCGAGGGACTCGGCAGGCACGGCAAGCATCGGCCGGACGGGTCGCCCGAGTTCGAGCCGGAACGCGGACAGGGCGCTTTGCCCACCTGCAAGCGCAGCGGCTGCCGCGCGGGAAAGCTGCCCCGAGAGCATCACCGCTCGCCGTACGGTATCGGCAGGCAGCTCTGCGGTGACCGCCACGGCGTCGATCATCACACCTTCGAGCGCACCCTGTCGGAGTTCCCCTCCGAGTAGCTGCGCCAGGAAGACCTGTTCCTGCGCCGTGGCGCGGGTGAACAGCTCGGCCAGCAACCTCTGCCTCGACCCGGTCGATCCGGGACCGGACAGGCCCCCGATGCGGCCGACGAGAGAGTCGACATCCGTCACCGTCAGCGTCGGATGGATACCGGGGGTTGCCTGCAGCGCCATGAGAGTGCGGAATCCGATGCCGATACGCCCCTGTGGCAGCACTCCGGACAGCCACGACACCACAGGCTCGGCCTCCCCGGCGGTCGCCTGTTCGAGCAGCACACGCAGGGCGGCGATCTTGACCTTCCTCGACCGTGTCGCAGCAACTGCGGCGGAGGTCTCGACCACCTGTGTGAACAACACGGGTCGACGGTATCTCCGGATTGTTCTCGATGTCGACGAATGCGGGATGTGGAACGCGGTGACCGGCGACCATGGATTGCAGGACGAAGCGACGAGGGGAGACGGGGATGGGAGCAGCAAAGGATTCGTCGAACGCTGTGGAGCTCGACGTCGACGGCCGGGCGGTACGGATCTCGCATCCCGAACGCATCTACTTTCCGGCGCTCGGCATCACCAAGCTCGACCTGGCCCGGTATTACATGGCCGTCGGAGACGGTATCGTCCGCGCATTGCGGGACCGGCCGTGCATGCTGCACCGATTTCCCGACGGTCTCGACGGCGACAAGGTGCACCAGAAGCGACTGCCGCGCGGTGCACCGGACTGGGTGCAGACCGTCCGCGTGCATTTTCCCCGGTACAACCGAGACGCCGACGAACTGTGCGTCACACATCTCGCGGATGTCGTGTGGGCGGTACAGATGTCGACGGTGGAGTTCCACCCGTGGAACTCACGCCGCACCGACGTGGAGAAACCGGACGAGTGGCGGATCGATCTCGATCCGATGCCCGGATGCGACTTCGGGAAGGTGCGGCTCGTCGCGTCGATTGTGCACGAGGTGCTCGACGAACTGGGCATAGTGGGGTGGCCGAAAACCTCGGGTGGGCACGGACTCCACGTGTACGTCCGAATCGAGCCGAACTGGGGGTTCGACGATGTGCGCAGGGCTGCACTGGCTTTCGCGCGAGAAATAGAGCGCCGTGCGCCGAATGAGGTGACCACCGCGTGGTGGCGTAAAGACAGAGATCCGACCGCAGTGTTCGTCGACTACAACCAGAACGCCCGCGACCACACGATCGCGAGTGCGTACTCGGTCCGGGGTGTTCCGGAGGGGACTGTGTCGGCACCGGTGCGGTGGAACGAGATCGATGGTCTCGATCCCCGCGACTTCACGATCGAGACCGTTCCCGAGCGGTTCGCGAAACTCGGTGACCTGCAAGCCGGGATCGACGAGGATGCGTTCTCACTCGGGACGCTGCTGGAATGGGCTGATCGGGACGAACGAGAATCCCCGGAGGACGCGGAACCTCAGTAGCCAGCGCTGACATCGAGCACTGCGACCGGCTCGACGCCCGACGCGAACCGCGTGACGTTCTCGACCACCCGTTCCACGTAGGCGGGCACCCGCAGGGCCGGTGGATTCGAATCATGCGGGGTGACCATCGCATTGGGCAGTGACCACAGGGGGTGCCCATCGGGAAGAGGCTCGGGATCGGTGACGTCGAGTCCGGCGCCCGCAATCGTGCCCGTGGCCAGAGCATGGACGAGTGCCTCCGTGTCGATGAGGCTGCCGCGCGCAATGTTGACCAGCCACGCGGTCGACTTCATCGCGGCCAGTTCGGCCGCGCCGATCAACTGCTCGGTATCGGGTGTGGCTGCAGCGGACACGACGAAATGGTCTGCGAGGGGCCATATCTCGTCGATCCTCTCGGTGGAGAAGGTCTCGACCGCGCCGGGGACGGGACGTCCGCTGCGGTTGACGGCCAGAGCCTGCGCGCCGAGCGACGAAAGCATCGGGATGAGGGCGCGTCCGATCCCGCCCGCACCGATGATTCCGACCGTCGCTCCGCGCAAGGTGCCCAGACGTGGATAGAACTCCTCGGGTTGCCACGACGTCGTCGCGAGATGCTGGGGGAGTGCTCGCACACCGGCGAGTAGCAACATCAGGGCGTGTTCGGCGACCGTCGCGGAGTAGGCGCCGGCCGCGGATGTCCATATTATCTGCGGATGACGCTTGATGATGCCACCCTCGAGCCACTGCTCGACCCCGGCGGAGGGCAATTGCACCCAGCGGACCGACTCGGGCAGGGCGGGAGGAAACGAGTCCGGCCCGCTGGTCCAGATCAGTGCGTCGGGCCTCTCCTCGAGTGGCACCGCGATGCCACCTCCGCTGGTGACTGCCCGTACGAACATGGCGTCGGACCTTGGGCCGACAGCAATGCGGGGCGAACGCTGAGAGGAGGCCATGGCCTCGACTCTATGCGTCCGCCCCGCATCGGTCACGCTGTGTGACCCCGATGTTCGGAACGATCAGGCAGTTTCTTCGACGATGAGCGGGTAGACCCCGTTCTCGTCGTGCACCTCACGGCCGGTGACCGGGGGATTGAACACGCACAGCATCCGCATGCGGGTCTCCGGCTCGACGCGGTGCCGCTCGTGCCCGTTGAGCAGGTACATGGATCCGGGTCCGAGGTCGTACACGACATCGTTGTCGAGGTCCCGCAGCTTGCCGGTGCCCTCCACCAGCCAGACGGCCTCGATGTGGTTGGCATAGTGGAACTCGTTGATCGTCCCGGCTTCGATAGTCGTCTCATGGAACGAGAAGCCGACCTTGTCACCGGCGAGGACGATGCGCTTGCTGCGCCACTGTCCGTCTTCGGAGGTGATGTCGCGCTCGGTATCGGTGATTTCCTCGGTGGTGCGCACGATCATGTGAAGCGATGCTCTTTCTATCGGTGAATTGGGAAGGGGAGGGTCAGGAACGGACCTTGGCGGTGGCCTCCGCGAGGATGTTCAGACCGTACTCGAGTTCGTCATCGGTGATAGTCAGCGGCGGCAGCAGCTTGACCACCTCGTCGGACGGACCCGACGTCTCGGCCAGCAGACCCTTCTCGAATGCGAGGGCACACACCTTCTGGGCATCCGACGGATCCTCGAACACCAGACCCTGCACCAGGCCGCGGCCGCGAGTGGACACACCCTCGAACATGTCGGACAGGTTCATGAAGGTCTGGTGGATGCGCTCACCCTTACGCAGCGTGCCACGCTCGAGCTCGTCGTTGGTCCAGTAGTGGTTCAGCGCTGCCGTTGCCGTGATGAACGACGGGCTGTTGCCGCGGAAGGTGCCGTTGTGCTCACCCGGTCCCCAGACATCGAGTTCGCGCTTGAACAGCGTCAGCGCCATCGGCATGCCGTATCCACCGATGGACTTCGACAGCGTCACGATGTCGGGGGTGATGCCGGCTTCCTCGAACGAGAAGAACGCACCCGTACGGCCACAACCCATCTGGACATCGTCGACGATGAGCAGGATCTCACGCTCGGCGCACAGATCTGCCAGGGCGCGAAGCCATTCTGCGCGTGCGACATTGACGCCGCCCTCACCCTGAACGGTTTCGACGATGACAGCGGCGGGCCGGTTCAGGCCACTGCCGGAATCGTCGAGGACGCGTGAGAACCACTGGAAGTCCTCGGTGACGCCGTTGAAGTAGTTGTCGAACGGCATCGGTGTGGCGTGGACGAGTGGCACACCGGCACCGGCGCGCTTCATCGAGTTGCCGGTGACCGACAGCGCACCGAGCGTCATGCCGTGGAACGCGTTGGTGAAGTTGATGATCGATTCGCGCCCGGTGACCTTGCGGGCCAGCTTGAGCGCGGCCTCGACGGTGTTGGTACCCGTGGGGCCGGGAAACTGGACCTTGTAGTCGAGTCCGCGCGGCTTCAGGATCACGTTCTCGAAAGTCTCGAGCAGATCGCGCTTGGCGGTGGTCATCATATCGAGGCCGTGGGTGACCCCGTCCTTCATGATGTAGTCCACCAGGGCGGACTTCAGGACCGGGTTGTTGTGGCCGTAGTTGAGAGCTCCGGCGCCGGCGAAGAAATCCAGGTAATCCTTGCCGTCCTCGCTCCGCAACCAGGAGCCGGACGCTGTTTCGAATACTGCGGGCCACCCACGGCTGTAACTGCGGACCTCGGATTCGAGGTGCTCGAAGATATCGTTACCAGCGCGGGTGGCAGGCTTGTCTTCCAGGATGGTCATTTTCTCTGGTCCTCCTGTTATGAATTTCGATGACGAACTCGGCGCGGAAATTCCCGTAATGCCTGATCAATCGCCGATCGTGTAAAGATCTTCCGCAAGATGTGAATCGGGAAAATCGTCGGGAGCGAACAAGTCGGTTCGCGTGATATGGGTGCCACGGCGTCGTGCCAGAGCGGTGAACATGGCGATCGAAGCAGCGTTGTCGGGGCTCACGGTGGTTTCCAACCGGGTCACGCCGGACGGGCGGAGTCGGTCGAGGAGGGCATCGAGCATGCGCCCGGCCACTCCGCGGCCACGCTGATCAGCATCGACAGCGACCTGCCATACGAACAGTGTCTGGGGGGAGTCCTGCCTGCGGTAGCCGGTGATGAACCCGACCGGGCGATCGGTCTCGTCCGTAGCCACGACAGACGTGTCGGCGAAATCGCGACACCACAGCACATACGCATAACCGGAATTGACGTCGAGTACCTCGGAATCGCGGGCAATCTGCCACAAACGCTTTCCGTCGGAGATCTGTGGGCTCCGAAAACTCAATTCAGCCGGTTCGGTCGTTGGGGTACTACTTTCCATAACGGGCTTCATAAGTAGTTCGAACCTAACAAGAGTGCCGATCGAAATCACCCCTTTGGTCCGAATTCGTGGGGGATTGCCGGGTTCTGCGCAGGTGAGGCGGCTGTTGTGAGGCCGGTCACAATTGTGTATCGTCCGTCGCTCTCCGAGCGATTACTTCGGGCTCGCCAGCGCGAACGGCAGCACCCCGCCGGCTCCCGCCGCGATGAGGTGCCGCGCTGCCATGGTCAAGGTCCACCCGGTATCGGTGACGGCGTCGACGAGGAGCACCGGTCCTTGATGTCCGTCGAGCTCCACCGGTTCCCAGGCGTCGAGCAAGGATGCGATCCGGTACGCCGAGTTCGCGGCGGTCACAGCCGGCGCGTCGGGACGCCGCCGCAGGACACCAAGGTTCGTCAGACGGCCCAGTCGAGCGAGGTGCCCGGCAAGTGACTCCACCAGGACCGGGTGGTCGGGCGACTCGAGTGCCATGACCGCGGTCGGACGCTCGGCCCAGTCCCATGCCGCCAGCACGGCGACAGCGGCCTTCACGACGGATTCCGGCGCGTCCGCGTCGGGACTGTCCAGCAGTGTTCGCAACCGAGGACCCCATCCGAGATCGGAGAGCCGGCCGAGTACGCGACCAGGCTCCGGCCCGTCCGCGATCCTCCCGGACAGCTTGACTCCGAGTGTGGCCATGCCTGTGGGCCACTGTTTGCGCGGCGGGAGATCGACACCTGGGCGTTCGAGCCGAGCTCGGGTACGCCGCACCTGTTCATTCTCGACATCGACGCTCCACCGCACTCCCGTGCAGTTGTCGCACCGACCGCACCCGGGCATGTCACGGCTCGACTCCGGGTCGTCCAGCTGGCGGCGCAGGTAGACCATGCGGCACCCATCGGTCCGCTCGTATTCGAGCATCGCTTCCTGCTCGGCGGAGCGCGCTGCCTCGAGGCGGGCATAGCGCTCCGCGTCGTAGTCCCACGATCGACCGGTACCGATCCAGCCTCCCTTGACGCGGCGAACGGCACCGTCGACATCGAGAACCTTCAGGACCATCTCGAGCCGGGACCGATTCAGGTCGACTCGGGGCTCCAGTGCCTGCGTGGACAATGGGCGCTCGGTGTCCAGCGCGCCGATCACACGGCGCACCAGGGACTCCTCAGGGAACGCGACGGAAGCGAACCATTTCCATATCTGCCGGTCTTCACTGCCCGGTAAGAGGATCACTTCGGCGCGATCGGTGGAGCGGCCCGCGCGCCCGACCTGCTGGTAGTACGAGATCGGCGACGAGGGAGCACCGAGGTGCACTACGAACCCGAGGTCGGGTTTGTCGAAGCCCATGCCGAGTGCTGACGTCGCGACCAGTGCCTTGACACGGTTTGCGAGGAGATCGGCCTCGAGTTGTTCACGCTCGACGGTGTCGGTCTGCCCGGTGTATGCGGCCACCGCGTGACCGTGTTCGGCGAGCAACGACGCCAGGTCGCGTGCTGCGGACACGGTCAGCGCGTAGACGATGCCCGAGCCGGGGAGCTCGTGGAGATGCTGCGCCAGCCATGCGGCACGCTGGGCCGGCTCGTCTATCCGCACCACCGACAGGTGCAGCGACGGCCGGTCGAGTCCGCCCCGCAGGACCAGCGTGTCGTCGCTTCCCGCGCCCACACCCAGCTGGGTGGCGACATCGGACACCACCCGGTCGTTCGCGGTCGCGGTGGTCGCCAGGACCGGGATGCCCTCTCCGAGTTCGGCCACGAGTGTGCGGATACGCCGATAGTCGGGCCGGAAATCGTGACCCCAGTCCGACACACAGTGCGCTTCGTCGACCACGACGAGCCCCGCGTCGCGTGCCAGTGCAGGCAGCACCTCATCGCGGAAGTCCGGGTTGTTGAGCCGCTCGGGGCTGACGAGCAGAATGTCGATCTCACCGTCCGCGATGCGCTGGTGGATCCCAGCCCACTCGGTGATGTTCCCGGAGTTGATGGTCGCGGCCCGAACTCCTGCGCGTTCCGCTGCCTCGACCTGATTGCGCATCAACGCGAGCAGGGGGGAGACGATGACGGTGGGCCCGTGGCCGTGTGCGCGGAGAAGCTTGGCGGAGATGAAGTAGACCGCGGACTTGCCCCAGCCGGTGCGTTGCACCACGAGGGCGCGGCGCCGGTGCACCACGAGCGCCTCGATCGCAGTCCACTGATCCTCACGGAGTCTCGCGTGGGGCCCGGCCAGTTCGGTGAGCAGCCGTTCGGCCTCGTCGCGCAAATCGATCATCGGGGTGCTCATATGCCCCATCGTGCACGAAAGCTCCGACGTCCACCCGTTGCTCGGTATACGCCGCGGGGGCCTACTGCCTGTACGTTACGGTGACCTCCGTTCTGTTGGAGCGGGCAGTGTGACGGACGGATCGTTACCGCCGCTAAACTGCCCGCATGTCGATCAGCGCTGCCTCCGTTGCCCCGACCTCGACTTCGGTACGGATCAGGAACCGGGATTTTCTCGCCAAGGTGGTCTCTGCGGAAGAGGCAGCCCGATACATACACCCCGGTGACACCGTTGCGATCAGTGGTTTCGCCAGTGCAGGTACCCCGAAGGCCGTTACCCCGGCCCTGGCCGAGCGGATCCGCCGTGCTCGTGCTGCCGGCGAGGAATTCGCCATCGACCTGCTGACCGGTGCCTCGGTGTCGACCGAGACCGAACGTCTGCTCGCCGAGACCGAGGGTGTCGCGCTGCGGATGCCCTACCAGTCCGAGGCCACCGCGCGTGCCCGCATCAATGCGGGACGGATGGACTACGTCGACATCCATCTTTCGCACGTCGCACAGCAAGTCTGGGAGGGCTACTACGGCACGATCGACGTCGCGGTGGTGGAGATCGCCGGCATCACCGAATCGGGTGAGTTGATCGCGGCGACCTCCGTCGGCAACAGCAAGACCTGGCTCGATATGGCCGACCGGATCGTGCTCGAAGTCAACTCGTGGATCCCCGATGGGCTCGCGGGCTGCCACGACATCTATTACGGCACCGCGCTGCCACCGCACCGCACGCCGATCCTCCTCACCGGCGTGGACGACCGGATCGGACAGCCCCACTTCGCGGTCGACCCCGAGCGCGTCGTTGCGGTGGTGGAAACCCACGCACCCGACAGCCCGAGCAAGCTGACCCCGCAGGACGACACCAGCGAAGCGATCGCGATGCACGTCCTCGATTTCTTCGGCCACGAGGTGTCGGCAGGCCGCCTCCCTGCAGACACCCTGCTTCCCCTGCAGGCGGGTATCGGCAATGTCGCCAATGCGGTCCTCGCCGGTCTGTCCCGTGGTCCGTACCGGGGGTTGACCTGCTATTCCGAGGTCATCCAGGACGGCATGCTGCAGCTGATCGAGGACGGCACAGTACGATTCGCCTCCGCGACTGCCTTGGCGCTGTCGCAGGACGGCCTCGACGAACTGGTGAAGAACATCGATTTCTACCGCAGCCGCATCATGCTTCGGCCCCAGGAGATCAGTAACCACCCGGAAGTCGTGCGACGACTCGGCATCATCGGCATGAACGGAATGCTCGAGGCCGACATCTACGGCAACGTCAACTCCACCCATGTGATGGGCACGCGGATGATGAATGGGATCGGCGGTTCCGGCGACTACGCCCGCAACGGCTACCTGTCGATGTTCCTCAGTCCGTCCACCGCACGAGACGGCGCCATCTCCTCGATCGTGCCGATGGTGCCCCATGTCGATCACACCGAGCACGACGTGCAGGTGCTCGTCACAGAGCAGGGCCTCGCAGACCTCCGAGGCTTGTCGCCACGACGACGTTCACGGGTCGTCATCGACAAATGTGCACATCCCGACTACCGCGCGGAGCTGACCGACTACGTCGACCGCGCCGAAGCCGGCGAGAGCGCAGGCCACACACCGCACCTGCTCGGTGAGGCGTTCGGCTTCCACCAGCGGTACGAGCAGACCGGATCCATGCACCCGCGGTGAACTCGCCGAGTCAGGGGCCTTCCACCGGCGCCGGATCGATTTCGTGCTGTGGCAGGACATCGATCACCGCGGCCGAGATGTCTTGCAGAGGAGTCGGTCCCGAGCCGTTCGGCACCGTCAGTGCGACGTAGACCGGACGGTCCACCGCGTACCACGTGCTAGCGTCGATGCCCTGCGCGGCGCCCGACACCTCGAACCACTGGACCCCGTCGATGACCTGCAACGCAGCTGCCTGATCGAACTCGGCGGGTCGTTCGAGACCGCACCTCAGAACCACCTCCGACGCATCGGGCGCCTGCCATGCTGCGGCCCCGACCGGCGCGGGATCGGCCAGCTCGGCGCGGGCGAATTCCCCGATATTCTCGGGAACTGCGGCGAGCAGGTCGGTGCACGAGGTCGATTCTGCTTCCGGTGCAGGCACCGGTCCCAGTCCCACCGGACTGGTCACGGGATCCCGCGACATCATGATGGCAGCCACGACGACCCCCGTGAGCAGTGCGACGGGAAGTGCGACCGCGGTCGCGATAGTGGCGGGGCTACGGCGGGGCTCGTCCGTGGTCCCGACGGCATCGAGGGTCTCGGCGGCATCGGGGGTCTCGGCGGCATCAGGCGCGGTCGGATCGGGTTCGGGCGCGGAGTTGTCGTTCATCTGTTTCCCGGAATCGGAGAGTGAGCGGGTAGGAAGGTAGCGTTTGACGACGCTAGCAGGGCATGTGCTCCGCCCGAACCACAGCCGATCGAGAAAGAGGCGCCAATCACCGTGTCGGATCCGCTCGGTTCATCCAGCAGCTCCCGCCGAGAACCCACCGTCGCCGAGATGGGGGAGTTCCCCACGATCGCCCGCGCGACCGCCGGACGACAACAGCCCGAGACGACGCTGGTGGGGCCGGGGCACGACGCCGCGATCGTCGCGGCGGGCGATGGCCGCGTAGTGGTCTCCACCGACATGCTCGTCGAAGGTCGCCACTTCCGCTTCGACTGGTCGTCGCCGCGGGACATCGGACGCAAGGCGGTGGCCCAGAACGGGGCGGACGTCGCTGCGATGGGAGCACGTCCCACCGCATTCCTCGTGGGTCTCGGCTGCCCACCCGACACCCCGGTCTCGATACTCGACGAGATCTCCGCTGGTATCGGTGAAGCTGCCGAAGCGATCGGCGCAGGCGTGGTCGGCGGAGATCTCGTGCAGGCCGGACAGGTGGTTGTCTCGGTCACCGTCCTCGGAGACCTGCAGGGACGCGCACCGCTGCTGCGCTCCGAAGCGCTCGTCGGCGACATCGTTGCGCTCGCAGGCACCGTCGGAGCATCCGCAGCGGGTCTGTCCCTGCTCGAGGCGGAGCACACCGGATTCGCCGATCTCGTCGACGCCCACCGGGTTCCGACACCGCCTTACGACGCCGGTGTCAGCGCGGTACTCGCCGGGGCTCGTGCAGGCACCGACATCTCCGATGGCCTACTCGCCGATCTCGGGCACATCGCGGTCGCGTCAAGTGTCGCCATCACCGTCGAACAGCACACCCTCGAACCCCCAGCGCGCCTGACGGCCGCGGCACGTGAGCTCGGAGCCGACCCGTGGAACTGGGTCTTCACCGGTGGCGAAGACCACGCCCTGGCCGCGTGCTTCCCCCCTGGAGTGGATCTGCCGGACGGATGGCGGCGGATCGGCCGTGTGCACGACGGCAGTGGCGTGACGGTCGACGGCCGTAAGTGGGGCGCACAGGGTGGGTGGGAGAGTTTCGGGTCCGTGAACTCGAGATAGGTTTTTCCCATGGCTGTTTACGCGCTCGGCGACCGCACTCCCGACATTCACCCCACTGCTTACGTACACCCCGACGCGGTGGTCATCGGCAACGTCACCCTCGGCGCTCATGCCTCGGTGTGGCCGACCGCAGTGCTGAGGGCCGATTACGGCCGGATCGTCGTCGGCGATGAGACCAACATCCAGGACGGCACGATCATCCACTGCACCGCCATCGACGACACGATCCTCGGCGCACGATGCGTGGTCGGTCACAACACACACATCGAAGGTGCCGCGATCGGTGACGGCGCTCTGATCGGCTCGGGTTCTCTCGTGCTCAACGGGTCGACGATCGGCGAGGGCGCACAGGTTGCGGCAGGTGCCCTCATCCCGCCGCGTTTCGAGCTGCCGGCGCGTCGGATGGCGATGGGAGTCCCCGCGAAGATTCGTGAAGGATTCGAGTTGCCCGAAGGCCACTTCGATGCGAACGCGAAGATGTATGCCGCGAACGCGGACTACTACCGCACCGCCCTGCGTCGAATCGACTAATGGGCGCAGATCGATCGACCGGACCGTATGACAGAGGAGTTTCCGACGTGAGCGAACAGACAACAGAGCGGGCGACGAAGCCTCTGTCGGAGATCGTCGACCTGGGCTGGGCGCAAGCCCTCGCACCCGTCGCCGAGAACATCACCGCGATGGGCGCGTTCCTCAGGGCGGAGATCGCAGCCGGGCGCAGGTACCTTCCCGCAGGCGAGAACGTTCTGCGCGCGTTCACCCACCCGTTCGACGGCGTGCGGGTGCTGATCGTCGGACAGGATCCGTACCCGACGCCCGGCCACGCGGTCGGGTTGAGCTTCTCCGTGGCCCCGGATGTGCGCCCCATTCCGCGTAGCCTCGCCAACATCTACCGCGAGTACGGCGAAGACCTGGGATTGCCGCAGCCCACCAACGGCGACCTCACGCCCTGGTCGGAACAGGGCGTGTTGTTGTTGAACAGGGTGCTCACCGTGCAACCGGGTGAGCCCGCATCACACCGGCGTAAAGGGTGGGAGAGCGTCACCGAGCAGGCGATCCGAGCGCTCGTCGCGCGGGATGCACCCCTCGTCGCGATTCTGTGGGGTCGCGACGCAGCCACCCTCCGCCCGCTTCTCGGCGGGGTCCCGATCGTCGAGTCTGCGCACCCATCGCCGTTGTCGGCGTCGCGCGGATTCTTCGGATCGAAACCCTTCAGCCGGGCGAACGCGTTGCTGGTGGAGCAGGGTGGCGAGCCGGTGGACTGGCGTCTGCCTTAGCCGACCGGCTCGCGACAACCCAGCGGCTCGCGACGATCACTGCTGTACGGCGTTGGCGCCCAGCGACCAATCGGGGCGGCGCTTCTCGACGAATGCGTCCACACCTTCGATGCCGGTGGGGGTTGTCGATGCGGCCGAGATCGACGCGGCCTCGGCATCCATCTGTTCGGACAACGACCGGTGTACGGACTCGTTGACCAGACGGTGGATTCCCGCGTAGGCCGCAGTAGGGCCGTGTGCGAGCGTGCGCGCGATCCGCAGGGCTTCTCCCTGGATCTCGTCGTCGCCCACGATGCGGCTGAGCAATCCGAGCCGGACACCCTCCTCGGCGCTGATGACAGCGTCGGTGAGGATGAGTTCACGCGCGCGGGCGAGCCCCACGACACGGGGCAACGTCCACGACATGCCGCCGTCCGGCGTGAACCCGATCGACGGATAGGCGGCCCGAAGCTTGGTTCCGGGACCAGCGAATGCGATATCTGCGTGCAGCACGATGCTCATACCCGCTCCTGCCGCCCAGCCGTGCACTGCGGCGACGACAGGAACAGCGATGGCGTCGAGCGCGCGAACGAAGTCGTGAAACAGGTTCGCGATGTCGAACAGATGGGCGCTTCGGTCTTCTGCTGCGGCGAAGCCACGGACGTTTCCGCCCGCGCAGAAGTTCGCACCCTCGCCGACGAGCAGGACTGCACCGATCTCGGGGCCGGCCGAACGCAGGGCGTCGATGCCCTGCCGCATGCCTTCGGGGGACAACGATGTGCCGTGCTCGGCGGTGGCCACGGCGATCCGCAGCACACCGTCCTCCACACGTACGAGGGGCTGTAGGTTATCGGTCACCGTCGCACCATATCGGTACCGGCGATCGAACGATCAAGGCCCCCGGCGTATTACGCATCGGGGGCCTTGATCCACATCTCGACCGGGGTCAGCCGCGAGCAACCTTTCCTGCCTTCAGGCAGGAGGTGCACACGTTCATCTTGCGGGTGTTGCCCGGTGCAACCTGAGCGCGAACGCTCTGGATGTTCGGGTTCCAGCGACGGTTGGTACGCCGGTGCGAGTGCGAGACCGACTTCCCGAAGCCGGGGCCCTTGGCGCATACGTCGCAGACGGCAGCCATGTCGCGAACTCCTTGTGTCTAGTGGATATCTTCTGTCTGTGCATGCTTCAGACACGGGGAGCGTCGTCACCCGTGTCAGGCAACCCGACCAGCTTAGCCAACCGGACTGCCTAAGACCAAACCGGACACGTAAATGGGGCGCGGCTAGTCTTTTCCACGAGTGTACGACGGCACGGGAAAGGGGTTGATCGGTGCTCGAAGGCGGTGAGGGCGTCGACGGCCGAGCATTGCGTCGCTGGGTCGAGCTGGCGTTGGCCACCCTCGACGAACGTTGCCACGAGATCAACACCCTCAACGTCTTCCCGGTCCCGGATGGAGACACCGGCACCAACTTGCTTGCCACCTTGCGCGCTGCCGCCGACGAACTCGGCGGACCCGTCGATGGTGCGCTCACGGTCGGCGCGGTCGCCGAGGCACTGGCCCGCGGCGCATTCGTCGGAGCTCGCGGCAACTCCGGGGTGATCCTTGCGCAAGGACTGCGCGGTGTCGCGGACTCGATCGCGGGACTGACCGCCGTCGACGGTCGCGACTTCGCCCGTGCCCTGGGCCGGGCCGCCACGACCGTGACCGATGCCCTGAGCACCCCCGCCGAGGGCACGATCGTCACGGTGCTGCGCGCAGCCGCGGACGGAGCGGGACGCGCTGTGATCGACACGAAGTCGTTGCGGGGCGCCGTCGGGGCCGCCGCCGACGCCGCGGCGACCGCGCTCGAGGTCACACCGGAACAGCTCGAGGCCCTTGCTGCTGCGGGAGTCGTCGACGCCGGCGGTCTCGGCCTGCTGATCCTGCTCGACTGCCTGGTCGAAATCGTGTCGGGCCAGCGACCCGACCGTCACCTACGCCTCACCAGCACTCCCGTTGCCGACACCGGTGGTCCGGACGTCCCGGATCATGACGCTGCCGAACAGGACGGTGAGTCGCAGGACTACGAGGTCATGTACATCGTCGACGGGTCCGATCGCGCGCGGATCGCGGTGCTCCGGGCGCGGCTCGACGAACTGGGCGACTCGGTTGCGATCGTGGGGGACGGTTCTGCAGGATGGTCGGTCCACGTGCACTGCTGCGACGCCGGTGCTGCGATCGAGGCGGGAATCGCGGCGGGCAGGCTGCGCCGCATCGCGATCACCTGCTTCACGCTGGAAGCAGACCGAGTCGGGCAGTGCGCCCCGAGTGCATCGAGTGCCCCGAGTGCTCGGGTGTCTGCCTCCGGCCGTGCAGTCCTCGCGATCGTCTCGGGTGACGGCGCGGAGGGATTGTTCGATGCAGAGGGCGCTACCGTCCTCTCTGCGGAGACAGCCGTCGACCCCCGTCTGCTGCTCGACGCGATCCGTTCGTTGCCGAGCACGGACGTCCTCGTCCTTCCCAACGGGTGGGTGTCCGAGCAGGACGTCGTTGCAGTGGGTGCGCAGGCCCGAGCCGGTCGACGCGAGGTGATGTTCCTACCGTGTTCCTCGATGGTCCAGGGGCTGGCGTCCCTCGCAGTGCACGACGCGGGACGCGCTACCGTCGATGACGCGTTCGCGATGTCGGAAGCGGCGGCCGCGACCCGCTGGGGATCTTTGCGGTACGCGACCGAACGTGCCTTGACCTGGGTCGGAACGTGTCAACCGGGGGACAGTCTCGGGCTCGCGGGACGAGATGTCGTAGTCATCGAGCATGATCTTGTGGCAGCGGGTGTGTCGCTGCTCGACAAGATCCTCGCCGCGGGTGGTGAGCTCGTGACGATGCTCGTCGGGGACGGCGCCCCCGACGGTCTCGCCGAACAACTGACCCGCCACCTCGACGACCGCCACCCGGAACTGGAGGTCGTGGTGTATCAGGGGGGACAGCGCAGCGACCTGCTGCAGCTCGGCGTCGAGTAACCGGCGACCTCGGATGGTCACCGCACGGAACGGAAGGGACGGTAGTGGCGACACTCGCGGACCGCCTAGATCATCTCCTCGGCCGGAAGACCGCAGACAAGCTGTCCGACGCGTTCGGGATGACCACGGTCGAAGACCTGTTGCGGCACTACCCGCACCGCTACGCCACCCAGGGTGCGGAACTCGGCGACACTCAGCCGGCCGAGGGCGAGCACGTCACGATCATCGCCCGCGTGGAGAAGGCCGACGAGGTGCGGATGAAGAGCCGTCCCGGCACCCGGCTGGCTGTGGTGCTGGTGTCGGACCGCCACCGGATCGACGTCACCTTCTTCAACCCGCACAAGGTCAAATACAACATCAAGCCCGGTGTGCGGGGCATGTTCTCGGGCACCGTGAAGTACTTCCGCGACAAGTGGAGCCTGGCCCATCCGAGTTATGTGATCCTTCCGGAGCCGCGCGAGCCCGAGGTCGGCGGCGCTGCGCCCGCACCGGGACGTGTCCGCGGAGCCGGTGCGCTGGCCGGGCTGGCGCGCAGTGCCCAAGGTGCGGACGGCATCGACATGTCGATCTTCGATCGAGCCCTCATCCCGATGTATCCGGCGACCCGCGACGTGGAGTCGTGGACAGTGATGCGGTGCGTCCGGCAGGTTCTCGATCAGCTCGACTCCGTGGAGGACCCGCTCCCGGGCGGCGTACGCAGCGAGAATTCTCTCATCGGACTCGACGAGGCCCTGCGAACCATCCACCTGCCCGATTCCAAGAACGACGTCACCCTCGCGCGGGAACGGTTGCGGTTCGACGAAGCCGCGGCGGTGCAGTTGGTGATGGCGCGCCGGCGCCACGACGTCGAGGTTCGGAGCGCACCGAGGTGTCCGCGGCAGGCCGATGCGCTCGCCGACGAGTTCGATCGCAGGCTGCCGTTCGAGCTGACCGAAGGGCAGCTGTCCGTTGCGGACGAGATCTCCGCGGACCTGTCGCAGAACCACCCGATGAACCGATTGCTGCAAGGGGAAGTGGGTTCCGGAAAGACGATCGTCGCGTTGCGAGCGATGCTGCAGGTGATCGATGCCGGTCATCAGTGTGCACTGCTCGCACCTACCGAGGTGCTCGCAGCACAGCATGCACGTTCACTCACCGCGATGCTCGGCGACCTCGCCGCCGCCGGCGAACTCGGTGCCCACGAACTCGCCACCCGTATCACCCTCCTGACCGGCTCGATGAAGACAGCGCAGAAGCGGCAGGCATTGAACGAGGCGGTGACCGGCGACGCGGGCATCGTCATCGGCACCCATGCCCTGATCGAAGACAATGTCGACTTCTTCGATCTCGGCCTGGTCGTAATCGACGAGCAGCACCGATTCGGTGTGGAACAACGCGACAAGCTGCGTTCCCGCGGCCGTGACGGAGCAGCCCCACACGTGCTGGTGATGACCGCGACCCCGATCCCGCGCACCATCGCGATGACGGTGCTCGGCGACCTCGAAGTGTCGACGCTGCGTCAGCTCCCGAAGGGGCGTTCGCCGATCGTCAGCCGTGTGGTGGCTGCGAAGGTCCACCCGACCTGGGTCGACCGCGCGTGGGATCGAATCCGTGAGGAGGTCGCGGAAGGTCGTCAGGCATATGTCGTGTGTTCTCGGATCGGTGATGGGGATGCCGACGACGACGCCGTCTTCGATCCCGCAGCCTTCGAACTCCTCGACGAGTCCGTCACCGGGAAGAAGGGCAAGCAGAAGCCGCCCGACACGAAATCGGTCCTGCAGCAGTTCGACGAACTGGTGTCGGGTCCGCTGGCCGATCTGCGGGTCGGGTTGCTGCACGGTCGGCTCCCCGGCGACGAGAAGGACGCGGTGATGCGCGACTTCGGTGCGGGTGAGATCGACGTACTGGTGTGCACCACGGTCGTCGAAGTCGGAGTCGACGTACCGAACGCGACGGTGATGGTGATCGTCGATGCCGACCGGTTCGGTGTCAGTCAGCTCCATCAGCTCCGTGGCCGGGTCGGCCGGGGAGGCCACCAGGGCCTATGCCTGCTGATCACCGATACCAAGCCGGGAAGCCCGACGATGACCAGGCTCGAGGCGGTCGCAAGCACTGCGGACGGATTCGAACTCGCCCAACTCGACCTGCAGTTGCGTCGTGAGGGCGACGTGCTCGGTGTCGCGCAGTCCGGAACGGTGTCGACCCTGCGTCTGCTCTCGCTCGTCGACGACGTAGAGGTGATCGCCGCTGCGCAGCGCTTCGCTCGAGACGTCACGGAGAAGGATCCGGAACTGAAGCAACATCCGGGGCTCGCGAGCATGATGGGCGCCGCGCTCGACACTACGAAAGCCCAGTTTCTCGAGAAATCGTGACCGATGGCGACCGCTGTCAGTCGCGCAGGGTGTAGGTCAGGACCGCATTGCCCTGACCGGTGATTCTGCTGTCGACCAGGTCGAGTCTGGTCAGCGGCACGGACTCGTCGAACAGTCGTCGGCCTTCATTCGTCACAGCGGGGTGGACGGTCAATGTGAGTGCGTCGACGACACGGGCGAGGAACAGGGAGCGGATGGTTTCTATCCCGCCGGCCACGGTGATGCCACCCGAGCCGTCCTGCTGAAGTGCTCTGACGTACTCGACCGGATCGCCGGTGATCACTGTGCTGTTCCATCCGAGCGAGATGCCGTCGCTGTCCAGGGTGCTGGTGATGACGTGTTTGCGGACGGGGTTGATGAACGCGCCGAAAGGGTCGTCGGCGCCCGGCCAGTACCCCGACCACTCCCGCCACAATTTCCGTCCGATGACGACGTCCGTCACCCCGCTCAGCGATTCGGCCATCAGGTCGCCCTCCTCGGGTCCGAAGGCGTCGAACTGGAACCTGTCGGGCGATTCGACGACGCCGTTGACGGAGCTGAACAGATGCGCGGTGGTCCTGCGGGTCATGTGCGTTGTCCTTTGCTTCGACGTGCAACTCCAGGGTTTCCTTGTGCTCAGGTCTCGGGCCCAGTGTCTCGGATCGACGACTCGCGGTAACGGAAAACCGACCGTCCCACCCGAAAAATTCATCGGTGCATTTTTTCGAACGCGGCAGGATCGAAGCCGCGGTGTTACGGCCTTGCGACCGCGTAGGTTTCGTGTTTGTTACCTGGTGGACGACTGCATCGTTACAGTCGGGGAGGAACGCCGCAGCGTCTCGAGATGTGGAATCCCGGAGACTGAAGTGCTGTTCGGGCGCGGTACCGTCATGCAATGTTCTCCAAAGTGCTTGTCGCCAACCGAGGCGAGATCGCAATCCGCGCGTTTCGTGCCGCCTACGAACTGGGTGCTGAAACGGTCGCGGTGTTCCCGTACGAAGATCGCAAGTCCCTGCATCGTCTGAAGGCCGACGAGGCATATCAGATCGGTGAGGAAGGGCACCCGGTCCGGGCCTACCTCTCGGTCGACGAGATCGTGAAGGCAGCTGCATCGGTCGGCGCCGACGCCATCTACCCCGGTTACGGCTTCCTGTCCGAGAACCCGGACCTCGCCGCGGCATGCGACCGTGCGGGCATCACATTCGTCGGCCCCTCGACCGAGATCCTGGAACTGACCGGAAACAAGGCGCGTGCGATCGCGGCTGCGAAAGCAGCGGGACTGCCGGTACTGGCCTCGTCGGAGCCGTCTGCCGATCTCGAGGAGCTTGTCGCGGCTTCGGAGAAGATGACCTTCCCGGTGTTCGTCAAGGCTGTAGCGGGTGGTGGTGGCCGCGGTATGCGGCGTGTGGCCGAGCCCTCCCAGCTGCGCGAGGCCATCGAGGCGGCATCCCGTGAGGCCGATGCGGCTTTCGGCGACCCGACGGTCTTCCTCGAGCAGGCCGTGGTCAACCCTCGTCACATCGAGGTGCAGATCCTGGCAGACAAGCACGGCAACGTCGTCCATCTGTACGAGCGGGACTGCTCTGTGCAGCGCCGCCACCAGAAGGTCATCGAGCTTGCGCCTGCCCCGAACCTGGACCCGGACCTTCGCGACAGGATCTGCGCGGACGCCGTCGCGTTCGCCGAGCAGATCGGCTACCAGTGCGCGGGCACGGTCGAATTCCTCCTCGACGAGCGCGGCAAGCACGTGTTCATCGAGATGAACCCGCGTATCCAGGTCGAGCACACGGTGACCGAGGAGATCACCGACGTGGACCTGGTGCAGGCGCAGCTTCGGATCGCTTCGGGCGAGACCTTGGCCGATCTCGGTCTGAGCCAGGACACGATCCGCATCCACGGCGCGGCGCTGCAGTGCCGTATCACCACAGAGGATCCGGCCAACGGCTTCCGCCCCGACACGGGCCGCATCACCGGCTACCGCACCCCCGGTGGTGCAGGGATCCGTCTCGACGGTGGTACATCGGTGGGTGCGGAGATCTCGGCGCACTTCGACTCGATGCTCGTCAAGCTCACGTGCCGAGGCCGTGACCTCGAAGCAGCCGTCGCGCGTGCCCGTCGCGCGGTGACCGAGTTCCGTATTCGCGGTGTATCGACGAACATCCCGTTCCTGCAGGCTGTTCTCGATGACGATGACTTCCGCGCCGGGCGCGTGACGACCTCGTTCATAGAGGAGCGGCCGCACCTGTTGACGCAGCGACGTTCGGCCGACCGGGGAACGAAGATCCTCGAGTATCTCGCCGACGTCACGGTCAACAAGCCTCATGGCGAGCGGATCGCGACGGTGTACCCGCACGACAAGCTCCCCGCAATCGACCTGTCTGTGCCCCCGGCTCCCGGGTCCCGGCAGCGTTTGCTCGAACTCGGGCCCGAGGGTTTCGCGCGGGCCCTGCGCGAACAGAAGGCCATCGGTGTCACCGACACGACGTTCCGTGACGCGCATCAGTCACTGCTCGCCACCCGCGTGCGCAGCAAGGACTTGCTCACGGTAGCCGGTCACGTCGCACGCATGACGCCGGAACTGCTCTCGATCGAGGCGTGGGGCGGAGCTACCTACGACGTGGCGCTGCGTTTCCTGCACGAGGATCCGTGGGAGCGGCTTGCGGCGTTGCGTGAGGCAATTCCCAACATCAACCTGCAGATGCTCCTGCGCGGGCGCAACACCGTCGGGTACACCCCGTACCCGGAGGCAGTCACGCGCGCATTCGTCCAGGAAGCCGCCGACACGGGAATCGACATCTTCCGTATCTTCGATGCGCTCAACAACGTCGATCAGATGCGGCCGGCGATCGACGCTGTGCGCGAGACCGGCACCACGCTCGCCGAGGTGGCCCTGTCCTACACGGGCGATCTGTCGAACCCGAACGAGACCATCTACACGCTCGACTACTACCTGAAGCTGGCCGAGCAGATCGTCGATGCAGGCGCGCACATCATCGCCATCAAGGACATGGCAGGTCTGCTCCGCGCGCCCGCCGCTGCCACCCTGGTCAAGGCTCTGCGCAGCAACTTCGATCTGCCGGTGCACGTGCATACGCACGACACCCCCGGCGGACAGCTCGCCACTTACGTTGCGGCATGGCACGCGGGAGCCGACGCGGTCGACGGTGCGTCGGCGGCGCTCGCGGGCACCACGAGCCAGCCTGCATTGTCGGCGATCGTCGCGGCCGCGGCGCACAGCGAGTTCGACACCGGACTGGACCTACAGGCGGTGTGCGATCTCGAACCGTACTGGGAGGCACTGCGACGGGTGTACGCGCCGTTCGAGTCGGGTCTGCCCGCGCCGACCGGCCGTGTGTACACCCATGAGATTCCGGGTGGTCAGCTGTCGAATCTTCGTCAGCAGGCAATCGCGCTCGGACTCGGCGACCGGTTCGAGGACGTCGAGGCCGCCTACGCAGGCGCCGACCGCCTGCTGGGGCGCCTGATCAAGGTGACGCCGTCGTCGAAGGTCGTCGGCGACCTCGCCTTGCACCTGGTCGGCGCGGGCGTCTCGGTCGACGACTTCGCGGCCGAGCCCGGAAAGTTCGACATCCCGGATTCGGTCATCGGATTCTTGCGCGGCGACCTCGGAACGCCGGCCGGTGGCTGGCCTGAGCCGTTCCGTTCGAAGGCGCTGGCCGGCCGCGCGGAGCCGAAGGCCGAGACGCCGTTGACGGCCGACGAGGAAAAGGGCCTCGCGGGATCCTCTCTCGAACGTCGTCGGACCCTCAACCGGTTGTTGTTCGCGGGTCCGGCCCGCGAGTTCGAACAGCATCGTGAGCAGTACGGAGACACCTCGGAGCTGTCGGCGAACCAGTTCTTCTACGGATTGCGGTACGGCGAGGAACACCGCGTCCGTCTCGGCAAGGGCGTCGAGCTGCTGATCGGGCTCGAGGCGATCTCGGACGCGGACGAACGTGGATTCCGCAACGTGATGTGCCTGCTCAACGGCCAGCTTCGCCCCGTGTCGGTGCGAGACCGGTCGATCGCCAGCGAGATCCCCGTCGTGGAGAAGGCAGATCGCAACGATCCAGGGCACGTCGCGGCTCCGTTCGCGGGCACGGTCACCCTTGTCGTATCCGAAGGCGACACGGTCTCGGCAGGCGACACGGTCGCCACGATCGAGGCGATGAAGATGGAAGCGGCGATCACCGCTCCTCGCGGCGGGCGGATCACTCGCATCGCAGCCGGACCCGTTCAGCAGGTCGAAGGTGGAGATCTGCTCGTAGTGGTGTCTACGGAGGCAAGCTCCGAGTGACACGAATCGTTGCCGGTCGAGCCGGGGGGCGGCGCCTGAAGGTGCCGCCCCGCGGTACTCGGCCGACATCCGAGCGGGTGCGCGAAGCGCTGTTCAGTTCGCTCGACGCGCGGATGGATCTCGACGGGGCAGTCGTGCTGGACCTCTATGCGGGGTCCGGCGCGCTCGGTCTCGAAGCGCTTTCGCGAGGTGCAGCGCATGCGATGCTCGTCGAATCGGACGCCAAAGCGTCGGCGGTGATCCGCGACAACATCGCCGTCGTCGGCTTGTCCGGCGCGATGCTGCGGTCGGCGCCGGTCGCCGCGGTCCTGGTGGCGGGTGCCGACCGCGAATACGATCTGGTCTTCGCTGATCCTCCGTACGCGATCGCGGAGAGCGCGGTGTCGGCGATGCTCATTGCGCTCGTCGAGCACGGTTGGGTTGGGGAGAACACGATCGTGGTACTCGAACGCTCCAGCCGAGCGCCGGAAACTGCGTGGCCCACCGGTTTCGACGTCGACCGGGTCCGGAAGTACGGTGAGACGCGCGTGGAGATCGCGGCCTGTTACGGTGCTGACTCATGAGCCGCGCGGTATGCCCAGGATCCTTCGACCCGGTCACCAACGGACACCTCGACGTCATCGCTCGTACCGCGGTGCAATTCGACGAGGTCGTGGTCACCGTCGTGATCAATCCCAACAAGCAGGGCATGTTCACGGTGCCCGAACGCCTCGAAATGCTCGCCGAGGCCACGTCGCATCTCGGCAATGTTCGCGTCGATTCCTGGCAGGGGCTGCTGGTCGACTATGCAACTGCGAACGGGATCTCTGCGATCGTCAAGGGGCTCCGCGGCGCCAACGACTTCGACTACGAGTTGCAGATGGCCCAGATGAATCACAAGCTCACCGGCGTCGACACCCTGTTCGTGGCCACCAATCCCGTGTACAGCTATCTCTCGAGCTCGCTCGTCAAGGAGGTTGCCGCCTACGGCGGTGACGTCTCCGAGATGCTTCCCGAGGCCGTGCACAAGCGGCTTCTCGCACGCCTCGCCGAACGGGCCGCAGCCGAGTAACTACCCGCACACCGCCGAACCGTGATCCGACACACCGGCGCGTGGACCGGAACCGGAGCGCACGCTGCGGCAGACTGGACACGGCGCGGTCGCACCGGCCGGGTCGACGGATCAGGATTGGGGTTGGCGTGTACCGGGTATTCGAGGCACTCGACGAACTTGTCGCGATCACCGAAGAGGCACGAAGCGTTCCCATGACGGCGAGTTGCGTGGTCCCACGCGGCGATGTGCTCGAACTTCTCGACGACGTGAGGGACGCTCTTCCCGCCGAATTGGACGACGCTCAGGACGTTCTCGATCACCGCGACAAGCTGGTCGGCGACGCACGGGCCCTGGCGGACAAAACGGTCGGCGATGCCGACGAAGAGGCACGCACGTTGATCGAGGAGGCCCGGGCCGACGCCGATCGCATGCTCTCCGACGCGAAGGCGCAGGCCGACCGGATGGTGGCGGAGGCGCGCGCGCACGCGGGCGAACTGGTCGCCGATGCGCAGGCGGAGGCGGATGCCCTCATCGCCGACGGCAAGCGGCAGTACGACGCCGTCACCGGCAGGGCTCGATCCGAGGCCGACCGTATGGTCGAGGCAGGCAAGGCGGCATACGACCGATCCATCGCCGACGGCGAGGCCGAGCAGGCGCGGTTGGTATCTCAGACCGAGGTCGTGCAGTCCGCACATGTGGAGTCGGCGCGCGTCATCGATGGTGCCCACGCCGAATCCGATCGGTTGCGCACCGAGTGTGACGAGTATGTCGACGGCAAACTCGCCGAGTTCGAGGAGATCCTCGACACCACCCTGCGTTCGGTGGGCCGCGGGCGTCAGCAGTTGAGGACGTCGGGAAGACCGGACTATGCCGAGGCCGACCATCGGGCCGCCTGGCGCCGGTGAACCGTTTCCCGTGGTGAACCCGTGTTTTTTCGTGAATCGCGGGGTCATCGCGTACCATTGAACGGTTGCCCAGTGAATTCGCACTGCCTTCTATTCGAAAGTGAGATCGACGTTGTCTACCCACCGCTCCGGTACGCGGCATCCCGAACGGGAAGCCGGCCTCGTGCTGGACACGCTCTCGCTGGGGCGTCGTCCCGGGTCGATGCGTACGGTGCAGCGCCGCGTTCTGTCTCCATCGCGCATCGGACTCGAAATGATCGCGATCGAGGAAGGCAGCGAGATCGACCTCGACCTTCGGTTGGAGTCGGTGTCGGAGGGTGTTCTGGTGACCGGTACAGTTCGTGCCGACACCGCCGGTGAATGCTCTCGATGCCTCGAGCCGTTCACGGGCGAGGTGAGTTTGTACCTCACCGAGCTGTTCGCCTACCCGAACAGTGTGACCGACCAGACCACGCAGGAAGACGAGGTCTATCGGATCGAAGACGATCTGATCGACCTCGAGCCTGCGATCGTCGATGCGGTCGGATTGGAACTTCCGCTACGTCCGTTGTGCACCGACGACTGCGCGGGACTGTGCGCGGAATGTGGTATTCGCCTGGCGATTGCCGAATCCGGGCACGGACATGAAATACTGGATCCTCGCTGGGCTGGGTTGGCAGCCGCGTTCGGCGCAGGCTCCGAAGAATCCAGCAGTGCATCCGACAGCAAGAACAACGAGGAGAAGTAGACGTGGCCGTCCCCAAGCGCAGAATGTCGCGTTCCAACACCCGGTCGCGGCGCAGCCAGTGGAACACCACTGCGCCCACGCTCGTCACCTGCCCGAACCGCGGCTGCGGTGAGAAGAAGCTGCCGCACGTGGCGTGCCCGTCGTGTGGCACCTACAACGGTCGTCAGGTGACCGCGCCCGTCTGATCGGTACATACGTGACGACCAAGTCGATCGATACCGCACCCGAGGGCGGCGAGGGAGAACATGCGTCTCTTCTCGCCGCCCTCGGTGTCCCGGTGGCCCCTGACCTGCTGACCCTGGCATTGACCCATCGCTCGTACGCATACGAGAAGGGTGGATTGCCGACCAACGAACGACTCGAGTTCCTCGGCGACGCCGTGCTGGGTCTGTCCGTGACCGAATACCTGTATCTGACCCACCCGGACAAACCAGAAGGTGAACTCGCGAAGATCCGCGCGAGCGTGGTCAACATGCACGCACTCGCCGAAGTGGCGCGCGGCCTCGGCGATGGGGGGCTGGGCGTACATCTGCTGCTCGGCAAGGGCGAGGAGATGACCGGCGGACGGGACAAAGCGAGCATCCTCGCCGACGGAATGGAGTCGCTGCTCGGGGCTGTTCACCTGCAGCACGGCATCGAGGTCGCCCGAGAGGTGGTCCTGCGTCTGTTCGCCGAACTGCTCGACCGCGGTCCACGTCTGGGAGCCGGCCTGGACTGGAAAACGAGCCTGCAGGAACTCACCGCCGAACGCGGAGTCGGCGTGCCCGTGTACGAGATCACGGCGACCGGACCCGACCACGACAAGGAATTCACGGCCACCGCTCTCGTGGCAGGAAAGCCCTACGGTGTCGGCGTCGGTCGGACGAAGAAGGAGGCCGAGCAGAAGGCGGCTTCCACCGCATGGCAGGTGTTGTCGAGCGAGACCGACCAGAACACCGAGACCTCGACCGGGGCCAACTGATCCTGTCGTGCCCGAACTTCCCGAGGTCGAAGTCGTTCGGCGTGGTCTGACCGCCCACGTGCTGGGCGCCACTATGGAGTCCGTCGAGGTTCTGCACCCGAGGGCGGCGCGACGCCACGAACCGGGCCCGCGTGATCTCGCTCTGCAGCTGACCGGCCAGACCGTGACCGCTGTCGAACGGCGTGGAAAGTACCTCTGGCTCGTTCTGGAACCGACCGACCTGGCAGTGGTCGTGCACCTCGGGATGAGCGGACAGATGTTGGTGCAGCCACCAACGGTCGCGCACGAGAAGCACCTGAGGATCCGAGCGGTACTCGACAGTGGCGCCGATCTGCGTTTCGTCGACCAGCGGACGTTCGGTGGATGGGCACTGGCACCGCTCGTCGAGGTCGACGGCGATCGATTACCGCTGCCCGTCGCACACATAGCACGGGATCCTATGGACCCGCGATTCGATCCGTCCGCCGTGGTGAAGGTGCTGCGCGGAAAGCACACCGAGATCAAACGCGCACTGCTCGACCAGACCGTCGTCTCCGGAATCGGCAACATCTACGCGGACGAAGCGCTGTGGCGTGCGCAGATCCACGGCAACCGGCCGACCGACAAACTGACCGGTCCGAAACTGCATGCCGTGCTCGCTGCGGCTCACGATGTGATGGCCGAAGCGCTCGGCCAGGGTGGCACGTCCTTCGATGCCTTGTACGTCAACGTCAACGGTGAGTCCGGCTACTTCGATCGCTCCTTGAACGCGTACGGCCGGGAGAACAGGCCGTGCCCTCGATGCGGCGCACCGATCCGGCGCGAGAAGTTCATGAACCGCTCGTCCTTTTCGTGCCCACGTTGCCAGCCCCGGCCACGCATCGTTCGCGGCGGCGCGACCATCAGGGAGTGAGGGGCGGTCCTGTACCCGGTGTCGGCAGCGCATGGCAGGATTTCCCGCATGGCTGACCAGAACCCCGCGACCACACCCACCGACCTGTGGGTCGAACGCACCGGCACCCGCCGCTACACGGGCCGCAGCTCACGAGGCGCCGAGGTCCTCATCGGATCCGAGACCGTCGATGGAGTCTTCACCCCCGGCGAACTGCTGAAGATCGCGTTGGCCGCGTGTTCCGGAATGAGCTCGGACTTCCCTCTCTCGCGAAGGCTCGGTGACGACTACGACGCGACCATCAAGGTGTCGGGCGCAGCCGATCGCGAGAACGAGGTCTACCCACATCTCGAGGAGGAACTGATCCTCGACCTCTCCGAACTCGACGCGCAAGCCCAGCAGCGCCTCGTCGCGCTCGTCGAACGATCCGTAGCAAAGGTCTGCACCGTCGGACGCACGCTGAAGGCGGGCACGAAGGTGACGTTGACCATCACCGCCGACGCCTAGAGAAGCGCTGTGGCACTCGAACACCATGACGACGCCGACCATTCCGACGACACCGCACGCCTGACGGCGTGGGTGCACGGCAAGGTCCAAGGCGTCGGCTTCCGCTGGTTCACCCGTGCCCGGGCATTGGAACTCGGACTCGCCGGCCACGCCACCAACCACGCGGACGGTCGGGTTCTCGTCATCGCCGAGGGGCCGCGCCACGCGCTCGAGATGCTGCTCGCATGGCTGCGGTCCGATCTCACACCGGGGGAGGTGCGCCTCGTGGTCGAGAGCTGGGAACCGGCACGCGGCGGGCTCACCGGATTCGTCGAGCGCTGACGTCCCGGTAAGGTTTTTCCTCATGCATCTCAAGAGTCTGACACTGAAGGGCTTCAAGTCCTTCGCTTCGTCGACGACTCTGCGCTTCGAGCCAGGCATCACCTGTGTCGTCGGACCCAACGGCTCGGGTAAGTCCAATGTGGTCGATGCCCTCACCTGGGTGATGGGAGAGCAGGGGGCCAAAGCGCTTCGCGGCGGGAAGATGCAGGACGTCATCTTCGCGGGCACCGCGGGGCGCCCGCCGCTCGGTCGCGCCGAAGTGACCCTGACGATCGACAACTCGGACGGGGCGCTTCCGATCGAGTACTCGGAGGTGTCCGTCACGCGGCGCATGTTCCGCGACGGCGCAGGTGAGTACGAGATCAACGGCAACTCGTGTCGGCTGATGGACGTGCAGGAACTTCTTTCCGACTCGGGCATCGGCCGCGAAATGCACGTCATCGTCGGGCAGGGGCGCCTCGCTGCGATCCTCGAATCCCGCCCGGAAGACCGACGGGCGTTCATCGAAGAAGCGGCCGGGGTGCTCAAACACCGCCGTCGCAAGGAGAAAGCGGTCCGCAAGCTCGACTCGATGCAGGCGAACCTCGCCCGGCTGACCGACCTCACGGCCGAACTGCGCCGCCAGCTCAAACCACTGGGACGACAGGCCGAGGTCGCGCGCCGGGCCCAGACCGTTCAGGCCGACCTACGTGATGCCCGGCTGCGCCTCGCTGCCGACGATCTTGTCACCCGTCGCGCCGAGTTCGCAGGCCAGGACGAACAGGAACAAGTCCTGCGCGAGCGTCTCGATCACGTCAACGTGATGCTCGACGAAGCCACCGCAGACCTCGCCCGTCACGAACAGGCGCTCGCGCAGCTCACCCCGGGCGCCGAAGCAGCGTCCCAGGTCTGGTTCCAGCTCTCCGCTCTCGCCGAACGCGTCTCCGCGACCGTCCGCATCGCGCAGGAACGCGCCCGCCACCTCGACGCGGAACCCGAGACGCGTGCCGGGCAGGACCCCGACGAGATGGAAGCGCGCGCCGAGCGGATCGCCGAAGAAGAAGCCGAACTGCTCGAAGCGGTCGAGATCGCGCACGGCACCCTCGACGCAGCGAAAGAACAACTCACCGCGCGAGAGGAATACGCAGCGGCAGCAGAGCGGGCACACATGGCGGCAGTCCGCGCCATCGCCGACCGTCGCGAGGGACTCGCTCGTCTCACCGGTCAGGTCGAGACCGTCCGAACCCGTACGGAATCGATCGACAGCGAGATCGCTCGCCTCACTGTCGCGATCGAGGAGGCTCGTCGGCGCGGAGTCGACGCGCAGGCCGAGTTCGAGACCGCGCAGGGGCGCATCGACGATCTCGACGCGGGAGAGATCGACGCCGACGCTCAGCACGAACGAGCCGTCGAGGCGGCGCGCATTGCCGACGACCGCGTTACGGAACTCCAGAACGCCGAACGCGCCGCAGGCAAGGAGGTCGCGTCGCTCGGCGCACGCATCGACGCCCTGTCCATGGGACTCGAGCGCAAGGACGGTGCCGCATGGCTGCTCGAGCACCACACCGACTCCGGTGTTCTGGGTCAGCTCGCAGACCGGCTGCGTGTAGAACCCGGTTTCGAGGCGGCGGTGGCCGCTGCACTCGGACCGGCCTCCGACGCCCTCACGGTCACGTCGGTGGCCGCAGCGAACTCGTTGGCGACCGCGCTCGCCGATGCCGACCAGGGCAGAGTTGCATTCCTCGCGGTCGGGGCGGAGGCGCCCGACGAATCAGGGTCGTTGCCTGCGAACGCTCGGTGGGTGCGCGACGTGGTCGAATGCCCCGCCGAACTGCGCGGAGGCCTCGGTGCCGTCCTTGCCGGGATCGTGGTGGTCGACGACCTCGATGCCGCCGCAACGGTGTGCTCACAGCGACCGGATCTGCGTGCGGTCACCCGTCGCGGCGATCTCACCGGTTCCGGATGGGTCGTCGGAGGCTCCGACCGTGCGCCGAGCACACTCGAGATTCAGGCCGCGATCGATTCGTCGCGGGAGGGTCTCGAGGCTGCGGAACGTCGTTCGGAAGAACTCGCCGCAGCGTTGACCGGTGCGGCCGAGGAGCAGAAGGCGCGCGCCGAATACGTCGAACAGACACTCGCGGCACTGAACGAATCCGACGCAGCAATGTCGGCGGTTTATGAACAGCTCGGACGTCTCGGCCAGGCCGCTCGCAACGCTCACGCCGAATCCGAGCGTCTCGTCACGCAGCGCACGGCAGCGGAGAAGGAACGTGATTCGGCGCAGGAGAAGCTCGTCGAACTCGAGGAGCGCTTGCGGCTCGCGGAAGACGAGCAGGACGGCGCCGGCGACGGTGCAGGTACCGAATCGACCGCTGCCGAACGCGAGATGGCCGCAGCAGCTCTGGCCGAGGTGCGTGCCGTCGAGATGGAGGCCAGGCTCGCCGCGCGCACCGCGGAGGAGCGCGCCGAATCGTTGCGCGGCAAGGCGGACTCGTTGCGGCGCGCCGCACAGGCCGAACGCGTTGCCCGAGCCCGCGCAGAGCGGGCCCGCGCCACCCGACGGCAGGCTGCCGCAGTGGCCGCAGCGGTCGCTGCGGCCGGTGCCCGCGTGACCGGGGAACTCGAGAGCGCGGTCGCTACCGCGCATGCGCACCGCGAAGAACTGACCCGGCGCCGTACCGAATGCGCCGAGCAACTGGAGCGGGCCAAGGGATTCGTCCGCGAGTTCGCGACCCAGCGTGATCAGCTCACCGACGCCGTGCATCGCGATGAAGTGGCCCGGGCGCAGGCGGCGCTGCGTATCGAACAGCTCGAACAGACCGTGGTCGAGCAGTTCAGCATCGCGCTCGACGACCTCGTCGCCGAGTACGGCCCCGACGTCCCGCTCCCGCCGACCGACCTCGAAATCGCCGAGTACGAGCAGGCACGCGAGCGCGGCGAACAGGTGGTTGCCCCGCAGCCGCAGCCGTACGACCGCGCGACGCAGGAACGCCGCGCGAAGCGCGCGCAGAAGGACCTCTCGACCCTCGGAAAGGTCAATCCGCTCGCCCTCGAGGAGTTCGCTGCTCTCGAGGAACGGTACAACTTCCTGGCGACTCAACTCGAGGATGTCAAGAACGCCCGGAAGGATCTGCTGGCAGTCGTCGACGAGGTGGACGCGAGGATCCTGCAGGTGTTCACCGAGGCCTACGCCGACGTCGAACGTGAGTTCGAGCAGGTGTTCGCAAAGTTGTTTCCCGGCGGTGAAGGCCGACTCGTCCTCACCGACCCGAAGGACATGCTCACGACGGGTATCGAGGTGGAGGCCCGGCCCCCGGGTAAGAAGGTCAAGCGGTTGTCGCTGCTCTCCGGTGGGGAGAAGTCGTTGACTGCCGTCGCGATGCTCGTGGCGATCTTCCGTGCCCGACCGTCCCCGTTCTACGTCATGGACGAGGTGGAAGCAGCACTCGACGACACGAACTTGCGGAGGCTGATCGGATTGTTCGAGCAGCTACGCGAGAAGTCGCAGCTGATCGTGATCACCCACCAGAAGCCGACGATGGAGGTTGCCGACGCGCTGTACGGCGTCAGCATGCGAGGCGACGGCATCACTCGGGTGATCTCCCAGCGTCTGCGAGGTCAGAATGTCACGACACCGGTCCCTGAACCGGAAGGTGAGCTTCAAGCCTGACAGTATGGGTGCGTGAGTACCGGAGCCTGGATAATCATCGCGGCCGCCCTCGCGGTTGTTCTCGTCGCGCTCGTCGTGGGCCTGACGCTCTATCGGCGACGCCAGGTGTCGCTGACGGCGAAAGAAACCCCGAAGCTCGACACTGCAGAAGCCAAGGATCGCTCGGGCGGTTACAAGGCGCAGAGCGGATTCAGTTTCAGTCAGGGAACGACTGCGACCGCTCCGCCGGAACCGGTGCAGCGGCCGGCCCCGAAACCCGCGCCGGAACCGGTCCCGGAGCCGCGCACCATCCCGTTGCCCGAGGAAGTCACCGAGGCGCCCCCCACCACGCAGATCCCGGCGGTGCCGCCGACCGTACCGAAGCCTGCAGAACCCGAGCCTGCAAAACCCGAGCCCGTCGAACCGGAGCCCGTCGAACCGGAGGCCGCGCCAGGCCCGGTCGTCGCAGAACCCGAGCCGGCAGAGCCGGAGAGCGCGCCCGATCTTGCTCCCGCGCCCGAGTTTGCTCCCGCACCGGAGGCTGCTCCCACACCGCAGGCTGTTCCCGAGCCTGCGGAGCCCGAGACGCCGGTCGACGCTGCGCAAGCCCCTGCTGCCCCTGCCGATGCAGTACCTGCGCCTGCTCCTGCCGACACGGCTGCTGCACCGGCGCTCGACGAGATCGAGCCGACCTCGGGACGCCTCGTTCGTCTCCGCGGGCGTCTGGCCCGGTCGCAGAACGCTGTGGGCAAGAGCCTGCTCGGCCTGCTCGGGGGTGGCGATCTGGATGAGGACTCGTGGGAGGAGATCGAGGACACACTCCTGATTGCCGACCTCGGTTCCGCCACCACCGGGAAGATCGTCGACCGGCTTCGAGAGGAGATGGCAGCGAGCAACGTCCGGTCGGAAGCCGATGCGCGTGCGGTGCTCCGCAAGGTGCTGGTAGACGAACTGCGCCCCGACCTCGACCGTTCCATTCGTGCGCTACCGCACGACGACCATCCGGCGGTGCTTCTCGTCGTCGGCGTCAATGGCACCGGTAAAACGACCACGACCGGCAAGCTCGCCCGCGTTCTCGTCGCAGACGGACGTCGAGTCCTGCTCGGCGCCGCAGATACCTTCCGTGCTGCTGCGGCGGATCAGCTCCAGACCTGGGCCGAGAGGGTGGGCGCCGAGGTGGTGCGCGGCAAGGAAGCAGCCGACCCCGCAGCAGTCGCGTTCGACTCCGTCGCGAAGGGCATCGACAACGGGGTCGACGCAGTTCTCATCGACACCGCAGGCCGACTGCACACGAAGACCGGCCTGATGGACGAGCTGGGCAAGGTCAAGCGTGTGGTCGAGAAGAAGGCGGCTGTCGACGAGGTTCTGCTGGTGCTCGACGCCACCATCGGGCAGAACGGGCTCATGCAGGCCCGCGTGTTCGCCGAGGTCGTCGACATCACCGGTGTGGTGCTGACGAAGCTGGACGGCACCGCAAAGGGCGGGATCGTTTTCCAGGTGCAGCACGAGCTCGGCGTGCCGGTCAAACTTGTGGGTCTGGGCGAGGGTGCGGATGATCTCGCACCCTTCGAGCCGGGTGCCTTCGTCGACGCGCTGCTCGGCTGACGAGTACTTCTCGGCCGACACTTCGATCGGTCGAATCGAGGCCGCTCCCGCTACGGCGGGGGCGGCCTTGTCGTCTCCTGATGTCGGTTCCGGCGGAAACATGAACGAAACACCACCCCGTCGCCCGTTCACGCCGACGAAACAGGACAGCGCTTCGGCGGAAACATCTCCGCAGCAAGCTTTCCCCAACGACGCGCTCACCGGCGCGGACAACTGGGAGGTGTGCAAGTGGAGGAAGTGGTGAACACCGGCGACGCCGCATGGATGCTCATGGCGGCATCGCTCGTGCTGCTGATGACACCGGGGCTGGCGTTCTTCTACGGCGGCATGTCACGCGCCAAGTCGGTCCTGAACATGATGATGATGTCGTTCGGCGCGATGGCGCTGATCGGTGTGATCTATGTGCTGTGGGGCTGGTCGATGTCATACGGCTCCGAGAGCATCGGCGGGATCTTCGCGAACCCGTTCGAGCTGTTCGGCCTGCAGGGCGCCATCTACGACGACGAAGGTGGATTCCTGCCGGGGCTGGGCAACTACCCCCAGGTCATCGACATCGGATTCCAGGTGACATTCGCGATCATCACCACCGCGCTGATCAGCGGTGCGCTCGCGGAGCGCGTGAAGTTCGGTACCTGGATGGTGTTCGTCGGCGTGTGGGTCACCCTCGCCTACTTCCCGCTCGCTCACATGGTGTGGGGCGGCGGTCTGCTCTCCGGCTCCGAGGACAGCATCGCCGCGATGCTCTTCGGCACTGTCGAAGACGGAGAGGGCGGACTCACCGCTGCGGTTCACCCGATCGACTTCGCGGGCGGCACCGTGGTCCACATCAACGCCGGTATCGCCGCGCTGGTTCTCGCCCTCATCATCGGCAAGCGCACAGGCTTCGGTAAGACCGCGTTCCGTCCGCACAATCTGCCGTTCGTGATGCTGGGCGCCGCGCTGCTGTGGTTCGGGTGGTTCGGGTTCAACGGTGGATCCGCGTTCGCTGCTGACGGTGTTGCCGGCCTCGCATGGCTCAACACCACCGTTGCCACCGCCGCCGCGATTCTGGGCTGGCTCGCCACCGAGCGGGTGCGGGACGGTAAGGCCACCAGCCTCGGTGCCGCGTCGGGTGCTGTCGCGGGTCTGGTCGCCATCACCCCCGCTGCCGGTGCTCTCAGCCCGGTCGGATCCATCATTCTCGGTGTCGTGGCCGGAATCCTCTCGGCCCTCGCAGTCGGACTGAAGTACAAGTTCGGCTACGACGACTCGCTCGATGTCGTAGGCGTGCACTTGGTGTCCGGTCTGTGGGGCACGGTCGCCATCGGTCTTCTCGCCACCGAAACCGGACTGTTCTACGGGGGCGACTACAAGCAGCTCGTTATCCAGATCGTGATCGCCCTGGTCGCACTGGTGTTCACCGCCGTCGTCACCGCTGTGATCGCCCTCGCTCTGCGGCCCATGGGCTGGCGTGTCTCGGCCGAGGACGAAGCTCGCGGCATCGACGAAACCGAGCACGCGGAATCCGCATACGACTTCGCCACCGCGCTGAAGTAGTACTTCGTCTCGAACCGAAGTAGTGCTTCACCTCGTCGCCGAGGTGGAAGTGGACGAAGATAACGGGCAAGCGTTACGCGGACACACAAGACAACGTCCGGTGAGCACCGGGAAGGGATGAGAAATGAAGCTGATCACGGCAATCGTGAAGCCGTTCACGCTCGAGGACGTCAAGGCAGGGCTCGAGCAGGCCGGGGTGCTCGGAATGACCGTGAGCGAGGTGCAGGGCTACGGACGCCAGAAGGGCCACACCGAGGTGTACCGCGGGGCCGAGTACTCGGTCGACTTCGTGCCGAAGGTGCGCGTCGAGGTCGTCGTCGACGACTCGGTGGTGGACAAGGTGGTCGACACGATCGTGGAAGCCTCCCGAACAGGAAAGATCGGTGACGGCAAGGTATGGGTCACCCCGGTGGAATCGGTGATCCGAGTCCGCACCGGGGAACGAGGTACGGATGCACTCTGACCCCAAGGGTGCAGAGACCCGAGGCCCAGGACACGCTGCCCACGCAGCGGGTCGTGGGCCCTCGGCGTCTTCGGGCACGAATACGGCGACAGACCTTTCGGCGGCCAGGGACGCACTCGTCTCCGGCTCCGGCCGCACTCGCCGCCTCGACACCCAGGCACTGCGCGACGCACTCGTGGACCTGTTCGATTTCTGGTTGATCACCGAGGGCTCCGAGCTCGGGATCAGGCCGGACAGCGGGTTCGCGCTCGTGGCAGTAGGGGGACTCGGTCGTCGCGAGATGCTGCCGCACTCCGACGTCGACCTCATCCTGCTCCACGACGACATCGATCCGGAGACGGTGTCGTCGGTCGCGGACCGGCTGTGGTACCCGCTGTGGGACGCCCACATCCGGCTCGATCACAGCGTCCGCACCGTTCCACAGGCCATTCAGGTGGCGTCGGGCGACCTTCCGGCGGCGCTCGGGATGCTCGAAGCCCGGCACATCGCCGGCGACCACGAACTGAGCAATCTGCTCATCGGTGGCGTACGCAGACAGTGGCGTACCGGGATCCGGAACCGCTTCGACGAGCTGATCGAGATGACGGAGGCACGTTGGGAGCGGTCGGGCCAGATCGCACACCGGGCCGAGCCCGATCTCAAGAGCGGTCGCGGAGGGTTGCGGGACGTACAGTTGCTCAACGCGTTGTCGGTCGCGCAACTCACCGACGGCATGCCCGGTCTCGGACCGGACGCACCCGGCGGTGGCCTCGCGGCCGCGCACCGTCACCTGCTCGACGTCCGGACCGAACTGCATCGCGTCGCCCGTCGCGGTCGCGATCAACTGCAGGCCCAGGATGCCGACGAGATCGGTGCCGCACTGCGCATCGGTGACCGTTTCGACCTCGCTCGCCTACTCACAGAGGCGGCGCGCACGATCAGCTACTCTGTCGAGGTCGGTGTCCGCACAGCGGGAAATTCCCTGCCGCGCAAGGGTCTGTCGCGCCTTCGACGTGGACCGGTACGGCGCCCCCTCGACGAGGGCGTCGTCGAACATGGCGGAGAGGTGGCGCTGGCCCGCGATGCCCGGCCGGGCAAGGACTCGGGCCTGATCACCAGGGTGGCTGCTGCAGCCGCACGATCGGGCCTGCCGATTGCCGCGGCGACGTTGACCCGCCTGTCGGATCACGCGCCGGAGCTGCGGGAGCCGTGGCCACGGCAGGCGCTCGACGACCTCATCGTGCTGCTTGCCTCGGGGCCGGCCGCCGTCGATGTCGTCGAGGCACTCGACCGGACGGGGTTGTGGGGACGTTTGCTACCCGAGTGGGGGGCGGTACGTGATCTCCCACCGCGCGACGCCATCCACACTTGGACCGTCGATCGCCATCTGGTGGAAACCGCGGTTCACGCGAGTGCACTCACGACGCGGGTGTCGCGCCCCGATCTGCTGCTTCTCGGAGCGCTCCTGCACGACATCGGCAAGGGCCGCGGTGGGGATCACAGTGTGGTCGGCGCCGAGGTCGCCGCCCAGATCGGCACGCGCATGGGTTTGTGGCCGTCCGATCTGTCGGTGCTCACAGCGATGGTCCGGCACCACCTGTTGCTCCCGCACACTGCGACCCGCCGCGACCTCGACGACCCGGCAACGGTGACGTCGGTGGTGGACGCACTGGGGGGCGACCCGCTGCTTCTCGAACTGCTGCATGCGCTTGCGGAAGCAGATTCGCAGGCCACCGGACCCGGCGTCTGGGGCGAGTGGAAAGCCTCACTCATCCGGGAACTGGTACGGCGCTGCCGACTGATGATGGCGGGGGAGGACCTTCCGGCTCCGTCGCCGATCGACCCCGAACTCGCGCGGCTCGCCGAATCCGGCGCCATGCATGTCTCGCTCGATCCGAGGCCCGACGGTCGGGGCTTCGTAGTGACGGTGGTGGCACCGGACGAGCCCGGCGTGTTGTCCGACACCGCGGGAGTGCTGGCTCTGCATGGGCTCCGAGTGCAGTCGGCCTCCATCGGCAGCCATGCGGGAAGCACCGTCAATACATTCATCGTGGTACCGCGATTCGGTGCGCCGCCGGTCGAGGGTCTGCTGCGACAGGAGTTCATGCGTGCTCGGTCGGGTGACCTGCACCTCCTCGCGGAACTCGACGCGAAGGACCGCGCGACGCGCGAGTCCGCACCGTCGCTACGTCCCGAGCGTGCGGTACCCGGCATGTACTCGCAGGCCCCACCGCGCCTGATCTGGCTCGACACCACGGATCCGGGGCAGGTTGTGCTCGAGATCAGGGCGGAGGACCGGATCGGAATGCTGTGTCGTCTGGCCGGAGTCTTCGAGGAGCACGGGGCAGACGTGCGGTGGGCGACGGTGACGACGATCGGATCGACCGTGGTCGACTCGTTCTGCATCGACCTGCCGACCGCCGGAACGAGAGCGTCACGGGAACGACTCGAACAGGCCGTGCTGGCCGTCCTTCCTATTCCTGAACCGAAGAAGCCTCCCGCTGCGCCGTGAGGTGAGGTGGTGATCCGAGGCCGCTTCGCCGGGCTCTCGGTCGACCGGACGGCCCACCCCCGGCTGCGGGCGGATGGGAGCGGCTACCCTGGAGCGCAGTATTGTCCGTATTCTCGTCAGACCGCAGGAGCGCATTCGGTGTTCGAATCCCTTTCCGACAGGTTGACAGGGGTCCTCAAGGACCTGCGCGGCAAGGGGCGCCTGTCCGACGCCGACATCGACGCGACGTGCCGCGAGATCCGCCTTGCCCTCCTCGATGCCGACGTGGCGCTGCCCGTCGTGCGCTCGTTCATCAAGAAGATCAAGGAACGGGCGAAGGGCGCCGAGGTTCACGGTGCGCTGAATCCGGCTCAGCAAGTCGTCAAGATCGTCAACGACGAGTTGGTGGGGATCCTCGGCGGCGAGACCCGTCGGCTCCAGTTCGCGAAGACCGCTCCGACCGTCATCATGCTGGCCGGCCTGCAGGGTGCGGGTAAGACCACGCTCGCAGGCAAGCTCGCCAAATGGCTCAAGGATCAGGGACACACACCGATGCTGGTCGCGTGCGACCTCCAGCGTCCGGGCGCGGTCACGCAGCTGCAGGTCGTCGGTGAACGTGCCGGTGTAACGGTATTCGCGCCGCATCCCGGAACGTCGATCGGTGGTGGCGAGAACGAGCTAGGTGTCACGGCCGCCGACCCGGTCGCCGTCGCGCAGCAGGGCATCGCGGAAGCCAAGAACAAACAGTACGACGTGGTCGTCGTCGATACCGCGGGTCGCCTCGGTATCGATCAGGAGCTGATGGCGCAGGCCGCAGGCATCCGCGACGCCGTTCAGCCCGACGAGACCCTGTTCGTCCTCGACGCGATGATCGGCCAGGACGCCGTGAGCACCGCCGAGGCTTTCCGCGAGGGCGTCGGATTCACCGGCGTCGTGCTCACCAAGCTCGACGGCGACGCCCGCGGTGGTGCCGCGCTCAGCGTCCGCGAACTGACCGGCCAGCCGATCCTGTTCGCATCCACCGGTGAGAAGCTCGAAGACTTCGATGTCTTCCACCCCGAGCGCATGGCCAGCCGCATCCTCGGTATGGGCGATGTGCTCACCCTCATCGAGCAGGCCGAGCAGCACTTCGACGCCACACAGGCCGAAGCGACTGCCGCCAAGATCGGCAGCGGTGAGCTCACGCTGGAGGACTTCCTCGAGCAGATGATGGCTGTGCGCAAGATGGGCCCCATCGCGAACCTGCTCGGCATGCTTCCTGGTGCAGGGCAGATGAAGGACGCGCTCGCGGGTGTCGATGAGAAGCAGCTCGACCGGATCCAGGCGATCATCCGCGGCATGACCCCGGCGGAGCGCGCCAACCCGAAGATCATCAACGGCTCCCGGCGGCTGCGTATCGCCAACGGCTCGGGCGTGAAGGTCTCTGATGTCAACCAGCTCGTCGACCGCTTCTTCGAAGCACGGAAGATGATGTCTGCGATGGCCGGCCAGATGGGCATGCCCGGTGCTCGGCGTAACCAGCGTTCGAAGAAGGGCAAGAAGGGGAAGAAGGGCGGTCGCGGCCCGACGCCGCCGAAGGTGCGGGGCGGTCTTCCCGGCGGCATGCCCGCCGGGTTCCCCGGGCTCGGCGCGGGGATGCCCGATCTGTCCAACATGCCGAAGGGGCTCGACGAACTGCCTCCGGGGCTCGAGGGGTTCGATCTGTCGAAGCTGAAGTTCCCCAAGAACTAGGACGCAGCTGCGAAGAGAGGGAGGCCCGGTCATGGTGGGGGGCGGTGCCACCGGTCCATTCGTCGTGCGCGGCAGGACCCTGCCCGAAGGGGAACCGATCGAATTGTGGATCGGCAGCGATGGCGAATTCTCCCGCGAGCCGATCCCGGGAGCCGAGGTGCTCTCGACCGACGGATGGGTCTTGCCAGGCCTCGTGGACGCCCACTGCCACGTCGGGATCAGATTCGGTGGGGGAGTCGAGAGCGAAGCGGGCGCCCTCGCGCAGGCCGTCACCGAACGCGACGCGGGTGTGCTGCTCCTGCGCGACGCCGGATCCCCGGTCGACACACGGGCATTCGACATCCGTCCCGACCTGCCGACGATCATCCGGGCGGGCAGGCATATCGCGATGCCGAAGCGCTACATTCGTGGCCTCCCGGTCGACCTCGAGGACGAGTCGGAACTGCCCGACGAGGTCGTGCGCCAGGCCCGCGCGGGCGACGGCGGGGTCAAGCTCGTCGGCGACTGGATCGACCGTGATGCCGGTGATCTCGCGCCGCTGTGGAGCGACACGATCCTCGTCGAGGCTATCGCCGCGGCACACCGCGAAGGCGCCCGCGTTACAGCGCACGTCTTCGGTGAGGATGCGCTGCCCGGTCTGCTCGCCGCCGGAATCGACTGCATCGAACACGGTACGGGCCTGACCGACGACACGATCGCGACGATGGCAGCGAATGGCACGGCGTTGGTCCCGACCCTGGTCAACATCGAGAATTTTCCTGATATCGCCGACTCGGCCGCACGCTTCCCCGTGTACGCCGCGCACATGCGCGATCTGCATGCGCGCGTCGCCGACACCATCGGCGCCGCCCACGACGCGGGCATCCCGATCTACGCGGGCACCGATGCCGGCGGACAGGTGCAGCACGGCAGGATCGCCGACGAGATCGCAGCGCTCGGCAAGGCCGGACTCGACGCGAACGAGGCCTTCGCCGCAGCGAGCTGGGCGGCACGCACCTGGCTCGGTCATCCGAGTCTCGAGCCGGGTACCCCTGCCGACCTGATCGTCTACTCGGACGACCCCCGCATCGATCCGGCCTCGGCCCGACCCGACCTGGTAGTTCTTTGCGGCGCTGTCGTAGCGGGCCCCGCTTGACCGTCGATTTCCCGTGCGGTTCCCGCGTCTGGCAGAATGGACCGCTGTCGTCGCATCCGGTTCCGTACCGCGCGACGGTCACAGGTTAGAGGCAAAACCGGGCGTGCCAATCGGGCGCGCCGTCCGAATTGCACGTGACATGCGCGCTCCGCGCGCGAAGGAGAACACAGCAGTGTCCGTCAAGATCAAGCTCACCCGTCTCGGCAAGATCCGCAACCCGCAGTACCGTGTCGTCGTCGCCGACTCGCGCACCCGCCGCAACGGCCGTGCGATCGAGACCATCGGCCGGTACCAGCCGAAGGAAGATCCGTCGATCATCGAGATCGACTCGGAGCGCGCCCAGTACTGGCTGAGCGTCGGTGCGCAGCCCACCGAGCCCGTTCTCAACCTTCTCAAGATCACCGGCGACTGGCAGAAGTTCAAGGGCCTGCCGGGCGCGGAGGGCACCCTGAAGAAGGCAGAGCCCAAGCCGACCAAGCTCGAGCTGTTCCAGGCCGCACTCGCTCAGGCCGAGAACGAGCCGGCTGCCGAGGCGATCACCCCCAAGAAGAAGAAGGCCGCCAAGGAAGAGTCCACCGAGGCTGCCGCTGAGTCCACCGAGGCCGCCGAGTAATGAGCGCCGTGGTGGCCGATGCGGTCGAGCACCTCGTCCGAGGCATCGTCTCGCATCCCGATGATGTGCGCGTCGATCTCATCACCGGTCGCCGTGGCCGCACCGTCGAGGTCCACGTCAATCCTGACGATCTCGGCAAGGTGATCGGTCGCGGTGGCCGCACCGCGACGGCGTTGCGGACCCTCGTCACCGGAATCGGTGGCCGAGGAATCCGCGTCGACGTCGTCGACACCGACCGTTAGGCGCGTCGGTGGAGCTCGTGGTGGGCCGTGTCGTCAAGTCGCACGGCATCAAAGGTGAAGTGGTCGTCGAGGTCCGTACCGACGAACCCGACGAGCGCTTCGCCGTAGGTACGGTCCTGCGTGGCCGCAAACCCCGCGAGCAGAAGCTGCACAACTACACGGTGGAAGCCGCCCGGGAGCACTCCGGGCGGCTTCTGCTGCGTCTCACCGGTGTGGCCGACCGCACCGGATCAGACGCGATGCGGGGCATCCTGTTCATCGTCGACAGCGACGACCTGTCACCCTCTTCCGACCCCGACGAGTTCTACGATCACGAACTCGAAGGTCTGCCGGTGCGGATCGTGGCGGGCCACCCCGAGGGCGGCACCGAGATCGGCACCGTACGTGAGGTCCTGCACACCGCTGCGGGCGAACTTCTGGCGATCCGGCCCGCCGACGATGCGAGCCGGGAGATCCTCATCCCGTTCGTCACCGAGATCGTTCCGACGGTGTCGGTTGCCGACGGCATGATCGAGATCGACCCACCCGACGGCCTGCTCGATCCCGATTTCGGAGAGCCGCCCACCAAAGCGAAGAAGCAGCAGGAAATGAAGCTGCGCCGGACAACCGAGGAAAACGAGTAGCCCGTGCGGCTCGACGTGGTCACCATCTTTCCCGAATATCTCGAACCACTACGCGCGGCGCTGCTCGGCAAGGCGATCGACAAGGGTCTGATCTCGGTCGGAGTGCACAACCTGCGTGACTGGACCCACGACGTTCACAAGGCCGTCGACGATTCGCCTTACGGTGGCGGACCGGGCATGGTCATGAAACCCACCGTCTGGGGCCCCGCTCTCGACGAGGTCCTCGATGTCGACGAGGGCGAGACCGACTCGGATGTGCTGCTCGTCGTCCCCACACCCGCGGGCAGGCCGTTCGATCAGGCCACCGCACAACGGTGGTCGACCGAGAAACGCATCGTCTTCGCGTGCGGTCGATACGAGGGCATTGACCAGCGAGTCTTCGACGACGCTGCGAAACGCGTCCGCGTCGAGGAAGTCAGCATCGGCGACTACGTACTGATCGGCGGCGAGGTCGCCGTACTGGTCATGGTCGAGGCAGTCGTACGCCTGATTCCCGGGGTACTCGGCAATCAACAGTCGCACCAGGAGGATTCGTTCTCCGACGGGTTGCTCGAAGGCCCCAGCTACACGCGGCCCGCGTGCTGGCGTGGCCTCGATGTCCCCCCGGTCCTGCTCTCCGGAGACCACGGCAAAGTCGCACAGTGGCGCCGCGAACAGTCGCTGGCCCGGACACACGAGCGACGTCCGGATCTGCTCACCGGCGACTGAGCCGGATCAGCCGAATACGGTCTCCACCACCATCGTCAACGTGTCGCGTGCATGCCGGGCGCTCTCGTCGTCGGATGCGTCGTACATCGAGGTGTCGGGAAGGAACGTGCCGTCGTACTCGGGATCTTCGTAGGTCACCGTCTCCCGTGACAACACGGCAACCACATACCGGTGGTCGTCGCCGAAGAATCCGGTCGACAGGTGAATCCACTGTGAACCGAGGCAACACATCCACCCCGCCTTGGAACCGAGGTCCACCGCGTACGAAAGTCCATCGGACAGGCCGAACTGCTGATCGTAACCATCGGCTCCAGTGGGCTCCGACTCGAGCAGATACCCGATGATCCGGGCAGCGGCAGGTTCGTCGAATCCGTCCTCGCCGCTGAGCAGATCGTCGTACCAGGTCAAGATGTCCGATGCGGTGGTGAGGGTGTTCCACCAGAAGTCGACAGGGGCGACCGTTCCTCGGAGGGCGTGCCGCTCGACGACACGAGCAACGATCTCGGGACCGCCGAACGCATCCCACAACAGAGACGCGGCCGAATCATCCGACCGGGTGAGCATGGCGCGGATCAGGTCGTAGTCGTCGTCGGTAAGCAGGACCTCGCCGATCCCTTCCCGGAACAACAGGTCGTCGGCGATGAACAGTTTGACCACCGATGCAGTCTCGATGGGCTCGTCGACGCCGCCGACCGTTCGCGCACCTGTCTCGCGGTCCAAGACGGCTACCGTGACCTCAGCACCACGTCCGGTTGCGAGTTGTGTCGCCGTGTCGATGCGGTCTGCGAGCCCGTCCATCCTGATCGGAGCCGTGACATCGGTACTGGCGTCGGCCACTACGTGCAGGCCCGCAGCGGACACCTCGGACCCGGGTGCAGTGGTCCCGTTCAGGGGCGTGCCGCATGCCGACAACGTTGCTGCTACGACCAGCAACGCCAAGCCCGACCGGAACCGATCCCGGGTCATCCCATGCTCCTGTATTCCATTGTGCGACGCACAGCGCGCCGATAGTCGAAGTTCGGTGTCCCGCCGAGCAGGCGCTCGTGGCGCCACGGGGAACACACGAAAGGATAAAGGTAGGGTCGATCGTCGTGACGACCCAACTCGACACCGTGAACCGGCGCATCGCCGACGAACTCGACGTCCGCGAGAACCAGGTGGCTGCGGCGGTGGAACTGCTCGACGGCGGCTCGACCGTGCCGTTCGTCGCTCGCTACCGCAAGGAGGTCACCGGCGGGCTCGACGACGCCCAACTCCGCACCCTCGAAGAGCGCTTGAGGTACCTGCGCGAACTCGACGAACGCCGCGCTGCGATCCTCGAATCGATCGAAGAGCAGGGCAAACTCGACGACGAACTCCGCGGGCAGATCATGCTTGCCGAGACGAAAGCCCGCCTCGAAGACATCTACCTGCCCTACAAGCCCAAACGCCGGACGAAAGCCCAGATCGCCCGCGAGGCCGGGCACGAGCCCGTGGCCGACGCACTCATCGGCGATCCGACCACCGATCCCGCGCAGTACAGCGCCGAGCAACTCGACGGTGCCCGGGCGATCCTCGTCGAACGATTCGCCGAAGACGCCGACCTCGTCGGTGAACTGCGTGAAGCCATGTGGAACCGCGGTGGACTGAAATCCGCGGTGCGGCCGGGCAAGGAAGCCGAAGGCGCGAAGTTCGCCGACTACTTCGAATTCTCCGAGCCGTTCGCCGACCTGCCCTCGCACCGTATCCTCGCGGCGCTGCGCGGCGAGAAGGAGGAAGTGCTCAGTCTGTCGCTGGAACCCGAACTCGAAGAGCAGGAGCCCGGGGCGCCGTCGTACTACGAAGGCCGGATCGCCGGTCGCTTCGGGATCGCCGACCGAGGACGCGCCGCCGATCGTTGGCTGCTCGACACCGTGCGCTGGGCGTGGCGCACCCGTTTGCAGGTGTCGATGGGTATCGACGTGCGGATGCGACTCAAGCAATCCGCCGAAAGCGACGCCGTCGACGTGTTCGCTGCGAATCTTCGGGACCTCCTGCTGGCAGCGCCGGCCGGAACACGCCCCACGATGGGCCTCGACCCCGGCTTCCGCACCGGCACCAAGGTCGCCGTTGTCGATGCGACGGGCAAGGTCGTCGACCACACGACGATCTATCCGCACCAGCCGCACAACAAGCACGACCAAGCGCTCGCGACTCTCGCAGCTCTGGTGGCCGAGCACGGGGTCGAACTCATCGCCATCGGCAACGGCACCGCCTCCCGCGAGACCGACGCCCTCGCCGCGGAGCTGATCGCCAAGTCCGGTGTCACCAACGTGACCAAGATCGTGGTGTCGGAAGCCGGCGCGTCGGTGTATTCGGCCTCCGCCTATGCCTCGCAGGAGTTACCCGACCTGGACGTGTCGATCCGCGGTGCGGTCTCGATCGCGCGGCGCCTGCAGGATCCGCTCGCCGAACTCGTCAAGATCGACCCCAAGTCGATCGGCGTCGGTCAGTATCAGCACGACGTGTCCGAGACGATGCTCGCCCGATCGCTCGGTGCGGTCGTCGAAGATGCGGTGAACGCCGTGGGAGTCGACGTCAACACCGCTTCGGTTCCGTTGTTGTCCCGAGTCTCGGGCATCACCGGATCACTTGCCGAAAGCATCGTCACCCACCGCGATCAGAACGGCCCGTTCCGCACTCGTAAGGCGCTCAAGGACGTCGCGCGGCTCGGCCCGAAGGCCTTCGAACAGTGTGCGGGCTTCCTTCGTATCCCGGGCGGCGACGACCCGCTCGACGCGTCCGCAGTGCACCCCGAGGCCTACCCGGTGGTCCGGCGGATCGTCGACCGAAGTGGCACCGGCGTCCTCGAACTGATCGGCAGTTCTGCTGTTCTCTCCAAACTGCGGCCGGAGGAGTTCGTCGACGACAAGTTCGGTCTGCCGACCGTCACCGACATCATCAGCGAACTCGAGAAGCCCGGTCGCGATCCGCGCCCCGAGTTCAAGACCGCCACGTTCGCGGCGGGAATCGAGAAGGTCGGAGACCTGTCTCCGGGCATGGTGCTCGAGGGTGTCGTCACCAACGTCGCCGCGTTCGGCGCGTTCGTCGACGTCGGGGTCCACCAGGACGGACTCGTGCACGTCTCGGCGATGTCGAGGAGCTTCGTCCAGGATCCTCACGACGTGGTGAAGTCGGGTGAGGTCGTCAAGGTCAAGGTGCTCGACGTCGATGTTCCGCGACAGCGCATCAGTCTCACCTTGCGCCTCGACGACGAGATCCCGTCAGGATCCGACAGCAACGGCGGTGCCGCGCGCGGTGGCCGCCAAGGTGGATCGAGGCCCGCCCCCCGCGGTCAGCAGAGCAGCGGTCGTGGACAGGGCAGCGGCCGTGGCCGTGGGCAGGGGGGCGCCAAACAAGGTGGTGGCAAGCAGAGCCGGCGTCCCGACGCCGCACCTGCCTCCGGATCGATGGCCGACGCTCTTCGTCGAGCAGGTTTCGGCAAGTAGCCCGTTCCCGCGTGCCGGTCGTATCGCGCCGCGATCGACCGGCGCCTGGGATGCTGAAAGCCGTGCGGATTTCACGGCCGGAAGACTTGCCCAGCGCCGCAACGAGGGCGTCGGTGCCGCGATGATGAACTGGCTCCGAACCGAGATCATCGATCAGGGGCGACTGCCGCTGCTGTGCTTCCTGCTGGGTTTCGTCGTCGCATTCGTGTTCATCCGCATCAGCGTCCGGATGATCCGGGCGAAGGTGCGGTGGTGGCCCGGCAACATCACGCCGGGGGGACTTCACGTTCACCACATGGTGTTCGGTGTGATCACGATGGTCATCGCGGGTGGCGGTCTCATCTCGGTGTACGAGGTGGGCTCCGGGACCGTCATCGCCGTCTTCGCCGCGCTGTTCGGGATAGGAGCGGCCCTGACGCTCGACGAGTTCGCGCTCATCTTCTATCTCCACGATGTGTATTGGGAGGAAGAAGGACGTGTCTCTGTCGACGCCGTCTTCGTCGCCATCGCTGTGACCGGGATGCTCCTGCTCGGTCTGCAACCCCTCGATCTCGTCGACCTCACCAGTTTCGACGATGGCGGAGACTGGGTGAGCCGATTCGTTCTGGTGGTATTGGTGCTGCTGAATCTGCTGCTCGCCGGGGTGGTGCTCGCCAAAGGCAAGATCTGGACCGGTCTGGTCGGACTGTTCATCGTTCCGTTGCTCTGGGTCGGCGCGTTACGCCTTTCGCGGCCGGGGGCGCCCTGGGCCCGCTGGCGCTACCAAGGCAAGACGCGGAAAATGACCCGCGCGATCGCGCGTGAGAGGAGATTCCGCAGACCGGTGATCCGAGCGAAGATCTTCGTGCAGGACCTCGTTGCGGGTGCCCCGACTCTCGAAGCGGTGCTCGGCAGCGTCGAGCATTCACGAGTCGCGGCCGAGGCCGTTCTCGACAGGACCGTGCACCCGGCCCCGGCACCCGGGATTTCACCCAACCAGGTGGCGTCTGGCACTATAGACAGGTTGCCCCGTTCGGGCACGCCTACCTGATCTGGGCACGAACCGGTCGAGCCCGCCTCACGGCGGTCGCCGCCAGGTTCCTCTGCTCGAGCGAACAAGAGGATAGAACACCGATGAACACCCTGGACTTTTTGGACGCCAAGTCGCTGCGCGACGACATTCCGAACTTCCGCCCCGGCGACACGCTCGACGTGCACGTCAAGGTTATCGAGGGCTCGAAGGAGCGTGTGCAGGTCTTCAAGGGCGTCGTGATCCGTCGCCAGGGCGGCGGCATCCGCGAAACCTTCACCGTCCGCAAGATCTCGTTCGGCGTCGGTGTCGAGCGCACCTTCCCGGTGCACAGCCCGAACCTCGCGAAGATCGACGTCCTCACCCGCGGTGACGTCCGTCGCGCGAAGCTGTACTACCTGCGCGAGCTGCGCGGCAAGGCTGCCAAGATCAAGGAAAAGCGCTGATCGTCGCTTCCTGACGGCATACCTACGAGCCCGGCCCGGATTCACTTCTGGGCCGGGCTCGGTCGTACCTGTTCGAATACCGCGTCGTCGGGCTGCTGTGAAGCATGTGCGACTCCATCGACCGCCGAACAGTGGCGGCAGGTACGAGATTTACGTAGACGCTAGTCTTGTCCGGTGGCAGATTCACCGCACGAACCGGCCGGGCCGGACGCGAACCGATTTGGCGACGACCGACTCTCGGCACACAACCGGACGCGCGGTGCCCACCACAGAAGGGAGGAACCGGACGACCTGAGCGACGACCGCGGAACCGAGAAGAACACGAAGAAGCAGAAATCGTTCTGGCGTGAACTCCCGATCCTGATCGTCGTCGCGCTCGCGCTGAGTTTTCTCCTCCAGACCTTCGTTGCCCGCGTGTACCTGATCCCGTCCGAATCGATGGAACCGACGCTGCACGGTTGCCCCGGGTGCACCGGCGACCGCATCGTCGTCGAGAAGATCGGTTACCGATTCGGTGATCCGCGGCCCGGAGACGTCATCGTGTTCAAGGGACCCGATTCGTGGTCCGAGGGTTACACCTCGACACGCTCCGACAATACGGTCCTGCGCGGGCTCCAGGAAGTGGGCTCGCTCGTCGGGTTGGTCCCGCCGGACGAGAACGACCTCGTCAAGCGCGTGATCGCGGTGGGCGGGCAGACCGTCGAGTGCTGTGATGACCAGGGCCGCATTCTCGTAGACGGACAACCGATCGACGAACCGTACGTGAAGATGGACTACCCGTTCACACCCGGTGTGGTCACGTGCGACACCGAAGTGCCGTCCGGACGCTGCTTCGGTCCGGTCACGGTGCCCGAGGGGCATGTGTGGGTGATGGGCGACAACCGCAGCAATTCCGCGGACTCCCGCTATCACGTGGGTGACGAGCATCAGGGGTCCATTCCGTTGGAGAATGTGATCGGAAAGGCGCGCTTCATCGTGCTGCCCCCCGGCCGATGGGGCTTCATCGATTCCCCGGAGATCATGCCTTCGTGAGTACCTGGCCCCCGCGACCGGTGATTCGTCGATCATCGGGTCTACGGACGATGGAATCGACGCTGCTGCGATGCGGGCTCGGCCCGGTCGCCGGTGTCGACGAAGCAGGCCGCGGACCGTGTGCAGGCCCGCTGGTCATCGCCGCCTGCATCCTGGAGTCGAAACCACACCCTTCGCTGGATCGCCTGGACGATTCGAAGAAACTGACCGAGAAGACCCGTGAGGAACTCTACGACGCGATCGTGCGCCGCGCGCTCGCGTGGAGCGTGGTGGAGGTGCCCGCCGACGAAGTCGACGCGATCGGAATCCACGTGGCCAACATCGAGGGGATGCGACGCGCCGTCGCGGGCCTGCTGGTCGCGCCGGGATACGTCCTCACCGACGGCTTCCGGGTTCCGGGCCTGCCTGCGCCGTCGTTGCCGGTGATCGGCGGGGACGGCGCCGCGTCATGCATCGCGGCGGCGAGTGTGCTTGCGAAGGTGACTCGTGACCGGATCATGGTCGGGTTGGATCGAACGTATCCGGGGTACGGTTTCGCGATACACAAGGGCTACAGCACGGCGGTGCACATGGCGGCACTGCGCGAGCTCGGCCCGTCACCCGAGCATCGGAGATCATGGGCGAACGTGGCCGCAGCATGCGGCGAAGCGCCGTTCCGACGCCGACTCGTCGGAGCCGGAGCGGATGCGAGATGATGGCAGGACACACCAGAGTGGGAGGACACCGAGACCGATGAGTGCCGAGGATCTCGAGAAGTACGAAACCGAGATGGAACTCTCGCTTTACCGGGAGTACCGGGACATCGTCGGTCAGTTCGCCTACGTCGTCGAAACCGAGCGGCGCTTCTATCTTGCCAACGCCGTCGAACTGCTTCCCCACAACGCCAACGGCGAGGTGTATTTCGAAGTCCGGATGTCGGATGCGTGGGTGTGGGACATGTACCGTCCCGCCCGGTTCGTCAAGCATGTCCGGGTGATCACCTTCAAGGACGTCAACATCGAAGAGCTCGACAAGCCCGAACTTCGTCTGCCCGACAAGCTGGGGTGAGCCCCGCACCGTAACAAGGGGTTCGGACAGGGTTGCCGTACTCCGGGCGATGCCTCGGCGGTTGTCCACAACCGGTCGTTTCCTCCACAGATTTCCACTATCGGGCGTAGACGGCCCGCTCACCCGATCTCGCTGCTGCACAGTGTGTGCACGCAGGGAGGAGCGACAGGGATGGGACGAAATCAAGATGTGGGGATCCTCGGGGAGGACCTTGCCGCAGAACACCTCGAGTCCACTGGAATGGTGGTTCTCGAACGGAACTGGCGGTGCCGGTACGGCGAGCTGGACCTGATCGCGCAGGACGGCGCGGTCCTCGTGTTCGTCGAGGTCAAAACCCGAACCGGGTTCGGGTACGGTACGCCCGCCGAGGCCGTCAGTCGCGTCAAAGCGGAGCGGTTGCGGCGTCTTGCCGGATTGTGGCTCGCCGACCAGGGCCGCCGATGGGAGCGTATCCGCGTCGACGTCGTGACGGTCGTGCTGATTCGGGGGAATGCTCCCGAGATCACCCACCGCAAGCAGGTGTTCTGATGGCGCTGGGGAAGGCCTGGTCGGTGGCCGTGGCAGGTATCGACGGACACGTAGTCGAGATCGAGGCCGACATCGGTGGAGGATTGCCGGGTGTGAAGATGGTCGGGCTGCCCGACACTGCACTGCAGGAATCGCGTGACCGCGTCCGCGCGGCGGTGTCCAACTCCGGTGGGAAATGGCCGGACTCGAAGGTGGTACTCGCGCTGTCGCCCGCGACACTGCCCAAAATGGGCAGTGTCTACGATTTGGCTCTCGCATGCGCGGTGCTCAACGCCGCCGATGTCGTACCGCTCGAAGCGATGACGAAAACGATTCTGCTGGGCGAGCTTGCGCTCGACGGCCGATTGCGACCGATCCGGGGAGTGCTTCCCGCCGTCGTCACGGCGAAGAACTACGGATGGTCGCGAGTAGTGGTTCCCACCGCGATGATGACCGAGGCGTCACTCGTCGCGGGGATCGATGTGTACGGCGCCGACAGCCTGCGCGACGTGGTGCTGTGGCTGCAGGGTGACGGACCGCTCGAACGCCCCGATCCGCGGGCGGCGCCCGCACGAACGCTCCGCGCCGACCTCAGCGAAGTCGTCGGGCAACACGAGGCTCGCCGCGCGATCGAGGTCGCCGCCGCGGGCGCCCATCACCTCATGCTCACCGGTCCACCGGGCATCGGAAAGACGATGCTGGCCCAGCGTCTACCCGGAATCCTCCCCGAGCTGAACGAAACTCACGCACTCGAAGTGACTGCGGTGCATTCGGTGGCAGGCACCCTCACGGCGGATCGGCCCCTTGTCACAGAACCACCGTTCATCGCGCCCCATCACACCGCGACGGTGGCTTCGCTCATCGGTGGTGGCACGGGCATGGCTACCCCGGGAGCGGTCAGTCGTGCGCACCGCGGAGTGTTGTTCCTCGACGAGGTGGCAGAGATGGGAACAAAGACTCTCGAAGCATTGCGAACACCTCTCGAGGACGGAGAAGTTCGGATTGCTCGCCGAGACGGCGTCGCCCGATATCCCGCCCGATTCCAACTGGTTCTGGCAGCAAATCCCTGCCCGTGCGCGCCGGCGCGCGACGCTGATTGCGTGTGCGTGCCCACGGCGCGGCGCCGATATCTGGGACGGCTGTCGGGGCCCTTGCTCGACCGTGTCGACCTGCGGGTGAGGATGCAATCGGTCGCGACGAGTGCGCTGATGGGTGAGGCGGGGGAGAGCACCGACGATGTGCGAACCCGAGTCGCGACTGCGCGTGCCGCTGCGGCAGAGCGGTGGAACGACTTCGGGTGGGCGACGAACGCGGAGGTTCCGGGGCCGGCCCTTCGTCAAAAGTTCCGGTTGCCTGCCACGGTTGTCAAACCGGTGGAGTGGGCGCTGCGTAAGGGTGCGATCACGGCACGAGGGGCCGACAGGGCATTGAGAGTTGCCTGGACTCTATGCGACTTGGAAGGCGCCTCCCGGCCGACCGAGATCCACGTGGCCGCCGCACTCGACTTCCGGGATCGGGGTGCCGCGTGACCTGTCGAACCACCAGTGGGACGTCCGTCGGCGCGACACCGGACAGCGACGAAAGACGGCACGCGTGGGCGTACCTCTCGACGGTCACGCTCGGTGCTTCGAGGATGGTGTCCGCGGCGATCGCCGAGCACGGAGTCGTGCAGGTCGCACGTTCACTGCGGGAAGGTTCGGCCGGAGTCGAACTCACCGCGAAACTCGCGGCGCGCGTTCATCTCGATACGGCCGCAACCGACCTCGATCGCTTGAACCGGGCCGGGGGGCGCCTCGTCACTCCGGACGATGACGAGTGGCCCGCATGGCAGATGCTCGGGTTCGAACAACTGGACACCGCCACCGATGCGGAGGGGCCGCCGCTGGCACTGTGGGTATGGGGGCAACGGCGGCTCGAAGAGCTCGTCGAGCGCGCGATCGGGATCGTCGGCACGCGCGCTGCGAGCGGGTACGGCGAGCACGTGACCGCGGAGATCGCAGGCGACCTCGCCGTCGACGGGTGGACGGTGGTATCCGGGGCGGCCTTCGGAATCGATGCCGCGGCACATCGCGCGGCCCTCGGAGTGGGAGGAACGACCGTTGCGATACTCGCGTGCGGCGTGGACCGTGCCTATCCTGCAGCGCACGCGAAGCTCCTGCGAGGAATCTCCGAATCAGGTTTGGTGGTCAGCGAATACCCGCCCGGCACCGTCCCCGCGCGGTACCGGTTCCTTGCGCGCAACCGGCTCATCGCGGCGTTGTCTGCGGGAACCGTGGTCGCAGAGGCAGGGTGGCGCAGCGGCGCCCGTAACACGGCGGCGTGGGCTCGGCGGCTGGGCCGGCCGGTGGTGGCGGTGCCGGGCCCGGTCACCTCGGCGGCGTCGCAGGGATGTCACCGAATGATTCGTGAGGGCGAAGCACGGTTGGTGGGCAATGCGCGGGAAGTCGTCGAGGAATGCGGTCCACTCCTCGAAGCCGGCGACGACCGGGATGCCCGGTTCGTTCGGGCGCTCGATGGCCTCTCTGGAGATCTGGCACTCGTCTATGAGGCATTGCCTGCGGTGGGCACGTGCGAGCCGATCGCGGTCGCGGAGTCTGCGGGTGTTCCGGTCGACCGCGTTCGCGCGGCGTTGCCCTTGCTGGAGATGGAGGGACTCGTCGAGCGTGACGAGGACGGGTGGTCGCGAGTAGTCGGCAGATAGGGGTTTATCGGCGGGAACCGGCTCGGCCGAGTGAGTGCTGGGTGGCTACTGTGCCGCCGAGGACTCGGCCGCACCGGTTTCGGGCTTGTCGTCGATGTACCAGGCAAGGTCTTCGCGATGCCACTTGACGGCGCCGCGGTGTGCCTTGCGGAACTCCTTGAGGACGGTCCGGTCGACCGAGGGGTGACCGCTGTCGCCCACGTAGATCCACTCCGATCCGAACTTCGATTCGATGGCGTCGACCATGTCGGCCTGGCCGACCCGGCGTTCGGTGTTGATGATGTCGATCATCCAGGTGGCGATGTCGGACGCGCTGGTACTCATGGTCTCGAGCGTAGTCGGCCGGAGTCGGGTCGCTGCGCCTGACGTCGAGGACCGGGTAGTGTCGCTGAGGATAGGTAACCCTAATAAGGAGGTACGGTGGCGCCCAAGGCCCCGAAATCGTCGACCCTGACAGTGCTGCGCACGGAGGTCGTGTCCGAGCACTTCGTTCGAGTGGTGTTCGGAGGTGACGGGTTCGCCGACTTCACTCCGCGTCCCGAAACCGACAGTTACGTGAAGATCGAGCTGCCCGCGGGAGACGACACCGTCGTACGCACCTACACGGTGCGCCGTGTGGACCGGGCCGCCGAGGAGATCTGGATCGACTTCGTCGTCCACGGCGACGAAGGGATCGCCGGTCCGTGGGCGCGCTCCGTCCAGCCGGGGACCGAGGTCGTGCTCCGGGGGCCCGGAGCGGGCTATCTACCCGATCCTGCGGCGGACTTCCACTTGCTGGCAGGCGACGAGACAGCAGTCCCCGCGATCGCAGCCGCGCTCGAATCACTTCCGGCGCATGCATCCGGAGCGGTGTTCATCGAGGTGGCCGGGGAATCCGACGAACTCGATCTGATCGCACCCGCTGGCGTGACCGTGACATGGCTCCATCGAGGTGTCGCGGCGGGCGATGCCGGTCCGGACCGGATCGACGGCAACGCACCACTCGTTTCTGCGGTACGGGAACTACGGTGGCCGGACGGCGACATCCAGGTGTTCGTGCATGGTGAGGCAGAAACCGTCATGAAGCACATCCGCCCTTATCTGCGTAAGGAACGGGGGGTGCCATCGGCGCGCGCGTCGATTTCCGGTTACTGGCGTCGCGGCAGGACCGAGGAAGGCTTCCGCACCTGGAAGCGTGAGCTCTCGGAGATCGAGGCCGGCTAGAACCGGCTCCGTTTCGAATGGTCACATGCGGGGCTCGCGGGTGAGCGTGAGCAGGGCGGTCATCGCGAGCCCCGCCGAGGCGACGATTGCGATCGCCATGGGTACGGCCGTGTCCTCCCCGCCCAACCCCACCAGCGGCGAGACGATCGCGGCGAGGCCGAACTGGGACGCACCCATGATTGCCGAGCCGGTGCCTGCAGCCGACGGCACTTGGCCTTGTCCGAGCGCTGTGGAATTACCCATCGTGAATCCGAGGCTGAACACGACGGCAAACAGCAGTGGAAGAAGAAGCCAGCGGTGAGCTCCGAAAAGTGCTGTCGTGATCAACAGCAGTGTTCCAGCGGACAGCATGAGGGCCACGCCGAACAGCAGAAGCGCACGCACTTCGAACCGGCCGATCAGCCGGGTATTGATGATGTTCGCGGTCACCAATCCCACCGAATTCGCTGCGAAGACCAGCGAGAATTGAGTCGCGGACATTCCCAGTACGTTCTGTACGACGAATGGTGATGCGGAAATGTAGGCGAACATCGCGCCGAAGCCGAGCGCGAATGACGCGGCATATCCGATGAACCGGCGGTTACCGAGCACGTAGCCGAAGTTGCCCGCAAGCGCTGCGAACCCGCCGCCGTGACGTTTTTCGGGGGGCAGTGTTTCGGGAATGAACACGAGAACTCCGGCGAGCATCGCGATCGAGGCTCCGGTCAGAACCCAGAAAATACCTCGCCAGCCGATCGGGTCGAGAAGTGCACCACCGATGATCGGCGCGGCGATGGGCGCGATACCACCGATGATCATCATGAAACTGAACAAGCGAGCAGATTCGTGGCCACTCGTACGATCTGCGATGACCGCGCGGGCGAGCACAATTCCGATGCCTCCACTGAAACCCTGGACCGCACGCGCACCGATGAGGACCTCGACTGTCGGTGCCAGCGCGCACGCGGCGCTACTTGCTGCGAGCACGATCGTGCCGAGCACAAGCAGGCGACGACGGCCCCACCCGTCGGAGAGGGGTCCGGTGATCAACTGGCCGATACCCAGGCCCGCCATGAATGTCGTCAACGTGAGCTGAATCCCCACGGTGGAGGTGCCGAGACTCTCGGACATGATCGGCAGACCGGGAAGGTACATATCCGTCGCCAGCGGCGCTGTGGCCGACAGGAGCGCCAGTGCGCACAGCATCGGCAAAGAGATCGTTTTACTCACGAACGAACTCTAACGAGGCGCGTTGACTTGCATGGACCCGGAACACCGCGCACGGTGGTGCCCATGGACCACGATCAGGCCTCGGCGCTGCCTCCTGCGCTTGCCGTCCATGTCGACGATTTTGCTGAGCATCTGACATTGCAGTCGAACCGGTCGGTGCACACCGTGCGCGCGTATACGACGGACGTGCGCTCGTTCCTCCAGCATCTCGCAGCAGGTAAGCCTGATGCACGGGTGTCCGATATCGACCTCGGGACGCTGCGGGCGTGGCTATCGAGGCAGGTCGCCTCCGGTGCTGCACGCAGTACGGTTGCAAGGCGCACTTCGTCGGTGAGGACTTTCACCGCCTGGCTGGTCCGCTCTGGTCGCGCAGACCACGACCCTGGAACACGTCTCGCCTCAGCTGGCGCGCGCCGCACACTGCCCACGGTTCTACATGCGGAGCAGGCAGCAGAAGTCATGGAGGCTGCGGAGTCCGGCGCTCGGGAAGAGCATCCGCTTGCACTGCGAGACCGCGTGATCGTCGAACTGTTGTACGCGACCGGTATCCGCGTCGGCGAGCTGTGCGGGCTCGACCTCGACGACGTGGACGCAGAACGCCGCGTTGTGCGAGTGCTGGGTAAAGGCGACAAGGAAAGGACTGTGCCCTACGGACTGCCTGCCGCGGATGCGCTCGAACGGTGGGTAGCCGCCGGGCGGCCGGCCTTGGCGACCGCGACCTCGGGACCTGCGCTGCTCCTCGGGAAGCGAGGCGGTCGCATCGGACAACGACAGGTGCGGACGGTGGTGCACGAGGCGGCCGGGGCTGTTCCCGGTGTGCCGGACCTCGCGCCGCACGGGCTGCGGCACACCGCAGCAACCCATCTGCTCGAAGGCGGTGCCGATCTGCGTGTCGTCCAGGAAGTACTCGGTCATTCGAGTCTCGCGACCACTCAGCTGTACACGCATGTGTCGGTTGCGCGGCTGCGTGCGGTCCACGAGCAGGCGCATCCCCGTGCCTGAGCCGTGCCCGCGCCTGCGGGTACGCAGCCCGACTCGTTTTTGGTAGCGTCCAGCCGGTCGGCAGTGGGGATATCGGGGGGATCCGGATGGCACGAGACGAGTCTGACCATGCGTTGCCTGCGTGGTTGCAGGACGAACCCGAGGTTCGGCCCGCGCCGGTCACGCCGCGACGTGGTCTGCGTCGTAGTACTGCACGCGTGAGGGAAGAAGGCACCACAGATCCGGCGCCGCAAACGGGGCCGGTGGCGGGCTCGGTCCCGACCATAGGGACATCGCCGTCGGCAGCCCCGTCGCCGCCCGGAGGCGGCGCTGCAGTACTGCCGGCTCCGGCAGGCGTACCGCCGATCTCTTCCACACTTGCCTCGATCACGCCTCCGGCATCGGTGCCGTTTTCGATGATCCCGCTGGAGCGGGACCCGGAGCCGCATGTGCCGGTCGCACCGGAGCCCGTAGTGGTTGTGCAGGAACCCGAAGGTCTTCCTGAGCCCGCGCCTGATCTGGAACCGTCACCCGCGCCTGACCCGGAGCCTGTGCCTGATCCGGAGCCTGTGCCGGATCCCGAGCCGGCACCCGCGCCTGAGCCTGTGTCCGAGACTCTGCCTCTGCCGGAACCGGAGCGTGGTCTCGCAACGGAGCCGATCCAGGTGCCCGCGCTTGCTCACGGACCCGCCGCGTCTGTCGAAAACCATGATGCGGACGTCATGCGCGATCAGGTTCCGAGCGTTACGACGGCGCCGGACCATCAGCCGTCGAACCTCGACCTCGCGTCGGGGGTTCTCGTCCGTCGTTCCCGGCGCGCGCCGAGCAGAGGATGGCGGCGCGGTGTACATCGGCTCACCGGGGGGCTGTTCGATCCCGGAACGTCCTCGGAGGAAGCGGATCACGACGATCTCGTCGCGCGTATCCGGCAGCCGATCGGCGGCGATTACCGCATCGCGGTGCTCTCACTCAAGGGCGGCGTGGGCAAGACCACGACGACAATCGGGCTGGGCTCGACCTTCGCCTCGATGCGCGGCGACTGCGTGATCGCCGTCGACGCCAACCCGGATTTCGGAACCCTCGCGCAGCGGATACCGGAGCAGACGCAGTCGACAGTGCGAGATCTGATCGCGGTTGCGGACCGCATCGAACGTTATTCGGATGTGCGTGCCCACACCTCGCAAGCGCCGAGTCGGCTCGAAGTGCTTGCCAGTGAGCGTGATCCGGCGGTCTCGGAGGCTTTCAGCGAGGACGACTATCGTCGCGTCATCGATGTTCTTCAGGTCTACTACAACATCATTCTCACCGACTGCGGAACCGGGATCATGCACTCCGCGATGGGGGGCGTGCTCGACCTGGCAAATGCTCTCGTGCTCGTCGGGTCGCCGGCTGTCGATGGTGCCCGCAGCGCCGCCGCCACACTGGACTGGCTCGAACATCACGGCTACAGCGACCTCGTCGATCGCACGGTCGTGGTGATCAGCTCACCGCGGCCGGGGAACTCCAGTATCGACCTCGATGCGCTGACCGAGCACTTCCTTGCTCGTTGCCGGGCCGTCCAGGTCGTGCCGTTCGACGAGCATCTTGCAGAGGGCGCCGAGATCGACCTGAACCTGCTGAGACCCGCGACCAGGCGGGCGTTCGCCGAACTCGCGGCGATGGTCGCCGACGACTTCCCGGTGTTGACCGGGCGGCATGCCGTGCAGTGGTGATCACGGCACGCTGGTGGATCGCGCATCGCCGTCGCGGTCACACCGGTTCGAGGCGAATCACCGGCCGCTCGACGAGGGGGAGCGGATCGAGGTAACTGGTGCGGTCGCGGCGCAGGCCCCAATGAAGACACGCATCGGTAGGGCAGCCCTCGTGTCCGGGTTCGACCGTGCCCAGCGGATCACCGGCAGAGATTCGACGACCCGCCGCCACCGTCGCGGTGACCGGCTCGTAAGTGGTACGCAGGCCGCCCGGGTGATCGATCGACACGACGGGTTTGCCCCCGACGGTTCCCGCGAACGCCACGATCCCATCGCCTGACGCGAGCACCCTCTGGCCAGGGTGCGACGCGAGATCGACGCCGCGATGGCCGGGCAACCAGTTCAGCGCGGGTGGATCGAACGGCCGGGTCACCTTCGGACGCGGTTCCAGAGGCCAGACGAAGGACGTGTCTGCTGCAGCGGGCGCAGCGCCCATCAGGGAAGCGACACTGGCCAGTAGCGTAAGTGCGGTGATTCGCATACTCCCCAGACTCGCTCCCGGGCAACGTGCGCGATAGCCCGGAACGGCGAATGTGGACAACTTCGCGGTTGTCCACAGGAGTGGACCCGGAGACCGCTCTGACGAGGCGGTTGGCAGTTCGAGGCGTCGGAGCCGTATGATTGTCGAGCGGTCTGTGTTCGCAGATCGACTTCGCGCGTCCGCGCATCGGTGCCGCTCCGTCTATACGGATGCACCGTAGATGGCCGTCGCCGGTCCCGCAAGGGTCGTCGGTCATGCGGACGCCAGGGCGGGGATCGCAAGATCACCCGCGGCAACCGACATGAAAGAGAGAAACAGGCATGCCTGTTGTAACTATGCGGCAGCTGCTCGACAGCGGCGCCCACTTCGGACACCAGACTCGTCGCTGGAACCCGAAGATGAAGCGGTTCATCTTCACCGACCGCAACGGCATCTACATCATCGACCTGCAGCAGACCCTGACGTACATCGACAAGGCGTACGAGTTCGTCAAGGAGACCGTCGCACACGGTGGAACGATCCTTTTCGTCGGCACCAAGAAGCAGGCACAGGAATCCATCGCCGAAGAAGCCACCCGCGTCGGTATGCCGTACGTGAACCAGCGCTGGCTCGGCGGCATGCTCACCAACTTCTCCACCGTCCACAAGCGCCTGCAGCGCCTGAAGGAGCTGGAGGCGATGGAGCAGACCGGTGGTTTCGAGGGTCGCACCAAGAAGGAAATCCTCATGCTCACGCGTGAGATGAACAAGCTCGATCGGACCCTCGGCGGCATCCGTGACATGGCCAAGGTTCCGTCGGCCGTCTGGGTCGTCGACACCAACAAGGAGCACATCGCTGTCGGTGAAGCTCGCAAGCTGAACATTCCGGTCGTCGCCATCCTGGACACCAACTGCGATCCGGACCTCGTCGACTTCCCGATCCCGGGCAACGACGACGCGATCCGCTCCGCGGCGCTGCTGACCAAGGTCGTCGCGTCCGCAGTGGCCGAGGGCCTCCAGGCCCGCGCAGGTAAGAATGCCGATGCCGACGCCAAGCCCGAGGCAGCAGCAGCAGAGCCGCTGCCCGAGTGGGAGCAGGAACTGCTCGCGCAGGCCGCCTCCACCGGCGAAGCGGAAGCACCCGCCGCGGACGCAGCCCCCGAGGCCTGATCCGTTTGCACGGCCCCGACCGGAAGATCGCGAGATCATGGTCGGGGCCGTTGCTTCGCGGCCCGGCCCGCGCAACGCGGCGCTATCCGCAACCCGAGACTTTTCACCACAGACACAGGAGGCCCGCTCAAGATGGCGAACTACACCGCCGCTGATGTCAAGCGTCTCCGCGAGCTCACCGGCTCCGGAATGCTGGACTGCAAGAATGCTCTCGCCGACAACGACGGCGACTTCGACAAGGCCGTCGAGCAGCTGCGCATCAAGGGTGCCAAGGACGTGGGCAAGCGCGCTGAGCGCTCCACCGCCGAAGGCCTCGTCGTCGCCAAGGACGGCGTTCTGGTCGAGCTGAACTCCGAGACCGACTTCGTCGCGAAGAACGACGAATTCCAGGCTCTCGCCAACACGATCGTCGATGCCGCTTCCAAGGCCCGCCCGGCCGACGTCGATGCACTCAAGGCCGTCGAGGTCGACGGTAAGACCGTCGACACCCTCGTTCAGGAGCTCTCCGCCAAGATCGGCGAGAAGCTCGAGATCCGTCGCGTCGCCGCGTTCGACGGCCAGGTGTCGGTCTACCTGCACAAGCGTGCTTCGGATCTGCCTCCCGCCGTCGGCGTGCTCGTCGAGTACACCGGCGAGGGCGACGCCGCAGCCGAGGCTGCCAAGAGCGCCGCCATGCAGATTGCTGCGCTCAAGGCGAAGTACACCACCCGTGACGAGGTTCCCGAGGAGATCGTCGCAGGCGAGCGTCGTATCGCCGAGGAGACCGCAAAAGAGGAAGGCAAGCCGGAGCAGGCTCTGCCGAAGATCGTCGAAGGCCGCGTGAACGGCTTCTTCAAGGACGTCGTGCTCCTCGAGCAGTCGTCGGTGACGGATTCGAAGAAGACCGTCAAGGCGATCCTCGATGACGCCGGAGCCACCGTGACCCGCTTCGTGCGGTTCGAGGTCGGCGCCAGCTAGTCCACGGACCGATCGACCCCGTCGGCTCTTGCCGGCGGGGTCGTGGCGTGTCCGGCGCCTCCGGTCGACCGGCCTCCGGCGGTGACCGCAGCGTGTAGCCTCGCTCCCGGTCTCGGTTCCACCGGGTGAATGAGGCAGGATGAAAGGGCCGATTCATGCGCAACCAGAGGAGAGTCATGTCCGAGCCTGCCCACGATCGGCCCGGTTTCCGCCGGGTGCTTCTCAAACTCGGCGGCGAGATGTTCGGTGGCGGCAAGGTCGGCCTGGACCCCGATGTCGTGACGACTGTCGCGCAGCAGATCGCCGAGGTCGTGCGTAGCGGCGTCGAGGTCGCCGTGGTCATCGGCGGCGGCAACTTCTTTCGGGGCGCGGAGCTTCAGCAGCGTGGACTCGAGCGCGCCCGCTCGGACTACATGGGCATGCTGGGCACCGTCATGAACTCTCTCGCGCTCCAGGACTTCCTCGAGAAACAAGGTATCGACACTCGGGTGCAGACGGCGATCACGATGGGTCAGGTCGCAGAGCCTTATCTCCCGCTTCGTGCACGACGGCACCTCGAGAAGGGCCGAGTCGTCATCTTCGGCGCGGGTATGGGTATGCCCTACTTCTCCACCGATACCACCGCCGCACAGCGTGCCCTCGAGATCGGTGCCGATGTCGTTCTCATGGCCAAAGCAGTCGACGGAATCTACTCCGCGGATCCTCGCGTCGATCCCGATGCCGAGTTGTACGAGGAGGTCACCCATCGTGAGGTCATCGAGAACGGCCTCAAGGTCGCGGATGCGACCGCGTTCAGCCTGTGCATGGACAATGCCATGCCGATCATGGTCTTCAATCTGCTGACCAAGGGCAATATCGCTCGTGCTGTCGCCGGTGAGAAGATCGGAACGCTCGTACGGTCATGATTGGACAACGGAACATGGAGGAACTGCCGTGATCGATGAAGCTCTCTTCGAGGCAGAGGAGAAGATGGAGAAGGCCATCACGGTGGCCAAGGACGATCTCGGCGGTATCCGGACCGGCCGCGCGAACGCGGGAATGTTCAACCGGATCGTCGTCGACTACTACGGATCGCCGACCCCGGTGACTCAGATCGCCAGCATCAACGTGCCCGAGGCACGGATGGTCATCATCAAGCCGTACGAGGCTTCGCAGCTCGGTGCGATCGAAACCGCTATCCGCAACTCGGATCTCGGGGTCAACCCCACCAACGACGGCAACATCATCCGAATCTCGGTGCCGCAGCTCACCGAAGAGCGCCGCCGCGAGCTCGTCAAGCAGGCGAAGTCCAAGGGTGAAGACTCGAAGGTCGCTCTGCGGAACGTGCGCCGCAAGGCGATGGAAGAACTCGGCCGCATCCAGAAGGACGGCGAAGCAGGCGAGGACGAGGTCGGCCGCGCGGAAAAGGAGCTCGACAAGACCACGGCGAAGTACGTGGCGCAGATCGATGAGCTGGTCAAGCACAAGGAAGCCGAGTTGATGGAGGTCTGACGGTGGGCAGAGCCGACGGGTCTCCCGACCCGGAGCTTCCACTCGACGCCGGAGACACCTCCGACGTCGCCGCTGCTGGAGCAGCATCACCGCCCGACACCGCGACAGTGCCCGTCAAGACGTCACGTGCAGGCCGCGACCTCCCTGCTGCAGTAGCGGTGGGGGCCGGTCTCGGCGCGCTCGTCATCGTCATTCTGCTGTTCGCTCCCACAGCCTGGCTCGGTGTGGTTGCGGCCGCGATCGCGATCGCAACGTGGGAAGTCACCAAGCGTCTGCGCGAGGCGAACGTGCTCGTACCGCGCCTTCCGCTGCTGCTCGGTGGCCAGGCAATCATCTGGCTGGGATGGCCCTACGGAACCACCGGTGTCCTCGGAGCATTCGCGGGGACTGTCGTGGTGACCATGCTCTGGAGGCTGTTCGATCACGGACTTACCGCACAGCCGCGCAATTACCTGCGCGACACAGCGGTCGCTGTGTTCACGGTGGCGTGGTTACCGCTGCTGGCGTCCTTTGCAACGCTGATGGTTCTCGAAGACCAGGGTGCCGCACGGGTGTTCTGTCTGATGCTCGTGTGTGTGGCCTCGGACATCGGTGGCTATGCCGCAGGCGTGCTGTTCGGCAAGCACACAATGGCACCCGCGATCAGTCCCAAGAAATCGTGGGAAGGATTCGGTGGATCCCTGGTCGCGTGTGTCGCAGTCGGAATCCTCACCGTCATGTTCCTGCTCGACGGACAGTGGTGGATCGGTGCGGTCCTCGGCGTCGTGCTCGTGTTGACTGCTACAGCCGGTGATCTGATCGAATCACAGGTCAAGCGCGACCTCGGTATCAAGGACATGGGCACACTTCTGCCCGGACACGGTGGCATCATGGACCGGCTCGATTCGATCCTCCCTTCGGCGTTCGTGACCTGGTTGATCCTCACGATCTTCGTCTAGGTCGGTGCTCACAGATCCGATGGACGGACATCGAAGCGACGACAGAGGCGTGATTGCCAGCCCCAACATCTGGCACTGGCCTTCGGTCTACGAGGAGGAGAACCGAGCCCAGGACTCCCACGGCGCCGTGTACACGGCGTTGAGGGAGGACGCCGACTGGGCCGGCTGCGATGTCGTCGACGTCGGCTGCGGTTCCGGGTTCCACCTGCCGATGTTCGCGGAGACGGCCCGGTCGGTGACCGGCGTCGAACCACACCCTCCGCTCGTCGAGTCGGCGCGGCGGAGGGTCTGTCACCTCGACGCGGTCCGAGTCGTGCCGGGATCGGCTGCGCAGCTGCCGTTACCGGACTGCTCGGTGGATCTCGTCCACGCCCGCACCGCGTACTTCTTCGGGCCGGGTTGCGGCGCAGGCATCACCGAGGCCATGCGTGTCCTTCGCCCGGGCGGCGCACTCGCGGTCATCGATCTCGACGCGACAGCGCACCCGTACGGCGAATGGATGCGTGCCGATCTTCCGCACTACCGTCCACGTGCCGTCGAGGCATTCTTCGCCGCCCAGGGATTCTCATTACGCCGAATCGACACCGAATGGAATTTCCCGGACCGTGACACCCTGGGGCGTGTCCTCGGAATCGAGTTCGGTCCGAAGGTTGCGGCGCGCGCGATCCGGGAGACACCCGGGACCACCTTGGCCGTACGCTACCGCCTGCACATCCGGCGTAAGCCGCGCGGTATCGAATTGGGCGGGTTCAGTGCGTCCCCTGCAGATGGAACACGCGGGCGAGTTCCTTGATCTTCTTCGCTCGCGCCAACTTCGGTAGATCGCTCCCGTCCTTGACGCCGTGTCCGTCCTCGCCGAGACGGTCGATGACGGTGTGGGCCCAGCCGATGTCGTCGGTGCTGGGGCTCAGTGCCGCATTCGGGAACCGCGCCCGATCCGGTGTCATACACAGTTTCCCCGTCATGCCCATCGACTGGGTCAGCTGTGCCTCCTGCTCGAGGATCGTGGGATCGTCGGTCAGGGACGGGCCGTCGATCGGTCCGGGGAGTCGCGCGGCTCGGCTCGTGACGACCAGCCGGGAACGCGGATACGCCATGGCAAGGGGTGCCGCACTCATTCCGGTGTCGCGGCGGAAGTCGCCACTGCCGAACACCAGCCGGAACACACCTTCGGCACGGGCGATCTCGGGTGCTGCCTCGAGGCCCATGGCAGATTCGATCAGCACGAGGATCTTGGTGTCGTCCGGCAGTGCGTCGGCCGTGGCGTCCACCTGATGACCACTCTCGACCTTCGCAAGCATGACACCTTCGAGTCCGGGCACACCTGTCAGGGCGTCGACGTCATCGCACCAGTGCGACGTGGTGGCGTCGTTGATGCGCACCCATGCGCTGCCTCCGTCGCGCAGCCACTCGACGACTTCGGTGCGGGCCGCCGCTTTGCCGTCGTCGGCGATCGCGTCCTCGAGGTCGAGTACGACTGCATCGGCCGGGGAGGTCGCGGCAGGATCGAACCGTTCCGGCACATTACCGGGAACGAGGAGCCAGGATCTGGCGTATTCGGGAGCAATACGGGTGGTCATCATCCGATCTTCCCCCTATCGGCGTCCGAATTTCAGGGACGCACGAATTCAGGGGTATCGGGGTCAGTATCACAGTTCAGATCGAACAGCCAGGTCGCAAAGCATGGGAGAATGGATCATTATGGCTTCCTCTCTGCCCCTGGTTTTCGATGCTCCCAAGCGCGGCATGCCCCCGCGGCACCTCGCTGATCTCGATGCAGCGCAGCGACGTGAGGCCGTGAAAGAGCTGGGGCTTCCGGCCTTCCGCGCCGACCAGATCGCCCGCCAGTACTACGGCCGGCTGGAGGCCGATCCGGAGAAGATGACCGATCTCCCCGCGGCCGTGCGCGAGAAGGTGGGAACGGCGCTGTTTCCCCCGCTTCTGTCTGCGGTGAAGCACATCGCGTGCGACGGCGGAGAAACTCGCAAGACGCTGTGGCGCGCGGGTGACGGAACTCTCCTCGAGAGTGTCCTCATGCGCTACCCGGAACGCGCGACCCTGTGCATCTCGAGTCAGGCCGGGTGCGGAATGGCCTGCCCGTTCTGCGCGACGGGGCAGGGCGGCCTCGACCGGAACCTGACCACCGCCGAGATCGTCGATCAAGTTCGGGCGGCCGCAGCGGCACTGCGCGATGGCGACGTCGCCGGTGGTCCGGGTCGACTCTCGAACATCGTGTTCATGGGCATGGGGGAGCCGCTCGCCAACTACAAGCGCGTCGTCGCAGCGGTTCGCCGGATCACCTCGCCCGCACCCGAAGGCTTCGGACTGTCGCAGCGTTCGGTCACGGTCTCGACGGTGGGGCTCGCGCCGGCCATCCGCAAGCTCGCCGACGAGGACCTGCACGTCACCCTCGCGGTATCGCTGCACACCCCCGACGACGAACTCCGCGACACCCTCGTACCGGTCAACAACCGCTGGCCCATCGCCGAAGTTCTCAGTGCTGCCCGGTACTACGCCGACAAGACCGGCCGCCGGGTCTCGATCGAGTACGCGTTGATCCGCGACGTGAACGATCAGCCGTGGCGCGCCGACATGCTGGGCAAGAAGCTGCGCAAGGCCCTCGGCCCGCTCGTGCACGTCAACCTGATCCCGCTCAATCCCACCCCGGGCAGCGAATGGGACGCCAGTCCCAAACCTGTCGAGCGGGAATTCGTCCGCCGCGTCATCGCTCAGGGGGTCTCCTGCACCGTACGCGACACCCGCGGCCAGGAAATCGCCGCAGCCTGCGGGCAGCTTGCCGCGGAGGCCTAGACCATGCTCTGACGGTCCACACCGTCGTGTTCCTCGTCAGCGAATTCGCCGGAACCGAAGTAGGCGGATTCGACCCGATCGCGTTCACGAAGAAGCGCTCCGGCCTCTCCCTCGAGCACGACCCGGCCGTGGTTGAGCACCACTGCCCGGTCGGACACGGCCAGCGCTAGACCCACATGCTGTTCGACGAGCACGACGGCGATCCCTTCTGCGCGTGCCAGGTCGCGGATGGCAGGGAGCATCTGCTCGACGATCATCGGCGCCAATCCCAGACTCAGCTCGTCGACCATGAGCAACCGCGGTTCGGCCAGGAGTGCCACTGCGATCGCGAGCATCTGCTGCTCACCACCGGACAGTAGCCCGACAGTCCTCGATTGCAGGTTCGCCAGGGCCGGGAACCTGTCGAAGACCATGCGTTCGCGGTCCTTGTCGGGCCGACGCCGGGCCAACCGGAGGTGCTCACGCACCGTCATGGAGGAGAAGAGGCCGCGGTCGTCGGGCACGAACCGCATGCCTCTGCGCGCCATTCGGTAGGGCCGCCCGCTGTCGACCGGCTCGCCCAATACGGTCACCCGCCCGTTCATCACGGGGAGCAATCCGGCGAGCGACAGCAGGGTGGTGGTCTTTCCCGCGCCGTTGGGTCCCAGAATCGAGAGTACTTCCCCGGCCGTGACCGCGAGGTTCACGTCGGTGACCGCGACGACGCCGTTGTATCCGGCTGTCAAGGACTTTGCGGTGAGCACCGGGCCTTCGGTGGGGCCAGCGTCAGCCATGGGCGGTCTCCATCGGTGCGCCCAGATATGCAGCGATCACGGCGGGATCCTTTCTGGCTTGCTCGGGAGTTCCCGAGAAAATGACCTTGCCGAACTCGAGGACACAGATGCGATCGCATACGCCCAAAACCAGAGACATGTCATGGTCGATCAGCAGCGCACCAGGCCCATCCTGTACCACCGCCCGGATGCGCTCTGCGAACTCGACACTCTCCTGACTGTCGAGCCCCGCAGCGGGCTCGTCCAGCAGAAGGACACGACAATTTCCGACGAGTGCCCGCGCGACACCGACGAGTTTCTGTTGCCCGAGCGTGAGATCCCGTGCGAGGGTGTTCCCGACGTCGCCGAGCCCGACCGCTCGCAGCGTTGCGTCCACGACCTCGTTGCTGCCACCCCTCCGACGCCCGACCAGGTCGCGCCACAGCGTCGCGACACCGCCCGGCCGCATTGCCGCGACGACATTCTGGTTCACGCTCAGGTTCGGGAAGAGCTCGCCCGACTGCCACGTGCGCGAAAGGCCCGTGCGACGACGCTGATGTGGCGGGAGACCGTTCATCGGTGTGTCGTCGAGGGTGATCGTTCCGTCGTAGTCGATGAATCCGGTGACCGCGTCGACGAACGTCGTCTTACCGGCGCCGTTCGGTCCGATCAGGCCGACGATCTCGCCTGGGTGGACCTCCAGCGTCACATTCTCGTTCGCCACGACACCGCCGTAGCGCACGGTGATGCCCCTGGCCGACAAGCCGCCCTGTACGTCATCGGACATCTGCCACCGCCACCTTCCCGTGGTCCACCTTGTCGCCGGTTTCGGAGACCGTAGAATCTGTTGCGGGCGCAGGGCCGTGCAGCCTGGCACGTAGCAGTGCGCTGAGTCTGCCTGCCTCGCCGGCGATTCCGATCGGATTCATGATCGCAGTGATGATCAGCGCGATACCGGAGATCAGAGCGTAGTAATCGCCCAGCTCGAAGACGTTGTGCACCAGCACGTAGACGATCCCCAGCGGACCGATGACACCCGCGATCGCCGCACCACTGAAAGAGGTGATGCCGCCGAGATAGGCGACCGCCAGCACCTGCAGCCCGACGAACACGGTGAACGACTCGGCCGAGAGCTGGCCGGCGCTGAATCCGATGAGGCAGCCGGCGACTCCGGCGATGAACGCGGACAGTCCGAACCCGACGAGTTTGGTCAGCCGAACGTCGATCCCGGCGGCCGCGGCGGCCCGCTCGTTTGCCCGTACCGCGAGGAAGGTGCGTCCGGTGTCGCCCGAGGCGATCCGGATGAATGCCCACACGACGATCGCCGCGACGATCAGGACCGTGAACGAGAACGACAGTCGTGCGATGTCGCTGCCCTCGCGTACCCCGAGGTTCAGACCGAACAGTGTGGGATTCGCGATCGGATTCCCCGACGGCGGCGTGAGACTGTAGTTGTTGAAGATGAACCGCTCGATCGCCAGTGCTGCAGCGATGGTGACGATGGCCAGCTGCGCACCACGAATCCGGAAGGCAGGTAATGCGACCAGCATGCCGAGCAGAGCGGCCACGAGCGAGCAGAAGACAAGCGCAATCGGGAACGGCATGTTCCAGTTCGTCGTCACCTTCGAGAGCGTGAACCCCGCCGCACCGGCGAACGCCGCCTGAGCCAGTGAGATCTGGCCGAGGTAGCCGGTGATGACCACGTACGACAGCGCCAACAACATCAGGATGATCGAGTACGTCAGACCGAACCGATAGGTACCGGACGACACCGCGAGGAGTACACCGGTCGCCACGATCACGAGCGCGGCAGGGATCGGACGGAAACGAGGTATCGCCACGTCCGGCAGCTTGATGGTCTGCAGCGACCCACGCGAGGGCAATCGTCCGCCGAAGACGAACAATACGACGATGACCACGAAGAACGGCACCACCTGGTCGACGCCGGACTGCGCCCACGTGGGCCACCAATTCTCACCTGCGAGCAGGTTGAGCACCGACTGGAATGCCCCGAGCACCAGCGACGCGATCACGATCGTCGCGACAGACTGCATCCGCGCGACCAGGAGCACCGCGAGCGCCGGCACGACGAGCAGGGAATAGTTCAGCGGGTTGAGGCCCGTCAGGGATGCCCCGAGCAGGACACCGACCGTGCTCACCACCGAGGCCATGACCATCGCGATCGCTGCGAGCCGATCCGGTGAGAACCCCAGAAGTGTGGCGCCCCGCTCGTTCTCGGCTGCCGCACGAGTTGCTGCGCCGGCTCTGGTGAAGCGGAAATAGGACCATACCAGCACCGAGAACACCGCCATGATCGCGACCATGACGACCTCCGCCGACGACACCGAGATGCCGAACAGCGTGATCGATCCGGAGGGGATCATCGATTCGATCGGGATGCTGTTCGGCCCGAATCTGATGACCACCAGCGCTTGGATAGTGAGCATCAGCGCTACGGAGACCACCACCTGCGCCAGAGCCGGTGCACGTCGTACCGGCCTGAACACCACGTAGTGGGTCACCACCCCGAGCAGGACCGCCATCACCAGTCCGAATGCCAGGGCAACAGGTACCGACGGTGCCTCGTCGAACTCGATACTGCCGATCGGCAGGACCAGGGTGCCGTCGATGAGCAACTGCGCGTAGACGTACGCGCCCCACATGGCGGTCGCACCTTGCGCGAAGTTGATGATCCCCGTCGAGCGATAGACGAGGAGCAATCCGTTGGCGAGGCCGATATACACCGCGGCGAGGCCGAATCCCAGGACGATGAACTGCAGATACGTGCTCATGCGCTACTCCGTTGCGTGTATGTCGTCAACGAGGTCGAACGGCCTCCTTGAACACCGTGGTGCTGTCAGGAGGTGGGCATCAGCGAAGGATCGAGATCGATGTATCCGGCTTCCTCCACCGACCGGAGAGTTCCGTCATCCTGCACCTCGAAGAAAATTGCCTGCGCGTTGCACGTGGTAGCCACACCGGGCCACTGCTGCCCGTCGCATGTCACGGTCGGTCCGGCGAAGGTCGGGAAATCCTTCAGGCCCTTGAACGTGTCGGTGACGGTGGCCGCGGTGATCTCCTCCGAGCCGGAGAGGATCTCCGCGATATTGACCAGGGCCGCGAATGTGTAGATCGAGCGCGAGGAGAGTTCGTCGCCGTACCCGACCGCATCCATGGACTCCGCGAAGATGTCCAGCTGTTCCTGGACCTCCGCGGGCGCGGCATCCTTGGCGAGAGGCACCCACAGCCGAGGTTGGGTGACGATGCCTGCGGCGTCGGCTCCCATCTCGTCGATGAATTGCGAGCATGATCCCGCCAGGATCGTGTCGTCGTAACCCTGCCGGCGCAGCGCCTGGAACAGGCCGGTGCAGCCGTCCTCAGGAAGGGCGATGACGCCGGCCATGTCAGGTTCATCCGAGAGCTGCGTTGCCGCCACGACATTCAAGTTTGCTCCCGACGCGGGAGGGTACTGGACCTTGACGTCGATCCCCATCTTGTCGGCGATCGGCATGATCAGATCGTCGACGTACGCGTGGGAAGTGGGCGACTCGTTCACGGCGAGCGAAGCCTTCGTTTTTCCCATGGTGTCGAGTACGGACATGCTCGAGAGCGCAGCGAAAGACACCGGCCCGGTGAAGTAGAACGCTTGCCCGTATTCGGCGGAATCCGCGACGAATGATCCCGCGAGCGTACCGACGATAGGGATTTGCGCCGACGCCAGAATCGGCACCGCCGCACCCATACTCTGATCGACCGCGTCGATCACGAGCGGCAGACCCTTCGAGACGAAGCCGTTGGCGCAGCTGATCGCGGTCTCGGGACTGCCGTCGCCCCCGCACACATCGACTTCGAGAGGACGCCCGTCGATACCTCCGAGCATCTCGTTGACATAGTGCACGCCGGCTTCGAGACCGTACGCGGTCTGCGGATACGCGGACGCCCCTTTGATCGGGGCCAGCGCGCCGATGACGATCGGGTCGCCGGTGGGAGTGGCTCCGGCGCTGTCGTCTCCGCCGTCGGAGCTGCATGCCGACAAGGCAAGTGCAGCAATCGCAGCGATGACGCCGACATGTCGCTTCTTCACGGGTACGTCCCACTTTCTCGAATCAATCGCGGGAGGAAACAGGATGGTTGGGCAGATACGGAACGAGGCCGGGTTCGGGTCGGACCCCGAACGAGCGCAGCGCGGTCGCGAGCATCGAGTAGCAGCCCACGGTGAACACGACATCCATCAGCTGCTGACGGTCGAACTCGCCCGCGAGCACAGCCCACGTATCGTCGCCGATCGCGCCGTCGCCGATCAGCTCGTCGGTGGCGGTCAGCAGTGCCCGCTCGATCGGCGGCCAGCCGTCTGTGTCGGGTCCTTCTTCGATGCGGGCGATCTCGTCGGCGGTGATGCCTGCTCGCTCGGCGAGGATGACGTGCTGGGCCCATTCGTACTCCGCGCGGCGGAGGTGAGCGATGCGAAGAACGAGAAGTTCCCGGTGCCGGACCGACAGGGTGGAGTGGGCCAGCAGGTGCCGGTTGAAACTCAGGAACGCCATCGCCAGCGAAGGATGCTGTGCCAGGGTACCGAGCAGATTCGTGCCCGGCTGCCTGTTGTCTTCGTCGGTGGCGCTCGCTACGGCCGATCGGAAACCGCTCATGTACGTTGCGATCTCCTCGGTCCAATCGTTTTCGGGGAGAGGTGGTATCCGGGGCATGATGCGTGTCCTCGAGTTCGTGGGTGAGCGGCGGACAGGTCAGGTGTTGCGTCCGCCGTTGACGCCGATCATCTGCCCGGTGATGTAGCCGGCTTCGTCGCTCACCAGGAACGCACATGTAGCGGCGATGTCCTCGGGCTGCCCGATCCTGCCTACCGGCGTCTTGGCTGTCTGCAGATCGAGATCGACGAATCCCTTGGCGACGGTGCCTCGCAACATCGGGGTGTCGATGAAGCCCGGCGGAATCGTGTTGACCGTGATCCCGAATTTGCCGAACTCGAGCGCCAGGCTCTTTGTGAGCCCGACGACGCCCGACTTCGCGGACACGTAGGGGGAGAGGCCGGGGGAGCCACTGTGCACGCTCGACGACGAGATGTTGACTATGCGGCCCCACCCCTCGTCGATCATGTCCGGAAGCACGAGTTGGCAGCAGTCGAATGCTGCGGTGAGGTTCACGGCGAGCGATCGCTGCCACGCGTCGGCGGTGATGTCGAGGAACGGGGACGGCACCGACATTCCGGCGTTGTTGACCAGGACCGTCGGACGAGCCAGCCGTGCTCGCACGTCGTCGACTGCCGTTTCGAGTGCGCCGCGATCGGTGACATCGACCTGCAGACCGACGGCTTTGCCTCCCCTGTCGGCGATCGACACGGCGACGGACTCCGCCGCGTCACCGTCGAGGTCGAAGATCGCGACCATGTTGCCGTCGGCGGCGAGGCGCCGGGAAATCGCCTCTCCGATTCCGGACCCGCCACCGGTGATGATCGCTGTGCGGCCGGTCACTGGATCGGCTCGGTTCCGATGAGGGTCGAGCGGTGCATCCTGCGGGGCTTTTCTCGGTCGAAGGTGCAGGCTCGGTGCATGAGGCCGGTGTTGTCCCAGATCACGGTGTCGCCCACCGACCAGCTGTGCCGGTACACCAGATCCGGTGTGGTGGCACGACGTTCGAGATCGCGCAGCAATGCTCGACCCTCGTCGATGTCCATCCCGACGATGTGGGACGCGGTGGCGCCGAATACCATCGAGCGCCTTCCGGATTCGTGCTCCCACACGAGCGGAAGCTCACGAGTGGCGCGGGATGACCACTCTGCCAACTGATCCTCGGTCGGGTTCGGATAGGTCAGGCGCTGAATGGCCTCGAAGGTGTGGACGACCCGCAGCGTACCGAAGTACTCCTTCTCCTCGACCGACAGTGCATCGTAGGCGGCGTAGGTACTCGCGAACTCGGTCTCGCCGCCCTGCGCTGCCGTGACGTGAGCGGTCAGAACCGATGCTTTGGCGGGAATCGCGTCCAGAGCGCCGTCGATGTGCCAGTAGTCGTTGCTGGCGAAGTATTCCTTGTTCGGGTTGTCCGGCTCGAAACTGATCTCCATGACCTCAGGGATCCGGTACTTGGGGAACAGCGCGAGCTCACCGAGTCTGCGGCAGAACGCGACCTGCGCCGGATCGTCGATGTGCAGTTCGCGGAACAGAATGACGCTGTGCTGCTCCAGCAGGTCGAGAAGTGCTGCGGGGAGCCCGTCATCGGTGAGCAGACGATCGATGTCGACCCCCGTCACCTCCACGCCGACGAGGTTTCCGAGTTTCTTGGTAGCAAGCGTATGCATGGTGCCTCTCTTCGGTGCGCCCGCGTCAACTCGGGATGTTCGGCTGTCGGACGTTGGTGAGTGGGCGGGTGTAGGACGGATCTGTCGTGGTGCGGGAGGGTGCACCGTTGGCGAAGACGTCGGGGACATCCGCGAAGGGAACGTCCATCGAGGGAACCATCCCCGACCATTCGATGATGTTGGTGCGAAGGGCTATCCGCCACTCGCCGTCGCGGCGTTCGAGGCGGTCGATGTACCGTCCGCCCGCAATCCAGTTGCTGTCGTCGACGTTCCGGGCTGCGAACAGGTAATACGTTTCGGTATGGGCGGTATCGCCGTCGAGGTCGCAGGTGTGGTTCAGCAGATTGTGGTGTGTGGCCTTCTGCCCCTGCGCGTGCATCGCGGTGGACCAGTCGTAGAGGTCGACAGGGCCACCGACGAAACTACCTGCCGCGATCGTCGCGTCGGTGTGGAAGGCGGAGAGGAACAGGTCGCGATCGAATCGGTCCATTGCCCGGCTGAAGCGGGTCAGCGTATCGAGGATCTCCTGGCGATCCAGAAGGGCCTCGAGCTTGGCGACCCTGTCGGACGAGAGAGATGCCACCGGCGTGCTCATGATGTGCTCCGTTGCAGTGAGGAGGAAGGGGAGGGGGCCGGCCCGACACCGAGCCTTGAACTTTCCGCTCCCGCGATCGGAGACCAGATCGGTTCGCCGCGGGTCGATCGAAGTGAGGGGATCTCGCGGCCGTCGATATCTGTGACGCCGTACTCCTCCGCCAGCTCGGCGGTGATGAAGGTGCCGCCCGAGCGGTTCATGATTGCGGGATCCTGTGCGAGAGCGGCGATGACGCGACCGGCGAACTCCGGTGAGCAGCCGTTCTCGGGGCGGGTGGCAGCGCCCTCCGTGAGTCCGGGGATGACCGCCAGGTTCCGCTCGGCGCGCTCCGTGAAGGTCAGGCCCTGCCAGATCGACACGGATGCGACGTCGTACGGTTGCAACTCGACGGCCATGTCGCGTGCCATTCGATCCACCGCGGACTTGGCCATCCCGAAGAGGACGCCGTAGGTGTACGCCACGCCGGTGTACCCGGAGACGGCCACGATGAGTCCCGACTTCTGCGGCGCCATGATCATGGCAGCGTGCCGCGCCGCCACGAAGTTCGATCGCACACCGACATCCACCATCTCCCAATTCGACAGCGGCTTCTCCCAGAACGGCTCGGGATCGGTCAGGTCGTCGGGGAGGGAGAATGCGTTGTTGACCAGGATGTCGAGGCGGCCCTGCTCGAGTTCGATGCGCTCGAAGAGCGCGGCCACCTGTTCGTCGTTCGCGTGATCGACCTGGACCGCAACACCGTTGCCTCCGCGACGATCGCACTCCGAGGCGGTGTCGCCGACGGTGCCGGGGAGTGGGTGCGAGCCGGGCGTCACCGTGCGTCCGGTGACGTAGACCGTGGCGCCGTGCCCCGCGAGTGCCAGCGCGATGCCCTTGCCGATTCCGCGGCTCGCGCCGGTGACGACAGCAACTTTGCCCGAGAGCGCACCCATCCGAACTTCCTCCTGCGTCCAGTCGATTACTTGTGTGTGGCGAGGGGGCCCGCGCCGAAGAAGGTCTCGCTGTGATCACCGGTGGCCTTACCTGGGAAGTGGTCACCGCTGAACGGGGTGCCCATGAGGCCCTGCGACCAATCCACGGACACCCCTTCGTCGCGAGACCAGTCGTAGAGCATGGTGCGCTCCGCGATCCGCCACTGTCCGTCGCGCGCTGCCAACCGGTCGAGGTAGCGCCCGCCGAGCACCGTGTCGCGCTCTTCGGTTCCCAAGTCGACGCGGTGGTACGCGGTGACATGGGTTTCGGCCAGGGCGGTGTTGCCGTGCAGTTCGATGTGTGTCTGGCCGAGCAAGTGCTGGGTGACCAGTACGGCGGGGGAGCCCGGAACGACCCACGCGAGGTAGTCGTCGAAGGTGCCGGCGAAGATCCCGAAATCCACGACGGCGTCGGGCCAGAACGAAGAACTGACCGCCTTACCGTCGCGGCGGTCCTCCCCCCGCGCGAGGCGTACGATGCATGCTCGGATCTCGTGATGCGCGAGGAGAACCCCCATGTCGGCGGCGGTACCCATGCCTAGCTGCCGTCCTCGGACGAGTAACCGAGAATGCCCTTGATCTCGAGGTAGTCGTCGAAACCGAACTCGCCCCACTCACGCCCGTTTCCGCTCTTCTTGTAGCCCCCGAAGGGTGCCTCGAAGTCGAACGCGTCATTGATCGCAATGTTTCCGGCGCGGATCCGTCGCGCTACATTGCGGGCCTGCTCGAGATCCGCACCCGCTACGAATCCGGCCAGTCCGTAGTCGGTGTCGTTGGCGATCTCGATAGCGTGGTCGATGCTGTCGTAGCCGAGAATCGCGAGGACCGGGCCGAAGATCTCCTCGCGGGCGATCGTCATGTCGTTCTTGACATCGGCGAAGACGGTGGGCTGCACGAAGTAGCCGGTGGTCAGGCCCTCGGGTCGCCCGACACCACCGGTCACGAGGTTCGCCCCCTCGTCGATGCCCTTCTGGATCAGACCCTGAACCTTCTCGAACTGGGCTTTCGACACGACGGGACCCATCGCGGCATCCCCGGCCGGGTCGCCCACGGTCACCTGCGATGCCGCCTCGCGCGCTGCGGCGATGGCTTCCTCCATGCGTTCCCCAGGGACCAGCATTCGCGAAGGAGCACTGCAGGTCTGGCCCGAGTTCATCATCATCGTTGCGACACCCTTGCCGACGTTCTCAGCGAGGTCGGCGTCGTCGAGGATGATGTTCGGGCCTTTTCCGCCCAGCTCCTGAGTGACTCGCTTGACCCCGGCAGCGGCATTGGCCGCGACGTCGATGCCCGCGCGCGTCGACCCGGTGAACGACACCATGTCGACATCGGGGTGCCCGGAGAGAGCGCGTCCGACACCGGGACCATCGCCCTGGACGAGGTTGAAGACACCCGCGGGAACGCCGGCCTCGTCGAGGATCTCGGCGAAGATCTGGCCGTTGAAGGGCGACTGCTCCGACGGCTTGAGCACCATCGTGCAGCCGGTGGCAAGTGCGGGGAACACCTTCACCGAGATGAGGCTGATCGGCCAGTTCCACGGCGTGATCAGGCCGCACACCCCGATGGGTTCCTTGACGACGAGGCTGCCGCCGCGCTGCTCCTCGAAGACGAAGTTCCTGAGCACCTCGATCGCGGTGGTGAGATGCCCGAGGCCGAGGTTCACTTGGAAACCGCTCGCCAGTGCGGCGGGTGCGCCCATTTCCTCGGTCAGAGCGGTAGCGATGTCGCCCATCCGACGCTGGTACACGTCGAGGATTTTCTCGAGCAGTGCGAGTCGCTCCTCGCGGCTGGTCGCCGACCACGCGGGGAAGGCGCGTCGCGCAGCGGCGACGGCCTTGTCGACGTCTGCCGACGACCCGAGCGACACCGTACCCGCGACCTCTTCGGTCGCCGGATTGATGACCTCGAAGGTGCTGGATTGGGCCGGATCGGTCCACTGTCCGTCGATGTAGAACTTCACATACTCACGCATGGCTACCCGGTTCTCTCGTCTGGTCCTGTACGAATGTCACTGCCGGCCTTCGGCGTGCTGTATCACTGCCGGCCTTCGGCGTGCTGTATCACTGTTGGCCTTCGGCGTACCAGGTGCGGAATTCGTCGTAGCTCGGCATTTCTTCCGAGTTCGCCTTGGGATCGACGGCGACGTGGATGACACCCGGCCTACCGCTCGCATATGCGCGTTTGATGGCAGGTGCGATGTCCTCGTCGCGCTCGACGTACTCGCCGTAGCAGCCGAAGCCTTCCGCAACCTTGTCGAGGCGGGTTTCCTTGCTCCAATGGACACCTGTCTCGAGCGAGTCGTGACCGAAGGTGCGCTTGTAGACACCGACTTCGAGGCCCCAGGCGTAGTCGACACCGACGACACAGACGAGGGGAAGACCCACCCGCGCGGCCGTCTCCAATTCGGCGATGTGGAACTGGAACGACGAGTCGCCGGTGATCAGCATCATCGGGCGCTTACCGCCGGCAGCGACACCGGCGCCGACAGCGTAGGGGAGACCGGTCCCGAGGTGCCCGAAGTTCTGGTTCCACATCACGTCGTGCGGCTTCGCCTGCGAGTACGTCCAGCCGAAGATCGTCGTCGCGCCACCGTCGCGGACCATGATGCCGTCTGCGGGAAACGCCTTCGTGGCCTCGACGATCAGGCGAGCCGGATGCACAGGCGACATCCCGGACGGTGCGGTCTCGGCGAGTTCGGCGAGCTGTTCGGCCTCCTGTTTGATCCAGCCCTCGAGTTCGGGGGTCGCGGTACGCGGAGAATCCTTCAGCGCGTCGACGAGCTGCGGGACGATCGCCCGCAGATCACCGACCAGCGGAACATCGATCGGGCGGTTGACGCCGATGGACGTCGGATCCTGCTCGATGAGGATCCAGTTGCGGTTTGCTTCGTTCGCGACCCAGTGCCGACCTCGTCCGAAGTGGACGGGCTCGCCGAGTTCGGTGCCGATGGCGAGGCACAGGTCGGAGTTGACGACGGCATCGATGGATGCTGCCGAGAAACCGTATGGGAAGGTGCGATCCTCGAGGCCTTCGATGAAGGACGTGCCGCCGGATGTCTGGATGACCGGGCATGCCATGAGGTCGGCAAGCTCCTTGACGGACGCGCCCGCTCGGGAGGTGTGCACGCCGTGGCCGATGAGGAGGACAGGTTGTCTTGCGGCCCCGATCAATTCGGCTGCCTTGGCGACCAGATCGGCTCCGGCGGTCTGGCCCACGAGGCGGTACTTCTCGGGCGGGAGAACGGGGGGAGCGTCGATCTCCTCGAGGATGACGTTCTGCGGGTACTCGATGTAGACCGGTCCGGGCGTGCCCGAGAGCGCCTTACGCAGGCCTTCGCGGATGATCTCGTCGGTCTGCTCGGGGTACTCGATGCTCGCGTGATACTTCACGGAGTTCTCGACGAGCGCCATCTGCTGGACGAATTGGATACGACCACGCCGAACGCGCTGTTCGGTGATACGGGCGCGCTGACCACCGAGGAAGATCACCGGAGAGTTCTCGACCTTGGCACACATGATCGCCCCGGAAAGATTCGCGAGACCGGGGCCGAGCGTACCGATACACACTGCGGCCTTGCCCGTCATGCGCGAGACGGCCTCCGCCATGAAACCGGCGGACTCCTCGTGATGGGGAGCCACCACATTCCAGCCGCGTTCCTCCGCGAGGCGGAACAGATGAACGAAGTTCGGATCCGGAATGCCGAAGAGCGTGTTGATTCCTTCGGCTTCGAAGAGATCCAGAATTCGTTCGTAGACCTTAACCGACATGTGTATTTCCCTCCGTGGCTATCGCAAAGCTTTTCGTGATGTGGTCGACGTGGCCTGACACGGCGGGCAGGATCCACGGGTCGCTGGTGTCGCGGATGACATCGATGTTCTCGGCGACCTCGTCGATCGACCAGGACGGTCGATACACGCCCGGGGTCTCGGCGATGTAGACCTTCGCGACGCGGCCCGCGATGGCAGCGAACATTTCGCCGGTCACCGAGCATGACTCGTGAGCGAGCCACCCGACGACAGGAGCCGCGAGTTCCGGACCCATCGGTGGGTAGGCAGAGGTATCGAGCCCCTCGGCCAATCTTGTCAGTGCCGCAGGAATGATCACGTTGGAGCGGACGCCGTGCTCTGCCCCTTCGATTGCCGCGACGTTCGACAGTCCGATCATCCCTGCTTTCGACGCCGCGTAGTTGGCGACATTGGCGTTGCCGTAGATTCCGCCTATCGACGAGGTGAGCACGATCCTGCCGTACCCGGCTTCACACATCAGCGGAAATCCGGGGCGGACAACGTGGAACGCGCCTCGCAAGTGGACATCGAGCACCGCATCGAAATCTTCGTACGACATCTCGGTCAGCGACGCGTAGCGATTGTTGCCCGCATTGTGGATGAGGATGTCGATGCGGCCGTAGTTGTCGCGTGCGGCCTGAATGATCGCCTTGCCACCGTGTGCGGTTGCGACGGACTCGACGCACGCAACCGCCTCGCCGCCGGCGGCCCGGATCTCCCGGACCACATTCTCGGCCGGACCGGCGTCGAGGTTTTCTCCGTTGATCGCGGCCCCGGAGTCGTTGACCACGACCTTCGCCCCGAGCGATGCGAGCAGCAGTGCGTAGTCGCGTCCCAGCCCTCGTCCGGCGCCGGTGACGACGGCGACGCGGTCGTCGAATCGGTATGTCACTTCTCGAGCACCAGCCCTTCCAGTTCGCCCGTGTCGCGCCACGCCTGGAGCAGGTCGCTCAGTTCGTAGAAACCGCCCCAGTAGGGCTCCCCCAGGAAGGATCGGCCGTTCGGTTCGCCCTCGCTGTTGTAGTAGCCGGGGGTGCATTCCGAGACGAATCGGCTGTTGTCGACCGTGTTGTCGCGGATGGTCTGGATCCAGGACTCTTCGGCTTCGGCCGTGGGTTCGACGCGCGTGGCTCCGCGGGTCAGCGCTTCTTTCACGATGTAGGAGATGTGATCGGCCTGCTGCTCGAACATCAAGGTGGTGGCCGCGGTCACGCCGCCCTGTACGAATCCCGTGGCGAAATGGTTGGGGAAGCCGTGCGCCATGATGCCGTGCAGCGTGCGGAAGCCCTTGCCCCAGTGGTCGTAGAGGGAGACACCGTCGTGGCCGGCGAACGGCTTGATGTCGAACTGGCGCTCGAGGGAGGTGGTGATCTCGAAACCGCTCGCGAAGATGATGCAGTCGAACTCGTGCTCGACACCCCCCACGATGATGCCCTTCTCGGTGATGCGTTCGACGCCTTGCGTGTCGGATACGTCGACGAGCGTGACGTTGGGCCGGTTGAACGTGGGCAGGTACTCGTCGTTGAACACCGGCCGCTTGCACATGTTGCGGTAATACGGTTTGAGTTTTTCTGCCGTCTCGGGGTCTTCGACGATCGATTCGACCCGCTGGCGCAGCCGTTCCATCGCCCGGTAGTCTTCGATCTCCTTGAGCTCCAAGAACTTCTCGGGGTCGGCGAGGGCGGCCCAGCCGTTCGTCTCGTTGAGCTTCGCGGCGAGGTTTCGGGACACCTCGGTCCAGCCGTCGCAGATGAGGTCCGGTTCGCCCGGGCTGTAGAACGCGAAAGCCGCATTGTGGAAGTTGCGCTGCCGCGCGTCGCGCCACCCGGGTTCGAGGGACTTCACCCATTCGGGATCGGTCGGATAGTTGGCGCGTTCGAAGATGTACGAGGGTGTGCGCTGGAAGACCGTCAGGTGCTGGGCGCCGCGTGCCAGGTGGGGGATCGCCTGGACCGCTGTCGAACCTGTTCCGATGATGGCAATCCGCTTGTCGCCGATCTTGTCCAGGCTGCCGTGGAGATCGCCGCCGGTGTAGTCGTAGTCCCAGCGGGCGGTGTGGAAGGTGTGTCCCTTGAAATCCGAGATACCGGGTATGCCGGGGAGTTTCGGCTTGTTGTAGGGGCCTTGGGCCATGATGATGAACCGGGCGCGGAGTTCGTCGCCGCGGTTCGTGCCGATGCGCCAGCGGTCGATCTCCTCGTCCCACTCGAGTGACTCGATCAGGGTGTGGAAGAGCGCATGATCGTAGAACCCGAACTGTTCACCGATGCGCTGAGCATGCTCGAAGCACTCGTCGCCTTTGGAGAATTTCTCCTTCGGCATGTATCCCGTCTCTTCGAGAAGCGGAAGATAGCAGTAGGCGTCCGAGTCGATCTGGATTCCCGGGTACCGATTCCAGTACCACACGCCCCCGAAGTCGCCGCCCAATTCGACGATTCGGAAGTCGGTGACACCTGCTTGCTGGAGTCGGTGTGCGGCAATGAGACCGCAGAATCCGCCCCCGAGGATCACCACGTCGATCTCGTCGGTGAGGGGTTCACGAGGCGTCACTGGGAGATGCGGATCCGCCGCGTAGAAATCATCGGACCCGTGGCCGGTCTCGATGTACTGCTGCTGGCCGTCGGAGCGAAGACGCTTGTCTCGCTCGAGAAGGTATTTCTGCCGTAAGGCTTCCTGGTCGACGTCGGGCGTCTGCGTAGGCGCGCAGTTCTGCATGTGAGTGTCCTCGGCTAAGGGGGGCCGGGTTCACGCGAGGTCGCGCGGAGCCCCGGTCCCCATGTAGGTGGCCAGATTGTGGTGGAGGCTGACGACGCTGCGTTCGCGGTACGGATTGGGGACCGGACCGGAGAAGCCTCGCGACTTCATGCCCTTCTGCACGGCGGCCATGTTGTCGAAGTCCTGCGGTAGCACGGTGCGCCAGTCGGGGTCGTCCTGCGGGGTGTACTCCCACTCCGTCTCGGGTTCCTCACCGGGTGGGAACAGTTCGAAGACAGCAGCTTCGAAGATGCACTTGTCGGGGTCAGAGCCGTACGGTCGCACGCGGTAGCACAGCATGTTGTTGGGGGCGTGCCCGATCTGGAAGTTCGGGAAGATCTGCCAGGCGGTGCCGGCTTTCGCGACGTCCTCGGGCGCGATGGTGGGCCATGTGACTCCGCGGGCTTCGTCATCGCGTCTCGCCGACTCGAGCCAGTGCCGCATCACCTGATCGGGGGGAGTGCCCTCGGGGAGTTCGTCGACGAGGCGACGCGCTGCCTGCACCAGGGTATTCGTCGTGTTGGTGTTGGCGTTCTCCCAGGTGAAGTTCTGCAGTTGCATTGTCGAGACTCGGGCGTCGGGTCCGGATCCGACACGGAGTTTGGCCTGGTTCTCGTCCATGCCCTTCGGGGCGTCGTATCCGATGTTGCTGTGCTTTCCCTGATTTCGGGCCCAGCCGAGGAACGCTCCGAAGTTCATGAACTCGGGGTGGGTGTACGGGACGTGGTAGGTCTCCATGAACGCTTCGAGCGCGACCTTCCAATTGCAGTCGAACACGAGCCACTTGCGCCACCGGTACCGCATGTTCTCGAGCTGGAACGGGTCGAGCAGCGACGCGGCCGGTTCCAGGTAGTCGCGCAGCGGCTCACAGTCGGGATCCATGTTGATCCAGATCCAACCGCCCCACGTGTCGACTCGGACGTCCTTCAGGCCACGTTTCTGTGCGGACAGGCACCCTCGCCAGTCCTGTTCTTCGGGAGCGAATGTGTTGTTGCCGTCGAGGTCGTACCGCCAGCCGTGGAATCCGCAGACGAACTGGCGCGCTTGCCCTCGCGCGTCGTGCGCGCCGGACGGAACATCGACGAGACTGCGCCCGCGGTGTGAACACACGTTGTGGTAGGCGCTGATCGTGTCGTCTGCGCTGCGGACCACGATGATCGAGTCATCGCAGATTTCGTAGGTGAGGAAATCACCGACGCGCGGAATTTCCTCGACGCGGCCGACCTGTTGCCATATCTTGGCCCACAGCTTGTCGCCTTCGGCTCTGGCGTACTCGTGCGAGAGGTACGCCTCCACGCCGATTGTCATCGGTTCGGAGAACGGTGCTGCCTCGGACGGGGTGTCTTTGATGTTGTCGACGGTGTCGGTCATGATTCCTCCTCGTGAAACCGGGCTGATTCAGCGAGTGATGGCGGCGCGGAAGGTCTCGTCCTTGAGGAAGAGAGACGTGTGATCCGGGCCCATGTGGGTCCATTTGAGGTTCAGGCCGCCGTCGACGAGCACCGTCTGACCCGTGATGTATGCGGACAGATCGGAGAGCAGGAAGAGAATCGCGCCGGCCTGTTCCTGCGGAGTACCTCGTCGGCCCATCGCGATGGCCTGCCGATCGCGGTCGGGGTCGGGGTCGACGTAGGCGCCGGAAGCGGGTGTCGCGGTGACGCCGGGTGCGATGGCGTTGACCCGGATATTGTCGGTGGCCAGCTCGACGGCCATGGTGCGGGTCGCTGCGACGAGGGCCGCCTTCGCGGTTCCGTACGCGATGTGGAACGGCGCGGTGTTCATGCCGCTGATCGACGAGATCGACACGATCGAGCCCGGCAGCGAGTTCGCCTTCAGCTCAGCCGCCACCGCCTGGCTCATGAAGAACATCGTTTCGAGGTTCTGCGTCATCAGTGTGCGCCAGTCCTCCCTCGTCACGCGGGTGGCCGGCATCCAGGTGGCAGGTGCTGCACCGCCGGCGACGTTCACGAGCCCGTACAGGCTGCCGTCGGTTCGGCGGACGGTGTCGAGAACTACGGCGATACCGTCGTCGGTCGATGCGTCGGCTGCGACGGGAACAACCGAAAGTCCCTCGGTAACAAGTGGTTCGATGTGCTTGTTGAGGTTCTCCTCGGAGCGGCTCACGGCGACGACGGTGGCTCCGGCCTGCGCGACCATCCTGGTCACCGAGGTACCGATGCCGCCGCCTGCAGCGCCCGAGACGATGACGATACGTCCGGTGAGATCGAGGAAATTGGTGCTCATCGGATGTTCACCTCCCTTCTCGGATCGCGAGGACGCTGCCTTCGGCGTCTGCGGAGATGTAGAGGGTGCCGTCGGGGCCCGCGGCGATCCCAGCGAAGGGTCCCTGCGGACCGGCAAACGGAATGAGGCCCTTCAGCGGCTTCGGGGTGACCCCTTCGGGTGCGCCGACGGGCAGATGTCGTGCGATGACCTGCTGGGCCTTGGTCTCCAGATCCACACTGATGAGCGTCTTGGCGTCGGCGTCGACGATGTAGAGCTTTCCGGCGCGTACCAGGATTCCCTGTGGCCGCTCGAGCCCGTCGACGAGGGTGTCGATGCCGGCGCTCGTCACCGCGATGATCCGTCCCGCTCCGGCTTCGGAGGCGAGAAGGGTGCCGTCCGAGGTGAATGCAAGCCCTGTCGGGTCCTGCAGACCCGACGCCAGCACCTCCGACCGCCCGGATGCGACTGAATGGATCTTGCCCGTGCCGATGTCGGCCACTGCGACGGTTCCGGTGGCGGACACTGCCACGCCGTAGGCCTGTTCGAGTCCGCCGAAGAGCAGTTCGCTCTCGGCGGCGGCAGGTCGGTACCGCGAGACCGTGGTATCGCCCGCGACGATGAATTCACCGTCGCCGACGGAGGTCACGCCGCGGATGTACCCGGGCCATCCGGGATAGAAGAGCATTGCGACGGTGCGAAGTTCGCCGCTCGGCTCGAGTGCGAGCAGAAAAGTGCCGTCGGCGACGTAGAGCGTGCCGTCCGTTCCCACGGTGAGATCGAGGGGCCAGGTGAGACCGTCTGCGAGCGCGGTCTTCGTCTCGCCGCCGCCGAGAACCTCGGTGATCTGGCCGGTGAAGCTCGACACGAACAGGCGGTCGCCGATGAAGGTGAGATTGTCGAGGCCCGAGCCGATGTCGGCCAGCACGGTGCTGTCGCCGGTGCGCGGGTCGATTCGGAGTACCTGTCCGGAGCCCACCTGCGGGGAGATGATGTAGCCCTCGGAGTCGAACTTCAATGCGACCGGAACACCGAGATCACCGGCGACGCGCTCGGGTTCGCCGCCGTCGGGATCGATGCGCCAGATGTCGTTGGTGCCGAGCGCCGGATAGTACAGCTTGCCGTCCGGGCCGACCTCGAGGGCGTTGGGCAATTGGAGACCCTCGACGAGCACTTTCGGTGCCCCGCCGTTGAGATCGATTTCCATGAGACGTCCGTCGGGGCGGCATTCGTCGACGAAGAGCCGGCCCTGGTGGAAGGTGATGCCGTTGACGCCGGGAAGGTCGTCGCGCAGGAGGCGAGTGCCTCCATCATTGCCCCGTACGCTGACTCGCCCGTCGTAGTACTCGGTGATGTAGAGCTCGCCGTCGGGATGGAAGGCCAGGTCGTCGGGGGCGACGATGTCGCTGCCCTTGGGGCTGATGGTCTCCACGACGCCGGTGTCGGGGTCGAACGCGCTGATCTGGCTTCCTGCCACCTGTGCGACGTAGATACGACCGTCTGCGCCGGCACGGATGCCGTTTGCGCCGAACAGGCGGCTCGGAGAAGTGAGTCGTGTGAGACTCCACCCTTCGGCGAGGTGTGTCGTGGGACCTGTGTAGCGCGACCCTTGCGTCAAGATAGGACTCCTCCTGTGTGAGAACGCCGATTCGTACTCAGCGAGAACGTCGTTCCGCAGTGTTCGAGAGGGAGTGACTCCGGTTTGCGGGTCCATGTCCGGTTCTCATGAGAATTTAGTGATGCAAGCCACTCCCGGGTGGTGTGTGGCAGTTAATCACGAACTGTCCAGCGCTACAAGTATTGTTATCCTTGCAATGATTGAGCTACGCTGGCCGGATGTGAAGAGAATCACGTTCTCGTGAGTGTGCGCCCGCGGGATGGAGCGGGCAAGAGGCGGTCTACAGCAGAACGGCCCGGGCTCGGTCATGAAAACCGGGCCGGGGCCGTTCTGCTGAGTCGTCGTCCGGGGGTGTCTCGGCGGCAGTTGATTCGGAATCAGTTACGTGGGCGCTGGCGCGCGGGAAATGTGTTGCGCGTCATCGCGGCTGACGCGTTGACAGTGGTGTCGCCGAAGCGGTCGAGTACGAGTGCCTGAGTGGCCGCGAGGTGGGAGCGGGCCAGTCGTTCGGCTTCGGCCACACGCCCGTCCGCGATTTCCTTGACGATGCGGCGGTGTGCGTGGACTGCGTCTTCGGCCTTGCCTTCGGACGGGTACTCGCCGCGGCGGGTGAGGGCCTCGGCCCAGGCTTCCTCCTGTGCAGACCACAGGGCGACATAACTGCGCACCGCGTAGCGAATCGTGGCGTTCGGTGTGAACGAGACGATCAGATCGTGGAACTCCCGGGCGGCCTGCGTGAATGCGACTCCGTCGCCGACGAGTTCGGCGGAGGTGTCGATGGATGCGTTGAGGGCAGGTACGACGACCTCCATGCGGTCCGGGCGTTTCGCGCACTCGGTGACGCACATCGGCTCGAGCAGTTGTAGACCGGCGGCGAGATCCTCGAGTGTGACCCGGCCGGCTTGCAGCGAGAGTCCGAGGTGGTATGCGGCGGAGAATTCGTCGGGGCGATGTACGTCGGCGCCGCCAACGTTGCCGCGGCGTACAGTGACGAGACCTTCGGTTTCCAGAATGCGGAGGGCTTCTCGTACCGAGGGATAGCTGACGCCGAAGTCCTTGACCAGTTGGTCCTGTGTCGGCAGACGGTAGTCATCATCGGAGAGAATGTGGTCGCGCAATTCGTCGGCAACGGTTTCGGCGATACGGCGCTGTGGCACTCGACCACGTCGCGGGGTCGTCAAGAATCTCGCCGTTCACGCATGGGTGCAGTCTAGCGACAGGGTGCCTTTTCCTCCAAGTATTGCGAGGTTTAAAAATGGCAAGCATTGCTATCCTTGTTAGGATTGACGTAATGTCCGGGCATGGACTTCACGATGGGTGGCGCCGCACCGGAACTCCGGAGCGAGTTGCGCCGGCTGGTGCACGAGCACGTCCCCCCACATTTCCTCGGAGCATTCACCGACGACCCGAGTGATCTCGATGCGGCGCAAGCATTCTGCCGCCTCCTCGCCGACAGTGGATTGCTGTGTATGACGTGGCCCGAGGAATTCGGTGGACGCGGTGCATCGATCTGGGAACAAACCGTGGTGCGAGAGGAAATGTGGGCCCACCACGAGCCCCGGGGAGCGCAGTACATGGGTGTCAACTGGGTGGGTCCCACGATCATGCGTCACGGCACGGCCGAGCAGCAGGACCTTCATCTTCCGCCCATCGCACGTGGCGAGGTGATCTGGTGTCAGGGATTCAGTGAACCGGAAGCCGGCTCCGATCTCGCGTCGTTGCGTACCGCCGCTCGGCGAGATGGCGACGGCTGGATAATCTCCGGGCAGAAGATCTGGACGTCCTACGCCACGATGGCGCAATGGTGCTTCCTGCTGGCCCGTACCTCCACCGACGGCCGGAAGCAGCAGGGGCTCACCGTCTTTCTCGTCCCGATGTCCGACCCGGCCATCGAGGTCCGCCCGATCCGGGCCATGCTGGGCCCGCACCATCTCAACGAAGTCTTCTTCGACGACCTCCGCGTCACCGACGCCGATGTGCTCGGTACCGTCGACGAGGGGTGGACGGTCGTGCAGGAAGTGCTCGCGTACGAGCGTGTCGGCATCGCCCGATACGCCCGCTGCGAACGTCTGTTGCAGGCCGCACCGTCGGTCCTCGGTGCGAGATGGGACGACCTGCCGGGCGAACTGAAGGCGCGCTGGGCACGAATGCTCACGCACTGCCGTCGCGCACGGTTGCTGGCGTACCGGGTGGTATCGATGCAGAGCGGAGGCGCCGTCCGGCCCGGCGACGCCGCGGCATACCGGATCGCGGTGACCACCCTCGATCAGGACAGCGCCGAGGTCCTCACCGAGATCGCCGCGTACGCCACACCACCGAGCGCCGACACCGACGAGTTCGGCACCGGCGAATTCGACACCGACACCGCCACGTGGTTCCGCCGCGCGGTCGAAGATCACTGGCGCTACTCACAGGCAGCCACGGTGGCCTCCGGCAGCATCGAGATGCAGCGGATTCTCTTGGCCCGATCCCTCCTGGCGGCATCATGAACACTGAACTGAGCAAAGAAGCAACCGAGTACGGGCGCGAAGCGCTCCGTGCTCTGGAAGCCGCGGGGGGCGACGATCTCGCCCAGCTGATCGAAAGCGATCCCGATCACCGCAAAACCACCGTCGAGCCGATACTCGGTGAACTCGGAGCCTGGGAACTCGATCCCCGCGGGGATGCGGACGAACTCGAAGCGGCGGCAGCGCTGTGCCGCAGCGTGGGATTCTGGGCGGTGCCCTACCCTGTGGCAGAAAGGCTCGCACGACCCGCCGACCTCGATGTCGACGGCCTGGTCGTAGTGGACGATGCCGACCCGAAAGCGCCCATCGCGTGCCTCGATCTGCGATGGGCCGCGGTGAGTGTCGACGGTCGGCGCAGCCTCGTGGACGCCCGTACACCGAGCACTCCGCCACGCATGTCGGCGTTCACCTCCCAGCTCGACCTCCGGCCGATCGACGACGACGGCGCGAAGGACCTGGCCCTCGCGTTGACACTTCCGTGCTGGACTCTCCTCGGAATGCTCGATCGGGCAATGGATCTGACCCGTTCGCACGTACTCCTGCGCGAACAATTCGGGGCGCCCCTCGCGACACTGCAGGGCGTCCAGTTCCAGCTCACGGAGGCGGAGGTGGAACGAACCGGACTCGACGTGCTCGCCAAGTACACGCTGTGGAGCATCCAGGCGGGCAACGACGAGGCACTCGACGACGCCCTCGCGCTCCGCTTGGCCGCCGTCGAAGCGGCACAGATCGTGTTCCGGGTCGCGCACCAACTGCACGGAGCGAGCGGATTCTGCGACGAAACCACGGTGTCCTGGATCTCGCGATACAGCATTCCGTTGCGACGAATCCCGTGGGGCCCGTCCGGAACCGTCGACGCACTGGCCAAGCGGATCGATCGGCGGGGGCTCACCGGCCTGTTCTCCGAAACTCCCGAGCAGGCGACGGCTCCCGAGAAGGCGATGCTGTGAAGTACGAACTCCCGGACGCACTCACCGTCGAATCCGAAGGCGCTGTCCGCATCGTGACGATCAACCGGCCCGAGGAGCTCAACGCCGTCGACAAGGACCTGCACTGGGCGCTTGCGCACGTGTGGCGTCAGCTCGCCGCCGACACCGACGCTGCCGTGGTGATCCTCACCGGGGCCGGCCGTGCCTTCAGCGCCGGTGGCGACCTCGACTGGATCGTCTCGTTCCTCGACGATCCCGTCGCGCGCGATGAGAGCGTCCGGGAAGGCGCCGAGATCATCGACGAGATGCTCCGCTTCCCGCTGCCCGTGATCGCGGCCGTCAACGGACCCGCGGTGGGTCTCGGCTGTAGCGTCGCGGTGCTCTCCGACGTGGTCCTCATGTCGGACAAGGCGTACTTGGCCGATCCGCATGTCGCAGTAGGGCTCGTCGCGGGTGACGGGGGCGCGGCCTTCTGGCCGCTGCTCACCCCCATCCTGCGCTCGCGGGAGTACCTCTACACCGGCGACAGGATCCCGGCGACGACGGCTGTCGAACTCGGCCTGGCTTCGCGCGTCACCGCACCCGAAGACCTGTTGTCCGAGGCGCGACGCCTCGCCGAACGCCTCGCGGCGCAACCCGCACATGCGTTGCGCAGTACCAAACGTGTGGTCAATATGTATCTGTCCCAAGCGCTCGCCGGTCCGCTGCAGGCCGGTTTCGCGGCGGAGATAGCAACCATGCAGTCCGCAGAGCATCGGGACCGATTGCTCGCTCTCCGGGAGAATGCAGTCAACCAGGAGAGTGCGGTGAGGAAGTCTAGGCCGAGGGAGAAGGAAGAAGCGCGATGAGTGCCGGGACGACAAGCGTGGGAGCGTCTACACTCGAGGACTTCCGGACCTCGGTCCGCGGCTGGTGCCGCGACCATATCCCCGCAGACTGGCGTCGGGCCCAAACCGATGTCTCCGACGACGAATTCGTCCGATTTCAGAAAGCCTGGTTCCAGGAACTGCGCGGAGCGGGCTTTGCCGTGCCGCACTGGCCGGGGGAATGGGGAGGCGGCATGTCCGTCGCGGAACAGGTCGTGCTGTACCAGGAACTGGCAGCCCACGACGCACCCCGACTGGTTCTGCCCTTCGTCTCGATCCACCATGCCGCATCGACGCTTCTCGCCGCCGGCACCGACGAACAACGGAACCGTCATCTCCCTGCGATCCTCGACGGCGAGATCTGGTGCCAAGGCTTCTCCGAGCCCGGCGCGGGATCCGACATGGCGGCACTCGCGACCAGCGCCCGCAAGGACGGCGACGTCTACATCGTCAACGGCCAGAAACTGTGGGCCAGCGGCGCGTTGTACGCCGATCGGTGCCTGCTGCTGGCCCGCACCGATCCCGACGCCCCGAAACGCAAGGGCATCTCGTACTTCCTGATGGACATGCGTACCCCCGGAGTCGAGGTACGTCCGATCAAGCAAGCGACCGGCGAATCGCACTTCTGCGAAATATTCCTCAACGATGTCGCCATTCCTGCGACGAACCTTGTCGGACCCGAGAACGAAGGATGGCGGGTCGCGCAGGAAACACTCGGAGCCGAGCGCGGCATGACCATGCTCGAACTCACCGAACGACTGAGTCACGGCGGGTTCCGCCTGCTCGTCGACCTGTGCACCCGGCCGGGCCCCGACGGGACGGTCCCACTCGGCGACACCCGCGTCGCAGACAGGCTCGCCACACTCGAGATCGAACTCACGGGGCTGCGCGCATTGGTGTCGGATTTCGTCGCCGCCGGCCGGCCAGGGCCGGCCGACGCATCGATCGTCAAGCTCTACTACAGCGAACTGCTCCAGCGCATGACCGATTTCGGCACAGAGATCGCGGGTCTCGCCGCGCACACCGATCTACGAAAACCTCAGTCCAGCGGGTGGGAATCAGGGGCATGGATGCTCGATTTCATCGGCTCGTGGGAGTGGACGATCCCGGGCGGAACCAGCGAAATCCAACGCACCATCATCGGGGAACGTGGCCTCGGTCTGCCCCGCGAGCCGACAGGACAGCGATGACCGACTCACTCCCAGACCTGTCCGAGTTCCACGACGAACTACGATCCGTCGCGCGAGATCTTTTGTCACGATCAGGCCACGACGCGCCGGTCGACTGGGCGTCGATCAGCACGTCCGGATGGCTCGGCCTCGAAGTTCCGGGCGAATTCGACGGTGCCGACGCCACTTTCGCCGAGGTAGCCGTGATCCTCCGGGAGATCGGCCGCGCCGCCGCACGCGGACCCTATCCGTCCGTCGCGTCGCTCGCGGTGGCAGCACTCGAGCGTCTCGAAGCTGGACATGATCGTGACCGCCTTCTCCGCGACACCGTCTCGGGAAGCGCTGTTCCGGTATTCGTCCTCGGCGGTGAATCTGCAGGCCGGACCCAGTTCCAAGTGGAGGTGGTGCCGCAGGGAGCGATACTCCGGGGCGCGGCGGCGTTCGTGCTCGACGCTCCCGACGCAGACCGGCTACTCGTACCGGCGCAAGAACCCGATGGCACGATCGTCGTCGTCGATGTCGATCCGCGGGCGCTCGGACTCGTGGTGACCGGACAGCCGGTCGTGGACGCGACACGCAGTTTCGGGACCGTACTCGCCGAGGGCGTGACGATCCCGCCGGAATCGGTGTGGCGATTCCACGATGATCCCCCGGAGGCGCTGCGACGATTGCACGACTGTGCCCTTGTGGCCGTGGCCTGTGACAGTCTCGGTTCGAGCGAGGCGATGCTCGACGCTACCGTTTCCTACGCCGGGATACGCGAGCAGTTCGGACGCAAGATCGGCTCGTTCCAGGCGGTCAAGCACGCCTGCGCCGACATGCTCGTCCAGGTGACGGTGGCCCGAACACTGGTCGACGCCGCAGTGCGCAGCCTGGTGTCCGGAGACCCGGAAACGACGACTGCGGCCGCGATGGCCAAAGCCTACAGCTGTGCGGCGGCCGTCGAGGTTTCCGGTAAGGCCATGCAGTTGCACGGTGGAATGGGCTACACGTGGGAGAGCGGCCTCCACGTGTATCTCAAGCGCGCGACGCTGAACCGCTCGTTGTTCGGTTCACCTGCGCTGCACCGGGCGTACCTCGCGCAGCGCTATCGACCCGCCTCCTGAGGCCGAAGGCGAAGCGAGAGGTCCTGCACACACTCGAAGCGTGTGCAGGACCTCTCGCTCTGGTGGCGGTCGGTTATTTCCGGAGACGCTTGATGGCGAGCTCCTTGATGTCGCTCGACTTGATCTTCGCGGTGCCGGTGAGGCTGATCTCCTCGTTGTCGAAGAACAGCACCTCCCGCGGAACCTTGTAGCTGGCAAGCCGCTCGCGTAGATATCCACGGACCCTGTCGACATCGAGGTCGGCTCCAGCGTGCGCCACAATGCACGAGACGACGACCTCCCCGAGCGTGTCGTGGGGGACACCGACCGTGCGTGCCACCTTGACTCCGGGGCACGCGATGAGCGCTTCGTCGACCTCGAGGGGAGACACGTTCGCGCCGCCGGTCTTGATGATGTCGGTGAGGCGTCCTTCCCAGTAGAGTCGCCCGGTGTCGTCGACGTAGCCGCCGTCGCCGGTGTGGAAGAACCCGTGGTCGTCGACCGTCTCACTGAGGGGAGTGCCGACGTACCCGAGCATCAACGTCGGTCCCTTGACGCAGATCTCGCCTCGCTCTCCTCGGGGAACGACAGCGCCGGTCAAGGCATCGACGATCCGGATCGTCACCCCGGGCAACGGCTTTCCGCTGCTGCCCGCGATCACATCGGACGGGGTATTGGCGGGGTAGCACGTACTGATCGTGAAGGTTTCGGTATTGCCGTACGCGTGACCCGGCTCGTACCACTCGTCGGTCACCGTGGGATGACGTGCTACCGGGGTGTTGTAGTCGACGTAGCGAAGGCTACTCAGATCCGCCTTGCCCCAGTTCGGGGCACCGACGAGCTGCGCCCACTGGTGCGGCCAGGCGAAGGGGAAGTTCACCCGTTCTCTCTCGATGAGCTCGAGGGCTTCGCCCGGATCGAAGGTCGGTTGCAGGACGAGTGACCCACCACTGGCGAGGGTATTGCCGAGGGCCATCGCGAAATTCCCCGACCAGAAGTAACCGTTCGCCGTCCAGCACCGAATGTTCAGCTCGGGCGAGAATCCGTACATGCGCCGGAATCGCCACATCTGAATGGACACTCCGCGATGCGCGCTCAGAATGCCCTTCGGCTTGCTGGTCGAACCGGAGGAGAAGAACAGCACGGCCACGTCGCTGGGCTGTACCGCCGCGGCGGACGCCTCGACGAGCTCGCGGGGCTGCGATTCGCCGTGGGTGAGGAACTCGTCCCACGACTCGATCGATTCGCCTTCGGCCTTCTTCCCGACCATCGCGACGTGACGGAGGAACGGGAACTTCGCCGACTGCACCTCGCCGGGCCCGGTCGCCCCGATCCGGGGGTCCAGATCGGTCAGGGCCGCGGCGAAGTCCGTCTTCAGAACGTTGCGTTCGAACAGCAGAATCTCCACACCCGAGGTCTCGAGCATGTACTCGAGCTCCGACGGGGTCGAGAACGTGCTGAGCGTGACTGCGACGCCTCCGGCGAGGGAGGCACCGAACACCGCCGTGATCCACTCGGGGCGGTTCGTCATCAGCACGCCCACGCGCCCGTCCTTCGCGAGGCCGAGTCCCCGCAGTGCGCGCGCGACGTCGATTGCCCGCTCCCACAGTTCGGAGTAGGTCCATCGGGTGACGCCGTCGGCGCCGTGCATCACAAGCGCTTCGCGATCGCCATACAGTTCGGTCACCTCGCGCAGGAAACCGGGCAGGGTGAGGGCTCCGAGCCCCGGTTCGTCGCTCAGCGGTGGGCCCGACACGATCGAAACAGAGTCCACCGCTTCTGCCTTCGTCTCAGTACTCATGGATGACTTCCTGTTGTCTGTGCGGTGCCGCTACAGCGGCAGCTCGACCTCGGCAAGGGAGGACACGAGGACGGTGCCGTCCTGGTTCGTCAGCCGGAGCTTGACCTGGACGAGTGGAACGCCCCAGGTCGACATGGGCTCCTTGTCGACGATCTCGGCGTCGAAGTACGTGACATCGCCTTCGAAGGCAGGCCCGCGGAAGTCCGATTTGATGTGGCGTACCATTCCGTCGAGGCCGGCCCAGTTCGCAAGGAAGTCGGTGCACCAGGCGCCCATCGTCGCGCCGTATCCGTAGGCGCGTGCCATGCCGACTTCGCCGGCCTTGTCCTCGTCGATGTGTCCGCGGGACGGGCCGACGTAGAGGCCGTCGCGCTTGCGCGGATCGATCTTGGCGCCTTCTTCGTCGAAGCCGAAACCTTCGACCCAGCCCGGATCCTGGTAGACCCACGGATCTTCGATGCCCTCGGGTGCCACCCACCCGAACGTGCCCCAGATGTTGAAGAGGAACGCGCGGTATTCGGTGGTGAAGGACGCGATGGTGTGGGGTCCGAGGACCCGTCGCGGCAGTGTGTCGCCGACCTTGACCTCGTCGAACCGCGGTGAGATTCCGGACCGCGTGGTCAGGAGCCATTCGTAGCGCAGATTCTCGATCTCGAGCAGCTCGGCGCCCGTCCACTTCTTCTTCTCGCCGAGCTGGTTCTCGTACATCCCGCGCTTGGTGGCCTCTGCGGACAGATACCGGATGGCGGTGGAACGCTCCTTGGCGACGAGGACACCGTTCTGATTCTTGTGGACGGTATCGCCGCGCGAGAACATGGTGGGTCCGGCGAACTTCGTCTCGGCCACCTTGTAGTCGTGGAAGCGCCGCTCCTGGAAGAGCTTGTCGCCCGGGCGGACCGGGCAGCCGTAGAACCACCATTCCTCGCCGCCGAAGATGAGATGGCTCTCGGGGATGCGCCCCACACACGCCGGTGCGGCGCCGTGGCCGTAGTCCAATGCGACGGCGATCGACTGCGGGGCGATGATTCCGCCGTATCGCGAGTTGCGAGCAAACTCATGATCCCAGTGGATCGGATTGGGATTGTCCATCGCCATCACCCACCGGCGGATGTCGGAGGTGCTGCACGGATCCCACAGCTGCCCGCCACCGATGGGTTTTCCGACTCGATGATCGACGTCGGACAGGTCGAGTTCGACAGGGCTGGTGTTCTCGGACTTCTTTGTCACTGGTGCTCCTGTTATCGATTGACGTCGACGACGATGCGGCCGCGCACCGTGCCGTCCATGAGCCGGTCCGCCGCGGTGATCGCCTCCTCCAGCGACACCTCCTGGGTGATCGTGTCGAGCGTGTTCGCCTCGAGATCGCGGGACAGGCGTGCCCACGCGGTGAGACGCCGTTCGCGCGGTGCCATCACGCTGTCGATCCCGAGCAGAGATACCCCGCGAAGGATGAAGGGCGCCACCGAGGCCGGGAAATCCATGCCCTGTGCCAGTCCACACGCGGCTACTGCGCCGCCGTAGCGGGTCTGTGCGCACGCATTGGCAAGAGTATGGCTGCCTGCTGTATCGATGACGCCGGCCCACCGCTCCTTCTGCATGGGCTTTCCGGCCGAGGAGAGTTCGGCGCGGTCGATGACGACGTCGGCGCCCAGCTGTTGCAGGTATTCGGCCTCGGCCGGCTTTCCGGTCGCAGCGGCCACGGTGAACCCGGCCTTCGTCAACAGAGCGATCGCGACACTGCCGACACCACCCGTTGCGCCGGTGACCAGGATTTCGCCTTGATCGGGGGCCACGCCGAAGTTCACCAGAGCATCTACGCACAGGCTCGCCGTGTACCCGGCCGTGCCGATCGCCATCGCCTGGCGGGCAGTGAATGCCTCGGGCAGGGGGATCAACCAGTCGCCCTTCAGTCGTGCCTTCTGGGCGAATCCGCCCCAGTGGGTCTCGCCGACGCCCCAGCCGTTGAGGACGACCCGGTCGCCCGCCTTCCACTCCGGGTTCGAGCTGTCGGAGACGACGCCGGCGACATCGATACCGGGAACCATCGGAAATTTCCGCACCACAGGAGATTTGCCGGTGATGGCCAGCGCATCCTTGAAATTCAGTGTGGAATACTCCACGTCGACGGTCACGTCCCCTTCGGGCAGCGCCGATTCTTCAATGCTTGTGCGCGTCACCGTCTGACCGGTTTCGCCCTTCTCGATCACTACTGCCGAAAACATCAGAAACCGAATTCCTTCCTCAAGCCCACCCGGGCACGTACGGAGGTTGCGCTCGGTTCGCACGCTACTTCAATCATTACAAGGATGGCAATACTTGAATGTTGGCGTGGGAATGGTGATACTTCCTGTGATCGTCGTCACGCCCAGATGTCTCGATTGTCCGGGCTGTCGATCGCTGTACGCCATATCCGTTGCCGTACCTCGACCTCCGACCGTCCACGGGCATCGTCCGGGACGATTCCATTCTTGTGAGAGGCCATGATGTTTCGACACAGACGTGTACTGTCAGCAGGCGCTGCGGCGTTCGCTGCCGTCCTCCTCCTGGGCTCGTGCGGCGACTCGGGTTCGGACGACTCGAGCGCGCCGATCGAATCCGGGGATCCGGTCGCGGGAGGCACCCTCGAAGTCCTGCAGACGGGTGAGCCGCGGTCGCTCGACCCCGCAGCCTTGACCAACTACTGGGCATTCCAGCCCACGCTCGGCAACGCCCTGTACGGCACATTGATGGTCAACGATGTCGAGAGTCTCGAGATCGACTACAAGATGGCCACCGAGTTCTCGACTCTCGACGGCGGCAAGACGTTCACCCTGAAGCTTCAACCCGACCTCGTCTTCACCGACGGCACACCGCTCGACGCCGCTGCCGTGAAGTACAACTGGGATCGCCTGACCGATCCTGCGCTGGGATCCACTACGGGACGGTGGGCAGCGCAGATCGAGGAGACACGCGTCGAGGATCCGACCACTCTCACGGTCACGATGCGATCGGAGAACCCGCACTACGCGCAGGCGGTCGTGGGGAGTTCGCTGAACTGGATCGCGTCCCCCGCCGCCCTCGAACAGGGGCAGGCCGCATTCGACGAGAACCCCATCGGTGCAGGACCGTTCACTCTGGAATCGTGGACACGTCAGGACTCCGTGAAACTGACCAAGAACCCGGACTACTGGGACGCGCCAAAACCGTATCTGGACAGCCTCACGATCCGCACGGTCAGCGACACCAACCAGCGCGTGAACGCGATGACCACCGGCGCAGCGGATTTCGCGTCGGAGACGAACTGGGAAAGCATCGACAAGCTCGAGAACGCAGGTCTGAACACTAAAGTCGTCGCGACCGGCGGCGGTCAGTTCATGGGCATGAACTTCCGGCGCGCGCCGTTCGACGACGAGCGTGCACGTCGCGCCGTGACACTCGCCGTCGACCTCGACGCGATCAACACCGCTGTCTACAACGGACAGGGCGAGGTCCCGGAAACGCTCTTCGCCGAGAGCTCACCGTTCTTCACCGACATCCCGCTCAAGGAGACCGATCCGGAGACTGCCCAAGATCTGTTCGACGAACTCGCCGCAGAAGGCAAGCCGGTGTCGTTCTCGTTCCTGTCGTACCCGACCACCGAGAGCAGGACCCTCGGTGAGGCACTCCAGGCACAGCTCAGCGCATTCGAGAACGTCGAGGTGAACGTCGACGTGGTCGACTACCCCCAGGCCGTGGCCCGGACCGGATCCCACGACTTCGACATGCTGATTTCCTCGGCCATCATCCAGGACCCCGACACCCCGCTGTGGCTGGCCTTCCACAGCGCCTCGGCCGGCAACAACGTGGGCGTGTCCGATCCCGAGCTCGATGCCGCGCTCGATGCCGGCCGCATCTCGGAGGACGTCGACGAACGGAAGCCCGCGTACAACACGGTGCAGGAGCGTCTGACCGAACTCGTCCCGGGCATCTGGTACTACCGCGCCGTCCCCGGCGTCGTATGGGCCGACAACGTGCACGGTGTCGAGGTGTATGCGCTCGGGTCGCCGTTGCCCGAGGAAATCTGGGTTACCGAATAGCGTGAGGGTCGCAGCGATGGATGGGGCGATCTTCCACGATCGTCCCATCTGTGCAGACGTGTTGCTCGGACTGGCGTTGTCGACCAAGTCCGAGACAGCCCTGAAACTTGCGCTCTGTCAAGGGATCTCGCCGCAATGCCGTGGGACGATACCCGGAAACTCTCGGGATACCGGGTCCAGATCTCGCCTGAACCGATCGACGAGGCTACCGTCCGCTGTTCGGTTGGAACCTCACTCAGCGCAGCGACGGCACCGAGGTTCACCATCCGGGGTAAGCGGGCAGGGTGTCGGGTGGTGTGTCGGTGGTGAGTACGAAGTAGTCGTTTTCGATGGCGTCGGGGGCGTATTGGTGTCCCCACTGCCTGCAGGCGTGGGTGTGGTCGCGTCCGGAGGAGCCGTCGATGTTGATGTTCCAGCCGGTGAAGACGTCGTAGGTGGGGGCTTGCCATTGTGGTTGCCCGGTGTCGTCGGTGGGTGGGGTGGCGGTGGGTTCGGTCGGTTGTAATGCTGTGGGTGGTGTGTCGGTGGGGGTGCGTTCGAAGACGAGTTTCAGGTTGAAGTCGCCGGTGGTGACGGAGCGGCTGTACCGGCCGTCGGCGTTTTTTACTGCGACATTCGATGTTTGGTGGCAGGTGTGGGCGATGAAACCGGTGTCGGTGGGTTCGATGCGCATGATGTGGAAGTAGGCGGTACCGAAGTGCTGCGTGGTAATTGGGGGGAATTCCAGGTATTGGTCTTTCGTTTGTTGGTCGATGGCTCGGGAAAACCCTGGGTAGCTGTCTGTGAGGGGATTGGCGAGCGCAATCTCATTGGCTTCGATCGCCGCGCGCGCGAGGGTGGCTTCCTCACTGAACAAATCGATTCCGGGTTCGGAAGACCAGATGAGGGTGGAGTGACGTCGACTCTCAGGAACGCTGTAGTTGTCTGGTGAGGTCGATTCTGTGGTGGTCGGTGTCTCGGGTGGGGTGGTGTTGGTGGTGCCGCATGCGGCCACGGTCAGTGATGTGAACAGGGTCAGCATTGTGAATGTCGATGCCATGTGCATGTGTTCACCATCCGGGGTAGGCGGGCAGGGTGTCGGGTGGTGTGTCGGTGGTGAGTACGAAGTAGTCGTTTTCGATGGCGTCGGGGGCGTATTGGTGTCCCCACTGCCTGCAGGCGTGGGTGTGGTCGCGTCCGGAGGAGCCGTCGATGTTGATGTTCCAGCCGGTGAAGACGTCGTAGGTGGGGGCTTGCCATTGTGGTTGCCCGGTGTCGTCGGTGGGTGGGGTGGCGGTGGGTTCGGTCGGTTGTAATGCTGTGGGTGGTGTGTCGGTGGGGGTGCGTTCGAATACGAATCTTGGATTGTGCTCTCCGGTGGTGACGGAGCTGCTGTAACGGCCATCGCTGTTCTTTGCCGCGACGTTGGCGTTCTGTCTGCAGGTGTGGGCGATGAAGCCGGTGTCCGTGAGTTCGATGCGCGCGATGTGGTATCGCCCAGTGCCGACCTGCTCCGCTGTGCCGCGGGACAACTCGGCATACTGACTTCTTGTCTCCTGGTCGATGGCGCGGTCGAATCCTGGGTAACTGTCGGCACTCGAGCCGGCGAGTGCGATCACGTTGGCTTCGATCGCCGCGCGCGTGAGGGTGGCTTCCTCGCTGAACAAATCGATTCCGGGTTCGGAAGACCAGATGAGGGTGGAGTTGAGCAGGTTCTCGGGAACTGAGTAGGTTGCCGGAGTAGAAGAACCTCCCGTGCCGGGGATCTCCGACATCGGCGCACCAGGAACGGCTACAGGACCGGAATTGCACGCTGTCAGCATGATTGCGGTGAAGGTGAGAATGGGCGCCGACACGCGCGACGGTCTCATACCGGCCACCTACTCATCCCGGTGGGTTTGCCATCGCCGCGAAATACGGACTCAAACATTTTCTGGTTATCGGAGTTGTGGAAGATGTTGTCGTAGTAGGCGTTGACCGCTGTCGAGTGCTGGCCAATGTACTCGTCGACATGTCGAATGCCTGCACGCTCGAAGGCTCTCGGAGTTTCGTCGACAATGCCTTGTCTGACGCGCTCGATATTCTGCAGGTCCCCGATGTTCTCGGTGCGCCCCGTCATGAGTTCCCCATACGTGATCAAGGTGCCCTCGTCCGTCACCTCCGGTGGGAGGTCGGTGACCGGAACCCGGCCCGAGTCGACGAGTTCGGTGAGGATGGTGTATTTGATCTCGTTGTCGGTCATACGAACCTGGTCAGGGCCCGATTCGTGCTGACCGAGGCGAAAACGAGCTTCCGGCGACTCGGAGAACCGGTCGGTGAGATTGCCGTCGGCATCGATGATGTCGCCCGAGATCAACGCTCCAGCCGTGTAGACAGCGCCCGACGCCGCGACACCCCACGGTGGAGGGAGATAGCTCAATCCGGTGGCTGTGATCGCCTGCCCGGCCCCGAAATGCCCGGCACGTGTTGCGGCGCGGTCGGATTTTGCTTCGTCGGCGTCGCTCGACCTGTCGCCGAGTTCGGTCCTGAGACCGCCTTCCACCACTGCGCGGAGCCGCCCGGAGGTTTCGCCGAGCGAGATCGGCGGCGGATCCACCTCCGAACGCGCGAACGCGCGGTCGATCTCCTCTGCCGCCGCGAGCGCATGTCCGCTGATGAGCGTGCCCGCGTGCGGGTCGCTGTCGAGCAGGGAATAGATGCGCGTTGTCTCGACCGGCCCGAGGCTGTCGAAGGTGTCGTGGTAGGCCAGCCTCGGATCGTCGGTCACCATATCGATCACATACGGTGACAACGCCCCGGCGATCGACTGTGTCAGGGCCGGGTTGACCTCTCCGAGAGCAGCTCTCCCGTCGCCGACACCGGGTATGTCCATCAGTCTTCCGTAGGGATTGGTGTTGGCCGCGTCGGTCAACGCGACAGGGGAGTCGGAACCCGACGACGACAGCATCAGCGCGAGCGAGTGCGCTGCCTCACCTGCGCGTTCGGCGCGAACCGTGTCGTCGGGGTCGGTTACCGCGGAGTCTTCGGGGATCCAATCCACGAGACGACCGAGTGTTGCTCCGTCGTCGTTCCAATTGTGCTCGAACAGCGGCATCAACGTTCGGGTGTTGTCGGACGCGGTGAGCAGTTCGTAGGAGGCATCCTCGTTCCGCAGTCCGATGTCCAGGAATTTTTCTGCGACGGGCTCGTACGAGTCTCGGTAGAGACCCCCGGTTCCCGAGGAAATGTCGATCAGGCGCGACGCCGCGTGGTCGAGTTCGTTCGCGAATTCCTTGCCGGGAACGACACCGGGGTTGGCCTCGCCGAGGAGGGCCGCCATGCTGCCGAGTCGTCGTTCCGAATACACGTCGTCGAAATAGTCTCCGGAGAAGCGTGGTTCCTCACTAGTCTCGTTGATACGAGAGAGTGTGTCGCGCAGGGCGTCCGGAACGAGGTCGTAGCCGCCGGTCGTGTTGCCGTCTCCGACATTCTCATTCGAGATCGTGAGGAGTCCGTTGGCGAGTGCGTCGAGTCGGGACGCCGCATCGTCGTCGCCGGATTCCTCGCGGGTGCGCAGGACCTCGGCGACATCGAGGAGTCCGTCCGTGCCTGCCTCGCGGTAGAAATCGCGCAGGTAGTTCAGTGCGACCGTTGGCACAGAGGTGATGCTGTCCCCGCGCGCGAGCGCGTCCAACTGGGCGGGGGAGAGTTGGGCGGCAATGAGGATGTCGCCGATCCGCTGAAGATCCTCGGGCGTGAGGGTGCCGTTGCGCGCCGCGGAACCGTCGCCGGCGGCATCGGCGCGGGCCAGGTTTCCGTAGTGGGCGAGGAGATTCGGGTCGAGGTCTGAGTCCCGTCGCACGGTGACGAAGGCGTCGGCGACGGCGGTGGAGGCAGCGGTGTCGGCGGTGTCGACTGCCACGAGATCTGCGGTGATGATCCTGGTCAGGATGTTTGCACGCTGACTCAGCGCGGCCATCTGGATGATGATCTGGGATCCGCTCGAGTCCGGCGCACCCGAGACAACAGGTGGTGGTGGCGTCACGGTGCCGTCGTCGGCGACCGAGAACCCGGATTCCCGTGCGCTGAGAACGTGGGCAACGGTTGTTCCGAGCGCATCCTGTATGCGTCCGGCATGGGTCGTCAGCTCGGTTGCGGCATCGGCCAGGCCAGTGGCGAGGGTGCGGCCCGGATGCAGGACGTTGTGGACGTGGCTGCGCATCGTGTCGCCGGTGTGCTCGGTCCAGAACGTATAGGACCCGGCAGCGGTGTCGCCTGCCTTTCGGAACTGACCGTCCAAGGTCGCCCCGGCTTCGGCCCACGAGGCCGCCATGGAGTGGAGTGTGTCAGGTGACCATGCAAGTACCTGCGAGACGGTGGGGGTCACCACAGAGCGGACCCGTCCACCGAAACAAGCTGTGCTGCAGTGTCGTCGTCGGTGGCCTCGTAGGCTTCGGCACTCGTGACCAACCGGTCGCGGGTGTCGGTGAGATGATGGGCGACCTGCTGGAGTGCGGTGTGGGCGAGCAGAGCGTGCGCCACGACAGCGGTCGCGATCGACGACCCGGGCAGACCGTCGATGACGGAGCTGCACCCGTTGTCGGTGCGGACGTCACCTGCCTCTGCGCCGGTGGCGCCCATCGTCGATGCGAACGCCCGCACCAATGCTGTATCGACGTACACGTATCCCCCCGATGCATCCGGCCCCCGCGGATGATCGGCTACGGTAGCCCAGCCATGTCGGTACGCCGCGAGGGGGGTTCGTGAATTCTGATGTATTCGGTCGAGGGGCGGGGTCGGGTATCGACCCGTTGTCCGGGCAACTCGACGAACTGGTTGCTGCATTGACGACCGCGAGCGCTACGGCGAGCAGCGCCACCGTGACCGTACGGGTCGGCGCCGATGGGTCGGTGCAGGACTTGCAGATCGATGACGGGGCGCTGCGAGGTGGCGGGGCGTTGCTGGCGTCTCACCTCATGCAGGTGATCGGGCGTGCGCATGCGGAGTTGGGTGAGCGTCGTCGAGCGGCGGAGTCGGCATTGCGGTCGGATCCGCGTATCGCGGAAGCCATCTCTGCGGTGACCGATGCTGCTGACGCGCCGCTTCCGCGAAATATGCAGGCCACCCGTCGAGGGCCGGAACACGGCGACGTCCGGCCATCGTCTTTCCTGGTGCCTGCAACGGAGAGACATCGGCAGTACTGATGCCGAAGCACAGGTGCCGGCGACGTCCTCGTACCCGCCGCAGGTACTACCGCGCGGTCCAACCGCCGTCGACGACGATGGTCTGGCCCGTGACGTAGCTTCCCGAATCCCCGGCCAGCCATGCGACGGCACCGATGATGTCGTCGGCCGTACCTTCCTTCGGGAGTGGGGTGTTGCGGCGCAGGTACTCGGCAGCGCGTTCGCTCTCGTACAGCGGGCCGGTGATCTCGCTGCGAAAGAACCCCGGTGCCACGGTGTTGACGCGGATCGAGTGCCGTGCCCACTGCACGGCCAGTTCGGACGTGAGACCGGACAGGCCGAGTTTGCTTGCCGCATAGGACGCCTGGGGGATTCCCGGGATACCCACACGACCACTGATCGATGAGATGTTGATGATCGTGCCACGGCCGATCGCGCGCATGTGCGGGAATGCGTCCTGAGCGAGGCGGAACGGAGCCAGGAGATTGAGGTCCATGGTGCGCCGGATCGCGCCTAGCGGCTCGTCCTCTGCCCGCTCTTCGGTGAACATGCTGCCCGCGCCGTTGACCAGGATCTGCGGTGGGCCGAGCAGGTCTGCCACGGCCGGTACGACGCTGCCGACCTGATCGAGATCCGACAGATCGCAGGTGACGGCCAGGCCTCCGAGCCGTTCGGCAAGTTCTTCCAGGCGGTCCTTACGCCGTGCCACGACGGCGACTCGTGCCCCCAGCGACGCGAGGGTCTCGGCGACTGCAGCACCGAGGCCTGAGGACGCGCCGGTCACGATCGCAACCCGGTCTTCGAGGCCGAACATTCGTGCGGCGGCGTCGGAAGTCAGTGCCACGGGGTCTCCTCGGATTCGAATGCATGCCGGATTCTTGCAGCATTGGCGGTGTACGTCGATCGTCAGATCGTGGCTGACCGGCGGTGCGCGTCGATCAACTCGGGAAGGCCGGCGCGCTGGATCTTGCCCATGGCGTTGACGGGTAGAGCATCGACCCGCGTCCAGATCTCCGGAACCTTGTACGGTGAGAGTTCCCGCCGGCATAGTTCGGTGAGTGCCTCGAAATCGGGTTCCTCGACCTGGCTTTCGATCACCGCGGCGACCCGTTGCCCGAGCCGATCGTCGGAGATCGGATATACGGCGACCTTGGTGACGTCCGGGTGGGTGCCGATCACCCGCTCGACCTCGAGCGGGTACACATTGGCGCTACCCCGGATGATGACGAGCTTCTTGCGGTCCAGTACCGTCAGCCTGCCGTGCTCGTCGACGGTTCCGATGTCGCCGGTGGCAACGGGGCCCGGTTCCGGTGGGCTGATTACGCTGTCCTCCAGGTATCCGAGCATGGGTGTCCACACGTGCGCCCACGGACCGCTGTTCGCCGCGGTCAGTCGCAGTTCGCCAAGCTCACCCGGGGGGAGGCGCTGACCTGCGTCGTCGTAGGCCGCCACGTCGAGATGCGGTAGGACAGTTCCGCTCGAGCGTGGCTGCCACTCAGCGCCCACGGGATCGATCGACACGACGGTGGGCGCCTCGGTCAGGCCATAGGTGACGCGGGGATCGAGGTGGTGTGCGTCGGCGAATGCTCTGCGCAATCCATCCGGCGTGTCGCTGCCGCCGCTCCAGACCTCTTCCAGAGAGCCGAGGTCGAGGTCGGGGCGCGCGGCGAGGTCGTAGATCTGGGCCGGGGCCCCGTTCCATACCGTCACCCTGCGTGTGGCGATCCATTCGGCGACGCCCTCGAGATCCCGCCGGTTCATCACGACGGCGCATCCGCCGGCCTGCGCGGTGAGCAAGGTGGACAGCACCATGAGGTTGAGGATCGTGAACGGGAAGCTGTCGCCCTTACGTAGATCCGGGCCGTACCCCCGGGTGGCGACGAGGACCGCGCCCGGAAGCAGGAGATTGCGCTGGCTGTGGACCACTGCCTTGGGCTTTCCGGACGTGCCACTCGTGAAGGCGATTCCGGCGGGTGCATCGACGTCGAGGTCGAGTGCGGGCGCTCGGTCCCCGCGGGCGAGTAGTTCCGCCCACCTGTCCGGATCCGCACGGCCGGGAGTGCTGAGCTTGCAGTGTTCACCGGCGAGAACAACTGCCGGTGTGCAGAGGTCGTGGAGGTATTGCTGTTCGGCGGCGGGGAGGGCTTCGCCGATGCCGGCCCACACGGCTCCTATTCGTTGGGTGCCGTGGAAGGCTGCGATGATGTCCAGATCGTTGGGCAGGCATGCCGCGACCCGGTCTCCGGGGCGCACCCCGAGTGCCCACAGGGCGCCGGCGGCCCGGCGGGCCTGGTCGTCGAGATCCGAGTACGACCAGGTTCCCGAGGCGGCGTCGACGGCGGGCGCATTCGGGCGCTCCGCGAGCGCGGTATCGAGGACTCTGTCGATCGTTCCCGGGATGGCATTGTTTTCGTCCACCCACCAGTCATACCACTATCCTTGTAAAGATTCATCTGATAGTTTGGCGCCCACCCGGACGGATGCGCATCCGGGACTTCCGACCCGACGCAGCGAGGTTTCGCCGATGAAACACCCAGGTCCCCTGTCCGGAGTGCGTGTCGTCGATCTCACGGCGATGGTGATGGGGCCCTACTGCACCCAGATCATGGCCGATATGGGAGCCGACGTCGTCAAGATCGAACCCCCTGTCGGCGACAACACCCGATTCATCTCTGTCGGACCGGAGCCGGGCATGGGCGGCGTGTTCGTCAATGTCAACAGAGGCAAACGCAGCGTCGTCCTCGATCTTCGATCCGACGAGGGTGCAGCGGCCCTGCGCGAACTCATCGCCGGCGCCGACGTGTTCATCCACTCGATGCGCGCTACTGCGATCGCCCACCTCGGTTTCGGATACGACGAGGTGGCGGCCCTGAACCCGTCGATCGTGTACACGAATTGCTACGGGTACGGGCGCGGCGGCCCCGACTCGAACCTCACCGCATACGACGACACCATCCAGGCCGAATGCGGACTGCCGTCCGTGCAGGAGCAGTTGACGGGCGAATCCGGCTACGTCGGCACTATCATCGCCGACAAGGTGGCCGGGCTGACCGCCCTGTACGCCACCATGATGGCGCTGTTCCATCGTGAACGGACGGGAGAAGGCCAAGAGGTCGAGGTCGCCATGTTCGAGACCATGGCGGCCTTCATGCTCGTCGAACACGGCAACGGGGCGATGTTCACGCCGCCGCTGGGACCCGCGGTGTATCCCCGAGTGGTGGCGCCCAACCGGAAGCCCTACCGCACCAAGGACGGTCGGATCGCAGCGCTCGTCTACAACGACAAGCAGTGGAGCGCGTTCGTCGATGCCGTGAAACCACCGTGGGCCGGCGAACATTTCGCGACGCTCGCCCAGCGAGCGGCACGCATCGACGAAGTCTACCGCCTTCTCGGCGACACCTTCCTCGAGCGGACGACGCAGGAATGGCTCGATCTCCTACGCTCCCATGACATCCCGGCGGCGCCCGTCCGAAATCTCGACGAGCTGTTCGACAATCCGCACCTCGAGGAAGTCGGGTTCTTCGAGAATGTCGAATCACCGTACGGCACAGTCAAATTCCCGGGCCCTCCGGCCTGGTTTTCGCGCACACCCGGACGCATCTCGGGGCCAGCGCCCAGGCTCGGGGCACACACCGACGAGATCATGGACGACCTTCGTGCTCCCGCCGCGGCCCGGCCCGAGAGCGCCGAGAGTGACGCATGAACGTCCTCGCCGCACTTGACATCGATGTCCGTGAGTTCCTGCGCCCCGGCGACCGCATCGTCATCGGGCAGGCCTGCGGAGAACCCACTACCCTCATCGAAGCCCTGATCGCCCAGGGAAAGGACATCGGTGACCTCACTGCGTTCGTCGCGACCAGCTTTTCCGGGATCTTCGGCCCCGAGACGGCAGGCAGCTTCAGGCTGTCGAGCATGGGCGCGATCGGTGCGCTGCGGTCGATGACGAAAGCGCATTGCCTCGACGTCATCCCGTGCCACGTCAGCCAGGTCGGGCCGATGATCGAGGCCGGCATCTTCGGATGCGACGTGGCCTTCGTCCAGGTGAGCGAAGCCGATGCCGACGGGAATCACAGCTACGGACTCGTCAGCGACTACGTGCAGGCAGCGGTGGGCAAGGCTCGTGTCGTGGTCGCGGAAGTCAACGATCAGGTGCCGTTCACACAGGGCCTGATGCTGCCCGCATCGAGGATCGACTACGCCGTGCACACTTCGCGTCCGCCGGTCGAGGTGCCACCGGCCCGGATCAGCGACATCGACGCGGCCATCGCGCGACATGCCGCCGACTACATCGGCGACGGTTCCGTCATCCAGATGGGAGTCGGCGCGGTCCCCGACGCGCTGCTGCGACTGCTGTCGGATCGCAGGGATCTCGGCGTCCATTCGGGGATGCTCGGGGACGGCCTCGTCGATCTCGTCGAAGCGGGTGCGGTGACCAACGCGCGCAAGCGAATCGACCAGGGGGTGTCCATCACCGGAGCGCTCATCGGGACCCGGCGCCTCTACGATTTCGCGCACGACAACCCACAGATCAGAATGTGCCCCACCTCGTACACCCACGACGCGGCCGTGCTTGCGCAGTTGGAGCGGCTCGTCACCATCAACTCGGCGATGGAGGTGGACCTGACGGGTCAGGTCAACGCAGAGCAGAGCGGCGCAGCCTATCTCGGCGGGACCGGCGGCCAGGTGGATTTCGTGCGCGCGGGATCCCGGTCGCCGGGAGGTCACGCCATCATGGCCCTGCCCGCGACCGCGAAGGCAGGCACGATCAGCCGGATCACCTCGACGTTGTCGGGCCCGGTCACCACAGCCCGCAGCGATGTCGACGTGATCGTCACCGAGTTCGGCGCCGCGGATCTGCGCGGCCGCTCGCTCGCCGAGCGGGCCCGTCGACTGATCGTCATCGCCCACCCCGACTTCAGAGAAGGCCTGGCGCGTGACGCCCACACGATCGAGCAGCGAGGTTTCTGAAATGAGCGACGCCGTATTGTTCGATGCCCGCGAGGACGGTATCGCGATCATCACGCTCAACCGCCCCGAGGCGCGGAACTGCCTCGCCAAAGACGTCCGCGAGGGCCTGTACGCCGCGTGGGAACGATTCGAATCCGACCCCGCGCTGCGCGTCGCGATCCTCACCGGAGCGGGCGACCGGGCGTTCTGCGCCGGCGGCGACCTCAAGGAAATGGTGCAGACCGGGATGCGGGTGCCGCCCCGCGATCTGATCCCGGTGCCGTACGACAACGTCGAGCTGACCAAACCGACCATCGCGGCGGTCAACGGTGCCGCATTCGCCGGGGGATGGCTCCTGGTCCAATCCTGCGACCTGGCGGTCGCGAGCACCACCGCCACCTTCGCGGTCACCGAGGTGAAGGTGGGCAGGAGCTCACCGTGGGCGTCGCCCCTGATCCACATGATCCCGCAGCGGATCATGATGGAGATCCTGCTCACCGGAAAACCCATCACGGCCCAGCGCGCATACGAAATCGGGCTCGTCAACCGAATCGCGGAACCACCCGTGCTGCTCGACTCCGCACTCGAACTCGCCCGCGAGATCCTCGCCGGCGCGCCGCTGTCGGTGCGAGCGGCGCGGGAGACAGTGATGCTCGCCACGGAGATGGGTCGATCGGCCGCGCTGGCGGCCGCGCGACACGCATCCGAGTACTGCTACAACAGCGACGACGCCCAGGAAGGCCCGAGGGCATTCGCGGAACGGCGCGCGCCCGAGTGGTCGGGGCACTGACCGGCCACGGCGCCCTCGAGATACCGGTCCCGGAGACGACAACACCCGAGGTGCACCTGCGCACCTCGGGTGTTCGTGTGTTCGAGTCCGTCTCGGACCCCGCCGGTCTACCGGGGCTTGCGGCGCCTGACGATGTCGCGAACCAGGATGAAGACGATCACGGCTGCGAAGCCGATCAGGTACAGGTTTTCGACCCAGCCGCTGTGGTTACCGATCATCATCAGCAGCAGGAACACTGCGAAGATCCAACCCAGGGCGCGGAACAGCCGCGGAGCTTCACCGCTCCATCCCCACTCGGCCGACGGCACTTCTGCCGTAGAGACGTGAGTGGGCTGCAACTCGGTACCGGCCACCGTTGTTCCTCCTGCTCGCCAGATGCTGGTGTTGCCGCTCATCGTGACATACGACCGCCCGTCGTATGAAGTGGGGGCCGTAGTCCGCGCGTCGCATTCGTCCCGGTCCGCCACCGCGGGGCGGAACCCTCGGTGGCATCAGCGACAATGTGTGGGTGGCCGACACAGAGACCTTTGACCGCACGCGGGTGCTGCTTCTCGGCAGCACCGGCTCCATCGGAACCCAGGCACTCGAGGTGATCGCCGCGAACCCGGACAAGTTCGAGGTCGTCGGCCTCGCCGCCGGGGGCGGCAACATCGACCTGCTGCAGGAACAGATCCGCGCGACCGGTGTCGCCGACATCGCGGTCGCCGATCCTGTCGCGGCATCCCGGCTCGATCTCCCTGTTCGGAGCGGCTCCGACTCCGTCACCCGGCTAGTGGAGGAAACCGAAGCGGACGTCGTCCTCAACGCATTGGTCGGCTCTCTCGGGCTCGAACCCACCCTCGCGGCCCTCGCGACCGGTGCACGACTGGCACTGGCCAACAAGGAGTCGCTGGTCGCGGGCGGGGGATTGGTGACCGCGGCGGCAGCACCCGGGCAGATCGTGCCGGTGGACTCCGAGCATTCCGCGCTCGCGCAATGTCTGCGGGGCGGCACCGGCGACGAGGTCGCGCGGCTCGTGCTCACGGCATCGGGCGGACCGTTCCGCGGCTGGACGACCGCGCAACTCGACTCTGTGAGCCCGGAACAGGCAGGCGCGCACCCGACGTGGTCGATGGGCCCGATGAACACGCTCAACTCGGCGTCACTCGTCAACAAGGGGCTCGAGCTCATCGAGACGCACCTGTTGTTCGGAGTCGACTACGACCGCATCGACGTCACCGTGCATCCGCAGTCGATCGTGCACTCGATGGTCACCTTCGTCGACGGTTCCACGCTTGCGCAGGCGTCGCCACCGTCCATGAAACTGCCGATCGCACTCGCCCTCGGATGGCCCCACCGGGTCTCCGACGCGGCGCCGGCGCTCGACTTCGCGACAGCCTCGACGTGGCACTTCGAGCCCGTCGACAACGATGTCTTCCCCGCGATCGAACTCGCGCGCGCGGCCGGGCGGGGCGGCGGGTGCCTCACCGCGGTGTACAACGCCGCCAACGAGGTGGCTGCCGAGGCATTCCTGGACGGTGCGCTCTCGTTCCCTCGGATCGTCGGTACTGTGGAGGCGGTGCTCGGCGACGCCGATCAGTGGTCGGCCGAACCCGCTACCGTTGACGATGTGCTCGCTGCCGACAGCTGGGCCCGTGAGCGGGCTCGCACACTCGTCAAGTAGGAGGATCGGCCACACATGCTGTTCGTTCTGGGCGTCGTGCTCTTCGCCCTCGGCATCGCCGTATCCATCGCCTTGCACGAGGCCGGCCATATGTGGACCGCGCAGAAACTCGGCATGAAGGTCCGGCGCTACTACATCGGCTTCGGGCCCCGTGTGTTCTCCTTCCGGCGCGGAGAGACCGAGTACGGCCTCAAGGCGATCCCGGCCGGAGGCTTCTGCGACATCGCGGGAATGACCGCGCTCGACGAACTCGAGCCCGACGAACACGACCGCGCGATGTACAAGCAGAAGACATGGAAACGCCTGGTCGTCATGTCCGGCGGCATCGCGATGAACTTCCTCCTCGGTATCGTGCTCATCTACGGGCTGGCGGTGACCGGAGGGCTTCCCAACACCGACAACCGCGCGGTGGTCGGGGCGCTGGACTGTGCAGCGCCGACTCAGGCCGGGCCACCGGATTACGAGCCGGCCGAGTGCTCGGGAACCGGTCCCGCTCAGCAGGCCGGCATCGAGGTCGGCGATGTGATCGTGGCGGTCGACGGCACCCCCGTCGAGACCTTCCGTGATCTCGTCACGGAGACGCAGGCACTGACGGGCACCGCGGAGTTCACCGTCGAGCGCGGCGACGAGACCCTCACGTTCCCGGTCGCAATCCAGCAGGTGCAGCGCTGGGTGTACGAAAGCAGCGCGCCCGACGCGGAGCCGGTCTCGCGGGAGGTCGGCGCGATCGGTGTCGGCGGCGAGCCGACCGTCCTCGAATACAGCCCGCTGTCGGCGGTGCCGGCCACCTTCGAGTTCACCGGTTTCCTCGCGGTGCGCACCGCCGAAGCCCTGGTGTCGCTGCCGAGCAAGGTCGCCGACCTGTGGACCGCGGTGACGGGTGGGGAACGGTCCATCGACACACCCGTGAGTGTCGTCGGCGCCAGTGTCATCGGTGGGCAGTTCGCCGAACGCGGAATCTGGGAGTCGTTCGTGCTGCTGCTCGCGCAGCTGAACTTCTTCCTCGGAGCGTTCAATCTGCTGCCGTTGCTGCCGCTCGACGGCGGGCACATGGCCGTCGCGATCTACGAGCGCATCCGCAACTGGTTCCGTAATCTGCGCGGACTCCCGGTCGGCGCGCCCGTCGACTACATGAAGCTGCTGCCACTGACCTATGTCGCAGTGGTCATCGGCGGCGCGTTCATGGTGCTCACTCTCACAGCAGACATCGTCAACCCCATCCAGCTGTTCTGACCTGCGCCGGTAGAATCGCGCAGTAGCTACGAAAGAAGGCGAACTGTGACCAGCCCCGTCGGATTGGGCATGCCCGAGATCCCCGCCGTCCTCGCGCCCAGGCGAAAGACCCGGCAGCTCATGGTCGGTGGCGTGGGTGTCGGAAGCGACCATCCCATCTCGGTGCAGTCGATGTGCACCACCAAGACCCACGACATCAACGCGACCCTTCAGCAGATCGCAGAGCTCACCGCTGCCGGATGCGACATGGTCCGTGTCGCGTGCCCGCGCCAGGAAGACGCCGATGCGCTGTCCGCGATCGCGAAGAAGAGTCAGATCCCGGTCATCGCCGACATCCACTTCCAGCCGCGCTACATCTTCGCGGCGATCGACGCCGGCTGCGCGGCGGTCCGCGTCAACCCGGGCAACATCAAGGAGTTCGACGGCCGCGTCAAGGAGGTCGCCAAAGCGGCCGGCGACGCGGGTATCCCGATCCGTATCGGTGTCAATGCGGGTTCCCTCGACCCACGCATCATGGCCAAGTACGGCAAGGCAACACCCGAGGCCCTCGTCGAATCGGCGATGTGGGAGGCAGGCCTGTTCGAGGAACACGGCTTCGGAGACATCAAGATCTCCGTCAAACACAACGATCCCGTCGTCATGGTCGAGGCCTACCGGCAACTCGCCGCCCAGTCCGACTACCCACTCCACCTCGGTGTCACCGAGGCGGGCCCGGCATTCCAGGGCACCATCAAATCGGCTGTCGCATTCGGTGCGTTGCTGTCGCAGGGCATCGGCGACACGATCCGGGTGTCGTTGTCCGCCCCACCCGCCGAGGAGATCAAGGTCGGCGGTCAGATCCTGCAGTCGCTGAACCTCAGGCCACGCAAACTCGAGATCGTCTCGTGCCCGTCGTGCGGTCGCGCGCAGGTCGACGTCTACAAGCTCGCCGACGAAGTCACCGCCGGACTCGAAGGGATGGAGGTCCCGCTGCGTGTCGCGGTGATGGGTTGTGTCGTCAACGGTCCCGGCGAAGCCCGCGAAGCCGACCTCGGTGTCGCCTCCGGAAACGGAAAGGGCCAGATCTTCGTCAAGGGCAAGGTCATCAAGACCGTGCCCGAAGCTCAGATCGTCGAAACGCTCATCGAAGAAGCGATGCGTATCGCGGAGGAGATGGAAGGCGCGGGAGCGGGCTCCCCGACGGTGTCCATCTCCTGATACGCATGGGGCGTTCGAGACGCCTGCGGCGTACTCGGACCCGTGGATCGGGACATGATTTCCCCGACGGCGTGACACATGGCACTCTGATTCCGTATCGGCTTGTCGACGGGTGGTGAGCGAGTGCTCAAGCTTCTTGGTGTCCGGTCGTTGGGAGGCCGCGACACGGCCGCGGTGCAACGGGTGCTCGCCCGCGACCCCGTGGCGTCGTGCATGGTGGCGGGGCGTGTGGAGGAGTACGGCCTCGACCACCGCTCGTTCGGCGGGGAAATATGGAGCCGCGGCGGTCCCGACCAATCGCTGTGTTTCTCCGGCGCAAATCTGATTCCGCTCCTGGGCGACCCGGATGACATCCACGCCTTCGCCGAGCGGGCCGCCCGCGGACCCCGGCTGTGCTCCTCGGTGGTGGGGCGCGCTGAGTACGCACTGCCGATGTGGGAGCTGTTGGAATCGACGTGGGGACCGCCGCGCGAGGTGCGTGCGGAGCAACCGCTGCTCGTGCTCGACCGCGAACCCCTCATCCAGCCCGACTCGCGCGTTCGGCGAGTCCGGCCGGAGGAACTCGACCGGTATCTGCCCGCGGCGATCTCCATGTTCATCGAGGAGGTCGGGGTCGATCCGCGGGCAGGTGACGGGGGGGCAAGCTACCGGCGTCGTGTCGCGAGTCTCATCGCCGCCGGACGCGCGTGGGCGAGATTCGAAGGCGGCCGTGTCGTGTTCAAAGCAGAGGTCGGCTCGGTGTCGTCGGCCGTGGGGCAGATCCAGGGTGTCTGGGTAGAGCCGGAAATGCGCGGGCAGGGCCTCGGTACCGCAGGCACCGCCGCGGTGGCCGTTGCGGTCACTGCGAGCGGTCGTCTCCCGAGCCTGTATGTCAACAGTTTCAACGTCCGGGCGCGAGCCGCTTACGCGCGAGCGGGGTTCCGCCAGGTTGCGACCTTGTCCACGGTGCTCCTGGACTGAGGTGGCGCCTGAGCCGAATCCGGGCCCCGAGCCCTTACGATGGCGGCGATGAGACCTCGATCCGCTCCGTCGTGCCGTGCCGCGGGGAGATCCGCGGCCGCCGTCACGGCGCTGCTGATGCTCCTCGGGCTCGTCGCAGCCTGTACCCCGCGCGCCGCGGGCCCGGAACCGGCGGCCCAGCTGTTCCTGAACGCCTTCGCCGAGCAGGATTTCGAGGGGGCGGCCACCCGCACCGACCGACCCGATGATGCCGCGAGCTCGCTTGTCGAGGTCTGGGACGGACTGCAGGCGGAGTCTCTCACGGCAACCACTACTGGAGCCCGGCTCGACGGTGACTCCGCGGTGGTCGATTACAGCTACGAATGGCACCTTCCCAAGGATCGAGTGTGGCAATACACCGGACAACTGCACATGGGCCGCAGCGGCGAGGACTGGGTGGTGCGCTGGTCCAAATCCGCCGTGCACCCCCAGCTCGGCGATCGTCAGACGATGTACCTCAGGAGCGATCCTGCACCGCGGGCGCGGGTCAATGAGCACGCAGGAAGCGACGTGCTCGTGCCGGGCGTCGTGTACGGCATCGCGTTCGACGGGTCCCGGAGCCCCGATATTCCGGCTGCGGCGCGCTCGCTGTCGGCGGCGATCTCTCGGTTCGACCAGTCCTTGACTGCCCAGTCGATCGCCGAGTCCGTCACCGCAGCAGACGGACCGCGTGCGGTCGTGCGTCTTCGCGAGGATGATTACGAACTCGTCGCCGACGCGCTCGCGACCATTCCCGGTGTTGTCGTCACCGAGCAGGCGGACATGGTCACGACCGATCGCACCTTCGCGCCCGACCTGATCGGCCAGGTCAAGAAGACCGTCATCGACCAGGTCGACGGCACTGCCGGCTGGAGCGTGGTGCTCGTCAACCAGTACGGCGTCGAAACCGGTGTCCTCACGGAGACTGCGCCGCAGCCGGTGCCGTCGTTCTCGATCAGCCTCGACCGTCCGATCCAGGTCGCTGCCCAAGCGGCGGTCGATGGCCGTGTCGAACAGGCGATGATGGTCGTCGTCGAGGCCTCGACCGGGGCCGTGCTCGCCGTTGCTCAGAACCAGGCGGCCGACAAGGACGGCCCGGTTGCGCTCATGGGCCAGTACCCGCCGGGCTCGACCTTCAAGATCATCACCTCGGGTGCGGCGATTTCGAACGGACTCGCGACCCCGGAGACGATGGTGCCGTGTCCAGGCCGGATCACGATCGGCGAGCGCAGCGTTCCCAACTACAACGAGTTCGCGCTCGGCACCGTCTCGATGGCCACCGCGTTCGCGCGCTCGTGCAACACGACCTACGCCAAGCTCGCGTCGGAGATGGAGCCCGATGCACTCACTGTCGCCGCCGCCCAGTTCGGTATCGGTGTCGACTACGACGTCGTGGGCATGCCGACGGACTCGGGCTCCGTGCCGCCCGCAGAGGATCTCGTCGAACGCACCGAGGACGGATTCGGGCAGGGCAAGGTGGTCGTCAGCCCGTTCGGGATGGCGCTCGCCGCGGCGACGGTATCGAGCGGTCGTACCCCGGTCCCGTACCTCATCCAGGGGAGGGAGACGGCCCGGGAGGGCGAGGCGCCGCCGATCTCCGCTGAGGTGGTCGACGGACTGCGGGGCATGATGCGTCTGGTCATCACCAGTGGTACCGCCGATCGGATCCGTGATCAGGGCGACGTCTACGGCAAGACGGGCGAAGCCGAGGTCGAGGGTGGGTCGCACTCGTGGTTCGTCGGCTATCGGGGCGACCTCGCCTTCGCGACGCTCGTGGTTCGCGGTGGAAGTTCGGACAACGCGGTGGGCGTCACCCGCGACATGTTTGCTGCTCTGCCACCCGAGTACCGGGAAGACGGGGCGTGAGCCGCACCCGCAACACGGTCAGGGCAGCAGACCCAGTTTTCTCGCGACGACCACGGCTTCATGGCGGGAATGCACATCCAGTTTGTTCATGGCGCTGCGCAGATAACTCTTGACGGTCTCGGAGCCCACCGCCAAGCGCCGGGCGATCTCGGCGTTGGTGCAACCCAACGCCACGTAGGACAGGACATCCGTCTCACGCGTCGACAGCGTGACCACGGTGTCCGATGACGACTTGCCGACGAGCGTCGACGCGAGACGATCGGACAAGGCCCTGAGTTGCTGCCCGAGTCCGGCGTCGTCGACGTTCTGAGCCAGCGTGCGCAACTCGGCGTGGATCTCCCGTACCTCCGTGTCCGCGATCGGTTTCTTCGTGTCGGAGCAGAGGTAGCCGAGCATCGCGACCCGTCGATCCACTTCGTCGCGCACGGTGATCTCGCTCGCCAGCCTGGTCGCGGCGTGGACGAAGGCGCTCACGACCCGATCGCCGAAGCGGCTTCGCTCGCGCACCGCGCCGTACAACACGGCCCGGGCAGCGCCACCGACCACCACCGGTACCGCCAGGATCGAGCGCAACCCCTCACTGAGCACCGGACGGTCGAAATGATGGGTGATCGACGAGGCGCTTCCGTAATCGGCGACGGTTATCGGACGCGCCTCGTCGAGTGCACGGCCGCCGAGTCCTGCGCGCGGCGGTACGACGACCCCCGACAGACCGTTCGTCCGCGTGCCGAGAAACTCGCTCAGGTGCAGGTGGCCGTTCTTCACCTCGCCGGCGAAGACAACGGGGACCTGTGCGTGCGAGGCAGTTCGGCGCAATTCGCTCCGTAGTGCGTCGCCGTCTCGGGGACGAAGCAGGGAGGAGGCAGTGGTGGACACTGTCGGCCACCCCTTTCCGGGGGTATCGGGAGGGTTCTGTGACAGGAATCATAAATTGTGCCAGGGTCGAGTGGGCCCGGGCCCATGCCGATGCGCGACGAGAGGACGGACCGATGGCCGACACAGCAACCCGTGTGCAGGAGCTTCTGGACCGCTACGACACAGCCGACGCCACCGCTGCCCACTTGTTGTGCGACGACCACCCGGCCGATGCGGTGGCTTTCACAGTGATCGACGCCGATCTCGGATCGGTCGACCTGACCTACGGCGACCTGTCCGAGCGGTCGGCGCGATTCGCGGCGGCGCTTGCTGATCTCGGTGTGGAACCGGGCGATCATGTCGCCACTCTGATGGGCAAGTCCGCGGACCTCGTGGTCGCGCTGCTCGGCATCTGGCGTCGCGGTGCCGTGCACGTACCGCTGTTCACTGCGTTCGCGTCGCCCGCCATCGCCTTCCGACTCGGCGCGAGCGGCGCGAAGGTCGTTGTCGCGGACGGTGATCAGGTGGGCAAGCTCGCTCCCGGCGACGACATCCCTCACGATGCCCCGTGGCAGGTGATCGTCGCGGGTGACGGGGACGGTGTCGGTCTGGACTTCGCCGAGCTCGTCGAATCCCATTCCGCACACGATCCGCGAGGTGAGGCGGTGGCGGTGGGTGGCGACGGAGGCCTCGTCCAGCTCTTCACGTCGGGCACCACCGGCACTCCCAAAGGCGTGCCGGTGCCGGTCAAGGCCCTCGCCTCGTTCCACGCCTACCTCGAATTCGGTCTCGACGTCCGTGAGGACGATGTGTTCTGGAACGCGGCAGATCCGGGTTGGGCGTACGGGTTGTACTACGCACTTCTCGGGCCCTTGGCCGCGGGTCGGCGGAGCCTGCTGCTGCACGCCGGGTTCTCCCCGGCCCTCACCTGGCAGGTGCTCGACACGTTCGGCGTCACCAACTTCGCGGCAGCGCCGACGGTGTATCGATCATTGCGAGCGGACTCGGCTCCGCATACCAGGATCCGCCTGCGTCGGGCGTCATCGGCGGGGGAGCCGCTTACTCCCGACGTACTGGCCTGGTCGCGCGAGGAACTCGGCGTGGTGGTGCGCGATCAGTACGGTCAGACCGAGCACGGCATGTTCGTCGTCGATGCGTGGGCCGACGACCTCCGCGAGGATGTGCCGGAGCGATCGATGGGAAAGCCGTTGCCGGGATGGACCTGCGCGGTGTTGCGCGACGACAACGACGATATCGCCGCACCCGGCGAGCTCGGCCGCGTGGCGATCGACGTCGAGAAGAGCCCTCTGGTGTGGTTCACCGGATATGTCGATGCACCCGACAAGACTGCGACCCGATTCACCGATGACGGTCGCTGGTACCTGACCGGCGATGCCGGCAAAATCGACGAAAACGGCTTCTACTTCTTTTCCTCGCGCGACGACGACGTCATCATCATGGCCGGTTACCGTATCGGACCTTTCGACGTCGAATCCGTGCTGGTGATGCATCCGGACGTGGTCGAGGCGGCGGTCGTCGGACTACCCGACGAGTTGCGCGGTGAGGTCCTCGAGGCCTTCGTCGTGCTCCGCGACGGTGTCGACGGCGACGATGCACTCGAAGCGGACCTGCAGCGGCTCGTGAAGAAGAAGTTCGCGGCACACGCCTATCCTCGAGTTGTCCATTTCGTTCCTCACCTGCCCAAGACTCCGAGCGGCAAGGTGCAGCGGTTCCTGTTGCGGCAGGGAAGCACGTCGTGATCGGCGAGAGACGGTCGGTGGATCGCTGAGCGAGGGTGTGAGGGGCGTGAGCCGCTGGCGGGGTCGGGGGCGACTAACCTGGAACGCATGTCTACCCGTGCCCCGCTCGTCCCAGGAACCCCGACCCCCATCCGCGAGGTCCCCAAGTCCATCGAGCGCCCTGAGTACGTCTGGAAGCCCACGGCGAACGAAGGCAACGAGCCGTGGGTGCAGACTCCGGAGACGATCGAGAAGATGCGTGTTGCATCGAAGATCGCGGCGCAGGCGCTCGTCGAGGCAGGCAAGGCGGTCGCCCCCGGCGTGACGACCGATGAGATCGACCGCATCGCACACGAATTCATGTGCGATCACGGCTCCTACCCGTCCGACCTCGGGTACCGCGGGTTCTCGAAGTCGGTGTGCGTGTCGCTCAACGAGGTGATCTGCCACGGAATTCCGGACACCACCGTGATCGAGGACGGAGATATCGTCAATATCGACGTGACCGCCTACATCCACGGTGTGCATGGCGACACCAACGCCACCTTCCTGGCGGGAGACGTGTCCGAGGAGGCGCGACTGCTCGTCGAGCGCACGCGTGAGGCGACGATGCGCGCGATCAAGGCGGTCAAGCCCGGCCGGGCGCTCAACGTCATCGGCCGGGTCATCGAGTCGTATGCCAACCGGTTCGGATACGGCGTGGTTCGCGACTTCACCGGCCACGGTATCGGCGAGACATTCCACAACGGGTTGGTGATCCTGCACTACGATCGTCCCGACATCGACACGATCATCGAGCCGGGCATGGTGTTCACCATCGAGCCGATGATCAACCTCGGCACCCCGGACTACGAGATCTGGGACGACGGCTGGACCGTGGTCACCAAGGATCGCAAGTGGAGCGCCCAGTTCGAGCACACGCTCGTCGTCACCGAAAACGGTAGCGAGATCCTCACTCTGCCCTGAGTGGAGCGTCCGTCACGAATCGAGCTAGAGGATCCGGCAGGGAAGGTTCCGCCCCTGTCGGTCGATGTGAGATCGAGGTGATGTCGGTCTGCTCCGCACTCGTGCACTCGATCAGGAAACCGCGTCGGGCGGGTGCAATGCCGGAAGTGGGATGCTCCGGCGTGTAGCGTTTGCGCGCATGGAAACCAGGACGGTGAGCGCCCCAGGGGGGAGCGTTCGGGTGCATGTCGGGGGGCCCGACAGTCGGCATACGGTGCTGTTGCTTCCCGACGCGGGAGAGTCTGCGCAGGTGTACGACGTCGTGTGCGAGCGCCTGCACAACTCGGATCTTCGTACGATCGTCGTCGACGACATCGACGGTCTCGGCCCGGCCGACGTGTTCGCGATACTCGATGACCTGACTCTGCCGTGGGTGCATCTCGTGGGCAGCGGAGCAGGCGCCGAACTCGCGTGGGCGGTCGCGGCAGGCCGGTTCGGCCGGTTCGCGAGTCTCGTCGTCGCCGAACGCGGGCACCCGGCTGTCGAAGACGCCGAGGGCACCGTGCGAGATGCGTCGGCACCGGCCGCGGAGGTCCCGACGACCATCGTGATCGGGAGCGCCGCGCGGCGGGCGGAGGCCGATGGTTCGATGCGTTACGTCACCGGCGAGTTCCGCGTGGTCGAACTCGACGGCGTCGAGAACATCCCGGCGCACGCACCCGCAGATTTCGCGTCGGCGATCGCGCTGCGCACCGGAAGCTGGTAGTCGAAACGACGCCACCTCCCGGGTTCCGAAAGAACCGGGAGGAGGTGGCGTTCACCGGCCGGGTCCGAGACCGAGCCGATCAGAGACCGAGGAGGGCGTTCTCGACGAGCTCGGGCAGTGCCGGATGGATCCAGTACTGACCGGCAGCCATCTCCTGTGCTGTCAGCCCGAAGCTCATCGCCTGGATCAGTGGCTGGATCACGGTCGACGCCTGCGCCCCGATGATGTGCGCCCCGAGCAGTAGTCCAGTGGACCGATCGGCGATCAGCTTGCAGAAGCCCTCGGTGTCCTCCATTGCCCAGCCATACGCGACATCCCCGTAATTCTGGACCTTGACCGAGATGTCGTACCCCTCGGAACGGGCCTGTTCCTCGGTCAGTCCGACGGTCGCGATCTGCGGATCGGTGAAGACCGCCGCTGGCACGAAACGGTGATCCGAGCGTCGCAGGCCGGATATGTCGCCGCTCCACGCATCGTGGAGGAGGTTGTGCTGCACGACCCGGGCTTCGTGGTTTGCGACATGCTTGAGCTGGTACGACGACGACACGTCGCCGAGAGCGAACACGCCGCGCGCGGTGGTGCGCTGGAACTCGTCGACGACGATGCGGCCCTCGTCGTCCAGTTCGATCCCTGCCTTCGCCACATCGAGCAGGTCCCCATTGGGCTCGCGGCCGGTCGCTACCAACAGTGCGTCCCCGGACACCACGGTGCCGTCTCCGAGTTCCACCTCGACTCCGTCGCCGACGGGCCGGAACCAGCGTGCAGGAGCGGTCAGATGCACGTCCCACTTCTCGCGGGCCAGCGACGTGAAGCGCTCGGACACCTCGGTGTCGAGATGACGCAGCAGTGCGCCGCTGCGCGCGATCACCGACACTCGGGTACCGAGTGCCGAGAACACATGCGCAAACTCCATGGCAATGAATCCGGTACCGAGAATCACCAACGATTCGGGGAGCTTCGACAGACGCATGATGTTGTCGCTCGTGTAGTAACGCACGCCGCTGTCGAGAACGTTGCGGGGGACCGCCGCCCGTGAGCCCGCGGCCACGACCACCTGGTCGGCCGTGATGGCCTCGCCGGTTCCCGTGTCGATCGTGCGCTCACCGGTGAACCGGGCATGCCCGCCGTACACGGTGACGTTGTCGCAGTCCTCACGGCGGTAGCGCTCGCCGCCCGCAGCGATCGGATCGATGCGCCCGAACACGCGATCGACGATGTCGTTCCACCGCACGCCGTCGATCGAGGCATCGATGCCGTACTTGCCTGCGGTGCGCACAGTCCGTGCAACCTCGGCGGCGTAGACGTACATCTTGGTCGGGATGCACCCGACATTGAGACAGGTGCCGCCGAATGTGCCCTCTTCGAGGAGCGCGACGCGCTTGTCGTCGTAGCGTTCGTCGATGAGCGAGTTACCCGATCCGGTGCCGATGATCGCGAGGTCGTAGTGGGTCACGCATGCTCTCCCGTGGTTCGTTGCCGGGCGACGTCTGCCCGAGCGCCGGTCTCGTTGCCGGTCCTGTGACCGTCCAACCATTCCAGCCACAAGTCCAATTCCCGGAACGCCTCACCCAGGGGCCCGGGTGTGGAAAGGAACACATCGTGGCGAGCACCGTCGATGGGCACGATCGTCGTGCGGTTGCCGAGGCACCCCGCCCACCGGGCGATCTGCCGGACGTCGAGCACGGCGTCGACGGTGTCGATCGCCGGGTCGTACTTCGGTGCCGAACCGCTCTTACCCGAACGCAGGATGAGCGAGGGCACTCCGATATCGAGGCCGTGGTGCAGCTGCGCATGCCCCTGTCGGACTGCGCGGATCCATCCGAACCTGATCGGAAACCCGGTCAGCGGCTTCCAGTCGAGGTCATAGGTCCAGCCGCCCTGCTGCAGACTCGCCCCGTAGGTGTCGAGCTTCGGCCCGGGTATCGCGTCTTTGGGGCGGAGCCGCCCGATGAGGTCGATCGCTGCCGTGCCGACATTGCGCAGGTAGGACGGCCCCTGCAGGTCGAACCACGGACTGTTGAGAATCAGCCCCATCACTCCGGCTCCGCGAGCCCCGCCAGGGCCCCGCTCGAGACGGTCGAGCCACAGCGGAAGCACGAGACCGCCGGTGGAGTGGGCGGCGAGTAGGACATTCGCGATCGTCTCGACACCACCGGTCTCCTCACGCACGAGACGCAAGGCCTGATCGAGTTCGGAATCGTAGAACCTCAGATCGGTGACGAAGTGGGGGGTGTGCCCTTGCCCGCGCGAACGACCGCATTTGCGCAGGTCCAGGGCGTAGAATCGATATCCCTGTGCGGCGAAGTGCTCGGCCAGGTGCTGCTGGAAGAAGTAGTCGGTGAAACCGTGGACGTAGAGAACCGCACGATCGGGGAGATCGACGTCGTCCGGCTGGTACCGGACGAGTGTCGCACTGATCTGGCCTTCCCCGTCCGGGTCGGTGCCCAGAGGTAGACTGAGCTGCTGGTATCCGTCGCCGAGAATGTCGGGCTGCCAAGTTGTCACTATCACACTGTATTGGTGACCGAGGCAGGCGGAAGTGGGTACACAATTGGGTGAAGTGAAACGCCGGTCAACATCCGGGTAACCTGTTCGTCGCAGTCGGCACGATCGTGGTGATCTCGGTGTACGAGAGCGTCCATGTCCGTGTACGGGACACTCACGCGGGCGGACCACCACCGCGGCGGCGCGTGCGAACAGACAAGGAAGTCGATTTCCCAGTGTCAGAGAACGTAGAGGCGAAGACCGATGTAGTGCTCGTAGGCGCGGGCATTATGAGCGCGACCCTCGGAGCGCTGCTGCGTCAGCTGCAGCCGGAGTGGTCCATCACGGCGTTCGAGCGGCTCGACGCCGCTGCCGCGGAGAGCAGCGACCCGTGGAACAACGCCGGTACCGGGCACTCCGCCCTGTGTGAGCTCAACTACACCCCTGCCAAACCCGACGGCTCGGTCGACATCACCAAAGCGATCAACGTCAACGAGCAGTTCCAGGTTTCGCGCCAGTTCTGGGCTTACGCGATCGACAAGGGAATCCTGTCGGACCCGAAGAACTTCATCAACCCGATTCCGCATGTCAGCTTCGTGCACGGCGCCGACAACGTGAAGTACCTGCGCGCCCGCTACGACGCTCTCGCCGGACATCCGCTGTTCGCGGGCATGGAGTACTCCGAGAGCCCCGAATGGTTCTCCGAGCGCCTGCCGCTCATGGCCGAGGGCCGCGACTTCTCCGAACCGGTCGCACTGAACTGGACCGAGACCGGCACCGACGTCGATTTCGGTGCACTCACCAAGCAACTCGTGAACAACGTTGCCGCATCCGGTGGCACGGTGTTCTTCGGTCACGAGGTCACCAACCTCTCCAAGCAGTCCGACGGCAGCTGGATCGTCAAGGTTCGCAATCGCCGGACCGGGGACACCCGCAAGGTTCACGCAAAGTTCGTGTTCGTCGGTGCGGGTGGCGGGGCGCTGCACCTGCTTCAGAAGTCGGGTATAGCCGAAGCCAAGGGCTTCGGCGGATTCCCGGTGTCGGGTGCCTTCCTGCGTTGCACCAACCCCGACGTCATCGCACGGCACAGCGCCAAGGTCTACGGTAAGGCCGCTGTCGGCGCGCCCCCCATGTCGGTGCCCCACCTCGACACCCGCGTGATCAACGGTGAGCAGGGCTTGCTCTTCGGCCCGTACGCCGGCTGGTCACCGAAGTTCCTCAAGCAGGGCGGCGTGATGGACCTGCCCAAGTCGGTCAAGCCGAACAACCTCATGTCGATGCTCGGCGTGGGCATGACGGAGCTCGGTCTCGTCAAGTACCTCGTCAGCGAGCTCAGCCAGTCGCCCGCCGACCGCATCGTGACACTGTCCGAGTTCGCCCCGGAAGCCCGCCTCGAGGACTGGGAGCTCATCGTCGCCGGTCAGCGGGTGCAGGTCATCCGACGTAAGGGTGCGGGCGGGGTACTCGAATTCGGTACCGCAGTGGTCAACGCTGCCGACGGGACTATCGCGGGCCTCCTCGGTGCGTCGCCCGGAGCGTCCACCGCCGTCCCCGCGATGCTCGATGTACTCGAGCGGTGCTTCCCGCAGCTGTGGGCGGGATGGCAGTCGAAGCTGAAGGAAATGGTGCCCTCGCTGGGTGTCAAACTGTCCGACAACCCGGCCCTGTTCGAGCAGATGTGGGACTGGAGCACCAAGTCTCTCGAGCTCGACGTTGCATCCGACCCGGTGCCGACGGCTCCGGTTGAAGCTGCTGCTGTCTGACCCTCGCATACATCGTCACAGGCCGGTCCGCACCCAGTGGGGAGCGGACCGGCCTGTGTTCACATCGGACCGGAAAGTGGGGACCACCGAGTGCCAACCGAGAACGCCGACGAGACGAATTATCTCGTCGGCCTGAATCTGTCCGGACGCCGCGTCGTCGTGGTGGGAGGTGGTTCCGTTGCCCAGCGCAGACTCGGGCTGCTCGCCTCGTCGGGTGCGGACATCCACGTGGTGGCGCGCGCCGCGACGCCGGTGATCGAGAGCTTCGCGGCAAAGGGCCGGATCACCCTCGAACTCCGTGACTATGTCGACGGTGACCTCGACGGCGCGTGGTACGCAATGGCGTGCACCGACGAACCCGGCACCAACGCCGCGATCGTCGAGGAAGCCGAACGGCGCAGGGTGTTCTGTGTTCGCGCCGACAATGCGCGCGAGGGAAGTGCAGTGACGCCGGCAACGGCACAGCACGACGGACTGGCCATCGGTGTGTTGGCGGGAGGCGATCACCGGCGTTCCGCCTCCGTGCGCACTTCGATTCTCGATGCACTCGCAGGTTCGGGAGTCCTCGGGATCTCCGACCCCGGGGACAAACCGGTCGGTGTGGCGCTCGTCGGAGGTGGGCCTGGCGACCCGGACCTGATCACCGTCCGCGGCCGTCGACTGCTCGCGCAGGCCGATGTCGTTGTCGCCGACCATCTGGCGCCGCAGCCGCTCCTCGCCGAACTCGCCCCGCACGTCGAGGTGATCGACGCCGCGAAGCTGCCCTACGGACGGGCGATGGCGCAGCAGGCCATCAATGCCACCCTCGTCGACCGCGCGAAGGCCGGGAAGTTCGTGGTGCGGCTCAAGGGCGGCGATCCGTACGTGTTCGGTCGCGGTTTCGAAGAACTCGAAGCGTGTGCAGAGGCAGGTGTGCCGGTAACGGTCGTGCCGGGTATCACCAGCGCGATCTCGGTGCCGTCCGCCGCGGGAATCCCCGTCACCCACCGCGGGGTGACCCACGAGTTCGTGGTGGTCAGCGGTCATGTCGCACCCGGTCATCCGGATTCGCTGACCGATTGGGGCGCGCTCGCGAAGCTTCGGGGAACCCTCGTGCTGCTGATGGCCGTCGCGCGCATCGAGCAGTTCGCCGACGCCCTCATCGCCGGGGGACGTCCCTCCGACACCCCAGTGGCGGTTGTGCAGGAAGGAACTCTGCGAAGCCAGCGAGTTCTACGCGCCGACCTCGCGACAGTCGCTGCACGCGTCGACGAGGAGGACATCCGCCCGCCCGCGATCATCGTGATAGGCCCGGTTGCCGGATTCACGACGGAAGGTGCGTGACGTGACCGATACGTCGAGACAGATGACCACCCGCGCGGTCGCCATCGCGATGCTCGTCCTGAGCGGACTCCAGCTCATGGTTGTGCTCGACGGCACCGTCGCGAACCTCGCGCTCGCACCGTTGCAGTCCGAATTCGGAATGTCCGACTCCGGTCGCAACTGGGTCCTCACCGCGTACGCACTGGCCTTCGGTGGCCTGATGCTGCTCGGCGGTCGCCTCGGCGACAGTTACGGTCGCAAGAAGATGTTCATCGCCGGCGTCTCGATCTTCACACTCGCTTCGCTGTTGTGCGGCATCGCGAGCAACGACGTGATGCTCATCGGCTCGCGAGCCCTGCAGGGTGTGGGCGCAGCGGTCGCATCACCCACCGCTCTTGCACTGGTGGCGACGACATTCGCGGCGGGCCCCGCGCGCAACCGGGCGATCGCGGTGTTCGCGGCGATGACAGGTGTCGGATCCATCGCGGGTCTGATCCTCGGAGGCGCGCTCACCCAGGTGTCGTGGCGATGGATCTTCCTGATCAACGTGCCGATCGGTGTGCTCATCGTGGTGCTCGCGGTGGTCTCGCTCCGGGAGACCGCGGGTGAGCGGCTCGCCCTCGACATACCCGGGGCGATTCTCGCGACGCTGGGATGCACAGGGCTGGTGTTCGCCTTGACCGAGGGGCCCAGCTTGGGGTGGGGAAGTTACGCGGTGATCGGCGCACTCGTTGCCGGTGTCGTGCTGCTCGGAGCATTCCTGCTGGTCGAGCGTCGCGCCGAGAATCCGCTTCTGCCGTTCGTGTTGTTCCGCAACAAGGACCGTGTTGCGGTGTTCGTATCGATTTTCTTCGCGGGCGCGGTGATGTTCAGTCTTGCCGCATTCGTTGCCCTGTTCGTGCAGGACGTGCTCGGCTACACCCCGCTTCAGGCCGGCCTCGCGTTCGTTCCGTTCGCCTTCGGGCTCGGTGGGGCGGCTGCGGTGGCGTCGAAACTGGTTGCGCGGATCCAGCCGCGCTGGCTGGTCGTCACGGGCACGGCCATCGTGGCTGTGAGCCTGGTGTACGGGTCGGGGATGAGTCAGGACGTCGCGTACTTTCCGACCCTGTTCATCCTCGTGCTCGTCGTCGGGTTCGGTGTCGGGCTCTCTTCGGTGCCGCTGCCGTTGTGCGCGATCGCCGGTGTGGGCTCGCACGAGATCGGGCCACTGTCGGCGATCGCGCAGGTCGCCCAGACGCTCGGAGGTCCCGTGGGGCTCGGCATCATCGGTTCGCTCGCGACGTCGAGGGCGTTGTCGCTCGGCGGCACATCCGGCCCGGTCACCGCTATGACCGACGCGCAGCTCGCGGCCCAAGGAGAGGGCTACCTGTTCGCTCTCTTCGGCTGCGCGGTGTGCGCGGTCATCGCGGGTATCGCGGCGCTGTTCATCCGGTTCACTCCTGAACAGGTCGCACAGGCACAGGAAGCCGAGAAGGCAGCCCAGACGATCTGAGATCTCGGCACATACGCGACCCCGCCCCTCCAGGAGCGGGGTCGCTGCGCGTCAGGTCAAGACGATCAATTCGGTCGGCGACGCGACCTCGACCCGCAACCCGGCCTTCGATGCAACCCGTGCCACACCCTTGATATCCGTCGGCTCGGCGCGCGTGAGCACCAGAGCTCGGGCAAGCAGTCCCTTGTGGTGCTTGTTGAAGTGGCTGACCACCTTGCGGGTGCCGTTGGGTTGTTCGGTGAGCACTGTGGCCGTCACGGCACCGGGTATCGGACCGAGCTGCTGATAGATGCCCGACCGCAGATCGACCACGAGATCCCCGTCCGCCTCCGCGACGATCGCGTCGGACAACTCCGGTCGCCACAGTGCCGCGAGTGTCCCGAAACCGGGCAGTTTCGATCCGCCCGACAGCCGGTAGGCGGGCACCGGATCGGCGGCACGGATCGCCCCGAAGAGTGCGGACCCGATGCCCAGTCGCCGATAGGCCTTGTCACGCTGTGTCCTGGTGAAGGCACCGGCGTCGAGCGCGTCGAACAACACTCCCGTGTAGCGGAAGAGTGCGGGCGTGGTCGGGGAGACCCACAGTTTTGCGTTCCGCTCGACCTCGTCGAACTGAGTGGCACCCAATCCGAGGGCCCGGGCCGACGCCTCCGGATCTGCTGCGAGGTCGACGAGGGCATGTACGAGGAGTTCGCGTGTCTCGGTCAGTGGCGGCATCGACAGGTCCCCGAGATCGAGTGGGGCGCCGTCGCCGCCCTCGGACTTCGTCTCGGACGGGGGGAGAAGTACCAGCACAAACGACAACCGTACCGATCGGGCGGAACGGGTCGCGAGGTAGGCTGACCGATCGTGATCACCCGCATGTCGCACCTGTTCCTCCGCACGCTCCGCGACGACCCCGCAGACGCCGAGGTCGCCAGCCACAAGTTGCTCGTCCGCGCCGGCTACGTCCGGCGCGTCGCGCCAGGTGTGTACTCATGGCTGCCGCTGGGCCTGAAAGTGCTGCGGCAGGTGGAACGGGTCGTCCGCGAAGAGATGAACAGCTTCGGCGCGCAAGAGATCTCTTTGCCTGCGCTCCTGCCGCGTGATCCCTACGAAACCACGAATCGCTGGACCGAGTACGGCGACGCACTCTTCCGTCTCGAGGACCGTAAGGGCGGTGATTACCTCCTCGGACCCACTCACGAAGAGATGTTCGCGCTCACCGTCAAGGGCGAATACAACTCGTACAAGGACTTCCCGGTCACTCTGTACCAGATCCAGACCAAGTACCGCGACGAGGAACGACCGCGTGCCGGCATCCTGCGTGGCCGTGAGTTCACGATGAAGGATTCGTACAGCTTCGACCTCACCGACGAAGGGCTCGCAGAGTCGTACCGTGCCCACCGCGACGCCTACGAACGGATCTTCGCGCGTCTCGGTGTGAAGTACGTGATCGTGTCTGCGACGTCCGGTGCAATGGGTGGGAGCGCGTCCGAGGAGTTCCTCGCCGACTCGCCCGCGGGCGAGGACACCTATGTGCGGTGCGTCGAATCCGGTTACGCGGCGAACGTCGAGGCCGTGAAGACGCTGGCACCGGCACCCATTCCGGTCGAGGGCCAGCCCGACGCGATCGTCCACGACACCCCGGACACTCCCACGATCGACACCCTTGTCACGGCCTCCTCGCAGATCCTCGGCCGCGAGGTAGCTGCCTCCGAGACGCTCAAGAACATTCTCGTGAAGGTCCGGCAGCCCGGTGGCGAGTGGGAACTGCTCGGTATCGGTGTCCCCGGCGACCGTGAGATCGACGACAAGCGTCTCGAGGCGTCTCTGGAACCGGCCGAATTCGCGCTGCTCGACGAAGCCGACTTCGCCGCGAACCCGTACCTCGTCAAGGGCTATATCGGTCCCAAGGCCCTGCAGGCCAACGGGGTGCGTTATCTCGTCGACCCCCGCGTGGTCGACGGCACCTCCTGGATTACCGGCGCAGACGAGCACGGGAAGCACGTGTTCGGACTCGTTGCAGGCCGCGACTTCACGGCGGACGGCACGATCGAGGCGGCCGAAGTGCGCGACGGCGACCCGTCGCCCGACGGTGCGGGCCCGCTCGTTGCCGCCCGTGGCATCGAGATCGGCCACGTTTTCCAACTCGGCCGCAAGTACACCGACGCATTCGAGGTGAACGTTCTCGGTGAGAACGGCAAGCCGGTGCGCCCCACCATGGGCTCCTACGGAATCGGTGTCTCACGACTCGTTGCCGTGGTCGCCGAGCAGCAGCACGACGACAAAGGTTTGCGCTGGCCCGCGGAAATCGCACCGTTCGACGTGCATCTCGTAATCGCGAACAAGGACGAGGCAGCCCGCGCGGGTGCGGAAGCACTCGCGCAGGAACTCTCCGATGCCGGTGTCGATCTGTTGTTCGACGACCGCAAGGCATCTCCCGGTGTGAAGTTCAAGGACTCCGAATTGCTCGGAATGCCGCTCGTCGTCGTGGTCGGCCGTGGTTTTGCTGACGGACATGTCGAATTGCGCGACCGTTTCACCGGAGAGGCCCGGGAGGTGCCGGTCGATGACGCGGTGAGCGAAGTTCTCGCAGCGACCCGCCGCTGAGGCCGGACGGCTGCCGATGAGGGGGCTGCAGGGGAGACTGTGTTCATGGCTTCTGACTGGGAACGCACAGACACCTATCTCTCCGAACTCCTCATCGGCAACGACCGTGCCACAGAGGCCGCTCTCGTAGCGAACGCCGACGCAGGCCTGCCCGCCATCGACGTCTCGCGCATGCAGGGCAAGTTCCTGCACCTGCTCGCGCGAGCGATGGGTGCGCGGGCAATTCTCGAGATCGGCACCCTGGGCGGATACAGCACGACGTGGCTCGCCCGTGCCGTCGGTGACGAAGGACGGGTGGTCACACTCGAATTCGAGCCCCGCCACGCCGAGGTTGCCCGCGCGAACCTGGACCATGCCGGCGTCGGCGGAGTCGTCGACATCCGTATCGGACCGGCGCTGGAGTCGTTGCCGCAGATCGAGGGCCCATTCGATCTTGTGTTCATCGATGCGGACAAGGAGAACAACTCGAACTACGTGCGAGAGGCACTGCGGCTCACTCGACCGGGCAGCGTCATCATCGTCGACAACATCGTGCGCGGCGGTGCGATCGCAGATCCTGATCACGACGACGAACGGGTCCGCGCATCACGCGACGTCCTCGCTCTGTTCGCCGCCGAGCCGCGCCTCGACGCGACTGCGCTCCAGACGGTGGGTTCGAAGGGCTGGGACGGTTTCGCAATGGCACTGGTCGTCGACTGACGGCGGCGGGCATCGACCGGCGGCACGCCGAATGATCAGGGTGCGCCGAAGACCACGTCCCCGGTGTAGCCGATCATCCACTGCACTCCGTATTTGTCGGTGCACATACCGAAGCGCTCGGCCCATTCCACCTGCCCCAGTGGCATGGACACCTCACCGCCCGCAGACAGCCCTTCGAATACGCGGTCGGCTTCCTCGGCGCTCTCGGCATCGATCGAGATAGCGAAGTTGGTTCCGACAGTGACGGTGCCCATTGTCTCGGGGACATCGGACCCCATGAGCATTCTGTCGCCCATCGGGAGGGCGACATGTGCGACGCCGTTCATCTGTTCCTCGGTCAGTTCCATGTCGCCGGTATCCATGTCGCTGAAGCGGGCCAGGCGTAGTTCGCCGCCGAAAACGGATTGATAGAAGGTGAATGCCTCTTCGGTGTTTCCATTGAAATTCAGGTATGGGTCGACTGATTTCATGGTGTGCTCCCATTTGCTGTACAGAGGGTCACGCAATCTCGCAGTCTAGTGCGTCGGTGCGCGTACAACGGGGCAAACGACGTCGGCCCGACCCTTCGGGGATGTGCTGCTGTCGTCTGCGGCGTGTACTGCACACCGCAACGGCGAGTTCGATGGGGCGAACCGCCTGTACGAACCTCGCGGGAGCGTCATGCTGAATGCGCGCTTGTTGTCCCAGTGCTCGAGTGGACTACACGAACCGGGTGATGTCACATGACCATCGACCTGCATTACCCGCCGCGAATCTCGCGCCCGCTGATGAATTTCGTTTCCGCGATGACCATCGTCGTGCTCTCCGTAGCGTGCTCGACGTCCCCGCCTGCTGCACACACGGATGCTCCGCCGGCCTCGGTCACCCGTCCGGTTGCGCCGGAGGACTCACTCGCCGATCCGCTCCGGACGGCGCTGCAGGACGCGCTGGATCGGACGGTGACCGAATACGGGGTGCCCGGCGCTGCAGTCGGAGTGTGGCTTCCGGACGAAGGCGCGTGGACAGCGGTGGTCGGCGCGGCCGACATCGAGGACGACGTTGCCGTCACCACCGAAATGACCTGGCCATTGCGGAGTATCACCAAGTCGTACACCGTCACCCTCATCCTCCAGTTGGTGGACGAGGGAGTGATCGGCCTGGACGACACGATCGGCCGGTATGTCGGCGGTGTCACGGGCGGTGACACGATCACCCTCAGAGAACTCGCCGGGATGTCCAGCGGCAACGCCGACTACACCGGCGAGCGATTCGTCGAGGTGTTCTCCGAGGATCCTTCGAAGATCTTCACGCTCGACGAATTGAACGGCTTCGTGCTGGGGCAACCCGCGCAGTTCGCGCCCGGTGCTGAGAAGGTCTACACCAACGCCAACACCAATCTGCTGGGCGCGGTCGTCGAAAAGGTGACGGGGCGACAGTTCGCCGACGTACTGGACGAACGGATCCTCGGACCGCTCGGATTGACGAACACCGCGTACGTCGTCGACGCCTCCCTGTGGGCCGATCCGCATCCGGTCGGATACGCGCAGGGAGCAGGAGAACTCGAGGAACAGCCCGACAACCTGTCCATCTTCGGCCCCGCCGGGTCGATGATCAGTACTCTCGACGATGGTCGAGTGTGGGGTGAGGTCCTCGCGACCGGTACGTTGCTGCAGCCGGAAACCCAAGCCGAGCGGCAAGAAGGTGCGCCACTCGATGAGGGCCCGCCGTACGACATCTACGCTCTCGGAATCGGCGAAACGGCGGGGTGGTGGGGACACAACGGTGAGGGTCTCGGTTTCACTGCGGCCCTGTTCCACAATCCCGAGTCGGGGGCGACCGTCGTCGTCTTCATGAACGAGTCCGACATCGTGCCGAAAGCACACCCCGCAGATCAGCTGTTCCGCCGGATCGCCGAGATCCTCGGGTCGGAACGATAACCGGCCGGCGCGTTCGATCGGATTCTCAGGGCCTGCCGGGAAACGGCACCGTTGCCGGGATGATGCCGAGGTGCGTTCGCCACCGCGCGGCACGTAGGGCTGTGTCGGTGAGCGCCTCGATCGCGGTCGTTCGAGTCGGTTCGCTCCGTGCTCGCTCGGCCACCGAGCGCCAGGCGACGGCGGTGTCGCTCTCGATCTGCAGCGCGAGCTGTGCGGCACCGGCAGCGTCGACGACTGGAAACGGGACCGTGTATCCGGGTGCCGCGACCGGCGGTTCGACACCGACAGCGATCAGTGCATCGCTCGTGGCATCACGGCGAGCACGGTGCGCAGCGGTGTCGTTCGCCACGTCGTCGGCGCGCGCAGGGTCCGCGAATGCAGACACGATGCCGTATCCGAAGACAGCGGAGTGTTCTGCCGCCAGGGCATCGACCAAGGATTGCTGCTCGGAGCCGAGCTCGGGGGAGGTCACGGCAGCAACACCGCCGTCTGGACGGCGCACGCGGCACTGATGGACGCGAGCATGCCAGCACGGTATCCCTGCAGTGTACGACCGGTGTCGGCTGCGCCGCGCTGCGACTGTCCCAGGCGTTCGCGCAGCAACTCGACCGTGGGCGTTTCGCCGATCGTGGAGGTCGTGGACGGTGGAGGGGTGTAGCTCGTCGTGGCACCTGCCGCGCGAGCGATCTCGGCTTCGAGCGCGTCGGCGTGCGCAGTGCGTTCGGAACTGATCGTGGTCAGTGGTTCGGCGAGGTCGGGGGTGAGAGCAACCAGGGCGGTCGCAGTCGACGCGTCGGCGCGGGCACGTGCGGCCTGGGCGAAGAGCGGATCCGGTTCGTTCTCACTGTCGTCGGTGGTTCCGCACCCGGTGGCAGCCGCCATCGAGAGTCCTCCCGCCGCAGCCGCGCACCAGCGCAACAGGGTTCGTCGGGGCATCGCGGATCGCGTCACTGGCATCGGCACCGGACCATCCTGCCAGCCGGGTGTGACGGATATCGACCCCGGGCTGGTCACGGAGCGGCGAAATGCACGTTAGGCTGGATATCTGCCGGCCGTCCGTCCGGCCGCTGTCCGCTGCGATCACAACTGAACGAGGAGCCCGCTCACCATGCCTGTGCCACCCCCGGAGAGGATCGTCGAGCTCGTCACGGATCTTCTCGACAACGAGGGCTACGACCTCGAGGACGTGGTCGTGACCGCCGCCGGAAAGCACAGCACTGTTCGCCTGATGGTCGACAGCGACTCGGGGCTCGGACTCGACGAGGCAGCACGCCTGAGCCGCCTGGTGTCCGATGCGTTCGATTCCGTCTCCGATTTCGGGGAGTCCCCTTACGTCCTCGAAGTGACGAGTCCGGGCATCGGAAGGCCGCTCACACTCGCTCGGCATTGGAGACGCGCACAGGGGCGCAAGGCTCGGATCGAGACGGCCGCCGAGACGTTCGTCGCCCGGATCGGCGAGCTCGTCGGCGACACCATTCGGGTGGTGGTGTCCGACAAGCAAGGCCCGTTCATTCGGTCGTTGTCGCTGTCCGACGTGCAAAAGGCAGTGGTCGAGATCGAGTTCTCACCCCCCAACGCGCGGGAACTGGAATTGGCCGGTGGACTCCCGGACGGGCGGGTGCAGGCCGGCGAGATCGACGAGAACGCGGTCGGCGAAGACGCCACTGACGACGAGAACACGGTGGACGACGGCACCGAAAGCAACGAACTGAGGATGGACAAGTGAATATCGAAATTGCGGCTCTGCGGATGCTGGAGTCGGAGAAGAACATTCCGTTCGACGAGCTCATCGAAACGCTCGAGACGGCCTTGCTCACCGCGTACCGGCATGTCGACGGACACCAACCGCACGCCCGCGTCGTGGTCGACGTCAAGACCGGAGCGATTCAGGTGCTCGCCGAAGAGCGCGACGAGGACGGCAACATCATCGCCGAATGGGACGATACCCCGGAGAACTTCGGGCGGATCGCGGCGACGACCGCCCGGCAGGTGATCATGCAGCGTATCCGCGACGCGGAACACGAACAGCGGTTCGGCGAGTTCTCCACCCACGAGGGCGAGATCGTCAGTGGCGTCGTCCAGCGCGACTCCCGTGCCAACGCTCGCGGCATGGTGGTGGTCAAGATCGGTGGCGACACCAGCGCCACCGAGGGGCTGATTCCACCGGCCGAGCAGGTGCCGGGGGAGAGCTACGAGCACGGCGACCGGATCAAGTGCTATGTCGTCGGGGTCTCGCGCGGTCAGCGTGGACCGCAGATCACGTTGTCGCGCACCCACCCCAATCTGGTTCGCCGGCTGTTCGCTCTCGAAGTTCCCGAGATCGCCGACGAGTCCGTCGAGATCGTCGCGGTCGCGAGGGAGTCCGGGCACCGATCGAAGATCGCGGTGCACTCGGTCGTACCCGGGCTCAACGCGAAGGGCGCGTGCATCGGGCCCATGGGTCAGCGGGTGCGCAATGTGATGCGCGAACTCGGTGAAGAGAAGATCGACATCATCGACTTCGACGAGGATCCCGCGAAGTTCGTCGGCAACGCACTGTCGCCGTCGAAGGTGGTTTCCGTCACGGTCGTGGACCCGGATGCGCGCGCTGCACGGGTGGTCGTGCCCGATTTCCAGTTGTCACTCGCGATCGGCAAGGAAGGGCAAAACGCGCGTCTCGCAGCACGCCTGACGGGATGGCGAATCGACATCCGCAGCGACGCCGCGCCCCTCGAAGTCGACGGCGCAGGCGATCCCCCGACAGGCAGGTGAAAGTGGAATGCGGGATTTCGGGCAAAACAGCGGTACAGTGGTCGATGGTTCAGCATGACCTGCCCTCCATCGGCCCTGAGCGCACCCGTCCGGTGCGCACGTGCGTCGGATGTCGGCAGCGAACGCTGGCTGCCGAACTGCTGAGGATCGTGGCGCGAGGCTCGAAGCCGGAAGGTTTCGTCGTCGTACCCGATCCGGGGCGCAGGCTTCCCGGGCGAGGTGCGTGGATGCATCCCACCGCGGAGTGTCTGGATCTGGCCGTTCGGCGTCGAGCATTCGGCAGAGCACTGAAGGTGTCCGGAGGTCCGGATATCTCAGCGCTGGATCAGCTGGTCGGGTCCATGGAGGAGAGGTCGCACAGCAACCTCGACGACGGGACACCAACAGTGACATCGAACTCTGAGAAGAACAGGCACGAACACTCATGAGCACACCGTGAAGCACCAGCGATGAACGTCCATCGGAGATAACCCGAGGTCGTGCGGGCATTGGCCGCTCGACCTCATCAGTGAGGAGAGCAGTGGCAGGCAAGGCCCGCGTGCACGAGTTGGCAAAAGAACTCGGTGTCACAAGTAAGGAACTACTCGCAAAGCTCAAGGAGCAAGGCGAGTTCGTGAAATCAGCGTCCTCGACGGTGGAGCCCCCCGTGGCCCGCCGTCTTCGCGAGTCGTTCGGCAAGGCGCAGAGCACCGACGCGCCGGCCGCAAAGGCCGCACCCACCCCCGGCCCCCGTCCCGGCGCACCGCGCCCGGGACCACGCCCGGCAGCGCCGACGCCTGCAGCCCCGGCTCCCGCGCCTGCGGCTCCGGCACAGGAAGCAGCGGCGAAGGAAACCCCCGCGGCGCCGACCCCTTCGGCACGCCCGAAGCCCGGCGCCCCCAAGCCTGCAGCTCCGGCACCCGCGCCTCCGGCTCCGGCTCCGGCCGCGAAGAGCGCTGCACCGGCGGAAGGGCAGGCTCCCGCTCCAACGCCGGCACCGAAGCCTGCGACGCCGGGTCCCAAGCCCGCTCCGCGTCCGGGTCCGAAGTCCCCGCGCGTCGGTAACAACCCGTACTCGTCTGCTCCTGCAGAGCGGCCCGCTCCGCGTCCCGCAGGCCCCCGTCCGGGTCCTGGCGGACCTCGTCCGACTCCCGGCCAGGGTGGCCCCCGTCCGACTCCCGGTCAGGGACGTCCAGCGGCCGGTGGCCAGCGTCCGGCACCGGGTCAGGGCGGTCCCCGTCCGGCTCCCGGACAGGGTGGACCTCGTCCGTCCCCCGGCTCCATGCCTCCCCGTCCGAACCCGGGTGCGATGCCGCAGCGTGCTGCACGCCCGGCTGCTTCCGGTCGTCCGGGTCGTCCGGGCGGCGCGCCCGGGGGTCGTCCCGGCGGTGGTGGCGGCGGCTACCGCGGTGGCGGTGCCGGTGGTGGCGCAGGCGGCGGCGCGGGCGCCGGTGCAGGTGCTCCCGGTGGCTTCCGCGGTCGTCCCGGTGGCGGTGGCGGCGGTGGCCGCGGACGCGGCGGTGCAGCCGGTGCGTTCGGTCGTCCAGGTGGCGCTCCGCGTCGTGGCCGCAAGTCGAAGCGGCAGAAGCGGCAGGAATACGATTCCATGCAGGCGCCCGCTGTCGGCGGCGTGCGGTTGCCGCGCGGCAGCGGTGAGACCATTCGTCTCGCCCGCGGAGCATCGTTGTCCGACTTCGCGGAGAAGATCGATGCGAATCCGGCAGCACTCGTGCAGGCGTTGTTCAACCTCGGCGAGATGGTCACCGCCACTCAGTCGGTGAACGACGAGACCCTCGAGCTGCTCGGCTCGGAGATGAACTATGTCGTGCAGGTCGTCTCGCCCGAGGACGAGGACCGCGAACTGCTCGAGTCGTTCGACATCCAGTACGGCCAGGACGAGGGCGGCGAGGAGGACCTTCAGCAGCGTCCGCCGGTGGTCACCGTCATGGGCCACGTCGACCACGGTAAGACCCGACTGCTCGACACGATCCGTAAGGAGAACGTCGGCGAGGGCGAGGCCGGTGGCATCACGCAGCACATCGGTGCCTACCAGGTCATGACGCACCTCAACGGTGAAGACCGCCTGATCACGTTCATCGACACGCCGGGCCACGAAGCGTTCACCGCCATGCGTGCCCGCGGCGCCAAGTCGACGGACATCGCGATTCTCGTGGTCGCAGCCGACGACGGTGTCATGCCGCAGACGGTCGAGGCGATCAACCACGCCCAGGCGGCCGACGTGCCGATCGTGGTCGCGGTCAACAAGATCGACAAGGAGGGTGCGAACCCTCAGAAGATCCGTCAGCAGCTCACCGAGTACGGGCTGGTCACCGAGGAGTACGGCGGCGACACCATGTTCGTCGACATCTCCGCCAAGCAGGGTCTCAACATCGACCAGCTGCTCGAGGCCGTGCTGCTCACCGCAGACGCGTCTCTCGATCTGCGGGCGAATCCCGACATGGAGGCGCAGGGCGTCGCCATCGAGGCCCACCTCGACCGCGGTCGCGGTCCGGTCGCGACGGTGCTCGTTCAGCGCGGCACCCTGCGGGTCGGCGACTCCATCGTTGCCGGCGATGCGTACGGCCGCGTTCGTCGCATGGTCGACGAGCACGGTGAGGACGTCCTCGAAGCGTTCCCGTCGCGTCCGGTTCAGGTCATCGGCTTCACGTCCGTGCCCGGCGCCGGCGACAATCTCGTCGTCGTCGACGAGGACCGCATCGCCCGGCAGATCGCCGACCGGCGCAATGCGCGCAAGCGCAATGCGCTGGCCGCCAGGAGCCGCAAGCGGATCAGCCTCGAAGATCTCGACGCCGCTCTCAAGGAGCACAACGAGCTCAACCTCATCCTCAAGGGCGACAACTCCGGTACCGTCGAGGCCCTCGAAGAGGCCCTCATGGGTATCCAGATCGACGACGAGGTGCGCCTGCGGGTCATCGACCGCGGTGTCGGTGGCGTCACCGAGACCAACGTCAACCTGGCGTCCGCATCGAACGCCGTGATCATCGGCTTCAATGTCCGCGCCGAGGGCAAGGCGACGGAGCTGGCGAACCGCGAGGGCGTCGATATCCGCTACTACTCGATCATCTACCAGGCGATCGACGAGGTGGAGAAGGCTCTCAAGGGCATGCTCAAGCCGATCTACGAGGAGGTCGAGCTCGGCCGCGCTGAGATCCGCGCGATCTTCAAGTCGTCGAAGGTCGGCAACATCGCCGGTTGCCTCGTGCAGTCGGGGATTGTCAAGCGCAACGCCAAGGCACGTCTGCTCCGCGACAACAACGTGGTTGCGGAGACCGTCACGATCTCCTCGCTGCGGCGTGAGAAGGACGACGTCGTAGAGGTGCGTGAGGGCTACGAATGTGGTCTGACGATCACCTACTCCGACATCAAGGTCGGCGACGTGATCGAGGCCTACGAGTTGCGCGAGAAGCCGCGCGACTGACATATCTCGGCCGGTGGCGGTGGACGACCATGTCGTCCGCCGCCACGGGCGTGTCGAGAGATCAGCATCCGACGGGGAAGGTCGACGATGTATCTGGGAGCGCTCGAACTGGACATTCTCCTGGGTGACGTCCATTCGCTCAAGGGCAAGCGATCGTTGATCAAGCCGGTGCTCGCCGAGTTGCGTCGCCTGGGTGTATCTGCATCGGAGACCGGCGACCAAGATCTGCATCGACGAACGAAACTCGGTGTGGCGGTGGCCGCACCCGATCTTGCGCACGTACGGGAGATACTCGACAAGTGTGAGCGTCTCGCCGCGGATCGCCCGGAACTGGAGTTGCTTTCCACCAGACGAAGAGTGTTCGGTCCGGAAGACTGACGGTCCGAAACAACACAGAGAGTGGTCGCCGGAGACCGGCGACCGAGGAGGAACGAACGACATGGCCGATCCAGCACGCGCGCGTCGCCTTGCGAAGCGCATCTCCACTATCGTGGCTACCGCGATCGACCATGAGATCAAGGATCCACGGCTCGAATTCATCACCATCACCGACGCGAAGGTCACGCCCGATCTGCATGACGCGACGGTCTACTACACCGTGCGCGGCGCCGATCTGAATACCGAGCCGGACCTCGAGTCGGCAGCCGCAGGGCTCGAGAAGGCCAAGGGGATCCTCCGATCGAAGGTCGGTGCGGCAACCGGTGTCCGGTTCACCCCGACACTGACGTTCGCCACCGACACCGTGCCGGATACCGCCCGTCACATGGAAGAACTCCTCGCGCGGGCGCGTGCGGCGGACGACGAAGTGGCACGGGCACGAGAGGGAGCGGTACCGGCCGGTGACTCCGACCCGTACAAGGAACCTCGCGAACGTGACGACGACGAATAGCGGCCCCATGCCCGACTTCGAAACGTCGACCGCCCCCGGCGGCGCAGTCGATCTCGACGGTGCCGTCGCGTTGCTCTCTGCTGCGCAGACAGTGACTGTGCTGTGCCACGTCCAACCCGACGCCGACACTCTCGGTAGCGGGCTGGCCCTCGGCCTCGCACTCGAGCGACGAGGAGTTCCCGTGCAGGTGGCGTTTGCGGCGCCGGACACGGTACCCAAATCGATGCGAAGCCTGCCGGGCGTCCATCTCGTCGTCGCCGCGGAGCAAGTCCGGGACGAGGTAGACCTGCTCGTTGCCGTGGACTGCGGCACGGCCGGTCGTCTCGGCAGCTTGCGGACCCGTCTCGAGGGTGCTCGGAACTCGCTGGTCATCGATCACCACCGATCGAACACCCGATTCGGGACCCACAACCTCATCGATGCGGACGCCGAGGCCACCGCGGCAGTCCTCGCTGACATATTCGACGCGTGGTGCGTCGAGATCGACGCGGATATCGCCCACTGCCTGTTCGCTGGTCTCGCCACCGACACCGGATCCTTCCGATGGGTGCGCCCGGGTACGCACTCGCTTGCGGAGCGCCTGCTCGCGACCGGGATCGACGGTGCGAACATCACCCGTACGCTTCTCGACACCCACCCGTTCGGCTGGTTGCCGATGCTGTCGTCGGTCCTGTCGTCCGCGACCCTGATACCCGAGGCCGCGAACGATCGAGGACTGGTGTACGCCCTGGTGCGTCGTGCGGACTCTTCCCATCTCGGCGCCGAAGAGATCGAAAGCGTCATCGACATCGTGCGCACCACGCTGGAAGCAGAGGTTGCGGCGGTGTTCAAGGAAGTCGGTCCGCAGGAATGGACGGTCTCGTTGCGTTCCAAGCGCGATGTGGACGTCTCACTCGTGGCGACCACCCTCGGAGGCGGCGGACATCGATTTGCGTCCGGGTACACCGCACTCGGCGACTCCGAGGAGATCGTCGCTGCCCTTCGCGCTGCGCTCGGGTGATGGCGTCGGTCGAATCCACGACCCCACGCGACGTCTCCGGGCGGCGGATCCTCGGACTCGCGCTGCCCGCGCTCGGAGTGCTGGCGGCAGAGCCCCTCTACCTGCTGTTCGACATCGCGGTCGTGGGACGACTCGGTGCACTTCCGCTCGCCGGACTGGCGATCGGTGGTCTCGTTCTTGCCCAGGTCACGACGCAGTTGACCTTCCTGTCGTACGGGACGACAGCCCGGGCGGCGCGGTTCCACGGTGCCGGTCGGCGCGACGACGCCGTCACGGAAGGGATCCAGGCCACCTGGCTCGCGGTCTGTGTCGGTGCCGTGATCGTCGTGGTCGGCCAGTTGCTTGCCGCCCCGGTCGCGAGCCTGATCGCCGGTGACGAGGAGATCGCGGCTGCCGCGGTGTCCTGGCTGCGTGTCGCGCTGTTCGGTGCACCACTGATCCTCATCAGCCTGGCGGGTAACGGGTGGATGCGAGGTGTGCAGGACACCGCGCGGCCCTTGCGGTATGTGGTGCTGGGATTGGGGCTCTCGGCGGCATTGTGTCCGATTCTGGTCCACGGTCTGCTCGGTGCTCCACGTTGGGAGCTCGTCGGCTCCGCGGTTGCCAACGTTGTGGGGCAGTTCGTTGCGGCAACGCTGTTCGTGGTGGCGCTGGTGCGTTCAGGGGTGTCGCGCCGGCCGCGCCGTGCTGTGATCGTCGCCCAGTTGCAACTCGGTCGCGACCTCATCGCCCGGAGCCTGGCGTTCCAGGCGTGCTTCCTGTCGGCAGCCGCGGTCGCAGCGCGGTTCGGTGCCGCTGCGGTCGCGGGGCACCAGGTGGTCCTGCAGTTGTGGAACTTCGTCACGCTCGCCCTCGACTCACTTGCCATCGCCGCACAGGCACTCGTCGGGGCCGCACTCGGTGCCAAGGACACCCGCGGTGCAACTCGGATTGCCTGGCGAGTGACGGCGTGGTCCGCCCTGTTCGCAATGGCTCTGGCCGTGCTCTTCCTTGCGGGGCGGACGCTGCTCCCCGGTCTGTTCACTGCAGACGCCGCGGTACTCGATCAGATCGAGATCGCATGGTGGTTCTTCGTCGCGATCATCCCGCTGGCCGGGGTCGTATTCGCGCTCGACGGAGTACTACTCGGTGCAGGCGACGCCGCATTCCTTCGTACCGCGACACTTGCCGCCGCATTGCTGGGATTCCTCCCTCTGATCTGGTGCTCGCTCGCCTTCGACTGGGGCCTCGCGGGAATCTGGACGGGGCTTACGGTGTTCATCGTGTTTCGGATGATTGCCGTCGTGTGGCGCACTCTGTCGGGGCGCTGGGTAGTGACGGGCGCGGACCGACAGGTCCACGCAGGCGACGGAACGGGAGGATAGAAACCGTGGCAGCGAAGTTGTGGGCGGTCAGTGACATCCATGTGGCACACCGGGGAAATCGGCCTGTCACCGAAGACCTGTTTCCCGAATCACCCGACGACTGGCTCATCGTCGCAGGTGATGTCTCGGAGAAGACCGACGATATCCGCTGGGCACTGAAGCTGCTCAGCGATCGCTTCGCGAAGGTGATCTGGGTTCCCGGCAACCACGAACTGTGGACCACCGCGAAAGATCCCGTGCAAATGCACGGGGTGGCTCGCTACGACTATCTCGTGACCATGTGCCGCGAACTCGGCGTGATCACTCCAGAAGACCCGTACCAGGTCTGGGAGGGCGAGGGCGGTCCGGTCGTGCTCGTTCCCATGTTCCTGCTGTACGACTATTCGTTCCTGCCGGACGGCACCACCACGAAGGCTGATGGCCTGGCTTTGGCGCGCGAGCGGAACGTGGTCGCGACCGACGAGTTCCTGCTGAAGCCCGACCCGTACATCACCCGCGACACGTGGTGCCGTGCACGGATCGAGCAGACGAGGACTCGGCTCGACGCGCTCGATCCTGAGTTGCCGACCGTGTTGATCAATCACTTCCCGCTCGTGCGCGAACCCACTCGAATGCTGTTCTATCCTGAGTTCGCACTGTGGTGCGGCACCACCGAGACCGCCGACTGGCACTTGCGGTACCGGGCGTTGTGCAGTGTGTATGGGCATCTCCACATCCCGCGTACCACGTATTACGACGGGGTGCGCTTCGAGGAGGTATCGGTCGGATACCCACGCGAATGGCAACGACGTGGCCTCCCCGACAACGTGCTGCGCCAGATCCTGCCCGTCCCGGACTACCCGGCGGGCACGCTCAACAAGTGGGGCGGTCATTTCACGGTGACTCCCGAGATGGAAGCCGAAGCCGAGAAGTTTCGGGCTCAACGAGAGAAGGAACTACGGTGACGGAACCGGCGACGAACCCCATGGTCGGTGCACGAGACGGTTTGATCGAACGGATCGTTCCCGACGGCGTCGCAGCCGCGGAACTGTTCTCCGACCCGCCGGGCCTCGCAGCTCACCCTCAGGAGGAAGCCCTCATCGCCAGGTCTGTCGAGAAGCGTCGCCGCGAGTTCATCGGTGCTCGGCACTGCGCACGTCAGGCGATGGGTCGCCTGGGTGTGGAGCCGGCGCCGATTCTCAAGGGGGACATGGGCGCACCGATCTGGCCTCGCGGAGTCGTCGGTAGTCTCACGCACTGCGACGGCTATCGCGGTGCCGTCCTCGGCTACTCGCTGCAGGTGCGTTCGCTCGGAATCGACGCGGAACCGCACGATCATCTCCCGGACGGTGTCCTCGATGCAGTCAGCCTCGACGTCGAACGCACATGGCTCGCGTCGACCGACGACACCGACGTGCACTGGGATCGGGTGCTGTTCTGCGCCAAAGAAGCCACATACAAGGCGTGGTTTCCGCTCACCGGTCGCTGGCTCGGATTCGAGGATGCCCACATAACCTTCGAACGCGACGACTCCGGTGCGACCTCCGGCACGTTCCGGTCGGAGTTGCTGGTTCCCGGCGACACCCGCGACGGCGCGCCGCTGACCGCATTCGACGGTCGCTGGCTTGTCGCCGACGGCCTGGTGCTCACCGCAATCACGGTGCGCTGAACCATGACCGAATCCGCTTTCGGCAACCCCGCCCTCACTCGTGCCGGCTTGCTCATCGTCGACAAACCGGCGGGCATGACCAGCCATGACGTCGTCGCCCGATGCCGGAAACTGCTGGGGACCCGCAAGGTAGGCCACGCAGGCACCCTCGATCCGATGGCGACCGGAGTTCTGGTGCTCGGTGTCGAACGCGCCACCAAGTTACTCGGGTTGCTGGCGTTGACCACCAAGTCGTACGCCGCGACGATCCGGCTGGGGCGGCGCACCGTGACCGATGACGCGGAGGGCGAAGTGCTCGAGACCATGGACGCGTCGTCCGTGAGCGACGACAGGATCACTGCAGGGGTTGCCGCGCTGACCGGGGACATCGAGCAGGTCCCGGCGAGCGTGAGTGCGATCAAGATCGACGGTAAGCGTGCGTACGCGCGGATGCGCGAGGGTGAAGCGGTGGAGCTCCCCGCGCGGCCGGTCACCGTGTCGCGGTTCGAGGTTCTCGCGCGCCACGACCCGACCGAGGAAGGATTCGTCGACCTCGACGTCGAGGTCGACTGTTCATCCGGGACCTACATCCGGGCTCTTGCGCGAGATCTGGGAGCGGCCCTTGGCGTCGGGGGACATCTCACGGCCTTGCGGCGTACCACGGTCGGCCCGTTCGGTCTCGAGCATGCGCGCACCCTCGAGCAATTGGTGGACGATCCGACACCGAGCCTCGACCTCGACGCGGCGATCCTGGCTGCGTTCGAAACCCGTTCGGTCACGGCCGACGAGGCCGTGGTGCTCTCGCACGGCCGCTGGCTCGACCCGATCGGTATGTCCGGTGTGTATGCGGCGATCGACCCGCAGGGGCGGGCGGTGTCGTTACTACAGGAGAAGGGGAAGCGGGCGGCATCGGTGTTCGTGGTGCGTCCGTCCAACATCTGAGGTGCGCTCAGGTCGTGACGAATCCCGATTCGTAGGCCACAATGACCGCCTGGGTTCGGTCGCGCACACCGAGCTTCGAAAGTACGGCACTGACATGGGATTTGACGGTCTCGGCGCCAACGAACATGTGCGTGGCGATCTCGGCATTCGACAGGCCGCGCGTCATCAACCGCAACACGGTCGACTCCCGTTCGGTGAGCGCAGCACGATCGAGTTGCTCGCGGGCGGGCGCGTTGCCATGGCCTGACGCGAGCGTCCGGACGGCAGCGGGATACAGAAGTGAATCGCCTTCGGCCACGGTGCGGACAGCATTTGCGATCTCGGCGGGGCGGGCACGTTTGAGCAGGAATCCGTCCGCGCCCGCCCGCAAAGCCCGGTAGACGTACTCGTCGTTCTCGAAGGTCGTCACGATCACGATCTTGGGCGGTGACGGTACGGTCCGCAGGATCGCGCGTGTCGCGTCGATCCCGTCCATCAACGGCATCCGCACGTCCATTGCGATCACGGTCGGACGTAACTGCCGCAAGAGCGGGACGACCGCGGCGCCGTCCCCGGCTTCGCCCACGACCTCGATGTCGGGCTGCGCGTCGAGGATCGCGCGCAGTCCCGCGCGGGCGAGTGGTTCGTCGTCGACGAGCAGCACGGTGATCGTCATGCGTATCACTGCGTTCCGTCGAACGGGAGCGTGACGTGGACCTGCCAGACACCGTCGGCCGGTCCGGTCGCCGCGTGGCCACCGAGTAGCTCTGCGCGTTCGTGAATGCCGCGCAACCCGCTTCCACGACCGGTGGTCGGCGCGCCGACAGGTAATGCGCTCGTCACCGCCAACTCGAGTCGATCGGCATCCACCTGAACTCGGACGAGGACGGGCCCGGGACCGGCATGACGCAGCACGTTGGTCAGCGATTCCTGCAGGATGCGGTAGCCCTCCCGGGAAAGTGGCCCGGGTACACGATCGATGGGGCCGGCGACCGAGACGTCGATTTCGGCGCCCGCCGATCGTGCGGACACGACAAGGCGACAAGCGTCGGCGAGGGTCGGACGCTCACCTGGCCCCGTGGAGTCGCGTAGCACGAGAAGGACCCGATCGAGGTCGTCGAGCGCGTCGCGTCCGGTTTCTTCGATTGCGCGCAGTGCCAGCGCGGTGAACTCGGGATCATCGGCGGCGCGGGCCGCGCCGGCCTGCAATACCGCGACGGTGAGGGCATGACCGATCGAATCGTGCAGCTCGCGAGCGAGACGGGTGTGTTCGAGGAGAAGGTCGGTGCGTTGTTCCAGGACCCGCATCCGATCTGCGGCGGAGGGGCCGAGCAACCGGCGCGCAAGGGCGGTGACCAGAGCCCCGAGCCCGAGGACCGTCGTGAAGATCACCATGATGGGCAGTGGGATCAGCAGGACGTACCACCACTGAGGTTGCTCGATCCTCACGAGGGCGTCCTCGCCCGGTGCACCTCCCATCGCTGCACCGGCGAGATCCGCGCACAGCATGATCATCGGCACGCACACGGCGCACAGTATTGCGCTGAGCGCGAGCCTGACCTCGAGCCAGAGCACGGTGCGCCACCGGTCGGACCAACTCGCCGACGATGTGGCGCCGATGGACGGCCCATCAGCGCGGGTTCTCTCACCGGGAGTGAGGAACAGTCGTGCCTGGACTCCTTCCGCGAGCCGCATCGCCGGGAGCAACCCCACTGGCACGACGAACAAGGCGAGCATGTACGGCCGTTCGTCGTCGATGAAGATCCACACCGCAGCGAACGTCAACGGCAGGCACAGATGTAACCCGCGGGTGTAGGTCGCCGGACGAGTCAAGAGCCGGCCTATCTCGCGGAACATGTATTCATAGTGCCAGCTGCGCGTTCGCCGGTGATTCCCCGAAATGGGGGAGACGGATCCCACCCGAGGGGGGAGATCACGCGACCGGTTCGGATGACGCTGAGCGCATGACGACAATCGAAGTGCACGAGCTCACCAAGGTATACGGATCGATCCATGCGGTCGACGGCGTGACGTTCACTGTGCGTCCCGGTGTGGTGACGGGGTTCCTCGGTCCCAACGGTGCCGGAAAGTCCAGCACGATGCGCATCATCCTCGGCCTCGACCGACCGACCACCGGGACTGCCATGATCGGCGGCAGGCCTTTCGCCGAATCCGGGCAACCCCTGACCCTGGCCGGTGCCCTCCTCGACGCGGACGCCGCGCACCCCGGGCGGACCGCCCGGAACCACCTGCTGGCGCTCGCGAGGAGCAATCGGCTCCCGGCCGACCGTGTCGGCGTGGTCCTCGACGAGGTCGGACTGTCCGCTGTCGAGGGACGACGCGTCTCGTCCTTCTCGCTCGGAATGCGCCAGCGCCTCGGGATCGCCGCCGCGCTGCTCGGCGACCCGCAGGTACTGATACTGGACGAGCCGTCGAACGGGCTGGACCCGGAGGGCATCATCTGGATCAGGGAGGCGTTGCCGAGGCTCGCCCGCGAGGGACGCACGGTCCTCGTCTCGAGTCATCTGATGTCCGAGATCGCCTCGTACGCAGACCACCTCCTGGTTCTCGGCGCGGGACGCATTCTCGCCGATGCTTCCACGGACGAATTCGTCCGCGCTCATGCCGAATCGACCGTGCGCCTGCGCACCCCCCACGGCACCCGCCCCGACGAGGTGCTCGCGCGCTCCGGATGCACTGCCGTCGAGGACGACCGCGGCAGATGGATGGTCCGCGGCGGCCGGATCGACGAGATCGGAGCGCGGCTCGCCGACGCGGGCATCCCCGTCCTCGAGCTCACCGATCAACAGGCCTCGCTCGAGGAGGCCTATCTTGCCTTGACATCGAGCGCGAGGACCCACGTGTCCGGCACGACGCACCAGGAGGCCTAGCCATGTCGTACGCATCCGCACTCCATTCGGAGTGGATCAAGACGCGGTCCCTGCCGTCACTCGGTGGGGTGCTCGCGCTCCTTTTTCTCGTCACCGTCGGATTTTCCCTGGTCGGCAGTGCAACGTTGGGCAGAGAGGAGGCGCGCGAACCCGATTTCGACCCGTTGCTGATCTCCTTCTTCGGCGTCAACTTCGGTCAGGTGGTCGCGATCACCTTCGGTGCCCTCGCCGCGGCAGCACAGTTCAAGAACCACGGCACGAGAGTCTGGCTCGTCGCAGTTCCCCGCCGCGGTGTGTTCTACCTCGCCGGTCTCGGCGTCGTCGCGAGTCTCACCTTCGTTGTCGGCCTGGCGACAGCCCTCGCGTGTTTCGTCGGTGGTCAGCTTCTGCTCGGTGAGCACCGGATGGAATGGACCGATGTGGCTGCTGGACGCGCAATTCTCGGGTGCGCGGTCTATCTGACCGCGATGGCACTGTTCGCGTCGGGAATGGCAACTCTGTTACGAAGTGCTGCAGCCACACTGGGCATCCTAGTCCCGCTGGTGTTGTTGCTGTCGTTCGTTCTCGGCGACGTGGCAGGCAGCAGCGGTGTCGCCGACTATCTGCCCGATCGCGCGGGGCGCCAGGTGCTCGTACTGGATCCGCTCGGTTCACCGGGGCCGTGGGCGGGACTTGTGGTGACAGCGTTGTGGTCGGGTACAGCCGTCCTCGCCGGTTGGTGGGCATTCCGTCGTCGCGACTGCTGACCGGCGGGATCAGACGAGCCAGATAGCTTCGGCCGCAAGATTTCCGAGGTCCACCGGGGTGCCGTCCGGGCTCCCGATCCGCACCGAGACGGTGCCGGCGAAGTCGCGACGTTCGACTACCTGGATGTCGGTGTCGAGAGCGATGCCGACCTCGTCGAAGTAGCGCAGCATCGCGGGGTCGGAGTCGGAGATCCGGGCGACACGTCCGCCTTCTCCGTCGCCGAACTCGCTGAGCGCGCGGGCGGGGGGCGCGGGAATCGAGCCTCCCGCAGTGGGGATCGGATCACCGTGCGGGTCGCGTTCGGGGTGGCCGAGTTTCGCGTCGATCGCGGCGATCATGCGCTCGGAGACCGCGTGCTCGAGAACTTCGGCTTCGTCGTGCACCTCGTCCCAGCCGTAACCGAGTTCGCGGACGAGGAACGTCTCGATGAGGCGGTGCCTGCGCACCATGGCGACGGCGGCGTCGCGGCCGCTGTCGGTGAGCGAGATGGACCCGTAGCGTGCGTGGTCGACCATTCCCTGGTCGGCGAGTCTGCGGACGGCTTCGGACACCGTCGACGCCGAGACACCGAGACGCTCGGCAAGCAGCTTCGTCGACACCTTCTCACCCGACCATTCCTGGATGGTCCAGATGATCTTCAGGTAGTCCTGGGCAACCGAGGACAACGTGTCGGTCACGGAGGGCTCACGAGTCTCAGGCACGTGACCAGCTTAGGTAACCGTCAGCGAAGAATCACCTTCTCGGGACGGTCGGCGGCGCAGTGCCGTGGTTACCAGGCCTTGTCGCGGTGCGAAGAGGTATGCGGCAGTGAACAGGGTGGCCTGGGCGAGCACCACCACGCCACCGGTCGCTGCATCGGTGTAGTAGCTCGTATACACACCGGCCACCGAACCGAGTGCGCCGAGTATCGGCGCGATGACCAGCATTCGAGACATCCTGTCGGTCAGCAGGTACGCGGTGGCACCGGGAATGATGAGCATCGCGACCACGAGGATCACGCCGACGGCCTGCACCGCACTGACGATCGTGATCGCCAGCAAGGCCAGTAGCAGCGCCGACAGCTTGGCAGGGGAGATGCCGAGTGCGTGCGCGTGGACGCGGTCGAACGCGAACAGGGTCAGGTCCCGACGCTTGACCACGAGCACCACGAACACCGCGGTGGCGAGCCCCGCGATCTGCCATACGTCGGATTGCGAGAGTCCCAGCAGGTTTCCGAACAGCACGTGGTGCAGGTCGATCTGGCTGGGATTCTTCGAGATGAGGACCACGCCCAGAGCGAACAGCGTGGTGAAGACCGTCCCGATCGCGGCGTCCTCCTTGATCTTCGTGGTCCCACGCACCAACCAGATCAGCGCTACCGCGAGACCTGCGAACAACAATGCGCCCAGGGTGAACGGCGCACCCACCAGGTAGGCCAGGACAACGCCGGGCAGGACCGCGTGCGAGACCGCATCGCCCATCAGGGACCAGCCGATCAACACGAGCCAGCAACTCAGCAGTGCACACACCGCGGTTGCGACGACCGCGACGACGAGGGCGCGTTGCATGAATCCGTACTGCAGTGGTTCGAGGATCAGATCGAGCATCACGACACCTCCTGTGGTTCGGTGCTCGCACCGAACGCCCGCGCAAGGTTCTCCGGCCGCAGTACGTCGTCGGGCGTGCTGTGCAGGACGACCCGCTTCTGCAGCAGAACCGCCTCGTCGCACAGCTGGGACAGACCTGCAAGGTCGTGGGTGGCGACGAGCAGCGTGTGCCCGTCGGCGGCGAGGCCGCGGAAAACGTCGGTCAGCGCGGCCTGGGTGGTTGTGTCGACGCCGGCAAAAGGTTCGTCGAGGAGCAACAGCGGCGCACGCTGTGCGATGGCCCGCGCGACGAACACACGTTTGCGTTGGCCCCCGGACAGCTGGCCGATCTGACGGTGGGCGAACGCGGTCATGCCGACACGGTCGAGTGCCTCGGTGACCGCCTCGTGGTCGCCGCGCCGTGCTCGGCGCATCCACCCCTGGTGTCCGTAGCGTCCGGTCATCACGACGTCGCGTACCCCGATCGGGAAGTCCCAGTCGACACCCTCGGCTTGCGGGACATACGCCACGGCGCCGGATTTTCGTGCGGCGGTGATTCCGATGCCGCCGACGGTGACCTCGCCTTCGTCAGGTTTGACGAGCCCGATCACGGTCTTGAACAGGGTGGACTTGCCTGATCCGTTGGTACCGACGAGCCCGCACACTCTGCCGGGATCGAGTTCGAGGCTCACCCGGTCGAGCGCGACGACGGTGTCGTACCGGACTGTCACGTGATCCAGGCGCAGTGCGGGTCCGGGGGGACGGGCACGGTCGGGTCGGGCGGTGCCGGAGAGCGTCACGGGTTCAGTCCTGACGTGATGGTTGCGACGTCGTGGCGGAGCAGGTCGAGATAGGTGGGTACCGGGCCGTCGGGTTCGGACAGCGAGTCGACGTAGAGAGTGCCTCCGTACGCGGCACCGGTATCGGCGGCGACCTGCCTCTGTGCCTTGTCGGAGACGGTGGATTCGCAGAACACCGCAGGGATGTCGTTGTCGCGTACGAAATCGACTGTGCGGGCGATCTGTTGCGGGGTGCCCTGCTGGTCGGAGTTGATCGGCCACAGGTAGGCCTCGCGCATTCCGGCGTCGCGCACGAGATAACCGAAGGCACCCTCGCAGGTGACCAAGGCTCGTTGGTGCTCGGGAACGGCCGCCAGCGTCGTGATCAGTTCGTCGTGTACGGCCTGGAGGTCGGACCGGTATGCGTCGGCGTTGGTCGCGAAATCCGCGGCGTGCTCGGGAGCGAGGTCGCTGAGCGCGGCCTCGATGTTGTCGACGTAGATCTGTGCGGTCAGCGGTGACATCCACGCGTGCGGGTTGAGTTGCGTGGAGGGCGCGTCGCCGATGGGCAGAGGCTCGATACCCTCGGTCAGCACTACATGTGCGGCGTCGGTGTCGGCGAGGAACTGCTCGAACCAGCGTTCGAGACCCAATCCGTTGTCGAGGACGAGATCCGCCTCGGTTGCATGCCTCAGGTCGCCGGGTGTCGGTTCGTAGCCGTGCACTTCTGCGCCGGGCTTCGTGATCGACTCCACCCGTATGTGGTTGCCCGCGACTGTGCGGGTCATATCGGCCAGCACGGTGAACGTGGTCAGCACGAGCGGGCGGTCGTCGGTCTGCGCGGTGCCACATGCGGTGAGCCCGATCAGTGAGCTGACTACAAGCAGTAATTTGGTTGGTCTCATCAAAAAGTTCGGCACCCCGAAATTATGCAGAACCGCATTCCGGATTGTCCAGCGGGGCCGAGGGCGAGGATGCCGGCCCGTACATGGGGTCGTAGGCTTCCGATGTGCAGAGATGGCGAGGTCTGGACGAGATACCTGCGGACTGGGGTCGGTGCGTGGTCACGATCGGCGTGTTCGACGGCGTGCATCGGGGTCACCAGCAACTGATCACCCGTGCGGTGAAATCAGCGAAGAAGCGGGGCATCGCCAGCGTGTTGATGACCTTCGACCCGCACCCGATGGAAGTGGTTCGTCCTGGGAGCCATCCGGCCCAGCTGACCACTTTGGCCCGGCGGGCCGAACTCGCCGAAGAACTCGGCGTCGACGTGTTCTGCGTGATGCCCTTCACCCCCGAGTTCATGAAACTCTCGCCCGAGCGTTACGCCCGAGAGATTCTCGTCGAGCGGTTGCATGTCGCCGAGGTGGTCGTGGGGGAGAATTTCACCTTCGGCAAGAAGGCCGCGGGAACCGTGGAGATGCTCCGTGGCATAGGCGAACGATTCGGTTTCGCGGTGGACGGGCAGACCCTGCTCGCCGAACATGCGGTGACGTTCTCGTCGACCTACATCCGTTCGTGTGTCGATGCGGGCGACATGACCGCCGCTACCGACGCGCTCGGCCGCCCTCACCGTGTGGAGGGTGTCGTTGTGCACGGCGACGGACGCGGCCGGGGGCTCGGGTTCCCCACGGCGAACATCGCGCCCCCGATGTATGCCGCCATCCCCGCGGACGGTGTCTACGCCGCATGGTTCACAGTCCTCGATTCGGGATCTCCCGTGGACGGCCTCGAGGCCGGCCTGCGCTACCGTGCCGCGGTGTCGGTGGGGACGAATCCCACCTTCTCGGGCCGTAATCGCACGGTCGAGGCGTTCGTGCTCGATGCTGATGCCGATCTCTACGGGCAGCACGTGGCTGTCGACTTCGTCGAGCGGCTCCGTGGCATGGAGAAGTTCGATTCCGTCGAGGCGCTCATCTCGGCGATGCATCGAGACGCGGATCGAGCTCGTGACCTTCTGGCCGGCGAAGCGTAGGCCGGCAGTCAAGCACCAGATGAACATCTGGTAATCTCGTCCGTCGGTGTGTGCTGCGGTTCGCGGCGGCCGCACCACCGGGTTCCGGCCCGTTGTTCATCACGCGGACATCAGTGATCAGGAGTAGAACAGTGGCATTGACCACCGAGCAGAAGAAGCAGATCCTCGGCGAGTACGGTCTCCACGAGACCGACACCGGTTCGCCGGAGGCGCAGGTGGCGATGCTCACCAAGCGCATCACCGATCTGACCGAGCACCTGAAGCAGCACAAGCACGACCACCACTCCCGCCGCGGCCTGCTGCTGCTGGTCGGTCGTCGTCGCCGTCTGCTCAAGTACGTCGAGAAGGTCGACGTCGCGCGTTACCGCGCGCTCATCCAGCGTCTGGGCCTGCGTCGCTGACGCAGTCCGGAAGCGACACGATCTGCATTCGCTGATCTTTTCCGATAGCCAACGGGGTACCCCTTAGACTGGGCCTCGTTGGCTATCGGTGTATGCGCCGGAATTGCCGGCGCAGCACATCGCCGCCGACGGCGATGATCCGTACGCACCGACGGTGTCGGTCTTCGGTAGTGACCCTTCGGCCGCACGAGAAGTGCCGGCGGGTTTCGATCGACGACCGCCTCCGTGAGTCGGTGCGCAGCCGTGGCCAAGGGGGCCCGGCGCCCGCGTGGGTACGGCGAAGACGAAGAGGGAAGAGAAGATTTCACAGATGACCAGTAACACCGCAGTCGAGGTCGACGAGGGCGTATTCGAATCCGTCGCCACGCTCGACAACGGGTCCTTCGGCACCCGCACCATTCGATTCGAGACCGGACGCCTTGCTCAGCAGGCCGCCGGCTCCGTCGTCGCATACCTCGACGACGAAACCATGCTGCTGTCGGCCACGAGCGCCTCGAAGCAGCCCAAGGAGCATTTCGACTTCTTCCCGCTGACGGTGGACGTCGAAGAACGTATGTACGCAGCGGGCCGCATCCCCGGCTCGTTCTTCCGTCGTGAGGGCCGCCCCTCGACCGACGCGATCCTCACCTGCCGCCTCATCGACCGGCCGCTGCGTCCGTCGTTCGTCGACGGCCTGCGCAACGAGATCCAGGTCGTGGTCACGGTCCTGAGCCTGAACCCGAACGACCTCTACGACGTCGTCGCGATCAACGCGGCCTCGGCATCCACTCAGATCGCGGGTCTGCCGTTCTCCGGTCCGGTCGGTGGCGTGCGCGTCGCACTCATCACGTCGGAGGAGAACAAGGCCGGCCAGTGGGTGGCGTTCCCGACCGTCGAGCAGCTCGAGAACGCCGTGTTCGACATGGTCGTCGCCGGCCGCATCGTCGGCGGAGGGGACAACCCGGATTCCGCCGATGTCGCCATCATGATGGTCGAGGCGGAGGCCACCGACAAGGTGATAGCACTCGTCGAGGGCGGCGCGCAGGCGCCCACCGAGACGGTCGTCGCCGCGGGGCTCGAAGCGGCGAAGCCGTTCATCGCGCGCCTGTGTATTGCTCAGCAGCAGCTCGCCGCTGCCGCGGCGAAGCCGACCGGTGATTTCCCGTTGTACCCCGCATACCAGGACGACGTGTACGCCGCGGTCGAGGCCGCTGCGTCCGCCAAGCTTGCCGAGGCTCTCACGATCGCCGGTAAGCAGGAGCGCGACGACCGCACCGATGAGGTCAAGGTCGAGATCCTCGAGCAGGTCGCACCGTCGTTCGAAGGTCGCGAGAAGGAGATCGGCGCAGCATTCCGTTCGCTGACCAAGAAACTCGTGCGCCAGCGCATCCTCCGCGATCAGTTCCGCATCGACGGCCGCGGCATCACCGACATTCGCGCGCTGTCTGCCGAGGTCGCCATCGTTCCGCGCGCCCACGGTTCCGCACTGTTCGAGCGCGGCGAAACCCAGATCATGGGTGTCACCACCCTCGACATGGTCAAGATGGCGCAGCAGGTCGACTCGCTCGGTCCTGAGACGACCAAGCGCTACATGCACCACTACAACTTCCCGCCGTACTCGACCGGTGAGACCGGCCGGGTCGGTTCGCCGAAGCGTCGCGAGATCGGCCACGGCGCACTTGCCGAGCGCGCCCTCATTCCGGTGCTTCCGAGCCAGGAAGAGTTCCCGTACGCGATCCGGCAGGTGTCCGAAGCCCTGAGCTCCAACGGCTCTACGTCGATGGGCTCGGTATGCGCATCGACGCTGTCGCTGCTCAACGCAGGTGTGCCCCTCAAGGCGCCGGTTGCAGGCATCGCGATGGGTCTGGTCTCCGACGAGATCGAGCTCGAGGACGGCAGCCGCGAGACCCGGTACGTCGCCCTCACCGACATCCTCGGTGCCGAGGACGCATTCGGTGACATGGACTTCAAGGTCGCGGGTACGAAGGACTTCGTCACGGCGCTCCAGCTCGACACGAAGCTCGACGGCATCCCGTCGCAGGTCCTTGCCGGTGCGCTCTCGCAGGCGCACGACGCCCGCGCCACGATTCTCGAAGTCATGGCCGAGGCGATCGACACCCCCGACGAGATGAGCGCGTTCGCGCCGCGTATCACGACCATCAAGGTCCCCGTGGACAAGATCGGTGAGGTCATCGGCCCCAAGGGCAAGATGATCAATTCGATCACCGAAGAGACCGGCGCCAACATCTCGATCGAGGATGACGGCACCGTCTATGTCGGTGCCGCAGATGGCCCGTCCGCGCAGGCTGCGATCGACAAGATCAACGCCATCGCGAATCCGCAGCTGCCCAAGGTCGGCGAGCGGTTCCTGGGCACCGTGGTCAAGACCACGGCGTTCGGGGCGTTCGTCTCCCTGCTGCCCGGCCGCGACGGTCTGGTACACATCAGCAAGCTGGGTAACGGCAAGCGCATCGCCAAGGTCGAGGACGTCGTGAGCGTTGGATCCAAGATCCGCGTCGAGATCGCCGACATCGACAACCGCGGCAAGATCAGCCTGATCCCCGTCGAGGAGGAAGCCGCTGCTGAGCCGGCCGCCGCCGGAGAGGCCGCCACCGAGGCTGCCGAATCCTGATTTCTCGCACACACGCCCGCGTGTGGTTCTCCCGCTAGAGGAGAACTGCCCGCGGGCGGTGTCGTATCCGCTCGACGTATCCTCGGAGAAAGTCCCTGTGAGCAGGGGGCTTTCGATCCACTGGCACCTTATGCGGTCCACATCCGCGACAGCCAGGGTCTTTCGTACTCGGGTTCGAACTCACAAACTGCGACCGTTGTAACGTTTACCCAAACATGCGCGCGAGTTCTCCTCGGAGTGGTTACCTGAGGGGGTGAACACGGTTGCAGCGACTGGCATCGGGGCACGACCCGGGTTCAACTTGGCACTGGCCACCTGGGTATCTGCCATAAACTTCTGGGCCTGGAACATGATCGGCCCTCTGTCCACCACCTATGCGGGCGACATGTCCCTCAGTAGTAGTGAGGCGTCGATGCTCGTCGCGACGCCCATTCTCGTGGGATCGCTCGGCAGAATCGCCGTCGGACCACTCACCGACCGGTACGGCGGTCGGTTCATGTTCATCCTCGTCACCGTCGCCTCCATCATCCCGGTGCTCGCGGTCGGTTTCGCGGGTGAAGCCGGGTCTTATCCACTGCTCCTGGTATTCGGGTTCTTCCTCGGCATCGCGGGCACGATATTCGCTGTCGGGATCCCGTTTGCGAACAGCTGGTACGACGCTTCCCGCCGAGGATTCGCAACCGGTGTGTTCGGCGCGGGCATGGTCGGTACCGCTCTGTCCGCGTTCTTCACTCCGCGATTCGTCGGCTGGTTCGGGACAATCACCACTCACGTGATCATCGCGATCGCACTCGCACTCACAGCGGTGCTGTGTGTCGTAGTGATGAGGAACTCACCGACCTTCACCCCGAACACCGACAAGGTCACTCCGAAGCTGATCGCGGCCTGCAAACTCCGCGTGACGTGGGAGATGTCGTTCCTCTACGCCATCGTCTTCGGCGGTTTCGTTGCGTTCAGCAACTACCTGCCCACGTACATCAAGACGATCTACGATTTCTCGGCTGTCGACGCGGGAACGAGAACGGCAGGGTTCGCGGTCGCCGCAGTGATCGCTCGGCCCATCGGCGGTGCACTCTCCGACCGGATTCCGCCGAAATACGTTGTGCTCGCCTCACTCGCAGGTACCGCGGTCACGGCGTTCATCGCTACCCTCAAGCCTCCGCCGGACGTCTGGTCGGCCACCGACTTCATCACGATGGCGATCTTCCTGGGGATCGGCACCGGCGGCGTCTTCGCGTGGGTTGCGCGGCGGTCACCGGCCAAGTCGGTCGGTAGCGTCACCGGAATCGTTGCTGCTGCAGGTGGTTTGGGCGGATACTTCCCACCACTGGTAATGGGTGCGACGTACGACCCCGTCGACAACGACTACACGGTCGGCCTGCTACTGCTCGTCGCGACGGCCTTGGTCGCGCTGGTCTACACCGCACTGAAACTGAAAACACGTGAACCGACGACCGATGCGGCAGTCGGCGCACCACAGCCACAGGAGGAATCGAAGTGACCACTGAGAAGACCGGTACGGGCGGACCGCTCGAGGATCTCCTGGTTCGAAGTGGTCGATTCTTCACTCCCGGAACGGGTTCCGATGACGGCCGTACGGTCACCCGCCAGGGTGGCCGTGAAGGCGATGTGTTCTATCGCGATCGCTGGAGCCACGACAAGGTGGTTCGTTCCACCCACGGAGTCAACTGCACCGGTTCATGCTCGTGGAAGATCTACGTCAAAGACGGAATCATCACCTGGGAGACCCAGGAGACGGACTACCCGTCGGTCGGCCCCGACCGTCCCGAGTACGAACCTCGAGGATGTCCCCGGGGTGCCGCGTTCTCGTGGTACACGTACTCACCGACCCGGGTGCGGTATCCCTACGCGCGTGGTGTCCTCGTCGAGATGTATCGCGAGGCCAAACAGCGTCTCGGCGATCCGGTCCTCGCGTGGGCCGACATCCAGAACGACCCAGAGCGGCGCGCGCGCTACCAACGGGCCCGCGGCAAGGGCGGTCTCGTGCGCGTGACGTGGAACGAGGCCACCGAGATGATCGCGGCTGCGCACGTGCACACGATCAAGGAGTACGGGCCCGACCGCATCGCCGGTTTCTCGCCGATCCCGGCGATGTCGATGGTGTCGTTTGCGGCGGGTTCGCGATTCATCGAATTGCTCGGCGGCGTCATGACCTCGTTCTACGACTGGTATGCCGACCTTCCCGTTGCATCTCCGCAGGTGTTCGGTGATCAGACGGACGTGCCCGAATCCGGCGACTGGTGGGACGCCGCGTACCTCATGATGTGGGGCTCGAATGTTCCCGTGACCCGGACACCGGACGCGCACTGGATGGCGGAGGTCCGCTACCGCGGTACGAAGGTCGTCTCGATCAGCCCCGATTACGCCGACAACACCAAATTCGCCGACGAGTGGATGCCGTGTGCGGCAGGGACGGACGGCGCCCTCGCGATGTCGATGGGCCATGTGCTGCTCAACGAGTTCTACGTACAGCAGCGGGTCCCGTTCTTCGTCGACTACGTGCGGCAGTACACGGATCTGCCGTTCCTGGTGAAGCTCGAGGATCGCGACGGCGCGCTCGTTCCGGGTAAGAACCTCACCGCGGCCGACCTCGGTCACGAGGTCGAGAACGCCGCGTTCAAGCCGGTCCTGCTCGATGGCGCCACCGATACCGTCGTCGCGCCGAATGGCTCTCTGGGGCACCGATACGGTGACGAGGGCGTCGGTAAATGGAATCTGGATCTCGGCGGCCTCGTACCGACGTTGACGGTCGCTCCGGCCGGCGGCGCAGCGGGGGAGACCGCCGCGGTGCATCTGCCGAGCTTCGATTCGATCGACGGGCACGGTGAGAGCATCCAACGCGGTGTCCCTGTGCGAAGGGTCGGAGAACACCTCGTGTGCACGGTGTTCGATCTCATGCTCGCGCAGTACGGCGTGAACAGGCCCGGCCTGGATCTGCCCGGGCAGTGGCCCAGCGGATACGACGATGCCGACTCGCTCTACACGCCGGCATGGCAGGAAGCGATCACCGGAGTCTCTGCAGAGCAAGCCATCCGGATCGCGAAAGAGTTCGCGCGCAACGCCGAGGAATCGAACGGGCGCTCGATGATCATCATGGGCGCGGGTATCTGCCAATGGTTCCACGGCGACGCCACCTACCGCGCTGTGCTCGCGTTGCTGTTGCTCACCGGGTCGATGGGCCGCAATGGCGGAGGCTGGGCACACTACGTCGGTCAGGAGAAGTGCCGTCCTGTTACCGGGTGGGCGGCGATGGCGATGGGTACCGACTGGAGTCGGCCCCCGCGGCAGATGGCGGGTACCTCGTACTGGTATGTGCACACCGACCAGTGGCGCTACGACGGCTACCGCGCAGACGCATTGGCGAGTCCGCTCGGACGCGGCCGATTCCGTGACAAGCACACGATGGATGTGATGGCTTCCGCCGTCGCGATGGGATGGACTCCGTTCTACCCACAGTTCGACCGGAACAATCTCGACGTCGCGGACGAGGCGCGTGCAGCAGGCAAAGAGATTCCGGCGTACGTCGCGGAGCAATTGGCGAGCGGGGATCTGAAACTCTCGGTCACCGATCCCGACAACCCGAAGAACTGGCCCCGCGTCCTGAGCGTGTGGCGCTCGAACCTGCTCGGCTCCTCGAGCAAGGGCAACGAATATTTCCTGCAGCATCTGCTCGGAACAGACTCGAACCTGCAGGGTGACTCCACCACCGACGGCCTGCGACCGAAGGAGGTGACGTGGACCGACGCAGTACCCGAGGGCAAGCTCGACATGCTGATGTCGATCGACTTCCGCATGACGTCCACCACGCTGTTCTCGGATGTCGTACTGCCCGCTGCGACATGGTACGAGAAGGGCGACCTGTCGAGCACCGACATGCACCCGTACATCCACGCGTTCAGTCCGGCAATCGACCCGCCCTGGGAAACACGGTCGGATTACGAAGCATTCGGCGCCATCGCGAAGGCCTTCAGTGCACAAGCGCGTACGCACCTCGGTACTCGCACCGATGTCGTGATGGGCACGCTCCAGCACGACACCCCGGGAGCGATGGCCTTCCCGTCCGGTACCGAGAACGATTGGCGCAAGACCGGTGAGGTTCCGGTTCCGGGAAAGACGATGGGCCCGCTCGTGGTCGTCGAACGTGACTACGCCGCTGTGGCGGACAAGTGGTCCACACTCGGCCCTCTCGTGGACAAACTGGGGCTGACCACCAAGGGGGTGACCACGCATCCGACCGAGGAGGTCGCCGAGCTCGCCGCGAAGTTCGGTGTGATGAACACCGGAGCCGGTGCTGGGCGCCCGGCCATCACCACCGCGGAACGGATGGCCGATGTGATCCTGTCGCTCTCCGGGACCTCCAACGGCCGGCTGGCGGTCGAGGGATTCAGGGAACTCGAGAGGCGTACCGGCAGACGTCTCGTTCATCTGGCCGAGGGCAGCGAAGAGCGCAGGATCACCTACGCAGACACCCAGGCCAGGCCCGTTCCGGTGATCACCAGCCCCGAATGGTCCGGCAGCGAGACCGGTGGCAGGCGTTACGCTCCGTTCACCGTGAACATCGAGGAACTCAAACCGTTCCACACCCTCACCGGTCGCATGCACTTCTATCTCGATCACGACTGGATCGAAGAGGTCGGGGAGCAATTACCGACCTACCGGCCGCCGCTGGACATGTCGAGACTGTTCGGGGCGTCCGCCATCGGGACGACGGACGGAGTCGGCCTGACGGTGCGATATCTGACCCCGCACTCCAAGTGGTCGATCCACTCCGAATACCAGGACAACCTGTTCATGCTGTCACTGTCGCGTGGCGGCCCGACGATGTGGATGAGCCCCGCCGATGCAGCGAAGATCTCGGTCCGGGACAACGATTGGGTCGAGGCCGTCAACCGCAACGGGGTGGTGGTGTGCCGCGCGATCGTCTCGCACCGTATGCCCGAAGGAGTCGTGTACGTCTATCACGCCCAGGAGCGCACGATCGACGTCCCTCTGACCGAGACCACCGGCAAGCGCGGCGGTATCCACAACTCGATCACGAGGATTCTCATCAAACCGACACACATGGCGGGCGGTTACGCGCAGACGTCGTACGCCTTCAACTATCTCGGGCCCACCGGGAATCAACGCGACGAAGTGACGGTGGTCCGCCGCCGTAGCCAGGAGGTGACGTACTGATGAAGGTCATGGCGCAAATGGCGATGGTGATGAACCTCGACAAGTGCATCGGGTGCCACACCTGTTCGGTGACCTGCAAGCAGGCGTGGACAAATCGGTCGGGCACCGAGTACGTGTGGTTCAACAACGTCGAAACCCGTCCGGGACAAGGGTATCCGCGCCGGTACGAGGATCAGGAGAAGTGGCGGGGCGGTTGGGTCCGCGACAAGAAGGGCCGACTGCGCCTGCGCGACGGCGGGCGCCTCCACAAGCTCAGCCGCATCTTCTCCAACCCGAAGATGCCGTCGATCGACGACTACTACGAGCCGTGGACCTACGACTACGAGAACCTCACCACCGCGCCCCTGGGCAACGACATCCCTGTGGCGCCCCCGCGCAGCCTCATCAGCGGCAAACCGATGAAGGTGGAATGGTCGGCGAACTGGGACGACGACCTCGGTGGTTCCCCCGAGATCGTGCCGCAGGACCCGATCCTGCAGAAAGTCAACGAGGAGGTCAGACTTCAGCTCGAAGAGACCTTCATGTTCTACCTCCCGCGAATCTGCGAGCACTGCCTGAACCCGTCGTGCGTTGCGTCCTGCCCGTCGGGTGCGATCTACAAGCGCAGCGAAGACGGGATCGTGCTCGTCGACCAGGACCGCTGCCGCGGCTGGCGGATGTGTGTCTCGGGCTGCCCTTACAAGAAGGTGTATTTCAACCACAAGACCGGCAAGGCCGAGAAGTGCACATTCTGCTACCCGCGGATCGAGGTCGGGTTGCCGACGGTGTGCGCGGAGACCTGCGTCGGCCGGCTCCGATACATCGGTCTGGTGCTCTACGACGTCGACAAGGTGCTCGAAGCCGCATCGGTCCCGGACGACAAGGATCTGTACGAGGCGCAACGGCAGCTCATCCTCGACCCGAACGATCCGGAAGTCGTTGCCGGTGCACGGGCCGAAGGGATCTCCGACGAGTGGATCACCGCAGCGCAGCGATCACCGATCCACGCGCTGATCAACAAGTACAAGGTGGCGTTGCCGCTGCATCCGGAATACCGGACCATGCCGATGGTCTGGTACATCCCACCGCTTTCGCCGGTCGTCGACGCGGTCAGCCGCGACGGCCACGACGGTGAGGATCTCGGAAATCTCTTCGGGGCACTCGAATCGCTCAGGATTCCGGTCCGGTACCTCGCGGAGCTGTTCACAGCGGGCGACACCAACGTGGTCGAGGGTGTGTTGCACCGGCTCTCGGCGATGCGCTCGTACATGCGTGACGTCAACCTCGGACGCGACACCCAACCCCACATCCCGAAGGCGGTGGGCATGACCGAGGAAGAGATCTACGAGATGTACCGGCTGCTTGCTCTCGCCAAGTACGACGAGCGCTACGTCATTCCGACCGCGTACGCAGCCGAGGGACACAAACTCGAGGAGACCGCGACAGACTGCTCGTTATCGTTCGACGGCGGACCGGGTATGTACGAATCGGGGCCGTTCGGTGAGTCCAGCGGGGGGCCGGTGCCGGTCGCCGTCGAGACCTTCCACGCGCTCGAGCAGCGACAGACGACGGAGGGTATGGCCGCGAATGCGAGCCGTCCGTCGCGGGTGAACCTACTCAACTGGGACGGTAAGGGCGTGCCGGCAGGCATTTTCCCGGATCAGCACCGCGATGAAATGAAGGAGAACCGATGAAACTGCTGCGCCGCCCCGCGCGACGAGACTCGGCGGCGATTCGGTTGCAGCACCGTGCGATCCGGCAGGCGGCGTCGTTGCTGCTCGCCTATCCGGACGAGCGGACGCCGGGCCGCCTCGTGACCGTCGGCGCCCTGCTCGACCACATCACCGGGCCTGAACGCGACGCCCTGGACCGTACTGCGTCGTATCTTCACGCGACCGATCCCCTCGTGGTGGCACGCCACTACGTCGAGACGTTCGATATGCGCCGCCGGTCGACGATGTATCTGACCTACTGGACCGGAGGCGACACACGGAACCGAGGCGCGGAGATCCACGCCTTCGCGCGTGCCTACCGTGACGCGGGAGTCGAGCCGCCCGGCGGGGAGGCCCCCGACCACCTACCTGTGGTGCTCGAATTCGCCGCGACGGTGAATCCGGAGACGGGGGAGCAGTTGCTCGCGGCGCACAGAGCGCCGCTGGATGTGCTGCACACCGCGCTCGTCGAATGCGGATCGCCGTACGCCGACACCCTGACCGCGGTGTGTGCCACGCTTCCTCCCGTCACAGATCAGGAGGTGCAACGAGCTCGTCACCTGGCAGAGACAGGGCCCCCGGCAGAGGCGATCGGATTGCAACCGTTCACTCTCACAGTGCCGCCGCGCCGCGACGGTAGTCCAGCTCGAGAAGGAGATCGACCGGCATGAGCGCGGGCGAGATTTTCTGGGACATCGTGCCGTACGTGGCCCTCGCCATGATTGTCGTCGGCACGTGGTGGCGATACCGATACGACAAGTTCGGGTGGACCACCCGATCGTCACAGCTGTATGAGAGCCGGTTGTTGCGGATCGGCAGTCCGCTCTTCCACTTCGGCATGCTCGTGGTGATCCTCGGACACGTCATCGGACTGCTGATCCCGGAGTCCTGGACGGAAGCCGTCGGTATCAGCGAGCACATGTACCACTGGGGCGCCGCGATTCCGGGCGTCATCGCGGGTGTCGCGACGCTGATCGGCGTGGCCCTACTGGTCTACCGTCGGCGCACCAGAGGTCCCGTCTTCAGCGCGACCACCCTCAACGACAAGCTCATGTATCTGGTGTTGGTTGCCGCGATCGTCGCCGGGCTGGCCACGACGATGATCGGCGCGTTCGAGGGCAACGAGGCACACAACTACCGCGAGACGGTGTCTCCGTGGTTCCGGTCGATCTGGATACTGCAGCCCCGGGGCGATCTGATGGCAGAGGCACCGCTCTCGTTCCACATCCACGTGATGATTGCGCTGGTGTTGTTCGCCATCTGGCCGTTCACGCGCCTCGTCCACGCTTTCAGCGCGCCTTTCGCGTATCTGTTCCGTCCCTACATCGTCTACCGCGGGCGTGACGAAGCGTCGAAGGACCAGCTGGTCGGATCCCAGCCTCGACGTCGAGGCTGGTGACGAGAACGCAGCAGTGGTTGTCGACGGCAACACCGTGGTAGTCGCGTGTAGTGTGTGGTGTTCCGTGCCTTGAACACAGCTCTCACCACAGGCGAATCACCGACAGCGCAGGACCGTAGAACAACCCATGGCCACAACCTTCGATTCTCTTTCATTCGACACCCCGTCGGCTGTCGCGGACACCGGCGTACGGCGCACTGTTCTGCCAGGCGGCGTGCGAGTCGTCACCGAACATGTGCCCGGTGTGCGATCGGCAGCAGTGGGTGTGTGGGTGGGTGTCGGCTCCCGCGACGAGCAGCCCTCGGTTGCGGGAGCTGCTCATTTTCTCGAGCACCTGCTGTTCAAGGCGACTCCCACGCGCACAGCTCTCGACATTGCCGAACTCGTCGACGGGATCGGTGGCGAGCTCAACGCATTCACCAGCAAGGAACACACCTGCTTCTACGCGCACGTACTCGACGACGATCTGCCGATCGCCGTCGATGTCGTCGCGGACGTGGTGTTGCGCGGTAGGTGCCGCAGCGTCGACGTCGATGTCGAGCGCCAGGTGGTGCTCGAGGAGATCGCCATCCGCGACGACGACCCCGAGGATCTGCTCGGCGATGCTCTGTTGACTGCGCTCTACGGTGATCATCCCGTGGGCCGTCCGATCATCGGTTCGCCGGAATCGATCGAATCGATGACCCGCAACCAGTTGCACTCGTTCCACGTGCGCCGATACACGCCGCAGCGGATGGTGGTCGCGGTGGCGGGCAACGTCGATCATGCACACACGGTCGAACTCGTCCGCAGGGCATTCGCAGGCCATCTCGATGAGTCGGCTCAGGCGGCACCGCGTCGCGAAGGAACATTGCGGTTGCGCACCGCACCCAGTTTGAGCATCACCGATCAGGACAACGAGCAGGCGCACTTGAGCCTCGGCGTCCGCGCGTTCGGCAGACACGATCCTCGACGTTGGGCGCTGTCGGTCCTCAACACTGCGGTCGGAGGGGGTCTGAGCTCGCGGTTGTTCCAGGAGGTGCGGGAGAAGCGAGGGCTGGCGTACTCGGTCTACTCGGGTGTCGACACGTTCGCGGACACGGGTGCATTCTCGACATATGTCGGGTGCCAGCCCGAAAACCTCGGCGACGTCGCCTCGGTGGTGCGTGAAGTCCTCACCGAGGTTGCCGAGCACGGCATCAGCGACGCGGAGTGTGCGCGCGCGAAAGGGTCGCTGCGGGGCGGACTCGTCCTCGGACTCGAGGACACCGGCGCCCGGATGCATCGGATCGGGCGTAGCGAACTCAGCTACGGGCGGCATTGGGGGATCACCGAGACGCTGGAGCGCATCGCCACCGTCAGCACCGAGCAGGTGCGTGAGGTCGCCGGTGAAGTGCTCCGGCGTCCCTATGCGGCGGCAGTCGTGGGGCCCTATCGGCGACCGCGCGACCTCCCGGCGTCCGTGCGCAGTGTCGTGGCCTGAGTTCGCGACTCATCCCGCCAACTCGGCGATCGTGCCGGTTGCGTAGGCTTTCTTCGAGAATGCGGCGACGGGAAGGGCGTGGATCGGTGGCGGACAAGACAGGTCTTCGGGTAGGGGTCCTCGGGGCGAAGGGCAAGGTGGGTCAGGCCATCTGCGACGCAGTGGATGCCGCAGCCGGGCTCGAACTGGCCGCGACGGTCGACAAGGGCGACGACCTCGATTCATTCGTCACGTCCGGAACCCAGGTCGTCGTCGACTTCACCCATCCCGACGTTGTCATGGGCAATCTGCAATTCCTGATCGAGAACGGTATTCATGCCGTTGTCGGCACCACCGGATTCGACGACGCACGCCTCGAACAGGTCCGGGAATGGCTCGACGCGAAACCCGACGTCGGGGTGCTCATCGCACCCAACTTCGCGATCGGCGCGGTGCTGTCCATGCGATTCGCGCAGGCCGCCGCACGCTTCTTCGATTCCGTCGAGGTCATCGAACTCCACCACCCGAACAAGGCCGACGCGCCGTCCGGTACGGCGTACCGCACCGCCCGGTTGATCGCCGAAGCTCGTGACGCGGCCGGGGTGGGTCGCAGCCCGGATGCCACCAGCACCGAACTGGACGGGGCGCGCGGTGCGGACGTCGACGGCGTGCGGGTGCATTCGGTGCGCTTGGCTGGTCTGGTTGCTCACCAGGAAGTGCTGCTCGGCACACAGGGTGAGACGCTCACGATCCGGCACGACTCGATCGATCGGTCGTCCTTCGCTCCGGGTGTGCTTCTCGGCGTCCGCGAGATCGGTTCTCGTCCGGGGCTCACCGTCGGAATCGACCCCCTGCTCGACCTGTGAGTTCGTCGGCGTCCGCCGGTCGCGACGTGGCGAAGGTGGTCCTCCTGATCGCCTTCATCGTCGCGGCGCTCGCGTTCTATTTCGTGAGACTGGGGCACACCGGAATCGCACTGATCACGAGCGGGGAGGCGGTGTCGATCGTATTCGGAATCGGCGTGTTCCTGCTCCCGTTGGTGGGTGTGTGGATCGTGTACGCGACGCTGCGTGCGGGGTTGGACCACCAGCGACTGTCCCGTCGCATCCACGAAGAAGGCCTCGACCTCGATGTCAGCGGCCTTCCGCGGATGGCCTCGGGACGGATCGAGCGCGACGCTGCGGACGAGCTGTTCCAGTCGGTGAAAGCGGAGTGGGAATCCGATCCCGACAACTGGCGTAACTCGTATCGCCTCGCCCGTGCGTACGATTTCGCAGGCGATCGCAGCCGGGCGCGCGAGACGATGAAACGCGCCGTGGCCCTGGAGAAATCCGAGCGCGACGGTGAGGCGTAGCGGCCCGCCGTAGTCTGCGGGCATGACCGAAGAGAATTCTCGCACCTTGCTCGTGGTCCACCACACCCCGTCGCCGTTCATGCAGGCCATGTTCGAAGCAGTGCTGGCAGGCGCGACCGACCCCGAGATCGAAGGTGTGACCGTGGTCCGGCGGCCTGCGCTCACCGTCTCGCCGATCGACATGCTCGAAGCGGACGGTTATCTGCTCGGCACACCTGCCAACCTGGGGTACATCAGCGGTGCGCTCAAACACGCGTTCGACGTCTGCTACTACCCGTGCCTCGATTCGACGCGTGGCAGGCCTTATGGGTTGTACCTTCACGGCAACGAGGGCACGGAAGGTGCCGAGCGCGCCGTCGACAGCATCACGACGGGGCTCGGCTGGGTCAAGGCCACCGACTACGTTGTCGCGTCGGGTAAGCCGAGCAAGAGTGATCTCGAGGCCTGCTGGGAACTCGGTGCGACCGTCGCCGCTCAACTGATGGATTGAGCGCGACGGCCGGGCTCGCTACCGGAAGTTCTTCTCCACGAATTTCGTCAGGCCCTTGCCTGCGGTCTCGATCGCGGTCTTCTCCGCACGGCGCACGAGGAATCCGGGCACCGGGATCTTGGGATCGATGGTGAGACTGAAGTCGACCTTGGTCCCGTTGTCGGTTGCGGTGAGCGTGTAGGCGCCGTCCTGCACATTCTGCTGCGTGCTCTCCACAAGGGTCCATGACATCGACTCGTTGCCGTTCCACGAGTAGTCGACGACCTGCTCGTCGGTGATGCCGATGATCGACACGGTCATGCGGACGCGGTGAGGCCTGCCGTCGGGGTGGGTGCTCTCGATCGTCACGGACTTGTGCGTCGACGACCATTCGGGGAGTCGCTCGACTGCTGCGATACCCGCCATCACCTGCTCCGGTGTCGCCTTGATCTCGAAGCTTCTGGTGCTGCTGACGGCCATGACCACTCCACCCCTCGGGTCCGCAACTCCGCGGACTGTGCCTTCGCGTGCGACGGAAATCTACCGCACGAGGATGCGTGGACAGGGCTCAGTCTGTGTGGGGCTTGTCCGGACCGTCCGCGGTGTCGTCGCTGCCGGTATCGGCTGACGCAGGTTTCTCGGTGTCGACCGGTGCTTCGGACGGGGTCTCGGGCGCAGAGGGTGCGGTGGTGGGTTTGCCAGTGGGCCAGCGCCATTCGTCGGCACGCCGCTGATAGCGCATCTGCTCGCGCAGCGCTCCCTGGACGGCTTGCCCCACCCATGAATTGAGAGAGACCCCGCTCTGCGCCGCAGCCTCCTCTGCGCGGGTCTTGATCTGCTCGACGAGTCGCAAGGTGACGCGGCTGATGTCGCCGGTCATCTCTTCGAACGTCGGGGGAGTGTCCTCGGCTTCGGGTGTGGGGCCGTCGTGGACCTCGATGACGGCCTCGGCTCCGTCGAGGCGGACGGTGACCCTGCGGTCGCCGAGGTGTTCGGACACCTCGGAGGCCAGATCGGACAGCGCGCTCAGGACTGCGAGACGGGCGGGGGCGGCAATGGCGGTGGCGAGGGCAGAGGCGATGCGTCGAGTCTGCTCGTCGCCGAGCTCTGCCGCGTTCCGTACGGAATCGGCGATGGCGTCGGTGTAGGTGTCGATATTCATGACGTCAGTGTGACGCCAACTATGACGTCGGTCAACTGTCATGAGTGATGTCGTGCGGGAGATTCGCAAGACCGGACGTTAAGGTCGTGCTGACTATCCGTGCGGAACCGTGGAGGGAGACGGGCATGGCGCCGATCGGACTGAAGGTCAGGCTCATCGCCAAGACGGAGTTCCTGCCGCCCGAGGACGTGCCATGGAGTACCGATGCCGACGGCGGGGAAGCGCTCGTCGAGTTCGCCGGCCGCGCGTGCTATCAGAGCTGGTCGAAGCCGAACCCCCGGACTGCCACCAACAGCGGGTACCTCAACCACCTTCTCGCCGTCGGCCACGATTCGGTGCTCGAACATGCGACGGTCACCTTCTACATCACCGGTATCTCCCGGTCGTGCACGCACGAACTGATCCGGCATCGACACTTCTCTTTCTCGCAGCTCTCTCAACGGTTCGTCCCGGGTGGGGATGCACCGGTTGTCATCCCCCCTGCCATCGAGGGAGACCACGAGCTCGAAGCCTTGTTCTTTCGCGCCGCAGAACGCAGCCGCGACGCGTACGTCGAACTCATCGACAGGCTCGACGAGAAGCTGGCGTACCTCCCACCCGGACCTCTGCGGGCCAAGCAGGTCCGTGAAGCCGCGAGAGCCGTCCTGCCGAACGCCACCGAAACCCGGATCGTGGTGACCGGCAACTATCGGTCGTGGCGGCACTTCGTGGCAATGCGCGCCACCGAGCATGCCGACGTCGAGATCAGGAGACTCGCCGTGGAATGTCTGCGGCAACTCGCGGCGGCGGCACCGAACGCCTTCTGCGACTTCACGATCAACACGCTCTCCGATGGCACCGAAGTTGCCTCGGGGGGCTTCCAGATCGACGGCTGAAAGCGCTGCCTGCCCGTGTCGTACACGAGCCGTGTTCCGGGTGGCAGCTTCTACGCGGTAGCCTTCTGACCATGACCAACGGTGATTCCGCAACTGCTGTCGAGCTTCCGTTCGGCACCATCGCAACAGCGATGGTGACCCCGTTCACTGCCGAGGGCAAGCTCGATATCGATGCGGGTGTTCGCCTCGCGACCTATCTCGTAGAGGGGGGATGCGACGCACTGGTTCTCGCCGGCACCACCGGCGAATCGCCCACCACCACCGAGAACGAGAAGATCGAACTGATGCGGGCCGTGCTCGCCGCTGTCGGCGACCGCGCGAAGATCATCGCGGGCGCAGGAAGCAACGACACCGCCCACAGCGTCGAGCTCGCCCGCGACGCCGCTCGTGCTGGGGCCCACGGCCTGCTCGTCGTCACCCCGTACTACTCCCGGCCGCCGCAGGCCGGCCTCTACGCGCATTTCGTTGCGGTGGCCGATGCCACCGATCTTCCGGTCATGATCTACGACATTCCGCCACGCTCGGTCGTCCCGGTCGAAACGGAGACTCTGCGCCTGCTGGCGGAACATCCACGCATCGTCGCGGTCAAGGACGCCAAGGGTGACCTCAACGCCGGTGCAGAATTGATCGGCACCACCGACCTGAAGTTCTATTCGGGCGACGACCCGCTGAATCTGCCGTGGCTCTCCGTCGGTGCGGTTGGCTTCGTGAGCGTCATCGGACACCTGGTTCCCGGACGCCTACGCGAACTGCACGCCGCTTTCGTCGAAGGCGACCTCGAACTCGCACGGAAGATCAACCTGTCCTTGATCCCCATCTACCGTGCGGTCGCGCGGCTCGGTGGGGTGAGCGCCTCCAAGGCCGGCTTACGGTTGATGGGAATCGATGTCGGGGAACCACGCCTACCGCAAGTTGCCCCGGTGACCGCTCAGATCGACGCGCTGGCCGCAGATCTGCACGCAGCGGGGGTGCTGTGATGAGCCGTCCCAATCGTGGCCGTGGTCGCGCGACCCGCAACGCCGGGCCCCCGACGTCCAAGCCCACCCGCCGCGTCAGCCAGAACTCCGCCGCAATGAAGCGTCCGGACCCGAGACCTACGACGGACCCCACTGCGCGCCTCGGCACCCCGCCGAAAGCTCCGAAGACCGGTTTGCGCGTCGTCGCGCTCGGTGGCATCGGAGAGATCGGCCGCAACATGACGGTGTTCGAGCACCAGGGTCGTCTTCTCATCGTCGACTGTGGTGTCCTCTTCCCCGAGGACCAGCAGCCGGGCGTCGACCTGATCCTCCCCGACTTCCGGTACATCGAAGATCGGATGGACGACATCGAAGCGGTCGTCCTGACCCACGGTCACGAAGACCACATCGGCGCACTGCCGTTCCTGCTGCGACTGCGTCCGGATATTCCGGTCGTGGGTTCGAAGTTCACGCTCGCGCTTGTTTCCGCCAAGTGTCGCGAGCACCGGCTGCGCCCGAACCTCACCGAGGTCACCGAAGGGGAGCGGACCACCCACGGACCGTTCGAGTGCGAGTACTTCGCCGTCAATCACTCGATCCCGGATGCGATCGCGGTGGCGATCCACACTTCGGCCGGCGTCGTGCTGCATACCGGAGACATCAAGCTCGACCAGCTGCCGCTCGACAACCGGCTCACCGATCTCGCCGGGTTCTCACGTCTCGGCGACGAGGGCGTCGACCTGTTCCTCGTCGACTCCACCAACGCCGAGGTTCCCGGGTTCGTGACCCCGGAACGCGAGATCGGCGGCGTGCTCGACAATGTCATCGGCAAAGCGAAGAACCGTGTCATCGTCGCGTCGTTCGCGAGTCATGTTCACCGAATCCAGCAGGTCGTCGACGTTGCGCATCGCTACAACCGGCGGGTCGCGTTCGTCGGGCGTTCGATGGTGCGCAACATGCAGATCGCGCAGGATCTCGGTTACCTCAACGTGCCGGACGGCCTCGAGGTCAACATCGACACAGCGGCATCGCTGCCGGACGATCGGCTCGTGCTGGTCTCGACGGGTTCACAGGGCGAACCGTTGTCTGCCCTCTCGCGAATGGCGCGCGGCGAACACCGACAGATCAACGTCAAGGAAAACGACCTCGTGGTCCTTGCGTCGTCGCTGATCCCTGGCAATGAGAACTCGGTGTTCGCAGTGGTGAACGGGCTCGCGAAGCGCGGCGCCACTGTCGTCACGCAGCAGAACGCGAAAGTGCACGTCTCGGGCCACGCCTCGGCCGGTGAGCTGTTGTACCTGTACAACGCGGTGCGACCCACCAATGCGATGCCGGTGCACGGCGAGTGGCGGCACCTCCGTGCCAATGCGGCGCTCGCGGAAGCGACCGGTGTGCCGAAGGAGCGGATCGTGCTCGCGGAGGACGGCGTTGTCGTCGACATGGTCGACGGACTCGCGGAGATCGTCGGCCGGGTACCGGTCGGCCATGTGTACGTCGACGGCCTCTCCGTCGGCGACGTGGGCGAGTCCACCCTGTCGGACCGGTTGATCCTCGGAGAAGGCGGCTTCATCTCGATTTCCGTCGCCGTCGATGCCACGACCGGTCGTGCGGTGAGCGCACCGGAGGTCTCGGGGCGAGGGTTCTCCGACGATCCGACTGCGCTCAACGAAGCAGCGCAACTGGTGGACAAGGCACTCAACGAACTCGCCTCGGAAGGCGTGACCGAAACTCACCGCATCGCGCAGGGCATCCGTCGTGTCGTCGGTCGGTGGGTTGCCGACACATACCGGCGTCGGCCGATGATCGTTCCCACGGTCATCGCGGTCTCCTGAGACACACGCCGGGATCGGTGGTGCCGTCGCGCGAGTTGCTCGTTAGAGTGGCGGAATGAGCCTTGCTCGACGTGAACGGCACGCCTTGGTCAAGACGATGTCGGAGGTCGGTCCGGAAGCCCGGACGCTTTGTGGTGACTGGACGACACGCGACCTCGCGGCGCATCTGCTGGTGCGCGAACGCCGCATCGATACGATGCCCGGAATCATGATCCCGGCGTTCGCAGCGCACACAGAGAAGGTCCGCCGCGAGGTGACCGACCGTCAGTGGGCGCACCTGCTCGCCGACATCGATTCCGGGCCTCCCAAGTGGTCGCCCCTATATCTCGTCGACTCGGTGGCGAATGCCACCGAGATGTTCGTGCACCACGAGGACGTGCGACGGAGCGTTCCGGGATGGGAACCGCGTCCCCTGCCTGCGGACGATGAGGATCAACTCTGGAAGTATGCGCGGACCATCGGTCGCACAAGCTACGGAGGCAGCGACATCACCGTCGTGTTCGAGCGCCCGGGCGGTGAGCGAGTGACCGTGCGCAAGCGAGGGCCGCGCACCGTCGTATTGAGCGGACGGCCGTCCGAATTGCTTCTTCACGCGTTCGGGCGCGACGAGGTGCGCCTCGAACAAGAGGGGGCCGAGGTGGATATCGCTGAGCTCGCAGGTTCGAGAAGGGGGCTCTGAGCAGCACGTATCGCCGCCGGGGAGTAACCTTCCGGTTCCGTGCTGTGACCAGTGCCGCCGTGTGGGCCCCGTGTTGCTGATGGTTCGCCAGTGGCCCATGCGGCTACCCTGGCGGATATGGCAGGAAAGTCGGGTAGCCGCGCATCGTCCGCTGCGACCTCTCGGTCGCGGTCGGGTACGCGCGCGTCGACCTCATCCGGTCGAGCGGAGGCTGCCGCCACCAGATCGACCTCGTCTGCGAGAACACCCGCCGCGCGTTCCGCGAAGGGATCGACTGCGAAGAAATCGGCGCCGAGGAAACCGGCCGCGAAATCCTCGAGTTCCAAGTCGCCCGGCAAACGTCAGCCTCAGGCTTCCGGTGCGCGTGCCTCGTCCGCGGCGCGTCGAACCCCCGCGAGGCGCCCGAGGGGAGGTTCCGCCGCGCCACCTCGCCGAGCATCGGGAGGACTGCTCACAGCGATCGGCAAGAGCGTCGGTGCCACCTGGTTCATGATCGCCCGTGGACTCGGTGCCACCACGCGGACGATGGGACGTGCGACCGATATCGAACATGGTCACCGTCGTGACGGAATCGCACTCGGTCTCGTCGCGTTCGCGGTGGTTGTCGCAGGTTCCGTGTGGTTCGGCGTAGGCGGACCGGTCGGTGAATGGATCGAAACCGGAGTACGGGCGGTCACGGGCGGGGCGAGTGCCGTATTACCTCTCGTCGCCGTCGGTGTGGCGGTGGTTCTCATGCGGACCGAACCCTGGCCCGAAGCTCGCCCACGCCTGGTACTCGGGTCGCTGCTCGTCGCGCTCCCTGCGCTGGGACTCTGGCACATCGCGTCCGGCTCACCCACCGACGCCGACGGGCGCTCGGAGGGCGCGGGCTTCGTGGGTGCAGCCGTCGGCGGTCCGGTCACCGCCGGCCTGACGGTGTGGTTGTCGGTACCGTTGATGTTGATGGCCATGGGTTTCGGGATCCTGCTGATCACCGGCACCACGATCCGTGAACTACCCGAACTCTTCCGCGATTTCTTCGGCCTGCCCTACCGCGATGACGACGGGTACGGGCATTACGACGAGTACGGCGCATACGACCCCGAGCACGACGGCTACTCAGACCATCTCAATCCCTTGCTCCACGAGGACGACACCGAGAAACCGCGGTCGCGCCGTCGTCGGACCCCCAGCGAGAACTACCCGACCGACGAGTTCGACGGCGACGCACGCACCGAGGTCCTGCCGCTGTGGGACGAGCCGGACACGTCGACGGCGCCCGAGCCGGAACCGGAGCCGGAAGCTCCGAAACCGCGAGCCCGCGCCAAGCCGAAGGCGTCCACAGCCGCGGCGGTGGTGCCGACGCCCGCCCCGCCGGAGCCCGCTTCCGACGTCATGGAGCCCCTCGTTCCGGACCGGGTCGTCGAGGGCGACTACACACTCCCGTCCCTGTCCCTGTTGATGGAGGGTGACCCGCCCAAGACTCGCTCGGCGGCCAACGATCAGATGATCGAGGCGATCACCGAGGTCCTGGAGCAGTTCAAGATCGACGCGGCGGTCACCGGTTTCACCCGAGGCCCGACCGTCACGCGATACGAGGTCGAACTCGGGCCCGGTGTGAAGGTCGAGAAGATCACTGCCCTCGCACGCAACATCGCGTACGCAGTCGCGACCGACAACGTCCGGTTGCTCGCACCGATTCCCGGGAAGTCCGCGGTCGGCATCGAGGTACCCAATTCCGATCGCGAACTCGTACGCCTGTCCGACGTGCTGGGGGCTGCCTCCACTCGGCGCGATCACCATCCGCTCGTCATCGGTCTGGGCAAGGACATCGAAGGCGACTTCGTCTCCGCAAACCTTGCGAAGATGCCGCACCTCCTTGTGGCAGGTTCCACCGGCTCCGGAAAGTCCAGTTTCGTCAACTCCATGCTGGTGTCGCTGCTCATTCGTGCGACACCGGAAGAAGTGCGAATGATCCTCATCGACCCGAAGATGGTCGAACTGACGCCGTACGAGGGTATTCCACACCTGATCACACCGATCATCACGCAGCCGAAGAAGGCTGCAGCCGCCCTGGCGTGGCTTGTCGAAGAGATGGAGCAGCGCTACCAGGACATGCAGGCCAACCGGGTACGGCACATCGACGACTTCAATGCGAAGGTGAAGTCGGGTGAGATCACCGCGCCGCTGGGCAGTGAGCGTGTCTACCGCCCGTATCCGTACATTCTGGCCATTGTCGACGAGCTCGCGGACCTCATGATGACCGCGCCGCGCGACGTCGAGGACGCGATCGTGCGGATCACTCAGAAGGCTCGTGCCGCCGGTATCCACCTCGTGCTGGCCACCCAGCGGCCATCCGTCGACGTCGTGACCGGCCTGATCAAGACGAACGTGCCCTCACGACTCGCGTTCGCGACGAGCTCGCTGACCGACTCGAGGGTCATCCTCGATCAGCCCGGCGCCGAGAAGCTCATCGGTATGGGCGACGGACTCTTCCTGCCGATGGGTGCAGGCAAACCGATCCGTATGCAGGGCGCGTTCATCACCGACGAGGAGATCTCGGCGGTGGTCGAGTTCTCGAAAACCCAGGCCGAGCCCGAGTACAACGAGGGCGTCACGGTTCCGAAGGCCGGCGAGAAGAAGGATGTCGATCCCGACATCGGCGACGACCTCGATGTGTTCCTGCAGGCGGTCGAACTCGTGGTCACGAGTCAGTTCGGATCGACCTCGATGCTGCAGCGCAAACTCCGCGTCGGGTTCGCGAAGGCCGGCCGTTTGATGGATCTCATGGAGACCCGAGGCGTGGTGGGACCGAGCGAAGGAAGCAAGGCTCGTGAGGTACTCGTCAAGCCGGATGAACTCGACGGTCTGCTCTATTCGATCCGGGGCGGTGGCGATGCGGCCGAAGGTGACGCCGGCGGCATGTGACGTGTCGCGGCGTGCGCCGCGTAGAAGATGTGGCACAATCGTGACAGCTGTGGAGGGGAGTATCCCCTTATTCGCGGCAGTCTCGTCAACACGTTCGGCACCGCTGTCGCTCCGGGACTGCCGGTCCGGGATTCGTTCCCGGGCGGGAGAGACCTCCGGCAGGTACGCATACCTACCGGAAGGCCGAGGTGCATATGCACGTCACATTGACGACCTGGTTGATCACGATCGCAGTGATCATCGGGCTGTTCGTCTTCGATTTCTTCGCTCACGTCCGCAAACCACACGCGCCGACCCTGCGGGAATCCGGTTTCTGGTCCGCGGTGTTCATCGCCATCGCGATCGTCTTCGGTGTCGTCGTGTTCTTGGTGTGGGGGCCGACGTACGGCGGCGAGTACTTCGCCGGCTACATCACCGAGAAGGCGCTGTCGGTCGACAACCTCTTCGTCTTCGTCATCCTCATGGCGACCTTCGCGGTACCGCGTGAATTTCAGCAGAAGGTCCTCACGATCGGGATCGTGCTGGCGCTGGTGATGCGCGGCATCTTCATCGCGGTCGGAGCAGCCGCGATCAACGCCTACAGCTGGGTGTTCTACCTGTTCGGATTCTTCCTGATCTACACGGCCGTCAAGCTCATCCGCGACCACGGCGATGAAACCGAGAGTGTGTCCGAGAACAAGATGGTCGTTCTCGCCCGCAAGTTCCTGCCGGTCCACGACGAATACGACGGCGACAAGCTGGTTACCCGCATCGACGGCAAGAAGATGGTCACCCCGATGCTGCTCGCGTTGCTCGCGATCGGCTTCACCGACATCCTCTTCGCGCTCGATTCGATCCCCGCGATCTACGGACTGACCAGCGAGCCGTACCTGGTGTTCACTGCCAACGCCTTCGCTCTGATGGGGCTACGTCAGCTGTTCTTCCTCATCGGTGGTTTGCTCGAGCGCCTTGTCTTTCTCTCGTACGGCCTATCGGTGATTCTCGGCTTCATCGGCGTCAAGCTGATCCTCCACGCGCTGCACGAGAACACACTCGGATTCATCAACGGTGGCGAACACGTGATGGTCCCGGAGATCTCGACTGCAGTGTCGCTGATCGTGATCGTCGGGGTGCTCATCGTCACCACGGTCGCGAGCTTGATCAAGTCTCGAAACGACGACAAGAGGCAGGACGACGAGCCCGGTGACAACACGACCGGGGCGAAGGGTCTCAGTCGTTGAACACACCCATCACCGGATTCCAGCCGGTGATCCGGACGGCGTCGATCAGCGTCAGCTGAGCGAACGGATCCTGCGCCATCAGGTCGTGCGCTGATGCCTCGTCGGCGACGTCGATGAGGATCAGCGCGCCGGAACCGTCGGCCCACGGCCCAGTCGCCCGCACCGTGCCTTTCTCGACCAGATCTCCGAGCCAGGCACGGTGCTTCGGGCGGTGCTCGTCGCGGGCTGCGGTGGTGGCATCGGAGTAGGTGTATTCGACAGCGAACAGGGCCATGGGTTCTCACTTCCGTACAGGATCGAGCGTTCGGGATTCTCGGATCGCGGGAGCTGAACTCACAGGGTGAGCAACATCCGGGTGTTGCCGAGCGTGTTGGGCTTCACGTAGCTCAAGTCCAGGAATTCCGCAACGCCCGTATCGTACGACCGGCACATCTCTGCGAAGACCTCGGAGGTCACCGGCGTTCCGTCGATCTCCGCGAACCCGTGGCGTGCGAAGAACGAGACCTCGAAAGTCAGGACGAAAAGCCGTTCGAGTTCGAGTTCACGCGCGACCTCGATCAAGCGCGAGACGATGAGGTGCCCTGTGCCGCGTCCTGTGACCTGGGGGTCTACCGCGATGGTGCGAATCTCGCCGAGGTCCGACCACAGAACGTGGAGGGCCCCGCACCCGACCAGTTTGCCTCCGAGTTCGGCGATCCAGAACTCCTGAACGGATTCGTACAAGGTCACGAGATTCTTTTCGAGAAGAATCTTCCCGGCGTAGATGTCGATCAGCTGTTTTATTCCCGGCACGTCGGAGGTTCGGGCGCGCCGCACGACAATCCGGTCGTTCGTGTCCTGTTCGTGGGCCGGTGAAGTCATGCGGTGAACAGTAGCGCGTGAATGTACCGATATTGTGGGCGCATGAGCACGCCCCGCCAGTCCGTTGCCGCATCGGGCGGGAGCGGCGCCGCACCGGGACCGAATGCCGGTTCCGCGCACGACCCGGTCCCGCTGTGGAATATCGCCAACATACTCACGGTGCTGCGCATTGCACTGGTACCGGTGTTCCTCGTCTTCTTGTTCATCGGCGATGGGCAGGAGACTCTCTGGCGGCTCGCGGCAGCAGCGGTCTTCGCGATCGCCGCGATCACCGACCGTATCGACGGTCAGCTCGCCCGCAGGCTCGGGCTCGTCACGGACTTCGGCAAAATGGCCGATCCGATCGCGGACAAGGCGCTCATCGGGGCCGCCCTGGTCGGGCTGTCGCTGCTCGGAGATCTGTCGTGGTGGATAACCGGCATCATCGCCGTGCGCGAGCTCGGTATCACCGCACTGCGCTTCGCAGTACTACGGCACGCAGTGATACCCGCCAGTCGTGGCGGCAAACTCAAAACGTTGGTACAGACCGTCGCGATCGGCGTGTATCTGCTTCCGCTGCCCGACGTCGTGGCACCGTTCGCTATGGCTTTGATCGTGCTGGCGGTAGTGCTCACGGTCGTCACCGGGCTCGATTACGTCGTCCAGGCGGCGAGGCTGCGCGCCGGAGTACGTCGCGCCGAACAGGAGCACCTGAACGGTGATCCCGCGTGAGAGCACGTCATGCTCCGGCCGAGGACACTGCGACGTGAGCTGCCTGATGACGAAGCGAACTGGGCATGTTCATGTTTGCTCACCAGAAGGTATGGCTACTCACGCGCTGGGGTTCCCAGGCGGCGTTGTAATGTCTGTGCACCGCGGTATTCGAAGTCCGGTGGATGCCCGGGAACCTCGCGACCGTGTCGCGCGTTGTCGAGGTATAGGCACGACGGACGAAGGAGGATGCGATGGCGCTGTTGTTGCGTGAGGCACTCGGTGACAGCCTTCGGCGCACCCGTGTTTCGCAGAGCCGCACCCTGCGTGAAGTCTCCAGCAGCGCCAGGGTCAGTCTCGGTTACCTCTCGGAGGTCGAACGAGGGCGGAAGGAAGCATCGAGCGAACTGCTCGCCGCGATCTGCGACGCACTCGACGTGCCCCTGTCCGATGTGCTTTTCGACGTCAGTGAGTCGCTTGCCGACCGGGCTCTGCAGGGTACCGGCGCGGACGTGATGATGCCGGGTGGCTACGCAGGCCCGGACGCGGCGCACCCCGAGTCGGGTGTCGAAACAGTCGACGCAGCCCTTCTGAACTCGGACTCGCTGCTTGCCCAGGAGTCGCTCATCACGCAGGAGACTCGCGTGGTGATTCCGGCACCGGCGGCACGGGCGCTCGCTGCGGCATAACATGGATCGCGACCGTGTCGGCCTCGCCGAATACGGACGAAAGCGACACAGCGTGGGTCACCGTCCCGGGGGGTGGCTCGAGTCGCCAGGTGGGATCGCCGGATCGGTCGAGTCGAAGGTGACCGGCACGGCGAACCGGAACCGGTGTGCGAGGGTCGCGCACCGGGTCGCGTTCGGCGCGGCGTACAGATGGAGGCGGGATCACACCCATGGCTAATCCGTTCGTCAAGGGTTGGAAGTACCTCATGGCGCTCTTCAACTCCAAGATCGATGAGAAGGCCGATCCGAAGGTTCAGATTCAGCAGGCGATCGAGGATGCGCAGCGTCAGCACCAGGCGTTGTCGCAGCAGGCAGCATCAGTGATCGGCAACCAGCGCCAGCTGGAGATGAAGCTGAACCGGCAGCTGGACGAGGTCGAGAAGCTCAATGCGAGCGCTCGTCAAGCCGTTATGATGGCCGACCAGGCCAGCAACGCCGGCGACACGGAGAAGGCGATCCAGTACACGAATGCAGCCGAGGCGTTCGCCGCGCAGCTTGTCACCGCCGAACAGTCGGTCGAGGATCTGAAGGTCCTGCACGACCAGTCGCTGCAAGCGGCGGCTCAGGCCAAGAAGGCCGTCGAGCAGAACGCCATGGCGCTACAGCAGAAGGTGGCCGAGCGCACCAAGCTGCTCAGCCAGCTCGAGCAGGCCAAGATGCAAGAACGCGTCAGCGAATCGCTGCGGTCCATGGACTCGACACTCTCAGCTCCGGGCACCACGCCGAGCCTGGATGCCGTGCGCGAGAAGATCGAGCAGCGCTACGCCACCGCACTCGGCTCGGCCGAGCTCGCCCAGAACTCGGTACAGGGACGCATGCTCGAAGTGCAGCAGGCCACTGTTCAGATGGCCGGTCACAGCCGTCTCGAACAGATCCGTGCTTCGATGAAGGGCGACGCACTGCCGGGCGGCGCACCGGCGAATCCCGCCGTCAATACTGCAAAGGAACCTCCGAACGCTGCTGGCTCTGCAGGGTCCCAGTAGTCGCGCAACCTCCATCGAGCGGAACTCGACAACCATGAGCACACCCGACGACGGCCGGACCGGAATGACGCCCGGTCCGGCCGTCGCCGCGCTCAGGGAGGTGACCGACGCTGCGGTGGACGTCGCGCGCCGATGGCGTGATCCGGCGGCGAAACTTCGACGAAAGAAGCGCCGTGCACGTCGTCGTGCCGGATTCTTCGGTATGACCGCCGGAACGTGGGGTATCGGCACTGCAACTCTGGTCGCGGCGTCGGCGCCCGAGTGGACGGTGGTCGCTACCGGCGGTGCAACCGCCGTGTTCGCGGTACCGGCGATCTTTGCGTTGCGCACCTTCCGTCGTCTCGACGCGGTTCCACTCCCACCCGCCGCTCCGGCGCGCAGGTCCTTGCCGCCGACCGGATCGGTGGCCCGAGCTGCAATGCAACGGCTGTCGAGTAACGAGCAGGGCCTCGAGCGATTACTCGCCGTCGTCTCCAAGTCCGGTGCAGTGGCGGGTGACGACCTCGAGGAGATCGGAGAGGCCGCCCGGTCGGCGTCGTCGGCGCTCGACAGCGTCGTCGAGGACATCGTGGCGCTCGAATCGGCTGCCCGAGCCAGCGAGGCGGCAGGCGTTCACCTGGGTCCTGCCATCATGGCGGCGGGGCAGCGGCTCGACTCGGGCGTCGACCAATACGAACAGCTCGTCTCCGCTGCTGCGAAACTCGCCGCAGCGCCCGAAGGTACACGGTCGATGGCGTTCCTCGACCGGCAGCGGACCGAACTCATCGATGCGTCGGAACGGCTGGAGAGCTGGGCGCAGTCCTGGCGTGAGATCGAGCAGATCCAGGAACGCCACCGACACTGAACCGCTATTGCGTCGGCGAGAAACGGCCGCGTACAGCTGTCAGTCGTCGACCCTGTCAGTCGTCGACACCGCGTGCCGCGAGCGCCTCTCCCATCGCCTCTGCGGTCATGAGCGCGCCCACTACGACGGGCACGACCAGAGCCCGCAATGAGAAGCCCAGCCCGCGTGCTTTACGAGCCTCGGTGACACGCGCGACCATCGATCCCAACAGCGGAATGCAACGGATCGTCATCACGAGCACGAGTCCCACGCGGTCCGGGTCCACTCCCACCCGCCGAAGCGGCCGCACAGCCGCAACGATCGCGTCGAGCATGTCCGTCATGCGGGTGGTCAGTGTGATCAGCAGGGCGAGAGCAATCGCCAGAAACAGCGATCCACAGATCACGACGGCGCGTTCCCATCCCGCCACGATCATCTGGAAAACCGCGATGATCGCGAGCATCCACAGCAGCGGTCGCAATTGCGTTGTGGCGAGCCGTACCGGGATCCGGGCGAGGGTGTAGGCACCTGCCACGGCGACCGCACAGGGCAGGACCTGCCACGGCTGCCGGATCCACAGCGTCATGACAACGATCGTCAGTGACACGACAATGAGCTTGGCTCCGGCAGGCAAGCGGTGCAGCGGGGAGTGCCCAGGGTGGTGCAGGCCGACGATGCTCACCCGATGAGGTCCCGGTAGAACCTGATCGCCGGACCCGGTGCATCGTCGGCAACGATGCGTCCGGCATCGACGACGAGTACCCGATCGAAGTCGCCGAGCAGATCGAGCTGGTGGGTCACGACGATCAGCTGCTGTCGGAGGTTCGAGAAAGTCCGGGCGATCAGTTTGGTGTTGCGTAGGTCGAGGAGAGTGGTCGGTTCGTCCGCGACCAGGATCTGCGGGTCGGTGACCATGATCGCGGCGAGCGCGAGCAACTGTTTCTGCCCCCCGGACAGGAGGTGACTCGGGTGGTCATGATGCGCGGCGAGACCGAAGTCGTCGAGCACCTGCCGGACTCGCTCGTTGCGCTCGGCTTTACCGAGGGAGCTGCGGCGCAGGGAGAATGCGACGTCCTCTGCGACTGTCGGCATCACGATCTGGTGATCCGGGTCGGTGAAGACGAATCCGACGCGTTTACGGACCTCGCGCCCTTTGCGGCCGGTGTCGAGTCCGTCGACGGTCACCGAACCGGAAGTGGGGACGACCAACCCGTTGATCATGCGTGCGAGTGTCGACTTGCCGCTGCCGTTCGCGCCGACGATGCCGATGCGGGGTTCGGTCAGGACGACGTTCACGTCGTCGAGGACCGCACGCTCACCATAGGCGTGGCGGACCTGCTGGAAACGAATCTCGCTCATCGTGTGGTGCAGCGTTCAGTGCGCGGGGTCGGCGTTGGGCGCGTGTCTGATCGGGGACATGAGCAGGGCGGGATAGGCCCGATGCACCTGGGCGGCCACTGCGGCGGCAACGACGGCCTTGAACAGGTCGCCAGGAAGGAACGCGACGTTGGCTGCGAGAGCGGCCCACACGGTCAGATCGGTTCGCAGCACCATGCCGGCAATTCCGAACGCGTACAGCACCACAATGCCGCCGAGTACATTCGCCGCGATACCCGGGAGGACACGATAGCGGGGAAGCATGCGCGCGCTGAGCCACCCGATCACCGCAACTGCCGGAATCCAGCCGAGCAGGAAGCCTGCCGTAGGGCCGGCGAGCGAGGTGAGTGTGGTCCGTCCCCCTGCGAGTACCGGAAGCGCAAGCCCGAGAAGGATCACGGTCGAGACCGACAGCATGCCCTTACGCGCGCCGAGCAGAGCACCGGCGAGCATGACGCCGAGGGTCTGCAGGGTGATCGGGACGCCCGAGGAACCGATCGTGATCTGGCCTGGCAGGCCGAGAGCGATGATGAGGGCGGCGAATACCGCGATCTGCGCCAGATCGCGGGCGGGGGTCAGGCGGCTCGGGGACACGTTCACTCAGCTTCCGACAGTCGACTTCCGAATTTGAGGACCAAACCCGTCGAGCGTAGGCGGGTGCGGAGACCTCCGCACCACCACCCTGGGTGAACGCCGACCCCGAGTGGTCTCCCCGGCTTCTGCGGGTATCCCCTGATTTTTCCCTGATCTATGCTCTGAGCTGGTGTTTTCTCAACGGTGTCGTGTCAGGATCGTGTGAGTACGACACGGAACGTGCTCAGGCACGAGGCGGGAGAAGACGATGTTCTGGAAGATTGTCGGAGTAGTGGTGCTGGTATGGATCGGGCTTGCGGTGATCGGCGCAGTGTTCGACCACCTGTTCGGGATCCTGGTGCTGGGTGCGATCGCATTCGGCGGTTACATGCTGTACAAAGCCATCTCCGGAGGAAATCGGCGCGACGACATCACGCGGGTCTGAGCGAGACCGCATAGTGGACGCATGGAACCTGTGCCGGAGGACTGGACGAGGGGAATCGTCGTCGTTGCTCATCCCGACGACATCGAGTACGGCGCGGCTGCGGCGGTGGCCCGGTGGACTCGGCAGGGCAAAGACATCCGGTATGTTCTTGCCACCAGTGGTGAGGCCGGGATAGCAAGCTTGCCGCCCGCAGAGTGCGGTCCGCTCCGGGAGGAAGAGGAGCGGGCATCAGCGGCGATCGTCGGCGTCGAGACCGTCGAGTTCCTCGGCCACCCGGACGGGCGCCTCGTCGCGGGACCGGACTTGCGGCGTGACGTGGCAGGAGCGATCAGGAGGCACCGGCCCGAGATGGTGGTGACCGCGAATTTCGGCCTCACGTGGTTCCCGGGCGCACTGAACAGCGCCGACCATCGTGCGTTGGGGCTGTGTGTGCTCGATGCCGTCTCCGATGCCGCCAACGAATGGATCTTTCCGGAACTCGGCGTGGAGCAAGGGTTCGCGCCGTGGTCCGGAGTGCGGTGGGCAGCGGTCAATACTCCGGGCGCGTCCCACGCAGTCGATGTCACCGACACGGTCGACGTAGCGGTGGACTCGCTCGCCGCGCACCGTCGGTATCTCGAGGCCCTCTCCGACACAGACGTCCTGGAACAGGCCCGAGCACAGGTCGAGATGGCTACGGGGCCGCTGCCCGGGTTCCCGGCGGCCCGCGCCGTGGGCTTCGATCTGTACACGTTCGCCGGCTAGACCTGGAGTCGGCGCCTGCGTGCGCGGTGACCGGTGTGCTGCGGCGATCACGATCTGTGGCAGTCTGGGCCGATGCGAGTGGCATTGGTGGCCGGGCCCGATGCGGGACACGCGATTCCGGCCATTGCGCTGAGCAGGCGGTTCGTCGATGCCGGTCATGAAGCGGTGCTCTTCACCGGCGAGCGTTGGTTCGGCGTCGATGTACCCGGCGTGACGGTGGCCCCGCTCGACGGACTGACGCCGAGGGGCGACGACGACGACGGCGATGCGGGTGCGAAGATTCACGCGCGGGCCGCGCACATCGCGACTCTTCTGCTCCCCGGTCTCAGCGCGCTTCTGCCTGATCTCGTCGTCTCGGATGTCATCACCGCGGGTGGCGGTATGGCCGCCGAGCGGCTCGGAATTCCGTGGGTCGAGTTGTCTCCCCACCCGCTGTATCTGCCGTCGCGCGGTCTGCCTCCGATCGGCAGTGGACTCGAGCCCGGGACAGGCCTTGGCGGTCGGGCGCGTGACGCCCTGTTACGCCGCCTCACAGCGCGATCCTTACGGCAGGGGGAACATGAACGTTCCGCCGCACGCGTGGGGATCGGTCTCCCTGCGCGAGATCCTGGTCCGCAGGCGAGGCTCGTCGCAACAGTGCCCGCTCTCGAGGTACCGAGACCGGATTGGCCGTCGAACGCTCACGTCGTCGGAGCGCTGCACTGGGAGCCGACCGGCACGGTCCTCGAACCGCCTCCGGGGGACGGGCCTCTCGTGATGGTGGCGCCGTCGACGGCAGCTACCGGGGTCGCGGGGATGCTCGATGCGGTGTGCGAGGGCCTCGACGGGCTGGGGATGCGTGTCGCGGCCACGATGCTCGACCCGCCCGGAAATGTGCTCCCGGAATGGGCGGTGGCAGGGCAGGGGCGTCAGGATGTCCTTCTTCGTGACGTCGATGTCGTTGTCTGTGGCGGCGGCCACGGAATGCTCGCGAAGGCCTTGAGTGCGGGGGTGCCCGCGGTGATCGTGCCGGGCGGAGGCGATCAGTGGGAACTCGCGAACAGGGCTGCGCGACAGGGGAGTGCAGTGGTGGTCCGGCCCCTCGACGCTGCGTCGGTGCGGGATGCGGTTGCGGAGATCCTGGCCGAGCCGAGGTTCACAGAGGCGGCCAGGCGCGCCGCCGCGACAGCGACCGACGTCGAGGACCCGATCGCGGTGTGTGTGGGTGCAGTTCGCTGATCGGATCGTCGCTGCGGGGGATTCGGTTCGGCCGTTACGGTGGTGTCGTGCGATTGACAGAGTTCCACGAGATGGTCCGAGACGAATTCGGACAGGTGTACGGCGATGCCCTTCTGCGTGACCACATTCTGCTCGAGCTGGGTGGACGGACCGCGGAGCAAGCGATCGAAGCAGGTCAGGAGCCTCGCGAGGTATGGCGGGCGCTGTGTGAGGAGTTCGACGTGCCCGCCGTGCGACGTTGATCGAACACATTTGCATGAATTCGAACAGATGTTCCCCTATGCTGGGTATGTTCGATGGTGAAGGGCGTCTGTTCACAGGCGGCGAATTCATCCACAGCTTCGGCGAGTCCGCGGTCATGGCAGCGAAAGATGTCGGTGCCCGGTTGTAGCGTCGTCGACAATCAGGACGGGACACGATGAAGGGGACCAAGATGGCAGCACAGGCACACGATCGCGAAAAGGCGCTCGAGCTTGCCCTGGCGCAGATCGACAAGAATTTCGGCAAGGGCTCCGTGATGCGCCTGGGTGAGGATGCGCGTCCCCCCATTGCAGTGATCCCGACCGGGTCGATCGCGCTCGACGTGGCGCTCGGTATCGGCGGCCTGCCTCGCGGCCGAGTCGTCGAGATCTACGGGCCGGAATCCTCGGGTAAGACCACGGTGGCACTCCATGCGGTGGCCAACGCTCAGGCCGCAGGCGGCATCGCCGCGTTCATCGACGCGGAACACGCCCTCGACCCGGAATATGCGCGCAAACTCGGTGTCGACACCGACGCCCTGCTCGTGTCGCAGCCGGACACCGGCGAGCAGGCGCTCGAGATCGCCGACATGCTGATCCGCTCCGGCGCGCTCGACATCCTCGTCATCGACTCGGTCGCAGCCCTTGTGCCCCGCGCCGAGATCGAAGGGGAGATGGGCGACAGCCACGTCGGACTCCAAGCTCGCCTGATGAGCCAGGCACTCCGCAAGATGACGGGTGCGCTCAACAACTCCGGCACCACCGCAATCTTCATCAACCAGCTCCGAGAGAAGATCGGAGTCATGTTCGGCTGCTTCAACTACTCCACGAGGGTGCAGTTGGCCGACGGCACGACCGAGAAGATCGGCAAGATCGTCAATCAGAAGCTGGATGTCGAGGTCATGTCCTATGACCCCGCCACCGACAAGATCGTTCCCCGTCGCATCGTCAACTGGTTCGACAACGGTCCGGCCGATCATTTCCTGCAGTTCACCGTCGAGAAGTCCGGTGGCAACGGTCGTTCCCAGTTCGCCGCGACGCCGAACCACCTCATCCGCACGCCCGGAGGCTGGGCCCACGCGGGTGAAATCATTGCGGGCGACCGCGTGCTCGCTATGGAGCCGCACCGGCTGAGTGACCAGCAGTTCGAGGTCGTCCTCGGCTCGCTGATGGGCGACGGCAACCTGTCGCCGAACCGTCGAGACCGCAACGGTGTTCGCTTTCGGATGGGTCACGGTGCGCAGCAGCACGAGTACCTCGACTGGAAGTCCGGACTGCTCGGTAACATCGGTCATTCTGTGCGCACCAACGACAAGGGCGCCAAGTTCGTCGACTTCACCCCGTTGCCCGAGCTCGCCGAGCTTCAACGCGCGGTCTACCTGGGCGACGGCAAGAAGTTCCTGTCAGAGGAGTACCTCAAGGCGCTCACGCCGCTGTCGCTGGCCGTCTGGTACATGGACGACGGCTCCTTCAGCGTGCGGTCGCAGGGGCTGCAGCAACGGACCGCGGGTGGGAGCGGCCGCATCGAAATCTGTGTCGAGGCGTTCAGTGTGGGTTCCCGCGAACGGGTGCGAGACTACCTGCGCGACACTCACGGTCTCGACGTGAAGTTGCGGCATGCGGGTGCCCGCGGAGTCGCGGTTCTCACGTTCACCACTGAAGCGAGCGCGAAGTTCCAGGAGATCGTGGCGCCGTACATGGCCCCGTCGATGGAGTACAAGCTCCTGCCGCGGTTCCGCGGTCTCGGCGCGGTGACGCCGCAGTTCGTCGACCCCACACAACATCTGGTTCCTGCACGGGTGCTCGATGTCCACGTCAAGCCCGAGACTCGTTCGATGCATCGTTTCGACATCGAGGTCGAGGGCAATCACAACTACTTCGTTGACGGCGTGATGGTGCACAATTCTCCTGAAACGACCACGGGCGGAAAGGCTTTGAAGTTCTACGCCTCCGTTCGGTTGGACGTCCGGCGCATCGAGACGCTCAAGGACGGCGGCGACGCGGTCGGTAACCGCACCCGCGTCAAGGTCGTCAAGAACAAGGTGTCGCCGCCGTTCAAGCAGGCAGAGTTCGACATTCTGTACGGGCAGGGCATCAGCAAGGAGGGCTCGCTGATCGACATGGGTGTCGATCAGGGCTTCATCCGAAAGTCCGGCTCCTGGTACACGTACGAAGGCGATCAGCTCGGTCAGGGTAAGGAAAACGCCCGCAAGTTCTTGCTCGAGAACACCGACATACGCGACGAGATCGAGAAGAAGATCAAGGAGAAGCTCGGCATCGGTGCAGTTCTGACCGATCCCGAAGCCGAGGCGGAAGCCGACTTCTAGTCGCAGACTCGAACATCGACGGAGGCACAGACCCCGCGGGTCTGTGCCTCCGTCCATATCCGATACAAGGGCGTGGCCGGGCAACCCTGACAGTTCGGACAAGCTCTGCGGTGGTCGGTCTCGAAAAGTAGTGTCACGCCTTGTGACCACACGACTTTCAGCAAGGATTGCGGTGCTGGCCGGGCTGGGCGCCGCCGCCATGTTCGGTGCCACCGGCACTGCAGCCGCCGACCACACCGAGTACCTGATCGTCCCCGGCCACACCTACACCCTCGGCGAGGGCAATGATCCGCTTTGCGCCGGCCAGATCACCACCTCCATCCGATCACCTCACGATCGTCCCGCCACCGCGCTGGTGTCGATGACGTTCGCGCCCTACCTCGGTACGGCGAGCGGAGGCAAGCCGACGTGCGCTGTGACCGCGTTGGTGAACTGGCACAACCTCGAGACCGGTGCCTCGGGATCCGTACCCGCGTCCATGTCGCACACTTCGCGGGGGCTCGCACCGAGTCTTCAGGAGGGCGGATACCTGGAGATCCACACGGGGCGAGGACGGGTCGTCTTCACCATCGGCACGACGAGTCTGCACCACATCGGAGCGGCACCGCTCGAAGTGTTCGTCCCCTGAGCGCACCGCCGGTCGTCTGGCAGCATCTGTGGAATGACGGTGCGTCCCCTACGGGTGTGTGTCTTCGGTGATTCCTTCGTCGCGGGGGTCGGAGACCCCGCGCATCGCGGTTGGGTGGGTCGAGTCGCGGAGCGTGCACTCGCCGAGTTGCCCGTCGACCTCACGGTCTACAACCTCGGTATCAGGCGCGACACGTCTTCCGATGTGCGGGCGCGTTGGCCGAGCGAAGCGCTCGCCAGGTTTTCCCGCGAGTACGACAACCGGATGATCGTGTCGTTCGGTGTGAACGACACGACTTTGCAGAACGGCACACTTCGCGTCGAACCAGCGGAGTCCGAATCCAATCTGGCCGCGATCCTCGATGTTGCGGCGTCCCGCGGGTGGCCCACGCTCGTGGTCGGGCCACCACCGATTGCAGACGAGCAGCAGAACGCGCGTACAGCGGCGCTCGACGAGCGACTGGCTGCCCTGTGTCATGCGCACACGGTGCCCTACCTTCACACGTTCTCGCATCTGGTGGGCGCGACTTCGTGGATGAGGGAAGCAGATCGGGGCGATGGTGCGCATCCAGGTGCGCAAGGTTACACGGACCTCGCCGACCTCGTGTGCGCGGACATCACCGCCTGGCTCGGGACGTCCGCCGACTCGGTCGGTGGCCGCGTCTAGGGTTCTCATCATGGACGATCCCGAAGATGTCGGACCATCCGAGAACGACGCGCGCACCGCACCCGGTGGCCGTCGGCGTCGGGCCCGCCCCGAACCTGGCGGCGGCACCGAAGCACAGGCCAAGGATGTGTGTCTGAGGCTCCTCACCGATAGGGCCCGGAGTCGCTCCGAACTCGCCACCAAACTCGAGCAGAAGGGCTTTACAGCGGAGATCTCCGAGCGCACCCTCGATCGCCTCACCGAGGCCGGGTTGATCGACGACGCAGACTTCGCCCAGCAGTGGGTGCGCTCTCGGCACCTGTACTCGGGGAAAGGCAAGCGTGCGATAGCACTGGAGTTGCGCCGCAAGGGCATCGACCAGCAGGACGCGGCCGATGCCCTCGACACGATCGACAGTGATTCAGAACGCGAACGGGCCGTAGAACTGGTCAGAAAGAAACTCCGCACCCAGGCGCCGTTGCCCACGGAGGGCGACCGGCGTGAGATCGCGACCGAACGCGACAAGCTGGTTCGACGCCTCGTCGGGATGCTTGCCCGTCGCGGCTACGCGCAGGGGATGGCCTTCGATGTGGTTCGCGACGAAGTGACGGCTTTCGAAGTCGATACTGGCGAACCGCTCGACTGAACTATCCGCTCGTCACCTCACCGAGCGGGGACCGGTGATGTCCATCCCGGGTACTGCCGTCACGGGCACCGGGGCATCCGGCTCACCGTCGGTGGTCGAACCCCGGCGCCTGCTGGACCGCAACCGCTTCTCGAGCCATGTTGCGAAGCGCGTCAGAGCGCTGTTGAGGATGATCATGATGGCGGCTACCACCAGCAGCGACGGAAGGTAGTTCTGGAAGTAGGCACCGAGCTGCTGCCCCGACCGCACCACTTCGACGTAGCCGATGAGGTAGCCGAGTGCCGAGTCCTTGAGCGCGATCACCATCTGCGACACGATCGCAGGCAGCATTACCGTCACGGCCTGCGGCAGGAGAATCAGACGCATGGTCTGGCCCTTGCGTAGACCGATGGCAGAGGCCGCTTCGGTCTGGCCCTTCGGGAGTGAGTTGATGCCTGCGCGCACGATCTCGGCGATCACGGACCCGTTGTAGAGCGTCAGACCGGTCACGACCGCGGCGAGCGCAAGGTAGTCGGACTTGAACAGTCGATACTCCGCGAACACCTGGTACGCGAAGATCATCAGGATGAGGACGGGGATCGCGCGGAACAGCTCGACGATGAACCCGGACACCATCCGAATGGAACGATGCTCCGACAGTCGGCCGATGCCCAGAACCGCCCCCAATACCAAGGCCAGCACGATCGACAGGGCGGCGGCAATCAGCGTGCCCCGGATACCGGGGATCAGGTACGTCGTCCAGCTCGACGACTCGAGGAACGGGTCCCATTTCGCTGCGGTGAGCTGCCCTTGCGAATCCAGGGCGCGGTACACCACGTATGCGATGATGACGAGAACGATGCCCACGAGGACCGACAGCACGCGGTAGAGCGCGCGGGCCTTCGGGCCGGGAGCGTCGTAGAGAACAGTGCCTTCCGAACTCATCGCGCTACCTCGAATCGCTTGCTGAGCCAGCCGAACAGCAGGCCGGTCGGGAGGGTCAGGATCACGAAGCCCACGGCGAAGATCCCACCGATGACAAAGATGGCCGCCTCGTTCTCGATCATCGTCTTCATCAGCAGCGACGCCTCCGCTACACCGATCACCGACGCGATTGTCGAGTTCTTGGTGAGGGCGATGAGTACGGAACCCAGAGGTGCGATGACCGCGCGGAAAGCCTGCGGCAGCACGATGAACCGGAGGTTCTGGCCGAACGTCAAGCCAAGGGAGCGGCCTGCTTCGGACTGCCCGAGGTGGACGGTGTTGATTCCGGAGCGCAGAGACTCGCACACGAAGGCGGCGGTGTAGACGGTCAAGCCGAGGACCGCGAGACGGAAGTTGTTGTCCACCAAGAATGTCGGAGACGACTGCGGTGCGAGATGGATCTGGAGAGTCTGTGACAGTCCGAACAGGCAGAAGATGATGATCAGGGTCAGTGGTGTGTTTCGGAAGATGGTCACATACACCGTTCCGACCGCCCGGGCGACAGGGATCGGGGACACCCGCATGGCCGCGAGGATCGTTCCGAGGATCAGCGAACCGATAGCGGACAATACCGTCAGCTGGATCGTCGTCCAGAACGCTTCGAGCAGCTGACTTCCGTACTTGCTGAACAGATCCACAGGTCAACTCCGGGATCGAGGGGACGGGACACTGGGGGGCAGAACCGGCCGGTCCGTGAACCCGTCACGAACCGGCCGTTCGTACCTCGAACGCTGCGTCGGATCAGTACCGATCGACGGTCGGCGGTTCCGGCAGCGGGTATCCGGACGCGCCGACGGTTGCCTCGAAGGCCTCCGCCCAGGCTCCGCTGTCGATCATCTCCTGGATTGCATCGTTGATGGCAGTTCGCGAAGCGTCGTCGCCCTTGGCCAGGCCGATGCCGTACCGCTCCTCGGTGAACGGTTCACCGACCACCTTGAAGGATCCGGGACTCTGGGCTGCGTAACCGGCGAGGATGATGTCGTCGGTGGTCACCGCATCGACCGCGCCGTTGCGCAGAGCTTCGACACATGCGGAGTAGGTGTCGAACTCCTGTAACTGCACATCCTGCGCATAGGTGTCCTTGACGTTCTGTGCGGGCGTCGACCCCGTCACCGAACACAGGCGCTTGCCGCCGCTGAGCGATTCCGGGCCGGTGATCTCGGTGTCATCGGCGCGCACCAGCAGCGACTGGCCCGCGATGAAGTAAGGACCTGCGAAATCGACCTTTTCCTTGCGAGAATCGGTGATCGAATAGGTTGCGACGATGTAGTCGACCTCGCCGTTCTGGATCAGCGTTTCGCGCTGAGCCGACGGCGACTCCTTGAACTCGATGTTCTCCTCGGGCACGCCGAGCTGTCCTGCCACGTACTTGGCCACCTCGACATCGAACCCGCTGAAGGTGCCGTCGGGGTTGCGGAGGCCGAGTCCGGGCTGGTCGAACTTGATACCCACCACGAGGCTGCCGTTCTCGGCCGAGGATGTGACACTACGAGATTCGTCGCCGCCACACGCTGTTGCGGCGAGGGCGACGGCGATCACGCCGATGCCCAGGCGGATCGAGCGAGACATTTTCATCGAGTACCTCCGGTTGTGGTGTTCGATCGGGCTGTCGTGAACAGGGCTAATGGCTCAGGATCTTGCCGAGGAAATCCTTGGCCCGATCGGATGACGGAGAGGTGAAGAAGGTGGTGGGGTCGGTGTCTTCGACGATGCGGCCGTCGGCCATGAACAACACCCGGTCTCCGGCCTTGCGGGCGAAGCCCATCTCGTGGGTGACGACGACCATCGTCATCCCCTCCTTGGCGAGTGAGGTCATCACGTCGAGAACCTCCTGGACCATCTCGGGATCGAGCGCGGAGGTGGGCTCATCGAACAGCATCACCTTCGGATTCATTGCCAGGGCGCGGGCGATCGCGACGCGCTGCTGCTGACCGCCGGACAACTGTGCGGGGTACTTGTCGGCCTGGTTCGCGATGCCCACACGGTCGAGCAAGCGCAGCGCGTTCTCCCGTGCGGTCTCCTTCTTCTGCTTGCGGACCTTGAGTGGGCCCAGCATTACATTCTCGAGGATCGTCTTGTGCGCGAAGAGGTTGAACGACTGGAACACCATGCCGACGTCGGCCCGCAGCGCTGCCAAAGCTTTGCCTTCGGCCGGGAGGGCCTTGCCGTCGACCCGGATCTCACCTGAGTCGATCGGTTCCAGCCGGTTGATGGTCCGGCACAGGGTGGACTTCCCGGATCCCGACGGACCTACCACGATGACCACCTGGCCACTCGGAACCTCGATATCGATGTCCTGGAGAACGTGCAGAGCACCGAAGTGCTTGTTCACGTTCGTCATCGTGATCATCGGAGTGGAGCTGCTCGATCCCTCCGAGGGCTTCACCGAACCCGCATCCGCTGATGTCATGATCAAGACCCTATGCGGTCGCTGTCCGGAACCTCCACATTTCGTCCCATCGACATTCAACTTTTACAGCGGCAGCGGGGCGAGGCCCGACCGTAGCCGTCCTCGACATCGGTGCGGCGCGGCGGACACCGTCACCGCCGGGGCGGTCGGTTATTCTCGTGAGCTACCCTGAGACGTGTCATTGATCGACGATGTTGCCCCGAACACAGGTGCCCGAACCTATGAGGTCCGCACCTACGGCTGCCAGATGAACGTGCACGATTCGGAGCGTTTGTCCGGCCTGCTGGAAGACGCCGGATTCACCCGCGCCGATGCAGGTGCGGCGCCCGACCTGGTCGTCTTCAACACGTGCGCGGTGCGCGAGAACGCCGACAACAAGCTGTACGGCAATCTGAGCCATCTCAGGCCGGTCAAGGACGAGAACCCGAACATGCAGATCGCGGTCGGGGGGTGTCTCGCGCAGAAGGATCGCGCCACCGTCGTCAAGAAGGCACCGTGGGTCGATGTCGTGTTCGGTACACACAACATCGGTAATCTCCCTGCTCTCCTCGATCGCGCGCGGCACAATCGCAAGGCCGAGGTCGAGATCCTCGAGTCGCTCGAAGCATTCCCCTCGACACTCCCTGCCAAGCGTGAGTCACCCTATGCGGGCTGGGTGTCGATCTCGGTCGGATGCAACAACACGTGCACTTTCTGCATCGTGCCTGCCCTGCGTGGCAAAGAGGTCGACCGCCGGCCCGGCGACATCCTTGCCGAAGTGCAGGCACTCGTCGACGAAGGCGTTCTCGAGGTGACACTGCTCGGGCAGAACGTCAACTCGTACGGGCGGTCCTTCGCCGACCCGGAACAGCCTCGCGACCGCGGCGCATTCGCGTCGTTGCTCCGCGCGTGCGGCGACATCGACGGTCTCGAGCGTGTGCGGTTCACCTCGCCGCATCCCGCAGAGTTCACCGACGACGTCATTGAAGCGATGGCGTCGACGCCCAACGTCTGCCCCCAACTCCATATGCCGCTGCAGTCCGGTAGCGACCGGGTCCTGCGTGCGATGCGTCGTTCGTACCGCAAGGAGAAGTTTCTCGGCATCATCGAGCGAGTCCGTGCGGCGATGCCGCACGCGGCCATCACCACCGACATCATCGTCGGATTCCCCGGTGAGACCGAAGAGGACTTCCAGGACACCCTCGATGTCGTCGAGAAAGCTCGCTTCACCAGCGCTTTCACGTTCCAGTATTCCAAGCGCCCCGGCACACCCGCCGCCGAGATGGACGAACAGCTCCCGAAGGCCGTCGTGCAGGAACGGTACGAGCGGTTGATCGCGCTGCAGGAGAGCATCACGCTGGAGGAGAACTGCAAGCTCGTCGGTACCGAGGTCGAGCTGCTCGTCGCGGCAGGTGAAGGTCGCAAGAACGCCGAAACCGCCCGGATGAGCGGTCGCGCACGCGACGGTCGACTCGTGCATTTCCGGCCCGAAGGCAACATCGACACCGCGGTGCGGCCCGGCGACATCGTCACGATCGTCGTCAGCGATGCCGCGCCGCATCATCTCGTGGCCGACACCCCGATCCTCACTCACCGCCGCACCCGCGCGGGCGACCACTTCGAACAGGGGCGCCTGCCCAAGACGAAACCGATCGGTGTGGGACTCGGCCTGCCGAGCATCGGTGCCCCTGAACCCCTACCGACTCAGATGGGATGCAACGCATGACCACGGGCAAGAACAGTCCGAACATCGACCGGGGTGCAGGAGGTGAAGCAGATCGCCTGAGCAACCACGGGCTCAGGGAGGCGCGCGCCGACCTGGAAGCGGCCGAACGCCGGATCGCGGGTGAGATCGATCCCGGAGCCCGCGCGATGTTCGTCGCCGTCGCGGTGCTCGTGCTACTCGGGTCGTTGAGTCTCCCGCACGCCGGTACAGCCAATGGGTGGGAGGTGCTCTCGTTCGCGTCCGACGCGACAGCCGAATCGATCGCACTTCCGTCCCGCATCTTCACGTGGCTCGTCCTCGTGTTCGGCGCGGTCGCCTCGATTCTCGCGCTCGTGACCCGCAAATGGTTTCTGGCGTGGGTCGCAGCTGCAGGCTCCGCGGTGTCGATCATCTTCGGGTTGCTCACGGTGTGGTCACGCCAGACGCTTCCGGTCGACTCCGACGCGTCGGGCCCCGGAATCGGCCTGTTCCTCGGCTGGCTCGCCGTGATGGTGCTGACCTTCCACTGGGTCCGCGTGGTCTGGTCCCGTACATCGGCGCAGCTCGAGGCCGAGGCCGAGTTGCGGCGTGTTGCCGAAGAAGACGACCGTCGGGGAATGTTCGGCGGCCACCTGAAGTAGTTCGTTCACAGACGACGCGAGCCCCGTCCGGGCCGGAAATCCTGCCGGCACGAACGAGGCTCGCTTTGTTTCGGAGGTGCGGTCAGCGTTCGCCGACGGCGCTTTCCGCAGCTTCCGCCCACTCGCGCCACTGTGCGGCCTGGGCGAGCGCCGCGTCGGCATCCTTGGTGCGGCCCTTCGCCTGTGCCTTCTCCGCTTGTTCCTCGAACTGCTGGACCCGCTCGCGGAACTGGGCAGCGCGGGCAAGGGCTTCGGGGTCGGTCCGACGCCACTCGCTGTCGGACGCTTCACGGACGCGCTTCTCGATCGCCCGGAGGCGACCCTCGAGATCGTGCATCCGGTCGCGGGGAACCTTGCCGATCGCCTCCCACTGTTCCTGAAGTTCGCGAAGCCGGGTACGCGCGGCCTCCAGATCGGCCGCGGGGTCGATGCTCGACGCCGACTCGAGCAGCGTCTCCTTGGCGCGGGCGTTCTCCTCGAACTCGGCGTCGCGTTCCGCGGATGCGGCGTTGCGCGCGGCGAAGAAGACGTCCTGTGCGCCCTTGAAGCGCTTCCACAGCTGGTCGTCGGCCTCGCGCGGGGCGCGCCCCGATGCCTTCCACTCAGCAAGCAGATCCCGGAATGCTGCGGCGGTGGCGCCCCAGTCGGTGGAGTCCTGCAGTGCTTCGGCGCGTGCGACCAGCTCTTCCTTCTTGGTCTTCGAGGAGGCACGTTCACGATCGAGTTCGGCGAAGTGAGCGCCGCGACGACGATTGAAGGCCTCTCGTGCCTTCGAATACCGGCGCCACAGCACGTCGTCGGTCTTACGGTCGACACCGCGGATCGACTTCCACTCGTCGAGGATCTCCCGCAGACGATCGCCTGCGGCCTTCCAATGAGTCGAGTCGGCGCCGATCTCCTCGGCCTCGGCCGCCAGCGCTTCCTTGCGGGCAGTGGATTCCGCGCGGTGCTGCTCCTTCTCCTGTTTCTGGACGACCGCTGCCTTCTCCGACTCCTCGATCACACCCGTGAGCCGTGCCGAGAGCGCGTCCAGGTCGCCGATCACCGCCGCGGTCGGCAACGACTCGAGGATCGCTTCGGCCGCCGCACGGGTCTTCTTGACGTCACCGGAGCCCGATGTCAGACGGGTCTCCAACAGTGCGACCTCGGTGGCGAGATCGTCGTAACGCCGACCGAAATGCTCGAGGCCTTCGGCGGCGTCGCCTGCTTGCCACGAACCGATGCAACGCTCACCGTCGGCGGTCAGAACCCACGCGGTGCCGTCATCGTCGACTCGTCCGAACCGGCTCGGGTCGCTTGCCGGTACCGCAGGGGCGTGCGGATGCGTCTGTCCAGGGACCGGATGAGGCTTGGGGGCGTGTTCCGACTCGGTCGGGGCGGGCTTCGGCGCGCCGGGGCGTGGGCCTCCCGGCTTCGGGGGACCAGGACGCGGCGGTGTGCCGGACACCTGCTCGGGCGTCGGGTCCTGTGCGTTCGGGTCGGTCATCGCTACCTCATCTCTGCCGCGCGGCACGGCTGCCTGATCGCATCGCTTACCGCAGGTCCGGTCACGGCATCCGTGATCACGTCCGCCCCCTATTGAAACAGGTCGCGCGCCTGCGGGGTTCCCGGTCCGGTCGACTACCGTTGCCGATGTGTTGATTGCCGCGGTGTTCGTGCCTTCCCCGCCTCTTCTCGTGCCCGAATTGGTCGGACTCGATTCCCCCGAGGCCGACGAGTTGCGACACGCCGTACTCGCCGCGGCGCGTGCGGTCGGCGACGTCGACGAGTGGATCGTGGTGGGTACGGGGACCGAGAGCGAGGAAGTCCCGTCCGACGCCGTCGGCACCTTCCGCGGATTCGGTGCCGACGTCCGGGTTGAGCTCGGTCCCGCAGTGGTTCCGGCCTCAGGGCCTCCGGACGTCGACATGCCGCTTCCTGCGTTGATCGCCGGATGGCTGCGCGAGCGTACAGCGCGGGAAGTTCGCGCCGAGGTACACGTCCTCGCCCGCGACACCGACCCAGGCGCGTGCGCACAGCTGGGCAAGACACTGCGAGCGCATCTCGAGGAAGGCGCCACGCGGCGCGGGCTGCTCATCGTCGCCGACGGCGCTGCAACCCTGACATCCAAGGCTCCTGGCGCGTTCGACGAGAGGTCTGCTGCAGTCGAGCAGAGTCTGGGCGACGCCCTCGCGGCCGGTAGTCCCCAGATCCTGGCTGCGCTCGACGCCGGACTGTGCGCGGACATCGCACTCGAAGGTCGTGCTGCATGGCAGGTCCTGGCAGCGGCGTTCGCCCAGCCTCCGTCCGAGGCCACGATCGAATACAGCGCGGCACCCTACGGTGTGGGATACCACGTGGGGGCATGGCGTCCATGAGCAAGACGGGACATCGTCGTCCGATCGCCGTGGTAGGTCCGACCGCAACGGGTAAGTCGGATCTCGGGCTGGACCTCGCTGAGGCCGTCGGGGGTGAAATCGTCAACATCGACGCGATGCAGCAGTACCGCGGGATGGACATCGGCACCGCGAAACTTCCGGTCGACGAGCGACGCGGGATCACGCACCACCAACTCGATGTCCTCGACGTCACAGAGACTGCGACGGTCGCGCGCTACCAGGAGGCCGCCACCGCCGACGTCGAACGCATCCTCGCGTCGGGCCGGGTGCCGATCGTCGTGGGCGGATCGATGATGTACGTGCAGTCCCTGCTCGACGACTGGCAGTTCCCCGCGACCGACCCCGACGTCCGCGCGAAATGGGAAGCGGTTCTCGCCGACGGGGGAGTGGCCGCAGTGCACGAAGCCTTGCGCCGTGCCGACCCTGCCGCGGCCGCCACGATCCTGCCCACGGACGGGCGGCGCATGGTCCGTGCGCTGGAAGTGGTCGAGCTGACCGGGCTTCCCTTTGCAGCATCACAGCCGGTCGTCGGCGATCCACGCTGGGGCACGGTCATCCTCGGCGTCGACCGCGACACGGCGGATCTGGACGAGCGCATCGAGAAACGCACCGATCTCATGTTCGAACTCGGCCTCGTCGACGAGGTACATGCACTGATCGCGCGTGGACTGCGCGACGGCGTGACTGCACCCCGTGCGATTGGATACTCCCAGGTCCTCGAGTACCTGGAAGGGAAGTGCGACCTCGACTATGCGCGGGAACGGACCTTCATCGGAACCCGACGGTACGTCCGTCGGCAGCGCTCATGGTTTCGCCGCGATCATCGGATCCGCTGGTTCGACGGCGCCGACCCGAATGTGGCTGCCGATGCGCTGCGAGTCGTCGACTCCGAAGTGTTGTGAGTCGTCGACTCCGAAGCACTGTGAGTCGTCGACTCCGATGCGCTGCGAGTCGTCGACTCCTGGAGCTGAGAACAGCGAAGCTCTCGCTAAGGTTGACGGCATGGAGTTCAGCAAAGGTCACGGCACCGAGAACGATTTCGTCATCCTTCCCGATCCCGATGCCCGGCTGACTCTCACATCCGACCGCATCACGGCCCTGTGCGACCGACGACGCGGTCTCGGAGCCGACGGCGTCTTACGTGTAGCGCGCACCGGAGCGTTGGTCGAGTCGGGTCTGCTCGATGCGGTCCCCGACGGGGCGAGCGCCGGCGACTGGTTCATGGACTACCGCAACGCCGACGGATCGATCGCCGAGATGTGCGGCAACGGGGTGCGGGTCTTCGCGCACTACCTCACCGCGGAAAGGCTGGAAACTCGGAAGAGCTTCGTCGTGGGATCGAGAGCCGGCGGCAAGCCCGTGCGGGTCCACTCTGCCGGAGCGGTCAGGGGCGAGGTCACCGTGGAAATGGGACGGGTTGCACAGCTCGGCGAGTCGTCCGCCACGATCGATGGCCGCGTGTATCCGGGGATCGGCATCGACGTCGGAAACCCGCATCTGGCCTGTGTCGATCCGAATCTCACGGGCGCGAGCCTCGCCGCACTCGACCTCACGTCGCCCGGTTACGACCCCGGCTTCTTCCCTCAAGGCGTCAACATCGAGTTTCTGACCCCGATCGAATCGGGAGCCGTCCAGATGCGCGTGCACGAGCGGGGGGTCGGCGAGACACGCTCGTGTGGAACGGGCACGGTCGCGGCCGCCGCAGCGGCGCTGCGGTACGACGGGGCCGACGCCGGTGTCGTCCGGGTACGGATTCCCGGCGGTGCAGTGGAGGTGCGGATCGAGGACGAGCATGCCTGGTTGAGAGGGCCCTCGGTGCTCGTTGCGCACGGCACCATCAGCGACGACTGGTGGTCTTCGCTCGAGTGAGCGCGTACCTTCACGGGGTCGTCCGAAAAACTCGAATGCACCGAATCGGACTTCGTGGGACGATGGACCCTGTATGACGAACACATCGCGCACTCGCAACACGACAGACGACACCGATCGCACCGGATACGACGGGCCAGAAGGCTGGGCTCACGACGATCCATCGGTGGGCGAGATGCAGCTCGAAGACCGCAGCGCTCTTCGGCGCGTTGCGGGTCTGTCCACTGAACTCGAAGACATCACCGAAGTCGAATATCGACAGCTTCGCCTCGAACGGGTTGTGCTGGTCGGCGTATGGACGGGAGGCACCGCCGCTCAGGCCGACGCGAGCCTCGCCGAACTTGCCGCACTTGCCGAAACTGCCGGCTCCGAGGTGCTCGAGGGGATGGTGCAGCGCCGCGACAAGCCGGACGCCGCCACCTATATCGGCTCGGGTAAGGCCGACGAGCTCCGCGAGATCGTGCTCGCTACCGGTGCCGATACCGTGATCTGCGATGGCGAACTCACTCCTGCTCAGCTCACAGCGCTGGAGAAGGTAGTCAAGGTCAAGGTCATCGACCGGACGGCGCTCATCCTCGACATCTTCGCGCAGCACGCGACCTCACGTGAGGGCAAGGCGCAGGTCTCCCTCGCGCAGATGGAGTACATGTTGCCGCGACTGCGTGGCTGGGGTGAGTCGATGTCCCGTCAGGCAGGTGGCCGTGCCGGTAGCAACGGCGGTGTGGGACTCCGCGGACCCGGCGAAACCAAGATCGAAACCGACCGTCGTCGGATCCGTGAACGGATGGCGAAGCTGCGCCGCGAGATCAAAGGGATGAAGGCAGCGCGAGACACGAAGCGGACTCGCCGGCTGCGCAACCGGGTCCCGTCCGTCGCGATCGTCGGCTACACCAACGCAGGCAAATCGAGCCTGCTCAATCGGCTCACCGGCTCCGGGGTCCTGGTGGAGAACGCTCTGTTCGCGACCCTGGACCCGACGACACGACGCGCAGCGCTACCCGACGGCCGGGAGTTGGTTCTGACCGACACGGTCGGATTCGTACGTCACCTGCCGACTCAGCTCGTCGAGGCATTCCGGTCGACCCTCGAGGAGGTCGCCGATGCCGATCTTCTGCTGCACGTGGTCGATGGATCCGACCCGCTCCCGACCGAACAGATCAAAGCGGTTCGCGAGGTTCTGACGGACGTATTACGTGAGTCCGACGGACCGCCGCCGCCCGAATTGATCGTTGTCAACAAGGTCGATGCGGCCGATCCGGTCACCCTGACCCAACTCCGCGGGCTCCTGACCGATTCGGTGTTCGTCTCGGCGCATACCGGTGAGGGCATCGACGAGCTGCGCGAGCGGCTCGGGCGCATGCTCGAGGACCCGGACGTAGAGGTAAAGGTACTTGTGCCGTACACCCGCGGCGACCTGTTGTCCCGAATCCACTCGGACGGCCAGATCCTCCATTCCGCGCACGAGGCGGACGGAACACGCGTGCATGCCAGAGTTCCGCGGGCGCTCGCCTCCGTGTTGGACGAGTACGCCGTCTGATGAGTCCGCTCCGCGGCGCCGGGGTCGCCGCCGTCCTCGCGCTCGCCTGTGTTCTGCCGGGTGCGGCGCGCGCCGAGGCGGACACCGCGGACATCCCCGTCGTGGACTTTCCATCGGAAAACCTGTGCACACCGGACGATCCCTCCCTCGACGAGCTGTCGGGCCTGGCCGTGGTCGGTGGGCGGCTGTTCGCGACCCCCGACGCGGGTGTCGACGAGTCAGTGGTCGAACTCGACCCGGATTGCGCAGTGGTGCAACGGTTCCCGGTTCCAGTCGACCCCTATGACATCGAAGACATGACGGCAGGTCCCGACGGCAGACTGTGGCTCGCGGACATCGGCGACAACACCTCCGCACGACAGACGGTGGCACTGATCTCGCTCGACCCCGCCAGCGGAGCCGGTGATCTGCACCGCTTGACCTACCCTGACGGTCCTCGTGACGCCGAGGCCGTGCTGGTATCGGCGACCGGAGAGCCGGTGATCGTCACCAAGACGCTGTTCGGTGCGAGCGGTATCTATCGGCCGGTTCGCGGTCGAGCACTCGAGCAGCTCGCAACACCAGGACCGACACCGCTGGAAAAGGCCGGGTCGCTCGCTCTCGGTCCTACCGACACACCCGGCGGACCGCTTCCGGGTGCGTCGTCCACGTTGATCACCGGTGGTGCGGTGAGCCCGGACGGAACTGTCGCGGCGGTCCGCACCTACACGGACATCTACCTGTTCCATGCGCCCGACACCGACCTGGTAGCAGCGTTGATTGCGGGCCCAGTGCTGCGAATCCCGGTTCCCGACGAACCGCAGGGGGAGGCGGTGGCCTTCACCTCGGCAGGCGATCTGGTGACGGGCTCCGAAGCGGTCGTTCAGGGCGGCACCCTTACCGATGCGCGACCTCCTCTCCGGGTGTGGCGTGGTGTGACCGAGCATTTCGCTGCGGAGACGGTGTCGGACACAGAATCGAACTCGGACCCGTACGCCGCCGGGCCGATCGGAGTCGCGGCAGCAGCTGCCGTGCTCGTGGTGGTTGGCGCCGTGATCGTGCGGCGTCTACGGACGCGACGTGCCTGAATCACCTCTGCCGTGCGGAGTCAGGCGTCGAGGTCTGCCGCAACCAGGTCGCTGACCTGCGCAAGAACGGTCTCGTCCTCGCAGCTGACGGTCACCGCGACCCCTTGTGAGGCTCCGAGGGTCATAATCATCAGCGCGGAACCCGCGTCGACGGGTTCACCGCCCTCGACCGACAGCGTCACCGGAACTCCTGCGGCGACGACGGCTTCGGCGATGATTCCGGCGGGACGTGCGTGCAGGCCGATGGACGAGCCGACCTCGACGGTGTTGACAGGCATGAGAACTCCTTCTGGTGATGGTTGATCAGGACCGGGCCGGGGCTGGTTGCGACCCGGTTACGACGGGTGCCGAGGTGCGTGTGGAATCGGTGCGAATGAACTCCTTTGCCAGGGTGACGCAGAGCGCAGCGATGACGGTGCCCACAGCGAGTGCGATGAAGAACCACAGCACACGATCCATCGCGAAGATGACGAAGATACCGCCGTGTGGTGCGCTCAACGTGACGTCGGTGGCCATGATGATGCCGCCGGTGACTGCTCCGCCGACCATCATCGACGGGATCACCCGGAACGGATCGGCGGCGGCGAAGGGGATGGCCCCTTCGGAGATGAAGGACGCGCCGAGCAGCCATGCAGCCTTGCCGTTCTCGCGTTCCGCCGCGCTGTAGAGACGCGGTCGCACCAGTGAGGACAGCGCCATGGCGAGCGGAGGTACCATACCTGCCGCCATGACAGCCGCCATGATCTGCAGCGATGCGTGATTGCTCACGTCGAGGCCTGCGACGGCAAACGCGTACGCAGCTTTGTTGACGGGGCCTCCGAGGTCGAAGCACATCATGAGACCGAGGATCACCCCGAGTGCGACCGCAGAACCGCCGGACAGGCCATTGAGCCAGTCGGTGAGACCGGTGGTGATCGCGGCGAGCGGCCTGCCCAGCACGAGGAACATCGCGGCGCCGACGATCAGGCTTGCGAGCAGCGGGATGATCACCACCGGCATCAGGCCTCGGGCCCACGCGGGCAGTGGTATCCGTCCGACCCACAGTGCGGCGAAGCCGGCAATGATGCCGCCGACCAGACCGCCGATGAAGCCGGCCCCGACGAACACCGCGACCGCGCCCGCGGTGAAGCCGGGCGCGAGACCGGGACGGTCGGCGATCGCGTAGGCGATGTATCCGGCAAGCGCGGGCACGAGGAACGAGAACGCGAGCGAACCGATTTGATACAGAACCGCGCCGAGATAGATGGTCAGTCCACCGTCGGGCAGGTTCGTCAGCGAATTGTCCACGACGATGAGCGCTGCGGAGTCGGAGATGTCGTAACCGCCGAGCAGGAACCCGAGTGCGATGAGAAGACCACCGGCTGCCACGAAGGGAATCATGTAGCTGACGCCGGTGAGCAGAATCTGTCTCAGGCGGGTACCCCATCCGACGTCGGCCGCGGTGCTCTCACCGGTGGTGTCGGCTGTGCCCGCTTCGACTCGCGCGGCCTTCGGATCAGCGGCGGCGTGCAGCGCCTCGGTGATCATGGCGTCAGGCTCGTTGATTGCACGTTTGACGCCCGAGGCGATCACCGGTTTCCCGGCGAAGCGCTCACGGCCCTTGACTCCGACGTCGGTTGCGAAGATCACGGCGTCGGCGGCTGCGATGACGGACGGAGGAATCGGGGTGCTTCCGCTCGACCCCTGAGTCTCGACCTGCAGGGTGACGCCGGCCCGCTCGGCGGCAGCGGTGAGCGCGTCGGCCGCCATGTAGGTGTGGGCGATCCCGGTGGGACACGCGGTGATTGCGACCACCGACCGCTCCGACGGTTCCGATGCCGCGGGTTTCGTGTCCTCCGCGACCTGCTCGGGGGCGGTGGCCGGCGCGGTGTCGGCGGGTGCAGTGGGGAGGACACCCTCGACCAGAGCGATGATCTCGTCGGAGTCGCGCGCTGCTCGGAGCGCCGCCACGAAATCGGGACGGACGAGGGCGCGGGCCAGAGCGGTCAGGAGTCTCATGTGGTCTGCGCCGGCGCCCTCGGGCGCGGCAATCAGGAACACGAGATCGGCCGGACCGTCCGGGGCACCGAAGTCGACCTTCGGTGACAGTCGGGCGAATCCGAGCGATGCGGTGGTGATCGCAGCGTGGCGGCAGTGGGGGATTGCGATCCCGCCGGGTAGGCCGGTCGCCGACTTTGCCTCGCGGTTGAGGACCGCGGCCGCGAGTGCGTCTCGGTCCGTCGCGCGACCCGCGGCAGTGAGTCGCCCGGCCAGCGCCGTGATCACCGAGTCCTTGTCGGCGCCGAGGTCGGTGTCGAGCGCAATGAGATCGGCGTCGATGATCCTACGGGTGGGGCCGGAAGCGCTGTCTGACATCACGTGTCCTTACGGGAGAGTGGGCGGTTCGTGCGGTCCGGGTGATCGGGTACCGGTTCGGTGCGGGTTGCGGAGGGGTCGACGGAGTCGGGTCCGGGGATGCGGGTTCCGGGGAGGGCAACGGCGGCGCTGCCGTATGCGACGGCGTGACGCAGGCGGTCCGGCGGGGCGGCGCCTGCCTGCTCGGCGATGAGATAGCCGGCGAGAGACGAATCACCGGCACCGACGGTGCTGCGGGCGATGACCGGCGGGGCCGCGGCCCGCCAGACGCCCTCGGCCGTGATCAGTACGGCACCGGCGGATCCGAGAGTGACGAGCACTGCCCCCACACCCTGTGCGACGAGCATCCGGCCGGCGTCTGCGACCGATCCGACGTCGCCGCACGCGGCGTCGGCCTCGAGTGTTCTCGCGTCGGCTCCAGTGAGCTGGGCGAGCTCGTCGGAATTCGGTTTGATGAGGTCGGGTGCGGCGTGGGGGAATCCTGCCGCGAGGGCGAGCAGTGGCGCTTCCGAGGTGTCGACGGCGACGCGGCACCCGGTGGGCCGGAGGGTGCGCACGAGATCGGCGTAGAAGTCGCTCGGCATACCCGGCGGAAGCGATCCGGACAGCACGACCCATCCGTCACCGGGAGCGTGACCGAGCACGGCGGAATGCAACCCCGCGCGGGTGGTGTCGGAGCACGGCGTGCCGGGTTCGTTGAGTTTCGTGGTGGTGCCGTCGGGTTCGGCGATGGTGACATTGGTGCGGGCGTGCCCCGAGGTTGCGATTGCGTGGTACGGGATTCCCCGTGTGTCGAGGGCGCCGAGCAGAGGATCGTCGGGGTTTCCGGGAAGTACTGCCAGTACGTCCTGACCTGCGCGATGCAAGACACGTGCGACGTTGATGCCCTTGCCTCCGGGGTCGACCGTTGTTCCTGTGGCTCGGTGCACGGCACCGCGCATGAGCGGTGCGTCCAGATCGACGGTGCGGTCCAGGCTGGGATTTGCAGTCAGAGTGACGATCATGCCGTCACCACCTCGATTCCATGGTCGGTCAGGCGGGCATGGTCTGCGTCGTCGAGGTCGGTGTCGGTGACGAGGACATCGACCGCATCGATCGGAGCGAATCGCAGCAGGTGCCGCCGGCCGATCTTCGACGAATCCGCCACGACGACCACACGCTCGGCGGAATGCACCATCGCGCTCTTGACCGCCGCCTCGTCGGCGTCGGGGGTGGACAGCCCATGTTCGATAGTGAGCGCGTTGGTGCCGATGAATGCCACATCCACGTTGAGGATGTCCAGGAACCGGAGAGCTTCGGGCCCCACCGCGGCCTGGGTGGTGCCGCGGACGCGTCCCCCGATCAGGTGCAGGTTCACGGAGTTCGCTCCCGCGAGTCGTGACGCGATGGGAACCGAATTCGTCGCGACGGTGATCTCGGAGTCGCTCGGCAGGACGGCGGCGATCCGGCTGGTGGTGGTGCCCGCATCGAGGATCACACTGCCGCCCGCGCCGGGGAGGAATCGTGCCGCTGCGGCCGCGATCCGATCCTTGTGGGCGGCGCGAGTGTTCTCACGTTCGGACAGACCCGGTTCGGTCGCGGTGAGTGCTGTGGTGGGGACGGCTCCGCCGTGGACCCGCCGGACGTGGCCCAGACGTTCGAGGAGTGCGAGGTCGCGGCGCACCGTCTCCGAGGTGACGTCGTAGCGGTCGGCGAGATCCGCCACGGACACGCGTCCGTGGCGACCGACCAGATCAGCGATTGCTTGCTGACGTTCCTCTGCGTACACCAGAACCCCTTGGAATCGATGTTGGATAATGTTGTTTTACGCCCGTATGTGTTGACATGTCAATGCCTACGGGTAATCTGGATCACAGAATCTGGTAGTGGTGAGGAGACGGAATGACGAACGAGGCGCCAGTACTGCACGGCACACCGGTGGTGCCCGGGGTCGGATACGGTCCGGTCATCCGGCCGGCACCGCGCCCGCAGATCACCACGACGACGACCACCGTTCCGGATACTGCGCGCGAAGCGGAATCCGCCCGGTTCGATGCTGCAGTCGAGGTGGTCGCAGATCGTCTGAAGTCACGAGCCGTACACGCCTCGGGGGCCGCCGCCGAAGTGCTGCAGGCCAACGCGGTACTGGCGCAGGACCGTGCGTGGCGCGCCGCCGCCGACGGAAAGATCCGATCCGGATCCGACGCGGCCGCCGCCACGATCGGCGCGACCGACCAATTCGTCACGATCTTCGAGAAGATCGGCGGTCTGCAGGCGGAACGGGTCACCGACCTGATCGACATCCGCGACCGCGTCCTCGCCGAACTGAACGGCGATCCCGAACCGGGCATCGAACTACCCGACGTTCCCTCGGTTCTGCTCGCCGACGACCTCGCACCCGCCGACACGGCCGGACTCGACCCCGCGCGCATCCTCGGACTCGCAACCTCCCTCGGGGGCCCGACCAGCCACACCGCCATCATTGCCAGGCAGCTGGGGATTCCGTGCATCGTCGCCACAGCGGGGCTCGACGACGTCGCCGCGGGCACGACGGTCCTGATCGACGGCGGTACCGGACGTATCGTCGTCGACCCCGATCACGATGCCGCCGAGGCGGCCGTCGAACAGGACCGCACCGACCGCGCCCGTATCGGTGCGTGGACGGGCCCGGGAGCGACCTCCGACGGCCATCCCGTCGCCGTCCTCGCCAATGTCCAGGACGGGTCCGGTGCGCGCGCTGCTCGCCCGACCCAAGCCGAAGGCGTAGGACTGTTCCGCACCGAACTGTGCTTCCTCGATCGCGACACCGAACCGACCGTGTCCGAACAGGCCGACATCTACGCCGAGGTCTTCGACGCGTATCAGGGCCGAAAGGTCGTGCTCCGCACGCTCGATGCCGGTTCCGACAAGCCGTTGCGATTCGCAGAACATCCGCAGGAGCACAACCCCGCGCTCGGCGTCCGGGGCATCCGGGTGGCGGCCGCCGCACCCGGAATCCTCGAACGGCAACTCGACGCGGTGGCTGCAGCCGCTGAGCGCACTGGCACGGCGCCGTGGGTCATGGCCCCCATGATCGCCACGGTGGCCGAAGCAGCCGCATTCGCCGACCGGGTCCGGTCGCGGAACATGGTGCCCGGCGTGATGGTCGAGGTGCCGTCCGCGGCGCTCCTCGCAGACCGCCTGCTCGAACACGTCGACTTCCTGTCCATCGGAACGAACGACCTCGCGCAGTACACGATGGCGGCAGATCGGATGTCGCCGGAACTGGCGTCGCTGACCGATGCCTGGCAGCCGGCAGTGCTGGCACTGGTCGCGCGGACCGCCGCGGCCGGCGTGGCGGCAGGCAAACCCGTCGGAGTCTGCGGCGAGGCCGCGGCAGATCCTCTTCTCGCGTGCGTTCTCGCGGGAATGGGTGTGACTTCGCTGTCCTGCGCGGCATCGGCCGTCGCCGCTGTCGGCGCGCGACTGTCTGCGGTCACGATGCAGCAATGCCGCGACGCCGCGCATGCGGTGTCGTCCGCTGTCGATCCTGTGGAGGCGCGCGCCGCGGCCGCCCGCATCCTCGTCTGAGAATCGCAGAAGTCCGCGAATTGCCGGGCCGGAGAATTGCGGAGCGACGCGGATCATCTTTCGGCCGGTGCCCGGCGGAGCGCGTCCGGGTCATACGATCTGCGTCGTGAATGAACGCGTGCGGCCGACGAGTCGCAACATGGGATTCGGCTGGGAACTGCACGGTGACGGGCGGCAGATCAATGCCGGTGCGGTCGTCGCTCCCGACGAGCGGCTTTCTTGGCCGCGAACCATCGGCATCGGGATGCAGCATGTGGTCGCGATGTTCGGTGCCACGCTGCTCGTGCCCACGATCACCGGCTTCCCGGTGACCACCACATTGCTGTTCTCCGGCATCGGCACCGTGTTGTTCCTACTCATCACCCGCGGGCGCGTACCGAGCTATCTGGGCTCGTCCTTCGCGTTCATCGCGCCCTTGACGGCCTCGGCCGGGAGCGGTCCGGCTGCGCAGCTCGGCGGTATCGTGGCGGCAGGCGCCGTGCTCGCGATCATCGGACTGATCGTCAAGGCGCTCGGCTCGCGGGTGATCGACGCCGTGATGCCTCCCGTCGTGACCGGCGCGGTGGTCGCGCTGATCGGGCTCAATCTTGCCCCGACTGCTGTCGGATCGTTCGAAGCCCAACCGTTGATCGGTGCGGTGACGCTGATCGCGATCCTTATGGTGACAGTGCTCGGCCGCGGCCTCCTCGGCCGGCTCGGCATCCTCGTCGGCGTGGTCATCGGATGGCTCTTCGCATGGATCACCGGAGGTCTGGCGCCCGACCGTGTCGACGCGCTGAAGGAAGCAGCCTGGTTCGGCTTGCCCGAGTTGCGCGCCCCGACCTTCGAGTTGTCGGTCATTCTGCTGGCCCTGCCGGTGGTCATCGTCCTGGTCGCAGAGAACGTGGGTCACGTCAAGGCTGTTGCCGCGATGACGGGCCGCAATCTCGACAGTGTCGCAGGCGACGCGCTGCTCGCCGACGGTCTGGCCACCACGCTTGCGGGCGCAGGCGGAGGATCGGGAACCACCACATACGCCGAGAACATCGGTGTGATGGCTGCTACCCGGGTGTACTCGACCGCTGCATACTGGGTGGCGGCGGTGACTGCAGTGGTGCTCGCGTTCTCCCCGAAGTTCGGGGCGCTCGTGTTCACGGTGCCCGAGGGCGTTCTGGGTGGAGCCACTCTCGTCCTCTACGGGTTGATCGGCCTTCTGGGCGTGCGGATTTGGATGGACGCGAAGATCGACTTCACCGACCCTGTGAATCTCACGGTGGTAGCAGCAGCACTCGTTGCAGGGATCGGCGACCTCACCCTGTCGATCGGATCGGTGGAGTTGGGCGGCATCGCGTGGGGGTCGATAGGAATACTCGTCGCCTATCCACTGCTGCGCCGATTGGCAGAACTGCGCCACTGATTCGCGGTTGTCGCGGTCACAAAATCTGCTCGCTCCTGTCAGCGCCATCGTTCGCCGGCGTGCATACCGTGGGTATGTCCACGTCGTCACTGACAGGAGCGCAGATGGAACGCACCCTTTTCGAGCCCGAACACGACCTGTTCCGTGAGTCGTACCGGAAGTTCCTCGAACAGGAGGTGGCCCCTTTCCACGAGCAGTGGGAGAAGGACAAGATTGTCGACCGCGAAGTGTGGAAGAAGGCCGGTGCACAGGGCTTTCTGGGCATGGCAGTGCCTGAGGAGTTCGGTGGCGGAGGCGTCGACGACTTTCGCTACAACGTTGTCCTGACCGAGGAAACCACCCGCGGCGGATACAGCGGTGTCGGTTTCATGCTGCACAACGATGTCGTAGCGCCGTACCTGCTGAACCTCGCGAACGAGGAACAGAAGAAGCGGTGGCTTCCCGGTTTCTGTTCCGGTGAGATCATCACCGCCATCGCGATGACCGAGCCGGGCACCGGCAGCGATCTCCAGGGCATCAAGACCAGGGCGGCTCGTGACGGTGACGACTGGGTCCTCAATGGGTCCAAGACGTTCATCACCAACGGAATCAACGCCGACCTGGTGATCGTGGTTGCCTGCACCGACCCGGAGAAGGGCGCCCAGGGATTCTCCCTGCTCGTCGTCGAGCGCGGTATGCCCGGCTTCGAGCGTGGCCGCAATCTCGACAAGATCGGTCTCGATGCACAGGATACCGCCGAGCTGAGCTTCAACGACGTGCGTGTTCCCGCCGCCAACATGCTCGGTGAAGAGGGAATGGGCTTCATCTACCTGATGCAGAACCTTCCGCAGGAGAGGCTCTCGATCGCGGTCGTCGCGGCCGCCGCAATGGAGCAGGTCCTCGAGGACACCATCCAGTACTGCCGCGACCGCAAGGCCTTCGGCAAGTCGATCGGACGTTTTCAGAACAGCCGATTCGAACTCGCCGAACTGTCGACGGAAACCCTGCTTGCTCGGGTGTTCGTGGACAAATGCGTCGAGTTGCTCAATGCCGGTGCGCTCACCGTCCAGGAGGCCGCGATGGCCAAGTACTGGACCACGGACAAGCAGGTCGAACTCATCGACCGCTGCCTCCAGTTGCACGGCGGCTACGGATACATGCGCGAATACCCGATCGCCAAGGCGTACCTCGACTCTCGGGTCCAGAAGATCTACGGCGGTACCAACGAGATCATGAAGGAGGTCATCGGCCGCGGGCTGAACCTCTGATCGCTGCGCATTCATGCGGGCGCACTACATGAGGCCGGTGGGGCTCCGCATCGATGGAGCCTCACCGGCCTCGCTGTGTAGGGAGGTGCGGACGCCGGTCTCTGAGGCGCGACGGAAGTGTGCGGTCAGAGCTTGCGGATGACCGTGACCACCTTGCCGAGAATGACCGCGTCGTTACCCGGAATCGGCTCGAACACGGGGTTGTGTGGCATGAGCCAGACGTCGTTCTTCACGCGCTTGAAGGTCTTGACCGTGGCTTCCCCGTCGAGCATGGCGGCAACGATATCGCCGCTCTCGGCCACATTCTGCTGACGAACCACGACCCAGTCTCCGTCGCAGATCGCTGCGTTGATCATCGATTCGCCCACGACCTTCAGCAGGAACAACGATCCCTGGCCCACGACCTCCCTGGGTAGCGGGAAGATATCTTCGATGGCTTCCTCGGCGAGAATCGGGCCGCCTGCTGCGATTCGCCCGACCACGGGAACCAGGGCAGCCGAGGGGATGTCGTCGGAGGACGCCGCCGGGAGCACCTCCCCGACGACGTCGGGCGCGACCTGTGGGTCGTCGAATCCACGTACATCCACCGCGCGGGGACGGTTCGGATCGCGGCGCAGCAGGCCTTTGCGCTCGAGGGTGCGAAGTTGGTGCGCGACCGAAGAGGTGCTGTTGAGGCCGACCGCGTCTCCGATCTCTCGGATGCTCGGTGGGTAGCCTCGCTCGGCCACCGAGGTACGAATCACCTCGAGGACGCGGCGTTGACGCTCGGTGAGCGTGGTGCCGTCGGTGCCGGACGACTTCTTCCGGCTGGTCGCGGAGTTGGCGTCCGTCATGCTCGTGACCTCCGTGCGTCGAGTTTCTGATGTGTTGTGTGTGATCTTTCGAATCTATCCGCATCGGTGCCGTATATCAAACATCTGTTCGAGATTGTTTCGAACAAACGGACGACACGAACGCCGAAGCGTGATAGAAAGTTCGAACAGGCATTCGTTCGAATGAATGGGCGAACCCACCCGGCTCATGACTGCCACGGAGGACCCGATGGGCACAACATTGTTGACGGAATTCCGAACGACCCATGCGGCCGAGGCTGTTGCTCATCCGCGGAGAGCGTCCACACTGCCGGCCGGAGTCGACGGGCACCCGCCGCGGAGCGGGGGGAGGTCCTGCGCCCACCTGCCTGCACCTCGAATCGGTCTCGGGTACTTGCTGGTACAGATGCTCGCCACGGTGATATTCACAGCCGCCGCGGTGACGGCGATCCTGTGTGTGGCACACGTTCGTACGAGCCAGGTCGCGGCGGAAGCCGGCCGCACGATACCGGTGATGACCGACTCGGCACCGCGTGCGGAGGGAGTGGGGGTGGTCACCGATGGAAGATGACGACGCGGTGCCGACCCACCCGGACTCCGGGAGCGCACTACACGTGCGGGTATTGTCTGAATCTGTCAGTCACACCACCCCGTGTGGTCGCGTCGGGAAGACCCTGCCCCCGGGCAGGATCGATCCTTCGAACACGACATCGTTTCGTCGGCGACGTTGCGGCCACCACGGCAGCGACGAAGGAATCGACATGTACTGCCCGTATTGCCGGCACCCCGACTCCAGGGTCGTCGATTCGCGTGAAGCCGACGAGGGCGCCGCGATTCGTCGCCGTCGGGCATGTCCGGAGTGCGGTCGCCGATTCACCACGGTCGAAGCCGCGGTGTTGTCCGTGGTCAAGCGCAGCGGCGTAACCGAGCCCTTCAGTCGTGAGAAGGTCGTGCGCGGTGTCGCGCGAGCCTGCCAAGGCCGCGATGTCGACAACGACGCCCTGAACAAGCTGGCGCAGCAGGTCGAAGACGCAGTGCGGGCGAAGGGCGCACCCGAGGTCCCCAGCCACGAGGTCGGGCTTGCGATTCTCGGGCCGCTTCGCGACCTCGATGAGGTCGCTTACCTCCGATTCGCCTCGGTGTATCGGTCATTCAGCTCTGCTGAAGATTTCGAACGCGAGATCACGGAACTGCGCGAACACCAACGTACCCGCGACGTCGCCGCCGACGCGGACTGATCCGTCAGGGTCGGGCCGGTCATGACGTCAGCGGATCGAACCGATGGCCTTGAGTATCCGTTTTTCCGACACCGGAACCCGTGTACCCATCCCTTGGGCAAACAGGCTCACGCGTAGTTCCTCGATCATCCAGTAGACATCCACGACGTCGCGTGCGTCTCGGCGTTCCTCCGGCAACCGCGCGAGCAGCTTGTCGTAGGACGCATACACCCGATCGAGGACATCCATTGCCTGGGCATCGCGATTTGCACTTGCCGGGAGTGATTCGAGACGCTGAGCTGCGGCGGCGAGATACCGAGGAAGATCGGCCAGCCGACGAGAACCCAGGTCGGTGACGAACCCGGCGAAGAGCAACGAAGACAGCTGCTCACGGACGTCGTCCGCCGCCTCGCCGCGAACCCGATCCAACTGCACGCCCACCTCGTGAGCCTTGCTCAATACAGGCACAACGGACTTCAGCAGGTGCGCGACGCGCCGGGGAAGCTCGCTGCGCACTACCACCGCGAGTACTTCGAATTCCTCGGGTGTCCGTACCGGCTTCCCGTGGGCTGCGATCAATTCGTCGACCGCGCATGCCCGGCAGTCCTCGATGAGTGCGTCGAACGAGCCATCCGGGTTACGCCCGAGTGTCAGCCGTTCCGAGTTCGTCAACCCTGAGGTGACGACCTTCGCCTTGGTCGGGGCGGCAGCGAGAAGGAGCGCTCGCACTCCGGCGCGGGTGGCGGAACGTTGCGCCTGCGGAGTGCTCAGAACGCGTACCGCCACACCCTCGTTCTCGGGCACCAAGGCGGGATAACCGGTCACCTGCTGGCCACCGACTTCGCGCGTGACCGTCTGCGGAAGGGTGCCGAGGGTCTCCGCCGTCCATGCGAGGGCAGGTGCGCGTTCAGTGCCCGAGGCCGCGCGCGCGACCTCGGCGTCGACTCGGGTAGCGAGTTGTTTTCGCAGTGCGGTGAGACTCTTGCTGCGGCCCAGCACCTTTCCTTGCTCGTCGATCGCTGCGAAGGTCATTTTCAAGTGATCGGGCAGCATCGCTGGAGTGAAGTCACCCGGTTCGATCTTGCAGTTCCCGAGCCGCGACAGTTCACGGGCGAGTGCGTTGACGAGAGGTTCGCTGCGTGCGGTCACCGAGACGAGGACGGCTTTCGCGAAGTCCGGGGCCGGAACCACCTGGCGTCGAATCTGCTTCGGCAGGCTCTTGATCAGCGCGGTGACGAGTTCGTGTCGCAAGCCCGGAACGAGCCAGTCGAATCCTACGGGTCGTACTCCTGCGAGCAGCGCCAATGGGATTCTGGCGGTGACGCCGTCGTCCTCGGTGCCCGGCTCGAACTGGTAGGTCAGGGGAAATTGCAGCTCGCCTTGTCGCCACGCATCCGGATAGTCACCCTCGAGGACCGCTGCCGCGTCCTGATTGACGACCGTCTCGGGTGTGAAGGTCAGTAGGTCCGGCTCGTTGTGCCGGACCTTCTTCCACCAGGCGTCGAAATGCCTGGCCGACACGACTTCAGGGCCGACACGCCGATCGTAGAACTCGAACAGGGTGTCGTCGTCGACGACCAGGTCGCGTCGCCGCGCGCGATGCTCGAGTTCTTCCACGTCGTCGAGCAATGCCCGGTTGTCGTGGAAGAACTTGTGGCGGGTCTGCCACTCACCCTGTACGAGCGCGTGTCTGATGAACAGCTCTCGTGAGGCTTCGGGGTCTATTCGGCCGTACTGCACCCGGCGTTGGGCGATGAGGGGGATGCCGTAGAGGGTGACACGCTCATACGCCATCGCTGCTTGCTGCTTCGTCGACCAGTGCGGCTCCGAGTAAGCGCGCTTGACCAGGTGGGGCGCAAGTTTCTCTGCCCACTCGGGCTCGATCCGCGCTGCCATCCTGCCCCACAGCCGCGAGGTTTCGACCAGCTCACCCGCCATCACCCATCGAGGGGGCTTCTTGAACAAGGACGAGCCGGGGAAGAGCGCGAAGCGTGCGCCTCGCGCGCCGAGGAAGTCGCGTTTGTCGCCCTCGCGCAATCCGATATGCGAGAGCAGGCCTGCAAGCAGCGATTGATGGATCGCGTCGTCGCCGACCTGCTGGTGCGCGGTCTCCCAACCGAGGTTCAAGGTGATCTGACGGAGCTGCCCTTGCAGATCCTGCCACTCTCGGATACGCATCCAGTGTAGAAACTCGCTGCGGCACAGTTTTCGGAACTGGTTGGACGACAGCTCTTTCCGCTGTTGCTTCAGGTAGTCCCACAAGCGGAGGAAAGCGAGGAAGTCCGATCCGTCGACGTTGAAACGAGCGTGCTTCTCGTCGGCGGCCTGCTGGTGCTCGGTGGGGCGCTCTCGGACATCTTGGATCGACAGCGCGGATACGATGATGAGGACCTCGCGCAGACACCCGTTGCGGTGCCCCTCGACGATCATGCGAGCCATGCGGGGGTCGACGGGGAGCCGTGCGAGCTCCCGCCCGATGCCGGTCAACCTCAGCGTTTCGTCTTTGCCTGCGGGTTCGACCGCACCGAGTTCGTGCAGTAGCGCGATACCGTCGCGGATCGCGCGAGCGTCGGGCGGCTCGACGAACGGGAACGAAGCAATGTCGCCGAGACCGAGTGCCGTCATCTGCAGGACCACCGACGCGAGGTTCGTACGCAAGATCTCGGGCTCGGTGAACTCGGGGCGCGACTCGAAATCGTCCTGCGAATAAAGGCGGATGCAGATGCCGTCGGCGACGCGACCGCAACGACCGGCGCGCTGCCGCGCGGACGCTTGGCTGATCTCTTCGATGGGTAGTCGTTGGACCTTCGTCCGCACCGAGTACCGCGAGATACGGGCGGTGCCGGGGTCGACGACGTAGCGGATGCCGGGCACCGTCAACGAGGTCTCGGCGACGTTGGTCGACAGTACGACGCGCCGTCCGGTGTGCCCGGTGAAGACGCGATGCTGTTCGGCAGCCGACAGTCGGCCGTACAGGGGGAGGATCTCGGTGTTGCGCAACTTGCGGTCGCGCAGTGCGTCCGCAGTGTCTCGGATTTCGCGCTCGCCCGAGAGGAACACGAGGATGTCGCCGTCGCCGGCCGACTGCAGTTCCTCGACTGCCTCGCACACGGCGTCGACGGGGTCGCGGTCGACGAGTTCGTCGCCTCGCTCGACGGTCAGCGGTCGGTACCGCACCTCAACCGGGTAGGTGCGTCCCGAGACCTCGACGATCGGAGCCGGCGTCCCCTCCGCATCGGCGAAGTGCTTCGCGAATCGCTCGGGGTCGATCGTGGCCGAGGTGATGATCACCTTCAGGTCGGGCCGGCGGGGGAGCAGTTGCTCGAGATACCCGAGAAGGAAGTCGATGTTGAGGCTGCGTTCGTGTGCCTCATCGATGATCAGGGTGTCGTAGCGGCGGAGCATACGGTCGCGCTGGATCTCGGCGAGCAGAATGCCGTCGGTCATCAGTTTGACCAGAGTGCGCTCGGACACCTGATCGGTGAAACGCACCGTGTAGCCGACGGTGTCGCCGAGTTCGGAATCGAGTTCGTCGGAAAGACGCTCGGCCACTGCACGTGCCGCGATACGGCGGGGCTGGGTGTGCCCGATGAGGCCGCGCACACCGCGACCCAGTTCGAGACAGATCTTCGGGATCTGGGTGGTCTTGCCGGACCCGGTCTCGCCGGCCACCACGACGACCTGGTGGTCGCGGATCGCGTCCGCGATGTCGTTCTTGCGCTGGGATACCGGAAGATCTTCCGGGTACCGAATCTGTGGAATCGACTCGATGCGTCGCGCGAGGCGCGAACGCGCGGAGTCGATGTCGTGGGCGATCTTGGTGAGCGCGTCGTCGCCGCGCGCTCGATCGAGGCGGCGGCGGAACCGATGTTCGTCGCTGAGCGACACCTCGGTCAGCGACGCGCGAAGTGCGCGACGGTTCGGGGCAGGAGAGATGGACATGCTGGTCACACAGCCTAGCGACTGTCGGTGCTCTCGTGCGACACCGGTGTGGAGCAGGCCGATCTGCCTGAGAGCAGTGTCACTGCCGCGCAGGAGTGGTGCGGATGGTGTGTCGGTAGCAGGCGAGCACTGTGTAGTGCGGCAACCCGGGCAGAACTCGGGTGAGGATCCCCTGTGCCGGATTCTCGGCCGACGGATCGCAACCGATCCCCCGCCGCTTTCGTGCCCTGCCGAACCGGAAGCCGCCGCGCTCGCCCGGAACCCATACGATGGCTGGGACCGGTAGTCGTGGACAGGAGCTGACTGTGGGTGCGTTGTGGCACGGATTCGCCGACATGGGCGTCGTGGAGCGGGACGGGGCCTTCGTCGTGGCTCGTGGAGAAGGCGCATACATCTGGGACGATGCAGGTACTCGCTATCTCGACGCGACGGCGGGACTGTGGTTTGCCAACGTCGGTCACGGTCGCACCGAGATCGGTGAGGCAGTCGCCGCGCAACTGGCGAAAGTTGCGCACTTCTCGAATTTCGGTGATTTCGCAGCAGAACCCACGATCGCGCTTGCGGAGAGGCTCGCGGAGATTGCGCCGATTCCCGGTAGCAAGATCTTCTTCACCTCGGGCGGCTCGGACTCGATCGATACGGCAGCGAAGCTTGCCCGCCGCTACTGGCAAGAGGTCGGCCGATCGACCAAGACCATGATCGTCAGCCGCGAGAAGGCCTATCACGGGATGCATGTCGGCGGGACGTCGATGGCGGGTATCGCCGTCAACTCAGAGGGCTACGGCGCGCTGTGGACCGACACCGCCACCGTTCCCTGGGACGACGCCAAAGGCCTGCTCGAGCTCATCGAGAAAGTCGGGGCCGACAACATCGCTGCTTTCTTCTGCGAACCGATCATCGGTGCCGGGGGCGTGTACCTGCCGCCCGACGGCTATCTCGCTGAGATCCGAGACATCTGCCGAGATCACGACATCCTGTTCGTCCTCGACGAGGTGGTCACCGGGTTCGGGAGGATCGGCGGGTCGTGGTTCGCGGCGACGAGGTTCGACCTTCAGCCCGACATTGTGACAACAGCCAAGGGCCTGACGTCGGGGTATCTGCCGATGGGCGCGGTGTTCGTGGCACCGCCTGTGGCCGAACCGTTCTTCGCCGGGGGTGTGTGGTGGCGTCACGGTTACACCTACGGAGGTCACGCGGCAGCAGCGGCGGCCGCACACGCCAACCTCGATATCTTCGAACGCGAGAACCTGCTCGACGAATCCGCACGCCTCGAGAAGACGCTCCACGAGAAGCTCGCCCCGCTCGCGGATCATCCGCGTGTCGCGGAAGTGCGGAGCGGTCTGGGGGCGGTCGCGGCAGTGCAGCTCGCCGATCCCGGCGAGGCCCTCGGCTTCGTCAAGACCCTGCGGGAGCACGGCATCTCGGGCCGCGCTGCAGGTCAGGGCGCGATGCAGATCTCCCCGTCGTTCGTCATGACGGACGAGCAGGTGCAAGAACTCGCTGACGGTTTCGCTGCGGCATTGGGCTGACCGAATCACTCATGGCCGACGCCGGACCCGGCGCATCAGGCGGCGGATCCGGGTTGTCGGGCTCACCGGCACCTGGGTGAGCGGTACCTCCTCGGTGCCGTCCTGCGCTGCCACCGCTCGTGCGTACCGCTCATGAAGGACCGACCGGATCTCGTCGGGGGTGTAGTCGCGGCGTCTGCGTTCGTTGCGCAGGGTGATCGCACCGGTCGCTGCAACTCCCGCTATTCCGGCAAGTCCGAGCAGCTTCCACAGGGTGCTGGTGCGAAGGGCCATGCACCGACCCTAGCTGGGAGCGGTCCGTGGCAGGCTTTCCCTATGCACCCCGTGAGCCCTGTACCGTCCGGCCCGACACCGTCACGAGTCTCGCTCGACGAGGCCGTGGATCTGACTCGAACGGGGGACATCTGGGTCTTCCGCGGCACCAGTGGCGCGGACCGGGCCATCCAGACGTTGACCAACGCTCCGGTCAATCACGTCGGTATGACGGTGGCATTCGAGGATCTGCCTCCGCTGATGTGGCATGCCGAGCTGGGGCGCAGTCTGCCGGACATGTGGACAGGCCGGCATCAGCGTGGTGTCCAGCTGCACGATCTGCGCAGCGCGGTCCAGGTCTGGGGTGCGCGCTACGGGCAGCGTGGTTGGTTGCGTCAGCTCTCGATTCGGATCACCGCGGAACAGGAAGACCAGCTGCTGCGTACCATCGCCTGCCTCGACGGAACGCCGTTCCCCTCGACGGCGAAGCTCGCGGGGCGGTGGTTCGCCGGCCGCGTTCCTCGCCTGAAGCGGAGCGAGGGCGGTCTCGAATCCGCGTATTGCGCTGAGGTCGTGGCCGTGACGATGGAGGAGATGGGACTACTCGAACAGAGGCGCCGAGGGAGCAGTTGGTACGACCCGGGGCGTTTCTGGAGCGGTGACCGGTTGCCGCTCGCGCCCGGCGTGGCGCTCGGTGGCGAGATCGAAGTAGCCCTCGACGCATGCGACATCGCTGCGGGGGAGGCGCTCGGCGGGACTCCGCCGAGTTCGAACGCATAGCCACCTGTTCGGGTAGGCCGGAGAACGCGAGAAGGGACCCCTCCGCGGAGGGATCCCTTCTCGGTGATGCAGTAGATCAGGCGTTGGCGCCGGCGAGGATCTCGCTGGCGGTGATCGCCTGGGCCACGCCCTGGAGGGTCGCGGCGACCTTGACGGCCTCCCAGACCTGCTCCTTGGTGAGACCCTCCTTGCGGACGACGTTGTCGTGCGCTGCGGTGCAGTCGTGGCATCCGTTGATCGTGGACACTGCCAGCGACCACAGCTCGAAGTCGGACTTCTCCACTCCGGGGCTGCCGATGATGTTCATCCGCAGGCCCATGCGCACCTGGGTGTACTCGTCGCCCAGGAAGCCCTTGGCCCGGTAGGCGACGTTGTTCATGCCCATGATCGACGCTGCGCCGAGCGCGGCGTTGTACGCCTCCGCAGACAGGACGTCGGCGGCTTCCTCCGAGATCTCGGTGAGCACGGTCGCGGACTTGGTCGCGGCCGCGGCGGCGAGGAACGTGCCCCACAGCTGCTGCTCGTTGAGCTCGGTCGAGCGTGCGAGCGAACTCAGGTTGAGCTTGAGGTCCTTCGCGTACTCGGGGAGAGCGTTCTTCAGGTTGTCGACACTCACTGCAGCGCCGCCTTGACGAGCTCACCTGCATTGAGGGTCGGGTCGTTCTTCTTCCAGTTGCACGCGCACAGTTCGTCGGACTGCAGGGCGTCGAGGACTCGGAGGACCTCGTCGACGTTGCGGCCGACGGAACCGGCGGTGACCGACACGAACTGGATCTCGTTGTTCGGGTCGATGATGAAGGTGGCGCGATCGGCAACGCCATCCGAGTTCAGGACGCCGGTGGCCGAGACGAGCTCACGGTTGAGGTCCGAGAGCATCGGGAAGGGGAGGGTCTTGAGATCCTCGTGCTGTGCACGCCACTGGAAGTGCACGAATTCGTTGTCGACGGAGGCGCCGAGGACCTGCGTGTCGCGGTCCGCGAACTCCTCGTTCAGCTTGCCGAACGCGGCGATCTCGGTGGGGCAGATGAAGGTGAAGTCCTTCGGCCAGAAGAAGACGACCTTCCACTTGCCTGCGTAGTCATCGCTGGTGATGGTGGTGAAGTAGTCGTCGGGCTGGGCGGCGTCGACCTGCGACAGGTCGCCGCCGATGAGGGCCTTCAGGTTGAAAGCGGGGAACTGATCGCCGATGGTCAGCAATGCCATTTTCGGTCCTCTCGTTGGTGTCTCGTGAACAAGCGAGTCGATCACGCACACCACGCCCGATGACGTGGGTCTGTGCGCTACCGGACGTTCCCGAGGGATCGTTCTCCGGTACGAGATTCATCCTGCCGGAAAAATTTCAAAAGGTAAAGGTGATGGCTCGCACTATACTGATAGGCGTGTCCGATCAGACTTATCACCCGACCCTGTCACAGCTGCGTGCGTTCGTGGCCGTCGCCACATATAAGCACTTCGGCACGGCCGCAGCGCGTTTGAATGTGAGCCAACCCACACTGTCGCAGGGTCTCGCCTCGCTCGAGAACGGTCTCGGGGTGCAACTGATCGAGAGGAGCACGCGTCGTGTGCTTGTGACCCCCGCGGGCGCGAGACTGCTCGCCCAGGCCAAAGCGATTCTCGACGCCGCGGATGGATTCGTCGCCGCGGCTGCGGGCGTCTCCGACGGGTTCTCGGGCCCGCTGAGGATCGGGCTGATTCCCACGGTTGCGCCCTACTTTCTCCCCGGCCTGTTGCCCGAACTTCGCACGCGCATGCCCAATCTCGCAGTGCACGTGATCGAGGATCAGACGGCCCGGCTCCTCGGTTCGCTCCGTTCGGGCACACTGGACGTCGCAGTGCTCGCTCTGCCGTCCGAAGTGGCGGGAGTCGTGGAGATCCCTTTGTACATCGAGGATTTCATCCTGGTTGTTCCCGCTGATCATCACCTCGCAGGCAGAACCGATCTTCCACTGTCTATCCTCGACGAGCTTCCACTCCTGCTTCTCGACGAAGGTCACTGCCTCCGGAACCAGACCCTGGATCTGTGCCGATCGGTCGATGCCCGGCCTGATGCCGGAGACACACGGGCAACGTCGCTTGCCACTGTCGTGCGGTGCGTCGCAGGTGGTCTCGGCGTTACGCTCGTGCCCGCCTCGGCGGTGCCGGTGGAAACGGCGGGCGGGGACCTGGCCGTGGCCCACTTCGCCGCCCCCGAACCGGGACGCACCGTCGGACTGGTCTTCCGGGCGTCGAGCGCGCGCGCAGACGACTACCGGGCATTGGCAGATGTGTTGCGGTCGCAGGCCCCGCCGCAGTCCCGGGTCATCGGCTGATCGGCTGCGCTGCGGAGAAATCTGATCAGCCGCGTCGGCGGTTGGGACGGCCTGTGTTCTTGCCGCGTCCGGTGGCGCCGCGGCGCGACCTGGGTTTCTTGTCGCCGACAATCTTCCTCGGTTGTGAACCCTGACGCTCGCCGCGACGCTTACCCGAGGCATTGGATGCGGCGTCGGTTCCGGAAGGATCCTGCCTCCCACGGGAACTGTTCGCGGTGCGGCCCCGGACGATACCGACGAACTCGTCTACGTGCTCGGTAGTGCGGTCGGTGAGCCATACGAGACCCACCTGCGACTGAGGGGCATCGGCGACCGGACGATACGTCAGATCCTTACGATGATGCAGACGAGCGAGCGACTGCGGTGTCACGAGTACCCCTACCTCCGACGCGACATGCGATATCGCGTCCTCGGTGGTTGCGGGGCGCTCGAACGCCTCCTCCCCGGGCAGGCTCACCCAATCGAGCACGTCGTCGAGGGGATGCAACACGGTCTCGTCTGCAAGGTCGGACACCGACACCTCGTCGACGACGGCTATCGCGTGCTCCTTCGGCACGACCACCACGGAGGTTTCCGTGTAGAGGGTGATCACCGAAAGTCCGTCACGTTCGAGCGGCAACCGCAGTAGCGCGATGTCCGCCGTCCCGTCCCGCACACACTCCGCCCCCGAGGTCGAATCGACGGGAACCAGCTCGATCGGTACGTCCGGAATCCGTTCCTTCCACACCCGAACCCATTTGGCCGGGGTCACGCCGGGGACGTAGGACAGGCGAAACGCCGCAGCGGGCTCATCGTTCACCGGAACCAGGGTACCGGTCCCGTCCCCCCGCTCTCAGCCTTCGACGATCTCGAACTCGTCGAAGACGACCTCACCGGCGGCATCCGACTCGGCGAGGTTGACTTCCCCGATCAGTGCCCAACCGTGATCACCTTGCGGATCCGCAAGCGTCTGGCGCACGCGCCACACTTCGGAGCCCATCTCGGACGAGAACAACAACGGTCCGCGCGCATCGGGGCCGGTGCCGATCTCGTCGTACTCGTCGAAGTAGAGCTCGAGCAGGTCCGACCAGTCTTCCGCGTCGAGGCCGTCACCGAGTTCGGCAAGATCGTTCCAGCGACGTCGTGATGCGAGTTCGACGCGCTTGAACATCGCGTTGCGCACCATCACCCGGAACGCGCGAGTGTTCGCCGAGAGCGGTCGCGGTGTATCGGCACCGAACGCGATCTGCTGATCGTCGGATTCTGCGCCGGGGTTGGTGAGCGACTCCCATTCGTCGAGCAGTGACGAATCGACCTGCCGGATCAGCTCGCCGAGCCACTCCGCGATGTCCTCGAGTTCCTCGGTGCGCGCGGAATCGGGAACTGTCTGCCGCAGCGCCCGGTACGCGTCGGCGAGATACCGGAGTACCAGGCCTTCCGACCGCGCCAGTCCGTAGTGGCTGACCAGCTCCGCGAATGTCATCGCGCGCTCGATCATGTCGCGCACGACGGACTTCGGGGACAAGGGGAACTCGGAGACCCATGGGTGGCCACCACGGTAGGTTTCGAATGCGGGCTCGAGGAGCTCAACGAGAGGCTTGGGCCAGGTGACCTCCTCGAGCAGTTCCATCCGCTCGTCGTACTCGATGCCGTCGGCCTTCATCTCGGCGACCGCTTCGCCACGTGCCGCATGCTGCTGAGCCATCAGGATCTGACGGGGGTTGTCGAGGGTCGATTCGATCACCGACACCACGTCGAGCGCGTACGTGGTCGATTCCATGTCGAGCAGCTCGATCGCAGCCAGTGCAAACGGGGACAGCGGCTGATTCAGTGCGAAGTCGCGTTGCAGATCGACCGTCAGGCGCGCCATGCGTCCGTCTTTATCAGGCTCGTCGAGCTGCTGCACGACCCCTGCCTGCAACAGACCGCGGTACAGCGATATCGCTTTGAGAATGTGTTTTCGTTGCGCGGGCCGCTGTTCGTGATTGTCCTCGAGGAGGTGACGCATCGCGTCGAAGCAGTTGCCGGGTCGCGCAATGACGTTGAGAAGCATCGAGTTGCTCACCGCGAACCGGGACTGCAAGGGCTCCGGCGACGCGGCGATGAGCTTGTCGAAGGTGCCCTGTCCCCAGGATACGAAACCCTCGGGTGCTTTCTTGCGCTGCACCTTGCGTCGTTTCTTGGGATCCTCACCGGCTTTGGCGAGTGCGCGGATGTTCTCGATCTCGTGCTCGGGTGCCTGGACTACGACGCTTCCCATAGTGTCGTAGCCTGCGCGTCCGGCACGCCCCGCGATCTGGTGGAACTCCCGTGCCTTGAGCTGCCGCGTGCGGGTGCCGTCGTACTTGGTCAGCCCTGTCAGCAGAACCGTGCGGATCGGCACGTTGATGCCGACGCCGAGAGTGTCGGTGCCGCAGATCACCTTGAGGAGGCCGTCCTGCGCGAGCTTCTCGATCAATCGCCGGTACTTGGGCAGCATGCCCGCGTGGTGAACGCCGATTCCGTGCCGGACCAACCGTGAGAGTGTCTTGCCGAAACCGGTGGTGAACCGGAATCCGCCCAGGGCATCGGCGATGGCTGATTTCTCGTCCTTGGAACACATGTTGACGCTGGTGAGGGCTTGTGCCCGCTCGAGTGCGGCGGCCTGTGTGAAGTGCACCACGTAGACCGGGGCCTGATGGGTGGAGACCAGTTCTTCGATGGCCTCGCCGATCGGTACCTGAGAGTACGAGAAGGTCAGGGGAACAGGGCGTTCCGAACCCGAAACTTCAACGGTGGGCCGCCCGGTTCGCCGCGTGAGATCGTTCTTCAGGAACGTGACGTCGCCGAGTGTCGCCGACATGAGCAGGAACTGCGCATTCGGAAGTTCGACGAGCGGTACCTGCCATGCCCAGCCGCGTTCGGGCTCCGAATAGAAATGGAACTCGTCCATGACCACCTGGCCGATGTCGGAGTTCGCTCCCTCGCGCAACGCGAGATTGGCGACGATCTCGGCGGTCGCGCAGATGATCGGAGCTCCAGCGTTGACGGACGCGTCGCCGGTCATCATCCCGACGAGGTCGGCACCGAACACATCGCACAATGCGAAGAACTTCTCGCTCACGAGCGCCTTGATCGGTGCGGTGTAGAAGGTCCGCTTTCCGGTGGCCAATGCGTGGAAATGAGCGCCGAGCGCGACCATCGACTTCCCCGAGCCGGTGGGGGTCGCAAGGATCACGTTGGCGCCGGAGACGAGCTCCATCAACGCTTCCTCCTGCGCCGGATAGAGCGTGATACCCCGGTCCGTCGTCCAGGAGGTGAACGCGTCGAAAAGGGAGTCGTCGTCGACAGTGTCGGGTATCAGATCCGGAAGCAGCACCGTTCCAGGCTAGTCGGAACGCCGGCCGGCTCTACGTCGCGCTGCGTTCGTCCGATCCCATTGCGCCGAGGACGGCTGTGCGTGTCGCCGGGCCACCGGTGATGCGGGATTCGCGCAGTCCCGTGAGCAGCAGCTGCCGCCACTGCTCCTCGTCGAACTTCAGCGGCGTTGTGGAATCGAGGAAGTCCTCGATCACCCGCAGGAACCGGATCGGGTCGTCTCGGAACGGAAAATGCCCCGAACCGTGGAATATCTCGAGTCGCGACCCGGGCATGGCCGAGTGCGCGAGGTGTGCGTGTCCGACGGGGATCACACCATCTTGATCACCCCAGATCAACTGCACCGGGACATCCTCGGTGAGATAGCAACGATCGAGCATCGTCACCACCTGACCACGCCAGTCGACCACCGCACGCAAAGTGCGCAGATATGCCTCGTATGCGGTCGGGTCCGGCAGACCGGACAGGATCCGCACGAGATCGCTCGTGTCGTGGAGTAGAGCTCCGGGCCGTAGCGGCGAGCCGTGGATATGACCGAGGACGGTGCCCACGATCCTGACCGCCGGCACTGCCCCGGGAATTCTGAGCAGTCTGAGTAGTTCACTCACTCCGGGCAGGGACGCGAGCCGCAGTGCCGGATGGACGTCCTTGGTTACGCCACCGGACGACACGAGCACGAGCCGTTCCACCATCTCGGGAAACTGGTAGCCGAACTGCATTGCAACCCCGCCACCGAGGGAGTGACCGATGATCGTGGCCCGTTCGACACCGAGAACCGAGAGCAGGTCGCGAATACCGTTGGCGTATGCGGCGACGGAATAGTCGGCGCGAGGCTTGTCGGAACGGCCGTGGCCGAGCAGGTCGGGGGCGATGACCGTGTACTTCTTCGCAAGATGGGGAATGACGTCGAGCCAGGTGGACGAATTGTCGCCGATACCGTGGATCAACACCAGGGCCGGACCGTTGCCTGCGAGGCGGAAGGCGCGCCGGTATCCGTGAACGGTCCGGAAGACCATCCGTGGTTCCGTATCGGGAACCGGGCGCAATGTACGCGGTCGCGATGTAGCCATCAGTCTCTCCTGCCGTGTCCACGGGTTGCAGCCGGCCGGTCTCCGATCTGGCTCGGGAGTTGATCCTTGCTTGCCTACCCTTGCATGCCGGGCGAGCATACTTTCTGTATGTGACGTCGGCAATGAGGATCGTTACCGGTATGTAACGCGGCTGCAGCGCTACCGAGCCGTACCCGAACCGGCCGTACCGAATTCCTCCGAGTCGATTCCTACAGAGTCTCGGAGCCGCAGGTCAGGACTCGCAGGTCAGGACTCGGAGTCCGTGTCACCGTCCTTGCGCTCGTACTCGGCGAGGAATCGTTCGAACTCGGCCCCCAGCTCGTCCCCGCTGGGCAGGCTTTCATCGGTCGGCAGGGGAGTGGACTGCTGCTCCTGGGCTGCCACGTAGCTGTCGTACTGGCGTTCGAGCGCGCGCACGACGGACAGCACCTCCTCGTTGCCTTCGATGTGCTCGTCGACCTGCTCGCGAACGCGCGCGGCAGCCTCCCCCAACGCTCCGAGCGGAAGATCGAGATTCCCGACCTCCGCGACGTTGATCAACAGCGACTCGGCGGCAGCGGGGTAGTCGGTCTGCGCCAGATAGTGCGGAACATGCACCGAGAATCCGACAGCCTCATGTCCGTGCTGAGCCATCCTGAACTCGAGCAATGACGACGCGCCCGCCGGAACCTGCAGCTGACCGGACCACCGGTGATGATCAGCGATGAGATCCTTGTTCGTCGAATGGGCGGTCACACCCAGCGGGCGGGTGTGGGGAATCGCCATGGGTATCGAATTCAGGCCGATCGTGCGTCGGACCCCGAATCGCTCCGCCAGAATGCGGAGCGCCGTGATGAAGCGCTCCCATTTCAGGTCCGGCTCGGTACCTGCGAGCAACAGGAACGGAGTGCCCGCATTGTCGACGAGCGCATACAGGTTGAGTTCGGGTGCCGCGTACTCGGAGAAGTGATCCGATTCGAACGTCATCATGGGCCGCCGCGAACGGTAGTCGACAAGTTCATCGATGGCGAAGGAAGCGACGACTTCCGTCTCGAGCTGCTCCCGGAGGTGAGTGGTGGCCAGATGCACAGCGTGTCCCGCATCGGAGAAGCCCTCCAGCCCGTGCACCAACACGGGCCCTTGCCCGTCGGCCGAGGTCAATCGAGGCGCGGGAAACTCCAGCTCGTACATCCGGGACTGTTCGTCCATTTCCGAACCACTCCGATCACGTCGTCATAGCCTTCTGCCCGGTGGCGCACCGGCGTGGCATGGTGGTGTTCGAGTCTAATTGAACCGAGAACAGCGCTCGACGGGGTGTTCTGCCCCGATGAACGGGAACAGCGGAGGTTCGGGTGGCCGTGAACGCAGTTCGTCGGCGGCGCGACCGGTACGTCGGTCGCGTGGTCATGTGCGCGGCGCTGATCGCCACCGCGGCAGGGTGCTCGACGACGGTGGCAGGCACCGCGATGCCCGAAACCGCCTCGCGGGCGATCGACGTGTCCGGGATCTCCGACCCCGCGCTGGACCGGTCCTTGCCTACTGCGCTTCTGCTGCCCCCGGGGGAGTTCCCCGCCTCGTACCGGGCGGTGACGCTGCCTCCCTCTGCAGTGGCGCAGGCCGCGCCGGACCTGGCAGGGATCCCTGTCGGCGCGAAGGTGGAACCGCCCGGCTGTCTCCCGCTCCCGCAGAATTACGGCCCCGACGGAACCGCGATGGCCGTGGGAACCTCCGAGGACGGACGGGCCACCATCAGTGTCGAGGTGGTCGTTCCGGCACCCGAACTCCCCGAACTGAGGAAGCACCTCGGAGAGTGCGGCGAGGTCGATGCCACTCACAGGGGGGTGACCGCCACCGTCACCACCGTCGCCGCGCCGAAACCGCTTCCGCCCATGGGGGGCGTCCGGACCCTCGCGTACACACGCACGGTGGTTTCGGGAGACGATCGCCAGCTGATCCAGTCGATGGAGACCCGTGGTGCCCAGCTCGGAGATGCCAGGGTGCTGGTGACCTATATGACCTTCGACCGGCGTGAGGTCGACCGCGATGCCCTGGACATCGTCTTCCACAATGCAGTGGTGCATGCCTTCGGAGGTTGAGCGAGGTGCTTCGTGAAGGGCGTTGCGGACTTCTCGCGGCCGGACCTTAACAGTCTGCGATGACACTGCCTGCTGTGTCATCGCCTGGCACGAGGTTGCGCTGCCCGGATTGTCCACAGCCGCCTCATCCATCCACAGATTTGCGGATTCCACGTCCGAGGCCCGATTTCGGTCGCCGCGACCATGGATCGTGCTGGGCATGACCGCATCGACCTCATCCTCGCAGCCACTGCATCTGTCGGACATCGGCGAACTGCTCGCAGCGGTGCCCGCCATGCTCGGCTTCCATCCGGCGCGCTCGATTCTCGTATTGAGCCTCTCTCCTGCACAGCGATCACCCAACAGCGATGGGAGAAGCGACGCGATCGGCGCCGTCATGCGACACGACCTCTTGCTTCCACGGACCGACGAACCGATTCCTGCACCGATGAGCGCCGCATTCGAGCGGTTCTGCACGGTCTGCGTCCGCGAAGGGGCACGCGCCGTACTGGTGGTGCTCGTCGACGACAGGCTCGACCATCCCCACTGCCCTGGGTCCGCTGCCGCATTGCGTCTGGTCGAGGAATTCGCCGAAGAACTCGCACTGTCCGGCATCGAAGTGGCCGGAGTGCATGCCACCCCCGAAATCGCCCGTGGACGCGTGTGGTTCACGCCTGAAGGCAATGTGAACGGGACGATCCCCGATCCCGAGAGTTCGGTGGTTGCTGCCACACGAGTTTTCGGTGGGAGTCCGATCCGGCGGTCGCGGGACGAACTCGACGCACTGCTTGCTCCGTCCTCGCAGGAGCATCGCAGGCGAGTAGGTCAATGCATCGACGATGTGATCGATGCCCGCGACCTGGCGTACGAGCGCGCTGCACGCGCCGGCGGCTCCGCCCGTGCAGACCGAATGGAACTCGAAACACTGCTCGGCCATCTCGCGGCATTCGGTGACGGAGGGCAACTCCGCGCCCAGGAATGCGCCGAAGTGGCCGTACTCCTTGCGAATCCGACGGTTCGTGACGCGACCCTCGCATTGGCGGCGGGGACGCAGGCGCGAATTGCCGAGCGTATGTGGGTCGAGCTTGCTCGTGCATTGCCGGATCCGGAACGAGCCGACGCTGCTGCACTCGTCGCCTTCAGTGCCTACGTACGAGGCGACGGTGCGTTCGCGGGCGTTGCGCTCGGGGTGGCCCTGGAATCGAACCCGCGACACCGTCTTTCGGATCTCCTCGACCAGGCGTTGCAGGCCGGGCTGCGTCCCCAAGCCGTTCGTGGTCTTGCCGACACCGGTTACGAGATCGCTGCTCGACTGGGCGTGGTGCTGCCCTCGCCCGGACCGCCGGAATGATCAAGTACGGGCGGCGTGCGCGCGATCACCGAGGTGCCGCATGAATTCCCAGGCATCCGCGACGATCTCGTCGAGGTCTGTGTGCTCAGGTTTCCAGCCGAGTTCGTCGATCGCGCGCGCACTCGAGGCAATCAGCACGGCAGGATCCCCGGCGCGTCGTGGTGCATCGGCAGCGGCGATCGGAAGTCCGGTGATCCGCTCGCACGACGAAATGACCTCGCGCACGGTGAAGCCCTCACCGCTGCCGAGGTTGTAGATGCGATGAGCTCCCGCAGTTGCCTTCGACAGCGCCAGCACGTGTGCGTCGGCAAGGTCCTTGACATGGATGTAGTCGCGGATGGCGGTGCCGTCCTTGGTCGGCCAATCCGTGCCGAACACCGAGATGCGCTCGCGTTGCCCAAGGGCGACTTGCAGGACGAGCGGGATCAGGTGTGTCTCGACGACACGATTCTCCCCGGCGCCCCGGTATGCGCCGGCCACATTGAAGTAGCGCAGACTGGTCGCGGCGATCCCGTGTGCGTGGGCGTACGAGGAGATTGCGTGATCGATCGCGAGTTTGGAGGCACCGTACGGATTCGTGGGCCGGGTGGGTGCATCCTCGGTGATCGGTACCTGCTCGGGCTCACCGTAGGTCGCTGCGGTGGACGAGAAGACAAGCCGCGGCGTGCCCGACAATCGCATCGCTTCGAGCAGTGCGAGTGTGCATACGACGTTGCCTTGCCAGTACTTCTCCGGGAACTCGACCGATTCTCCTACGAGCGATTGCGCACCGAAATGGAGAACGCCGTCGAATCGGGGTGAACTACCTCGGGAGCCCAGTATCTCCGCGGCAACATCGGCGATATCACCGTGAACGAACTCGGCGCCCGACGGCACGGCGTCGGCGTTACCGGTGGACAGATCGTCGACGACGACCACGTCGTGGCCGCGCTCGAGCAACACAGTGCTGCATACGCTGCCCACATAACCGGCGCCGCCGGTCACCAGAAGTTTCACGCTGGGTCTCCTCTTCCACCGGCCCACCGGGCCCGGTGGAAGAGGCCCGGCATCAGACCTGCTTCACCTGCACGGCATGGGCCATCTCGTCGGAAAGCTCGAATGTGCTGTGGCCGGTGACGGTGATCATCACCGAACCCGGACGCGTCTCGACTGTAACGCGTGCGTCGGGCACGACGCCCGCCTCACGCAGGCGAGCGATCACGTCTGGATCCGACTGGACGTACTCGGCGAGTCTGCGCACCACGACCGCGGTGGGCTGCCCGCTCGGAATCTCCGTCAGACGGACCAGTTTCTCGTCCGAGACGGCGGCCTTGTCGAGACCCAGTTCTGCGAGCCCGGGGATCGGGTTGCCGTACGGCGAAGTGGTCGGATTGTTCAGTACTTCGACGAGTCGGCGTTCCACCTCCTCGCTCATCACGTGTTCCCAGCGGCACGCCTCGGCGTGCACATTCTCCCAGTCGAGCCCAATCACATCGACGAGCAACCGCTCTGCGAGGCGGTGCTTACGCATGACGGACACGGCGAGATCCCGTCCCTTCTCCGTCAACTGCAGATGGCGATCGCCCGCGACGCGCAGCAATCCGTCGCGTTCCATGCGGGCGACGGTCTGGCTGACCGTCGGACCGCTCTGTTCGAGGCGTTCGGCAATGCGTGCCCGCAGGGGCACCACACCTTCCTCCTCCAAGTCGTAGATCGTCCGGAGATACATCTCCGTTGTATCGACCAGGTCCTTCACTCTCACACCCCTTCGTCTGCGCCCGATTCTAACCGTGGCGTTCAGGTGGTGGGTGAGGTCCGATGCTCGCGTGACCCGAGGCGGGCAAGTAGCGTCTGTGTTCATGACCACGAGCTCCACCGCGGCAGGCGGTTCGACACATCTGGGCGGCGACCGTGTGGTGGTCTGGAGCCCCGATTACCTCGACTATCGGTGGGGTCCGAGCCATCCGATGAACCCGACCCGGCTCGACCTGACGATGGCGCTCTCACACAGCATCGGGCTGCTCGAGGGCGTCGAAACGGTGCGTCCGGACCCTGCGGACGATGCAGATCTCCTGCGCATCCACACCTCCGGCTATGTCGATGCTGTCAAGAAGGCGGGGTCGGCGCCCGCCGGATCGGAACCTCCGGCCGATACACCGCACGGTTTGGGCACCGACGACAATCCCATCTTCCCCAAGATGCATGAGGCGAGCGCCACACTGGCGGGCGGCACGCTGGCCGCTGCCCGGGAGATCGCCTCCGGCCGGACCCGCAGAGCGGTGAGTATCGGCGGGGGCATGCACCACGCGATGGCCGACTGGGCCGCCGGATTCTGTGTCTACAACGATGCGGCGATCGCCATCTCGTGGTTGCTCGATCAAGGTTACGACCGCATCGCCTATGTCGATGTGGATGCTCACCACGGCGATGGGGTCCAGCACGCATTCCTGGACGACCCGCGTGTGCTGACTGTCTCGATTCATCAGCATCCCGCGACCCTGTGGCCGAACACCGGTTGGTCGAGTGAGGTCGGGGCCGGTGCCGCCGAAGGTACCGCCATCAATCTTCCTGTACTACCCGGCACGGTCGATTCCTTGTGGTTGCGGGCGTTCCAGGCCGTCGTGCCCGGCGCGATCGCCGCCTTCCGCCCTCAGATCCTCATCAGTCAGTGCGGGGCCGACAGTCACCGCGAAGACCCGCTGGCCGATCTGTCGCTCACCGTCGACGGGCAACGTGCGTCGTATCTCGCAATGCGCGATCTCGCCGACCGGTACTGCGAGGGACGCTGGCTTGCATTGGGCGGGGGAGGATACGGCCTGGTCCGGGTTGTACCGCGTTCGTGGACACACCTGATCGCCGCGGCACTCGATCGTGAGATCGACCTCACCGCAAAGGTTCCCGACGACTGGCGCGATCGTGTCGGCGCCATGGCACCCGGAGTCGACCTTCCCACTGAAATGGGCGAAGGGGCCGACCTGTCGTATCTGGCGTGGGACGGTCCCGGTGGTACACCCGAAACCGGCGTTGCGTCACTCGATCGCGCGCTGACCCGAATCGATTCGGCGATCATCGCTACGCGCCGCGCATGCTTCCCGCTTCTCGGACTGGACCCGGAGGACCCTCGTGACTGACTCGGAGAGCACGCAGGCACATGCGGGAGATGAAGCGCCTCGCACGCCCGATGCGACTGCCGACCCCGAGCGCGAACGGGCACTCGCGGTCGCGCGTGATTATCCTCGCCACTGGGTTGCCGATGTGCTGGCTTCCGATGGCGGTGTCGTCCATCTACGGCCGATCGTTCCGGAAGACGCCGACAAGATCGTCGAATTCCACGGCAAGTTGTCCGAACGGACGCGGTATCTCCGATACTTCGGACCGTACCCGACGATCTCGAAGCGCGACCTGTTCAATTTCACCGTTGTCGACCATCGCAAGCGGGTGGCGTTCGTGGCGATGCTCGGAGACGAGATCATCGCAGTCGGTCGCTACGAAGGACTGTCGTCCGAGGGGGACGGTCTGTCCGCCGAAGTCGCATTCACCGTGTCGGACTCGCATCAAGGTCGCGGGTTGGGGCCCATTCTGCTCGAACACCTCGCCGGTGCTGCCGCGGAGAACGGACTCCGTCGTTTCGTTGCGGAGGTCCTCGCAGAGAACCGCCACATGATCTCGGTGTTCCGTGAGGCCGGGTATCAGGTCAGCCGCAGTTTCGAGGGCGGTGTGGTGCGGTTGGAGTTCGACATCGACCCCACTGAGGCACTCGTCTCGGTGCGCAATGCACGTGAGCGTGCCGCTGAGGCTCGTAGCGTCCGCAACATCTTGAGTCCGGGAAGCGTCGCGGTGATCGGTGCGTCCACCGACAGCCGAAAAGTCGGCAACGCCGTCTTGGTGAACATGCTGCGCAGCGGATTCACCGGACCGGTCTATCCGGTCAACGCCGAGCACCGGTCGGTGCGGGGAGTGCGAGCCTACCCGACAGTGCGCGACATCCCGGACGAGATCGACCTTGCGATCGCCGCGGTTCCCGCCGAATCGATCGACGCGGTCCTCGACGACTGTCTCGCGAAAGGCGTCAAAGCACTACTCGTCGTGTCGTCCGGATTCGGCGAGACCGGGCCCGAGGGACGCGACGCGGAGCGCCGCCTGGCGCATGCCGCGCGTGCGCACGGGATGCGATTGATCGGGCCGAACGCCCTCGGAGTTGCCAACAACGATCCGGCGTTCCGGCTGAATGCGACGCTCGCCCCCATACTGCCCGCCGCGGGCAATGTCGGGTTCTTCTGTCAGTCGGGTGCGTTGGGCATCGCGATTCTCGACGAAGCCGCCAAGACCGGAGTGGGCCTGTCCTCGTTCGTGTCTGCGGGAAACCGTGCCGACCTGTCGGGCAACGACCTGTTGCAGTACTGGGACACAGACCCCGCTACCGAGGTGGTACTCCTCTACCTCGAGAGCTTCGGCAACCCCCGTAAGTTCTCGCGCATCGCCCGCCGGGTCGCGCGAAGCAAACCGATCGTGGCGGTCAAATCCGGTCGACATGCGGTACCTCCGGTACTCGAGGCCCGCACAGGGGAGATGGATGACGCAATTGTGCGTCATTTGTTCGAGCAGGCCGGCGTCGTTCAGGTCGAATCCATTGCGCAACTGTTCGATTCGGCGTTGTTGTTCAGCTATCAGCCGCTGCCTGCCGGACCGCGGGTCGCGGTGGTGGGTAATTCGACAGCGCTCGGGGTGCTCGCCGTGGATGCGGCGAGAGGGCAGGGCCTCAAGCCCGCCGACGCAGTGGATCTCGGCGCGCAGGCGACCCCGGAAGGGTTCGCGGAAGCGGTGGCACAGGCGCTCGGGACACCCGAGATCGATGCGGTCATCGCCGTGTTCGTTCCCCCGGTTGCGGTGACGGTCGAGCCCTACGCACAAGCACTGCGCGATGCGGTGGCAGGTGCGGAGAAGCCGGTGGTCACGACATTCCTTGCGACCGAGGGCATCCCCGACGTTCTCGCGGTCCGAGATGAGGACGGCAACCCGGCGAGGGGATCGGTGCCCTCGTACCCGGGGCCGGAACGGGCTGCGACAGCTCTTGCACGTGCGTGGCGGTACGCCAAGTGGCGGTCTCGCCCCCAATCACAGGTTGTCCGTCCCGCAGGGATCGACCCGGAGCGGGCCCGTGCCCTCGTCGACAGCTGGCTCGACACCACGCCCGGCGGTCGCTACCTGTCCGACACCGAGACCGCGTTGCTGCTCTCGTGCTACGGCGTGCATATCGCCACGTTCCGGTCGGTGACCACCGAGGACGAAGCGATCGAAGCAGCCCACGAGATCGGTTTCCCGGTGGCAGTCAAGGCGACCGGGGCGCAATGGCGACACCGGCCCGATCTGACCGGGGTCCGGCTCGATCTCGTCGACGCCGATTCGGTTCGTATCGCGTACCGGGACCTCGCTGCGGTGTCCGGGGAGCCGCTGCTTCATGTGCAGAAGATGGCGACCAAGGGCATCGGATGCGCGATTCGGGTACAGGACGACCCCTCGTTCGGTTCTTTGATCTCCTTCGGCGTCGCAGGCGTGATCTCCGACCTGCTGGGTGACCGCGCTTACCAGGTGTTGCCTCTGACCGAGGACGAGGCCGTCGAACTGATCGACGCACCCAAGGCAGCGCCGCTGCTGACCGGCTACCGCAATGCTGCACCGGCCAATCGCGCCGCGCTCGTCGATATCGTCCAGCGCATTTCTGCGCTCGCCGACGACCTACCCGAGGTCCGTGAGCTCGTATGCGAACCGGTGCTGGCGTCGCCGGTCGGTGCTGAGCTCACCGACGCGCACTTGCGGATCGGCCCGGAATCGCAACATCCTCTCGACCTGGGACCGCGCCGGTTGCGGTAAGCGAACCGAGCAACCCGCCGACAGCACGATCCCCGAGAACCCAGCCCGGCTCTCGGGGATCGCTGAAGCTGACGCGCCCGGTCAGCTTGCGTAGGCGCGGAGGCGTTCGGCACGCTCGCCCTCGCGGAGTTTGCCCATCACTTCACGCTCGATCTGCCGTACGCGCTCGCGCGAGAGACCGAACAACTTGCCGATCTGGTCGAGAGTGCGCGGCTGGCCGTCGTCCAGCCCGTACCGGAGCCGGATGACCTGCTGCTCCCTCTCGTCGAGAGTTCCGAGAACGCTACGGACATCACTGTGCAGGAGTCCGGCGATCACGGCGGTCTCGGCGGAGGTCGCCTCGGCGTCCTCGATGAAGTCGCCCAGAGGCGCTTCTTCGTCGCTCCCGACCGGCATGTCCAGGCTCACCGGGTCGCGGCTGTGGTCGAGCAGATCAGCGATCTTCGCGACCGGAATGCCGGATTCTTCCGAGAGTTCTTCGTCGGTGGCCTCGCGTCCGAGCTGCTGGTGCAGTTCCCGCTTGATCCTGGCGAGCTTGTTGACCTGCTCGACGAGATGGACCGGAAGCCGGATGGTGCGGCTCTGATCGGCCATACCGCGGGTGATTGCCTGACGGATCCACCACGTGGCGTAGGTCGAGAACTTGAAGCCCTTCGCGTAGTCGAACTTCTCCATTGCCCGGATAAGACCGAGGTTGCCTTCCTGGATCAGATCGAGCAGGGGCATGCCGCGTCCGGTGTAGCGCTTGGCCAGCGACACCACGAGCCGCAAGTTCGCCTCGAGTAGATGACTACGAGCTGCCTGGCCTTCGCGTACGACGATCGCAAGGTCGCGCTTCTTTGCAGGTGAGAGACGCTTCTTGGTCTCGAGCACGTGCTTGGCATAAAGGCCGGCCTCGATCCGCTTTGCCAGTTCTACCTCGTCCGCTGCGGTCAGCAATGCCGTCTTTCCGATGCCGTTCAGGTAAACGCGCACAAGATCGGCGGCGGGACTTTGATTGTCGAGGTCGGAATTGACTCGAGCGGTTGTTGCGGGGCGTGCCATGACGTGCCTCCTCATCGGTGGTGTCTCACAGGGTTCAACGCTCGGGTCACCTGGGAAAGTTCCCACCGGTTTCCGAACCGCAGTGCTGCGACCTGCGTAAACCTGGTAGCTCGTCTGAGAAGTTGCTGAGAGATCGGGGGAGGGGCGTCGTCGCGGGAACTGTGCCCCGCCTGCTCGGATCTATACCGGCGTGACGAGACCGTGACGGATGAGCCCCTGCATCAGGGGTACCGCCATTGCCGCCAGCTCGTCCTCCTCCTCGCCGTGGGCCGCGGCGAGCAGCGAGACCAGATCGCCCAGACAGAGGCCGTCGGAACGCAGACCGCCGAGCAAGGCGGCTGCCAGGTCGTCCAGCTCGTGCTGCCACGCGGGGCCGCCCCCCCGATGCACTCGGGTGACAACCTGGTTCCAGCCTTCCTCGCCGGGGAGGAAGACGCGCTCGAGTGCGGTGTCGTCGCGCACTCGGAACCGAGATTCGAGGACATCGTGGTCGCGCAACCATTGGAGGCGTGCGAAATAGTCGATCGATTCGGGCCCGAGCGCATCGGTGAAGGCATGACGCAGGTCCTCGGCCAGCACATCCGACGGCTCATCCGTGCGACGCAGATAGACGAACCCGAAGCCGACACCCTCGACACGGTTGCGTGCGAAGTGGTCGAACCACTCCTCGGCGCGTCCCGCGACTGCCGGGTCGCGCTGGTCGGCGTCGCCATCGCGGAGCCAGGTCCCTATGTACAGAGCCGGATCGGCCACATCACGCTGCACGATCCATGCATCCACACCGTGGGCGGGTAACCACGACGCGACGCGTGCTCGCCAGTCCTGGCCCTCGATATGAACCCACGACGCCAGGATGGACGCGGTCCCTCCTGGATTCAGGTGGTCGACGCTCTGCGAGATCATCAGCTTGCTCGCGCCGTCGAGATCGAGACCGGAATCACGGTAGCTGTGCTCGACCTGGCCGCTGCTCACCACGAACGGGGGGTTCGCGACGATCCGGTCGAAGCGGCGGCCGGCAACGGGCTCGAACCACGAGCCTTCGAGAAGTTCGAGGTCCACTTCGTTCAGCGCGGCGGAGGCCGCGGCCAGTGTCAGGCAGCGCGGTGTGATGTCGGTCGCGGTCACCGTGTCGGCGTACTCGGCCGCGTGGATTGCCTGGACACCGCATCCGGTGCCGAGATCGAGTACGGAACCCACAGGGTCGGTGGGAGTGGCCTGCAACAACGACAGCGATGCCTGCCCGACGCCCAGCACATGATCAGGACGAGTAGGGCTGGGTCGAAGCGCACCGTCGAGGTCCGACAGAACCCAGAGGTTGCCCCCGCCCGCATCCAGCGGCCGCAGATCCAGCGCAGACCGCACACCGTTCGCGTCACGTTCGAGCAGACCGGCGGCGATCGCGTCGTCGAGATTCAGAGGTGCAAGTGCCGCGGCGACCTGGTCGGCCGAGCAGGTGTCCTGCAACAGGAGCAGCCGCACGAGCACACCGAGATCACCCGCGTCGCGCGAGGCGCGACGTGCGGCGACCGGTTCGCTGCGCCCCAACGCGGCGTGAGCTTCCGCGCCCAGGAGTTCACGCACGCTGTCGATGTCGTAGCGACACCGGATCAACGCAGTACGGAGGGAAGGGCAGATCGACAGAAGCAGGTCGGGGTCCACGGAAGCATTCTCGCAGCCGTGTGTACAGGTGGACCCGGTGCCCACCCCCCCCGTGCCGAAGTCCGTGGTGTCTGTGCGTGCGTCGAACATCGGCCGGCCGGTCCGGTCAGCCGTCGATGACGCGATGCTCGGATCGCTCGAGCGCCGCAAGTTCCCTGTGCCGGCTGTCCCAGCGGCTCGGCTCATCCTTGCGTCGCGGCGGCCGGTCGTTCGCGATGAGTACCGCGATCCACGGCAGGGGGATCGAGAGGCCGATGATCGCCATCGCGATCCACGGGTTCGCCCATACGCCGTAGGAGACGGCTGCCAAGATCAGGGCGGGGATGCGGAAAGCCATCAATGTCATGTACTTACGGACCCGCGCTCGGTGCTGGTCCTCGAGAGACGCCTCCGCCTCCGTGATCAGGACCGGGTTATCGGGCGATCCGCTCTCGTGGGATCCGCCGAAACCAGGTGTTCGTGCCATATCTACTACTTTCCCACGCCCGTAGATCGAATGCACATACCGGTCCGGGGGTGCGGTGCGGCATCATGGACACGTGAGCACGGATATCAAGGAACGGCCGGATACCACCACCGACGAAACCACCAGCGACGACACTCCCAAGTTCTTCCATTACGTGAAGAAGGACAAGATCGCGGAGAGCGCCGTCATGGGGACACACGTTGTTGCACTGTGTGGTGAGGTCTTCCCGGTGACCATGTCGCCGAAGCCTGGTTCGCCGGTGTGCCCCGAGTGCAAGAAGGTCTACGAGGGCCTGCGCAAGGGCGACTGAGGAAGTCGGGTCAGGGAATCGCGCTCCACTGACCCGGGTTCTCGCGGCGAAACCGGACCATCATCGGCCGAGGTGATCGATGCCTCCTCGGCCGTTTCGTCGTGCCTGGATCCTCTCGAGAGGTCCGGCCTGTCGATCGGGCATGCGTCGGGCCCACCTTCGTCGGACGGACACGCGTCGTCGTAGCCGGGCAGTTGATCGGAACGGAGAAGATCGGTGAGCCGGATGGGGCTCGCCATCGTGATCCGTCGTGTCAGGTTGGTGACCGGCCCCTCTCCGGGTGACGGCTGCTTGTCGGCTTGCTCGGCGAGCCACACACGCCACTGTTCGATCCGTGTTGCTCGCGCGGGCCACATCTCCTGGATCGTGGCATTGAATTCGGCACCGATCACCACCGCGAAGCCGAGGAAGAATGTGAACAGCAGGAACGCAATGGGCGCGGCCAGCGCGCCGTAGGTGTACCCGTGTTCGGCAATCCAGGTCAGGTACCTGCGTAGTCCCGCGCTCGCGAGAATGAAGAACGCTCCCGCGAGTACTGCTCCGCCGAGCAGACGATGCCACGGCAGAGTCTTCGGCAAGGCCACTTTGTACAGAGTTGTCAGGGCAATGAGCAGGAGCAGACCGACAGCCGGGTAGTAGAAGGTGTCGACAAGCTGCGAACCCACCGAGTACCACGACTGGGGTAGTAATCGGCCGATCATCGTCGGCCCCAGTGCCACCAAGGGCAACGTGATGACCGCCAGGATGAGAAACATCACGTACAGCAGCAGGCCGAACACCCGCTGCCAGACCGGGTGGCGATGGTCCTGTTGCCCATGCGCCTCGACGATCGAATCGACGAACGTGGAGATGGCCGAAGATCCTGCCCACAGCGACAGGAGAAAGCCCAGCGACATCACATCCGCACGTCCACGGTTGAGCACGTCGTAGACGGTCGGCGCGATGATCTCGTCGACAACGCTGTCGCTGAATGCCGTGCGTGTGAACGTGACGATCTTGGACACGATGATGTTGGGAATGTCGGGTCCGAACCATCCGCCCACGTAACCGAGGCTGCCGAGCAGTCCCAGGAGTAGCGGGGGGAGTGACAGGGTCTGCCAGAACGCGGCTGTCGCGGCCTTGCTGAAGATCGAGTGATTCCACGCGGATTGCGCGGTGTGACCGAACACCCGACCGCACGCCCGTACCGCGCGCCCGATACGGCGCGGTCCGGGCACGTGGGGCACAGCTGTGGCGTTCATCTACTTCCAGCATTCCTGATGACACGCCGCGATGCGCGCACCACATGCGGTTGTCGGTATTTCGGATTCTGTCACGACCATCACTTCCCATCCTCATCGGCCTGGCGGTTCGGGGCGTCGATCGCGAGGCCGAGGCGATAGGCTGCATGGCGGTCGGTGATCGGTTGGCCAGTTCTGCCGTCACCGACCGGAGTTGAGCGGACAAGGAGCACGAAGAACCGGTGAGCACTGAAACCGTCGGACAAGCTACGACCTCCGCCCCCGGAGGACAGCTGCGCGCGTGGCAGCGTCGCGCCCTGACCAAGTACCTCGCCACCAAACCTCGCGATTTCCTCGCGGTGGCGACGCCAGGGGCAGGCAAGACCACGTTCGCACTGAGGGTCGCGTCGGAACTGTTGAAGGACCGGACCGTGGACCAGGTCACGGTCGTTGCCCCTACCGAACACCTCAAGCACCAGTGGTCGTCCGCAGCGGCCCGACTCGGCATCGCCCTGGACTCGAACTTCACCAACTCCACGGGGCAGACCTCGAGCGACTACCAGGGCGTCGTCGTGACCTATGCGCAGATCGCCTCCCACCCGTTCAAGCACCGTGTTCGCACCGAAGCGCGCCGCACGCTGGTCATCCTCGACGAGATCCACCACGGCGGTGACGCCAAGAGCTGGGGGGAGGGAATTCTCGAGGCGTTCGGCGATGCGACACGTCGGCTGGCGCTGACAGGCACGCCGTTCCGTAGCGACGACAGCGCCATTCCGTTCGTGACGTACGAACCGAACGAGGAAGGCCTGATGCAATCGAAGGCCGACCACGCCTACGGATATTCCGATGCGCTCGCAGATGGCGTCGTCCGACCGGTCGTGTTCCTCGCCTACTCCGGCGAAGCCAGGTGGAGAACCAATGCAGGGGAGGAGTACACCGCCAGACTCGGTGAGCCGCTCAGCGCCGAGCACACCGCGCGCGCCTGGCGTACCGCGCTGGACCCGGAAGGTGACTGGGTGCCTGCCGTTCTGGGTGCTGCCAACACCCGTCTCGAGCAGTTGCGCGCGGGGGGCATGCCGGATGCGGGCGGCCTCGTCATCGCGACCGATCAGACGGTCGCTCGTGCGTATGCGAAGACTCTCGAACACCTCACAGGTGAGCCGCCCGCCGTCGTTCTTTCCGACGATCCCACTGCCTCGTCGCGTATTTCCGAGTTCAGCGCGGGAACTCAGCGTTGGATGGTGGCAGTTCGAATGGTGTCCGAAGGAGTCGACGTCCCCCGGCTCGCCGTCGGCGTGTATGCGACCAGCGCTTCGACTCCACTGTTCTTTGCTCAGGCGATCGGGCGTTTCGTGCGTGCGAGGCAGAAGGGAGAGACGGCCAGCGTGTTCCTCCCGTCGGTACCGGTGCTGCTCGAACTCGCCAGTCAGCTCGAAGCGCAACGCGACCATGTCCTTGGCAAACCGCATCGAGTCAAGGAAGGTTTCGACGACGAACTGCTCGCCGACGCCAATCGCAGGAAGGATGAGCCGGGCGAGGACGAGAAGGCCTATACCTCGATCGGCGCGGAGGCCGAGCTCGATCAGGTGATCTACGACGGTTCGTCCTTCGGCACTGCCACGTTCTCGGGTAGCGACGAGGAAGCGGACTATCTCGGCCTGCCCGGGCTACTGGATGCAGACCAGATGAGGGCGCTGCTACGTCAACGACAGGAGAAACAACTCGACAAACCTGCGGCCGTGCAGACGCCGAGTCCCCCGCAGCAGGTGGCCGAACGGATCGCTGCGGCCGATGAGCTGCCCCAGCTGCGGCGCGAGCTCAATTCCTTGGTAGCGGTCGTGCACCACCGCACTCGCAAGCCACACGGCGTGATCCACGGAGAGCTTCGACGTCAGTGCGGTGGACCGCCGACCGCAATGGCGAGCGCCGAGCAGTTGCGCGACCGCATCGCGATTCTGCGGAGCTGGTGACGGCCCTGCTGTCGGCGAGGAGCCGTCCCTGAACGACGATACGGGCGACTACCGAAAGGTAGTCGCCCGTATCCGGGGTCGAGTCGCGGAACCGTGAGGCTCCGGACGGCGGATCAGACGGTGGCGTCGGCCTCGGTCACGATCGTGGCACCGAGCTCACGGAGCCGATCGGTGTGCTCGTTTGCGTGATGACCGCAGAACAACAGTTCGCCGCCTGTGGGAAGGACAGCGCGTACGCGAGCGGCTGCGTTGCATCGATCGCACCTGTCGGCGGCGGTCAACTTCGGGGTGGTCAACGTACCGGGCATGACTCCTCCAAACTGGCCACCTTCGACAACGGTCGCCTGGGGTCTGGTCCGCCGCGCCGGGGGTAGCGCGGTAGATCTACTCTTACAGACGATTCGCGTTCGTGGGTTGTTCCCCTGATCGTCCATTCGTGTTGTGTTTCACGAATGGACGCTGAGAAACCCCAGGACGTGGGCGTTTGCTGATCTGTTCTCGTGCTCCCAGGCGCGGCTGTTCGCTCACAGCGCAGCAGCGGGCACGGCGCGTCGACGAATCGTCTGCGCTTCGGCAATGCGAACAATGGGGGCATGAGTGGAACTCTGCTGCACATCTGCCCGCGCGACGAGTGGTTCCGTGCCCGTGAGGCAGGCGCTGTGACACCAGCGTCACTGGATGAGGTGGGATTCGTGCATCTGTCGACGCCCAGTCAGGTCCACCTTCCAGCGAATCGCTTGTTCCACGGCCGCACGGACCTTGTTCTTCTCCGGATCGACCCGTCTCGCCTGATCGACGAGGTGCGGTTCGAACCGGGTGTGCCTGCGGACCCCGGGTCGATGACGTTTCCACATCTGTACGGGCCGTTGCCGGTCGACGCGATCGTGGAAGTCATCGACTATCGCCCCGGGGACGACGGACGATTCGCACCCGTGTGATTGTGGCCTCTCGCCACAAAAGGGGCGGAGGGACGATGACGTCCCTCTCGCCCCTTTTCCGGATACTGCAGCGCGCCTCGCCGGTCCGGTTGAGGTGACTAGTCGAGGTAGTCGCGCAGGACTTGCGACCGCGACGGGTGGCGCAGCTTCGACATGGTCTTCGACTCGATCTGGCGAATGCGTTCACGGGTCACCCCGTAGACCTGGCCGATCTCGTCGAGGGTGCGTGGCTGACCGTCGGTGAGGCCGAAGCGCAGCCGTACGACACCGGCCTCGCGCTCGGAGAGCGTCTCGAGGACGGACTGCAGCTGATCCTGCAGTAGCGTGAATGACACGGCATCAACTGCGACGACAGCCTCCGAGTCTTCGATGAAGTCGCCGAGCTGACTGTCGCCCTCGTCGCCGATGGTCTGGTCGAGCGAAATGGGTTCACGCGCGTACTGCTGGATCTCCAGCACCTTCTCCGGCGTGATGTCCATTTCCTTCGCAAGCTCTTCGGGCGTGGGCTCGCGACCCAGATCCTGGAGCAGCTCGCGCTGGATTCGACCGAGCTTGTTGATGACCTCGACCATGTGAACCGGGATGCGAATGGTGCGGGCCTGGTCGGCCATGGCGCGGGTGATGGCCTGACGGATCCACCACGTCGCGTAGGTCGAGAACTTGTAGCCCTTGGTGTAGTCGAACTTCTCCACCGCACGGATGAGACCCAGGTTGCCTTCCTGGATGAGGTCGAGGAAGGCCATGCCGCGACCGGTGTACCGCTTGGCGAGGGAGACGACGAGGCGAAGGTTCGCTTCGAGGAGATGATTCTTCGCGCGATTGCCGTCGCGGCAGATCCAGTTCATGTCGCGGCGCTGGGCCACAGGGAGCTTTTCGCCCTTCGCGGCGAGTTCTTGCAATCGGAACGTGGCGTAGAGGCCCGCCTCGATGCGCTTGGCGAGTTCGACCTCCTCCTCGGCGTTGAGGAGCGCAACCTTGCCGATCTGCTTGAGATAGGCACGAACCGAGTCGGCGGAGGCGGTGAGCTCGGCGTCCTTGCGCGCCTGACGCAGTGCTTCGGATTCCTCTTCGTCCCAGACGAAGTCGCCGGACGCCTTGTCTTTTTCGCTGGGTTCGTCGTCTTCGACCGACGCGTCGTCGGCGACGAGTTCGCCTTCCGAGACGTCGATGTCTTCGAGCTCCGGTTCGGCTGCGCCGTCGAACTCGTCTTCTCCGGCCTTCCCGCCCTTGGCTGCGGTCTTCTTCGCCGCGGTCTTCTTGGCGGCCTTCTTGGCGGGTGCCTTCTTTGCCGCGGTCTTCTTGGCGGGTGCCTTCTTCGCGGCGGCCTTCTTGGCCGGTGGCTTTGCCGCGGGTGTAGCAGAGTCTGTAGCGTCGGCGGCGCCTGAAGCGTCTGCGACGGGTGCCGATTCCTTCTGTGAATCAGCGGTGTGGATGTCGGTGGCTGCCACGTACGCCCTTTCGTGACGAGGTAGTGCGGCGTCGCGCCAGAGGTGTTCCGGCGGAGAGGTCTGTCGGGATCAGGCCGGGTTCCGGCCGGCTGTGCACCATTGTAACGATCCCTGTGACCGAGGATGTGTCGGACTCAAGGAGTCGCACCTGTTTTCGCAGCGTATGCAGCGCCGACGATCCCCGCGGTATTGCGTAGTTCGGCCGGGACCACGGGAGTGTCGTTCGTCAGCAGCGGAATCCACTTCTCGTGCTTGCGGCTGATACCACCGCCCGCGATGAACAGGTCGGGCCACAGCAGGGCCTCGAAACGTTCGAGGACAAGGGAGACTTCCCGGGCCCACCGTTTGTAGGACCAGTCATGGTGTTCCTTGACCGAGGAGGCAGCGCGATGCTCGGCTTCTTTGCCGTCGATCTCCATATGCCCTAGCTCGGTGTTCGGCAGAAGGACGCCGTTGTGCAGTACTGCCGAGCCGATGCCGGTACCGAAGGTCAGGAGGATGACCACACCGTCGGTGTCGGCCGCTGCGCCGAACCGATCCTCGGCGATGCCTGCGGCGTCGGCGTCGTTGAGGACCGTGACATCTCGTTCCCCGAGGACGGACCGGAACAGTGCCCGTGCGTCCGTCCCGATCCACGACGAATCGATATTTGCTGCGGTCCGGGCGACGCCTGCGGTCACCACGCTCGGGAGGGTGATGCCGACGGGGCCGTCCCACCTCGCCTGCCGGACGATATCGGCCACCGTCGCAGCCACGGCGTCGGGAGTCGACGGTTGCGGGGTGAGGATCTTGACCCGTTCGCCGATCAGCTGACCGGTGGACAGGTCGACCAGGCCGCCTTTGACTCCGCTGCCACCGACGTCGACGCCGAATCCCACATCGGCGGAGTCGCTCGGGGTGGGGGATGTCGGCTGCGTCATGAGATGCTCACTCTCCGGGTCGGTGCGCAACGGTGCTCGGTCGGCCGCAATGCTTGTGGGGCAACGATAGTTGGAAGTTCCGGTTTGTGCGGGTGGTGCGGAGGATGCGCGTGTGTTCCGATGGTCGAGTGTCAGATGCCATCGATTCCCGTGCTTTCTCCGAATCCGACCTCGCCGAGCTTCGGGCGGTGGCCGTCACCGTTGCACTGGAAGCAGCAGCGCATGTGCGACGCCGCCGTGCCGAGCTGTTCGGATCGGACCGGCCACCAGGCGGTGAGGGCCACTCGGTGCAGACGAAGTCCACCGACACCGATCCGGTCACCATCGCGGACACCGAGTCCGAGGACCTCATCCGCACTCGACTCGGGCAGTTGAGACCCGGTGACGGGTTCCTCGGGGAGGAAAGCGGGGGAGACCACGGTGCCGATGAGGGCAGCGGCGAAGAAACCGGCGTCCAGTGGGTGGTCGACCCCATCGACGGCACGGTGAACTTCGTCTACGGGATCGCCGCCTACGCCGTGAGTGTGGCGGCCCGAATCGATGGGGTCTCGGTAGCAGGCGCTGTCGTCGATGTCGCGGCGGAGCGCCTCTACTCGGCGGCGGTGGGACTCGGCGCGACATGCACCGGCGCGGACGGGATGGTGACGACGCTGCGCTGCACGCCGGTGACCGATCTGGGCCTGGCGCTCGTTGCCACCGGATTCTCGTACTCAGCGACGCGCAGAGCGAGCCAAGGGAAAATGGTGGCGGAGCTGTTGCCACAGGTACGAGATATCCGGCGTATCGGGGCTGCGGCCCTGGATCTGTGCATGGTGGCCTCGGGGAGCGTGGACGCCCACTACGAGCACGGCCTCAATCCGTGGGATTGGGCGGCAGGTGCACTCATTGCCTCCGAAGCAGGTGCCGAGGTCCGATTGCCGACGGGATTCGGCGACGACGGCGAGATCATGACTGCCGCGGCGCCCGGCATTGCGGACGCATTCGCAGAGGCGCTTACGAAAATTGGGGCGATCGCACCACTTCGCGACTGACAGCGCCGACGACTTCTCGTTCGGGTAACACCGGGAATGCGATCCGAATTCGCGGGTGAATTTCGGAGAAAAGAGCAATTTGCCCGAATCCGATCGAGAATGTCCGCGCGGTCAACAGGGGGAGTTGAGTGCGGCGTCGAGGAGTTCCACATCGAGAGGCGCGGACTTCTCGCCCACCGGCGCCTCCCGCAACGTGCGCAGTAGTTCTTCAGCATCGGCGCTCGGTGTCATGTCGCGGAAATAGGTGCCCAGTGCCAGGTCGACCGTGTCGTCCGGGCGATCGTCCAGGATCAGCTCGGCGCACGGCGCCACGAGACGCGCAGTATTCGCTGCTGCGCGACCGGCCTCGCCGAACCGGACTTGGCCGTGGCATTGCATGTTCTGATCGACGTACACCGGATCGTTACCCGCTTGCACATCCGGCGCACTCGCAAAGCCGTAGTCGCTGAGCTGCGCCGCCACGGTGGACGCCTGTCCGCGCTGGCCGTTCGCGTTGAACACCCGCACCCGGGTCGCAGCGAGCGGGGCCGGATCGACATCGAGCATGGTCGAACGGTCCACCACCTGGCCGAGTGGGACGGGCGGAGGACCCTCGGGATCGGTCGATGCGGTGGGCGGCGCCGGGCAAGCGACGGTGGTCGTGGTGGTGTCGGCCGTGGTGAGTACCGAGGTCCAGACCACGATCGTGCCCGCGGCGAGAACAGCGCCCGCGAGCGCGGCGGGAACCCACCGGCGACGATGGAACGGGCGACCGCGCTTGTCGGTTGCACTGCCTTCGGTGATCAGGGAAACCACGCAGGCCTGCCTTTCGTCTCGTCGCGCTGAGTGCGATGCGTCGTTCACTGTAGAGGGCGGGCCTGTCTGTGCGGCGGAGGCGTACCGGCTCAGGAATGTCACGGTGACCGTGATGTTGGTGACGATTTCCGGTCGATTCCGGTGGAATCGTGAATCGATTGCATATTCAGCTCTTCTGTCGGCTATTGTTCGGCGGCCGAGCGTCGTCCATCGACGAGGGCGACGGGGTTCGGATTCGAGGAATTTCGGGGATACCGACGAGCCGATACCTGTGGGAACTTCACCGCGCCGTCAAGCGTTGCCTTGGCCGGGAGCATCACGGTGGTTCCTGTCGAGCACCTGTAAGAGGACTAGAGGTAAGAGGGAAATGGCGACTGACTACGACGCACCGCGGCGGACCGATAGCGACGATGTGTCGGAAGACTCACTCGAAGAACTGAAGGCACGGCGCAACGAGGCGCAGTCCGCGGTAGTGGACGTCGACGAATCGGACACGGCCGAATCCTTCGAGCTCCCGGGTGCGGACCTGTCCGGCGAGGAACTGTCGGTGCGCGTAGTGCCGAAACAGGCCGATGAATTCACCTGCTCGAGCTGCTTTTTGGTACATCACCGAAGCCGCCTTGCGAGCGAGGAGGGCGGACAGATGATCTGCCGTGACTGCGCCTGGTGAGCAAGCGCCCGCGCTGAATCGACTTCGGAACGCCGCAGCAGTGACCTGAGAGGGCCACGGCTGCGGCGTAGAAGTATCCGCCGTAGAAGTATCCGGCGTCGAAGTATCCGACGTCGAAGCATCCGGCAGGGAAAGATCTGCCGGAGTACGGGTTCAGCTCTTCGAAGGCTCCCCGTGTCCCAGTGCGCCCAGGAGTTCCGCAGGCCGCCTCGTGCTGATCAGCCAGTACGGGGTCGGATCCTCCGGGTCGTCGAGGACGACCAGAGCCATCGTCTTGACCCACGGTCGATGCCGCACGAATGCGGCTGGATCGAGTTGCCTGCCGAGAGCAGAGCTCTTCGCCGAACCCGGAACCACGACTCCCCTCGAGATCAGTTCCACCGGTAGATGAGCCTGGTCGACCACGAGCTCACCGTCGATGACTTCGATGCGCCGTCGCGAGAGCCATACCAGCGTCCAGAGCGCGCAGGGGATCAGCGCGGCATACGGCACCCACGCGTACATCCCCGGCGCACCCATGTGCAGTTCGGCTGCGAGCAGCGCTGCGATTCCGATACCGATGGGCCACCACCAGATCGGAACCCACAACCGTTCGGAGTAGGTCGGCGTGTGGGTCAACGAACCGGTGGCGCTGCCGGAGCTGGAGGTATCAGACACGCCACCAGGATAGTCGCCTGGAGATGGGGCATCGACATCCGGAGAGTAGTCTCGGTGCACGTGACCGACCTTTCCCCCATCCCGCTGCGTCGTCTCGACCCGGGCGTGCCTATGCCGACACGGGCGCACGCCGGTGACGCGGGCGTGGATCTGTGTGCTACCTGCGATGTGACGATCGAACCCGGACAGCGGGTGCTCGTCGGAACCGGAATAGCGGTGGCGTTGCCGGTGGGGACCGTCGGATTGATCCACCCGCGCTCGGGGCTTGCCGCCAAGTTCGGACTTTCCGTTGTGAACACCCCGGGCACCGTCGATGCCGGCTACCGGGGGGAGATCAAAGTCTGCCTGATCAACCACGACACCGAGCACCCCTTCGAGGTGAGCCGGGGTGACCGCATCGCGCAGCTCCTCGTGCAGCGCGTCGAGCTCGTCGACTTCGTCGAGGTCGACGAACTCGACGACACCTCGCGTGGTGCCGGTGGTCACGGCTCGAGTGGTGGCCACGCAGGCCTCCTGAAAGAAGGGTCCTGACATGTTCGGACGACGCCGCAAGAACCGCTCCGACAACTCCGTTGACGCGACGACCGACGAATTCGAACGGATCGGAGCTTCCTCTCCGGACGACGACTTCGACGACGTTGCATCGGCCGAGGGCGGCCCGTATGACATCGACGAGATGGATGAGGACGAGGTCGGTGGCTCCCGCCTCGACCTCGGCTCCGTGCTCGTCCCGATTCCGCAGGGCGGCCAGATCCAGGTGGAGATGGCGCCCAACGGCAATCCCCAGGCGGTGCACCTGGTAACGCAGCACGGCCGGATCACCGTCGCGGCCTACGCTGCGCCCAAGTCGCCCGGCCAATGGCGCGAAGTGGCTGCCGAGCTGGCCGAGACGCTGCGCAACGACAACGCCACCGTGAGCATGGAAACCGGACCGTGGGGCCGGGAACTGCACGGGAGCACTCCGAACGCGGATATGAGGTTCATCGGCGTCGACGGCTACCGATGGATGATCCGATGTGTCGCCGCGGGTCCTGCCGGAGCCGCCGCAGCGAACGGTCCGCTGATCGCGGCAGCCCACGCGGTGCTTGCCGATACGGTCGTGCGACGAGGCAAGGAACCCCATCCCGTCCGAACGCCTCTGCCGGTCGTCCTTCCTCAGACGCTCGCGGATCAACTTGCTGCCGCGCAACAGCAACAACAGCAGGCGTCGCGCCAAGCCGCCGGGCCGCAGCAAGGGCAGGCTCGGCCGCAGCAATCAGGAGTCCCGGCCGCCGGACAACAGGCTCCCCCTGCCCGACCCCAACCGCGTCCCCGCACCGGTGGGTCGGGGTCGGCCATGCAGCAATTGGGCTTCTGACCGCAGTCACGACTTCGGTTGCTCGCCCCAGTGGTCGTGCCGCATCACCTAGCCGCGGCGGCCCGTTTCGTACGGGCCGCTGTGTCGAGGGCTGCGAGACATCCCACGCCGAGCACCGCCGGATCCGTTCCGACGTCGGCCAGTGCGATCGTGGTCAGGGCCGCGAACGGCAACGCCGTCTCCCACTCACGCCCGACGTCGAGGGGATGAACCGCGTCGTCGACGGCCGCGGTGATCCCAACGGGCACCGTCACCGAATGCAGTTCGTCGACGTCGAGGGCCCGGTAGTTCGCGGCCTCTTCCAGAGCCTCGGGAAGATCCGGCCACTGGGAACTCCACGAGCGTGACAACGTGGCTCCGAGCCACGCCGGACTCGACTCGACCATTGCCGCAGCGACGGACTCCAGACCGTGGGTACGTAGCTGCGATGCCGTCCAGCGGGCACTCGCGGCGGCGGGGGAACCGTCCGGCTTTCCGGTCCAGGCAGGGAGTGCCGCGAGAACGCCGACTGTCAGGTCCGGGTGCCGGGCCGCCCAGCGCAACGCGACCGCCGCTCCGATGGACACGCCACCGACGAGAACGGGACCCCCGACAGCCGCCCGGTCCATGGCTTCGACGTAGCCGGCAACCACACCGCGAGGATCCGGCTCGACTGCGACCGTGGCGATGCCGCGACGCTGCAGTGGGATGGCGAAGGCCTCGTTGGCGAACCTGGCGTCGGACCCCGTCCCAGGTAGGAGGACTGCGGTGACGACGGCATCGTGCGGTGCAGCAGCAGTATCTCGCATCATGAATGTGATCCTGCCGAATCGATTCGAAGGCGGTCGACCCGGTCTTGGTTGTCTCCTGTGCGGATCGGTCTACAGTGGCGGACGAAGGAAGTGTCGCGGCGCGAAACCCGTGCCGCCCGTTGCAGGAGCGCGCTATGGCATCCGCCGCAGCCGGCTACATTCGCCGGCTCACCCGCCGCCTCACTGAGGATCTCGAAGAACTCGATGCCGAGGAGATGGCCGAATCATCACACGCGACGGGCGCGTTGCCTGTCGTGTCCTGTACCCGTGGGCAGGAAGTGACGATGTTCGGGCGACTGAGAAGTGTGGAGTCTTCGTCGAAGGCTGCTTCCGCGTCGGTCGAGGCCGAGCTCTTCGACGGAACCGACTCGATCCTGCTCGTGTGGATCGGGCGGCGGCGCATCCCCGGCATCGAACCCGGCAAGACGCTGCAGGTTCGCGGCAGGGTCGGCGAGCGGGAGGGCCGCAAAGCCATCTACAACCCGTACTACGAGCTCAGAGACCCGGCCTGAACGACTGACCCGCAGTTCGGCGGGAGTCGAAAGCATCCGAGTATGGCACCCTCGTATACGTGAGCGATACCAGCCGGCAGACCCTTCTCGAACAACTCGGTGGACTCAGCGGGTTGGTGTATTCGACATTGCCCGTGCTGGTCTTCGTGCCCATCAACAGCGTCTGGGGCCTGACTGCTGCGATCTGGTCCGCCGTCGGGGTCGCCTGCGGTGTGCTCGTGTGGCGATTGATCCGGCGGACACCCATCCAGCCGGCCATCTCCGGATTCATGGGTGTGGCTCTGTGCGCCTTCATTGCGCACCGCACGGGCGACGCCAAAGGGTACTTCCTGTTCGGCATCTACGCGAGCCTGGTCTACGGTGGCGCGTTCGTGCTGTCGGTGCTCGTGCGCCGGCCCCTCGTCGGCGTGATCTGGGGAATGCTCAACGGGCAGGGTTCGCGCTGGCGTACCCATCGAGAGGCGGTGCGCGCGTACGACATCGCGACGGCCGCGTGGGCGTTGGTGTTCCTTGCGCGCTATATGGTTCAGAACCACCTCTACGACGAGGATCAAACCGGCTGGCTCGCTGCTGCTCGAATCGGGATGGGATGGCCATTGACCGCGCTCGCACTGCTCGTGACCCTCTGGGCCGTCCGCAGGGCCGACAGGCTGGTGGAGTCCACGGCGGGGTACGACGAGGCGCACCCGGACACCGCGGTGCCCATGGACTCCACGGCGGCCACGGACCCTGCAGCGGCCACGGACGCGGCTACCGCGTCTCACGACGCCCGCCCGCGGCACGAGAAGCGCTAACGCTCGATCAAGGCGCGAAGCTCGTCTTCGACGTCTTCCGCTGCGACGAACAACAGCTCATCTCCACCTTCGAGCGGATCGTCGGCCTGCGGGACGATCACGCGGTCACCGCGCAGAATCGTCACGAGCGCGACGTCTCGGGGTAGTGCAAGTTTGCGCACCGGTTTGCCTGCCAGTGCGGTGGTGTCCGGGAGCGTGATCTCGACGAGATTCGCGCCCTTGCGCAGTGTCATCAACCGCACGAGATCGCCGACCGAGACCGCTTCCTCGACGAGCGAGGCCAACATCCTGGGGGTGGAGACGGCCACGTCGACGCCCCACGACTCGTCGAACAGCCATTCGTTGCGCGGGTCGTTGACGCGGGCAACCACACGCGCAACCCCGAACTCCGTGGTTGCGAGCAGGCTCAGCACGAGATTTGCCTTGTCGTCGCCCGTAGCTGCGATCACCACGTCGTACTGTTCGAGTCCTGCTGCCTCGAGGAGACTGAGCTCACAAGCATCGCCGTGGACCCACTTCGCATCGGGCACGGCCGCGGGATCGACGTGATCGAGCTTGCGCTCGACGAGCATCACCTCATGCTCGTTACGCAGAAGTTCGCGGGCGATGGAGCGCCCCACCGCGCCTGCACCTGCGATGACCACCTTCATCGGCACGTCCTCACTCGTCGTTGTCGGCGGGCGGATTCTCGGCCAGCGCAATCGATTCGGCGACGGTTCCCGAGACCGCCGCGATGTAGACCTGGTCGTCGGCCTGGATCAGGGTTCTCCGGTCCGGGAGCACCCCCGCACCGAACCGGATGAGGAATGCAACTCTCGCTCCGGTGGCCGCTTCGAGATCGGTTACCCGCTTTCCCACCCAGTCCTCGTGGACGTTGACCTCGCAGACCGCGACCGAACCCGTCGGATCACGCCAGCGTGCGTTCTCACTTTCGTGGGTGAGGGTGTGCAGGAGCCGATCGGTGGTCCACGGCACAGTGGCGATGGTGGGAATTCCGAGCCGCTCGTACACGGCGGCACGTTTCGCGTCGTAGATGCGTGCGACCACACGTTCCACGCCGAAGATCTCGCGGGCCGTGCGCGCCGCGATGATATTGGAATTGTCTCCGGAGGACACAGCCGCGAAGGCGTCAGCGCGTTCGATTCCGGCGTCGATGAGGACCTCGCGGTCGAACCCCATCCCGACGACCGTGCGGCCGGGGAAGTCGTCGCCCAGTCGAAGGAACGCCCCTGCGTCCCGGTCGATGACCGCGACCTCGTGTCCGAGCCGGGTCAGCGCGGTGGCCACCGAGGATCCCACGCGGCCGCAACCCATGACCACCATGTACACCGCGCACTCCGTTCGTCGGCTCGTCCTGCCGAACGGAAACCGTACCGCTCCGACGGCAACAGCGGGCGAAATGACCCGGACACCGGGTCGTGACCGGCCCGGTACGGCTTAGGCTGGGCCCGTGTCCAAGCTCTCAACCGCCACGAAGCGGCTTCTATTGGGTCGGCCGTTTCGAAGTGACACCCTCGGGCACACATTGCTTCCCAAGCGCATCGCGCTGCCCGTGTTCGCCTCCGATGCCCTGTCGTCGATCGCATACGCGCCGGAGGAGATATTCCTGGTCCTGTCGGTGGCGGGACTTTCGGCATATGCCTTCACTCCGTGGGTCGGTATTGCTGTTGCGGTCGTGCTCGTCATAGTGGTGGCGAGCTACCGGCAGAATGTGCGCGCCTACCCGTCCGGTGGCGGCGATTACGAGGTGGCGACGAAGAATCTCGGATCCATCGCTGGGCTCACGGTCGGCAGTGCGCTACTCGTGGACTACGTGCTCATTCTCGCGGTGTCGATTTCGTCGGCCGCGGCCAACATCGGGTCGGCCGTACCGTTCGTCGCGCAGCACAAGGTGTTGTTCGCGATCCTGGCGATCGGGCTCCTCACGGCCATGAACCTGCGCGGCATGCGGGAGGCGGGAACCGCGTTCGCCATCCCCACATACGCGTTCATGGCCGCCATGGCCATCATGATCGTCTGGGGGTTCGTGCAGATATTCGTGCTCGGGGACGATCTGCGCGCGGAGTCCGCCGACTTCGAACTCGTCGCGGAGCAGACGGATCTGACGGCGATCGCCTTCGTGTTCTTGATCGCCCGGGCGTTCTCCTCCGGGTGTGCCGCTCTCACGGGTGTCGAAGCGATCAGCACGGGAGTGCCTGCGTTCCGCAAGCCGAAGGCCCGCAACGCTGCGACCACGTTGCTCTTGCTGGGCGCGGTGGCCGTGCCGTTGTTCCTCGGGGTGGTGTTCCTCGCAGGTCGGATCGGTGTGGTGGTGGCCGAGCATCCCGCCACCCAATTGAGGGGCGCACCGGAGGGCTACGAACAGAAGACGCTTGTCGCGCAACTCGCACACGCGGTGTTCGAGGGCTTTCCCGTCGGTTTCTTCCTCGTCACCGTGGCTACGGCATTGATCCTGCTGCTCGCAGCGAACACTGCGTTCAGCGGGTTCCCGGCGCTGGCGTCGGTGCTCGCGCAGAATCGGTATCTCCCGCGACAACTGCACACTCGTGGTGACAAGCTGGCGTTCAGTAACGGGATTCTGTTCCTGTCGGGTGTGGCCGTCGTGTTCGTGTGGGTGTTCGATGCTCGGGTCACCCAGCTGATTCAGCTGTACATCGTGGGAGTATTCGTCGCGTTCACGCTCGGACAAGCGGGCATGGTGCGGCACTGGACCCGGCACTTGGCGGTGGAGACCGATCCGTCCGAACGGGGACGGATGATCCGCGCACGCATGATCAACGGTCTCGGTTTGATTGCGACCGCGGTGGTGTTGATCATTGTGCTGGTCACCAAATTCTCCGGGGGAGCGTGGATCGCGGTCCTCATGATTCTGGTGATTTTCGTGCTGATGAAAGCGATCCGGCGTCACTACGACAGCGTGGCCGCTGAACTCGAGGCTGCGGAGTGGGACGGAGTACTGCCGAGCCGCACACACTCGATCGTCCTGGTGTCGACGCTGCACCTGCCGACACGTCGAGCCTTGGCCTTTGCGCGGGCGACACGGCCTGACACGCTCGAGGCAATCACAGTCAACGTCGACGACGTGAATACCCGTCAGCTGGTCCGGGACTGGGACGCCAGCGACATCACGGTACCGTTGAAGGTCGTCGAGTCGCCGTATCGCGAGATCACCCGGCCGGTTCTGGATTACGTGCGACGCGTACGGCGGGATTCCCCGCGCGACGTCGTCACCGTATTCATTCCGGAGTACGTGGTCGGGCACTGGTGGGAGCAGATCCTTCACAACCAGAGCGCCCTGCGATTGAAGAGTCGACTGCTCTTCCAGCCGGGAGTGATGGTCACGAGTGTGCCGTGGCAGTTGCGTTCGTCTGCGAAGGTACCGAAGGACCGAGTCGACACCGTGCCGGGGGCGATCCGCCGCGGGTTGCAGAACCAAGCGGGTCACCGATCCGCAAAACAGGAGGAAGATCAGTGAGCCGCCAGGGTCAGCAGAGCGCAGGAACCGACTGGTCCGGGCAACGGATCGAGCTGATGCTCGGCAATCCCGCACACGGCGGCTTCTGCGTCGCCCGCCACGAAGGGCGGGTGGTGTTCGTGCGACACGGCCTGCCGGGGGAGCGGGTGTTCGCGGTCGTCACCGAGGACCGTGGCGGCTCCTTCTGTTTCGCCGACGCGGTGGAGATCCTCGAAGCGTCGGATGATCGCGTCGACCGCGTGTGCCCCATCTCCGGCCCTGGCGGCGCAGGTTGCTGCGACATGGCGCATGTCACGCCGTCGGCGCAACGGGACATTGCGGCGGCCGTGGTCGCCGAACAACTGCGCCGCCTGGGCGGGGTGGAGCGTGACGTTCTCGTGGAGGAGGTACCCGGAAGCACACCGGACGGCACTCGGTGGCGAACGCGGGTCCGATTGGCGGTCGATGCGGCGGGAACGCCGGGATACCGGCGCTACCACAGCAACGACGTGGTGCCGGAGCTCGGCTGCACTCAGATCGACCGACGCGCCTACATCGACCTGCCCGACCACGTCTGGCAGCCGGGCTCCGACCTGCAGGTCGTCCTCGACGCGGACGGCAAACGGCATGTGGTGGAGATCGCACCGCCGGTGGTCTCACGCACCGGTCGGCGTAGCCCGGGCAGGCGCGGCGCGTCGGCGCGCCGTGCTGCAGTGAACGCACCGCGCGCGGAGAAAGTCGTCGAGGGGTCCGGTCGTCCGGTCGAGCGGGTCGGATCGCGGGAATGGCGGCTGGCAGCCACCGGATTCTGGCAGGCTCATCGAGGGGCTGCGCATACGTACTCGACCGTGGTGAGCGAGTGGGCGGATGCCGGGGTGGGCAGCACCGTGTGGGATCTCTACGGCGGGGTGGGTGTGTTCGCGGCTGCGGTGGCCGGGCAGGTCGGTGCGTCCGGACGAGTCGAGTCGGTGGAGTCGTCCCGGCAGGCGGTGGACGACGGCACGAAGGCGCTCGCTGACCTGTCGCAGGTGTCGTTTCGGCACGGGCGGGTAGAGCGCGTGATCGGCGCACTGGCGTCCCCCGACGTGGTGATTCTCGATCCGCCGCGCGCCGGTGCGGGTAAGGACGTCGTCGCTGCGATCGCGGATGCGGCACCCCGGAGAGTGATCCATGTCGGTTGCGACCCGGCGTCGTTCGGGCGGGATGTCGGCCTCTATCGCGCACGGGGATTCGAGCTGGCCGAGCTGCGTGCGTTCGCTGCGTTTCCTTCGACGCACCACGTGGAGTGCCTCGCGTTGTTCACACGCTGATCCGTCGTCCCACATGAGGGGACGCGCGCTGTCCGTTTCGAGGTATTTGCTTGCGGCATGCAACTAATTATATAGTTGCATGCCGCAAGCAAATTATTTTCGTAGAATCGGAGGATCGCGTGACCGCTGTCCAGCCGGATACCGTCCACGCGCTCACTGACGCCATCTTCCTGTTCGGCCGAACCCTGCGGGCCGCGCTCTCGCACAGCGAGGTCGATCTGCTTCCCAATGCTCTCGCTGGGGTGCTCTTTCTCCTGGCTCGTACCGGGCAGTGTCGTCCGAGTGAACTCGCAGCCGAGATGCACGTCGGTCAATCGTCGTTGAGCCGCCAGATCGGTGAGCTCGTCGACCGTGGCTTGGTCGACAAGCATCCGGATCCCGATGACAAGCGGGCGCATCTCGTGACCTGCTCGTCCGCGGGGCTCGACATATTGGGTGCAATCAGAGATCGGCGTACCGAACGACTGGCCGCCCAACTCGGGGACTGGAACGAAAAGCAACTCGAGGACGCTCTCGACGTTCTCGATCGGCTCAACAACGCGCTGGGGCCCATTGTTGCCGCCGGCGTAGGCACCACTAACGCACAAAGGATCTGTTCATGAGTACAACCGCAGTCACGGACGGTGCATCGACGCCGCCCGGTACCGGTCAGGATGCAGAAGCACTCCTGACCCACCGCGAGATCCTCGCGATCCTCGCCGGCCTGCTCGCCGCATTGTTCACCGCATTGCTCAGCAGCACTATCGTCTCCACCGCGCTCCCGACGATCATCGCCGACCTCCGGGGCACGCAGACGCAGTACGCATGGGTCATCACCACAGCACTGCTCGCCAATGCAGCGTCCACACCGATCTGGGGCAAGCTCTCCGACCTGTTCAACAAGAAGCTGCTCGTTCAGCTGTCGATTCTGATCTTCGTCGGCGGCTCCGTGCTTGCGGGTCTCGCTCAGGATGTGAACATCCTCCTCGGCGCACGCGTTATCCAGGGCATCGGGATGGGCGGTCTGACCGCGTTGGTCGTGGCGATCATCGGCAGCATCATTCCGCCGCGTGAGCGCGGCCGGTACTCCGGCTACATGGGTGCAGTGATGGCCGTCGCGATGTCGGGCGGCCCGGTCCTCGGCGGTGTGATCGTCGACAGCCCGCTGGGCTGGCGCTGGTGCTTCTACGTGTGTGTCCCTCTTGCCGTGGTGGCACTGTTCCTGCTACAGCGCACTCTGAAGATTGCGACCGAACGTAAGACGAACGTGAAGATCGACTGGCTCGGTGCGACGTTGATCACCGCTGGTGTCAGCGTTCTCCTGATCTGGGTCTCGTTCGCAGGCAAGGAAGGCTACTACGAGTGGATCTCTCTCGAGTCGGCCCTCTACGTTTTCGCCGGTCTTGCGCTTCTTGCTCTGACGGTGTTCGTCGAGTCGAAGGTGTCCGATCCGGTCATCCCGCTGAAGATCATCACCGAGCGGACGACCGCGCTGGCCATCATCGCGTCCATCGCAGTCGGTGTCGGTTTGTTCGGTGCCACCACGTTCCTCACCCAGTACTTCCAGACCGCGCGCGGCTTCAGCCCGACCTCGGCGGGTCTGCTCACCATCCCGATGGTGGCGGGCACATTGGTCTCCTCGATGGTGTCGGGACAACTGATCACCCGATTCGGTAAGTGGAAGCCGTTCATCGTCGGTGGCGCAGTGCTCCAGTTCGTCGGCTTCGCGCTTCTCGGGACGCTCGACCACACCACCTCGCTCGTGGTCATCGGCATCTACATCGCGATCGTGGGTCTGGGCACCGGCATGTTGATGCAGAACCTGGTGCTCGCCGTGCAGAACACCGTGAGTGTGAAGAACATCGGCGCAGCAAGTAGCTCGGTCGCATTCTTCCGCACCTTCGGCGGCGCGATCGGTGTGTCGATCCTCGGGTCGATCCTTGCGGCTCGCGTGGCCACACTCTCGGCGGATGGATTCGCGAAACTGGGCATCGACACCTCGGCGTCCGGCGGCAGCGGTGCCAATCTGGACATCGACGCGCTCCCCGCACCGGTTGCGGAGGTCGTGCATACGTCCTATGGCGACGCCACGGGTACGCTCTTCCTCGTAGCCGCCGGATTCGCACTCATTACTCTGGTGGCAGTGGTGCTCATCCCGAACCGTGAGCTGCGCACCACGATCGACATCGTCGACGAGGAGCCCGCGACCGACCGTCGTGCCCCTGCCGCCGAGGTGTAGAGAGGCATCGAGCGAGGCGCACATGTGTCGCCGGACCCGTGCGTCTCGCGGTGTGAGTGATGTGACGGTCCGAACCGTGCAGCCGCTCCGTAGAATGCAGTAACTGCTCGCGCACCGTCGCGGGAATCACGATCCGGAGGGAGCTAGATCAGTTGGGTGTCCTGTCCCGCATCCAGTCACCCGACGATGTGCGTCGCCTCTCGCCCAGCGAGGTCGCGCAACTCGCAGGTGAGATCCGCGGCTTCCTTGTCGAGAAGGTGGCGGCAACCGGGGGGCACCTCGGCCCCAACCTCGGTGTCGTCGAATTGACGCTCGCACTCCATCGCGTGTTCGACTCGCCGCACGATCCGATCCTTTTCGACACCGGCCACCAGGCCTACGTCCACAAGATTCTCACCGGCCGCAAGGACGACTTCGACACACTGCGGCAGCGCGGTGGCCTGTCCGGGTATCCGTGCCGGGCCGAGAGCGAGCACGACTGGATCGAGTCGTCGCATGCCTCGGCCGCGCTGTCCTACGCCGATGGTCTCGCGAAGGCATACCAGCTCAGTGGCCAGGAACGTACGGTCGTCGCAGTGGTCGGAGACGGAGCCCTCACCGGGGGAATGTGCTGGGAAGCGCTCAACAACATCGCCGCAGGCAGCACCCGCTCGTTGGTGATGGTGGTCAACGACAACGGCCGCTCGTACGCGCCGACGATCGGAGGTCTCGCCGAGCACCTGGCTGCGCTTCGTCTGCGGCCCGGTTACGAGCGTGCGCTCGACAACGGTCGCCGCATGGTCAAGAAGATCCCGTGGCTCGGAGCGGCGGCGTACTCCGTGCTGCACGGGATGAAGACCGGGCTCAAAGATGCGGTGAGCCCGCAGGTGCTGTTCACCGACCTCGGAATCAAATACCTCGGACCGGTCGACGGACACGACGAGCCCGCACTCGAAGCGGCCCTGCGCCGCGCTAAGGCATACGGCGGTCCGGTGATCGTGCACGCGGTCACCAGGAAAGGTGCGGGGTACGCGCCTGCCGAGAACCATGAGGCCGACCAGATGCACGCCACCGGTGTGATGGATCCGCGTACGGGGCGCGCAACCTCGTCGTCGAAGCCTGACTGGACGTCCGTGTTCTCGGACGAACTCATCGCCCACGCCGAAGCGCGCGAAGACGTGGTCGCGATCACTGCTGCGATGGCGGGCCCCACCGGGCTTGCGAAGTTCGGCGAACGATTCCCCGAGCGGACATTCGATGTGGGGATCGCCGAGCAGCACGCCGTGACCTCTGCGGCGGGTCTTGCACTCGGCGGTATGCACCCTGTCGTCGCGGTGTATTCGACGTTCCTCAACCGGGCGTTCGACCAGCTCCTCATGGATGTGGCCCTGCTGAAACAACCCGTGACGCTGGTGCTCGATCGAGCCGGAATCACGGGAACGGACGGCGCGAGCCACAATGGCATGTGGGACATGTCACTCCTCGGCATCGTCCCCGGGATCCGCGTGGCAGCGCCGCGCGACGGTTCCACCCTGCGCGAAGAACTCGGTGAGGCCCTTGGGGTCGATGACGGCCCGACTGTGCTCCGGTTCCCGAAGGGCGCTGTCGGAGAGGATATTCCCGCGATCGAGCGCCTCGGCGGCACAGTCGATGTGCTGCGAATGCCCGAGCGTCGAACGGGCGATGTTCTGTTCGTCGCGGTGGGTGTATTCGCATCCTTGGCGCTCGACGCCGCCGACCGGCTTGCTCAGCAGGGCATCACCGCCGCTGTCGTCGACCCGCGGTGGGTGCTGCCGGTTCCCGACGCGGTCACCGATCTGGCGGATGCGTTCCGCCTCGTCGTGACCATCGAGGACGGTGGTATTCACGGCGGTGTCGGCTCGGCGGTGTCATCGGCGTTGCGTAGCAACGACATCGACGTGCCTACGCGCGACATCGCGGTACCCCAGGAGTTTCTCGACCACGGGTCGAGGGGGGAGATCCATCAGCAGCTCGGCTTGACCGCGCAGGATGTCGCGCGGCAGGTCACCGGCTGGGTGGTGGGTCTCGACGGCAGTGACGCCTCGGAGACCATCGCGCAACGCTGAGGCGGCGGATCGGGCAATGCTGAGCCGATGGATAGCGCAATGCGTCGTCAGGTGCGCATGTCCTCGAGCTCCATCCCCTTGGTCTCCGGGATCTTCGACTTGACGAAGAAGAACGACAGCAGCGCGAAGAACGCGAACAGTCCGTAGAGGAACCACAGCCCCACCGATTCCGTGAGCGGCGGGAACGCCAGGGTCACCGTGAAGTTCGCGATCCAGTTGGCAGCGGTGCTCAACCCCAGCGCCAGGGCTCGCATCCGATTGGGGAACATCTCGCCGAGCATCACCCACATGATGGGGCCCCACGTGGCGGCGAAGAAGACCACGAACGCGTTGGCCCCGATGAGTGCCACCGTGCCCCACGGCGCAGGCAACTGCAGATCCTCACCACTACCGGTGGCCTGCGAGAACGCGATGGCGGCGAGCAGCAGGCTCACGAACATGCCGATCGAGCCCACCATCAGCAGGGGACGCCGTCCGATCTTGTCGACGAACAGTATCGCCACGAACGTCATGACGACGTTGATGACTGCGGTGATCACGGACGTCGTGAACGACTGATTCTCGCTGAACCCCACGGATTTCCACAGCGTCGTCGAGTAGTAGAAGATTGCGTTGATGCCGACGAACTGCTGGAAGATCGCCATCGTGATGCCGACCCACACCAGGGACTGCAGGCCGAACACCGGGCCTCGGATGTCGTCCCATGACCGGGCAGTCTCGCGGCGCAGCGTCAGCCGGATCTCGGCGACACGTTCGTCCGGGTGGAGGTCGCCGGTGACGTTGGCGAGAACCTGGGCGGCTTCCTCGTCGAGGTCCTTGCCGACCAAATAGCGTGGGGACTCCGGGATCATCAGAGCGAGCACACCGTACACGAGGGCGGGGACCACGCCGACGAGGAACATCCATCGCCACGCCTCCAGATTCCACCAAAGCTCGTTGGAGGCGCCGCCCGCGGCGTTCTGCAGGATCGCGTCGGACAACAGCGCGGCAAAGATGCCCAGGGTGATCGCGAGTTGTTGTAGCGAGGCCAGGCTGCCGCGGTAACGCGCCGGAGCGATCTCCGAGATGTAGGTGGGTGCGATGACGGACGCGATGCCGATGCCGAGGCCGCCGAGGACACGCCACAACATCAGGTCCGGCACGCTGAAGGCCAGACCTGAGCCTATCGACGAGATCGTGAACAGGGCCGAGCCGAGCAACATGACCTTCTTGCGACCCCATCGATCTGCGAGTTGGCCGGCGAACCACGCACCCGCGGCACAACCGAGTAGTGCGATGGCGACGGCGAAGCCGGTGAAGAAAGAACCCAACTCGAAATGACCCTGGATGGAGTCGACCGCCCCGTTGATGACCGAACTGTCGAAACCGAAGAGGAAGCCGCCGACTGCGGCAGCGACCGTCACGGCGATGACTTTGGCGGCGTGTCCGGTCGAGGGTTGTGTTGGCTCGGGCATATCCTCTCGCACCTGCTCTCCCGTGGGGGCCGCTCCAGGCGGATCCTGGTCGTGCGCAACGACGACGAGGTCGCTGCCGTGTGCAACGACGACGAGGTCGCCCCCGTGTGCACTGTCGGACGAACTCACGCTAACCCTCGGTACCCCGCTCCGCGGCAAGATCACGAAACGAGGGTGTGTCACCGATCGGTGACACACCCTCGTTTCGTACGTTCGGGGTCCTCAGGAGACGCTGGCGACTCCCGGTGCCAGGAAGCGCTTTCCGTTGACCGCTTCGGAGGCGCCGGTGCGGTCGAGGTATGGCGTGATACCACCGTTCCAGAACGCGAAACCGCCCCCGAGGATCAGGCACAGGTCGATGTCCTCGGGTGCTGCGACCACACCCTCGGCGAGCATGATCCGGATCTCCTCGGCAAATGCGCGCCGGGTCCTGTCGAGCACCTGGTCGGCGGTCGACGGGCTGTCTCCCTGCGGCCACAACGCGGCCACGTCGGGATCGACGACCTGCGTGCCGCCCTCGTACGACCACACGCCGGGTTTCTTCGCCTCGACGAGTGCTTCGAGGCCTGGAGAGGACACGAAGCGGTCCGGGTATGCAGCCTGGAGGGTTTCGCCGGTATGCAGTGCAATGGCGGGGCCGACGAGGGCGAGTAGCGTGAACGGCGACATAGGCATACCCAGCGCGCCGACAGCATTGTCCGCCACGTCGAACGGTGTCCCCTCGTCCACTGCGGTCATGACCTCACCGAGAGTGCGGGTGACGAGGCGGTTGAAGACGAATCCGGGCTTGTCACCGCACAACACCGCCGACTTCTTCAGTGACTTCGCGGTGGCGAAGGCCGTCGCGAGGGTGGCGTCGTCGGTCCGGTCGCCCTTGATCACCTCGAGCAGCGGCAGTACCGCGACCGGGTTGAAGAAGTGGAAGCCCACAACCCGCTCCGGATGCTGCAGATCCGCGGCCATCTCGGTGATCGACAGCGACGAAGTGTTCGTCGCGAGGATCGTCTCGGCAGAGATGTGCTGTTCGAGTTCCGCGAACACCTTCTTCTTGACGTCCATGTTCTCGAACACGGCCTCGATGATGAAATCGGTCTTCGCGAACGCCGCCTTGTCCAGAGAACCGGACACGAGTGCCTTCAGGCGATTCGCCGCGTCAGGGGAGAGGCGGCCCTTGCCCTGTAATTTGTCGATCTCGGTGTGCACATAGCCCACACCCTTGTCGATTCGCTCCTGATCGATGTCGGTGAGGATCACCGGCACCTTCAGCTGACGCACGAACAACAGCGCGAGCTGACTCGCCATCAGTCCGGCCCCGACGATGCCCACACCGGTGATCTTCCGGGCGAGCGACTTGTCCGGCGCACCCGCAGGACGCTTGGCACGCTTGTTGACGAGATCGAACGAGTACAGGCCCGCGCGCAGCTCATCGGTGAGCAACAGATCGGCGAGTGCTTCGTCCTCGGCAGCGAAACCCTTGTCGAGCGACGCGGAATCTGCAATGTCGGTGCTGCGGGCCAGGTCGAGCAACTCGATCGCGCGGGCCGGGGCGGGAGCGTGCCCGCGGGTCTTGCCGTCGACCAGTGCCTTCGCCCGTGTGATCGCGGCATCCCACCCGGCGCCACGGTCGATCTCGGGGCGGGCGGGTGTGATCTCGCCGTTGAGGACCTTGGCGGCCCACGCCAGCGACTGCTCGAGGAAATCGGCCGAGCCGAACACCTCGTCGGCGTAGCCGAGCTTCTTCGCCTGGGCAGCGCGGATCGTGCGCCCGTTGTTCAGCGGGTTCTCGAGGATGAGCGTGACCGCGTGGTCGGGGCCGACAATGTTCGGCAGCAGTTGCGTTCCGCCCCATCCCGGGACGAGACCGAGCATCGTCTCGGGCAGGCCGAGAGCCGGAACGTTGTCCGCAACGGTGCGGTAGTGCGCGTGCAGACCCACTTCGAGCCCACCACCGAGAGCCAGGCCGTTGACGAACGCGAACGTCGGGATCGACGAGTCGCGCAGCTTCCGGAACACGTCGTGGCCGAGCTTGCCGAGCTCCACACCCTGCGCGTGCTCGGTGACTGCGGGGACACCCTTGAGATCGGCGCCGGCGGCGAAGATGAACGGCTTGCCGGTGACGGCGACGGCTGCGGGGTTCGCGGCGAACGCCTCGTCGAGGGCAGCGCCGAACGCGGTCAGCCCCGCGGGTCCGAAGGAATTCGGCTTGGTGTGGTCGAACCCGTTGTCGAGGGTGACCAGCGCGATCTGCCCGTCGAGGCCGGGGACGGACACGAACCTGGTGTAGGCGTTCGTCACGACCTCGTCGGCGAACAGGGACGAAAGATCGGTCATGACTATTTGTCTCCCTCGAAGTTCGGGTTCTCCCAGATCACGGTGCCGCCCATGCCGAGCCCGATGCACATGGTGGTCAGGCCGTAGCGGACTTCGGGGTTCCGGGTGAACTGGTGTGAGAGCTGGGTCATCAGGCGCACACCGGATGATGCGAGCGGGTGCCCGCACGCGATCGCGCCACCCCACTGATTGACGCGGGGATCGTCGTCGGCGATACCGAAGTGCTCGAGGAACGCGAGCACCTGCACGGCGAATGCCTCGTTGATCTCGAACAGACCGATGTCGTCGATACTCAGTCCGGTACGTGCCAGGACCTTCTCGGTCGCTGGGACGGGGCCGATACCCATGACGGCCGGATCGACGCCCTGGAAGGCGAAACCGACCATGCGCATACCGATCGGCAGGCCGAGCTCGCGCGCGGTGTCCTCGCCCGCCAGGATCGCCGCGGTTGCCCCGTCGTTGAGACCGGCAGCGTTACCGGCAGTGATGCGTCCGGCGGGGCGGAAGGGGGTCTTGAGCTTCGCGAGGTCCTCGATCGTCGTTCCGGGGCGGGGTGGCTCGTCTTCGGTTGCGAGGCCCCATCCTGCGGCGGAACGGGTGGCAACAGGTACGAGGGTGTCGGCGATCCAGCCGGCCTTCTTGGCGGCATCGAACTTGTTCTGGCTGTTCACCGCGTAGGCGTCCGTGCGTGCCTTGGTGATGCTGGGAAACCGGTCGTGCAGGTTCTCGGCGGTGTTGCCCATGACGAGCGCGCTCGGGTCGACGAGCTTGTCGGCGAGGAAGCGCGGGTTGGGGTCGGCGCCTTCGCCCATCGGGTGGCGTCCCATGTGCTCGACGCCGCCGGCGATCGCGACGTCGTACTGCCCGAAGCCGATTCCTGATGCAGTGGTGGTCACGGCGGTCATTGCGCCCGCACACATGCGATCGACGGCGAAGCCGGGCACTGTTTCGGGTAACCCTGCAAGGATCGCGGAGGTGCGCCCGATCGTCAGTCCCTGGTCGCCGGTCTGCGTGGTCGCCGCGACGGCGACCTCGTCGATGCGGGCCGGGTCGAGCTGGGGGTTGCGGCGCATCAGTTCCCGGATGGCTTTGACGACAAGATCGTCGGCACGGGTGTCGGCGTAGATGCCTTTCGGGCCCGCCTTGCCGAACGGGGTACGTATGCCGTCGACGAAGACGACGTTGCGTTGGTTCGAGGTGGTGGAAGCCACGCGTTTTCCTCCCGGTGGAGCGGTGTCCTCGCCGACACGTTCCGCGGCGAGGCGATGTGGGCCGGGCACCGAACGGTGACCTGCCTCGGCACCACCCTACATCTTCGTTACCGGTGAGTAACTTGCAAGGCGCAGAAGTCCCCTACATCTCTCCTGCGAGCACCTTCGCGAGCCGCGGAACCGTCAGCTCGCGCTGCCACGGACGTGCACCGCCTGCGGTGAACCTCGAGTCGATGTAGGCCGCGGTCTCGGTCGGCGCAGTGACTTCCCACTCCCAGCACAGGCGCCGCACGAGTTCGGGGCTCACCAGATTCTCGATCGGGACCGAGACCTCGGCGCTCAACGCCGAGAGCTCGGTACGGGCGGTCGTGAGACGGGCCGCAGCCTCGGGGTGATGGCGCGACCAGCGCCCCGCGGGAGGAGGTCCGTCGAACGGCTGTGTCAGTGGCGGAAGCTCCGAGTCCGGAAGGCCGCGGGCGCGTTCGATCGCCGAAAGCCATGCCCGAGACGATCGACGTTGACGCGGCCCGCCGAAGACAGGCAGCTCGCGTAGGTCGCCGATCGTTCGTGGAACGGCCTGTGCTGCTGCCACGATCGCGGAATCCGGGAGGATCCGACCCGGTGCAATGTCGCGTCGGGCGGCCACTTCGTCTCGCGCCGACCACAATTCCCGAACGATCGCCAGCTGGCGGGCGTTCTTGATCGCGTGAACGCCTGAGGTGCGCCGCCACCGCTCGGGCTTCGGTGCGGGTGGCCCAGCAATCCGAATGTGCTCGAACTCTTGTGCAGCCCACTCCGATTTGCCCTGCCGATCCAACTCGGCGGCCATCTCGGCACGGAGTTCGACGAGAATCTCGACGTCGAGCGCAGCGTAGTTGAGCCACGAGTCGGGCAACGGACGTTTCGACCAGTCGGCGGCGCCGTGCCCCTTCTTCAGCTCGAGGCCGAGGGTCTGCGCGACGATCGCGGCCAGCCCGACCCGCGGGAACCCCGCGAGCCGGCCGGCAAGTTCGGTGTCATACAGCGCCGCCGGACGCAGGCCGAGCTCTTCCAGTCCGGGTAGGTCCTGATCGGCGGAGTGCAGAACCCACTCGAGTTCGTTGACCACCGCCGCGAGAGGCTCGAGGTCTCCTGCGATCGGAATGGGATCGAGCAGGACAGTGCCTGCGCCCTCGCGGCGCAGCTGGATGAGATACGCGCGAGCGGAGTATCGATAACCGGAGGCGCGCTCGGCGTCGACAGCGAGCGGTCCGTGACCGCGCGCCAGCAGTGCCGCGGCTTCCTCGGCTCCGGCTGCGGTGGTGACGACGTCGGGGACACCCCCGCGCGGGCTCAACAACGGCTCGGTGGCCGCAGCGGGCGCGTCGTCCGAGGGGATCGGGTCCTGATCGTTTCCTGCCGGCATGGCCGTGACTCTATCGCTGCAAGCGGGCGACCCCGGCCGGTGGCAGTCCCGCCGCATACGCGAGGACCTCGCAGAATGCCTCGACGTGGGGGCTGAGTACCTCGGAGGTCGGCGTCCACGACGCACGCAATTCCAACTGATGTGCGCGAGCCGGTCCCGCGATGTCACCGAAACGCACCGAACTCGTCGAGGTGACGGTTCCTCCGAGCGCGGTGAGAGGTTCGTGATGGGCCTCGAGCGCATCGACGAGCCAGCTCCACGCCACCTCGGGCAGTAGCGGGTCGGCGGCCAGGGTCGCGTCGACATCGGCCTGGATGTACGAGACAAGGCGGGTGGTGCCGTGCCAGGCCTCGTCCCCGTCGGGGTCGTACAACAGAATCAGGCGTCCGAATGCGTCACCCTCCGACTCCTCCGGGACTTCTGTCGCGTCGGGATGGAGCACCTCGGCACCGAGTGCATAGCTGAACGGCGCGAGTCGCTGCGGTGGCCGGATCGGCTCGACCTCGATCTCCGGGCGTACGGTGGCCGCATTCATCGCATCGACAGCAGCGCGAAAACGGGCCGGCTCGGCAGGCGAGGTGGTCACGCCAGCGGACGTTAGTGCCGGTGACCGAGCACACGCGGGAGGCGCGCCGATTCCAGCCCACCCGACACGCGTGGCAGCATGGGCTACGACCCGTGCCTTTCGGAAGAACGAGGATCGATGACCGGCTTGGAGAACACGAACGTCGGCTCTGCTGCGGCCACCCAGCACCCCACTCGGCGGGCTCTCCCGCATGCCCCACTTCTCGCTGCAGCGCGTGGCGAGCAACCGGCGCACCGGCCGGTGTGGTTCATGCGTCAGGCGGGTCGATCGCTGCCGGAGTATCGCGAGATCCGAGCAGGCATCGGCATGCTCGAATCCTGCTTCGACCCCGAGCTCGTGTGCGAGATCACGATGCAGCCCGTGCGGCGACACAAGGTCGACGCCGCAATCCTGTTCTCCGATATCGTTGTGCCCCTCAAAGCAGCAGGTATAGACCTCGACATCGTCGCCGGTACCGGCCCGGTCGTCGCGAATCCCATTCGCACGGCCGCCGATGTCGCAGCACTGCCGAATCTCGAACAGGACCAGGTCGGTGCCGTTGCGCGCGCAGTGACTCTGCTGACTCGCGAACTCGGCGACACACCGCTGATCGGATTCGCCGGCGCACCGTTCACGCTCGCGTCGTACCTGGTCGAAGGGGGGCCGAGCCGAAATCACGAGCGCACGAAGGCACTCATGCACGCCGACCCGAAGACCTGGCATGCACTCCTCGGCAAGCTCACCGATGTCGCGATCGTATTTCTGCGTGCGCAACTCGAAGCGGGTGTCGATGCAATCCAGCTCTTCGATTCGTGGGCGGGCGCACTCTCGCTCGTCGACTATCGGGAGTTCGTGATGCCGCACTCGCAGCGGGTCTTCGCCGAGCTCGAATCCTTCGGCGTTCCCCGGACCCACTTCGGCGTGGGAACGGGTGAACTCCTCGGTGCGATGGGCGAGGTCGGCGCGGATGTCGTGGGTGTCGACTGGCGGGTGCCGCTCGATGTCGCGGCGAACCGTGTCGGCGCGGGCAAGGCCCTGCAGGGCAACCTCGACCCGGCGCTGTTGTTCGCCGGGTGGGATGTCGTCGAATCCGAGGTCCGTCGCGTCATCGCGTCGGCCGACCGTGCTCTTGCCTGCGGGGCGACCGGACACATCTTCAACCTCGGGCACGGCGTGCTCCCCGACACCGATCCGGAGATCCTCACCAGGGTGGTCGAGCTGGTGCATTCCCTGTGACCGCACCCGTTGTCGCCGTCGTCGGCGGCGGCATCACCGGTCTCGTCGCGGCGTACCGCCTGCGCGGAACGCTCGGCCCCGACGCGCACATCGTGATTCTCGAACGGTCCGATCGACTCGGCGGCAAGCTGCGCACCGTCTCCCTTGCGGGCGGGCCCGTCGACGTGGGCGCGGAGGCATTCATCGGGCGCCGGCCCGAGGTGCCCGCGCTGCTCGACGAACTCGGCCTCACCGATCAACTCGTCCACCCGTCCGGAGCTCGCCCGCTCATCTATGCGGGAGCAGAACTGCACCCCATGCCCACCGGCACACTGATGGGCATTCCCGCGAACGCGCAGTCGGTCGCCGGACTCGTCGACGACGCCACGCTCACCCGGATCGAGGGGGAGTCCGCAGTGCCTTTGGCCTGGGACCGCACCGGGGATATGTCGGTAGCAGAGCTGGTCGGATCCCGGTTCGGTGAGCAGGTGGTCCGTCGGAGCGTCGACCCGTTGCTCGGCGGCGTCTACTCGGGTCTGTCCGACACCGCGGGCATCCGCGCTACCGTACCGACCCTCGCGCGCGCACTCGACGAGGGCGCAGCGAGCCTGACCGAGGCGGTCGTCCGAGCTCTCCCGGTACCGTCCGGCAAGCCCGTGTTCGGCGCGTTGCGAGGCGGATACGGGATGCTCCTCGACGCACTCGAACGCGCCGCCGGCGCCGAGGTCCGCTACGACACCGTCGCCGCGAATCTGCGTCGCAGTGGTGGCCGGTGGTCGCTCGAACCGATCGGTGAGGTCGACGGTGTGGTGCTCGCGGTGCCGGCGCCGGAGGCGGCGGCGTTGCTCACCGAGCCGGTTCCGGCAGCTTCGGCATATGCCGGCCGGATTCCACTGGCGTCCTCGGTCGTCGTCTCCATGGCATTTCCGTCCGGTGCTGCGCTCCCGCAGAACTCGGGAATTCTCGTTGCCACCGGTGAGGAACTGTCGGCCAAGGCGTTCACCCTGTCGGGTCGCAAGTGGCCCCACCTCGCCGAACGCGACGTCGCCCTCGCCCGCGCATCCTTCGGCCGGTTCGGCGACGACGCCCTGGTCGGCGCATCCGACGAACAGCTGATCACCCTCGCCCGCGCCGACCTCGCCACGGTCACCGGCGTCGCCGACGAACCGGTCGCGGCATTCGTGCAGCGCTGGCACGGCGGACTACCCCAGTACCGCGCCGGACACACCGAGACGGTGGCAGCGTTCGAGCGGGAAATGGACGAGATCGACGGCCTCGCGGTGGCCGGGGCGATGCTGCACGGAGTGGGCGTTCCGGCGTGTGTCGCATCGGGTACAAAGGCCGCAGCACGGCTCGCGGCGCGAGTGGCAGGATGAGGGGTATGGCACGTCTCGATTTCGAAAAGCTCAATTCCACGCTTCGCTACGCGATGTGGTCGGTGTTCCAGGTCAGACCGGGCGCACTCGGTGAAGATCGCACAGAGGCCGTAGAGGACTTCCAGAAGTTCCTCGCCTCGTTCGAGGGCACCGACGTGATCGTGCGCGGGATCTACGACATTGCAGGGATGCGCGCCGACGCCGACTTCATGATCTGGACCCACGCCGAGCACATCGAGGATCTGCAGAAGTTCTACGCGGAGTTCCGCCGCACCACGATCCTCGGGCGTGCGAGTACCGCGGTGTGGTCGAATACCGCACTGCACCGGCCGGCGGAGTTCAACAAGAGCCACCTCCCGGCGTTCGTCGCCGGTGAGGAGCCGGGTGATTACATCTGTGTGTACCCGTTCGTGCGGTCGCTCGACTGGTACCTGCTTCCGGATGCCGATCGTCGCAAGATGCTCGCCGACCACGGCAAGGAAGCGCGTCCGTACCCGGATGTGCGTGCCAACACGGTCCCGGCATTTGCGCTGGGCGACTACGAATGGATTCTCGCGTTCGAGGCACCTGCCCTCGATCGGATCGTCGACCTGATGCGCGATCTGCGTGCCACCGAGGCGCGGCGGCACGTCCGGGAGGAGACGCCGTTCTTCTCGGGGCCGCGTGTGGCGCCCGAGTCTCTGATCGCTTCGCTTCCCTGATCATGTCCGACGGGGCGCGGTACTCGCACATGGCGCACGCGAGGTACTCGCACATGGCGCACGCGAGGTACTCGCACATGGCGCACTGGGGGATGTATTCGGCGGAGGTGCGCGATGGCGAGGTCGTCGCCGCGCACCCGTTCCCCGGCGACCGCGACCCGTCACCGATCCTCGCGAACGTGCCGGGCTCGGTGCGGCACCGCGCCCGCATCGCCGGGCCCGCGGTGCGTCGCGGGTGGCTCGAGCACGGTCCCGGGCCCAGCAGCAGCCGCGGCAGCGACGAGTTCGTCGCCGTGTCGTGGGAGGAACTGACCGAACTGCTCGCCCGTGAATTGCGACGCGTCGCGGACCGATACGGGAACCGTGCGATCTTCGGTGGTTCGTACGGATGGTCGGCGCCCGGACGATTCCACCATGCGCAGAGCCAGGTTCACCGTTTTCTCAAGATGTTCGGCGGTTACACGCGGTCGGTGCACAGTTATTCGCTCGGCGCGACCGGTGTGGTCATGCCGCACGTCGTCGGCACCCACTGGAAACTGTTCGCGCGTTCGACCCACTGGGATCTCATCGCCGGGCGCACGGAACTTTTCGTGTGTTTCGGCGGTGTCCCCGTCAAGAACACGTCGATCAATGACGGCGGGAACAGCGACCACCCGACCCGCGACGCGCTCGACCGGATGAGGGCTCGCGGCGGCCGGATCGTGTCGATCAGTCCGCTGCGCGACGACACGCACGGCGAGTGCGAGTGGCTCGCGCCGAGGCCGGGAAGCGATGTCGCGGTGATGCTGGCGCTGGCCTATGTCCTGGCCACCGAGGGGCTCGCCGACCGCCGATTCCTCGATCGGTATTGCACCGGCTACGACAAGTTCGAGGACTATTTGCTCGGCCGGACGGACGGGATCCGGAAATCGCCGCAGTGGGCGGCGGAGGTGTCGGGACTGTCCGCGGATACGTTGACCGAACTCGCGCGCCGAATGGCGTCCTCACGGACGTTGGTGACCGTGTCGTGGTCGCTTCAACGTGTGCGGTTCGGGGAGCAGGCGCCGTGGGCCGGAATCACGCTGGCTGCCATGCTCGGACAGATCGGTCTGCCGGGCGGAGGCTTCGGCCACGGGTACGGGTCGATGAACGAGCCCGGCACCGCGCCGGTGCCGTATCCACTGCCCACCCTGTTCCAGGGAAACAACGAGGTGGACGACTTCATACCGGTGGCCGCGATCTCGGATCTGTTGCTGCGACCGGGGGAGAAGTTCGACTACGACGGCAACCGATACACGTTTCCCGATATCCGGCTTGTCTACTGGGCGGGCGGGAATCCGTTCCATCACCATCAGGACATCGGCCGGCTCCGTCGTGCACTCGGCCGCCCCGACACGATCGTGGTCCACGATCCGTACTGGACCCCGATGGCCAAGCACGCCGACATCGTGGTGCCGTCCACCACGACCCTCGAACGCAACGACCTGACCTGTACGCGCAGCGACCCGCTACTCGTTGCGATGCACGCGGCTGTACCCCGATTCGAGGACGCCCGCGATGACTACGACACGTTCTCGGCGCTCGCGTACCGACTGGGTTTCGGCGACCGGTTCACCGAGAAGCGCAGCGCACAGGAGTGGCTCGAATATCTCTACGAGCAGTGGCGCGGATTCGTTCTCGCAGATCCGGCCAGGGTCGAGGACCCACCCGAGTTCGACGAGTTCTGGCGTCACGGTCACGTGCGGATGCGCACCGAGGACGATCTGACGTTGTTCGAAGAGTTTCGCGACGACCCGCAACGCGACCCGCTGCGGACCCCGAGCGGCCGCATCGAGATCTTCTCTGCGGACATCGACGGATTCGGCTACGAGGACTGCGCAGGCCATCCGAAGTGGTACGAGCCCGAGGAGTGGCTCGGCGGCGCACGCGCTGAGCAGTTCCCACTGCATCTCATCGCGAATCAGCCGAGCACCCGGCTCCATGGTCAGCTCGATCACGGTGCATTCAGTCAGGCGTCGAAGATTCGGGGCCGCGAGCCGATCCGGATGCACCCGGGCGATGCCGAGGCACGCAACCTCTCGGAAGGTGATGTGGTTCGGGTGTTCAACGACCGTGGCGCCTGTCTTGCCGGGGTGGTGCTCGACGACGGGGTGCTGCGCGGTGTCGTTCAGCTCTCGACAGGAGCGTGGTACGACCCTTACGAACCGGAAGACCCCGAGTCGATGTGCGTGCACGGAAACCCGAACGTGCTCACGGCCGATGTGGGTACGTCGCGTCTGTCTCACGGCTGCACGGGGCAGCATGTGCTCGTCGAGATCGAGCTCTTCGTGGGGGAGTTGCCACCGATCCGCGCGTACGACCCACCGACGATCCTGCGTCATCTGTGAGTTTCATCACTTTCATCGGTGGTGTGGCAGTATTCTGAGTGCTCATGAAGCGTCGTGCAGTCAACGATCGTCGTCTGCGGGCTGCCGGTGCCGCGGTGGCATTGATCCTCTTCGCCGGCGCATGTACGGATTCGGGAGAGGACGCATCCTCGCCCACGTCCCCTTCGGGCGCGGCGTCGGAGACGTCGGGCTCCGAGACGTCCGCGGCCGGGGCCCCGACTCCGGTGGATCAAGCCGAACTACAGTCGGCTCTCGAATCCGGAGCGCAGGAGTTTCTGCTACCCGGCGCGGTCGCGCTGCTTCGGACGCCCTCCGGAACCATCACCGCGACCTACGGGACCACCGAGCACGACGGGGGCGAACCGGTCTCCCTCGACGACCATATCCGCGTCGGCTCGAACACGAAGACCTGGACGGCCACGGTCATCCTGCAGATGGTGGCCGAAGGCGCACTGTCCCTGTCCGATCCGGTATCGAAGCATCGTCCCGACGTTCCCAACGGCGAGAACATCACGATCGAGCAGCTGTTGAACATGCGCTCCGGGCTGTACAACTACAGCGAGACACCGGAACTCAACGAGGCGCTCGACAATGATCCGGGGCGGGTGTGGCAACCTGACGAGTTGCTCGCTCTCGGGTTTGCGAACCCACCGTATTTCCCGCCGGGGGAGGGCTATCACTACTCGAACACCAACTATGTGCTGCTCGGTCTGATCGCGGTCCAACTCGACGGCAAGCCGTTGCCGGATATCTTCGACGAGCGGATATTCAGGCCGGCCAGGATGTCCGACTCCTCGTTCCCGGACCCGACCGAGGTGGAGCTACCGACGCCCTATTCCCACGGCTACTTCTTCGGCACGAACATGCTCACTCTCACCGACCCGGCCCTGCCGGAGGAGATGCAGACCGAAGCCGAGAACGGAACGCTTGCCCCTACTGATGTCACCAACACCAATCCGTCCTGGGCCTGGTCGGCAGGGGCAGGCATCGCAACCGCCGAAGACCTGGCCACATGGGTCGAGGCACTCACGAACGGTTCGGTGCTCGACGCGGAGCTACAGCAGCAGCGAATGGACAGCATCGTCCCGACCGATCCGTCCATGCCGGACGCGGCGGGTTACGGCTGGGGTATCGCCAAGATGGGCCCGATGTACGGGCACACGGGAGAGCTTCCTGGATACAACTCGTTCATGGGGTCCGATCCGGAGAACGGGATCACGCTGATCGTGTGGGCGAACTTGGCGCCCGGTGCCGACGGCCGTGATCCGGCCACCACGATCGCCAAGGGTCTGATCGACGGAATGTACGGTCTCTGAGATCCGCCCGGCATCGACAGGAACGGCTAGCCTTCGAAGTATGGGCACGAACCCCTTCGACGCGGTCCTGTTCGACTTCTCCGGCACGCTTTTCAGGCTCGAGGAGGACGACAGTTGGATGGAGCAGATCACCGACAGCGGCGGTGCGCCGTTCGATGTGCACCGGCAGGCAGAATTGATGCGCCGCCTCACTGCACCGACCGGGCAACCGGTGGAGATGGATGCCGAAGAGCACCATGCCTGGACCAATCGTGATCGCGACCCGGCGTGGCATCGGGAGGCCTATCTCACGGTGCTGAGAAGATCCGGTGTCGCCGATCCGCAGCAGGCACGGGATCTGTATGCCAAAGTGACGGACCCCGCGTGCTGGACGGTTTATCCCGACACGGTCCCGGTGATAGAGGCACTCTCGGGTGACGGCTATCGCATCGGCGTGCTCAGCAACATTGCCTTCGATATCCGGCCGGCGTTCGCGGCGCTCGGAATCGACGACCTCGTCTCGGTGTTCACACTCTCGTTCGAGGTCGGGGCGGTGAAGCCGGAACCGGAGATCTTCCGGCACGCTGTCGAGACACTGGACGTAGATCCTGCCCGTACCCTCATGATCGGCGACAGCGAGAAGGCCGACGGTGCCGCACGAGAGATCGGCTGTTCGTTCCGGCTCGTGGAGCCTCTTCCCACCGCGGACCGGCCCGATGCGCTGTGGCGAGCACTGTCGGCAGCAGGCATCAGTCCTTCGGAACCAGGCGCAGGGAGATCGAGTTGATGCAGTACCGCTGATCAGTGGGAGTCGGATAGCCCTCGCCCTCGAATACATGGCCCATGTGGCTATGACACGACGCGCACAGTACCTCGACCCGCCGCATTCCGAGGCTGTCGTCGGTCCGGAGGATCACGGCGTCGGACTCCGCCGGATCGAAGAACGACGGCCAGCCGCAGTGCGAGTGGAACTTCTCCGAGCTACGGAACAATTCCGCACCGCACGCGCGGCACTCGTAGACGCCCACGGTATCGGTATCGGTGTATTCGCCGGTGAATGGGCGTTCGGTACCCGCCCGGCGAAGCACGGCGTATTCCTCGGGCGTCAGCTTGGCGCGCCACTCGTCGTCGCTATGGGTGACCTTGGGTGCGGGTTCCGATCGGGGAGGGGTAGTCATGACATCCACGCTAGCGGTGTGCGAGTGACTGTGCCACGAGGTGCGTCCGGTCGGGTACGGGCGGCCGGCAGCCGGATCACGGTGTTGCGACCTCTGGTTCAGGTTCCTGATCCGGCTTCGACCGTGCGGTGGCACTCGACCGGGTAGATCGCAACAAGTGTGACGGCTCTATACCGCCATCGAGACGGCCCTCGCGGCGGGCGGCCAGATAGCGATCGAGGAGCACGGCGAAAATGACGATCAGGAGCAGGGACCAGCCGAAGGTCGTCTTCATGTACTCCGCTGCACGACCGGCCTCGACCCAGCGACCGGACAACCACGAGTCGTAGCTGAGGAACCCGTAGACGGCGAGCCACGCGGGCCAGTTCCGCATCACCGAATTCGGCAGCAGCACTGTCATCAGTAGCGGGAACAGCATCATGGAGTAGTACATCTGGCCGAGCGAGGTGAGCAGGAACGATGCGCCGAGAAGCACGCCGGCGCTGGTACAGACGAAGAACAGTTCGTCGTCGCGGCAGTAGCGGTACAGCAACCACATCGAGGCCACGACCATCAGACCCAGCACGGCCCGCAGGCCTACGACCAGCCAGCCGGGCAGACCGTAGTACATCCCGTTGCCCACGATCGCGCTGTTGAAGTAGTCCCGCGTTTCGAGAAGGTACGGGACGGTGTGCTCGACGAACTGCCACGCATCGACCGACAACGGCCACGCGATGGCCGTCAGTGCAATGGGAACAGCAGCAGCGGTGACGAACACCTTCCACTGACCCCGCACCAGCGGCAACAGCAGCAGGGGCGCCAGAATAGGTTTCACGGCGAACGTGAGACCGAGTGCCGCGCCTGCCCACAGGTCACGACGTTTGAGCAGCAGCGCCAGGAAGGCCACCTCGCCGAGCAAGACGAGACCGTTGATATTGGTGAAGACGAGGGTGTTCGTGACCGTTTCGGATGAGAACGCGGCCAGCACGAGAATCGGCGCGACCGGAGAATCGAGACGCAATCCGAACATCCGCAACAACAGGTAGAGCGCGATCAGGATCGCGACGGCGTTTGCAAGGATGAACAACCAGCGCGAGCGTTCCGGGTCGATCACGGCGATCGGTGAAATCAGCAGCGTCCCCGACGGCGGGTACAGATAGTGCGGGTCGACCCAGTCGAAGTTGGCGGTGTACACCGGGCGGCGATTGAGGAAGGCCAGTGCAGCCTCGTACACGGGCTTGAAATCATCGGTTCGGAACCTGTTGACGGCTTTGATGACGACCCGATGCAGCACCGTCAGTACGGCCAGTGGCCATACGACGCACTTGACCACTTCCGCTGTAGTGCGGGCGGTGCGAGGCTCGAGACTGCTGAGGAACACTACGGCACGGTACACCGCAACCGCACCGAACGGCGCATCCAGGCACTCCGAGCAGCTGCGATCAGGCCGGGCAGAGGCTCCCGTTCGGTGGAAGCTCTCCGTTTGCCAGATACGCTTCGGCGCGACTTTGCGCGCAGGCCGAATGGAGCGTTGCGGAATACCCGGCCCCCTGCCACGCGAGTGCCGTCCATCGAATGCCGCTCGCGGTCAATGCACCGGTCACCGAATCCAAGCCTGCATTTCCGACGATGGGGTCGGCTGCCGCACTGGTGACGAGTACCGGTACGTCGAGTGCTGCTGGGAGGGACGGCGCCGCCATGCTCGGCCACGCCGCGCACGAGGTCGCCGCGACGGCGGCATCACCACCGAACAACGGATACGTCGTGGACCACGACGTCTGAAGTTCGGCGGCGCGCATCGCCGTCGGCCATCGCTGCCCGTCGCTGCACTGTGACACCCATTGGCCGTCGGTCGTCAGCATCGCTTCTGCCGTCCCTACGGATTCGAGCAGTGGCATCACGTCGCCGTCCCTGGCCGCGGCAAGGATGTCGGACAGCTCGCGGATACGGGACTGCAGGTCGGCACGTGGGGTGCCCAGGAAAGCGGAGATCGCCGTGAGCAGGGCATTCGACGACACTGGTGCGAGCAGGCCGTCCGCGGCGCGACCGTGGAGATCCTCGATCGCTCCGCGCGGGTCCGGCCCCAACGAACACTCCAGTGCGGCGCAGCGGCGGGAGAACTCGTCGACGGCGGCTTCTGCGCCGCGCGCAGCGGATTCGGCGAGCAGTTCGGCGTCTGCGGTCGCCGCCGCAGGCGAGTCGAGGATCAGCCGCCCGACGCCACCTGGATAGGCCGCTGCGAACGCGAGCGCAACCGTTGCGCCATTACCGATTCCGAGCAGCCCCAACCGATCGACATCCCAGGCGCGGCGCAGCTGCTCGATATCGCTCGCAGCGTGGGACGCGCCGAACATCAGTTGCTGCGGTTGCAGGTAGTCGGTGCACGAGATAGTGGCTTGCCGACCGAGTTCGGCGACGCGATCGGACGCCTCACCGCTGCGACCGAACTGCCCGAGGTCGGCAAGGGCACGGCGATCGGCGCCGAAGATGCAGTCGATTTCCTGGGACATCCCGAGCCCGCGACGGTCGACGGCGACCAGGGGACGCGCGGTCAGGATCGTCGACATCGGGCCCGTAGCGAGTGCGGCGAGCGCGCGGCTCGACGGGAGATCGGACCCGGTGGTCACAACCAGTGGTGCGACGTCGCCGGGAGTCTCGGAAGTCCGTGCCCGGAGCACTCCGAGGGGGAACGTTCCAGGTACCGTCCCTGTCACGTCGATCGGTGCAGGAACCTGGGCGCACTCGAGAACGAGCCCGGCCGGGCCCGGCGGCAGCGCGAAACCACCGATCGTCTCGGCGGTGCAGTCGCGCCACGCGAGGTCGTTCTGCGGTACCGGGAGTTCGGTCGTACCCGGGTCGTGTTGTTCAGGTTCGGCCGGTTGCTCGCCTCCTACGTCCTGGACGACAGCCACATCGGGACGGATCGAGGGACCCGCTCCGCACGCGGCCACCACCGACGCAACTGCGAGCCAACACACAGCGAGCACCCCGGTTCTGCGCATGCGGACAGCCTGCCAGGTGCGCGCAGTGACGGTGTGCACCGGTGCGCTCGGACGCCTAGGCCACATACCCTTCATCTGCTCCGGTTCGGTGAACTCACCGTGAACGGTCTGTGAAGTAGGTCCCATTACCCGGTCCTGTGCTGGATGTGTCATTTGCCGCCACTATCCTGGTGTAATGCACGAACGCCTCGTCGACCGGAATCCGGTGGTGCCCGCAGACCAACTTGTGGCCCAGATGGTGCCGCCCGCCATGTTCGACGAGGTGAGTTTCGCGTCGTACATCCCGGATCCCGAACAGCCCAGCCAGGCAGCGGCCGTTGCTGCGGCCGAAGCCTTCGTCGGTAAGGTCGGCAAGATACGCAGCGGCAAGCGCGGGTTGTTCGGCAGGAAAGCTCCGTCCACGGGTGCCGGTCTCTACCTCGACGGCGGATTCGGCGTCGGCAAGACGCACCTCTTGGCCTCGATCTTCCACAGTGCTCCCTCGCCCAAAGCCTTCGGCACATTCGTCGAACTCACCCACGTCGTCGGTGCGCTCGGCTTCAACAAGGCTGTCGAGGAGCTGTCGAGTCACAGTGTGTTGTGCATCGATGAGTTCGAGCTCGACGATCCCGGCGACACAATGCTCGTGTCGCGGCTGCTGACCGAGTTGTCGGCGCGGGGTGTCTCGATCGTCGCCACCTCCAATACCCTCCCCGGACAGCTCGGCGAGGGCAGGTTCGCTGCGCAGGACTTCCTCCGCGAGATCAAGAAGCTCGGGTCCATATTCGAGACGCTCCGGGTCGACGGTCCCGACTACCGTCACCGCGACCTTCCGCCTGCACCCGAACCGGTCGACTCGAAGGCTCTCGTCGAACGTGCCAACGAGATTCCCGGCGCGACGCTCGACGATTTCGACGAGTTGTGTGCCCACCTCAGTACGCTCCACCCATCGCGCTACGGAAAACTGGTCGAGGGCGTCAGCGCGGTGTTCCTCAACGGTGTCCACCCGGCTCAGGATCAGTCCGTAGCTCTGCGACTGGTGGTCCTCGCCGACCGGCTCTACGACGCGAGTGTCCCCGTGACGGTTGCCGGAGCGAAACTCGACGAGATCTTCACACCCGAGATGCTGGCCGGCGGCTACCGCAAGAAGTATCTGCGTGCCACCTCGCGCCTTCTCGCGCTGTCGCGTTTCGAGGTCCCCGCCTGACTTTCCGGTCTGGTCGGCAGTTCCGGTTCACAGGTTCGGATCTGCCGGCAGCACAGGCACTGGTGCGCTTCTGAGGTGGCCGCTCACAGGATGCGCTCCATCACGTAGTCCTCGTGGACCTGCGATCCCACCGTGAACCTGCGTTCGCCTACGACCTCGAAACCTTCTTTCGCATAGAAGCGACGGGCTCGCGCATTCTGCTGATTGACGCCGAGCCACAACCCGTCGTGACCGCCAGAACGTCCGAGCTCGACGACGGCCCCCATGAGTGCGTTCGAGACCCCCGTGCCGTGCTGGCCGGGGAGCACATACAACTTGCTGATCTCGATCGACCGCCGTGCGGTGAGCAACGCTGCAATCTCCGGATCGTCGGGTGGTGTGTCGATTGCCATGAGATATCCGACGATCTCGCCGTCGATCGTGGCCTCGAGAACGGTTCTTGCGGGGTCCGTCAGATACTCACTGAAGCGCTCCGCCGTGAGTGCGGTCTCGATGAATGCGGCAATGTCCGCACCCGTTGCATCGGGTGGGCATGCCAACGGAAACGTCGTTGCCGCCACGTCGGCGATGCGCTCGGCATCCCAGATGCCCGCACGTTCCACAGATACAGCAGCGGTGGTTTCTTCGAGTGGAGACGGCATGCTTCCAGTGAAGCAGCCGCAGTCGGTCTCCCGCGTGCCGGCCTGGAAAATACCCGAAAATGGCTGAACCCCAGCCTTGGATGGGGGGTCATGGCTGGGGCTCATTACCATCGGGGGGGATGGCACTTACCACGATACATGAGGGATTCCTCAGCTTCCAAGTTGCGGCCCGATTCGCGCGGTCACGGTTTCGTCACATGCTTCGAGGCCCGACGTTTGCACTCGTCACATATAGGTTCTAGGGTGGGCGTCATGAAGCGCGTACTCGTAGTTCACCGCCGTAGCGGGGTCTGATTCGGACCGACCCCTCGCTGCGGGTCCCTGAGCTATGTGTCGGTCCTTCCTTCTCGCGGAAGACCCCTTCGATGAATGCCTTCGACTCGAACGCTGTCCACACGTCTACCTCGGCTGATGCAAACATCCCCGTCTCGTCTTGGCCAGACCGTCTGCCCCTGCCGTTGCGGGCCGAGGCTGCGGGACTCACCTGGGAAGAGTTCGCTGACCTCTACGGACCGCAGAACGGTCCGCTGCGTATGGGAGCATGGGCAATCACTGCGGTGTCCGCGGGTCGCAGCTCATATGAGGCAACACTCGCGGTGGGTGCGTCGATCCACACCGCATCGGCTGTCGCGAACGGTCCGGTGGCAGGAATGACGGCAATGCTTCACGGGCTCGGGATTCACCTCGAGATCCTGTCGTTTCATCAGTGCGAAGTCGGTGGAGCCCAGGCGACGTTCCTCTTCTGCAGTCACGGGGACCGTCGGGGGTGGGCGATGGGAACGGGGTCGAGTGCAACCGAGTCCACGCTGCGCGCCATGATTGCCGGTGCGAACCGGCTCAGCGCCGTCCACTGATCGGGAACGCAAAAGTCCCCCTTCGGGATTCCGAAGGGGGACTTTTGCTACTTCTGGTGCGCGATACTGGGATTGAACCAGTGACCTCTTCCGTGTCAGGGAAGCGCTCTCCCGCTGAGCTAATCGCGCCGGCTTCCTACGCCGGTGTGGAGCGGATGACGGGATTCGAACCCGCGACCCTCACCTTGGCAAGGTGATGCGCTACCAGCTGCGCTACATCCGCGTGTGCACGTTGCGGTGAAACTGGGGTCGACCCACGTGCTGATCGACCCTGGTGCGCGATACTGGGATTGAACCAGTGACCTCTTCCGTGTCAGGGAAGCGCTCTCCCGCTGAGCTAATCGCGCGAGGTGGAGACGGGAATCGAACCCGTGTGCACGGCTTTGCAGGCCGTTGCCTCACCACTCGGCCACTCCACCATAAAAGGTCGAGTCCAACCTCTCGAGCGGATGACGGGATTCGAACCCGCGACCCTCACCTTGGCAAGGTGATGCGCTACCAGCTGCGCTACATCCGCATTCGCACCGTGGCGTTGCGCTCTCCGTGGTGCGGTTAAAAACTTAGCCGACCATCGCGGAATCACACAAATCTGCAGGTCAACGCAAGAAAACTCAGCGAGGACGGCGTTGGAAGTGCTGTGGGGGTGCTGTCGGAGGGGTTTCGAGTGCTCTGGGGGCGACGGGAACACGTGCGGTGAGTAAGTGGTGTGCTGAGGGTTGCTCGCGCCCGATGTGCCGCCGAGTTCCGCGTTCTGGTGTTCCGTTACTCGAGGGGGCGCTGCACTGTAGAGGGGGTGCTGCCCTGTAGGGCGGGATCCAGAGGAGCTGGTGGCGAGCGGTCGGTCGAGCGCGATTCCGGAAACTCTGCGTGACCTGCTGATTCGTGTTCGCGCGCAGGGGCGTGTTAAGTTTCTTTGCGTTCGAGCCGCTGCGAAGCGGCACGGTCCCGTGGCTCAGTGGAAGAGCGTCCCGTTCACACCGGGGAGGTCGCTGGTTCGATCCCAGCCGGGACCACAGGTCCGCACAAGGGCACCCTGCACAGGGTGCCCTTTTTGCGTATCTTGGCATGCAACTGTCGAACGCAGCGGGAGTTGCGTGATCCGGCCGACGAGAGGTTCGTTGCCGGCTCGACGATGTGCGCGTCTGCGGCCATCGATGTCCGCGTGGGCGAGGTCGGGACAGACCGCGGTGGTTCGAGGAGGATGTGCAGGATGAGTGTCGCAGATGGCGCATGGCAGGCCGTGGGGACGACCGGTGCCCGCTTCGGGTCCCGGCGTCCACGTCACCGCACTAAGCGGGACGATCTTGTATATTCGCCCCCTGAAGAGGGGGAGCGGTCGTCGGAGCTGGATGCTGTCGCGCCGCCGTCGGCCGAAGGGGGGACGCCGACCACCGCAGCACAGGCCGCTGTCAGCGAGACGGGGCCCCGGGTGTCCCGCGCGATGGATCGGACGTTCGACGGAACTGGGTACGAAAGCGCTGGGGGAGTCGGAAAATTGGAAGATCACACATCATCGTTCGTGAGGCCCTTCGTCCGCATCGGTGGCCGCACCCGGAGCGATATGGACCTGCCGCTAGAGGCCCTCGTGTCCACGGTCCCGTCCTCGACGAGCCTGATGGCAGGCAAGTTCGCCGAGGAGCACCGGGTGGTCGTCGGTCTGTGCGCACAACCGCGCTCGACCATGGAAGTGGCCGCTCTGGCGGGGATCCCCCTCGGAGTCGCCCGTGTGCTGATCGGCGACCTCGCGGGGGCGGGCATCCTGACCGTCCACAGCACGGTGGACCGGGTCGGACCGGGCAGCGAACTTCTCGAACGGGTGCTCACAGGGCTGCACTCGCTCTGAGAGTTTCGGATGCCGCAACCGTGTTTCGTTCCGGCACGCCCTGTGTTCGCTGTGTGAGCGCATGTCGATAGCATGTGGGGAGGTTGCCGACGCGCTGTGCCGCGCCGGGCAGCAGCCCCCGAGAACAGGCATCGAGCCGAGGAGTCCAGCCAGTGACCACGCCCGCATCCGCGAAAACAGCCACGCTCGTCCGGGTGCCAGCGGGAACCACTGCCGGCGCCGCCGTGCGCGAAGCCGGATTGCCGGTCAAGGGACCCGACACGATCGTCGTCGTCCGCGACTCCGAGGGCGCCCTGCGCGACCTGTCGTGGACGCCGGAGACCGACGCCGAGGTCGAGGCAGTCGCCGCGGACACCGAGGACGGCCGCAGCGTCATTCGCCACTCGGCCGCGCATGTTCTGGCGCAGGCCGTCCAGCAGGAGTTCCCCGAGGCCAAGCTCGGCATCGGCCCGCCGATCAAAGACGGCTTCTACTACGACTTCCAGGTCGAGCGCCCCTTCACCCCTGAGGATCTCGCGAAGCTCGAGAAGCGGATGAAGAAGATCGTCAAGGACGCTCAGCGCTTCTCCCGCCGCGTCGTCGAGAGCCTCGACGACGCCCGCGACGAATTGAAGAACGAGCCGTTCAAGCTCGAACTCATCGACGACAAGTCGGGTGGCAGCGATTTCGAGCCGGACCCCGAGATCATGGAGATCGGTGGCGGCGAGCTGACCATCTACGACAACCTCAACCCGCGCACGGGCGAGGTGGTGTGGAAGGACCTGTGCCGCGGGCCGCACATCCCGACCACCAAGTTCATTCCCGCGTTCAAGCTGACCCGCAGCTCGGCCGCCTATTGGCGCGGCGACCAGGACAACGCCGACCTGCAGCGTGTCTACGGCACTGCTTGGGAGTCCGTGGAGGCGCAGGACCGGCATCTCGAACTGCTCGCCGAGGCCGAGCGCCGCGACCATCGCAAGCTGGGCGCCGAACTCGATCTGTTCTCGTTCCCGGACGAGCTCGGCTCGGGTCTGCCGGTGTTCCATCCCAAGGGCGGCATCATCCGCCAGGAGATGGAAAATTACTCGCGACAGCGCCATGTCGACGCCGGATACGACTTCGTCAACACCCCGCACATCACCAAAGGGCATCTCTACGAGGTCTCCGGCCACCTCGATTGGTACAAGGACGGCATGTTCCCCGCGATGCACATCGACGAGGAACTGAACGACGACGGCACGATCCGCAAACCCGGCCAGGATTACTACCTCAAGCCGATGAACTGCCCCATGCACGACCTGATCTTCCGGTCGCGTGGGCGGTCGTACCGCGAACTCCCGTTGCGCATGTTCGAATTCGGTTCGGTGTATCGCTACGAGAAGTCCGGTGTCGTCCACGGGTTGACCCGTGTGCGCGGCATGACGCAGGACGACGCGCACATCTTCTGCACCCCCGAGCAGATGCGCGACGAGTTGACCACCGTGCTCGAATTCATCCTCGATCTACTGAAGGACTACGGACTCGACGACTACTACCTCGAGCTCTCGACCAAGAACCCCAAGAAGTTCGTCGGTAGCGACGAGTTGTGGGAGACCGCCACCGACACGCTCCGTGAGGTCGCCGAGGCCTCGGGGCTGAACCTCGTGCCCGATCCGGGCGGCGCCGCCTTCTACGGACCGAAGATTTCGGTTCAGGTCAACGACGCGCTCGGTCGCAACTGGCAGATGTCGACGATCCAACTCGACTTCAACCTCCCCGAGCGGTTCGAACTCGAATACACCGGATCCGACGGTGCCAAGCATCGCCCCGTGATGATCCACCGTGCGCTGTTCGGTTCGATGGAGCGTTTCTTCGGTGTGCTCACCGAGCACTATGCCGGTGCGTTCCCCGCGTGGCTTTCGCCGGTTCAGGCGGTAGGTATCCCAGTGGCCGCCGAGTTCGAAGAGCATCTGTTCGACGTCGTCGGCAAACTGAAGTCGTCCGGTATCCGCGCCGAGGTGGATATCTCCGACGACCGCATGCAGAAGAAGATCCGAACGCACACCACGCAGAAGGTTCCCTTCATGCTGCTCGCAGGCGAACGCGATGTCGCCGCAGGCGCGGTGAGCTTCCGGTTCCGCGACGGTACCCAGGTCAACGGTGTGCCCGTCGACGAGGCCGTGAGCATCATCGCCGAGTGGGTTCGTCGACGCGACAACGCTTCTCCCACTGCGGAGCTGGTGCGTCCGGAAGAACGGGGAGCGACCTCTTGACGGGCGAGGGAACTCCAGGGCCGGCCGACACGTCCGACTCGATGATCGACCGAGGGGTCGGTGAATCCGACCACCTGCAGCGGCTGTGGTCCCCGCATCGCATGTCGTACATCACCGAATCTCCGGGATTGCGGAGCGAGCCGTACGAGCCGTTCACCGAGATCCCCAAGATGGCCGACGAAGAGGGGCTGGTTGTCGCCCGCGGCGAATCCGTGTACGCGGTGCTCAATCTCTATCCCTACAACCCGGGCCACCTCATGGTGGTGCCGTATCGGCGGGTGGCGAACCTCGAGGATCTCTCGGTGGACGAGAGCACCGAGCTCATGGCGTTCGCTCAGCGGGCACTTCGAGTGATCAAGAAGGTGTCGCGTCCCCACGGGTTCAACGTCGGGCTCAATCTGGGTGCCGCTGCGGGTGGTTCGCTCTCCGAACACCTGCATCTGCACGTGGTGCCACGGTGGGGTGGCGACGCGAACTTCATCACAGTCCTCGGCGGATCCAAGGTGATGGTGCAGCTGCTGCGCGACACCCGCGCATTGCTGGCTTCGGCATGGGACGAGTAGCGCCTGCCGAAGGCGGACCAGTCCCTGATTACACCCGTGGTCAGACGGTGCGTCGTGGCAGGATCGGATTCCGGGCACGTCGGTCGAAGGAGAATTCGGGGGTCTCGGAATGCTGAGCTTCTTCGGTCGCGCATCGGTTTCGAAGGTGACCGCACCGCTCGGTCACGCCTTGATTCGTACGGGTCTGACCCCGGATGCCGTAACCATCATCGGCACTGTCGCAACGATCGCGGCTGCTCTCACGCTGTTTCCCTCGGGCCACCTTTTCGTCGGCACACTCGTCATCTGGTTGTTCGTGATGTTCGACATGCTCGACGGTGCAATGGCACGTGCCCGCGGCGGCGGAACACGTTTCGGTGCGGTACTGGATGCCACGTGCGATCGGGTCGCAGACGGAGCGATCTTCGCCGGTCTGGCCTGGTGGGCCGTCTATCACGAGCAGAGCAGACCGCTGGTGATCGCGACGCTGATCTGCCTCGTGTGCTCGCAGGTGATCTCGTATGCGAAGGCGCGTGCCGAAGCCAGCGGTCTGTCGGCCGACGGGGGTCTCATCGAGCGCCCCGATCGTCTCGTGATCGTGCTGGTCGGTTCGGGGCTGACCGGTCTCGGTCTCGACTGGGCGATCCACATCGCGATGTGGTTGCTCGCTGCGGGGTCGGTCATCACAGTGTTCCAGCGGGTACTCGCGGTGCGGGACTCTCCGGGCGCGCGCGAATTGCTACCGATCGCGCCGCCATCGGACTCGACGTGTGAGACGGATACCGAGGACGGGGAGCGGTCGTGAACGGCGAGGACCGGGTATGAATGCGGCCGAGCGTCTCTCGGACCTCGGATACGCGGCGGGATGGCGCCTGGTTCGGCTCTTGCCGGAACGTGTCGCGACCTGGCTGTTCGATGCGGGAGCCGACTTCGCTGCTCGTCGGAACGGCGGACCGAAGCAACTGCGCCGCAATCTTTCCCGCGTTCTCGGGGTCCCACCCGAACAGGTCCCGGATGACCTGATCAGGGCTTCGATCCGATCGTATGCACGATATTGGCGCGAGTCCTTCCGGCTTCCGTCGATGGATCTCGACGCCACTGCGGCGTCGATCGATTCGGCGATCCGAGGCCGCGAACATATCGAGGCGGCGTTGGCCACCGGACGCGGCGCGGTTCTGGCGCTACCGCACAGTGGCAACTGGGACATGGCAGGCGTGTGGTGCGTCCGCACCTACGGCGGGTTGTCCACGGTGGCAGAGCGACTGCGCCCCGAGTCGTTGTTCCGCCGCTTCGTCGAGTACCGGGAGGGCCTCGGGTTCGAGGTGTTCCCCCTCTCGGGTGGCGAAAGCCCCCCATTTGTCGAGTTGTCGGCGCGTCTGCGCGACAACAAGGTCGTGTGTCTGCTGGGGGAGCGCGATCTCGCGCGCAAGGGCGTGCCCGTGACGTTCATGGGCGAATCCACGCGCATGCCCGCCGGACCCGCGAAACTGGCGATCGACACCGGCGCGGCCCTCCTTCCCGTGCACTGCTGGTTCACCGACGACGGTTGGGGATTCCAGGTCCACCCCGAGATCGACGTCAGCGGCGGTATCGGCAACGCGACGCAGCTACTGGCCGACCGTTTCGCTGCCGACATCGTGGAGCACCCTGCAGACTGGCACATGTTGCAACCACTGTGGATGGACGATCTGTCCGACTCACGACGCGCCCGAATGGAGGAGTGAGTGAGGATCGGAATGGTCTGCCCGTACTCGTTCGATGTCCCGGGTGGTGTCCAGGCTCATGTAGTGGACCTCGCCGAGGTTCTCATTGCCCGCGGCCACGAGGTGAGTGTGCTCGCGCCCGCCTCGGAGACCACGACGCTGCCCGATTTCGTAGTCTCTGCGGGTAGAGCAGTTGCGATTCCCTACAACGGCTCAGTGGCCCGGCTGAGTTTCGGACCGGTCTCCTATGCGCGGGTGCGCCGCTGGATCAACGACAACAACTTCGATGTCCTCCACATCCACGAACCGAACGCCCCGAGCTTGTCGATGCTCGCATTGAAAATTGCCGAGGGGCCCATCGTCGCGACGTTCCATACGTCGACGACGAAGTCGCTGGTTCTGAGCACTTTCCAGGGAGTCCTGCAGCCGTTCCTCGAGAAGATCAGCGGTCGGATCGCCGTTTCCGAGCTCGCCCGCCGCTGGCAGGTCACCTCGCTCGGAGCCGATGCAGTCGAGGTCCCGAACGGGGTCGACGTGCCATTCTTCCGGCACTCTCCACTGCTATCCGGTTATCCGAGGGCAGGCCGGACGGTGCTGTTCCTCGGTCGCTTCGACGAATCAAGGAAAGGTATGGACGTGCTCGTCGGTGCGCTGCCCGCACTGGTGGCGCACTACCCGGACATCGAGATCCTCGTTGTGGGTCGCGGCGACGAGGACAGACTCCGCAAGGACGCCGGTCCACACTCGGGTCACCTCCGCTTTCTCGGGCAGGTCGACGACGACGAGAAGGCCTCGGCGATGCGCAGCGCCGATGTGTACTGCGCACCGAATCTCGGCGGGGAGAGCTTCGGGATCGTCCTGGTCGAGGCGATGGCGGCCGGTACTGCCGTCGTCGCGTCCGAACTCGATGCGTTCCGACGCGTGCTGCGCGATGGGCGAGCAGGTGTGCTCGTTCCCATCGGTGACGCGACGGCACTGGCCGACGGCATCCTGGAGGTCCTCGACGACGAGGGCCGCCGCGCCGCGTTGGTTCAGGCCGGGTCCGAGGTCGTGGAAACCTACGATTGGCCGGTGGTGGCCGACCAGATCCTGCGGGTGTACGAGACGGTCACCGTCGGTGCCGGACCGGTACGGGAGGTTCGCTCGTGACCCTCAGCGCTCTGACGATCCTTGTCCTGGCGTTGACCGCGTCCATCGTCCTGTTGCTGGGTCTGTGGGCATATGGGACAGCGAATCGCCTCGATCGGTTGCATGTGCGGTCGGACCTGTCGTGGCAGGCACTCGACGCTGCCCTCGCCCGTCGCGCTGTGGTGACCCGGAGCCTTGCGGCGTCCACGTCCGCGGCGGAGGGGCGCCGGTTGTCGGCGCTCGCCGACCGAGCGGAACGTGCGGACCGTGCGCATCGGGAGGCCGCTGAGAACGAACTGTCCGTTGCGCTGGCCGGTCTCGATGTGGAGCGTCTGCGCCCGCAGTTGGTCGCCGAACTCGCCGACTCGGAAGCCCGCGTGCTCATTGCCAGAAGGTTCCACAACGATGCTGTGCGCGACACACTCGCGTTACGCACCCGTCGCCCGGTGCGCTGGCTTCATCTCGGCGGCACCGCGCCGCTGCCGACCTATTTCGAGATCGCCGAACGCGAAGTCGACAAGACCGGTGCCGTCGAGAGAATCGGCGATGTCGAGAAGCCGGGGGTTGTTCCCTCGCAGTCACGGACACCGGATCGGGCTCGCACGTCGGCGCGGGTGGTGCTGCTCGACGACGACGGGCGCGTGCTGCTGCTTCGCGGTCACGATCCGGCACGTCCGGAGGTGTGCTTCTGGTTCACCGTCGGCGGCGCCGTGGAACCGGGCGAGGATCTGCGTGTCGCGGCCGTCCGGGAACTCGCCGAGGAGACCGGACGCGGCGTCGCCCCTGAACAGCTTGTCGGACCGGTGTGGCGGCGAGTGGCCGTCTTCCCGTTCAACGGTGAAGTCCTGCATTCCGAAGAACTGTTCTTCGTCCTCCAGACACCCGGATTCGAACCGGGTTCCGAGGGGTTCACCGAACTCGAACGTCGCATGGACCTCGAGTTCAGGTGGTTCGACAACGACGGACTCCGCGAACTGGTCGCTACCGGAGAACCGCTGTATCCGCAGGACCTGCCGGAACTCCTCGACGAGGCAAGGCGTCTGGCAGGCACCCGAACGCACACCGCATCGAACACCCCGCTGCGCGCCATCCGCTGACCCGGCGGGCGACCGAGAAGGCCAGCGCATCGCGACTGGCTATGGGGAACACCCGCATGCGGTCATAGGCTCGGCGGGTCGCGATCCGCTGCTGCGCGCCGACCCTTCCGCGCCGACTCTTCCGCGCCGTACCGTCGTGCCGGATTGTCCTGCCGGATCGCTGCATCCCGTTCTGCTGTGTCGAGATCTTCTGAGGAGTTCAGCTGTGAGTACCCCGGACACCACCGCCCCCACCGGGACCGCCCGCGTCAAGCGAGGCATGGCCGAAATGCTCAAGGGCGGTGTGATCATGGATGTGGTGACGCCCGACCAGGCGAAGATCGCAGAGGACGCAGGTGCGGTCGCAGTCATGGCACTCGAACGCGTACCCGCGGACATCCGCGCACAGGGAGGGGTCTCACGGATGAGTGACCCCGACATGATCGACGGCATCATCGAGGCCGTGTCGATTCCCGTCATGGCGAAGGCTCGGATCGGGCACTTCGTCGAAGCACAGGTATTGCAGGCGCTCGGAGTCGACTACATCGACGAATCCGAGGTCCTCACCCCCGCCGACTACGAGAACCACATCGACAAGTTTGCATTCACCGTGCCTTTCGTGTGTGGTGCCACCAACCTCGGGGAAGCCTTGCGCCGTATCAACGAGGGCGCCGCGATGATCCGTTCCAAGGGGGAGGCGGGCACAGGCGATGTCTCCAACGCCACTACCCACATGCGGCAGATCCGTCAGCAACTCCGGCGGCTGAGCTCGCTACCCGAAGACGAGCTCTACGTCGCAGCGAAAGAACTGCAGGCCCCGTACGACCTCGTCGTCGAGGTTGCGAAAGCAGGCAAACTTCCGGTGACGTTGTTCACGGCCGGGGGAATCGCTACGCCTGCGGATGCTGCGATGATGATGCAACTCGGTGCCGAAGGCGTGTTCGTCGGCTCCGGGATCTTCAAATCCGGCAACCCCGAGCAGCGCGCCGCAGCAATCGTCAAGGCCACCACCTTCTACGACGATCCCGACGTGCTTGCGAAGGTGTCTCGCGGGCTGGGCGAAGCCATGGTCGGCATCAACGTCGATGACATTCCGGTGCCGCATCGGCTCGCCGAGCGCGGTTGGTAGCCATCCCTGCCTTCTCTCCGAGGCCCGGCGGATAACCTACTTCCGAGTACAAAACGGAAAGGTCCCGCATGGCGAAGATCGAAGACATCCTCGAGCTCGAACGAATCGAAGAGAACATCTTCCGCGGTATTGCGACGGAGACGTTGCTGCCTCGGACGTTCGGCGGCCAGGTGGCGGGACAGGCGCTGGTATCGGCGGTCCGCACCGTGGTTCCGGAGTTCCAGGTCCATTCCCTGCACGGCTACTTCCTCCGTCCCGGAGATCCCACGAAGGGCATCGTGTACCAGGTCGACCGGATCCGGGACGGGCGCTCGTTCTGTACGCGCCGGGTCACTGCCGTACAGGACGGACGTGCGATCTTCACGATGTCGGCGTCCTTCCACGTCGACGATCGTGGCCTCGAGCATCAGGACGAGATGCCTACGGTGCCGCGACCGGAAGAGCTCCCCGACGCGAAGACCCTCGTCGAGCAGGGTCGTGAGGAGTTTGCGTGGGCGTTGCGTGAGTGGTCGAACTGGGATTTCCGATTCGTGCCACCGGAGCACATGGTCGCGGACCGGGGCGTAGCTGCGCATCAGCGGGTGTGGTTCCGTTCGCGTGCCGCACTTCCGGACGACCCGGTCTTCCACGTGTGCACACTCGCCTACATGAGCGATATGACCTTGCTCGGTTCCGCTCATGTGATTCATCCCGACGTAGAGACCCAGGACGCGTCGCTCGACCACGCCATGTGGTTCCTGCGCCCGTTCCGGGCCGACGACTGGTTGCTCTACGACCAGACGTCCCCGTCGGCGGGGTTCGGCCGTGCGTTGACCCAGGGCCGGATCTACGACAGCGAAGGAAACATGGTCGCCGCGGTCGTGCAGGAAGGGCTTACGCGCTGTCTGCGTGAGTCCTGATCTGCTCGGACCGGGTACGGAGGCGGCCACCGATGACATGGAGAGGAAGGCGGTCCGCCGTGGCAACTTCGCTGCTGCACACCACCCCGACCATCGGAGTGCTCGCACTCCAAGGCGATGTGCGGGAACATCGAGCAGCGCTCGACGCGGCAGGTGCGCGCACCGTCGCGCTACGCCGTGAACGAGAACTCGATGCGGTCGACGGGATCGTGATTCCCGGTGGCGAATCGACGACCATGGGTAGGCTCCTGCGAGTGTTCGACCTGCTCGAACCGCTCCGCGCGCGTCTGAAGGACGGGATGCCTGCGTACGGCTCGTGTGCCGGGATGATTCTGCTCGCCACCGAGGTACTCGACACCCGGCCCGACGCCGAGCATCTCGACGTGCTCGACATCGCCGTGAGACGGAATGCCTTCGGCCGCCAAGTGGATTCGTTCGAGACCGATCTCGACATGGTCGGCATCGACAATGGACCGGTGCGGGCCGTGTTCATTCGCGCACCATGGGTGGAGCGGGTCGGGGCCGGGATCGACATCCTCGCCCGGGTTCCCCACGGCCCGGCCGAGGGGCGGGTCGTGGCGGTGCGGCGGGACGCGGTGTTCGCGACGTCGTTCCATCCCGAGGTGACCGGTGATCTGCGGGTCCATCGGCTCTTCGTCGAGGCTGTGCGCTCGCACGTAGCGGGCCGGTAGGTAGACTCGACTCTCCGAACTGTCGGTTTCACCGACTTCACATCGCCGGAAGGGGCTCGAAGCGAATGAGCGGCCACTCCAAATGGGCCACCACCAAGCACAAGAAGGCGGCCATCGACGCCAAGCGCGGCAAGATGTTCGCGAAACTCATCAAGAACATCGAAGTGGCAGCTCGTACCGGCGGTGGGGACCCCGGCGGGAATCCGACCCTGTTCGACGCCATCCAGAAGGCGAAGAAGAGCTCGGTTCCGAACGACAACATCGAACGCGCGCGTAAGCGCGGTGGGGGCGAGGAAGCCGGCGGCGCCGACTGGCAGACCATCACCTACGAGGGGTACGGCCCCAACGGTGTCGCGTTGCTCATCGAGTGCCTGACCGACAATCGTAATCGCGCTGCGGGCGAGGTCCGTACCGCGATGACTCGTAACGGCGGCAATATGGCCGATCCCGGCTCCGTCGCATACCTGTTCACCCGCAAGGGCGTCGTCACGCTCGAGAAGAACGGCCGGTCCGAGGACGACCTTCTCGAGATCGTCCTCGACGCTGGCGCCGAAGAGATCAACGACCTCGGAGAGTCCTTCGAGATCGTCTCCGAACCGACGGATCTCGTTGCAGTTCGCACCGCGCTCATCGATGCGGGAATCGACTATGACGCAGCCGATCCCGACTTCCGTGCGTCGGTCGAGGTGCCTGTCGATGCGGAGGGTGCGCGGAAGGTCATGAAGCTGATCGACGCGCTCGAAGATTGCGACGATGTGCAGGACGTCTACTCGAACGTCGACATCCCGGACGAAGTCCTCGCCGAACTCGACGCCTGATCGACCGCCGTGGCGCCGGCTCCTGGGCAGGCGCCACGACAGGTCGGATGTGCGATGCGTGTCGTCGAGGCAGCGGCCGGGGTGTTCCGCTAGGCTCTCGAACAACTGTTCGTAGCGCGGGAAAGGGTGTGGCGGTTGCGTGTGATGGGTGTCGACCCCGGCCTGACACGATGCGGATTCGGGATGGTCGACACCGGCCGAGGCCGAGTCGTCGTACCCGTTGCGGTCGACGTGATACGCACGCCCCCGGATCTCGATCTTGCCGAGCGGCTGTTGCAGATCTCCGATGCCGCCGAAGACTGGCTCGACCGTTACAAGCCGGACGTTGTCGCCGTCGAGCGGGTCTTCTCCCAGAACAATGTGCGCACCGCGATGGGAACCGCGCAGGCAGGGGGCGTGGTCGCCCTGTCGGCCGCCCGACGGGGTATCCCGGTCATGTTCCACACTCCCAGCCAGGTCAAATCCGCGGTCACCGGAAACGGCAGCGCCGACAAGAAGCAGATGACCGCGATGGTCACCCGCATTCTCGGGCTCGATACCCCGCCGAAACCGGCCGACGCCGCCGACGCATTGGCCTTGGCCATCTGTCACTGTTGGCGGGCGCCGATGCTGGCGCGGATGGCGGCAGCAGAAGCTGCGGCGGAAGAACAGAAGCGACGGTACGAACAACGGTTACGCGAACAGGTCGCGGCCCGGAAGGCAGGGACACGGTGATCGCCTCGGTACGCGGAGAGGTCCTCGAGATCGGGCTCGACCACGTCGTTGTCGAATGCGGTGGGATCGGGTACCGCGTCAACGCTACGCCGGCCACCCTCGCGACGTTGCGTCGTGGGGAGGAGACACGACTCGTGACGGCGATGATCGTCCGCGAGGATTCGATGACCCTCTACGGATTCGCCGATTCGGAGGCGCGGGATCTCTTCGGACTGCTGCAAACGGTGTCGGGTGTGGGCCCCCGCCTCGCGATGGCGACCCTGGCCGTCCTCGAACCCGCAGCGCTGCGTGCTGCCCTCGCCGACGGGAACACCGCGGCACTGACCCGGGTACCCGGTATCGGCAAGCGCGGCGCCGAGCGCATGATCGTCGAACTACGCGACAAAGTCGCCGCGTACGGCGTCGACGAGAACGCGCCTACCTCGTCGGCGATATCCACGCCGATCAGAGAGCAGGTCGTCGAGGCCCTCGTCGGCCTGGGTTTTCCGCTCAAGCAGGCGGAACAGTCGACCGATACTGCGATGACGGCGAATCCCGCCGCCGACACCTCCACCGCATTGCGTGCCGCACTGTCGGCGTTGGGTAAGTCACGATGACCGACGACGACGCACCCGCTCCTTTCGTCGACGAGTTCGTCGAGGAATCGCCGGTGACAGCCGAATACACCTCGTCCGACGGCGACATCGAAGCGAGCCTCCGTCCGAAGAGTCTCGACGATTTCATCGGTCAACCCCGGGTCCGGGAGCAGCTGCAACTGGTGCTACGCGGTGCCAAGATGCGCGGCGGCACGCCCGACCACATCCTCCTGTCCGGCCCACCCGGGTTGGGGAAGACCTCGATGGCGATGATCATCGCGGGCGAGCTGGGATCCTCGCTCCGGCTGACTTCCGGCCCGGCACTCGAACGTGCAGGCGACCTTGCCGCGATGTTGTCGAACCTGGTCGAAGGCGATGTGCTCTTCATCGATGAGATCCACCGTATCGCCCGGCCCGCCGAGGAGATGCTCTATCTGGCGATGGAGGACTTCCGGGTGGATGTCGTCGTCGGCAAGGGCCCCGGCGCGACATCGATCCCCCTCGAGGTCGCCCCGTTCACGCTGGTCGGCGCGACCACGCGTTCCGGTGCCCTCACCGGCCCGCTGCGCGACCGTTTCGGCTTCACCGCGCACATGGACTTCTACGACCCCCCCGAACTCCAGCGGATCCTGCAGCGCTCGGCCCGCATACTCGGTATCGACCTGCACGAAGATGCCAGCGCGGAGATCGCCGGTCGTTCCCGCGGAACCCCGCGCATCGCGAACCGCCTGCTGCGACGTGTCCGCGACTACGCCGATGTTCGCGCTGACGGCGTCGTCACACGCGAGATCGCGCAGGCCGCTCTCGAGGTGTACGACGTGGATCCGATCGGGCTCGATCGCCTCGACCGCGCCGTGCTCGGTGCGCTCGTGCGCAGCTTCGGAGGCGGGCCGGTGGGTGTGTCGACGCTTGCGGTTGCAGTGGGGGAGGAACCTGCCACGGTCGAGGAGGTCTGCGAACCGTTCCTCGTACGTGCGGGCATGGTGGCACGCACTCCACGGGGACGTGTCGCGACGCAGGCCGCGTGGTTGCAGCTGGGGCTCACACCCCCTCCGGATGCTGCAGCCGGCGGGATCGAGGTACGTGCCCGCGAACCGCACGTCGATTCGTATGCCGAGGAGTGAAGGAGTCTCATCGCCGCACACCGGACGGCAGGACATACCTTCCCGTTCGAGGTAGTGGCACACTGGTCTATTGCGTCGGTCCGTGGAGGCCGACAGAGCGTTGCTGTGGTGGACACCACGGCTACACCGGTTACGAACCCGAGGACTGACTTCAACGATGGAATTGCTCTTCCCGCTCCTGATTCTCGCACTGCTCGTGCCCACGTTCCTGGGTGTGCGGCGCCAGAAGAAGGAGATGCAGAAGGTTACCGCCCTTCAGGACTCCTTGACTGTCGGCGACCGAGTCGTCACCACGGCGGGCCTGCACGCCACCGTGGTGGACCTGCACGACGACACCGTCGGTCTCGAGGTGGCCCCGGGTGTCGTCACAGTGTGGTCGCGCTTGGTCATCCGTGAGCGGATCGAGGAGCCGGCGGTGGCCGATGACCTCGACTCGATCTCGCTCCGCAAGGACGCCGACACCACATCACCCGAGTCGGGTCCGACCGAGCACTGAGGCGTACGCTCAGCCGTCTCGACCCGCCGACGCGTCCCACGTGGTCGACACCGCGGTAGCCGGTGTCGACCCGTCACGCCCTGCGCGGCCGCTTCACCGACCCACTCACTCGTATCGAGGAGACTGACAGACCGTGGCACCTTCCAATGGATCGGTGCATCCCGCGCGCGCACTCGCCCTGTTCGGGGTGATTCTCGTCGCGTTGTATGCACTGGTCTTCTTCACCGGGGACAAGTCGCCGACCCCGAAACTCGGCATCGATCTGCAAGGCGGCACGCGAGTGACGCTGACGGCACGCACCCCCGATGGGAGCAACCCGAGCCAGGAGAGTCTCTCGCAGGCCCAGCAGATCATCGAGACCCGCGTCAACGGTCTCGGCGTGTCGGGTTCCGAGGTCGTCGTCGACGGCGACAACCTGGTGATCACGGTTCCCGGCGACGACAGTGCGCAGGCCAAGACGCTGGGCCAGACCGCCCGTCTGTACATCCGGCCGGTGATCGGTGGCCCGATCGACAGTTCCATGACGGCGGACCAGCTCACCGAGCAAGCACCGGCGGACGGCGTGGATCCGGCAGCGCCGCAGGGCGCCGATCCCGCAGCGCCGCAGGGCGCCGCCACCGCACCGGAAGGCTCTGACCCGGCAGCACCGGTTCAGCCGGAGTCTGCGGAGCAGACACCGAACGATGCTCCGGAACCGCAGGGCCGACCGTTCCCAGCGCAGGATCCCACCGATACCCCGGCCGAAACCGATGCTCCGGCCGAGCCGGGGGACGACGCTGCTCCCGCACCGGAGCAACCTGCCTCGGCACCGCAGGACTCCGAGCCGCTCACCCAGCAGGAGCAGGCCGCAGCCGACATCGCCGCAGCGAAGGCGACCAGGCAGAGCGAAGACCCGATGGTGCAGCAGGAAGCCGCGCTCGCACTCGACTGCTCGGCCACCGATCCGCTGGCAGGCAACGATGATCCGGCGCTCCCGCTCGTGGCATGTTCGACCGACGGCACGGCGATCTACCTGCTCGGACCGAGCATCATCGATGGGCAGCAGATCGACGACGCGACGTCCGGTTTCAACAGCCAGCAGTCGCGTTACGAGGTGAGCCTGACATTCGATGACGAAGGCAGCACCACCTGGGCGCAGTACACCGCCGCGAACATCGGTTCGCAGGCTGCGTTCGTCCTCGATTCGAAGGTCGTGAGTGCACCTGTCATCCAGGGCGCGACACCTGCCGGTAGCGCCACCTCGATCACGGGCCAGTTCACCAACACCCAGGCCACCGAGTTGGCGAATACCCTCAAATACGGCTCGCTCCCGTTGTCATTCGTAGCCTCCGAAGCCCAGACGGTGTCCGCGACGCTGGGCTTCGCCTCTCTCGAAGCGGGCCTGATCGCCGGTGCGGTCGGTCTGGTCCTCGTGCTGATCTTCTGCCTCGTGTACTACCGGGCGCTGGGTCTCCTCACCGCGTTGTCGCTGGTGCTGGCCGGCCTGGCCGTCTACGCCATCATGGTGCTGCTCGGCCGCTACATCGGGTACACCCTCGACCTGGCGGGTATCGCAGGTCTGATCATCGGAATCGGCATGACCGCCGACTCGTTCGTCGTGTTCTTCGAACGAATCAAGGACGAGATCCGGGAGGGCCGCAGCTTCCGGTCGGCGGTACCGCGTGGTTGGGCTCGAGCCCGCCGCACCATCCTCTCGGGTAACGCAGTCAGTTTCATCGCTGCCGCCGTGCTGTATGTCCTGGCAGTCGGCCAGGTCCGGGGCTTCGCATTCACCCTGGGTCTGACCACCATCCTCGACGTCGTGGTCGTCTTCCTTGTGACCTGGCCACTCGTCCATCTCGCGTCCAAGTCGAAGACGTGGTCCAAGCCGAGCATGAACGGTCTCGGCGCGATTCAAGAGGTGGCGCGTGAGCGTCAGCTCGCTGCGGCTTCGGCGAAGGAGGCGTGACGATGACCGACACGACGACGACGGCATCGATCGGCTCGCGGAAGGGAAGGTTCTCCGGTCTGTACACCGGCACAGGAGCCTTCGAGATCATCGGGCAGCGCAAGCGCTACTACATCATCACCGCCGCGATCGTGGCTGTTGCTCTGCTGAGCATGCTCGTGCGCGGTTTCACCTGGGGTATCGATTTCGAGGGTGGTACCCGGATCCAGATGCCCGCGGTGGCAGGCGCGACCGCCTCCGAGGTCGAAACGGTGTTCAGCGACACGATCGGAACCGAGCCGGAATCGGTGCAGACCGTCGGCGCGGGCGCGGGCGCAACCTTCCAGATCCGGTCGGAGACTCTCGACCTGGGTCAGGTCGAGGCGGTGCAGACCGCGCTGTACGACGAATTCCAGCCGTTGGGTGCCGACGGAGAGCCGTCGCGCAACGCCATCAGTGTCGCGGACGTCAGCGAGACCTGGGGCGGACAGATCACGCAGAAGGCGCTGATCGCACTGCTCGTGTTCTTGGTGATCGTGAGCGTCTACATCGGGGTTCGGTACGAGCGGGACATGGCCGTCGCGGCCATCGCAGCGATGTTCTTCGACATCATCGTCACCGCAGGCGTCTACTCTCTGATCGGGTTCGAGGTGACACCCGCAACCGTCATCGGTCTGCTGACGATCCTCGGGTTCTCGCTGTACGACACGGTGGTCGTATTCGACAAGGTCGAGGAGAACACCCGCGGGCTCATGCATCTGCACCGGCGGACCTACGCGGAACAGACCAACCTGGCGGTCAACCAGACTCTGATGCGGTCGATCAACACAACGATCATCTCGGTACTGCCGGTGATCGCCCTGATGGTGATCGCTGTGTGGATGCTCGGTGTGGGAACCCTCAAGGATCTCGCGCTCGTGCAGCTGGTGGGGATCGTGGTCGGTGCGTACTCGTCGGTGTTCTTCGCGAGTCCGCTTCTCGTTACGCTGAAGGAATGGCGTGGCCCGATCGCGAAGCACACCCGCAAGGTCCTCGCGAAGCGGGAAGAGGCAGCAGCGCGTGCGCAGAGCCGTGCCGGTGATCTCGCGCCTGCGGGCGACGAGGCCTCGGCCGCGCCGACCGTGAGCTTCGCAGCGCAGCGCTCGGCGCCTGCACAGCGGACCCCGCAACCAGGTGCCCGCCCGACCGGAAAGCGTGCCAAGAGAAGGTCCTGATATGGCTGCGAGCGAAAGCAACGAGCGACCCCACCACCGACGCAGCCGACTCTTCCGGAGGGTGGTTGCGGTCGGCGCGGCACTCACCGCGGCTGCCGTGACCACCGTGGCCTGCGGCACGGAAGATGAGCCGCTGCCGTCGATCGGATACATGATCGACAACACAGTGACCTCGTACAACGCGAATACGGTGGACGGCGCTGCCTCGGGAGCCCGGCAGGCGCTGGCCAGGGTCCTGCCCGGTTTCGGGTACGTTGGCCCGGCCGGCCGCGTCGTCGCCGACACCGATATCGGTACGGCAACGGCGGTCCCGGGCGATCAGCTCACCGTGCAGTACCGGCTCTCGCCCGGCAGCGTCTACTCCGACGGTGTGCCGATGTCATGCGACGACCTTGTGCTCACCTGGGCTGCCGCCAGTGGGCGTTTCACCGCGCCGGACGAGTCGGGTACCGAGTCCGATCTCTTCGATGCGGCGCTCCGCGGCGGTTACGCCGACATCGAGCGCATCGACTGCGCCCCGGGTTCCAAGGACGCTACCGTGGTGTTCCGCCAGGACCGTGGAGACACCGACTGGAAGTCGCTGTTCGGTGCCACCGAGCTGATGCCTTCGCACGTCGCAGCGCGTGCTTCCGGGGTCACCGATCTGGTGGGTGTCCTGACCGGCGGCGATGTCGAGGCGGTCCGGCCGATCGCCGAATTCTGGAACACCGGGTGGGCATTGACACCGGGAGCCCTGGATCCGGCTCTGCTGCCGTCATCCGGGCCGTATCGGATCGAGTCCTACACCGAAGACGAGGGGCTCGTCCTCGTGGCGAACGACCGGTGGTGGGGTAATCCACCCGGTACCGACCGGATCGTCGTGTGGCCCCGCGGAACCGCCGCGCAGGCAGCGGCCGAGGAAGGACAGGTCCAGGTCGTCGACAGTGCCGACGGAGCGCTCGGGCACATCTCGGCGCTGGGGGAGACGGTGGAGTCGTCCACTTCGGCCTCCCGTAACCTCGAACAACTCGTCCTCGCGACGAATGGAGTCTTCGGGAACCCCGCGGCCCGTCGAGCATTGGCGTCGTGCGTACCACGGCAGCAACTGTTCGACGAACTCGGTGCGGCGACCGACGACGAACGGTCGGGGCTTGTCGGGTCGAGATTGCTCCCGACGGATTCGCCGCTGTACCCACTCGTGCTGGGTCCGTCCGACCGGTTCGGCACGGTGGATCTCGAAGCGGCGCGCGCTGAGCGTGAACGTTCGGGGCAGGAGCGAATCCAGGTACGGGTCGGATACACGGCACCGGACATGCGCCGCGCGCGCACTGTCGAACTGATCGCGCAGTCGTGCCGTGACGCAGGCATCGACATCGTCGACGCGGGGTCCGAGACATTCGTTCCGTCGCAGCTCGGTGCGGGCCAGATCGACGCGGTGCTCGCCGGGACCGCCGGGGCGTCGGGGGCCGGAGGCCGGGCCGACATGGAAGGTGCACGTGGCGCGCTGCATTCACGTGCGGGAAGCAACATCGGCGGCTACGCCAACGGGCGTATCGACGAGATCCTCGACGGTCTCCTCGTGGCAGGCGACAATGCCACGGTGCTGGGGCTCGTGGAGGAAGGCGAGCGGATCCTGTGGGACGAGATGCCCACACTGCCGCTGTTCCTGCAGCCGCGCACCATCGGATTCGCCCCGAACATGCACGCCGCACTCAGCAATCCGACGGCCGCAGGTGCGGGTTGGAATATGGATCGGTGGATACTTACCGGGTGAACGTTCTACGCACCGCCGATCCTGACCTGCTCCGAGAGGCCGCTGCCGCGGTGACGGCTCATACGCGCTGGGTCGATGATTTTCCGAGCCCCGGCGTTCGCTTCGCCGATCTCACACCGGTGTTCGCCCACGGCCCGGCGTACGCGGCAGTCGTCGCGGCGCTGGCCTCGGCCGCACCGGACGCCGAGATCGTTGCCGGGATCGATGCCCGTGGCTTCCTGCTCGGCGGTGGGATGGCGCGCGAGCTCGGTGTGGGCGTGCTCGCTGTGCGCAAAGCAGGCAAACTGCCGCCACCGGTGCAGACGTGTGAGTACACGCTCGAGTACGGTACGGCCGCCATCGAGATTCCCGACGAGTCGCCGTCGTTGCGTGGGCGCAGAGTGCTCGTGGTGGACGATGTCCTCGCCACCGGCGGGACGCTCGGCGCCACTCTGGAACTGCTCGAGCGGGTCGGGGCGGACGTCGTCGGGGTCACCGTGGTGACCGAACTCGAAGCGCTCGGCGGACGTGCGCGCCTGGAAAGCTACCCGCTGACGTCGCTGGTGCGTCTCTGAGGATTACAGTTGGCGGAAAGCCGGTGTTCCGGAGCCAGCGATGGGAGGAACGGGGATGACCCAGAATCTTGACAAGTCCCAGAGCGCTGGTGCGGCACCCGCAGCGACACCTGCGTCGAGTTCGGCCTCGCGGCGTGTGCGGGCTCGCCTCGCGCGCCGGATCACCGGTCAGCGCAGCACCGCTGTCAAGCCGGTGCTCGAACCGCTGGTGACGATCCATCGTGAGCTGTATCCCAAGGCCGACTTGTCGCAGTTGCAGCGTGCCTACGATGTCGCGGAGGAACGGCACGCGAGTCAGCGGCGCAAATCCGGGGATCCGTACATCACCCATCCGCTGGCGGTCGCGACGATCCTCGCCGAACTCGGCATGGATACGACGACGTTGATCGCCGCGTTGCTGCACGACACGGTCGAAGACACCGGGTACAGCCTCGAACAGCTCACCTCGGAGTTCGGGGAGGAAGTTGCGCACCTCGTCGACGGTGTCACGAAGCTCGACAAGGTCGTGCTCGGCAATGCTGCAGAGGCCGAGACCATCAGAAAGATGATCATTGCCATGGCCCGCGATCCGCGGGTTCTGGTGATCAAAGTGGCCGACCGACTGCACAACATGCGCACGATGCGGTTCCTGCCGCCCGAGAAGCAGGCACGTAAGGCCCGCGAAACGCTCGAGGTCATCGCGCCGCTCGCGCACCGACTCGGCATGGCGACCGTCAAGTGGGAACTCGAGGACCTCTCGTTCGCGATCCTGCATCCGAAGAAGTACGAGGAGATCGTGCGACTGGTCGCGAACCGCGCCCCGTCCCGCGACACGTACCTGGCCAAGGTGCGCGACGAGATCGGGTCCTCGCTCGCTGCGTCACGGATCGACGCGACCGTCGAAGGCCGCCCGAAGCACTACTGGTCGATCTACCAGAAGATGATCGTCAAGGGCCGCGACTTCGACGACATCCACGACCTGGTGGGTATGCGGATTCTGTGCAACGAGGTCCGCGATTGCTATGCCGCTGTCGGCGTCGTCCATTCCCTGTGGCAGCCGATGGCGGGGCGGTTCAAGGACTACATCGCGCAGCCGCGGTACGGGGTGTATCAGTCGCTGCACACGACGGTCATCGGTCCCGAGGGTAAGCCGCTCGAAGTGCAGATCCGGACGCGCGACATGCACCGGACCGCCGAGTTCGGGATTGCCGCGCACTGGAGGTACAAGGAGACCAAAGGCAGGCACTCGGGCGATGTCGCCGAGGTCGATGACATGGCGTGGATGCGTCAACTGCTCGACTGGCAGCGTGAAGCTGCCGATCCCGGCGAATTCCTCGAATCTCTGCGGTACGACCTCGCCGTCAAAGAGATCTTCGTGTTCACCCCCAAGGGCGAGGTCATCACATTGCCATCGGGTTCGACCCCCGTGGACTTCGCGTACGCGGTGCATACCGAGGTCGGACATCGATGTATCGGGGCACGAGTCAACGGAAGACTCGTAGCCCTCGAACGCAAGCTCGAGAACGGCGAGGTCGTCGAGGTATTCACCTCGAAGGACCCGAATGCCGGGCCGAGCCGCGACTGGCAGGCGTTCGTTGTCTCTCCTCGCGCGAAGGCGAAGATCCGGCAGTGGTTCGCGAAGGAACGCCGAGAGGAAGCACTCGAAGCGGGCAAGGACGCGATCGCGAAGGAAGTCCGCCGAGTCGGACTGCCGTTGCAGCGGTTGATGAACGCCGATCTGATGGTGGCGGTCGCCAAGGAGCTGCACTACGCCGATGTGTCGGCGCTCTACACCGCTGTCGGTGAGCATCATGTGTCGGCTCATCACGCCGTCCAGCGCCTCGTGGCATTGCTCGGCGGTGTCGGCGGCGTCGAAGAAGAACTCGCCGAGCGGTCCACACCGTCCACGATCCCCACCCGCTCGCGGCAGAGCGGCGACTCCGGCATCCTCGTCCCGGGCGCACCTGGCACCGTATCGAAGCTCGCGAAGTGCTGCACCCCGGTCCCGGGCGACGAGATCATGGGGTTCGTGACGCGCACCGGCTCGGTGAGCGTGCATCGCACAGACTGCACGAATGCGGGTTCTCTGCGTGAGCAATCCGAGCGGATCATCGAGGTCGAGTGGGCGCCGTCGCCGTCATCGGTGTTCCTCGTCGCGATCCAGATCGAGGCACTCGACCGGCACCGGTTGCTCTCCGATGTGACGAAGGCGCTGGCCGACGAGAAGGTCAACATTCTGTCTGCATCCGTCACCACCACTGGCGACCGGGTTGCGGTGAGCCGATTCACCTTCGAAATGGGTGATCCGAAGCATCTCGGGCACGTGCTGAACGTGGTCCGCAACGTCGAGGGTGTATACGACGTCTACCGGGTGACGTCGGCAGCCTAGGACGGATCGAGCGGTTACCCCACCGACGTGATCGTCACAGGGGTGTTCGGTACGCCGCCGCCCAGAATCGAGCTGGCGTCGTGACCGGTCGCCGCCGCGGCATCCAGACGCGCCAGTGACTCGTCGGTGATGCGGGCGAAGGCCGTGTAATCGGGGCGCAGCAGTGTGTCGCCGGTGATCAGAAAGAACTGACTCCCGTTCGAGTCGGCTCTGCCGCTGTCGGCCACGGCTACCGTCCCGCGCGGGTAGGCGACTATCTGCGGGGGCCTTCCCGTCGCGGTCTGTGCCATCAACTGCTGCACCGGGTACTCGTCCGGATAGGTGTAGCCCGGTCCACCCGTGCCGGTTCCTGTCGGGTCGCCACACTGGTAGTACTGCTGACCGATTTCGTCGGCCAGCCGATGGCATGACGTGCCGTTGTAGAAGCCTTGTTGGGCCAGGCTGACGAAACTGTTGACCGTGCAGGGTGCACGGCCTCTGTCGAGGACGAGTTCGATACGGCCGATAGAGGTCTCGAATGTTAGGTCCCCTGTGCCGGTGGTCGAGGCGGACTTCGAGGGAAGCGTCGCGCTCCGTGCGGCCGATCCCGAAGTTGTGTACGAGCAGGAGGCAGTGGGGGAATCCACCGGAGGGGCGTCGGGGAGGCGGGGGTAACGCGATACGGCTTCGCTGGTCAGTGCGTGACTGGGAGCCTCGGTTGTGGTGGTGGCGGGTGGTGGCGTTGCGGCTGTACCGCTGGAGCAGCCGGCTGTCAGTGCGGCACCGAGGAGCACGCCTGCGGCGGCGAAACCGCGCAATCCGGACGAGCCGATCGATGTAGGAGATATCACAGAGTCGGTAGCGTAGTGGAAAGAATCACGATTTGATAGAGGTGTTGTCACTTTTCCGTAAACTGCACACGGATGTTTCGGCGGCCGACACAGAAGACGGGGTGTTCCTCGCCGTGGCGGCGAGGAACACCCCGTGGGTCAGGAGCCGTGCTCTACGACGAGACGGTCACCGATTCGATCTGTACGGGGAGATTCGGAGCGCCGCCGCCCGCCGACATCGAACCGTCGTCGCCCGCCGCAGCGACCTCCTCGATGACTGCGAGGCCTGCTTCGTCGACTGTGCCGAACACGGTGTACGTCGGAGGCAGTTGCGAGTCCTCATAGACGAGGAAGAACTGGCTGCCGTTGCTACCTGGCTGTCCGGTGTTGGCCATGGCGATCGTGCCGCGCGGGTATACCACCGGCTGACGCAGCTGCGGGGCACCCTTGGCGTAGAAGTTCTCCGGGTACTCGGTGTCGAATCCGTAACCCGGGCCACCGGTGCCGGTGCCCGTCGGGTCACCGCACTGCAGTACCTGCAGTCCGGGCGACGTCACGAGCCGGTGACAGGGAGTGTCGTCGAAGTAGCCCTGCTCGGCGAGTGAGACGAAACTGTTCACCGTGCATGGTGCAGATGCCCGGTCCAGCAACAACCCGATGGGCCCGGCGCTCGTCGTCATCGAAACCTCGGCGATGCCTGCCGCAGACACGTCCGAGTCGGACGGCGGTGTCACGTCCTTGGCGGCTTGCCCGTCCTGTGCGTAAGTGCACGAGACGGGTTCGCCGTCCGCGGGACGCTCCGGCAGTGCGCCCGACGCGGGCGGCTGGTCGGCCTCGGAGCTGATGGATGTGGTCGTCGTGGTGTCGCTCGCGGAGTCGTCGGCGCAGCCGGCCAGCAGCAGAGCCAGGCCTGCGCCGGCGGCAACGGTGGTGCGCAATCGGATCATCAGTCCATCCTCACACTCGTGAGAGTTGTTTCGAGGGCCGGGGCGCCGTCCTGGCCGCCACCGGCAACTCCGTCCGCCGCGATCTTGTCGAGTGTCTGGAGTCCGGTCTCGTCGATTTCACCGAAGACCGTGTACTGCGGCGGCAGGACGGAATCGCCGTACACCAAGAAGAACTGGCTGCCGTTGGTCCCCGGTCCGGCATTCGCCATCGCGAGGGTGCCGCGCTTGTATGTCATCGGTTCCTGGGATGCGGGGTCGTCGGGCGCGAATTGATCGGTCGGGAACTCGTTCGCGAATTGGTAGCCGGGCCCGCCGGACCCGGACCCCGTCGGATCGCCGCACTGCAACACCTGCAAGCTGGGGGCCGTCGTCAGCCGATGGCACGTGGTCGCGTCGAAGTAGCTCTGTGACGCGAGGGACAGGAAGCTGTTGACCGTGCACGGCGAATCGGCGTTGTGCAGGATCAACCCGATGTTGCCTTGCGATGTCTCGACACTGACGCTGATGTCCGTGTTGGCCTCACCGGAGGTGAGGATCCCCTCGGTGCGCGGAGGCTCTACCGGTTTCGACGGTTCGCGGCCATCGGCCGGATACTCGCAGCTCACGGATTCGGCGAGGGGTTCGGCCCGGCCGTCGGGCAGTGCAGGATATTCGGGTTCGGAGGTGTCGGTCGCTGCGGTCTCGGAAGTGTCCTCGGAACCTCCGTTCATGGTCCACAGGACAGTGACCGCACCGACCACCACGACGATGCCGAGTGCCGACAGTGCGATTGTCAGACGGCGTCGTTTACGTTCGCGTTCCGCTCGGCGCTCGAGCTGGCGCTCGAGTTTGCGTTTCGCGGCCTGGCGCCGCTGTGCATTGCTCGGCACTGCGTTTGTCCTCCCGTGAACCGATCGATGTGCTGGTGCCCGCGTTCAGGCCGAGTCGAGTTTGCCACCCCAACCTGAGAACGGGGCGTCAGGGCACAGCGCTTAGGCTGTACGAGACCACGAATGCCCACACAGTAGGAGCGATGCTCGTGCTCGTAACCGGATTTCCCGCGGGGATGTTCCAGACGAACTGCTACATCCTTGCGCAGGACAACGCGAAGGAGTGCGTCGTCGTCGACCCGGGCCAGGACGCCGCGGAGCCTCTGATCGAGTTCCTCACCGGCTCCGACATGACGCCGCGCGCGGTGCTCCTCACGCACGGTCACCTCGACCACGTCTGGTCTGCCCAGACCGTCGCCGATCGATTCTCGATCCCCACCTACATTCACCCGGATGATCGCCACATGCTCAGCGATCCCGGCGTGGGGTTGGGATCGAGCCTCGCTCCGCTGCTGGAAGGAACCACGTTCACCGAGCCGCACGAGGTGATCGAACTCGCCGACGGCGACGAGATCGAGCATGCGGGCATGACGTTCGTCGTCGATCACACGCCCGGCCACACCCAGGGCTCGGTCGTCCTTCGCACCCGCACGAGCAACCCGGACGGTGTCGAGTTCGACGTTGCCCTGACCGGCGACACGCTCTTCCAGGGATCGATCGGTCGTTCCGACCTGCCCGGCGGCAACCATGAGCAACTGCTCGCGTCGATCGCCGCGAAGCTGCTGGTGCTCGACGACACCACAGCGATTCTGCCCGGCCACGGCGGTTCCAGCACGATCGGGCAGGAGCGGTCCTCGAACCCGTTCCTGGTCGGTCTCACCGGATCCCGCTGACCCGGGACGAAGTATCGAATCTTCCGACGAGAGAAAGCAGCGACAGTGAGCAAGGCCTCCACGTTCTCGGCTCCCAAGGGCGTGCCCGATTACGTTCCCCCGCAGTCCGCCGAGTTCGTGGCGGTACGCGACGGTTTGACACGAGCTGCGCGCCTGGCGGGATACGGGCACATCGAACTGCCGATCTTCGAGGACACGGGGCTGTTCGCGCGTGGCGTCGGTGAGTCGACCGATGTCGTCACCAAGGAGATGTACACCTTCGCCGATCGCGGCGATCGATCGGTCACACTGCGACCGGAGGGCACCGCAGGCGTCATGCGCGCGGTGATCGAGCACGGTCTCGACCGCGGGCAGCTTCCGGTCAAGCTGTCGTACTCGGGCCCGTTCTTCCGTTACGAACGACCCCAGGCCGGGCGCTACCGACAGTTGCAGCAGGTCGGGGTCGAAGCGATCGGTATCGACGACCCGGCGCTCGACGCCGAGGTAATTGCGATCGCGGATGCGGGATTCCGGACCCTCGGCCTCGACGGTTTCCGCCTCGAGCTCACCTCTCTCGGCGACGACACCTGCCGACCGCAGTATCGGGAACGGTTGCAGGAGTTCTTGTTCGGTCTTCCTCTCGATGAGGAGACGCGTCGTCGCGCGGAGATCAACCCGCTACGGGTGCTCGACGACAAGCGTCCCGAGGTTCGGGAGATGACCGCAGGTGCGCCGTTGATGCTCGACCATCTGTCCGAGAGCGCGCAGGCCCACTTCGACGAGGTGCGCGCACATCTCGACGCGCTCGGCGTGCCGTACGTGGTCAATCCCCGCATGGTGCGCGGACTCGACTACTACACCAAGACCACGTTCGAGTTCGTACACGACGGACTCGGCGCCCAGTCCGGCATCGGCGGGGGCGGCCGGTACGACGGACTCATGGAGCAGCTCGGCGGACAGGCGTTGTCCGGCATCGGTTTCGGGTTGGGTGTCGATCGCACGATCCTCGCGCTCGCCGCAGAGGGCAAGACTGCGGCCACCTCCGCACGGTGCGAGGTGTACGGCATTCCGATGGGGGATGCAGCCAAGGGTGCGCTCGTACCGGTGGCGCACCGATTGCGAGCCGCGGGAGTCCGCGTCGATCTGGCCTATGGCGGCCGAGGGCTCAAGGGCGCGATGAAGGCAGCCGACAAGTCCGGCGCCGTTGTCGCACTGGTCCTCGGAGATCGGGAACTCGAGGCCGGAGAGATCGTCGTCAAGGATCTCCGCAACGGTGAGCAGGAGACAGTGCCGCTCGCCGACGTCGTCGCACGCGTGGGTGAGGCAGTTGACCGCGCCTGACGGTCGGCACGCGCCGAGACCGGAACCGATCGCACTCGACCTGATCCCCGCGCAGCTACTGGCACCGCGAGCCCGGAAACTCGCGATGCTCGCGGTTCTCGTCGGTCTGATCGTGGGCGCGATCGTGTGGCTGGTGGCATCGTGGTGGATCGCGGCCCTCGTTGCCGCTGTCGTGGGCCTCGTCCCGGCACTCGGTGCGATCACCGTCACGAAACGGCATATCCGTCTCGACGGAACGGTGATCACAGCGAGCGGACTGTTCCGATCGCGCAGGGTCGAACTCGAGCACCTCGCGGGAATCGAACTGCTGGTGCGTGTGGGCCGGGTGTCGCAGGTCATCGTGCGAGTCAACGATGGCAGCCACGGTCTGATCATGGTTCCGATCGCGTTGTACAGCGGTGACGGTGGCCGCGAGCTGGACATCCTTGCGCTACGGAGGTTGGCAGATGCCTTCGCCTCGAGTGAACTGGCTTCGGCGGCCGCGATCTCGTCTGTCCTCGTCGAGCAATTACGCGCGGAAGCGCGGGATGCCGGACTCGGTGAACGCCCGTTGTACCGCGCGGTCGAACTGGCGCGCGGCGCGGGACGGGTACCTCAGACGACTCTGACCGATCACGAGGTGGCATCACTCGTCGAGTGATGCCACCTCGTGATGCCTGCCGGGACGGATCACCACTGGTCGTCGACGGCTCCGATCACCGCGGGGGTCACGAACGGTAGCTCGCCGACCACCTCGCTGGTGGCCCCGGAGGTGACGAGAATCCCTCGGGTTCGACGTTGCTCGGCGTCCTCGGCGCGGTTCGCTGCAGTCACCGGCGCGCCACCGAGGGCAGGCCCGCGGGCGGCGCCACTTGCATTACCGGCTGTACCCGCGCCGGCGGAGGTGGGGGCCGCTGCGATAGGTGCCCCGGCCGGCGGAATCGCCGTCGCACCGGAGTTCGCCGCGCCGTAGCTGCCTGCCGCACTGCCGTACGCCGCACCCGAACTTCCCGTTCCGAGACCTGCCGCGGCGGTACCGGACGTGACCGAGGTGGCGAGCGTGGCGGTTGCGCCCGTCGTTCCTGTCGAGGTGGGCAGGGTCGAGGCGGGCTCGCCGACAGGGCCCGGGAAGATCTCACCGATCCTCGGTATAGCGCCCGAAGCCGAGCTGGCGAACCCACTCGGATCGAGCGGCATCGATGTCATGGCAGGCGCAGGCACCGGGATCGGCGGAGTCAGTGCATTCATCGCTACTGTGTGCCCGGTGAGTTCGCCGCGGGTCCGTGCGACGACCGCAAGTGCAGAACTGACGTGCTCGACGGCCGACGCTATCAGCGCAGCCTGTCCGGGCGGAGTCATGGCCACCGGCGCGGTCGCGACGGCGGACGCAATGAAAGACTGTGCGATGCCGGTCAACTCGATGTTCCCGCGCTCCACGGTAGCGCTCGCCGCGCGGGTCACCTGACCGATGAGGTTGCCGCGCTCACTCAGTTCGTACGACGCGAACTGCGCTTTGGTCGAGTGCTCGGCGGTGGTATCGGCTGCTGTGCCCTCCCACGATTCAGGAAGGGCGGACAGCGCCGATCGGCCGAGCGTGGCGGCACCGTCGAGCAGCCCTGCACCCTGCTCCAGGATGGCCGAGGGATCGAGTGCTCCGCAGATGCCGGTGCCGAACATGTTTCCGAGTTCGACGAGGGGGCGGAGCAGCTCGTCGAACTCGGGCAGTGTAGGGATCGGAATCGATTGCAGCAGTTCGTTGATGGTGTCCGGTCCGGGTGCCGTCGGCGGTGCGAAGGTAGGCAGTTCGGGTGCCGATGGCAGTGGCATGTCGAGCACGGGCGCCACGGGCGATGCGCGCAAGGCATCGAGTACGGTGGGCGAGACCTCGGGCGCCTGCATCGGTGCGACAGCGTTCACGCGAGGCTCCCGTTGGAGCGTGTGAGAGCAACAGCGGTGGCAGTATCGGTGCCGTCGTATGCGGCGGCGGCCTCATGTGCCGCAATGCCGTTGGATGCGTACGCGAGTGCCAGTTGCCCCACAGCGCGCGTGTGTTCGCTCTGTGCGGCGACGAACGCTGCGAGAAAATCGGCGCCGATCAACCCCATTGCCGGACTCAGTGACGCGACATTCGCTCCCAGATCCATCGATCCGGCACGCGCAACCTGTTCTGCTGCATGAAGATTGGTGCTTCCGTACAGTCGTACTCCATCGGGAACCACCCGGATTCCGGCACCGGGAATCAAACCGCTCATCGAACCCCCCTCGATATCAACGTGTGGAGCACTTTAACTCGAGGTGTCCGGTAGCGCGACCGGGCCTCCATGTGGAGCGAATGGTCGGGTCGGTGGGAGTGAGGATCGAACACCGATTCGACGAGATGGTTGACAGTGGCTCGTACTAGTGTTCGACTGTGGGTATGCGGTGGACGACGCAGGCAGTGGACGCGGACGACGGTGCGCTGCCCGGGCTCGGGCGCTCCGATCTTGTTCGCCGCGTGCAGACCCCCGAATTCGAGGGCATCACCTTCCATGAGGTGTTGTGCAAGAGTGCATTGAACAAGACACCCGAGGCATCACGTCTGCCATTCGAGTACACGGTCAACACGTTCCGAGGTTGCAGTCACGCGTGCCGTTACTGTTTCGCGCGCCCGACACACGAGTACCTCGACCTCGATGCCGGCCACGACTTCGACACTCAGCTCGTGGTCAAGACCAACGTCGCGGCCGTCCTTCGTCGGGAACTCGCGCGCAAGTCCTGGAAACGCCAGCACGTGGCGCTCGGCACCAACACCGATCCGTATCAGCGTGCCGAAGGCCGGTATCGCCTGATGCCGGGCGTCATCGGTGCCCTCACGGAATCCGGTACTCCGTTCTCGATTCTGACGAAAGGCACGCTCCTCCGACGCGATCTGTCGTTGCTCACGCTTGCGTCACGTCAGGTCGATGTCCGTCTCTCGGTCTCCCTGGCGATCGGCGACCTCGAATTGCAACAACAGATCGAACCGGGGACACCGTCTCCGAAGGCGAGGCTCGATCTCATCCGTGCGATCACCGACGCGGGCATGTCGTGTCATGTGATGGTCGCTCCTGTCATCCCGTATCTCACGGATTCGAGACGGCACCTCGAGGGTCTGTTCGCCGGCCTCGCGGCTGCGGGTGCGTCCGGAGTGACCGTGATTCCGATGCATCTGCGTGGATCCACGCGCGGATGGTTCCTGTCGTGGCTGGGTTCGGAGCATCCCGCTCTGCTGCCGCGATATCGGAGGCTCTACGGTCGAGGCGCCTATGTGGGCGGGGAGTACGCGCGCTGGCTCGAAGCGCGAGTCGATCCGCTTGTCGAACAGTTCGGACTCGGGGGTGGACGAAAGACGCATCGAAGCGCGGCCCTGCCTGCCCCCGCCCGGGAGGGTGAAACGATCGGTTCTCCCACGCTTTTCTGAGGTGCGGATGCGTTCATAGAGGCTTTCGGCCTTCACCTCCAAAGGATTTCGGCAACACCGGTGTGGGCGCTACGACAATAGGTAGTATTCGACATCGCTGTGGTCCTACCATCGAGCCGTGACCACCACGAGACGGGTGAAGCGACCCAAGAGTTGGCACCAGCGAGCGGGTTTTCCTGTGCGGGTATGGCTCGTGTTACTGATCTTCGCCGGGCTCGCGCATCCGTTCCTGCCGGAGTCGCGATGGCTGCTCGTGCATCTGTTCACATTGGGAGCAGTCACCAACTCGATCGTGGTGTGGTCGCAGACCCTTGCCGAACGATTCCTGGGATTTCACCTCTCCGAAACCGAGCGCGGGCCACAGCTCACCAAGATCTACGCTCTGAATGCCGGCATCGTCGTCACGATCGTCGGCGTCGTCGGTGGATGGTTCCCGGCGACCCTCGCCGGAGCGGTACTCATCGGTGCGATGGTGGCCTGGCATGCGATTTCCCTGATATTGCTGACCGTGCGGGCGCAGCGGGAGAGGACCCGGGCGGGGGACCGGCCGGCCGGACATGCACAGCGCGTGTGGTTTCTCGTCGCGTCGTCGGCGATGCTGCCGTTCGGTGCCGGATTCGGCGCAGTGCTGGCCTACGGGGCCACGGAGCACACCGAAGCCGGATTTCTCCTTGCTCACCAGGCCATGAACCTGCTGGGGTTCCTTGGTCTGGCCGCCGCCGGAGTGCTCACCGTCATGTATCCGAATCTGATCGGGGCACCGGACGCATCGTCGGGACGACGCCCTGTAGCCCTGGCTGTCCTGCTCATCGGTATTGCGGTGCTCACGGCCGGGGCCTTGACCGGAAACTCGCTCGTCGCGGCGGCCGGTTGCGTGGTCTACCTTGCCGGATGGATCGTCGTGGCAGCACCGTTGTTGCGCGATGCGCTGTCTCATCCGCCCAACGGATTCGCTGCGGCCTCCGTCACCGCAGCGATGCTGTGGTTGCTCGGGTCACTCGCCGCCCTGGCGATCGTGCTCGCGACCGGGCCGATGGACTCCCATCGGGCAACGCTGATGACCGTGCCCTTCCTGGCCGGATTCGCGGCGCAATTGCTGTTCGGAGTCATGAGTCACCTGCTGCCAACCTTGATGGGTGGGGGGCCCGCGGTGGTCGGCACAGGCGTAGACAAGATGAACCGGTGGTGGATCTGGCGGATCGTCGTCATCAACACAGGTCTGTTGTTGTTCCTCGTGCCACTCCCGAGCTGGATGCGAGTCGGGGTCACCTCACTCGTCATGCTCGCCTTCGTGATGTTTCTCCCCATCATGATCACCAGTGCCAGGGCGTCGGCGGCGGGCCGTCGAGCTGTGATGGCGGGGCAGGCACCACCGGACCACGACCCGGCCGTTCATCAGCGTGGTTTGCAGGCCACCGCGGCGCTGGCCTGCCTCGCGCTCGTCTTCGCTGTCTCCTCGGGTGTCGGTGGCGGGAGTATCGGTGGGCAGGACGCTTCGGCAGGGGTCACCCCGACCGGAAATATCACGGAGGTTCACATCGAGGCCGTCGGGATGCGTTTCACTCCCGATATCGTTACTGTGCCTGCGGGCGACCGACTGGTCCTCACTGTCACGAATTCGGACGAACAGGTGCACGATCTTGTTCTTGCGACCGGCCACGATACCGGCAGGCTTGCGCCGGGTGAGTCCGCGACGCTCGAAGTGGGGGTCGTCGGCTCCGACGTCGAGGGCTGGTGTTCGATCGTCGGGCATCGGCAGCAGGGCATGATCTTCCGCATCGACGCGGACGCTGGTGACGGTGAATCGATGAGCCACGGCCACGTCTCGACAGGCGGCGCGCCGACAATCGACCTCGCTGCAGACCCGGGCGAGGGTTTCGTGGCCCGAGACCCTGTGCTCGAGGCTGCACCTGCGGGCACAACACATCGCTACACCTTCGAGATCACCGAAGTGCCAGGTGAATACGCTCCCGGTGTACCACAGACCATGTGGACCTACAACGGGCGAGCGATGGGACCGACTCTGAGGGGGAAGGTCGGCGACCTCTTCGAGATCACGATGGTCAACAACGGAAGTATGGGGCACTCGGTCGACTTCCACGCCGGCATGGTCGGGCCCGACGAGCCCATGCGCACGATCAATCCGGGTGAGGAGCTGATCTATCGCTTCCGGGCCGAGCACAGCGGAATCTGGCTGTACCACTGCGCGACTCCGCCGATGGCGGTACACATCGCCGCGGGGATGTTCGGTGCGGTCGTCATCGACCCGCCGAGCCTCGGACCGGTCGATGCCGAGTACCTCATGGTGCAGTCGGACACCTACCTCGGCGACGGACAGGTCGACGCAGCAAAGGTCGCGGCAGGTAATCCGGATCTGGTGATGTTCAACGGGTTTGCCGACCAGTACGTGCATCGTCCGCTACACGCAGCGGCCGGCGACCGTCTGCGCATCTGGATCCTCGATGCCGGCCCCAACGAGACCGTCGCCTTCCACGTCGTCGGTGCCCAATTCGACACCGTCTACAAGGAAGGTGCGTATCTCGTGCGTGCCGGCGATCCGGACAGCGGGGGCTCGCAGGTCCTCGACCTCGCGGTCGCGCAGGGTGGGTTCGTCGAACTGCAGTTCCTCGAACCCGGTACCTACACGTTCCTCAACCATCGGATGTTCGACGGTGACCGCGGCGCGATGGGGAAGATCGTCGTCGAATGATGCTGGGGCACGGCGAGAAGCCCCCGGCGCGGTGTCGGGTCAGGTTGTCTTTCGCGACCGGTCGGCCACCAGGGTGTCGAGGGCGGGCGCCCACGTCTCCTTCCGGTCCGGAAAGCACCGTGTGAGCAGATCGACCATGACGGCAGGCGCGATGGACGCTCCCGGCGACGCACCGAGTAGTCCTGCGATGGTCCCGTCGGCGCTCGTGACGAGCTCGGTGCCGAATGTGAGCACGCCGCGGCCGTGTTCGTCCGGCTTGATCAGCTGTGCACGCTGCCCGGCCTGCACGAGGTGCCAATCAGCGGGATCCGCGCCCGGGTAGAACCGGAGGAGCTGCGCGAACTTGCGTTTCTTCGACGAAGCGAGTTGCCCGAGGAGGTACCGCGCGAGGGCCAGGTTGCGCAGGCCTGCGGTGGCCATCACGGCGGCGTTGCGCGGGCGGATCGTGCGGAACAGGTCGGACAACCGGCCGTGTCGCAGTAGCCGGGTGCTGAATGTTGCGTACGGACCGAACATCAACGACCGTGTCCCGTCGACCACGCGCAGGTCGAGGTGCGGCACCGACATCGGCGGAGTACCGATGTCGGCCTGACCGTAGACCTTCGCGGCGTGCCGTGCGACGATCGCCGGGTTGTCGGTGCGGAAGAACTGCGCTCCGACGGGGAACACGGCGTATCCACGCACCTCGTCGAGTCGCGCCTTCTGGAGCAACTCCAGCGAACAGCCGCCCGCGCCCACGAAGACGAACCGAGATGTGAGACGGAAGCGTTGCCCGCCGGCGCGGTCTCGGCCGGAGATCATCCACAGGCCATCGTCGCGGCGGTGCAGGCGTGAGACCTCGTGGTGCAATCGCACCTCGGCGCCGCGGGTGGCGATGTCTTCGACGAGCCACTGTGTCAGGGCGCCGAAATCGAGGTCGGTGCCGGCGTGGTGGCGTGAGGCTGCCATGGGCTCGGCGTCGGTGCGGCCCTCCATCAGCAGGGGGGCCCACTCGCGGATGGTCTCGGGGTCCTCGGTGTATTCCATGTCGGAGAAGGCCGGCGATGTCCGCAGGGTGGCTACCCGTGTGCGGAGGTACTCGATGTCTCGTTTGCCGAAGACGAGGTCCATGTGGGGTGCGGGAGTGAGGAACTCCGGCATGGTGCCGTCGGCTGCCAGCGACGACCAGAACCCTCTGGAGAGACAGAACCGGCGCGCGATGTCCTGCGCCGTCGCTCCGTCAGTGGGGTCGGGCATGTAATTGAGTTCTGCGTAGCCCGAGTGCCCGGTGCCCGCGTTGTTCCATGCGGCGGAACTCTCCCCGGCGATCTCGTCGAGACGTTCGAGGAGGACGATCGAGGCGTCGGGTTCGACGCGGGACATCATGGCGCCGAGCGTGGCGGACATGATTCCGCCTCCGATCAGGACGACATCGTGGACAGTGTCGGATGTGTTGTCTCTCATGGGAAACACTCTTTCTCTCGCGGGTGCCCACAGGTTCCTCCACGGAGACCGATCCGTCCAATGAGGTGATTGAAGAATTATCATCCGAATATGGATGGAAATCTGTCGGCCGAGATCGCCGAGATGGTGCCGCTGCTCGCAGCATTCGACACCGCTGCGACGGAGGGGCACATCACTCACGCGGCCGCCGTCCTCGGTGTGCCGCAGTCGTCACTGAGCAGGCGACTGAAATCACTCGAGCAGATCCTCGGGGTGGCGCTGTTCCAGCCGGTCGGTCGGGGTGTCGCATTGACCGCAGCGGGTCGCGATCTGCACGAACGTACCCGCGGCGCGGTTCGCGGGCTCGACGACGCGGTCGACGTCGTGCGCAGCAACGCCGACCCCGACAGCGGATCGGTCCGGTTCGGGTTCCCGCTCACCCTCGGTCCGGTCAGCATTCCCTCCCTGCTCGCCGAGTTCCACGAGACCGCACCACGGATCCGGTTCGGTCTCGTCCAAGCCCACGGCGAGGCTCTGTGCGCGATGGTCCGCGACGGCCGCCTCGACCTTGCCGTCGTGATCCCGCCCCCGGAGGACCTGCCTGCCGTGCACATCGGGACACAGCGGATTCTGCTCTACGTCGCGCCGTCACACCCGCTGGCAGGGCGGACGCAGATCGACCTCACCGAACTCGCCGACGAGCGATTCATCGCGAACCCACCCGAGTACCATCTGCGGCAGCTCCTCGACACCTGGTGCATGGACGCGGGTTTCGTACCGCAGGTAGCGATCGAGATCGGTGAGTTCGAGACTGCGCGCGCACTCATAGCGCAGGGACTCGGGGTCGCACTGTTGCCGGTGCCCGAGCGCCGAATCGCCACCGGTCGAGTCGCTTCCGGTGGCAACCTCGTCGGTATCGGGCTGACCGGACACCGCGAGCGGGACATCGGTCTGATCAGAGGGAATCACCGCCCGACTCCGGCAGTCGCGCGGCTGCACGATCACATCGTGCGCCGAGCGGGCTCGTTCCTTCCCGGAGGCCGGTGATCGATCGACACGGTCAGTTCGGCAGCTCGAGCAGATACTTGTCGAGCACGACCCGCACCTCGTCGGAGATCGGTGCCGCACCGCCTTCCGGTTTCGTGCCGACATCCACCGAGGTCGCCAGCGCCACGCACCGGCCGTGCTGGAACAGCGCTGAGCCGAGAACCAGCGACGAGGTGCCGATCTTCAGTACGCCGGTGGAGATCACGACTTCGTGTGGATAGAACACCTCGGCGAGATAATCGATCTCGATCCGGGCCAGCACCGCCCGTTCGAAGGCGGGCCCGTCGAGAGCCGAGGTGAGTTCCTCCATCACGAGGACGCGGGCCTGTTCGAAGTATCGGGCGATCGACACGTTGTTGACATGGCCCAGGGCGTCGACGTCACCGAACAGCGGAGTGACTGTGCGGCGCAGCGGGTAGAGGTCCTGCGACAGCCGTCGCGGATCGTGACGCATCGGTGGTCCGGCCTCTCGTGCAGGTGTAGGTGTGCATCACGATACCTACGGCGGATCGAGGAGGCGGCGCCGATCTCGTTCAGTGGAGTTGCGCGCGCATCCAGGCGGGGTCGGGGTTGGTGTGTGCGCGTCCTCCGACAAACACGGTCGGTACGGTCTCGTTGCCGTCGTTGACCGCACGCACCCGTGCTGCCGCTGCGGGGTCGCGCCAGATGTTCACCCAGATCGCGCGATCGGCGCGGCGGAACAGTGATGCCCGCAGGCGCATGCAGAACATGCATCCCGGGCGCCAATAGATCACGGGGGTGTTGGTGTCGGCTGCCTCGATGCGGGCCGCGGCATCGTCGATGTGGCGCGGGAATGCCAGCGGGGATCCGACCCAGGCGAGCACAAGCAGAACGACCGCGATCGCGATCGAGGCAGGGGCGAGAGCTCCGGTCGCCAGGACGAGCACGGCGACAGCCGCGATCACCAACGAGGGCACCCAGGTTCTCCACATGAGCCACAGCGTACTTCCGGTGGCACCCGGCAGAGTCGGGCTGTGATCGAGTCGGCCGCCACGCTAGCGTTGTCGATCATGGTCGTCACCGAGCATTCACCTCGTGTTCCCGCACAGTTGGCCCAGCCGACGCTGTTGGCTGCTTTGTCGACTGCGATCGTCCTGGCGTTGCTCGCCGTGGCAGCAGTCCCCGTGCGCGACGAGTTGTATCTGGCCATCGCGCAGACTTTCGAAGGGTCATGGTCGGGGCCTGCAGCAGGTGTCGTCGCAGACAAGGGGTTACTCGTTCTCGTGGCCACCACAGGTGTGCTCGCTGTGTGGTCCTGGCTCGAGGATCGCCGCGCCTTCATCACTCTCGTGGTGGCAGGGATCGGGGTGATCGTCGCGTACTTGTCGAGCGAATTCATCAAGCTGGTGGTGACCGAACCGCGGCCGTGCCGTGCCCTTGGCATTCGGACCGTTCTGGAATGCCCGGAGATCGGGGACTGGTCGTGGCCGTCGAACCACTCCGTGATCGCTGCGTCGTTCGCCACCGCGTGTGTGCTTGCGGTCCGGCGAACGCTCTGGTTCGTCGCCCCGCTGGCCGCGGTGCTCGGTCTCTCACGCGTCGCAGGCGGCGTGCACTACGTTCACGACGTGTTCTCAGGCATGGCGTTGGGTTTGCTGGCCGTGTCCTTGGTGACGGCGGCACTACTGCCGATTGCGGACCGGATCGGCGCATCCCGTGGGTCGGATCCGGTCAGGACTTCCAGTCGGCCGGACGAACCGCGTGGCGGCTGAGGATCGAGATGCGATTGAACGAGTTCATAGCGATCGCAACCCAGATGATCGCGGAAACCTGTGCATCGTCGAGGGTCTTCCGGGCTTCCGCATAGCGGCAGTCCTGCTCGTACGACGACGGCAGGGTCGTCACCAGTTCGGCGAGGGTCAGTGCGGCACCCTCCGCCTCGGTGAACAGGTCCGTGTCGCGCCATGCAGGCAGTACGGCGAGACGCTGTGCCTTCTCACCTGCCTTCAGTGCGTCACGAATGTGCACGTCGAGACAGTAGGCGCATCCGTTGATCTGCGACACGCGGACATTGACGAGTTCGGTGAGCTTCCGGTCGAGGCCCGCCTCGCTCACCGCGTCTCGGACGGCGACCGCGACGGCCACCTGCGCGCGGTACACCGGGCGAGTCTGCTTATCGATGGGGATGCGCTCACTACGTTTCATGTGTGCCCTCCGGCCGGTCGACGATGGTGTCGTAGTCGTGGTGCTCGGCGACGTATTTGGCGACGTACGGGCACACCGGCACGATGCGCCCGCCCGCCGCCGCGACGTCGTCGAGCGCGAACTTCACGAGGCGACCCGCGAGGCCGAGGCCCCCGTAGTTCTCGTCCACCTCGGTGTGGACGAACACGCGTCGAGTGCCTTCGCCGGGCCGGTAGTCGGCGTGCCCGACGACGGTGTCGCCGTCGAGGATTTCGTAGCGACTGCGCTGCGGATTGTGCGTGACGCTGATGTCGGCGAGGCGGGGATCGGGAGTATTCGTGGACATATCAGAATCCTTCCGGCAAGTGTGGCAGCCTTTGAGCGTAGCTGCGAATGGATGGGTCGTCGGCTGTTCTCGTGGTTCACCGGGTCAGCTGGTGCGCCTGTGTTCCTGCATGTGGTTCTGGATCGCGGTGAAGGCATCGCCCATCACGGTGATGACCTCGGGGGAGAGGACGTCGAACATGGTCGCGCGTACTGCGGCGACATGGCCGGGTCCGGCCGAGGCAAGGATCGCGGCGCCGGTATCGGTCAACTCCGCCCATGCGCCGCGCTTGTCGGATTCGCATTCGACGCGCCGGACCCACCCGGCGCCCTCCATGCGGGTGATGGCACGGGTGATCCCGCTCCGGGTGGTGGTGCTCGCGTCGGAGAGTTCTCGCATCCGAAGTCTGTGGTCTTCCGCTTCGGAGAGCAGGACGAGAATCTCGTAGTCGGCGAACGAGATACCCGAATCGCGCACCAACTGCTTGTCCAGGGATTGGAAGAGCATACGGGTGGCGTCGAGATAGGAACGCCACAGCCGGTGCTCGTCGTGGGCCAGCCATTTCGTCGGTTCCATAGGTCAACCATAGCAGGTAGTTGACGAAGCAACTATCAATCTGTCACAATAGTTGACAGATCAATCAGTTGGTGGGCGGCTTGCCGCTGCCGGTGTATGGAGGAGGGCTCGGATGGCTGTCACCGCGCAAGGCCAGGATTCGTTCGCGCATCGCCGCGAGGAGATCCGTGATCGCTATCTGCTGCCCGTGGGAACGCGACCCGAATCATCTGCGCGGGGCTTGCACCACACGGCCATTGTGAGTGGCGACGTCGAGCGCACCGTGGTGTTCTATCAGGAACTGCTCGAGTTTCCCCTGGTCGAACTCATCGAGAATCGCGACTATCCCGGATCATCACACTTCTTCTTCGATATAGGCAACGAAAACCTCTTGGCGTTCTTCGACTTCCCGGGTCTCGATGTCGGCCCCTACCGGGAAGTGCTCGGCGGACTGCATCACATCGCCATCAGCATGGAACCTGCCAAATGGACTCACGTGCGTGACAAGCTGACCGCCGCAGGAATCGAACTCGCCCAACACAGCGAGGTTTCGTTGTACTTTCCGGGCCCCGACGGCGAACGCCTCGAGCTAATCGCCGATCCGCTCGGTGAAATGTACGGCTCGACCATCCTCTGAGTCGATGACATCCGGGGTGTGAAGCACCGATGGCGCAAACTGAACCATGAGTTCGGCACAAGACGGAAGGCTACGATCGAGATGAGCAACACCGACGCCACACCCACTGAGATCCGCTGCCGCACCGAGGACCCTCCGGTCGGTGACACCCGGAATCCACGCGTCGAGATCATCACCTCGCGTGAGGTGCCTCTCGGCGGTCCGCGTGCCATGCCCGTGCGACGCACCCTTCCTCAACGACAACGTTCCCTCATCGGCGCGTGGTGCTTCGTCGACCACTACGGACCCGACGATGTCTCGGTCACCGGAGGCATGGACGTCGCACCTCACCCTCATACCGGCCTGCAGACCGTGAGCTGGCTGTTCACAGGAGAAGTCGAACACCGGGACAGCGACGGAGTGCACGCCATGGTCCGCCCTGGCGAGATGAACCTGATGACCGGTGGCCACGGCATCTGCCACTCGGAGGTCTCGACACGGGCGACGACCACGCTTCACGGCGTGCAGCTGTGGGTGGCTCTGCCCGACTCCGACCGCGAGGCCCCGCGCGAGTTCCAGCATTACGTACCCGAACCCACCGACCTCGGCGGCGGCACCGGCAAGGTGTTCCTCGGAACCCTCGCCGGCGACACCTCGCCGGTCCGCACCTTCACACCGCTACTCGGTGTCGAAATCGTCATCGACGCGGGCGCGACCCTCACGCTCGACGTCGACTCCGCGTTCGAGCACGGGATCCTCGTCGACACCGGAGAAGTTGCGCTCTTCGACACCGTCCTGGAGCGCGCCGCACTCGGCTACGTCGGCACCGGCGTACCCCGGCTGACCCTGGCCAACCGCACCGACGAACCCGCGCGAGTGCTCCTGCTCGGAGGTACGCCGTTCGGGGAGGAAATCGTCATGTGGTGGAACTTCGTCGGTCGCTCCCACGACGAGATCGTCGCCTACCGCGATGCCTGGCAGAACGGGTCCGACAGGTTCGGGCGCGTCGAAGGATACGTCGGCGACGTCGCGAGGCTTCCTGCTCCGGGTCTGCCGAACGCTCAGATCCGTCCCCGCCGCAACCCACCCACCGCTGACCCGAACTGCTGACCCGAACTGCTGACCCGGAGAAACGATCATCATGAGCACCGCTGTCCACGAACCGCACCTCGACGTCCGCCGCGCAGACGACCGGCCCAAGACCAAGATCGCCTGGCTCGATTCGAAGCACTCCTTCTCCTTCGGGCAGCACTATGACCCCGCGAACACCCACCACGGCGTTCTGATGGTGAACAACGACGACATCGTCACCCCCGGCCAAGGTTTCGACACACACCCCCATCAGGACATGGAGATCGTCACTTGGGTTCTGAAGGGTTCACTCGTCCACCAGGATTCGACCGGTCATTCCGGCGTCATCTATCCGGGGCTGGCTCAGCGCATGACCGCGGGCTCCGGAATTCTGCACTCGGAGAAGAACGACTCGTGGCGTTTCGACGGCGCCACCGGTCTGCACGCAGAACAGCACGATGAACCCGTTCACTTCGTCCAGATGTGGGTGTTGCCCGACGAAGCCGGGGTAGCACCGGGATATGAGCAGCTCGAGATCGACCGCGAACTGCTCGCCGGTGACCTCGTACCCGTAGCGTCCGGGATGGACGACCACGCGGATCACGCGGCAATTCGCATCCGGAACCGGTATGCGGCACTGCACGTGGCGCGGATGCAGCCCGGGCGGCCGGTCACGTTGCCCGACGCACCGTTCCTGCATCTGTTCGTTGCGCGCGGCAATGTCGCTCTCGAAGGGGTCGGTCTGCTCGTCGAAGGCGACGCGGTGCGCGTCAGCGGCGGCGGTGGGCAACAGCTCACCACCGATACCGGTGCCGAAGTCCTCGTGTGGGAAATGCACGCCACCGTCGGCGGCTGACCGGGCCTGAGCACCACAGTAGGCTCGTGCCCGTGGACTTCTCTTCGGCCGATCTCGCCGCTACAGCGGCAGCGCTGCTCCGTGACGGTGGGCCGCGCACTCTGTCGGAGCTCGCGGCAGCTCTCGCCGACCGCGGATTCGGAGATCGCACGCAGATCGAGGCCGCGATCGAACTCGACGATGCCCTCTCCGACCCCGTCGTCACCGAGCTGCGCGACGGACGCTATGTCGCGCTCGATGCCGTGCTCGACGGGCGCGTTTTCGCTCATCGTCTCACCGCGGAAGAGATCGCGGCGAATGCCGTCGAATTGTTCGACGTATTGCTCCCCGCCTTGGTGGTCCAGGCCCATTCACCGATCAGCGTCGCTGTTCCCGGATTCCACGACGATATGCTCGCGTCCCGTTCACTGACCGACAAGCCCTGGGCGCAATTCGGGGTCGTCATCCTGCCCGAAGACGTTCTGGCTTCGCGCAAGGCAGGCGACCTCGTCGCGCTCACCGTCCGACACGGTGAGGTCACCGTCGAGCAACTCGGAGACGAAGCGATTGCGGGCACGGTCGGCGCGTGGGCCTCGGCGATCTCGGCGCGGGCCCCCGAATCGGATGTCTATCTCGAACTCGATCTGCTCGAGGCACTTGTCGCCGATCCGCAACTGGCCCGCGACCGGTGTGCCCCGCTGAGCGAACAACTCGTCGAGGCCGGATTCGCACGCGCAGGTAACAGGTTGATCCGGACGGATGTTGCACCGGCCGCGAGAGAAGCCGAACAGGAGACCGCAGCGTCCGGTTGGTTCGGCAAGACGTTCGGGCTCGACGAATTCTCGGCGCGCGCGGCCACTCGATTCCTGGCTGTTCTGGTGTCGTGGTCCCCCGAGAACGACGATGATCACATGCTCGAAGCCGATCTGGACGAGTACTTCGAGGATCCCGCCGCACTGACACCACTCGCAACTCCGGCTGTTGCGCAGCTGGTGGTGGACGAGGCGCTGCTCCGGCTCGGAATCGGACCGCGCGAGGTGACGCAGGCCGCGGAACAGCTCTTACGTCGCGGGCCTCGCGTCACCCGGGCCGTCGCACACTGGATGATCGGACGGGCCGAACTCGCGCGCGGCGACGTCCACGAGGCCGAACGCCGCTACCGACTCGCATCCTCGGAGAACCCCGGTTTCGCGCCCGCATCGGAAGGTCTCGCGACATTCGCATCGATGCGAGGCGAGACAACCACGGGTCTGCTGTTGCTCGAGCGCACCGCGACCGGAACGCAGCACCCCATGTATCCGTTCCTGCAGCATTTCAAGCCGGTCGAACACCCAGAACTGGGCCGCAACGACCGCTGCTGGTGCGGTTCGGGCCGCAAGTACAAGGTGTGTCACCTCGGTGAGGGCCGCGCCGCGCTCGAGCACCGCGCCGTATGGTTGTACGCCAAGGCAGGTCTGGTCATGGACCAACCGCGCTGGCAACGACTCTCGGCCGAGGTCGATCAGACCGACGACAACGTGCGGCTGGTAGCGGACGTCGTGCTGTTCGACGGTGGAGCGTTCGACGATTTCGTCGAGCACTGGGCTTGGATGCTTCCCGAGGACGAACGCGACCTCGCGCAGCGGTGGCTGGGTGCGGCACTGGTGATGGGAGTGCTCGAGGAGGTGCGTCCCGGCGACGGATTCACCATTCGCGACCCGAGCAACGGCACGACCACGCGAGTGATGGACCGGACTGTGGGTGACGATGTGGGCGTCGGTGAGACCGTCCTGGTCCGGCCACTCCCGGTCTGCGGGCAGTGGCACAACTACCTCGGTTTGCACCGCGTTCCGGACGGCGGCCACGACGCGGTCCGCGCGCTCCTCGACGCACCGGAGCTGTCCCCGCAGGCCCTGAGGCGTGTACTCGGGGACAGCGACCGGTGACGTCGAACGAATTTATGCGGTGTCCTGCTCGGAGGGGAGCAGTCGGGCCAGCACGTCGGTGAGGGTGATCAGGCCGACCACCCGGCTGTCGTCGGTCACTGTGGCGAGGTGATTCCTCGACTCGCGCATCGTGGCGAGCGCCTCGTACACCGGAATCGCCGCGTCGAGTGTCAGCGCCGGCCGCATGAGGTCTGCGGCGGTGACACTGTCGCCGGCCTGCAGGCTGTCGCGCACGTGGACGACACCGTCGATGTGGCCGTTGCCCCGGACGAGCAGCCGAAGGTGCCCGGTGCGGCGCACCACGTCCTGGATCTGTGCCACGGTGGCCTCGGGCCGGACACTGCTCGGATCCGCCTGGGGGGTGACGATGTCACCCACCGTGAGCGTCTCGAGTTCGAGTGCGCTGCTCAGATGCCCGTGGTACCGCTCGTCGAGTGTCCCGACCGTGGCCGAATGCTCGACGAGGTGGCGTAGTGCGTCCGGATCCTGGCCCGATGCGACCTGGTCCACCGGCTCCACTCCGACCTTGCGGAGCAACCAGTTCGCCATGTGGTTGAGCTGCATGATGAGCGGCCGCATGACCCACATGAAGCCGCGCATCGGCAGCGCGAGCAAAGTCGCCGACTTTTCCGGATGCGCAATGGCCCATGACTTCGGAGCCATCTCACCGACCACGAGGTGCAGGAAGGTGACGATGATCAGAGCCAGAACGAATCCGGCGACGTCGGCGAGCCACACCGGCGCGCCCCAACTTTCGAACGCCGGTGTGAGCCAATGGTGGACCGCAGGCTTGGTGATCGCGCCGAGTGCCAATGTGCACACGGTGATCCCGAGCTGTGACCCCGCCAGGAGCACCGAAAGCTCCGAAGCGCTGCGCAATGCAGCACGAGCCGATCGACTCTCCGGTGCCGCATCTTCGAGCCGGTGGCGTCGTGCAGCGATCAATGCGAACTCGACGGCGACGAAGAATGCACTCGCCGCGATCAACACGACGGTCGCGACTGCGACCACCCATGGATTATCCATGGTGCTTCACCTCGCCGTCCGTCTTGGCGTCCACCGCTGTGTCGTCGTTCGTGGCCTCGCCGCGCGCGCTTCCGTCGGTGCGTAGGGTCACGAAGATCGAGGACGGAACGTGCTTGTCGACCGAGCGGACCTCGGCAATGAGGAATTTCGCCGCAGGATGCGATTCGTGCACCAGATCCGCCGGATCCGGATCGACGTCGATTGTCACCGTGTCGCCGACCTCGGGAAGTCCGCCGAACTCTGCTATCACCAGGCCCGCGAGGGTTTCGTAATCCCCCTCGGGGAGTTCGGCATCGAGCGTGCGGACCACTTCGTCGAGGTGCGCATCGCCTCGGATGAGCCACCCGTCACCCGATCGGGTGATCACCTGGGTCTCCAGCGCGGGATCATGCTCGTCTGCGATCTCGCCCACGACTTCTTCGGCGATGTCCTCGACCGTGACGACTCCGGCGAAGCCGCCGTACTCGTCGATCACCAGCGCCATCTCCTCTCCCGCGGCGTTGAGCTGCGCAAGTACTTCGGGCAGTGCCAGGGTCGTCGGGACGATCACTGCGGATCGGCACACGTCTCCGGCCGTACCGGTCGGATTGTCGATTGCCAGGAGATCGTGCAGATGAACGACACCTCGAATGTCGTCGGACGAGGTGCCCGCAACCGGGTATCGGGTGTGCCCGGTACCCATTTTCTCGAAGACGCTGGCGACGGGTTCGTCGACGTCGACGAAATCCACGCGAGCACGGGGAATCATGGCGTGTTCTGCAGTGCGGGTGGGGAAGTCGAGGATCCGATCGAGCAGTTTCGACAGCTCGGGATGCAGCTCGCCGGTGTCGCGGGATTCGGCAACGATGTGCTCGAGATCCCGGGGTGTGGCCGAATGCTCCACGTCGTGGACCGGCTCGATCCGCAACACTTTCAGCAGCAGGTTCGACGAGGCATCGAACAGCCGGATGAGCCACCCGAAGAGCTTCAGGTACACCGTGGTGGACAGTGCGAGCCACCGGGCGACCGGCTCGGGCCGGGCGATCGCGAGGTTCTTCGGGACGAGCTCACCGAAGACCATCTGCACCACAGTGGAGAACAACACCGCGAGGACGGTGCCGACAGCGACGCCGACGGCGGTGGGCACTCCCACTCCTCCGAGCGCCACACCGAGGCCACTGCCGATGAGGGGCTCGGCGACGTAACCGACGAGGAGGCCTGTGATCGTGATACCCAGCTGTGCGCCGGAAAGCATGAACGAGGTGCGGCGAGTGACCGACAGAACGCGTGAGGCGACTTTGTCTCCGCTTTCGGCGCGGGCCTTCATCCGCGAGCGGTCGACCGCCATGTAGGCGAATTCCTGGGCCACGAAGTATCCGGTCAATGCGGTGATGGCCAGGACGACGAAGATTCCGAAGGCGATCCCGAGCGCGGTCAGCATTCGGTGTTCCGAGCGTCGGGAACGAACTGAGGTTCAGGGACAGGGTGGTCGTCCACGGACGGGGACGGGGCGGGTCTTCGAGGTTTGCGCTTGGCGCGTCTCATAGTTCTCTCTGTGTGTATTCGCGGACAGGTACCTGTTCAGGATAGGGGGTCCGCGCCGGTGCGGTGCGTCGACTGCCGTCGTGTCGGTGTCCCCTCGGCCCAAGCGCGGCGACGATGGTGGGGCGAAGAATGATCGGTGAACAAGGCGGAGAGCGTTCGGTTCCGGCGCGGCGTGAGGACCCTTACATCGAACTGGTGGGTAATTTCCATTTGTCCGATGTGTGAATAATGGCAGCGCAGGAAGTTTGCTCGACGCTGTGTAATTCGATCTTCTGTCGGTATTTTCCGAGTCTGTTTCAAGGCTTCGGCGACGAGTTCGGCCGCGGAAAGACTTCGGGCAGAGATACCTCATCTACCTGCGAAGATGTAGATTTTCTCACATCCGTGATCGATTCGTGATTGGGTTCCGACCGGCAGAATGTGATTTGTTTCTCACTCGTCTGTGCTGCGGAATCGGAATTCTCTGGTAACAATTGAATCGCGGTCGCTACCGCGACCGGACCGCTGTTGATTCTCCACAGATGGGATTTACACATGCTCGCTGACCTGGCCGAATTCTTCGTCAACGCCGCTGACCTCTTCGGGGCACTCGACTTCTTCAGCGGTTCCGCTGAAGGAATCAGCAGCGCCCAGCAGTAGTTCTGTCGATCATCGGACCCGGGGACTACGGCCTCCGGGTCCGACTCGTTTCCGAACATCGGGGCCGGGTGCGTGCGCGCCACCTATCCTGGGCGCTATGGCAATCGCAACCGCCGACCACGTCTCGCGCGACGAACTGCTCGACTTCGTCCGCCCCCGCCACCGTGGCGTATTGATCACGTGGCGGAAATCGGGCACACCACAGGTCTCGCCTGTGACTCTCGGCCTCGATGGCGACGGCAGAATCGTCATCGCGACCTACCCGCAGCGGGCAAAGGCGGTGAACCTGCGCCGCAACCCACGCGCGACCGTGTGCGTCCTGTCCGACGAGTTCAACGGTGCGTACGTCCAGGTCGATGGCGTCGCGGAGGTGCTCGACATGCCGGGCGCTGTCGAGCCGCTCGTCGACTACTTCCGATGCATCTCCGGGGAGCATCCGGACTGGGACGAGTACCGCGATGCGATGCGCGCGCAGGGCAAATCGCTCATCCGGATAACCATCGACTCCTGGGGACCGGTCGCCACCGGCGGTTTCCCGCCTGAGCTACGACGCTGACCGCGCTCCCCACCGAGGATCGGGTGCCGGGTGCTGCGGGCGATAGAGCTGGTCGGCGTAGGCCGGACCGTAGTACTGTTCGAGTTCTTCAAGGGTCTCGGGACCGTCGGGCACCATCGTCTTCGACAGTGTCGCCACCGAGGGCAGCGCGTCCGGATCCCAGGTGTCCGGGTCCCACAACGCGGACCGCATGAATGCCTTGGCGCAGTGGTGGAAGATCTCTTCGATCTCGATGACGAGGCACAGGATAGGACGGTGATCCTGCACGACGAGGTCGTCGAAGAACGGCGCATCGGTGATCAGGCGCGCGCGCCCGTTGACCCGTAGCGTGTCGCCGCGTCCGGGGATGAAGAAGTTCGTGCCCACGAACGGGTTTCGCAGGACGTTTCGGAAACCGTCCATGCGTCGGTTGCCGGGGCGCTCGGCGAGTGCGATCGTGCGGTCGTCGATCACATACGCCAGCCTGCCGGGTCGGTCACCTTTGGGTGATGCGTCGCATCGACCGGTCTCGTCGGTTGTGGCCACGACGCAGAACGGTGATGCGGCAAGCCAATCCACGTCGTACGGGTGCAACCTCGCACGTACCTTGTGTGCCGCGCGGAAGGTCGGCTCGCCGAAAAGTTCGGTCAACTCGGCGGAATCGCGAATCTCGGTCCAGGTCACGACGGGACAGTAACAACGCATGTCGGTACCCGCATCTAGAGTGAGCGCATGATGCTTCGGACTGTCGACGTCGGTGAACGCAGAGCGCGCCTCGCGGCTCGCCACCGCATTGCCCCGGCGTATCGTGCGGCCGACGCAGTCGAAGCCGCCAGGAGCATGGTGTGCCTGCACGGCACCGATCCTGCGACCGTGTACCTCTCCACGTGGTCGAGAGTCACCGACTTCTCCGCGGCGGAACTCGATGCCGCGCTCTACAGAGATCGGACGCTGGTCAAGCACCTCGCGATGCGTCGTACCGTCTTTGTGTTTCCGCGTGCCGCGCTCGCGGCGGCACAGGCCGGGGCAAGTAATCGGGTTGCAGCCGCTCAGCGCCGCAGCGTGATCAAAGACGCCGAACGGGCCGGCCTGCACCGGGACGGCGCACAGTGGCTCGACGACGCCACCGCCGGGGTTCTCGCCGCCTTGGCAGGTGGACGCGAGGCCACCGCGTCCGAATTACGTTCCGAACTACCTGTTCTCGACGCATCGATCGACTACGGCGTCGGGAAGTCGTGGGGCGGGAAGGTTTCCTTCGCCCCACGAGTCATGACGGTGCTCTCGGCCTCGGGCCAGGTGCTCCGGGCCTCCAACAACGGGTCGTGGCGAATCTCGCGTCCGAACTGGGTGCGGACTGCCTCGTGGTTGGGGGAGGAGATCGAACCGCGAAGTGAATCCGAGGGACTTCGAGACCTTGTGGCGATGTGGCTGGGCGCGTTCGGGCCGGGCACCGAAGCCGACATCAAATGGTGGCTCGGCTCGACGATCAAAGCGGTCCGAGCTGCGCTGACCGAACTCGCGGCTGTGGAAGTCGACCTCGACGGGCGTGTCGGCTATCTCCTCCCGGACGACGTCGACCCCGCGCCCTCTGCTGAGCCGTGGGGCGCCCTGCTGCCGTCTCTCGATCCCACCACGATGGGTTGGTTCGAGCGAGAGTGGTACCTCGGCCCGTACAAGCAGCAACTCTTCGACACCAGTGGAAACGCAGGGCCGACGGCGTGGTGGGACGGCCGGGTTGTCGGCACGTGGTGGCAATCCGACGACGGCGCCGTCCGGCTCCATATGCTCGAGGACGCAGGGAAGGAAGCATCGGCCTTTCTCACCGCCGAAGCTGCTCGGCTCGAGGAATGGCTGGAGGGTGTGCGGGTGCTGCCGCGATTCCCCTCGCCATTGGCCAAGGCCCTGGCTGCCGGATAGTTCAGGAATCCCGCAGCGCGGGCCGATCCGGATGTTCGAAGCGCACCACGATGTCGGCCGCGGAAGAGACCTCGGCCTCGTGTGCGAGTAGCGGGGAGATCGTCCAATGGTCGGCGGCGGGAGTTCCCCGTTCGAGCGCACCCCGGGACATTTTCAGGTCGACGGTCACATCGAACGGGATGCCTCGGCCGAGGAGCATCGGTCCTGCTACGACAAGCACGTGATCGTCTGCGGCGCCGACCCGGTGTGCTCGCGCCGACCGGTCGGTGGCCTCGTCCCACAACCGCGGCAGAAAGCGATGCCCGCTCTTCAGGGACGAGACCACCTCGCGGTCCAGCGCGTCGTAGTCGTACCAGCCCGACCGATAACTCTCTTCATCGGCGTGCCCGTGTTCGAGACGGAGCGAGGCAGGTCGGACGAAATCGTGCAGTGACACGGCGTGCGCGGGACGCCCCGCGGCGCGCAGGGCCTCGACAACCCGGCTCGCCAGATCCATCGGTTCTGCGGCGTCGGCGGCCGAAATTGCCATGGCGACCGGGCCCGGTAGTGCGTATGCACGTTCGGCGAGTAGTTCGGTGAGTACAGCAGGTGAGATCGGTGTGAACGACGCCATCCGATCAGGGTATCGCCGGCGTGACCCGACATCCCTCTGCCGCGATAGGGCCTGTGCGTCGGGAGAATCGAAGCCACGGATCGCATCACACGGGTTCGGGAGTCCTGGCCGACGCTGCGGCGCGGTCCGAGGCAGGCGCCCCGATCGCGCGCTTGGGTTGCGTCCGCACGTGGGTGATGTAGAGAGCGAGACCCACGAACACGACACCGCCGACAAGGTTGCCCAGAACCGTCGGGACCTCGTTCCAGATCAGATAGTCACCGAGGGTGAAGTCACCGCCGAGAAGCAGGCCGGACGGGAACAGGAACATGTTGACGACCGAGTGCTCGAAACCCATGTAGAAGAACAGCATGACGGGCATCCACATCACGAGAACCTTGCCCGGCACACTCTTGGACATCATCGCTGCGACAACGCCGGTGGAGACCATCCAGTTGCACAGCATGCCGCGGAAGAACAGGGTTGCCATGCCCGCCGCGCCATGCTCTGCATACCCGAGAGTGCGCGCTTCACCGATCTCACCGAGACGTTCGCCGACCGCGTCCGGCGGGATCGAATAGCCGTAGGTGAGGATGAAGGTGATCAGCACGGCCACGGTGAAGGCGCCGAGGAAGTTTCCGACGAAGACCAGAGCCCAGTTGCGGAGCATCGACCCGATCGTCACCCCCGGGCGTCTGTCGAGGTATGCGATGGGGACCATCGTGAACACCCCGGTGAGAAGATCGAAACCCAGTAGGTACAGCAGACAGAATCCGACCGGGAAGAGAATGGCTCCGAGGAGGGCGTTGCCGGTCTGCACGGTGACGGTAATTGCAAATGCTGCCCCGAGTGTGAGGATCGCACCGGCCATATACGCCCTGATCAGGGTGTCGCGGGTAGACATGAGGACCTTGCTCTGGCCGGCGTCGACCATCGCGCGGGCCAGCTCGGCGGGTGGAACGTAGGACACGGCAACCTCCTGATGCGAACAGTGCCGACCAGTGTCGGCGGGGTCGGTCACCGTGGCGTTTCGGAGCAGTAAGGATGCGTTGCGTTCTTCTCCGCAGGCGGTGGCTCGGGTTGTGAGGTCGCTCCATCATGTATATTGGCGGTGCTTCACGAGATGCCGTCGCCAAGCTCCGACTTGACGGCACGCCAACCCCACGCTCGCGGGTGGCTCGGATGACGAAGCGGCTCGCGGCCGACCGGCCCGGGCACGAGCGCCCCGCCCGGGGCCGACCCGGAGGAAATCATGACCGACCATATTCGCGGTACCGATCACGTAGGTGCTCACGAGTGCGCTTCGTTCGGCGACGGGCACCACGTACACTTCATCCGCGCCCGTAAGGCTTTCGACGATTCCGATCTCAGTGTCGGCGCGCTGGTGCGCGTCCTGGACGAGACGCGCGTCGAATTATCTTGGGATGGAATACGACTCGTATTCCGTCACCATGACACCGCTGCGATCGCCGACGCGGTCCACGCTTGTGGGGAGATCGGGACCTGGGTTCCGCAGTGGCGAGTGCTGATCCTGCCGGGCCCTGATCCGTATGTGCCTGCGACCTTCACCCTTGCCGCACCTGATCACTGGACGGACTGCGTACGAGGGCGCGTTCCGACGCTGACCTATGTGCCCGGCCGGTGACCCGTCGGATCAGTTCTGTTCGGCCTCGTGCCAGAATTCTGGAAGCTCTACTGCCAGAGCCTCCTTCGCTTGCATCGGTAGCGAATGGGTGGTGTTCGGGAAGATATCGACGAGTGCGCGCGGGAGTGTTCGTGCCCGCTGCACTGCAGTGTCGCCTCCGGCGAGCGAATCGCGTTCGGCGATAGCGACATAGGTGGGCATGGCGAGGGCCTCCATCTCGTCATCACTCAGGGGAGAAGGAATCGGCAGGACCGCCGAGAAGTGCTCCGAACCCGCGGCGATCATCTTCGCCATGTCGTCGTTCGAGTCGAACTCGGCCCCGCCTACCTTTCCGAGCGCGGTCGTGCGCCAGGACTCGGGCAGGAACGGGAGAGACGACACCATGGTCCACGCCATCATGCGGGCCGAGGGACGCGCGAAGGTGAAAACCGGTTCGAGGAGTGTCAGCGACCGGACCCTCTCCGGGAAATGCTGCGCGTATGTCGCTGCGATTGCTCCACCGAACGAATGACCGACGATGTGCACGGTGTCGGTTGCGAGTGCGTCGAGTGCGTCGGTGATCCAGATGGCCTGGTCGCCGAAGGAGGTGAGCGGAACATTCTGTACCGACAAACCGGCATCACCGAGTGCGTCGAAAGCAACAACCCGTCGGTGAGGTAGGAAGTCGTCAAGGTTCTCGGCCCACATCGGAACACCCGACGACCGGCCCGGCACCAGGACGACCGGAACGGTGTCCGCGGTGTCCGGGGAGCTCCACTCATAAGCGCGAACTGTGCCGAAGCGGGTCGCGAGGTCGTGGGTCGATGTGGGTGAGGGGAGTGAGGACATCGCTTGCTCGTACGCCGCGACGTAGCTCTGGCGTCCTTCTGCGTCGCGGAAATGACCCACGCCGGGTGCTCCGAAGAAGAACTGCTGCACGCTCACAGCACCCAGCGCTGTGAGCGCGGCGAGGACGACCAGCCCGCTGCGACGAAGCCATCGGTAACGCGGACGAGCTGGTGGTGGATGCTCGGTCCGGGAATCTGTGCGTGCGGCGTACTCACTCATATGCAACCCCTGATCGTCGAGTATCAGTACCTTTTGCAGTATAGGCATATTGTAAAATGCGGTCATGCCGAAAGTTGTCGACCATGCCGAGCGTCGCAAAGAGATTGTGTGGGCCCTGTGGGCGGTGATCCACGAGCGGGGAATCGACGGGGTCACGTTGCATGCGGTGGCTGAGGAGGCCGGCGTCTCGATCGGCAGGATCCAGCACTACTTCGAATCGAAACAGCATCTGATCCGGGCCGGAGCGCAGGAAATGGTCACCGGTGCCGAACAGGTTTATCGCGAACACGGATGCCCCGGTGATCCGAGATCGGCCCTCGCGGCATTGCTCACCCAGCCTGTTCCGACGAATGCACCCGCACGCGTCGGTGTCTCGGTCTGGTATGCCTACCTTGCGAAAGCGACGAACGATCCGTGGATCAGATCCTTTCTTGCCGACGCATCGGGTGGAACCGTCAGCGAGGCCGGGCGTCTACTCCGTCTTGTCGGGTTCTCCGAGGCCCGGGCGCACAACGAAGCCGTGAGGTTGGTTGCGGTCAGTACCGGTGCGACACAATCCGTGCTGATTGCGGGGATGGACGCGGACGCTGCGGTCGATCTCGTCCTTCGGGAGATCGACCGCAGCATCGACATCGGTCCGGAGGGAAGCCGCGAGTGAACTGGCCGATCACGCGTCGCCACTGCACCGTGTCGGTGGGCAGGTTCACCATGGTTCCATGGTCAACACTCATCACACATTCGACTACATCGAACTCGCCGCTACAGATCTCGGCGCCTCACGCGCATTCTACGAGGCTGCTTTCGGGTGGAAATTCAACGACTATGGTCCGAAGTACGCCGGTATCCGCGCCGCAGAAGGTGACGGGGAGGTCGGCGGGCTCACGACCCTGCGCGCACCGGGTACAGCCGGACCGCTGGTCCTGCTGTACTCGAGCGACCTCGATGCCTCGGTCGGTGCGGTCGAACATGCCGGGGGCACAATTTCGTCGGGGCCGTACGATTTCCCCGGAGGGCGCCGGTTCACCTTCCTCGATCCGAGTGGAAACGAACTGGGTGTGTGGTCCGAAGCGTGAACCCCTTCGACGAGCGCGCTTGTCATGGGCACCGCCGGTCGAGTACGACCGTCGGGCAGGCGAGGTTCAGATCGCGGCGTCGACCCATCGCGCCACGCCGGTCCGAGCGAGTTGCGGAATCTGCTCGGCCGACCACGGGCTGATCAGCCACGGAAGGGTTGAGGCGGTTTGCATATCGGCCCATGACACCCACGACCAGTCCATCACCTCGGACGGGTCGGGCTCGAGGCGGGATGCTGCGCGGGCGCAGAACACCGGACAGACTTCGTTCTCGACGGTCCCGTCGGCTGCCGTCGCGCGATAGCGGAAACGCGGCAACATGCATGTGAGGTCGTCGACCGCGAGGCCCAGCTCCTGCTCGAGACGGCGGTGTATCGCGTCCTCGAGGGATTCGTCGGGTCCGGGATGACCACAGCACGCATTCGTCCACACGCCGGGCCATGTGATCTTGTCCAGTGCGCGTCGAGTCGTGAGGACCCGGCCCTCGTCATCGAACACGTAGCAGGAGAATGCCAGGTGAAGCGGAGTGTCCGTGTGATGGACGGTGGCTTTCGGAGCTGTTCCGATGGGTCGCTCGTCCTCGTCGAGCAGAACCACGAGTTCGTCGTGGGCACGCGCTGTCATCTGGAGATCTCCGTTAGGTGCTCAGGGGTATCGGGCGACGTCTGACATTCGCCGGATCGAGCCTACCTGCGCGGCTCGAGCCGGCGATTCCGCATCGATCACATTTCGAAGCGATACCCACGTCCGGGCTCTGTGAGCAGGTGACGGGGATGCGCTGGATCGAGTTCGAGCTTGCGACGAAGCTGGGTGAGATAGACGCGCAGATAATGACTCTGGGTCGTGTAGGCCGGGCCCCACAACTCTGTGAGCAGTTCGCGTTGCCCGACGAGCTTGCCGCGGTTGCGGACGAGCATCTCGAGCATGCCCCATTCGGTCGGTGTCAGGTGCACGTCGACGCCCTCGCGTGTGACCTTCTTGGATTCGAGATCGACGGTGAAGTTCGCGGCCACCACCAATGGATCCGGAAGCCCGGAGATCGCGGTGGCGCGTCGGACGGCCGCGCGGATCCGGGCCAGAAACTCCTCCATTCCGAACGGTTTGGTGACGTAGTCGTCGGCACCGGTGTCGAGCGCAGCGACCTTGTCGGCGGCATCGTTGCGGGCAGAGAGCACGATCACCGGGGTGGTGCACCAGCCACGGAGTCCGGCGAGCACCTCGATCCCGTCGATGTCGGGCAGGCCGAGGTCGAGGACGATCACGTCCGGGTGGTGCTGCGCGACGGCACGCAGGGCCGTGGTGCCGTCGGCAGCGGTGACGACGTCGTACCCACGGGCTTTGAGGTTGATCCGCAGGGCGCGCAGGATCTGCGGCTCGTCGTCGACGACCAGGATACGAGTCATGGCTTCATCTTCGCCGGTGCAGTGGGGAGGTCGATGACCATGGTGGTGCCGCCGCCCGGAGTGTCGGTCGGGGTGAGGGTTCCGCCCATGACCTCGATGAACCCTCGTGCCACAGTGAGTCCGAGACCTGCACCCCCGGTCGTGCGCTGATCGCCGGCCCGAGGAAAAACGGTGAACGCGTCACCGCGCTCGTCGCGTCGCAGCCCGGGGCCGCGGTCGACGACGGTGACGATGTTGTGGTCGTCGGCGATGGTCGCGCCGATGAGGACCGGACTGCCCGGCGCGTACCGCAGCGCGTTGTCGATGAGGTTCGCCAAAGCCCGCTCGAGCAATGTCTCGTCGGCGCAGACGGTTGTGTCGTCGACGTCGACCTCGATGCGTTCTCGGAGGGCGAGCACGTTGTCGTGGCCACCGTTCGCGAGAGTGAGCACGGCACGTTCGACCACGTCGTCGAGATACACCAGATCCAGTGCCGGAGCGACGACCCCGGACGCGAGGCGCGACGAGTCGAGCAGATTCGTCACCAGGCGGGTGAGTTGATCGGTGGATTCCTCGATCGTCGCGAGTAATTCGGACGTGTCTTCCTTCGAAAACTCGATGTCGGTGCTGCGCAGACTCGATACGGATGCCTTGACCGCCGCGAGCGGCGTGCGCAGATCGTGACTGACCGCAGACAGCAGCAGCCGTCGTAGCCGGTCGGTTTCGGCGAGCGCCGAGGCGTGGGACGCTTCGGCTGCAAGCTCACCTTGCCGGACCAACCCGGCGATCTGTCCGGTGACAGTGGTCAGGATCCGTCGGTCGCGTGGACGCAAACGACGCCCGGACAGCAAGAGCATGTACCGCCCCTCGTCGATCTCGCACACGGTGTCGGCGTCGTCGCGCGAGGTCGGTATCTCGACGCCGGCGCTGTCGAGCACAACGTGGGTGTCGCCCTCGACTCGCAGGACGGCCACACCCTTCTGACCGTAGGTCTCCCGCACCTTGGCAAGCAGTGTGTGCACGTCTGCACCGCGCAGGACGGCCCCGGCGAACAGCGCGAGCAGTTCGGCTTCCTGCGACACGAAACGAGCTTCCCGCGCACGCTCGGCGGCGGCGTCGACGAGTGCCGCCACGGCCACGGCCACGATGAGCAGCACGACGGTGGTGACGAAATTCTCCGGCGCGGCGATCGTGAGGCTGTGGTGGGGTTCGGTGAAGAAGTAGTTCAGCAGTAGGCCGGACAGCAGCGCCGCCACGATGGCCGGACCGATGCCGCCGAAGAGGGCGACGGTCAGCACGACGACGAAGAACAATGCCTCTTGGCCTGCGACACCCACGACGCGATCGACCAGCATCATCAGTGCGGTGGCAGCGAGGGGGATCACGACTGCGGCGAGCCACGCCTGGAGCCGTCGTTCGTGACGCCCCAGCACGGCGACCTTCGGTGTGCCCACGGCATGTTCGTGAGTGACCGTGTGCACATCGATCTTGCCGGAGTCGCGGACCACGGCTGCTCCGATACCCTCGTCCAGGATGCGGGCCCAGCGTGAACGCCGTGACGTCCCGATCACGAGTTGAGTGGCGTTCACCTCTCTCGCGAACGCGAGCAACGTCGAGGGTACGTCGTCGCCGACGACCTGGTGCATCCCCGCACCCAGGCTTGCGGCGAGCTTCCGGACCGTGCTCATCCGGCGTTCCGAGACACGGGTGAGACCATCCCCGCGGACGATATTGACGACGACCAGTTCGGCGCTGGCCTTGGCCGCGATCCGGCTCGCACGACGGATCAGAGTGGCGGACTCGGGGCCGCCTGTGACGGCGACGATCACGCGTTCGCGTGTTTCCCACGTGTCGGTGATGGCGTGCTCGCCGCGATATTTTGCGAGCGCCACATCGACCTGATCGGCAAGCCACAGTAACGCGATCTCGCGCAACGCCGTCAGGTTCCCCTCACGGAAATAGCTGCGCAGCGCAGCGTCGATCCTGTCCTGCGAGTAGACGTTGCCATGCGCGAGCCGCCGCTGCAGCGCTTGCGGAGTGATGTCGACGAGCTCGACCTGCTCGGCTCGGCGCACCACCGTGTCCGGGACGGTTTCGCGTTGCGCGACGCCGGTGATCTGCTCGACGACGTCGTTGAGCGATTCGAGATGCTGGATGTTGACGGTGGACAGGACATCGATGCCTGCGTCGAGCAGTTCCTCGACGTCCTGCCAGCGCTTCTCGTTTCTGCTGCCCGGCACGTTCGTATGGGCGAGTTCGTCGACCAACGCCACCGCGGGCCTGCGTGCGAGCACGGTGTCGAGGTCGAGTTCGTCGAGTTCGACTCCCCGATACTTCCACCGCCGAGGCGGAACTGTTTCGAGACCTGTGACCTGCTCGGCGGTGCGGACACGCCCGTGGGTGTCGACGATCGCGACCACCACGTCGCCGCCGCGCGCAAGGCGTCGATGCGCTTCTCCGAGCATGGCGTACGTCTTTCCTGCACCCGGCGCTGCGCCGAGGTAGATCCTCAGGAGTCCGCGTCGAGTCGCGGGACCGGGGTTTTCGCTCATCGCCACTTCACGGTCCGGTGGTGCATCCGGGTGAGGTCAGCCCGAGTGCCACGTTCAGTTCAGGCACATTCACCCTTTCCTCGCCGAGAAACCCGAATTGCCTGCCCTCGGTGTGTTCGGAGACGAGCTCGCGGACGTAGTCGATGTTCAGGCCTGTGACCCGGGCCACTCGGGGGATCTGCAGTTCGGCGTAGTCGGGGGAGATGTGGGGGTCGACGCCGGACCCCGACCCTGTGACCGCATCGGCCGGTACCTCCTCTGCAACCACAGCTTCGCGGACCGCGATCGTCGCGCGGCGCTCCTCGATGAACATTTCCAGGATATCGCTGCTCGGGCCCTGGTTCGACGGGAGCGCGGCTGCAGGGTCGCCCGGAGCGAAAGGGTCGTCCTCGGCGACCGACCCGACCATCCGCAGATGGAAGAACGGGTCGGGATCGCCGGGCGCGACCTGCGGATCCACACCGATCAACCGGCTACCGACGACGCACCCGTTCGTGTCGGTCAACGGCGCTCCCTCAGCGCTGTCGATCCCGAGGCGGCTCACCGCCCACACGGTCGCGGGATACCCGACGCCGACGGCGGCGGTGAGCATCAGCAGCAGGACCGCGCCCACGCGGAGTTGACGCAGGAAATTCATCGTGTGCATGTCCTATCCCATTCCCGGTACGAGTCGAACCACAAGGTCGATGAGCCAGATGCCGACGAACGGTGCGGCGACGCCACCGAGGCCGTAGACAAGCAAGTTGCGGCCCAGCAACGACGACGCGCTCGACGGCCGATAGCGGACTCCTCGCAGTGCCAGCGGAATCAACGCGAGGATCACGAGCGCATTGAAGATCACCGCCGACAGGATCGCGGATTGCGGGGTCGCCAGGCCCATGATGTTCAGTTCCGAGAGTTGCGGGTAGATCCCGCTGAACAACGCGGGCAGGATTGCGAAGTACTTGGCCAGGTCGTTGGCAAGGGAGAACGTGGTCAGGGCACCGCGCGTGATGAGCAGTTGCTTGCCGATCTCGACGACCTCGATCAGCTTGGTCGGGTCGGAATCGAGATCGACCATGTTGCCCGCCTCCTTTGCGGCGGAGGTCCCGGTATTCATCGCGACACCGACATCCGCCTGCGCGAGCGCGGGTGCGTCGTTGGTGCCGTCTCCGGTCATTGCGACGAGGCGGCCACCGCGCTGCTCCGAGCGGATCAGTGCCAGCTTGTCTTCGGGAGTCGCTTCGGCAAGATAGTCGTCCACACCCGCTTCCCGCGCGATCGCTTCCGCGGTCAGCGGATTGTCGCCGGTGATCATCACGGTCCGGATCCCCATCGCACGCAGCTGGGCGAATCGTTGGGCCATACCGGGTTTGACCACATCGGAGAGTTCGACGACGCCGGCAATCTCTCGTCCCTGTGCGACCACCAGCGGCGTGCCGCCGCGACCTGCGATGTCGTCGACTGCCTCGGTCACCTCGCGGGGCACAACCCCCTTCTGCTCGCGCACCCAGCGTGCGATGGTGTCGGCGGCGCCTTTGCGGACACGGACGATGTTTCCGGCGTCGAGGATGTCGACGCCGCTCATCCGGGTCTGCGCGGTGAACGGCACGAACTCGGCAGAGTTCTCGGCGGTCGAACTGTGGGAGTCGAGCCGGTACTGCTCTGCACACAGTCGGACGATGCTGCGTCCCTCCGGAGTGCCGTCCGACAGACTGGACATTCTCGCTGCGACGGCCAGATCGTGTTCGGTGACGCCGGGCGCAGGATGCAGTGCAGTGGCGCGCCGATTGCCGTAGGTGATCGTGCCGGTCTTGTCGAGTAGTAGCGTGTCGATGTCGCCTGCTGCTTCGACGGCGCGGCCCGACTTGGCCAGGATGTTGCGCTGCACGAGCCGATCCATTCCTGCGATACCGATCGCCGACAGCAGCGCACCGATCGTGGTGGGGATCAAGCACACCAGCAGCGCGATCAGCTCTATCGACCCTTGTTCCGCACCGGCATACGCGCTCATCGGCCCGACCGCGACCACCGCGAGCAGCAACACGATCGTCAAGGCGGCGAGAAGGATGTTCAATGCGATCTCGTTGGGGGTCTTCTGCCGGACCGCACCTTCGACGAGCGCGATCATGCGGTCGACGAACGTATGTCCGGGCTCGGCGGTGACCCGGACGACGATGCGATCGGACAGCACCGTGGTGCCGGCAGTGACAGCACAACGATCACCTCCGGATTCCCGGATCACGGGAGCGGATTCGCCGGTGATCGCGGACTCGTCGACCGTCGCGATACCGTCCACCACATCGCCGTCACCTGGGATGACCTCTCCGGCTTCGACCACGACGAGGTCGCCGACCCGTAGCTGGGTGCCGTTGACCGACTCTTCGAGATCCGGGGCGACCAATCGGCGGGCGACGGTGTCTTGCTTGGTCCTTCGTAGTGACTCGGCTTGGGCCTTGCCGCGTCCTTCGGCGACGGACTCGGCGAGGTTGGCGAACAACAGGGTGAACCACAGCCATGCGGCGATCGCCCATGCGAATGTGCTCGGGTCGACGACGGCCGCGATCGTTGCGATCACAGACCCGACCAGCACGACGAACATCACGGGATTGCGTGCGACGTGTCGCGGATCGAGCTTGCGGAATGCGCCGGGGACGGCAGCGGAGAGTTGACGAGCGTCGAACACGCCCGCGGTGATGCGTTCGGCATTCACCTCGGCGGGTGCCGGGTCGGGGGAAGTCGTGGGAGTAGTGGGTGCGGTCAATGCAGTGTCTCCGCAATCGGGCCCAGCGCAAGGGCGGGGAAGAAGGTCAGTGCTGCCACCAGAACAGCTGTGCCGGTGAGCAATCCGGCGAACGCGATTCCCGAGGTGGGCAGGGTCCCTGAACCTGCGGGCACACGTTGCTGTGAGGCCAGGGATCCGGCGAGCGCGAGCACGAACACGATCGGCAGGAAACGCCCGAAGAGCATGCACACCCCGAGGCTCGCTTGAAACCAGTCGTTCGTGACGGTGAGCCCGCCGAACGCGCTGCCGTTGTTGTTCGCCGCCGATGCGTATGCGTAGAGCACTTCGGTGAATCCGTGAATCGCACCGGGTGTCCCTGGATCCCCAGAATTACCGAGTGCGCCTGCTGTAGCAGGAAGAACAACGGCAATTGCGGTGCCGATCAGCACGAGGGCGGGCATCACCAGGATGCTCAGTGCGGCGAGGGTGATCTCCCTCGTACGCAATTTCTTGCCGAGGAACTCCGGTGTGCGGCCGACGAGCAGCCCGCCGATGAACACGGCCACCATGGCGATGACGAGAATGCCGTAGAGTCCGGTCCCGGCCCCACCCGGCGCGATTTCGCCGAGCAGCATGTTCAGTAGCAGGGCGCCGCCACCGAGTGGTGACATGCTGTCGTGCGCAGAATTGACCGCACCTGTGCTCGTGCCCGTGGTGGACACCGCGAAGAGCACTGAACCCGGTATGCCGAAGCGCACCTCTTTACCTTCGAGCATGGCACCCGCCGCGTCGGCGGCGACACCGTGCGTGCGGGTTTCGGCCGTGAGGGTGATCGCGAGGATCGCGGTATAGAGCGCCGCCATCACTGCCAGCACCGTCAGCCCCTGGCGCCGGCTACCGATCATGGTGCCGAATGTGCGGGTGAGCGCGACCGGAATGAGCAGAATCGCAATGATCTCCACGATATTGCTCACCGGTGTCGGATTCTCGAACGGGTGCGCCGAGTTCGCAGCCAGCACTCCGCCTCCGTTGGTCCCCAGCTCCTTGATCGCCTCCTGTGACGCGACCGGAGCCAGCGCGGTGGTCACCGCGTTCCCATCGAGTCCTGCCGCGACGAAACCACTCCGATAGGACTGGATTACGCCCTGACTCAACAGGATCATCGCGATGACGATCGAGAGCGGCAGCAGGATGCGTAGTGTGCCGCGGGTGAGATCCACCCAGAAGTTGCCGAGCTCCCCTCCTCGGCCGACGCGCACGAGCCCGCGAATCAACGCGACGGCGACGCCCATACCCACTGCGGCGGAGACGAAGTTCTGCACTGCGAGTCCGGCGGATTGTGTCAGCGGGCTCATCGTTGTTTCGGGAACGTAAGACTGCCAGTTCGTATTGGTGACGAACGAGATCGCGGTGTTGAACGCGACGGCGGGACTGACACCCTCGAGTCCGTGGTTCAGCGGCAACACACCCTGGATCCGTTGCAGGCCGTAGAGAAGGAGCGCGCTCGCGAGCGAGAAACCGAGCACGCTGGTGGCGTACCCGTACCAGGTTTGTTCAGCGCGGGAGTCGATGCGGCACGCCCGGTAGAGAAGCGTCTCGATCTTCAGATCCTTGCTCCGAAGCCCGGTCTCGGTGGTGTACACCTTCGCCATGTAGTCACCGAGAGGGACATACACCACGGCGAGCACCGCGGCTACCAGTGCAATCTGCAGTCCCGCAGCAAATGCAGGAGTCATGGCGGCGTCAGAACCTCTCCGGATCGAGCAATGCGACGAGGAGATACACCACGGTCACCGCGGCAATCACAATCAAAGCAGTGGTTGTCACTCCGGCCCACGTCACCTGCGTCCCCCAGTCGTGTGGAGGTCGATGCTGTGGAGGGCGCGCAGCGTCAGAGCGCACGTCACGATCCCAGCGATCAGAAGCGCCACATAGGCGGCGTCTGCCATCTCGTTTCCTGTCGTCGACACGGATCGGCGCCGGTCGGCGCCGCATCACACCATCGCGTCCGATCAGCGTGGTCGGAGTCGATCCATACGAAATCTTGACGCTTCCGTCCGATGTCCTGACGTTTCGCTTACGCTCTGCCGACTATCGACCCGCACTGTGGGTCGCAACGAAAACCAGGAAAACGACGAACAATCCGGTTATGCCGAGCACTGCACCGATCAGGGCGTCCCGCTGGTTGTCGGCCACGCCCTTCTCCACACGCATCATCCCGATCCAGCCGCATACCACCGCCACCAGTCCGGCCGGGACGGTGACCAGATCGCCGACGATGGGAACGATGGCGAACACCACCGCAGCGATCCCGGCGACGAGAGCTGTGCTGCCTGCGCCGTTGCGATAGGGCGACGGTGTCGAGGGATCTGAATGCATACCGCGAATTCTGTCAGGAGACAGAGATGCCAGAGAGATCGAACTCGCGTCGGCACCTGTAGCGGTGTTTCTTCTCGCACTATCTCGGCGATGCACGCGCGCCGACCCACCATTACGCTCGGGGGTGGTAGCTGCCATAGACGTCACCCACCGAATCGGCGCCTCACGGGCACCGCCACTTCCTACTTACGGGACGTGATCGCATGAGCAACATCGCACCCATGAACGACACCACACCCACCGACGACACCGCACTCAGCATGACAGCTCGCTACCAGGGGCGGAATCTCCAAGTGTCCGGCCCGCACCGGATCTATCCGTCCGGATTGTGGTATTTCCGTTCCGCAGATTCGGACCCCGCCCCGACGTGGATTCCGGCAGGTGACATCCGCGAAGCGCCGGGAGGGAACGCGCGGACGGACGCCGACGACCGAGGTCTGGTCGGAGCTGTCGCACGTCCGTTGTTCGTCACCGGATTGAGCTTTGCGATCGCTGTCTCGGCGTGGGTGACCTCGTTCTTCGAGGCCCGCCTCGGCGCAGTGGGTGCCCGGCCGTCGAGATGACGCGTGACCGCCGTCGTCGGATGGCCCGCGGGGACTCGTACGCTGCCCTGCCCGTAGTGAGCAGTCGCACCCCGTATGGGCAGTCACACGGTGACGACCTCGAGGGCATGTGTGAGATCGGCGATGAGGTCATCGGCGTCCTCGAGACCGACCGACAAGCGGACCATGGAGCCGGTGATGCCGCGTCGCAGCCGCTCCTGCGGTGAAAGATCGTAGTGGGTGGTGGTCACCGGTTGCGTGACCAAACTTTCGACTCCGCCGAGACTCGGTGCAAGAGTGAACAACTGAAGACGATCGACCACCTGCACTGTCGTCTCGGTGTCCGCGGCGATCTCGATCGTCACGATCCCGCCGAAACCCGTCATCTGCTTCGCCGCGAGCATGTGCCCGGAGAAACTCGGCAGGCCCGGGTACAACACCCGCGCGACCCGGGGATCGGCCTCCATCGCTTCTGCGACCGCCTGTGCATTGGCGTTGTGTTGTCTGACGCGGACGATGAGGGTGCGCAGGCTACGCGACAGCAACGCGGCGGCCTCGGGTGCGATGCAAGACCCGAAGCTCTTGCGCCAGGGCTTCAACGGGTCGATGAGCGCGGCAGCCCCGAGCACGAGTCCGGCCGTGACATCGGAGTGGCCACCGAGGTACTTGGTGGCCGAGTACGAGACGAGATCGGCGCCGAACTCGAGAGGATTCTGATTGACGGGTGACGCAAACGTGTTGTCGACCGCCACGAGAGCACCGTGACTGTGTGCGAGGTCGGCGATCGCCGCGATGTCGTAGATCCCGAGCGCGGGATTGGTGGGCGTTTCGAAGAACACCAGCTTCGCTCCGCCACGGAGGGCATCGTCCAGGCGGTGGAGTTCGTCGCCGAGGAGGAATGTGGTGGTGATGCCGAGCAAGGAAAGCTGCGCGGTGAGCAGTTCCATCGTGCCGCCGTAAGCGTCGCCGACACACACGATGCCGTCGCGTCCGTACTGAGTGAACAAGGCTGTTTCAGCGGCCATACCCGAACAGAACGCCAAAGCGCCCTCCGCACCCTCGATCGACGTCATGGTTTCCTCTAGCGCAAAAATCGTCGGGTTCAGACCGTAGCGCGTGTAGAGCGGCCCCTCGGTGTGCCCGTCGGCGACTTCGAGCAGCGCCGCGGTGTTCTCGAACGAGAACGTCGTCGTGTTGTAGACCGGCAGGTGCGGTGCACCGTAGGCATCGGTGAGGCCGGTGCCGTGGATCGCCCGGGTGGATCGACCTGCTGATGCATGCTTCACGTCTGAACTCCGTTCACGAGGTGCGTTCGAGTGGACCCGACGCAGTATCCCGTTCACGAACGTCGGGCCCGTCGCCGACTGCCGCAACTTGGGCGGTCGAGCCGTTCCGTGGCCGGGGCAGCAGTCCGCCGGATGGTCACCCGGCCGATTCCCTGACGGGCCGCGCTGTGTGTCGTAGCGTCGAGGTGACGCCGTTCGGCACGGTGATCGACACGACGAGCCCAGCCCGCTCGAACGCACGCCTGCGTGTAAGCACTGCAGCCCCTGGAGGCAGTAATGAGTCACGACAGCTTCGGAACCCGCGACACCCTGACCGTCGACGGCATCGACTACCGGATCCATCGCATCGACAGGGTCCCCGGGTCGGATCGCCTTCCCTACAGTCTCAAGATCCTTCTCGAGAACCTCCTGCGCACCGAGGACGGCCGTCTGGTCACGCGCGAACAGATCGAGGCCGTGGCCGGCTGGGACCCCGCGTCCAAGCACAACCGCGAAATCCAGTTCTCACCTGCCCGTGTGCTCATGCAGGATTTCACCGGTGTGCCGTGTGTCGTGGACCTCGTCGCGATGCGCGACGCAATGACGACCCGCGGCGGCGACGCCACACGAATCAATCCACTGATTCCCACGGAACTGGTCATCGACCACTCGGTGATCGCCGATGTCTTCGGAACCGAAGACGCATTCCGCATCAATACCGACCTCGAATTCTCCCGTAACCGCGAACGCTACGAACTGTTGCGGTGGGCGCAGAGTGCGTTCGACGACTTCAAGGTCGTACCTCCCGGTACCGGCATCTGCCATCAGGTCAACCTCGAGCACCTCGGTCGGGTCGTCTTCACCCGTGAGACCGAGGACGGAGAGACGCTGGCCTACCCTGACTCGCTGGTCGGAACCGATTCGCACACTCCGATGATCAACGGTATCGGTGTCGTCGGGTGGGGTGTCGGCGGAATCGAAGCCGAGGCCGCGATGCTCGGTCAGCCCGCCTCGATGCTGATCCCGCAGGTCGTGGGATTCAAGCTCAGCGGAGAACTGAGGGAGGGCACCACCGCCACCGACCTGGTTCTCACAGTCGCCGAAATGCTGCGCAAAACCGGCGTGGTGGGCAAATTCGTCGAGTTCTTCGGACCCGGCGTGGCGAATGTGCCGCTTGCGAATCGGGCCACGATCGGCAACATGAGTCCCGAATACGGTTCGACCATCTCCATCTTCCCGATCGACGACGTCACGCTCGACTACATGCGGCTGACCGGACGTGCCGAGGAGCAAGTGCGTCTCGTCGAGGCCTACGCCAAAGCACAGGGGCTGTGGCACGACCCGTCCCGCGAACCGGCATACAGTCAGGTCGTAGAGCTGGACCTGTCGACGGTGCGCCCGTCGATCGCCGGTCCCAAACGACCGCAGGACCGCATTCCGGCGGCTCTCGCACCGCAGGCGGTCGGGGCGCTGCTCGCCGGCGCCGATGTGCCCGGCGTCGTCGCGCAGGTGCAGGAGGTGGGTCTCGACGAGGGCTCGATCGAGTCGTTTCCCGCGAGCGATCCCGTCGCGATCTTCGGTAAGGACACCAGCGCACCACCGCGTGACCCCCTGCCCGACGACTTCACCGCGGCAGATCCGCCGTCGAACAAGGTGCCCGTGCACATCGGCGACGGCCCCGAATTCGAACTCGACCACGGCCACGTTGTGATCGCTGCGATCACCTCGTGCACCAACACGTCGAACCCGTCGGTGATGATCGGTGCCGGACTGCTCGCCAAGAATGCGGTGGACAAGGGCCTGCGCAGCAAACCGTGGGTGAAGACCAGCCTCGCGCCCGGATCGAGGATCGTCACCGACTACTACGAACGAGCGGGACTCACACCGTATCTCGATAAGCTCGGCTTCAACCTCGTGGGTTACGGATGCACCACGTGTATCGGCAACTCAGGTCCCTTACTCGATGAAATCGCCTCCGCGGTCGACGAACACGACCTCAACGTGTCGGCGGTGTTGTCGGGAAACCGCAATTTCGAAGGCCGGATCCATCCGCAGACGAAGATGAACTTCCTCGCCTCGCCGCCATTGGTCATCACGTATGCCCTCGCGGGGTCGATGCTCGTCGACATCTTCGAGGACGAACTCGGTACCGATGCCGACGGCAACCCCGTGTTTCTGCGCGACATCTGGCCGTCCACGGAGGAGATTCAGGCCGTCATCGACGAGTGCGTGCGCTCGGAGATGTTCGAGTCGGGCTACGCCGATGTCTATCACGGTGACGACACGTGGCGAAACCTCGATGTCCCGACCGGTGAAGTGTTCGAGTGGAAGGACGACTCGACGTACGTGCGGCGCCCACCGTACTTCGACGGGATGACAGCGGAGCCGGAGCCGCTACGCGACATCGCGGGCGCACGGGTCCTGGCACTTCTCGGTGACTCGGTCACCACCGACCACATCTCGCCGGCCGGTGCGATCCGTCGCGACAGTCCCGCGGGACGTTATCTGCAGGAGCACGGCGTCGATTTCGCAGACTTCAACTCGTATGGGTCGCGGCGCGGTAATCACGAGGTGATGATCCGCGGTACCTTCGCGAACATCCGGTTGCGGAACGGGCTCGTCCCTGATGTCGAAGGAGGAGTCACCCGCTACCTTCCCACCGGCGAACAGATGGATATCTACGACGCCGCGCAGAAGTACGCGGACGACGGCACTCCGCTGGTCGTGCTGGCCGGCGCCGAATACGGTTCGGGCTCGTCGCGTGACTGGGCGGCCAAAGGCACACTGCTGCTGGGGGTGCGCGCGGTGATTGCGCAGTCGTACGAACGAATCCACCGGTCCAATCTCATCGGAATGGGGGTGCTGCCATTGCAATTCCCTGAGGGCACCTCGGCCGAAAGTCTCGGCCTGACAGGGGAGGAAGAATTCGAGATCACCGGACTGGCCGATGCAGACGCGATACCGGAGACCGTACATGTGCGCGCAGGGGACATCGAGTTCGATGCAATGGTGCGTATCGATACCCCAGCAGAGGCAGAGTACTTCCGGCACGGCGGAATTCTGCAGTATGTGCTCCGTCAGCTGGCGGCATAGCGCATCCGCCGCCGTCGGCGGACATCCCGTCGCATGAGCAGGGGTGTGTCCGCGACGTGGTTGTGGGAGGTCAATCTCCGAAGTGCATGTCGGTGATCGTGTCCGCGACCCGTTGGGTGTCCGTGTCCGTCCATCCGTCCGGCGCTGTGACCGCTGCCCACCCGTAGGGGATGAGATCCTCGTAGTTGTGCCCGTGCCCGACCGGGGGTGAAGTGCCGACCATGATGTCGGCCGCCACCTGCCAGAACGTGACGATCGGATACCAGCGCATCGACGGCACCCGATCTGCGCCCGGTGGCTCGGCGAGCCAATCGGGTCGCTCGATCAGTAACTCGGGACCCCACCACACCACCGGGTCCGATGCGTGTTGCAGGTACAGCACGCGCGGATCGTGCCACGGCCCGTGGAATGACTCCAGATTCTCCGGGCTCGCAGCGAAGCGCACCTCGAGCCCGTCGTTGTTCGTGGGCAGTACCTGCGGAGAGCCGGGGTCACGGTTGGCGACGAGACCTCGCCACAGCGAGTTCGAATTGGGCGGACCCACGAACAGTGCGCCGTCGATGTCATTGCGCAGATCGGCGAGGTCGTCGAACGCCGCCTCTGCGGACTGCGATCCGAGACTCTCGCCGTACACCACCAGCTTCGGGCGTCGCCCTTCCGGAAGCTGCGCCCATCGCTCGTACACACCGTGGATAAGTGCGTCACCCGCCGCTTTCGCGGCCGAACCGTCGACGAGGAACGAAATCCAGCTCGGCAGGAACGAATACTGGATCGCCGCGATCGCCGAATCACCGTTGTAGATCATTTCGATCGAATCCGCCGCGACGGGGTTGACCCACCCGGTTCCGGTCGTCCCCGACACCACGAGGATCTCGCGCTCCCACGCCTCGGTCCGGTCCAGTTCGTCGAGAATCAACTGCACCTGCGATGCGGTGGAGGTGTCGGCCGAAAGCCCGGCGTACACCCGGATCGGTTCACTGGCGGGAGTGCCGTTGACTTCGGTCAATTCGTCGGCCCTCAGGCCGCCGTCGGCAAACGTGCGACCCTGCCTGCCGAGGCTGTCCCACGACGATGCGGACGCAGAACTGCCGGACCGCTGCGGTTCCCGTGGTTGTGCGACACCCGGGTCGGTGCTGTTGTTGTCGGACGCGAACACGAATCGTGCGGCGGTCGACGTGCTCGCGAGGATCACCTGGTCGACGAAGACCACTGCCGAGGCTGCGAGCACCGCCGGTGCGATCACGTGCGCCGCCGGAACCGGGATATGCAGCTGTGCGCTGAGGAATCGCGCGAAACGGCGGGCGATGCGTCGGAGGCCGCGCCCGAGCAGCAGGAGGAGAGCGAAGATGGTGGCACTGACCAGTCCGGTGCGCAAGTACGCGAACGACGTGGTGTCCTCGACACCCATGAGCGCTCGGATATCGTTCTGCCAGTTGGCCGCAACCAGAAGAGATCCGGTCACTGTGACCAGCGCAAGAACAGCGACGACGATCTGCGCAATGATGCGGGCGGTGCGTCGTCTGCGCCACCATGTCAGGTGCGGCGCGATCCAGCGGCGCGCCGGATAGGCGAGCAGAACACCGATTCCGTATCCCGTGACGCTCGTGATTCCGCTGATGAGGCCTTGGTACAGCCACTCCCGGGCAATCAACGACGGACTCAGACTCCACGCGAAGAAGAACACCGCGACCACGAGGCCGACGAAATCCAGCCCGAACACCGAGAAATACGGCCGCCGTTCGACGGTCGGGGAGCCGGCGTGAGCCGATGCGGTCGTCATCCGCCGACGGTATCCCGGCGCGGGCAGATAGTGTCGGAACCATGACACGACGAGTGAGCGTATGGGGCGGCGGATTCTGGCTAAGCCGGAAAACCAGGGAAGCCGCTCTCGACGCGGCGCGGGAACTCGATGAACTCGGCTACGCGAGATTATGGACATCCGGCGGCTTCGGCGACGGTGTTCCCCCGATCTACGGAGAGGTGCTCGCTGCGACACCGAGGCTCGGTGTCGCGAGCGGAATCGTCAGCATCTGGCACGCGGATCCTGAGGACGCCGCGACGACGGTCGATCGATTCGAACGCGAACATCCCGGACGTTTCCTGCTCGGTCTCGGCGCTAGTCACGGCCCCGTCGTCAACGCGACCGAAGCCGGCCGCTACACGAAACCCTACAGTCGCATGGTCGAATATCTGGACGCGTTGGACCGAGCGGACACCCCGGTTCCAGCAGACCGTCTCGTACTGGCAGCGCTCGGCCCTCGCATGCTGACGTTGTCGGCCGAGCGCACCGCAGGCGCACACCCCTATTTCACTCCCGCCGAACACACAGCTCAGGCCCGGGAGATCCTCGGTGACGGCCCGCTCCTCGCACCCGAAGTTGCTGTAGTGCTCGATGAGGACGAAGACACCGCCCGAGGAATCGCGCAAGAGTACATGCGGGGTTACCTGTCGCTTCCGAACTACTCCGGCAACCTCCTGCGACTCGGGTTCACCGAGGAGGACGTGGCGGGGGCAGGCAGCGACCGGTTGCGCGAGGCGCTGATTCCGTCGGGCAGCATCGAACGCGTCGTCGCCGGGATCGAACGGCACTACGAGGCCGGTGCCGACGAAGTACCTGTTCAGGTACTGACTGCAGATCCGACGTCGTTCCCCACGCAGGCCTACCGGGACCTCGCCGCGGCGCTCATCGGCTGATCGGCAATGGACTGGCGGAAGACTCTCGGAATCCCCGCTGCCGCGGTGGCCGCGGTGGCGTCGTACGACCTGCTGCAGCGAAAACACTCGCTGCTGCGCAACTTTCCTGTAATCGGGCATGCCCGCTACTTCATCGAGGCCATCGGCCCCGAACTGAGGCAGTACATCGTTGCCGGAAACGACGAGGAACGCCCGTTCACCCGGGACCAGCGCCGGTGGATCTATGCATCGGCGAAGCAGGAGAACAACACCTTCGGTTTCGGCACCGACAACGACATCGAGCGCACCGACGGATACACCGTCATCAAACACCGCACCTTCTCCCAGGTTCCGCCGTCCGCCGCACCGCACAGTGACGAGGACGTGGCGATTCCCTCCGCGAAGGTCCTGGGCGGACCACGCGGTCGTGCGAAGGCGTTCCGCCCCGGTTCGGTGGTCAACATCTCGGCGATGAGCTTCGGCTCGTTGTCGGCGGCTGCGGTGGTCGCGATGAACAAGGGCGCGGCGGCCGCGGGGTGCCTCCACAACACGGGTGAAGGAGGCCTGTCGCCGTATCACCACAACGGCGCAGATCTTGTCTTCCAGATCGGCACCGCCTACTTCGGATGTCGCGACGCCGAAGGGCGATTCGACCTGGACAGGCTTGTTGCGCTCACCGAGTCGGCGCCGGTCAAGGCGCTCGAGATCAAGCTGAGTCAGGGCGCGAAACCCGGGCTCGGGGGCCTGCTGCCCGGAGCAAAGGTCACGGCGGAGATCGCCGGGATCCGCGGCGTACCGGTGGGGCGCGATGTCGTGAGTCCGTCGAGGCACACCGCGTTCCACGATGTCGATACCATGCTCGATTTCGTCGAACTCCTCGCCGAGAGAACCGGGCTGCCCGTGGGAATCAAGGCTGCAGTCGGCGATCCGAGATTCTGGCAGGTCCTCATCGACCGGATGCGCAGCGGCGACCGCGGAGTCGACTTCGTGACGATCGACGGAGGGGAAGGTGGTACGGGCGCTGCGCCGCTGGTATTCGCGGACACCGTCTCCCTCCCGTTCCGCAGTGGCTTCGCCCGTGTCTATCGGCAGTTTGCAGACGCAGGCCTTGCCGAGCGGGTCACCTTCATCGGGTCGGGGAAACTCGGTCTCCCCGACAACGCCGTCGCGGCCATGGCTCTCGGATGCGACATGCTCAACGTCGCGCGCGAACCGATGTTCGCAGTCGGCTGTATCCAGGCCCAGAAGTGTCATACCGACACCTGTCCGACCGGCGTTGCATCGCAGAAGCCCTGGCTGCAACGCGGATTGGACGTTCCGTCGAAAGCGGACCGGGTGGAGCAGTATCTGCGTGCATTACGTCGCGACCTGCTGAAGGTGTCGCAGGCGTGTGGCGTGCCGCACCCGAGCCTGATCACCTCCGACGATGTCGAGATCGCCGACGGCAACCGACGCTCTGTGACACTGACCGAGCTGTACGGCTACCGGGAAGGATGGGGCCTACCGGGTCCTACCGATCAGGAGGAGATCACTCGCATCATGACGGCGACTGCGCTCGGCGACACCGGATCCACCGGAACTGCGACTCGGTACTGATGGTGGCTGTCCCGCGCTTTCAGCGCAGCCGAAGTGGGCAGCAGCGTGAGGGTGCGGGGGGCGGATGACGACTTCGACCGCGAGGGCGGTGCTCCCGACCGCTGATAGTGGTGGTCTGTATCACATTATCGCCGTACCCTGGATCCATGAAGCACATCACCACTGGTCCACGCGATTTGACGGTCGATGTGGGGGACACCATCGAACTGCACCTGCCGGAGAACACCTCCCGCGACTACTGCTGGTCCACGACCCGAATCGGGAAAGGGCTCAACCTACGCGACATCAGGTTCGTTCCCTCGAACAATCCGCTGCCCGGAGCCACGAGTGAACGGGTGTTCTACCTCCGCGCGAAGCGGCCGGGCACGTGGCCGCTGTCGTTGCGGATGCGCAGGCACATGGACCTGTCTGCGGCACTCGCCGACATGACCGTCACGGTGACCTGAGGCTTCGCAGAATGGGGATCGACGCGTACGCGCTCCTCGACGTCGCACGCGCAGAGGCCGAGGTGGGGCTTTCCGAAGGCGGCATACCGATCGGAGCCGCGCTGTTCGACTCCGAGGGCACACTGCTCGGTCGGGGGCGCAACAGACGCGTCCAAGATGGCGATCCGACGATCCACGCAGAGACCGCGGCGTTTCGCGCGGCCGGTCGCCGTCGCGACTACAGGTCGACAATCATGGTCACGACGCTCTCGCCGTGCTGGTATTGCAGTGGTCTGGTGCGTCAGTTCGGCATCGGGTCCGTCATCGTCGGGGAGGCGGTCACGTTCTGCGGCGGCCACGGGTGGCTCGTCGACTGCGGAGTCTCGGTCACGGTGCTGGACGACCCCCGCTGCGTGGCGATGATGACCCGCTTCATCGACAACTCACCAGAACTGTGGGATGAAGATATCGGCATCGCACCGTCGTCCGATCCCCTAACCTGAACAGGAGCTACGGGTGGGGGGAATGTGTCGTCGGCGAGTCGAATTCGTAAGTCGACCTGGGTCGGTATCGGGGCACTGGTGTCGATCTCCTGTGCGTCGCCGGGCGAGCACCTGGACCGCCTGCCGGCCGACCAACTTGTGTTCAGCGTCGGCGCCGGTGGCCACGGATGGCTCCCGTTCGTGGTCCAGGCGCTTCACTCTCCGGTGATCTCGGTTTACGGCGATGGCCGGGTGGTCTACACCGAACGAACCGAACCTCTCATGATGGCCCCACCTGAATACCTGGTGGCTCAGGCAGATCCGGACGATGTGGCCCGGTTCGCGGCGGATATCGAGGATCTGTACCTCATCGATCTGGGCACCGATGTCGGAAGTCCCGGAGTGACCGATCAGGCGACGACCACCGTCGCCTTTCATGGATACGGTGACGCCTCGGAATTGCGTGTCTACGCATTCGGTACCCGGTTCGAGCAGGATCTGTCACCGGCCGCACTCGAGAATCGCGCAGCATTGCGAGACGTGATTTCGGAGGCCTGGGACTTGGCCCAGGGTGAGGCCGAACCTTTCGTGCCCGAAACCGTGCACGTCCATGAACCGCAGGCGGGGGCCGCTCCGGACGGCGTTGTTCCGTCGTGGCCGGGCCCTCACCCCGCCACGTTCAGGACGGACGATCCGGGATTACCCGGAGTGATCACCGGGGACGCCGCCGGTCTCGTCTACACCGCGGCGCGTGAGAATCCGGATTCGTGGTGGAGGGTCGACGACGAGGTGGTACGGCTCATCGTCGATCCCGTCCCGTGAGTGGCAGCAGGGGCGTGGTGTGCGACTCGCCCGGGTGCAGATCCAGCGCTCATCGCAACGCGGGCGGAGCGTCCAGATCGGACGCGGAGTAGGTGTCGCACGCTGCGATCCGGCCCGTGTTGTATCCCGCGATGAACCACTTCTGGCGCTGCTCGGACGAGCCGTGGGTCCACGCTTCCGGGTTGACACGGCCCGTTGCAGCGGACTGGATACGGTCGTCGCCGACCGCAGAGGCGGCCGAGAGCGCATCCCGGATATCGGTGTCGTTCAGCGGCGCCAGGAACGGAATACCTGTGTCCGGGTCGGGGAGGGTGTCCGCGTAGTGCGCCCACACCCCGGCATAGCAATCGGCCTGGAGTTCGGTGCGCACCGCGCCCGACTCCGGTCCGCGGGGATCCGTCTGTGCGCGACCGAGGTCTCCCAGCTGATTTTGCAGGTGATGGCCTACTTCGTGCGCAACCACGTATTCCTGGGCGAGGGGCCCGCCGCTCGACCCGAACTGGGTCACGAGCTGCTCGAAGAAGCTGGTGTCGAAATACGCCGTCCGATCCGCGGGGCAGTAGAACGGGCCGATGTCGCTGGTGGCGTTGCCGCATCCGGTCGAAGTCGCCGCGGTGAACAATTCGACTTCGGGCATCTGGTATGCAATGCCTGTCTGAGCGGCGAGTTGCTGCTCCCACACGGTATCGAGGGATTCGACAGTGAAGGCGACGCGGCAGTCGACGCTCGAGTTCGCGTCGCCGCCGGTTTCGCATCCCTCGAGGGTTCCCCCGGCGCTGTACGGGTCGGGTTGGTCCGCGACACCCGATCCGAGCAGTGACGTCGGGTCGCCGCCGAACAGCAGCGCCAGGATCAGCACGATGAGGCCACCCGCGCCGCCCCCCAGCGCGATCTTGCCACCGCGGCCGCCTCCACCGACACGAACCCGGTTCGGATCGCGTCGTGCGCCCTCGTTGAACGTCATTGCATCCGCCTTGTCGTCGAGCCACTCGAGCCGCACAAGTCTGGCACGGCCGTTTCGGCACGTGTGTGCTCGGCCGGTTCGTGTCTTTCGTAGGATTGCAGCGACGAACCCCGTCGATGATCGTTTCGAAAGGAATTCCGTGCTGCGCACCCATCTCGCCGGCTCGTTGCGAGCCGAGCACGCCGAGCAAACCGTCACCCTCACCGGTTGGGTTGCCCGGCGCCGCGACCACGGCGGGGTCATCTTCATCGACCTGCGCGACGCCTCCGGTGTGTCCCAGGTGGTTTTCCGTGACGCAAAGGTGCTCGAGCAGGCGCACAAGCTGCGCGCCGAATACTGCGTGAAGGTGACCGGAGTCGTCGAGATCCGGCCCGAAGGAAACCAGAACTTCGAGATCCCGACGGGTGCGGTGGAGGTCAATGCCGTCGAACTCGAGGTGCTGGGTGAGGCGGCGCCGCTGCCGTTCCAGCTCGACGACCAGGCCGGTGAAGAGGCCCGACTCAAGTACCGTTACCTGGACCTGCGCAGGGAGGGGCCCGGCAAGGCCATTCGCCTCCGGAGCAAGGTCAACGCTGCAGCTCGCTCGGTGCTTGCCCATCACGAGTTCGTCGAGGTCGAGACCCCGACGCTGACTCGCTCGACGCCCGAGGGTGCCCGCGACTTCCTGGTGCCTGCGCGTCTGCAGCCCGGCAACTTCTACGCGCTGCCGCAGTCGCCGCAGCTGTTCAAGCAGTTGCTCATGGCAGGTGGCATCGAGCGGTACTACCAGATCGCGCGTTGCTATCGAGACGAGGACTTCCGCGCCGACCGGCAGCCGGAGTTCACCCAGCTCGATATCGAGATGGCGTTCGTGAACCAGGACGACGTGATCCTGCTTGCCGAAGAGGTGCTGCACGCGTTGTGGCGTCTGGTCGGATACGAGCTCGCGACCCCGATCCCGCGCATGACCTACGCCGACGCCATGCGACGTTTCGGCAGCGACAAGCCGGACCTGCGCTTCGGCATCGAACTCGTCGAGTGCAAAGAGTTCTTCAAGGACACTACTTTCCGCGTATTCCAGGCGGAGTACGTCGGTGCGGTCGTCATGCCGGGCGGTGCTTCGCAGCCGCGTCGTCAGCTGGACGCATGGCAGGAATGGGCCAAGCAGCGCGGCGCCAAGGGCCTTGCGTACGTGCTCGTGGGCGAGGACGGCGAGCTCACCGGCCCCGTCGCGAAGAACCTCACCGACGCCGAGCGGGCCGGGTTGGCCGCGCATGTGGGTGCCGTCCCCGGCGACTGCATCTTCTTTGCCGCCGGTGCGACCAAGCCGATGCGCGCCCTGCTGGGTGCGGCGCGCGGCGAGATCGCCCGCAAGCTCGACCTCATCGACCCGAAGGCGTGGGCCTTCGTGTGGGTGGTCGACGCTCCCATGTTCGAGCCGGCAGCCGATGCGACCGCATCGGGTGACGTCGCTCTCGGTTCGTCTGCCTGGACGGCAGTACACCACGCCTTCACCTCACCGAAGCCGGAGTTCCTCGACACGTTCGACACCGATCCGGGTACGGCGTTGGCCTACGCCTACGACATCGTTTGCAACGGCAACGAGATCGGTGGCGGCTCGATTCGTATCCACCGGCCCGACATCCAGGAACGCGTGTTCAAGGTGATGGGAATTCCTGAGGAGGAAGCGAACGAGAAGTTCGGCTTCCTGCTCGAGGCGTTCAAATACGGTGCGCCGCCGCACGGAGGTATCGCCTTCGGCTGGGACCGGATCACCGCGCTGCTTGCCGGTGTGGACTCGATCCGCGAGGTCATCGCGTTCCCCAAGTCGGGTGGGGGAGTCGACCCGCTCACCGACGCACCCGGCCCGATCAGCGCCGAGCAGCGCAAGGAATCCGGTATGGACTTCAAGCCCGACGACGTGAAGGACACCGCAGCGGTCACCGCGCAGTAGAGACACCGCGGCGGCCACGGGGCAGAGGGTTCGCCGACTGCCGGAAGAGGGACAGCCGCGGAAACCCTGCCCACATCGACGGGGCGCGTTCATCCAGGTGAGCTCGCCCCGTTCGTCGGTCCTGCACTCTGGATTTCGGACGGTACGGAAGAGCTTCATATGCCGAATCGATAGCCGTGGTAGTTCTCATTCACGAAAATACCTCCTCGATTCGCGCTTCCGAGAAGAACTTTCGAAGCGGTCATAAGGCTTGGGTGCGGATTGTCCGTTTCGGTGAAACGCGTCGATGATCAGGCGCAACCCGGACCGTGGAGTAGTGCGGCGTCGCTGGTTCGGTCGAAATGGACCTTGGTCCCGAGTCGGTGGGGGATTCCGCACGCCCTGTCGGAGGCCGCGACGATGTAGATTGTTCGGTGATGACCGCAACATTGGCAGACCCCGTTTCGGAGGTAGTGCAAGCGGCGGAGACGCTGCTCACTCGTCGCACCGGCGCCCCGGTTACGCTCGCGGATCCTGTGGATCTCGGCGGCAGCGGCCGCTCGGTGGTTCTTCGCGTACGAGTCGCTGCCAACCCCTTCTCTCTGCCCCGCACCCTCGTCCTGAAGCAGGTGCCGCCGACTCGCGGCGCCGGCCACGTCGACCTCCGGGGTGCCACGACGGACGAGGAGGTTGCCTTCCTCCGCGAAGCTGTGTCGTACCAGTTCGCGACCGCGCTCGCCAAGGACCATCGACCTGGAGCGGAACTCCTCGCCTACGATTTCGAGACCCGGCTGCTGGTGCTCAGCGACCTCGGCGATGCCACCCCGCTGGCGACGCTGCTGCGCAGTGGCGACACCGATACCGTCGGAAATACGCTCATGGCGCTCGCGCAGGCTCTCGGTCGCATGCATGCCGCGACCGTCGGCCGTGAGGAAGATTTCTCGGCGTTGCTCCGCAGAGCCGGGGTCGTATCCGTCGGCGATGCGGTGGCCGAACAGGCCATCGACGCGGTCCGGGGCGTGCCCGAACTACTCGCCACGGACTTCGGGCTCACCGTTCCCCAGTCGGTACTCGACCGCGCGGAGCGCGCTGCGAAGCTGTTCACCGGGGGACGGTTCCGTGCGTTCAGTCCGTCGGATCTGTGCCCCGACAACATCGTCGTCGGCGACGACGGGGTGCAGTTTCTCGATTACGAATGGGGCGGGTTCCGCGACGCGACGCTCGACATCGCGTATGCGCTCACCTCGTTCCCATTGTGCCTGTGTGCAGCGCCCCTGACCTCCGAGCGGGTGCGGGCCATGGCGGATGCCTGGCGCGCCGAGGTGGTGGGCATGTGGCCGCAACTTGCCTACGACGAAGTTCTCGCCGAGCGTCTCCTCGACGCCCAGCTCGCCTGCGTCTGGTTGAGCACCCACCTGTTCCTGCCCGAGGAGCACGCCCGCATCGCGTCGGTGCGCACCCACCAACTGTCGGTGGCGCGGCTTCGCGCGTTGAGTTCGAGGTGGTCGTTGCTCGCGGACTTCGCAAGCGATACCGGCCACGACGATGTTGCGGCGCACGCGCGCGAGGTTCTCGAGAACCTGGGGCACGTGGAGCCCTGACGTCGTCGGTCCTCACAATGGCGGTGCGGGCTCCGTGCTCGCGCTGTCCGCAGCCACTCGTAGTCCCGCCGCCCGTGTGACGCCGGTGTGGGGATCGGAAAGGTCGTGCAGGTGGAACCAGTCCATCTGGATCGCCTCGGGGGTGACGTCGAGCACTCCGTAGCCGTGGGAGTCGAGTTCGACGTACTCGATGTGGTGATTGGTGGTCCGGATGGCGGATTCGATCGCGGCGCCGACCGTCCGCGGCGGAACCCCGAGCAACTCGTCGATATTCGCTGACGTCACCGAGGGCACCACGAATTCGGTTGCCACCTTTCCCGCGTTCGGATACGCGGCGGCGTCGACGGGGACGGCTGCGCCCCAAGACGTGTGGATGTCTCCGGTGAGGAACACGACATTGCGACGACCTGCCGCGGTGATCGCGTCGAGCAGTCGTCGGCGATCGGAGGGATAACCGTCCCACTGGTCGGCGTTGTACGGGATGCCGTTCGACGGCACACCGAGAAGCTCGGTCAGCGCGCCTGTCGCCTGAGGGTCCAAGGGCGGGAACAGCACCGGTGCAATCATCACCGAGTTCCCCACCAGCTGCCACTTCGTCTGCGAGCTCGTCAGCCCCGCGGTCAACCACGCCATCTGTTCCGGCCCCGTGATCGTGCGCGTGTCGTCGTCGACGGTGCGCCACTGCGCCCCGGGGCGGACCTGCTCACTCCGGTAGCTGCGCAGGTCGAGCATGGACAGTTCGGCGAGGTCCCCGAACTGAAGCCGCCGGTAGAGGCGGGTGCCGTCCATACGGACCGGCATCCACTCCGAGTAGGCCCTGACCGAGGCGGCCTTGCGCGTGGCCCAATCGCCCTCGGTCGCTGGATCATGATTCTCCGCACCGCCCGCGTAGGCGTTGTTGGCCGATTCGTGGTCGTCCCACACGACGATCCACGGCACGGTCTCGTGGAGGGCCTGCAGATCGGAGTCGGTCTTGTACTGCCCGTGTCGGATCCGGTAGTCGGCCAGGGTCACGATCTCGTTGGCCGGGGCATGGGTCCTGGCGTCGGTGCCTGCGACAGGAAACCTGCCCGCCGCGTACTCGTACAGATAATCGCCGAGATGCAGGATCGCGAACAGATCGTCGCGGGCTGCGAGATGCCGATACGCACCGAAGAAGCCGCCCTCCCAGTTCGAGCACGACACCACCCCGAAGCGCAGATGATCCGTCGGTGTGCCAGGGGCGGGCGCGGTGCGGGTGCGCCCCGTCGGCGACACGACATCTCCGACGACGAAACGGTAGTGATACTCGGTTGCGGCGGCGAGTCCGGTCGCGTCGATCTTGACGGTGTGATCCGATGCGGCGGACGCGGTGACCGTCCCGGTCGCGTCGATCGACTCGAAGTTCGTGTTGCGGGAGAGTTCCCACCGCACTGTTGTCTCGGGTCCGAGTCCAGAACCGGGTGTCGCCTCAGGCGACGGGGTCACCCGCGTCCACAGGATCACCGCGTCCGGGAGCGGATCTCCGGAGGCGACGCCGTGGCGGAACACCGACGGTGACGCCGATGCCGCGCTCCCGGTGGCGGCGAGTGCGGCAGCGCCGGCGGCGCCGACTCCGGAGCGCAGGAATGTGCGGCGGGACAATCGCGTAGAGATCACGCACCGATCCGAACACAGTTCTGGACGGGTGTTCGACGAACGAGCAGGATGCCCGCCAAGATTTCACCGAGTGTTCGGATTTCACCGAGCGTTCGTCGTCCGGGAACCGATATCCGAGTGCACGGCATACTCGCTCGCTGTGAGGAGATCGACCGCACATTCGCTCGAAGGGCGGTGGCGCTTGTAGCGTCGTCGGCGTGAGTGATCTCTTCGGGGCGAACGACCCGTCGGCCGAACCGGACGCCTTGTTCGAAGCGCCGCGCGAATCGGAGCCGGATCCCGAACCGTCGATCCGGCGTACCCCGGTCGGCCCGACCGGGCCGAACGCACCGCTGGCGGCACGGATGCGCCCGGCGAACCTCGACGAGGTCCTCGGGCAGCAGCACCTGCTGGAGCCGGGCGCGCCGCTGCGGCGACTCGTCGAGGGGTCAGGTGCCGCTTCCGTCGTCCTCTACGGGCCTCCGGGAACCGGCAAGACCACCCTTGCGTCGCTCATCTCCGGTGCCACGGGTCGACGCTTCGAAGCGTTGTCCGCGCTGTCCGCAGGTGTGAAGGACGTCCGCGCCGTGATCGACCTCGCTCGCCGTCGGCTCACCCATGGCGAGCAGACGGTGCTGTTCATCGACGAGGTCCACCGGTTCTCCAAAACCCAGCAGGACGCACTGCTCGCCGCGGTGGAGAACCGGATCGTCCTGCTGGTGGCGGCCACGACCGAGAATCCGTCCTTCTCCGTCGTCGCACCTCTGCTGTCGCGGTCGCTGGTACTCCAATTGCAGCCCCTCGGCCCGGACGACATCCGGGCGTTGCTCGAACGGGCCCGCACGGACCCGCGGGGGCTCGCAGGGACGGTCGCGATCACCGACGAGGCGCTCGATCACCTCGTCCGGCTCGCGGGCGGCGATGCTCGCCGCGCCCTGACGGCGTTGGAAGCCTCCGCCGAAACGGCGCTCGACCGCGCGGGTGACACCGACGCAGTCATCGACCTGCCGACCGTCGAATCCAGCATCGACAAGGCCGCGGTCCGGTACGACCGCGACGGTGACCAGCACTACGACGTCGCCAGTGCCTTCATCAAGTCACTGCGCGGCTCCGACGTCGATGCCGCATTGCACTATCTCGCGCGGATGATCGTGGCTGGGGAGGACCCGAGGTTCATCGCCCGGCGCCTGATGATCCAGGCCAGCGAGGAGGTCGGTATGGCCGACCCCACCGCGCTCCAGGCGGCGGTCGCCGCGGCACAGGTGGTCCAGCAGGTCGGTATGCCGGAGGCTCAGCTCGCCCTCGCGCAGGCCACCATCCACATCGCCACCGCACCGAAGTCCGGATCGGTGACCGCCGCGCTGTTCGCTGCCATCGGCGATGTGAAGGCAGGGAAGGCCGGACCCGTGCCGAATCACCTGCGTGACGGTCACTACCAGGGCGCGCAGAAGCTCGGGAACGCCATCGGGTACCGGTATCCGCACGACCACCCGGACGGTGTCCTCTCACAGCAGTACCCGCCCGACGAGCTCGTGGGCGTCGACTACTACGAGCCGACGGGCCGCGGAGTCGAGCGTGATCTGTCGTCCCGGGTGCCGAAGTTGCGTCGGATCGTACGCGGACCGCGGTAGCCGCCGCGGTCCTGATAATCCGTTCGCGAGGGCGCGATAAGCTGAAAGGCGGCCGATCGACTGGATCGTCCGCCCCATGCCGGGCAGCTCCGCCACCGTCAGACCACAAAGGACCATCGACGTGCAGACCCACGAGATCCGCAGGCGCTTTCTCGACCACTTCGTGAAGGCAGGCCACACCGAAGTGCCGAGTGCCTCGCTGATCCTGGCCGATCCGAACCTGCTGTTCGTCAACGCAGGCATGGTCCCCTTCGTGCCGTTCTTCCTCGGGCAGCAGACCCCGCCCTACTCGCGGGCCACTTCGGTGCAGAAGTGTGTGCGCACCCTCGATATCGAGGAGGTGGGGATCACCACCCGGCACAACACCTTTTTCCAGATGGCCGGCAACTTCTCGTTCGGCGACTACTTCAAGGAAGACGCCATCACACACGCGTGGTCGCTGCTCACCGATTCCGTCGGCGAGGGCGGATACGGCATCGATCCGGAAAAGCTCTGGGCCACGGTCTACCTCGACGACGATGAAGCGTACTCGATCTGGCACGACAAGATCGGTGTCCCGGCCGAACGGATTCAGCGTCGCGGCATGAAGGACAACTACTGGTCGATGGGTATCCCCGGCCCGTGCGGCCCGTGCTCGGAGATCTTCTACGATCGCGGGCCCGACTACGGCGTCGAAGGCGGCCCGGAGGCCGACGAGGACCGCTACATCGAGATCTGGAACCTCGTGTTCATGCAGAACGAGCGTGGCGAGGGCGCCAGCAAGGAAGACTTCGAGATCCTCGGCCCGCTGCCGAAGAAGAACATCGATACGGGTATGGGCGTCGAGCGTGTTGCCTTCCTGCTGCAAGGTGTCGAGAACGTCTACGAGACGGACCTGTTGCGGCCGGTCATCGACAAGGCTCAGGAACTGACCGGAAGCCGTTACGGCGCCGACCACAGTTCCGACGTGCGATTCCGTGTGATCGCCGACCACGCGCGCACCGCTGCGATGCTCATCGTCGACGGCGTCAACCCCGGCAACGACGGCCGCGGCTACGTTCTGCGCCGACTGCTGCGCCGCATCGTCCGATCGGCTCGTCTGCTCGGCGCCGAGCAGCCCACGATGGCCGAGTTCATGGCTGTCGTCCGCGACACGATGGCCCCGTCGTACCCCGAGTTGGCCACCGACTTCGCGCGCATCGAGACCGTGGCTGTCGGCGAGGAGACGGCGTTCCTCAAGACCCTCGGTACCGGCAGCAAACTGTTCGAAGGTGCCGTCGAGTCGGTGAAGGCGCAGGGCAAGACCGTGCTCGGCGGTTCCGAGGCCTTCGCATTGCACGACACCTACGGGTTCCCGATCGACCTGACCCTCGAGATGGCGTCCGAAGCAGGACTCACCGTCGACGAGGACGGCTTCCGGTCGCTCATGGCCGAGCAACGGCAGCGCGCGAAGGACGATGCCCGCGCGCGCAAGCACGCTCACGCCGACCTGACGATCTACAAGGAACTGCTCGACCGCGGCCCCACCGAGTTCACCGGCTTCAACGAACTCGTGTCGGAGGCGCACGTTCTGGCCGTCATCACCGGAGGTGAGCGCCTGCACGCCGCGAGCGCCGGCCAGGACGTCGAACTGATCCTGGACCGCAGCCCGCTGTATGCCGAATCCGGCGGTCAGATCGCCGATGTGGGCACCATCACCGCAACCGGTCTGCGCGTGAAGGTCAACGACGTGCAGAAGATCGCCAAGCAGTTGTGGGTGCACAAGGTCACAGTGCTCGAGGGTCAGGTCGTCGAAGGCGACGCTGTTCTCGTTCAGGTCGATCCGGAATGGCGTAAGGGTGCCACGCAGGGGCACTCGGGCACCCACCTGGTGCACGCGGCGCTGCGGGAGGTCCTCGGCCCGAACGCCGTGCAGGCCGGTTCGCTCAACAAGCCCGGATACCTGCGTTTCGACTTCTCGTGGCCGGGAGCGCTGTCCGAACAGCAGAAGCAGGACATCGAAACCGTCACCAACGAGGCTGTCGCTGCGAACTACCCGGTCAACACGTTCGTCACCGATCTGGACAAGGCCAAGAAGATGGGCGCGATGGCGCTTTTCGGTGAGAACTACGGCGACGAAGTGCGTGTCGTGGAGATGGGCGGGCCGTTCTCGATGGAACTGTGCGGCGGCACGCACGTGCAGCACTCGTCGCACGTCGGCACGGTCACACTGCTCGGAGAACAGTCCGTCGGCTCGGGCGTGCGCCGGGTGGAGGCTTACGTCGGCCTCGACTCCTACCGGCACCTGGCGAAGGAACGCGCGTTGCTCGCGGGCCTGTCGTCGACCCTCAAGGTGCCCTCCGAAGAGGTTCCTGGACGAGTCGAGTCGCTTCTCGAACGACTCAAGGTCGCCGAGAAGGAACTCGAGAAGACCCGTGCCGCGAACGTGGCCGCGGCAGCAGGTTCGTTCGCCGACAAAGCGGAACGCATCGGTGATGTGCTCGTCGTCGCGGGCCGAGCACCGGAAGGTGTATCCGGCGCTGCCCTGCGCACCCTGGTGTCGGACATCCGCGGGCGGCTCGGCAGCGACCCGGCCGTGGTGCTGCTGCTCGGCAGCGCCGATGGCAAGGTGCCGTTCGTCGTGGCAACCAACGACGCTGCGCGGGACAAGGGCATCAAAGCCGGCGACCTCGTGTCGAGCTTCGGCCCGGCGATCGGTGGTCGCGGGGGCGGAAAACCCGACATGGCCCAGGGCCAGGGCTCGGACGCATCGGGTATCGATGCGGCGCTCGACGCGTTCCGTGGCCGAGCGCGCGAGCTGGCCGGCTGATCGTGGCCGAGCTACCCGGCCCTGATCGTCCCGGTTCGGATGATCCGGGCCGGGGCCGTCGTATCGCCATCGATGTCGGCAGTGTGCGGATCGGAGTGGCGTCATGCGACCCCGACTGTATCCTCGCCACCCCGGTCGAGACTGTGCCGAGGTCCAAGGAGCGCGGCCCCGACGCGCCCGATATCCGGCGCATTGTCCAGATTGTTATGGAATACGAGGCGGTTGAGGTTATCGTCGGGCTGCCGCAGACCCTGCGCGGCGAGCCGGGGAAGGCCGCGAAGCTGGCGAGTTCGTTCGCACGTCGACTTCGTCGGGAGATTCCCGAGGTTCCCGTTCGGATGGCCGATGAACGCTTCACCACGGTCACTGCGGCGCGTGCGCTTCGCGACAGTGGAGTCAGCGCGCGCGGCGCGCGGCCCGTGATCGACCAGGCCGCGGCCGTCGCCATCTTGCAAGGTTGGTTGGACGAGCGGAGTGCAGCATTGAACGTGGCAGACGGGGACCAGGGGAGCGGCCGGTGAGCCGGGACGGACGGTACGGCGACGACACTCCCGATACTCGGCATGGCGGTATGTTCAGCGACCCCTACGCCGGAACCTACGACACCGCAGGTCGCTACACCCCGCCTGGCCCCGACCCGGCGCCGCGGCGCGAAGAATACGGCCAGAACCGACCCGCTGACGGTCGGCACCCGGACGACGATCCGACCAACATCCTGCATTTCGATGAGGGCGTGTTCGACGGCCCCCCGCCGCACCGACAAGCGGGGTTCGAGGACGAACGCGGAGGGGCTCGTCACGACGACGAGTACGTCGGTGGCTACTCATACGCCCAACGTCGAGAAGACGATTATTACGACGGCGCAGAGTACGACGAGCCCGGTGTATTCGATCGGACCGAGACCATCGCCGCAATACCTGTCCACGACGACATGGATGCCGATTCGTGGGACGACGAGCGCGCAGCCCCGGCCGTCGTCGGCGCCACGACGGAGCAGCGCGCCGAGTCCAGCGCATCGGCAAAGCGTCGCAGGCGAGGTAAGGTAGTCGGCTCCCTGGCCGCTGTGCTGCTTCTCATCGTGGTGGTGGGAGGGGGCTACTTCGCCTACGACCGATTCATGGGCCCGGGGTTGCCGCCCGATTTCGCCGGTCCTCCCGGGCCGGTCGCCATCGTGCAGGTCCATGCGGGCGAAACCGCGACGGAGATCAGCAGTGAAGTCGCTGACAAAGGCGTGACCGCCAGTGCGGGCGCGTTCTACAACGCTGCGGTGCAGAACGCAGGTATGAACGCTGTGCACCCCGGCTTCTATGCAATCCCCACCAATATCTCCGGTGTCGACGCAGTCACCGCCTTCGTCTCCCCGGAGAGCCGGGTGGGCGCGCTCGTGATCTCGGAAGGCCGCCAGCTTCACGACATCCGAGACGTCAACACCGGCGCCGTTCGCAAGGGCATCTACACCCTCATCGCAGAAGCAAGCTGCTACGACGATGCCGGTGTCACACAATGCCTGACCTACGAGGAACTCGTCGCAGCCGGCGCCAGCGCCGATCTGGACGCGCTCGGGGTCCCGGCATGGGCGCGCGACGCTGTTGTGCAGGTGCCGGATCGTGAGCGTCAGCTCGAAGGCCTCATCGCTGCGGGTAGCTGGGATTTCGACCCTTCGGCCGAGCCCGGAGAGGTATTGCGGACACTCGTGACCGGCAGCGCCGCACGATACGACGAGACGGGAATCTCTGCCGCTGCGCCGAAGGTGGGCCTGACCCCGTACGAATTGCTCGTCGCCGCGTCCCTGGTCGAGCGTGAAGCCATGCCCGACGATTTCGCGCGGGTCGCACGGGTGATCCTCAACCGCCTCGAGATCGACCAGATGCTGCAGTTCGACTCGACGGTCAACTATGCGCTCGATGAGACCGAACTCGCGACCACCGATGCGGACCGTGCACGCGTGACGCCGTGGAACACCTATGCGAGCGTAGGTCTGCCTGCTACCCCGATTTCGTCGCCGAGCATCGGTGCCTTGCAGGCCGTGGAGAACCCGGAACCGGGCGAGTGGACCTACTTCGTCACGATCGACGACCAGGGAACCACCCTGTTCGCCGACACCTATGAGGAACACCTCGTCAATACCCAGTTGGCTCTCGAAAGCGGAATTCTCGACAGTGGCAGATGACAACACGAACACGGTCCGCAAGGCGGCCGTACTCGGCAGCCCGATCGGGCATTCGAAGTCTCCGCTGCTGCACCTCGCCGCATATCGGGCGCTCGGACTTGCCGACTGGACCTATGAGCGCATCGAATGCACAGCTGAGCAGCTACCGGACCTCGTGTCCGGACTCGGTGACGAATGGGTCGGTCTGTCCGTCACCATGCCGGGCAAGTTCGCCGCGCTCGAATTCGCGACGGAACGCACGGAGCGTGCCGTCGTGATCGGTTCGGCGAATACGCTTGTCCGCACCGACGGTGGCTGGCGCGCCGACTGCACCGATATCGACGGTGTCAGTGGTGCGCTCGGAACCATCGGAGTGACCGATCTGACGGGCCGTTCCGCTGTGGTAGTCGGTAACGGCGGCACCTCCCGTCCCGCTATCGCCGGCCTCGCAGACCTGGGTGTCCGCGAGGTGACCATCGTGGCGCGCTCGAAGCAGCGTGCAGCCGAAACCTTCGACTGCGCCGAGTCCGTGGGGGTCACGCCGCGGTGGGTGTCGTTCGACGATCCGGCGCTCGGTGAGGTGTGTGCGGCGTCAGGCGCACTGGTCTCGACGGTGCCCGCCGCGGCGGCAGCGTCATACGCCGATGTGCTGGCGCGGGCGCCGTTCATTCTCGACGCGATCTACGACCCGTGGCCGACTCCGCTCGGTGCGGCCGCGCGCTCGCGCGGCAGTGTCGTCGTGTCCGGCCTGTCGATGCTGCTGCATCAGGCATTCGGTCAGGTGGAACAGTTCACGGGTCGTCCCGCGCCGAAGGAAGCGATGGCCGCGGCGGTCGGCCTCGGTGAAGGGCGTCGAGATCCTCACCCCTGACGGCCCGTATCTCGACGGCAAGGAACAGCTCGGGCTTCAAGGTCATCGAGGCACCTGACCGCGACGCACTCAACCAGGGACGTACACTCGCGGAGGCGGCCACCCTGCCAAGCGAAGTACGACCCCTGCAAGTGGGCTCGTGCAGTTGACTCGAGCGAGGCCTCCGCACCACGAGCAGACCGCGATGCGGGTTCGGCGAACCTTGTGCCGACTTGCGCCGCGTGTCACGGATTGTCGATGAGAGGCCGAGGCTCTCTGTACGAACACCAGGAACCCAGGCACGCGCTGTACTGCACAGATATTTTTACTACGCCATGTAGTAAATGGCCCCCACCGTGTGGGCGTTGTCGGTTATCTTCGTTGCATGGGGATGCTGGGGAGGCCTGATCCGTCTACGACCGACGTGGAATCAGGAGATCGGAGTGACGGCGATCGGCCGAGTGAAGCAGTAGCAGATTCGACGCCTCCGAGGCGGCGGACATTTCGTGCAGTGGGATGGATCTTCGTCGGAGTAGCCGGGTTAGTTGTTGTTGCCGTAGCGATTTCGGCATCTTTCCACTGGTGGCAGACACCTCGCGACAAGCGGGCTATCGAGCATCTGATCGGCCCCGAGCATCGGTACGTCGAGGTGGACGGACATCAAATGAGCGTGGCGGTTCAGGGTTCGGGGCCGCGAACCATCGTCCTGATGCCTGGCCTGGGCACACCGGAACCGATCCTCGGATTCGCCCCGTTGGCCGAGCGCCTAGCGGAGCAGAACACGGTCGTCACGATCGAGCCGTTCGGGCTGGGATTGAGCGACGGCACCGACGTTCCGCGCACCAGTGGGGCGATCGTCGACGAGACCCGTTCGGCATTGCGCGAATTGGGACTCAGTGGCCCCTACGTCTTGATGCCACATTCGATTTCAGGTCTGTACGCGATGTGGTGGGCTACTCATCATCCCGATGAGGTCGCCGCATTGGTGGGCCTGGACGAGGAGCGCTACACCTCCGACGGAGCCCAGGGCTCACCGGATTGGCCGAGTTGGATGGCCTCCGTCAACGCCGTCGGGGGCACCCGAGACCTGATCGCCCTGGACGAGAGCACCGACTACCTAGGGCTAGTGGCCGACTACCGGGACAGTCTCGGTGACGCTGGCGAATACACCACGGACCAACAGGATTTGTACCTGCGCGCGTACTCGTGGGTGTTGAACCCGACCATGTTGGACGAGATGGCCCACGAGGCGGAGAACGTGCGAACAGCCGAGGGGGCAGTGTTCCCGCCGACGCTACCGACCCTTTCGATCCTCACAGCCTCCTCTGTCGAGGTGGAACCAGAATGGGAACCGGTGCATCGCGCCGCGATCAGCAACCCTGCAATTCAGAAGGTCATGGTCATGGATGGCCACCACTACCTGTTCCATGCCCACGCGGCGGCGATCGCAGAAATGACCCGGCAGTTCCTCGACGAGCATGCCCGAATTCGATGACTTCTCGATCGGGGCGGACGGCTCTCCTTCGCCAGGAGCTCGCACAGCAACCCTGATGTGCGTAGCCGAACATACCCCGGGGCTCGAACGACAGTTCCTGCTGCGCCGCCGCGACGAGCTCAACTCGCCGTAGCGGTGGGGGACTCCTTCTGCCACGGCCATCGACCTTCGATCTCGAGTTGGAGAGACCAGCTCAGGAAGGTCCGGATGAGTACGATGATCGCGAGCACGCCGACCGAAGTGAACGTGGGCGTCACCGCGACGGTCTTGATGATGTCGGCCGCGACCAGGAACTCGAGTCCGAGCAGGATCGACCGACCGAGATTTCGGCGGTACGGCTCGTAGATCTTCGCGCCGGTCCGGCGTCGCCACGAATCCAGCGCGATCCACGTGGACACTGCCGCGCCGAGAACGATGCATGCGACCCCGACGACATCGATCGCGGAGCCCACGTGCTCGAGTAGCTCTGCCACCTGCATCAGTGACGCTCCCTCCTACCCCGGACAACCGACCGGCCCATGCTTACACGCCGAGTTGTCCACAGGAGGCACATCGATCCACAGATCGGGCGATTCCGGTGCCGGCGTCTCCCATGGCCTTCGTGGTCGGGCGATGCTGTGACGCGTGATCCCCACCGTCGTGACTCCCGCGATCCCGTTCCTCGGAGCGGTGGTGATGGCGCTGATCGGAGCGGTGGTGGGCGTGAGTGTGCGGACGCTCACGACGCGACTGTCCGGAGCCGAGCCGTGGCGCGGCGCATGCGAGATCGCGTGCGCCACCGGCGGCGCCCTCGCCACCGCGGCGACGTGGCCTGCGGCGGCTGCGCTCGCATTGTTGATGTGGTGGTGCGTGAGCTGCAGTGGAGTCGATCTGCTGGTGCGACGGCTTCCCAACGTGCTCACCCTCGGTGGGGGACTGGCGGTCGTGACGATCGGGGCCTGTGCGGGACACGGACGCGCCGCGGTCGTCGGCGCGGCCCTGCTGACCGGGGTGATGCTCACCGCACATCTGCTGTCCCCACGCTCGTTGGGGGCCGGCGATGTCAAACTCGCGATCGGATTAGGCGCCGCCGCGGGGGTCGCCGGAGCGCAGGCCTGGATGATCGCGCTGCTGCTCCCGCCGTTGCTGACCGCCGTCGTCGGGTCGGTTGTCCTTCTGTACCGGCGTCTCGGCCGGGTCTCGTCGGGTGAGCGATCGTCCGGGTCGACGGTGGTGCCGCACGGTCCGTCGATGTGTGTCGCGACGATGCTGGCAGTGCTGTCCGCCGGTTGACCGCACTGTCTTCGGCGCAAGTCCGGTCGTTCACGGCCGGGACAGCCGATCCCTCGAGCGGTGTGTGTCGGTGGTCGCTTGTACGGTGCGGGCGTGCAACTCAGATACCGCTACCGCGTGTATCCGACGCCCGGCCAGCAGGACATGCTGGCGCGGTCGTTCGGATGCGCGCGGGTGGTGTTCAACGATGCGTTGCGCGCCCGGCAGGACGCGTATGCGCCGGGGTGAAGATCTCGGACACCGCCGTGCAGAAACGGGTGGTCACCGAGGCGAAGAAGACTCCGCAGCGGGTGTGGCTGTCCGAGGTGGCGTCGGTGGTGTTGGTCCAAGCCTGTCAGGACGCGCGTCGCGCGTATCGGAATTGGTTCGAGTCGCTGTCCGGGAAGCGGAAGGGTCGCAGGGTGGGGGCTCCGCGGTTCCGGTCTCGCAAGGGCACTCGGCAGTCGATCCGGCTGACCCGGAACGGGTTCGGTATCCGAGCAACCAGAGGCTGTATATCGCGAAGGTGGGCGAGCTGAAAGTCGCCTGGTCACGGGAGTTGCCGTCGGAACCGTCGAGTGTGTCGATCATCAAGGATGCGGCGGGCCGCTATTTCGTGTCGTTCGTGGTGGAGACCACCGACGAGCCGCTGTCGGAGTGCGACACCGAGGTGGGGATCGACCTCGGGCTCGCCACGTTCGCGGTGCTCTCGGACGGGAAGGTCATCGAGTCCCCGAGGTTCTTCCGACGCGCCGAACGCAGACTCCGCAGGGCGCAGCAGAATCTGTCTCGCAAGGACAAGGGCAGCAAGAACCGGGCAAAGGCCCGCCTCGAGGTCGTCAGAGCTCACGCGAGGGTGGCCGATGCCCGCAGCGAGTGGGCGCACAAACACTCCACGGCGATCATCCGCGAGAATCAAGCGGTGTTCGTCGAGGATCTGTGCGTGAAGGGTGTGGCACGGACGCGGTTGGCGAAGTCGGTGCACGATGCCGGGTGGGGCATGTTCACCCGCATGCTGGAGGAGAAGGCCGCCCGGTATGGGCGGGTGTTGGTGAAGGTGGATCGGTGGTTTCCGTCGTCGCAGCTGTGCTCGGCGTGCGGGCGGGTCGACGGATCGAAGCCGTTGTCGGTGCGGGAGTGGACCTGTCGGGGGTGTGGTGTGGTCCACGATCGCGATGTCAATGCAGCACGAAACATCCTCGCCGCTGGACGGGCGGAGGGGCGAAACGCCTGCGGAGAGATGGTAAGTCTTCCTGTTTAGTGGGGAGCGTGGCTCGATGAAACAGGAACCCACCGAGGTGGCGTGTTGCGCTGCGGTAGGAATCCCGGTTGTTCTCGGCCGGGAGGACGTCAACAGGGTGGCGTCACAGCTCGCCCGGTGACCATGGAAGGATGGACGCGTGCTGCGCTGGATAACTGCCGGAGAATCCCATGGTCCCGCCCTCGTCGCGATGCTCGAGGGCATGGTTGCTGGTGTCGAGGTGACATCGAACGACATCTCGGAGCAGCTTGCGCGGCGACGACTCGGTTACGGACGTGGCGCGCGCATGAAGTTCGAGGCCGACAAGGTCACCATCATCGGAGGTGTCCGGCACGGACGCACACTCGGTGGCCCCGTCGCCGTTGAGATCGGCAACACCGAGTGGCCCAAGTGGGAGACCATCATGGCTGCCGATCCGGTCGACCCGGAACTGCTCGCCGGGCAGGCGCGCAACGCCCCGCTGACCCGTCCCCGCCCCGGTCACGCCGACTATTCGGGCATGCTCAAGTACGGATTCGACGACGCACGCCCAGTGCTCGAACGCGCGAGCGCGCGTGAGACCGCGGCGCGCGTCGCCGCCGGAACAGTGGCCCGCAACTTCCTGCGCCAGGTGTTCGGGGCCGAAGTCGTCTCGCACGTCATCTCGATCGGAGCCTCTGATCCGTATGTGGGCCCGGGGCCGTCGGCTGCAGACCTCGGGGCGATCGACGCGAGTCCCGTTCGCGCCTTCGACAAGGCGGCGGAAGAGTCGATGATCAACGAGATCGAGGCAGCCAAGCGCGACGGCGACACTCTCGGCGGTGTTGTCGAGGTCGTGGTGCATGGTCTGCCGGTGGGTCTCGGCTCGTTCGTCAGTGGCGCCGAGCGTCTCGATGCACGCCTCGCCGCTGCCTTGATGGGTATTCAAGCGATCAAGGGCGTCGAAGTCGGTGACGGCTTCGAAACCGCGCGTCGCCGCGGCAGCGCTGCCCACGACGAGATGGTGCCGGGGCCGGATGGGGTGGTCCGATCGACGAACCGCGCCGGTGGTCTCGAAGGTGGCATGACCAACGGTGAGGCGCTGCGCGTTCGTGCGGCGATGAAGCCGATCTCGACGGTGCCGCGTGCGTTGTCCACGATCGACATGAGCACAGGTGAAGAAGCCGTCGCGATCCACCAGCGCTCGGACGTGTGCGCGGTGCCGGCAGCGGGTGTGGTAGCCGAAGCGATGGTGGCACTCGTCGTCGCCCAGGCAGCGCTCGAGAAGTTCGGTGGCGACTCGCTTGCCGAGACAGTGAGCAACGTCGACCATTACGTGAAGGGGATCGCGGCGCGCCCGCCGCGGTGACAGCCATGGTGCCGCGTGCAGTCCTGATCGGACCCCCGGGGGCCGGGAAATCCACCATCGGGCGACGGGTCGCCCAGGCGCTCGATGTGCCGTTGCTCGACACCGATGTCGAGATCGAGCGCGTTACGGGACGGACGATTCCCGAGATCTTCACCGAGGACGGAGAACCGGAGTTCCGCCGGATCGAGGAGCAGGTCGTCGCATCGGCTCTTGCCTCGCACGACGGGGTGGTGTCACTCGGTGGGGGGGCGATCCTGTCGGATCGGACCCGTGAGCTGCTGGCAGGACACACGGTGGTCTACCTCGAACTCAGTGTCGCGGAAGGCTTGCGCCGGACCGGGACGAACACCACCCGGCCTCTGCTCAACGGCGGGGATCCTGCGCAGAAGTACCGCGATCTGATGCGGAGGCGGCGGCCGCTCTACCGGAAGTCGGCGACGATCCGGGTGCGCACCGATGGCCGCAGCCCAGGTCGCGTCGTCCAGCAGGTGCTCGCCAAACTCGATTCGGCGCAGGAGAACTCGAACATCATGACCAGCGAAGAGAATCGGAGCAGCACACCGTGACCGAACCGGTACGCATCGACGTCGAAACCTCCCAGCCTTACCCGGTTGTCATCGGACGTGGACTGCTCGGCGATGTCGTCGAGACCCTCGCGGGCACTCGCACTGTCGCGATCTTCCATCAGCCGACGTTGGCCGCCACCGCGGAAGCGGTGCGGGAAGCGCTTGCGGAGACAGGGATCGACGCGCATCGCATCGAGATCCCGGATGCCGAGGACGGCAAGGAACTCGCCGTTGCCGGTTTCTGCTGGGAGGTGCTCGGAAAAATCGGCCTCACGCGTTCGGATGCGATCGTCGGCCTCGGCGGTGGCGCCGCCACCGACCTCGCGGGTTTCGTGGCCGCAACCTGGATGCGCGGGGTGCGGGTCTACCACATTCCGACGACGCTGCTCGCCATGGTCGATGCGGCCGTGGGCGGTAAGACCGGCATCAACACCGAGGCGGGCAAGAATCTTGTGGGGTCGTTCCACGAGCCGTCGGCGGTGTTCGTCGACCTCGCGACCCTCGAGACGGTACCGCGCAATGAGATTATCGCGGGGCTGGCCGAGGTCATCAAGACCGGATTCATCGCCGATCCGGTGATCCTCGAATTGATCGAGGAGAATCCGGAGGTCGCACTCGACCCGGCCGGGGCCGTCCTGCCCGAGTTGATTCGACGGTCGGTCGAGGTCAAAGCGAAGGTTGTGGCGGCAGATCTCAAGGAATCGAGTCTGCGCGAGATTCTCAACTATGGCCACACACTCGGTCACGCCATCGAACGACGCGAGCGGTACAAGTGGCGCCATGGCGCGGCGGTGTCGGTCGGTCTGGTGTTCGCCGCGGAGTTGGGCAGGCTCGCGGGGCGTCTCGACGACGCTACTGCCGAGCGGCACCGCGTAATCCTCGAATCGGTGGGTCTGCCCACGACGTATGCGTCGGATGCGTTCGGTGATCTGCTTGCGGGCATGCAGACCGACAAGAAGAACCGCGCAGGCCTGCTGCGGTTCGTGGTGCTCGACGGACTTGCGAAGCCGGGTCGGCTCGAGGGTCCGGATCCGTCGCTGCTGGCCGCCGCCTATTCCGAGGTGGCTCGGCAGGGCACGGCCGACGCAGGCACAGTTCTGCTGTAGTTCGTCAGCTTCCGTCAGGCGACCACGCGGGGTCGCGGCCTGTGAGTCCGATCAACCGATCAAGATCCGAGGCGCGATCCGCAACAGGTACCGCAGGACCGAACAGGCCACCGGCGTCGCGCTGCTCGTCGGTGATCGACTCGGCGAAGGCTGTGCACGCGGCGATCTCGAACGGCGTGCACGAGTACGAGCGGCCGGTGGCGACGGCGAGATCCCAGCCGTGTACCACGAGTTCGTCGAGTGCGACGAGTCCCGCGATGTAGCCGGGTAGGTCGAGGCCGCCGGCTCGGGTGGGGCCCGACCACGCGGCAGGGTCCCGCCATGCCTGCCGGAGCGCGTCGAGACGCTCGCGACCGAGTGCCCGCCAGTCGGTGGGGAGCTCGTCCGTGCCGGGCGACGGCGTGCTGTCGGTAAGAGCACCGAAATCCTTACGTGCGGCGGCCTCGAACGCGAGGGACAGGCCCAGCACGTGGTCGACGAGAACCCGGACCGGCATTCCGTCGCATGGAGTAGGCCGATCCAGGTGATCGTCGTCGATGTTCTCGAGGGCATCGGCCATCCGGTCTGCGGCAGGGGACAGGTCGAGCATTTCGGACATGGTCTCTCCTCGGTCAGCGGTTCTGGCTGTACTGACTACGGGCAAGTGCGAAACTGAGCGCGGTCAGGGCTCCTGCAGGAATTCGAGAATCGTGTCGGTCTGGCCGAGGATCGCGTGTCCGACACCGGACAGGACGTGTACGCGTGCGGTGGGCAGGGCGCGTTCGAGTCGTGTCGCGGTGTCGGCGGAGTCGAACATGAGGTCGCGGTCGCCGACGAGGGCGAGCACCGGTACACGGATGCCGGCCAGCGCAGCGTCGTCGAAAATCGGGAGTCGCTCGGTGCGGGGCAGGAAGGTCGAGAAGGTGGCGAGGATCTCGTCGACGACGGGATCGTTCGGGTCGAGTCCGGTCATCCGCGCAGCGGACCGGCGTCGACCCGATTGCCCGAACAGACTCAGCGCTGCGGTCAGCGCCACGCGTCCGGTGGTTTGCCGTCCGATTCCGCCCGGGCACAGCAGTGCCAGCCGGGCGACCCGCTCCGGTCGGCGGAGGGTGTAGTCGAGCGCGCTCCACCCGCCGAGCGACATTCCTATCAGCGCGGTTGCGGCGAGGCCGAGTCCGTCGAGGACATCGTCGAGCCACAGAGAGACATCCTCGGTGTCGAGGCGGGGGCGGGACGGGGCACTCAGGCCGGGCTCGCCGACCATGTCGACCGCGAACACACGGAAACTCCTGGACCAGGACGCGATATCTTCCCGCCATGTCGACGAATTCGCACCGGATCCGTGCAACAACAGCACGGGTGGTGCATCGAGGTGACCGGATGCGAGGGCGAAGGTTTCGCCTTGTCGCGTGTCGAGGCGCAGGTGCTCGGCGGGTACGGGCCACGCGCTGAGTTGTTCGCGGTAGCGCTGCATGATCCGGCGTCCACCGGCTTCGGATCGGTAGATGGTACTCACGAGTCGAGCACCGCCTCGACGGATTCGAGCAGGCGTGCAGTGTCGGCGAGGCCTCCGAGAATGACGACCTTCATGCGCCCGCGCTGTTCGTCGTAGACCGTGTCGAGGCGCAATGCCGGGCCGTCGTCGCGCTGGGCCACCGACGCTGTGAGGAGCGTGCTGAGACGATAAGCGGTGTGGGGGTCGACGGCATCGATCTCGACGATGCTCGACACTTCACTGTGCCGCTCGGTCACGGTGCGCTCGCGGAGCGGTGGTGGAGCGGAGCGGCCGGTGAACGCCTCGAGATCTTCGCGGGCGATTCGATACTGCTTGCCGATGCGCACCGCTGGGAGTTTTCCCTCGCGCACGTAGTTGCGGACGGTGCGCACATGTAGTCCTAGGCGCTCCGCCACTTGATCCACCGAATACAGCACGTCAGGCATGAAACAACCCTATCGTTCCGCATCACGCGGATCAATGGGGAACGATAGGGTTGTTCAGGGAAGGGTTGGTGCATCAGGAGTCGCGGTTGCGGCCCGGGTCGACCGCCGGGAACACCTCTGTCGGTGCCTCCTCATTGCGCCAGGCTTCCGTCGCGGCGGTATCGCGGGTCGAATCTGCCGTGGAGGCACCCTGTGCGGCCATCGCGTGCTCGCGCTCCGGACGGTTCGAATGTTCGGACCAGTCGTCGTCTGCCGGCTTGTCGTGCCGGACCAGGTACCGTCCGACTCCGACCGCGACCATCGCCGGGAGGAACACCAGCAGCACGGTGAATGCGGCACCGGAAGTCAGTTCGAAGAACAGCGACTTCACCCCCACCGGAATCGCGGTGATGGTGTCGACCAGCCAGGTGACGAAGCCGCCGGCGAGGCCGGTGACCGCGCCTGCGGCGAGCCACCGCATCGTCAGATCGTCGCCGTCGTCCGGGTCCGGGTGAGCGCGACGGTCGCGAATCCCGTCGAGACCGGCCCATGCCACCGCCGCAAGAATGACCACGACCAGTCCGGCCCACCGCAGGAGCGAACCCTGCAGGGGCCACTGGATCAGTGCGGCACCGAGCAGGACACGCACGACGACGTGGACCACGGCGAGCCCGAGCCCGCGAAGTAACCAGGAGTTCATGTACCCGAGGGTAACGCCTGCCGCAGCAGAAGTGTGGCAGGGCCCACATTCCCTCTGCGCGGTAGGTTGACCACCATGTCTGCCGATCATGCTTCCCGCCGCGCGGCGCTGCGCGGACTCCTGGCCGAACGTGGCCTCGACGCCATGCTGGTCACCGATCTGCTCAATATCCGGTATTTGACCGGATTCACCGGATCCAACGCAGCCCTGCTCGTGTCGACCGATGAGGACGCCGACGAGTCTCGTACCCTGATCTGCACCGACGGACGCTACCTGTCCCAGGTGGCCGAACAGGTCCCCGATCTGCGCGCCGAGATCGCCCGCGCGTCGGCAGTCCACCTGGTGGGTGCCGCAGGGCGGGGACCGAACCGGTCCTGGGGTTTCGAAAGCCATATCGTGACCGTCGACGACCGTGCCGAATGGGATGGCCTCGACGCTGCCGTCTCCTTCGTTGCCGCGCCCCGCCTCGTCGAGCAGCTGCGCATGATCAAGGACGAACACGAGATCGACCTGCTCCGGCAGGCGTGCGGTGCCGCGGATCGGGCGCTTGCCGATCTGATCGACGCCGGGGGCTTGCGGCCCGGCCGCACCGAGAAGGAGGTCGCGCGCGACCTCGAATGGCGCATGCTCGAGCACGGAGCCGACGGCATCTCATTCGAGACGATCGTCGCGGCCGGCGCCAATTCTGCGGTACCGCACCATCGCCCGACCGGTGCGATCCTCGCGTCCGGAGACTTCGTCAAATTCGACTTCGGCGCGCAGGTGGGCGGGTATCACTCCGACATGACCCGCACCTACATCCTCGACCGTGCGGCCGACTGGCAGCGGGATGTCTACGACGTGGTCTTGCGGGCCCAACGCGCAGGTCGCGAAGCTCTCGCACCGGGTATCGAGTGTGCTGCTGTGGACGCGGCGGCCCGCTCGGTCATCGCCGCGGCCGGCCACGCGCAGTTGTTCCTGCACGGTCTCGGGCACGGTGTCGGCCTCGAGATCCATGAAGCGCCGGGAATCGGTGCCGCCGCGACCGGTACACTTGTCGCCGGTGCGGCGGTGACCGTCGAGCCGGGTGTGTACTTCCCGGGGCGCGGAGGCGTGCGGATCGAGGACACGCTCGTGGTGCGCGAGCAGTCTCCGGAGCTGTTGACGCTCACCGCCAAGACATTGACCGTCGTGTAAGGGCGGTCCCCCCGACTCTAGGAGACGCGAAATAAGTGGCTGACACCAGTGATTTCAAGAACGGTCTCGTTCTGAAGATCGAAGGCCAGCTCTGGCAGATCATCGAGTTCCAGCATGTCAAGCCGGGCAAGGGCCCCGCATTCGTGCGCACGAAGCTCAAGAATGTGACGTCGGGCAAGACTGTCGACAAGACGTGGAACGCCGGTGTCAAGGTCGAGACCGCCACGGTCGACCGCCGCGACATGACCTACCTGTACAACGATGGCACCGATTACGTCTTCATGGACGGCGAGACCTACGACCAGATCTCGATTACGCCCGAACTGCTCGGCGATGCCGCGAAGTTCCTGCTCGAGAACATGCCGGTCCAGGTGGCGACACACGAGGATCTGCCGTTGTTCGTCGAGCTTCCCGTCACGATCGAGCTCGTCGTGAAGCACACCGATCCCGGCCTGCAGGGTGACCGCTCCACCGGCGGCACCAAGCCCGCGACTCTCGAGACCGGCGCCGAGATCCAGGTCCCGTTGTTCATCAACACCGGTGACAAGCTCAAGGTCGACTCCCGCGACGGGAACTACCTGGGACGAGTGAACTCCTGAGTGTCCGGTACCCAGAAGAAACTCGGGGCTCGTCACAAGGCGCGTAAACGCGCCGTCGACCTTTTGTTCGAGGCGGAAGCCCGCGACACTCACCCCGTCGACCTCGCGGCCGATCGGGTCGCGCTCGCAGTCCGCGACGACCAGGTTGCGCCGGTGCCGCCATATGCGCAGACAATCATTCGCGGGGTCGCCGAGCACCTCGACGAGATCGACCGCACGATTGCCGATCATCTGCACGAGTGGACTCTCGATCGTCTGCCTGCCGTGGATCGCGCGATCCTGCGGTTGTCGGTCTGGGAGCTGTTCCACACCGCGGATGTGCCGCCGGTAGTAGCCGTCGACGAGGCCGTCGAGCTGGCCAAGCAGCTCTCGACCGACGACTCGCCGGCCTTCATCAACGGTGTGCTCGGCCAGATCGTGACCCTCGCGGACCAGGTGCGTGCGGCGGCTGCGGCCACGTCGGCCCGTCCGGCCACCGAGGAAGCGGGCTCCGGCGGGGACTCGGCAGGCGTCGACCGGTCCTGACGGGCCTCCTCAGCTGTTCCGTGTGAGCGGGTTCGTCCGGGTCTTCTGGCGGGCCCGCTCACACGTTTTCCTCATGTGTCGGCGGCCGACGTTGCTGCAGTGGCTGTGTTGAGCTTCACCCGGGAACCGGGGCCGGGTGCTGCCGGGCCGCTGATAGGCTGATTGACCGTCAGGCATCCTTTAACGACCCGTCCAGTGAGGCGGAGAAGGAGGTCGCTGCATGGCCATGTCCGAGGACAGGTCCACAGCTTCACCCGAGTCGACACCCGACGTGTCCGCGCAGGCCCGCGAACTGTTGTCCGCCGCTGATGTCAGCCGGACCATCGCGCGCATCGCGCATCAGATCATCGAGAAGACCGCACTGGATGCCTCCGACGACCGCGCACCCCGCGTCGTCCTGCTCGGGATCCCGACCCGGGGCATCACACTGGCACACCGCCTCGCAGACCGTATCGAAGACTTCTCCGGTGTGCGTGTCCCCGTGGGATCACTCGACATCACCCTCTACCGCGACGACCTGCGCACCAAACCGCACCGTCCCCTCGAACGCACTTCTGTGCCCGAAGGCGGCGTCGACCACACTCTCGTCGTCCTCGTCGACGACGTGCTCTTCTCCGGACGTTCGGTGCGCGCTGCCCTCGATGCGTTACGCGACCTCGGTCGGCCCGACGCCGTGCAGCTGGCTGTCCTCGTCGACCGCGGACATCGTGAACTGCCGCTGCGCGCCGACTACGTCGGGAAGAACGTCCCGACCGCGCGCACCGAAGACGTCCGCGTGCTGCTCGACGAACAGGACGGCCGCGATGCCGTGGAAATCTCGGGAGGCAAGACCTCGTGAAGCACCTGCTTTCCATCGCGGACCTGACCCGGGACTCCGCGACCGAGCTTCTCGACGACGCCGAACGCTTCGAACAGGCACTGCTCGGCCGTGAGGTCCGCAAACTGCCTACGCTGCGGGGCCGCACCGTCATGACCGTGTTCTTCGAGAATTCCACCCGTACGCGCGTCTCCTTCGAGGTCGCCGGAAAATGGATGAGCGCGGACGTGATCAACGTGTCCGCATCGAGTTCGTCGGTGGCAAAGGGCGAGTCGCTGCGCGACACCGCCTTGACACTGCACGCTGCCGGCGCGGACGCCCTGATCGTCCGGCATCCCGCATCCGGTGCTGCGCACCGCATTGCGGAGTGGACCAACGAATCCGGATCGGGTCCGGCAGTGATCAATGCCGGTGACGGCACCCACGAACACCCCACCCAGGCGCTGCTCGACGCTCTGACGATCCGTCAGCGGCTCGGCTCGGTCGAGGGCCGCCGCGTCGCGATCGTCGGCGACGTCCTGCACAGCCGCGTCGCCCGATCGAATGCGCTGCTGTTGAGCATGCTCGGTGCGGAGGTCGTGCTCGTCGCCCCGCGCACGCTGCTGCCGGTCGGGGTCGAAACGTGGCCGGTGACCGTCGCGGACTCGCTCGACGCCGAACTGCCGGCACTCGACGCGGTCATGATGCTGCGCGTGCAGGCCGAACGCATGAACGGCGGGTTCTTTCCGTCCGCACGCGAGTACTCGATCCGCTACGGACTCAACGCCCGACGTGCCGCGATGCTGCCCGAGCACGCCGTGGTGCTGCACCCAGGCCCCATGCTGCGCGGCATGGAGATCGGATTCCCGGTCGCCGATGCACCGCAGACCGCCGTCCTCCAGCAGGTCACCAACGGTGTGCACGTTCGTATGGCGGTGCTCTTCCGGCTGCTCGTCGGCGCGGAAGGGGAGCTGTCATGACCCACCCTTCAGGAACAGGAGATACCCCGGTGACGCCGCAGGTGCTCATCCGCAACGTCCGGCTCTACGGCGAAGGGGATCCGGTCGACGTCCTGCTCGGCGACGAACAGATCCTCGAGATCGGCACCGCCGTCGCAGCGCCCGCCGGCGCGACCGTCCTCGACGGAACCGGACAGATCCTGCTGCCCGGGTTCGTGGATCTGCACACACACTTGCGTGAACCCGGTCGTGAGGACACCGAGACGATCGAGACGGGCTCGGCCGCAGCCGCGCTCGGCGGTTACACCGCTGTCTTCGCCATGGCCAATACCGACCCGGTCGCCGACTCGGTGGTCATCACCGACCACGTGTGGCGCCGCGGCCAGGAATGCGGCCTCGTCGACGTGCACCCGGTGGGGGCCGTGACCGTGGGGCTCGAGGGCAAGCAGCTCGCCGAGATGGGCACCATGGCCGCGGGCATCGGTCAGGTCAAGATGTTCTCCGACGACGGCAAATGCGTCTACGACCCCCTGATCATGCGGCGTGCGCTCGAATACTCGGGCTCGCTCGGAGTGCTCATCGCGCAGCACGCAGAAGAGCCGCGGCTGACGGTCGGTGCGGTCGCGCACGAAGGACCTACCGCCGCGCGACTCGGCCTGACAGGCTGGCCGCGCGCAGCCGAGGAATCGATCGTAGCGCGCGACGCGCTGCTCGCTCGCGACGCCGGGGCGCGCGTGCACATCTGCCACGCTTCCACAGCGGGCACAGTCGCGCTCGTCGAATGGGCTCGCGGGCAGGGTATCTCGATCAGCGCCGAGGTCACCCCACACCACCTGCTGCTCGACGACTCGAGGCTCGAGACCTACGACGCAGTGAACAAGGTCAACCCGCCGCTGCGTGAACGCTCCGATGTGGAAGCGCTCCGTCGCGGTCTGGCCGCAGGAATCATCGACTGTGTGGCCACCGATCATGCCCCGCACGCCGACCAGGACAAGTGCTGTGAGTTCTCCCAGGCCCGCCCGGGCATGCTGGGGCTGGAGACGGCCCTGTCGATCGTGATCGAGACGATGGTGCGCCCGGGCCTTCTCGACTGGCGCGGTGTCGCGAAGGTGATGAGCGAGCGACCCGCGCAGATCGTCGGTCTCGACGATCAGGGCCGGCCGCTCGAAGTCGGTGAACCTGCCACCGTGGTGCTCGTCGACCCTGACATCGAGTGGACCGTCAGCGGGCCCGATCTGGCGAGCATCTCGCACAACACTCCCTACGACGCGATGACGTTGCCGGGCAAGGTGACGGCCACTGTGCTGCGCGGGCGCATCACTGCCCGTGACGGTGCGGTGTTCCCGCGTCACGGCGGCGAAGGAGTGCTCTGATGGACCGCATTCTGCTGACTCTGGGTTTCGCTGCACTGTGGGTGGTGCTGGTCCTGCTCATGTGGAAGGGCTGGCGCGGTCGCGCCCGACGACAGGCCGACGTTGTCGGCGAGCTGCCTACGCTGCCCGACGATCTCGGCAGCGAACTGATCGCCCCGAGCACCGGTTTGTACGTCGGCAGCACTCTCGCCCCGAGTTGGCAGGACCGCATCGCGGTCGGTGACCTCGGGCACCGGGCAGAGTCGGAACTGAGCCGTTACACCGAAGGCATCCTGTTGCGGCGTAGCGGTGAGACGCCCATCTGGATTCCGCAGGACTCGATCCGCGCCATCCGAACCGAACGGGGACTGGCGGGGAAGGTGATGACCAAGGACGGCGTCCTGGTGATTCGCTGGGAGTTGCCCTCGGGCACCGAGATCGACACCGGATTCCGCGGCGATGACAAGTCGGTGTATCCGGCCTGGACCCGCGACGAGAACGAAAACTCATAGGACTGTGACGATCACAACGACGATGACGATCACGACAATCACGACACGCGAGAATTCAGCCCATGCGGCCGGCTCTGGTGAGGTCGAACAGAACGGAGACAACGCATGAGCGGCAGAACATTCGGCGGTGGCACCGCAGTGTTGGTTCTCGAGGACGGGCGAGTATTCCGCGGCGTCCCTTTCGGCGCCGTCGGCCAGACTCTCGGTGAGGCCGTTTTCAGCACCGGCATGACCGGATACCAGGAGACTCTGACCGACCCCAGCTATCACCGCCAGATCGTGGTGGCCACCGCGCCGCAGATCGGCAATACCGGCTGGAACCAGGAAGACAACGAGTCGGTCGGCCCGACCGGCGAGTCCGCCGAGTCGAAGATCTGGGTGGCGGGATTCGTGGTCCGCGACCCGTCCCGTCGCACGTCGAGCTGGCGTGCCACCGGCTCGCTCCAGGACGAGCTCGAGCGACAGAACGTCGTGGGACTCGCGGGGATCGACACCCGCGCGCTGGTGCGGCACCTACGCACTCGCGGTTCGATGCGTGCCGGCGTGTTCTCCGGCGACGCGCTCGTGTGGAAGGGCGACGACCTCGACATCGACACCCTTGTCGACCGCGTGAAGAGTCAGCCGTCGATGCTCGGCGCCGATCTCGCCGGGGAAGTGAGCACCACCAGCGGGTACGTCGTCGAACCCACCGACGGTGAACCGCGCTTCACTGTCGCGGCGATCGACCTCGGCATCAAGACCAACACGCCGCGCATGTTCGCGCAGCGCGGTATCCGAGTCCACGTGCTGCCGTCCACCGCGACGCTCCACGACATCCTCGACCTGAAGGCCGACGGCGTATTCCTGTCGAACGGGCCGGGTGACCCGGCCACCGCCGACGGGGCGGTTCACCTGACCAAGGAGGTGCTCGGGCAGGGGCTGCCGCTGTTCGGGATCTGCTTCGGCAATCAGATCCTCGGCCGCGCGCTGGGGCTGGGCACCTACAAGATGAAGTTCGGCCACCGCGGCATCAACATCCCGGTCGTCGAGCACGAGACCGGTCGCATCGCGATCACCGCACAGAATCACGGGTTCGCGCTCGAAGGAGAAGCCGGCCAAGAGTTCGACACCCCGTTCGGTCGTGCGGTGGTCAGCCACACGTGCGCCAACGATGGTGCCGTCGAGGGCGTCAAGCTCGCCGACGGTTCCGCGTTCTCCGTTCAGTACCACCCGGAAGCGGCTGCCGGACCCCATGACGCCGCCTACCTGTTCGACCGTTTCACCCGCATGCTCGAGGGAGAGAAGAACTGATGCCACGCCGTACCGATCTCTCCCACGTTCTGGTCATCGGCTCAGGTCCGATCGTCATCGGTCAGGCTTGTGAGTTCGACTACTCCGGCACACAGGCCTGCCGGGTGCTGCGCGAGGAAGGCCTGCGGGTCTCGCTCGTCAACTCGAACCCCGCGACGATCATGACCGACCCGGAATTCGCCGACTCGACCTACATCGAGCCGATCACCGCCGAATTCGTCGAGAAGGTCTTCGCGACCGAGGCGGCGAACGGCACCCCCATCGATGCGGTGCTCGCGACACTCGGCGGACAGACCGCGCTCAACACCGCTGTCGCGTTGTCCGAGCAAGGAATCCTCGACAAGTACGACGTCGAACTCATCGGTGCCGACTTCGACGCCATCCAGCGCGGCGAGGACCGGCAGAAATTCAAGGACATCGTCGCCAAGTGCGGCGGCGAATCTGCCCGTTCGGCAGTCTGTTACACGATGGACGAGGTACGTGCGACCGTCGCCGACCTCGGGTACCCCGTCGTGGTCCGGCCGTCGTTCACCATGGGCGGTCTCGGCTCCGGCATGGCCTACGACGAAGCCGACCTCGAACGTATCGCCGGCGGCGGTCTCGCTGCGTCACCGACCGCGAACGTCCTGATCGAGGAGTCGATCCTCGGATGGAAAGAATACGAACTCGAGTTGATGCGCGACGGGCGCGACAACGTCGTCATCGTCTGCTCGATCGAGAACGTCGACCCGGTCGGCGTGCACACCGGTGATTCGGTGACCGTCGCCCCCGCCATGACGCTGACCGACCGCGAGTACCAGGCGATGCGCGACCTGTCGATCGCGATCCTGCGCGAGGTCGGTGTCGATACCGGCGGCTGCAACATCCAGTTCGCGATGGACCCGCGGGACGGGCGCCTGGTCGTCATCGAGATGAACCCGCGCGTGTCACGTTCCTCGGCGCTCGCCTCGAAGGCGACCGGCTATCCGATTGCGAAGATGGCTGCCAAGCTCGCGATCGGCTACACGCTCGACGAGATCGTCAACGACATCACCAAGGAAACCCCGGCCTGCTTCGAGCCGACGCTCGACTACGTCGTGGTCAAGGCGCCGCGGTTCGCGTTCGAGAAGTTCCCGGGCGCCGACGGCACCCTCACCACCACGATGAAGTCGGTGGGAGAGGCCATGTCCATCGGCCGCAACTTCACCGAGGCGTTCGGCAAGGTATTGCGCTCGCTCGAAACCAAGCGCGCCGGGTTCTGGACCGGCCCCGAGGTGGAGGGCACCCTCGACGAGTTGCTCGAGGCGATCAAGACCCCCACCGACGGGCGGTTCTACCAGATCGCGCGGGCTCTCGACCTGGGTGCGACCGTCGAGCAGCTGTTCGATGCCACCGCAATCGATCCCTGGTTCCTTGATCAGTTCCAGCAGATCTCCGAGCTCGGTGAGCACGTGCGTTCGGCCGGCGAGTTCGGCGCGACCGAGCTGCGGTATGCGAAGCACCACGGGTTCTCCGACCGGCAGATCGCGGAGCTGCGTCCCACGCAGTTCCGGTCCGAGGACGACGTGCGGGCGCTGCGCGGAGAGCTCAGCATCCACCCCGTCTACAAGACCGTCGACACCTGTGCCGCGGAGTTCGAGGCGAAGACCCCGTACCACTACTCGACCTACGAGCTGGACCCCGCGGCCGAGACCGAAGTCGCCCCGCAGCCGGACAAGCCGAAGGTATTGATCCTCGGCTCCGGTCCGAACCGCATCGGCCAGGGCATCGAGTTCGACTACTCGTGTGTGCACGCGGCGATGACCCTGTCGGAGGCCGGATACGAGACCGTCATGGTCAACTGCAACCCGGAGACCGTCTCCACCGACTACGACACGGCCGATCGTCTGTACTTCGAGCCGCTCACCTTCGAAGACGTGCTCGAGGTGTACCGCGCCGAATGTGAATCCGGCACGGTCGAGGGCGTGATCGTGCAGCTCGGCGGCCAGACACCGCTGGGACTGGCGCGCCGACTGAAGGACGCGGGCGTCCCGATCGTCGGCACCAGTCCGGAGGCCATCGACCTCGCCGAGGACCGCGGCGAATTCGGTCGTGTGCTGGACGAGGCGGACTTGCCCGCCGCGAAGTACGGAACCGCCACCACGTTCGACGGCGCACGCGAGATCGCCGCCGGAATCGGTTACCCGGTGCTGGTGCGCCCGTCGTACGTCCTCGGCGGGCGCGGCATGGAGATCGTCTACGACGAGAAATCACTCGCCACCTACATCGAGAACGCCACCGAGATCTCCGACGATCGGCCCGTGCTGGTCGACCGGTTCCTCGACGACGCGATCGAGATCGACGTCGACGCCCTGTGCGACGGCACCGAGGTGTACATCGGCGGCATCATGGAGCACATCGAGGAGGCCGGAATCCACTCCGGCGACTCGGCGTGCGCGCTGCCTCCCATCACCCTCGGCCGTGCCGACATCGACAACGTTCGCCGCTCGACGGCAGCGCTCGCGAAGGGCATCGGTGTCAAGGGTCTGCTCAACGTGCAGTACGCCCTCAAGGACGATATCCTCTACGTCCTCGAGGCGAACCCCCGCGCGAGCCGCACGGTGCCGTTCGTGTCGAAGGCGACCGCGGTACAGCTGGCCAAGGCGTGTGCACGGGTGATGCTCGGTGAGACCATCGCTGAACTACGCGTATCGGGCATCCTGCCCGCAACCGGCGACGGCAGCGACACCCGGCTCGACACCCCGGTCGCGGTCAAGGAAGCGGTGCTGCCCTTCAATCGGTTCCGCCGGGCCGATGGCACCGGTGTCGATACCCTCCTCAGCCCCGAGATGAAGTCGACGGGTGAGGTGATGGGCATCGACGACGACTTCGGCACCGCGTTTGCCAAGAGCCAGGCCGGCGCATACGGTCCGCTGCCGACTTCCGGAGTGGTGTTCGTCTCGCTCGCCAACAAGGACAAGCGGTCGATGATCTTCCCGGTGAAGAGGCTTGCGGATCTCGGGTTCCATGTGATGGCTACCGTCGGTACGGCGGAGGTGTTGCGCCGCAACGGTATCCCGTGCGAGCAGGTGTACAAGGTGTCGGGCGAAGACCGCCCAGAGGGCGCGCTGGACATCGTCGACCGCATCAGGGCCGGTGACGTCGATATGGTGATCAACACTCCGTGGGGCAACTCCGGTCCGCGCGTCGACGGATATGAGATCCGCAGTGCGGCGGTCGCGGCCAACATTCCGTGTGTCACGACCGTGCAGGGTGCGTCCGCCGCGATCCAGGGCATCGAGGCGGCCCTGCGTGGGGACATCGGGGTCGCGTCGATCCAGCGTCTGCAGGCGCGGCTGCGCGACAGCGCTGCCCAGTGACCGAGCACGTAGCAGGCACGCCGTTCGGGAAGCGGCTCGCGTCGGCCATGGCCGAGCGTGGGCCGCTGTGCGTGGGCATCGATCCGCACCCGCGGTTGCTCACCGAATGGGACCTGACCGTCGATGTCTCAGGACTCGAGGCGTTCAGCGAACGGTGCGTCGAGGCGTTCGGCTCGGTTGCGCTGGTGAAGCCGCAGGTGGCGTTCTTCGAGGCCTTCGGGTCGGCGGGGATCGCTGTGCTCGAACGCACCCTCGAGGCATTGCGGATTTCGGGCACCCTGGTGCTCGCCGACGCCAAACGCGGCGACATCGGCTCGACCATGGACGCGTACGCACGCACCTGGCTCTCCGACCCCTCCGAGCTGCGCTCCGACGCTGTGACCGTATCGCCCTACCTGGGCTTCGGAGCGCTTGCTCCGGCCCTGGAGCTGGCTGCACAGACCCAGCGCGGGGTATTCGTGCTCGCCGCCACCTCCAACCCGGAGGGCGCCCAGGTGCAACGCGCCAGGGTGGAAGACGGCCGGACCGTCGCGCAGGTGATGGTCGACGAGGCGGCCGCCCGCAACGCAGGCGCCGACACCCTCGGCTCGGTGGGTGTGGTGGTCGGAGCGACCCTGACCGATGCTCCGGACCTGAGTGCACTGCACGGACCGATTCTGATGCCCGGAGTCGGCGCGCAGGGAGGGACCGCCGACGACGTGCGTCGTCTCGCCGGTGACGCGCTCGGGTGGGTGGTGCCGAACGTCTCACGTGACGTGTTGCGAGCGGGACCGTCTGTCGCGGCATTGCGTGACGCGGTGGCACGCACCGTCGACGGGTTCGCGTTCCTCCGAGCCTGAGCGCCGGGCCGGCCGACGGGCCGAACATGCACGGTGCACGCCTTTTCGCAGCTCTGTGCCCTGCGCGACACGCGCAGGGCACAGATTTTTTTCGTCCGGCGCTTCGAAGGACCCGCGCTCGATTCGCGGCGGCCGGGTGCGCGTGCTGCCGGGGCCAGGCGAACGCCGTGGCATGTGCCTCTCACCTGCGGTTCTTCGTCGACAGGGGAGGGGACGGCCGTTCTGGGGGCGCGGCGACCTGCGCGTTCCGCGCCGCGGGATCCGCGTGCATTACCGCACGGATTTTCGAGTGGAACGGCGGGGGTCGGGTTCGCAATCGTCGGCGCGCGTGAGTACGGTCGCTATCGCCGCTGGTTACAGCGGTCGAAGACTGTTTTCCAACGATGAGACGGAGGAACCGTGGCCCTTCCCCAGCTGACTGACGAGCAGCGCGCCGCTGCTCTGGAGAAGGCGGCTGCTGCCCGTCGTGCCCGGGCAGAGCTCAAGGAGCGCCTGAAGCGTGGCGGCACCGACCTCAAGCAGGTGCTCGCTGATGCCGAGAACGACGAGATCCTCGGCAAGATGAAGGTGTCTGCCCTGCTCGAGGCACTGCCGAAGGTCGGCAAGGTCAAGGCGCAGGAGATCATGACCGAACTGGAGATCGCTCCGACCCGCCGTCTGCGCGGACTCGGCGATCGCCAGCGCAAGGCACTGCTTGCCAGGTTCGATTTCGAAGCCTGAGCACCGTGGTGGCTGACGCACAACCTGTGTCGGACAGCGCACCCGAGACGCGAAGGGGTCGGCTGGTCGTTCTGGCCGGCCCCTCCGCCGTCGGGAAGTCGACTGTCGTGCGCGTCCTGCGCACCCTTGTACCGGATCTGCTGTTCAGCGTGTCGGCGACGACCCGCGACCCGCGACCCGGCGAAGTCGAGGGACACGACTACTACTTCGTCACCAGGGATGCCTTCGATCGCATGATCGGCAACGGTGAGTTGCTCGAATGGGCGGACATCCATGGTGGCCTGCAACGATCAGGAACGCCTGCCGGGCCGGTGGAGGAAGCGCTGGCCGCCGGCCGGCCCGTACTCGTCGAGGTCGATCTCGCCGGTGCCCGCGCTGTGCGCGCTGCGATGCCCGAGGCCACACTCGCTTTCCTTGCACCACCCAGCTGGGAGGTGCTCGTCGAGCGGCTGACCGGTCGCGGCACGGAATCCGAGGATGTGGTGGCCCGCAGACTCGAGACCGCGCGCACCGAACTCGCGGCGAAAGACGAGTTCGACACTGTGATCGTCAACGATGATGTCGACCGCGCTTGCGCGGAGTTGGTATCCTTGTTGGTTGGATCCCGCGCCACCTAGCCGACGTTCCCGACCGACCCCTCGGTCGACTGCGGTTCGGGGCGCGTGCGCCACAGTTTTCATTCCCGCCAATACTCAGGAGAACACCGAGTGAGCAGCATTCAGGCAGCCGCGACCGACATGGCGGGCGACGCCCTCCCGGTCTACGACACCCCGCTGGGTATCACCAACCCGCCGATCGACGAGCTGCTCGAGCGTGCGTCCTCGAAGTACGCGCTGGTGATCTACGCGGCCAAGCGTGCCCGCCAGATCAACGACTACTACAACCAGCTCGGCGACGGCATCCTCGAGTACGTCGGCCCCCTTGTCGAGCCGGGCCTGCAGGAGAAGCCGCTGTCGATCGCGATGCGCGAGATCCACTCGGATCTGCTCGAACACACCGAAGGCGAGTGAACGCTCCGGCTGTCGACGGCGCCCCGGACTCCGGGCGCCGTCGCGTCGTCGTCGGGGTGGCCGGTGGTATCGCCGCCTACAAGTCCTGCGCGCTGATCCGCGCCCTCACCGAGTCCGGGCACCAGGTTCGTGTCGTGCCGACCGAATCCGCTCTGGAGTTCGTCGGGCGTGCCACCTTCGAAGCACTCTCCGGGAACCCCGTGCACACGGGCGTGTTCACCGATGTGCCGCAGGTACCGCACGTGCGACTCGGTCAGGAAGCCGATCTCGTCGTGATCGCCCCCGCGACCGCCGACCTGATGGCGCGTGCCGCTACCGGACGCGCCGACGATCTGCTGAGCGCGACACTGCTCACCGCGCGTTGCCCGGTGATGTTCGTGCCCGCGATGCACACCGAGATGTGGGAACACCCTGCCACGGTCGAGAACGTCGCCACCTTGCGCCGACACGGCAGCATCGTCGTCGAGCCCGCGTCGGGACGACTGACCGGCAAGGACACCGGAGCCGGGCGCCTGCCTGAACCGGATGAGATCTTCGCGCTCGCCTCGTTGCTCCTCGAACGCGCGGATGCCCTGCCCCGCGACCTCGCAGGTCGCCGCCTGGTGATCTCGGCCGGCGGTACCCGTGAACCACTCGATCCGGTGCGTTTCCTCGGAAACCGCAGCTCCGGTAAGCAGGGCTACGCGCTCGCGCGCCTCGCCGCGCAGCGCGGCGCCGAGGTCACCCTCGTCGCCGGGGCGGTCGCCGGACTCGACGATCCGGCCGCAGTGAACGTGGTGAAAGTCCAGACCGCCCAGCAGATGGGCGAGGCCGTCACCAAACACGCCGTCGGTGCCGACGCCGTCATCATGTCGGCCGCAGTCGCCGATTTCCGGCCCGCGACCTTCGCCAGTAGCAAGATCAAGAAAGGTGCGGGGGAGCCGGACTCGATCGCACTGACCAAGAACGACGACATCCTCGCCGGTCTGGTGCAGTCCCGCAACGACGGCAACCTGTCGGCCGAGACGGTCATCGTCGGGTTCGCTGCCGAGACCGGCGACGAACAGGGCGATGTGCTCACCTATGCGCGCGCGAAGCTCGCCCGCAAGGGATGCGACCTGCTCGTGGTCAATGCGGTCGGCGACGGTAAAGCGTTCGAAGTCGATCACAACGACGGGTGGCTGCTCGCGGCAGACGGCTCGGAGACCGCGCTCGCGCACGGCTCGAAGGCACTCATGGCCAGTCGCGTCCTCGACGCCTTGCGTCCGCTGCTTCCCCGGCCGAGTTGATCGCGACCCACCCGGCAATTTGCTCGAGTGATTTTCAGCACTCGCGCCGACGCTCCGGGAGCAGTAGCGTCGGCACGTGGTCGGATGTGTTCCGATCGGCAGCATTCGTGTTCCACCAGGTACGGTTCAGCGCTACATCCAACAGGCGAGAGGGAGTTCTGTGAGCAAGACCGGCGGTCGTCTTTTCACCAGTGAGTCCGTGACAGAAGGACACCCGGACAAGATCTGTGACGCGATCAGCGACTCCGTCCTCGACGCGCTGCTCACTGCGGATCCCCGCTCGCGGGTAGCGGTGGAAACCCTCGTCACCACCGGGCAGGTCCATGTCGTCGGCGAAGTCACCACCTCTGCCTACGCAGACATCCCCAAAATTGTGCGTGACCGTGTCCTCGAGATCGGATACGACTCGTCGTCCAAGGGCTTCGACGGAAACTCGTGTGGCGTCAATATCGCGATCGGCGCGCAGTCCCCGGAGATCGCGGGTGGCGTCGACGTCTCCCACGAAGCACGCACCGGCACGCTGACCGACGACGAGGTGGCCCTCCAGGGAGCCGGCGATCAAGGCCTGATGTTCGGCTACGCCTGCTCCGACACCCCGGAACTGATGCCCCTTCCGATCTCCCTGTCGCATCGGCTGGCTCGTCGGCTCACCGAGGTCCGGAAGACCGGTGTACTCCCGTACCTGCGGCCGGACGGCAAAACCCAGGTCACCATCGAGTACGACGGCGACATCCCCGTTCGTCTCGACACCATCGTCATCTCCACGCAGCACGCCGCGGACATCGATCTGAACAACCTGCTCGCCCCCGACCTGCGTACCCATGTCGTCGATGCCGTGCTGGCCGACCCCAACCTCGCGCAGCTCGACACCTCCGACATCCGGCTGCTGGTCAACCCGTCCGGATCGTTCGTGCTCGGTGGCCCCATGGGCGATGCGGGGCTCACCGGCCGCAAGATCATCGTCGACACCTACGGCGGCATGGCACGCCACGGCGGCGGTGCGTTCTCCGGCAAGGACCCGTCCAAGGTGGACCGTTCGGCCGCCTATGCCATGCGCTGGGTCGCGAAGAACGCCGTCGCCGCCGGCCTGGCCGACCGCATCGAGGTGCAGGTCGCTTACGCCATCGGCAAGGCCGCGCCCGTCGGGCTGTTCGTGGAGACCTTCGGCACCGAGAAGACCGATCCCGCGCAGATCCAGCAGGCCATCGGCGAGGTGTTCGATCTGCGCCCCGGCGCGATCATCCGCGACCTCGACCTGCTGCGTCCGATCTACGCGCAGACCGCCGCGTACGGCCACTTCGGTCGCACCGACATCTCCCTGCCCTGGGAGAGCACCGACCGCGCCGAGAAACTCCGCGCGGCCGCCGGTCTGTAACCCCGGGATCGGACAGCGGTGGCCGAACCACGACACGCCGCCGAAGTCGACCCGGTCGCGCGGATACTTCCACTGCTTCCGTTGCCGCACCTCGACCGCGAATTCGACTACCTGATCCCGCACGAACTCGACGCGGACGCCCGACCGGGCGTCCGCGTCCGCGTGCGGTTTGCCGGGCGGCTCGTCGACGGATTCCTGCTGTCCCGCGTCGCTACGAGTGATCATCCAGGAAAGCTGGGCTGGCTCGATCGCGTGGTGTCCGGGGAAGTGGTCCTCACCGAGGAGATCGTCGGACTCGCCGACGAGGTCGCGACTCGCTACGCCGGGACCCGCGCAGACGTCTTGCGACTCGCGGTCCCGCCGAGACACGCCCGCGTCGAAGCCGAAACCCCCCGCGTCACCGCGGTGCCTCCGGTGCCCGAGATCGATCACGCGGCGTGGGCCCGCTACCGACATGGCGCCAACTTTCTCGAAGCGCTCGGCGCCGGTCGTGCCGTTCGTGCCGCGTGGCAGGTACTTCCCGGCGACGACTGGCCGCGACGACTCGCCGAGCTAGCGGCACTCGTCGCGGCCGGTGACCGCGCGGCGGTGCTCGTCGTCCCCGATCAGCGGGACCTCGACCGGGTCCTGTCCGCGTGCGTCGAAGTGGCCGGGGCCGAACACGTCGTGGGTCTCGCGGCCGGTCTCGGTCCCGCGCAGCGGTATCGACGCTGGCTGGCTGCATTGCGCGGCTCGGCCCGCATCGTGGTCGGTACTCGCGCCGCCGTGTTCGCCCCCACATCGCGGCTCGGACTGCTCGTCATCTGGGACGACGGCGACGACCTACACTGCGAACCACGCTCGCCCTACCCACACACCCGGGAGGTCGCGGCGCTTCGCGCCCACGCGACGGGCGCGTCGGTGGTGATCGCCGGGCATGCTCGCACCGCTGAGACCCAGGCGCTCGTCGAGGCAGGATGGGCACACGATCTCGTCCCGTCCCGCGACGTGTTGCGTGCGTGGGCACCGAAGGTCACCGCGCTCGCCGATAGCGATCAGGCATTGGCTCGTGATCCTGCGGCCCGGGCAGCGCGGCTCCCCGCGATTGCCTTCGCAGCAGCCCGCTCCGCGCTCGGTGCGGGGCACGGTGTGCTGGTGCAGGTACCGCGTCGCGGCTATGTCCCCGCTCTGGCGTGCGGAAAGTGCCGAGCACCCGCTCGGTGCCGCCGCTGCAACGGGCCCTTGGCGCTGCCGTCGGCCGGTGGATCCGACGGGGCGGCGGTGCCGGCCTGTCGCTGGTGCGGTGTTGTCGACGCCACTCATCGGTGCCATGCGTGCGGTGCCCGGTCGTTGCGTGCGGTCGTGGTAGGAGCAGGACGCACCGCCGAGGAGTTGGGTCGCGCGTTTCCCGGTGTACCGGTGGTGACCTCGGGTGGAGCAGACGTGAAGGCCGTTGCTCCGGAAGGAGCGGCACTCGTGGTGTCCACCGTCGGTGCGGAACCGGTTGCGCCCGGGGGATACGGTGCCGCGCTTCTGCTGGATGGGTGGGCGTTGCTCGGGCGTGCCGACCTGAGAGCCGCGGAAGAGACGATGCGCAGGTGGCTCACTGCGTCGGCGCTGGTGCGCTCGTCTGCGGACGGCGGTCAGGTGGTCGTGGTTGCCGATTCCGGGATCCCCACCGTGCAGGCGCTCGTGCGCTGGGACCCGGTGGGGCACGCCCGGACCGAGGTCGAGGAGCGCGCCGAGGTGGGATTCCCGCCGGCTGTGCACATGGCGGCTGTCGACGGGGGGTCGTCGGCGGTTGCCGAGCTGATCGCGGCCACACATCTCCCCGAAGGTGCGGAAGTGCTCGGTCCGGTGCCGCTGCCGCCCGGTCAGCGATTGCCCTTCAGTGCCGACGCTCCGGAGCCCGACGAGGTGCACCGCATGCTCATCAGAGTTGCACGCACCCGCGGGCGGGAGCTCGGTCTGGCGCTGCGTCAAGCGCAGGCGACGCGTACCGCGCGCCGTGCGAACGGGCCGCTGCGCGTGCAGATGGACCCGCCGAAGATCGGCTAGCCGGAGAAGGTCAGCGCTCCTGCGGATCGGCCTGTAGAGCGGGGAGCATCAGTGCGGTCAGTGGCGCGATGTCGTCGGGGATGATCTCGAGACCGAGGTCGAGCCAACGGACCTCGTCGATCTCGGCAGCCGGGCCGCCTATCGGCACCGTCGGATGCTCGAAGACCGTGGCTTCGACTTCGAAGCCGGCTTCGTTGGCCGCTGCAGCCCGGAACACCCCGAGTGGACGCAGCGCGGCCGGATCCAAGCGCACCCCCAGTTCCTCTTCCAATTCACGGATGAGTGTCTCGGCGGCGGTCTCGCCCGGTTCGGGTTTGCCGCCGGGAAACATGAAGCTGGTGGTTCCGCGCTTGCGGACGGTCAGCACCGACGATCCCGCTGCGTTCCTCAACACCACTGCACTGACGGTGATCACTCCGGTTGTTGCCACCCCGACATGCTAGCCGCGACTCACGGGAGACCTACCCTTCGCACTGTATTGCCTCCTACCGGCACGACAAGCGAGCTGTTACAGGTCACAATTATGTGGGGTTGGTCCAGAGGAAAGGAAGTCGCTGTGCGGAGACATCGGACAGTGGGTGCGGCGGTCGTGGGTGCGCTGTGCACCCTTGCTCTCGTCGCGGGACCGGCGGGTGCACAACCCGCCGGAGGCTCCACCGAGTTCGTCCCTGTGACCCCCGGTCCGGTTGTGCACACGCACGCAGAGGCTGCCGAGTACGCCGAAACTCATCCGGGTGCAGCGCCGGACGGCACCAACGACTTCACCTGCCGGCCCTCGAACGAACACCCCAAGCCGGTGATTCTGGCGCACGGTACGGATTCCAACAGCTACTCGGATTTCGCTGCTCTTGCCCCACTGCTCGTGGAGTCCGGTTGGTGCGTGTTCGTCCTGAACTACGGCCTCGCCGCGGGCGACGAGGAGTACGGCACCGGAGACATTCGTGTCAGTGCCGCCCAGCTCGGCGGTTTCGTCGACACCGTACGTGCGGCCACCGGTGCCGACGAGGTCGACCTCCTCGGCTACTCGCAGGGTGCCACCGTCGCCCGCTACTACATCAACGAGCTCAGCGGTGCCGACGTCGTCGACCGCTGGGTAGGTGTCGCGTCCCCCAGCTATGGGGGCACCTTCTACGGTCTCGGTGCCGCTGCTGCCCTGGTGCCCGGTGCGCTGGAGCTCGCAGAGGAGTCGTTCTCCGTGGCGCTGGTCCAGCAGCTCGAGGGTTCGGACCTGCTCGAGCAGCTCAACACCCCCACCGACACGGTGCCCGGAGTGCGGTACACGACGATCGGCACGAATGTCGACGAGGTGATCCAACCCGCCGGTAACGTCGCGCTGCGCAGCGGTGACGCGGTGAACTACGTGATCCAGGATCTGTGCCCGCAGGACCTGACCGGGCATTTCAACATGGTTTACGATCCGTTCGCGCTGTCTCTGATGCGGCACGCCCTCGATCCGGACCGCTACGGGCTCGGCGATTGCGTTCCCGTGGCTTTGGGTACCGGTATCCCCGAGATGATCATCCAGAGCAACTTCTGAGCCCACCGGTATTCCACTGCATCAGATCTGCCGCCCGTCGACTCCCGTACTGGTCGACTCCCCATGCTGGTCGACTCCCTAGACTGTGGGAATCATCGTCGTCGAGATTCGGGAGCAGTATTCGTGACACGTCCGGCCGGACCCATCCCCACCACACCGCATCGCGTCGTGCCGGTGGTGCGCTGACATGCGCGTCGTGTTCGCGGGCACACCCGAACCCGCTGTCCCGTCGCTACGCCGCCTGATCGAGTCCGCCCGGCACGACGTCGTCGCCGTGGTGACCCGCCCCGACACCACCGCCGGCCGCGGCCGGAAGACGGTGCGTTCGGCCGTCGGCCGACTCGCCGACGAACACGGCATCGAGGTGCTCACCCCGCGTTCGCCGCGCGACCCGGACTTCATCGCGCGGCTGACCGAGCTGGCACCGGACTGCTGCCCGGTTGTCGCGTACGGAGCGCTGCTCCCGCAGCCCGTGCTCGACATCCCCGTCCACGGCTGGGTGAATCTGCATTTCTCGCTGCTGCCTGCGTGGCGCGGTGCCGCCCCCGTGCAGGCAGCGCTCGCCGCGGGTGACGAGATCACCGGCGCGAGCACCTTCCGGCTCGAGGCCGGACTCGACACGGGTCCCGTCTACGGCGTGGTCACCGAGACCATTCGCCCCACCGACACGGCCGGTGACCTCCTCGACCGTCTCGCCGACGCTGGAGCGATCCTCCTCGAATCGACCCTCGACGGCATTGCCGACGGCATACTCAGCCCCGCACCCCAATCCTCCGATGGAGTCTCGCTGGCCCCGAAGATCACAGTCGACGCGGCCCGGGTCACGTGGACGCATCCCGCGCACGTCGTCGACCGCCACATCCGTGCCGTCAGCCCGGCACCCGGAGCGTGGACCATGATCGGTGACCTGCGTGTGAAGCTCGGACCCGTCACCGTAACGGACGAGTCTCTCGAACCCGGCGAGATTCTCGCTCGGAAAGACGGCCTGTTCATCGGAACGGCAACCAGCGCCGTCCGGCTCGGCACCGTCCAGCCACCCGGCAAGAAGGCGATGGCCGCCGCCGACTGGGCGCGCGGCGCCCGCCTCGACACCGAAGTGAGTGCACAGTGACCGAATCCCGCAGGCCCGCACGGCGTCCCGGAAAAGGAACCGGGGATCGCAACCCGAAACCGCGTCAGGCCAGGCGCCCGTCGCAGTCTGCGGTGGATCCGGCGCGCACCGCAGCTCGCGACGTGCTGCGCGCGGTACGGGACCGTGACGCTTACGCCAATCTCGTACTTCCCGCGTTGTTGCGCGAACGGAAGCTCGATTCCCGCGACGCGGCGCTCGCGACTGAACTCACGTACGGTGCGTGCCGCGCTCAAGGGATGCTCGACGCGGTCATCGAGTCCGCCGCGCAGCGTCCCGTGGACGAGATCGACGGTGCGCTGCTCGACGTGCTGCGCCTGGGTACCTACCAGCTGCTGCGGACTCGCGTCGCGCATCACGCTGCTGTCGCGACCAGCGTGGATCTGGTCCGCACCGAATTCGGCCAGGGCCGAGCAGGATTCGTCAACGCGGTGTTGCGGCGAGTGGGAGAGCAGACCGAGGACCAGTGGGTCGAGCGGCTGGCCCCGGACGCGGACCGGGATCCGGTGGGACACCTCGCGTTCCGCCACGCACACCCGGTGTGGATAGCGCAGGCGTTCGCGCATGCACTCGGCCAGGACGCCGGGGAGCTCGCCGAGGTGCTCGCTGCAGATGATGCCCGCCCGATCGTGCACCTCGTGGCACGCCCCGGCATCATCACCGCCGAGGAACTCGCGCTCATCACCGGTGGGGAACAAGGCAAGTGGTCGCCGTACGCGGTGCATCTCGACCACGGCGATCCCGGTCGGCTCGAACCCGTCCGCGAAGGCATGGCCGCCGTGCAGGACGAAGGCAGCCAACTCGTCGCCCGGGCATTGACTCTCGCTCCGCTCACCGGCAACGACAGTGGACGCTGGCTCGACCTGTGTGCCGGGCCCGGCGGGAAAGCCGCGTTGCTCGGCGCCCTCGCCGACCTCGACGGCTACACCGTCGATGCCGTCGAACCGATCGAACACCGCGCCGATCTGGTCCGTAAGACCGCCCGCGGACTGCCGGTCACCGTGCATGTGGCGGACGGTCGCGAACCGGGACTCGAACCCGGCTACGATCGTATCCTCGTCGATGCACCCTGTACCGGGCTCGGTGCACTGCGTCGCAGGCCTGAAGCGCGGTGGCGGCGCCGACCCGGTGACGTCGCCGATCTGGTGCGCCTGCAGAAGCAACTCCTCGCATCTGCGATCGGACTGTTGCGTCCGGGCGGTGTCGTGCTGTATTCGACGTGCTCGCCGCACGTGTCCGAGACGGTGGCGGTCGTCGCCGACGCGGTGCGCCGCCACGGGGTCGAAGAACTCGACACCCGTGAGCTCGTCCCGGGGGTGCCGCAACTCGGTGCCGGACCGGGCGTGCAGCTGTGGCCGCATCGGCACGGCACCGACGCGATGTTCATGGCGGCGCTCCGGAAGCCGGTGGCGTAACCGGCCCTACGGTGCAGCGATGCGACCGGTGAACCTCGCGACGGTCGAGTGCCGCAGCGTATGCCGAAGATGAAGACTCTCTCATCTTCGTTTCACGAACTGTTCACGCCGACGTCAGAGCATTGTTGCCATGGCAGTCGTGAAGCGCATCTCTGCACTGGTGGCCCTGTTGATCATCCCGGCCGGACTCGCATGGGCCGGCCAGTTGCTCGGCGGTCATGCCGGGTCCCCGGACGTGGGCAACGCTTCGATCACGGTGTCGGTCGATCCTCGCGACCCCGGCACGACCGACGACGCTCCCCGCGGGCGCGAACCGCAGCCACCCGGTGCCGGTGCAGAGGAAACCGACGCGCCGGGACCCGAGGCAATGCGTCCCGGCCCGGTTCCTGCGGTGGAACCTGTCGCGCCGACGGCAGAGAACACGGTGCCCCCCGCACCTCAGATCTCCGATGTGCAACGGCAGCCGCTTCCCGCTCCCGCACAGGAATGGGATGACGACTGGGACGATGACGATGGGGACGACGACTGGGACGACGACACCGAGGATGATGACTGGGACGACGATGGCGAGTGACGGGGTGAGAGGACCGCGAGGATCAGCCCTGCCGGCCCGCTGGCGCATCCTCACCTGGATTCTCCTCACCACCGCCGTCGCACTGGTGTCGGTCGTTGTCACGACCCGAGCGTTGCTGCTCAACGATGTCGACCATGACGCGAACGCCGATATCACGCAGGAGATCGACGAGTTCCGCGCCTTCGCGTCCGTCGGTGTCGACCCGACCACCGCTGCGCCGTTCACCAGTGTCGACCGGATGCTCGAGGTGTACCTGAACCGGCAACACACCTCGGAAGGTGAGGTGATCGTCGGGGTCGTCGGTGGTCAGTTGTTGTTCGATCGGCGTATCGCCCTCGACCGGCCCGACCTGCCGCCGGGCCTGACCGAAGACGGAAATCTCTTCGACCGGATGCTCGGCACACCCACCAACTCGGGTGTCATAGACGCCGAGGGCGGGCGGGTCCGGTGGGCCCGGTCCGACGTCACCTCGGGCAATGACGACGGCGCACTGGTCGTTGCGGTGTTCACCGCTGAACAACGAGCCCAGGTCGGCGAAACCATCGGCACCATCGCCCTCGTCGCGGTCGGAGGACTCGGACTCACCGCAGTCATCGGCTGGCTTGTCGCCGGCCAGATACTCGCCCCGATCCGGCAGGTGCGCGAAGTCGCCGCGGCGATCGGAGAGAAAGACCTCACGAGTCGGGTGCCCGTCCACGGGCGCGACGATATCGCCGCGCTCGCCGAAACCTTCAACTCGATGCTCGATCGCTTGGAACAGGCCCACGCCACCCAGCAACGGTTCGTCGATGACGCCGGACACGAATTGCGCACGCCGATCACCGTGATCCGCGGGCACCTCGAAGTGATGGAACTCGACCGAACCGCCGATGCCATCACCCGCGCCGCGACTCTTCGCCTCGTCGAGGACGAGCTCGATCGCATGGCCCGCATCGTCAGTGACCTGCTGGTGCTTGCCAAGGCCGAACGCCCCGACTTCGTGACGTGCCGCGAGGTGGATGTCACCGACCTGACGCTCGACATCGAAGCCAAGGCGCAGATGCTCGGGACCCGCGACTGGCAGCTCATGGAAGTGGCCGAGGGGGTCGCCGACATCGACAGCCAGCGTGTCACCCAGGCCGCGTTGCAGCTCGCCACCAACGCGGTCTCCCACACTCACGACGGCGACATCATCCAGCTCGGATCCGCCTTCGTCGTCGACGACGGGCATCGTCTGTTCCGCGTGTGGGTGAAGGACACCGGCCCCGGTGTGGCACCGGAAGACGCGAGTCGCATCTTCGAGCGGTTCCGGCGTGGCAACCCCAGCCCTGCCGACGTCGGCGGGCAGGCACCCGAACGTGGCGGTGCGGGACTCGGATTGGCGATCGTGCGGGCCATCACCGACGCCCACCACGGATCGGTGTGGGTAGACAGCACCCCGGGAGAGGGCGCCACTTTCGGTATCGACCTGCCTGCAGACGGTCCCGGTGCACGCGTCCACGCCATCGACCACCGCGAACACACCGAGCCGGGACCCCGCGAGCCCGTATCAGCCCCAACCCTCGAGAGGCCGTAATCCATTGAGCCGCATCTTGATCGCCGAGGACGACCCACGGATCGTCGCCTTCCTGGAGAAGGGGCTGCGCGCTGCCGGCTACACCATCACCCATGCGGGCGACGGGGAGACGGCGCTGCTGCTGGCCCGCAGTGACGCGTTCGACCTTGTCATCCTCGATATCGGGCTGCCCAAGATGGACGGGTTCACCGTGCTCGACCGGCTCCGGGGCGAAGGGGTCCGCACCCCCGTCATCGTGCTCACCGCACGCGACAGCGTCACCGACACCGTCGCGGGGCTCGAGGGCGGAGCCAACGATTATGTGAGCAAACCGTTCCAGTTCGCCGAACTCCTCGCACGGATCCGGCTGCGCATCGGTGACGTCGGCGCGACCGATCCGACGTCGGTGCTGGGCGACGGCGATCTTGCACTGGACCTCCGCACCCGCCGCGTCGAAGTCGGTGGCGCCACCGTCGACCTCACCAGCCGCGAGTTCTCCTTGCTCGAGGTATTCCTGCGGCATCGCGGCCAGGTGCTCTCCCGTGAACAGATCCTCGGGCACGTGTGGGGCTACGACTTCGACCCGGCCTCCAACGTCGTCGATGTGTACGTCCGCGCGTTGCGCAGCAAGATCGGCGGCGACCGGGTGGAGACGATCCGCGGAGCGGGGTATCGGCTGCGATGACGTACTTCGCGACCACGCCACCGCGCGCGCCGGCAACCTCGCCGCCCTCACCTCGGTGGGAGCGGCGCTTGCCGGCCCCCGGCCGTCTGTCTGCCCTCGTCGTCCTGTTCGTCGCATGCGCCGGCATCGTGTATCTCGCCCGCACCGATGTCGCTCTGAGCGCGGACGCCGCACTCACCCTGATCGTGTTCGTGATCGCGGTGTGGTTGTGGATCTTCACCCGTGTCGACGACACCTACATAGCGCTCGGTGCTGCCGCGACGCTCACCGTCGTGGGAGTCACCGACGCCGATGCGCTGTTCGCCGCGCTCGGCGACGACATCGTCTGGCTGCTCCTGTCGGCGTTCGTCATCGCCGCAGGCGTTGCCTCCTCCGGGCTGGCCACCCGCGGCGCTACGTTCCTCGTCACCGGCGCGCGAACGCCACGGGCTCTGATCCACCTGGTGACCGCGGCGCTGGTGGTGACTGCGTTCGCCGTGCCGTCGACATCGGGGCGTGCGGCGCTCGTGCTGCCGGTCTTCGTCGCGATTGCCACCGCCCTGGCGGACCGCCCCCGGCTGGTGCGCGCCCTGGCGCTGCTGTTCCCGACCGTGATACTTCTGTCGGCCGTGGCATCGTTGCTCGGTGCCGGTGCACACCTGATCACGAGCCGGATCGTCACCGCCGCGACCGGCAGCGGATTCGATTTCGCGACGTGGATGCTGCTGGGGCTGCCCCTGGCGATCGTCTCGTCGCATGCTGCGGCGGAACTGGTGCTCTGGATGTTCACCGACACGGAGGACCGTCACCGGGACCTGTCGATCACCGCCGAGGACATCGGTGCGCAGTCCTCGACTCCGGTAACCGGTCCGTTGACCGTCGCCGAGTCCAGGGCAGCGCTGCTGCTCGCCGTCGTGACGGTGCTGTGGTGTACCGAACCGCTGCACGGCATCCATCCTGCTGTGGTGGCGCTGCTCGGCGCGCTCGTGGCGACCTCACCGCGCTACGGGTCGGTCAGGCTCGGAGCAGCACTGAAGACCGTGCCGTGGACGCTGTTGCTGTTCATGGCCGCGACGTTGTCGATCGGTACCGCGCTCACTACCAGCGGCGCAGCGGACTGGCTGGCAACCACCGCGTTCGGTCCGCTCACCTCACGCGGTGCCGCGGCGGGGCCGCTCTTCGTCGTGGTCGTCGTCTTGATCTCGACTGCTGCGCACCTGGTGATCCAGTCACGTTCGGCCAGGTCGGCGGTGCTCATCCCCGTGGTCGTGGCACTCGCTCCCAGTGTGGGCGTCGATCCACTCGCGGCAGCGTTCGTCTCGACCGCCGCGGCCGGCTTCTGTCATACCCTACCCAGTTCCGCGAAACCGGTGACGCTGTTCTCGTCGGTGCCGGAACTCCCCACGTACACGAGCAGGGACCTGCTGCGGTTGTCCATGGTGCTCGGCCCGCTCAGCGCGGTGCTGGTGCTCGTGTTCGCGTGGTTCGTCTGGCCGTTGCTCGGCATGGCGCTGTTCCCGTGATTCCGCCCATGGTCCCCACTGAATGCTTTCACCGTACCGATAGGAGCGACGTCATGGCACTGAAGGTTCCACACCGAATTCTCGTCGCGCCCAGCGGATTCAAGGAGAGTCTCGACGCCCCGTCCGTGGCCTCGGCGATCGCGGTCGGTGTCCGGAGGGCACTGCCCGGCGTCGCCGTCGACACCGTCCCGATCCCGGACGGAGGGGAGGGTACCGCCGAGATCCTCGCGGCGGCCACCGGAGGCACTCTCGTGCCGACCACGGTCACCGGCCCCGTCGGCGAACCAGTGGTCGCGCATTGGGCACTACTCGGGGGCGCTGCCGCTGGCACTGCAGTGATCGAAATGGCCTCGGCCGCGGGCCTGCGCCTCGTGCCCGGCGACCGCCGCGACCCCGGCCGGACCACAAGCCGAGGTGTGGGTGAGCTCATCGCTGCCGCACTCGACGACGGCGTCCGCCGCATCATCGTCGGATGCGGCGACTCCGGCACCTGCGACGGAGGTGCCGGCGCCCTGCAGGCGCTCGGCGCTCGGATCCTCGACTGTGACGGGCACGATCTTCCCGACGGGGGTCACCATCTGGCTCGGTCCGATCGGCTCGAACTCGACGCCCTGCACCCAGCGCTCGCCGATGCAGAGATCGTCCTGGCGTGCAACACCCACAACGTGTTGTGCGGGCCGGGGGGTGTCGCCCGCGTGTTCGGGCCGCAGAAGGGTGCGAGTCCCGCGCAGGTCGAGGAGCTTTCGGCCGCGTTGGACAGGTGGGCGACGGTGCTCGAACAGCACTGCACTACTACGGGATTCGATGTCAGGACCGGCCCGGGCAGTGGGGCGTCGGGCGGGCTCGGCGCAGGACTTGCCGTTATCGGGGCCCGAATCGCGTCCCGTTTCGACGTACTGCTCGACAGCGGCCTTTCCTGCATCGACCTCGACGCCCTCGTCGCGCGCGCCGACCTGATCATCACCGCAGAGGGGAGCATCGACTTCCAGACACCGCGCGGCAAGGTACCCGCCGAGATCGCTCGGCGCGCTCAGCGAGTCGGGGTACCGGTGCTTGCGCTCGCCGGGTCGCTCGGCCCAGGCGCATTGGACGTACACGACGTCGGAATCGGTGCGATCGCGTCGATCATCCCCGTCCCGATGAAACTGGAGGACGCCGTCGCCAACGGTCACGACCTGCTCGTCGATGCCGCAGCACGATCGATGCGTTTGCTCATGCTCGGCTCCGCCGTCGCATGCCGGAGCAAGGGGTGGGGTAAGAAGAACAAACGGCAGGTCGCCGCGGCGACCGCGGCGTGACGAGGATTTCGCTCGCCTAGAGGTCGGCGCCGACCACGGCAAGTTTCTCCGGGTCGACGTGCAAGCACCCCTGCCAATAGGGTTCGCGTATGCCCGACATCGTCACACTGACCATGAACCCGGCCCTCGATGTCACCACTTTCACCGACCGGGTGGTTCCCACCCGCAAACTCCGGTGCGACGAGCCGTTCTACGATGCAGGCGGGGGCGGGGTGAACGTCGCGAAGGTCGCGCGCGTGCTCGGTGCGTCGGCCGCCGCGGTGTACCCGGCGGGAGGTGCACGCGGCGAACAGATGAGCGGGTTACTCGACGACGACGATGTCGAAGAGCACATCGTGCCCATCGTCGACGACACCCGGGAGTGCTTCACGACGATCGACCGCGCGAGCGGCCTCGAGTACCGGTTCGTCACTCCCGGCCCAGAGCTGACAGCCGAGGAACAGGAACAGTGCCTGGTCGCGCTCACGAAGGTGGCGAAGGACGCTAAGTATGTCGTCGCCAGCGGAAGCTTCCCGCCCGGTGTGCCGGGCACCTTCGTGCGGCAGATCGCCGAGGCCGCCCGCGACGCCGGAGCGCGGTTCGTCCTCGACTCTTCGGGTGACGCACTCGCGAGCATCGAGTCGGGGGTGTTTCTCGTCAAACCGTCGTTGGACGAATTGTGCGAGTGGGTCGGTCACGACCTCCCCACATCGGAGGACCGGATCGGCGCCGCCCGCGCACTCGTGGACCGCGGTGTCGCGGAGGTCGTCGTGGTCTCCCTCGGTGCCGACGGGGCCATCATGGTCACCGCCGCCGAAACGGTGCAGGTGCCCGCCCTCGACGTCGAGGTGCGCAGCGCGGTCGGGGCCGGTGACAGCATGGTGGCGGGGCTCGTAGTGGGGTTGTTGCAGGATCGGCCGCTGCGCGATGCGTTGGCGTTGGGAATCGCCTGCGGCTCCGCCGCGCTGCTCACAGCAGGCAGCCACGTCTGCCGGCGCGAAGACATCGATCGCTTCGACGCCCTCGCCCGCAGTCTGTGATGTCGACGGGGCCGCGGCTTCGTGCCTGCCGTACCACGCGCATCCCGGTCGCTGCGCGTGGTACCTCTCATCAGTCGAGGAACAGATCGAGTTGGAGTTCGCCGGTGCCCGCCCGGTACGGCTCGAGGTCGGTGATGCCGGCATCGGCGAGCACTTCGTCGTCGATGTAGAAGTTTCCGGTCGCCTCGGTGCTCGGTGAGGTCAGGACGGCGTACGCGGCGTCGGCGTAGATGTCCGGCGTCCGCGACGAATCGACCATCTGCTCACCGCCGAGGAGATTGCGGACGGCGGCGGTCGCGATCGTGGTGCGCGGCCAGAGCGAGTTGACGCCGATTCCGTCGTTCTTCAATTCTTCGGCGAGACCGAGTGTCGTCAGACTCATCCCGTATTTGGCCATCGTGTAGGCAAGATGCGCTCCTGCCCACTTGGGGGAGAGGTTCAGTGGTGGTGACAGCGTCAGGATGTGCGGGTTACGGCCTGCTTTCGCCGAGTCGCGCAGAGCGGGGATGGACAGCTTCGAGAGCAGGAACGTGCCGCGGCAGTTGATGTCCTGCATGAGGTCGTATTTCTTCATCGCGATGTCGGTGGTGGGTGACAGGTCGATCGCGGAGGCGTTGTTGACGACCATGTCGATCCCACCGAACCGCTCGATCGTCTGCCGGACCGCTTCGGCGACCGCGTCGTCGTCGCGGACATCGCCGACGAACGGCAGCACGCGTCCGCCTGCTTTCTCGAGTTCGGCAGCGGCGGTATGAATGGTGCCGGGCAGCTTCGGATTCGGAGTGTCGGTCTTGGCGATCAGTGTGATGTCGGCGCCGTCCCGGGCGGCGCGCAGTGCGATGGCGAGGCCGATCCCACGGCTTCCGCCGGACATGATCATGGTTTTGCCGGCCAGTGGTGCCGGATTCGGAGTGCTCACCTGTGCCCCTTCGTCGGATGCCGTCGAGTATGGGCGTACTTGGTGGCTTTCGGGAGCGGATCCGTCCGTGCCCCGGGACCGCGGTCACCGGAGCGCCCCCCTGCGGCGCTGTGGTGGCCGCAACCCCGGCCAGGTCATTCACTTGCCATCGATCGGTCGCCGAGTGACGCCCCGAAGTATCGCTCGGGTCGGATCGGCACGATGCACCGGTGAGTGAAGAGTTGATCAGCCTCGACTCAACCATTTCGCGGCTTCGGGGGCCAGTGCCATAGGTCCTCATCTACGTCGGCGGTGGCGACCCGGCATTGTTTTCGATCGGGTCCGGCCGCGCACTAGACTTTCCCGATGTGGCCCACCCGATGATTGCCCCCTCCATTCTTTCCGCGGACTTCGCGCGCCTCGCCGATGAGGCCGAGGCCGTCGCCGGCGCCGACTGGCTGCATGTAGACGTCATGGACGCACATTTCGTGCCGAACCTGACTCTCGGCCTGCCGATCGTGCAGTCGTTGCTCGCGGCAACCGACATTCCTCTCGACTGTCATCTGATGATCGAGGATCCGGGTAGGTGGGCGCCGCCGTACGCCGAGGCAGGCGCGCACAACGTCACGTTTCACGCCGAGGCCACGGACGATCCCATCGCCGTCGCGCGGGATATCCGCGCCGCAGGTGGTAAGGCCGGGCTGTCTGTGAAGCCCGGAACTCCCATCGAGCCGTACCTCGAGATCCTGAAGGAGTTCGACACGCTCCTCGTGATGAGTGTCGAACCGGGATTCGGTGGCCAGTCCTTCATCCCCGACGTGCTCGGCAAAGCCCGCGCGGTCCGGAAACTGGTGGATTCCGGTGAACTGCGTCTGCTCGTGGAGATCGACGGGGGGATCAACGCCGATACCATCGAGGCCGCTGCCGAGGCCGGTGTCGATTGCTTCGTCGCAGGCTCCGCTGTCTACGGCGCGGAGGATCCCGCAGAAGCGGTGCGCAAACTGCGCGCGCAGGCCGGGAGGGCCTCCGCGCACCTGACCCTCGCGCCGTGATCGCGCCGGAACTCACCGAAGCGCTGCAGTTCGCGCTCGACGCCGCGGAAGCAGTGCGCGGGACGACGAGCCCCAATCCGCCGGTGGGCGCGACCATCGTCGACGCGGACGGTCGAATCGCCGGAGTGGGGGCCACCGCACCGCCCGGCGGTCCCCACGCCGAAGTGCGCGCCCTCGCGGCCGCCGGAGACAGGGCGCGTGGCGGAACCGCCGTCGTGACCCTCGAACCCTGCAACCACACCGGTCGTACCGGACCCTGCGCACAAGCCTTGATCGATGCCGGTATTGCGATAGTGCACTACGCGATCGCAGATCCGAACCCGGTCGCAGGGGGCGGCGCAGACACCCTGCGTGGCGCAGGCGTGGCGGTCCACGAAGGTCTCGGCGCGGACACCGTGGCCCACAGCTCACTTCGCGCGTGGCTGCATCGGCAGCGCACCGGCCGTCCGCACGTGACCTGGAAATACGCGGCCGGGCTCGACGGCCGCAGCGCGGCCGCCGACGGCACCAGTCAGTGGATCTCCGGAGCGGACGCCCGCACACGCGTGCACGACGAACGCAGCAGACTGGACGCGATCGTCGTGGGCACCGGCACCGTTCTCGCCGACGACCCGTGGCTGACCGCGCGCCTGCCCGACGGTGATCTCGCACCCCATCAGCCCTTGCGTGTGGTCGTCGGGTTCAGTGACATCCCCACCGATGCGCGGGTGCTCGACGACAGCGCGCCCACCCTCGTACTGCGCACCCACGACGTCGACGAGGTCCTTGCCGCGCTCGCCGACCACCCCGACGTGCTTCTCGAGGGTGGCCCGCGTCTCGCGGGGGCATTCCTGGCGGCCCGCCGGGTCGATCGAATCCAGGCCTACATCGCGCCGGTCGTGCTCGGAGACGGGAGCGCCGCCGTGCAGGACGCGGGCGTCACCACGATCACCGAGGCGCTACGGTTTCGTCGGGAGCGCGTCGAGACCGTCGGCGCCGATGTCCTCATGACCCTGGTCCCGGACCGGGACTGACGAACCCGGTCACCGACCGGGAGTGAAGGAGCCGACCGTGTTCACCGGCATCGTGGAAGAACTGGGTGAAATCGTGGCGCGCGAAGACCTCGCGGATGCCGCTCGATTCACTGTGCGGGGGCCGGTGGTGACAGCCGACGCCAAACACGGTGACTCGATCGCGGTCAACGGTGTGTGCCTGACCGTCGTCGACGTCGTCGACACCGACTCGTTCACCACGGACGTGATGCAGGAGACACTGAACCGTTCGAGCCTCGAGGGCCTTGCCGCGGGCAGCCGCGTCAACCTCGAACGCGCGGCAGCGGTGAACAGCCGACTCGGCGGGCACATCGTCCAGGGCCACGTCGACGGGACGGGCTCCGTGCTCTTGCTCACGCCGTCCGAGAACTGGACGGTGGTCCGGATTTCGTTGCCTGCGAGCATCGCCCGGTATGTCGTCGAGAAGGGTTCGATCACGGTCGACGGCGTGTCGCTGACGGTGTCGGCGCTCGGCGGCGAGCCCGGCGACGAATGGTTCGAGATCTCGCTGATCCCGACGACGTTGTCGCTGACCACGCTCGGTGGCGCCGAGGCGGGTACCACCGTCAACCTCGAGGTCGACGTGATCGCGAAGTACGTGGAGCGACTGCAGAACGCTCGGTGAGAGGTCGTACTGTGGAACAGGACAGTGGACGCGAAGCACGAGTCGTCCGACTAGAAGATTTGGAGTCAGGGCAAGTGACGAGGTTCGACACCATCGAGCGCGCGGTCGCCGACATCGCCGCCGGTAAGGCGGTCGTCGTGGTCGACGACGAAGACCGTGAAAACGAGGGCGACCTCATCTTCGCTGCGGAGAAGGCCACTCCCGAACTCGTGGCGTTCATGGTGCGCTACACCTCCGGTTATCTGTGTGTGCCGCTCGACGGCGACGACTGCGACCGGCTCGGTCTGCCCCCCATGTACTCCACGAACCAGGACAAGCACGGTACCGCGTACACGGTCACGGTCGATGCGAAGGAAGGTATCGGCACCGGCATCTCGGCGTCCGACCGTGCCACCACGATGCGGCTGCTCGCAGACCCCGACTCGACCGTGCTGGACTTCACGCGTCCGGGCCACGTCGTGCCGTTGCGCGCGAAGGAGGGGGGCGTCCTGCGACGCCCCGGCCACACCGAGGCGGCCGTCGACCTCGCCCGAATGGCAGATCTGCGCCCGGCAGGCGTGATCTGCGAGATCGTCTCGCAGAAGGACGAGGGCCACATGGCCCGCACCGACGAGCTCCGGGTGTTCGCCGACGAACACGACCTCGCCCTGATCTCCATCGCGGATCTCATCGCGTGGCGTCGCAAGCACGAGAAGCACGTGGTGCGGGTCGCCGAGGCCCGTATCCCCACCCGGCACGGTGACTTCACCGCGGTCGGGTACCAGAGCATCTACGACGAGGTAGAGCATGTCGCGCTCGTCCGCGGTGACCTCGCCGGCCCCGACGGTGACGGTGCGGACGTGCTGGTGCGCGTGCACTCCGAATGCCTGACCGGTGACGTCTTCGGATCGCTGCGCTGCGATTGCGGTCCTCAACTCGACGCGGCACTCGAGATGGTGGCAGCGGAGGGGCGCGGTGTCGTGCTCTACATGCGTGGGCACGAGGGCCGCGGCATCGGGCTGATGCACAAACTGCAGGCCTATCAGCTGCAGGATGCGGGGTCCGACACCGTCGACGCGAACCTGGAACTGGGGTTGCCCGCCGACGCACGCGACTACGGCATCGGCGCGCAGATCCTCGTCGATCTCGGTATCGCGTCGATGCGGTTGCTGACCAACAACCCGGCCAAGCGGGTCGGGCTGGACGGATACGGCCTGCAGATCACCGAGCGTGTCCCGATGCCGCTGCGTGCGAACGCGGAGAATCTCACCTACCTGCGTACGAAGCGCGACCGGATGGGTCACGACCTGATCGGACTCGACGACTACGAGGCCGGTGACGCCTGATGAGCGGTGAAGGGCTACCCGACCTGCAACTTGCGGACGCCGCCGGTCTGCGTGTGGCGATCGTTGCGGGCCGGTGGCACACCGCGCTCTCCGATGCGCTCATCGCCGGGGCCCGGCGAGTCGCCGTGGACGCCGGGATCACCGAGATCACCGTCGAACGTGTCGCAGGTGCGATCGAACTGCCCGTGGTCGCGCAGCAACTTGCCCGCACACACGATGCCGTGGTCGCGTTGGGTGTCGTGATCCGCGGCGGGACCCCGCATTTCGAATACGTGTGCGACGCCGTGACCTACGGATTGACCCGCGTCGCCCTCGACGAGGGCACCCCGGTCGGCAATGGTGTGCTCACCACCGACACCGAGCAGCAGGCACTCGACCGTGCCGGGCTGCCGGATTCGATCGAGGACAAAGGCGGCCAGGCATGTGCAGCCGCACTCGACACCGCCGTGACTCTGCGACGGCTCCGAGGAGCGGCGCGGTGACGGCAGCGACCGATACCGCGTGGGAACTCGACGTCCGCGCACGCAAGATGACCCGGGTGGCGCAGATCATCGCCGGGTTCCTGGTGGTCGGCCACATCGGAGCGGCCGTGGTCCTGCGGTCGGGCGGCGACACCGGTGTGCACCTGCGGGTCGCCGATCAGATCGCGATGGTCCTGATCGGACTCGTGGTCGCGGCCGGGGTACTGTTGTTCACCCGCCCCCGGCTGCGTGCAGGTGCGAGCGGTATCTCGATTCGGAACATGTTCCAGGAGAAGCATTTCGGCTGGAATCAGGTGCGCGGAATCTCATTTCCGCACGACGCGCCCTGGGCTCATCTCGAACTTCCCGACGACGAGTATCTGGCCGTGGTCGCGGTGCAGGCCCGCGACGGCGCACACGCTGTCGACGCCTTGGAGCGCTTTCGTGCGATAGAAGCACGGTACGGCCGGGGTGTCGGCGCGGACGGCTAGCCTGGACGTCGTGCCCGACCCCTCGACATACCGCCCCGCCCCCGGCACCATCCCCACGGAGCCGGGGGTGTACAGATTCCGCGACCCGCACGGCCGGGTCGTCTACGTCGGCAAGGCCAAGAGCCTGCGTTCGCGTTTGAACTCGTATTTCGCCGACGTCTCCTCGTTGCACCCGCGCACCCGGCAGATGGTCACCACCGCAGGCAGCGTCGAGTGGACGGTGGTGCGCACCGAAGTCGAGGCGCTGCAACTCGAGTACAACTGGATCAAGGAATTCGATCCGCGCTTCAACGTGCGGTATCGGGACGATAAGACGTATCCGATGCTGGCCGTGAGTGTGGGGGAGAAGTTCCCGCGACTGTTCGTCTACCGCGGTCCCCGACGAAAAGGCGTGCGTTACTTCGGTCCCTACTCCCACGCGTGGGCGATCCGGGAAACCCTCGACCTGTTGTTGCGGGTGTTCCCCGCCCGTACCTGCTCGGCAGGCGTCTTCAAACGGCACTCGCAGATCGGGCGGCCGTGCCTGCTCGGTTACATCGACAAGTGCTCGGCTCCCTGTGTCGGTCGGGTGGACGCCGACGAACACCGCCGGATCGTCGACGATTTCTGTGACTTCCTCGCCGGCCGCACCGACCGGCTCGTCCGCGAGGTCGAGACACGAATGCACGCTGCCTCCGAGGAACTCGATTTCGAGCTTGCAGCACGTCTGCGCGACGATCTCGGCGCGCTGCGGAAGGCGCTCGAGAAGCAGGCCGTGGTACTCGGTGACGGAACGGACGCCGATCTCGTCGCGTTCGCCGGCGACGATCTCGAGGTCGCCGTCCAGGTGTTCCACGTGCGCGGTGGCCGCGTCCGCGGTCAGCGTGGCTGGGTCGTGGAGAAGTCCGGCGACGTCGTCGACCGTCCGGCGGATCGCGACGCGCGGCCGTCCGGATCCGACGACGCCGATCGCGACGAAGAGTTGTCGCTGCTCGTCGAACAGTTCCTCACACAGTTCTACGGCGAGGAGGTTGCGGTCACCACCGCTGCTGACAGCGACCGCGCCGCAAGCGCGGTACCACGTGAAGTCCTGGTTCCGGCGCTGCCACCGGACCCGGACGAGATGAGCCGCTGGTTGTCGGGTCTTCGGGGCGGACCGGTGCGGCTGCGCGTACCGCAGCGCGGCGACAAAAAGGCGCTCGCCGAGACGGTGCTGCGCAATGCGAAAGAAGCGTTGACGCAGCACAAACTGCGGCGGGCCGGCGATTTCACCGCTCGGTCGGCGGCCTTGCAGGGTATTCAGGAGGCCCTCGACCTCGACTCGGCGCCGCTGCGCATCGAATGCGTCGATATCAGCCATGTGCAGGGCACAGATGTCGTTGCGTCGCTGGTGGTCTTCGAAGACGGGCTTCCGCGCAAATCCGACTATCGGCGCTACGCGATCAAGGAAGCTGCGGGTGAGGGCAGATCCGACGATGTCGGTTCGATCGCCGAAGTCACGCGCCGCCGGTTCCTCCGGCACAACCGCGACGTCGCGCACGCCGCGACCGGCGAGGGCGGTGGTGACGGTGGTGACGCAGCACCGGAGGCCGCGCTCGACCCTGCCACCGGCAGGCCGCGCCGCTTCGCGTATCCACCGAACCTGTATGTGGTGGACGGTGGTGCGCCACAGGTGGCGGCGGCCGCAGAAGTCCTCGATGATCTCGGTATCACCGACGTTGCCGTGATCGGTCTCGCCAAGCGCCTCGAGGAAGTGTGGGTGCCCGGCGAGGACGACCCGATCATTCTGCCGCGCGCGAGCGAGTCGTTGTACCTGCTGCAACGAGTGCGCGACGAGGCACACCGGTTTGCGATCACCTACCACCGCAGCAAACGCTCGCAGCGCATGACAGCATCCGCGCTCGACGGGATCCGGGGGCTCGGTGACACGCGGCGAAAAGCGCTCGTGATGCATTTCGGGTCGGTGGCGAAACTGCGTCTGGCCACCGTCGAGGAGATCACGGCGGTCCCGGGGATCGGTCGCGCGACCGCGCAGACCGTGCACGACGCACTCCGCGGCGAGATGGTGAGCGGTGTCTCGACGTCCCCACCCGACTCGACTCCGGAACCCGGTCCGGATGCAGGAGACACGCCGGTGGGCAATGATGACACAGTCGGCGTGTCGGAAATACGAGCGGAGTCGCAGCAATGACGGATGTCGGTAGTGACACCATCGGATCGGGTCGAGGCGGTGCCGCACCCCGCGCCGAGGTGATCATCATCACCGGACTGTCCGGGGCCGGGATGAGCACCGCGGCCACCGCGCTCGAAGACCTCGGATGGTTCGTCGCCGACAATCTTCCGCCGCAGTTGGTCATCTCCATGATCGATCTCGCGGTGCGCGCCGAGCCGCCACTCGAACGGTTGGCCATCGTCATGGATGTGCGCAGCCGTCTGTTCACCGGCGATCTCGGTCAGGTCGTCAACGAACTGGCTGCGCGGCCGGTCCAGACCCGTGTGTTGTTCCTCGAGGCCACCGATGCCGTGCTCGTCCGACGATTCGAGCAGGTCCGGCGCAGTCACCCCTTGCAGTCCGACACCGCCGACCGCACGCTCACCGACGGGATCGCGGCCGAACGCGGACAACTCGCACCCGTAAAGGCAGCGGCCGACCTCGTCGTCGACACGTCCGCGCTGACGGGGCCGGAACTGCGGCGCAAGATCGAAACGGCCTTCGGAGACGCGACGTCCGACACCATTCAGGTGACCGTCGAATCATTCGGCTTCAAGTACGGTCTGCCGATGGACTCCGACCTCGTATGCGATGTGCGCTTCCTTCCGAACCCCCACTGGGTTCCCGACCTGCGTCCGCAGACCGGCCGCGATGCGCCGGTGCGCGACTACGTCCTGTCCCACGAGAGTGCACCGGAGTTCCTCGACAGTTACCAGCGGATGCTCGAACTGACCACCGCCGGCTATCGGCGCGAGGGGAAGCGTTACATGACCATCGCGGTGGGTTGTACCGGCGGCAAGCACCGCAGCGTTGCCATGACCGAAGCCCTCGCGGGTCGATTGAGCGGCGAGCCCGGACTCGACGTGCACGTGGTACATCGTGATCTGGGGCGCGAGTGAGCACCTATCTGGGAAATTCTCCGACAGGTCCGGCGATCACGGCACTCGGCGGGGGACACGGCCTGTTCGCGACGCTGCGCGCCGTGCGCCGGCTCACCGACCGGGTCACGGCCGTCGTCACCGTCGCCGATGACGGCGGGTCATCGGGCCGGCTGCGCGCCGAGCTCGGCGTGATCCCCCCCGGCGACCTCAGGATGGCGCTCGCCGCGATGTCTGCCGCCGATGCCGAGGTGGATATCTGGACGCAGACCGTGCAGCACCGCTTCGGTGGTACCGGTGCCCTTGCCGGGCATTCGGTGGGTAACCTGATTCTCGCGGGCCTGACCGAGGTGCTGGGTGACACCGTCGCCGCCCTCGATGCCGTGGGCCGCCTCCTGCAGGTGCGTGGTCGGGTCCTGCCGATGTCACCGATTGCGCTCGACATCGAGGCAGACGTCTCCGGCCTCGAAGCAGATCCGCGGGCGAGCCGATGCATCCGCGGACAGGTCGCGGTCGCGACCACACCGGGGAAAGTGCGGCGTGTGCGGCTGATCCCGGCCAACCCACCGGCCGGTCCCGAGGCGCTGGACGCGGTGTGCGATGCCGACATGGTGGTGCTCGGGCCGGGCTCGTGGTTCTCGAGCGTCATCCCGCACGTGTTGGTCCCGGATCTCAACGATGCCCTGATCCACACGAACGCCCGTAAGGTGCTTGTGCTCAATTTGGCTGCCGAACCAGGCGAAACCGCCGGGTTCTCTGCGGAACGCCACCTGCACGTTCTGGCGCAGCACGCGCCGGACTTCCGCGTCGACAATGTCGTCGTCGACGAAGCATCGGTACCCGCCGGTCGCGAACGTGAGCACCTTCGGCGCGCTGCGACCGGTTTCGGCGCCGATGTCGACTTCGTCGACGTCGCAGAACCCGGCACCCATCGGCACGACCCCGCCAAGTTGGCGAGGGCGCTCGGACAGTATCTGACCACGCCGCACGGACGCAGCAGTTCCGTGGGCGGTGGCGGAAGGGAGATCGTCTCGTGGCAATGACAGCGGAGGTCAAGGACGAGCTGAGCAGGCTCGTCGTCACCCGCACCAGCAATCGCAAGGCCGAGGTGTCCTCGTTGCTGCGGTTCGCGGGCGGTCTGCACATCGTCGCGGGACGTGTAGTCGTGGAGGCGGAGGCCGATCTCGGGTCGATCGCGCGGCGGTTGCGCAAGGAGATCTTCGAGCTGTACGGCTACCAGGCGGAGGTGCTCGTACTCGGTGCCGGCGGGTTGCGCAAGAGTTCGCGTTACGTGGTGCGGGTCGGCAAGGACGGTGAGGCACTCGCACGGCAGACCGGACTGCTCGACAACCGCGGTCGACCGGTGCGGGGGTTGCCTGCGCAGGTGGTCGGCGGCAGCGTGTCCGATGCCGCTGCAGCGTGGCGCGGTGCGTTCCTTGCGCACGGCTCACTGACGGAACCGGGTCGCTCCTCTGCCCTCGAGGTCAGCTGCCCCGGACCGGAGGCAGCGCTCGCCCTGGTGGGTGCCGCCCGTCGTCTCGGGATCACCGCGAAGGCACGTGAGGTCCGCGGCGCCGATCGCGTCGTGATCCGCGACGGCGAGGCCATCGGTGCGTTGCTGACCCACATGGGCGCGCAGGACACCCGGCTGATCTGGGAAGAGCGTCGAATGCGGCGTGAAGTGCGTGCGACCGCCAACCGGCTCGCGAACTTCGACGATGCGAATCTGCGGCGGTCGGCGCGAGCCGCGGTCGCGGCGGCTGCCCGGGTCGAGCGGGCACTGGCCATCCTCGGCGCCGATGTGCCGGATCATCTCGCGGCAGCGGGCACGCTGCGGGTGCAGCACCGACAGGCATCGCTCGAGGAACTCGGTCAGCTCGCGGATCCGCCGATGACCAAAGACGCTGTCGCCGGTCGGATCAGACGGCTGCTGTCCATGGCCGATCGCCGTGCGAAGGAAATCGGGGTCCCCGACACCGAGTCCGCGGTGACTGCGGAGTTGCTCGAGGAAGCCTAGGGCTTCACTCTGATGTGGTGATTCGTGCCACGCAAGGGCGGATCCCGAGTGGTGAACCACGCACATTAGAGTAGTGGTCACACCAGCAGACTCATCTTGGATTCTGGGCAAACTTAAATTCTGGGCAAAGGAGCTTCACTGTGACTGTCCGCGTAGGCGTGAACGGCTTCGGTCGTATCGGACGTAACTTCTTCCGTGCTGTCGAGGCGCAGAAGGCGCTCGGCACCACGGACATCGAGATCGTCGCGGTCAACGACCTCACCGACAACGACACCCTGGCGACGCTCCTGAAGTACGACTCGATCCTCGGTCGCCTCGACAAGGACGTGCGTGTCGAGGGCGATTTCATCGTGGTCGGCGACCAGAAGATCAAGGCTCTCGAGATCAAGGAAGGCCCCGCCGCACTGCCGTGGGGCGACCTGGGTGTCGACGTCGTCGTCGAGTCCACCGGTATCTTCACCGACGCAGCCAAGGCCAAGGGCCACCTCGACGCAGGCGCCAAGAAGGTCGTCATCTCCGCGCCCGCCAAGGGCGAGGACATCACCATCGTGATGGGCGTCAACGACGACAAGTACGACGGCAGCCAGAACATCATCTCGAACGCGTCGTGCACCACCAACTGCCTCGGCCCGATCGCCAAGGTCCTCGATGACAGCTTCGGCATCGAGAAGGGCCTCATGACGACGGTCCACGCCTACACGCAGGATCAGAACCTGCAGGACGGTCCGCACTCCGACCTGCGCCGTGCCCGCGCCGCCGCACTGAACGTCGTCCCCACCGGCACCGGTGCCGCCAAGGCCATCGGCCTGGTCCTCCCGCAGCTGCTCGGCAAGCTCGACGGCTACGCACTGCGTGTGCCGATCCCCACCGGCTCGGTCACCGACCTCACCGCCAACCTTCGCACCAAGGCGTCCGTCGACGAGATCAACGCGGCGATGAAGGCTGCTGCCGAGGGACCGCTGAAGGGCATCCTGAAGTACAACACCGACCCGATCGTGTCGTCGGACATCGTTACCGACCCGCATTCGTCGATCTTCGACGCGCCGTTGACCAAGGTCATCGACGACCAGGTCAAGATCGTTTCCTGGTACGACAACGAGTGGGGTTACTCGAACCGCCTGGCCGATCTCATCGGTCTCGTCGCCAAGTCGCTCTGACACCCCACACGAACAGGACACCCGAACAGTGGCAGTTCAGACCCTGAAGGATCTGCTCGACGCCGGGGTGGAGGGGCGCGGTGTGCTCGTGCGCTCCGACCTCAACGTCCCCCTGGACGGCGCGACGATTACCGATCCCGGACGTATCCTCGCGTCTGCGCCGACGATCGCAGCACTCGCGGAAGCGGGCGCCAAGGTTGTCGTCACCGCGCACCTCGGTCGCCCCGAGGGCGAGCCGGATCCGAAGTTCTCGCTTGCTCCCGTTGCGGCGAAGCTCGGTGAGGTGCTCGGCCGCAACGTCCAGCTCGCCGGCGATGTCGTCGGGCAGGACGCCCTCGCTCGTTCCGAGGGCCTGACCGACGGCGACATCCTCCTGCTGGAGAACATTCGGTTCGATCCGCGTGAGACCAGCAAGGACGAGGCTCAGCGTCAGGCGCTCGCCCGTGAGCTCGTCGAGCTAGTCGGTGACGACGGCGCGTTCGTCTCCGATGGTTTCGGTGTCGTGCACCGCGCACAGGCGTCGGTGTACGACGTGGCAAAGCTGCTTCCGCACTACGCGGGCGGTCTCGTCGCTGCGGAGGTGGAGGTGCTGGCCAAGCTCACCACCGATACCGAACGTCCATACGCGGTGGTTCTCGGCGGTTCGAAGGTCTCCGACAAACTTGCGGTGATCGAAGCGCTCGCACCGAAGGTGGACACCCTCGTCATCGGCGGCGGTATGTGCTTCACATTCCTTGCCGCACAGGGTATTTCCGTCGGGAACTCCTTGCTCGAGGAGTCGATGATCGACACGTGCAAGAGCCTGCTCGACCGGTTCGCCGACGTCCTCCACATCCCGCAGGATGTGGTGGTGGCCGACAGTTTCTCCGCCGATGCCGAAGCGAAGACCGTTCCCGTCGCCGAGATTCCGGACGGGTGGATGGGGCTGGACATCGGCCCGGAGTCGGTGCAGCGTTTCGCGTCGCTGCTCACGGCGGCCCGGACCGTGTTCTGGAACGGCCCGATGGGCGTGTTCGAATTCGACAAGTTCGCGGCAGGCACCAGAGGCGTAGCCGAGGCCATCGTCGAAGCCACAGGTAAGGGTGCGTTCAGCGTCGTGGGCGGCGGCGACTCCGCAGCGGCGGTGCGTCAGCTGGGTCTGCCCGACGACGGGTTCTCGCACATCTCGACCGGTGGTGGCGCTTCCCTCGAATACCTCGAGGGCAAGGAACTGCCCGGCATCGCTGTTCTGGAGGCATGAGATGGCACGCAAACCGCTCATCGCGGGCAACTGGAAGATGAACCTCAACCACCTCGAGGCCATCGCACTGGTGCAGAAGATCGCGTTCACCCTCCCCGACAAGTACCTGGAGAAGGTCGATGTCGCGGTCATCCCGCCGTTCACCGACATCCGCTCGGTGCAGACCCTGATCGAAGGCGACAAGATCGGGCTCACCTACGGTGCGCAAGACGTGTCGGCGCAGAGTTCCGGTGCCTACACCGGCGAGATCTCCGGTGCCATGCTCGCCAAACTCGGATGCACCTACGTCGTCGTCGGACACTCCGAGCGGCGCACCCTCCACGGAGAGACCGACGAGCTCGTCCGCGACAAGGCGAAGGCTGCGCTCGCGCACGGTCTGATCCCGATCGTATGTATCGGTGAAGGTCTCGACGTTCGTGAGGCGGGCAACCACGTCGCCTACAACGTCGAACAGTTGAAGGGTTCGCTCGCCGGGCTGTCCGCCGACGACATCGCCAAGATCGTCGTCGCATACGAGCCGGTCTGGGCCATCGGCACGGGCAAGGTGGCCTCGGCCGCCGACGCTCAGGAGGTGTGTGCCGCGGTGCGGGCCACCCTCGCCGAGCTGGCCTCGCCCGAGGTCGCGGCGTCCGTCCGTGTCCTCTACGGCGGTTCCGTCAACGCCAAGAACGTCGGTGAGCTCGTCGCTCAAACCGACGTCGACGGAGGTCTCGTGGGCGGTGCATCGCTCAAGGCCGACGAGTTCGCGCAATTGTCGGCGATCGCTGCCGGAGGCCCGCTGCTCTAGGCAATCGACACGCTGGTGTCACCGCTGTGGGGTGCAGGATCCGTGCTGATCCTGCACCCCACAGTCATTGTCGAAGCTCGACTGCGTTTCGCGGCAACGCGAGGTCATGCATGACTGCGGTGCCGCGAATCTGCATGCACCCGGCCACCGGGTAAGCTGACGGCCGACGTCACCCACCAGCCGAAGGACACCGAACACCGACATGGCACTGTTCCTGGACATCCTCCTGATCGCCACCAGCCTCCTGCTGATCCTGTTGGTGCTGCTGCACCGCGCCAAGGGCGGCGGCCTGTCGAGCCTGTTCGGTGGCGGAGTCCAATCGAGCCTGTCCGGTTCGACCGTCGCGGAGAAGAACCTCGACCGAGTGACCCTCTTCGTCGGCATCATCTGGGTCATCTCCATCCTCGGTATCGGGCTGCAGATCAAGTTCAGCTGACGCTGTAGCGCTCGCGGAGCGGCAACCGGCCGCGGATACTGAGCGCATGACCGACACCGCTCCGGCTTCGGCCACCGAACCACTCCGCGACGACATCCGACTGCTCGGCGGCATCCTCGGCGCCGTCGTCCGAGAACATGCGGGCGACGAGATCTTCGGTCTTGTCGAAGCAGCACGTGTCGCCAGCTTCCAGATCCGGCGTTCCGAACTGGAACGCTCCGAGCTGGCCGCGCGTCTCACCGCGGTCCCCACCGCCGATGCCATTCCGGTGGTGCGTGCCTTCAGTCACTTCGCTCTGCTCGCGAACCTTGCCGAAGATCTCCACCGCGAACGTCGCCGCGCCGTCCACGTCCATGCGGGCGACCCAGCACCGGACAGCTCCCTCGCCGCGACCTACATCCGGCTCGATGCGGCGCACCTCGATCCGGGCACTGTCGCCGACGCCCTCGCCGCCGCGCTTGTCGCTCCCGTCATCACCGCGCATCCGACCGAAACCCGTCGCCGCACCATCTTCGACGTGCAAACCGCCGTCACCGAACTCATGCGTCGCCGCGACAACGTGGCCGACGCGCATGCGCGTGAGCTACTCGACAAAGACCTGCACCGACAGATCCTGACGCTGTGGCAGACGGCGTTGATCCGATTGTCGCGGCCACGGATCAGCGACGAGATCGAGAACGGTCTGCGGTACTACGAACTCGCGCTGTTCGATGTCGTCCCCGAACTCAACACCGAGATCCGCCGCGAATTGCGCCGCCGCTGGCCCAGTGCAGCGATCCTCACCCAGCCCCTGGTGCGCCCCGGGTCGTGGATCGGTGGTGACCGCGACGGCAACCCCAACGTCGACGCCGACGTCGTGGCGACAGCGTGCGACAGAGCCAGCGCGACGGCGCTGCGTCACCACCTCGGCGAACTCGCGGCGCTAGAGCGCGAACTGTCGATGTCGGCTCGGATCACTCCGGTCACCGAACAGCTGAAGGCGCTCGCGGACGGTTCCGGCGACAACGACCCTGCCCATTGCGACGAGCCGTACCGCCGAGCGGTCCACGGGATCCGCCGCCGGCTCTCTGCGACCGTGATGCGCCTGCATCCGGGACTCGAACTGGCCGACACCGTCGACGGTGAGCCGGTGGGTTACGTGAGGCCGGCCCAGTTGCTCGCCGATCTCGGAATCCTCGACGTCTCGTTGCGGGGTGCGGGCAGCGCGGTGATCGCCGATGACCGCCTGGCCCGGCTCCGCGGGGCTGTCGAGGTGTACGGATTCCACCTCGCCCCGCTGGACCTGCGCCAGAACTCGGAGGTCCACGAACGCGTCGTGGCCGAGTTGTTCGCCTGGTCGGGGGTGACCGACCGCTACCGTGAGCTCGACGAGAATGCCCGGGTCGCACTGCTCACCGCGGAACTGCGCGTCCGTCGGCCATTGAGCACGCCCGAGGCCCACCTGACGGAGGAGACCGCAAAAGAACTCGCGATCCTCCGTGCCGCTGCGGCTGCGGTGCGCCGCATCGGTCCTACCGCGATCGAGCACTACGTCATCAGCATGTGCACGTCGGTCTCGGACCTGCTCGAAGTGGAGGTGTTGCTCAAGGAGGTGGGGCTGCTCGATCTCGACGCGGGCTACCCACGATGCACCGTCCAGGTGATACCTCTGTTCGAGACCATCGACGATCTGCGTGGGGGAGCGACGACCTTGACCGCGGCACTTGCCGTCCCCGAGTTCCGCAGCCTCGTCGATGCCCACGACGGCGTGCAGGAAGTGATGCTCGGGTATTCGGACTCGAACAAGGACGGCGGCTATCTCGCCGCGAACTGGGCGCTGTATCGCGCCGAACTGGACTTGGTGGATGCCGCGCGCGCGACCGGAATCCGGCTGCGGCTGTTCCACGGCAGGGGCGGCACGGTCGGCCGCGGCGGCGGCCCGAGCTACGATGCGATCCTCGCGCAACCACCTGGCGCGGTGAACGGATCGCTGCGCCTGACCGAACAGGGCGAGGTGATCTCCGCGAAGTACCGTGATCCTGTTCTGGCCCGCCGAAACCTGGAGGCACTCGTCGCCGCCACACTCGAGTCGACGCTCCTCGATGTCGAAGGCCTCGGTGCCGACGCACCGGCGGCCTACAGAGTCTTCGACGAACTAGCGGATCTCGCTTATCGGGCCTACCGGAGCCTGGTGCACGATACACCGGGCTTCGTCGAGTACTTCACCACTTCGACTCCCGTCGCCGAGATCGGTGATCTGAACATCGGGAGCCGCCCGGCGTCTCGTAAACCGACCGAGGCGATAGCCGACCTGCGTGCCATCCCGTGGGTGCTGGCCTGGACCCAGTCGCGTGTGATGCTTCCCGGCTGGTACGGCACGGGCAGTGCCATTACGGAATGGATCGGTAACGCCCCCGACCGGCTCGCGACTCTGCAGGAGCTCTACCGACGGTGGCCGTTCTTCCGTTCCGTACTGTCGAACATGGCCCAGGTCATGGCCAAATCGGATCTGGGGTTGGCGGCCCGCTACTCGGAACTCGTGGAGGACGAAGGACTACGCGCGCGGGTGTTCGGTCGGATCGTCGCCGAACACGAGAGCACGGTGCAGGTGTACTTGCAGATCACCGGATACGACTCGCTGGTCGCCGACAACCCCGCCTTGGAACGGTCGCTTCACAACCGGTTCCCCTATCTCGAACCGCTCAACCACCTGCAGGTCGAACTGTTGCGGCGATATCGTGGCGGCGAGGACAACGACGAGGTCAAGCGTGCGATACAGCTGACCATGAACGGACTCGCCACCGCGCTGCGCAACAGCGGCTGAGATCCCCCGAAAGAAATTTCGCGCGGTATGTCGATTCGAGGCAGGTCCGTTCGTCGTCATCATGTACGGCAACCCGGCCGCACATCCGCACACTGGAGATCCGTCGTGAAATACATGCTGATGATCTACGCAGACACCGCAACCGACATCGAGCCCACCTGTGACTTCGAGGATTGGCAGCAATACGACAAGGAGTTGAAGGAGGCGGGGATCCTTGTTTCCGGGCATGCCCTCGAAGACCTCGTCACCGCCACCTCCGTCCAGGTGGACGCCGAAGGCCGTCGCAGCGTCACCGATGGCCCGTTCGCGGAGAGTCGTGAGGTTCTCGGAGGGTACGACGTCATCGACGTACCGAACCTCGACGTCGCGCTCGACTGGGCGGCACGCTGCCCCGGGTCCCGCGACGGCGGCCGTGTCGTGGTGCGACCCATCGCGGAGTTCGGGGCCTAAGTTGTGACCGACCCGGACACCTCCGCAGATGCCGCGCTGCGGATCGAGACGGTGTTCCGGGAGGAACACGGCCGGCTGCTCGCGGCGCTCGTCCACCGGTTCGGTGACCTCGACCTCGCCGAGGAAGTGGCGTCCGAAGCGATCGAAGCTGCCTTGATTCACTGGCCGGTGGACGGCGTCCCGGATCGCCCCGGAGCGTGGTTGCTCACAACTGCACGCCGGCGCGCTCTCGATCGTCTCCGCCGTGACCGCGCCTACGCAGAGCGGCTGGCGGTCCTCGCAGTGGAATCCGAGAGATCCGCGCCCCGCACGGTTCCCGAGGGCGACGACCTGCCCGACGATCGGCTTGAACTCTTCTTCGCATGCGCCCATCCGGCATTGTCGCCGGACGACCGCATCGCGCTGATCCTGCGCTGCCTCGCTGGACTCGATACCGGCGAGGTTGCGCGGGCCTTCCTCGTCCCGCGCACCACCATGGCCCAGCGGATCGTGCGTGCCAAGAACAAGATTCGTGGTGCACGCATCCCGTTCCGGGTGCCGCGCCCCGACGAGCTGCCGGAGCGGCTGCCGGTGGTGCTCGGCGCCGTGTACTCGATCTTCACCGAGGGGTACACGGCGAGCACCGGAGAGTCACTGCAGCGCCTCGACCTCGCGGAAGAAGCGATCCGCCTGGCCCGGATCCTGCGCAGGCTGATGCCCTCGGAACGTGAAGTGACCGGGCTTCTTGCCCTGACACTGCTCGTGCACGCCCGCCGCGAAGCGCGCACCGATTCGTCGGGCGCGCTGGTGTTGCTCGCCGATCAGGACCGCACTCGCTGGGACCTCCCGATGATCGACGAAGGTCGGTATCTGGTCGGTGAAGCATTGACCGGCGGACGTCCCGGCCCCTATGCGGTGCAGGCGGCGATTGCGGCGGTGCACGACGAATCGGAGCGCGCCGACGACACCGACTGGCCGCAGATCGTGGCGCTCTACGACGTGCTCGGCGCCCTCACGCAGTCACCGATCGTCGCGGTGAACCGCGCGGTGGCTGTTGCGATGCGCGACGGTCCCGCTGCGGGACTGACTCTGCTCGAGGACCTGGCCGGCGAACCGGCTATTCGCAATCACCACCCGTACGCCGCAGCCCGAGCCGAGTTGCTGCACCGCCTCGGACGTCACGATGAAGCCGCCGAGTTGTATCGGCGCGCGCTGGACCTCGCGGGTACCGCGCCCGAACGCCGGTACCTGTCGATGAAGCTCAGCGAGATCACGCCGAAGTGAGGCACGAAGACTACCGATACTCGTCGGCGAGATCGGGATATTCGTCCCACCGTGGTAGCCGGGTCCCGAGCACCGCAGCCTCGAGCCGGTCGAGGTAGTACTGCCAGCCGGGACCGATTTCTCCGACCTGCGAGCGGGGCACGTGTCGATGGGAGAATTCGACGGTGGTGACCCGGCCGATCGAGTGCAGCGCTACTTCGAGCAACCATCCGTCGATGTCGACGACGAACCCCGTCGGAGGAGTGCAGGTCACCACCCGTACATCGCTGGTGCTCGTGTCGTGCTGATCCGACATCGTCAGTCGAATCCATCCTGTAGTGGGGTCGCCGGTGTAAGAGCCGTACCAGCGGGAAAGGGATTCGGGATCGGTCAGGGCGGTCCACATCTCGCCGAGTGAACAGACGACCACGCGCTGATACCGCAGCGTGACCAGGGTCGAGCCGTCCGGGCAATCCTGCTCGGGGCGAACAGCTCCGGGGATGGTCGTCGGGGTGCTCACAGTGACTCTCCTCTCCCACGTTCTGGGCGTCGTGCTCCACCCATTGTCGCGCAGTGTGCCGACGTTGCGGTGACATATTGGGTGGGGGAGGGAACCGTTCGGGTCTCCGCCGCGTCGAACTTGACGAGAGGGAAATCACGCGGCGACACGCCGCGGCAACCACGTGAGGAGCCCGCCGCATGGATCCACGCACGACGCGATGTGTACCAACCAGGTCACCACTGAGGACCCTGCGTGTGGCCCGCGGCCCGCGTTCCCTGAGGCAGATGCGTTGCGTGCATGTGGGAGGGGCTACGCCGCAGCATCGGTCGGGTCAGGACGACCCGGATCGGAACGAGCGGGAGGAGTGAGCTGCGGAGCGGCGTCCGGTGCTGTGCGGGCGAGGTGGGTCGGTGGAATGGGAATACCGTGGTGGGTCAGGGTCGCAGCATCCAGCCCGGCGAGGAAATGATGCAGCGTCGAGATCAACGGGTGGGTCTTCACGGACGAACCTCCTCGGAATCACTGTTCGGAATCACTACTCGGGCACTTCGAGCACACCACCGCCGATGCCGTAGAAACAGTGGCAGTGATGCCATGTATCGGTAATATTTGGCCATGTCGCACGTGGTGGCGCTTCCGGTGTACGACGGCATGACCTTGCTCGAATACGGGGCGGTGATCGAAGCCCTGGGATTCCGGTGGTCCGAGCTGCCCGAACTCGATTACGAACTGCGCAGCTGCGGGCCGAAGACCGGCGTGACCACGCTCAGTGGTGCGGCGCTCGTCCCTCGATTCCCGATCGAGGCGATCGCCGACGCAGACACGGTCATCGTGACCGGTGTCCGCGATGTCGACCGCGACCGTTGTGCCGAGTGGGGCGACCTGCTTCGCACCGCCGCCGCACGTGGCGCCCGGATGGTGTCGGTCTGCACCGGTGCGTTCGCCCTCGCCGAAGCGGGACTCCTCGACGGTCGACGGGCCACGACACACTGGCGGCACGAACACCTCATGAGGTCCGCATTTCCGGCCGTCGACCTGAACATCGCAGCGATCGTCGTGCGCGACGGCAACTTCGTCACCAGCGCCGGAGCATCCGCGGGTCTCGACCTCAGCATCGCCCTCATCCGGGACGATCACGGGCCGGACCGCGCCAACGACATCGCCAGGCGGTTGGTCATGACACCACATCGCCACGCAGACCAGGCCCAATTCGTCGACGTCGACCGGATTCAGGTGCGCGACGACCCCGCCTTCACGCGCATACTCGGTGCGGTCGGTGACGACGTCGGCCGCCCGTGGACAGTTCAGGATCTTGCGGCCGAAGCGAACGTGTCGCCGCGCACACTACATCGGAGATTCCGGGCATACACAGGGTTCTCGCCCTTGGACTGGCTTGTCCGCCAGCGCATTCGAGCGGCGATGTCGCTGCTGGAACACACCGATCGGCCGGTCGAGGCGATCGGACGTGCAACAGGATTCGATGCCGCGGAAACCTTCCGATACCACTTCAGGCGTGTTGTCGGAACCAATCCGCGCGACTACCGCATGAGCTTCCGCGGAGCGTAGAACAGGTCGGACGATCAGGGCTTCGGGAGATCCGCTGCCGCAGCCGGATCGACGAACCACACTGTCCGCTCGCGGCCCCTCGCACCCGCTGCGGGAATCTCATGCGGATCGGCGCCGCCGACCGCCGCGGCGACCGCGTCGGCTTTGGCTGCACCGGTGACGAGCAGCCACACCTGTCGCGCCCGCTGAATCGCGGGCAACGTCAGCGTCACCCGCGCGGGCGGGGGTTTCGGGGAATCGTCGAGACCGACGACGAACCGGGCGTCCTCACGCACCGCATCGGTATGGGGGAACAACGAATTGATGTGCCCCTCCCCGCCCATGCCGAGCAGGTGCACATCGAAGGTGGGGACGGTGTTGTCGGGGGAGTGCTGGGCGAGCACCTCCGCGTAGCGAGCAGCGGACTCCTGCGGCGTGGTGCAGCCGTTCTCGCCGAGCCCCGGCATCGTGTGGACGCGCGACGCGCCGATCGGAACCAGATCGAGCAACGCGGCGCGGGCCTGCACCTCGTTGCGGTCGGGGTGGCCGGGCGGCAGGAAGCGCTCATCGCCGAAGAACACGTTCACCGCCGACCAATCGATGCCGCCTTGATCGCGTCGCACGTGCTCGAGAACCGCGATGCCGGTACCTCCGCCGGTCAGGACAACAGATGCCTGCACGCGCTCGCGTTGTGCGGCGACGATCGCCTCGACGAACTGCGATGCAGCAGCCTTTGCGACCGCATCGGCATCGGCGAACTTCGCGACCTCCACGGGTCCGAACTCAGACATATTCCACCTTCGACAGTTCGGCCAGCGCGGCCTCGTAGATTTCGTCGGGATCGAGGCGCCGCAACTCCTCTGCGAGACACTCGGCAGAGTCACGGCGAGCCAGGGTGATCAGGGCGTCGGGTTTGTCGGTGCGCTGCAGCGTCGCCACACGCCCGTCCTGAGGCCGATCGAGCACGATCGTCTGAGTTTCGGTGTGCAACTCGACGCGCAGCTCGCCGACTGCGCGCTGGACCGGGCAATCGAGCCGGCTCGCGAGCCACCCCGCCAGCAGATCGATCGCGACCTCCCCGTGCAGACCCGACACTGTCGCCGAGAGGACCTTCTCGTAGGGTGGCTGATCCAACGCGGAGACGAGCAGCGCGCGCCAGTACGTGATCCTGGCCCACGCAAGGTCGGTGTCGCCGGGCCGGTAGCCCGTGAGGCGCCCCACGATGTCGGCCCGCGGATCGATCGCATTGGTGGCATCGGTGATGCGCCGCACCGCGAGCTTCCCGACCGGATCCAGGGCCGGAACGGCGGGGGCCTGATTCGGCCACCAGGCGACCACCGGTGTGTCCGGAAGCAGGAACGGGACGACCACGGATTCCTGATGGTCGCCGAGCTCGCCGTGCAACGCGAGGATCAGCACCTCGGATGCCCCGGCCTCCCCGGCGACCCGGATCTCCGCGTCGAGGCGCGGGGGGCCGTCCATGCGTCCCCGGCCGATCACGATGACACGGCACGGATGTTCGCGGGACGCGTCGGTCGCCGCCGAGATCGACGCTTCGAGACGCCGTGCGTCGCCCGCACACACGATCAACGTCAGAACGCGACCCTGCGTGACGACACCGCCCGTGCGCCGCAGTTCCACGATCTTCTTGCTGACATCCACGGCGGACGTGTCGCGCAACTGAACTCTCACGGTCGCCTCCATTCGCGGCCGGAGCGGCGCAGCATCTCGTCGGCGGCAGCGGGGCCCCACGTACCCGACTCGTACCCTTCGGGGCGACCCGACTTCGCCCAGTGCTCGAGTACCGGATCGAGGATGTGCCAGGACAATTCGACCTCCTGGTTCACCGGGAACAATGACGGCTCACCGAGCAGTACGTCGAGCAACAACCGCTCGTACGCCTCGGGGGACGACACCGTGAACGCCTGGCCGTAGCTGAAGTCCATGTTCACATCCCGGACCTCCATCTCGGAGCCGGGGACCTTCGAGCCGAAACGCATCGTGACGCCTTCGTCGGGCTGAACCCGGATGACGAGGGCGTTCTGGCCGAGTTCCTCGGTCATCGTGGTGTCGAACGGAAGGTGCGGTGCGCGCTTGAACACCACCGCGATCTCGGTGACACGGCGACCGAGCCGTTTACCCGTGCGGAGGTAGAACGGCACTCCCGCCCACCGGCGGGTATCGACTTCGAGGGTGATCGCGGCGTAGGTCTCCGTCGTCGAATCGGACGCGAACCCGTCCTCTTCGAGCAGCCCCACCACGGGTTCGCCGCCCTGCCAGCCCGCGGTGTACTGGCCGCGGGCGGTGGTCTCGTCGAGCGGCTCGGCGAGACGGGTCGCGGACAGCACCTTGATTCTCTCGGCGCGCAGCTCGGACGGCGCAAAGCTGACCGGTTCCTCCATGGCGGTGAAAGCGAGCAGCTGAAGCAGATGGTTCTGGATGACGTCGCGGGCCGCGCCGATACCGTCGTAATACCCCGCGCGACCACCGAGGCCGATGTCTTCGGCCATCGTGATCTGCACGTGGTCGACATAGTGCGCGTTCCAGATCGGGTCGAACAGCTGGTTCGCGAAACGGAGCGCCAGGATGTTCTGGACCGTTTCCTTGCCCAGATAATGGTCGATTCGGAACACCGAATCCTCGGAGAACACCTCACCGACGACGGAATTGAGCTCGCGGGCGCTTTCCTGGTCGTGCCCGAACGGCTTCTCGATCACCACGCGGCTCCACGCGCCGTTCTCAGGTTCGGCGAGCCCGGATCGGGACAACTGTCCGCACACCACCGGGAACGCGGCAGGCGGGACCGACAGATAGAACGCATGGTTCCCGCCGGTGCCGCGTTCACGGTCGAGTTTCTCGAGTGTGGCAGTCAATTCCGCGAAGGCGCTGTCGTCGTCGAAGGAGCCCTGCACGAAGCGGATTCCTTCGGAGAGACGTTGCCACACCTCTTCGCGGAACGGGGTACGGGAATGGTCACGGACCGCGGCGTGCACGATCTGACCGAAGTCCTCGTCGGCCCAGTCCCGCCGAGCGAAACCGACCAATGCGAATCCGGGCGGCAGCAGACCCCGATTGGCCAGGTCGTAGACCGCGGGCATCAGTTTCCGTCGGGCGAGGTCGCCGGTGACCCCGAAGATCACGAGGGCGCATGGTCCCGCGATGCGAGGAAGACGACGGTCTCTGCCATCCCGCAGCGGGTTGACCCACGCCGCCGCGCCGGATTCGCGCACGCTCAGCCCTCCGTGCCCGGAGCGTGGGCAGCCAACTGCTCGGATGTGGCCGCCAGCAACTCGTTCCACGAAACCTCGAACTTCTCGACGCCTTCGTCCTCGAGTTTGCGGAAGACATCGGGCAGGTCGACACCGATCTTGGTGAGCGCATCGAAGACCTGCTGGGCGGCCGCGATGTTGCCGGTGACGGTGTCGCCGGTGATCTCACCGTGGTCGGCGACGGCCTCGAGGGTCTTCGCCGGCATGGTGTTGACCGTGTTCGGCGCCACGAGGTCGGTGACGTACAGGGTGTCGGGGTAGTCCGGGTTCTTCACGCCTGTCGAGGCCCACAAGGCCCGCTGAGGGTGGGCACCAGCGGCCTCGAGTGACGGGAACCGCGCGCCGGTCTCGAACGCCGCCCGGTACGCAGCGTAGGCGAGGCGGGCGTTGGCGACCCCCGCCTTGCCGCGCAGAGCGAGCGCGGCGTCGGTGCCGATCTCGTCGAGGCGCGGATCGATCTCGGTATCGACGCGGGAGACGAAGAACGACGCCACCGACCGGATCTGCGACAGGTCGTGGCCCGCGGCCTTGGCGGCGGTGAGACCGTCGAGATACGCGTCGATCACTCGTTCGTAGCGGTCGACGGAGAAAATCAGCGTCACGTTCACGCTGATGCCCTCACCGATCACCCGGGCGATTGCGGGCAGCCCCGCGACCGTCGCCGGGATCTTGATGAACAGGTTGGGACGGTCGACGATCTTCCACAGCTCGAGTGCCTGCTCGACTGTCTCGTCGGTCTTGTGCGCCAGGCGGGGATCGACCTCGATGGACACACGTCCGTCGAGGCCTCCCGAAGCGTCGAAGACCGGGGCGAGCACATCGCATGCCGCCCGCACGTCGTCGGTGGTGGCGGCGAGGATCGTGGCGTCGACATCGGCGCCGGCGGCGGCGAGGTCGCGAATCTGCGAGTCGTACGCGTGGCCCTTCGACAACGCCGCCTGGAAGATCGACGGATTGGTGGTGACGCCCACGACACTGCGGGTGGCGACGAGTTCGGCGAGGTTGCCGGATTCGATGCGCTCACGCGACAGGTCGTCGAGCCAAACCGACACGCCTTCGGCGGACAGCTGCGCCAATTTCTCGTTCTGAGTGGAAACCTGCTGGGTCATCGGGGTCATCCCTTCACGCGGGTGAGCGAGCGGCGGGCAGCGTCGACGACGGCCTCGGCGGTGATGCCGAACTCGCGGTACAGAGTCTTGTAGTCGGCCGAGGCGCCGTAATGCTCGAGTGAGACGGCTTCACCCGCATCCCCCAGCAGTCGGTACCAGGACATCGCCAGACCGGCTTCCACCGAAACACGGGCCTTGACCGACGGTGGGAGCACCTCATCGCGGTACGCCTGATCCTGCTCGAGGAACCACTCGAGCACCGGGACCGACACCACTCGCGTCGGGACACCGCCGGCTTCGAGCGTGTCGCGGGCGGCGACCGCGAGTTCGACCTCGGAACCGGTGGCGAGCAGCACGACCTCGGGGGTGCCGTTCGACGCCTCGGCGAGCACGTAGGCACCGCGGGCGACGCCCTCTGCCGCCTTCTCGCGTGTCCCCTCGAGCACAGGAACGTTCTGACGGGTCAGGGCGAGCGCTGTGGGGCCGGTGCGGTTCTCCAGTGCCGACTTCCACGCAAACGAGGTCTCGTTGGCATCCGCAGGACGGATCACCGCCAGATTCGGGATGGCGCGCAGCGCGGTGAGGTGCTCGATCGGCTGGTGGGTCGGGCCGTCCTCACCGAGACCGATCGAATCGTGCGTCCACACGTAGATCGCCGGGGTCTGCATCAGCGCAGCGAGACGCACCGCGGGGCGCATGTAGTCGGAGAACACGAGGAACGTGCCGCCGTACGGACGGGTGGGACCGTGCAGCGCGATGCCGTTGAGGATCGATCCCATAGCGTGCTCACGGATGCCGAAGTGCAGGGTGCGGCCGTACGGCTGTGCAGTCCAGTCCTTCGTCGAGATGGAGGCCGGGCCGAACGACTCGGACCCGGCGATCGTGGTGTTGTTGCTGCCCGCGAGGTCGGCGGACCCACCCCACAGCTCGGGCAGGATCGGGCCGAGGGCAGCGAGTGCCTTACCCGAGGCGGCTCGCGTGGCCGGTCCCTTCTCGGTCGGCTCGTAGGTGGGAAGTGCGTCCACCCACCCCTCGGGGAAGCTGCCCTCGTGCAGGCGGTCGAACAGTTCCTTGCGCTGCGGTTCACGCTCGGCCCACGCATCGAAGTCGGCCTGCCAGGCCTCGCGGGCCTTGGTGCCGCGATCGACGACACGGCGGGTGTGCTCGATCACCTCGGCGGCGACATCGAAGTTCTTCTCGGGGTCGAACCCGAGGGCCGTCTTGACCGCGGCGACTTCGTCGGCGCCGAGCGCGGCCCCGTGCGCGTCGCCGCTGTTCATCTTCGTCGGGGCGGGGTAACCGATGATGGTGCGCACCGAGATGAACGACGGCCGGTCGGTGACGGACTTGGCGTTCTCGACGGCCTCGAGCAGCGCGGAGACGTTCTCGCCGCCCTCGATGGTCTGTACATGCCAGCCGTAGGCCTCGTAGCGCTTGGAGACGTCCTCGCCGAGGGCGATCGCGGTGTCGTGCTCGATGGAGATCTTGTTGTCGTCGTAGAAGACGATCAGGTTGCCGAGTTCCTGCACGCCGGCGAGCGAGGACGCTTCGGACGTGACGCCCTCTTCGATGTCGCCGTCGGAGGCGACGACGTAGATGTAGTGGTCGAACGGACTCGCGCCCGGCGCGGCCTCGGGGTCGAACAGGCCACGCTCGCGGCGGGCGGCCATCGCCATGCCGACGGCGGAGGCCAGCCCCTGACCCAGCGGCCCGGTGGTCATCTCGACACCGGCGGTGTGGCCGTGCTCGGGGTGGCCGGGCGTGAGTGAACCCCACGTGCGCAGTGACTCGAGGTCGGCGAGTTCGAGTCCGTAACCGGACAGGTACAGCTGCACGTACAGCGTCAGGCTGGAATGTCCGCACGAGAGCACGAAGCGATCACGACCGACCCACTTCGGATCGGTCGGGTCGTGTCGCAGAACCCGCTGGTAGAGCGTGTAGGCCAGCGGAGCGAGGCTCATAGCGGTGCCCGGGTGCCCATTTCCGACCTTCTGGACGGCGTCGGCGGCGAGAATCCGCGCGGTGTCGACGGCCTTGGTGTCCAGGTCGGTCCAGTCGGCGGGATGGACCGCCTCGGTGAGGGTGCGGATCTCGTCTGTGATCGACACGAGCAGAAGTCTCCTGACATGGGTGTACGGGGTGCCGGCGGGTGTCAAAGCCCCACGCGCTCCTCCAGACTAATGCCCGGTGGTGAGCGGGTCGATTCGGTGCGCAGATGGCTGCGGTCTACCATCGTCCGTAGTAGTGGCGCGTCCGAACGACCGGGCGACCGTGAGCGGGCGAGCGAAGGTGCGTATTCGCGTGGTACAAGGAGACAGTGTGCGAGCAGGGCGGCGACCAGGAGGTCACGGCTTGGGCGCCCCGGAGGTTCCCGCCACGCCACGACCGGATACCGCGTGGGGTCGTCTTTCCGGCACGGTGCTCGCCTATATCGCGTTGACCAAGCCGCGTGTGATCGAGTTGCTGCTCGTCGCGACAATCCCCGCGATGCTGTTCGCAGACCGTGGCAGCGTCGACATCGTCCTGATCCTGAGCACCCTCTTCGGCGGGTGGATGGGTGCCGCGAGCGCGAACGCGCTCAACTGCGTCGTCGACGCCGACATCGACAAGGTGATGAAACGCACGGCGCTGCGGCCTCTCGCGCGCCAGGCCGTTCCGACCCGCAACGCCTTCGTGTTCGGTGTGGTGTTGGGGCTCGCGTCGTTCCTGTGGTTGTGGTGGCGTGCGAATCTTCTCGCGGGCCTGTTGGTCGTGGCGACCATTGCGTTCTACGTGCTCGTCTACACGATGGTGCTCAAGCGCCGCACGTGGCAGAACGTCGTGTGGGGCGGGGCCGCCGGATGCATGCCGGTCATGGTGGGCTGGGCCGCGGTCACCGGGTCCCTGAGCTGGGAACCGATCGTATTGTTCCTGGTGATCTTCTTCTGGACTCCGCCGCACACCTGGGCGCTCGCGATGCGCTACAAAGAGGATTACAAGGCCGCCGGGGTGCCGATGCTCCCGGTGATCGCCACCGAGCAGCACGTGACCAAGCAGATTCTGTTCTACACGTGGGCGACGGTCCTCGCGACACTGGTCATCGTGCCCGCGGCCGGCTTCATCTACGCAGTGGTGACGGTGCTGGCGGGGGCGTGGTTCCTTTATGTCGCGCACCAGCTGTACAACAGCGTTCGCGGTGGCGCATCGGTCAAGCCGCTCAAGCTGTTCCTGCAGTCCAACAACTATCTGGCCGTGGTGTGTCTCGGTCTCGCGGTGGACTCGGTGCTGGACCTGTCGACCATCACGTCGTACTTCTGACCCGTTTCTGCGATCACCCCGGTTTCCCACCTCGGTTCGGGAAACCGGGGTGATCGCGTGCATCGCCGTGTCAGGGGAGCAGCACGATCGAACCGGTGGTGCGCCGTGACTCGAGGTCGGTGTGGGCCCGGGCGGCGTCGGCGAGGGGATACGTCGCGCCGACCCGGATGTCGAGCGTCCCCGCTGCGATCGCCGCGAACACGTCGCCGGAACGCCAAAGCAGTTCCTCGCGGGTCAGGGTATGGTGCGCCAGCGTCGGACGGGTGACGAACAACGATCCGGCCGGGTTGAGTCGCTGCAGATCGAACGGGGGCACTGCGCCGCTGGCGGCCCCGAACAGTGCCAGCGTGCCGCGGATACGCAGCGACGCCAGCGACGCCTCGAAGGTCGCGGCACCGACCCCGTCGTACACGGCGGCGACTCCGTCGCCGCCGGTGCGCGCCCGGACCTGCTCGGCGAGATCCTCGCCGTACCGCAGGACCTCAGCGGCACCCGCCTCCCGCGACAATGTCTCCTTCTCGTCGGTCGAGACCGTGGTGATCACGCGGACGCCCTTGGCAACCGCGAGCTGTGTCAGTAGCAGCCCGACACCGCCGGCTCCCGCATGCACGAGCACGGTGTCGCCGGGCTGCGCCGGATAGGTCGACTCGATCAGGTAGTGCGCGGTCATTCCCTGCAGCAGCACCGACGCGGCTTGCTCTGCGGGAACCGTGTCCGGGACGGGCACTGCCACGGAAGCCGGGACGCGGACCAGTTCGGCGTAGGAGCCCGGTGCCGCGCACCACGCCACACGCTGCCCGACGCTGATGTCGTCGACATCGGCGCCGATGGCCACCACCGTGCCGGTACCTTCCGAACCCGGGATGTGCGGTAGATCCGTGCTGTACATCCCGGTCCGGAAATAGGTGTCGATGAAATTGACGCCGATGGCCTCGGTCCGGACGAGCAGGTCGCCGGGGCCGGGTTCGGGATCGGGGAGTTCGGCGGGGACGAGTACTTCCGGGCCGCCGTGCTGTGCCACTTGGATTGCGCGCATACCGCCACAGTATTCTGCAGACATGAGCGTCGAAACCCAGACCACGCAGGCACCGGCCGACATCGTCTCGTCCCTCCGCAGCTTCGTCGCCGAGCACGGCGAAACCGCCAAGGCGGTCATTCAGCCCGTCGGGTATGCCGGCGTGCGGATCACCGTCGTCGCCGAGGACGGTGTGCTCGGTGATCGTATGGTCGCCGACCTGCCGACCGCTCACGCGGTCGTCGCGGCACTGCCCAACGTCACCGTCTCCGGATGGGAGCGTGAGGTCACCAGTATCGCCGATCCGGCCCGGGGGCACTGGAAGAAGATGGCGGGTTGGGTCGCAAATCAGACTCGTTTCCCGAAGGCACGTAACGAACGCTGAACGGAACTCTCAGAACGACACTTCGGCCGCCCGAGTTCATCGGGCGGCCGAAGTGGTATCTGCAGGAATGGTCACACCGTGACCGGCTCGCGGTGGGGCGAGTGGGTGCGGATCCGACCTGCGGCCCAGACCGCGGCGGTGGCGGCGGTGCACAGTCCGGCCCCTGCGACGTGGAACACCACGAGCACCGCCGGGACATCGGTCCAGAACTGCACGAGACCGATGCAGGACTGCGCGACGACGAGGGCCAGCACGACCTTGAGGCGAAGCTTCACAGCATTCGTGGTCTCCACCGCATACACGGCGAAGGTGAGGCCGACGAGCAGCGCCAGATACGCGACGAGCAGTTCGGCGTGCAGGTGCACGAGTGTGGTGATGTCGATATCCAGTCGCGGCACAGGCCGGTCGATGCTCTTGTCTCCGGCGTGCGGGCCCGCCCCGGTGACCATCGTCCCGGCGATCAGGACCCCGGCCAGCGCGGCACCGGACAGCGCGGTCAACCACCGCAGTGGCTGCGGGAGAATCTGCACCACCGCACCGTCGTCGGGTTCGCCGACCTTCGCGAAGAGCACGGTGGCGAGCCAGACCATCACCATCGACACCAGCAGGTGGATCGCGACGGTCCACCACAGCAGGCCCGTCAGGACGGTGATGCCACCGATGATGGCCTGCAGCACGGTGCCTGCGGGCATCAGCCACGCCCAGGCGATGACCTCACGGCGACGGCGCGCGCGTGTCACCGCAAGCACAATTGCGGCCGCGACGAGCACCACGACGAAGGTGAGCAGGCGGTTTCCGAACTCGACGATCTGGTGGAGCGTGTTCACGCTGCTGGATACGCCGACCGGAACCAGGGACCCGGGGAAACATTGCGGCCAGGTGGGGCATCCGAGACCGGATGCGGTCACGCGTACCACCGAGCCGGTCACCGCGATACCGCCCTGCACCACGATCGACAGAAAGGCGATAGCCCGCTGGGTCCTAAGGGACGGCAGAGGGAGACGGTCGACAAGGCTCAGGTAGCCGCGATACAACACGGAGACGATAGTACGACTCCGTCCACTACGGCCTGTAGTTGGGTGGTTCGGGCAAGGATCAGATGAAGCGGAACCACCGGCTCGCGGCCGCGCCGCCGATCAGGGCCCACACCGCCATCACGACGATGGACAACCAGTCCACGGCCCCTGCGATCGCCGAGTCGAGCGAGAGGGTCAAAGCACCCGACGGAACCAGACGCACGACGTGCACCAGGGCTTCGGGGATCACGTCGTCGAGTAGTACGACGCTGCCGATGCCGAGCAGCACGAACCACACGATGTTCGCGAGCGCCAGCACGATCTCCGCGCGCAGCGTGCCGCCGAGGAGCAGTCCGAGCGTCGCGAACATCACCGTTCCCAGCGCGATGACCACCGCTCCGATGATCAACCCCGTCGCGCTCGGGCGCCAGCCCAGCGCAAGTCCGATGGCGCCGAGAAGAATTGATTGCATCACTACTACGATGCCGACAGCAGTGCTCTTACCTGCGATGATGCCCCATTTCGGGAGCGCGGTCGCACCGATCCTTTTCAGTGCACCGTACCTGCGGTCGAATCCGACGGCGATTGCCTGGCCGGTGAACGCGGTGGACATCACCGCCACCATCATCACCGCGGGCAGCACCCGGTCCACGCGGGCGTCGCCGAGATCGCCGATCGGCAGGAGGGTGAGCCCGATCAGCAACGTGATCGGGATGAACATCGTCAGAAGGAGTTGCTCGCCGTTGCGCAGGAGCAGGGTCAGTTCCATCCGGGACTGTGCCACGAGCATCTTCACGGGCGCATTCGGTCGTGGGCCCGGTGTGAAGGTGCCGGGAGCGAAGCGATTGTCGGCCAGGCGGTCGCGGGATGTCACACTCAACCTCTCAGTTCCCGTCCGGTGAGTTCGAGGAATACGTCCTCGAGGCTGCGCTGGTCGACGCGGATCTCTGTGGCCAGCGCGTCTTGCTCGGCACACCACGTGGCTGCCGCGGCGACCACGGACGGATCGATATCGCCTTCGACGAGATAACGTCCGGGCAGCGCCTCGCGCACCCGGTGCTCCGCCAGCGCGGTCCGCAAGATGGCGACGTCGAGATCGGGTGGCGCCGACAGCCACAGTTGGCCCTCCGCACCGATCCGGGTGACCTCTTCGGGAGTTCCCGAAGCGACGACCTTGCCGTGATCGATGATGACGATCTCGTCGGCGAGTTCTTCCGCTTCGTTCATCAAGTGAGTGGTGAGCAACACGCTGACACCGTCGCGGCGCAGGGCGTCGATCAGTTCCCACACCAACAGCCGGGCCTGGGCGTCCAATCCGGCCGTGGGTTCGTCGAGGAACACCAGTTCCGGGCGGCCGACGAGCGCGCAGGCCAACGCGAGGCGCTGCTGCTGCCCACCGGAAAGCCGCCGGTACGGGGTGCGGCGCGAATCCTCGAGGCCGAGGCGCTGCAGGAGCCAATCCGGATCGAGCGGGTCGGCGGAGTAGGCGGCCACCAGATCGAGCATCTCCCCGGCCTTGGAACCCGGATAGGCGCCGCCGCCCTGCAGCATGACCCCGATCCGTGGCCGCAGGAGGTCGGACTGGGTGATCGGGTCGAGTCCGAGAACACGGACGGTGCCCTCTTCGGGGGTGACGAATCCCTCGCACATTTCCACCGTGGTGGTCTTACCGGCGCCGTTGGGACCGAGTAGAGCGAGCACCTGAGCGGGTTCGACTGTCAGGTCGAGTCCGTCGACCGCGGTCACACCCCCGAATTTCTTGACGACGCCGTCCAGGCGCACAGCGGGAGCCGCACCTGCGGCAGATTTCGAGGTCACGGGTTTCCAGCCTAGGCGTCGGCGGTCTCGGTGGGGCGCGCTGGTGCGTGATCTTCACCGCGCCACGGCAGCAGGGTGCGGGTCGCGACGATCAGAAGACCTGCGACCACGATCGTGGCGATGGCAGCCTGCACGATGATGAACGGTTGGTACTCGCCACCGTTGGGCATCAGGATCACGCTGACCACCGAGGAGAACACGATCGTCGGGATGCGGAAGACAGGTCGGGTCGCCCACGCAGCCAACGGAATTACCGCCCACAGCAGGTACCACGGTTGAACCACCGGGAACAACAGCACGATCGCACCGAGCGAGACACCCAGAGCACCGACCGGATGCAGTCGCCCCGTCAGCACTGCCAGCAGCATCCGCACAGTGACGAACGCCGCCACGAGCGCGGCGATTGGCCGTGTGATGGACAACACCGCAGTCGTGTGGTCGCCCAGGCCGAGTACGACTCCGGCCAGGCCGGTGCCGACGCCGAGCAGGGTGGGGATCGACATCCAGCTGCGGACCTCGGTGGCGGTGCCCAAGGTGTGTGTCCAGCCCAGCCCGAGGCCGCTGCCCCAACTGATCAACGCGATGACCGTGAGCGCGACGACACCGAGCGCCGCGGCTGCCGTGAGTACCGATCGCACCGATCCGCCCCACTTCCGCGCGAGGGCCATGCCGACGAAGCCGAGCGCGAGCAGTGAGGGGACCTTGATCATCGACGACAACGAGATCACAGAGGCGCCGGCCACGAGCCATGCGGCGACGTGCCACCGCGAGGTGCGGGCGGTGTCGCTGTAGACCCCGCGCAGTGCCAGTTCGACACCCGCGAGCATGAGCCCGAGCATCAGCGCTTCGTTGTGGATGCCCGCCACCAGATGGAACAGCAACAGCGGATTCGCGGCGCCGAGCCACAGCGCGCTCACCGGGGCCACCCCGCACCGTCGCGCCAGACGCGGCAGCGCCCACACGATCAGGGCGACGCCGAGCAGTGCGAACAGCCGGTGCACGAAGATGCCCGCGACGATGTTCTCACCGGTGAGGAAGGCAACCTTCTCACCGAGCCAGATGAACGCGGGTCCGTACGGTGCGGAGGTATCGCGCCAGATGTTCGGCACGGTCCGGGTCAGGACGTGATCGACTCCGAGCGCCCCGGCCGGCCCGATGCCGTACGGGTCCATGCCGCGTGCGGCGATCTCACTCTGCGCGAGGTAGGAATACACGTCCTTGCTGAACATGGGGGGTGCCACGACCAGCGGGAGGATCCACAGCAGCAGCGTGCGGTCGAGTTGCGACCGGGTCAGGCGACGCGGTTGCCCGTCGGGGTCGCGGCGTCCGATCGCGAAACGCCCGAGCAGGAGCCACGCGAGGACGACGAGGACGGTTCCCGTCATGGTCAGGGTCAGCGCGGCACTGGGCATCCGGGCGGCGAGCCCGAGCGCGCGGACGCCCTGCACAGGATTCTGCAGGACGGGCTGGGCACCGGCGCCGAGCGCGCCGATGGCCATCAGGACGGCGCCGGTCGCACCGAACAGCCGGATACGGTGCAGCTGGACGGTCTCGGTGGCATCGAGTCCGCGTCCTTCGGTCTCGTCGCCGTGCAGGACCGCGGCCACGTCGTGGCGTGCGCCACGGCCGTCGAGGCCGAAGACGCGTTGGACGAGCGTGAGCGCGCGGGTGCCGATACCGGTTCCGTCGGAGCGCGGATCCGAGGGGGAATCGGTTTCGGGTGGTGTCGACGGCACTCAGGAAGCGTAACGGGCGCCGGGAAAGCGCCCGGACGTGTCTGCCAGTGCCATCTAATCCCACTATTCCCGCGGTGAGGAAGGGCACCCTTGGTGGACCCGGGCTCTGAATTCCGTCACACTGGTGTTGTGAAAAGCCCGTCAGAGTTCGTGGAACATACAGAACGCGCAGGTCGAACACCTGCCGCGGGTTCTGTACGTCCATCGGCCGGACGCGAGCACCACGAAGGGCAGACCCGTGCCGCAGTCGTGAAACTGCTGGTCGAGAACGGGCCGATCACAGCAACCGACATCGGAGAGCGACTCGGCCTGAGCGCAGCAGGAGTGCGCCGCCACCTCGACGCACTCATCGAGTCGGGCGAAGCCCAGTCGGTGGTGCCGCCGCGAGCGAAGGCGCGGGGCCGAGGACGCCCCGCCCGGCGTTTCCAGCTCACTTCCCTCGGTCGTGCCCGACTCGGACATTCGTACGACGATCTCGCAGGCGCCGCTATGCGCCACCTGCGCGAACTCGGCGGTTCCGCCGCGATCGAAGATTTCGCGCGCCGCCGGGTCCAATCCATCGTGGGCGGTATCGAACCGGTCGAATCGGACGACGAGATCGACACGGTGGCCGATGAGATCGCCGCGGCATTCAGTGCGGCGGGATTCGCGGCGTCGACACGCCGCGTCGGGGCCGGCGTCCAGATCTGCCAGCACCACTGCCCGGTCTCCCATGTCGCCGAGGAGTTCCCCGAACTCTGCGAGGCCGAACAGGACGCATTCGTGCAGTTGTTGGGCAGCCACGTGCAGCGTCTCGCGACGATCGCGAACGGCGACGCATTCTGCACCACCCATGTGCCGGTGCTCCCGGCCAAGGAGCCGCCGAGCCCGTGATCCGCAGCGAACCGCAAGAGATCAGAAACACCAGACAACCCGAAGTTCGTCCGTCGGTACAGCCCGCGCCGACAACCACCCCACTCCGGAAGGAGCCCGCATGACCGTCACATCGGACCAGACATCCGGCGCCGGTACACCGCTGACGCAGGAAGAGGCCATCGAGTCTCTCGGTCACTACGAATACGGCTGGTCGGACTCCGACGCTGCCGGCGCGGTGGCGCAGCGCGGCCTGTCCGAGGACGTCGTGCGTGACATCTCCTCGAAGAAGAGTGAGCCCGATTGGATGCTCGACATCCGTCTCAAGGCGCTGCGGACCTTCGACAAGAAGCCGATGCCGGTGTGGGGTTCGAAACTCGACGGGATCGACTTCGACAACATCAAATACTTCGTGCGTTCCACGGAGAAGCAGGCTGCGAGCTGGGACGACCTGCCCGACGACATCAAGAACACCTACGACAAGCTGGGTATCCCGGAAGCGGAGAAGCAGCGTCTCGTCTCGGGTGTCGCCGCTCAGTACGAGTCCGAGGTGGTCTACCACCAGATCCGCGAGGACCTCGAGTCGCAGGGCGTGATCTTCCTCGACACCGACTCGGGTCTGCGCGAACACCCCGAGTTGTTCCGCGAGTACTTCGGCACGGTGATCCCGGCCGGCGACAACAAGTTCTCCGCGCTCAACACCGCGGTGTGGTCGGGTGGCTCGTTCATCTATGTCCCGCCGGGTGTCCACGTCGACATCCCGCTGCAGGCCTACTTCCGGATCAACACCGAGAACATGGGTCAGTTCGAGCGCACGCTGATCATCGTCGACGAGAATGCGTCCGTGCACTACGTCGAGGGGTGCACGGCACCGATCTACAAGTCCGACTCGCTGCACTCCGCGGTCGTCGAGATCATCGTCAAGAAGGGTGGCCACTGCCGCTACACGACGATCCAGAACTGGTCGAACAACGTCTACAACCTGGTGACCAAGCGCACCAAGGTCGAGGCGGGCGGCTCGATGGAGTGGATCGACGGCAACATCGGATCCAAGGTGACGATGAAGTACCCCGCGGTGTGGATGATGGGCGAGCACGCCCGCGGCGAGGTGCTCTCGGTCGCATTCGCCGGCGAGGGCCAGCACCAGGACACCGGCGCGAAGATGCTCCACCTGGCGCCGCACACCTCCTCGACAATCGTGTCGAAGTCTGTCGCGCGTGCCGGTGGCCGTGCGTCGTACCGCGGTCTCGTCCAGGTCAACAAGGGCGCCTACGGCTCGAAGTCGACCGTCAAGTGCGACGCGCTGCTCGTCGACCAGATCAGCCGCTCCGACACCTACCCCTACGTCGACATCCGCGAGGACGACGTGACGATGGGCCACGAAGCCACCGTCTCCAAGGTCAGCGACGATCAGCTGTTCTACCTGATGAGCCGCGGACTGAACGAGGACGAGGCGATGGCGATGATCGTGCGCGGCTTCGTCGAGCCCATCGCCAAGGAACTGCCGATGGAATATGCACTCGAGCTCAACCGGCTCATCGAACTGCAGATGGAAGGGGCAGTCGGCTAAATGACTGCGGAAGCGAAGAACATTACGACCGCCGGCGGGCAAGGCGTCCAGGACGCCGTCCGCGGCGAGAACCGCGCACCGGCCGTCGACACGCAGGCGGTGCCTGCCACGAACAAGGGTGAGGTGTTCACGTCGTTCGACGTGAACGCATTCGAGATCCCCGGCGGCCGGGACGAGGCGTGGCGGTTCACCCCGCTGCGCCGACTGCGCGGACTGCATGACAGCACTGCCGTCGCCGACAGCACCGCGGCCATCGAGGTCAGCGACGTCGACAATGTGCAGGTCGAAACGGTGGGTCGCGACGACAGCCGACTGGGCCGGGGTGGCGTGCCATTCGACCGGGTCGCCGCGCAGGCGTACTCGTCGTTCGAGACGGCGACCGTCGTCACCGTCGGTCGCGAGGTCGAGGTGGCCGAACCCGTCACCATCACGGTGACCGGCCCCGGCGAAGGACACGTGGCCTTCGGGCACCTCCAGATCCGACTCGACGCGTTCGCGCAGCTCACCGTTGTGCTCGACCAGAAGGGCGGCGGCACCTACGCGGAGAACGTCGAGTTCGTCCTCGGCGACAGCGCACAACTGCGGGTCGTTGCGATTCAGGACTGGGCGGACGACGCCGTGCACGTCGCGGCACACCACGCCCGACTCGGGCGCGACGCCGTGCTGCGGCACTTCACCGTCGGGCTCGGCGGCGACCTGGTGCGTCTCTCCGCCACCACCAAGTACGACGGCCCCGGCGGCGACGCCGAGCTTCTCGGCCTGTACTTCGCCGACGCGGGCCAGCACCTCGAACAGCGTCTTCTCGTCGATCACTCGCAGCCCCACTGCAAGTCGAATGTGGTGTACAAGGGTGCGCTCCAGGGCGACCCCGATTCGGGTAAGCCCGACGCCCACACTGTGTGGATCGGCGACGTGCTGATCCGCGCAGAGGCCGAGGGCACCGACACCTTCGAACTCAACCGCAACCTCGTGCTCACCGACGGTGCGCGCGCGGACTCGGTTCCGAACCTCGAAATCGAGACGGGTGAGATCGTCGGGGCCGGGCACGCCTCCGCCACCGGCCGTTTCGACGACGAGCAGCTCTTCTACCTGCGTGCCCGCGGCATTCCGGAGGATCAGGCCAGGCGGCTCGTCGTGCGCGGCTTCTTCCACGAATTGCTCGAGAAGATCACCGTGCCCGAGGTTCGTGAGCGACTCGAAGCCGCGGTCGAGGCCGAACTCGCTGCGGTCGGCGTCTGACACGCCCCTCCGCTGTTACTCCCATTGACTTTCGAAGGAATCAGTAAACCGATGTCCAGCCCCCAGAACGTCCTCGAGATCAAAGACCTGCACGCGCGCGTCGCGCAGACCGACGCGAACGCCGAGCCGATCGACATCCTCAAGGGGGTGAACCTCACGGTTCGCTCCGGTGAGACCCACGCGATCATGGGCCCGAACGGTTCCGGCAAGTCCACACTGTCGTACGCAATCGCCGGACACCCCAAGTACGAGGTCACCTCGGGTTCGATCACCCTCAACGGTGAGGATGTCCTCGAGATGAGCGTGGACGAGCGTGCACGTGCCGGGCTGTTCCTTGCGATGCAGTACCCCGTCGAGGTGCCGGGCGTGTCGATGTCGAACTTCCTGCGCACTGCCGCCACCGCCGCCCGCGGTGAAGCTCCTAAGCTCCGCCACTGGGTCAAGGAGGTCAAAGAGGCGATGAGCGAGCTGGACATCGACCCTGCCTTCGGCGAACGCAGCGTCAACGAAGGATTCTCCGGTGGTGAGAAGAAGCGTCACGAGATCCTCCAGCTCGGACTGCTCAAGCCGCAGATCGCGATTCTCGACGAGACCGACTCGGGCCTCGACGTCGATGCGCTGCGCGTCGTGTCCGAGGGGGTCAACCACTACCGCGAGCGTGAGCACGGCGGCGTTCTGCTGATCACCCACTACACGCGCATCCTGCGTTACATCAAGCCCGAACACGTGCACGTGTTCGTCGGTGGCCGCATCGTCGAGTCCGGCGGCCCCGAGCTCGCCGATGAGCTCGAAGCGAACGGCTACGAGCGCTTCACCGCCGCTGCAGCGACGGCAGACACCCAGGGAGCGTGACCGTATGACGGTGCCGGTGCGGACATTCGACGTCACCCGGATACGGGAGGACTTCCCGATCCTCGCGCGCACGGTGCGCGACGACAAGCCGCTGGTCTACCTTGATTCGGGGGCGACCTCGCAGCGTCCCGTGCAGGTGCTCGATGCCGAACGCGACTTCCTCTTCACGTGCAATGCTGCGGTTCATCGCGGCGCGCACGCGTTGTCCGAGGAAGCGACCGATGCATACGAAGGTGCACGCGCCGTCATCGCTTCGTTCGTCGGGGTCGATCCCGACGAGGTGGTGTTCACCAAGAACGCCACCGAGTCGCTCAACCTCGTCGCCTACGCATTCGCCGACGCCCGCTTCGCGCACCGGCTCGGCCCCGGCGACGAGATCGTCATCACCGAACTCGAGCACCACGCCAACCTGGTGCCGTGGCAAGAACTGGCCCAGCGCACGGGCGCAACCCTCCGCTGGTACGGCATCACCGATGACGGCCGCATCGATCTCGATTCACTCGAGCTCACCGACGCGGTCAAGGTCGTGGCGTTCACCCATCAGTCCAATGTCACCGGGGCGGTCGCCCCGGTCGAAGAAATCGTCCGTCGCGCGAAAGCGGTCGGAGCGCTGGTAGTGCTCGATGCATGCCAGTCCGTTCCGCACATGGCGGTGGATTTCCGGGCACTCGGAGTCGATTTCGCCGCGTTCTCCGGGCACAAGATGTTCGGACCGTCCGGTGTCGGCGTCCTCTACGGACGCCGTGCACTCCTCGCCGAGGTGCCGCCTTTCATCACGGGCGGATCGATGATCGAAACCGTGAGCATGGACGCGACGTCGTTTGCGGCTCCGCCGCAACGATTCGAAGCCGGTTCGCCGATGTCGTCGCAGGCCGTCGGTCTCGGTGCCGCCGTGCGGTATCTACAGGACATCGGTATGGACGCGGTCGCAGCGCACGAACACGAACTGACCGCTGCTGCCCTTGCCGAACTCGGTGACATCGACGGGTTGCATATCATCGGCCCGAGCACACCGGAACAACGCGGCAGCGCAGTGTCGTTCGTCGTCGACGGTATCCATGCCCACGATCTGGGCCAGATCCTCGACGACGAGGGCGTGGAAATTCGTGTGGGACACCACTGCGCGTGGCCGTTGCACCGTCGATTCGGCGTTGCCGCAACTGCGCGTGCGTCCTTCGCGGTGTACAACACGCTCGACGAGGTCGCAGCGCTCGGCGCCGCGATCCGCCGTGCACAGGACTTCTTCGGGGTGCGTGGCTGATGCGAATGGAACAGATGTACCAGGAAGTGATCCTGGACCACTACAAACACCCCCACCACCGGGGGTTGCGCGATCCGTACGGCGCCGAAGTGCACCACGTCAATCCCACCTGCGGTGACGAGGTGACCCTGCGCGTGCACGTCGAGGAGGGCGTTGTCGCCGACGTGTCCTACGACGGACAGGGCTGCTCGATCAGTCAGGCCTCGACGTCGGTGCTCACCGACCAGGTGATCGGCATGCCGGTAGAGGACGCGATGACCACCGTCGCGAGCTTCGCCGAGATGGTCGGCAGCCGCGGCACCATCGACGGCGACGAGGACGTGCTGGGCGACGGTATCGCCTTCGCCGGGGTGTCGAAATACCCCGCGCGGGTCAAGTGCGCCCTGCTGGGTTGGATGGCGTTCAAGGATGCTGTCGTGCAGATCGCCGCCAGTACGAGCGACGACGAAACCGTATCGAGCGGAGGACCGAACCGATGACCGAACCCGCCCCCGACACCGCTGTCGGAGACACCGAGCAGATCACCGACGACGCTGCGGCACTGGTGGCCGACACAGCACCGCCGCTGGACCCCGTGCGCCTCGATGAGCTGGAGGAAGCGATGCGCGATGTGGTCGACCCCGAACTCGGCATCAACGTCGTCGACCTCGGGCTCGTCTACGGAATTTCCGAATCTGCCGAGGCCGTCACCGTCGATATGACGCTGACATCCGCCGCGTGCCCGCTCACCGATGTGATCGAAGATCAGGCTCGCGGTGCCCTGGTGCGTAGTGGACTGTGCGACGAGTTGCGCATCAACTGGGTCTGGATGCCGCCGTGGGGACCCGACAAGATCACCGATGATGGGCGTGAGCAGCTGCGCGCGCTCGGTTTCACGGTGTGACGACTACAGATACCTCTGAATCGGCGGATGCGCCGTCGGCCTCGGTGCCGGCGGACGCCGCTGATTCGGGCCCCGGCGCCGACCCGGTGGTCGGGCTCGAACAGGGCCTGGTGATCCTGTGGCGTCGCGTCCGCGGTCTGATTCGCGAGCGTGCGGCAGCGGTGCATCCCAAACTCGATCCGGTCTGTTATCCGATGCTGATGATGCTGCGCCGCGCCGATGCTGTGGCGATGGCCGATCTTCATGCGGACCTGGGCATCGAGAAATCCACTCTCACTCGCCGGATCGACAGCACGGTTCGTCTGGGTCTGGTCGAGCGGACACCCGACCCGCACGATGCGCGTGCTCGTCTCCTGGCACTGACCCCGCTGTGCCGCGAACGCCTCAGCGAACTCGAATCGGTGCAGACCGAGCAGTGGCGCACCCGATTGTCGGACTGGGACAGCACCGACATCCGCCTACTCGGTGAGCTTCTCGGCCGCCTCGGCGACTCGATCGAAGCACACGAAGACTGACCGGCACCGACTGTGGATCGCCTCTCGTTCTAGGCGCGCTTGCGCGCAGTGCTCTTCTTCGCGGTGCTCTTGGACGCGGTGGCCTTCTTCGGAGCCGCTTTCTTGGCAGCAGTCTTCTTCGCCGATGCGTTCCGCCCGGTCGACTTCGTCGCGGCCTTCTTCGTACCGCCGTCCTGATCGTCGGTGTCCTGCTTCCCACCCGCAGCCTTGACACTGCGTTGCAGCGCGGCCACCAAGTCGAGGACCTCGGCGTCCTCACCCTCGGTCGACGCTTCGGCGACCTGGAAGACCTTTTCGCCGCCGCGCTCGATCGCGTCGTCGAGCAGCGCACGCAGTTCCATCTGGTATTCGTCGGTGAACTCGGCGGGATCGAAATCCTCGGACATCGACTCGACGAGTGTCTCGGCCATCGCGAGTTCCTTGTCGGTCGGCGCCGCGACATCGTCGAGCGCACCGAACTCGGCGGCACGTACCTCGTCCGGCCACAACAGCGCCTGCAGGACAAGTACCCCGTCGGTGGTTCGCAGCGCCGCGAGCCGGGTGCGTTGCCGCAGCGTGAAATGCACCAGAGCGGTGCGATCGCTGCGTTCGAGTGTCGCCGCGAGCAGCGCATAGGCCTTGGGGGAAGCCGAATCGGGTTCGAGATAGTACGTCTTCTCGAACAGGATCGGATCGATCTGCTCGGTGGGGACGAACTGCAGGACCGGAATTTCGTGTTTCTCGGCGGCAGGCAACTTCTCGAAGTCGTCCTCGGTGAGCACGACGCGCACACCCTCATCGGATTCGTAGGCCTTGTCGATGTCCTGGAAAGGGACGATCTCACCGCATTCGCTGCACACACGCTGGTATTTGATCCGGCCACCGTCGGCCGCATGGACCTGATGAAACCGGATGTCGTGACTTTCGGTGGCCGAGTACACTTTCACGGGTACGTTCACGAGCCCGAACGCGATTGCACCCTTCCAGATCGAACGCATGGCTCCATCATGATCGACCTCGACCTGCCGCGCTGCGCTTCAGAGGATTGCACGCATGATCGATCCGCGAACACCCCACGGGACCGCTGCGAACAGTCGGCGCATGCCATCGAGGGTTCCCAGGACGTCGGTTCGCCCCGAGAGGTAGGCGCGTTGCCGGTCGGGCGGCAGGTCGAAGAACGCGGCGAAGAACTCGGGGACCTCTGCCGGGCGCAGGCCGAGCAGCACTCGCAGCCCGAGTGTCCGTAGAGCAGCGACAGTACGCGCTGAACTCGGCCACAGGGACCGGTAGGGATCCGCCCCCGACCGGATCGCCGATGCCACTGGATCCGCGGCAGTGAGCGCGGCGGCAACCGCGTAACCGGTCGCCGGGTGCATCAGCCCGCCACAGGCACCGAAACCGAGCGCGCCGTCGTGCCGTCGCGCTCCGCCCTCGACGGAGAACCGAACCCGCTCCACCGAGGCGGTGGCAGCAACCTCGACGTCTCGTGCGGCCAGTCGTCTCGTGAGTCTGCGCTGTAGTTCGGGGAGGGGGAGCGCGGGTCTTCCCACCAGACAAGTCTCTTCGAGCAGAACTTGTTCGTCGTCCAACGGCACGGCGTACAGAAACGACGGAGTGTCCGCATCGCTGGTGCCGTTGTCCTGCCGCCAGTCCATGAACCACGCCGAGTGGCCCTCGAGAGCCGGCGCCGCAGTGTGCGCGTCGGTCACCACGCCGAAGGCTGTCTGCTGAGCACACGTAGGCGGTGCCGGTACCCCGCGGGCATCGAACACATGTGAGGCACGCAGTCGTTTCCCATCATCGAGAACCACCGCACCGGGACCGACCGAGCGGACGCTGGCCTGCGTCACCGCCACCGACTCGAGTGACAGCGACTGCTGCAGCGCAGCGGTGTCGAGCACGACATACGGACGGTCGAGGACGTGAGGGTGCGTGGTCCACACTCCCGGGGACTCGATCCGCGTCGCGAGAACATTGTCGGGTAGCCACGACGGCAATTCGTCCGCCCAGGCGCCGTAGGTTGCGGTCCACGGCCGGTGTGGGGACGGGTCGACGGCCCGCACCGACAGACCGGCCTCCGCGCAACGCGCGGCCAACGCACGCCCGGACGGCCCCAGACCTGCGACCAGCACATCCGTGGTCACTGTCGTGGCCGTACGGTTCTCAGCCTGATCATGATCGCCACACTAATCCGCATTCGCGCCGACGTAGTGCATCTCACCTCGTGAAACGGCGCGTGGCGCAGTAAAATGAATGGTTCGTGTGCCGTATGCCCGGCATCATGTTCCACACACAGTCTCAGCCATCGAGGAGCTCTACGCGTGATCACCGCCACCGACCTGGAAGTCCGCGCCGGCGCGCGGACGCTGCTCTCCTCACCAGGATCAGCGCTGCGTATCCAGGCGGGTGACCGGATCGGGCTGGTGGGACGCAACGGCGCCGGGAAAACCACCACACTGCGCATCCTCGCCGGGGAGGGCGAACCGTACGCGGGCACCGTGATTCGCTCGGGCGATCTCGGCTATCTTCCCCAGGATCCGAAAGAAGGAAATCTCGAGGTCCTCGCCAAGGACAGGGTGCTCTCCGCGCGCGGACTCGACGAGATTCTCCGCAGCATGGAGAAGCAGCAGGCGCTGATGGCCGAAGCTGCCGACGACAAGGTCCGCGACCGTGCCGTGCGCAAATACGGCTCGCTCGAGGAGCGGTTCTCGACGCTCGGCGGGTACGTCGCCGAGTCCGAGGCCTCCCGGATCTGTCACAGCCTCGGTCTACCCGACCGAGTTCTCGGTCAGCCGTTGCACACGCTGTCCGGTGGGCAGCGCCGCCGCGTCGAACTGGCTCGGATCCTGTTCGCCGCGTCCGACGGATCCGGCGGCAAGTCGGACACCACGCTGCTACTCGACGAGCCCACCAACCACCTCGACGCAGACTCGATCACCTGGCTGCGTGGTTTTCTGCAGAACCACGAGGGTGGCCTCGTGGTCATCAGCCACGACGTGGATCTTCTCGCCGACGTGGTCAACAAGGTGTGGTTCCTCGACGCTGTGCGCGGCGAGGCCGACATCTACAACATGGGGTGGAAGAAGTACCTCGACGCCCGCGCGACCGACGAGGCGCGCCGCCGGCGCGAACGCGCCAACGCGGAGAAGAAGGCTTCGGCGCTGCAGAAACAGGCAGCGAAGCTCGGTGCCAAGGCGACAAAGGCCACTGCGGCGCAGAACATGGCCAAGCGCGCCGAAAAACTGCTCAACGATCTCGATGACGTGCGCGTGGCCGACCGGGTCGCCAAGATCCGGTTCCCCACGCCCGCAGCCTGCGGCAAGACGCCGCTCATGGCCAAGGAATTGACGAAGGTCTACGGATCCCTCGAGATCTTCACCGGCGTCGATCTGGCCATCGACCGTGGTAGCCGCGTCGTGATCCTCGGACTCAACGGCGCCGGTAAGACCACGCTGCTGCGTCTGTTGGCGGGTGTCGAGACCCCCGATCTCGGAGAACTGGAGCCGGGGCACGGGCTCAAGGTGGGCTACTTCGCGCAGGAGCACGACACGATCGATGACGCGGCAACGGTGTGGGAGAACATCAGGCACGCAGCACCCGACGCCGGTGAGCAGGACCTGCGCGGTCTCCTCGGCGCGTTCATGTTCACCGGTCCGCAGCTCGATCAGCCGGCAGGCACACTGTCCGGTGGTGAGAAGACCCGTCTGGCACTCGCCGGACTGGTGTCGTCTGCAGCGAATGTGCTGCTGCTCGACGAACCGACCAACAACCTCGACCCGATCTCTCGCGAGCAGGTGCTCGATGCGCTACGGAGCTACGAAGGCGCCGTGGTTCTGGTCACGCACGATCCGGGAGCTGCCGAGGCGCTCGATCCGGAGCGCGTCATCATGCTGCCGGACGGCACCGAGGACCACTGGTCTCAGGACTACCTCGAGCTGATCCAGCTGGCGTGACGGCGAGGCCCGAGGCAGGTTCCCGGACCGAGAGTTCGTCCCTCGATCCGGTCGGCGTTGCGCGATCCGCTCCGGGCGCTGCCTGCGTGAACTAGCCTGGTGCTGGGACCTTCGGCGAGGCGACGGGAGGATTCGATGGCGCGAAATCCTGACACTGGGCAGCCTTCGTACGCGAAGGGAGCCAGAGTGACCGGGGAGTCCAGAGACCGGTTACAGGCCGAGCTCAAGCGACGCTACGAGGCCGGCGCGAGTATTCGGACACTGGCGCAGGAAACCGGGCGGTCATACGGCTTCGTGCACAACGTGCTGGTGGAATCGCAGGTGCGGTTGCGCGGCCGCGGTGGCCCGAATCGTCGGCGTGCCGCATCCGCGAGCAACAGCGGTAGTTGAGACCGTCTGGCGCCGACCTGCGATGATCGCGGTCAGTCGCGACGGCGGACCGACTCTTCGACGAGGTCGAGCACCTGTCCGAGTTCATCCTCCGCATGACCTGACGCGAGCCGCGAGATGAGCCCGTCGAGGACCAGATCGAGATACGCGACGAGCACTTCTGTCGGCACATCGTCACGGAGCTTCCCGGCGTCACGCTGACGCTCGAGGCGGCCGACCGTGGCCTCGGTCAGCTCGGCCGAATGCTGGGTCCACGCCTTCGCGAATTCGGGATCGGTGCGGAGTCTGCGTGTGATTTCTAGCCGGGTTCCGAGCCAGTTGAACTGCGCGGGCGTCGAGAGCATGTCACGCATGACCTGGACGAGACCCTCATTGCTGGCGACATCCGCCATGCGTTTGGCATCTTCCTGCGCGAGCGCGAGGAACAGCCCGTCCTTGTCCTTGAAATGGTGGAAGATCGCGCCGCGAGAGAGACCGGTGGCGATCTCGAGACGTCGGACGGTCGCTCCGTCATAGCCGAATTCGGCGAAGCAGCGTCGTGCGCCGTCGAGAATCTGGCTGCGCCGCGCGGCGAGGTGATCCTCACTGACCTTGGGCACTACCTACATCCTTCCGGAACAGGGCCGTGGCGGAAACGAGGCGGTCGGTGGTGGCACGGCGGGCCCGAGACGAGTTGTGTCCCGGGCCCGCCGGTGCCGTACCGGAGTGGCCGCGTGGCCACGGGGGTCGGATCAGCTACGGATCATGTTCCGCAGCACGTACTGCAGGATGCCGCCGTTACGGTAGTAGTCCGCCTCACCGGGAGTGTCGATACGCACGACCGCGTCGAACTCGACCTTGCTGCCGTCGGCCTTGGTGGCGGTGACATGCACGGTGCTCGGCGTGGTGCCCTCGTTGAGCGCCTCGATGCCCGCGATGTCGAACGACTCGGTGCCGTCGAGTCCGAGCGACGACGACGACTCACCGGCCGGGAACTGCAGGGGGATGACGCCCATGCCGATCAGGTTCGAGCGGTGGATGCGCTCGAAGGACTCGGTGATGACGGCCTTGACGCCGAGGAGGCTGGTGCCCTTGGCTGCCCAGTCACGCGACGATCCGGATCCGTATTCCTTGCCGCCGAGCACGACGAGCGGGATGCCCGCCTTCTGGTAGTTCTGCGACGCATCGTAGATGAACGCCTGCGGCGCACCGTCCTGGGTGAAGTCCCGGGTGTAACCACCGGACACTCCGTCGAGCAGCTGGTTCTGCAGGCGGATGTTCGCGAACGTGCCGCGGATCATCACCTCGTGGTTGCCGCGACGCGAGCCGAGCGAATTGTAGTCCTTGCGCTCGACGCCGTTGGCATCCAGGTACTGCGCGGCGGGGGTGCCGGGCTTGATCGGGCCTGCCGGGCTGATGTGGTCGGTGGTGACCGAGTCGCCGAGCAACGCGAGCACGCGGGCACCCTTGATGTCGGTGACCGGAGCCGGATCCATCGTCATACCGTCGAAGTACGGCGCCTTGCGGACGTACGTGGACTTCTCGTCCCACGCGAAGGTATCGCCTTCGGGAGTGGCAAGGTTCTGCCAGCGCTCATCGCCCTTGAAGACATCGGCGTAGGAGCTGCGGAACATGTCCTGGTTGATCGCCGACTTGATGGTGTCGTCGATTTCCTGAGCGGACGGCCAGATGTCCTTCAGGAACACGTCGTTGCCGTCGGTGTCCTGGCCGAGGGCGTCGGTCTCGAAGTCGAAGTCCATCGTGCCTGCAAGACCATAGGCGATGACCAACGGCGGGGACGCCAGATAGTTCATCTTGACATCCGGCGAGATGCGACCCTCGAAGTTGCGGTTACCCGAGAGCACCGCGGTCACCGAGAGGTCGTTGTCGTTGATCGCCTTCGAGATGTTCTCCGGCAGTGGACCGGTGTTGCCGATGCACGTGGTGCAGCCGTACCCACCGAGGTAGTAGCCGAGCTTTTCGAGGTACGGCCAGAGGCCGGCCTTCTCGTAGTAGTCGGAAACGACCTGCGAGCCCGGCGCCATGTTGGTCTTGACCCACGGCTTGGTGGACAGGCCCTTCTCGACCGCGTTGCGGGCCAGCAGGGCAGCGCCCAGCATGACGGACGGGTTCGAGGTGTTGGTGCACGAGGTGATACCCGCGACTACGACAGCGCCGTGGTCGAGCACGAACTCGCCCTGCTCGGGGGTGGTCACGCGAATCGGCTTGGAGGGGCGGCCCTCGGCGCCGTTAGCGGCGGACGCCACAGCACCTGCATGGTCGTCGGCGAAAGTGAGTGCGGCGGGATCGGACGCGGGGAAGGACTCCTCGACGGCCTCATCCAGCTGGCTGTGATCGGCCGGGGCCTGATCCTCCACGTAGGTGTGGATGTCGCGGCGGAACGCGTTCTTCGAATCCGACAGCAGGATTCGGTCCTGCGGGCGCTTCGGGCCGGCGATCGACGGCACCACGGTGCCGAGATCCAGCTCGAGGTACTCGGAGTAGTTGGGCTCGGCGTCGGCGTCGTGCCACATGCCCTGTTCCTTGGCGTACGCCTCGACGAGCGCGAGCTGCTCGTCGCTGCGGCCGGTCAGGCGCAGGTAGTTGATGGTCTCGCCGTCGATCGGGAAGATCGCGGCGGTGGAACCGAACTCGGGGCTCATGTTGCCCAGCGTCGCGCGGTTCGCCAGGGGCACCTCGGCGACGCCCTTGCCGTAGAACTCGACGAACTTGCCGACGACGCCGTGCTTGCGCAGCATGTCGGTGACGGTGAGCACCACGTCGGTGGCGGTCACACCGGGCTTGATCTCGCCGGTCAGTTTGAAGCCGACGACGCGCGGGATCAACATGGAGACGGGCTGGCCGAGCATCGCGGCCTCGGCTTCGATGCCACCGACGCCCCAGCCGAGCACGCCGAGGCCGTTGACCATGGTGGTGTGCGAGTCGGTGCCGACGCAGGTGTCGGGGTAGGCCTGACCGTTACGGGTCATGACGGTGGGCGCCAGGTACTCGATGTTGACCTGGTGGACGATGCCCATGCCCGGGGGGACGACCTTGAAGTCGTCGAACGCGCCCTGGCCCCAACGCAGGAACTGGTAACGCTCACCGTTGCGCTGGTACTCGAGGTCGACGTTGCGCTCGAGAGCGTCGGCGCGGCCGAAGACATCGAGGATGACCGAGTGGTCGATGACCATATCGGCGGGGGAGAGCGGGTTGACCTTGTTCGGGTCGCCGCCGAGGGCGGTGACTGCCTCACGCATCGTCGCGAGGTCGACGATGCAGGGCACGCCGGTGAAGTCCTGCATGATCACGCGGGCGGGCGTGAACTGGATCTCGATGCTCGGATCGGCCGACGGATCCCAGCCCGCGATCGCGCGGATATGGTCGGCGGTGATGTTTGCGCCGTCTTCGGTGCGCAGCAGGTTCTCGGCGAGGACCTTGAGGGAATAGGGGAGTTTCTCGGTGCCGGGGACCGACGACAGACGGAAGATCTCGTACGAGTTCTCTCCGACCTGCAACGTCCCCTTGGCGCCGAACGAATCAATACTGGTGCTCACATCAGCTCCACTCGTCGTCACGGCTCGCCGTCGACGGGGCTGTGTCGACGGCTCAAGCGAGGCTCACGACTATGCCCGGGGTTGACCGGTGCCGCGGCATCTCGCCACAAGTCTAACAGTACGCTTGTCCTACATACCGGGGGTGGGTGCGAAAGGGTCGCGACGCGGGCTCTCGGCCCGAGGTGCGGTTTCCGATCCGGTCCGGTCGATCGCGTAATGTGCGGGGGTGCCGTACGAGTGCGGCATACCTGCGACACCGACGGCGTCCTCGCCGCACCCGGTTGTTGCGGCGAGTGCGGTTCGTCCGCTTCTGACCAGGACCACCGGAGAGAGATGTCTGCGCCACTTCTTCGTATACCCGGGCCCGCGGCCACGGACCTCCCTCCCGGAGTCGCTCTAGAGACGATCCTCGCGGACCTGGCCGACGATCAGGTCTCGGTCCCCGACAGCGCGGATTCGGAACTCGATCCCTCTCAACTTGTCGAGCAGGTACAACGTGCCCAGGACCACGGCATCGACCTCAGTGTCGTCGTGGTCGACAGCAACCCCTACATGGATTCGCAACTGCGCGACCTCGCCACAGCCGTCGGATCCGAGGACGGTGGCACCGTGCTCGTACTCAGCCCCAATTGGGTGGGCACCTTCAGCGACGCGCTCGATCGTGTGACGCTCGAAGCGGCGCAGGACCGGACCTACACGGGAGATCCGGTGGAGTCGACAACCAACTTCGTCGACTCGCTACTCGAACCCTCCCCGCCGTGGACTGCGATGACCCTCGTGCTGATTCTCCTGGTCGCGGCCGCCGGGGGCCTGACGTATCTCGCGAAGATCAGGCGTGCGCACGCCGAATCGGAGGCGGGTTCCGCAACGGGGCAGGTTTCTCCCGAAAGGGACAGTTCTTCGCGCTGAAATCTCCCGGATGCCGCGCCTTCACCCGATCGCGGCCGATTCTCCTGTCGGAGTGACCGCCCAGTGCGACGCCGACGGCGCGGGGTCGGCGCTGTCCCGTAATGAATGACCAGGGCGTTTCCGACGAATATCTGTGACTGTCGTGCGGGAGGTGCCCACAGTGTCGTACGGTTCACGTGGCGCTCTTGGGGAAGAAGTGTCACAACCCGAGTAGCGGGACGCTGACCCGTTACCCGCACGAGATCATCAGCGATCGGCCGCACAACCGCGGACGATCGGTGCTGTGCGCTCTTCTCTGTGTGCTCTTCTCCGGGCGTCGGGGTCGGCCGGTGCGATCGGTCGGCACGATCGAGGGAGAGCACAGTGCGACGGTTCGGCATCCACGGGGGGATTCCGCCACAGTCCTGGTCATCCGGCAGCGGGGCTACCCACAGAGATGTGCCGCCCGGCCGGGATCGGGGTGTGTCCTCTCCAACAGCGCGGCGCATTCCGCGGCTACTGGCGGGGCTGGGGCTGATCACGACAGTGGTCGTCGGGCTCGGGTCCACCGCAGGCGCGGTGCCACCCCCGCCACCGAATCCGAGCGAGTCGGAACTCGACGCTGCAGGCGCCGCGGTGAGTTCGGGCGTCGACCGAATCGGGTCACTGATCGTGCAGATTGCAGACGCCGACCAGCAATTGACCGAACTCGACGCGCAGGTGGCGATCAAGCGCGAAGACGTCAACCGTGCACTCGTGGATCTCCAATCGGCTCGCGACGCCGCGGATGCGGCCGCGCAAGAGGTCGCCACCTCGGAACTGGCACTGCAGGATGCCGGAGCCCGGATCCGGCACGCGCAGGACGATTTCGACGACTTCGCACGCAGCAGCTACACGCAGGGGGTCAACGGCGCATCGCTCGCATCCTTTCTCTCGACGGACGGACCTGACGATCTTCTGGACCGAGCACAGGTGATGCGGCTGTTGTCCTCAGGCAGAACCGCGGTGCTGGAGGCCTTGGAGCGTGCCCGCGCCACCGAGGCCAACAGCAACTCCCGGGCCCGCGCGGCGAAGCTCGACGCCGACGCCGCCGCGACCGCTGCCGAACAACGCCGATCCGAGGCGGAAGCTGCCATTTCGACTGCTCGGGCGGCGCTCGAGGCGCAGACGAGCGAGAAACAACGCATCGAGCAGGAACGCGCACAGGCCCAGACCGCACTCGACCAGGCACGGACGAATGTCACAGGGCTCGAAGGGCAGCGCGCGGAGTATGTGGCGTGGGACGATCGTCGTCGCGCGGAGGAAGCTGCCGCATCGGCGGCCGCGCAGGTCGCTGCGCAGGCCGCATCCGAAGCAGCGGTGCGGGTGGCTGCGGACGCCGCCGCGCGAGCGCGTGCCGCAGAACTCTCGAACGGACAGCGACCCCACACTCAACTCGACATCCCGGCGCCGACAGTGACTGCGCCGAGCGAGACGGAAGTCGCCGAGACCGAACCGACCGAATCCGACGGTCCCGGCACCGAGTCCGACGGCACCGGAACCGAGTCCGACGACACGGACACCGGCACTGGAACAGGCGCCGACACCGACACCGGTATCGACGAGGACGACGACGTCGGCGAATGGACGAATCCCGACCCCGCCGACGAAACGGGTCCATCGACACCTCGCCAGTCCAGCCCTCGCTCGTCCCCACGCACAACCCAGCGTCCGACACTGACCGGGGCTGCTGCCGTCGAAACGGTGATCGACCGAGGACTCTCGCAGATCGGTGTGCCCTACGCGTGGGGTGGCGGTGACGAGACCGGCCCCACCCGAGGGATCCGGGACGGTGGTGTCGCCGACAGCTACGGCGACTACAACAAAGTCGGCTTCGACTGTTCCGGACTGATGATCTATGCGTTCGCAGGAATCGGCGTCTCCCTCCCGCACTACACCGGGTACCAATACACCGCTGGTAGACAGGTTCCCGCCTCGGAGATGAAACGCGGTGACATGATTTTCTACGGACCGAACGCAAGCCAGCACGTAGGTCTGTATCTCGGCGACGGCACCATGCTCGAGGCGCCGCAGTCGGGTGCGCACGTGAAGATCTCGCCGGTACGCTGGGACGGCATGACACCGTATGTGGTGCGCATGGTGTCGTGACGGCAACGCGACGCAGGTCGCGCGGGGGTGACGACACGGAATACCGGTACCTGCAATAGTGGTGCCGGCAGGTGTTTCCAGCGGAGCGACAGGCGAAAGCGGTGGATTGTTGGTGACCTCACGCGAGGGTGGGACGTCGGGGACTGCAGGGTCGAACGACAAGAGCGAATCGACCGTCCAGAAGAGCGGCGAGCGAGGCAATGCTGTGAATGCCCCGACGGGGAACACCCCGACGGCGAACAACGCAGCAGTGAACACGACGAAGGCGCAGAAGCCCGCCGCGCCGCGCAACGACGGCCCGACACCCGACGGCCGGAGCCGCGACGGCAACGGCGCGCCGAAGGCGGTTGATCCTGCTCAGGACATCCGGCTCCTCGAGCGCGCCATCTACGAGGTCAAACGAGTCATCGTCGGACAGGATCTGCTCGTCGAGCGAATGCTCGTCGGCGTCCTCGCGCGCGGCCACGTATTGCTCGAAGGTGTACCCGGGGTGGCCAAGACCCTTGCGGTGGAAACCTTCGCCAAGGTCGTCGGCGGTTCGTTCTCCCGCGTGCAGTTCACCCCCGACCTCGTCCCGACCGACCTGGTCGGCACCCGGATCTACCGGCAGGGTCGTGAAGAGTTCGATACCGAACTCGGCCCCGTCGTCGCGAATTTCGTCCTGGCCGACGAAATCAACCGCGCCCCCGCGAAGGTGCAGTCGGCGCTGCTCGAGGTGATGGCCGAGCGGCACGTGACCATCGGCGGGAAGACCTTCCCGATGCCCGACCCCTTCCTCGTCATGGCAACCCAGAACCCGATCGAGAACGAGGGCGTCTACCCCCTCCCGGAAGCGCAGCGCGACCGGTTCCTGTTCAAGGTTCTCGTCGACTACCCGACCGTCGAAGAAGAGCGGGAAATCGTCTACCGCATGGGTGTCGCCGCGCCCGAGCCCAAGCAGATCCTCGGCAGCGACGAACTGATCCGCCTGCAGAAGGTCGCAAGCCGCGTGTTCGTGCACCATGCGCTCGTCGACTACGTGGTGCGAGTGATCTTCGCGACCCGCGCGCCTGCCGAAGTCGGCCTCGATGATGTGCAGGGCTGGATCGCCTACGGCGCATCACCCCGCGCGACGCTCGGCATCATCTCTGCTGCCCGTGCGCTGGCACTGGTACGCGGACGCGACTACGTCATCCCTCAGGACATCATCGATGTCATTCCCGACGTGCTCCGCCACCGGTTGGTGCTGTCCTACGATGCGCTCGCCGACGACGTCTCGCCGGATCACATCATCGGCCGGATTCTGCAGACCGTCGGGCTGCCGCAGGTCGCGCCTCTCGCGTCGGCTCCGCAGCCGGCACGTGCCGGCGCGTCCTCCACCGCACCCGAGGCGGGTGCGGCGCCCCGGTGAGTGAACGCGCCCCCGGGTCGCCGCCGACGTTCCGTGCCGGTCAACTGCGTGAACCCGAGCTGACCGCCGCGCTGCGCACGCTGGAATTGACGGTCCGGCGCCGTCTGGACGGTGTTCTGCACGGTGATCACCTCGGTCTGATTCCCGGCCCCGGATCCGAGCCCGGCGACGCCCGCGAATATCAGCCCGGCGACGACGTCCGGCAGATGGACTGGTCGGTCACCGCCCGCACTACCCACCCGCACGTCCGCCAGACCGTCGCCGACCGGGAACTCGAGACCTGGCTGGCGCTCGATCTGTCGGCCAGCCTCGATTTCGGCACCGGAATCTGCGAGAAACGCGACCTCGCCATCGCTTCGGTCGCTGCGATCGCCTATCTCACCGGGGGTGGCGGAAACCGCATCGGTGCGGTGGTGTCCAACGGCCGCGACTTCGTACGCATGCCTGCTCGCGGTGGGCGTCTGCACGCACAGTCGATGCTGCGAACGATCGCCACCACCCCGCACCCTCCGGACGGCACCCGCGGCGATCTGCGGGGAGTCATCGATTCACTTCGTCGCCCACAGCGCCGCCGCGGACTGATCGTGGTCATCAGCGATTTCCTCGGACCCATCGATTGGGAGCGACCGCTTCGGGCCCTGTCCGGTCGGCACGACGTGCTCGCCGTCGAGGTCCTCGACCCGCGAGATCTCGAACTGCCCGATCTCGGCGACGTCGTACTGCACGATCCCGAAACCGGCCGGACTCGCGAATTCACCACCACCGCGCAACTGCGGGCCGACTTCGCGCAGGCGGCGTCCGACCACCGCGACGCAGTGGAACAGGCGCTGCGCCGGTGTGGCGCACCCCGGTTGAGCCTGCGCACGGACCGTGACTGGATCGGCGATGTCGTCCGCTTCGTCGCGTCCCGCAGGCACAGCATCGGCGCAGGACAGGGGCGACGATGAGTTTTTCCGGTTTCGCCTCCCCATGGTGGCTGCTGTTCTTGGTCGTTGTCGCGGCACTCACCGTCGGATATGTCCTCGTGCAACGCCGCCGGCTCGCCCACACCCTCCGGTTCACCAACTTCGAACTGCTCGAGAAGGTCGCACCCGACAGACCGGGACGCGCGCGACACATCCCCGTTGCACTGTTGCTCGTCGGACTGACGTTGCTGACCATCGCGCTGGCCGGGCCGACTTCGGAGCAGCGAGTTCCCCGCAACCGAGCGACGGTGGTGCTCGCGATCGACGTGTCGCTGTCGATGGAAGCCACCGACGTCGCGCCATCCCGGTTGGCGGCGGCACAGGAAGCGGCCAAGTCGTTCGCCGACGATCTCACCCCCGGCATCAACCTCGGGCTCGTCGCCTTCTCCGGTACGGCATCGGTCCTCGTCTCACCCACCACCAACAGGGAGGCGACGAAGACCGCGATCGACCATCTACAACTGAGTGAACGCACGGCGACCGGCGAGGCGATCTTCACCTCGATGCAATCGATCGAGACCCTCGCTGCGGTCCTCGGCGGCAGCGACCAGGCACCGCCTGCCCGCATCGTCCTGTTGTCCGACGGCAAGCAGACGGTGCCCGAAAGCCCGGACGATCCCCGCGGCGGCTTCACCGCGGCCCGCCAGGCAGCCGAGAAGGGCATCCCGGTGTCCACCATTTCGTTCGGGACCCAGTACGGCAGCGTGACGATCGAAGACGAACAGATCCCTGTCCCCGTCGATGATCCGTCGCTCGAGGAGATAGCCGAGTTGTCCGGCGGCAGCTTCTTTGCAGCATCCAGCCTCGAAGAACTCGAGGGCGCCTACGACACCCTCGAAGAGCAGATCGGATTCGAGACCACGCGCGGCGATGCCAGCCGTCCGTGGCTGATGCTCGGTGTCTTCGCTGTCGCCGGGGGGCTGATCGCCGCCATGGTGCTCCGTCAGCGACTGCCTTGACGCCCGTTGTGGCACCAGCGGTGTCTTTTCGAAACTCGAGTCCCTACCAGATAGGTTTGACGGCATGACTGACGCAACCAGCGCCACACCGTCGCGGCACGTGACCACCCCCCGTTCGGTCCTCGTCACCGGAGGAAATCGGGGCATCGGCCTTGCCGTTGCCCGCCGCCTTCAGGCGGACGGACACAAGGTCGCCGTCACCCACCGCGGATCCGGCGTGCCCGAAGACCTGTTCGGCGTCGTCTGCGATGTCACCGACAGCGACTCCGTCGACCGTGCCTTCACCGAGGTCGAGGACCACCAGGGGCCGGTCGAGGTACTGGTCGCCAACGCAGGAATCACCGACGACACTCTGCTGATGCGCATGACCGAAGATCAGTTCACGAACGTCCTCGATGCCAACCTCACCGGCGCGTTCCGGTGTGCGAAACGGGCCAACCGCGCGATGTTGCGGGGACGCTGGGGCCGGATGATCTTCCTCGGCTCGGTGGTCGGGATGGCAGGCCAGGCAGGTCAGATCAACTACGCGTCCTCGAAGGCCGGTGTCATCGGCCTGGCACGCTCGGTGACTCGCGAACTCGGCTCCAGGTCGATCACCGCCAACGTCGTCGCGCCCGGTTTCATCGAGACCGACATGACTGCTGATCTGTCCGACGACATGCGCGACATGGCGAAGAAGTTCATCCCGTTGCAGCGCCTCGGCAAGCCCGAGGACATCGCGGCGGTCGTCAGCTTCCTCGCCTCGGACGACTCCGCGTACGTCTCCGGCGCCGTCATTCCGGTCGATGGCGGTATGGGCATGGGCCACTAGCAGCCCGCGAAACCGAACCACATCCGAAACTCACTGGAGGATCGACACACTCATGGGCGGACTGCTCGAGGGCAAGACCATTCTCGTCACCGGCATCATCACCGATGCCTCGATCGCGTTCCACACCGCGAAGATCGCGCAGGACCAGGGCGCGAAAGTGATCATCACGGGATTCGACCGGCTCCGGCTGATCGATCGCATCGCGCAACGGTTGCCGCAGCCGGTGCCGCCCGCAATCCAGCTGGATGTACAGAATCCTGAGCAACTCGAGGGCCTGGCAGACAAGATCCGGGAACTGGCGCCCGAAGGTCTCGACGGCGTCGTGCACTCGATCGGCTTCGCGCCGCGCTCGTGCCTGGGAAGCCCGTTCCTCGACGCTCCCTGGTCGGACGTCGCGGTGGCGGTGGAGGTGTCCGCGTACTCATACGCCGCGCTCGCCAAGGCCGTCCTGCCCGTGATGAACGACGGTGGCTCCATCGTCGGTATGGACTTCGACCCCGCCCGCGCCGTCCCGTTCTACAACTGGATGGGTGTCTCCAAGGCCACCCTCGAATCCGTCAACCGATATGTGGCGAAGGAGGTCGGCTCGCGCGGCATCCGCTCGAATCTGGTGTCTGCCGGCCCGATCAAGACCCTCGCTGCAAAGGCGATCGCCGGCGACGCCACCGGGCCTGGCGCCGAGATGAACAAGCTCAACGACGGTTGGGCGGCTGCGTCGCCGATCGGCTGGGACGTCGACGACCCGACTCCGGTCGCGAAGACCGTGTGCACCGTGCTGTCCGACTGGTTGCCCGGCACCACCGGATCCATCGTCTACGTCGATGGCGGCTTCCATTCCCAGGTCGGTTTGGGCGGCTGAGGGCCTTACGAGCAGAAGGGCCGTGTCGATGGGAAACAACTCCGAGGAATACGACGCACTGGTAGTGCTGTCGTTCGGCGGTCCCGAAGGCCCCGACGATGTCCGTCCGTTTCTCGAGAACGTCACCCGCGGGCGGGGCATCCCACCGGAACGACTCGACGACGTCGCCCAGCACTACCTCCACTTCGGTGGTGTCTCTCCGATCAACGCGCTCAACCGCGCGATCATCGATGCGGCGCACACCGAACTGAGTGCGCACGGCATCGACCTGCCGATCTACTTCGGCAACCGCAACTGGCACCCGATGATCGAGGACACCGTGACGCAGATGCGTGACGACGGTGTGAAGAACGCCCTGGTGTTCGCCACGTCCGCGTGGGGAGGGTACTCGGGTTGCCGGCAATACCACGAGGACATCGCCCGGGCGGGGGAGGCGGTGGAGAACGCTCCGCGGCTGACCAAGTTGCGTCATTTCTACGACCATCCGTTGTTCCTCGATGCGGTAGCCGACGCGGTGCACGCCGCCCGTACCGAACTGCCCGACGACGTACGCGACACCGCACGGCTGGTGTTCACCGCTCACTCCATCCCCATCGCCACCGACGCGACGGGCGGACCCGCAGCAGAAGGCGGATACCTCTACAGCAGGCAGGTGTCAGAGGCCGCACGGCTCGTCGCGGAGGCCGTCGGAGTCGGCGAATACGACCTGGTGTGGCAGTCCCGTTCCGGGCCGCCGCAGGTACCGTGGCTCGAACCCGACATCGTCGACCACCTCGACAGCCTGCACGAGTCGGGAGTGAATGCCGTGATCGTCTCGCCCATCGGATTCGTCTCCGACCACCTCGAGGTGGTGTGGGACCTCGACACCGAGGCCCGGGGACGAGCCGAGGAACTCGGGATGGCGTTCGTTCGGGCCGGCACTGCGGGAACGGATCCACGATTTGCGGAACTGGTCCGCGAACTGGTGCAGGAACAGACCGACTCTGCTTCGCCGAGACGCCGTGGTTCCGAACCGTTGCTCGGTGTGGGTTGCGACGGGAGCTTGTGCGCGGTGGACTGTTGTGCCCCGCCACGCCGACCGTCCCGGCCGACCGCCGACTGAAACTGTCTTTCGGCACAGCACTATTCGCCGATGAGAGCGTCGCCGGCGGCGAGCGGCGGCGCGAACCACTCCGGCAGCGAACGGCACAGAAACGACGGACCGTCGATGACGACCGCTCCGGAATCGAGGGCCTCCGACCAGCCGAGTTCACCGCGCCAGATCTCCGTCAACTCGCGAAGGCCAGCGGTGACACGCACGGACACGTCGAACCCGGGATCGGTATCGCACACGTCGACCGCAGTCTCGGTGATGACGAGCCACCATCGCTGCGACACCCACGACGTTCCGGGAAAGGTGAACTGCACGACCACCTCGGTCTCCGGCACCGCACTGTGAACGACATTTCTGTGCATGTCCCACATCAGCAGTTTCGGGTCCAGGTCGGCGTCGCCGAGTCGGCCCGTCCACCGCAGGCCCCATGCACCCAGTGCCTCGACCACCGGTTCCAGGTCGCGTCCGGCCGGCGTGAGCACGTAACGAACGTCGGATCCTTCGGCGACACGCTGCACGATGCCCGCGGAGACGAGTCGGTGCAAGCGCGCCGACAACAATGTCGGTGACATCCGGGGAAGGCCCCGACGCAGGTCGTTGAAGTGTTCGCTTCCGAGGACGAGTTCGCGTACGACGAGCAACGTCCACCGCTCGTCGAACAGTTCCATCGCCTTGGCGACGGGACAGAACTGGTGGTACGACGACCCCATAGTCGGATGGTATGCCGCTGCGGCGCCGACGAACAGTGCGTACGCGGCGCCGTTCCGGTACAGATTCCGTACTGGATGGCGATCCACGACCGTTCCTACAGTCGAGATACGGCCCACGGAACTTTCCGACGACTCGGGCCGACTCCGGACGAAGGAGGAGCGTGATGACCGAATCCATCACCGTAGCGGCGGCCGACCGCGAACTGAAGGCGAAACATCGAGCGATGTGGGCGCTCGGCGATTATCCCGCCGTGGCGAGCGAAGTCATCGCAGAACTGGGACCCGTCCTCGTGTCCGCCGTGGGCGTCGGCGAAGGAGATCGGGTGTTGGACATCGCCGCAGGATCGGGCAACGCCTCGATCCCGGCCGCACGAGCAGGGGCCAGGGTGGTCGCGACGGATCTGACACCGGAACTGTTCGAGGCCGGTCGCCGGGATGCGCTCGGAGCGGGGGTGCAGGTGGACTGGCGCGAGGCGGATGCCGAATCGTTGCCCTTCGACGATGCGAGTTTCGACGCGGCGATCTCGTGTGTGGGGATCATGTTCGCGCCCCACCATCAGGTCGCCGCAGACGAACTCGTCCGCGTCACCGGACGGGACGGTCGGATCGGCGTGCTGAGTTGGACCCCGTCCGGTTTCATCGGGCAGATGTTCGCCACCATGAAGCCGTACGCGCCGCCGCCGCCCGCCGGCGCCCAGCCGCCCCCGTTGTGGGGCGACGAGACGCACGTGCGTTCGCTGCTCGGAGCCCGGGTCACCGACTTCTCGGCCCGCACCGCAGTTCTGCACGTCGGGCGTTTCTCCACCGGCGAGGAGTTCCGGGACTTCTTCAAGGCCACCTACGGTCCGACCATCGCGGTCTACCGGAACATCGCGAACGACCCCCACCGGGTCGCCGCCCTCGATCGGGACCTCGCCGACCTTGCACGTGAGTACGACACCGGTGCAGGAGCGATGGACTGGGAATATCTCCTGGTCACTGCTCGTCGCGCCGACTGAGTGCTGCCCACACGTGGGAAGGGCGGTCCGCTACCGGGCTTCCGACAACCGCCCGGACGTTCGGGGAGAAGGGGGAGGTCCGGGCGTGCGGTTGACCGATCGCACCGCCCACCCCTGCGACCACTCGATCTCGCTCACCGCGCCATTGAGGATGCGCGGCGCCGGTTCGCCCGACAGGTCGTCCAGGACGGCCCGAATGAGTGCTCCGTGCGCGACCACCACGATCCGGCAGGACGGATGCGCCGCGACGATCGAATCGAGCGCGCGGCGTCCTCGTTTCGCGACCGCCGCGAGCGACTCGAGGTCGGGGTAGCGGCCGTCCGGCCAGCGCGCCGCGGCATCGGACCGGGAAAGTCCCTCGGCTGCACCGTAACTGCGCTCGACGAGTGCGGGCAGAGGAGCCGCGGTGCTCACTCCGAGGTGTGCCGCGATGATCCGCCCCGTCCCGACGGCTCGTGCCGCCGTCGAGGTGATCACGGTGTCCCATTCCTCGTCGGCGAGCATCGCTGCGACCGCCCGTGCCTGCTCCTGCCCTACCTCGTCGAGCGGAATATCGCTTCTTCCCTGCAACAATCCGAGACGATTCCATTCGGTCCGTCCGTGCCGGACCAGTGCGAGCGTCGACCTGCTCATCGCGCACTGCCAGTCAGAGCGACCGTCCGGTGCGGTGCCCCACTCGTCGCGGGGGCATCCGGATAGAACAGCGCGCGCCGAACGGACAGCCCGACACGGTCGCCGACCGACGGCCGCACGCCACGGACCGAGCACCGGAACTCGACGCCTCGGCAGGACACGACCACATCACTCGCGTCCCGGCCGAACAGTGACGACATCACGATTCCGTGGGCTGTATCGGCATCGCTGACCGTCGTGACATCGATGTCCCCGGGCAGTACCGCGAGGGTTCCCTCGCCGGTGACACCGTCCTGCAACAGATCCCGGCTCACGATCACGTCGGCGTCGATTCCGGTGAATTCGTGGGTCGTCACGGTTCCGCGCAGCAGATTCGCGTCCGACAGAAACTTCGCGACGAACGCCGACTGTGGGCGGTGCACGAGTTCCTCGGGTGTTCCGACCTGCTGTATCCGTCCACCGTCGAGCACGACGACTCGATCGGCAAGCGCAAGTGCTTCGGCGCGGTCGTGCGTGACGTGCACGACCGTGAGGTTCTGAGCACGGGTCAGTGTGCGCAGTTCGAGACGCAACCGGTCGCGGAGCGGTTCGTCCAGTGCAGACAGCGCCTCGTCGAGGAGCAGGGCACGAGGCTTTCCGGCCAGTGCGCGTGCCAGAGCGACACGCTGACGCTGTCCGCCGGACAGGGTCGCCGGATCCCGTTTCTCGACACCTGGCAACCCGACCAGGTCGAGTACCTCGGAGACGCGTTCTGCGCGCTGCGCGCGGGGCACCTTCGCCACTTCGAGCGGATACGCCACGTTGCGCTCCACACTGCGATGCGGCCAGATGGCATGTTGCTGGAACACCATGCCGAGACCGCGTTTCTCCGGTGGCACGCTGTGGCGGGCGTCGGCGACGACGTCGCCTCCCAGACACACCGTGCCCGCAGTCGGATCGAGGAAGCCGGCGACGGTGCGCAGGAGCGTGGTCTTACCGGAACCCGACGGCCCCACCAGTGCCACGAACTCGCCGTCGCGGACGGCAAGATCGATGCCGGTCAACCCGGTCGTTCCGCCGGGGTAGTGCAGGTCCACACCCGTGAGAGTGATCGCGGACATGAGAGGTGAACTCCGATCTGTGGGGGGTCAACGGCCTGTGCGGGCGCCTGCGGCCACACCGAGGCCTGCGATGCCGACGAGTGCGACGAGCAGGGACAGCGCAGACGCGGCGTTGTAGTCGCCGGCCTGTTGCAGGTTGAAGATCGATACGCCGAGAGTCTGGGTGCCCGGTGCTACGAGCAGCACCGACATGGTCAGTTCGCGGACAGCGGTCAGCGCGACCAGCACGCCGCCGGTGGCAGCGGCCGGGATGGTCATCGCCCACGGCACGTCCCGCAACGACCGCAGTCGGGACGCGCCCGACGACCTCGCCGCTTCCTCGAGCGCTGCCGGGGTGGTGGACAACGGTGCCCGAACCGCCTGCACCACGATTGCGAGGAACGCGGTGATGTACGCACACAGGATGACCCAGCGTGTGTCGAACAGTCCGGTGTACCGGCCCACGATGAGCCAGCCCACTGCGATGACCAGTCCGGGCACTGCTTGCGGCAACATCGCGAGTAGGTCCAGACCGGCGTTGTCGCGTGATCGGGTGCGCGTGGTGAGCACCCCGATCGCCAGGCCCATCACACCGCAGACGAGTCCGGCGCCCACGGCGAGCATCAGCGAGTTCTGCACACCGACGACGGTGCCCGGTGCAGTGACCGCAGCGATAATGCTGTCGAGCGTCAGATTTTCCCACGTGAAAGGTACTCCGGGAGCCGGAAGCAACGCCTGCGTCGCCAGGGCGAGGATGGGCAGCACGGTCAGTGCGAGACCGACGGTCCACGCCAGGGCTCCGGTGAGCGTGCGCGCGCCCGCGAGAGGCAGGAGTGCAGGAGCGGTCACAGGGCCGTCCAGTTGCCTCCGACGCCCGGCCAGCCGGCGGTCGGCAGCGACAGCGAGAACCGCGAGCAACAGCAGTGCGATGCCGATGGTGGAGACCACTTCGAGGGGCCGGTCCACCGTGCCGGACTGGATGTAGCGGTAGACCATCGTCGACAAGGTCACGTATCGCTCGGGTAGCCCGATCAGGGCGGGGATCCCGAAGTCGGCGAGATTGCCCACCGCGGTCAAGGTGAACGCAGCCAGCAGGGCAGGTCGCAGCAGAGGCACCGTCACCGTGCGCAGGGCACGTCCGGGAGAGGCCCCACCGATCCGTGCGACCTGCTCGAGATCGCCGGGGATCTTCCGCAGTGCGGCCGAGATGATCAGATACGCCATCGGGTACGAGTGCACGGTCAGCAGGAACACCACGCCGTCACCGCCGTAGATGTTCCACAGCGGTCCACCGAAGTGTTCGGTCCAGAACTGGTTCACCATGCCGCTCGGCCCCAGCAGCCCGGTCCAGGCGATGGCTCCGACGAACGGGGGAATAAGCAAGGGAGACAGCAGGAACAATCGCAGCACGCCGCGTCCGGGGAGGTCGGTCCGGTCGAGGAGCAGCGCCATCACGGTGGCCAGGACCACGGCGAAGAATGCGGACAGGCCCGCGGAGACGACACTGTTGACGGCGGCACCTGCGATGTCGTCGTCGACCAGCTGTCGAACATGATTACCGCCGAGGCCCAGGGAGACGACGGTAGCGAGTGGGGCGACGACGATCGCGGCGACGAACACCCACAGTGCGATCCGGACGTAGGTCACGGGATCGGGCCGCCGCCCGGAGGGAATCCGGACGGCGGGCGCCGTATCGCTTTCGGACAATTTTTCGGGAACGTCAGCCGACGAGGTCATTGAACTTCCGGACCGCGTCGCTCTGCGTCCGGGTGATCTCCGCCAGGTCGGGGGTCAGCAGCGGGAGATCGGACAGGGCCGGAGCGCCCTCCGGGGTTCCGACGTCCCCGCGCACGGGCAGGTACTGCTGCTCGACGGCCATTTCCTGGCCCCGCTTGCCGACCAGGAAGTCGACGAACTTGCGAGCCGCCTCGGTGTTGTCGGAGTCGGCGAAGATGCCGGCCGGCTGGGAGACGAAGGGGACACCGTCCGTCGGGTACGACAGTGCGATCGGAGATCCCTTCGCTGCGAGTTCACGCACGAGGTAGTCGACGACGATCCCCACCGGCTGGGTGCCCGCGGCGACGGCCTGCCCGACCGGGCCGTTGCTCTCCGCGATCACGGGTTCGTTGGCGGCCAGCGCCTCGAGCCAGCCTTCGCCGAGTTCGGGGGTGTTCATCCAGACGGCGGTGTTGAATGCGGCGGCTCCCGACACATCCGGGTTGGGCAACGTGAGTTTGCCGAGGTACTGCGGATCGGTGAGGTCCTGCCAGGAGGTCGGCGGTGCATCGGCGGCGGTCGTGTTGTAGGCGATGACGGTCGGGATGATCCGGGTGCCGACGTAGTAGCCGTCGGGATCGACGACGTCGGGGTTGAGCGCGTCCGCGTCGGCGGGGACGTACTGCTGCAGCAGACCGTCGGCCTTGTACTGCTCGAAGGTGGGTGCGTCCGCGGCGAGCAGGACGTCCGCACCGATCTCCCCGGTGGCACGTTCGGCCTCGATGCGGGCCGTGAGGTCGCCGGTACCGGCACGGAAAACTTCGACGTCGATGCCGGTTTCCTCGGTGAACGCGGCGGTCAGCGCATCGATCTTGGCTTGGGGCTCGGAGGTGTAGACCGTCAGGACCTGCTCTCCGGCCGAGACCGGGGCACCGGTCGAATCAGTTTCGGAGGCAGCGGGTTCCGAGCATGCGGCGAGGGTGACCGCGGCGAGGGTGCCGAATGCGGCGACCGAGACGAAACGGGGAAGTGATGTCACGAAAGATTCTCCTGGTCGAGGGGGGATGAGATGGTCAGTGGGCGGCGACGGTCGGTGTGGGGCGTGACCGGAACAGCACCTCGGGAGTATGGAGTGAGATGGGCAGAGCGCTGACTCCGCGTCGAGAGCACCGAACGATGGAATAGCTCGGCGCGTCGAATCCGACGACGGTGTCGGCCGGGGATCCCACATCTTGCAGATAGGCGAGCGAACTGCCCACCCACAAAGGAATACCGGCGAAGACGCCACTCATCGGATGGTGGAAGTGGCCTGCGAGAACCGCGATGACGTCGGATCCGGCGAGCACCGAGGCGAGTTCGTCGGGGGCGGCTAGCTCCCGCTCCGACAGCGCTGCCGCAGGGGACGGAACCGGTGGATGGTGCAGAGCCAGCACCGTGCCTTCCGGTGCAGCCGAACGTAATTCGAGGCGCAGAGCTTCGAGATCGTCGCGTCGGATCCTGCCGGTCGAACTGTCGATGCCGATCAGCCGGAAACCACCGATGTGCTCGACGGGCCGCCGCCCGAACGACGCCGCGAAAGCTGCCTCGTCGTCGTGGTTGCCCGGAACGGCGATCACCGGACACGCCAGGCGCGTACCCAGTTCGTCCAGGGCCGCCGCCAACGCCGGATACGCCGACGCTACGCCGCGCTGCGCCAGGTCGCCGGTGACCACGACGGCGTCCGGCCGCAACAGCGATGATTCGACGTGCTCGGCAACGCGCCCGATCCGGTCGATGCCGTCGACTCCGGGAAAGAGCGGTTCGGCCGAGGTGGCGTGCACATCGCTCAGGTGCAGGACCGTGAGCTCACCGGACGCGGACGCGCCGCCGCACAGTCTCGTTCGCAGCGCCTCGAAGTCTTCGTCGGTAAATCCTTGGGCGCGAAGATATCCCGGCACGTTTCCGTAGCGGTCACGTAGGTACGCGAGTGTTGTGGCCATCGCCGCCGGAGGTGAGTCGAGGTGCAACTCGAGGGCGCGCGCATGTTCGGCGGGGTCGAGGGGCAGTCCGCTCAGCAACTCGTGGACCGCGGCCTCCCGGTGCGGTCGGACCTGAACGCCGGACCGGGCGTAGTCGTCGACGATGCGATCGTCCGGGAAGCCCACGGCCGCCAGTGCGAGCGCGACCACCAGACCGGTGCGATCCTTGCCGACGGCGCAGTGCACCAGGGCGGGACCGGGGGACTGGGCGAGTGTCCGGAGCGCGGCGACAAGTGCATGTCCGCGCTCTTCGAGCAACGCGTGATAGGTCGCGACGATGTCACCCGATCGAGGCGGCCCGACCCGGGGGTCGAACAGAGGGTTGTGCACGACCTTCCAGAAGGTGTTTTCGTCCACCCGCCGTTCGGTGGCGTCGCGAAGATCGAGGACGGTCGTGATTCCTCGGGCGCGCAGAAGATTTCGGCCGTCCTCGGTGAGGTGATCGAGTGCTGCGGATCGGTACAGGATTCCGGGAGCGATCCCAGGTCCTGCTATCGCGCGCACATTGAACGTGCCGGCCACTTCGATCGGATCCACGGTTCGTCCTTCGTCACTCAACGTTCCAACACGGTCGGAACGGCGTTCCGACCGGACACATCGTGAGGGGCCCGATTGAATGAGCGGGTCCGGTTGCCGGAACAGGCGACGACACGCAGGTTAACAGTCGGATATGGGTAGAGTGTCGTAGTTGTTCGAATGATCCGGGTGTCCGGGCAAGGTGTCGCTGAGGGCGTCTGCCACCACGTCGTGAACGCCGAGACCTGCAACGTGCTGCTCCGGATGGGTCAGCATGCCCCGCGTGAGCGAATAGAGAATCGTGCACTGGCTGATGCGGGCCGAGAACGAATCCGCTTCGTGCTCGTGGACACCGGCGCCCGCCCACAATACGAAATCTGCGAGGCGGGTCAGGGGTGTGTTCGTATAACTGGTCACCGCGACGATCGTCGCCCCACGCTCGCGTCCGGCGGCGCACGCACGAAGGGTGTGGGTGTTCGCCCCCGAATAGCTGACCGCCAGGCACAGATCCTCGGCCGTGAGCAGTCGCGCCGAGAACTGCTGCCCCAGAATGTCGAGCGGCGCTTCCACGCTGCGGCCGACGGTGGTGAAACGCAACGCCGCGTCCTGGATCGGGGGAGATGAGAAACCGTTGCCGACCAGCAGGATCCGTCGGGCGCGCACCATGGAGTCGACCACCTCCGCGAACGTGTCGGAGTCGATCGTGGCGCGCGTCGCGGTCAGTGCCTCGGCCGCTGCATCGAACGCCGAATCGACCGGTGTCGACGCGGCGCGTTCGGGATCGGGTGCGGCACGGGCAAGTTCGAGACGAAGGTGCTGAAAGCCGCGAAAACCCAGGCGCTGGCAGGCGCGGACGACAGTCGCAGGCGAGGTACCGGACGTCGCCGCCAATTCGGCCGTGGACAGTTCGACGACGGATGCGGGCTCGGCGAGGACAGCCCTCGCAACCCGCTGTTCACTCGGTCCGAGCGAGCCCAGTCCGGCGCGAAGTCGAGCGAGCGTAGTGTTCGAACGCCATGATCCTTCGGGGGTTTGTGACATTACGTGGGGGGTCCTGTTCGTCCCGGCGCCGGGGGACTCCGGCGGGTTCAGGCCGCCAGACTAGACACTGCGCACAGGCCACCGCGGGCCGGTGGCGTGTGTTCACCGTTCGTCCATCCGGACGTCTGCTGCGCGTCACCGTCCCGTATATCGGCCCGACAAGGTCGATGTCCGTTTCCTCATCCGCCAGTCGCCCGGTCACTCCTGTGCCAGCTCTCCAATGTTGCGATCGCCGCTGCCAGACGCGCTGTGCGAACCGTCGCCCACAACGGACGCAACGCCTCCTCGCGCATGGACACCGCTGACGCCGAACCGGCCTGTAGGCCCCGACCTCCGGACGCCACGGTGAGGATCGCCGCGACCTGATCGGCCGAATCGAGAATCCGGACGGCCCGCGACGGCAGGTGGTCCGGATACCGGTGACGGGCCTGCTCGGCCACGACGTCGGCGATCTCGGCCCGCGGATCGGTGCCCCGGCCGTCGAGACCGACGGTTCGGATACCTCCGAGGGCCTCCGCGGCACCACGCACGGCTTCCCGCAGTGTGAACTCGGCCTCGCCGAGGCCAGGGCCGGCGGACGGCTCGGGAAGTTCGGGTACAGCGAAAACGTTCCAGCGGAGCACATCCGGTCCCTCGGCGACCGGCACCAGCCCGAGTCCGGGTGTGCCCGGGACACCCACGAGCACACCCTGTCCACCCGTGAGCGCCGCCGTCGCGAAAGCGGTTCCGGTCGGTAGGCCCTGCACATCACCGGGGGCCGGAAGGACCAACCGGATCCCCGAGCCATCCGTCGGGGCGGCCCGGCGGATGACAGCCGACAACGTAGCGGCGCCGACGACAGGCTCGAGGGCTACCCCCGAGGCCGCGGATGCGGGTTCGTCGTGCGCTGCGACCAACTGCAGCGGTGCCCACACGTGAAGTGCGTCGATCATGTCGTCGATGGACGTGTGGCCGGAGAGCCACGACCCGCCCCACAGTGTCAGGGTCAGACTCGGAGAACTCACCGACGCAGCATACGGCGACGTCGGGCGGGGACGCTCGGCGTGGCGGCGGCACCCCTCGCCGACGATGTCCTAACGTGGAACGGCGTGAGCCCACGCGACATGTACGGCGGCGACATCTTCGCCGGCCACACCCGCACGAAGAAGAAGCCCGTCCCGGAACTGCCGGCCGACCGCGGTGTGGTCGTCGAGGACGCAGCGACGGGATGGTGCGGAGCAGTCGTGGGGTTCGAGAAGACCTACGACGGAGACTTCGTCCGACTCGAGGACGGGCAAGGACGGACGCGTCTGTTCGCAATGCGCCCCGCCGCGTTCCTCGTCGACGGTGCCCCCGTCACGCTCGTGCGGCCCAAGACTCGTCCTGCTGCTCGGCCCACGGTGTCCGCCTCCGGATCGACGCGCGTGGAGGGGCTGCGGGCACGCGTGGCTCGGGGAAGCCGCATCTGGGTGGAGGGCGTACACGACGCGGCGCTCGTCGAGCGAGTGTGGGGGCACGACCTGCGCGTCGAAGGGGTTGTCGTCGAACAACTCGAGGGACTCGACAATCTCGGTGCCCGGCTCACGGAGTTCGAACCGGGCCCGGGCCGGCGCGTGGGTGTCCTCGCCGATCACCTCGTCACCGGTTCCAAGGAAGAACGACTCACCGCGAATCTCGGCCCGCACGTGATGGTCACCGGTCACCCGTACATCGACGTGTGGCAGGCCGTGAAGCCGCAAGCGCTCGGCATCAGCGCCTGGCCCACCATCCCGCGTGGTCAGGACTGGAAGACGGGTGTGTGCCGCGAACTCGGCTGGGGTACCCCGCAGGACGGCTGGCGGCGCGTGTATTCGGCGGTGAACTCGTTCCGCGATCTCGAATCGAACCTCATCGGTGCGGTCGAACGGCTCGTCGATTTCGTCACCGATCCAGGGGAGGGCTGAAAGACCGCCCCTCTCCGGGGCCGTCCGAGCGAGCGACGACGAACCAGCATGGCGACTGTCGAACATGTTGCGGCAGAAGGGACTCCACAGATCTGGGGTGCTGTGTTCCTGCCCTCGCCGAATGGCGGTGGCCGGACTACTCGTCCGTGCTGTGCCACAGGAATGGACCGTGCCCGCCGAGATCCTGCCGGAGCCGTTGCGGCCGTCGTGAAGCTGCAGCAATAGGGGACGCGGTTCTTCCTGAGGAACGACTGCGCGACACGGGTTCCGGACGAACCGCTCCTACCAGCGCTGCTGCTGTCGTGTCCGATTTGTGGTTCGATGGGGGCTGTGGCGGCGTTGATATGGCTGATCGTAGGAGTGGCTCTGGCCGCGGGTGAAGCGCTGACCGGAGACTTCGCGTTGCTCATGCTCGGGGGCGCCGCACTTGCTACCGCCGGTGTCTCGGCGGCGACCGACTTCCCGGTGTGGGCCGACGCGATCGTGTTCGGAGCGGCGTCGCTACTGCTGTTGCTGGGGGTGCGGCCCGCACTCCGCCGCCGGTACGCCACGCCGCCCGCCTTGCCGACCGGAATAGAGGCGCTTCCCGGAAAACCCGCTGTGGTTCTGGAGCAGGTCGACGAGAGGTCGGGCCGCGTGAAGATCGACGGCGATGTATGGACCGCGCGGGCGCTCGACGCGACCGAAGTGTACGAACCCGGCACGACCGTGACAGTGATGCAGATCGACGGCGCTACTGCCGTCGTATGGAGGGGTGTGTAGAGGATGGAAGCGTTGATCGTGCTCGCCGTAGTGGTGGCACTGGTCGTGATAGTCGTGGCGAAATCGGTGTCGCTGGTGCCGCAGGCCGAGGCGGCGGTGATCGAACGACTCGGCCGGTACTACCGAACGGCCTCGGGTCAGCTGACCTTCCTCGTGCCGTTCGTCGACCGGATCCGGGCAAAGGTGGATCTGCGTGAGCGGGTCGTCTCGTTCCCGCCGCAGCCGGTGATCACCCAGGACAACCTGACGTTGAGCATCGACACGGTTGTGTACTTCCAGGTCACCAATCCGCAGGCCGCGGTCTACGAGATCAGCAACTACATCGCCGCTGTCGAACAGTTGACGGTGACGACCCTGCGCAACGTGGTCGGCGGGATGACCCTCGAAGAGACCTTGACGTCGCGTGATTCGATCAACGGACAGCTTCGCGGGGTGCTGGACGAGGCCACCGGCCGATGGGGGCTGCGGGTAGCTCGCGTCGAACTCAAGAGCATCGATCCACCGCCGTCGATCCAGGAATCGATGGAGAAGCAGATGAAAGCGGATCGCGAGAAGCGCGCGATGATCCTCACCGCCGAGGGGCACCGCGAAGCCGCGATCAAGACCGCCGAGGGTGACAAGCAGTCCCGCATCCTGTCGGCGGAAGGCGCCAAACAAGGGGCGATTCTCGAAGCGGAAGCCGATCGGCAGTCGCGGATCCTGCGTGCTCAGGGCGACCGTGCGGCCAGCTATCTGGAGGCACAGGGTCAGGCGAAGGCGATCGAGAAGGTGTTCGCAGCGATCAAGGCAGGCAAACCGACACCGGAACTGCTTGCCTACCAGTACTTGCAGACCCTGCCGGAGATGGCGCAGGGCGACGCGAACAAGGTGTGGCTACTGCCCAGCGACTTCGGTGATGCCCTCAAGGGATTCGCGAAGAACCTCGGTGCGCCCGGCGACGACGGCGTGTTCCGGTTCGAGCCGAGCCCGGTCGAGGAGGATCTGCAGCGTCCCGAGGACGACTCGGCCGAGGTCGAGGACTGGTTCACCACCAAGAGCGATCCGGCCGTGGCGAAGGCCGTCGCCGAAGCGGAGGCGGTGGCACGCAAGCCGGTCGACCCCGATGTGCCCGGATCGGCTTCGCGGCACCAGGCAGGCCAGACCGCAGGAACGCCGCCGCAGGCGTTGCCGCAGTCACAGCCTGCGCAAGATGGGTGGATGCCCACCGGTGAGCCGGAGCAGGAAGCGGATCCCCAGCAGTACCCGCCCCAACAGCAGTAGCGCTTCCGCTGGTACCCGTCGCGGCCCGCACATCCGATGTGCGGGCCGCGACGTTGTCATGCCGCCGATCCGACCTGCGCTGCGGGAATCTTGCTGCGGCGCCGGCGACCGGTGGCGAGCGGGAGCGTCATCGCCGCGATGATCATCCCGGCGCCGAGGGTGGCGAGGAGTGAGATCGATTCGCCGAACGCCAGGGCACCGAGAATCAACGCGACCACGACCTCGAGATATGACAGCCCCGACAATTCCGCGGCCCGCAGGTGCTTGCCCGCGACGACGAGCAGACCCAGAGCGAGCAGACCGCACACGACGAAGAATCCGGCGGCCCACGCCCAGTTCATAGCGGTCATGCCCGTTACGTCGGGCCGGGTGACCACGACCATCGCCGCGGTCGCGACCGCACCGAAGGCGAAGTTCCAGAAGCTGCGGACGTCGGCGGGCATATCGGAGCGATACCGGTAGCAGAGCAGCGCCAGACCGTAGAAGAGGCCCGACGCGACGCCGAGCACCGTACCCAGGCTCTCCTGGTCGGACCCTGCTGGCGGGTCACCGCCGATCAGTCCGGCGGCCAGCAGCATTCCGGCGAACGCGGTGACCAGCGACAGGGCGTCCAGACGCGTGATCGATTCTTTGAGAAGAACCCGGGCAAGCACCGTTGCGATGAGCGGACCGAGATAGTGCAGAACAACGGCCCGCGACAGATCGGTGAGCAGCGTGGAAGACAGATAGGTGGCCAGCGACAAGCCGAGGAACACGCCGCCGAGCACGATCGACGGTGACAACCGCGTGCGGCGGATCGCGCCGAGCCGACGGGAGAAGGCGATCAGGAGCAGCATCCCCACGGTGCCGACGAGCATCCGGCCCAGGGTCAGAGCCTCGCCCAGTGCTGCGCCGGGCGGGGTGGCCATGCGACCGAAAAGCCCTGCGGCGCCCATGGCGGTTGCGGAAATGACGATGGCGGCGATGCCGAGCCGTCGATTCGTACGCGCAGGCCGGGGCGTGGTCGTCGGTGCGACGGGAGCGGGCACAGTCTGGACGCGCGGGGATGCGCCGACGGTCAGCGTCAAGGAACTTCCTCCGGACAGGGTGCATCACGCACCGGGGGCGGTGGTTCCCCGCTCTGTCATCGGACCTGAGAGCTTTCACGGATCCTGTCGGATCCGCCTACACCGTCGGTGAGCCCCGAAGGACTGCTTTCCAGAGTTGCCTCGCGTGCGGCGGTCTGTGGGCCTGAGAGATTCCCGGGAGGTTGCTCCTTCGGCGCCCGCAGATGCGGGACTCTCCCGCCGCAGTTCAATGGCATATTCAGTTGCGCCCGCAAGTATGCCAGTCCGGCTGTGTCGATGAGAACTCAAGTGATCAAGGCGTGGCCGACCCCACACGCCGCGGCGGCCCACAACACACTCGTCGACGTGCCGATGATGAATTGCTCGGACGCCTGCGGTTCACGCAGTTCCGGGTATCTGGCCAGGCCTTTGACCGCCATGATGATCGCGATGCCTTCCGGCCATCCCGCCAGGATGGATGCCGCGACCGCGCCGCGCTCGAGGACGCCGATGACCCGGCCGCCGCGTAGCGGCCCCGGTGGTGGGGTCGGTGTCGGTCCCGCGTCGGGCTGCCGCCTGGCGATCCGGAACGCGACGAGCACGGCCGGTCCGCCCCCGGTGATGGCGACGACGGTGGTGAGGGTGAGCGTCGCCCCGAGCGCGAAACCCTGAGCGGGATCGGTTGCGGCTGCGGTGAGAGCCGCTGACCCGAGTGCGATCGCGGTCACTGCCGCCCCGATCCACACCGGAAGCCGCGGGATCAAGGACAGGGCAGGCGCGGCGGCTGCGACAGCGAGGAGCGCCAGAGAGGTGACGGTCAACGATCGGCCCTTTCGAGGAGTCGGTGCAGCAACAGACGGCCGGCGAGTTCGGCCTGCCACCCGGCAGTGAGCAGGCGCTGGGACACGGCCTGTTTACTGATGCCGAGTTCGGTGGCGATCTCGGACTGGGACAGTCCGGCGCGCGCAAGCGTGACGGCTTCGACACCCTGGTCGGTACGGCGCACCACGATGGTCGCGAGGAGGGTCAGGGCCGCGTCGACGTCGGATGCCGAATCGGCGTCGGTGCCGTCGGCAGCGATTCGGCCGGGCGCATTCTTGGCGCGTTCTACGGCGGTGCGGGCGTGCTCGAACGCGGGACCGCGACCGGCTCGGGTCTGGGCAGGAAGCGGTGTTTCGACGGGGCCGATCCCGATGCCGATACTCCAGTTGTCCCGCTCGAGCAGATCCAATGCGAGATCGATCACCGTGCCGGAGTCGTCGGACACGGCCTGGACTTCGTCGCCGGCGGTGCGTTCGAACTTGCGGAGCAGGGGAACGTCGTGGAGTTCGACGAGCAGATCTTCGACGCGATCGATGTCGCGGCGACTGCCGCGTTGGTCGACCGTCAACACGTACATGGAACAAGGATGGAGGCTTGAAATCAAGAAATCAAGCCTTCAGGCTTGTCTCCTCGTCTTGGGTGCCCGTGATGGCATCAAGTGCCGACCCCGCAGGCTGAGGAAGGCGTGCCTCGAGTAGGAGGCCGCCGACACCGAGCACAATGCAGAGCGCCGTCACTGCCACCAATGCAGGACTCGACTGCCCGGTGAGCACGTCGCCCAGCAGCACCACGGCAACGGTGCCAGGCAGGATCCCGATCACGGTGGCGACGGTGTACGGCGCCAGGCGCACGGACGACACCGCGCAGCAGCAGTTCACGACGAAGAACGGCGCCGCGGCGATCAATCGCAGCGACCCGACGGCAAGCCAACCGCGCCGGGCGAGACGCAGATCGACGGCCTTCGCTGCAGGATGGGTCAGGTATGACGTCACGACACCCCGACCCAGCGCCCGTACCAGCAGGAAAGCGAGGACTGCGCTTACCGTGGTGGCTGCCGTGGTGACCGCGATACCCACGGCGGGACCGAACAGGACCCCGGCACTGAGAGTGAACACCGTGCGCGGTACCGGACTGATCGTCACGAGCGAATGGACAGCGAAGAAGAGCAGGACCAGCAGCGGACCGTCGACAGATTCCGACCACTGGCGGATCTGCGCGATCGACGGATGGGGGAGCAGAAGCGCCGCCGCGGCCAGTGCTGCGAGGAGTGCGAGGATGCCGATGACCCTGCGGTCCCTGAGAATCCTCATCACGGGGACCCAGCGTACCCGGCGGGGTGCGTGGGCATGTGGCACGGAGGAATGCGAGCTGGGGGTCGCATCCTGGAGCATCCACGGTTATCGATCGCTAGAGAAATTGTGGTGATCCCCACGATTTCACACCGGAGTGTGCGGCTAGCATCACAACTACATCGGCTTAGTGTTTGCGAGGCGTCATGCCCCGCGGCCCACCCCGGCCGCTCGAGAGCCTGCCCACCCGCAGTAGGAGGAAATCGCACGTGTCATTAGCAGCAGAGGCCGAGGACGCCGCGCGCGCATACGCGCAGTGGCAGCAAGCGGTCGCGGGCGTACTCGCCAAGTCGCGCCGCGTCGATCCGGCAGAACTCGGCCCGGAGCCGCAGCGCCTGCTTGAGACCACCACGTACGACGACGTGACGGTTGCTCCGCTCTACAGCAGCCGCGACGAACGCCCGGAGGCTCCGCTGCCCGGGCAGTTCCCGTACACCCGTGGCGGCTCGTCCACCCGTGACGTCAACGCAGGCTGGCTCGTGAGCGCCCGGTTCGACGGGAGCGACGCCAAAGACCTGAACGAGCGCATCCTCGATGCTCTCGAGAACGGTGTCAGCGCCCTGTGGCTGCGAGTCGGCGAGGGTGCACTGCCCGTCGACGGACTGTCCGCGGCACTCGACAAGGTGCTGTTCGACCTCGCGCCTGTCAGTCTCGACGCAGACAGCGACCTCGCTGCCGCCGCGGAGTCCCTGTACGCGCTGCTCGACGCACGCACCGACGTCGCCGACCGCGGCGCAGTGCGTATCTCACTCGGCGCCGCGCCGCTGACCAGCGCCTTCTCCGGCCGCGCTGACGTCACCGTCGACGACGCCGTCGCGCTCGCCGTCGCGTCCGCAGAACGCGTCGAGACCGTCCGCGCCATCACCGTCGACGGCACCGCCTTCCACAACTCGGGCGCATCCGACGCTGAAGAACTCGGTGCGGCGATCGCTGCAGGCATCGAATACGTCCGAGCCCTGGTCGCGGCGGGACTGTCCGCGCAACAGGCTCTCGGCCAGATCGAGTTCCGGTTCGCGGCCACCGACGACCAGTTCCAGACCATCGCCAAGTTCCGGGCAGCCCGTCAACTCTGGGCGCGTGTCGCGCAGGTCGCCGGAGCGAGCGACGCCGGAAACGCCCCGCAGCACGCAGTGACCTCCGCTGCCATGATGGCCCAGCGCGACCCGTGGGTGAACATGCTCCGCACCACCCTCGCTGCGTTCGGCGCCGGAGTCGGTGGCGCCGACGCCGTCACCGTTCTGCCGTTCGACGCCGCATTGCCCACCGGTGCCGTTGGCGTGTCCGAGGCATTCTCCGCGCGCATCGCTCGCAACACCAACCTGCTCCTGCTCGAGGAGTCCAACCTCGGTCGTGTCCTCGACCCGGGCGCAGGATCCTGGTACATCGAGGATCTGACAGCACAGGTCGCGGGCAAGTCGTGGGAGTTCTTCCAGCAGATCGAGGCAGCCGGCGGATACCGTGCGGCCCTCGACGCCGGACTGGTCTCCGAGCGCATCGCCGCTACCCGCGCCCGCCGCGAGGCCGATATCGCGCACCGTAAGTTCTCCGTCACCGGCATCAACGAATTCCCGAACCTCGCCGAGGCCCCCCTGCCCGCCGGTGTCGCCGACTCGGGTGCCTTCGCGGCGCGCTACGCAGCACCGTTCGAGGCGCTGCGCGATCGCTCCGACGTCTTTCTCGCTGTGCACGGCTCCCGGCCCACGGTGCTGCTCGCCCCCCTAGGGCCCGTCGCGGAACACAACGTGCGCACCACCTTCGCCAGCAACCTGCTCGCAGCCGGTGGCATCGAGGCCGTCAACCCCGGACCGGTGGATCCGAGCGACGACACCCTCGCCGCCGCGGTCCGCGACTCCGGCGTCACGGTCGCCGTGCTGTGCGGCACCGACGCCCGCTACGGCGAGCACGCAGGCAGTGCCACCGCGGCGCTGCGTGCCGCGGGGATCACCACCGTGTTGCTCGCAGGCCCGGAGAAGGCCGTGGGCGACGCGCAGGGCGACAACCGTCCGGACGGTTACCTGACCGCGCGCATCGACGCGGTCGCTGCACTGACCGATCTTCTGAACACCCTGGGAGCGTAAGTGAGCATCCAATCCGAGATCGGCAGCTTCGCCGATGTCCCACTGACAGATCCGGATTCCCCGGAACCCGCTGCTCCTACCGCGGAGCAGACCGCCGCACTCGTCGATTCCGTAGCGTCCGCGAACAACTACACCGTCGACGACGTGGTGTGGAACACCCCCGAAGGCATCGACGTCAAGCCGGTCTATACCAAGGCCGACCGTGACGCCATCGCCGCCGAGGGCTACCCGCTCGGTAGCTACCCGGGCATCGCGCCGTTCGTACGCGGCCCCTATCCGACGATGTACGTCAACCAGCCGTGGACTATTCGCCAGTACGCGGGTTTCTCGACGGCAGCCGAATCCAACGCTTTCTACCGTCGTAACCTCGCCGCCGGGCAGAAGGGCCTGTCGGTGGCCTTCGACCTCGCGACCCACCGCGGCTACGACTCCGACCACCCGCGCGTCCAGGGCGACGTCGGCATGGCCGGTGTCGCTATCGACTCGATCCTCGACATGCGTCAGCTGTTCGACGGCATCGACCTGTCGAAGGTGTCGGTGTCGATGACGATGAACGGCGCGGTGCTGCCGATCCTCGCGCTGTATGTCGTGGCTGCGGAAGAGCAGGGCGTGACGCCCGAGCAGCTGGCCGGAACCATTCAGAACGACATTCTGAAAGAGTTCATGGTCCGCAACACCTACATCTACCCGCCGAAGCCCTCGATGCGGATCATCTCCGACATCTTCGCGTATACCAGCACGAAGATGCCGAAGTTCAACTCCATCTCGATCTCCGGCTACCACATCCAGGAAGCCGGCGCCACCGCCGACCTGGAGCTGGCCTACACCCTCGCCGACGGCGTCGAGTACATCCGCGCCGGCCTCGACGCAGGCATGGAGATCGACAAGTTCGCGCCCCGCCTGTCGTTCTTCTGGGCCATCGGCATGAACTTCTTCATGGAGGTCGCCAAGCTCCGCGCCGGCCGGCTCCTGTGGGCCGAACTCGTAGAGAAGTTCGATCCCAAGAACGCGAAGTCGCTGTCCCTGCGTACCCACTCGCAGACTTCCGGTTGGTCGCTGACCGCGCAGGACGTGTTCAACAACGTGGGACGGACCTGCGTCGAGGCGATGGCCGCGACCCAGGGGCACACCCAGTCGCTGCACACCAATGCGCTCGACGAGGCGATCGCGCTGCCGACCGACTTCTCTGCCCGCATCGCCCGCAACACGCAGCTGCTGATCCAGCAGGAGTCGAACACGGTCCGTCCGATCGACCCGTGGGGTGGCTCGCACTACGTCGAGTGGCTCACCAACGAGCTCGCGAACCGGGCCCGCGCCCACATCGCCGAGGTCGAGGAGGCCGGCGGCATGGCGCAGGCCATCAGTGAAGGTATCCCGAAGCTTCGCATCGAGGAGGCCGCGGCCCGCACCCAGGCCCGTATCGACTCCGGTCGGCAGCCACTGATCGGCGTCAACAAGTACGTGCCTGCCGAGCCGGACAGCATCGAGGTCCTCAAGGTCGACAACACCAAGGTGCGCGCCGAGCAGCTCGCCAAGCTCGAGAAGCTCCGCGCCGAGCGTGACGAGGACGCGACGCAGGCGGCCCTCGCCGAGCTCACCCGCGCCGCGGCATCGACCGAGGGTGGTATGGAGAACAACCTTCTGGCGCTCGCAATCGACGCGGCCCGCGCCAAGGCCACGGGCGGCGAGATCTCCGACGCGCTCGAGAAGGTGTACGGGCGCCATCAGGCCGAGATCCGGACCATCAGTGGTGTGTACCGGGACGAGGCCGGAAAGGTGAGCAACATCTCGAATGCAATCGAACTCGTCGAGAAGTTCGCCGAGGAGGAGGGACGTCGTCCCCGCATCCTGGTCGCGAAAATGGGCCAGGACGGCCACGACCGCGGACAGAAGGTGATTTCCACCGCCTTCGCCGACCTCGGATTCGACGTCGACGTCGGACCGCTGTTCCAGACCCCCGAAGAGGTCGCCCGGCAGGCGGCCGACAACGATGTGCACGTCATCGGCGTGTCGTCGTTGGCTGCGGGACACCTCACCCTGGTGCCCGCGCTCAAGCACGCGCTCGCGGAGGTCGGTCGTGCGGACATCATGATCGTGGTCGGCGGTGTCATTCCGCCCGGCGACTTCGACGAGTTGTACGAGGCCGGGGCTGCGGCGATCTTCCCGCCCGGCACCGTCATCGCCGATGCCGCGGCCGGCTTGCTCACCAAGCTCGCCGACCAGCTCGGACACTCTCTCGCGAGCTGATATGGGTGACACCTCGATCGGGAATTCCGTGACGCGCCGTCGTCCGGTCGACCTCGACGCTCTCGCGACCTCTGTGCTGGCCAACGAGCGAGCCGGACTCGCGAGGGCCATCACCCTGATCGAATCGACCCGCGACGACCATCGGGAGCAGGCGCAGCAGCTGCTGCTGCGCCTGCTCCCGCAGGTGGGTGGTGCGATCCGGGTCGGTATCACCGGTGTGCCGGGAGTCGGGAAGTCCACCTTCATCGACGCGCTGGGCATGTACCTGATCGGTAAGGGACATCGGGTCGCGGTGCTCGCCGTCGATCCGTCGTCGACGCGGACCGGTGGGTCGATCCTGGGCGACAAGACCCGGATGGCGCGCTTGTCCGGCGAGCAGGACGCGTTCATTCGCCCGTCACCGACGGCCGGCACCCTCGGCGGTGTCGCGAAGGCGACCCGCGAGACGATGGTGCTGCTCGAAGCAGCCGGTTTCGACGTGATCCTGGTCGAGACCGTCGGTGTGGGACAGTCGGAGGTCACCGTCGCGAACATGGTGGACTGCTTCTGTTTCCTGACACTGGCCCGCACCGGCGACCAGCTGCAAGGCATCAAGAAGGGCGTGCTCGAGCTCGCCGACCTCGTCGCGGTGAACAAGGCGGACGGCAACCACGAGCGCGACGCGCGAGTCGCCGCACGTGAATTGTCCGGGGCGATGCGCATGGTGCACCCGCATGACGCGTTGTGGAAACCGCCCGTGATCACCATGAGTGGCCTCGAAGGCGTTGGTCTGGACACGTTCTGGGACACCGTCCTCGAACACCGGAAGGTGCTCACCGAAGCGGGTCGGTTCGAGGAGAACCGCAGTCGCCAACAGGTCGACTGGACGTGGACGATGGTGCACGACCAGCTGCTCCGGCGTCTCGAAGGCAATCCGCGCGTCAAGGCGATCCGCGGTGACGTCGAGGCCGGAGTGCGCGACGGGTCGCTTACCGCGGCCATCGGTGCGCAGCAGATTCTCGATGCTTTCGACGGTGTCGGCAGCGACGAGAACGACGGTCCCTCTCGGTGACCCAGGGCATCGGTGCGCGGATCGCGTTCGCCGGTTTCGGTGTACTCGCCGCGGTACATCTGCTCGCCCAGCTCATCGATCCCGTGGCGATGCTGGTCGACGCCACTCAATGGCTACTCATGCCGGTGCTGGCGACCGCGCTCGTACTCGGCACGACCGCGCCCCGATCACGGCTCGTCGAGCTGACGCTGGTGGCGTTGGCCTTCTCCTGGCTCGGCGACACCGCACCCGATCTGTTCGACGGTGACACCTCGTTTCTGGTGCTCGTCGGATTCTTCCTGTGTGCGCAGGTGACGTACATCGCGGCGTTCGCACCGTACCGGTCCGGAAGTGTGCTGCACACCAGGCGCTGGGTACTCGCGGTCTTCGCAGTCGCCGTCGTCGTGCTGGTTGCCGTGTGCGCCCCGGGTGCGGGCGTACTGGTGGTCCCCGTCGTGCTCTACGCGCTGTGCCTGGCCACGATGGCGGTACTCGCCACCGGAGTCGGGCGCACCGTCGCGATCGGCGGTGTGGTTTTCGTGGTTTCCGATTCGCTGATCGCCTTGCGTGCCTTCGTCGACGACTTCCCCCTGCCGATGTCGGGCTTCTGGGTGATGCTCACCTACATCTCGGCGCAGGTGCTCATCACGTGCGGCGTGATGTCCAGGGCACGAGATGAGAACACCGATAGGAGAGCGGTCGGTCAGCTCGACTGAGCGGACACGAAAGCGGGCGCGGTCACCATATCGGTGACCGCGCCCGCGCTCGTTCGAGACCGGTTGTTCAGCGGCCCGGTTCGTTCAGCCGCCCGGTTCGTTCAGAGGCCGAGGAGTTCCGTGGCGGCGGCGACGGCCGCGGGCCCGTCCAAGCTGGGGGAGTCGGCCCACTGCCCGCCCGTGATCGAGACACGCACGTCCGGGAATTCGACGGTGGTAACCGTGATTCCGGCTACGTCGGTTCCCATATTCATCGTGTAGGCGACGCCGCCCTTCGATTCGACGGTGCTGTCGGAGAGCACCTCGAGTCCTGCGGTGCTGAGCACCGAGGGGTCCGACACGGCGCCGTTCCCGGTCTCGATCATGACCTCGACCGTGCGGATGTCGTCGAGGCTCGCTGCGGCGTCGGGCGTCGTCCAGGTGCAGTACACGCCGTAGTCGCTCGAGCCGTTGTCCGGGTCGGCGTCGAGTCCGTCGATGTATTGATCCACGGCGGGGGACACGTCGTCGCAGCTGGAGAACTTCGTGAGAAGGTCAGCGTCGAGCGTCTCGATGCTGACGTCTCCTTCGGAGAAGGAGGCATCGGCTGTCTCAGAGGCGTTGCCGCTCTCGGAGGCAGACGTGTCGTCGGACGAGCAGGCGCCGAGGACGAGCGCGCAAGCGAGGGCGGCAGGGAGGGCGGCGAGGCGAAGTCGATTCACGCGGCGAATGTTATCGGGTGTGGCGCACCGAACTGATCTTGGTGTGGGTGATTTGTCCGGTCAAGGTGCGTGCTAGATTTTTTGGCCCTGTGGATCTTCCTGCAACGCTGTCGGAGTCGGGGCCTCGAGCTTCTCGAGGCCGCCGGACGACTCGGCGGCGGTGAGCTTCGAACGCTTCCACGACACCACCAGCAGCGTGATCCAGCCGGCGATGAGCAGCATGTAGAGCAGCGTTGCGACGGTGCTGGACACCTCGAACGTGTCGAACAGCTTGTACAGATTGGTCACCACGATGACGCCGCCGACCGCGGTACCCAACAGGGTCGCCGGAACGCGGGAAACCAGCCATGCCGCGACCGGTGCCGCCAGCGCACCGCCGATCGCCAACCCAGCGACGATGAGCAGGTTGTCGAGCGATTCGCGCCCCAGACCGATCAGGAATCCGATACTTGCTGCGACCGCGACAAGGAACTCCGAGGCACTGACCGAGCCGATCACTGTGCGCGGTGCGGTCTTTCCGCGGGAAAGCAGTGTGCTGGTGGTGATCGGACCCCAACCACCGCCTCCGCTCGCGTCGATGAAACCGCCGAAGAATCCGAGGGGAGAGAGGAACTTCGCGGTGTGCGGCGAGGTACGGGCATCGGCCACGGCCGGCGGGCGCACCGAGAAGCGCAGGGCCACGTACACGCCGATGATCAGCAGGATCGTCGCGGTGACCGGAACAGCCGCTTCCGTGGACAATCCAGAAAGGACTGTGGCACCGAGGAACGCACCGATCGCACCGGGTACGCCGAGTCGCAGCACGACCTTCCAGTCGATGTTGCGGAAGCGCCAATGTGCAACACCGGACACCAGGGTGGTACCGACCTCGGCCAGGTGAACCGCGGCACTCGCGTGCGCCGCGCCGACACCGCTGAAGATCAGCAAAGTGGTGGCAGTGACACCGAACGCCATGCCGAGAGCGCCGTCGACCAACTGGGCACCGACACCGACCAACGTGAAAACGAGGAGATTGAGCATGCATCGCTCCGTGCGACTGGAAGGAACCTAGACGAACACGACGAGCGGTGCGACACCGCTCAGAAGGACATCCAGGAACAACACTCGCAGTCGAAGCACGCGCCACGACGGGTAGGCCAGAACGCCATCAGCGCAAGCCGAGCGGCCGGAGCCGTCTCGATGCTCATCGCGTACATGGTGCCCTATCTTCCATCGGCTACTTCGGTCGCCGGACAGGCGACCGATCGAGCATAACCTCCCGGCTACTCCGAAACCACGCCGGTACGAAGATTCAGGGTAGACGGCGTGTCGAGATCTCGAAGCCCGCTGCACGTAGCCGCTCGGTCAGCACATCGCCGAACGCCACCGCCGGAGTGAGCACGCCACCGCCGGCATGCAGCGCCGAACCTCCCACTGCCAACGACAGCGCGGATTCACTCAGCATCACCGCGGTCGCCTTGTAGCCGGGATCACCCTTGGCGGCTATCCGCGCCGTGTAGCGGGCGCCGGTTTCGGTGGTGGTGAACAGATCGACCGTGAAGTGCCCGCGCTCGCGGGTTCGTTCCGACGGGCCCTCCCCGGGTGCGGGCAACACCTTGTCGAGAAGGAATCGGGTCGGCCGGAACGACAGGCCCGCCACGAGTGCACCCAGCCCCACTGCGACGGCTCCGGCGATCACCGGGGACGCAATCGACGAGCCGACGTTCATCACCTCCCGATACCGGAACCGCGGTCCGTAGGTCCCTTCGGTCAGCGCGCTGCTGCGCCGCACCACCCGGGTGTTGACCGACGCCATCGCGAACGGCGCCTTCCATCCGGTCAGCTCCGGAGCGATCGATTTGCCGTCGACCAGCGCGACATCGCTCTGCCTGCCGTGATCGGGTTCCAGACTCCGGTCGGGCGACAACGAGTAGGGACTTGCCGCGATCTTCCGTGCGACGCGATCCCCGCGCACCACCTCGAGCTGGTTGCGCAGCGAATCGATCGTGCCGCCGCTGACACCGCCTCGCATCGAGGTCAGGACGAACGTGGTGTCGGTCAGTGCGCCGGCGCCGTCCGCGTCTGCGGCACGACGCAGAGCATGGACACCGAGATCGGACGGAACCGAATCGAATCCGCACGCGTGCACGATACGGGCGCCCGTGCGGCGTGCGATGTCGTCGAACCGGTCGATGCTCTCGCGCTGGAACAGCACCTCCCCGGTGAGGTCTACATAATCGGTGCCCGCTTCGGCACACGCCTGGACCAGCGGTATGCCGTACCGGGCGTAGGGGCCGACCGTCGTGATCACCACGCGCGTCTCGGCTGCCATCGAGGCGAGGGAGCCGGGGTCTTCCGCATCCGCGATGATCAAAGGCCAGTCGGCGGCAGGCGAAGGAAGCGTCGAGCGCACAGCATCGAGCTTGTCGCGGGAACGGCCGGCGAGGCCGACCGTCAGACCGGACGGCAGGTGGCGGGCGAGATACTCGGCGGTGAGCCGGCCGACGAAGCCGGTGGCGCCGTAGACGACGACGTCGAGATGGCGTGAGGCAGTCATGCCGCCACCCTACTGTCGGGTAAGTCCCGGTGCGGCCTTTCCCGCCCGCGCACGCCCGTGGCGTAGCCACAGCACCGTCCAGGACACCACGATGCACACCACGACACCGGCACGGACCAACCCCAGTGCCGATTCCGGATAGATCACGCCGGTCAGATAATGATCGATGAATCCACCCGCAGGCAATCCCGACTCACCGGCCTTGCCCCTGGCCCAGTTCTCTGCCGACGTCAACGGACAGTCGAACCCGATGATCACCGACCCGGCGCCCCACATCACAGCGAGCGCATGGGTGACGATCGTGCGCGGCCACCGCCACGTGAGGAACCCGCCGAACGCGACGTAGAGCACGAACAGCAGATGGACGAACGCAGTGGCGTCGGCAAGGAGCCGGTATGCCATGCAACCAGAGTAGGGCGATCACTCGTCCTTCACGACGAGTACCGGAACCGCCGCTTCGATGATCATGCGCTGTAGACCGCGTTCGAGGAGGAACTTGCCGGTCGCGGTCCGGCCGCGGCTACCGACCACAGCTCTCTCGGCACCGCTGCGCGCGAGCAACTCGACGACCGTTCCGACCGAATCACCGTTGTGCACCTCGGTGAGCAGTTCCCAGTCGCCTTCGCCGAGGACCTCTCGGACGTCGGCGACCACCGCGTCACTGTCGGTGGGATCGTCGAGAGGGGCCAGCACCAGGAGTGTCTGCCCGCGGTCGGAGGCTTCCCTGGCACCGGCGCGCAGGGCGGCGCGTCCCTCGGGGGTATCGGCATGGACGACGGCGACAGACATGATGCTCCTATGCGCGGTGGGACAGATGGACCACTGTGTACCAGTATCGCGGCCGATACCGGTGAATTCGGAATCCGTTCTGTGTGGAAGTGATCTCCGCGGGCGGTGCCGTGTCGGCCGGATCTCACCGGACCGACCTCACCAGGGCGCAGGTGCGTAGTCCTTGAGGAAACACCCGTACAGATCGACGCCGGCTTCACCCTGCACGACCGGGTCGTACACCCGCGCTGCCCCGTCGACCAGATCGAGCGGTGCGTGAAAGCCTTCCTCCGCCAACCTGATCTTCGTATGGTGGGGTCGTTCGTCGGTGATCCACCCCGTGTCGACGGCGGTCATGAGGATGCCGTCGCTCAGCATTTCCTCGGCGCTCGTCCGGGTGAGCATATTGAGGGCGGCTTTCGCCATGTTGGTGTGCGGGTGCCCCGCGCCCTTGTATCTGCGTCCTGCGAACTGGCCTTCCATCGCCGAGACATTGACGACGTACTTGCGGCGTGCCGGTGACGAGGCCATCGAGGGGCGCAGTCGATCGACGAGGATGAACGGCGCCACCGAGTTGCACAATTGCACTTCGAGTAGCTCGAGTGGCTCGACCTCGCCCACGGTCTGCACCCAGCTGTTGGTGTGCACAAGATCGGGGAGTAGACCGCCCGCGTCGATCGCGACGCCCGCGGCGATCCGCTCTGGCGTCGCCGATCCGGCCACCATCGCCAGCGACGACACCGCCTCCGGTGACAATGCACTGCCCGACAGGCTCCCGGCGAGCGCGGCGGGATGAGCATCCGACGGCTTACCGAACGTGAGGACTTCCGGACGAGGCCCCGCCGGAAGCGCCGCGGACTCGGCCTCGGCTAGGGCCGAATATGCGCCGGGGGAGCGTCGCACCGTCTGTGCCGCATTGTTGATGAGAATGTCCAGAGGACCCTGCGCTGCGACCTCGTCGGCGAGGGCGACGACCTGCGCCGGGTCGCGCAGATCGATTCCGACCACCCGCAGGCGGTGGAGCCAGTCGGCGCTGTCCTCCATTGCGCTGAACCGGCGGATCGCGTCGTTCGGGAAGCGGGTGGTGATCGTCGTGTGCGCGCCGTCGCGCAGCAGTCGCAGCGCGATGTACATCCCGATCTTGGCGCGACCACCGGTGAGCAGCGCGCGCCTGCCGGTCAGATCGGTGCGGGCGTCACGCTTGGCGTGATTCGCCGCTGCACACTCCGGGCACAGCTGATGGTAGAACGCGTCTACCTGGGTGTACTTGTTCTTGCAGACATAGCAGCCGCGCGGCCGCAGTAGTGTTCCCGCGCTTGCGCCCCGTACGGACGATGCCAGTGGAACACCGGCGGTCTCGTCGTCGATACGGGTAGGGGACCCCGTTGCGGTGGATTCGAGCACCTCGCGATCGGCCGCGGCCTTACGGTCGCGTCGCTCGTTTCGGCGGAGCCGCTTGAACTTCTTGAACATGTGCCCGACGGCGCGCTGCACCGTGACCGCATCCGGGTGATCGGCCGCGAAGTCGCCCGCCATATCGAGAACACGGAGGCAGGTGTCGAGGTCTGCGGGATCGATCCGATCGGATCGCGGTGTGTCGGTGGATGTCGGTGCTGTCTCGCTCTGGGGGTCCATATGCTCTTTTTCCGGTATGTGCAGTAGCAGATAATGGTAGCGGTGAGCGCCGAACGCACGACGCTCGTGTCCTGAGGATCACTTCGGAGGAATGATGAGTTCGACCGCACCCGCGGAGACGGTCTGCGCCAAGAAGAAGTTCGCCGACCTGAAGCCGTGGCAGAAGGTCCTGGTGTGCACACTCGCGAGCGTGCAGATCTCGCTTGCCGCGACCGCCTGGGTCGATCTCGCGCGGCGTCCCGCAGAAGAGGTCGACGGCAGCAAACTGAAGTGGGCCCTGATCATCGCCGTGAACTTCGTCGGGCCGCTCAGTTACTTCCGCACAGGACGCCGAAACTGAGAAGCTCGCCTCCGACGACAATGGCCCCGAACCTGAATCAAGTTCGGGGCCATCATGTTCGGAGTGTCCGAGGGGGGACTTGAACCCCCACGTCCGTTAATAGGACACTAGCACCTCAAGCTAGCGCGTCTGCCATTCCGCCACTCGGACCTATGCCATGCAGGCATGCGATGCACTCCCGCTCTCGCGGGCGCTGTCGAAAACAGTAGCGCATGAGTACGCCGTTCCCCAATTCGCCTGCCCAGACCCCTCTCGGGTCGTATCGATCCGGTCCGTCGGTGAGAAGGCCCCCATCCCGGCAACGACGAAGGCCCCGAACCTGATCGGTTCGGGGCCTTCGTCGTCTGTCTCGACTCAGAGTGTCCGAGGGGGGACTTGAACCCCCACGTCCGTTAATAGGACACTAGCACCTCAAGCTAGCGCGTCTGCCATTCCGCCACTCGGACTGATGCCTGCACCCGCTCCGGCGGGCGCTGTGAAAGATTAACGCACCACGCTCCAGCTCCCAAATCGCTACCCCTACCTGCAGTGATTCACAGCGCCTTCGATGGTAGACATGCAGGCATGGTCCCCACGTCGAGCGCGCATCCACCGTCCCGTGCCGAAGCCGAGGTCGTCGACCTCGTTTCCCGGCTCATCCGCTTCGATACGTCCAACACCGGCGACCTCGCCACCACCCGCGGCGAGAAGGAATGCGCCGAATGGGTCGCATCCCAGCTGCAGGAGGTCGGATACGAGACCACCTACGTCGAATCCGGTGCACCCGGCCGCGGCAACCTGTTCGCCAGACTCCCCGGCGCCGACCGCGACCGCGGGGCGTTGATGCTGCACGGCCACCTCGACGTGGTTCCCGCCGAACCGGCCGACTGGAGTGTGCACCCGTTCTCCGGGGCCGTCGAAGACGGCTACGTCTGGGGGCGTGGAGCGGTCGACATGAAAGACATGGTCGGCATGATGATCGCCGTAGCCCGACGCTTCAAAGCCGAGGGCATCGTCCCACCGCGCGACCTCGTCTTCGCGTTCCTCGCGGACGAGGAAGCCGGCGGCACCTACGGCTCCCATTGGCTGGTCCAGCATCGCCCCGATCTCTTCGAGGGGATTACCGAAGCCGTCGGTGAGGTCGGCGGTTTCTCGCTGACCGTTCCTCGTCCCGACGGGACGCAACGCCGTCTCTACATGGTCGAGACCGCCGAGAAGGGTCTCGGATGGATGCGTCTGACCGCGAAGGGACGCGCCGGACACGGATCGTTCCTGCACGAGGAGAACGCCGTCACGATTCTCGCGCAGGCCGTCGCCCGGCTGGGCACCCACACGTTCCCGCTCGTAGTCCCCGATTCGGTCGCCGAATTCCTTGCCGCCGCGGGGGAGGAGACCGGCCTGGACTTCGATCCCACATCGCCCGACCTCGAAGGCACTTTGGCCAAACTCGGGTCGATCGCCCGGATCGTCGGTGCCACCCTGCGCGACACCGCCAACCCCACGATGCTCGATGCAGGCTACAAGGCGAACGTCATCCCGCAGACCGCCGAAGCCGTCGTCGACTGCCGCATCCTGCCCGGTCGCCGCGCCGAGTTCGAGCGCACCGTCGACGAACTGATCGGTCCCGACGTCACCCGAGAATGGATCACCAGTCTCGATTCCTACGAGACCACGTTCGACGGCGACCTCGTCGATGCGATGAACGCCGCTATCGAGGCACACGACCCGTTGGGACGCACGGTGCCGTACATGCTGTCGGGCGGCACCGACGCCAAGGCATTCGCCAAGCTGGGAATCCGGTGCTTCGGCTTCGCGCCGCTGCAACTGCCCCCGGAACTCGACTTCGCGGCCCTGTTCCACGGTGTCGACGAGCGTGTCCCCGTCGACGCACTGCGCTTCGGCACGCGGGTCATGGAACACTTCCTCATGCATTCCTGATCACCGAAACAGATCACCGAACACAACCCGAAAGGACCGGCATGGCCTTCGATTACGACCCCTACAAGTTCCTGCCCGAGCTGCCCACCTTCCAGGTGACCAGCGAGGACTTCGCCGAAGGCGGACAGTGGAAGCTTCCGCAGGCCAGCGGCGCGTTCGGAATCCCCGGCGGCGGCGACGTCTCTCCCCAGCTGTCGTGGTCGGGATTCCCTGCCGAGACGAAGAGCTTCGTCGTGACCGTGTTCGACCCCGACGCGCCTACCGCGTCCGGGTTCTGGCACTGGGCTGTGGCGAACATCCCAGCCGACGTCACCGAGTTGCCGTCCGGTGCCGGTAGTGCGGATTCCGCTGCTCTGCCGACCGGGGCCGTGCAGTTGCGCCACGACGGAGGCGCCTTCGGATTCATCGGTGCCGCCCCGCCGGCCGGTCACGGCCATCACCGGTACATCGTCGCCGTGCACGCTCTCGACGTCGACACACTCGAAGGAGTCGGCCCGGAGGCCAGCCCGGCGTTCCTCGGCTTCAACGTATTCGGGCACGCCATCGCGCGTGGCCTGCTGACCGGTACCTACGAGGTCGAATAGACGAACGGACCAACCGGGGGCCGACACCGCCACGGTGTCGGCCCCCGGTCCTCTACCGGGACAACTCAGTGACCGGCGCCGACCGCATCCGCGATCGAGGCGTAGCCGGACGCCCGCAGCTTGCGAGCAAGTCCCTTGTTGAGTCGGCGCGTCCAGAACGCGCCGCCGTAGATGAACCCGGTGTAGCCCTGCACCAGCGATGCACCGGCCAGGATGCGTTCCCACGCCTGCTCCGGTGTCTCGATCCCCCCGACCGACACCAGAGTCAGACGATCTCCCACACGCCCGTACAACCGGCGCAGCACCTCGAGCGATCGTGCTGCCACAGGAGCGCCCGACAGGCCACCGGCTCCGATCTCCTCGATTCGGGCGGCGTCCGTATGCAATCCGTCGCGGCGGATGGTGGTGTTGGTCGCGACGATCCCGGCGAGCTTCAACTCGACGGCGAGATCGGCGACCGCGTCGATGTCCTCGTCGGACAGGTCCGGGGCGATCTTCACGAGCACAGGCACTGTCACAGTGTCGAGAACCGCCTGCAGCAGCGGCCGCAGCGACTCGACGGCCTGCAGATCCCGCAGACCCGGGGTGTTCGGGGACGACACGTTGACCACTATGAAGTCGGCGAGCGGACCGAGCAGTTGCGCGCTTGCGGTGTAGTCCTCGGCGGCCTGCTCGGCGGGCACGACCTTCGTCTTGCCGATGTTCGCGCCGATCGGCACCGTCCGGCGGCGCTGCCGCAGATGATTCGCGGCTTCACCGGCGCCGTGGTTGTTGAACCCCATCCGGTTGATCAGCGCGCGGTCCTCCGGCAGCCGGAACAAGCGCGGTGCCGGATTGCCGGGTTGTGCCTGCGCGGTGACCGTCCCGATTTCCGCGAAGCCGAATCCGAGCGGGCCCCACGCGTCGACACCCCTGGCATCCTTGTCGAAGCCTGCTGCCATGCCCACGGGATTCGGGAACCGCACACCGAACACGGTGTTGTCCAACACCGGATCGTCGACGGCGAGGATCTTCGACGCGAGCGCGCGGGTCGGCCCGAAGCCGGTGATCAGACGCAGCACAAAGAACACCACGTGGTGAATTCGTTCCGGCGGCACAAGGAACATCACGCGAAGAAGCAAGCGGTACACGAACAACTCCCTGCACAGGGGCGCGGAGGCCCCGAGACTCGATCAGCGGACGGTGGGTTCGGGGACGTGATGGCCGGTCTTGCGCCGCCGCAGCAGCACCCGGCGGCTGCCGTCGGGATACAACCGCAGCCGGGTCAGCTCCCAGCCGTGGAATTCGGCCGAGATCGCGAGTCGCAGCGACGCGCTGATCCGCGAGACTTCCTTCGGAAGCTTCAGTGGCACGTAGTCGTACTCGTCGTTGCTGGTGTCCCACCCCACGGGGAGGCGGGTGAACCGGCTCGCATTCTCGCTTGCCATCACTACCCTTCGACCGGGATCCTCTGCAGTCCGTCGCCGGTCGCCGATGCCACCACCAGTGCTGCATCTGCCGGATCGACGGCGAGCGAGTTGGGTTGCTGCACCGTCGAGAAGCGGTGGCGTTCCCTCGGGATACCGGTCGACAGATCGTAGCCCACGACCTCGTTACTGCCGGTCAGGGTGACCCACACCAGGTCGCGCTTCTCGTCGTAGGCCAGCGCGTACGGCGCCGGTCCTGCCGGATACCGCTGCCGCAGGACCAGCGAATCGAGGGTGTAGACCAGCAGTTCGTCGCCGTCGGTGTCGGTGACCATGACGCGGCCGAACGGGTCGCTGGTCATTTCGGTTGCGCCCTCGCCTGCGCGCAATGCGACGCGCAGACCCGAATCCTCCAGGTCGAGTTCGGTGATGGACGTCTGGTGGCGGTCCAGCGCGGCGACCGTGCCCCCGGCGACCGCGAGTGCGTCGACGGAGACGAGCCCGCTGATCGTCGAGTCCACCTCACCGGTCTCGGGGGCGACGACGAGCACAGTGCCATCCGCGGTTCCGACCACCCAGCGGCCGTCGGGAAGAACGGCAGCCGAACGCGCTTCCCCGTCGACCGGCACGTCGGTGACCGCTCCGGTGGTGGCATCGATCTGCGAGACCGCGCCCGCGGCGGGAGCCAGCACGCTGCCCTCGGGGCCCGGGGAGACGGTCGCCGCGGCGGCGGGCAGCGTCACCTCACGGGGCGCTGCGCCCGCGTCGTCGATCAGCAGCATTTTCCGACCGTCGTCGACGAGGGCAGCGACGGTGCTGGTGCCGGGGGCGATGACCATCGCCTCGACCGACTCCGCGAGCGGAGTGACGACCCCGGCGGGGGTGGTGCTCACCTGCGGTGCCACTGCGGCGGTGGCCGGCTCACGGGTCGGTACCGATTCGGCTGCCTCGTCGGACGAGGAACATCCGGCGACGAGAGTCACCGCGAGCCCGATCACCACCGCGGCGCTGCGCATCACCGGTCCACCCATCGTCGTCGCTCCTCGCTGTCGTGCTGTGACTGTGGCAGTGCCCTGACGGCAGCGCCGCCATCCAGTGTTCCCGATCGTCATCCCGTGAGTGCAGGCGCCTCCGTGCCGGTCAGCCCAGGTGTGACGTGGCGCTCACAGCGTGGGTGCAGACCCGTCCCGATGCGGCAGCACGAGCGGGGTCCCGGTCTCCGGGTGCGCGCTGACCCGCACCGGATAGTCGTAGACGCGGCTGAGCAGTTCCTCGGTGAGCACCGCGACGGGGCTGCCGTCGGCAACGAGAAGGCCCTTCTCCAGCACGCAGATGCGGTCGGCGTACGCCGCGGCGAGGCCGAGGTCGTGCAGCACCACCACCACCGCGTGGCCGTGATCGGCGCGGGACCGCACCACCTGCATGATCGTTTCCTGATGCCCGATGTCGAGTGCCGCGGTCGGCTCGTCCAGCAGCAGCGTCTGGGTGTCCTGGGCGAGCACCCGCGCCAGCGCGACCCGGGCCCGTTCACCACCGGACAACGCCGGAAACGGGCGGTCGGCGAGATGGGTCACGTCGCAGGTCGCGAACGCGGCATCGACGAGTTCGCCGTCGGCCCCCTGGCGGTCCGTACGCGCCCACGCGGCGCGGCCCATCTGCACCACCTGCCGTGCCGTGAAGGGAAAACCGACGGTGTGCTGCTGCGGCAGCACGGCGCGTCGCCGCGCCAACGCGAGGGGGGTCCACTCGTCGAGGCCACATCCGTCGACCTCGACGTGTCCGCCGCTGAGCGGATGATCGCCGGTCAGCGCGGCGAGCAGCGTCGACTTACCCGCGCCGTTGGGGCCGACCAGCGCGACCACTTCACCGACGCGGACCTCGAAGTCGATGCCGTGCAGAATCTCACGTTCGCCGCGCTGCAATCGGATTCCGGTGCCGCGCAGAGTCACGGAACCGGGCGCGGATCGCTCGGGCACGTGGTGGCGGCCACGCAACCGGCCGAGTATCGGAGTGACCGGAGAGGCGAACGAAATCCGGTTCACGCCCACCCACCCTGCTTCGCTCGGGTGCGGCGCAGCATCAGGAAGAACACCGGCCCGCCGATCAGCGCGGTGAGCATGCCGAGGGGAAGGTCGGCGTTGGATACCAGGGTGCGGGCACCGAGATCGGCTGCCAAGAGCACCACGGCGCCGCCCAGGACGCTGGCGAACATGAGGACACGGTGGGCGGGGCCGAGTGCCAGCCGCATCAGATGCGGTACGACGAGCCCGACGAACATGATGATGCCGGTGAATGCCACTGCCGCACTGACCAGCACCGCGACCGCGACGATCGCCACCTGCCGGACCCGCTCGACGTCGACCCCGAGATGGCGAGCCACGCTCTCACCGAGCGCGAGCACATCGAGTTTGGGCGCGAGCACAATCGCCACTGCGACCCCGACCACGGTGAGCGGAGCGACCACCGACACGATGTCCCACGTGGCGCCCCCGAGACTGCCCAACTGCCAGAACACGATCTGATCGCGGGCCGCGGGATTCGCGACGAAGGTGAAGAACGCAATCAGGCCGCCGGCCATGGCGTTGACGGCGACACCGGTGAGGATCACGGTGACGACTTCGGTCCGTCCTCCCGATCGCGACATCGCGTACACCAGGAACGTGGTGATCAGACCGGACAGCAACGCGGCCCACGCCAGCGACCATCCCGACGAGAAGGCGCCGCCGAGCACGATCACTGCGGAGGCGCCCACGGCGGCACCTGACGACACCCCGATCACGCCGGGTTCAGCGAGGGGGTTCGCGAAGATGCCCTGTAGCAGCGCGCCGGAGCAGCCCAGTGCGGCGCCGACGAGTATCGCCAGCACCACCCGCGGGAACCGCACCTCCCACAGCGTGACCTCACCGGCCGGATGCGCAGGCAGCGGCCCGAAATCGAGACCGAGTCGGTGCAGCACACTGCCCACTACCTCGGCGGGGCTGGTGGGTACCTGACCGAGACATGCCGACACGATCGCGAGCGCTACGAGCGCAACGACGAGTCCGGCGAACACCACGGTGGTGCGGGTGGGTCCGGCCTTGCGGAGCGCCTCGGCGGGCAGTCCGGTGGTTTCGCCGACCTCACTCACTGCAAGTATCCGTCCGCCCGCGGCTCGCTCACGCCGCGTCCGTGGGGTAGAACGCCTCGACAAGTGCTGCGAGCACCTCACCGGTCTCGGGGCCGAAGCTGAGCAGCACCGCGTCGTCCATGTCGACAATGCTGCCGTTCTTCCCGGCCGGGGTTTGCGCGACTCCGGGAAGCTCGGCCAGGCCTTCCGGTCCACCGACGGATTCGAGGCTGTGCGTCATGATCAGGATCGTGTCGGGTGCCGACGCGATCATGGCCTCGCTCGTTATCGGCACGAACTGCGATTCGAGACCGGCCACGGTTCCCGCGTCACGTCCGCCGAGGGCTTCGATCAACGCATCGGCACCGGAACCCGGACCACCGAGCATCTTGATCGCCGAGCCACGCAGATACAGGAACGCAACGGTGAAATCGGGGTGCTCCGCCGGAACAGCGGACTGCGCCGCGGCGATCTCGTCGTTGGTGCGGTGCACCAATGCCTCTCCCGCCTCGGGGACGCCGAGTGCTGCGGCGACCGACTCGATACCCTCCGCCACGGTGTCGAGGCTGCGTTCCGGATCGACGAACACCACCGGTACACCCGTGTCGCGCAACTGCTGCTGCACGGCCAACGGCCCGATCGAGGTGTCGGTGAGCACCACCGTCGGGTTCAACGCCAGAATCGCTTCGGTGTTGAGGCCGTGCCCGCCGGGTGTGACGTTCGGCAGGTGCTCACCGGCGGGAAAGATCGCGGTGGAGCGGCCGACGACATTGTCGCCGAGACCGAGGGAGAAGACGGTCTGGGCGAGGGTCCCGGAGCGGTCCGCGACCACGATCCGCGACACATCGGTGACGGTGACATCGACACCGTCGAAGCTACGGACCGTCGTGGGAAGGTTCGGGGACGGATCGTTGGTGATCGGTCGGGGATCGGGGTCGGCGACGGTCGCGGTGCGGGCGCCGGCCACAGATGTCCCGCTTCCGCCGGACTCGGTGCTGCAGCTGCCGAGCGCGAGCGTGACGATCGCCACGAGCAGCGCCGACAGGACCTTCACGGTCGAACGGAACATAGCGTTCAGACCCGCGCCCGGTATCGGTCGAGATCGGCGGCCAGGTCGGCGAACAACGCTCCGTTGAGCCCGAAGACGAGATTGGCCTCGTCGATCACTTGCTGCTGCTGGGCCTCGTCGAGGGGAGCGGCATCGAGCTTGGCGCGATAGGAGTCCTTGAACGGCTTCGTCTTCGGGATGTCGTCGAAGATGTAGAAGCGCAGCCCGTCGCGGTCGTAGCCGTAGGCGCGTTCGAGCATGCGGCGGATGATCTGCCCACCGGACAGGTCGCCCAGGTAGCGCAGGTAGTGGTGCGCCAGGAACGCTTCCGGGGAGGCCGCAGCGACCTGCTCGAGCCTTTCGACGTACGCGGCGGTGGCGGGCAGTGGCGTGAGTCCGTCACGCCACTGCGCACCGAGCAGGAACCCCAGGTCGGCCTCGAGCGCCGGAGTGCGAAGGAGTTCGGCGGTGAGGAACGGCCCGACGATCGGGTCGTCGGTGTAGGTGCGGCCGATCCGTTCGAGTGCGTCGTACACGAACCAGGTTTGGGCGATCAGCGCGGCATGTGCCGAGGCATCGAGCTTCCCGTCGAGCAGTTCGGTGACGAAGACCGAGTTCTCGGTGTCCGAGTGTGCCTTCTGCGTTTCGATCCGGATCCGCTCGGCGAACCCTGCGACCTCGATCGTGGTCATCGACCCACCTCTCTGTACTGCCCCTCATCACCCTCTTGGCAGGACAGCCTAACCTTTGTGAGGTGGACCGGCGAGTGCCGGTTCCAGCTCACGCACTGACATCGTCGAGCGCAGCCGAAATCGCCGGCGGCAACGCCAGCTCCTCCGCGACCAGCACTCCTGTCAACTGTGCCAGATCACGCGCGCCGACCAGAGCCGAGGCGACGTGCGGGCGATCGCGCACCCACGCCAGCGCCACGGCCAACGGGGATGTGCCGAGCCCGTCCGCTGCGGTAGCGACCGCGTCGACCACCCGGACCGCGGACTTCGTCAGGTACCGCTGCACTTCTTCGGTGTGCACGTCGTCGGCGCCCCGCGAGTCGGCGGGCGTCCCCGAGCGGTACTTGCCGGTGAGCACACCACCGGCGAGCGGGACCGCCGCGAACACACCGACACCATGATGCGCAGCCGCGGGAATCAGTTCCTCTTCGACGCCCCGGGCAAGCAGCGAGTACTCGACCTGTGTGCACACCAGCGGCGCGGGCCGTCGGGTACGCGCAGCCGCGGTCGCGAGCTGCCACCCGAGGAAGCCACGCACCCCGACATACCGGACGCGGCCACTGGACACCGCGAACTCGAGAGCCGAAGCGACCTCGTCGACAGGTGTGTGCGGGTCCCAGGTCGCGACCTGCCAGATATCGAGATGATCGGTGCCCAGCTCGCGGAGCGTGTGGTCGAGCTGCGTGAGCAGCCCCCCGCGGGAGCAGTCGACCCGGCCGGCACCCAGCTTGGTGGTGTCGATCCCGGAACTACCCGAGAGCACCAGTTCGTCGCGGGGCACCACATCGTCGAGCAGCTCGGCGAGGATGCGCTGCGCGACCCCGTCTCCGTACGCGGGGGAAGTATCGACGAGGGTGCCGCCCGCGTCGACGAACGCCGACAACTGGGCCGCCGCTTCGTCACCGTCGGTACCGCGCCCCCAAGTCAACGTTCCGAGCCCGAGCCGCGACACGCGCAGCCCACTCGAGCCCACTGTTCTGTGTTCCATCCGCCTGTGATCCTCCCGACCGGAGAGAACGTGCCGATCGATGCACGGCCGTTCCCTGACTGGCACCTTAATGTCGGATGCACGACGAGTGATGGTCCGCCGCGCCGCGTACTGTTTCGCGGGTGAATCGGAATCTGCGCTCTTCGAATGCGGGCACCTCGACCCCTCGTCCTTCCTCATCCCGCGGCGGCGCCGGAGTCGCGGCATGACCGAATCGATGACCTGGCTGCAGACCATCATTCTCGGACTCGTGCAGGGCCTGACCGAATTCCTGCCGATCTCTTCGTCCGGTCACATGCGGATCGTCTCCGAATTGTTCTTCGGGGCAGACGCAGGCGCATCCTTCACCGCCGTGACACAGCTCGGCACCGAAGCCGCCGTTCTGTTGTTCTTCGCCGGCGACATCTGGCGCATCCTGTGCGCGTGGTTCCGCGGCGTGTTCCACAAGGAGCACCGCGACAACCACGACTACAAGATGGGTTGGTATGTGATTCTCGGCACCATCCCGATCGGCATCCTGGGTCTGGTGTTCAAGGACGAGATCCGCACCGTCGCACGCAACCTGTGGCTCGTGGCGACCATGCTCATCGTCTTCTCCTTCGTCATCGCCGCCGCCGAGTACTACGGACGCCAACGCCGCACCGTCGAGCAGCTCACCCTCAAGGACGGCCTGATCATGGGTTCGGCGCAGGCACTCGCTCTGATTCCCGGCGTGTCCCGCTCCGGTGGCACCATCTCCGCCGGCCTGTTCCTCGGGCTGACCCGCGAAGCAGCAGCGCGATACTCGTTCCTGTTGGCCATCCCGGCCGTCCTCGCCTCGGGGTTGTTCAGCCTCCCCGACGCGTTCGAGCCCGTCGGCGAGGGGCTCGAGGCCTCCGGCCCGCAGCTCGCCGTCGCGACGCTCATCGCGTTCGGTGTCGGCTACGCGGCGATCGCCTGGCTGCTCAGGTTCGTGGTGAACCACTCGATGTACTGGTTCGTCGGATACCGCATCATCATCGGCCTGCTGCTGTTCGGTCTGCTCGGAACCGGTGCGATCGCGGCGACGTAGCCGTCGTCGAACGCTCGGCTACCACGAGACATCTAGGCTGGATCACATGACGGTCATCCTGCTGCGCCACGGACGGTCGACGGCCAACACCTCCCACATGCTGGCCGGCCGCGCCCCCGGAGTGGAACTCGACGAGGTCGGCCATGTGCAGGCCAAGAACCTTCTCACCCGATTGACCGGTCTCGAGATCACCGAGATCGTCCGGTCGCCACTGCTGCGCTGCCGGCAGACCGTGCAACCGCTGGCCATCGACCGGGGCCTGACACCGACGATCGACGACCGGCTCGCCGAAGTCGACTACGGGCAGTGGACCGGCCGCAAACTCGGCGACCTCGTCCGCGAGCCGCTGTGGAAGATCGTGCAACAGCACGCGTCCGCCGCGATATTTCCCGGCGGTGAAGGACTCGCGCAGGTGCAGGCCCGCGCGGTCGAAGCGATCCGAGAGCACGACCGCCGGCTCGCCGACACCCACGGCAAGGACGTCGTGTGGGTCGCGTGCAGCCACGGCGACGTCATCAAGGCAATCCTGGCCGACGCACTGGCCACCCACCTCGACGGTTTCCAGCGCATCGTCGCCGAGCCCGCATCGATCAGCGTCGTGCGCTACACCGACACCCGGCCCTTCGTGTTGCGCGTCAACGACACCGGCAGCGACCTCTCCGGTCTTGCGGTCGCCGACGCCCCGAAGTCCGTACCCGGAGGTGAAGTGCCCGGCAGCGGGACCGAAGAATCCCCGGCCGACGACACCCGGGAGGAACACGGCACCCGGAGCGGATAATGACAGTGACCGACATGGCACAGTGGACGAACTCGAGGAGGTGCAATGGCCCGCGCAATACACGTCTTCCGGACCCCGGATCGGTTCGTTGCCGGCACCGTCGGTGAACCCGGCGACCGGGTGTTCTACCTGCAGGCCGTACACGACTCCCGGGTGGTGAGCGTGATACTGGAGAAGCAGCAGGTCCAGATCCTCGCCGACCGGATGGGGCTGCTGCTCGAAGAGGTCCACCGGCGGTTCGGCACCACGCTGCCCGACGACGCCGACGTCGACACCAGCCCTCTGGAAACTCCCATCGACGCGGAATTCCGGGTCGGCACCATGGGATTGGGCTGGGACGCAGACTCCGGAGCCGTCGTCGTCGAACTGCTCGCCGTCACCGAAACCGAACTCGACGAATCCGTCGTACTCGACGACACCGAGGAAGGCCCCGACGCCGTCCGGGTGTTCCTGACCCCGATCCAGGCGCGCGGCTTCGCGACGCGTTCCGAGATGGTGATCTCCGCGGGACGCGCCCCATGCCCGCTGTGCGGCGAGCCCATCGGCGGCGAGGGCCACATCTGCATACGCACCAACGGTTATCTCCGCAGTCCGGGTTTCGATCCGACCTCGTGGTTCGACGAGGAGAGCTGACGCGGTGGCGGTTCCCGACGTGCGCGGCGTGCTGGCCGACGGTGAGCTGACCGTCGTCGGCCAGATCGTGCACGCCAGCAATGCCACGCTCGTCTGCGACGCCACACTCGGCTCACAGAGCGTGCGGTGCGTCTACAAGCCCGTCCGAGGGGAACGCCCGCTCTGGGATTTCCCGGACGGCACCCTCGCCGGTCGTGAAGTCGCCTCCTACCTCGTCTCCGAAGCACTCGGCTGGGACGTCATCCCCATGACGGTGCTGCGCGACGGCCCCTTCGGGACCGGCATGGTGCAACGTTGGATCGACACCCGTGCCGACTCCGCAGACCGGCTCGACCTCGTCGACATCTGCCCGATCGATGCCGTCCCCGACGGGTGGCTGCCCGTGCTGCACGCCCGCGACATGGACGGCAGCGACGTGGCGCTCGTCCACGCCGACGACCCCCGCCTGCAGCGGATGGCCGTGCTCGACGTCGTCCTCAACAACGCCGACCGCAAGGGCGGGCACATCCTCGAAGGTCTCGACGGCACCGTCTACGGCATCGACCATGGCATCTGCCTGCATTCTCAGAACAAGCTCCGGACCGTGCTGTGGGGATGGGCGAACTCCACCGTCGACCAGGCGCTGCTCACCGACCTCGACAAGCTCGCCCGCAGATTCGACGAAGACTTCGCCGACATGTTGCGCGAACACATCACCGACGACGAAGCCGCAGCCTTGCATCACCGCATCACCGCGCTGCTCGAACGGCCCGTGATGCCCCGCCCCGTCGGGGAGCGGCGCATTCCCTGGCCTGCGTTCTGATCGAGGTCAGTGGACCTCGGCGCTCTTCTTCCGCTTCGGAATGAAATGCACGATCAGCACGACGAGCGCGCCCAGGGCCAGCCCGACGATCGCGGACGTCACGGTACCCGCCGTCCACGACAGGACACCGCCGAGCCCGCCGTGCACGAGCTCACCGAACCAATGCTCGAGATCATGGAGACGATCGGCAGGCCAATGGAACCCGGCCTCACCGACGTTGACGAGCAGAATGTGCCCACCGACCCACAGCATCGCGGCGATACCGACCACCGTGAGCACCGACATCACCTTCGGCATCGCGGCCACCAGAGCGCGCCCCACCCGCTGACTGATTGTCGATGTGCGTTGAGCGAGCGACAGGCCCACGTCGTCCATCTTCACGATCAACGCGACCACCCCGTACACGAGGATGGTGATCATGATCGCGACGACGATCAGCACCAGCAGCCGGGTCACGAACGGCTCGTTCTCGACCGACGACAGCGAGATCACCATGATCTCCGCCGACAGGATCAGGTCGGTGCGGATCGCGCCGCTCACCATCGACTTCTCGAACTCGGGTCCGCGCACCGCGGCCGGAACGTCGTCTTCGGCGTGATGACCGCCGAACAGCGCTTCGTAGACCTTCTCGGCACCCTCGAAGCACAGGAACAAACCACCGGCAATCAGTAGATACGGCAGTGCCTGCGGAAGGAACTGACTCAGCAACATCGCCACCGGCAGGATGATCAGCAGCTTGTTGCGGATCGAGCCGATTGCGATCTTGCGGATGATCGGCAGTTCGCGGTCGGGGGAGAAGCCGTGCACATAGCGGGGGGTGACAGCGGTGTCGTCGACCACCACTCCCGCAGCCTTGATGCTCGCCTTACCGGCCGCTGCACCGATATCGTCGATGGACGCCGCAGCCGCCTTTGCCAGTACCGCTACGTCGTCCAGCAGAGCGACGAGACCACCAGCCACGGGAACCTCCCACAATCTCGAGATCGGTAGAGCCGAACACGTGGTCGTGGCCGACACCGCACCGTACCGAATCCATGGTGACGCACGACCGCGGAGCAGGGGCAAGGCCGCGTGATTCGCCCACTCCATTAGGCTCGGGTTCATGCTGTCTTGGTCCGATGTCGCGATTCCGTCCGTGCCCGGTGAAGGCCCCCCACTGAGGTTGTTCGACACCGCCGACCGAGCGGTGCGCCCCGTCACCCCCGGCGCGACGGCCACCATGTACGTGTGTGGCATCACCCCGTACGACGCCACTCATCTCGGGCACGCCGCCACCTACCTGACCTTCGACCTGGTCAACCGCATCTGGCGCGACAACGGGCACGACGTTCACTACGTGCAGAACGTCACGGACGTCGACGACCCGTTGTTCGAACGCGCCGACCGCGACGGCGAGGACTGGGTCGTGCTCGGCATGCGCGAAACCGCTCTGTTCCGTGAAGACATGGAAGCCCTGCGGGTCCTGCCGCCACGCGACTACATCGGTGCCGTGGAGTCGGTGGGCGAGGTCGTCGAACTCGTCGAGAAACTTGTCGCATCCGGAGCCGCCTACACCGTCGACGACGCCGAGTACCCCGACGTGTACTTCCGTGTCGACGCGACCGAACAGTTCGGATACGAATCCGGCTACGACCACACCACGATGATGCAGTTCTTCGGCGAGCGCGGCGGCGACCCCGCCCGCCCCGGCAAACGCAACCCGCTCGACGCCCTGCTGTGGCGGGCCCGGCGTCCCGGCGAACCGTCGTGGCCGTCCCCGTTCGGCGACGGACGCCCCGGCTGGCACATCGAATGCGCCGCGATCGCCCTCAACCGCATCGGCTCCGGCTTCGACGTCCAAGGCGGCGGCAGCGACCTGATCTTCCCGCACCACGAATTCTCCGCCGCGCACGCCGAAGCCGTCACCGGCGACCGCCGCTTCGCGCGGCACTACGTGCACACCGGCATGATCGGCCTCGACGGCGAGAAGATGTCCAAGTCGCGCGGCAATCTCGTGTTCGTCTCGAAGCTGCGCGGCGAAGGCGTCGACCCGGCCGCGATCCGGCTCGGTCTGCTCTCCGGCCACTACCGCCTCGACCGGCCGTGGACAGCGGACGTGCTCGCGTCCGCGCAGTCCCGCCTCGATCTGTGGCGCCGGGCAGCGGCGTTGCCGTCCGCGGCGTCCGCCGACGACACGGTCGCGCGGTTGCGTCAGCACCTCGCCGACGACCTGGACACCCCCAAGGCCCTCGCCGCCCTCGACGCGTGGGCGCAATTCGCGGTCGATCGCGGCGGCGACGACACCTCCGCACCGGGACTGTTCGCCGCCGCCGTCGACGCGCTGCTGGGTGTGCCACTGCGCTGACCCACGGGCGGCGGAACCGCACTGTCGTACCCCGTCCCTACACTGCCGCCGTGCCCACAGGAACGTTCACGGGAGCCTCGACGCTCGACGACGATGCGCTCACCCTCGCTCTCGGCCCCGCCCTCACACCCAACGGCATCGTGGCGTCACCCACGTTCTTCCGTGGATTCGCGACCCACCCGCAGGTCCTGGCGCGCGGTCTGCTCGTGCTGGCCGACATCACCGCTACCCGGTACTTCCGGCACACGCCCACGTCGTTGCGCGATCCGGTGCTCACCGCGCACGGAGACCGACTGCGTGTCGAATGTTTCTCGGCGTGCAACGGAGTCCACGCGCGCCTCGACCTGCTTGCCGACGGCTTCGACGGCGGCGCCCTCGCGCACGGCACCACGAACGTCGACATCGGACCGGCGATGCGCAGCGCCCTCGGGTCGGTGCACCGGCATGCGTTGCTGCACCTCGCGGTGGGGATCGATGGCATGACGGTGTCCGATCCCCACCGGACGGACACCGAACGCCCAGTGGCGATGCCCGATCGCTGGGTGCGTGCACTCGGCAACGTCGCGGAGATGCACCGCGAACTGCACTGCGCATTCACCGTCGACGCAGCCGGCACCCGCCGTTTTCTGGCCACGGTCCCACCGGCCACCGGAGCGGAACGCAGCGGATGGCTCACACCGTCCACCTCGGGTGTGCGACTCGCCGCCCGGCCCACCCGCGGCGCCGTCCACATCGACGGACTGCACCGGCTCACCGCGGCGAAACGTCTCCTGCCGCATGTGCAGGGCATGACCGTGTACGGGCCCGATGGCTCCGAACCCGGTCCACTCGCAGTCGAATTCGCACTTCCGTCGGCACGTCTCGTACTCGGACTGACCGAACAGACCTGGCGCGGCCACTCCGGCGAAGGTGCGTTGCTGCAGGCACTCACCTCGCCGACGGTGCGCGACGACGCCGAGACGATCTCCGCGCTGCTCGCGTTCGAACCCTCCGTCGACATCGACCGGCTCGCCCGCGAGACGACCCTGGACCGCACTGCCGTGCACGGCGCGCTCGCGGTGTTGGCGTCCTCAGGACGGATCGGCTGGGACCTGCACGAGAGCACCTACTTTCACCGTGAACTGCCCGACGATCCTGATCGCGTCGACACCGACAATCCGCGGCTCGTCGCCGCGCGCGGGCTCGTCGAAGCCGGTGCGATCACCGCGACAGATCCGGACACATGGTCGGTCCGCGGTCACGGCAGCGGCGGCACCACGGAACATCGCGTCACCGTCGGCCACGGGGCCGCCGAGACGGGCCGATGCACCTGCACCTGGTACCTGCGCCACGCCGACCGGCGCGGCCCGTGCCGACACATCCTGGCCGTACGACTCCACCGGAAGGGCATCGCGTGACCGTCAGCGACGAACTCGCCGCAGCGATCGACATCTTCACCGAACTCGGTTGGAGCAAAGCCGATCTCACAGATGCTCCGACACTCCCGCTCGGCACCGACGAGCAGCGACGTGTCGCGCTCGCCGGGCTGCGTACGGGGGAGTGGGGCGAGTTCGGGAAGATCGCCGAACGCACCTACGGCTGGATCAGCTTCGTCGACGTCGACGACGCGGCCCTCGCCCTGTTCGCGATCCGGCTCGGCGTCGACGCGCGTCGCGCCGCGCACATCATGCCGTCCACACACCGGCTGGGCGATGACCTTGCAGCCGAGATCCTCGCGACCCGCGGTCCGGAATTCGCTCAGCGGTTCGTCGAGAGGGTATGCGTGTCGTCGCGGCGCGCGTGGGAACACGCCACGTCGGTGCATGCCGGTGCGGCGGTGAGACTCGTCGCTCATCACCGACTGCCCGTCCCGCAGCACATCGAGTATCTGAAGGACTGGGCCGTGTACGCGCTCGGCGCGCTCACCGGCGAGGGCGAGCTGTTCCCCGCCGAACGCGGCTGGGTCGACGACGCCGTGATCGCCGAGCCGTTCGCCGACCACGCCCGTGCCGCCGTCGCCGCCGGACTCCCCGCGACCGGCCCGTTCCCCGCGACCCTGATGCCTGCGATCGACCGCGGCTGGATCGACCGCGCCGACGTGGTCGAACTGTGTTTCGCGGCATTGGATTCCGCGCAGCGACCGGGCGACAGGAAAGCCTGGCTCCGGTTACTCACCGACGAACTCGCCGTTGACGAAACAGAATTCGTGGAGCGCGCCGACGCAATGGTGTCGCTGATGTCGTTCGGAGACGCCTTCGCCGTCGAAGCCGTCGCACCGATCCTGATCGCCGCCGCCGTCGACGACGATCTGCTCGTCGATGTTCTCACCGTCGCTCTCAGTGCACCGACGAAGAAGGCCCGGCGGGTCGTCCTCACCGCCGCGGCTGCGCGTCATCGGCCCGGCGACGACACCGTCGCGGCGGTCGCCGAGCTGATCGCCGACGATGCTGCCGACGGTGATCGGGCCCTCGCGCGTGCTGCAGCGGACCTGAGGTCGGCGTGGGCGATCACGGCATCCGCACCGGATGCCACGCCCTCGACCGTGCAGGGATTGTGGCAACCCACCCCTGAGGTGTGGCAGGTGCCGCGTTTCGATCCGGGCGAGGCCACGGTGGAGACCGTCACCGATGCGGCAGCTCTGTTGCTACGCCGCTACACCGGTGTGGTCGACGTCGAGGTCGAACGCTTCCTGGCTCTCGCCAACCGTCTCGCCCACGACGACCCCGACGGCGCCCGCGTCGCGCTCGGCGGGGTGCGGAAGAACTGGATTCCCGGGCTCGCCGTGGTCCGGACATGGTTGCACGGTGAGCCGAACTACCTGGCCGACCGGATCAACGGCGGCACAGACGACGACCCCTGGTACCGCGACAGGGTCTGGGAGGTGCTGCATGCCCGCGAGGGTGCCGTCGTCGCGCGACTCGGGGAGGCGCCCGTGTTGCTGTCGACACCCACGTGGGTCGACCTTCGTATCCACCCCGACGACCTACTCGCCCGGCTCGACACCTATGTGACGGCCGATGTGGTCGCTGCCGAAGCCGACCTGTTCGCGGCACTGACCCGGCTCGACACCACGCTGGCCACCGACACGCACCGGACGCGCGCCCGGTCGCTGGCGGTGCCCCTGCAGACATCGGCCGGGACGCTGCTCTCGGTGACCGCGGGCCGCGTGCTCGCCTCCTATCTGGATGATCCCGTCGTCGAGCCGCATCTGGTACACCACCGGGAATGGGATCGTTGGATCGCCGGAGACATTCGGATCCCGAACTCTCTCAGCGTGTTTCCGAAACGACTGGCCTTCGACGAGTACCGTTCCGCCGACCCGGCAACCCTGCCCACGTGGGGCGATGCGGCCGGACTGTCGGTCGGGCACGGCGACGACGCGTCCGCGGGGGTTCTCCTGCGCCAGATCGCGCGCCGCACGACGCCGTTGACTCCGGGTCTGGCGGTCAACATGATCGGCGCCCAACGCGGATTCCATCGCGGTGCCGCTGCGGACGGCGCGACCGCCGTCGTCGAAGCGTGGCAACGTGGCCTGCTACGTCCGGGAGTGGCCGATGCCCGCTATCTGGACTGGCAGACGACCCCGTCCGGTCTCGCGGCACTCGCCCGCGCCGGCAGTGAACTCGCCGACGAGGGCATGCTGTCGGTGCTGTGGCCGCTGTTCGACGACCTGATCGCCGCTGCCGTCCACGAGACCCGGATCCCACCGGGCGCCGCCGACCTGGTGGAAGCCCTCGACCGGTGGCTCCCCGAAACGCAGCGCGGTGTCGATGCCGGCGTCGCCGATGTCGACGTCCTCGACCTACCCGGGGTGCGGGCCCTCGCGGCGCGCAGCGGATCGTCGCGCGCCGTCGCCGCTGCACGCGCGCTCGTGGCAAGACTGCCGGAGCCCACGCGCGTGCCCGTCGAGGAACCGGCGGACGAGGAGGTTCTCGACTTCGACGAATGGTGGCGCCCCGAACTCGGTGCCGCCCCGACCGTCGACGACGGCGCCGTGATCACCGCGACCTGGGAGGACGCCTCGGCACCGTCGAAGTTCCTGTCCGTCGACCTCGAATTTCCGGACCGTCCCAGCGAGATGTTCCGCATCAGGAAGGGCTGGTTCTACGACCTCGAACACGAAGGGCAATGCGCCGCCGTCCGATACACCGACGGCGACCGACCGGGCGGCGACCGGCCGGATCACGGACGGGACCAGGTGTGGTTGCGGTGGGACGAGGCGGCGAAAACCATGATCGTCGGCGAGCACCGCAACTGGGTCGACGGCACCGACGGCCCCCTCCACGGTGGCAACGCATCGCCGCTCACCACGTCGATGACCGCTGTCGTCCTGGTCGGCGCGTGCCACGGCAGGCCGGACATGTACTCGATCCGATCCATCCTCCGCGACGGTTTGATCGGATCGGGTTCGGTTGCCGTCGCGATGCGTGCACTACTGACCCAACCGGACGTGACTCCCGCTCGTCTCGTGCGACTCCTCGAACGCGATGCGTCGCTGCTGCCGGTGCTGTGGCCGATACTTGTCGAATCGATCCGGTACACATCCGATCTGGACGGAACTGCTCCGCGCTGGCTCAACCGGATCCTCGACGTCGCGCTGCTTCACGCACCGCTGCTGCGGGAAGCCGGTCGCCGCGGGCTGATTCCGGTGGAGGCCGCGCGGTGGCCCGGGCTCGTCTCTCTTGCCGCGCGGCTGGGCCGGTCGGCTGCGTCGACGAAAGCGAAGGCACTCGTCGCCGCACTCTCACCGGCGGAGCCGCACTCAGTGCAGGAGCGCCCGGATGTCGTCGGCGGTCAAGGCGGAGGAGAACATCTCTCCGTCGTCGACGACGGACGAGAACAACTCGGACTTTCGTAGCTGCAGCGCCCGCACCTTCGCTTCGATGGTGTCGCGGGCGATCAGCCGGTACACCATCACGTTGCGGGTCTGCCCGATCCGGTGGGTGCGGTCGATCGCCTGCGCCTCGGCGGCAGGATTCCACCACGGGTCGAGCAGGAAACAGTAGTCGGCCTCCACCAGGTTCAATCCGAACCCGCCTGCTTTGAGACTGATCAGGAACACCGGCGCGGCCCCGGCCTTGAAGTCGTCGAGCAGCTTTCCACGTTGCTTGGTTTTGCCGTCGAGATACAGGTATTCGATACCGGCCGCATCGAGGCGGTCGCGGATGCGGCCGAGGAAACCGGTGAACTGGCTGAACACCAACGCGCGGTGGCCACCGGCGATCACGTCGTCGAGTTGTTCGAGCAGCGCGTCGATCTTCGCGGAGCCGATCTTGCTGTGCGCCTCGTCGACGAGCACCGGATCGAGACTCAATTGCCTCAGCAGCGTCAACGACTGCAAGATGGTGAAGCGGTTGCGGTCCAAGTCGCCGATGAGCCCGAGGATCTTCTGGCGCTCCCGCTGCAGCTGCCGGTCGTAGAGAGCGCGGTGCTTCGGTGCGAGATCCACCTCGAGCACCTGCTCCTGCTTGTCCGGCAGATCAGAGGCCACCTGCTCCTTCGTGCGCCGCAACATCAGCGGTTTGAAGCGCTGCCGCAACTGCGCGAGCAGTTCAGGGTTGCTGCCGCTCTCGATGGGCTTGCGGTAGTAATCCTGGAACTTCGTCGGGTTGGGGAACAGCCCGGGCGCGGTGATCGACAGCAGCGACCACAACTCCATCAGGTTGTTCTCCATCGGGGTGCCGGTGATCGCGACCTTCAGCGGCGCGTCGATCTGCCGCACACACTGATATGCCTTCGCCCGATGGTTCTTCACGAACTGGGCTTCGTCGAGCAGGAGCATCGACCAGGGGTGTTCGAGATAGTCGTCGATGTCGATGCGCAGCAGGGTGTAGGACGTGACGACGACGTCGATTCCGTCGAGCAGCTCACCCAGGCCCACCCCGCGCTTGCCGGAGGTGTCGGTGATCGCGACGAGGTTCAGATGCGGAGCGAACCGCTTCGCCTCGGCGGCCCAGTTGGGAACCACCGACGTCGGCGCAACGATGAGCACCGGGGCATCCGTGGGACGTTTTGCGCGAGCGTGGCAGATCAACGCGAGCGACTGCAGGGTCTTGCCGAGTCCCATGTCGTCGGCGAGGATGCCGCCGAGGCCGTGCGTCCACAGGAATGTCAGCCACCGGAAGCCGTCGAGCTGATACGGGCGCAATGTTGCCTGCAGAGTTTTCGGTATCCGCGTTTTCGCTGTCGCCTTCACATCGAGAAGGCCCTGCACCTGTTTCTTCCAGGCCGCAGCCTGCCGGTCGACGACGCCGAGCGCCGCCAGCTCCTCCCACATGCCCGCCTGGAATCGACTCAGCCGCAACCGGTCCGGGTCGTGGTCCTCATGCAGAGCGCGGGCTTCGTCGACGAGGCGGCGCAGCTGCTGCAGCTCGGGCTTGTCCAACGACAGGTATGCGCCATCGGGCAGCATCAGGTACGACGCGCCCTCGCTGAGCGCGGTGAACACCTCACGGAACGGCACGGTCTCACCGTCGAGTTCGATGGTGATGTCCAGGTCGAACCAGTCGGAGTCGCCGGTCGCCTTGGTGGACAACCCGATCCGCAGGCTGTCGCCCACATCGCGGTAGTCGGCGGGAGTGCCCTCGACACGCACTTGCACGTCGTCGCGGTCGGACAGCAGAGGCAACAGTTCGGATACGAGACGGGCAGTGTCGAGGCCGGTGAGGGTGATGCGTGAGAGGGGCCGGCGGTCGACGGAGTTGTCCAGTCCGTACGGCGCGACGACCTCGCGGATCTCGGACAGGAGCGCATCTTCGGTGCCGCGGTCGCGGACAGCGTCAGTACGCTGCTCGTACAGTTCGACGGCATGCTCGGCGTCACCGACGCGGTAGACGAACTGCCAGTGCAGGTCGGTGCGGTGCTGCGGGCGGAACGCGATGTGCAGTAGCAGCGAGGGGCCGCTCACCGTCGGGGCGGTGAATGATCCGTCGGCGGACCCGACGGTGGCGGTGCGCTGCAGCCGCGGGTAGTAGCCGGTGACGAAGCGGGGCACCTGCTCGGGCGGCACCGCAAGCGCGGCACCGCCGAGCAGCAGCTGCTGCATCCCGTCCGGTGTGGTGCCGTGCAGTCGGGCGATGCGGAACGGAAGATCCGCGGGCGCGGCGTCGGTGGGATCACCTGGCGGCCGAAGGATCACGCCGTGTGCCGGGGCGCCGATGAACCCGAGGGCAGACGCAGACTGATCGCCGATGCGCAGGGTAGGCGTGACGGTCAGACCGTTGCCGGTGTCGGCGACGTCGACGCACACCTCCGCGACACCCGGCGGCGGCACTGCACCGTGCTTCTTCTTCGCGTAACGCAGCTCGATGCCGTGAGCCGTCGCGTCGTCGAGCAAGGCCCACAGTCGCGGCGACGCGGCCGACAGGTCGAGGGTGTTCTGCGAGGTGACGTAGTAGCTTCGTGTCTCCGCCTGCGCCAACGCGGCGAGTTCGAGTAGCAGCCGTTTGTGCTGCGGGTTCACGTCGTAGGTGTAGCTCAGGTTCGACCAGGAGATGTTCCCCGATACCCATCCAGTGCGGCCGGGACGCACCACACGTGCGGTGAGTTTCGGCGTGGGGACCTGCGACGGCTGCGACAACGCCAGCTGCAGGCCCAGTGGCACACCGCTGTCGGCCTGGTCGGTACCGAAGTGCGCGGCGAACATTTCATCCCAGTCGGGTTCGACGGACGCCGGGGCGCTGGCCGGTGTCGTGAGGGCGAGCAGCAGAGCCACCGTGTGTTTGCAGTCGTACCCGACGGGACACGAGCATTCGCCGTACTCGAACTCGAGGCCGCGCGGGCCGGGGCGCAGCTGGATCAGAGTGCGGTATACCTCGGTGCCGGCGATGGTCCCGATGCCGATCAATTCGTCTTCGTCGAAGGCGCAGTCCAGGACCGCACCGGACTCCGCATAGTGCTTGCCGCGCGAGAAGGTGGGTCTGCCCACCGCCGAGATCATCGAGTGGACGAGGCGCTCGTACTGGGGATTCGCGGACATAGACCGGCAGTCTATGCACCGGCGTAACGCACCGTTTCGAGTCGATGTTGTCGCCGCGGGCCAGAACTGCTTCACGAGATGACAGAATGGTGCGTCGTTCCAGATCACTCAGCCAAGGGAGCATCATCCACTGTGTGTGGCATCGTCGGTCATGTCTCGAGCAGTCTCGTCAATCAGCAGATATACGACTCCCTGTTGCTGCTGCAACACCGAGGCCAGGACTCGACGGGTATCGCCACGGCGGAGGGCAGCACGTTCCACACCGTCAAGGAACGGGGGCAGGTGCGTGAGGCGTATCGCACGCGGGATATGCGCACGCTGCTCGGAAACATGGGCATCGGTCATGTTCGCTACGCAACTTCAGGATCCGGCAGCGAGGACGAGGTACAGCCGTTCTACGTGAATGCGCCGTACGGCCTGCTCCTGGTCCACAACGGCAACCTCACGAATACCCGCGAACTCTCGGACGAACTTTTCCGCGTCGACCGGCGTCACCTCAACTCTTCGAGCGACACCGAGCTACTGCTCAACGTGCTGGCGAATGAGCTGCAACGCTCGATCGACGGCCAGAACCTGACGCCGGACGACATCTTCGACGCCGTCGCCGCCGTGCACCGCCGCGTTGAGGGGTCCTACGCCGCGATAGCCCTGGTCGCGGACCACGGAATGCTTGCGTTTCGTGATCCCTTCGGTATTCGTCCCCTCGTGCTGGGACGGCGAATGGATGCGGGTGGCCGAGACGAGTGGGTCGTCTCCTCGGAGTCGCTCGTGCTCGCCTCGGGCGGCTACGATGTGGTCCGTGAAGTCGAGCCCGGCGAGGCAATCTTCATCAGCGAGTCGGGCCGGATGTACTCGCGTCAGTGCGCCGAGAATCCGACCACCGCGCCCTGCGCTTTCGAGTACGTGTACCTCGCGCGGCCCGACTCGATCATGAATGGCGTCTCGGTGTACGACACCCGTCTGCGAATGGGCGAAAAACTCGGCCGCAAGGTGGAGCGCGAGATGGATCTCGCCGAGATCGATGTCGTCATGCCGATCCCGGACTCGGCCCGCCCCTCGGCCATGCAATTGGCGCAGACCCTCGGGTTGCCCTATCGCGAGGGCTTCTACAAGAACCGCTACGTGGGCCGCACCTTCATCATGCCCGGCCAAGAACTACGAAAGCGGTCGGTGCGCCAGAAGCTCAACGCGCTTTCGCAGGAGTTCGAGGGCAAGAATGTGCTGCTCGTCGACGACTCGATCGTTCGTGGCACGACGTCGAAGGAGATCATCGAGATGGCGCGCGCGGCAGGCGCCCGCAGGGTGTACCTCGCGTCCGCGGCGCCGGCCGTGCGCTACCCCAATGTGTACGGCATCAACATGCCGACCCGCGCCGAACTCGTCGCGTCGTCGCGGTCGGTCGAGGAGGTCTGCTCGGTGATCGGCGCGGACGCGCTGATCTATCAGGATGTCGACGACCTCTTCGACGCGATCACCGCCGATACCGAGCTCACACAGCTCGATCTGTCTCCGTTCACCGGCGAGTACGTGACCGGCACCGTGACACCCGAGTACCTCGCTTACCTCGAGGAGCACCACATCTCCTGAAGTCTTCGGGACGGCGGTGCGGAGGATCTCTACGGAGTGCGCACTGGCCGCAATCGCCGCGGCACTGTAGGATTGCGCCGATGACTACCTTCTCTGATCCAAGATTGGGGGCCCAGTTCACACACGGTGAGTGCTGATGCACCCTCCGACCGTGAACGGGTTCGACCCCCGACTGTCCTTCTGGCTGCGCGTGCGCGAGTTCGCCGTGCCGCCGTCCATGATCGAAGCCGCAACCGATCTGCGTCTCGCAGGCGACTGGCGCGGCGCCTGTGCTGCAGCGGGTTTCGATGTCGACATCGACCTACGCGCAGTGCGTCACACCCACGGACTCGACGTCGCATCACAGGTTCTGGACGATCTGCGTCACCTCGCCCCGGACTTGCTGCGCTGGCACCTACCGCGCGTGGCACCCGATGGGCTGCTGCGACCCGGACTGACCGTCACGCTGGCCCGATATTCCCGTTGTGGGAACCGAAAAACTTGTGGTGGAACCGATTCCGTGCACTTGGTGGCCCGCACCGCCCCGGCCTGGGTGGATGCCGGGCAGCGGATTGTCCTGACGCTGTGGGACGGTCCCGATCCCGCGAATCATCCGCATCCTCGACCCAACCGGCGTTTCCGGCTCGACCTCCATCGGCATCTGTGGGAGGCGCGCAGATCAAGCGAGCTACGAATACGCTGCGGGGCAGGTCAATTGCCGGACTCCGCCGCACTCGACCCGCGCCTGCGTGAAGTGATACCGGAGGGCTGCGCCGTCGACCGCTGGGCGGCCGAAGCCCGCATCCTCAACCGTGCGGACGGGCAGAATGACGGTCCCGTTCGGGTGCGATGCGGGGGCCGGGGGCTGGTGATGGAGTCGGCCGGCGGCACCGAACCCGCAGCCGTGCGGCTCGTTGCCGACTACCCACGCGGCCGGCTCGCCGCACTGCCGGTGCTGCCCGATGCCGCGACCTGGGTGTTACCGGATCTGGAACTGATCCGGTCGGGAGCGATCACCGCCGACCGACTGCACCCGCTGGTCGCCGCCGCCCTGGATCCGGGCCGGCCGCCGCCGTCATCCTCGAGATCGACGCCGACGAATCGGATCGACAGCGTCGACTGCCGTGGTGAGCAGCACCGGATCGGATTGGTCGACGGCGCATTGACCGCACTCGACCACGATCCCGCCGAGATTCGGCGCGAGGAACTGCTCGTCCGATTGGGTGGCACTCCCTTGCCGTGTCTTCAGGTCATCGACCAGGCGCTTCGTCGCCCGGACTGTCTGCCGGGCGTTCGCGAACGTCTGGACCACGGCGACGCCGTCGGCGCCTTGGCGCTCGTCGAAGGACTGCTCGGTCCCGATGCGGTCCTCCGCGACGGTCCTCTGCTGGATGAACTTCGCGCCGCCGCGGACCGCCGCAGTATGTACGAGGGGTTCCGTGCCGCACCGGTGGAACCGCCCCCGGTAAGGCAACCTCGGCGCACCGCCCGGTCGCGCCGGCCCCGTTCGCGCTGACCCATCTCCGCACTCCCCGAAACCCGCTGAGCTGCTGCTCGGCTCGATACCTCAGGTGATGCACATGTCTTCCATGCTCCATTCCGACCGCCCTCGCAACGATGAACTCGACAGTGCTGCAGTACTGTTGACGATGCTCGGCACGGTGACCACCGAACCCCGTCCCGACGACCAACTCGAGGCCCTCACCCTGGCCGTGGCCGCGGATCTCCCGGTACTGCTGTGGGGTGAACCGGGAATCGGCAAGACCGCCGCACTGACCCAGCTCGCCGACGCCTTGGATCTTCCGTTGACCACCGTCATCGCGAGCGTGCACGAGCCCTCCGACTTCTCGGGTCTGCCCGTGCTCGGGGACGACCCCGCCACACAGGGTGTCCCGATGGCCCCGCCGGACTGGGCTGTACGGCTCGTAGAGGCCGGCCGAGGGCTGCTCTTCCTGGACGAACTGTCGACGGCACCGCCCGCCGTGCAGGCTGCCATGCTCCGTCTCGTCCTCGAAAGACGAATCGGGGCACTGCAATTGCCACCCGGAGTGCGCATCGTGGCAGCCGCCAACCCGCCATCGTCGGCAGCGGACGGCTGGGAGCTGAGCCCGCCGTTGGCCAACCGATTCGTGCACCTGAACTGGACCTACGACCACGAGGTGGTCGTCCGGGGGCTCGGCGGGACCTGGCCACGCGCGACGCTGCCGCGCCTTGATCCGGAGAAGTTCTCCGATGCGGTGACATTCGCCCGCCGAGCCGTCTGCGACCTTCTCGCCGCCCGACCCGCCCTCGTTCATCAGCTTCCCAGTAGCCAGACCCGTCGTGGCAGCGCGTGGCCGTCGCCGCGGAGCTGGGACATGACCGTGCGGCTGATCGCGTTCGCGACCGCCACCTCGTCGTCGAAGGATGTGCTGTCCCTACTGGTTCGGGGGAGTGTCGGAGACGGACCCGGATTCGAGCTGCTGGCCGCCATCGAGCGCATGGATCTCCCGGACCCGGAGACGCTGCTTGCCGATCCGGCGTCTGCCGAGCTACCCGAGCGCGGCGATCTACGCCAGGCCGTGCTCGACGCGGTGGTAGCTGCTGTCCGCCGACAGCCGGAGAAGTCGCGTTGGGATGCGGCATGGGCAATCCTGGTGGCCGCGGTGGAGACCGGGCCACCCGACCTCGTGGTTGTCCCGGCAACCACACTGGCCACCCTGCGGCGGGACAATTGGGAGGTGCCTGCGGCGATAGATCGTCTCGCCGGGGTCGTGTCGGTGTCCCAGGCAGCCGACCACGCGGGTGAGCGTGCCGTCGCGCAGGCAACGCGATGACGGCCGCACCAGTTTTCGACGAGAACAAGATCTATGCCGCACGGTTGTTCGCCGCGCGTGCCAGGCCCTACCTCGCGACAGCCCTGTACGCGCTGCACATCGTCAACTCACCCCGAGTCCCGACGATGGGTGTGGACCGGCATTGGCGCTGTTATCTCTCGCCCATCTTCGTCGCTCAACGGCCGGTGGAGGAACTGGCCTCGATCCTGGTCCACGAGGTCTCGCACCTGCTGCGCGATCACCACGGCCGCAGTGATCGCTACGCCCATGCGCACGGACTGACCTCCCGCGCAGATCGGCTACGGATGAATCTCGCTGCCGATGCCGAGATCAATGACGACGCGTTCGGTGACGGACTGCAGACACCGCCCGACGCTGTCCTACCGTCGACCCTTGGGTTGCCCCACGGCCGGCTCATGGAGGAGTACCTGGGCGAATTCGCTCTCGGCCCCTGGACTGATGCGGTGGCGTGGCTCGACTGCGGCAGCGGCGCCGACGGGCTGCGACGCGAGTGGGAACTGGGTCCCGAAGGGGCGAACGGACTCAGCGACGAGCAGCGAGACGCGGTCCGTTACCGGGTGGCGCACAGCATCATCGGACAGCCGGGCAGTGCACCTCGCGGGTGGCGGCGGTGGGCGGAGGAGGCCGTGCACCCGCCGCAGCCGTGGCGGGCGCTGCTGGGTGCGGCGATCCGCTCGGCCACATTCTCGTCAGGGACCGGCGACAATTACACCTACCGGCGGCCGGCGCGGAGATCCGCGGCCGTGCCCGGCGCGGTATTACCGAGCCTGCGGCGCACCCCACCTCGGGTCAGCGTCATCGTCGATACGTCGGGTTCGGTCAGCGACGCCGACCTGGGTAGTGCACTCCTCGAGGTCGCCGCCATCGCGCGGGCCGTGGGCGGGCGCCGAGACCTGGTCACGGTGCTGTCCTGCGACGCGGCAGCCCGGGTGGTCCACCCGCTGTGCCAGGCAGAGGACATTCCACTGGTCGGGGGTGGTGGCACGGATCTGCGTGCCGGGTTCGAGAAGGCGCTGCGCAGTCGACTCCGTCCCGACGTGGTGGTGGTGCTCACCGACGGGCAGTCACCGTGGCCCAGCAGGCGACCGGGGTGCCGAACGGTGGTCGGTCTGTTCCCTCGAATCGTTTTCCGCAGCGAAGAGAACCCCGACTACGTTCCGGACCCACCACCGGAATGGACGCATGTGGTGGAGATCGGCACGTCGCGTACCTGAGCGGCACCCGCCGCGCTCGGGGCAGAATCGGCGGACAGAATTTTCCGTGGCCAGCGCTGATTGAGTGAGCACTGTGCAGTACGTAGGGTTACAGCCTACGAAATGCACAATGAAAGGTGAGATGTGGGCGCATTGCGCGGGACACCACTGCCGGTCGAGCTGGCGCGATCAGCCCTGCGCACGTTCCGTCCCCAGGATGCTGCCCGCGTGTATGCGCACCCGCGTCCTGAGCTGTCGAGGCTCGTTGACCGGGGAGTCTTGCATCGGGTGGCTTACGGCTACTACATCGTCGTCCCGCAAGACCAGGTGGGGCGTCCGTGGCTTCCCGGACTGGAAGCTGCTGCCGCGGGAATCGCCTCAGCGATCTACGGGGTAGACCGCGCAGTGCTGATGGGTATCAGCGCAGCGCGGGTACTCGGTGCAATTCCCCGCGCACTGGCTACCGCCGTCGTCGCCGTCACCCGTGCGCACAGGCCAATCGAGTTGAGCGACCGTCACGCCATCGTCCGGTTCGTGCAGCGTGATACCAACGCGCTCGACGCTGAACGCGTGGACACAGCACTCGGCCCTGCACTTGTCACGACACCCGAACAGACAGTGCTCGATCTTGCCCGCCGGCCACTGCTCGGAAATGCAGAGCCCGAGATCGCTGCGGCGATCACTGCCCTCTACCGCCGCAGCGACCCGGACCGGCTCGCCGAACTCGCGGAGCCTCAGCGGCTTGTCTCTGCCTTGCGACGCGCTGAGATCTGGGCAGGAGTGCGGTCATGATCCTCGACGAGCAAGACGCCGTTGCCGCACAGTTCGGTGTCGCCCCGGAACAGGTGGAGCGTGACCACCTCATCGCACACCTCCTCACCGCAATCGTGGATCGCTTCGCGGACCGCGTGCATTTCATAGGAGGCACCGCGCTCGCGCGAACCCATCTCCCGAGCGGTCGTCTCAGCGAGGACATAGATCTCGTTGCGCTGGGTAATCGGAACGAGATGGCCGCCGAGCTCGACGCTGTACTCGAGCGCGCTGCCGCACGGACGCACGATCGCGACATTCAGCGCATCGGGCAGTCGGCGACGGTCGGCAATCCCGACGAGTCGCTGGCGTGGCTGCAGGGGAGTGCAATCGGTCGGCCGCGTCGTGTCGTCGCGCCGGACGTCGGAGCACCCGCTACTGATCCCGACATCACCGTCGATTACGTGGGTTCCGTCTCGAACGCTGCCACTGTCATCGCATCCCTGCATCAGGGGGAGAAGCGATTGGCGTTCGTAGACTCGCGACGCCGCGCAGGGGAGCTCGGTGCGGCACTGCACGATCGCGGCATCACCAATGCGGTGTCGGGACTGAAGTTTTCCGCCGCATTGCCGCCGGGACTCGCGGAGCAGACCCTCGCCAAGCGACTCGGTGATGAACAAGGCGCACGCGCGGCACTCGAAGTGCCGCGCACCATTTTCCGCAGGTTCGATTAGGAGCCCGTTAGGCGAGTCCGCTCTTCGGGAACGACCGACCGCAGCGGCGAACACCCGATAGAGAATGGCAGGTTCACAGCTCACGCACCGGACGCGGTGCGGGGGCCCTCGAGAAGGGATTGTCGATGGGGATGCGCGGCATCAATCATGTCGTCCTGTATGTGTCGAACCTGCAACGAAGTCTGCATTTCTATGAGCAGGTCCTCGGATTCGAGAAATTGGCAGGGGAGTTCCCCGGTGGCGCCTTCCTTCGGCACGCGGGATCGGCGAACGATCATGACCTGGGACTGTTCCAGGCGCGCGGCGGGGACCCTGTCGTGCCGGGCAGGGTCGGGCTCTACCACGTCGCGTGGGAAGTGGAAACACTCACCGACCTCGACGCTATGCGTCAGCGCCTCGTCACTGCGGGGGCGTTGACGGGTGCCGCGGACCACGCCGCCACCAAAGCGCTGTACGGCCGCGATCCCGACGGAATCGAGTTCGAAATCTGCTGGCTGGTGCCCGACGAGCGGATCGAAGAAGCACTGTACCCGGGTGTCCCGATGGTCGGCCCCTTGGACATCCCCGGCGAGATCGCTCGATACGGCGCCGAGACGCCAGGGGGACCGCGCACCGACGTCGAGGTATGGAAGCGACTCGCGGCGAGGTCGTCTGCTACGCCGTGATCTCACCGCCGTGCGGTCGGGAGCGCAACGAGGTGCGGTGGTCAGGGCGGACCAGCACGCAATGCTGCTTCCACAGCGGTCTCGATCCCGTCGTTATCCTCGACGAGATAGACATTCACATCGGCGTGCGCAATGCGGTGTACGCTGTCGGCTACGTTGCGTTCGAACATGATTCCTCTTGTCTGATCGTCCGTGCCGCAGGAGACCGTTGTCGACAACGGGATGAAGGAGACCTTCCGAGTCCGGACAGGAGCGTCGGTCATCCTCCGAGGTTCGCGATGGCGGAGTCCAAGGAACTTGCTCGCAACTCGAGAGCGCTTTCGTCGTACTCCTGATCACTCGGTAGCTCATCGCGAAGCTGCTTCTGCGTGAGCACGACAAAGGTGCGGTGCCGTTCGGTCATGTCTTCGGCGCCTACGACTCGGAACCGGCCTTCGGTGAGCACGAGTGCGGGATCTGGGAGGGTGGAGTCGAGAAGGTTCCGTAGATCGTCTGCGGTCAGATTGGTGGTCATGATCGTCTCCTGTCTCAGTGGTGGTGACCTGCATCTACGGCGACGGCATGCCGCCGTTCACGTGGATCGTCGAGCCCACCACATAGCTGGATTCCGGGGACGCAAGGAAAACGTATGCGGGTGCCAACTCGGTAGGTTGCCCGGCACGGCCCAGCGGAGTGCTCTGTCCGAATTCGGGCAATTTCTCCTTCGGCTGGCCGTCTGTGGGTTGGATAGGCGTCCATATCGGGCCGGGCGCCACCGCATTGACCCGGATACCCTTACATGCCAGTTGATTGGCCAATCCCTTGGTGAAATTGTTGATCGCCGCCTTGGTGGAGGCGTAGTCGATGAGCGTGGGCGCCGGCATGTAGGCCTCGATCGAGGTCGTGTTGATGATGGTGCCGCCAGGAGGCATGTGTGCCAACGCTGCTCGCGTCGTACGGAACATCGCAAGTATGTTCGTCTGATAGGTCTGTTCGAGCTGCTCGTCGGGCAGTTCCTCGAGGCTGGTCGCGACCACCTGCTTTCCGGCATTGTTGACGAGAATGTCCAGGCCACCGAGCTGTTCCGCGGCCTGTTCGACGACATCCCGGCAGAAGTCGGCACGGGTGAGATCTCCTGGCAGAGTGACCGCCTTACGGCCGCTGTCAGTGATGATCCGTGCGACCCTCGCCGCGTCCGGTTCCTCGTCCGGCAGGTAGGTGATGGCGACATCGGCGCCTTCACGGGCGAACGCGATCGCGACCGCAGCACCGATACCCGAATCGCCGCCGGTGATCAGTGCCTTACGAGCTTCCAGGCGCCCGGTCCCGCGATAGGAGAATTCGCCGATGTCGGCTCGCGGTTCGAGTTCGGATTCGCGTCCGGGCTCGGGTTGGTGCTGTTCAGGAGGCGAGATCGTCGGGTATCGGGACACAGGGTTCTGTAGGTGGAGCTGGTCTGTGCGGGTGGTGTGCGTGTCGTCGTCAGCCATGGATGCCGTCCTGGAAGTATGAGGGCAGGGTTGTCCTTGCAGCGAGCGGAGGATGGTTCTCGCCTCCGAGTGCAGGTTTCCCTCGTCGCACGGCCCCAAACCAGGGACGACGATGCGGTACTCGCTGCGAGATCTCAGCGATCAGCCCTTCGGCATCGCCGATCGTCGGTGTTCTGGCGGTCGAGACAAGGGTCCTTGTCCGGGGCGAGACCAGTGCTATGCAAACGGCCGTGGATCGAAGTTCTCGAATGGAAGATGGATGTCATGGCACACGTGCAGCGTTTCGACCATGTCGGCATCACCGTCGCGGATCTCGCCTCTGGAACGACGTTCTTCGTGAGACTTGGATTCGAGGTGGAAGGCACCGGATCTGTGGAAGGCGAGTTCGTTGAGACCGTCTGCGGTATCCCCGGTGCTCACTGCGAGATCGTGATGCTGCGGCCGCCCGGCGGAGGCTGCGGACTGGAACTCTCGAGCTTCATCACGCCCGACCACGTGCCCGGATCGCCAGCGGCGATGGCCAACGAGGTCGGATTGCGCAATGTGTCTTTCGAAGTCGTCGACCTTCAAGCTGCAATCGATGAGGTGGCTGCGGACGGATACGGCCTCATCAGTGGCATCGGTGAGTACGAGAACAGCGTGCGGATGGCGTACGTGCGTGGGCCCGAAGGGATCATTGTGTCGTTGTTCGAGCGTGTCGGTTGACCAGACCGGAACCGCAGACGCAAGTCCTCGGTCATCGCTGGGCACTGCACTCGACAATGTGACTGGATCGGCCTGCGTCGTCATCGACCCTCCGCTGGTCCGATCCACTCGGGGAATTGCGAAGCGAGGGGGGCACCGGGCACTACGCCGGCCGCCCGGGGCGTCGGCGGTGTTGTGCAGGGAGGCGGTCCATGAGAGCCCGTGACGGGTGATGTGGTCGTTGGTTGTGGTTTCGGTGTACACGATGTCGTCGCAGATGCTTGCGGTGATGTCGGTGGGAGTTTCGATGAGTTCGGTGATGTGGTAGCGGATAGTGTGTTCGTCGACCTGGTCCCAGTCGGTATTCCCCACGTCGGCTCCCCGGACGATGTTCTGGATGGAGGGGTGGGGATAGCCGATGGCTTCGCGGTATCCGGGGAAGGAGTTGGTGATCGAGTACATCTCTGTTTGCCAGCTGGATTCGAATGTGGCTCGGATGAGTTCTGCTTCACGGCTGAGCAGGTCGATGCCGGGTTCTGCAGACCAGGAGCTTGTGTATGAGGGTTGAAAAGCGGGCGGTGCTTCGATGACGTCGGCAGGTGTCGGACCCTGAGCGGTGGCGCAGCTGCTGAGGAGTATGCCGAGGGTGGCGGCGACTGCGTTTCGTATGAGTCTGTGTCTGCTCATTGGGGTTCGGATGGGCCTATCCATTCGGGATACTGTGGCGCGCGCGGGACGCCAGGCACGACACCGGGCGCGCGGAAGGTATAGTCGCTGTCGATATTCAGAGCATCAGGATGATTCGCCAGCCACCAAGATTTGCACGCGGGATCCGCTCCCCCTGGGGCTGCGTTGAGTCCTTGTGGGGTGAAGCGTGTGATTTTCCAGGTGCCGAAGACATTCCAGTTCGGGGTGCGACGGGCTCGTGGGTCATGGTTGGCACGGTCAGTATCGACGATGCCGGGGAGGCCCGGGGTGTCGGCAGTGTTGTGCAGCGACACTGTCCACGAGAATCCGTGACCAGTGATGCGGTCATGGTCGATGGTTTCGGCGTGGACGATGTCATCGCACACGTTTGCGGTGACTTCGGTGTGTGACTCGATCAGTTCGGTGATGTGGTAGTTGACTGTGAATTCGCCGACCCTGTTCTCCTCGGTGTTTCCTGATTGGACACCCGCGGCGATGTCTCGGTCGGCGTTGTCTGGGTATCCGATGGCCTCGCGGTACCCGGGGAATGAATCCATGAGTGTATACATGGATGTCTGCATTCCGGCTTCGAGGGAAGAGCGGACGAGTTCTCCTCCGCGGCTGAACAAGTCGATGCCCGGCTCCGCAGTCCATGAACTTGTGTAGGACGGCTTGAAGTCAGGCGGAGTCTCGGTGTCGTCAGCGGAGCCCAGATACTCAGGGGTACCGCAGCTGCTGAGGAGTGCACCTAAGGCAACGGTGACCATGTTTCGTATGAGCTTAGACATTTGGAGGTTTCACCTCGTTGTACGCGATGCGGAGTGCGTGGGTGTCGCCGACGCGCCCCAATAGATTGGCGAGGGTGTAATCTGCGCGTCTCGTATGCGTTTGGGATCGCTCTTCTGAGAAGATTTCTCCGTACGCGCGGAGGTTTCCCTCGTCGTCGAAGAGTGCTGTGAAGTCACGACGAGTGCTCTCCGGGAAGTCTTGAACAGCTGCGAGTGCGAAGTAGCTGAGGCGCTCAAAATTGGGGCGATTCACCTGCACTTCGGCTGCAGGGTCCGGCTTTGGTCCGATCACGGTTTCTTTCAAGGGCTCTCCGCCGGCGGAAATAGTATCGAAGAGCAGATCAGTTCCCGGGAGCACATGACCTCCGAGCCACGTCACGGCGTTGTACGCATTCGCTTTCTGTTCGTAGACAGCCAAGTCTCGGGCGGCTTCGTCGTCGTACCGGTCTTGCATCGACATTTCGATGCCCTTGTCGGTCAACGCCAGGAGCTGACCAGCGTTGGCGAGCTGCTGATTCGAGTTCGGAGCATCGGGATCTTCACCGAATCGGATCTGGGCTGCTACAGACTCTCGCATTGCATGCGACTGGAAGTGTGTCCCCGCCTCCTCATCGGTGCTCAATACGGCAAAGACGTTGACGGATCCGCGATAGCTTCCAGAACCCTCGGGGTCCGTCCACCCTTCGATGTCGAACCCAGGACGATCAGGCACTTCGACGCTGACGAGGCTCGGGATGTACGGGGTCATGCTGTGGGAAATGGTGCGGACCAGTTCGGGATTCACCTCGCCGATGGATTGATGGTTCGTCCCGGGGATGCTCGACATCTGCTGCCACGCCGCATCCGTGCTCATCGCCGACGCGACCGCCGACATGATCTGTCCGCTCCTGGCCGCCTCTGCAACATCGACGGCATCGTTCGGATCCTGCACGGCGCCTTCGAGTTCGTCGAAGTGGAACATCGACTGCACCGTGGATTCGTCAGACCACGAGTGGGTGAGGACGTCTCGTACGAATTCGGATCCGTTCGGGTCGGTGACTGCCTGCTCGATGGCAACTCGATCGTCGGAGACGGCTGCGAATATCGGGTCGAGGTACGGATCTCCAGGGGTGTGGCCGTCGACCTCGAAGATGGTCATGTTGCCTTGGGGATCCTGATCGTGTGTGACTTGTGCATCGAGATACTCGCGACCGGCAGCGAGGAGCTGCTTGTCGAGCTCGCTGCCGTTGCGGTACTCGCCGTCCCCTGCGGAGACGATCGATGCGATTGCATCCGCATCCGGAACGCCGTGGAGAGTGGTCTGCCGCAGGGCAGTTCCTCCCATCGACTCGACACTGTGGACCACGCAGTCCTCCCGCGACAACGAGTCGCGGATGCCTTCGGGGAGGAGGTCGATGCCGCCTCGGGCGGGGACCTCGGGGTCTCCGCTGGTCGCGACGGTGACGGTGTCGGTCGAGATGATCTGCAGCGAGTTGGCCAGAGCTGCCCGTGCTTCCTCCGGCAGGGGCGACATCAACTGTTCCAGCTCGCGTGGGCTGAGGGTGTCGAGTGAGCGGGCGACGGTGTTGAGATACTCCATCTGAGAGGCCGGAATCGAGGTAGGTTCGCCAGCGCGCAGGTCGGTGAGTTGCTCGGGCGTGAGAGTTCCCGATTCGACGATGCGGTGCAGGGTTTCGGGGCCGACATCGCCGGCTGCGAGGGCAGCGGCGTCTGCCGTGGCCTGGGTGTCGCCGAGTGCGGCCGCGGAGGTGAATGCGAGTCGCAGGCTGGTACGCGCCTCTTCAAGGCTGCGCGTCAGGTCGAAATCTGCTTGTTCGGCGAGGCCGGCATAACGCTGAAGGTTGGTCTGTAGTCCCGCCCGGAGCGCTTCGCGGTCTGCGTCATTCTCGGTGCGGGGGTCGATCACTTCGAGGTTGTCGGTGATGGTGAAGCAGTTCTCCTGGGCGGTGGCCAGAGCATCGCGCGCAACGTCGAGGTTGCCTTTGATCGCGTGGTACCCGGTGGTGATCGTTTCGGCTACGCGTTCGAGGGTGTCGACGATGGTGCGTGCGGTGGTGCGGTCGTTGTGTGCGCGCTCGAAGGCCGCTTCGGCGGCCACACCTTCCCAGTACTGGCCGTCGATCTTCTCGACGGAGGCGACGTACGTGTCGAAGAGTGCTTCGATACTGGTCCCGAGGCTCAACCACCCGTCACGCCAGGTGAGCAGTGATCCGGGCGTCCAGTTCTCGACCTGGGTTCGAGTCGGCGTCACGCTTCGCTGTTCGTGGTCCAGGCACCGGTGGCCGACAGGTAGGTCGCGGCGAGGTGTTGCGCCACGTCGTCGTCGGCGTTTCTGTACTGAACTACGGCCTGACGCATGACGTCGGCGGTTTCCTCGAACCGTTCGGTGACGGCAGCGACCAGCGCTGTGTCGAGTAGGTCGGTGGAGATACTGATGACGGCCCGAACCGACGACAGGCTCGTTGCCGGAGCGTCGATCCAGGGCTCGTGCGGTATGACCTTCAATGTTTCGGCGCTTCGTGCGAGTTGGTCGAGCCGGCCCGACAGGTGTGAGAGTCGATCAAGATCAACTCTCAAGGCATGATTCGGCATGTGTCCCCCTTGACAGCGATGGAGAGTAGCAGAGCGGTCGGACCGACGGATCACCCTGCACTGGTGCGACTGGGTGAATGCAGGATCGGCAGTCCGCGAATGGGTCACGACGTTGACGCTGTCGAGTCTCGAGAACCGTGGCGGAATGACTCGAGCCTTTCGGAATCACACAGAACCGCCTGGCCACGATCATCGGTGTGCCGCGCCTGCGGCCACATTCAGGACGCTGATCGTCCTATATTCGCGACACACTCGCATCATGAGCGAAATCAATTCGACCACGGGACAGCCCGATCAGGCCGACATCACCGACTATGACGATCCGAATGCGCCGTGGAACCAGGCCTGGGACAAGGAAGGCAGCATCGCGAATTGGAACGATGACGTGATCAAGGAATTCCGGGAGAACTCGGGCAAGGTGGGCGGTGCTTACGCAGGCGGGGATCTCATCCTGCTCACCACCACGGGAGCCAAGAGCGGCAAGCGGCACACGACTCCGTTGGGGCCTCTGTACCGGGGCGACACCATGTTTGTCAGCTCGTTCATCGAGGACAAGTACCCGGCCTGGTGGTACAACATCAAAGCGAATCCTCAGGTCACCATCGAGCTCCGGGACACCACCTACCAGGCGACCGGCAGGGCTCTCGAAGGCGCGGACTACGACGAGTTCGCGAGCTGGGTGCTGGCCAACAACCCGTTGCTGGCGGACTTCCAGTCCAAGATCGACCGGCCCATGCCGCTGGTTGTGCTGACTCCGAACGTGAGGTCCGAGCACTCCTGAGAACTCCCGGCGGCACTGCCTTCAGTTGCACTGCGCCGTGTGCTGCGGCCAATACCCGCCAGCCTCGATCTTCCTGGCTGTGTGTCAGGTCGTAGCCCAGCTCGGATCGGCAACTCGAAGATCTCGGAGGTTCACGAGGTGGACCGGAACATAAGGTGGCCGAGCACGATTCGCTTCTGCATCGCCGGATCTTGCAGTGTCAGCCGGGAAGAACCACTGCCACTACACTCGGTGCGGTGCTCATCTGGATAAACGGTGCATTCGGTGCAGGCAAGACGCAGACCGCGTTCGAATTGCATCGCCGTGCTCCATCCTCACATGTCGCGGATCCCGAGTTCATCGGATTCGCACTCCACAAGATGCTTCCTGCCCACGCACGGGGCGACTTCCAAGACCGACCTCAGTGGCGGTCGGCCGTCGTCAGGACGCTTGCTGACGCGGTGGCCGTAAGCGACGGACCGGTCATCGTTCCGATGACGCTCGTGAACCCGGCCTACTTCGACGAGATCATGACCGGACTGTCGGCCGAGAACGTCGACGTCAGGCACTTTTCCCTCATCGCATCGCCCGAGACTCTGCGGCAACGGTTGCGGACACGCAGCGGCTATTGGCTCGGTCGTCTTGCGGGGAGGGAAGACACTTGGGCGCTGCGCCAGATCCCTCGCTGTGTGCAGGCGCTCGCTTCTGAGCGGTTCGATGAACACATAGGCACCGATGGCCGCGCCGTGGACGAGGTTGTCGAGGACATTGCGCGACGCACGGGCTTGGACCTGATCCACGACAGGATGAACGGCGCTCGCTACCAGCTTCGGCGCGCTGCGGTCGGTGTGCGTCACATCAGAATCTGAGTACGACCGTCAGCGCCATGCGGCAACAGCGATCCATGGTGACGCTCACGTCGTCGCGAGCATGGTGGCCCAGGTGACTACCCTCGAAGCATGGCTGCAATCCCGGATTCACCAGTAGACGCGCACACGGCGACATTCGGCTTCGAGAGCACGTTCGTCGACGAACTGGGCGACCTCAGTGTGTCGTGGCAGGGTGCCGAGGTTCCGGATCCGACGCTGCTCGTGCTCAACGACCAGCTCGCAGCGCAGCTGCGGTTGGATGAAGGCACACTGCGCAGCGACGAGGGAATCGCCGTCCTGTCCGGGGCCGCGACACCGTCCGACGCGACACCGGTCGCCATGGCGTACGCGGGTCACCAGTTCGGCGGATACGCCCCGCTCCTCGGAGACGGGAGGGCGCTGCTGCTCGGCGAACTCGTGGACCGCGACGGCCGGCGGACGGATCTGCATCTCAAAGGGTCGGGACCGACGCCCTTCTCCCGTGGCGGCGACGGGTTCGCGGTGGTAGGCCCGATGCTGCGCGAATACCTGGTCAGCGAGGCCATGTTTGCCTTGGGTGTCCCCACCACGCGCGCCCTGTCGGTGGTCGCGACAGGCCGCCCCGTCCACCGCAACGGTGCCGAGCCCGGTGCCGTGCTGGCCCGGGTCGCTGCCAGTCATCTGCGGGTGGGCACGTTCGAACTCGCGGTCCGGCAGGGTGAGATTCTGCAGACCCTCGCCGACTACGCGATCGCACGTCATTACCCGAACCTGGTCGAATTGCCCGCGGAAGGAGAGGGGAATCGCTACCTGGCATTCCTCGAAGCAGTCGTCGATGCTCAGGCATCGCTGGTGGCGCGGTGGATGCACATCGGCTTCGTGCACGGAGTGATGAACACCGACAACACGACGATCTCGGGGGAGACCATCGACTACGGCCCGTGTGCCTTCCTCGATGCTTACGACCCCTCCGCGGTGTTCAGCTCGATCGATCAGGGTGGCCGCTACGCGTTCGGCAACCAGCCCATCGTCCTGAAATGGAATCTGGCGCGATTCGCCGAAACCCTGTTGACGCTGGTCGCCTCCACCCCGGACGATGCGATCACGGCCGCCACTGCGGTGCTCGAGACATTCGACGAATGCTACGAGCATCACTACAGGAACGGTATGGCCGCCAAGCTCGGTCTGCCCGTCGAGGTCGCCGACCGGGCGCTGATCGACGATCTGCTGACCGCGATGGCCGAGCACCGTATGGATTGGACCGGCACTTTCCGTGCTCTCGCAGACGAACTCCGCAGCAACTCGGAGCCACTCGACGTTCTTGGGGCGCGTGAGCACCTCGACCCGTGGCTGGGTCGGTGGCGTAGTGCTCTCGGGACCCGCAGCTGCGCTGAGACGGCGGACGCGATGGATCGCGTCAATCCGCTCTACATTCCGCGCAACCACCAGGTCGACGCTGCACTGCGCGCGGCGACCGCCGGTGACCTCGCTCCGTTCCAGGCACTGTTGGATGCGGTGACGCATCCGTTCGAACGCCGGGACGAGTGGGCGGTTTACACATCCCCGGCATCCAGCGAGTTCACTGAGAACTTCCGGACGTTCTGCGGCACCTGATCGATTTCATGTGCACTGCACGCTCGGCGTTCACGTCGTCACGGTCCGCGCAGTCGGTGATTACGCGCGATCAGAAGGGAACGGCTGCCAGCTCCGAGTCCGAGAGGCGCCACTGTGCCGCAGCGACATTCGACGATGCGATACTCAGGATCTTTCCTTCTGCCTGTAGTGCGCCGAGTGCGCCCAGTGCTAGGAGTGGTCCGCTGTCGCCGAGTCGTCGGAAATCCCTGCGGGTCCCTCTTCAGCGTGCACGTTGTGTCGGCAGCCGCCTCGTGACAGTGATCAAGTCAGGCGACGGCGACAGCCGGATGGAGGAACGCATCGTCGTAATCGCGCTGGGCGAGTGTGGTCTTCCCGGCCCGAAGCTTGCGTTGACGCTCCGTGAGGGTGGGATCATCGGTGCCGAAAAAGCCGGTGTCGAACGAATTGCGGCCGGGGGGAAACCGGCCGTGGCGCAGCCCCTCGGTCAGGATTCGGCAGTATTCCTCGACGCGCGCTGCCTCCTCCGCGTCGTACGGTGCGTATGAGGCGCCGAAATCGGTGGTGCCGCCGACGAGGTACTCCCTCGCGGCATCGTCGAGGTCCCAGAACAGGCGCAGCGCCAGTGCCCGATCGCACCGCGGGTGACGGATGACGGCGAGCGGTACCTCGAAGCCTTCGTCCCAGTTGTAGTGGCTCATGAGCTCCCACAGTCGGAACTCGTCGGCAAGCGATGCGACCCGATCGGCGAGGCTTCCGTGGTCGTCGGGGTCGTGGTTCAGAACCAGTTCGACGGCGGGGTGCATGACACCGTCCTTCAGGTGAGTCTCCAGGGCCCGCACCGGGCCGGAGAATGGTCGAGTCGATTCGCGAGACTACCGAACCGAGAAAGAGGACGCCCTGCGGGCGGCAGTGCTCGACCGTACCGAGACCCTGCGGGTCCCTGAGCTTGCCTTCGGCCCCTTCCCCAACGCTGCCCGGTCGCCATGCCCCGATAGACCGTCTCGGCCAACGCTTCTGGCCCCACGTCGGAGGTGACGTGTGGCTGTGCGTTGGACCCGGTCGTTCGTGTCGACCCTCACGAGCGGGTGCTCCACCGCCAGCTGTGGAGACGAAGGTACTGGCGCCCAGTCGGTTTCACGCACGGGAATGGCACCCCTGCGCGCAGCGTCGAAGCGCTGACGTCGGACCTGAAGGAGATGAGCGACGAATACTCCGACATGCCGCGGCTACCGGACCGGCCCGCGCACACGTCGCAGCACAAACACCGCCAGCCTCTCGACCTTGTCGGTCGAGAGGCTGGCGAGAATCAGGACGTCAGCGAAGACCCCGGCGGGGTGAGACGAAGAGGGTCGGTATCGAAGACCGAACCAGAAGAAGCGCCCCCTGGGGGCGTGTGGATAGACTCCACCCTACGGTGCATGACAGTTCCGTTCTGTCGTGTGCCCAGACCCCGGTCGGTGTTGGTAGCACCCTCCGGGGTCGACCTGTTTTCAGGTTGGTGCGGGAATCGTCCCATGTGGCGGGGGAGGCGTCAACTCGAATGTATGTTCGTGTCGCGATCGCCGAGTGCAGGGTGGAGTGCCGTCGGAGCCGAACGCGCGGCCGATCAGCGTGACCGCGCGGCATCGCTTTTCGACACTCCGGTTAATCTTCTCAGCGAACGCGCACAGCCTGTGTTGGATGACCGAGGGAGATGACGATGGTTGCACTGACCCCCGGCACGGTCTTCGCTGGATACAAGATCGAACGACTGCTGGGTGCCGGCGGTATGGGATCGGTGTATCTGGCAGACCATCCACGGCTGCCCAGGAAGATCGCGCTGAAACTCCTGCACAGGTCGCTGACCCAGGACCAGCATGCGAGCGCCCTGTTCGAACGCGAAGCCGACCATGCGGCGCGACTGGACCACCCGAACATCGTTTCCGTCCTCGATCGTGGACGCGAGGGTGATCAGCTCTGGATCGCGATGCAGTACGTCGCCGGTATGAACGCATCCGAAGCCATGGCGCAGGGGCGACTCGAGCCCGAGCGGGCCGTTCGTGTCATCGGTGAAATCGCGAAGGCTCTCGACTACGCACACGACAACGGTGTTTTGCACCGCGACGTGAAGCCGGCGAACATGCTGCTCGAAGAAGCGGGCCCGGGACGATCGGGACGCGTCCTATTGACGGACTTCGGCATCGCCAAAGCCCTCGTCGAGACGGCATTCCACACCAAGACGGGAATGATGCTCGCGAGCCTGCACTACGCGGCTCCCGAGCAGTTCGAGGGAGCGACGCTCGACGGTCGTGCAGACATCTATTCATTGGGGTGCAGTCTTTTCCATCTGTTGACCGGCGAGCCGCCGTATCCGGGCGATTCCTTGCCGCAATTGATGCACGCACATCTGGGTGGCCGGATACCGGCACCGAGTTGGATCGTTCCGAGCCTGCCCATCGAACTCAATCGGGTGGTGGCGCGGGCGATGGCCAAGAACCGCGAAGACCGCTATCCCACGTGTGTGGCGTTTGCCGACGCCGCAGCCGAGGCAATCATGTCGTCTGTGCGGCGCGCGAATCCGACCAAGGTGTTCGATTCCACAGCCTCGTACTCGGAGCAGTTCGGGAGTCCGTATCAGTCCACCCAGACGCCCCAACCGGTGACCGCGCAGGTAGTTGTGAAGGAGCCGGTGCACACTCCCGAGCCTGTGCTCGTGCAGGAACCGCCGGTTGCTCCCGCGGCTCCTCCGGAGACCCCTGTGACGCCACCGGTTGCGGGCGGTGGCGCGGTCGAGAAGCAGCCGACGACCCGGAAAACCGGGTGGGGTAAGAAAATGCTGGCAGTCGCGGTGATCGTTCTGCTCGCCCTCGTCGTTATCATCCTCGGAATGAACAAGTTCGCGTCGTCGGACTCCGATTCACCCGCGTCGGTGATCCCCTCCACGGTGATGATGGGCGCGGACGGCGCCGAGTACACGGTGTCGGGAAGTCTTCTGGAGAAGTACTACACTGCCGATGCCTCCCAGAAAGCCGACCTCGGGCAGCCGTTGGGTGCCGAGAAGACCAATCCCGACGGCAAGTATCAATGGTTCGTCGGTGGCGTGATCATTCAGAAGACAGGCAATCCCGCATACATCGTGTGGGGCGAAATACGGAACAAGTGGAACGAACTCGGCGGCAGCCAGGGCGCTTTGGGCTACCCCACCAGCGATGAGATCGATGTCGACGGTGTGAAGGTCAGCACGTTCGAGAACGGCTCGGTCATGTTCGACCAGGGTGTCGTCACCGTCCGATGATCGCGCCAGCACGGCGGAATCGGTATGCAGCGGCAGACAACCGAGGTTGCGCGGGCGCGCGTCAGTCCTGCACGAGCCGAGTGCGGGCAGTCGTGTTGTCTTTCCAATACTCCTCACGAATATGACGCTTGTAGAGCTTGCCGTTCGGATCGCGGGGCAACTCGTGCACGAAGTCGATGCTGCGCGGGCATTTGTAGGAAGCGAGCTCGCGGTGACAGTACGACAGGAGCTCGTCCGCGAGGGCGTCGGTGGCGGCATCGGGCTCGACCAACTGCACGACCGCCTTCACCGCTTCGCCCATCTCGTCGTCGGGAATTCCGATGACGGCCACATCGAGCACCGCGGGGTGCCCGATCAGAATGTTCTCGGTCTCCTGCGGGTAGATGTTCACCCCGCCTGAAATGATCATCAGGGCTTGTCGGTCGGTGAGGTAGAGATAGCCTTCGTCGTCGACATATCCCATGTCGCCGAGGGTGCGCCATCCGTTCGGGTGGGTCACTCCCGCGGTCTTGTCGGGGTCGTTGTGGTATTCGAAGGGGCGCCCGCCGTCGAAGTACACGACACCGACCTCGCCGACCGGAAGTTCCTCGCCGTCCTCACCGACGATATGGCAGATTTGCATCGGCCTGCCGACCGATCCGGGGTGCGTGAGCCACTCCTGCGACGAGATCTGGGTGGCTCCGACATCCTCGGTTCCGGAATAGTATTCGTGAATGATCGGCCCCATCCACTCGATCATCCGATATTTCACCGAGACCGGGCACGGGGCAGCGCCGTGGGTGACTTCCTGAAGCGACGACAGATCGTATGCCGCCCGGTCCTCGTCGGACAGCTTGAGCATCCGCACGAACATTGTCGGCACGAACTGTGCGTAGGTGACGCGGTGTTGATCGATGAGCTCGAGACACCGGACCGGATCGAACCGTTCCATCACGACGACCGCGGCACCGAGTCGTTGCGCAGACATGCAGAAGACCAGGGGAGAGCCGTGGTACAGCGGGGCGGGCGACAGGTACACGCTGCCGGCGGTGATTCCTCGCGCGGCGATGCCCTGGGCGACCTGGGAGGTCGGCGAGGCAGGGTCGCCGAAGGGAGTGGCCGGAAGTGGTTTGCGAACACCTTTGGGACGCCCGGTGGTACCCGACGAGTACAGCATCTCGCGGCCTTCGACGCTGTCGTCGAGCGACAGCGGATCGTTGCTGTCGAGGATCGACGCGTAGTCGTAGAAACCGGGCAGTGCGCCGTCGGTGCACACGCGGACGCCGATGCTCGCCAGATCGATACCGTCGATGACGTCGGACATCGATACGGTCGCGATCAGGGCGGCCGAGCCGGAATCATCGAGGATGTACTGAACCTCGGCCGGTCGCAGGTGTCGATTGATCGCCGTGTAATACAACCCGGAACGCTGAGCAGCCCAAGCGACTTCGAGGAACGCGCGCGAGTTCTCCATGAGGATGGCGATGTGGTCGCCGATGGTGAGTCCCTGAGCGCGGAGATATGTGGCGAACCGCGCCGACCGGTCGTCGAGCTCCCGGTAGGTGACCACATCTCCCTCGCCCATGATGATGGCGGGCGCGTCCGGGGTGCGCAGGGCGTGGGCGGTAGGAGTCAGTGCGATCTCCGTCGGTTCGGCCGCGGCTGCTGTCATCAGTGCCTCCCAGGTTCGGCATGCGCATGAGAATATGATTCTGTTTTGTGAGAGTATCGTTTCTAACCGGTCCGGGCCACCCCGGTTTCAGCACTGAGCCGAACCGGCGCTCGTGCAGTCGCTCCAGTGGAGGAGTCCAGATGTCGAACTTCATCCGTCGCAGACCGGAGAGCCGCAGCACGATGTTGGTGCCGGTGCTCGTCGCGGTTATGGCCCTGGTGTTGGGAGCATGCGGGGGCGGGGGAACAACGGGCAACGCCGAAACTGATGCGGATACCGGCGACCCGATCCAGGGTGGGACGGTCACCGTCGTGCAGGGCGGTGAGCCGCGTTCGCTCGATCCGGCCACTCTCGTCAACGCGTGGGTCTCGAACAGTCTCATCGGCAATGCCCTGTACGGAACGCTACTGGTCAACGATCCCGAGACACTCGAGATCACGCCGGTGCTCGCCGAGTCGTTCGACACCGCCGACGGTGGCGCAACCTTCGAACTGGCACTGCGCGACGGCCTACGTTTCACCGACGGAACCGCCTACGATGCCGAAGCCGTCCGCTACAACTGGGAGCGGATGCGCGACGAAGCTTCCGGGTCACCATCTTTGATCCAGGCCTCGCAGATCGCCGCCCTCGAGGTGACCGACTCCCTCACGCTGCGGGTGACCTTGCAGTCACCCAACCCGCACTACGCCCAGTCCGTGGTGTGGAGCGGTCTGAACTGGATTGCCTCCCCGGCGGCGCTCGAGGCCGGACGGCAGGCATTCGACGACGATCCCGTCGGGGCCGGCCCGTTCACCATGGCAGAGTGGCGGCGACAGGACCGGATCATGCTGGAGCGCAACGTCGAATTCGAGCCTGCGCCCTACCTGGACGGCATCGAACTGGTCCACAACGGCGACACGAACCAACGCATCAACGCCGTGGTCTCCGGCCAAGCCGGTCTTGCCATCGAGGGGAGCTGGGCGTCGCTCGGACGCGCCGAGGACGCCGGCCTCCGCACCCTCGTCGAACCCACCGGTGGCGGGCAGTTTCTGGCGCTGAACACGCGTCGTGCGCCGTTCGACGACGAACGCGCTCGAAGGGCACTCGCGCTCGCCATCGACATCGACGCCCTGAACGAGGTGGTCTTCGCGGGGCGTGCGGAACTACCACGGGCCCTGTTCGACGAGTCCTCACCGTTCTATGCAAACATTCCGATCCCTGCGCACGATCCGGACGCAGCCCAGAAGCTGTTCGACGAACTCGCCGCAGAGGGCAAGCCTGTGTCGTTCACCTTCCTGGCCTACACCTCGGTCGAGAACAAGGCCATCGCCGAGGCCGTCCAAGCGCAGCTCAGCACGTTCGACGGCGTCGACGTCCGGGTGGAGGTCCTGGATTTCACCTCAGCTCTGCCACGGCTGAACACTTACGATTTCGATGTGGCGATCACGTCGGCGACGATCCTCGACCCCGACACCGCGCTATGGGCAAATTTCCACGGCGACTCTCCCGGGAACTTCGCGGGTATCGATGACCCTGAGCTCAACGCTGCCATCGACGAAGGCCGGACAGCCGACCAGTTGGACGACCGCAGTGCGGCCTATGCGACCGCGCAGCAGCGGATCGTCGATCTGAATCCCGCAGTCTGGTATATCCGCACCGCGCCTGCCGCCGTTGTCGGTGAGGGAGTACACGGTGTGCAGATGTACGGGATGGGCTCGATCCGACCGGAGTTGCTGTGGACAACGGGATAGTCCGCGGTGTCTCCGTGGCGGATTACGGATTGTCGAGAAGACGGAGGAGTGACGGCGACAATGCAGGCCCGGACGCGACACGCCGCTTGATCATGTTGACCAGCGCGTAACCTCCCGGTGTCGGTGTGCGGTGTGTTTCCTCGTAGCCGAACCGGGCGTAGAGCCGTAGGTTGCCGCGACTGTGTTCACCTGTGAACAGGTGGAGTTCCTGGACCTGGTCGGGAAGGTTCTTTTCGACGAATTCGAGGAGTCGGCTCCCGCGGCCTTCGCCCTGCATGTCCGGTGCTACGACGAGCCGCCCCACCTCTGCGGTGTGAGACTCCGTCGGAGAGAACCGGACACGCACGGCCGCGAGGAGCCGCGCACCTCCCACACGCAATCCGAACGCGGTCACCTCCGGGTCGACGAGTCCCCTCGCGAGTTCGTCGAGTGACTGGGTCAGTGGCGGAAGGCTCAGGTCTTTGTGGGCTTGCGCCTCGGTGACGTACGCCGCGCGTTGCAACGTGAATAGCTCACCGGCATCCTGCACCGACAACCTCACGATCGATTCCGTCGATGTTGTCACCGCTGCTCATCCGACAGTGCAGAGTCCCGTGAGCACACGAGCATCTCGTTGCCGCCGATCTGGAATTCGTAGTCGACGCTGCGGATCTCGGTGGTGATGCCATCGTCGGCGAGCCGGTCTCGCAAGACCTCGAGATTCGGGTATCTGTTCGATCCCATGCCGACGAGCGGGAAGATTCGTACCTCGGTCGCGGCGACGCGCATGAGCTCGCACACGGCGCGGTGGTGGAACGACAGGTCGAGCCGGTCTGCGTAGCTGAACAGAAAATGGGAGCTGAGCACAAGATCGAAACGTTCGTCGGTGAACGGCAGTCGAGGTAGCGCACCGGCGATGTAACGCTCAGGGTGCGCGCGGTGATGGTCCGCGAACCGATGTCCGGAGGCGCTACGGGAGGACGAGTGATGCTCCGGATCGGTGAAGAAAGTCCACATGTACTCGTCCGAATGGGTGCGGCAGTAGCGGTTGCCACGTTCGGTTCCCCGCTGCCCGAGAGCAGCGAGCGCATCCGCTGTGTACTGCCCATACACTGGATCGCACGCGGTTACGTCGCCACCGGCGGCACACACCTCGGCGGTGAAACTGGCGGTGCCACCGGGACAATCGAGGATTTGACGGCGCAGGTCGGCCGGGGAGAGAGCGAACATCGCGCTGTACTCCGTCATCGACCGGGAGGACACCAAGATGTCGCCGATGACGTTCGGTGGGGCAGTGGTGCCGGTGGTTGATCGAGGGTCGCTAGGCATAGAAGGAACTCCATAGGATTGGGAGCCTGCCTGCGCGGACATCCGGCGTGATCAACAGGGCCGAGCCGCCAGCGCAGGCGACTCGGGACACACGCAAGCGTCACGGCCGCAGTAGCGGCCGCCACCAGTTACGTGCAGCGGACAACACCCCGACACAGTAGCGGACTCATCGGCCCGTGAGGATCCCTTGGGACTGAGGCCTAGCACATCGGCATAGCGCATCGGCCTCATCACGACGATGCTGCCGCTCGGCGCTGTTGACGACGACCACCCTTCCCGTCGTGCTTCCGCCGGCCCGGGATTCGATGCGCCCGCCGTCGCAATGCCAATTCGTGTTGGAGACGTTCGGCCGACAACTTTCCCGACCCGTGAATGCGGGTGCCGTCGGCCTGTTCGACTACTGTCGCCATCCGCCTGCCCTTCTCTTTCCTGCGTCAATGAACAGGAAAGTATGGCGTACTCGGTGCCGCCGGGGCACGTGAATTTCTGCGGTAATCAGTCGCGGGGGAAACTCTGGGCCGTCGGCTCCGGAGACGATGGTCGCACGGCGAGTCCTTGCGCGGTCGCCGCGTCGCGCACCGCGTCTATCACCAATTGCAGCGGTTGCCGATGGAGATCCGAGCCTCGATACGCTATGGAAATCGTCCGCATCAGCGGTTCGGCGAGTGCGACGACCTCGATTCCCGGAGGACGCAGAGTCAGACCCAGATCGGAGACGAGGGTGACGCCCAGGCCTGCCGCGACCATCGCCAGCGCGGTCGCCTGCTCGCCGACCTCATGGTTGATCCGAGGCTCGAATCCGTAACGTTGACAGGCCAGACGCACTGCGCGCCCGAAATGGGACCGGGGTCCGGCAAGGATCCAGGGGTGCTCTGCGAGATCTGTCAGCGTCATGGTCCTGGCCGAGGCTGTGCCCTGAGGTAACGCGGCGTGCAGTCGCTCCACCGCGATGACCACCCTGGTCAGTTCCGGATCCCACGGCATCGGATAGTCCGAGTAGTCGATGACGAACGAGAAGTCCAGCGTGCCGTCCAGCACCGCGCCCGCCGTCTCCTCCGGTGCGAGTTCTTTCGTCCGCACCTCGATACCGGGATAGTCGGCGGCCAGCAACATCAGCGCATTCGGGAGCAGGCTCGACGCGACAGATGCCCAGACACCCCCCGTCAATCGAGCATTGACTCCATCCTGTGCCCGCTCGAGGGCGGTGGTGGCGCGCTCCACCGACCGCATGATCTCCTCGGCATGCTCGGCAAGGATCAGGCCCGCTTCGGTAAGCTGCACCCGCCGGCCGCGTCGCTCGAAAAGCTTTGCCCCGACCTCACGTTCGAGCAGAGTGAGCTGCTGTGACACGGCGGATGTGGTGTAATGCAAGGCCTGCGCCGCAGCCGTCACCGTGCCTCGGCGATGCAACTCCCGAAGCATCCGCAACCGTCGCAGAGACAGCTCCATGTCGTCAGGGTAGGCGCTGTGAAGTAACCGTGAACGCAATCCTTCAGGTTTCGTAACTGGACGCCGCATCATCAGCGAAGGCACCCTGACGCTATCGGCCGACCATCTGCGGTGCCGACAACTTTCTGAGGATGAGTGGGGTGACTCGGGTGACCACAACAATGGAACGCGGATTCGGGGCAGGCCCGAACGACCGAGAAGGTGGCAACCGTGAGCCACTGTTGCGCATGACCTGGACCGACCCCCTCACCGGAGCTCACGGCTACCTCGTCGTGCACACGTCGGTCTCCGGCATGTCGACCGGGGGTACGCGCATGCGGGCGGGCTGCACGATGTCCGAGGTCGAGGATCTCGCCAGAGGCATGGCAGCGAAGACCGCCGTGTTCGACCTACCGGTCGGGGGTGCGAAAGGTGGCATCGATTTCGATCCGAAGGATCCTCGCGCCGTCGGGGTTCTCGAACGGTTCTGCCAGGCGATGCGGCCGTGGCTCGATACCCACTGGGTGACCGCTGAGGATCTCGGGGTGCCACAGCACCTCCTCGACGAAGTCTTCGGGAGGCTCGGCCTGCAGCAGTCCTATCACGCGGCGATCGGGCGGTCAGCGGACCCTGAGCGGACGCTGCATCGGGTTCACGGCGCATTGAACGCCCCGGTCCCCGGTGGTTTTCTGCTCGGTGATGTGGTCGGCGGTTACGGTGTCGCGCAGGCCTGCATCGGCACGATGCACGCCCAGGGCTGGGTTCCGTCCGAGACCACGGTGGCGATCCAGGGTGTCGGCACCATGGGCGGCGGCGCCGCTTGGTACCTGCATGAAGCCGGCGTACGCGTGATAGCTGTCGCTGATGCCCTCGGCACGTTGTACTGCGCTGACGGAGTGGACGTTCCGGCGTTGCTCGATCTGCGAGACGGATACGGCGAAATCGACAGGTCCCGCGTCCCGTCGAATGTGCAGCAATGGCCGGTCGAGGCTGTGATCGGTGTTGCGGCAGATATTTTCGTGCCTGCCGCGATCTCTTACGCGATCACCACCGACAACGTCGACCAGGTTGCGGCGAAGGTCGTGATCGAAGCAGCCAACGCCGCGACCACACCGGAAGCCGAGACGGTCCTCACCGGCCGGGGTATTCCCGTCGTACCGGACTTCGTCGCCAATTCCGGTGCCGTCGCGTGGGCGTGGTGGGTGCTGCTCGGTCACGTCGGTGTGGACCCCGAAGACTCGTTCTTGCGTTTGCGGACCGAAATGCTGGCCAAGGTCGCGATACTGCTCGAACGGTGGGTCCTGTACGGAGCGGCGCCGCGTCAGACCGCGTGGGAACTGGTTGCGGCGCACCACAGTGCGTCGGTGCCTGCTGATCCCCTCGCGGTGCAGATGCTCACCATCCCGTGAATGGTGCGTGTGCTTTCGGCTGGAAGGTTGTGCCGGTCACCTGACACGCTGTGGACGGCGATCCGCGGAAGATCCGAGGACCGGATTCCGAGGAGACGTGGTGCGCAGGACAGTTCTGGTTGTGGCCGCCTCGACGGTCTTGGCAGCGTCGGCCGCAGCGGGCACACAGGCAGGGTGCAGCGCATCCGGCTCCGAGACGGCTGCAGTCGTCGCCGGCCGTGAGGAGCGAGGTGGGGAAGCGGTGCCGAGTCGAGGCGTGGTCCGCAGCTGGGATGTCGAGCACATGCAGGGCGTGATCGACAGCGACGACGTACCCGGTGGATGCCACGTCAGCTTCGGAGCCGTCGCGGTGGACGGGTTCCCTGCCCTGGCACAGGGTCAGCAGGTGGAGTTCGAGTGGACTCGCCTCGACACGGCGGACAAGGGCTTCGCATACGAATGTGTGCGAGCGTGGCCGGTCGGACAACAGCCATTCATCAGACCGACCCCTTTCGGGGCGCGAGCGTGGTCGCTCCACTCCGACGGCAGCATCGAGGAGCTGGTTCCCGACCCCTCGGAGCCGGTTCCGTCCGTAGCTCGGATCACCGGCCACACCACCGGCACGGTCCGGATGTGGAACGACGAGGAAGGCTGGGGAGTCATCGATTCCGAGCAGACCCCTGGTGGTTGCTGGGCCCACTTCAGCAACATCGTCGGCGACGGCTTTCGCAGTGTGCAGGTCGGAGCGACCGTCATGCTGGATTGGGAGCAGGTCACCGATCAGGACGGTTACCGGTATCGCGCGACTCGGGTAGAGCAGCAGCCGAGCTGAAGCTGGGCACTATCGCGGACTGCACCACGTCTGGTCGACGCCCGCGGCCGGGTCGTGGCGCAGCGGTACTGGATATCGGAACGGGCTCCGATAACGGGCACTCCCGGCTCTTTGTCCTCGACGAGGAGGGACATCTGCGCCTCGGCCCGCCCCTGTCTCCGCTGCCCGGCTCCTTCTTCGTCGGGGATGATCCTCCGAGATTGGTCGATCCGCGAGGTCGGCAGGTGACGATCCGCCATGACTTGACCGTCGGTGACGTCGAAGCTGCTGCAGTAAGAGGACATTCGGGCGGCACCGCTGGTCCATGGGTGTGGGTCGTGCATCATGCGAGCGATGATCCGAACATCGAGCCGAATCCTCTCAGCGATTGGTACTGCCTGCTGTCGATACTCGATCGGGTCAGTTTCGCCCTGCAGTGCCGCCTGGCGGTTCGTTCGCCGTACCCGGAGGTGTCCTATGACGGCGGCGGGCTGATCTGGATCGTCGCCGGAGAGGTATGGGTCGTGGATCCGCGCTCGCCGGGACCGGTGCAACACCTCCCTACCGACCGGCTCGCCGGAAAGTAGATCTTCCTGTCGCTCCTCTGGTGGGTTCCCGCGCAGGGTATCTCGTCGGCCCCGCGTCCTGGCACGTACCGTCACCAGGGCACACGGGTGCCCTGGTGACGGTGGCTGTGTTCTGTTTACGTGGAGCTCAAGCGACCAGATCCGGTCTGTTCCCCGGTATCGGTGTGCGGAACAGGTCCACACTCGCCGGCGGAATGAACTGCGGCCGGCGTTCTTCGGTGAGTTCGACGTCCCAGCCGGTGTGATGCATCAACCGGTGATGATGCCCGCACAACAGCACCAGATTATCCAGATCGGTGCTACCACCATCGACCCAATGATCGATGTGATGGGCGTCGGCCCATGCCGGGGGTGTGGTGCACCCCGGAAATGCGCATCCGCCGTCGCGGACCGCGAGGGCGCGTCGCTGCGCGGTGGTGGCGGAGCGGTGCGTGCGTCCGTGTGCGAGGGGTACTCCGTGGTCGTCGAGCAGGATGCGGGTGATCTGGCAGTCGCAGGCGAGCATCCGGGCGGTGTCGAGGGAGAGTGGTCCGGCCCAGGGTTCGGTGGCGTAGCCGTGTTCGGGGCTGTGGGTGAACAGTTCTTTCACCGCAGTGTTGGTGGTGAGGTCTTTGATCGAGGCGGTGATCGACAGGTGGGGTTTCACGCTGCCTTCGACGGGAACGACTCCGGTGGTCTCGACCAGGTGCAGCAACTGTGCGAAGGCGTCGGCGTGGCGTTTCGAGGCGGGTCGGTCATCTGTGATGCCGTTCGTTTCGGGGCGGGGTGCTGCCAGGGGTGAGAGCAGGTGCCGCAGGCGTGCGCCGGTGACTGCGTCGAGGTCGGCTTTGATCACGATGCGTCCGTGGAGGGTGGTGGAGACGAACAGTTCGTTGCGGTCGGTGTCTTCGCCCGGTGGTGGGCCGTCGCCGGTGCCGAAGAGGTGTTCGAGTCGGTGGATCAGTGCCCGCACGGTGGCTTTGGTGGCGATGTTCTGGCTGGCGTGGTCGAGCAGGATGGTGCGGGCTTTGGTGAAGTCGCAGGGGTTCATGGTTGTGGGGTAGTGCTGGCAGAAGTAGGCGATCTGCCGGGCTTTCTCGGCGTCGAGCGCGCCTGCCGAGTAGGCGGCGTGGACTTCGGGTTCGAGTCGCAGGAGTTGCGCGAGTGACGTGATGCGCTGGCATTCGCCGATTTCGAGGTGTGTGGCTGCGGCGAGCCAGTGTGCGGGGCTGCGGTAGTCGTGTTCTTTCACTGTGTCGCGTTCGACCATCGCGATGATCAGGTCCACCCGCTGCACTTGCAGGGCATGGATGTCGGCGGAGATGGCGAGTGTCTCGGCCATCAGTTGTGTGTCGTTGAGTTTCCATAGGTCCCCACCCATGGAAACACTGTATCGAACTGATATTCGAGGTGCAAGGAAATTAGAACAAAGCTTCGATCCCTGTGAGATGCCTCCCTTGTGGTTGCGGGGCAAGTCGGGACCTCCGGCAGGCTCGGGTTCGAGGCAGGCAGACTGCAAGAGTTCGCCGGGGACATTCCCCGACGGGTCACGCGAACAACCAGGGGGTGACACGGCGAAAGTCTGAGCGCGGATTCGTCTGGTGCACACATTGATTCATCTCACGTGAGGGGTGGGCTGAATCGTGGCTGCCATCGGTCGGGCAGACTGGCTCACATGGGTACGCAAGGGAGCAAGTCGGGGGGCGCGACGCCTGCGGCAGTGGTGCAGAAGAACGAAAACGCAAGGATGCCACGGCCTTCGTGGCGGATGCCGTTGATCGGGGATGCAATGAGGCTCGATCCGAAGCGGCCAGTTCAGCGTGAGACGGAGTTCGTGCGCGAACTGGGGGATGTATTCGAGATCGATATCGTCGGCAGCAAGGTGATCGTGGTCGGGGGCGGAAATGCCGTGGCCGAGGTGTTCGACGAGTCCCGGTTCGCGAAGGCAGTCGTGCCCCCGGTGAAGAACCTACGCGACCTTGCAGGTGACGGGCTGTTCACGGCCTTCAACAGTGAGCCGGCATGGGCACAAGCCCACAACGTACTGATGCCCGCATTCAGCCAGGCGTCGATGCGCAACTACCACGACACGATGGCCCAGTGTGTCGAAGAACTGTGCGACTTCTGGACGGGTCGGCTCGATCGAGAGCCCTCGGATATTTCATCGGATATGAACCGGCTGACGTTGGAAGTGATCGGACGGGCAGGTTTCGGCTACTCCTTCGATTCGTTCGCAAATGAGCGCCACGAGTTCGTCGAAGCGATGACCCGAGCGTTGTCGTTCGCATCGAGAACCGCGAACGATGTACCCGTACTGAGAGAGATCTTCGGCTGGAAAGCGCTGCGGCAGAATCCGAAGGACATCGCTCTGTTGACGCATTCGGTCGATGGGATCATCGCCGCTCGTCGAGGCGGGAAGACGCCGAGGCAGGACGACCTGCTCCAGCGCATGCTCGAGTACCCTGATCCCGATACCGGCGAACTGCTCTCCGACCAGAGCATCCGTAATCAGGTGCTGACCTTCTTGATCGCAGGTCACGAGACGACCGCAGGCACATTGTCTTTCGCGCTGCACTATCTTTCTCTGAACGCCGATATCGTGGACAGGGCACGGGCGGAGATCGAGGACGTCGTCGGACGTGACGGCGCGGCGGTACAGTTCGAGCAGGTCGCGAAACTGCGATATGTGAGGCGGATCGTCGACGAGACCCTGCGGTTGTGGCCGGCAGGTCCGGCTTTCTTCCGCAAAGCACGTGCCGACACGACGCTGTCCGGGTATCCGATCGGAAAGGGTGCCACGATTCTGGTGGTCCTGCTTGCGTTGCACCGCGACCGTCGGTTGTGGGGTGAGGATGCGGACGAGTTCGATCCCGACAGGTTTCTTCCGGCTCACGTGCGTGCCCGCCCGGCGCATGCCTACAAACCGTTCGGAGTAGGGGCGCGGGCCTGCATCGGAAGGCAGTTCGCGCTGCACGAGGCGGTGCTCGCGCTCGCTCGAATCCTCATGCGGTTCGACGTAGTGCCCACTCCCGGATACGAATTGTCGGTGTCCGAAATGCTGACGATCAGGCCGGAGGACCTCCGGCTTCAGCTGCGTGCTCGGTGAACATGAGCCGACGCGAGACTGTGCGTAGCCGCTGCGCCCGGTCACCGGGATTCGTCGGAGCCGTTCCTTGTTTCGTTCCAGATCCAAGCATCAGTTCTCGTGAGGTCGATCATCGATTGGTCTGCTGAGTGCGGTGGGAGGGGGCTTAGTCTCGTCGTGCGCGCGCAGATCGACACGCCGCGCGCCGCATGTGGCGCACCGCACGTAGAGTACAAGACCGATCGAGGTCGAGTGGCGGGATTCCACGCCCCATCCGTGTTCGTGCTGGACGGTGGGTACGGGTACGGGTACGGGTGCGGGATCGTGGAGGGTTTCGCGTGTGAGCATGCGTACCACCATGATGTAATGCCGTTATGCATCTCAACCCTTACGGAGAGTATGCGGTCGTCCTCGCTGCGTCACTGGCCAACGACTGGCCGGCCACGCGCGCCGAGATCGAGGCCCGAACCCGGGATGTCGGGATGACGATGGAATTCGCCGAGGGGCCCGACGATCATGCGCTCACCCGGGAGGTCATCGACGAGTGGCTGACCGTCGTCGATGCGTCCGATCCGCAGGAGCGCGCACGCCTGCTCAACGCACAGATGGCCACCGCCTCGGCGTATCCGCGACTGACGGATCATGACGGAGAGGGCTGGCACCTGCACTACCGCGCCGAAGAGAAATCTCTACCCGACGTACTCCGATCCATCATCAGTGTCGGCACGGCGCTGCATCTGACCACCCGCGGAATGCACCGTCTGGGGCGATGTGCTGCGGGGCAGGTTCCGGGTGATCCGTGCTCCGCTGTCGTTGTCGACATCACCCGCAATGGACGTCAGCGTTATTGCTCGGTGCGCTGCGCGAACCGCGATGCCGTCCGTCGGCATCGGGCGAGGGGTAGATCCGAGCGCTGAGTCGAGGCCGAGACGAGACGCGAGCCGATTCGCTTCGTCGCCACCTCGCCATTTCTTACTTTGGAGTAAGGTGGCGGGATGCAACCTGCGGTGACATCGACATACCGAACCTGGCTGAAGCTGCCGCGGGGTGCTGTGGGCTCCCTGCTCTTCTCGGTGGGGATGTGCGTGCGCGTCCCCTTCTTTGCGACGGTGCTACCCCGTGTCACCGCGCTCGAGCCGGGTCGCTGCGAGGTGCGAGCCCCGAAATGGTGGGGCGTACACAACCATCTCGGTACCTTCCACGCGATCGCCGCATGCAACCTCGCCGAAGCGGCCATGGGGATGCTCGCCGAGGCGACAGTGCCCTCGACGCATCGGTGGATCCCGAAGGCCATGTCCACCCGGTACCTCGCCAAGGCGGAATCCGGTCTCCGTGCGGTGGCCGAACTCGATTCGCTTCCGGATTTCGCGTCCATTACCGAAGGGCTGGAACTCGTTGTCCCCGTGCGTATCTACGACACAACCGGTGCGGAGGTCGTACACGCGGACATCACAATCTGGGTCACGCCGCGCTGACTCGCCCCGGCGCGACGTACGCTCTCGAAAAGACTCGCCGTGGAATCCACGTTTGCATAGTCAGCTGCATTTTCCGTGCGGCCACGAACTCGTTCTCGATTCGGAAGAAGACTCTGGGGATACACCGGTGTGTCTCGGCAATGCGCGGTACCGTCTCTCCTGGAACAGCATCATGCTGCACATCGCGCCAGGAGAAACCCATGCGTGAGAAAGCCGAGAGTCCCGGCGGGGCACGAGCGCTATTCGACCGACTCGCGACCGAGTACCGCCGCGATCCCGACATCGAGGTCGGCACGATGTTCCGCAGTCCAGGTCTGCGGATCGCAGGCAAGGTTTTCGCCTTCGTCGGCTCCGGCAGGTGTCTGATCGTCAAACTTCCACGGCATCGCGCACTGGAGATGCTCGACTCGGGACTTGCCGACGAAGTCACGATGGGCAAACGGACGATGAAGGAATGGGTGTCCCTCCCTGTCGACGACGATGATCTCGACGCAACGCTCGCCACGTGGCGTCAGGTCGCAGGCGAAGCGCTCGAATTCGTTGGCGGGACACCGTGCCGTGAGTCGAGTGATGAGTAGTCTGTGGGGCTTTGCCGTCGTTCGAGCTCGGCCCGGTGAGTTCCATTCGAATGCGGAGACCGCGTCCTCGTGAGTTCTTGACCTCGAGTGGACTCGAGGTTGCACCGTTGAGTCGTGGTGCGACACCGACAACGAGGAGGAATCACGATGCGACAAGTTCTGCCTGATCTGTGGGAAACACAACAAGACAACCCGTTTCCCGGTCTGACCACCCATGCCTACTTGTGGACCGGAAGCACCAACGTGCTGTTCTACTCGGTCGCAGGCGAGGCGGACTTCGCCGAATTGGAGCGACGAGGCGGGTTCACTGATCAATATCTGTCTCACCAGGACGAAGCGGGCCCGATGCTCGGAAGGATAGCCGAGCGGTTCGGTTCGAAGCTGCACGCATCCGCGGCCGAAGCCGACGCGATCGGCCCGCATGCACGCATCGACGTCCCGCTGACGAATCGGCACACCGACCGCAATGGGGTGGAGGTCATCCCGACACCGGGGCACACGGTGGGGAGCATCTGCTACCTGGTTCCGGGCGCGGACGGAGCCCGCTACCTGTTCACCGGCGACACACTGTTCGTCGGTGCCTCGGGAGAATGGACGGCAGGCTACATCGATGGCTACAGCGACTCCCGCGCCCTCGCCGAAAGCCTGCGGTTGCTGGGCACGCTCACGCCGGATGTGGTGATCTCGAGTGCGTTCCCCAGCGAGTCGGCGGTACATCGGATCGACCCCCAGCAATGGCAGGCCCACCTCGACCAGGCTCTGGTCGGGCTGTCCGGCGCCGTGACGCGCTGAGGTCGTCAGGCCGGGTCGAGCATGGCGGCTGCCGATGCGAGATCGGACTCTGCACCCGTGGTCAGGGCGTAGAGGGCGTATCCGATGGGGGACGCATCCCACAGATGTCCTGCCTGGGCTGCGAGCCCGGGGTGGGGGCGTCCTCCAGCGGCAGCGTAGGCGTCGATGGTGACGTGCAGCATCTCCTCGCCGGCGGCGCCGTATTGGGCGGCCAGATCGCGGGCCGGGTCGTCGACGCGAGCGGTGGTCCAGTCCAGGACCCCGGTGATCGCGCCGCTCTCGCCGAGCAGGACATGCGCCGGGTAGATCTCACCGTGCGTCATGACGGTGTCGTCCGGCCAGCAGATGTCGTCCTCGAGCCAGGTCTGCCACGCTCGGCTCAGAGCAGGCGCGATGGTGAAAGCCTCACTCACCCGCTCGATGTCGTCTCGCCACGCCTGGCGTACCCGGGCGGGACTGCGTACCTCGATGCCCGCGGCCCCGGCCTGTTGCGCGCCGATCGAGTGCAGGCGGGCCAACAGACGTCCCAACCGTTGGGCGTAGTCGGGGCTGGCGGGATCGATGTGCCAGACGGGTTCTCCGGTGCCGGTGAGAGTCAATCCGGGCGCGCCGGGCAGGGCAGGGTAGGCGATCAGCTCGGGGGTGCGGATCTGCCAGTGTGGGACGGCGATACCGTCCTCGGACAGGACGGGGGAGGCCAGATCGAGGATACGCATCTCGGCGGCCATGCCTGCCGACACATCGTCGCGGCGTGGTACGCGCAGCACCCAGCGCTGCCCGGTGTCGTCGGTGGCCATGACGACGCGGTAGTCCAGGCCCGCCTCGTTCACTGTGGCATCCGCAGCGGACAAGTGCAGGCCGTGCGCGGCGGCGAGCGAGATGGCGGCGGAGACGTCGAAGGAGGTCATGGCCCCACGATTTCATCTCTGTGTAGGCCGGGGCCAACGGTTTCACTCGAATACTGCGGAGACCGCGTCCTCGGCACGCGCGCGATCCTCCGGAACCAACCCGATTCGGGTGCGACGATCGAGTACGTCGTCGACGTCGAGTGCGCCTTCGTGGCTCACCGCGAACTGCACTTCTGCTCGCGTGATGTCGAGTCCGGGGGCGATCGGCTCCATGTGAGTGGGATCGGCGGCGACGATCGCTGCCTCGGTTCCGTAGCGCTGCACCAGCATCTGCGGCGCATGCACCGTGCGGAGCGTGGCGGAATGCGCAGCCCCCACCACCGGCAGATGCCGGGTACGGCACGGTCGCGCAGTCAGGCCCGCCACCTCGAGCGCTGTGTCGACGGCATCTTCGGCCATCTTCCGGTAGGTCGTGAGCTTGCCGCCGACGATGCCGATCGGTCTGCCCTCGGCCCTGATGACCGCGTGCTTGCGCGACAAGTCGGCCGTCGCGCCCCCGCCGTCGGAGGTGACGGTGTCGAGCAGCGGGCGGAGTCCGGCAAAGGACGCGAGCACGTCGTTTCGGGTCAGTGCTTTTGCCAGTGCCGTGTTGACCGTGTCGAGCAGGAAATCGATCTCCCCGTCGGTGGCGCGCGGGACGTCCGGTAACTCGCCCGCGGCGTCCTCGTCGGTCAGACCGAGGTAGACGCGGCCGAGTTGGGCGGGGAGAGCGAACACGAACCTGTTGCGCTCGCCCGGGATCGGCACCGTGAGCGCGGCAGCCGGGTTCCCGAGTGCTGCCGCGTCGAGCACGACGTGCGTACCCCGGCTCGGGCGCAGCCGGATGGTGGGATCGACGCGACCGGCCCACACCCCTGCGGCATTCACCACGGCGCGGGCACGGACATGCAGTTCGCTCCCGGTGAGGGTGTCGCGGAGCGTGGCACCCTCACCGGTGACGTCGCGGGCGTCCACACGGGTGAGGATGCGCGCACCGTGTGCGGCGGCGGTGCGAGCGAGCGCGACAACGAACCGGGCGTCGTCGATGAGCTGGCCGTCGTAGGCGAGGAGGCCGCCGCGGAGCCCGGCCCGCCGGACAGCCGGCGCGAGTTCTGCGGTGCGCTGCGCGCTGACGCGCCGGGATCGTGAAAGGACGGTGGACGGTGTTCCTGCGGTGGCGCGCAACGCGTCACCGGCGAGAAACCCGGTGCGGACCAAGGCGGCTTCGGCAGCCCCCACGGACGGCAGGAGCGGGACGAGCTGGGGGAGTGGCCGCACGAGATGCGGTGCGGTGCGTGTCATGACGATGTTGCGTTCGACGGCACTTTCCCGAGCAATACCGACGTTGCCGGATGCGAGATAGCGCAGTCCGCCGTGTACGAGCTTCGAGCTCCAACGGCTGGTGCCGAACGCGAGATCGTGGCGTTCGGCGAGGACGACGCTCAGTCCTCGGCTGGCGGCGTCGAGGGCGACACCGGCGCCGGTGACGCCGCCGCCGATGACGAGCAGGTCGACGGCAGGTTGCTCACCGAGCTGCTCGAGCTCGCGACTGCGACGGACGGCATTGAGCGAGCTCGGCCCGGCGGGCATCATCATGAAGACCTTTCCGCGGGCGCGAGATAGGAGTCGATGGCGTGGCCGAGTTCGTCGAGCAACGCTCGGTGGTCGACGAACTCACTGATCATGCGAACGGATTGCACCGTCGACTGGGCGGTGAGCAGTACGAATGCCGCGAGCGTGTGGGGATCGCCGCCGCGGACGGAGCCATCGCTCTGGCCCTGCGTGATCGCGGAAACGAGGACGTCCAGGATGGCGCGTTGGCTGGTACCGAGCCTGTCGACGATGTACGTGATGAGCACTTCCGGGTCCGTGCGCAGGATCTTCTCGAAGATCGGATGGGTTCCGATGTCGTGGGCGGCGGTGACGACTGCCGAGACCAGGAGCGGACGGGTAGGCCCGACGCCGTGTGTGTCGGGAAGTGCGGCACGGATCTCCCGGGTGAGCAGGTCGGCGAGTACCGAGTCCGTGTCCGGCCACCGGCGGTAGACGGTGGGTCGGCTGACGCCGGCGCGTCGAGCGATTTCGGCGAGGGTGGTGCGCCGTAGTCCGAAGTCGAGCAAGCAGGAGCGTGCGGCGTCGAGGATCTTGTTCTCGATGCTGTCGCCGGGTGGGTCGGAATCGGGCGACAGTGGGTGCCGTGACGGCGCATCACTGAATGTGTCGTTACGAACAGGCGTCATGTGTAAAACTGTAACGCATGACTGAGAGCTTCACGCCCCTTCGACCCGATCAGCTCGCTCCGGAGATGGAGTGGGACGCATGGGGTACTGCCGAACACCGAACTGAATTGGGCGCCGAGGTGCGCACTCTGCTCGAGCAGGCACTCGGAGTCCACCCTCGGCGGAACTCGCTCGCCGAATCCGACGTCCGGCTCACCCCCACCCGACTTGCCCCGGAACATCGAACCGGCCTCGTTCGTCTTCTCGGCGCCGAGCATGTCCTCGACGACGACGCCGCACGCCTGCGGCATGCAGGCGGAAAAAGCACTCTGGACCTGTTGCGTCGGCAAGGAACCGATCCGCAGGCAGCGCCCGACGCAGTGGTTCTGCCCGCCGACCACGACGAGGTCCTGAGCATTCTGAAATACTGTGCGGCACAGTCGATCGCGGTTGTCCCGTTCGGTGGAGGCACCAGTGTCGTCGGGGGAGTCGATCCGGATTCCGGCCGCTTACCCGCGGTGATCGCGGTGGATCTGCGCCGATTGAACGCCCTCACCGATCTCGACCCAATCTCCCGTGTCGCCACCGTGCACGCGGGCGTCACCGGACCCCAGGCGGAAGAACTGCTCGGCACCCACGGATTCTCCCTCGGTCATTACCCGCAAAGCTTCCGCCACGCGACCATCGGCGGCTTCGCGGCCACCCGGTCCTCCGGACAGGCCTCCGCCGGGTACGGACGGTTCGACGACATGGTCGAACACATGACGGTGGCCACACCCCGGGGCACGATCCGCGTCGGCCACCCGCCGGCCTCCGCGGCGGGGCCGGACCTGCGGCAACTTTTTCTCGGCTCCGAAGGAACGTTGGGGATCATCACGGAGGTCGGGGTACGCATCCATCCCATCCCCGCAGTGGTCGAGCATCGGGCATGGAAGTTCCCGGATTTCACGACCGGCGCCGACGCACTTCGAACTCTCGTCCAGAGTGGACTGCCGCCGACGGTGTTACGTCTGTCGGACGAAGTCGAAACCGGCCTCAACCTGGCCTTGCACAAAGACATCGGGCGTGAGAGTCCGGGCGGGTGCCTAGCCGTGACCACCATCGAGGGCGACGAGCGTTACGTGCGCGACCGTGCGGCAGCCGTTCAAGAAATCCTTGGTGCCGCGGGAGGCATCGATCTCGGAGCGGAACCGGCCCGACAGTGGGAGCAGGGCCGATTCGGCGCACCGCACCTGCGTGACGCGCTGCTCGAGGCCGGCGCCCTCGCCGAAACCCTCGAAACTGCAACGACCTGGTCGAATCTGGCGCGACTGCGCACCGCGGTCGCGGAGGCCCTCACCGGCACCCTTCGTGAGGGCGGCACTCCGCCGCTGGTGTTGTGCCACATCTCGCACACGTATCCGGCGGGCGCATCGCTGTACTTCACCATCGTGTGCGCGCAGACCGATGACCCGGTCCGGCAATGGGCCGAGGCGAAGCAGGCAGCCACTGCGGCGATCGTTGCTGCCGGCGGGACCATCACCCACCATCACGCCGTCGGACGCGATCACCTGCCGTGGATGACCGATGAGGTAGGCGACTGTGGTGTGGAGGTGCTCCGAGCGATCAAGAACGCGCTCGATCCGCACCACATCCTCAATCCCGGAAAGCTGATCCCGTGACCACCGGCTCGGTTGTCGTGCTGAGCAACCCGACCGCCGACGACGACGCACTTCACACCCTCGCGGATGCCAGTGCACGACTGCGTACGTACGGACTGCGCATCGCGCACATCGCCGCCGATTCGGTCGATGAGTCGATCGCACTCACCCGACACGCAGTCGAGGACGGTATCGACGCGGTCGTCGCGGTCGGCGGTGACGGCATCGTCTGGCAAGCGTGGCAGGCAACGGCCACCACGGGCACGCCCGTCGGGATCGTCCCCGCCGGAACCGGGAACGATCTGGCCCGCGTCCTCGGTATCCCCGACGAACCGGGCGCAGCGGCGGACGTGGTAGCGACCGGCCACCGGCGAACCATCGATCTCGGCCGGGTCTCCGCGGACGAAGGACCGGACCAGTGGTTCGGCACCGTGCTCGCCGGGGGCTTCGACGCTCTCGTCACCGACCGTGCCAACCGAATGAAATGGCCGCGCGGGCCACTGCGCTACAACGCTGCGACCATCGTCGAACTGGTGAATCTGCGGCTGCTCCCGTACCGGATCACCTTCGACGACGAACCGGCCGTCGAACTCGACGCAACGTTGGTGGCCGTCGGCAACGCCTCCACCTACGGCGGCGGAATGCGAATCGCACCCGGCGCGTTGCTCGATGACGGCCTCCTCGACGTGGTGGTGGCCACCTCGGCGAACCGCACTCGCCTTCTGCGCCTCTTCCCGACCGTCTACCGGGGCACCCACGTCGACCTGCCCGAGGTGATGGTGCGCCGCGCACGACGGGTACGGCTAGACAGCCCCGGTATCACGGTCTACGCCGACGGCGAACCGCTCCGCGCGCTGCCGGTCGAGGTGGAGGCAGTGCGCGGAGCAGGCACCGTGCTGGTGCCGCAACACTGATGTCGGCCGACTCACCGCCGGAACCTGCAGAGGCGGTAGACGATACGTCCCGGGGCGGGAACCGAGTCACGCGAAGATGTCCTGGTGGAAACGGCCTTCCGACTCGAGGCGGTGCAGCGGGACCTCGCCGTCGTCATCTGTTCGTACAGCAAGGATCCGTGCAAGTGTTCGTCGTACGGCCGGTGCCATGTGCAACCCGTCTCCACACACGTAGATATGCGCCCCCCGTTCGAGCAACTCCCGGATTCGGTCGGCCTCGGCGACAAGCGCCTGCTGGACGAATCGCTCCGGGTGGTCCGGCAACGCGGAATACGCCGTGTGCACCCTCGCGAGACCGGCAGCGTGCCACGCATCGAGGTCCTCGGCGTAGAGACGATCGTGCTCGGGGTGCCGACAGCCCGTGAACAGCTCGACAGGCCCGGTCGCGGCAGTATGGGCCCGTTCTTCCACAAAGCTTCTCAACGGGGCGATGCCGGTACCCGGTCCGATCAGGATGACCGGCGTCGTCGGGTCCTCGGGAAGGCGGAAAGCCGGCGCGGGAGTGCGAACGTGTCCGTAGAAGACATCGCCGGGAGCGAGGCCGGCCAGGTAGTTGGAGCAGGTTCCGCGGTATCGGCCGGAGCCCGCCCAGGAGGCGCCGTCGACGAGCCCGACCGTGAGCCGGACATGGTTCGGCGCCGCCAAGGGCGAGGACGAGATCGAGTAGTAGCGCGGACGGATCGGGCCCGTCATTTCCAGGAAGACTTCCAGCGGCAGGACGACCGCGGGAAACCGTTCGAGCAGGTCGAGCACACACACGCGTTTGCCGACGATCTCCTCTGTGTACGTGTCGGCGAGCGCTGTGAGCCGTCCGAGAGTGTTCGGGCACCCGGTGTGGGCAGCGAGCGTTTCGAGGTCGGAGCGAGTGGCGGGCTCCTGGAGTTCGGAGAACTCGGTCAGCAGCAGTCCGGCCGTGACCGGTGTGTTCACCGGGAGGTGGGTAGTTCCTCGGGTATGTAATCGGACCACCTGGTCCGGTGAGGTCCGGAGCAGGTGTAGTGCGCGCTGGACCTGCACGGCTTCGTTCCGGGGGAAGACGGCGAGGTGGTCGCCGGCGGAATACGAAAGGTCAGGTGGGAGTTCGGCCACGATCGCACGAACGCCCGGGCGGGGCGCTTCGAGGGAAAAATCCCACAGGCCGGCCGGATCGCCGGTGAGCTCCTTGTTCTCGATCACGGTCAGCGGGACAGCCGTCGAGGAAAGCACGTCCGGTCGGATGTCGGCTTCGGTGAGCACCTCCATGCGGTAGCGGGAGCCGCGGGCCGCAGCAGTCACACCGTATTCGGTGGACAGTGCTTCCCACAGGGCGGAGATCCACGCACTGACACCACCGTCGAAGTCGCCGGCGGCATCGGCTTCACAACGGTCGATGAGCGGAACCGCTCCTGCTTCGGTGAGCTTCGCAAAGGCGCGGCGAGGAAAGGCCTGGTAGGTGGGCCATTGAGTGTCTCCGCACCCCAGCAGTGCCAGCCGCACTCCCCGCAGGGACGGCATGTCGTCGAGCGAGTCGAACAGTTGGGCATTGTCGGGTGCTCGCCCGTTGTAGCTCGAGGTGATCACTGCGAGCATCCCGCAGCGAGGTGGATCGGCGGCGAGTTCGTCGAGAGTGCTCAACCGGACCTCGAAGCCGGCGCGCCCGGCGCGCTCGGCAAGCCGTTCGGCGATATCGGCGCAGGTACCCAGATTGGACCCGTACGCGACAGTGAGCGCAGTGCCTGCGGGGACCGCGCCTAGATCCTGCTCGCGGGTGTCCGGGTCGGCGGCCGGTGTGGGCGCCGTGGCCCGCTCATGAGGACGACGTTCGCGGACACGGATGGTGAAGCCCTCGGGTTTGAGGGTGAGTGTCTGCTTGACCTGCATCCGGTAGGCATGGGGGTCGCTGATTGCGAACCTCTGCAGGATCAATGCGAGGGCAAGTCGCGCTTCGGTGAGCGCGAACTGCCTTCCGATGAATGCACGTTCACCGTTGCCGAACGGCTTGTATCCGGCGCGATGGTGCTGACCCCTGCGTTCGGGCAGCCATCTGTCGATGTCGAACTCCTCGGGGTTGTCCCACGCTTTGGAGTGTCGATGCAGCGCGGGTAACAGAACGAAGATCTGTTGACCCGCTCCGACACGGTATTGCCCGATCGAGGTTTCGGCGAAAGGCTTGAGGATGATGCCCGGGATGGGCGACCAGATCCGCAGTGTCTCCTCGAGTACGCGGGGGATCACGTCGAGTTTCATGATCGTCTCGTAGCTCGGAACGCTACCGTCGGAAAGGACGCTGTCCACCTCTCGGTACGCCTGCGCGAGCACGTGCGGATTGCGGAGCAGGTTGTACAAGGCGAAAGACAGCAATCCGCTGGTCGTTTCGTGGCCTGCAATGAGGAACGTCAGTACCTGATTGCGGATGTTCTCGTCCGGCAACGGATTCCCCGTGCGGGGGTCGGCTGCCTCGAGCATCAGGCCGAGCAGATCTGTTCCGCCGTCACCACCACCATCGTCGCGGCGGCGCCGGATGACGTCGTCCACCAACTCCTGCATGGCGCGGATATCGGAGCGGTACGCTTCTTCCCGTCGGGCACGCATGCGAGTGACCATCAGAGGCTGTCTGGCGCGAACCATCGCCTCGGTCAAGGCATTACCCATTGCCTGCAGAAACGGGTGCAATCGCGGGGAGGAGAAGGAGTCGAATCGATATCCGAAACCGGTGAGGGCAATGGTGTCGAGGGTCAAGCGAGTCATATCGTCCGCAACGACAAGATCCTCGCTCTGGCGGGCCGTCCAGGAGGCGATGAGGGCTTCGGCGACCTCGAGCATCTGTGGAAAATAGGTCTTCATCGACCGCTGCCCGAAAGCGGGCATCAGGATTCGGTGGGCTTGACCCCAAACCGGCTCGTTGCCGCGGGCGGTGAACAGGCCGTCGCCGGCGAAGTCGCGCACGATCGACAACGGGGGTGCGACACTCTTGTAGAACCGCGTCTCGTCGCAAACCTCGTCGACCAGGTCGGGGTCGTAGACGAACAACGCCTGGCGGCCGAGGATATCCACCCGGTAGATCCCCTCTGGATGTCTGTCGGCTGCCTCGACCAGGAACTCGGTGGGTACGTCACCGGACAGTTGCAGCGCATTGCCGAGGAACGGCACCCCGCGCAGCGCCGGGATCGATCGGGTCGCAGTCATCTGATGTTCGGCGCGGATACTCCCTCGCTTACGAGGGAGCGCAAGCGCCGTCCTCCTTTCGAGGATCGGTGGAGACGGGGAACGCGTTGGTGCGCCCGAATATGTTGCTGTACATGGGGTGTGAGGTGGTACGGCCCGTGTATACAACGATGACGTGTTCGGGTGTTTCGTGAGGGCCGAGCAACCCCTCGGACTCGGGGAACGAATCTTCCGGTGCGATACCTGTGGTTTTCGAGGTGTCGGGATCGGAACGCTGCCGGGGTGGTTCTGGCTGTGACGGAGCGTGGCCACACCGGTGTCGACGACGTAGGTCACTGGTCCGCCTCCTTCGGGTGGTTCGGGCGCGGTCTGAGCTGGGAATCTCCTGCCAGCAGCGTGGGGGAGACGTTCGCGAGAACTCCTTGTTGCCCGTGGCCGGTGGCACTCGCAACCACCAGCCATACACTGTATGGCGAAAGCTAGCATACGGTGTATGGCTGTGAGCGCGCATCGGGGTACACCCCTGACTCCGGAGGAGATCTATTCGACGGCTCTGCGCCTCGTGGATGCCGGTGGCGTCGAGGGGTTGTCCATGCGCAAACTGGCGGTCGAACTCGACGTCAATCCGATGTCGCTCTATCACCACGTCGACAACAAGACCGTGCTGCTCCAGAGGGTGTGCGGCCTGGTGGCGCTCCAACTGGATGTCCCCGACGGTGATGCCCCGTGGGCGGAACAATTGCGTGCACTGGGCTACGCATGTCGCGCCAGCGCGCGCAGGCACCCTTCCCTGTGGCTCTACGCGCTGTCGCACCCGGAGGTGACCGGAGGTGACCATCTTCTCTGGCGAGCACTCGACCGGGTCCTTTCCCGTGCCGGAGTCGACGAAGCCGAGTTCGTGTACGCCCGCAAGACTCTGTTCGCCCTGCTGTCCGGCTTCATTCTCGGTGAGACCACCGGCGCGTTGAATGAGCAGGGTGGAGCCGCGGATCCGGAGAGGACGTTCGAGTCTTTCCTCAATTTTGCTGTCGCGGGACTATCGGCTTTCTGAACTCGACGTGCGTCTCACCACTGGTACGCGGATTCACGAAAGCCCGCACGACGCGCGGCATCGAGGTTCGGTGCCTCACCGTCGATGGTTCATGCATCGGCCCATGGGGCATTCGCCGTCGTCCGCGCTCGACCGGTCCATCGGACGCCACTACGCCACACCCAAGTCGCGAAGGCCGGTAGCAAGTTGCTCGATTCCGCTGATGTTGCGGATGGACGGGTCCATAGTGGTGCCACCGAGGACGATGTATCGCTTGTTCTGCACTGCGGTCAGGCGACTTGCGACCGGATCCGACTCGAGGAACCTGATCTTCTCTTCGGCGCTGTCGCCGTCACTGCCACGTGTGAGGTCGGCCAGTACGAGAATGGTGGGATCGCGATCGAGGATGCTCTCCCATCCCACCTCCGGCCACAACTGCCGACTGTCACCGAACGCGTTCTGTGCTCCGACCGCACGCGTCATGATCCCTGGAGCGCCACAGCATCCGGCGATGTACGGACTGGTAGTTCCGGCATACCACCATGCAAGGGTCACCTGCGAAGCGTCGATACTCCCAGCCGCCGTCTCTGCCCGACCACGCAGATCGCCGACGAGATCCTCGCCGCGTTCGCGGACGTCGAACAGCGTGGATACGTCCAGAATCTCGGCGTACAGGTCGTCGAGGGTGAGCTCGGAATCCTGAACCGCGTCCTGCCCGGTGCATTCGCTCGGAGACTGATATGTGGAGATACCCATCTCGGTGAACCTGTCGCGATCCGCGATTCCCTCGTCGCTGAATGTGTAGTCGAAAGTGGTGTAGACGAAATCGGGCTCACGATCCAGCACCGATTCGAAGGAGGGAAACTCCGTGTCGAATCTGTACACCTCCGACGCTTCCGGCTCGAGCTCCGGTAGAAGCCGGTCATCACCGAGTGCGAGCCCGGAAAGTCGATCTGCCAGTCCGAGGCTGAGCAACAGTTCGACAGCAGGCTGGTTTACGGCTACTGCCCGTTCGATGGGGGCGCTCGGCGACACGGGGATTCCGCAGTTGATCACACCGTCTGTGTCGACAGTCCCCACGGGATCGTCACTACCGGTGGAAGTGCCGCACCCGGATGCGGCCCACACCATAATCGCTGTCGTCGCGGCGACCGTCGTCTTCCGAACTCTTCCGTGCATTACCCATCGAGCTTTCTGTAGCCGCTTCACGCGAGCGACCCACACGTCATTACCGGCAGCGGCAGGCCGTTGCCGGTCCAGCAGGGTATCGGGCTCGGGGTTGTTCGCCCCTGACCGTTGCGCGTCAGCTCCGGATTCCCACCGGATTCCACCTGTCCCCATTGTCGGGGCTACCTGGCGTGACGAATTTAGCAGTGGCAGCGATGTGTCTCGCACCGAGCATGCTGCGCAACGAGGGTCCCTCCGATTCGGTGAGCGCACGTCTCGGTGAGCACACGTCGAAAACCGCACCCGACTTCTGCAGCTGTTGCGGACCGGACAGTGCCGAGCACGCCGCGGATCTATCGAACGCGTCGGCGCTTCTTACGCTTCTTCCGCTTGTTTCGGCGCTTGGTGTTCTTGGGAGACGGCGAGGGGGAGGTCTCGTCGGCGGGTTCGTCCTCCCCTACCGGGGGCGCGACCATCTCCTCCTGAACCGACCGCTCCATCTCTCGCCGCAAACTGGCCATCAACTCAGGAGAACGCAGCAGGAACGAGGCCTCCTGGAGAGCGAGGTATCGCGCCTTGGAGATCAGCACTGCGGTGTTCCGTTTGCCGGCGATCTCGACCGCGACCGTATCGTTGTTGACCTTCCGAACCAGATCCCTCAGTTGCGCGCGGGCGGACTTCACCGTGATTGAGGGCACCCGCATGAACTCCTTTCCTCTGCTCGACCGACCCGCGCATCATCCCATCGTCGGGTCGATTTCGGGCGGGAACGCGGTCCCGCGTGTCAGCCCGACGGTTCGCAGGTCGTTGGGGTGCGGGTTCACTCTTGTCGGAGCTGTGTGACAACCAGATGCAGTGCGGCCGTGGTGGTGAGGGCTCGGACTCGTTCTCGGTCCCCGGGAAAGTGACGGGTGACGGTGTACGTCGGCCGGCCTTCGATCGCGACACCGAAGCAGACTGTGCCCACCGGTTTGGTTTCGGTGCCACCGCCGGGGCCTGCGATTCCGGTGGTGGAGACGGCGACATCGGCCTCGAGTCGGTGTCGGGCGCCCTCGGCCATCGCCGCGGCGACCGGTTCGCTCACCGCACCGTGCGCGGCGATCAACTCGGCCGGTACATCGAGCAGATCGGACTTCGCGGCGTTGGAGTACGAGACGACGCCGCCGGTGACATAGGCCGACGACCCGGGGCGGTCGGTCAGGCGCGCGGCGACGAGCCCGCCGGTACACGATTCCGCGGTCGAGATCGAACGGCCGTCCAGGGCGTCGACCAGCTGATCGTCGATGGTCGAACCGTCGGTCGAGAAGATCTGATGCCCATGGTGTTCGGTGAGAACGTGGAGGAGACGGCGGTAGATGTCTACGTCGCGGGAGTCGAATCGGGTCACCATGTCGAGTTCACCGTGTCGGAGGCACGTAGTGATCTCGAGTCGATCGAGGCCGGCGTTCTCTGCTTCGGCCCGGCGCAGTGTCTCGGCGAGCTGCGCCTCGTGCAATCCGTAAGCGCGCACGGTTTCCTGCTGCAGATCGTCGGCTCGGGTCAGCACGTCGGCGACCGCGGGCGAGGCGATTGCGCTGCGCCACATCTTCTGTAGCTCTCCGGGTGGTCCGGGAAGGATGACGATGGTCGGGACCGGCCGGTCACCGGCTACCGCGGAGATGACTACGCCCGGTGCTGTACCGGTCGGTGGTAGCGCGGTGGACCCGGTGGGGATCTGCGCCTGCTTGCGGATCCCGGTACGTGTCGGCCCTGCGTCGAGGTCCTCAGTGTGCGGGCGGTAGCGGCGGATGATGCCCGCGATGTGTTCTTCGAGTTCCGGGTCGAGGAGTAGTTCGCGATGGCAGAACTCGGCGATGGTAGCGACAGTGAGGTCGTCGGCGGTCGGGCCGAGCCCACCGCTGGTGACGATGAGGTCGACGCCCTGATCGGTGAGAAAGCGTAGTTGTGCGATCAGGTCGGCGGGTCGGTCGCCGCAGATCGTGATGTGGGCGACGTCGACTCCGAGGGTCAGAAGCTGCCGGGACAGCCATGGTCCGTTCTGGTCGGTGATCCTGCCGGTGAGTACTTCGGTTCCGGTCACGATGATTCCTGCACGCACGCTCACGCCGTCGAGCCTAGACATTTCGCACGAGCCGCGAGCCAGGGGTTCGTCTGCCGAGAGGACCGGGGGGCGTGAAGTGAGCTGCGCACATCAAGTTAGGGTTCGCTTACTTCGATCGAGAGGATGTTGGATGTTCGGACGACGAACCAGGGCCCGTGTCGCAGTCGCTGTGGGTGCACTTGTGCTCGCCGCTACCGTGACGGCGTGCAGCAGCGACGGCGGTGGTGACGAGACCGCAGGGGCGGGCGGGGAGGGGGCGTTCCCGATATCGATCGAGCATGTCCACGGCAGCACGACGATCACCGAGAAGCCCGAACGCATCGTCACCCTCGGGGTGACCGACGCTGATGTTGTGCTCGCCCTCGGTGTGGTTCCCGTTGGGAACACCGGTTACAAGTTCTACGAGACCGGACTCGGTCCGTGGACCGACGAGTACGTCGGCGATGCCGCGCTCACCCGCATCGACTCCGATTCGGAACCGAATCTCGAGCAGATCGCAGGTTTGGCCCCCGACCTCATCATCGGTGTGTCCGCGGGGTACGACGAGGCCGTGTACGAGAAGCTGAGCGCTATCGCGCCGACGATCTCGAGGCCGGAAGGATTCGCGGCCTACACCGTCGACCGTGAGATTGCGACCGAGACGATTGCCGCGGCCATGGGCGAAATTGATCGCGGCGCCGAACTGAACCGGCAGACCGCAGACCGGCTGGCTGCCGCCGCTGCGTCCCATCCTGAGTTCGACGGTAAGACCGGTGTAGCAGTGCTGCCTTACGACAACAGGTATGGCGCGTATCTGGCCGGCGATGCCCGCGGAGCATTCCTCACCGTGCTCGGATTCGACATCCCCGAGGAGGTCGCAAGTCAAGACACCGGGGACAGCTTCTTCGTCGACGTGTCGCAGGAGAACGTGAGCATGCTCGACGGTGACCTGATCCTTGTGCTCGGCAATGATGAGACGGTCGACATCACCGCCGGCAACCCGTTGTTCGGCAGTCTCGATGCTGCGCAGAACGACGCGATCATTGCCACCACACTCGATCAGCGCGGCGCGATCACCTACAACTCGGTGCTGTCGGTTCCGTACGCAATCGACAGCCTCGTTCCGCGGTTGGCCGACGCGATCGGCTGACGCAGCAGAGCCCCGTCTCGATCGCTGTCCACCTGGGGCAGGATCGGGACGAAGGGGCGGTCGATCGGTCGACCAGCCTGAACTCCTCCCTTTCGCATGCTGCGTCGGAAGGGCGTAGCTCGGCCGCGGATTTCCGCGCAATCCCTTCCAGTGACTGTCGCGCCTTATAGCGGAAGGTGTTGCCGGGTCCGGAAACGTCGAACAGGGGGGTGTTCTTCACTTCCGGATCGAAGGAGTGAACTTGCTCAGCTCTCGGCCCACCGAGGAGGGAGGTGCATTCTCGGCGATGTGGCCGCGTAGGACTTCGGCGAACGCCGCTGTGTCACCTGTGCGGAGATGCTCGGTGAGGGTTTGGTGTTCGGCGATGATCTCAGCGCAACGGGCAAGCAGGTGGTCTCCGGTGGCGAAGAGCATGAAACGATGCCGGTCGGAGAGTTGTTCGTAGAGTTCGATCAGCACGGTGTTGCCGCCGGCTTCGACGAACCCCTTGTGGAATCCGAGCGTGAGGTCGATGAAGCGCCGAACATCGCTGTTCGCAAACGCTTCACGTTGTTCCTCGATGGACTGTTCGAGACGTTCGGCGAGGCGGTGACGAAGCTCGTCCGGGGCCCTGTCCACCGCCGTCGTCTCGAGCACGAAGCGGGCATCGGCGAGTTCTGCGACGGTGCGCTCGCTCACCCCTTGGACGAGGGCGCCTCGCTTGGGATAGATGGTGATCCATCCTTCGTCCTGAAGACGAGCCAGTGCCACCCGCACGGGTGTGCGGCTGACTCCGAGTGCTGCCGCGAGCGACGCTTCGCCGAGCATCGTCCCGGGGGAGTGCGTGCCGTCGAGAATGTGGTCGCGGATCACCTGGTAGGAGCGCTCGGCGGCGCTGATGCCGTCGTGTTGGTCGGCGGTCACTGGGGTCTCCTCGCTCTCGACTCGAGTACGATATGGATACCACTGGTACGTTCCGGCGCCGTTGTTGCTCCAGGATTCCGTTTCACGGTGTTGTCACTCGATCGAGACCGGGTTCTGCGTCAGTAGCCGGTGCCCCCCTGCCGGGCCATTTCATCAACGGCACCGCCTTCACGGAGAAGGCCAGTGTGATGAGCAGAACCCCGGTGGCCATCAGATTGATCCAGAGGAAGCCGCCCATCGCCAACACCGTGCCTGCCATTGCTGCCATCAGCGCCCCACCCAGGTTCATCGCCGAGTCCGATGCGCCTTGCAGTGTGACCTTCGCGTGCTGCGGCACCGAAGCCGTCAGCAGCGCCGAGCCGCCGATGAGGAACATCGACCAGCCCACACCGAGGAGAAGCAGGGCGATGGTCAGCAGTGTCATCGAGGAGGCGGAGGCCGATGCGTCGACGACGCCGAGGGCGATCGTCGCGATGAAGACGACGACACCTGAGGCAATCACAGTGCCCGGCCCCCAGCGATCGGACATCCAGCCGAAGACCGGCGAGAGCGCATACATCCCGGCGATATGGATGCTCACCACGAGACCGATGGCACCGAGATCGAACTCTTGATGGTGCATATGCACCGGAGTCATTACCATGACGTTCGTCATCATCATCTGACCGGTGACGATGGTGACGATCGCGAACAGTGGAACCGGGCGTACTGCTACGAAACGCAGTGCGGCTCCGAGACGCAGCGGCGCCGCAGTGTTCGGGGCTGTTACATCAGGTGCAGCACTTCCGTCGGCCGTGCCCTCGGCTGTCGCACCTTGCTTCCCGCCCGCAAGGGTCGACGCCGCCACAGCGGCCAGCGCGAAGGCAGCCATCGAAATCAGGTAGGGGCCGGCAAGCGGGTGCATCCCGAATGCTTCGCCGAGGTGTGCGCCCGGACCGGTGAAGTTGGGGCCCAGAACGGACCCGATCGTCGTCGCCCATACCACCAGCGACATGGCCCGCCCCGTCGCGGCCGGGCCTGCAGCGTCGACCGCAGCGTAGCGCGCCTGTAGACCTGCGGCCGTGGATGATCCGCACATCATCATCCCCAGCATGAACAGCGGGAGGAATTGCACGGCAACGGCGACCAGCACTACGAGTGCACCCAGTGTGCCCACTGTGAACCCCAAGGTGAGCGCCCTGCGACGTCCGGTCCGTGCCGCCAACGCCGCCAATGGGTAGGCGACGAGCCCAGCGCCGAAGATCACGCTCATCTGAGCGAAGCCGGCCATCGCGGTGCGTCCCGTGATCTGTTCGGCCAGTAGGCCACCGACGGCGTATCCGGAGGCGATGCCGGCCCCGGAGAACAACTGTGCGGTGATCAGTTTGGCCTGCGTGTACCTCTGCGACGGCATCGACGCTGCCTTTCGTTTCGTCCTTCCGGCGTTCGGAGAGGATCGATTGCGTTCGTTCGTGCGCAAGGATACATCTTGGATACAAGGTGCGCGTGTGTGTGAGCGTCACGAGCTTGCTATGCCCACATCGGCATGACGGCAATTCTCAGCGGTGACCCCGCACAACCATGGTCTGTTCTCATGATGCTCGCCGTTGGCGTTTCGCACTGTTGCGTCCCGGCTGGGTGTACTCCCGGGAACGCATCCCCGGGATATCGAGCGGCTGGCCCCCCGAAAGCATTGGGGGTGGTTGGTACCGCTTCGGCAAAGTGGCTGTCGATTGACGGAAGGAATCGTTCGCCGCCACGATGAATCCGAGGATTCTGACAAGGTGGTGAAGATCGCTGACTGATACGAACCAGGAACTTGCAGGCCCGTGCGTTGCACGGGTGACACGTCCAACGGGAACCTACAGTTCTGTTGTCGAGATGCAGCGAAAGACTGACAAACCTGACTGCATAGATTGGCAACGATCGTTCAGGCCGCCATCGCTCGTACCTGTACTGATTCGCAAGGAAGCCGCTAACGTCACCTATTTTCTGTCAAAGTATCCTGTCAATCTGCCTCACGGTTCCGGATGCACTACATCAAGATCACTGCTTCGATGCTGCGCGAGGATCTTTCGGCGCGGACTCGCACGAGTGTCAGGTCAGCGTGTCAAGATCACCGCCATGAACGCACAGACGAGCCCCGTCTCCGAGTCGACGGTAGTGCTGGCGATGGACTACGGCCAGTTCTGTCTCGACGGCGGACTCGGAGACATCGACAACGAGATGGAGCTGCTCGAGCGGGCCCAAGCGGCGCAACCCAGCGCCGGCGACGGCACCATGGTTGTGGTGTTGTGCCCGCACCAGAACAACGTCGAGATGAGCGTGGAGGTACAGGTCTTCGACCGCCGTCCCGCAGCCGACCGTTCGAACTGGCAGCAGGTCAGCGAAGGGCGTCTCGAAGTCGACGCGCCTGGGATGCTGAGCGTGTCGTCCCCGACGTCTGAACCGGTGACGGTCGCGGTGCCGCCGGGACAGTACATGGTCGAGGTGTCCGGCCGCGGGTTCGTCAACTACGGCTGGCCCGGTTCGACCACGCCGGGGGATGGGTGGCGTCTGCGGCTGTGGCCCGACGACGGCAGCGTCATCGGACCCGCGCAACTGTGGGACATGCCCGGCTACGGCATCCCCGAGAACATCCCGCCTGCGACGGACGGATCCGGCGGTTGGATGAGGGACGAGTCGTGAACCCGCAGCCGAGGCAAGCGATGATGACTGTGCTGGTGTTCATCGGATTCGGTGTGGCGTGTGGGATCGCCGCCGCTGCCGTGTTGTGGTGGTTCGCGTCCCGGCCGTTCGATTTCTACACCGCCGGCTATCAACCGCTTGATTTCGCGTCTGTCCGCCTCGATTCGCCGTCGCCGACCGGGTACATGGCGGTGTTGGTTCTCGGTGGTGGCGTACTGGGAGCGCTGGTCGGTGCGCTCGTGCACCGCGTGGGGTGGGGTCTGGCGCGGCGTGCATGTAGCGAAGAGTAGTGAGAGGGGCCCATGGTCACGGCCGGACGCATGCGCTGCCCGATGAGGTTCCGACTTACATAGAGGTCAGCGGTACGCGATCCGGCCAGCTACCTGTAACGTCCCGTAGCAGACCGCAAGGTGCGACACACTCCCTGAAAATCAACCCGCAGGACGGGTGACAGCAGCATCAGCGGGATCACAGCTCTTCGAGTGCCTTGCCTGGAACCGCACGATGCGGCGTACCTCAGCGTCTTCGCCTGAGCTGCTGCGTGTTTGATCCGGAAGCCGGTCGTTCGTGCTTGCATCGCGGTAAACTCGTCGAACTTACTGGGATCGGATACCGCATTGTTCTCGGCCGCCGATCAGACACAGACAGCAAGAAGCGCCGCGGTCAGAACGAGCGCGTCGGTTCCCCGAATCTTCTGTCGGATCAACTCGACAGGGACTTGGCCGTAGCCCGTTTCGAGGATGAGGCCGTCGTACGTCAGGGCAGCTCGTGTCCGTGTCCGATACATCGCGGTCACCGCTCCTACCGTGGTGAGTGCCATCATTGTCGGGTTCGTCGCCACCAGCGGCGAGATCAACACCATGGTGATCACTGCCGCCGCGGTGGGGAGCACCGTCAACGGCAACCTCAGCAGACGATCATCGGCCCCTAGCGTCACCGCCAGCGCAGTGTCGGCGCACAACGCCCGCAGCCCGACACTGAAGATCATGCACACACCGAACACGAGTACCAGGTACATCCACGCTGCAGCGATCGGCGACAGGACAGTCGACAGTGTCCACCCCGCACAGACCGCACCGGTAGCGATGACCAGTGAGTGCGGACGGCGCGCGTGACGCATCGCATCGATACGGATCAACGCGCGGGTACGGGAGGTGGGCACGCGGCGGGAGGCGCGACGGGCCACACGACGCCATGCCCGTTGCTCCAGGGCTCCGGTCACCATCGACAGGTCCAGCATCGTCAGCGATACCGACGTCGCAACCGTGGTCTCGGAACCGATCGACATGCGGGCCAACGTGATCCGGCCGCACCACCAGACGGACATCGCCGACAGCGCTACTGCCACTATCGAGACGACGAGGACGGGAATCCACGAGGTGATCAGCACAACTGTGCCACCCGCGGCCGCGACGATCGCTGCTACGCCTGCGCCCGACACACAGACGGCGGTAACAACACGGAGGGTCCAGGCGGGAAGAACCCCACACTGGACGAGCACTGCGAGCGCAACACTACCGGTGCCGAGACCTGCTCCGAGCATGGTGAAAGGCAGCCAGTGCTCGAGTCCAGCGACGAATGCGGCCAACCGACCCACTGCCAGGCCGACGACAGAGCCGAGGCCGAGAGCTGCACCGATCCGCGGCCACAGCATTGCACGGCGATCGACGGGGGTGGGCAACAACCACGATGCGGTCTCGCTGCGAACGCTCACCGGCCCCAGCGCTGACGCTCCTGTGACCACGACTGCGGTGAGCACCCCGGCCAGTGCCCATCCCCACGTCGGATTCCATCGCTCGTTCGTGTCCATCAGAAATGAGGTGGTCAGCACTGTGGACGGTCGTGTCGTGAGCCACCAGAGCACCCCGAGGCATACGTACACCCCGAGCGCGGTCAGCGCGAAGGTTCCCTCCTTGTGCATCGGCGGAGTATGGGCACGTTCGAAACTGCGTCGGAGAGTGCGCAGCGTCGACACAGCGGGAATCGGTCGGGAGGTCTCGCTCAGCGCCATGAGTCACCGTCGACGGTCTCGTCGGCAACTGCAGTGACCAGGGCGTGGTCGTGGGAGACCAACAGCACCGCAGTACCTTCATGCTTCTCTGCACGGATTGCGTCGGCGAGCCATGCACGGCCACCGGCGTCGAGGTGCTGTTCAGGTTCGTCGAGCACCAGTACCCTGTGAGGCCGCACCAGCGCCGATCCCAATGCCAGGCGATGACGCTGGCCACTCGACATCGTCACGGGAAGTTGATCGGCGATCTCCATGAGACCCACTTCGTCGAGGACGCGAGTCGCCGAATCGTACGGGTCGGTGACGCCGTGGGCGACACCGACAAGTTGCAGATGCTCGTGGGCGGTCAGGTGCGCGAATGTGGCGGGTTCACCGACCACTGCGGCCACAGCGGCACGGAAGGACGCCGAGGCCTCGTCGACCGGGATTCCTTGGACGGTGATGTTGCCGTGATCGAGCTGATCGGCGCCGATCACGCAGCGCAGCAGGGTGGATTTGCCGGCGCCGTTTGCACCGACGATCGCGCAACACCGACCGGCAGCAACATCGAAGTTCACGTCGGAAAAGACGCACAGGTCACCGAAACGGCGACCGGCCTTGCGCACCGAGATGGCAGGGTGAGCGCGCAGCGAAGGGGTGGACATGGGGATCTCCTGGTATTCCTCGTGCAGGGACGCAGAATCGAGGACGCGGAGACCGATCGTTCAGGCGAGCACAGTCGATACGGCCCCCGCCCGGAGGCCGGGAGATCGAGGACGCGGACGGCCGGAAGTATCCGGATGAGAGTGCCGGCGAAGCTCACCGCGGCGGCGGTGTTCTTCCTCGGTGGGGCCGCGCGTAGTTCGGCCGAACCCGAACAGCACATCGTCTGCGTGGGCGGTCCTCAGCACAGCCGCCACCGCGACGAGGGTGACCACGATCCCTGCCAGTAGACCCGGTGTGGTGCCCGCCGAACTGGGATCGACGGAGAAGAAAACGGCAACGGCCCACGAGAGCACGAACAAGATCAGTGCAACACTGCTCCGGGGACCGAAGAACATACCCGCCAGCCTATACACGTTGCGCGGGCCCGGTGTGGTGAGGTAACCGAGCGCAGGCGGATACACCGCGTCGACGCCGGTGATCGCCGTCACCTCGATGGCTTCCGTACCGCGTGAGCCTCCACCATCGTGTGCCATGGTTTAGCACAACCGGAGCAACAGTATGTAGTCCCGGGAGGGACCCTCACCGCCACCGGTCCGGCGTGCATACTGAGGCAATGACACTCTCGTCTGCACCTGAAGCGCCGTTCGGACGCGTACTGACTGCGATGGCCACCGCCTTCACCGCGGACGGCGACATCGACGAGGAGGCGACTGCTCGGATCGCACGGCATCTGGTCGACCACGGACACGACGGGATCGTCGTCTCGGGGACCACCGGTGAGGCGGCCACGACCACCACCGCCGAGGACGGTCGGATATTGCGCGTGGTCAAGGAGGCGGTGGGCGACCGCGTCAAGGTCGTTGCCGGGGTGGGCACCAACGACACCCGGCACACGCTGGAATTGGCGCGCCAGGCCGTCGAGCACGGCGCCGACGGGCTGTTGCTGGTCACGCCGTACTACAACAAGCCGAGTCAAGGTGGCGTACTGCATCACTTTCACACTGTCGTGGAGACGGTCGATGCGCCCGTCATGATCTATGACATCCCGGGTCGGGCGGGCACCAAACTGGCGCCCTCGACATTCGAGACGATGGCACAGTGGCCGTCCGTGGTCGCAGTGAAGGATGCAGCCGGAGACCCCACACAGGCAATTATGTTGCGCGAGTTGGGCTACGCGGTCTACTCGGGGGACGACAGTCTCACGCTGGGATTTCTCGCGTACGGGGCGTGCGGGGTTGTTTCTGTTCTCGGCCATGTGGCGGGCGATGAGATCCGCGCGATGATCACAGCGTTCTTCTCGGGCGATGTCGAGGGGGCGCGGCAGATCAATGCCCGTCTGCAGCCGGCGTTGCAGGCGGTGATGGGCGTTCCCAATTACGGCGCGACGACGGTCAAGGGCGCGCTCCAGTTGCTCGGCGTTCTGCAGAACAGGGCCGTGAGGTCCCCACTTCTGGCTCTCGACGACGACGAGTACGACGCACTTCGAACGGGGCTGTCGGCTTCAGGGTTGCTGCGGTGATCTGACTATGACCGGGGGCGCACGATGCCGCAGCATCGATATCGTTGTCCCAGGTGGCGGTGGGGTGTACAGCGTTGTCGGCGGTGAGCCTATCGATCAACGCCAGGCCGCGTCGGGGTGCGCCGATGTGGGCAGCTCCACTGGCAATGCGCCACCGGCCGTGATCGCGGACGAGCACGATCAGCCGCTCGCATTCACGTCGCGCTTGGCGGCGTCGAGACTCGCTCACCGTCGACCCACAACACCGCCCTTGGGCGTGCGTGGCTGCCGCCACCTACGATTCTTCGGTGACCGATTACGACGACCTCGACATGTTCGGCGGCCTCGACGCCTCAGCACTACCCCTCCGGCAGCAGCAGATTCTGGCAACGATCCGGGATTGGGTGGCGGCCCACGGATGCGCCCCCAGCACCCGCCAGATCGGGGACGCGGTGGGTTTACGGTCGACGTCGTCGGTGTCCAAGCACCTCAAGAGTCTCGAGGACAAGGGTTTTCTCCTTCGCGGTGCCTCCGTGACCCGGCAATTGGATGTGCGCCCTTTCCTCGCAGGCACCGACCGCGGACGGTCGAACGACAACAATGTGGCGGTACCGGTGGTGGGCGACATCGCGGCCGGTGCACCGATCCTCGCCGAGCAGTACCACGATGAGACGCTGACGCTTCCTCGCGAGCTGGTGGGCTCCGGCACCGTGTTCGCGCTGCGGGTGCGCGGTGAGTCGATGACCGACGCCGCCATCTGCGATGGCGACGTCGTCGTAGTGCGTCGCCAGGACGAAGTGCACTCCGGCGAAATCGTCGCCGCGATGATCGAGGGCGAAGCCACAGTGAAGGTGTTCCGGCGCCGCAACGGTCACGTCATCCTCGAACCACGCAATCCCGCCTACGCCCAGATCGACGGCGACGACGCGGTCGTCCTGGGCAAGGTCGTGTCGGTGATGCGCCGCATCTGACGACAGGCAGAAAGTCCACCAGGCAGTTCGTCTTCGGCGGCTATCGCCGGAGACACTCCACCAACTCCGGAATCAAACGCTCCTCCATGACGGCCCGCCCGGACGTCTTCAGTGCCTGCGCGAGCTCGGGATCCCACGGGGACTCGGCACGCGTATCGGCGGACTTCAACGCCTCGGAGTCACCACGGCCGAGCGCCTCCCGATAGGTGGCCGCATCCATCAGCCACGGCGTTGCGTCGAGCTCGGCACAGGCGCGACCGGTGGTGCGCAGTCCGGTCCAGTCGAAATCGCCGCGCCAGTGCACGGTTCCGCGAGCTGTGCTCATCAACTTGCGGACTGCTTCGGACGGCTGCCCCTCAGTGCACACCAACGGTCTGCACTGTGCTCCCAGTTCACGTTCGGCGGCCTGGATGACGGTGGGATTCTCACACACGTACACCTCGTCCGCAGTCAACCTTGCATTCCAGGTGCGCAGCTGCGCCAGTGTCCATACTTGATGAATCCCGGCATCCGCCGCGGCCTCGGAGATCGTCACCGCAGCGGGGTGACCTTCGAGCCGTACTCCGAGGGTCAGTACGCGGCTGGCCAGCCCACTGTCGATCACACCGAACTGCTCCCACAATGCGGCGCGCTCTGCACCGGTCGAGGGCGGATCGATGCCACGTGCTGCCGCGAGAAGACGCAGCACCCACCGGCGTAGAGACGTGTCGGTCAGAGCCTTGGTGTCGCCGAGCGCGTGCTCGGCGAGCTCGACCGGTGAGGCGCCCTGGGCGGGCAATTCGGCGAGGACGCGGGCGACGTCGCGCATTCTCCCCGATGTCAGGTCGGTCGTCGTAACCCGTGCGGCGGTGATGAGCTCGAGCCACTGCCGACGCTCGGGTGCAGCCAGAATCGTGTGGATCTGCTCCCATGCCCGGCCGACGGCATCCTTCTCGGCGGACCTTTCGGCGGGGCGGTCGACGAGCGGTGACTCCGCGTCCAGCACTTCGAGCAGTGAGCGACCGCCGTTGAGAGGACTTTGCAACCACGTGTCGAGGGATTGCACGTAGATGGGCACCGTCGTCGAGGTGCTGTCTACCTTGACCCTGCGCATCGCGAGCGCCAGTCGGTACAGATCAGGGGTCTCCTCGGTGACCGGAACGGTGATCTTCCCGGTCACCTGAAGTCCATTGCTCAGAACATGCCGGCGAGCTCTGTCGAGCACCGCACGCAGTTCGTTGCTACCGGACCAGCCCACAGATCCTCCTCGAATCCCGCGCCGATCAGGCGAATTCCAACGACCCCTCCACCGGCTGCATCACCCGCCGCGTCCCCGGCGATCCCAATGCCGTCGCCAGATCCGACCCGTCGTGCTCGGCGAGCAACTCACCACCGGACCACACCAGCAGCGTCGCCGCGACCGTGTGCTCGGCCACCGAATGCGACAGATCGTAGTGCGCGCATCCCGGCACCCCCGCGTAGGTGATCCACAGATCGAAACCGGTCATGAACAAATCCAGATCGAACTGCACACACAGGCCCAGCAATTCGCTGCGACCGGTGTCATCGACACCGGCGAACGCCTCGTCCAACGCCAACAACCTGGGGGCGTGCGGATCGGCCGAATCGAGCATCACGTGCGCCGCCGCGAACAACGGCAGATGCAGCGACACCGACTGCTCACCACCGGACAACGCCGAATGCCGCGCCGGCGTCAACCGGTCCTCGCTCCCATCGGCACCGATGAGGCTGAACGAGAACACCCGCCACCGCCGATAATCCAGCGTCGACGCGAGGATCTCCGGGTACGACCGTTCCGGATGCGCCGCGCGTTCGGCGCGGATCCGCGACGCGAAATGCGCCCGGATCCCCGCCAGGTCCTCCGGCGACAACACCGACGCATCCCGGTCCAGCAACTTGCACACCGCCCGCGCCCGTTCATCGAGATGGTCGGCAAGCACCCAATGCACCCCGATCGTGGTGCCCGACGACATGTGCCGCTGCCGCATCTCACTGCCCATCCGACCGATCAGATCTCGGGCGTCGACGGTACGTTCGTGAATCTGCTGCGACAACCCGGTCAACAGCGCGTCCTCGAGGATGCGACGCTCCGAATCGGTGAGCAATGCCTCCTGCTCCTGCCTGGCCTGCGCAATGCGCGCCGCGAACCGACCGACCGAGCTGTAGCCCTGTTCGTCCTGCACCTGCACCACCGTCACCCCGTCGGGCGCATCCCAGGTCAGCCGATAGTCGCGGCCCCGCGCGAGCTCGGCATCGAAATCCTGCAACGCCGACGTCAACGCCGATCCGGTCGACTTGCGCGCCGATTCCCCGGTCGACACCGACACCGTCGCCGCCTCCAACGACCGGAACAACGCCGTCACCTCGACGGGCAGCGTCTCGACGACAGCACCGTCGAATCCCGAAGCATGCCGGATCCGGTAGACCAGCTGATCGGCATCGAGCCACGCCGCCTCACTCACCGGCCACACCCGCTCGCTGTGCACCTCGAGCAACGCCAACAGGTCGCGATGCGCGAACGGCGCCAACCTGCGGGCATCGATTTGACCCTCCACCAGCGCCGACCGCAACGTCTGCTCCGCAGCCGTATGTGCCGCCTCGGCCTTGCCGATCTGCTCGAGTGCCGACTGGAAGGCGTTCCGGGCCGCACGTTCGGCTGCCTTCGCCGACTCGATGCGCCCACGGGCATCCGCGAGTTCCGCATCGATGCGCTCGGCGCTCGCCCCGATCGACTCCCGCAGAGTCTCCAGCCGCTGCTGCTGATGTGTCAGCGATTCCGCGGCCTCGACAGAACGTTCGGCGGCGTCGTCCGCCGCGACCCGGGCCTCGTCGTGCCGCGACCGAGCCTCCCGCACACGTTCGGCGGCATTCGCCTGCTCCCGCAACGCACGCAGCAGCGCCTGACCTTGCGTCCGGAAATGCCGGATCGCGGCATCGAGACTGTCCAGTTCGACGGCGGTCATCGGGGTGCGATGCCGCGCCGACGCCGCACGCAACTGCTGTTCCTTGACCGACGCATCAGCGATCGCCTGATCGAGATCACGGTCCGCCGCCGCCGCCGATTCCTGCGCGGTACGCAACGCACCCGCACACTCGGTGACCTTCCGCAGCGCCGCGAACACCGCACCCGGGCGGGGGAGCGCCTTCACCGCACGGTCGAGGGCGGCGAGCCGCCCCCCGAACGCCTGCTCGTCCTCACGCAGGGACTGCGCCTCGGCGCGGGCCTCGGCGATGCTCGTGTCGAGCTCGGCGATGCGTCGCTGCCGTCGCCGCGCCCGCGCTGTCGCCCCGATGAACTCCGCATGGTCTTTCACGTGCCGGCCGAGCTGCACACCCTGCCGATAGCCGCCGCGCGCATCCACCGCGACCCCGAGACCAGGATCCGGCTCGGTCGTCAACGCGATCGATGCCAGCACCTCCGCGACCCACGCCTCGGGTACCGATGTATCCGATTCGGGCACCAGAACATCCGCCAGGGTTCGACCGGCCGGTCGCTGCTCGGGTGGCAACGCCACCAGCACCTGATCCGACTCGAGATCCGGCACCTCGCCGGTTCCCCCGACAAGCCACCCGTCGAGCAGATTCGCCGCCTGCAACGCTGCCTCGACACCGGCCGCATCGTCCGCGGACACCTCATTCCGGAACCGCACGAGCTGCCACAGCGGGGCGCCGTCCCAGCCGTCCCGCGACCCGCACCGAGCGGGGAACGGTGGGGGAGCGTCGTCCCGCTCCGCTGCCACCGCCCCGCGCTCCTGCTCGAGCTCACCGACCCGGCCCGCGATGGCGTCGATCTCCGCCGCCATCGCGCGCTGCCGGAACCGGATCTCCTCGACGACGGGGCCGATGTGCTCGGCCAGCACCGCGGCCGGGCCGATCGCATCGTCCTCACCGACCACACCGAACGCCGCATCGAGCGCCTCGAACACCGGAGTCGACAACCCCACGGCCCCGAAATCGGCTGTGTGCTCGGTCCACCAACGACGCAACTCGCTCGCCGCGTCGCTGCGGGCCAGTTCCACGACGGTCTCTGCGGCCTCGACCGCAGCCAACGCGGTGTCGCGCTGACCGCGGCTTCGCGTCGCCGTCGCATCGGCCCGCGTGCGCGCCGCGGCCGCACCCTCGACCCTCGACAACGCGCTGCGCACCGCCCGCACATCACCATCGCGTTCCTCGGCGTTCGCCTCGATCGACGCGACCAGCCGATCCGTCCTGTCGATGTGCTCCACACCCGACCACGTGATCGACGCATCCCCGGCCGCGGCCTGCATCGCCTCCTCGGTGCGGCGCCGTGCCGCGGTCGCGGCCGTCAACGTTTCCTCGGCACGAGTGAGCTCATCGAGCCGGTCGGCCATCGAAGTCTGCGCCCGCGCAGCATTCTCCGTCTGCGCGGACGTGGTGCGCTCGAGATTGGCCACCACCGACGCGAGATCGTCGAGTTGCTGCTTGCCCTCGTACGCGCTCGACCGCTGCAACGCATCGAGCGTCGTCCGGGCCTGCTCGAGCTCCCGCTCGGCCCCCGTGAGCAGTTCCCCCGACTCGGTGCGCGCGGCCGTGGCCTCCTGCTGGGTGGTGGCGGCCTGCCGCAACGCGAACACCGCCGCGTCCACGGCCTCGAGCCGCCCCGACACCTGCTCCACCGCGACCCGCGCCTGCTGCCGCACATACTTCGAATAGACGGTGACGAAACGCTGCGCCGCATCATCAGCGGCGGCGAGCGACTCCAGCGTGCGGGCCACCTCCTCCATGTCGGAGAACGACCGGGCAGCCTCGACGACGAGTTCGTCGTCGAGCGGCCGCAACCCATCGGTCAGCGCCTGCGACAGGCCCTTCGGATCCAGATTCTTCGCCAGCTGCGGACGCCGCAACGTCAAGATCAGATTGATCAGCTGGTCGTAGCGCTGCGACCCGAGTCCGAACATCCGGGCATCGATCGCCGCCCGATACTCGATCGGCCGCTCGGTGATCGCATCGGCACCGACCTGCTCGATCAGCTGCTTCTTCGTCAGCGGCCGATCCTCGTCATCCAGCAGCGAGAAATCGACACCGACCCGCCCGTCCACGACGAAATGCCAGCGCGTGACCTTGTCGTTGCCCTTCGTCGCGCGCATCCCGATCCCGACCGTGACCGCCTCCGGATCGTCACGCTGCCCGCGGCTGAACTCCATCCACACATACGAATGCGCGCTCTCCTGCCCCTGATACAGCAGATTCGAGCGCATGGTGCGTTCCTCACCGGCGAACGGGTTGAGCCGCCGCGGCTCGATGCGCCCGTCCAACACGAACGGAAACAGCACCTCGAGGGCTTTCGTCTTGCCGGAGCCGTTCGGGCCGCGCAACACCAGGCGACCGTCCGCGAACGAGAACTCCTGATCGCGGTAATCCCACAGATTGATGATCCCGGCACGCGTGGGGCGGAAACGGGCGCTGCTCATGAGATCTCCAGGTCGATCGAATCGGAAACAGTGGAAGCCGAGTTGCTGGACAGATCATCGGGCGGCGACGCATCGGGAAACAGATCGATCTCCGGATCACGCTTGCGCACACTGACCGTCACGCCGCGGAACCGCGCCAGCGCCGGCAACGCCAAGATCCCGCCGGGCGCCCGCACCACCAGCCGCATCTGCTCGAGCCGCTCCGTCGCCGCCCGCGCGAGCCCCGCCGGATCCGCCTGCCACTGCGCAGCGAAAGTCCGCCCGTACGTGTGGACGAGCCGCCCGATCGTGCCCGTGATCCACGAATCCTCGAGCAGCGGATGCGCCGCAACCACACGCTCGGACTCACCCCCGCAGCGATCGACGAACTCGCCCGGCATCGCGGACACCAACGGTGTGAACAACCCCGACCGCGGAATCGCGCCGTCGATCGCCGCCACCAGAGCATCGTGAGCATCCGCAGGCAGCGGCATCCGCTCCGGCGACGCAGCATCCGGATCCAACACCCGATCGCAGATCTCCCCGGCAAGAAGCAACGCGACCTGCGCGACCGTCCCCGTGTTCGGAAACCGCACATCCGACAACCGGCCTGATGTATCGACCAACGCCACCCCTTCGGCCCTCCGCTCACACACCAGACCCGTCAACAACTCCACCTCATCGGTGGTGCGCGGCAACGCCAACTGCAACGCTTCGTCGTCGGACAACTCCTCGGCATAGACCACCGGCTTCTGCACCAGCGCACGACGCACCCGCCGCCGCACCTCACCGGTGTCGCCGTGCGGCACGGACGATCCGAGCAGCGCCCGCACCGACGTCAGATGCTGCAACGCCCGCGGCGGCCGGAACAGCGCGGCGACCACGGCACGATCGATGTCGTAGAGCGCTTCCCCGCGGCCCGGATCGCTCGCCCAGCCACCCGCATCACCATCGGCGAGCGTCAACGCACCCCGCACCGTCAACCACGCCACCGCATCGACGAACGCATCCCGGTCTGCGGCGCGCCCGGTATCGAGATCGACCCCGTCCACCCGGCCCGCATCCGACGCCACGTGATCGGCCAACTCCGACAACGTGATCTGACCACCACCACGCCCCAACGCCGCGATCGCCAACGCCAGATACGCATACCGTCGACGATCGAACGCCCGATCCGTCGCCGTACTCGTCCCCGCACCCGGATCGAGCCGATCGGCGACCGTGAACAACCGCGCCGTGGTCTCGGTGACCTCGAGCCGATACCCGAACGTCGCAAGCAGATCCTCACGCAACTCCGTCGCCCACCGGCGCAGCGACGACAACGCCGACCGGTCCGGGAACGTCGTCGTCACCAGACGGTGCGTCAGGATCAGCCGCGCCGCACGCTGATACGAATCGAGATCGACCGACGCAATCGATCGCGCCTTCACTGCACCTCCACCGACAGATGATCCAGATACAGACTGCCCCGCGCGGTGCGCACCACCATCGACTCCTTACTCGGCCGCAACGTGAGCTTCACCCCGTTCTGAGTCCCCGACGTCTGCTCATCCGGCCGCACCCGGCCACTGACCGGCACCCGCGCCGACAACGCCGCATCCAGCAAACCCAACAACACCTCGGTTTCCGGCTCCGAGAGCTCGCGCTCCCGCACCCCACCGACCGCCAGCGACTTCGCGGCGTGCGCGCGACGCCGCTGCGTCTCGAGTTGCTTCTCCCGCAACCTGCGCACGCCGGCGTCATTGCGCTGGATCCGGCCGGGCGCACCCGCGGCGGGCCGACGTCCCGTCTCGGCAAGGGTGCGCGCGATCTCCACCGGCGGCGCCTCCCACCACGACCGGGTGACCGGAACGACGTCCGCGTCGGCATGCGGTACCGAGAAATGCCGAGGCCGTCCCAGGTCGAACACGGTCCCGAACAGAGCGTGCGCGGCCACCTCGGTGGGCGCGTTCGCGAACCATCCCGCCAGGTGCCGCAACTGCGATTCGCGGCTGACACCGCCACGTCGTTGCTCGGTCAGGCGCCGCAGCAGCGACAACACCGCCGAGATCGCATTGCTCGTCGCGCCGCGCAGCCGCTCCGCTTCGCTCGGCGAGGACCCCACACCGACGAACCAATGCTCGACCCCACGCCACCGCATCCGCCAGTCGGCCTCGCGTTCCTCGAGCGCGAGCAACACCCGCTCGTCGTGCTGTGCCGCGAGCGTCGGCAGGGTCTCGGCGCCGGTGGCGTGCACCCGGTCGAGGGCGGCGGTGAGCTTCGGGGCGTAGCGGGCAAGATCGGAACTGAACTCGCGCATGTGGGTGAGCAGCGCGTCCTTCTGGTCGAGGAAAAGCTCAGGGGTGATCTCGGTGGTGCGCACCAGATCGCCGAGCACCAGATAGAACCGGGCGGCGCGCTCGGCCATGTCCGACAGCGTCGCATCGAGCCGGCTCAGCTTGCGATAGACGAGTTCACCGTCGCCTGCGGCGTTCGCGTCGGCGAGTTCGGTGAGGTCGGCGAGCAGATCCGCCAGCGCCAACCGTGACAACGACACGTCCTCCCCGCGCGCCGAGAGCACATCCTCGACCGCACGGAACGCCCGGTAACCGGCCTGCCCGAACTGGTAGACGTAATGACGATTGCGGTATTCGGCGAGCGTGGCAGCCCGGGTACCGTCGTAGCTACGTTCGAGCACACCCCAGTTGTGGAGCTGCTCGAGCAGCGCCGGAATGTCCGAGGCGCCGGGAACGTCGCCGGTGCCGTCCGCGACGATGCGGCTCAGAACGGTCTCGACCTCCCCGGCGTGCAGAAGCACCGTGTAGTTGCCGCGCGCGTGGTCGAATGCCCGCAGAACCCACAGATAATGGGTGCGCTTCTCTGCGGTCGCGAACGAGAACAACCGCAGCCGGTCGTCCCGCACCAGCGCGTCCTCGACCGCTCCGACGCGGGATCGACCTGTTTCGTTCACCGTGACAGGGTAGGCGGACGGCGCCCTCGGTCTCGCATCACCCACGGTCCGTGTCGGCGACCGGTATGCGCGTTCGCCCTGTGACCGGGGCGCGCGAGCGGTAACCTCCGTGACCATGAGACGGCCCCTGCGTAGTGTGCTCGCGGCCATGGTGCTCGCCGGATCCGTCGCGGTGCCCGGGTGGGCGCACGCCACGCCGAGTGAGGGACTGTCGGGCGTGACGTGGGTGGACATCGAGATCCCCCCGAACCTGCTGCCGTTCGTGCCCGACGGGGTGCACGCCGTAGCGCGAGAGATCACCATCGATCCGGGCGGAACCACAGGGTGGCACTATCACGACGGACCCGTCCTCGGCATCGTCCGGTCCGGCACACTCACACATCCCGGAGCGGATTGCGAGCCGGTGATCTACAACGCAGGAGAGGTGATCGACGAACCTGCAGGAGCCGACCACATGCATGTCGGCCGCAATATCGGCACAGTGCCGGTGGTCCTCGACGTCGTGTACCTCACGCCGATCGGAGCGCCGCTGTTCGAGGACGTGCCAGCGCCCGCGTGCGCCACCGGCTGAATCCCACCGGGACTGCCGCAGAGGTCGAAGTACACGGTGCCCGAGGTGTGCCTGCCTGCCCCGACACGCACGGATCCGGACCTAGAGTGGGCTCCAACACCGAGCGCGACCCGACGGCCGGGCCGGGTTCCACCGCCGAACACTGGAGGACGCATTGCCGAGCGTACCGAGTCGTCTCCTGCCCACGGTCATCAAAGCGATGCGCCGAAACCGTAACTACCTCGATCCGGTGACCGCACGCGCACACCTGACGGAAGTCTCGCTCCGCCCGCGGCCCTACGGCCCGCCGGCACGATTGCGGCGCGACGTGACCGTGACGCTCGACCGCAGCGGACAGTGGCCCATCTACACGATCGCCCCCATCTCAGGAACGCCGCACGGAAGTACCGTCTACGTCCACGGCGGGGGATGGGTCAACGAAATCGTCTCGCAGCATTGGCATCTCGCGGCGCAGATCGCCGCGGTCGCGCAGACCACCGTCACCGTGCCGATCTACCCCCTGGTGCCGTTCGGTACCGCCGGGCAGGTCGTCCCCATGATCGCCGACCTCGTCCGGACCAATCACGACCGGTACGGCACCGCGTGCATCGCCGGTGATTCCGCGGGCGGGCAGATCGCGCTCTCGGCGGCGATCGCCCTCCGCGATGAGCACGCCCTGACACTGCCGCGAACGGTTCTCATCTCGGCGGCACTCGATCTGTCCCTGTCCAACCCCGAGATCGACATCGTCCAACCCACCGATCCATGGCTCGCCCGCGAGGGCACCCGCGTATTCATCGACCACTGGCGCCGCGATCTCGCCCTCGATCACCCATGGGTGAGCCCACTCGCCGCCGACCTGCACGGACTCGGCCCCCTCACCGTGTTCATCGGCACCCGCGACATCATCTATCCAGACACCCGGCTGCTCGTGGACAAGGCGACGGCAGAAGGGATCGAGGTCGACTATCACCCGGGCGACGGGCTGCTGCATGTCTACCCGCTGACCCCCACACCCGAAGGCCGAGCCGCCCGCAGCGTCATCGTCGACCGACTTCGCGCACCCCGACCCGCGTAGCTGCGACCCGTTCGGCGTCGGAAAGGACGGTTGGTGTACCGAACTATCCGTCACGAACCATCGGAATGGACACCAACTCGCAGCCGACGACTTCGGCTGCGGCAAGCGTGCGAGACTTCTCCGCCCCCCTTTCACGTTATACACGATCGATGCCGCTCATGAGGCCCCGAAAACTGGTCCATACTCGCCTCTCACATGCCGACACCACAGGTCAGGAGCAGCGAATGGACTACGTGCTGGGCTTCGACGAGATCGACCGCACAGATATCGCACGGGTGGGAGGTAAAGGCGCGAACCTCGGTGAACTGTCGCGCATCCCGGGCACACACGTGCCGGACGGCTTCTGCGTGACGACGGACGCCTTCCAGCGGATCGTCACCGCCGCACCCCGGCTCGACGCGTTGATCGACCGGATCGCGGGACTGGACCACCACGACCGCGAGCGGATCAGCGCAACGAGCGCGGACATCCGTCGCGCGATCGAACAGTGCCCGATCCCCGACGACGTGGCCGTGACGATCACCGACGCACACGCTGCGCTCGGTGCACACGGCGCGTATGCCGTCCGCTCGAGCGCAACCGCCGAGGACCTGCCTGACGCCTCCTTCGCCGGTCAGCAGGACACCTACCTCAACATCACCGGATCGGTGGAGATCCTTCGACACGTCAGCCGGTGCTGGGCCTCGCTGTTCACCGAACGGTCCGTCACCTACCGGCTACGGAACGGGTACGACCACCGCGCGGTCCACATGGCGGTCATCGTCCAGCGCATGGCATTCGCGCAGGCCTCTGGGATCCTGTTCACCGCCGATCCGCTCACCTGCGATCGCACCGTCGTCTGCATCGACGCCGGATACGGATTCGGTGAGGCCCTGGTCTCCGGTCTCGTCGAGGCAGACGTCTACAAGGTGCGTGACGGCAACGTCACCGACAGATCTGTGGCGACAAAAGAACTCGCCGTCGAGGCAGATCCGGCCGGAGGCACGAGAACCCGCATCCTCGAATCGGAAGAGCAGATCCGGCCGGTACTGGCCGATGAGCAGGCATTACGACTCGCGCAGCTCGGCCGCGACATCGAAACCCACTTCGGGCGACCCCAGGACATCGAATGGTGCCTCGTCGACGATGAATTCCGGATCGTCCAGAGCCGGCCCATCACCACACTGTTCCCGATTCCCGGGGCTCCCGACGACGCGAACCGGGTGTATGTGTCGGTCGGACACCAGCAGATGATGACCGACGCCATCAAACCGCTGGGGCTCTCCGTCTGGCAGATGACGAGTACGGCACCCATGCGCGATTCAGGGGGCCGGCTGTTCGTCGACGTCACCGACCGACTCGCATCGCCCACGGCGAGTGCAGGCCTGATCGCGGCCCTCGGCAGCTCCGAACCGCTCGTCGGCGACGCACTGAAGGCCATCGTCGAACGCGGTTTCGTTCGTACCCGCCCGGATGTACCGACCGACCGGAGCTCGGCTGCCGGCGCCCCGCATGCCCCGATCGAGACCGACGACGCGCTCGTCACCGAACTGATCGCAGACAGCGAAGCCTCCACCTCGGTGCTGGCCCGTGACATCCGAACCCGAACCGGGCTTGCACTCCTCGACTTCATCGACGCAGACATCCTGGAGCTGCGACGAATCCTCTTCGCACCGAAGAGCTCTCGAGCGATCATGGCTTCCTTGGACGGCGCAATGTGGTTGCGTGAGCATCTCGACGAGTGGTTGGGAGAGGAGAATGCCCTCGACGCCCTGACACAATCCGTCCCCCACAACATCACCTCCGAAATGGGTCTCGAGCTGCTCGACGTTGCCGACGCGATCCGGCCCCACCCCGAGGTCGTCGCATTCCTCCATAGTGTCGAGGGCGCAGGTCTCGGCGACGCGCAGTTCCTCGACGCATTGGCCACAGTTCCCGGCGGAGGGGAAGCCCGCGACGCCCTCGACTCGTACCTCGACAAGTACGGGATGCGCTGCGTCGGCGAGATCGACATCACCAGGCCACGGTGGCGCGAGCACCCCACCGCACTCGTCCCGACCATCCTCGGCAACATCGCGAACTTCGAACCGGGTGCCGCCCGGCGACGCTTCGACGACGGACTGCGCACGGCGCGACAGAAGGAACACGAGGTACTCGAACGGCTCCGTGCCCTTCCCGACGGGCACCGCAAAGCGGACGAAACCAAGGCCGTGATCGACCGCGTCCGCACCTACGCCGGATACCGTGAATATCCGAAGTACGCAATGGTCTGCCGCTACTTTGTCTACAAACAAGCGCTCCTGGGCGAGGCCGAACGCCTCGTCGAGGCCGGGGTGCTTCGGCGAGCAGACGACATCTTCTACCTGCGCTTCGACGAACTCCGTGAGGTTGTGCGTACACAACACGCCTCCGCCGAACTCCTCTGTGAACGAGAAGAGGAGTTCCGTGCCTTCCGAATGCTCACACCGCCACGCGTGCTCACCTCGGACGGTGAGATCGTCACCGGTGAGTACCGCCGCGAGGATCTACCCGCCGGTGCGCTTCCCGGCCTGGCGGTGTCCACCGGGGTCGTCGAAGGACGCGCCCGCGTGGTCTCCGACATCGGGCAGGCCGACCTCGAACCGGGCGACATCCTGGTGACCGCCTACACCGATCCGAGTTGGACGCCGCTGTTCGTCGCTATCACGGGTCTGGTCACCGAGGTAGGTGGACTGATGACCCACGGTGCGGTGATCGCGAGGGAGTACGGACTGCCCGCTGTTGTCGCGGTTCCGGATGCCACCGTCTCGATCCGCGACGGGCAGCGGATTCGTGTCAACGGAACGGACGGGTACGTCGAGATCCTCTCCGAGCGGATATGACAAGCGAGCAGATCCCGGTATCCGACAAGGAAAGTCACGGTCGTGCATGCGCAGGTCTCCGGTGTGGGTCGCGAACTGCCGTCGCACGAGGTGCGGACGCTCAGCGGCTGCGATCATGTTCGATCTGCGCCGCGATGATCTCCGGCACGCTGACCTCAACGAGAGACAGGAGGGCGAGCAGCGGCGTGACGATCCGGTGTCCCAGCCCGGTGAGCGAATACTCGACGTGCGGGGGGATGGTCGTGAGCACCTCGCGGTGTACGAGGCCGTCACGTTCGAGGGTCTGCAGGGTCTGCGAGAGCATCCGTTCGCTGATGCCGTCGACATGACGGCGCAGTTCGGAGAAGCGGTGGGTGTCGTCGGCGAGTGCTGCGAGCACCAAGGCGCCCCAGCGCCCGGTGATGTTCTGAAGCACCGGCCTGGACGCGCAGTCTCGCGCGAAAACATTGGCTTCGGGAAGGTCGGCGGTGCTCATGGCTATCCACTTTACCTCGCGAACCATCAGGAAGAGCTACCGAAATTATTGCGCTATCGAAAGGTAAGTGTATAAATGGGGGACAGTTGAAGCATCAATGGTTCGAGCGCCTCGGCGTGCGAACTCAACCGGAGGAGACACATGACCATCGCCGTCACCGGAGCAGCCGGACACCTCGGCCGTCTGACCATCGCAGCCCTGCAGGAACGCGGCATCCCCGCTGGTGACATCGTCGCGATCGTCCGTGACACCGCCAAGGCCGCCGATCTCGCTGCCGCCGGTGTCCAGGTTCGCGCCGCCGACTACGCCGACCCCGCTGCACTACGCGAGGCACTCATCGGCGTCGACAAGCTGTTCCTCATCTCCGGTAGCGAGGTCGGCCAGCGACTGCCGCAGCACACCAATATCATCGAGGCCGCACAAGCCGCTGGAGTCGGATCCATCGCCTACACCTCGATCCTCGCAGCGGACACCTCTCCTCTGGCGCTCGCCGCCGAGCACGAGGCCACCGAGAAACTGCTCGCCGAGTCCGGGCTAGCCCACACGCTCCTGCGTAACGGGTGGTACTGGGAGAACTACGAATCGGCCGTCGATACCGCCAAGGCCACCGGCGCACTGTTCGGTGCGGCAGGCACCGGCCGCCTCGCCGGCGCCGCCCGCAAGGATTTCGCCGAGGCGGCCGCAGCTGTCCTGACCACCGACGGCCACAACGGCGTCACCTACGAACTCGGCGGCGACGAACACCTCACCTACAGCGACATCGCCGACGTGCTCTCCCGCGTCCTCGGCACCGAGGTCACCTACAAGGACCTGCCGCAGGCCGAGTACGCCACAGTGCTCGAGGGTGCCGGAGTGCCGGCACCGTTTGCACAGGTCCTCGCCGACTCCGATGCCGGAATCGCCGCAGGCGCCCTCGACACCGATGGTCATGACCTGCGCCGACTCATCGGCCGCCCCACCACCAAGCTGGCCGACGTACTCGGCGCCTGACGCAGTCCTCCGGAACACGGGCGTAGTCCCCTGGAACACGGGCAGGGTCGAGACCTGAATACTGACCGGGTGCAGACACTCCGAAAACGCATCGCCGCCTACGTGATCCGCGACCACACAGGACCCGAACTGCTCGTGTTCGACCACATCGGTATCCCCGATGCGGGCACACAGATCCCCGCCGGAGGCATCCGCACAGGGGAAGACCCCCACGCGGCCGCGCTCCGCGAAGTCACCGAAGAGACCGGCCTCGCGCTCTGTGCGGTGATCGGGACGGCCGGTATCGATCGCCGCCCGCACCCGGTCACCGGGCAACCCCGGCACACCCACGTCCTACATCTCCGGGCCCCCGATGATGCCCCGGACACCTGGATCCACACGGTCGGTGGCGACGACACCGACGCAGGACTGCGGTTCGCCTGCCGTTTCGTGCCGCTTCCACTGTCCGAACCGCTTGCTGACGAGCAGGATCTGCTCCTCGGAGAACTCGACCCCGACTGGACGACCCTGACCCGCCGATAGGCACAAGCGCACCCGCCGACACACGCATACCGACCGGAGCCGGCCAGAAATCGCCGCCGCAATGGCAGGATCGGATCCGTGAGTTCCGTCAACCTGTCCCGAGTTGAAACTTCCGCGCGCGCCCGCGCTCTCGACGTGCACTCCTACCACGTCGAACTCGACCTCCGCGGTGCCGTCGACCCGGACCGCACCGGATTCCCCACGGTGACCACCGTCGAGTTCACCGCCTCCGCACCGGAATCGTGGCTCGATTTCCTCGGCGACTCCGTCGAATCAGTGACGGTCAACGGCGACCTGATCCCCGTCGTCTACGACGGCGCACGAATCACCATCAGCGGACTCCGCGAGATCAACGTCGTCACCATCGTCGCCACCGGCCGCTACAGCAGATCGGGGGAGGGGCTACACCGCTTCCTCGACCCCGTCGACGGCGAAACCTACCTCTACACCCAATACGAACCGGCCGACGCGCGCCGCGTGTTCGCCTGCTTCGAACAACCCGACCTCAAGGGCACCTACACGTTCGTGGTCACCGCACCCGCCCACTGGCAGGTCATCTCGAACCAGGCCGTCGATCACCGCCAGCGGGGCGGCGACAACCAGACCGTGACGTTCGCCCCGACCCTGCCCATCTCCACCTACATCACGGCCATCGTTGCCGGGCCGTACCACCGCGTCGACTCGACCTGGAGCAGAGGAGAGCTCACCGTGCCGCTGCGGGTGCTGTGCCGCGCCTCGCTCGCAGAACACCTCGACGCCGACGAGATCCTCCAGGTCACCACCGAGGGCCTCGACTTCTACGCCGAGCACTTCGACTATCCGTATCCATTCGGCAAATACGACCAGGTGTTCGTTCCCGAATACAACCTCGGAGCCATGGAGAACCCCGGCTGCGTCACGTTCACCGAGGCCTACGTCTTCCGCGGCGCCGCCACCGAAGCCCAGTACCAGGCCCGCGCCAACACGATCCTGCACGAGATGACACACATGTGGTTCGGCGACCTCGTCACCATGAAATGGTGGGACGATCTGTGGCTCAAGGAAAGCTTCGCGGACTACATGGGCTCCCTCGTCAGCGCCGAAGCAACGAAGTACACCGATGCCTGGGTCGCCTTTGCCAACCGCCGCAAGGCATGGGCATACCTGCAGGACCAACTCCCCACCACCCATCCGATCGTCGCCGACATCGTCGACCTCGAAGCCGCCAAACTCAACTTCGACGGCATCACCTACGCCAAAGGCGCCAGCGTCCTCAAACAACTCGTCGCCTATGTCGGCCGCGACGCCTTCTTCGAGGGTGCCCGCCGTTACTTCCACGCACACGCGTACGGCAACACCACGCTCGACGACCTCCTCACCGAACTGTCGAGCACCTCCGGTCGCGACCTCACCGAATGGACCCGCGCCTGGCTGCAAACCTCCGGAGTCTCGACCCTGACCCTCGAACACACCGGCAACGGTCATCACGACATCGTGCAGACCGACCCGCGACCCCACCGGCTCGCCGTCGGCTGCTACGACCACAACCCCGTGGGCGACCTCGTACGCACCCACCGCGTCGAGATCGACGCCGTTGACGCCCGCACCCGCATCGAACTCCCCGACGCACCCCTGATCCTGCTCAACGACGACGACCTCACCTACGCCAAGATCCGCCTCGACGAACGCTCACTGACCACCGTCGAATTCTCACTCGATCGGGTCCGCGACCCTCTTGCACGTGGCCTGATCTGGTCGGCGCTGTGGAACGCCACCCGCGACGGCGAACTTGCAGCCACCCGCTACATCGCCATGGCGAGCCGCTTCTCGACGAACGAGGCGAACCTCTCGCTGCTCACCGCGGCCCTCGCCAACGCGCCCGCCGCCATCGAGCACTACCTTCCCGCCCCGGCCCGACCACAGGCGCGCGTCGCGTGGCTCGACGCAGTGTGGCACGGACTCGGTAGTGCCGAACCCGGCAGCGGCGCCCAACTCGCCTTCGCCCGCGCGGTCGGCGCTGCCGCCGCCATGGACGCCCATCGCGCCACCGAACTCCGGGCAATGCTGGACGGCGCCACACCCGTACCGCCCGGGCTCGCACTCGACGCCGACCTGCGGTGGTCCTGGTTCACGGCGCTGACCGCCACCGGATACGCCGACAAGCCCGACCTCGACGACGAACTGCGTCGCGACGACACCGCGACCGGCCGGACCGCGCACCTACGGGCCATGACCGCCCGCCCCCGCGCAGAGGTCAAAGCCCACGCGTGGGCGGCGATCTGCGCCGACCACGCACTCACCAACGACCACCTCGACGCCACCATCGCAGGCTTCCGCACCGGTGCGCGACGCGACCTCACCGGGCCTTACGACAGCGACTACTTCGCGATCCTGCGCGACACCTGGTCCGAGCGCAGCATCGAGATCGCCCGCCGCATCGTCCTGGGCCTGTTCCCCGCGGCCGACACCCTCGACCAGGTCGACGCATGGCTCGCAGCGAACACCGACGCCCCTGGCGCACTGCGTCGCCTCGTCATCGAACAACGCGACCACCTGGCCCGCGACCTGCGCGTACAACAAACCAACGACGCCCGCCCGATCGCATGAGCACCGAACACGTCCCCGACGTCGTCACCCCGACACCGCTCGCTCACCACGCCCCGCAACCACCCGACACCATCACCGACGCAATGCGCCGGCTCCGGGACAAAGCCGCCTCCGACAACACCCGCGCCGCGCAGCTGACGGACTGGGACACCTACACCCGCTGGTGCGTGACCACCGGCCACACCCCGCTCCCGGCAACACCCGAGCAGATTTCCTGGTTCGTCACCGAGAAATCGGTCGAGGTCCGCGCCGACGGCCGCTACGCCTACGCACCGTCGACGCTGTCCCGGTGGGTCTCGACCATCAACAAGATGCACTCTCTCGCCGGATACCCGAAACCGGGGCAGCACGAATCGGTCCGCGAACTCCTCCGGGGCATCCGCCGCGACCGCGCCACCCCGCCCGCACGCCGCACCCCGCTGCTCACCGACGACATCCGCACGATCCTCACCCACATGCGCATCGACGCGGCGACTGCCGGATGGGCCGAACGCGTCGCCGAACGTCGCGACGCCGCACTACTGCTCATGGGTCTCGCCGGGGCGCTGCGCCGCTCCGAGATGACCGCCCTCACCGTCGCCGATGTCGTCCCACACCGGGCCGACGGCCTCTACGTCACAATCCGGCAGTCCAAGACCGATCGCGCGGCGCGCGGTCGCACAGTCACTCTCCCGCACGGCCAGGACCCGCACACGTGCCCGGTGTGCGCGTATCGGCGCTGGCGCGAAGTCCTCGACACCTGGGACGACGGCGGCAGGCCTGCCGTCGCGGCGCTACTCGAGCACGGGGACGACGGCCCGGTGCAGCACTGCTGCCGAGGCCTGGCCGCAGGACCGACGCCCGTCGGCAACCGCGCGCTGTTCCGTCCGGTGCACCGCACCGGGTCGCTCGGCGCCGCAGCGCTCTCCGGACAATCGGTTCACTCGATGATCCAACGGCGCGCCCGCCGTGCAGGATTCAGCGACGAACTCGTCGCGACCCTCGGCGGGCACAGTCTGCGCGCCGGATTCGTCACCCAGGCCGTCCGCGGCGGAGCCACCACCCAGACGATCATGACCCAGACCGGGCACGCCGACGAGCGCATGGTCGCGCTCTACAGCAGACAGCACGCCGGTCTGGTCGCCAACGCAGTCACCCGCCTCGGACTCTGAGCCCCTCGGACCACGGCCACCCCACCCTCGAATTCGAGATCGACGAGTGCAACGCCTGTGCGGTGGGTACCGTTCACGCAGCGGCTACGCGCATGAGCCGATCGTGCAGCACAAGGTCACGATCGGTCGCTGTCGAGACGAGGAGCCCGATACAGATGCCCGATTCCCCTGAACCCGCGACCTCCACCGAACCCACCACGCTGTCGGACGAAGACGTCCACGACCTCGACGCGTGGTGGCGCGCCGCGAACTACCTGTCCGTCGGGCAGATCTATCTCATGGACAACCCGCTGCTACGCGAACCGCTACGCGCGGAGCACATCAAACCGCGCCTCCTCGGGCACTGGGGCACCACACCGGGGCTCAATTTCGTCTACGCGCATCTGAACCGCGCGATCCTCGCCCGGGACCTCGACATGATGTACATCATGGGACCGGGCCACGGTGGGCCCGGACCGGTCGCGGCAGCGTGGCTCGAAGGAACATACAGCGAGTTCTACCCCGACGTCTCCCAGGACGAAACCGGCATGCGCCGCTTGTTCACCCAGTTCTCGTTCCCCGGCGGCATACCCAGCCATGTCGCCCCGGAGACCCCCGGGTCCATCCACGAGGGCGGAGAACTCGGATACTCGCTCTCCCACGCCTACGGTGCCGCATTCGACAACCCTGACCTCGTGGTCGCAGCAGTGATCGGCGACGGCGAAGCCGAGACCGGCCCGCTCGCCGCGAGCTGGCATTCCAACAAATTCGTCGATCCTCGCCGCGACGGCGCCGTGCTCCCGATCCTGCACCTCAACGGATACAAGATCGCCAATCCCACGCTGCTGGACCGCATCGGCGCCGACGAACTCGAGTCGCTGCTCCGGGGATACGGACACGACCCGATCATCGTCTCGGGACACGACCCGGAATATATGCACCGGCACTTCGCCGACGCGCTCGACCGCAGCCTCGACCGCATCACCGAGATCCAGCAGGAAACCAGGCTGTCCGGTAGCAGTGACCGACCTGCCTGGCCGATGATCGTGCTGCGTTCTCCGAAGGGCTGGACCGGACCGGTCGAAGTGGACGGGCTCCCGATCGAGGGCACTTGGCGGTCCCATCAGGTGCCGTTCGCGCACGCCCGCGACGACGACGAGCACCGTGACATTCTCGAACGGTGGCTGCGCAGCTACCGCCCGGACGAGCTGTTCGACGACAACGGGACACCAATGGAGGCCCTGCGCGCCCTGAACCCCGCAGGGTCTCGACGCATGAGCGCCAATCCGCACGCCAATGGCGGTCCCACCATCCGGGATCTCGCACTACCGGATTTCCGCGACCACGCGGTGACCATCGATCGTCCCGGATACGATTTCGCCGAATCCACACGAATCCTGGGCACCTTCCTCCGGGATGTCATGCGCGACAATCCGACAACCTTCCGCATGGTCGCTCCCGACGAACACAACTCGAACCGGCTGGACGACGTGCTCGACGTCACCGACCGCGCCTGGAACGCCGAGATCCTGCCGACCGACGAACACCTCGCGCCCGACGGCCGGGTCATGGAGATCCTCTCGGAGCACACGTGTCAGGGCTGGCTCGAGGGATATTTGCTGACCGGACGTCACGGTGTGTTCTCCTGCTACGAGGCGTTCGTGCACATCGTGGACTCGATGGTCAACCAGCATGCCAAATGGCTTCGCACCACCAACCGGATCCACTGGCGTCGTCCCATACCGTCCCTCAACTACCTTCTCACCTCGCATGTGTGGCGGCAGGACCACAACGGGTTCTCCCACCAGGACCCCGGATTCATCGACCACGTCGTCAACAAGAAGTCCGAGGTGATCCGCGTCTACCTCCCGCCCGACGCCAACACCTTGCTCTCGGTCACCGACCACTGCCTGCGCACCCGCCAGTACATCAACGTCGTCGTCGCCGGGAAACAACCGCAACCGCAATACCTCTCCATCGGCGAAGCCATCGTTCACTGCACCAAAGGAATCGGGATCTGGGAGTGGGCCGGTACCGACCGCGGTGCAGAACCCGACGTCGTACTCGGCTGCGCAGGCGACGTCCCCACCATGGAAACTCTCGCCGCCGTGGAGATCCTCCACGAATTGTTCCCCGACCTGCGGATCCGGGTGGTCAACGTCGTAGACCTGATGCGTCTGCAGGACGACCGAGAACACCCTCATGGGCTACCCGATGCCGACTTCGATGCCCTGTTCACCACCGACACACCCATCGTGTTCGCGTACCACGGGTACCCCTGGCTCATCCACCGGCTCACCTACCGCCGCCGCAACCACGACAACATCCACGTGCGCGGATACATCGAAGAAGGCACCACGACAACCCCGTTCGACATGTGTGTCCTCAACAGAATCGACCGATTCGATCTGGCACTGGACGTCATCGACCGTGTCGAACGCCTCCGCCCAGGGGCCGCCTACGCCCGCGAACATCTCAAGAACACGCTGATCAGACACCGGCAGTACATCCGGGAGCACGGCGAGGACATGCCCGAGATCGCCGACTGGCGCTGGCACGGCCTCGACCGCTGACCCCACCGAGTCAACGTGCGCGCTGCACCAGCCGTCCGGCGACGAATGCCTCCCGATCCACCTCATCGAGGGACGTCACGACAAGATCCGCACCGGCCTGTGCCAACTCGTGCTCGTCGCCTGCGCGCGCCACACCGAGCGCGACCATCGCGCCTGCCTTCGCGGCCTGCACGCCACTGACCGCGTCTTCGACCACCACACACCGCTCCGGCGGCACTCCGAGTCCGTCCGCCGCGGTGAGAAAGATCTCCGGGTCCGGCTTACCCCGCGCGAAATCGCGGCCCGACAGGTCGGCGTCGAACACGTCGAGCAACGCCCCGCCGCCCGCCCCGAATTCCTTCAATCGGATTGCACGGAGGAACCGGTGTGCGTTCTTCGACGACGACGCGGCCGCCACCGGGATACCGGCAGACCGCACGGCCAGTACGAACCGGACCCCGTCCCCGTACGCATCGAAACGGCCCGCCTCGATCATCTCGAGCAGCATCGCCTGTTTGCGCTCGGAATACTCGGGCTCCCGCCGTCGGGCATCCGGGACCAGGAAGTGCTCGAGGCACGCCAACGCGCCCGCGTGCCGGGGCTTCCCCGACAACACCTCGCGGTACACCCGCGAGGTGAACGCATCCGGAGTCCACGTCGTACGCCCGGCCACATCGCGCCACGGCCCCGTCATGAGCTGGGCCAACGACTCCCGCCATGCCTGCTCGTGCGGTGAATCGACAAGCACCCCATCGACATCGAAGATCACCCCGGCGAACCCGGGGGCACGCGACGACACGTCACCGGTCACAGTGCTCGCCTCCTCGTCTCTCCGGGATGCCTGTCAGGTCGGCAGGGGAGTCGGTGGAATGTGGAACTCGTGCGACTGTCCAGCGCCGAGTTGCACGGACTCTCCGTTCACGCCCACCCGCACCGGCACCCGGAAACCTTCGACTTGTGCACACACCGACAATGTCTCGCCGGAGATCTGTACCCGCAGCGGAGTGCCCCGATACCGCATCGAGAACGACACCCCATCGAGATGGGGAAGCAACCGCGGTCGGAACACCAGCACACCGCCGTAGATCCGGGCACCGACGAAATAGCGCTGCACCAGATCCAGAGTTCCGGCCATCACCCCCATGTGGATGCCCTCCTTGGTGGTGCCGCCCTGCAGGTCGCTCACATCGCTTTCGAGTGCCACCTTGAACCGCTCCCAGGAGGATTCGGGATCGAACCCTGCCAACACACCCGCATACGCGACGAAACTGAGCGTGGATCCGTGCGAGGTGCGTTCGTCGTAGTATTCGACCGTGCGCCGCACCAGATCACGGTCGTACTCGTATCCGAGACGATCGAAGATCGACCGCAACTCGTGGTCGTCGAACAGGAAGAACAGCATCACCGCATCGGCCTGCTTCGACACCTTGTACCGATTGGGGTCGAGCCCCTCGGCCCGCAGGATACGATCCATCCGCTGAATGTTCGGATACGAGGCGCGGTAATGCTCCCAGTCGATCTCGTCGAGCTTCTCGTAGCCCTCGAATTGGCTGATCACCCCATCGTGAAATGGGACGAACATCTTCCGGCTCATCGCCGACCACCGTTGCAGTTCTTCATTCGTCACCCGCAACGTGGCACGCAGCGCCGTCTGCCGACTCATCGACAGGAGGTCGAGTATCTCGATCGCCTTGGCCGCGATCCACGCCACCATCACGTTCGTGTACGCGTTGTTCGGCAGGCCAGGTGCTTCGGAATCAGGTCGGCGTTCATGGAACTCGTCGGGACCCATCACGCCGTGGATCTCGAAACGGTCCCGCTCCGGGTTGTACTCGGCGATCGACGCCCAGAACCGGGCGATCTCGAGCATCATCTCGGCCCCGTGATCGGCGATGAAGTCGAAATCGTCGGTTGCCTGGTAGTACCTCCACACGTTGTAGAAGATCGCCGCACTCACGTGCCGCTGGTTACGGCTCAGATCCGGATCCCACTGACCCGACAGCGGATTGAGATGGACGAGCTGAGTCTCCTCCGTCCCGTCGGAGCCGCTCTGCCACGGGTACATCGCACCCCGGTACCCGGCGTCGGATGCTGCAGCCTGCGCTTCTGCCAACCTCCGGTACCGGTACATGATCAGCCCCTTGGTGACCTCCGGAATCCTCAGATCGAGGAATGGATACACGTACAACTCATCCCAGAAGACATGTCCGCGATAAGCTTCGCCGTTGAGACCGCGGGCAGGGACACCCGCATCCAGCCGAGAGGTATGGCGCGAACACACCTGCAGGACATGCGCGACGTGCAGTCTCAGCAGCAATTGGGTCCGCGGCTCCCGCGGTAGCCGGATATCGCAGATGTCCCACAGCTCGTCCCACGCCGCCCTGTGCTCCAGATAGGCGCCGGCGAAATCCGGATACCGCAGTACATGTCGGCCTGCGGAGGCGAGCGGCTCGGTGATCGCGTCGTCGCGCGAGGTGAACATCGAGACGATCTTCTCGACGCGGATCGCGTTCCCCTCTGCAACATCGAACGCCAAGACCTGCTGGATGTAGTCCTCCATCTGATAGAGGTCGCGCTCGACATCGGCGGGTTCGGCATCGCCGACGAACACTCGGGTGCGCGCGGCCTGTGCGATGTAGATGTCCGATTGCCGGATCTGCACTTTCAGCGCGATGGTGTCCGGACCGAATGTGCGCGGCGCTACAGGATCGAGGTGACGGCCTTCGAGATCGCGGTAGCGGGCCACCGCACGGTTGGTCACACGGCCGTCGAGTGCCGAGACGATCTCGACGCGACCCGACCAGTTCTCGGGTGTGAGTGTCCATTCCAGGGCACCCTGGTGCGAGTGCGCCATACTGACGAAACGTCGGCTACGTAACGAGGTCTCGCGCCCCTTCCGGTCGCGCACGCGTAGTTCTCGGATGACCGTCGCAGTCCGGATATCGTACACATGCCGGTACGACAGCACGTCGACGTTCGACAGCCGGATCGCGTCCTCACCGTCGATCCGCAGTTTCAGAACGAGCCAGTTCGGGAGATTGACCAGATCCTCGTTGAGGACGGGACTCCCACCGATGATCGTCGTCTCACGGTTGTAGCAGCGATGTGCGTATGTGCCCGGGTAATGGACCTCGCCCATGTCCTCCCACTCGGCGGTGCCTCGGGTACAGAGGTAGCCGTTGCCGGTCGAGGTCATCGATTCCCGAAGGCCCTCCGCTTCGGGATCGAACCCGTCGTACTCGAGGCTGAACTCGGGGTCGTACACGGACTACCTCCTGGCGATCGAGCCGCTCGGCTACCTGCTTGTCAACAACCCAACTCGGACAGGAAGCGTGCCACGTCGTCCACCGACGCGAGGCCGAATTCGGCTGCGGTGACCCGATCCTGCATCTCCGGATCGTCGGGGCTGCCCACGAGAATCCCGATTCCGGTGCCGCGGACAGCAGTGAATGCATCCTCGTCGGTGATGTCGTCGCCGAGGTAGATCGGGATGATGTCGTCGGAGTCGAGGCCGAGTACATCGATCAGGTGAAGGACGGCCTTGCCCTTGTTCCAGTCGACCGCGGGCCGCAGCTCGTACACCATCTTCCCGGGAATCAACTCGAGCCGATCCGGCAGTTCCTCGAGCAACGCATGGACGACATCATGTGTGTGTCGACGTGCCTGCGGTCCGGCGTTCCTGTAGTGCACGGCCACCGAAGCGCGCTTCGGTTCGAGGCTCACTCCGTCCGTGTCGGCGAGCCGTTCACGCAACGAGGCGGTGGTGTCGGCGACGAGCTCGGTGAAATCACCGAGGGAGTCGGGGGAGATCGCACCCTGGCCGGGCTTCCAGATGTCGAAACCGTGGCTTCCCGCCACGGTCAGGTCGTCGATGCCCATCAATTGCTGGACGACTGCTCGGTCGCGGCCGGTGACGATGCAGACGGGGCAGCGGTCGGCCAATGCACGGACTGTACTGCGCATGGTGGTCGACAGGACTGCATCCTCGGGCCTGTCGACGATAGGCGTGAGCACGCCGTCGTAGTCGAGGAAGACTGCGGGCTTGCGTGTGCCCAATCGGCGCGACAGTGCTGCCGAGTCGAGCGCCGACGGGAGGCCCCCCACCGTCGATGCGGGATCCATCTCGGGCGAACCTCCTGTGGTGCGGGTACTGCTTCGAACCGTACAGGCACCGGGTGAGTGGGTCAGTGGATGGGGCGTCGCCAGTGCGCTTCGTCCGAGGTCAGGTGTGCACGCACGTGTTCGGCCGCCTCCAGATTGCGGAACGGGCCCGACAGCAAGTCTGCGTAGACGTGCGACGGCGCCACACTGCGCAGCGGTCGCGAGCGATCCATGCGGTCGAACACCACCGACGACCACGGAATCGCGACTACCACGTCGCCGCCGCGGTCCACGGGCCGTAAGCCCAACGCGCCGGCGAAGTCGTCGGGATCGTCTGCGTACAGCTCGAGCACATCGGATTGTGCGTAGTCGGTGGCGCCGACACCGCTGAGGGCGTAGGTGAGGTCGATTCGCTCGGAGAGTTGGTTTCGGACGATCTCGAGGCCGTCCGGCGCGGTGAAGCGCCGGGTTGCGCACATCTTCCGTTCTGTCGCCCAGGCACGCAGCATCTGTTCCCATCGCACTTCGGTGATGCTGCCGCGGGGGATGCGTCGGATGAGCTCGCGCTCGACGAGCACCTCGACCACGCGGTAGGTGGCCCCGGTTGACGCGCCGGAGAGTTTGATGAGTTCGGGCACCGTCATCTCGCCGGAGTGGTCGGCCAAGGCACGAACCACCCGGTCGGACGGTTCTCCGGTCAGCACGCCCGAGGGCCGGCCCGGGCCCCTCCACGGATCGGCGTCGGCTCCGCGATTGCGTACCCACACAGCGGGCCGAGATGCCACCAGAGTGAGATTTCCGGTGGCGTCTGCGTAGGAGATCCCGTGTTGATCGAGCTGGCGGCGCACGGGATCGGACAGGTAATGCGCGCACACGAAGCCGCGGTCGGAGTCGGAGAGTTCGGCGGTGATGCGCGCGATGTCGCCGCTGAGTACCCCCCGGGAGGCGATGATCGCGAATGACACCGATTCGCCTTCGGGGGAGGTGACGACCAATCGTTGAGGCGCCTCGGGGGAGCGGGGCCTGTCGCTGGACAGTGTCCATCCGAGGGGCAAGCACGCCTCGAGACAGACCGACGCGCGGCGGTAGATATCGATCGGCCGTTCCGGCTTGGGCCCGGCAGTTGCAGGCGTATCGGAGGAGTCCTGTTGCGTCACATCCGTCACGCTAGCAGTCTGTACGGGACGGAATACCGAATTAAACGAAATCTGCGGTGCTGTCACCCACATCACATCGGCACAAGCCGCAGGATCGAGTAAGCGCATGCGCTAACTTCATCGACATGAGTGACACCGCGCGCCGAATCGCATTCATCCAGGCCACATGGCATCGCACTATCGTCGACCAGGCAAAGGACGGCTTCACCGACGAGATCGTCGAGCTGGGGTACACCAAGGACTCGCTGGATTTCTTCGAGGTTCCGGGCGCATTCGAGATCCCTCTGCATGCTCAGCGTCTCGCACGCTCCGGCCGATACGACGCGATCGTGGCGGCCGGCCTGGTCGTCGACGGCGGCATCTACAGGCACGATTTCGTGGCGACGGCCGTGATCGACGGTCTGATGCGCGTGCAGCTGGACACCGATGTTCCCGTCTTCTCGGTTGTGCTCACCCCGCACCATTTCCACGAGCACTCGGAGCACGTCGACTACTTCACGCGGCACTTCGTCACCAAGGGGGCGGAGGCGGCGCGGGCTGTCGACGCGACCGTGAAGGCATTGCGCGCGCTTCCGGCAGGGCAGTAGCGGCCCGTCGGAAGCCACGTTCGGTAGGGGAGCAGAACCCGCAGCCCTTAGGGAATCTCGAGACTCCGGGGTAGACGTCTGCAAGCATGAGGGTGACGCGGGTCGACAGTGGCCCGCTCGCTTGCATAAAGAGACAGCCATCGCGACAACCGGGAAGTATTCCGAACTATACGGAAAACCTGAATAAACAGAAATCACCCCGTCCTCATGCACAAACCTCACCACTGACAACGACGAACCCGGGCCGTCAGTGTTCCTCTGTCCGCCCGGGGTCGGCCGGCATCATCAGGGGCGCAACCACTGCCAGCAGCACCGCTGGAACCACGAACGATGCTGTGGGATGCGCGGCGTACAGCGGAGTGAGTACAACAGGTGCCAGGGCAGCGCCGCCGAAGCGAAACGCCAGAACCACCGAAACCGCGCCACCACGATTTCCTCCCGAGTCGCCGAGGACCGCAGCGTTCGCGGCGACCAGAACGCACTGTGAGGCAATACCAGCGGCGAACCACACTGCCGCGATGACACCGATGCTTCCCAACGTCCCTGCCGCGACAAGCAGGGCGGCGCCGGAGACCGCACCGATGAGCACCGAGCTGTGAGCGCCGATCCGGTCGATGAGTGTTCCCACACGACGAGCTGTGAGAATCCCTGCCAGACCGAACACCGTCAGTAGTGCACCTCGACCTGCAGGGGAGAGGCCGAAGTCGTCTTCGACACGGAACGCCAGGAGAAACCCCAGTCCTCCGAGCGCGCCGAATCCGAGGAGAGCGACAACTCCCGTTCGGAGCACTCGTGGACGCAGAGCATCACGAAGCCGAGCCGGACCTTCCTCGGCTTCATCCATACTGTCGGGCAGACCGATCACAGCGAGGACGACTGCAGCGACGGCGAGCACGACGAACGCCCACCGCCAATTCACCTCCGCCGCGAGCCCGCCGATGAGCGGCGCTGTCGTCTGTCCGGCCGCTTGCATCGCACCGAACAGGCCGAGCGCACGCCCGAGGGACTTGCGTGGAGTGATCGCAGCCAGGGCTGCGAGCAGCAGGGGTGTGGTGAAAGCATTTCCCGCGCCCTGCAGCATGCGAGCGCCGATCAACAGCGAGAATGTCGGCGCGAGCGCCGCAGCAATCGAGACCGACGCGTACACGACGTAGGCAGCACGGACAGTCCGCAGTCGGCCCCAGCGCGCACCGAGGGTTCCGGAGAACAGCATGAACACGGCGAACACGCCCAGGTACGCGGTGACCGTCGTCGCGGCAACTCCGGCAGACACCCCGGTGTCCTCCCCGATTTCGGGCAGCATCGACACGACGAGGCCCCCACCGAACGGACCGAGAAAGCCACCGACGTACAGTGCTGCGCGCTGGAGCGAGTCGCGATATCCGCTCACTGAGCGAACCCGCCGGGGCCTCTCCGTTTGAGGTATCGCTCGAATTCAGCCGCGAGGGCGTCTCCGTCGATCTTGGCAATCACGTCGGAGATGTCGGTCTCGGCGTCACCACGTTCCTCCAGGCCGCGGACGTAGTCGGCGATGTCCTCGTCGTCCTCGGTCATCGAGGTGACCGTCTCTTCCCATTCTTCGGCGAGCGCGGGAAGCTCACCGAGCGGAACCTCGACGTCGAGGACGTCTTCGAGGCGTCGCAGCAACGCGACCGTGGCTTTTGGGTTGGGCGGATTCGACACGTAGTGAGGGACAGCGGCCCAGAAGGACACGGCGGGGATGCCTGCGCGAACGCAGGCATCCTGCAGAACCCCGTTGATGCCTGTCGGTCCTTCGTACCGCGACTTCTCGAGATTGAACTGCTTGGCCGCGTCTGCGCTGTACGCCGTGCCGGTCACCGGTACCGGGCGGGTGTGCGGGGTGTCGGCGAGGAGCGCACCCAGCACCACGACCGTGTGGATTCCCAGGTCGTCGACGAGTTCGAGGATCGCATCGCAGAAACTGCGCCAGCGCATGTTCGGTTCGATGCCGCGCAGCAGCACGACGTCGCGGTCGCTCCCAGGCGGGGAGCACGCGGACAGGCGGGTTGCGGGCCACTCGATCTGCCGGGTCACGCCGTCGACGAGGCGCACCTGGGGGCGGTTGACCTGGTAGTCGTAGTATTCCTCGGAGTCCAGCTCGGCGAACGGTTCGGCGTCCCAGATCAGTTCGAGATGCTCGACAGCCCCGGTCGCAGCGTCGCCTGCGTCGTTCCATCCCTCGAACGCGGCGACGAGCACCGGGTTGCGGAATTCGGGAACAGCCTGCTCCGGGGTCTCAGGATACTCACTTGCACTCACCCGTCCAGCCTACGGCGGAGCGCGGTTTGTGCGCCCACTACTCTGGTTGCCATGTCCACCCCACTGAACTCTGCCTTGTTCGATGCGTTGAAGCAGCGCGTTGTCATCGGAGACGGGGCGATGGGCACCATGTTGCAGGCTGCGGATCTGTCGCTCGACGACTTCCGCGGCCTGGAGGGGTGCAACGAGATCTTGAACGAGACTCGTCCCGATGTGATCAAGGGGATCCACCGGGCGTACTTCGAAGCCGGTGCCGACATCGTTTCGACCAATACTTTCGGCTGCAACCTGCCCAACCTCGCGGATTACGACATTGCCGACCGCATTCGTGACCTCGCCGAGCGCGGTACCCGACTCGCGCGTGAGGTCGCGGACGAGATGGGGCCCTCTGCCGACGGTGTAGCTCGGATGGTGCTCGGTTCGATGGGTCCTGGCACCAAACTCCCCACCCTCGGCCATGCGCCGTTCGCCGTATTGCGAGACGCCTACAGTGAAGCCGCGCTCGGAATGCTCGACGGTGGTGCCGACGCAATCCTCGTGGAAACCTGCCAGGACCTGCTGCAGGCGAAGTCCGCGATCATCGGCAGTCGCCGCGCGATGGACCGGGTCGGCCGTCGGATCCCGATCATTGCCCACGTCACGGTGGAGACCACAGGGACGATGCTGCTCGGTTCCGAAATCGGAGCCGCGCTCACAGCGCTCGAGCCGCTCGGTATCGACATGATCGGACTCAACTGCGCCACCGGTCCTGCCGAGATGAGTGAGCACCTGCGGTATCTGTCACAGCATGCCCGGGTGCCTGTGTCGGTGATGCCGAATGCGGGGCTGCCCGTGCTCGGCAAGAACGGTGCGGAGTACCCGCTGCAGCCCGGTGAACTCGCGGAGGCGCTCGCCGGGTTCGTGTCCGAGTTCGGGCTGACCCTGGTCGGTGGGTGCTGCGGTACTACGCCGGAGCACATTCGCCAGGTCGCTGAGGCGGTGCGTGCAGTTCGGCCGGCGAAGCGGGAACCGGAGCACGAGCCTGGTGTGTCGTCGCTGTACACAGCGGTGCCGTTCGAGCAGGACGCGTCGATCCTGATGATCGGTGAGCGCACCAACACCAACGGGTCGAAGGCTTTCCGTGAGGCGATGCTCTCCGCAGACTGGGAGAAGTGCCTCGACATCGCGAAGGATCAGATCCGCGATGGGGCGCACATGCTCGACCTCAACGTCGACTATGTGGGTCGCGACGGGGCGATCGATATGTCAGAGCTGGCGTCACGGTTCGCGACGTCGTCGACATTGCCGATCATGATCGACTCGACCGAACCGGAGGTGATCCGGGCCGGTCTCGAGCATCTCGGTGGCCGGTGCGCGGTGAACTCGGTGAACTACGAGGACGGGGCCGGCCCCGGATCGCGGTTCGAGCGGATCATGACGCATGTCGTCGAACACGGCGCGGCGGTGGTGGCGCTGACGATCGACGAGGAAGGACAGGCCCGCACCGCGGAGCACAAGGTGCGGATCGCCGAGCGCCTGATCACGGATCTGACGGAGAATTGGGGGCTCGATCCGGACGACATCATCGTCGATGCGTTGACGTTTCCCATCTCCACCGGTCAGGAGGAGGTGCGACGCGACGCGATCGAGACCATCGAGGCGATCCGCGAACTGCATCGTCTCCATCCGCGGGTGCACTTCACCCTGGGTGTGTCCAATGTGTCGTTCGGTTTGAATCCGGCGGCGCGGCAGGTCCTCAACTCGGTGTTCTTGAACGAGTGCACGGAGGCCGGTCTCGATACGGCGATTGTGCACGCGTCGAAGATTCTGCCGATGGCGCGGATTCCCGAGGAGCACCGGCAGGTCGCGCTGGACCTGGTGTACGACCGGCGCAGTGAGGGTTATGACCCCTTGCAGAAGCTGATGGAGTTGTTCGAGGGTGTCTCGGCGGCGTCGGCGCGGGAGTCCCGCGCGCAGGAGCTTGCGGCATTGCCGCTGTTCGAGCGGCTGGAGCGGCGGATCGTCGACGGTGAACGCAATGGTCTCGAAGCCGATCTCGACGAGGCGATGAAGGAGGTGCCGCCGCTCGAGATCATCAACGACACTTTGCTGTCGGGGATGAAGACGGTCGGGGAACTGTTCGGGTCGGGGCAGATGCAGCTGCCGTTCGTGTTGCAGTCCGCCGAGGTGATGAAGGCTGCGGTGGCGCATCTCGAGCCGCACATGGAGTCGACGGGCGACGACGGTAAGGGCCGGATCGTGCTGGCGACCGTCAAGGGCGATGTGCACGACATCGGGAAGAACCTCGTCGACATCATCCTGTCGAACAACGGATACGAGGTGGTCAACCTCGGGATCAAGCAGCCGATTGCGACGATCCTCGACGCGGCGATCGACAAGCGTGCCGATGTCATCGGAATGTCCGGTCTGCTGGTGAAGTCGACCGTGGTGATGAAGGAGAACTTGGAGGAGCTGAACTCTCGGGGTGTTGCCGAGCAGTTCCCGGTGCTTCTCGGTGGTGCGGCTTTGACGCGTAGTTACGTCGAGAACGACCTCGCGGATGTGTACGCGGGTGAGGTGTCGTACGCGCGCGATGCGTTCGAGGGTTTGTCGTTGATGGATCGCGTGATGGCGATCAAGCGTGGTGAAGGACCGGATCCGAACAGCCCGGAAGCGCTCGAGGCCGCGCGCAAGGCGGCTGAGCGCAAGGAGCGGCACGAGCGTAGTAAGCGCATTGCGGAGAAGCGCAAGGCGTCGGAGACGCCGGTGGTCATTCCGGCGCGCAGCGATGTGCAGGCGGACCTGCCGGTGCCTGCGCCGCCGTTCTGGGGCACGCGGGTGGTCAAGGGCATCGCGTTGGCCGAGTATGCGTCGTTGGTGGACGAGCGGGCGTTGTTCCTGGGGCAGTGGGGTCTGCGTGGGCAGCGAGCCGGGGACGGGCCGACCTACGAGGAACTGGTGGAGACGGACGGCCGGCCGCGGTTGCGGTATTGGCTGGACCGGCTCTCGACCGAGGGCATCCTGCAACATGCTGCGGTGGTGTACGGGTACTTCCCCGCGGTGTCCGAGGGTGATGAGGTGGTGATCCTGGCGGAGCCGCGGCCGGATGCGCCGGAGCGGTACCGGTTCACGTTCCCGCGTCAGCAGCGGTCGAGGTTCCTGTGCATCGCGGATTTCGTGCGGTCACGCCAGGATGCGCTCACTTCGGGTGAAGTCGATGTGTGGCCGTTCCAATTGGTGACGATGGGACAGCCCATCGCGGATTTCGCGAACGAGCTGTTTGCGTCGAATTCGTATCGTGACTATCTGGAGGTGCACGGCATCGGTGTGCAGTTGACCGAGGCCCTGGCCGAGTACTGGCATCGGCGGATCCGGCAAGAACTTGCGTTCTCGGGCGGTGGTACCGCTGCCGATGAGGATCCGGACGAGGTGGCCGAGTATTTCAAGCTCGCCTACCGGGGTGCGCGGTTCGCGTTCGGTTACGGGGCATGCCCGGATCTCGAGGATCGGATCAAGCTCGTCGAGTTGCTCGAGCCCGAGCGGATCGGGGTGGAGTTGTCGGAGGAGTTGCAGTTGCATCCCGAGCAGTCCACCGATGCGTTCGTGTTGCATCACCCGGAAGCCAAGTATTTCAATGTCTGAGTTGATCAGCGAGGTGGCCACCGCGTCGCAGTCCGTGGGTGGGTTGCAGGCGGTGTTGTGGGATATGGACGGCACGCTGCTCGAATCGGAGCAGTTGTGGGACATCGGGATGCGCGAGTTGTCGCTGCATCTGGGTGGCCCGATGTCGGAGGCGACGCGGATCTCGACGATCGGCGGTCCGCTCGATCTGTCGGTGTGGCGCACATTCGACGGTCTGGGGCTGGAGCCGACTCCGGACGAGCAGACCGCCGCCGAGGATTGGCTCAACACGTACATGTCCGGGTTGTTCGCGCAGGGGTTGCCGTGGCGGCCTGGTGCGCTGGAGGCGTTGGGTTCGGTTCGGGCGTCGGGGCTGGGGCAGGCGTTGGTGACCAACACGGGTCGGGCGTTGTGCGATGTCGCGCTCGACACCCTCGGTCGTGAGCATTTCGATTACACGGTGTGCGGCGATGAGGTGCCTGCGGGCAAGCCGGATCCTGCGCCGTATCTACGGGCAGCGGAGTTGCTCGGGCTCGATCCGGCGCAGTGTCTGGCGGTGGAGGATTCGCCGACGGGAGCAGCAGCTGCGGATGCGGCGGGGTGCACGGTGTTGGTGGTGCCGTCGCTGACGACGGTGCCGACCTCGTCGAGGCGGGTGTTTCGTTCTACGTTGGAAAACCTGTCGGTGGTTGATCTGCACGCGTTGCACGCATCCGGGCGGCAGTGATCGTGGCGGTCCCGAAGATCGTCTTGTTCTACAAGTTCACGGCGTTGCCCGACCCGGAGGCGATCCGGTTGTGGCAGCACACCTTGGCGGCGTCGAACGGGTTGACGGGCCGGATATTGCTCTCCGAGCACGGCATCAACGGCACTGTCGGTGGTGATATTGCGGCGGTGAAGAAGTATGTGCGGGGACTACGCAGCTACCCGGGGTTTCGCGATATCGATGTCAAGTGGTCCGACGGCACGGGCGACGATTTTCCGCGGTTGTCGGTGAAGGTGCGTTCCGAGATCGTCACGTTCGGGAGCCCGGACGAGATCAAGGTCGACGAGTCCGGTGTGGTCGGCGGCGGGACGCACCTGTCGCCGCACGCCGTGCACGCGTTGATGTCCGAGCGCGACGATGTGGTGTTCTTCGACGGCCGTAACAGGCTCGAGGCGCAGATCGGGCGGTTTCGGGGTGCGGTGGTGCCCGAGGTGGACACCACCCGCGAGTTCATTGCGGAGTTGGACAGCGGCCGGTACGACCATCTCAAGTCGAAGCCGGTGGTGACGTATTGCACGGGTGGGGTGCGGTGTGAGGTGTTGTCGGTGCTGATGCGCAATCGTGGTTTCGAAGAGGTGTACCAGCTCGACGGCGGGATCGTCAGGTACGGAGAGGCGTTCGGTGATGCCGGTTTGTGGGAGGGCTCGCTGTATGTGTTCGACGGTCGGATGAATGTGGAGTTCTCCGAGGCGGCGGTGACGTTGGGCCGGTGTACGAGGTGCGGAACACCGACGTCGCGGTACCGCAACCATCCGGATGTCAACGGCCGTGAGTTGACGTTGGTGTGCGAGGAGTGTGTTCCGGACACGGCCGAGACCGGTTCCTGAGGTGGCCGGTCCGCCGTTGCCGGTGCGCGACGGATTGGGCCCCGATCGGCTCCGGATGCCGGCCGCGGGTGCCGCGCGCACGGTGCTCGGGTTCTTGCTCGACGCGCATCCGGAGGAGGATTGGCACGCCCGGATGGAGTCGGGGGAACTTGTCGACGAGCATGGACGGCCGGTCGATGAGCTGTCTCGGTTCCAGCCGGGCCGGTTCGTGTATTTCTATCGGGAGCCGCCGCCGGAGACGCCGGTGCCGTTTGCGGTGGAGGTGCTGTATCGCGGTGAGGGCCTGGTGGTGGTCGACAAGCCGCATTTCCTGTCGACGATCCCGCGGGGTGCGCATATCCGGGAGACGGTGACGGTGCGGTTGCGGCGGGATCTGGATCTGCCGGATCTGGTGCCGGTGCATCGGCTCGATCGGATGACCGCCGGGGTGTTGTTGTGCACGAGTGATCCGGCATTGCGGCGTCCGTATCAGGCGCTGTTCGAGCAGCAACGGGTACGCAAGGTGTACGAAGCGATCGCCGGGTACCGGCCCGATGTGAAGTTTCCGCAGGTGGTGCGCACGCGGATTGTCAAACGGCACGGCGAGCTAACCGCGACGCAGGTACCGGGGGAGCCGAATTCGGAGACGCTGATCGAGCTGGTGGAGCATCGTGGGGACCGGGCGCGGTACCGGTTGTACCCGCGTACGGGTCGCACGCATCAACTGCGGTTGCATCTGATGTCGTTGGGCGTGCCGATCGAGGGCGACAATTTCTATCCGGTGTTCGTGCGCCGCGCGCCGGGGCAGTTCACCGCGCCGTTGCAGTTGTTGGCGCGCACTTTGGAGTTCACCGATCCGGTGAATGGAACGGTGCGTCGGTTCGACAGTGCGCGGAAGTTGTCATGGTGAGTGCAGTGGTGTCCTGATTGTGGGTGCGGGGGTGCGGCATGAAACAATCGGTTTCCGTGAAGACCTTCGAATCCCTGTTCGCCGAGCTGACCGAACGTGCTGCGACCCGCCCTGAGGGTTCCGGCACTGTCGCTGCGTTGGATGCCGGTGTCCATGCGCAGGGCAAGAAGGTACTCGAGGAAGCCGGCGAAGTGTGGATCGCCGCCGAGTACCAGTCCGATGAGGAGCTCGCGGAGGAGATCTCGCAGCTGCTGTACTGGACGCAGGTGTTGATGGTGGGGCGTGGCCTGAAGCTCGAGGACGTCTACAAGCATCTGTGACGGGCGGTGGCTGCCGTTTCGGTGGCGGCGCTGTCCGTGCCCCGGATGTGTCCTGATCGACTTCTTTGCCCCTTCCCTCCGAAAGGATTCCTTCCATGCTGCGCGTTGCAGTTCCGAACAAGGGTTCATTGTCCGAGTCCGCGGCCGAGATTCTGCGGGAAGCCGGTTACCGTTGGCGTTCCGATTCTCGGGATCTGACCGTGATCGACCCGGTCAACGAGGTCGAATTCTTCTTCCTGCGTCCCAAGGACATAGCGATCTACGTCGGGTCGGGTGAGCTGGATCTGGGTATCACCGGCCGGGACCTGGCGGGGGATTCGGGTGCGCCGGTGACCGAGCGGTTGTCGTTGGGTTTCGGGCGCTCGCAGTTCCGATATGCGGGTCCGAAGGAGCGATCGTGGAAGGTCGAGGATCTGCAGGGACTGCGGATCGCGACGTCGTACGCGTACCTGGTGCGTAAGGATCTGGCCGAGCGGGGGATCGAGGCGACGGTGATCCGGCTCGATGGTGCGGTGGAGATCTCGATTCAGCTCGGCGTCGCGGATGCGATTGCCGATGTGGTGGGGTCCGGTCGTACTTTGCGGCAGCATGATTTGGTGGCATTCGGGGAGTCGCTGTGCGATTCGGAGGGTGTGCTGATCGAGCGGGAGGGCGCGGATCGAACAGATCGGGCCCGCAATCAGTTGATTGCTCGGCTCGAGGGTGTGGTATTTGCACAGCAGTACGTGATGATCGACTACGACTGCCCGAAGCACCTGCTCGATGCTGCGGTGAAGGTGACTCCCGGTCTGGAATCGCCGACGATCTCGCCGTTGGCGAATGAGTATTCGGTGGCGGTGCGGGCGATGGTGCCGCGCAAGGGTCACAATGCGGTGATGGACCGGCTGGCCGAGATCGGTGCCCGTGCGATTCTGGCGTCGGATATCCGGTCGTGCCGTGCGATGCGAGGTGTCGCCGGGGAGTGAGGCGACGGCCTCGGTGATGTGACGGTGCGGTCTCGCGTCAGCGGGGCCGCACTTGCACGTTCTGGGTGATCCGTCCGAGCGGTCCGTGTACGTCGTGGAGTACTCCGGCGGTCATCCCGATTCCGTCGGGGCCGATGGAGGTTTCGGCGGAGATGCCGGTCCATCGGCTCTCGGGTGCTTCGCTGTCGGGTGCGCGGAACAGGTGCACGGTCAGGTCGGTGTTGAGGAACAGCCAGTGGGCGGGGTCGAGTTTGGACCCGATGCCGTTGGCGACGTCGGCGACGGTGAAGAGTCGTTCGAGGGATGTGAGGGTTTCTCCCGCGACGAGGTCGAGGCGGGCGCGGACCCATGCGGCGGACGGTCCGGGTACTCCCAGTGGGGTGACGATGTGCCAGTCGAGGGTGTCGATGTAGCCACTGAGGCCGAACAGGGTCATGTCGGAGGGTTCGGCGGCGGCGTCGAAGGGCGCGAGTGCCGGTTCGGAGGTGCGGGCGACGTCGGGGAGGTGCTGGGTCTGCAGGCGCCATCCGGTGGCGCGGGCGACGGCGCGGGTGGTGCCGTCGGGGGTGGTGGCCCACAGCTCGGCGACAACGAGTTCGATTTGTCGGCCGGGCCGGTCGATGCGGGTACGGACTTCGAGGTCGGTCAGTGGTACGGGGCCGAGCAGGTCGATGCAGATGCGGGTCAGGCGGGTGTCGGGACGGGGGCGGTGTCGTTCGAGGGCGCGGACGAGTAGCGCGGACGGGGGCGCGCCGTGCTGGAGGTCGGGACCCCAGGTGCTGACCGTGTGGCGAGTGGGCCGGAAGCACTCGATGTGGGGGTCGCTGCCGAGTGGGCTTTCGGGTGTGGGGAGGGGCAGGTAGTAGGCGGTGTTGTGCACGCGGTGGGTCTCCAAGATCGTTTCGGGTGGGTGTCCGATGATGGCATGTGGGGTGTGTGTGGGGTCTCGAGTGGTGGCCTGGCAGGCTGGTGTGCGGCCTGGCACCGTGTCGGGCCTGGACGTCACGGGCTGTGACGGTCGCATGTAGGCGAAGGTGGCACGGCGATGGCAGTAGGCGGACTCGGGCGCAGCGGACCGTTCGAGGTGGGGGATCGGGTGCAGTTGACCGACGCCAAGGGCCGCAAGTACACGGTGGTGCTCGAGCCGGGCAAGGAGTTCCACACGCATCGCGGTGGGATTCTGCACGACGACTTGATCGGCACCGATGAGGGTGTGGTGGTGACGTCGACGAACGGCACTCCGTATCTGGCGTTGCGTCCGCTGCTGGTCGATTATGTGATGTCGATGCCGCGCGGGGCGCAGGTGATCTACCCGAAGGATGCCGCGCAGATCGTGCAGGAGGGTGACATCTTCCCCGGGGCGCGGGTGCTCGAGGCGGGTGCGGGGTCCGGGGCGTTGACGTGTTCGTTGCTGCGGGCGGTCGGGTCTACCGGCACGGTCATCTCGTACGAGGTGCGCGAGGATCATCTCGAGTACGCCGAGCGGAATGTGACGACGTTCTTCGGGCAGCGTCCGGAGAACTGGACGACGACGCTGGCGGATCTGGCGGACTACGACGTCGAGGTCCACGGCAAGGTCGACCGTGTGGTGCTGGACATGCTGGCGCCGTGGGATGTGCTCGAGACGGTGAAGAAGGCGTTGGTGCCCGGTGGGGTGCTGATCGTGTATGTGGCGACGACGACGCAGTTGTCGCGGGTGGTCGAGGCGCTGCGGGAGCAGACGTGCTGGACGGAACCGCGTTCGTGGGAGTCGATGGTGCGGGGCTGGCATGTGGTGGGGTTGGCGGTGCGTCCGGAGCATCGGATGCAGGGCCATACCGCGTTCCTGGTCAGTGCCCGCCGGTTGCAGGACGGGGTGCAGACCCCGAAGCCGCAGCGGCGCCCCAGCAAGGGCTGAGGCGCCGCGAGGCAGCTGGGCGTGCTTATTCGCAGGTCAGCTGACCCATCGCGAGGATGGAGCAGACACTGGCGTCGGCCAGGACCCAGGTGCCGTCGACCTCGGTGAATGTCAGTGGCATGGGTGCGCCGCCGTGCGGGCCGCCGACCTCGGTGGTGGCGGTGACGGTGGTGTCGTCGACGGCGGTGATGTCACCGACCGTGGCAGTCAGCGGGTAGCCGGCGAGCACTCCGTTGAATTGGGTGAGCACGTCGGTGCGGCTGTCGCCGTTCTCGATGACGGCGGCTTTGTCCTCGACGGGTGCGGCAGGATCGAAGAACACGTCCATCTGTGCCTGCAGCGTCTCTGCGGTGACGGGGGCTTCGCCGGCGGCGGCCGTGCTGGTGGTCGCGGCGGCGCTTGTCGTGGCCTCGGCGCTGGTGGTCGTGGCTGCGCTGGTGTCGGTCGTGGTGTCGCTGTCCGAGGAGCAGGCGGGAAGCAGCGCGACGGCGACAACGGTCGCCGCGGCAGCCCAGAAGGTGCGGGTGTTCACAGAAGTGATCCTTTCGGGAACGAACAGTAACGGCGCGGGCGTCGAGATTAGGCAAGGCTAACAGTGTGGGGACGCGGGGTGTCACCGTGCGCCCGTGACTGAGCCGACACGCGTTCGCAACACCAGGATTTCGTGTCGCCCCCCGCTTTCGGCGAACTGCCGGTAGCGTGGAATGACCAAGTGGAGGGAGTCGCACATGACCTCGTCAGAGAATCCGGACTCGGGTGCTGCCGCACGGGAACTCGAAGAACTGCGCGCCGAGGTGGTCGCCCTCCGGACCAGGCTCACCGAACCGTCCGACCGTGTCCGCGACCTCGAATCGAGGCTCGAGTCGGTCACGGTACGGAACGGGAAACTGCTCGAGACCCTCAAGGAGGCGCGTCAGCAGTTGCTCACGCTGCGCGAGGAGGTCGATCGTCTCGGTCAACCGCCCAGCGGATACGGGGTGCTGCTCGAGGCATTCGAGGACAGTACCGTCGATGTGTTCACCTCGGGTCGCAAGATGCGGGTGGGGGTGTCACCGAATCTGGAGATCGAATCGTTCCGGACCGGCCAGACGGTGCGTCTGAACGAGGCATTGACGGTGGTCGAGGTCGGTGGGTTCGAACGCGTCGGTGAGATCACGACACTGCGCGAACTGCTCGACGACGGGCGCCGCGCGCTGGTGGTCGGGCATGCCGACGAGGAACGAGTGGTGTGGCTGTCGGCACCGCTTGCGCAGATCGCGGCCCGCACTCTCGATTCGTCGGTCGAGGAGGTCACCGACGAGAACGGTGACCGGTTCACATTGCGGCCGGGCGATTCGTTGCTGGTCGACAGCAAGGCCGGGTACGCGTTCGAACGGATCCCGAAGGCCGAGGTCGAGGATCTGGTGCTCGAAGAGGTGCCGGATGTCGACTACGGCGATATCGGTGGTCTGGGCCGGCAGATCGAGCAGATTCGCGATGCGGTCGAGTTACCGTTCCTGCACAAGGACCTGTTCCACGAGTATGCGCTGCGGCCGCCGAAGGGTGTGCTGCTCTACGGGCCGCCCGGATGCGGAAAGACGCTCATCGCGAAGGCGGTCGCCAATTCGCTGGCGAAGAAGATCGCCGAGGCTCGCGGGGAAGATTCGAAGGAAGCCAAGTCATTCTTCCTCAACATCAAGGGCCCGGAATTGCTCAACAAGTTCGTCGGTGAAACCGAGCGGCACATCCGGATGATCTTCCAGCGCGCCAGGGAGAAGGCGTCCGAGGGTACCCCGGTGATCGTGTTCTTCGACGAGATGGATTCGATCTTCCGTACCCGCGGTTCGGGTGTGTCTTCGGATGTGGAGACGACGGTCGTGCCGCAGTTGCTCAGCGAGATCGATGGTGTGGAGGGCCTGGAGAACGTCATCGTCATCGGTGCGTCCAACCGCGAGGACATGATCGACCCGGCGATCCTGCGCCCCGGCCGGCTCGATGTGAAGATCAAGATCGAGCGTCCCGATGCGGAGGCTGCGCTGGACATCTTCTCGAAGTACCTGACCGAGCAGTTGCCGGTGCACGCCGATGACATCGCCGAGTTCGGGGGCGATCGGTCGGCGTGTGTGCGGGCGATGATCGAGCGGGTCGTCGATCGGATGTACGCCGAATCGGAGGAGAACCGGTTCCTGGAGGTCACCTACGCGAACGGCGACAAGGAGGTCCTGTACTTCAAGGACTTCAACTCCGGCGCGATGATCCAGAACATCGTCGACCGCGCGAAGAAGTACGCGATCAAAGCGGTGCTGGACACGGGCACCAACGGTCTGCGGGTACAGCATCTGCTCGATTCGATCGTCGACGAGTTCGCCGAGAACGAGGATCTGCCCAACACCACCAACCCCGACGACTGGGCGCGGATCTCCGGCAAGAAGGGCGAGCGGATCGTGTACATCCGCACGCTGGTGACGGGCAAGAACGCGAGTACGAGTCGCGCGATCGACACCGAATCGAACACCGGCCAGTACCTGTAGCAGCGGGTACTCCGGCACAGGGGTGCATCATGCCGTTGCCACGCGCGTTGGCCCGAGCCAATCGGGTGGTCACCAACCGGATCGCGACGCCGGTGGCCCGGTATCTGCCGGGCGCCGGCGTCGTCGAGCATCGCGGTCGCCGGTCCGGTCGGCGGTACCGGACCCCGGTGTTGCTGTTCACCGACGGGGCACGTTTTCGGGTGGCGTTGACCTACGGCACCGATACCGATTGGGTGCGCAATGTGCGGGCTGCCGGGGCCGCGGTGATACTCACCCGTGGTCGGCGAGTGCCGGTGTCCGACCCGAGTATCGGCGAGGATCCGCGCGCGGGATGGGCGCCGTGGCCGGTCGCGGCGGTGTTGCGGTTGATCGATGCGTCGAGCTATCTGGATTGCGTGGCCTGCCGCGCTGGCGCGGACTCGTCGATCACCTAGTCTCGACGGTATGCAGCGGATCATCGGTATCGAGGTCGAGTACGGGATTTCGTCGCCCAGTGACCCCACAGCGAACCCCATCCTCACATCCACCCAGGCGGTGCTGGCGTATGCGGCGGCGGCGGGGGTGCCGCGCGCGAAGCGGACCCGCTGGGACTACGAGGTGGAGTCACCGCTGCGGGATGCGCGTGGCTTCGATCTGGGGCGTTTCAACGGGCCCGCCCCGGTGATCGACGCCGATGAGGTCGGTGCGGCCAACATGATCCTCACCAACGGGGCGCGGCTGTATGTCGATCATGCGCACCCCGAGTTCTCGGCGCCGGAAGTTACCGATCCGCTCGATGCGGTGATCTGGGACAAGGCCGGCGAGCGGGTGATGGAGGCCGCGGCCAGGCACGCGTCGAGTGTGCCCGGGGCGCCGCGCCTGCAGTTGTACAAGAACAACGTCGACGGCAAGGGCGCCTCCTACGGCACGCACGAGAACTATCTGATGGCGCGGGACACCCCGTTCTCGGCGGTGGTGGCGGGACTGACGCCGTTCTTTGCGTCGCGGCAGGTGATCTGTGGGTCCGGGCGGGTGGGGCTCGGCCAGTCCGGGGACGAACCCGGTTTCCAGCTGTCGCAGCGCGCCGATTACATCGAGGTCGAGGTCGGCTTGGAGACCACCCTCAAGCGCGGCATCATCAATACCCGCGACGAACCGCACGCCGACCCCGACAAATATCGGCGTCTGCATGTGATCATCGGGGACGCGAACCTCGCGGAGATGTCGACGTACCTGAAGGTCGGTACGACGGCGTTGGTGCTCGATCTGATCGAAGCGGGCATCGATCTGTCGGATCTGCAGTTGGCGCGGCCGGTCACGGCGGTGCACCACATCAGTCACGATCCGACGCTGCGCAAAACGGTCGCATTGTCCGATGGCCGGGAAGTCACGGGTCTGGCGTTGCAGCGGCTCTACCACGAGCGGGCCGCGAAGTTCCATGACGGCACCGACGATTCACGGGTCGTCGACATTCTCGACAAGTGGGCGTTGGTGCTCGACCTGCTCGAGCGGGACCCGATGGAATGCGCAGATCTGCTGGACTGGCCCGCGAAGCTGCGATTGCTCGAAGGGTTCCGGCAACGGGAGAGTCTGGCCTGGTCGGCGCCGAGGCTGCACATGGTGGATCTGCAGTATTCGGATGTGCGTCTCGACAAGGGGCTCTACAACCGGCTCGTGGCCCGCGGTTCGATGCAACGTCTGGTCACCGAACAACAGGTGCTCGATGCGGTACACACTCCGCCGGCGGACACCCGCGCGTATTTCCGTGGTGAGTGCCTGCGCCGGTTCGGTGCCGATATCGCGGCGGCCTCGTGGGATTCGGTGATCTTCGATCTCGGTGGTGAGTCGCTGGTGCGGATCCCGACTCTCGAGCCGTTGCGGGGCAGCCGCGCGCATGTCGGGCAGTTGCTCGAGACGGCGCAGTCCGCGGCGGAACTGGTCGATCAGCTCACGCACTGACTGTCGGACCCGCCCGCGACAGTGCGGTGGTGGGTCGGCGACACGCGCCGGGACGCCGCGCGCGGGGGCGTCTGCTCGGTAGTGTGGAGATCAATGTCGTGGCGTGCGGCACGGTCGCCGACCGGGGTCGTGTGCCACTCGAGTACAGGAGGAGGTCGCGGCTATGGCGCAGGAGCAGACCACACGCGGTGGCGGCGGAGACGACGACGAGGTGACCGGCGACGGCGGTGCGGGTCAGGAACGCCGCGAGAAGCTGGCCTCGGAGACCGACGATCTCCTCGACGAGATCGATGATGTGCTCGAGGAGAATGCGGAGGACTTCGTCCGGGCGTATGTGCAGAAGGGTGGCCAGTGACAGCGGACAGATCCTCGCTTCCTTACCGCGAGGTGCAGGGGCGCCTGCACCTCGCGTCACCCTTGTCGTCGTTCACCGACCACTTGCGGGCGTATGCGCCGGAGTTGTTGCCGGAGAACCGGTTCGCGCGTGAGCTGGGCAGTTTCGGTGAGCTCGCACCGCACGGCACGACGATCGTGGCGGTCACGTTCGACGGTGGGGTGATTCTTGCCGGTGATCGGCGGGCCACGATGGGCAACATGATTGCGTCCCGGGACGTGGAGAAGGTGTTCGTCACCGATGCGTATTCGGCGGCGGGTATCGCCGGTACTGCGGGCTTGGCCGTGGAGATGGTGCGGTTGTTCGCGGTCGAGCTCGAACATTACGAGAAGATCGAGGGTGTGTCGCTGACCTTCGACGGCAAAGCGAACCGGCTTGCGTCGATGGTGCGGGGCAATCTCGGTGCGGCCATGCAGGGTCTTGCGGTGGTGCCGTTGCTCGTCGGCTTCGATGTGGATGCACCGGACCCGCGTCGGGCGGGGCGGATCGTGTCGTACGACGTGGTGGGGGGCCGCTACGAGGAGCGCGCCGGGTATCACGCGGTGGGGTCCGGGTCGGTGTTCGCGAAGTCGGCGCTCAAGAAGCTCTATCGCGCCGATGCCGACGCCGCGGTGGCGCTGCGCACCGCCGTCGAGGCGTTGTACGACGCGGCCGATGATGATTCGGCAACCGGGGGTCCGGACACGACCCGCGGAATCTACCCGACGGCGGTGTCGGTCACCGCGGCGGGGGCGATGGTGGTCCCGGAAGCGGATCTGGCCGAGTTGGCGCAGGCAATCGTGGTCGACCGTGCGGCAGGAGGTGCCCGATGACGTTGCCGTATTACGCGTCCGCCGAGCAGATCATGCGGGATCGCTCGGAGTTGGCCCGTAAGGGTATTGCCCGGGGCCGCAGTGTGATCGCGTTGATCTATGCGGACGGTGTGGTGTTCGTGGCGGAGAATCCGTCGAAGGCGCTGCACAAGATCAGTGAGTTGTACGACCGGCTCGGGTTCGCTGCGGTCGGCAAGTACAACGAGTTCGAGGCGTTGCGGCGCTCCGGGATCATGCGCGCAGACATGCTCGGGTATTCGTACGATCGGCGTGATGTGACGGGTCGGTCGCTGGCGAATGCGTACGCGCAGACCCTCGGGACGATCTTCACCGACCAGCCCAAGCCGTACGAGGTGGAGATCTGTGTCGCGGAGGTCGGGCAGGCAGGCGATACCGCGTCGGCGCAGCTGTATCGCATCACCTACGACGGGTCGATCGTCGACGAACCGCAGTTCGTGGTGATGGGCGGCAACACCGAGCCGATCCTGGCGGCGGTCCGCGAGTCGTACCGGCCGGGTCTGGGATTGGCGGACGCTGTGCAAGTGGCGGTGTCCGCGCTGCAGAAGGGCACTTCCACGGGGGCGGACACCACGGGCCGGGTCCTCGGGCGCGGAGAGTTGGAGGTGGCCGTGCTCGAGCGGTCCCGGCCGCGGCGTGCGTTTCGCCGTATCTCCGGTGCGGCCCTCGACGCGCTGCTGCCCGCCGCGTCGGCCCCGGCGGTGACGCAGGACGCTCCGGAGGCCGAGGACGGTACCGATCAGGGATCGAGCTGAGCGTCCGGTAACCGATACACGGTCAGCGCCGACGGCACCGCCTTCATTTCGAAGGCGGTGCCGTCGGCGTTGGCCTCCCCGTCGGTGGCGAACGCGACCGGCGGACCGTCGAGTTGCACCGACACGGAGGTCACATCCCGCTGCCGGTACACGCCGCTGGCGCCGAGGGTGCCGGTTGCTGCGGCGAACAACAGTCGAATGCGGGACCAGCGTCGATCCGCGCGCAGGTAGCGCACGTCGAGGGTGCCTGCGTCGAGCGCGGTCCGTGACATGGGCACTTGGTCGGTGGGCCGGTAGCAGCCGTTGCCGGCGAACAGTAGCCACAGTGCGGTCTCGACGCCGTCCACGCGTGCTCGGATGGGGGCGGCGGTAGCGAGCACCGCGACCATCGCGGCCGCCGCCGCGGGCCATTTCCCGATGCGCGGCTCCCATGTTTCCCGGAGCCGCACCGCATCGGGGTAGCCGCCGAGACTGGTGGTGTTCAGGAAGAGCCGGTCGCTGTGTCCGCCGGGGCCGGTGATGGTCACCGCCCCGAGGTCGATGCGCGCTGCCAGACCGCCGGTGACCGCGTGCGCGGTGTCAGCGGCGGTGCGGGCTCCGACGTCCACCGCGAAGTGGTTGAGGGTGCCGCCGGGGAAGACTGCGAGTGGCAGCGCGTGACGGTGCGCTGCGGCGGCGACTGTCGCGACCGTGCCGTCTCCGCCGCACACTCCCACCGCGGCGGGGCGGGCGTCGGTGATGAGCCGGTCGAGGTACGGCCCGAGTTCGGTGTCGGGGTCGAGCAGTTCGATGCGTGCCCGGGGGAGTAGGTCGGTCAGATCGGCGGCGGTGGTGTCGCTGCTGCCGGACTGCGGGTTGACCACCACCAGCAGTCCGTGACCGTCGGGCAGGGCCGGGGCGTCGGCGGCGGTGTCGGCTCGGGCCGGTTCGGCGGCGCGGACCGCCCACCAGCGGCGGGTGGACAACGCGACCGCGGCGCCGGCGACCGCGCCGACGAGCACATCGCCGGGCCAATGCACCCCGGTGTGCACTCGCGAATAGGCGACGGCGGCCGCGAGCGGAGCCAGTGCGGCGCCCGCCACCGGTGATTCGAGGGCGACACCCGTGACGAACGCTGCCGCGGAGGCGGAATGTCCGGACGGGAACGACGAGGACGTCGGGATCGGCACGAGGCGCCGCGCGAATCGCGGGTCGGTGCGGGACGGTGGTCGTCGGCGCGGCAGCAATGGTTTGAGGACGCCGTTGGCCAGGGCGCTGGCCCCGGCCACGGAGGCCAGTCCGCGGACCGCGCCGCGGCGGGCGCGACCGCCGCACAGGACGCACACGGCGGCGCACCCTATCCACAGCACACTGTGGTCGGCGCTGCGGGTCAGGCGCCGGAAGAGCGGGTCGACGGCGGTGGGGACGCGGTCGGTGAGTGCGAAGAGCGCGTGGTCGGCTTCCCGGGTGTGTCGATGGAAGGTCACAGCTGAGAACTGTAGATGCGTTGCGCCCCCTCGGTGTTGTGTGTGCGCGGTACTGTCGAAGTGTGCAGCGACGAATCATGGGTATCGAGACGGAGTTCGGCGTCACGTGCACCTTCCACGGGCATCGCAGGTTGAGCCCGGACGAGGTGGCCCGCTATCTGTTCCGGCGGGTGGTGTCGTGGGGTCGCAGCTCGAATGTGTTCCTTCGGAACGGGGCACGCCTGTATCTCGATGTGGGTTCCCACCCGGAGTACGCGACCGCCGAGTGCGACGATCTGCTTCAGTTGGTCGAGCACGATCATGCGGGGGAGCGGGTGCTCGAGGATCTGCTTGTCGATGCGGAGGAACGTCTCGCCGAGGAAGGTATCGGCGGTGACATCTACCTGTTCAAGAACAACACCGATTCGGCCGGGAATTCGTACGGGTGCCACGAGAATTTCTTGGTGGCCCGCGTCGGGGAGTTCTCGCGGATCTCCGATGTGTTGTTGCCGTTCCTGGTGACGCGGCAGTTGATCTGCGGGGCCGGGAAGGTGCTGCAGACACCGAAGGCGGCCACTTTCTGTCTGTCGCAGCGTGCCGAACACATCTGGGAAGGGGTGTCGTCGGCGACGACGCGGTCGCGGCCGATCATCAACACCCGCGACGAACCGCACGCCGATGCCGAGAAGTACCGTCGGCTTCATGTGATCGTGGGCGATTCGAACATGTCGGAAACCACGACGATGCTCAAGGTGGGGTCGGCGTCGTTGGTGCTCGAGATGATCGAGGCCGGGATCTCGTTCCGTGATTTCGCGTTGGACAATCCGATTCGTGCGATCCGCGAGGTCAGTCACGATATGACCGGGCGACGCCCGGTGCGTCTGGCGGGCGGGCGGCAGGCCAGCGCTCTCGACATTCAACGCGAGTACCACGCGCGGGCGGTGGAGTATCTGCGGCACCGTGAGCCGGATGCGCATGTGGCGCAGGTGGTGGATCTGTGGGGTCGAGTGCTCGATGCCGTCGAATCGCAGGATTTCGCGAAGGTCGACACCGAGGTCGACTGGGTGATCAAACGCAAACTGTTCCAGCGGTACCAGGATCGGTACGACATGGAGTTGTCGGATCCGAAGATCGCGCAGCTGGATCTGGCGTATCACGACATCAAACGTGGTCGGGGTGTGTTCGATCTGTTGCAGCGCAAGGGTTTGGCGACACGGTTGACCACCGACGAGGCGGTGGATCGGGCGGTGGAGACGCCGCCGCAGACGACCCGCGCGAAGTTGCGTGGTGATTTCATCGCGGCGGCGCAGGAAGCGGGCCGCGATTTCACCGTCGACTGGGTGCATCTCAAGCTCAATGATCAGGCGCAGCGCACGGTGTTGTGCAAGGACCCGTTCCGGTCCGTCGATGAACGGGTCGAGCGGCTCATCGCCTCGATGTAGCTTCACTGCCGGACGGGTTGCTCTACCCGCGTGTCCCGCCTCGGTGGGATGGGGGCGGGGCGACCGGGCGCCGGGGGCATTAGGGTTGGCCTGTGGCGATTTCGAAAGTCGAACGGTTGGTCAACCTGGTCATCGCGTTGCTGTCGACCCGTCAGTTCCTCACCGCGGAGAAGATCCGGGCGTCGGTGGCGGGCTACGCGGAGTGCGCGAGCGACGAGGCGTTCAGCCGCATGTTCGAACGCGACAAGAACGAACTCCGCGACCTCGGGATTCCCCTCGAGACAGGGTTGGCGTCGCGGTATTCGACGGTCGAGGGGTATCGGATCAACCGGGACGCCTATGCGTTGCCGGAGATCGACCTGAGCCGGGAGGAAACCGCGGCGGTGGCGGTCGCGGCCGCCCTGTGGGAATCACCGGAGTTGACGTCGGCGGCGCAGGGCGCGTTGCTCAAGTTGCGGGCCGCGGGGGTGCAGGTCGACGCCGACCCGGCGGGCACGGTCGCGGCGATCCCGGCGCGGGCCCGCGGTTCCGAACCGGCCTTGCAGAAGTTGCTCACCGCGGTCGACGAGCGGCAGGCCGTGCAGTTCGAGCATCGCAGCGCGCCCACCGACCCGTGGACGCTGCGCACGGTCGAGCCGTGGGGTGTGGTGACGGTGCACGGTCGCTGGTATCTGGTGGGGCACGACCGGGACCGGGACGCGACTCGTACCTTCCGCCTGTCGCGGATCTCCGATGAGGTCACCGCGGTCGGTGCGCCGGGTGCGGTGCAGATCCCCGAGCAGGTGGATCTGCGGGCCCGGGTGCTCGCCGCGACCCGCCCCGGCGATGTGACCGGGACGGCGCGGGTGTGGGTGGCCGCCGGCCGCGCATACGAGGTACGCCGGCTCGGCCGTGACCGGGGTTCTCGGCAGGTCGGGGGTCGCGCCGGCAGTGTGGTCGAGGTGCCGCTGCGCGCCGGAGAATGGATCGCCCGTACCCTCGCGGGGCAGGGTGCCGACGCGTTGGTGCTCGACCCACCCGAGTTGCGCGACGAGGTCCGGCGGATCCTGGCACAGGTCGCGGCAGGCGGAGCGACAGCACCAGGCGGAGCCACCGGCGAGAGCGCGGACGACGAGACGGTGGGGGAGGAACAGCGGTGAGCAGTACCCGACTGGCGGGGCGATTGACCCGGCTGCTGAATCTGGTGCCGTATTTCACTGCGCGTCCCGGGATCAGCGCGGCCGCTGCCGCCCGCGATCTGGGGGTCACCCCGAAACAGATCATGGACGATCTCAATCAGCTGTGGGTGTGCGGGCTGCCCGGCTACGGGCCCGGCGATCTGATCGACCTGTCGTTCTCCGAGGAAAGCATCGTGGTGACCTTCACCGCGGGTATCGACCGGCCACTGCGGTTGACCTCCACCGAGGCGACGGTGTTGCTCGTGGCACTGCGGTCGCTGCTCGAGATGCCCGGGGTGGTCGATCCGACGGCGGCGCAGAGCGCCATCGCCAAAATCGAGGCGGCCGCCGGAAGCGCTGCGGCCGGACCCGAGACTGCGATCGCCCCGGTTCCCGACGATCCCGTCGCGGCGCGGGTGCGGGATGCAGTCCGGGACAGGCGTGCGGTACATCTGACCTACTATTCGGCGTCCCGCGACACCGTCTCCGAACGCGACGTCGATCCGATCCGCATTGTGCTCGTCGACGAACACACATATCTGCAGGCGTGGTGCCGCACGGCTGAAGGGGTGCGGCTGTTCCGCTTCGACCGGATCGACGAGGCGCGGGTCCTCGACGAACCCGCGCGGCCCCCGCAGCAGTCACTCGATGTCGACGAGCACCTCGAGTTGTTCGCGGGAGATCCTTCGCTTCCGGCCGCGCGGTTGCGGATCGCCCCGTCCTACACCTGGCTGCTCGACTACTACCCGCTCACCGACGCGGTGGTGCTGCCCGACGGCGGCTGTGAAGCGGTGCTGCGGTTCGCGTCGCCGGAGTGGTTGGTGCGCCTGGTGGTGGGGCTCGGCGCCGGTGTGACCGTGCTCGGTCCGGGCCCTCTGCGTGACGCGGTCCGGGAGCGGGCGGTGGCCGCGCTCGACGCCTACGCCGCGCTTGGTGACGAGCCCTCGGTGTGAATCACAGAACCGAGGGGGGAATGAAACGACCGTGATGTGAACGCTGTGCGAACACTGCGTCGAACCGCGTTCTCGGGGCCGCCGATGTGCTGCTGTCCGGTAGCATCGTGCAGAGCCAATCAGTGGAGGTTGTAAATGGGTGCAATGAGCCCGTGGCACTGGGCCATCGTCGCGTTGGTCGTCATCATCTTGTTCGGCTCGAAGAAGCTGCCGGATGCCGCGCGCGGTCTGGGCCGTTCGCTCCGGATCTTCAAGAGTGAGGTCAAGGAGATGCAGAACGACGACGCTCCGACGCCCGCTCAGCCGACGCCGAACCCGTTGCCGGCGCCGACCGTGACCGAGCCGACCCAGGTGTCGACCCAGAAGGTGACGCAGCCCGACCAGCGGTCGGCCTGATCGACTTCTCCCCACCGGGGCACCCGCCGGGTGTCCCGGTTTCCGCTGACCCAGTGCCCCCACCACGGTGGTGGCCCTGACAGGAGCTGAGACCCGCACCGTGCGCATCCCGTTCGATCCACGCCGCAGTCGGCGCAAGACCAACCCCGACGGCAACATGTCGCTGGTCGAGCATCTCTACGAGCTGCGCACGCGGTTGCTCATCGCCGTTGCCGCGGTGATCGTCACTACCATCGCCGGGTTCTTCTGGTACAGCCACGGCCCGTTCGGCACGTCGAGTCTCGGTGCGATCCTGCTCGAACCGTACTGTTCGCTGCCCGCGTCCGCGCGCGCCGATTTCAGCAGTGACGGCGGTTGCTATCTGCTGGCCACCGGCCCGTTCGAACAGTTCATGCTGCGATTGAAGGTCGCGGCCACCGCGGGTGTGGTGCTCGCCTGCCCGGTGTGGCTCTACCAACTGTGGGCGTTCATCACTCCCGGTCTCTATGCGAAGGAACGCCGGTACGCCGTCGGGTTCGTCACTTCCGGCGCGGTGTTGTTCGTCGCCGGTGCGGTCCTGGCGTATCTTGTGGTCACCCACGCGTTGTCGTTCCTGTTGACTGTCGGCAACGATGTGCAGGTCACCGCGCTGTCGGGTTCCGAGTACTTCGGATTCATGATCAACCTGCTGGTGATCTTCGGGGTGTCGTTCGAGATCCCGCTGGTGCTCGTCGCACTCAACGCGGTGGGGATGCTGTCGTACGAAAAGCTCCAGGCGTGGCGGCGTGGCCTGATCATGGCGGTGTTCGTGTTCGCGGCGATCGCCACCCCCGGCCAGGACCCGTTCTCGATGCTGGCGTTGGCGTTGGCGCTGACGATCCTGGTCGAGTTCTCCATCCAGATCGCGCGCCTGAACGACAAGCGCCGCGCTCGCAAGGCCCGCGACGAAGGCTGGGGCGACCTCGACGACGAGGAAGGTTCGTCCATTGCGGCACCGACCCCGGTCGAGAAACCGGCACCGGCCGCCACCGACTATTCCGACACCCTGTGATGGACACCCCCGACATGTCGTCGGCCGAGACTGCGCCCCAGTTGACGGTGTTCGCAGCCGGCCTGCCGTTCCCACTCGATCCGTTCCAACAGCAGGCGTGCCGCGCGCTCGAGGGCGGGCACTCGGTGTTGGTGTGCGCACCCACCGGCGCGGGCAAAACCGTTGTCGGGGAGTTCGCGGTGCACCTGGCGGTCCATGCAGGCACCAAATGCTTCTACACCACCCCGATCAAGGCGCTGAGCAACCAGAAGTACGCCGATCTGTGCGCCCGGCACGGTAAGCAACAGGTGGGGTTGCTCACCGGCGACCAGTCGATCAACCCGAATGCGCCGGTGGTGGTGATGACCACCGAAGTCCTGCGCAACATGCTCTACGCGTCGTCGCCGACCCTCATCGGGCTGAGCCATGTGGTGATGGACGAAGTGCATTTCCTCGCCGACCGGTTCCGGGGCGCGGTGTGGGAAGAGGTGATCCTGCACCTGCCGGAGGATGTCCGGTTGGTGAGCCTGTCCGCGACGGTGTCCAACGCCGAGGAGTTCGGTGACTGGATGACCACGGTGCGTGGCGACACCGCGGTCGTCGTCGACGAGGTGCGCCCCATTCCGCTGCACCAGCACATGATGGTCGGGCCCCGGCTCTACGACCTGTTCGATACCCGCGCCGAACCCACCGATACTCCCGTAGCGGAGCGACGCCGCGGGGTCGTGGTCGATCCGGAACTGGCAGCGCAGGTGCGGCGCCGCGCCAGCATCGACGGTGATCGGTGGCAGTCGCGCGGACGAAGCACCTTCCGGCCGATTCCCCGACCCGATGTGATCGTCCGCCTCGACGCCGAAGGGCTGCTGCCCGCGATCACCTTCGTGTTCTCCCGCGCCGGTTGCGACGCGGCGGTGTCCCAGTGCCTGCGGTCCGGGCTGCATCTGACCACCGACGACGAAGCCGCCGAAATCCGGCGGATCGTCACCGAGCACACCCGCGAGTTGCCGCGCGCCGACCTCGAGGTGTTGGGGTTCGCGTCGTGGCGCACTGCCCTCGAGCGCGGTATCGCCGCGCATCACGCGGGAATGTTGCCTGCGTTCCGGCACACCGTCGAGGAACTGTTCGTGCGTGGTCTGGTGCGGGCGGTGTTCGCCACCGAAACCCTCGCGTTGGGCATCAACATGCCTGCCCGCACGGTGGTGCTCGAACGGTTGGTCAAATACAACGGGGAAACCCACGCGGAACTGACCCCCGGCGAGTACACGCAACTCACCGGCCGGGCCGGTCGTCGCGGTATCGACGTCGAGGGCCACGCGGTGGTGTTGTGGCAGCCGGGTGTGGAACCGGCCGCCGTCGCGGGTCTGGCCTCGACCCGTACCTTCCCGCTGCGCAGTTCGTTCCGCCCGTCGTACAACATGGCGGTCAACCTGATCGACGCGGTCGGGGTGCAGCGGTCCCGCGCGCTGCTCGAGATGTCGTTCGCGCAGTTCCAGGCCGACAAGTCGGTCGTCGGCGCCACCCGCGGCATCGCACGTAACGAACAGCAGCTGGAAAAGATGCGCGAGCAGCTCGGCGGCGCCGACAGCGAGATCTTCGATTACGTGCGGTTGCGGGCCGATCTGACCGACGCCGAGCGGCAGCACGAGCGGAAGAAGCGGCAGGATCGGCGGCAGGAATCGGTCGCGTCGCTGGTGGCGTTGCGCCCCGGGGAGATCGTCGCGGTTCCGGCGGGGCGGCGCACCGGGCTGGCGGTGATCATCGACCCGGACCATGATGTCACCGATCCGCGTCCCTACGTGGTGACCGCCGACGGCTGGTCGGGGCGGCTCTCGGCGGGAGACTTCCCCACCCCGGCGGTGGTGGTGGGGCGATTGAAGTTGCCGCGGCACGCCGATCCGCGGACCGGACGTGGCAGGCGGGATATCTCGTCGGCGTTGCGGTCGAAGGGTCTGGTGCCGCCGCGTCGAGCGAAGCGGTCCCGCACCGGCGGCGATACCCGCGAGATCGACGCGTTGCGCCGCGCGCTGCGCACGCACCCGGCGCGGGCGAACCCGGAGGTGGAGGCGTTGGCGCGGGTCGGGGAACGCTACAACCGGTTGTTGCGCGACACCGAGCATCAGCGACGCAAGACGGAGGCGACCACCGATTCGCTGGCGCGCACGTTCGAACGGATCGTGTTGTTGCTGTCGGAGCGCGGTTACCTGACCGGTGGGGACGATCCGGCGACGACCGACGCGGGGGAACGGCTCGCCCGGATCTACACCGAATCGGATCTGCTGGTCGCCGAGTGTCTGCGCGCCGGGGTGTGGGCGGGGCTCTCGCCGGCGGAGCTCGCCGCGGTCGTCTCGACGGTGATTTTCGAGTCGCGGGGCGATGATGCGCCGGAGGTGCGGGGCCCGACCGGTCCGATCCGGCGGGCTTTGGCCGACACGGTACAGCTGTGCGACGCGCTGCGGGCCGATGAGCTGCGTCATCGGTTGCCGACGACCCGCGAGCCGGATTTCGGGTTCGTCTCCGCTGCCTACACCTGGGCGGGTACCGCGTCGTTGACCGAGTCGCTGTTGGCGGCCGTTGCCGCGGGCAGTGAACTTTCGCCCGGTGACTTCGTGCGGTGGTGTCGACAGTTGATCGATCTGCTCGATCAGATTCGCACGACCGCGCAGGATCCGGCGTTGGCGAAGGCGGCGGGACGGGCGGTCGCCGCGATTCGCCGTGGGGTCGTGGCCGTCGATGCGACCGCGGCATGAGTGCCCAGGTGACCGAGGCATGAGTGCCCAGGTGACCGAGGCCGAGGCGTGGGCGGTCTCCCACCGGTCCGGTATGTGTGATTTGATACGCCCGCTACCACACGGGGGACCGAACGTTGGTGAGCATTACGCTGAACCTATGAACGATGCCGAGTGGAGGCGACGATGACCGGCCCGAACGAACCGCAGGACCCGAACGGGAACGAGCAGGCACGCGACCCGTGGGCCCCGCCCCCGTCCGGCGTCGAGCCTGCATCGCCGCAGCCACCGACGCCGCAGTGGGGTGCCGCCCCGGGCGGAGACTCTGCGGCGCCGACGCAACAGTGGGGGCAGCAATCGCACCAGCAGTGGGGACAGCAACAACAGCCCGGTCAGGCCGGAGCGCCCGCGTGGGGCGCACCACACGGTGGGCAGGCCCCACAGTCCAACGACCAGTGGGGTCAGCAGGCCCCGCAGTGGGGTGCCCCGAGCTCGTCGGGTGCCGGTCCGCAGCCCTGGGGCACACCCACGACGCCGTCGGCTCAGCCCGGGTGGGGACAGCCCGGACAGCAGCCGGGTCAGATGGGTGGACAGCAGTGGCCCCCGCAGGGACAGCCCGGGCAGCCCTGGCAGCAGCCGGCCCCCGGGCCGGGAGGCCAACCCGGGTGGGGAGCACAGCAACAGCAACCCGGTAGTGGACCGTGGCAGCCGCCGCACCACCCGGACGGAACACCCGGGGGCACTCGCTCGAAGCTGCCGTTGATCCTCGGCGGCGTCGGTGTGCTCGTGGTGGTGATCGTCGCGGTGATCGGGTTCATGACTCTCGGCGGCGGTACCACTCTCGATTCCGAGGCCGCGCAGGCCGGTGTGGCGCAGGTCCTCACCGAGTCGTACGGCGCGCAGGAAGTCGGTGACGTGTCGTGCCCGGGTGATCAGAAGGTCGAGGCCGGGGCGAGTTTCGAATGCACCCTCACCGTCGACGGGCAGCACCGTTCGGTGACGTTGACGTTCACCGACGACAACGGCACCTACGAGGTCAGCCGCCCGAACTGACCGTTTCCACCGGAGCGTGTCATCCGAAATCCCCGCTCACTGCCCGTGGGCGGGGATTTCTGCGCGGCTCCAACTTCCGCGGACCCACCGAACTGGTTCGAAAACTACATTGAACTATTGTGTTTTCCTAACATGGAGACCATGTCTCGACACAGGACGGAACGCCGCATCGGCAATGTCGTTCGGGAACTCCGGAGCACACGTAGACTGTCCCGCCACCAGTTGGCGATCCTGACCGGGACACACGCGCAGACGATCGGCTCCCTCGAACGCACACAGCAGCAACCGAGCTTGGATGTGGCAATGCGCATCAGCGCCGCGTTCGACCGGCAGGTACAGGAGGTGTTCTTCTGGGTCGACACTCCGGATCCGCACGAGAAACCGTAGTGCTCTCGTGGTTGTGCGGCGATCCGCTACGCTCGCGCAGTGCACCCGACGAGCGAGCTGATCGGCCAGATCCTGCGTGAGGCCATCGAGGGCGGCGGAGTCGCCGCGTGGGCGACAGTCGAGGAATGGGACGGCGTCGCCACCGCACGTATCACGGAGACAGGTGGCACGATCCACATCATCGACGGGAGTGTCGCGCAACGCGGGATCAGCACGATACTCCTCGACGATGACGCCCACTATGCGCACACTCGTGACGCGGTCCGCGCCGAGAACCCCCGCCTGATCGACGGTGACGTCGCCGACGCGATCGTGCAGTTCGGGCTCTTCGGATGGATCGTGTACCGGTGAGCTCCGACCACGACAACCCCCGAGCAACAGCACCGGCCACAGCGGTCGATCACGAGTCCGTCGTCGACGCTGCACGCCGCATCACCTCGATCGTGCGGCGCACCCCGATCGTCACGGCAGCGGTGCCCACCCCGAACGGCCCGGTCGAGGTGGTATTCAAACTCGAATACTTGCAGCACGGTGGATCCTTCAAGGTCCGCGGCAGCCTCAACGCGCTCGGCCGCGCCCGCGAGAACGGCACGCTCCCCGCTGCGGGCGTACTCATCGCCTCCGGCGGCAACGCCGCTATCGGTGCCGCCTGGGCGGCCCGATACTGGGGCACACCCTGCACCGTCGTTGTTCCCGACGCCGTGCCACCGGCGAAGCTCGACCGGTTGCGGCGGCTCGGCGCGACCGTGCACCGGGCGGGCTGGTCCTATGCCGACGCCGCAGCGCACGCCGCGACTCTCGCCGGTGAACTCGGCGCCGTGACGTTGCACGCCTACGACCTACCGGACATCGTCGCCGGCGCCGGTACCATCGCGCTCGAACTGGCCGAACAGATCGGGTCTCCCATGGAGTGTCTTGTCGCAGTCGGAGGCGGGGGACTGGTCGCCGGGGTCACCGCCGGCGCCCGCGACACCGACGTGATCCACGGCGTCGAACCGGCCGGTGCTGCCGCCCTGCACCGTGCGCTGGCCGCGGGGGGACCGATCGATATCGAGGTGGACAGCATCGCCGCCGATTCGCTCGGTGCCACCCGCATCGGGAACCTCGCGTGGGCTGCGGCGAGCAGCGGACGTATCGACAGTCTCGTCGTCGACGACGCCGCTATCGTCGACGCGCGACGCTGGTTGTGGGACGAGCTACGCATCGTCGTCGAACACGGCACGGCCGCGGCGCTCGCGCCCGTTCTGGCGGGGACGGTCACGCCTGCCGCGGGCCGGACCCTGTGCGTGGTTCTCTGCGGCGCCAACACCGCGGTAGCCGACCTGGGCTGATCGATCGCCGCGAGTTCAGGCGACGTCGAACCGGTCCAGGTTCATCACCTTGTCCCATGCGGCCACGAAATCCCGGACGAACTTGGGCTGGGCGTCATCGCTCGCATACACCTCGGCGATACCCCGCAGCTGTGAGTGCGATCCGAACACGAGATCGACGGCAGTCGCCGTTCCCCGGGAGTGACCGGTGACTCGGTCACGTCCCTCGTAGACGTGCTCCTCGCTGGTCGAGGGGAACCATTCGATACCCATGTCCGTGATGGTCACGAAGAAATCGGTGGTCAACATTCCGGGCCGGTCCGTCAGCACCCCGTGGGAAGCCCCACCGTGATCGGTGTCGAGTACGCGCATCCCACCGAGCAGCACCGTCATCTCGGGTGCCGTCAACGTCAGCAGGTTCGCTCGATCGAGGAGCAGCCGTTCCGGTGGTTGTTTCTCCCCGGCCCGCAGATAGTTGCGGAATCCGTCCGCCTTCGGTTCGAGCACCGCGAAGGACTCGGCGTCGGTCTGCTCTTGTGCGGCATCGGTGCGTCCCGGTGTGAACGGGACCGTGATGTCGTGTCCCGCCGCGACCGCGGCCTGTTCGATCCCGGCGCATCCGCCGAGGACGATGAGGTCGGCGAGTGAGATCTTCGTGTCCCCGCTCTGCCGGTCGTCGAATTCCTGCCGGATCCGGTCGAGCACCACGATGACCTCTGCCACGGCGGCCGGTTCGTTGACCTCCCAATCTTTCTGCGGCGAGAGCCGCAGGCGGGCTCCGTTGGCGCCGCCGCGCTTGTCGGTGCCGCGGAAGCTCGCCGCGGCCGCCCAGGCCGTGGTGACCAGTTGCCGGATCGACAGACCCGAGTCGAGGATCATCTGCTTCAACGCGGCGACCTCGCTGGCGCCGACGAGCGGGTGATCGACCGCGGGCACCGGGTCCTGCCACACTTGCGCTTCGGGGATCCGCGGGCCCAGATAGCGAGTGATCGGCCCCATGTCGCGGTGCAGCAGTTTGTACCAGGCCTTACCGAATTCGGCCTCGAGTTCCTCGGGATGATCGAGCCAGCGGCGAGTGATCGGGCCGTAGATCTCGTCGAAGCGCAACGACAGGTCGGTGGTGAGCATCACCGGGGGATGGCGTTTCGACGGGTCGTGCGCATCGGGCACGGCATCGGCCGCGGCACCGTCCTTCGGAATCCACTGGAACGCACCGGCGGGACTCGTCGTCTTCTCCCACTCGTAGCGGTAGAGGGTGTCGAGGAACGAGTTGTCCCAGGTCGTGGGGGTGGGGGTCCAGGTACCTTCCAGACCGCTGGTGATCGCGTCACCACCGACCCCGGTGCCGTAGGCATTCTTCCAGCCCAGGCCCTGCTGTTCGATCGGGGCGGCTTCGGGTTCGGGGCCGACCAGATCGGCGGGGCCCGCGCCGTGCGTCTTACCGACGGTGTGGCCGCCGACGATCAACGCGGCGGTCTCGATGTCGTTCATTGCCATCCGCCCGAACGTCTCGCGGATATCGACGGCCGCGGCGATCGGATCCGGGGTGCCGTTGGGGCCTTCGGGATTGACGTAGATCAGCCCCATCTGCACCGCGCCGAGCGGACCGGCGAGATCCCGTTCACCGCTGTAGCGTTCGTCCCCGAGCCAGGTGTCCTCCGGACCCCAGTACACCTCGTCCGGCTCCCAGATGTCTTCGCGGCCGAACCCGAACCCGAAGGTCGTGAAACCCATCGATTCGTAGGCGCAGTTACCGGCGAAGATGATCAGGTCGGCCCAGGAGATCTTCCTGCCGTATTTCTTCTTGATCGGCCACAGCAACCGTCGTGCCTTGTCGAGACTGGCGTTGTCCGGCCAGCTGTTGAGCGGCGCGAGCCGCTGTGCGCCCTGGCCACCGCCGCCGCGACCGTCGGCGATCCGATAGGTGCCTGCAGCATGCCAGCTCATCCGGATGAAGAGGGGACCGTAGTGGCCGTGATCGGCGGGCCACCACGGTTGCGACGTCGTCATCACCTCGACGATGTCCCGTTCGAGGGCATCGACGTCGAGGGACGCGAACTCGCTCGGATAGTCGAAGTCCACACCCATCGGGTCGGTCGCGGGAGACTGCGGACGGAGCACACTCAGATCGAGTTGGTCGGGCCACCAGTCACGGATCGTGCGGGGGCGGTGCGCTTTCGGTGTAGGGGATGCGATCGCCGGGTTTTCGCTTTCGCTCTTGGACACGGTGCCATTCCTTCCGGTGTTCGGTGAATGGGACGGTGCTCACGGAGGGGTTCGGTGAACGCGGGATCTCCCGTGCCGAATGTGCCCGCGCGGCGACGAAATGCGCCGCGGAGTCGACGGTCCGTGAGCGGGTCACCTCTCCATGATGACCCTGTCGTGGGAACGGGGTCCAGACCTCGCGGGGCCCCACGGCTCGGGGCATCGTCACCGAAGAAGCCGAGACGTCCGCGCTGCGAGCAGCTGTCCGGCCGGGATCTAGTCCGAGGGATCGTGTCCGTCCCGAGACCGTGCGGTGGCCGCGCGCAGGCGGGTGAGTTCCGCGCGGTTCGTCTCGGCGTCGGCTCGGAGCGCGGACAGTTCGGCGCGCAGCGCAGTGACCTCGGTGCGCAGTTCGTCGCCGCGGTCGCGGGCGGCGGTTTCTGCAGCACGCGCGGTGGCGGAGGTGACGCGCGCGTCTTCGAGCGCATCACGGAGCTCGGCGACACGGGTCCGTTCGAGACCGAGGTCGGATTCGAGGCGGTCGATGGTCGTGGCGTGCCGCTCGGTGTCTGCGCGGGCGCGTTCGGCCGCGGTGTCGGCGCGGGTGAGCCGGTCCCGATGCTCACCGACCTCGGTGCGGAGCCGGTCGCGTTCGATCGTCGCCGCGTCGAGATGTTCGCGCTGCGTGGTGATCGTCGCGTGCAGGTCGTTGACGTTCTGTTCGTGTTCGGCGATCGCGGCCGCGTGCTCGTCTCGGTGGCGGCGCAGCGCATCGGCGTGCTCTTCATGCAGGCGCGTCAGTTCGTCGTGATGCGCGGTGTCGAGTGTGCGGATCTGCTCGTCATGCGCGGCGCGTGCGTCGGACAGTTCGCGGTCGACGGCCTCGACGGCCGCGTCGGCGTTGTCGCGGTCGTCGGTGGCGTGGCTGAGTTGTTCGTTCAGGCGGGCGATCTTCGCGTCGGCGTCGGCCTTGACCTTGGCGAGTTCGGTGGCGGCGCGGTGCAGCTGCGCGTCGAGTGCGCCGGGATCGGTGAGTTTGTCGAGCGCCGCCGTGATCTGGGTGGCGACCGCGCTGTGTTGTTCGAGGCTTGCGGCGGTGAGGGTGCGTAGTGCCGTCACCGCGGCGGTGAGGTTGGCGGCTGCGTCGCTCGGGCTGGCGGGGTCGGTCAGTTCTGCGAGTTGTTCAGCTTCCTTCCGCAGCCGTGCACGTTCACGGTGGGCGCGGACACGATCGGCGGGGGAGTCGTATTTGCGGGGTCGGCCGACGCGTGGTTTGCCGGCTTCTGCGCGTGACGCGGACGCCGCATTCGTCGTATCGCTCATTCCGGACCCCTTCGACCGTCTCCGACTGTTCCATAAACGTACGTGTTTCGAAATGTAACTCGAAACGAAATGATATTAAATCATAAAATCGCAGGTACTACGCACTCTCGACTGAGCAAACGACATAGTCGCTGCCTTTTCGTTTCAATCCACGATCCATATGCGCAACTATGCATGTATTATCGTTGATCGTCATAATCCCCACTTATGACGATCAGGATTTTGCGGGGGCCGAAAACTGTGCACCCCCGCGGGAGGGCCGGTCGGCGGCGCCGCGACGCACCGCCGACCGGGCCTCAGTTCAGGTGCCGAGCGAAGAACCGGTTCGCCTCATCGCTCGCGTGCTGCGGGACACCGGCGTGCCCGCCCATGTGCGCGTGCAGCGCCTTCTCCGCGGAGCCGAACGCGTCGAACAACTCCAACGCCGCACGCCGATCGTTTCCGTCGTCGTCCCATTGCACCAGGACATGCAGCGGAATGGTGACCTGCCGGGCGTCCTCGACGATGGTGCGGGGCACGAAACTCCCTGCGAACAGAACAGCCGCGGTGATGCGTGGCTCGACCACCGCCAGCCGGACGCCGGTGGCGATCACCCCTCCCGAATACCCCACCGGGCCGCGGATCTGCGGCAGCGCGAGCAGGGCGTCGAGGGCGGTCTGCAGTTCCGGGACCGCCCTGTCGACCAGCGGAAGGATGAGCCGGTCGACGAGCGCGTCGCCGACGGGCTCCCCGGACTGCAGTGCCCGGCGCAGGTCGGCTCGGGCCTGATCGGCGGCGGCCGATCGAGGCCGGTCACCGCTTCCGGGGTTCTCGAGGGTGGCCGCGGCGTAGCCCTGCGCCACGGCGGCGCGGGCCCGGGCCGCCAGTCTCGGGTACATCGCGTGGAGTCCGAGTGGCGGATGACCGAGCAGGATCAACGGGACAGCAGCGGAGGCTGCTGCGGGCGTCCACAGGATGCCGGGAACCTCACCGAGAACGAAGGTGCGTTCGACAACGCCGTCGTCGACGCCTGGTTCGGAAGGGGAGTGTTCGGAAGTGAAGAGCATGGTCGTGCCTTTCGGGAGTGCGCTCGAGCGGCGCTCCCGGACGACCTATCGTCCGACCGTGACCCCACAGGGGAGCACCCGTATCGATACTGCGTTCACGGGTACCACCTCCTCGCTCTCTTGCACGGTCCCCGGAAACCTAGCAACGGCCGCGGCAGCCGGGCAACAGGGTTTTCGTTGGCGCCGATTCCGTGGACGTGCCACGTTCGTCGACACCGCCATCGCCGGCGCCTCACCGCATCCGGATCGGCCGGGGTTCGACGCCCCGCCCCGTTATGCTCACGCCATGGCCCTCCTGTATTCAGCCGACCTGTCGCCGAGCAAGCAGGACGTGATTACTGCCTGGTTGCCGGCCGCCGACTACTACCCGGGAACCGCTCCGGTACTCGAACCGCTCGGTGCGTACCGCTTCGACGACCCGGACGGTGAGGTCGGTATCGAGATTCACCTGGTGCGCGACGCGGACGGGGCCGTCTATCAGGTGCCGCTGACCTACCGCGGGGCGCCGCTGCCGACTGCGCAACTGGTGGGGCAGATCGAGCATTCGGTGCTCGGCCACCGCTACGTCTACGACGCGACGACCGACCCCGTCTACGTCACGCAGTTGCTCGCAACCATCGACGGCGGCGGATGTGAGGCGGAGCAGTTCGTGCACATCGACGGCGCCGAGCCGCGGAAGATCACGAACGCCGTACGCGCCCGAGGAACGGGTACCGGGCTGGCATCGGGGATCGCCGTCACCGAGGCGCGGTGTGCCGCTGTGGGAACCGACACCGTGATCGAGGCGGGAGGTGCCACGGTGGTGGTGCATCACCGTCCGGTCGACACCGAACCTGCCGGCCCCGCGCTACTCGGCGAATGGGACACCGGCCGCGCGCTCCTGGCACACCGCCGATAGATGGTCGCGGTCGGGGACACGGGCAGCAGCTGCCCGTGTCCCCGACCGTCGGTGCGATTCGCGCGGGGTCAGCCCGCGATTTCGTGCAGGCCCTGCTGGTCGTCGTCCTTGTCGCCGCTCAGTATGCCTTTCTGCAGCGCCCCGAACACAGCCAGACCCTGACCGACCATGCCGGAGATGGTGTCGTTGACCCCCTCCTGACCGTTGAGGATGGTCAGGTTGGAGTTCGCCAGGCCCTTCGCAGCGGCCTCCACGATCAGCGGCAACTGCTCGATCAACGTCTGATCCAGTGCGACACGATCGTTGGACGCCGCAGCTTCGGCGAGGATCCGGATCTCCTCTGCCTTGGCCTTGGCCAAGATCTCGGTCTCCCGCGCCCGTGCCTCCGCGGGTTTGATGACCTCTGCCTCGAGCTGCTTCTCCCGCAGCGCCGCGTGCTTGATCGCCAGTTCCGACTGCGCCTCGAGAACCTCGCGTTGCGCCTTGGCCTGCGCGAGCGGCCCCGCCTGCGCGGACTCCGCCTTGACACGATCGGTCTCCGCCTCGATCTCGGCTTCCTTGATGGCGGTCTCACGCATGTACTCCGCCTGACGGCGACGGGATTCCTGCTGGGCTTCGGCGGAGGCCCGATCTGCTTCGGCCTGCGCGATTTTCGCTTCCCGCTCCACCTGCGCGAGGTGTGGTGCCCGCAAGGAATCGATGTAACCGGAGTCGCAGTCGTCGATGGAGCGGATCTGCATCGAATCCACGATCAGACCCATCCGCCCCATCTCCACATTGGAACTGTCGAGCACCTGTGAGGCGAGCACCTCACGATTGCGAATAATTTCCTCGACCGTCATCGAGCCGATGATGGACCGCAGGTGACCCGCGAAGATTTCCCCGACGGTGCTCGACATCGCACCCTTCTGCGAGGACAGGAAACGCTGTGCGGCGTTGACGATCGATTCCTTGTCGTTGCCCACCTTGAACGCGACGACTGCGCTGACGGACAGTTCCACTCCCTGGGTGGTCACGCAGGTTTCCTTGATGATGGCCTCGTGCAGGTCCAGCGACAGGATGTCCGCTTTCCGCAGAACCGGGATCACGAACGCGCCCTGGCCGGTGACCACACGGAACGGCGCCCCGTCTCCTCCGCGATTGCCGCCGGAGATGAGCAGGGCTTGGTTGGGGGCGGGCACTCGATAGCCGAACATTCGTACTCCTCTGGTCAGGTGCTGCTCTGGTCAGGTACTGCTTGGTCGGATAGTGCTGTGTCAGGTAGCGCCTGCCGCGTTCTCGAAATCCAGGTCCAGCCAGGGCTCGACGTCGAGGGTGCGGCCACCGCGCTCGGCGATCACCAGGACGGTGCACATCGCCGGCAGCGGATCCGCGGACCACGCAGTGTAGGTTTCCCGGCCGCCGCGGATGGTCACTTCCACCTGTCCGGGCCCGGCGGTCCCGCGGGTCGCCAACGTCACTCGTCCGATCCTCCCGATCGGATTCTGGTCGGTCATACGGCAGGTCACCGACCGGCGAGGGCCGCGGTGAGCGACCCCACGGCCCGTTCGACACCCCACTGCTGCGCGAGGGCGGTCAATGCGTCCGCATCGGCCGGCGACGACGGCAACTCGTCGGCCTTCGAACGCTGCACCGGCGCGTCGGTGGCCACCTGCACCACCGGCATCGCCACGTCGAGATAGTCCGACGCGGCGACAAGCTTGCTGCGCATGCCTTTCGCGAGTGATGTGGACTCGTCGAGCGCCGCCGCGCGCACCGCCGCGAGGGACCCGTACTGCATCAGCAACCCGGATGCGGTCTTCTCCCCGACACCTTTGACGCCGGGCAATCCGTCCGACGGGTCGCCGCGCAGCGCCGCGAGCTCAGCGTAGGCGGCGCCCGCCCGCTCGGCGGGAACACCGTATTTGACGGCGACCGAAGCCGGGTCGAACAATTCTGCTTTGGCCAGGCCCCGGCCGACGTACAGCACCCGCACGGGCACCGGGGTGTCGGTGACGACCTGCAGCAGATCCCGGTCACCGCTGACGACCACCACCGGATCGGTGCGTTCGGTCGCGGCGAGGGTGCCCATCACGTCGTCGGCTTCGAAACCGTCGGCGCCGCCGGTGGCGATGCCCGCGGCGGCGAGGATCTCGAGGATCACCGGGACCTGCGGGACCAGTGCGGGCGGGACGTCTTCGACCCTGCCGTCGACAGAACCGGCGGCGACACGGTGTGCCTTGTAGCTGGGCACCGCCACGACCCGGAACGCGGGCCTCCAGTCCAGATCCAGGCAGGCGACCATCCGGGTGGGGCGGTGCCGCCGGATCAGCGATGCAACCATGTCGACGAACCCGCGGATCGCGTTGACGGGAGTGCCGTCCGGTCCGGTCAGGGAGGCGGGGACGCCGTAGAACGCGCGGAACCACAGGCTCGCGCTGTCCAGCAGCAACAGTGATGGCGTCCGGAGGGCGGGCCCGGCGTCGGCGGATGCGGAAATGTCGGGTTCGGTCACGGACTCATCCTGCCATCGTTCACCGGGCATTAGGCTCGACGACATGAGTACCGCTGAGTCCCGCTTCCCCGCCGTCCGCTACGGAGCCCGACTGCGCCGCGCTGCCGAACTCGGTGCCGCTGCCGGACTCGATGCGCTCCTGATCACCCCCGGCCCCGACCTGCGGTACCTCATCGGGTCCCGCGCCGAATCGTTCGAACGCCTCACCGCCCTGGTGATCCCCACCGACGGCTCGACCGCCGCGATCGTCGTGCCGCGCCTCGAGTTGGCGTCGCTGAACGAGTCCGCCGTCGCCGAACTCGCACTGCCGGTACGGGACTGGGTAGACGGGCAGAACCCGTACGCGATCGTCGCGGACCTCGTCCCCGCCGGCGGGAAGATTGCGGTGGCCGACGCGATGCCCGCGCTGCATCTGGTGCCGCTCGCCGCGACATTCGATCACGTTCCGGTGCTCGCGACCGGGGTGATCCGGGATCTGCGCATGATCAAAGACAGTGACGAAATCGAGGCACTGCGTCGCGCCGGTGCTGCCATCGACCGGGTACACGCCAGGATGGGGGAATGGCTGCGCCCGGGCCGCACCGAAGCGCAGGTCGCCGCGGACATCTCCGCCGCGATCATCGCCGAAGGCCACACCGAGGCCGCGTTCGTGATCGTCGGGTCGGGTCCGCACGGCGCCGACCCGCACCACGAGGTGTCCGACCGGGTCATCACCACCGGCGACATCGTGGTCATCGACATCGGCGGTCCGGTCGAACCGGGTTACAACTCCGATTCGACCCGCACCTACAGCATCGGTGCCCCGGATGCCGCGGCCGCCGAGAAGATCGCGGTGCTCGAGGCCGCGCAGCAGGCTGCGGTCGATGCCGTGAAACCCGGGGCGCGCGCCGAGGACATCGACGCCGCGGCACGTGATCTGCTCGCCGCCGAGGGCCTCGCGGAGGTCTTCGTGCACCGCACCGGGCACGGCATCGGCCTGTCGGTGCACGAAGAGCCGTACATCGTGGGGGGCAACACTGAACCGCTGCGGGCGGGCATGGCGTTCAGCGTCGAACCGGGCATCTATTTCCGCGGCGAATGGGGTGCCCGCATCGAGGACATCGTCATCGTCACCGACGACGGCTGCGAGCCGGTCAATCGGCGTCCGCACGGGTTGACGGTGCTGCCGGGCTGACGTTCCGGCTCAGCACGACGAACCCCTGGTAGGGAAGTCAGCGCAGACCACCACATGCGTTTAGTGCGATACCATTAACCGCACAGAACGCATGTGGAGGTATGCGATGAACCCCGAGACAGCAACCCCTGAAGGCCTGGCGATGGCCGTCGCATCCGACCTGGCACAAACTCGACGCAATGTCACCGCACTCGGCACGGCAATCCACGCTGCACAGCTGACGGCGGCCTCACCCGCGTTGGCGCGGGCCGTGCAGGCCCAACAGAATCTGTACGACCGCATCGACACCGAGTTCGGCCTGCTCACCAGCGCGCAGGCCGCCGACCGAATGAGCTCTCGTGCCGTCGCACGGCGGAACGCGGCCACCGCAGCCCGCAGCGAGGGACGGCTACTCGCGCTGCGTCGCGGAAAATACCTGCTGTACCCCGCCTTCCAGTTCGAGGCCACCGGCATCCGGCCCGTGATCGCCGCACTCCGCGACATCGGCGACCAGCACGGCTGGGATGAGACGAGCCTGATCGAGTGGATGATGACACCGACGACCTACCTCAGCGGTAGTCGGCCCGTGGACATCATCGACGACGCCGAGCAGATCCTGACAGTCGCCGCAGAATCCTTCGGGGTCTCCTGGTGAACACGGCCGGCGCGCCGCCCCGGCCGTTCGACGCCGACACCGATCCCCTCACTACAGGTCAACGCCTGTACCGGGTGCACAGCAACACCCGAACTGTCGGCGAATTCAATCCCCGATACGGCAGCCGGACCCGATTCGCGTTCTTCGGTGGCCCGGTGGTGCCGGTCCTGTACGCCGCCGACACGGAAGAGGCAGCGCTCGCAGAGTCTCTGCTGCACGACATTCCCGTCGGCGGCGGCATCCTCCCGTACGCTGCGTATGCCGACAAGGTGATGGGCAAGATCGAGGTGACCCGCGACCTGCAGCTGGCGAGTTTGCGCGGCCTCGGCCTGCGCCGCCTCGGAGTGGAAGCCCGGCATGTCACCGATACCGACGCCAGCGAATACCCGCGCACCGTGCTGTGGGCGAAGGCCGCCCACGAAGCCGGCTTCGACGGGCTGGCGTGGGCCTCCCGTAAATGCAACGACACCCGGGCCGTGGTCCTGTTCGGCGACCGCTGTCGGAACGCACTTCGGCAGGACAGCTCATTCGGCCGGATCTTCCAGTCCGGACCCGGCCTCGACTGGCTTATCGAGACCTGCGGCCCCCTACACATCGACGTATTACCACCAGCCCCCAGATGACCCGTCGACGATGCTTGCGCCGACCCCGGATCACCGCGACGCCGTCCTCCGGCCCACCTCGCCTGCAGCGCTCCTGCCGATACCTGGCATGCCGGCACGCCGAGACGCATCCGGCCGGGGCCGACTGCACACACCCGCCAGATCCGGGCGACCAGCAGGGATGCGTTCGAGGATCCCACCGGCGAACACGTCGTAGAGCGGCAGTGTCTCGAGATGCACATACCCGATGTGGCAGTCGCACACCGTGTTCGGACATGGACGCGGCCGTAGCGCGTGCAGGTATGTGCCGTCGTAGAGGTTGCCGAGCGGCGCCGCCACGAAATGGCAGCGCCGCACCAACCCGTCGCCGTCGACACTGATCACGCTCTCCCCGGTGCGGCACGGCTGCCCCGCCGCCGGATGTGGATGCACCGAGTACCCGAACAGGGGATCGAGCGCGGTCCACACCGCTTCCTCTGCCGGGTCGTAACCGCGACCGTCCTCGGCGTTGACCCACAGATACGTGTGCTCCGGCAGTGCCGCGCGCAGCGCGCGGGCGGCGGCGAGGTTGTCGGCGAGCCCGACGATGCCCACCGAATGCCGGATCCCCATCGCGTCGAGTTCGTCGGTGCGCGCCACGAACTTCTCGAGGGTCGTCTCACCGGGATGATAGGTGCACCACAACGCAACCCGGGCGGGGTCGGCGGCCGCAAGCCAGCCGGTGCGGCACGACAGGTTGGTCTGCACCGCGACGGTCCCCACATGCGGCAGATGCGACAGCGCCGCCAGCGCCTCGCGATACCAGGAGCGCGTCAGGGCCTCACCCCACGGAGTGAACAGGATCGACAGCTGCCGATGCCGCTGCGGATTGCGGGTGACCCACTCGACGAACCGGGCGAGCGCGGCCCGGTCGGCGCGTAGCGTGGCGCGACTGTCACGACGCTTCGCAAACGGGCAATACGGGCAATCGTAGTTGCAGCTGGCCAGCGGACCGCGATAGAGGATCGTCAACTCGGGCGCGCACGAGTCGGTCATCGGATCACAGCCGTGGCCATCGCCGCACGGACCGACGTCGACACCAGCCACGGCCCGATGACGTCGGAGTGCGCGAGTCCGTCGTCGGTCAATCGGATCCGGGTCCCGCCCCCGGGATCGGGCCGATGGGTGGACCAACCGCGACCGGTCAGGGCACCGAGTTGCGGAATGTCGACGAGCGGGTCGCTGCCGAACCGCCCGGTGTAATCGGCGGTGCGCATCCCCTCGGTGCGCAGCAGGGTCTTGATCAGCCAGCGGCGACGCTGTTCCTGGTCGTCGAGGCGGGCTCCGACGGTGGCAGCGGTGAAATCGGTGGTGGCGCTGTACTCGTCGAGGATGGTGCGCACCGCGGGGATCCCGACGGCATAGTCGAACGAGTAGTGCAGGGTATCGGTGTAGGAGCGGGCACCGCAGCCGAGTCCGATCATGCCGTCGTTCTGGCAGCAGTAATCGGTGTCGTCGCCCGGCACATCGGCCCGGCGGAACTGCCGCATGGAATGCTGGCGATATCCGGCGGCGGTGAGCGCGGCAACGCCCTGTCGATACAGCCCGAGACGACGGCTGTCCCAGTCCGGATCCCGCAGCGCCTCGTCGCCGGCGCGGCGACCGAGCCCGGTCAGCGGCCGCACATACAACGGATACAGGTAGATCTCCTCGGGGCGCCGCGCGAGCGCCGTGTCCAGCGAATACTGCCAGGTGTCGGGGGTCTGCCCGTCGATACCGTAGATCAAATCGAGGTTGACGACGGGAAACCGGCCGTCCTGCAGCCGGTCGAGGGCGGCGTCGACGTCGGCGCGGTGTTGGGGACGGCCCGCGGCGTGTGCTTCGCGGTCGAGGAAACTCTGGACACCCATGCTGACGCGGTGCACCCCGCGCTCGGCGAGCACCGTGAGCCGATCCGCGGTGGCAGTCGCCGGGGAGGTCTCCACCCCGATCGGCAGAGACGGAAGTTCCGGGGCGAAGCCGGTGAGGATATCGAACAGGTCGTCGAGTTCGGCCGGTTCGAGATAGGTGGGGGTGCCGCCGCCGATCGCAGCGGTGGCGAAGTGGGCGTCGCGGCCCGTCGCGTCGAGTTCGGCGCGCACCTGCCGGGCCTGACGACGCAGTGCCTGCAGATAGTCGGAGACCCGATCCGCGGGTGGGCGGGCGGTGGTGAACAGATTGCAGAAACCGCAGCGCATCTCGCAGAACGGGACGTGGGCATAGAGGAACAGCGACGACAGGTCCTGCCCGGCCCACACGTCCCGCAACCGCGGCGACGGGTCGAGGGGACGGTAGGCACTCTTGTGCGGATAGGCGTACAGGTACCCCTGGTACGGGGACGCGTCGAAGTCGATGGGGGCGTCGGTCATGCGGTGGCTCCTGGGGTGAGGTGCGGCAGGACGGTGTGCGCGTACGGCACCGTCCACACGCAGTCGTGGGCGAGGCGATGCCCGTGCCGGTTGTCGTCGCCGTACGCGGTGCCGTGATCGGAGCACACGATCAGGAACACCGGGCGGGGGCCGGCCGCGAGCATTGTGGTCAGGCGCGGAATCCGCGAATCGACGTACCGCAAGGCCGCGGCGTGACTTTCCCGGGTGTCGGGGCGCCGCGTCTCGGGAGTACTCGCGATGCCGTCGAGATAGAAGTGGTTGGGCTGGTGCAGCGCCGCCACGTTGACGAACACGAACCGGGGGCGCGGATCGTCCACGGCGAGGCGTGTGTCGAGCACGTCGAGTTGATGATCGAAGCTCTCGGGGTCGGTCACCCCGGTGGCCTCGGCCCAGTGACTTTCCTCGAACAGGTCGGGCAGCACCGAACCCAACGCGGTCTGCCGGTTGAAGAAACCCACCCCGCCGAGACACACGGTGCGGTAACCGGCAGCGGCGAGCGCCTCGACGACGGTGGCCTCGCCGAACAGCCAGGTGCCCGACCCGAGGAGATCTTCGGTGTGGCCGGGGAACTCCGCGGCGAACAACCGCTCGTGGTCGCCGCCGTCGGCCGGGGTGGGCAAGAACCCGGCAAAGAACGCCTGATGAGCGGGGAAAGTGAAGGTGGCGGGGGTATGACGCTGCTCCCACTGCCCACCGGGGAGCAGCGCGGCGAAGTTCGGGGTGCGGCCGGCGGCCAGTTCGGTGGCCGCGACGTCGAAACGCAACGTGTCGAGGGTGACGAACACGATGTCGTGGGTGCCGACGACATCGCGGAACGCGGGGATCTGGGTCATGCAGTGAAAGCTCCGGTCAGGCTGTGGATCTGGGCGTCGTAGGTGTCGTGCTCGGGGCGGTGGAGGCCGGGCAGGTCGGGCAGCAAATCGCCGAAGGCGTTGACCTCGGCAACCGCCACCGGGGTGGGTATCCTCCCTGATGATCCGGCTCGCGCACCGACGAGCACGTCGACACCGACGGTGTGCATGCCGGGGAAGCATCGGGCGGCGGCTTCGGCGACGTCGAGCACCCGCCGCCACCCCGCATCGCCGAGCACCGCACACAGTGCCGCGAGATCACCGCGTGCATTACCCAGGTGCAGGTTCGTCACCGAGCCACGTGAAGTGCGCACCACCGCGTGCGTCGCGGTGCCGGCCACCACGAGGACCCGCACATCCACGGCCTTGCCGCGCAGAACAAGTTTCGGAAACCACTGTTCGACGTGCAGTCGATGCACGGCGAGCGCATCGACGAGAGCCCCGACCTCCTTGTCGCCGCGGAATGTGCCGGGCCGCAGGCTGTTGACCGGCTTCCCGTGGTGCCACCGCACCGGCCCGCGGGCAAGCACGTCGGCGCCCGCATGGTGGTTGCGCAGTTGCAGCGCGAGTACCCCGGACGCGGACGAGCCGTGAGCGGGCTTGACGAACACCCTGGTCCAGCCGCGTCTCCGCAGTCCGGCCCGCAGGTCGTCCCAGCCACGGATAGCGGCCCCGAGCGCGGCAGGTACCGGGACACCGGCGGCCTCCAGACGGACGTGGCAGGCGGCTTTGTCGAAGAGCACCCCCAGGTCGGCGGGATCGGTGGTCAGACGTGCACCGGCCGCGGCGGCCGCATCGCCGAGCGCGCCGGTGGCAGTGCAGAAACCCCGATACCAGTCGGGACCGGCGGTGATCGCACCGCGGGGTGCACAGTCGGGAGCCTCACGCAGCAACCGGTCAACGATCGGGTCGTCGCCGGGGGAGTCGATCCGCACCAGAGCCGGTGCTCCCGGTGCGGCCAGGGCCGCGGCGAGCACCGCACCCGCCCGGGAGGGCCCGCCCGCGAGGACCGTGCGCCAACTCAACACCTGCGGTGCCCGGTGACCCGCCCGGCGGCACGCCGCGGCAAGCAGAGTCGTGCGGCGACTGCCCGGATTCCCGACCAGCAGCATCGTCGGTGTGGAAGTCATTCGGAGACAGCGGTATACAGATAGGCCTCGCCGCCGTACTCTTCGGGTTCCTGCCGGTCGTCGGCCGAGATCGCCACGTGCGGGTGCGCCGCGCGCAGCCGCATCAACGCCTCATCGGAGACGAAATGATGGTCGAGGATCAAGGTGCGCACAGCGCCGAGATCGGCGGCGGCGAGCGCGTCGGCTCCCGTGTCGGTCAGCGTGCCGTTGGACAGATCCAGCACAGTGATGCGCTGCAGGACTGGTGCCTGTGCCAGTGCCGCGGCGACGCGGTCGGCCAGGTCGCTGTTACGTAACCCGAGGTGGGTCATCGCCGGGAACCGGTCGCCGGCGAGCAGCGCGGTGAGCGGATCGAGATCGGTGATGGCTCCGTAGTTGTCGACACCGAGCCAGAGCTCGAGGTCGGTGAGGTCGGACGCGTCGATGGCGAGCAGCGCGTCGAGGTATCCCCGCTGTAGCCCACCGGATTCGACGGTCAGCGACCGCAGGCGCGGCAGCGTGGGTGTGGCGAACGAGACCGGATCGTTGACGATGGAGGTACTGCCGCCGCGCAGCTGGAGCGTTTCGAGCCGGGGGGTCGCAGCGAGGACCGCTCCGAGATCACCCCAGTCGATCCATGAGATTTCCGACTCTTCGAAGGTCATGTCACCGATGAACAGGTGCCGCACCGCGGGGAATGCTGCGAGCAGCGGCACCACCTTGTCTGCGGGCAGTGGATCGCTGGCCTCGGTCCAACATCCGAACACCAGCGTGGTGATCTGTCCGGCCCAGGGTTGCCCGGCGAGAGACAGGAGATCGTCGACGAATCCGTCGTCGCCGCGCCGCCAGTCGGTCGCGACCTTCCATGCGACCGCGGCGGGATCGGCGGGGGTCGTGGTGTCGGAACTGTAGTGCTCGACGGGGAGTCCAGCGAAGGTACTGGTAGGGGTCGAGATCGTCACCGGTGATGCTCCGTTTCCGAGGGAGTGGGTCGGCCGAAGTGTGCCGTCGGCACCCTATGACATGGCCCCGACTCGTTTCGGAGGGAGCCGCGCGGCACACTGGCATCATGAGCAACACCACAGCCGGTTCTGCGGCGACAGGCCCCATCGTCGTGTTCGGCGGACGCAGCGAAATCGGCGTCGAGATCGCCGCCCGATTGGCGCCGGGACGCATCGTGGTGCTGGCCGCGCGCCGCGCCCACGACCTCGTCAGTCCGGTTGCGCAGGTGTGGGCGGCCGGGGCGGCGGAGGTGCACACCGTCGAGTTCGACGCCGACGTACTCGACACCCACACTGCCGTGCTCGACTCGATCAGTGCTGCGCACGGCCCGATCGACGTGGCGGTGCTCGCCTTCGGGATCCTCGGGGACCAGGCCCGCGCCGAAACCGATCCCGCGCACGCGGTCGCGGTCGTGCACACCGACTATGTCGCTCAGGTTGGGCTGCTCACGGTGCTGGCGCAGCGGATGCGTGCGCAGGGCAGCGGGCGCATCGTGGTGTTCTCGTCGGTCGCCGGGTGGCGGGTGCGCCGCGCGAACTATGTGTACGGGTCGGCGAAAGCCGGATTGGACGGGTTCGCGTCCGGTTTGGCCGACGCGCTGCACGGCAGCGGTGTGTCGCTGCTGTTGGTGCGGCCCGGCTTCGTGATCGGCCGGATGACCGAGGGAATGAGTCCTGCACCGTTCTCGAGCACCGCGCCGCAGGTGGCGGACGCGACGGTGCGGGCATTGCAGCGTGGTCGCGGTGAGGTGTGGGTGCCGGCGGTGCTGCGGCCGGTGTTCTTCGGGATGCGGTTGCTGCCGCGCGCGGTGTGGCGGCGGATGCCGCGGTAGGGCGCTCACGGCGACACCTTCGGTAACGGTTCAGTCGCCCCGCACCGGAAGCCGTCGAGGGCCCGGACCTTCCTTGGCGAGCACGTCCCCCGGGTTCGCCAACGGGCAGCTCTTCAAGCTCAGGCATCCGCACCCGATGCATCCTGAGAAATCGTCACGCAGCTCGGTCAACGCCTCGATACGGCGGGTCAGCTCGTCGTGCCACATCAACGACAGGCGCGCCCAATCCTCCGCGGTCGGCACTCTACTGTCGGGAAGCGAGTCGAGTGCCTTCTTGATGTCCTCCAGCGACACTCCCACGCCCTGCGCGATCCGGATGAACGCCACCCTCCGCAACGTGTCACGCCGATAGCGACGCTGATTACCGGACGTGCGGCGACTGTCGATCAATCCACGCGACTCGTAGTAGTGCAGCGTCGAGACCGCAACACCGGAACGCTCGGACAGTTGTCCGGGCGTCAGCCACACTCCAGCAGTCATCGTCGGCCGTCCTGAGATAGAGAGACTCGTGGGTTCGGTGTGCTGCACAGTACCGAAATGCCGCGCCCACAGCAGGGAACGGGGCATGACAGCCCCGACCGCCTCCCACTACACACATGGCTCGACCGGTTCAGTCGTGTTCGCCGACGATCTGCAACCGGGTCTCTTCGATATCGAGGCGACGCTGCGCCGCGTTGAGAGTTTGCGAACTGTAGGTCCCGCGGTCGCGGACGGCGAGGAGGGCTCGACGTTCCGCCTCGATGGTGAGCAGCCGTAGCCGGAGGTACTCTTCACGGCGTGTGTCACGGACCGGATCGGGTGTGGTGCCGAGCGATTCGCGTTTGCCGATCAGGCTGTCGCTGCGCACCCGATCGAGCACTTCCGGATCGGCATCGGCGGCGCCGGCCGCGAGGGCCTGCTCCCCGGAGTATGCCAGTTCGCTGAGCAGACGGCCGTACTCGTCGCGAAGACGCGCTGGGTCATCGCCGGGCACCTTCACCCAGCGGATGACCATCGGCAGAGTCAGTCCTTGCAGGAGCAAGGTGGTCACGGCAACGACGAAGGCGATCAGTACCAGTTCGGCCCGGTACGGCGTGTCGTGGGGTAAGGACTGGGCGGCTGCGAGGGTGATGGCCCCACGCATGCCCGACCACGCGAGCACTACGCCGCTGCGCCAGCCGAGAGTCTCGGTGACGAGAAAGTCCATGTCGGCGCTGGCACGGTCGAAGCGGCGCGTGACCATTGCCCGGCGGCGCGGGTGCAGGCCGGACTCGTCCGGGTGCTGTGCCAGCCGTTCTCTCCGGCGTTCGAGCAGGGGACGGATTTCTGCGGCCTTACGCTCGTCACGTTTGAGCACGGCGACGAGGGGGACCACGAACAGCATGCGGACTGCGATGACGAACACGGTCGCGACGAGACCGATCAGCAGGCCGTGGCCGGTGGGCAGGCCGGCGTCCTGGACCTCATCGAGGAGGTGTTCGAGACTCAAGCCCATGATGAGGAAGATTGCGGACTCGAGGAGAAATGCGACGGTGCGCCAGTTCGTTTCCTCGGTGATGCGGTCTTCTGCGCGCAGATACCTGGGACCGAGGTGGCCGGTGACGACACCGGCCACGACTACCGCGAGGACACCGGACGCACCGAGGTGCTCGGTCGGAACGAACGCGACGAACGGGATCACGAACGAGACCGCGGTGTTGAGCACGGAGTCCTCGAACCAGGCACGCACACGGACGTTGACGATTCCGACGACGATGCCGATCACGGTTGCGACCACCACTGAGAGGAGGAAGTCGCCCGCGACCTGCCAGAGCGACACAGCGCCTGCCATCGCAGCGATCGCGGATCGCAGCAGAACCAGGGCGGAGGCATCGTTGACGAGCCCTTCACCTTCGAGCACGGTCAGTAGGCGTGACGGCAGACCGAGCTTCCGTCCGACTGCGGTGGCAGCGACCGCGTCGGGTGGGCTGACGATGGCTCCGAGGGCGAAGCATACGGCCCACCCGAGGTCGGGAATCAGAAGGTGGAACAGCACGCCCGCGCCTGCGGTCGTGACGATCACCAGCAGGACGGCGAGTCCGCTGATGGCCTTGAAGTTTCGGCGGAAGTCCTGTGCGGGCATGGTGACCGCCGCCGAGTACAGCAGTGGAGGCAGAATCCCGGCCAGGATCAGTTCGGGTTCGATATCGACGTCGGGTACGCCCGGTACGAAGCTCAATATTGTTCCGAAGACCACAAGCATTAGGGGAGCGGCCAACCCGAGTCGTTTCGAGAAGGCCGCGACCGAGACGATGCTTGCGACACCGATGATCGCGATCAAGGTCAAGTCCATCCGACTATTTTCCTACGGCACCGGTCAGGCGCTGTCACAGCCCGGTAGCAGGGGCGCACGCAGGGGAGTGGTGGCCCAGGCTCGGACGACTGCGCCGACAGGGGGCTGAGGACCGGTAGTCACTGTCGCCCGTCGGTGGGACGGGAGTCGAATCCTGGCGCGGTACCCGAAGGCGCCGCGGTCACGACGGCTCGGAGACCACATGGCGTTGCCGCCTCGGCGTGCTCCGTTGCCTGACGGCGTGAGGTTGAGCGTGCAAAGCCCCTGTAGACCAATAGATTTCGTGGATAATGGTGATTATCCATCAAGATCAACTCGAGCGGGGAGCCGGACGCTGCAGTGGGGGTGGGTTCGCCGACTCTGTGTGACGACACCGGGTAGCGCGCATTCCGCGACACGTGGCCATCGAGCCGACATTGTGTGACGCCGCGACGGCAGGAAACGGACACGCCGGTGACACCCACGCCGACGACCGCGCGCAGGCGGCACCGGTGCCGATGCGGACCGTGAGACCGGAGCGAGTCCGCCGAGCAGGGCGGACCAGCGGGCCTTCATCTGCAGAGCCGAAACCATCCCACAACGTCACCCACATCAGCAGAACCCGCCCCGAGCACCCCATCGGGTAGGCCCGGATTCCGATTACTTGACATAATGTAGATTATCGGCAAAATTGCGACCTGCGGTTTTGTCGCACTATCGGGCGTTCCCAGCCTGCATCGGTGTGTGCCGCATCGGTGCGACGAATCGTGCCGTGCACGTCGTCGCGTGGTTCGGCCTTGCTGTCGTCGATCGGCGGTCACCCGGTTTTCGGGTCGGCCTCTGCGGGATCACTCCGAGCCCGTCTCATCGAGCGCATGTCCGTTTCCGTGACCGGCACACCTGACTGCCGGTGCCCGGTCTGCGTGGGCTCTCCGCCGCGGCCCGGTCCGCCGGCTCCCCATTCACTCCCCGGCACCGCTTCTCCACCTCTCAAAACGTCACGTGACGTTTTGAGAGGTGGACGGTAGCGCCTCAGGAACGCGCCTCCAGCACCAGGTTGAACGGCGTTTCGGTGGCCCGGCGGAAGCTACGGAACCCTGCTTCCGCTGCTACCGCGGCGAGACGCCGTTCACCGGCCTGTGCGCCGAGGCCGAGCCCCACCGGCTGAGCGAGCGACGACGGCGTGCACAGCACCGTCGAGGCCGCGTAGTACATCCGCCCGACCGGATTGAGATTCTCGGCGAGATCGTCGTGCGCATACGGCTCGACGAGCATCACGGTGCCGTCGTCGGCCAACGTCTCGCGTGCATGAGCCAGTGCACCGACCGGGTCGCCCATGTCGTGCAGGCAGTCGAAATAGCACACCAGGGCGTAGTCATGGCCCGGATAGTCCGCCGCCGATGCGACAGCGAAGTCCACGTTGTCGATGCCCTGCTCGGCCGCCAGTGCTCGCGCCCGGGTGATGGATCCGTCGTGATAGTCGAAGCCGTGCACCGTCGAGTTCGGGAAAGCCTGCGCGATGAGTGTCGTGGAGACGCCGTGCCCACATCCGATGTCGGCTACCTCGGCGCCTGCCGTGAGTGTGTCGACGACGCCATTCAGTGCAGGGAGCCACTGGTCGACCAGATTGGCGCGATAGCCCGGCCGGAAGAACTGCTCGGTTCCGGTGAACAACTCGGTGTCGTGTTCGTGCCAGCCGAATCCTCGGCCCTGACGAATTCGTTCGGTGATCCTTTCCCTGTCTTTGAAGACCGCACTGATCAGATGGTAGCCACCAGCCAGATAGACCGGGCTGTCGATGCGGGCGAAGGCCATCGCCTGCTCCGGCGCGAGCGTGAAGGTCCCGGTGCTCACATCGTGCATGAGGTACCCACTTGCGGCTTGCGCCGACAACCATTCCCGCACATAGCGTTCACGCACGCCGCTGTGTTCTGCCAGCGCTTCGGGAGTCGTCGGGCCGTTGCCGTCGAGCGCTTCCCAGAACCCCAGGTCGAGGCCGATCAGGACCAATGCACTGTTCAGCGCGGCGCCCATGTCGATGACCAGCTGCCCGAGTGCCTGCTCCAGCTTGCCTTGGTCGATTTCCTCCATGTCAGGTGTGGCCATTGCACACCTCCTCGGAATAGTGATGTACATCACATTCTAGGCGTGCTGGGGTGCACCTCCGTCGCCGCAGCCTCGGAGAGCGCGGAGTGCGGCGGAGTGCCGACGATGGGTGACCATCGGCCCTGACCGATCGGACTCGGAACGGGTTACGCTGAGGCAACTTTCGTTCGAGGAGGCAATGTTGAGCCATGAAGTGAAGATGATCGTGCTGTCGACCGACGATCTCGACGAGTCGATCAAGTTCTACAGCGACACCCTGGGTATGGGCCTGAAGTTTCGCGACGGCACGCATTTCGCGGCCCTCGACGGCGGCGGCGTCACCCTCGCACTCGCCACCGACGTCGACCATCCGATCCACGGTCAGGTCGTCGTCGGCATCAAGACCGACGACGTGGACGCCGCCGCGAAGGCGATCGAAGAGGCCGGCGGAGGCATCGTGAAGGACCCGTACGACGACGCGCACGAACGCCGCGCCGTGGTGTACGACAATAAGGGCAACGGATTGGTGTTCTACAGTCCACTCCAGCGCTGACCTGCTCCCCCGCCGCAGCCTTCCGGTTCGCCACATGTGCAGCACGGGAGGATGCGCGGGTTGTAGCACTCCGCTACGATGAGTAGCAGTTTGCTACACATGGAGGTCGTGATGCCCTCGTATACCGACAAGGTCACCCGCTTCGACGCCGAGCTCGTCGACAGCGCCATTGCCGAGGGCGGCCGGCAGAATCGCACGGGTCGCCAGCAACTCGAATACTGGGCGCGTATCGGCCGAGCCATGACGGCCCACGAAACCGCATCGCTGCATCGCGTACGGGACGCCCTCGCCGGCACCCGCCCCACCGCCGAGCTCACCCCCGCCGAAGGTCGGCTGTTCAACGCCGAGATCGACGCCCGCATCGCCGACGATCTTGCCGGCGCCGACTACACCGGAGTCCTCGCTGCGCGCGGCGTCACCACCGTCGTGCTCGACGCCGAGGGCCGGCTGGTCGAACAGCACCCCGACGGCACGACGCGGGTTCTCGACACTGAATGAGGCGTCTGGACCTGATCGTCGGCCCGAACGGGGCCGGTAAGTCGACGTTCGTCGAATTGACCCTCGCTCCCCTGCTGCCGCGCAGTGTGTTCGTCAACGCGGATGTGATCGCGCGGCAACGCTGGCCTGACCGGGCGGAGGAAATGTCGTACGAGGCGGCACAATTGGCGGCTGCGGCGCGCGATCGACTGCTCGGGCAGCGGCGGTCGTTCATCGCCGAGACGGTGTTCTCCCACCCGTCGAAGCTCGAGCTGATCGACCGGGCGCAGGCTGCCGGGTTCACGGTCGTGCTGCATGTGATGTTGGTGCCGGAGGCGATGTCGGTGCGGCGTGTGGCGCATCGGGTCGAATCGGGTGGGCATTCGGTGCCGGAGGACAAGATCCGGTCGCGGTATCGGCGGTTGTGGCCGCTGGTCGTCGACGCGATCGGTCGCGCCGATCAGGCAACCGTGTACGACACGGCGTCTGGTACCCCGGCGGTGATTGCGAGGTTCGCATCGGGGGCTCCGGTGGGGGTGATCCGGTGGCCGGTGTGGGCGCCGGTCTCGCTCACCGAACTTGGGTAATATGTTCTGTCACAATCAGTTTAAGAGGGGGATTCATGATCGAGTTGGCTCAGCCGCTCGCAACGGTAGTCGCCGGGGGAGGTGTCGTCACGGCGGCCGTGCTCGCCTTCAGAAGCGCAGCCCTGAACCGTCAGGTCGATATCTCTCATCATGAAGAGATGAGAGGCCACGACCGGGATCGCCTGAGAGCAGAGCGGTACTCTGCATGTTCAGAACAGCTGGGACACACCTCCCCTGCTGTCCGCATGGCTGGAATCTACGGAATGCTCTCGCTCGCGGACGACTGGGTGTCCTCAGGAAACGATAGCGAAGCGCAAACCGCCATCGACGTAATCCGACGGTATAACTGTGGTCGTCCACCCCAAGACCTCGCAGATTTGCGGAGTGAAATGTTCGTCCGGAAAGTAGTAATCGAGGAGTTGTCGCTTCGATCGAGTTGGTGGGCCGACGCTCGCGGAGTTGCTCCGCCTGAAACGAGCGTGCCTCGTCTGTCGCGACTATCTCGCTGGTCACACCTGAGAACCGGACTGACATCCTCAGTCCTTCCGTCGATCGACCTGCGGCACGGACACTTGGCAGGTGTCGATCTCAGTCGTTCCGATCTGTCGAGCGCGGACTTGTCGAGATCCGATTTCGAAGCGGCCAATTTCACGGACACTTCCCTCGTGCATGCCGCAACGAAAAGTCCACCGCATGTTGCGAACGGCGCGACATGCGGTGGATTCGTGTTCCCGAGTACGCATGTGGGGTCCAGTGGTGCGCAAAGTCGCGCTAAGTCTGTCCGGTGGGGCTGATTGGGGTGGTTGCTGAGTGGTGTCGTGGCGCTGGTTTCATGAGCGGCTGTGCGTGATGAGGGTGTGGTGCCGGGTACGGCCAGTTCGGGGGTGTTGACGCGGGCCGAGTTGGAGCGGTTCTTCCATCTCGACGAACAGGGCCGGGAGTTGATTGCCGAGCGGCGCCGCGACAGCAATCGATTGGGGTTCTCCGTCCAGCTCGTGACGGTCCGCTACCCGGGGATGTTCCTGCCGGATCCGCTGGAGGTGCCGGCGAATGTGGTGGACTATCTGGCCGAGCAGCTGGGCATCGATGATCCGTGGTGTGAAGTTGTATCTGGACCGCAGGCAGACCCGGTACGGCCATCAGGACAAGATCATCCGCCGGTACGGGCTGATCGAGTTCGCCGATATAGAGGGTGAGCTGGTGGCGTGGATCGCTGATCAGGCGTGGGCGACAGGCGACAGCCCGAATGTTCGCACCGCCGGGGCGGTGCGGGTGCTCCTTCCGGCGATGATGCGGCACATCGACTTCGCCGAGCACTCCTCGAAGTGGCGTGACCCGCGCACATCTGCTGTCGGGAATGGCGTGGGAACCGGAGTTCGCCGAATCGTTCACCCACGTCGCTTGCACCGGCGCACGGGCGGCGAACCTCGGGGTGTCGGTTGCGGCGGTGCTGTGCTCGCAGGCGATGAATGTCGTCCTGGCGCCGGTGGTTTCACCGGGGCGCGGACGCGTTGACCCGTGACCTGTTCCGGCACGTCGATCAGCATTACCTGTGCTGAGGCGATGGCGGTTGCGAACACGGCGCCGGTCAACCCGGCTCTCGGCGTTCGGGCGCCGCCATATCGGTTCGAGGGTCACTACGGCTTCCATCTGTCCGAACTCGGCGGCCACCGGCCGTTGCGCGATCCCGACGCCCCGAGGACGACGACTGATCCGCAGCCGGACTTGGCTGGGTGCCGTGATCATCGAACTGCCCCAGGGAAGTAAACAGTGAAGCATCGTCTCCATCCCGCGTTTGCGAAGAGCGCGGACGAACCTCACCTGACCCGATCAGGAACCATCTGGTTGTGTCTCGTGCTCTGCCGCAATAAGGCAGGTCAAGCAAGTATCAGCTGGGCTTGAGTAGCGTTTTCCCGGTTGTTTCGCGATTCTCAAGAGCTTGGTGGGCCTTGGCGGCGGTGCTGAGCGGCCGCACCGAGCCGATCAACGGCCGCAGCATGCCTGCCGAGGCGAGGGCGAGCGCCTTGTCTGCATACGAGCGACGGTGAGGCGGAGGCACAGTGGCGCTCGCATATCCGGTAACGGTGGCGTTGCCGAACATTACCTGGGTTGCGTCGATGCTCGAAGCGCCCCCACTGTTGCCGCACAACAGGATTCGTCCGGTTACGGGCGTGACCAGCGACAGCGCTTGGCCGGTCACGCGGCCACCAACGGTGTCCAAGACGACGTCGACAGTGCCACCGACAGCAGCGCGGACTTGCTCGGCCCAGTCGGATCGGCTGTAATCGACCACGATGTCGGCACCGATTTTTTCGGCTACAGCCATTTTGTGCTTGCCGCCGACCGCTCCGATCACCGTCGCGCCCGAATGTTTCGCCAATTGCACCAGCAGGCTGCCGACTCCGCCCGCGGCAGCATGAATCAGAGCGGTTTCCCCGCTGCGAAGGGCCGCTGCGGCGGTAATTCCGATTGCTGCCGATCCCTGCGCTAACACAGCAGCAGCATCGTCATCCGACAGCGCTGCCGGAATCGACAACGCCGAGGCAGCTGGAAGGACAACGAACTCAGCATATCCACCACCCACGGTGCTACCAACAACGCGTTGGCCGACCCGGTGTGAATCAACGTTCGGTCCGACCGCCTCAACCGTGCCTGCCACTTCGAACCCAGGAATGAACGGCAACGCTAGGGCCATCGGTGCAGCACCTGAGCGAATGACAACGTCGGCGAAGTTCACTCCCGCCGCAGCGACCCGAACCAGAACTTCACCGACACCGGGAACGGGGTCGTCGATTGTTTCGTAAACTAATACATCCGGTCCCCCGAAGGATCCGAGCCGAACCGCTCGCATGCTGACCTCCCCAGCATTCCGACACCTCGACCAGGACGTCACCCTTACTGACCATCACGGGCCGTAGGTGCCACGCTACCTGCCGACGCACCCACCATATTCAAATCGTAGTGCGAGAAGAAACTACCGGGACGGTGTCGATGACTCGGTCACGCGGCCCACTGTGGCGCGGCCCGACCAAGGCGAAGCCTTAGCGCGACTTTTCGCCCCAATTGGCCGAGTAGCGGAGTCAGACCCACTGCACGAGTTGCCACACGATGCCGTTGGGGTCGGCGAACTGGCAGTAGCGCTCGCCCCAGGGTTCGGTTTCCGGCGCAGTGATCACCGAGGCGCCCTCGCCGACGATGCGGGCATATTCGGCATCGAGGTCGTCGACGACGAAAGCGATCAACATTCCTCGGCCGGCGGGCCCCGCGATGGACGCGGGTTTGAAACTGGCCAGGCCGGTGCGTAGGAAGACGATGTTCAGTCCCGCGCCGGGGTGTTGCAGGGAAACGAATCCTTCGTCGGCCATCGCTTCGGTGAATCCGAAGTGCCGCTTCGCGAAGTCGGCGGAGGCGGCGGTGTCGGCGACGTTGAGCGACAGGGCTGTTCCGGTGATGTTGATGGTGACCTCCAGGGGACTCGCGAAACCTTATGCGGTGTATACTTTATTCAGTGTATAGAGTTATCGGGAAATGTGCACCCCGAGCTCAGGAGAGACCCGATGGCCCGCGATCTGATCGATCTGCTGTGGCGCGATCACCCCGACGCACCGCGCGGCGGCACCCGCGGTCCGCAAGCGAAAATTACGACCGCACAAGCAGTGTCGACCGCCATCGACCTCTCCGACTCCGAAGGGCTCGACGCTGTGACGGTGCGCCGACTCGCCGCCGACCTCGGCGTCTCCGGGATGGCTCTCTATACCCACGTCGGGTCCCGCGACGACCTGCTGGTGCTCATGGTCGACGCCGCGCGCGCCGGCCGACCCCGCGCTTCCTATCCGAGCGAAGACTGGCGTGCCCGGGTCCGGCAGGTCGCCGAGGCGGACCTCGCGCTGTATACCGCGCACTGGTGGCTGCTCGATGTCAACGATCAACGGGCCTCGCTGGGACCGGGCACCATCGCGGCCTACGACCACGACCTGCACGCTTTCGATCACACCGGGCTGACGGACCTCGACCGCGACGCCGCGCTGACCTTCGTCGCAGACTTCACCCGGGCGTCGGCGCAGGCACGCCGCCCCGACCCCCGGGCCGCCGACATGGCCGAGGTGTGGTCCGCGTGGCACCGGCGCCTCGCCGGATATATCGGCGACGAATTCCCGCTCGCCCGGCGGGTGGGCGGCGCTGCCGGGGCGGCACTGAACACCTCCTACAGCCCGCAGAGTGCATGGAAGTTCGGGCTCGACCGCGTCCTCGATGCCGTACAGTCCCTCATCGACCGGGCCTAGCCTCCACACCTTCGCACTCAACGCGACAGTCCCGAACCGATCCCCCAACGGTCCTGCCCCCGACGAAGACTCGCATCACTGTCCTCGAACCGCGCGGTAAGCACTGCGGCGATGTCCTGCGCGGCCGGCGGCGCCACCATCTCGTGATGCTCACACTCGATGCGGAACTGGTGGATCTCACCGTCGACGATGTCGTGCCACGCCGCGACAGCGGGCACCGACCCCGCCGAGCGGGTGGCGGTGAAGAACAACACATCGCCGTGGAAGGTCACCGGCGAATGCCGGCGCGCTGCGCGGGCCGCGGCCGCCGATCCGGTGTGCAACCGTTCGAGGTGCTGTGCGGTCAGGCCCGACAGTTCCCCGAAGGACCGTTCGAGAACCGCGAGTGCCTCCTCGTAACCGAGTTCGGGGCCGCCGTTGACCGACACCCCGAGATCGCGGAGCATATCCTTGACCCCGGGCGCCGCCCCGCCCGGCACGTTGAGATGCGCATCCAGCAACGCAAGGGTGTCGACCACCTCCCCGTCACGTTGCAGTTCGACAGCGACGGCGTGCGCGACGATCCCGCCGAGCGACCACCCCAGCAGGTGGTACGGGCCATGCGGCTGCACCCGTCGGATCTCCTCGGCGTAGCGCACGGCCAACGACCGGACGCTGTCGACGGTGCCGGAACCGCTCAAGGTGGGCAACTGCAACCCGTACACGGCGCGTTCCCCGTCGAGATGCTGGGTCAGACCGGCGTATCCCCAGGCCAGACCCGCGGCAGGGTGCACGCAGAACAACGCTGGTGTGCTCCCCTCCCGCAGCGGCACCAGCACCCGTAGCGCGTCGTCGACGGTGCCGCTGTCGGCGTCACCGCCGAGATGCTGGGCCAGGTCGGCGACCGTCGGATGAGTGAACAACGCGGGCAACCCGATCCGCCGATTCAGGCGCTGCGACAGATCCGGGACGAGACGGGTCGCGAGCAGCGACGTGCCACCGAGCTCGAAGAAGTTGTCGTCGGCGGCGACTGCCGTCAGACCCAGATGGGTGGCGAACACCTCCGCGACGAGACGTTCGAGGTCGGTGTCGGGAGCCCGGCCCGTCGCAGCCCGGGCCGTGAAGTCCGGCGCAGGCAGCGCCCGGCGATCCAGTTTCCCGGCGGGCGTCAGCGGGATCGTGTCGAGTACGAGGATCACCGTCGGCACCATGTGCCCGGGCAGGTGTGCGGCCACATGCCGACGCAACACCGCCGGGTCGGGCACGGTGCCCTCCACCGCACGCACGTACGAGACGAGCACCGTCTCCCCCGATGGGGCGGTGTGGCCGAGGGTATGCGCGAACACCACCTGGTCGTGGCCGGTCAGCGCGGTGTCGATCTCGCCGAGCTCGACCCGGAACCCACGGATCTTGACCTGGAAATCCGAACGCCCCACATACTCGAGCTCGAGCCGACCCTCCGGCTCACCGACCCACCGCACCACATCACCGGTGCGATACATCCGCTCCCCCGCCGACCCGTACGGATCGGCAACGAACCGGGACGCCGTCAGCTCCGGCCTGCCGTGATAACCACGCGCCAGACCCGGCCCGGCCACATACAGTTCGCCGGCCACCCCCACCGGGACGGGACGCATCCGCGCATCGAGCACCAGCGAGCGGAATCCACGCGACGGACTGCCGATGGTTACCGGGTGCCCCGCGCGCAGCGGCGCGGTCAGCGAGGTCATGATGGTCGCTTCGGTGGGGCCGTAGGCGTCGATCATGCGGTGTCCGCCGGCCCAGCGGTCGACGAGTTCCGGTGGGCACGCCTCACCGGCGACGAGCAGCACCTGCAGATCGGGGACCTGCGCCGGATCGAGGGAGGCGAGAGCGGTCGGGGTGATGAAGGCGTGGTCGACGCGGTGGGCGCGCAGCGCCGCGGCGAGGTCATCGCCGCCGTACACGCCGGGAGGCACGATCACCAGGCTCGCTCCCGCGGACAGCGCCATCATCATCTCGAAGATCGACGCGTCGAAACTCGGGGACGCCAAGTGCGAGACGCGGCTGCCGGGTTCGACGAGCAGATGGTCGTGTTCCTCGGCGGCGAGGTCGGCGAGACCGCGGTGGGTGACCGTCACGCCCTTGGGGCGGCCGGTGGATCCGGAGGTGTAGATCAGGTAGGCGCCGTGGTCGGGGCGCAACGGCACCGGACGATCGCCGTCGGTGATCGCGGTGGTGTCGCGGCCGGTCAGATCCGCGCGGATCTCGTCGGAGTCGAGGACGAGCCAGTCCACGGTGTCCGGGAGCGTATCGCGGTGCGCGCTGTCGGTGACCCCGACGGTTGCCGCACTGTCGGTGAGCATGAACTCGATTCGTTCGGGCGGATAGGTGGGGTCGACGGGCACGAACATCGCGCCGCTGCGGGTGGTCGCCCACACCGCGGCCACCGAATCGATCGACCGGGGCAACGCGAGCGCCACCACGGTGTCGGGGCCGGCACCTCGGTCGAGGAGCAGCCGCGCCAGCGCGGTCGAGGCCCGGTCGAGTTCGCGGTAGGAGATGGTGCGGTCTCCGTCGACCACTGCGACCGCGGTGGGATCGACGGCGACGGCCTCGTCGAGCAGATCCGGCCATACGCGGGCGCCGATACCGGCAGGCCCCCACGCGGGCACCAGAGCGTCATGTTCGCGCGCGGTGAGCAGGTCGATGTCGCCGACCGGGACCTGCGGATCGGTGGTGACCGCGTCGAGCAGCCGGGTCAGCCGTGCCGCGAACCCGGCGACGGTGTCGGCGTCGAACAAGTCGGTGGCGTACACGAACGCAGCGTCGAGACCGCCCTCGGTGACGCCGGTATCGAGTGCCCCACCGGCGTCGGCGACCAGCAATTCGAGATCGAAGTTGCACACGGTCGGGTCGAGGGTCATGCCCTGCACTGTCAGGTGCGGCAACTCGAACGCCACGCGTCCGGTGTTCTGGAATTCGAGGGACACCTGGAACAGCGGTGAATGCGCGGTCGAACGGATCGGGTCGGCGGTCTCGACCACGGTCTCGAACGGGATGTCGGTGTGCGCGAAAGCCGCAAGGTCACGGTCGGTGACGTCGGCGAGCAGTTCGGTGAATGTCGCTGCCGCAGGTACCGGGGTGCGCAGCACCACGGTATTGACGAACATGCCGACGACGTCGTCGAGGTCGCGGTGTCCGCGCCCGGCGACCGGGCTGCCGACGGCGATGTCTTCTGTGTTCGACAGACGCGCGAGCAGCACGGCGAGGGCGGCGTGCATTGTCATGAACACGGTGGTGCCGTGCGCCGCGGCCAGCTGGGTGAGCCGCTGATGCAGCGCCACGTCGATGGGGAAGCGGACCACATCGCCGCGGAACGACTGTTGCGGCGGCCGGGGCCTGTCGGTGGGTAGCGGCAGCACCTCCGGCAGTGCGGCGAGGGTCTCGCGCCAGAACCGGGTCTGGGCTTCGGCGAGGGAGTCGGGGTCGGCCGGGTCGCCGAGCCGGTCGTGTTGCCACAGGGCGTAGTCGGCGTAGTGGACGGGCAGCGGCGTCCAGGCGGGCGCGTCGCCGCGGGTGCGGCCCTGGTAGGCCACCATCAGGTCGCGGGCCAGGGGTGCCAGCGACGAGCCGTCGGCGGCGATGTGGTGCACCACGAGCACCGCGATGTGCTCGTCGCGTCCGAGCGCGAAGACCCGCGCGCGCAGTGGCACATCGACGGTGACATCGAAGCCGGCCGAGGCGAACTCGGCGACCGCGGCCAGCGCTGTGTCGGCGTCGGCAGGTACCACGTCGAGTGTCAGTGGCACGTCGTCGGCGGCGAGGATGCGCTGGTGTGGCCCGTCCGCGGTGGCGGGGTACACGGTGCGCAGTGCTTCGTGCCGGGCCACCACGTCGTGCAGGGCGGTGCCGAGCGCGGCGCGGGACAGGTGTCCGCTGAGTCGGATGGCGAGGGGGATGTTGTACGCGGCGGAGGCGGTGTCGAACTGGTTGACGAACCAGAGGCGCTGCTGGGCCGGGGACAGCGGGATACGGGCGGGGCGGGGCGCGGCAGTGGGGCCGGTGCGCGTCCGGGGGTGGTCGGCGGTGCTGTCGACGGAGTGCAGGTGTGCCGCAAGTTCCTGCACGGTGGGGTGTTCGAACAGGGCGCGTACGGGGATGTCGCGGCCGAGATGCTCCCCGATGCGGGTGACGGCGCGTGTTGCGATCAGCGAGTTGCCGCCGATGTCGAAGAAACTGTCGGTTGCCGACAGGGTGTCGAGTCCGAGCAGTTCGCGCAGGTGTTCGGCGAGGACGGTTTCGAGTCCGTCGGCGGGTGGCTGGTGGGCGGTGCCGGTGCGGGTCAGGTCCGGTGCGGGGAGGGCGCTGCGGTCGAGTTTCCCGACGGGCGTCAGCGGGATCTCGTCGAGCACGGTGATGAAGGCGGGCACCATGTGTGCAGGAAGATGTTGTGCGACATGGTTTTTGATGGTGTCTCGGTCCAGCGTTCCGGGGGTGGCCGGGTGGCAGTGCGCGACCAGCACCGTTTCCCCCGACGGGGCGGTGTGCGCGACGGTCACGGCGAACCCGACGTCGGGATGGGAGGCCAGGGCGGCGTCGATCTCGCCGAGTTCGACGCGGAACCCACGGATCTTGACCTGGAAGTCGGCACGGCCGACGTATTCGATCTCGAGCCGGCCGGCCGGGTCGCCGACCCACCGCACCACATCACCTGTGCGGTACATCCGCTCCCCCGCCTGCCCGTACGGGTCGGCGACGAACCGGTCCGCCGTCAGATCCGGGCGAGCATGATAGCCCCGCGCCAGGCCGGTGCCTGCGAGATACAACTCACCGGACGCCCCAACCGGGACGGGACGCAGCAGGTCGTCGAGGATCACGGCGTGCACTCCGCGCAGGGGCGGTCCGAGTGTCAGGACGCTGTCGCGGCGCAGCGGGTCGCTGATCGCGGCCATGATCGTGGTTTCGGTGGGCCCGTAGGCGTCGACGAGGCGACGACCCGGCGCCCAGGCGGCGAGCAGGTCCGCCGGCCAGGCTTCGCCGCCGACGGCGAGGTCGACGAACGCGGTCAAATCGGCCGGATCGAGTGACGCGAGCGCGGCGGGGGTGATGAACCCGTGGGTGACAGCGTGCTCGGCGAGGAACTGCCCGAGTTCGGTGCCCCCGTACAACTCCGGCGGAACCACCACGAGTGTGGCACCGGATCCGAAGGCCAGCAGGTACTCGAAGATCGATGCGTCGAAACTCGGGGACGAGAAGTGCATGACGTTCGAGCCCGGTCCCGCCCCGAAACGCTCCCGCTGGTCGAGTGCGAAATTGTGCAGGCTGCGGTGTGTGGTCACCACACCTTTGGGGCGGCCGGTGGAGCCGGAGGTGTAGATGAGGTAGGCGGCGTGGTCGAGATGCAACGGTCTCGTCCGGGCGGTGTCGGTGATCGGTGCGCCGGTCCCGGTGTCGGGATTGCGCAGATCGAAGCTGTGCAGATCGAACCACTGCACCGTGTCCGGCAACCCGCCGCGATGTGCCGCGGTCGTGACCCCGACGGTCGCACCGCAATCGGCGAGCATGAACGCGACGCGCTCGGCCGGATAACGGGGGTCGACCGGCACGAACGCTGCCCCCGTCTTGGCGATCGCCCATATCGCGAGCACCGACTCGACAGAGCGGGCGATGCCCAGCGCAACGGCCGTATCCGGCCCAGCTCCTACATCGATCAGATTGCGCGCCAATAGATTCGAGCGATCGTCGAGATCCCGGTAGGTCACCGCGACAGCACCGTCGGTCACCGCGATCGCATCGGGATGCGCGGCCGCGGTGGCGGCGAACAACTCCGGCAACGTCAGCGTCGACCCCCCGGCCGGGCCACGCACCGGGGTCAGCACCTCCTGTTCGGCGGCGGTGAGCACCGTGCACTGCGCGAGCCGCGCGCCAGGGTCCCCCACCAACGTGGTCAACGCCGCCACGATGCGGTCGGCGACGACCGCCACCTCACTGGGATCGAACACCTCGGGCAGATATTTCATCCGCAGATGCATGGCGGTGTCGGTGTGCGCAACGATGCTCAGCGGATAGTGGGCAGAGTCGCGGCCGGTGATCCCGGTGACGCGCATTCCGGCGATATCGGTATCGGCGCTCATCCCGGCCGCATCGACCGGATAGGACTCGAACACGGTCAACGTGTCGAACCCGACGGCGGCACCGACATGCCGATCGAGGGTGTTCAGATCCACATGATGATGATCGAGCAGCGCCGCCTGTTCGGCCTGCACCCGATCGACGAGCGTCGCGACAGTATCGCCGGGGTGCACGGTGACACGGACGGGGACGGTGTTGATGAACAACCCCACCATCGTCTCGATCCCCGCCACCTGCGGCGGACGCCCGGAGACAGTCGCCCCGAACACCACATCGCTGTGACCGGTGAGGGCACCGAGCACCAACCCCCACGCGACCTGCACCACAGTGTTGACGGTGACCCCACGCGCGGCAGCTGCCGCGTCGATCCGGGCCGACAGATCCGCACCCACCTCGACATCGAGGTCTGCGGAGACCCCGCTGCCCGCGGCAGTACGGTGCTGCGGAGCGAGCAGCGTCGGCTCGTCGACCCCGGCCAGCGCGCGACGGTAGGCCTGCACCGACGCGTCCTGGTCCCGGTCGGCAAGCCACGCCAGATACGTCCCGAAACTGTGGGGCCGCTCGAGAAGCGTGGTATCACTGTCGGTGGCATACAGCACGAGCAGTTCCCGGATCAGAACCGGTGTGGACCAGCCGTCGAGCAGCAGATGATGGTTGGTCAGGGCGACACGGTGCCGGTCCGGTCCGATGTGCACGACCGTGACCCGGAGCAGCGGCGCGGCGGTGGTGTCGAATCGGGTGGTGCGGTCCAGATCGAGCAACCGGATGGCGGCAGCGTCCGGATCCGGGTCGTCGCTGGTGTCGGCCACCGTGAACGGCACGTCGGTGTGCGTCGGCACGACCTGCACGTATCCGTCCGCGCCGTCACCGGTGAACGCGACCCGCAGATTCGGGTGCCGCACCAGCAGCAACTGAAACGCGCGCCGCAGCCGCGCCGCATCGAGTCGGCCGGTGACCTCGAGCACGAGCTGGACGACATACGCGTCGGGGCGGTCCCCCGCCAGCAATGCGTGGAACAGCAAACCGGTCTGCAGCGGTGCGGTCGGCCAGACCGTCTCGAGCGGACCGTACCGATCCTCGAGCTGTTCGAGGGTCGCCTGATCGAGCCGCACCAGCGGCAGATCCGACGGCGTCAGACCTCCGGCGTGCGGGCTTCGCGCATGCCGCGCCAGCGCCGTCGCCGCGGCGGTGAACCGCGCGGCGAGGGCGGTGACCTCGGTGTCCTCGAGCAGCCCTTCCGGGAACGACCAGAACGTGCGCAGCACCGGCCCGTCGGATCCGTCGACCGTCACCGCATTGAGATCGATCACCGCGGCGGCCGGCATGTCGGGGCTCTGCGTGCCGCCACGCCCGAACGCCCCGATCGGCAACCACGGCACATCGGCGGCGGTGTCGGTCCCGACGGTGGGACGGCCGAGATAGTTGAAACTCAGTTGCGGAGTGGCCAGCGTCGCCAACTCGGCGGCGGTGTCCGCGGCGAGATACCGCAACAGACCGAAGCCGACACCGTGATCCGGCACCGCGGCGAGATGTTCTTTGACGGTCTTGATGGCGCGCCCCGCAGCGGGCCCCCCGGCAAATGCGTCGTCGACGTCGAGTCCGGCCAGGTCCAGCCGCAACGGGTGGAGGGTGGTGAACCAGCCGACGGTGCCACCCAGATCGGCGCCGTCCGCGGCGGACGTCTCCCTGCCGTGCCCTTCCACATTGAGGAGCACCTCGTTGCGGTGTTGCCCACGGTCGCGGCGCCACGCCGTGACCGCAAGCGCGAAAGCGGCGAGCAACCCGTGCTCGACCGAACCGTGGAACCGCTCGGGCACCGTCGTGAGCAGCGCCTCGGTCACCGAGGTGGGCAGCACCGATTCCACCGTCGAGACCGTGTCGTTGACATCCACCGCCGGATCGAACGGCCGATCCCCCACCGGAGGTTCGACGACATCGACGGTGCGGCGCCAGAACTCGAGTTCGGAGCGGCGCCCCGGATCATGCGCCGACTCGGCAAGAGCGTGCGCCCACCGACGCACCGATGTCCCCGCGACCGGTGGCAGCGCCGCCGTAGGCGAGTCCGGATCGAGGCCGGCCGCCCACGCCGCCGCGAGATCGGGCACCAGGATGCGCCACGACACCCCGTCGACCGCGAGATGATGAATCACCAGCAGTAACCGGCCGGCGCCCGTGGCCGAATCGAACCACACCGCCTGTATCAGCACCCCGGCCGACGGATCGAGCCGGTCGGCGGCCGCGTCGAGTTCGTGCGACGCGAGAGCGAAGAACTCGGCGGTGTCCGCGGCACTGGTGACCGGCACCCGATAGATCACGGTCTCGGCGTGCACCGTGCCGGGCGGGTCGACATGCAACGCGACACCGCGCGACGCCTCGGCACTCGGATACAGGCGACCGCGGAGTATATCGTGCCGATCGAGCAGTGCCTGGATCAAGGCGGTCAGCGCAGATCTGTTCAGGCCGGTCGGCAGTCGCAGCAGCACCGCCTGCGTGTACCGGTCGTAGCTGCCGCCCCGCTCGAGCATCCAGTGCACGATCGGGGGCAGCGGCACCTCACCGACACCGCCGCCGGGCAGTTCCGACAACACGGTCGGCGCGGCGGCGACCGCGGCGACCGCGGCGAGCGCCGCGGGGGTCTTGTGCTCGAACACCTCCCGCGGCGACAGCTCCAACCCGGCGGCCTTCGCGCGCGACACCAACTGAATCGACATGATCGAGTCGCCGCCCAAGGCGAAGAACGAGTCGTCGACCCCGACCGTGTCGAGACCCAGCACCTGCGCGAACAATTCGACGAGTCGCACCTCGCGGTCCCCGGCCGGGGCGCGGGTCACGGCGGACCGCGCCGCGAAATCCGGGGCGGGCAACGCCCGGCGATCGAGTTTGCCGGTGGCCCCCACCGGCAGGGTGTCGAGCACGACGAGGGCGGCGGGCACCATGTAGGCGGCGAGATCGGTGGCGACCTGCGCCAGCACGGCGTCGACCTCGAGATCCACCCCGGTTTCCGGCACGAGATACCCGACGAGGCGGTCGGTGGCGGTGCGCTCGTCGTGGTGCACGACCACGACAGCACGGGCGACACCGGCCGTACGCAACAGCGCGGCTTCGACTTCGCCGAGTTCGATGCGGAAACCACGCATCTGGACCTGGAAGTCGCTGCGTCCGACATATTCGATGTCGCCGCCGCGGGTGCGCCGGGCCAGGTCCCCGGTGCGATAGAGCCGCGCACCCGGACCACCGTGCGGGTCGGCGACGAAACGGGTGGCGGTCAGATCGGGACGATGCAGATAGCCGCGAGTCAATTGTCCCCCCGCCACATACAGTTCACCGGTGGTGCCTGCAGGCACGGGATGCAGCCGGGTGTCGAGGATGTGCAACTGCAGTGACGGAAGCGGTGCACCGATGAGGCTGCCATTGGCCTCCGCGGCCACCGCGCGACCCAACGGCAACGCGGTGACGTGCACGGTGGTTTCGGTGATGCCGTACATATTCACCAAAGTGGGCGACGTGTCGTCGTGCCTGCGATACCAGCGGTCGAGCTGCGCCAGGTCGAGGGCTTCACCACCGAAGATGATCCAGCGCAACGGCAGCGGTGGACCCCCGGCCGCCCGGTCGGCCTCGACGAGTTGCTGGAATGCCGTCGGCGTCTGGTTCAGGACGGTGACCTGTTCGCGCCGCACCAATGCGAGGAATTCGTCGGGGGTGCGGGCGGTGTGGTAGTCGACGACGACGAGACGACCGCCGTGCGCGAGCGCACCCCACAGTTCCCACACCGAGAAGTCGAAGGCATAGGAGTGGAACAGCGTCCACACGTCGTGCTGGTCGAAACCGAACTGGGGGTGGGTGTCGGTCATCAGGGTCACCACGGTGCGGTGCGGCACCACCACCCCCTTGGGGCGGCCGGTCGAGCCGGAGGTGTAGATCACGTACGCCGTCTGATCCGGATGGACCGCACCCCGCTCTGCCTCGGTCAGGGCCGCGGTAGGAAGCGCCGAGAGCCGGTCGAAGACTGCCTGCTCGTCGAGCAACAGCATCTCCGGGGCGGTCTCGGGCATGAACGCGGCGTGCTCGGCGGTGGTGAGGACACACACCGGACGCGCATCGGCGAACATGAACGCGAGACGCTCCGGCGGATACGCCACGTCGATCGGCAGGTACCCGGCACCGGCCTCGAGGATCGCGAGCAACGCGACGACGAGTTCGCAGGTGCGAGGCAGCGCGACCGCGACGAGGGTGTCCGCGCCCGCGCCGTGATCGAGCAGCAGCCGGGCAAGTCGGTGGACACGGTCTTCGAGTTGCCGATACGTCAGATGCCCGTCGTCGGCGGTCACGGCGACAGCGTCGGGGTCCACGGCGGCGCCGCGGCGGAACAGATCGAGCAACGTGTCGCCGTTCGCCGCGGTCCCGCTTGCGCGACTCGCCGCGGTGAGCGCGTCGTGTTCCGGTTCGGTGAGCAGATCGAGATCACCGACAGCAAGGTCCGGATCGCCGGTGACGGCGGTGAGCACCCGCACGAACCTGTCGACGATCGCCTCGGCGGTCGCTGCGTCGAACAGATCGGTGGCGTAGGTCAGTGCGCAGCTCAGACCGCCGCCGGGGACCTCCTGCACGTTGAGCTGGACATCGAACTTCGCGACATTCAGATCGGCGTCGAGAGCCTCGACGGTCAGCTCCGGCAGCTCGAGATGAGCGCGCTCGACGTTGCCGAACTCGAGTACCACCTGGAACAGCGGGGAATGATCCGTGTGGCGAGTCGGGTCGAGCGCATCGACCAGTTTCTCGAAGGGCAGTTCGGTGTGCCCGAACGCCGCCAGGTCGATCTCGCGAGTGCGATGCAGGTGATCACTGAACGACAGTCCCCCGGTGATGGGGGTGCGCAGCACCACGGTGTTGACGAACATCCCGACCAGGTCGTCGAGCGCACGATGTCCACGTCCTGCGACCGGGCTGCCGATCGCGATGTCGTCGGTACCCGACAACCGTGCGAGCAGCACCGCCAGCGCGGCGTGGACGGTCATGAACACCGTGGCGTTGTGAGCAGCGGCGAGATCGATCAGTGCGTCGTGCACGGGGCGATCGACCTCGAAGTGGTGCACGGCGCCGCGGAACGACTGCTGCGGTGGCCGGGGCCGATCGGTGGGCAGCGGCAGCACCTCCGGCAGACCGGCCAGGGCGGTGCGCCAGAAATCGAGTTGGGTCGCGGCGATCGAGTCGGGGTCGGAGGGGTCGCCGAGCAGCTTCTGTTGCCACAGGGCGTAATCGACGTACTGCACGGCCAGGGGCGACAGTTCCGGGGCGGTGTGACGGCTGCGGGCCAGATAGGCGGCCATCAGGTCGCGGGCCAGCGGCGCCATCGACGCACCGTCCGCGGCAATGTGGTGCACCACCACGACCAGCACGTGCTCGGTGTCGGACACTGCAAGCAGGGCGGCGCGGACCGGCACCGCGGCCGCCACATCGAAACCGGCACCGATCAACTCGGCGATCCGGCCGGGCAGATCGGCCTCCGAGATGGGCTCCGGGCGCAGCGCGATCAGCACCTTCTCGGTGGTCGCGATCAGCTGCCGAGGCCCGTTCTCGTCGCCGGGATACCAGGTGCGCAATGTTTCGTGCCGGTCCAGCAGATCCGCTACGGCGGCGTCGAGGGCCGCCGTGTCGAGGCGGCCGGTGAGGCGGATCGCGAGGGGAATGTTGTAGGCGGCGGAGGTGGTGTCGAATTGGTTGACGAACCACATCCGCTGCTGGGCGGGGGCGAGCGGCAACCGCTCGGGGCGCACCGCCGGTACCAGCGGGGTGTGTCCGTGCCCGCCGTGATCGTCGAGGACCCGCGCGGCGAGGGCGCGCACGGTGGGGGCTTCGAACAGGACCCGCACCCCGGCGTCGGTGCCCAGGGCGGTGTTCACGCGGGCGACGACGCGGGTGGCAATCAGCGAGTTGCCGCCGATGTCGAAGAAGTTGTCGTCCACCGATACCCGCTCGTGGCCGAGGACGTCAGCGAGGATGCCGGCGAGAACGTGTTCGAGGTCGGTGGCCGGCGGATGGTAGTGACCGCCGGTGGCGGTCAGATCCGGGACGGGCAGTGCCCGGTGGTCGAGCTTCCCGACGGGGGTCAGGGGGATCTCGTCGAGGACCACCACGGTCGCGGGCACCATGTGGGAGGGCAGGCGTGCGGCGACGTGCGCGCGGACCGCGGCGGGGTCGATGTCGGTGCCGGCGTCGGGGAGCACGTAGGCGATCAGGACGGTGTCGCCGGAGGGTGCGGTGTGTCCGGTGGTGTGCGCGAACGCGACGTGGTCGTGGCCGGTGAGCGCGGCGTCGATCTCGCCGAGTTCGATGCGGAAGCCGCGGACCTTGACCTGGAAGTCGGATCGCCCGAGGTATTCGACGGTGTGGTCGGTGCGCCAGCGCACCACGTCGCCGGTGCGGTACATCCGTTCCCCACTGCGGCCGTAGGGGTCGGCGAGGAAGCGGGCCGCGGTCAGGTCGGGGCGCCGGTGGTAGCCGCGGGCCACACCGGGCCCGGCGATGTACAGTTCGCCGGCGACCCCGACGGGCACGGGTCGTAGTCGGTCGTCGAGGACGACCTGGTGGAAACCGACGGCGGGGCCGCCGACGGTGACGACCTCCTCGGGATGCAGGGCGGGGCTGACGCTGGTTTCGATGGTGGCCTCGGACGGGCCGTAGCCGTTGAACATCTGCCGGCCGGGTGCCCAGCGGGCGACGAGTTCCGGTGGGCAGGCCTCCCCGGCGACGACGAGGACGCGCAGGGTGTCGAGGTCGTGCGGGTCGAGCGATGCCAGGGCGGTGGGGGTGATGAAGGCGTGGGTGACCTGTTCGTCGCGGAGCAGCCGGGCGAGTTCGTCGCCGCCGTACACGTCGGGAGGCACGATCACCAGGGTGGCGCCTGCGCAGAACGCCTTGGTGTACTCGAAGATCGAGGCGTCGAAGCTCGGGGACGCCAGATGCGAGACGCGGGCGTGGTGGGTGATCGTGAAGTGTTCGCGGACCTCGGCATTGAGGTTGGTCAGGCCGCGGTGGGTGACGACGACGCCTTTGGGGCGGCCGGTGGAGCCGGAGGTGTAGATCAGGTAGGCGGGATGGTCGAACCGCAGCGGTGTGGTGCGGTCGGTGTCGGCGATCGGGTCGGTGGACGCCGCGGCGAGACGCTCGCGCACGGCCGGATCGTCGAGGACGAGCCACGGCACCGTGTCGGGGAGCCGGTCGCGGTGCTCGATGGTGGTCAACCCGAGGGCGGCGGCGCAGTCGGTGAGCATGTAGGTGATGCGTTCGGGTGGGTAGGTGGGGTCGACGGGCACGAACGCCGCGCCGGTCTTGGTGACCGCCCACACCGCCGCCACCGACTCGATGGAACGTGAAATACCCAGTGCTACAACATTTTCTGGACCAACGCCACTGTCGATGAGTAGGCGGGCGACGCGGGTGGACCACTCGTCGAGGTCCCGATAGGTCACCTGACGGCCCCGGAACGACAACGCCACCGACTCGGGCATGATCGCGGCGATCGCGGTGAGCATCTCCGGCCACTGCTGCGGCGAGACCGGAGGACGGCCGCGGGCCGGAGCGAGGATGGCCAGTTCGGCCTCGCTGACGATGCCGATGTCACCGACCGGAATCCGCGCCCCCGCCGCGGCCGCACTCGAGTCCGATACCGCGGCAGGTCCGGCGCTGACCGCATCGATGATGCGAATGAACCGGTCGGCGAAGGAGCGCACGGTGTCGGTGTCGAACAGATCCGTGGCGTAGGTGAAATACGCCGAGATCCCGGCAGGCCCCCGGTCGTCGACGGTTTCGGCGACCGACAACTGCAGATCGAACAGCGACAACGGCGCCGCGAGATCGAGAACTGCGACGGTCAGATCGGGCAACACCACCTCGGGGCGTTCGGTGTCCTGGAACTCGAGCATCACCTGGAACAGCGGTGAATATGCCGTCGACCGGGGCGGATCGAGAACCTCCACGAGACGCTCGAACGGAATGTCGGCGTGATCGAACGCCGCGAGGTCGTCGTCGCGGACCCGCTGCAGCAACGCCGCGAACGGTTCGGTGTCGTCGACCCGGGTGCGCAACACGACGGTGTTGACGAACATGCCGATCAGATCGTCGAGGTGGCGGTGCCCGCGACCCGCGACCGGGGTGCCGATCGCGATGTCGGAGGTCGACGACAACCGAGCGAGCAGCACCGCCAGCGCCGCGTGCACCACCATGAACACCGACGTGTCGTGCCTGCGCGCCAACGCCACCAACCGGCGGTGGGCCGCGGCATCGAGGGTGAACGGCACCCGGCCACCACGGCGGCTCTGCTGCACCGGGCGGGCACGATCGAGCGGCAGTTCGAGCAGTTCCGGGACCCCGTCGAGCTGCTCACGCCAGAACCGCAGTTGTCGCGCGGCGAGCGAATCCGGATCGGTCTCGTCGCCGAGCACAGTCCGCTGCCACAGCGTGTAGTCGGCGTACTGGATCGGCAGCGGCGCCCAGCCGGGATCGTGCCCGGCCGTGCGCGCCGTATACGCGGTGATGACGTCACGGGCCAGCGGGCCGAGGGAGAACCCGTCACCGGTGATGTGATGCAGCACCATCACGAGCACGTGCTCGCTCTCGGAGAGCGCAAGCAACCGGATACGGGCGGGGATTTCGGTCGCGACGTCGAATCCGGTCGCCGCGATCTTCTCGATGTGCGCGTCGACGGTGTCGGCGTCGATCGCGGTGACGGTGAAGTCCGCGAGCGACGCCGCCGCGGCCGGGACGATCACCTGCACGGGAGCGGTGTCGACGAACGGGTAGCGGGTACGCAGCGATTCGTGGCGGGCAACGACGTCGGCGACCGCGGCCCGCAGGACGTCCAGCTCGAGGTGTCCGGTCAGACGCAGCGCGACGGCGATGTTGTAGGCCGGAGACGTCGTGTCGAACTGGTTGATGAACCACATCCGTTGCTGCGCCGGGGACAGCGGCAGCGGAGCCGGGCGTGGCCCGGCGGCGAGCGGCGGGCGCGCGGCGGCGGGCGCGGGGGCGGAGGCGTGGTGCACATGGTCGAGCACCCCCGCAACGGTCGGATTGTCGAACAGGTCGCGGATGCCGAGGTCGACGCCGAGTGCGACGGACAGCCGCGCGGCGAGCCGCATCGCGAGCAGGGAGCCGCCGCCGAGGTCGAGGAAGCTGTCGTGCAACCCCACCCGGGGTACGTCGAGCAATTCGGCGAAGGTATCGGCGACGAGTTGCTCGACAGGGGTGCGCGGCGGACTGTACGGGCGGTCGGGTGCGGTCGGGTCGGGCGCCGGGAGCGCATCACGGTCGAGTTTGCCGTTGACACCCACCGGGAACCGATCGAGCACGATCAGCGTGGCGGGCACCATGTATTCGGGGAGTTGCCGGGCGAGTGCGGCGGTGACCGCGACGGTGTCGACGCTGCGGCCGGGGTGCGGCACCACGTACCCGGTGAGCACATCGTCGGCGAGGTGATGGACGAGCACCGCGGCCTGCGCAACGTCCGGCCGGCTGCGCAGGGCATGTTCGATTTCGCCGAGCTCGATACGCAGGCCCCGGATCTTGACCTGGAAGTCGGTGCGCCCCAGGTACAGCAGGGCGCCGTCGGGGCGGCGGGTGGCGAGGTCGCCGGTGCGGTACATCCGCTCCCCCGGCTGTCCGTGCGGGTCGGCGACGAACCGGTCGGCGGTCAGTGCGCCGCGGCCGAGATAGCCCCGGGCGAGTTGCACCCCGGCAAGATACAGTTCGCCGACCGCCCCGACGGGCACCGGATGCAACCGAGCATCGAGGACATAGGCGCGGGTGTTCCACACCGGGCCACCGAGCGGCACGGTGCCGGTGTCGTCGTCACTGGTGGCCCAGGCAGTGACATCGACGGCCGCTTCGGTGGGTCCGTACAGGTTGTGCAATCCGATCCGGGGGAAGGCGCGGCGGGTCGCGGCAGCGGTTTCCGGAGGCAGCGCCTCACCCGAGGCGAACAGATGCCGCAGGGAACTGCCCGCCGCCGGCCGGGTTTCGGCGGCCGCGGTGAACACCGCGAGCATGGACGGCACGAAATGCGCGACCGTGATCTGTTGCGCGTCGATGAGATCGAGCAGGTAGTGGGGATCACGGTGCCCACCGGGTGCAGCAAGCACAAGCCGTGCCCCGGTATGCAGGGGCCAGAAGAACTCCCACACCGACACGTCGAATGTCGCGGGGGTCTTCTGCAGCACGCTGTCGGCGCCGGTCAGCGGATAGGTGTGCTGCATCCAGCGCAACCGGTTGACGATGGCGCGGTGGGTCACCGCGACGCCCTTGGGGCGGCCCGTGGAGCCGGAGGTGTAGATGACGTAGGCCAAATCGTCACCGACCGGGGCGCGGCGGTCGGTCTCGGTCAGCGGCGCATCCGATTCGCCGTGGAGGTCGAGCGTGTCGAGGTGCAGGACCTCCACATCGGAGCCGGCCAGGCAATCGGCGTCGGCGGTGGCGGTCAGGATCAGCGCGGGGCGGGCGCTGGTGAGCACATAGCCGGTGCGTTCGGCGGGGTGTTCGGGGTCGACCGGCAGGTACGCGGCGCCGGTCTTGACGATCGCATACATGCCGACGAGCAGTTCGAGCGACCGGGACACGGCCAGGCCGACGATCCGGCCGGGTCCGGCGCCGCGGCGCAGCAGGAGGCGGGCGAGACGGGTGGTGACGGCATCGAACTCTGCGTAGCGCAGAGCGCGATCCCCGGCGACCACGGCGACCGCGTCCGGCGTGGCAGCAACCTGCGCGGCGAACGGGTCGAGGAGGGTGGCGTCGGGCAGCGCCACAGTGGTGGCGTTCCATTCGTCGAGCACCCGGCTGCGTTCACCGGCGCACAGCAGGTCGAGATCACCGACGGCGCGGCCGGGGTCGGTCACCGCGGCGGTGATCAGCCGCACGAGGCGGTCGATGAATCCGGCGGCGGTCTCCGCGTCGAACAGATCGGTGGCGTACGACAGGGCGCCGTGCAGCGAGTCGATGCCGCCGTCGAGGCCCGGGATCTCCGTGACCGTCAGATGCAGATCGAACTTGGTGGTGGCGGTGTCGATTTCGGTGATGTCGACCGTCAGGTCCGGCAGTTCCAGGTGGGCGGTGTCGTTGTTCTGGAAGGCGAGCATCACCTGGAACAGCGGGGAATGCGCCGCCGACCGGTGCCCGGCGAGCAGATCGACGAGCGCATCGAACGGCAGATCGGCATGTGCGAATGCTTCGAGATCACCGTCGCGGACCGCCCGCAGATAGGCGCCGAACGGCATCGCCGGTGGCACCGCGGTACGCAGCACGACGGTGTTGACGAACATGCCCACCAGGTTGTCGAGTTCGGGTTCACCGCGACCCGAGACGGGAGTGCCGATGAGGACGTCGTCGCTGCCGGACACCCGCGCGATCAGCAGGCTCACCGCGGCGTGCATCACCATGAACTCGGTGGCGCCGTGCGCGTGCGCGACCGCGCTGATCCTGCGGTACAGGGCAGGATCGATGTCGAAGTCGACGGTGGCGCCGCGGAACGACTGGGTCGGGGGCCGCGGCCGATCGGTGGGCAACGCGCCGATCTCCGGGGCACCCGCGAGCCGGGTGCGCCAGAAGTCGAGTTGCTGCGCGGCGCGGGATGCGGCGTCGTCGACGGTGCCGAGGATCTCGTCGAACCACAGGGTGTAATCGGCGTACTGCACCGGCAACGCGTCCCACTGCGGGTTCCGCTCGTCCCGGCGCGCGAGATAGGCGGTCATCAGGTCGCGGGCCAGCGGCGCCAGGGACGCACCGTCCGCGGCGATGTGGTGCACGACCACCGCGACGACATGATGCTCGTCGTGCACCCGCAGCAGCCGCAGCCGCACCGGTGGATCGACGGTGACGTCGAATCCGGCGGTGACGACCTCGGCGACCGATCGCTCGAGGTCGGTCGGGTCGACGGTGGTCGGGTTCGGATCGAGGTCGATCTGCGCCGCCGAGAGGATCTGCTGGATCGGGCCGTCGGCGGTCGCGGGGAACAAGGTCCGCAGTGCCTCGTGCCGCTCGAGCAGATCGTGCACCGCGGCGGTGAGCGCGGCGACGTCCAGCCGGCCGGTCAACGTGATGGCGATGGGAATGTTGTAGGCAGCGGAGGCGGGATCGAGCTGATTGACGAACCACAGTCGCCGCTGGGCCGCCGACACCGGTACCTGCCCGGGCCGGGGGCGTGCGGTCAGCGGAATCCGGGTGAGACGTTCCGCGGTAACGCCGCTCGCGTCGAGGTGCGCGGCGAGCGCCCGCACGGTCGGAGCCTCGAAGAGGGTGCGCACCCCCACCTCGGTGCCGAATGCGTCGTTCAGGCGCGCCACCACACGGGTGGCGATCAGGGAGTTACCGCCGAGGTCGAAGAAACTGTCGTCGAACCCGATCCCGTCGAGACCGAGTTGGTCGGTCAGGATCTGCGACACCGCGGTTTCGGTGGGCGAGCCCGCTGCGTCGCCCGTCGCGACGGTGGTGGCGAACACCGGCTCGGGCAGGGCCCGGCGGTCGAGTTTGCCCACCGGGGTCAGCGGGATGTGGTCGAGCACCACGAGCGCGGCGGGCACCATATGCGCAGGCAGCCGCCGCCGCAGGTGCTCGGCCACGGTGTCGGTGTCGACGACATGTCCGGTCTCGGGCAGGAGGTAGGCGACGAGCATCGGATCGCCGGACGGTGCGGTGCGGCCGAGGGTGACGGCGAACGCGACGGTGGGATGGTCGGTCAGGGCGGCGTCGATCTCACCGAGTTCGATGCGGAAGCCGCGGATCTTGACCTGGAAGTCGGAGCGGCCGAGGTATTCGATGGTGCCGTGGTGATGCCAGCGGACCACATCGCCGGTGCGGTAGGTGCGCGATCCGGGTGGGCCGTACGGGTCGGCGACGAAGCGGGCCGCGGTCAGAGCGGGCCGGTCGAAATAGCCGCGGGTGACACCGGGCCCGCCGACATACAGCTCGCCCGCGACCCCGCGCGGCACCGGATGCAGCCGGGGGTCGAGGACCACTTCGGTGACCCCACACACCGGCGCCCCGAGCGTGACGGTCTCGCCCGCGACGAGCGGGTCGGTGATGTTGACGACGATGGTGGTCTCGGTGGGTCCGTAGGCGTTGAACATGCGCCGGCCCGGTGCCCATCGTGCGGCGAGTTCCGGGGGGCAGGCCTCGCCGGCGACGGTGATCGCCCCGGCCTGCAGTCGGGCCGGGTCGAGTGACGCCAACGCTGCGGGGGTCGAGAACATGTGGGTGACGCGTTCCCGATTGAGCAGATCGGTCAGTTCGTCACCGCCGTACACGGTGGCGGGGACGACCACGAGGGTGGCGCCGACCCCGAACGCCGTCATGTATTCGAAGATCGAGGCGTCGAAGCTCGGGGACGAGAAATGTGAGACCCGGGCGGTGGGCGGCGGGGCGAGGCGAGTGTGCAACGTGGCGGACAGGTTCGCCAGGCCGCGGTGCGGGACGAGCACCCCTTTGGGGCGGCCGGTGGAGCCGGAGGTGTAGATCAGGTACGCGGCATGATCGAAATGCAGATCGCAGGGACGGTCGGCGTCGGTGACGGGGACCCCCGAGGTGTGCTCGATCCGGGTCCGCAGAGCGGGATCGTCGAGTTCGAGCCAGGGCACGTGGTCGGGCAGCTGCGGCCGGTGCGCGCCGACGGTCAGGCCCAGTACGGCACCGGAGTCGGTGAGCATGTAGTCGATGCGGTCGGTGGGGTACGCCGGGTCGATCGGCACGAACGCCGCACCGGCCTTCGCGACCGCCCACAGCGCAGCCACCGATTCGATGGAGCGGGCGATACCCAACGCGATGATGCGGTCCGGTCCGGCACCCGCGCCGATGAGGATGCGGGCGAGCCGATTGGACCACAGGTCGAGTTCGGCGTAGGTCACGGCGCGGTCGCCGCACACGAGGGCGGGGCTGTCGGGGACGATCGCGGCGACCGCCGAGAGCAGTTCGGGCCACAGTTGCGGAGACATCGCGGGGCGGCCGCGGGCGGGCAACAACCCGGCCGGCTCGTCGGGCGCGACCACGGGCAGATCTCCGACCGGGCAGGCCGGATCTGCGCAGGCGGCAGTCAGGACGCGGCCGACCCGCACCACGAAGTCCGTTGCCGTCTGCGAGTCGATCTCGTCCGGCCGGTAGGTGCCGTGCACGTGCAGAGCGTCGGCGGTCACCGTCATGTGCAGTGCCAGCGCGGCGTCCGCTGCCGGCCCGGTCGCGGGGCGTGCCTCGGTCCCGGTGACCGTCAGAACCACCGGCGGGACCGGAGCGGGGCCACACGAGGCCAGCACCTCGGCCGTGACATCGGCGTGCGCTGCGGCCTCGGTGTCGAGCGTGACCAACCGCGCGAGCAGGTCGGTGAACGATTCGCTGCCGTCGATGCGAGCGCACAACGGCAACACCACGGCGCTAGCGGGCCACCCGACGACGGTGTATTCCTCGGCGGTCAGGCGGGCCTCGACGATCGCGGTGGCAGCGTGCAACACCGGGTACCAGGTGTCGGCGAGGCCGGACGGGTGCGTGCCGTCGGCGACCTCGCGCACGACCGCGAGCGCTGCGGGGGGCAGGGCGAGGACCGTGTCGACAACGCCGATCGGCTCGGCGGGCACACCGGGGTTCGCGGTCTCGACGGGTGTGCCCTCGTCGACGGTGCTGTGCGGCAGCCGGAGCTGTTCGGGTGCCCCGGCGAGGGTGTGGCGCCAGAACGCCTCGGTCGCCACTGCGTGCCTGCGGCGACGGCCGATCTCGGCGGTGGCGGGGTCGATCCGGTCGAGCGGGGTGTCTCCTGGGGCGCGCAGGAACTCGCCGAGCAACGCGACGAACGCGGCGTGGTGTTCCGCGAGTTCGTCGGGATCGTAGCGGTGCGGGTTGCCGCGGAAATCGATGAACGTCTTCGCGGGAGTTCCGCTCTGATAGATGTTGACCAGCAGGTCCTCGACGGGGCCGGAGGTCATGATGTGGAATTCCCCGCGGATGTCCCCGAGGGTGATCTGCTGACGGAAGAGCATGACGTTGACCATCGGCCCGGCGTAGCGGGTCGGGTCGCCCGCGGCACCGCTTTCCCTGCGGATGTCCTCGAGGCTGAAACGCTGGTGCCGCAACGCCCCGGTGAGCTCCAACTGCACCCGTTGCACCAGATCGTGGCGGGTGTCGTCGGCGGCGAGCCCGATGTGCATGGGCGCCGTGTTGACGAGCATGCCGCCGCTGCGCCGCACGATCGCGGTGGTGCGGGCCGAGACGGGCAGATTGATCACCACGTCGTCGTGGCCTGTCATGCGCGCCAGATAGGTCGAGAAGGCTGCGATGACCGTCGCGGTGGACGACGAGCCGGCGGTCTCGTCGCTCGCGGTCAGGGCCCGCACCAGATCGTCGGGCAGTGCGGTGCCGGTGAGCAGGCTCTGGGCAGCTGTCGGGGCGTCGCGGTGCGCGAGGGTGGATCCGGCTTCGAGTCCGGCGACCCGTTCGAGCCAGTAGTCGCGGTCGGAGAGGTAGCGGGCCGAGCCGTGATAGTCGCGGTCCCAGTCGTAGAGGGTGCGCAGGTCCGCGGCGCGCGCGGAATCGGGTTCCCGCTGCTCGCGCGCCGCGGTGTACAGCGCGGCCGCCCGGTTGATCATGGTCATCGCGGCGTAGCCGTCGAGCGCGACATGGTGGATGCGGGTGTACCAGAAGTACCGGTCGTCGGCGACCTGCAGGATCGCCATGTTCACCAGCAGGTCGGTGGTCAGATCGACCGGTCGGGCGTAGTCCGCGTCCATCCAGTCGCGGGCGGCGCGCAGCGGGTCGGTTTCACCGCGCAGGTCGACCTGCGGGATGGTTTCGGAGGCGATGGAGCTGTCGACGACCTGGTAGGGCTCGCCGTCGACTTCGAGGATCCGCAGATAGGCGGATTGGAACTCGCCGCCTGCCAGGTACGAGACCCGGCACAGCAGGTCGATGTCGAGGTCGCCGCGCAGATCGATGTACTGCGCGATGCAGATCGGCACGTGCGGTGCGAGTTGCTGCGCGAACCAGATCGATCGTTGAGCGGACGACAGCGGGAAGGCGCCTTCGGGCAGCGCCGACTCATGAGATCGCAACGACATTCCCCTCCGAGAAGCGATGTGGCCGAAACCGGCGCGCCCCGACATCGCGTCATGGTGGCTCCATAGGTGCCCCATTTTTCCGGTCGTGCGTTCGCTTCCGAGTGATCGGAAGCACTCCCCAAGCTAGACCACATCCGTTGCGTCCCGGTGCGGTTTCGCGCCGCAGAAAGGAGACGGGGAGCGAAGGCGATACCGGTGGCGATACCGATCGGTAATTCGGATCGAACCGGTCACCGGCCGCGCACCATTTGTCCGCGAGAATCATTACTTTTTCATCGCGATTCGATCACCGTTCGATATTCGATTGCGAAATGCCCGATTTGCGACGGCAAATTCGGAAACCGCACGAAACCCGCTCTCGGTGCCTATTCTCGAAACTCGGATCACACCTGTCCCACGATTTGCGGTACCCGACGATTGTTCCCGCCTGACGCACCACTCTCACACCCACGAAGGAGCATCCGATGTCGCGTCGCCGGTTCGCCCGCTCACTCGGTGTCCTGTTCGCCGCAGCGATAGCCGTCACGGCCCCCGCACACGCGGCCGCCGATCCGGCGCTCGCCGGAATGCCCGTCGACCAGTTGCGCGCCGAGCTCGCGGGCTCGCCGGACGTTGTCGGCGCTCTCGACCGGCTGGTCGACGCCGCCCGCACCCCGACGATCCTCGAACCTCCGCCGCGCAACATTCCGCAGCCGTTCATGTCGCCCGCGCCGTCGGTCGGGCCGGGCTGCGGGGGCGGATTCACCCCCTTCGCGATGACCTCCGGTTGGGCACACCCGGGCCCGCACGCCGATCCGGACATCGGATTCGGGGAGATGAAGGTGTTCGTGCAGCCGACCATCCCCGTGCCGCCCGCCGCCGCCGACCTGAAGTTCGTGTGGATGAACATGGAGAACTTCCGGGCCGGTGTCGCCACGCTCGACGACCGGATCGGTGGGGTCCCGCAACTGTCCACCACCATCGCGCCGGGGCCCGGCCCCGTCATGGCTGCACTGTTCGGGTCGGTCCGGTACGTCAACGGCGCGTTCTGCCAGGTCATCTACACCATGGGCGGATTCTTCGTGTGAGCGCACCGCGCGGGCAGCCGGATGCTCAGCGCAGCCGCTCGGCCGCCCGCGCCAACTCCACCAGTTCGGCGCACAACCGACGTAGTTCCCCCTGATCGGCACCTTCGTCGACGGCGGTAGCCACGTCCTCGGCGGCACACCGCACCTCGAACGCCCGATCGGTCAGGGCCTCGGCCTCGGCCGCCGAGAGCACTACGGCATCGGCTGCCAGACCCGAGCTCGCCGCGGTGACTCGCTGCTCGTAGGCGCGTTGCCGGCATGACCGGCGGCAATAGTGACGGCGGCGACCCGTCCCGATCTCGGGCACCGGTCGCCCACACCACAGACAGCTCGATGGTCTGCGCTCGCGTCCGGACATAGGGCGACACGTTACCGAGCGCAGAACCGGTGCCGGTAAACTGGCTGACCGGCCGTGTCCCCGGTTCGGGAACGGATTCGGCCCCGCCGACGTTGACATGGTGTGGACGTGGGTACCGTCCGGCACACGCCGCGTCGGTGCCGGGACCCACCGGGCGGAGCAATACGAGAGAGGACACCACCATGGCAGATCGTGTACTGCGAGGCAGCCGACTCGGGGCGGTGAGTTACGAAACCGACCGTGACCACGATCTCGCGCCGCGTCGGATGGCACGCTATCGCTGCGACAACGGCGAAGAGTTCGAGGTGCCGTTCGCCGACGAAGCCGAAATCCCCGGTACCTGGATGTGCAAGAACGGCCTCGAAGGCACCCTCATCGAGGGTGCGGCACCCGAGCCGAAGAAGACCAAGCCGCCGCGCACCCACTGGGACATGCTGCTCGAGCGTCGCTCGGTCGAGGACCTCGAGGAACTGCTCAAAGAGCGTCTCGACCTGATCAAGAGCAAGAGGCGCGGCTGACCGACCCGACGGGTGGTCATCACCCCGGGCCCGCGCAACCGGCGATGCCGTTGCGGGAATTGTTTCCCGCAACGGCATTTCCTTTTCTCCAGGACCCGCCCGGCGTCAGGTCGCAGACACGCCACAAAAAGATCAAATGACGGGCAGCCGTGCGGATCGGCGTGCAATTATGGGCGAACCCGCCGGACGAGAACACTCGGCGGCACCACCTTCACACCACGCACCGATCATCCGACGATGATCGGTCGGGCAGCACCCGGGGGGTGAATACACGTGAACGACAACAACACCGTCACCGGCAGCGAAATCCGCTCCGTCACCGATCCCGAGACCGCGCTCGAAGCGTTGCGCATCGAACTCGATCGCGTCGACCGGGCACTGCTCGACGACGTCCGGGACCGGCTGGCGCTGTGCACGCGCGTCGCCGAACTGAAACAACGGCACGACATCGCGGTGCTGCAACCCGGCCGCATGCAGCTCGTGCAGCGCCGCGCCCGCGACTATGCCGAACGTCACGGGCTGTCCGCCGAGTTCGTGCGCGAACTCTACGACCTGCTGATCGGGGAGGCGTGCCGGGTCGAGGACCTCATCGTCGCCGACGGCGCTCCCTCCACCGGGGGCGATCCGAGCGTCACCGCGTCCGCCGAGCGCCGGAGCTGAGCGGGTCATGGCTGCGTCCCCGTCCGACCCCAGATCGACCCACGCTGGGTCGTCATCGCACCCTGGGTCGTCATCGCACCCTGGGTCGTCATCGCACCGTAGGTCGCAGCCCGACCCGCCCGCACCGCCGGTCCGCACACTGCTCGTGGACAACTACGACTCGTTCACCTACAACCTCTACAGCCTGCTGACCCGCGTCAACGGCGCCGCCCCGCTCGTGGTCACCAACGACACCCCCTGGGACGACGTCCTCACCCTCGACTTCGACAACGTCGTCATCTCCCCCGGCCCCGGCCGCCCGGACCGCGAACGCGATTTCGGGATCAGCGCCCGCGCGCTGACCGAACTGCACGTCCCCGTGCTCGGGGTATGTCTCGGCCATCAGGGGTTGTGCCACCTGTTCGGCAGCACCGTGGTCCGCGCCCCCGAGCCGGTGCACGGTCGCACGAGCGACATCCTGCACAACGGGACCGGGCTGTTCGCCGGGATCCCGTCCCCCTTCACCGCCGTGCGCTACCACTCGCTGATCGTCGAGGACGTCCCCGGCGAGTTCGAGGTCCTCGCCCGCACCGGCGACGGATTGCTCATGGCCGTCGCGCATCGCCACCGGCCTCTGTTCGGCGTGCAGTTCCACCCCGAATCGATCGGCACCGACTACGGATTCGAACTGCTCGACAACTTCCGTGCCGTCACCACGACCCGTGCACGCACCACCCGCAACGGGGCCGCCGCCCCCGCCCCGGCACCGGCCGCCGCACGATTCGTGCTCGAGAGCCGAACCCTCGACTGCCACCCCGCACCGCAGGCGGTCTACGAGGCGTTGTTCGCCGCGGGCCCGCACAGTTTCCTCCTCGACGGCAGTGACGCACTCGAACCGGAGTCCCGATTCACGGTCATGGGCGACGCCTCCGGGCCCCGCGCCGAGTTCGTCACCTACAGCGTCGCGGAAACCCTGGTGCGCGAACACCGTTCGGACGGCAGCAGTGCCTCGTATCACCGCACGTTCTTCGACCATCTCGACCGGCGCCTCACCGACCGGCGCGTCGAGCCCCGCAACGACCTGCCCTGCGCGTTCGGACTCGGCTACGTGGGATATCTCGGCTACGAACTCAAAGCCGACGCCGGCGGTCAACTCGTGCACACCTCCCCCGTCGCCGACGCCGCGATGGTGTTCGCCGACCGGGCCGTCGTCCTCGACCACGAGGCCGGGCGCTGCCACCTGCTCGCGCTCAGCGAGCAGGTGGGCGAGACCGCCACCGAGGCGTGGTTCGACGAGACCGCCGCGGTACTCGCCACCCTGTCCGACTCGGTGCCGCCCGCCCCGCCGCCGCTGCTGGTGCGCGCCGATCGCGACGAGAAGATCCGGGTGCGGCACGACCCGCGGCGGTACCTCGACCTGATCGGCCAGTGCCTCGCCGAGATCCGCAGCGGCGAAACGTACGAGGTGTGCCTGACCAACACCGCGACCGTCGACCGGCACATCGATCCGCTCCGCACCTACCGGGTCCTGCGCAGCATCAGCCCCACCCCGTACAGTGCGTTGCTGCGCTTTCCGGGACTGGCGGTGCTCAGCGCCTCCCCGGAACGGTTCCTGCGGATCGGGCCGGACCGCGTCGTCGAGTCCAAGCCGATCAAGGGCACCCGGCCGCGCGGCACCACCGCCGCGCAGGACGACCTCCTACGCGAGCATCTGCGCACCTGCGAGAAGGACCGCTCCGAGAACTTGATGATCGTCGATCTGGTACGCAACGATCTTTCCCGGGTGTGCATCCCAGGATCAGTGCACGTCCCCGACCTCTTCGACGTCGAAACCTATTCCGCAGTACACCAATTGGTGTCCACCGTCCGAGGAACCCTACGTCCCGACAGGACGGCGGTGGACTGTGTGCGGGCCGCATTCCCGGGCGGCTCGATGACCGGCGCACCGAAACTGCGCACGATGGAGATCATCGACAAACTCGAGGACGGGCCACGCGGCGTCTACTCCGGGGCACTCGGATATCTGTCCCTGACCGGCACGGTGGATCTGTCCATCGTCATCCGCACGATGGTCGCCACCGACCATCAGGTCAGCTTCGGTATCGGCGGCGCGATCGTCGCGCTCTCCGACCCCGACGACGAACTCGAAGAAACCCTGGTCAAGGCCGTCGCGATGCGCCGCTGCCTCGCCGACCCCGGCGCGGGGGGGACGGGTGGAGCCGCTCGCGTCGGCGGAACCGGCCCCGTCGACGTGGCGTCGCCGGCAGACGGAACCCGCCGGTGACGGCGACACTCACCGGGCCCATCGTCGTCGCCGGAGGTTGCGGGGCCGTCGGTGCGATGCTCGTCGCGGCGTTGCGCCGCGCCGGCCACACCGTCCACGTCCTCGACGCACAGGCAACCGAACCCGCTGCTGCGCACACTGATTCGGATCGTCAGGCGCTCTGTGCCGACATCACGGCACCGACTCCTGCCGCCGCATCCGCGCTGCGGGCAGCCGCCACCGTCGTCCTCGCCGTCCCGGAACCGGTTGCTCTCGCCGCGCTTCCCGCCCTCGCGGCCGTGCTGCGCCCCGATGCCCTGCTCGTCGACACCCTGTCGGTGAAAACCGTCATGGCCGACGCCGTGCACAACGGACTGCCCGACCGTGCGGCCCTGGGCATCAACCCCATGTTCGCTCCGTCTCTCGGGATGGCGGGGCGGCCCGTCGCCGCCGTCGTCTACCGACCCGGACCACCCGTGCAAGCATTTCTTGCGGTGTTGCGCCGCGAACGGGTGCGCGTCGTCGCGGTCGATGCCGACGAACACGACCGGATCACCGCCACCACCCAAGCCCTGACCCACGCGACCGCCCTCGCATTCGGGTTGGCCCTCGAGGCCCTCGATCCGCCGGCGGCCACCGAGAGCACCGCCCCGCCCCCGCATCTGCTGCTGCGCGCACTCCTCGCGCGAGTCGCCTCGGGCGTCCCCGCGGTGTACCACGACATCCAGGCGGCCAACCCCTACGCGGCGCAGGCCCGCCGCGCCCTGCGTGGTGCCCTCGACGAACTCGACGCCGCCGCCGACCCCGAGCGGATCGACACATTCGCCGCGGCGATGACCCGGGCCGGTACCGCCCTCGGACCCGGGCTCGACCGGTATCGTGCGATATGCGGGCAGCTGCTGACGACGCTGCCGTCCGCAGCACCCGGATCCGACCTCGAGAACGGGGGTCCGCGATGATCGATCCCGATTTCGGCGTCCCCCTCGCCCACGCCGACGCCGCCACCGCCGAACCCGTGCGCGCCCGGCTCCGCCCTCCGGAACTGCCCACCCACGACCCGACCGATCCCGTCGAGAGCGCCGTGATCCGTGGCCTGTCCCACTCGTGGCCGCGCCGCGCCGCGGTCAAGAAGGCCGAACCCGACCTCGACGCGATGTTCGAGCCGGCCCTGCACGACTTTCCCGAAACGATGATCCCGTTCCACACCCACCCCCGCTATCTCGCGCTCGACCAGCAACACCGCGCCCGCATCGAGTCCTGGGCCTGGATCGCATACAACAAGAACGTCATCGACATCGAACAGCACGTCGTCAATCCCGGATTCGGATTGATCACCTCGGACGTGTTCGGCGTCGGCCCGCACGACACGGTCACCGTCGGGGTGCTCCAGGCGATGGTCGACGAGCAATACCACACACTGATGCATCAGAACGCCAACGCCTTGACCCGCCGGCGCCGCGGCTGGGCGATGCCCGACGCGGTGCTGCCTCCCTGCCGTACCGTCCGTGCCCACGACGCGGCCATCGCCCACGCCCTCGACCCTCGGCATGCGGCCTTGATCCGATTGGCGTTCACCACCGTCGCCGAAACCTCGATCAGCGCCTATCTGGGCTTGTTCATCGGCGACGAGACGGTGCAGCAGGTCAACCGCAGCACGGTGTCCGTGCATCGCCGCGACGAGTTGTGTCACAGCTCCCTGGCCGGGGAACTGCTCATGATGATCTTCGACGAACTCGACGCCACCGAACGTGAACTCCTACTCGATGCGCTCGCCGCCGGCATCGAGGCGTTCACCGGCAACGACATGAGCACCTGGGCCGCAATCGTGGCGCACGAGCAGATCCCCGGCGGGCAGGCGATGCTCGCCGATGCCGCCGCTGCGACCGCCGGGCGGCCGGTGGTGCAGGACTGCACCGCCATCCGCCGGTTGTGCGGGCATCTCGGGGTCGAAGCCGACCTCGTCGCGCGCGGCCCCTTCGATCCGGCCTGAGACACACCCGGCGCGCACCGGATGCGTGACCCGAAGGGCGTTGTGGGTCAGCGGCCGGTCACCCGCGCGAGCAGCGCCCGCCCCTTCGACAGCCGCGACTCGAGCCCCCACAACGTGACCTTGAGCAACGCTTCCTGCACGATGTTGCCGCTCATCTTCGATTCCCCGATCTCCCGCTCGGTGAACGTGATCGGCACCTCACCGACCGTGAATCCGGCCTGCAGAGTCCGCCAGGCCAGATCCACCTGGAAGCAGTAGCCGTGCGAGGCGATCGCGTCGAGATCGAGCGCTTCGAGCACATGCCGCCGGTACGCGCGATAACCACCGGTGATGTCCTGGACGCCCACCCCGAGCGCCACACGCGAATAGATGTTCCCGCCGCGCGAGAGCACCTCCCGATGCCACGGCCAGTTCACCACGGTGCCGCCCGGCACATACCGCGAACCGAGAACCAGATCGGCGCCGGCATCGATCCGCTCGAGCAGCAGATGCAGCTGCTCGGGGGCATGACTGCCGTCGGCGTCCATTTCCACGAGCACGGTGTAGCCGCGGTCCAGGCCCCACCGGAAACCGGCGATGTAGGCGGCACCGAGACCGTTCTTCTCGGTGCGATGCATCACCTCGATACGCCCACCCGAGCCGTCGGGACCACGATCGGCAGCCGCGAGTTCGTCGGCGAACGCGCCGGTGCCATCGGGGCTGCCGTCGTCGACGATCAACACGTGGGTGTGCGGCAGCGCAGCGTGCAGCCGCGCGACGATCCGTCCGATGTTCTCGCGTTCGTTGTACGTCGGAATGATCACCAGGGTGCGCGCGCTCGGTGCGCTCGTGTCCCCGGCCGGCGTCGCCGCTGCCATCAGTGGTCCTCCCTGTCGAACCGGCCGTCGGCCGGGGTTGATGCTGTGTCGGAGTCGGGCTGTGACCCCGGCATATCCCGCCGCCGACGATCACGCACGAGTGCGAGGCCGGCAGCGACCACGGCCCCGACACAGAGCGCGAGCTCCGGGACGGGTCCGAACCGACTAGCCAGCGTAGCGTCTTGCCGCAGAGGCACGTGCGCGACCAACGCGGCCGGCTCGAACAACGCAGTGCGTTGCTGCACCCGACCGTCAGGGTCGACGACCGCGCTGACGCCGCTCGTCGCGGCGACCACCACGGTGCGACCGTGCTCGACGGCCCGCACCCGCGACATCGCCAGCTGCTGATATGTCATCTCGGTGTCGCCGAAGGTGGCATTGTTCGTCGGCACCGCCAGCACCTGCGCGCCGGCATCGACCGAATCACGAAACGCCCGATCGAACGCCACCTCGTAGCACGTGGCCACCCCGATCGTGATACCCGCGGCCGAGACCGTGCCGTCCCCGTCTCCCGGCACGAAGAACCCGGCCCGGTCGGCGTATTCGGAGAACAACCGGAAGAACGACCGATAGGGCAGATACTCGCCGAACGGCTGGATGATCCGCTTGTCGTGCCGCTCCCCCGGGCCGGACTGCGCGTCCCACACGATCACCGAATTGGTGGTGGTGCCGTCGCCGTTGACGAGCACCGCGCCGACGAGGATCGGGGCACCGATCGCCGCGGACGCCGCGGTGATGTCCGCTGCAGCATCGGCGTTGCGCAACGGATCGATATCGGACGCATTCTCCGGCCAGATCACCACGTCCGGAGCCTCGACCCGACCGGCACGCACCTGCTCGGCGAGTTCGAGGGTGCGGGCGACGTGGTTGTCCAGGACCGCCTTGCGTTGCGCGTTGAAGTCGAGACCCAGGCGCGGCACACTGCCCTGGATCGCCGCGACCGTCACCTCCCGCCCGTCCGAATCAACGGTATCCGGGGTGACGATCAACGGCCATGCCGCCGCTGCTGCCAGCGGCGCCAGCGCCGTCCACGCGACTGCCGCCCACAGACCACCACCACCCGGCCTGCCGCGACGCCGACACTGCCACACCCCGAGCACGAGCACGGCCGCGCCACTGCCGATCAACGCCACCGCGAACGACACCAACGGCGCGCCCCCCACCACGGCAAGCCACACCAAGAACCCGTCGGGCTGCCCGAACGCCAACCGGCCCCACGGAAACCCACCGAACGGCACCGACGACCGCGCATACTCGGTCAGCGACCACGCCGCCGCGATCCACACCGGTGCCGCAGGCAAGGACCGCACATGCACCGCCAACGCCCCGAACAGGCCGATGAACAACGCTTCGACCGCGGCCAACGCCAACCACGGCAACGGCCCGACATACACCCCGATCCACGGCAGCAACGGCACCAGGAATCCCAGGCCCGCAAGATAGCCGTACCCGAACCCCGCCCTCCGCCGCATCGGCCGGGCCGTCACCACCGCAACCAGGACCGCGATGCCCAGCGGCGCCAGAAACCACAACGGGCGCGGCGGGAAACTCGCGAACAGCAGTACGCCGGCACCGACCGCAGCCACCGACCGTGCCACCACCGGCACCAGCCGCCGGGTCAGCGACGCACCCGCTCCCGCCCGAAACCTATTGCGCTGCATCACATCCTGTGGCTCGGCACTCACCGCTCGTACACCACACGGCCACGATGCACACTGCGCACCAGCACCGGATCGGCGGTGCCCGGACTCAGATCCGGCAGCGGCGCAACCCGCGACCGCGGATCCGTCGACCACCGCTGCACCCCGTCCTTGGGGGCACTGATCACCAGTTCCCCCGCCTCCCACAGCGCATACGACGCAGGCGCACCCGGCTCCAACGTGCCCGCCAGACCGTCACGCACCCCACCGGCCCGCCACGCCCCGCGCGTCGCCGCAGCGAACGCGGCCCGCGGCGAAATACCGCTGCCCTCGGTGCGATGGTGCACTGCCGCGCGCAGCATCGCCCACGGGCGCGGCGCGGTCACCGGCGCATCCGACCCGAACGCCAGCGACGTGCCGGTCGCGGCGATCGCCGCGAAATCGTTGAGCACGGCCGCCCGTTCGGCACCGAGTCGCTGCGCATACATTCCCGACGGCCCACCCCACGCCGCATCGAATCCCGGCTGCATGCTCGCGAGGATCCCGTACCGCGCAAGCACCTGCGCCTGCGCGGCGGTCACCGACTCGACATGTTCGAGACGATGCCCGCACGACGCAACGGCGGGCCCACCGAGATCCGCGGCGACCTGCTCGATCGCCGCGATCACCGCTGCCGTCGCCGCGTCACCGATCACGTGGAATCCGGCCTGGACCCCGGCGACGGTACAGGCCCGCAGATGCGCGGCGATGGCCTCGACATCGAGGTAGGTGCGGCCGCAACAGCCGGGCGCATCGAGATACGGCTCCGACACCCACGCGGTCCGCGACCCGAACGCACCATCGACGAACAGGTCGCCGCCGAGGGCGTGCGCTCCGGTGTCCGCGAGCACCGCACGTGCCTGGCCCTCGGTGGTGACGGCCTGCCCCCAGTAGCCGCGCACCTGCACCGGATGGTCGAGGGCGAGCAGTTCGGTGAAGTCGTCGACACCGAAGATGTCGGGGCCACCGCACTCGTGCACCGCGACGATCCCGTGCGCGGCCGCGTCGTCGAGGGCCGCGGCGCGCGCCGCGGCGCGTTGCTGCGGGGTGAGCGCCGCGTGCGCGGCCGCGCGCACCGCGTGATGCGCGGCGGCGGTCAACGGCCGCTCGGGGTGATAGCCGTCGAGCCCGGTGGCCTGCACAGCCCGCCGCAACGCCGTCGACGCCACCGCCGAATGCGCGTCGACCCGCGCCAAGTACACCGCGCGGCCCGGCGCGGCGGCATCGAGCGCCGCGGTGGTCGGTGCGCCGTCGGGCCAGGTGGTCTCGTCCCAGCCCTGCCCCCAGATCACGGCGTCGTCGTGGGTCGCGGCGAACTCCGCGACCCGCCGCAACAACTCGGCGCAACTGCCGAGGTCGGCCAGGTCCACCGCGAGCGGGTTGCGGTCGGTGACCGTCAACCCCTGAGCGGTGACATGCATGTGGGTGTCGACGAATCCGGGTGCGACGAACAACCCGTCGAGATCGACGATCTCCGCATCCGGATGCAATGCCCTCCCAGGACGGTCCTGACCGACCCACACGACGTGTCCGTCCGTGACCGCCATCGCGGTCGCGTCCGGGGCGGAGGAACTGTAGATGCGGCCGCCGACGAGAAGCCGGGTGCGCGGTGCTGAACTCACGAGAGTCCAGTCTGCCCCCTCGTCACGGGTGTCGGCGGGGCGGGGTGTCGACGATCTCGCCCTCGAGCACACCGTCGCCGGCGATCACCGAGTCGGACGCAGCAGGTGCGGTCAGCCGCGGATCGGCACCGACGACCGTGTGTTCGACGACCTGCCCGTCCACCACCACCATGCGGGCCCCCCGCACGGTGGCGCCGTGCCGCGCGACCTGCCGCGCCGCGGCGATGCGCACCAGCGGGCGCAGCACCGCGCGGGTCGGCAGCAACAACACGATCCCGAGCACACTGGTGACCAGCCCGGGCACCAGCACGAGGGCGGCACCGACACCGATGAGCGCACCGTCGGTGAGCATCCGTTCCGGTGTCACATCGAGGTTCGGTGTCGTGCCACCGCGCAGCGACGTCAGATCACGCAGCGCACGGCGGCCGCGGGAGGCGAGCACCGCGTAGCCGAGCACGCTCACACCCAGGAACAACAGCACGGTGGACAGCGCGCCGAGCGCGCTGCCGAGCCAGGCGAGCACAGCGATCTCCGCGACCACGTAGGCGAGGAACAACAACAGGTACATGGCGGTCCTTCCGGTGCCGGCCGCTTCGTCTGCTGCAGGGGATGAGCGGCCGTTATCCCCTCAACGAACGAGTACGCGATTTTTCTCCCGACGTGATCGAATGGCGGGATGAGTGCCGCGGACTGGGGCGTACTGCTGGTGGCGGCCACGGCCGCCGGGTGGGTCGACGCCGTGGTCGGCGGCGGCGGGCTGATCCTGCTGCCTGCCCTGTTCCTCGTGGCACCGCAGCTCACCCCGCAGGCGGCGTTGGCGACGAACAAACTCACCGCGATCTTCGGCACCGGCGCGGCGGTGCTCACCTTCGCGCGGCGCATCCGGCTGCAGTGGAAGATCCTGGCGCCCGCGGCGCTCGTCGCGGCGGTGTGTGCGGCGGCGGGTGCGGCGGCGGTCTCGCTGATCGACCCGGATGTGTTCATTCCCGTGGTGATGGTGGTGCTGGTGTCGGTGGCGGTGTTCGTCACGGCGCGTCCGACGCTCGGAACCGCCCCGGCCCACCGGCCCAGCGTGCCGCGCATGGTGGTGGTGATCGTAGGGGCGGCCGCGGTCATCGGGTTCTACGACGGCATCCTCGGTCCCGGCACGGGCACCTTCTTCATCATCGTGTTCGCCGCGATGCTCGGCAGTGAGTTCGTGACTTCGGCCGCGATGGCGAAGGTCCTCAACTTCGGGTCGAATCTCGGGGCGCTGGTGTTGTTCGCGCTCGGCGGGCACGTGTGGTGGACGCTCGGGTTGGCGATGGCGGTATGCAATGTCGCCGGGTCGGTGCTGGGATCGCGCACCGCGCTGCGGCGCGGCGCCGGGTTCGTGCGGGTGGTGCTGCTGGTGGTGGTGACCGTGATGGTGATCCGGCTCGGAATTCAACAGTTCGGGTGAGCGGGCCGATACGCTGCTGCAGGTGAACGTCGTCGATCCGGATTTTCTGGCGCTGCCGTTGCCGCGTATCGCCGATGCGGCACTGTCGGTGGCACGTGCGGCGGGGGCGCAACACGCCGATGTGCGGGTGCATCGGGTGCGCACCGAGTCGTTGATGGTGCGTGACGGCGCGGTCCAGTCCGTGGTGGACGCCTCGGATCTCGGGGTGGCGGTGCGGGTGTTGCTCGACGGAACCTGGGGTTTCGCGTCGCATCCGGATCCGGATCCCGACGGCGCCGCGTATGCGGCGACGCGCGCGGTGGCGGTGGCGCAGGCGCTGCGCCCGATCAACCGGGACCCCGTCGAGTGGGCACCCGAGCCGGTGTACCGCGGGGCGACGTGGTGCTCGGACTACCGGGTGGACCCGTTCACGGTGTCCACCGACGAGAAGGTCGCGGTGTTGACCGACTATTCGCGCCGGTTGCTCGACGCGGACGGGGTGCATCACGTGGCGGCGAGGTGCGATCTGGTCAAGGAACAGGGTTTCTACGCGGATCTGGCGGGTTCGTCGATCACCCAGCAGCGAGTGCGGGTGCATCCGCAGCTGGAGGCGACGACGGTGGACCGCCGGGCCGGGACGTTCGAATCGATGCGCACCCTGGCGGCACCGACCGGGCGGGGCTGGGAGTACGTCTGTTCGGATGCGGGGTGGGACTGGTCCGGTGAGCTCGCGGCGCTGCCCGAACTGCTGGTCGAGAAGGCGCACGCGCCGACGGTGACGGCGGGCCCCACGGACCTGGTGATCGACCCGACGAATCTGTGGTTGACCATTCACGAGTCGGTCGGGCATGCCACCGAATACGACCGCGCGATCGGTTACGAGGCCGCCTATGCGGGGACTTCCTTCGCGACCCCGGACCGGCTCGGGACGCTGCGTTACGGCAGTGCCGCGATGCACGTGCGAGCGGATCGCACCGAGCCGCACGGACTGGCCACCGTCGGATTCGACGACGACGGCGTGGCCGCCCAGTCGTGGGATCTGGTGTGCGACGGGCGGCTCGTGGGCTATCAGCTGGACCGGGCGTTCGCCGCCAAGGCCGGTGTGGGGCGCTCGAACGGCTGCGCCTACGCCGACTCGGCGCATCATGTGCCGTTGCAGCGGATGGCGAATGTGTCGCTGCAACCGGATCCGCAGGTGGATCGGTCCACGGCCGATCTGATCGGCGGGGTCGAGGACGGGTTGTACGTGGTCGGTGATCGAAGTTGGTCGATCGACATGCAGCGCTACAACTTCCAGTTCACCGGGCAACGGTTCTATCGGATCCGCGGCGGCCGCCTCGCCGGGCAAGTGCGGGATGCGGCGTATCAGTCGAGCACCACCGACTTCTGGGGTGCGCTCGAAGCCGTCGGGGGACGCTCGACATGGCAGCTCGGCGGGGCGATGAACTGTGGTAAAGCGCAACCCGGGCAGGTCGCCGCGGTCGGTCATGGTTGCCCGTCGGTACTGCTGCGGCAGATCAACGTGCTCAACACCCGGCAGGAGGGCAGTCGATGATCGACGCACCCCGGCTCGTCGACGCCGCGCTGGCCGCGTCCCGCGCCGACGAGACGATCGTGCTGGTCACCGACCGCGCAGACGCGAATGTGCGGTGGGCGGGCAGTTCGATGACCACCAACGGGGTGATGCACGCCCGCAGTTGGACGGTGATCGCGATCCGCCGAAGCCCGCGACCACGCTGCGGCATCGTGACCGCCCCGAGTGTGCCCGCCGACGAGATCCCCGCGGTAGTGGCCGCCGCAGTCGCGGCCGCAGACACCGCGGCCGAGGCCACCGACGCGATGCCGCTGCTGCCCGGCGACGGGGAACCCGGGAACTGGGCGGACGCGGCAGCGGGCACCGGCATCGACGTGTTCGGTGACGTGATCGGCGCGTTGGCCGCCGGTTTCGGTGGCGGCGGGCGCGATCCGCTGTACGGGTTCGCACATCACCAGGTGCACACCACCTGGCTGGGCACCTCCACCGGGCTGCGACGCCGCTGGACGCAGACGGACGGGTCACTCGAAATCACCGCGAAACGCGGCGGGCTGTCCGGCGCGGGCGCCTGGGTCGGGGCAGGCACCACCGACGTCGACACCACTGCGCTGCTCACGGAACTGGACCGGCGCCTCGGGTGGGCCGAGACCACGGTGGCGTTGCCGCCGGGCCGGTACGAGACGCTGCTGCCGCCCTCGGCGGTGGCGGATCTGATGATCTACCTGATGTGGTCGATGGCCGGGCGCGGCGCCGAGGAGGGGCACACCGTCTGGTCGCGGCCCGGCGGCACCCGCCTCGGCGAGACCGTGGCGGCGTTGCCGGTGACGTTGACCTCGGATCCGGCGGTGCCGGGGCTGGCCTGCCCACCGTTCCTCACCGCCACCGCCTCGACCGACACGGTGTCGGTGTTCGACAACGGTCTCGGAATCGAACGCGTCGACTGGATCCGCGACGGCACCGTGGCGGCATTGACCTACCCGCGTGCGGCGGCGGCGGAATTCTCCGTGCCGGTGACGGCGCCCGGAGAGAATCTGCTGCTCACCGGCGGCTCGCGCGCCACCCTCGACGAGATGATCGCCGGCACCGAACGAGGCTTGCTGCTCACCACCTTGTGGTATTTGCGGGATGTGGACCCGTCGGCGCTGCTGCTGACCGGCCTGACCCGCGACGGGGTGTACCTGATCGAGGACGGACAGGTGCGCGGCGCGGTGAACAACTTCCGATTCAATGAGTCCCCGCTCGACCTGCTGCGCCGCGCCGTCGAAGTCGGGGCGACCGAACGGACGTTGCCGCGGGAATGGAACGACTGGTTCACCCGCACCGCGATGCCCCCGATGCGCATCCCCGATTTCCACATGTCCTCGGTGAGCGCGGCACAGTGAGCAGCACCGTCCGGTGGTCCGATGGGCGATCAGGGTAGGTTGCGCCGATGCCGAGCGGGACTGCCGACGTACAGCGCGTTCGGCGCGCAGTCCGCGGTGACCAGGGAATTCGCGCCGATGACGGCGCCGGTCCCGATCGTCACACCGGGCAGGATCACCGCCCCGGACCCGATCCAGGCACCGTCCCCGATGTGCACCGGTTCGCCGGTGAGCGGCCCGGCGCGTTGTTCCCGTCCTCCGGTGCGGTGACTGCTGGTGAGCACGCGAACATGGTCGGCGAGGAAGACACGGTCGCCGACGGTGATGTCGGCGACCGTGTCGAAGAAGCACCCGTAATTGACGAAGACCCCGGAGCCGAGTGTCAACCGGCCCAGCCCCTGCACCACCACACCGCGGTGGATCAAGCTCGGCGCGGACGTACGCGCACCGGCCCCGCGCAGCAACCGGTGCCGCAGGGCCCCGGGAACAACAGGAAGCCCTGCGGCAGCGACGAACACGGATTGGGACAGATAGGTGTGGTGCACCGCGGTACCACCTTCCACAGGTGTCTTCTTCCGGGGGTGTCGTCTCCGGGCGACGATCCCTAGAGCAGGTCGGCGAGTTCCGTCGCGATCTCCTCGGGAGTGACGGTCGGCTCGAAGCGGCGGACCACCGCGCCGTCGGGGTCGACGAGGAACTTGGTGAAATTCCACTTCACCTCGTCGGTGCCGATCGCCTCGGGGCGCGACTTGCTCACATGCTCGAACAGGAACCCGTTGCCTGGGCCGAAGTCGCCGGGTGCCTGCGCACGCAGATGCGTGTATAGCGGCGCGGCGTCCTCGCCGTTGACGTCGATCTTGCCGTAGACCGGGAAGGTCACGTCGTAGTTGACCGAGCAGAAATCCTGGATCTCCTGGTCGGTGCCCGGCTCCTGGCCACCGAACTGATTGCACGGGAACCCCACGACCTGCAGGCCTGCGTCCTTCTTCGCGCGGTGCAGTGCCTCGAGGCCCTCGTACTGCGGGGTCAGCCCGCACTTGCTCGCGACGTTGACGATCAACAGGTGTTTTCCGCGGTGCACACCGAGGGATTCGGTGCCGCCGTCGGCGGTGGTGACGGTGAAATCATGGACGCTCATAGTGCTCCTCGGAGATCGGGGTCGGTCGGATATCGGATATGCAGTGTCAGTCGAGGGTGCACGCCACCCCGATCGTGCCGGACCGGCCGCGCCGCAGCAGACTGCCCTTGACGGTCAGCCACCCGAACAGCTTGTACTTGCCGATGATCGCGGACCGGGTGCGTTCGGTGCCGGCGTCGTCGAGCAATACCGCGGTGCCCGGCACCGCAGCGCTACGCGGACGTCCGCGCGCATCGCACACCGCAAGCGTGATCCGCGAGTCGCGACGCACGCGTCCCACTTTGTGGGACCCGGTGGCGGTCCATACCAGCAACCGGTCTCCGTCCGCGACCGCCCACACGGCAGTGGCGACAGCCGTGCCGTTCTTGCGGAACGTGCTCAGCAGCACGTACTGGGCGGCGGCGAGGTCGGCGAACGACGGTGTGGTGACTTCCCCATCAGACATGCGCCCACCCTACGGAACAGGCCCCGAAGTGCGCGCGGCGGTTCACCTTCCGGTCGGCGCGCCGCGAGGCACGTCCCGGAAGGCGAGGTTCGGGTCGTGGCTGCGCTCACGCGGCATCCCGAGAACCCGTTCGCTGATGGTGTTGCGGGCCATCTCGGTGGTGCCACCGGCTATCGTGAACGACTGTTGCATCAGGAAATCGGTGCCGCATTCGACGACTGCGCCGTCGTCCTCATCCCACGCGGCGCCCGCGGCGCCGGTCATCTCGTAGATGATCGTGGTGAGCCGGGTCGCTACCTCGCCGTGCATCAACCGGACGATGCTCGCGGCCTGGTCGGTCATCGCGCCGGTCGCCATGCCCTGCCCGATACGGTTCTGCAGTGCATTCTTGACCAGTTCGAGGGTGTCGGCCTCGCCGATCAGATCCCGAGCGAGGGGGTCGTCGAGGCGTCCGGCATCGCGGGCCACCGCGAGAAGTTCTTCCGTGCGGGAGCCGCCGCGGCTGTTGCCCGCAGGCAACGTCGCGTACGGGGAACGCAACAACAGCCGTTCGTGGAACATCCAGCGGGTGCCGACGGTCCAGCCGGCATCGACCTCACCGATCCGCGCGCTGTCCGGGATCCGGACGTCGGTCATGAACTCCTGACAGAACTCCTTCGATCCGCTGAGCATCTCGATGCGATGTACCTCGATGCCCTCGGCCTTCAGCGGCACCATGAACACCGTCAACCCGCGATGTTTGGGCGCATCCCAGTTCGTGCGGGCCAGGCACAACGCCCAGTCGGACCACCAGGCGCCGGTGGTCCAGATCTTCGAGCCGTTGAGGATCCAGTCGTCTCCGTCGCGCACCGCAGTGGTCACCGCGCCGGCCACATCGGAGCCGCCACTGGGCTCCGACAACATCTGCATCCACAGTTCCTCCCCGCGCAGGATCGCCGGGATGTGCCGCTTCTTCTGTTCCTCGGTGCCGAAGTCGAGCAGCACCGCCGCGCACGGCACGAAGGTCGGAGCCTGCAGCCGCGCCGGATACTCGAACCCGGCGAGTTCGTCGTTGAGGACCCGCTGGTGCGCGGGCGTCAGCCCTTGCCCGCCGTACTCGCGGGGAATGCTGACGCCGGCGAGCCCCGCGTCGTACAACGACCGTTGCAGCGCGCGGTCGTGGGCGACCGCGGCGAGTTCGTCCTCGTCGGAGGTTTCCTTGCGTAGTACCCCGATGTGGGCGGCGGGATCGGCGGGCTCGAGAGTCGCCCGGATCCAGGTGCGAGCACGCGCCCGGAACTCGTCGAGGGTTTCGATCTCGACCTCGGTCTGGGTCACTGTGCGCTCTCCTTCGACGTGGCAGCGGTGGCGATGACGGCATCGGCAAGCATCCGGCGATGCTCGGCGGGGGTGCCGTAGGTGGACCGGTTCGCGGCGACGCGCCGGGTGTACAAGTGCAGGTCGTGTTCGAAGGTCAGGCCGATTCCGCCGTGGAACTGCACGCATTCCTGCATCAGATCGGCGGCGTGGTCGCCGATGTAGGCTTTCGCCGCGCTCGACAGACGGGCCGCGTCGGGGGTGCCTGCGGCGACGGCGGCGGCTGCGCTGTCGCTGATCGCGTGGCACGCCTCGAGCCACATCTTCATGTCCGCGAAACGATGCTTGATGGCCTGGTAAGAAGCCAGGGCCCTGCCGAACGAATATCGGTCGAATGCCCACGCCACGGTGGTGTCGAACGCGGTCTGCAGCGCACCGACGGTTTCGGCGCAGCCCAGCACGATCGCCACGTGGCGGGCGTACTCGTCGTCGGCGGCGCCGTCCCCCGCAGTGCCGAGCAGTGCGCTGGCGGGAAGGCGCACCTCGTCGAACTCGACCTTCGCGTAGCGGCGGGTCAGATCCACCGAGCGCATCGCCGTGACGCGCACGCCGGGAGTGTCGCGGGGCACGAGCACGTGGCTGACACCGTCGCCGGTGCGGCCGGTCACCAGCAGCATCTCGGCGGTGCCCGCGGCCTCCACGGGGCGTTTGGTGCCGTGCACGATCACCTCGCCGCCGTCGACGGTGATCGACAGCGCGGTGGTCGCGGCACGGGCCTGCGGAGGCGGTTCGGCGGAACACCACGCGGCGGTGACGGAGCCGTCGAGCAGCCCGGCAAGGGTCTCCGGGTGGCGACCGTGCCTGCCCAGCAGAGCCGCCACCACATTGGTCGGGACCAGCGGGCCCGGTGCGGCGTGACGGCCGAACTCGTATGCGATCAACGACAGGTCGATCAGGCCCGAGTCGCTGAGGGAGCCGCCGCCGTGCGCTTCATCGACGAGCAGGCTGGTCCAGCCGAGTTCGGCACCGGCACGCCAAAAGGCGGGATCGAATCCGGCGGCATCGTCGCGCAGGCCCCGCAGGACCGCGACCGGGGTCCGCTCCTGCAGGAACCGGGCGGTCGTGTCGCGGAAGAAGTCCTGGTCGGGCGTGGGTTCGAGCAGCATGCAGTGCCTCTCGTCTCAGGTAGGGGCCCACGAAGGAGCACCTCGATCTCAATAATGAGAATATAGTTATCCAATCCTGTAAAGGAAAGTCTCTTCCGTGCGTTTCACGAGACTTCCCCGCACCCGGATACTGGACGATGTGACCGCGACGAACCCGAGCGACGACCCCGCACCCGTAGACGTGCATCTGCCCGCCGGAAGACTGGCCGCCGCGCAGTTGCAGGCCCTCGCCGACCTCGCGCACACCCACGCCGGCGGCGTCCTGTACCTGACCCCGCACGCCCACCTGCGCCTGCACGGCGACCCCGCAACCCTGACCGCCGCCGTCACCAGCGCCGGACTCACCGTGGGCCATCCCGCACTGCCCCACCTGTTCACCTCCCCGCTCAGCGGCCGCATCGGCGGAAAATGCGATATCCGTCCCCTCACCGACGCAGCGCTCCCCCACCTCCCCACCGCACGCCCCGGCAGCACCCTCGGGCTCGACGACGGCACCGGCGACATCGTTGCGCTGACCCCCGATCGCGCGCTGCTCGCCCTCTCCGGCGACGAATGGACACTGGTCCTCGCCGGCACCGACACCGGGATCCGCCGAACCGACCCTGACGCCGCCGTCGACCTCCTGTTCGACGACACCCCGTCTTTCTCCGCGGACACCGCCCCCGCCGTTGCCCTTCCCGCACCTCCGAGCGCCCCGATCGGATGGCTCGACCAGCCGAGCGGCACCGTCACCCTCGCCGGCGGCCTACCCGGAGGTCTGCTCCCCGCCCGCCTCGCCGAATTCCTTGCCGCCGTCGACCGCCCCCTCGTCATCACCCCTTGGCGCTCGATTCTGCTGTGTGACCTCCCCGAGCACATCGCCGAACAAGTCGTGCGAGTCCTCGCCCCCATGGGCCTGATCTTCGACGCCCAGTCACCGCGCCTGCACTGACCTCCGACGAACCACCCCCGCCCCGCACCCGAGCGGCCTACCGTAGAACGCGTGAGTTCCGAACCGGCCGACTCCGCATCCACCGACACCTTCGACGTCATCGTGCTCGGCGCAGGCCCCGCAGGCGAGAACGCCGCGCAGTACGCGATCGCCGGCTCCGACCGCACCGCCGCCCTCGTCGAACACGAACTGGTCGGCGGCGAATGCTCCTACTGGGCATGCATGCCCAGTAAGGCCCTGCTCCGCCCCACCCAGGTCCTCACCACCGCCACGCACATGCCCGGTGTCCAGCAGCACGTCACCACCGAACACGTCGACACCCCCGCCGTCCTGACCCGCCGCGACCGATTCACCTCCGGTCACGACGACTCCTCCCAAGTACTGTGGGCCGACGCCGCAGGCATCGATGTGATCCGCGGCCACGCCCACCTCACCGGGCCCCGCACCGTCACCGTCGACGGCGACCACCCGCGTACCCTGCACGCCCGCCACGCCGTCGTCCTCGCCACCGGCACCCTCGCCACCGTCCCCGACCTGCCGGGACTTCGCGCGGCGCTGCCCTGGACCTCCCGCGACGCAACGAACCTGCAGCAGATCCCCCGCCGGGTCCTCGTGCTCGGCGGCGGCGTCGTCGCCTGCGAAACTGCCACGTGGCTACGACAACTCGGCGCCGACGAGATCACCGTCGTGGTTCGCGGCGCCCGCCTGCTCGCGCGGGTAGAACCGTTCGCCTCCGACGCTGTCGCCGCCGCGATGCGCACCCGCGACGTGCAGGTGCGGTTCGGCACCGAAGTCACCTCGGTGACCCGCCCCGACGCCCGCGACACCGGCATCGGCATGATCCACGGCGGCCCCCTCACAGTGGAACTGACCGACGGCACCACCCTCGAAGTCGACGAACTCGTCGTCGCGACCGGCCGCCGACCCGCCGTCGACCATCTCGGACTCGACACTGTAGGGCTCGACGCCCGCAAGATCACCGTCGACGACCATCTCACTGTCGACCATCTCACCGTCGACGGTGTCGACGGCGCCTGGCTGTATGCCGTCGGCGACGTCAACGGCCGCGCCGCGCTGACCCACATGGGCAAGTACCAGGCCCGGGTGTGCGGCGACGTCATCGCCGCCCGCGCCGAGAACCGGCCCCTCGACGACCCCCGGTACCGGGCGAGCGCCGACCACCAGCAGATCCCCCAGGTGATCTTCACCGTCCCCGAAGTCTCCGCCGTCGGACACACCGCCGACTCGGCCCGTGCCGCCGGACTCGACATCGAGGTGCTCGAGGCCGACATCGACGTCGCGGGTGCCGCCCTGCACCGCGACGACTTCACCGGCCACGCGGCGCTGGTCGTCGACCGCACCACCGACGTGCTGGTCGGCGCCACGTTCGTCGGGTCCGAGGTCGCCGAACTCGTCCATGCCGCCACCGTCGCGATCGTCGGAAAGGTACCCCTCGACCTGCTGTGGCATGCCGTACCGGCCTACCCCACCATCAGTGAGGTGTGGCTGCGTCTACTCGAAACCCGCCGCCCCTGATACCAAGGTCTTTGCAGTGGTTATCTATCGGCGTTGTCTTCACATGTCCCGGAAATCTGCACCCGTGGACCCGAACCGGGCCAGAAGCGTTGAACGAATCGATACCCGTCGCCGCTGTAGCGCTCGTACCCGGTGTCGCCATCGCGGCGAGGCTTCACCAGATACGGTGCACCAGCAGGCAGGTAGCGTCGGGCATGTCGAGGTCTCTGAGTGCGGGTCCGGCGCCACTCAGCGTCCGCGTCATTCGACATCAAGCAGGCATGGCCGGCATAAGGCGCATGACCGCGTCGCGGGTTGCGCCCGCGACTCCTCGAAGCGATGAGAGGCGACCGGTCAGTCGGGAGAGCAGAATCATTCTCGCCGTGCGGGCGCGACGCTCCGCGTCGTAGCGCCGCAGTGCAACAGGAACGTCGTGTTGGCTGGTGCGGATCGCATCGATCAGCGCGACGGCATCCTCGAACGCTTGGCTTGCCCCTTGGCCGAGATCCGGAGTCATCGCATGGGCGGCGTCCTCGAGTAACGCAACTCGCCCGACAGTCAGCGACGGAAGAGGCCTGGCCAGTGATGCTGTCTCTCTGACATGGATGCGTTCCGGATCCGTCGCGGAGAGCAGGTCGCCCACGGCCGGATGCCACTCCGCCCGGTCGTACCGCAACCACCGCAGAAGCGAGGAGGGATCGCTCGGCACCTGCTGCCGCGAGTCCCAGAGCGCGTACCAGTAGATGCTTCCGTCGGCCATCGGCAGTGTGCCGAACCGGCCTCCCGACCGGTGGTCGAGCATCTCACCGATGATGGGCGAGACGTCCTGCGTGAAGTCCGGAACAATCGCCTGCGCGGCATGCTGGCCTGACGGCTTCAGTCCGGGGTGCCCTGGGAAAAGGATTCTGCGCACACGGCTTCGGGCACCGTCGGCGGCGACAATGAGATCCGCGTGCATGGTCTCGGTCGTGCTCACAACGGAACCGGAGGCAGCGTCGACGCTCGTGACATGGACAGGACTCTTCACTGTCCCTTCCGGTAGGGCGTCACGCAGAATGCCGGCGAGGGTTCGACGCGGCAGCGCGACAATCGGATCAACTGCAGGCGTGGCCTTCTCCGCGTCTCGAACGCGCAACAGAGCGCGCCCGCCACGGTCTCGCGTGGTGCCGTCCCCATCCCCGGGTACGAAGTGGGCGCGGACAGCGTCGCCCAGCGCCAAGCGGTCGAGGGCCCTGATTCCGTTGGGCATGACACCTATTCCGGCGCCGGCCTGACTGATTTCCTCGGCACGTTCGAGGACGGTCACCTCGTGACCGTCCTGCGTGAGGCCCACCGCCGCGGCCAATCCGGCCATGCCCGCCCCGACGACGATTACCTTCATCACGACCTCCAGTCTCTACATTTGTTGAGGGATAGTATGTCCAACATACCTCAACAAACGTAGAGAGGATGGATGGTGTCCGATCGACGCACGGACCTGTTGGATGCGGGCTTACGTGTCCTCGCTTCGAGCGGAATGCGCGGCCTGACGCATCGAGCCGTTGACGCGGAGGCCGGGCTGCCGATGGGCAGCGCCACCTACTACTTCCGCTCTCGTGTGGAATTGGTGCGTGGGTGCACCGACCGCCTCCTCGAGTTCGAACAGGCACCTCTGCTGGGCGAAACGGACTCGACGGCAGAAGACATCGTCGACGCCGTCGTTCGATCTGTCGTGCGCATGCTGGGCGAGGAACGTGTTCGGACGCTTGCTCGCCTGGAGCTGACCTTGGCTGCTGTTCACAATGAAGAACTTCGCGTCACGATGCGCGAGCGTGGGGCGTTGGCGGAGAGGTGGAGGGCGCAGATGCTCGCTTCCCACGGAATCGCTACCCCCGAGGCTGCGAGCGAACTCGGGGCAGTCGTCGATGGACTCGTGGTCACCGCGCTTCTTCTCGGACCCGAGGAACCCGACGCGATCGCACAGTGGTCTCGTCCGGTGATCCGCGCCGTCATCGACCGTTATATTCCGGGTGACCCGCAACACGCGAGTTGTTCGCTGCATCCCCATCTGCGATGAGCCCGCAAAGTCTGCCGTGGCAGCATGCGCTGCCGCATCGAGTCGGTAGCGGGTGTGTTGCCCGTCCAGCACCACGAACGTCGGATCGTCAGCAAACTCGGTGGCGATGCAACGCACCGCTTCCGAGCGTCGGGACGCCGCGGCCAGATAGATGTCCACACCCCAGATCGGGCTCGACAGCTTCCACGACCATCGGGCGTTGTTCGCTCTCACGCAGGATCAACCACCGGCGAGTCGGGTCACGATCGGGATCGGTGAGGGCGTGGTAGATGATGCGTGGCGGCGGTGACTGGATACGCCGCCGACGCACAATTTCCGGCATATTGCACCCTAGCGTTGCGGATGTTCACGCCATGGTGGCGACGCCGAGGACCATGCCCGGCTCCTCGAATCGATCCGCTGACACAGTGGCCTCCCGCCCTTCGAGGGGGCGCTGCCGGCTCTCATCAACGGATGCCGCTGCCAGTGCGTCCGGGAACCGGGCCGAGGCCCTGCTACTCTCCGAAGCAGTGAACACCGATTCTTGTGCGTGACCTTCGAGCCACGCGTCGATCGTGAACGACGCCGCCTGCGCGCGGCGGTGATTCCGTGTGCCCCGAGCAGGGGGACCATGACCGGTTCCCCAGCTTCGCCTCCCACCGGATCACACCCTTCGGAGTTCCCATGCCCCGCACCCACCTACTTGGCGACTGCCGCAACTGTGCTGCCTTGTGCTGCACCGTCTTCGGATTCTCCCGCTCCGCCGATTTCGCCACCGACAAGCCCGCCGGAACACCATGCGCACACCTCGCATCCGATTTCGGCTGCACGATCCACGACGTCCTGGCCGCGCGCGGGTACCGTGGCTGTACCACGTTCGACTGCTTCGGCGCCGGGCAAGCCGCCACCGCACGGGTCCCCGGCCCCCTCACCGGGGCAGTGTTCCCGAGAATGAAACAACTGCACGAGATGCTCTGGTATCTCCACGAGGCCACCGACCGCGCCCTCGACCCCGACGACATCGCCGGCGCCGCCGAACTGGCCGAGACGATCACCGGACTCACCCGGCTCGAGGCATCCGAATTGGTCGCTCTCGACCTGGACGCGCTGCACGAGCAGGTACGCAACCTGCTCGTCGACGTCAGTGAGGTGATCCGCGCGTCATATCACGCCACCGGCACACCCGATCCACGACTGCACCCCGGCGCGGACCTCGCCGGCCGGTCTCTACGCAGCCGCGCCCTGTGCGGCGCCGATCTGCGCGGGGCGTGCCTGATCGGCACGGATCTGCGCGGCAGCGATCTGAGCGCGGTCGACCTGCTCGGCGCCGACCTGCGTGACGCCCGACTCGACGGCGCCGACCTGTCGTCGGCGCTGTACCTGACCGGTCCGCAGATCGCCTCGGCGCGCGGGAACCACGACACGGCACTGCCGCATTGGGTACCGCGCCCGACGTGGGACCGGTGAGCACCCACCGGCCCCACCGAACCTGTCGGCCCCTCCTGGCACACTGGATTCGCACAAGCGTACGACAACCACGGGAAGGTGGCTGCTCCGATGACGAGCCGGGACGAACCGCCCCTCCTCGACTGGGTCGCGTCGTACCTGGAGACCTTGCAGACCGCGAAACGCTCGGCGCACACCGTCAAGGCATACCGCCTGGACCTGCACGGGGTGTGTGCCGCACTCGCGGCGGTGCGTGGTGCCGCACCGGACACCCTGACCATCGCGGATCTCACGATCCGCGGGTTGCGGTCGGCGTTCGCCGCCTTCGCGCGGGAACGCCAACCGGCGTCGGTGCGTCGCGCGTGGTCGGTCTGGAACAACTTCTGCAACTTTCTCGTCACCGAGGGGCTCTCCGAAGGCAATCCGATGGCCTCGATCGCGCAGCCGAAACGCCCCGAACACACCCCGAAAGCATTCAAACCGGCCGCCGTCGGGCAACTCGTCGACACCTTGACCCGCGACGCGCAGCACCCGAGCGGGTCGTCGCGGGACTGGCCGCAGCGGGATCTGGCGTTGGTCGCGACGCTGCTGCTCACCGGCATCCGGACGGAAGAGCTGATCTCACTGGATCTCGGGCACATCCTCGGTGGACTCGAAGCCCCGGTGCTGCGCGTGCACGGTAAGGGCGCGGTCGAACGAGAGATCCCCCTCGAGGACAGCTGGACGGCGATCGTCTCTGCCTACCTGCAGGAACGCTATTCCAGGTTTCCGACGCTGCGGCGATCCGCGCTCGCCGACCGCGCCGACCTGCCGGTGTGGGAGCGGCACACACCGGCAGATCCGTTGTTCGTCGGCGCCGATGGGCAGCGCATCACCCGCGGCACCCTGCAGTATCGGGTGCGACGGGTGTATCGGCGGGCGGGTATCGAGTCCGAACGCAAACGAGGTGCGCTCGCGCACGCGCTACGGCACACCTTCGCAACTTCGCTGGCCGACAACGGCGCGACGATGGTCGAGTTGCAGCAACTGCTTGGGCACCGGTCGCTGCAGACCGTGCAGATCTACACCTCGGCGACGAACGATGCGGTGCGGCACGCGGCCCGCCACAACCCGGTGTACGGGTTGCTCGGCGGCACCGATCGCGCTGTGAGTGACGGCGAGAGCTGACAGACTGGGAACCGAACCGCAGTGGCATCGAAACTGCAGTGGCGTTGAAACGGGCGCTGAAACGGGCGCTGAAACGGGCGCTGAAACGCTGGGCCGTCGAACCGCTGCTGTACCGAGATCAACGAAGGAGCTTGCATGAGCGTCGAATCGGTGGGATCTGCTCGTCATCGCGTCGTGGTGATCGGATCGGGGTTCGGAGGGTTGTTCGCCGCGCAGGCCCTGGCCCGCGCCGACGCGGACGTCACGCTGGTCGCGCGCACCACCCATCACCTGTTCCAGCCGCTGCTCTATCAGGTCGCGACGGGCATCCTCTCGGTCGGCGACATCGCCCCGGCCACGCGCATGGTGCTGCGCAAACAGGAGAACACCCAGGTGCTGCTCGGGGAAGTCGACGACATCGATCTCGAGAACGGCACGATCACCTCCCAATTCCTGGAGCGTCGCACCACCACCGGCTTCGACTCGCTGATCGTCGCCGCAGGCGCCGGCCAGTCCTATTTCGGCAACGATCACTTCGCGGAGTTCGCGCCCGGCATGAAGACGATCGACGACGCACTCGAGTTGCGCGGCCGAATTCTCGGCGCCTTCGAGCAGGCCGAATTGTCGAACGACCCCGAGGAGCAAGCGCGGTTGCTGACGTTCGTGGTGGTCGGCGCGGGCCCGACGGGGGTCGAGCTGGCCGGTCAGATCGCCGAGCTCTCCCGCCGCACTCTCAAGGACACCTTCCGTCATATCGACTCCACGCGGGCGCGGGTGGTTCTGCTCGACGGGGCATCGGACGTGCTGCCCGTCTACGGCGGGAAGCTGTCGAAGAAGGCACGCAAGACCCTCGAGGGCCTCGGGGTGGAGATCCAGCTGGGTGCGATGGTCACCGGCGTCGACGCGGACGGCCTGACGGTCAAGGAGAAGGACGGCACCGAGCGACGTCTCGAATCACAGTGCAAGGTGTGGTCGGCGGGCGTAGCGGCGAGCCCGCTGGGTCAGCAACTGGCCGAGCAGTCCGGTGCCGGGATCGATCGGGCGGGTCGCGTCGAGGTGCTGCCCGATCTGTCGCTCCCGGGATATCCGAACGTGTTCGTGATCGGCGACATGATGTCGCTCGACAAGCTTCCCGGGCTTGCGCAGGTGGCGATGCAGGGGGGCAAGTACGCGGCGAAACAGATCATCGCCTCCCTCGCGGGGCAGACCCCGGCCCAGCGGGCCCCGTTCAAGTACTTCGACAAGGGGTCGATGGCGACCATCTCGCGGTTCAGCGCGGTTGCGAAAGTCGGCAAGCTCGAGATCAGCGGGTTCCTCGGCTGGATCGCCTGGTTGTTCATCCACCTGCTGTACCTGGTGGGGTTCTCGTCGAAGATGTCGACATTGTTGTCGTGGGCGCAGGCGTTCTTCTCGACGGGACGTAACGAGATGGCCGCAACCGAGCAGCAGGTGTTCGCGCGGATCGCCATCGAGCGACTACGACACCACGAGAACTCCGTCACTGCGGGCAACGGCACCGCCGACGGGAAGGACGCCGCCGACGGGAAGGACACTGCCCAGAACGAAGGCGACTCGTCGGCGGCACGTCGAGCGGCAGGCTGACCGCCCCGGCGTGCGCCGTCAGTTCCCGATGCGGGCGCTGTCCTCGATGTTCGCCAGCCGCACCTGCCCCTGTGAGACGACACGCTCCTTCTCGTCGGTGATCACCACCCGCCACAGCTGCTGAGTGCGGCCACGGTGGATGGGGGTGCCGACGGCGGTGAGGATGCCTTCGCGGGTGGCCCGCAGGAAATCGGTGTTGTTGTTGACGCCGACGACGTTGCCGCGCTCACCGAACCAGGTGGCGCCGCCCATGCTCGCGATCGTCTCGATCACCGCGCAGTACACCCCGCCGTGCACGATGCCGTAGGGCTGATGCTGATCGGGGCTCACCGTCCACTGCGCCCGCACGACGTCGGCGGTCACTTCCAGGAACTCGAGCCCGAGTGCGGTCCCGAAGCCGGCGCGGTTGAAGGTGGTGATCTCTTCGAGGGTGGCGGCGGCGGGATCCGGAAGGGAGTGATCGGTCATGTCTAAGCGTGCTCCTGCTCGATCGGGGCCGGCCGGGTCGCCGGTTGCCGTCGAACGATGGTAGGGCATGGAGGTTTTCGCCTGCCGGTGCGGCAACCATCCGAGCGGTCCGAACGTAGCGGCGGGCCTCGCGTGGTGATCGCGAGGCCCGCCGTCGGGATGGACCGGGAGTCGCTGCAGCCCTCAGGACTCCGGCACGGTCCGGTGTTGCACGCCCCCAACTATAGGGAAGCCTGACCTAATCCCACAAGGCCTCGCACCGGGTGGCCCGCGGCAACGAACGCGTCGAGCAGTTGCTGGCCGCGTCGCGCCGCGTCGCGCCGGGAGGCGCCACCGAGGACGGGCAGTTGCGATGCGCCGGTGACGATCGTGCGTCCGACCATCGCCCAGAAGCGCGGGCCGTCGAGCGGGGCGCATCGCTGCACGGCCTCGTGCACCGCGGTCAGGGCCGTCACCGCGCGATGGGCAGTCCACACCGCCAGGGCCTGCTCGCACGGCAGCACCACGACCCCGCGCTCGGCGGCGGCCCGGTCTCCGGGGAGTACGCGCAGGGTGTCGTCGGCGACACCGGCCCAGTCGATGCAGCCGTCACTGTCTTGATGCAGCCAGAGATTGTCGAGCCCGGGATCCCACGCGCGCCCTTCGAGAGCGAGTGGTGCCAGGACCCGGCCGACCACGGCGTGAATGAGGGCGGCAGCGACCTGCTCTGCGGCGATGCGCGGTTCGTCGACGTCCTCGAGGGAGCGTCGGTAGAGCAGTTCGACGCGTTCGGTGCGTTCCGCACTGCCGAGACTCCACCAGCGGCGCTTGGGCTCTTCGTCGATACAGGCCACGGCGTAGACGCGGGGAGATCCCGCGGCAAGGGCCCGCAGGCGGGTGCGGGTGTCCTCGAATGCGCGGATGCTCCGGTCGTCGAACGTGGGGACCGGAGCGGTGGTGGTCGGTGGCAGCAGCAGAGTCGTCATCCGACACCTCTCTTGTCGACAGGAACCCAGCGGTTTGCTTAGGTAAGGCTAACCATTACATTCGAGGTGGGGATTGCGCAACCCGCCGCACCGAACCAACACCCACCGAGCGGACCCGCCCCGTGACAGACCGAAATAGGATTCCGTAACCTAACCTCCAAACCCAGCCGAGCACGCCGTCACGAGGAGCGCACCACGCACGTGGCCATCATTCGACCCCCCTCCCCCACACTCACGGCCACAGAACCCACGACCACCGAGTGCACCGAACCGCCCACCACGGCCCGGCGCGTCGTCGCGGAACTGCTGGATCTCGCGCTCCTCGCAATCCCCCTCGCGATCGGCGCACTACTGGTCGACACCCTCGCCGACGCCAACGGCGGCGGACAGACCGACCGCGTCGTCTTCGGCGGCGCCGCACTGGCCGCCGCCCTCGGGGTGCTGCTGTGGAACCGGGGCCACCGGGAAGGCCGCACCGGCGCAAGCCTCGGCAAAGCCTGGACCGACCTGATCACCCGCGACCCGGACACCGGCGCTCCCGTCGGCCCCCGCCGCGCCCTGCTGCGCCGCCGCACCGAGGTCGTCATGGCCCGCACCGCCGCCGACGACGGTTTCACGCCGCTGCCCGCGGACACCAGCGTCGCCGGGATCCGCCGCCGACGACTTCTGGGACTGCTCGCGCTCGCCGTGATGCTCGTGCTGGTCCTGCTCGCCAGCGTCGCCATCGGCGCACGACCGATGACCTTCACCGAAGTGTTCCACGCGTTGTTCGTCAACGACGGCGCCGAAACCGACGTGATCATCCACTCCCTGCGCATCCCCCGCACCCTGCTCGGACTGCTCGTCGGCATCGCCCTGGGCGTAGCAGGCGCCCTCATCCAAGGCCACACCCGCAACCCGCTCGCCGACGCCGGGCTACTGGGCATCAACGCAGGCGCCGCACTGTTCGTCGTACTCTCGATCTACCTGCTCGGCACCAGCACCCCCGCCGAATACCTGTGGTTCGCGTTCGCCGGATCCCTGTTCGCCAGCGTCATCGTGTTCGGGTTCTCCTCCATCGGCAACGGCGGCTCGAGCCCCCTGAGCCTGGCCCTCGCCGGCGCCGCCGTCGCCTTCTTCCTCCAGGCCATGATTCAAACCGTCGTCCTGCTCGACCAGACCAGCCTCGACGGCTACCGCTTCTGGGTCGTCGGATCCGTCGCCGGCCGCGGCATGGACGTGCTCTGGCAGGTCCTGCCGTTCATCGTCGTCGGCCTCCTCATCGCCCTCGCGAGCACCCCGGGCCTCAACGTGCTCAGCCTCGGTGAGGACGTCGCCCGATCCCTGGGCACCAACATCGCACTCACCCGCGTCATCGGCATCGCCGTGATCACCATCCTCACCGGCGCCGCCACCGCGGCGTGCGGGCCCATCGCGTTCGTCGGCCTGATCGTCCCGCACATCGCCCGCGCCGTCACCGGCCCCGACTACCGCTGGCTCGTTCCCTACGCAGGCCTGCTCGGCGGCGTGCTCCTCGTCCTCGCCGACGTCATCGGCCGCATCGTGGTGCGCCCCGGCGAACTCCAGGTCGGCATCGTGCTCGCCCTGGTCGGCGCCCCGTTCTTCATTGCCCTCGTCCGCCGCCGGAAGCTGGTGTCGCTGTGACCGACCTGACGAAGATCGACCCCGCGGCGCCCTCCACCACCGGCCGAGAACGCCGCCGCCACACCCCCGTCCAGCGCTCCACCGCCGTCCCCGCCCGCCCCGCCTTCCGCCTCGGCCGCTTCTCCGTCGTATGGCGCGGACGCCCGGTGCTGGTGTGCCTCCTGCTCGCCGTCGCCGCATTCCTGCTCCTGTGCATCGGACTCGGTCGCGGCGACTACCCCATGTCCGTCCCCCAAGTCCTCGAAGTTCTCTTCGGCGGCGGCGAACGACTCGACCGGTTCATCGTGTTCGACCTGCGACTCCCCCGCGGCATCGGCGCCCTCGTCGTCGGCGCGGCTCTCGCCGTCTCCGGAGCCATCACCCAGTCGTTGTCCCGCAACGCCCTGGCCAGCCCCGACATCCTCGGCATCACCGCCGGCGCCAGCGCCGCTGCCGTCGCCCTGATCGTCGTCACCAGCGGCGGCACCATCGTCGGAGTCCTCGCAGCCCTCGGCCTGCCCCTGGCCGCCCTCGCCGGCGGTCTGCTCACGGCCACCGTGATCTACCTGCTCGCCTGGAAGAACGGCGTCGACGGATTCCGGCTCGTGCTCATCGGCATCGGCGCCAACGCCATGCTGATCGGCCTGACCAACTGGATGCTCGTCTCCGCCGACATCAACGACGTCTCCCGCGCCCAGGTCTGGCTCACGGGCTCCCTCAACGGGATCAGCTGGAGTCAGGTCATCCCCGCGGGCATCGCCCTCGCCGTCATCGGCACCTGGACGATCATCGCCTCGTTCACCATCGGCGCCCTCCGCCTCGGCGACGACACCGCCCGCTCCCTCGGGATCCGCCTGCAATCGCAGCAAGGCATGCTCCTCGTCGCCGCCTGCGCGCTCGCCGCCATCGCCACCGCCGCCGCCGGACCCATCGGCTTCGTCGCACTCGCCGCACCCCAGGTCGCGCTCCGCCTCGTCCGCTCCGCCGGACCCCCGATCATCGCCTCCGCGCTGACCGGCGCCGTACTCGTCGTCGGCGCCGACATCATCGCCCGCACCATCCTGCCGGTCTCCCTGCCGGTCGGCCTCGTAACCTCCGCGCTCGGCGGCCCGTTCCTGCTGTACCTGCTCGTGCGCTCCAACCGGAAGGTGTCCGTGTGACCCCCACCCAGCCCCTCGACACACACCGCCTCGACACACACCGCCTCGACACACACGCCGACGGCGCCACCGACCTCACCGGCTCACGACTCATCGCCGAACATCTCGCACTCGGCTACGGAGACCGTCTCATCGTCGACGACCTCGACCTCGAGATCCCCACCGGCGTGATCACCACCATCATCGGCCCCAACGGCTGCGGCAAATCCACACTGCTGCGTGCACTGAGTCGTCTCCTCAAACCTCGCAGCGGACACGTCGTGCTCGACGGCCGCAAGATCACCACGATGCGCACCCGCGACGTGGCCCGAGTCCTCGGCATGCTCCCCCAAGCACCCACCGCCCCCGAAGGACTGACCGTCGCCGACCTCGTCGCCCGCGGCCGCCACCCCCACCAGTCGTGGATGCGGCAATGGTCCGGCGACGACGAGGACGTCGTATCCACCGCACTCGCCCGCACCGGCATCGCCGACCTCGCCGACCGCCCCGTCGACGAACTCTCCGGTGGCCAACGCCAACGCGCCTGGATCTCGATGGCCCTCGCGCAAGGCACCGACATCCTGCTGCTCGACGAACCCACCACCTACCTCGACCTCGCACACTCCATCGAGGTCCTCGACCTCGTCGATCAACTCCACAGCGAACTCGGCCGCACCGTGGTGATGGTGCTCCACGACCTCAACCTCGCCGTCCGCTACAGCGACCACCTCGTCGTCATGCGCGACGGCAAGGTCATCGCCTCCGGCCCTCCCACCGAAGTCATCTCCGTCGAACTGCTCCGCGACGTGTTCGGACTCGACGCCTCTGTCATCAGCGACCCGGTCTCCGGCCGACCCCTGATCGTGCCCATCGGCACCCGCCACGTCTACGGCACGGTCGGCGGCGACACCCCGCCCGAATAGCTACGACCCTAGGTAGTACGCACAAATGTCGGAGACTCCGTAGAATCACGGTATGGCAGCACTAGGCGAACTCGAGCGAGCAGTGATGGACCACCTGTGGTCCTCCACCGAACCCCAAACCGTGCGACAGGTCCACGAAGGCCTCTCCGCCCAACGCTCCCTCGCATACACCACCGTCATGACTGTCCTTCAACGCCTCGCGAAGAAGAACCTCGTCATCCAGCAACGCGATGACCGCGCCCACCGCTACCTCCCGGTACACGGCCGCGACGAACTCGTCGCAGGCCTCATGGTCGACGCCCTCGACCAGGCCGACGAAACCGCCGGACGCACCGCCGCCCTCGTCCACTTCGTCGGCCGCGTCGGCGCCGACGAAGCAGCCGCACTGCGCGCCGCCCTCGCCGAACTCGAAGCCCAACACAGCACCGACCGGTCCCCCGGACGCGCAAGCTGACACACTCGACTACATGAATGCGACCACAGCGCTCGTATTCGGCATACTTGCGCTTCTCCTCGCGGGCCCGGTGCCCGGGCTCCTCGCCCGCGCCACCTGGCCACACCGCAACCCACGAGCCGCCCTCGTCCTGTGGCAGGCCGTCGCTCTCGCCGCCGTGCTCTCCGCATTCAGCTCCGGGCTCGCCATCGCCGCGCTCCTGCTGGTCCCCGGCGAAGACGGCCGCCCCACCACCGGCCCCCTCGAAGAAATCGACGCGCTCGGACTACCCCTGTGGCTGACCTACGTCGTCGTCTTCATGCTCACCCTGCTCATCGGCGGCCGCCTGATCTACTCGATCCTGCGCGTCGGGGTCCGCACCCGCCGCCGCCGCGCCCGCCACCGCATGCTCGTCGACCTCCTCGACCGCCGCGACAACCCCTCCGCCGTCCGCACCCTCCCCCACGTACGGATCCTCGACAGCGCCGACCCCATCGCCTACTGCCTACCCGGCATCCGGCACCGCGTCGTCCTCTCCGAAGGCACCCTCGACAACCTCGACGACGACGAACTCAGCGCCGTCCTGCGCCACGAACACTCCCACCTGCGCGCCCGCCACGACCTGATCCTCGAAGCATTCACCGCCGTCTACGAAGCGTTCCCCCGATGGGTTCGCTCCGGCTCCGCCCTCGGCTCCGTGCAACTCCTCGTCGAAATGCTCGCCGACGACTCCGCCGTCCGCCGCACCGGCCCCGCCCCCCTGGCCCGTGCCCTCATCACCTGCGCCGATGCCCGCACCCCCACCGGCGCCCTCGCCGTCGGCGGCCCCTCCACCCTGCTGCGAGTACAGCGACTCGCCGCCCCCGGCCCCGACCTGACCATCTCCGCGTGCGCCTACATAGCCGCCGCCGCGATCCTCGTCATCCCCACCGTCGCCGTCGCCGTCCCCTGGCTCACCGAACTGACCCGCCTGTTCACCCACTGACACACCTCGTACCCGTTCGATTTCGATCGCGCCCCATTTCGGGGGAAGCTGTACCCATGACCGTCGAACGCACCGAGACCCCCCTCGCCCAGATCGGCGTGACCGGCCTGGCCGTCATGGGGTCCAACATCGCCCGGAACTTCGCCCGCCACGGCTACACCGTCGCCCTGCACAACCGCAGCATCGCCAAAACCGACGCCCTGCTCGCCGAACACAGCAGCGACGGCACCTTCGTCCGCACCGAAACGATCGACGACTTCGTCGCCGCCCTGGAAAAACCCCGCCGCGTCCTGATCATGGTCAAGGCCGGCGACGCCACCGACGCCGTCATCGAAGAACTCGCCGACGCCATGGAACCGGGCGACATCATCATCGACGGCGGCAACGCCCTCTACACCGACACCATCCGCCGCGAAGCCGCCCTGCGCGAACGCGGCCTGCACTTCGTCGGCGCAGGCATCTCCGGCGGCGAAGAAGGCGCCCTCAACGGACCGTCCATCATGCCCGGCGGCCCCGCCGAGTCCTACGCCGCACTCGGCCCCCTCCTCGAAGCCGTCTCCGCCAAGGTCGACGGCACCCCCTGCTGCACCCACGTCGGCCCCGACGGCGCCGGACACTTCGTCAAGATGGTGCACAACGGCATCGAATACGCCGACATGCAGCTCATCGGCGAGGCCTATCACCTGCTGCGCGACGCACTGGGCTACGACGCGGCGAAGATCGCCGACGTATTCGCCGACTGGAACACCGGCACCCTCGAGTCATATCTCATCGAAATCACCGCCGAAGTGCTCCGCCAGACCGACGCCACCACCGGAAAACCCCTCGTCGACGTCATCGTCGACGCCGCCGAACAGAAAGGCACCGGCCGCTGGACCGTCAAAGCGGCCCTCGACCTCGGCATCCCCGTCACCGGCATCGCCGAAGCCGTCTTCGCCCGCGCACTGTCCGGCTCCCGCACCCAACGTGCCGCAGCCCGCAACCTGGCCACCGGCACCCTCGGCGCCGCACCCACCGACGCCGCCCAGTTCACCGAAGACATCCGCGCCGCCCTCTACGCCTCCAAGATCGTCGCCTATGCCCAGGGCTTCGACCAGATCGCGGCAGGCAGCGCCGAATACGGCTGGAACATCGACCGCGCTGCCATGGCCACCATCTGGCGCGGCGGCTGCATCATCCGCGCCCAGTTCCTCAACCGCATCAAAGAGGCCTACGACGCCGATCAGGAACTGCCCAGCCTGATCCTCGCCCCATACTTCCGCGACGCGATCGAAGCCGGCATCGACAGCTGGCGACGCGTCGTGGTCACCGCCACCACCCTCGGCATCCCCATCCCCGCCTTCGGCTCCTCCCTGTCCTACTACGACGGACTGCGCGCCGAACGTCTCCCCGCCGCACTCACCCAAGGCCAACGCGACTACTTCGGGGCACACACCTACGAGCGCACCGACAAGCCCGGCAAGTTCCACACCCTGTGGAGCGGCGACCACAGCGAAGTCCAGGCCTGACCCGCCCCCGACCATGACCGGCACCGCGGCAGCATCCGTGACGTGCGCACTTGCCGCCGCGTTGCTGGTCGCTGTCAGCATGGTCGCCCAGCAACGCACCGCCGCCGCCGTTCCCACCTCCGGCCCACTCGTCGGCACTCTCATCCGCAGCCCCCGCTGGTGGGCGGCGTTGGCCGTGGACGGCGGCGGCTACACCCTCCAAGTTCTCGCCCTCGCGCTCGGCACCGTCCTGATCGTGCAACCCCTGCTCGTCTCGTCGCTGCTGTTCGCCATCCCCATCTCCGCCTACTACACAGGACGACGACCCGACCACCGCACCCTCCTGCTCGCCGCGGCCCTGTGCATCGCGTTGGCCATGTTCCTGATCGCCGGCAATCCCACCGCGGGAAACATCGACGCTGCCGCCACCCGATGGGCACTGCCTCTCACGATCACCCTGACCGTCGCCGCCTGCGCCGCCGCACTCGGCGCCGCCCCCGGGACGCCGAGACGCCGCGCCATGCTGCTCGGTACCGCCGCAGGCATCCTCTACGGCGTCGCGGCGGCCCTCACCAAACATGTCACCGACCTGATCGAACACGGCCTACCCACCGTTCTCGGTTCGTGGCAGGTCTGGACCGTGATCACCGCCGGACTCACCGGCATGTACCTGCAGCAACGCGCCTTCCAAGCCGGGCCGCTCACAGCCTCCCTCCCCACACTGACGATCGCCGAACCGCTCGCCGCCGCGGCCCTCGGCATGACCGTGCTCGGCGAACACCTCGACACCGACGGCCTCGGCCTCATCGCCACCGCCATCGCGGTCGCAGTCATGGCCGTAACCACGCTCGCGCTCGCCCGCACCGTCACCACACCGGTGACCGACGAGACCGCAACGATCAAACCCACTCGGTCCTGATCAGTTCCCCGACCGCGACAACACCGCAACCAAGAAATCCGAATCCTCCGCGAACGGGCGCAGATCCCATGTCGACAGCAACAGCTCCGGAGTGAGCCCTCCGGCTGCGGCATCAGCAAGGAACTCCGCGAAGTCGTAGTCGCGGCCCGCACCGAACCCCACCACCGCACGCCCCGACGGCGCCAGATGCCGCGCGAACCCAGCCAACGTCGCCCGACGCGTCGCCGGTGCCAAGAACGTCATCACATTGCCCGCACACACGATCGCATCGAATTCCGCCGACACACCACGACTCGGAAGATCCAACTCGGCCAGATCGCCGACCAGCCACGTCGGGCCCGGATAATCCTCCTCGGCCGCCGCAATCAACACCGGGTCGACATCGACCCCCACCACGACATGCCCCACCCCGTGCAGATAGCCACCCAACCGGCCCGGACCACACCCCGCATCAAGCACCCGCGCACCCCGCGTCAACATCGCGTCGATCAACCGGGCCTCGCCCACGATGTCCTCACCCTGTGCCGCCATCGTGCGGAAACGCTCGACATACCAAGTCGAATGCGACGGATCCGCGGCGGTGATGTCCTCCCACTGGCTTCGAATGCGCTCGGCCAACGTCCCACCTCCTCGATCGGGCCGCCCACTGCGAGCCACGTACGCCCCACCCTATGCACTGCACCGCAGCACGAGACAGCCCACGACCCCCGAATTATAATGACCACTTTCACCACACCGTCCGGGACCAGACCATCCATCCCGGGCCGGACGAGAGGAACACGGTGCCCGCGGCACCCACTATCGGCACGCCCCCGGCCGAATCCGCCGCCACCCCGGAGCGGCACTGATGTCCGTCGCCCTGTCCATCCTCAGCCTCCTCGGCTTCGTCGCACTCACCGCAGGCACCGCACTGTTCGTCGCTGCCGAGTTCTCCCTGACCGCCCTCGAACGCAGCACCGTCGAAGCACACGCCCGGGACGGCGACACCCGCGCCCGCCAGGTACAACACGCCCACAGCACTCTCTCGTTCCAGCTGTCCGGTGCCCAACTCGGCATCACCATCACCACCCTGATCACCGGCTACCTCGCCGAACCCGTCCTCGCCCGCTTCCTCGACCCCGTATTCGGTGCCATCGGGCTGTCCGAGAACACTGCGAGCACCCTGTCCCTGATCGTCGCGCTCGTCCTCGCAACGTCGTTCTCCATGATCTTCGGTGAACTCGTCCCGAAGAACATCGCCATCTCCCGGCCCCTGGCCACCGCCCGCACCACCGCCGGCCTCCAAGCCGGCTTCTCGCTGGTCTTCCGCTGGGCCATCAACGGCCTCAACGGCACCGCCAACCGCATCGTGCGACGCTTGGGCATCGAACCCGCCGAAGAATTGCGCTCAGCACGCTCCCCTCAGGAACTCGGCTCTCTCGTACGCGCCTCCGCTGAAGGCGGTGTCCTCGACGAATCCACAGCCCGCCTCGTCGACCGTTCGCTGCGCTTCGGTGAACGCACTGCCGAAGACCTCATGACCCCGCGCGTGACCGTCGAATGCCTCGATCACCGCGACACCGTCCTCGACCTGATCGAACTGTCCTCACGCACCGGATACTCCCGATTCCCGGTGATCGATGCCGATCTCGACTCCACGCTCGGCGTTGTCCATGTCAAACACGCGTTCACCGTCACCGCCGACCGACGCGGCACCACCGCAGTCCGGGATCTCGCCCGAAGAGTGCCGATCGTGCCGTCGACCCTCGACGGCGACACCGTCATGGAACGCGTCCGCGCCGACGGAATGCAGGTCGCCCTCGTCGCCGACGAATACGGCGGCACCGCCGGGATCGTCACCATGGAAGACCTCGTCGAGGAGATCATCGGAGACGTCCGGGACGAACACGACCAACCACAACCCGCCGCCCTGCCATTCGACAAGGGGTGGGCGTGTTCCGGGCTCCTGCGCATCGACGAGGTCACACGACTGACCGGCTACCGTGCTCCCGACGGCGACTACGAGACGATCGGCGGACTCATCCTCACCGAACTCGGTCGTATCCCCCAGGTTCACGACGAGATTCCGCTCCCCGCCCGCGACCGCGACGAGTCCCCCTGGCTCGCCCGCGTCCTCGAGATGGACGGACACCGCATCGACCGTCTCTTGCTGACCCCCACCGGCCACGACGATCCGGGTCAGGAGCAGCCATGAACGACCTGCTCGCCGTCGCCCTGACCATACTTCTCCTCGCCGGGAACGCCTTCTTCGTCGGCGCCGAATTCTCCCTCATCACCGCCCGGCGCGACCGACTCGAAGCGCTTCATGCCCAAGGCAAGAAGCGTGCCCACACCGTCATCACCGCCGGCGAACACCTCTCCCTCATGCTCGCCGGCTCCCAACTCGGCATCACGATCTGCTCGATCCTCCTCGGTCGCGTCGGCGAACCCGCCATCGCTCACCTCATCGAGAGCCCACTCCACCTGATCGGCCTCCCCGCCCCACTCTTGCACCCCATCGCGTTCGCCGTCTCGATCACGCTCGTGGTGACACTGCACATCCTGCTCGGCGAGATGGTGCCCAAGAACATCGCGATCGCCGGGCCCGAACGCACCGCCATGCTCCTCGTCCCGATCCACCTGCAGTTCATGCGCCCCGCCCGCCCCCTGATCGCCTTCTACAACTGGTGCGCCAACATCACGTTGCGACTGGCACGTATCGAGCCCAAAGACGAACTCGACGCGACCGTCACCGCAGGTGAACTGACCGAGATGATCGGTGAATCACGATCCGAAGGCCTGATCGACGAAGAAGAACACCGCCGCCTGACCCACGCACTGAACACCGGAGGACGCACCGTCTCCGACGTCCTCATCCCCGTCGACGATGTCCGTACCGTGCCCGCCACCACTGCCGGTGTCGCCCTCGGCGCCATCGAACTGGCCGTCACCACCACCGGGTTCTCGCGCTATCCCACGCGCACTGCCGCCGGCGACTACACCGGATACCTCCACGTCAAGGACATCCTCGACCTCGTCCACGACCACACTGCAGGCCCCGACACCGTGATTCCACCAGGCACCATCCGACCGCTCCCGCCGCTCCCGCTCGACACCGCACTCGACGATGCCCTGTCCCAGCTCCGCCGCGCCCGCTCCCACCTCGCCTGCGTAGTCGACCACACCGGCGCCACGCTCGGCATCGTCGCCCTCGAAGACCTGGTCGAAGAATTCGTCGGCACGGTCCGCGACGCCACCCACCGCATCACCGATCCCACTCCCGGGAAACGCACAGGAGGCACACCCGAGTGACCGAGACCCCGACCGCCCACCGCGAGGTGATCCTCACCGAGAGCCAATGGACCGCGCGCCGCGACCGACATCGACACGAGGTCGACGAGTTGCTCGCCGCGTATCTGCGCCGGCGCGCGGCGCACGAGAAACATCCCGTTCACGATTTCCTGTTCACGTATTACAGTCACCGGCCCGCTCAGCTGCGGCGGTGGCACCCCGGATTCGGCACCGTTCTGCTCGGGGCGGGTCGCGAATACCGAAACCATCCCGCCTACGAGCGGGTCGTCATCGACGGCACGCCCGGGGTCCGGGTGAGCTCCGACACCCTCGAGCGTCGGTCCGGCACCGTCGAGTTCGTGACCGATCTGCTGACTCGCACTGGTTCGAGGTCCGCTCAGCTCGGCTGTTTCGGGCTCCACGAATGGGCGATGGTGTACCGCACGAGCAGTGACGATGTGCGGCATTCGGCGGTGCCGCTGCGGCTCGGTCACGCCGGAACGGATGCGGTGGTGGAATCAATGCAGCTGCGCTGCAGTCATTATGACGCCTATCGGTTCTTCACCCCGGAAGCCGCGCCTCGCAACTTCGAACCCCTCACCCGCGACACCCAACTCGATCGCGAGCAACCCGGGTGTCTACATGCGGGGATGGATCTCTACAAGTGGTGTTACAAGCTCTCCCCCTTGGTGGATTCGGACCTGCTGTTGCGTTGTTTCCGGCACGCCGCCGTGGCACGCGAACTCGACATGAGGGCGAGCCCGTATGATCTGGGCGACTACGGCTACTCGCCCATCACGATCGAGACTGCCGCCGGACGCGCACAGTACGTCCGCGAGCAGTCGGCGCTCACCTCTCGCGCCGCGGACCTGCGACAGGACCTGCTCGAACGATGCACCGCCCTGCGCGCGCGCCGAACCGACGTACGCCCCTAGCTACCGGCGGGTAACATAATTGGTGAATTTTCGTGCGGCTCCCGGAACGCAACAACACCGGGCGCACAGCAACCGGAAAGAGTGAGGGTAATGACTGAACGCGTGACCGTCGGCGGACTGCAGATCGCCAAGGTGCTCTACGACTTCGTCAACAACGAGGCGCTCCCCGGCACCGGAGTGGACGCCGAGGCGTTCTGGACCGGCGCCGACAAGATCGTCGAAGAGCTCGCCCCCAAGAACCGCGACCTGCTCGCCAAGCGCGACGACCTTCAGGCCAAGATCGATACCTGGCACCGCGACCGCGCCGGAACGCCCCACGACGCAGCCGCCTACAAGGCCTTCCTCGAAGAAATCGGTTACCTCGTCCCCGTGCCCGCGCCCTTCGAGGTCACCACCGCCGGAGTCGACAGCGAGATCACCTCCACCGCAGGCCCGCAGCTCGTGGTGCCGATCCTCAACGCCCGCTTCGCGCTCAACGCCTCCAATGCCCGGTGGGGTTCGCTCTACGACGCGCTGTACGGCACCGACGCCATTTCCGAAGAGGGCGGCGCGGAGAAGACCGCAGGCTACAACAAGGTCCGAGGCGACAAGGTCATCGCCTGGGCACGCGACTTCCTCGACAAGGCCGCACCTCTCGCCTCAGGCAGTCATGCCGACTCGACGAACTACATCATCGACGGCACCGCACTGAAGGTCACGCTCGCTGACGGCACCGTCACCGAACTCGCACAACCCGACAAGCTCGTCGGCTATCTCGGCGAACCGAGCGCCCCCACCTCGATACTGCTGCGCAACCACGGCCTGCACATCGACATCCAGATCGATGCGGATTCTCCCATCGGCGGCACTGACGCCGCCGGAGTCAAGGACGTCGTCCTCGAATCGGCCGTCACCACGATCATGGACTTCGAGGACTCCGTGGCCGCCGTCGACGCCGACGACAAGACCCTCGGCTACCGAAACTGGCTCGGACTCAACCGCGGCGATCTGACCGAGTCGTTCGACAAGGGCGGCAAGACCCTCACCCGCACCCTCAACGCCAACCGCGTCTATACCGGTATCGACGGCAACGACCTCGAATTGCATGGCCGCTCCCTGCTGTTCGTGCGCAACGTCGGCCACCTCATGACCACCCCCGCCATCCTCGACTCAGACGGCAACGAAATCCCCGAAGGCATCCTCGACGCCCTGATCACCAGCCTCTGTGCCGTCCATGGTCTGCATACCGACGACGCACACGGCGCCCTGGCCAACAGCCGCACCGGCTCGATCTACATCGTCAAGCCCAAGCAGCACGGCCCCGAGGAATCCGCCTTCACCACCGAACTGTTCGGCCGCGTCGAACAGGTGCTCGGCCTTCCTGCCAACACCCTCAAGGTCGGCATCATGGACGAGGAGCGCCGCACCACCGTCAACCTCGCCGCCTGCATCGAGGCCGCCTCCGAGCGCGTCGTGTTCATCAACACCGGCTTCCTCGATCGCACCGGCGACGAAATCCACACCTCCATGGAGGCCGGCGCCGTCGTGCGCAAGGCGGCCATGAAGCAGCAGAAGTGGATCGCCGCGTACGAGGACTGGAACGTCGACACCGGACTTGCCGCCGGGCTGCAGGGCAAGGCACAGATCGGCAAGGGCATGTGGGCCATGACCGACCTCATGGCCGACATGCTCGTGCAGAAGATCGGCCAGCCCAAAGCCGGCGCCAACACCGCGTGGGTCCCGTCCCCGACCGGCGCCACCCTGCACGCCACCCACTACCACGAGGTCGACGTCTTCGCAGTGCAGGACGCATTGAAGGGCGCGCCCCGCGCCACCGTCGACGACATCCTCACTATCCCGCTCGCCGAGAGCACCGACTGGTCCGACGCCGAGAAACGCGAAGAACTCGACAACAACTGCCAGTCCATCCTCGGTTATGTGGTCCGTTGGATCGACGCCGGTGTCGGCTGCTCCAAGGTTCCCGACATCCACGACGTCGCACTGATGGAAGACCGCGCGACGCTGCGCATCTCGAGCCAGCTCCTCGCGAACTGGATCCGCCACGGTGTCGTCACCGAAGATGACGTCGTCGCCGCCCTCGAGCGGATGGCTCCGGTCGTCGACCGTCAGAACGAAGGCGATGCCACCTACCGGAACATGGCGCCGAACTTCGACACCAACATCGCCTTCCAGGCCGCGAAGGAACTGATCCTCGAAGGTGGCACGCAGCCCAGCGGCTACACCGAGCCGATCCTGCACCGTCGCCGCCGGGAGTACAAGGCCGCAGGCGCCTGACCCCGGCACCCCCAAGGAGGAGCGATGGGCCCCGATCCGCGTGGATCGGGGCCCATCGTCACACCACCGGGGCAGGCATGGACCGGCACCCTCGACACCTCACTAGACTGCTGGGGCCCGACCACAACGAAACGAGGCGAGAAACCAAGTGGCTCGACATCGCGGATCCGGTGGAACACGTGGAGTCAGCACAGGCATCGTCGTTTCCGTGGTCGCGGTCGCCCTCCTGGTTCTCGGCATCGTCGGCTGGCTCCAACTCCGCAACCGAATCGACGAACAGGCCACCGAAGCAGCCAGGACCTGTGTCGAAGGTGACGTCGAACTCCGGATCGCCGCCGACCCGCTCATTGCCCCCACCCTCGCCGACCTCGCCGACACGTGGAACACCGACGTCGCACCCGTCATCCGCGACTATTGCGTCACCGCTCACGTCACCTCCACCGAATCCACCACGGCCGCCGCGACCCTCGCCGACGGCACCTGGAACCCCGAACTCGGACCCGAACCCGCTCTCTGGGTCCCCATCGACACCCGCGCCGCCGACCGCGCGGGCTCGAGCGCGAGCGGACAACGTCGATCCCTCGCCACCTCACCGATCGTGCTCGCGACCCCCGCAGCCCTGAACAACGGACTCACCACGGCCGGGATCGATTGGCGCGACCTACCGTCGCTGCAGTCCGTCCCCGGATCCCTCGGCGCACTCGGCCTGGCCCCTTGGGAATCTCTGCGCATGGCACTGCCCACCGGAACAGGCAGCGATGCCACCCTGCCCGCCCTCGAAGCCGTCGCCACCACCGGGGCAGGACCACTGACCCAGGACGAAGCGCGGTCACCGGACGTCGTGACTGCTATCACCGAACTCGCGCTCGGAGCCGACGCACTCGACATCGCGGCAGGCCCCTCCACCGCGGACGCGCTCACGGCACTCGCCACGAACACCGCCCCCGACTCCCCGATCCACGCAGTGCCCGTGGCAGAAAAACAACTGCACGACGCAGTCACCGACGGAACCGCCGCAGACCTCGCCGGATTCCGTCCCGCAGGTGCCACGCCCATCGCCGACTTCCCAGCAGTGGTCCCGAGCACCCCCTGGATCGACGAAACACTCTCCCGGGCCGCCGGACAGTTCATCGACTACGTGCGCAACCCCGACCAGGCCCGACGCTTCATCGATGCCGGATTCCGGAACCAAGACGGTGATTCCCCCGATCGATCCGACTTCGCATTCGCGCCGGTCGCCGATGTCCTCGCCCCGGCAGATCCATCCGCCGGCGACGCGCTCCTCGACATCCGCCTCGATCCCCAACAGCCTGTCAAAACGACCGTGCTCGTGGACACCACCACCTCCATGGCCGCCACCGCAGCAGGTGGTACCACCCGACTCGACGACACCGCGACCGCAATAGAGAACGTCCTCCGCCGTTCCCCGAACTCCTCGATCTTCGGGATACATGTCTTCGACGACACATCGCCCTCCCGAGTCGCTGTTGCTCGCGACGCGCTCACCGGCGAGCAGCGTGCGGCGCTGAATTCTGCACTCGACGCCGTCATCCCCACCGAGACTGCGCCGGTGTACGAATCGATCCTCGCCGCATACGCCGATGCCGTCGACAACTACGATCCGTCCAGACCGAACTCGGTGCTCGTGATCCTCGACAGCGACGACGAGAGCCTGGACGGCGACGAGATGAACACCGACGTCGATTCCAGCACGGGTACAGGCGAAGAGCTTCTCGACGGAATCAGCGAGCTCACCGACAGCGCATCACCGGTCCGGGTAGACATCGTCGTACTCGGCGACGATGTCACCGACTCCGAGACACTGCAAGACCTCACCGACCGCACCGGCGGGTCGTACTCCACGCTCGCCACCATCGCGAACGACGATCTGACCGCCTTACTCCGAAAGCTCACCTCCTGACCGTGATCCGACTACTCGTCGCGGGGACGTTCCTCGCCCTCATCACCTACTGGCTCCACCGTCGCCTCGTACGAGCGCCAGGCCTCACCGGGAGAGCTGCACTGACGGCCGATATCGTCCTCGTAGCGTTACTCGCGACCGCATTGGTCGCGTCCGTCACCGGCACTGTTCTCGACCCCGCATGGGCACGTCCGCTGGGCTTCCTCGGCTACAGCTGGTTCGCCGCAGGTCTCTACTTGATCTTCGGGCTCCTCGTCATCGGCGCTTTCTGCCTAGCGGCACGGCTCGTGCGACGGTTCCGCAGTGGCAAGTCCCCCTCGGACGAACCCGGCTCATCGCACCTACCACCACCACGCCGTGCACTCCGGATCGCAACGGGCTCTCTCGTTGCCGCCACCGTCGCCACGATCGGCTATGGAAGTCTGGTCGAGGCAGCCAATCCACGGCTCGTTCACTCCACCATCGCCCTGCCCGGGCTTCCGGACGAGTTCGACGGCATCCGCGTCGCCTTGATCACCGACTTGCACGTCGGTCCGGCGCGGGGCGCCGGGTTCGTGCGGGGAGTCGTCGATCAGGTCAACGAACAGCGACCCGACCTCATCGTTCTCGGCGGGGATCTCGCCGACGGCACCATCGAGCTGGTGGGCGACGACCTCGCGCCCCTCGTCGAGCTTCGTGCCCCTCTCGGGGTCTACGGAGTGAGTGGCAATCACGAGTACTACTCGGACGACGCCTCGTCCTGGCTCGATCACTGGGAAACCCTGGGTGTGAAGACCTTGCGAAACGAAAACGTCCTCGTGACGCACAACGGCGAGCAGATCGCACTGGCAGGCGTGCACGACTACACTGCTCCCGCACCGGATGCAGCGGATCTGCCCCGAGCCATCGACGGGCTGTCTCCGGAGACCTTCGTTCTTCTGGCCGCACACCAGCCGAAACACGTCTTCGAAGCACAGGATCTCGGTGTGGACCTTCAGCTGTCCGGACATACACACGGCGGCCAGATGTGGCCCCTGGGATACATCGTCGCTGCTGCGAATCCCACTGTCACCGGGCTGGACCACTTCGGCGACACCGCAATCTATACGTCACAAGGCGCCGGTGCGTGGGGCCCGCCGGTCCGCGTCGCAACTCCGCCCGAAGTTTCTATTCTTGAGCTCGTCACACAGAAGTAGCTGCGCCGCTGCTCGAGACGGACCTTTCGTCTGTGTGTTTTAGAGGGGAGATTCCGTGTTTACTAAGGGGTGATATTCTGTATATTTTGCTATTCCGTATAGTACGGAATGCTTCAACTTCGAAGTGTGGCTGCGGGCAATGCCCGCAGCCACAGGCTCTCAGCTGCTGTATGCCTCCAGCGGTGGGCACGAGCACACCAGGTTGCGGTCGCCGTGGGCACCGTCGATTCGACGGACCGCCGGCCACACCTTCGCACGCCCCTTCCCTAGCGGGTACACCGCGATCTCACGCGAATATGGATGGTCCCACTCCCCCACCAGGCACTCCGCGGTGTGCGGTGCTCCTCTCAGCGGGTTGTCGTCGACCGCCCACTCCCCTGCCCCGACCCTGTCGATCTCCCCCCGGATCGAGACCATCGCATCGATGAACTCGTCGATCTCGCTCAGATCTTCACTCTCGGTGGGTTCGACCATGAGAGTTCCGGCCACGGGGAAACTCATCGTCGGCGCATGGAATCCGTAGTCGGCGAGACGCTTGGCCACGTCATCGACGGTGACACCGGTGTCCCTGGTCAACTGACGCAGGTCGAGGATGCACTCATGCGCCACCATTCCATTCGCACCCGTGTACAGCACCGGGAAGTACTCGTCGAGGCGTCGTGCAATGTAGTTCGCCGACGCGATCGCAGTGAGCGACGCCCGGCGAAGCCCGGAAGCACCCATCAGCTTGATGTACGCCCACGTGATCGGCAGGATCGACGCCGATCCGTAAGGCGCAGCCGAAACCGGCCCCACGCCGCCGAGACCCGGCACTGCGGGATGCCCCGGGAGGAACGGCGTGAGGTGCGAACGAACTCCGATCGGACCGACTCCCGGTCCGCCACCACCGTGTGGAATGCAGAAGGTCTTGTGCAGGTTCAGATGGCTCACATCGCCACCGAACCTGCCCGGTCGGGCCAGACCCACGAGTGCGTTGAGGTTTGCGCCGTCGATGTACACCTGCCCGCCTGCGTCGTGCACGGCACCGCAGATGTCCTCGATCTCGTGTTCGTAGACGCCGTGGGTCGACGGGTAGGTGATCATGATCGCAGCCAGCCGTTCAGCGTGGTCAGCGATCTTCGCTCGCAGATCGTCGAGGTCGACGTCACCGTTGGGACGGCACGCCACCACCTCGACACGCATACCTGCCATGACTGCAGAGGCGGCATTGGTTCCGTGTGCGCTCGACGGAATCAGGCAGGTGTCGCGGTGGTCGTCACCGCGGCTCAGGTGGTAGTGCCGAATAGCGAGCAGACCTGCGTATTCACCCTGACTGCCTGCGTTGGGCTGTAAGGTGACGGCGTCGTACCCGGTTACTGCGGCGAGCCAGCGTTCGAGATCCGAGATCAGTTCCCGGATTCCTACGGTCTGTTCCGCGGGAGCGAACGGGTGCAAGCCCGCGAACTCCGGCCACGTGATGGCTTCCATCTCCGCAGCGGCGTTGAGTTTCATCGTGCAGGAGCCGAGCGGGATCATGGTGCGGTCGAGCGCGAGATCTTTGTCGGACAACCGTCGCAGATACCGCATCATCGCGGTCTCCGTCCGGTACTTCGTGAACGCCTCATGCTTCAGGAAGTCACTGGTTCGCCCGAGCGCCTCCGGGATGGACGCTCGTTCGGCTGCAACCGTCTCCTCGGCGGCGATACCGAACGCGGAAAGCACACTCGCCACGTGTGCATCTGTCGTCGCTTCGTCGCAGGAGATCGACACGTGGTCCGCGTCGACGAGATACAGATTGACCGACCGCTCAGCCGCTGCCGCCACAACCTCGGCGGCGCGATCCGGAACCCGGACCAGGACGGTATCGAAGAAGTCGTCGTGAACGACCGCGACTCCACCGCGTCGCAGCGACGCAGCAAGACCGGCTGCATGAGCAGCCACTCGTCGTGCGATTCCGGTCAGTCCCTCCGCGCCGTGATACGACGCGTACATCGCGGCGAGAACCGCCAGAAGCACCTGAGCGGTACAGATGTTGCTGGTCGCCTTCTCACGGCGAATATGCTGTTCACGGGTCTGTAGCGCAAGCCGGTAGGCAGAGGCACCGTCAGCATCGACCGAGACACCGACGAGACGTCCCGGCAGATTCCGCGTGTGCGCAGCGTTCACAGCCAGATATCCCGCGTGTGGGCCACCGAATCCCATGGGCACCCCGAATCGCTGAGTGGTGCCGAAGCAAGCATCAGCGCCCTTCTCCCCGGGCGGAGTCATCAGCGTCATTGAAAGGAGGTCCGCGCCCACCGCGACCATCGCACCGCGCTCATGTGCCGCATCGATCACGGGCGCAACGTCGAACACTCGGCCCGACGCACCCGGTACCTGCAGGATTACACCGAAGAACTCACCCTCGGGCAGTCCCTCCTCCACAAGGTCAACGGTGACGAGCTCGATGCCGAGCGGCTCGGCGCGGGTTGCGAGCACCGCGGCGGTTTGAGTGAACAGGTCGGAATCGACGACGAACCGGTGGCTCTGGGACTTGCGGTTGGCACGACGCAGCAAGGTCATCGCTTCCGCCGCAGCAGTGGCCTCGTCGAGCATCGAGGAGTTCGCGACTTCCATACCGGTCAGGTCCGCGACCATCGTCTGGAAATTGAGCAACGCTTCGAGCCGACCCTGACTGATCTCCGGCTGATACGGCGTGTAGGCCGTGTACCAAGCGGGATTCTCGATGATGTTGCGGAGCAGCACCGGCGGAGTGAGCGTGTCGTAGTAACCGTGCCCGATCATGGAGGTGGCGACCGCGTTGCGCGACGCCAAGGCTTTCAGACCGGCGAGAACTTCGTGTTCGCTGAGCGGCGCATCCAGGACACCGAGCCCGTCGGCCACTTCGCCGGCACAGTGGTCGAGAATGCCCGCGGGCAGCGCCTTTGCGACGAGGTTCTCGAGCGTATCGACTCCGACAACGTCGAGGATCCGGCGCATTCCCTGCGCATCAGGTCCGATGTGACGGTCGGCGAAATTCCAGGTGACGGCATCTGTCATCGCAGCTCCCAGGCTGGTCGGCGAGGTTCACACGTGCTCGGTCGGCACGGGCGCTTCCTCCCCCTCTGTCCTGAGCTCGCGAGGCGAGCGCCTGAGAGATTCGGTCCTGGTCGGCGAACCTTTCCCCGTGGGCGGGTGGGTGCTCCCACCACTTTCCAGAGACGTCGTAGCTCACGCGGTCCTGGGTGCCTGAGAGATTGACGGGGAGGTGCTGCTCCTTCGGCGCCCGGACATGTTGGTCCGGGGCTCTCCCGCGGGACGGCGACGCACACCGATTCTAGAGCACGAGCGGGCCGATCGAGTCCACGCTCTCCCGGCGGGTGACGTATGCCCTATCCGATGCGGCGGTTGATACGGTTTCGACGGCGGGAAGCCAGTTCGTCCTCGGGCTTCTCTTCGACGTCGTATCCCTCGGCGCGCTCGGCCGGGAAATCCGCGATACTGCCTGTCAATTCTCGGACTGCCCCACTGACTGCGATACCGAACACACCTTGCCCGCCTTGGAGCAGGTCGACGACCTCTTCCGGGGAGGTGCATTCGTAGACAGTGGTGCCGTCGGAGAAAAGGGTGATCTTGGCCAGGTCCCGTACGCCACGGCTCCGGAGATGATCGACCGCTACGCGAATGTTCTGCAGAGAGACTCCGGTATCGAGGAGGCGCTTGACTATCTTGAGGACCAGAATGTCCTTGAACGAGTACAGGCGCTGGCTTCCGGAACCCGCCGCGCTCCTGATCGAAGGCACTACCAGATTGGTTCGTGCCCAGTAGTCGAGTTGACGGTAACTGATACCTGCAATCTGGCACGCGATCGGGACCCGATAGCCGACAAGTTCATCGGGGACCGAGTTGTCGGGAAACAGCCCCGGCTGCAGATCCTCGGAAGTGTCCGATACCGGTACCGGAGCCACGCGATCGCCGGTGCCGGCACCGAGTTGCTGTCCTTGCGGCCGATCTCGCACTTTGTGACTTCCTCTCGCGCGCCCCGTTGTCCCTCGCCACCACCGACCAGGCGGATCTCCTCCGCATCCGATCCCGTACATCCCCCGGTTCACCCGACTTGTCCCGTAACGGATCAACCAAGCGTACGCCCTGTGTGATTCAGGTCGAGCAGCAACACGCCGACTCGGAAAGTAACGTTCGACATTACACGGGTTCGTCGCAGTGCGTCGTCGAACAACTTCGACCCGAGCCGTCGGCGCGACGAGCAGATCAGCCGTCGGTTGCCTTGAAGTCGTCGGGCGAGACCGATTCGAGGAATTCCTTGAACTTCTCGACCTCGTCCTCCTTCTCCTCGGGCATCGCGAGGCCGGCTTCTGCCAGAACTGATTCCTCGGCAAACACCGGTGCACCGGTGCGCAAGGCGACGGCAACTGCGTCCGAAGGACGACACGAGACCCGCATCTCCCCCTCGAAGAGGAGATCGGCGTAGAACGTACCCTCCTGAAGATCCACTATCCTGACCTCGAGGAGGGCATGACCGAACGCGTCGAGAAGATTCTTGATCAGGTCGTGCGTGAGCGGCCGGGCCGGCTCCACTCCCTGCTGTTCCAGCGCAATGGCGGTGGCCTCCATCTGACCGATCCAGATCGGTAGGTACCGCTCGCCCTCTGCTTCGCGCAGCAGAAGGACAGGCTGGTTCTGGGGTTGCTCGACTCGGATACCGACTATCCTCATCTCGCTCATAGCGGCGCCTCCGTCCCGGTGCCTGTCAGTCGCGTGGTCGCTGACACGTACTGCCTGAATTCTAGTGCGCTCGTTCGTGTACGTCAGGTGCCCGAATCCGGAAGGTGCACCGCTTCCCGTGCTCAATACTGCTGCAGGGCTGCCTCGACGATCGAGGTCAACGATCGAGTGAACCCTGCACCGCCGACTTGACGAGGCACGTGTGCAAGGTCAGAGATAGCGCAGCCAACTCACGAACCATCTCTTCTGCGCGTTCCCGCGCCCCTGCATCGCGTCCCTTGGCGACAGGACCGGCGATCTGGGCGACGAGGCCCGCTTCGCGGTCTGCCGCCAACTTGAACGCGCGTAGGTGCCGGACTTCGAGTCCGAACTGGGACATCGCCTTCGCTGTCCGCGCCAGCAATACCGCATCGTCGTCGAAGAAGCCTGCGGCACCCGGCGTGAGGAGCCCCGCGCCCACCAGCTCGGTGAGGAACACGGTGTCGATACCGGCCCGTTCACAGAGATCGTCTCGACCCACTCGGATCTGGCGGTCGGTACGAAGGTCCTCGGGAGAAACCTCGCCCCGCGCGACCGCGAGCTGGCGCGGTCGCTTGGGGCGAGTTTCGACGGCCCCCACCGTTGCGGCACCACGGTCGATCGCCTCGAGCTGTTCCTTGATCACCTTCAGCGGGAGGTACTGATCGCGCTGCGCGGTGAGCACGTACCGGAGTCGCTCACAGTCCGCGATCGAGAACCGCCGGTAACCCGACGGTGTGCGCTCCGGACTGATCAGTCCTTCGGCTTCGAGAAATCTGATCTTCGAGATCGTCACGTCCGGGAACTCCGGGCGGAGTCGATCGAGCACGGACCCGATCGACATACCTGCCGGCGCCGGCTGGCGGGCAGCGGTCATCAGCTACCTGCGCCCTGAGTGCCCCGCGGGCCGGTCAAGAACACCAGACGGAACTTTCCGATCTGGACCTCGTCGCCATTCGCGAGTACTGCCGAGTCGACGGGCTCACGATTGACGTAAGTACCGTTGAGGCTTCCCACATCGACGACCTGGAATTCGCCGTCGTCCTGGCGGAACTCTGCGTGACGACGGCTGACGGTGACATCATCGAGGAAGATGTCGCTGTCGGGGTGTCGCCCGGCGGACGTGGTGGGCTGGTCGAGCAGGAAACGCGACCCCGCGTTGGGACCGCGCTTGACGACGAGCAGGGCCGCCCCGGCCGGAAGACCTTCGACTCCCGAGACCGGTGCTTCGGTCGTCGCAGCCGCGCCGGTGTTCTCCAATTCGTTCAGGAAGTCGGCACGAAACACCGAAGTGGTTTCCGCTGGGGTCTCTTCGTAGCCCGCGTTGCCGTTCTCGCTCACCGTTTCTCCTTATCCGTTCGATCGTCCGGGTAGTCCCGGACGATCGTCATTCGTTCGCCACCACCACGGTCGGACACGGCACACGCCATACCCGACCGTACCCTGCGCATGCCCCTGGTGCAGGTAGTCGCGGTTACGTCACCCAGGGGATCTCATCCTTCTGTGATCGTTCTGTATCCGGCGGCGTCGAGGGTCCGTTCCAAGGCGGCGTCGAGATCCGACTCGCTACTCGATTCGATATCGATCAACCATCCTTCTGTGTACGGCGCGCTGTTGACCAACTCGGGGCTCGCCTCGAGGTCGCCGTTCACCGCCGCGACCGTCGCGGCGAAGGGCGCATAGACATCCGAGACACTCTTCGTGGATTCGACCTCACCGAACGAATCGCCCGCAGCGAAAACGGATCCGGCGTCCGGCAACTGCACGAACACCACATCACCGAGCTGGGATTGAGCGTAGTCGGTGATGCCGATCCGGGCGGTGGTCGCCCCAGTCCGCTGGACCCACTCGTGCTCCGCGGTGTATCGCAGATCGGCGGGCGTCTCGAACTCACTCACGGCAGTTCCTTTCGGAGGCGACGATTCGGCACGAACGTCTGTTTCAGTTTCCTGGCTGAGCGTATTGGCGTGGTTCGATCTCCCGCAAGGCGGGCACCTCGACCTGCGACAACTGCTCGACAGTCAAAGTTCCACCGCGGCGAGCGACCGTATCCACCACACCGCCGGGGATGTTCAACGCCGCAGCGAGCGTCGGCCCGTCCCCGATAGCAGTAACCGTATAGGGCGCCGGGAGGTTTCGATCGTCGACAATGATATCTCCGCCCTGCCCTCCGACCCACGAGTCGACGCCGATGCGCACCGCTGTTCCGTCGGCTCCGGTGATCTGCATGGTGTCCGCACCCGCCGCACGTAATTCCTGGATCGTGTCGAGGACGACCTCCGGGCCGACTCCGCCGAGCGGGTCGTCGATCGTCAGGACGACACCCGGCCCTGCCGCGGGAACCGTACCGAGTTGGACCGACAGGTTCTGCAGACGAGCGCGGGCCTCCGACAGAGCAGCATCCGAACCGTTCTGCTCGAATCCTTCGAGAGTGCGTTCGAGGCCAGTGATCTCTTGCCGCAGCGCCGCCTCGCGTCGATTGAGACTGTCGAGGAGCACAAGCAGATCCGCGGGGCGGGCGGAGTCGAGGTTGTCCCCCGTATCAGTGTTCTTCACCTGGGTGGCGATAGCCGTGCCGAGCAGGGCGACGAGCAGCATCGCAAGCATCGCGTACACCCGGCGCTTGCGCCGGGAGTCCGGTGTGCCCGACAGAGCTTGTTCGGAGGTGTCCTCGACCATCGCTCACGCCCCGAAAAGTCTGCGGCGCAGTGCCGACGCGTTCCCGAAAATGCGGATCCCGAGGACGACGATGACCGCGGTGGAGAGCTGGGTGCCCACACCGAGCTGGTCCCCGAGCCACACGATGAGTGCGGCTACGAGAACGTTGAACACGAAGGAGACGACGAAGACCTTCGCGTCGAAAATGTCGTCGAGATAGGCACGCAATCCACCGAACACCGTATCGAGCGCGGCGACCACCGCAATCGGCAGGTACGGCTGGACCACGTCGGGCACCTGGGGACTGAACACGATTCCGGCAACGATGCCGATCACGAGTGCCAGCACCGCATACAGCGCCTGGCCGTGCCGAAGGTGCTTCACCGATTCCCCGCTTCCCGAGCCGATTCGACTGTACGTACCGTGGCTGCAGGCAGTTCGAGCTCTCCGGCCTCGGCGATCGTGAAACCTACCCCGTAGAGCTGTTTGATGCCCGAGAGCCTGAGGTAGGCGTCACTCACCACGAAATCCGTCTGCATTTGGGCCTGCGGTCCGACGGCGGAGACGACGTAGGGCGAGAACACCGGCCGGTTGTCGACGAGCATCGCTCCCCCTGCCTGCCGGATGGTGACGCCGGGGCCGATGCGCACATCGCCGACCGACACTGCTTCGGCACCGCCGGCCCACAGCGCGTTGACCACCGATTGCAGGTCTCGATCGAGGACTGTCGCGGCGTCGCCGGTGTCGTGCACAGACGGGTCCGACAGGTTCGGCCGACCCGTCGGATCGGAAAGGGTGACGGTGATCCCTGGGCCGATGACAGGCGCGCCGGCAGCCGCGATCTGCGCCGCGCGCAACGCGTCGAGAGTCGTCGCACCCTCCGCATCGTGGGCCACCAGTTCAGCGCTGCGCTGCTCGACCGTGTCGGTCAGTTCATCGCGGCGGGCCACAAGGGTTGCGATGCGTTCCTCACTGGTACGTAGCGAGTCGAGGATCTCGGCGCGCGCCTGATCTGCCCCCGGTTCACGATCGGTGTTTTCGGCGTAGGCCGCGCCGAGTACGAGACCGGCAAGAATGCAGCCGATGACGAGCCAGACCGTGGTGCGTGCCGGCGATGCGGCAGCGCGACCCGCTGCCCGGTCCTCGGCGGCGGCACCGTAGCCGGGGTCGAGGTGGTCCTCGAGCAGCGACTTGAGCAGCGAGGGGACCGGGTTCCGGGGGATCTGTTCCCAACGACGGTTCACTCGGCTGGTCGCTCCTCGTTCGGAGGCACTGCACGGGCGATCCATACGGCCTGGCCGATGTAGAGCAGCCCGGTCCAGATGTAGAGCGCCGAACCCCAGATCAGGGCAGCCCAGCCGAGTGGGTGCGCCACGACGGACGTGGCGGGTGACGCCAGGTCGAGCAGCAGCAGCGGCAATGCGCACATGAGGAGGAAGGTCGCGCCTTTACCCAGGTAGAGAACGTCGGGCGGGGGCATGCCCCGACGCCGGTATACGGCGAGGGTCGGGACCAGCACGAGTTCGCGCCCGACCAGGATCGCGGCGATCCACCACGGAAGGACGTCCCGCGCGACCAACGCGAGGAGCGTGGTCACTATGTAGAGCCGGTCGACCATGGGGTCGAGCAGCGCGCCGAGCCGGGACGCCTGGTCGAGCAGGCGGGCGAGCTTGCCGTCGGCCCAGTCGGTGAATCCGCTGAGGAAGAGGATCGCGAGGGCCCATCCGTCCGCGTGGACAACGAGGATCAAGTAGAGAAAGAGAGGTATTCCGAGAAGCCGCACGAAGCTGAGCAGGTTCGGGATGGTGAGGATGCGATCGGCACCCGGGCGGACGTCGTCCGGAGTGGTCACGTCACCCATCGTGCCCCCTGTCTGATCTACGCGGTACGGTCCACCAACCTTTTCACACCGGCCGTGGGGGTCGTCGCGAGGTGGTCAGCGCCATGCGAACACCGGTTGCTCGAGTCCGTCGATACGAGTGTGCCGACCATGGAGGGCAACTTCACGGAACTGGTAGACCACTGCGGCGGTGGGTGCGTGAATGAGGTGACCACGAAACGGCCACTGGATGACCGGCTTATCGGACTCGGGGATATCCACGAATCGAGGCTCGCTGTCCAGTTCGGTCTCCGTGACGGAGAACAGGACGTCGACCTCGTCAGGGCTCGGTTTCAGATCGGCGATCGCTGTGTCGGACCACACGACGAACGGTGACATCACATATCCGGATCGGGTGACGTAGTCGTCGAGGCGCCCGACGATGGAGTTCGGCGCGGCGTCGAGTCCGAGCTCCTCGTGCAGTTCCCTCAGCGCCGCTTCCTCGGGTGTCTCCCCGGGGTCGAGTCGCCCGCCGGGGAGCGCGAACTGGCCGGGATGTGCACGTAATCTCGTCGGCCGGCGGGTCAGAGGCATGACGGGATTGCCTGCATCATCGTTCAGAACAGCGATGACGACCGCTGCATGGCGGCGCCCTTCGAGCGGAATCCGACGCGACTCGAAGCAGGCAAGCGAGTCCTGAAGTGTTGTGTGCGTCAGTGCGTTCGATACGGACATGGTGCGACATTATCTCACGCGATTTCGGTTTAACTCGATATTCCGTGCAATCCGAAATCCTTCTACCTGTGGGGACAGGTGTATTCAGTTGCGACTACGCTCTCTCCCAGGTTCCGCCGAACCCCACCGAAATCCGCGGAGGACATCATGGCTGCCGACCCCGCAGGACTGGACACCGCAGTACTTCGCACCCATCTGCAGACCGCCGCCCCCGGTTTGCTCGACGGGGCGCTGACCGCCCGCCTCATCAGCGGCGGGCGATCGAACCTCACCTACGGTGTGAGCAACGGTGAGCGGGAGCTGGTCCTGCGGCGCCCACCGCTCGGGCATGTACTGGAGACCGCGCACGACATGGCACGCGAGCACCGCGTGATCACGGCGCTGGCAGGAACCGAGGTGCCTGTGCCGCGTACTCATCTCCTGTGCACGGACACCGAGGTCATCGGCGCACCGTTCTACCTCATGGATCTGGTCCCGGGCACGCCCTTCCGTACTGCCGAGGAACTCGCTCCGCTCGGGGAGGATCGGGTGCGTGCGATCTCCGAGCGGACGATCGACACGCTGGCGAGACTCCACGCGGTGGAGCCTGCGACGGTGGGGCTCGCGAACTTCGGCCGTCCCGAGGGCTTCCTCGGACGACAGGTGCACCGATGGAAGACTCAGCTCGATGCGTCCCGGAGCCGTACGCTCGACGGTGCCGACGAGCTTCACCGGTTACTGGTCGAGCACCTGCCTTCGGCAAGCGGCGCTGCGATCGTGCATGGCGACTACCGCCTCGACAACGTACTCATCGACGAACGTGATCAGGTTGCGGCGGTGCTGGATTGGGAGATGGCGACCCTCGGCGATCCGCTCACCGATGTCGCGCTTCTCGTGGTCTACCAACAGCTCGCGGACCGGGACGGGCCAGTACCGGTGTCGACCGTATCGCGTGCCCCGGGGTTCCTGAGCGAGGACGCGATGGTGTCGCGCTACGCAAACGCGAGCGGCAGGAACCTGTCGGGGATGGCTTTTCATCTCGGCCTGGCCTATTTCAAGCTCGCGGTGATCCTCGAAGGTATTCATTTCCGGTTCCTGCAGGGTCAGACCGTGGGCGACGGCTTCAGTGCATTCGGTGATGCTGTGGAACCCCTCCTCCGCGAGGGGCTTTCGGCCCTGCGACGGTAAGGTACATTCATGCCGCATCCGATCATGTTCGACGACACGGATCCGTTGCTGGCTCGGGTGCGCACCCTCGCCCTCGCATACCCGGGCGCACGAGAGAAGGTCTCGCACGGCCGTCCGTTCTTCTTCACCAAGACCTCGTTCGCGGTCTACGGCGGCTCCGAGAAGGACACCCGGGCCCCGTTTCCTCGATCGTTGATCGTCAAGCCCGAGCGCGACGAACGTCTTGCCCTCCTCGGTGAACCCCACACGTATCTGCCGATGTATCTGGGTCCGTCGGGGTGGATCGGGTACGACCTCGGCCGCCGGGAGGTGGATTGGGCGGAGGTTGCGGAACTGATCGACATGTCGTTCCGCGAGACTGCTCCTGCGAAGCTGGTACGCGAACTGGACGCGCGTCTCGGTTGAGTCGCGCGTCCAGCGCGTGTGCGGGTTCCCGCTCGATCAGTCAGGACTGCCGCTGATGTTGACCATCCACTGGACACCGAACTTGTCGATGCACATTCCGAAGCTGTCTCCCCAGGGCGCCTTCTCGAGGGGCAGCGCCTCGGTGCCGCCGGCGACGAGTTCATTCCAGTAACCGCGGAGTTCGGATTCGTCGTCGCCGCTGAGGGATATCGAGTAGTTGTTTCCCGGGGTATGGTCCATTCCCGGGGGCGTGTCCGAGGCCATGAGCACGAAACCGCTGTCGGTGGTGAGCATCGCATGCATTACCTTGCTGTCCACCGCGGCGTCGCCGGTAGGTTGCCCCTCCCCGAACGTGCTGATATCGAGTTCCCCGCCGAAGACGGTCTTGTAGAACTCGATCGCGTCACGCGCGTTGTCACGGAAGCTGATGTACGGATTGAGTCGAGTGGTCATCGCGAGCTCCTGATCTGTTCGGAGGGAGGATGAGTCGGCACTACACAGAGGGACTCTGCGCATTGCCGTTTCTCATCGTGTCCTTTCCCGCTCACTCGCGGAGCCTTTCGACGGATCCCGGCTCAGGACACCGACACGGTTCGCCGCACGTTCTCTTCGTCGTCGACAGCGGAGGCGAGAACCCGACCGACCTTGTTGCGCGCGACCTGCCAGCCTGTGATCTCGCCGCTTGTCGAGGTGAACGCCTCTCCGCCGTCGGTCGAGTCGGTCAGGTTGACCGGTTGTACGAGGGTCCAGTCGAGGCCGCTCTCGTGCACGAAGCGATCCTGGATCACGGTGTCGGCGACCTGTGGCCCGAGAAGCAGCGAGAACATGAGCTTGTAACGCAACGGCAGGCGGCCATCGGTGTCACCCACTCCGTAGGTGGTCTGGACGATCAGGCGCCGCACACCGTGACGTTGCATCGCGTCGATGATGTTGCGGGTGCCGGTGGACCGCACGTCGAGTGCAGTATGCGCCGGGCCGCGCAGCCGCACTCGGACGGGGTTCTCGGTGATGCCGAGGGTGACGATGACAGCGTCCTGTCCGCGGACCGCGCGGTCGACGTCATCGAGACAGGTGGCGTCCCCGATCACGCCTAGGGTTCGGTCGCCGAATGTGTGCTGTGCGTCGGGTGTGCGGACCATGACGGTCACGTCGTGGCCGCGGGCGAGGAGTGCGGTGACGGCTGCGCGACCGGAGCCGCCTGTGGCGCCGATGACGAGTACTTTCATGATGTTCTCCTGAGTTCGTTGGGGACGATGTGTCCACCGTATGAACGTTCCTCGAGACGTTCTATGGTTCTCCGTCCGTCCCTTGTGTTCATTCGTCCTACGGGGCTGGACGAATGGATACCCAGCGGCGAGGGTGGACATATGACGATCGACAGGGTTCGGGAGACCGCCGACGTGCTCTATCCGTGGACACCGGTCGATCCCCTCGCACATGCCCTTCACCTGCTGCGCATGCGCGGCGGCTTCTACTGTCGGTCGGAGTTGAGCGCGCCATGGGCGCTGGAGATGCCACCGGTGGCCGACAGCGTGAGCTTCCATCTGGTCGTCTCTGGCGAAATGTGGCTCGAGGTCCCCGGTTCGGCATCAGCGCGGCTCCTCCCCGGGGATTTCGTCATCGTCCCGCACGGCTCGGGGCACGTGATGCGCAGCGACCCGAGCATCACCGGCACGGGGAGTCGGGGACGCGTGGATCTACTCCCCCAGACGATGATCGGCGACCACTATTCGGTTCTGCACTACGGCGGAGGTGGAGAGCACTCCACCTTGGTGTGCGGGGTCGTCGAGTTCGATCATCCGACTGCGCGACGTCTGGTGGCGTTGCTGCCGCCCCTCCTGCGGATGGACACGACCGGGTCGGCGAGGCACAGCGCGCCGACACAGGTGTTGTCGTTGATGGCCGAGGAAGCGCAGCACGTGCAGCCCGGTGGCGAAGCGGTGCTCACTCGACTGGCGGACATTCTTGTGATCATGGCAATCCGGAGTTGGATCGACTCCGCGCCGGCGGCCCGACACGGATGGATCGGCGCTCTGCAGGACCCACAGGTGGGCCGTGCGCTCGCCGCGGTTCACCACGCCCCCGAGCGGCCGTGGACAGTCGAGTCTCTCGCGCGGGAAGCGGCGATGTCGCGGTCTGCGTTCGCGGCACGGTTCACCGAGCTGGTCGGCGAACCCGCAATGCGGTACGTCGGTCGCTGGCGGATGGAGTCGGCGACCGTCGCGTTGCAGGACGGCGCGACGATCGCCGAACTCGCGTCGAGATCGGGCTACGAGTCGGAAGCGGCGTTCTCGAAGGCCTTCAAAAGGATCACAGGCCTATCTCCCGGATCGGTCCGCCGCCGCACGGACGGCACATTCGCCTGCCGGCGGTAGCGCAGGCCGGCGCGGTGCCGGCCCCGCGATACGAAGAAGCCCCGGTGAGATCAGATCTCACCGGGGCTTCTCGGTCGGGCTGACAGGATTTGAACCTGCGACCACTTGACCCCCAGTCAAGTGCGCTACCAAGCTGCGCCACAGCCCGCCCGCGCTCTCGTCGAGCGCTCGTTGAGATTACAACAGGTGCGGACCGAAAGGCGAATCGGCTGGTCAGCGCCGTTTCCGGGGATTCGGGTCTACTTGCGGCGGTCGCGCTTCTCCCGCACTCGCACGGATATCCGGACAGGGCTGCCGTCGAAGTTGAACTCCTCACGCAGCTTCCGTTCGAGGAAGCGGCGGTAACCGGCCTCGAGGAAGCCGGTGGTGAACAACACGAACGTCGGCGGACGCGTCGCTGCCTGGGTAGCAAACATCACACGGGGCAAGCGTCCCCCACGCATCGGCGGCGGAGTCGCGGCCACCACTTCCTTGAGCCAGGTATTGAGCCGGCCCGTGGAGATGCGCTTGTCCCATGATTCGAGCGCGGTCTCCATCGCCGGCACGAGCTTCTGCACGGCACGGCCGGTCTTGGCCGAAATGTTGACTCGCGCCGCCCACGGCACCCGCAGCAGATCACGCTCGATCTCGCGGCCCAACTCATGACGTCGGTCCTCGTCGACGAGGTCCCACTTGTTGAACGCGATCACCAGTGCGCGACCGGATTCCACGATCATGGTGATCACCCGCTGGTCCTGTTCGGTGATCGGCTGCGAGGCGTCGATGAGCAACACCGCCACCTCCGCGGCGTCGATCGCCGCCCGGGTGCGCAGCGAGGCATAGAACTCGGCGCCAGACGCGTGACTGACCCGCTTGCGCAGGCCTGCTGTGTCGACGAACCGCCACGGTTTGCCACCGAGTTCGACGACCGAGTCCACGGGGTCGACGGTGGTACCCGCGACGTCGTGCACCACCGAACGTTCGTCGCCCGAAAGCTTGTTGATCAGGCTGGACTTCCCGACGTTCGGCTTGCCGACCAAAGCGACACGGCGGGGTCCTCCCCCACCCGTGCCCTCACGCGGGGTGGGCGGCATCTTCTCGAGCAGGTCGTCGAGCAGATCACCGGTGCCACGACCGTGCGTGGCGGACACCGAATAGGGCTGGCCGAGCCCGAGCGACCACAATGCCGCGGCTTCGGCTTCGACGCGGTCGTCGTCGACCTTGTTCGCGACGAGCAGCACCGGCGTCTTCGACCGGCGCAGCACCTTGGCGACGGCCTCGTCGACCGATGTCGCGCCGACGGTGGCGTCGACAACGACAAGGATCGCGTCGGCGGTACGCATGGCAACCTCGGCCTGACGAGCAACCGACTGCTGCATCCCTTTGGCGTCGGGTTCCCAGCCGCCGGTGTCCTGGACCATGAAGCGTCGGCCGTTCCAGTTCGCCTCGTACGACACGCGGTCGCGGGTCACGCCCGGGATGTCCTCTACGACGGCTTCCCGGCGACCGATGATGCGGTTGACCAGGGTGGACTTTCCGACGTTGGGGCGGCCGACAACCGCGACTGTCGGGATGGGCACGAACTCTTCGAGTTCGGCTCCGGTTTCGAAGTCGAGGTCCCAGTCCGATTCTTCGGACCAGGTGCCGTCGGAACCCTCGTCGGTGTACTCCGTTGTGACGTCGTCGCTCACAGCGCCGCTCCCGTCTGTTCGGTGACCAGTGCCGTCAGCATCGAGGTCACCTCGTCGATGTCCATGTCGCTGGTGTCCACGACGACGGCGTCGTCCGCGGCGCGCAGAGGCGACACTGCGCGTGTGGAATCAAGGTGGTCACGGCGCTGCACCGACGCGAGTACCGCGTCGTAGTCGTCACCGCGGCCTTCCACGATGTTCTGGGCGTTGCGGCGCTGTGCGCGTGCTTCCGCGGATGCGGTGAGGAAGATCTTCACATCGGCATCCGGGAATACCGCCGTGCCGATGTCGCGTCCTTCGACAACGACTCGGTGCGCTGCGAGTCCGAGACGCTGCTGCGCAGCGACGAGCAGTTGGCGTACTTCGGGGACCGCGGAGACGGCGGAGACCGCTGCGGTGACCTCCCCGCCGCGGATCTCTCCGCGCACGTCCTGGCCGTCGAGTCGAATGTCCTCGACGTCGGGGTCGGTACCGATCGACCAGGGCAGGCCGGCGACAGCCTCGGCGATCGCGGCAGGGTCGGTCAGGTCAGCGCCCCGGCGCAGCACGTACAAGGTCGCGATCCGGTACATGGCGCCGGTGTCGAGGTATGCAGCGCCGAGGTGGCGTGCGAGCCGCTTGGAGACGCTGGACTTGCCCGTTCCCGATGGGCCGTCCATCGCGACGATCAATGCGCCTACGGTATCGGTCACAACCCCACCGCCTGGTAGAGACCGCCGACCTCGTTGCGCCCGAGGACACGAAGTGTGCCGGGCCGCTGATCGCCGAGCGCGACGGGACCGATATTGGTACGCACGAGCCGGATCACGGGGTGGCCCACGGAGTCGAGCAGTCGACGCACGATGTGTTTGCGGCCTTCGTGCAGGTCCAGGCGCACGAGGGACTGGCCTTCGTTCACCTCGAGCAACGCGAACCTGTCGACTTTGGCGGGGCCGTCCTCGAGCTCGACGCCCGTCTTGAGCTGCTTGCCGACGCCTCGCGCGAGCACACCCTTGACCGTGGCAAGGTAGGTCTTGTTGACCTCGAAGGACGGGTGCATGAGGCGATGTGCGAGTTCACCGTCGTTGGTCAGTAGCAACAGCCCCTCGGTGTCGGCGTCGAGCCTTCCGACGTGGAAGAGGCGTTGACCTGCGGCGACACGCTCTGAAACGATGTCGCCGACACAAGGGCGACCCAGATCGTCCGACATGGTGGACTGCCACCCGCGTGGCTTGTTGAGCACGAGGTGAACGAGATCCTTCTTGACGACCACACGGACACCGTCGACGCGGATCACGGCGTTCTCAGGGTCGACACGCAACCCCTGCTCTCGAACGATGACCCCGTCGACTTCGATGCGGCCGCGGTCGATCATTTCCTCGGCGGCACGGCGTGAGGCCACCCCTGCCTGGGCGAGGACCTTCTGCAGTCGCACGCCTTCGCCCGCAGGCAGCTTCGCCGGTGCGGCTGTGCTGTGCTGGTGGCGGGCGGGCTTGGCGTTGCTGATGGTCGGCGTTGCCGAGGCCCGGCGGGCCTGGGGTTTCGGTGCAGCAGGCCTGCCTCGCTTGTTCAGCGGAGCGCTTCCTTGACCCCGATGGGGCTTCTTGGCTGCCCCCGCGTTCCCTGCGGTGGAGCTCGGAGCGTCCTGAGTGCGGGGATCCGACCGGCGGGCGGACGAAGATCTGCCGGTGGCCTGGCCCTTCACGGGGCGGGCGGTTCGTTTACGGTCCGGTGTGCCATCACGGCGAGCGGGCTTTTTCACTTTTTTCCTGTCAGTTCTCTGGATCGAACTCCGCGTGCGAGAGTGTCTCGGCGCGCGCGTTCTTTCCTATTCTCTCAAACCTCGGGTCTGCTTCGAGGCTGTCGCTGATGTCATCGATCACATCTACATCGGGTAACAGGGGACCGACCGGTGGTAGATCGCTCAGCGACGCAAGGCCGAGACGTTCGAGGAACAGTTCGGTGGTGATGTAGAGGGTACCGCCGGTCTCGGGATCGGTGCCCGCTTCGGCGATGAGATCCCGCGCGAGCAAGGTGCGCATCACTCCGTCGACGTTGACGCCGCGCACGGCGCTGACGCGGCTACGGGTCACCGGTTGCCGGTAGGCGACGACCGCGAGGGTTTCCAACGCCGCGCGGGTGAGTTTGGTGCGCGCCCCGCCCTGGAGGAGCTTCTCGACGTAGGGTGCGTAGTCGCGGCGGGTGTAGAACCGCCAGCCGTCACCCGCGAACCGCAGATCGATTCCGGAGCCGCGCGCATCCAGGCAGGCCGCGAGCGCACGGAGGGCACGCTCGGCGCGGTCGGCGGTGACACCGATCGCGGCAGCGAGCTGGTCGGCGGACGCGGGGGTGTCGACCATCAGGAGCAGTGCTTCGAGCGCGGCGGTGAGTTCGTCATCGGCCATGTCGAGCAGTTCACCGTCCCAGGCCCGCTCGTCGCCGGACGGATCGGGTTGCTGCTGCGCGGGCAAGGCGCGGTCTGGGATGTGCGCACTCACCCGTAGTCCTCCTCGAAGTCGATGGCGTTCTCGTCGTTCTCACCGGTCCAGGCCACCTGGAGTGGCCCGAGTGGGTCGGGTTGCTCGAAGGTGACTGCACGTTCGCGATAGAGCTCGAGCAGCGCGAGGAACCGCGCGACTACGAGCAGTCCGTGCTCGCAATCTGCGGTAAGGACGTCGAAGCCGATCCATTGTCCGGCACCGTTGTCCCTCAGCAGAGCGAGAATGTATGCGGCCTGCTCCGGCACCGACACCGTCTGGACGTGCAGGTGGTCGAGCCCTACGCTGGGTGTCGGTTTCGGTCGGAACGCCGCCGCTGCGATCTCGGCGAAGCGCTGTGCATCGACACCGAGAACGACCTCGGGCACGAGATTTTCGAAGCATTCCTCGAGGGATACCGCGCGCGGGTAACGACGGAGGGCAGCGCTTTCGAGTTCGGCGAAGTGCTCGGCGATCTGTTTGTAGGCCCGATACTGCAACAGCCGCGCGAACAGCAGGTCGCGCGCCTCGAGCAACGCGAGGTCCTCTGGATCGTCGACGTCGCCGGCAGGCAGCAGGCGAGCCGCTTTGAGGTCGAGCAGAGTCGAGGCAACGACGAGGAACTCGGTTGTCTGGTCAAGACCGAGTTCCGGACCGAGTTTCCTCGTGTATGCGATGAAGTCGTCGGTCACCTCATGCAATGCGACTTCGGTGACGTCCAGGCGACGCTGTGAGATCAGAGTGAGTAGCAGATCGAACGGGCCCTCGAAGTTGCGGAGCCGGACCTGGAATCCGCCGGTGACAGTGGGTTCCGAGGTCTGGTCGGTGGCCGACGCCTCGTCGGTGACGGGAGCAGCGGATTCCGCCTCGGCGGAATCCTGGGTGGGGGCAGACACGGATCAGCGGCCGGTCCGATGGATCACTTCGCGGGCGAGCGACCGATACGACTCGGCACCACCGGATTTCGGCGCCCAGGTGATGATCGGTTCGCCGGCGACGCTGGTTTCGGGGAATTTGACAGTGCGGGAGATGACGCTGTCGTAGACGAGGTCTCCGAAGACCTCGACCACCCGGGACATCACTTCACGACCGTGCAGTGTCCGCGAGTCGAACATGGTCACGAGGATCCCGGCCACGGCGAGGCGTGGATTGAGCCGGTCCCTGACCTTGGCGACGGTGTCGTTGAGCAACGCCAGACCGCGAAGGCTGAAAAACTCGCACTCCATCGGGATGAGAACCGAATCGGCGCAGGCCAGAGCGTTGACGGTGAGCAGGCCGAGAGACGGTTGGCAGTCGACGAGGATGTAGTCGTAGCGCTCGAGGACGGGGAACAAGGCGCGGCCGAGAGCCTGTTCGCGCCCGACCTCGGAGACGAGTTGGATCTCGGCGGCGGACAGGTCGATGTTGCTGGGTAGCAGATCGAGGTTCTCGATGTGTGTGTCGAGCAGTACGTCGTCGGTGTCCGCGCGGGGTTCGACAAGCAGGTTGTGGACGGTCGACTCGAGGTCGTGGTGGGCCACGCCCAGGCCGGCTGACAGGGCTCCCTGGGGGTCGAGGTCGACGAGCAGTACACGGCGTCCGCATTCGGCGAGGGCAGCACCCAGGTTGATAGTGGAGGTGGTTTTGCCCACTCCGCCTTTCTGGTTGCACATCGCGATGATCTTGGCGGGTCCGTGCGAGGTCAGTGCCGGTGGTTCGGGAATGCGCCTGCGCGGACGGCCGGTGGGGCCGAGGTCGGAGTCGTCGATCGACGCGGTTTCTCTGAGATCGGCGTCGGTGTCGTCACCGGGGTCGTCGGTTCCTGACGGTCGTGGTTCGGCAGGTGGACGGTAGCCGGCTACGGACCGAACCGGCGTCGGCCAGCCCTGCGTCGCCGCGTGTGCAATGTTCAGGTGTGTGTCGTCTGTGGCAGATGGCCGAGGTGTGCCCACGAGCGGTGCTCCCCCTGTTCTGCGTCCCACTGTGCGTCTAGCGAGCAATATCGTTGCCGTCGGGTTGTCGAACGGATGCTGTTCCGTATCCGGAACGCTACCGCCTTTCTACCTCCTGAACGCTACCGCCTGGTCGACGTGTTGCGCGGGTGGACACGCGTTTCCGATGTTGCCCGATCAGCGTGCGCGCGGGTGCGCACCGGCCCAGACCTCCCGCAACGCACCCACGGTGACCAGCGTGTAGATCTGCGTGGTCGTCACAGAGGCATGCCCGAGTAACTCCTGCACCACTCGTACATCGGCGCCACCGTCGAGCAGGTGGGTCGCGAACGAATGCCGCAGTGTGTGCGGTGAAACCGCGGTGCTGACGCCCGCTCGCTCGGCCGCGGTCTGCAATACCTGCCACGCGCTCTGCCGCGATAGTCGTCCGCCGCGTGCGTTGAGGAACAGCGCGGCGGTGTGTCCGGCGGCAAGGACGGGCCTGCCCCGCACGAGATAGGCGTCGAGCGCCGCGAGCGCAGGACGCCCGACAGGCACGAGTCGTTCCTTGCCGCCCTTTCCGCGCAGGAGCACTGCGCGGGCGTCGGAGTCGACGTCGTCGACATCGAGTCCGACCGCCTCGGAGATGCGGGCGCCGGTCGAGTACAACAATTCCAGCAGCGCGCGGTCGCGCAGGCCGCGCGGACCGTCCGCTTCATTCCCGACCGCATCGAGAATCGCCGTCACCTGGGCGACGGTGAGCGACTTCGGAAGGCGTCGCCCCGCGGTGGGTGGTTTGACTGCACGTGCCACGTCGGTCGGGGTCCGGCCCTCGGCCGCGGTGAATCGGTGCAGGCCCCGGACCGCGATGAGGGCACGGGCCACCGAACTGGCGGCGAGCGCCGGACGATCCCGGTCCGGGTCGCCGCCACGCAACACCGCCACGAAGTCGGCGACGTGCGCTTCGCTGACCTGAGCGAGATCGCTGATACCGCAGTCCGTGAGGTAGTCGCGGTAGCGGTCGAGATCTCGCCGGTAGGACGACAAGGTGTTCGCGGCAGCGCCGCGTTCGACGGTGAGATGGTCGAGGTACGTGTCGAGCTGCCCCTCCAGCACCGAGGTCATTCCGCAGCGCGAGTGCGGGAGAAGGCGGAGGGCCGGTCGGGCCAGGGCGCGTCGGAGGGGCGCAGTCCGGTCCGGGAGGTACGTGTGGCGGACGATGCGAGGATGCCCGCCACCGCGGTCGCGTTGATGATCTCGCCCCGCAATGCCATCGACACCGCCTCCTCGAGTGGGACCTTGTGAATCTCGAGGTCGGCTTCCTCATGTTCGGGTTCGGGCCGACCCACCTCGGACAGGCCGCGAGCCACGAAGACACGGACTGCTTCGTCGGTGAAACCGGGCGAGAGTGCGACGTCGACGAGTGTGTCCCAGCGCTCCGCGGCGAGCCCGGTCTCCTCCGCGAGTTCACGTTTCGCGGCGTCGAGAGGCGACTCGCCGGCCTCGTCGAGGAGACCTGCGGGCAGCTCCCACAATCGTCGCCCGAGCGGATGCCGGTACTGGTCGACCAGGACCAGCCGGTCTCGATCGTCGATGGCGACGATTGCTACCGCACCGAAGTGCTCGACCACTTCACGGTGGGCGGAATGCCCGTCCGGCATCGTCACCTCGTCGACGCGCAGCGACACGATGGCACCTGTGTAGATGCGTTGCGTGGACAGGATCCGGAAGTCGTGTCGCTGCGTCACGTGTCAGTCCGCGTCGACGCTGCCGGACGCGGATGCCACGGCCTCGGCGGGCTCGTCGGCGTCGCGCTTGCGGTCGCCTCCGTGTACGTCGACGGGCAGGCGTTCGGCCGCCTTGTACCTCAGCGCCGCGGAGACCAGCCCTGCGAACAGCGGGTGCGGACGCGTCGGGCGGCTCTTGAGTTCCGGATGCGCCTGGGTGGCGACGAAGAACGGGTGGATGTCCGCCGGGTACTCGACGAACTCGACCAGCCGTCCATCCGGCGAGGTTCCGGAGAACACGAGCCCGGACTTCGCGATCCGGTCACGGTAGGCGTTGTTGACCTCGAAGCGGTGGCGGTGGCGCTCGGATACCTTGTCGCTGCCGTAGGCCTTCGCGACGACCGAGCCCTTGGCCAGAACGGCTGGGTACGCGCCGAGACGCATGGTGCCGCCCAGGTCGGCTTCACCGGCGACGGCCTGTTCCTGGTCGGCCATCGTGGAGATCACCGGCGCCGTGGTGTCCGGGTCGAACTCGGTGGACGACGCGTCGGCGATACCGACCGAGCGTGCCGCCTCGATGACGACGCACTGCAGCCCGAGACACAGTCCCAGGAGCGGGATCTTCCGGGACCGCGCGAAGCTGATCGCGCCGAGTTTGCCCTCGATACCGCGGATCCCGAAGCCCCCCGGAATCAGGACCGCGTCGACATCACCGAGGTGCGTCTGCGCGCCTGACTCGGTTTCGCATTCATCGGATGCGACCCAGCGGATCTTGACCTTCGCCCGGTGCGCGAATCCTCCCGCACGCAATGCTTCGGTGACAGACAGGTAGGCGTCAGGGAGGTCGATGTACTTGCCGACGAGAGCCACCTCGACGGTTTCCCGCGGCTTGTGGACGCGGTCGAGGAGATCGCCCCACACCGTCCAGTCGACGTCACGGAACGGGAGTCCGAGCTGGCGCACGACATAGGCGTCGAGGCCTTCGCTGTGCAGCACCTTGGGTATGTCGTAGATGCTCGGTGCGTCGGGACACGAGATGCATCCTGCGACGTCGACGTCGCACATCAGGGAGATTTTCGCCTTGAGGGACGCGGGTACGTCGCGATCGCATCGCAGCACGAGAGCGTCGGGCTGGATGCCGATGTTGCGCAACGCGGCCACGGAGTGCTGGGTGGGCTTGGTCTTCAGCTCACCGGAAGGACCGAGGTACGGCACCAACGACACGTGCAGGAAGAAACAGTTGTCACGACCCACTTCGTGACGTACCTGCCTGGCTGCCTCGAGGAACGGCTGGGATTCGATGTCGCCGACCGTGCCGCCGATCTCTGTGATCACGACGTCGGGTGTGTGGCCTTCGGTGTCGGGAGCCGACATCGCCAGGATTCGCCGTTTGATCTCGTCGGTGATGTGCGGAATCACCTGGACGGTGTCGCCGAGGTACTCGCCGCGACGTTCCTTCGCGATGACGGTCGAATACACCTGGCCCGTGGTGACGTTCGCGTCGGCGTTGAGGTTACGGTCGAGGAAGCGCTCGTAGTGACCCACGTCGAGGTCGGTTTCGGCGCCGTCCTCGGTGACGAACACCTCACCGTGCTGGAACGGATTCATCGTCCCGGGATCGACGTTGAGATACGGATCGAGTTTCTGCATGGTCACGCGCATTCCGCGCGCTGTGAGCAATGCACCGAGACTCGACGCGGTGAGTCCCTTGCCCAGCGAGGATGCGACGCCCCCACTGACGAAGATGTGCTTGGTAGGGGTACGCGATTGGCGTGACTGTGGCAACGAAGCTCCCGTGACGTCAGGTGCAGGACTTTTGGACTTCAGACGATACAGCTGGGGCCTGCCGACCCACGGAACTTCACGGTAACACCTGCAGCCGCCGCGGCGTACCCGGATCGCGGTTGTGAGGCTCCGGTGCTGCGGACGTCACAGCACCGGACAGTTGGGTGTTCGGTCACCGCGCGGTGGATCCCACGGTGACCGCAGCTGCGCCGGGCCCCGTTCCGTAGCGGCCTGCTCCGCCGTCGAACTGTTCACGCAGGGCCAGTATCACAGTGCTCCGTCCCGCTTCGCGGTCGAGATTGTCGACGGTCGACAGCCCCGCTGACAGCGCCGCGTCGGCGCGAACCACAGCGAGCGGTCCGTTGCCTACGGCCGATTCTGATCGTCCGGCAAGCACGGCCCCCGCACCACGGGTGTCGACGGCTGCTGCAAAACGGGCTATGAGTGCCCCGCGGTTGCCCCCGTCGACCTCTTCGACACCGGTACCGGTCAGAATCAGGGCGGATTGGGCCGGCTCGACTGTTCCGTCGTACGTGATGAACCCGCCGCTGCGCAGCGCGGACAACGCGAGTTCGCGTTCCTCCGGGGTGCTGCGCGGCGCACCGGTCCCCGGGTCGACGAGCAGTGCCGCACCGAGCAGATCACCCGCGAGACTGCCCGGGTCGACAGCCCCGGTCTGCAGTTGCACGCCGGCGGGGATGATGTTGGTGACCGTGGTACGGAGCATGTCGGCACCCGCGGCGTCGAGGAACGACTCCGTCAGCGACAGTCGACCGGTGACTGCGCCACCTGCGGAGGCCACCGCCGTCATCACCGCATCGAGATCGGCGGGATCGGTGTCGGGGGTCGTCGCCACGAGGACCGTACGGCCGGAGAGTTCATCGCGGACCACGCGGGGAGCGACGGTGGCGTCGTAGGCGTCGGCGGCACGCAGCTCGGAGTCGAGCCGGTTGGCTCGATCGTGCTCGGCCTGAAGCTCACGACCCATATCCGCTTTGTCATCGCGCAGACCTGCCACGAGACTGTTCGACAACAGCCCGGAACCGAGCACCACTCCGAGGCCGAGTGCCAAGAACACCGCGATCAGGGAGACGGCGTGCTGGCGCATCGAAATCACTCGAACTGACCCCGAACCCACTCGACGGAGTCTGCCGACCAGGTCGTGACCCAGTCGACGACATCGCCACCCAGATTGGACACGACCAATGCGGCGATGACCGCGATCAGCGCAGCGAAGACCAGAAGCGCGATCACCCCACCGGAAACCCGACTGCGATACAACGTGGCAACGGCCTTCGAATCGACCAGTTTCGGACCGACCTTCAGGCGCGTCATCACCGCGGAGGGGTTGGTGTCGCGACGACCCTGATCGAAGAATTCGTCGAGGGAGACCGTGCTGCCCACCGTGACGACGAGTGCCGCACCGTGATGATCGACGAGGAGCAGAGCGAGGTCGGTGGAGGTGCCTGCCGCGGGGAACGTCATCGCACCGATCCCGAGGTCCTGGATACGTTCGAGTCCGGGGGCGTGTCCGTCCGGGTCCGCGGGCAGGACCACCTCGGCACCGGACTGGAGGGTCGCGGTGCCGATGCCGTCCGGGTCACCGATGATCAGGTCGGGCCGGTAGCCGGCCTTGGTCAGGGCATCCGCACCGGAGTCGACACCCACCAGGATCGGTGCGTACTCCTTGATGAAGGGTCGCAGGTTCTTCAAATCCTGCACGTGGTCGGGACCGGGACTGACCACCACGACGTGCCGATCTCTCAGATCGAGATCGATCTCGGGAATACCCACCCCGTCGATGAGCAGTGGGCTCTCCGACCGGATGAATTCGATGGTGTTGCCCGAGAACGCCTCGAGATGGTCGACCAGGCCGGTTTTTGCTTCGATCATGCGATCGGAGATCTCGGCTTCGGTCTGTTCCTCACCTTCGACGAGCAGGCGCTCGCCGGCATAGAGTCCGCCCTCGTGCAGCCGGATCTTCGCGCCGTCCTTGACCTTCTTGAACAGATCCGACCCGACGCTGTCGATCAGAACGATGTCATTGGCGACAAGGACTTCCGGGCCGAGGTTCGGATAGCGACCGGAAATCGAAGCCGAGGCGTTGACGACCGCGGCGACCCCCGCTTCGACGAGTGCGTCGGCGGTGACCCGATCGAGGTCCACTGCGTCGAGGATGACGATGTCGCCGGGGCCGACCCGGCGGACCAGTTTCGCGGTGTTCTTGTCGACCCGGGCGATACCGCTCACTCCGGGCAGCGTTTCGTTGTTGCGGGACAGCAGCGCCGGCATCTTCATGGTGAGAATGATGCTCCTGAGGTGCGATGCGATTGTGGAGGCGCGCCGGACGACGCGGCTTTCACCCCCGCTTCACACCTCGTCGGTCGCGACGGCGCTCAGCTCTCCCGCTCGGCGTGCGCCATGGCGAGCAACTCCTCGGCATGTGCGCGTCCGGTCTCGGTGTCGTCGAGGCCGGCGAGCATCCGCGCCAGCTCGGTGACCCGCTCCGCCTCGGTCAAGGTGCGCACCCCGCTGCTCACCACACCCGCCCTGTCGTCGACCTTGTCGACCACAAGATGAGTGTCGGCGAACGCGGCAACCTGCGGCAGGTGGGTGACGACGATGACCTGATGTGTGCGCGAGAGCCTGGCCAGACGACGGCCGATCTCGACTGCGGCACGGCCTCCCACCCCGGCATCCACCTCGTCGAACACCATGGTGGCTCCGCGCTCCGAAGCGGCGAGAACCACCTCGAGCGCGAGCATCACCCGTGACATCTCACCGCCTGACGCACTACGCGAGATCGGCAGAGCCGTCGCGCCGGCATGCGCGGCGAGCCGGAACTCGACGTCGTCGACGCCCGACTCACCCGCGTGCAACGTACGATCGCCCACGGGAAGAGGCGCGGAATCGCCCGCACCGGCGTCACGATCACGGACATGTACATCGAGCACGGCGCGCCCCATCGCGAGACCGGCAAGTTCTCTGCTCACCGCTTTGGCGAGCTTGGTGGCCGCTCTACGTCGCGCGGTCGTCAACGCAGCTGCCGCTTCTGCGGTCGCCGCCGCTTCGCTGTCCACTTCGCCGGCCAGTTTCTCGAGCGCCTCGGACGACACATCCAGCCTCGACAGGCGATCACGCGCATCGTCCGCCCAGTCGAGCACCCCGTCGATGTCGGCGGCGTACTTGCGGGTGAGGGTCTTCAGTTCCGCTTGCCTGGTCAGCAGCGATTCGAGTGTGCCTTGATCGGACGGCAGATCACCCAGATAGCCGGAGAGGTCCGCCGTCACATCGGTGACCACCGTGATGGCCTCCGCCAGCCGCGGTCCGAGCTCGCGCAGCGCCGCATCGTCGCTCCCCTCCACACGGGACCGGGCCTCACCGAGCAGATCCAGTGCCGACGCGGCCTCTCCTGCGTCGGCACTGTCGTATCCGGCGAGGACGCCGTGTGCGGCGGCCGCCGCCTCGCGTAGCGAGTCGAGATCCGACAGGCGCAGGACGTCGGCGACGATCTGCTTGTCTTCGCCTCGCTCGGGAGCGACCGCGTCGATCTCATCCAGACCGAACTGCAGTCGGTCCGCTTCCTGAGCCAACTCGCGCGCCCGGTTCGTACGGTCGAGCAGTTCACTTCGAGCATCGAGCCACCGTCGCCGGTGTGTGCGGTAACGCTCCCGGAGCGATGTGACCGTCTTGCCACCGAATCTGTCGAGGGCAGCACGCTGTTGGTCGGGCCGCAACAATCGAAGTTGATCGTTCTGCCCGTGCACCGTCAGGAGCGGGCCGGTGAATTCGGCGAGCAATCCGACAGGAATGCTGCGGCCCCCGAGGTGTGCACGGGACCCTCCGTCGCTGTTGACCGTGCGCACTGCGATGATGCTGCCGTCTTCGTCGCGTTGTGCACCTGCGGATTCGAGCAGCCGCACCACTTCCTTCTCGACGTGACTGTTGCCCCCGTCGACGCTGAATCGACCTTCGACCACAGCACGCGACGCTCCCACCCGCACGCGCGCGGAATCCGCGCGCACGCCGGACAGCAGATGCAAGCTGGTCACGACCATGGTCTTGCCGGCACCGGTCTCACCGGTCAGCACGGTCAAGCCTCCGTCGAACCGGGCACTTGCCTCGGTGATCACACCGAGGTTGTCGATCCGGATCTCTGCGAGCACCTAGAGCTTCCTTCCCCGCCAGCCCTTCACCGGAAGTTCGAACTTGCGCACCATCCGATCGGCGAACGGCGCCGAATCCAGCCTTACCCATCGCACGGGATGTTGCCCTCGGACAACCTCGAGGCGGCCTCCGGCCGGGAGCTCGAGAGTGCGACGTCCATCGCAGAACACCAGCCCGGCATGGCTGCCAGCGAGGGTCTCGACCGCAATGATCGATTTCGGGCTGGTTACGAGCGGGCGCGCGAACAATGCGTGGGCGTTGCTCGGGATCACGAGTAGCGCTTCGAGTTCCGGCCACACGATCGGGCCACCCGCGGAGAAGGCATACGCCGTCGACCCGGTCGGGGTAGCGATCAGTACCCCGTCGCCGCCGAACGACGACACCGGGCGTCCATCGACTTCGAGAACCACTTCGAGGACGCCGAGCCGCGATTGATTCTCGAGACTGGCCTCGTTGAGCGCCCAGCCGCGATCGACGATCACATCGTCGACGCGGATCGTCACGTCGAGTGTCATCCGGTTCTCGACCGAGTACTGCTGTCGCACCACCTGATGCAAGGCCTCTTCGAGGTGGTCGGCTTCGGCCTCGGCCAGGAAGCCGATCCGGCCCAGATTGATGCCGAGCACAGGTACTGAGGCGTGTTGCGCGAGTTCGGCTGCCCGCAGGAAGCTACCGTCGCCCCCGAGAACGATGACCATCTCACACCCGGCAGCTGCGTCGGGACCCGATTCGACGATCCGGATCCTGCTGCCGGGAACCTCCGCCGCTCCGAGGCCGGTGCTGATCGATTCGTCCTCGAGGACTCGCAGGACGATGCCTGCGTCGCCGAAGAGTTTCGCGACCCGTTGGGCGGTCACGGCAATTTCGTCCCTGCCCGAGTGCGACACGAGCAGAACCTCGCGGCCCTGCGTCCCGGGCGTCGACTCGCCCGATCCTGTTGTCACTGAGGTCCTTCCTGCACCGCTTGCTCGACGAGTTCGATCACGCTGGTGTCGAGGTCTCCTGTGTCCGGCTCTCCGGCCCGTAGCCACAGGAAGTATTCGACATTCCCCGATGGGCCGGGCAGCGGACTGGCCACCGCGCCCAGTGTGCGGAGCCCGAGCATCTGGGCGTCCCGTGCCACGTCGAGCACCGCCTCGGTCCGCAACGCCGGGTCGCGCACGACTCCGCCACTGCCGACGCGCTCCTTCCCCACTTCGAACTGCGGTTTGATCATAGGGAGCAAGTCGGCACCGGGATTGACGCACCGTACGAACGCCGGGAGCACCAAGCGCAACGAAATGAACGACAGATCCGCCACGACAACGTCGACCTGCCCCCCGATCACCTCGGCATCGATGTTACGCACATTTGTTCGATCGATCACGTGGACGCGCTCGTCGGATTGCAGTCGCCACACCAGCTGGCCGTAGCCGACGTCGACCGCGACGACCTCGGAGGCGCCCTCGTGGAGCAGGACATCGGTGAATCCACCGGTGGACGCGCCCGCATCGAGGCATCTGCGGTCGGAGATCCGCAATCCGGACGGAGTAAAGGTTTCGAGGGCGCCGAGCAGCTTGTGGGCGCCTCGGGAGGCCCACGACACCTCGTCCGACACCTCATTGACGATCAGCGGTGTGTTCGCCTCCACAGCGGTTGCCGGTTTGGTCGCCACGGTTCCGGCGATCAGAACCCGCCCTGCCGCGATCAGTTCACTTGCATGCTCGCGCGAGCGTGCCAGTCCTCGACGTACCAGTTCCGCATCGACTCGTGCTCTCCGCGCCATGTCAGATCTTGTCCACGGTCGACAATGCCTGGACGAGCACCTCATGCGCCTGCTCGAGCAATTGCGCCTGCTTCCCGATTGCAACGGCCGGATCTCCGGCGACGCCTTCCTTCTGCACCTGCGCAAGTATGCGGTCCACCTCGACGTGCACAGCATCGGGATCGACGCTGGGTGCAGCGTCGGGAAGGTGTTCTCCTGGACGTGGAATCGACATGCTCATCGCCGACCACGCTAGTCCATGATCGGTACGACGGACACATCGCACGACCTCTGTCAGGACACCGGGGTCCATCGGGCGACGACGCGGCGGGCAACATCATCCAGACCCACGATGCTGCGGAAACCCGGGTGCGCCCACGCGAGGTCGAGGACGCCTCGCAGCGCCTCCATGGATTCGTCCTCGGAACCGGGTGCGGGTTCTCCGACGGTGGTGGACGCGAGGTGCAGGTCGTCGCCGTCGACTGCGACCGACCACTCGTTTCCCGGCTCCACTCGTAGCTTCGATGCGGCGGTGTCCAGGCTCTCCAGGGAGGCCGCGACGTAGGTGGGTCGTTGATGGGCAGGCGCACGCAACAGATCCTCGATCGTGCTCACGCCGGTCAGGACCAACAGCGAGTCTGCGCCTACAGCATTCGCTCCCTCGATGTCCGTGTCGAGCCGATCACCGATGACGAGGGGGCGATCGGCCGAGGACCGACGGATCGCATCCTGGAGAAGTGGTGCCGCGGGTTTCCCTGCCACGATCGGTGTGCGACCGGTGGCAGACTCCAGCGCCGCGACCATCGAGCCGTTGCCGAGGACGAGCCCCCGCTCGGTCGGGAGCGTGGAGTCGACGTTGGTGGCCACCCACAACGCTCCCGCCCGAATAGCGAGGGTCGCCTCCGCGAGGATTCGCCAACCGGTATCGGGAGAATGACCCTGCACGACCGCGACCGGCTGCGCGTCCGCCGTCCGGACCGGCTCCAGCGACACCGCGGCGATCTCCTCCGCGAGCGCATCCGTACCCACCACCAGAATTTTCGATCCGGAGGGGACACGTTCGGCCAGGAGCCGAGCCGCCGACTGTGAACTCGTCACCACGGAATCGGTCGCGGCCACGAACCCGAGTCCCTGCAAGTGCTCCGCGACCTCGACCGGACGGCGACTGGCATTATTCGTCACATACAGAATTCTGTCGCCGGCACTGAGGGCTTCGAGGGCCCCGGGAACCGCTTCAGCTCCGCGGTAGACGGTGCCGTCGAGATCGAGCAGCAACACGTCGTACCGGGAACGCAGGGTGTGCGAACTCACCTGTGGTCTCCGGTCAGTTCCTCCACCCGATCCTCTGCGTCGGTGACGCCCTCGAGATCGGCGGCCGCCGAGTGCAGGAACCATTGCAGGCCTTCGTCGGTACGACCGGCAGCCACCAGCGCATCGGCATAGGCGTAGAACAACCGTGCCGCTGGGGTACCTACCCGCTCCGGGTCGAGGTCCGGTGTCTGCAGGGTCACCACCGCCTGATCGATCTGACCGAGGTCCATCCGCGCACCTGCGACGACGATGCGCAACTCCGACGCTTCCTCACCGGTCAGCTTGCGCGCATCCTCGCTGCGGCCGAGTTCGACAGCCTTCTCGGGACGGCCGAGACCGCGCTCGCAGTCGGCCATGACTGCCAGCAGTCCGGTTCCGCCTGACATCCGACGTGCAGCGCGCAGCTCCGACAGTGCTTCTGCCCACTCCCCGGCGTGGTAGGCCGTGATACCCGCTGCTTCACGCACGACCGCGATACGACCGGCACGCTGTCTAGCGGCACGTGCGTGAGACAGTGCGGTCCGTGGATCGTCGTCGATCAGACGCCCTGCCATGACAAGGTGGCGCGCGACGGCGTTCGCATTCGCCTTGTCCAAGCTCAATAGGTCGCGGCGGATGGTCGGATCGAGCTCCGAGGCCTCGATGTCGTCCGGCAGATCCGGTTCGTCCGGGCGGGCCTCACGACGTTGGGGCCGAACCCCTTCGCGACCCTGAGGGTCGAAGCCGCCTTCGCCTCCTCGCCGACGCGGCGCTCCCCCGCTGTGACGATCCGGACCACTTCCACGCCGATCGCTTCCGCCACTGCGGCGGTCGGCTCCGCCACCGTGTCGTTCCGTGCCATGACCTCCACGGTTGCCATCCCGAGGCCGTCGGTCCTCGGAAGCACGACGGTCATCGGAAGACCGGTTGGAGCGTTCGGGATACCCGGGGCGGTTACCGCGCCGGTCCTCGTTTCCACTCCGGTCTGCACTGCCCCGCCGATCGTCACCGCCGCGCCGCTCATCACTGCGACCGAAGCCGGAGCCTTGTCGCCCCCGGTCGTCGCGTCCACGCTCGTTACGTCTGCGGTCTCCCTCGCTGCGTTCGCCGCCTGACGACCCCTGGCGCGGTCGATCCCCGTAGGGACGCCCACCGCGGGAATCGCCGCTCCGGCGATCGTCCACACGATGATCCTCGCGACCGCGAGCAGGCCGTCCGCCACCGCCGTAGGACGGTCGGCGGTCGTCTTTCCGCTCGTCATCGCGGGCGTTGTCTCGCCGGCGGTCATCGCCTCCTCGGCCCGACCACGGAGTAGATCCTCCGCTTCGGAAGGACCTACGTTCACCGTTGCTGTCGGACACAGCAAAATCCTTTCATGGAAAAACGAAAAACACGAAGGGGGACCCACAAAGTGAGTCCCCCTTCGGAACGGGTGCACGGCGGCGACCTACTCTCCCACACCCTGACGAGTGCAGTACCATCGGCGCAGACAGGCTTAGCTTCCGGGTTCGGAATGGGACCGGGCGTTTCCCCATCGCTATAACCACCGTAACTCTATGAAACACTGCAACACCCCACACCCACACAATGGATACGAAGCATGTGCTGTCTCAGACACCGCACAGTGGACGCGTAACACCTTCATGATAAGTCCTCGGCCTATTAGTACCAGTCACCTCCACACATTACTGCGCTTCCAGTTCCGGCCTATCAACCCGGTGGTCTGCCGGGGGCCTTACCCCAATAAAGGGTGAGAAACCTCATCTTGGAACAGGCTTCCCGCTTAGATGCTTTCAGCGGTTATCCCTTCCGAACGTAGCCAACCAGCCATGCCCCTGGCGGGACAACTGGCACACCAGAGGTTCGTCCGTCCCGGTCCTCTCGTACTAGGGACAGCCTTCCTCAAGTTTCTTACGCGCGCGGCGGATAGAGACCGAACTGTCTCACGACGTTCTAAACCCAGCTCGCGTGCCGCTTTAATGGGCGAACAGCCCAACCCTTGGGACCTACTCCAGCCCCAGGATGCGACGAGCCGACATCGAGGTGCCAAACCATCCCGTCGATATGGACTCTTGGGGAAGATCAGCCTGTTATCCCCGGGGTACCTTTTATCCGTTGAGCGACACCGCTTCCACATGCCGGTGCCGGATCACTAGTCCCGACTTTCGTCCCTGCTCGACCTGTCAGTCTCACAGTCAAGCTCCCTTGTGCACTTACACTCAACACCTGATTGCCAACCAGGCTGAGGGAACCTTTGGGCGCCTCCGTTACATTTTAGGAGGCAACCGCCCCAGTTAAACTACCCACCAGGCACTGTCCCTGAACCCGATCAGGGCCCGAGGTTAGACATCCAATACGATCAGAGTGGTATTTCAACAACGACTCCACAAACACTGGCGTGCCCGCTTCACAGTCTCCCACCTATCCTACACAAACCGAACCGAACACCAATACCAAGCTATAGTGAAGGTCCCGGGGTCTTTTCGTCCTGCCGCGCGTAACGAGCATCTTTACTCGTAATGCAATTTCGCCGAGTCTGTGGTCGAGACAGCAGAGAAGTCGTTACGCCATTCGTGCAGGTCGGAACTTACCCGACAAGGAATTTCGCTACCTTAGGATGGTTATAGTTACCACCGCCGTTTACTGGGGCTTAAATTCTCAGCTTCGCCACCACAAGGGCAGCTAACCGGTCCTCTTAACCTTCCAGCACCGGGCAGGCGTCAGTCCGTATACATCGTCTTACGACTTCGCACGGACCTGTGTTTTTAGTAAACAGTCGCTTCTCTCTGGTCTCTGCGACCCCACCCAGCTCACACCGTAAAGGCGATCACCAGACGAGGTCCCCCTTCTCCCGAAGTTACGGGGGCATTTTGCCGAGTTCCTTAACCACAGTTATCTCGATCGCCTCAGTATTCTCTACCTGACCACCTGTGTCGGTTTGGGGTACGGGCCATGTGAAAGCTCGCTAGAGGCTTTTCTCGGCAGCATAGGATCACTGAATTCACCACAACGGCTACGCATCACCTCTCAGGCACATGAGTGGCGGATTTGCCTACCACTCGCCCTACAGGCTTACACCGGCTATTCCACCAGCCGGCCCAGCTACCTTCCTGCGTCACCCCATCGCTTGACTACTACCACCGAAGGTCCCGTGCATCCACACACCCATCCCCCGAAGGGAACAGACCTGCTTCAGGACGGTTAGTACCAGTGATTCATCAGGGGCGCGTTCACACGGGTACGGGAATATCAACCCGTTGTCCATCGACTACGCCTGTCGGCCTCGCCTTAGGTCCCGACTCACCCTGGGCGGATTAACCTGGCCCAGGAACCCTTGGTCATTCGGCGGACGAGTTTCTCACTCGTCTTTCGCTACTCATGCCTGCATTCTCACTCGCATGGCCTCCACAACTAGTTCACACTGCTGCTTCCACGGCCACACGACGCTCCCCTACCCATCCACACCACTGCACAAGTTTCCGCAGAAACAAGCGTGTGTCATGCGAATGCCGCGGCTTCGGCGGTGTACTTGAGCCCCGCTACATTGTCGGCGCAGGACCACTTGACCAGTGAGCTATTACGCACTCTTTCAAGGGTGGCTGCTTCTAAGCCAACCTCCTGGTTGTCTCAGCGATCCCACATCCTTTTCCACTTAGTACACGCTTAGGGGCCTTAGCCGGCGATCTGGGCTGTTTCCCTCTCGACTACGAAGCTTATCCCCCGCAGTCTCACTGCCGCGCTCTCACACCCTGGCATTCGGAGTTTGGCTGACGTCAGTAACCTTGTAGGGCCCATCGGCCATCCAGTAGCTCTACCTCCAGAGTGAAACACGCGACGCTGCACCTAAATGCATTTCGGGGAGAACCAGCTATCACGGAGTTTGATTGGCCTTTCACCCCTACCCACAACTCATCCCCTCAGTTTTCAACCTAAGTGGGTTCGGGCCTCCACGACGTCTTACCATCGCTTCACCCTGGCCATGGGTAGATCACTCCGCTTCGGGTCTAGAACATGCCACTGCACCGCCCTATTCGGACTCGCTTTCGCTACGGCTACCCCACACGGGTTAACCTCGCGACATGCCACTAACTCGCAGGCTCATTCTTCAAAAGGCACGCCATCACCCACCAGCCACCAAAGACTGCACAGGCTCTGACGGATTGTAAGCGCACGGTTTCAGGTACTATTTCACTCCCCTCCCGGGGTACTTTTCATCTTTCCCTCACGGTACTAGTCCGCTATCGGTCACCAGGGAGTATTCAGGCTTATCGGGTGGTCCCGACAGATTCACACCGGATTTCACGGGCCCGGTGCTACTTGGGTACCTTTCACGAGAGCCGGCAAATTTTCGTCTACGGGATTCTCACCCTCTACGACAGGCCGTTCCAGACCACTTCGACTAATCCACCGGTTTCTTACTCTCGCTCATCATGACAGTGATGAGAAGAAAAGCCCCACAACCCCACAAGTGCAACCCCTGCCAGGTATCACACACCCATGGTTTGGCCTCTTCCGCGTTCGCTCGCCACTACTGACGGAATCACATATTGTTTTCTCTTCCTGTGGGTACTGAGATGTTTCACTTCCCCACGTTCCCTCCACACGCCCTATATATTCAGGCGCGGGTAACACGACATCACTCGTGCTGGGTTTCCCCATTCGGAAATCCTCGGATCACAGCTCGGTTGACAGCTCCCCGAGGCATATCGCAGCCTCCCACGTCCTTCATCGGCTCCTGGTGCCAAGACATCCACCGTACGCTCATAAACACTTACAACAAAGATGCTCGCGTCCACTGTGCAGTTCTCAAACAACACACAACAACCCCTACCGCAAGAACACACACCGTGTCTTGTTTCGTGGATCATCGTCGCTGAAAAAACACGAAAACGTGTTCCCTCAGGACCCAACAGCGCACCGATATAACCACCACCGAGAAGAACATGGCCTTCTCGCATCGCAGTGATGATTGCCAGCGTTCCACCCATGAGCACCACCGGACAACATGTGTATCCGTAATGGCTCTGCCGAACAGCACACAACCTGTGTTGCGACCATCTCGGAAGTTGCTCCTTAGAAAGGAGGTGATCCAGCCGCACCTTCCGGTACGGCTACCTTGTTACGACTTCGTCCCAATCGCCGATCCCACCTTCGACGGCTCCCTCCCACAAGGGGTTAGGCCACCGGCTTCGGGTGTTACCGACTTTCATGACGTGACGGGCGGTGTGTACAAGGCCCGGGAACGTATTCACCGCAGCGTTGCTGATCTGCGATTACTAGCGACTCCGACTTCACGGGGTCGAGTTGCAGACCCCGATCCGAACTGAGACCGGCTTTAAGGGATTCGCTCCACCTCACGGTATCGCAGCCCTCTGTACCGACCATTGTAGCATGTGTGAAGCCCTGGACATAAGGGGCATGATGACTTGACGTCGTCCCCACCTTCCTCCGAGTTGACCCCGGCAGTCTCCTGCGAGTCCCCACCATTACGTGCTGGCAACACAGGACAAGGGTTGCGCTCGTTGCGGGACTTAACCCAACATCTCACGACACGAGCTGACGACAGCCATGCACCACCTGTATACCGACCACAAGGGAAACCACATCTCTGCAGTCGTCCGGTATATGTCAAACCCAGGTAAGGTTCTTCGCGTTGCATCGAATTAATCCACATGCTCCGCCGCTTGTGCGGGCCCCCGTCAATTCCTTTGAGTTTTAGCCTTGCGGCCGTACTCCCCAGGCGGGGCGCTTAATGCGTTAGCTACGGCACGGATCCCGTGGAAGGAAACCCACACCTAGCGCCCACCGTTTACGGCGTGGACTACCAGGGTATCTAATCCTGTTCGCTACCCACGCTTTCGCTCCTCAGCGTCAGTTACTGCCCAGAGACCCGCCTTCGCCACCGGTGTTCCTCCTGATATCTGCGCATTTCACCGCTACACCAGGAATTCCAGTCTCCCCTGCAGTACTCGAGTTTGCCCGTATCGCCTGCAAGCCCGCAGTTGAGCTGCGGGATTTCACAGACGACGCGACAAACCGCCTACGAGCTCTTTACGCCCAGTAATTCCGGACAACGCTCGCACCCTACGTATTACCGCGGCTGCTGGCACGTAGTTGGCCGGTGCTTCTTCTCCAGGTACCGTCACTTGCGCTTCGTCCCTGGTGAAAGAGGTTTACAACCCGAAGGCCGTCATCCCTCACGCGGCGTCGCTGCATCAGGCTTTCGCCCATTGTGCAATATTCCCCACTGCTGCCTCCCGTAGGAGTCTGGGCCGTGTCTCAGTCCCAGTGTGGCCGGTCGCCCTCTCAGGCCGGCTACCCGTCGTCGCCTTGGTAGGCCATTACCCCACCAACAAGCTGATAGGCCGCGGGCTCATCCTGCACCGAAAAACTTTCCACCAAAAACCATGCAGCCTTTGGTCATATCCGGTATTAGACCCAGTTTCCCAGGCTTATCCCGAAGTGCAGGGCAGATCACCCACGTGTTACTCACCCGTTCGCCACTAATCCACCCAGCAAGCTGGGCTTCATCGTTCGACTTGCATGTGTTAAGCACGCCGCCAGCGTTCGTCCTGAGCCAGGATCAAACTCTCCGTTAAAGACTCTAGAAACACCTCGAAAGGCGAATCAGTCAAAGACATCGAGCCAAATCACTAGCAAAAAAACTCAAACTAGCAAAACACTGACCACCACAGACGGAAGAATGTGATGATCAGCAAATTCGACCACCGAACATCATCGGCGATCGCACCAAAATAATTGGCACTGACATTCATCGGCACACTGTTGAGTTCTCAAAGAACACGCACACACCATCGCTGTTCGAACTTGCTTCAACCAGCTCCGGGGCAACCGTTCCAACCTATCACAGCCAGCATACAGGGTGCAAACCCTCGTTCTGTTCCTGCTGTGATTGTTCTTGCGGACCTGAACATTACCATATCCCCGACCCTCTCGGCTCGGTTGGTGTCCCTGTCGCTCGAACAACGACAAAGTTACGCCACCGCTAACAGAGCGTCAAATCGCCTGGTAGACGCCCTGACAGCGGTGGCGCCGCTACGTTGTCAGCTCTGCACGACGCGCACACCGGCGAAGTTCCGTTTGCCGCGACGTACGACCATCCACTCGCCATGGAGTAGATCGTTGCCCGACGGCGTCCAGTCCTCGCTGGAGACGCGGACGTTGTTGACCGACGCACCGCCCTCCTTGACGGTCCGTCGAGCCGCCCCCTTGCTCTCACACAGTTCCGTTGCGACCAGAAGGTCGACGATGGTGTTCGGATCGCCGGCTCGGACCTCGGCTACCGAAGCCTCTGTCAACGCGGCAGCCAGCGTCCCCTCGTCGAGCTCCGCGAGTTCGCCGCGCCCGAACAATGCCCGGCTGGCGTGTTCGACCGCGTGAGTGTTCGCTTCACCGTGGACGAGGGTCGTCATCTCTGCTGCGAGACGCTTCTGGGCCTCGCGTGCGTGGGGACGTTCGGCGGTCGCGGTCTCGAGCTCGGCCAGTTCGTCCCGTGAGAGGAATGTGAACCATCGCAGGTACTTCATGACGTCGGCGTCTGCCGCGTTGACGAAGTACTGGTACCACGCGTACGGGCTCGTCATAGCCGGGTCGAGCCACAGGCTTCCACCGCCGGTCGACTTTCCGAACTTCTTGCCGTCCGAAGAGGTCACGAGCGGAACGGTCAAGGCATGCACCGAGGCTCCGTCGGTGCGCCGGTTCAGTTCGACACCCGCGATGATGTTGCCCCACTGATCGGAGCCACCGACCTGGAGCACGCACCCGTGTTTGCGGCGAAGTTCGACGTAGTCGTTGGCCTGGAGCAGCATGTAACTGAATTCCGTGTACGAGATTCCGTCGCCCTCGAGGCGGCGCTTGACCGTGTCGCGCGCGAGCATGACATTGACGGAGAAGTGTTTACCGACATCACGCAGGAAATCGACGACACTGAGCTGGCCCGTCCAGTCGAGATTGTTCACCACTACCGCGCCGGTGTCCGGGTCCCCGAAATCGACGAACCGTTCGAGTTGGCCACGGATGCGATCAGACCAATCGGCGACTGTATCGGCGGACTGCATGGTCCGCTCCCCCACGTCGCGTGGATCGCCGATCATGCCCGTCGCACCCCCGGCGAGCACGATCGGCCGATGTCCGGCTCGCTGGAAGCGCTTGAGTGCGAGGAGCGGCACGAGATGACCTGCGTGCAGGCTCGGCCCCGTGGGATCGAATCCGGCGTAGAGCGTGACCGGACCTGCATCGAGGTCCCATCGAAGTGCGTCGAGATCGGTCGATTGGGCAATGAGCCCGCGCCAGGTCAGTTCGTCCAGAATTTGCTCAGTCACCGTTCGATCATCCCACTACGGCTCAGAGGATCGGAGCGCGTGGGCTCCTTCGGTATGCGGAGACGCCGACCCCACCGCGGATCCAGAACCGCCACGGCCGGTCCGCAGCGACGCTGATTCCCACCCTCGGTCCCGCCTCCACCTGTGTCACCACTTCGGCGAGGGTGACCGATACCCGCGCACCCGGCGCGAATACATCCAGACCGTTGTCCTCGAGGGTCAGCCCGAGTGCTTGCGCAAGATTTCCCGGGCCCCGAGCGAGATTCTCCACGGGGGTGCCGGGCGTCCGCCGAGTCCGTACTGCGGTTTCACCGGTGAGCACTTCGGCACCGCGCAACAGCACCGCGGACGCCACGCCGGGGGCACCGACCGAGATGTTCGCGCAGTGATGGATTCCGTAGCTCCGATAGACGTACAGGTGTCCGGCAGGACCGAACATGACTCGATTGCGACCGGTCGGGCCCCGGTACGAATGCGCGGCCGGATCCGGCCACGGGCTGTCTTCGGGTCCGCCGTAGGCCTCGACCTCGGTAACACGCAGTGTCACCTCGCCAACTCTGATGTGAGCAGTCAGCACGGCGCGCGCTGCAGCAACCGGATCGAGAGCCGAGAGGCGGTCCGAGCTCAGCTCGCCACCCACCCGGCGACACCGCGCGCGACGAAATCCTCGTGCTCGGCGTCGGAGACGTCACGTGCATCGTCGACGAGCAGAACCGGAATTCCGTTCTCGATGGGATAGGCGCGGCGCAGCCTGGGGTTGTACAGCACCGTGTCGTCGACTAGCAGAAGCGGACCCTTGTCCTGCGGGCAGGCCAGGATGCTCAACAGTGTGGGATCGACGGCCACGGAGGTCCTCTCGACGGTTGGTGGTGAACGCGCTCAGGCTACCGCGCGACCGGGCCGGAGCGGTCCGTGCCCGACGTCCACTTCGTCCATACCGCCTTGGTGAACCGTCGGTACGCCCCCGTCGCGGGGTCTGCATACCAGGACCGGACGCTGGGAGCAGGTAACCCTCGTGCATGCAGAACCTCGGTGACCGGGCGATACGACGGTCCGAGAGCTATCTCCGCAACCACATGAACCAGATCCGGTCGCTCGTCGACCGGCAGGGCGTCGAGGGCCACTGTGATCTCGGACGCGGTCGGCGCCCGGTTCTCGCGGAGCGTGATTGCCGCCACTGCGATATCGGCGTGGCCGACGGACACTCCGTACGACACTGCGAGGTCGACGCGCGGGAGACTGCCGAGAACATCGACGACCGGCTGCGCATAGACCGGGCCGTGCGGTGTCACGATGACCGAACGCTTGTTGTCGAGGAGCCAGAAGTCCCCGTCGGCATCGCGCCGGAACAGATTGTCGGTAGGGACCCAACTGTCGCCCGGCTCGAACACACCCCGCATCACTGCGGTGAGGCTTTCCGCCGAGTGACCCCGTCGGCCGAGCAGCAACCCGACTTCATCGGAGTCACATTCACGGACGAACCCGCGGTCGCCCTCGACAAGTCGTCCGGCAATCGCGTCGTAGGCAGCCAGTCGGACCTCGGCGCTGCCTGGCAAGGGACGCCCTTTCGAACCGATCTTGGCCCCGGACACATTCGCCAGCACGATGTCGCCCTCGGTCGACGCGTAGAACTCGAGGACCCGCGCCGGCGCGAATCGCTCCAGGGTGCGCCGCCACAGGCCCGGTGTCATACCGGACCCGAGGAACAATCGGATGGGATGGATATCGTCGGAGTGCCAGGAGGAGCTGCCGAGGACAGTGTGGAGCATCGACCAGGTGTAGGTCACCACCGTCACCCCGTAGCGGTGGATCTCCTCGCGGAACCGCGCCGGGTCCAATTCCCGCGACAGAGCGATTCGGGCGCCACCCGCAAGAGCTCCCCCGAGCCCGACCAGCAAACCCGACGAATGATACAGAGGTGCAAGGCAATACATGGTGTCGCCGCGGTCGAGGGCCGCTGCGGTCGCAGTGCCGAAGGCCGACAACGCCCACCGGTGATTCGTGATCCGCTTCATCTCGAGTGCGTCGCCGCTACCCGTGAACAGTATGAACGCCAGTTCGCGAGCGAGCCCTGGATTCGGCACGTACCAGCCCGGCAGCTCCACGGCCGACACGTCGAGCCGTTCGAGATCGACGACGTCAGCACCGGGCGGAACATCCAGGTCGCGAACGTCGCCACCGCCGAGGACCAGCGCGGGCAGACCGGTAGCGGCGGCGCGGTCGAGGTTCTCCGGATCGGTGATGACCTTCTCGACGGCGCCGAGCCTGATGGCCTCGGCGAGGTCCGGACCAGGGGCCAGCATCACCGACACCCCGCCGAGCCGCGACACCGCAGCAACTGCCGCCATAGCGCTGGGACGAGTTCCCATCAGGATGCCGACGTGCATGGCCGGGCGGATTCCACAACTGACGAGACCGAGGACGATGGCGTCGATCCGAGCGTTGACGACCGCGTACGTGTACACGCGGTCGTCGTAGATGAAGCACTCGCGTTGAGCGGCCTTGCTGCCCTGTTCGGCGAGCAATCCTCCGACAGAGACACGAGTGTGGGATTGGAGTTGCCGCAACCGAGCAAGCCGCGGTAGAGCACGTATCGCTTCCCCCGACAGTTCGCGGGCACCCCGTACAGCGCCGACGGCGATGTCTGCGACGCCTTCGACGAGTTCGGTACCCACCTCGGCGATCGTCGTGGCTGTGTGAGTGATGCGATTACCGATTGTCACACCGGTCTCGTCTTCTCCGTGCGGATTCGGCGTTTCCATCGGAACCACTCCGACGGGCCGGTCCGATTGGCCGTCACGCCAGTGCACCCATTCACTCACAGCCGGCCACGTCTGTTGTGCAGCAACCGATCCCACGACGAGACCGAAATGACCCGCGCGCAGCGAATACTCGTACACGTCGGCGCGAGGCGCGGCCTTGCGGATGCCTCGAACCGCGAGCGGTTGGCCGATGTCGTCGACCTCACCGACGAAAGCGAGTATCGGGCAGGTGATCTCAGCGAGACTGACCGCGCGGTCGTTGATCACGAACCCGCCGCTCATCATCCGGTTGTGCGCGATGAACTGCCGCAGCAGTTCTGCGACGGCCGGCCCCGACCATGCCACCCAACCTTCCGTATCGAGGAACCTGCGCTGCGGTTCACGCGGAAGAAGTGCCTCACGGTCGTGCAACTGCATGAGGAAGTCGATGCGTGAGCGTACGGTCTTGACGGGATCGAGGAACTGGAAGCCGGTGCGCGCCATCCAGCCCGAGATCGCAAGCCGGTTGAATACGTGGTCGGCCAGGAAGTCCGCGGATCTGACCGCGAGGGCATCGGGAATACCGAATGGGAGCGCTGCCAGGGTGTCGACGGGGCTCCCGAACGTCACGAGGCTCGCGATGTTGCGGCTCCGCCGGTATGCCGCAGCCTGATAACAGAACATTCCGCCCTGCGAGTACCCGGACAGGTGGACGTCGCGACCCGTGTACTCGTGGACCCGATCGATGATGTCGTCGAGGGCCACGATGTGATCGGTCAGCGTGCGTCCCCACCCGCCTTCTTCTTGGTCGGGCGACCCGAAATCGACTACCCACGGGTCCAGTCCCAGCGACTGCAGCATCCCGACAGCACCCGCGTCGGGGGTGACGTCGTACACATCGGCCGCCATCATCATCGGAGGCACGAGCACGATCGGAATTCCTGAGCGGGCGGTGTCGGCTTCGGGAAAGTACCGACGGAGCCGGTACATCGGGGTACGCACGACGACCTGGAACGGAGACGGCGTTGCCCCCGATTCCAGGCCGCCGAAACGGACCACCTCGAGACCGTTCTGTGCCGTGGCAATGATGCGCCGCAGGGACCCGATCACCGCGTCAGAACTGAGTTCCACCTACCGCCCCCTCCACCTGGCGTCCGACGTCCCGGTTCACGGTCTCAGAGTGCCACACGGCCCGCCCCTGTCGGTGGTGCCCCACGAAGTGTCGCCCGATGGCAACAGATCGTGGTCCGAGCTCTACTCGGTCAGGCGCGCACCCACGAGCGCAGGTTCTGCGTTTCGGCCCGCACGTCGTCGAGCTGCTCGGCGACGCGGACACCTGCCGTGCCGCCGCGCGCATTCCTCGAGGCCACCGATCCCTCGACCGTGAGCACCTCACGGACAGAAGGAGTGAGGGCGGGATCGACCGCAGCGAGCTCGTCGTCAGTGAGCTCATCGAGTCCGACACCACGTGCTTCTGCGACACGTACGCACGCCCCGGCCGCTTCGTGTGCAACCCGGAAGGGCACGCCCTGCCGGACCATCCACTCCGCGATGTCGGTCGCGAGGGTGAAACCGGCCGGTGCGAGTTCTGCCATGCGGTCGGTGTGGAACGTCAGTGTCGCTATCAGCCCGGTGATGGCGGGCAGCAACAACTCGAGTTGCGCAACCGAATCGAAGACCGGTTCCTTGTCTTCTTGGAGGTCTCGGTTGTAGGCGAGCGGTTGTGCCTTGAGCGTGGCCAGCAGACCGGTGAGGTTGCCGATCAGACGCCCGGCTTTTCCGCGCGTGAGCTCGGACACATCGGGGTTTTTCTTCTGCGGCATGATCGACGACCCTGTTGACCATGCGTCGGCGAGTGTGACGTACCGGAATTCGGGTGTGCTCCAGAGGATCACCTCTTCCGCCATCCGCGATAGGTCGACCGCGATCTGCGCGAACACGAACGCAGCCTCGGCCGCGAAGTCGCGCGAACTGGTCGCGTCGATCGAGTTGTTCGCAGCGGAGTCGAACCCGAGATCCTCGGCGATCGCATCCGGGTCCAGCCCTAGCGACGACCCCGCCAGCGCGCCCGACCCGTATGGCGACACGGCAGCGCGCTTGTCGAAATCGCGCACGCGGTCGACGTCTCGCAGCAGCGGATGCGCGTGCGCGAGCAGGTGGTGTGCAAGGAGCACAGGCTGCGCGGCCTGCAGGTGCGTCTTGCCCGGCATGATCGCGTCCGGGTGCGCCGCAGCCTGCCCGGCGATCGCCTCCACGACGTCGAGAACTCCGTCGCCGATACGCCGGGCCGCGTCTCGGAGCCACATCCGGAACAACGTGGCGACCTGGTCGTTTCGCGACCGTCCCGCCCGCAGCCGCCCACCGATCTCGGGACCGACGCGCTCGATGAGTCCGCGTTCGAGCGCACCGTGTACGTCCTCGTCGGATTCTGCCGGGGTGAACGCCCCTGAGGCGACGTCCGTGGCGAGCTGTTCGAGACCGTCGAGCATCGTCGCCAGATCGGACTCGGTCAGCAACCCCGCACGGTGCAGGACCTTCGCATGGGCCTGCGAGGCGCGCACGTCGTACGGGGCAAGCACCCAGTCGAAGTGCGTGGACTTGCTCAGAGCCGCCATGGCGGCGGCCGGTCCCGATTCGAACCGGCCGCCCCACAGGGCACCTTCGTTGGTGCCGTGAGCCTGAGTCATTGTTACAGGCCCAGATCGCGCTTGGCCGCGACCTTCGAGGAGAGGCCGTGGATCTGCACGAAGCCCTTGGCGTTCGACTGGTCGAAGCTGTCCCCCTCGTCGTAGGTGGCGAGGTTGAAGTCGTACAGCGACTCGGGGCTGCGGCGACCGTTGACCGAGATATGACCGCCGTGCATGACCATTCGGATGTCGCCGGTGACGCGTTCCTGCGTCTTCTCGACGAATGCGTCGAGCGCGTACTTGAGCGGGGAGAACCACAGGCCGTCGTAGACGAGCTCGCTCCACCGCTCTTCGACGCGACGCTTGTAGCGGCCGAGCTCGCGTTCGAGAGTGACGTGCTCGAGCTCCTGATGAGCCGTGATCAACGCGATCGCGCCGGGAGCCTCGTAGATCTCACGGCTCTTGATGCCGACGAGACGGTCCTCGACCATGTCGAGTCTGCCCACACCCTGGGCACCGGCACGCTTGTTGAGCTGCTGGATCGCTTCGAGTGTGGTGACGTGCTTGCCGTCGATGGCGACAGGACGTCCCGCTTCGAAGCTGATGATGACCTCGTCGGGGGCCTGCCAGTTGAGGGTCGGGTCTTCGGTGTAGTCGTAGACGTCCTTGGTCGGAGCGTTCCACAGGTCTTCGAGGAAGCCGGTCTCGACAGCGCGACCCCACACGTTCTGATCGATCGAGAACGGAGACTTCTTCGTCACGTTGATCGGCAGGCCGTGCTCACCAGCGAACGCGATCGCCTTCTCACGGGTCCAGGCGTAGTCGCGGACGGGCGCGATGACCTGCAGGTCGGGAGCGAGGGCGCCGAAGCCGACCTCGAATCGAACCTGATCGTTGCCCTTGCCTGTGCAGCCGTGCGACACGATGGTGCCGCCGTGCTCCCGTGCAGCCTGCACGATGTGCTTGACGATCAGCGGACGGCTGATCGCAGACACCAATGGGTAGCGGTCCATGTACAGAGCATTGGCCTGCACGGTCGGCAGGCAGTACTCGGTCGCGAACTCGTCCTTGGCATCGACGACCACGGATTCGACAGCCCCGCAGTCGAGGGCGCGCTGACGCACGACCTCCATGTCCTCGCCGCCCTGGCCGAGATCGATGGCGACGGCGACGACCTCCTTGCCGGTCTCCTTGCCGATCCAGCTGATGGCAACGGAGGTGTCCAGCCCGCCCGAGTAGGCGAGTACGACGCGATCGGCCATGGTGATTGTGCTCCTTCTTATCTTTCTTGTCTTTGACGTCTGTCGATCAGTGGTAGGTCAGGCGAGTGATTCGATTTTCGCAGCCAGGTCGGCTCCGGTGTTCGGTTCCCGGGCGATCACAGCGATGGTGTCGTCACCCGCGATCGTGCCGACCACTTCCGGTAATGATGCACGATCGAGTGCACTGGCCAGATAGTGCGCTGCTCCGGGAGGGGTACGAAGCACCGCGATGTTGCCGCTCGAGTCGGTCGACACGAGCAGTTCGCCGAGAAGTTTCGACAGTCGGTCGGTGCCACCCGTGACGCCGCGGACCGGACTTCCGTCCTCAGGGACGACATACACGCCTGCTCCCCCGTCGGCCGCCCGGAGCTTGACGGCTCCGAGTTCCTCGAGATCACGGGAGAGCGTGGCGGTCGAAACTTCGATGCCCTCATCGGCAAGCATGGCCGCGAGCTCGGTGTGACTGCGCACCGCGCGTGCGGCCAACAACGCGATGATGCGTGCTTGCCGGGCCGCCCGAGTCGGAGCGCTCACCGCAATGTCGTCTCGGTCGGGCGCGGTGCTCATCGTCAGCTCCGGCTCTGTTCGAGCAGCCACACGAGCAGTGCTTTCTGCGCGTGCAGACGATTCTCCGCTTCGTCCCACACGACCGCGCGGGGACCGTCGATGACCTCGGCTGTGATCTCTTTGCCCCGGTAGGCGGGAAGGCAGTGCAACACGATCGAGTCGGACTTCGACAGTGCGACGATCTCGTCGTTCAGCTGGAACGGCCGAAACACCGCCTCTCGGTCGAGGCCGTCGTTCTCCTGTCCCATGGACACCCAGGTGTCGGTGACGAGGACGTCGACATCCTCCGCCGCGGCCCGCGGCTCACCGGTGATCGTGATGCTTCCGCCGGTCTGCTCGGCACGGACACGGGTGGCCTCGACGACATCCGGGTCGGGGGCGAACCCTTCTGGGGTGGCGACGGTGACGTGCATGCCCGCGGTGACGCCGCCGAGCATCAGCGAGTGCGCCATGTTGTTGGCGCCGTCACCGAAGTAGGTCATCTTCAGGCCTGCGGTGCTGCCCTTGTGCTCGCGGATGGTTTGCAGGTCTGCGAGAACCTGGCAAGGGTGGAAGGTGTCGGTGAGCGCATTGACCACGGGCACGTCGGAGTGAGTGGCGAGCGTCTCGATACGGTCCTGACCGTACGTGCGCCAGACCACCGCCTTCGTGAAGCGGGAGAACATGCGCGCAGTGTCGTCGAGGGTTTCGCCCTTGCCGATCTGGGTGGCGCCCGCATCGACGACGATCGCGTGTCCGCCGAGTTGTGCGATGCCCGCATCGAACGAGAAGCGGGTCCGTGTGGACGTCTTGTCGAAGAGGACAGCGACGCTGTACGGGCCTTCGAGTGGGCGACGCGAGAGCGGATTCTTCTTCAACTCTGCGGCGAGTTCGAGGACTTCGTTCTGTTCCGCCGGGGTGAGATCGTCGTCGCGGAGGAAATGTCTGACCATGGTCACCGGCCCCCTTCCTGGGATGCGGTGTCGAGGATGCCTGGCAGTGCGGTGACGAATCCGTCCGCCTGCTCTTGGGTGAGGATGAGCGGCGGCGCGAGACGAATCACATCGGCTGCGGCCGCGTTGATCAGGTACCCGGCGTCGCGCGCGGCGGCTTCGACAGCACCGGCCTTGGTGCCGGTGAGCACGATGCCGAGAAGCAGGCCCGAACCGCGCACGTGATCCACGAGCGGATGACCGAGTTCTTCGATTCCGGCGGAGAGCGCCTTGCCCACCGAATCGACGTGGGCGAGCAGATTCTGTTCGTCGATGGTGCGCAGCACGGCGAGCGCCGCAGCAGCGCACACTGGATTGCCGCCGAAGGTGGTGCCGTGCTTGCCCGGGGTGAGCAGATCGGCGGCGGATCCGGTTGCGAGGACCGCGCCGATGGGGAGGCCTCCGCCGAGTCCCTTGGCAAGCGTCATCACATCGGGGACGATTCCTGCCGCCTGATGCGCGAAGAAGGTGCCGGTGCGGCCGATGCCGGTCTGCACTTCGTCGAGCACGAGCAGCGCGCCGTGTTCGGAGGTGAGGCGACGAGCACCTGCCAAGTATCCCTCGGGCGGTACGACGACGCCCGACTCACCCATGATCGGTTCGAGGAACACGGCGGCGGTGGTGTCGTCGATCGCGGCGGCGAGTGCGTCGAGGTCGCCGTAGGGAACGAATTCCACGCCTGCCGGCATCGGTTCGAACGGTGCGCGCTTGTCAGGTTGACCCGTGAGTGCAAGGGCACCCATCGTACGACCGTGAAATGCCTTCTCGGCGGCGATGATCTTGGGACGGCCGGTGAGCCGCGCAATCTTGAACGCGGCTTCGTTGGCTTCGGTCCCGGAGTTGCAGAAGAACGCGCGACCCGGGTGCCCCCAGCGTCCGAGGAGTTGTTCGGCGAGGTCGAGAACCGGCTGAGAGGCATACAGATTCGACACGTGCCCGAGTTGGCCCAGCTGCGCGGTGACGGCCTCGATGACGGCCGGGTGGCGGTGACCGAGGCTGTTGACTGCGATGCCGCCGAGCAGATCGAGATACTGCTTACCGTCGGCGTCGGTGAGGACGGCGCCGTCGCCCGCGACGAGCGCGACCTTGGGCACCCCGTAGTTGTTCATGAGTGAGCCGGCCCAGCGCTGCTGGAGCTCGGACGTGCCGGTCATGCGGCGCCTTCCTGGTCGTGGGCAGGCACCACCATGGTGCCGATACCTTCTTCGGTGAACAGTTCGAGCAGGACGGAGTGCGGCTGGCGCCCGTCGATGACGTGCGCGCTGGGAACTCCGCCCTGTACGGCGCGCAGGCACGCCTCCATTTTCGGGACCATCCCGGAGTCGAGGGACGGAAGGAGCGCCTCGAGTGCGACAGTGTCGATCGACGAGGTGAGCGAGCTACGGTCCGGCCAGTCGGTGTAGAGACCTTCGACGTCGGTGAGGACGACGAGTTTCTCCGCGCCGAGCGCTTCGGCGAGGGCTGCGGCCGCGGTGTCGGCGTTGATGTTGTGCACGACGCCGTCCGCGTCGGGCGCGATGGTCGACACTACGGGGATGCGTCCTGCCGCAATGAGGTCGAGCACCGCCGCGGGGTCGACGGTGGTGACGTCGCCGACGAGCCCGATGTCGGTATCGGTTCCGTCTACCAGGACGGTGCGCCGGGTCGCGGTGAACAGCTGCGCGTCCTCACCGGAGATCCCGACCGCGTAGGGCCCGTGGCTGTTGATCAGGCCGACGAGTTCGCGGCCGACCTGTCCGAACAGCACCATGCGTACGACATCCATGACGTCGGGGGTGGTCACCCGGAAACCGCCGCGGAACTCGCCTTCCATGCCTAGCCGCTTCAGCATGGTGTTGATCTGTGGGCCCCCGCCGTGCACCACCACCGGATGTATGCCGACGGTGCGCAGGAACGCCATGTCGGCAGCGAACGCAACTTTGAGGGCGCCGTCGGTCATGGCGTTGCCGCCGTATTTGACGACGACGATCTTGTCGCGGAATTTCTGCAGCCACGGCAGAGCTTCGGCGAGTACGAACGCCTTCTGGTGCGAGGTCAGGCTCGCGATGAGGTCGTCGGTCATGGGGTCTCCTGTATCGACCGGTGATCTGGGGGCCGCTCGATCAGGACGAGTAGGCCGAGTTCTCTTCCACGTAGGCGTGCGAGAGGTCGGTGGTACGGATGGAGGCTTCGGCGTCGCCGACACCGAGGTCGATCTCCAACGCGATGTCGATGCCGGACAGGTCCACCTCACGGGCGCCGGGAGCGCCGACTCCGTCGATGCACACCGGGCTGCCGTTGAACGTCACCGAGATCTTGTCGGGGTCGAGTTCGATGGGGGCGATGCCGATCGCAGCGAGGACACGGCCCCAGTTGGGATCGGAGCCGAAAAGCGCGGTCTTGACCAGGCTGTCGCGGGCAACCGTGCGGGCGCCGATCAGGGCATGGGCCTCGGAAGCGGCACCGCGCACCGTGACGATGACGCGCTTGGTGACGCCTTCGGCGTCGGCCATCATCTGCGCTGCCAGGTCGTCACATACCGCGAGGACGGCAGCATCGAGTTCGTTCTGCGTCGGGCTCACACCGCTGGCGCCGGATGCGAGGAGCAGGACCGTGTCGTTGGTACTGGTGGCACCGTCGATGTCGAGTCGGTCGAATGTCATGCGGGTCGCGCCGCGCAGCGCTCGGCTGAGCTGTTCGGCGGTGGCGACGGCGTCGGTGGTCACCACGCACAGCATGGTGGCAAGCGCAGGTGCCAGCATGCCCGCGCCCTTCGCCATGCCACCCACATTCCACTTGTCGGCGTGATGCAGAGCAGCCTGCTTGGGCACGGTGTCGGTGGTCATGATGGCGTAGGCGGCGTCGGTACCCCCGGAGATGCCACCGGCAAGTTCGTGCACGATGTCCTGGACGCCGGAGAGCACCTTGTCCATGGGCAATCGGTCGCCGATGAGTCCGGTCGAGCACACGGCGACCTCGCCGGCGCCGGTCTCGGTACCCCAGTTGCTCAGCGCCTCGGCGACGGCTTCGGCGGTGGCATGGGTGTCCTGGAATCCGCCGGGTCCGGTGCATGCGTTGGCTCCCCCGGAGTTGAGGACCACGGCGCGTAATGCGTGCGAGGCCAGCACCTGCTGGGACCACAGGACGGGTGCGGCCTTGACCTTGTTTGCCGTGAACACACCGGCGGCAGTGAGGTCGGGGCCTTCGTTGAACACGAGCGCGAGATCGGGCCTGCCGGAGATCTTGATACCTGCGGGAATTCCTGCGGCGCGGAATCCGGCGGGGCTGGTGACGCCCTGGGTGCGGATGAGCCGTCCCCCGGCGATGTCGACCGCGTCGCTGTAGACGTGGTCTGCGTGCTTGTCGGCGCTCTCGGTCACGGTGCAACTCCCACTGTGGGCAGGCCCGCGGTCTCGGGTAGACCGACGGCAAGGTTCATGGATTGGACGGCACCGCCTGCGGTGCCCTTGGTGAGATTGTCGATCGCGGCGATTGCGACCAGAAGTCCGGCGTCGGTGTCGACGGTGACCGAGATCTGCACGGCGTTGGATCCGACGACGGCGCCGGTCGCGGGTAGCACGCCGTCGGGAAGCAGATGCACGAATGGTTCGTCGGAATAGGCCTTTTCGTATACGGCGCGCACCTCTGCGATCGACGCTGTGGTCGGGGCGGTGCACGTGGCCAGGATCCCGCGCGGCATCGGGGCCAGCACGGGGGTGAACGAGACCGTCACCGGTGCGCCTGCGAGCGCGGACAGATTCTGTTTGATCTCCGGCGTGTGCCGGTGTGCGCCCGCGACGCCGTAGGCGCGCGCCGAGCCCATCACTTCGGAACCGAGCAGGTCGACTCGAGGGGACTTGCCTGCGCCGGAGGTTCCGGAGACCGCCACGATCCGGACTGCCGGTTCGACGATGCCTGCAGCGACGGCCGGGGCCAGCGCGAGTGTCGCGGACGTCGGGTAGCAGCCGGGGACCGCAATGCGGGTGGCGCCGGTGAGCTGCTCCCGCTTTCCGGCGAGTTCCGGAAGTCCGTAGGGCCAGGTGCCTGCATGGTCGGTTCCGTACCAGCGTTGCCAGTCGTCGGAGTCCTCGAGCCGGAAGTCTGCGCCGCAGTCGATCACGACAGTAGTACCGGGCAGTTGCTCGGCGAGCGCGGCGGAGTGGCCGTGCGGCAACCCGAGGAAGACGACGTCGTGACCGGCAAGCGAGTCGAGGTCGGTCGGCGCCAGCACTCGCTCCGCGAGCGGGTGCAGGTGCGGATGGAACTCGCGCAGGGCGGCGCCCGCGTTGCCACCCGCGGTCAGTGCACCGATGACGAGGGATCCGTCCAGGTAGGCGGGATGCGCGAGAAGCAGGCGTAGGACCTCGCCACCCGCGTAGCCGCTGGCGCCCGCTACTGCGACCCGGAGTGGCGACTGCGGTGTCGCTGTGAATGCCGGTGAGTTACCCATGCGATTGATTATGCACGCTCATGCAAATTATTTCATCACTGGGTTCCCATACCGGGCTTTCCCCGATCAGGTCTTCTTCATCGACTGCCGGATCTCGTCCAATCTGTCGGCCGCGGCCTTCCTGTGCTCCTCGTACTTCTCATCGAGGCTCCGTCCCGCGGCACTCTCGTGGGCCAGCTCCTCCATGCCGGTCGCTGTACCGGCTCGCCGCTCGATCTTGTCGCGCACCGAGTCGAAGGTCGGTACCCCGCCCTCCGTGTACCCGGTCACCTCCTCGATCGTCGGCGCTCGTGTCCCGGTCGGTGTGATGTCGGGATCGGGCGATGGTTCCGGATCGATAGGTGGAACGTCGGGTATCGATGGACCGGGCGGTACATCGGGCACCGACGGCGTGTCGGGCCCCGCCGGTGTCACATCCGGTACCGGTTCCTCCGGACTGTCGGGATCCGGTACGCGCTCTGGGGACGATTCGTGCGTGCTCATCTCCTCAGGCTACGTCGCGCACCCGCCCGCCGCTGCCGCGTCAGCCGCGAAGTTCCGCTCCTACTGCGGCCGAGGCAGCAGCGACAGCGGAGTCGCGAGCCGCGCTCGCCTCATCCTCGGTGAGGGTGCGGTCGTACGCACGGAACCGCAGCGCGAAGGCGAGTGACTTTCGTCCGTCGCCCACTTGCGAACCTGTGAAGACATCGAACAACCGGATGTCCTCGAGCAATTCGCCGCCACCGCTACGCAGGGCCGCTTCCACTCGCGCAGCAGGCACCTCGTCGGCGACAACGACCGCGACGTCCTGCAGAACTGCGGGGAATGGCGACACGATGGGGGCAGGCAGCAACTCCACGATCGGCAGCGCATCGAGATTCAGCTCGAAGGCGCACGTCCGGGCGGGGAGCCCGGACCGTTCGACGACGGCCGGGTGAAGTTCACCGGCATGACCGACGACGACCCCGTCGACGAGCAGTTCCGCGCAACGGCCCGGGTGCCACGGCAGGTACTGCGCTGCCCGACGCTCGAGTTGCACGCCCGCAGCCCGGGCAACGGTCTCGGCTGCCGCAAACGCGTCGGCCGCGTCGGAGACCCGGCCGGGGCCCCAGGGGCCTGCGGGCTCCCGCAAACCGGACAGGACACCGCCGATATGCACGGGTTGCTCAGGCAGGGACCGTTCCAGGAGTGCGATCTCGTCGTCGGTGGGGCGCCGATCGACGGGAAGCGCCGCGACCGAGGTCGTCTCGGGGCCGGGGTGGACCACCTGCGCGATCGAGAACAGCGCGACGTCACGCTGTCCGCGCGACACGTTGCGCGAAAGTACTTCCAGCAGGCCCGGCAGCAGCGTTGTCGCCAACTCGGGTCGATCCGACTCGAGCGGGTTGAGGACCTTGGTGGTGGTGCGGCGCGGGTCTTCGGCGCCCAGCCCCCACGTGTCGAACACGCCCGCGGGCAGAAAGACCGGAGCGAGGACCTCGATGTATCCGTCGGAAGCGAGCGCACGTCCCACCGCGCGACGACGACGCTGGCTCGGGGTCAGTCCGCGTCCCGCGGGCGCGGCGGGAACGACAGACGGGATCTGTTCGAGTCCTTCGAGACGGAGGACCTCCTCGACGAGATCCGCGGGCTGGCGCAGATCGGGACGCCACGACGGAGGCGCGACGACCAACTGGCCCTTCCCATCGTCAGCGACACCGACCTCGACGGCACACCCGATCTGTGTGAGTCGACGTGCGGCGGTGCCGTTCGCGTAGCCGACACCGGCGGTGCGATCGGGAAGGTCGATGTCCATGCGGATCGAGACGCTCTCGGTCGGCACGGAGATGTCGGTCAGCGTCGGCTCGACACGACCGCCCGCGATCGAGGTGAGCAGCGACGCCGCACGATCGAGCGCCGCGAGCGCAACCTCGGGGTCGACGGTGCGCTCGAAGCGTTTGCCTGCCTCGCTGCTGAGCTTGTGCCGGCGGTTGCCACGAAAGACCGCAAGCGGATCCCAGGTCGCAGCCTCGAGGAGGATGTCGGTGGTGTCGTCCCCGACCTCGGTGGTGGCGCCGCCCATGATTCCGGCGAGGGAGATGACACCGCTGTCGTCGGTGATGACGACGTCCTCGGGATCGAGCACGCGTTCCACCCCGTCGAGCGTGGTGAGCTTCTCCCCCGCTACAGCGCGACGGATGACGATCTCGCCCTGCAAGGTCGCGGCGTCGAACGCGTGCAGGGGCTGGCCCAGTTCGAGCATCACGTAGTTGGTGACGTCTACGGCCGGTGAGATCGGGCGGACCCCAGCGGTGTGCAGGCGACGCTGCATCCACCACGGCGTGACCGCGGTGGGGTCGATACCGGTAACCTTCCGCGCCGCGAATCGCGTCGCTCCTGCTTCTGGTTCGAGCCGGATCGGGTAGCTCTGTCCGCCATCGGACGGCAGCGACGGGATCTGGGCCGGATCGATGAACTCGAGGTCGAAACCACACGCGAGTTCACGGGTGAGGCCGCGCAGGGAGAAACAGTAGCCGCGGTCGGGGGTGATGTTGAGCTCGATCACGGTGTCGCCGAGTCCGAGCAGGTCGTTCGCGTCGTCACCGGGCTCTCCGGATCCCGGCTCGAGGACGAGAATGCCGGAATGGTCCTTGCCGATGCCGAGTTCGGCGACCGAGCAGATCATGCCGTCGGACACGTGGCCGTACGTCTTGCGCGACGCAATGGCGAACCCGCCCGGGAGCACCGCGCCGGGCAACGCGGCGACGATGAGGTCGCCTACCGCGAAATTACGGGCACCGCACACGATGCCGCGGGGGACGTCTTCACCGACGTCGACCTGGCAGAACCGAATGGGCTTCTTGAAGCCCTCGAGTTCGGTGATCTCCACGACACGTCCGATGACGAGATGGGCGACGCGCCCCAGGGTCTCGATGTCCTCGACCTCGAGACCGACCCGGACGAAGCCTGCGTCGAGTTCCTCCGGGGTGACGTTCCACTCGGGGGTGGCGCGCTGCAGGATTTCCGCCAGCCAGGATTGCGCTACTCGCACTTGAGCTCAGCTTTCTCGTTCGATGTCGGTCACGGGTCAGGGCATCGGCGCCGGATCCCGTCGGTCAGGGGTCAGGGCGTCAGCCCTGCACCCCGAAGGGAAGGGTGAAGCGGATGTCGCCTTCGACGATGTCGCGCATGTCGGAGATACCGTTGCGGAACTGCAGGGTGCGTTCGAGGCCCATGCCGAACGCGAATCCGCCGTACACATCGGGGTCGATACCGCTCGCGCGGAGCACATTGGGGTTGACCATTCCGCAGCCACCCCACTCGACCCAGCCTGCGCCGCCCTTCTTGTTCGGGAACCACACGTCGACCTCGGCGGACGGTTCGGTGAACGGGAAGTAGTTCGGCCGCATCCGGGTAGTGGTCTCCGGACCGAACAGGGCACGGGCGAAGGCGTCGAGCGTGCCCTTGAGGTGCGCCATCGTCAGGCCCTTGTCGACCGCGAGTCCCTCGATCTGCGAGAACACCGGGGTGTGGGTGGCGTCGAGTTCGTCCGTGCGGAAGGTACGCCCGGGACACACCACGTATATCGGGATGTCCCGGCTGAGCATCGTGCGGACCTGCACCGGGGAGGTGTGCGTGCGCAACACCTGCCTCGAACCCTCGGGCGCGATGTGAAACGTGTCCTGCATCGTCCGGGCCGGGTGGTCGGGCAAGAAGTTCAGTGCGTCGAAGTTGTAGTGCTCGGTTTCGACTTCCGGTCCCTCGGCGATCTCCCAGCCCATCGCAACGAACACGTCGGAGACCTGTTCGGAGATGATGGTGATGGGATGTCGCGCGCCGAGCGCACGGCGGGTGGCGGGCAGGGTCACGTCGATCGACTCGGCGACGAGGACCGCGGCGTCGCGCTCCGCCTGCAGTTCTTCGCGACGCGAGTCGAAGGCGGCCTGCACTGCGGTGCGGTGGACGTTGACACGTTTCCCGGCGTCGGCGCGTTCGGGACCGGGCAGGGAGCCGAGCGCGCGCTTCGCCAATGAGATGGGCGCCTTGTCCCCCAGGTGCGCAATCTTCGCCTGGGCGAGTTCGTCGAGGTTACGGGCCGCGCTGAATCCTTCGAGGGCTGCTTTCTGTGCCGCCGCGAGGGCGTCCTCGGTCAGCGCTTGGGGATCGACTTCCGGCGGAGTGCCGCCCTCTTTCTTGGCCACGACCGGTGCAACTCCTTCTTGGGGCGAGCGGTTCTTCGTCGGTGGGTGAAGCCGGTGCAACGAGGCTGCACCGTAGAAATCCTAGGTTAAGCGCGTAGCCGACCGATGCTGCACCCTGGCACTTGCATACATGCAGATCGCAGCGGCGGTCGCGAGGTTGAGGGATTCGGCACGACCGCGGATCGGAATGCGCACCCGATGATCGGCGCGGGCGGCGACCTCGGGCGGCAGCCCGTGGGCTTCACTGCCGAAGAGCCAAGCCGTGGGACCTGCGAGCAGTTCGTCCGCTTCGTCGAGATCGACCTCACCGTCGGCCGCGGTCGCGAGGACTCGAACTCCCGCGGCGGTCACGGCGTCGAGCACGCGGCTGGTGTCGCGTTCTCTCACGAGCGGCAGATGGAAGACGCTGCCTGCCGAGGAACGCACGCATTTTCCGTTGTGCGGATCGACGCTGTCTCCCGCGAGGATCACCGCGTCGGCACCGACAGCGTCGGCGACGCGGATGAGGGTCCCTGCGTTGCCGGGCTCCCCCATCTCGACCGGGATCGCGAGTAGCCGTGCCCCGGAGTCGAGTGCCGAGCCGAGGGGCACGTCGAGGGTGTCGCACACCGCGACGAGTCCCGGCGGTGAGACGGTGTCGGACAGTCGCCCGGCGGCGCGGTCGGTCACGAGGCCCACGCGGATGCCGCGTTTCTGCGCGGTGGTGACGAGATCCCGGTAGCGCTCGGCGGCGTCTTCGGTCACGAATATGTCGTGCACCACCCCGGCGGCGAGGGCCGCGGTGACCGAGTTCTCACCTTCCGCGAGGAAGCGTCCGGTTTTACGCCGCTCAGCGGCGCGGAGCAGTTTGACAGCAGAAACGACCCGTGGGGTGCGCTCGGTGAGCGGGTCCACGGGCCGTTCCTGTGCTGGATTCTCGTTCAGCGTCGCGCTCAGGCAGCCGGAGCGTTGACGTCGGCGGGCAGCGCGGCCTTCGCGACAGCCACCAAGCCTGCGAATGCCTCGGTGTCGGAGACGGCAAGCTCAGCAAGGATCTTGCGGTCGACCTCGACACCGGCAGCCTTGAGGCCCTGGATGAACCGGTTGTAGGTGATGTCGTTCGCGCGGGCCGCAGCGTTGATGCGGGTGATCCACAGCTTGCGGAAGTCGCCCTTGCGCGCGCGACGGTCGCGGTAGGCGTAGGTCAGCGAGTGAAGCTGCTGTTCCTTGGCCTTGCGGTACAGACGCGAGCGCTGCCCGCGGTAGCCCTTGGAGGCCTCGAGAATCGAACGGCGCTTCTTCTGGGCGTTGACGGCCCTCTTCACGCGTGCCACTGATATGTCCTGTCAGGTTCGGGGGGCTGGTACTCGGCCCCCGGGGTGATCGGTCGGGAAGGCTCAGATGTCGAGCAGGCGCTTGATGCGCGGCGCGTCGGCGGGCGCGACGACGGCGGTCCCGTCGAGGCGACGCGTGACGCGCGAGGACTTGTGCTCGAGCAGGTGGCGGCGACCGGCCTTCTGGCGCAGGATCTTTCCGCTACCGGACACCTTGAAACGCTTTGCGGTGCCGCTGTGGGTCTTCGACTTGGGCATGGAGTCCTCAGTTCTTGTCGTGGATACATCGGTGCTCGCGCGCAGCACCGGATGTGCTGCCGGAGCGGCTAGCTGGTCTGTGCCTCTCCCGATTGATCCTGCTGCTCCTGCGCCGCAGGTGCGGCGGGTTCTGCAGGTACCGCGGGGGCAGGCCGGGAAGACTTGGCCGGAGCGGCATGCGCGGCTTCCTGAGCCTTGGCGCGGGTCTTCGCTCCCTTGTGCGGGGCCAGGACCATCGTCATGTTGCGGCCGTCCTGCTTCGCGGACGTCTCGATGAATCCCAGGTCGGCGACATCGGCGCCGAGACGCTGCAACAGACGGAATCCGAGTTCGGGACGCGACTGCTCACGACCGCGGAACATGATGGTCACTTTGACCTTCGAGCCGGCCTCGAGGAAGCGAACGACGTTCTTCTTCTTGGTCTCGTAGTCGTGGTCGTCGATCTTGGGACGGAGCTTCTGCTCCTTGATCACGGTCAGCTGCTGGTTCTTGCGCGATTCGCGCGCCTTCTGCGCGGCTTCGTACTTGAACTTGCCGTAGTCCATGATCTTGCAGACCGGCGGGCGGGCGTCGGGGGCCACCTCGACGAGGTCGAGGTCGGCTTCGATGGCCAGGCGGAGTGCATCTTCGACACGCACGATTCCGACCTGTTCACCACCCGGTCCGACGAGTCGGACCTCGGGAACACGGATGCGTTCGTTGATGCGGGTCTCAGCGCTGATGGGGCCTCCTAGGTAGAAATGCGGTGTGGTCTTCCTGACCGCACCGCAGCACGCGGGGCCCGGCGATTCCTCGACGAAAAAACCCCGCTGCAGTGCTGATACACCTGGCGGGGTCCGTACCGACCGGTCGACGCGCCGCGGCACCGCCGCGACCACGTTCCATACCCTTGAGGGCATGAACTCTCCGAGCGCCGAAACGTTCGAAGGACCGGACCACTGCGCCGCAAAAATCACACGGCCAGAGGTGGGAGTCGGACTCCACTTGCTGCCCGCGCGGGTACGCGCAGGCGGTCGTAGCGATCAGTCTAGCAAAATATGCACGTCGGCGCCGAATCGGGCGTCGATGGACGCACCCGGGACACGAGCACCGCTGCGCTGGTGGGATCCTCGAGGACATGACCGACACCCCCGACGTCCCCCACCACGATGATCAGCCCGCGGATATTCGCGACCTCGCCGACATTCCCGCGGTCGAGGTGATCAGCCGCGCTGCGGTGATGCTGATGAGTTCCGCCGCAGAAAAGCTGGGCCTCGCCGACGACGATCCCGACGCGAGCGACCGCTTGGACCTCGATGAGGCGCGCCGTGTGATCACAGCCCTCGCCGGGCTGGTCACTGCCTCGGTGGAGTACCTCGGCCCGCACGCCGGTCCGATCCGTGAGGGTCTGCAAGCACTTCAGAAGGCATTCCGCGAGGCTTCGTCGGTACCGGATGCACCCGGCCAGGGTCCCGGCGAGAAGTACACCGGCCCTGTCTACTGACCTTCAGCGCATGCTCGCCTCGCCCGTCAGCCTGCGACTGCCTTCTTTCGGGGCGCACGCTTGCGGGCGGGACGAGCAGACTTCTTCTCCTGAGCCGGGACGGATTCCGCGAGGGATTCCGCAACGAATCGGCCTGTATAGCTACGTTCGACCGCCGCGACATCCTCGGGTGTGCCTTCCGCAACGACCATGCCGCCGCCGGACCCTCCTTCCGGCCCCATGTCGATGATCCAGTCCGACGTCTTGATCACATCGAGATTGTGTTCGATGACGATGACCGTGTTGCCCTTGTCGACGAGGCCGTTGATGACGCCGAGCAACTTCCGGATGTCGTCGAAGTGCAGACCGGTAGTCGGCTCATCGAGGATGTAGGCGGTTCGTCCGTTGGAACGTTTCTGCAGTTCGGCAGCGAGCTTGACACGCTGAGCCTCACCACCGGACAACGTCGTCGCCGGCTGACCCAGTCGGACATAACCGAGACCCACCTCGACGAGGGTCGCAAGGTAGCGGTGGATCGAGGTGACCGGTTCGAAGAACTCGGCGGCCTCCTCGATCGACATGTCGAGCACCTCAGCGATCGTCTTGCCCTTGTAATGCACCTCGAGTGTTTCCCGGTTGTACCGGGCGCCGTGGCATACTTCGCACGGCACGTACACATCGGGGAGGAAGTTCATCTCGATCTTGAGGGTGCCGTCACCCGAGCACGCTTCGCAGCGACCGCCCTTGACATTGAACGAGAAACGTCCGGGCTGATACCCGCGCACCTTCGCCTCGGTGGTCGCAGCGAAGAGGGTGCGGATCTTGTCGAACACTCCGGTGTAGGTCGCGGGGTTCGACCGGGGTGTCCGGCCGATCGGTGATTGGTCGACCTGCACGAGCTTGTCGAGCTGATCGAGACCGTTGATGCGGGTATGCCGCCCGGGCACCTGCCGCGCACGGTTGAGCTTGTTGGCCATCACCGTCGCGAGGATCTCGTTGACGAGCGTCGACTTGCCAGAGCCCGACACGCCGGTCACGCAGGTGAGTACCCCCAGCGGGAATGCGACGTCGATCTCACGGAGATTGTTCTCCCGGGCACCGATCACGGTGACCTGACGTTTCGGATCCACGGGTCGGCGCACGAGTGGAACGGGAATCGATTCGCGACCCGACAGGAACGCGCCGGTGATGGATTCGGAGTTGTCGAGAAGCCCCTTGTAGGTGCCGCTGTGGACGACATGCCCGCCATGCTCGCCGGCGCGCGGTCCGATATCGACCACCCAGTCCGACGCGCGGATGGTGTCCTCGTCGTGTTCCACGACGATCAGAGTGTTTCCGAGATCGCGCAGCCGGGTGAGGGTATCGATCAATCGGCGATTGTCGCGCTGATGTAGACCGATGGACGGCTCGTCCAGTACGTAGAGGACACCGACGAGACCTGAGCCGATCTGGGTAGCGAGCCGGATACGTTGAGCTTCGCCACCGGACAGGGTGGCGGCCGCCCGAGCGAGAGTGAGGTAATCGAGACCCACGTCGAGCAGGAAGCCGAGCCGTGCCTGCACTTCCTTGAGGACCTGGCCGGCGATCGCCGCCTCCCGGGGCCCGAGGGTGAGGTTGTTCAGGAAGTCGGCGCACTCGGCAATCGACAGATCGCATACCTCGGCGATCGACTTGGCGCCGAGGTTGTCCGCGGTGATCGTGACCGCCAGGATCTCGGGTCGTAGCCGGGTGCCGCTACACGTCGGGCACGGAATGTCGCGCATGTAGCCGTCGTAGCGTTCCTTCATCTGTTCCGACTCGGTCTGCTCCATGCGGCGATGCAGGAACGGCATCACGCCTTCGAATTCGGCGTAGTAGGAGCGGACTCGGCCGTAACGGTTCTTGTAGCGGACGTGCACCTGCTCGGTACTGCCCTCGAGCACCGCCTTACGAACCTTTGCGGGCAGCTTCTTCCACGGTGTGTCGATGTCGAAGCCCATGACGTCGGCCAGCCCGGTCAGCAGACGGGTGAAGTATTCGGAACTCTGCCCCATCGACCACGGTGCGATCGCGCCGTCGGCGAGGCTGCGGTCCGGGTCGGGTACCACCAGGTCGGTATCGACCTCCTTACGTACGCCGAGGCCGGCGCAGTCGGGGCACGCACCGTACGGGGAGTTGAAGGAGAACGAGCGCGGCTCGAGGTCGTCGATCGCGAGGGGATGCGCGTTCGGGCAGGCCAGGGATTCGGAGAATCGACGTTCGCGATCGGGGGCGCCCTCGTCGCGGTCGACGAAGTCGAGGACGACGATGCCTTCCGCGAGGCGCAGCGCGGTCTCGACGGAATCGGTGAGACGCTGCTTGGCGGAGGGCTTCACCGCGAGGCGGTCGACGACAACCTCGATGTCGTGTTTCTCCTGCTTCTTGAGCTTGGGCGGCTCGGAGAGCGGATACACCACCCCGTCCACCCGGACGCGGGAGTAGCCCTGCACGGTGAGGTGCTCGAACAGGTCGACGAACTCGCCTTTTCTGGTCCGTACCACGGGCGCGAGGATCTGGAAGCGCAGACCGGCTTCCATCTCGAGCACCTGGTCGACGATCTGCTGCGGCGACTGGCGGGCGATCTTCTCGCCGCACACGGGGCAATGCGGAGTACCGGCACGCGCATACAGCAGCCGGAGGTAGTCGTAGACCTCGGTGATGGTGCCGACGGTGGAACGGGGGTTCCGGTTGGTCGATTTCTGGTCGATCGATACCGCAGGCGAAAGTCCCTCGATGAAGTCGACATCCGGCTTGTCCATCTGGCCGAGGAACTGCCGCGCATACGCGGACAGCGACTCGACATAGCGGCGCTGACCCTCCGCGAAAATCGTGTCGAACGCAAGGCTCGACTTGCCGGACCCGGAGAGGCCGGTGAACACGATAAGACTGTCGCGCGGCAAATCCAGGTCGACACCGCGCAGGTTGTGTTCGCGCGCCCCTCGTACGATCAGGCGATCCGCCACGCCAGTTCCTTCCTTGTCGACAAGGCCGCATTCGGGCCCTTGCCCATCGTAGGCGCGTGCACCGACACGTTCCGGTCTGCGGCCACTCGACCTCGGACGATGCGGCGCAGAGGTAACGTGCGGCACATGACGCAGCAGCCTCTCATCATCGATGACCACTACACCGGCGAGGTCTCCCCGGGCGGCCCCGCGCAGCGACGCAGCATCCCCGGTGCGACTATCGTCAAGCTCTCGGTCGGTCAGATGGACAACAACACCTACCTCATCACCGACACCCGAACCGGCAAATCTCTGTTCATCGATGCAGCCAACGAACCGGACCTGCTCGTGCCCTATCTTGCCGAGCATGCGCCGAATCTCGAACTGATCCTCACCACGCATCAGCACTGGGACCATTGGCAAGGCCTCGAGCAGGTCGCTGCCGCCACGAAGGCACCGACCGCAGCGCACCCTCTCGACGCCGAACCGCTGCCGGTGACCCCGGATCGTCTCCTCGAAGAGGGCGACACCATCCGGATCGGCGAACTCGGCCTCGAGGTGCTTCACTTGTCCGGGCACACCCCCGGTTCGATCGCACTCGTACTCGAGGAGGCCGGTACCGGACGCCATCACGTCTTCACCGGCGACTGCCTCTTCCCCGGCGGGATCGGAAAGACCGCCGATACAGAGAAGTTCACTTCACTGCTCGACGACGTCGAGGCGAAGCTCTTCGGACGGTTCGGTGACGACACGGTGATCTACCCGGGCCACGGCAAGGACACCACGCTCGGAGCCGAGCGTCCGCATCTGCAACAGTGGCGTGAGCGCGGCTGGTGACATCGCAGGTGCGGGGCCCAGGACCATCAACCATCACCCCGCCGGACATCCTGACTCGACCCTTCTGCCCGAGCTCCGATCCTGCAGGAGCACAACCACATACGCACATCGGTGCGAGCACTCCGCCTCGGCGCGTTCACGGAAGCGGAACGCGTGTCTCCCGCCTGTCCATCCGGGTCACTTCGTCGATTCGAGGATGATCGGCGGGGGATACCGACCGGAGGCCACGATCGGAACTGTCAGGGGCGACGAGTGGCCGCGCCGACAATTATTCGGTATATTATGGGATTCCGTCCGGTCCGAATTCGATCGCAGCACATCCTCAGCCAGATCTCGCATACTTCCGATCCGATCCGGGTACACGTGGCAGGGTCTGAAACAAAGCGACGCGGAGAAAGAGGCTGCACATGATCGTCCGAAGGATTGCTCGCCCGATGCTCGCATCCATCTTCATCGCAGGGGGAGTCGACGCCCTGCGCAATCCCACTCCCAAGGCCACCGCGGCCCAGACAGGGCTGGACCAGATGCTCGGCGTCGCACCCGATTCGGTCACCGACCGGCTACCCAGCAATCCGGAGACCCTGGTGCAGATCAATGCCGCGGTCCAGGTCGGGGCGGGCGCGCTTCTCGCCATCGGCAAGTGGCCGCGGATCTCCGCCCTGGCCTTGGCAGGCACCGTTGTCCCGACCACCATCGCCGGCCACGACTTCTGGAATTACGACGACCCTGCCGCACGCGCCCAGCACCGCACACAGTTCCTCAAGAACGTGGGCCTCCTCGGTGGACTGCTTCTCGCATCCGTCGATACCGAAGGCAAGCCGTCACTCGGCTGGCGAGGCAGGCGCGCCGCGCGTCATGCCCAGGAAGCCGTGGTGGCCGCCTTGCCCGGATCGACGTCGGATCATGCGACCGGCGACGCCCTGCACACTGTTTCCGAACGAGTGAAATCGCTCACCGATGACGCGAGCCAGCAGGGAAGCGCCCTCTTCGAGAAGGCCAAGGAACGTGCACCCGAACTCGCCGAGGTAGCGCGCGAGCGCGGAACGGAAATCCTGGGAGTTGCCCGTGAGCGAGGTCCCGAGCTCGCCTCGGTCGCGCGTGAACGCGGCGCCGAGCTCCTCGATGCAGCCAAGGAGCACACCCCGGAGCTCACGGACGCCGCAAAGGATCGCAGCAGCGAATTGCTCGAACGTGCACGAAACCGCGCCCCCGAGTACGCCGAGGTCGCGCGACGGCGCGGCTCGAAATTGTGGGAGACAACCCGCGATCGAGGGACCGAACTGGCGCATCTCGCCGAGGAACGAACCTCGGAACTGAACGCGAAGGCACTCGAGAACGCGCACCGGGCACAAGCACGCGCGGAGAAGACGCGGACGAAGGCAGAGAAAGCGCGAGCGAAGGCGGAGAAGGCGCTTCAGAAGAAACTCGGATAGCGACCGGAGCCGGGGCGGACACACCGAGATTTCTGCACACGGGCCCCCGCCGAACTAGACTCCTTGGACACTTTCCTCGACGTGCCTGCGCGTTCGAATCGTTCCAACCCGAGGAGTTCATGTGCCGGATGATGGCGCGCCCCATCCCGACCTCGAGCACGAGCAGCGTTACCTGTCGATGCTGTACACACAGCTCGACGCACTGCGGGAGTACACCCGGACGCGCTTGAAGCGAGTGCTACTGGAGACGGGCGGCACTCCCCAGGCGCGTAGCGAGCGCGAATCGTTCACCCAGATGTACACCGAGGACCTCGCCAAGTACGACGCGGCCGAACACGGACTGTGTTTCGGCCGCGTCGACGTCCGCGAAGCCGCACACAGCGGCGACCCGGACGGTGACGGTGGGAGCATCGAAGCGCGGTACATCGGACGCATCGGCATCCTGGACGAGGACAACGACTACGAATCGTTGTTGCTCGACTGGCGCGCTCCTCTCGCCAGACCCTTCTATCTGGCCACCCCCGCAGCACCGGAGGGGGTGGTACTGCGCCGACACATCCGCAGCCGCAACCGCACCGTGACTGCCCTCAACGACGAGTACCTCGACCTCGACACTGCACGCGAGCACGCAAGCGTCGGATCCGCTGGTGGCATGGCCGGCGAGTCTGCGCTCCTCGACGCGCTCAACGCAGCCCGCACCGGGCAGATGCACGACATCGTCGCGACCATTCAATCGGAACAGGACGCGATCATCCGCTCCGAGCACAAGAGCGTGCTCGTGGTTCAGGGCGGCCCCGGCACCGGCAAGACCGCGGTCGCTCTGCATCGCGCCGCCTACCTTCTGTACACCTACCGCAAACAACTCGCCAAGAGCGGCGTGCTCATCGTCGGGCCCAACTCGACGTTCCTCGACTACATCGGTCAGGTGCTTCCGTCCCTGGGCGAAACCGGCGTGCTGCTGTCCACTGTCGGCGACCTCTATCCCGGGGTCACGGCCACCCTCGACGACGGTTTCGAGGCCGCAGAGATCAAAGGCTCCCTCGACATGGTGGACATCCTGAAGACGGCGGTCCGCGACCGGCAGGAAGTGCCAACGAAGCCCGTGCACCTCACCTTCGACACCTATCGACTCACGCTCGACCGCAAGATTGTCACGCGCGCCCGAGGCCGCGCTCGGTCGTCCCGTCGCCCCCACAATCTGGCACGGCCCATCTTCGTCTCCGCTGTCATCGAAGCGCTCGCGGATCAGATGGCAGAGCTCATCGGAGCGGATCTCGTCAATGGCGGAAATCTCCTGAGCCGCGAGGACATCGGCGACATCCGCTCGGAGATGCGGGCCGATCCCGACATCGTGACCGCAATCGACGCACTGTGGCCGACACTGTCACCGCAACGCGTGCTGTCGGACCTGCTGGCGTCGAAAAAGCGTCTGACCGCAGCCGCCCCCGGTCTCACCGAAGCACAGATCGACGCTCTCCATCGCCCGGGCCTACACGCTGGTTTCAGTGCCGCGGACGCACCACTGCTCGACGAACTCGCCGAACTGCTCGGCATCGACGATGCGGCAGAACGCGAAGGGGCCGCCAAGCGGTGGCGAAGGCAGATCGCCGACGCCCAAGGTGCATTGGACATCCTCACCGGTTCGGCGCCACAGGATCTGGAGGACGAACTCGATCCCGAACTGTTGATGGCATACGACCTGATCGATGCGTCGCAACTCGCCGAGCGTCAGGACATGAAGCAGCACCGGACGACGGCCGAACGAGCGGCAGGTGACCGGACCTGGACGTACGGGCACATGATCGTCGATGAGGCGCAGGAACTGTCGGCCATGGCGTGGCGCATGCTGATGCGCCGGATCCCGAACCGGTGGATGACCCTGGTGGGCGACACCGCTCAAACAGGTGACCCCGCCGGAACCTCGTCGTGGCACCGGATCCTGGAGCCGTACGTGAAGAACCGGTGGCGCAAGGCAGAGCTGACGGTCAACTATCGGACGCCCGCCGAGATCATGCACATCGCGCACGACGTGCTCGCCGAGATCGATCCCGAACAGGTTCCGCCTCGCTCGGTGCGCGATTCCGGATTCGAGCCCTGGGCGCGCCAGGTCGATCGGAATCACCTCGTCGATGTGGTCCGTGAGGTCCTCGATGCCGAGGTCGGCCCCGGCCTCACCGCAGTGATCGTTCCGCCGCGCCTGGTGCACGAATGGGCGCACCTGGCCTCGGATTCGGTGCGGGTGGCAACCGTCAAGGATGTGAAAGGACTCGAATTCGATTCGGTGGTGCTCGTCGAGCCGGCCGAGATCCAGGAGGAATCTCCGCGCGGACTCAACGACCTGTATGTGGCGTTGACGCGCGCGACCCAGCGCCTCGGGGTGGTCCACACTGCACCACTGCCGCAGGTACTCGGCGGGCTCACGACCTCGCTCGGGGCGAGTGACGCGGCGGAGAATCCGGCGCCGTGCTGATCCGTAGGTGGTCGTCCCCCCGGGAGGCCGGCCGTCGAGCAGCTCGACCGATGGTGCTGGGGGTGCTGGTGGGGGTCGTCGCCGCGGCGGTCTCGTGCGCCGACTCCCCCGATCACGTGGAACACGCACACGCCCCCGCCGCGACCTCGACGACGACTGCTCGTCCGGAGCAGAAGGCGCCGTTGCTCGATGCGCATGCCCTTCGGTTCAGGAATGCGTTGGCCGACTCCGGGTTGGCGGCGGGCGTGCCCGACGAGACACTGCTCGCGGTGGGCCGAGGGGTGTGCAGCCGATTGGCATCCGGCGCTCCGGAGGAAGAGGTGATCGGGGTGGTCCGTCCGATCGCGGCGTATGCCGCGACGGTCTCGGAGACGACGATGCCGGGCGACGAAGCCGCCCGGCATTACATCATGATCACGCGCGAGAAGTTCTGCTGACGTCAGCGCACCGTGTGCACGATCAGCACGTCGGAGGTGGACTTGCGGGCAACGTCCGACGGCACCGACCCGAGAAGGCGACCGGTCAGAGTGTTGAGTCCGCGATTGCCGATGACGACGAGGTCTGCATCGACCTCTTCGATGAGGGTCAGCAGGGAGTCGACGGGCGCGCCCACGATCGGCCGCTCGACGACGTCCTTCGCACCCGCTACCGTCGCCTTCTCCCGAGCGGTGCGGAGGATGTCGTAGGTCGGTGCGGAGCCGGTGACCTGATACGCCTCGTCGCGGAGGACGTCGGCCGCCTGGGCGGTATCACGGGCGTCAACGGGGTAGTACGCGCATGCGATCACCAGTTTGGCTCCGGCGTCCGCAGCGAGAGCGGCCGCCTTCTCCACGGCGCGGTACGACGACTCCGAGCCGTCGGTGCCGACGACAATGGTCCGGTAAGCGGTCATTCAGTCCTCCATCGATTATGTGTCGGCGCGGTGGCCGATCGGTGGCGACGGATCGAACAGGCGATCCCCCACACCTGATGCTGGCAAAGACACTAGCGGTCGCGGGGGTACGGGTGGGATGTTTGGGGTCGACACCTCATCAGAACCCGTTGTGTGTGTTACCTCGCGTCACCGAAACGTGGTCCGAACATGCCTCCGGGGAGCGGCCCGACATCAGCGATCGTGTCGCGCCACGGTACGGCAAGGTCGAGCAGCCGCTCGACCACTTCCTCACCGGCTGCCGCCCACGGTGCCACCCCGAGATCGTCGGTGAGATCCTCGACCAGCTCACGCACTTCGAATCCGTCGCCCGTCAACGTACCTGCGCGGTCGAGCAGTCCCGCCCCACGCAAGGCGGACTCGGCCCCATCCCATTCTTCGGCGGTCCAGCCTCTGTTCGCCTTCACGAATTCTGTGGTGAAGCCGATCCCGCTGGCGGTGTGTGTCACGAGCGCGTCGAGTCCCGTGAGCCCGGCGCCCTGCAACGCTGCGACGTGTCCGTCCCCACGGTATTCACGAAGCAGGGTCAACGCGTGCCAGAACACCAGGTGCGGCGCCTCCGGCCACGGCTGATCAGCGTACCCGGCGAAGAGTGCCCTGCCTTCGACGCCGGGGATCGACCGGGCAACGATCGCAGCCAACTCCGCGGCCTCGACCATCTCCTGTGACGCGATGACATCCGCTCCGAGCCACCGCGTCATCGCGGCATCCACTCCACGCACGCGAGCCGCATACACCGCGGACGGTGCGGCGATCTCCCATGCCGCGGGCAACGCTGCCCCGATCAGTCGCGGCGCGAAGTTGTAGAAGGTCGCGGTCGCGACGGCCGGCCCGACCGTGCCCATCGGCGCGACTCGGGACGCCACATACTTCATCGCAGAGCCCTTCAGCCCGAGCTCTCCCAGCTCCGAATGCACTTCCGGAGCGAAGTAAGTGAACGAATGAAGGAGCTCGAGGGCGCGAGCGGCGCGACCGGCGGCAGCAGAATCCATGAACCGGAACACTACGGCACCCGGCGGCGCGACCCGGGCGTGATTTCTGCCCAGGAGTGATTACTGGAGTCCAGCGGCGTCCATACCTCGCAGCTCCTTCTTGAGATCCGAGATTTCGTCGCGTAGACGCGCGGCGAGCTCGAACTGCAGGTCGCGAGCCGCCTGCATCATCTGGTCGGTCAGTTGCTGCACGAGATCGGCGAGTTCCGCGCGAGGCATCGATTTCGCGTCGCGACCCTCGACCACACCTGAACTTCCGATCCTCCCCGATTCGCCTGCAGCCCGGCGGCCGCGGCTCGCGTTGCGGCCCGACCCGCCCACCTCGATCTTCTCGGAGTCCTCGGCCTCCTCGTAGACCTGATCGAGGATGTCGGCGATCTTCTTGCGCAACGGTTGCGGATCGATACCGTGTTCGACGTTGTACGCGATCTGCTTCTCACGGCGCCGTTCGGTTTCGTCGATGGCGCGCGCCATCGAGTCGGTGATCTTGTCGGCATACATGTGAACTTCGCCGGAGACGTTGCGGGCCGCACGACCGATCGTCTGGATCAGCGACCGGGTCGAGCGCAGGAAGCCTTCCTTGTCGGCGTCGAGGATCGCCACGAGCGACACCTCGGGAAGATCGAGACCTTCGCGAAGAAGGTTGATGCCGATGAGGACGTCGTATTCCCCGAGTCGGAGCTGACGGAGCAGCTCCACGCGCCGCAGGGTGTCGATATCGGAGTGCAGGTACCGTACGCGCACCCCGAGCTCGAGAAGGTAGTCGGTGAGATCCTCGGCCATCTTCTTCGTCAGAGTGGTCACGAGAACGCGTTCGTCGCGCTCGACACGCCCCCTGATCTCGTGCAGAAGATCATCGATCTGCCCCTTCGTGGGTTTGACGACAACCTTCGGGTCCACGAGCCCGGTGGGCCGAATGACCTGTTCGACGAACTCGCCGCCCGCCTGCCCGAGTTCGTAGTCGCCGGGGGTCGCCGACAGATACACGGTCTGGCCGATCCGGTCGGAGAATTCCTCCCAGGTCAGAGGACGATTGTCGACGGCGGACGGAAGCCGGAACCCGAATTCGACGAGGTTGCGCTTGCGCGACATGTCGCCCTCGTACATCGCGCCGATCTGCGGCACTGTCACGTGGGACTCGTCGATGACCAGCAAGAAGTCTTCGGGAAAGTAGTCGATGAGGGTAGCGGGCGCCGACCCCGGGCCGCGCCCGTCGATGTGTCGCGAGTAGTTCTCGATGCCCGAGCAGAAGCCGACCTGACGAATCATCTCGAGATCGTATTGTGTGCGCATCCGAAGCCGTTGCGCCTCGAGGAGCTTTCCGCGGTTCTCGAGATCGGCGAGGCGCTCCTCGAGTTCGGATTCGATCGAGTTCACGGCGCGTTCCATGCGTTCAGGGCCGGCCACGTAGTGCGTTGCGGGGAAGATACGCAGCGAATCCACCTTGCGGATCACGTCGCCGGTGAGCGGATGCAGGTAATAGAGGGCGTCGATTTCATCACCGAAGAACTCGATGCGGACTGCGAGCTCTTCGTAAGCAGGGATGATATCGACGGTGTCACCCTTCACGCGGAAGGATCCACGTGTGAATGCCATGTCGTTGCGGGTGTACTGCACGTCCACCAGCAGACGGAGCAGGGCGTCGCGGGGTACTTCGACACCGACCTCCAGCTGCACCGACCGGTCGAGATAGGACTGCGGCGTGCCGAGTCCGTAGATGCACGAAACGGACGCAACAACCACGACGTCGCGACGCGAGAGCAGTGCCGAGGTGGCGGAGTGCCGCAATCGTTCGACGTCGTCGTTGATGGACGAGTCCTTCTCGATGTAGGTGTCGGTCTGGGCGATGTACGCCTCTGGTTGGTAGTAATCGTAGTAGGACACGAAGTACTCGACCGCATTGTGGGGAAGCATCTCGCGCAGCTCATTGGCGAGCTGCGCGGCGAGAGTCTTGTTCGGTGCCATTACCAGTGTGGGGCGCTGCACCCGCTCGATCAGCCATGCTGTGGTCGCGGACTTACCGGTGCCCGTGGCACCGAGGAGTACTACGTCCTTCTCCCCCGACTTCAGGCGGCGCTCCAGTTCGTCGATGGCGGCGGGCTGGTCGCCCGCGGGCTCGTACTCGCTGACCACTTCGAAACGTGCGTCGGTGCGCTCGATCTCTCCGACCGGGCGGAACTCGGAATGGGCAACAACCGGATGCTCGCTTGCGAACGCCATGCGATCCAGGGTAGGCGCTGCCACCGACATTCCGGCACCACCGAGCACACGGTCTCGCACTGGCCGCAACAGGTCGCGGTAGCGTGCCCACATGGTGCACCGTCTTCATCCGATCAAGGTGGAACGATTCGACGTGACCGCCCGGACCAACACCGACCCGAAGGGCACGGTGCGACCGGTCGAGTGTTTCCGAGTACTTCCGTGGGGCTTGTACATGGCCCGACCCGCAGATCACGTCCAGTTCGACTACCTCGAATCCTGGCTGTTGCCCTCTCTGCATCTACGAGCATCGATCTTCCACTTCCGACCCGGACACGAACGCGATCAGGACCGCTACGTCGACGTCGGAGCGTTCTGGCGTGACGGTGACGTCTGGCATTCACGCGACCACTACCTCGATCTGGTGGTCTCGACGGGGCGCAGTACCCGTGTCGAGGACATCGACGAGTTGTTCGCAGCCGTGGCAGCCGGGGTGCTCGACACCGACGATGCCGAGCGGGCGGTCGCCACCGCTGTCGCAGCGGTCGACGGAATCGCCTCCCACGGCCATGATCTGGACGCGTGGCTCACCGCCCAGGGTTTTCCTGTCGAATGGCGCTGAATCGATTCGATGCGCGCAGTGAACCGTTCACGCGCATTTTCACGTCGATATCGTTGGGCCGAACATCCGAAAACTCCTGGAAATCACATAATTCGACAACCTCGACGAGACCCACGCAAATACCTGCAGACCCCGCATGTTACTGTTTCGCGGTCAGCGAGCATTTGCATCACACGTGAAAAATCTCCGGACGAACGACCGGAGGGCAATCGGTGTCGACAGGGCGAGGAAACCCCTTCCTGTCGGCATGCGTGGCGCCGAAACACTTTCTCGAGCGCGCAGCAGCACAGCTGCTGTCCCGTTGACGTGCGCCCACAAATGGGCGTTGACCAGCAGGATACGTGCCCCGCGTGTCCGGAGCGGGCCGTGGCAGCGTCGCATCCCCTGGCCGTTCGGGTATACCGTCGACCCGCCGGTGGATAGCCGAAACCGAATTCGTGTCGCACTGTGCCCCGCGCCGGGCACCACGTCAATACGAAGGAGGTCGCATTGAACAGCACCGAGCTCGTTCAGTTCAGTGCCGTGACAGTTGTTCTGTTGCTTGTCTTATTCTATGGTGGAACATTTATCATTTCGGCCCGGATCGGCAAGAAGGACGAAAATGCCGACGGGTACATGACTGCCGGAAACAAAATTGGATTCGGCGTCTCGGCAGCGAGTATGACGGCCACATGGATCTGGGCGTCCTCACTATATGCGTCCGCAACCTCGGGATATACCTACGGAATCTCCGGTCCTATCCACTACGGACTCTGGGGCGCGTTGATGATTCTGTTCATCTACCCCTTCGGCAAGAGGATCCGCGCGGTCGCGCCCAAGGCACACACCCTGGCCGAGGTGATGTACGCACGACACGGGGCGTCGAGCCAGTTGATGCTCGCCGGATCGAATGTGGTGGGCAGCCTCATCAGTCTGATGTCGAACTTCATCGCGGGCGGCGTCCTCATCTCGATGCTTTCGCCCTTCTCGTTCGTCCAGGGCGTGGTGTTCATCGCGGCCGGCGTGCTCCTGTACACGCTGTGGTCGGGGTTCCGAGCGTCGGTACTCACCGACTTCGTCCAAGTGGTGGCCATGCTCGGAGCGGTTGTGGTGATCGTCCCGGCCGTCTTCTTCATCACTGGATTCCCCGACGCCTTCGAGACAGGTGCGAGCAACCTCAGCGAGCAGCAGAGCAACTTCTTCTCCAGCGACGCATTTCTCAACCAGGGCGCCCCTTATATCGCAGCGGTACTCGCCTATGCGATCGGAAACCAGACCATCGCGCAGCGTCTGTTCGCGGTACGTGAAGACCTGATCAAGCCCACTTTCATCACCGCAACCGTGGGCTACGGCGCGACGGTCATCGGTGTCGGAATGTTCGGTGTCCTCGCGCTGTACCTCGGGATCGACCCGATGGACGGGGACGTCAACAACATCATTCCGCAGATGGTCGCGTCGTATCTGCCGACGGTCCTGGTGGTGCTGTTCTTCGTCATGATCATCGGGGCACTGTCGTCGACGGCGGATTCCGACCTCGCCGCCCTGTCTTCGATCATGATGGCCGATGTGTACGGCCAGAACATCGCCGGTGGCAAGAAACACGCCGACCCGCAGCGCATGCTGTTCGTAGGCCGGGCCACGATGGTGCTCGCCACCGCGGCAGCAGTCGGATTCGCCAGTATGCGCTTGAACATCCTCGACCTACTGGTATTCGTCGGTGCGCTGTGGGGCGCGCTCGTCTTTCCGGTGATCGCCAGCTTCTACTGGGGCAAGGTCACCAACAAGGCGTTCACCAGCTCGGTGGTGCTCGCACTCGCCTTGTTCCTCCCGGTGCGATTCGAGTGGATCGCGATGGACGGCGCGGTCGGTTACCTCGTCGATATCGTCTCGGTCATCGGTGTAGGCGTGATCGCCGGCCTGATGGCATTCGGCTTCTTCGGGCTGCGGGTCGCGCGGGTCGTGGGCGTCGTAGCCGCGCTGATCGCCGCTCCGTTCTCGATCGGCTTCCTGCACGACTACGCAGTCCTCAGCGCATCGCTGGTGGCGTACGCGGTCAGCACGCTGGTGTGCTGGGCAATATCGGTGAACAGCAAGGAAGAGTTCGATTTCGATGTAATCGCACAGCGTGTCGGCGATTTCGACCCCGTGGAGGCCGACTCTGACGAAGATCCCGACAACGACCCGACCCTGACGAAGGACCGCGCATGAGTACCGTTGCCCTGACCATCTACGTCCTGATCTGGCCAGTCCTGGTGGCGCTGGTGTTACTTGTTCTCGGCCGCGGCTTCACCAAGGAATGGCTCGAAGCCCGACGGAACGGTGAAGATCTGGTCTGATCCACCTTCGTGCCGCATCCGGCTCGGCCCGCAGGAACGACACTGCCGTCGTCCTGCGGGCCGAGTCACGCAAGGGCCGAGTCACGCAAGGGCCGAGTCACGCAAGGGCCGAGTCACGCAACGGCGATGGTCATTTCAGGTGAGACTGGAGCAACGCTTCGAATGCCGAGCCGCCCCTGCCCTCCGACACAGCGGACGCGGTGTTGCCGGTCACCATCATCGCCGCGAGTTCGTCGGCGGCTCGGCGGATACGTCGCGGCAGTCCGTCCTCTCCCCGGTTCTCCCCGCCCCCGAAATCTTCGGTGGCGGCAAAGATTCCCGTGGGTACCACGACCGCACCCAGGAACGCGAACAATGGGCGCATCGCGTGGTCGAGCACGAGCGAGTGCCGTGCACTGCCCGCGGTGGCCGCGATGATCGTCGGCGTGCCGCGTAGGACATCGGGGTCGAGGGCGTCGAAGAACATCTTGAAAAGTCCGCTGTAGCTTGCTGTGAACACCGGGGTCACAGCGATGAGCCCGTCCGCTCGTGACACTCGTTCACGGATGTCGGCCAGCGCGGGTGTCACCACCTGCGTGCTCATCATGGTTGCAAGGTCTCCGGCGAGGTCACGCAGTTCGACGATATCGACGTCCAGCGATTCACCGCGCGCCTCGATCGCGGCGATCAGCGCGCCGGAGATCCGATCGGACAGCAGTCGGGTGGACGACGGTTGCGACAGTCCCCCGGTGACAACGATTACGCGGCGAGTCATTTCGACGCTCCCGCGGCCTCCGTGTCGATCGTGGCGGGCACGACGAGTCGGTGCGGCGAGTCCGGTCCGGCCGCCAGCAGGGAGGCATGGGTCGGCGGATCCGAGGGCACGTGTGCCGGACGGCGACGCTCGAACTCGGTACGCAGCACCGGAACCACCTCACGACCCAGGATTTCGATCTGGTCGAGAACAACGTCGAGCGGCAGGCCCGCATGATCCATGAGGAAGAGCTGACGCTGGTAGTCCCCGGCGTAGTCGGCGAACCCGAGGGTGCGCTCGATGACCTGCTCGGGCGTACCGACCGTCAGAGGCGTCATCGCACCGAACTCCTCGAGCGACGGTCCGTGCCCGTACACGGGGGCGTTGTCGAAATACGGCCGGAACCGGCTCTTGGCCTCGGCTTCGGTGTCGGCCATGAACACCTGCCCCCCGAGCCCGACGATTGCCTGCTCCGCGGCGCCGTGCCCGTACTGCTCGAACCGGGTGCGGTAGAGCGTGATCATCTGCTGAATGTGTTCCCTGTTCCAGAAGATGTTGTTGTGGAAGAACCCGTCGCCGTAGAAGGCAGCCTGCTCAGCGATCTCGGACGAGCGGATCGATCCGTGCCAGACGAAGGGCGGGACGCCGTCGAGGGGCATCGGAGTGGAGGTGTAGCCGTGCAGCGGGGTGCGGAACTTACCGTCCCAGTCGACGACCTTCTCACGCCACAGGCGGCGCAGCAGGTGATAGTTCTCGATCGCGAGGGGGATGCCCTGCCGAATGTCCTTGCCGAACCACGGGTAGACGGGTCCGGTGTTGCCGCGTCCCATCATCAGATCGACGCGCCCACCGGAGAGGTGTTGCAGCATCGCGTAGTCTTCGGCGATCTTTACCGGATCGTTGGTGGTGATGAGGGTCGTCGCTGTCGAGAGGACAAGGTTCTCGGTCCTGGCTGCAACCCAGCCGAGCATCGTCGTCGGCGAGGACGGCACGAAGGGCGGATTGTGGTGCTCGCCGGTGGCGAAGACGTCGAGCCCGACCTCTTCGGCCTTGAGAGCGATCTTCGTCATGGCGACGATGCGGTCGTGTTCGGTGGGTATTTGCCCCGTCGTGGGATCGCGGGTCACATCTCCGATAGTGAAAATCCCGAATTGCATTCCCGAACCTCCGTCATGTCGTTGAACAGTCAACTACTTCAACGGTCTGCTCCGGCGGTTTGTTCCCCCGACCCGAGACAACGTTCGTGGGCGCAACGACGTGCCTTGTCGATGCCGAAAGTACTAGATCGACCAATCGGTCGCGTCCGCCCAATCCGACGCCCGGCGGTAAGCCCGGTCGAACCACGGCTCCTTGATTTCTCGGTACACCGCCGCCGCACGCAGAGGATCGGGCTCGTCGGCAGCCGACTGCGCCGCTGCGCGCTTGACTTCCGCATACTCCTGAACGGCCTCCGCGTCGGCCCGCAACCAGTCGCGCAGAAGTAGGGAGAACCGTTGCCCGGGCCACCCATCAACTCTCAGCGCCACGCGCGCGGGGCGGCCGGGATCGGCACTACCGTGCAACCTCATCGACCACACTGCGGGATCGGTCTCACCGCTCGCACTGTAGGACGGCTTCGGAATGTCATGGTCGATCTGCTCGATCCGCGGGAAGCCCGCCGCCGCAAGCGGCTCGAGGAGTGCATCGGCGTCCGCGAGGTCCGCGACGGTGACCTGAAGATCGAGCATGTCCACCGCGTCGAGTTCGGGCACCGCAGTCGATCCCACATGGTCGATGCGCACCGCAAGCCCACCACACGCGAGAGCCAGTCGCGCTACGAGACGCCGGGCCTGCTGCTCCCATCGAGCCTGTGCCGGTCCGAGAACCGGCTCGGCATGCACGGCTGTGCGAGTACGGAGGTTCTCCTCGAACGGCACCAGTCGCTGCTCCCACAGCTGCCGGACCGCCTCGACAACGGCGCCGGGCTCACCGGTGTTGTCGAGCCAGACGTCGGCGACTTCACGACGCTGCTCTTCGGTGGCCTGTGCGCGGATCCGGGCCTTCGCATCGGATTCGGGCATCCCCCGCAGTGCCACGAGCCGACGCAGACGTTCCTCCTCACCGGCATGCACGACCGCGACGAGGTGGAACGCGGGGGCCATGGAACCTTCGACGAGCAGCGGAATGTCCTGCACGACAATCGCATCGTCTGCGGCTTCCTCGACGAGTTCGGCCGTGCGACGACCGACCCGGGGGTGGGTGATCGCATTGAGCACAGCGCGCGCTTCGTCGGTCGCGAACGCCTTCTCCGCGAGCACCGGGCGATTCAACGAACCGTCTGGAAGCAGGATCTCGTCGCCGAACGCATCGACGAGTTCTTCGAGTCCCTCCGATCCCGGCGCCACGATCTCCCGCGCAATCACGTCGGCGTCGACGAGAACCGCTCCGAGTGCAACAAGCTCCCTCGCCGCGGTCGACTTCCCCGCGCCGATGCCTCCGGTCAACCCCATTCGCAACACGTCGCCCAGTCTTGCATCACCGACCGTGATATCGGAACTCGGGCTGCCGCAGTCACATCGCGGTCACGAGCGGGTCACAGGCCGATCGCGAGTGATCCACCACGAGTGAAACACGCCTCTCACCTGCGCCAAATGCAGCATTTGCATCTCTCGGTCGGATATCGTCGTCCAGAAGCGTCCGACCACAGAGTCCAGTCCACTCGAGAAGGCAAGAATGCGATCCTCCCAGTCATCACCCGGTCGGCATCGCCTCGGTATGGAAAACGGTGTTCACTGCATCCTCATCCCCGAGGTGGCCGCCGCACTCACAGAGCACCGACGCAATTGGCTCACGATGCTCCTGACCAACGCGCGCCACAGCCAGGCCGCCATTCGTAAGCGCGCAACTGGACTGCCTTCCCAGTGGGCGACGCCCGCAGTGGGCTGATCACCCGGAGAGCATCCGGTACCACACGGATTCCGGGCACGACTCGACCGGCGGCCTCTCCCATGCGGGAGGGGCCGTCGGTGTCGGAGGGGCTCAGTCCTCCCAGCCCCTCGGCGCCATGCCGAACAGTTCCGGGAAAGCGGACGACCCCGCACCGGATGGTGCGGGGTCGTCCGTCGAAGCGCTCTATCAGGCGTTGCCCGACAGCTTCTCGCGCAGTGCAGCGAGCTGAGCATCGCTGGCGAGCGAGCCGCCACCGGTGGTCTCGGTCTCGCCGGTCTCCGGGGCCGAATCCGAGGAGTAGTTGCTGCTGGACACGCCGGCAGCAGCCTCGGCAGCCTCGTCGGCAGCCATCTTCTCGATCTGAGCGGTGTGCATCTTGTGACGACGCTCGGCCTCCGCGTAGCGGGACTCCCACTCCTCACGCTGCTTCTCGAAGCCCTCGAGCCATTCGTTGGTCTCGGGATCGAAGCCCTCGGGGAAGATGTAGTTGCCCTGCTCGTCGTAGCTGTCGGCCATGCCGTACTTCGACGGGTCGAACTCGGCCGTGTAGTCCTCGTTCGCCTGCTTGAGCGACAGCGAGATACGACGACGCTCGAGATCGATGTCGATGACCTTGACCATCGCGTCGTCGCCGACTGCGACAACCTGGTCCGGAACCTCCACGTGGCGCTCGGCCAGCTCGGAGATGTGCACCAGGCCTTCGATTCCCTCTTCGACGCGGACGAACGCACCGAACGGAACGAGCTTGGTGACCTTGCCCGGAACGATCTGGCCGATCGCGTGGGTCCGGGCGAACTGACGCCACGGATCTTCCTGCGTCGCCTTGAGCGACAGGGACACGCGCTCGCGGTCGAGATCGACGTCGAGAACCTCGACGGTGACCTCGGTGCCGACCTCGACAACCTCGGACGGGTGGTCGATGTGCTTCCAGGACAGCTCGGAGACGTGCACGAGGCCGTCGACACCGCCGAGATCGACGAAGGCGCCGAAGTTGACGATGGAGGACACGACGCCCTTGCGGACCTGGCCCTTCTGGAGCTGGTGCAGGAACTCGCTGCGGACCTCGGACTGGGTCTGCTCGAGCCATGCGCGGCGCGACAGAACCACGTTGTTGCGGTTCTTGTCGAGCTCGATGATCTTGGCTTCGATCTCCTTGCCCACGTACGGCTGGAGGTCGCGGACGCGACGCATCTCGACGAGCGATGCAGGCAGGAAGCCGCGCAGACCGATGTCGAGGATCAGGCCGCCCTTGACGACCTCGATGACGGTGCCCTTGACGGCCTCGTCCTTCTCCTTGAGCTCCTCGATCGTGCCCCACGCGCGCTCGTACTGCGCACGCTTCTTGGACAGGATCAGGCGGCCTTCCTTGTCCTCCTTGGTGAGGACCAGGGCCTCGACCTCGTCGCCCACCGACACGACCTCATTGGGGTCGACGTCGTGCTTGATCGAGAGCTCGCGGGACGGGATGACGCCTTCGGTCTTGTAACCGATGTCGAGCAGCACCTCATCGCGATCGACCTTGACGATGGTGCCTTCGACGATGTCGCCATCGTTGAAGTACTTGATCGTGGCGTCGATGGCGGCGAGGAAATCCTCGGCGGAGCCGATGTCGTTGACGGCTACCTGCGGCGAGGTGACGGTGGTGGAGGCCATGTGTTTGAGTTGCTCCGGACGGGTTGATAGTCGGTTGATTAACGCTTTCGGACAGGTGGACCGGCGCTGACGTGCACATCGCGCACTTTCCACCACGAGTGCCCTCGCGCAGACCGGTGAAGGACAGAACTCGGGACACTCGCGTGCACTAGGCTACGCGGTCCGGTATCGCCCCGGCAAACTCACCCGGCAGGAAGCGCCCCGCGTTCCGCGAGCATGATCGTCATCAGACCCGATTCTTTGCTCTGCTCCTGCATCATTGCGCGCGCCATCCGCTTCACGGGACCGTCGTCGAGCAGAAGATCCACCGACCGCGCCATGGCGACTCCGCCCTCGTGGTGCCGTCGCATCAACTGAAGGAACAGCACCTCCCCGTCGCGACCACGAGCTGCCGACAGAGCGTCGAGTTCCGCGAGTGTGGCCATCCCCGGCATGCTCTCACCGGCACCGGCACCGGCATTCGAACCGACGGCGCCTGCATGTGTGTGCGCGGCGCGGTGCCACCACATCGGATCGGGATTGGTCGGAGGCGCTTCTGCCAAGGTCAGCCAGCCGAGCAGCGTTCCGAGTTCGATCCGCTGCGCGGCATCGATCCGGTCGGCGAATGCGACGACGGTGGGATCGAAGTCCGGTGACAGCCGCGCCGTCATCTGCAACGCCTGCTGATGATGGATCACCATGTCCTGCACGAATCCGACTTCGACGTCGTTCAACACCGGTTCACCCGCGTCCGGCGGTTCCACCAGCGGCCGAAACGCCGCACCGACGACCAACAGGAGACCCGAGAGCGATACCAACGCCAGGACCCCGACCATGATGCTGGGCGCTCGGGAGAGGCCTCCTGCTCCGTTCATGACCCGATCGTGGACAACTGGTCGGCGGGTGGGGTGTAGACGTCCTCGCTCAGACGCAGCGTCATGAACCCGTTGTCCGAACAGCTGACCCACAGCTCGTTGCCTCGCCATTCCGGGGGCGAGAAGCACCAGTCGCTGGACAGGTCGCCGGCAACTACCATGCCGCTGCGTGACGAGCCCGCCTGGGCGAGATCGAACTGCCCTCCGATCGCGGCCTGCAGCACCGCGGGCGCACTGAGAATCGGTACACCGATCACGGATGCCAACGCGTGCGGCGAGTTCGGCCGCTCGAGATTACGCGCGGTCATCGCCGGTGGGTTGTAGTAGGCGATCTCCTTCACGTCGAACGGGTCACGGACGTCGAAGACGCGGATACCGGAGGACACCCATCCGCACGCCAGGGCCGTGGGATTCACCGGCCGGTCCGCCGAGCAGTAATGCGATTCGTAGGAGAACGCCGAACCACCCATTCCTGACGCGACCTGACTGTCGATGTTCTCCGGCAGATTGATCTCGAGCTTGATCGAATTCACGATCGTCGGTTTCGTCTCGTCCCCCACGTCGATGAGCTTGACCCCACCCGACCCACCTTCGTCGACCGTGAACAGGTACGGATGTCCCTCGTAGGAGACGGGAATGCTGTGCTGGGTGGCCCAGCCGTCCGTCCATGACATCGAGGCAACCTGAAGGACCTGCGCGCCTGGGTCACGGCGTTGCACGGCGCTGATGTCGAGCACCGTCAGGCCGCCGAAGTTGTTGGACAGGTACAGCCGGTTGCCGTCGGGCGAGATCCCGAACCCGTGCCCGGACATCCCCATCCAGCCCTGCCAGATGACCCTCGGATCGGTCGGCTCCGTCAGGTCGACGGCGCTGAGCACCCCTTCGGTACCCGATGACCAGTAGGTGAGGCCATCGGGTGAGAATCCCCCCTCGTGCGCGGTGATCGGGAGCGGCATCCGCGGGTCGGTACCCGTACCGGGGTTGAGCAGTCGCGGGTGCGAGCAGTCGGAGACGTCGTACACCGACAGCAGCCCCGCACCGAACAACGCCGGAACACCTGTTCCCACCAACAGTTTTCGTCCCGGATGCACTTTGAGACTTTCCCAGGTTCCTGCGAGCATCGCCGGTTCGGTGAGTGTCACGGTCGGTCTCGGATCTGCGGGGTCCGACCCGTCGATCACCTGTACGCCCGTTTCCGGTCCGACGAGACTACCGGGGAAGATACTTCCCATGTAGGCGCAGTGGTCATAGCTTGCCGAGACAATGCCCGCGCCGTCACCCGCGAACCCGCCGAGCCGTGTGATGTTGCATTCGTAGCCTTCAGCGCTGCGTCCGCTGGCGCGATCAGCAGCAGGCACGTCGCCCTGCAACCCGGGCTCGGGTCGTGATCCGGGCCCGCATTCTGCGCGCGCCGCCGCATGCCGCCCGAACTCGCCGGCCTCTCGGACTACGCCGGACGAGTCCTGCGGCGGTGGACCCGCCGCGGCGATCCCCGCCGGCACCAAGAGCGCCGCCGCCGCGACGACGGCCGTGTAGCGGCCACGATTCCCCCACATGACATCCCCCTTCACACCGGGCATCGATGCCCGGGCCCCGCGGTGAGTATGTTCGACATCACACAGCCACGTCAACGCCTTCCCATTGCGAATCCCAATGGCGAACCGTCTGCAGTGCACGTCCTACGCTGTTTCCATGTCCGACCCGTCGCTACCGCCCGATCCTCGTCACGCCACTGCCAATGAACTGCTCGGCACGTCGAAGGCAGGCCGTGCACGCGTGGGCAGCCGCGACAGTGAGCATGCCAGCCGCACGTGGTGGGACGCCGACGCCGGTGATTACCACCGCACCCACGGTGACTTCCTCGGCGCGGACTCACCCGCGGGCGAATTCGTGTGGTGTCCGGAGGGCCTGCACGAAGGCGACGTCCGCCTTCTCGGCGATGTCCGAGACAAGGACGTCCTCGAACTCGGTTGCGGATCGGCGCCGTGCGCGCGCTGGCTCGCAGGTGAGGGTGCCCGCGCCGTTGGGCTCGACCTGTCGATGGGCATGCTGTCGCGCGGTGTCGAGGCGATGGATCGAGGTGGACCGCGCGTGCCGCTCGTGCAGGCAGGCGCCGAGAATCTCCCCTTTCCCGACAACAGTTTCGACATCGTGTGCTCCGCGTTCGGCGCTGTCCCGTTCGTCGCGGATTCGGCGCAGGTGATGAGGGAGGTCGCACGGGTACTGCGTCCGGGTGGACGTTGGGTGTTCTCGGTCAACCACCCGATGCGGTGGATCTTCCCTGACGATCCGAGCGAGCGCGGATTGGTCGCGATGTTCCCCTATTTCGACCGCACACCGTACGTCGAGGTCGACGACGATGGCATACCGACCTACGTCGAGCATCACCGCACCATCGGCGATCGTGTCCGCGAGCTCGTCGCAGCCGGCTTCGAGATCTACGACATCGTCGAACCCGACTGGCCCGAGCATCTCGACCGGGAGTGGGGACAGTGGAGCCCGCTGCGCGGCGAGATCTTTCCGGGGACCGCGATCTTCTGCAGCCGCGCGCCAGGCGACGCGACCAGCGCGCGACCAGCTCTGATCTGACCGAGTCGTCGATCACGCGAGCTCAGAGCAGGCGGGCCAGGAACTCGCGGGTGCGGTCATGCTGCGGATCAGTGAGCAGGTCGTCGGGCGCGCCCGCCTCGACGACCACCCCGCCGTCCATGAACACCAACTGATCGGCGACCTCTCGCGCGAACCCCATCTCGTGGGTGACCACCACCATGGTCATGCCGCCGTCGGCGAGATCGCGCATCACGGAGAGCACCTCCCCCACGAGCTCCGGGTCGAGAGCCGAGGTGGGCTCGTCGAACAGCATGAGCTTCGGTTCCATCGCCAGCGCCCGCGCGATGGCCACGCGCTGCTGCTGTCCGCCCGACAGCTGGGCCGGGTACGCATCGGCCTTGTTGCCCAATCCCACCTTCGACAGCAGGTCGCGGGCAATTTCGGTGGCTTCGCTACGGCGCATCTTCTTCACCAGCATCGGCGCTTCGATGATGTTGGCGATCACCGTCCGGTGCGGGAACAGGTTGAAGTGCTGGAAGACCATTCCGATCTCGCGGCGCTGTTTCGCAGCCGTGCGCGGATGCAGTTCGTGGAGTTTGCCTCCGCGTTCGGCATAGCCGACGAGTGTGCCGTCGACGTAGAGCCGCCCCGCGTCGACACGCTCGAGGTGGTTGATGCACCGTAAGAACGTCGATTTACCTGAGCCCGACGGGCCGATCAAGCACGCGACCTGGCCACGCTGCACCTCGAGCGAGATCCCTTTGAGCACTCGGACGGCACCGTAGTTCTTGCATACCCGATCGGCCCGCACCATGGGCACGTTGTTCGGCTCGGTCGTCCGGCCTGACGCGGTCACTTGCGCTCACCCCCGGGGATGGTCGGATCTGTCGGCGGTTCCGGTTGGATGACGACGGCCTTACCTTCGGCGTCGGCGAGGGCCTGCAACTGGCGAGCCGTCAGGTGCCGGGTCATGCCCTTCGAATAATGCTTCTCGACGAAGTACTGGCCCACCATCAGGATGCTCGTGATCGCCAGATACCACGTCGCTGCGACGAGGAACAGCGGAATCGGCTGGAAGTTCGCACCTGCGATGTCTCGTGCCCGGGCATAGAGTTCAGCGGTGTACGGCACGGCCGCAACCAGCGAGGTGGTCTTGAGCATGCTGATGAGTTCGTTGCCGGTCGGCGGGATGATCACGCGCATGGCCTGGGGGAGCACGGTCCGCCGGATCGTCTGCGCCCACGACATTCCCAAGGCGGTGGAGGCTTCGAGCTGTCCTTCGGGAACCGAGCCGATTCCGGCGCGGACGATTTCGGCCATGTATGCGGCCTCATTGAGGGCGAGGCCGATCACCGCGAACAGGAACGCCGCATTCAGTGACTGCAGATCGATGTGGAAGAACTGGTGCACGAACGGGATTCCGATGTCGAGCTGCTTGTAGATCGACGGGAACAGGCCCCACAGCACGAGCTGAACGTACACCGGGGTGCCGCGGAATACCCACAAATACACCCACGCCACCGATTTGAGCACCGGGTTCGGCGACAAGCGCATCACCGCGAGAACCACGCCCAGCACAACGGCAATGAGCATGGCGAGCACGGTCAGCTGAACCGTGTTCCATGCTGCCTCGCTGATGCGCCGGTCGAACAAGTACTGCCCGTAGATGTCCCAGCGATACGCCTCGTTGGTGGCGGCGCCCCACACGAGCAGGATCAACGCGATCACCACGACGGCGCCCGCGATCCACCGGCCTGGACGCCGCAACGGGACGGCCTGTATCGGTTCCGGTTCGGTCTCGGCCGCGCCGGATTCGGTGTGCTGATTCATCGGGCCCTTCCTCAGCTCGTCGCCGCATTGATCTGCGACTCGGTGATCGTTCCCTCTGTCACGCCCCAGCGGTCGGCGATCTGCTGGTACTTTCCCGAGTCGATCAGGTGCTGCATCGCCTGCTGCAGGACCGGACCGATGGGAGCGCCCTTCCCGACGACGAAACCGTACGGCGCGGCGTCGAACAGCGGACCTGCCGACTCGAGCCGACCCTCGCTGCGTTCGATCACGTAGGCGGTGACCGGCGAATCGGCGGACAATGCGTCGACCCGGCCGAGGATCAGCGCATTGGCGGCTTCGTCCTGGCTGTCGTACTTGATCTTCTCGATGGGAGGAAGTCCCGCATCCACACAGGCCTGACTCTTCGCCGGGACCTCATCGATGTCTTCGATTGTCGTGGTCTGCACCGCCACTCGCAGTCCGCAGGCATTGTCAGGATCGACAGGTTCGCCGAGTCGCTGCGCCCATTGGATTCCCGCGTTGAAGTAGGTGACGAAGTCGACGGACTGCTCGCGCTCGAGAGTGTCGGTGAACGACGACGAGCCGACATCGAAGGTACCGGACTGCACTGCGGGAATGATCCGGTCGAAGTCCGACTCGTAGAACACGGCTTCGATACCGAGCACGTCGCCGAGCGCCTGCACGAGTTCGACGGCAAAACCGACGATGGTGCCGTCGTCGTCCTTGAATTCGTTGGGGGCGTATGGCACGTTCGTGCCGACCTTCAACACGCCTGCCGACGCCGTCGAGGGTGGGAGCTGTGCAGCGAGCGCATCGACGCGCTCGGCATGTACCCGGTCGCCGGGAGGCACGGTGGATTCGGTGTTGACCACGCAGCCCGTCACGGCCGCGAGGAGCAGCAGCACTGCGGCTACAACACCGCCGGGCCGGGGCCGTCGGGCACGAGAGTGAGCTGGTCCATCCACATCCGCACAGTAGACCGGAGCGCTCTGTGTGTCTGCAAATCTGTGCTGTGTGATCTCGCGGGCCGATCCCGTGCCGTGTCGCGAGCGTCGCACGCCCTCCCTCACGGGGTGCTGATGTGCTCGATCACCGCATCCGTGAACTCGCTTGTCGATGCCCTCCCGCCGAGATCTGCGGTGGCGACACCGTCTCCGATCGTCTCCGTGACGGCTCGCTCGAGCGCGCGCGCCGCACCGCCTAGGAACGGGTCCCCGTTGACGGCGAGACGGTCGAGGAGCATCGCCGAGGACAGGAAGAGGGCGGTCGGGTTGGCTCGACCTGATCCGGCGATGTCGGGTGCGGCGCCGTGGACCGCCTGCGCCATTGTCTTACGTGCGGACGCATTGATCGAAGGGGCGCTGCCGAGTGAGCCGGACAGCTCACCTGCGAGGTCGGACAGGATGTCTCCGAACAGGTTCTCGGTCACGATGACGTCGAACTCACCGCCGCGTCGGACGAGCAGCGCGGCCATCGCGTCGACGTGCTCGTCGTCGACGTCCACGCTCGGATACATGCGTCCGATCTCGCGGCACACATCCCTGAACAACCCGGTCGTCTTCGACAGCACATTCGCCTTGTGCACGATGGTGACTCGCTTTCGTCGACGTGAAGCCAGATCGAAGGCGGTGTGCGCAATCCGTTCGCAGGCCGCACGGGTGACAACACCGACGGCGAGGGCGACGTCGGGTGTCGGCATGAATTCACCGCTGCCTACCGCCATGTTGCGGTCGGCGTAGAAGCCTTCGGTGTTCTCACGTACGACGACGAGATCCATCTCGGGTACCACGGCGCGGGTGCCCGGCAGTGCTCGGGCGGGACGGATGTTCGCGTACAGGTCGAAATGCTTCCGGATCTGACCGCCCGGAGGTAACGCTGTACGAAATGGTTCGCGGTAGGACGCGCTGTCGTGCGGCCCCAGAATCCAGCCGTCGAGCTCGGTCAGCACCTCGAGTGTCGATTTCGGTACCGGGGTGCCGTGACTGCCGATGGCATCGGCCCCGAGCGGCAACGGTACCCACTCGACGCCCGACCCTCCCGCGGCCTCGATCGCCGCGTCGACGACACGGCGGGTTGCGGGAACGATCTCGTGGCCGATGCCATCACCTTCGATCAGGCCGATGCGCTGGGGCTGCGAGAGTGCGGTCTCATGGGTTGCCGTTGCAGTCTCGTGGGTCACCGCGCCATCATTGCGCATCATGGTGCAGTCGGTGGAGCTACTACTCGATGACCGCCTCGACGGTTACGTCCGCGCGCAGTGGAAGAGCCTGCGCGCGGCCGGTGTCGACAGTCAGGAGCGAGTCCGGGCCGAATCGAATCGGCCACACGTCACGCTGTTCGTGGCGGAAACGATTCCGCCTGACGTGGAGGAGGCTGCGCGTGAAGCCGTCTCGAGCATCGAACTACCGATGCTCCTCGGCGGTGTGATTCTGTTCGGAGGCCGCCATGCGACGGTGGCGCGCCTCGTTGTGCCCTCGGTGCCGCTGTTGGAGCTGCATGCCCGGTTGTTCGCCTCGTTCTCGCAGTGTCCCGGGATTCCGGCGCACATCCGTCCGGGTGAATGGACCCCGCACGTGACGCTGGCACGGCGGGTCCCCGCCGATCGGGTCGGCGCAGCAGTGATCGCCGCCCACCGGACGCCGGGCGATCCGGCCGGTACGGCAGGCCGGATCCGGCGCTGGGACGGCACCGCGAAACAGGAATGGCGGCTCTGCTGACCCTGCGGACAGCCGCGGTGGCAGAGTTGAGGTAATCGTTCGATTTTCTGCCACTGCGCGGGGAGACTGGGTTTCATGCTTCGCAACGTGGTCGTCCCTCTCCTCCCGCGCATCGTGATGTTCGAACTCGGTGTCGCCTGCGAGGTCTTCGGAGGCGAGCTCGCGGACGACGGCTTGCCCGAATATGAGTTCGCGCTCGTCGCGGGCAGCACCGAACCCGTCACCACGAAGTACGGCTACTCCATCGATGTGCCGTACGACCTCGACCGTCTCGACGACGCCGACCTGATCATCGTGCCTCCCGGTGGCACCGGGGCAGGGGAACTGACCGATCCCGAGTTCGTGCGCAGCGGCAGCCCCGATCTCGCCGTCCTCGAGCCGCTGTTCGGGAAACTGCGGAGCGCAGTCGATCGGGGAACTCCGGTCGCGAGTCTGTGCACAGGCGCTTTCGTCCTCGCTGCCGCCGGTCTTCTCGACGATCGCCGCTGCACCACCCATTGGCGGTACGCAGACCGGCTCTCCGCGATGTATCCGTCGGCCCGAGTCGATCGCGACGTGCTGTATGTCGACGAGCATCCGGTGCTGACGAGTGCAGGCACCGCGGCCAGCATCGACCTGGTCCTGCACATCGTGCGGACCGCCCAGGGTTCGCAGGTCGCCAACGCGATAGCTCGGGGCATGGTCGTACCACCACACCGCGACGGCGGGCAAGCTCAGTACATATCCAGACCACTTCCCGAGTGCACCGATGACTCGATCGGCCCGCTGCTCGATTGGATCACCGAGAATCTGCACCGCGAATTGCCGGTGACCGTGCTCGCCGAGCAGGCACACATGTCGTCCAGGACCTTCGCGCGACGGTTCACGGAGGAAACCGGCACCACACCGGCGCGATGGATCCGCGGGCAGCGGGTGCTCGCAGCGCAACAGCTTCTCGAGAGCACGGATCTGCCGATCGATGTCGTCGCCGACCGTGTCGGCTTCGGCACCGCGCCTGTGCTCAGGCAGCATTTCCTGCGCTTTCGCCGCACCACGCCCCAGGCGTACCGCCGAACCTTTCGATCCGCGGAGTCGACCCTGGTCGAGTGACGTCGACCGCGCAACCGCCGCCCCGTGTCGCCCACCTCGCGTAGCGTGGCGGAAGAAATGGGGGCGGCTCGCTGTTGCACCCGTCGACACGCCCGAACCGAAAGGACCACCGTGGCAACCCAAGCTCTCACTCAGCAGAACTTCGACGAGGTCGTCACCAGCAATGACATCGTGCTCGTCGACTTCTGGGCCGATTGGTGTGGCCCATGCAAACAGTTCGCACCGACCTTCGAATCGTCGTCCGAGCAGCATCCGGACGTTGTGCACGCAAAGGTCGACACCGAGGCCGAGCAGTCGATCGCGGCTGCCGCGAACATTCGCTCGATCCCGACGATCATGGCGTTCCGTGAAGGAATCCTGGTCTACAACCAGGCAGGTGCACTGCCGCCTGCAGCACTCGAAGACCTCGTCTCACAGGTCAAGGCGCTCGATATGGACGATGTGCGCAAGCAGATCGACGAGGCGTCGAACGCTCAGAGCTGACTCGACCGACCGCGACGCGGCTCGACTCCTGTCCGGGAACCGAGCCGCGTCGCTGTGAGCGGCCCAACTCGCTTGGCTCAGTGGGCGGCGGCATCCCAGCTACGGCCATAGCCGACCGACACTTCGAGCGGCACCGACAGATCGATCACCGAGTCCATCTTGCTGCGGACCATCTCCTCGACACGTTCACGTTCCTCATCGGTGACTTCGAGGACGAGTTCGTCGTGGACCTGCAGCAACATCCGTGAGCGCAGGCCTGCGTCGTCGAGTGCTTTCTGCACCTCGATCATCGCAACCTTGATGATGTCGGCTGCGGTGCCCTGGATCGGCGCGTTGAGCGCGGCTCGCTCGGCGACCTCGCGCCGCTGCCGGTTGTCGCTGGTCAGGTCGGGCAGGTACCGGCGACGCCCGTAGAGCGTGGAGGTATAACCGACCTTGCGGGCCTCTTCCACGACGTTGTGCAGGTAGTCGCGCACACCACCGAAACGGGTGAAGTATGCCTCCATCTGCTCGCGGGCGTCGTCGGTGGAGATCTTCAGCTGCTGCGCGAGACCGTAAGCGCTCAGACCGTACGCCAGACCGTAGGACATCGCCTTGACCCGTCGGCGCAGTTCGGGGGTGACCTCTTCGATCGGCACGCCGAACGCGCGGGCACCGACGAAACTGTGTAGATCCTCTCCGGTATTGAACGCCTCGATCAGTCCTTCGTCGCCGGATAGATGCGCCATGATGCGCATCTCGATCTGGCTGTAGTCGGCGGTCAGGAGCAGGTCGTATCCGCCGCCGACGACGAAGCCGTTGCGGATCTGCCTACCCGCGTCGGTGCGGACCGGGATGTTCTGCAGGTTTGGTTCGGTGGACGACAGGCGGCCGGTCGCCGCGACCGTCTGGTTGAACGTGGTGTGAATGCGACCGTCGTCGGCCACCGACTTGATGAGACCGTCGACGGTGGTCTTCATCTTGGTCGATTCGCGGTGCGCGAGCAGATGCTCGAGAAACGGATGCTCTGTCTTCTCGAAGAGGTTCTGCAGAGCATCGGCGTCGGTGGTGTAGCCGGTCTTGGTCTTCTTGGTTTTCGGCATCTCGAGTTCGTCGAACAACACGACCTGGAGTTGCTTCGGCGAACCGAGGTTGATCTGCTTGCCGATCACCTCGTACGCGGAGTTCGCGGCGGCGGCGACGTCGGCGGCGAAGCCCGCCTGCAGGTCGTGCAGGTGATCGGCGTCGACGGCGATGCCGGTGGCCTCGAGATCGGCCAGGACCTCGAGCAACGGCAACTCCATCTCGGTCAGCAGCCGCACCGATTCGATGTCTGCGAGTTCGGAGTCGAGCGCCGCGGCGAGGTCGACGACCGCGCGAGCCCGCAATATTTCACCTTCTGCGGCCTGGTTGTCCGCCGCGTCTTCGTCGTCGAGCAGGGACAGTTGCTGGGCGCCGGAATCTTCCACTCGCAGCTCCCGTTTGAGATAGCGCAGCGAGAGGTCGTCGAGTTTGAAGCTGCGCTGACCCGGGCGCACAAGATACGCCGCCAACGCCGTGTCGCTGGTGACTCCGGCGAGAGTCCAGCCCCGCCCACGCAGCGCGTGCATGGCCGACTTGGCCTCGTGCAATGCTTTCTCCACGGCAGCGTCGGCGAGCCATGCAGCGAGCGCACTGTCGTCTTCCGGTGTCAGCGCCACTGTCGTGACGTACGCGCCCTCGCCGTCATCGGCCGCGATCGCGATGGCCACTGCATCGCCGCCGTACGGAGTACCCGGCCCGGCAACGGACAGTCCGTGCCGCTGTCCTGCAACGGCGTGCTCTGCGAGCCAGTCGCCGAGGGCACCCGGCTCGATGATGCCGCCGCGCACCTCGAATCCTTCGTCGGCTTCGGGCTCGGCAGACGCGAGGGTCTCGAAGAGACGATCACGCAGGACCTTGAATTCGAGGTCGTCGAAGAGCCGGTGGATCTTGTCGCGGTCCCATGGTGCGAGCGCGAGAGCATCCGGCGTGTACGGCAGCGGCACTTCCCGCACCATCTCGGTGAGCTGGCGATTCATCAGCACGTTCGACAGGTTCTCGCGGAGCGCATCCCCGGTCTTTCCGCGCACCTCGTCGACCCGGTCGACGAGGTGGGTGAGGCTACCGAACTCGCGGATCCACTTGGCGGCGGTCTTCTCGCCGACTCCGGGGATGCCGGGGAGGTTGTCGCTGGGGTCGCCGCGCAGCGCGGCGAAGTCCGGGTACTGCGCCGGGGTGAGTCCGTACTTCTCCTCGACGGCCTCGGGAGTGAAGCGCGTCAGTTCGGAGACGCCACGTTTCGGGTAGAGCACCGTGACAGCGTCGGTGACCAGCTGCAGGGCGTCACGGTCGCCCGTGACGACGAGCACCTTGTAACCGAGGGCGGTGGCTTGGGTGGTGAGGGTCGCGATGATGTCGTCGGCCTCGTACCCTTCCTCCGCCATGACGGGGATACCCATGGCGCCGAGCACCTCTTTGGTGACGTCGATCTGTCCCTTGAACTCGTCGGGAGCTGCGCTGCGCTGCGCCTTGTAGGGGGCATACATTTCAGCACGGAATGTCTTGCGGCTCACGTCGAATGCTGCTGCCACATGCGTGGGTTTCTCGTCGCGCAGGAGGTTGATGAGCATCGAGGTGAACCCGTACACCGCGTTGGTGGTCTGCCCGCTGGTAGTTCTGAAGTTCTCGGCCGGTAGCGCGTAGAACGCGCGGAACGCCAGCGAATGTCCGTCGAGCAGCAGAAGGGTCGGGCGGTCGTCGGCGGCCGGGGTGGTCGAGGGCGAAGCGGATGCACGGGTCACGCGTGCCAGTCTAGGGACCGGGTACGACGTCCACGACCACCCGGACGGACTGCGCGGTGCGACCCGCGCCGACACTCAGCCGGCGGTCTCCCCCAGGCTCTCGATGATCACCTCGGCGACCTGCTTCATCGTGGTGCGCCGGTCCATTGCCGCGCGCTGGATCCAGCGGAAGGCCTCGGGTTCGGTCATCGCATGCTTGTCCATCAACGTCCCCTTGGCCCGGTCGACGAGCTTGCGGGTCTCGAACCGCTCGGACAGCCCCTGGACTTCGCGTTCCAGTTCGCGGACTTCGGCGAACCGGCTCACCGCCACCTCGATGGTCGGAACCAGATCGCTCTTCGAGAACGGCTTCACCAGGTACGCCATGGCTCCCGCGTCACGCGCCCGTTCGACGAGTTCGCGCTGACTGAATGCTGTGAGAATGACCACAGGGGCAATGCGCTTCTGCGCGATCTCGGATGCGGCGTCGATTCCGTCGCGGCGCGGCATCTTGACGTCCATGATCACGAGATCCGGTTTCAGTTCCTCTGCGAGTTCGACGGCGCGTTGCCCGTCGCCCGCTTCACCGACCACGTCGTAGCCCTCTTCGCGCAGCATTTCGACCAGATCGAGCCTGATCAACGCCTCGTCCTCGGCGACGACGACTCTCTTCGTCCCGGCGTTGTCGTCCTGCGGCACGGCTGTCATGGCGGGCCCTTCCCCTCTCGCTGCGGATGCCCCCGTGAGGGAATCGAACGTTAGAAGGGTACCGGTGTTCGCCCCCTGTCCATCCATCCCTTACAGTGGTCTCCGCACCACGCCCCCGTATCCCAATTGGCAGAGGAAACGGATTCAAAACCCGTCCAGTGTGAGTTCGAGTCTCACCGGGGGCACCATCGCACTGCCGACCTCCGATCGGAGTGCCGAACAGTCGCGGTCACACGTGTCCGCTGACGAATTGCCGCTGCGACGAGAACTGCCACGACCGTCCCGGCTGCCGGGGCAGCGATCGCGGATGCCATCACCGACACACCGGAACTCCCCGATCGCACTTACAGCAGCCCGGTGAGCCGACGGGACCCCTCGTAGAGAAACCTCAACTGCTCGAAGTCCGACGGCGATACCCGAAGCGGCGAGCCCTGGAGACACAGTCCCCCGACCACCTCGGCGCCGTGGTTCCGGATCGGGACGGCCAACGCCGACCGGCCGATGCGACATTCCTGATTTTCGAAGGCGTGCCCGTCGAGTTGTATGCGGGACAGTTCGTCGCTGAGCCCTTCCGGGTCGCACACGGTCGCCTCGGTCAATCGTCGCAGTTCGATTCCTGCTCGCAGCGCGGGATTGTGCGCGAGCATCACTTTGCCGAGTGCGTTTGCATGCAGGTTCTTGGACAGCACCGCGATACCGACGATCTCATGGTCGGGGTCCTGATCGACGAAGCGGAGCCTGCCACCGGCGAACGACGCGACATGCAGACCGAACCGGGTGTGCGAACGGAGGTCTTCCACCGTCTCGTGCAGTGTCGGTGAGGTGTCGGTGGCCACCGCGGCTCGGGACAGTTCGGCTGTTCGGCGTCCGAGCGCGAAACCCGACAGGTCGGGAACCCGCACCAGGAATCCCTCTGCAACAAGGAGGTTGAGCATCCGATAGGCGGTGGTGGGTGCGACACCCGCAAAGCGGGCGATCTCCTTGGCCGTAGCACCGGGACCGAGATGCGCGACCGCCTCGAGCATGCAGAGAGCCTTCTGCACCGCTCTCGGTTGCTGCCCACTGAACCCGGTCTCGGCGACCACGTGAGCGGTCCTCACGAGGACTCCGGCCGCGGATGCGCCGACACCAACTGCGGTTTGCCCACGTCGTCGAGAACGAGAACACCGGAGCCTGGAAGCAGGTCGGCCGTCTCGACGCTGTCGAAGGTGCCCATCGTCGCGAGTGATCCGGGTTTGAGCCGCTCGAGCACAGCCACCCACAGTCCACCGGAGGCCGCAACCACGAGCACCGCGATCGGGATTCCCCATTCCCCGCGTGCCGCACCGTCGATCACCAGATAACCCAGCAGACCTGCTCCGGTACTCGCGACCGCCAGGGCGACGACAGTGGTCCACGGTGCGTCCTCCCCGATCCTGCGGAGGAACTGTAGGCACGACACCGCCAGCAAGGTGTATGCGATGACGATGGCGACCTCGACGAACCCGTCGTACAGGCCGGATTCGCTGACGAACAACTGCAGATGGATCGCTGCGCCCACGAAACTCAGCACGGTGAACCAGGCAATCGCAACGCAGGGGGTGCGCCGACCCGGATGGACACGCGACAACGCCCTCGGCGCGGTTTCTTCGATGCCCATCGCCAGCAACAACCGCGACCCGGCCTGCGCACAGCCGAGGGTCGACGCGAACCACGAGAACGTCACAGCGACCTGCACCGCGACCACCATCGCCGGACTCGCACCGGAGGCGGTGCCGTCGAAGTACGCGGCGACGACGGCGTCGGCACGCCCGGTCAGCGCTGCCCACCCGGCGAAGACGAAGAGCGAGCCGCACACCACCGGGGTGACGAGCACCGCCCGGGACACGGTGGTCAGGGGCCGCCGCGCTTCGGCGCCGAAGAACGCCGCGCTCTCGAAACCCGCCATCCCGAACACGACAACCAACGCCAGAAATGGCAGAGAAGCAGACAAACTCGTGGTTTCCGTTACGACGGTCGCGCCGGAACCGGTGACCATCAGTGCGCAGATGAGTACGAGCGAGCAGAGTTCGACCACGAGGATCGCGCGGGTCGCGACACGTACGCCACTCACCGCGATCACCGCGGCCACAGCGGTGACGATCGCGGCGGTAATCAGGGGGAGATGGCTCCCCGACCACGACAGACCCAGCGTGATCGCTACTCCCAGCACACTCTCGGCGGCGTTGGCCGACACCGAAATCGAGATGCCCAGATAGCCGAGGAGCAACGCCGCGCCCACTGTCAACGTCGCACGGCGCGGCAGCCCGTGGAATGCGAAGCTGTACAGCGACCCCGCAGCAGCAAGCCGCCGGGTGAACTGGGTGACGCAGTAGGCAACTGCGACAACGCATGCGGTTGTACCGAGGATCGCTGCCAGACCACCGACGCCGGGTTCGGCCCCGATGATCCACGACGCGATGAAGATCATCCCTGTCGCCGGCGCGACGGTCGACAGGGATTGCCCGACCAGGTCCACTTGCGAGAGTCTGCGACGACCCAGCCCCCTCAAGGGCGAGTACACCGGTGTGGCCACCGGCTCGCTGCTACGCGACGTCGAGATCGCGGCAGCGAGCGCTCCGCCGATCCATGAACCTCTATTACCACGTCTGCCGCTACTCACTCGGCGCCTCTCTTCGATTGTGGGCCCGTCATCCGAACGGACCACCGTTCGGGGAACTTTAGGATTGTCGTGTTTCCGATCGGTGTTCCGAATCCCGCCGGACGACTCGTGGTGTAACGGGAGTGTTTCCGTCGTGTCAGCGACATGATCCCAAGTGGAAATCGTGTCGGACTCTGCACCGAGCAGACCGTGCCGGGCATCACCTCCGCAGAGCCGCACGCGTCGTGCCCGACCACGTCACCTGCGCGGAAGTGGTTCCTCCTGGTGCATGCGCATTCCCACTCGCCGACACGACGGTCGTTTCACCGACGACTCATCAATGCCCCATCGCGCCAGCACGATTGGTCCGACGACAGAGAGGGCGTGATCCATGTTGTGGGTGATGGTCGCATCGATCATCGGTGGGACGCTCCTGATCGCGGGCATTCCGAAGCTCCGCGACCGGGACGGACTGCTGACGGTGGTCAAGGGATACCGGCTCCTGCCGGACCGAGCGGAACGTACGGTCTCAGCGACACTGCCGATCGCCGAGACGCTGGTGGGCGTCGCATTGATCATCGGCGTCGGTGGCCGGTGGCCGGCTGTGGCGGCCGCGCTGCTGTTCGTGGCGTTCACGATGGGGCTCACCGTGAATCTCGCCCGCGGGCGGAGCGATCTCGACTGCGGCTGTTTCGCCTTCGGTGCGCACGAGATCCCCCGCATCGGCTGGTTCCACGCCGTCCGTGCTGCGACGTTCGCGGCGACGGCGACGGCACTCGCAGTGGCCGGTTCGCCGGACGTCACTGTGCCGGAACACCTGGCCGGCACCGCAGGTGGTGCGCTGATCGTGCTGGCCGTCGTTGCGGTCGCATCGATCCGGTCGGTCGTGCATCTCGGCCGGCGCCCGGTCGACGACTATCTGAGTAACGCCTCGATCAAGCTCCGGGCGGTGAGTACCACGTCTCGATTCGACTCGTGATCACTTCTTCGTCAACAACTTTCGTACAGACAGGACACGTTCGATGACAACATTCCTGGTAGTGTCCGTTGTGGTTCTGGCAATCGCGGTCGCGCTGCTGCTCCTGATGACGCTTGCGCTCGCCCGAGAAATCGGGCGCGTCCAGGTGCGCCTGGGCCCTCTCGGCGCACGGATGATGGACACGGGTCCGAAGGTCGAGCAGGCCGGTCCCTCGTTCGCCGGGCTCGTCGACCACGCCGGACGCTCGGTTCGCGTCGGTGGACATCGTGAGAAGGCACAGCTGCTCATGTTCACCGCTCCGAGTTGCAGCACATGCAAGAGCCTGCTGCCCGGTTTGCGTGCGATGGCGCGTGCGGAGACCGACCTCGAGGTCGTGATCGTGTCCGACGGCACCCCCGAAGAGCACAAGGCGTTCCTGGCAGGCAGCAACATCGGCACCGAACTGAGCTACATCGATGCTCGCGACGTCGGCATCGCATACCAGGTCGGCACCACGCCGTACGGGGTGATTCTCGACGAGCACGGCAAGATCCGCGGCAAGGGCCTGTGCAACCACATGGCGCAGGTCGAGAGTCTGCTCAATGCCCTCGAATCCGGCACTCCGTCCCTTCAGCACCTGCACGCGCAGGCGAAATCCGCCTGATCCATTCACCCGAGACCCTGATCCATTCACCCGAGACCCTGATCCATTCACCCGAGACAAGGAGGCGTACGCCGTGGAAGAACACCGTACGACCCAGAATCGATATCCGGTCGACGAAGACACCGTCCGCGAGCAAGCAGCGTGGATGGCCGGCCAGGGTGGTTCCCTCGCGAGCCGCGCGGGACGCACCCTGTCCGAGCGCACATCGCGTCGGTCGATGCTCAGCAGGATCGGCCGCTGGACGATGGGCGTCTCGGGTGTCGCGCTGATCAGTTCGCTCCCGGTCACCCGCAGCGCGATGGCGCAGGACCTACCGCCGGCCGCCCCGGCCCCCGACGCACCGGATCCGCAGTTCATCGCTTTCGACGGCAAGGATCCCGCGGAATGCGAGTACTGGCGCTGGTGCAACATGGACGGCACCTCGTGCGCGGCCTGCAACGGCGGAGGCGTCACCACCTGCGCCCCCGGCAGCAAGCCGGGCGCCGAGTTCTGGGTCGGCTGCTGCACCAATCCCGACACCGGAAAGACCTACCTGATCGCCTATTACGACTGCTGCGGCGCACCGTCGTGCTCCAATGCGTTCTGCGGGGAACCCGACATGCAGGCGATCATGTACAACCCGGTCTCCGGCAGCTACGACCAGGAAATCATCTGGTGCGTCTCCGACGAGTCGCAGTCGTACACCTGCACCATGGCCCCGATCATCGGCGAGGACTGCCAGACTCGACCGGCCGCACGTCCGAAGGTCGGTGCGGGAGCATGAATTCTGCACTCACCAAGCGCCTTTCCCGCTCCAGCGTGGTAGCGATCCCGCTTGCCGCCGCGCTCGTCCTCACCGGATGCAGTTCGAACGACGACGCCACCGTCGACGGCGAGGTCACATATCCCACCGTTCCCGTCATTCCGCCGGGTGAGGGTATCTCGCTCGGCCACGACGACCAGGAGATCGGCGCCACGATCCCCGAACCGGTACACGTCGGCGACATCGAGCCGATCAAGGCGACCGACCTTCTCGCTGTCGTCAATACGGGTCTCGAGGTCGAGCTCAATGCACTCGACCCGGTGACCGGTGTGGCGGGCAACAGATTCGTCGTCGGGCCGGGCATCTGGTCGCCCGTGATCCACGGATTCGTCGGCGAGACATCCAGCGATCCCGCGGTGCTCGCGGCCGAGGTGTGGCGACCGCGAGGCTCTCGCGGCACCGCTGAATTCACAGTCAGCACCTACTCGGGCAACCTGCTCGAACCATCCGAGGTGCTGCTCCCCGATTACGCCCGCGCCCATTCACGGGAGGGCTCGAGTGCGGTGACCTCGGACGGTAGGTTCTTCGTGACCTGGGACGACGGACTGTACGGCATCCGCGTCGTCGACCTCGAGGCGAAGAAGGAGAGCGGCTCCCTCCAGATCATCGGCTGCGGGCCGTTCACGTGGCTCGACGGGCACGAGCTCTACAGCGTGTGTGAGGATACGCGCGAGCTGATCCAGTTCTCGATCGACGACACCGGAGTCCCGACCGAGACGAGCCGCTCGAAGGTCCTCCCCGAGGACTTCGTCAGCACCCGTACGGTGACGTGGGCCGCGGAGGCGAAGAAGTCCCTGTTGGTCGGTGCGAACGGCGACGTCTACGTCTTCGACTTCTCGGAGGGTCTGCCGGCTACGGAAGTCACACCGATCGGCAATGCCGGACAGGACGGCGGCCGGTTCGCCGACAACGAGATCGACAACACCGGCTCCCGAATCGCGATCGAGTACACGGATTCGGTGGTCCACCCGCACTCCGCCCGCGGCGGTGACGTGGTGAAGGTCGAACTCGTCGACGCGGCGACCTTCGCCCCGATCAAGACTCTCGATCTGCCGACTCTCGGTCTCACCGAGATCTCGAGCAGCGCATTCTCGGTCGACGGCAGCATCCTGTACGTGGTCGGATCCGGTCCCGAGGTCGACGGCGAGACCACTCAGATGATCGTCGGAATCGATGCCGCCACAGGAGATCAGGTCAGCTCCGTTGAGGTCACCGGCACCGTCGACGACATCGGGTCGCTCATCACCCCCCAGGTGCTGGAATGACGCGGTCGCGTGCTGCAATGATGTCGCGTGCTGCAATGATGCGGTCGGGACCGACCCTCGACCGTCGTCGATTCCTCCGCATCGGCGCCCTCGGAGCCGGTGCGGTGGGGTTCGGCGTACTCGGTTTCGGTGCGGCATCGTGCAGTTCGGCCGATGCGACGGGCGGCCCTCCGCTCGAGTACATCTCCCCTACCGATCCGGAGATCCTGGCGGCGGAAGCCGCGCGCGGATGGAACGGGCGGGAAGTGCCCGTCGCGCTGACCGCCGCGGTGGCCACCGTCGACCTCGGTGGCCGGCTCGTCGACACCTGGTCGTACGGCGGCCGCGCGGTGGCTCCGGAACTGCGGGCGAGCGTCCGCAACAAATTGCTCGTGTCGGTGCGCAACGACCTCGCAGTGGACACGACGTTGCACTGGCACGGGATCCGCATCCGCAACGACATGGACGGTGCGGCGCCGGTGACGCAGGATCCGATCGGCCCGGGTGGTGATTTCCTGTACGACTTCATCGTCCCGGACCCGGGCACACACTGGTACCACTCGCACAGCGGCCTGCAGGCCGACCGTGGACTGTTCGGCGCCCTCATCGTCGAGGATCCGCACGATACCTCCGGCGCCGACGTCGACGCCGTTCTGGTCCTCGACGATTGGGTCGACGGCCTCGGAACCACCCCCGAGGCAGTGCTGGCGGCGCTCAATCCCGCGATATCCGGCGGTCACGCAGGGCATGGCGGAGGCGGCGCACCGGCCGAACAGACCACCGAGGAAACCGCTGCGGCGCAGTCGCTCGTATCGGGAGGTCACGGTTCGTCGGGGCCTCTCGGCGGGATGACCCAGCACATCGGCTACCCGATGCACCTGATCAACGGGCGTCCGCCCAACGACCCCGAGACGGTGACCGCGGCACCCGGGAACCGGGTGCGGCTACGGATCGTCAACGCAGCCGCCGAGACGCCGTACCGCTTCGCAGTCGCGGGCCACGAACTCACGGTGATCGCTGCGGACGGCTTCGATTGCGTCCCGACCACCGTCGATACCCTGATCGTCGGCATGGCCCAGCGGTACGACGTGCTGCTCACCCTGAAGTCGGGTGCGTGGCCGATCGTGGCGAAGGTGGAGGGCCGGGACGGATACGCGTCAACGGTGCTGCGCTCGAACGACGCGGCGCCCCTGCCGAATCCGGATGTGGGCGGATTCGTCCCGGAATTGTCGGGTCGCCTGCTCGCTGAGAGCGACTTGCGACCGGTCGACGCAGTCCGGTTGGATTCTCGCACCGCAGACCGGGACTACCGGGTGGAGCTGATCCAGGCCGGAGATCGGTACGTGTGGGGTATGGCCGGGCCGGATGCCGGAAAACTGGTGATGCGGCAGGGAGAGCGGATCCGCATCACGATGGCGAACAACACGACGATGTGGCATCCGATGCACACCCACGGCCACACGTTCGCGGTCCCCGACTACGGCGGACTCCGGCGCGACACCGTCAACGTGCTACCCGGCACCGAACTTGCCATCGAGTTCGACGCCGACAACCCTGGGGAGTGGATGTTCCACTGCCACAATGCCTATCACTTCGAAGCCGGGATGACCGCGAACCTGCGATACATCCGATGAGAGGACACCTGTGAAGAAGCTGCTGCCACTCATTGCCGCGCTGATCGCCACCGTCGGACCGACCGCGTGCGGTTCGTCGGCGGCGGACACCGAACCCGCCGTGGTGATCGACGTGACGAACATGTCGTACTCACCCGCCTCGGTCACGATCGAGCAGGGCCAGACGGTCCGGTGGAAGTTCGACGACAACGGACTCCCCCACGACGTCGCCGGCGACGGACCCCTCGAAGGCCTGCTGCAGAGCGAACTGCTCACCGAGGGCACCTACGAGTACACCTTCGACGACCCCGGCACGTACACCTATCACTGCACGCCGCACGCGTCGATGGTCGGCACCGTGATCGTCCGGTAGTGCGGCCGTCCATGATGCAGGGCCCCGGGCGGGCCTGGAGCCGGTGGGCACTCACCATCGGCGTCGCGGCACTTGCATCGACCGGATGTTCCGCCGCCGGGCCTGACACGGTGATCGAGATCAGCAACGTGCGGTACAACCCGATGGATGCCACGGTGTCGGCCGGCGACACCGTCGAATGGCGATTCGACGACGGCGGCGTCCTCCACCGCGTGGAGTCACCCGGTGAGTTCGACAGCGGCATCACCGGCGAGGGCACCTTTTCGCACACGTTCGACAGTCCGGGCACCTACAGCTACATCTGCTCGATCCACCCGTACATGAACGGAACAGTCACCGTCCGCTGATACCCGAGCGGGAATTACTACACAGCAACGATTCTGGAGGTTACCGATGACGACTGTCCTCACCCATGAACCGATCGACACCGATCTACCCGATATCCGTCCGACGCTCGCCGGTGCCGTGTCGGCGCAGACCCGCCTCGGCCTCGCGGCCGGTGCCTCAGTGGCCGGGGCGGGGTCCGCCGCCCTGGCCTCACCGACGACGGCAACGGCCCTGACGGTCGCTGTCGTCGGAGCCGGGCTCGTCACGTCCCTCGCTGCCAACTGGTCCACCTGCGGCATGTCCGTGGCGGGTGTCGTCGCCGCTCCGAAGCAGCCGGGCCGGAAAGGATCGTCCACACCGGTGCGGCGCCTGGCCTGGCATGCGCTCGGCTCTGTCGGTACGGGTGCCGTGACCGGTGCGCTGCTCGGCACGATCGGCTCGGTGACCGCTGCGACGCTGTCGCCCTTGTGGCTGCTCGCCGGATGGGCAGTGTTCGCGCTGGCGTACGGACTGCACGAGATCGGTGTTCTGACGATGCCCACACCGATGCGACGGCAGCAGTTGCCCCGGCACCTTCGTCGGACAATGGCTCCGTGGAAGGTGTCGCTACTGTTCGGCGCGATCATCGGCCCCGGTTTCCTGATCTTCATCCGGTCCAGCGCGTACTACCTGCTGGTGCTCGGGGTGCTCGCGGCCGGATCGCCGGCGCTCGGTGCCGCGATGTTCACCGTCGTGTCACTCGGCCGGTGCATGCCGAGCGTCGCGGCCATCGCACACACTCGCCGCGGTGGATCGATGCCCGGTTTCCTGTCGGTGATGTGCGTCGTCGATCGCCGGGTGCAGGCCGTGACCGGCGCTGCTCTGGCGGGCCTCGCCGTGTTCGCGGGCGTTGCGCTGATCTGATCGATTCCGATCCACGCGGATGCCGGGACCTGTGCCCCGGGCTTCATGAGCCCGGGGCACACCTGTCTGTCGGTGGGTGCGGTTAGCCTGACTGCGGTATCGAACACAGATTCGGACATCGCCGACATGGAACGGACCACGACATGGCGCATCCCGTCATCCCGCCCACGCATCGAAGCTGTTCAAACGCGGTTCGGTCGCATTCCGGCCGGCCCCGCGGCGACCACGCCCGGGTTCGCGCGGTGTGCCGTTCGCAGGATCGTGCGGGCGGTCTCGTCATCCCCTTCGGGCGCGACGGCAACGGCAACAGCGTGGCGTGGGCAGTGACTGCCGGACGCAACCTTCTCGTGCATCAACGCGACACGGAGAACTTTCCCAACCTGCCACTCACCCTCGTCGCAACGGGCGTGCTGTCCAGAGGCACCCACGAATTGTTCGTCGCCGATCCGCATCATCGCCACCACTGGCTCGCCGGGTCCCCGAAGGCAACCGAATGGGACGCCTCGTGGGCGGACACTCCGGAGCGGATCGGCCGAATGCTCGCCGAGTTGGACTCAGCAGCCGCCGGGCCTCGGCGGCTGTTGCTACTCGCGGGACTCTCGACGACGATCGCGAAATTGGATCTCCCCGACCGCGAGCGATTGACGGACCTGGTGACCACTGCTCACGCACGCAACCTCACCGTCGTCGCGACCAGCAGCGATCATGGCGCGCGGTGGTTCCCGGACGGCCTGATCGCCGCGTTCGACGATGTTCTCGTACGCGAGAACGGCTGCTCCAGCGTGTATCGGAATCCACTCGGTCACGGAGGATGACGTCTGTGGCCAGGCAGGGTGCGCGGCACCCGGTCTCACCACGTCCTGCCCACGCGCCCTGAATCTCGCAAGACTCGGATCACCGAGTCGAGAAAGGGTAGTGATGGAGCAAACGGAAACCGAGAGCCAGGCCGACGTCGTCGGCATGTGGGTGACAGCAGACGGATTCATTCGCCAGGAGTTGCGGTCCGATGGGCGCTACGACGAGGCACGTGGCGCACGGCGGAGTGCGTACACCGGAAATTACACCGTGGCAGGGAGTCATCTCGAGTACGTCGACGACAGCGGTTTCACCGCAACCGGAGATCTTCGCGACGGGGTGCTCTTTCACGAGCATCTCGTCCTGTACCGAGAGGGCACACTGTCGTGATCGAACCCAAAACAGTCCTGATCACGGGAGCGAGCAGCGGGATCGGCGCCGCGACCGCACGCGCCCTCGCCGACGATGGCCACCAGGTGTTTCTCGGTGCGCGGCGTACCGAACACCTCGAGCACCTGGTGCAGGAGATCATCGCTGCTGGCGGCGTCGCAGCGTGTCGCAGAGTCGACGTCACGGACACAACCGATGTCCGCTCGTTCGTCTCGTCGGCGCATGAACATTTCGGTCGCGTCGACGTGTTGGTGAACAATGCCGGCGTCATGCCGTTGTCTCCGCTCGCGGCCCTGAAGGTCGACGAATGGAGCCGGATGATCGACGTGAACATTCGTGGCGTTCTCAACGGCATCGCCGCAGCACTACCCGTGATGCAGGCGCAAGGGCGCGGACATATCGTCAACATCGCGTCGGTCGGCGCGCACGAAGTGGTTCCGACGGGGGCCGTCTACTGCGCGACCAAGCACGCGGTGTGGGCGATCTCCGAGGGACTGCGCCAGGAATCGTCCGGGGAGGTGCGTGTCACCGTTGTCTCTCCCGGGGTGACGGAATCCGAATTGGCGGAGAGCATTTCGGATGAGTCTGCCCGCGAGGAGATGAGAGCGTACCGTGCTGTTGCACTTCCTGCCGAGGCGATTTCCCGCGCGATCGCGTACGCAATCGGCCAACCGGCAGACGTCGATGTGAACGAGATCATCGTGCGCCCCGCCGCCAGCGCACAGTAATCAGGCCGGCCGGGACGGGAGATCGCTCCCTGCAGTTGCGTTCTCTCGTTCCCGGTCGCTCGTCGCAATGAGGGAGCCGAGCAGCCGCAGCGCCTCATCGCTCGGAGATCCCCGTTCCGCCCGGTAGATCACCATCTGCAGACCAGGTTGTTCGCGCACATCGAACGCATGGAAGGTCAATGTCAACGCACCCACTTGGGGGTGAACGAACTTCTTCGCTTCCATGGTTTTGCCTCGCACCTCCCCTTCATCCCAGAGTTGCCGGAACTCAGGACTCACCGCCGAGACCTCGTCGACCAAGCGCGCCAGACGCGCATCATGCGAATCATGCCCGACGGCCAACCTGAGCGTCGCGACCGTGGCCTGGGCCGCGCGACGCCAGTCGGCGTAGAACAAGATGCCCGCCGGATCGGTGAACACCATCCGCACCAGGTTGTCGGCACTGGCGAACGGCGAGAAGAGTGCCACGGCGAGCGGGTTGCATGCCACGATGTCGAGCGTCCGATTCAGTACGAATGCCGGGGTGGAATCGAATGTATCCATCAACTGGAGGAGTGCGGCACCGACGGATTCGGGCGCACCTGACCCGTGGATGCTCGGCACCAGCCCTGCCAGCCTGTACAGGTGCATCTCCTGGTCTGCGTCGAGCCGCAACGCACGAGACAGGGCGTCGAGAACTTGCACGGAGGGGTGTCGTTCTCGCCCCTGCTCCAATCGGGTGTAGTAGTCGGAACTGAGCCCACCGGTGATCGCAACTTCCTCACGCCGAAGTCCCCGGACCCGCCGAGTGCCGTAGCTGCGAAGCCCCACCTCCAACGGAGAGATCTGCGCGCGACGTGACCGAAGGAAATCGCCGAGTTCACTGGAAGGCATGTTCCGATGGTAGTTCCGTGTCCGTCGGTCACGGGTGGGTGCACTGCACCCACCCAGCGACGACGCCTCGAATTGTCGTCGAGTGCGACACCACCCGTTCACCATCGAAGCGGCATCCGTTCACGCACACAGAGTGAGATCCAAGGGATCGGACGCTCGTCCCTTCACCACGGATCGTCGGGCACGTTCCTGCCCGTGAAAGGGAGCCCTCATGGCCACAGTTACTTTCGACGGCGTCACTCGTCGCTACCCTGATTCCGATCGCGCCGCGGTCGACCGACTCGACCTCGAGATCGCCGACGGCGAGTTCCTGGTTCTCGTCGGCCCGTCCGGCTGCGGGAAGACCACCACATTGCGCATGCTCGCGGGCCTCGAAGAAATCGACGACGGCAGACTGTTCATCGGCGACACCGATGTGACCGACGTCGATTCGAAAGATCGCGATATCGCGATGGTCTTCCAGAACTATGCGCTCTACCCGCATATGACCGTCGCCGAGAACATGGGTTTCGCGCTGAAGATCGGCGGAGTGTCGAAACAGGAGCGCGATCGTCGTATCGCCGAAGCTGCACGGATGCTGGATCTCGATCCGTATCTGGATCGCAAGCCGAAGGCGCTGTCCGGGGGGCAACGTCAGAGGGTGGCGATGGGCCGGGCAGTCGTGCGCAACCCGCAGGTATTCCTGATGGACGAGCCGTTGTCGAACCTGGATGCGAAGCTGCGCGTGCAGACACGCAACGAGATCGCGCGACTCACACGTGCACTCGGCGTGACCACGATGTACGTCACCCACGATCAGGTCGAAGCCATGACGATGGGCGATCGCGTTGCGGTGCTCGACGGCGGTGTGCTCCAGCAGATCGACACCCCGCGAAATCTCTATGCGCGTCCTGCGAACCGGTTCGTCGCCGGGTTCATCGGATCACCGGCGATGAGCCTTCTCGATCTTCCGATCGTCGACGGCGGAGTCGATTTCGCCGGCGTCACCGTTCCCGTCGAACGGTCGATACTCGGTGCTGTCCACACTGATTCCGTGACGATCGGCGTCCGGCCGGAGTCGCTGCGATTGACCGGCGGCCGGGACGGCATCGAGATGATCGTCGACGTGGTGGAGGAACTGGGTGCCGACGCATATCTGTACGGACACATGAACGTAGGAGGTTCGCGTCATCAGGTCACCGTCCGCACCGACGGCGCCGCTGTCCCCTCCGCCGATGCGGTCGTGCGGGTGCGTCCCGATACGGCGGGTCTGCACGTGTTCGACAACAAGACCGGGCTACGTCTGAGCGCCTGACGCGCGAGCGGGTGGATCCGGTCGATCCGGATCCACCCGCTCGACGTGCTGGAGCAGAGCGGTCGTCAGTGTGCTCCGACGAGCTCCGTCAGGTGCGCGACGCCCCGCCCTTCGAGGGTCGACCATACGATATGACCGGGACCGTCGGGCAGCGACACCATGTTGGGCACGCCGATGGTGACGACACCGGCAGCGGTGGCCGAAGCCAGGCCCGGCAGCGAATCCTCGATCGCCACGATTCGATCGAGCGACAGATCGCCCCGGATGGCTCGAAGGTTCTCCACCGCGATCCGGTACGGTTCGGGATCGGGTTTGCCTCGACCGACCATGTCCCCGGTGACCAGGAATTCGAATGTTTCTGCGGGAAGCAGGTCGACGATCTCCGACGCGAGGCGCTGCTCACTCATCGTCACCATCGCACAGGGGATGCCGGCACCGCGCACTTCTGCGAGGAGTTCGCGAGCACCCGGCCGCCACGGGACTGCCTGCCGAACCTGCTCGATGACGGATTCGAGGAGCATATCGATTATTGCCCGGACATCGAGGCCCACGCCGGCATCGCGCAAGACCGCAGCCGACGTCGGAAGCGCATTGCCGACGAGAGCAGAGGCCTGTTTGTCGCTCCATGGAATCCCGTATGCCGCACAGAGTTCCGTTTCGGCCCGGAACCAGTACGGTTCGGTGTCGACGAGTGTGCCGTCCATGTCCCACAAGACGGCGTGCACGCCGGTCTCCATCTGAATCACTACTTCTCCTCGTTGTGCTGATCCGCGGCCTCGGTGCCGGGTGCGGGTTCTGTGGTGTGCGGGGCCGGGTCGACTACGGTGACGGTCACTCCGCGCGACCGCAACGCGTCGAGCAGGTCTGCGGGCGCATCGACGTCGGTGATGAGGTCGTCCACCGCATCCCACTCCGAGATCTGGTGCAGCGACGTGTCGCCGAGTTTGCCGGAATCGACGAGGAGCACCCGTCGGCGCGCGGAGCGCAGCATCTCGGACTTCACCGCGACGATCGATTCCTCTTGGTGGTAGAGGCCGTCGGCGTCCGCAGTGGTGGTCGAGAGGAACGCGGTGTCGACACGCAATGCCCGGATCGCGCCCACGGCGCCCACCCCGAGGAACGATTCGTGTCCGACATCGAACGTTCCACCGATCGCTGCGACGGTGGGGCCGCCCTCGTGCGCAATGCGTGTCAGCGTCGGGAGGTAGTTGGTCACGATGTGCAGTTCTTCGATCCCGAGCAGATGGTCGAGCGTCATTGCGACGGTGGTCGAATCGTCGAGAAGCACGGACTGGCCCGGTCCGACCATCCGCGCGGCTGCCGCGGCGATGGCCTTCTTCTGCGGTACCGCCACGAGCCGTCGAAGCGGTGCGCTGATCTCGTACGTGCTGGTGCGCGCCACGCTGACCCCGCCCCGGAACTTACGGACGACACCGCGCCGCTGCAGTTCGTCGAGGTCGCGGTGCACCGTCATGAGCGAGACCCCGAACCGTGTCGCAAGCGACTGCGCCGATTCGGTCTCGTCGGCGAGCAGGCATTCGAGGATCGCGTCGAGGCGTCCCCGTCGGGAGTGACTGATGATCCGTTGCGACATTGTCGGTCGGCCTTCCGCTGCGCTGGTGTCGTCGACACTGTTTATATCACTTGAAGTGTGATTAACGGTCCATGAACAGATGTCGAAGAATTGCCGGATTTCACCCGAACCATACACATTCCACCCCTCTGGGCCGACCCACATAAATGACTTAATTACATTGTGTACCAGTCTTTTTAAATCAGTACTGCCGCAAGAGTCGGCATGTTCCACCCTCGGGGGAGGCGCTTTGACGGTTCCGTTGCCGAGTGCCAACATGATCGCGTCGACGGTACTTATAACAATCGAGTGATATGTGAAAGGAGGGTGGACGTGTCCATGACAGCCGAGCGCCCTGTGCCCACGACATCGGCGAAGCCTCGTGAGCGCCCCGGCGCGGAGCCGGTGCAGCATCGCAACCGATCCCGACGCCTGCGACGGGAGTACCTGCTGTTCGCCCTGTTCGCGTTTCCGAACCTGGCACTGATTGCGGTGTTCGCGTACTGGCCCGTCATCGGCAACGCATACCTGAGTCTGACGCGCTGGGACATGATCGCGCCGAGCCCCACCTTCGTGGGATTCGAAAACTACATCCACTTGCTCACCGACCCGTCGTTCCTTCGGGTACTGCGCATCACCGTTATCTGGGTTGTCGTGGTCGTGGGAGTGAGTCTGATCGGTGGTCTCGCCCTGGCACTGCTCTTCACCACCGCAGCACGCGGCCGATCGGCAGCCTCGGCGCTCGCCTTCTCCCCGCACATCCTGTCGGGGGCCGCGGTCGCCGCGGTGTGGCTGTTCCTCTTCGATCCCAATTACGGACTCTCGCGCGCCCTGTTCTCCCTGTTCGGGCTGGATTCACCGCATTGGACGACATCCGGCCAGTGGGCCTTGCCTGCGCTGATCATCGTGTCGATCTGGAAGGGCGTGGGCTTCGTCGCCATCGTGTATCTGTCTGCGCTGCAGTCCCTTCCCGGAGATGTCCTCGAAGCGGCGAAGCTCGATGGCGCCAATCGCTGGCAGGTGTTCCGGTATGTGAAGCTGCCGTTACTGTCGCCGACCACGCTGTTCCTCCTGGTCACCCAGGTGATCGCGGCGTTCCAGTCGTTCGACCTCATCGCCATGATGACCGGTGGCGGGCCCGCCGGCGCGACCACCACGTTGAGCTGGTTCATCTACAACGAGGGATTCCGGCAGTTCAAGGCGGGATCCGCGGCCGCAGGCGCAATGATCATGTTCGTTCTGCTGATGGTCGTCACGGTGGTCCAGATGCGATTCGTCGAGAAGAAGGTGCATTACCGGTGACCGCCACGATCGAATCCCAGTCGCAGCAATCACCGCAGACCACGCCCGCGCACTCGGGTGCACGACGTCAGCGCCTGGTCCCGCCCCGCACTCTCGGTGCCACGCTCGGCTTGATCGCCGTCGGCCTCGTGTTCCTCATCCCGTTCTATTGGATGCTGTCGTCGGCATTCAAACCGGAGACCGAAATCTACCGTTGGCCCCTGCAGTGGATTCCCACCACAGTCACGTTCGACCACTTCGTACGTGCGTGGGAGGCCGTCCCGTTCGGGCAGTTCTTCGTCAATTCCGTCATCGTGACCGCGGCGGGTTCGACACTCAAGGTCCTGCTCGCGGTGTTCAGTGCGTATGCGTTCGCGTTCCTGCGATTCCCGGGCAAGAAGGTGGTGTTCTTCGCGGTGCTCGGCGCTCTGATGGTGCCCGGGCATGTCACGTTGCTGATCAACTACATCACGATCGGCAATCTCGGCCTGATCAACACCTACGCGGGCATCTTCCTGCCGGGCCTGGCAAGCGCATTCGGGACGTTCCTGTTGCGGCAGCACTTCCTGTCCCTCCCCAAGGAAGTCCTCGAGGCCGCCGAACTCGACGGCTGTGGCCACCTGCGCCGACTCGTCCATTTCGTGCTGCCGATGTCGAAACCCGCGGTGGTGACGGTTGCGCTGATCGCGGTGATCGACGAGTGGAACGACTTCATCTGGCCACTGCTGGTCACCAACACCCTTCAGGCACGCACTCTTCCGATCGGTCTGATGTTCCTGAAGGAAACCGAGGGCGTCGACCAGTGGGGTCCGATCATGGCGGGCACGAGCCTCGTCATCCTACCGATGCTGCTGTTGTTCCTGTTCGCGCAGCGTTACATCGTCGACGGTCTTGCCGGCGCCGCAGTTCGACGTTGACCACTTTCCCCTCCCCACGCTTCCGCCACCTTTCGAAACCGAGGAGAAATCCCATGTCGCTGTTCACCAGAGGACACTCGCTGAGTGCGTCACAGCTCAGCCGCCGCCGTTTCCTGACCATCGCAGGCGGCGCCGCCGCATCGATTCCGATCCTCGCGGCGTGTGGTGCGCCCGGGGGCGGCCCGTCGTCGGGCGGGTTCGCGCAGCCGGATGTCTCTCCCCCCGCGCAGTTCGCAGGACGCACGAATGTCGTGTTCTGGAGCGGATGGTCGGGCACCAACGGTGAGGTCCTCGCGAATCTCATCAACAAGTTCAACGAGTCCCAGTCGGACATCTACGTCGAGGTCCAGGTGTTCCAGGGCTACGACGGACTGACCGAGAAACTGTCCGCCGGACTGCAGGCACGGCAGGTTCCCGAGCTCGCCATCTTCTCCGATGTGTCGTGGAACAAGTTCTTTCTGTCGGGTCACATGGAGCCGCTCAGCAGTTACTTCACCGATTCGTGGAACGCCGACACCTACCACGACCGCCTCTACGCCGAGGGTGTGGTGCGCGAGGAGCCGTACTGGCTCCCGTTCGGCCGCTCGACTCCGCTGTTCTATTACAACAAAGAGATCTTCTCGCAGGCCGGTCTTCCCGACCGCGCACCCGAGACGTGGGACGAATTCCGGGACTGGGGCAACCGGATCACGGGGCGCGACTACCGGGGCAACAAACTGATGATGCGCGCGTACACCGGTTCCGACGACTGGTACTTCCAGGGACTGCTGTGGAACTACGGTGGAGCGATGTCCGAGGGTTTGGATGTCATGGTCGACTCCGCCCGTGCGATCGCGGCCGCCGAGTTCGACCGCGCGTGCGTCAACGACGACAAGATCGGGTACCTCGCCCAGGAGATCAACACCGACTTCACCAATGGTCTCGTCGCGACGATCACCAACTCCACGGGATCGCTCACCGGCCTGAGCAAGGGCTCCGAAGCTGCAGGATTCGAGCTCGGTGCCGGTTTCCTGCCGGTCGCCACGGACACGGGTGTCCCGACCGGCGGCGCCGGCCTGGGCATCCTCAAGAACGCCGACCCGGAACGCAAGGCCGCTGCTGCGAAGGTGATCGAGTTCCTCGCGGGTGACGACGAGGCCGCCGAGTGGGCCGTCGGCACCGGCTATCTGCCCGCGACGAAGGGTGCCACCCAATCGCCGATCGTCACGACCCGCATCGCCGAGGACCCCAACTACGGACTGGCCGTGGCCCAGCTGGACCGGGCTCGTCAGCCCGACCCCGCCCGTCTGTACGTGGGCTCGACCATCCTCGAGATGCGCACCGTCATCCAGAAGCTCTACACCGAGAACGCCGATCCGGCAGCCGCACTCGGTGCTGCCGCCGCGGTCATTCGCCGCGACATCGAAGACGTCCGTCCGCAGTACGAGGAGCTGGTGGCTTGATGACCTTGCAGACATTCACACAGAACGGCCGGCGCGACACGTATGCCGTTGTCGGACATCGCGGTGCACGGGATCTGTCGCCTGAGAACACCCTCGAATCGTTCCGGCTCGCCGAGGAGATCGGGGTCGACGAACTCGAATTCGACATCCGGTTGTCCGCCGACGGTGTCGCGATCGTGCTGCACGACGCGACCCTCGACCGCACCGCAGCGTCCGAGGACGGGCGTGGCCTCGGCCCCGTCGCAGACCTGACGTACGAGCAGATCGCAGCGGTCGATGTCGGTGCCGGACGCCACGTGCCGACCCTGGCGGAGGTGATTGCCGCGACGACGGTGCCGCTGCAGGTCGAGATCAAGGCCGTCGACGCGTGCGACGAGATCGCCCGGGTCGTCGACGGAGTACATCCGGCCGACGCCGAACGCATCCGGTTCACGAGCTTCCAGCCGGAGGCGCTGCGCCGCATGCGTTCCCTCGTACCGGATATCACGCGCGGGTTGATCACGCACGGCTACCCGGACACCGAGCATCACCCGAACGGCATCGAGCGGGTCCTCGCCGAGGTGGGGGCAGCCGCGTTCTACTGCGGTTGGGACGGTCTGACCGACACACTCGTCGAACGGATTTACGACGCCGGCTACGAGATGGCAGCGTGGCCGGTCCGGAGCCTCGACGAGGTGCGCCGCGGACTCGAACTCGGTTTCAACGGCGGCACCGTCGACGACCCGCGCGCGGGCGTCGAGTGGCTCGCGCAGGCCCGCGCACAGCTGCCGAACTGACGGACGCCCGCGACCTCGGTCAGGACAGGAAGTGCGCTGCCTGCCCGACCAGATCGAGCAACGGTTGCGGGAGAATCCCGAGCAGTAGCGTGATCACGGCGGTCACCGCGATGGTGACCGTCGTGAGCACGCTCGGCATCACGATCGCGGGCGCAGCGGACGGTGGGTCGCGGAAGAACATGAGCACGATCACCCGAACGTAGAAGTAGGCGGCGATCGCGCTCGCGACCACGCCGACGATCACCAGCGGCACCGCGCCGCCCGAGATCGCAGCGCTGAACACGCTCAGCTTTGCGATGAAACCGCCGGTGAGTGGGATCCCTGCCATCGACAACAGGAACAGCGCGAACACGCCGCCGAGCACCGGTGAACGACGTCCCATTCCCTCCCAGCGCGACAGGTTCCAGGCTTCGCCGTCGGAGTCGCGGATCAAGGTGACCACCGCGAACACACCGATGGTGCCGATCCCGTAGACGGCCAGATAGAACAGCGTCGACGAGATGCCCTGCTCATTGGCGGCGACGACACCGGTGAGCACGAAGCCGGTATGGCTGATCGCCGAATACGCCAGCATCCGTTTGACATCGGTCTGCGTCACCGCGAGAACGGCACCGACCAGCATCGTGGCGATGGCCACGGCCCACAAGATCGGGCGCCACTCGCCGCTCAGGCCCGGCACCGCGACGTAGAGCACTCGCAGCAGCGCTCCGAACGCCGCAATCTTCGTTGCCGCGGCCATGAATGCGGTCACCGCGGTGGGCGCCCCCTGATAGACGTCGGGTGTCCACGAGTGGAACGGCACCGCACCGATCTTGAACAGCAGGCCCACCGACAGCAGACCGACACCGATCAGGGCGGTGATGTCGCTGCCACCACCGGACTCCACGGTGTCGGCAATTCCCGCCAGCGAGATCGTTCCCGCGTAGCCGTAGAGCAACGCGACACCGTAGAGGAAGAACGCCGACGAAAACGCACCGAGGAGAAAGTATTTGAGTGCTGCCTCCTGCGACAGCAAACGACGTCGCCGCGACAGCCCACACAGCAGATACAGCGGCAGTGAGAGCACTTCGAGTGCGATGAACATCGTCAACAGGTCATCCGAGGCGGGGAAAAGCATCATGCCACCGACTGCGAACAACGCCAGCGGGAACACTTCGGTGCGTGCAATGCCCGCATCGGTGGCTTCACGTTCGGCGGCGCTGCCGGGTACCGCTGCGGCCTGCGGAGCAAACGCGTCTGTTCTCGTCCGGGTCGATCCCGGACCGACCGCGGCTCCCGCGGTATCCAGGGCCACCGCAGCATCCACCGTCGTTCGTGCACCCTCGACACCACGCTCGGCGATGAGCGCGACCGCGAGAATCGATACGACCAGGATCGCGGCCTGCAGGTACAGAGCCGGGCCGTCGATCACGACCGCCCCGGCGGCGGTGGTGGTCTCGGTTCCCGCAAGCAGGACGACCGCAACGAGCGCCGCCAACAGGCCCGCGAAGGCCAACACCACGTGGCTCGCGTAGCGTGCGCGGGCGGGTGCGAACGCCTCGACGACGACACCCACCACCGCGACCCCGAACACGATGAGCATCGGGCTGAGCACGCCGTAGTCGATATCGGGCGCGGGAAGCGCCTGAGCGAGAACCGCAGTGTGGTCGAGATTGTCGAAGGATCTCACCTGTGCGTACCTCCTCCGGAGCCGACGACGGTCTCACCTTCGGCCACTGGTGTCTCGGGTGGAACGAGCGGTACGGGATCCTGCTCGCCGACCGTCACGAGCGTGTGGTCCACAGCTGGAGTGATCACGTCCAGCACTGGTCTCGGATAGACCCCGAGGACGATCAGCAGGGCGATCAAGGGTGCGACCACGAGGATTTCGCGGGGTACGAGATCAGTGATCGAAGTTCCGTGTCTCTCACCCGAACCCTCGCCCAGAGGATCACCCGGCGACGGTCCGGGGTCGGCGAGCACCGGTCCGCCCATCATGCGCTGGTAGAGCCACAGCACGTACAGCGCGGACAGAACAAGCGCGATGGTGGCGATGATCGCTGCGACCTGGTAGCGCGGATAGGTGCCGACGAAGACGAGGAACTCGCTGACGAATGGCGCGAGGCCCGGTAACGACAACGTGGCGAGACCCGCGATGAGGAACGTGCCTGCGAGAATCGGAGCGATCTTCTGGACTCCGCCGTACGCCGCGATCGCACGGGATCCGCGCCGCGCGACCAGGAACCCTGCGATCAGGAACAGCGCAGCGGTGGAGATGCCGTGATTGACCATGTATAGCGTCGACCCCGCCTGGCCCTGACTGGTCATCGCGAAGATCCCCAGAATGATGAAGCCGAAATGCGAGATGGAGGTGTATGCGATCAGTCGCATCACGTCGGTCTGCCCGATCGCGAGCATCGCGCCGTAGACGATGCCGATCACCGACAGGGTCACGACCAGCGGTGCGAAGTAGACCGAGGCGTCGGGGAACAGTTGCAGGCAGTACCGCAGCATCCCGAATGTACCGACCTTGTCGACCACCGCCATCATCAGCACCGCGGACACCGGGGTCGTCTGCACCGCGGCGTCGGGTAGCCAGCTGTGCAGCGGCCACAGCGGCGCCTTGACGGCGAACGCGAACATGAATCCGAGAAACAGCGCATTGAGAACGGCGGGGGTCGCGCCGAGCTCACCCGAGGAGGCTGCGTCGACGATGCGCCGGAAGTCGAAGGTACCAACGGTGCCCGACTCCCCCAGCCCCGCCTGCTCGGTGACCACATACAGCCCGATGACCGCGGCAAGCATGATCAGACCGCCGAACAGGTTGTAGATCAGGAACTTCACCGCGGCTCTGGAGCGTTGGGCCCGTTCGCTGCCGCGACCGCCGAACCCACCGATGAGGAAATACATCGGGATGAGCATCGCTTCGAAGAACACGTAGAACAGGAGAATGTCGAGCGAGACGAAAGAGATGAGCACCATCGCCTCGACGAGCAGGATCAACGCCGTATAGGTGTGAGCGGCTCGACGGCGGGATGCGGGAGCAGCCTCGACGACGGCATGCCGGTCGTCGTGCCATCCGGCGATGAGGAGCAGCGGCACCAGCACCGTGGTCAACAGCACGAGCACCAACGCGATGCCATCGATTCCGAGCGTGTACCCGGCCCCGAAAGCCGGAATCCACGAGTGTGATTCGACGAACTGGAACTGTTCTCCGCCGGGTTCGAACATCACCGCAAGCACCACCGCAACCGCGAGGGTCAGCAGACCTGCGACGACGGCGACGCTCTTGGCGAGGGTCCGCATCCGCGCGGGCAACGCGAGAACGACGACGGCACCGGCAACCGGGAGCACCCACAGAATCGTCAACCACGGAAATTCGTTCATGCTCGGTTCACCCCCTCACAACCGCACCAGCATCAGCGCTGCGACCACGACGGCCGCACCGGCGAACATGTACAGGGCGTACGAACGGACGAAGCCTGTCTGCAGGCGTCGCAACGAACCCGAGAGCGTCCCGACGGCGCTCGAGATTCCGGAGACGCCGCCGGTCACACCGGTGTTCTCGACTGCGACCAGCGTGCGCACCATTCCCTGACCGGGGCGCATGAACGCCGCTTCGTCGAACGCATCTCCGTAGAGGTCGTTGCGCGCGGCCACGGTCAGCGCCGACACATCGTCGGGAGCCGTGTCGGGGATCTGGCGGGTCGCGTACTGCCGGTAGGCGGCCCCGACACCGGCGAGGACCACCGCGAGTGTCATGAGCGTGACCAGCCATACCGGCAGACCACCCTCGTGGTGCGCGGATCCGACGACCGGTTCGAGCCAATGCTGCAGCGACCCACCGAGAACGAGCAGAGCACCGGCGGCAACCGAGCCCACGGCGAGCAGGATCATCGGCCACACCATGATGCCCGGGGATTCGTGGGGATCGGCATCCTCACTCCAACGACGTTCCCCGAAGAACGTCATGATCATCACGCGGCTCATGTAGAAGGCGGTCAGGCCTGCGCCGAGCAAAGTGGCGACACCGAGGATCACGCCCTTCGCGCCCGGCTCGGCGAACGCCACTTCGATGATCTTGTCCTTGGAGAAGAAGCCTGCGAAGGGAGGGATACCGATGATCGCGAGATACCCGAGCCCGAATGTGATGAACGTGAGCGGCATGAGTGTGCGCAGACCGCCGTAGCGTCGCATATCGGTCTCGTCGTTCATCCCGTGCATCACCGATCCGGCGCCGAGAAACAGCCCGGCCTTGAAGAATCCGTGAGTGAGCAGATGCAGGATCGCAAAGGCGTAGCCGGCCGGACCGAGCCCCGCCGCGAGCACCATATATCCGATCTGGCTCATCGTCGACGCTGCGAGCGCCTTCTTGATGTCGTCCTTCGCGCAGCCGATGATCGCGCCGAACAGGAGGGTTGCGGTGCCCACGACGACAACCGCGAGTTGCGCCACGGGTGCCGCATCGAAAACCGTGTGGGCACGGGTGATGAGGTAGACACCTGCGGTGACCATCGTCGCGGCGTGGATCAGAGCCGACACCGGTGTGGGCCCTTCCATCGCGTCGCCGAGCCACGACTGCAGCGGCAATTGTGCGGATTTCGCGCATGCGGCGAGCAGCAACGCCAAGCCGAGTGCAGTGATCGTGCCTTGGTCCGCGAAAGGAACTGCTGCGAACACCTCGTCGTACGACAGCGTGCCGAAAGTCGCGAACATCACCATGAGGGCAACGAGCAGACCGATATCGCCGACACGGTTGACCACGAATGCCTTCTTCGCCGCGGTCGCGGCGGTGGGTTTGTGCTGCCAGAACCCGATGAGAAGGTACGACGCCAATCCGACGCCTTCCCAGCCGAGATAGAGGCCGAGGAAGTTGTCGGCGAGCACGAGCAGCAGCATCGCGGCGAGAAAGAGGTTCAGGTACGCGAAGAAACGACGCCGGGCGGCGTCGTGCGCCATGTAGCCGATCGAGTAGAAGTGGATCAGCGAGCCCACCCCTGTGATCAGCAGGACGAAGCACATCGACAGCTGATCGAGCTGCAACCCGAAGTCGACCTGCAGGCTCTCCACCGGGACCCACACGAACAGGGTCTTCTGTGCTGTGCGTTCCGCGGTCGCGGCGCCGAGCATGTCGGCGAAGGCGACGAGTCCGAGTACGAACGAGGCGAGCGCGGTGGCGCATCCGAGCAGATGCCCCCACGGGTCACTGCGGCGCCCGGCCAGCAGCAGTACGGCGGCGCCCACGAGTGGCAGAGCCGGAATCAGCCAGATGATCGTGGCGATCGACGAGCTCATGACGCACGTCCTCTCGTCGCTTCATGTGGAGTCACACTCACCCGTCCTGACGGTCAGTACTTGAGGAGGTTGGCGTTGTCGACGGACGCCGAACGGCGGCTCCGGAAGATCGTGACGATGATCGCCAGTCCCACCACCACTTCCGCGGCGGCCACGACCATCGTGAAGAACGCGAACACCTGGCCGTGCAGATTGCCATGCATCCGGGCGAACGTGACGAATGCCAGATTGGCGGCGTTGAGCATCAGTTCGATGCTCATGAACACGACGATCGCGCTGCGCCGCAGCAGCACTCCGGATGCGCCGATCGTGAACAGCAGTGCGGACAGATACAGGTAGTTCTCCGGATTCACACCTGACCCCCCTTCTCCGTGGTCTTCCGGACCGGGTCTTCCTCCTGGGAACGTCCCCTCTCCCGAAGCGTCGTCGGACCGGGTACACCCAGATCTGTTGGTTCCCAGCCGCGGCCGATCCGCCGGAGCAGTGGACCGACGGACTCGTCGGAGAAGGAGCCGTCGGGCAGCAGTGCCGGGACGTCGGCGGCGTTGTGCCGTGCATACACACCCGGCGAGGGCAGCGGGGTGACCCGACCGCCTTCGCGGAACCGGCGCTCTGCCAGTTCCCGTTGCGTTTCCCGAGGCCTGATGCGTTCGCGGTGTGCAAGCACCATCGCACCGACCGTTGCGGTGATCAGGAGCGCGCCGGTGAGTTCGAAGGCCCACACGTAGTCGAGGAAGAGCAGTTCGGCGAGCGCTTCGACGTTGCCCGCCGCGTTCGCGTCGTCGAGACCGACCATTGCTGTGGTCGCAGCGCTACCGAGACCGCCGATGAGCAGGATCCCGAATCCGAGTCCGACCACGATGGCGAGTACGCGTTGCGCCCGCAGGGTTTCCACGAGTGAGTCGGATGAGTCGATACCGACCAGCATGAGTACGAACAGGAACAGCATCATGACGGCACCGGTGTAGACGACCACCTGGACTACGCCGAGGAACAACGCGCCCTGGGCGATGTAGAAGATCGCGAGAACGATCATGGTCATGGCGAGGAAGATCGCGGAGTAGACCGCTTTCGCTGCGCCGACCACACCGAGCGCCCCGATCACAGCGACCGTGCCGAGGATCCAGAACTGCACCGCCTCCCCGGTCGACGTCGTGTCGGCCGCGAGCGCAGCGGCGGTCACGATGCCTGCTCCGCGTCACCGTCGGCTCTGCTTCGGGAGGCGTCGGGCGCAGGCACGGTGCCGCGGTAGTAGTCGTCGTCGGTTGCTCCCTGCGCCATCGGGTGCGGTGGGGCCTGCATTCCGGGTTCGAGGGGCGCGAGCAACCTGTCTTTGGTGTAGATGAGGTCGGTGCGGTTGTCATCGACCATCTCGTAGTCGTTGGTCATGGTCAATGCACGGGTGGGGCACGCTTCGATGCACAGTCCGCAGCCGATGCAGCGGAGGTAGTTGATCTGGTAGTCGAGCCCGTATCGTTCGCCCGGCGAGTAGCGTTCGGTCTCGGTGTTGTCGGCGCCTTCGACGAAAATCGCGTCGGCGGGACAGGCCCATGCGCACAACTCACAGCCGATGCACTTCTCCAGTCCGTCGGCGTAGCGGTTGAGTTGGTGCCTGCCGTGGAAGCGGGGCGCGGTGGGTGTCTTGACCTCGGGATAGAACTCGGTGTTGGGCTTTTTGAACATCGTCGACAGGGTCACGCCGAAACCCGCCAGCGGGCCCAGGAATTCAGACATCGCTCGACTCCTTGGATGTGGATGGTGCAGCGCGGACCGGGATCGGCGGCACCGGGAATCCTCCGGCCATCGGGTCGAAAGCGGACCCGGCCGGTGGGGCGGTGGTGTGCCGTGTTCTGTCGCGGCGGCGGGAACGGATCGTCAAGTAGACGAACAGCGCTACGGTGAGGAGCGCACCTGCGACGACGAGGGTGGCCGATTCCGGTACGACATCGTCGGCGGCGAGTTGCCGCACGACGGCGACGACCATCACCCAGATCACGGCGACGGGGATGAGCAGTTTCCATCCCAGCGCCATGAATTGGTCGTATCGCAAGCGTGGGAGGGTACTGCGCAACCACACGAAGACGAACAGCACACCCCACACCTTGAGGACGAACCACAGCACCGGCCACCAGCCGGAATTCGCCCATGCGCCCATGTTGAACGGCCACGGTGCGTGCCAACCGCCCAGGAACATCGTGGTCGCCAGCGCCGAGACGGTGATCATGTTCACGTACTCCGCGAGCATGAACATCGCGAAGCGCAGCGATGAGTATTCGGTGTGGAAACCTCCGACGAGTTCGCCTTCGGCCTCGGGGAGATCGAACGGTGCACGGTTGGTTTCGCCGACCATCGACACCGAATAGATCAGGAACGACGGAATCAGCAGCACGATGTACCACAGACCGTCCTGCGCGGCGACGATACCCGAGGTCGACATCGTGCCGGACAGCAGAAACACAGCCGCGAAGGTCAGGCCCATCGCAATCTCGTAGGAGATCACCTGCGCCGTCGAACGCAGCCCACCGAGGAGCGGGTATGTGGACCCGGACGCCCAGCCTGCGAGGACGATGCCGTAGACCCCGATCGAGGTGACAGCCAGGATGTAGAGGACGGCGACCGGAAGATCGGTCAACTGCAACGGTGTGAGGTGTCCGAACACCGACACCGAGGGACCGAACGGGATCACTGCGAAGGCCATGAACGCGGGTGCGGTCGCGATGACCGGTGCCAGCAAGTAGATCGGCTTGTCGACGCCGGTGGGTGTGATGCCTTCCTTGAGGCCGAGTTTGATGCCGTCCGCGACGGTTTGGAGCAGACCTTTCGGGCCGACCCGGTCGGGCCCCACCCTCATCTGCATCCAGGCCATGACTTTGCGTTCGGCGAGGATCAGCACGAGCGTTGTGAGAACGAGGAACGCGAAGATCGCGATCGCCTTGGCGATCACGAGCCACCACGGATCGATGCCGAACATCGACAGGTCGACATCGTGCGCGCTGATGGTCGGGGATGCTCCGACGGTCATTGTCGTGCCCCCTCACCGACGGCTGCTGCGGCGCGGATCCGCACGATCGCTCCCGCGTCGACGGCGAGTCGTTCGTGTACTTCCGACCCGGCAGTGCGGAGGGGAATCCACACGACGCGGTCAGGGAGGGCCTCGATCACCAACGGAAGGGTGATCTCGCCGCGCTCCGTCGACACCGTCAGTGGGTCGCCCTCACGCACACCCACCTCGGCAGCGGTCGCGGCGGACATGCGCGCGACGGGTGGCCGCGCGGTCCCGGCAAGGTGCGGTTCGCCGTCCTGCATGCGTCCGGCGTCGAGGAGCATCCGCCACGTCGCCAGAACCGCCTCACCCAGAACAGGTTTCGGTTCCTCTACCGGCGTTGCCGGAGAGAGTTCGATGTGGGCACTGCGCCGTTGCCCCAATTCGACGAGTTCGGCTCGGGCCGATGCCTCATCGCGAATGCCGAGCGGGACGCCCATCGCCTCGGCAAGTGCGTCGAGGATGCGGAGGTCGGAGAGTGCCCCGGTGTCGGGTAGCGCGACCGGGAACAGCCGCTCACGTCCTTCCCAGTCGAGGAAGGTTCCGGCTTTCTCGACGACGGGGGCGACGGGGAAAACGACGTCGGCCCGGTCAGTGATGTCGCTGCGCCGGATGTCGAGGCTCACCACGAACGCCGCGGAGTCGAGTGCGGTGCGGACAGCGTGCGGATCGGGTAGGTCGGTGACATCGACACCTGCGACCACCAACGCGGAGAGGTCCCCGGCTGCCGCGGCGGCGAGGATGCCCGCAGTGTCGCGACCGGGCACCTCGGGTATCGGGTGTGTGTCGGGGCCTGTGCCCCAAACCGATTCGACTTCGCGCCGCGCTTCGGCATCGGTGACTGCGCGCCCCCCGGGAAGGAGCGTCGGGAAAGCGCCTGCTTCGAGCGCGCCTCGGTCGCCCGCGCGACGGGGTACCCACGCCAGCCGCGCCCCGGTGACGTCGGCGAGGCGCACGATCTCGCTCAGTGCGCCGGGCGCTGCGGCGAGCCGCTCCCCTACCAGAATGATCGCGCCATCCTCCCGCAGCTGCCCGTCGAGTTCCGGACGCCCACCGGAGCGCAGGTCGTCGAACACTCGGGCCTCGTCGCCGGGGACACATTCGAGAAGGGTGCCGGACATCTTCTCCAGCCCTCGGCTCGCATACGACGCCACCGACCACACCGCCGTCCCCCGCTTTCGGACGGCCTTGCGCAACCGCAGGAAGATCAGGGGTGATTCCTCTTCCGGTTCGAGGCCGGCGAGGAGCACGACCGGGGCCTTCTCGAGGTCGCTGTAGGTCACGGACATTCGTGTTCCTGCGATCCTGCTCCCGAGGAACGCGGTCTCCTCTCCGGTGTGTGCGCGTGCCCGGAAGTCGATGTCGTTGGTCCCGAGCGCAGTGCGTGCGAACTTGGCGTATGCGTAGGACTCTTCCCAGGTGAGGCGTCCGCCGGTCAGCACGCCCGCATTGCCACGGGCGGCAGTAAGCCCCCTGGCCGCAACGGTGAGCGCGGCAGGCCACGACGCCGGAACCAGCACCCCTGCGGAGTCGCGGATCATCGGACCGGTGAGACGGTCCGGTTCGGTGGCGTAGGTGAACGCCCACCGACCCTTGTCGCAGTTCCATTCCTCGTTGACCTCCGGGTCGTCGCCGGCGAGACGGCGCATCACGGATCCGCGACGGTGGTCGGTGCGTTGCGCGCAGCCTCCGGCGCAGTGTTCGCACACGCTCGGGGTCGAGACGAGATCGAACGGCCGGGCCCGGAATCGGTACGCACTGCCGGTGAGCGCTCCGACGGGGCAGACCTGCACGGTGTTGCCGGAGAAGTACGATTCGAATGGTTCCTCGGTGTAGATGCCGACTTGCTGCAGGGCACCTCGCTCGAGCATGTCGATGAAGCGGTCGCCGGCGATCTGATCGGAGAACCGGGTGCACCGGGCGCAGAGCACACATCGTTCCCGGTCGAGGAGAACCTGCGACGAGATGCCGATCGGTTTGGGATAGGTGCGTTTGACGTCGTCGAAGCGGGTCTGAGGTCGGCCGTTGGACATCGCCTGGTTCTGGAGCGGGCATTCACCACCCTTGTCGCAAACCGGGCAGTCTAGAGGGTGGTTGATCAGCAGGAGTTCCATCACCCCCTGCTGCGCTTTGTCGGCCACGGGCGATGTGGCCTGAGTCCGCACGATCATCCCGTCGGTGACGACAGTGGTGCACGAGGCGAGCGGCTTACGCTGTCCTTCGACTTCGACGAGACACTGTCGGCACGCCCCGACCGGGTCGAGAAGCGGGTGGTCGCAGAACCGGGGTATCTGGATACCGATGAGCTCGGCGGCCCTGATGACCAGAGTCCCCTTGGGGACTGTGATCTCGCTTCCGTCGATGGTGGCGGTGACGAGGTCGACGGGGGTCGTGCCGTCGGCTCCCGTCTCGGCTGCGGCGGTCATCGGCCTTCTCCTCCGATCGCGTGCACACCGGGCAGCGTTGCCAGGTGGGGGTCGAACGGGCATCCTCCGTGTTCGAAATGTGCGACGTATTCGTCGCGGAAGTAGGCGAGGGAGGACGTGATCGGGCTGGTGGCGCCGTCACCGAGCGCACAGAAGGCCCGGCCGAGGATGTTGTCGGCGATGTCGAGTAGTTTCTCGAGGTCGGCTTCGGTGCCGCGTCCGTGTTCGAGCCGGTGCAGGATCTGTTCGAGCCAGTACGTCCCCTCGCGGCACGGGGTGCACTTGCCACACGACTCGTGCGCGTAGAACTCCGTCCACCTCAACACGGTGCGTACGACGCACGTGGTGTCGTCGAAAATCTGCAGTGCGCGGGTGCCGAGCATCGACCCGGCAGCCCCCACACTCTCGTAATCGAGTGGGACGTCGAGGTGTTCGTCGGTGAAAATCGGGGTGGACGAGCCCCCGGGTGTCCAGAATTTGAGGCGGTGCCCGTGACGCACGCCGCCGGCGAGGTCGAGTAGTTCGCGCAGGGTGATACCGAGCGGGGCCTCGTACTGGCCGGGGTTGTCGACGTGGCCCGACAGCGAGAACATGGCGAAGCCAGGGGATTTCTCGGTACCCATCGAGCGATACCACTCGACGCCGTTGCGGATGATCGGTGGCACGTTCGCGATGGATTCGACATTGTTGACCACGGTCGGGCATGCGTACAGACCCGCGACGGCGGGGAACGGCGGTCGCAGACGTGGCTGTCCGCGGCGGCCTTCGAGGGAGTCGAGCAGGGCGGTTTCCTCCCCGCAGATGTACGCGCCGGCACCCGCATGTACAACCAGTTCGAGGTCGAATCCGGATCCGAGAATGTCGCGGCCGATATATCCGGCGTCGTAGGCTTCGGCGACGGCGGCCTGCAGTCGGCGCAGCACCGGTACCGCCTCACCGCGTAGATAGATGAAGGCGTGCTCAGCGCGGATCGCGTACGCCGAGATGATGACACCTTCGATGAGCGCGTGCGGGGTCGCGAGCATCAGGGGTATGTCCTTGCAGGTGCCCGGTTCCGATTCGTCCGCGTTGACGACGAGGTAGTGCGGCTTTCCGTCGCCCTGAGGAATGAACGACCACTTGGTGCCGGTCGAGAATCCGGCCCCACCGCGTCCACGCAGACCGGATTGTTTGACGTCGTCGATGATCTCGTCGGGATCCTTGTGCAGCGCGATCTGCAGTGCCTCGTACCCGCTGTGGCGCCGGTACGTCTCGAGAGTCCAGGACCGGTCCTCGTCCCAGTATTCGGTGAGCACGGGAGTCAGGGTGGAGTCGAGTGGCTCATCGTGCACGACGGGGTCGTCGGTGACGGGAGGCGCCTTCATGTTCTTGTCGCGAGCGACGCGCAGACCGACGACCGACGGCTTACCAGCACTCCCTCCGGCTTCGAGCGCCCCTGGGCGAGCATCCGGGAACCCTGCAAGGAGACGCGCCGTGTCGCGGAAGGTCCGCAACGGCGCGCCGCGCGTGGGCTCGGGGGGCGCCCCGGCCAGCAGATCGTCGACGAGCGCCGTTGCGGAGTCGACGGTGCGATTGTCGAACAGTTCCCAGTTGACGGTCATCACCGGCGCGTAGTCGCATGCGGCATTGCATTCGATGTGTTCGAGCGTGATCGCGCCGTCGGATGTGGTGCCGCCGTGGTCCACACCGAGGCGATCGCAGAGCGTGGCGTAGATGTCGTCGCCGCCCATGGTCGCGCACAACGCGTTGGTGCACACACCGACGTGGTAGGTACCGGTCGGAGATCGGCGGTACATCGTGTAGAACGTGGCGACGGCGGCTACCTCGGCCCCGGTCAATCCGAGATGTCCGGCACAGAACTCGATACCCGCCGGGGAGACGTAACCGTCTTCGGACTGCACGAGGTGCAGCAGCGGCAGCAGCGCCGACCTGCTCTGCGGGTATCGGGCGATGATCTGCAGGGCGTCGCTGTCGAGGCGCACGCGGACATCGTCGGGGTAGCTACGGCGATCTCCGGGCCGTACGAGCAGGACGTCTTCCTCCGGGCGCGGGCCGAGCGGAACGAACACCGGTTCGGCCGTCGCCGGCACGATGTGCTCAGTGCTGCTCATCTGTCCACTCCCCCCATCACCGGGTCGATGCTGGCGACCGCTGCAATCACGTCGGAGATCATGCCGCCCTCGCACATCGCGGCGACCGCCTGCAGATTCGTGAACGACGGGTCGCGGTAGTGCACTCGATAGGGGCGGGTACCGCCGTCGCTGACCATGTGCACTCCGAGTTCGCCACGGGGCGACTCGACCGCAACGTAGACCTGACCGGCGGGCACCCGGATGCCTTCGGTGACGAGTTTGAAATGATGGATGAGATCTTCCATCGAGGTGCCCATGATGGTGCGGATGTATTCGAGCGAGTTGCCGAGACCGTCGGGGCCGAGCGCCAGTTGCGCCGGCCACGCGATCTTCCTGTCCTGGACCATCACCGGCCCTGGCCGCAGCCGATCGAGACACTGTTCGACGATCTTGAGGGACTCCCACATCTCCCCTACCCGGATCAGGTAGCGACCGTAGCAGTCGTTTCCGGTGTGGGTGACGACATCGAATTCGTAATTCTCGTATCCGCAGTACGGTTGTGCCCGGCGCAGATCGTGCGGGAGTCCTGTGGCGCGCAGAACGGGGCCGGTGACCCCGAGCGCCATGCACCCGGTGAGGTCGAGGTATCCGATCCCCTCGGTCCGCGCCTTCCAGATCGGATTGTCGTTGAGTAGTAGCTCCATGTCGCGCAATCGGATCGGCATGAGTTTCAGCAGGTCGCGGATTTTGGGTACGGCCTCGGAGGGGAGGTCCTGCACGAGACCACCGGGCCTGATGTAGGCGTGGTTCATGCGAAGGCCGGTGACGATCTCGAACACTTCGAGGACGAGTTCGCGTTCACGGAACCCGAACAACATCGGTGTGGTGGCACCGAGTTCCATGCCACCGGTGGCGAGGGCTACCAGGTGAGACGAGATGCGGTTGAGTTCCATGAGCATCACACGGATGATCGACGCGCGTTCGGGGATCAGGTCGGTGATGCCGAGGAGCTTCTCGACACCGAGGCAGTAGGCGCTCTCGTTGAAGAACGGCGACAGGTAATCCATGCGGGTCACGAACGTGACGCCTTGCGTCCAGTTGCGGAACTCGAGATTCTTCTCGATTCCGGTGTGGAGATAGCCGATTCCGCATCTGGCTTCGGTCACCATCTCGCCGTCGATCTCGAGTATCAGACGCAGTACGCCGTGGGTGGACGGGTGCTGCGGGCCCATGTTGACCACGATGTGGTCTTCTCCTGCGGCGCGTGCTGCAGCACTGATCTCGTCCCAGTCCTGGCCCACCGCGTCGTAGACGGTTGTTCCCGTATCCGACTCCATCGCAGCGTCGTTCGTCAACTGTAGGCCCTCCGCTCGTCCGGTGGCGGGATCTGTGCGCCCTTGTACTCGACGGGGATTCCGCCGAGGGGATAGTCCTTGCGTTGCGGGTGTCCGTTCCAGTCGTCGGGCATCTGGATCCGGGTGAGGGCCGGATGACCGTCGAAGACCAGACCGAAGAAGTCGTAGGCCTCACGTTCGTGCCAGTCAGTTGTCGGGTAGACGGCGTGGAGGGACGGAATGTGAGGATCGGTGTCGGGCGCGGTGACCTCGACGAGGATGCGACGGTTGTGGGTGATCGACATCAGGGGATACACCGCGTGTAGCTCACGGCCGGTGTCCTCGGGGTAGTGCACGCCGCTGACGCCGAGGCACAGTTCGAAGCGTAGTGCGGGATGGTCGCGTAGGGTGCGCGCGACCGGTGGGAGGTGCTCGCGGCGCACGTGCACGGTCATCTCTCCCCGGAACACGACGATCTTCTCCACGGCGGCCACGAATCCGTCGGGCTCCACGTCGTCGAGGGCATCCTCGATGGTGTCGGCGAGATCGTCGAGGTAACCGCCGAACGGCCTCGGGCTGCTGCCCGGCAGAGAGATACGGCGCACGAGCCGGCCGTATCCGCTGGTATCCCCGCTCCCGCGGATACCGAACATCCCGCGGCGCTGCGCGATGACCTCCGGCGCAGCCGAATCCGGTGGGTTGAGGTCGGTCATCGGCGCGGCACCTTCAGCTCGATGAGCGGACGCTGCGCGAGCACGGCCTGTTCTGCCGCGCGCACCGCTTCTTCACGGTTGACTCCGAGCGGCATGTGCTGGATCTTGTCGTGCAGCGCGAGAATCGCGTTGATCAGCATCTCGGGGCGCGGTGGACATCCCGGCAGGTAGATGTCGACCGGCACCACATGGTCGACGCCCTGCACAATCGCGTAGTTGTTGAACATGCCTCCTGATGATGCGCACACGCCCATCGACAGAACCCATTTCGGTTCGACCATCTGGTCGTAGACCTGGCGGAGAGCCGGTGCCATCTTCTGGCTGACACGTCCGGCGACGATCATCACGTCGGCCTGACGCGGTGATGCACGGAAGGCCTCCATACCGAATCGGGCGATGTCGAAGCGTCCCCCCGCGGTCGACATCATCTCGATGGCGCAGCATGCGAGACCGAACGAGGCGGGCCACAACGACCCTTTACGGGCGAAGCCGGCGAGGACTTCGACCGTGCTGAGCAGAAATCCGCTCGGGACCTTCTCTTCGAGACCCATATCCGACTCGTACCACCTTCGACAAGATTGTGGATCTTATTCGGGCGCAATCGATTTACGGAGTGATTCTTCGGAGGTCGTCCGTCAATCCCATGTCAGGCCACCCCGCCTCCACTCGTAGGCATATGCAACGAACACGTTGAACATGAACAGGGCCATGGCGAGCAGGCCGAACATCCCGAGTGCATCGAAATGGATCGCCCAGGGGTACAGGAACACGATTTCGATGTCGAAGATGATGAACAGCATGGCCGTCAGGTAGTACTTGACCGGAAATCGGCCGCCTCCGGTGGGCTGCGGTGTCGGATCGATGCCGCATTCGTAGGCGTCGAGCTTCGCCCGGTTGTAGCGACTCGGACCGGCGATGCTCGCTACCACCACGGAGAAGAGCGCGAATGCGAGCGCAACTGCGCCGAGCACCAGAATCGGCACGTAGACGTTCATCGGCACCTCCGGTTCCGAACGTCGAACCCCGGTCGTGTGGCCGTCGGACATTCGGACATCCTGTGAGCCACGGCACACACACTAGTGCTGATGACGCGGGACTTGTCCAGGATTCGACACGCATTCTTCGGCGCGGCGTGTCCGCCTGTTCGAGCCCCTCATGAGGAGTAGTCTCTGCGCCCCGACAAGGGCGGATCGGATCAGCGTGCGGGTGCCGGATCGGCGCCGGGTAGCAGGAGCCTGACGACCTCGCGGCCGAGCTTCATCGGGTCGATCGGGTGCGCCACGACGGCCTCGGCCCGCGCCCACGATGCGAGCCAGGTGTCGTCGGGACGCCCGATGATCACAACGACCGGCGGGCACGGGTCGATTTCGTCCTTGAGTTGCTTCGCAATTCCCAGACCACCGGCGGGCGCGGTCTCACCGTCCAGAATCACCAGATCGATCCCGCCCGCGTCGAGGTGCGAGAGGACGACGGGGGCGGTGGCGACTTCGATGTACTCGAGGGGTGGAAGGTCCGGGTGCAGCATCGTGCCCAATGCGGCCTGTACGCGGCTGCGCACAGTGGCGTCGTCGCTGTACACGAGGATCTTCAGAGTTGCGGGACGGCTCTCGGCATCACTCACGGGCCCGATGCTAGATCGTCACCGACGTCACCGGACCGTTCGGTCGGACCCGTACGGCGTGTCGTGCCGAACCGGTCGGTCTGCTCAGTTGTATACCGACCAGAATTCGAGCATGGGTTCTCGCGCCAGTTCCGTTCCGCCTTCGGTGATGAGCAGGACCCTGTCGTCGAACCGGTAGGTCACTCCGGCGTTGGTGACTTCGAATCCGTCCGCGACCACGATCGGGTCGTCGATCTCGATGCCGGATCCGTCCTCGACCCTGATCCCCTTGTAGTAGAGGCGGTCGACGCCGGTCCTGCACACGACGATGAGCGAGTCCGCGGTGCGTGCGATACCGAGCGCCTCGTTGTCCGCGTTGCACCGCGGACCCACCTCGTCGACGAATCCCTGCGCGTCCGCGTCGGCCACCGTGACGGCTCCCCGCGGGGATCTCGCGCTGGTGGTCCGTGCCGTGGTGACGTATGCGGTCGTGAGTGGGGTGCTGGTGGTCGACACAAGTGTCGTCGTGGGGGCGCGCGTTGTCGTGGGTTCCTGGGCAACCGTCACTGTGCTGACGCCCGTCGATGGACCGGCAATCGTCTGCGGATCGTCCGAATCGCTTCGCGTACCGACCCACGCGATCACGACACCGACGGCGACGAGCGCGGCGACCGCGCCCGCGATCAGTCCTCGACGACGGTTGCGCGCGGAAGCAATGGACGACCGCTCGGGAACGTTCGGACCCGCCCCTGGGTTCGTGGACTGTCGGGCGCCGACACGACTCGCGACTACACCCGGGTCCCGGTCCGTTGCAGCGTCATTATCCGACGCGAACATGTGCCGCGCAGCGATCAGAGCACCCTGCGCCACCACGATCTTGGGATCGTCGAGGGTCGCGACCCGAGCTATCCGCGACAGTTCCTGGTGCACAAGCGGAATCCGCGACGATCCGCCGGTCAGGTAGAGGGCGTGCAGGGAACCGGGCGCGATACCGGCATCGGCGAGCGTGTCTCGGACGAGGTCCACCGCCGACTCGACCTGCGGCGTGATCAGCGAATCGAACTCCGGCCGGGTCAGCGACAGAGTCGTCCGGGATCTGGATCCGACGACCGCTATCGTAGCCGAGGGTGTCTCGGAGAGCACTTCCTTGGCGCCGCGAGCGGCCTCGTCGAGAGCACGGATCGCCTCGATGCTTCCGGGCGCCCCGTCGGCGAATTCGGCGCGTGTTGTGGCGTCGCGGTCGGCCACGTGGTCGAGAGCCCAGCGTCGGATGAGTGCGTCGAAGTTCTTGCCTCCTAGAGCGTTGTCGCCCCGCGCGGCCACGACGTCGAACGCCCCGGAGTCTGCGATCCGCAGTACCGCGACGTCAGCGGTTCCCCCGCCGAAGTCGAACACGGCGATCGAAGTACCAGGCGGCAGCCGAGCGGTGCGGGTGTAGTAGTAGGCCGCCGCGCGGGGTTCCGACACGGTGGTGATCGTGGACGGTTCGATTCCCCCACGCGAGGCCGCGTCGACCAGCACCGCGACGGTGGCATGCGACCACGCTTCGGGGTGGGTGAGTACGACACGCTCGGGCGGCACGTCGTTGTGCAGTACCGCCGCCCGACGCATCACGCTGCGCAACACTGCCGCGATCATCTGTGGCGGCGTCAGGTCCACATGGCCGGTCCGGATGAACGGCTGCAAGATCAGGCGTTTGGGCGCGGGCACGAAACCCTCCGGGTGGACAGCTGCCGCATTCTGGGCGGCGTCGCCGGTGAGAATCTCGCTGTCCGCGCGTACGAACACCGCCGAGGGCAACAGGTTGGACCGATGGGTGAGCGACACCGGATGGATCGAACCGTCGCCTGTCCGGGTGTGTGCGGCGGCTGTGTTCGACGTCCCGAAATCGATCGCGAGCCACCATCGTTCATCACTCATGATTCAGGAGACTAGTACTACACCCCGCACGGAACTTTCCTCCCGTTGCCCGGGTTGCCGTGGGTCGTGAGGCAACGGTGACCCGCGCGATCGGGGGAAAGCCTCGAAGCGTCGGTAGCAGTGGCCCGGTACTTCACGTGGTCAGACAGGGACCCGCACCGGTACCGCACTCGCCGTCGTCGATTCGTTGCCGAGCTCCCCGTTTCCGTTCTCTCCCCAGCAGAACACCTGCTCGTCCACGGTGGTCGCGCAGGTGTGAACAGCCCCGGTGGTGAGGGTCGTTGCCGCCGCGGGCAGTGTCACCGAGGTCGCTTCGGTCGACACACTGCCGGGCGCGCTGGTGTGCTGACCCCAGTCCGTCGTACCCCAGCACGAGACGGCACCGTCGTCAGTCACCGCGCAGGTGTGCCGCAGGGAAGCCGCGAGCGCGACGGCCCCGGACAGCGAAGCCTGCACGGGTTCGGATCGCGAGTCGGTGGTGCCGTCCCCGAGCTGGCCCCAGCCGTTCTCACCCCAGCAGTACGTCCGGTCGTCCTCGAGGGCAGCGCAGGTATGCCCGCGCCCTGCCACGACGAAGGTTGCCGCGGCGGGAAGCTTCACCTGCAGTGGATCAGCGATCGCGACGTCGGAATCGTTGGTGTATCCGCGTCCCAGCTGGCCGGAGGTGTTCGCGCCCCAACAGAAGACATCTCCGACGACAGTGGAGGCGCAGGTGTGGTTTCCTCCGGCAGCCAGCGACGTCATCGTGGGCAGGTCGATACGCCGAGGCGATTCGATCAGCTCGGTTCCCTCCTCACCGGCCTGTCCGTTGGTGTTGCGTCCCCAGCAATAGCCTTCACCGCCGTCCGTCAGGGCGCACGTGTGGTCCTCGCCGGCGCTCAGCGCGGTCACAGAGGCAGGCATGTCGATCCGCACCGGCTCGGTGCTGGGGTCGGTGGTACCCACGCCGAGCTGACCGAAAGTGTTGTAGCCCCAACAGTAGGTCGTGCCGTCGTCGAGGGCAGCGCAGGCATGCTCACGGCCCGTTCCGAGCGCGGATGCGGGAGAGGGAAGCTCGACCGGCACCGGTGAATATCGCGAATCGGTGGTTCCGTCTCCGAGTTGACCGGAGGCGTTGAGTCCCCAGCAACTGACATCACCACGAGAATCTGCGCACGTGAACCACCCGCCTGCGGAGACCGTGAACACGTCGTTCTGCGCAGGCGTGGACGCAGACCCTCCGCTCGCCACGGCGCCTTCACCGTCGTCGGAATCAGGCCAATAGACCGCGACACCGACGGCGGCCGCGATCACCGCCACCACCGCACCGAGCGCCGTGAGAGCTCGGCCTGAGATGCGGTTACGGTTCGATGTTTCCGCCCGCCGGGGCGCACGCACCGGCACGGTGGGGGCAGCCGCAGGCCTGCCGGAGCGGCCGGTGGCGGCGAGCGCTCCACGCGCGACCACGGTTTTCGGGTCGTCGAGGGTCGCAACGGGGCCGACCTGCCCGAGTAGGCTGTGCACCAACGGGATCCGCGAGGAACCACCAGTGAGATAGATCGCCTGCAACTGATCATGCGGGACGCGCCCCTGGGTCAGTGCGGCGCGGACGAGCGCGGTAGCCTGCTCGATCTGGGGGGCGATCAGGTCTTCGAACTCCCCACGGGTCAGGAGCAGGTTCTCGCGCCACGGTCCGCCTGCGGCCGACACCGTCGCGGACGGTGCGTCGGAAAGCACTTCCTTGGCGCGGCGCGCGGACTCCTCCAGGGCCCTTCGCGCCTGCAACTGATCGGGGCCGGAGCCGCGCAGGTACTCGGCGAGTTCAGGGTTGAGATCAGCGAGCTGGGACTCTGCCCAGTTGCGGACGAGTGCGTCGAAGTTCTTACCGCCGAGTCCATTGTCGCCGATGGCGGTGACGACCTCGAATTCGGCATCCGGGGTACTTCGCAGGATCGCTACGTCGACGGTGCCGCCGCCGAAGTCGAACACGGCGATCGCGGATCCTGCCCGGACGGGAGTGCTGCGGGAGTAGAAGTGCGCGGCGGCGCGTGGTTCGGACACCGTCACCACCGTCGATGGATCGATGCCTGCCTGCGCGGCGGCGTCGGTGAGCACAGCAACCACGTCCGCCGACCATCCTTCGGGGTGCGTGAGTACGACGCGGGAGGGCGGGACGCTGTTGCTGTGACGCAGTGCGCGGTGGTAGACAGTGCCGATTACTGCTGCGAACAGCGCTGCGCGGGGAACGGGCGTGCCACGAACCGAGACGGCAGGCAGACTCACGAGTCGTTTCGGTGACGGAACGAACGCTCCCGGGTCCGAATCAGCAGCATTGACCGCGGCATCGCCGACGAGGATGTCGCCGAGCGACCGCACCGGCACCGACCGGACGAAGACGGACGACACCATGAGATTGCTTTGATGCGTCAACGAGAGCGTGTGGATGCCGGTTCGCGCATCGGTCACGGCCGCAGCTGTGTTGGACGTACCGAAATCGATCGCCAGCGACCATTGTCCGATGCTCATGGCTCACGAGAGTAGGCGAGGGCACGCGACCATACGACCCAGCGGCGCCCGGGCGCGAAACACTGACCGAGCGTTGCTGCGTCACGGCGACTCTCCCCGGCCGCTGCGGTGTGGCTAGGCGACGGAGTGTTTGCCACGCTCCCGTACTGCGACGGCTCCCCGCGGGTGCGTTCGGCGCAGGTTCCGGACTCGCTCGCCAGCGGTGTGCAGCCGACCTGCTGCCGGCCCCGGCGTGATCATCAGGTGCGCCACGATGACGCACACACCCGTGAGCGCACCGTAGAGAACACCGGCCACAACCGATCCGGTGACCATGACCACCGTTGTTCCGACAATGAGTGCTGCGGACAGAACGAGAATGGCCAACGCTCTGCCCTGTGACGACCGGTCCCCCGACTCGGCGCGATGTTCGCCCATGATTTCCTCCCGTTTCCCACCCCGGAGCGGACTCGATCGCATCTCGTCGACAGAACCGAGCCTGACCGACGCGCGACCGCGGTATCCGAATGGACCGAAAGTTCCGCTCTTCACCCGCTACGCCCGGGCCGGCATCGTAGCGGGTAACAAAACACTACCAAATGTGATGAAAATCTCGCAACTGGCCTGTGGTGCGTCACCAAGCTGTTGCATCGGGGGGAAGACCGACCCTATTCGTCGCCGTCCGCGGACGTCCTGCCCTCGGGCGCATCGTTGCCCGACCAGGTGGCCCACAGCCGCGCATATTGCCCTCCTGCCGCAATCAATTCTTCGTGGGTTCCCGACTCGCAGACGAGACCGTGCTCGAGCACGACGACCCGGTCCGCGGTGACCGCCTGGGTGAGCCGGTGCGCCACCACCAACGAGGTCCGGCCGAGCACCGTGACGGCCGCCGAACTCTCGAGATCCCTGGCCCCGGCACTTCCGGCTTCGGCGGTCGCCTCGTCGAGAATCACGATCGCGGGGTCGGCAAGAAGGACGCGGGCGAGCGCGAGTTGCTGCGCTTGTGCGGCAGTGAGCCGATGACCGCCCTCGCCCACCACCGTGTCGATGCCGCCGGGCAGTGCGCGGACCCAGCCGGACGCACCCACCTCGGCGAGCGCAGCCTCGACCGCCCGATCGTCGGCGTGCGGCACGGCAAGTCGCAGGTCGTCGCGCAGTGTGCCTGCGAAGGTGTGTACCTCCTGGGTCACGATCACGAGACGATCGCGGAGCGTTGCTGCGAACTCGGCGAGCGGCACGCCGCCCAGCAACACCTCACCGGAGTCCGGGGTCATGCTGCCTGCCGCAATCGCCGCGAGCGTGCTCTTGCCCGACCCGGTCGGGCCGACCAGCGCGATCCGCTCACCAGGGGCAATCGTCAGGTCGATGCCGTGAAGTACCTCGTGTCCGTCGTAACCGTGGCGGATACCGCTCAGTCGCAGGCCCGAATCGGAGGGTACGCGAGGGTCGGCCACCGGAGGCGTGTCCTGGATCGAGACGACGCCGACCAGCCGCGCCAGACTCGCACCGGCCGACTGCACTTCGTCGAAGGTGAACAGGATCGCACCGAGAGGATTGAACAACTGGTGGAAAAGGAGCGCCGCGGCGGTGACCTGGCCGACCGAGACCGACCCGTCGTCGACGAGGACGAAGCCCGCGGCCAGGATGCACGCCAGGCTCACGTACTCGGCGCGATTTCCGCGGCTCGCAAAGCGCGCGAAGATCGAGAACACATCGATGCCGAGCAGCCGCGCGCGGTCGGATGCCTGGTCCACGAGGTCTCGGTGTACAGCTTCGGCCCCGTAAGCTCGAACGGTGCGCTGACCCTGGATACTGCTGATCAGAGCCTGGGATCGCGCTCCCATCGCGACACGCTGCGCGGCGTATCGAGGAGCGGACCGGGGCAGGTACCACCGCAGCGCCAACGTGTACATCGGGACTGCGATCGCGCCAGCCAGTCCCAGGCGCCAGTCGATTCCGACCATCGTCGTCAGGCTCACCACGACGAGGAACAGCGCGGAGATCACCGGCGGAACGGCCTCGGAGACCGCCTTGTCGATCACGGCGACGTCGTCGCCGACACGGGCGAGTACGTCGCCCTTGCCTGCCTGCTCGACTGTGCGCATCGGTAGCCCCAGTGCGCGTATCACCGCCGCTTCGCGCAGGCGCGCAAGCACAGTGGATCCCAGCACCGCGACGAAATATCCGGCAAGGCCGGTGAATACGCCCGCTGCGATCGCCGCAACCGCGATGATCGCGACGATCCCGCCGAGTGCGGACATCGGCGCCGACTCTCGAACGCGGTCGACGAGTACCCCGAACATGTAGACGGGTAGCACGGTGGCTGCGGCGCCCAGCGCGGCCGTGACGACCGCCGCTGCAGCGACGGCTGATTTCCGGCGAACCGCCCGGCCGAGCCAGGCCCACGATTCGCGGGCGGTAGCGACCGGAAGTATGCGGCGGTCGGCGTCGGGGATCATCTCGGTCATCGAATCACCGCCGCCTGGTAGACCGCGTCGGTCTCGGCGAGTCGGTGATGAGTCTCGGTGACAACGGCGCGACCGTCGTCGATCACGACGACACGGTCGGCGGCGGCGAGAAGCGCGGGGCTCGAGGTGAGGACGATCGTGGTACGCGGGTCGGTTCCGTGCCGGAGTTGGAGGAGGCCCTCCGCGATGTTCAGTTCGGTGACCGAGTCCACCGCGGTGGTGGGGTCGTGCAGGACAAGCACCGGCGGGTCGGCGACGAGCGCCCGCGCCAGTGCGATGCGCTGCCGCTGACCGCCGGACAGCGTCGTGCCGTCGTCGCCGACCGGGTGATCGAGACCAGCGGGATGCAGGTCCACGACGTCACGGGCAGCGGATGCGTCGAGCGCGCGTTCGAGGTCGATCGACGCGGAAGGACCGCGTCCCGCGGTGATGTTGGACCCCAGGGTGCCCGCGAACAGGAAGGTATCGTGCGGTTCGGCAAGGATCAGGGTGCGGGCGAGCTCGATCGGAAGATCGCGGGCGAGCACCGATCCGACAGTGAACGTGCCGGTGTAGTCGTCAGCAGGGACCTGCGAGGACAGCAGCGCGAACACTGCGTCGGCGTCCTCCGGCCGGTATGCCACGATTCCGACGAACTCGCCGCGTTCGACGGTGAGGTCGAGTCCCTCTAGCGTCCGGTACCGGAGATCGGTGAGTTCGAGCACCGGGCCCCGCTCACTGTGGGTCACGTCGTTGTTGCCGGGGTGCAGCAGCGGCGCGCTGTCGAGCACGCGCGCCACGCGGTCGGCCGACCCTCGTGACGCTGCGACGATCGCTGGGACCCGAGCCAAGGTGGTGAGCGGCTCTATCAGGAATTGAGCAAGACCCACGACCGTGATCACCTCGGCGAGGCCGATCCGGCCGCTGAGTGCCAGCCACCCCGCCCAGCCTGCGACCGCTACTGCGAGCAATGCGCTCGAGGTGGTAGAGACACCCGCGAACAGCGAGCGGACCTTCGCCGCGCTGAGCGTGGCGGTCAGAGCGTCGGCGCTGACAGCACGGAACCGCTCCCCCGCTACGGTCTCACCACCGATGCCGCGTAGCGGACGCAGTCCGGTGACGAGGTCTGTCGCGACGGCCGACGCGGTTCCGATGCGGGCCTGCTGCTCGGCCGTGCGGTGTGCGATGACAGGTGCGGCGAAGTGCAGTGCAGCCAGGAGCGCGGCCGTGCCGACCAGAACGCCGAGCCCGAGCGGCACATCGATCACGAACAGGATCACTGCCGTCGCGATCACCGCGACCGCGCTCGCAACAGCCCGGGCGACGAGGTCGAGGATCCATGTTGTGCGATCGGCGTCCGAGGTGGCGACGGAAAGCAGTTCTCCCGCGCGCATCTCGGTGCGGACACCGCGCGGGCGCAGGAGTGTGTCGGTGACCTCGACGCGGAGCCGGTGGCCTTCACCTTCCATCGCTGCAACGACGAGGCGCGCACCGAGCCGCCACGAGTAGGTGAGGGCAGTGAACAGCAGTGCGAGTGCGATCAACCAGGCCACCATCGCGGTCCGGTCGCCCGGGGCAATGGCGTTCGCGACGATCGCGCCGATGACGACCGGGACGAGTGCCTCGAACAACTGGTGCAGTCCGCACAGCACCACGGCAACGGTCATGCGTGCGCGGTGTCGACGCAGTATCCGCCACATCAGCGCGTTTCCGCGCAACATCTGGTGCCGCTTGTCCACCGAATCTCCTGTCTGTGCCGGGTTCACCCTAGGTGAGGACGTTGCCGAGGACTCGTCCGCCACCTGAAGTTTCAGAATTTTTGAAAGTCATAGCTAGGTAAGGCTAGGCTGACCCGACAGTTCGGTGGGACGTCCCCTCGCCCCGCCCCGTCGAAAGGTATCCATGCACAACAGACTCGGCCGTGCCCTGCGCCGGCCCCAGCTCATCGCGATGGTCGCGGCCGGTGCACTCCTGCTCGGGGCATGCTCGAGCGACGACAGCGGATCCGACACCGCCGCGTCCGGCGAACCCGATACCGCCGCGTCCGGCGACTTCGAACCGGTGACCATCGAACACGCTCTCGGCACAGCCGAGATCACCGAGGCCCCCGAACGCATCGTTACCCTCGGTATGGGATCGGCGGAGACCGTGCTCGCACTCGGCACAGTTCCTGTGGCGATCGAGGAGTATCCGTGGGGCAGCGACGAGACCGGCTACCTGCCGTGGATCCACGAAGAGATCACCGAGCGCGGCGAAGAACTGCCTGTCCAGTTCACCGGTGGAACCGAGGTCGACATCGAAGCGATCGCCGCTGCGGAACCCGATCTGATTCTCGCTCCGTGGTCCGGGGTCACCCAGGATCAGTACGACATGCTCGACGGTATCGCGCCGACCGTCGCCTACCCGGAACTGCCGTGGACCATCACGTGGCAAGAGCAGATCGAGACGATCGGCACCGCAATGGGCAAGCACGATGAGGCCCTCGATCTCATCGCCGAGATCGACGACACTTTCGCGAAGGCACGCGCCGAGCATCCCGAATACCAGGACGTGAGCTTCTCCTACATCTACAACACCGGCCCCGCCACCCTCGGCGTCTTCCTCGCGAACGAGCAGCGTGTCGCGATGGTCCGCGGACTCGGGCTCACCGTCGACCCGGTTGTCGACACACTCGAGGAGACCGAGGGCACCGACTCATCGGTCATCGGCCTCGAGAACGCGCATCTGCTCGCCGACTCGGACCTGATCTTCACCTTCTACAGCGACCCGGACAACCGCGCAGAGATCGAGGCGCAGCCCGTTTACCAGCAGATCCCGGCGATCTCGCGAGGGTCGATCGTGGCACCCGAAGAACAACCGTTCGTCACCGGGTCGTCGATCATCAACCCGCTCACGGTGCCGTGGGCCCTCGACCGTTACGTCCCACTCGTCGACGAGGCGATCTCGAACCTCGACCGGTAACAGGCGGACATACCGAAAGGGTGAGGGCGGACAATGGTCCGCCCTCACCCTCTTCCGTCGTCGCGCGCGGCTTTGAACCGCTTCCACTCCGCGCCGAGTTTCCGGTTGTCGAGCAACCATCCCATGTAGTCGCGCATGTTCTCGACCCGGATGTGCGCCGCTGAATCCGGGTCCACCCGCGCGAGTGCCTCTTCCGCGAGGGACCGTTGGCTGCGCAGATACTCTTCCTCGATGTCGAGGAAGCCGCCCCACACGTCGTCGGCCATGACGAAATAGTGGGCGCGCTCCCCCGCACGCCGGACCCGTTGCACGAACCCGCGCGCGACGAGACGCCGTGTGTACGTCGATACCGAGCCTCGACTGGTTCCCAGAGCGCGGGCGAGTTCGTCGGCGCTGACCCCACCGGATTCGTCGACGAGGAGGTATCCCGCGATGCGCCCTTCAATTCTCGATGCTCCACCTGTCTGCCAATAGTCGGCGAATCGTTCGACGAACCACGACCTGACGTCGGTGCCGTCCGCCCCGCGGGAACTGCTCATGGCAGCCATTGTCGCAACCCACTTCTCGTCCGTTGTGCGGGTGGGTACGTCTGTGGGCCATCGACGGAAAGCGCTAGTGTGCGTGCATGGCAGGCAACGTGGCCCTTCGGATCATGCGTCTGCGGACACTGATAGACCACCCCGGCACCGGTGACGGTGAACGCGCCGCAGCACAGCGCATGCTCGACAGGACCCTGACCGTGTCACGCAGCCCTCGGCGCTCCGGAGACCGGACGTACGGTGCCCGGTACCACCGTGTCGGCCGACACTCGAACCTGTCGCGCATCGCGGAGATGATCCGCGAGGACATCGCTTTCGCGCGAGTCGTATTCGCACCGTCGACACAGCCGTCCCGACCCGCCGTGCACGACCCGATTGCAGATGCGCCTGCCGACGTCACCTATACCGTGCGGACACCCCATGATTCCGAGGTCGTGATCACTCTGGAGAATGTCCCGCAGGATTGGGGGTGGGTGTCGGAATTCGGAATCGACACCCCGAGTTCGGCGCTCCGAGCACTCGTCGACGACCTCGCCGACCTCATGAACGGATACAACCACGACGGCTCCGACATAGGCACACGCTTCTTCGGCAGAGTGCGCGTGGGCGACGAGACCCTGATGTGGTGATCAGCGGACGTTGACGTCCTCCCGGCCGTGAACGACCGAGATTCCTACCAGCGCCCGCTGGGCGCTTTCGGTGGGTTCCTGTTTCATCGAGCCACGCTCCCCACTAAACAGGAAGACCTACCATCTCTCCACAGGCGTTTCGCCCCTCCGCCCGTCCAGCGGCGAGGATATTTCGTGCTGCATTGACATCGCGATCGTGGACCACACCACACCCCCGACAGGTCCACTCCCGCACCGACAACGGCTTCGATCCGTCGACCCGCCCGCACGCCGAACACAGCTGCGACGACGGAAACCACCGATCCACCTTCACCAACACCCGCCCATACCGGGCGGCCTTCTCCTCCAACAACCGGGTGAACATGCCCCACCCGGCATCGTGCACCGACTTCGCCAACCGCGTCCGTGCCACACCCTTCACGCACAGATCCTCGACGAACACCGCTTGATTCTCGCGGACGATCATCGTGGAATGTGTGTGCGCCCACCCGCTGCGGGCATCGGCCACCCTCGCGTGAGCTCTGACGACCTCGAGGCGGGCCTTTGCCCGGTTCTTGCTGCCCTTGTCCTTGCGAGACAGATTCTGCTGCGCCCTGCGGAGTCTGCGTTCGGCGCGTCGGAAGAACCTCGGGGACTCGATGACCTTCCCGTCCGAGAGCACCGCGAACGTGGCGAGCCCGAGGTCGATCCCCACCTCGGTGTCGCACTCCGAGAGCGGCTCGTCGGTGGTCTCCACCACGAACGACACGAAATAGCGGCCCGCCGCATCCTTGATGATCGACACACTCGACGGTTCCGACGGCAACTCCCGTGACCAGGCGACTTTCAGCTCGCCCACCTTCGCGATATACAGCCTCTGGTTGCTCGGATACCGAACCCGTTCCGGGTCAGCCGGATCGACTGCCGAGTGCCCTTGCGAGACCGGAACCGCGGAGCCCCCACCCTGCGACCCTTCCGCTTCCCGGACAGCGACTCGAACCAATTCCGATACGCGCGACGCGCGTCCTGACAGGCTTGGACCAACACCACCGACGCCACCTCGGACAGCCACACCCGCTGCGGAGTCTTCTTCGCCTCGGTGACCACCCGTTTCTGCACGGCGGTGTCCGAGATCTTCACCCCGGCCGCATACGCGTCCTGCCGGGAGCGCAACGCATCGTTGAACACCACCCGCGCGCATCCGAACGACCGGGCCAGCATGTCCTGCTGGCCGGGCGTCGGATACACGCGGTAGCGGTATCTGAGTTGCACGCCCGCACCGTACAAGCGACCACCGACACACACCGCTCGAGGGATCGGCTGTCCCGGCCGTGAACGACCGGGCTTGCGCCGAAGATAGTGCGGTCACGAGCCGTCCGCGAAAGAAGGCGAGTCGGCGTCGACGAACCGGTGATCGATAAGGACCGGAACGCAGTCGCTGCTCCGCACCTCGGACGCGATCTCCACGTCGCGGGCGAATCCGATCTGGGCAAGCTCGCGACCCGACGCACAGTCCCGCAGAGCACCGGCGACCCGATCGGCGACCGCGACCCATGCGCAGCGTGCTTGATCGGCTTCGGGCGACAACGACTCCGGTCCGAATGTCTCCACCAACTCGGCGATCACCGCGCCCGCGCCCCACAGATCTTCCACTGCCGGCCGCAGAGAGCCGTCCGGCCACTTCTCGCCCGCCGCGACGACGGCGACCACCGCGGTCGGATGATGCCGAGCGATCCACTCGGCCACGGCATGGGAGTTCCGCAGCGACGCACCGAGGCACGTCGAGGCCCGCGAATCCAGGTCATATGCGATCGACGACCCGTTCGGTGAGGGCAGCACCATCCGCTCCACGTTGCGCACGGACCTGATCGTGCCGGGCGACAGGCTCACTTCGCCGGGGGTCGCGTCCCGCCGCCCCACCGCGAGCACCGCGTCGTGTGCGGCCGCATGGGCCGCTGCAGTCTCGTCGCGCCACCGATAGGGCAGGACGTCGATGCCGGCGTCGAGCGCGACAGAAAGTGTGGTGGTGAACGACAGGACATCCACTACGACCGCTACATCCGCGCCCTCGGCGATTGCCGCGGCGCCCCGCAGCCCCCAGTCGAATCGGATCCGGGAATCACGCTGACGGTGTGCAGTGTTCATCCGACTGTCGTTCATCCGACCGTCAACGTCGGTGCGCCATCCGTTTGATGATCGTGTCGCCGATCGACTGCATGATCTGCACCATCACGATCAGCACGACCACGGCAACGAGCAGTACCGGCGTGTTGAAGCGCTGGTAGCCGTAGACGAGCGCAAAGTCGCCGAGGCCACCGGCCCCGATCACACCGGCCATGGCGGAGTAACCGACGAGAAGCACGAGCGTCAGCGTCGCACCGGCCACGAGTGCGGTCGTCGCTTCGGGCAACAGCACCTTACGCACGATCTGGATGTTCGTTGCGCCCATTGCCTCCGCGGCGTCCACACGCCCGCGTGGCACTTCGCGTAAAGCGGATTCGACAATGCGTGCGAAGAACGGGATCGCGCCGATGGTGAGCGGCACGATCGCGGCGGTGGGGCCGATTGCCGTGCCGACGATGAACCGCGTCACGCCGATCAGCGCGATGAGCAGGATGAGAAAGGGCAGCGAACGAAACAGGTTGACGATCACTCCGAGTACACCGTTGATCAGACGCTGGGGCCACAGGCCGCTCGGCCCGGTGATCTGCAGGATGATCCCGACGAGTATTCCCCCGATCACGGTGAGCACGAACGAGACCCCGACCATGTAGAGAGTCTCGAGTGTGGCGACCCAGACTTCGGGAAAGACCTCGTACCAGGCGGTCTTGTTCATTCGGACAACCCCTCGAGGTCGGTGTCGGTTCCCCACGACAGGGTCAGGTGTTCACGCTCGTCGACGAACCGAGCGATGCGGTCACGATCGGCGCCGGCATCGAAGCGCAGCCGGAGGCGGCCGACCGTCACGTCGCCGACCTTCTCGACACGACCGCCGACGACAGCGATGTCGGTGCCGAGCTCGCGGATCATCTCCGAGAGCCATGGCCCGTGTGCGTAGTCGCCGATCGCGGTGACGAGCGCAGTGTCGCTGATCGCCCCGGCCGACGGATCGTCGCCCACAGGTACGATCGCGGCGCCGAGCGCCGAGCCGGGGTCTGCGACGAGGTCGGAGATGCGGCCGGTTTCGACGATGCGGCCGGCTTCGAGCCTTGCCGCGGAGGTACATACACGCCGGAGTACACCGAGTTCGTGGGTGATGATGACGACGGTGACCCCGAGACGGCGGTTGATCTCCGCGACGAGATCGAGGATCTGGTCGGTGGTGTCGGGGTCGAGCGCGCTGGTCGCTTCGTCGCACAACAACACATCGGGTTCGGCGGCGAGCGCGCGCGCGATGCCCACGCGTTGCTGCTGTCCACCGGACAGTTGCGAGGGGTACGACTTCTCTTTGCCTGTGAGGCCCACGAGATCGATGAGCGCCTTGGCACGTGCCCGTCGGTCGGCTTTGCCGACTCCGGCGACTTCGAGCGGGAACTCGATGTTGCCGACCACGGTGCGCGAGTGCAGCAGGTTGAACTGCTGGAAGACCGTCCCGATGCGGCGTCGCGCCGACCGCAACTCGCTTCCCGACAATGTCGACAGGTCGTCGCCGCCGAGAAGGATCCGCCCCGAGGTGGGGTTCTCCAGAAGGTTGAGGCATCGCAGCAGCGTGGATTTGCCTGACCCCGACGGTCCGACGACCCCGAAGATCTCGCCGTCGCTGATCTCTAGGTCGATGCCGCGTAGTGCCGCGACCTCCTCGGCGCCACCCGCGCCGGGGAAGGTCTTGACGAGGGAGTCGACGACGATCATCAGTTGGCCGGGTGCACGGGGACCACGGAACCCGAGTAGGTTTCGTTGATCCATGCGGCGGTCTCGGGGGATTCGAGTGCGTCGGCGAGCGCAACCACGATCGGGTCGTTCTCGTTCTCGGCGCGGACCACGAGGAGGTTGGAGAACGGGTTGCCCTCGACCTCTTCGGTGTAGATGGAATCGTCGGCCGGGGTGAGCCCTGCTTCGAGCGCGTAGTTGGAGTTGATCACCGCGGCGGTGACCTGCGGGTCGTCGAGCTGGCGCGCGAGCTGGGGGCGCTCGATCGGGATGAACTGCAGGTTCTTCGGGTTCTCGGTGATGTTCGCCTCGGTGACGACGGACAGGTCGGCCTCGGTGAAGGGCACGTCCATCTTGATCAGGCCTGCGGATTCGAGAAGGTACAGCGCGCGAGCGTAGTTCGTGGTGTCGCGCGGGACCGCGATCGAGTCGCCGTCGGCGAGCTCGTCGAGCGAGGTGACCTTGTTCGAGTAGAGGCTGATCGGTTCGAGGTGCACGTCGGCAACGGCGACGAGGTTGTCGACTCCGTTCTGCTTCTGCCAGTCCACGAGGTACGGCTCGTGCTGGAAGAAGTTCGCGTCGACATCGCCGGCGGAGAGCAGCTCGTTGGGATCGATCTCACCGGTGACCTCGCGGATGTCGAGCGAATAATCGCCGAGGGCACCGCTGCTCACGACTTGCTCGAGGATTTCGACATGCGGCGTGGAGGACGCGGAGATGACCAGGGTGTTCTCGTCACCACCCGACGAACCACAGGCTGCCAGGCCCAGACCGAGGACAACAGCTGCCGAAGCGGCGGCGGTGCGGCGCAGGAACATCGTTTCTACCTTCCATGGGTGGAGACCGGCCCGCGGCGCGGTACCGGGTGGAGCCGGCTGTGGATCACCTGTCGAACGAGCGTGCCAATTCTGCGTGGAACCGCTCGGTGACGTTGGGGTGTGCCCGCAGCCTCGACTTCAGGGCGTTGAGTCCGTACACAGAATGCAAAGTACCGCCGTGGGCGTCGGTGCCCACACCTTTTGCGGCGGCGGCGAGGTCTGTGGGCAGGTCGACGATGGGCAGCGCCTTGTCGAGACCCGGATTGAGAAAGAACGGCAGCGAGACGCGGTCGGATCCGGCGGCCGGTGGTAAGACCCGGTGCACCGTTGCTTTGAGGTACCCGCCGGTGGCGACTTCGAGGAGTTCGCCGATGTTGACGATGAAGTGTCCTGGAATCGGATCGATGTCGACCCATTCGCCGTCGCGTTCGACCTGGAATCCGGTGCTGCCGTGTTCGGGATACAGCAGGGTCAGCGCACCGACGTCCTTGTGACTGCCGACGCCCTGGCCGGTGACGGTCAGGTCGTGGCCGGGGTATCGAGCGATCTTGAGGAGCGGATCCGACTCGGCGAACGCATCGTCGAAGAAATCGGCTGGGGCTCCTAGTGATTCGGCCCAGGCACGAAGCAGGCGCATCCCGACGTTGCTGCAGCGGGTGATCCAGGCGAGGGACTCTTCGCGAAGGTGCGGTACCTGGGTGGGCCACTGGTTGGGTCCGTGCAGCACCTCCCATGGTCGCGCCGGATCGATGTCGGTGACGGCGTCGCGCTCAGGGCCGATGTCGAGTTGTTCGCGCCAGTCGATGTATCCCTGGGTGTGTTCGCCGCCGATACGGGTGTAACCGCGGAAATGGGGCGAACGCGAGTTCTCGATCTCGAGTTTGTCCGCTTCGGGCAACGCGAAGAATTCTCGCGACGAGGTGATCAGGCGGCGCGCGCTCGACTCGTCGATGTCGTGTCCGGCGAGGTGGAAGAAACCGATCTCGTGGGTGACAGTTCGCAGCCGGTCGAGGAGCGCAGTGCGCGTGTCGCCGTCTCGGTCGAGGTCTGCGAGGTCGATGATGGGCAATGTTGCCGAGTCGGGCATGAGATGGATCCTTTCTGGACGCGACGCGCCGTCGCATGCAGGAACGGGTTCGGCAGCGGGTTCATTCCGTGGACGAATACGGGGCACGGATGACTGCGGGCGGAACCGGAACGTCGAGGAGATCCTGGAATCGCCCCGGGAGGCACCATCAGAGACTGCGACAACAACACGCGGGGGCATGGACGCCTACCCTGCGTGCGCTCACCAACTGCGCGAGATCATTGCCGAACATGGTGGTCAAGGCTAATCCGAGGAACAACTCGAGGGCAAATTGTCGCGTTCACCTCACTCCAGATTGACAGCATGCTGCTTTTTTGACAGACTGCTGTCATGACTGATGGCGACGCACCACGGACAGTTCACCTTGCCCTGTACGACACTCTCGCCGACTGGGAATACGGATACGCCGTCGCGGGAATCAACGATCCCGAATTCCAGAAGCGACCGGGACACTTCACGGTGGCCACGGTCGGCGCGACACGCGCTCCGATCACGACGAAAGGCGGCCTGCGGATCGTTCCGGACCTGACGCTCGACGAGATCCGACCGAGCGACAGCGCCATGCTGATCCTCCCGGGCAACGAAATCTGGAACACCGATAGCTTCACCTCGTTCACCGACAAGGCACGCGACTTCCTCGACGCCGAAGTCCCGGTCGCTGCGATCTGCGGCGCCACCGGCGCCCTTGCCGCCGCCGGACTTCTCGACGAGCGCGCTCACACCAGCAACGCTGCGGAGTTCCTCGACGACGTCGGCTACGCGGGCAGCCACCTCTACCGCAACGAGCCGGCAGTGACGGACGGTACTCTGATCACCGCGACCGGGATTGCACCGATCCATTTCGCGCGAGCCATCTTCGAGCAACTCGACCTCTACGAACCGGAGGTACTCGACGCATGGTTCGCCCTGTACGCAGACCGCAATCCCGCAGGCTTCTACACGCTGATGGAACGGCAGCAGTGACCGCCCGCATCCGTACCGACCAAGACCTGCTCAGCGGTGTCGCACTCACATCCTTCCGCCTCAACGGTCAGTTCCTGGCACTCGCTGAAACGCTGGCGCGACCCGTCGGCCTGACCGCGGCCTGGTGGCAGGTCCTCGGAGCGATCCTGCGCGAGCCGTTGCCCGTTGCCTCGATCGCACGCGAGATGGGTATCACCAGGCAGAGCGTGCAGCGTATCGCCGATCTACTCGTCGACCGCGGCATGGCCGAGTACCGGCCGAATCCCGCGCACCGACGCGCAAAGCTCGTGGCACCGACCCAGACCGGGCTCGACGCCGTCACCGCGCTGGACCCCGCTCACGCGGCCGCCGCCGCGCGACTCGCCGAGCTGATGGGAAGGGACGAACTGGACGCGGCGCTCGACTCGATGCGGCGACTCAGCTCGGCCCTCGACTCGATCGCCGAGGACTGATCCGGATCAGCGACAGCGATCATGAACGACGTGGGAAGTGCCGCACGAGCCCTTCCTGCACGACGGTCGCCACCAGCTCGCCGTCGAGGGTGAAGTAGCGGCCCGTCGCCATACCTCGCGAACCTGCGGCCACCGGAGACTCCGTGGCGTACAGATGCCAGTTCTCGAAACATAGTGGGCGGTGAAACCAGATCGAATGATTGACCGTGGCGGCAACGATGCGGTCCAGGCCCCACGACAGCCCGTGCGTCGTCAGAATCGAATCGAGCACCGTGGTGTCGGACCCGTAGGCGAGCGTTGCGACATGGAGCATCGGATCGTCGGGGAGGTCGCCGTCGGAGCGCATCCACACCCGGTTGTGGTTCAAGCGTTCGCCGGTGCCCCGAAGCACCCACGCCGGGTCGTTGGCGTAGCGCATGTCGATGGGCTTGAGCGCGCCGACAAAGTGCGGCAGCTGCTCTTCGTAGCCGCGAAGCCGGTCGCCGATCGGCGGAAGAGCTTCCGGCATAGGCACTTCGGGTACCTCGACCGAATGCTCGAGACCTTTGCCCCAGCGCTGGAACGCCACGAGCATCACACACAGCTCACGGTCGTCCTGCACGGCGGTGACCATACGGTTGGCGAAATCGCGGCCGTCACGATGCGAGGTGACGTGGTATTCGATCGGTGCTTTGACATCGCCACCCCGGATGAAATGGGCGTTGAGCGCATGCACCGGCCGATCGCCGACTGTGCGCCCCGCGGCGATGAGCCCCTGCGCGACGAGTTGACCCCCGAACGTACGGGCCCCGGTCTGCTTCGGGTGCTGCCCCACGAAGATGTGCTCCTCGGTCTGCTCGAGATCGAGCAGACCGAGGAGCACATCGAGGTCACGGGAGGCGTTCCCGTTGGACTCCTGGTCCGTCACCGAGTGTCCTTCTCCCCCAGTCGGTGCACGTGGATGAGGTTCGTCGACCCGGATCGCCCGGGGGGCGCACCGGCGACGATCACGACGAGGTCGCCGCGTTGGTACCGACCGAGCGACAGCAACGCGAGGTCGACCTGTTCGACCATCTGATCGGTGGTGTCCACCGGTTCGACCGAGAACGTCTCGGTGCCCCACGTCAGCGCGAGCTGATTGCGGATGTGCGGTACGGGCGTGAACGCAAGCAGAGGCAGCCGGGTGTGCAAGCGCGCGAGGCGGCGAACGGTGTCGCCCGACTGCGTGAACGCCACAAGAGCCTTCGCGTCGAGGCGCTCACCGATGTCGCGCGCCGCGTAGGAGATCACGCCGCGTTTGGTGCGCGGCACGTGGGTCAGCGCAGGCACGTCCGTCGAGTCCGACTCGACCGCGGAGACGATCCGAGCCATGGTCTTGACCGTCTCGATCGGAAACTTGCCGACAGAGGTCTCACCGGAGAGCATGACTGCGTCGGCACCGTCGAGCACCGCGTTGGCGACATCCGATGCCTCGGCGCGGGTCGGCCGAGAATTCTCGATCATCGACTCGAGCATCTGTGTCGCGACGATGACCGGCTTGGCGTTCTCGCGCGCGATCTGGATGGCGCGCTTCTGCACCAGCGGCACCTCCTCGAGGGGAAGCTCCACACCGAGGTCACCGCGCGCCACCATCACCGCATCGAAGGCAAGAACCACGGCCTCGAGGTTCTCGATCGCTTCGGGCTTCTCGAGCTTGGCGATGACCGGGAGGCGAAGCCCGACCCGGTCCATGACCTCGTGCACGAGTTCGATATCCGCCGGGGAGCGGACGAACGAGAGGGCAATGAAGTCGACTCCGAGCCGGAGCGCGAACTCGAGATCGGCAATGTCCTTCTCCGACAACGCCGGAACTGACACGTTCATCCCGGGAAGGGACACGCCCTTGTTGTTGCTGACCGGTCCGCCCTCGGTGACGCGGCAGATCACGTCGTTGCCCTCGACGGACTCGACGACGAGACCGACCTTGCCGTCGTCGACGAGGAGCCGGTCACCCGCGACAGCGTCCGCCGCGAGTTGCTTGTAGGTGGTCGACACCCGATCGTGCGTGCCCTCGACATCGTCGACGGTGATGCGCACGATCTCGCCGTTCTCCCACAAGGTGCGCCCCTCGGCGAAGCGTCCGAGGCGGATCTTCGGGCCCTGCAGGTCGGCGAGGACACCCACTGCGTTCCCGGTGGCCTCGGCGGCCGCGCGGACGCGGTTGAAGTGGCCCTCGTGTTCTGAATGTTCTCCGTGGCTGAAGTTGAGTCGGGCCACGTTCATGCCGGCATCTACGAGTTCTCGGAGAACATCGGGATCGGCAGTCGCGGGCCCCATGGTGCAAACAATCTTGGTGCGTCGGGTCACGACACGAGCCTAGTCCCCTCTATCCTGCGCCACCATTTCGCATCGGTTACCGGCTGGTAGCCACTTCACTAAGGTTGCAGCGGACGTCCATGGTTGTCGCGTACCTTGCCGGTGAGCATCATGATGCCGTCGATCAGCGGCCAGATGCCGCCGATACCGCAGGTCAGCCACGTGACAGCGATCTGGGCGATCGCCATCCCGGGCTGGTCGAGGTAGAAGCGGCCGGCACCGAATGCGCCGAGCAGAATCTCGAGAAGACCCGCTGTGACCTTCGATTTGTCGGAGAACGGCTCACCTGTGTAGGGATCGCGGCCGTAGGGGGCAGATGGATCGACGAATCCGGCCGGTCCGCCGGGGTAGGCGGGCGGTGGCCCGTACGCACCGTATGGTTGCGGGTTGCCGTAGGGATCCTGCGGGACACCGAGCGGGTTCGGCGGCGAAAACCCGGGGGCGCCGCCGATCGGGTACTGCGGATCGGGGGTGCCGTAGACCGGACCCGGCGTGCCGTACTGGGGCGTGAACCCCTGCTGCGGACCGTTCGAGTACGAGTGTGGTGCAGCAGCACCGAACTCTGCGCTTCCGGGCGCAGGATAGTCGGATTGCGGGTTCTCCGACGGCGGCGGGTAGCTCGGCGTAGTGCCCCACCCCGGCCCGTTGCCCATTCCCGAGTAGGTATCCCACCCCGGCCCCGGCGTACCGACTGATCCACCGAGTGATTCCGGGGTGGGCGGCTGCTCGGACAGTGATGCCTGCGCGGTCGCGTCGTAGTCGAAGGTCCGGCCGAACTCGTGGGTGACCTCGGCAGAGTTCTCCGAAGGCGACTGCGAGGCGGAATCACTCTTCTTATGCAGATCCGGCCTGTCGACGGAATCGCGCTCCGACGAGTCGCCGTGCTTGTCCGAGTTACCGGGATCGGGTGTGGTCACTGAGTCTCCCCCTTGCTGGTGCCGGGCGTGCCGTTCCCGACCTTACCGGCGGAATCGGACTTGTCCGGATCCGGTGTCTCGGCCCTCGTGTTCGAGTGCTGCTGCCCGCGATCGGTCTTCTCGGTATCGGTGTCGTCCCTACCTGCGTCCCCGTCTTCGCCGGCGCGCCCGTCCCCGGTCGCCGTGCTGCTCACTGCGGCATCGTCGGACTTCGATGCAGAGGGGTCGAGAGTCTCGGGTGCTTCCCTGCCCTTGCGTGCGAAGACCACATACGCGACGGCAAGGACGAACACGATGCCGGAGGTGAAGGTGTTGATACGGATACCTGCGATCTCGGTCGCGGTGTCGGCGCGCATGAGTTCGATCCAGAATCGTCCGGCGCAGTACCCCGCAACGTACAACGCGAAGAGACGACCGTGACCGATCGCGAACTTGCGATCGACGAGGACGAGCAGGACGACGATCGCCACGTTCCACAGTAGTTCGTAGAGGAACGTGGGGTGCACCACGAATGCGACCTCACCGGTCGAGGTGCCGTCGATCAGCCCCGGTGCGCTCCGGCCGGCATCGTCGGTGCGCTCGTAGATTTCGAGACCCCACCACACCGTGGTCTCACGACCGTAGAGCTCCTGATTGAACCAGTTTCCGAGCCGTCCGATGGCCTGCGCAAGGAGGATCGCGGGGGCGAGGGCGTCGCCGAAGGCAGGCAACGGAATTCCCCGTCGACGGCAGCCGATCCAGGCGCCGACCGCGCCGAACGCCACCGCACCCCAGATCCCGAGGCCACCTTCCCAGATCTTCAAGGCATCGATGGGCTCGCCGTCCTCACCGAAGTACTTCTGCCAGTCGGTCGCGACGTGGTAGAGGCGACCGCCGATCAGACCGAAGGGCACCGCCCACACAGCGATGTCGAGGACGGTTCCTGCCCGGCCGCCTCGGGCGACCCAACGGCGATCACCCCACCAGATCGCGACGATGATGCCGACGATGATGCAGAGCGCGTAGGCACGGAGGGCCAACGGCCCCACGTACCAGACGCCTTGCGGTGGGCTGGGCAGGTAGGCCAGGACTGTTGCGGTCGAAGTCACGACGCCACGGTAGCGGAGCGCACGCCCTTCGCGAGATCCTGCGTCAGGGCCAGCAGCGCGTCGGGCCCCTGAGCAACAGCGGTGACGAGCGCCGATCCGACGATGACACCGTCTGCGTAGGCGGCGATCTCGGCGGCCTGAGCACCGTTGCGGACACCGAGTCCGACCCCGACCGGGATGTCGGAGTGCGCACGAACCCGGGCGACGAGCTCGGGCGCACGATTGTCGACGGCGTCGCGGGCACCCGTGACCCCCATCGTGGAGGTGGCATAGACGAATCCGCGGCACTGCTCGAGGGTGCTCACCAGACGCTCGGTCGTCGACGACGGCGCCACGAGGAAGGTGCGTCCGAGTCCGTACTTGTCGGAGGCCGCGATCCAGTCGGCGGCCTCGTCCGGGATCAGGTCCGGGGTGATGATGCCGAGTCCACCGGCCGCGGCCAGGTCGCGGGCGAACTTCTCCACCCCGTATCTGACCACCAGGTTCCAGTAGGTCATGACAACGGCTGCGCCGCCGGCTGCACTGATGGCCTCGACTGCGGTGAATACGTCACGGACCCGCACGCCGTTGGCGATCGCCTCGAACGCGGCGTCCTGAATGGTGGTGCCGTCCATCACCGGATCGCTGTAGGGGATGCCGACCTCGATGAGGTCGCACCCGCCCTCGACGAGGGTGCCCATGGCCTCGATCGACTTGCCGACCGTGGGGTATCCGACGGGCAGGTATCCGACGAGTGCAGCACGCTTCTCGGCGCGGCAGGTCGCGAAGATCTCGCTGAGGCGTTCGTGCGGGGCGCTCACTGCGCTGCTCCTTCGGTGCTGGTGTCGTTGCCGGCGGGCAGGTACCCGAACCACTTGGCTGCGGTGTCGACGTCCTTGTCGCCGCGACCGGACAGGTTCACGAGGACGATCGCTCCCGCGCCCAGTTCGGGGCCCAACTTCAGCGCACCGGCGACGGCGTGTGCGGACTCGATCGCGGGGATGATCCCCTCGGTGCGGCACAGCAGTCCGAATGCGTTCATTGCTTCCGCGTCGGTGATCGCTCGGTATTCCGCACGACCGGTGTCGTTGAGCCACGAATGTTCGGGCCCGACGCCGGGGTAGTCGAGCCCCGCCGAGATCGAGTGCGATTCGATGGTCTGGCCGTCCTCGTCCTGCAGCAGATACGAGTACGCACCGTGGAGCGCCCCGTGGGTACCACCGCCGATGGTCGCGGCGTGACGGCCGGTCTCGACTCCGTCGCCACCTGCTTCGAATCCGACCAGCTTGACCGACGGGTCGTCGATGAAGGGGTGGAAGATTCCGATTGCGTTGGAGCCGCCGCCGACGCATGCCACAACAGCGTCGGGCAGGCGGCCGGTCTGCTCGCGGACCTGCGCGCGCGCCTCGAGGCCGATGATGCGCTGGAAATCTCGGACCATCGCGGGGAACGGGTGGGGTCCCGCGGCTGTACCGAAGCAGTAGTAGGTGTTGTCGGCGTTGGTGACCCAGTCGCGCATCGCCTCGTTGATCGCATCCTTGAGGGTGCGCGAACCGGTCTTTGCGGCGATGACCTCGGCGCCGAGCAGACGCATACGGGCGACGTTGAGTGCCTGGCGTTCGGTGTCGACCTCACCCATGTACACGAGGCAATCGAGCCCGAGCAACGCACACGCAGTCGCAGTTGCGACACCGTGCTGACCCGCTCCCGTCTCGGCGATGACGCGGGTCTTGCCCATGCGTTTGGCGAGCAGCACCTGGCCAAGCACGTTATTGATCTTGTGCGAGCCGGTGTGGTTGAGATCTTCACGCTTGAGGAAGATCCGGGCTCCCCCGGCGTGCTCGCTCAGACGAGTGGCTTCGTAGAGCGGTGAGGGGCGTCCGGTGTAGTCGCGCTGGAGGCGGTCGAGCTCCGCGAGGAACCCCGGGTCGGTGCGCTCCTTCTCGAACGCTGCGGTGACCTCCTCGATGACCGCCATGAGCGCTTCTGGGACGTAGCGTCCGCCGAATACACCGAAATGCCCACCGGCATCGGGTTCATGCGCGGTCGAAGTCGAGACGGCTTCGCTCATGAGGGGAAGTCCGCGACCTTCGGCGGACAGGGCGGGATCGTCTGCAGTCACACATCCAGTCTGCCCCACCGGCGGTGCATGTTCACCGCCGGGTTGCGCCGGTCCGTTCCGGCGAATTGTCCGGGCCTGGCCTGCGCTCAGCGCGCCGGCTTCGGGCACGACGGATGGGTGCCCACCGTGACGAGTTCCGCAACGGCCTGACGAGGATCCCCGCTGGTGACGAGACCTTCACCTACGAGCACTGCGTCCGCCCCCGCACCCGCGTACGCGAGCAGGTCGGCCGGCCCTCGAACGCCGGACTCGGCGATCTTGAGGACATCGGAGGGTAATCCGGGCGCGATGCGGCCGAAGGTGTTCTTGTCGACCTCGAGGGTCTTGAGATTGCGGGCATTGATGCCGATGACACTGGCACCGGCTTCGAGGGCGCGGTCGGCCTCCTCCTCGGTGTGCGCTTCGACCAGGGCGGTCATCCCGAGTGATTCGACGCGCTCGATGAGCGAGTGCAGCACGGTCTGTTCGAGCGCGGCGACAATCAGCAACACGATGTCGGCACCGTGGGCGCGGGCCTCGTGAATCTGGTAAGGACCAACCACGAAATCCTTGCGCAGCACCGGAATACGCACAGCGCGACGCACCGCGTCGAGGTCGGCGAGACTACCGCGGAAGCGACGCTCCTCCGTCAGCACGCTGATCGCGCGTGCACCACCGGCCTCGTACGCCTTCGCCAGCTCGGCCGGATCGCCGATATCGGCGAGCGCACCCTTCGACGGGCTCGCACGTTTCACCTCGGCAATAACCGCGATGCCCGGTTCGAGCAACGCTGCCTTGGCGTCGATCGGCGAGGGCGCGGCGGCTGCGGCGGCTTTGACGGAAGCGAAATCGACGGCCGCCTCCCGAGCTGCGACGTCTGCGCGCACTCCTTCGAGAATCGAGTCGAGAACTGTCATCGTGGCTCGAGTCCTTTCGCCCCATGTCAATCCCGATGTGATCAACTTCATCGGAAGTACTGCCCAGCCTAGTCCGTCTCGCGACAGGACTCAGCGGCGGGTCCCCGATTCGCCCGAATCCTCATCGGCGCCGTTATCGGCGTCGGTATCCTCGTCGCCGACAGTCGGATCGTGCCCCGCATCGATGCTGTCCCACAGGGTTCGCTCGGTCATCGGCTCGTCCGCCGCGGCGCCGCGCGCGGCGGCTTCACGGCGTGCGGCCGGAGCGTCGTACTTCGAGGACAGACCGGTCCGAGCGCTCGGGGTGCGCCACAGTGCGACAGCCGCCGCGAGTGCCACGCACGCACCGAGGCACGCGAGGATGGCGGGCAGCGGGAAGATCTCGGTGGCGACCACCGTGGCCCGGTCGGGGAGGCCGGCAACCTGCGCGGCAGCGTCCGGATCCACCCCCGAGCCGAGCAACTGCACCACCGGAATCGCCGCCGCCACCGCCACCAGCGCCACTGCGCCCGCCACGATACGAACCGCGCGACCACGCACCGCGAATGCCGCGGCCACCGCGGCGAGCAGCGCCAGAGCCAGCGGAGTGGTCGCGGCCGCCCAGGTGCCGCCGTCCAGGTCGGTGACCCGGTCGGCTCCGAGGCCATCGGCCGAGTCCACCTGCACCCAGGTCATACGACTCGACGCCCACAATGCCGCGGCCGCTACGACGAGGAGCAGCGCTGCCAGCGCGGGTGAACGGCGCCTCACCGGCCGACCGGCGCCTGCGGTGGGTGCCGGTTCCGGCTGCGTAGGTTCCCGGTCCATCACTCGGCGTCGCCTCCGAATGGGGCCACTGTGGCCGCTGCGGCCACCGCGGCGAGCGCGGACATCGCCTTGTTCCGCGCTTCGGTGTCCTCCGCCCCCGGTACGGAATCGGCCACCACACCGGCGCCGGCTTGCACATAGGCGACGCCGTTCTTGACGAGGGCCGAGCGGATCGCGATGGCGGTGTCGGCATCACCCGCGAAGTCGAGATATCCGACGATCCCGCCGTAGATGCCGCGGCGGGTCGGTTCGAGTTCCTCGATCAGTTCCATAGCGCGCACCTTGGGCGCGCCCGACAACGTTCCGGCGGGGAAACACGCGGTCACCGCGTCGAGGGCGTGTCTGCCCTCGGCAAGATGTCCCGTCACGGTCGACACGAGATGCATGACGTGGCTGTAGCGCTCGATGTGCCGGTAATCGTGCACTTTGACGGTGCCGGGCTCACACACGCGCCCCAGGTCGTTGCGGCCGAGATCGACGAGCATGAGGTGCTCGGCGTTCTCCTTCTCGTCGGCGATGAGGTCCTTCTCGAGAAGGATGTCTTCCTCTTCGTCCTTACCGCGCCAGCGAGTGCCTGCGATGGGATGGGTGGTGGCAACGCCGTCGGTAACGGTCACGAGCGCCTCGGGGCTCGATCCGACGATCGAGAACGCCGTTCGGCCATCGGCGTCGGGGATGTGCATCAGGAACATGTACGGACTCGGGTTCGAGGCACGCAACATTCGGTACACGTCGAACGGTTCTGCTTCACAATCGATTTCGAATCTCTGCGAGAGTACGACTTGAAATGCCTCACCCGCTTCGATATCTCCGATGAGCTTGCGCACGTCCGTACAGAACGACTCGGTGGTGCGCTGACGCCGGTAGTCGGGTTCCGGCTTCGAGAAGGTCGCAACGGTCGAGCGCGCGGGTGCCGCCAGGTCGGCGGTCATGCGGTCGAGTCGCGCGAGCGCATCGTCGTAGGCCTCGTCCACGCGCTCGTCGGAGCCGTCCCAGTTGACCGCGTTCGCAATCAGCCAGATCGTGCCCTCGTGGTGGTCGACCGCCGCGAGATCGGTCGCCAGCAGCATGACCATCTCGGGGATTCGAAGATCGTCGACCGCGAGCGTGGGCAGCTTCTCGAGATGACGGACGATATCGTAGCCGAGATAGCCGACCATGCCGCCGGTGAGCGGCGGCAGGCCGTGCAGGCGGTCCGTGTGCAGCAACGAGAGGGTTTCCTGGAGCACCTCGATCGGATTCCCACCCGATGGCGCACCACTGGGTACGTGACCGAACCATGCAGCCTGACCGTCGACGACGGTCAGCGCAGCCGGACTCCCCGCGCCGATGAACGACCAGCGAGACCAGGACCGGCCGTTTTCGGCGGACTCGAGCAGGAAGGTGCCGGGCCGGTCGGCCGCGAGTTTCCGGTAGGCCGACAGCGGAGTCTCCGCGTCGGCGAGCACCTTGCGGGTCACCGGGACCACGCGGTGCTCGGCTGCGAGGGCCCTGAACTGCGCACGGGAGGTCGTCGTATCGGACCGCCCCCCGGCGGACGCGGTCGTGGTGGCTGAGGGAATGGTGGTGGGCTCGCCGGACATGCGCCCATCATCCCAGGCACCGAGCAGAGGGGCTGCGCCGCGGGTGGCTGCGGCGCGTCGACAGGCCTATCCGACCTGGAACGAGCGTTTCGCCAGACCGAGCCAGAAACCGTCGATGACCTGGTCGGGTCGCTGCCCGGGGTCACTGGACGCACCGAGGGTCACGAACAGCGGCGCGAAATGCTCGGTGGACGGGTGGGCATACGGCATCCCCGGTGCCCGGCGCTGGAAGTCGAGCAGTGAATCGATGTCTCCGGCGGCAAGACTTTCGGCAGTCCAGTGGTCGAATTCGGCCGACCAGTCCGGTGCGGGCGCCTCCGGACGCATATCCCTCAGGAACGGTAACCCGTGGGTGGTAAAACCCGACCCGATGATCAAGACTCCCTCGTCGCGCAGAGGACGCAGCCGCTCCCCCAGTGCCAGCAGCCGCTTCGGATCGAGGCTGGGCAGCGAGATCTGCAGCACGGGGATATCGGCGGCCGGATACATCACGGTGAGGGGGACGTATGCGCCGTGGTCGAGTCCGCGACGGGGTTGCTGCACTACCGGCTCGTCATCGGGCATGAGGGCCGCCACCTTGCGGGCCAGGTCTGGTGCACCGGGCGAGTCGTAGGTGACTTCGTAGAACCGACGCGGGAAGCCACCGAAGTCGTACACCAAAGGAGTGCCCGTGGTGGTCGCGCCGATGGTGAGCGGCGCCGATTCCCAGTGCGCAGAGACCACCAGGATCGCGGTGGGACGCGGCAGATTCGACGACCACGTCTGCAATTGGGATACCCACAGCGCGCTGTCGACGAGAGGCGGGGCGCCGTGGCTGACGAACAGGGCGGGCGTCGCGGTCACATATTCTCCTCATATTGAAGCTTCAAGTATCATACAGGGAACACTGCGCCGAACCGATTTCATTCCCCACCGCGAGATACGGCGCTCCCGTTTGGCAAGGTGGACGAATCACGATGACTCGGAGAGAGGCCTGTTGAGCATGAGCGGCGACGAACCCCGGTGGCTCGACCACCGGCAACAGAAAGCCTGGCGCTCGCTCGTGGCAGTGATCACCCGGTTGCCCGCAGCACTGGACACCCAGATGCAGCGCGACGCCGACCTCACCCACTTCGAGTACTTCGTCCTCGCCGTCCTGTCGGAGGCCCCGGGCCGCCGACTACAACTATCCACCCTGGCAGAAGAAGCCAACGCATCGTTGTCACGGCTCTCGCACGTGATCACCCGGCTCACCAAACGCGGCTGGGTCTGCCGGGAGGCGATCCCACACAGCCGCGGCTCATATGCCGTCCTCACCGACGCCGGCTACACCAAGGTCGTCGAGACCGCGCCCGCACATGTCGACACGGTCCAGCGACTCGTCTTCGACGGTCTCGACGACGGACAGGTGAGCACCCTCGAAGCAATCGGAACCGCCCTGCTGACGCAACTCGACAAAGGCATCGCCGAAGGCACCGGCAAGGCCTGAGCGTTGCGGTAGCTTCTCCGAATGCGAATTCGGACATTCACCGACAACGATCGCGCCGCCCTGCGCACGTTGTTCGAACGCGCGGGGCAAGGGTCCCCCACCGAAACACTGTGGGGTCACACCGATTCCGAAGCAGCGGTCTACCTCGATCCGTACATGGACCTCGAACCCGCCTCCCTGTTCGTCGCCGAGCAGAAAGGAGCGCTCGTCGGCTACCTCGCCGGATGCGTCGACACCGAGGCATTCCCGAGCGAGGACACACTCATCGCCGACGCGATCCGTCGATTCAGGCCGTTTCGGAGCAGGCAGGCCGTGGCCTTCTTCGGCCGCAGCATGATCGACGCGGCCGCAGCAGCGATCCTCCGCACACCGACGGCAGGCCAGATCCGCGACCCCCGGTGGCCCGCACACCTGCACGTCAACGTTGCGCCGGAAGCACGCGGCACCGGAGCAGCATCAGGACTGATGGATGCCTGGTTCGAACGCCTACGCTCCGAACAGATACCCGGATGCCACCTGCAGACGCTGGTCGAAAATACAAGGGCAGCAAGGTTCTTCGAACGGATGGGATTCACACCGCACGGCGGCACCCTCCCGGTTCCCGGACTTCGTTACAGAGGTGCCCGGGTGCACCAACTCACCATGGTGCGATCGTTGTGACCGTTACCCGCCCTCACCCCAGCGGCGCCCCGACCCGATCACCCCAGCGGCGTCCCGCCGACACCCCAGTTCTCGCGCGGCACCTCGGTGATGGTCACCCACACCGACGACTCGCTCTTGCCTGCAGTCTCCGCATAGGCGCGGGTCACCGCGGCGATCACCTCGGCCTTCTGCTCACTCGTGAGGCCGGGAGTCTGACTGATCCGAATCAGAGGCATGAACGCACTCTAACCACGCGCAGACGACTCGGTGACACTCGAGTGACGACTACGGCGCGAGCAAGACGTGCAAGCCCCGCTCGAAATCTGCGATTCGACGGGTGAGGGCATGGTGACCGCCGTTGACGACCTCCGATACCCGCACGATCCCCGCAGTGTCCGCAACCTGGTTGAGATTGCGCGACGTCCAGTACCAGGCGGCACTGACGAAAGCGTTCTCCGGCGCGGCGAGCAACTCGGGGTTCGTGACGAAATCCACCCCTGTGTGCCGACTCAGCTCCTCGTAGTTGTGACGACCGGTGACCTGGATCGCTCCCCTGCCCTTGTACCGCTCACCGTCTCCGGGATGAACGTTGCCGAGATCGGCCCTGCCCTCATAGGCACGACCGGACGCATACTCCTCGAAGGTCCGGAAGGAGTCGGACTCGACCGCGAGTTGTGCGATGAACGCCGCCTGGCGGACCGGTGTGTCGATACCGTTGCGTGTCATCGCCTCATTCAACGGAGCGATGTACTGGTCGATCCTCTCGGCTGAGATTTCCGGCACGATCATCCTCAGGTCGTCGGTGGTGACAGCCGGTGGTGCGGGGGCAGGAGCCTCCGGCGGGGCAGCCTCCGACGCGCCGGCAGAGGCATCCGAGGCCTCGGCCGGAACCGGGGCCGAAGAGTCGTCGGCGACGGACCACCCGCTCTCGGCAAGGGTGGAAAGCTCCAGCACCTCGAGCACGTTGCTCGACGCTTCGTACCGAGTGTGCGCCGAAGCCATCGGAGTAGCGTGGGCATCGGACGCGCCGAAACCGAGAACAGCAGAGGTTGCCGTACCGATCAGCGCCGCCGCCGCGATCGCGACACGGGCATGCCGCAAGCATGTAAGTGACATGGGTCGTGCTCCAAAATTCGACCGAATTCGGTTCGGCCTCCGGGGATGGGGGCCACGCACGTTCACCGAAGGAAGTCGTCCATCCACGGCGGATCACAATTCGGCGGCCTTGAGGTCACAACCAGGTAACGCCGCAGATGGCAAGACCTTCAAGCAATCGTGCCCGAGCCCACTTCGACGCCACGAAAGTGCTCCACCCCACACGCCCGACCCATCATTCACATCAGCGACATCCGATGCACCGTCCGGACGCTGCGCGTCACAGCACCCCGCACGCCCGCTCCGGACGCGCTCCCGAGCGACCGAGGTGGAATCATCGATTGTGCCGCAAAGCAATTCAGCCAAACATCGAACGACGTCGACGACTGGGCCGCATTCCCCGACCGACAGCGGTGCCAGCACGTGCCGTCCCGGCCCACCCCCATCGGATCCGGATCCCGCATGGACGAGCGGAGACACCGATCAGCACTGCTCTGTGTCACATCACACAGATCAAATCCCCTCGCCCATGACGCGTCATCACAGAACAATGACAAGGTTTCGCCCGCGAACGGCGCACGACGAAGGTGCCCGACCCCGCATCGCGGGCAATCGGGCACCGTCTTCGGAGAAGTACTCTTCTCGGGCTAGAGCAGCACGTCGGTGTCGAAACACGTGTGCGTACCGGTATGGCATGCCGCACCCACCTGGTCGACGACGAGCAATACGGTGTCACCATCGCAGTCGAGCCGGACCTCGTGCACGTATTGGGTGTGTCCCGATGTCTCACCCTTGACCCAGTACTGGTTGCGCGATCTCGAGTAATAAGTGGCCTTGCGTGTGGCGAGCGTGCGCGCGAGCGCCTCGTCGTCCATCCACGCCATCATCAGGACCGCCCCGGTGGATTTCTCCTGCACGACCGCGGCGAACAGACCGTCCTCGTTACGCTTGAGCCTGGCCGCGATCTCCGGGTTCAGGATGTTGCTCATCGGACCACAATTCCTTCCGCGCGCATCGCGTCCTTGACCTGCCCGATCGTGAGTTCACGGAAGTGGAACACGCTCGCCGCGAGCACCGCGTCCGCACCCGCCTGTACGGCCGGTGCGAAGTGCTCTACCGCACCGGCGCCGCCGGATGCGATGACGGGGACGTGCACCGCCGCACGAACGGATTCGATGATCTTCAGATCGAACCCGGCCTTGGTCCCATCGGCGTCCATCGAGTTGAGCAGGATCTCCCCCACCCCCAGTTCTTCACCGCGCCGAGCCCACTGGACCGCGTCGATACCCGTCCCGCGGCGACCACCGTGGGTGGTGACCTCCCAGCCCGACGGGGTGGGTTCCTGACCGTCCGGAACAGTGCGGGCGTCGACCGACAGCACGATGCACTGGGAGCCGAATCGCTCGGACATCTCGCGCAGCACATCCGGGCGCGCGATCGCCGCAGTATTCACCGAGACCTTGTCGGCACCCGCCCGCAACAGGCGGTCGACGTCGTCGACCGTGCGGACACCGCCGCCGACTGTGAGCGGAATGAAGACCTGCTCGGCGGTACGGGTGACGACGTCGAGCATCGTGCCGCGATCACCGCTCGAGGCGGTGACATCGAGGAAGGTCAGTTCGTCCGCGCCCTGGGCGTCGTAGAGGGCGGCAAGTTCGACGGGGTCGCCGGCATCGCGCAGGTTCTCGAAGTTGACTCCCTTGACGACCCGTCCGGCGTCGACATCGAGGCAGGGGATCACTCGCACGGCGAGCGTCATTGGGATTCTCCTTCTGAACGAGACTCCGTCCTCACGGATCTCAGAATGTCCGATATTTCGTCGTGGATTCCGGGAGCTGCTGCCAGTACCGATCCGCTTCCGATGCGCCAGGGCTTGCCCTCGAAGTCGGTGGCGATCCCGCCTGCCGCGCGGACGAGGGCCACCCCGGCCGCGTTGTCCCACGGATGGTGACCGAACACGACCGCTCCGCCGAGCGCCCCCGCCGCCGTGTAGGCGAGATCGATACCTGTCGAGCCGTGCATCCGCAGCCGCGCGACCCGGCGACTCAGTTCGGTGATGACGGACAGCCGGGTGCGTCCGGGAACACGACCGCGACTGTCGACGTCGAAACTGCCTACGGCGATCATGTGATCCTCGAGCCGCTGAGGTTCGAGGCGCTTGCGAGGCTCACCGTTGAACAGCAGCGGACCGTCGACCACCGCGGAGAACCTGTGGCCGATCAGCGGCATCCATGTCAAGCCCAGCACCGGTTCGCCGTCCTCGACGAGCGACAGCAGGATTCCCGCGGTGGGGAGTCCGGCCGAATAGTTGACGGTGCCGTCGATGGGATCGAGCAGCCACACTGTCCCGCTGCTCGCCGATGGCCCCCCGAACTCCTCGCCGTGCACAGCGATACCCGTGCGCTCGGCGAGCTCACCACTGATGCGGCGTTCGAGTTCGAGATCGAGGTCGGTCGCGAAGTCGTTGCGCCCCTTGTCCACCGACCGCGGTGCTCCATGGCCGGTGACGAACCGCCCGGACACACCGTCGAGCACCTCGCTCGCAACAGCGAGGAGGTGATCGCGGTCCGTGTTCGCGGCCATCGACGTCAGCGTGAAACCGCGTCGAGTGCTTCGGGCAGAGTGAAGCGGCCTGCGTAGAGCGCTTTGCCGATGATCGCGCCCTCGATGCCTTCGTCGACGAGCGTGGCGATCGCGCGCAGATCGTCGACGGTCGAGACGCCGCCGGAGGCAACGACGGGAGCGTCGGTGGCGTTGCACACCGAGCCGAGCAGATCGAGGTTGGGCCCGCTGAGGGTGCCGTCCTTGGTCACGTCCGTGACGACGTACCGGGAACAACCCTCGCTGTTGAGCCGCTCGAGCGTCTCCCACAGGTCGCCGCCGTCGGACACCCACCCGCGCCCACGCAGACGCCATTCGCCGTCCATGAGCTTGACGTCCAGGCCGACGGCGATGCGGTCGCCGTGCTCACCGATGACCCGTGCACACCACTCGGGATTCTCGATGGCGGCGGTGCCGAGGTTCACCCGCGCGCAGCCGGTCGCAAGGGCCGCTGCGAGGGTCGCGTCGTCACGGATACCACCGGACAGTTCGACCTTCACATCGAGTTCGCCGACGACCTGCGCGATCAGTTGACGGTTGTCGCCGCGGCCGAACGCCGCGTCGAGGTCGACCATGTGCACCCATTCGGCACCGGCGTTCTGCCATTCGAAGGCGGCGTCGCGCGGAGAACCGTAGCCGGTTTCGCTGCCCGCCTCTCCCTGGACGAGGCGAACTGCTTCACCGTTGGCTACGTCGACTGCAGGCAAAAGGACCAGGCTCACTGCGCCTACAGTAGTGCCTGTCGTGTCGAACCTCGAAAGCGACTCGGCGGGGATCGAACCACCGGAGACCGCCACCGGGCCCGACGTCACCGACGCGTGCGCGCCGGGGCTCATTCGAGTGCGTCCGTCAGTGCACGACACGTGGGCGTGTCGTATCCCGTGTAGTCGGCCACGTGTCCCTGGAACAGGACGGTCCCGCCGTGTCGGCCGGGCCCGGGGCCGAGGTCGATCAGCCAGTCGGCGCGGCGGACGACGTCGAGGTTGTGCTCGATAACCACCACATCGTTCCCCAGCTCGACGAGCGTGTCGAGAACGTGCAGCAAGGCGTCGATGTCGCTCATGTGCAGCCCGGTGGTCGGTTCGTCGAGGACATAGGTGGTGGTCTGTTCCACCTGCCGCAGTTCCTTGGCGATCTTGACTCGCTGGCATTCGCCTCCCGAGAGCGTGCTCAACGACTGCCCCAGACGCAGATAGCCCAGGCCGACCGCCGCGAGCTGTTCCAGCGCGCGAGCGATGCCCTTGTCGGGCAACCGGGCAACGGCCTGCTCGACGGTCAGATCCTCGACGTCCGCGATGGACAGCCCGTCGACAGTGTGCGCGAGGACCTCGGGTGTGAATCGACGTCCGTGGCACGTCTCGCACACGACTTCCTGTCCCTCCATGAACGCGAGATCGGTGTAGATGACACCGGTGCCCTTGCAATCCGGGCACCCGCCGTCGGAGTTGGCACTGAACAGAGCCGAGGGCACGTCGTTGCGGCGCGCGAACAGTCTCCGGATTGCGGGTGCGATGCCGGTGTAGGTGATCGGGGTGGAGCGCCGGTTGGTGCTCACGGGCTTCTGGTCGATCACGATTGCCTCGTGTTGGTCGACGAGTTCCGTGGCCAGACTGGACTTCCCGGATCCCGCAACGCCGGTGAGCACGGTCATCACGCCTCTGGGGATCTGCACGGTGAGATGCTGCAGATTGTTGCGTCGTGCGTCGGCGACGGTGAGGCACCCGGCCGCGAGCCGTGGCGCACGCTCGGGCAGTGCTCGTCGACGCAGGGCACGTCCGGTCGGAGTATCGGCGCGGCGCAGGTCGTCGAATGCCCCTTGGAACACAAGTCGGCCGCCGGCCGCGCCGGCGCCCGGGCCGATCTCGATCACCTCGTCCGCCCGGGCCATCACCGCGGGATCGTGTTCGACGACCAGCACGCTGTTACCACTGCTGCAGAGGTGTTCGAGCAGTTCGACCATCGACTCGACATCGCTCGGGTGCAGCCCCACTGTCGGTTCGTCGACCACGTAGGTCATCTCGGTCAGGCTCGATCCGAGATGTCGGACCGTCTTGATGCGCTGGGATTCGCCGCCGGACAGGCTTGTGGTCGGGCGGGCGAGTGTCAGGTACCCGAGTCCGATCTTCACCATGGCGTCGAGCCGTTCCGTCAGCGCGGCGACGACCGGCGCGACATGGGCTGAATCGATAGTGCGGACGAGGTCGAGGAGTTCGGCAATCTCGAGACGGGACATCTCGCCGGGGGTACGGCCGAGCACGACCGCGGTGCGGGCGGCTTTGTTCAGCCGGTCGCCGTCGCACTCGGGACAGGTCTGCGATCTCGTGAAGCGGCGGATGGTGTCCTGCTTGCGTTCGGACAGATTGTCGGAGGTGTGCAGGTAGATGCGTTCGAATCGCGGGACGACGCCCTCGTACTCCTTCGGCGTCCTGCGGCCCAGTTTCGCCGCGGCCTCACCGCCGTACAAGAGTGCGTCGCGTTCGGCCTCGCTCCACTGCCGCAGCGGGGTATGGGCGTCGAACGTGCCGATGTCGGCGTACAACGAGTACCAGTACCCGCCGTGGCCGAAACCCGGGAGCACGATGGCGCCGTCGGCGAGCGACTTGTCGACCTCGAGGAAGCGTTCGACCGCACTGGCGACGACTTCCCCCAGGCCCGAGCAGGTGGGGCACATTCCCGCGGGGTCGTTGAACGAGAAGCGATTCGATTCGCCCACGTGAGGTGTCCCGATGCGCGAGTACAGCAATCGCAGGTAGGTCCACGTGTCGGTGATGGTGCCGACGGTCGAGCGGGCGTTTCCGCCGATCCTGCGCTGATCGATGACGATCACCGGGGTCAGGCCTGCGATGTGTTCGGCGGCGGGCCGGGCCCATTTCGGCAGTCGGTTCCTGGTGAACGGCGGGAACGTCTCGCCCAGCTGATATCCCGCTTCGGCGGCGATCGTGTCGAACACCAGGGAGGATTTACCCGAGCCGGACACCCCGACGACGACGACCAGCCGGTGGCGCGGGATGTCGAGGTCGAGGTCGGCCAGGTTGTTGGTGTGTGCCCTGCGAACGGTGATGTGTCGCGTTGCTGCCATACCTCGACGGTACGACCGGATGCGGTCGGATCCTGACCGCATTTTCGGGGAGAATCGGGACATGGCCGACGTGACGGAACGGATGCTCGAGTTGCTGTCCCTCCTGCAGACCGGTCGCGCGATCGGTGGCAACGAACTCGCACGCCGGCTCGAAGTCAGTCCGCGGACGCTGCGCCGCGACGTCGACCGCCTCCGCGGGTACGGGTACCCGGTCGAGACGCAGCCCGGTCCCGGCGGTTTCTACCGACTCGCCGCCGGGCGAACGATGCCACCGCTCGTTCTCGACGACGACGAGGCCGTCGCCACACTGCTGGCACTCGCCGCACTGGCCGCTGTGGGGCCCGAGGAAGGTGGCATCGACGATGCGGCGACAGACGGCATCGACGATGCGGCAACCCGCGCGTACGGCAAACTCGACCAGTTCCTTCCCACTCGACTCCGACCGCTGCTCACCGCCATCCGTGCCGGACTGGAGACCAGTCCCCAGCAGGCACCGACGGTGACCGCACAGCACCTGAGCACCATCGCCGAGGCCATCACGCGCCGGGAGACGATCACCTTCCGTTATGTCGACGCAGCGAGTAACACCACCGAGCGACGCGTCGACCCGTACCGCCAGATCCACCACCTCCTGCGCTGGTACCTGTTGGCATGGGACACCCGCCGCAAGGACTGGCGCGTCTTCCGGGTCGACCGCCTGCACGAACCGGTCCGTACCGGCCACCGCTACCCGATACGGGATCTGCCGGCCGACTCTGCGTCGGAATACCTTCGCCATAGCCTTCGCCGAGGCAAGGAACCGGTGGATCTGCTGGTCGACGCGCCGGTCGAGCACGTCGCCGACACACTGAAGTTCCAGGAAGCCCGGGTCCGCTCCGCGAACGACGATTGCACCGCTGTCGGCCTCGATGTGGACTCGTGGCAGTGGCTCGTCCTCATCCTCGCCTTCGTCGATGCCGACTTCAGGATCGATGGCAGCGAGGCTCTTCTACGCTCGTGCCGGCTGTTCGCGCAGCGATTGTCTGCCGCAACGGACGATTCCCGCACCGACCCGGCCTTGCTGCCCGATAAGCTCGGCGGATGGCACCACTGAACCCTGATCTCGCAGGTCGGGTATTCCCACCGACGAACTATCTCGTCGGCCGCGAGAAGATCCGTGAATTCGCCCGCGCCGTGCGCTCGACGAACCCGCTCCATCACGACGTCGAGACATCCCGCGCAGCCGGGTTCGCCGATGTGGTCGCACCACCGACCTTCAGCACCGTGGTGCTGGGTCCGGCCGTGACCCAGCTGATGGAGTCCCCCGGCACCGGCATCGAGCTGCATCGGGTCGTCCACGGTTCGGAGAAGATCGAATACCGCCGTCCCATCGTCGCAGGCGACGAGCTGTCGACGACGTTGACCATCGTCGACGTGTCCGAGCGCGCGGGTAATTCCTTCCTCTCGACGATCTGCGAGGTCTGCGACGAGACCGGCGCGCTGGTCGCAACGGTGACCTCGAGTTTCCTGCATCGAGGCGACGCATGAGCCTGCCCACCCGCCGCGCGTTCGGCGACCTCGAGGTCGGTGCCGTCGTCGCCAAGGCCGAACCGAGGATCACTCGCGACGACCTGGTTCGCTATGCGGGCGCATCGGTCGATTTGAATCCGATCCACTACAACGAGGTCACAGCTGTCGAGGTCGGTCTTCCGGGGGTGCTCGCGCACGGGATGCTCACTGCGGGCCTTGCGCTGCAGGCGGTGGTGGACTGGATCGGCGATCCCACCGCGGTGATCTCGTACGAGACGAGGTTCACACGTCCCGTTGTCGTCGATCCGGTCGACGGCGCCACCCTGTCGATCTCCGCCAAGGTCGCCCGACTCGACCCCGACGAACACACGGCGCGGATCGACATCACGGTGAGCTGCGAGGGCCGCACCGTCCTCGGAAAGACGCAGGCCCAGGTCCGGCTCCCGGCCTGACCCGAGGCTCGGTCGAAGTTCATTGTGTGAGCGGGGCGCGGTCCATGAGACCGGACAGGATCTCTGGCAACGGTGCGCGGTGCAGGACCCCGAGACGCTGGGTGGCACGGGTCAGCGCAACATACAAGTCCGCTGCCCCGCGCGGTCCGTCGGCGAGGATCCGTTCGGGTTCGACGATGAGGACCGCGTCGAATTCGAGGCCCTTGGTCTCCGAGGGCAGGACCGCGCCGGGGACGTCCGACGGTCCGATCACGACGCTCGTTCCTTCTTCGAGGGCTTCGACACGCACGAATTCCTCTACGGCGCCGCCTAGTTCGTCGCTACTCACCAGCCTGGACCAGGGTGCCACCCCCGCCTCACGGACCGACTCCGGCGGTGCGATACCAGGCGCGAACTCGGCGAGCACACCGGCGGCAACGGTCATGATTTCGGCGGGTGTCCGGTAGTTCACGGTCAACGATCGGTACACCCACCGTCCAGGGACGTACGGCTCGAGCATCTCGCTCCACGACGTCGCTCCCGCCGCCGATCGGCACTGAGCGAGATCACCGACGATTGTGAACGAGCGTCCCGGACAGCGACGCATCAGCACCCGCCAATCCATCTCGGACAGTTCCTGCGCTTCGTCGACGACGACGTGCCGGTAGGTCCATTCCCGATCCGCTGCCGCGCGTTCGGCAAGGTCGCGGGTGTCGCGCTCGGTGAAGCGCCCCGCCAGATCGGAGCCGTAGAGCATGTCCTGCGCGAACAGGTGGTCTTCGTCGTCCATGTGGTCTTCACGGTTCACCAGGACGTCCAGCACTCCCGCTGCGTAGTCGGCCTCGGCCGCGAGTTCGCGTTCCGCGGTGTCATCGACGGGGCCGGCGCGTCCGAGGAGATCGACGAGTTCGTCGAGCAGCGGCACGTCGGAGACCGTCCACGCGTGGCCGTCGGCGCGCCACAGCGCCTGATCGGCACCGGCTGCGCGGAGCCGTGCCTCCGACGTGTAGAGCTGCGCCAACAACTCCTCCGGCGTGACGATCGGCCAGAGTTCGTCCAACGCGGCCGTAAACCGTTCGTGCTCTTCGAGTTCGACGCTCAGATCCGAGCGCATGTCCTCCCATGCCTGCTTGTCAGACCGGTCCAGCCATCCGCGGCCGATCCGTGCGATGGCCCGTTCGGTGGGTACCCACGTGATGATCTCGGTGAAGACCGCGCGTGCCTCGTTGTGCGGCAGGCCGCTCGCCCGCGCTTCGTCGATCGCCCATTCGGTGGTGTCGGCGTCGATCCGCACCGTGACGTCGGTCAACTCGATCATGATCGGGTCGTGCGGTTGCCGTTGTCTGTCGGTGATCGCTGCGGCGAGCACGTCGAGAATTGTCGACGATCCCTTGAGCCGCGCCACGTCCGGCGCGTCCTCTGCGGTGACGTGCAGTCCGGGAACCAGGTCTCCCGTGGTCGCGAACACCACGTCGGTCTCACCGAGCGACGGCAGCACGTGCCCGATGTGCCGCAGGAACTCCGGGTTGGGTCCGACGACGAGCACGCCGTGGCGTTCCATCCGTTCGCGCTGGGTGTAGAGCAAGTAGGCCACACGATGCAGCGCCACCACCGTCTTGCCGGTGCCCGGCCCTCCCTCGATGACGAGTACGCCCGGGTGGTCGAGTCGGATGATCGCGTCCTGTTCAGCCTGGATCGTCGCCACGATGTCGCGCATTCCCTCGCCGCGCGGCGCGGTCACCGCGGCAAGCAGCGCCGAGTCCCCGGTGTCGTCGTCCGACGGACGCCCGAGCGATTCATCGGTGAAGTCGACGATCTCCCGTCCACGGGTGTGGAACTGGCGGCGTCGACGCATGCCCTCGGAACTCGCCGCGGTTGCCACGTAGAACGGACGTGCAGCCGGCGCCCGCCAGTCGAGCAGCAACGACTCGTAGTCGTTTGCCTCGTCGAGGAGCCCGATCCTGCCGATGTACGAGCGCTCGCCTGACGCTGCGTCCAACCGGCCGAAGCACAGTCCGGCGTCTGCCACGTCCAATCGTGCGATCGCCCGGGCCTGCGAGCGTACCTCGACGTCGCGTTCCATCGGTGAGTACCCGCTGTCACGCAGCGCCGCCTCGTATCGTGCCGATGCGTCGGCCCGTTCCGAATCCAGCTGTGCGTGGAGCCGTGCCACGTACCGCCGTTCGGAGTTCAGCTCCTTCTCGTGCCTCTCCTGCTGTTCGTGTCGAGTCGTGTGTATGTCGTCGAGCGTCATGACGATGTTTCCCCTCTCCCGGCCGGGCACAACCGTGACGTGCACGGATCCGGCCAGGAGGATGATTCTGGGGTACACCGGGGGTCTTGCCGCAAGCCCCCGAGTGAGATATATCTTGGAGAGGGAAGGACGTAGCAGTGGGAATTGCCCCGTGCAACGTCCTATTTCTTTTCCGGACCGAACGCTTTCCGCGTCATCCGCTTCGACACGATCCCCATCACAGCAATCGCGCCGACCACTCCGACGAGGGCCACCATCAGACCGATCACCGGTTCCGGCTTCAGCAACACGATGACAAGGGCAGCGACGAGCAGCACCGCTGCGGCCGCGCCGAGCGAGGACATCGCGAGCTTGCCGAGCGAAAGGTCTCCGGTCGGCTCGTCCGGCCGCTCCCCCTCGTCGGGCGTGGTCACAAGGAGCCCACCCAGTTGCGCAGCAGCACGGCGCCCGCGTCACCGGACTTCTCCGGGTGGAACTGCGTCGCCGAGAGCGGACCGTTCTCGACCGCGGCGAGGAACCTGCTGCCGTGCTCGGCCCAGGTCAGGCGGGGCGGTGCGAGTCGTTCGGGTTCGGGCAGTTCCCACGTCTGCGCCGCGTAGGTGTGGACGAAGTAGAAACGCGTGTCGGCGTCCATTCCAGCGAACAAGACGGAGTCCTTCGCCCCCTCGACGGTGTTCCAGCCCATGTGGGGCAGAACGGGGGCGTCGAGACGCTCGACGGTACCGGGCCATTCGCCGCAGCCTTCGGTCTCGATGCCGTGTTCGACGCCTTTCTCGAACAGGATCTGCATGCCGACGCAGATGCCGAGTACCGGGCGTCCCCCGGCCAGCCGGGTACCGATGATCTTCTCGCCGCCTACGCTGCGCAGGCCCCGCATGCAGGCGTCGAATGCGCCGACGCCGGGGACGACGAGACCGTCCGCGGCGAGCGCGACCTTGGGATCGGAAGTGACCTCGACGTGCGCGCCGGTGCGGGCCAGAGCCCGGGTCGCGGAGTGGAGATTTCCCGAGCCGTAGTCGAGGACGGCCACCGTGGTTGCGCTCATGTTGTCGATTCTATGTGGAGGGACGGGGACGTTCGGACGGGCCGGCGAGCCTCGCGAGCAATGGGAGCGTGGGGACCAGCAGCGCGGCGACCGCGAAGGCCGCCGGGTATCCGGATGCGGCGGCCACTGCGCCGAGCGCGAAGGATCCGGCGCCGGTGCCCGCGTCGAAGCCGATGTTCCATGCGGCACTCGCGGATCCGATGTGCTCGGAGCCGGCGCGCCGGAACGCGACGAGCAGTGCCTCGTTCTGCACGATGCCGAAGCCGAGCCCGAAGCACACCGAGGCTCCGATCAGGGCTCCTGCGCCCGCTCGGTCGTCGGCGATGAGAGCGAACGGCACCATCGCCACGGCGGCGAGACCGAGGCCGACGGGCAGCATCCTGCCCGCACCGAAGCGGTCGGCGAGGGCACCCGCGCCGAAACGTCCGACGAGCGTGGACGCGCTGAGCACGGCCAGCGCGGTCGGGACGGGGAGATCGGCGACGGCAATGCGCAGGAGTGAGGTCAGTCCGCCGTAGGCGATGGCCCCCGCTCCGACCGCAACCATGGGAAACAGCAGCACCCGCAGCGGGATGCGGCCGCTCGGCGTGGCAGCGCGCTTCGGTGTCTGCGGTAGCCGGAACGCCGCGATGAGAGCGGCCGAAGTGACGATCGCCCCGAGGAGGAACACCGGTGTGGTGGAGTAACGTTCGGCGATCGCCAGGCCGGCGGGCAGGCCGATCATCTGCGACGCAGCGATCCCGACACCGAGCGCCCCCGTCGCCCGGCCGAGCAGGCGTGGAGGGGCGAGTTCGCCCACGAGTGCGGACGCCGCGACGGTGATCATGCCGAATCCGATCCCGCGCACCGCGGAGATCCCGAGGACAGCGGCCGGAGCCACCGACAGGAGAAACAGCAACGACGGCGGACCGAGCAGCAGGCAGCCGGCGATGAGCGTGGCACGGTGACCGTACGTCCGCATCAGTCGCGGCATGGCGATCTGAGTGAGAACCGTGGTGAGCATGAACACCGCCGTCACCGACCCGGCGAGCGTGTCGGATCCGCCGGCTTCGGCGATGGCCCAGGGGACGACGGGCAGCAGCAGGGAGAATCCGCCGAACGCTGCGGCAGCCAGTATCCACGCCGCAGGGAGCCCGCGCACGCGAAGCAGTGCCGGACCGTCCTGCGTCACGTCAGACCAACCTGAGCACACCCGCGATCACGGCAAGCACCGTGATTGCAAGGAGAACCCCGGCGAACAGGAGATTCCGGGACTTCCACATCGACCAGGTGCCGCCGGCCGTGATCCCCGCGGCGAGGAAACAGGCGTAGGTGAGGACAACATCCATCGCTTACAGACTGCCCTTGGTCGACGGCACACCGGTTACGCGGGGATCCGGTTCGACGGCCTCACGCAGTGCGCGTGCAACAGCCTTGAACTCGGCCTCGGTGATGTGATGCGGATCGCGGCCGTAGAGCACGCGCACGTGTAATGCGATGCGCGCGTGGAATGCGAAGGATTCGAACACGTGCCGGTTGATGACGGTCGAGTAGGGCACGCCCGGGTAGCCGCCGATCACCGAATGCACCATGTAGTCGGGTTCGCCGGTGAACACGCAGTACGGTCGTCCGGAGACGTCGACGGACGCGTGCGCAAGGGTCTCGTCCATCGGAATGAAGCAGTCGCCGAACCGACGGATACCACGCTTCTCGCCGAGAGCCTCGTTGAAGGCCTGGCCCAGCACGATCGCGGTGTCCTCGACGGTGTGATGCGCTTCGATCTCGACGTCGCCCTTGGCGTGCACGGTCAGGTCGAACGAGCCGTGCTGACCGAGCGCGGTGAGCATGTGGTCGTAGAACGGAATTCCCGTCGCGATGTCGGTGCGTCCGCTGCCGTCGAGGTTCACCTCGACGGTGATGCTCGATTCTCTCGTGGTGCGTTCGACCTTGGCGATGCGGTCGCTCATCGGGTTACCTCGATTTCGGTTGCGGCGAGTATCTCACTGACCCGCAGAAGTTCGTCGTTCTCGTGTGCGAGTCCGATTGTGGTGCGCAAGTACCCCGGGATGCCGACGTCCCGGATCAGGACGCCGTGGTCGAGGTACCGCTGCCATGTGGTGGCGGCGTCTGCGAAACGGCCGAACAGGATGAAGTTGGAATCGGACGGGATCACGTCGTATCCGAACCGGGCGAGTTCGGCTGCGACGCGGTCACGTTGCGCAGCCAGTTCGGCGACGGACCCGAGCGTGGCGTCGGCGTGCCGTAATGCCGCCCGGGCGGCGGCCTGTGTGATCACCGAAAGGTGGTACGGCAGGCGAACCAGCAGCAACGCGTCGATCACCGCCGGGGCCGCCGCGAGGTAGCCGAGCCGACCACCGGCGAAGGCAAAGGCCTTGCTCATGGTTCGCGAGACGATGATCTTCGCCGGGTACTCGTCGATCAGCGCCAGCGCACTCGGCACGGCGGAGAACTCGGCATATGCCTCGTCGACGATCACGATGCCCGGGGCGGCGTCGAGGATCGGGCGCAGCTCGTCGAGCGGGATGCTGTGGCCCGTCGGATTGTTGGGGCTCGTGACGAACACGACGTCGGGCTGCCGGTCGCGGATCGCGGTGACGGAGGCCTCGATGTCGAGGGTGAAGTCGTCGCGCCGGTAGGTGGGCAGCCATTCGGTTTGTGTTCCGTCAGCGATGATCGGGTGCATCGAATACGACGGCACGAACCCCATTGCGCTGCGGCCCGGTCCGCCGAACGCCTGCAGGATCTGCTGCAGCACCTCGTTGGATCCGTTTGCCGCCCAGACATTCTCGAGACCCACCGTGATACCGGTCTGCCGAGTGAGGTACGCGGCGAGATCGGTGCGCAGGGCGACGGCGTCGCGGTCGGGATAGCGGTGCAGTTGTGTCGCTGCCTCACGAACCGATTCTGCGACGTCGTCGACGAGTGCCTTCGTCGGCGGGTGCGGGTTCTCGTTCGTGTTGAGCTGGACCGGCACCGTCAGCTGCGGAGCACCGTACGGCGATTTACCACGCAGGTTCTCGCGCAGCGGCAGATCGTCGAGTGTGATTGCGCCGCCCGGGATCGCCGCGCTCACTTGAGAGCCTCGAAGCGCAGTCGCACGGCCTCGCCGTGTGCGGGCAGGTCCTCGGCGTTCGCGAGGGTGATCACGTGGCCGGACACGTCTTTCAGAGCCGCCTCGTCGTACTCGACGACGTGGATTCCGCGTAGGAACGTCTGCACGCTCAGCCCGGACTGGTGCCGCGCGCACCCGGCCGTGGGCAGTACATGGTTCGAGCCGGCGCAGTAGTCGCCGAGTGAGACCGGGGCCCACGGGCCGACGAAGATCGCTCCGGCGGCCCGGACCTGCGCGGCGACGTCCGACGCGTTCTCCGTCTGGATCTCGAGGTGTTCGGCCGCGTAGGCGTTGACCACGTTCAGGCCCTGCGCGATGTCGTCGACCAGCACGATGCCGGACTGGCTTCCGGACAGTGCGGTGGCGACACGTTCGCGGTGCTTCGTGAGTTCGAGCTGTGCGGCGAGCGCAACGTCTACGGCGTCAGCGAGCTCGGGGCTCGTGGTCACCAGCACGGACGCGGCCATGACGTCGTGCTCGGCCTGGCTGATCATGTCGGCTGCGACGTGCACGGCGTCGGCCGTGTGGTCGGCGAGGATCGCGATCTCGGTGGGGCCCGCCTCGGCATCGATGCCGACCACGGAGCGGCATAGTCGCTTGGCGGCGGTGACGTAGATGTTGCCGGGGCCGGTGATCATGTCGACGGGCGCGAGTTCGGCGCCGTCGGTGTCGGTGCCGCCGTAGGACAGCAATGCGATGCCCTGACCGCCGCCGACGGCCCAGACCTCGTCGACGCCGAGCAGTGCGGCCGCCGCGAGGATGGTCGGGTGGGGCAGGCCGCCGAAGTTCTTCTGCGGCGGCGACGCGATCACGAGCGATTCGACGCCCGCAGCCTGCGCGGGGACGACGTTCATAACGACGGACGACGGGTACACGGCGTTTCCGCCGGGTACGTACAGCCCGACCCGGTCGACCGGCACCCAGCGTTCAGTGACGGTGCCGCCCGGCACCACCTCGGTGACGGTGTCGGCGCGTCGCTGGTCGGCGTGCACCTTACGGGTGCGTTCGATGGCAACCTCGAGGGCCGCGCGTACCGCGGGATCGATCTCGGCGAGGGCCCGTTCCAGCTCGGCCTCGGGTACGCGGACGCTGTCGGGGCGCACTCCGTCGAACTTCTCGCAGTAGTCGAGTGCGGCGTCGGCGCCGCGGTCGCGGATGTCCTCGACAACGGGACGAACGTGATGCAGCACCGCGTCCACGTCCACTCCGCCGCGGGGCAGTGCGCCCCTCAGCTCCGCAGTGGTGGGAGTACGACCGCGCAGGTCGGTGCGGGCAAGCATGAGGTGTCCTCTCTCGCTGATCAGGGAGCACTGTCTATTATCCGCATAGACAGTAAATAGAGCACACGCGGGTGCGGCGCCCGCGCGAGTGGGTCACCCGACCGGCCGGTTCGTTTCCGCACCGACCTTATGCTGGCGGAATGAACCAGGACGACGAGCGCCCGACCACTCTGGGCGAACTCATCCGACGCCAGCGTGAACTCGCGGAACTCCCGATGCGCCAATTGGCGTCGATGGTGGGCATCTCGAATCCGTATCTGTCGCAGATCGAACGAAACCTGCGGGCGCCGAGCGATCGCGTCCTCCATGCGATTGCCGAACAGTTGCACATGTCGGCGGATGCACTGGTGTCGCAGGTGACGCCGGATACAGACGGAGAGTCGGCGGTGACCAAGGCACTTCGCGAGGATCCGGATCTGACCAATGCCCAGCGGCGGTCCCTCGAAGAGATGTACGACGCGTTCCGGGAGGTCACGGTTGCAAAGCGACGACGCGGTGGCGGATCGGCGAACTCCGACTCCGAGTGAGCAGATTCACATTTGTGCAGGTCAGGGCTTTCGCTCACGGTTGGGCGGCAGGTCAGGACGGTATGGGCCGTGCCGACCCCAACGTGCACTCGGCATGTACCTTGCGGTAAGGTGCGCGGCCGCCGCGGAGGTGTCAGCCTCGAGGTAACAACCGACCCAGTTCTGGAGTTGCCCCGGTGCTCAACAATCTGCAGAAGAAGATCTCGTCGTCGCTCGATCCCATCGGGTGGGGGCCGGCGGTCGCGTCCGTCGCCGGCCGCGCCGCGAAGAATCCGCGTGCGATCGCCGACGCAACCACGGAGTACGCCAACCGTCTCGCGCATATCCCGGCGGCGGCGACCCGCGTGTGGAATGCGAGCGAGCCCCAGGCCCCGGTGCCGCCGGACCCGAAGGATCGACGCTTCTCCGATGCGGCCTGGAAAGAGAATCCCGCGTACTTCTCGTTGCTGCAGAGCTACCTCGCCACCCGCGAATACGTCGAAGACCTCGTCGACGCAGGCGAGGGTGATGCACTGGCCGACGCCAAGGCACGCCAGTTCGCGAATCTGATGTTCGATGCGCTGGCACCGTCGAACTTCCTGATCAATCCCGGTGTGCTCGTGCGCGCACTCGACACCGGTGGCGCAAGCCTGTTCCGCGGGGCGAAGTTTGCCGTGGATGATCTGGTGCATCGCAAGGGAATTCCACTGAAGGTGGATCGTGGGGCGTTCACCCTCGGCGAGAACATGGCAGCCACCGCGGGCAAAGTCGTGTTCCGCAACGATCTGATCGAAGTGATCCAGTACGCACCGCAGACCGAGAAGGTCCATGAGATCCCGATCCTGGCAGCGCCGCCATGGATCAACAAGTACTACATCCTCGACCTCGCGCCTGGGCGCAGCCTGGCAGAGTGGGCGATCCAGCGCAATCGCACGGTGTTCATGATCTCGTACCGCAACCCGGACGAGACGATGCAGGACATCACGATGGACGACTACTACCGGCTGGGCATCGCCACCGCCCTGGACGTCGTCGAGGAGATCACCGGCGCCTCGCGGATCGAGGTGCTCTCGATCTGCCTCGGGGGGGCGGTAGCGGCGATGGCCGCGGCGAAGATGGGCGCGATCGGCGACAAGCGGATCAGCGCGTTCACGATGCTCAACACTCTTCTCGACTACAGCGAGGTCGGCGAACTCGCCCTGCTGACCGATCCTGCGACTCTCGACAAGGTCGAATTCCGCATGAGCAGGCAGGGATTCCTGTCCGGGTCGGAGATGGGCGGCACCTTCGACATGATCCGCGCGAAGGACCTGATCTTCAACTACTGGGTGTCCCGGTGGATGAAGGGCGAGAAGCCTGCGGCATTCGACATCCTCGCGTGGAACGAAGACAGCACTCGCATGCCCGCGACGATGCACTCGCATTATTTGCGAACCCTCTACGGGCGCAACGAACTCGCCGAGAAGAAGTACGAGCTGGACGGGTCCGTCCTCGATCTGTCGGATGTCACCTGCGACACGTACATCGTGGGTGCGATCAACGACCATATCGTGCCGTGGACGTCGTCGTACAAGGCCGTGAACCTGCTCGGTGGCGATGTGCGGTACGTACTCACGAGCGGCGGACACGTTGCAGGCGCGGTCAATCCGCCCAATCCGAAGGCCTGGTTCGAGGCTGTCGGTGCCCCGGACGACGAACCGGTCGCACTTCCCTCGGATCCGAAGTCGTGGCATGAGAAGGCCACTCGCCACGCGGCCGCATCGTGGTGGGAGGACTGGACGGTGTGGTCGACCAAGCGTGCAGGCACCCTGGTTGCACCTCCATCCATGGGAAGCAAGGAGCATCCCGTCCTCGACGATGCACCCGGGACGTACGTCTTCAGCTGACCCGTTGCGCGTTAGCATTCATTCTGCTAACCTGCTAACAGCGTCGATCGCGGCGCACCGACCTGCTACAGCGCTCCACCCCGCGCTCCACGAAGGGAAACACCATGACTGCTCCCGCCAAGCCCATCCCCGCCGCCAAGGCCAACGACGCCGCAGCGAAGGCGACCGACGCCGCCAGCAAGGCTGCGACCGACGCCGCCGCGACGGCACAGAAGACCGCCGAGAAGCTCACCGAGAGCGCCACCGCCGCAGCCGACAAGGCCGCCGCCGACTTCACCAAGGTCGTCGACGAGACCACCGAGCGCGTCAACGAGTTCAACAGCAAGTTCGTCGAGGCTGCCAAGCAGAGCGGCAACCTCGGTGTCGACACCTACGAGAAGGCCGTCACGAGCCTCCTCGACCTGCAGGAGAAGTTCGCCGAGGCCACCCCCGTCGAGTGGGTCGCCGACATCACCAAGGCGCAGGTCTCCTTCGCCCGTGAGCTCACCAGCACGGTCACCAGCACGGCACGCGACCTTCTCAAGTAGGACACGATCCCACTTGCGGACCGCAATCGCGCCCATGCGCCCGATCGGCGCTCTACGGTGCGGTACATGGCTCCGGTGACGCATACACAGATCGCCGCGGCCCCGATACGTATCGGGGCCGCGGCGATCGCCGGTTGGAGCTCGTACCTCCTCGGACTCGCACGCCGCGGACCCACACCGTGGACCATCGCATCGGACATCGGCCGCTACTACGGAGCTCTGACCGACAACACCCCGCCGACCTGGGCACACGCGTGGCCCGTCGCCCGGCGGTCGCCGCTCGCGGCTCTACGTGACTGCAGCGATCGCGATGCCGTCGACCGGGAATCGGTGCCCACACTGTTACTGCCACCTCAGGCCGGCACCCACTCGTGCATCGTCGACCACACACCCGGCCGAAGTCAGGTCGAAGCACTGCGCGCCGGAGGCCTCACCCGCCTGTACTGCCTCGACTGGACACCGGCGAATGCCGGTACGGATTTCGCCTCGATCGACGAGCACCTGGCCGTGGTAGCCGACGCCGTCGCCCACCTCGGCGGACTGGTGAACATCGTCGGCGACAGCCAGGGCGGGTGGCTCGGCACGATCTACGCGGCGCTCCACCCTGAGGCGGTGCGCACCCTCACCGTCGCCGGCTCCCCCATCGATTTCCACGCCGAGCAACCTGCGCTCGCCGCGCTCGCGCAGGCTCCGGCCGGCGCTGCGGCGTCCGTGGTCGACTTCTTCTACGGGACCGCACGCGCCGCCGGTGTGCAGTCCACCGACCCGGTCGGCGAGATCGAGCGTGCATTGGCCCTGCTCGGAGCCCTCGACGACCCCGACGAAGTCTCACGCATGGAGACCGAGCGGCGCTGGTTCGCGTGGCGTCAGGAGGTTCCCGCCACGTTCCGCGAATGGATCATGCGTCGCCTGTTCGTAGGGAACGAACTGATCGCAGGCACGCTCGTGGCAGAGGGACGCACCGTGGATCTCGCGGCGATCGAGTGCCCGCTGCGACTGATCGCAGGCAACGCCGATCCGATGGCAACTCCGGTGCAGGTGACCGCGCTGGCGAAGCAGGTATCCACCCCGCCGTCGGAGATCGTGACGACGATCGTCGACACCGGCCACATCGGGCTGTTCATCGGGCGGCGGTCCCTGGCGGACGTATGGACTCCGTTCGCCCGATCGCTCGCCGCGATCTCGTGACACGGCGATGAGAGCGTTCCTCGCGGTACTCGCTCTCATCGCAGTACTCGGCATTCCACATGCCCCACTCGCCCATTCTCAGACGAACGAATTTCTCTGGGGCGTGGCGAGTTCCGGGTTCCAGACCGAAGGCTACCCACCCGACAGCAACTGGCTGCGGTACTCGAACGACTCACACCACGATCCGGTCGGGTCGGCCGTCGATTTCCGGTACCGCTACCGTGAGGACATCGCCCGTGCCGCGGAACTCGGCGTGGACGTCTACCGGATCTCCGTGGAGTGGGCTCGCATCCAACCCACCCCGCACGGCTGGGACGAGACGGAACTCGCCTACTACGACGACGTGGTGGAAACGATCCGAGCCCACGGCATGAGGCCGATGCTCACACTCGATCACTGGGTGTATCCCGGCTGGATCGCCGACCGCGGCGGCTGGGCGGATCCGGACACGGTGCGCGCGTGGGGTGTCCATGCAGAGAAGGTCGCCGAACGCTACGCCGACGCAGATGCCCTGTGGGTGACGTTCAACGAGCCGAGCCAGTACGTGTGGCAAGAGGTGGCGAACGGCGGTCTCGCACCGCGCGACGTGCCGACGATGTTCGATCGACTGGTCGATGCTCACCGCGGCGCGTACGCAGCGATCCACCGTGCGGATCCGGATGCGTGGGTGACCTCGAATGCCGCGTACATCCCTGGCGCACAGCCGTATCTCGACACGTGGTTTCTCGATCGAGTGCGCACCGACCTCGACTACGTCGGCATCGACTACTACTACGGGGTGTCGGCGCAGAATCCTACGGCGGTCCATGCTGCAGTCGGCGACTACTCGTCGGTGGTGCCGCACCCTCAGGGCATGTACGACGCCCTCATGGACTACACCCGCCGCTACCCGGGTGTCCCGCTGTATGTCGTGGAGAACGGGATGGCGACCGCCGACGGCGCCCCGAGGACCGACGGCTGGACCCGATCGCGACACCTGCGTGAACACGTCGACGCGATGGGCCGCGCAATCGCCGACGGCGCCCCGGTGTTCGGATACAACTACTGGTCTCTCACCGACAACTACGAGTGGGGAACCTACACACAGCGATTCGGCCTGTACACCGTCGATGTACAGAGCGATCCGAGCCTCACCCGCCGACCGACCGACGCCGTCGAAACCTACAGGACGATCATCGCCGAGACTCCCTTCCCGTAGCGCGCGCCATGGTCGAGGTCCGCTACCGGGTGGCGCTGTCGCTGTTCACCCGGTTTCGGCGACACCGGCGTCGAAGCCTCGCGGCGCACGGGCGAATCCGAGACCAAGCTCGATCAGCTGGTCACCATGATCCCGAAGGCTCTGCGGTTGCCCACTTCCCGTCGACCCCGGGGTTCCCGACCCCGCGGTCACCGGATCGCTGACGTCGCTGACGTCGAAGAATCCGACGAGGAGTTGAGGGCTCGGCCCGACTGCTGCGCGCGAGACCGGATCAGACGCCCACTTCGGCAATGTCCACCACTGCCGGGATCCCGACTGCCTGCTCGAGCGCGGCAAGTTCGGCGTCGAGGTGATCGAGCAGTGTCCCCAGATCCGGAATGGTACGCCGACATGCGGTGAGTCCGAAAGCAATCCGATCATCGGTGCTCGTACATGTGATGTTCAGAGCCTGCCCGTCGAGCGGGACCGAGAGCGGGTACACCGCGTCCACCCGGGCACCGTTCCAATAAAGTGCGGTGGCGGGGCCGGGCACGTTCGAAATGATGACGTTGAACCCGGGACGCGACAACACACGATTCCCGGTCAGTACACCCAACGCCAACGGAACCACTCCGACTGCGCTGGCGGCGAGACGGGACGCGGTCGACATCCCACTCATCGACTTCTTCCCTTCCGACATCGAGGCCCGTACCCCGTCGAGTCGCTTCGCTGCCTCGGGCCGGTCGGTGCCGAGTGAGCACACCAGCACACCGAGGTCGTTCCCGGTGTCCTTGCCGTTGCGCAGTGCGACGGGCACCATCGCGACCAACGATTCATCGGGAAGCGAATCTCGCTCGGCCAGGAATGCTCGCAGCGCTCCCGAACACATCGCGAGCACCACATCGTTGAGGGACGAATCGGATGCCTTGGCAACCGATCGAAGGCGCTCGAGTTGCCAGGCGCGCGCGGCGAACCGTCGCGATCCGGCGATGGGCACGTTGAGAATCGTCTGCGGAGCTGCGAGCGACAATGATCCACCCCGATCGTGCATGGCACGGTCCACGGTGCCGACGATCGCGGGCACGAGCCCGAGCGCCTCCGAGATCACTCCGCGGGCAGCGCGCAGCGCCGTACCCGGCATTTCGAGGGCGGTACCGATGACGGAGCGCTGGGGGTCCGAGGTATCGGAAGCCGCCCACGGCGCCGGCATACCCGTTTCGTGGGGATCCGTGCTCAATGCACGACGGAGCAGCCGCATCGCGCCCACGCCGTCGGCGAGTGCGTGATGCATCTTCATGTAGAGCCCGTACCTGCCGTCGGCGAGCCCTTCGATCAGGTACATCTCCCACAGGGCACGACTACGATCGAGCAACGGCGCATGCAGGCGAGAAACCAGCTCGCGCAACTCGACGGTGGAACCCGGGCGCGGTAGGGCGGTGAACCTCACGTGATATTCGAGGTCGAACGACGGGTCGTCCTCCCACGCCCATTGACCGAAAGTGGCCAGCGTACGTACCGCCCGCTTACGCCACAGCGGTGCAGCGTCCTCGACATCGCTCCGGGCGATCGCATCGACGAACATCTGCCGCAGATCGCTCGCGGTGCGTCCCTCGGGCGGTTCGAACATGACGAGACCACCGACATGCATCGGGTGCTCGCGAGTCTCACCGAGCAGGAACATCGAATCCGTCGGTGACATCGGCAGCCGCATGCTTCGTCCTTCTACTCCCCTGTGCGGCGAGCCCCCTGACCCGCCGATAGCTCCGGTGAGCGAACTCACGCGGGACCCACTCGTAGTTCTACGTCATGGTCACCCGCTGCGCCACCCGAAACCCACAGGTCGAGCTCACCCCCGTTACCTTCTTCGTAGTCCCGCACCGCGGGGCCACGGTCGCCAAGTTCGGTATGACTTCCTACCCCTGTCTCTCGAATGATCCGGGGGGTGGTGTCGCCGAGCCTGGTGGCGTCGATGGACCGCTGATAGGGACAGGGCCACCAGATTTACGGTAGGTCTCTTTGTAACGTGGGTGCCGGGTATCGATGCTGGATCGGCGACCGGTTGGACCGGACGAAAGACTGCTTCATGGACACGAGTTACGCCGTGTTTTGCGGCATCGACGTGGGTAAAAGCGATCATCACGCGGTCGGGTTGGACGCCGCCGGCAGCCGACTGTTCGACAAGGCACTGCCGAACGACGAAGCCCGCTTGCGTGCTGTGTTCGCTGATCTGGCCGCGCACGGACCGATCCTGGTGGTCGTCGATCAACCGAACACGATCGGCGCGCTGCCGGTCACCGTCGCCCGCGCCTGCGGCCACGACGTCGCCTACCTGCCGGGACTGTCGATGCGCCGGGTCGCTGACCTGTATCCGGGGCAGGCGAAAACCGATGCCCGCGACGCGTTCATCATCGCCGACACTGCCCGCACCATGCCTCACACACTGCGCCGGGTCGACGTCGGTGACGAGGCCCTGGCCGAACTCGGAGTGCTCATCGGGTTCGACGACGACCTCGCCGGTGAAGCCACCCGCATCAGCAACCGCATCCGCGGCCTGCTCACCGGCATCCACCCCGCCCTCGAACGAGTTCTGGGACCCCGGATCAGCCACCCCGCTGTCCTCGAGATCCTGTCTCGCTACGGCGGACCGGTCGGGATCCGGCAGGCCGGCAAACGCCGGATCACCACCCTCGCGGTCAAACACGCACCGCGGATGGGCACCCGACTGGCCGAGGAGATCTTCGCCGCCCTGGACGCCCAGACCGTGACGGTTCCCGGCAGCAAGGCCGCCGAGATCGTGTTGCCGAAACTCGCCGACTCGCTCAAAGAGGTGCTGCATCAACGCAGAACCATCGGGGACGACGTCGAGAGGATTCTCGACGATCACCCTCTTTCCCAGGTCCTGACCTCGATGCCCGGCATCGGTGTCAGGACCGCCGCGCGCATCCTCATCGAGATCGGTGACGGCTCGGGCTTCGCCACGGCCGGGCACCTCGCCGCCTACGCCGGCATCGCCCCGGTCACCCACCGCTCCGGCACCTCGATCCGCGGTGAACACCCGGCCCGCTCGGGCAACCGGAAACTCAAACGCGCCCTGTTCCTGTCGGCGTTCGCGGCCCTGCACGACCCGACCAGCCGCACCTACTACGACCGCAAACGAGCCGAAGGCAAGAGACACAACGCCGCCCTGATCTGCCTGGCCCGACGCCGCTGCGACGTCCTCCACGCCATGCTCAAGAACAAGACCCTCTACCGGCCACCAACCGCAGAAGCAGCGTAACCACGCCCAGCAGGCACGCTAACGCACTCGCTTCGCCAGATGGACAAGCGCATAGCCACCCGGCGTCGGAGTTCGGTGCGTTTCCTGATACCCGAACCGAGAGTAGAGCCGCAGGTTGCCGAGGCTGCGCTCACCGGTGAACAACTGCAGATCAGTGATCTGCTCAGGCAGTCGCTCTTCCACCAACTCGAGCAGCCGACTGCCCCGACCTCGACCCTGCATGTCCGGGGCCACGACCAGCCTTCCCAACTCGGCGGTGTGGGGGTCCGTCAGAGAGAGGTACACCCGCACGGCAGCGACGAGACGCCGGGAGTCATCGCGCAACCCGAACGCGATCACGTCGGGCTTCGCCAATTCGCTCACCACCTCGTCGAGGGACTGCATCAACGGGGGAAGGTTCACGTCCTCGTGGGCCTGAGCCTCAGTCACATACGCAGCCCGCTGCAACGTCAGCAGCTCACCCGCGTCCCCACCCGACAGCGTCACAACGGATTCCATGCGCGTCGACTATTCCAGCCCCTACCCGACCGCACTCCAGTGGCATCCCGAGCGGTTGACACCAACATAGGGACACCCCCCCGGGGCAGCAGGCCCCTACATGTCCAGGCCGAGATCGAGCACGGTGACCGAATGGGTCAACGCGCCGACCGCCAGGTAATCGACGCCGGTGCGCGCGTAGTCCGCTGCGACTTCGAGGGTGAGGCCGCCCGACGATTCCAGTCGCGTGCCGGGCGCATGGGTGTTGCGGCGCTGCACTGCGATCTGCGTCTGCCACAACGGAAAGTTGTCGAGCAGGATCAATTCCACGTTCTCGGCCAGGACCTCGTCGAACTGCTCGAGGCTGTCGACCTCGACCTCGCAGGCGATGCCGGGGGCGTGCGCCCGCACCGCGCGCAGCGCAGCGACGACCGACCCGGCGGCGGCCACGTGATTGTCCTTGATCAGGGCCTCGTCGCCGAGCCCCATCCGGTGATTGACGCCCCCACCGACACGCACCGCGTATTTCTGCAACGCCCGCAGACCAGGAAGGGTCTTGCGGCTGTCCCGGATCTTCGCCTCTGTGCCCGCGACCGCGTCGACCCAGTGCGACGTGGTGGTGGCGATCCCCGACAGGTGGCACACGAGGTTGAGCATGGTGCGTTCGGCGGTGAGAAGGCCGCGTGTAGGCGCCTCGAGGGTGAGTACGGGCTCGCCTGCGACCACGCGGTGCCCGTCCTCGACACGGCTGCGCACCGTGTAGCGGCCGGTGCCGAGCACCTCGTCGAGCACGAGCAAGGCCACGTCCAGGCCCGCGACGGTGCCCGCTTGCCGGGGCGCCATCGTCGCGACGGCGACCGCGTCGGCCGGAACAGTCGCGTCGGTGGTGACGTCCGGTCCGTACCGCAGGTCCTCGTCGAGTGCCTGTCGCACGAGTGCGCGGGTCTCATCGATGTCGAGCCCGGCGGGCAGCACGGTGGCCATGTCAGTTCGCTCCTGTGAGTTGAGGTGTGGTCAGGACGAGTTCTCCCTCGTCATCCAGGCGCTGGTCGGCGGACCAGGCCTGCGCGGGATCCGGAGCCGGATGGTCGCGTCGAGTGTGACAGCCGCGCGACTCGGTGCGGCGCAGCGCCGCACCGACGAGGGCCCGGGCCGCAAGCGTGAGTGCGGCATCCTCGAGATCGGAGACGCTGGCGCACAGCTGTGTGCGAGCCCCCGACAGGGCCGTGGTCGCCGCGAGGAGACCGGTTTCGTCGCGGACGACGAGGGCATCACGCGTCATCGCGCGCTGCAGTTCGGCGCGTTCGAGACGCGGGAGCACCGGCGCCGTCGCGTCGAGAGCTTCGACGCGCAGTCCGCCGCGTTCTGCAGCCGCGGCGGCGCCTGCGCGCTCTCCCACGACGAGGCCTTCGAGCAGACTGTTGGACGCGAGACGGTTGGCGCCGTGCAGCCCGGTGCGCGCGAGCTCGCCCGCCGCGTACAGACCTGGAGTGTCTGTTCGACCGTGCACGTCGGTGACGACGCCGCCGCACGAATAGTGCGCTGCCGGTGCGACCGGCAGTAGGTCCCGCGCGGGATCCAGTCCGGCCTCAGCGCAGTACGCGGTGATGGTCGGGAACCGCTCTGCGAATCCCTGCAGGTCACGCGCATCGAGGAACACGTGGTCTTCGCCGAGTGCGGCGAGACGCTCGGCGATTGCTCGGGAGACCACATCACGTGGGGCGAGATCGCCGAGTGGGTGCACGCCGTCGGTGACGGAGCGACCACGCGAGTCCACCAGGGTTGCACCCTCCCCTCGGACCGCCTCGCTGATGAGTGGACGGCGCCCGCGGCCGTCCGCGGCGAACAGTACCGTGGGGTGGAACTGCACGAACTCGATGTCGGCGACCCGCGCGCCCGCGTGCAATGCGAGGGCGATTCCGTCGGCGGTCGCACCGGAAGGGTTCGTACTGCACGCGTACAGTTGTCCGAGCCCGCCGGTCGCGAGGAGCACCGCGGGAGCGTGGACGACACCGAATCCACGTTCATCGAGGACGAGTACTCCGGTGACACCGCGCTCGTCGGTCAGTACCCGTGCGACGGCGGCGCCGAACAGAACCGGGAGCCCGGCGGATCCGAGAGCCCGCTGGACTTCGGCTCCGGTGGCGTCGCCACCGGAATGGATGATCCGGCGGGTACTGTGCCCGCCCTCCCTGGTCCTGGAGACATCGCCGTCGCGCCCGCGATCGAAGACTGCTCCGAGATCGGTCAGAGCGGCGATCGCGGCGGGTCCGGCTGTCACGATCGAGCGGACCGCGTTCTCATCACAGATCCCGCCGCCTGCGGCGAGGGTGTCCGCGACGTGGGATCCGACACTGTCGCCGGTCGGTGCGACGACGGCGATGCCGCCCTGGGCGTATTGCGTCGCGGTGTCGGTCGGCCCGCCCTTGCTCACCGTGAGCACCCGCAGGCCTCGCCGGGAGGCGGCGCGTGCGGCGGTGAGCCCGGCGACACCACCGCCGACCACGACGAGGTCGGCGTGCTCTTCCCAGCACACACCGGCGCTCACGGTGGACGTCACTCTCCGCTGCCCGGGTTACCGATGGAGATCATCCGCTGCACCGAAAGGCGGGCCCGCTGCGCGACCTGCGGGTCGACGTGGACCTCGTCCCTACCTTCACGGAGGCAGCGCAGCAACGCGGCCGGGGTGATCATCTTCATGTAGGGGCACGATGCGCGATCGTTGACCGGCTGGAAGTCTATGCCGGGCGCAGCCTTGCGCAGCTGGTGCAGCATGCCGACCTCGGTTGCCACGAGGACCTGCTTGGCGCCGGTCTCACGAGCGGCGTCGATCATGCCACCGGTCGAGAGGATTCTGACCTTGTCGTCGGGCACGAATCCTTCACCCGCGAGGTAGAGCGCCGAGGTGGCGCAGCCGCACTCGGGGTGGACGAACAGGTCGGCGTCGGGGTGTGACCGGGCTTGGGCGGCGAGTTCGTCGCCGTTGATACCCGCGTGCACATGGCATTCACCCGCCCAGATGTGGATGTTGTCCCGGCCGGTGATCCGCTTGACGTGTGCGCCGAGGAACTGGTCGGGCAGGAACAGCACCTCGCGGTCGGGGTCGATGGACGCGACGACGTCGACGGCGTTCGACGACGTGCAGCAGATGTCCGTCAGACCCTTCACCTCGGCGGTCGTGTTGACGTAGGACACGACGACGGCGTCCGGGTGGTCCGCCTTCCACTCACGCAGCTGATCGGCGTCGATGGAATCGGCCAGTGAACACCCGGCCCGCTCGTCGGGGATCAGCACGGTCTTGTCCGGGCTGAGGATCTTGGCGGTCTCCGCCATGAAGTGCACCCCGCAGAACACGATGGTGCTCTCTTCGGCCTCCGCGGCGATGCGCGAGAGCGCCAGGGAGTCGCCGACATGGTCGGCGATGTCCTGGATGGCAGGCAGCTGGTAGTTGTGCGCGAGCAGTGTCGCGTTCCGTTCGCGGGCGAGCCTGCGAACTTCGTCGGCCCACTCCGGCGTCGCCTCGATGCCGGAGTAGCCATTCGGTCCGTCGACGATTGCGGCGGTTCCTGCCCACTCGGTCGTGGTCATGGCGTTGCTCCTTCGTGGAGTGCAATCCGGGCGGGCTGTGCTCGGATTTCCGTTCTCGGGGTTTTCGACTTAGGGTCGAAAACATGTCGTATAGTAACACCGGTCACGAAGTGCTCATCGCGGTGTTCCAGGTTCGCCACTTCCCGGCCACCCCGGACACCCCCCGACCAGGGCCCGAACTCGGCGTTCTGCTATGGCAACGCGCACTCGACCCACAGTCCGGTACCTGGTCGCTCCCGGGCGGCCGACTCCGCGACGACGAGGACCTCACGTCCTCGGCCAGGCGCCAGCTCGCCGAGAAGGTCGACGTGCGCGAAGTTGCACATCTCGAGCAGCTCTCGGTGTTCTCGGCCCCGGATCGGATACCCGGCGATCGCACCATCGCATCGACCTACCTCGGCCTCGTGCCGATCACCTCCGATCCCCAGCTACCCGACGACACGGCATGGCATCCCGTGGCCGACCTCCCCGAGATGTCGTTCGATCACCGAGTCATGGTCACCAACGCACACGCACGCCTCGCTGCGAAACTGTCGTACACCAACATTGCCTACGGGCTCACCCCCGCCGAGTTCTCCATGTCCACGTTGCGTGACATCTATTGCGCTGCACTCGGTTACCAGGTCGATGCCACAAATCTTCAGCGAGTCCTCGCCCGCCGAGACGTCCTCACCCGAACCGGCAACACCGCTCCGTCGGGCAAAAGCGGGGGCCGGCCACCCGCGCTGTATCGATTCACCGACTCGCGCCTGCGGGTTACCGACGAGTTTGCCGCATTGCGCCCACCGGGATGATCAACGGTGCCCGAGCGGACCTCCGGATAGGGTGCGCGAGAACATCACAACACCTACGACGGGAGCGCAGTGGCAACAATCGGTAATTCCGACCTCGAGATCTTCCCCCTCGCGCTGGGCGGTAACACGCTCGGATGGACGGCGGACGAAGCTACGTCGTTCGAGATTCTGGACGCATTCATGGCGGCGGGCGGCAACTTCGTGGACTCCGCCGACTCGTATTCGGCGTTCGCACCCGGCAACTCGGGCGGCGAATCCGAGACCATCATCGGCAACTGGAAGGCCGCGCGCGGCATCGGCAACGAGGTCCTGGTGGCCACGAAGGTCGGGCAGCACCCCGAGTTCGCGGGCCTGGCCCCGCAGAACGTCGCGGCTGCCGCCGACGCGTCGCTCAAGCGCCTGCAGTCCGATCACATCGATCTGTACTACGCGCATGCCGATGATCCGGAGACACCGCTGGAGGAGACGGTCGAAGCATTCGACGCGCTCGTCCGAAGCGGCAAGGTCCGATACATCGGTCTGTCCAACTACTCCCCCTCCCGTATCGCCGAATGGCTGGCGATCGCTGACGACGGCGGCTTTGCACGGCCCGTCTCGCTTCAGCCGCACTACAACCTCGTGCACCGCGCAGAATACGAGCGGGAGTACGCACCCCTGGTCGCCGAACACAACCTGGGTGTCCTGCCCTACTTCGCACTCGCCTCCGGCTTCCTCACCGGAAAGTATCGAACGGCAGCAGATCTCGACTCCGGCATTCGCGCGCGTATGGCATCGCAGTACTTTTCCGCCTCGGGGCTCGCCGTGATCGACGCGCTCGCCGAGATCGCAACCGTGCACGCCGTCGAGATACCGACCGTCGCGCTCATGTGGCTGTCGAAGCGACCCGGTATCGTCGCGCCGATCGCGAGTGCCAGCCGCATCGAGCAGCTTCCGGCAATGCTCGACTCCACCAGGCTCGTTCTCACCGACCTCGAATTCGATCGCCTCACCTCATTGTCGAACGCCGTCGACGCATAAGCAGAACGGTATGCGTCGCAGCGCCCCCTTTCGGGGCGCCGTCGACACATACCGTTCCGGTGATGCTCCTGCTCAGGCGGCGCCGAGAATCAGTCCGCTCGTGGGAACCGCGGTTCCCGCCGTCACGACCACATTCTCGGCGTGTGCCGGCTGGTTGGTGGAGGTGCCCCGCAACAACCGAACCGCCTCGGCGATGCCGTTGACACCGTGCAGGTATGCCTCCCCCACCTGACCGCCGTGTGTATTGCTCGGCAGCCGTCCACCGATCTCCAGATTGCCCTCGCGGATGAAGTCCTTGGCCTCACCCACGCCGCAGAAGCCGAGTTCCTCGAGCTGTGGAAGCACCAGCGGGGTGAAGTGGTCGTAGAGGATCGCGGCGTCGATGTCGTCCGGCGACAGACCGGCCTGCGCATAGAGCTGACGTCCGACCAGACCCATTTCCGGAATACCGGTGATGTCGGGACGGTAGTAGCTCGCCATCATGTGCTGATCCTTGCCGCTGCCCTGCGCGGCGCCCTTGATGATCGCAGGCTTCTGACGCAGGCTCGCGGCGCGCTCGGCAGAGACGATCACGAGGGCCTGACCACCGTCCGTCTCCTGACAGCAATCGAGCAGATGCAGCGGCTCGGCAATCCACCGGGAGTTCTGGTGGTCCTCCAGCGTGATCGGCTTGCCGTAGAACCACGCATTCGGGTTCTTCGCGGCGTGCTTGCGCGCCACGACCGCGACCCGGCCGAAATCCTCACTCGTGGCACCGTACTGGTGCATGTACCGTCGAGCGAACATCGCGACCCACTGGGCCGGCGTCGCCAGTCCCTGCGGAGTCAGCCACGCATAGGCTGCGCGGTCCGCGGTCGAATCCATCGGACGGTCGTGCTGACCTGCGCCGAAGCGCATTCCGGAACGCTCGTTGAACGCCCGGTAGACCACCACCACGTCGGCGACGCCGGTCGCGACAGCCATTGCCGCCTGCTGCACCGACGCACACGCGGCACCGCCGCCGTACCCGATCCGGGAGAAGAACTTCAGCTCCCCGAGTCCACAGTTGCGGGCCACGAGGATCTCCCCGTTGGTCTCCATCGTGAACGTCGTCAGACCGTCGACCTCGGACGGGTCGATTCCCGCATCCGTGAGGGCTGCGGTGACGGCCTCGCACGCGAGTTGCAGCTCGGAGCGACCTGACTTCTTCGAAAACTCGGTGGCGCCGATACCGACGATCGCGGCGGCACCCGAGAGCGGACTGACAGCCATCAGGAAACCTTCCCTTCCCCGGAAGCGGAGTAGGCGACGGTGACAGTACCGGCGAGGTGGTTGCCGAGACTGTTCGCGCCCACGACCTTCACCTCGACGAGGCCGTTGTCCTTCGAGACCACCTCACCGGTCATGGTCATGGTGTCGCCCGGGTAGTTCGGGGCACCGAGACGGATCTTCACCCGACGCAGCGTCGGGTGTGGTCCGGCCCAGTCCGTCACGAACCGGCCGGCCAACCCGTTGCTGGTGAGAATGTTCATGAACACGTCCTTCGAACCGCGCTCACGCGCCAGCTCCGGATCGTGGTGCACATCCTGGAAGTCGCGGGTCGCGATCGCGGTGGACACGATCAGCGTGCGGGTCAGCGGAATCGCGAGATCCGGCAGCACCTCGCCGACGACGATGTCGTCGTAGCTCCGGCCCGAGGCGGTGGCCGTCATGCGACCACCTCGACGCCGGAAGCGAGCAGCGCGCCCAGACGGGCCAAGTCGGAGGCGGAGCCACCGAGAGTTGCACCGATCTGCTTGCCCCACAGCAGATGCCGGTGCACAGGGTAGTCGGTGTCGACACCCATCCCGCCATGCAGATGGGTAGTACGGTGCACGATGCGCTGGCCACCGTCGGTCGCCCACCACTTGGCGACGAGCACCGACGTTCCGGGATCGTGCCCCTCGGCCAGCAACCATGCCGCCTGCCACAGCGTGACACGCATCGCCTCGAGGTCGATGTAACAGTCGGCCAGTTGATGATTGACGGCCTGGAACGTCGCGAGCGGCCTGCCGAACTGGTGCCGGCCGTTGAGGTAGGTGACGGCCTGCTGCACAGCGCCGGAGCCCACACCGATCTGGATCGCGGCCAGTGCCAGCTCGACGCGGTCGAGAAGCCACCGCACAGTGCTGCCGTCGACAGAACCGAGCAGTTCAGCGGGAGCCGACTCCAGTGTGACGTTGCCGCAGATCTCCCAGTTGGTGGACTGCGTCTGCTCCACCGCAACACCCGCACCGGCCAGATCCACCACGAACAGTGCCGCACCGTCGGGAGTGGTCGCCGCGACGATTGCATGGTCTGCGACGTGCGTGACCGGGACGACGGCCTTGGCGCCGCTCAGGGTCCACTGACCGTCGACCTCGGTGGCGGTGGTCCTCGGTTCATCATCGACGTACGGACCGAACTCTTCGAGCCCGATCGTCAGGAAACTGCTGCCCTCGGCGACACCGGGAACCAGCGCCGCGCGCTGGGCGTCGGTGCCGAACTCGGCGACCGCAAGGGCTGCGAGGGCCGACTGCCAGATCGGCACCGGCGCGACGTGCCGCCCCTGCTGCTCGAGCAGGACGTACAGCTCGGACAGGCCCAGGCCACCGCCTCCCAGATCCTCGGGCAGCGCGATTCCGAGCAGACCCGTGTTCGCGAGTTCGCGCCACAGGTCCCGGTCGATACGCTCGTCGCCGAGTTCGACCTGTTTGACGCGCTCGATGTCGGCTTTGCTGGTGAAGACCTCATCGGCGAGGTTGCGAATCGCCTCTTGCTCTTCGCTGAAGTTGAAGTCCATCAGTGCTCCTCCCGTGCTGCCGGCCGAAACGCGGGAAGCGTCAGATCCGGGTCGGCGTCGATCCAGTCCAATTCCACCGGCATATCGATCTCGACATCCTCCGGTGCGATGCCGGTCATGTTCGCGATGAGTCGCGTGCCCTCTTCGAGTTCGATCGTGGCCACAATGAGCGGGTACTCGAATCCGGGGATACGAGGGTGGTGGTTGACGACAAAGCTGTACACGGTGCCCCGGCCCGAAGCATCGACAGTGTCCCACTCGAGCGACCGACACGCCCCGCACATCGGTCCAGTGGGGTGGCGAAGCGCACCACAGTCGGTGCAGCGCTGGATCACCAAGCGGTGATCCTTGGCAGCCTCGAACCAGAAAGCGTTGTCCGCGTTGAGCGCAGGACGTGGGCGCAGGCCCGGGATCTGGGCCGCAGGCTTCTCAGCGGTCTCGCTTCCCTTCGGCCTGAAACGCAGGGTGCGCCAGCGTTGAGTTGCGACGATCTCGTCATCACCACCGTGCGAATCCGCGTCGGCACCGCCGCGGTGCGAACTCGCGGCACCGCCGCCGTGCGAACTCGCGGCACCGCCGCCGCGGCGATACGTCTTGAGGGTCGTGACGAAGTGTCCGACACCGAGACCCGTCTTCTTCTCCTCGGAGATGTCCTCGATCACCTCGGTGAGCGATACCCGTTCGCCGGGACGCAGTTCCACGAAGAATTCGAAGTCCGAGTCGGTCGCGACGACAGAGGTGAAGCCCGCGGAGTCGAGCGTCGCGATCAGATCGGTCCACACCTGCGACGGATCGTTGTTCGCCATCTTATCGGCGAACGTCCGCATCGTCCACACCTGCGCCATCAGCGCCGGGGCGACGACTCCGTCCCGACCGGTGGCGCGAGCAGCGCCGTCGTCGAGGTAGATGGGGTTCGTGTCCCCCATCGTCTCGATCCAGTGCCGGATCATCGGTATGTTGACCTCGTCGGGGGCCCAGACGGTAGGGGTGAGGACTTTCCCCTCGAAAGTGCCGAGCTTGGTGAGGAATTCGCTCACTTTACCCTCTTCTCCCGCACGAGCCCGAGACCCATCGTGCCCACCATGTCGCGCAGCACCTCGTTGACCCCGCCACCGAAGGTGTTGACCATGCCCTGCCGGGAGATCTGTTCGATCTGGCCGGCCAGCAGCGCACCCGGCGACTCCGGCCGGATCCGCCCCGCAGCCCCGAGGATCGCGAGCAATGTGCGGTAGACGTCGATGTGGGTTTCGGTGCCATAAGCCTTCGTGGCACCCGCATCCGCGCCGGAGAGCGTATCCGCCGCGACCGATGCCGTCATTTTCCAGTTCAACAGGCGCATCGCTTCAAGCCTGGCGTGGGTACGTGCGAATTCCTGTTGTACCCAAGGTATCTCGATGACACCGTTCTCCCTGGCCCACTCGAGTGCCTGATGCCAGAGTCCGTACGTACGCCCCCCGATTGCCGCGAGGCCGATGCGCTCGTGGTTGAGCTGCGCAGCAATCAACTGCCAGCCCCCGTTGATATCGCCGATCACGTTCTCGGCGCCGATGCGGATTCCGCTGTAGTAGGTGGAGGTCACCATCAGCCCACCGACCGTGTCGATCGGCGACCACGAGAATCCTTCATCGTCGGTGGGTACGACCAGGATCGAAATGCCCTTGTGTTTGGGAGCCTCGGGATCGGTGCGGCAGGCGAGCCACACGAAGTCGGCGGTGTTCGCACCGGAGGTGAAGATCTTGTTGCCGTCGACCACCCACTCGTCACCGTCGAGGACGGCACGCGTCCTGAGCGATGCCAGATCGGTACCCGCTTCGGGCTCGGTGTAGCCGATCGCAAAGACTATGTCGCCTGCGAGAATTCCCGGCAGGAAGCGTGCCTTCTGCTCCTCGGTCCCGTACTTCATCAGGGTCGGGCCGACGGTATTGACGGTGACAAAGGGGAACGGGAGGCCTGCACGCTGTACCTCATCGAAGAACACGAACTGCTCCTCGATGGACCGGCCCTGCCCACCGTATTCCTCGGGCCAGCCGATACCCAGCCAGCCGTCCTGGCCCAGCAGTTTGACGACTTCGCGAAAATACTCGCCACCCACGCCCTGTTCACCGGCTCTGCGGCGCTTCTCTTCCGGTAACAGGCCCGCGAAGTACGCGCGCAATTCCCGTCGCAGCTCGAGCTGCTCCGGCGACTCCCTCAACTCCATCGATGCACTCCCATTCATCGCAATCCGCGAAACTCGGACGCTAAGGAGGTATTCGCAGCGGGTACCGCCCGGTCTCACTGAGCGGTAGATTCTCGCGTCCGAGTCACGTTCCGGCACGGAACAGCCGCACGGCCGCATCGGTCGGCTGCTCGATACCCGGTTCCGCTGAGCGGGTTCGACGGCAACCGACAAATCGGCCGACTGCATACTCGTCGCCATGAACCATCCATCGGATCTGGCCGGTCGCTACGCACTTGCAGTCGACGATCGCGACCGCGTCGTCTTGATCTCCCTGTTCACCGCGGACGCCGAATTCGTGCAACCTCCTTCGGTGACCCGCGGAAACGAGAACGTGGTCACAGTCGGGGCCGACGCGATCGTCGCGGTCGTACTCGACGGCACCGCCCACCTGCATGCCACGCACCACACTGTGCACCAGACGGTGGTCGACATCGACGGCGACACGGCATCCGGGTCGGTGTACTGCATGGCTCATCACCTGTATCGAGGTCGCGACGGCATGCGCGACAATGCGATCGCCATCCGTTACCGGGACCACTACAGGCAGGTGGATGGCAGCTGGAAGATTGCGCGCCGGGAACTCGTCGTCGATTACATCGAGGACCACGCGGTCACCGTGCCCGGACTCTGACGGCGGCCGAGTCCCGTTCAGTGGAAGTAGCTTCCGCACGTGGACGCACCAGTGTGATCCTTCGCAGAAATCCGCAGGCGTTCGGAATCGACTCGGACCGCATGCCGGATCCACTCGACCGGATGGTCGGGCTCGAGGAGGGATCGCAATGACCGACGCAGAACGAGCACTACAGGATCTTGTCGACAAGCAGGAGATCCGGGAGGTAGTGCTGAAGTACTGCCGTGGCATCGACCGGCTCGACTTCGAGTTGGTGCGCGAGTGTTATCACCCGGACGGGATCGATCATCACACCGGATTCGACGGCAACGTGGACGAGTACATCGCCTGGGTGGAACCGAGACTGAAGCTGCTGGGGGGCACGATGCACCACGTCGGCAACCACTTCGTCGAATTGTTCGGCGACGTCGCGATCAGCGAGGCGTACTCCACCAACACCCACTGGGGACACCCGGATCGCGACGATTTCACCAGTGGCGCGCGTTTCGTCGACCGGATGGAACGAAGGGACGGGCGCTGGGCGATCGCCGAACGGTGGGCGGTGCGGGAGTGGACCCGCTCGGACGCGGGCCGGATGATCACCCCGGAGGGACGCGGTCCGCGCGGAAGCCGGGACTCATCGGACCTGCTGACCGTTCTACGGTCCCGCATCGCGAACCGGATGTGACCTCACCCCGGACCGGTGATGCGGTCGCGGAGTCGGTCCGGGTCGAACTCAGCGTTGCTCGTCACGCCACGAGTCGATCGTCCCGTGTCGGGAACATCGCGCCCACCACCCGTCCGGTGCGATCTGCACGATCATCCGGCGTCCGCACTGCGTGCAGTAGCGGGGCGGCTCGAGACCCATTACTGCGGCAACGGGTCGCTGTGTCGGGTCGGCCACGGCGCTCTCGGCACCGGTGAAGGCATCGAACATGGTCAGATGCTCTCGCCGAGTGCTTTGATCGGCATCTTCAGTTCGCCGAGCAGGTCGAGATCGGTCTCGGCCCGTCGACCGAGTGTCGTCAGGTAGTTTCCGACGATGACGGCGTTGATCCCGCCGAGGATGCCCTGCTTCGCGCCGAGGTCGCCGAGAGTGAGTTCTCGTCCCCCGGCGAAGCGGAGAATCGTGCGCGGTAAGGCGAGGCGGAATGCCGCAACGGCTTTGAGCGCCTCCGAGGCAGGGAGAACGTCGAGGTCGCCGAACGGCGTACCGGGTCGCGGGTTGAGGAAGTTGAGGGGAACTTCGTCGGGTTCGAGCGCCGCAAGGTCTGCAGCGAACTCGGCACGCTGTTCGAGGGTTTCGCCCATGCCGAGGATCCCGCCGCAGCAGACTTCCATGCCGGCCTCGCGGACCATGCGCAACGTCTCCCACCGCTCTTCCCACGTGTGCGTGGTAACGACGTTGGGGAAGAAGGATTTCGCGGTCTCGAGGTTGTGGTTGTAGCGGTGCACGCCGAGGGCGGCGAGCTGATCGACCTGGTCCTGGGTGAGCATGCCCAATGAGCACGCGACCTGGATGTCGACCTCCCCACGTATCGCCTCCACGCCCGCCGCGACCTGCGCCATCAAGCGGGCATCGGGGCCGCGGACCGCGGCGACGATGCAGAACTCGGTCGCTCCGGTCTTTGCAGTCTGCTTGGCAGCCTCGACCAGCGCGGGAATGTCGAGCCAGGCCGAGCGGACCGGGGAGGCGAACAGTCCGGACTGGGAACAGAAATGGCAGTCTTCCGGGCACCCGCCGGTCTTGAGGCTGATGATGCCCTCGACCTCCACTTCGGGTCCGCACCACGTCATCCGCACCTCATGGGCCAAGGACAGCAGCTCATCGAGCCGGTCATCGTGCAGGCGGAGCACCTCGAGCGTCTGTGCTCGGTCGAGTCCGAGTCCACGTCGGAGTACTTGGTCACGTGCCTGTTCGAGGATGTCGACTCGGGCGGGGGCTTGCGTCACTGGGACTCCTGAGGATCAAAACTTGAACACCGTTCACTTGAACACCGTTCAGGTTAGGGTTGAGGTCCGATAGTGTCAACGCAGACCACAACGAGACAGGAGCGGACTCCGGTGCAGCTGCGACGCGGCGACGTCCTCGACGGCGCCATGGCGATACTCGACGAGTACGGCCTGGGCGACCTGACCATGCGCAAACTCGCCACCTCACTCGGGGTACAGCCCGGGGCTCTGTACTGGCACTTCCCCAACAAACAGACCCTGCTCGGCGCGATGGCCGACCGCATCCTCGATGGCGTCGATGCCCCACCCGCCGCCGACACATGGGACGGCGCGCTCACCGAACTCGCCTACCGCTTCCGGGGCGCACTACTCGCCCACCGCGACGGTGCGGAATTGGTCGCCGCGACCTATGCCTCACGCTTGACCACCTCCGGTGCCCGCGACAGTTTCGTCTCTGCCGCTCTGCGCGCGGGCCTGTCCCGCGCACACGCCGAACTCACCGGCTACACGCTGCTGCACTATGTCCTCGGCCACACCGTCGACGAGCAGTCTCGCCTCCAACTGACGGAACTCGGCGCTCTCACTCGCTCGCCGCTCACCCCGGGCGCGACGGCGGAGGAGGTCGCGACGTCGGACGACGACCTGCTCGACGGCGATCCGGCGGTCCGGTTCGATTTCGGGCTGACCTTGTTCGTGGACGGGATCCGTCGGCGCCGTACCGAGCACGCAACGTCCTGATCGGTTACGACTCTGTCGGAGCTCTGCCGTACGTTCGTTGACCGTGACAGTCCCCTGGTCCCTCGAACAGATCACCGCAGCGGCCCCGGATCCGGCGTCGATGTCAGCAGCCCGTCGACTCTCGGCCGTATGGTCCGGCACCGGACGTTCCGAGCGGTCACTCTGGGGACTGTGTCGCGGCAGCGGATCGAAGCCCTACACCACCGCGGTCGATCTCACCGGCCCCGCGTTCCGGTGCACGTGCCCGAGCCGCAAGTTCCCCTGCAAGCACGCTCTGAGCCTCCTGACCCAGTGGGCAGCAGACAACCTTCCGGAGAGTCCGGAACCCGAGGACGTAGCGGAGTGGCTCGACACGCGAGCCGAGAAGGCCGGCAGAACGACCACCGCAACCGACTCCGGGGGCACGTCCAAGACACCCGACCCCGCGACAGCCCTGCGGCGCGCCGAGCGCGTCACGGCAGGGCTCACCGACCTAGAACGCTGGCTCACAGACCGGATCCGTAGCGGACTCGGCTCGGTTGCGCACGACTACGCCACCTACGAGACCGTCGCCTCGCGGATGGTCGACGCCCAGGCGCCGGGAGTCGCTGCGATGTTGCGCACCCTGCCGGGTGTTGCGACGTCCGGAACCGACTGGCCGACACGACTACTGGCCGAGTACAGCCGCATCTACCTGCTCATCCGCGCATACCTCGATGTGGACTCACTCCCGGAGCCGCTGGCCCGGTCGGTGCACAGCCATCTCGGTTTCCCGACGAAGATCGACGAGGTTCGCCGGGAGCCGGCCGTCCGCGACCACTGGCACGTACTGGCATGTCGCGTCACCGAGGACAGCCGGGTGTACACCAGGAAGGTCTGGCTGCGCGGGCGGGACAGCAGACGCTGGGCGATCCTGCTCGACTTCACCCACGGCACACAACGGTTCCCGGACGCGGCTCCTGTGGTCGGTACCACCATCGATGCCGACCTGCACTTCCATCCCGCCGGCGCGCCCCTGCGCGCTCAGCTCGGAACCCGCCACGGGCCACCGGCGTCGATCTCGACGCTACCGGGGACCGATCTCGACGAGGCTCTGGCCGACTACGCCGATGCGCTCGCCGCAGATCCATGGACCCGGTCGTGGCCCATGCTTCTCGATGCCGTGACCCCCACCCACACCGACGACGGCTGGCATCTCGTCGACGAGCACGGCAGGGCACTGCCCCTCGGAGGCGACGACACCGACCGGTGGCGGCTACTCGCGGTCGCGGGCGGACGCCCGTTGACGGTGTGTGGCGATTGGGACGGTCGCAGTGTTGTCCCCGCCACGATGTTCACCCCCACCCGCCTGTCCACCACCGCCGAAGGGTCAACGCCGTGAGCAGTACCGGTATCGAAACACTCACCACGACTGCCCTTCTCGGTACCGCGCGCGCAACATCTACCTTCGATGCCCTGTACACCGCCGACGCTGCAGGTGCGGTGATCGGTACTGCCGAGCACCGACTGCTCGCCGCCGCAGCACTCGAAGCGGTGTTTCTCGCAGGCGGAACCCTGCCGACCCCGCACCCGCGCCCCGCGTCCGCCCCCGACGATCCTCGCCCCGAACTTCCACCCGCAGCGACGGAGAGACTACGCGGCCTGCTCACCGTCCGATCCGATCTGCTGGACGAATGGTTCTGTGCTGCAGAACGATTCAAGGCTCCCGCCGAACTCATCGTGGATCTGCTCAGTGGAGCCTCGCTCGGAGGCAGCACCCACCGCGCAGCGTTGCTCGCACTTGCAGGCCCACGCGGCCAATGGGTCGCGGCACAGAATCCGGCGTGGGCGCCGCTGGTCGCACCCGATTTGACCGACGACGACCCGTGGCTGCACGGCACTCCGGCCAAGCGGCGCTCGTGGTTCGAGAACCTGCGCGCAGCCGACCCTGCCTGTGCCACCGCACGGCTGGCAGCCGTGTGGAAATCGGAGAACGCAGCGACACGACTCGCCCTGCTCGAAGCACTGTCCCCCGGACTCGGCCCCTACGACGAAGAGTTGCTCGAACGAGCCCTGGACGATCGCAGCGGAAGAGTCCGCGAGGTTGCCATCCGGTTCCTGCGCCGACTACCCGACTCCGCGTTCGGTCGCCGCATGACGCAGCGCGTACGCGACTGGGCACAGGTGTGCGGCTCGACCCTGCAGATCGCTGTCCCCGAGACCCTCGACGCCGACGCCGTCCGGGACGGCCTCGATCTCCGAGGCCCGGGCGGTCTGGCGACGGTCGCCGCACATCGACTGTGGTCGCTGGCGGCGTCAGCGCCGCTCTCGGCATGGTGCGACTCCGACCGCACCCCCACCGAGGTCCTCGCTTTGCAGGTCGCCGACGGTCTCGACGTCCCACTTCGAAGAGGCTGGGAGACCGCCACCGCCTGCCACCGCAATGAACAATGGGCGAGTGCGATGCTCCACCGCGACGGGAAGGTCGGCGATCACGTTGCCGAGGCACTCCCCCGCCCCGTTCTCGTCGAGCACCTGCGCCGGAGCTCCGGCGAGCAGTTGCTCGACACGATCCTGCTCGACGCGCTCCCTGCTCCGTGGCCGACCGATGTCGCCGAGAAGGTTCTCGCAGCGCTCTACTCCGCCGCGGCGCCGAAGTCGAACACCTTTCGTTCGCTGACTGCCCTTCTGGCACACCGCGCGCCCTACGAGGTCGGCGATCTGTTCGCCGACGCCGCGACCCGCACCGACGATCTCGACCGGCTGAACCGCTTCGCCACCGCCGCAGACATCCTGAGCCAACGCCGTACCCTTCACGAGGAGTTGAGTTGACCGACAACGTCATCGACGAACAGAGCATGCTGCGTCCCCATGCGGAACAGCAGTACGCAGACGAACTCGCGGCACTCGCCCGGCTCGACGACCGCCCGCGCCCACCGTCGTGGCAACTGTCCCCGTGGGCGGTCGTGACCTATCTGCTCGGAGGCGAGCTCTCCGACGGCACGGTGATCTCGCCGAAGTACGTCGGGCCGCGACGCCTGATGGAGGTCGCCGTGGCAACCCTCGCGACCGATCGCGCGTTGCTGCTCCTCGGCGTTCCCGGCACAGCGAAGACCTGGGTCTCGGAACACCTCGCGGCGGCCGTCTCCGGATCGTCGACCCGGCTGGTGCAGGGCACTGCAGGCACCTCAGAAGAAGCGATCCGGTACGGCTGGAACTATGCGCGGCTACTCGCCGAGGGACCGTCTCCGGCAGCGCTCGTGCCGTCACCGATCATGACCGCGATGCGCGACGGCGCGATCGCACGCGTCGAGGAGCTCACTCGCATACCGGCGGACGTGCAGGACGCGCTGATCACCGTGCTGTCGGAGAAGACGTTGCCGGTACCCGAGCTCAACATGGAAGTGCAAGCGGCCAAGGGATTCAATGTCATTGCCACTGCCAACGATCGCGACCGCGGAGTCAACGATCTGTCCTCCGCATTGCGCCGACGATTCAATACCGTCGTCCTGCCGTTGCCCGGCAGCGAAGAGGACGAGGTCGCGATCGTCACACGCCGAGTAGAGCAACTCGGAATGTCGCTCGAGCTTCCCCGGGTACCTGCTGCCGCGGAGGAGATCCGCCGCGTCGTGACCGTCTTCAGGGAGTTGCGCTCAGGCGTGACCACCGACGGACGTACCAAGCTCAAGTCTCCGTCGGGCACGCTGTCCACTGCCGAAGCGATCTCGGTGGTCACCAACGGTCTTGCACTCTCGGCGCATTTCGGCGACGGTGTACTGCGCCCGTCCGACGTCGCGGCGGGGATCCTCGGTGCGGTCGTGAAGGACCCGACCGCCGACCGGCAGGTGTGGATCGAATACCTCGAGGCCGTGGTCCGTGAGCGCGAGGACTGGGCCGGCTTCTACCGGGCCTGCCGTGAGGTCACCGGGTGACGGAGTCTGCTCAGGTACGCGTATTCGGTATCCGTCATCACGGCCCCGGTTCCGCCCGCGCGGTCATGCGCGCCCTCGCCGAATTCGAACCCGATACCGTCCTCATCGAGGGTCCGTCAGATGCCGATCCGCTGGCTGCACTGATCGCCTCCGACGATATGCAACCCCCTGTGGCGTTGCTCGCCTATGCCACAGGCGAGCCCGCAAACTCAGCGTTCTGGCCGTTTGCCGCATTCTCACCGGAATGGCAGGCGCTGCGCTGGGCAATCATGCACGACGCCGACGTGCGATTCTGCGACCTGCCAGCGACACAGCAGCTCGCCCTCGACAGGGAGCCGGGACAGGATCGGCCGGATCCGCTCGGTGCGCTCGCGGCTGCCGGTGGATACGACGACTTCGAACAGTGGTGGGACACCGTCATCGAGTCGGGAACGACGGACGGCGACCACGACCATTCGGCCGATTTCGACGCGATCGCGGAAGCCATGGGCGCGCTCCGCGAGGACATCGAACTCGACGGCCACACGGCGCGGCGCGAGGCGCACATGCGCCAGGTGCTGCGCAGCACCGTCAAGGCCGGAGCGTTGAAGATCGCGGTGGTCTGCGGTGCGATGCACGCTCCCGCGCTGACGGGCGCACTCGGTCCGGCGGCGCCTGATGTGCGGCTGCTCAAGGGTCTGCCCAAGGTCAGAACATCGCTGACGTGGGTTCCGTGGACTCATTCGCGACTGGCATCGGCCTCGGGTTACGGCGCAGGCATCACCTCCCCCGGCTGGTATCACCATCTGTTCACCCAGCAGGAGGACACGGTCACACGGTGGCTCACCCGGGTCGCGTGGACATTGCGAGAACACGACCTTCCGGTGTCGAGCGCACACGTGATCGAAGCAACCCGGCTGGCCGGATCCCTCGCGGCGTTGCGCAATCGACCGCTGGCCGGACTCGCCGAGGTCACCGAAGCCACCCGCGCGGTGCTCTGCGACGGCGACGATGTGCTGCTCGACTTCGTCACCCGCACGCTCGTCGTCGGAGAGGCCCTCGGCAGTGTCCCCGACACCACTCCCACGGTGCCTCTCGATGCCGATCTACAGGCCACCTCGAAGACGCTGCGGCTCAAGCGCTCTGCGCACAGCAAGGCTCTCGATCTGGATCTGCGCAAACAGACCGACCTGGCGCGCTCGCGGCTGCTGCACCGATTGCGGGTACTCGGAATCCCCTGGGGCACGCCGCGGGTCAGCGATGTGCGATCGACTGGTACGTTTCGTGAGAGTTGGACGCTGCAGTGGGAACCCGAGTTGTCGGTCTCGATCGTGGAGGCGTCCCGTTGGGGCACCACTGTCGAATCAGCGGCCCACGCGCTCGTTCTCGAGCGTGCCTGCGACCGCGACGTCACTCTGGCACAGGTGGTGGTTCTCCTCGACGAGGCGCTTCTCGCCGATCTGCGCGACGCGATTCCCGAACTCCTCCGGTCGATCGACACCGCAGCGGCGCTCGATCACGACATCGCGCACCTGATGGCGGCCTTGCCCACATTGATCCGCACTTTGCGGTACGGCGACGTACGCGGCACCGACCTGTCGTCGCTCTCGCACGTTGCCGATGCTCTCCTCGTGCGGATCTGCGCGGGCCTGCCCGCTGCGACGGCCGGTCTCGACACCGACGCGGCCGACGTACTCCGGCGCGAGATCGATGCGGTCCACTCCGCGCTCGCATTGCGTGATGACGCCGCATCCACGAGGCGCTGGCTCGACACCCTCACCGGCATCGCCGATCGCGACGAGGTCGATGGCATGCTCACCGGCCGGACCGCCCGACTACTGCGCGATATGGGTCGCATCGACGAACAGGACACCGCGGTGCGTGTGTCCCGTGCGTTGTCGATCGGCAGCGAACCCGCGGCCAAAGCACGCTGGATCGACGGATTCGTCGGCGATGGCGCGCTGTTGCTCATCCATGATCGAGGATTGCTGACCCTGATCGACCGCTGGGTGTCGGGGCTGCACAAACAAGACTTCGTCGACATCCTGCCGGTATTGCGGCGCACGTTCGGGGGATTCGAATCGGCCGAACGGGCGACACTCGGCGCCATCCTGCGTGGTGGGGCAGCGGTCCGCGCAACCGCCGCTGTCGATGTCGAACGCGGCACGCGGGCCACCGCCGCAACGGCCCTGATCCTGGGAGTGTGAGCATGACAACACCTTCGACGCCCGCCGGACCGGTCGATGCAGTGACACCGGAGAGTTCTGCGCCCCCGGTCGCTGCAGGAACAGCAGGCCAGGAGCGGATGCGCCGATGGCGGCTGCTCCTCGGCGAGGCCGCGCAGGAATCGACATGTGCCCTCGGATCGTCGAGCGATGCCGCGATGGACAGTGCCCTCGCCGCCCTCTACGACCGTCGCGACTCCGGCGAAGGAAACGGTCCGCGGAGCGCTGGGCTCGGCTCGTCGGCGCCACGGGTCGCACGGTGGCTCGGCGACATCCGAGCCTACTTCCCCACCTCGGTCGTGCAGGTGATGCAGCGCGACGCGATGGACAGGCTGAGTCTGACCCAGCTGTTGCTCGAACCCGAGATGCTCGACGCCGTCGAACCGGACGTTCATCTCGTGGGAACCCTGCTCAGCCTGAATCGGGTCATGCCCGAGACCACCAAGGCCACCGCGCGGTCGGTGGTCGAGAAGGTGGTCCGCGCAATCGAGGAACGTATCGCCCAGAACACCCGTACAGCAGTGACAGGCGCATTGAATCGCTCCGCGCGCACGACGAACCCGAAGCTGCGGGACATCGACTGGAACCGCACGATTCGCGCGAATCTCGCTCACTATCTGCCGGAACATAGAACTGTGGTCCCGGAGCGTCTCGTCGGCTACGGACGACGATCGCAGGCGGTACAGCGAGACGTGGTGCTGGCGATCGACCAATCGGGGTCGATGGCGTCGAGCGTGGTGTATGCGTCCGTGTTCGGTGCGGTGCTCGCGTCGATGCGGGCGCTCCGGACATCGATGGTCGTGTTCGATACCGCCGTGGTGGATCTGACCGACAAGCTGGCCGATCCGGTCGATGTGTTGTTCGGAACCCAGCTCGGCGGCGGTACCGACATCAATCGGGCAATCGCGTACAGCCAGTCACTGATCACACGCCCCTCCGAGTCGATGTTCGTGCTCATTTCCGACCTGTACGAAGGTGGTATCCGCGCGGAGATGCTCACACGGATGGCGGCGATGAAGGACGCGGGAGTCCAGGTGGTGGTGCTGCTCGCGTTGTCCGACGACGGTGCTCCGTCGTTCGACCGCGACAACGCGCTGGCGCTGGCCGGACTCGGGATTCCGGCGTTTGCGTGCACACCGGACAAGTTCCCGGAGCTGTTGGCTCTCGCGCTCGAACGCGGCGACATCGGTAGGTGGGCGCAGTCTCTGTGACCTCACCTCGATGGCACCGACCGTGGAGTTAGGATGTCCTGACCTATCCCACTCTGACTTGGTCGACGGAACGAGGACACCCGTGAAACTTCGAAGTGCGGCCTTCATCGCCGCCGCGGCTCTGATCGTGGCCGGCTGCGGTTCCGGCGGCGACGAGCCCTCCGGCGACACCGCGACTGCCGGGGACGGCGCATTCCCCGCCACCATCGAAACGATGTTCGGCGCGATCACCGTCGAATCCGCACCCGAGCGGGTGGCGGCACTCGGGTGGGGCGACGCGGAAACCGCGCTCGCGCTCGGCGTTCAGCCCGTCGCGGCGAGCGACTGGCTTGCCTTCGGCGGCGACGGGGTCGGTCCTTGGGCCGACGGCCTCTACACCGAGTCCCCGGAGATCATCGGAACCATCGAGCCGTCGTTCGAGCAGATCGCGACGGTCGCTCCCGACGTGATACTCGACGTGGCCGGTTCGGGCGAGCAGGCACGATACGACACGCTTTCCCAGATCGCGCCGACAATCGGGCCGCCGGAGGGGGCCACGGCGTATCTGACGCCCCGCGACGACCAGATCACGATGGTCGCGACCGCGCTCGGCGTTCCGGACAAGGGCGACGAACTGATCAGCGAGATCGATGCGCAGTTCGCGCAGGCCGCGGCCGAGCACCCTGAGTTCGAGGGCAAGACGGTCACGGTTGCGTCGTACACCGCCGACGGGTGGGGCGCCTACGTCTCACGGGACGCCCGTGTGCAGTTCATGCAGGATCTCGGGTTCGTAAACAATCCGGAGGTCGAGGCCACCGCGACCGAGAACTTCTTCATCCCGATCTCGGACGAGAACCTCGGCATGCTCGACTCCGACCTGCTGATCGTGATGCCGATCTACGTCGACTCCGCCGAAGTGACCGACAATCCGTTGTTCCAGCAGATTCCTGCGGTGCGCGACGGACGAGCGATCGTGCTCGACAGCGGATCCGACATCGCGAACGCGATGTCGGTGAACACCGCGTTGTCGATCCCGTTCGCCCTCGAGAACCTCCTGCCGCAGGTGACCGAGCGCGTCGGCGCCTGACCTCGGCAGCTTCGTCCCGGCCCCGGCGGGGGTCAGTACAGCAGTTCGCGGTACGACTCCTGCCGGGCCGGTTCGAGTGTCTCGATATCGAGGTGGTGCTGCTCGGCGATCATCTCGCGGATCGCGGGCACGGACTCCTGGGAGGGCCACGTCGACGGCTCCCACACCTTCGCACGGAGCAACGCCCGTGCACAGTGCAGGTAGGCCTCGTCGATCCTCACGATCACCGCGAGCTGGGCAGGTTTGCCGGACATCGCCAGTTCCGCAAGCAAATCCGGCTCCGTCGACAGCGACGCGGTGCCGTTGACCCGGACGACCTCTTCGTTGCCCGGGACGATGAACAGAATTCCCACGTGCGGATTCTCGAGAATGTTCCGGTACGAATCTGCGCGGCGATTCCCTGGGCGGTCCGGAAGAATCAGCGTCCGCTCGTCGGGGAAGAGCACCGTGCTGACCAGGTCCCCGCGCGGTGAGCTGTCGCAGTTGCCCGCCGCGTCGGATGTTGCGAGCACGAAGAACCGCGCCTGTGCGATGAACTCGCGTATCAGCGGCGTCGTGAACGGCGTCGTTTTCTCTTTCATCGCCGGAAACGGTTCGCCGACCGCTGCCTCGAGCTGTTCGATCGTAGTGATTCTCTCGCGGACGAGATCATCGATCCTGCTTGCCTCCACGGGCGCCACCTCCACCCCGGACGATACCCAACGGTCCGGTGCGCAGATCGTCCAGCACCGTCAGCGGCGAAAGAGTTTGTTGCCCAACCAGACGATCGGATCGTAACGGCGACCGGCGACACGTTCCTTCATGGGGATGATCGCGTTGTCGGTGATGTGGATGTTCTCCGGGCATACCTCGGTACAGCACTTGGTGATGTTGCACAACCCGAGTCCGTCCTCGTCCTGTGCAGCATCTCGGCGGTCGGCCACGTCGAGCGGATGCATTTCGAGCTCCGCGAGCCGGATGAAGAAGCGCGGACCGGCGAACGCTTCCTTGTTCTCTTCGTGGTCACGCACGACGTGGCACACGTTCTGGCACAGGAAGCATTCGATGCATTTGCGGAATTCCTGGGACCGCTGCACATCGATCTGCTGCATGCGGTACTCCCCCGGTGCCAGATCCGCAGGCGGTGTGAACGAGGGAATCTCTCTGGCCTTCGCGTAGTTGAACGACACGTCGGTCACCAGGTCGCGAATGATCGGGAAGGTGCGCATCGGGGTCACGGTCACGGTCTCGTCCGGGTCGAATACCGACATCCGCGTCATGCAGGTGAGCCGAGGGCGACCGTTGACCTCGGCCGAGCACGATCCGCACTTGCCGGCCTTGCAGTTCCACCGCACCGCGAGGTCCGGGGTCTGTGTGGCCTGGAGTCGATGCAGGATATCGAGCACTACCTCGCCCTCGTTCACCTCGACGGTGTAGTCCTGAAGGTCGCCGCCGCCGACATCCCCGCGCCATATCCTGAACGCCGCTCGATAACCCATGTCAGCCCTTCCGTCCCGGATGGTCCGCGAGTTCCTCGTCGGTGTAGTACTTCCCGAGTTCGTCGATGTCGAACAGTTCGAGCAGATCCGGGCGCATCGCCTCCTGCAGATGCGCGGTCACCGACACATCGGGAATCACGGGATCGCCACCGCTCACACGGCACACGAGGAGGGTGCGACGCCACTGCGGGTCCATCGACGGATGGTCGTCGCGGGTGTGGCCACCACGACTTTCGGTGCGTCGCAAGGCGGCCTGGGCCACACATTCACACACCAGCAGCATGTTGCGCAGGTCGACCGCGAGATGCCAGCCGGGATTGAACTGCCGGTGTCCCTCCACTGCGACACGGCGAATTCTGGCGCGCAGCGTCTGCAGTTCGCCGAGCGCACGCTCGATCTCGTCGGCGCGGCGGATGATCCCCACGAGGTCGTGCATCGACTGCTGAAGCTCGGTGTGCAGGGTGTACGGATTCTCGACGGCGCCGGGAGTCCCGGGTTCATCATCGGCTGCGTCGAAGGGAACCAACGCGACGCGCGACGCTGCGGTGACATCATCATCGGAGACCCTGGGTCGGGAGCTCAGTCCCAGCACGTAGTCGGCCGCACCGAGGCCCGCTCGCCGGCCGAACACCAGCAGATCCGACAGCGAGTTGCCGCCGAGCCGGTTCGAACCGTGCATTCCTCCGGAGCACTCCCCGGCGGCGAACAGACCCGGCACCGATGCGGCACCGGTATCCGGATCGACCTCGATCCCGCCCATGACGTAGTGGCAGGTGGGTCCGACCTCCATCGCCTCGGCGGTGATGTCGACGTCCGCGAGTTCCTTGAACTGGTGGTGCATCGACGGCAGTCGCCGCATGATCTCGGCCGCGGGCATCCGGGATGCAATGTCGAGGAAGACACCACCGTGGGGTGTCCCGCGCCCTTCTTTGACCTCGGAGTTGATCGCGCGGGCCACCTCGTCACGTGGCAGCAGGTCGGGTGTGCGGCGATTGTTCTCCTGATCGTCGTACCAGCGGTCGGCTTCCTCCTCCGTTTCGGCGTACTGGCCTTTGAACACCGGCGGGATGTACGAGAACATGAAGCGATCTCCGTCGGTGTTCTTCAGGACCCCGCCGTCTCCGCGCACGCCTTCGGTGACGAGAATCCCTTTCACGCTGGGCGGCCAGATCATGCCGGTCGGATGGAACTGGACGAACTCCATGTTGATCAGCGCGGCGCCTGCCCGAAGCGCGAGGGCATGCCCGTCGCCGGTGTACTCCCACGAGTTGGAGGTCACCTTCCAGGACTTGCCGATACCGCCGGTTGCCACGACGACAGCGGGAGCCTCGAACAACACGAACCGTCCGGTCTCGCGCCAGTATCCGAAGGCCCCGGCGATGCGCCCCTCGGGATCCTTCAGCAGCTCGGTGATCGTGCATTCGGCGTAGACCTTCACCCGCGCCTCGTAGTCGCCGTACTCGGCGCGATCCTCCTGCTGCAACGACACGATCTTCTGCTGCATGGTGCGGATCAGTTCGAGGCCGGTGCGGTCGCCGACGTGTGCGAGGCGTGGGTAGGTGTGCCCACCGAAGTTTCGCTGACTGATGCGCCCGTCGGGGGTACGGTCGAACAACGCCCCGTAGGTTTCGAGTTCCCACACCCGGTCGGGGGCTTCTCGCGCATGCAGTTCGGCCATCCGCCAGTTGTTGAGGAACTTGCCGCCCCGCATCGTGTCCTGAAAGTGCACCTGCCACGAGTCGTGCGAATTGGCGTTGCCCATGGCGGCCGCACACCCGCCTTCGGCCATGACGGTGTGGGCCTTGCCGAACAGGGATTTGCACACGACCGCGACGGAGAGGCCCCGCTGACGGGCCTCGATGACGGCGCGCAGTCCGGCTCCGCCTGCCCCGATCACCACCACGTCGACCTTGTGCCGTTCGACTTCCGCCATCCGTGACCTCCCCTGTGTCGACGTGTGTCCGGACCGTTCGTCAGCCGACGAACCGCAGGTCCGAGATGGTTCCGCTGGCCACGAGCATGATGTAGAAGTCCGTGATCATCAGGGTGCCCAGTGTGATCCACGCGAACTGCATGTGCCGGGTGTTGAGCTTCGATACGAACGTCCAGATCCTGTACCGCACAGGGTGTTCCGAGAAGTGTTTGAGCCGTCCTCCAGTGACGTGCCGACATGAGTGACACGACAACGTGTATCCCCACAGGAGGATCACGTTGACCAGCAGGATCACGTTTCCGAGACCGAACCCGAACCCACTCGGGCTCTGGAACGCCACCACCATGTCGTAGGTGTTGATCAGGGAGATGACGACACCCGCGTAGAAGAAGTAGCGGTGCGCATTCTGCAGGATCAGCGGAAGCCGCGTCTCGCCCGTATAGCGGGCATGCGGTTCCGCGACCGCGCATGCGGCAGGCGCCAGCCAGAACGATCTGTAGTAGGCCTTGCGGTAGTAATAGCAAGTCAGTCGGAAGCCGAGCAGGAACGGCAACGACAGGAATGCGAGGGGTATCCACATCGGGAGTTCGCCGACCCAGGTACCGAAGTGCCGGGCCCCTTCGACACACGAGTCACTCACACACGGCGAGTAGAACGGCGTCAGATAGTGGTAGTCCTCGACGTAGTATGACGAGCGGACGAACGAGCGCACCGTGGCGTAGACGATGAAGATCAGAAGACCGGCAACGGTCAGCAGCGGTGTCTGCCACCACCGGTCCGTTCGGAGCGTTCGAGCCGCGATCCGGGCGCGGGTAGCCGATCGCACTCCCCCCGCCGCCGGCGCGTTCACCGATCTCCGTGCAGTCCGCCGAGGCCTTCGTCGTCCACATCCGCCCCGCGGAACAACGAGTCGTCGTACGGCTCGTTGGGAACCGGAATCCGTTCACCCGAAAGTGCCTGGACCTCGGCCGGCGGTCGCTGCGCGAGGTCACGCGCGTCGATGTCGAGTCGTTCGAGATCGTTCGAAAGCCGCTGCACTGCGGCAACGTCGCCATAGCGTGAGCGCAGCGAACCGACGCATTGACGCAGGTGACCGATAGTGCGTTGCATTTCCCGCATTTCGGTGGTGGACATCCGTACCTCCGGACCCAGCGGTCGGCACGTCGACGCCGGCCGACGATGTGACATCCTTCACAGTACGATAGATCCGCCGTCACCGAACGTGGTTTCGCGCCACCGAGTGGAGGACCTCCGTGACAAGACCCGACAACGCCCGAATCGCTGAGCTCTTCGACGCGACAGCACCGAGATACGACAGGCAGATCCGGCTCTCGGAGCGACGGCTGCTCGGAAATCCACGCAAGTGGGCCGTCGGACACGCCTCGGGACGCGTCCTCGAGATTGCGGTCGGTACGGGACTGAATCTTCCGCTGTACAGTCCGGATGTCACTGCGGTGACAGGGATCGACCTCTCATCGGGGATGCTCGCACACGCGCAGCAGCGCATCGCCGATCACGGGCTCGCGCACTGCGAGGTGCGACGAGGCGACGCTCAGGCATTGGACCTCGAGGACGAGTCGGTCGACACCGTAGTCTCGACCCTGTCGTATTGCACGATCCCCGATCCCGCAGCGGCCTGCGCCGAAGCCATGCGGGTGCTCGTGCCGCAGGGCCGATTCGTGCTCGTCGAACACGGCCCCTCCACCAATCGGCTCCTGACCCGGATCATGCGCGCGATCGAGCCCTTGACCCTGAAGTTCATGGCCGACAATCTCGTGCGTGACCCTGTCCCCTACCTCGAGGATGCAGGCTTCGTCATCGACACAGTCGACCGAACCGGTCTGCGCGGCATCTGCTTCCGGATCCTCGCTCACAAGCCCGGCTGAACGGTTCGTTCGTCAAAGCCAGGCGCGCAGAGGATTGCCCACCACGGTCTGCAGTCGTTCGTCGAACCAAGTCCGAGCACCGGCACGGAAATTCTCGGGCGCGAGCCTGCCGCTGTACTCGGGAATGCGGCCGAGCAATGGAGCCCCCGCCACATCGGGAAGGTCGTCGAGGTTGCACCGTTCCGCGAGACCCGGTTCGGCCGGCCACGATCCGACGATCACCCCGGCGCAGTCCACCCCTGCGGCACGCAGAGCAGCAACCGTGAGCGCGGTGTGATTGAGAGTGCCGAGCCCGGGCGTCGCCACGATCACCGCGGGCGCTTCCAACGCGGCCGCGACGTCGGCGAGAGTGAATCCGTCGGCGCCGAGTCGCACGAGCACTCCCCCAGCGCCTTCGACGAGGGTCAGGTCGTGGGTCGCGTCGAGTCCTCTGATCGCCTGGACGACATCGGCGAGTTCCAGGGGCGGGCGACCGCTTCGGCGCGCCGCGGTGTCGGGCGCGAGTGGTTCCGGGTAGCGAGCAAGTTCGAGAACATCGACCCTCGACCCGGTGAGCCGTTCGATCTCGCGCAGATCTCCGGGTTCCCCGTCTGCCATTCCGGTCTGCGCGGGCTTGCACACTGCCACGGTTTTTCCCGACGCCAGCGCGAGCGCCGCCAGTGCGGCGGTCGCCACGGTCTTCCCGACATCGGTCGAGGTGCCCGTAACGCACAACATGCTCACGACCGCGCTCCCGCCAGGACGTCGGTGAGCACCTGGTCGATCAACTCCAGGTCGTCGCCGGTGAGGTCGGCGCGGGCGGTCAGCCGAAGCCGCGACGTTCCGGCAGGCACTGACGGCGGACGGAAGCAGCCGACGTGCAGGCCCCGCTCACGGCACTCGCGGGCGGCACCGACCGCAACGTGGGGATCGCCGAGGATCACCGAGACGACGGCCGATTCCGGGACTGCCGCCGCCGTCGTGGCGGCAAGGTGACGTGCCCGGTCCAGAACCGCCCCTTTCCGTTCCGGCTCGGCGCGGAGCACCTTCAGAGCACCTCGCGCAGCGCCGACTGCGGCGGGCGCGAGACCGGTGTCGAAGATGAAGGTGCGGGCAGTGTCGATGAGGTGTTCCCGGACGCGGGCATCGGCGAGCACCATGCCACCCTGGGAAGCGAGCGATTTCGACAGTGTCGCCGTCACGATCACATCCGGCTCACCGGCGAGGCCCACCTCGTGGACCAGTCCGCGGCCGCCTGCGCCGCGAACCCCCACCCCGTGGGCCTCGTCGACGAGCAGTATCGCGCAGTGCTCGCGGCACACCTTGTGCAATGCGAGCAGCGGCGCGAGATCTCCTTCTGCGCTGAACACCGAGTCGGTGAGAACGAGTGCGCGGGATTCGGTGCGTGTAGCGAGGGCCGCAGCAACGGCGTCGACGTCGTTGTGCGGAACCACCTGGATGCGTGAGCGCGACAATCGGCACGCATCGACGAGGGAGGCGTGACATCCGGCGTCGGATACGACGAGGGTGTCGCGTCCCGCGAGCGCCGTGACCGCACCGAGATTGGCGGCGTAGCCGCTGGAGAACACCAGCCCGGTCTCGGCACCGATGAACTCCGCGAGTTCACGTTCGAGCAGTTCGTGTTCGGCCGTGGTTCCGGTGACCAGTCTGGACCCGGTGGCGCCCCCGCCCCAGCGACGTAGCGAGGCAGTGGCGCCCGCGAGCACCTCGGGATGGCGGACGAGTCCGAGATAGTCGTTGGAGGCGAGATCGACGACCCTCGCCGAGGGCGTGCGTGGAATCAGGTCTCGGTGCAGTCCATCGCGGCGCCGAGTCTCGGCGGCGGTGTCGAGCCACGCGAGCGCAGCGGTTGCAGTCATGGTCGGCACCATACTTGAACACCGTTCAAGTAGTCGAGTGGAGGCCTACTGGAACCCGGCCATGACCACCACGGTGCGTTCGAGCGATCGTCGCGGTCAGCTGCGGGCGGCGGCGAGCATGCCGTCGCAGATCTGTGCCACGTCGTCGGCAGTGCACACATACGGCGGCATGGCGTAGACGAGGTTGCGGAACGGCCGGAGCCACACTCCGGCGCCGACTGCCGCATCGGTTGCAGCACGCATGTCCACGGGGTCGGCGAGTTCCACTACGCCGATTCCCCCGAGAACCCGGACGTCGACAACACCGGGTAGATCCCGCGCAGGCGCGAGACCGGCTTCGAGTCCCGCTGCCAGCGCGCCGACCTCGCCACGCCAGTCGCGTGCGAGCAACAGCTCTGTGGATGCGACCGCCACAGCGCACGCGAGTGGATTGCCCATGAAGGTCGGGCCGTGCATGACGCCGCCGCCTTCTCCCGCGCTGATCGTCTCGGCAATCGCCGACGTACACAGGACAGCTGCCAAGGTCAGGTAGCCACCGGTGAGGGCCTTGCCGACACACAGGATGTCCGGCGACACACCTGCGTGGTCCGCAGCGAACAGCTCGCCGGTGCGGCCGAATCCGGTCGCGATCTCGTCGAAGATCAGCAGTACACCGTGCTCATCGCACATGCGGCGAAGTTCACGCAGATAGGCGGGGTCGTGGAAACGCATTCCACCGGCCCCCTGCACGACCGGTTCCACGATCACCGCAGCGAGTTCGTCGGCATGCTCGGTGAGGATCGATTCGAAGGTCTCGACGTATGTCTCGTCGAACTCGGCCGGTGGCGCAGGTGCGAACACCTGCTGCGCGAGCACGTCCGTCCACATCGAATGCATGCCGCCTTCGGGATCGCACACGCTCATCGGCGCGAAGGTGTCGCCGTGGTAGCCGCCACGCCATGTGAGCAGGCGATGCCGCGCAGGTGTCCCGATTGCGCGCTGATACTGCAACGCGATCTTGATTGCGACCTCGACCGACACGGAGCCCGAGTCGGCGAGAAACACCTTGTCGAGTCCCTCCGGCGTGATCTCCACCAACAGTTCGGCCAGACGCGCCGCAGGCGCGTGCGTCAGTCCGCCGAACATCACGTGGCTCATCTTGGACAACTGCTCGGTGACAGCGCGGTCGAGCGCCGGGTGCCGGTAACCGTGCACCGTCGCCCACCATGAGCTCATTCCATCGACGAGCTCACGCCCGTCGGCCAGGACGAGCCGCGCGCCATGCGCGTGGTCGACCACGAGCGGTTCGGTCGACGGAGGGAACGCACCGTACGGATGCCAGAGGTGCGCTGCGTCGAGAGACGCGATACGAGCGGCGGAAGATGTGGTAGATGACACGCATCCGACTGTAAGCGGTTGGTGATCACTGAACTGCACCCCGTAGTCTGCCTAGGTTCGTGTGAAGCTTGCTCACAAGAACAGCTCGACGGATGAGCCGGCCGCCGAGCCCACACGCACCAGGGGTACTGCCAGCACCATGTCCGTCCATACGTCGCAATCAGCCGTGAGCACCAGTGGCGCCCCAGCGTCTGCTCGCCCCGGCTATCGCGCCGATCTCGACGGTGTCCGCGGACTCGCAATCGCCTTGGTGGTGGTCTTCCACGTCTGGTTCGGGCGCGTATCCGGCGGCGTCGATGTATTCCTCGCGCTGTCCGGCTTCTTCTTCGTCGGCTCCTTGCTCCGGGTCGCGGAGTCGGGTGCACCGCTCGATCCGAGGCCCGTGTTGCGGCGGGTCGGGCGTCGGCTACTCGCACCGCTCGTTCTCGTCCTGGCGGGCACCACGATCGCCGCACTCATTCTGCTCCCGTTCCCCCAGTGGAACCGGGTCGCAGAACAGACACGCGCGTCGTTGCTGTTCGTGCAGAACTGGGAACTGGCGCGCACCGCAAGCGACTATCTCGCTGCCGATCCCATGGTCAGCCCCCTGCAACACCTGTGGTCGATCGCGGTGCAGGGACAGTTCTATCTCGCGGCACTGATCGTGGTCTTCGCCTCTGCGTGGTTGCTGCGGCGGGCGCAGATTCCCGTCCGCGTGCCGCTGACCGTGCTCCTGTCGCTCATCACCGTGGCCTCGCTGGCGTACGCGTCGTTCTCCACGACCCCGCAATCGTGGACGTACTACGACAGCGCGGCCCGAGTGTGGGAACTGACGCTCGGCGCCGTCCTGGTGTGTGTCGTGCCGTGGGTGCGGGCACCGAAATTCGTTCGATCCGCGTTGGGTATCGCAGGGCTTGCGATTCTTTTCGCGTGCGGCTTCGCTCTCAACGGAAACGCCCTCTTCCCTGGTCCGTGGGCGTTGGTGCCGGTGGGGGCGGCAATGGCGTTGGTCGTTGCGGGAGCAGTCCCCGGCGCCACGGGACCCGACACCCCCACCTCGAGATTCCTGTCGTCGCCGCCGCTGATCCGTCTCGGAAGCATTGCGTACGCGCTGTATCTGTGGCATTGGCCCGTGCTGATCGGCTACCTGCTGGTACGCGACCGCCCCTCGGTCGGACTCGTCGGCGGACTGGCCGTGATCGGTATCTCCGTCGTCCTCGCCGAAGCCACGACGCGGTTCATCGAGACGCCGATCCGGCGCTCGGTTCCGGGACGGTGGCGCACCACCTTGGTTGCAGGTCTCGCCCTGATCGGTGTTGCGCTCATCGCGGGCACGACCTGGTGGACCGTCCATATCGATCGCACTGTGAGTCATTTCTCTCACTCCGCCCGCCCCGATCCGGCTCTCTACCCCGGCGCGGCGGCGATCGGACTACCCGAGGTCGAGTACCAGCCTGTATACCCGCCTCTGATCGTGGCCGCCGACGATCTTCCGCCCGCGACCATCGACGGCTGCATCGCGCAGCACACCAACCGTGACGCCTTGACCTGTGTCTACGGCGACCCGATGTCGACGCGTCGCATGGTGCTCGCCGGAGGTTCGCACTCCGAGCACTGGCTCGCGGCGCTCGATGAGCTCGGCCGCGAGCACGGCTTCCGCCTCGACACCTATCTCAAAGTCGGTTGCCCGTTGTCCGATCCCGCAACCGAGCTGACCGAGGACTCCCCGACCTTCGAATGCGACTCCTGGTCGGTGAAGGTGCTTGCCGAACTGGCGGCATATCCGCCCGACGCGCTGTTCACCACCTCGACCAGGACGAAGGACCCAGGGGAAGGACCGGGCGACTTCACTCCGTTCTGGTACGTGGAATTGTGGGAGACGCTCGCCGACTACGGCATCCCCGTGGTAGCGATTCGCGACAATCCGTGGCTCATCGACGACGAGGTCCAGTACAACGCCTCGGACTGTCTGGCGTCGGGCGGCACTTCCGAGTCGTGCGGCATCGACCGCGCTGCCGCGCTCGATCCGGTCGACCCGGCCCTTGCCGCCGCGGCGCACCTTCCGTCGGTGACGTTGATAGATCTGACCGATTCGTTGTGCCGACAACAAGTGTGCCGCGTCGTCGAGGGCAACGTACTCGTCTATCGCGACGACGACCATCTCACGACCACCTACGTGCGGACATTGACGCCCGACCTGGGCCGTCAACTCGGTCCTGCGACCGGGTGGTGGTGAGCGAACTCGCTCCGGTGGGTGAGCCGCATCTTCTGGCATTACGCTGAGCAGCCATGGAGCCCAGCGACAGCAACACCACCCGGGATGCGGCGGAGCCCGTTCCGGTGTGGCCCGGCCACCCCTACCCGCTGGGAGCCACCTACGACGGTGCAGGCACCAACTTCGCTCTGTTCTCTGAGGTTGCCGAGAAGGTCGAATTGTGTCTGATCGACCGCGATGGGACCGAGAAACGGATCGCGCTCGACGAGGTCGACGGATACGTGTGGCACGCGTATCTCCCGACCGTCTCACCCGGCCAGCGCTACGGCTACCGCGTGTACGGTCCGTTCGACCCTGCCGCGGGGCATCGATGCGACCCGAGCAAATTACTGCTGGACCCATACGGCAAGGCATTCGACGGCGGTTTCGACGACGACCCGTCCCTGTACTCGTACACGCTGCCCGGTACGGACCCCGACAGCCGGGGCACAGCTCCTGAATCCGGACCGGCACCGGAGTCCGGGGCAGAGACAGGATCGTCCATCGGCACCGGCGACGATCCGCAGGCGGACAGCCCCGGGGACGACGGGGACGAACAGGATTCGGGCGACGGCCTCCCCCGGCTCGATTCGCTCGGCCACACGATGACCACCGTCGTGATCAATCCGTTCTTCGACTGGGCGTCCGATCGACATCCGCGTCGTCCCTACCATGAGACGGTCATCTACGAAGCCCATGTGAAGGGCATGACCGCCACCCACCCCGAGGTCCCGGACTACCTGCGCGGCACCTACGCCGGTCTCGCTCACCCCGCAGTCATCGAGCACCTGCTCCTACTCGGCGTCACCGCAATCGAACTGATGCCGGTGCACCAGTTCATGCACGACCAGACGCTGCGCGACCAGGGACTGAGTAACTACTGGGGGTACAACACCTTCGGGTTCTTCGCCCCTCATGCCGCGTATTCGTCGGCCTCGAAACCGAGCGGAGCCGTCGCCGAATTCAAGGCGATGGTGCGCACCTTCCACGAAGCCGGTATCGAGGTCATCCTCGACGTCGTCTACAACCACACCGCCGAAGGCAACCATCTCGGGCCGACGATCTCGTTCCGTGGCATCGACAACGCCGCCTACTACCGGCTCGTCGAGGACGACAAAACCCACTACATGGACTACACCGGAACCGGAAACAGTCTCAACGCCCGACACCCCCACACTCTCCAGCTGATCATGGACTCGCTCCGGTACTGGGTCACCGAGATGCACGTCGATGGGTTCCGATTCGATCTCGCGTCGACGCTCGCGCGTGAACTGCACGACGTCGACAGGTTGTCCGCATTCTTCGACCTGGTCCAACAGGATCCGGTGGTGTCGCAGGTCAAGCTCATCGCCGAGCCGTGGGACGTCGGCGAAGGCGGCTACCAGGTCGGGAACTTCCCTGGACTATGGACCGAGTGGAACGGAAAGTATCGCGACACGGTGCGCGACTATTGGCGCGGCGAGCCCGCGACACTCGGCGAGTTCGCGTCGCGGCTGACGGGGTCATCCGATCTCTACGAGGACACCGGGAGGCGTCCGAGTGCCTCGATCAACTTCGTCACCGCGCACGACGGATTCACGCTCGCGGATCTGGTGTCCTACAACGAGAAGCACAACGACGCCAACGGCGAGGACAACCGCGACGGCGAGTCGCACAACCGCTCGTGGAACTGCGGTGTCGAGGGGCCGACCGACAACCCGGAGGTCCTCGAGCTCCGCGCGCGCCAGCAACGCAACATCCTCGCGACATTGATGTTGTCGCAGGGTACTCCGATGATCGCGCATGGAGATGAGATCGGCCGCACCCAGAACGGCAACAACAACGTGTACTGCCAGGACAACGAATTGTCTTGGATGGACTGGACACTCGCCGAGACGAACGCCGACCTGCTGGAGTTCACGCGCAACGTCATCGCGTTGCGCACGGAGCATCCGGTGTTCCGGCGTCGCAGGTTCTTCGAAGGAGGTCCGATCCGCAGCGGCGACCAATCCCGCGACATCGCATGGCTCACCCCCGCCGGCGACGAGATGACGCCGGAAGACTGGGACAGCGGATTCGGAAAGTCTCTGTCCGTCGTCCTCAACGGCGAAGGCATTCCGGAACCCGATCAGCGGGGTCAGCGGGTCGTCGACGACTCGTTCCTCCTCTGTTTCAACGCACATGACGAACCGCTCGACTTCGTCACCCCCGATGGGCCGCATGCGCAGGAATGGACACTGACCCTCGACACCGATATTGCAGACGGCCGATGCGACCCGGCCACGGTTGCGGCCGGGGAATCGGTGGCCGTGCAAGCTCGTTCGGTGCTCGTCCTGAGGAAGACGGCATGAACGCCACTCCGGTGACCACTGGTGCGGCGAACCCGGTCCCGCTGACGGCCACCTACCGCCTGCAGATGCGTCCCGACGCGTTCACCTTCGCCGACGCGGTGGATCTGGTCGACTACCTCGCCGCCCTGGGCGTCTCCCACCTGTATCTGTCGCCGGTGCTCACCGCGGCGGACGGTTCCGCTCACGGGTACGACGTGGTGGATCCGAGCACGGTCTCGGGCGGGCTCGGCGGACGTTCCGGACTCGTAGCACTGGCCGATGCCGCACGGGCACGCGGCATGGGGTTGATAGTCGACATCGTCCCCAACCACGTCGGTGTCGCCGACGCACGTCAGAATCTCTGGTGGTGGGATGCTCTCCGCCACGGCAGCGAGTCCGAGTACGCGGAGTTCTTCGACTTCGATACTGCGGCCGACAACGGCGCGGACGGCAGGATCGCGTTGCCCGTTCTGGCTTCGGGCGACGACGCGCGCGAGTGCACGGTCGACAGATCCGGCACGGAGCCGACGCTCGCCTACTACGACAAGCGGTTTCCCATCGCACCGGGCACCGATTCCGGCACGGCGGCCGAGATCCACGATCGCCAGTCGTACCGGCTGGTGCCGTGGAATTCGGGTCTGATCGGGTACCGGCGATTCTTCACCGTCAGCGACCTTGCCGCAGTCCGGGTGGAGGATCCCGCAGTCTTCGATGCGGTGCATGCCCAGGTCGCGTCGTGGATCTCGGACGATCTGATCGACGGCATTCGTGTCGATCATCCCGACGGTCTGGCGGATCCCTCGGGCTATCTCCGGCGGCTCCGCGAGCTGATCGGCCCCGACCGATGGCTCGTGATCGAGAAGATCCTCGCCGAGGGCGAACCCCTCGACGCGACACTTCCCGTGGATGGCACCACCGGCTATGACGCGCTCAACGAACTTGCCGCGGTGTTCGTCGATCCGCAGGGCGAGGGTGAGCTGAGCGCGCTCTCGCGCACATTCACCGGCGCCGACGGCGACGCGGAGTGGGTGCAGACGCAGGAGCATCTGCTGGGGCAGCACGTACTCGAGACAGGACTTGCGGCGGAGATTCATCGTCTCGTGCGGACGATCCTGCGTGCGACCGGCAACACCGCGGGCACCGACCCTGCACACACCGACCCTGCACTCACCGACACCGCCGTACGTGACGCCGTGATTGCGGTGGTGCCGCAGGTCCCGGTGTACCGAGCCGACTACGCGCCGTTGAGCACACTGTTGCCGCGCATCGTCGGCCGGGTGGGACGCAGCGACACCGCGTTGGAGCCCGCCCTGGAGGTCTTGGTTCAGGCATTGGCCACGGATCCCGACTCGGCCGCACGGTTCGGCCAGGTATGCGGCGCTGCAACCGCGAAAGCCGTGGAGGATTGCCTGTTCTATCGCGCGGCCCGCCTGATCTCCCTGCAGGAGGTAGGAGGGACTCCTGGACGCTTCGGTCTCGATCCGAGCGAGTTCCACCTCCTGTGGGCTCAGCGCGCACGCTCATGGCCGCGGGCGATGACCGCGTTGTCGACGCACGACACCAAACGCAGTGAGGATGTCCGCGCGCGTATCGGCGTCCTGTCGCAGGTGCCGCGGCTTTGGGCCGACTGTGTCACGGAGTGGGAGACGGTGGCACCGAGCCCTGACCTGGCGATCGGAGCGTTCCTCTGGCAGACGCTGTTCGGCGTCTGGCCGGTCGACGGCGTCGTCACCGATTCACTGCGCACTCGCTTGCGTGACTACCTCCGGAAGGCGTTGCGGGAAAACGGCACCCGCACATCGTGGACGGAGGTGGATGTCGAGTTCGAAGGTGCGGTTCTGGCTTGGCTCGATGCCGTGTGCGACGGCCCGTGCGGTGCCGGAATGTCCGAGTTCGTCGCCGGCCTGGAGCCGCATTCGTCATCGGATGCGCTGGGCCAGAAGCTTCTCCAGCTTCTCGGGCCCGGGATCCCGGACATCTACCAGGGCACCGAACTGTGGAGCGATTCACTGGTCGATCCCGACAACCGCCGACCCGTCGACTACGTCGAACGGCGACGTCTGCTGCGCTCCGGCGAGGTACCGGCGAAGTTCGCTGTGGTCCGTGCCGCGCTACAACTGCGCCGCGACAGACCTGCCAGTTTCGTCGGCGGCGCCTACGTACCACTGCGGGCCACCGGTCCCGCGGCGCACCACATGCTCGCGTACGGTCGCGGCCGAGATGCCGACGACGTCGATGTGGTTGCGGTGGCCTCGCGACATACCGTTTCGCTCGGAACGCACGGCTGGGGCGATACGGTGCTGGCGCTACCGCCGGGAGAGTGGATCGATCGGCTGACCGACCGTCGCGTTTCTGGTCGAGTCCGCCTCGGCGACCTGCTCACCGAGTTCACGGTCGCCGCGCTGAGCCGGATCTGACCGATCGACTAGAGATCCGCCAGATCGCGGGCATCCTCGTCTTCCTGGCGACGACGCTCGCGGCGCCGGTGCCACACGATCACGGCGACCGCGGCGCCGCCGCCCACCAGCCCTCCGACGATCAGCCCGGCCCACGTCGCCGGATCCTGATCGAGCGGGGTGGACAACCGCGCGTAGATTCCGGCGATGCCTGCGAGATAGACGAGGGCCGCCATGATCGTCCGCGGACGCCAGGTCTTCGCCGTAGCGTAGATGTCGACATCGCAGGCGCGCGCGTACATGATCACCGCCATCGAGATCACGAACCACACGGCGAGAACACCTATCGCAATCTGCGCGCCGATACGACCGGCGAGCCACGGAAGCAGCGCACCACCGACGAGGGCAGCCCATTGAGCCAGTTGGAATCCCACCGCCGAGGCCTCGTTCCACACATCACGCTGACGTTCATCGTGGTAGAACTCGTCGTCCAGATCGCCGACGGTGCGGGCAGCTTTCATGAGCACGGCCATCACGGCTCCTCCTCGGTCAGTGGGAACAGTTCTTCGACGGTGGTTCCAAGGTTCCGCGCGAGCCGCAACGCAAGGTAGACACTGGGCGCGTAGTCGCCCTTTTCCGTCGACACGATGCTCTGTCGGCTGACGCCGACCTGCGCACCGAGCTCGGCCTGCGTGATCCGCATCTTCTTGCGGAACTCACGGACCCTGTTGTCCCTCGGCGTACCGGTCACACCGAAAAGACAAGCATTCTTGACACAAAATGTCAAGAATGCTTGTCTATTTCTGAAGGCGGGTTTATCCGGTGACCGGCACAACGGCGGCCAGGATCGCCTCCGTCCGCGCCTGTAGATGATCGAGATAGTGCGGATGTGTGATGATGTACGGCAGGTTCTGCTCGATCCCCCGCGCCACGAGTTCACCGGCCACCAGCGGCTCCATTCCGATGTCCCCGGAGCCCTTGATCGCACTGGCATCCTCGACATGTCCACCGATCCGAAGGGTGCTGGCATCGAGATTCGACCTCACCAGCCCCGGGCACAGCACCGAGACACCCACGCCGTGAGGCTCCATCTCCACTCTCATGGCCTCGGACAACGCGACCACCGCCGCCTTCACAGCACTGTATGCACCTCGCCCCGGCGCGCCCGCGAGCAGGCCCATCACCGACGCGGTGTTGACCATGTGCCCGACTCCCCGCTCCCGCATTTCTGCCCCGAAAGTGGCCGCCCCGTTGAATACCCCCATCAGATCTATGTCGACAAGGGTGTCGAACGTGGCCCGCTCCATATCGACGACGGACGGCCCGTTGAAGCCGATACCCGCGTTGTTGACGAGAATGTCGACAGGTCCGAACGCGGCTTCCGAATCCTCCTTGGCCCGCGCCCATGCGTCGCGATCACGGACATCGAGTGCAACGCCCCGGATTCGGGCACCGCGAGCAACACCACGGAAGCCGTCGCTCCGCGTCGCGACCACCGACTTTCGAGTTCGCTCGTCGATATCTGCGATGGTCACCGAAATACCGTGTCCTGACAATGCATCGGCGATGCCGAGACCGATTCCACTTGCGCCACCTGTGACGAGCGCATGTCGCGCCGAAGTCAACTTCATGACTACTCCGTCACCCAGAGTTCTTCCGGTCGCGGCGCGCCGAGGGTGTACAGATCGATCCCGTGCACGTTCTCGCCGTACAGGACGGAAGGCGACGCCTTGATGTACCACACACCCGGCACGAGTTCGGCCAACCGGGCCTGGACGGTGCTGTACGCAGCCTTGCGCTCCTCGTCCGACTCCGCGAGACGACCGGCGTCCAACGCGTCGTTGAGTGCAGGGTCGTCGAGGCCGGAGAAGTTTCCGGGCGAATCACCGTGGAAGGCGGTCCACAGCGCGTAGTCCGGGTCCTGGACGATCGCGGACGAGATGATCATGTCGAAGTCACGGTTACCCGCGCGGGCCGTGAGTGTGGAATAGTCCGCGACCTCGACTGCGACCTCGACATTGTCGAAGGCTTTCAGCTGCGCTTGCAGCGCCTCGCCCGCCGCCCGGGACTCCTGCGTCGGATAGGACAGGAAGGTGAACGACAGCGGTTTGCCGTCGGCCGCCAGTTCATCGAACAGTGCCTGGGCGGCATCCTTGTCGTGTGTCCACAACGGAACGTCCTCGAAGAACGGCGAACCGTCCACGAACAGGTACTCCGCGACCTCCCCGACTCCGTTGTAGACCACGGAGTTCAAAGCATCGCGGTCGACGGCCATGGAGACCGCCTGCCTGGCCCTGACATCGTCGAACGGCGCGCGGGCTGTGTTCATCACCATGATCTGGCCACCGCCGGTGGGCACGAGCTCGGTGCCCACACCCGCCTGCTCGGCCTTGTCGAGTGTGGCCCAACTGGCCTCCGATGCCAGGTCTGCGGTGCCGGTCGAGACGGCATTGAATCGCTGGCTCGTATCCGCCACGGTGGTTATCCGCAGCGTGTCGAGATACGGCTTGGGTGCGTCCCAGTAGTTCGGGTTCTTCTCCAGTTCGATCGCACCCTGACGGACCCAATCGACCAAGGTGAACGGGCCGGCCCCGACCGGGTTCTCGTCGAATGCCTCACGCCCCTTCTCGAGAGCGGTCGGCGAGGCGATCCAGTTCAGCGAGGTGGTGAGCATGCTCTGCGGGAAGTGCGGGTTGGGGCTCACGAGCGCGACCGACACCGTCGTGGGATCCTTCACCTCGACTCCAGCGATCTGACCCGCCACCCGGATCGCAGTGGAGCCGAGAGACGGATCACGAAGCCGGTCCCAGTTGTACTTGACCGCGGCGGCATCGAACGGTGTGCCGTCGGTGAACGTGAGGTCCGGACGCAGAGTGAGGGTGAAGGTCGCGCCCCCATCGGTGCTGGCGAAGTCGGTGGCCATCACATATTCGATCTCCTGCGTCTCGAGATCGTTGACGATCAGCGAGCCGTAGAGGGCGTTGCCCAGAGCGGGCTGATGCGCATAGGTGTTCGACAACGCGGCAGGGTCGAGGCTGCGCGGCTCACCCATCTGGATGACATCGAGAGAGCCACCCGCCACCGGGTCTGCCGTTTCTTCGAGCCCCCCTGAACCGGAAGTTCCCATTCCGGAGTTGTCGGCACCGTTGCCACCACAGGACGTCGAGATCAGTGCGGTGGCGCATGCCACCGCCACCACTGCAAGCACACGTTTCGATCGGAGCATTTCACCCTCTCGTCGGGGGAACGAAGAACACAGGTCCCACTCTTCGAATCTGGAATGTAATTCTGGATTGTGAGAATAGGGTGCCTTCACTCATGTGGCAAGGATCACATTCGTAGACACCCTGCGAATCACCTCGGCTGCGCGCCATCCGGCCTACAACGCCGGGCCCCTCCCGATCTTGCGGGCGCAACCCCGTGAGATTAGTCTTCTCGAAAAGCAGTAAGGAGATTCTCGTCACACACCGGACGGCCGACCCGGTCCGTCCGGACGCACACCGTGGGCGCAGCTCCGCAGCACGAATTCTCGGCCCGACCGAATTGCCGCCCGCCCCGCACTGCTGCGGCGTCTCGTCCCGCAGGCTCACGAGAGGATTTTCGATGAATATCGATGACATGGTGATGGTCAGCATCGACGACCACGTGGTCGAACCCCGAGACATCTTCGAGAAGCACTTTCCGAAGAGCCTCATGGACCAAGCCCCGACGCTGACCGCCCATCCCCGCAACCCCAACGTCGAGGCATGGCTGTTCCAGGGTTCTGTCGTCGGCAGCTCCGGCCTCAACGCCGTCGTTTCCTGGCCCAAGGAAGAATGGGGCATGGACCCCACCGGCTACGCCGAAATGCGGCCCGGCGTCTACGACATGGACATGCGCGTGCGCGACATGGACGCCAACGGCACCCTCGCCGCCACCCTGTTCGCCACCTTCCCGGGCTTCGCAGGCACCCACCTCGCCACCCTGCCCGACAAGAAACTCTCCCTTGCAGCCCTCAAAGCCTTCAACGACTGGGTGGTCGGGGAAGTCCCCGACACCCACCCCGGACGCTTCATCCCCCTCGGCATCATCCCGTTCTACGACGCCGACGAATCCGTCAAGGAAATCCACCGGCTCGCCGCGATGGGCTGCCGCTCCATCTCCATCCCGGAAACCCCCTACGGCGTCGGCGACGGCTACCCCGACTTCAAGTCCGGCTACTGGGACCCGATCTTCAAGGCCTGCGTCGACCACAACATCGTGCTCAGCCTGCACATCGGCGGCGGCATGAGCCTGGTCAAGCGCCCCACGGGTTTCGACCTAGACGACATGATGGTGCTCACCCCCCTGATCTCGACGATCTCCGCAACCGACATGATGCTCAGCGGCGCGTTCCAGAAATTCCCCGACCTCAAGGTCGCGATGAGTGAAGGTGGCGTCGGCTGGGTCGCACCCTGGCTCGACCGACTCGAACGCCACATCGTCAACCAGTCCTGGACCGGTGCGAGTTTCCTGCCGAAGGGCATGTCGCCCACCGACGTGTGGAAGAAGAACTTCCTCGCGTGCTACATCACCGAGCCCAGCGGCCTGAACAATCGAGAGCGTCTCGGTATCGACACCATCGCCTGGGAATGCGACTACCCGCATTCGGATTCCACGTGGCCGCGCTCCCCCGAGATGCTCATGGAGGAACTCGTCGCTGCCGAGCTCACCGACGAGGAGATCGACAAGGTCACCTTCGAGAACGCCGCGCGGTTCTTCGGCTGGGATCCGTTCGAGCACACGGCCCGTGAGCAGGCCACCGTCGGTGCCCTGCGGGCACGCGCACAGGACGTCGACATCAGCGAAACGTCCAAGCAGGAATACCGCCGGCGCTACGAGCTCGCAGACTCGGCAGCCGGTTCGTAACTGTCCGGAAGCTCGGATGCGCGGTGCCCGCCGAGACGAGATCGGCGGGCACCGCGTGTCGTAGTGGAGCTTCCCTGTGGAACGTTTTCACGGAATGTGAAGGGTCAGGCGTCCTTACGCCATAGCAATGCGTGCAGGCATTCGACCGCTTCCTCCGGCGATTCGACGTCGAGTACGCCCCCCGCGGGCATCTTCCAGCCTCCGATCGACACGACCGGTACCCCCGTGCGTACGGCCAACGCGATCTCGCTCATCGTTCCCCAGCTCCCGCCGACCACCACGAGTGCGTCGCTGCTGCGCACGAGCAGCGCGTTACGCATCTCTCCCAGGCCGGTCGGGATCGCAACCGTCAGGTACGGATTACCCACCACCCGGTCGTCCTCGGGAAGCAGCCCGAGCGTGGTCCCACCCGCCTCGATCGCCCCCCGGGAGGCCGCGGCCATGACCCCGCCGAGACCGCCGGTGACAACGACTGCTCTGCGGCCGGCGAGCAGACCGCCGACCTGACGGGCGACTCGCCGTTGCTCGGGAGTCGCCTCGCCCGGACCGACGACACCGACATAGCGCTGCGAATGCATATCGGGATTGTCCACTACCCCAAGGGTGAAAGGGCACCTATCCCCGGTTTTCGGATTCCACCGGCAGGGGAGCTCACGTCACCGTGCCAAGGCACGCACCCTGGTGACATGCCCGCTTCTCACCATTCGACTCGTCTGCGGCACACTACGGTGTACACCGACGACGGCGTGCCCCTTGCAGTCACCGCCGCCGGCCCCGACACAGCGGAAACGACGTTCGTGTTCGTGCACGGCCACTGTCACGACACCGACATCTGGTCTCGGTTGCGTCAGGCCCTGTTCTTCGCGATGGGCCGGCCGGTGCGGATGGTGTTCTTCGACCATCGTGGCCACGGCCGGTCCGGTGCAGCACCCGCCGAGACGTACACCCTCGACCGGATCGGGCGCGATCTGGGTGTGGTGCTCGACGCCGCCACTTCCGGACCCATCGTCCTGGTGGGGCATTCGATGGGCGGCATGGCGATCCTGTCCTATGCGCGTCAACATTCGACCGACATCAGCACGCGCGTCGCGGGAGTCGCATTGATCTCCACCGCGGCCGACGATCTCGCTCTTTCCGGGCTCGGGCGGTATCTGCACAGCCCGGTGGTGGAGTTGTTCCGCCGGGCTGTGTCCCGGGCACCGGACACCACACAGCGAATCGCGCGGTGGAGCGGCCGAGTGGGACTGCCCGTAGCCGGTGCGCTGCATCGTCGCCGCACCGTGTCGTCGAGGTCGGATGCCTGGGTGCTTACGGTGCTCGCATTGCTGTGCAGCGACACGTCGGTGGTCACGATCGCGGGCTTTCTCCGGTCCTTCGCAGTGCTCGACGAAGCCGCGGCTCTCTCCGTTCTGACTCACCTCCCGTCACTTGTGCTGTGCGGATCCCATGACGAGCTGACGCCGTTCGAGCTGTCAGTCGGTGTGGCGGCGCGGCTGGCGCACTCGGAACTCGTACGCATCGAGGGTGCCGGTCATTCGGTCACGGTCGAGCATCCCGACGCGGTGGCCGCGGCGCTCAGAGATCTGGCCGATCGGGTGTCCCGTGCCCGAACAGCCGCAACAGAGGTCACAGGTCGCGTTCGCTGACCACACCCGTGTGCATCGCAAGTTCGGCAAGACGCACTCGCTTGCGGTTCTGCGGTAGATCCTCGACTCCGAACTTCGCGAACAGTGTCCGCAGATGTGTTTTCACGGCGTCCACACTGAGATACATCTCCGAAGCAATGGTCTGGTTCGACGCGGGCGACGCGAAGGCCACCCCGTGTTTGTACGGACGACACAGCGCACGCAGGACCCCGCGCTGGATTTCCGTCAACGAGTTCACCGTGGGCAGCTCTGTGGCCATGCGGGTAGCCTCGTCGGGGCCCGCTCCGATCTCCTGGAAGCGCAGGCGGTGCGAACCGATACGGATACTGTCGCCTTCACGCAACCGCCGGCGCCCCGCAATCCGCTCACCGTTGACGAAAGTTCCGTTGCGCGAGAGCCCGTCGTCGAGGATGGTCCAGTCGGTGCCGAGCCACTCGACCACCGCATGCAGGCGCGAGACCTCGTCGTCGCCGGGAAATGCAACATCGGCGTCGGTAGCGCGGCCGATCGTCACCCTCGGAGTCCGCGACGTCAACACCACATGGTGCTGATGCCCACGTTCGTCGAGGTACGTCAGACGCGGATCGAGCGCGTCGCTCACCGAGGTCTCCTGCACACGGATCAATCGTGCGCCCGCGCGAGGTGTTCGGCAAGGACACGCCGCCACTCGTCCCGCGCGCTCGACGACAATGGTCAGGTGAACCGACATCGCGACCAGAAGCCAGCTACCGACCATCCGTGCCCGTGTGGACGCGGAATCCGATTCTCCGACTGCTGCGGGAGGTTGCTCGACGGCGGTGTCGCATCGCGACCCGAGGAATTGATGCGGTCGCGGTACACGGCGTTCGTACTCCGCGACACCGCGTACCTGCTACGGACATGGCATCCGTCGTCCCGGCCCGCATCGCTCGACCTCGACCCCGGGACCAGGTGGACCGGTCTCGAGATACTGCGGACGACGGGCGGCGGATTCCTTCATACAGAGGGCACGGTCGAGTTCCGGGCGCACTACATCGCGAGCGGAAGCGCCGACGTCCTGCACGAACACAGCCGTTTCGTCCGTGAGGACGGCGCCTGGCTGTACCTGGACGCAACCGGCGGCCGGTAGGTGTGGGCAGGTTTCAGGGATTCGGGCTCAGCGCAACAGCGTCGTTCGCAGGGTGTCGGCGAGCCACGTGCGATACCGGTCGACGTCCCATCCGCAATCGCGTCGCAGCAACGCGTGTACCTGCGGGGAGCTGAGGGTGTAGAGCACGTCCGCGGCATGGTCGACGGTGACGTCGGTACGTAGCCATCCGCTGCGGTGCAACCCCTCGGCGAGGGTTCGCGCATTCTCTGCGGTAGCGCGCGCGTCGTCCTCGGCGAACCGCAACATGTCGGGGTCAGCGCCCGACGATTCGATCGACGTGATCAGTAGGCCACCGGCACGCTCGAGCATCGCCGCTCCATACCCCACCACCTGGTCGATGACGGCGGCTGCGGCGCCCGACGCGCGCGGTGACCGCGACTGAGGCGAGCCGGGAGTACTCGGGTCGGCGTCGGCCGCATCCCCGGTGACGGCGGCGTCGAGCGCTTCCCGGAACAGCTGGGCTTTGCCCTCCGGGAAGGCGGTGAAGACCGTTCGCACTGCGACACCCGCTTCGCCGGCGATCTGTTTGACGGTGGTGCTCACGTACCCGTTGCGCTCGAACAATGTCGCCGCGGCATCTCGGATCGTTATGCGTGTGCGGCGCGCAGCCTCATCCCGCAACGGTGAGCTGTACGTTCTCTTGGCTGCGGACATCGAGTTCAGCCTAACAGTATCGACTGCATTGCCGGTGCACCGGAAAGGTGCTGCGCCACGCTCACGAACAGGGCATGCTTGGCCTCGTGCACACCTTCGAGGTCTGGGCTCCGATCCCGTCGTCCGTTCGCCTCCACGTCGACGGCGAGCTCCATCCGATGGATCGAGGGGACGACGGCTGGTGGCGCGCCGCCGTCGATGCCTCCCCCGGGTCACGCTACGGCTACGTTCTCGACGACGACGAGAACGTGCTGCCCGATCCCCGTTCCCAGCGGCAGCCGGACGGCGTACACGGACCGTCACAGTTGCACGGGATCGATCCCGACCGCTGGACCGACCGCGCCTGGACCGGACGACAACTCGCGGGCAGCGTGCTCTATGAACTGCACATCGGCACGTTCACCGAGAAAGGCACCCTCGACGCCGCCATCGAGCATCTCGACGATCTCGTGGCCCTCGGAATCGACTTCGTCGAGTTGATGCCTGTCAATGCATTCAACGGCCCCCGCGGATGGGGCTACGACGGAGTGCTCTGGTATGCGGTACACGAACCGTACGGCGGCCCCGACGCACTGCAACGGTTCGTCGATGCCGCCCACGCCCGCGGCATCGCCGTGGCGCTCGACGTGGTCTACAACCATCTCGGCCCCTCCGGAAACTACCTGGGCAGATTCGGTCCCTATGTATCGGAGAAACCGGGAATCTGGGGCGAGAGCATCAATCTCGACGGCCCCGGATCCGGTGAGGTGCGTCGCTACATCATCGACAACGCCCTGCGCTGGTTCAGCGAGTTCCACATCGACGCGCTCCGGCTCGACGCCACCCACGCGCTGATCGATCAGACCGCGGTGCACGTGCTCGAGGAGCTGTCGGTCGAAACTCTGCGTCTGTCCGCTCATCTCCGTCGTCCCCTGAGCCTGATCGCCGAGAGCGACCTCAATGATCCCCGAACGATCACACCCCGGTCCGCAGGCGGATACGGCATGCACGCACAGTGGGACGACGACGTCCACCATGCGATTCACACCGCAGTCTCGGGCGAGAGCCAAGGCTACTACGGTGATTTCGGTTCCCTCGAGTGTCTTGCACGTACCCTCGGGCACGGCTTCTTCCACGCGGGCACGTTCTCGTCGTTCCGTGGCCGCGTGCACGGACGCCCACTCGATGTGCGGCGGGTACCGGCCAGTTCGCTGCTCGCGTACACGTGCACCCACGATCAGGTCGGCAACCGAGCCCGCGGCGACCGGCCGGGCGGCTATCTCGATCGGGGGCAACTCGCGGTCAAGGCCGCACTCGTTCTCACCTCGCCGTATACCCCGATGTTGTTCATGGGCGAGGAATGGGGGGCAAGCACCCCATTCCAGTACTTCACCTCGCACCCCGAACCCGAACTCGCGAGGGCCGTCGTCGAGGGACGCCGACGAGAGTTCGGTGAACACGGATGGGACATCGACGATGTCCCGGATCCTCAGGATCCGGAGACCTTCCGCCGATCGATCCTTCGCTGGGACGAGCGCACCGATCCCGAGCATGCGCGCTTGCTCGACTGTTACCGGCAGCTGCTCGAACTGCGTCGCTTCCGCGCCGAACTCACCGACCCCTGGCTCGAGCACCTGCAGCTGACATACGACGAGGACGAACACTGGATCGTGGTGCATCGCGGTGCGATTCGCGTGGTGTGCAATCTCGGTGGTGATCCTGTGACCGTTCCTGTCGGTGGCCGACCACTGCTCTGGTGGGACGACCCCGTCATGAACCGGACGAAATCGGCGGTACTGGTGCCGGGACATTCGTTCGTCGTACTCGAATCCTGAACTGCCGGTTGACCGAACAGTCAACATCTGCCGAACATCTGCCCCACGATCCCCCTTGATCAAGCCTCGAGACCGCGCGTACCGTCAGAATACCGCCGAAATTTTTCGAGGTGAATCGTGATGGAACCCAAGAAAGTACTGGCGAGCGCCTTTCTCACAACCGCTCTTGTCTTCACACCCATGGCCGTGGCCACCGCAGCCCCGGCAACGGACTCGGCTCCGGGCGTAGTCGATGTCAGACACAACGACCGCGGCTGGGATCACGAACGAGGAGGGCACCACGACAACGATTGGAACAAGGACCGCAACCACCGCGATTGGGATCGCGGACACAACGATTGGAATCGCGGACACTTCTGGCGTCCGAATTGCTTCTGGTTCGGGCCCTGGCTCGTATGCATGCCCTGGTGAGTTCGGGTAACGAGTCCTATGTGAGGTAGCGGTAGGCGGGCGAGCCCGGCTCGAGCCGGCCCGCCTCGAGCGGCGATGTGTCCATTCGATGCAAGAGCGCCGAAAGATCCTCCGCTGCACCGAGTTCGATACCGACGAGCGCCGCACCGGTCTCACGGTTGTTCCGTTTGACGTACTCGAACAGGGTGATGTCGTCATCGGGGCCGAGCACTTCATCGAGGAACCGCCGCAGCGCTCCCGGCTCCTGAGGGAAGTTCACGAGGAAATAGTGCTTGAGACCCCGGTGAACGAGTGATCGTTCGACGATCTCTCCGTACCGGGACACATCGTTGTTGCCTCCGGAGACCAGACACACAACTGTTGCACCAGGTTCGATCGACAGATCCTCGAGCGCCGCGACCGCGAGCGCGCCCGCGGGTTCGGCGATGATGCCCTCGTTCTGGTAGAGGTCGAGCATCGACGTGCACACCGCACCCTCGTCGACCTGGGTCATGCCGAACGGGGCATGCCCGAGACCTTCCGCACGCAGGCTCGCGACGAGCGGCAGACTCGAATGCGACACCACCTCGGCACCGAGTTGCGACACCACCGCGTACGGGACGTCACCGATCCGCTTGACAGCGGCGCCGTCGACGAACGGTTCCACCTCGGGGAGGGTCACTGGGCCCCCGGCGACCAGTGCAGCGGTCATGGATGCCGCACCGCGGGGTTCGACGCCGACGATCGCGGTACGGGGGGATCTCTCGCGCAGGTAGGCCGCGATACCCGCGATCAGTCCCCCGCCGCCGACCGGTACCACGAGCACATCCAGGTCGCCCGGGAGTTGATCGATGATCTCGCGGGCAATGGTCCCCTGCCCCGCTGCAGTACGGACGTCGTCGAACGGCGGGATCATCGTCGCGCCGGTGCGTTCCGCGTCGTCGGCCGCCGCAGCAGCGGCGGCGTCGAAAGTATCCCCCACGGCGATCAGTTCGACGAACTCACCGCCGTGCACCTGGATGCGGTCACGCTTCTGCTTCGGGGTCCGCGCGGGCACGTAGATGCGGCCTGCGACTCTCATCGTCCGGCACGCGTACGCGACACCTTGCGCATGATTACCCGCGCTGGCCGTCACAACCCCGGCAGCACGTTCCCTATCGTCCAGCTGGGCCATCGCGTTGTAGGCGCCACGCAGTTTGAACGAGCGCACACGCGTCAGATCCTCGCGCTTGAGGTAGACGTGCGCACCGGTGAGAGCCGACAGCCGAGGGCTCAGTTCGATAGGGGTAGGTGAAACTGCCTCCGCAATTCGCTCCGCCGCAATGTCGATATCGGCCGCAGTCGGGACGGCAGTCATGTGCGTTGGTTCAGCGGTTCGCCAGGTGGAGGTCACTGTTCAATGCTGCCACTTGCCGCTCGGACTGCCCACGCGACCCCCTTCGCGGTCGGTCAGGATCGGAACTGGGACGGTCTCGGCAGGTTTCGTATATTCGATTTCGCCATCTTCACCGCTTCACCCACCCCCTCGTTCATCACCAGCCTCGACATGGCGAGAGCGAAGCCCTTCACCTGCTCACCGGTGATCGTCGGGGGGAGCGACAGCGCCAGCGGATCGGTCACGACGTCGATCAGCGCCGGTCCGGGATGAGCAAATGCGCTGCGCAGTGTCTGCTCCACCTCCCCTGGGTCCGCTACTCGGCGCGCGTAGAACCCGAGCGCTTCGGCCACCCGCGCATAGTCGACTGCCGGCACATCCACGCCGAAGTCTGCGAGGCCGTCGACGAGCATCTCGAGTTTCACCATGCCGAGGGTCGCATTGTCGAACAGGACGATCTTGACCGGTAACCGATGCATGACCACGGTGATCAGTTCCCCGAGCAACATCGACAGACCACCGTCTCCGCTGACGGAGATCACCTGCCGGTCGGGTGCCGCGAACTGGGCACCGATCGCGTGCGGCAGCGCATTGGCCATCGACCCGTGCAGTGCGGACGACAGAAAACGTCGGCGACCGTTCGGGGTGAGATACCGGGCCGACCACACGTTGCACATACCGGTATCGGCAGTGAACACCGCGTCGTCGGAGGCGAGGTCGTCGAGAATCGACGCGACGTACTCGGGGTGAATCGGCTTCCGCTGCTTGACAGGTGTCGTGTACGCGCCGACAACCTTGTCCATCAGATCGCGGTGACGCTCGAGTGTGCGCTCGAGGAACTTCCGGTCGGACTTGCGCCGAATCAACGGTTTCAACGCCTGCAAGGTCGAGGCGGTGTCACCGTGCACTGCGAGATCCAACTCGGTGCGACGGCCGAGCCTGCTCGCATCGATGTCGATCTGCGCCGTGCGCACGTCCGGGAGGAACTGCTCGTAGGGGAAGTCGGTACCGATGAGCAACAGCAGGTCGGCACCGTGCATACCGTCGTGTGCGGCGCCGTAGCCGAGTAGGCCGGTCATTCCTACATCGAACGGGTTGTCGTACTGGATCCATTCCTTGCCGCGCAGGCTGTGCCCGATCGGCGCTGCCACTGTCTCCGCGAGGTCCAAGACCTCTTCGCGTGCACCGCGAACACCCGCGCCGGCGAAGATCGCGATCTTGTCGGCGGCATCGATCGCCTCGGCCAGCGCTCGTACGTCCGACTCTGCGGGCACGACGGTCGGGGCACTTGTACGGACCAGTCGCGGCGCCGGCCCTTCCGAGGGCAGTGCCGCGATGTCACCGGGCAGGGTGACGACGGCAACACCCGGCCCGGCGAGTGCGTGCGACATCGCGCTCTGCAGCACCCGAGGAGCTTGCGCTGCAGCGCTGATCAGCTCGGTGTAGGTGGAGCATTCGACGAACAGACGGTCGGGATGGGTTTCCTGAAAGTATCCGGAGCCGATCTGGGTGGACGGAATATGTGAGGCGATGGCGAGCACCGGCGCTCCGGATCTGTGCGCGTCGTAGAGCCCGTTGATCAGATGCAAGTTGCCCGGCCCACACGATCCCGCACACACCGCCAGCTCCCCGGTGAGCTGTGCATCCGCCGCAGCAGCGAATGCCGCAGCCTCCTCGTGACGCACGTGGATCCAGTCGATACCGCCCGACGCGGTGCCGCCGGTACGGCGCACGGCATCCACGACCGGGTTCAGACTGTCACCGACGATTCCGTAGATGCGGCGCACACCCGCATCGACGAGTTGACCGACCAGCTGATCCGCGACGGTCCGCGCAGCCATGCCCGGCCTACTTCCGTTCGAGGACGAAAACGGGGATCTGACGATCGGTCTTGGCCTGGTAGTCGGCGTAGTCGGGGAATGCAGCCACCGCTCGGTCCCACCACAGCGTCTTCTCGTCGCCGTGCAGTTCGCGCGCCACCATGTCGTGCACCTCGGTACCGTCTCGCAGTTCCACCTGAGGGTTCGCAACGACGTTGTAGTACCAGACGGGATGTTTCGGTGCCCCGCCGAGCGAGGCCACAACCGCGTACTCCCCGTCGTGTTCGACTCGCATCAACGGAGTCTTGCGTACTTTTCCGGTCTTGGCGCCGCGCGTGGTGAGGACGACGACGGGCTTGCCATTGAGGGTGGTACCGGCGGTACCGCCGGAAGACTCGTAGGTTTCGACCTGGTCGGCGGCCCATTTCGACGGGCTGGGTTCGTATTCTCCGGTGAGAGGCATACCTACCAGTGAACACCGCGGGGTGATCCGGCACACCCAGGACCAGAAGTTCGTTGACCCGAATTCTTCTATGCGTCTACCCTGAAGGAAGACTTTCCTCGACCGGAGGTGCCACTCCATGACGACCCTCGACCTGCGGCCCCGCAGGACCGCTCGCGTGGCCGGTGTCGACATCGCCGGCACCGAATGGCCGCTCTACAAACTCGAGGCTCTTGCTGTCGGCGCCCTGCTGCTCATTGCCCTGTTCGTGATCACAGGTACCGCACAGATCGCTGTGCTCACCGCCGCGGCGGCCACCACCGTCACGTGGTGGGTGCGCCTTGCGTACTACCGGCGCACTTCCCACTAGCGGCCACCGCCCGCGACCTCAGGTCGCGAGACATCCCGGTCCGAGCAGTGCCTTGAGGTCGCCCATCAATGCCGACGACGGTTCCACGCGCAGACTGTCGTCGAGCTTGAGCAGAGTCACCTTACTGCCTGTGATCAGCCGGACGTGGACGTCCGCGGTGCCGGGGTGCCTGGTCAGTACATTCTTGAGCGCTCCGACCTTGTCGGGAGTGCACAACCGGGTCGGCATCGCCACCGACACCGGCTTGGCCACACCCACCTGGGAAAGATCCGGTACCGCAAGATCATTGGCGATCAACGAGATTCGGTCGTCGCGGATCGACACGCGCGCTTTGACGAGCACAACCGAGTCCTCGACGACATCCATGCCGTACACCGCGTACGACTGGGGGAAGAAGAGCACCTCGATCCCACCGGTGAGATCCTCGAGCTGTGCGGACGCCCATGCGAGACCGTTCTTGTTGATACGGCGGTTCACGGAGGCGAGAATTCCGCCCACCGTGACCTGAGTGCCGTCCTTGAGACCGCCCTCGAGAATCGCGGGGATCTGCGTGTCGGCCTGGGACGCGAGCACGTGCTCGACACCGTTGAGCGGGTGGCCGGACACGTAGAGTCCGAGCATCTCCCGCTCGAGCGCAAGAAGGTGCTTGCTGTCCCACTCCTCGTCGGGGATCCGGACGTTGAACACCGACGCAACCGATTCGTCGGCGTCGGCACCACCGAACAGGTCGAACTGTCCGATGGCCTCGGCCTTCTTGGTGCTCATCACAGCATCGATGGCGTCGGCATGCACGAGCATGAGGCCCTTGCGGGGATGCTTCAGCGAGTCGAATCCGCCCGCCTTGATGAGCGATTCGGTGACCTTCTTGGTGCACGCGACCGTGTCGATCTTGCCCAGATAGTCGGAGAAGTCGACGTACCGACCCTTCTCCTCGCGTCCTCTGACGATGGACGCCACGACATTCGTACCGACGTTGCGGACCGCGCCGAGCCCGAACCGGATGTCTTCACCGACCGAGGTGAAGTTGGTGTGCGATTCGTTGACGTCCGGCGGCAGCACCGTGATGCCCATCTTGCGGCAGTCGGACAGGTACACAGCAGCTTTGTCCTTGTCGTCACCAACGGACGTCAGGAGTCCTGCCATGTACTCACCGGGGTAGTTCGCCTTGAGGTACGCCGTCCAGAAGGACACGAGGCCGTAACCGGCCGCATGCGACTTGTTGAACGCGTAGCCGGCGAACGGGAGGATGGTGTCCCACAGCGCCTTGATCGCGTCTTTGCCGTAGCTGTTGGCGAGCATGCCCGCTTCGAAGCCCTCGAACTCCGCGGCGAGGACTTCGGCCTTCTTCTTACCCATGGCGCGACGCAGAATGTCTGCGCGTCCGAGGGAGTAACCGGCAACCTTCTGAGCGATCTGCATGATCTGCTCCTGGTAGACGATCAGACCGTAGGTGTCCGCGAGGATCTCCTTCAGGGGCTCTTCGAGCTCCGGGTGGATCGGCTTGACTTCCTGCCGTCCGTTCTTGCGGTCCGCATAGTCGTTGTGCGCGTTCATGCCCATCGGGCCCGGGCGATACAACGCGAGCACGGCAACGATGTCTTCGAACCCCGTCGGCTGCATTCGCCGCAGGAGGTCGCGCATGGCGCTACCGTCGAGCTGGAACACCCCGAGGGTGTCGCCGCGCGCGAGCAGTTCGTAGGTCGCAGGATCTTCGAGCGGCAACGTGTCGAGATCGAGTTCGATCCCGCGGTTGTCCCGGATGTTGTCGATCGCATCACCGATGACAGTGAGGTTGCGCAGCCCCAGAAAATCCATCTTGAGCAGGCCGATGGCTTCACACGAGGGATAATCCCAGCCGGTGATGATCGCACCGTCCTGCGCGCGCTTCCACAGGGGGATCGCATCCATGAGCGGCTCGGACGACATGATCACCGCGCACGCGTGCACACCCGCGTTGCGGATCAGACCCTCGAGTCCCTTGGCGGTCTGATAGATCTTCGCGATGTCCGGGTTCGAGTCGATGAGCGATCGGACTTCGACGGCTTCCTTGTACCGCTCGTGCGTCGGGTCGGTGATGCCGGACACCGAGATGTCCTTCGCCATGATCGGCGGCGGAAGCGCCTTGGTGATCTGGTCGGCGATCGCGAACCCCGGCTGACCGAACTGGACGCGCGCCGCGTCTTTGATCGCAGCCTTGGTCTTGATGGTGCCGAACGTGATGACCTGCGCGACCTTGTCGCTGCCCCACTTCTCGGTGGCGTAGCGGACCATCTCTCCGCGACGGCGATCGTCGAAGTCGATATCAATATCGGGCATCGACACGCGTTCGGGGTTGAGGAATCGCTCGAACAGCAAGCCGTGCGGGATGGGGTCGATGTTGGTGATCCCCATGGCGTATGCGACGAGCGATCCTGCCGCTGAGCCTCGACCGGGGCCGACTCGGATCCCGACGTCCTTGGCGTGGTTGATCAGGTCGCCGACGACGAGGAAGTAGGCGGGGAACCCCATCTCGTTGATGACACTGATCTCGTATTCGGCGCGCCGCAGGTACTCCTCGGGGACAGGCCCGTGCGGGAACCGGCGGTCGAGGCCGCGCATGACTTCCTTGTGCAGCCAGCTGGCCTGCGTCTCTCCCTCCGGAACCGGGAAGATCGGCATCCGATCGTGGTGCTCCCACACCTCCTTGTAGGACTGCACGCGCTCGCCGATCAGCACGGTGTTGTCGCACGCTCCGGGAACCTGACTGTCCCAGAGCTCGCGCATCTCCTGCGCCGACTTGAGGTAGTAGCCGTCACCGTCGAACTTGAATCGGGTGGGATCCGACAGGGTCTTACCGGTCTGGATGCACAGCAGAGCTTCGTGGTTCTCTGCGGCATCCTTGGTGACGTAGTGGCAGTCGTTGGTCGCCAACGGCGGGATCCCGAGCTTGTTACTGATCTCGAGGAGGCCTTCGCGGACACGCCGCTCGATCGACAGGCCGTGGTCCATCAATTCGAGGAAGAAGTTGTCCTTGCCCCAGATCTCCTGCCACTTCGCGGCAGCCTCGAGTGCCTCACGGTCGTGACCGAGACGCAGGCGCGTCTGGATCTCACCCGAAGGACATCCGGTGGTCGCGATGATCCCCTCGTGGTGCTGTGCGATGAGCTCTTCGTCCATGCGGGCCCACTTGCCGAGCTGCCCCTCGATCGACGCAAGCGAAGAGAGCTTGAACAGGTTGCGCAGGCCGGTCGCGTTCTCTGCGACCATCGTCATGTGCGTGTAAGCACCCGAGCCCGACACGTCGTCGGACTTCTGGCTGGGGTCGCCCCACTTCACTCGCTTGGTGGAAAAGCGTGACTCGGGCGCGACATAGGCCTCGATCCCGATGATCGGTTTGATACCGGCTTTCGTCGCGGAGTTGTAGAACTCACTGGCGCCGTACATGTTTCCGTGGTCGGTCATACCGACAGCTGTCATCTCGAGCCGTTGGGCCTCGGCGAACAACGGCCCGAGCTTCGCCGCGCCGTCGAGCATCGAGTACTCGGTGTGATTGTGCAGATGAACGAACGAGTCAGCCACGCGTGCCTCTCCCGGAAAGTCTGTGGGCAACGACGAGTCTAGGCGCTCGGTGCAACGTCATCGGACAGGCACACCGGTGTCCGACAGCAGACGGTGATGCGTGCTACTCCACACTCGTCGCTGTCGCGCGGAGGCCGCGCTCACGCCGCACGTGGGCCAGCGCATCAGCGCTGAACACCACGAGCGCCGCCCAGATGAGCGCGAATCCGATCCACCGTGAAGCAGGCATGTCCTCGTGCAGAACCATCACTCCCCACACCATCTGCAGACTGGGTGTGAGGTACTGCAGCATGCCCATCGTCGCGAGTGGCACCCGATGCGCCGCAGCCCCGAACAGCAACAACGGCACCGCGGTCACCAGTCCCGCCGACATCAGCAACAGCGAGTGCCCGATGCCGTACCCGGCAAAGGTTCCGGAACCGGTGACGCCGAGAAAGACGAGATAGACCACTGCGAAAGGCATCGCGACGATGCCCTCGCCCGCCAGAGACGTCCGCGGGTCGAGAGGCACGATCTTCTTGAGCACGCCGTAGGACGCGAACGAGAAAGCGAGAATCAGCGCGAGGAACGGTGGACGCCCGTAATCGACGGTGATCACCACCACTGCGACGGCGGCGGCGATCAACGCCACGATCTGCGCGGGCCGGAGCCGCTCGCGGAAGAACAACACACCGAACACGACACTCACGAGCGGGTTGATGAAGTATCCGAGTGCGGCTTGGATGACCTGCCCGGAGACCACAGCGTAGATGTAGACACCCCAGTTGACGGCGATCGCCGTCGACGCTGCCGCGACGAGTGACCAGGTACGCGGTCCGAGATGACGCAGGCCGGAAAGCCGACCGAGAACCGCGAGCAGCAACATCATCAGCACGAGCGTCCACACCACGCGATGGGCGAGGATCTCCACCGCCCCCGCGGGCGCGAGCAGTCCGAAGAACGCCGGAAACAATCCCCATGCGGCATACGCGCCGATGCCGCAGAGCACACCGGTGGCCGTCGGGTCATGTGGTTTGGTGGACAATCGTCGGCTCCTACGGCTCGCCGTCGTCAGCGCCGGGGGCCACCGTGTCGATATGTTCGGGCAACAGTGGTCTCACCGAGAACCTCCCGGCCACCGCATCCGACGGCAGCGCTTCGACCGCCCGGACTTCGGGAGCGGTGGCCGCCGTTCGTAACTGGTCACCGGTACCTCGTACGACGATCCCCACCACGCATGCGCACTCGGCCGCGAGTCGCTCCGCGGAGACGGCAGCGATCAGACCCGCGCGATCGCTTGCTGCAGCGGTGCTGCGCAACCGCCCTGCAGCGACGTCCGGAGCGCGCTGCAGCGCCTCCGGATGCGCCGACACGGCGACGGTGACGAACGGGGTCTGCACCCGGTCGATCGGCACCCGGAAGAGGACCTGGGCGACGCGCAGGGTGCCCGGCAGCGCGGCAACTGCGGCGACATCCAGCGGTTCGACGAACGACACGAGCGCCCAGCTCGGGTCCGGTCCGAGTTCGGTCAGAGTCGACTCGGCGCGGCCCAGATAGTCCGCGACCTGCTCTCCGTTGTCGGGGCCGAGCGCGTCGGTGCGCACCGACGCCGGACGGACCGGGTTGAGCACACCGGCGAGGAGCACCGCGAGCACCAACGCAGCCGTCGCCGACCATGACACAATCCGGGCCATGGCTCAGGCGTTGCGCAATACGTCGAGTGCGTGCTCGAGGTCAGCCGGGTATTTGCTGGTGATCTCGACCCAGTTCCCGCGGGTCGGATGCGCGAATCCGAGAGAGCGTGCGTGCAGCCACTGGCGTTCCAACCCGAGACGAGCCGCGAGACGCGGATCGGCGCCGTAGGTCAGGTCTCCGCAGCACGGGTGCCGTAGAGCGGAGAAGTGCACACGGATCTGGTGGGTGCGGCCGGTCTCGAGGTGGATGTCGAGCAGGCTCGCCGCTTGGAACGCTTCGACGGTGTCGTAGTGCGTGATGCTGGGTTTGCCGTCCGCCGTGACCGTGAACTTCCAGTCGCTACCTCGGTGCCGCCCGATCGGGGCGTCGATGGTGCCGCTGCTCGGATCAGGGTGGCCCTGCACGAGTGCGTGGTACCGCTTGTCGATGGTGCGCTGCTTGAATGCGCGCTTGAGCACGGTGTACGCACGCTCGGAGGTCGCGACGACCATGACGCCCGAAGTGCCGACGTCGAGCCGGTGCACGATGCCCTGCCGTTCGTGTGCACCCGAGGTCGAGATGCGGAAGCCAGCGGCGGCCAGACCACCGATGACCGTCGGACCCGTCCAGCCGACACTCGCATGCGCGGCCACACCGACGGGTTTGTCGACAGCGACGATGTCGTCGTCGGAGTAGAGGATCTCCATACCTTCGACGGGCTTCGCGTCGATGGTCAACGGCCGCGGAGGCTCGGGCAGGACCACTTCGAGCCACGATCCCGCAGAGAGTCGATCCGATTTGCCCATCGGCGCACCGTCCATGATCACGGAGCCCTCTTCGGTGAGCGCAGCGACCACCGTGCGGGACAAACCGAGCAGACGGGCCAGTCCGGCATCGACCCGCATCGCGTCGAGTCCGTCCGGTACGGGCATGGCCCGGGTCTCCCTCACTGACGTTCTTCCTTTCCGTTGGATTCCGATTCGCTGTCCCCTGCGCTGTCCGGTAGGGCTGCGTCTGCCGGTGTCGCTGTGTCCCCGGAGTTCGCACGTGTTCCATCGGGCTCGACGCCGAACACCGTCAACGCGACGAGCAGGATCGCGCCGCACACGATCGCCGAATCGGCGACGTTGAACACGGGCCACCATCCGACCGACACGAAGTCGACGACATGCCCCTGCAGCGGCCCGGGAGAGCGGAACAGCCGGTCGGTGAGATTTCCGAGCGCACCTCCGAGCACCAACCCCAACCCCAGAGCCCACCACAGCGAGCGCAGCGTCCGGCCGATCTTGATCACACCGATGACGACCCCGATCGCCACCAGCGTGAGCACCCACGTCATGCCGGTCGCCATCGAGAACGCGGCGCCGGGGTTGCGGATCAGCGTCAATGTCACGGTGTCGCCGATGACCGAGATGGGATCGGACGGGTCGATGTAGTGGACGGCGGCAATCTTCGTGATCAGATCGGCCACGTAGATCACCGCTGCCACGACGAGCAGATTGCGCAGCCGCCTCGGTCCCGCCTGCGCTTTCACCGGGGGATCCGGTGCGGGCGGTTCCGGCGTATCGAACGCAGGATCGGGCCGGGAAGCTTCGTCACTCACTCCGCCATCATCCCCTACCCAGCCGAGGAAGCGGCCACCGCGCCCGTCGTGGCTACCCTGGTGACGTGCCTGTGCTGTCGAGATTCGCCTATACGAGGCCGTGCGCCTTCGCCGCCGTCCTGTCGCTCACCGCGCTCGTCACGGGATGCGGTGATTCGCCCGACGGCACTCCCGCGGTGACCGCCGCGTCTTCGACCGAGGTGACGGTGCCCGTGTCCGCTGTGACCGCGACAGTGCTCGATGCGGGAGCCGAGCCCCGCGAGGTTGTGCGATTGACGCCCGCAACCGGTACCGAACAGAGCGTGATCCTGACCACGCGCTCCGAGGTGCACCAGCAGATCGGCGATCAAGCGGCGCAGGACTTCTCCACCCCTGAACTGACGACACCGCTGTCCGCGACGGTCACCGAGTCGGTGGCCGAGGGAGCACCCGGCACCGTGGTCGACCTGATACTCGGTGATGTCAGTACCCCCGACCCGCACCTCGAGACATCCCTCACCGAGGTCCAGGGGTCCGGAGCCGGGCTGACGATGGGCCCCAACGGTGCGGTCAGTGCGCTGCGACTCGAACCGGGGACCGCGGTACCCAACGTGGCGCGCTCAGCACTCGAACAGGCCTTCTACCAAGCGGTCTACCGGATGGTGGCGTTCCCCGACGAAGCGATCGGTGTGGGCGCGGTGTGGGAGAGCCACCAACAGGTGATGAGCGCGGGAATCACGATCGATCAGGTCGGCACGGCTACTCTCGTCTCCCGCGACGACGACCGGATCCGCGTGGATGTCCGCGTCGAACAGATTCCGCAGGAGTCGACCTGGATGTTGCCCAACGGACAAGGGCAGCTGTCCGTCGAGGAATACACGATGGCAGGCGACGGAACGATGACGATCGACCCGAGTAAGCCACTGCCCGTTCAGGGCGACTTCACGGTGAGCGGTGATCAGACCTATCTCGACCCGAATGGCGAAACTCGGTTGTCGCAGTCCCAGGTGGACCGGGTGGGCTGGCACACCCCGGGAAATTGAGCCGGTCCGGTCGACTGGTCACCGAAGCGGCGGTGGCCGACGCGGATCTCCGCGCCGGCCACCATCCCCGTCTCATGAAATGAGACTGTTCTCAGGAACTTACGGGCACGCGGGCGTCTGCAGGGCCGCCAGCGACACGATCGCACACGCGTTGTCCTGCGACAGCTTCCAGTAGCCGTCTTCAGCAACGAACATGACCGTGCCCGTGGATACCTGATCGCCGATGGCGGTCTCGATACCCGCAGTCGCAGTGCCGTCCTCGTTGTCGTTGATATCGATGATGGTGACCTTCGCACCGGCCTGCTGCGCGGCTGCTGCGACCTGGTCGATCAGGGTCGGATCGAGCTCTGCACCCTGCACGAGGTTCTGCTTCTCCTCGGCCGGAATGCTGCCGTCGAAGGCCTGGTCGAGCATGGTCTGCAGTTCCTCGACGGTGGGCACCGGCGGGTACTCGGATGCAACGGCCTCCGACGTCGTGGTCTCTGCCGTCGAGGTTGCCGCGGTCGTCTCGGTCGAGCCTCCGTCATCCGAGCTGCAGGCAGTCATCGTGAGGGCGGCGGCGAGCGCCACCGTAGCGACGGTGATCTTGCGAAGCTTCAAAATTCTCGTCCTTCTCGTTCTCGAACGAACACGACCTTCGTGCTCGGTCATCCAGCGACGGATGGGTCCACCGCGACAGGCGGGTCGTCCGCAAGAGTACCCGGCGGTATCGGCAGAACCTTGAGGGCCGCTGGAACGCGTGTCAGTGCAGGCTCGACAGTGGATCGGCGTGGTCCAGCAACGGATCTGCCTCGTCCAACGTCCGCGCAGGCCCAGGCCCGGTGGACCTCGTCTCGAATCGAACCGTGACGACACCGTGGCCGGCCCCCTGGACCCAGCCGTGTCCGAAATCCGGATGCCGGACGTCGGTTCCGGGCTGCCACCGCCGGCCCGGCGCCTGCGCCGGCTCGGACACGCTGTCGCCGATCGGATCAGCTCGCGACGGTTCCGGTTCGAGCGCATCGAGTTCCGGAAAGAGCGAATCCTGCGCAATCGCAGACAGCCCGGCGAACCCCACGCCGACAAGCCTGATGGGCCCGATCTCGAGTGGGTCGAGAGCCAGACGTTGCGCCGCGGCTGTGAGTACCTGCACGTCTTCCGTGGGATAGGGCAATGTCGTCGACCTGGTGAGAATCGACATGTCGGACTTACGCAGCTTGAGGACCACCGTCCGCGCGGCACGCCCGTCCTTGCGTAGCCGCTCGTGCGCAGCGGTCGCACTGGTAGTCACCGCGCGCCGCAGGTACTGCAACGCCACGATGTCTGTCGCATAGGTGGTTTCGGCACTGACCTGTTTGGCCTCGGCGCGTTCGACCACGGGGCGGTCGTCGAGACCGTTGGCCAGCCTGTGCAGGCCAGGGCCGATCGTTGTACCGAGAATGGACGCGACCTCGGTGACAGGAAGGGCCGCAAGGTGGCCGATGGTGTCGATCCCCAGCTTCCGCAGCCGTTCCTCGGCCACCGGTCCGATACCCCACAGGCTGCGCACAGGAAGGCCGTGCAGCAGCGTGAGTTCTTCCTCCGGTCGCACGACGAGCAGTCCGTCCGGTTTGGCCAGCCCCGACCCGATCTTCGCGATCTGCTTCCCCGACCCCGCACCGATGGAGGCCACGAGACCGGTCTTCTCCAGGATTTCGGCCCGCAACTCCGCACAGAAGCGGTCGGCTTCCTCGGCGGACGCCCCGGCCAGTTCCACGGGTTCGGCGAATGCCTCGTCGAGCGAGAGCGTCTCGAGGACCGGTACTCGTGAACGCAGGGTGTCGAACACTGCGGTGCTCAACTCTCGGTACACGACACCGCGTGGAGGTAGCACGATCCCGCCGGCCCCGACGAGCCTGCGCGCGCGGCTCATCGGCATCGCCGAGCGGGCACCGTAGCCGCGCGCTTCGTAGCTCGCGCCCGCCACGACCCCGCGTGCCCCGAGACCACCGACCAGTACCGGCCGACCCCGAAGGGTCGGCCGGGTGAGCTGCTCGGCGGACGCGAAGAATGCGTCGAGGTCCACGTGTAGGACCCAGCGCCGGTTCGCGGCGGTGGTCATCTCCCCAGGTTAGAGGGCTACGCCAACACGCTCGTTGCCGGGCGTTCGAACGCGCAAGCAAGACGCAAGTGCCATGCAAGAGGCGTGCAATCGGGTGCGCGGACAGTGGCATCAGCAACCACGATCCGAAGGGCACCACGCATGAACCATTCGTCTCCCCCTGCCATCGAGGCCGACGGGCTGGTCAAACGTTTCGGCGCATTCACTGCCGTCGACGGCGTCAGCCTCACTGTCCCGACCGGCTCGGTCTACGGCGTGCTCGGCCCCAACGGCGCGGGCAAGACCACCACCATCCGTATGCTCGCCACACTGTTACGGCCGGACGCAGGCAGCGCCCGAGTATTCGGGCACGACGTGGTCGCGGAACCGACAGCGGTGCGTTCCTTGGTCGGCGTCACCGGGCAGTACGCGTCGGTCGACGAGGATCTGACCGCGACCGAGAACCTGATCATCTTCGCGCGTCTACTGGGTCTGAGCCGCGCAGATTCGCGGCGGAAGACCCACCAACTGCTCGAGGAGTTCGCGCTCGAGGATGCCGCGAGCAGGGCACTGAAGTACTTCTCCGGCGGTATGCGCCGTCGCCTCGACCTGGCGGCCAGTCTCATCTCGCAGCCGCCACTGCTGTTTCTCGACGAGCCGACGACCGGTCTTGATCCGCGCACCCGTGCCCAGATGTGGGACACGATCCGCAGGCTCGTCGCCGAGGGTTCCACCGTGCTCCTGACCACGCAGTACCTGGACGAGGCCGATCAGCTCGCGGACCGGATCGCCGTGATCGATCACGGCCGCGTGATCGCGGACGGCACCGCCGACGAGCTCAAGGCGTCGGTCGGAATGTCATCGCTGCACCTGTCGCTGGTCGACCACGAAGACGCCGAAGCGACCCGCGCGATCCTCATCGAAGCACTGGGGGTCGACGTCGCCGTCAGCCCCGAGGCAGCGCGGCTCACCGCACCACTGACCGACACCTCGATCACCCCCGAATTGCTGATCCGATTGCGCGACAACGGCATCGTCGTCGACGAAATCACGGTGAGCAAACCCAGCCTGGACGAAGTGTTTCTGACCATCACCGGGCACGACGCCGATTCGGCGACCGCCCCCCACAACGAATCGAGCGTCGCATGACGACCACTCTTGCCACTGAGCGACCCGGCATCGCACCCCGCCCGCTCCCCACTGCACGTCGCGTCGGACTCCGCGACACCGTGACCCAGTCGCTGACAATGGGGTACCGCGGGCTCGTCAAAGTCAAGCACAATCCCGAACAGTTGTTCGACGTCGTGATCCAGCCCATCATCTTCACGCTGATGTTCACCTACATCTTCGGTGGAGCCATCGCCGGTGACGTCGCGTCGTACCTTCCGATCATCATCCCGGGCATCCTGGTCCAGACTGTGATCACCGCGTCCGTCGTGACCGGGACCCAGCTGCGCGACGACATGGACAAGGGAGTCTTCGACCGCTTCAAATCCCTCCCCATCGCCCGGATCTCGCCGCTGGCAGGCGCGCTGCTCTCGGATATCGTCCGGTACGCGATCGCAACAACCATCACCTTCGCCATGGGGTACGCGATGGGATTCCGACCGGACGGTGGGATCATCGGTGTCGTGGCGGCCGGCCTCCTCGTCGTCGTGTGCGCCTTCGCGATCAGCTGGATCTTCGCACTGATGGGTGTGCTGATGAACAAAGCGTCGGCTGTGCAGGGTATCTCGATGCTCGTGTTGTTCCCTCTGACCTTCATGTCCAACGCGTTCGTACCCGCCGATACGATGCCGGGCTGGATGCAGACGTTCGTGAGCATCAATCCGGTCTCGCATCTCGTGACGGCCGTGCGCGACCTGGTGAACAACGGCCAGGTCGGGATGCCGCTGGTGTGGTCGCTGGTCGGCGCCGCGGTCATCGTGGTGGTGTTCGCGCCACTGGCAGTACGCGCGTACATGCGCAAGGCGTGATGCCGACCCACCGCCCGCAAGTAGTGCAGGACCCATGCGGACCTGCACTACTTGCGGCTGCCGAGCGCTTCGAGGATCGAGGATCGGGCATGGTGACGACGAAGTCCCGCGACCGCGGCGAGTGCCTCTTCGACGCGCTCGGCGCCTGAGGTCACCCGAGCCAGGTCCAGATGCCGCGACACCTTCATCGACGGAAAGTCCTGCCGAGGAATTGCTCTCGTGGACAGTGCCAGCAATCGCAATCCACCCTCGGATCCGGTCGCGACATCGAAACTACCGAGCGCGCACGCCACTGCCCCGATCTGGGGCAGATCGCGGTACCCCTCCGGGCCGAGGTCTTCCCTCATCCTTGTTCCGAGCCAGTCGACGACGTCCCCTGCTTCGGCTGCACGACCGGCGAGGACATGAGCGCCGATGGTCGCCGCCACGACCAGCGTCCCGAACGGATCGGGAATGTCGTCGATGCCTGTGTCCGGCCAGCCCCTCAGCGCGAGCGCAGTCCGGTAACCTCGCAGTCCGGCGTCGATTTCACCGGATGCCAAGTTCACTTCGGCGCGACTCGCGGAGAGTGCGGCGATCCCCTGATTCCGGTCATGCACGGTCGTGTCGTCGGGGTCACCGACCTGATCCAGCTCGCGGCGCGCGTCGCCGACGCGACCCAGACCTACCAGCGCAGCAGCAATATAGCTGTGCAGAGCCGCGGACTCGTCGTATGCGTGCAATTCCCGCAACTGCTCGGCACTGTCACGGTAGTAGGCGACCGCTTCCTCGTAACGGCCCGACTGCGCGGCGATACTGCCGAGGTGTTGGTTGACCATCGACACCGTCCACTCCTCCCCCGCCGCCAGGGCGAGCTCGAGCGCCGCCCGGCCATCGGACCAGGAACCGTACATGTCGCCGCTGTTCTCCCGCAGGTTGGCCCGCACTATCAGCGCAGCACAACGTGACGCCCGATCGGGGTGTCGCACCGCAACGGCCAGCGCACGCGCGACACCCCGGCCGGATACCGGTAGCACCAGCAGCGCGGTGGCCGTGGCGATCACGGGATCGAGATCGTCTCGGGTCCGGACGATGTCGCGGAGCCGAATTCGGGTGAAGGCAAGCTCGCGGCTGACACCGCTGAACGACAGCACAGTGGCGACGAGCAGGTAACTCGAGGCGAGGAGGTTTCCCGGCACTGCACGGGCTTCCGCGCCCCGGGGATCGAGGTCGAGAATCCGGGGAGACCAGGCGAGCACCTCGGAGTGTGTGCCGCGCAACGTCCAGAGCATGCCGAGGACCGGGAACACCGTCAGCGCCACCCGGTCCTGTCCGCCGCTGAGCGCCTGTCTCAACACGGCGAGCAGGTTGTCGTGTTCGATATCGACCGCGCGTGAGACGGCGGTCTGGTCGCCGTCGAGGAACCTCCGTACGGCGCCGCGGCAGAACACTTCTGCCCAGTCGAACGTCCGGTCGAGGACCGCGGCCTCTTCGTCGCCGCGGGCCAGCTGTTCCTCTCCGAACTCGCGGACGGTTTCGAGCATGAGGTACCGCAGACCTGCACGTTCTTCGACGACGGTGAGCATCGACTGGGCCACCAGTCCCTCAATCGCGAATGCCGCATCGGCAACCTGACCCCACTGCGCGACGGCGACTGCGGCATCGAGTGTGAAGCCTGCCGGGAACCTGCACAACCGGCGCAGCGCCGCCCGTTGATCGGGTTCGAGGAGATTCCAGCTCCACTCGATGACCGCATAGAGGGTGCGATGTCGGTGGGGGGAAGTGCGGTCCCTTGAACGCAGCAGCGTGAATCTGTCGGTGAGCCGGGCATTGATGTCCTCGACCATCATGGTGCGCACCCTCGCGGCGGCCAGTTCGATCGCGAGCGGAAGACCATCCAGAGTGCGGCAGAGCCGTGCTACTTCCGCGGGATCCAACCGCACCGACGGACGCACGGCCCTCGCGCGGATGCTGAACAGATCCGTTGCTGGTGATCCACCCTCCGCGATGTCCAGCGGGGACAGCGGATACACGACCTCAGCGGTGATCGCCATCGGAGCGCGACTCGTGGCGAGCACTGTCAGTTGTCCGCTCGCCGCGACCAGGTCCGCGACGACCTCGGCAACGTCGTCGATCAGGTGTTCGCAGTTGTCGACGATCAGCAGCGACGGACGCGACGAGAGTGCCTCTCGCAACCTGTCACGCGCGTCGTGTATCCGCGCTCTGGTCAACACCGTCCCGGGAGTCAGCTCGACCTCACCGATACCGAGGACGGAGCTGATCGCGGCGACCACGTCGGCCCCGTTGCGCAACGGGGCAAGCTCGACCAGCGCTACCGGGATATCTCGTGCTGCCCGAAGGCCGATCTCGTGCGCGAGACGGGTCTTTCCTGTGCCACCCGGACCGAGCACGGTGACCACGCGCGCATCTGCCATCAGGCGCTCGACTTCGGCCAGATCTGCCTCGCGCCCGAGCAGGGCATTGGGCGCTGCTCGCAGCCCAACGGAACGCGGAATCGTCGGTGCTGCGCCATGTTCCGGTTCGGGAGCACGGTGTGGCCGTGCATGCGCTTCCGCCTCGACTGCCGGTGTCGAGGCGAACCTCGGCGACTCCCCCTTCAAGATAGCCGTATTGAGGTCGACCAACCGAGGTGACGGATCGGCACCGAGCCGGTCGGCGAGCCTGGTGCGGAGTCCGGCGAACACCTCGAGGGCTTCGCTGTCGAGTCCGAGGCTCGAGAGCACCAGCATCAACTGGCCGTGTACCTGTTCGTCGACGGGAGCCTTCGCAGCGGCTGCGCGTGCCAGTGGCAACGCCTGCTCCAGCTCCCCCATCACGACCGTCGCGGCCAGTTCCACGGCGTCGAGCCCGGCGGCACGAGCAGCGGCCTCGTCGGCGATCTCACGGGCGAGGTCACCTGTCACCAGATCCGCGCCCGGCTCGCCGCGCCACAGAGTTCGTGCATTCCGGACGGTTGCCACGGCGCCGGAGAGGTCTCCGTCCGCACGCTGTTGCTGCGCGCGTTGCTCGCACACTCGCGCCAAGGTCAGATCGACTTGCGTCCGGTCGAGGAGGAGGCGATAGCCGGCGGGACCCTTCTCGAGCACACCGTCGGGTAGCACAGCGCGGAGCCGGGAGATCTGGGTGTGCAACGCGTTCGTCGGCGAGCGCGGCGGCTCGTCACCCCACACGTCCTCGATCAGCGACCAGGAGCTGCGCGCGCGGCCCGGCCTGCGTGCCAGGGCTGCAAGGAGACTGCGGGCACGCAGGCCCGGCAGTGGGATCAGCTCGTCGCCACGGCGCGTCGCCACCTCACCCAACAGGGCAACTTCCACGCCGGCCGCGGCTGCCGCAATGAGGTCGTTCGAATCGTGGTGCACCTCCGCCGATCCTAGTACCCCGACATCGGGATCCCCGAGAGACTCTGGACCTCCCGGGGGCCCCGGTGAGCGAAAGCGCGCGCTGCTACGCCTTGACGATGGACACGCGCACACCTTCTCCGAGTTCGATCGGATCGGTCTCTGCTGCGACGAGCTCGAACGTCGTTGCGAGGATCTCACCGGCGATCAGATCACGGTGGCGGGCCGCCCACTCGGCGCGGGCCGCAGGGACTTCGAACTGCACGGAGATGCGATCCGAGATGTCCAGTCCGAGGTTGCGTCGCGCATCCTGCAGTTCGCGAATGCGGTCCTTCGCCCAACCCTCGGCCTCGAGTTCCTCGGTGACCGCGGCGTCGAGCACCACAAGTCCGGCCCCGCCGGGCAGTGCCGCGGTCGACTCCGGTTCGGCGGCCACGAGCCGTGTGGTGAACTCCTCCGGCAGCAATGTGATGCCCGCTGCAGTGACAGTTCCGTCGGCGTTCTCGCTCCAGTCTCCGGACTTGACGGCCTTGATCACTTGCTGGACGTCCTTGCCGAGCCTCGGACCTGCCGCGCGAGCATTGACGACGACCTCGAACCTGCCATGCGATTCGACGTCGTCGGTGAGGACGACGTCCTTGACGTTGACCTCGTCCTTGATCAGATCGACGAACGGCTCCAATGCTGCCGCAGCGGCACTGGCGACGGTGACCTGCGGCAGCGGCAGCCGTACCCGAAGCTGCTGGGCCTTGCGCAGCGACAACACCGTCGAGCACACCGATCGCACGTCGTCCATGGCCGCTACGAGGTCGGGATCGGCGGGGAGCTCGTCTGCGGCAGGCCAGTCGGCCAGATGCACGGAGCGTCCACCAGTCAGGCCACGCCAGATCACCTCGGTCGCCAGTGGCAGCAGCGGGGCCGCAAGCCTGGTGACCACCTCGAGCACCGTGTGCAATGTGTCGATCGCATCGGCGTCCTCGTCCCAGAACCGTGATCGCGACCGACGCACGTACCAGTTGGTCAGCGCGTCGCAGAAGGTGCGCACCTCGTCGCATGCGCCCGCGATGTCGATCACCTCGAGTGCCTCGGTCACGGACTCGCGGGTCTCGGCGAGTTTCGCCAGGATGTACCGATCGAGCACATGGGTCGAGTCGGTGCGCCACGTGCCGGACTTCGGCGCGTACAGCTGCAGGAAGCTCCACGCGTTCCACAGCGGCAGCAGGGCCTGCCGCACCCCTTCACGGATCCCCTGTTCGGTAACGACGAGGTTGCCGCCGCGCAGGATCGGCGACGACATGAGGAACCAGCGCATGGCGTCCGAGCCGTCGCGCGCGAACACCTCGTTGACGTCCGGATAGTTGCCCTTCGACTTGCTCATCTTGAGGCCGTCCTCTCCGAGGACGATGCCGTGCGCAGCAACGCATTTGAATGCCGGACGATCGAACAGCGCGGTCGCGAGGACATGCAGCGTGTAGAACCAGCCGCGGGTCTGCCCGTTGTATTCGACGATGAAATCGCCGGGGTAATGCGAGTCGAACCAGTCCTGGTTCTCGAACGGGTAGTGCACCTGCGCGAACGGCATCGAACCCGACTCGAACCAGCAGTCGAGAACTTCCGGCACGCGACGCATCGTCGACTTCCCGCTCGGATCGTCCGGGTTGGGCCGCGTCAGCTGGTCGATCATCGGGCGGTGCAGATCATCCGGACGCACACCGAAGTCGCGCTCGAGTTCGTCGAGCGAACCGTAGACGTCGATCCGGGGATACTCGGGATCGTCGGAGACCCACGCGGGTATAGGGCTGCCCCAGTAGCGGTTGCGGCTGATGTTCCAGTCGCGGGCACCTTCGAGCCATTTACCGAACTGACCGTCGCGGATGTGTTCGGGGACCCACGTGATCTCCTGATTCAGCTCGACCATACGGTCGCGGAAGCGGGTGACGGCCACGAACCACGACGGCACAGCCATATAGATCAGCGGTTGACCCGAACGCCACGAGTGTGGATAGGAGTGCTCGATCGTCTCGTGCCGCAACAGTTTTCCGGCGGCCTTGAGATCCTTGATGATGACCGGGTTCGCATCGAAGACCTGCAGGCCCTCGTAGGGCGGCACCATCGAGGTGAACCTGCCGCCCGGGTCGAGCGGCTGTACCAGTTCGATACCGTTGCGCTGGCAGTACTCCATGTCCTCTTCACCGAACGCCGGTGCGAGGTGGACGATTCCGGTGCCGGACTCGGTGGTCACATAATCCGCGGCGATCACCTGGTGGGCGTTCTCCCGGCCGACGAAGAAATCGAACGGGGGCTCGTACGCGAGGCCCACGAGGTCACTTCCGGCGTATTCGGCCAGCACCTCGGGTTCGTCGCCCAGCTCGCGTGCATAGTGGCCCAGTCGATCCTTCGCCAGCAGGTACGTCTTCGCATCGGCGCCCTCGCCCGCGCGAACCGAGACGTAGGTGATCTCAGGGTGAACCGCGACCGCCAGGTTCGACGGCAACGTCCACGGCGTCGTGGTCCAGATCAGGGCATTGGCACCGTCCAGCTCGGTGCCCGGTGCGCGCAGGACCATGTCGACGGTGACCGCCGGGTCCTGCCTCATCTTGTACGCATCGTCGAGCCGGGTCTCTTGGTTCGACAGCGGTGTCTGCTCGTACCAGCTGTACGGCAGCACACGGAAACCCTGGTAGATCAGCCCCTTGTCGTACAGCGATTTGAACGCCCACATGACCGACTCCATGAAGTCCAGGTCGAGCGTCTTGTAGTCGTTGTCGAAGTCCACCCAGCGGGCCTGCCTGGTGACATAGTCGCGCCACTCACCCGTGTAACGCAGCACCGACTGCTTGCAGTACGCGTTGAACTCGGCCAGGCCCATCGTGTCGATCTCGGACTTGTCCTTGATGCCGAGTTGCTTCTCGGCCTCCAGCTCGGCCGGCAACCCGTGGGTGTCCCATCCGAATCGGCGGTCGACCTTCTTGCCGAGCATCGTCTGGAAACGCGGAACGACGTCCTTGACGTAACCCGTGAGCAGATGCCCGTAGTGCGGAAGCCCGTTCGCGAAAGGTGGGCCGTCGTAGAAGACGAATTCCTCGGCGCCCTCGCGATTGGCGATGGATGCCTTGAAGGTCTCGTCCTCGGCCCAGCGCGCGAGGACCCGTTCCTCGAGGTCGGGGAAGTCGACGCCGATGTCCTTGGCGACACCGTAGTCGACCTTCGGGTACCCGCCGGTCGGTGCAGTGGAATTGACGTTCTCGGTCACCGCGTGACTCCTCCGTGCCTCACATTCTCGGCACGGGGACGATCACGGCGCATTCTGCGCGGTCACCGCGGTACCACCCCGCTTGCACTCGCGGAAATATCCGCGATGTGCCTCTTCATTGGGCTGTCACGGGCCCTACCCGTTCGGTTCTACTGAGCGCCCCGCGAATGCATCTGCATTCGCGCGGTGCCGTTCTTCCGAAGGCTCCCCGGTGATAGCCGGATCGACACCATCCCGCACCCGCGGGAACCAGCAACAACGTGTACTGACCTCTACCGCACAGTACCCGTGAAGTCATTGTAGGCAGTGCCTGTCATTCTCGTGAATCCTGCTGGTCATCGCCTCGCGTGCGGCGCACACTCGGCGTGGCACGCCGACTGGCGGTCTCCCCCCGAGTGGGGGCTTCCCGCGAAGTGAGTGAACTCCCGAGCAAGAGCACCCCGCCGACGACACACACCGCGATGCAGCCCCAGGCCCACGCGATGGATCCGGTCATCAAGGCAATGACGAGAAGACCGAATCCGATCGCCGCGAGAACCAACGTCACGACGAGCACGACACCTCCTCAACCGAGGTGGGGAACAGGCCCGGGGCCTCGCTCAGCTGTTGCCCTTGGCGAAGGACGACGAACCGAACGACGACGAGTTGCCCTGGTTGAACGCATCTGCACCGCTGTCTACCGGCACCGCGGAACCGCGCTGCTCGAGCTCTTCGAGCTGCGATTCGAGGTACGACTTCAGGCGCACGCGGTACTCACGCTCGAACGTCTTGAGACGTTCGATCCGGTCTTCGAGAACGGAACGCTGCTGGTTGATCGTCGCCATGATCTCGGTGTGCTTCTTCTCTGCATCCGCCTGAAGACCATCGGCCTTCTCCTTTGCCTGACGGAGCTGCGTCTCGGATCGCGTGCGTGCGTCGGAGAGCATCGCGTCGGACTTCTGGCGAGCATCGGCAATCATCGCCTCGCTGCGCGTACGCGCATCCGAGACGAGCTGCTCGGAGTTCGTGCGAGCGTTGCGCACCAGCTCCTCGGCCTCCGACTTGGCGTCGCCGGTGAGACGATCTGCCATCTCTTGCGCGAGACCGAGCACCTTCGCGGCCTGCATGCTCGCATCGCCACTGGCCGGCGCAGCTGCTGCGACCGGAGCGGGCGTGGGCGCCGGTGCAGGTGGCGGGGTGGGATCCGGCTTGGGGGCCTCGACCACCCGCGCCGGTTCCGCCTTTGCCTGCGACACTGCCGGTGCAGCAGAGCGCGGGGCCTTCTTCGCTTCGGCAAGCTCCTGGTCGAGCTCCGCGACGCGCTGGCGCAGGTCTGCGTTCTCCTCGATCAGGGACGTCAACTCCTGCTCGACGAGATCGAGAAAAGCATCGACCTCGTCCTCGTTGTATCCGCGCTTCCCGATCGGAGGCTTGCTGAACGCGACATTGTGCACATCAGCTGGTGTCAGCGGCATGGAAGGATCCCTTCACGCGTCAAATAAGCGGTCAAGCAGGCGTTCCGTAGTTCAGACAGTGCGTCACGCGTATCAGAACCCACTGTATATTGCCTTCCATTCTGGCACATCGGAGCGCGCGAACGCCCTGCGACGGCACCACGACGGCGCATCTCAGATTCCCCCGCTCCGAGGGATGAATGCCATCAGGAAGTACACGATGAACAGCAAGACCATGATGGATAGATCGAGCCGGATCCCGCCCAGATTGAGCGGGGGGATAAGGCGCCTGAGCAGCTTCACCGGCGGGTCGGTGACCGTGAATATCGCTTCCAGGATCACCACGACGAATCCCGCCGGCTTCCAATCCCGCGCGAAGGTTCTGATGAACTCGACAATGATTCGTCCGATCAGCAGAAGCCAGAAGATGAACAGCAGGAAGTACAGCACATCGAATACGGCCACCCGCCCACTCTGCCCGACGAACCCGAACCCTTCCAAACCGAAACGCCCGGCCTGCAGTTATCTGCATCACGCCGGGCGTTTTCGGTATGCGTTCGAGGGAGACGAGCACGGTGCCGAGGTCTGGCACCGCGTGGGCTACTGCTGACTGTAGAAGCCGGTCTCGGCGATTCGGCGGCGCTCTTCCGCCGACACGTCGATATCGGCGGGCGAGAGAAGAAAGACCTTCGTCGCAACCTTGTCGAAAGACCCGCGCAGCGCAAATGCCAGCCCGGCCGCGAAGTCGACCAACCGTTTCGCGTCGGCGTTGCTCATTTCGACGAGATCCATGATCACCGGGGTTCCATCACGGAACCGCTCACCGATCGTGCGCGCCTCACCGTAATCGCGTGGACGCAGCGTCGTGATCTTCGACAACGGACCTCCTTCATCGAACAGCGCGCCGCGCCGTGCCTCGGTCCGCTCCAGTCGCGACTCCGCGGCCATCGTAGACCGTGCAGGAGAGCGCACCGGAGCCGCCGTCGGACGCGGGGCGCGGGCAGTGATCGGCTCGACGCGGGCGCTGCGCGGCGGGGGGTCGTATCGATCGAAGTCGTCTTCGGGGAAATCACGCTCGGCCTCGTCGCGACGCGGAGCGGGGTATTCGTCTCGGCGCGGCACCGCGTACGCGCCGTACGGCTGTTCACCGTAGTCACGCTCACGACGTGGGCTCGCTGGGTCGTCGAGGTAGTCGTCCTCGTAATCCTCGAGCGGGACCATTCCGAAGTAGGCCTTGAACTTGTGGAGCGTGCTCATCGATCGCCTTTCCCTCGCGCGGCGGTTGAGATTCAGGCTAACGGTCTCGCACCCAACACTCCCGTTCCGACACGCACGCATGTCGAACCGTGGCGTACGGCATGTTCGAGATCACCCGACATCCCCGCAGACAGTTCATGCGCTTCGGGGTACCGCTGCCGCAACCTCTCCCCCAGCTGCGCGAGCGCCTCGAACGAAGCGTCGGCATCCGCGCCGAGCGGAGGTACGCCCATCAGCCCCGCCAGCTCGAGGCCGTCGGCAGCAACCACCGTATCGGCGAGAGCATCGAGGCCGTCGGTAGGGACACCACCGCGTTGCGGGTCACTGTCCAGACTCACCTGCAGCAGCACGCGCAACGGCGCGGATCGTTCACCGGCGTCCAGGGCTGCCGCGACCCCCGCCTCGAGAGCGCCTGCCAGTCGAATGCTGTCGACCGAATGCACCGTGTGCGCCCAGCGCGCAACAGCCCGGGCCTTGTTCCGCTGCAGCCGACCGATCATGTGCCATTGCACTGCCGGGTCGGGTACCTCTGCCCGGAACTGCTGGATCTTGGCGTGCGCCTCCTGCTCACGGGACTCTCCGAAGGTGCGGCATCCCAACTCGTGCAACAGAACCACGTCCGACGCCGGAAAGTACTTCGTGACGGTCAACAAGCCGACCTCCGAGGGGTCGCGCCCGCTGGCACGTGCCGCGTCGTCCAACCGACGCCGAACCGAGTCGAGCCCGCGAGCGAGTTCGTCACGCCGGCCCTGCCGCGCTGTATCACTCACTGCGAAACTTCCTCGAGCCAGATGACGGAGGCCAACCTACCGGTCGGCGCACCTCGGCGGTGGCTGAACAGGGTCGGGTCCTCGATGGTGCACCGCGGATCTTCGGCCACGGCCGCAACGCCGTGTTCGATCAATTGCCTGCGCAGGCCCGCGCGGAGATCCAGCCCGGCCGTGCCTTCGACTGTGCGTGTTGCACTGCCGGGAAGATGCGTCTCCACGTCATCGCGCATCGCAGCAGGTACTTCGTACCGGCGTCCACTCGCGGCCGGACCGAGAAATGCCCCGATCCGGTCCGCGCGTGCACCGAGTGCGATCATCGCATCGAGGACCCTCGGGATGATGCCGATACGTGCGCCGATACGCCCCGCGTGTGCCGCGGCCACGACACCGGCTTCTTCATCGGACAGCAACACAGATACACAATCGGCACTGAGGGCGACAAGCGCGAGCCCGGTCGCGGTGGTGACGAGAGCGTCGGTCGCGGCTACGGGCTCGGTGACAGGGCCGTCCACCACGGTGACGTTGCGGCTGTGGATCTGCTCCATCCACACGAATCGTTCGGTTGGCAATCCGATGACCTTGGCCAGGCGCTGCCGGTTGGCTGCGACAGCTGCGGGATCGTCCCCCACGTGGTCACCGAGGTTGAAGGAGTCATAGGGGGGAGCCGAGGCCCCGCCGGTCCGTGTGGTCACGACCCGGCGGGCACGCACTCCCGGGTGAGGCGCTGTCAACGCCGCATGAAAATAGGCACGTCCACGTCGTCATCGCCGTCGTCGTCGACTTCGACCGACCGCGCAGCGCTGCCACCGGCCGGGGGAAGCCCGCTCGACGCCGGCACAGGCTCACGGACCGGCGCTTCGTCGGTACCGTCGCGATCGGGACGGCCCAGCTCGCCTGCTCGACCGGCACCGATGGCACCCGGTCGGGCATTCGGCTGCGGGTTCTGCTGTGACTGCTGTCCCTGCTGCTGTCCGGGTCCTGCCTCGACGGGACGTCGAGTCGGAGTGCCGCCGTCGAAGCCCGCCGCAATCACCGTGACACGCACCTCGTCTCCGAGCGAGTCGTCGATGACGGTGCCGAAGATGATGTTCGCGTCGATGTGTGCAGCTTCCTGCACCAGCGAGGCTGCCTCGTTGATCTCGAACAATCCGAGGTCGGAGCCGCCTGCGATCGACAGCAGCACGCCTCGCGCACCCTCCATCGAGGCTTCGAGGAGCGGTGAGTTGATCGCAGCTTCCGCGGCCTTGATCGCACGCCCTTCCCCCCGCGACGAACCGATGCCCATGAGCGCACTGCCCGCTCCGGACATCACGCCCTTGACGTCGGCGAAGTCGACGTTGATCAGGCCCGGGGTGGTGATGAGGTCGGTGATCCCCTGAACACCGTTGAGGAGGACCTCGTCGGCGGACCGGAAAGCATCCATGAGGCTGACCGCAGCGTCGCCGAGCTGGAGCAACCGGTCGTTGGGGATCACGATGAGGGTGTCGCACGATTCGCGCAGCGTCTGAATGCCTGTGTCTGCCTGACCGCCACGCCGCTTGCCTTCGAAGGAGAAGGGGCGGGTGACGACACCGACCGTCAGTGCGCCGAGCTTACGCGCGATGCTCGCCACGACGGGCGCGCCGCCGGTACCGGTACCACCGCCCTCGCCGGCGGTGACGAAGACCATATCGGCGCCCTTGAGCACCTCTTCGATCTCGTCCTTGTGGTCTTCGGCAGCCTTACGACCCACTTCGGGGTCTGCTCCTGCGCCCAGGCCACGAGTCAACTCGCGTCCGACGTCGAGCTTGACGTCGGCGTCGGACATCAGGAGTGCTTGTGCATCGGTGTTGACCGCGATGAACTCGACTCCCTTGAGTCCCTGCTCGATCATGCGGTTGACCGCGTTCACGCCGCCACCGCCGATACCGACGACCTTTATTACGGCGAGGTAGTTGTGCGGGGGCGTCATGGGCTCTCGCCTTCCTGGGATTTCGGGTTCACACTTCGATCGATCTTTCCGAGGCACCCGCCAAACCCTCAACCATAGCTTGAAGGTTATGTCAAGTACCCGACTGCTGCGAAACGCTATGGCACAGCAGCCCGAATCCGCCAGCAGACTCGCCGACGACACGCCACCAATTTCACAGCGACCTCCTCACCGAACCGTCGGAAGGTCCGGACTGGCAACATCGAACTGCTGCCCGGGCTGGGCCAACAGGGGCAGGATCACTGCAGCCTTGCGATCCGAACGCTCCACCGCGCCCCACACGACCACTCGACCGTCCGCCAGGATGAGCGAGATATCCGAGTCCGAACCTGCCGCGACCTCCTGTACCTGCACGGCGAGTTCCGGCGGCAGCAGTCCGATGATCTCCACCGCCGCTGCCGTCGCGGGGTCACCGGTACCCGGTGACGCCGTGACGAGCCGGGGGGTCATCAGCGGAGGCGGCTCGACCGCAAAGTCCACGCCTTCCGCATCGACGGAGTGCGTGCCGTCCGGTCCGTCGAAATAGACCACGGCGACACGCTCGACGATGGTCACCCGCACTGTCGACGGGTACGACCGCTGCACCCGGACCGACGCGGCGCGGGGAAGCGCCGAGGCGACACGTTGCGCGGCTTCGGCAGTATCGACCTGCAGCAGCGGCGTGCCGTCGGCGATATCGAGGCTCGCAAGCACTTCTTCGCGGGTGATGACGTCGTTGCCGGTCACTTCCACCGAGCGCACCGACAGCAACGGCGAGGTCCACGCCACCACAATCGCTGCGAGCAGGGCGACCACCACGACTCCGCCGATGAGCACCGTGCGCAGACGCACGGAACGGCCCGAGGGACGCCGTGCTGAGTTGTTCGCTCCGAGAGCCTCGTCCCGCGCGGACATCCTGACACGGCGACCGGCGCGCTTGCTCCGCGGCGCTCTACGTTCGGTGGTCTTCGTGGAATCGGGTGTCACGAACCGCTCGACTCCGTTCCGACGCCCGCCGACCGGAAACGTCCCGGCTTGCTGTGCAGGGCGTCGAGGATCTGGCGTCCGAGCATTGTGACGTCTCCCGCACCCATGGTGATGACGATGTCGCCTGGGCGGCTCAACCGAGCCACCTGGCGCGGTACGAGCGACAGGTCCGGTTGGTAGTGCACCGGTTTCGATACCGCTTGGGCGACCAGTGCCCCGCTCACCCCGGGAATCGGTTCCTCGCGCGCCCCGTAGACGTCGAGAACCACCACTTCGTCGGCCAGGTCGAGGGCGGCGCCGAACTCCGTCGCGAAGGTTTCGGTGCGTGAATACAGGTGCGGCTGGAACACGACTATCACTCGGGGACGTTCGGTTCCCGACTCCGTGTAGCGCAACGGCTCGCCCGCCACGAGTTCCGCGGCTGCGGCGAGGACGGCGCGCACCTCTGTCGGATGGTGCGCGTAGTCGTCGAAGACCCGCACACCTTGTTCGCGCCCGCTGAACTGGAACCTCCGGTGGACACCGCCGAAGCCTGCGAGTCCTTCGATCGCCTCGTCCACGGACGCGCCTGCCTCGAGTGCTGCCAGAAGGGCAGCAAGCGCGTTGAGGGCCATGTGCCTGCCCGGTACCGACAGACGGACCGTGCGCGGGGTGTCTTCACCTGCGAGATGGAACTCGGCGACACCGCCGATGTCCTTCGGCTCCCACGCGAGCAGACGCACCCCGACCGGGACACCTCGGACGGCCGTGGAAGTCCCGATGACCTGGGCCGTGCCGTATCCGGAGATCCGGAGATCGGTACGACCGAGTGCGACCACGCGCTCGGCGAGTGCCGCGGACCCTGCATCGTCGAGACAGACGATGAGCAGGCCGCCCGGGGCAATCTTGGCAACGAAATCGTCGAACACCTCGGTGTACGCCTCGGGGGTGCCGAAGAAATCGAGGTGATCCGGTTCGACGTTCGTCACGATCACGACGTTCGGATCGTATCGGAGCAGTGAGCCGTCACTCTCGTCGGCTTCTGCGACGAAGACGTCCCCGCTGCCATGGTGCGCATTGGTCCCGGATTCGTTGAGTTCACCGCCGACTGCGAAGGACGGGTCGAACCCGCAATGCTGGAGAGTCACGACCAGCATCGAGGTGGTGGACGTCTTCCCGTGCGTGCCGGAGACCAAGTATGTGCGGTACTCGTGCATCAGGGCCGCGAGCACCGCTGGCCGAAGCAGAACGGGGATGCCCCGCTCGCGGGCGGCCACGAGTTCGGGATTGTTCTTCGGAATCGCGGCGTGCGTCGTGACGACCGCGGTCGGCCCGCCGTCGATCAGGTCGAGTGCGTCGGCATGATGACCGATCCGTACCTGCGCTCCTCGCGCGCGCAGCGCGAGGACTCCTCGGCTCTCCTTGGCATCCGATCCTGACACCTCCCCACCGCGAGCGAGCAGGATTCGGGCAATGCCCGACATTCCCGCACCGCCGATCCCCACCATGTGCACCCGCTGAAGCTCCGCGGGCAGCTGCGCGCTCATTCTCGACTCCTGTTCGGTTCCACGTCGGCGACCTCGAGCACGATACGGGCCACTTCGGCTGCGGCACTGCGATGTCCCGCGGCCGCCGCGTTTCGTCCCATCTCGGCGAGCCGGTCGGGGTCACCCAGCAACGGCGTGACCGTATCGGCCATGAACGCCGACGTGAGCTCGACGTCTGCCACGATCATTCCACCACCTGCTGCCACGATCGGCCGGGCGTTGAGTTCTTGCTCGCCGTTGCCGTGCGGTAAGGGAACGTACACGGCCGGTAGTCCGACCGCGGAGACCTCCGCCACGGTCATTGCTCCGGAGCGGCAGACCACCGCGTCCGCCGCCGAGTAGGCGAGGTCCATTCGTTCCAGATACGGGACAGCCACATACGGTGCCTTTGCATGACCCGGATGGGCCGGAACGTCGACGGTGTTCTTCGGACCGTGCGCGTGCAGAACAGCGACTCCGGCCTCGGCGAGGCTTGCCGCGGCACCGACCACCGCCTCGTTGAGGGACCGAGCCCCCTGCGATCCGCCGAACACCAGCAAGACCGGCACGTCGTCAGGGAGACCGAAGTGGCGACGTGCCTCGGCGCGCAGCGACGCGCGGTCGAGTTCGGTGATCGAGGATCGCACTGGGATCCCCACGATGTCGGCCTCGCCCTTCCTCTTGATGCCTGATCCGGGAACTGCGGCGAGTACCCGGGAGGCGCGCAGGGCACCGATTTTGTTGGCGATTCCGGCGCTGGCGTTCGCTTCGTGCACGACAACGGGAATACGTCGTCGGCGGCGCAGTACTCCCCCGCCTGCCGCGAGGTATGCGGGCAGTGCGACGTAGCCACCGAATCCGACGACGACGTCCGCTTCGACACGGTCGAGTATGTCGCGGGTGCGGCGAACGGATGCCACCACCCGCGCGGGGAGCGCGAGGAGGTCGCGGGTCGGCTTGCGCGGCAGCGGCACCGGCGGGATCAATTCGAGCGGATATCCGCGGCGCGGCACCAGCGTCGTCTCCAGGCCACGTGAAGTTCCGAGCGCGGTCACCACGGCATCCGGCATCAGGTCACGTATCGCGTCCGCTACCGCGAGCGCCGGTTCGATATGTCCTGCCGTACCGCCTCCTGCCACCACGACGGACAGTCCTGGCTTGTCCCCACTCACCGACGATTTCCTCGCTCTCCGGTCCTGCCGTTGCCGTTACGTCTTCGTGGTTGCTGCGAAGTCGCGCGGCTGTTCTTCGTGCGTTCTTGTTTGGTGCCACGCGCGCGAGCGCCCCCGGTGTCACGGCCGCGAGCGCCCCCGGTGTCACGGCCGCGAGCGCTGTCGGGCGAGCGTCGCCCGGTCGTGGCTGCGGCGGGTGCACGCCGCGTCCGCGTCGCAACCGCGGTTCCGCCGGGGCGAGGGTTGCCGCGTCCGCGCGGTGGCTTCGCTCCGCGGAGCGATCCGCCATGTGCATCACCGCGTCCGGGTCGGTAGGCCTCGGGTTTGCGGATCTTCATGATTCGGGCCAGTCGTCCGTCCTGGCCTGCGTGTAGGGCTGCGATCGCTTCCGGTTCGTGTCTGGCGGCGTTGGCGATCAGGCCGAACATGAGCAGGGTGGTGGCGGTGGAGGTGCCGCCTGCCGAGACCAGCGGAAGCTGCAGACCGGTCACGGGCAGCAATCCGACGACGTAGCCGATGTTGATGAAGGCCTGGCCGATGATCCACACGGTGGCGGTGGCGGTGAACAGGCGGAGGAAGGGATCGACCGAGCGCATGGCGATTCGTAATCCCACGTAGGCGAAGAGCGCGAACAGGCCGATGACCGCGAGGCCGCCGATGAAGCCCAGTTCTTCGCCGATGATCGCGAAGATGAAGTCGTTGTGGGCGTTCGGTAGGTAGCTCCATTTGGCGCGGCTCTGACCGAGACCTCGGCCCCAGATTCCGCCGTCGGCGAGCGAAAAGCGCGCCTGCCGCGCTTGGTACCCGGCGCCTTGGGGGTCGTCGCCGGGGTTGAAGAACGCTCGGACGCGCGCCGAGCGGTATCCGGCCGTCAATGCAAGGACGGCGGCACTGGCGATGGCGGTGCCGACGATTCCGACGAAGATCTTCAAGGGCAGCCCCGCGAACCACAGCAGGGCGAGTACGACGATGACGAGGGAGACGGTCGTCCCGAGGTCGGGCTGCAGGACGATGAGGATGGTCACCAATAGCGCCGCGGGAACGAGCGGCACGATCATCTCTTTGAGGGTGGAGTTCTCCCCGCGCCTCGAGGCCAGCAGGTGGGCGCCCCACAACGCGATCGTGATCTTCGCGATCTCCGAGGGTTGCAGGGATATGCCTCCGACGACGAACCATCCCCGGGTGCCCTGCGATTCGGTTCCGATACCGGGTATCAGTACGAGTACGAGCAGCACCACCGAGACCGCGAAGGCGGGGAAGGCGAACCGGCGCATCATGCGCACAGGGATCTGTAGAGCGACGTAGAAGGCGACGAAGCCGAGAAGGGCGAAGACGATCTGCGACGTGAACATTCGGTACGGCGAGTCCTCGGCTGCAACCGCTTCCACACTCGACGACGACAGCACCATCACAAGCCCCAGCACCGTGAGCAGGACGGCGATGGTGACGACGAGGTGGAACGACGCGAGGGGTCGCGCCATCCACTGCCCGATCCGGCCGCGCGCGGACGGTGACGGTGCGCTGCCCTGCGGCGAGGTCACCGGGTTGTCCCGCCCCCGCGCAGTTCGTCGACCGCTGCCGCGAAACTGCGGCCACGCTGGGCATAGTCGACGAACATGTCGAGCGACGCGGCCGCGGGCGCCAGCAGGACGGCGTCCCCCGGTGCTGCGAGGGCGGCAGCCTCACGAACCGCGATGCGCATCGCCTCGGGTCCGCCGGCGCCGCGTGCGCTCACCCGACGGAGTTCCGGTGTGGCTCCACCATCCTGTCCGAGTTCGCTGCCGGGCTCGAGCCCGCTGTCCTGACTGCTCATTTCCCCATCGTCGCGCGTGTCGACCAGGACCACGGGGATGCCGGGGGCGTGTCGTGCCAGCGCGTCTGCAATCGAGCCCGCGTCGCGCCCGAGCAGAACGGCCCCGGTCAGTCGCGAGGCAACGTCGACGACCAGGTCGTCGACGCGCGCGCCCTTGAGGAGTCCGCCTGCTATCCACACAACCGCATCGCGCGCGAGAAGGGAGCTTCGGGCCGCGTGTGGATTGGTGGCCTTCGAGTCGTCGATGTAGTCGACGCCGTCGACGGTGCCCACCGGTGCGGCACGGTGCGGCCCGACCTGGTGCCTACGCAGCCCGTCGTGTACCGCCGCTTCCGGTACGTCGATCGCGCGGGCCAATGCTGCAGCCGCCAGCGCGTCGGACAGACCGGCCGGTCCTGCCGGGGTCACGTCGGTCACCGACGCGAGGACGGCGGAGTCGGCGAAGGCTCGGTCGACGAGCACGTCTCCGCTGATGCCGAGTTGACCTGCGTCCGGGTATCCGAGGGTGAACCCGACAGTGAGGACGGACCGGGACCGCTCGCGGAGTCCACCGGCGATCGGGTCGTCGAGTCCGAGGATCCCAACCGCGCCGGTGAGTGCGCCGAGCTTGGCGTCGATGTAGTTCTCGATGCCGCCGTGCCAGTCGAGGTGGTCTTCGGCGATGTTGAGGATGACTCCGGCCGCTGGTCGCACGGATGGGGCCCAGTGGAGTTGGAACGACGACAGTTCGACAGCAAGGACGTCGGCCCTCCGGTCGTCACGGCGCAACGCATCCAGTACGGGCAGGCCGATGTTGCCGCATGCCACGGAGGAGATGCCTGCCGATTCGAGGATCGCGTGCAGCATCATCGTCGTGGTGGTCTTGCCGTTCGTCCCGGTTACGACGAGCCATCGTCGGGCGGGGCCGTAGAGCTCGGCCTGGTCGATCCGCCACGAGAGTTCGATGTCGCCCCAGATCGGAACAGCGGCGCCCGCCGCACGCGAAAGCAGTGGCGCGTCGGGCGGGAATCCGGGACTGGTGACGACGAGGGCGTAGTCGCGCATGGACGCAGCGTCGTCGAGCGCCGCGGTGTCGAGCAGGGTGTCGAGTTCGACGGTCTCTGCACCGAGCTCGGCCGAGCGTGCCAGTGCCTCGGGATTGCGGTCGGTGACGGTGACGCGGGCCCCGAGGTCGAGCAGTGGCCTGATGGTGGCGCGGCCCGAGATTCCGGCGCCTGCGACGAGAACGCGCGCACCCCGCAGTCGCTGCAGTTCATCCGTCACGATGTCAGTCTCCGATCGCCGCGAGGTACTCGCTGTAGAACAGGGCGAGGCCCATGGCCGAGGCGATTCCGGCAAGCAACCAGAATCTGATGATCACCGTGGTTTCGGCCCATCCGCCGAGTTCGAAATGGTGATGGAACGGTGCCATCCGGAACACGCGGCGTCTGCTGGATCTGAAGACCGCCACCTGGATGACCACCGAGGCGGCCTCGGCGACGAACAGTGCGCCGATGACGACCATGAGAAGTTCGGTGCGGGTGGTCACAGACAGACCCGCGAGCATGCCGCCGAGAGCGAGCGAACCGGTGTCGCCCATGAAGATCTTCGCGGGAGCTGCGTTCCACCACAGGAACCCCAGGCAGGCCGCGCCACCTGCTGCGCACAGCAGTGCCAGGTCGAGCGGGTCGCGCACGTCGTAGCAGCCGGCTGTGGGCTCGACCGCACATGCGTTCCGGTACTGCCAGAAGGTGATGATCACGTAGGAACCGAGTACGAGTGCCATCGACCCTGCGGCGAGGCCGTCGAGGCCGTCCGTGAGGTTCACCGCGTTCGACCAGGCGCTCACAAGTAGGTAGACGAACAAGATGAAGACGATCGATCCCATCGACACCGTCGCGATGTCACGCACGTACGACAGATCGGTGCTCGCCGGGGACAGACCATCGGAATTGCGGAACTGAAGTGCCAGGATGCCGAACGCCACCGCGACGATGAGCTGCCCGACCAGTTTCGCGGTCTTGTTCAGGCCCAGATTGCGCTGTTTGCGGATCTTGATGAAGTCGTCGAGGAACCCGACGCCGCCCAGTGCGGTGGTCAGTCCGAGTACCAGTAGTCCCGAGGCCGACGGTCCTTCTGCGTCGTATGCCAGGCCGATCAGGTGCGAGCCCCAATACCCCGCCCACAGACCCGCGAGGATTGCCACACCACCCATGGTGGGAGTGCCGCGCTTCGCCTGATGACTCTGTGGCCCCTCGACCCGGATCTCCTGACCGAAGCCTTGCCGGGAGAACGCCTTGATCAACACCGGCGTGAGCAGAATCGACACCGCGAGTGCGATACCCGCGGCGAATAGGATCTGTCTCACCGTGCAGCCTCCGTCTCCAGAACAGCGTTGTCATCTCCGAGCAGGGCCTCAGCTATCGACCACAGGCCGACCGACTGCGACGCTTTCACCAACACGATGTCGCCTGGGCCGATTTCGTCGCGTAGCAGCTCGATTGCTGCGTCGGCATCGAGCACGTGGCTTGCTTCCTCGCCCCAGGATCCTTCCATCACCGCACCCTGGAACAGACCCCGGACCGGTCTTGTCGCACCGACCGCGATGATGCGCGAGATGTCGAGGCGCACAGCGAACCGGCCGATTGCGTCGTGTTCGACGACGGATTCGTCGCCCAGTTCTCCCATTTCGCCGAGGACGGCGAAGGTCCGTCGTCTGGCCGGCCCGCTGCGGGCCACTGTTGCGAGTGCCTTCAGTGCGGCTCGCATCGAGTCCGGGTTCGCGTTGTATGCGTCGTCGATGACGGTGACTCCGTCGGCTCGGGTGGTGACGGCCATCCGATGGGCAGAGACCGGGGCCGCTCCGGCAAGGGCGGCGCCGGCCTGTTCCGGTGTGGCACCACATTCGAGCGCGATCGCGATCGCGGTGAGCGCGTTTCCGACCTGGTGCTCCCCGTGGACCGCAAGTGTGACGGGCAGGCGCTGCTCGGTTCCGGTCGCGCGGTCGGTGATCGCGAGGGTGAAGGTGGGTCGGGCGTCCCCGTCGAGGGTGATGTCGGTGGCCGCGACCTGGGCGCTACCGGAGCTTCCGACGGTGACCACCCGCGCGCGGGTCCGCGCTGCCATGCGTGCTACCAGTGTGTCGTCAGCGTTGAGGATGGCGATGCCACCGTCGGCTTCGTCCGGGAGCGCTTCGACGAGTTCCCCCTTGGTCTGCGCGATCACCTCCCGCGAACCGAACTCACCGAGGTGGGCTGTGCCCACGTTGAGGACTGCACCGATCCTCGGTGGGGCGATCTGCGCGAGGGCTGCGATGTGTCCCGGTCCACGCGCCGACATCTCGAGTACGAGAAAGCGGGTGTCTCGGGTGGCGCGCAGCGCAGTCCAGGGGTGTCCGAGTTCGTTGTTGAAGGAACCCGGTGGTGCAACGACGGGCCCGAGAGGTGCGAGGACCGCTGCGATGAGGTCTTTCGTGGAAGTCTTCCCGGACGACCCGGTCACTCCGATCACGGTCAGTCCGTCGTCGACGAGCTCGTCGACGACTGTCCTGGCGAGTTTCGCAAGGCCGCTGAGGACAGCCGCACCGGATCCGTCCGGATCGTGCTCGAGGGCCAGGGCGTTGGTCTCGGCTGCGGGAATGGATGGGACGACGATGGCGGGCACACCCACCGGTCGCGCCGCGAGGACGGCGACCGCGCCCGCGTCGACCGCGGCCGCTGCATGATCATGGCCGTCGGTCTTCGCACCGGGCAGCGCGAGGAACAGGCTGCCCTCGGCAATCCGTCGGGAATCGAACTCGACTGTGCCGGTGACTTCGACAGCCGGGTCGTCGACATCGTGCAGGGTGCCCCCGACTGCCTCCGCGATCCGAGCCAGTGTCATCGGGATCATTCCGTGCCTCCGCTGCGCTGATGCCGTTCGATCGCTGCCGCGAGTACCTCGCGATCGTCGAACGGATGCTTGACTCCGTCGATTTCCTGGCCCCGCTCGTGGCCCTTGCCCGCGACGAGCACAACGTCGCCGGGACGCGCCCACGCGACCGCTGCTTCGATCGCAGCGGCCCGGTCGCCGATCTCCCGGATCTCACCCTGAGAGCCGTGCTCGAGTGCTCGGGCTCCCTCGAGGACCGCGGCCCGAATCGCTGCAGGATCCTCGGTGCGAGGGTTGTCGTCGGTGACGACGAGCAGCTCGGCCGAGGCCGCAACCGCACCCATGAGCGGACGTTTTCCGCGATCACGATCACCACCAGCGCCGACAACGACGGCAATACGTCCCGTCGTGCTGCGCCGCAGTGTGGAGATGACAGCTTCGAGCGCCGCCGGTTTGTGCGCGTAATCGACGACCGCAAGAAAACCCTGTCCGCAGTCCACTCGCTCGACGCGGCCCGGGACGTCGACGCTCGCGACTCCACGAGCAGCCACGTCGGGGTCGACTCCGACCGCAGAGCAGAGGGCAACTGCGAGCGCCGCGTTGGCGACGTTGTACCGCCCGGGCAACCGCACGCTCACTCGATGGGTCCGTCCTTCGGGGTCGGTCAAACCGAATTCCTGGGTGCCTGCGGGATCTGATTCGGCGTCGGTCACCGACCAGTCCGCACCCGCGCCCCGGGTCTCACTGGTCGACACCGTCCGTACGCCGGCGGGATCGCCGTCGTTCGCAGAGCGCGCGATCTCGGCCATGCGTATGCCCCAGTCGTCATCGACGCATACGACGGCGCGGTGTGCTCGAACAGGCGAGTCCGGCGCGAACAGGCGTGCCTTTGCGGCAAAGTAATCGTCGAGATCCTTGTGGAAGTCGAGGTGATCCTGTGACAGGTTCGTGAACCCACCGACCGCGAAATCGGTGGCGGCAACGCGACCGAGAGCAAGGGCGTGACTCGATACTTCCATCACTACCGTGTCGACGCCGTGTTCGAGCATGGTTGCGAACAACGCGTGGAGTTGCGGGGCTTCGGGGGTGGTCAGTGCGCTGGGTACTCGCTGGCCTGCGATTCGCGTCTCGACTGTGCCGACGAGACCGGTGACCCGCCCCGCGGCACCGAGGCCCGCTTCGACGAGATACGCCGTCGTGGTCTTGCCCGACGTTCCGGTGATTCCGATGACCTGCATCCGTTCGGACGGGTGTCCGTAGACCGTGGCCGATGCGAGGCCGAGTACGGCGCGGGGCTCGGGATGCACGAGCACCTGTACCGGGCCGGCCCCTCGAGCTGTGGTAGCGATCGCCTCGGCCCCTGCCGCGTCGGTGAGGACGGCTACGGCACCGCGATCGAGTGCGGCGCCGACGAAGGCGGCCCCGTGCGCGCGAGCACCCGGCAAAGCGGCGAAGAGGTCGCCCGGTCGGATCCGTTGGGCATTCAGATCGATCCCGGTCACGACCGCGCCTGCCTCCGCGGCACCGTCGGAGGCGGCATCGGATCCAACCGCGAGGAGGTCGGCGCCGATGGTGTCGGCCAGATCCCGAAGGGACGTCATCGGCGGATTCTCGGGTCGGCGTCCCTCCGCGAGGGGAGACGGATCCGGACTCGATGGCACAGGTACAAGTTCCTCTCTTGCGGCATCCCGCTGCTGCTCTCGATCGGTGCCTGACTACACCGCAGTGTCACGTTACCGACGTGTCAGGTTACCCAGACCGCAAGGCTGCACCGACACCCGTCCGAGCTCCCGGCGACGATATGAACATCAGGATTCAATCGGCCTGGAGAATCAGCTTGCCACCCGGTTCCGGCGACAACGGCACTGCGGCACGCTGCAGGAGCCACGAGGCGATATCTCGGAACAGTGGAGCCGCGGACTGGCCGCCGGTACCGTCCGAGCTGCGCGTGGGCGCATCGAGCATGATCCCGATCACGTACTTCGGATCGTCCGACGGAGCGATGCCCGCGAAGGTGATCCAGTAGTCCGAGTTCGAGTAGCACCCACAGTTGGGGTCGATCTGCTGGGCGGTACCGGTCTTACCTGCGATCTGGTACCCCTCGATCGCTGCCTGCGCCCCCGTCCCCTGCTGATTTCCCGTATCGGATTGGACGACCGACCGGAACATATCGCGCACCGTAGCTGCTGTCTGCGGACTCACCACCCGGACCGGATCGGGCGATTCCGTTTCGGTGCGGGTGCCATCGGGACCGATCGTCGCGTCGACGATGCGGGGCGGAATGCGCTCACCGTCGTTGGCGATCGCCTGATAGATCCCGGTCATCTGCAGCAGTGTCATCGACAGTCCCTGCCCGATCGGAAGGTTCGCGAACGTACCACCCGACCACTGCTCTCGGCTGGGCACCAATCCGGCGGACTCACCGGGAAGGCCCACCTCGGTGCGCTGACCGAGGCCGAACAGGTCGAGCATCTCGGCGAACCTGTCTTCACCGATGCGTTCTGCGAGCATGAGTGTGCCCACATTGGAGGACTTCCCGAAGATTCCCGTGGTGGTGTACGGCACGACGCCGTGGTCCCAAGCGTCCTTGACCGTGACACCCGACATATCGATGCTGCCGGGGACCTGCAGGACCTCGTCGGGTGTCGTGAGTCCGTCCTCGATCGCCGCAGCAGCAGTGATGATCTTGTTCACCGATCCGGGTTCGAACGGTGAGGCGACCGCCGGGTTGCCTTGCTCTGCCGAAGGCGGATTGTTGGCGACACCGATGGAGGGGTCGAACGTGCTGTCGTTGGACATCGCGAGTACCTCGCCGGTGTGCGCATCGAGCACCACCGCCGACGCGTTGTCGGCACCGGACAGATCTTTCGCTCGTTGCACCTGCTGCTGCACGTGGTACTGGATGTCGTTGTCGATCGTGAGCTCGACGGACGAACCGTTCACAGCGGGGTGCTGGTCGCGCCAACTTCCCGGAATAACCACACCGTCCGAACCGCGGTCGTAGGTGGACGATCCGTCGGTACCGGCGAGGACCGAGTCCATGGAGGCCTCGAGGCCGATCAGTCCGTACCCGTCCCACCCGGTCGCACCCACGATGTTCGCCGCGAGCGATCCGCCGGGATACAGCCGGATGTCCTGCCGTTCCAGCCCCACCATGCTGTATTCGTCGACGATGGCTGCCGCCACACCGGGATCCACCCCGCGAGCGAGATAGACGAATGTCTCGTCACTCTCGAGTTTCTCGAGCACCTCCTTCTTGGGTGCAGCGGCTCCGAGCGCATCGTGCAATGCGTCGGCCACTCCCTCGAGATACTCGGCGACCTCGGGCTGTGACGGGTCCTTCGCCCGGGCCTCGCTCAGTTCTTTCCGGACGCGCACAGGCTGGAACGTGATCGCTTTGGCTTCCATCGTGTAGGCGAGCGGATTACCGTTGCGGTCGCTGATCGTTCCGCGCGTTGCGGGTTCGACGAGTCGGGTCGTGCGCTGACTTGCTGCCTCTGCAGACAATGTCGGCGCTTGGAACAGTTGGATCGACAACAGTTGAGCGCCCGCGAGACCGAGGATTGCGAAAACCGCCCAGAGACCGAGTTTGTTTCGGAACTGGAACGCCGTGGTGTCGGTGCGACGGCGGCTCGGGCGCCATCCTGCACCCCTCGATGCGGGCCGACGCCTGGGAGCACTACCGCGCGGCCGAGCCGCACGGCGAGGGGTGGCGCCGTTCCTCACCGTTGTCCGGCCTCCGATCCCAACGGCTCACCAATCCGGGAAGCCTCGGGTTGCGGCAGTTCACTCACAGGCACCGATTGTTCCGCTTCTTCGGGAAGAACCGTGACATTCTCGGGCTGCGGCGCGGCGCCACCTTCCCGGCCTCCCGCGCCCGCGGCGGCCTCAGGCCCAGGACCGGCGGGAGCGCCGGGCGCAGGCTCACCGACAGGGGTCTGCGCTGCCGGCACGGAGGCGCGCGGCGCCTCTGCTGCCGCCGCGGCCCGGCTTTCGGGGTCCACCGCTTCAGGCGATTCCACAGCGTCTCGAGGTGCAGGCTGCTCGCCCGACGGCGACAACGGACGGGGATTCTCACGCCCGGCGCTGCCTGCAAGCGGAGGTTGCACATCGCCCCGCGGCTCCGGGGCATTCAGCGGCGCCGGCGGTGCACCCTGCGCGGCCACCGGTTCACCGACGACTTGCACCGAGCCGTCCTCGCCCACAACGAGCCTCGTTGCCTGCCCCGCGGGGATCATGCCGAGTTCTGCGGCATGCTGCGCGAGTACCGGAGCTGTCAGACCCGCTTCCACGTCACGCTGCAGCACTGCTCGCTGCTGAAGGAGACTCTCGTTGTACGCGCGGGCAGCACCGAGCTCGTAGGAGTCCTCCGCAGCCCGTGTCGTCAGAAGCAGGGTCACCATCATCCCGACCGCGAGCAGCGCAATGATGCTCGCGACGAACGGAATGCGTGTCGCGACACGGCGCGCACCGGTGGTGCGCCCGCGAGTCTCGGCCGGGGAGACCAGCTGTGCAGCCCGCTGATTGCGGCGCTGGTAGGCACGCTGCGCTGCCGTCGATCGAGCCTGCCGAGGTCGGGGCGGGGATGGCACCTGCAGGGTCATCTTCTACCTCCTGGCAATTCGTTCCGCGGCACGCAGCCGGACGGGCGCCGAGCGTGGATTCTTGTCGATCTCGTCGTCGGACGCGCGCTCTGCGCCCCGTGTGAGGATGCGAAGTTCCGGGCCCATTCCGGGCAGCTCCACCGGAAGCCCCTCAGGACTGCGGGATTTCGAGCGCGGTGCGAGCTCCTGCTTGACGACACGGTCTTCGAGGGACTGGTAGGACATGAACACCACTCGCCCCCCGATCGCGAGGGAATCGAGTGCCTCCGGAATCGCGCTGCGCAACGAATCGAGCTCGCCGTTGACCTCCACTCGAAGGGCCTGGAAGGTGCGCTTGGCGGGGTGCCCGCCGGTGCGTCGCGATGCGGCGGGAATCGTCCGGTACAGCAATTCGACGAGCTCGCCACTGTTCCGGAAGGGCGACTTCTCACGAGATCGCAGGATCTCGGACGCGATCTTCCCGGCGAATCGCTCCTCGCCGTAGGTACTGAGGATTCGGGCGAGATCACCGTGGCCATAGGTGTTGAGCACGTCGGCGGCCGTGATCCCGATGGTGGGATCCATCCGCATGTCCAGCGGCGCATCCTTCGAATAGGCAAATCCGCGTTCGGCCTCATCGAGCTGCATCGACGACACGCCGAGATCGAACAGGATTGCGTGCACCGACCCGACTCGGTCGAGGCCCACCCCTTCGAGCGCGTCGGCAATACCGTCGTAGCGGGTGTGGACGAAGTCGGTGCGGCCGGAGAACTCGGCCAAACGTCCGCGCGCAATATCGAGGGCGTCGGGATCCCGGTCGAGCCCTACCAGCCTCAGGCCGGGAAAGGTGCGCAAGAAATGCGCGGAGTGACCACCCAGCCCGAGAGTCGCATCGACGTACACCGCCCCGGCCCCGCCGGGACCTGCTGCCTCGATCGCCGGCCCCAGCAGCTCTATGGCGCGGTCGAGCAGTACCGGAACATGGCCGAAGCCATCAGTGTCGGTCGTTTCGGCGTCATCCTCGCCGTCCACCATGTGGTCCTCCGAAATCCTGCTCGTTCGATGCGGGCCACGCGGGCCGTTCGATTTTGGTGGTCGGTCGGATGGTCTGGATACGGCGGCGGCGAATGCCAGGAGGTCTCTGTCCGATCCCGGAGACCTGACACTGGGGAAGTGTGTCAGGGCTTCCGTTCCGTACCTGGCGCCGGGGAAGTGCGTCAGGGTCGGTCCCGGGCAGAGGCCTCACGGCACTCGCCGCGCAGAGCCGAAGAGTCGTCACAATATGTCGCGAAGTACCTCGTCCCTTGCTTCGGAGAAACCCTCCTCGTGCTCGGCCAGGTATGCCTCCCACGACTCGGCGTTCCAGATCTCGAGATAGTTGACAGAACCGATCACAACGCAGTCCTTGGTGAGCCCCGCGTATGTCCGATGCGACATGGACAACGTGATGCGGCCTTGCGAATCGGGACGCTGTTCATCCGTGCTCGCCGCGAGGTTTCGCAGGTAGGCACGCATGCTGGGGTTGCTGCGAGACGCTGCCGCCGCCCGTTCCGCGAGCGCGGTGAATTCATCGCGTGGATACACGGTCAGGCTGTGATCCTGCCCTTTGGTGATCATCAACCCTCCCGCCAGTTCATCTCGATACTTCGCAGGCAGAGTGAGCCTGCCCTTGTCGTCCAACTTCGGCGTGTAGGTGCCGAGAAACACCCGGAACCTCCCGCCTTGCCGGACGGACTCTGTGTCGTGCGACGAGGACTCTCTCGCTCCCCGCCGCGCCCCACAGTACCCCACTTCACCCCACGAATATCCGATTAACAGGCGTCCGATCGGCGTGTTGTTCTTGAAATTCCTGGTCAGCGGACGTGGCGGAGGTGGGGCACCGTGCGCGCCTGTGACGGTTACCGCGCTCGCACCCGCCTGTGACGTGCGCCCGGGAACATCGAAACGCAGGAAATTGCAGGTCCGCCTGGTGGGGGGCGACACCGAAACAGACAGATTGCGTTGCAGTGGGGCGCAGTGGGGTTGATGAGACCGGCCGGGTGTTTCGTATGCCCCACCGGCAAGGGAACACCCCACACATACAGGAAGGGCGCGACCCCCATGGGTCGCGCCCTTCCTGTATGTGTGCGCGGTGTGCGCGTCAGATCACTCTTGTTCGAAGCGACGCCGGAACCGCTCCTCCATCCGGTGGGTGAAGCCCTCCGAAGACTTCTTCCGACCACGAGTGGAAGCCTTACCGCGCTTTCCGGAATCCGCTCCGCTGGATGCGGCACCCGATGCGGATCGATGCCGTCCGTCGACCAGCACGAGAACTCCCGCACCGAACATCACGAGAAACCCGAGCAGGCTGATGATCGGGAACCCACCCGGTTTGACCGGTAGGGCAACTCCCGCGATAAGCAACGACAAACCCAATACGAACAGTGCGCCGGCCTGCAGCCGCCGCCTGTTGGACGCCATACCCAGTCGCTTTCCGCGAACGGTCGAGGCGAACTTGGGATCCTCAGCATAGAGCGCGCTCTCGATCTGATCGAGCATGCGCTGCTCGTGCTCGGAGAGTGGCACGGTACCTCCCCCGGCACTAAACGGTGGCCGCCGGACCCGGTGGGACGAATCCGGCGGGGCGCCGACATCACGGCCGCCTGAGTCAATGATACGAGCACATTTCCTCCGGGACCACCAACTACGAAAGTTGGTTCGATCTCCCGGGTCGAAAAGTACCGTTCGGCCAGGGGCCGAGGTCACATGCGAGACCCGGTTCCGCTCTCAGCGGACAAATAGCTCTCGACGTCGTGCAGGAAAAGTCCGACCTCGTCGAAGAAGGCCGATGCGTCTTCCGTATCGACAACCCGCTGCACCCCGGCCTCGACCGCGGCGCGCGCAGCTGATCGATCAGCGAAAAAATCTGCCCAGCCGGCGAACGATTCATCAGCGCGCATCATCATCACCCAGGCGTTTCGGGTCGCGGGCCTCCGTTTGGGACGTTGAGCCGCCCTCAGTTCCGCGGCTGCAACCACTGCGCCTGCGCCGCGCAATGCGGCGAGATAGGACAAGCGGAACCGTTCGCCGGGCGCGTCTGCACCTGCAGCTCCGGACAGGAGTTCGTCTGCCTTGCGCAACAGCGACGCAGCGCGGGCCGACATGGTCGGCCCCACACAACCCGCGAGGGCAGGCCCCCCGGCGGACCTATGTGATCTTGATCTCGAGGTGTTCGGGGCTGCCATGGCTCGTGCACCTTCCTGCCCTGCCGCAGTGCGGCTCCGGCCCGGACGATCCGGGGATGTTCGCTTCCCTCGAACATCCTCGGATCACCGGCATCGAACATAGGTTCGACGTATTCAATATAGCTGGACCCACCGACACGTCGTCAAGGGAAGGCGGTCTCCGTCCCCATATGAGCACTGACCCGAATCGGCACGACCCGAAGCCGGTACTCGTCGACCTCACCCCCACGGAGTTCCGGACCCACCTGCCCGATCTCCTGTCCGTCTACGTCACCGCCATGCGATATCCCCGAGGCACCGAACACCACCGCGCGCCGATGTGGTCGGAGCACGCCGATCGCGACGGCTGGCGCGCCGTCGCCGCAATGATGCCGGGCGACCCCAGTACTTTCGTCGGGATCGCCTACGGCTACCACGGGCACCCCCATCAGTGGTGGCACCAGCAGGTACGCGCCGGGATGCGGCACTCGGGAATGTCCCCGGACTCGATCGACGCGCTGCTCCGCGATTACTTCGAACTGACCGAACTGCACGTTCGGCCCGACGCTCAGGGCCATCGCATCGGCGAGGCACTCCTGCGACGATTGCTCCTGGATCGCCCAGAGGAGGCGGTCATGCTGTCGACACCCGAGATCGCAGAAGAAGACAACCGCGCGTGGCGTCTCTACCGGCGTTTCGGCTTCCGCGATGTGGTCCGGCGGTTCGTCTTCACCGGGGACGCTCGCCCCTTCGCTGTTCTCGGTCGCGCGCTCCCGATCGACGCGGCCCCCTCCAAGGCACCGCGATGACCGTCACAGGTAGTTCGGTGCTCGACGCCGTCGTCATCGGTTCCGGGCACAACGCACTCGTCTCGGCCTGCTACCTGGCACGCGAAGGCTGGTCGATCGAGGTCGTCGAGCGCGACACCGTCATCGGCGGCGCAGTCTCGACCGTGGAGCGATTCCCCGGATACGCGGTCGACCGCGGGTCGTCGGCTCACATCATGATCCGGCACTCCGGCATTCTCGAGGAACTCGATCTTGCTTCGCACGGCCTGCGGTACATCGATTGCGATCCATGGGCATTCGCCCCGCCTCCGGCGGGGAGCGGCCGACCCGGCATCGTCTTCCGACGCGACCTCGATCACACCTGCGCATCGATCGAGGCGGCCTGCGGGGAACGCGACGCCGAGGCATACCTCCGCTTCGTGCGCGAGTGGGGTCCGCGCACAGCTGCGGTCATGAGATCGTTCGCGGCGCCACCGACCGCCCGTCATCTCGTCCCGTCGTTCCGTGGGCTCGACCTCGGCGGGGGTGCTCTCGACCTGTCACGGCGATTCCTCACCTCCGGTGATGCCCTCCTCGACGAATACTTCGACGACGAACCGCTCAAGGCCGCACTTGCCTGGTTCGGTGCACAGTCCGGGCCACCGATGTCCGAGCCGGGCACTGCACCCATGGTCGGATTCGCTGCACTGATGCACACGTTGCCGCCCGGACGACCTGTCGGCGGCAGTGGTGCTCTCACACAGGCCCTGACGTCCAGGCTCGCCTCCGACGGAGGCACCGTGACGTGCGGCGACGCCGCGGTAGAGATCCGTCGGTCCGGCGAGATCTGGACGGTCCGCACAGAGTCCGGGCGAATCATCAGCGCCCGAACCGTCATCGCCGGATGCCACATTCTCACCACACTCGACATGCTCGAACAGGGTGGATTCGATGCCTCGCGGATCGGCGCGTGGAGACGACGGATTCGCGTCGGTCCCGGCATAGGCATGGTGCTCCGACTCGGCACCGATTCGCTTCCCCGTTATCGCGGCGCACCCGGTGACGGCGGTGACACCACCGGTCTGCAACTGCTCGTCGACGACCGCGCTCAGCTTCGTCTCGCGCACGGCGCGGCGCTTGCAGGAGAGTTGCCGCCGACGCCCGCTGTCCTGGCGATGAGCTTCTCCGCGCTCGACCCGTCGATCGCACCGTCCGGGGAACACCAGATCACTCTGTGGTCACAGTGGTACGCCTACCGGCTCGGCAATGGACGTACCTGGCGGTCGGAAGCCGCAGCCGAGACCGACCGGATCATCGCCGAGATGGAGACCCGGGCCCCCGGTTTCACCGCGGGTATCCGCCATATACACACGCAGACGCCCGAAGACATCGAACGTGAAATGGGGCTGATCGGCGGCAACGTCATGCACGTGGAGATGGCACTCGATCAGATGTTCTTCTGGCGTCCTGTCCCCGAGCTGTCCGGCTACCGCGTGCCGGGTACGTCCGGGATGTATCTCACAGGTGCATCGATGCATCCCGGAGGCGGCGTGTCGGGATCGAGCGGCCGCAGCGCCGCACGCGTCGCACTCGCCGACAGCGGTGGCGGCCTGCTGCGCAGAACACTCGGCCGGCTCGCACGGTGATCCGGAGGTCCACGCGAGAACCCGACGACGCGCCGGATCCGACCCGATGGTCAGAACGCACGACGTCGGCCTGGCACCATATCCCTGTGCCGCCGTCCTCCACATCCGTTCGCCCCGCAGCCGTCCCTCGCCAGGCCATCGCCCGCAGGGTCATCGCCGCCTTCGCACTTCTGATCCTGATGGTTCCCGCTCTCACCGGATGCCTTCGTGTCCAGACGTCCATGGGAATCTCGTCCGATGATCGGGTCTCCGGCCAGGTCGTCGCGGCGACGATCCCGATCGACGAGAACGACAAGGGCCCCGAACTCACCGTTCCCTCGGCCCTGGCCGGAAAAGTGCGCATTCAAGAGTACGCACAGGACGGATATGTCGGCAGCCAGGTCTTCTTCAGCGACCTGACCTTCGGCGACGTGCAGCAACTCGCGACCATGTCGGATCAGAGCGCCGGATCCTTCCAACTCTCCCTGCAGCGTGCAGGCGACCTCGTGTCGCTCACCGGGCGGGTCGATCTCGAAGCGGCCCCTGAACGCGGCACCGACGTCCAGTTCACCATCGCCTTTCCCGCGCGTGTGGCCACCACCAACGGCGACCGCGAGTCCGATTCGATCGTCTCGTGGAAACTCCCCGCAGGTGAAGTGAGCACGCTGCGCGCAGAAGTGCGTTACTCCGACCCCAACACCCGCGGATTTGCGGGATGGGCCGGGATCGTGGCCGGCGGCGCCACGGCCGTCACGCTCCTGATCGGCGCATTGGCCTGGTTCACTCGCAATCCCTCTGCCACACGACCGTCATCGAACGGTCGAAGCCGGTCCTGACCAGCACAACCGCCCAAAGATACGGCCGTCAGGCCGGTTGCGCCGCAGGTGCAGGCATTTCGATGCCGAGGCGCGTGAGCACCTCACTGGTGGCCCGCGCGAAATTCAGCGTGATGAAGTGCAGACAGGGAGCACCCTCGGCGATGAGGCGTTCGCACATCTCGGTGGCCACATCGATGCCGACCTCGCGCACAGCTGCCCGGTCCTCGTCCGGCCCGTCACCGGCTGCCCGCACGAGACGCTCCTCGAGCGCCACTGGGAGCTTCGATCCGGACAACTCCAAGCTACGGCGCGCCGATCGCAGCGAGGTGATCGGCATGATCTCGGGGATGATCGGCTTGGCGGCCTGCTCTGTGTCGAACGCGGCGACGCGGTCGCGCAATCTCAGATAGTGCTCCACGTCGAAGAACATCTGGGTAATGGAGTATTCGGCACCCGCGCGGAGCTTGTTCACCAGAAACCGGGTGTCGTGATCGAGGTCGGGTGAACGATGATGCCCCTCGGGGAACGAGGCCACCCCGACATGGAAGTCACCGAGGTCGCGTACGAGTCGCACCAGTTCGTCGGCGTGTGCGAGCCCCTCGGGGTGCTGTTCCCACTCACCGAGCGGGTTGCCGGGCGGGTCGCCGCGCAGCGCCAGAATATTCGTGATGCCGCGATCCGCATACGCACCGACCATCGCCCGAAGTTCGTCGACGCTGTGTCCGACAGCGGTCAGGTGCGCCACCGGCAGCAGCGTCGTCGCTTCCGCGAGTTCGCCGGTCACGCGGACTGTTCGGTCGCGCGTGGAACCTCCCGCACCGTACGTCATCGAGACGAACGCAGGGCCGAGCCGCTCGAACACCCGGACGGCGCGCCACAGTCGTGCCTCGGCGTCCGCGTCGCGCGGCGGGGAGAATTCGACAGAGAACGGAATCCGCCTGCCACGCAGATCGCCGAGGCGATGCACGATCGATGGCGTACGCGAATCACCATCTTGCTCGACTCGCTCGGCGCTGTCGGCCACCGCGCCCTCACCGGTCCCCCTGAAATCGACTACCACGCGTCCAGCATAGGGTGCGCCGACCAACGACCGGCCACCGGCGACGGCGAGGAGCGCCGGATAGGCTCGGTGTCGGTGTCGCGTGACCCGTCGCGCGACGCTCGACGCATTCGACCAGGAGGAATCCCCTGTCCACCGGACCCGCACCCGTGCCCCCCGTCCCGCTCCCCGAACTCGTCGAAGGCGCGCTGCGGCAGTTCTTCGATTCCAAGGCCCCCATCGTGGAGACCGTCGGTGGAGGTTACCCAGAGGCGGTCGCCGCGCTGGAGTCGTTCGTTCTCCGCGGAGGTAAGCGCATTCGTCCGTCGTTCGCGTGGTCCGGGTGGCTCGGTGCAGGCGGGGACCCGACCGGACCGCACGCCGGTGCGGTGTTACGGGCGTGCTCGGCACTCGAGCTGGTGCAGGCGGGTGCGCTGGTCCACGACGACATCATCGATGCGTCCACCACGCGTCGCGGCTTTCCCACCGTGCACGTCGACTTCGCCGGGCTGCACCGCGACAACGCGTGGCGTGGGGCGCCGGCAGAGTTCGGGCAGGCCGTCGCGATCCTGCTCGGCGATCTGGCGTTGGTGTGGGCGGACGACATGGTCCGCGAGGCCGGACTCCCCAGCGGGGCTGCAGCGCGGCTCGGCCCGGTCTGGGCGGCCATGCGCACCGAGGTCCTCGGTGGCCAGTACCTCGATATCGCGGGTGAGGCCGCAGCGGACGAGTCGGTCGAGGCCGCAGCCCGCGTCAACCGATTCAAGACCGCCGCGTACACGATCGAACGCCCACTGCATCTCGGCGCAGTTCTGGCAGGTGCCGACGAGTCGTTGATCGACGCGTACCGCCGTTTCGGCACCGATATCGGCCTTGCGTTCCAGCTGCGCGACGACCTTCTCGGCGTTTTCGGCGACCCGGCGGTCACCGGAAAACCGTCCGGCGACGACCTGCGCTCGGGCAAACGGACCGTGCTGTATGCGCTGGCACTGGAAGCCGCTGACGCCGACGATCCGATTGCCGCTGCGACCCTGAGGGAGTCGATCGGCACCGATCTGAGCGATCAGCAGGTCGAGCACATACGCAACGTGCTCGTCGAGGTCGGCGCTGTCGACAAGGTAGAGCAGCAGATCACCGCGCTCACCGAGCGGGCGTTCGCCACCCTCGGGTCCTCGGGGGCAACCGAGGAGGGCGCAGCACTCCTGCGGGAGGCGGCCTTGGCCGCGACGCGGCGCGCGGCGTGATGACCGTCCGTACCGTTCCCGACGCACAGCGAGTGGTCGTGGTGGGCGCTGGCCTGGCGGGACTGTCCGCTGCCCTGCACTTGCGTGGTGCCGGACGCGATGTGACCGTCCTCGAACGCTGCGATGCGGTGGGCGGCCGCGTCGGTGTCCACACCGGCCCCGGCTACGAGATCGACAACGGGGCGACCGTCCTGACGATGCCCGAACTGATCAACGACGCGCTCGCCGCCGTCGGAGCCGACCCGACCACCGTGCACCCGCCGCTGCACACCACTCGGCTCTCCCCCGCCTATCACGCCCGGTTCGCCGATGGCAGCACGCTCGACGTGCACTCGGATCCGGACTCGATGGTCGCCGAGGTCACCAGGGTGTGCGGCGCTGAGGAGGCGCGCCGATACCTGACATTGCGGCGATGGCTCGCGGACATCTTCGACACAGAATTCGACCGGTTCATGAACGCGAACTTCGATTCGCCGCTCGACCTGGTTTCCTCGCCGGGGGCCCTGTACGACCTGGTGAAACTTGTCCGGCTCGGCGGGTTCGGCAGGCTCGGTAAACAGGTGAACCGCCGGATACACGATCCTCGGTTGCGGAAGGTGTTCACCTTCCAGGCACTGTATGCGGGAGTGACACCGGCACGCGCCCTGGCGATATACGGCGCGATCCCGCACATGGACACCTCACTCGGTGTCTACGCCGTGGACGGGGGGATGCGTACCGTAGCCCGCGCGATGGCCGATGCCTTCGTTCGCGCAGGGGGCAGATTGCATCTCGGAGCCGACGTCACCGAACTGCGGTTCGCAGGTGATCGCGTCTGCAGCGTGCATACCGCGGACGGCAGCTGCTATCCGTGTGACGCTACGGTCCTGACCCCCGACCTGCCCGTAGTCGATGCGCTCCTGCCTCCCCCACGGTTCCGGAGGACACTCGCGTCCCCGTCAGCGGTCGTCCTGCACGGCACCGTACCCACCGCCGTCAGCAGGACGTGGCAGGCAGCGCACCATCACGTCATCGAGTTCGGTGCGCGGTGGGACGGCACCTTCCGCGACATCACCGCCCCCCGAGGGCGGGGACGGCTGATGACCGATCCATCGCTGCTCGTCACGCGGCCTGCACTGTCGGATCCGGACTTGTTGCTCCGCCGCAACGGAGCCGAGCACGAACCACTGTCCGTACTCGCGCCCTGCCCCAACCTCGAAAGCGCGCCGTTGGCGTGGGACGCGCTCGCAGGTCCTTACTCCAAGGAACTGCTCTCCACCCTGGACGCCCGCGGATACGCGGGAATCACCTCGGGATTCGACGTCGATCACATCGACACACCCGCGACGTGGGCAGCCAAGGGCATGTCGGCGGGTAGCCCCTTCGGAAGTGCCCACGTGTTCCGGCAGACGGGCCCGTTCCGTCGTCGCAACCTGGACCCGCGGCATCCCAATGTCGTTCTCGCGGGTTCCGGAACCGTGCCGGGTGTGGGAGTCCCTACGGTGTTGTTGTCAGGTCGGCTCGCTGCCGAGCGCCTCGGTGTCGGCCGGCAGTAGCACTGAGGTCCGCGCCACGCCGTCACCGAGGCGGACGCGCCGCCGTTTCCGGCTCCACTAAACTGTGTCATCGTTCTTGTCAGCTGCGCCCAGCACCAACGCGACTTCCGGGGGAGGAATCGTACCCATGTCGTCCCCTGCCGCTTCCGAAGCCGATCCCGGTGATCGGTCGGCCATCGAACCGGCAACGGAAATCCCGTCCCCGGAACCGCCCGGACGTCGTCGTAGTGCGGCCGAATTCCTTCGTGGCCCCGCCGGCAATGCGGCGGTCCTCGGAGCCTGCGGAGCGGCCTTCGTGACCTTCGGCAGCTTCGGTGCGGGCAGTGTTCGCCGTGTCGATCCGTTGCTCGAAGACATGTACCTCTCGTGGCTGCGATTCGGCCACGGTCATCTGCTCTCCACGATCATCATCTGGATCGGTGTCCTGCTGATGATCGGTGCTTGGGTCCGGCTGGGGCGTGCCGTGCTTGCCGACCGAGCATCGGTCCGCGACCTCTGGAAGGTCCTGCCCACGTGGACCGTTCCACTGCTGGTCGCCACCCCGATGTTCAGCCGGGACGCCTACTCGTATCTTGCCCAGGGCGCCATGTTGCGCGAGGGTTTCGATCCGTACTCGGAGGGCCCCGTCGTCAACCCGGGCCTGTTACTCGACAACGTCAGTAACGTCTGGACAACGACGACCACTCCGTATGGTCCGGTCCATCTGCTGCTCGGAGCAGGCATCACATCGATCACCGGCGACAACGTCGTGTCCGGCACGTGGCTGTGGCGTCTACTCATGCTGCCCGGTCTGGTGCTGATGGCCTGGGGCGTGCCCCGACTCGCACGCCGGATGGGCGGCAATCCCACCGTGGCGTTGTGGCTTGCGGTCCTCAATCCGCTCGTCCTCGTACACCTCGTCGGGGGTGTGCACAACGAGTTGCTGATGGTCGGACTGATGCTTGCCGGGATCGTGCTCGTGCTCGAAGGACGCCATCTCAGTGGCTTCGCGCTGGTATCGCTGGGCGCCGCCATCAAGGCCACCGCTGGACTCGCGCTGCCCTTCCTGGTGTGGGTGTGGATGATCCATGAACGCGACCGCGCGCTCGCAGAAGGCCGCGAACCCCCCTCCCCCATCAAATCGTTCGTCAAGACAGTCGGCATCGGGGTCGCGGTCTTCGTCTTCGTCTTCGGTGGTACCTCGCTGATCGCCGGAGTCGGCATCGGGTGGCTGACAGCACTGTCCGGATCGTCGAAGATCATCAACTGGCTTTCGCTTCCGACGATGATGGGCCATGCGATCACCTGGTTCACACCGTGGCGTCTGGGTTCCGTACTCGACGTGACCCGGATGCTCTGCATGATCGCTCTCGGCATCATCCTGGTCTACGCATGGTGGCGCTTCCGCCGCTCCGAACGCGACGCCGTCCTCGGCATCGTCATCGCACTCACGGCCGTGACGCTTCTGTCGCCGGCTGCGTTGCCCTGGTACTACTCGTGGCCACTTGTCGTGGCGGCAGCATTCAGGATGTCGACACGCACCCTGATGATCTTCGTCGCATTGTCGACGTGGCTGATGCTGATCTTCAACCCGGACGGCTCGATCGGGATGTACAACATCGCACACGTTGCACTCGCTGTGTTCGCTGCAGTCGTCGCCGCGCTCTCGTTGCGCAGTCCCGACCCACTGCATCTGCGCACGGCCACGCGGTGAGAACGGGCGTGCCTGCACCACGCCTGCGCACCGAGCGTGGTCCGCTCGCACCCGGCCACCTCGACGAAGCGTTCGCGTACTGCGCGTCGCTGACCGCCGCGCACGGTCGCACTTACGACCTCGCCGCGCGGTTGCTGCCGAAGGAGCGGCGGCGAGCCGTGCACGCCCTCTACGGTTTCGCGCGCATCGTCGACGACATAGTCGACGTCACCGCTGTCGATGATCCGGCTGCGGCTGTGCGCGGGGTCGATGACGCGGACACACGTCTACATCAGGCCCTCGAGGGCAATCCTGGGATACCCGACCCGACCGGCCTGGTGGTCCGGGCACTCGCCGCCACCATCGATCGCTACGACATCCCTGTGAGGTATTTCGAGGCCTTCCTCCGGTCGATGCGCATGGACATCCCAGGTACCAGCGAACACCGTGTCCGGTATCGCGACATGGCAGAGCTGCGCGAGTACATGTACGGGTCGGCCGCGGTGATCGGCCTGCAGTTGCTCACAGTGTTCGGCGTCGAGGACGTCGACAGGGCCGGGCCGTATGCGAGTGCGCTCGGCGAAGCGTTCCAGCTCACCAATTTCATCCGTGACGTCGGTGAGGACCTCGAGCGCGATCGCGTGTACCTGCCGAACGATCTGTGGGCGGCATTCGGTGTCGACGACGACCTGCTCCGCGCGAGCAAAAGCCACCGTCGCCCCGATCCTCGGGTACGACGCGCCCTCGCACACGCCGTTGCCTTGACCAGGGACCGCTACCGCGAGGCCGAACCCGGCCTTGACCTGCTTCCCCGCCGCGTCCGGCCTGGAATCCGCACCGCGTTCGTGCTGTACAGCCGAATCCTCGACGAGGTCGAGCACAGCGGTTACCAGGTCCTGGATCGACGCGTGGCGGTCCCGCGCCGCACGCGGACGTCCGTCGCGGTGATGCAGGCGGCTTCGGGCGCGATAGCGGGACGACCCTGGAAGCACTCACCCCGTGTGCAGGAAGGCCGATCGTCCTAGAATGCCGACGACTGCGCCCGCCTGATCACTTCCCTCATCGAATCGGTGTGCAACGCGTTGATGGCGTTTCCGCCGGGGAGAGTGTCGTCCTCCCGGAACATCCATTCCAGAATCTCTGTATCGGTGAATCCCCCGTCGTGGAGCACCGAGATGAGTCCCGGAAGGCCCTTGGCGATCGCTCCGGTGCCGTCGAAGAACACCTCGGGGACAACCGGAACGCGGTCTCGTTTGAACGCGATCAGCTGGCGGTCGCGCAACAGCTGATGAACGCGTGTAATGGCGAGGTCGAGTTGCTTGGCCACGTCGACGAGCTGCAGGACGGGAACGGTCCGGTCGAGGACGTCGTCGCAGTACGGAATAGTGCTCACCGTTCCACCGTATCGCCGATGCATGGAGGGCACGTACGCGACCACCTGCCGGCACCATGACTACGATCGACAGGGACGAAATCGGGACACAGAGACACGGGGGTACACCGGGTGACCGCTGGAGGCGACCATGTGGTCGGCAAGCTCCTCGACCGGCGCTATCTGATCGAAGCACGGATTGCCCGCGGTGGCATGTCGACCGTGTACCGCGCGACCGATCAACGTCTCGATCGTCCGGTCGCGGTGAAGGTCATGGACCATCAGTTCGCTGCCGACCCCCAATTCCTCGCGCGGTTCGAGTTCGAGGCCCGGTCGGTGGCGCGACTCAACCATCCGGGTCTCGTCGCGGTGTACGACCAGGGACAAGATGGTGACGACGTGTTCCTCGTCATGGAACTCGTCGAAGGAGGCACACTTCGCGAGCTACTTCGCGAGCGCGGACCCATGCCTCCGCACGCCGCCGCTGCTGTGGCAGCGCCCGTGCTCGGTGCGCTCGCGGTGGCTCATCGTGCCGGCCTCGTGCACCGCGACGTCAAGCCCGAGAACATCCTCATCTCCCGGAACGGCGAGGTGAAGATCGCCGATTTCGGGCTTGTCCGTGCAGTCGCGGCCGCGAATACGACATCGCGCAGTGTGATCTTGGGTACGGCCGCGTACCTCTCGCCGGAGCAGGTCACAACCGGTAATGCCGACGCGCGCAGCGACGTGTACTCGACCGGTGTACTGATTTTCGAGATGCTGACCGGACGCACCCCTTTCACTGGCGACACGTCACTGTCGGTTGCGTATCAGCGTGTCGAGAAGGACGTACCCGATCCCGGTACATGGATCGACGGTGTTCCGGAAGAATTCGACACGCTGGTACGTCGTGCGACAGAGCGTGAGCCGGACGAACGATACGCCGATGCGGGTGCGATGGCCGATGCCCTCACCGACCTCAGCGACGCACTCGATCTTCCTCGCTACCGGGTCCCGGCGCCCCGGAAATCCGCGATCACCGCGAAGACTGCTGTCTCGGCCCCCGCGCCGCCGTCGCCGCTCACGCCGAACGCGGTTCCCGAGACCACCGCGATCAGGCCACAGGCTGCGGCTACCGCGGATGCGGCCCCGACCGTTGTCCATCAGGCGGCGGCTTCGCCGATCCCGCAAGGCCACGCCCAGCCGCAGCACACCAAGGTCGTCACGCGAGAGCACACCCGAGACGAAATCCAGGGACGTCACGATGGTGGCTCCGGAGCCGGCGACGGTACGCAGGTCGATTACCGCGCAAACCGACGCGCCTCCCGACGCACCACCACCGGCTGGATCGTCGGGATCGTCGTACTCGCACTGCTCATGGGCCTGGCCGGATGGTGGCTCGGATCGGGGCGGATGATCGACATTCCTGCGGTACAGGGCATGGATGCTGCCGCGGCCGCCGCAGCCGTCGAGACGGCAGGCGCGGCCGTGGTGACCCGCGGTGAGTACTCGGACGCGGTTCCGATCGACACGGTGCTCGGTACCGATCCGGCGGTGGGTTCGCAGGTTCCGCGCGGCGATACCGTCGCGCTGCTCGTGTCGTTGGGTCGACCGACGGTACCGGGAGTCCCCGGAGGGGGCGACCGGAACACGGTCGAGGACGAACTGCGGCGGCGCACGTTCGAACCGGTCGACGGCGGGACGGCGTTCAGCACATCGGCCCCGGAGGGGTCGGTCGCGGCGCTCGATCCCGCCCCGGGCACCGTGCTCCCGGTCGGCGCGAAGGTCGAGGTGATTATCAGCAAGGGTGCCGCGCCAGTGGAACTTCCGGATCTGGAGGGCCGGACGGTCGACGCCGCGCGCGCAGCACTCGAGAAGGTCGGCCTGACAGTCCAGGACGAACGAGAGGTGTTCGATCCCGATGTCGACGCGGGCCGGGTATCCGGAACCGATCCGTCCGAGGGTGACCGGGTCGGAGCGGGCGGCACGGTGACACTGCTCGTGTCGAACGCGGTGAAGGTGCCGTCGATGATGGGGCGTTCGGTCGGGTCTTCACGAGACGAACTGGCGCGGCTGGGACTGGATGTGGAAGTGCGACAGCTCGCCGACTCAGACCGATCCGTGGTGATCGGGCAGAGCCCCGGCGCCGGGAGCCGAACCGAACCGGGCACTACGGTCGTGCTGACCGCCGTGCCCTGATCCGTTCTGCTCCACGGTCCTCTGTGGGCCCGCCGGACGGACCCCTATCGGATCAACCGCGCAGCATCTCGGCGACGAGGAATGCCAACTCGATGGACTGCTGAGTGTTCAGTCGCGGATCGCACGCGGTCTCGTACCGTCCGTGCAGGTCGACGTCGGAGATGTCCTGTGCTCCGCCGAGGCATTCGGTGACGTCTTCGCCGGTCAGTTCGATGTGGATCCCGCCCGGGTGACTGCCGAGGGCACGGTGCACTTCGAAGAAACCTTGGACCTCGTCGACGATCCGGTCGAAATGGCGGGTCTTGTACCCGGTCGACGACTCGTGGGTGTTGCCGTGCATCGGGTCGCACTGCCAGATGACCTTGTGACCGGTGGCTTCGACAGCCTCGATGATGCCGGGCAGCAGGTCGCGGACCTTCGAGTGCCCCATCCGCGAGATCAAGGTGAGGCGACCGGGCTTGTTGTGGGGGTCGAGGCGTTCGACGTACTCCGCGGCCATCTCGGGGGTGGTGCTGGGCCCGACCTTCAGACCGATCGGGTTGGAAAGCAACTCAGCGAAAGCGATGTGGGCACCGTCGAGTTGCCGGGTCCGGTCGCCGATCCACAGGAAGTGGGCCGACAGGTCGTACAGGCGGGGCTCGTCTCCGGTGGTGTCGAGGCGCAGCATCGCGCGCTCGTAGTCGAGTACGAGCGCTTCGTGACTCGCGTAGATGGTCGCGGCGCGCAGGTTCGGGTCGATGACCCCGCAGGCGTCCATGAACCGCAGGCCACGATCGATCTCGGAGGCCAGTGCCTCGTAGCGGGCTCCGGCCGGCGACGACGCGACGAACTCGCGATTCCAGTCGTGGACGCGATGCAGGTCTGCTTCGCCACCGGAGGTGACTGCACGTACCAGGTTCATCGCGGCGCTTGCGTTGGCGTACGCCCGGACCAAACGGGACGGGTCGTGCCCGCGGACAGCCGCGTCGGCGACGATGGAGTTCACCATGTCGCCGCGGTACGACGGCAACCCGAGGGCGTCGGTGTCGGACGAGCGCGGCTTGGCGTACTGCCCGGCAATACGCGCGACCTTGACGACCGGGGTCGACGCACCGTAGGTCAGGACGACAGCCATCTGCAGCAGTGTGCGGATGTTGCCCTTGATGTGCGGTTCGGTGTTGTCCATGAACGTCTCGGCGCAGTCACCGCCCTGCAGCAGGAAGGCCTCACCCCTCGCGACGGCCGCGAGTTGATTCTGCAGTTCCTCTACCTCGCGGGGCACGGTGATCGGCGGGACGCTCTCGAGGACGGTCCGCATTGCCGCGGCCTGGTCTTCAGGCCATGTCGGCTGCTGCAGCGCAGGCTTGGACAACGCGATATCGAGCTTTTCGCGCAGTTCCGACGGCAGCGGCGGAAGTTCGGGCAAGCGGTCGATCGGTACGTCGACGGTCCAGTTCACTCCACCAGGATATGGCCCCGACCGCAGCCGGTCACACAGACCCGGCTCATCGCGTCCGGCGGGCCACCTCGATTGCGTCGAACTTCGCGAGATTGTGACGCGCATCCGTCAGCGCATCGTGGTTGTCGTCGGGCACCGGCGGGAGCACCGGGGACCCGTGTTGTTCCCAATGCTGCCGCAGCTCACGGGTGAAACGGGGCAGTACATCGGGCAGCTCCGGCATCGACCCCCACAGCTGGACCAGCGCCACATGGTCGTATGCACCGATCCACGCCCACAACTCGGGCCGAATACCCACACGGGGCACGAGGAATTTCAGGAGGTCGTCTCGGATGCGGCTCCGCGACTTCCAGGCAGGGTGGTTCTCGGGCGGCAACTTGGGTAGAACATTGCGACGAACCCACGGGCCTGCACGCTCCGGGTCGAACTCGGTGGACACCGCGTAGAACTCGCGCCCGTCCTCGCAGACCACACCTATCGATACGAGTTCGATGGTGCGTCCATCCTCGATGAACTCGCAGTCGTAGAAGTAGCGCACGTCGTCACATTATGCCCGCGACGCAGTGCGTCACCCCGCCTGGGTGTCGGGCATGCGGTCGGCCTCGGGTGTGACGGCAGGGTCGGTCGGTGTCGCCGTAGCCTTCGGAGACACGTCCTTCAACGAGGCGGCATAGACGTCGACGTACTCCTGACCGGACAGCTGCATGAGGGAGTACATCACTTCGTCGGTGACAGTGCGCTCGACGAAACGGTTTCCGCCCATTCCCTCGAACCGGGAGAAGTCGATCGGCTCACCGACCCGGACAGTGATCTTGGCCGGCTTCCACATCTTGGAGCCGATCGGGTTCATCTTGTCGGTACCGATCATCGCGACGGGAATAACAGGTACTCCTGTCTCGAGTGCGAGACGCGCCAGTCCGGTCTTGCCCTTGTAGAGACGTCCGTCCGGCGAACGAGTGCCTTCCGGATAGATACCGAGTAGCTTGCCCTGCGCGAGAACCCGGGCGCCGGCGTTGAGTGCGTCCTGCGCGGCATCCGCACCCGTCCTGTCGATCGGAACCTGGCCGACGGAGGAGAAGAACCAGCGCTGGAATCGTCCCTTGAGCCCCGTTCCGGTGAAGTACTCGCTCTTGGCAAGGAAGGTGATACGTCGTTTCGCCAGTAAAGGCAGATAGAACGAGTCGAGCACGGCGCGATGGTTGCTGGCGAGAATGGCGGGACCACCCGTCGGGATGTTCTCGCCGCCTTCGAACTTGGGCCTGCCCATAAGCCAAAGCAGTGGGCCCAGCAGGACGTACTTGAACAGCCAGTACCACATGGCAAACCTTCCCGGGATCGTCGACGCGGGCTCACCAAGCCCGCCGGTCGACTCTACGTCGATTCGAGGGTCACACGCACACCGCGGACGTGCCCGGCTCCACGCGAATGCGCAGTAAGTGACGAGAATCTCAGAGCAGCGAGGTTTCGTGACCGTCCGCCATGGCTCGGCGCGCGAGGTCAGCAGCACCGATCAATCCTGCGGCGTCCCCGAGTTGCGCGGCGCGAACCCGGGCGAGAGGTCGGTGTCCGGCCCCGGTAGACGCCGCCGCGTAGTGCTCTCGCGCGTCGTCGAGGAACAGCGACGCCGACCCCGACACTCCCCCGCCGACAACGATGAGTTCCGGGTCGTACACATCGGCGACGATCGACAACCCCACCCCCAGCCAGCGGGCGAACTCGGCCATGGCGGCCAGTGCGAGGGGGTCACCGTCCTGCGCAGCACCGGCGATCCGGCGACCGGTCAGCGACCCCGGATCCGCGGTCGTTCCGGCCACCAGTTGCGAACGCCCCGGATCTGCGGCGAGCATCTCGACTGCGATGTCGACCAGAGCGGTGCCGCTGCAGTATCGCTCCCAACACCCTCGTTTACCGCAGGGGCAGGGCCTGCCACCCGGCACCACCTGCAGGTGGCCGAGTTCGGGAGCCACCCCGTGAGCGCCTCGGAAGATCCGGCCGTCCAGCATCAACGCGGCGCCGATACCGGTGCCCAGCGCTACCAGCACCGCGATGCGACTGCCCGCGGCGGCACCGAACCTGTACTCGGCCCAGCCCGCCGCATTCCCGTCGTGTTCGAGGATCACCGGGAGACCGAAGCGTGCTGTGAGCCTCTCTGCGATCGGGGCATCGACCCACGGGAGGTGTGGGGCGAATCGTACGGTGCGGCAGTCCGCGCTGAGGAACCCGGCGACTGCCAGCCCTACGGCCGAGACGTCGTTACGGTCGGCGAGTAGCCGCACGACCCTGTGCAGAGCGTCCTCGAGCACCGGCACCGAACCCGGTGTCGGTGCCCGAGCAGAGTCGATCACCGCGCCGGACGCATCGACCACGGCGGCACGGATGCTTGTGCCGCCCACGTCGATACCGACCGTGTGCCGTTCGGGTTGCGCCATATCGCCAGTGTCCGCTGTCAGGGACGGATAGTGACGGAGATGGGTACGAAACCACCTCGATCGGGTGGCTCCGGAGTCGGTGTACCGTCCGGACCGCTGCCGGGCTCCGTCGGTGGAGGGGGCAGGAAACGCGCTACCAGTTCGCGGATGATCGCGATCAGCGCAGCGAGTTGCGATGCCAGCTTGGCGATCAACTCGTGGTTCTCACCCCGGACGAGAGCGGCGACCGCGCAAAGCGGGCACCAAGTACAACCTCCTGAAGAAGGTGCGGGTGCACTCACCTCGGCCGCATCGGTGTTCGTCGCCGCGTCCGTCTGCGACGCACCGTCTTGCGCAGTCACTTGCTCGACCAGCGCCTCGACACGGTCGAGGACGGTATCGGCGAGGATCCTCAGGTCGCTCAGGACGTCGTCGTGATCCGAACTCACTTCGGCCACACCGCCGGATCAGGGACGAATCGCAGCAGCAGATCGGTCCCGTCGAATTCTGCCTCGGAGACGGTGCACCGACGCAGACCGGATGCCAGACGCAGCCGGCGACGAATTCCGTCGGCACCCACGACGAGGTCGTCGGCCACCCGGCCGAGGGTGAGTGACGAAGGGTCGGCGACCGGGAGGTGCATTCGCATCGTGTACACCGCGTCCACCCCTGTTCCCGTGTCGTGACCGATCCGGACCGGTTCGACGTCGCTCCCCAGCCGCGACGGATCCCGGTCGTGGCGGTGGTGCTGTGTCATCTCGCCGAGCGCCCGCAAGCCTATCGGTTCGTCGCTCCGTCGCTCGTACACGACGACCGGAGTCTCGGTGACCAGCGCACGAATCTCGTCCACGACGGCGGACTGCGCCGCACGCACAGCTGCGACCCACTCGGCGGCGGGCCCGTCGTCGCCGAGGTCAGGCACGAGCCCGTTGACGATCACGGCGTCGAGCCGCAAGGTGGCCATCGCAGTCCAGGAACGAAGCCGACGCAATTCGGCGAACCCTGCGCGGTCGGGAGTCGTCACAAGTGTCGCGCCTGTTCGGGTGCGATCGTCGAGCAGGTCGCGTAGTGCGCCGAGTCCTCCCAGAATCCTGTCGTAGAGGGCCACGACCAGCATCAGTCGGGGGTCGGATCCGGTCGCGGCGGCAATCCGACTGTGTTGCGGCCAGATTCGATCCATGTAGTCGGCGAACGTGCGGGGCGATGCGATCAAGCGGAATGCGTCGGCAGATGCGGGTGCATCGACGATCACAGTGCGCCATCGTCCGTCAGCGGCCAGGCGGGCCACTTCGGTGAGCGCGAGAAGCTCCTGCGCTGCGGGCAATCCGATGAGTTCTTCGGGGGCCGGTAGATCGAACTGTCCGGCGTGTTCGTGTCCCCCCGTGAAGGATGCGAGTCGATGCAGGGTCGCGTAGCGCTGCTCCAGCAACCCGAGTGAATCGATTTCGAGGATGTCGAGACCGTCGGTCACGGACGTGAGACCGGACCCCGCATCGACCGCGAGAACATCGGCCAGCGAGTGCGCCTGATCTATGGAGACGAGGAGCACGGAGCCGTCGGTGCGCGCATCGGTCAGAGCCGTTGCTGCTGCGAGAGTGGTCTTACCCGCTCCTCCTTTACCGAGGAACAGCCGTACGCGGGCGGGTGCCGTCCCGCTCTCGGCGCTCAGCCTTCCACCTGCTTCTTCAGTTCTTTCAGTGCGGTATCCGTGATCACCTTCTCGGCCTTTCTCTTGAACAGGCCGATCATCGGGATGGTCAGGTCGACGGTGAGTTCGTAGTCGACCACTGTGCCCCCGCCGGGGGCATCCCCGAGGACGTAGCTCCCCGATTGAGCCTTCTGGATCTCGCCGCTCTCGAGCTTCCAGCTGACTGCGCGGCCGTCCGGCGCCCAGCGGTATCGCAGGACATAGGTGTCCTTGACGATCCCGGCGTCGAGGACGAACCGGACGGTTTCCGCGCGACCGTCAGGCCTCCGCTCGAGGACCTCGACGGTCTTGGCCGACTCCACCCAGGTGGGGTAGGCGTCGAAGTCCGCGATCACAGCCATCACCTGATCTGCCGGTGCATCGATGGTGATCGACCTCTTGGTCTTCTCGGCCATTCGACGAAGACTCCTTCTCAGTCCGTCCCGTGTACTGAAGGTGCGCGGCCGCCTCCATGTTCGGAGGAGCCGATACCGACGCCGTTGTCTACCACATACCGTATCGACACGGTATCGGTCCGCTCAGGACCGGTCGCCGGGAGCCTCCCCGGCGGGGCGTCCCGCTTCTAGTCGAGCCTTGACCTCGAAGGTCATCTTCTTCCCCGCGACCCTGCGTTCCCGGTTCATGGCCGGCAGGTCGAGTTCGGTCACCCGTTCGGGGGCGATGCCGGTCGGTTCGCAGTGCAGGAAGTAGTGGATGATCGCACCGTCGAGTGAGGGCTCGAGCCACACTTCCATCGTCCCGGTCAGCGAACCCGACACGGCCCATCGGATTCCCTGCTCGGCGCGGTCCTCGCGGACGGTCAACGCGAGGTCCGGCCACCACACCCGCCAGCGGTCCGGCGCTGCGATCTCCGCAGCGATGTGGACGGGGTCCGCCGCGATGAAGCTCTGATCCGACACCTGAATGCTGCTCACGCGGACAGCTTCACATACACGGCACCCGGTCGGTTCGTCACCCCGCGGTTCGGTGCGTGATTCCCGGTCGTTGCGACGCTCCGCTCAGCAGCTCCCGCAGCTTGGCACCGAGAACATCCCAGCGCCACTGGGTCGACACCCACCGCCGACCGGCAGCTCCCATCGCCGCTGCCCGGTCGGGGTCGGCAAGGACACCGGTTATCGCGGTCGCGACAGCGGACACCGAGGTGCCGTCGACGACGAATCCGGTCTCCCCGTCCCGGACCGTCTCGGGAGCACCGCCGGACCTCCCCGCAACCACCGGGACACCTGTGGCGGAAGCTTCGAGGTAGACGATCCCGAGACCTTCCACATCGAGTCCGGCACCGCGGGTGCGACACGGCATCGCGAACACGTCCGCGATCGTGTGATGTGCTGCAAGCTCTGCGGCGGGCACACCGCCGGTGATGACGACGTGGTCCTCGACGCCGTTCTTACGCGCCAGCTCACGCAGCGTGTTCTCGTACGGGCCTCCGCCGACGATCACAAGCACGGCGCCGTCGATGCGACGTCGGATTTCGGGCAGTGCCCGAATCAGAACGTCCTGACCTTTCCGCGGCACCAGCCTCGACAGGCACAGCACCGTCGGCCTGTCCCCGAGTCCGTACCGGTCGCGGAGTTCGGCACGCGCTGCGGGGTCCGGCCGGAACACCTCGGTGTCGACGCCCGACGGCAGGTGTTCGAGGCCGGCCTGGGGACCGAACGCCGCCGCAAACCGGCCTCGGGTGTACCGGCTGACGAAAGTAACGGTGTCGGTCTCGTTGCCGATCCGACGCAGCGCCTGCCGGCCGCCGGGCACCATCGACCAACCCACTTCGTGACCGTGTGTGCTCGCCACGATCCGTTCGGCGCCGGAGCGCCGTAGCACGGGAGCCAGCAATGCCAGCGGCGCGGCGGCGCCGAACCACACCGTGTCGCACCCTGTGTCGGCGAGCAGACGAGAAGCGCGACGCGCGACCGCGGGAGTCGGCAGCATCAGGGTGGTCGGATGCCGCACGACCTCGAACGGCTGGTCCGCGTCGTAGCGGAGGTGACTGTCTCCGCGCCAACGCGGTGCATACACGACGATCTCGTCGGCGGGCAGTTGCGCCGCGAACAACCGCAGATACGACTGGATGCCTCCAGGCCGGGGCGGAAAGTCGTTGGTCACCAGCAGCGTTCGCGACATGTCTATACCGTAGGGCGTGGAGCCTGCGCCTGCTGGACGGGGGCCGGGTCGACGGGAGAGCGTGTCAGAGTCGGTCCGAGAGCCACTCGCCCCACCGGTCGACGACCTCGTCCACACTCGCTCCCACAGTGGCGGCGAAGTCGTGGCTCAGGTCGTCGCCTGCGGGGCCGTCGGCGAGTGCACGGTACAGGGCGGTCAGCTGATCTCGGCCGTACTCTTCGGCGACGAATGTCGCGAGACTCCACGCAGTCTCGTAGGCGGTGCGGGATCGGTCCGGATCAGCGAAGTCGTCGTCCGTGGGGATCTGTGACGGTGCGCCATGGAGATCGACATCCTCGGCGAGGTTCGGGGCGATACGGCGGAGATCTGCGCCGGTCACGGACGCCCCGTCGTCGGACCGGTAGCCGATGTAGTCGGCGTATCCCTCGAGGATCCACAGCGGTGATCCGTCCACAGTTCGCGGCCGCGCCGCGATGTGCGTCAACTCATGCCGGAGCACCGCGCGCAGGCCCTGTCGGGAGAGCCGACTACCTGCAGCCGGGCTGAAGACGATGCGTTGCCCGGTTGCCCTGTCGTGCTGGGTGTCGACAGCATCGGAGATCGCGACCGCTGCGATCTCGTCACCGTTGTGTGCAGTGCCCACCAGGTCGGTGAACTCATCACGACTCGAGGTAACCCATATCAGCGATCGTTTCGGCCAGTCGGCCCCCCATACCTTCGAGACCGCGTCCACAGCGGAGGGCAGTTCGTCCGCGATGTCAGCGGCGAGGTCGGCCGTGTCGGGGTGAGCGAGGATCATCGACCTGCCACCGGCCGTCGCGGTCGTCGTCACGTCGAGAGGTCCGTGATCCCACGGGCCTCTCCACGTCGTGGACACCGAATCGGGAAGCGGCCGGTCGGATGCGATCTTCCATCCGTCGTCGCGAGAGACCACCAGCAGTGTGACGGGCTTACGAGTCGGCGCCTCGTCGACGCCGTCGATCTCGTAGCGCAGCAATGCCGTGAGCGTCCGTACGGGGTCGTCTCCGAACCGGTTGCTCACCTCGCCGGGAACTTCAACTGTCGGCTCGGCACCCAGTTCGTATCCGAACTCGGCCAAGGGCACACCGCGAAGCGCCCGGGCGCGGCTGATCTCTGCCTCGAGCAATTCGGGACCAGCACCAGTGTCGACGATCCCGGCGAGTGCTGCGCGGTCGCCGGTACGTACTGCTTCCGCCCAGGAATCGAGAAGCGCTTGCAACTCCACCCGGACGCCGTACTCGGATTGCTCATGTGACTCGAGGTCGACGAACAGCACTCCGACGGTCACGGCAGCGACCGCGAGGGCGGCGAGCCCGATTCGCTCCCACGGCAGTCGACGACGGATTCGGGGCAGGGTCTCCGGCGCGGGCACGGCGGCAAGTGTATGCGGCGTCTCCCGCCACGCTCTGTGCCGACCGTCGGTGGATCCTCTGTGCCGACCGTCGGTGGATCCTCCGGAGTCGGTCAGTAGCGCCGCGCGCTGTGGAACGGGAAGCTGTCCATCGACTGCACCTTCACCGGCACCCCGAACGTGGAGGCATGCACGATGTTTCCGTCTCCCGCATAAATGCCTACGTGGGAGGCGTCGTTGTAGAAGATGATGACGTCGCCGGGCTGGAGGTTCTCGCGCGAGACCGGGGTTCCGCCCTGAGCTTGAGCTTGACTGGATCGCGGCACGGTCTTTCCGACCTGCTGGTACGCCCAGACCACGAGTCCGGAGCAGTCGAACTGGTCGGGTCCGGTGGCTCCCCACACGTACGGGTCGCCGATGCGGGTGAGTGCGGATCGAAGCGCTCCAGCGCCGTTGCCGGGAATGAGGTGCTGCATGATGCGGTCGGCGTCGAGACCGGGCGGGAACGGGGTTCCTGCGAGGATCGACTTCTCCTCGTCGCTCAGGTTGTCGAAGGCCTCGAGAACTGCGGCGATCTGTACCTCGAGTTCGGTTTCCTGGCGCTGGAGGTCGTCACGCAACGTCTGTGCCTGTTCGGCCGCAACACGCGCAGCTTCGGCCGATTTCTGGGAGACCGACGCGGCGGCCACTGCGGCGTCGGTGGCCCGGCGGAATCCTTCGATCTCGCGATCGGTCTGCGCGCCGAGCACGTCGAGCATCACCATCTGGTCGAGCAACTGCTGAGGCGAGTCGCTGACCATCACGGCGAAGAGACGATTGGTACGCGAACCTCGATAGTTGGCCTGGGCGAGCTTGTCGACAGTGGGCTTGAAGCGGGCGACTTCGGCCTGAGCTGCTGCGAGTGCGTCGTGATCGGCGGCGGCACGAGCATCGAGGTCGCGCTGCTCCGCGAGCCGGCCATCCAATTCGACCCCTGCGTGGTGCAGCGCTTCGGTGGCCTGCTCGGACCGACGTGACAGGTCGGCGAGATGCTCGAGTTTGGCGGTGGGACTGTCACCGATGGGGTCGGCCACTGCAGGCGCGGAGGTCAGAGCAAGGAGGAGAAGTACCCATGCGGCGAGGGCAGTGCGAATGGCCCGTCTGACGGGAACGGAGAACACGACGCTTGTCTTCCTTTCGCAAAGATCTCGATCAGGTTACGGAACCGTATAGCTTCGTGTCTACCCGCGGGTAGCGCATTGCAATTCGTTATTCGCGGTGCCCGTCACAGAGGCCGCACCCGTCGATGAAGTGAGGGTGGACCGGTAGCCACCGATCCACCCTCACAAGGCACTGCTCGTCGATCAGAAACGGCGAGCACCGTCCACAGGCATCGAGTCCAGCGGAGCGACCTTCACCGGCTGGCTCGAGGTCGAGGCGTGCACGATGTTGCCGTTGCCGATGTAGATACCGGTGTGACTGCCGCCGTAGAAGGAGACGACGTCGCCGGGCTGCAACGCGCCGACCGACACAGCTTGACCGGCAGTGGCCTGCTGGTAGCTCGTACGCGGGACGCTGAGCCCCACCTGCTGGTACGCCCATTGCACAAGTCCCGAGCAGTCGAACGCGTTCGGGCCGGTGGCGCCGTAGACGTACGGAGAGCCGACCTTGCTGAGCGCGGCGTCGGCTGCCCGCTGACCGACCGAACTGAACGGCGCGGTGAAGGGTGCGGCGGGGGCGGCTTCGGGAGCAGGCGGAATGAGGTTGGTGACCTCCGGCGGCAGGGTCACTCCTGCGGGAAGTTCGAAAGTGCCGACACCGGGAATGGTGACGGGCTCTGCCATCGCCGGACCGGCGGTGACGGTGATTGCACCGAGCGCGAGGGCGCCGGCGACGAGGGCGCGACGCACTGCACGCTTGTTGTTCTGCGAGACCACGAGGGGTTGTTCTCCAATTCTTCCGTTCACCCGCCGACCGAGTTAGCTGACGGATTCGGGCCGGAAGATCAGCCCTACCCCTCGCCGCGAGTGCGACGGAGGGGATTCACCCCAGTAACACGTGTGGGTCCCCGGCTCGGACGCTCGTGCTCGAGCGGCCGATTAGGCGGTTACCTAGCGGCTCCGGCCCTCGGGAGTGGGCCGGACGAACTATTCCGCTTGGTCTCAGGAAGGTTACGAAACTGCATCACCGAGGCCAACCCGAACTCGCCGAGAATGCGCATTAAGTCCGGTTCGAGCGGTTTGGGACATAGATTGGGCCGCTTTGATAACAACGCGATAACGGCACTGAGGGTCACTATCCTCAGGCGCCGGTCCGATCCGGACGGCCCACGCGAGCAGTCTGCACACCGCCGTAACTCATCCCAGCTCAGAGCGCCGGCCCAACCTCCCCGCAGTCCCCGAAGCGACCACGCGAACGCAGTGCGGCAGCGACCTCCCGACGCGAAGGCAGCACCCCGCCGACGCCGGTCCGATCCACCCTCCCGAGAGACATGTGATCCTCGTCTCATCGGTGCCGGAATGTCGGGTTTCCGCGGGTGTCGGAGGCGGTTTCTACCCTCATGCGCATGACGTCGTCCCCTACCGCCTCCGACACCGCCCACGGTGTCCAACTCAGTTTCGACGAACTCGACACTCCCCTACGCGACACCACCTTCGTAGTGGTCGATCTCGAGACCACCGGTGGACGCTCCGGCGACGACGCCATCACCGAGATCGGCGCAGTGAAGGTGCGCAGTGGTGAGGTCCTCGGCGAGTTCGCGACCCTCGTCGACCCAGGCCGGTCGATCCCTCCCGAGATCGTCCGCCTCACCGGTATCACCACCGCGATGGTCTATCAGGCGCCGCGCATCGAGGAAGTGCTTCCCGCGTTCCTCGAATTCGCCGCCGGTTCGGTCCTCGTAGCGCACAACGCCGGATTCGACACCGGTTTCCTCCGTGCCGCGGCCGCCCAGTGCAATGTGCCCTGGCCACGGTTCCCCGTCGTCTGCACCGTCAAACTGGCCCGGCGGGTCCTCGGGCGCGACGAGGCACCCTCGGTGAAACTCTCCGCACTCGCCGAACTGTTCCGCGTCTCGACCCGGCCCACACACCGCGCACTGGACGACGCACGCGCAACCGTCGACGTCCTTCACGCCCTCATCGAGCGCGTCGGCAACCAGGGGGTCCACAGCCTCACCGAACTACGCGACTACATCCCCGCCATCACGGCGGAACAGCGTGCCAAACGCACCCTCGCCGCGCATCTGCCACACCGCCCGGGCGTGTACCTGTTCCGTGGCCCCTCGGACGAGGCACTCTATATCGGCACGGCCGTGGATCTACGTCGTCGTGTCCGCAGCTATTTCACGGGTTCGGAAACCCGACCGCGTCTACGCGAGATGGTCGCACTGACGACTCGCATCGACCACGTCGAATGTGCGCACGGCCTAGAGGCCGGGGTCCGCGAACTCCGGCTCATCGCCGCCCACACGCCCCCCTACAATCGACGTTCCAAATACCCCACCCGTGGGTGGTGGATCACACTCACCGACGAACCGTTTCCACGCCTGGCGATCTCGCGGACGCCCTCGCCCGACGCGCTCGGCCCGTTCTCCGTCCGGAACGGTGCCGCCGATGTGGCGGCGACCCTTGCCGAATTCAGCGGACTGCGCACATGCACCCGCCGGATCGGCCGATCCGCGCGGCACGGCGACCGCTGCCGGCCCGACGCCGTAGGCGCCTGCTCGGCAGCCTCCTTCGGGCCGCAGAGTCCCGAGGAGTACTCCGCTCAGGTTCTGCGGGCACGTGCTCTCCTGCGTGGCGATGACGCCTCTTCGATCGCGCAAGCTCACGAACGCATCGACGAGTTGGCAGGCAAGGAACTGTTCGAGAACGCGGCACGGCTACGCGACCGCACCGCCGACGCGATCCGTGCGCTACGACGCACGCAGCGCCTCGCGGCACTCGCAGCCATCGACGAACTGATCGCTGCCCGCCCGCGCGCCGAAGGCGGCTGGGATTTCGCAGTGGTGCGCTCCGGCCGGCTCGCGTCGGCGGGCGTCGCGGAACGCGGCGTACGACCCATGCCTGTCGTCGAAGCGATCGCAGCCGGTGCGGAAACGGTACTGCCCGGTCCGGGTCCGCTGCGCGGTGCGGCCGCGGAAGAGTTGGGCCTGGTCGCGCGGTGGCTGGATTCCGACGGGGTGCGCATCGTGCGGACCTCCCACGGATGGTCCGAACCCGTCGAGGGTGCGGGTCGGTGGAGCGAATGGGCCGAGCTGGCACGAGAGGCGTCCGGGGCAGTCCCGGAACCGACGGGGCACCGCATAGGCTGATCGTCACCGGAAGAAGACCTGCGTCACCGGAGTACAGACAAGGAGTCCCCATGATCAACGCCATCGTTCTGATCGACGCCGACGCCCACCGCATACCGGAGACCGCTCGGGCGGTAGCCGACCTCGCCGGAGTCGACACGGTGTACTCGTGCGCCGGGGACGTCGATCTCGTAGCGATCGTGCGTGTCCGCGACCACGAGCAGATCGCCGAGGTGGTCACGCGGGGCATCAACAAGGTCGATGGCGTGAGCAGGACGGTCACACACATCGCGTTCCAGTCCTATTCGAGCGCCGACATCGAGGCCGGCTTCTCCATCGGGAACTGACCGTCCGCGAGCAGCGACGGATCGAGCGGTGCCCGCGGTCAGCACGCGGGCACCACCGTCATACCGAGGTCGCCGCGGTCAGCGCTCCCCCTCGACCCCGAGCCGAGTGGTCACGGCAGCCCATTTCTCGAGCACCTGCGCAGCCGCACCGCTGTCGATCGAGGTCGCAGCCACCTCGAATCCTGCTGCGAGCGCATCCTCGAGTCCACCGTCCAGGCCCCTGAACGCAGCGATCGCGCCCGCGGCGTTGAGAAGCACCGCATCGCGCACGGGTCCGGTCTCACCGGCAAGGCAGGCCCGAGCGATCACCGCATTCTCGGCGGCGTCGCCGCCCCGGAGCGCTTCGAGCGGGACCCGCGAGATCCCGAGCCGCGTCGGATCGAGCGTCTGGGTCTCGACGGCACCGTCGCGCACAATGTGCACGGTCGACGTCGTCGACGTCGTCAACTCGTCGAGACCGTCGTCGCCGCGAACGACCAGCGCCGAATTGCCCCGCTGTGCAAGCACGCCCGCGATGGTCGGAGCCAGCGACTCGAAGGCGCAGCCGATCAGACCAGCGCGGGGACGCGCAGGGTTGGTGAGCGGGCCCAGTACGTTGAACACAGTCGGGATGCCGATCTGCTTGCGTGGTGCAGCCGCGAACCGCAGCGCCGGGTGGTACACCGGCGCGAAGCAGAATCCGATGCCCGCTTCGTCGAGCGAGCGCGCAACCTGTTCCGGACCCAGATCGATATGGACCCCGAGTGCCTCGAGTACGTCGGCGCCACCGCTCTTGGACGAGGCGGCGCGGTTGCCGTGCTTGACCACCCGGACGCCCGCTCCTGCCACCACGAGCGCTGACATCGTCGAGATGTTCACTGTGTTGGCGCGGTCGCCGCCCGTTCCCACGATGTCAACCGTGTCGTCGTCCACCGGCACCAGGTTGGCGTAACCGAGCATCGTGTCGGCGAGCGCCCGTAATTCGTCGGACGTCTCGCCCTTCATCTTGAGTGCGACACCGAACGCCGCGATCTGTGCGGGGGTCGCGTTGTCGGAGAAGATCTCGTCCATGGCCCAGACGGCCTCGGGTCGCGTCAGATCACGACCTGCGGTCAGAGATCCGAGTACTGCGGGCCAGCTGGCAACCACCTCGTCCGCCGCCTGCCTCGCGTTCATCGCACCCACCCTTCACCACATCCGACTCGCTACCGGAGCACTGTTGTGCCCTCCGCTCGGAGAGCTTATTGACGTCCTCCCGGCCGTGAACAACCGGGATTCCTACCGCGGCGCTTCCCGCGCGATCGAAGGCTGCGTCATTCGGGCTGACGCGATCGAAGGCTGCGTCATTCGGGCTGAAGAGCGTCCCATCCGCGGGCATCGCCACCGAGCCGTTGCGCCAGCGAGGCCATCCGCGACTTCTCTTGAGCGCAATGCATCGCGTCGAGGAGCTGAACCCGCTGCAGGATCAGGGAGACTCGGGTCACTCCGTCCTCGAAAGGTACCGCGGAGGGCGGCGCAGCGGCGACGTAGCCGTCCTGGCCGGCCAGTGCGAGTGCCTCCTCGACGGCCGTCGCGGGCAGTTCCAGATGATGCCGCAGCACTGCGTCGTCGGATTCGGCCCAACGCGGCGCGTCCTGCGCGCCACGATTCAGTGCGGTGGAGCAGGCCTCCGAGTCGTCGAACGACTCGACGACGACCGCGAGATCCGGTCGGGTGATATCGAGACGCTCGGGGACACGGCGCGCAAGGAGTCGTCGAATTCTTCCCAGCACACCCGGTTGTTCACTCATGCCGCCACCTTCACATCCGTCACCCCTGCAACCCATCCGGGCCCGGATCTCGGCATTTCTCCCCCCGAGAGCAGCAAAGACGCGCCGATTTCGGCCCCGATTGCCCAACACGTACTACGACGGGTCATACTAGCCAGCGTGACGAGCGCAGTAGGGACTTCAGGATCTGCAATCACACAGCGCGTGCACTCGTTGAACCGGCCCAACCTGGTCAGCGTCGGCACCATCGTGTGGTTGTCCAGTGAGCTCATGTTTTTCGCAGGGCTCTTCGCCATGTATTTCGTGGCGCGGGCACAGGCTCCGGAGGGCATGTGGCCTCCGCCGCCCACCCATTTGAACCTGTGGCTGGCAGTGCCGATCACGGCGGTGCTGATCGCATCGTCCTTCACCTGCCAGCTCGGTGTGTTCGCAGCAGAGCGCGGCGACGTATTCGGCCTCCGCCGGTGGTACATCATCACTCTCGGCATGGGCACGTTCTTCGTACTCGGCCAGGGCTACGAATACATCACCCTGGTCCAGCACGGCACCACCATTGCTGGCAGCGTGTACGGCTCGGTGTTCTACATGACCACCGGCTTCCACGGCCTGCACGTGATCGGTGGACTCATCGCATTCGTGTTCCTGCTGTTCCGCACCAAGGTCAGCAAGTTCACCCCCGCGCAGGCCACCGCAGCCATCGTCGTGTCCTACTACTGGCACTTCGTCGACATCGTGTGGATCGCGCTGTTTGCCACGATCTATTTCATCCGTTAGCCAGCTGAACGCTTAGGCAGCCCCCTGACGTCCAGTCAGTCCCGACTTACATATAAGGGATACAGATGAGTTCATCCCCACCTCTCGCACCCGAGGGTGACGACATGCCCGGTCGATCCTCGGCAGCTTCGGCTGCCACGTCCCGCCGTCAGCGCAAGCTCAGGCGCCGCGTCACCGGCGCCCTGGTACTCGCACTCGGCCTCCTCAGCGCAGGCTTCCTTGCTTCTGCGCTGACACCCGACCCACAGGTGGCCACTGCTCAGGACGACCAGAGCGCATTGATCCGCGAGGGCCAGCAGCTATACGAGACCTCCTGCGTGACCTGCCACGGTGTCAACCTGCAGGGCATCGAGGATCGCGGCCCCACGCTGATCGGCGTTGGCGAGGCAGCGGTCTACTTCCAGGTGTCGTCCGGCCGTATGCCTGCCGCTCGCAACGAGGCCCAGGCAAAGCGCAAGGACCCGAAGTTCGATGCCGGCCAGATCGATGCTCTCGGTGCCTACATCCAGGCCAACGGTGGTGGCCCGACGGTGATCCGCGACGAGAACGGGGAAATCGCCCAGTCCTCCCTGCGCGGCAACGACATCGGACGCGGTAGCGAACTGTTCCGCCAGAACTGCGCTTCGTGCCACAACTTCACCGGTCGCGGTGGAGCCCTCTCGTCCGGCAAGTTCGCCCCCAACCTCGATCCTGCCAACGAGCAGCAGATCTATACTGCGATGCTCACCGGGCCGCAGAACATGCCGAAGTTCTCCGATCGCCAGCTGACGGTCGAGGAGAAGCAAGACATCATCGCGTACATCAAGTCCGCCAGCGAGACTCAGAATCCGGGCGGATACGGCCTCGGAGGCTTCGGGCCAGGCGCTGAAGGTCCCACGATGTTCGCCGTTGGCATCGTCGCGGTCGTCGGTGCCGCACTGTGGATCGGAGCAAGGTCATGAGTAGCGGCGACACGCCGAACAAGCATTCGATCGAGAATCTCGATCAGATGAGCCGCGACGATCTCGTCGAACTCGGCACGAACCTCGACGGTGTCGATGTCGTGTTTCGCAAGGACCGGTGGCCCGTCGAGGGCACCCGCGCCGAGAAGCGCGCAGAGCGCAACGTGGCCGCATGGTTCATCCTCGCAGGCATCGCCGGTCTTGCCTTCATCGGCGTCTACCTGTTCTGGCCGTGGGAATACCAGAGCATCGACGACCCGCAGTACGGCTGGTACAACCTCTACACCCCGCTGCTCGGCCTGACCCTCGGTCTGTCGATCCTCGGAGTCGGTGTCGGCGCGGTCCAGTTCACCAAGAAGTTCATCCCCGAAGAGGTGTCGATCCAGGATCGTCACGACGGCCCGTCCGCCGAGGTCGATCGCAAGACGATCGTCGCCGAGCTGACCGATTCGCTCGAGACGTCGACGTTCACCCGCCGGAAGCTCGTCAAGCGGACCGCGATCTTCGGTGGCGGCGCGCTGGGAGTCGGGCTGATCATGCCGCTCGGCGGACTGATCAAGAATCCGTGGGCCGAGGGCGACGACTCGTCGCTCTGGGTGTCCGGCTGGACTCCCCGCTACCAGGGCGAAACAATCTACCTGCGCCGCGACACCGGCCGGCCGCAGGACATCGTCCTGGTGCGGCCCGAGGACCTCGATGCGGGCGGCATGGAGACGGTCTTCCCGTTCCGTGAGGCCGACCGCGGCGATGACCACGCGCTGCTCGACGGTCTTCGCGGGATCCGCAACGCCGTGATGCTCATCCGTCTGCGGACGGATGACGCGGAGCGTGCAATCAAGCGCAAGGGCCAGGAGAGCTTCAACTACGGCGACTACTTCGCCTTCTCGAAGATCTGCACCCACCTCGGATGCCCGACCTCGCTGTACGAGCAGCAGACCAACCGGATTCTGTGCCCGTGCCACCAGTCGCAGTTCGATGCACTCGAGTACGGCAAGCCGATCTTCGGTCCCGCTGCTCGCGCTCTTCCGCAGCTTCCTATTACAGTGAATGAAGAGGGCTTCCTCGTCGCCAACGGCGACTTCATCGAAGCTCTCGGCCCGGCATTTTGGGAGCGTCGCCCGTGAGTACTGCAACTCAATCACACGCTGCAAAAGCAGGCGAGAACCTCGACTCGCGGTATCATCTTTCTGCCGGCATCCGCCGCCAGATCAACAAGGTGTTTCCCACCCACTGGTCGTTCCTGCTCGGCGAAGTCGCTCTGTACAGCTTCATCATCCTGTTGATCTCAGGTGTTTTCCTGACGCTGTTCTTCGACCCGTCACTGGCCCACGTCACCTACGACGGTGTCTACACACCGCTCCGCGGTGTCGGCATGTCCCGCGCATACGAGACGACACTGAATCTCTCGTTCGAGGTCCGCGGCGGACTGTTCGTCCGGCAGATCCACCACTGGGCAGCGCTGATGTTCGCGGCGTCGATCATCGTCCACCTGCTTCGCATCTTCTTCACCGGCGCGTTCCGCCGCCCGCGTGAGGCGAACTGGGTCATCGGCTCGCTCCTGCTGATCCTTGCGATGTTCGAGGGCTTCTTCGGATACTCGCTGCCCGACGACCTGCTCTCCGGTACCGGTCTTCGCGCCGCATTCTCCGGCATCACGCTGTCGGTTCCGATCGTCGGCACCTGGCTGCACTGGATGATCTTCGGCGGAGACTTCCCCGGCGAGCTGATCATCCCGCGCTTCTACGTGCTGCACGTGCTCCTCATCCCGGGCATCATCCTGGCGCTGATCGCCGCACACCTTGCGTTGGTCTGGTACCAGAAGCACACGCAGTTCCCCGGCCCCGGCCGAACCGAACAGAACGTGGTGGGTGTGCGCATCCTCCCCGTGTTCGCGGTCAAGTCCGGCGCGTTCTTCGCGATGACCTTCGCGGTGCTGGCGCTGATGTCCGGCCTGCTGCAGATCAACCCCGTCTGGAATATCGGCCCGTACAACCCGTCTCAGGTCTCCGCTGGTTCCCAGCCCGACTTCTACATGATGTGGACGGACGGTCTCGCTCGTATCTGGCCGGCATGGGAGCTGTACCTGTTCGACCGGTACACGATCCCCCAGCCGTTCTGGATCGCACTGCTCATGGGTCTCGTCTTCACGATCCTCATCGTCTACCCGTGGATCGAGAAGAAGTTCTCGAAGGACGACGCGCACCACAACCTGCTGCAGCGTCCGCGTGACGTGCCGGTGCGCACCGGCCTCGGTGCGATGGCTCTCGCCTTCTACACCGTCGCCACGATCATGTGCATCAACGACATCATCGCGTACAAGTTCGATATCTCCATCAACGCCACCACGTGGATGGGCCGGATCGGGCTGGTGATCCTGCCTCCGCTCGCGTACTACATCGCCTACCGGTTCTGCCTGGGTCTGCAGCGCAGCGACCGTCAGGTGCTCGAGCACGGCATCGAGACGGGTATCGTCCGTCGCCTCCCGCACGGTGAGTACATCGAGATCCACCAGCCGCTCGGCCCGGTGGACGACCATGGCCACCCGATTCCGCTCGAATACCAGGGCGCTACGGTGCCCAAGCGGATGAACCGCCTCGGAAGTGCCGGTAAGCCCGGTGCTGGCAGCTGGTGGAGCGCAGATCCGGCCGACGAGTCGGCTGCACTCGAAGCGGCTCATCACGAGAGCGAGGCAGAGCTGCGTACTATCCTGAAGGAATACCAGGACCGTATCCACAGCGAGGCCGATGGCAGTGGATCCAAGGCGCTGTCCGACAAGGACGGCGACGGCGACGTGCACTGACACTTCACCTGCTCTACCCCCCCAGAGGGCCCCGAACCGGATCGGTTCGGGGCCCTCTGGCTTGTCTGCCGGACCTGCCACATCGATTCCGCGTGCGCCGCTACAGTGACTTCAGTCGACCGCGCCAAGTGGGAGACTTGCTTTCGACGGCGGGTGGAGGACGCGTTCTGACCCGCATTGCCCGATAACGCGACCGCTCGGGGTCGCGCCCCTGGCGCTTCCCACGAGCGCGTGTCTGCGATCAGTGTTCTCCTGGTTCGAGGTTCTCCTGGTTCGAGCGATTCCGAACAGACAGACTGGGACATGTGCTGCCCCCTCCGCGATCACAAGAGAGCAGCCGACCCGACCCCGGGGTGGCACGAGAGGGCCTGCTCGCCTCGGAAGATGCCCGGGTCGTCGGTGGCCGGCCGGATCGCGGCTGTGCAAGTACCGGCGACCCAGCTCAGTTGCGCGTGTAGGCCGTCGTCCAACTGTTCGAGGACATCCCGCAGCTCTCTCGGGCCGCGGGAGCTGACCGCGCGCCCTGTCCCGTCGCTCATACGCGGACGGCAGCGAGTCGATATGCGCCAGACCCTCGTTGCCCGTCGACACTCGTCGCGCGCTTCCGGTGCCCTTTGCCGTTGTCGGCGAACGCAGGACGAATCGGACGAGGATTCGTCCCGCACTTACGGCGTCGTGGGCGAACACGAACGACGGCGGGCGCCGCACCCGTCGTGGGTGCGGCGCCCGCCGTTGTCGGCTCAGGAAGAGATCAGTGCTTCTCGGGGCCCAGGTGGTACTCGAACACCAGGCCTGCGGACGCTCCGATGACCAGCACGACCGCGACCACGATCAGCCAGCCCTGGAAGAACGCCAGGGAGATCGCAGCGAACGCAGCGGCAGCGGCCAACAGGATCGGCCAGTAGCTACCGGCGCTGAAGAAGCCCAGGTCGCCTGCACCGTCGCTGATCTCCGCATCCTCGAAGTCCTCGGGACGCGTGTCGAGACGACGAGCGACGAATCGGAAGTAGGTTCCGATGATGAGCGTCAGCCCTGCGGACAGCACGAGCGCGGTGAGACCTGCCCACTCGATGCCCTTGTCCGACAACCCAGTGAAGGTGCCGTACACGATGGCGACGAGCACGAAGAACACCGTGACGAGTTCGAAGATCTTGGCTTCGAGATTCATTTCAGCACTTGTCCTTGTCGATGAGAGGTGTCACTCGCCCGCAGCGACGCTCGCCGAGCGGTCCGTGCGGTCGGTCTTGAACGGGTGGGTCGTGATCGCGACAGGCGACTCTCCGATTGCTTCGAGCGCCTGGGCGTTGGTCAGACCTTCGCCACCATCCTCGACCGGCTTACGCAACTCGATGTAGTCCGCGAACTTCTCCGGGGACACCGCGCGCACCTCGAAGTTCATCATCGCGTGGTAGGTACCACACATCTCGGCGCAGCGACCGACGAATGCACCCTCTCGTTCGATCTCGGAGATCTGGAACACCGGGTCGGAGTTGTTGTTCAGCGGATTGGGGTTCACATCGCGCTTGAACAGGAACTCGGGAACCCAGAACGCATGGATGACATCGGAGGAGGCGAGGTTGAACTCGATCCGGTTGCCGGTCGGGAGCACCAGAACAGGGATTTCCTCGGTGGTGCCGACAGTCTCGATCTTGTCGTAGTTCAGGTACGACAGATCCGTGACGCCAGCGCCGTGGATGGGACCCGGTTCCGCGTCGTGGCCGGCCTCGGCCGGATCGAACGGCTCGGATGCCGTGGCTTCTTCGGCTTCGTAATCCGTACCGTCGTAGACGGAGCCACCCATGTCGACAGTGCGGTAACCGAACTTCCAGTTCCACTGGAACCCGGTGACGTCAACAACGACATTGGGATTCTCTTCCTTCTCCAGCACGTAGTTCTGGACCACGACCGTGAAGTAGAAGAGGACACAGACCGCCACGAAGGGCGCTGCGGTGTAGAGCAGTTCGAGCGGGACGTTGTAGGCCGTCTGCCGCGGGAACTCCGGCGAGTTCTTCTTCTTCCGATGGAAGAAGATCGTCCAGAACATCAGGGCCCACATGAGAATGCCCATGACGAGGGCGGCGAGAACCGACCACGTCCACAACTCGCGCATACGCTCGGCCTGGGGAGTAACACCCTCCGGCCAGCCGAAACGAAGAACTTCTTCGCTCGAGCACCCCGTCAACACCAAGGCTGCAATGCCGAGTGATGCTGCGAGCCCGAACCGCCGAAGGATCCGACCTTGCGCCACGTTCACGCCTTCCTGATCGCCGCAATTCCGTTAGGGCACACCCGAAGGGCAGACCCAATTACTACGCAGCGTAGACCAAAGGCGACCGCAATCCATCCTCGGGGCACGAAGATCGTGTCGCGTCGGATGGGCAGGCCGGATGCAGTCGCGGGTGACGACGTGTTTTGCGCGATCCCGATGATGAACCCGACCGGCGATCTGCGGCATACTCCACAGTGACCAACGTCGGATCCCGATTCAGAGTTCCCGCGTCCATGCGTGAAGTGAACGTCATGGGATCGACCCCATCCCGATTGGAATCGAGGTACCGAACTCCGTGTGCGGATTGCTCGGGTTTCTGACCAACGACGGCACCAGCGATGACGCCGTCTCGCGCGTAGGCGACGCACTGCACTGCCTGCGTCACCGCGGACCGGACGAACACGGCACCTGGCACGACGCCGACCTCGTCCTCGGCTTCAATCGGCTGTCGATCATCGACATCGCCCATTCACACCAGCCACTGCGGTGGGGCCCCCCGGAGCAGCCCGATCGGTACGCGCTGACTTTCAACGGCGAGATCTACAACTACCTCGAGCTGCGCAAGGAACTGTCCGAGGAGCACGGTGCGAAGTTCGCAACCGAGGGTGACAGCGAAACGATCGTCGCGGCATACCACTATTGGGGCGCCGACGCGGTACGCCGCCTGCGGGGCATGTTCGGGTTCGCGATCTGGGATACCGAGACCCGCGAACTTTTCCTCGCACGCGACCCGTTCGGCATCAAACCTCTCTTCCTTGCAACGGGCCCGGCAGGCACCGCGTTCGGCAGTGAGAAGAAGAGCCTGCTCGAACTCGCCGACATCATCGGTATCGACACCGAACTCGACGAGCGCGCGATCGAGCACTACACGGTGTTGCAGTACGTGCCGGAACCCGAGACCCTGCACCGCCGCATCACGCGTCTCGAATCCGGCTCGTACGCCCGCGTGCGACCGGGTTCCGAGCCGCAGACGACCCGCTACTTCTCCCCGACCTTCCCGGTACGCCCGTTCGCGGTCGGACGCGAGAAGGACCGCTATCGCGAGATAGCCGAAGTCCTCGAAGACTCGGTCGCCAAGCACATGCGCGCTGACGTGACGGTCGGCTCGTTCCTCTCCGGCGGAATCGACTCGACGGCCATCGCAGCCCTGGCCAAGCGACACAACCCGAACCTGATCACGTTCACCGCGGGTTTCGAGCGCGAGGGATACTCCGAGGTGGACGTCGCGGCGGAATCCGCGGAGGCCATCGGGGCCCGGCACATCGTTCGTGTCGTCTCTCCCGCCGAGTTCGCCGCGGCGATCCCCGAGATCGTCTGGTACCTGGACGACCCCGTCGCGGACCCCGCCCTGGTGCCCTTGTGGTTCATCGCGCGGGAAGCCCGCAAGCACGTGAAGGTGGTGCTCTCGGGCGAGGGCGCCGACGAGCTGTTCGGCGGCTACACCATCTACCGCGAGCCGCTGTCTCTGAAGCCGTTCGAGTATCTGCCATCGCCGCTGCGTCGCGCCGCGGGGAAACTGTCCGACCGTATCCCCGAGGGGACTCGCGGCAAGAGCCTGCTCAACCGGGGTTCGATGACCCTCGAGGAGCGGTACTACGGCAATGCACGCAGCTTCAACGACGCGCAGCTGCGCTCGGTTCTGCGTGAGTTCCGTCCGGAGTGGACGCACCAGGACGTGACTGCTCCGATCTACGCCCAGTCTGCCGGGTGGGACCCGGTCGCGCGGATGCAGCACCTGGATCTGTTCACCTGGCTGCGCGGCGACATCCTCGTCAAGGCCGACAAGATGACGATGGCGAACTCGCTGGAATTGCGGGTTCCGTTCCTCGACTCCGAGGTGTTCCGGGTCGCGTCTCAGGTGCCGCTCGATCAGAAGATCACAACGGGGCGAGCGAAGCGACGCGGGATTTCAGAGCACACGACGAAGTACGCGCTACGACAAGCTCTCGAAGGCATCGTCCCGCCGCACGTGCTTCATCGGGCCAAGCTCGGCTTCCCGGTTCCGATGCGCCACTGGCTCGCAGGCACGGAGCTGTTCGACTGGGCTCACGAGGTGATCACCGAATCCCAGACCGAGCACATCCTGGACAAGGCCGCGATCACCAAGATGCTGCACGCGCATCGCGAAGGCCCCATCGATCACAGTCGGCGGTTGTGGACGCTGCTGGTCTTCATGATCTGGCACGGAATCTTCGTGGAGAAGCGGATCGTGCCGCAGATCCAGGAACCGACCTATCCGGTCGAACTCTAGGCCTCACGGACGTCCCCGACGCCGATGGCGTCCCTCCGCGTGGAGGGACGCCATCGTGTTCATCGGTTCATACGGTGAGCACTCCCTCAGAGGATCGCGGCGATCTCGTCGGCCGCCGTGGAGCCGTACGCATCGGCGAGGCGCTTCAGCGCGTCGGCCCGGTCGAAGACCCATTCCTGGGTACCGGTGGTTTCGAGAACGTGCACGGCGACAAGCGACCCGAGCTGTGCCGCACGCTCGACACCGAGCCCGGCACGGTGGCCGAGGAGGAAGCCTGCACGGAATGCGTCACCGACACCGGTGGGGTCGACCTTGGCACGCTCAGGCACCACACCGACCTCGACCCAGTTCCCGTCGGCGTCGACGATACGAGCCCCATCGCCGCCGAGAGTGGTGACGCGCATTCCGACCTTGGCGCGGATCTCGTCGTCCGTCAGCCCGGTCTTCTGCTTGAGCAGACCCCACTCGTATTCGTTCGTGAACAGGTACTCGGCGCCGTCGATGAGCGCCTCTGCCTGCTTGCCATCGAGCCGCGCGAGCTGCTGCGACGGGTCGGCGACGAACGGAACGCCGAGCCGGCGGCACTCCTCGGTGTGGCGGATCATCGCGTCCGGGTCGTTCGCGCCGATCAGCACGAGATCGACGCCGTGCTTCTCGACGACATCAGCGAGGGAGATCTCACGCGCTTCGGACATGGCACCCGGGTAGAACGAGGCGATCTGCGCCATGTCCTCGTCTGTGGTGCACACGAATCGGGCCGTGTGTGCCGTCGCCGACGTGTGGACCGCATCACAGTTGACCCCGTGCTGCTCGAGCCAGCCCCGATACTCGGCGAAATCGGCACCGACGGCGCCCACCAGCACCGGCGCTCCGCCGAGGACGCCCATGGCGAAAGCGATGTTGCCTCCCACACCACCGCGACGAACGACAAGGTCGTCGACGAGAAAACTCAGCGAGATGTGCGCGAGTTGATCCGCGAGCAGCTGCTCCGCGAATCGTCCGGGGAACCGCATGAGGTGGTCGGTGGCGATGGAGCCGGTGACGGCAATGGTCACGTGGAAGAGCCTTTCCGCGTTGTCGAAAATCTGGGAGTGGAGATTCGATACGGCCCATCGAGCAGCGGCCGCAGCGTTCCCACGGTACCCGGCGGATACGTCAGGACCCCGGCACGGTCGCGTGCCGGGGTCCTGACGGTCGAGCTCAGTTGAACGAATCGCCGCAGGCGCAGGATCCGGTGGCTTGCGGATTGTCGATCGTGAAGCCCTGCTTCTCGATCGTGTCGACGAAGTCGATGGACGCACCCTCGACATAGGGGGCGCTCATCCGGTCGACGGCCAGAGCAACGCCGCCGAAGTCGACGGTGAGGTCGCCGTCGAGAGACCGATCGTCGAAGAACAACTGGTAACGAAGGCCGGCGCAACCACCCGGCTGCACAGCGATGCGCAGCGCGAGATCGTCGCGACCCTCCTGGTCGAGAAGAGCCTTCGCCTTCGCGGAGGCAGCCTCGGTCATGATGACGCCGTGAGCGGCGGTCTCTTGCTGGACAGTCATGGGCGCTCCCTGTCGTTCGAATTCAACCCGGATGTGTCAACGGTACCGCGCGGGAATCTATTCCTCATGCAGGAGTTGCTCACATTCGGTGCGTCTCGACCGTGCTCCGATGGGCGGCGTTCCGGTTCTCGCGAGTAGCCATATAGCCTGGAAGGGTGAAGTTGCTACGCCGTGGTGGTTCCGACGACTCCGACAAGCCTGAGGTGTCCGTACCCGCGACGCCCGCCGAAGCGGACGCGCCGCAGGCAGCGTCCCCGAAGGTGACCGAAGGGTCATCGAAGGTCACCGAAGGCAAGGGGCGCCCGACTCCCAAACGACGCGATGCCGAAGGCAAGCGTCGCGGTCCGGTGGCTCCGGCACCCCTTACGGCCAAGGAGGCACGCGCGCGACGCAAGGCAGCGCGGAAGTCCAAATCGAAGGGCGAGCGTAAAGCGGAGTCCGCGCAGCGGCGTGCCGACGCATCCGAGCGTCGGAATCGAATGCTGGCCGGTGAGGAGAAGTTCCTTCTACCGCGTGACCGCGGTCCGGTACGCGCCTACGTCCGCGACATCGTCGACAGCCGGCGCAATCTCGTCGGTCTGTTCATGCCCCTCGCACTGGTGCTCATCATGACCATGTTCCTGGGTCCGGTCATCCAGCAGTACGTCACCCTCGCAATGTTCGTGATGATGCTGCTGATGGTCATCGAAGGCATCTACCTCGGCCGGATGGTCAACAAGAAGTCCCGAGCGCGATTCCCGGATTCCACCGACGGTGGATTCGGCCTGGGTTGGTACGCGTTCGTGCGCGCATCGCAGATCCGGAAGTTGCGGGCGCCACTCCCCCGGGTCAAGCCCGGCGACGCGATCTGACCGGACCCCCGGCTCTGTCAATGGTCACAGGACTGCCGGTGATCACGGGCATGGCAGCGGTGCGGCGCGACGCGCGACTGCAGCACGGCAGGCAGGACTTCGGCCGCGAGATCGGCGTCACCGTCACCCGACGCACGAGACCGCGGCCGTGTCGCATCAGCAGGACGGAAGTAGTTGTAGCGCAGCGACGCTCGGGTTATCCAGCGCGGAGCTGCAATGTGCACGCGCCGGGCGATTTCGAGGCCGCCTGAAAGTACCGTCATCACGACCGCTATCAGGACCAATTCCACCATGGTTCGATCCTTCGCACCCGCACCGCGCATCGACAGTGGCAGAAACGACATTTTGCGTCGTTTTTCTGCCATTTCCACAGTTGATAGCGTCTAGCCGGTGAAGACCCACGTGAGAGGTGACCTGTGAGCAGCGGTTCCACACCAGTGCCGGACAAGACGACGGGACCGGACAAGACGACGGGGCCGGACGAGACGGCCGATTCCGTCGACATCGACTTTCCCGCGATCGTCGCCCCCGACCGCGAAACCTACCTGCAGGCAGAGGCACGGCACCGTGATCTCACCAAACCGGCCGGATCACTCGGCCGGCTCGAGGAATTCGGCTGCTGGGTGTCCTCGTGCCAGGGCGAGGTCCCGCCCCATCAGTTCCGGCAGCCACGAGTGGTGGTCTTCGCCGGTGACCACGGAGTCGCACGTACCGGGGTCTCGGCGTATCCGCCCGAGGTGACTGCACAGATGGTCGCAAATCTCTTCGCAGGCGGCGCCGCGGTGAACGTGCTGGCCGCCAATGCCGGCGCACACGTCCGGGTGGTGGATATCGCGGTGGATTGCGACACGTCCCCCGAGGTTTCCGCCTACAAGATCCGGAGGTCGAGCGGCTGCATCGACCGCGAGGATGCAATGACCCACGAAGAGACGATGCGCGCGATCGCTGCGGGTCGCGCGATCGCCGATCGTGAAGTGGACGAAGGCGCGGATCTCTTGATCGCCGGCGACATGGGTATCGGCAACACCACTCCGGCGACCGTCTTGATCGCCACACTGACCTCCACCGAACCGGTCGCAGCGGTGGGACGTGGAACCGGAATCGACGATGCCGGGTGGATGCGCAAGGTCTCCGCCATCCGAGACGCGATGCGGCGGGCACGGCCCTTCGTGAAGAATCCGATCGCGCTGCTCCGTACCGCAGGCGGTGCTGATCTCGCGGCCATGGCCGGGTACCTCGCACAGGCGGCGGTACGCCGCACGCCCGTTGTCCTCGACGGCGTGGTCGTCACCGCGGCAGCGATGGTCGCAGAAGAACTCGCACCCGGTGCGCGCCGCTGGTGGGTTGCGGGACATCGATCGTCGGAACCTTCGCACAGCGTCGCGCTCCGTCATCTCCGACTCGAGCCCATCGTCGAGTTCGACATGAGACTCGGCGAAGGATCCGGCGCCGTCACCGCGCTGCCCATCCTGCGGGGTGCTGTCTCCGTCCTCGCGAACATGGCGACCTTCGCCGAAGCAGGCGTGACAACCCGTGACGCCGTCGCCTCCCCCGCCGAACCTGCAGACAGCTGATGCGCCGTGTACTCGGCGGTGTCGCCCTGGCACTGTCGTGGCTGACAGTCGCACCCGTAAAGGGTCCGCACGAAGTCGATCGGGCAGTTGCGGGTCGAGCGATCGGTGCGGCGCCGGTCGCAGGGGTGTTCCTCGGCGCTGCGACAACGGCGGTGGCGTGGGTGGCCTCCACTGCTGGGGCGAGCGAGGGGATAGTCGGATTCGTCTGTATCGGATTCCTGGCCGTCGCGACCCGGGGCATGCACATCGACGGCCTTGCCGACACCGCGGACGGCCTGGGTTGTTACGGCTCTCCCGAACGCGCCCGGGAGGTGATGAAGTCCGGCGGCGCAGGACCGTTCGGTGTGACTGCGTTGATCGTCGTGCTCGCCCTGCAAGCCGTGGCGATCGGCATCCTCGCCGAGGCAGACTCGTGGGCAGCGATCGGGTTCGCCGTCGCGTTCGGCCGCGTGGCGGTCGTGCCCGCGTGTAGACGAGGACTCCATGCCGCCGAGGGCAGCCGATTCGGTGCGCTCGTCGCCGATACCCAGGGGCCGGTGGCGATCGGAGCGTGGAGCCTCATCGCGATGGCCGCTTCGGTCGTGTGCATGCCGGGGTCACTGTGGCTCGGCCCGGTGACAGTAGGCGTGGCGCTGGCGCTCGCGTGGTGGTTCGTGAAGCACTGCGCTACCCGATTCGGCGGCCTGAACGGGGATGTTCTCGGTGCGACGACCGAAGGATGCGTGGCTCTGCTCGCGGTCGTCGCCGCATGCACCGTCTGATTTCGTCATGGGAAGGGGCGTGCCCGTCTTCGGCGGGCACGCCCCTTCCCATGTCTGACTCATGTGTCTGACTCATGCGCGCAGGGTGGTCATCCAGCCGTGTGTATCGGCAAACGTGCCGCGCTGGATTCCGGTCAGCGTGTCGCGCAACGCCATCGTGATCGGTCCGGGCTCTCCACCGGAGATGCTGAACTCACCGTCGCGGTCCTTGACGCTGCCGACCGGTGTGATCACGGCAGCCGTACCGCACGCGAACACCTCGGTGATTTCGCCGGAGGCCGCCTTCTCGCGCCATTCCTCGGTACTGATGCGCTGTTCCTCGACCGACAGGCCCGAATCGATCGCAAGCGTGAGCAACGAATCGCGGGTGATACCCGGAAGTAGCGACCCCGACAACTCCGGGGTGACCAGGCGCGCGTCCGGGCCCGACCCGTACACGAAGTACAGGTTCATGCCGCCCATCTCTTCGACGTACTTCCGTTCGATGGCGTCGAGCCAGACGACCTGATCGCAACCCTGCTCTGCGGCATGCGCCTGCGCGACCAGCGAGGCCGCGTAATTTCCCCCGAACTTGGCGGCTCCTGTACCGCCCGGTGCTGCGCGAACGTACTCACGCGAGAGCCACACGCTCACCGGTTTGACACCGCGCGGGAAGTACGCGCCTGCGGGCGACGCGATGAGCAGGTACTTGTACTCGGCTGCCGGACGAACCCCGAGTGCCGGCTCGGTCGCGAACATATATGGGCGAAGGTACAGCGACGCTTCACCTCCGGCCTCGGGGACCCATTCATGATCGACGTCGAGCAGTTCGGTGATCGACCGGGCGAACAGTTCCTCGGGCAGGTGTGGCATCGCGATGCGGTCGGCCGACCGATTGAACCGGGCAGCGTTGGCATCGAGGCGGAACGATGCGATGCTGCCGTCACTCTGCCGGTACGCCTTGAGCCCCTCGAAAATCGACTGGCCATAGTGCAGCACCATGGCGGCGGGATCCAGCGAAATGGCCCCGTAGGGCTCCACCTTCGCGTCGTGCCAGCCGGTGCCCTCGGTATAGGTGATCGAGACCATGTGGTCGGTGAAGTACCGGCCGAAACCGGGATCGGCCAGGATCTCCTGGCGCCGCTCCGCGGAAGTCGGTGAGGGATGCGGGACGCGCGCGAATTCGAGGACACCTGTCATGAAGGACAATGTTAACCAATCGCCTCCGACGCCTACTTGGTGTGGTCCTCGACGAACGGCGGCGAGACCACCTCGGCACGGAGCGCACGACCACGCACGTCGACGCTCACCTCGTCGCCTGCCGCCAACTCGGTGCCCGTGTCGAGCAAGGCAAGTGCGATTCCGATCTTGAGGGTCGGCGAGAACGTTCCCGAGGTGGTCTCACCCACTGCCACACCGTCCTTCAGGACCGTCTGGCCTTGCCGGAGCACTCCGCGATCGAGTGCCTTGATACCCCACAGGCGGCGTTTCGGACCCGCCTCCTTCTCTTCGAGCAACGCTTCGCGACCCCAGAATTCCGGCTTCTTCCAGCCGACGGCCCAGCCGGTGCGGGCCTGCACCGGCGAGATCGCAAGCGACAGTTCGTGGCCGTGCAGGGGGTACCCCATCTCGGTTCGCAGGGTGTCGCGGGCACCGAGGCCGGCGACCTGCCCTCCAGCGGCCTTCACCGCGGTTTCCAGCGCACGGAACAAGGCCTCGGCGCCATCCCACACCGGCAGGACCTCGAATCCGCGCTCACCGGTGTACCCGCTGCGGCACACGCGCACGGCTGTGCCGTTCCACTCCGCATCGAGGAACCCCATGTATGAGATGTCCGTGGGCAGTCCGAGTTCGGTCAGGATATCGGCGGACTGCGGTCCCTGTACCGCCAGGACCGCGTAGTCGCGATGCTGATCGGTGACGGTGATTCCGTCCGGTGCTTTCGCGGCGAGCTCCGCGACGACCGCTGCGGTATTCGCGGCGTTCGGCACGAGGAAGAGCTCCTCGTCCGAGACGTAGTAGACGATGAGATCGTCGACGACACCGCCGGATTCGGTGCAGCACAAGGTGTACTGCGCCTTGCCCGGCCCGATCTTCGTCAGGTCGTTGGTCAGAGCCGAGTTCACGAACTCTGCGGCTCCGGCCCCCTCGATCGACACCTTGCCGAGATGGCTGACGTCGAACAGGCCTACGCTCTCGCGGACCGCGGTGTGCTCGGCCACTGTGCCCGCGTAGGAGACAGGCATTTCCCAACCGCCGAACGGCGCGAACGTCGCGCCGAGTTCGACGTGAACGGCGTGGATGGGTCCCCGCTGCAATTCCTGGTCGCTCATGTCACATGAGGCTAGTCGACCTGCTGCACGACGGGTTCCGTCCGGCCACACCGGCGGCATTCCTACGCGATCACTAGCATCGTTCGGGACCACCGTGTCTGTCATCCCCGTCTGCCTAGGAGTTGCCCTGTGAGTGCACCGACCCCGGAGTTGCCCGAACTCGTTCTCGCCGGCTCGGTATCGAAGCGAGCCGACGTACTCGTCGTCGGACTCACCTCGTCCGACGGAAACCCCGAGGTCCTTCTCGGTGACGGCGTGATCGACGAAGACGTGCTCGGGAGCATTCTCGACGCAGTGCAGGCCGTCGGAGCCACCGGCCGCGCCGAGGAGATCACCCGCGTACCTGCGCCCGCCGGGCTCGCTGTGGCGAGTGTCGTGGCTGTCGGGCTCGGCGCCGCCGACGGCATCGACGCCGAGCAGGTGCGCCGCGCGGCGGGTGCCGCATCCCGTGCACTGGCCGGTGTGACCACGGTGGCCACCACTCTGTCGGCCGTCGACCTCGGTGCCGCCGCAGAGGGCTTTGCTCTCGGCGCGTACACCTACACCGAGTTCCGCTCCGAGAAGTCGGCGCCGGGCGCCGACAAGAAGCCGCCCACCCGAATCGAGCTGCTCGTCACCTCCACCCGTGACCGTGCCGCCAAGGCAGCGCTGGCGCGGTCCACAGCGATCGCGGAAGCCGTCGCGACAGCTCGCGAGTTCGTCAACACTCCGCCCAGCCACCTGTATCCGGCGTCGTTCGCCGAGCGCGCGAAGGCTCTGGGCGAGGCAGCGGGACTGAAGGTCGAGGTGCTCGACGAGAAGGCTCTCGAGAAGAAGGGCTTCGGCGGCATCGTGGGAGTCGGCAAGGGGTCGTCGCGGCCCCCGAGGCTCGTCCGCCTCTCGTACTCCTCCAAGAAGCGCGCGGCTCCGAAGATCGCGCTCGTCGGCAAAGGCGTCACGTTCGACACAGGCGGCATCTCGATCAAGCCGGCCGCCGGCATGGAAGCGATGACTTCGGACATGGCAGGCGCCGCAGCCGTCGTCGCGACCGTGGTACTCGCCGCGAAGCTGGGGGTTGCCGCCGACGTTACCGCCACAGTGCCGATGGCCGAGAACATGCCGTCCTCGACCGCGCAGCGCCCCGGGGATGTCCTGACCCAGTACGGCGGCACCACCGTCGAGGTGATCAACACCGATGCCGAGGGGCGTCTGATTCTCGCCGACGCCATCGTGCGCGCGTGCGAAGACGAACCCGACTACCTGATCGACACCGCGACACTGACCGGGGCGCAGATGGTGGCGCTCGGCACACGCACTCCCGGAGTCATGGGCACCGAGGAGTTCCGCGACCGGGTCGCTGCGCTGTCACAGGAGGTCGGTGAGAACGGCTGGGCGATGCCGCTGCCGCAGTACATGCGCTCGGATCTCGAGTCGCGAGTCGCCGACCTCGCCAACGTGAGCCCGAATCGCTGGGGCGGCATGCTCACCGCAGGGCTGTTCCTGAAGGAGTTCGTCTCCGAAGGCGTCCAGTGGGTGCACATCGATGTGGCCGGCCCCGCGTTCAACACCGGCGGCCCGTTCGGCTACGTCGGCAAGGGTGGTACCGGTGTGCCGGTACGCACGATGCTCGCGGTGATCGAGGACGTCGCAGAACAAGGATGACGACCGCCGCCCATCACCGTCGTGAGTTCGACGCGGCCGTGCCCTCCGAACGGGGAGGGACGGCCGCGTGGGGCCGCACACATCGCGAAAGCGCTGTGAGCAGTTCCGCCCCTCGTCGAACATGAGACAGCGGCGAGTGCAAGGATGGTTCCGGGCATGCCTCCTCCGGTATCGGCCCACGAGAACACCTGAAGCAACCGCACGAGTCCCCGGCCTCGAGCACAATGGAGCGCGACCACACAATGGTCGACCCCCACGAGTCGGTACAACTCAACACACCCGAACACAACCGTCGAGGAGTCAACAGACATGGCCTTCTCCGTCCAGATGCCAGCGCTTGGTGAGAGCGTCACCGAGGGAACTGTCACGCGATGGCTCAAGCAGGAAGGAGACACGGTCGAAGTCGATGAGCCGCTGCTCGAAGTCTCCACGGACAAGGTCGACACCGAGATCCCGTCCCCCGCTGCCGGCGTGCTGATCAAGATCGTCGCTCAGGAAGACGACACGGTCGAGATCGGCGGCGAGCTCGCACAGATCGGCGAAGCCGGTGAGTCCGGGGGCAGCGCTCCAGCTCCCGCTGCCGAGGAACCTGCCGAGGCCGCGCCCGCCGAAGAGGCCGCTCCCGCCGCCGAGGCCCCCGCCCCGTCGAGCAGCAACGGCTCGGGCACCCCCGTCACCATGCCCGCACTCGGCGAATCCGTCACCGAAGGCACCGTCACCCGCTGGCTCAAGGCCATCGGCGACGAAGTCGCCGTCGACGAACCCCTCCTCGAGGTCTCCACCGACAAGGTCGACACCGAGATCCCGTCCCCCGTCGCCGGAATCCTCACCGAGATCTCCGCGCAGGAAGACGACACCGTCGAGGTCGGCGGCCAACTCGCTGTCATCGGCTCCGAGGCCCCCGCGCAGGAGACCGCAGCAGCACCGGCCGCCCCGGCCCCCGCAGCCGAGAAGCCCGCCGAGGCCGCGCCCGCCGAAGAGGCCGCTCCCGCCGCCGAGGCCCCCGCCCCGTCGAGCAGCAACGGCTCGGGCACCCCCGTCACCATGCCCGCACTCGGCGAATCCGTCACCGAAGGCACCGTCACCCGCTGGCTCAAGGCCATCGGCGACGAAGTCGCCGTCGACGAACCCCTCCTCGAGGTCTCCACCGACAAGGTCGACACCGAGATCCCGTCCCCCGTCGCCGGAATCCTCACCGAGATCTCCGCGCAGGAAGACGACACCGTCGAGGTCGGCGGCCAACTCGCTGTCATCGGCTCCGAGGCCCCCGCGCAGCAGACCGCAGCAGCACCGGCCGCCCCGGCCCCCGCAGCCGAGAAGCCCGCAGCCGAGAAGCCTGCTGCCACGCCCTCCGAGGAAGCAGCACCCGCACCGGCGGCGACGCCTGCACCGAAGGCTGCTCCTCCCGCCGAGGCACCGAAGGCCGAGCAGACTGCTGCGCCGTCGGGTGAGTCAACGCCGTACGTCACTCCTCTCGTGCGCAAGCTCGCCTCACAGCACAATGTCGACCTGGCGAAGGTGAAGGGCACCGGCGTCGGCGGACGAATCCGTAAGCAGGATGTGCTCGCAGCCGCCGAGTCCGAGAAGGCGCCCGCTCCTGCGGCAAAGCCCGCGGCCGCAGCATCCTCCGGAGTTGCTCCGGGTGTGCGTCCCGAGCTCGCGAAGCTGCGTGGAACCACGCAGAAGGCCAATCGCATCCGCCAGATCACTGCGACGAAGACCCGCGAGTCACTGCAGTCCACCGCACAGCTCACGCAGACCTTCGAGGTCGACGTCACCCGGATCGCGCAGCTGCGCGCCCAGGCGAAGAAGGCGTTCGCTGAGCGCGAGGGCGTCAATCTGACATACCTGCCGTTCTTCGCGAAGGCCGTTGTCGAAGCGCTGCGGCTGCACCCGAACATCAACGCGTCGTACGACGAGGCGAACAAGCAGATCACTTACCACGCGGCCGAGCACCTCGGTATCGCAGTGGACACCGAGCAGGGCCTGCTCTCCCCGGTGATCCACAACGCAGGCGACATGTCGATGGGTGCTCTCGCCCGCGCGATCGCGGATATCGCCGATCGTTCGCGCAACGGTGGGCTCAAGCCCGACGAACTCTCCGGTGGCACGTTCACGATCACGAATATCGGTAGCCAGGGCGCCTTGTTCGACACGCCCATCCTGGTTCCGCCGCAGGCGGCCATGCTCGGTACGGGTGCGATCGTCAAGCGTCCGGTTGTCGTCGAGGACGAGACCGGCAACGAGTCGATCGGTGTACGGTCGATGTGCTATCTGCCGCTCACGTACGACCACCGGCTGGTCGACGGCGCCGATGCGGGACGTTTCCTCAAGACGATCAAGCACCGTCTCGAGGAGGGCGCGTTCGAGGCCGATCTCGGACTGTGAACCGGTAGCACTGTGAACCGGTAGTGCAGCGGTAGCTACAGGACCGGCGTGACCGGGCGCGGGGGTGTCGTCTTTCGGCGGCACCCCCGCGTCGTTCGCTGTGTCGAGGCGTAGTGTCGGCACCTATGAGCAAGGCCACATCTTCGGCACGACTCGAGTCCACCCCGGTCGTTGTTGCTCGGCTGGGATCGATCGGCTACCTCGAAGCATGGGAGCGTCAGCGCGAGCTCGCTGCCGACCGTGCAGACGGCATCGGTTCGGACACGTTGCTACTCCTCGAGCACCCACCCGTGTACACCGCGGGGAGGCGGACCGAGGATTCCGACCGTCCCTCCGACGGCACTCCGGTCATCGACGTCGACCGCGGCGGGAAGATCACCTGGCACGGACCCGGTCAGCTGGTCGGTTACCCGATCGTCCGGCTCGCCGAGCCGATCGACGTTGTCGGCTATGTCCGGCGGATCGAGCAGGCACTGATCACGGTGTGCACCGACATGGGCCTGGTGTGTGGACGCGTCGAGGGGCGTTCCGGTGTGTGGCTGCCCGCCGAACTGCGCGACGGGCGGTGGCTCGCCGAACGAAAGGTCGCGGCTATCGGCATCCGGGTGCAACGCGGTGTCGCGATGCACGGGTTCGCCCTCAATTGCGATTCGGCGCTCGACGCCTTCGACTCGATCGTCCCGTGCGGCATCCGCGACGCCGGAGTTACCTCTCTCACCTGCGAGCTGGGCCGCGATGTGACAGTCCACGAGGTCGTTCCGGCAGTGACCGACGCTGTCGTCGCCGCGCTCGACGGCCAGCTTCCGGTCACCGAGTGCACTATCCAGCGGGTCACTTTCGAGCAGGCCGTATCGGCTACTGCACCGAATCGGACGACACCGGAGTTCACTACTCACCGGTTCTGACATGCCCACACCCGGAAGAAGTTTCACCAGGTGCTCGGGCGTACCATCGATGGCGTGACTGTCGCCCCAGAAGGACGCAAGCTGCTGCGGATCGAGACCCGGAACGCGCAGACGCCCATCGAACGTAAGCCCAATTGGATCAAGACCCGAGCCAAGATGGGTCCGGAGTACACCGAGCTGAAAGGCCTCGTGCGGAGTGAAGGCCTGCACACGGTCTGCGAGGAGGCCGGCTGTCCCAACATCTACGAATGCTGGGAAGACCGCGAAGCTACCTTCCTCATCGGTGGCGAGCAGTGCACCCGTCGCTGCGACTTCTGCCAGATCGATACGGGCAAGCCTGCCGCCCTCGACCGTGACGAGCCGCGTCGCGTCGCCGAGTCGGTGCAGTCGATGGGATTGCGCTACTCGACGATCACCGGCGTCGCGCGCGATGATCTCCCGGATGGCGGCGCGTGGCTGTACGCGGAGACCGTTCGGAAGATTCACGAGCTCAACCCCGGAACCGGCGTCGAGAACCTGATTCCGGACTTCAACGGCAAGCCCGAACTGCTGCAGGAAGTCTTCGAGTCGCGGCCCGAGGTTCTCGCACACAACGTCGAGACCGTGCCGCGCATCTTCAAGCGGATCCGTCCCGCATTCCGCTATCAACGGTCCCTCGACGTGATCACTGCGGCGCGCGAGTTCGGACTCGTCACCAAATCCAACCTGATTCTCGGTATGGGTGAGACGCCGGAAGAGGTCACCGAGGCCCTGCACGACCTGCACGGCGCAGGCTGCGACATCATCACGATCACGCAGTACCTGCGCCCGTCGCCGCGGCATCATCCCGTCGAGCGCTGGGTCAAGCCCGAGGAGTTCGTTGCTCACTCGGAGACCGCCGAGAAGATCGGTTTCGCCGGTGTGATGGCGGGGCCGCTCGTGCGGTCGTCGTATCGCGCGGGCCGCCTGTACGCACAGGCGATGGCCCACCACGGTCGCGAACTTCCTGCCGGTCAGGCGCATCTGGCTCAGGAGGGCTCGGCAAGCCAGGAGGCCAGCTCGGTTCTTGCCCGCTTCGGCAGCTAGAAACCGGGACGGTACCCGCGGTGGCAAGCGGTCCACCGCGAGGAAAGTATCCTGGTAGGCATGGCGAAGGGCAGCAAGACCGACAAGGAAGCGAAGGCAGCGGCGAAAGCCGCTCGCAAGCAGGCATCGAAGGAGCGTCGCACACAGCTGTGGCAGGCCTTCCAGATCCAGCGCAAGGAAGACAAGGCGCTTCTGCCGTGGATGATCGGCGCACTCGTTGCATCGATCGTCGTATTCTTCGTGATCGGGCTGATCTTCGGCATCGAGTGGTTCCTGCTGCCGATCGGCATCCTCGTCGGTGTGCTCGCAGCGTTCATCATCTTCGGCCGTCGCGTTCAGAAGTCCGTCTACAAGAAGGCCGACGGGCAAGCAGGCGCAGCGGCGTGGGCACTCGACAATCTCCAGGGTGCATGGCGTGTCTCACAGGCCGTGGCAGGTACCACTCAGCTCGACGCACTGCATCGGGTGATCGGCCGTCCGGGGGTCATCCTCGTCGGTGAAGGCAACCCGGGCCGGATCAAGCCCCTGATGGCGCAGGAGAAGAAGCGCGTTGCGCGCCTCATCGGCGACACTCCGATCTACGAGTTCACCGTCGGCAACGAGGAAGGCCAGGTTCCGCTTGCACAGCTGCAGAAGCAGTTGAACAAGCTTCCGCGCAACATCGATACCAAACGGATGGATGCGATCGAAGGCCGTTTGTCGGCGCTGAGTACCAAGAAGAGTGGTCCCGCGATGCCGAAGGGTCCGCTGCCTGCGGGCGCGAAGATGCGGAGCGTCCAGCGCACTATGCGCCGCCGCTGAACCACAGTGTCGAACGGCTGAGGGCCGTCGTCCCGTTCGGGACGACGGCCCTCAGCCGTTCTAGGAAGAGGTCAGCGCGAACGCACGAGCGCGGTGCCGGTCGCGCGGTCCTGCAAGCCTCTGCCGTCGATGTCGGTGACCAGAGCGGGAGCAATGAAGACGAGCAGGACCTGTCGCGCAAGGGCGCGAATCAACCCGACGCGGACGGGCGCATCCACGCGCACCACCTGGAGTCCGGCGATGAATTGCCCCGGCGTGAACGAGAACAACGTCACTGTGACGATGCCTACGCCACACCAGATGAGAAGCGTGTACGCCGACAGCGATGGGCTCTCGAGCGGGTTGTCGCCCACCAGCACCATCGCGATCGCCATCGACGAGAACCAGTCGATGGCAAGCGCGAGGACGCGTTTCGCAGAGGAGACGAGCGAACCCGGACCGTGTTCAGGAAGTCCGAGCCCCTCCCCGGGATACTTCTGTTCCCCAGCCTGTCCCGGAGGAAGGGCCGCCGAGGGGCCCGATAGCCAACTACCCGTCATCCGCGCCATGGGTCCAGGATAGTCTGGTACGTGCGGACCAGGGCAGACCCGTGCACCCGTCGGTGACCTCTACCACGTTCTACGGTCCTCACACCAGGGCAACCTGATGTGTAACACCGGCGAAACATAGGTTTGACGACCGGGCAACACCGGGTCAATACGGTCTGATCCGACGCAGGCGCCCAGCACCAAATGGCGCGCACCGACTGAAGGAGCACAAGCGTGGCGTTCACCACGGCCGAAGAGGTCATCAAGTTCATCGCGGACGAAAACGTCGAATATGTCGATGTCCGCTTCACTGACCTGCCCGGCATCGAACAGCACTTCTCCATTCCGGCGAAGGCATTCAACCAGGATGTTTTCGAAGACGGATTGGCATTCGACGGATCGTCCGTCCGCGGATTTCAGTCGATCCACGAGTCCGACATGTTGCTCCTTCCCGACGTGACCACTGCACGCCTGGACCCCTTCCGCGCAGCCAAGACGCTGAACATCAGCTTCTTCGTCCACGACCCGTTCACCCGCGAGTCCTACAGCCGCGACCCGCGTAACGTTGCCCGGAAGGCCGAGGAGTACCTGGCCAGCACCGGCATCGCCGACACCGCATTCTTCGGGGCCGAGGCCGAGTTCTACATTTTCGACTCGGTCCGCTACGACTCCGCGATGAACGGCTCGTTCTACGAGGTGGACTCCATCTCGGGTGGCTGGAACACCGGCGCCGAGTACAACGCCGATGGTTCCGCCAATCGCGGCTACAAGGTCCGTGCAAAGGGTGGCTACTTCCCCGTCGCTCCTTACGACCACTACGTCGACCTCCGCGACGCCATCTCCACCAACCTGACCAATGCGGGCTTCGAGCTCGAGCGCGGCCACCACGAGGTCGGCACCGGAGGCCAGGCGGAGATCAACTACAAGTTCAACACGCTGCTGTCGGCTGCCGATGACCTGCAGCTGTTCAAGTACATCGTCAAGAACACCGCGTGGCAGCACGGCAAGACCGCGACCTTCATGCCGAAGCCGCTCTTCGGCGACAACGGGTCGGGCATGCACGTCCACCAGTCGCTGTGGAAGGACGGGAAGCCCCTGTTCCACGACGAGGCGGGTTACGCAGGCCTGTCGGATCTCGCGCGCTGGTACATCGGCGGCATCCTGCACCATGCACCGTCGCTGCTCGCCTTCACGAACCCGACGATCAACTCCTACCACCGCCTCGTGCCGGGCTACGAAGCCCCCATCAACCTCGTGTACAGCCAGCGCAACCGTTCGGCCGCGGTGCGTATCCCGATCACTGGCAACAACCCGAAGGCCAAGCGCCTGGAGTTCCGGGCTCCCGACTCCTCGGGTAACCCGTACCTGAACTTCGCCGCTCAGATGATGGCCGGTCTCGACGGCATCAAGAACAAGATCGAGCCGTTGGCGCCGGTCGACAAGGATCTCTACGAGCTTCCGCCGGAGGAGGCCAAGAACATCCCGCAGGCGCCTACGTCGCTCCCCGCGGTCATCGACCGTCTCGAGGCAGACCACGAGTACCTCACCGAGGGCGGCGTATTCACCACCGACCTGATCGAGACCTGGATCTCGCTCAAGCGTGAGCAGGAGATCGCTCCGGTCAACCTGCGTCCGCACCCGTACGAGTTCCAGCTGTACTTCGACTGCTGAGTCTCGTCACTGCTCCGAAGCCGGTCCGCGCGCCCTTGATCGGGTGAGCGGACCGGTTTCGTTTCGTGGCCTGCCGATTTCGGCTCCACCAACTCGATCGAGCGGGTTGAATGGCTCTCGATGGAGAACCCCGAGGCGCGTTCCGCGGAGTGCCGCGAACTGCTCGTGATCTGCGTAGTGGCGACGATCGCCGGCGCAGTGATCGGGTTCGTCGGAGGAGCCTTCCGGTGGTGCCTGCGGGTCGCGGACCGATGGCGGGGCGACGTTCTCGACTGGTCCGCCTCGCTGCCCGGGCCCGATTGGCTGATTCCCATGGCCGTCACCGCTCTGTGCGCAGCGACCGCCGCGCTCATCGTCGGGCGTGTCCCTCTCGCTTCTGGAAGCGGCATCCAGCACGTGGAGGCAGTGGAACGCGACGAGGCTGTGCCGCCACCGCTTCGGGTGGTGCCCGCCAGATTCGTCGGAGGCGTGCTCTCGATCGGTTCCGGACTCGTTCTCGGCCGAGAAGGTCCGATTGTGCACATGGGTGCGGCGGTCGGTTCCGAGACGGCGCGACGGGCGCGCATGGATGACGCTCACATCCGGTCGATGCACAACGCTGTGGCGGGCGCCGGACTGGCAGTCGCTTTCAACGCCCCGGTCGGGGGTGCATTGTTCGTTTTCGAAGAGGTGACCCGAGTGTTCCGGTTCCGGACGGTCGTCCCCGTCCTGCTCTCGGTGGGCGCCGGGGTTGCGTGCTCGCGTCTGATACTCGGGGATCGACCGGACTTCGATGTCGAGACGCTCGGTACACCGTCGATCACGTTGCTGCCGGTGTTCTTGGTCTTCGGTCTTCTGACCGGGGTACTCGGAGCGGCCTACAACCGCGTGGTGGTCGGATCACTCGATCTCGTCGACGCGGTGCACGCTCTGCCGCCGGTATGGAAGGCCGCGCTGATCGGCGCCGGGGTAGGGTTGCTCGCCTCACTCGCACCGCTCGCTGCAGGCGGTGGCGATGCCGTTTCACAGCACGTGCTGGCCGGCGGCGTCCTCACACTTCCGCTCCTATGCTGGTATGTCGTGATGCGGTTCTTCGCCGGTCCGCTGTCGTACGCGGCAGGGACCCCGGGCGGACTGTTCGCGCCACTGCTCGCACTCGGCGCGCTGTGGGGGTTTCTGTACGCGCGTGTCGTGGAAGCAGTTGTCCCCGCGGTGGATTCATCGATCGTGATTCCGATGGCGATTGTGGGGATGTCGGCGCTGTTCAGCGCGTCCGTGCGGGCACCGCTCACCGGAATCGCCCTCGTTGTCGAGATGACCGCTACCACGAGCGTCACCGTCCCCATGCTTGTTGCGTCGGCGGCAGCAGTGGTCGTTGCGCATCTCGCCGGGGTCGCTCCGATCTACGACAGCTTACGCGAGCGGATGCTCGCAACCCCTACAACGCCCGGGTGAGAACGCAGTTGCGTTCTTCCACGCCTCGGTTACACAGGTTCGGGGTCGGGCACCGGCACTCGGGCCGTGTCCCGGTCATCAGCTTCCGCTGCGAGCCGCTGCCCCAGCACCGACTTGCGGTGGCCGTAGGCGAAGTAGACGACCACTCCCAGCGCCATCCACACCGCGAACCGGATCCACGTCTCCACAGACAGGTTCAACATCAGCCAGCTGCATGCGATGACAGCCAGGATCGGCACCCACGGCATGAGCGGAACCCGAAAGCCGCGGGGCAGGTCGGGGCGGATACGGCGGAGCACCATCACTCCGACACAGACGAGCACAAATGCGAACAGTGTGCCGATGTTGACCATCTCCTCCAGCACCCCCATCGGGAACACTGCTGCGAGGACCGCGACCACACCGCCGACGATCAGCGTGATGCGCACCGGCACACCCTTGTTGTTCGTCTTGGCGAGCTTGCGTGTCACCAGTCCGTCGCGCGACATCGCGAACAACACTCGTGTCTGGCCCAGCATCATCACCATCACGACCGTGGTGAGTCCTGCGAGACCACCGATATTGATGACCATCTGCGCCCAGCCGATACCGTGCGCCTCGAATGCGGTGGCAAGAGTGGCACTTCCATTCCCGACGAGCGCGCTCCCCGTTCGGAGATCGGTGTACTCGACCATTCCGGTCAGCACGAGTGTGACCCCGACATAGAGAACAGTCACGATGGCGAGCGATCCGAGAATTCCACGCGGGAGCGCTTTCTGGGGATTCTTCGTTTCTTCGGCAGTTGTCGCGACTACATCGAATCCGATGAAGGCGAAGAACACCAGGCTCGCGGCGGCGAGGAGTCCGTACCAACCGTAGCTGCTGCCATTGGCTCCGGTGAGCGCGGAGAACAGCGACTGGTGCACACCGTGCGCGACGTCCCGAGATTCTTCTGCCGGCGGGACGTACGGTGAGTAATTGCTCTTGTCGATGTAGAAGATGCCGACGACGATGACGAGGAGTACCACAGCGACCTTGATCGCCGTGACGACCGCCGACACCCGCGACGACACCTTCGTACCGATTGCGAGCACAATCGTGATCGCACCGACGATCAGCAGCGCGCCCCAGTCGACGGAGATCGGCCCCAGATCGACCGTGGAACTTCCACCGAACATGCCACCGAGATACAGCGACCATCCCTTCGCCACCACAGCGGAAGCCAGTGCGAACTCGAGAATCAGATCCCACCCGATGATCCAGGCGACGAACTCACCGAAGGTGGCGTAGGAGAAGGTGTATGCGCTCCCTGCAACCGGTACGGCCGACGCGAACTCCGCGTAGCACAACGCGGCAAGCCCGCACGCGATTGCAGCAAGGACGAATGCCAGCGAGATCGAAGGCCCGGCGACGTTACCGGCGGTGCGGGCAGTGAGGGTGAAGATGCCGGCGCCGACGACGACGGCGACTCCGAAGATCGTCAAATCCCTGGCAGTCAGCTCTTTTCGCAACCTCGAGCAGGGTTCGTCGGTATCTGCGATCGATTGTTCGACGGATTTGGTGCGCCATATGCCGACTCCGGGCATGGTGTGCTCCTCGGGATGGGTTGTGGTGCCCGCAAGAACCTTGTGGGTGATCGGTGGGCGAAACAGCTCGGGGAATGCGCGCACATTTTCGACGCGCTGCATTTGTGTGAGCATTTCAATGCAGCAATCATGGCACTACAGTGATCCCTGTCAAGAACTTTCAATTCAGCTGATCATTATGGTCAAGTAGTGATTCGCATCACAACGGAAAGGGTGTCATCGTGTTCAGTCTCGACCGGCTCGACACAGCTCTGCTCGCAGAGCTCACGCACAACCCCAGAGCGGGCATCGTCGATCTCTCGGCGAAGCTGGGCGTCGCGCGCAACACCGTCCAATCACGGATCAAGAAGCTCGAAGAGTCCGGAGCGGTAACCGGATACCGCCCCGTCGTCGACCTTCCCGCTTTGGGACTACCCCTCCAAGCATTCATCGGCGCCGAACTCGTCCAGGCACGAATGGGCCAGGTGATCGCCGAACTCGAGCGATTCCCCGAGGTCCTCGAGGTGCACGCCACGACGGGACGCGAAGACTTGCTGATCAGAATGGCGGCCCAATCGCAGGAAGACCTGCTACAGGTTCTCGAACGGATTCACAGCATCGAGGGGGTCGCACACACCACCACGACACTGGCGCTCACCACTCCCGTGGCATATCGCACGCAGCCGCTCCTCGAACATCTCACCCGGGATGCGGGACACGGACGCTCGGCCCCGTCCGGCCGGCCTTGAAGTTCCTCGCTCCGCCGAACTCGGACACGACTTCGGGGGAGCCGCCACGAGCGCCTCCCCCGACGTTTCACCTATCAGGCAGAGTCGATGCGCTGCTCGGCAATTCGGTTGGCGGCAGCACCCGGCGCGATATCCAGCGCCTGCGACACATCGAAGATCTCGAGGGTGCGATCGAAGATCGCATCCACACGGCCGCGGACCGTGACTTCGTCCGAACCGTCGACTTCACCGGCCACCTGGATCAGCCCACCGGCATTCGCCACGTAGTCGGGAACCCAGGTGATGCCCCGGGATCGCAGGATCTCTTCGACGGTCGGGTCGGCCAGTTGATTGTTGGCTGCGCCGCATACCAATCGAGCGTCGATCAACCGCCCGGTCGCCGATGTCAGCGTCCCGCCGAGTGCACACGGGGCGTACACATCCAGCGATGCCCCGAGGATGTCGTCGGCCACCTGCACCGACGGGAAGTCTGCTGCGACCCGCGCCAGCACAACGGGGTTCACATCGGATACGACGACCTCGGCGTCGTCTCGGGTGAGCAGTTCGACGAGTTGGTAACCGACCTTCCCCAATCCTTCGACGCCCACCCGACGTCCGGCAAATGTGTCTTGCCCCCAGACCGTTCGGGCGCCTGCCCGCATCGCCTGGAACACCCCGAGGGCAGTCAGTGGTGAGCTGTCGCCGGACCCTCCCGCCCCGGCGGTCCGGCCGACCGCATGCGCGGTGCGGGTTCCGATCACGTCGAGATCCCCCGCCTGCGTTCCCACATCGGCGGCGGTGATGTAGCGTCCCCCGAGCGAATCGACGAACCGGCCGTACGCGACGAGCAACTCGTCATTCTTGTCGGTGGCCGGATCCCCCAGGATAACCGCCTTGCCACCGCCGAGATCCACACCGGCCACCGCGGCCTTGTAGGTCATTCCCCACGAGAGCCGCAACACGTCCTCGAGCGCTGCCGACTCGTCGGCGTAGGGATAGAAGCGGGTTCCACCGAGGGCGGGCCCGAGAACCGTCGAATGGATCGCGATGATCGCGCGAAGGCCGGTCGCGGCGTCCTCGTGGAAGACGACCTGTTCGTGTGGCCGGTCGGTCAAGCGCCGAGAGCGGTCGAAGACGCCGAGAGCAGGATCGGTGGCGGTCGGGCTGACGATGGTGGAGGTGGTCACGTGCGATTCCCTTCGGGGCGTTGAATCGGCGGGCGGGAGAGAGGAACTCAGAACTCGGCATCGACGCCGAGTTCCTCGAGTCGAGCGCGGTATTGTTCGACCGAGCGCAGTTTGATGTGCTCGTAGCCGCGCACCATGTCCGGAAGTTCCGCGATCTGCACGGCACGGTCGTACGAGTCGGTGGTCAGAGCCGCGACGGACTGCTCGATCACGGCGGTGTAATGCGCGAGTAACGCACGCTCGGTCCGCCGGACGTGGGCGTAACCGAACGGGTCGAAGCGGGTACCGCGCAAGCGCTTCGCTTTCGCCAGCATCCGCAGCGTCGAATGCGACCTCGGCCCGAATCCGATCTTCCTACTGCGGCCGAGCGCCCGCAGCACCGGCGGATGCAAGCGGTAGGTCAGCTGGTATCCCCCGGGCACCTGGGCCTGCACGTCGTCGACGAACGCGGGGTCGACGAGCATGCGTGCGACTTCGTACTCGTCCTTGTAGGCGGTCAGCTTGAACAGACCCCGGGCGACGGCCTCGCTGAGGTCGGTGCGGTGGGTGAGCCGACGTTCGGCCGTCCACACGGAGTGCACCCGATCGATGTAGCGTGCGGCGAGCGCCTCATCTTGGAAATCGATCAGGGCAGCGGCACGGATTTTCACCAATCGCTGCACTTCACCGGCGAATGTGGTGCCGTCGAACAATCTGTCGGGAGCTACGGTCGCGGGGCGGGCGTGGGGTGCCGGCTCGGTGGCCCGGCGAAACACCTCAGGGTCGGCGATCGCTGCGCGCCCCCACCGGAAGGCAGCGATGTTGGTTTCCACTGCGACGCCGTTGATCTCGATCGCTTCCTCGATGGCGGCGGCCGGGATTCGCAGTCCGCCGAGTTGGTGCGCTGCTCCGACGAGCAGGAAGTTCGCCGACGCCGTCTCCCCGAACAGTGCCTGTGACGCGGCGAGCGCGTCGAACGAGACCGATTCGCGGGTGGTCGCGTCGAGCCGCGCGAGCAGATCGTCCTCGTCGGGGTGACGGATCGACCGGTCGTACACCATGTCTCCGGTGGGCGTGCGACTGGTCGACGCGACGGCGATGGTCGCGGCGGTGTCGGCGTAGGCAAGGTTCTTCGGATCGGTGGCGGTGAGCAGGTCGAACGCGACCAGGCACGTTGCCCCGCCGGTGCCGACGCGGTTTCCCGGTTCGAGGTCGCCCACCGCGAAACGCAGGTGGGAGACCACCGGGCCCGCCTTCTGGCTCATCCCGATCTGGTCGAGCGATTCGACCTCGAATCCGGCACGCAGCGCCGCGGTGGCGAGTACCTGGTTCACAGTGACTATGCCGGTGCCACCGATTCCTGCGAGAAGAACGTTGGTGGTCCCTGCCGGACCGTCACCGACGATGTCCGGCACGACAGGCGGCGTCGGGGCGCGCCGCTCGCGTTTGCGATCCGGTGCTGCCTCGACCGTCACGAACGACGGGCAGTCCCCATCGAGGCAGGAGTAGTCGGTGTTGCACGACGTCTGGTCGATGCGAGTCTTGGATCCGAACTCCGTGTCGACGGGTCGGACCGACAGGCAGTTGCTCTTGACGCCGCAATCGCCGCATCCTTCACAGACCGCCTCGTTGACGATCACGCGGGTGGTACGGGCAGGCAGGGTGCCGCGTTTACGCTGACGACGTGCGTCGGCCGCGCAGTGCTGGTCGTAGATGAGCACGGTGACACCTGGAACCTCGCGCAGCAGTTTCTGTGCTTCGTCGAGCCTGTCCCGATGCCACACCACGGTGCCGCGCGCCAGAGATCGCTTGCGATGCTGCTTGGGGTCGTCCGAACAGATGATGATCTTGCGGACGCCTTCCGTGGTGAGCTTGTGGGTCAGGGCGGGGATTTTCAGGGCGCCTTCGGCATCCTGCGCGCCGGTCATCGCCACGACGTCGTTGTAGAGCAGCTTGTAGGTGATGTTCACCCCGGCTGCGACGCACGCCTGGACCGCGAGCTGACCGGAATGGAAGAACGTTCCGTCACCGACGTTCTGGAACATGTGGCCGATGTCGGTGAACGGTGCCTGCCCGATCCACTGCGCGCCCTCTCCACCCATCTGGGTCAGGCCGGTGACCGCGCTGTCCGTGCGACCCGACAGCGTGACGAGGGTGTGGCAGCCGATTCCGCCGCCGCCGATCGAACCCTCGGGCAGGGCGGTGGAGCGGTTGTGCGGGCACCCGCTGCAGAAATACGGAGTGCGCGCGGTGGAGAGAACTTCGAGTGGCAGTTGTGGAAGGGCGCCCGGCCCGAGTTCGATGTAGTTGCGCAGCACACGACGCAGCGGCCCACGGATCCGACCCGCGGTCAGTTCACCGTCGAATGGTACGAGCGGGCGTCCTTCGGCATCCCTCTTCCCGAGGATGCGTGGCGCGGAGTCCGTTCCGTAGAGGATCTCACGGACCTGGGTTTCGACGAAGGCCGTCTTGTCCTCGACGACGATCAGCTCGTCGAGTCCGCGCGCGAAATCGCGGATGAGATCCGGTTCGATGGGATAGGGCATCCCGATGCGCAGCAATCGGATTCCCGCGCGGTGCAGACCCGCGTCGTCGACGCCGAGGTCGAGCAGCGCCTGCCGCATCGCGTCGAAGGTGGTTCCAGTGGACGCCAAACCGATCCGGGCGCCCGCTGGGTCTACTTCGATGACATCGAGTGCGTTGGCCTTGCCGTAGGCCAGGACGGTCTTCCATCGCGGCCCGTACAGGTCGGCTTCGGCGGCCACACTGTCACCCGGCGCTGCCATCGGACGCTGACGGTAGATGAACCTCCTTCCTTCCCAATCGATTTCGGGAACGGCGATGGGAACATCCGCAACCGACCCGTCGACCGACCAGGCACCGTCGGCCACATCGGCGACGATCTTGAGCGCAACCAGGCATCCGGAGGCCCGCGATAACGCAACACCGTGCAGTCCCATGGTGATGATCTCGGCAGCGTTCCTCGGGAACAGGACCGGGATGCCGAGTGCGGCGAGGGACCGTTCGCTCACCGCGGGGACAGTGGAAGACTTCGAGGCCGGATCGTCGCCGACCATCAGGAGCATACCGCCGTTCGGATCGACCCCATACATGTTGGCGTGGCGCAGAGCATCGGTGGCCCGGTCGAGCCCGGGGCCCTTGCCGTACCACACGCCGACCACTCCGTCGTGGGTCCGCGTACCGGTTCCGAGCTGCCCCTGGCTCCCCCACACGGCGGTGGCTGCGAGTTCTTCATTGAAGCCTGGAGTGAAGGTGATGTCGTGTTCGGCAAGCACCCTCGGCATACCGTGCAGCATCTTGTCGAGGCCACCGAGCGGACTGCCCTGGTAGCCGGAGACGAATGTTGCCACCCGACGTCCGTCGCGGATGTCGCGCACATGCTGCTCCACGAGTTGCCGTGCGATCGCCTGTACACCGGTGAGCAACACCGTGCCCGATCCGGACCGGAATCGGTCGTCGAGGTCGTAAGGAGATCTCTCGCCTTCGCGGATCACAGTCTCGGTCATCGCGCACCACCGTTCCTTCGCTGCGACACTCGAATGACAGCGTCGCTTCGATCACGTCAATTGGTGCAGCAATATTCACTACTGCTGATGGAAAGTGTCAACAAGAATATTTTGAACTCATCAATTTGATTATGTAGTGATGTACACCACAGGATGAGATGCGCACTCTGATCAGCCGCAAGCCCGCGCGCCAGGCTCGGCCGTCGCCAGAACCGCGCGCCCCGAAGCATCTTGCACACGCGCGTATAGTTGGTGATGTATGACACAGTTTGCCGACATTGCGACACAACTGTCGACGATGCGCTGATCACCCGCCTGCTGCGGACGATGAGTCGGGGCACGAACGTGCCGGGAGGAACGCCGCGCATCCGGCCGACGGGCGCTATGGCACCCGCCGTCCGCCGATCACCGGGCACGCCCGGGCAGAGCATTTCATACCGACCTGTCTCCGAAAGGAGGCCGTCATGCGTACGACCATCTCGGCCGCGGCATGTGCAGCCGCCGGCGCCCTGCTTCTGAGTCCGCTTGCCGCGGGAATCGCGACGGCACAATCAGCCCCGAACACTGTGGGAATGTCACAGAGCCAAGCGGCCACCACATTGGACGAGGCGGGTGTGCCCTGGCACGTCGTCAGTCGAGCAGGCAGCACACTCCAGGAATGCACAGTGACCGAACAACGCGACCTCGGTTACTACACCGAGACCGAGAGCGAATGGGATTCCGATAAACAGGAGTGGAAGGACGTGACGGTCGACGTCTGGCGGGGTGTCGGACTGATCATCCTCTGCAATTGAGACCTCTGCACCTGAGACGAGAACGACCTCCGTGCGTGCTCGAGCAGAAGCACGGACGGAGGTCGGTGACGAAGCGGTTCCGCGGAGCACTCAGAGTTCGCGGAACCTCGGAATCAGATGCTCGGCAACGTGCTTCGCCTCGTCGATGAGCGGCCAGCCGGCAAGGATGAGGCTGGTCAGTCCCGTCTTGTCACGTAGGGCACGCACGTGTCCGGTGATCTCGTCGGGTGTGCCCGCGTAGTAGACCGCCGACGACCCTGTCGCGAAGATGTCGAGCGGCGACCACGCGGTGATACCTGCGTACAGCCCGTCGCCGAGGTCCAGGTCTTTCGGCTCGGGCAACTTGCCCGCGTTGAGGGCGTCCACCCAGCCCTGACGCTGCGCGTCGCGGGCGGTGAAGGTCCTCAGATCCTGTTGTCCGTGCGTACGGCGACGAACCGCGTTGTTCAGCACTTCGCTGATCCGATCGATCCCGGCGTCTTCGAACAACGACCGGAATCGATCGAGCGCTTCGGACCGCGTCGGCCGCACGATGACGCCTGACAGCGCACCGAAGTCGGTGTATTCACGGCCTGCCGCAGCCGCGGATTCGCGAGCCGCAGTGAATTTGGCATCGACGAAGGGCGTTTCGCGCAACATGATCAGATAGGCGTCGAGCACCTTACCGGCGTTCTCCAGTCCGGCCTGCGAATCACCGGTACCCCACAGCGGTACCGTATGCCCTCCCGCGGGCGGCTCGATGCGCAGCGGCGTGTTCGGGAAGTTGGATTCCGTCCCCTCCGCGTAGATGCGGTGGAAGTCGGACCAATACTGCTCACCGAGTTCGTAGCGTCGATCGTGCTCGACGAACATGTCGTATTTCGTCAGGATGTTCTCGCGTCCATTGACGGAGTTGATCATCAGGCGGCCGCCGCTGAATGCGTCGAAGGTGAGTGCCTTTTCGGCGAGTAGCCGGGCAGGTGTCATATTGGCGTACACCGCGACGAGGAACTTCATCCGGCTGGTGTGCGCGGCAGCCCAGGTAGCGGAGATGAACGGATCGTTCGGCCACGTAGCGACGAGCGCCCCGTCGAAACCGCCTTCGTCGATGGCCTTGGCGAGCGCGATCTGTCGTTGCCCGTCTACGGGAAACAGCCCGTCAGGGCTCCACGGATAGTCGCCGTCGGCCTGGGTGAGGTACCAGAAAGTTTTGATGCCCATCAGCTCTCGTCCTTCTTCGGCAGTTCGAATGCCTCGATACGGGCGCGTCGGCGCAGAGTGTCTGCGTCGACTGTGTAGAGCGCGTCGAGATAAGCCACAGCGAACGAACCCGGACCGCTCGAATTCTCCTCGGCAATCTCGGCCGCGACGGCGACGTGCGTATGCGCCGCCGCCAGTCCGATCAGTGAGGTCGGCGCGACCGCGAGGTAAGCGGCAACGAGGCCGCCGAGCGAGCATCCGGTGGAGGTCACGCGGGGCAACATCGCACTTCCGCCTGCAATGCGCAGTCCGGTGACAGCACCGTCGCTACCGCGACCCACAAGGTAGTCGATCGGTCCGGACGCGGACACCGCGTCCGAGTGCCCGAGCAGGGCGAGCGCCGCCGGGATCGCCGCCGCCGCTTCGTCCGCGCTGTCGACACCACGAGTGTCGCTGCCCTGACCTGCCAGCGCGATGATCTCCGAGGCATTGCCACGGATCGCAGTGGGTCGATAGGTGAGCAGATCCGCGGCGAGTCCGGTACGCCATGGCAACCCTCCGACACCGACCGGGTCGAGCACCCAGGGGGTCCCCGCGTCGTGCGCCGCCTCGGCAGCGGCGGTGAACGCAACGGCGGTTCCGTCATCGGGTGTGCCGAGGTTGACCAGTACTCCGCCCGCAATCCGCGCGAAGCCACCCGCCTCGTGGACGTTGTCGATGTGCGCGTTGCTGGCACCCGCCGCGAGCAGAACATTGGTCAGGAAGTTCGCGGACACGATGTTGGTCAACGACTGCACGAGCGGGGTGCGTGCACGGAGCATGTCGAGGGCGTCAGCGAGGTCATCGATCGTCGGCGCGTTCGTCGGGGAGGTCATGAGGTTCCTGTCACAGAAGTGTCGGTTCCGGCTGGAGGTCCGGGTGGGCACGTACGGTAGGCGGGACATCGCGGGTCGAGATATCTCATCAGGTGTTTCCTCGCTCATCCGAGATCATCGGCAGTGCCGGATCTGCAGTCCACTCTGCGAGCGAGCCGTCGTACACGGCGACGTCGTCGCGACCTGCCCGCACCAGAGCGAGCGCCACCAGGCACGCGGACACACCACCGCCGCAGTAGACGATCAGGGGGCGTTCCGACTCGGCCGACACAGTTTCCGACAGGGCGGTCAGTTCCCCGCGAGGACGCAGCACTCCGCCGCCGAGGAGACTCTTGGCAGGCAGGTTCCGACTGCCGGGAATCCGTCCGCGCCGCGAGTAACGAGTCGTTGCGGTGCCCGCGAAGTGCTCGGGATCGAGCGCGCAGAGCAACGTTCCCGCCGCCCGGCCCGCACTGACTTCGAGAACGTCGTCTCGGTCTCGCCACAGGCCGTGGTCGGTGATGTTCACCGGGTTCACCGCCGCAGGCGGCGCCGACAGGTCCGAGGAGAGCGGAAGTCCGAGGGCGGTCCACCGGGCGAGCCCACCGTCGAGGACCCGCGCGGGAACACCGATGTTGCGCAGCATCCACCACACCCGTGACGCCCAGGTCATCTCCCCCGCGTCGTACACCACGATGTCGGTGCCTGCACCGACACCGATGCGGGCGAGTGCGGCAGCCAGATGCTCGGGTTCCGGTCGCGTGAAGTGCAGCGGAGCCCCCGACGCACTGAACTCGCCGAGCAGATCGATGTGCACGGAATTCGGGATGTGCGCATCCGCCCAGGTGGCGTACCCGGATTCGGGGCGGTAGTCGCCGTCGAATCGCGGTTTCGGAAACGACACGGTCGCATCGAGAACCGCCACGGTCGCCAACTCGCGCGCGAGGTCCTCGGCGGCGATCATCACATCCTCGCCCGGGACCTCACCGGTTCGGGACTCACCGTCCCTCGCCGCCCTCGGTTTCTCCTCGATCACCCCCGCGACGCTAAACGACGAATAACGTATACGCAAGTATGCGCTCGTTGACGATGGCATAATCTCCGGAGACACCGAACCTGAGGACAGGAGTGCGATGCCCGACCGGGACACCACAACCGACCTGATCGGCTCATTGCTCGGCGAGCTTCCCACCGGACGCGACGATCAGACATCGAAGCAGTATCTGCGGCTGCGCGCCGACATTCTCGCGGGCAAATTTCCCAGTGGCGCTGCACTGCACGAAACCCAGCTCAGTGAGACCTACGGTGCCTCGCGCACCCCGATTCGGGAAGCCCTGAACTGGCTCGCCCACGACGGGTTGCTCGAGCGCGCCACACGCGGGTTCCGAGTCCGGTCGGGAACCCCCGAGGACGTCATAGAGATCTACGCCGCCCGCGTCGCACTCGAGTCCGAAGCCGCGGGAGCAGCCGCGATCCGTCACACCGAGCTCGACCTCGCGAGGCTCGAACAGCTCCACGCCTTCTGCTGCTCGGCCTCCGACGACACCGACGTCCGAGCCGGTAACTTCCGATTCCACGAAGCACTGTGGCAGGCCGCGCACAATGCCACCATCACTGCGCTTCTCATCCGGCTGACCACGCAACTGCGGATCTATGATTCGGGCCCGCCGTCGACCTACGGCGAACCCGACGTACTCAACGGCGAACACGACCTCATCCTGACCGCGCTACGAGCGCGCGACGAGGCGGCCGCCCGCGAGCACATGCGCGCACACCTCGAACGCAGCCGAGAACTTCGCATCAAGATGTTCGCCGGCGGGTGAGGACGAAAAACGAAAGAGTCAGTGCCCGTTCGTTTCCCCGCCGAACACCCGCTCGACGACACCACGCGCACGACGCGTGACTCTCAGGTAGTTGTCGAGGAATTCGGATGCGTCGTCGCTGTGTTCGCCCACGGCACTCGCCACCGCCGCGAGTTGCCGCCCCGGCCCGGGAAGCTGATCGCTCGGCTTCCCCCGCACCAGGACGAGCGCATTGCGGGCGCGGGTCGCGGTGATCCACGCGTCGCGGAGCAGATCCACGTCGGCTGCGCTGATGAGTTCGGCGGCACCGATCGCATCGAGCGTCTCCAGTGTCGACGTGTTGCGCAACGAACCGATCTCGTGCGCATGCTGGAGCTGCAGCAATTGCACGGTCCATTCGACGTCGGACAGTCCGCCGCGACCCAGTTTCGTATGGGTCGCGGGGTCGGCGCCGCGCGGAAGGCGCTCGGAATCCATCCGAGCCTTGATCCGGCGGATCTCCCGTACCGCTTCCTGAGTGACCCCACCTTCGGGGTAGCGCACACGGTCGATCATGTGGAGGAATCGGAGCCCGAGATCGGAATCGCCCGCGACCGTGTGCGCACGCAGCAACGCTTGGACCTCCCACGCCTCTGCCCACTGCGCGTAGTAGGCCTCGTAGGATTTGAAGGTGCGCACCAGCGCGCCGCTGCGACCCTCGGGACGAAGGTCCAGATCGACTTCGAGCGGCGGGTCGGTGCTCGGCGCCCCCAGAAGTTTGCGGACCTGCTCGGCGACGGAGACCGCCCATTTCACTGCGACGGTCTCGTCGGCATCGGGCAGCGGTTCGCAAACGAACAGCACGTCGGCATCGGATCCATAGCCGAGTTCGGCACCGCCGAGCCGGCCCATACCGATCACCGCGATGCGTGCCGGAGCCGGTCCCTTCGTGCGCACGGATCCGCGGATCACCGCGGCCAGTGCCGCCTCCAGGACTGCCGACCATACGGACGAGAGCGCTTCACACACCTCCGGAACCGAGAGCATCCCGAGGAGATCGGCGCTCGCGATCCGCGCGAGCTCCGCCCGACGCAGTGACCGTGCCGCCGCGATCGCCCGCGCCGGATCGTCGTATCGGGACGATGACGTGACGATCGCTCTCCCTACCTCGGCGGGTTTGGCCTCGAGAAGGCGCGGCCCCGTGGAGGCGTCAGCGTAGAGGCGGATGACATCCGGTGACTTGATGAGCAGCTCGGGTACATACGCCGACGTACCCAGCACCTTCATCAGACGTTCCGCGACCGACGGCTCGTCTCTCAGCACCCGCAGGAACCACACTGTTTCATACAACGCGTCGGACAGTCGCCGGTAGGCGAGCAGACCACCATCCGGATCGACTGTCTCACCGAGAGATTCGAGCAGTTGAGGAAGAAGGAGAGCTTGAATCCTTGCCTTGCGTGAAGCTCCCCCGGACAGCGCGGTGAGGTGTTCCAGGGCGTGCTCCGGTGCTGTGTAACCCAGCGCCGCGAGCTGCCGCACAGCCGCATCCGGCGACAAACGCACCGCGTCCTTGTCGAGCCGGGTCACCGACTCGAGCAGCGGACGATAGAACAATCGCGCATGGAGCCTGCGGATCCGTGCGGAGTTGCGTTTGATCTCTGATTGGAGGACGCCGAGCGAATCGTTCCGTCCGTCCGGCCGCATGTGCGCCGCCCGTGCGAGCCAGCGCAGGTTCTCACGGTCATCGGGAGGGGGCAGTGTGTGAGTGCGCTTGAGCCGCTGCAGCTGAAGGCGGTGCTCGAGCAACCGGAGGAACTCGTACGACGCGCGCAGATTCGCGGCGTCATCACGCCCGACGTATCCGCCGTCGGCGAGCGCGGACAATGCCTCCACAGTGTTGGGCACGCGCAACGATTCGTCGGTGCGTCCGTGGACCATCTGCAGCAGTTGCACGGCGAATTCGACGTCGCGCAGGCTGCCCTTTCCGAGTTTGAGTTCGCGCTCCCGCAGATCGGCGGGGACGAGTTCCTCGACCCGCCTGCGCATGGCCTGCACCTCCGGCACGAATGCGTCGCGCTCCGATGCCGTCCATACCAATGGGCTCAAGGCTTCGACGTAACGGCGGCCCAGGTCGAGGTCGCCGGTCATCGGCCTGGCTTTGAGGAGTGCCTGGAACTCCCATGTCTTGGCCCACCTGTTGTAGTAGGCCACATGGGATTCGAGGGTGCGCACCAATTCGCCGCGTTTACCCTCCGGCCGCAGCGCGGCATCGACTTCGAAGAACGCCGACGTTCCGATACGCATCATCTCGCCTGCGATACGGCTGGCCCGCGCGTCGGCAGGTTCGGCGACGAAGATCACGTCGACGTCGCTGACGTAATTGAGTTCGCGCGCACCACATTTGCCCATCGCGATGACCGCGATGTCATTGGGGCACGGTCCGTCCGGGACGACAGTGGCGAACGCCACCGCAAGCGCAGCAGTCAATGCGGCATCGGCGAGGTCGGCGAGCCTCTCCCCCACCTCGAGATACGGCACGACTGGTTCGTTCTCGACCGTCGCAGCGAGATCCGCTGCGGCAATGAGCATCAGCTGATCGCGATACGTCGTGCGCAGTGCAGCAACCGCGTCCGGGCCTGTGATTCCGGCTCGGTGGACGAGTCGGTTGGTACGTCCACCGGTCTCGGGGACCGACTCGACACAGTCGAGCATCCGGACCGTGAAGGTGTGCCGGTCCGGCAGCTCGAGAGGACCGGCAAGCATCCGCCACCGATCGGGATGCGCGACCACGTGGTCGCCGAATGCCGCCGAGGACCCGAAAAGGGCGAGCAGTCGCCCCCGCAAGCTCTTGTCGGTGCGCAACGTCGCGTCGAGTTCTGCCCATCCCTGAGTTCCGAGTACGTCGGCGAGACGGCTCATCGTCCGCAGCGCGAGGTCGGCGTTGGGGGCCCGCGACAACGCCCACATCAATTCGATGCTTTCGACGTCCGTCCATCCCAATTGCGCCAGCTCGTCGGCAGCGGTGGGTTCGACCAGACCGAGTCGGCCGGGACCGGGTACGGCAGAGCGCGCAGGAGGCGGCTTCACCATGGCGCCTACAGCCCCAGGTACTGCTCGAGTTCGAACGGGGTCACTTGACTCCGGTAGTTCTCCCATTCCCGCCACTTGTTGCGCAAGAAATAGTCGAACACGTGCTCACCGAGCGTCTCGGCGACCAGCTCCGAATTCTCCATCTCACGCAACGCGATGTCGAGATCGGTCGGCAGTTCCTTGTATCCCATGGCACGGCGCTCGGCACCGGTCAAGGCCCACACGTCGTCCTCGGCCTCGGGAGCGAGAGTGTAGCCCTTCTCGATACCACGCAGACCTGCCGCGACGAGCACAGCGAACGCAAGGTACGGATTGCAGGCCGAGTCGGGAGTGCGGATCTCGACTCGGCGCGATGACGCCTTGTTCGGGGTGTACATCGGAACGCGGACGAGCGCCGACCGGTTGGACGGTCCCCAGCATGCCGCGGTGGGCGCTTCACCGCCGTGCACGATGCGCTTGTAGGAGTTGACCCACTGATTGGTCACCGCACTGATCTCGGGAGCATGCTCGAGAATGCCCGCGATGAACGCCTTGCCCGTCGCCGAGAGCTGCAACGGGTCGTCGGGATCGTGGAATGCATTGGTCTCGCCCTCGAACAGCGACATGTGGGTGTGCATGGCCGATCCCGCGTGCTGCTGGAAAGGCTTGGGCATGAACGTTGCTCGCACGCCTTCCGCCATAGCGATCTCCTTGACCACATAGCGGAAGGTCATCACGTTGTCGGCCATCGACAACGCGTCGGCGTACCGCAGGTCGATCTCCTGCTGCCCGGGCGCGGTCTCGTGATGACTGAACTCGACGGAGATTCCCATCGATTCGAGGGCGTCGATGGCATGGCGGCGGAAATGCGGCGCGGAACGGTGCACCGACTGGTCGAAGTAGCCGCCGTCGTCGGCCGGAACAGGCGGTGCGCCCGGTTCGCCGTTCTCGACGAGGAAGAACTCGATCTCGGGATGCACGTAGCAGCTGAAACCCAGATCGCCGGCCTTGTTGAGCTGACGACGCAGCACGTGGCGCGGGTCGGCCCAGCTCGGGGTGCCACCCGGCATGGTGATGTCGCAGAACATGCGAGCCGAGTATTGGTGACCCCGGTCGTCGGTCCACGGCAGCACCTGGAATGTCGTGGCATCGGGGCGCGCGACCATGTCCGCCTCGGAAATGCGGGAGAAACCCTCGATGGCCGAACCGTCGAAGCCGATGCCCTCTTCGAAGGCACCCTCGAGTTCGGCTGGGGCGATCGCCACGGATTTGAGGGTCCCGACGACGTCGGTGAACCACAGGCGCACGAACCGAATGTCGCGCTCTTCGAGGGTGCGGAGCACGAACTCCTTCTGGCGATCCATATCGGCGAGCGTAGGCATGATCCGTTAATTCCGTGTTACATCCGCCGTTCCCATCTGTGGCGTGTCGATCACACCGGCGCCGAGTCAGCAATGAGGGTCGGTCTCGGGCACCTCGAGATCGAGGAAGTACCTGGTCACAGCGTCGTCGACACAGGGATTTCCGTCCAGCACGACAGTGTGCTGGTTTCCGTCGAAGGTCACCAGCGCACCCCCGAGCTGACGCGCCAGGTCTGCCCCCGCCTGGTACGGCGTGGCGGGATCACCGGTCGTCGACACCACGAGGACCGGCGGAAGCCCCGGCACGTCCGGGGTGTGCGGTTCCCCCGTGGCGGGGACAGGCCAGAATGCACACACGTCGAGGGGCGCCTCACCGGTTCCGCGTCCGTCGTCGAGGAACGGTGCCGCCTGCCGGAAACGCGTATCGAGTTCACCGGCAACCGCGCGTTCGGTGATCGGCTGGTCATCGATGCATCGGACGGCGTTGAACGCATCGTTGATGTTGCTGTAGGTGCCGTCGTCCTCGCGCCCCTCGTACAGGTCGGCGAGTCGAAGCAGAGTGTCCCCGTTGCCGTCGGCGAGGGAGGCCAGGCCACCGCGAAGCGACCCCCACAACGCGGACGAATACAGGCCCTGCTGCACTCCGGTGATCGCGTCGCGGTAGCTCAGGCGACGCGGATCGGTGGTTTGGGCGGGCGTCGCGATCAAGGGGGCGACGAGCCCGCGGAACCGGGCCGACGCCTGCCCGGGCTCGTTGCCCAGCGGGCAGTCGCTGCGGGTCGCGCAGTCGGCCGCGAACTCGTCGAACGCCTTCTGGAATCCCTCGGCCTGCAGCACTATCTCCTCGACCGGGTCCTGTTCGGGGTCGATGGCGCCGTCCAGGACCATCGCGCGAACCCGGTCCGGGAAGGCTTCCGCATAGACGGTGCCGAGCCTGGTTCCGTACGAATATCCGAGGAAGTTCAGGGAGTCGTCGCCGAGCACCCCTCGGAGGACATCCATGTCACGCACCACGTCGGCGGTGCCGACATGAGCGAGGAGATCCTCTCCGGTGCGTTCGGCACACAACTGCGCGTACTCGCGGTTGCGTTTCTCGGATGCCTCGATTCCTTCCGGACTTCGATCGCCGTCGTCGATGGCACGATCGGCGTCGGTCTCCGCGGCGGTGAAGCACCGGACCTGCGGATCGGACGAACCGATGCCGCGCGGATCGAATCCCACGATGTCGAACCGCCCGGCCAGTTCGGTACCTGCCGCGGCGAGCACGGTGGACAGCCCCGAGGCACCGGGCCCGCCGGGATTGACCAGAATCGATCCGATCCGATCGCCGTCCGCCTCGATCCGCGACACCGCCAGGGTCACCGTCTGTCCGTCCGGGGCGTCGTAGTCGAGCGGGACCGAGATCCGGCCGCATTGCGCACCGCTGCGAGCCAGAAGCGGGCCGTCGATGCCGTAGCCACCGCAGTCGCCCCAGTCGACGCCCTGTCGATAGAACTGCGCGAGTTCCCCGGGCACTGCGACGGTCGACGGCTCGCGCTCCTCGGTCGCGGTGTCGGCACATCCTGCCAGCACCAGAGCGCTCACAGCGAGAAGGGCAGCGAACAGACGACGGGAGCGCACACGCGCGGAAACCGGCACCTGTGGATCGTGCCATGCCCGCCATCCGGCCTCGTGGTGTGATCACGCGGCGTCCTCATGTGACCAACCCCACCACCTCCGAGGGTTAGCTGTGGCCGAGCCCGGTGGCACACTGAGACTGTCATCACCCGCCCGGGGACCCGCAGAAGGGCCTCGAGGAAGAAAGAGACAACGATGTCGGAAAATATGACGTCCGTGTACGGTGGCGGCTCCGCCCCGGCAGACACTCCGAAGCGTAAGACGCGGGTCCACCATCTGCAGGCAATGAAGGCCGAAGGCGTGCGCTGGGCAGAGCTGACCGCGTACGACTACTCCACCGCCCGCATTTTCGAAGAGGCCGGGATCCCGGTGCTCCTGGTCGGCGACTCCGCGGCCAACGTCGTCTACGGTTACGACACCACGGTGCCGGTCACCGTCGACGAGTTGCTTCCGCTGGTCCGCGGCGTCGTTCGCGGGGCCCCGCACGCACTCGTGATCGCGGACCTCCCGTTCGGTACCTATGAGGCATCTCCCGAGCAGGCTCTCGCCACCGCCATCCGGTTCATGAAAGAGGGGGGCGCGCACGCAGTCAAACTCGAAGGCGGCGAACGCATCGCACCCCAGATCGCCGCGCTCACTGCGGCAGGCATTCCCGTGCAGGCCCACATCGGCTTCACCCCGCAATCCGTCAACACCCTCGGCGGATTCCGAGTGCAGGGACGCGGCGACGGCGCCGAGCAACTCATCGCCGATGCCATCGCCGTCCAGGAAGCCGGCGCATTCTCCGTCGTGATGGAGATGGTTCCCGCAGAACTCGCCGGCCAGGTCACCCGGAAGCTGACCATTCCCACCGTCGGCATCGGCGCCGGAAACGAATGCGATGCGCAAGTTCTCGTCTGGCAGGACATGGCCGGATACACGAGCGGCAAGACCGCGAAGTTCGTGAAGAAGTTCGGGGCTGTCGGCGACGAATTGCGCAATGCTGCAGCACAATACGCCTCCGAGGTAGCCGGCGGGAGCTTCCCCGGACCCGAGCATTCTTTCTGAGGTTCTTCGTTCTTCCGCTGCCGCCCAGGCATCGAAGGCTCTCCGAGCGAATGTAGTTGCTGAACAGGGCCGTGGCACACCCTCGAGTCGGGTGAGGTTTTCACCCGACTCGAGGCCTCCACCGCGCACACGTCGAGCCCAGGAAGTAGGGCGCCCATCGGCGTTTCAGGATTCGATGGCACACTCGACGGCGACCACGACCACCGAACCGCGAGGTGCGCTCCCCCATGACCCGATTCCGACGCATTCCCGTCGCTGCTACCGCAGCTGCAGCCATGATCGGCCTGCTCGGCGCGTGCGCCTCCGGAACCACCTCGGATCCGACGCCGTCGAATACCCCGGCGCCCTCCGCAGCGGAATCCACACAGGCACCGGGGGGCGTCACCGAAGCCCAGGCCGCCGACCTGTGCACCCGCATCGAGGGTCAGTTGCAGAGCTGGCGCACCTACACGCCCTCGGTCGGGAAGGGCGGCCTGAACATCCTCGTCGGCGAATGGGGCGCGGCAAACGGAATCGACTTGATTGCGCTTGCAGGCGATCGCGCACGCGTCGACATCATCACCACCGAGCAGTGCTCATCCGTGCGTGACGAGACGTTGACGGCCCTGCAGATTCCCGATCTCGCATCGGCCCTCGTCGGGTTCTAGGTGATGACCGACCGTCGCGAGCTCTACCCTCCGATCGCACCGTACGACCACGGCTTTCTCGCCGTCGGCGACGATCAGGAGGTGTACTGGGAGGTCAGCGGAAATCCGGACGGTAAACCCGTCGTGTTCCTGCACGGCGGGCCCGGTGGCGGCACATCACCACGGCAACGTCGATTCTTCGACCCCTCCGCCTACCGGATCGTGATGTTCGACCAGCGGGGCTGCGGCCGGTCGCGGCCGCACGTCGCCGACGGGGCCGACCTGTCTGTCAACACGATCGACCACCTGCTCGCCGACGTCGAACATCTACGCACATTCCTGAACATCGAACGATGGATGGTGTTCGGCGGATCGTGGGGGTCGACGCTCGCCCTGGCCTACGCGCAGCGCCACCGCGACCGCGTGACCGAATTGGTGTTGCGCGGGATCTTCCTACTGCGCCGCAGCGAGATCGACTGGTATTACAACGGTGGCGCCGGGGCACTGTTCCCCGACCTGTGGGAAGCCTTCCTCTCGCCTCTGGCAGGCACCGAACCCGGGGCGCACCCGGTCGACACCTACCACCGGTTGCTGCATTCCCCCGACCCGGACATCGCGTTGCGCGCAGCGGTCGCGTGGTCGACATGGGAGGGTGGAACGAGTTCACTGCTACCGCAGCCCGACCACGTCGCAGACACCGCGGAACCCCGCTTCGCGCTCGCCTTCGCACGGATCGAGAATCACTACTTCTACCATCGCGGATTCCTCACCGAAGGACAGCTGCTGCGGGACGCGCATCTCCTGCACGGCATCCCGGGCGTGATCGTGCAGGGTCGCTACGACGTGGTGTGCCCCGCGACGAGCGCATGGGACCTCCATCGTTCCTGGCCCGACTCGACGTTGCACATTGTCGACGACGCCGGACACTCCGCGCACGAACCCGGCATCACTCATCGCCTTGTGGAAGCGACCGATTTGTTCCGATGACATCCCGTCATTTCGGGAGCCGGCCGAATCCGACCACTGCCGAGTCGTCCGACCACTCGAGCGTGTGGACACGGATTCGGCCGAACTCGTTTCCGCCCACGGTGATCGCCTCGTCACCATCGACCGCTACGACGATGTTGGTGTGCTGCCCGAAACCGGCGGTGTTCTCATACAGGACGACGTCGCCCACCTCGGGTTGATAGCCCGACTCCACCGGTTCGAAGCGATCGTGCTGTTCGTAGTACTCCTGCAGCGTGTACACGCCGGGGATCCGCCAGTGTCCCGAGTGCGGATTCGACAGAGGCATACCGGCTTCCCGCATGATCCAGCTGACGAAGTCTGCACACCACTGCTCTTCGACCCCTTCCGAGTAGAAGGTGCCGGGCCGCTGTGTCCGGTGCTCGTCTTCGAGCAGGTCCACGACCGCCACCTGTTCCGTCGACAACGAGGCGGTGTCGGCTGCGGGGAACGACGCGGTGTCCCAGGGCAGATACCTGCTCGGTGCCCACCACCACACAACTGCCACGAACAACAGCACGACCGCGGCCACCGCGGCGGCGATCACCGTCGTCGCTCGCCTGCCCCGACCCGCACTCCGGGTCTCGGTACTCATATTCGGCCGGACTCGTAGGCGAACTTCACCTTGCGAGCGGCAGTGTCTGCCCGGATGAGGCGCACCGTGATGCGTTCCCCTTCGCGCGGCCGCCCCTCACACGGCGCAATGACGGTTTCGGAAGCCACGAATACCTCGGCGTCGCGCCGATCGGTGGCGCCTTCGAGCACGGTCGCCTCGAAATGCTCGCCCACCCGGGGGGAGAGCACGACGGCCTCGGTCAGGTCGATGCAGGCGCGCCCGATCTTTCCCGCCAGCGAGTCCGACGCCGACATGATCTTCGGCAGTGCAGGCAGGGTGCCGCGGACGTGCGACGGCACCGCGGTGCCTGCCGACACCGCTAGGCACACCTCGGTCGTGTACCTGTCGGAGAGACGACGCAGCGGAGCGGTCACATGCGCATACGGCGCACCGATCGCACCGTGCAGACCCGACTCGGGAGGCGCACCGTCGAACGCGGCATACGACGCACCGCGCAACAGGGTCGGAGCCTCGCTCATGAGCACGAGCGTCGAGGGTTCGTTCGCGTCGAGGCCTGCGAGGAATGCGCCGACCGGCACATCGTCTGGCCACGGCACCCCCAACGCGGATGCTTTTCTTCGAAGCGCCTCGACAATCTCCGCGTCGGCAGGCGGCAGCGTACGGAGCAGGCCCACCTTCGCGTCGAGCATGAGATCGGCCGCGCACATTCCGGTCAGCAGCGACACCTGAGAGTTCCAGTCGTCGGCATCTGTCCGAGGTTGCACCGTCAGCGTCCACCCGTCGCCACGGGGAGCCACGTCCTGTTCGGGCAGGCGCAGTTCGATAGCCCCCCTGCCGAGTGCCGCCGCCGCACGCAGACGCCCGAACTCGGGTAGCGCTGCGATGGACGGATGCAGTGTCCCGGCATCGAAGTCGCGTTGCACGCCTGCGTAGTCGAGTCGCGCGACGGAACGGACCGATGCACGGCGCACCGTGACTGCCACGGGCTCAGCGCGTTCGTCCGTCTCGATCCGCCACAGCACGGCGGGACGAATGGTCTCGGGGAGGAGACTGGCCGTGCCCTCCGATAGCTCCCGCGGATGCAGCGGAACGGACCTGTCCGGTAGGTAGAACGTCTGGCCTCGGCGATGGGTTTCTGCTTCAAGCGCACCGCCGAGTTCGACGACGGCGTACACGTCGGCGATCGCATAGTGAAGGATGAAGCCCTCGGTCGTGCGTTCGAGGTGGAGCGCCTGATCCAAGTCCATCGACCCCGGAGGGTCGATGGTCACCAGAGGCAAATCGGTGCGGTCCTCACGATCGCCCCCGTACCGGTCCGTGCCGGCGCGGGCCTCCGCGAGCGCATCCGCCGGATATCCGTCGTCGAGTCCGAACTCGGAACGTACTGATGCGAAGTCGATCGCGGGTGCAACGACGAAGGGTGCTCTCACCACTGTTGTAGTTCTCCTGCACGCCGTAGCCGTCGTGCGTGCCGCTGAGTCAGTTGTTCCACTCGTCGTCGGCCTTGTCGGCCGCTTTGGTCCGCTCGGCGGCAATCTGCAGGGCGCGCTCGGCAGTGTCCTTGTCCGGGTAGGGACCCATTCGGTTGAGGGCGCCCGGATCCTTGCCCTGGCTGACCTTGCCTGTGCTCACGTCGTAGTACCAGCCCTCATCGCTCATGGTTCAAGTGTGCCCGAACAAGGTCGACTTTTTGCCGCTACACGCGGTCCGGCGTGGCTGGTACCGTCGGCCCGGCATCACAGACCGTCATCCATGAGGAGCCACATATGTCGTACATTCTCTTCGACGCCCTTCTTCCGTATATCGGGCCGGAAGCTGCCTCGTACTGGGCACATCTGCTGGTCGTCGGCCCCCTGTGAGCGACAAATCGCAATACTTCGGGCTGTGCGGACGAGTCGGCCTGTAAGCCGGATCCTGTCCCCCGTCGAAACAGGGTGACGACCATCCATCTGGACACACCGTTGCCGGGTGCCTCGAGCGGTCCACCCGCAGGCTCGGGCGAGCAGCCCTCGAACACCTACGCAGCCGCACCGGTTCCCCGAGGGGAGCGGTGCGGCCTTCGACCTTGCTCCGGGCGGGGTTTACCTAGCCACCCCGGTCACCCGGGGTGCTGGTGCGCTCTTACCGCACCGTTTCACCCTCACCTGCCCCGGAGGGCAGGCAGTCTGTTCTCTGTGGCACTGTCCCGCGAGTCACCTCGGGTTGCCGTTAGCAACCGCCCTGCTCTGTGGAGTCCGGACTTTCCTCGATTCAAGGCCTGGCACCGTTCGGTGCCGGTTCCCTGCTCCGCGGTCGCCCGGCCGACTCATCCGCTCGAACAGAGTAGCCCGCCGAACACCGCCGACGCGAACTACGGTCGGAAGACATGACTCGATTTGTGGCGCTGCTGCGCGGAATCAATGTCGGTGGGGTGAGGATCAAGATGGCCGACCTGGGCGCGCTGTTCACCGACCTCGGTTTCGGCAATGTCCGGACAGTCCTCGCTTCGGGAAATGTGCTGTTCGACGCGGACGGCACTGCTCCCGACCTGAAAGCGCGTCTCGAACGTGCGCTCTCCGACACCTTCGTGTACGACGCGTACGTGTTCGTCCATCCTCAGTCGTACCTGTCTGCTGTTGTCGATGCGTACCCGTTCGACGAGGAGGTCGATGGCCGACACGCGTATGCCGTGTTCGTCGCCGACAACTCGGTGCTCGACGAACTGGCGGGCATCGGCGCCACCTTGGATCCCGCGGTCGAGCAGATCGCCGTCGGTGACGGCGTCGTCTATTGGGAAGTCGTGAAGGGCGAGACGATCGGTAGCGCCTTCGGGAAGAAGATCGGCGCGTCACGATTCAAGACGGTGACCACCAACCGCAACCTTCGGACCGTGCGCAAACTGCTGTGACGTCGAGTCACCGTGAGTTGTTGCTCCAGCGGTGGTATCGACGGTACTGCCCGTGATGTGCATGAGCGGGCCAGGGTTGCATACGCGGTGCGTACGGCTGCTGCTGAGGGTAGGGCACAGCCCAAGGCTGCTGTGCGGCAGGACGGTAATACGGAATCGGCTCTGGGAGAGGTGCCGGTTCGGCGGGGAATCCGTAGATGCCCCGAGGATCACCGCTGAGGTACGCCTGATGCTGCGCATCAGCGCGAGCGACAATGGCCGCTTCCTCCCTGCGACGCTCATCTCGGGAACGGCGACGGGCTCCCGCGCCGACCACGGCCAGTACGAGAACGAGCAGCACCGTAGCCACCGCGGGTTCCTCCTGCGCGAACCCGACGAGCCACAGCACCCCCAAAGTGGTGAGAATCGGGTGGCGCCTCCACCAGGGCCGCCGATCCACGACGAATTCCGGCGCGGGCGCGACAGCGAACGACGCCGCAGCAGCAGGATGCGGCGCATGTGCGTGAATCCGGTATCCGCTCATCGCTGTTCCTCCCGGGGCTCGCGTGATGAACACATTTTTGCAGAATTCGTCCGCTTCCTGCCACAACGACGTCGGCACACGCTGGGCCCGAAAACCGCCGACAAAGATTCTCGGAAAGTGTGTAACAAGTCGAGCAGGTTCCCGATAGACCTCATGAGTGGCCGCGCAGGCACACCCCCGACATGCCTGCGCGGCCACTTTTCGACTCTCGGGTGGGCTGGTGCTGAAGAACCCCGGCTTTCAGGGCCGGGACGACGTCACAGATACGACGTGTCGTTGACCAAGCGCACCGACGATCCACCGTCCGGATAGAACTCCGCGATGCTCAACGACGCCAGATCCAGATGCAGGCGGTACAGCAGGGACGGACCGGAATCCAGCGCGAACTGCAGCAGCGTCTTGATCGGTGTCACGTGCGAGACCACGAGCACGGTCGAGCCCGGATGCTCTGCCGTCAGGTCTGCCCGGACGCCCGCGATGCGGATGCGCACGTCATCGAAGCTCTCACCCCCTGGCGGCCGCACCGAGGTGTCGGTGAGCCACTTCTTGTGCACATCGACGTCGCGCTCGGCAGCTTCCGCGAAGGTAAGCCCCTCCCACTCGCCGAAGTCCGTCTCGATCAGACCGTCGTGCACGGTCACCGGGAGATTCAACGCGGCGGCGGCAGCAGCAGCGGTCTCACGTGCCCGCCCGAGCGGCGACGACACCACGGCGGAAATGTCACCGCGACCCGCGAGCATGTCCGCGGCCGCCGACGCCTGGCCGCGACCCAGTTCGGTGAGCTCAGGATTTCCGCGCCCCGAGTAGCGGCGTTCCACCGACAGCGGGGTCTGGCCGTGACGCAGGAGCAGCATTCGTGTCGGAGCGCCGGTCGCACCGGTCCATCCGGGCGCCTTCGGCGCCTCGACCATCTCCGTACCCGCGGCCGGGACCACGGCGGCGTCCATGGCTTCGTTCGCGAGCCGGTCGGCGTATCCGTTCTCCGCGCGCGGTATCCAGGTGTAGTTCACGCGCGAGAACTTCGACGCCAACGCCTGCACCTGCGCCGCGAGCGGGAACATGTCGGGATGCTTGACCTTCCAGCGACCCGACATCTGTTCGACGACCAGCTTCGAATCCATCCGCACATCGACTTCGTCGGCACCGAGCTCGGCCGCTGCGGTCAGCCCTGCGATCAATCCTCGGTACTCCGCGACGTTGTTGGTGGCACGGCCGATACTCGCCTTGCGTTCGGCCAGCACTGCCCGGTGCCCGGCGTCGAAGACGACGGCACCGTAGCCCGCAGGTCCAGGATTTCCGCGCGAACCGCCGTCGGCCTCGACGACGACCCGACTCACAGACCCGATTCCTTGGTACGCACCATGATCGCGTTGCATTCCGGGCAGTGCACGACCGCGTCGGCAGGTGCGGCAGTGATGCGGGCGATCTCGCCGCGGTCCAGTTCGATTCGGCACGCGCCGCACCGGCGGGCCTGCAGCAGTGCCGCGCCGATTCCCGATCGCTCACGCTGCTTCTCATAAACGGCCACCAGCTCCGCAGGCAACGAGCCGACCAGCGTTTCGCGATCATTTCGGCACCGGTCTTCGGCCACCTCGATGTCGGCGAGAGCCTCGTCCCGAGCGCGTGTCGCGTCGCCGAGCTGCTCGTCGATCTGCGACACTTGCGCGCCGGCGTGATCATGATCGGCCTTCGACGCCTCGCGCCGTTCCATGATCTCGAGCTGGTCGTCCTCTAGCGCGGCCTGGCGGCGTTCGAGGCTGCCGAGCTCGTGCTGCAGCTCGGTCAGCTGCTTCGAGCCGATGGTGCCGCCTTCGAGCAGGTTGCGGTCGCGCTGCGCGCGCTGGCGTACGGCCTCGATCTCGCCTTCGACCTTGCGGATGTCACGGTCGAGGTCGTCGATCACGATCTCGACGGCAACGGCCGCGTCCTTCCGGGACGCCCGCTCGGCCTGGAGCCGATCCACTTCCTGCTGTTCCGGCAGGGTGCGGCGACGGTGCGCGAGACGGTTGAGCTCGTTGTCCACTGAGGCGATGGAAAGGAGCCTTGCCTGCACTGCGGGTTCGACGTTCACTCGGGTGGTTCCTGCTTTCGGGTTCTCGACTCGGAAGTGGCCGTACGACGGCACTGGTCGCGGCCGGACCGCGACGACGGTCTCGTAGCTGATTACCGTACCGCGCGGGCTGCTGTCGTCCAGGGGTCGGTGCGCAGGTCGGTAACGCGGGAGCACCACCCGTCGTGATCACCGAATGCTTCGTCGAGGATCGCACTCGCTTGCGCGCACCACGGCTGCTCACTGGCCCAGTGTGCGACGTCGACAAGAGCGGGACCACCGGTTCGCAAGTGCTCGTCTACGGGGTGATGTCTCAGGTCGGCCGTCACATATGCATCGACACCAAGGGCAGAAACACGTGCGAGGAACGAGTCGCCGGATCCGCCGCACACTGCCACCGTCCGGATCGGACGTTCGGGATCGCCCGCGCCGCGTACACCCCACTCGGTGGGTGGAAGCACCGCAGCGACCGCCTCGGTGAACTCGCGCAGTGTCTGAGTCCGAGGCAACTCCCCCACCCGACCGAGACCCCGGTTGCTCGGCAGTTCGGCGAGCTCGAACACGTCGAACGCGGGCTCCTCATACGGGTGGGCGCTGCGCAGCGCCGCCAGCACCGCGGGGCGGGCTCGACGAGGGGCGATCACCTCGATGCGGTCCTCGGCGACCTGCTCGAGTTCACCGACCGCCCCGATCGCCGGATCGGCGCCGTCGACAGGACGGAACTGGCCGGTCCCCGACGTCGTCCAGCAGCACTGCCGGTAGTTGCCCAGGGCGCCGGCACCGGCCTCGAACAACGCGTCACGCACGGTGGCGGATGCCTCGGCGGGTACCATCACCACCCACTTGTCGGTGGCCGGTTCCGGCTTCGGCTCGATCGGCCTCAAATCGGTCAGTCCGAGCGCGTTCGCCAACGCGTCGGATACGCCCGGGTCGGCGCGGTCAGCGTTGGTGTGTGCGGTGAACAGTGCGCAGCCGCCCCGTATCAACCGGTGGATGAGCGCTCCTTTGGGTGTGTGCGCGCCGACGGTGTCGACGCCGCGGAGCAACAGCGGATGGTGCACGAGCAGAAGGTCGGCGCCCCATTCGAGAGCTTGATCGACGACGGCGGCGGTAGCGTCGACGGCGAGTAGCACCTTGCTTACCGGGTCGTCGGGATCGCCCGCGACCAGACCCACCGAGTCCCACGATTCCGCCAACGACGGCGGATACGCCGTGTCGAGCACCTTGATCACCTCACGAAGCGTGGCCGTCACGAATCCTCCTGCACTCGGTCGTGCTCCTCACAGTTCCGATCTCCGCCGACGACCCTACGCTGAGGTTCTCCGACGACCGGGGACAATGTCCGGGTGACTCTTCTCGTCGATCCGCACCCGCTGACACTGCCTGCCCCGGTCGTCCTGTTCGATCTCGACGGCACCCTGACCGATTCCGCGAGGGGCGTGATCAACGGTTTCCTCCATGCAGCCGCAGCCGTCGGTTTCGGCGTGCCCGACGGCAACCTCGAGTGGCTCCTCGGCCCTCCGATGCGCGACACGTTGCGCTCTTTCGGCCTCGGCGACGACGAGGTCGAGCGTGGGTTGACGGCATACCGTGAGTACTACATGGATACAGGTTGGTCCGAAAATGCCCTGTTCGACGGCGTCGGCACGATGCTCGCCGCCGTCCGCGATACCGGCAGTCGCCTCGCCGTGGCGACATCGAAGAACGAGTCCGCCGCTGTGCGGATTCTCGAGCATTTCGGGATCGCGGATCATTTCGAGTTCATCGGAGGAGCGAGCGAGGACGGCGTCCGGCGCGCGAAGGCCGACGTCGTCGCGCACAGCCTCGCCGCGCTCGGCATCGAGGTCGTCGACGCCGCGCACGGCGGTACGTCCGATGTCGTGATGGTCGGCGACCGCGAACACGACATCCACGGAGCCGGCCGGTTCGGTATTCCCACCCTCTTCGTCGAGTGGGGCTACGGCACCGGGGCCGAGGGTGCCGTCGCAGCGAGGACAGTCACCGCCGTGGTTGAACTCCAGCGTCTCCTGACCGGCGGGCGATGACCCAGCGGAAGCAAGCGACGGCTCCGACGGCGACTCGGCTCCCGACCCGTATTACGGGCGGACGGGACGCATTCGAGCAGGTACGGGATGGGATCGAAGTCTGCGCACCGGGCCTGCTCGACCGGGTGCGACAGCAGTGAGATACGCATCACGGTCTACCGTGGACGTGTGCGCCGACTGTCATTTCTCCTCCGCCCGAGCTGGCTGGTCCTCGCTCTGGTAGTGGTGGGCTTCGCCTACGCATGCTTCACCGTGCTGGCGCCGTGGCAGCTCGGCAAGAACACGAGCACCGAAGAGCGCAACGACCGCATCGCGGAGTCCGTGTCGCAGGACCCGCTCCCCGTGGACGACCTGTTCGGCGATGGTGGCGCGACGACCGACACAGAATGGCGGCGAGTGATCGCCGACGGCAGCTATCTTCCGGATTCGGATGTCCTGGTGCGGCTGCGGAGCACCGAGTCGAAGCCCGCCTACGAGGTGCTCACTCCGTTCGTACTCGACAACGGAAACACCATCCTCGTCGACCGCGGCTATGTGCGTCCGGTCGAGGGCACTGCGGTGCCCGAGATTCTCGCTGCTCCGACCGGGCCGGTCACTCTCGAAGCCAGAATCCGCATGTCGGAGGGCACGGTCGAAGGTAAGGAGCCGTTCACCGACGCCGGGTATCTGCAGGTTTACTTCATCGACTCCGGCCAGATCGCCAAGGCTTTCGGACTCGATCTCGCGGACGGCTACCTTCAGCTCGATCCGGAGCAGCCCGGTGTCCTCGAGGCGAAGGCACTGCCTCAGCTCGATGCCGGCCCATACCTGTCCTACGGATTGCAGTGGCTCGCATTCGGCATCATGGCACCACTCGGGCTCGCATACTTCGTCTGGGCCGAGATTCGGGAACGCCGCAAAGCCAAGGCGCGCAACTCCGATGAGGTCATCCCGTCCGAGCCGAAGCCCACCTCGAACGAGGCTACGATCGTGCGTTCCGGTTCAGTACGTTCCACCTCGACATCTCGTACCACCAGCGACAAGCTGGCCGACCGCTATGGCGGACACAGGTGACCACGCACTACGACACGTCTCTGCCCGGTGTTTCACCGAACGAGGAGTTCCCGATGTATTCGACCGTCGACGACTACCTGGCCGACAAGGACCCCGCGGCCGTCGACGCGTTCCGGAAGTTCCGCGCCCTCGTCCTCGCACTCGGCGACGACGTCGAGGAGACGGTGCACACCTCGGAGATCTCGTGGGCTCGGGCGTCCTCGACGAAGCCGAGAGGATTCGCTGCGGCATTCCTGTACGCCACACGCCTCGAAGTGGCGCTGGATCTCTCGCGGCGCGTCCACCACCCGACGTTGCGCGAGGCGTACCCCACGACGGGCCCTGTCACCACCCATCGCTTGAGTCTCTCGTCGGCAGACGACTTGGACGACGGGTTCTGCGCACTGCTGGCAGAGGCGTACCACACTGCCTCGACAATCTCCGGGTAGGTCGGGAGATCTGCGTGCCTGGCGACATCCTCCGCTGTTACGGGTGCCCCAGCCGCCTCTCGAGTCCGTCCAGGATCAATGCGAGCCCGAATTCGAAGTTCTCCTCCCAGGTGGAATCGAACGCGTTCTCGGAGAGCTCTGCCATTGCCGGGAATCGTCCCGAACTCATCACTCGGTTCAAAGTGGGGAGCTGGTAGGTCCAGAACTCGTCGTCCGACATTCCCGACTCCGACGAGGCGTTGAGCCATAGGAGTTCCTGCCGCACGGTGCCAGTGACGTAGGAGTCGATCGCCGTCGCAAGATTCATCTTCTCCTGGTCACTCGAGGACAAGTCCTTCACTCCGGCCAAGAACAGGTTCAGGTCCGCGACACTGTTGGGTCCCAATACCGGCCGGCTCCAGTTCGCTTGGAGCGCCCACGGGTGAGTGATGTAGAGCTTTCGTGCCTCGCGGGCGGTTGTGGCCAAGAACTTCCGCCACCCCTGCTCAGCGGCAGCCCTCCTCGCTTGCGAAGGACCGACCACTGCATCGAGCATGAGGTCCAGCAGTTCCGCCTTCGCGGGCACGTAGCGATACAGCGACATGGTGCCCACGCCGAGCTTCTGTGCCAGGTTCCGCATCGACAGCGCGTCGATCCCGTCGGTATCCGCGAGTTCGATGCCTGCGGTGACGATCTGCCGCAGCGTGAGCTTGGACTTCGGACCCTTCGTCCGCTCAGGAAGGCCTTGCCACAACAGTTGGAGGCTCCTGGCCAGTGGATTCCTATCGGTCATGAACGCTCCTAGCGTTGAATACCTTGCCTACTGCGCACACCGTACGCTATCGTGCTGCGTGCATCGCACGGCGTACTCCGTACGCAACAACGAGGGGAGATGCGGAGATGAGTTCAGGACCGGCCGTCGAGGCCACCGGCCTGATCAAGCGATACAAAGACAAGGTCGCGCTCGATGGAGTCGACCTCCTCGTACCCCGTGGAACCGTCCACGGTCTACTCGGACCCAATGGCGCGGGCAAGACCACGGCGGTGCGAATCCTGGCCACTCTGACCGACCCCGACGGCGGTGCCGCCAGCGTGGCAGGGTTCGACGTAGCGAACCAGCCCCGTGAAGTCCGCCGCAGAATCGGGTTGACAGGCCAGCAGACCGCCGTGGACGACCTGATGACGGCGCGCCAGAACCTCACTATGTTCGGCAGACTTTTCCGGCTCGGCAAGACGGACGCCCAGCGCCGCGCCGACGAACTGCTGGAGATCTTCGGGCTCACAGACGCCGCCTGCCGATCCCCCAAGAAGTTCTCCGGTGGCATGCGCCGCCGACTCGACCTCGCAGCCTCGATGATCCTGGCACCCCAGGTCCTGTTCCTCGACGAACCGACCACCGGCCTCGACCCCGCGGGACGCCGGGAGGTGTGGGAGGCAGTGCGGAACCTGGCGGACGCGGGCACGACCGTGCTGCTGACCACCCACTATCTGGATGAGGCCGACAAGCTGTGCGACCGGATCAGCGTGATCGATCGGGGCCGGAACTTCATCGAGGACACACCCGCCGCGCTGAAACGGCGGATCGGGGACGAAAGGCTGGAGCTGGTCGCCCACGACCCGATCGAACTGGCCAGAGCCGCCACGGTCGTCGTCCGTGTCCTCGACGCCGAGCCGGACGTGGAGGAGGCCGAGGCGCGCCTGAGCATCCCTGTGCCGGACGGCGTAGCAGCGCTGACATCAGTGGCTGCCGCCATCCAGGTCGAAGACATCGACATCGCCGACATCGGACTGCGCCGCCCGACTCTCGACGAGGCATTTCTGTACCTGACCTCCGCTACGAACAGCACTCTCGAGGAGACGCGATGACCACTTCGACACCCGCGCTCACCGAAACCGCAGCTCCGGAAACCTCCGGTTCACGTCTGATCTGGGCCGCACGCGACTGCTGGACCATCGTGCTCCAAGAATTCACTCACCTGGTCCGCCAGCCCAGCACGTTCGCCTGGCAGATCGGCTTCCCCGTGGTGATGGTGCTGATGTTCGTCTACGTCTTCGGGTCGGCGATGGACGTCACCGGCCAAGGCGCCGGCGAAGGCTACGTGGATTTCGCCATGCCCGGAATGTTCGCCATGACGATGGCACTGGGGTTCATGGACACCGCCTATGCAGTCACCCACAACAAAGAGAAGGGATTCATGGATCGATTCCGATCGATGCCGATGTCCCCTTCCGCCCCGGTGACCGGGCGTGCACTGTCCGATGTCATCCGAGCGGCGCTGGACCTGGTGGTCATCGCCGGAGTGGCTTTGCTGATCGGCTGGCGATCGGGCGGCGGTCTCGGCGCAACGTTGCTGGCCTTCGCTCTGCTCCTCTGGCTGAGGCTGGCTCTGATACTCGTGGGCATCTTCCTGGGGCTCTGCATCACCAATACCGAAACCGCCGGAATGCTCTTCGCAGTGGCATTCCCCCTGGGTTTCATCTCATCGGTCTTCACCCCGCCGGAAATGATGCCCGGCTGGCTGGGCGCGATCGCGGCGTGGAATCCGGTTTCGTCGACGGCGACGGCGATCCGCGAGCTGTTCCAGACCCCGGGTATCGACTACCGGGAGCCGGCCTATTGGATCGACGGCCACGCTCTGCCTGCGGCCATCATCTGGCCTGTGGTGATCATGTTGATCTTCGGGCCGTTGGCGGTCCGCCAGTTCAAGGCGCTGAGCAGGTAGGCCACTGACGAGCGTGGCCTTTGCGAAGAGTGCATCCGAAATGTGTCCACGAATGCAGGGAGGGCACCTCCCGGTTTCCCGGATGGTGCCCTTCCCCTGTATTGACACTGGTGGGCGCGGAGGGTTTCGAACCCCCGACCGCTGGTGTGTAAAACGTGCGGTCTCGCTATTTGTTGGATTCGGTCGGGTTCACACCGTAGTAGATAGATACACAGGTGGAGGGCTATTTTTAGCCCTCCACCTGTATGCCACGATCACCTGCGTCGAGTCCGATGTAGCCCGGTACTGCGGTCTCATTGCGGTCTGAAGTACGGCGTAGGAGTGCCAGCGGGATAACGTCGGGCAGGTAATCCCTGCCGAGACCGGTGTCAGCTGGGCAGCCCGTCCCAGACGGGAAAGTGCTCAGGACGAGTGCCATCCGTCGCTACACACTTCCAGCGCCCAAGCGGGGCAGGGGTGCCCCCTCCCCAGAACTTGAATCGCTGCTGCCGGTGCCACCACTTGCGCAGCTCGGAGAAGCGATACCACTTCCACACCTGCACCTCGATGCGTCCGAGATTCGTCCTGACGTACTGCGTCCGAACTCGGTTCGTGTTGGTCACCGCCGAGACCGAAGTCTCTATGAAGCTGATTCCGAACCACACACGTTCTGCCTCGTCCTCATAGATTTCGATCGCGTCCTTGAGACCGAACCTTGGAGTCGTGTTGTCGCATCGGTCTACGTCCTGCCTCAAGTGCTTCCACTTCAGCTCGACCTGGTCGTCCACCCAAACGTAGGTGCGCACGTCATAGCGCGTGCCGGGGCCAACTGCTGCAACGGAGGGCTCGAACTTTCGTCGCGGTCGCTCTTGATAGTTCAGGTTGCGAACGATCGACCTCCCGGCGTCGAAACTCAAACCCTGGACACCGGCAGATCGGCTTTGTCGATGTTCCCAGGTGTCCCGCAACAGAGCGATGAGAGCGACGGTAAGGGCGACAAACGAGACAGCGGATGACATGCGGGGACCATAGCGGCGTCTTCCGACACGACAACTCCATGCCTGATCGATGCCTCGTGCGCCTACACGCGCGGGTATGCGCGCGCGTGTAGAGCCAAACGCGCGGCGAGGCAAACAGGTCCGGTCAGACTAGGTCGATTGCGCAACTCGGCGCACGTCATAGAGCCGATCCGCTCGATGCAGGGTCTTCACGGTGATCCCTAAGACGACAGCAAGGCTGTGCCAACTCGGCGTGTAGTCCGCCTCGATGAGTCCGTCTTCGGTACGGCGTCGGCTTCCCTCGACCGCAAGGGCTTGGAAGGCGTACAGCTTGCCGTGCGTCATTCCCGAACTGACGCGCCAAGCAACCTCGGTGGAGAGCTGCGTGCCTGCTGCTTCGTCGATGCCCTGAACGATCGTCACATAGGACAAGCGGTCGCCGTCCGGGCGTGACAATTCCGCGCGTTCGAGAGCGGCATCCAAGTCAGCCTTGCGACGCTCCCACTCGGAGTTGCCTGCGCGCCCGGCGGCGTTGGCAACCTTCTTCGCTTCGGACGCGTCGTCGATCTCAAGGCGGATTCGACGCGCAAGCCGCTCGCCCTGATCACTCGGCGCCAACAACCACACCGCGGTGGAGGCAGTTTCTAACGCTGCGCGGATTAGTGTGTACGGCGCGAAATGTTGAGGTCCGTCTTTCCGCAGGAGGACGTTCAGCGCCCAAAGATTGTCGAAGCTATGGTGCAGAGATCGATTGACGCTGTCTACGAGCCGTAGGTCGGGCAGTCGTTCGTGATCGGCGGCGAGGTCACTGAGGGGTTCGATCGTGTAGCGGCCCTGCTCCAGCTTGCCGTGAAGCGTGCCAGCGAAGCGCAGATTAGCGGTTACCGACCGAAACGCGGCGTCCTCAGCTTCGTCCCGGCTCGTTGTTGTAGTCACGTGCGCACCGTAGCGGCTCGGCCGGACTACTCCCCCTTGTTGGTCTCGGTCCCGAGGTTCTTCAACGCCTCGTCGACTTCTGCATTCGCAGTCGCGACCTCAACGAGTGTCTGGACTCCTACATCTGTAACCCGCACATCCAAGGTGCGCTTTGTGAGTGACGAGAACTTCTCCAGCGTGTTATTGATCGTGAGTAGTCTCTGCGCAACGTCGTGGACGCTAAGGACGTTGGTCCATGTGCGGCCTTTGTAGATGCTCCAGTCGAGGTAGAAGCTTTCGCAGTGCAGGCGCCCCTCGGAGCTGTTGTAGGCGACGTGGACGACGTGCCCATTCGGGAGATTGGAGTTCTTGCGAGCGAAGGATGAATCCCAAAAGACGCGCCATTCTTGACCTGGACCAAGATGATGAATCTTGGCTGGCAGGACTACGTCTTGTTCCGGTAGGTCTTTTTTCGGCTGTGCGCTCTGCTTCAGAGAGGGTGTGACCCGGACATGAATATTCGACGCGCCTGTCAATCCAAAGTTCTTGATGACGAGGTCAATGAACTGTTCGGTTGCTTGGCTGGGCTCCATAAAGACCGAGACGTAGGGACGTGCTTGCTCGTATGCGAGGCGCTTCTGCAGGGCTCGCGCTTTGCGCGCTTCGCGCACTTGCCAAAGCGCGATGCAACCCGCAAGGAAAGCTATGACGGCGGTCGCTACCATTGCCCACGCCGACATGGCGGTCGCCGTTTCGATCGACTGAGCAAGAATCACCGGTGCCCCTTACCTGTATGTCCGTCGGTGTGCCGAGTAGTCGGCACGAAATGACGAGACTGTACAGCGCCAAGAATCTGCGATGGTATCGAGCCGGTGATCCGCCGGCTGCATCGTCCGCAGAGGACGCAGGAACAAGGGGCGCGTTGCGAAGGTCTGCGTCTGACGAGTTCAATGCTCACGCAGGCACCGACCGTTGCATCGTTGCGGAGAGGATGCCGCTGTAGATGCCAGGCTTGGCGCCGTTGGTGACGGCGTAGGCCAGCCACCACACCTCACGGTGTGCCTTGCTTTCGTCCGCGAGCCGGTGCGGCGCCCCGAACGCGAGCCAGCGGGGGTCCGACTGCTCTTGCAGATCGGACAGCACTCCCCGACTGCGGAGACTTGCAGCGTGCCGCCAGATCGCGTGCGCCTGAGCGGTGAGACGCTCAGCTTCGTCATACGCGGGCTGGTACGGGTCGGATTCGAGGCGCCCGGAGCGGTGGCCGTGTTCGACGACTACATGGGCATGGGGCGCCAACTCGGTGATGGTGCGGTCCATCCAGGGGGCGAGGAGCTCGGCGATGAGGTGGTCTCCGAGTTTGCGGAGCCGGTCGTGTGCGCGGCGGTCGTAGATCCAGGACACGCGGTTGACCAGCCGCTTGTAGTCCTTCTCGTCTTTGCGGGTGAGGGCACGGGCGATGGTCTGCATGACGGCGCGGTCACCGTTGGCGATAGCTTCGGCGAGGGTGTCGACGTCGGTGGGCCGGAGTGCGTCGGCGAGCTCGGCGAGGGCCGCGTTGCGTTGGGTGGCGATGTCGTTGATTTCGTCGCGGACTTTGGTCACCGTGGGTGCGTCGATGCCGGATTCGGTGAGCAGTGCGGTGAGGATGCTCGCGGCTTCGGTGGCGTCGTAGCGAGAGTTCTGCGTAGTGGTCATGAGGTGTCCTGTCTGTCAGAGGTAGCGGTTGACGGTGAGACGGCGGCGTTCCTGTGTGGTGCACAGGTCGGTGAGGTCGACGAGGGCAGCGTCGATGAGCCACTCGAGGCGGTCGTCTGCGGGTGCGGCGGGGGCGTCGTGTTTGGCGTGGACGCCGCGCGCGTTGCGGTGCAGGCGTTCGAGGGTGTCCCGGAACTTGGCGAGGGTGGGGTCGGTGAGGACCTGGTGGTGCCCGGCCGTGAATCCGGTGCGGGAGGCGGCGGCTCGGGCGAGCCAGACGAGGACGTGACTGTCGGGCAGCGGGGGTGAGAGGTAGCCGCCGGCGACGCGCGGCACCTTGGACATGAGCGGGCGGCGCTCAGTTCTGAGAGCTTTGGGCATAGCCCGCACGATAACGGCGTGCGCGCGCGTAATCTACAGCACTTCGCCAGATAGGCAGGATTTTTTCCTGCAAGATCCGGATCTCACCGTCAAATCTTCGGCCAACGACGGAACGCTGGGCGGGGGGTGGCCGGCGGGGTAGACCATCTTATCCGTGAGGATGAATTGGTCCTGACCTGCGGTTTCTCCAGCAGCAGGCCGACTCATACGGGCTGCCTTGCAGGCGGTCGACAGGTTACCGGCGACAGCAAACTAGCTGGTCACGGCGCGATCTCCGGCTTGCTCGGGTCACCGTTCATGGCGACGAGGTACGCCGCGTAGCGGGTGAGGCGCCAGTCGGTGACTTCGCGTTCGGCACCGGAGCCGAGCGTGACCATTTTCGGGGCCTCCCGAAATTGGTCCTGAGCTGCGGATTCTCCAAGGGCGTTCTCCGCTGCGCTACGGGCTCGGTTCACCGACCTGGCGAAGTACTCCCAGCGCGAGTAGCCAAGGACGTCCTGTAGCTCGCGGGCGGACCAGTATTCACGGCCCTGGTCGTCGACGTGGCGCCTACCCACTGCGACCATTTTCGCGGCCCCGCGGGATTGATCCTGACCTGCGGCGATTTTGCGTGTGTCCGCAACTAGCACAACCACTTTCGGCGCTGCCCGCTACGTGGAGCACGGCGGGGGCGGCATGGGCGCACGTCTGGGATGTGACGCGATTTAGCGCAACTTTGCTGTGGCGCTGGGGTATTCACACCGGCTGCCGAGCATTGTCAGACGACCGAACTTGGCGTCTGACCGGTTTCTAAGCAGTGGCTCAGTCGGGGCCGTAGCTGTCGCGATTGCGTTTGCGGTAGTGCCGCGCGCGCCGTGCGGCGCGAGTGCGTCGGCCGCCCTGCCTTGCCGTACCGGTGCGCGGGATAGGCGGTGGCAGCCGGAGGGGTGGAGGGGGCGTCGGAGGCGGTGGCGTGTCCAGCGGGAGGGGTGGCGTGAAGTGGGGGTCCGCGGCTTGCATGCGTTCCCATTTGTCGCGCGTGCGGTCACTGAGGTGGCGTGGGGCTACCTGTTGAGCGCGGCGGTGGATTTCCTCGGGCAGTATCCGCAGGTTCATCGGAGGCCACTTCGGATGACGCCGTTGCCTGTGCCGTGGTGGTTCCGGAGGGAGTGCGGCGTACATGCTGCGATCGCCGAGGTTGGCGCGCTGCCATAGGGGTGGGTGTTTCTGGGCACCGCCGGCGAGGAGATTGCCGACTTCTCGGTTGGTGAGGTGCGGTAGGTGGCGGCGGATCTCGGCGAGGCTGTGCCACTTCCCGTCGGCGAGGACGTCGTGGATGCGCTGTTGGTTTGCGCGTGCATCCGGGGACTGGTGTTCGTCGATGATGCGCACGGTGTGGTCCTTTCTGGCGCTGTGCGGCTCGTAGGCGTGCGTGAGGGTTGACCCTGGGGATTTGAGGGCGGAAGCCGCTCCGTGGGTTGTGGTCCTGCTCATGCGCACGGCGTCTACGGTCCGGTGATGTCACTCCAGTCGACAGCGGTCTCTACGCGGCCATTCCTGTGGTCGTAGCGAAGCGTGCAGGGACCGAACGGCTTATCGATCGGCTGCACGTGAGTTATTTCCACATGTGGGGCGCCCGGCGTGCCCGACAGCTCGAGGATGGAGTTCGCGCCTACGGCGAACGGGTAGGGGTTGATACCTGTACCGCGGTCGTGAAGCTCGATGATGTCGATTCCGGCGGCAAGGACTCTCTGTCGTGCGGCGTTCCAGTAGGCAAGGTTCTGGGGGTTGCTGAGGAAGTCGAGGAGCCAGTTGACCGTGTCGATGATGAGTCGGTCCCCTGCCCGTAGCCCTGCGGCTGTGCAGGCGTCGTAGAGGGTCTGTGTGGTGATGGCGTGGCGCAGTTCTCCTTCGCTGGGCGGCAGCACAGCGGCGCCTCTGATGTCGATGGTGAGACGGTGGTCGACGTCTGCGCGTTCGATGGGTGAGAGCGCGCGACGGTACACGTCATCTGACTTTCCGTAGTGCAGCGAGTAGTAGGCCATGAGGACGACGACGCGGTTCGCTGCGGTGACGGGTTGCCCGAGGGCGTCGGGGTTTGGGAGCCCGAGCGAGGCTCGCATGAGGCGGGCGGCGAGGATCGCTTTCCCGATGCCCGCCGGGCCGCAGATGGCAGTAATGCTGCCCTGCAAGGGGGTTTCCGGTGCCCGTCGGGCAAGAGGGATTGACTCGCTTCCCCACCACGCTTGGGGAGCAGTGCCCGCCGTGGCCCTACCCGTTCCGATCTTCTTCATCATCGCGCCTTTCGGTATGTGTGTTCGAGGACTGCGGGGGTGGTTGCCGGACATTTCTCCGGGGTTTGTGCGTTTCTCCCCCCTATAGGGGGGAGAGAAAACGCACTTGGGTGCGCACTTGCCCGCACTTGGTCGCGCACTTGCTTGACCAGCGGAAATGCGAGACGCGCACTTGGTCGCGCGAAATGGCACGAAAAAGCCCCGCACATGGGTCCGCACTTGGGTCGGGGTACGCACATGCCCCGCCGTCGTCGTTATGTGCTTGTCGTGCCCCCGCCGGGAACGGCGACGAGTGCGACCGTCCATGTGCTCGGGCTGCGTCCCCCGCCGCCTCCCCCGCCGGGTGCGCCCTTGTGCTCGAGCAGCACCCCTTTGGTGGTGAGTGCGGCGAGTTTGCGGCGTGCCTTGTCGACTTGGTTGCGGGTGGGGGCGGAGGTGCCGAACATGACGGTGGCGACGTCTTTGGCGGTCGCCCCCATCACCCCCGCCGTCCGCACGATCTCGGTGACGTCGGTCGCGCCATCGATGGTGGTGCGTCCGGTGTCGTGGTCATGGCGGAGCGTGTGGGGGCCGAACTCGTACATGGGCTGTTTCAGGTGGCTGAGTGTCACGTATGTGTCGCCTGCGTCGCCGGTGAGGACGAGAACGGACCCTGCGCCGTTGGTGAGCCAGGCGGAGCCGAACACGTCGGCGAGGGATTTGGGTGGGGTGCCGGAGCCGTCGCCGGACCGTTTCGTCATGTGGTGCAGTTCGAGCATGTCGATTCCCGCTGCCAGAACGATCTGCCGCGCGCGGTTGTATCCCGCGCCGACTGCGTCCTCGGATAGGCCGATGGCGGCGTCTTTTATGGAGTCGACGATGAGGCGGTCCCCCGCTTTCAGTCCCGCCGCGTAGCAGACGTTGAGGAGTTCTTCGGGGTTCTGTGCGATGTCGACGGACGGCGGTCCGAACCGGAGGATGAGGCGTTCCTGCATGGTCGGGTGGTCGGGCTCGGTGAAGATGCGGCCGTAGGCGCGGGTGATCTGCTGGGGGCGGTCCATCGCGAGAACGAGAACCCGCCGTGCAGGGACTACAGGCTGGCCGAGCACGTGCGTATCGAGTCCGATGGATGCCCGGACGAGTTGGGCGGCGATGGTGGTCTTTCCGAGGCCGGAGGTGCCGCACAGCATGAGCGCTTCGCCGCGTGCGGCGAGGACGAGGGACCCTTCCCCCCACCAGGCGGGCGGGACGGCGGGGGCACGGAGGATTGCATCACCGCCGAGCACGAACTCCGTCGGTAGGACGGGCGACGTGGGAGTGCTGGGATCGGATGTGGACGCCGTGGGGACGGCGGCCGGCGAAACCGTGGTGGGCGGAGTGGGAGTGCCGACTGCGGGCACCGAGGACGACAGGGATCGCATGAGAGCGCCAGCGGCGGTATGGGTGGCGGGGTCTTCGTAGCTGGCGGTGTCCTCTTCCCGGTGGAACGTCGCCCAGTCGCCGCCGTAGCGGGCGGTGAGTGCGTATTGCGCGCGGGTGTAGGCGCGGCCCGCTTCGAGGGCGGGGTGGGAGCCGCTGAACATGTAGAGGGGGTATGCGCCGTCGTCGCCGGGGGTGTATCCCTCTGTGCAGCCGTCGCCGTGGGTGATGGCGGAGCGCGGCGAGGAGGCGTCGGGGTGCTGCCACTGGGTGCAGTGGGGGCCGCATCCGCTCGGTCCGGTGTCGGTCCATCCGTCGGCGGAGAGCAGTTCGTGCCACGGGTGCGCGCGACTCCAATGGTCGAGGGGGGTGTCTCCCCCGCCGCCGGACGTCGTCGGGGAGGCGGTGCGCGCGCCGCGAGTCCCGGCGCTGCGCGGGCTGCGGGTACTGCGTGGTGTGGCGTGTGCGAGTTTGCTGGTGAGCCACGGGGCGGCGACGTCGATGGGGCTGCCGGTGTATTCGTAAGGGCCTTCGGTGCGTCGTGAGCCGGGCAGCATCACGTATTTGCCGGGTCCGCCGAGGATCGACCACTTTTCGGTGCTGCCGTTGATGGGGACGTCGGCGTTGTCTCCGTCGACATCGTCGGGCAGGACGTAGTAACTGTGCCCGCCATCCGAGTGTGTCCATGCCCCGCTGTCGTTGCGTCTACCGGGTGTGGTGACGGTAGGGCCGGGATGGTCGGTGTGGGCGTCGCGGTCTCCGAACCGGCGGGCGTTGTCGAACGCGGCGGTCTGGGTGGGGGTGTCGTAGTCGGCGACGATGAGCCGGGACGGGTGCAGGTGGACACCGAGGTTGGGAAGTTTTCCGGGGTAGTGGCGGAGAAACTCGGCGGTCATCTCGGCGATGCGCTGCGGGTCGTCGGTAGCGAGGTGGACGGCGTCGAGGTTGCGGCCGTGGGCGGTGTAGTCGCTCGAGGTCTGCTGTTCGGTGGTGAGGCAGTGGCGCCGGGATACGGGGGTTTTCTCGTTTCCGGGCAGCGTGTCGGGTGGGTAGACGAGGCAGAGGTGCAGTCCGGCGGCGGTGAGGGCTTCGACGGCGGCGCCGTACGTCTCGTGGTCGGTCCATCCTTTTGTGGCGACGCGGAAGGCTTCTGCGATTCTCTCGCCGCGTGCGTGCGCCGCGGTGAGTGTGGGGTTGATGTCGCCGACGCGGAAGGCCGGGCGGGCGGTGTCGTCGCTGTCGAGGGGGAACAGCGGCATTTGCGTGTCGGTCACGGCGCTCTTTCTCGCTTCTGTGTGTGTGGTGGTCTCCTTCCCGCTTCGGTGTGGGTGGCGGGGCGTGCTGGTGGGTGGTGCTCGGCGTGGTGGGTGGTGCTCGGGTTGCGGCTAGTAGTTGCCGCCCGCGGTGGTGGCCTGCGCGTATCGGTCGTTGTAGGCGCGGAGGTCGCCGAGGCGGTAGACGATGCGCCGCGCGCGGAGGTGGCTGACGGGGCCGCGGCCGTCGGCGCGCATGTTCCGCATGTAGGGCACCGTGTGGCCGACGTATTCGGCGGCGACGTGAAGGTTCACGAGGGCGTCGTCGGGGGTGTTGGAGTTGATGAGGTGGATGTCGGTGATGAGGCGGTGGTGCGCGCTGGTCGCCGAGGGGGTGCTCATGATGGCTTCTCGTTTCTGCTTGGAGGAGTAATGCGGATATTTCTAGACCGTCGAGAATAGCGGTGTCAACATCACTCAATCCGTCAGTAAAAGTTGCGCTAACAAGTGCCAGAGACGACAACACCGCAGTTCAGAGGGTACTTTCGCTAATTCGCGACAGGCCGACCTAGCCACCGACCCCATTACCTGCGCAAACACTATCTGCTAGTTGTAGCGACCGCAGTCAGACCAGTAGTCGAACGCGCTATTGTGTGCCACGTGAACGCACCACAACCCAACACATCACCCACCCGCACACCCACGCGTCGCAACGTCCGCTCCGGCATCGTCGACCGGTGGTACTCCCACCAGATCCTCCGAGACGCCGACGGCAACCCGATCCTCGACAGCAACGGCCGCGAACAACGCACCCCCACCTCGCGGCACGGTAAAGGCATGCGCTGGCAGGCCCGCTTCGTCACCCGCGACGGCCGCGAGGTCGGCAAATCGTTCGCCAAGAAAGCAGACGCTCAACGTTGGCTCGACGAGCAGACCGCCGACGTCACCCGCGGTGAGTTCATCCACAACGACCGGCAGTCCATCACCGTGGGTGCCATCGCCGAGACCTGGAAAGCCCACATCGAGCAGTTGAAGCCCTCAACGCGCGGCAGCTACCTGAACCGCTGGAGAAAGCACGTAGAACCCCGCTGGGGCGCCGTACGCCTCGCCGACGTCGAACACGCCGACATCGTGCAGTGGGTCGCCGAACTCCGCCAGGGCGAACAGTCCGCATCATCGATCGCCGAATGCTGGGGTGTCCTCAACCAGATCCTGAAAATCGCCACACGGGACGGGCGGCTGCTGCGCAACCCCGCCGCCGACGTCCGCCTGCCCAAGGCCACGCACGCCGAGCACAAGGACCTGCGGATCATCTCGCTCGCCGACCTGCGGACCCTCACTCAGATCGCCGACGACAGGTCGGAGCAGGACGGGACCATGATCCTCACGCTCGGCATGGTCGGGCTGCGGTTCGGTGAGCTCGCCGGCCTGCGGGTCGGTGACATCGACTTCGCAAAGCGCACCATGCGGATCGTCCGCAGCGCTACCGAGGTGGACGGTCACGTGCACGTCGGCTCCCCCAAGTCCGGGAAGCCGCGCACGGTCACATTCCCCAAGTCGCTCGCCGAACGCCTCCAGACGCTGACCGCCGATCGCCCGGCAGATGCCTACGTGTTCCAGCAGGGCGGCGTGGACGCGTCGGGACCATCACAGCCCACCCGCCGCACCAATTGGTCCAAACGGGTCTTCTCCCCCTCCGTGAGGAAAGCCGGGCTCGGTCCGCTTACCGTGCACGACTTGCGGCACTGCTACGCGGCGACAGCCATCGGACAGGGCGCGAGCATCTATGTGGTGCAGCGCCAACTAGGGCACGCGCGGCCGTCTATCACCCTCGACATTTACGGCTATCTGTTCGAGGAAGACCTCACGTCGGCGGCGGATCGGCTCGATGCCGCATTCGCTGCGCTCGACACCGGGGGGCAGGACGATGCAGACTCAGGTGACGACGTCGATGACGACACCGACGATTCTTCGGCCGCACAACCCGCGGCTGACCCCCTCGAAACAGGCTCGAGCTGAAGCGCTGCGGTCTCACTGCGGTCTAGGAGGGTACTGCGGTCCCACTCCGAACCCTGGAAAATCGCCTGACCTGCACTAACACTGGTGGGCGCGGAGGGTTTCGAACCCCCGACCGCTGGTGTGTAAAACCAGAGCTCTACCACTGAGCTACACGCCCGAAAATCGGCAACCGGAGGCTGCCGATTTCACATCAGGACTTTAGCGCGGCGAGCGCCCGGACCCAAGCCTGCTGGTCACGGGGCTCTCCGGGGCCGTTCTCCTCCGCGAATCGCACGATCCCGGCCTTGTCGATCACGAACGTTCCGCGGTTCGCGAAGCCGAGCTTGTCGTTGAACACGCCGTACGCCTGGGCCACCTCACCGTGCGGCCAGAAATCCGACAGCAACGGGAAGGTGTAACCCTGCTCCGCCGACCAGATCTTGTGGGTCGGGGACGCACCCACCGACACAGCAAGGATCGCGGTGTCGTCGTTCTCGAACGTCGGCAGGTCGTCGCGCACCGCGCACAGTTCGCCCTGGCAGACGCCGGTGAACGCGAGCGGGTAGAACACCAGCAGTACATTCTTGACGCCCCGGAAGCTCGACAGCGTCACTTCCTGGTTGTTCTGGTCCTTGAGCGTGAAATCGGGCGCCTCGGCGCCCACGGCGATCGCCATGGAGGTGGTGTCCTTCATTCGGAGGAAGTGGCGGCTCAGCGACGCGGACGGCCGGTCTTCGGCTGCACCAGCCGGCTACCGATCCAATCGCCGAGATTGGTCGCCGAGGTCTGAGTCAGGCCGGCCGTAGTCGCCGACTCGGCAATCTCACTGGGCTCGACATGATCGGGGCGACCCGTCTTCGGGGTCAGCACCCACACGACACCGTCCTCGGCGAGGGGGCTCACGACATCCATGAGGGCGTCCACGAGATCACCGTCGCTTTCCCGCCACCACAACAGCACGGTATCGACGACCTCGTCGGAGTCCTCGTCGAGTAGCTCCGTGCCGGTGACCTCCTCGATCGCTGCACGCAACTCGTCGTCGGTATCCTCGTCCCAGCCAAGTTCTTGCACCACGTGGTCGTGCTTGATACCGAGCTTCGAAACGTAGTTCTTGGCATCCGCCGCGGCGACCACGGTGGTTCCTCCTCAAGGTTGTGGTCGCGGAGGTTTCCGCGGACCGGTGTGACGTGCGATTGATCAAAGCGAACATGGTCGGGCGCCTGAACGCAACCCGAAACGCTGCGATTTCCAAGAGAATCTTCGAGAACGACGCTACGCGCACTCTTCCGAAGAGATGCATCCAGCCGCAACCCTGGCCCGATTTGCCGGGCCGCATCGTGCCCGACCCGGCACGATGGGGGAAGATGAGGGGTGCATCATGTTCAGATGTCGATGAGTCGGCCCCCACAAGGGCCGGCCTACGGAGTGGGCGCTACACCTGCGCGCCCCACCACGATGAGGAGCTGACGTTGACAGACCTGATCCACGGACCCGATTCCCGTGCGAACGCCACACCGGGCGTTTCGGGTACGGGCCCCTCGACCGACACCCCCGCCCCCACCACAGGCAACCGGGTTCGGGTCATCCGCGAGGGCGTGGCTTCCTACCTGCCGGATATCGATCCGGCGGAAACCGCCGAGTGGCTCGAGTCGTTCGACGGCATGCTCGAAGCGGCCGGACCTTCCCGAGCTCGCTACCTGATGTTGCGCATGCTCGAGCGCGCCGGTGAGCGCCACGTGTCGATTCCTGCCTTGACCTCGACCGACTACGTCAACACCATTCCCACCGAGAGCGAACCGTGGTTCCCCGGTGACGAAGAGGTCGAGCGCCGATTCCGCGCCTACATCCGCTGGAACGCCGCGATCATGGTGACCCGCGCGCAGCGGCCCGGAATCGGGGTCGGTGGCCATATCTCCACCTACGCCTCGTCCGCCGCCCTGTACGAGGTCGGCTTCAACCACTTCTTCCGCGGCAAGGATCACCCCGGTGGTGGCGACCAGATCTTCATCCAGGGCCACGCCTCTCCCGGCATCTACGCTCGCGCCTTCCTCGAGGGCCGCATACCCGCGGAGCAGATGGACGGATTCCGTCAGGAACACAGCCACCTGGCAAAGGGCGGAGCCCTGCCGTCGTATCCGCACCCGCGACTTCTCCCCGACTTCTGGGAGTTCCCGACGGTGTCGATGGGCCTCGGCCCGATGAACGCCATCTACCAGGCACGTTTCAACCATTACCTGGAAGATCGCGGCATCAAGGACACCTCGCAGCAACACGTGTGGGCGTTCCTCGGCGACGGCGAGATGGACGAACCCGAATCTCGCGGCCTCGCACACGTCGCCGCCACCGAGGGCCTCGACAATCTGACCTTCGTCATCAACTGCAACCTGCAGCGTCTCGACGGTCCGGTCCGCGGCAACGGCAAGATCATCCAGGAACTGGAATCGTTCTTCCGCGGCGCCGGCTGGAATGTCATCAAGGTGGTGTGGGGGCGCGAGTGGGACGCGTTGCTGCACGCCGACAAGGACGGCGCGCTCGTCAATCTGATGAACGTCACCCCGGATGGCGACTACCAGACCTACAAGGCCAACGACGGCGCGTTCGTCCGCGAGCACTTCTTCGGGCGCGACCCGCGCACCAAGGAACTGGTCAAGCATCTCACCGACCAGCAGATCTGGAACCTCAAGCGCGGCGGGCACGATTACCGCAAGATCCACGCTGCGTACAAGGCCGCGATGGAGCACAAGGGCCAGCCGACGGTCATCCTTGCCCACACGATCAAGGGGTACACGCTCGGTAAGCACTTCGAGGGTCGTAATGCGACCCACCAGATGAAGAAGCTCACTCTCGAAGACCTCAAGTACTTCCGCGACGTCCAACGGATTCCGATCTCCGACGCAGAGCTCGAGAAGGATCCGAAGGCGCCGCCGTACTACCACCCCGGTTTCGACGCGCCCGAGATCCAGTACATGCTCGAGCGTCGCCGGAATCTCGGCGGCTTCCTTCCCGAGCGCCGCACGAAGGCAGCGCCGCTGAAGCTGCCCGAAGAGAAGACGTACGACGTGGTCCGGAAGGGCTCGGGTAAGCAAGAGGTCGCCACCACCATGGCGGTCGTGCGTGTGCTCAAGGAGCTGCTCCGCGACAAGGAGATCGGCAAGCGCATCGTGCCGATCATCCCGGACGAGGCCCGTACCTTCGGCATGGATTCGTGGTTCCCGTCACTGAAGATCTACAACCGCAACGGTCAGCTGTACACCTCGGTGGACGCAGAACTCATGCTCGCCTACAAGGAGAGCGAGGTCGGTCAGATCCTGCACGAGGGCATCAACGAGGCCGGTTCGACGGCGTCGTTCACCGCGGTCGGCACGTCCTACGCGACCCACGGCGAGCCGATGATCCCGGTGTACATCTTCTACTCGATGTTCGGCTTCCAGCGCACCGGCGACGGCCTGTGGGCCGCCGCAGACCAGATGGCGCGCGGTTTCGTGCTCGGCGCCACCGCCGGACGCACCACCTTGACCGGTGAAGGCCTGCAGCACGCGGACGGGCACTCACTGCTGCTCGCCTCCACCAACCCGGCGGCTGTCACGTACGACCCGGCGTTCTCGTACGAGATAGCCCACATCGTGCGCGACGGACTTCGCCGCATGTATGGCGGCACCGAGGGTGTTGAAGGCTTCGGCGGCGAGAACATCTTCTACTACATCACCATCTACAACGAGCCGTACACGCAGCCGGCAGAGCCGGAGAGCCTCGACGTCGAGGGCTTGCTCAAGGGTATCTATCTGTACCAGCAGGGTGCGGGCTCGGGCCCGAAGGCGCAGATCCTCGCCTCCGGCGTGATCATGCCCGAGGCGTTGCGCGCCCAGCTGATGCTTGCCGACGAGTGGGGCGTCTCGGCCGACGTGTGGTCGGTCACCTCCTGGGGTGAGCTCCGCCGTGAGGGCATCGAGTGCGACCGTCAGGCCCTGCTCAACCCAGGCCAGGATCCCGTCGCGCCGTACATCCAGCGGGTGCTCGACGACGCTGCCGGACCGTTCGTGGCGGTGTCCGACTGGATGCGCGCGGTTCCCGATCAGATCCGCCAGTGGGTGCCGGGCGACTACACGGTGCTCGGGGCCGACGGGTTCGGATTCTCCGATACCCGGCCTGCAGCGCGCCGCGTGTTCAACATCGACGCGGAGTCGACGGTCGTGGCCGTGCTCGCTGCGCTCGGCCGCGAAGGTGCGATCGACGCCGCTCGCGCGGTCGAGGCAGCGGCGAAGTACCGGATCGACGATGTCGCTGCCGCTGCCGCGCCGACCTCGGATCCGGGTGTCGCCTGACGTCCGTCCACTCGTTTCCCGCGACTCGAGCATCGGTGAACCTCCCCGGGCCCTGTCCGGGTAGGTTCTTCGCATGGTCGACGAGCGGGAACCGCGCCGAACGATGCGCGCATCGGGTGTCCCCGCGGGACGCCCGATGCCGCCGGAGCGCCCCGAGCGCGCACCGCTGCCCGATGCTCTGTTGCGGCGCGTCAAGCAGTTCTCGGGGCGTATGTCCACCGAGGCCGTGCACGTCATGCAGGAGCAGTTGCCGTTCTTCGCGGACCTCGATGCGTCGCAGCGTTCGAACGTTCAGCTGATCATCCAGACGTCGGTCGTGGATTTCCTCGAATGGGTGCGCGACCCCGAGAGCGACATCTCGTTCAGCCTCGACGCATTCCAGGCAATTCCGCAGGATCTCGCGCGCAGACTCACCTTCCGTCAGACCGTCGACATGGTTCGCGCTGCGATGGAGTTCTTCGAGCAGTGGCTGCCTGCCTTGGCCCGGAACGAAGAACAGCTGATCGCGTTGACCGAGGCGATCCTCCGATACGGCCGTGAACTCGGCTTCGCGGCCGCGTCGGTATACGCGAGCGCTGCAGAGTCGCGGGGAGCCTGGGACACACGCCTAGAGGCGCTCGTGGTGGACGCGGTCGTACGTGGCGACACGGGGTCCGACATGCAGTCCCGTGCCGCGACGCTCAACTGGGACGCAACCGCGCCCGCGACCGTGCTCATCGGTTCGCCCCCGCCCGAAGAGGGGGTGTCCGCTGTAACCACGGTGCACACGATCGCGCGCGCACACGACCGCGCGGCATTGGCGGTCGTGCAGGGCGAACATCTGGTGATGGTCGTCAGCGGGGAGCTACTCGGCAGCCCCGAGGCCGTCGCATTCCGGGACGAGCTCATGTACAGCTTCTCGAGTGATCCCGTCGTCATCGGCCCGACGACTCCGTCGCTCGCGTCGGCGCACGCGTCGGCGGTCGAGGCGATGGCGGGGATGGAGGCAGTCGTCGGCTGGCCGGGTGCTCCACGTCCGGTGCACGCAACCGAGTTGCTACCCGAACGCGCGCTCTTGGGCGATCCAGGAGCAATCACGGCGCTCGAGGACGAAGTCGTGGCCCCGCTCGCGGCCGCCGGTTCGGCCCTTTCCGACACCTTGGACGCATACCTCGACAGTGGTGGTGCTGTCGAGTCCTGCTCGCGAAAGCTGTTTGTTCATCCAAATACCGTCCGGTACAGGTTGAGGCGAATCACCGAAGTAACGGGTCGGGACCCGACAAATCCGCGTGATGCATACGTGCTCCGAATCGCCGCAACCGTAGGTCGTCTGGCACAAAGTCATAACGAACTCCGATCCCCCACACCACCAGTCACTCGATTCACAATTCGCGAACAGGACACGTAACGGTTACGGGCGAGCTACCGATGGAGAACGCCGACGTGGGAATTTGTAGGAACCCTACAAATCCTGCTTCCACCTTTCATTCCCACCGACATCTCGGAGGAGCACCTTCAGGGTGTTCTCTGATCATCGTGATTTCGCTGCTTTCCCCCGGTCAGGGGTCTCAGACACCAGGAATGCTTGCTCCGTGGTTGGAGCAGGCCGGTGCTCGCGATCGAATCGAGCTCTGGTCCAAGGCGTCGGGGCTCGACCTCGAGCGTCTCGGCACCACCGCTACCGCTGAGGAGATCACCGACACCGCCGTCACCCAGCCGCTGGTCGTCGCGACAGCGCTGCTCGCGTTCGAGGCCTTGGAGGCACGCGGCGCGATCGCTGCGGACACCATCTCTGCCGGCCACTCGGTCGGTGAGCTCGCAGCAGCCGCGGTCGCCGGCGTCATCACAGCCGACGAAGCCGTCTCCCTCGCCGCGATCCGCGGCGCGGAAATGGCCAAGGCGTGCGCTCTCGAGCCGACGGGGATGTCTGCTGTCCTCGGCGGCGCCGAGGACGAAGTGCTCGCCCGGCTCGAAGAACTCGACCTGACACCCGCCAACATGAATGCGGCAGGACAGATCGTCGCTGCAGGACGCCTCGACGCGCTCGAGGAACTCGCAGCGAACCCGCCCGCGAAGGCACGTATTCGGTCACTCCCCGTGGCCGGTGCCTTCCACACCCGTTTCATGGCTCCCGCGCAGGACGCCGTCACCGCGGCAGCAGCGAAGATCACACCGAGCGATCCGGTACGTCCGCTGTTGTCGAACTTCGACGGAGCACTCGCTACCTCAGGATCCGATGCCCTCGAGCGAATTGCAGCGCAGGTCACCCGGCCTGTCCGCTGGGACCTGTGCACCGCGTACTTGAAGTCCGCTCAGGTCTCCGCGGTGGTGGAATTGCCGCCGGCCGGAACGCTGGTGGGAATCGCAAAACGCGAGATGCGTGGCACCCCCAACACCGCACTGAAGACACCGGCCGACATCGACACATTGGCCGAAACGCTGGTTCTCGGTTAGGTTGCTGCGCGCGCTGTGCACGCAACAACGCAGCGCGCGCAATACCGCAGTACCAGCACTCGAAGACTCCCGGAACAACCCGGGCACCGGGGCGGACGCCGTTCCCCCGGTTTCACACGACACAGTCGACAAACCCAAGAAGGGAGCCACGAAGTGGCCGCCACCCAGGAAGAAATCATCACCGGTCTCGCGGAGATCATCGAAGAGGTCACCGGTATTGAGCCCTCCGAGGTGACCATCGAGAAGTCCTTCGTCGACGATCTCGACATCGATTCGCTCTCCATGGTCGAGATCGCCGTCCAGACCGAAGACAAGTACGGCGTGAAGATCCCCGACGAGGACCTCGCAAGCCTGCGCACCGTCGGTGACGCTGTCTCGTACATCCAGAAGCTCGAGGCCGAGGGCGTTCAGGCCACCAACGACGGCGAATGAGCACAGCCGTGACCTCCCCTTCTCCTCGGACGCTACGAAACGTCGTCGTCACGGCTCTCGCGACGACGACGTCGATCGCAGGTGATGTGGATGCCACATGGAAGGGCCTCCTCGCCGGCGAGAGCGGGATCGGCACGCTCAGCGGGTTCGTCGACGACTTCGACCTTCCCGTCCGCATCGGCGGCACGCTGAAGGTCGACCCCGACGATTCATTGTCGCGGGTCGAGATCCGGCGGATGAGTTTCGTCGAACGGCTCGCGCTGACTCTGTCACGCACAGTGTGGTCGAACGCCGGTAGCCCGGAGGTCGATCAGGACCGTCTCGGTGTCGTCATCGGCACCGGCCTCGGTGGCGGCGACGCTCTCATCGACGCCGTCGACAAGCTCCGCGACGGCGGATACCGCAAGGTGTCCCCGTTCGTGGTGCAGATGGTCATGCCCAATGGTCCTTCGGCCACCGTGGGTCTCGAGCTCGGTGCGCGTGCGGGAGTCCTGACTCCCGTCTCGGCATGCTCCTCGGGATCCGAGGCCATCGCGAACGCCCACCGGATGATCGCCATGGGCGACGCCGATGTCGTCGTCACCGGCGGTGTCGAGGGACGACTCGATGCGGTTGCCACCGCCAGTTTCGCCATGATGCGCGCGCTGAGCACCCGCAACGACGACCCCCAGGGCGCCTCGCGCCCCTTCGACAAGGACCGCGACGGATTCGTGTTCGGCGAAGCCGGCGCACTGATGGTCCTCGAGTCGGAGGAGCACGCCAAGGCACGTGGCGCGACCGTTCACGCTCGCGTCCTCGGCTCCGGAATCACCTCGGACGGGTTCCACATCGTGGCACCCGATCCGGAAGGTACGGGCGCAGCTCGTGCGATGACCCGTGCAATCGAGACCGCCGGGTTGTCCAAGTCCGACATCGGGCACGTCAATGCTCATGCGACGTCCACCCCGATCGGAGACATCGCCGAGGCCAAGGCCATCGGCGCTGCGGTGGGAAATCATGCCGCAATCTACGCACCGAAGTCCGCGCTCGGTCACTCGATCGGCGCTGTCGGTGCACTCGAGGCAGTACTCACGGTCTTGGCTCTGCGTGACGGAGTCATTCCTCCCACGCTCAATCTCGAAAACCAGGATCCAGATATCGACCTGGATGTAGTGCACGGTGAACCGCGCTACGGGCAGATCGATTTCGCGCTGAACAACTCGTTCGGTTTCGGTGGGCACAACGTCGCTATCGCGTTCGGTCGGGCCTGATCCGACCGGCACAACGCCGCGCATGCGGTGGAGGTCCCGTTTAGGAGCCTCCACCGCACCCACCCCCACCGCGTTTCGCCCGAGGAGCACCCGATGACAATTCTGGATCCAGTCACCCAGCGCGACAGCGCAGTGGACCCCCGCGATCCGCTGGCCCGCCTCGAGAAGCTGTTCGATCCGGGATCGGTGGAACTGCTCCACCCGCGCGACAACTCCGGCGTCCTCGCTGCGATCGGTCGTATCGACGGTGTGCGCACCGTCGCCTACTGTTCGGACGCGACCGTGATGGGCGGCGCGATGGGTGTCGAAGGATGCCGGCACATCGTCCACGCGATCGACACTGCGATCGACAACGAACATCCCGTCGTCGGACTGTTCCATTCTGGCGGTGCTCGTCTCGCCGAGGGCGTCGAGGCCCTCCATGCAGTCGGCCTCGTCTTCGAAGCAATGGTCCGCGCCTCGGGCCACATCCCCCAGATTTCTGTCGTCCTCGGTTTCGCCGCAGGCGGCGCTGCCTACGGTCCGGCCCTCACCGACATCGTCATCATGGCCCCGGAGGGCCGCGTCTTCGTCACCGGACCGGACGTGGTGCGGAGCGTCACCGGGGAGCAGGTCGACATGGAGGCACTCGGCGGACCCGACACTCACACCAAGAAATCCGGTGTCGCACACATCGCAGCCCACGACCAGGAAGACGCGCTTCATCGCGCCCGCCGCCTCGTGTCGATGCTCGCAGAGCAAGGTCAATTCGATGTTGCAACCGCCGAACGTGGCGACACCGATCTCCGCGCGTTGATGCCCGAGTCCGCGCGTCGCGCATACGACGTGCGGCCGATCGTCCACGAACTGCTCGACAACGTCGATGGGGAATCGAGCTTCGAAGAACTTCAGGGCAATTGGGCTCGCAGCATCGTCACGGGGTTCGGGCGACTCGGCGGTCGTACCGTCGGAGTCATCGCCAACAATCCCCTGCGCCTCGGCGGCTGCCTCAACTCCGAGAGTGCCGAGAAATCTGCCCGTTTCGTACGCATGTGCAATGCCTTCGGCGTGCCCCTCGTCGTCGTGGTCGATGTTCCCGGCTATCTGCCCGGCGTGAGCCAGGAGTGGGAGGGCGTCGTGCGGCGCGGAGCCAAGCTTCTGCATGCCTTCGCTGAAGCCACCGTGCCGCGCGTTACGCTCGTGACCCGCAAAATCTACGGCGGTGCCTACATCGCCATGAATTCGCGCGCACTCGGCGCCACCGCGGTGTTCGCATGGCCGGAGTCGGAGGTCGCCGTCATGGGAGCGAAGGCCGCGGTAGGAATTCTGCACAAGAAGGCGCTCGCCGCCGCGCCCGACGACGAGCGTGAGGCATTGCACGACCGTCTCGCAGCCGAGCACGAGGCGCTGGCAGGTGGGGTCGGCCGAGCGATGTCGATCGGTGTGGTCGACGAGATGATCGAACCGTCGAAGACCCGCAGCACACTTGCAGCAGCGCTCGCCGCAGCACCGGCGCGCCGTGGCAGGCACAAGAACATTCCGCTGTAGTTCCGCGTAGGGGTCAGGGCCTGTCATCCGTAGATGACAGGCCCTGACCCCTACGCGTGTCGTCGGTGGATCTCGATCAGCCGACGTCGCGGCGAAGCCACGTGACTTCGGCGCCGTCGTCGCCGCTTCGGTAGGGCTCGAGTTCATCGTCCCATGCGGTGCCCAGGCAGCGGTGGATCTCACCCTCGACATCCGAGGAGGCCAGCATCGCCCGCAGGCGCATCTCCCCGATCACGACATCGCCGTTCGCACTGGTATTGCCGCGCCACAGTCCGAGATGCGGTACGTGGCTGTACCGCTCACCGTCGACTCCCTCGCTCGGGTTCTCGGTGATCTCGAACCTGAGCATGGGCCATACCCTCAATGCTTCGACCAACCTGGCTGCGGTGCCGACCGGCCCGGTCCAATCCACTGATGTGCGCAGCAGTCCTTCCCCCGCGGGCTGGCCTGTCCACGTCAAATCGGGGCGGCTGTCCAACGTGGACGCCAATGCCCATTCGATGTGTGGACACACCGCAGCCGGCGACGAATGGACGTAGACCACCCCGGTCGTCGCATCCGCGAACTGGTTCGATGCGCGCATACATTCACCTCCGATCAGACGAGGACGTCTTCCCCAACGACCTCTTCTTGAAGGCGACGCAATGCGGCTATCGACAGTGTGCCGGTGTTGCGCCTGTTTCGCTAGCGAACGGCAGAGGTTTTTGTGATCTCGCCCAGAACGGCGTCGTTGAACTCGGCCCACAGCGGCTTCGCCCACTCACCGAATGCCCGGTTTGTGAGTATTATGCACGCTGTGTCGATTTCGGGGTCGACCCAGAGAAAGGTTCCCGACTGACCGAAATGACCGAAAGTGCGCGGCGAATTCGCTGTGCCGGTCCAATGCGGAGTCTTCTCCCCTCGCAATTCGAAACCGAGACCCCAATCGTTCGGCTTGAACATTCCGTATCCCGGCACGAGTCCGTTCAGTCCAGGAAATTGCACCCGAGTCGCCTCGCCGAGGGTCCAGGGGGACACGAGAACCGGATTCAACAGCTCCGCGGCGAATCGAACCAGGTCATCCACCGACGAACTGGCACCGTGCCCCGCCGACCCCGACAACGTCGACGACCGCATGCCGAGTGGCTCGAACACGGCCTGGTGAAGATAGTCGGCGAACCGGATTTCGGTCTCACTCTCGACGAGATCCGCAAGGACCTCGAATCCGGCACTCGAGTAGATGCGTTTGCGTTCCGGCTCGGCCTGGACGGTCCGGTCACCGAATGCGAGCCCGGAGGCATGCGAGAGCAGGTGCCGCACCGTGGAACCCGGCGGGCCCGCAGGCTGGTCGAGGTCGACTGCCCCCTCTTCGACGGCGACGAGAAGCGCGTAGGCAACCAGCGGTTTGGTCACGGACGCGAGGGGATAGACCTCGGCTGCATCACCCACGGAGCCGACAACGCCGCCGTCGCGAGTGAGAACCGCGCCGGCGGCGTGATCGACGGGCCAACCGGAGATCAGAGAGAGGCTGTGCACCAGAACAGCCTACGGGGGCACCCGGTCAGACCAGGAGATCACCCGCACACTCGCTTGGTCACCAATCGGCTTCGGTGTACCGGATGACGCCGCGGATGTTCTTTCCGTCGAGCATGTCCTTGTAGCCTTCGTTGATCTGCTCGAGGTTGTACGTACGCGTGACCATGTCGGCCAGGTTGAGCTGACCGGAGCGGTACAGATCCAAAAGATTCGGGATGTCGACCCGCGCGTTGCAGCCGCCGAAAATGTTGCCCTTGAGGTCCTTCTGCAGCATCGAGAACAAGAACGAGTTCAACTTGACGTCCATGTCTGCCATGTAGCCCATCGCGGTGACGACACACTTGCCGCCTTTCGCTGTAAGGGTCAGCGAGGGATCGACGAGATCGCCGGTCATTTCACCGACGGTGATGATGGTCTTGTGGCACATCCTGCCCCACGTGATCTCCATGATCGGCACGATCGCTTCTTCGATGGAAGCGTATGCGTGAGTGGCGCCGAACTTCAGGGCCTGTTCGCGCTTCCACGGCACCGGATCGATCGCGAACACGTGGCGCGCACCGGAGGCCACCGCCCCCTGCAGGGCGCTCATACCCACACCACCGATGCCGATCACTGCGACGGAGTCCCCCGCCTTCACGTCGGCGATGTGCGTCGCCGAGCCCCAGCCGGTGGGAACGCCGCAACCCACGAGTGCGGCAAGTTCGAAGGGGATGTCCTCGCCGATCTTCACGACCTGGGTCTGATTGACCGTCATGTACGGCGAGAATGTGCCGAGGAGGCACATCGGGATGACGTTCTCGCCGCGCGCCTGCATGCGGTAGCTGCCGTCGGAGATCGCCTGGCCACTGAGGAGTCCCGCTCCCAGATCGCAGAGGTTCGATTGCCCGACCGCACACGACGGACACTGTCCGCACGCCGGGATGAAGGACAGGACGACATGGTCTCCCACCGCGAGCCCGACGACGCCGTCACCGACCTTGGTGATGACACCCGACCCCTCATGGCCACCCATCACCGGGTAGGACGGCATCGGTGTCGCGCCGGTGACGATGTGGTGATCCGAGTGGCACATGCCTGCAGCTTCCATGCGGATCTGCACTTCCCCCGCAACCGGATCACCGAGCTCGATCTCCTCGACCGACCACGGCTCGTTGAGTCCCCACAGCAGTGCACCCTTGGTCTTCATCTGGCTACGCCCTCCATCACATTGCAGCTTGTGCACGTGACACTAACCACAAAACGCCAGAATTGGAACAGGTTCTACCGGAATTCTTCGTTACCGCACATCCCACAGATGATGGACGTGCTCGTGAGCGAAATACAGCGCAAGTGTGCCGACGGTGAACGTGGCTCCGTCACCTCGTCGCCCGCTCCGCGAACGTAGTGCCACCGGCACTCCCGCGAAGGCCTCGGCAGCTCTGCCGTTCGATTCCGTCAACTCGCGAGCGACGGTCGCGGGGTCCTGATCTCCGTACGCGTCGTCGACCGCGGCGGCATCCTGATCCCAGTCCTCGAATGGCGGATCGTCCTGGGCAGCATCGATTCGAGTCGGCCTTGAAACACCCGGGCAACATCGCGCAGGTGCGCTGCATACTCGAGCGCCGACCAGGAGTCGTCGTTCGGCCGCAGTGCGGCATCGTCGCGCGACAAGACCGCAAGCCACCGCTCCGAGTTGCTGCGCACGAGGTCGAGGATGCGGTCGTAGACCATCGCTCCCGGGTCGAACCCACAGTCGGCGCACGCGCGCTCGACCACCCAGGTCCAGTCCTCGCCGTCCGGCCGGATCACCATGCTCCGACCTCAGTAGCCGACACGAACAGCACACTCTCATTGTAGAGAATGGCATTTCCGTCTAACGTGAACACCATGCCGGTATGCGGCAAGAAGCGACGCGACGGCATCGGACAACGGAGGACGACATATGACGACGAAGGCGCTCGCGCCCGACGTATCCACATGGCCGGCGGAGGACCCGCAGCTGATCGGCAGTCGCTGCGACGACTGCGCGGCGACGATGTGGCCGGCACAGCCCCGGTGCGCCCGCTGCAGCGGCGCCAACATCTCCGAGCTGCTGCTCCCCCGCCGCGGAACTCTCGTGGCGTGGACAACTCAGGGATTCGTCCCCAAACAGCCCTATGCCGGCAGTGAGACCGCTGAGAATTTCGAACCGTTCGCGTTCGGCCTCATCGAGCTCGGCGACGTGGTCCGCGTCGAGGCACGTCTCACCGAGAACGATCCATCGAAACTGAAGCCCGGCATGGAACTCGAACTCACCTTCGTGCCCTTCTACACGGACGCCGAGGGAACCGACATCGTCACCTGGGCGTTCGCGCCGATCTGATCTACCTACACCCGATCGAGGAGTCCAAAGAACTATGAACGACGTTGCCATCATCGGTGTGGGCCTTCACCCGTTCGGCAGATTCGGCGCCAAGTCGGCCATCGAGATGGCCGCTGACGCAATCCAACTCGCGCTCGAAGACTCGGGCGTGGCGTGGAAAGACATCCAGTTCGGTATCGGCGGCAGCTACGAAGTGGACAACACCGATGCCGTCACCCGACTGGTCGGCCTGACCGGAATCCCCTTCACCAACGTGTTCAACGCATGCGCCACATCGGCCAGCGCGATCGAGCAGACCGCCGACGGCATCCGCTCCGGCAAGTACGACATCGGTATCGCCGTCGGCACGGACAAGCACCCTCGCGGCGCTTTCACCGCCGACCCCGCGATGCTGGGTCTTCCGGCCTGGTATGCCGAGAACGGACAGTTCGTCACCACCAAGTTCTTCGGCATGAAGGCCAACCGGTACGTCATCGACCACGACATCTCGCACGAGACCTTGGCCCGTGTAGCCGCGAAGAACTACCGCAACGGTGGCAAGAATCCGAAGGCGTTCCGTCGCACCGAGTTCAGCCTGGACGAGATCCTCTCGTCGCCGATGCTCAACTACCCGCTGACCGCCAAGATGTTCTGCGCCCCCGACGAGGGCGCTGCCGCGGTCATCATGTGCCGCGGGGATCTCGCGGCGAAGTTCTCGTCGAACAAGCCCGTATACCTGCGGTCGACGGCGATCCGCACCCGTACATACGGTGCCTACGAAGTACACGCGACGTGGGCCGCCACCGAAGAGGATGTCTCCCCCACCGTGTACGCAGCGAAGGCCGCGTACGAGGCCGCGGGAATCGGTCCCGAGGACGTCGACGTCGCACAACTGCAGGACACCGACGCGGGTGCCGAGGTCATCCACATGGCCGAGACGGGCCTGTGCGCCGATGGCGACCAGGAGAAGCTCATCGCCGAGGGCGCCACCGAGATCGGTGGATCGCTACCTGTGAACACCGATGGCGGTCTCATCGCCAACGGCGAGCCCATCGGCGCCTCGGGCATCCGCCAGGTACATGAGCTCGTCCACCAACTCCGCGGCACCGCAGGCGAACGTCAGGTTCCCGGTAACCCGCGAGTCGGACTCGCGCAGGTCTACGGCGCGCCCGGTACCGCGGCTGCGTCGATCCTGTCGCTCTGAACACCAGCACCGACCGGTAGCGGGAGGGCCGCCCACGAGTGTTCCGTGGGCGGCCCTCCCGCCCAGCTCGCTTCGGAGTCGGCCGATCGGGCACCTCACGGCGGGCCCGGCCATGAGTAGCGCGCTGCTACTTGACTGCGATCGGGTTGAGCGGGGAGCCCACACCGCCCGGGATGTTGAGCGGGCAGGCAACGAACATGCACTCGTACACGCCGTCGGCGGCACAGTCCTCGGCAAGGGCTTCGAAGTCGAACATCTCACCCAAGAGCAGGCCCATGTCGCGGAGCGCGACCATGTGGAACGGAATCATCGGCCCACCCGAATTCACGCCGAGCGCCTCCACTGCGAGGTTGTCCGCACACACGGCCGCAATGCCACGGTCACGAGCCCACCGGGCGCATTCCCACGTGAGGCCCGGCGATCCGCTCAGTCCGACGTCGGCTCCGCGCCGATGCTGCGGATACGTGCCGGTACGCAACAACAGGATGTCGCCCTCGGACACGGTGATTCGTGCGTCGCCCAGTACGGCGTCGAGGATCTCCGGCGTGACCCGGGTTCCCGGCTCTAGATAATCGACACCGAGGTGGCGCGGTACGTCGGCGAGGATCCCGCGGGACACGACCCCTGCCACCAGATTCTGAATGGAGAGACGCTCTGCACCCCATGCAGTGACGGTGTCGTGATGGAAGCCGTTGTAGAGCAGGTCGTCGTACCAGACATGCGCCAGAGCATCGAAATGCGTCGTCGAATGGGTTCCGAGAATCAGCATGTCCTCGGACGAACACACCTCGAGGACTTGACCTTTCGGCATGTCACCGCGATATCGGGTCATGGTGTGGATCGGATTGAAGCGCCCACTGGTCCGGATGTCGTGGGGACCGTGCTCGTCGGCGGGCATCGACAACGAGAACGACGCCCCGCGCCGGACCGTCGCGGCGGCCTCCCGGACCTTCGCTGGCGTGAGCAGGTTGAGTGTGCCGCGCTGGTCCTCGGTACCCCAACGACCCCAGTTGCTCAGCTCGCGCCCGAGCTCGCGGACCCCGTCCATGTCGATCGTCGCCAATCCGGCCTCCCCGTCGTCGCCTACCAGAATTCAGATCCGGCACAACGAGAACATAATTCTCTCGGTGGCCATGGGCAACCCTTCAGCGTCGAATATTCGATCCGAACAACTCGTCCAGCTGTTCCGCCATGTACGAAATCGCAGTCTCCGAAGCAGTCGTCGCGGGGTAGGACAGATTCCAGATGTGCGGAACACCCTCGTGCACCTTGACGCGTACATCGACTCCGGCGTCCTCCGCCGTGCGCGCCAGCAACAATGCGTCATCCCTCAGAACCTCGGAATCACTGCACTGCACGATGAGTCGCGGCTGACCTTGCCAGTCACCGAGCACCGGCGAGACCATCGGATCCACCGCAGGATGACCACCCAGGTACGCTGCCGCCGCCTCCGTTGCCTGCTCCAGTGAGAACCGCTCATCAGTGTGCTCGTTCTCCAGGAAGCTATTCGCGGTGTTGCGCAGATCAGCCCACGGCGAGAAGAGGAACGCGCAGGCAGGTAGTGGGATCTCGAGCTGCCGAAGTCGCAGTGTCAGTGCCGCCGCGAGTCCACCTCCCGCAGAATCGCCCCACAACGCGAGGCGATCGCCCGGTACCGATCCAGCCACCCACCGGTACGCCGTGACCGCGTCGTCCAGGGCTGCCGGGAACGCGCACTCGCCGGAGAGCCGGTAGCCGACCGCGAACACCTGGGTCTCGCACCTCGCCGCAATCCGGGCGATACTGTCGGCAAAGATCTGCGGCGAGCCCTTCCGGTAGCCGCCGCCGTGGAAATGCAGCAGCGCCGCATCCGGTCGAGCGCCTGCGGGCCGCACCCGCAGCATCGGCACCGGCGCGGAATCGAGCGCCTCGATCTCGACGCCCATGCGCCCACTCGTCGAAGCGGGTTCTGTGTCGGTCATAACCATCCTCATTGTCACATCGTCAGAGCGGCTCGCCCCAATCATGATTCGGCGCACGGCCGCCGATCTGACGAGTCAGAAGCTGAGCCGACGCAATCACCGGTTGCGCGGCAGCGGGAATCGACCTGCCGTCCATCTCACCGAGGTGAAGAAGCGTGAGGCAGAACGCAACGCGCCCATCGGGATCGAACACGGGGACCGCAATGTTTCCTATGTTGTACACGGCGTCCGGCTCGAATTCCAGCACCGCATAGTCGGGTAGCTGCTCGAAGAACTGCTCCAGCAGGGATTCTCGCAGATCGCGATCGTTCGGACGCTCCGCGAGCTTCTGCGACACCGAGGGCCGACCAGGGCGCAGGTCGTCGAGTCCGATCGAATAACCCCGCTGCCGCACCACCGAACCGTACGCTCGGAGATATTCGGCGACGCGTTCCTGTAGTTCCTCGGGTAGTTCGGCGATCCATTCACGCCCCTCCGAAGGCGGCATCCACGCCAGGAACGGCTGTCCGATCGGTGGCTGAAGCGGAATGCGCTGCCCCGGCGCAAGCTCGACCGATCGACCTGTCGGCTTTCCCTCCACCGCAATGCAGAGCACGTCGCGGCCCACTTGGACCGTGCCGGAGCATTCGAGACCCGTGGCTTCGGCCAGGTTGACCATCTCGATACGCGCGAGGTCGATGACGGGGAGGGCGTCGGCTGCCGCATGGCCGACCGCCGCCGCGGCAGGACCGAGTGTGTACGTCTTGTGACGCGGATGCCGCGAGACGTATCCCTCATCGTTCATCACCTTGAGCACAGCAAACATCGATCCGGGACTCACATCCAGCGCCCGGGAGAGCTCGCTCAGCGTGAACGTGCCCCGCTGATTCGCGGTCAGGAAGTCGAGCACTTGGAGTGCGCGCCGCGCCGAGAGAGCCATCCACATCCTTTTCTTGAAGATCGTTGACGTCGATACCAGCTGACGCTAGCGTATTCCACCAAGTCCTGAAACACTTTTCGAAATACTGAAAAGAGACTCCGATGGAAGAAAACACATTCATTCGACGCGCTCTGGCCAGTTCGAATCTCCATGCCTTGCGGTTGGCGCTGCTCCACGCCACCGGCGACCCGGCCCTCGCCGCGATGAAACTCGAACTCGTCCCGATTCGCAGCGGCGCCGCCTTCGAGATGACCATCGCCGAGGAACACCGCGAAGAACTGCTTCGAAGAGCCGAGAAGTTCGTGGCAACGGAAGCTGCCGACTATGTCCCCGAGCGGCTGGACGAGAACCGGGTACGCACGATGATGGAGCTCGCACTCGGGCAGGAACTCACCGACGAGGAATTCTTCGTCGCACGGACGATGCCTGCCCTGGAGGAATTTCCGGTCTTCTCGCAGTGGAGCCGCGAGCGTCCCCGGCGCGCGGACGACTTCAGCGTCGTCATCGTCGGCGCCGGACTCTGCGGCGTTGCGATGGGCGTACAACTCGAACAACTCGGGATCTCGTACGTGATCTACGAGCGACGTCCGGATGTCGGAGGAACCTGGGCGATCAACACCTACCCGGATGCGCGCGTCGACACTGCCAGTACCACCTACGAATACAGCTTCGTGAAGAACTATCCCTGGTCGGAGCAGTACGCGCGACAACCGGAAGTGCGCCGCTACATCGAGACGGTCGCAAAGACCTACGGCGTATACGACCGCATTCGATTCGAACATGAAGTTCTGTCGGCCGATTTCGACCAGGAGACCGCCACGTGGTCTCTACGCGTGACGGACGCGACCGGCGAGCCCGAAACCGTGACCTGCAATTTCACCGTCACGGCCACCGGACTGTTCTCCACCCCGAAAAGGCTGGACACGGACGGTATCGACGACTTCAGGGGCGAGATTCTCCATACGACCGCGTGGACCGAAGGGCACACCGTCGAGGGCAAGACCGCCGCGATCATCGGCAACGGCTCCACCGGCGTCCAACTACTGGCTCGGATCGCCGAGGACGCCGACCAGGTCTATGTGTTCCAGCGAACTCCACAGTGGATCGCACCGCGCGAAGGCTACGGCGAACCGGTGACCGAGGAGATGCGCTGGGTGCTCGACAATATTCCGCACTACTGGAACTGGGCCCGCACCACCGCCCTCAAGCCCGCCGACCCCCGCGGCACAATCACGCCCGATCCCGAATGGCGCGCCGCCGGCGGTCAGTTCAGCGAGAGCAACGACAAGCTCCGGGAGAACCTGACCCAGTACATCCGCACTCAGGTCGACGATCGACCGGATCTCGTCGAGCGCCTCATCCCCGACTACACCCCCGCAGCACGTCGTCCGGTCGTGGACAACAAGTGGTACCGGTCCCTGACCCGCGACAACGTCGAACTGGTGACGGACGGGATCGTGAAGTTCACCGACACCGGTATCGTCACCTCCGACGGCACCGTCCGCGAGGTCGACCTCGTTCTGACGGCCGTCGGATTCGAAGTCACGAAGTGGCTCTGGCCCATCGACTTCCGCGGCCGCGACGGTGTTCACATCGAGGATCGGTGGAACCTGGACGGGGGCCCCCGCGCCTTCCAGGGGCTGGCCATACCGGAATTCCCGAACATGTTCGTGCTCTACGGTCCCAACGCGCAACCGGCGACGGGTGGTGGAATAGGACTCGGCGGCCTTCCCGCCTGGATGGAGTCGTGGGTCGGGTACATCGCCCGGGTCATGATTGCCGTCATCGAGGACGGCCATCATTGTGCCGAAGTCACCGATGCCGCGTTCTGGGAGTACAACGACGCGGTCGACGACGAAGCGAGCAGGCTCATCTGGCTCGATCCCGCCGCGAACCCGGAGAAGAACTACTACGTCAACGAGCACGGCAGGCTCAGCACGAGCACCCCCCTGCCGGGCCTCGACCTCGCGACACGCTTCCTCGGCTTCACTCGTGACGACTTCGTGTTCACCCGAATCGGTTCCGGCACGAACACCGCAGAAGAACAGACATCGTTCGTCACGGCGTCCTGATCCTGCACATCCCCTCCACCGACAAGAGAGTTGCACCCACATGATCGATCTAGGTTTGGACGGCGCCCGGGCAATCGTCATCGGCGCCGGGTTCGTGCCGATGCGTGCCGGACACGGCCGCGGCTCGGCACTGCAACTGGCCCGCGCCGGCGCCACTGTGGCGTGTGTCGACAAGAACGCCGAACGGGCCGAGCAAATCGTCCGTGAGATCGACGAGGAAGGCGGCAAGGCATTCGCGATCGTCGCCGACGTGCTCGACTCCGAACGAGCTCGTCGCGCGGTCGACGAGGCTGCCTCCCGGATGGGCGGCCTCGATGTGTGCGTCGACATCGTCGGTCAGGCCATGTGGAGCAAGGCCGCCGAGTTCTCCGACGACGAGTGGAACGCGCAACTTCTGGTCAACCTCACGCAGGTCTTCTACGTCTTCAAAGCAGCCGTCCCGCACCTCGCAGCCAACGAACGAGGCGGGTCGCTCATAGCGCTGACCTCGGTCGACGGGATCGGTTCGTCGCGGTTCCACGCTGCATACGGCGCCGCCAAGGCCGGCGTCATGTCGCTCGTGAAGACATTCGCGGACGAGTACGGCAAGGACGGCGTGCGGGTCAACTCGGTCGCACCGGGCAACGTCGGAGGCGGAAACTGGGATCTCCCCGAGGTCCCCTTCGGCGAGGACGTCGTCAATGCTCTCGCGCCGCCACGTGGCCGCGACATCGCCGACGCCGTGCTGTTCCTTGCGTCACGCCTGTCCGCGAAGATCACCGGCCAAACCCTCGTCGTCGACGGAGGTGCGCTGGCACTGAGCCCATGGGGCATGAAGGAAGAACACATCGGCCGGAACGTCGCCTTCTCCAATGCCACGCAGGACTGAGGACGGCATGCCTTCGATCACCGACGCATTCCTCGTAACCAGGAAGGTCGCACTCGTCACCGGCGGCGGTAGTGGCATAGGCCAGGAGACTGCGCTCGTCCTTGCGGCGGCGGGCGCACACGTCGTCGCCACCGACGTGAACGAGGCCGGCCTTGCGGAGACGCGCGCACACAGCGAGGAACAGCAGACCCCGGTCGCCACACACCGGCTGGACGTGTCCGACCCCGTAGCGGTGTCGCGCGTGGTCGACGAGACCGTCGCGGAGTACGGGCAACTCGACATCCTCGTCAACGCCGCGGGGGTCATGGTCATGCGAAATGCGCTCGACGTCACTCCCGACGAACTCGAGCGCGTCCTCCGGATCAATGTGGGCGGCACTTTCTACGCATGCCAGGCCGCGGGCCGGGTCATGAAGTCCGGTGGGAGCATCATCAACCTCACCTCGAGCATCATCGACCGCACGAGCCCCGGGCGGATCACCTATGCGATGTCCAAGGGCGCGGTCCTCCAAGCCACCCGCACCTTCGCGCTGGAACTCGCGCCCGCAGGCATCCGGGTCAACTCCATCGCACCGGGGTGGGTCGAAACGGGTATGACCAGCCAGCACTGGACCGACACCGACGGCACCGTCGACGACGAGAAGCGGGCTGCATATGTGCAGATGATGGCCTCGGCGTCACCGCTGGGGGTCGTCGGCACTACCCGCGACATAGCGTTGTCCGTTCTTCAACTCGCTTCGGGGGCAGGCTCGTTCGTCACCGGTCAGGTCGTGCGGATCAACGGCGGGTCGTTCATGGCATGAGCATCGAGCAGATCCCGGCATCCGTAGGGCCCACAGACGAGGAGAATTTCACATGAGCGGAAGGCTTCACGGCAAGGTTGCAGTGGTCACGGGCGGCGCCAGCGGCATCGGCGAGGCCTCCGTGCGGCGGTTCATCGGTGAGGGAGCGCGTGTCGTCATCGCCGATGTCGACGATCAACGGGGGAAGACCGTCGCCGACGAATTGGGCTCGGAGGCCCTGTTCGTCCACGCGGACGTCACCGACCAAGGCGACTGGGAGCATCTACTGGCGACGACGAGCGCGCATTTCGCGCCGCTCGATGTGCTCGTCAACAATGCAGGAGGCGGACGCGGTGTCGGCAAGATCGTCGACGAGGTCTACGAGGGGCATCGCGCGATCCTCGATCTCAATCTCTCGTCGGTGTGGATGGGCATTCGCGCCGCACTGCCGGTCATGGGAGCGCATGGTGGCGGGTCCATCGTCAACATCTCTTCGATCGACGGACTCGTCGGTGTCGAAGGGATGACGTCGTATGCCGCATCGAAGTTCGCGGTCACAGGCCTGACCAGAACCGTGGCCTTCGAAGGCGGCCCCCACAACGTGCGCATCAACTCGGTCCACCCCGGATTCATCCGGACACCGATGACGGCCAAACACACCGGCGCGGTGAAGGCACGGCTCGAATCGGCGATCCAGAAACAGCCGATCACCCGCTTCGGCACGCCGGAGGACATCGCAAACGCAGTCCTGTTCTTCGCGTCGGACGAGAGCTCGTACTGCACAGGCACGTCCCTCGTCGTCGACGGCGGCCAACTCGCCGGTCCGCACCGGGATCCGATGTGATCCGGACATCGCCGGCAGCACCCACAGCAACCAGGTCCGTCGCGGCCCGCCCCCTGAGAGGTAACCGATGATCAGACACAGGCGTCTCATCTTCGCGGCAGTCGCCGCGATGTGTTCAGCAACGTTGATTCTCACCTCCTGCGGTGCTCCCGAAAACGGAAACAGCTCCGGTGGTAGCGATGCTCCGGTAGGCGATCCGGTCGCCGGCGGCACACTGCAGGCGATCCAGGGCAGGGAGCCGATCAGCCTCGATCCGTCGGATATCTCCAACGTCTGGACGCACTCCCCGCTGCTGGGTAATGCCCTGTACGGCACGTTGATCACCAACAATGTCGAGACGCAGGAAATCGAGTATTCGATGGCCACCGATTTCTCGACCGCCGACGGTGGGCAGACGTTCACCCTGAAACTGCGCCCTGGACTGATGTTCACCGACGGAACCCCGCTCGATGCTGCCGCAGTCGAGTACAACTGGGATCGGCTACGCGACCCGAGCAGAGGCTCGGCGTCGCTCCGTCAGGCCGAACAGATCGCCGACGTGAAAGCCCTCGACGCAGAGACGTTGACCGTGACGCTGGTGTCGCCGAACCCGAACTTCCCGAATTCCCTTCTCGTGTCCGCCCTAAACTGGATCGCATCGCCGACAGCCCTCGAACAGGGCAGGGAGGCGTTCGACAAGAATCCGGTGGGAGCAGGTCCGTTCACCCTCACCGAATGGGCCCGCCAAGACGTGATCCAGCTGGTCAAGAACCCCGGATACTGGGACGCACCCCGACCCTATCTGGACGGCATCACCCTGCGCACGGTTCCTGCCGCCGATCAACGCCTCAACACACTGTCCACCGGGAGCACGGATCTCGCGTCGGAATCGAATTGGCTGAACCTTTCCAGAGCGGAAGACATGGGCCTCGACACGGAGATCGTTCCGATGGGCGGCGGCCAGTACTTCGCCATGAACACCCGCCGCGCTCCGTTCGACGACGAACGCGCCCGGCGAGCCGTGAACATGGCCGCCGACATGGAGGGCGTCAACCTTGTTGCTTTCGAAGGCGCCGGCGTTGTCCCGCAAACCCTCTTCCCCGAGGGGGCACCCTTCTACGAGGACATCTCACTTCAGCAGAGCGATGCCGAAGAGGCGCAGCGCTTGTTCGACGAGCTGGCCGCAGAGGGCAAACCGCTGTCCTTCACCTTCACGACCTACTCCCTGGTCGAGTCCAGAGCGGCGGCAGAAGCACTGCAAGCGCAGCTGCGCGCGTTCGACAACGTCGAGGTCGAGGTGGAAACCCTCGACTTCGCTGCGGCGCAGACACGAGTCAACTCGCGAGATTTCGACATGACCATCTCATCCGCGAACATCCAGGATCCGGATGGCCCGCTGTGGTCCGCTTTCCACAGCAGTTCCCAGGGAAACACCACGGGTATCGACGACGATCAGCTCGACGCCGCCCTGGAGGCCGGTCGAGTGGGCACCACGATCGAGGAGCGCAAGGCCGCGTACGACGACTTCCAGAAGCGGCTGACCGAACTCGTCCCCGGAGTCTGGTTCATCCAGTCCCCTCCCGCCACCATCGCGAGCGCCGGGACACACGGTGTCCGTCTTTATGGGATGGGATCACCGCTACCCGACGGCGTGTGGATCTCGGAGTGATCCGACGGAATCACCGCGGCGGCCGGTCGAGTTCGATTTGCGCGACCACCGCCCGGTGATCCGATCCGGGTAGGGTGACGGTCTCCACGGACGTCGCACGTCCCCCGGCAACAAGAATGTGGTCGATGCCCACCAGCGGCGGAATACGCTTGTCTGTCGGGTAGGTGTACAGGAGGCCTGCGCCCACCTGTTCTGCGGTGTCTCGCAGGCGGCCCGTGAGCATCGCGCGGTACTGCGCATGATCATAGGTTGCGTTGAAGTCCGCTCCTACGACCACCGGAACCGGCGGCGCGGATTCGAGTATCGCTTGCAGACGTGACAATTCGTCGGCCCACACGTGCGTGTCGTAGACCGGCGGCACCGGATGGAACGCGTAGACGGCGACGGGGCCGGTCCCGGGCACGTCTGCCGTCGCCGACACCTGGTTCATGACGAAGCCGTCGTACTCGGCTTCGTCGGACAACGGGAACCGGCTCCAGATGCCGGTCCCGCCAGCACCGGGCTCCGGAACAACGAAGTGATACGGCAACATCCGATGGAGACCCGCGCGCTCGAATGCATCGACCGCTTCGGGTGTCAGCTCACTGACCGTCAGCAGATCGACGCGGCGCTCCTCGACTTCGTAGGTCACCGTTGCCGGGTCGGCTTCGCCGAAGAGGACGTTCGCCTGCATCACGGTGAGCACCTCTCCCCCGCCACCGGCCGATTCCCCCACATACCGGGGCGCCTGGATCCACACCGCGGCGACGACGATCAGCAGCGCGACGGCAGTAGCGACGCGGTACCGCAGTAGCGCGAACACCACCGCGCCGACTACAGCACCCACCATGAGATACGACGCCGCGGATGCCGCCAAGACCGGGAGCCGCGACGAGGAGGTGCTGTAGTGCAGTGCAACCCCTACCGCGCCGACCAGGGTCGCGAGACCCGCCAGAACTGCCGCAGCCCACCGAAACGCCGTCACCATCACATCCGACAGCAAAGCACGCGAAGATGTGGAGAAGATGTGGGGCGGGCGGGGCTCGAACCCGCGACCAATGGATTATGAGTCCACGGCTCTAACCGACTGAGCTACCGCCCCTCTGCAGCGACACGTCGCCGCAGAGCGCTATCCCGTACCGGACAGCGCGTACGCATGGTACCCGGCAGCAGATACCTTCCGACGCATCGGGGGTCGCGACCCGCTGAGAAACCTTCCTCCGCTTACTCGGGTCTCCTCAGGTTGTCGACGCGAGGAAACCCGAGAACATGGGGGAAAGTCGCGAACCTGGCCGCTGTGCCTGATACGTCATATCTGAAGGGCACCGAAACAGAAAATCCTCCCACCCCGCGTGGGGTGGGAGGATTCTGTGCGCTCCCCCGGCTGGACTCGAACCAGCAACCCTTCGATTAACAGTCGAATGCTCTGCCAATTGAGCTACAGGGGATTGACCTGCGGCGCTCCGGGGCGTTTCCCCCGGTGCGTGAAAAACCATAGCGCCCCTCCCACCGCAGCACCAAATCGCCTGCGTGTGGGCATGCGGAGCGTCATCGGGCAGGATGGAGAAGACGCGCACACAGGGTGGAAGGACGACACATTGATGGGATTGTTGGTCGGGGTTGCCGCGGGATACGTGCTCGGCACCCGGGCAGGCCGAGCCCGATACGAACAGATCAGCAAGACCGCCAAGGCGGTGGCCGCCAGTCCGGTCACCAAAAAAGCCATCGAGGTGGGACGTCAGAAGCTCTCGGACTCGTTGAACCCGCAGCCGAAGCTCGAACCGATGAAGCCGATCGACGAGACGACGACGGTCATGATCCCGCGAGATCAGCTCAAGAAGTAGCGTCAGCCGGCCAGGCCATCGCTGCCCGCATCTCCGATGGCCTGGTCGAGCAGGCTACGCCGATACTGTTCCAATGCGACGAGGTCGCCGAGCAGCGCATGGAACTCGTCCGACTCCGTGGCCGGCGAGATGCGTTGCAGCTTCGATTTGAGCTCTGCGACCTGCTCACCTACCCACACTTCCTGCAGACGCGCGAGTACTCCCCCGATGTAGCGGGGCATGCGGTCCTCTTCCGCAGGGATCGGCTCGACTGCGAGTTCCGTCACCAGCGAGTGCACAACCGGGTCGGTTGCGGCGCGACCGACCGCGTCGACCCATTCGGCACCGCCCATTCCCGAACCCACGCCTCCGACGCGAGCGATCGCCTCACGCACGGCAGAATAGGCAGGGTCGGTGAACGTCTCGGCGGGCAACGAATCGAACACCGTGCCCGCGATACCCGGATACTGCAGCGCAGCCTTGAGGCCGTCACGTTGCGGCCACAGCGCAGGATCACCCGGCCGGGGACGGCGCATCGCCGACTCCTGCGACGAGGAACTCTTGTCGACCGCGACGGCCCGAGATCTGGGCGCTGATGTCCGGCTGCCCCCGCGACGCGCGTCTTCCTGGACTCGGCGGCGAACCATGGGGATGTCGTCCCAGCCCACCCAGTGGGCCAGTTGCACCGCATAATTGTCCCGCAGGGAGCGGTCCTTGATCTGGGCAACAACCGGTACACAGCGACGGAGCGCTTCGACGCGTCCTTCCGCCGTGTCGAGATCGTGTTCGAGCAGGATCGACTTCACGACGAACTCGAACATCGGGGTGCGCCGCGCAACGAGATCACGAACAGCGGTGTCGCCGGACGCCTGCCGGAGCTCGCACGGATCCATTCCCTCCGGTGCGATAGCGACGTACGTCTTCGCTGCCGTCTTCTGGTCGCCCTCGAACGCCTTCATGGCTGCGGCCTGCCCGGCAGCGTCACCGTCGAAGGTGTAGATGACCTCGCCGCGGAAGTAGCTGTCGTCCATGAGCAGACGCCGCAGCATCGCGAGGTGCTCATCGCCGAACGCGGTACCGCACGACGCAACAGCGGTTTTCACCCCGGCAAGGTGCATGGCCATGACATCGGTATAGCCCTCGACGATCACCGCCTGATGCGACTTGGCGATCTCCCGTTTCGCGAGGTCGAGACCGAACAGCACCTGAGACTTCTTGTACAGCACCGTTTCCGGCGTATTCATGTACTTGGCGGTGATGGTGTCGTCGTCGTAGAGCCTGCGGGCACCGAATCCGATGACATCGCCTGCGAGATTGCGGATGGGCCAGAGCAACCGGCGGTGGAACCGGTCGATCGGTCCGCGACGCCCCTGCCGCGACAATCCCGCCGCCTCGAGTTCCGCAAACTCGAATCCGCGGCCCAGAAGGTGCTTGGTGAGCTGATCCCAGCCCCCCGGCGCATATCCGCAGCCGAACATCTCGGCGGCAGTCTGGTCGAAGCTGCGCTCGGTGAGGTAGTCGCGCGCGGCCTGCGCGTCGGGGCTGCGGAGCTGTTCGGCGTAGAACTGCTGCGCGGCGGCGTTCGCGGCGACCAGACGGGCACGGGTACCGCGATCGCGCTGCACGGACGGACCCCCGCCCTCGTAGCTGAGGGTGTAGCCGACACGTTCGGCGAGCTGCTCGACGGCCTCCACGAAGCTGACGTGTTCGATCTTCTGAATGAACGAGTACACGTCGCCACCCTCACCACAACCGAAGCAGTGGAAATGCCCGTGGTTGGGTCGGACGTGGAACGACGGCGACTTCTCGTCGTGGAAGGGGCACAACCCCTTCATCGAGTCGGCGCCCCCACGTTTGAGAGCGACATAGTCGCCCACGATGTCTTCGATCCGAACGCGGTCGCGAATGGCCGCGATGTCTCTGTCTGAAATTCTGCCGGCCACGACGACGAGTCTAGGCCGTGATCGCGCCCCGTCCGGCAGCGGTCGCTGCTAGCCCCAACTGGCCTGCGCGGCGAGACTGTCGCGGTCGATCCGCTCCAGTCGCGATTCGGTACAGGACGCGATCTGATCGACGATGACACGCACCTTGGCTGCATCATCGGGTGCAGCCTCCCACTCGGCGACGTAGATCGGGTCGAGGCCTACCGGCGCCGTCCGCAGCAACCATTCGGCTACCCGATGGATACGTTCGCGCTGGCCCGCCTGCCTCGTTCGATGAGCACTGTCGGACATCACGAACTGCAGAGCCATGGTCTTGAGCAACGCGACCTCGGACGCCACTATCGACGGAATCACCAGGTCGGCGTCGTAACGGATGATCGGCGCGTCGCCGGTGGCGGCACGGGTACCGCTGATCGCGGCCGTCGCATAACGGCCGACGAGTTCGCTGGTGAGCCGTTTGAGCGCGACAGAGCTGGTGAGTGTGCCGTCGTATGTTCCCACCCCGACCACGACAGGCAGAGTGAACAGGCGCTGCGCGGCCTCCTCTAGCTCGGCCGGGTCGAGGCCGGAGAACTCTTTCATGCCCAGTGCGATCAGATCGGCCACGGATCCGGCGTCGCCGAGGATCCGCAGGTCGATGCGACCGTCGATCACACCGTCTTCGACGTCGTGCACCGAATACGCGACGTCGTCGGACCAATCCATGATCTGCGCTTCGAGGCACCGGCGACGCTCAGGAGCACCGTCGCGGATCCAGTCCAGTTCGTCGGCGTCGTCGTCGTAAGCGCCGAACTTCGCTCCCGGTGCGGGGCGGATCCACGGATACTTGAGCGTCGCGTCCAACGAGGTACGAGTGAGATTCAACCCCGCGCTCGTGCCGTCCGCATGGAGGATCTTCGGTTCGAGTGCCGTGAGGATCCGCAGGTTCTGGGCATTTCCTTCGAAGCCCCCGCACGGCGCCGCAACCTCGTCGAGCGCGCGTTCACCATTGTGCCCGTAGGGCGGGTGGCCGATGTCGTGGGCGAGTCCTGCCAGGTCGACCACGTCGGGGTCGGCCCCGAGTCCTTCGGCGATGCTACGACCGATCTGGCCTACTTCCATCGAGTGGGTGAGCCGGGTGCGGGGGGTGTCGCCGTCGCGGGGGCCCACCACCTGCGTTTTGTCCGCGAGGCGGCGTAGAGCAGCGCAGTGCTGGACGCGGGCGCGGTCGCGCGCGAAGGCGGTGCGATCGGCTGCAGCGGCTCCCGCACCGGCCAGTCCCGATCGTTTCGGCGCTTCCTCCGCACGTCGCGCGAGGTCGTGTTCGCTGTATCCCGGCATCCCACCGCCCTTCGTCGTTGCGATCTCGGTCACTGGTCGGCCGTATATTCGAAATCCGCTGAGTAGTGCGTGATCTGGTACCAGATGAGCGCCCCGGTTTCCCGGGCAATGCCGTGGAACTGCGACTCGCGTGTGAATACTGCCGGCCCCTGCCGAGTGGGTGCGGTCCATGCATCGAGTCCGGCGTCGCGTGCCATCGTCCGCGTACGCAGGCCGTGCCATGGATCACTCACCAGGACAGCGGAGGACAGACCCATATCGCTCATCTCCTCGCTGACCGCCTTGATGCTCAGGAGGGTGTCGGACCCCTCCTCGACCGCCACGATGGCATCCGCGGGCACGCCGGTCTCGATGAGGTAGTTCTTGCCCGCGGCCGCTTCGGTGAACAGATCGCCCTCCTGCTTGCCACCGACCGTGACGATCGTGTCGGATACACCGTGTTCGTAGAGCTTGCGCGCCTGTTCGAGGCGCGCCTCGAACACCGGCGACGGAGTTCCCGAGTACTGCGCGGCACCGAGTACGACGATGGCGTCTGCTGGTGTCCAGTCATCGATGCGCGCAACCTGCCACACCCGCACTGCCGTGCCGCCCACCACCAGGAGCGCAGCGAGGAGCACTCCTGCGATCAGACGACGGCACCACCGAGCGAGTCGAGACCCGAGACTGCGCTGGTCGTCGGCGACGCTCGTGGCGATGTCGGGGCGGCGGGATGCGGTGCTCACTCCCCGATTCTGCCAGTGCCCCGCCGGGCGCCCGTGCTGACACGCACCACGGAGCCATCCGGGCGCGTGAAACCGATAGATTCGTCCCATGGCTCACCCATCGGCCGCGCAACGGCATCTCACGCCTGCCGCACTCGCCCTCATTCCCGTCCTGCTCGCGGTCGCAGCCTGGTTGATGGCTCCGGCCCTGGCCTCCGCCGAGCCGCCCTCGCGGCTTCCGCAACCGATCACCGACACAGCGGGTGTGCTGAGCGATGACGACACCTCCCGCATCCAGGCTGCGACGAATGTGTTGTACGACGAGCATCAGCTGCAACTCTGGGTCACGTACGTGTCGACGTTCGACGGGTACGACCGCGATAGCTGGGTCCAGACGACCGCGCGAGCCAGCGGATTCGGCTCGGACACCGCCCTGCTCGCTGTCGCGACCGACGATCGCGACTTCGCACTGTGGACTCCGAACGGCTCCGAGATCACCTCGTCCGAACGCGACCGGATCGCGACGAACGACGTCACGCCAGCGTTGCGCACGAGCGACTGGGCGGGAGCCGCAGTGGCAGCCTCCGAAGGACTCGGCAACGCCCTGACCCCCTCGAACGCACCCGTGACGACGCTGCTGGTCGGCGGTGGTGTCATCGCCGCAGGTGCCGGCGGGGTGTACCTGTACTCACGCCGGTCGAAGAGCAAGCGCGCCGAGGCCGGTGCCGCGCAGGCCGCCCAGATCGACCCCAATGACGTGGACAGCCTGCGTTCGCTGCCGCTAGAGGGTCTCGAACTGTACGCGCAGGAAGTGCTCGTGGAGACCGACAACGCGGTGCGATCGAGTTCTGAAGCACTCGAACTGGCGCGTGGTGAGTTCGGGCCGTCCGCGGTGCAACCGTTCGACCGGGCCTACGAGCAGGCCAGAGCTGCTCTGACTTCCGCGTTCGAGATCAGGCAGCGTCTCGACGACGACATCCCGGAGACCCCGCAGCAGCAGCGCGACATGCTCGTGCAGTTGATCTCGTCGTGCGGTAAGGCAAACAACGATCTCGACGCGCAGGTCGAGGCGTTCGACACCATGCGCAACCTGCTTCTCGATGCCCCGGAACGCCTCGACGCGCTGACCCAGCGCGCGATCGGGCTGCGGGCTCGGCTCCCCCGGTCCGAGACGGTCCTCACCCAGCTGCGCGGCGAGTTCCCTGCCGGTGCGCTGACGCCCGTCGCCGACAATGTCGAGCTCGCGCGGGAGGAAATCTCGTTCGCCGAGAAGGCGATCGACGAGGGCCGGACCGCGGTCGCGCGACCCGCAGGCGAGCAGGGCGACGCGGTACGCGCCATCCGCGAAGCCGAGGGCGGCCTGGGCCATGCGACGACGCTACTCGACTCCGTCGACCATGCTGCCGAGGACATTCGGCGGGCCATCGCGACCCTTCCCGCAGCGATGGAGGATGCGGCGCAGGGCATCGCGGACGCCGCCCAGCTTTCATCGGCGGGCGGCCCGGACCTCGATGAAGCGCGTAAGGCGGCACAGGACGCGCTCGATCGTGCGCGAGCCGAGCAGCACAACGACCCGCTGGGCAGTTTCACCCGCGTGGTGGAAACGGATGCACGACTCGATGCGTTGCGCGCGCAGACCCGCGAAGCGCAGGAAGCCGCGGAACAGGCCCGCCGACGCCTCGAGCAGGACCTGGCAGCGGCACAAGCACAGGTCACCGCCGCATCGGATTTCATCGGCACGAGGCGCGGTGCGGTCGGAGCGCAGGCCCGTACCCGGTTGTCGGAGGCAGAGCGGCATCTGGAGGCGGCACAGCAGTTGGCGCAATCGGATTCTGCTGCCGCCCTGCAGCACGCTCACGCCGCCGCGAGCCTGGCCGCGCAGGCGTTGCGATCGGCTCAGAACGATGTGCAGAAATGGGACCGGCAGCAGCGACCGCCGGGTGGGGGCTCGTCGGGCAGCAACATGACCGGCGCGATCCTCGGCGGCATCCTCATCAACAGCGTCCTGAACAGCGGCCGCGGAGGCGGAGGCTTCGGCGGCGGTTTCGGCGGCGGGGGTGGTTTCGGCGGCGGGGGTGGTTTCGGCGGGTCGAGCGGGGGCCGCTTCTAGAGAACACGCCGAGCCCGCAGTATCGGAGAATATCGCTCTCGCAGCCATCGAATTGCTTTCTTGTTTCGGAGAACCCTGGTAGCTTGCCGGTCAACCCCCGAATAGGTGACGAATGCCACATTCCACGTGAGGAGCTCCTTGTCGTGACGCAGACGGATTCCGGCAGAAATCGCATCCACTTCGATCGACACGCCCCCGCGTATCGAGAACAGTTCGAGTCGATCACCAAGGACATGCACGCGGGTTGTCCCATTGCGTGGACCGACACCCACGGTGGGCATTGGGTCGCGGCCGGGGCCGATGAGGTGTTCCACCTCGCCCGGTCCGAGGACATCTCCAACGACAACGACGTCCAGGGCGTCCGCCGCGGCTACCGTGGCATCACGATTCCCACCGGGGAGCTGCCGAACGGCGCACGCGGCGGCATGCTCGAGATGGACCCGCCCGAGCATCGGTATTACCGCCAGACGCTGAACCCCTACCTCTCACCGGCGGCTGTCAAACGATGGATTCCGGTCATCGACGAGGTGGTCCGCGCATGTCTCGACGAGAAGATCACCACCGGACGGATCGACTTCGTCGACGATCTCGCCAATATCGTGCCTGCGGTGCTCACCCTCGGGATGCTCGGCATCCCGCTCGCAAAATGGGCGATCTACAACGAACCGGTGCATGCGTCGGTGTATACGCCGCCCGACTCTCCCGATCGAGCCCGCGTGGCCGACCTGCAACGCGCGATGGGAGCCGACCTCTACGCCGCCGTCGCGCAAGCTCGCGTGGATCCACGCCCCGGACTGGTGAATGCGGTGGTGCATGCGGATATCGACGGCGAGAACCCGCCCGATGTGGAAGTCCTCGGTATGTTGTCGCTGTTGATCGGCGGCGGATTCGATACGACGACCGCACTCACCGCACACTCACTCGAATGGCTGTCACACAACCCGGACCAGCGAGAACTACTCAGCCGCGAGCGGGAGACCTTGCTCGACTCCGCAACCGAGGAATTCCTGAGATTCTTCACACCCGCCCCCGGAGACGGACGCACCTTCTCGGCCGACTGCGAATACGCAGGAGCACAGTTCCAAGAAGGCGAACGACTGTGGCTCTCGTGGGCGATGGCCAATCGTGATCCCGCACTGTTCGACGATCCTCACAACGTCGATCTCGAACGAAAAGGAAACCGCCACTTCAGTTTCGGACTCGGGATTCATCGCTGCATCGGATCCAACGTAGCGCGAACGGTGTTCAAACGGATGCTCGTGGCGGTGCTGGACCGAATGCCGGACTTCCACTGTGACCCCACCGAGGCCGTGCATTACGAGACCATCGGGATCATCCAGGGAATGCGGAACCTTCCCGCAACCTTCACCCCCGGCCCCCGACTGGGCGCCGGTCTCGACGAGACGCTCGCCCGACTGCAGACGGAGTGCGACGAGCGAGGACTCGCCGAGCCCATCACAGCGCAGACCGGAAGGTCGCAGTAGACGCAGAAGTCAGGCCCACCGCGTCGACGCGGTGGGCCTGACTTCTGCTGTTGTGCCTGGGATCACCAGCTCGAGTACCGGCGATCAGCACCCGATCAGACGCTGCGCGAGGTAGCCCTCGACCTGATCGAGGCTCACGCGCTCCTGCGCCATCGTGTCGCGCTCGCGGACGGTGACGGCCTGATCTTCGAGAGTGTCGAAGTCGACGGTGATGCAGAACGGCGTGCCGATCTCGTCCTGGCGGCGGTAGCGGCGACCGATCGCACCGGCGTCGTCGAACTCGATGTTCCAGTTCTGACGAAGACGAGCGGCGAGATCCTTGGCCTTCGGGCTGAGATCCGCATTACGCGAGAGCGGCAGCACCGCCGCCTTGACGGGTGCGAGCCTGCGGTCGAGGCGCAGCACGGTGCGCTTGTCGACGCCGCCCTTGGCGTTCGGCGCTTCGTCCTCGGTGTAGGCATCGACGAGGAATGCCATCAGCGACCGGGTGAGGCCTGCAGCCGGTTCGATCACGTACGGCGTGTAGCGCTCGCTGGTGGTCTGGTCGAAGAAGCTCAGGTCGGCACCCGAATGCTGTGCGTGGGTGGACAGATCGAAGTCGGTGCGGTTCGCGACGCCCTCGAGCTCACCCCATTCGCTGCCTTGGAAGTGGAAACGGTACTCGATGTCGACGGTGCGCTTCGAGTAGTGCGACAGCTTGTCCTGCGGGTGCTCGTACAGGCGCAGGTTGTCCTTGTTGATGCCGAGGCCGGTGTACCAGTCCATGCGGTAGTCGATCCAGTACTGGTGCCACTGTTCGTCTTCACCCGGTTTGACGAAGAACTCCATCTCCATCTGCTCGAACTCACGCGTGCGGAAGATGAAGTTGCCCGGGGTGATCTCGTTGCGGAAGCTCTTACCGATCTGGCCGATGCCGAACGGCGGCTTCTTGCGGGACGTGGTGAGCACGTTTGCGAAGTTCACGAAGATGCCCTGAGCGGTCTCGGGGCGCAGGTAATGCAGACCCTCTTCGCTCTCGATCGGGCCGAGGTACGTCTTGAGCATCATGTTGAAGTCGCGGGGCTCGGTCCATTGCCCCTTGGTGCCACAGTCGGGGCACGCGATCTCGGTCATCGCGACGGAGTCCGGGTCGTCGAGCTTGTTCTTCTCGGCGTACGCCTCCTGCAAGTGGTCCTGCCTGTGGCGCTTGTGACAGCTCAGGCACTCGACGAGCGGGTCGTTGAAGACGCCGACATGGCCGGAGGCGACCCACACCTGACGGGGCAGGATCACCGACGAATCGAGGCCCACGACGTCGTCACGGCTGGTGACCATATTGCGCCACCACTGCTTCTTGATGTTGTCCTTGAGTTCCACGCCGAGCGGGCCGTAGTCCCAGGCCGACTTGGTGCCGCCGTAGATCTCACCGCAGGGATAGACCAGCCCACGGCGCTTGGCGAGGTTGGCAACGGTATCGATCTTGGATTTGGGTGCCACTCGGATTCTCTCCATCTCGGATGCGGGTTCGCAGCATGCGTCGATCTCCAAGACTATCGTTCGGTGACCGGGCACCGAACACGCGGCGGTTGACATGCACATCCATGCATATCAAAATGAGATCGGTTTGCATTAGTGCGCTGTCCGCCCCCGAAGGAGCACCCTTGAGTCTCGACTCCGGTCATCACGACTGCACGGTGGGCGCTCGCACTCCAGAACCGCACGAACCCGGCGAGATCCGGCAGCCGATCCCCCCCGACACTTTGGTCACCGCGGGCGAATTGCTTCGCGCACTGTCCGCGCCTATAAGAATCGCGATCGTCCTTCAATTGCGGGAATCCGCGCGATGTGTGCACGAGCTCGTCGGCGCACTCGGCGTCACCCAGCCATTGATCAGCCAGCACCTACGTGTCCTGAAGACCGCCGGCGTCGTCCGCGGAGACCGATCCGGACGTGAAGTCCTCTACCGACTCGCGGACGAACACCTCGCCCACATCGTCGTCGACGCTGTCGCCCATGCCCAGGAACCTGCCGCCCAGGAAACAATCGCCCTGGGAACACCTGAACAGGAAGGTTGACGTCCACCTTGACCTCCGCCCGCAAGCCCCTCGTCGGGGTTCGCTCGACCAAACAACGCAGCGCGATCGTCGCCCTGCTCGACGACACCGAAGAGTTCCGGACGGCCCAGGACCTCCACGACGAACTCCGCAAGCGCGGAGACGCGATCGGCCTGACCACCGTGTATCGAACACTGCAGTCGCTCGCCGAGACGGGCAGCGTCGATGTGCTCCGCACCGATTCCGGGGAGTCGATGTTCCGACGCTGCTCCTCGGGTCATCACCACCATCTCGTGTGCCGCCGCTGTGGATTCACCGTCGAGGTGGACGGACCCGAGGTCGAGCGCTGGGCACACGAGATGGCTGACGCGAACGGATTCGTCGACGTCAGTCACACCATCGAGATCTTCGGCACGTGCAAGGATTGCGCACTCGCCGAGGACTGATCGGTCATGTCGTTTCGTCTGCAGGGTCGGCGCCTGCGCCCACGGCCTCCCGAGCACTCGCAGCACCGTCGAGCACCAGCAGGAGCATCGTCGTCAGCGCGGTGTCTTCGAGGCCGGTGATGGGGAACGAGTAACGCAGGACGACGTCGGCCTCGGCGTCGCGTTCGATCAGATGAACCGAACCGAACTGCACGGCGTCGGCAGCCGTGGCCACCCGAGCGCGCACGTCGTCGCCGAGGGGAAGGTCCCAGCCTAGGACCCCGGTGAGCGACACGACATCGAGCCCGTCGGTGAGGGTGACCACCTGTGCCGCGAACGGGACCGCACCGTAATCGAATCCGAGGGCGTCGTCGCCATTCGGCTCGGAGGTGCGCAGATCGACGAACGGGGCGAGCAGACCGGCAATCCGCTCCCGGAAAGCCGTCATTTCACACCGCCGAACCGGCGGTCGCGGGACGCGTACTCGACGCAGGCCGACCAGAGGTCGCGTCGGTCGAAGTCTGGAAAGTTCTTGTCCTGGAATACCATTTCGGCGTAAGCCGATTGCCACAGCAGAAAGTTCGAGGTCCGCTGTTCCCCTGACGGCCGAAGGAACAGATCGACATCGGGCATATCCGGCTCGTCGAGATAGCGGGCCACCGTCGCTTCGGTCACCTTCTCGGGATCGATCTCGCCGGCCGCGACGCGACGTGCGATCTCGCGGGCCGCATCGGCGATCTCGGCTCGGCCACCGTAGTTGACGCACATGACGAGAGTCATCACGTCGTTGTCCTTGGTGAGCTCCTCGGCGATCTCGAGTTCCTTGATCACGCTGCGCCACAGGCGCGGGCGACGCCCGGCCCACCTGACGCGCACACCCATCTCGTGCATCTCGTCGCGGCGGCGGCGGATCACGTCACGGTTGAAGCCCATGAGGAACCGGACCTCATCGGGGCTGCGCTTCCAGTTCTCGGTGGAGAACGCGTACGCGGACAACCACTTGACGCCCACCTCGATGCTGCCGCACACGGCGTCCATGAGAACTGCTTCGCCTCGTTCGTGGCCGGCGGTGCGCGGCAATCCGCGCTCCTGCGCCCAGCGACCGTTTCCGTCCATGACCAACGCGACATGCTGCGGAATCAGCTCGGGCTGGATGATCGGGGCACGCGCCCCCGACGGATGCGGGTCTGGTGGGCGGATGGTGCGGTCAGCCGGTCGGTGCGGTTCGCGTCGTCGAATCACGGTCTCCATCCTGCCTGACGCCGACTTCCGAGCTCCCGCCCGCGTGCGGACCGCCACGTTCGATGAGCGGCAGCGTCCGTAGTTGACGCTCTAGGTGCCATTGCAGATGCGCAGCGATCAGACCGCTCGTCTGACTCAGTACCGAGGCCGATGCAGATTCGCTGACCTCCCAGTTCCCCCGGTTGAGCGCATCCATCAGCTCCAGCACTCCCGGTGCGGGCGTCGCCGCTCCCGGCGGCCTGCATTCGACACAGACGGCACCGCCCGCTCCTACATGGAACGCCGTGTGTGGTCCTGGACGGTCGCAACGGGCGCAGTGTGTGATCGCGGGTGCCCAGCCGGCGTAGAGCATGGCGCGCAGCAAGTAGGCGTCGAACACCAACTCCGGAGGACGCGTGCGGTCGCACACCGCACGCAGGGCACCGACGGTCAGTGCGTGGAGCCGGGGAACGGGAGCGCGTTCCTCGCCGGCAAGGCGTTCGGCCGTCTCGAGAATCGCACACGCGGTGGTATAGCGCCCGTAGTCGTCCACGATGCCGATTGCGAACGCGTCGAGCGTCTGGACCTGGGTGACGACATCGAGATTGCGCCCGGGGTGCAACTGCACATCGATGTGAGCGAAAGGTTCGAGGCGCGCACCGAACTTCGAGCGGGTGCGGCGGACCCCCTTCGCGACGGCTCTGACCAGCCCGTGACGGCGGGTGAGCAGGGTGACGATGCGGTCGGCCTCACCCAGCTTGTGCTGGCGCAGCACCACAGCGTTGTCCCTGTACAACTTCACGCATCCGAGTGTGTCATGTCGCAACGACAACGCCTTCGCGGTGCGCGACCCCGCGTCGGGAACCTCGACACCGATACTGAAACGCGTTACTGTTCGTTCGAACGAACAACTTGGGGGATGCATGACCACGCACGACGTAACCACCCGATCCGCCGGGCTGACCGAGACGGTTGCCGCCCTCGACGCCGGCACCGCCACCTCGGTCGAACTCGTCCGCGTCGCACTCGACCGGATCGACGCGAGCCGATCCACACTCAACGCTTTCCGCGTCGCACGGCGGGAAGCAGCGCTGACCGAGGCAGCCGAGGCCGATCGACGCCGCGCCGCGGGCGAACGCCGTCCCCTGCTCGGCGTCCCGATCGCAGTCAAGGACGACACCGACGTCACCGGTGAGACCACAGCCTTCGGCTGCCCGGGCGAATTCCCGGTTCGCAACGACGACGCCGAAATGGTCCGCCGTCTGCGCGACGCCGGTGCAGTGATCGTCGGCAAGACCCATTCCTCCGAGGTCGGTCAGTGGCCCCTGACCGGGAACTCCACCTACGGATACACACGCAACCCTTGGTCACGGGGGCACACACCTGGCGGATCATCCGGCGGGAGCGCCGCGGCGGTCGCCGCCGGACTGGTCCCCGCAGCACTCGGCTCCGACGGCGCCGGCTCGGTTCGGATCCCGGCCGCCTGGACCAATCTGGTGGGCATCAAGCCGCAGCGCGGTCGGATCTCGATGTGGCCCCATCCCGAGGCGTTCTATGGGCTGACCACGCACGGACCACTCGCTCGCACGGTCGCCGACGCTGCGCTTCTCCTCGACGTGGTGAGCGGCAATCGCGCAGGCGATCTCCATCGCCGCGAGCCGATGGCCGTCTCCGACGCGGTAGGACGCGACCCCGGACGACTGAGAATCGCGTTGTCACTGAAGCTTCCGTTCACCGCCACGCCGAGACAGCTCGATCCTCGGGTACGTGTCCGCATCACCGCACTCGCCGCGACCCTCCGCGATCTCGGACACGAGGTGATCCTCGCCGACCCGGACTACGGAATCATGTTCGGTCTGAATTTTCTTCCGCGGTCGATGGCCGGAATCCACGACTGGGTGAGCGCGTTGTCCGACCCGTCCCTGACCGACCCGCGCACACGTGGCAATGCCCGCACCGGCAAACTCCTGCACGGATTTCCGCTTCGCGCCGCGAGAGCCGCCGAACCCAGGCTGCGGCGCCGTGTCGGCCGGATATTCGACCGGGTCGATGTCGTTCTCACCCCTACCACCGCGACACCGCCGCCACCGATCGGTGCGATCGACGGCCTCGGTGGCTGGGCCACCGACAAGGTGATCACCGCAGCGTGCCCGTATGCGTGGCCGTGGAACGTACTCGGATGGCCCGGAGTGAACGTTCCTGCCGGTTTCACCGACGAAGGATTGCCCGTAGGTGCACAACTTCTCGGGCACGACGACTCCGAGCCGATGCTCGTCTCACTCGCAGCGCAACTCGAATCGGTATTGCGCTGGGACGAACAGAGCCCGGTCGGGTGGTGGTAGTCGTGACCACCGATGCCCGGCACCGAATCATCGAGGCAACACTGCATCTCATCGGAACGGACGGAATCGCGGGAATCACCAATCGGCGCATCGCGTCCCGCGCCGAGGTGTCGCTGGGGTCGATCACCTACCACTTCCCCAGCCAATCCGATCTGCTGAAGGCGGCGCTCACGACCTTCGTCGACGAAGAGACCGAACGACTGCGCACGATCGCCGACTCGTATCGTTCTCAGACACTGTCGGTCATGGAAGCCGCGGCCCTCACCGAGCGGGTCGCAGAGGATCTCGCATTCACCGCCGAACGGATCGCACCGTACGAACTGTGGATCCAGGCGGGCCGGGATCCGGATCTGCGTGCGACCGCGGACGAATGCTGGTCCGCGTACGACGCACTGACCGTGACGATCCTCCGCGTCCTCGACGTCCCGAACGCAGAGGTGATCGGGCCGATCCTGGTCGCGACGATCGCCGGACTGCAACTGCGGCGTCTGTCGACCGGGTCCGGCGCGGATATTGCCGCCGCGACACTCCTCCTGCTCCAGGGAGCAACGCAACCCTGATCCACCGCGTTACGCGACGTCTTCCTCAGAGTTGCACCGTTCCGCTACCCACTTCCCTACCGCCCTCGAGGACACCGACTTCTACGTCCTCAGAATCGACGGTGATCTCGGCTGTGCATACGATCGGAACGGTCGACCTCGTCCCCGGTGCGAACGGCTCACCATGCGCAGGCCCTTTGATCGTGCAGGTGATCGCGTCCGCCGACGCAAAGGACACCTGTGGGCGATATCCGGAGAAGAAGGGGCTGCTGCGTCCACCGACGTTGCTCGGCTTCATCGACAGGTCGACGAGAATCTCTTCTCCCGCAGGGAACGTGACCGGACCCACCGCGACTTCGTCCTCCGCGAGACACCCGGCGACGAAGAACAGGGACGCCGCGGCAACCGCGAGAGGGGCATATACACGCATTCGGACCTCCGCATCGACAACGATGCGGAGACCCTAGCTCCATCGGACATATCCGACATCTACGTCTTCCATCGGGAGGATCACCCGAAAGCAGCAGCGACGGGGGTCAGAACCCGAGGCGACCGAGTTGCTTGGGATCCCGCTGCCAATCCTTCGCTACCTTGACATGCAGATCCAGGAAGATCTTCACCCCGAGCAGCCTCTCGATCTGAGTGCGCGCCGCCGTGCCCACCTCGCGCAGACGCGCGCCACCCTTGCCGATGACGATGCCTTTCTGGCTCGGGCGTTCCACGTAGAGCAGAGCATGCACATCGAGCATCTCACCCTGTTTCTCGGTGCGCCCCTCACGCTCTCGAATCTCCTCGATCACCACGGCAAGTGAATGTGGAAGCTCGTCGCCGAGGCCCTCGAGCGCCGCCTCGCGAATGAGCTCCGCCATGAGGGTTTCTTCGGGTTCGTCGGTGAGTTCGCCATCGGGGTAGAAGGCAGGCCCCGGCTCCATGTGCGAGGCGATCACGTCGACGAGGACTTCGACCTGCTCCCCCGAGGTCGCCGATACGGGAACCACGTCGGTCTCGCTGCCGAGCAACTGCGACACCGCGAGTAGCTGCGCTGCGACCTGCTCCTTACCCACTTTGTCGATCTTCGTCACGATGCCGATCAGCGGAGTGCGCGGCGCCACGGTGCGGAGCTGTTCGAGAATCCAGCGGTCGCCGGGGCCGATCTTCTCATCTGCGGGAAAACACATGCCGATGGCGTCGACCTCGGAGTATGTGTCGCGCACGAGGTCGTTGAGTCGCTGACCGAGCAAGGTCCGGGGCCGGTGCAGTCCCGGAGTGTCCACGAGGATCAGCTGCGTATGGTCACGGTGGACGATCCCGCGAATGGTATGGCGTGTGGTCTGCGGTCGCGACGACGTGATGGCGATCTTGCTGCCCACCATCGCATTCGTCAGCGTCGACTTGCCGGTATTGGGACGCCCTACGAAACAGATGAATCCGGAACGGAATTCGGAGGCGCTCATTCTGTGTTCTGCCATCTGGTGTTCGACGCTGCTACGTCCTCGTTCACGATGCAGAGCACGCGCCGTCCTCCTTTCGTGAGGTGGGTGAGTCTTCGGATTCCGGAACGCGCCGGACGAACACGGTATTGACGCGGACGCGGCCGCGGACATCGGGGCCGCCTTCGCCACGCAGGACGAGTCCGTGAGTGTGCACCTGCGACCCCGGCAGCGGAACGCGCCCGAGTTCGTAGCCGAGTAGTCCGCCGACGGTGTCGACCTCGTCGTCGTCGATCTCGATACCGAACAGTTCGCCGAGATCCTCGACCGGGAGGCGCGCGGAGACACGATAGGTCTCATCACCGAGAGCCTCGATATCGGGGATTTCCCCGACGTCGTACTCGTCGGCGATCTCGCCCACAATTTCCTCGATGAGATCCTCGATCGTGACCAGACCCGCGATGCCGCCGTATTCGTCGACGAGCACGGCCATATGGTTGCGGTCGCGCTGCATATCGGACAAGAGGTCGTCGAGACGCTTAGAATCGGGCACGAACACCGGCGGACGCATCACCTCGGCGACCGAGACACTGTGCCCGCCGTCGCTCGCGTCGTAGGTCTGTTGTACGAGGTCCTTCAGATAGACGACCCCGCAGATGTCGTCGACGTTCTCACCGATCACCGGGATGCGGGAATGTCCGCTGCGCACGGCGAGAGAAGTCGCCTGCCCTGCGGTCTTGGTGCTCTCGATCCAGACCATCTCCGGTCGGGGCACCATGATCTCGCGCGCGGTGGTGTCGCCGAAATCGAAGACCGACTGGATCATCCGTCTCTCGTCATCGGCCACCACTCCGCGTTCCTGCGCCAGGTCGACGAGCTCGCGCAGCTCGATCTCGTTGGCGAACGGACCGTTACGGAACCCTCGGCCGGGGGTGACGGCGTTACCCACGAGGATCAGGACCCTGCTGATCGGGCCGAGGACCACACCCAGCACGCGCAGCGGTGCAGCAGCGGTGAGTGCGATCGTGTAGGCGTGCTGCCTGCCGAGTGTCCGCGGCCCCACACCGATCACGACATAGTCGATCACGACCATGACCGCGGCACTGATGACGAGAGCCGCCGTACGATTCAAATGACCGAGCAGCTCCCCGGCGAGCACGACTGTCGCCGTGAGCTCACACAGGATACGAAGCAGCACGGCAAGATTGACGTATCGAGGCCGGTCTTCGAGGATTGCGCGGAGCCGGCGGGCACCCGCACGGCCTTCTTTCGCGAGGTCGTCCACGCGCGCAGGCGAGACCGTGTTGAGCGCTGAATCGACGGCCGCGAAGAGCCCGCCGATCACGACGAGCAGTACCGCGAGGACGTAGGAGATCACGGTGCTCACGCCGGCCTCACTCCAGCGGTGATGCCGGTGGTCTCACATCGCGTCCCATCTTCCGACGACACGGCTCAGATCTCCGGATTGTCGACGAATCCGGCCTTTCCGAGCAGCTGCTGATCGCGCGCGGCAAGCCGTGCGTCACGCTCGGCAAGGCGCAGTTCCTCGTACCACTCGGCGAGCAACTGGTTCTGGAGGCCGAACATCTCCTTCTCTTCCTCCGGCTCGGCGTGGTCGTAGCCGAGTAGGTGCAACATTCCGTGCACCGTGAGAAGAGCGAGTTCGTGGTCGAGCGAATGACCGGCCTTCTCCGCTTGGTCTGCGGCGAACGACGGACACAACACGATGTCGCCGAGCATGGACGGGCCCGGCTCGGGTGCGTCCGGTCGGCCTCCAGGCTCGAGTTCGTCCATCGGGAACGACATCACGTCGGTGGGACCGGGCAGATCCATCCAACGCACGTGCAGATCGGCCATGGTGTCGGAATCCACGAGCACCATCGACAGTTCCGCAGCGGGATGCACGTCCATTCGGGCGATGACGAAACGGGCGACGTCGAGCAGTTCTTCCTCGACGACCTCCATCCCGGACTCGTTCGAGATTTCGATGCTCATGACTGTCGTTCCTTCTGCACTTCTGACGGATTCGGGTTGTGCGGCATGCTCACCGGCGCTGGACCCGGTGTTGTGCGGCGCGACGCTGGGCTCGATTGCCGAGGCCCGCTGCGCCGTCTCGCTCGGCTTCGAAGCGCCCATAGGCGTCGACGATGTCGGAGACGAGCCGGTGACGCACCACGTCGCTGCTGTCGAGCCGTGCGAAGTGGATGTCGTCGATGTTGTCGAGGATCTCGGCAACAGCAGCAAGACCCGACCGGGCGCCGCCGGGCAGGTCGACCTGGGTGATGTCGCCGGTCACGACGATCTTCGACCCGAAGCCCAGTCGGGTGAGGAACATCTTCATCTGCTCAGCAGTGGTGTTCTGCGCCTCGTCGAGGATGATGAAGGCGTCGTTCAAACTCCTACCACGCATGTATGCCAGCGGCGCGACCTCGATCACCCCGGCCTGCATGAGCTTCGGAATCGCTTCGGGATCCATCATGTCGTGAAGGGCGTCGTGCAGGGGACGCAGATACGGGTCGATCTTCTCGTGGAGAGTTCCCGGCAGGAATCCGAGCCGTTCGCCTGCCTCGACCGCGGGACGGGTGAGGATGATGCGGGTGACCTGCTTGGCCTGCAGAGCCTGCACTGCCTTCGCCATTGCCAGGTACGTCTTGCCGGTGCCCGCCGGACCGATGCCGAACACGATCGTGTTGGCGTCGATCGCGTCGACGTACCGCTTCTGATTGAGCGTCTTCGGACGGATCGTCTTTCCACGTCGCGACAGGATGTCGAGGCTGAGCACCTCCGCCGGCGACTCGGACAGCCCGTTCGTGAGCATCCCGACGGTGCGGCGCACGCCATCGGGACCCAGTTGCTGGCCTCGGCGTACCAGCGTGACCAGTTCCCCGATCACCCGTTCGGCAAGGGCTACATCAGCGGGCGTACCACTGAGGCTGACGGTGTTGCCTCGCACGTGGATGTCGGCGGCAAGGGCCGCTTCGAGTGCGATGAGGTTTTCGTCGGCTGCGCCGACCAGGGGGGCTGCAGCCTCCGGCGGAAGATCCAGGCTCGATCGGACCGGGATCCGGCCTGCGTCGTCGGGGTCGCGTGTGCGGTCTGGTTCACTCACGTGGACGGAACGGCCTGCTTTCGGGTCAGATACGGACACGACGGGCGTCGTGTCCGTAGCCCAGTCTAGCGCCGTACGGTGCGCGCCTTCACGGCATTGCTGCGGCCGGTGCCCGGGCTCCGCATCGCGGCCCCGGATTCACTCCCTCGCCTGCAGCCACCGCCGCGCCGATGCGACCACTTCGGCGGCGCGATCGGGACTCACGCCGGCGAGGACCAGCACTCCGAGTGCCATGGCACGGCTCGCATCATCGACGACCCCCTGATTGGCTTGTTCGAGCGTGGCAATCGTCAGGCCCTCCATCATCCCCACGAGCACAACGGTCGATAGATAGCGAGAGAAGACGCCCGCTGCGCGCCCTCGTTCGACGACACCGAACGTGTGAGTGCGAACCGGCGCGATCAGCTGAGCGATTCGTTCCTCTCCGACCTCCTTCCGGGCAAACGACAGCAACACCCGGTATCGATCGCCGACCGGGCTCAGGCGCAGCACCCCGACCGCAAGCGCCACGGCAGCATCCTCGGGCTCGGGCTGCTCGACGGACGCCGCGAGCGCCGTTCCCGCCTCGTCCGCGAGCCCCTCGACGAGCGCGTCCCGGTTGGGGAAGTGCGCGTACACGGTACGTCGCACCACGCCCGCTGCTTTCGCGACGTCGTCCATGCTCGCATCCGGGTCCGCTGCGAAGCAGCGCATGGCCGCGTCGAGGATCCGCGAGCGGTTCGCATTGGCACGCTTCCGCGGACTGGGGACCGATTCCTCCACGCTGCTCATCCTCGTTTCTCCGCACATGTGATTCACGTTCCAGTCTAGTTGCACACGACTGTGCAATTAACTAGATTGCACACGACTGTGCAACAACGGCCCGGCGCCCGGGCTCTCATCGAGGAGAACCGCATGACCGACACTGCCCCGGAGGTTCGGCGATCCGCCGAATCGGACCCCTACCCACGGCGATGGGCCGGTCTGGCGATCCTGTGCCTGAGTCTGCTCATCGTGGTGATGGCGAACACCGCGCTGATCGTCGCGGCGCCGGACATGCTTCGTGATCTACAGCTCACGAGCACCGACATGCAGTGGGTCATCGACGGATACACCGTTCCGTACGCGGCGCTGATGCTCCTGTGCGGCGTTCTCGGCGACCGGTTCGGTCGGCGACGAGCACTTCTCGCCGGACTTATGGTGTTCGCCGCCGGAGCCGTGTACGGAAGCCTGGCAGACAGCGCCACCGAGGTGATCGCCGCACGCATCGCGATGGGGGTCGGCGCTGCGGTGATCATGCCGGCCACCCTCTCCCTCCTCGTTGCAATGTTCCCGGCACACGAGCGCACCCGCGCGATCGCGGCATGGGCCGCAACCTCCGGGCTCGCCATCGCACTCGGTCCGCTACTTGCCGGATGGCTACTCGAATCACATGCGTGGGGCTCGACATTCCTGATCAACGTGCCGATTGCCGTGGCAGCGGCAATCGCTTCCCTGATCCTCGTCCCACCGTCCCGCGCAGACAACCTCGACCGCACCGACTGGACCGGGGGGTTGCTGTCGATCCTCACCGTCGGCGGTCTCGTCTACGCGATTATCGACGGATTCCACTTCGGCTGGAGCACAGCAACTCTCGGCGTAATCGCGGTGTCCGTGGCTGCAGCGGTGGCGTTCGTCGCGTGGGAATCGAGGCACCCACAACCACTTCTCGATCTCAGGCGGGTCACCGACAGGACCGTCGGGGCAGCGTGTATCTCCGTGTTGCTCTTGTTCTTCGCAACTTTCGGGGTCATCTACTTCGTTGCACAGCAGTTCCAGTTCGTGCTCGACTACGGACCGCTCGAAACAGGCCTGCGCCTGCTTCCGCTCGCCGGGGCGGTCTCCGCGGGCGCGGCGGCAAGCGCTCGACTCGCACCCAGGTTCGGTACGCGCGTGACAGTGACCGCCGGGATGGCAGCGGCGACGGCGGGGGTACTGGTGCTCACGCAGTCCCACTCCGATTCCGGGTACGGGATCTACCTCGCGTGCCTGCTGCTCCTGGGCATCGGCATCGGCATTTCGACGCCGCCTGCCACCGACCTGATCATGGCCGGCTTTCCCGAGAACGAACTCGGTGCAGCAGGCGGACTCAACGATACCGCCGTCGAATTCGGCGGTTCACTCGGAATAGCTTTGCTCGGTTCGGTTCTCGCCACTGCCTACCATCAGTCGATCGCGGGCTTCCTGTCGGAGCTGCCATTCGGAGAGCTGACGGGGCCCATGGCCGAACAGGCAGAACTGGCCGTTACCGCAGCAGGCGACTCCGTGGGCGGCGCCTCGATCGTCGCGGAAGAACTCGCCACGAATCCGTTGGCCTCACGCTACGCGGAACCGTTGCGAGAGGCCGCGGGCTCCGCGTTCTCCGACGCCATCGGGCAGGCGAGCCTTGTCGGGGGCATTGCACTGGCGGTCGGGACTCTGCTGGTCGCGACGATCCTGCCGTCAGCAGACCGAAGGCCACACGATCACATCGACCTCATCTCCGGGAAGTAGTCGCTCAGCGGGCCGATTCACGAACCCGCCCACGGGTCTTCGTCGAACCACGGGTCTTCGTCGAGCCACGGATTCTCGTCGAGCACCGCCTTCATCGTGAGATCCCAGCTACGAGTGCTGCGGTCGAGGAAGGCATTATGCCCTTCCCCCGGCACCTCCCACAGCACCACCCGGTCGCCGGCAGCGCCCGCGGCGGTCGCGTAGGCACGGCTGGCAGCCACCGGAACCTGCAGGTCCTCGCTGCCGTGGATGCATACCGTGGGCACGCAGGTCGGTACCCGATGCAGCGGCGAAGCATCTCGATAGACCTGCGGGTCGTCCGCATAGGACACTCCGAAGAGGGCTTCGAGTGCGGCGCCCCCACCGCGGGTGGCGGCTCGGGACGCGAGGTCGAGTGCCCCGGCCTGGGAGATCACGCGGCTCGGCCGCACTGGGCATTCCCGCTGCCCCGCCACCCACAGCGCGAGTTGGGCACCTGCGGAATGCCCGACGAGCCGGACATCGCCGGTATCGAGCGGAATCGGCGACGCTTCGGGCAGCAACGTCCGGGTCGCGGCGAGCGCAGCCTCGATGTCTGCGCTCGTTTCCGGCCAGGCCCCGCCGGCGCCGACCCGGCGGTATTCGACGTTCCACGCGGCCACCCCTCGCCGAGCGAGTTCCGCGCCCAACGTCGTCGCCAGATTGAGGTGGAAGTCGGCGCTCCAATAGCCGCCGTGAATCAGCATGACCACAGGGACCGGGCCGTCGGTCCCGGGCGGGATGTACAAGTGCCCGAACTGGGCGGGCTCGGAACCGTAGTCGATGCGGATGCGTGGCATATCCAGCATTATCGATCAGCTCAGGGTCGATCAACTCGGGGATCGATCAACTCAGGGGCTGCCTGCCCCAACGATCGGTGAGCACACCCACCGCACCGAGCGCAACGGCAGCGGCGGACGAGGTACGCAATACCGTCGGACCGAGCGACACCGCCGTCGCGCCTGCTGCGACGAGCGCTTCGACCTCCGCATCGTCGAGCCCGCCTTCGGGGCCGACGATGAGAACGAGTTCGGGGGCCTGCGCAAGGGGCAGCGACGAGAACGGGACGGTGGCCGATTCGTGCAGCACCGCGACGACACCACCGCGTTCGACGGTCTCCCGCGCCCGGGAAACGACTTCGGCGGTGCGGTGTAGCGGGCCCACCTCGGGCACGTAGGCCCGACGGGACTGCTTCGCCGCGGCCGTCGCCGCCGCCTTCCACTTTGCCAAACCCTTGTCCGCCTTGGAATCCCATCGCGCGACGCACCGTGACGACTGCCACGGCACGAACCCGTCGGCACCCGCCTCCGTCGCGAGTTCTATGGCAAGTTCCGACCTGTCGGATTTCGGAAGGGCCTGAACCACGGTCACTACCGGGCGCGGCGGTTCGATCATGCCGCGCCGGAGCACGGTGGCCTCGAGTCGGTCCTTGGCCACGGCCGTCACTTCGACGTCGGCGACGCCACCCCTTCCGTCGGAGAACACGAGCCGTTCCCCGACGGGGATGCGACGCACCGTCGCCGCGTGCCTGCCCTCCTTACCGTCGAGGACGGCAAGCGCCCCGACCTCCGGCAGCGGGTCCAAATAGAACAGCGTCGCAGCCACCGTGGTCGCCTAGCGGACGTTGAACGCGTCGCGTAGACGCGAGAACAGCCCCGACGAATGCTGAGACGACTTGGACACGACCTCGACGCGGTCCCGGTCGCTCACCGTCCGGTACTCACCCAGGATTTTGGTCTGCTTGTGATCGAGTTTGGTCGGCACCACCACTTCGAGGTGTGCGTGCAGATCACCGCGCGCCCCCGAGCGCAGTTTCGGCATGCCGTGCCCGCGGATGACCGACACCGAGCCGGGTTGGGTTCCGGCGTCGACGGTGATGTCGACGGTTCCATCGAGGATCGTGTCGAGGCTCACGGAGGTTCCCAGGGCGGCATCGACCATCGGCACGCGAATGGTGCAGTGCAGGTCGTCGCCGTCGCGGACGAAGATGTCGTGCTGTTGCTCCTGGACCTCGACGTACAGGTCGCCTGCCGGACCGCCGCCCGGACCGACCTCTCCCTGCGCCGCGAGCCGGATGCGCATTCCGTTCCCGACTCCGGCGGGGATCTTCACCGTGATCTCGCGGCGGGCGCGCACGCGGCCGTCGCCGCCGCACTTGTGGCAGGGGTCGGGAATGGTCTCGCCGACACCGCGACATGTGGGGCACGGACGCGAGGTCATGACCTGCCCGAGGAACGAACGCTGCACGGACTGCACTTCACCGGCGCCACCGCAGGTCTCACACCGCACAGGCTTGGAATTGCCGTGAGTGCCGGAACCTGTGCACGAGTCGCACAGAATGGCGGTGTCGACGGTCACGCTTTTGGTGACCCCGCGAGCGCATTCGTCCAGTGTCAGCCGCGTACGCAGCAACGAGTCCGCACCCGGCTGGACACGGCCGCGAGGCCCTCGGGCTCCGCCTCCCCCGCCACCGCCGAAGAACGCCTCGAACACGTCGCCGAGACCACCGAATCCTGCTCCGCCGAATCCGCCCGCACCCGCACCGCCACCCGAAGCGAGCGGGTCGCCTCCGAGATCGACGATGCGCCGCTTCTCCGGGTCGGAGAGCACCTCGTAAGCTGCAGAGATCTCCTGGAAACGCTTCTGCGCCGACTCGTCCGGGTTGACGTCAGGATGGTGCTCGCGTGCCAGCTTGCGATACGCCCGCTTGATCTCCTGGTCGGTCGCATCCTTGGACACGCCGAGCGTCCCGTAGTAGTCCACGTTTGGTTCTCGTCCTTACTTCATCTACACAGAATTGGGCATGCTCAGCGCTCGCCGAGCACCTCACCGATATATCTCGCAACGGTTGCGACCGACGCGATGGTTCCCGGGTAATCCATCCGGGTGGGGCCGAGTACACCGAGCCCACCGAACACCGTCCCTGCCGCACCGTAACCGGTGGACACCACGGAGGTGCTGCGCATCTCGGCGACCTGGGTCTCCTCGCCGATTCGGACGGTGACCCGCCCGGCGTCCTGGCTGGCAGCGAGCAGTTTGAGGACCACCACCTGCTCCTCGAGTGCCTCGAGGACGTTCCGCAACGAACCCGGCATGCCGGGCAGGCCTTCGAAGTCGGCGGCGTTGCGAGTCAAGTTCACGGTACCGCCGAGTACGAGTCGGTCCTCAGGGTGCTCGACGAGAGTTTCCACCAGCACGGTGGCGCAGCGGATCACGACGTCACGAAGGTCTTCCGGTGCGTCCTCGGCAAGTTCGGAGACCGCGATCGATGCAGCGGCGAGCCGCTTGCCGCTCAGCGCGTTGCCGAGCAGATCGCGTAGCCGCACGAGGTCGTCCTCTTCGAGGACGTCGCCGAGTTCGACGATCCGCTGATCGACACGTCCGGAGTCGGTGATGAGCACGAGGAGCAGACGCGCGGGGGTCAGGGCGACCACTTCGAGATGTCGCACGGACGACGACGACAGGGTCGGGTACTGCACCACGGCGACCTGCCGAGTCAGTTGCGCCAGCAGCCTGACCCCACGACGCAGCACATCGTCGAGGTCGACACCGGATTCGAGGAACTGCAGAATCGCGCGACGCTCGGCCGCAGACAGTGGCTTGACCTCGGAGATCCGGTCGACGAACTGCCGGTAGCCTTTATCGGTGGGTACCCGTCCTGAACTGGTGTGCGTCTGCGTTATGTATCCCTCGGCTTCGAGGACCGCCATGTCGTTCCGGACCGTTGCGCTCGACACACCCAGATTGTGACGATCGACAAGTGTCTTCGACCCGATCGGTTCCTTGGTGGACACATAGTCCGCCACGATCGCCCGCAGAACCTGGAATCTCCGTTCCTCGGTGCTCGACATCTGCCCACCTCCGTTCCCCACGTGCATGCCCGAACACGTGCACCTCGCGCGCGATGCACGCGGGCGCAGTGTGCCGTACCCGGTCAGTCTAATCGTGTGGGAACCGAACAGATCCATCCGCCACCCCGTGCGTAGTGTGGGCGCATGATCTTCAAGGGCGTCCGGGACGGAAAGCCGTATCCCGATCACGGCCTGTCGCTGCGCGACTGGTCGAGGATTCCTCCGCGTCAGATTCGCCTCGACGAGATCGTCACCACCACGAAGGTTCTCGAACTCGATCGACTCCTGTCGGAGGACTCGACGTTCTACGGCGACCTGTTTCCTCACGCTGTGCAGTGGAAAGGGGTGCTGTACCTCGAGGACGGACTGCACCGGGCCGTGCAGTCCGCGCTGCGGAACAGGCCGGTACTCCACGCCCGTGTCTTCGACTACGACGCACTCGCCCCGCTCTCGGGAGCAGCCTCGCCCGAGCAAACCGATCCGGCCGGTCCCGAGATCCTCGGCGAGCCCCGGTTTCTCTAGCTCATTCGCGGTCGGTGCCGAGCAGGATGGTCCGCACCACCCCGTCCGCGAGCAACCGGCCGCGGTCGGTGAGAATCAGGTGATCATCGTCGACGACGGCGAGGCCGTCGTCGACGACCGTCCCCACCGCGACGAGTTCTCCGGCGTCCAGTTCTGTCAGTGGAAGTCCGGTGCGCAGGCGCACGGTGAGCATCACCGATTCGGTGTGGATGTCGGCAGCGGTCAGGGTTTCGCTACCGGCAACCGGTAACTGCCCTTCGGCGAGGACACCGGCGTAGCGCCCGGGGTGTTTGACGTTCCACCAGCGCACCCCGCCGACGTGGCTGTGCGCCCCCGGGCCTGCCCCCCACCAGTCTCCGCCGTCCCAATAGCCGAGATTATGACCGCATCGTGCCGAATGGTCCTCGGCGCGCGCCCAATTGGAGACCTCGTACCACGTGAGTCCGGCTTCCGCGAGCCGGCGGTCGATGCGTTCGTACCGAGACGCGAGTACGTCGTCGTCGGGCGCGGGAAGTTCACCGCGCCGGACCCGACGGGCCAGTGCAGTTCCGTCCTCGACGATCAGCGCATAGGCCGACACGTGGTCCACACCGGCGTCGAGCACGGCATCGAGCGACGCATCGAGATCGGCATCGGTCTCGCCCGGCGTGCCGTAGATCAGATCCAGGTTGACGTGTCCGAATCCGGCCTCGCGAGCCTCGCGCGCCGCGGCGACGGGTCGGCCCGGAGTGTGCGTGCGGTCGAGCACCGCGAGCACGTGGGAGGCCGCCGACTGCATACCCAGGGAAATGCGGGTGTAGCCGGCGTCGCGGATCCGAGCGAAGAACTCGGGCGACGTCGACTCGGGATTCGATTCGGTGGTCACCTCGGCACCGGGCGCGAGCCCGAACGACGATCGGACCACACTCAGCACGTCGGCAAGTCCGTCGGCACCGAGCAGGGACGGCGTACCACCACCGACGAACACGGTCTCCGCGGCCGGAGTACCGCGGCCGCTGCGGTCGAGCATTGCAGCGCCTGCGTCGAGTTCGCGTCGGAGTCCTTCCATCCACGACTCGGGCGAGGCCGCGGATCCGAGCTCACCCGCGGTATAGGTGTTGAAGTCGCAGTAACCACAGCGGGTCGCGCAGAACGGCACATGCACGTACACGCCGAACGGTCTGCTGCCGACGCCGTCGAGTGCGCTCGCCGGCAGTTCGAACCCGTATCCCGCACCGGGCGCGGTGTGTTCAGCACCGGGCACACTGCGTTCAGCACCGGGCACACCGCCGGTTCTCGTCTCACTCACAGCCTCCAGTGTTCCAGAGAGACGGCGAGCTCCCATCGGCGCAGCGCGCCTACCTCGACATTTCCCCGATTTTTGGTGGAAATACCCTCCGGATTCGGAAACAGCCCCGTGACATGGCACAATGTTCGCCATGACCGGACTCGGAGTGCGACTCGTGGCGCGACGCCACGTCGACCTCAAGCGTGTCTGTGCGTCTTTCTGTCTGCCCTGCGCCGCCTGTCGCTAGTTTTCGGCACCATCCCCGGCACATCCCAGATCCCGCCGGGTCGAGGCGTGTTCGCATGAGGTCAGCCCCCTCGCACCCTCGATCCGGTCCTTCGAATCCAGGAGAACTGCATGTCGTCGACCACCGACGTCGCTCCCCCCGCCGACACGGCACCCCCCGCCCGCCGGCGCTCGGCGAAGCCCGCCAAGCGTCGCGCAGAAGGCCAATGGGCGCTGGGCTACCGCGAGCCGCTCAACCCGAACGAGCAGACCAAGAAGGACGACAACCCGCTCAACGTTCGGCAGCGGATCATCGACTCCTACCAGCACGTCGGATTCGACAACATCGACAAAGCGGATCTCCGCAGCCGCTTCCGCTGGATGGGCCTGTACACACAACGGGCCGAAGGATACGACGGCACGTGGACCGGCGACGACAACGCCGACCTCCTCGAGGCCCCGTACTTCATGATGCGAGTCCGCACCGACGGGGGCGAGCTGAACACCGCGCAGGTGCGCGCGATCGCAGGTATCTCGAAGGATTTCGCGCGCGATACCGCCGACATCACCGACCGCCAGAACATCCAGTTCCATTGGATCGAGATCGAGAACGTGCCGGAGATCTGGCGTCGCCTCGAGGAGGTCGGGCTCGAGACCACCGAGGCCTGCGGCGACTGCCCCCGCGGAATGCTCGGTTCCCCCCTCGCCGGCTTGTCCCCCAACGAGGTGATCGACGCGAGCCCGGCGCTCGCCGAGATCAAGCGCCGCTATATCGGCAACCCCGAGTATTCGAACCTCCCGCGCAAGTTCAAGACTGCGATCTCCGGCCAGCCCGATGTCGTGCACGAGATCAACGACGTCTCCTTCGTCGGCGTCAACCATCCCGAGCACGGCCCGGGCTTCGACCTGTGGGTCGGCGGCGGTCTGTCGACCAATCCGATGCTCGCCGAACGCACCGGTGCGTGGATCCCGCTGGACGAGGTCCCCGATGTGTGGGAGGGCGTCGTCGCGATCTTCCGCGACTACGGCTACCGTCGGCTGCGTTCCAAGGCACGTCTGAAGTTCCTCATCAAGGACTGGGGCATCGAGAAGTTCCGCGAGGTACTCGAGACGGAGTATCTGAAGCGTCCGCTGATCGACGGGCCTGCGCCCGAGACACCGCTCCATCCGATCGACCATGTCGGTCTCACCAAGCAGACCAACGGACTCAACGCGGTCGGATTCTCGGCTGTGTCCGGCCGAGTGTCCGGCACGACCCTCGACGTGATCGCCGACGCGATGGACGAGGCGGGCACAGACTCGCTGCGGCTGACCCCGTACCAGAAGCTGATCGTCGTCAACGTTCCGGAAGACAAGATCGCCGGTCTCGACAGTGCTCTCGAAGCCGTGGGTCTGAGCTCGCGTCCGTCGCGGTGGCGCCGCAACCTGATCGCCTGCACCGGCCTCGAATACTGCAAGCTGTCGTTCACCGAGACCCGGAGCCGGTCTCAGAACCTCGTGCCGGAACTCGAGAAGCGCCTCGCCGAGCTCAATTCCCAGCTCGACGTGCCGATCACGCTCAACTTCAACGGCTGCCCCAACTCCTGCGCGCGCATTCAGATCGCCGATATCGGGTTCAAGGGAATGCTGGTCGACGATGGTGACGGCAACCAGATCGAGGGGTTCCAGGTACACCTCGGTGGCAGCCTCGGGTTCGATATCGGATTCGGTCGCAAGCTGCGTCAGCACCGCATCCTCGCGCACGAGGCCACCGACTACATCGAGCGCATCGTGCGCAATTTCATCAAGCACAGGAACACAGGCGAACGCTTCGCCGAGTGGGCCGTACGAGCAGATGAGGCGGATCTTCGATGACCACATCGACACACACCACCGACGACCTACGAGAGCTCGCCGCGCAGGGGGCGGCAAACCTCGCAGGTGCGTCGGCTCAGGAATTGCTTCGCTGGACCGAGGACACGTTCGGCGACTCGTACATCGTCGCATCGAACATGCAGGATGGGGTGCTGGTACACCTCGCCGCCCAGATCCACCCCGGCGTCGATGTCCTGTTCCTGGAAACCGGCTACCACTTCGCCGAGACGCTCGGCACTCGTGACGCCGTGGAGCAGGTGTACGGGGTCAACGTGATCAATGCCGCGGCGAAGCAGACCGTTGCCGAACAGGACGCACTGCTGGGCAAGGATCTGTTCGCCCGTGAGCCCAACGAGTGCTGCCGGCTGCGCAAGGTGGTGCCTCTGAAGGAAACCCTGAGCGGGTATCGCGCGTGGGTCACCGGTATCCGGCGAGTCGAATCGCCGACGCGGGCCAACGCGCCGTTGATCTCGTTCGACGAAGCGTTCGGACTCGTGAAGATCAACCCGATCGCCGCATGGTCCGATGAGGACATGCAGAACTACATCGACGAGCACGGGATTCTCGTCAATCCTCTCGTCGACGAGGGCTACCCGTCCATCGGGTGCGCCCCGTGCACGAACAAGCCACTTCCCGGGGCCGATCCGCGCAGCGGACGCTGGGCCGGCCAAGCCAAGACCGAATGCGGGTTGCACTCCTCATGACACTCATCGATACGAAGTTCGACGAAGAACGAATCAAGCTCGACGGCAACAAGTTCGATACTCTCGACGCCCTCGAGTCCGAAGCGATCCACATCTTCCGCGAAGTTGCGGGCGAGTTCGAGCGTCCCGTGATCCTGTTCTCGGGGGGCAAGGATTCGACCGTTCTGCTGCACCTCGCGCTCAAGGCCTTCTGGCCTGCACCACTGCCTTTCGCGCTGTTGCACGTCGACACCGGCCACAATCTCCCCGAGGTGCTCGCATTCCGCGACCACGTCGTCGAGAAGTACAACCTGCGGCTGCATGTCGCGAGCGTCGAAGAGTACATCTCCGACGGCCGCCTCACCGAGCGGCCCGACGGAATCCGTAACCCCCTGCAGACGGTGCCTCTCCTCGACGCGATCTCCGAGAACCGTTTCGACGCCGTCTTCGGCGGCGCCCGTCGCGATGAGGAACGTGCACGCGCAAAGGAGCGGATCTTTTCGCTGCGCAACGCATTCGGCCAGTGGGATCCCAAGCGCCAGCGCCCCGAGCTGTGGAACCTCTACAACGGCAAGCATGCCCCCGGTGAACAGGTGCGTGTGTTCCCGCTGAGCAATTTCACGGAACTGGACATCTGGCGCTACATCGCACGCGAGAACGTAGAACTCGCGAGCATCTACTACGCGCACGAACGCCCCGTCTACCAGCGCGACGGCATGTGGATGACGCCCGGTGTGTGGGGCGGTCCGAAGGACGACGAAGAGCTGCAGACCCTCTCTGTGCGTTACCGCACGGTGGGCGACGGATCCACGACCGGCGCCGTGCTGTCCGACGCCGCCGACAACGAGGCCATCCTGGCCGAGGTTGCGGCATCGCGCCTGACCGAACGCGGCGCAACACGCGGCGACGACCGAGTTTCCGAAGCGGCCATGGAAGACCGCAAGCGAGAGGGCTACTTCTGATCATGAGCGACCTCCTTCGCCTGGCTACCGCCGGGAGTGTCGACGACGGCAAGTCCACCCTCGTGGGCCGTCTGCTGTACGACACGAAATCCGTTCTGGCCGACCAGATCGATGCCGTGACCCGTGCATCCGTCGACCGTGGCCTCGATACACCCGACCTGTCGCTCCTCGTCGACGGCCTGCGCGCCGAACGGGAGCAGGGCATCACCATCGACGTTGCCTACCGGTACTTCGCCACACCGAAGCGCAGCTTCGTGCTCGCCGACACCCCCGGTCACGTGCAGTACACGCGGAACACTGTGTCCGGCGCCTCCACCGCGCAACTCGTCGTCCTGCTCGTCGACGCACGCAAGGGTGTGATCGAACAGACCCGCAAGCACGCAGCGGTACTCGCACTTCTCGGCGTGCCCAAACTTGTTCTCGCCGTCAACAAGATCGACCTCGTCGAAGACCCGGCACAGGTCTTCGCCGACATCAGGGACGAATTCACCTCGCTCACGCGCTCACTCGGCTGGGCCGCCGAGGACGTGCAGGAGATTCCCGTGTCGGCGTTGCACGGAGACAACGTCGCCACCCGCTCGCAGAACACCCCGTACTACGACGGTCCGACCCTCATCGAACACCTCGAGTCCGTCCCGGTCGACGCCGATACGCACGGGCGGCACGATGTCGGCCTGCGGTTCGCGGTCCAGTACGTGATCCGGCCCCGCACTGCTCAGTTCCCCGACTATCGCGGCTACGCCGGTCAGATCGGCGCCGGTTCGGTGCGTCCTGGCGATGAGGTCGTGATCCTGCCGTCCGGAATCCGCACGACTGTCGAACGCATCGACACCGCGGACGGCGAACTCGACGTCGCGCACGCCGGCCGGTCGGTGACCCTCATCCTGGCCGATGATGTCGACGTCTCCCGTGGCGATGTCATCGCTGCTCCTGGAGCACCGGAGCCGATCGGCGAATTCGAGGCGACCGTGTGCTGGCTTGCCGAGAAGCCTCTGCGTCCCGGTGCTCGTCTGCTGCTCAAGCACGGCACGCGCACAACGCAGGCAATCGTCGGCACTCTCGAGGAGCGCTTCGACGAGCAGAACCTGACCTCTGTCCCCAACCCGGAATCGTTGGAACTCAACGAGATAGCACGGATCTCGGTGCGCGTCGCTGAACCGATCGCTGCCGACGACTACAAGGTCAACCGCCGCACCGGAAGCTTCCTGCTCATCGATCCGGCCGGTGGCAACACTCTCGCGGCCGGTCTGATCGGGAACGGGTTGTCCGACATCGAACTCGGAGATCACGTTCCCGCATGATCCCGCTGATCGCTGTCGCGCACGGCAGCCGTGACCCGCGCTCTGCGCGGGCCGTGGCTGCCGCGCTCGCAGCGGTCCGCGACCGGCATCCTGAACTCGATGTCCGGCTCGCGTTCCTCGATCTGAACAGCCCGTCGGTCCCGCAGGTCCTCGATGCCGTGGCCGCCGCAGGGCATCGACAGGCTGTCGTCGTTCCGTTGCTGCTCGGCAGCGCGTTCCACGCGCGTATCGATCTTCCGGCTCTGCTCGCGGAATCCGCGATCCGCAACCCCCACCTCGACATCGTGACCTCCGAGATCCTGGGCGACGACGAACTGCTCGTGTCGGCGGCGCGCGACAACATTGTTGCCGCAGGTGTGTCGCGGGACGATCCGGCAGTCGGAGTCGCGCTCTGTGCTGTCGGTTCGCGCCGGGCCGGTGCGAATTCGTCGACCGCGATGGTCACACCGCGCGTATTGGCCGGGACCGAGTGGGGCTCGGGCCGAACATGCTTCGCGACGGCCACCGAGCCGTCCGTGGAAGCGACACTGACGGAACTCTCCCGCGCGGGTGCGCGAACACTCGTGCTCGTGCCCTGGATGCTGGCGCCCGGACTGCTGTGGGATCGGGCGTGCGCCGCAGCCGAATCTCTGCGGGACGTGCACATCGCCGCGACCCTCACCGATCACGCGGCCGTCGGCGACGTGATCGTCGCCCGCTACGTAGCCGCCGTCGCTGCTTCCCGCATGCTCGTCGCCGCCTGACGCAGGTCACACGAGACACGGGCATCCGCCACTGCGAGTGTTCGCGCGGTATTCACCTTCTTCGGCTAGAACGGTAGCTACCCGTCCGTGGGCAACCCGTTCGTCGGGAATCCCGATCCGCGAGGAGAACGCGTGCAGAACGAGCTACGGCACTACATCGACCGTCTCCGCACCGAAGGCTATTCGGTCCGTGACGATCACGGCGAGGATCCCGACCTCATCGACACGCACGGACGCGCGGTCGACACCTGGCGTGAGAACTACCCGTACAAGAAGCGGATGGACCGCGCCACCTACGAGGTCGAGAAGTACCTCCTTCAGATCGAGCTACTGAAGTTCCAGGCGTGGGCGCAGGACAACAAGTCGAAACACATCATCGTGTTCGAAGGCCGCGATGCTGCCGGCAAGGGTGGCACGATCAAGCGCTTCCAGGAGTACATCAATGTTCGGCATGCGCGTGTGGTCGCTTTGAACAAGCCGTCCGACCGCGAGTCCGGTCAGTGGTACATGCAGCGGTACATCGAGCATTTTCCCACCGCAGGCGAGCTCGTGATGTTCGATCGTTCCTGGTACAACCGCGCTGGCGTCGAGCGTGTGATGGGGTTCTGCACTGACGAGGAGTACGAGCGGTTCCTGCGGCAGGTCCCGTTGTTCGAGCAGCTGATCATCGACGCAGGAATCTCCTTGACCAAGTTCTGGTTCTCGGTGACCCAGAACGAGCAGCGCACCCGCTTCGCAATCCGCCAGCTCGATCCCGTCCGTCGATGGAAGCTGTCGGAAATGGACCTCGAATCCCTCGACAAGTGGGATCTGTACACCACTGCGAAGGAAGTGATGTTCCGGCGTACCGATACCGACTACGCGCCGTGGACCACCATCAAGTCCAACGACAAGAAGCGCGCCCGCATCAATGCCATGCGCTTCTTCCTCAACCAGTTCGACTACGAAGACAAGGACAGTCAGGTCGTGTTCGCGGCCGACCCCAAGATCGTGCAGCGCGGAAAGGATGCGGTCGGCGACTGAACGCAGTGCGCGGCGGTGTCGGTCAGGAATCGAGATTCTCGATCGCTGGCGGCCCGATGTGGTCTGTACCACACTGGTGGCAGAGTAAGGAGAGACCACCATGGGCACTACACCGAACAGACGGGGAATCGTGGCCGGCATCGACGGTTCCGACAGTGCGCTCGGTGCGGCGCGCTGGGCCGCATCGATTGCGCTCCGCTTCGGCGAACCTCTTCAACTGACGCACGTCGTGCCGGAACGACCATCGAGCAACGGTGCCGCCGCAGACCGAGCAGGTGACAATGCGCTCGACGCGGCGGAGGCTGCGGTGCGTGCCGCACAACCCGGGGTCGTCGTCGAACGCACCGTCGAGGTGGGCAAGGCTGCACAAGCCCTCGTCGAGATGTCGAACACCGCACGCATGATCGTGCTCGGCCACACCACCACGAGCGAGCTGCAGTCCATGTTCGCGCGATCCGATGTGGTGCACACAGCCAACCACGCACACTGTCCGGTCGTATCATGGCGCGGCGAGCCGGGCCCAAGCGAACTCGATGGCAAACCTATCGTGCTGGGGGTCGACGGCAGCTCACTGAGCGCGGGAGCCATCGACCACGCTTTCGAGATCGCGGACAAGACCGGGGCACCGCTGACCGCGGTGCACACCTGGACGGAGCAGTCCACCCTCACCTACGGCGAGGGGTCACGGTTCACGGACTGGGACGCCTACCAGGAGCACCGGACCGCGGAACTTGCAGAGAGCCTGGCCGGCCACCGTGAGAAACATCCCGACGTCGAGATCACGTACAGCGTCGAGCGCGGCAAACCCGACGTGATGCTTCTCGAACATTCCGCGCACGCGCAGCTGGTGGTCGTCGGTAGTCACGGCCGCAGCACCATCGCGTCCGCGCTGCTCGGCTCGACCAGCCAGAATCTGATCCACCACTCGATGTGCCCAGTCCTCATCTGCCGTAGCTGAGAATCCCTGCTAGTCGGCGCTCACCACAACGGGCTCACCGGGCGCGCCGGTGACCTGCGCGTACACCGTATCTCCGGCCTTCAGACCGAGCGCACGCGCATCGCCCCGCGTGGTCTGTGCGATGAAGGGTTCGCCGGTGGCTGCGTTCGTCAGCTCGACGCGCACCTCGAATCCGAGATGCACCACCCGCTCGACGGTGGCGCGTGCGACACCGAGCTCCTCCGTGCCGGACGCCTGCGCGACCTCGAGTCCGGGTTCGTGACCGAGCCTGATGTCGTGCGGCCGCACGAGCCTGCCGTTGAACTTCGAGACGTTCCCGAGAAACGACATCACGAAGTCGTTCTCCGGGCGGTCGTAGAGATCCTCCGGCGTGCCGACCTGCTCGATCCGTCCTCGGTTCATCACGGCGATGCGGTCGGCGACATCCAGCGCTTCCTCCTGGTCGTGCGTGACCAGAACAGTGGTCACGTGAACCTCGTCATGGAGTCGGCGCAGCCAGGTCCGCAGGTCGGCGCGTACCTTCGCGTCGAGCGCGCCGAACGGCTCATCGAGTAGGAGCACCTGAGGGTCCACCGCCAGAGCACGGGCGAGCGCCATGCGCTGCCGCTGCCCGCCCGAGAGCTGAGCGGGGTACCGATGCTGGAATCCGTCCAGGCCTACGACCTGGAGGAGTTCGTCGACCTTCGCCGTGATCTGCCGCTTCGGGAGCTTGCGGATCTTCGGACCGAACGCGACGTTCTCGCGAACCGTCATATGCTTGAAAGCAGCGTAATGCTGGAACACGAAGCCGATCCCACGTTTCTGCGGTGATACGTGCGTGACATCGTTGCCCGCGATGCGGACGGTGCCGCCGTCGAGGGATTCGAGCCCGGCGATCGATCGCAGCAGCGTCGATTTACCCGAGCCGGACGGACCGAGCAGGGCCGTCAACGAGCCGGGCGGGATGTCGAGTGAGACGTCCTCGAGCGCGGAGAAGTCGCCGTAACTCTTGAACGCCCCGGTAACGGTGATCATGCTTTGGTGCTCCTCTTGCGGTCGAGCAATGTCATCAGCAGCAGAACCAGCACTGCGATGGCCATGAGCAGGGTGGCCGCGCTGTACGCGCCGAAAGTGTTGTGGTCGTCGATGTAGCGAGCATGGACGAGCAACGTGAGGGTCTGAGATACCCCGGGAAACCCGGACGAAACCATGATGACCGCACCGAACTCACCGAGCGCGCGGGCGACGGTGAGGACGATGCCGTACGTCAGTCCCCAGCGGATTGCCGGCAGGGTGATTCGCCGGAACGTCTGCCACTTGCCTGCACCCAGAGTCGCGGCGGCCTGCTCCTGTTCCTCACCGATCTCGTAGAGGACAGGTTCGACCTCGCGTACCACGAACGGCAAAGTGACGAAGATCGTCGCGATGACCATGCCCGGCAGTCCGAAAATCACTCTGAATCCCAAGGATTCGAGCCCACCGAACCAGCCGCCCGCACCCCACAGCATGATCAGCGCGACACCGACGACGATCGGCGACACCGCGAACGGTAAATCCACGACGGACTGCAGAAGTCCGCGTCCCGGGAATCGTCCGCGCACGAGTGCGAGCGCAACGACGATGCCGAACACGACATTGACGGGGACGACGATCGCGACGATGAGCAACGACAGGTTGAGCGCGGAGATCGCTGCGGGCGTCGAGATCGAGTCGACGAACGCCATCACACCGTTCTCGAAGGTGCGGTAGAGGATGATACCGATCGGTACGACCAGCAGTACCACCAAATAGCCCAGAGCGATCACACGCAGCGAGATACGCGAGAGCGGAGAGAGTTTCACGCGTCGTTCTCCTCACGGACACGACCGCGGTTCGCGACGAGCCGCAGCACGAACAGTGCCACGAACGCGATGAGCAGCAGTGCCACCGAGACCGCCGCGGCGTTGACGGGCCGGTCGATCTCGATCTGCTGCTGAATGTACTGCGATGCCACCTGAGTCCGGCCGGGAATGTTCCCTCCGATCAGCACGATCGAGCCGTACTCCCCGATTGCGCGGGCGAACGCGAGCCCGACTCCGCCGAGGACCGCGGGCGCCAGAGTCGGCAGCACCACGGTCCGGAAAGTCGTGAAGTTGTCGGCACCGAGTGATGCCGCGGCCTCCTCGACCTCTCGGTCTGCCTCGATCAGGACGGGTTGAACCGATCGCACCACGAACGGCAGCGTAACGAACGCAAGCGCAACGACCAGACCGGGCTGTGTCGCGTTGAGCTGGAGACCGACGGGGCTCTGCGGTCCGTACAGCGCGAGCAGCACGATGCTCGCCACGATCGTGGGAAGAGCGAACGGCAGGTCGATCAGTGCGTTGACGATCTTCTTGCCCGGAAACTCGTCCCGTACGAGTACCCACGCGATCAATGTGCCCATCACCGCGTTGATCAACGCCACCACGATCGACACGGCGACCGTGACGCGAAGGGTGGCCAGCGCATTCGGTGCGGTTACGGCGTCCCAGAAGCCACCGAAGCCTTCCGAGAAGGCTTCGGTGGCCAGGGCCGCGAGTGGCAGCAGGACGATGATGCTCAGCCACAGGGTGGCGATGCCGATCCCGAGCGGGCCTACGGCACCGGTTACTTTCGCGGCGGTTCGCCCACGCTGCTTCGGGACGGGCGCTTCTACTGGAGTACTCACGGTCGGGTTCTTCTGCTTCCGGCTCTATTTCGTTGCGTTGTCGTAGATCACGGCGATGGCGCCGGTGCCTTCGGCGAAGAGCTCGTCATCGACGGCACTCCATCCACCGAGGTCGTCGATCGTCCACAACGTTTCGGGTTCCGGGAAGTCCGCGGCGAATTCTTCTGCAACGGCAGGATCGACGGGCCGGAATCCGGCTTCACCCCACAGACGCTGGGCTTCCTCTGTATAGAGGAAGTCGAGGAATGCCTGGGCCTTTTCCGCGTTCGCTGAATCGTTGAGCACCGCAGCCGGGTTCTCGATCTTGAAGGTCACCGGCGGCGTCACATGCTCGACCGGATCGCCGTTGCGCTCTATGAACAGTGCCTCGTTCTCGTAGCTGAGCAGCACGTCGCCGGTGCCCTGCAGGAACGTTTCGGTGGCCTCACGACCGGACTTGGGCTGCACTTTCACGTGGTCCTGGACGAGGGCCGTCACGTAGTCGAGCCCGGCCTGCTGGTCCTGACCGCCGTTGCTCTTCGCAGCGTAGGGGGCAAGCAGGTTCCACTTCGCCGATCCCGAGCTGAACGGGTTCGGTGTAACGACCTCGACGTCATCACGCAGCAGGTCGTCCCAGGTCCGGATGTTCTTGGGATTGCCCTCACGCACCACGATCGTCACCACGGAACCGAACGGCAGGCCCTTGTCTGCGCCGGTATTCCAGCCCTCGTCGACGAGACCCGCGTCGACGAGTCGCGTGATGTCGGGTTCGACGGAAAAATTCACGAAATCGGCGGCGGCGCCATCGCGCACCTTGCGAGACTGGTCGCCTGAGGGGCCGTAAGACTGCTGGAACACGACTCCTTCGCCTGCGTCGGTCTCCTGGAATGCCGGGATCAACAGGTCGAAACCGGTCTTCGGCACCGCGTACGCATACAGGTTTACGGTGCCTCCGGAACCGTCGGCGCCCGTATCACCACCGACGGTATCGCTGGCTCCGCCACCCGAGCACGCGGTCAAGAAGGTGGACGTCGCGACGGCGAGCGCCGCCAGTCCGAGAAATGTGGAACGAATCGTCATCGTGGGTGCCTCCTGCAGGCTGTTCCGGACGGAACAGAGCGGACAGATCTGGGATTCGGGGAATCGGGGTCGATGTCATCGCGAGACCGCAGTAACGGTCGCCCGCCTCACAGAATCGGGCAGGGCACAGCACTCGCCTGAAGCCAGTCCACTGGAGAAACGACGACAGACGACACCACGGGGTCGCGAACCCGGTTGCCGGTGCGGTGGAACCGCTGACATCGGCGCGGGTGGATCAGCGACAACAACAGTCGATGTCGGCAACAGACGGCATGCCCACAGCAATCAACGCCAATTCGTGGCGTGCGCTGGGCAATGCGTTTGCAGACACTCGGGAGACTTTAGCAGAGCATGAACGGGTGTCCAGCAGGAAGTTCTCGACGCCGGAGTTCTACAGCGTCAGCAACCACGCGACGACTACGAGAACGAGAAGCGCGATGAGCGCCAGGGTCACTCGCGAGCGTGGCATGTCAACAATCCTCCGTGTTCGGTGCCGATGGTGCTGCTTCTCCGTTCCGTGGAGACGGTCCGGGTTCGCCTCGTCCCACCGCAGCGAAACCCGTGGCGATCACGCGGTCGAGCATCCAGGCCACCGCACCACCCAGCGGCACCATCACGATCAGCACCAAAGCGGCCTGGGGCACGAACGACAGGCCCGTGAGCCACAGTTCGAGCCCGTCCCACCACGATGCCGCCCGTTCCATCCCGTCCACTGTAGTGCGTCCGGTCGTTTGCCCTGCGTCACACCCGCGCCGCACCGATCATGGAGAGATGACCTCCGCCGCGCACACACCGTCATCCCTGCCGAGCCGCACACCGTTCCCTCCGATCGGCGACTACGGGTTCCTGTCGGACTGCCAGACGTCATGTCTGGTTGCGCGCGACGGTTCGGTCGAATGGTTGTGCGTGCCGCGTCCCGATTCACCGAGTGTGTTCGGCTCACTGCTCGATCGGAGCGCAGGTCACTTCCGCATTGGGCCGCACGACCGGTCGGTGCCCGCGGCCCGCCGGTATCTTCCAGGTGGTGTCGTGCTGGAGACGACGTGGCAGACCGAGACCGGTTGGATCGTCGTCCGTGACGCACTGGCGATGGGACCGTGGTACGACCTTCACCGACGCTCCGCCATCCAACGGAGGACTCCATCCGATTGGGAGGCCGAGCACATTCTCCTGCGCACCGTTCGGTGCGTCAATGGCACGGTCGAACTGAACATGAGTTGCGAACCCGCGTTCGATTACCATCGCGGCGGCACGCAGTGGGAGTACACCGGCGACGTGTACGAGGAGGCGACGGCCGTGTGCGCGGACGCACCGGACGAACACCCGCGCCTGCGTCTGACCTCCAATATGCGCCTCGGCATCGAGGGCCGGGAAGCGCGTGCCCGGACCCGCATGAGAAAAGGTGACACCGTCTTCGTCGCCCTGTCGTGGGGCGATCCGGCGCCGCCGCGCACCTTCGAGGAAGCCGCCACGAAAATGCTCACGACGCAGGACTACTGGCGCGAGTGGGTCACGACCGGCAGGTTCCCCGATCACCCGTGGCGCACCTACCTCGAACGCAGCGCACTGACCCTCAAGGGGCTGACGTATTCCCCGACCGGCGCTCTCCTCGCGGCCGCCACCACCTCTCTTCCGGAAACACCTGGAGGTGAACGCAATTGGGACTACAGATACGCTTGGGTGCGCGACTCCACCTTTGCCCTGTGGGGCCTGTACACACTGGGTCTCGATCGCGAGGCCGACGACTTCTTCTCGTTCATCCTCGAGGTGTCCCAGGGCGCCGACGGCAAGGACCACCATCCCCTACAGGTCATGTACGGGGTCGGGGGCGAGCGCGTACTGGAGGAATCGCAACTCGACCATCTGAGCGGCTACAACAATGCCAGACCCGTACGTATCGGCAACGACGCATACCGGCAACGCCAGCACGACGTGTGGGGGGCCCTCCTCGACTCGGTGTATCTACACGTGAAGTCGCGTGAGCAGATACCGGAATCTCTGTGGCCGCTGCTCAGCAGCCAGGTGGAGCAGGCGGTCGCGCACTGGCGGGAACCCGATCGCGGGATATGGGAAGTGCGCGGCGAGCCCCAGCATTTCACCTCGTCGAAGGTGATGTGCTGGGTCGCACTGGACCGCGGCGCCAAGCTCGCCGAGATGCACGGCCAACCCGACCACGCGGCGCGCTGGTCGGCAGTCGCCGACGAGATCAAATCGGACATCCTCGAGCACGGTGTCGACGAACGCGGTGCTTTCACTCAGCGGTACGGCGATCCGGCACTCGACGCGTCGAACCTGCTGATTCCGTTGCTCCGATTCCTCCCGCCCGATGATCCGCGAGTGCGCGCAACGGTACTCGCGATCGCGGACGAACTGACCGAGCACGGTCTCGTGCTGCGCTATCGGGTCGAAGACACCGACGACGGACTTTCCGGAGAGGAGGGAACGTTCACCATCTGCTCGTTCTGGCTGGTGTCCGCACTCGTCGAGATCGGTGAGGTGGAACGGGCGTCGATGCTGTGCGGACGATTACTCGATTTCGCGAGCCCGCTGAAGCTGTATGCCGAGGAAATCGACCCCGCGACCGGGCAGCACCTGGGCAACTTCCCCCAGGCTTTCACCCATCTCGCTCAGATCAATGCGATCGTGCACGTCATCCGTGCCGAACAACGCACCGAGTCAGGAGAATTCAAGCCCGCGCACGCGCGGCACTGAGCTCGTCACGAAGCGGCGACGGCCTCGAGCTGCGGGCGGAGTTCGTCGAGTGCGTACTGCATCGACAACGACGAAGGAAGGTTGAACGCGACGACGGTGGGATAATCGACCACAGCCAGTCCGCCGTTCGACACTGACGGCAGCTGATCGAACCCTGGCAGGGCCATGAGATCTGCTTCGGTCCCGCCGTTGGGAAGGATGACCAGCAGGTCTGCGACAAGTGCGTCGACGCGTTCGGGGCTGAGCGTCACGCGTCCGAAGGCAACACCGGCCTCCTCGACGAGCGCCGGCGGCAGGGTCATGCCCAGTTGCTCGAAGAGCACGGACGCGCCGTCGGATGGATCGGCGACGGCAACGAATTGCCGCTCCGCGAACATGAACTGGGCCAGGACTGCGGTCTTGCCTTCGAGCCCGGGGAGCGCGTACTCGTCGATCTCGGCGTTCCGCTCGGCGATGATCTGCTCGGCGTCGTCGGCGCGGTCCAACAGTGTCCCCAGGGCTCGGAGCTGGTCGGCCCAGTTGTCGACACCCGTCTCTCCGAGCGGGGCGACCGTGGGCGCCACTTCGGTGAGGGTGTCGTACGCATCGGCGGAGGCGATCTGCCAGTTCCCGAGGATCAGGTCGGGCTCGAGCGCTGCGATCGGTTCGATCGGCAGTGGCCCCTGCATCAACGACGAGTTTCCGCCCGTGAGGTCGACGGCATCCTCCGAGACCTCGCTCTGCCACGGGTATAGGCCACGCTCGTCGCCCTCGGACCCCGCGCTGAGGTAGCCGACAGGCTGGACACCGAGTTCGAGGAGTGCGTCGACCCATTGGGTCGATGTCGCAACGATGCGTTCCGGGGTGTCCTCCACGACCGTTGTTCCGAAAGTATGCTCGATGCTGACACTTTCGGAGACCTCGGCGGATTCGGTGTCGTCGGCGCTCGAACACCCCGCCACCCCGAATCCGACAAGAACAGCTACGGCACACGCAGACAGGGAACGCACACGCATCGAAGACGCCTCTCAATATTAGGTGAGGCACACCTTAACCCGTCGGCGCTCCGAATGGGAACAGTGTCAGCGGAAACGGCCGAGCAACTCTTCTGCCTGCGCGCCGATATCACGGATGACGTCGCCGGCCGGCCGCTGTGCTCGGACGAGCCCTGCGGCTTCGCCTGCATAGACGACTCCGATATCAGGGTCGTCGCCTGCGTACTCGTCGGCAAGGGTCTGCTCGTCCGCCCCACGGCCATGCCATGTCTCGGTGAAGCTGTTGACCAGGGCGCGGCCGCCCCACCGGGCGGGCCACGGCTGGTGGCGGGCCTTGTCGAACACATCGGTGTACACGGTGTCGGTGCTTCCGGCCGCGATCAACCGAGCGCGTGCATAATCCGGTCCCACAGTTTCCGGGCTGGCAAGCAGAGCCGTCCCCACCAGGGCGCCTGCTCCCCCGGACGCGAGCACGGCGGCAAGCCCGCGACCCGACGCGATGCCCCCCGCGGCGAGTACCGGAAGTCCGGTGGACTCGAGCACTTCCTGCAGCAATGGCAATGTCCCGATCCTCCCGGTGTGGCCACCGGCCTCGTGACCTTGCGCCACCACCGCGTCGACTCCCGCGGCCTCGACCACTCGAAGATCCTCGAGGGTGTTGATCTGGGAGATCACGGTGGCACCGGCGTCGTGAACCCGTTGCACATACGGAGCGGGGTCCCCGAACGACAGAGCAACCACCTGGGGACGGTGCTCGAGGACCGCGCCCAGAAGCGAATCGTCGTCGTGCAGCGACCACGTCATGAGACCGAAGCCGAGAAGCCCGCCGCCGATCTCGCGTGCCGTCCGGGCTTGCTGCTCGAGCCACTCGGCGTTGTTGTATCTCGCCGCTCCGATCAGTCCCAGGCCCCCGGCCTTGGTGACCTCACCGGCGAGAGCTCCACCGGCCCGTCCACCCATCGGCGCCCCCACGAGCGGAATCGTGATTCCGAATTCACGTGTCAGCCAGGTCTCGAGCACGATGGGTCCTTTCGCCGAGCGGTTACTTCTTGGGCTTGTCCGAGGACGCCTCCGACGACAAGGCCGCAACGAATGCTTCCTGCGGCACGTCGACGCGACCGATCGTCTTCATGCGCTTCTTGCCTTCCTTCTGCTTCTCGAGCAGCTTGCGCTTACGGCTGATGTCGCCGCCGTAGCACTTGGCGAGCACATCCTTGCGGATAGCGCGAATGTTCTCGCGCGCAATGATCTTCGATCCGATGGCGGCCTGTACGGGCACCTCGAACTGCTGGCGTGGGATGAGTTCCTTGAGCTTGGTCGTCATCTTGTTGCCGTACGCTGCTGCGGCGTCCTTGTGCACGATCGCACTGAAGGCGTCGACCGCTTCTCCCTGCAGCAAGATGTCGACCTTGACCAGGGCCGCTTCCTGTTCACCCGCTTCCTCGTAGTCCATGCTCGCGTATCCGCGCGTGCGCGACTTGAGGGAGTCGAAGAAGTCGAAGATGATCTCGGCCATCGGCAGGGTGTAGCGCAACTCCACGCGGGTCTCGGACAGATAGTCCATGCCCCCGAGCTCACCGCGCCGTGACTGGCACAGCTCCATGATCGAGCCGATGAACTCGCTCGGCGCGATGATCGTGCACTTGACGATGGGCTCGTAGATCTCGCGGGCCTTGCCTTCGGGCCAGACCGACGGGTTGGTGACGATGACCTCCTCACCACCCTCGAGGACGACGCGGTACACCACGTTCGGGGCAGTGGAGATCAGGTTGAGCCCGAATTCGCGTTCGAGCCGCTCACGGGAGATCTCCATGTGCAGCAGACCGAGGAATCCACACCGGAATCCGAAGCCCAACGCAACGGAGGTCTCGGGTTCATAGGTGAGCGCGGCGTCGTTGAGCTGGAGCTTGTCGAGGGCGTCGCGCAGTACCGGGTAATCGGAACCGTCCACGGGGTACAGGCCGGAATAGACCATGGGCCGCGGTTCGCGGTAGCCGGTGAGCGGCTGCGAGGCTCCACCGCGCGCGAGCGTCACCGTGTCGCCCACCTTCGACTGGCGCACGTCCTTCACGCCCGTGATCAGGTAGCCGACCTCGCCGACACCGAGGCCGGTCGTCGCTTTCGGCTCCGGTGACACGATGCCGACCTCGAGCAGTTCGTGGGTCGTACCGGTCGACATCATCTTGATCTTCTCGCGCGGCATGATCTTGCCGTCGACGACGCGAACGTAGGTGACGACACCGCGGTAGGTGTCGTACACCGAGTCGAAGATCATCGCGCGGGCAGGTGCATCGGAATCACCGACAGGCGCGGGTATCTGCCGGATCACCTCGTCGATCAGCTCGGGGACTCCTTCGCCGGTCTTACCGGAGACACGCAGGACGTCGGAGGGTTCGCATCCGATGATGTTGGCTATCTCACCCGCGTACCGATCGGGATCGGCGGCGGGCAGATCGATCTTGTTGAGAACCGGAATGATCGTGAGGTCCTTGTCGAGTGCGAGGTAGAGATTCGCCAAGGTCTGCGCCTCGATTCCCTGTGCGGCATCGACGAGCAGCACGGCTCCCTCACATGCCTCGAGCGCGCGCGAGACCTCGTAGGTGAAGTCGACGTGGCCAGGTGTGTCGATCAGGTGCATGACGTAATCTTCACCGTCGAGTTTCCACGGCAGGCGCACGTTCTGCGCCTTGATCGTGATGCCGCGTTCACGCTCGATATCCATCCGGTCGAGGTACTGGGCGCGCATCTGCCGTTCCTCGACCACGCCGGTGAGCTGCAGCATCCGGTCCGCCAACGTCGACTTGCCGTGGTCGATGTGCGCGATGATGCAGAAGTTCCGGATCTTCGCGGGATCCGTGAAGGTGGTGTCGGCGAACGTGGTGATGTCGTGCTCCTGACTCGGGCCGGCAGCGGCCTGGGGCCGCGGTCATCTTGAAGAATATCCAAGACTCGCAATCGCCGGGTCGTCGGCTGTGCCGACAGGTGGGTACCGCGTGCGCACCCGCACGGCTGCTCATGCGCGGGAAGCGTGGTTACACTGGCCGATCGTGGCTGGCAAGTGGATGGAAATGGGCAAGCAACTCGGGCGTCTTGCGGTCGAACACGGCCCACGGCTGTACAAGCAGTTGCAGCAGTCGGGAGCACTCGACCGCGCGAAGGGCGCACTGGCTCAGGACTCCGGCCGGGCTGCGCCCGTACCTGTTCCGGGTCGCCCCGTGGCTTCTCGCACCACCCCGACGGCGCAGCGTGCGCGCACGATCGAGTACTCGCCCGATCTCGACGGAAATGCCGATCCCGGCGAGATCGTCTGGACGTGGGTGGAGTACGAAGAAGATGCGAGCCAAGGCAAGGACCGTCCCGTCCTCGTCGTGGGACGCGAAGGTTCGACGCTGCTCGGCCTGATGCTCTCGTCCAACGGCGACCGCGACGGACACCCCGATTGGGTCGGGATCGGCACAGGCCCGTGGGATCGCGAGAACCGACCGAGCTGGATCCGACTCGATCGCATCCTGGATGTTCCGGAAGACGGCATCCGCCGCGAAGGCGCGATCCTCGAGCGTTCCCGTTTCGATCGGGTCGCATCACGCCTCCGCGCGGATTTCGACTGGACGTAGAAAGCCGGACATACAGTGCGGGCCAGCCGGCTGCTGCTCTACGACGCGCGCAATCCCTGGTTACGGCCGAACAACAACGTGTAGACGAGCGCACCGAGCGCGCCTCCGATGAGCGGGAACACGATGAACAGCCACAGCTGCGCGAGCGCACCGTCTTGATAGAACGCCACTGCAAGACTGCGCGCCGGGTTGACGGAGGTGTTGTCGATCGGGATGGCGATCAGGTGGATCACCGCGAGTGAGAATCCGATCGCGAGTCCCGCGTTGAGCACATCGGAGATCTGATCGGTGCTGGCAAGCACCACGAAGACCAGCAGGCCGGTGAGCAGGATCTCGATGATCATCGTGGCGCCGATTCCGTATCCGTTCTCGATGACTCCGCCGAGTGGTCCCTCGATCGCGGAGGGACTGTGCGGGCCCCATCCGTTTGCTCCCAGTCCGTCGGCTGCCCGGTCGTAGGACGGCAGCGACGACGCGACCGCGAAGATCGTGACACCGGCGATGAGTCCTCCGGCGACCTGAGCGATCCAATAGCCGACAGCGCGAACGGGCGTGACGTGCCCGACGATGAGCTGGCCCAACGTGACCGCCGGATTGACGTGGCATCCCGAGATCGGGCCGATCGTGTAGACGAGGAAGAGCAGCGTCAGACCGAACGCGAGCGCAACGCCGAGGTTGCCGACTTTCGCTCCGGCGAACACTGCAGTTCCGACTGCGGAGAATACGAGCACGAATGTGCCGATGGCTTCGGCGACGCACTTCCTGATATCCGAGAAGTCGTTCGGACCTGCCGCCTCCTGGGCAGTTTCATGTTCTGACGTCATGCCGTCAGTGTCATGCCGATGTCTGTGACGCGGGGCCGACTCGCAACATTGTTGTGAGATAGCCAACATTTTCGGGCCCACGGATTGCCGGCGCACGAGTGCGATACCGCCGGCTCTGTTTGGGCATTGACGGCCAACGCTGGTATCGTCGACCGTCGTGCCCTAGCGCACCCAGAGCTTTCCTATCAACTACCAGCAAGACGACAGGATTTTACGCGTGGCCAACATCAAGTCCCAGGTGAAGCGGATTCGCACCAACGAGCGCAACCGGCTCCGGAATCAGTCGGTGAAGTCCTCGCTGCGCACTGCGATCCGTTCGTTCCGCGAGGCCGCGGCCGCTGGAGACAAGGACAAGGCCAACGAGCTCCTCGTCGCCACCAGCCGTCAGCTCGACAAGGCAGCCAGCAAGGGCGTCATCCACGCCAACCAGGCTGCAAACAAGAAGTCTGCTCTCGCGAAGCTTGCCAACAAGCTCTGAGCCCTCAGCTCCGAGGTAGAGGACGCAAGCTCTGCTGACACGAGGCCGCACCTTTTCGGAGGTGCGGCCTTCTGTCGTATCGATGACGGGTCGTCAGGCGACCAATTCCGCGATGGTACGGACGGCGGACTCCACCGCATAGTCGGCGTCGGCCGCCGCACCCTTGACATCGGCGTTGAGTGCCGCGACCACACCGAGTGCGGTTCCGATCGATTCCGGTGCCCATCGACGCGCTTGCCCCTGCGCCTTCTTGACCTTCCACGGCGGCATGCCGAGCCCCGACGCCATGGAGAACGGATCTCCCCGCCCGGCCGATCCCACTTTCGCGATCGTGTGCACGGCATCGGCGAGGGCATCGGCCAGCAGGACATGTGCGACGCCCCGGTGCATCGCCCATCGCAACGCTTCCATCGCTCCGGGGACATCTCCCGCCACTGCTTTCTCGGCTACGTCGAATCCGGTGATCTCGGCTTTGCCCGAGTAGTAACGACGGACCGCGTTCGCGTCGATCTTGCCGCCGGTATCGGCCACCAGCTGACTGCATGCCGCCGCGAGTTCGCGTAGATCCGAGCCGACCGCGTCGATCACGAGTTGTTCGACGTCGCCTGCGACCCGCACACCGGCTGCTTGGAATTCCTGGTGCACGAACGCGCGCACCCATTTCGCGCGCTCCCCTGCCTTGTCGGGCGCCTGGCATGCGTGCTCTTCGGCACCGCACTTCTGCAGCGCCCCCACCATCGCCTTCGTGCGTCCTCCACCGGTGTGCAGGATGACCAAGGTGACCCCGTCGGGGGGTGCTGCAGCCGCGTCGAGAATCAAGGCCACCGCATCTTTGCCTGCGTCGGCGGCGGATTCGAGAATGACGACCCGGTCTTCTGCGAACAGCGACGGACTCAGAAGTTCGGCCAGTTCCGGGACACCTGCATCCCCTGCGCGCAACCGCGAGACCGGAAGGTTGGCGCCTGCACCACTGCGGGCACGTACCGTCGCGATGATCTTCGTGACAGCGCGGTCCACCAGGAGTTCTTCGTCGCCGAGAACCAGGTGCAGGGGTGTGTCGCTCACGGACCGATCGTGCCACGTGAGTCCGACACGACGGCCAGCGCCCCGGACCCGGCGCGCACCACGGCAATATCTCCGTGCAGGTCGGTACGCAGTATCCGGGAGCCCACCTCGTGCAGGGCCTCGACGATCTCCGGGTGCGGGTGCCCGAAGGTGTTGTCGCGTCCCGCGCTGATCACCGCCACCCGGGGGCGCACCGCAGCCAGAAAGGCTTCCGACGTCGTCCGCGAGCCGTGGTGAGGAACCTTGAGGACATCGGCGCGCACGTCGACCCCGCTGCGCATCAACGCGTCGAGAGCGGGTGCTTCCGCGTCACCCGGAAGCAGGATGCGTCCCACTGCTGTCTCGGCGACCATCACCAGCGAAAGGTCGTTCTCCGAGTCGCCGGAGCGTTCGGCCTGGGGACCGAGGATCCGGATCGTCACCGACCCGACGCGCAGTACCTCCCCGGCTGCCGCTTCCCGGATTCGCACTCCGAACTCGGTGGCCCGGCCGGTAAGGTCTCCCATCGTGTCTCGGCCCATCGCGCCCGGGCCCACGATCACCTCCCCCACCCGGCGACCCTGCAGCACCCCGCGCAAACCACCCATATGATCGGCGTGCAGGTGCGAGACGATCACGACCGGCACCGAGTCGATATGCAATCGTCGCAGGCACCGATCCACCGGTGTGGCCTCCGGTCCTGCGTCCACGACCACCGCACTCCCGTCACCGGCCGCGAGCACCACTGCATCACCCTGCCCCACATCGCAGGCCGCGAACACCCACTCGTTCGCCGGCCAGCCGGGGGCGAACAGGCGTAGTGGAATCCACACCGCGAGCACCGAGACCGACGCGACACCGGCAAGATCCCGAATTCTCCTGTAACGCATGAGGACACAGCCAGCAATAGCCGCGCAGCAGATCACCGCCGCTCCCCAAGGCCCGTCCGGTAGCGAGAACTCCGCCGAGGGCACCGATGCTGCGCGAGCGGCGACGGCAATGAGCCACCACAGCATCGGTGCTGCGCCGCGCGCGACGAACTCGGCGACATCTGGGACCACCGACGCACACAGCGCCACGAGCGAACCGAGAACGGTCAGTGGTGCAAGCACCGGCGTCACCAGAATATTCGCTGCCACCGCCACGATACTGACGGTCCCCGTCGCAGCTGCAAGGATCGGTGCGGTCACGATGTACGCCGCGCACGACACCGCGCACACCTCGGCCACCGCGCGAGGCCATCCACGCGCCTGCATCGACGCGACCCAGACCGGCGCAATGAGCACGAGTCCGGCGGTGGCCGATGCAGACAACGCGAATCCCACGTCGACCGCGAGGTCCGGCCACACCAGGACCAGAAACCCGATTGCCGTGCACAGTGCGGGAAGTGCCTGTCTCTGTCTCCCGGCGACGAGCGCCAGGAGCGCGACCCCTCCCATCGCGGCGGCACGCAACACGCTCGGCGACGGACGCACAACGATCACGAACAGCACCAGTGCCGTACCCGCAAGGACAGCGCCCGTCCGCGGGCCTATTCCGACGAACCTGACCAGCAACAGGATCGCCCCCAGCAGGATGCTGACGTTCGCGCCGGACACCGCGGTCAGGTGTGTCAGACCCGACACTCGGAAGTCCTCGCGCACGTCGTCCGGAAGTCGGCTCGTATCACCGACGATCAGTCCTGGGAACAATCCGGCCGCAGAAGGACCCAGTGCTCGTGCCGACACCTCGGCGAGATCCTCCCGGATTCCTCCTGCCCATTCTGCAAGAGCCGAAGGCGCTTCCGTCGCGCGCGGTGCGCCGTCGGCCCGGAGGATCGCCACCGAGGTCCCCGGATCCATGTCTCCCGAGGCCACATTCTCGGATATCCTGCCCCGCATGGTGACTCGCTGCCCCGGCAACAAATGTTCCCAACCGCCGGCGGGTGCGAATACCACCGCAGTGCCCCCGACTGCCATCGACTCACCGCCCAGCGTCACGTGTCGTATCGCGACAGGAATACGCACCTGTGGTTCACCACCGAACGGTGAACTCCGAATCAACCGTGGATCATCGGACGGTTCCACCACTGCGGTGGTCCACGCATCGGCCGGTGCCGTCGCGAGCGGATGGTTCTCGACGAACCACATCCGCACGGCGACAGCACCGCCGCATCCCGCAGTGACGACCAGAACGACGACCACTCCCCGCATCACCGAGCCCCGTGTCGACGAATGCCCCCTGCGCTTTCGCCGACACGGGGCTCCCGTACCCGCCGCCCATAGTGCGACGACCAGTGCCCCCACCACGGCAAGCGCGGTCACGAGAACCGAGATCCGCCAACCCCAACAGAGACCGACCAGGGTTGCAGCCCACACTGCGAGGGTGCACGGCAGGAGTCGGGCGTCCACTGAGACCGGTGGGGTCACACGGCCACCAACTCGCGTAACCGGGCCAGTCTGGCGGGGCCTATCCCATCCACCTCGGAGAGCTGCTCGACGTCGGTGAACGGTCCGTTGTCGCGTCTCCAGGCGACGATCGCCGCTGCGGTAACGGGACCCACACCGGGCAGCGCATCGAGGGCAGCTTCGTCGGACGTGTTGAGATTCAACGGATTCTGGCCCTGCCCAGGGCCACCATCGTCCCCACCCGCAACACCGCCTCCCGTCCCGGACACCGCGCTGCCTTCAGGAGCCGGGTGCGGCGGCGCCACTCCGACGATGATCTGGTCGCCATCGGCCACCCGCCGAGCGAGGTTCAGGCCGAGCAGGTCTGCGCCGTCACCGGCTCCGCCCGCCGCGTCGAGTGCATCCGCGACTCGCGCGCCCTGGTGCAGGTGCACCAATCCCGGCTTGGTCACGAGCCCGACCACACTGACCACCACCTCCGCCTGCGGCTCGGGCACCGGAGCACGCGACGATGTCGCGAGCACTTCGACAGCAGGCAGCGGAGGAACGGATTCGGGTACCGGACGGTCCCGCCACACGACGACGACTGCGACGAGAACTGCCACGACAGCCACCGCGGCGAGCGCCTTACCACCGCCGCGGCCGGCGTCCCAGCGCGCGGTACGCATCCGTTCGAGGACGCTCAGTGACTCGCCGGCCTCATCAGGTCGCGAACGGTCTGGGAGCAGGTCGTCGAACTCGTCCGGCTCGTCGTTCCCGACCCGACCGATCGTCTCGGATCGCACGATGGCGTCCAGCCGCGTTCTCGCGAGGTCTCCGTCGCTGCCCATGCCGTGACGCTAGCGCCGACCCGGGCGGTGAAGCGCTCGCGGACCACCGTGACGCGAAATCTGTGGATGGATGGAGCGGCTGTGGATAACCTCCCGTTCAGCGCCGTGCCACGACGATTCCGATCGCCCCCGGACCGACGTGCGCACCGAGCACTCCGTCGATCTCACAGATGAGAAGTTCGGACGCATCGGGGATCCGCCCGGAAAGTTGCTCCGCCAGCAGATCTGCGCGTTCAGGTGCTCCGCGATGATGCACCGCGAGGAGTGGGGCAGGCCCGGCCTCGGCGACAATTCCATCGACCAGTTTCGAAAGCGCCTTCGTCATCGTCCGCGTCTTCTCACGCAGCACGAGTTTCCCGTCGACGAGATGGAGAACCGGTTTCATCGCAAGAGCCGTGCCGAGCAGTGCGGTGGCCGTACCGATTCGACCGCCGCGGCGCAGATGGTCGAGTCGGTCGACCACCAGCAGGGTCCGTCCGGACGCGGCCACCTCGACGGCACGCGAGTACACCTCGTCGAGATCGGCGCCGGATTCGGCCGCACGCGCCGCTTCGAGTGCGGCAAATCCCAAGCCCATCGCGGTGTTCTGTGAATCGATCAGCCGCACCCGATCGCCGAGCGAGTCGGCGGCGTGCTTCGCAGCCTCCCAGGTGCCCGACAGTAGTCGCGACAGGTGTACCGCCACCACGCCGTCGCCGTCGCTGTCGTCGAGCGCACGCGAGTAGACCTCGAGCAGTTCGGCCGGCGACGGACCGGACGTGGTCACCCCCGACAGATCTTCGGGAAGCTCATCGATACCCTCGCGAAAGTCCCGCCCCTCGGAGATCACGTGCAGGGGAACGATCCGGATGTCGTATCGCTCCGCCATCTTCGGATCGAGACAACACGACGAGTCGGTGACCACCACTACTGACACGGCACCTACCGTATGCCGTCGGAGGCGGGTTGCGCATCCGGACGAGCCATTCGCACCGCGTCGATCATCGCATCGGCAACCTTGCGATGTCCGTCCCATCCCCAATGGATTCCATCGGGGTTCGCCTCGTCCGAGAAGATGTTCTCGCGCACAGCTTCGCCGAGATCGACAAGGGGAACCGACTTTTCGTCGGCCCACTGTGAAATCGCACGGGCAGCAGGACGCCGCCCACGATGCACCGACCGGTACTGCTCACTGTCGTGCACGGACGGCAACGTCCCGACCACCGGCAGGTCTGGTCGCATGTAGGCGAGTGATTCCCGGATGGTTTCGAGATATTCGACGCTCACCTTCGGCGGGAGCGCGACCGGCCACCCCAGCGGCGACAACCGCGGCTGGGCCCAGCCGTACGCGGTACGTACGGTTCTCCGCAGCGAGGCAGGCCGCAGGTACCGCATGCTTTCCCTCAGGGCTGTGGGCAACGGCGAGGGCAAGGTGTCCATTCCGCCGACAGCGATCACGACCGCCCCCGCCCGTGGAATGGCAGCCCACACACGTGGATCCTGTGTCATCGCCCACCATGCGTCGCGGGTGGTCCAGCCGATACGGGCGATGAGGTCGACATCCCACCCGAGGGCGGCTGCCGTGAGATTGGGCCAGATTCGCGGATCGTCGGCCGGCAGGCCGCCTTTGGGCCCGTAATAGCTGAGGGAGTCACCTATCACCAGCAGCGAGGGCCTCGGCGCGGCTGTTCCGGGTTCAGAGAGCGTCATCGGGCGACACCGTTGCCGACGCGTTCCACACATCGAGCCGCCAGGCCGGCGAATCACCGTAGCCGCTGAGCTGCACCCAGCCGGTGTTCCCCAGCCCCCCGAGAACCGGCCATCGCTCGACCGGCAGGTCGAGCAACGACGCGGTCAGCGCGGCGATCAACCCACCGTGTGCGACGAGCACGATCGGCCGGTCGCTCCACTGCTCGTGCTTGGCGAGCAACTCGTCGACGACGGGCCTGCTTCGTCGGGCGACGTCCTCGCGGCTCTCACCGCCCGGCGGCGCCCAGGTCGCATCTCCTCTCCACTGCGCACGCGCGCCCGGGTGACTCGCATCGACCTCGGCGTGGGTCATCCCCTGCCACTGTCCGAGGTGTGTTTCACGCAACCGGGGATCGATCTCGACCGGCAGACCTGCGCGATCGCCGATTGTCGTTGCGGTGTCGTACGCACGTCGCAGATCCGACGAGACGATCGTGATCGGGTCGAAATCGGCGACCGTGTGGGACACCGCCAGTGCTTGGCGACGACCGAGGTCCGACAGGTCGGTGTCGAGCTGGCCCTGCATGCGGCTGGTCGCGTTGTACTCGGTCTGCCCGTGGCGCAGCAGGATCAGGTGCCGCACCCGCACCGGCGCACTCACCCACGCTCCGTATCATCGTCCGCCGTCTCATCGTCCGCCGCGGAACGCGGGCCGCCGACTCCGTCGACCGGGACCGTCGGACAGTCCTTCCACAGACGCTCGAGGGCGTAGAAGTTGCGCTCTTCCTCGTGCTGGATGTGAACGACGACGTCGATGTAGTCGAGCAGGGTCCAGCGTCCTTCACGCGTGCCCTCGCGACGGACCGGCTTGTGCCCGGCGTCGCGCAGCTTCTCCTCGACGTTGTCGACGATGGCGTTGACCTGGCGCTCATTGGGTGCCGATGCAATGACGAAGCAATCGGTGATCACCAGTTGCTCCGACACGTCGAGCACTACGACGTCGGTCGCCAGCTTTTCGTCTGCGGCGAGGGCCGCGATCCGGGCCATCTCGAGGGCTTCTGCCGTTGCGCTCACTACGTGCTCTTTCTCTCGGTGTTCACGTGGTTCGATGTGGGTGCATCCACATAGAGGTGACGCTTACTGATGTACTGCACCACACCGTCGGGCACGAGGTACCAGACCGGACGGTGATTGTGGACTCGGGTACGGCAGTCCGTCGAGGAGATTGCCAGCGCCGGGATCTCGACGAGGCTCACCGCTTCGGCCGGAAGTCCCTCGAGGTGCGGGGCGAGGTGCTCGACGCTGAGGTCGTAGCCGGGGCGGGAGACCCCTACGAAACGCGCGAGCTCGAACAACGTCGGCCAGTCCTGCCATGACAGGATCGAGGCGAGGGCATCAGCGCCGGTGATGAAATACAGTTCCGAGTCCGGATACTGCTCTCGCAGGTCACGAAGGGTATCGACGGTGTAGGTCGCAGTACCGCGATCGATATCGACGCGGCTGACAGTGAATCGGGGGTTCGACGCGGTCGCGACCACGGTCATCAGGTACCTGTCTTCAGCGGCGCTGACTCGCCGACCCGATTTCTGCCATGGCTGGCCGGTCGGTACGAAGATCACCTCGTCGAGACCGAATCTGGCGGCAACCTCGCTGGCGGCGACAAGGTGACCGTTGTGGATGGGATCGAAGGTTCCGCCCATCACGCCCAGGCGTCGCGGGGACCCCGGGTGTCGGTCGGATGGCTGAGGCACGGTTGTCCAGCTTACGGGTTGACGTCCACCACGCTATGACTGACCGGGGATTTCTCCCGCGGCCGGCGGTGCGAGGGGCCGGTCGCCCCGGCTGTGAACGACCGGCGTGCGCCCGCGGGCCTTCCGATCAGACCGGAAGCAGAGCAGCCACCACCTCGGCCAGTTGTTTGGCCGAACGGCATTCGTGCATGGTGATGACCTCGCCGTACACCCGCGCTGCAGAGTCCCCGGCACCCCATTGCCCACGCGGCTCCGGGTTGAGCCAGTGCGCGTGCCGCGCCACCTGGACCATGTGCCCGAGGGCATCGAGGTTGGGATTGCGGTAGTTGTTGCGCCCGTCTCCGAGAATCAGGAGGGAACTGCGGCTGGTCAGGCTGTGCGCGTGCCTCTCGTTGAAGGTGGCAAAGGCGTTCCCGTAGTCGGAGTGGCCATCGTATGTGATCAACTCCGCTTCACGCAGCATCTGCGACATCGCTGTCCCCAGGTCGATGCCTGTGGCGAAGTGATGGGTCACCTCGTCGGTGGTGTCGATGAACGCGAACACCCGGACGCGCGAGAACTGCTCGCGCAATGCGTGGACCAGCAGCAGCGTGAAATGCGAGAACCCCGCGACCGAGCCTGAGACATCACACAGGACGACGAGCTCCGGCCGCGCAGGGCGGGGCTTGCGATTGATCAGATCGATAGGCACACCACCCGTCGACATCGACTTGCGCAGCGTGCGTCGCAGATCGATGGCACCGGCGCGGCTCCGGCGGCGCCGCGCGGCGAGCCGGCTCGCGAGAAGACGAGCGAGCGGCATCACCTGTCGGCGCAACGCAACGAGCTCCGAGTCGGAAGCGCGCAGGAAATCGACTTCTTCCGCGAGTTTCGGAACCCCGTACTTCTCGACTCGCTCGCGACCGAGTTGTTCAGCGGTGCGGCGACGCGTTTCCCGTTCGATCATCGCCCGGAAGTCGGCGATCCGGCGTGCGGCGGTCTGCCGCGCAACCTCGGTCTCGTAGTCACCGCTGTCGCGGTCGTCGCGCGACCCGTTGCCGAGGAGCCCCTCGAGAATTCGAGTGAGCAGGGTCTCCGGGGAGACGTCACGCAGAGTCTGGTACGCCGAGAACGACGGCCCGTTCGACGACTTGTACTGGCCGAGCGCTTCGACGAGCTGTGCGGTGAGCATCTCGGTCGCGGCAAGCGCGTCCGGGGAATCGTCGGCGAGGAGTTCGGCGATCAGGTCGCGGACGGCCTCGAGGTCGATCTCGCCGGAGGGAGTTCGAGGCAAGGTGAACTCTGCACCGTCGGCGCCACGCCTGCCGGTCGCCGCGGGGAACCACAGATCGAACAACGCGTCGAAGGTCGGGCGGTGGGTCGGCCTGCGCAAGAGTGTGCACGCCAGTCCCTCGCGGAGGATATCCCGGTCGAGCAGGTCTATCACCGACATGACCTGCCCTGCATCGACAGTTTCGGACGGACCCACCGCGATACCGCGACGGCGCAGCGCCTCGACGAAACCGACGAGATGACCTGGAATGCCGTACGGGGCCCTCAGCGCTGCACCCGGACCGGATGTCGGTGCGTCGGCCATGTCAGTTCAGCCGGAGCTCGGCTGCCGCACGGTCCTGATCGGACCGATGCTTGAGGACGACCCCGAGAGTGGTGCGTACGGCCGCATCATCGAGGGTGTTCATTCCCAGTGCGAGCAACGTCCGGCCCCAATCGATCGTCTCGGCGACCGACGGCACCTTCTTGAGTTGCATGCCGCGCAACACATGGACGGTGCGGACAAGCTGTTCGGCGATCGCTTCGGACAGCTCGGGGACCCGGCTCGCGAGGATCCTTCGTTCCAGATCGGCATCCGGGAAATCCAGGTGGAGAAAGAGGCATCGCCGTTTGAGGGCCTCGGACAATTCGCGGGTCGCGTTGGACGTCAGGACCGAGAACGGCTTACGGGACGCCCGGATGGTGCCGAGTTCGGGAACCGTCACGGCAAAGTCGCTGAGCACCTCCAGGAGCAGCCCCTCGATCTCGACGTCGGCCTTGTCGACCTCGTCGATCAGTAGCACGGTCGGGTCGTCGCGCCGGATCGCGGTGAGCAGAGGACGCGACAGAAGGAACTCCTCGGAGAAGACGTCTTCCTTCGTCGAATCCCACGATTCGCCTGCTGCGGCGCCGGCCCCCGCCGACTGGATACGGAGAATCTGTTTCGCGTGGTTCCACTCGTAGAGCGCGCGGGATTCGTCGACGCCCTCGTAGCACTGCAACCGCACCAGTTCGGCACCGGAGGTCTGCGCAACCGCCCTCGCCAGTTCGGTCTTACCGACGCCGGCGGGGCCTTCGATGAGCAGGGGCTTGTCGAGCCGGTCGGCGAGGAACACCGACGTGGCCGTGGCCTTGTCGGCGAGGTAGCCGGTCTCGGCGAGCCGGTCGATCACGTCCTGGACGTCCGCAAAGATCGGCGGAGTGGTCGGCAGCGCACGATCCACGCTGTGTCCTTTCGTCGTGCTGATCGGTCTGGTCAGGCGGAACGCGTGTGGCCGTCGCCCCACACCACCCATTTCGTAGAGGTCAGTTCGGGCAGACCCATGGGACCCCGAGCATGCAGTTTCTGAGTGGAAATGCCGATCTCCGCACCGAACCCGAACTGCTCACCGTCGGTGAATGCGGTGGACGCATTGACCATCACGGCTGCCGCATCGACCCGAGCGGTGAACTCTCGGGCCGCAGCGAGATCCGACGTGACGATCGCTTCTGTGTGGCCGGTGCCGTACGTGTCGATATGCCCGACTGCGGCGTCGAGATCGTCGACGAGCGCGAGCGCCACATCGAGTGTGAGGTACTCCTGGGACCAATCGTCCTCGGTTGCGGGTACCAGTCCGGGAAGGTCGCCGTGGACGGTGACGCTGTGGGACTGCAGCACCTGCAGCAGCTTCGGCACCGCGGTGTCGGCGATGGCCTTGTCCACGAGGATCGTCTCGACGGTGTTGCACACACTCGGACGCCGTGTCTTCGCGTTGACGACGATCTTCTCGGCCATCTCCAGGTCGGCGGCGGAGTGGATGTACACGTGGCAGTTGCCCACACCTGTTTCGATGGTGGGCACCGTCGCGTCGCGGACCACGGCCGAGATCAGTCCGGCGCCGCCACGCGGGATGACCACGTCGACGAGCCCGCGGGCCTGGATCAGATGCGTCACCGACGACCTGTCGGCGCTCGGCAGCAACTGCACGGCATCCTCGGGGAGTCCCTGCGAGGCGAGCGAACTCCGCAGCGCCTCGACGAGTGCCGCATTCGAATGTGCTGCGGACGACGAGCCGCGCAACAATGCTGCGTTGCCCGACTTGAGAGCGAGACCGAACGCGTCGACGGTGACGTTCGGGCGTGCCTCGTAGACCATGCCGACCACGCCGAGAGGCACGCGGAGCTGGCGGAGCTCGAGGCCGTTGGGCAATGTGGATCCGCGCACGACTTCCCCGATCGGATCGGGCAGGGCGGCGACGTTGCGCAGACCCGATGCGATGCCCTCTATACGAGCCTCGGTCAGGCGGAGTCGATCGAGGAGCGACTCTTCGGTACCGCCCGCACGCGCCGCGTCGATGTCGGCCGCGTTGGCGGCGAGAACCGCGTCCGATGCCGCGAGAACCGCATCGGCTGCGGCGTGGAGCGCAGCGTCCTTCTGCGCGGTGGTGAGAAGGGCGAGACGCCGGGAGGCGACACGGGCGTCGCGTGCGGCAGCGTGTACCGCTTCGCGAGTGTCGATCGCCTGGGCTTCCGCGGAATCGGATGCGGTGGAGTCAGGGGTCACGGCAGTCATGACCACAGCGTAGTCGCGTCGGTGACGGAGCCGACAGGCCGGCCGTATCGGATCGCCGGCCGTATCGAATCCAGGTCGATGGTCAGCGCAGCCCGGTTCCCCGAGCGAGTGCAGTGCGGATCAGCGTCGAGACGAGTTCGCGGTTGTCGATGCCTGCAGCCTCCCACATCCGCGGATACATCGAGATCGAGGTGAATCCGGGCATGGTGTTGATCTCGTTGATCACCGGACCGTCCTCGGTGACGAAGAAGTCCACCCGGGAGAGTCCCTGGCAGTCGAGTGCGCGGAAGGCACGCACCGCCAGGTCGCGGATCTCGGCGGACATCTCGTCGTCGAGCTTGGCCGGGACGTCGAATTCACACACGTCGTCGAGGTACTTGGTGTCGAAGTCGTAGAACGCTTCGTGGTTGCCCGACGAATCCGGCATACGGATTTCGGCGACGACACTGGCCCGGACTTCTCCATCGGGGAACTCGAGGACGCCGCATTCGACCTCGCGGCCGACGATCGCCGACTCGACGATGACCTTCGGATCGTGCAGGCGTGCCTTGTCCACCGCGGCATCGAACGACGACCAGTCGGTTACGCGGCTGATACCGATCGATGATCCGCCACGCGCGGGCTTGACGAACACAGGCAGGCCGAGGCGGTCCTTCTGCTCGTCGGTGAGCGTCGCGACCCCGGGGCGGAGGACGATCTGAAAGCCCACCGGCAGACCTTCGGCTGCGAGCAACTTCTTGGTGAATTCCTTGTCCATACCCGCCGCACTGGCGAGGACACCCGGCCCTACGTACGGAATTCCTGCAAGCTCCAATAGACCCTGGAGGGTGCCGTCCTCGCCGTTGGCGCCGTGCAACACGGGAAAAACGACGTCGACCGATGCGAAAACCTTGCCGAAGTCACCTTCGTCGAGGGCCACGAGGTCGCCGTTTCGGGTCGGGTCGGCAGTGAGCACAAGAGCGGAACCGGTCGTGTCGACGACGGGCAGTTCCCGCCCGGCCATCGCGAGCTTCTCCGGATCCGAGCTTGCGAGTACCCAGGCACCATCCTCGGTGATCCCGACCGGGACGGCTTCGTAGAGGTCAGGGTCCAGGTTACGGAGGACGCTGCCTGCTGAGACGCAGGAGACGGAATGTTCGTTGCTGCGGCCGCCGAACACGACAGCCACCCGGGTGCGGGGGTTACTCACGGCACACACGGTACCGGTAGGACCGGTCCTCGCCCCAGCCGGTTTCCCGTCGTTCACGAGGCGCGTAGCGCCGCGTCGAGATCGGAGAGAAGATCCTCGGTGTCCTCGATACCGCACGATAGGCGCACAAACCCCGGAGGTACCGGATCGCCCCAGCGGGCACGCCGATCCGCTGTTGTATGGATGCCGCCGAAGCTGGTTGCAGAGACCACCAACTCCGACGTTCGAACGAACCGGTGGAAGCAGTCGGCGTCGTCCAGCAGGAAGGTCACGAGCGGGCCGAACCTGCGCATCTGCGCCGCAGCAATCGGGTGGGCCGGATCCGTCGGCAGGCCCGGATAGCGCACGTCCGCGACAGCGGGATGCTCGGCCAACATCTGTGCGATGGCCTGCGCGTTGGCGCACTGCCTCTCGAAGCGCAAACCTGCCGTTCCGAGACTCCTATGGGCGAGCCAGGTCTCGAACGGCCCCAACACCGTCCCCGACAGCAACCGTTCACGGTCGAGCCGTGGAAGCAGCGCATCGTCACGCACCGCGATGTATCCGAACAGGAGATCACTGTGCCCGCTGAGCGATTTGGTACCGCTCGCCACCACGACGTCGGCACCGAGACCGAGCGGCTGCTGTCCGAGCGGTGTGGCGGTGGTGTTGTCGACGAGGAGAAGGGCGCCTGCCGCACGGCACGTCACCGCGGTCGCAGTGAGGTCCACGGTGTCGAGACCCGGGTTGGACGGAGTCTCGACGAGAACCAGCGCACCCGCGGGCGCGTCCGCGAGCACTGCGCTGAGTGTGCCGTCACCGAACTCGGACACAGATAGTTCGCGGACCATCACACCGAACGGCTCAAGACAGTCACGCGCATACTTACGGACCTGGTAGTACCCGTCCGACGGGACCACGACCACTCCGCCGGGGCACGCGAGCGAACGGAGCGCGACGGTGATCGCGGACATTCCGGAGCCGACGACGCGAGCCGCCGAGGCGCCCTCGAGGGTCGCGAGCGCCCGTTCGAGGTCTCGCCACCCGGGGTTCGATGCGCGAGCGTAGGTATCCGACGCGGCGCTTTCGTCCTCACCGAGTCGATAGGGCGCCGCGAGCACCGGGCCGGGCTGCAACGGATCTCCCGGAACACCGGCTACAGCAACAGCTTCGACACAGCGGGTCGAATCTCCGAGCATCGGGTCACTCCGGCTTCACGCGGCGGCCGAGCAGCAACCCGATCGCGTCCTGAACCGACATACCCTCGTGACAGACGCGATGCACGGCATCCGTGAGAGGCATCTCGACATCGTAACTGGCGGCGAGTTCCCGCACCGATGTGCAGGATTTGACTCCTTCGGCCACCTGGCCGTGCGTCGCCTCCTGCGCGCTCTCGAGGGTCCCTCCCCGACCGAGCCTCTCACCGAAGGTTCGATTGCGCGAGAGCGGCGAGGTGCAGGTGGCAACGAGATCGCCCACCCCCGCCAGACCCGCCAACGTCGCAGGCTTCGCCCCGAGCGCGGTTCCGAGGCGGATGATCTCGGCCAGACCGCGGGTGATGATGCTCGCCACCGTGTTGTCTCCCAGCCCCACACCCGCAGCCATACCGCACGCGAGTGCGATTACGTTCTTGCACGCGCCCCCGATCTCGCACCCGACGACGTCCGTGTTCGTGTAGGGACGGAAATAACCTGTGGCAGAGGACTTCTGAATCTGCATTGCGCGGGTGGAATCGGGGCACGCGATCACCGTGGCTGCGGGTTGACCCGCGGCGATCTCACGCGCGAGATTCGGCCCGGACAGCACCGCGATCCGGTTCCGGTCCGCCCCCGTGACCTGACCGATCACTTGGCTCATCCGCATCAGGGTGCCGCTCTCGATCCCTTTCGCGAGACTGAGCAGGGTCGTGCCGGAGGCAATGTCGTCCCGCCACTGCGCGAGATTGCTGCGTAGCGCCTGGGACGGGACTGCGAGGACAACGAAGTCGGCTCCGTCCAGCGCCACCCGGTGATCGGAGGTCGCCGACAGGGTCGCGGGCAAACGGACACCGGGGAGGTAGTCGGGATTCTCGTGCCGCTCGTCGATCGCACGTGCCATCTCCTCCCGGCGCGCCCAGACGGTCACGTCGGTACCCGCCTCGGCGAGAACTTTCGCGAATGCCGTACCCCATGAGCCCGCCCCCAGAATCGCCGCTTTGGTCACACGGTCCCCCTCATTCGTCTCGTTGTGCAGTCGTCTCGCTGCGCTGTCGTCTCACCGCATCACGGCCCCGCCGGATGCATGTCTCCACCACGGGTGCGTCCAGTATCGCCCAAACGGGATGGGTGCACCGCGAGACGGGACGCCGGAATGCATCCGGTGGCAGAACTGGCAGAATCCACGACATGACCGCTGTGCACGTGCTCGTCCCCGTCAAGGCATTGGGCCTGGCGAAGACGCGGCTCGCGCACGTCTTCGACCCGGCCACGCGCTCCGACCTGGTGGTCGCGATGCTCATCGATACCCTTGCTGCAGCACTGGGGTTACCCGGTTCCGTCGCGACCGTGGTGACGTCGGACCCGGTCGCAACCGAGGTCGCGTTCGCACACGGCGCACGAGTCCTGCCCGATCCCGCGTATCGGGGGGAATCCGATCCCCTCAACGCGGCGCTCGGGGTCGCAGCGGCACGCATCCGCGCGCAATCACCCGAAGCCGAGCTCGTCGCGCTCCACGCGGATCTTCCGGCATTGCGATCATCGGAACTGTCGGCTGCGCTCACCGAAGCAAGGCGGTTCGGCAGAGCGATCGTCGCAGACCACACCGGCGACGGAACTGCTGCGCTGTTCCAATGCACGCCTGGTCGCCCGCTCGGGCCGATGTTCGGCATCGACTCCGCACGACGGCACGTCCGATCGGGGGCGAGGGCTCTGACGCAACCTCTGGACGGATTGCGCATGGACGTCGACACCCTCGACGATCTCGAGGCTGCCGTCCGGCTCGGCACCGGCGACGCCACGAGCCGAATTCTGGGCCGGATCGGGTTCGCGCTCACGGAGCGATCTCCCGGCGTCCACTGAGTGACGTCCTCCCGGCCTCGAACAACCGGATCCCTGCCGCAGCGTCACACGCCATCTCGGTGAGTTCCTCCTCCGACGAGTCGCACTCCCCACCGAACACGGCTTCCGGTTGCCTCGGATGCTGAACCCGTTGCGGGTGAGCCGGATCGACTGCCGATTGTCCTTGCGACACACTGCACCGACACCACCGGCGGCACACGATCGACGGATCGGCGAGCTCGGTCGTGAACGACCGGGCTCGCGCCGAATACGGTGTGGTCACGGATCCACGATGTTCCTGCAACAATGAGGTAGTGACCCACGGCGATACCACCGACTCGAATGTCGGATTCGAAGATGCAGTCCCTGCCCGCGCCGTTTCCCGATCAGTGCGAGGCACCGCTACACCCGCTGCCCCGCCCGCCGCAGCCGAACATCGCACCCTCGGCACGGAGGGGCTCCCGGCCGACCGATACCTCAACCGCGAACTGAGCTGGCTCGATTTCAATGCGCGCGTACTCGCACTCGCCGAGGACAAGTCGATACCGCTTCTCGAGCGAGCGAAGTTCCTGGCGATCTTCGCGTCCAATCTCGACGAGTTCTACATGGTGCGTGTCGCAGGCCTCAAACGGCGCGCGGAAACAGGTCTGTCGGTACGCTCCGCCGACGGCCTGTCGCCGCGGGCACAACTCGCATTGATCGCGTCCAGCACACAGGAGCTCGCCGGCCGCCAGGCCCAGGTCTTCCTCGAATCGGTGCTTCCCGTCCTTGCCACCGAAGGCATCTCGATCATCCGTTGGTCGGATCTCGACGAGCCCCAGAAGACACGGTTGACACGATATTTCGCCGAGCAGATCTTTCCCGTCCTGACTCCGCTCGCCGTGGACCCAGCCCACCCGTTCCCGTATATCAGTGGGTTGAGCTTGAATCTTGCTGTCACTGTGAAAGACCTGAATTCAGCGGGCGAGCATTTCGCACGCGTGAAGGTCCCCGACAACGTCGACCGCTATGTCCGGGTCGACCAGGTCGACGCGACACAGCGGATTCCGGCCTTCCTCCCTCTCGAAGAACTGATCGCTGCGCACCTCGACGTTCTGTTCCCCGGGATGGAGGTCGTCGAGCACCATGCCTTCCGAGTCACCCGTAACGCGGATTTCGATGTCGAGGAGGATCGCGACGAAGATCTGCTGCAGGCCCTCGAACGTGAACTCGCGCGTCGGCGCTTCGGGTCTCCCGTGCGCCTCGAGGTCTCCGACGACATGACCGAGCACATGCTCGAATTGCTGCTGCGAGAGCTCGATGTGGATCCGTCCGATGTGGTGCAACTGCCGGGGCTGCTCGATCTGTCCAGTCTCTGGCAGGTGCACGCCGTGGACCGCCCGGATCTCAAGGATGCTCCGTTCGTGCCCGCGACCCACCCGGCCTTCGGCGAACGCGAAACCCCGAAGAGCGTGTTCTCGACACTGCGTGAGGGCGACGTGCTCGTTCATCATCCGTACGAGTCGTTCTCGACGAGCGTGCAACGCTTCATCGAACAGGCGGCTGCCGACAGCCAGGTGCTGGCCATCAAGCAGACGTTGTATCGCACTTCCGGCGACTCCCCCATCGTCAACGCACTCATCGCCGCTGCGGAGGCAGGCAAGCAGGTCGTCGCGCTCGTCGAGATCAAAGCGAGGTTCGACGAGCAGGCGAACATCCAGTGGGCTCGCAAGCTCGAGCAGGCGGGCGTGCACGTGGTGTACGGGCTGGTGGGGCTCAAGACACACTGCAAGACCTCGCTCGTGGTGCGCCGCGAGGGGTCGACGATCCGGCGCTACTGCCACATCGGCACGGGCAATTACAATCCGAAAACTGCTCGTCTGTACGAGGATGTGGGTCTTCTCACATGCTCACCCGAGATCGGTTCCGACCTGACCGATCTGTTCAATACGCTCACCGGGTACTCCCGAAAGGCGCGGTACCGCAACCTTCTCGTTGCTCCGCACGGCGTTCGGAAGGGCATCATCGAGCGCATCGAGCGCGAGATCGAGCATCACGCGACAGGCAAGCCCACCGGAATCCGCCTCAAGGCCAACGCGCTCGTCGACGAACAGGTCATCGACGCGCTGTACCGCGCTTCACGTGCCGGCGTCTCCGTGGAGATCGTCGTTCGCGGTATCTGCGCGCTTCAGCCGGGGGTACCGGGGCTGAGCGAGAACATCACCGTGCGCTCCATTCTGGGACGATTCCTCGAACACTCCCGCATCCTTCATTTCCGTGGCAGCAACGAGTTCTGGATCGGCAGCGCCGACATGATGCACCGCAATCTCGACCGTCGCGTCGAAGTCATGGTCCAGGTGAAGGATCCCCAGCTGTGCTTGCAGCTGGGTCAGATCTTCGACTCGGCGCTGGATCCTGCAACTCGATGCTGGACTTTGGAATCCGATGGTGTCTGGTCCGCGAGCCCAGCGCGGGGAACTGCCGCGCGCGACCATCAGGTCGAGCTCATGAGAATTCGCACCTCGTGAATGGAGGACAGGTGACCAAGGCATCGGACAAATCGTCACCCACGGACATTTTCGCGGCAGGGACGCTGCTCTGGAGACCCAGCGCGAGCGGCGTGGAGTTGGCCATGGTCCACCGGCCGAGGTACGACGACTGGACTCTCCCGAAGGGCAAACTCGACCCCGGGGAGACAGCGATCATTGCGGCGCTGAGGGAAACCGAGGAGGAGACCGGATTCCGGGCCGAGCTCGGACGTGGCCTCGGACGAGTCACCTATCCGATGCCCGGTACGGATCAGCGCAAGCAGGTCGATTACTGGACCGCGCGGTGTACCTCGGGCGAGTTCGTCCCGAACGACGAAGTGGACATACTCCGATGGGTTTCGCCCGATATCGCCTTCGACGAGCTGTCGTACTCGATGGATCACACTGTATTGCGCCGGTTCCTGGAGTTGCCTCCCGATACTCGGACAGTGCTCTTGGTGCGCCACGCCAAGGCGGGTAGTCGTAAGGACTACGAGGGTGACGACCGGTCCCGCCCGCTCGAGGAGAAGGGTCTGAGACAGGCCGCGGCACTTGTACCCCAGCTGTCCGCGTTCGGCGCCGACGTCGTCTTCTCCGCAGACCGCACGCGGTGCATCGAAACCATCGAGCCGCTCGCTGATCACCTCGACCTCGATATCGCTCTGGAGCCGATGCTCTCGGAGGAGGACTACGCAGCCGATCCCTCGCTCGCTCACAAACGGATTGCGGACGTCATCGAGAACGGGAGGGTACTCGTCCTGTGCAGCCAGGGCGGTGTAATTCCGGGCCTGCTCCAGTGGTGGTCGGAACAGTCGGGATTCGATCTCCCCGAGGGACGTACCCGTAAGGCAAGCACGTGGGTCCTGTCGTTCCACGACGGGAAGCTCGTTGCAGCCGAATACCTGGACACTCCATTCGCATCCGATCGCCCCTGAGCGCTACTGGAATTCGCCGGCGCGAATCCCGATGATCGACTTCCGCCGGATACACCTCCGGCGGCTATCGGAACTTCCGATAGCCGCCGGAGTGCTCGGCCCACAGTGTACGGGCCGATCAGATACCGGACAGGCCTACTTCTTGCCTGCGGCCTTGCGCGCCGTGGTCTTCTTGGCCGGAGCCTTCTTGGCCGCGGTGGTCTTCTTTGCTGCCGCCGTGGTCTTGGCCGGAGCCTTCTTGGCCGCGGTGGTCTTCTTCGCTGCCGCCGTGGTCTTGGCCGGAGCCTTCTTGGCCGCGGTGGTCTTCTTCGCTGCCGCCGTGGTCTTGGCCGGAGCCTTCTTGGCCGCGGTGGTCTTCTTCGCTGCCGCCGTGGTCTTGGCCGGAGCCTTCTTGGCCGCAGTGGTCTTGGCCGCAGTGGTCTTGGCCGCGGTGGTCTTCTTCGCTGCCGCCGTGGTCTTCTTGGCCGCCGTGGTCTTCTTGGCCGCCGTGGTCTTCTTGGCAGCCTTCTTCGCCGCAGCGGCCTTCTTCACTGCAGCAGCGGCACCACGCTTGACTGCCGGACCACTCGCCGGAAGCTTCTGCGTCCCGGCAATGACCGCCTTGAACTGAGCACCCGGACGGAACGCCGGAACCGACGTCGGCTTGACCTTGACGGTCTCACCCGTCCGCGGGTTGCGAGCAACACGAGCCGCGCGACGACGCTGCTCGAAGACACCGAAACCGGTGATGGTGACGCTGTTGCCGGCATGCACGGCGCGAACGATCGCGTCGACGATGTGCTCGACAGCGTCCGTCGCGGTGCGCCTGTCCGAACCGAGCTTCTCGGTCAGAACATCGATCAATTCTGCCTTGTTCATTGATTTCCTCCGCATATCACGGTCCACCGTCAGACCGACTCGAGTCCACGGTAGCCCCGCAAACGGTCAAGAGTCTATGTGCCACGCCAATTCTCATGCAAATACACGGCAGGCCCGAGCCGAACAACGGTTCGGCTCGGGCTCGTGATGCGGCGTCGAAAGCCTTCGATCAGGGCGCTGAGATGGTGCGCGGTTTCCAAGAAGGCCTTGCCTTCTCGTACTCGGAAATCGCTTCTACCTGGCGCAATGTCAGGCCGATGTCGTCAAGACCTTCCATCAGACGCCACCGCGTGTAGTCGTCAATGGTAAACGGCACCACGGTTGTTCCAGCGGTCACAGTCCTGTTCTCCAGACTCACCTCGAGTTCGAGACCCGGCTGCTGTTCGATGAGTTTCCAGAGCAATTCGACATCGTCCTGGCTCACCTGAGCGGCGAGCAATCCGGCCTTTCCGGCGTTGCCGCGGAAGATATCGGCGAAACGCGGCGAGATCACCACCCGGAACCCATAATCGGACAGGGCCCAGACGGCATGCTCCCGAGAAGATCCCGTTCCGAAATCCGGGCCTGCCACGAGAACACTTCCGCGGTCGAACGGTGGCGTGTTGAGGACGAACGCCGGATCGGTGCGCCATCCGGCGAACAGTCCGTCCTCGAATCCCGTGCGGGTGACCCGTTTCAGATACACCGCAGGGATGATCTGATCGGTGTCGACATTGGATCGGCGTAGCGGAACGCCGATGCCTTTTACGGTGGTGAAGGCTTTCATCGAATTCTCTCCTCGTCCCGTGCTCTAGTCCAGATCCGCCGGGGCGGACAGTGTGCCGCGAACGGCAGTGGCGGCTGCCACAGCCGGGGACACGAGGTGCGTTCGCCCACCTTTGCCCTGGCGGCCTTCGAAATTGCGGTTCGACGTGGATGCGGAGCGCTCGCCAGGCGCAAGCTGGTCAGGGTTCATTCCCAGGCACATCGAGCAACCGGCCTGACGCCATTCCGCGCCTGCCGCAACGAAGATCTCACCGAGACCTTCGGACTCGGCCTGAGCACGAACACGCATCGATCCGGGTACGACGAGCATCCGAACACCCTCAGCGACCTTGCGGCCCTTCAGAACGTCCGCAACCGCCCGCAAGTCTTCGATACGGCCGTTGGTGCACGATCCGACGAAGACTGTGTCGATCTTGATCTCGCGCAGAGGCATCCCCGGCTCGAGGTCCATGTAGCGCACTGCCTTCTCGGCTGCCAGGCGTTCCGTCTCGTCGGCGATCTCATCCGGAATCGGCACCGCTCCGCCGAGCGGAAGCCCCTGCCCCGGATTGGTTCCCCACGTGACGAACGGGGTCAATGCGCTGGCATCGATGTGGACCTCGGCGTCGAAAACGGCGTCCTCGTCCGTCTTCAACTGCTCCCACTCGGCCACCGCAGCGTCCCAGTCGGCACCTTGCGGTGCGTGCGGACGCCCCTGGAGGAATTCGTAGGTGATGCCGTCGGGTGCAATCATTCCTGCGCGGGCACCCGCCTCGATCGACATGTTGCAGATCGTCATCCGAGATTCCATCGAAAGCTTGCGGATCGCCTCGCCCCGATACTCGAGCACATAACCTTGTCCACCGCCGGTGCCGATCTGAGCGATGATCGCGAGAATCAGGTCTTTACTCGTGACGCCGGGTGGCAGTTCGCCATCGACGTTGATCGCCATCGTCTTGAACGGGCGCAGCGACAACGTCTGTGTCGCCAGAACATGTTCGACCTCGCTGGTACCGATGCCCATCGCGATCGCGCCGAACGCACCGTGGGTGGCGGTGTGGCTGTCGCCGCACACCACCGTCATGCCGGGCTGGGTCAGTCCGAGTTGAGGTCCGACCACGTGGACGATGCCCTGCTCGAGGTCGCCCATGGGATGCAAACGCACGCCGAACTCTTCACAGTTTCGGCGAAGCGTCTCGACCTGCGTGCGTGACACCGGATCAGCAATCGGCTTGTCGATGTCGATCGTCGGGACGTTGTGGTCTTCGGTCGCAATCGTCAGATCGAGACGACGCACGCCTCGTCCGGCCAGCCGCAGACCGTCGAACGCCTGCGGGCTCGTGACCTCGTGTACGAGATGCAGGTCGATGTAGATCAGGTCGGGCCTACGCGCCGATCCCTCCCCTTCACCGCGCACAACCACGTGCTGGTCCCACACCTTCTCTGCCAGAGTCTTTCCAGCCATCTTCTCCACCTGTCGTACGTGCCGTACGCGAACCCGGATCTCGGGGCTGCCCGAGTCGCGCCTGGTGCCGTATCCGCCTCGAATCGGATGCGCTATGCTTCCCACTATGCGAGACGGATGTATCGACCTATGAGACAGCATAGCGGGATCGGTGTGCTGGACAAAGCTATGGCGGTGCTCCATGCGGTGGCAGAGCAGCCATGCAACCTCAATGAGCTGTGTGCGCGCACGGGTCTACCGCGCGCAACTGCCCACCGCCTCGCGGTCGGGCTCGAGGTCCATCGCCTGCTCATGCGTGACGGCGACGGCCAATGGCGACCGGGGCCCGGACTGGCCGAACTGTCTGCGGGCGCGGGCGATACGCTCCTCGAAGCGGCCTCCTTGGTGCTCCCCCGCCTTCGCGAGATCACGGGAGAGAGCGTGCAGCTGTACCGCCGGGACGGCACCCAACGCATCTGTATCGCCGCGCTCGAGCCTCCGACCGGTCTACGCGACAGCGTTCTCGTCGGCGCGCGTCTGCCCATGACGGCCGGATCAGGTGCCAAAGTTCTGCTTGCATGGGCCGATACGGCTACCCAGCGCACCCTCCTCCCCGATGCCGCATTCGGGGAACGCGTGCTCTCCGAGGTCCGTCGGCGGGGGTGGGCGCAGAGTGCAGCCGAACGCGAGCCGGGCGTGGCGTCCGTGGCTGCGCCGGTACGTGACGGCAATGGCACAGTGGTGGCAGCGATCTCGGTCTCCGGCCCGATCGACAGAATGGGACGTCGGCCGGGAGCCCGCTGGGCCGCCGACCTTCTCGCCGCCGCAGAGGCACTGCACAAGCGTTTGTAATCCGCGGGTTTCGCGTCGCCGCAACGCTGGATGCGTTGGTGGCACACCCCGGCGGGGTGTGCCACAGTTCTGCGCATGGGAACGAATCGCCGCGCAGAGATCGCGATGACAGAACCGGAAATAAACGACTTCCTACACCAGAGCCGTATTGCCACACTGGCGTCGCTGGGCCCGCACGGCGCACCGCATCTGGTGGCCATGTGGTACGCCGTGCGTGGCGGCGAAATCTGGTTCGAGACGAAGGCGAAATCGCAGAAGGTCGTAAATCTTCGTCGCGACGATCGCATCACCGCACTCGTCGAAGCCGGCGACACCTACGACCAATTACGCGGCGTTTCGATCGAAGGTCGCGCCCAGATCGTCGAGGACCACGACGTGCTGTTCGACGTCTGCCGAGATGTCTGGGAGCGCTACACCGGCCCGTACACCGACGCGATGCGCCAAGCCGTCGAACAGATGATGTACAAGAGGGTGGTGGTACGGGTGGTACCGCAACGCGTTCGGTCCTGGGACCACCGCAAGCTCGGAATGCCTGCTGTTCCCCTCGGTGGCACGACTGCCGCGCATCTTCCTCACGCCGGTCGCTGACGGCAATATTCACGCGACAAGTCCGCTCCCGTCGCGCTACATTCGCCATCAGGAGGGAGGTAGGACAACAATGACCGACCCGGCAAAAGAACGCATCAGGGCAGAGTTCCTCGCGGCACTCGAGCGCAAGAAGCAGAACAAGAACGGCGGTACCGCACACCTCGACGCGACGTCGAAGGCGCACGGCCCGCACGCGAACGCCGATCATCATCGGCAGTTCCGGCGCAAGAGTGGGTGATGGAACATGAAAGAAGACCCTCCGGGAATCCGGAGGGTCTTCTTCGTTGTAGCCCCGATGGGATTCGAACCCACGCTACCGCCGTGAGAGGGCGGCGTCCTAGGCCGCTAGACGACGGGGCCGAGAACTTACCCGGACTCGATCGACCGTGTCCGGCAATCGAACCCTACAGAAGAAGAATCCCTCCGACCCGGAGGTCGGAGGAGATCCATGGTAGCCCCGATGGGATTCGAACCCACGCTACCGCCGTGAGAGGGCGGCGTCCTAGGCCGCTAGACGACGGGGCCAGGATCTTCTTCTGTTTGCGCTTCCTGGAGGAAGCTCAGCCAGCCTAAACCGGCCGAGATACGATAGCAAATCACCGCATCGCAGCTGGGGTACCAGGACTCGAACCTAGAATGGCTGAACCAGAATCAGCTGTGTTGCCAATTACACCATACCCCAATGGCTTGTTCCTTCGGCCTGCGCTGTTCGCGCTCGGCCTCCGTTCCGAACCGAGAAGAAGATTAACACCAAGGGGGTACAGAACTACAAATCGCCTGGTCAGAGCCATAAGTTCGCTAAGTTATCGAAGACCGGTCGCCCGGCACGCAAGCAAGGAAGGCACCCACCGTGATGGCGAGCGCCCTCCTCGTAGCGTGAACCGATCAGGCCGTATCCGGTCAGGCCTGACCGATCAAGCGATAGTGGCGCGAGCCGCACGCAGACGCCCGAGCGACCGCTCGCGACCGAGCAGTTCCATCGACTCGTAAAGCGGCGGACTCACATGCGAGCCCGTCAGGGCGACACGGACGGGCGCGAACGCCTTCCGCGGCTTGAGGCCGAGATCGTCGATCAGTGTCGTCTTGAGCGCACCCTCGAGCTCGGGGGTGGTCCACGCGTCGAGGCCCTCGATGGCCGCAATCGTCGCGTCGAGCACCGCAGCGGCATCGTCTTTGAGGTTCTTCGCCGCGGACGATTCGTCCAGTTCGAAGTCCGCCTCGTCGACGAACAGGAACTTCAACAGGCCCCACGCATCGCTGAGGACAACGATGCGAGTCTGGACGAGGTCTGCGGCCACTGCGAAGAGTCTGTCGTCGACGTCCGCGGTGATGTGCCCGTGCTCGACAAGGAATGCCTTCAGGCGGGTCGCAAAGTCGGCGGGCGCGAGCAACCGGATGTGCTCGGCATTGATCGCATCGGCCTTCTTCTGGTCGAAGCGGGCCGGATTCGAGTTGACCTTCGAGATGTCGAACGCCGCGACCATCTCTTCGAGCGAGAACACGTCACGGTCGTCGGCCAGACCCCAGCCGAGGAGCGCAAGGTAGTTGAGCAGGCCCTCGGGAACGAATCCGCGGTCCCGGTGAAGGAAGAGATTCGACTCCGGGTCGCGCTTGGACAGCTTCTTGTTGCCCTGGCCCATCACGAACGGCAGATGCCCGAACTCCGGCGTGAAATCAGCCACACCGATGCGCTGCAGTGCGGCGTACAGCGCGAGCTGACGAGGCGTGGAGGAGAGCAGATCCTCGCCACGCAGCACGTGGGTGATCTTCATCAGAGCGTCGTCGACCGGGTTCACGAGCGTGTACAGCGGGATCCCGTTTCCTCGGGTGAGCGCAAAATCGGGCACGGTACCCGCTTTGAACGTCGTCTCACCGCGCACGAGGTCGTTCCAGGCCAGATCCTCGGCAGGCATCCGGAGCCGCACGACCGGCTTGCGCCCCTCGTCGAGGTAGGCCTGCCTCTGCTCGGCGGTCAGGTCGCGGTCGAAATTGTCGTATCCCAGCTTGGGATCGCGACCCGCCGCCTTGTGCCGCTCCTCGACCTCTTCCGGGGTCGAGAACGACTCGTAGGCCTCACCGGCCGCGAGGAGCTTCGCGACGACGTCGAGATGCAGATCCCGTCGCTGCGACTGCCGGTACGGGGCGTAGGGGCCACCCACTTCCGGGCCTTCGTCCCATTCGAGACCGAGCCAGCGCAACGCGTCGAGGATGGCCTGGTAGGACTCCTCGCTGTCCCGGGCTGCGTCGGTGTCTTCGATTCGGAAGACGAATGTGCCGCCGTGATGCCGCGCGAAAGCCCAGTTGAACAAGGCGGTACGCACGAGGCCGACATGCGGGGTGCCGGTCGGGGACGGACAGAAACGGACGCGAACTTCGCTGGTGGTCATCGGCTCACTCGGGTCGAGGGACGGGATTCAAGACCCTCTCAGGCTAGACCCCACGACCGCCGCGGAGACGCCGGACCGGCTGCTCAGGCGCCCTTCGCCACAACCGGGTTGGTGAGCGTGCCGATCTTCTCGACCGTGACCGACACGGTGTCGCCCGCTTCGATCGGTCCGACACCCTCGGGAGTGCCCGTGAGGATCACGTCGCCCGGCAGCAGTGTCATGACCGCAGATACCCACGCCACGAGTGCGGGAATGTCGTGCACCATCATCGAAGTCCGGCTGCGTTGCCGAGGCCGACCGTTGACCTCCGCGGAGATCTCGAGATCGGACGAGTCGAGGTCGGTTTCGATCCACGGGCCGAGGGGGCAGAACGTGTCGTGCCCCTTGGCGCGCGTCCATTGGCCGTCCTTCGCCTGATGGTCGCGGGCGGAGACGTCGTTGGCGACCGTGTAACCGAGAATCGCTTCCCGGGCCTTCGCCGCGGTGACGTCCTTGCACGGGCGGCCGATGACCACCGCGAGCTCGGCCTCATGGTGCACGAGCGACGTGTTCCGCGGAATCACGATGGGCGCACCCGGTCCGATGATCGAGGTGTTGGGCTTGAGGAAGATCACAGGTTCCTCGGGGACATCATTGCCCATCTCCTCCGCGTGGGCCGCATAGTTGCGTCCGACCGCAATCACCTTGCTGGCCAGGATCGGTGCGAGTAGCCGCACATCCGCGAGCGGCCAGCTCCGGCCGGTGAACGTGGGGGTACCGAACGGGTGCTCGGCGATCTCTTTCGCGATCGCGGAGTCTCCCTCCCCTTCGATGCTGACGAAAGCGACACCGTCCGGACTAGCGATTCGACCAAGGCGCATGCGGGGAGTCTATCGGTCGCCCGACTCCTCCGATCGACGCGCAGCCCCCGCGGGTATAGAGTTCGCTCACGTTTCAAAGTACGGGATTAATATCTCAGATAGTGAGAAGCAATGGATACGCTCACGATCGGGAACCGACGATGGCTGATTCTGGCGCTGGGCGTCTTCGCTCAAACCGCGCAGGCGACAGTGGTCAACGGTGCCGCATTTCTCATCCCGACCTGGCACGACGATGCCGGATTCACCCTGGCGCAAGCGGGGACCCTTGCCGCCGCACCGCTGTTCGGCGGAATGTTCACCCTCGTAGCGTGGGGGGCAATTGCCGATCGCTTCGGCGAACGCCTCGCCCTGTCCGCCGGCATGGCGATCACCGCCACCGCGATCACCGGTGCGACCTTCACCACGTCACCGGCCGCGCTCGCGGTCCTGCTCGCGTGCGGCGGCGCCGGCGCCGTGAGTGCCAACGCCGCCAGCGGACGCGTGGTCGTCGGCTGGTTTCCGGTGCATCAGCGCGGACTCGCGATGGGCATCCGTCAGATGTCGGTGCCACTCGGAGTTGCAGCCTCCGCGCTCGTCATGCCACAACTGGCACGCGATCACGGAATCTCTTGGGCCCTCGCGTTTCCCGCGATCGTGTGCGGCATCGCTGCCGTCGCGTGCGCGATCGGGATCGTCGACCCGCCACGTCCCGACAGGGCCGAGGCCGCGCGCACCGGAGCGTTGGTGAATCCGTATCGGACCGGCGCTGCACTGACGCGCATCCACGTCGCGTCGATCCTGTTGGTGATTCCCCAATACGTCGTGTGGACATACGCATTGGTGTGGTTGATCGTCGACCGCGGCTGGGACGAGACCGGTGCCGGACTGGTGATCACCGCGGCACAGATCCTCGGCGCGCTCGGCCGGGTCGTCGCCGGAGCGTGGTCGGATCGCGTCGGGAGCAGGTTGGGCCCGCTGAGGAGCGTGTCGGTGATCACTGCGGTGTCGATGGTGGCGCTCGCGGCGACCTCCCTCACGGACTCCCCCGTCGCCGTTGCCGTGCTGCTCGTCGCGTCGGTCGCCTCGTCGAGTCCCAACGGCCTGGCCTTCACCGCCGTCGCCGAGATCGCCGGACCGTATTGGGGTGGGCGGGCGCTCGGCATCCAGAACACCGGCCAGTTCGTCTTCGCCGCCGCTGTGGGCCCGGTGTTCGGTTCCCTCATCGCCGCGGTCGGCTTTCCCGCAGCGTTCGCACTCTCGGCGATCGCCCCTGCGGCAGCGGTACCGGTGGTGCCCAAGCAGGACTGACGTCGTGCGCGGTTCCGGTAGTACGCACTACCGGAACCGCGCACAGGTGATCAGAGTGCCGCGGTGATGCGGTCGCCGATCTCCGTGGTCACGATCGGCGAATCACCACGCGAGGCGAGATCCGCCTCGACGGCGGCCTCGACGCGCGCTGCGTCCTCGTCGCGGCCCAGGTGACGCAGCAGCAGCGCGGTGGACAGAATCGCTGCCGTCGGGTCGGCAATGCCCTTGCCCGCGATGTCCGGTGCGGAACCGTGAACCGGTTCGAACATCGACGGATTCGTCCCCGAGGCATCGATGTTGCCGCTGGCGGCCAGGCCGATGCCTCCGGTGACCGCACCGGCGAGGTCGGTGATGATGTCGCCGAAGAGGTTGTCGGTAACGATGACGTCGAACCGAGACGGGTTGTCGACCATGTAGATGGTCGCCGCGTCGATGTGGCAGTAGGCCGTCTCGACCTCCGGGAAATCCTTGCCGACGGTCTCGACGGCACGGGTCCAGATCGCGCCGGCATTGGACAGCACGTTGGTCTTGTGGATCAGTGTGAGGTGCTTGCGGCGGGTCTGTGCGAGCTCGAACGCGTAGCGCACGACGCGCTCTGCGCCGAACCAGGTGTTGATCGACACCTCGGTCGCGATTTCGTGCGGAGTACCGACGCGGATCGCGCCGCCGTTGCCCGTGTACGGACCTTCGGTGCCCTCGCGCACCACGACGAAGTCGATGTCGGGGTTTGCAGCAAGCGGGGACTTCGACCCCGGGTACAGCCGCGAGGGGCGCAGGTTGACGTGGTGATCGAGCGCGAAGCGCATGTTCAGCAGGAGGCCGCGTTCGAGGATCCCGGGGGTGACCGACGGGTCACCGATCGCGCCGAGCAGGATCGCGTCGTGCCCACGGATCGCCGCGAGATCGGCCTCGGGCAGAAGCTCACCGGTCTCGTGGTACCGGCGCGCGCCGAGGTCGTACTCGGTGGTCTCGAGGTCCGGAACAAGCTTGTTCAGGACTTTCAGCGCCTCGGCCGTGACCTCGACACCGATGCCGTCACCGGGGATGACCGCAAGTTTCATATTTGTGCTCTCTTCCTGTGCGACAGTGGCCGCGACCGTGCCAGACGGTCGCGGCCACCGAACGGTGCAAAGCGATGATCAGGACAGGTCGACCTGCGCCACACGTGCCTCGAGCTGGTCGACGATCTGCGCGACCTCGGCGTCGGCGACGACGCGATCGACACGCAGGATCACCGTCGCGCCGGGGCCTTCGGCGTCCTGGCTCAGCGCTGCGGCCTGGATGTCGATGCCCGCGTTGCCGAGAACGGTGCCCAGGGTGCCGAGAACGCCGGGACGATCCTGGTAGTGCACGATGAAATTGTGACCTTCGGCACGCAGGTCGAAGCTGCGTCCGTTGATGTTGACGATCTTCTCGACCTGCTGCAGGCCGGTAAGCGCGCCCGCGACGGTGGTGATGCCACCGTCGGCCGCCACAGCGCGCACCTCGACAGCGCTGCGGTGCGTCTGGGCCTCGCTGATGCTCTCGACCTCGATGCTCACACCGCGCTGCTCTGCGAGCTGCGGAGCGTTGACGAAGGTGACCGGTTCGTCGCTGCTGGCCGAGAACAGGCCGCGGAGCGCAGCCAGACCGAGGATCTCGACGTTCTCGACGGACAGCTCACCGCTCGCCACGACCTGCACGTTCTGCACGGCCTCGGGCGAGAGGGTGCCTGCTAGCAGGCCGAGCTTGCGGACGAGCTCGAGCCACGGCGCGACCTCTTCACCGACCGGGCCACCGGAGACGTTGACGGCGTCGGGGACGAATTCGCCGGCGAGAGCCAAGAGGACGCTCTTGGCGACATCGGTGCCGGCGCGATCCTGCGCCTCTGCGGTCGAGGCGCCCAGGTGCGGGGTGACGACCACGTTGTCGAGGTCGAACAGCTTCGAATCGGTGCAGGGCTCCGTGTTGAACACGTCGAGTCCGGCAGCACGGACCTTGCCGGAGGTGAGCGCGTCGTACAGCGCGTCCTCGTCGATGAGCCCACCGCGCGCAGCGTTGACGATGATCACGCCGTCCTTCGCCGTGGCGAGACGCTCCGCGTTGATCAGGCCCGCGGTTTCTTTCGTCTTCGGCAGGTGAACCGAGATGAAGTCGGCGCGCGAGACGAGTTCGTCGATGTCGACCAGTTCGATGCCCAGCTGCGCTGCGCGTGCAGCGGGCAGGTAGGGGTCGTACGCGATGACGTGGGTCTCGAACGCGGCGAGACGTTGCGCGAAGAGCTGACCGATCCGGCCGAGGCCGACGACACCGACCGTCTTGCCGAGGATCTCGGTGCCGTTGAAGCTCGAGCGCTTCCAGGTGCGCTCACGCAGCGTGCGGTCGGCTGCGGGCACCTGGCGTGCAGCCGACATCAGCAGCGCAACGGCGTGCTCGGCGGCGGAGTGGATGTTCGAAGTGGGAGCGTTGACCACCATCACGCCTCGCTCGGTGGCGGCAGCGATGTCGACGTTGTCGAGACCCACACCGGCGCGGCCGACGATCTTCAGCTTCGGAGCTGCGGCGAGGACTTCGGCGTCGACGGTCGTGGCCGACCGCACCAGCAATGCGTCCGCGTCGGGCACCGCGGCCAACAGGGCCGGGCGGTCCGGGCCGTCCACCCAGCGCACCTCGACTCCGTCACCGAGGGCATCGACGGTCGATTGCGCAAGCTTGTCGGCGATCAGGACAACTGGACGGCCATTCTGGCTCACGTGCAAACTCCCTGTGTCGTGTATGTGGTGAACAGTCGACGGCGCGGGCACCTGACGGTAGGCGTGTTCAAGCCGTGACCGCCCATAGTTTAGTGCCCCTGCGGTCTCAGCGGGCCCACGGGGATGCCGCAGTACTCGCCGGTACTCACTGGAACGACACGAACACCGGTTTCGGCTCGACAGTCATGGTCTGCTCGGGTGTGAATGTGGGCACATCCTCGTCGTAGAAGTTCTTCCACGCCATGTGGATCTGCGGGGGGAGCCCGGTCTGCAGCGCACCCCACGTATCGAGTTTCTGAGCAGGCGAGCCGTGTCCGTCCGCGTGCAGTACCACCGACACCTCCGGCCTGCCTGCGTCGACGAGTTCGCGCCCGGTGATCATCGAACTACGGAACTGGTGCAGAACGAGCATCTTCTGAGGCAGATCGTGCCGCTGCACGAGGTCGGCGAGGTACGCGACCACTTCGTTGATCTCGGACGAATCGACCGAACCGATCTGCACCATGTGCTGCTGCCCCGGCGCAAGCCGCCATTCCGGGTCGAGCGCGAGACCGACATTCGGCCGCGCGAGGAACTCTTCGTAGATCCGGGCTTGCTCGAGGAAGTGTGTATGGCCGGGCTGCAGATCCAGAACGACGTAGATGCCTGACGCTTCCGCTTCGTCGATGATCGGACGAAGCTGCTCGAGCGGGGTGATGCGCGAAAAACGCCCGTCGGTACCGGGATCGGCGGACGCGACCGTCGCGATGATCTCGAAGGCCGGCAACACCGGCTCGGCCGAATATTGTTGGTATTGCGCCGCGAGGTCGCGCACCCGTGCGATCGCACCAGCGGTGTCCTGCTCCCCGAAGGCGCCGAGCGCCGGCCCGCTGGGGTGGCCGTAGAGCGCGACGAATCGCTTGTCGGGGAACAGATTTCGTCCACCACCGAACAACTCCGATTGCGCCGGGGGAACGAGGCCGCCGATCTCGGGGACCTCGATCCCGGGTATGACGACACCGGGTACCGTGGGCCCGGCATGTGCCGTGACCACAGTGCCGCTTGCGCACAACACTGCAAGAATCGCTGCTCCCGCGACAGTTCTCGAAGTTCGTCCCATGGCGATACCGTAGGGTCGTGCGCGCCCGTAACAACGACGCCACACCAATAACATCGGTCACAATCCGGACACCGATGATCCATCGGGTCACTCCTGGCCGTCACCGGATTCGGCGCTGCCGTCCCCTGATACAGGACTACCGTCGACAACATCGCGGGGCGGTGCGTCGACTTCGGTGCGGCCGACACCCTCGTCGTTGCGGTGACGAAACGCGATGACTCCGGCCCGGACCGTCGGGTGGAACCGGTCGTCGCCGAAGCGACCGCCGGTGGCCATTCTCCGCAGTCGGTCCTTGACCGGTCCTTTCATTGCTGCGAAATCGAGTCGGATCCCTTTGCGCTCTAGATCTTCGTCGAGTTCCTCGAGGGCCTCCACGGCGGTGGTATCGAGATCGGTGATGGGCTCGGCCGCGAGAATGACCCATTTCACGGGATGTTCGGCGCAGGAGACTCGCTCGCGCACGTATCGCGTGAGAATCGCCCCGTTGGCGAAGAACAGAGGCGCATCGAAACGGACCAGCACCAGCCCTTCGATCCGATGCCCCTCGGGGTGCCGATCGATGTCGTGATACCCAGCGACGTCGCGAAGTTCCACGAGTTCGGTGCGGTGGGGCTGCCAGGCCCGCACGACGACGACGATCAGCGACAGGCCGATTGCGACGAGGACGCCCTGCAGGACTCCTGCGAATGCGACGCCGGCGAACGCCGCGATGGACAACCCGAATTCGACCTTGCTGACCTTCCACAGATGCCGGACGGCCCTCACGTCGATCAGAGCGCTCGCCGCGACGATCACCACTGCACCGAGCGCGGCCTGCGGAAGGTACGCCGTCAATCCCGGCGCCATCAGAAGAAAAGCCAGAACCGTGAGCGCTCCCACCGCCCCTACGAGTTGTGTGCGGCCCCCGGCATGCTCGACGACCGGCGTTCGGCTGCCACTCCCGCACACGGGGAAGCCGCCCGTGAGGCCCGCCGCGACGTTGACCGCACCGAGGGCACGCATCTCCGAACTTCCGTCGACGTCGTCACCGTGCCGCAACGCGAACGTCCGGGACAGGACCGCCGTGTCGGCGTACGCGATGAGCGCGATGGCAACCGCCGGGCCGAGCAGTTCGGCCACGTCGCCCCATCCGACGCCACCGAGCGCAGGTGCGGGAAAGCCCGCGGGTAGTTCTCCCACCATCGTCATCCGGTCGGTCAGGGAGAACACCGCGGTCACCGTCCCTGCCCCGACGACAGCGATGAGGACGCCCGGTATCACCGGAACGAATCTGCGCACCGCGACGATCGTGAGGATGCAGGCGAGGCCCATCGACAGCGCGAACAGCTGTGGGCCGTCCTCGATCACGTCGTCGACGACATCCGCGAGCTCGGGCAGCACACCGGATTCGTCGTCTTCTGTGCCGAGCAGCAACGGCAGTTGCGCCACGATGACGATGACCGCGATCGCATTGAGAAAACCGATGCGGATCGGATTGGACAGCAGTTCTGTGACGAACCCGAAACGCAGGATCCCCGCGAGCAGCGATATCAGGCCGACAAGAATCGCCAGGACGCCGGCAAGGGCGATCGCACGTTGCGGATCGCCACCGGACGCGAGCGGAATCACCGCGGCTGCTATCAATGGGGCGAGTGCGGAATCCGGTCCGAGAACGAGAATTCGGGACGGTCCCACGAGCGCGTACACGAGCATCGGCACGATCGTCGCGTACAGACCGGTGTAGGGAGGCAGGCCTGCAGCTTGCGCGTATCCCATCCCGGCAGGCACCAGGAGTGCGCTCAGAACCAGGCCGGCGGTGATGTCGCTGCGCAACCACCGACGCTGATAGGTGCGCGCCACGGCTACGCCAGGGAGCCTGCCGGGAGCGGTCCAGAGCGACATCAACTCAGTATCTCCTCCGCGCGGCATGCGCGAGAGCGGTACCGGATCGGCAGCGGTGCAGAAAGACAGCGGCCCGGTGCACCGCGTGGTGCACCGGGCCGCCGGAGAAGACCGGACCGACTACGCGGTTTCGGTGATGGGGCGATCGACCCAGCTCATCAGGTCGCGCAGCTTCTTGCCGGTGACCTCGATCGGATGCTCGGCGTTGGCCTTGCGCAGGCCTTCGAGCTCGGTGTTGCCGTTCTCGACGTTGGCGACGAGACGACGGGTGAACTCACCGGACTGGATATCCGCGAGGATCTCCTTCATGCGCTCCTTGGTGCCGGCGTCGATGACGCGCGGACCGGAGAGGTAGCCGCCGAACTCCGCGGTGTCGGACACCGAGTAGTTCATGCGGGCGATGCCACCCTCGTACATGAGGTCGACGATGAGCTTGAGCTCGTGGAGAACCTCGAAGTAGGCCATCTCGGGGGCGTAGCCCGCCTCGACCATGACCTCGAAACCGGTCTTGACCAGTTCTTCGGTGCCACCGCAGAGCACGGCCTGCTCACCGAACAGGTCGGTCTCGGTCTCTTCCTTGAACGTGGTCTTGATGACGCCTGCGCGGGTGCCGCCGATGCCCTTGGCGTAGGACAGTGCCAGCGCCTGACCCTCGCCCTTGGGATCCTGGTGCACTGCGATCAGAGCAGGAACACCCTTGCCGTCGACGAACTGGCGACGCACGAGGTGACCGGGACCCTTCGGCGCGACCATGCCGACGGTGACGTTCGCCGGAGCCGTGATCAGGTCGAAGTGGATGTTGAGGCCGTGGCCGAAGAACAGCGCGTCGCCGTCCTTCAGGTTCGGCTCGATGTCGTCCTTGAAGATCGACGCCTGCGCGGTGTCGGGAGCGAGCACCATGATGACGTCGGCCCACTCCGAAACCTCGGCGGGGGTGCCGACGGTCAGGCCCGCTTCTTCGGCCTTGGCCCGCGACTTGGAGCCCTCCTTCAGGCCGATACGAACCTCGACGCCGGAGTCGCGCAGGCTCAGCGAGTGCGCGTGCCCCTGGCTGCCGTATCCGATGACCGCGACCTTACGGCCCTGGATGATCGACAGGTCGGCGTCGTCGTCGTAGAACATCTCGACTGCCACAGTGGTTACCTCTTTCAGAAAATATGGGTGTGTTCAGGCTAACGGGTCGCCGTGATGGACTTCGGACCGCGTCCGACCGCAACGACTCCGGACTGCACGATCTCGCGGATGCCGTGCGGTTCGAGCATGCGCAACAGCGCATCGAGCTTGGACCGGGTTCCGGTGGCTTCGATGGTCAGCGACTCGGGCGAGACGTCGATCACCTTGGCGCGGAACAGGTTCACCGTCTCGATGACCTGCGTGCGCACGCTGGCGTCGGCGCGCACCTTGATCAGCAGGAGTTCCCGGGCAACAGATGCCTCGTCCTCCTGTTCGACGATCTTGATGACGTTGACGAGCTTGTTGAGCTGCTTGGTGACCTGCTCGAGGGGGAACTCGTCGACCGTCACGACGATCGTCATCCGGGAGATCTCCGGGACTTCGGTGCCGCCGACGGCGAGCGATTCGATATTGAAGCCGCGCCGCGAGAACAACGATGCGACTCGGGCCAGCACGCCCGGCTTGTCCTCGACGAGAACACTGAGGGTGTGGCTCGTGCTCACTTGGTTTCCTCCTCGGCGGCAGCCTGCTCGCTGCGCGCGCGGTCGCGCTCGATGGTCTCGTGGATCACAGTGGGGTCGTCGGCGGAGTCGTCGTCGAACAACGGACGGATGTCGCGGGCGGCCATGATCTCGTCGTTGCTGGTGCCCGCAGCCACCATCGGCCACACCTGGGCGTCCTTGCCGACGATGAAGTCGATGACGACGGGACGATCGTCGATGGCCTGGGCCTGACGGATCGCGTCCTCGACGTCCTCCTCGCGCTCGACACGGATGCCGACGCAGCCGAGAGCCTCGGCCAGCTTCACGAAATCGGGGATACGCAGGCTGTGCGTGGACAGATCGGTGTTCGAATACCGCTTCTCGTAGAACAGCGTCTGCCACTGACGCACCATTCCGAGGTTGCCGTTGTTGATCAACGCGACCTTGATCGGCACACCTTCGACCGCGCAGGTTGCGAGCTCCTGGTTGGTCATCTGGAAGCAGCCGTCGCCGTCGATCGCCCAGACCTCGGCTTCCGGCTTGCCCATCTTGGCGCCCATCGCAGCGGGCACCGCGTAGCCCATCGTGCCGAGGCCACCGGAGTTCAGCCAGGTACGCGGCTTCTCGTAGTCGACGAACTGCGCAGCCCACATCTGATGCTGACCGACGCCGGCGCAGTAGATCGCGTCGGGTCCGGCGAGCTTGCCGACGGCCTGGATCACGTACTGCGGCGACAGAGTGCCGTCGGTGTGCCGGTCGTAGGACAGCGGGTAGGTGCTGCGGAGGTCGTCGAGGTAGGCCCACCACTGCTCGTATTCGAGCCTCGTGCCTGTCGCGAGGTCGGCACGGACCGCTTCGAGCAGCTCGACGATGACTTCCTTGCAGTCGCCGACGATCGGCACGTCGGCGTGCCGGTTCTTGCCGATTTCCGCCGGATCGATGTCGGCGTGGATGACCTTTGCGTCGGGAGCGAACGTGTCGAGCTGACCGGTGACGCGGTCGTCGAACCGGGCACCGAGAGTGATGAGCAGGTCGCTCTTCTGGAGCGCCGCCACGGCTGCGACGTTGCCGTGCATGCCGGGCATGCCGCAGTGCAATTCGTGACTGTCGGGGAATGCACCACGCGCCATGAGTGTGGTGACCACGGGGATCCGGGTCAGCTCAGCGAGCTCGAGCAGCTCCGCGGAGGCGTCGGCCTTGATCACGCCGCCGCCGACGTACAGGACGGGGTTCTTGGAATCGGCGATCAGGCGCGCGGCCTCGCGGACCTGTTTGCCGTGCGGCTTGGTGACGGGGCGGTAACCGGGCAGGTGCATCTCCGGCGGCCAGCTGAACGTGGTCTGCGCCTGCAGGATGTCCTTCGGGATATCGACGAGCACCGCGCCCGGTCGGCCCGAGGACGCCAGGTAGAACGCCTCCGCGAGGATGCGGGGGATGTCGGTGCCTTCGGTGACGAGGAAGTTGTGCTTGGTGATGGGCATCGTGATGCCCGAGATGTCGGCCTCTTGGAACGCATCGGTACCGATCAGCGGACGCCCGACCTGGCCGGTGATCGCAACGACCGGGACCGAGTCCATCTGGGCGTCGGCGAGCGGGGTGACCAGGTTGGTCGCGCCCGGGCCGGACGTCGCCATACACACACCGACCTTGCCGGTTGCCTGCGCGTATCCGGTCGCGGCGTGGCCTGCACCCTGCTCGTGACGGACGAGCACATGGCGCACGCCCTTCGAGTCGAAGAGCGGGTCGTAGACGGGAAGGATCGCACCGCCGGGAATACCGAATACCGTGTCGACCTCGAGCTCTTCGAGAGCCCGGACTACGGCCTGGGCGCCGGTGACCCGCTCGGGGGCTACCGAGCGTCGGCCGGCGGGCTGCGTCGCGGCCGCTGCGGAAGTCGGGCTTGCAGACCCCGGCTTCCGCGGCGAGGGTTGAGGACGTGCGGTTGGTGCGCTCACTACGAATTCCTCTGATTCTGGCTCCGGGCAACAAAAAACCCTCGTCAGCATGGTGCTGTACGAGGGTGGCGCGTCGTGGGCGAGTTGCTATAAGCGGCTCAGGCGACGACGCGCCGGCCGATTACGAGCAACCCATTCTGATTCACGCGGTCGACGGTAGGCGCGTGGAGTAGAACAGTCAACTTGGTTCGGTCACTGTCCCAGAATGTGAGATGCCATGGCTGCGGTGAGAAGATGGTGAGGTGTCATCTCCACAGCAGCCCGTGCCACCGAGCCCATCCTCCCACACTCCCGAGCCCACGACCGAACCGACGACGCAGGTCATCCAGATCTCGCGGCTTTCATTCCTCGCGTGCGGTCTCCTGTTCCTCGCGGTGCTGTCCCCTGCAATGGCGTGGCCCGCCGCCTTCTCGTGGATGCTGGTGATCCCACTCCTCGTCGTCGCATGGGTACTGCGGGTACGCACCGTCATCGGCCCCGACGGCATCGTCGCGCGCGCGACGTTCTCGACGACGAAAATCGGCTGGGATTCGCTGAAAGGCATCCGATTCCCCAAACGCGGCTGGGCGCGTGCGACCCTCACCGACGACACCGAGGTAGCGCTTCCCGTGGTCACTTTCGGGCGCCTGCCTCAACTCGCCGAGGCCAGCGGCGGACGGATCACCGACCCGTACGCGGCGGCCCGGGCGGCTCAGCTCGCCGAAGCGGACAAGGAAGAAGCGGGCAAGGAACCGGAGGACGACGACGTGATATCCGATACACCGGCCGAGCCCGAGTCGGATCCGGGTAGCAAATAGCACGAGAGTAGATTCGAATTCGTCGCGCCCCGGCCCCGTCACAGCCCGGCAATCGGGGCGCACCAGGTCAATGCGCCGCACCACAAGCCCCGTCAAGGAAGTCAGCCCATGCCCCCGTTGAGGTCACGCACCACCACCGTCGGACGTAATGCAGCCGGCGCGCGCTCCCTGTGGCGCGCCACCGGCCTGACCGATTCCGATTTCGGCAAGCCGATCGTCGCCATCGCGAACTCGTACACCCAGTTCGTTCCCGGCCACGTCCACCTCAAGGACGTCGGCGAGATCGTCGCCGACGCCATACGGGCAGCGGGCGGCGTCGCGCGCGAGTTCCACACGATCGCCGTCGACGACGGCATCGCCATGGGCCACGGCGGAATGCTGTACTCGCTTCCGAGCCGCGAGATCATCGCCGACTCCGTCGAATACATGGTCAACGCACACACCGCCGACGCACTCGTGTGTATCTCGAACTGCGACAAGATCACACCCGGAATGCTCAACGCGGCCATGCGCCTGAACATCCCGACGGTGTTCGTCTCCGGCGGGCCGATGGAGGCAGGCAAGGCCGTTGTCGTGAACGGTGTGGCGCAGGCACCCACCGACCTGATCACCGCGATCTCCGCGTCCGCGAGTGAGGCTGTCGACGATGCCGGTCTCGACGAGGTCGAGCGCAGTGCGTGCCCGACGTGCGGTTCGTGCTCGGGGATGTTCACCGCGAACTCGATGAACTGCCTTACCGAGGCACTCGGTCTCGCATTGCCGGGCAACGGATCGACTCTCGCGACCCACGAGGCGCGCCGCGCACTGTTCGAGCGCGCGGGCACCACCGTCGTCGAGGCGGCGCTGCGCTACTACCGCGACGAGGACGAATCGGTCCTGCCCCGCAACGTCGCTACGCCCGCTGCGTTCCGCAACGCGATGGCCCTCGACGTCGCCATGGGCGGTTCGACCAATACGGTGCTGCACACCCTCGCCGCAGCGCAGGAAGGTGAGGTCGACTTCGATCTCTCCACGATCGATGCGATCAGCCGCAAGGTGCCGTGCCTGGCGAAGGTGTCGCCGAACTCCGATTATCACATGGAGGATGTGCACCGGGCCGGCGGAATCCCCGCGATCCTCGGCGAACTCCGCCGCGGCGGACTGCTCGAGACCGACGTGCACACCGTCCACACCGAGAGCTTCGATCAGTGGCTCGACGACTGGGACATCCGCTCCGGCAAGGCGACGGATGAAGCACTCGAACTCTTCCACGCCGCCCCCGGCGGAGTGCGCACCACCGAACCGTTCTCGACCGACAACCGCTGGTCGTCGCTCGACACCGACGCCGTCGGCGGTTGCATTCACGACATCGAACACGCCTACACCGTCGAGGGCGGACTCGTCGTGCTGCGCGGCAACATCGCCCCGGACGGCGCGATCCTCAAGACCGCGGGCATCGACGAAGACCTCTTCCACTTCGAGGGTCCCGCCTTCGTCGTCGAATCCCAGGAAGAAGCGGTTTCGGTGATTCTGGGTAAGAAGATCAAGCCCGGCGACGTCGTCGTCGTGCGCTACGAGGGACCGGCCGGCGGCCCGGGCATGCAGGAGATGCTGCACCCCACGTCGTTCCTCAAGGGTGTCGGGCTCGGCAAGGTGTGCGCTCTGATCACCGACGGACGCTTCTCCGGCGGTACGTCGGGACTGTCGATCGGTCACGTCTCCCCCGAGGCAGCGTCGGGCGGTGTCATCGGCCTGATCGAGAACGGCGACCGGATCCGCATCGATGTGGCGACCCGAGCCCTCGAGGTGCTCGTCGACGACGATGTGCTCGCCGAGCGGCGCGCGAAGATGGAGGCCTCCGAGCGTCCGTGGCAGCCCGTGAATCGCGAGCGCACGGTATCCAAGGCACTTCGCGCCTACGCGGCGCTGGCCACGTCCGCAGACAAGGGCGCCGTCCGACAGGTGCCGTAGGCCACTCCGCAGAAGAACAGGCCGCCGCGATCATCCGATTGCGGCGGCCTGTCTCGTCCGGCCGGTGTCAGCGACCGAAGATCCACAGACACACGCCCGCCGCGACACCGAGAAGCAGCGCGACGAACGACCCGACGAACGGCCGGGTCGCCCACTTACGCGGGCCGTCCACGGCGATCCGGCCCGGGCCGGTGAGTGTGAGCGACACCGCGGCTGCCGCGAGTAGCACCTCGAATTCGAACCCCGACTGTTCGCTCGCGAAGAACTGGACACCGGGTTCGAGCTCGTGTTTGAACAACACTGCGTTGATCATGATTGCCACGATCGCCGCCGCGGCGAGCGGCGTGAGCAGACCGAGAACGAGGAATGCTCCGGCCGCGAGCTCACCGGCCGCACCGACGATCGCAAGGATGCCCGGTTGCTGGTAGCCCGCCTCTCGGAGCAACTCCTCGTACCCGTCCAAGCCGGGACCTCCCCACAGTCCCACCAGCTTCTGCAGCCCGTGGACGATGAGGATTCCGCCGACCGCGAGCCGCAGGACGAGAAGCCCCAGGTCGAGGGTTCCGCGACGCGCTTCGACGACCGGTGCGGTCTCCGCGGGCGCAGTTCCCGATTGATCGGGCCGATAGATCTGCTCGGTGGGTGCGGCGTACGCCGCGCCCCCGTACACAGAACTGTCGTATGCAGAACTGTCGAATCCAGGGGTGAGCGCAGAATTGTCGAACCCGAGATCGTCCTCGGATTCGAGCATCGACGGACGCTCCCGACGCATCTGCAGCGTCGGTTCATCGAAGGGACTCGAGCCTGTGTCCGGCGTGCGGCCGGTCTCCTTGTCGTTGACGTCCTCCCGGCCGTGAACATCCGGGATTCCTCCTGCAGCGCTACGCGCCGCTCCGGTGGGTTCCTGATTCACAGGGACTCGCCTCCCATCAGACGGAAGGACTTACCGCCCCTCCACAAGCGTTTAACCACTCCGCACGTCCCGCGGCGTGGACATTCTTGGCAGCATTCAGATCGCGGTCGTGCACCACCCCGCACGCCGCGCACTGCCACCGGCGAACAGAGAGCGGCTTCGGACCGTCGCGCACCCCGCACGCGGAGCAGAGCTGACTCGACGGATAAAATCGGTCCACCTTCACAAACACCCGCCCGAACCGAGCGGCCTTCTCCTCCAACAAGCGGGTGAACAAGCCCCACCCCGCATCGTGCACTGACTTCGCCAACCGAGTCCGCGCCAACCCCGCGACACACAAATCCTCGACGAACACCGCTTGGTTCTCGCGGATGATCATCGTGGACTGCTTGTGCGCCCACTCGGCGCGGGCATCGGCCACCTTCGCGTGAGCTTTGGCGACCTCGAGGCGGGCCTTGGCCCGATTCCTGCTGCCCTTCTGTTTGCGCGACAAGCTCTGTTGCGCCTTGCGGAGCTTGCGTTCGGCGCGGCGGAAGAATTTCGGGGACTCGATGACCTTCCCGTCCGAGAGCACGGCGAACGTCGTCAAACCCAAATCGATCCCCACCTCCGCATCGCACTCCGGCAGTAGTACATCGGACGTCTCCACCACGAACGACGCGAAGTACCGTCCCGCAGCGTCCTTGATGATCGACACGCTCGACGGCTCCGACGGCAGGTCCCGCGACCACGCGACCTTCAGCTCGCCGACCTTCGCCACATACAGCTTCCCGTTCGAACGCAGCGAGAACCCGTTGCGGGTCAGCCGGATTGCCTTCCTGTTGTCCTTGCGGGACCGGAAACGAGGCGGACCGACCTTGCGGCCCTTGCGTGTGCCGGATATCGAGTCGAACCAGTTCCGGTAGGCGCGACGCGCGTCCTGGCAGGCCTACACCAACGCAACCGACGCCACCTCGGCAAGCCATGCCCGCTGCGGGGTCTTCTTCGCTGCGGTAACCACCTGTTTCTGCACGTCGGTGTCCGAGAGGCTCACCCCGGACGCACACGCGTCCTGCCGCGCGCGCAGCGCATCGTTGAACACCACCCGTGCACACCCGAACGACCGGGCCAGCATGTCCCGCTGGCCAGGCGTCGGATAGACCCGGTACCGGTATCTGAGCTGCATGTTCGTAACGTACAGGCACCCACCGACACCACCAGAAAGACAGATCGGCTGTCCCGGCCGCGAACGACAGGACTTGCGCCGAAGGATTGCGGGTCACCTCTCCAGCGTAGGTCCCCGGTGCCCCTCCCACCCGGCATACGCGCCGCCGCGCGTCGTCCCGGTAACGTCTGCTGCATGACGAGGGGCGCGCGGTCGGCAGGTTCGTGGAAGATGCGTACGAGTGCGGTGGCCCTGGCGATCGGGGTGCTTCTCGTTCCGTCATGCGCACGATTCGACGACGCAGCCACCACCCCGTTCACATCCGCGCCGTCGTTCGACGCGGGGGGCGTAGCGCCGGAGCAATCGCCGAGCACGACCACCACACCGAGCACACCGCCGGTCCCTCCTGGACCGTGTGTCGATCCCGATCCCGCAGTGATCGCGACCTGCCTCGATACCACCGGCGGTCTGATCGCCCTCCCCGACGGCAATTCCGCGCTCGTGACCGAACGTCGCACGGGCCGTATTCTGCGGGTCACCGTCGGTGAGGAACCCGTCGAAGTGGCGACCGTGCCCGTCGACGGCTCGGGAGACGGCGGGCTGCACGACGTCGTTCTGTCGCCCACTTTCAACGAGGACCGCCTGCTCTACGCCTACATCACCACGCCATCCGACAATCGGGTGGTGCGGATCGCGGCAGGCGATGTACCCAAGGACATCCTGACCGGAATCCGCGCGGCACCACCGGGAACGCAGGTGCGCTCGAATTCGTCTCGCCGACCGAACTCGCGGTACTCACCGGCAATGCGGGAGATCCGGCCGCAGCAGACATGCTTCGTCGCTGTCCGGCAAGCTTGCTGTCGCTTCCACTGCCCACACCCGGCGCGTCGGCAGCCCGACGGTGACACTGTCGGGGCTGGGGGAAGCGGAGACGTGTGCCGGGACCCGAGCGGCAACCTGTGGATCACCGACCGCACCGTGCTCGAGGACCGGTTGCAGCGGGTGAGCATGGACGGCGCGGTAGCAGCCGGGCCCGCGTGGACCTGGCCGGAGAAGCCCGGAGTCGCAGGATGTGCCGCGTCCCCCGAAGGTCTCGCCGTGTCACTCACGAGAGGGAAGGCCGTGGCAGTACTGCCGATCGATCCCGGAACGGGTGCTGTGACGGCCGCGCCGACCGTGACGCTCGAAGATCGCTACGGCATGCTACGCGGTGCGTCCGCCGA